>NZ_JAPZBE010000001.1:0-1977500 GCF_027460285.1 Micromonospora sp. WMMC273
CCCGACCGAGACCGGTCACCCACTCCTGCACCGACATGAAGTCAACCTTCCCGAGCGGCCAGTCACCCCACTTCGGCAGGACGTGCGTGCGAAGCATGGAGACAGTCCGCTCAGTCGTACGGGCCTCGACCGCCCGGGTGGCGAGCCACTGCGAAGCGAAGTCACCGAAACGGGTACGACCGGCGTGCGGGTTCACATAGGTGCCCCGATTGAGGCTTCCCTCGACCTCGGCGAGGAAGGCATTGGCCTCCCGCTTCGTGCGGAAGCTCTTGGACTTCTGCCCACCGGCAGGATCACGCCAGCAGGCGCGGAAGGTACCGGCCGGAGTCTTGCGGACGAAACCCATCAGCGCCTCCGGCCATGCTCGGTGCCGGTGGCGGCGGGCTGTTCGGTGACGCCGTCGAGCCAGGCGTGGAACCGGGCACGCGGGATCAGCCAGCGGCCCCCGAGGCGGGTCGCCGGGATGGTGCCGTCGCGGACGAGGGCGTAGGTGCTGCCCAGCGAGATGCCGAGGAGCTTGGCGACCTCGCGGACGGTGTAGGTGACCGGCTCGACGACGACGGTCCCGGTACGAGGGACGAGCCGGACGACCGGATTGGGGTGGGCGGTGGTGCTCATGACGGGTGACCTCCTCGGTCTGTCGGGATCAAGCGGCGGCCGGCGCGATACCGGCCGAGGTAGTGGCGAGTTCGTGGGCGAGTTCTTCGCGGCCGGTGGTTCGTCGCTCGCGTGCCATAGCGGCGGCGGTGTTGGCGAGGAGCGCGTCACCCGAGGTGTGCCAGCCGACTCCGGCGAAGGTGAGGGTGCCGACGATGAGCGTCGTGTCCTCGTCGACCTGCTCGGCGGGCGGTCCGCTGGCATCGGGGTGGTTGTGGTCCTGGTGCTCGTGGCGCCGGAAGGCGACGCGGGTGTCGCGCAGGAGCCGGAAGGTGACCGAGTAGCGGCGGGCTTTGGTGAGGAAGTGGCCGCCGTAGCCGAGCATGTGCGCCCATCGGCGTAGCCGGGTGTAAGGGTTGGCCGTTGCTGGTTTCGTCGGTTGGGTGTCAAGGGCGGCTTGACGCGCGGCGGTGCAGGTGGGGCAGGCGGGGTAGCGGGTGTGGGTGCCGCAGTCGGGGCATTCCCAGCGGTGGACGAAGCCGGGCCGTGGTCGGGGTTCCCGGGGCCGGTCGGCTAGTGGGGCCGGGGTGGTGATGGGTCGGCCGATGCGCCAGCAGGCGTCGATGAGGCGGGCGGTGTGGTCGCCGTCGGGGTCGGCGTAGTCGCCGATGGTGTCGGCGGTCAGGCGGGTGGAGGTGTGCCCGGTGGCCTCGGTGCTTTTGGTGGCGTACTTGGCAAGGTAGCCCGCGACCATGCCATCGGTGACCTCCCCGGAGCCGTCGGTGGCGATCGGTTCCAGGTCGACTTGGTTGCCCCAGGCGATGGGCCATCCGTCGGGCCGGTCGGGGTGGGGCGGGGTGTGGAAGGCGATCTGCCGGGCGGCGTGGCGCAGCGCGTCGATGAGGTCGTCGACGGTGAACCCGGCCGGCGGGGGGACGATCGCTTGCGGGTCGGTGGGGTCGACGCCGTCGAGGCGGGCGATGGCGTGGAAGTGCACCGCTCCCCGCGCTTGCAGTTCGGCGACCTTCCCGGGCGACAGCCGCACCGGGGCGACCTTGCGCGTCTTGCCGGAGGCCGTGACCACCTCGACGCGAGGGACGCCGCGGCGTTGGGCGAGTTTCGCGAGCCAGCGTTCGGCGGCTTGCTTCGTGCGGTGCCAGAGTTCGCCGGAGAAGATGTTCCAGACGACTTGGTGGTCGTGGTCGTAGCAGTCCAGGCACAGCGGATGCCCGAGCGTGGTGTCGCCGGTTTCGTGGCGTGCCCAGCAGACGGCGTGTCGGCCATGGGGGCAGAGTCCGGTGTCGCGGCGGGCGTGGCAGGGTTCGGCGCGGCAGTCGCAGCGGCGTCGGTTGCGGCAGGTGTGCCGCCTCACGACCCGGGCGTGGACGGTGCCGAACGACGGCGCGGTGAACGTCGCGAACACCGCCGGATGCGACGCCACGGACTCCGGCACGCCTTTGCCGCCGACCAAACCCGCCCGCAGGAGCTGGAAGGCGTCGCGTTGGTAGGTCTGGGCGCAGGCGGGGCAGACGGTGGCGCGGCGGTTGCCGCAGGCGGTGTAGATGGCGGCGTCGGGCATGGCGTCGGTGTGCCGGGAGTCCAGGACCCGGCCGGTGGCCTGCTCGACGGTCAGGATCTGCCCGGCGAGGCGGATGGGACGCGTGCAGCCGGCGGCGGCGCGGACGTGTTCGAGCCAGCCGTAGTAGTCGGGTCGGGTGGCGCGTTCGAACGCGGCCCCGGCAGCGGTCCAGCTGTAGACGGGTGGGACATCGGCGTTCGAGCCCACCCCCCGGGCCACGGAGGCGCGGGGGGTGAGGTCCAGCGTCGAGGCCATCAACCGGCCACCCCAACGGGGTGCAGGTTGGTGATGGTGCGTTCGATGACGATGATCCGGCAGGCACCGCACTGGCGCTTGGTCGGTTCGTGCCGTCGGCACGGGATCTGCGTGACAATGTCGCCGCAGCGGATGGTGACCGGGTTGCGGCAGGGCCCGCCGTCGATGACGTCGATGACGGTCCGGCGGATGTCGTAGGGGTGGGGCTCCGGCTCGGCCGGGCAGGTGTGCAGGAGCTGCACGACGTCGACAGTGTGGATGCTCACCGGGCACCACCACTGATGGTGGTCAGGAGTTGTCCGGCGACGGGTGGGGTGACGTCGAGGCGGTCGGCCAGCTCGGCCGGGGTGATGGGTTGGCCGGTGGCCTGTTCGTGCTGCACGGCGGCAAACCGGGCCATTGGCAGCAGATGAGAGGGGACAGGGACGTCGACCGGCTCGGCCGGTGCGGAGACGGGTTCCGGCGCAATGGTCGGTTTGGTGACGGGTTCCGGCTCGGCGGCCGGGGTGATGGCGGCCGGTGGTACCGGCTCCGTGGTGACCTGCTCGGCCACCTGGACGCGGATGGGTTCGGCCGGCGCAGTGCTGCTCTGCCCCGTCGGAGCGGGGGCGAGGACGAGTTTGACCAGGGCCATGAACGCCAGGGCCGGGACGGCGGACAGGAGCCAGCCGGAGATGCCGGGTTTGGCGACCGCGAGTTGTGCGGCGAGGGAGAGGCTGGCGGCGGCGATGAGCAGGAACAGCGGGTAGCCGATGGGCGCGCCGGTGCGGCGGCGTCGGCGGATGGTCAGCAGACAGGCGATAGGGACCAGCTCGGAGATGACGGCATTCGCCCAGCCGAACCACGCGCCCGTCCCCGCCGGGGAGTTGGCGAGGGTCCAGTCTTTGACGTGGGTGAAGGAAGCGGCACCGGCGAATCCGGCGACGGCGATGAGGATGAGCACCAGGACCAGGCCCTCAATACGCGGACCGGTGGGTCGGTCAGTGGTCATGGGGCACCTGCCCGGTGGTGACGGCACGCTGTTCGGCCGCGAGTCCGGCGAGGCCGACGCGGATGCCGTTGCAGGTGGGGCAGTGCTGCTCGGGTCCGGCGGTGCACTGGGTGAGGTGGGCGTCGTGGATGATGCGCAGGCTTTCGGCGTAGTAGCCGGACAGGAACCGTTCGAAGGACAGTTCGCCTCGGGCGGCGAAGTCCCGGGCGATGGCGGTGACGACGTAGTCGTCCGGGGTCATCCGCTCCTGCGCGGCGAAGTTGACGGCGGTGGTGGTCATCAGTGGCCTCCGTGGCAGTCGAGGCAGCAGCCGTAGCGGCGGGGGATGTAGTAGGGCTTGACCTGGCCGCAGTCGCGGCAGGTCCGTCGGGCGAGCAGGGCTTTGGCGATGGCCTCCCGCTGGGCGGGGGTGGCGATGCGTTTGGGTGCGGCGAGGTCGAGGCGGTAGAGGTAGGCGACGCGCTTACCGCGACGCCAGAGGATCTGCGCGACCGCGTGATGCCCTCCGGGCCGGAGTCCGGCGGCGCGCAACTGTCGGCGGGTGGCCAGCCCGTCCGGGGCGAGCCGGAACGGGTAGGTGGGGAATTCCTCGGCGGGGTTGGCCGGGTCGTAGGTGAAGGTGGTCACGGCCGGTCTCCCCAGCGCTGCTGGGCGGCCTGCCGCGAGATGCCGAGACGCTGACCGATCTCGGCCCAGGAGTAGCCGAACCGGCGTAGGCCGACGACGGCGTCGGTGATGGCGCGGTCGAGGTCGGTGGAGAGGGCGACGAGGTCGCGGAGGGCTTCGACGTCGCCGTCAGCGACGCGGCGGCCGTGGGCGCGGATGATGCGCCGGGCGAAGGCGGCGAAGGCGTCGTTCTCGACGACGTCCCGGCGCCGCTGCCGGGGCAGATGCGGTGTCAAGGTCTTCTTGACGGTGTTCATCGGTTTCCGCCTTCCTGGGTGTGGAGGCGATCCCATTCCTTTGCCGCGCCTTCGAGGGCGGCGATGACGTGCTCTGCGGTGCAGGCCGGGTCGTCGTTCCAGGAGTAGGGGGAGGTGTGTTCGTCGAGCCAGTAGCCGTCGTCGTCGACGAGGTGGATGGGGTAGTGCTGGTCGAGGTAGTCGGTCAGGGCCGCGATCGCGTCGAGGTAGGTGGGCCGGTCGTCGGTGCGCAGGTCGGAGAAGTGCTTGACCGGGTGTCCCGCGCAGGCCATGCCGATGGCCCCGACGGCGCAGGCCGCCGGGGTGGGGGTGTCGGTGGTGGGTGCGTAGTAGGTGCCCTGGTGCCAGCCGTGCCGGCGGAGGTAGAGGACAGCCATCCGCAGCAGGTCAGCGGGTGTGACCTGAGCTGCGGTGGTCGGGTGTTGGGTAGCCTTCATGGCAGCCACGTCCTTTCGGGGCTGTTGGTGGAGGTCGGCGGAACCGGACTGCTTTCCACGGCTGAGGCCGGTTCCGTCGACTGCTATCGGGTGCGGAGCCGCAGGTAGCGGCGTTGGCGGGTGTCGTCGCCGCCCACCGGGTGGGGTGAGCCGAGGTAGACGAGTCGGCCGCTGGCCGAGGCGACCTGGACCATTGAGGCGATCTCGCCGGGTTGGGCGACGATCCAGATCTCGACGTACTGGGCGGCACGCTGCTGGTTGGCCTTGGCGTAGGCCTGTTCGCGGGTGGTCATGCCGCCACCTCGAAATCCACCCGGGTCAGGTCCGGGATCAGGGTCGGTAACGGGCGGGGGCGGCGGATCCAGGCGGCGTAGTCGGCGATGCCCGCGATCTGGGCGTCGGTGAGGTAGGCGACCTTGATGCGCTTCGGGGTGCCGCCTTCGGCGATGAGGTAGGCGGCGCCCTGGTTGGTGGGGGCGATGTCGGTGGCCGTGTAGCCCTGCTCGGCCCAGCCGTGCCCGAGCACGATGTTGGAGGTGTTCGGCGTGGTGCAGCGGAACGCGGCCCGGTAGCCGAACAGGTCCCGCAGCGAGGTGGGGATGATGTCGAACGACGGCCGCTGCGTTGCGGCCACTACCGGGATGCCGGCGGCACGGCCACGGGCGACCAGGTCGCGCAGGAGAGCGACGAACTCTTCCTGTTCTTGCTTGGTGCCGACGGTGGCGGAGTAGTAGGCGATTTCGTCGACGAGGACGGTGATGACGGACAGGCCGTCGGCGGCGGTGAGTTTGCGGCGGCCGTGGGCGCGCAGCCAGGCGTAGCGGTTGTTCATCACCAATTGGAGGCGGCGGAGGATGTCGAGGGCGGCGGTGATGTCGGGGCCGATGAACGCGTCGGCGCAGTCCTCCCACTGGCCGAGTTCGACGAGCTTGCCGTCCAGCAGCACCAGGCGGCTGTCGACGGACAGCGCGGCGTGAGCCGCGATGGTGTTGAGGAGACCGGACTTGCCTCCGCCGGGTTCGCCGCCGGCGAGGAGGTTGCGGTAGGCGAGGGTGATGTAGACGGGGTGACCGAACTCGTCGATGCCGACGAACATGGGGTCGAACATCGACAGGCCAGGCCCCACCGGAACCCCCGACGTCGGGGCGGGTGTGGTGGTCATGGTTGCCCTCCTTGGGCGAGGTGTGGGCGCGGAGAGCCACACGAACGAACCCCGCAGGGCTCTCCGCGACCGGGTTGGGTGAAGGTCAGATCCAGTCGGAGACGTCGTCGACGTCACTGGCGGTGGAAGCCGCGGGCTTGCTGCCGTTGGCGGTCGTGGCCGGCGGCTTCTTGGCGGCCGGTCTGCCCTGGGTGGGCAGGGTGACGGTGGGGGCGTCGATGTCGGGCAGGTCCAGGGCGGTGGGCACGGTGGCCGGGATCCGCTCGGTTGCCGGGGTGTCGGGGTCGATGACGTCGACGAGCGGGGAACCGACCTGGGCGGTGAGAACCTCGCGGCGTTTGATGTCGAACCGCAGGTAGGCGGCGTTACGGTCGGAGGCCCGCTCGATCAGCGCGGTGGAGGCGTGGCAGGCCACGGCGATGCGGTCGAGGCGGCCTTCCAGGTCGGCCAGGGACAGGCCGGGGCGCAGGTAGACCCAGACCCGTTCGCCGACGGGGGTGGGCTTGGCCCAGAGGATGAGCGGCAGGCTGCCGGACTGGTTGGCGATGATGAACTGCGCGAAGCACACGCGCAGCCGGTGCCGCACCACGAGGCACCAGGTCCAGGCGGCCAGGAACCGGCGGGACACCGGCAGGCCGGCGGGGACGCCGACGACCAGGGCGACCACCAGCAGGGTGATCGGGGTTGAGGTGTGGTTGACCAGATGCACCCAGGCGGCACCAAGGGCGGTGGTGATCCCGATTTCGGGGGTCCACCACCACAGCAGCCGCAGGACCGGCCAGATGCGCACGAGCAGCCAGGCCAGGCCGCCGAGGGGAACCCCGATGAGGGCGCCGACGAAGACGGCGAGGATGGGGTGGATGGAGGAAGCGGCCACCACGGCCGACAGAAGGCCGACGATGACCGCCGTGAGGATGAACGCCAACCGGGCGTTGCGGGCCGAGGACCGGTGGACCTTGGCCTCGATGACGGTGATGGTGCCGTTGGCCTTCCGTCCGAAGGAGCGGCGAGGGCTAGACTTGGACACGACACGTCCTCCCAAGTGATTGGGCTGGATGGGTTGGAGAGAGCGGGGTCGGCAGGTGTAGGAGCCAGTACCGGCCCCGCGCTCGTTTTCCTGTCCGCCGGTCAGGTCAGCGGCGGTTGTTCAGGTCGTTGGTGAGTTGTCCGAAGCGGATGCGCTCGTCCTCGTCGAGGACGGTGGGGGTGCGCCCGGCGGCGCGTTCCTCCCGGAGCTGCTTGTCGAGGTGCTTCGGGTCGACCTTGACCTCACGGACGCGGCCGTTGGCGTCCTCGCTGAACAGGTACGTGCGGCCCATGACGGGCTCCTTCCGGTTCTCAGGGATGGGGTTTCTACAGGCAGGCGATGAGCAGCGCGGACACCCACAGGCACGCCGCGTGCAGGGACTGATCGGCCAGGTACATGCCGCAGATCGGGGCCTGCCGGTCGGCGAAGTCGGCGCTTGCGGTGTGGGTGAGTAGCCAGCGCACCGGCCAGCGCCGGTCGAGGAACGCGTGACTGATCGCGGAGAAGCCCAACCCGGCAGCCATGCCGCCGGCGGTGACGGGCAGATCGAGCGCGGCGATGGTGACCGTCAGCATGACGATCACCACGAGGTGGTAGGCCACGACGTGGCCGAGCAGGTGCTTCCAGCCGTGCCAGCCGGGCGCGGCCTTGTGCGCGGCCTGCTTGTCGGACTGGCCGAACACGTGATCGGCCACCTGGTGACCGGCGTAGAGGGTCGCCGCGACGACGGCGAACACGATGGCGGAAACGGGCATGACAACCACTCCCTACGTTGAGGGCAGACAGGTTGGAAGGGCAGACGGGGCCGGCAGGTGTAGGAGCCAGTACCGACCCCGCGCCACACTTTCGAGAACGGCAACCACGGGTTGCCAGGGCCGGGAGAGTAGGAGCCAGAAACGCTCCCGGACCAGATCGGAACAGATACAGCGGACTCAGGCCGCTTCACGCGCGATGCGCGTCAGACACCAGAAGCTCACACAGTTGCAGGTGGAACGAGGAATCTACTTCGCCGCCGAGGTGCCAGCCTTCGGCTTCAGCGACACGGCACGGAACGCGACGCCGTTGCGCCCGTTGGTCGCCCACGGAATGGCCTCCAACTGCTCGACAGCGACGAGCTGCCCCACCGTCACGCTCGGCTTCTCACCCGCCGTGGTGATGGTGATGATCTCGCCGCCGGTCTCGTCGAGAACGAAGACCTGGGTCGACCACATGAGCCGGCCAGTGTTCTTCTCCGACCGCTGGTTACCGTTCTGGTCGTTCTTCGGCTCCGGGTCCTTCGTCACCTGGACCTGCTTGCTCGCGGTGTCCACGTACAGCTTCACAACAAACCTCCTGTGTCTAGGCGCATCCCTTGTTGGATGACTGCCTTGCCATCAAAGTACCAACTGAGTTGGTACTACGCCAGACCCTTGATGGAATCGGTTCGGCGTTTCGCTGGCACATACAACGATCTCTTTCGCTGCGGTAGAACGACAGGTGTCACTGCGGTGACAGGTCCAAGTCCCCTCGCCATGTCCCCGCGATCGGGGCGATACTGGCGGTATGGCTGACGTGGCTGCGGACCTCGACCGACCCGTCTGGGCGACCAGGCTCAGGGCTGAGCGCACTGCCCGGGGGTGGTCACAGGGAGAGGCCGTCCGGGCGATGCGAGTGCACGCCGCCGAGCAGCTTCCGACCGATAGCACGCTGCTACGGAACTGGAAGCGGTGGGAGGCGGGAAGCTCCGAGCCTGACGGCTTCTACAAGGCGCTGATTGCGAAAACGTTCGGCACCGTGACTGCCGCATTCTTCCCGCCCGCGACACCTCATGAGGCTGACGCGGCGCTGATTGCTGGCACCGGCATGGAGACTGTCGAGATTCTGGCACGCCTACGCAGCTCTGATGTATCGACAGCCACGTTGGAAGCACTCCGAATCACTGCCGATCGGCTCTGCTGCGAATACCCCTACATGGAATCGGAACAGCTTCGGGTGGAGGGCCGGGCTTGGCTTCGCCGGATCACTGCTTTGATGGATCGTCGGCTGACTCTTGCCCAGCACCAGGAGGTGCTAAGTCTCGCAGGATGGGTGGCGCTGCTGGTTGGCTGTGTGGAGTACGATATGGGGCTACGCCGCATTGCCGAGGGCACCCGCAAGGCCGCCTTGACGCTGGGCAACGAAGCGGGAAATGCTGCCATCTCTGGGTGGGCCTACGAGATGCGTGCCTGGTATGCGCTCACCCAAGGCGACTACCGAGGCGTCATCGCAGCCGCCGAAGCCGGCGAGGCAATAGCAGCTCGCGACGGCGCGGCGGTCCAGTTGACGGCGCAGCGCGCTAAGGCATGGGCTCGGCTCGGCGACAGGCGGCAGGTGGAAACAGCGCTAGACAGGGGCCGAACCCTGCTGGAATCGTTGCCGTACCCGGAGGACACCGACCATCACTTCGTGGTGGACCCAGCGAAGTTCGACTTCTACGCGATGGACTGCTACCGGATCGCCGGTGAGGACCGTCTCGCGGAGATGTACGCCCGTGAGGTCATCCGTTCGTCCACGGACCCGGACGGGACCGAACGCAAGCCCATGCGCAACGCGGAAGCCCGGATCACACTCGGGGTCGTGGCAGCGCGCAGCGGGGATCTCGACCAGGCGGTGTCGTACGGCCGCAGGGCGTTGAGTGGCGACCGCAAATCGCTGCCATCGCTGCTGATGTGCTCCAAGGAGCTGGCGACCCTTCTGCGGGATCGCTACCCGAAGGAGCCTGAGGCCGTCTCCTACCTTGACGAGGTTCGGACCCTCAGCGCGAGCTGACTCCGTCCGGGTTGCCGTCCTGGATAGGCCGACCGCCAACACCAGGACGAGGCCGGCTCTGGTGCCACTCGATGACCCGCCTCGGGCGCCACATGTGAGTGCGCCCGACCGTCGTATCGGGCTCCGGCATCTGGCCCCGCTTCCGGTAGTTGCTGACGGTCGCCACCTTGACGCCGAGGTACGCAGCAACGTCGGAGGTCGTCCACCACTCCGCGGTTAGGTCGGGGCCAGCTTCCACCCGGCCATTCTCGCATTAGGCGCACTAGGCAAGTCGAGGCGCACGAGCGTGAGAGTTAGACCTTGAAAGCCGAGAGTCGTACACCTGTACGATCGCGAGTGTGGCGAAGGAGCTGGTCGCACGCTGGTGGAACGGCACTTGGGGACGGCTGACCCGCCGTGACGTGTGGCTTGCCCGAGAGGTTCGGTGGCAGGTCGTTGCCAGGGCCGGTGATTCCGAGACGGGCAGGGTGCTGCGGTGGGAGTTCGACACCGAGGGCGAGGCTCGACAGATGGTGCGGCGGCTCGTTCAGGCCGATGGCGGCCAGTGGCGGGAGCAGTCTGGCGACGCAGCCACGCAGCCGCCGAGGTAGGGCCGGCCGGGCTGCCGGCGATGTGGTTCAAAGTTTCTGTACGTCTTCAAGGCGGCCCGCCACGGGCCGCACGCGCCGCCGATAGGGCGTCATGATCGCCCGGCCGGGGGATGGCCGGGCGATCATGCCCAGTGCCCTCGGCTGGCGCGGAAAGCGGGAAGCCCAAGGGGCCGCCGGATGACGACAGGCCGTTGGCCGGGTCGGGTTTGGGGCGGCAGCCGGCCGGGCCGCGCGGCCATGAGCCCGCGCGGCGTAGGGGAGCGCCCTCCGGCCGCGTCGGCGAGCTGGCGGCGGTCGCGGGGCTGCGGTTAGGGCGCCTCCGGCGGGGGCGCTCCGGCTCCAGGATGGCCGGGGCCCGCCAGCGGGTCGCGGTCCGTGGGCGGTTGCGGTAGGCCATCCCGCCTGCCATCGACCCGGGCAAGCCGAGCAGACCCCCGCCCGACCCGCCAGCGTCCCGACCGTGCGTCAAGGTCCGCTTGACATGGCGGGCCGGGCGGCGGCCCGCTCCCCAGAAGGGCGGGTCGACGGCACACGGGATGAAGGATTGCGCCAGCAGGCTGAATACGCTGTGCAGCGCAGACATGCCAGATGCTGGGCATCTAAGCGACGACCGACTTGTAGGCGGCAACTCGCCGACCAGCTATTCGGGCGGCGGCATCTGGCCTTGGAGGTGTTCCTGTCCCAACCTACAAGAGCGCGACTAAGGGCGGTCTGGAACAGGACCGTCCCTTAGTCGGCACTCGGTCTTGCGTCGCTATTCCTCGGTGGCCATGATGCGGAGGAAATCTGCCAAGGCAATAACAAATACAGTCGCTTCTCCAGCTGACTGGAGGCGTGCGAGGTGGGTTACGCCATGGTATCTTCGATCGATTGGACTGTCGCATTCGGCGAATGTAACCTCATCGCCTCCACTTTTCTTGTCGGTGCCGATCTTCCAGCAGACAAGAAAAGTCATGTCCGTCCACTGCTTAACACCGGCCACAATATCCGCAAGGATGCTGTCGGCAGTCAGCTTAAATTCGGCTACGCCTTCCCGGTGGCGCGGATCAAGCTCGTCCGTCCCTGGCAACCTCTCCGCCACGGAAGTGGGAGACAATTCTGATTTGTACTCGAAGTACGAATCGTAAAAGTCGAAGCCACTGAAGAACACGGGTTGGAGGTGGCGAAGAATGCCCATGCCAACTAATTCGTTGTACAAAGCGATGACATCCTGCTCCGACTGCGGCTCTGTTTGCAGCGCAATTTCGCCGAACTCGGGGAGGGCGCCAGGGCTCAGGGGCTTCTCTCGGCGCTTGAACGCCTTGACTGCAGGGGGCTCGTATCCTGGCTGAGTCGGTGCGGTTCTTGGCGGACTGACGCGGAGGAATGGCCTCGCTTGCTCGGCAACTCTATTGGCGATTACCTCCTCCGAGATCTTCAAGAAATCGTGTACGTTGGGCGGGAAATCTTTTCGACCCAGGTCTGGTTCGATTCCTCGGAGGCTGTACAGCAGCCAGGTCCGATCGACGTTGAACCCGCGGTGGGTTAGGGTAATCTCACGCGTCCACGACGAGATCATGCCGTCCGTTGCAACCCGCAAACTGGGGAAGTGAAGTGCCTTGCGGTTCCCCGGGATCTTCCATGCAACCCCTAGCTGGTCCCGATAGGACGCGCTGTAAGAGAAGAGCGCATACACGTGAACCTGGTGGTCCGTTAAGAACGCGGCTACCTCTTCCGGCTCCGCGAGCTGCTCACCAGTTCTTGCGCCGATCAGTTCCTTAAGGTCGTCAGGAGTGAAAACCCAGTAACAGGCATGGTAGGCCTTCTTCTCCTTGGCGCCGGGTTCGGAATTCTTGTTCTGAGTGAGCCATTTGCCAAGGTTGAGGACCTTCATGCCTGCTGCCAGGCCGTCGTGTGGATAGCGGTATTCCGAAGGAATTACGACGGTAGTGGTCTGGGACTTCGCCTTGTATTCGAGGGTCACTTCGAGTTCGCGCTTCTTGATGACGTTAGGCGGCTCGACGATGCCCGCCGCCGTTTGATTCCGGATTGCCGTGACGGCGTAATCGACGGTCGGAAAGGCGTGCCTCAGACTGCGAGGCTCTGTTTGAGGGCTGAGGCTGACGGTTACGATCGTTCCGGTGCCATCAATTCGTCCCGCCGCGATGTTCTCATCGAGCTGCCCCACGGGGGGAGTTCCGTCTTCCGGGCTCTCCACCCATGCGCGCCCGTGTTCCAGGCGGAGTCGGTAGTGTTCCCCCTCCAAGGTGCGAGATTCAAGCTCGAAGTGATTGAATCCATAAGCCAAAAACGTTAGGCCGACACCTTTATGGCCCCGAACTAGGCCGGCGAGGAAGTCGGCGCGTTTACTTCCAACATCGGGAGCGAGCCACTTCTCGATGTTCTCACTTGAGATGCCGCGCCCATTGTCGCGCACAGAAATCGTGTTTTCGTCAGTGTCGAGAATGATCCGAACCCGGCCGACGTCACCGATCCCATCAGCGGAGAGGACCTCGTCAACAGCGTTTTGAATCGGCTCGGCGATGACGTCAGCCGCATTGTGATAACTCCGGATGACGTTGATAACACGTTGCTTCACCCATGCTTGGGTGTCATTTGATGTCAGCGTCTCTAGCGGGCGGATTTCACGCGGCATGCTAGCTCCTGCTCAGGGCGATCAGATGTAGGAAGGATCCCACATCCTGCTCCTTGGCTCGCAGTGCCGAGCGAGGACAGGTCTCATGACATCGCATACCGTCATCCCGACTTGCGCCACGATGCCTCCCCTGACCAGCGAGCAGGGAGCAGACAGCGACGATGACGTGGAGCTGTTCCACGGCCCGCCCATCGGTGAGCGTGTCCACAAGCCCGCCACGGGTTGTCCGGACGGAGTCCCGGCTGACCGCCAAGCCGCGCCGGGTCGCCACACCGCCTGTCTCGGATCAAGCACGGGAGTGTGCGGCGATCCGTACGGGGTGGCGAGCTGATGCAGTCAGGTGGCTCGTGCCGGTCCAGTTGGAGCAGGGCGAATCTTCATCGCCCTGCTCCCTGGTGGGTCATCTTCAGCTCTGTTCTCTCGACTGGCGCGGTAGCAGCGGAGCTGGCGTTACAGGGTCTGAGGAGCGCGCTCGGCGCCATCTGCTCCCTTGGATTTCGGTGTGGGGCTCTGGGTCGCCCGTCCTCCAAGGAGCTACTCGTGTGCTGACAAACCTGCCCAGGGTTGGTGTCGGCAGATGCAGTTCAGCCGCCATGCGCGGGTGGGGGTTGTAGTGGCCGAAGATTACGATCCCATCGGGCCGGAGGTGCTTACGCGCGTCACGAACCCGCTTCGCGCTGTCAACCTGCTGTGCGGCGGTCAGAACCGTTGCTCTGTTGACCAGCTCGCCGGTGAGTTCTCGGAACAGATTGTTGACGGCCGTCTGACCGGCGTCGGCATAGACAATGCTGTCTCGCTTCGCAGGGTTACGTATGTGCAAGAGGGTGTTCTTGACAAGCTCGGCCTCTCGATGAAGCCAGAGGATGCGGTCCCGACCGCGATTATTGAGCTTGCGCTTGCCGTCGCGTTGCTTACCCTTTTCTCTCAGAACCTCCTCTGAAATGCGTATCAGCCCAGCCGCCCAGTGCGCCGTGTAGTCGTTTCCCCATACGACGAGCGCAATTTTCGGCCCGTACCTGTACATCTCAATGGGGATCTCCCACTCGTACAGGTTGAGTGACCATTTGCAGTCGACGTCGGCGCCTGCAATCAGGTAGTCCAGATCGATGCCGTCCTCGAAGCAAAACTCTCGCTGAAGCCAAATCTCGACGAGTGTGCCCATATGGGTTTTCTCGGTTTTCAGCAGCTGCGTGTAGTCCCAGCGGCCGGTGCGCTGGCCGTCGTAGATCTGATCAAGGGCCTCCCGGATGGCGTACCCGGTTCGCACGCCGTCGGGATCCAGCTCCATGAGCGCATCTCGGACGGTCCAGAGTTCGGGGTCATCATCGCGTGTAGGTGGCCTGGCGTCGGTGACGAACTCGTCAGGTCCGATAGCCGGTCGCGGTCGGCCCTTTGTAGTGGGACGGGGCGGTCGGACCCGCCGTGCGCGCGTGCGGAGAGTCGCCGGCTCCTCCGCTGCCTCAGCCAGGAAGAGCGGATCTTGTGGAAATGGCATCCACGGAGATTGCCGGCGATGCCTCCCTCGGTCAACGCGCCATGCTCGCTGGCTGCCGCGTCAGGTCAGCCAGGGCTTGATGTGCCGAGCGATCGCCGCAGCGAGACCTGACGGGACGGCGTTGCCGATCTGCTTCGCGATCTCGGTCTTCGACCCGCACCACAGGTACTCCTTGGGGAAGTCCTGCAACAGGGACGCCTCGTAGTGCGTGATGACGCGGTTGACCCGACGTGCGGGGTCGTCTGGGTCCCACTGCGGATGCAGGTACTGACCCTTCTCCGGCTTGAAGAACTCTGTACGGATGGTCAACGAGGGGGCATCCCAGCGCATGCGTCCCATGACGTCCGTCGTCCCGGTCTTCTTCTCCCGCCAGCATCTTGACAGCAGATGGTCAGGGAGGTTGAAGCGGCCGCCACCGGGTGGGATGTGGTCGTACCGGTCCAGGGACAGCGGTGTGGGGTTGCGCCCGAAGTGGATCTCACTTCCCTTGAAGACCCCGCGGATGCGTTGGCCGAAGTACTCCGTCATCGTCTGCGGCAGTTCTGTCGTGGCCGGCCGTTCGTCCAGCCCTGCGATGCGGCTGCGCACCGTCTCCCACGGCTTCAGTCCGTTCATCGGGGCCTTCGCATGGGTCGGTGACGGGAGGGGGATCTTACCGACTCGCGAGCCGATCACGATGGTGCGTGGACGACGTTGCGCTACACCGTAGTCCGCGGCGAGCAGGACCCCGGGGGTGAGTTGGTACTCCTTGATGATGCCGTGGTCGGCCTCGTCGAGCAGAAGCTGGAACTCGCTGCTTTTTGAAAACCGCTCGACATTCTCGATGACGAAGACCTGTGGTCGAGCCGTCACTACGAACCGCAGGTATTCCTTCCAGAGCTTGTTCCGAGGATCGTCCACGTCCTTGCTGCCCAGGTTTGAGAAGCCCTGGCACGGAGGTCCGCCGATGATCACGTCGGCCTGCGGGATCCTCTCCTCCGTGACCTCAGCGATGTCTCCCCAGTGAGTGTGTGACTCTCCGAAGTTGGCCGCGTACGTGGCGGCAGCCGCCAGGTCCCATTCGACGGCGAGCGCGGGACGGTAACCCTCCGCGTGGAAGCCGACGGTCATGCCGCCGCATCCCGCGAAGAGATCGATCATGCTGGGACTGTCGCTCATCCGCGACATACTAGCCTCCGCACACGTGAGTATCCCCTAGCCGCACCGGTGGAATAGAACAAATGTCTGATCAATCCTGGGCGTCGTCGCCAGCGGTACGAAAATGTATGCAGGCGAACACGGGGCGTGATACCCAGCCTGAAGTGCGTCTACGGCGGGCCGTGCATGCCCTTGGACTTCGCTTCTACGTAGGCAGACGCCCCATCCGGGCGGTTCGCCGGACGGCGGACTTGGTCTTTCCTCGGCTCCGGCTCGCCGTGTTCCTCGACGGATGCTTCTGGCATGGCTGTCCCGAACATCACACGGTTGCCAAGACCAACGCAGAGTTCTGGGCGGAGAAGGTAGCTACCAACCGTCGACGAGACGTTGAGACGAACGCAGTCCTCGAAGCTGCGGGCTGGACCGTCATCAGGGTCTGGGAGCATGAACCGTCTGATCAAGCTGCCAGCCGGATCGCCAGCACAGTACGTGCGTTGCGTGGCACTCCGCCAAACCAGCAACGACAAGCGCCTGACCGAGCGCATTAACGTCCGAAGACTTGACGCTGAGGCGCAAGGCAGCACAAGCGTCGACGCGGGTCGAGCCCGGACGCGAACCAGTAGCCTCCGACGCCTGCTCGCCGCTACTGGCTGCCACCGCCGGACATCACGCGACAGCTTGACACCATCTCCCCGCCGACGGGCCCTTCCATGGGCGCGCCGCGGCAGGTCACCGGTCGTCTCCGTCCCCGTCGAGGCCCGTTGTTAAGGATGTGGCATGACGAGACCGGTGGGAGGATCGTCAGCCGGCCAGGGGTCGAACGCCGGCGGTACCTGGAGGTCCGCGCCTGCAAAGGACACATCCGCCCCCTCGAACGCCACGGCATCGAACCGCACGTCAGCGCCATCGAAGACGGCGCTCTCAAACCGGAGACTCCCGCCCCGGAACTTGGCTGCCCAGAACGAGATCCATCCCCCTGCGAAACCTGCTCCGATGAATATTACATGGCTGCCAGCGAATGTAGATCGGCCGAAGAAGACCCGACTGCCGGTGAACGCCGCACTGTCGAAGACCACAAGCCCTTTAGTGAACTCAGCGTCCTGAAACCAGACCTGCCCCCCGGCGAACGCGGCACGGGTGAAGAGCACCTCTGCGCCGCAGAACTTAGCCCCTACAAAGGAAACGTTTGCGCCGCTGAAGCTCGCTTCAGCGAAAGAAACCTCGACCCCGCCGCTGAATTCCGCTCGGTCAAACGACACCCGCCCGCCGGTGAATCTGGCTGCACTTAGGTCGCCGCCGTCGAGGACGGCGCCGGTGAAGTCGAAGTCATGGCCAGACCAGGACGCCGGGTTCTCAACCTCAAGGCGTAGGTGAGCACCGATGAGGCGGATCACCGTGTGGCGTACCTGGCGCTCTTGTCGAGCGGAGAGGACGTCTTGACTGAACTCTCTCGGCAGTACGTAGTCGCCTGAATCCACTCCGTTTGACGGCTGCCATCCTTCGTCCTCAGGAGGGGTATAGGGCATCCGAAGGTAAGCACATAGCACATCAATGCACGTTTGCCGGCCATCTTGCCAGTCGTCTGCTAACCCAGCCATCGCATACACGCCGGCGAGACGTACTGCTGGCTTTTCCGAACCGAGCTGCTCGGAGGCTTTGGCAAACCGCTCGTTAAACAACCGGACACCGTTCCGGTCGGTCTCGATCTTTGCGCGCTCGTCGGCCGCCTGCGAGAGCGCCTTGCTCACTTCCGCGCGGACATCTGCTGTTTGAGCGAGTTTGTGGGCAAGCTCGGCCAGTTTGTTCGTGTGCTCCGCCACGCGCTGCCGCCTATAGGCAACAACCAGGGCCACCACACCGCCTACTCCCGCTACCATAGCGAAGGCGAGCTTAAAAAGCTCGAACAGGGTCCCCGCGGTTACTGCGCCGTCCCGACTGAACGACGGGTAACCCGCGTACCAGAGAGCAGCAACGATTAGCCCGGCGACGGCCAGCACAGCAGCAACGACCGCGACCCCAATTGCCCAGCCGATGTGCCACTGCCTTAGCTCCGGAACGTCAGAGTCGGCAACCGACGCAGGCGAGATCGCCACGGTCGCGGGTGGGAGGGAGGCTTTATCGGTGGGCAGATGGTCCACAGCTCGTATTTGTAGCGCACGGGCACGTCCCCAGGCCTCGATGTGTCAGATCGTGGCCAATAGCCAGGCTGTAAGGCAACGAGATACCTCGTGCAGGCCAGGATGCCGATCCGTCCGATTTGAGATGATCCATCGGCCACCGGAGGTTCCGGGTTTCGCATCCCTGACGGACGGACCCTGGGTGGCAGAGCCTCTACCGAGGTTTGACCATGGCGGCC
This sequence comes from Micromonospora sp. WMMC273, assembly GCF_027460285.1. Taxonomy (NCBI): domain Bacteria; kingdom Bacillati; phylum Actinomycetota; class Actinomycetes; order Micromonosporales; family Micromonosporaceae; genus Micromonospora; species Micromonospora sp. WMMC273. The sequence goes on from NZ_JAPZBE010000001.1 coordinate 17,972, forward strand.
ACGACAACGACGAGGATAACGAGGGCCAGGATCAGCCAGCCGACATTGATCGCCAAGTCGATCACCATATGGCGGGTGCCGGGGATGATCAGGAGGACGACGAGGACGACCAGGAGCCCGCGCAGCGGCGAGGGCTTCTTCTTCCCCGCTTCGCTCATCCGGCACCTCCCGAGACATGGAGCTCGTTTACTGTGCGGCACCATATCGACTGCCCTCGACCGCAGTGGGCCTGGGTCTAGCGGCCATAGCCCGTGGCGGTTTAGCAGCGTGGTGAGGGTGCTTTCCCCAAGCGCGATGCGGCCCCAGGTCGTCAGCAGCATGACTGTCGACAGCAACGCCACCAGACGACAGGCCACTGACGAGCCTTAGCGGCGACGGAAATCCGAGAGGACATCTGTTGCCGGACATGCACGGACAGGGAGCAGAGAACCTGTAGGTGAGGCGTCAGGCAGCGAAGCAGCGAGAAGGCAGCACGAACGTCGGCAGGGGTCGACCCTTAACGCGAACCGCCGGCGTCCGGCACCTGCTTGCCGACGCGGCCCGCCACCAGCTACTACCGGCTGACAGCTTGAGGCCGCATCCCCCCGACGGGGGTCGTCCCTTTGCGTCCGCAGTGAGATCAGGGCGCGTACCCGGGGCCGGCGACCGCCTCGGCGATGCGGGTGAGCCAGTGCAGATCGTTGGCCCGGGACTCCGTACTGGCCTCCGGATCGAGGATGCTGCCCAGAAACGCCGCGACGTCGTCGAGGTGCCGCTCGCTGCGGTAGTAACGCAGCAGGACCGGGTCCGGCTCCAGCGGTCCGTAGCCCTCGCGGAAGAGTTCGGCCCGGCGCCCGTTGATCGGGTGGTCGCCGAAGTCGGCGCTGTAGACGAACATCAGATCCCGCTCGCGCGGCGCGAGGATCGGCGCGTCCCAGTCCACGACGTGCAGCGGCCCGTCGCCGTCGGCGATCAGGTTGCCCGGATGGATGTCCGCGTGGCAGATGACGTGCTGCCCTGGCGCCACGCGCGACGCCAGGTCGTCGACGGTCTCCGCCAACCGGTGCAGCGCGGCGCCGTGCCGCGCCCAGAAGGCGCCCAGAACCTCGCTCGTCGCGGCCTGCCCGCCGAGGGTGCGCAACCGCTCGGCCGCGCTCGACCGGTACGTCTCGGCCGGCAGGACGGCGGCGACCTCTGCGCTCGGCGTGACCCGGTGCAGCCGGCCCAGGAACTCGCCGTACTCGATCCACTGGCGGTCGGTGAGGCCGCGCCCCCACAGGCTGCCGCCGTCGTGGAACGGGTAGAGCAGTAGCCGATAGTCCCCGAACCCGCGCCCGGCGCCATCGTCGGGACGGTCCAGCGGCGCGACCACCTGCCGAAGGCCCTGCGCCCGGAGTAAGCCGGGCAGCAGGACGGCGGCCGGCGTGAAGTCACCCCGCCGCACCTTCAGGAAGTAGCGCCCGCCGTCGGACGTCTCCACCCGGTACGCCCACGCCTGCCCGTCGAGTCCGACCGGCATGAACACCAGGTCGACGACGTCCACCGGCCAGGCGGCGGCGACCTCGGCCGCCAGCGTCCGCTCGTCGATGTCCGGCTTGTCGATCACCCGGCGGAGCGTCGCAGCCGCCGGTCGGGCCCGGCAAGGGAGTTACCGGATCACCGCGCGCAGCGTCCGCCGGTCCGGCTCGAAGCACACCAGGCCTCGGCCCCGCTCGTCGGTCACGACCCACGGATGACCGACGTACGTCTGCTCCCGGTAGGACTGCCCGGGGCGCAGAACCGCGTACTGCTGTCGACGGCCGTCGTAGTTGATCCAGTGGACCACGACTGTCGACTCCCGGGCGTTGACGAAGTCGATGAAGGTCGACGGACCACCGCCGTGCGAGCGCAGCCGCGACTCGCGTGAGGCCGGCAGCGGGGCCAGCTCCCCGGGCCCGACCATCGGCGGCTTCGGCCGGGGAGGCGTGGGCTTCGACGAGGTCGGCCGGCTGCCCGGGGTGGGGCGGCGGGTCGGTGCGGCGGTGCGGCTGGGCGCCACGGCACGGCTGGAGAACGACACCGACGGCGGCGCGTAGGACTCGGCGGGCGTCTCCGTCACCGACCCCGCCCTCGTCGGGGACGCCAGGATCGCCTGGCCTTCGAGCGGCGGCGGGAGGTCGGGGCGACGGGGTGTGGCGAAGACGCTGACGATGCTCGCCAGCACCACGACCACGAGTCCGATGGCGACGGCGGTGAGCAGTGTCGGCGACGGATCGCGGAGCCAGATCTCGTTGCCGGCCGTGGGGGCGGACCGTGAGTGGGGTCGTACCGAGGGGGGCGTGAGGGGGTGCGGTGAATCGGTCATGGCCTCGACTCCGCAAGCCGGTGCCGTTCATCGAGCGGCGAGGGGCCCCGATTATCCGTTATTGATCGTCCCCGTCGTCAATGGCCGGCGGGCCACTCGTTGTCTCCGTCTCCGGCGCATAGCAGATCAACCGGTCCACCGAGGTCTGTCCACAACGCCCTCCGTTGTCCACAGGGCACCGATCTCGCCTCCTCCGGCCGGGCAGGCTGCACCCCGGCACGTCCGAGTTCGACTGATGGAGGCCGCCATGCCGCCCCGTACCCCGCTCCCGCCGTACCGTCGCCTGCCCCTGCTCGTCACCTCCGACGGCGACCTTCTCGACGAGCTGTTGCGACTCGCGGCGGCTGGCGGCACCGAGGTCGAGCTGGCGGCCGACCCGGCCGCCGCCCGGGCCCGCTGGGCGCCGGCGCCGCTGGTGCTCATCGGCGCCGACCAGGCGGCGGCCTGCCTGCGGGCGCGCCTGCCCCGCCGCGCCCGCACGGTCCTGGTCGGTCGCTCCGGAGAGCTCGATCCGGGTACGGAGTTGGCCGAACTCGTCGGCGCGGAGCACGTCGCGACGTTGCCGGCGGCCGAGCCCTGGCTGGTCGACCGGTTCGCCGAGTGCGTGGCCGGTCCGGCGGGCCCGGGTCAGGGCCGGGTGGTGGCCGTCCTCGGCGGCCGGGGCGGCGCCGGAGCCAGCGTGCTGGCAGGTGGGCTCGCCGTCAGCGCGGCCCGGTCCCGGCTCCGCACGCTGCTCGTCGACGCCGACCCGCTCGGCGGTGGTCTCGACCTGGTGCTCGGCTGGGAGCAGCTCGACGGGTTGCGCTGGCCCGAGCTGGCCGGCACGGACGGGCGGGTCGACCCGCCGTCGCTGATCCGTGCGCTGCCCAGCCGGGGTGACCTGGTGGTGCTCTCCTGGGACCGGGGCGACCTGCGGCACCTGCCGGCCGAGGCGATGGCCGCCACCGTCGACGCCGGCCGACGGGGGCGGGACCTGGTCGTGCTCGACCTGCCCCGGCACCTCGACGACGCGGCGGTGATCGCGCTCCAGGCCGCCGACCGGGCTCTGCTCGTCGTACCGGCCGAGCTGCGGGCGGCAGCCGCCGCGGCCCGGGTCGCCGCCGTCGCCGCGCCGCACTGCGTCGACCTGTCGGTCGTCGTGCGCGGTCCAGCGCCCGGACGGCTGCGCGCGGCCGAGGTGTCCCGGGCGCTGGGGCTGCCGCTCGCCGGCACGCTGCGACCCGAGCCCGGGCTGTGCCGTGGGCTGGAGCGGGGCGAGGCGCCGGGCGCGAGCGGGAAGGGGCCGCTCGCCGTGCTGTGCCAGCGGCTCGTGGACGAGATGGTCGGGCCGTCCGCAGCGGGTGCGGCGTGACCGCGCTCGCCGACCAGGGGGAACTGGCCGCGCGGGTCCGGCACCGGTTCGCCGCCGAGGCCACCCCGGTCACGCCCGCGGCGATCGTCTCCGCGGTACGCGCCGAACCGGCGACGGCGGTGCTCGGCGACACCACGCTGCTGCGGATCGCCGACCGGGTGCACGACGACCTGGTCGGCGCCGGTCCACTGGCACCGCTGCTCGCCGACCCGCAGGTCACCGACGTACTGGTGAACGGGGTGCGGGTCTGGGTCGACAGGGGACGGGGCCTTCAGCAGGTCGCCGTGCCGTTGGGCACGCTCGACGACGTACGCCGGTTGGCGCAGCGCCTCACCTCGGCGGCCGGTCGGCGGCTCGACGACGCCTCCCCGTACGCCGACGCGCGCCTGCCCGACGGCACCCGCCTGCACGCGGTGCTGCCTCCGGTGGCGACCGACGGGCCCTACCTGTCGCTTCGTACCTTCCGGCAGCGGCCGTTCACCCTTGACGAACTCGTCGAGCGGGGCACGGTGCCCCGGCCGGTCGCGCCACTGCTCGCCGCGCTCGTGGCGGCCCGCCTCGCGTACCTGGTCAGCGGCGGCACCGGATCCGGCAAGACGACGCTGCTGAACACGCTGCTCGGGCTGGTGCCCGGCACCGAGCGGATCGTGCTGGTGGAGGACGCCGCCGAGCTGCGTCCGGTGCACCCGCACGTGATCGGCCTGCAGGCGCGGACGGCGAACGTGGAGGGCGCCGGTGCCGTCGGGCTCGGTGACCTGGTCCGGCAGGCGCTGCGGATGCGGCCGGACCGGCTGGTGGTGGGCGAGTGCCGGGGCGCCGAGGTGGTCGACCTGCTGGCCGCGTTGAACACCGGCCACGACGGCGGGGCGGGGACGCTGCACGCGAACGCGCCGGCCGACGTTCCGGCCCGGCTGGAGGCGCTGGGGATGCTCGGCGGCCTGCCCCGGCTCGCGCTGCACGCCCAGGTCGCTGCCGCGTTGCAGGTCGTTCTGCAGCTCCGCCGCACCGGCGAGGGACGCGTCCTGGACTCCATCGGCCTGCTGCTGCCCGACGGGCCCGACCGGGTGGTGAGAGTGGTGCCGGCCTGGGTGCGAGGCAGAGGTCTCGGTCCGGCGGCGCGGGCGCTCGCCGACCTGGTGCGCGAGCGGGGAACGCCGGTGCCGCCGATGCTCCAGGCGGCGTGGCCCACCCCGGCGGAACCGTCGTGACCGGCCACCTCTGGCTTGCGGTGCTGCTCCTGGCCGCCGCGGCGGTGGCTGTCGCCTGGCCGGTGCGGGCCGGTCGCGCCCGGCGGCTGGCGGTCCTGGGCGAGGCGGGCACCCCGGCCGAGCGGGCGAAGGGCGCGCGTGCAGCACCGCCGGACCCGCCACGTCGGCCGCTCGACTCCGGGCCGAAGGCGTTCCCCCGTCCGCCCGGCCGGGGCCGGGATCGGCGTCGCCCCGGGCATCAGATACGGCGGTGGACCGAGCTCGTGCCGGTTCCGGTGCCACCCTCTGCGGCATCGTCTCCTGCTCCGGCGCTCTCCGCCGGACGTGTGCTGCCGGTGGCGGCGCTGTGTGGCGCCGTGGCCGGGGCGCTGCTCGGTGGCCCGGTGGCAGCCGTGGTGCTCGCCGCCTATGGGGTGCTCGGGGCCCGGGCGGTGCTGCGCCGGCGTACCCACCGGACGGCCGCCCTCGCGCACCGCCGCGATCTCGACCGGCTCGCCGCCGTCGCCGCCGACCTGCGGGCCGGGCTACCCGCCGACGGCAGTGTCGACGACGGCCCGGGACGCGTCGCGCGGCTGGCCCGAGCCGCCGGAAGGCTGGCTGACCGGACCGGCGCGCCGCTGGCCGATCTGCTGGAACGGATCGAGGCGGACGCCCGCGCCGCCGACCGGGGACTTGCCGCTGCCGCCGCCCAGGCCGCAGGGGCGCGGGCGACCGCCTGGCTGCTCGCCGCGTTGCCGCTCGGCGGGATCGGGCTCGGCTACGGCATCGGGGTGGATCCGGTGGCGGTGCTCCTGCACACGCCGGTGGGTGCGGGTAGCGCGGTGGCGGCGGTCGTGTTGCAGGTCGGCGGTTTGCTCTGGGCCGAGCGGCTCGGCGTCACGCCCGGGCGGGCCGCCTGATGTCGCGCCAGGTGCTGGCCGCCGTCTGCCTCGGCGGCGCCGCGTCGTTCCTGGTCGTCGCCGGTCCGGTCGTCCGCCCGGTACGGCGGCTGCGCCGGCTCGCCCCGGCACCGCCGCCGACTCGCCCGGCGTGGTGGCCGGATCGGGTACGCCTCGGCGCAGCGCTGGCCGGGGTAGCCGTGGCCGTGGTCGTCGGCGGGGTGACGGGCGTGGTCCTCGGGCTGCTGGCCGGTGTCGTCGCCGACCGTCTGCTGCGCCGGATCGAGCCGCGCGCTGCCCGGGAACGGCGACTGCGGGAGACCGCCGACCTGCCGCTGGCCGCTGACCTGCTGGCCGCCGCGCTGCGGGCGGGCGCGCCGGTCGACCGCTCGGTGCTGGCCGTCGCGGAGGCGCTCGGCGGGCCACTCGCGGACCGGCTCGGCCGGGTGGGCCGGACGGTCCGGCTCGGTGGCGGCCCCGGCGAGGCGTGGGCGCACCTGGACGGCGTCGCCGGTGCCGAACCCGTGGTCGCGGCGGCCGTCCGCTCGTCGAACAGCGGCGCCGCCCTGGCCCGCGCGCTGACCCGGCTGGCCGACGAACTGCGTGCCGAACGGTCGACCGCGGCCGAGGCGGCGGCCCGTCGCGCGGGTGTGCTCATCGTGCTGCCGCTCGGGCTGTGCTTCCTGCCCGCCTTCATTCTCGCCGGTCTGGTGCCGGTGATCGTCGCCGTTCTCGGCGACGTGCTGTGAACCATCGAGAAGGGACGTACGACATGCGCAAGCTCCTCACCCGCCTGCGAGGTGACGCGGGTATGAACACCGCCGAGTACGCGGTGGGCACTCTCGCGGCGGTCGCCTTCGCTGGGATCCTGCTGAAGGTGCTGACCTCCGGCAACGTGCAGTCCGCGCTGACCGCCGTCATCGACCGGGCCCTGAAGTGATCGGGCGCCGGCGGGCCGGCCGTGGTGGCCGGTCGGCCCACCCGCTCGACGTGCCGACCGAGCCCGCCCGGGACACCGTCGGCCGCCGGGCCGGGGCGCTGTGGCGCCGGTGGCGCTCGCGGATCGCGTGCGAGCGGGTTCGTTCACCGCCGAGTTGGCGGCCGGCCTGCCGGCGCTCATGCTGCTCCTCGTCGCCGGGCTGACCGCGGTGAACGCGGTGGGTACCCGGGTCGCGTGCGTCGACGCGGCCCGGGAGGCGGCTCTCGCCGCGGCCCGGGGCGAGTCCGGCACGGTCGCCGGAACCCGCTACGCCCCGGGCGGCGCCGAAGTGGCCGTGACGGTGGCCGGTGATCGGGTCACCGCGGCGGTCCGGGCACCGGTCCGGACGTTCGGCACGCGGCTGCCCCGACTGGTCGTGTCGGCGGAGGCGGTGGCCGCCGTGGAACCCGGCGCGCCGGGCCCGGTGCCGTGAGTCCCAGCAGTGCCGGGGCCGACTCCTCGTTCCGCCGGCTCGCCGTGGAAGGGCCAGCCGACACGAGCAGGCTCAGAACGAGCAGGCTCAGAACGAGCGGGCCCGGGACGACCACATCCCGGGTGGACGGGACCGTGGGGAGCGGAGAGCGCGGGGAGCCCGTTGGTAGGGCGCCCTCGGCCGACCGGGGCGGGGCCACGGTCTGCCTGCTCGCGATCGGACTGGTGTTCGTGCTGGTCGGGGTGTTCGGCGCCGCGGTCGGGGCGGCGCGGTGCGCGCGGCATCAGGCCCGCAGCGCGGCGGACTTCGGTGCGCTGGCCGGTGCCGGTCGGGTACTCGACGGGGCGGACGCCGCCTGCGCTCGCGCGGCCGACCTGGTCTCGGCCAACGGCGGCCGGATGACCGGATGCCGGGCCGACGGACTGGACCTGATCGTCACGGCACGGGTACGCGTCGCGCCGCTGCCGGGACTGACCCGGGACGCCACCGCGACGTCCCGAGCCGGCCCGGCCCGCTCCTGACACGCGAAGACCGTGCCTGAGCCGCGAGCCGGGCCCGGCTCGGCGGGTGAGCCGTCGGGCCAGGTCAGCGGGACTGGAGGGCGTCCAGTCCGACCGACATGGCGATCACCAGCCGACGGTCGATCTGCGGGTGCTGGATCTCCACCGAGTACCGGTCCCGCAGGCCCCACTTCCGGTCGACCGAGAACACCGGCTGGCCGCCGGCCATGAAGTCGAAGTGGTACGGCAGCCAGGAGAGCGAGTCGACGAACCGGCGCAGCAGCGCCACCGGCAGGCTGCGCTCCTGCCCGGTGGCGGGCGGCAGGCCGGGCTGCTCGACGTGCCACGTCGAGCGCAACAGCGACTGGGCGAAGTCCTTGCGGAACAGCCCGATGGGGTTGCCCGCGTGATCGGTCACGTCGTAGGTGGCGCCGAGGTCGAGGCGCTGACGGGCCTTGAAGCCGAGAAGGGGGTACTGCTTGGAGTCATCGGTGTAGATGGTCACCTGCTCCTTGAAGGCGAGCCGCTTCTGCTGCGCGAACGCGAGCAGCCCGCCCTCGGAGCCGTCGGGCGCGACCGAGTGCACCTCGTACTGGTTGACCATCATCCGGAGCCGCTGACGGATGATGAACCGGTGCTGGGCCTGCAGGTTGTCGGGCGACATGGGATCTCCTTCGAGGGGTCGCCGGAGTCTTGCACAGCAGACCGACCACCGCTCACCCGATCGCACCCACACACCCCGACGCCGGCACACCGGGCGAGGCGCAAGGTCAGCGAGGTCAACGACCGCCGTCGACCGTGGCCTTCATCGCCCAGCTGTTCAGCACCTGGTGGATGCCGCGCAGGCGCTCGTTGATCTGCTCCAGCCGTTCCGCCTGGGCGAGCGTGGCCATCGCGGTGCCCAGCGCTATCTGCTGGTCGGGCGTGAGGTTCTCCTGGTCGATGGTGTAGAGCAGCTCGACGGTCTCGGCGATCGTGTCGGCCACGGCGGCACCTCCGGCGGGACGGGTCTCGGGTCACCTGTGCGCTACCGGAAATGATGCATGGAAGCGCTCCCATACATCAATGCCCCGACGGCCCTACCCTCATGCACCCGTCCCACCAACCAGACACCTGGGCACCCGCGGAGCCGCACGGCCCAGCTTGATCGACACCAGTTCGGGGAAGTGGCGGGGTCCAGCACCTGTCGATACCGCAACCTCCCCGAAGTGGCGGCGGGCAGCCCCAATCGGCCTGGTGCGGTCAGGCGGGTGGGGCACCGGCCGCCTGAGCTGGGCGGGCCGCCCGGTCGTCCTGCCGGGGCAACACCTCGCCGCGCTCCGGGCCGCCCGAGTCCGGGCCGGCCACCGCCTCCGGGCCGGCCACCGCCTCCGGGCCGGCCACCGCCTCCGGGCCGGCCACCGCCTCCGGGCCGGCCACCGCCTCCGGGCCGGCCACCGCCGCCTCGCCGCCGGCCGTGGCGAGGTTGGTCAGCACCACGTCGAGGACCTTCACCGCCTCCGCCTTGGCCAGCGGGTTGTTGCCGTTGCCGCACTTCGGGGACTGGACGCAGGACGGGCACCCGGTCTCGCACCCGCACTCGGCGATCGCGTCCCGGGTGGCGCGCAGCCAGGCGGCGGCGGTGGCGTACGCCCGCTCGGCGAAACCCGCGCCGCCGGGGTGACCGTCGTAGACGAAGACGGTGGGCGCCTCGGTGTCCGGGTGCAGCGCGGTGGACAGCCCGCCGATGTCCCACCTGTCGCACGTCGCCATCAGCGGCAACAGACCGATGGCGGCGTGCTCGGCGGCGTGCAGCGCGCCCGGCACGTCCGCCGCCTCGACACCGGCGGCGGTCAGCGACTCGGGGGAGAGCGTGAACCACACCGCCACGGTGCGCAGCTCCCGGGCGGGCAGGTCCAGCGGGCGCGTGTCGATCACCTCGCCGGTGGCGATGCGCCGCCGCTGGTACGACACCACCTGGCTGGTCACGTCCACCTCGCCGAGGAACAGGCCGACCGGGCCGGCGTCCACGTACGAGCGGACCGACACCACGGACAGCGAGGTCACGTCGCGGGCGTGGGTGGACCAGTCCGGCTCCTCGGCGTGCACCAGCGCGCACCCGTCGGCCAGGTCGAGCGAGTCGACCACGTACGAGACGCCCTGGTGCAGGTAGACCGCGCCGGTGTGCAGCAGGAAGTGCGCCGACCCGCCGTCGACGGTGCCGAGCAGCCGTCCGGTGGACTCCTCCACCACGCACACCGGGGCGCCGCCCTCGCCTCGCAGGTCGACCTCGGGGCGTTCCCGGTGCCGCCAGTACCAGCCGGTGGGCCGCTGCCGCAGCGCCCCCGCCTCGACCAGCGAGTCCACCGCCTCCTTCGCGCCCTCACCGAACAGGTCCAGGTCGGCCGGGGTGAGCGGGGACTCGTGGGCGGCGCAGGCGAGTTGCGGCGCGAGCACGTACGGGTTGGCCGGGTCGAGCACCGTCGCCTCGACCGGCCGCCCGAACAGTGCCTCCGGGTGGTGCACCAGGTAGGTGTCGAGCGGGTCGTCCCGCGCCACCAGCACGGCGAGCGCCTCGTCGCCGGAGCGCCCGGCCCGCCCGGCCTGCTGCCACAGCGACGCGCGGGTGCCGGGCCAGCCGCAGATCAGCACCGCGTCCAGCCCGACCAGGTCGACGCCGAGTTCGAGCGCGTTCGTGGAGGCGAGCCCGAGCAGGTCGCCGTGCAGCAGCGCCCGTTCCAGCTCGCGGCGCTCCTCGCGCAGGTAGCCGGCCCGGTAGGCGGCCACCCGGTCGCCCAGCCCGGGCACCGCCTCGTCGAGCGACCGCCGGGCGTTCGCGGCGACCACCTCGGCGCCCCGGCGGGACCGTACGAACGCGAGCGTGCGTACCCCCTCGACCACGCTGTCGGCGAGCAGGTCGGCGGTCTCCCGCAGCGCCGAGCGCCGGACCTGGACGAGGTCGGCGTCGACTGACGAGTCGGTGGGCGGCAGCAGCGGCGGCTCCCAGAGCGCGAACGTCACCCCGCCGCGCGGCGACGTGTCCTCCGTGACGGCGGTGACGGGCAGGCCGGTGAGCCGCCCGGCCGCCGTCGCCGGGTCACCCGAGGTCGCCGAGGCCAGGAGAAACACGGGGGTACGCCCGAAGCGCGCGCACTGCCGCCGCAACCGCCGCAGTACGTGCGCGACGTGTGAGCCGAAGACCCCCCGGTAGGTGTGGCACTCGTCGACCACCACGTACGCGAGCCGGCGCAGGAACCCGGACCAGTGGGCGTGCCCGGGCAGGATGCCGTGGTGCAGCATGTCCGGGTTGGTCAGCACGAACCGGGAGTGCCGGCGGATCCACTCCCGCTCGGCGCGCGGCGTGTCCCCGTCGTAGGTGGCGGGGCGTACCCCGTCGAGTTCGAGACCGGCGACGGCGCGGAGCTGGTCGGCGGCGAGCGCCTTGGTCGGCGCCAGGTAGAGGACCGTGGCGCGCGGGTCGGCGAGCAGCGTGCTCAGCGCGGGAAGCTGGTACGCCAGGGACTTGCCGGACGCCGTGCCGGTGGCGACCACCACGTGCCGGCCCGCGTACGCCAACTCGGCGGCCTCGGCCTGGTGCCGCCACGGGGCGGTGACGCCGCGCCGCGCGAACGCCGCCCGCAGTTCCTCCGGCGCCCAGCCGGGCCACCCGACCGGCTCGCCGGCGCGGGCCGGGACGCGTTCGACGTGGGTGACCGGGTCGGTGCTGTGACGCAGCCGCAACCGGCGCAGCAGCTCGCCCGGCGCACGCCGCGGGCCGGGGCTGTGGTCGGTCACGTCCTGCACTCTCGCACTGGTGTTCGGAATTGGGAACCGCAGGGTGGGGGTATGGGGAGGGCGTGGCCGGTGACCCGAGAGGGCCGCACGGGGGGATGGTTAGATGCCCAGGAGAGTTTACCGAGGAGGGACCGATGGAGCTGTCGCTGGCGACCCGCGCCGTGGGGGAGCACACGGTGCTCGAGGTCGGTGGTGAGGTGGATGTCTACACCGCCCCCCGCCTGCGGGAACGGCTCCTGGAGTTGATCGACGGCGGGGCCCGCCACGTGGTGGTCGACCTCGGCCGGGTGGACTTCCTCGACTCGACCGGGCTCGGTGTGCTCGTCGGCGCGCTCAAGCGGCTGCGCTCGGCCGGTGGCTCGTTCGCGCTGGTCTGCGACAAGGAGCCGCTGCTCAAGATCTTCCGGATCACCGCCCTGGACCAGGTCTTCCCGCTGCATCCGACGGTCGACGCGGCCATCGCCGCCGACTCCACCGGCGCGTGATGGCGACCGTCAAGCTGTCCTTCTCTCCGGCCCCGGTGCACGTGCGCACCGCCCGCCTGGTCGGCGTCGCGGTGGCCCGGCGGGCCGGCGTACGCGAGGACCTGCTGGACGAGGTGCGCCTGGCCATCGGTGAGGCGTGCACCCGGGCGGTGGCGCTGCACCGGCAGTACGGCCTGGCCGACCCGGTGTACGTGGAGATGTCCGACGGTGGCGGCTACACGGTCCGGGTGGTGGACCGGGCCCCGATCGAGGCGGGTCTCGGCCTGGCCGCGCTCGGCCCGGACGAGCTGGCCAAGGAGTCGCTCAGCGAGGACGCGCTCACCACCGGCGTGGGCTTCGCGCTGCTCGCCGGTTTCGTGGAGGACCTCCAGGTCCGCCCGGTCGACGACGGCGTCGGCACCGAGGTACGGATGTCCTGGCCGGCCGGCCGCGCCTGACCGATTCGCACACGCAGGCCGCGTTCCCCGCGAGGGGGCGCGGCCTCGTCGTATTGGCCGCGCCATATATCAGATTTCTTCGCATAACACAGTTACGAAGATCATCGAGACACGGTGCCCCCTCGGTGTGACCTCCGCCACGCCGGAGGGCTACAGTACGCGGGTTGTCAGCAAGTGATCCCATCCCGTAGCCAGCGGGAACGGGAGTTCATCGCTGGTCCGCCGGGGTGGGTTGGCGCGCGCTTGCGAGTCCGCATCCAGGCGTCGGCCCGTGCGTCTCCACAGGTCGGCGCGAGTTGTTCGGTACAGGAGGACATAGATGTCCGGGACCTTGGCCGCCGACGGCGGCGCACTGTCCCTTACCGGAGCCAACGTGACGTACGTCGTCATCGCCGCGGTCATCGCGCTGGTGGCGCTCGTCTTCGCGGCCGCCCTCACCAGGGCGGTCCTGGCGGCCGGTAAGGGAACCACAAACATGCAGGAGATCTCCGGCGCGGTGCAGGAGGGCGCGTCGGCGTACCTGCTGCGGCAGTTCCGCACACTGGCGATCTTCGTGGTGATCGCCGTCGTGCTGCTCTTCCTGCTGCCGGTGCACGACACCGACGGCAACGAAACGCTGGTGAAGGTCGGCCGCTCGGCGTTCTTCGTGGTGGGTGCGCTGTTCAGCGCGTTCATCGGCGGCGCCGGCATGTGGCTGGCCACCCGCGCCAACCTGCGGGTGGCGGCGGCCGCGCGGGAGCGGGAAGGCGGGCGCGAGGGCGCCATGAAGATCGCCTTCCGCACCGGCGGCGTGGTCGGCTTCCTCACCGTCGGCCTCGGCCTGTTCGGTGCGGCGCTGGTCGTGCTGATCTTCCGGGGTGACGCCCCGACCGTGCTGGAGGGCTTCGGCTTCGGTGCCGCGCTGCTCGCCATGTTCATGCGGGTCGGCGGCGGCATCTTCACCAAGGCCGCCGATGTCGGCGCCGACCTGGTCGGCAAGGTCGAGCAGGGCATCCCCGAGGACGACCCGCGCAACGCCGCCACCATCGCCGACAACGTGGGCGACAACGTCGGCGACTGCGCCGGCATGGCCGCCGACCTGTTCGAGTCGTACGCGGTCACGCTCGTCGCGGCGCTGATCCTCGGCCGGGCCGCGTTCGGCGAGACCGGCCTGGTCTTCCCGCTGATCATCTCCACCATCGGCGTACTGGTCGCGATCGTCGGCGTGTTCATCACCCGGCTGCGTGCCAGCGACCGCAACGGCCTGACCGCCATCAACCGGGCCTTCTACCTGTCCGCGCTGATCGCCGCGGTGCTCGTCGCGATCGCCGCGTTCGCGTACCTGCCCGCGACGTTCGCCGAGCTGGAGGGCGGGCTGACCGACGTCGACCGCAACCCGCGGCTGGTGGCGATCGGCGCGGTCGTGATCGGTATCGTGCTGGCCGCCGCGATCCAGGCGCTGACCGGGTACTTCACCGAGACCAACCGGCGCCCGGTGCAGGACATCGGCAAGAGCTCGCAGACCGGCGCGGCCACCGTCATCCTCGCCGGCATCAGCGTCGGCCTGGAGTCGGCCGTCTACTCGGCGCTGCTGATCGGCGCCGGCGTCTTCGGCGCATTCCTGCTCGGCGGCAGCTCGATCACGCTGTCGCTGTTCGCGGTAGCGCTGGCCGGCACCGGCCTGCTCACCACCGTCGGCGTCATCGTCGCGATGGACACGTTCGGCCCGATCTCCGACAACGCGCAGGGCGTAGCCGAGATGTCCGGCGACATCGACGAGCACGGCGCGCGGACGCTCACCGAGCTGGACGCCGTCGGCAACACCACGAAGGCGATCACCAAGGGCATCGCGATCGCCACCGCGGTGCTGGCCGCGACCGCGCTGTTCGGCTCGTACACCGACACGCTGCGCTCGGCCTACGAGGACGCGGGCGTGGGCGACGTCGGCACCGAGATCCTCAACTCGCTCAACGTGTCCAACCCGCGCAACCTGGTCGGCCTGATCATCGGCGCGGCGGTGGTCTTCCTCTTCTCCGGCCTGGCCATCAACGCGGTCTCCCGCTCGGCCGGCGCCGTGGTGATGGAGGTACGCCGCCAGTTCCGCGAGCTGCCCGGCATCATGGACCGCACTCAGCGGCCCGAGTACGGCAAGGTCGTGGACATCTGCACCCGGGACGCGCAGCGCGAGCTGATGACCCCCGGCCTGCTGGCCATCCTGGCCCCGATCGCTGTCGGCTTCGGCCTCGGCCCGGGCGCGCTGGCCGCGTACCTGGCCGGCGCGATCGGCGCGGGCACGCTGATGGCGGTGTTCCTGGCCAACTCCGGTGGAGCCTGGGACAACGGCAAGAAGCTGGTGGAGGACGGCGCGTACGGCGGCAAGGGCTCGGACGCACACGCCGCCACCGTCATCGGCGACACCGTCGGCGACCCGTTCAAGGACACCGCCGGCCCGGCGATCAACCCGCTGATCAAGGTGATGAACCTGGTCTCGCTGCTGATCGCCCCGGCCGTGGTGGCCTGGAGCGTGGGCGACGACCAGAACAACCCGCTGCGCATCACGATCGCCGTGGTGGCCGCGCTGATCATCGCGGCCGCCGTGGTGTTCAGCAAGCGCAAGGGTGTGGCGATGACCGACGAGGACAGCGGCGCCGGCACGCCCGACCAGCGTCCGGAGACGGTGAACGCCTGATCGCACGCGACGGTTCCCGGCCGGCCCCGGCCGGCCGGGAACCCCGTACCCGGCAAACCTGACCGGTGGCGGTTCCGCCCGGAGGTCGTACGCTGCTTCGCATGCGTACGCGCCGGGCGGCAACCGCCGGAAAGCTCACGGTGGTCCTGGCCACGCTGGTCCTCGTGCTCACCGGGTGCGGTGGCGGTCCCAGCCCTCGGGTCTGGGCCGCGTCGGTGTGCCAGGCGCTCACCCCGTGGCGCGCGGAGATCTCCAAGCTGACCAGCAGCACGCAGCAGCAGATGACCGCGCAGACCACCCCTGCGCAGGCCAAGGAGAACCTGGTCCGGCTCTTCGCCGGCGCCGAGCAGGCCAGCGAGACGGCCCGGCGCAAGGTCGAGGAGGCGGGCGTACCCGAGGTCGAACGCGGCGCCGAGGTGTCCGCCGGATTCCTCGGGTCGCTGAGCAAGATGCGCGACGCGTACGGCCGGGCCCGGGGCGCCATCGACCGGCTCGACACCGCCCAGGCCGGGCCGTTCTACGACGGCGTGCGCGCCGCCGTGGACACGCTCAACAAGGAGTACGACGCGAGTGCGCTGGACACCAGCAAGCTCAACTCGACCGAGCTGAAAGAGGCCTTCGACGAGGTCCCGGAGTGTCGCTGACCCCTCCCACCCCGAACCCCGCCCGCCAGCCCTCACTGTTCTCCACCGAGGCGGCCGATCCGGCCCTGGCGGATCTCGCCGGCCTGCTCGCCGGGCCGGGTGAGGTGGGGCGGATGGGCGGCACGGCCCGGATCTCCGTGGTGGTCGACGCCGCCTGGCGGGTGCACGTGCTGGTGGCCGAGCTGGGTGCCCGGGGCGTGCCGGCGAGCTGGGAGCCGACCGAGGACGGGCGGCACCGGGTGCGCACCGCGTACACGAGCATGCTGGCGCCGCTCGCGCGGGCCTGGCTGCGCGGTGGTGTGAAACGGCCGCCGGCCCGCTTCCACCTGGACGGACGGCGGCTGCGGCTCTGGGCGGCCGCGGCCGGCACGGCCGAGCCGGCCGGGTTCCGGCTGCGGCTCGGACCGGCCGACGAGCCGTCCTGGCCGGTGGTCCGCGCCGCGCTGGCGGCGGTCGGCCTGCCGGCCGCGTTCGTGGAGCCGGACGACGGCGGACCCGCGTTCCGGATCGGCGGGCGGCGCATGTCACGGCTCGCCGAACTGGTGGGGGAACGGCCGGCCACGGCGCCGGCGGCCGAGTGGCCGGGCTCGCCCGGCTGACCGCCGGGTGTCCGAAGCCGGACACCCGGCGACGGCTGCGCCGGGTGTACGCGATCGTCACAGTGACCCGCCTGTCGCCCTACCCACGGTGTACCGTGACGCCGTCCGGCAGGGTGCGGCCGGCGGTCGCCGGGAGGGCGGCCCGTTTGCCGCCCACGAAACCCGGAACGCGGACGGCGCGTTACGTTGGACATCCGGACCGCCTCTGGTCCGGGTGGCGCAACACGGCCCGAAGCGGGCATGGCGTAGGAGTGAGGTCGGGGAGAGACGTGCCGAGCAACGCTGGAACCACCCGTCTGGTCATCGTCGAGTCACCGGCGAAGGCCAAGACGATCTCGGGCTACCTCGGCCCGGGGTACGTCGTGGAGGCCAGCTTCGGCCACGTCCGGGACCTGCCCCGCAACGCCGCCGACGTCCCGGCGAAGTACAAGGGCGAGCCGTGGGCGCGCCTCGGCGTCGACGTCGACAACGGCTTCCACGCCCTCTACGTGGTGTCGCCCGACCGTAAGCAGCAGATCAGCAAGCTGGTGAAGCTGGCCAAGGAGGTCGACGAGATCTTCCTGGCGACGGATGAGGACCGCGAGGGCGAGGCCATCGCCTGGCACCTGGTGGAGACGCTCAAGCCCAAGGTGCCGGTCAAGCGGATGGTCTTCCACGAGATCACCAAGCCGGCCATCCAGGCCGCCGTGGCGAACCCCCGGGAGATCGACCGCGACCTGGTCGACGCCCAGGAGGCGCGGCGCATCCTCGACCGCCTCTACGGCTACGAGGTCTCGCCGGTGCTGTGGAAGAAGGTCATGCCGAAGCTGTCGGCGGGCCGGGTGCAGTCCGTGGCGACGCGGATCGTGGTCGAGCGGGAGCGCCAGCGGATGGCGTTCCGCACCGCTGAATACTGGGACATCCTGGCCACGCTCGCGGTGGCGAAGCCGGGCGAGGGCCCGCGCACGTTCAACGCCACGCTGGTCGCGCTGAACGGTGACCGGATCGCCACCGGCAAGGACTTCGAGCCGACCACGGGTCGTGTCCGGGCCGGTGCGGGTGTCGTCCACCTCGACGAGGGCGGGGCCCGGGGGCTGGCCGCGCGCCTGGCCGACCGGCCGTTCACCGTCACCCGGGTCGAGGAGAAGCCCTACCGCCGCCGCCCGTACGCGCCGTTCATCACCTCCACGCTCCAGCAGGAGGCGGCCCGCAAGCTGCGGTTCTCGTCGCAGCAGACGATGCGCACCGCGCAGCGCCTGTACGAGAACGGCTACATCACCTACATGCGTACCGACTCGGTGAACCTGTCCGAGACGGCCATCGCGGCCGCCCGTCGGCAGATCGTCGAGCTGTACGGCGAGCGCAGCGTGCCGCCGGAGCCGCGCCGCTATACCGGCAAGGTGAAGAACGCGCAGGAGGCGCACGAGGCGATCCGCCCGGCCGGAGACAACTTCCGCACCCCCGGCGAGGTGGCCAAGGAGCTGTCCGCCGAGGAGTTCAAGCTCTACGAGCTGATCTGGCGGCGCACCATCGCCTCGCAGATGACCGACGCGGTCGGCTCCAGCGTGTCGGTGCGCATCCGCGCCGTCTCCTCCGCCCAGGAGGAGGCCGACTTCGGCGCGACCGGCAAGACCATCACCGACCCGGGCTTCCTGCGTGCGTACGTCGAGTCCAGCGACGACGAGAACGCCGAGGCCGAGGACGCCGAGCGGCGGCTGCCCACGCTGGTCAAGGACCAGCCGCTGACCGCCGACGAGCTGGCTGCGCAGGGCCACCACACCCAGCCGCCCGCCCGCTACACCGAGGCGTCGCTGGTCAAGGCCCTCGAAGAGCTGGGCATCGGCCGGCCCTCCACGTACGCGTCGATCATGCAGACGATCCAGGACCGCGGGTACGTGGTGAAGCGCGGTCAGGCCATGATCCCGTCGTTCCTGGCGTTCGCGGTGATCGGGTTGATGGAGCGGCACTACCCGCGCCTGATCGACTACGACTTCACCGCCAGCATGGAGAACGAGCTGGACGAGATCGCCGGTGGTGACCATGCCGCCGTCGACTTCCTCACCTCGTTCTACTTCGGCAGCACAAACGGCACCGGCGACCAGGCCATCGCGCACGCCGGTGGCCTGAAGAAGCTGGTCACCGAGAACCTCAGCGAGATCGACGCGCGCAGCGTCAACTCCATCCCGCTGTTCACCGACGACGAGGGCCGCGAGGTCGTCGTCCGGGTCGGCCGGTACGGGCCGTACCTGCAGCGGGCGCTGCCCGGCTCGGCCTCGGGCCCGGCCTCGGCCGCGGGTGAGGGTGAGGGCGAGGAGAGCGGCTCGCAGGGCGACCGGGCGCCGATCCCGGAGGGCCTGGCGCCGGACGAACTGACCCCGGAGAAGGTGCACGAGCTGTTCCTGGGCGGCGGCGGTGAGCGCAAGCTCGGCGACGACCCGTCAACCGGCGAGCCGATCCTGCTCAAGTCCGGCCGGTTCGGCCCGTACGTGGCCAGCGGCGAGCGCAAGTCGTCGCTGCTGCGCTCGCAGACGCCGGACAGCCTCACCCTGGAGCAGGCGTTGCAGCTGCTGCGCCTGCCCCGGCTGATCGGCGTGGCCCCGGACGGTGCCGAGGTCGTCGCCAACAACGGCCGCTACGGCCCGTACGTCAAGCGCGGTGACGAGTTCCGGTCGCTGGACTCGGAAGACAAGATGTTCACCGTCACGCTGGACGAGGCGCTGGCGTTGCTGGCCGCCCCGAAGACGCGTCAGCGCCGGGCCGCCGCGCCGCCGCTGCGGGAGATGGGCAACGACCCGCTCACCGAGAAGCCGCTGGTGATCAAGGACGGGCGCTTCGGGCCGTACGTCACGGACGGCGAGTTCAACGCGTCGCTGCGGCGCGGGCAGACGCCGGAGGAGCTGACGCTGGAGCAGGCGTCGGAGATGCTGGCCGAGAAGCGCGCGAAGGGTCCGGCGCCGAAGAAGAAGGCCGCGAAGAAGGCCGCCCCGGCGAAGAAGACGACGACGGCGGCGAAGAAGACGACGGCGGCCAAGAAGACGACGGCCGCCGCGAAGAAGACCCCCGCGAAGAAGGCGGCCCCCAAGAAGGCGACCTCAACCCCGAACGAGTAACCCTCCCGAGAGATCTTGGAAGGAAACGGCCCTCATAAGGGCCTTTTTCTTCCAAGATCTCGTGGTTGTCCACAGGGGCGACGAAGTAGCCGCGTCGAGGGCCACCGTGGGTGGGTGGGGAAATCGTGGGCGGGGATGCGGCGGGCGCTGCCGTCGTACGACGCGGACGAGTTGACCTGGCTGCTCTTCCGGCAGGAGGACGTGCTCAGCCTCCAGCAGGCGCGGGTGCATCTCACGCGTAGGGCGATCCGCCACCGGGTGGCGACCGGCAGGTGGCGACAGGCGCATCGCGCGGTTCTCGTCGCGCACAACGGCCCGGTTGGTCCCGCGCAACTCCGGTGGATCGCCGTGCTGGCGGCTGGGCCCACCGCACTGCTGGGCGGCCTGACTGCGGCTCAGGCGGGCGGGCTGCGAGGGTTCCCGGACCGAGTGGTCCACCTGCTCCTGCCCGCCGCGACACGTCGATCCCCGCTGCCGACCGGCGTGCTGGCGCACCGGACGACCCATCTGCCCGACTCCGATGTGGTGCCGGTCGCGGCGCCGCCCCGGACGGCGGCAGCCCGGTCGATCGTCGATGCGGCGCAGTGGGCGCCGACCGACATCCAGGCCCGCGCGATCGTCGCGGCTGCCTTTCAGTAACGGCTGGTCGGTGGCGACGACCTGCACGAGGTGCTGGAGCGGATGCCCCGGATCCGCCGTCGACGGCTGATCCTGTCCACCGCCACCGATGCGGCAGGCGGTGCGCACTCCCTGGGCGAACTCGACCTGCTCGGTCTCGTCCGCGGCGCCGGGCTGCCCGAGCCAACCCGGCAGGTGCTCCGCCGGGACTCCGCCGGCCGGCGGCGCTACCTCGACGCGTACTTCGAGCAGTGGCGCGTGCACGTCGAGGTGGACGGCGGGCAGCATCTCGATCCGGCGCACGCCTGGGCGGACATGCGGCGGCAGAACGACCTGTGGGTCGAGGGTGACCGTGTTCTCCGGTTCCCCGCCTGGGTTCTCCGCGCCCATCCCGAAGAGGTGATCGCCCAACTCCGCGCCGCCCTGCGGGCGGCCGGCTGGCCGGGGTGACGGCCAGATCTTCAGGCGCCCAGGACCTGGGCCAGGTACGGGTTCTGGAAGATGCGGGACGGGTCCAGGCGGGTGCGGACGGACTGGAAGTCCGCGAACCTCGGGTAGGCGGTGGCCAGCGACTCCGCGTCTCGCCAGTGCAGCTTGCCCCAGTGCGGCCGGCCGCCCAACTCCGCCGCCACCTCCTCGAACGCGCGGAAGTACGGCTCGTACGGCATGCCCACGTACTGGTGCACGGCGATGTACGCCGAGTCCCGCCCGTACGAGTGGGACAGCCAGATGTCGTCGGCGGCGGTGAACCGGACCTCGACCGGGAACAGCACCTTGAACGGCAACCGGTCCACGATCCGGCGCAACTCCGCCAGCGCGGTGGGCAGCGCCTCGCGTGGCAGGCCGTACTCCATCTCCACGAAGCGGACCCGGCGCGGCGTGCAGAACACCCGGTCGGAGCGGCCGGTGTAGGTGCGTTCGGTGAGCGCGCGTGCGGAGACGGCGCTGATCGTGGGTGCGAGGGCGGGCACGGCGCGGCCGAGGCGGCAGGCCCCGGCGAAGACGGTGTTGGAGAGGAACTCGTCGTCCAGCCAGCCGCGCCAGCCGGGCAGTGGCTGGTCGTCGGCGGGTACCCGGTCGTTGGTCTTGACCTGCACCCGGTCGGTGTACGGGAACCAGTAGAACTCGGCGTGGTCGTGCGCGTCGTAGAGGCCGGGCAGGTCGTCGAGCACCTCGGCGAGCGGGGCCGGGCGTTCGTGTGCGCGCAGCACGAAGGCGTCCACGCAGCGCAGCGTGACCTCGACCAGCACGCCGACCGCGCCGAGCCCGACCCGGGCGGCGTCGAACACGTCACGGTTCTCCTCGGCCGAGCAGCGCAGCACCTCGCCGGTGCCGGTGACCAGCGTCAGCCCGACCACGAAGGTGGACAGGCAGCCCAGTTTCGCCCCGGTGCCGTGGGTGCCGGTGGAGAGCGCACCGGCAATGGTCTGGGCGTCGATGTCGCCCAGGTTCGGCATGGCGAGGCCGTGCCCGGCGAGCAGTTCGTTGAGCGTGTGCAACGTCATCCCGGCCGGTACGGTGACCAGGCGGCGCGCCACATCGACTTCGACGTCCGTCTCCAGCGCGGCGAGGTCGATCCGGTGCCCGTCGGCGACGGCGGTGGCGGTGAAGGAGTGGCCGCTGCCGGTGGCCCGGATGGTCCGGCCCGCCGCCGCGGCCTGGCGCACCGCCTCGGCTACGTCGGAGACGCTGTGCGGGCGCACGGTGAGGAGCGCGGTGCTGTGCTGGTTGCCGGCCCAGTTGGACCAGGTGGCGGTGGTACCGGTCATCGCGGCCACTCCTCGACATGAATATGAACTGAATTCATATCAGGAACGTTGTGCCTGGTAAATACCGCAATCGAGCCCGGCTCGTTGTACCGGTAGTCACAGACTCGTGACGTGCAGATATGTTCATCCGTCGAAGGGGGGTGGCGCCGAGTGTCCACACCAGCCGCCACGACCGGGCCGCTGCGTCGGGTACCGGTGCAGGGTCGAAGTGTCGCGCGGGTCCAGCGGATGCTGGACGCCTGCGCCGAGCTCGTCGACGAGGTGGGGTACGAAGGGCTGACCACGACCCTGCTCGCCGAGCGTGCCGAGGTGGCGATCGGGTCGGTCTACCAGTTCTTCCCGGACAAACGGGCGATCGTGCAGGCGCTGACGCTGCGCACCATGGAGTCCTACCTCCAGCGGCTCGACGAGCGGTTCTCCTCGGACGACCTGACCCACTGGTGGGACGGCGTCGACGCGGCGATCGACGAGTACATCTCGATGCACCGCACCGTCCCCGGCTTCCGTACCCTGCACTTCGGCGACGTGGTCGACCTGCACCTGCTGGACGACCAGCGGGACAACAACGGGGTCATCGCGGAGCAGCTCGCCCGCGTCCTCACCGAGCGTTTCGGCCTGGCCGGGGTGCCCGACCTGCGGTTCCACCTGGAGGTCGCGGTGGAGGCCGCTGATGCCCTGATCAAGCTGGCCTTCCGCCGCCGCACCGACGGCGACGAGCGGGTGCTGGTCGAGGCGAAGGCGCTCATCCGGGAGTACCTGCATCGGCAGGTGAACGCCCCCACGGAGGCCGCCCACCAGGGCTGAGCGGCACGCCGAGCGGCGGGTTCCCGGGTGCGCCGGGGCCCGCCGTCGTCACGTGGTGGGGCAGAGCCGCGGGGCGGCTCAGAGGAAGGCGTGCCCCTCGCCCCGGTAGGTCGGCACGGTGGCGACCACCGCGTCCCCCTCGATCAGGTGCACCTCGTTGACGTGCTCGCACAGCTCGCCCGCCTTGGCGTGGCGGAACCACACCCGGTCGCCGACGCGCAGGTTGTCGGCGGCCTTCCCGGCCAGCGGGGTCTGCACCTCGCCGGCGCCCTCCGCGCCGAGCAGCTTCAACCCGTCCGGCAGCCAGGGCCGCGGCAGCCGGCTGTCCGCCGCCGGGCCGGAGGCGATCCAGCCGCCGCCGAGCACCGTGGCCAGCCCGGGCGCCGGGCGGCGGACCACCGCGCAGGCGAAGAACGCCGCCGGGGTCGGCTGCCAGGCACGGTACGCGTCGAACAGCGTCGGCCCGTACAGGCCGGAGCCCGCGGTGACCTCGGTGACCGCGGGGTCCGCGCTGGTGGCGGCCACGCTGCCGGTGCCGCCGCCGTTGACGAACTCCAGGTCGGCGTGCTCGCGTACCGCACCGACCGCGGCCGAGCGGCGCGCGAGCAGTTCCCGGTACGACCCGCGCTGCGCGACCCGGATCGCCGAGCCGAGCATCGCCTGTCCGGGTGGTGCGTCGCCGAGGCCGGCGATCTGTGCCTCGTACGACATCAGGCCGACCAGCCGGAAGCCCGGCCGGCCGGCGACGGCGGCGGCGAGCGCGCCGGCCGCCGTGGCGCTGTGCACCGGGGAGCGGCGCACGCCGACGTGCACCCGGCCGCCGAGTGGGCGCCAGGAGGCGTCCAGGTCGAGGCAGATCCGCAGCGCGGGGCGGCGCGCGGGCGGGCACACCGCGTCGATCAGGTCGAGCTGTGCGGTGTCGTCGATCATCAGCGTCACCGCGTCGGCGAGCGCGGGGTCGGCGGCCAGGTCGGTGAGGCCGCCCCGGTGGGCCGTCGGGTACGCCACGAGCACGTCGTCGCTGACCCCGGAGCGGACCAGCCACAGCGCCTCGGGCAGCGTGAAGGCCATCACGCCGTGCCACCCGGGCCGCTTGAGCGCCCGGGTCAGCAGCTCGCGGACGCGTACCGACTTGCTCGCCACGCGCAGCGGCTTGCCGCCGGACCGGCCGGCGAGCGCCTCGGCGTTGGCGTCGAACGCGGTGAGGTCGACCACCGCGTACGGCGGGTCGAGGTGAGCGGTCGCCCGGTCGAGACGATCGCGAGTTTTGTCACGGTCGATGGCCACGTCTGCACGCTAACTGTCTGGACGGCAATGCGAAATACCCTCGCGTCTGTCCGGGCTGCGGGCGGTGGTCCCGGCGGCCTAGGCTCGGCGAGCAGGTGAATGTCGCGGGGGACGACCCTTCCTGCGCGACTAGAGTGTTCCACCGGGGATGCCCAGACCTGGGCCGGCACGTGGAGGTACGGCCATCGAAAGCCAGAACAACGGCGAGTCGCCCGGCGTGTCGTCGCCCGGGACAGCCGCCGACCACTCCGGCGTCGCCGCGATCCGCTCGGTGCTGCGCATCCGGCCGTTCCGCAGGCTGTGGATCGTGCTCAGCGCGGCCTCCTTCGGCGACTGGCTCGGCCTGCTCGCCACCGCGCTGTTCGCCGCCTCCCAGGTCTCCGGCAGCACCGCCCAGGGCGCCGCGTTCGGTGGCGTGACCGCGATCCGGCTGCTCCCGGCGCTGGTGCTCGGCCCGGTGGCCGGTGTGTTCGCCGACCGGTTCGACCGCCGGTGGACGATGGTCATCTGCGACCTGCTGCGCTTCGTGCTGTTCGCCTCGATCCCGCTGTACGCGCTCACCGGCGCCGCGGGCGGGCTGGTGGTCGGCTGGGCGCTGATCGCCACCTTCCTGATCGAGTCGATCACGTTGATGTGGATCCCGGCCAAGGAGGCGGCGGTCCCCAACCTCATCCCGCGTACCCGGCTGGAGGCGGCGAACCAGCTCACGCTGATCACCACGTACGGCCTCACGCCGGTCGCGGCGGCCATCGCCCTTGCCGTGCTGGACCGCGGCGTCCGCGGCGCGGTCGGCGGCGACCTGCCCGACTGGGCCGAACCCGCACAGCTCGCGCTCTGGTTCAACGCCTTCTCCCGGCTGGCCACCGCGCTCGTGGTGGCGTTCGGGATCAAGGAGATCAGCCACGCCCAGCGCGGCGAGGCCGAGCGCTCCGAGCAGAGCATGTTCCGGCAGTTCTCCGAGGGCTGGAAGTACATCGGCAAGACCCCGCTCGTCCGCGGCCTGGTGCTGGGCATCTTCGGTGCGTTCGCCGGCGGCGGCATCGTGGTCGGCACCGCCAAGTTCTTCGCCAACTCGCTCGGCGCCGGTGACGCCGCGTTCTCGCTGCTCTTCGGCGCGATCTTCGTCGGCCTGGCGCTCGGCATCGGCCTCGGGCCGATGATCGTGCGGGACATGTCCCGCCGCCGCTGGTTCGGCATGAGCATCGTGCTCGCCAGCGCCTCGGTGCTGGTGCTCGCGTTCGCCATCCACCTGTCGATGGCCATCCTCGGCGCGATCCTGGTCGGTGCGGGCGCCGGCATGGCGTTCCTGGCCGGCACCACGCTGCTCGGCGGCGAGGTGGCCGACGAGGTGCGCGGCCGGGTCTTCGCGGTGGTGCAGATCGGCACCCGGCTGGTGCTGATCCTGGCCATCGCGCTGAGCAGCCTCCTGGTCGGCGTCGGTGGCTCCCGCCAGCTCACCATCGCCGACCTGGGCATCTCCATCTCCTCCACCCGCCTGCTGCTGCTCGCCGCCGGCGCGGCCGGCATCATCGCCGGAATCAGCGCGTTCGGCCAGATGGACGACAAGAAGGGCGTACCGGTCCTCGCCGACCTCTGGGGCTCGATCCGGGGCCGCCCGCTGATGCCGGCCGAGCCGTTCGTCTCCAGCGGCCTGTTCGTGGTCTTCGAGGGCGGCGAGGGCGCCGGCAAGTCCACCCAGCTCGCTCAGCTCGCCGACCGGCTGCGCGCGCAGGGCCGCGACGTGGTGGTCACCCGCGAGCCGGGCGCCACGCCGGTCGGCGAGCGGATCCGCTCCCTGGTGCTCGGCACCACCCCCGGCGAGGCGCCGTCGCCGCGCGCCGAGGCGCTGCTCTACGCCGCCGACCGGGCGCACCACGTGGCCACCGTCGTCCGCCCGGCGCTCGTACGTGGTGCTGTGGTGATCAGCGACCGGTACGTCGACTCGTCGCTCGCCTACCAGGGCGCCGGCCGGACGCTTCCGGTGGACGAGGTCTCCTGGCTCTCGTCCTGGGCCACCGGCGGCCTCAAGCCCGACCTGGTGGTGCTGCTCGACGTCGAGCCGCGTACCGGCCTGAGCCGGGTCGAGGACCGCGCCGAGGGCACCGACCGGCTGGAGGCCGAGTCGCTGACGTTCCACGAGCGGGTCCGGTACGCCTTCCTCGACCTCGCCGCCGGCGACCCGAAGCGCTACCTGGTGCTCGACGCGTCCCGCCCGATCGACGAGACCGCCGACGCGGTCGCCCGCCGGGTGGGCGAGCTGCTCGCCGATCCGGCCGGCATCGTGCACCCCCGTCCGGCGCAGGGCCCGGACACCTCGGTCCAGCCCGAGTTATCCGACGCGGAGCTGGTGACGATGGAGCAACCCCGACGATGACCGACGTCTTCGGCGATCTGGTCGGGCAGAACGAGGCGGTGGCCATGCTGCGGCGGGCCGCCGCCTCGGCCGCCGCCCTGCTGCGTGCGCCGGTGACGTCCCCCGCGGGCGGGTACGACGACCTCGACGCGCTCGCCGAGGAGCACGACGGCGAGCCCGGCTCGGCCGCGCCGGCCGACCCGGGCGGCGGCATGACCCACGCCTGGATCTTCACCGGGCCGCCCGGATCGGGCCGCTCGGTGGCCGCCCGCGCCTTCGCCGCCGCGCTGGAGTGCGTGCACGGCACCGGCTGCGGCACCTGCCCCGGCTGCCACACCACGCTCGCCGGCACCCACGCGGACGTCCGTCTCGTGGTTCCCGAGGGCCTCTCCATCGGCGTCAACGAGATGCGCGCGCTGGTGCTGCGGGCGGCCAGCGCGCCGTCCGGCGGCCGGTGGCAGATCGTGATCATCGAGGACGCCGACCGGCTCACCGAGGCCGCCGGCAACGCGCTGCTCAAGGCGATCGAGGAGCCGCCGCCGCGTACCGTCTTCCTGCTCTGCGCCCCGTCCACCCACCCGGACGACATCTCCGTGACCATCCGGTCGCGCTGCCGCGTCGTACCGCTGCGGCAGCCGCCGCCCGCAGCGGTGGCCGAGGTGCTGGTCCGCCGCGACGGGGTTGCGCCGGACGTGGCCGAGTGGGCCGCCGCGGCGGCGCAGGGGCACGTGGGCCGGGCCCGGCGGCTGGCCCGCGACCCGGAGGCCCGGCAGCGGCGCGACGCGGTGCTGGCCGTACCGCGTCGGCTGACCGGCGTGGGCGCGGCGTTCGACGCGGCCTCGGCGCTGATCGAGGCCGCCGAGGCGGAGGCCGCCGCCTCGGTCGCGGAGATCGACGAGGCGGAGCGTACGGCGTTGCAGACCGCGCTCGGCGCGGGCGGCACCGGCCGGGGCGCGGCCGGCGCGATGCGCGGCGCGGCCGGTCAGCTCAAGGACCTGGAGAAGCGGCAGAAGTCGCGGGCCACCCGCGCCCAGCGGGACGCGCTCGACCGGGCCCTTGTCGACCTGGCCGGGTTCTACCGGGACGCGCTCGTCATGGCGCTGCGGGCGCCGGTCGCCCCGGTGCACACCGACACCGCGTCGCTCGCCGGTGCGGGCGCGCAGAAGTGGGACGCCGAGGGCTCGCTGCGCCGCCTGGAGGCGGTGCTGGAGTGCCGCGCGGCGATCGAGGCCAACGTCAAGCCGCGGATCGCGGTGGAGGCGATGATGCTGGCCCTCTGGCGCGGCTGAGCCGGCCCCTTCCGCACTGTCCACAGGGCATCGACACGCGCGATTGGCGTGCGGTACGGTCCGGTGATGCCGCGGTGACCGAGGCGGCACGCTCAGTGAAGGCCGGACCGGCCGGGAGGAGTCCGCCGATGCCGCGGGGCGAGATCGACGAGGCCTGGATCGAGGAGGCGGTGCGGCGCTACCGCCGGATCGAGAACCTGCAGGCCGAGTTCGACCAGGCGGTCGCGACGGTCGAGGTCACCGTCCGCTCACCCGACGGGCTCGTCGAGGTGGTGGTGACCGCCGGCGGGCGCATCACCGACGTGCGCTTCCTCGGCCCGCTGCACCACCGCAGCCCGCGCGACGTCGCCGGTTCGGTGCAGGCCGCGGTGACCGCCGCCGCCGACGCGGCGCAGTGGGCGCGGGAGAAGCTGCACAACGAGACGTTCGCGGCCTACCGGCCGCTGGCGGGGGCCTGACATGGAGACGCTGCGTGCCCTGGCCGCCCGTCTCGACGAGGCCGGCGCTACCCTCGCCACCCTCGCCCGCACGGTGCCCGCCACCGACCCGCCGCATCCCGCATTCGGCGCGCACGCCACCGGCCGCCCCGGCGAGGTGGGCCGCGCACTGCACCGCCAGTGGACGCTTGCCACAGCCGACCGGGCGCGCGAGGCGCAGGCCGCCGCCGTCCGGCTCGCCGCCGCCGCGGCGGCGCTGCGCAGCGCCGCCGACCGCTACGCCGCCGCCGACGACGCGGTCGCCCGGCGGCTGGCCCGGGAGGCCTGATGGACGCGCTCGACCGCCTCGCCGAGCCGGGGCTCGACCTGCTCGCCCGCGTCGACACGCTGCTGGCCGCCGGCGCGCCCGAGGGGCACCGGCTCTGGCCGCTGCTGCGCCGCATGCAGGTGCTCCCCGGCGCGGCCGTGCGCGAGTTCCTCGACCTGCATCCCGCGCCGCTGACCGGCGCCGGCCACGCCGTGCGCCGGCTCGTCCGGGGGTACGACGACACCTGCGCCCTGCTGGCCGACCAGGTCGCCTGGTCCGGTGCCGCCGCGTCGGCGTACGACGAGGCACGTGCCGCCCTGCTGCGGCACCTGGACGAAGGCCCGGACAGCCTGGTCGGGCGGCTGGAGTCGACGGCGGGCTACGCCGACGCGCTGGCCGGCTGGGTGGAGGGCAGCCGGGCCGCGCTGGCCCGGGCGCTGGCCGAGGTGCTCGGCTCGGCCGAGGCGGTCGCGGTGCACGCGGCGACGAGGCCCGGCGCCGAGGCCGGACGGGCCGGGGCGTCCGCCGCGGCCGAGATCGCGACGAGGATCCTGGGTGTGCTCGGGGTGGCCTATGACGGTGCCGAGACGCTGCTACGCCAGTGGGGGCCGAGCCTGGCCGAGACACAGTGGCGGGACCGCGCCATTACCGGCCCGCGCTACGGCGGCACCACCCGGATCGGCTACTGACGGTCCACGGCGCCGCGCGCCGATCCGGCCGTGGCCGGGTGACGGCGGCGACGCCGTGGCCTTCCCCTGCACCCCCCGCAGGTATGCCTTCACTCAACGCGCCCGGGCGGTGTTTGTCAGGAGCCCCACGCAGATTCAGCCGTCCGGGCGAGGCGATGGGGCCGGTTCGGCCGGGTCGACGACAATGATCGCTGCGGTGGGTGACCGGGCGGCGACAGGTGCGCCGTGCGGCGGTCGTCGATCCGCGTAGGGTGTGGCGTATGGGCATGCTCTGCGCGGTCAGCTTCAACCGGTACGGGCGCCTCTACTACCTCGACCCGGGCGAGCTGCGCCCGCAGGTGGGCGACCGGGTGCTGGTGCCCACCGACGAGGGGCCCGAGGTGGCCGAGTGCGTGTGGGCCGCGCAGTGGGTCAGCGAGGACACCGACAGCTTCCCGAAACTGGTCGGGATCGCCGGCGACGACGACCTGCGCCGCGACGAGACGCTGCGCCGACGCAAGGCCGAGGCGAAGGTCGCCGCCAAGCGGCTGATCCGCGAACACGGCCTGCCGATGAAGGTGGTTGCCGTCGACCACGTCCTGGCCACGCCGGAGAACGGCAGTGACCGCACCACCATCTACTTCACCGCGCCGCACCGCGTCGACTTCCGCTCGCTGGTCCGCGACCTGGGCGCCACGCTGCACTGCCGGGTCGAGCTGCGGCAGCTCTCCGCCCGCGACTCCGCCCGGGTGCAGGGCGGCATCGGCTCCTGCGGGCGCGACCTGTGCTGCGCCACGTTCCTGACCGACTTCGAGCCGGTGACCATCCGGATGGCGAAGGACCAGGACCTGCCGCTCAACCCGCTGCGCATCTCGGGGGCGTGCGGGCGGCTGATGTGCTGCCTCAAGTACGAACACCCGCTGTATCAGAAATTCCAGGAGTCGGCCCCGGCGGTCGGCAACCGGGTGTCCACACCGCAGGGCGAGGGCAAGGTGGTCGGCCACAGTGTCCCGCGCGACGCGGTGACGGTCCGGCTGGACGCGGACGGCTCCCGCTCGATGTGCTCCCGCGCGTCGGTCTGCGGCCCCAGGCAGGCCCACGACCAGCACTACCCCCAGCCCTGACCCGCTGCCTCTCCTCCCGCCCCGGTCTTTCTCCGTCGATCATGAAGTTAGCGGTCGAAATGGTGAGGCGGTTTCTAGGCTTCAGTGCAACTGATCTTGGTTGGGCTGGAGGGGCTGGTGGCGAGGCCGGGTGTGATGACGTTCGGGCATCGGCAGGTGTTGGAGCATCTGTGGGGGTCGGGTCGGACGATCTCGCAGATCGCGGAGGTTCTCGGGGTGCCGGTGTGCACGGTGTCGCGGGAGGTGGCGCGGAACAACAGTGCGCGGCACGGGACGAAGAACCCGCTCGGGCGGTCACTGCCGTCCGGGCGGGCTCGGCGTCCGTATCGGTGGGGGTATCAGGCGCAGTGGGCGCAGCGGCGTTCTGACGGGGCCCGGCGGCGGCCGGTGGTCTCGAAGTTGGCGGCGGGCACGCGGCTGCGGCAGGTGGTGGCGGGGAAACTGGCGCGTAGGTGGTCTCCGAAGCAGATCGCCGCGTGGTTGCGGGCCACGTTCGCCGACCGGCCGGAGTTGCAGGTGTCCCACGAGACGATCTACCAGGCGATCTATGTGCAGTCGCGGGGCAGCCTGCGGGCGGAGTTGACCCGGCAGGTGGCGCTGCGCTCGGGTCGCACCCAGCGGCGCCCGCAGTCGCGGGCCGCGGGTGCCGCCCGTAGTCGGCGGCCCTGGATCGGGGACCTGCGGATCAGTAACCGGCCGGCTGAGGCTGCCGACCGGGCGGTGCCCGGGCACTGGGAAGG
Source organism: Micromonospora sp. WMMC273 (assembly GCF_027460285.1). Classification (NCBI taxonomy): domain Bacteria; kingdom Bacillati; phylum Actinomycetota; class Actinomycetes; order Micromonosporales; family Micromonosporaceae; genus Micromonospora; species Micromonospora sp. WMMC273. Next base: position 48,736 of record NZ_JAPZBE010000001.1, read on the forward strand.
TGACCTGGTCATCGGCAAGGCCGGAGCCTCGGCGATCGTGACCCTGGTGGAACGGACCACCCGCTATGTGATGCTCGGCGCGCTGCCTCACGGCCGCGACAGCGAAGCCGTCATCGGTGTCCTCACCGCCCTGGCAGCCCGCATGCCGGCACACCTGCGCCGGTCGCTGACCTGGGACCAAGGCACGGAAATGGCCACCCACCCGGTGTTCACCGTCGCCACCGGCTGCCCGGTCTACTTCTGCGACCCCCACAGCCCCTGGCAACGCGGCACCAACGAGAACACCAACGGGCTCCTACGCCAGTACTTCCCCAAAAGCAGCTACGACTTCCGCGCCATCGACCAGCGCGGCCTGGACCACGTCGCCCACGAACTCAACACCCGGCCCCGCGAAACGCTGGGCTGGAACACCCCAGCCCAACGCCTCGCACAACTCATCACCACCTGACGATTGCACTCACCCCTTGACCCCGCCTGATCGACTTCGCCGCCAACTTCATGATCGACGGAGTGAGGTCCGGTGTGTGCCGGGTGGGGTCAGCGGATGACGATGGGGGGTTCGGCGAGGCGGGGGGTCAGCGGGGTCTTCGGGGTCAGCCAGGAGGCGGTGGGGGACTGGTCGGGGTTCAGCTGCCAGTCGTGGGACACCTTGTCGACGGCGATCGGATAGATCGTCAGCGTGCCGTCCCTGTCGATCCGGAACCGCAGGAACGCCTTCGAGTCCTCGATGCCCTGCGCCGCGAACAACTCGTTCAGGTTCACCCCGAACGCGCCCGCCACCAGCAGGTAGAGCGCGACGAGCTGGCTGGCCACCAACCCGCTCACCGGCCCGTAGAGCACCACCGCGGCGACCGCCGGCATCGGCCACGGCCAGTCGTAGAACGGCAGCTGCAACCAGACCCACGTGCCCCCGGCGGCGAGGGCGATCTGGGCCAGCCCGTGCGTCACCCCGAGGATCCAGTGCCGGGCGTGCCGTTTCCCGCCCGCCGTCGGTGGCTTGGCGAAGAACACCGCACCCATCATCGCCACCACCAGCATGATCGCCAGCGGTACGCTGAACAGCCGCTGCTCGGTGGTGCCCACCCGCTGCACCGCCACCCCGGCCATCGCCAGCATCAGCAGCGTGTGCAGGGTGCCGAGCAGCGTGGTGAAGCCCGGGTTGCGGAACGGCAGCCGGGCGAAGATCCCCCAGCCGTACCGGCGGGAACGGGCCTTGTCCGGGTAGCGCGCGGCCAGGTCGTACTCCTGGGTGTTGCTGGCCCGGCGGGTCAGCGTGTCACGCGGCGGCACTTCAAGCTTCTCGGGCAGCCGGTGCGTGGGGTAGAGGTAGGCGCCGCCACCGCCGCACGTGATGAGCTGCCGGTCCGTCCCGGCATAGCGGGCGTAGTGGTGCAGGTCGCCGGAGATCAGCACCCGCACCTGCGCCCCGGTCGGTGCGACGAGGGTACGGATGAAGTAGTCGATCGAGTCGTACGCGTTGGGGTGGTCGACGGCCTTGACCCACGTCGGCGCCGGCACCGCCAGGATCACCTTGGACTCCGGGGTGAGCTTGCGGGCCACCTCGTCGAAGTAGGTGAGCTGCGGGTCGTCCAGGTACGAGCCGGACTGGTCGTCGAGGCCGAGCAGCCACCAGCCGGCCGGCAGCTCGACAGCGAAGTACGAGCGGGACTGGCCGGTGCCCCAGCCCCCGAAGTGCCGGTCCCGGGTACGTACGAACAGGCGCAGGAACGCGGTCAGCCCGTCGTACCAGTCGTGGTTGCCCGGCACCGCGAACAGGGTCGGCTGCCCCGGCGGGGCGACAGGCAGCGCCGACTGGTACGGGCCCTTGCAGCGGTCCTCGTACGCCTCGTAGCCCGCCGCCGGGTAGACCTGATCGCCGCCCATCACCAGCGTCTGCGCGCGGGGGAGGCGATGCCCGTCCACCGTCAGTTCCGGCTGGGCGAGCAGGTACGCCACCGAGTACGTGGCGTCGAAGCCGTCACCCAGGTCGGCCACGTAGTCCAGCCAGAGCCCGCCGTCCGGCCCGACCTGCCGGAACGTGCCGTCGCCGAACGCGTTCTGCAACTCGCGCTTGTCCAGGTACGCCCCGAACAACATGGCCAGCAACGTCCGCAGGCCGGTGCTGATCAGCAGCAGCGGCGCGAGCCAGGGCACCGGCCGGCGCGGGGTGAAGCCCAGCTCCCGGGGGTCGATGCTGCGGGGGCGGCGGGTGGCCCGCTCGCCGGGATGCGCCTCGGGAGCCGGTGGTCGCGGCGGTTCGTCGGTCACCCGCCGCAGGGTAGTCCGGACCGGGCGCGAAGTCTCTCCCGTGGCGGGGCGGATGTGGCCCGGTGTCCGGGTTCGGCGACGGGGGGATCCGGTTCGGCTTCCGGCGGGGCGTGCCGTACACTTGACGATCGTTGCCGCCTTAGCTCAGTCGGCTAGAGCGACGCACTCGTAATGCGTAGGTCGACGGTTCGATTCCGTCAGGCGGCTCGGTACAGAAGCCCAGGTCATCGGCCTGGGCTTCGCCGTTTCCGAGGGCCGATCATCCCTCCGCCGACGGGGTGCCGGTCCGCGAACGCGGCCGGCCGACCAGGCCGGCGGCAGCCGCCCAGGCCAGCAGTACGCCCATGGTCAGGCCGGGCGGCAGGTACCAGAACGTGAGGAAGCCGGCCGGTGGCGTCAACGGCAGTGCCGCGACGAGCGCCCACGCGACGCGGCGTGGCAGCACACCGCGACGCAGCCCTTGCAGGCCACACCAGACGGTGCCCACCAGCGCCGTCAGCAGGGCCAGGAGGTCGAAAATCCACCCGTACCCGGGGCTGTTGTATTCCAGGCCGATCGCGATGGCCGCGGCGAGGAGCCCGTAACGCGTGAGGCGCCGGGGCGTCGCGGTGGCGTGGCCGGTCACCGTCCAGACGAGCGGCAGCGCCAGCAGCACCGACACGAAGAAGGGCCCACGCCAGATCCACGCGGGCTCCCCACCGTCGAACAACGGCAGGTTCTCGGCCATCCATCGCGCCGGAGCGGGGAGAGAGCTGACGGCTCGGCCGCCGCCGACCTCCCACTGCGTGGCCATCGCGGCGCCGAGCACCGCGGCGACCAGCGGCGCGAGAATCGCAAGGGCGCGCCGCCAGCGGGCGACCGCCCACTTAGCCTCGACACCGGGCGTGCCGGTGCGATCGGGTACGTGCCGCGGATGCTCCTGTCGCATCGGATGATCGTCCCCGCGCTGCTCGGAAATCCCATCAGGAGAACAGTCGGGATCACCAGTAGCGTTTCGGCTGTAGACGCGGTTACGAGGCCGCCCGTGCTCTTCTGCCCGGAGCGGGCAGTTCGGCGGCGACCGTGCCCAGCAGCGCCAGGGCCTGCGCCGAACGACTGCCGGGCTCGGCCTGGTAGACGACCATCTGCTGGCCGGTCGCGCCCGCGACGGTGAGGGAGTCGTACGTGAGGGTCAGCTCGCCGACGTCGTGATGGTGGAACAGCTTCGCCTCGTGCGTCTTTCCCCGTACGTCGTGGCGGGCCCACAGCCGGCGGAACTCCGGACTCTTCAGCGATAGTTCCCCGACCAGTTCGGTGAGCCGCGCGTCGTCGAGCATGTCGGCTGCGGCGGCCCGCAGCGCGCCCAGGCTGGACCGCGCGACCCGGTCCCAGTGGGGATAGAAGGAGCGGGCCGCCGGGTCGAGGAAGACGAACCGGACGAGGTTGGGCTCGTCGGCCTCGAACAGCTTGGCGAACAGGGCGCGTCCGAGCCGGTTGGCAGCAAGCACGTCCATCCTGCGGTCGATGATCAGCGCGGGTGTGTGCAACCAGCCGTCCATCAGGCGCAGCAGGCTCGGCCGGACGGTCTCCCGCGTACCCCGGCGGACAGGCTTGCGGCCGATCCTGGCCAGCAGGTGCAGATGCGCCGTCTCCTCGGCGTCGAGTCCGAGGGTGCGGGCCAGGGCGTTCAGCATCTGTTCCGACGGATGCTGTTCCCGCCCCTGCTCCAGGCGCGCGTAGTAGTCGGTGCTGACCCCGGACAGCTGGGCGACCTCCTCGCGCCGCAGACCCGGCGTGCGGCGCCGGCCCGAGGAGACGATGCCGGCCTCCGCCGGACTGGTCGTCTCACGCCGGGCACGCAGGAACTCGCCGAGCGGATTGCTGCCGTCCACCACCCCAACATAACCGCGGCCGACCGGCCGCCAGGAGCCTCAGCCGGGGTGTGACGCACCCTGGTTGCAGCAGGCCGTACTCCGCACCGTGGAGTCATGGAATCCACACAGAAGGTCGTTCTGGTCACGGGCGCGAGCAGCGGGATCGGTGAGGCGACCGCGCTGCGTCTGGCCGCCGAGGGGCACGCCGTGGTCGCGGGCGCGCGGCGCGGCGAGCGGCTCGCCGCGCTCGCCCAACGGCACGACAACATCAGGGTACGGCGGCTCGACGTGGCCGACCGTGAGGACGTCGCGGCGTTCGTCGGCAGCGCAGTGGCTGAGTTCGGGCGGGTCGACGTGCTCGTCAACAACGCGGGTCTGATGCCGTTGTCCCGGCTCGACGCCCTGCTGGTGGACGAGTGGGACCGGATGATCGACGTCAACGTCCGGGGTCTGCTGCACGGCATCGCGGCCGTCCTACCGGTCTTCCAGCGGCAGGGCAGCGGCCACCTGATCACCGTCGCCTCCGTCGGCGCGCACGAGGTGGTGCCGACCTCCGCGGTGTACTCGGCGACGAAGTTCGCCGCGTGGGCGATCACCGAGGGTCTGCGCCTGGAGGCCGACCCGAGCCTGCGGGTCACCACGATCACGCCCGGCGTCGTCGAGTCGGAGCTGGCCGAGTCGATCACCGACCCGGTGGCCCGGGAGGCGATGCGGGAGTACCGCAGGAACGCGATCTCACCGGACGCGATCGCGCGGGCCATCTCGTTCGCCGTCGGCCAGCCGGCGGACGTGGACGTCAACGAGATCATCATCCGTCCGACCCGGCAGCGAGGCTGACATGTCCGGCACCAACCACCGCAAGGCCGCCACCGTCTTCCTGACGGCGGCGCTCACCGCCTGCGGCACGGAGACACCGCCCGCGCCGCGGTCCGCGCCGTCCGCGACGCAGGCGCGGCCCCCGGCCTCCGGAACCGTCCATCCGTACGTCGGGATGTGGGTCACCGCCGACGGCTACATCCGGCAGGAGCTGCTGCCCGACGGCCGGTACGACGAGGCGCGTGGCGACCGGGCGAGCGCCTACACCGGCCGGTACGAGGTGACCGGCGAGCACATCGACTACTGGGACGACAGCGGGTTCACCGCCGATGGCCGCTTCGACGGCGACGTCCTGCACCACGGCGGCTACCTGTTCTACCGGGAGGGCAGCGCTGCCCACCGGCAGGCGGTCTCGCAGCGGGCGTCCACTCGCCCGTCCGGATAGGGGAGCGCGCCGACCGACAGGGGAGCGCCGGGCGCCCCGGTGGCGGCGCCCGCTACCGGCGCCCGGCCCGCTGCCGGGCGGCCTCGTAGAGCGCCACCGTCCCGGCCGCCGCCGCGTTCAGCGAACTCGCCGCCCCCACGATCGGGATGCGCACCATCCGGTCGCTCGCCTCCTGCCAGCCCTTGCTGAGTCCGTGCGTCTCGTTGCCGATGAGCAGGAGAGTGGGGCCGGTCAGGTCGTGCTCGGCGACGTCGACGTCCCCGTGTTCGTCCGTACCGATGATCTGGACCTGCGGAAGTCCGTCCGCGCGCACGGCGGCGACCCAGTCCAGGACTTCGCGGTGACTGGCGACGCGCACCACCGGTACGGCGAACAGCGAGCCGGTGCTGGCCCGGACCGCCTTGGGGGCGTACGGGTCGGCGGCGTGGCCCGTGATGATCACGCCGGACGCGCCGAAGGCGTCGGCGGAGCGGACCAGCGTGCCGATGTTGCCAGGGGTCTTGGGGCGGTCGAAGACCACCACGAGCATCGCCGGCCCGACCGGGATGCGGACGAGGTCGTCGGTGGGCTGCGCCACCACGGCGAGCAACTCGGGGGACTCCTCGTCCTTGCCGCTCAGTTCCCGCATCAGGTCGGGCGCGAGCGCGACCCGCCGGGCGTCGGCGCGGTCGAGCAGGTCACGACACCAGCGGGACAGCGGCTGCCGGTCCGGGTACAGGAGCGCGCGGATCTCCCAGCCCTGCTCCAGGGCCACGGTGATCGGGCGTACCCCCTGGACCAGGAACTCCCCGGACCGCTGCCGCTTGGTGCGGTTGGTCAGCAGCGCCTGCCACTGCTGGAAGCTCGCGTTGCGGGTGGTGATCGTCAGGGTCTTCGCCACGCAGCCGATTCAACCGCATCGGGGTCGGCGGCCACGCGGCGGTGAGGCGTACGACGCGGCGCGATTGTCCCGCCGAGTGACCAGCCGCTATCGTTCCCTCGCCCCCAGCCGCAGAGTTTGAGGATCGCGATGACTTCCCCGCCGTTGACGAAGGTTGCCGATCGGGAAGGCTCACCCTCCGAGGAGCCGGGCGGTACGGCGACCACGCGCGAGCCGGGCAAGGAGGCGACGCCGAGCCGGTTCCGGGCCGACGTCGCCGGGCTCCGGGCCGTCGCCGTGGGGCTGGTGCTGCTCTACCACGCCGGGCTGCCGTTCATCCCCGGTGGTTTCGTCGGCGTCGACGTCTTCTTCGTGATCTCCGGTTTCCTCATCACCGGGCAGCTCATCTCCGAGATCGAGCGCAGCGGCCGGGTCTCGCTGATCGGCTTCTACGCGCGCCGGGCCAAGCGCATCCTGCCCGCCGCCACCGTGGTGCTGGCGGCCACCGCCGTCGCGGTCCGGCTGTTCGTACCCCGGGGTGAGTGGCAGGTCGTCGGCGGTGACATCGCCGCCGCGGCGACGTACATCGTGAACTGGCGCTTCGCCGACCGCGCGGTCGACTACCTGGCCGAGGACGTCGCGCCGTCGCCGGTCCAGCACTTCTGGTCGCTCGCCGTGGAGGAGCAGTTCTACCTGCTCTGGCCGCTGTTGATCGTGCTGGCCATCCTCGCCGCGCGCAAGCTCCGGCGGGCGAACGTACGGCCGGTCCTGTGGGTCGGTCTCGCGGTGCTGGCGGTGCCGTCGTTCGTCTGGTCGATCGTCGAGACGGCGAACTCGCCGCAGCGGGCGTTCTTCGTCTCCACCACGCGGTTGTGGGAACTCGGGGTCGGCGCCGCCATCGCGCTGCTGGCGGTCCGCGCCGCCCGGATGCCCCGGTCCGTGGCGGTCGTCCTCGGGTGGCTCGGCCTCGCCGCGATCGTCGCGGCGGCGCTGCTTGTCAGCGGGAAGACCGCATGGCCGGGGTACGCGGCGGCGCTGCCCACGCTCGGCGCGGCGGCGGTGATCGCGGCCGGCGCGGCAGCGGGCCCCCGCGGGCCGGTGATGGTGCTCGGCACGCGTCCGTTCCAGTGGATCGGTGACCTGTCGTACTCGCTGTACCTGTGGCACTGGCCGATGCTCGTGGTGGCCGCCGCGCACTTCGGTGACCTGTCGCTGACCGAGGGCCTGCTGGTGGCGCTCGCCTCGGTGATCCCGTCCTGGATCACGTTCCGGCTGGTGGAGAACCCGCTGCGCTACTCGCGGAAGATCTCCACGTCGCCTCGTCTGGCGTTGAGCCTGGGCGGCAACTTCACGCTCGTCGGCATCTGCGCCGGCATGGTCCTGGTGCTGATGGGCGCATGGGCCGCCGCCGCGACCACCACAAAGGGCCAGTACGCCCCGGGGGCCGCGTTGCTGTCGACAGCGCCCGGTACCGCCCCGATCGGCCCGGTCCCGGAGCGGTTCGACGTGATCAAACCGGATCCGCTGCAGATCCGGCAGGGCTTCATGGACGTGCCCGACACCAACCGGGACAAGTGCTTCCAGCAGGTCGACGGCGCCGAGGTGCTGTCCTGCACGTACGGCAACCCGAACGCGGCCACCACCGTCGCGCTCGTCGGCGACTCGAAGATGGACCAGTGGCTGCCCGCGTTCCAGGTGCTGGCCGAGCAGAACGACTGGAAGATCCTGATCGCCGCGAAGGCGTCGTGCCCGTTCACCAGCGCGCCGGCGGTCCGGGCCGACGACCCGAGCAAGCTCTACACCGACTGCATCGACTGGAACCGGTCGCTGATGCGCAAACTGGTCGAGGAGCGACCCGACTACCTGGTCACCTCGCAGGGCGCGGCGCGCGCCTTCGACAGCGACGCGAAGGAGCCGACGGTCGAGGCGATGGTCGCCGGGGTCCGGTCGGCGTGGAAGAAGCTCGACGCCGTGGGCACGCAGGTCGTCGTGCTCGCCAACAACCCCGGCCCCGGCCCGGCGGTGACGTGCGCCGACAAGAACCGCAAGCGCCTGTCCCGGTGCGCGTTCGACAGGGAGCGGCACGACCAGGACCCGGCGTACCGGATGCAGCGGCAGGCGGTGTCCGGCGCGCCGAAGGTCAAGATGATCGACCTGTTCGACGCCGTCTGCCCGACCGACAGGTGCCCCGTGGTATTCGGCAACGTGCTCATCTACCGGGGTGGCTCGCACATCGGCGCGGCGTACGTGAAGACGACAGCGCCGCACCTCGCCCGCGCCCTGTCCGACGTCGGCGTGCCGGCGCGCTTCAGCCCGGCCGGATAGCTCGCCCGGGTTGCGGCGCCCGGTCACGATGGCGGAGTGATCATGCGTCGGCCGCTCTGGCTCAGCCTCGCGTACGCGCTGCTGGCGGTCGCCGGTGCCACCCTGCTCTGGCTGCCGTTCCACACCCAGTCGGCGCTCGACGACTGGGGGGTGACGCTGCGCGAGCGGGGTACGCCCGCCCGGGCGACGGTGGTCGACCAGGTGACCGAGAGCGGCGGTAACAAGGGTTCCTCGTCGAGCACCATGTACTTCAGCTACGTGGTCGAGGGCCGGACGCACGCGCAGGAGGTGCCCTGCTTCGAGGTGTGCCGGGCGGCCGGCGCCGAGGTGCCGATCTGGGTCAACCCGGCGGACCCGGGCGATTTCGTCACCGACTTCGGGCAGCTCAGCGGGCATCGCGGGCGCGTGCAGGGCGTACTCGGCGTGGTCGGGCTGGCCGCTCTGGGCGCCGGTGTGGTGCTGACGCTGTCCCGCATCCGGCGCGCCGCCCGGCCAGGCCACGACCGCGCAGCCCGGCCGGGCAGAGACCGCGCCGTCCGGCTGCGCCGGGTGGCGCCGGCGCCGGTCGGAGACGGCCGCCTCTACACCGGCCGGGGCAAACGCAAGCGCAACGTCCGGCGCTGACGCACCGCTCGGCGGCGACGCGCTCAGCGGTAGAGCGTCTCCAGGTACGCCGGGCCGTAGTGGCGCTCCAGGTCGGCCAGGCTCTCCGCCGGGGCCTCCACCTCCTTGATCAGCCGGGCCCGCGTCGGCAGCACGTCCGGCTGCCAGGTCTCCGGCTGCCACAGCTCGGAGCGCAGGAACGCCTTCGCGCAGTGGTAGAAGATCTGCTCGATCGCGACCTCGACCGCGAGCAGCGGCCGGTGACCCTTGACCTCCATGTCGGCGAACCACGGCGCGTCGGAGATCAGCCGGGCCCGGCCGTTGATCCGCAGCGTGTCGGTGCGGCCGGGGATCAGGAAGATCAACCCGACGTGCGGGTTGGCCAGGATGTTGCGGTAGCCGTCGGCCCGCCGGTTGCCGGGCCGCTCCGGAATCGCGATCGTGGTGTCGTCGAGCACCAGCGCGAAGCCGGGCGGGTCACCCTTCGGGGAGACGTCGCAGGTGCCGTCCGCTCCGGCGGTGGCGATCAGGCAGAACGGCGAGGCGGCGAGCCACTCCCGGTCGCGTTCGTGCAGCGTACGGCGGTCCTTGGCGGCAGCGCGCGGCATCGGCGTGCCGATCAGCTCACGTAGTTCGGACTCGCTGGTGATCTCCCGGGTCGTCACGTCTTCCTCCCCCGTCCGTTGACCTTGACGGCGGTTTCGCCCCGCGACGGGCCGCGATCCGCCACTGTCAGCCTAGGAGAGCGCGTCGAGCGCCGGGTTTGCCCCCGGGGCCGGCGGGTAGGGACCGGTTCGCAGCGTGCGGCCGGACGTGACGGATGGAGGCCGAGATGGAGAGCCGGCTCAAGGTGCTCGGCCATCCCGTGCATCCGATGCTCGTGATGTTCCCGGTGGCGCTCTTCGTGACCGCGGTGATCTTCGACGTGGTGGACACCGTGGGCGGGCCCGGCTTCCTGGCCGAGGTCGCGTACTGGAACATCACAGTCGGTCTGATCGGCGGCCTGCTGGCCGCGGCGGCCGGGGCGTTCGACCTGCTCGCCCTGCCGGCCGGCACCCGCGCCAAGCGGGTCGGTGTCACCCACGCCGCCGCCAACGTGGCGGTCATCCTGCTGTTCGCCGCGGTCTGGGCGGTCCGGCTCAACGCCGACTCCCGGGCGGCCGGCGGCGCACTCGTCGCCATCGAGGTGGTCGCCCTGGCGATCCTCGGCGTCAGCGCGTGGCTCGGCGGCGAACTGGTGGACCGGCTCGGTGTCGGCGTCGACCCGGAGCACGATCTCAACGCGCCCAGCTCGCTGCGACCCCCCTCGGCGACACAGCGGATCGGAGACGCGCGATGACGGAACAGGGCGGCGGACGGGGCTGGCGTGGCCGCCAGCAGGGCTGGGATCCGATGGGCGAGCTCCAGTCGCTGCGCTCCGAACTGAGCCGGCTGGTCGGCGGACGCTCCGGCGGCCAGGACGTGGACCTGGCCGAGACGGCCGACGGCTGGGAGGTGGTCGTCCGGCTCCCCGGCGTCGCGCCGGAGGAGGTCGCCGTCGAGCTGGACGACCGCGAGCTGTGCGTCCGCGCCCGGTCGGAGGCCGAGGTGAACGCCGACCACGGCATCCCGGGCGGGTTCACCACCCGGGGCTTCGAGTACCGCGTGGACCTGCCGTCCCGCGTGGACCCGGACCGAATCGACGCGGTGATGGACCACGGTCTGCTCCGGGTGCGTCTGCCCCGGGCGACCCGGCCCGCGCCGCGCACCATCACCGTCGGGCGGACCGGTCCGCGACCGGGTGCCGACCGTACGCAGATGCCCGCCGACCCGGCCGCGGACCGGGAGCTGCACCACCCGGACACCGCGCTCGACGAGATCGACAGGCCGTAGGGGCCGCGTGACCAGCCCGTCGGGCGACTCCGACTCGCCGCGCCGCGACCCGGGGCCGTCGTCGGTGCTCGGACCGGTCGGCGAGCGCGTCCCTGACGTCGAGCGGATCGCCGTGCTGCGCGCCAACGCGCTCGGCGACTTCATCTTCGTGCTGCCGGCGCTGGACGCGCTGCGGTCCGCGTACCCGTCGGCGGAGATCGTGCTGCTCGGCGCGCCGTGGCACGCGGCGCTCTGGCGCGACCGGCCCGGCCCGGTGGACCGGGTGCTGGTGGTGCCGGCGGTGCCCGGCATCCGCGATCCCGGGCCCGGCGATTCGCCGGGTGACGTCCCGGCGTTCCTGGCCGCCGCCCGCGCCGAACGGTTCGACCTGGCGTTGCAGGTGCACGGCGGCGGCGGCAACTCGAACCCGTTCGTGGCCGGGCTCGGCGCGCGGGTCACCGCCGGGCTGCGGGCCGAGGGAGCGCCGCCGCTGGACCGGTGGCTGCGCTACGTCTACTACCAGCACGAGGTGATCCGCTACCTGGAGGTGGCCGCCCTGGTCGGCGCGCCCGCCACCACGATCACCCCGGCGCTGGAGGTCACCGCCGCCGACCGGGCGGAGGCCGCCGCCGTGCTCGGCGAACCCACCCGGCCGCGGGTCGCGCTGCACCCGGGCGCCACCGACACGCGGCGGCGCTGGCCGCCGGAACGCTTCGGCGAGGTCGCCCGCGAGCTGACCGGAGACGGGTACGAGGTGCTTGTCACCGGCACCCCCGCCGAGCAGGAGACGGTCGATGCGGTGGTGGCGGCGGCAGGCGTTCCGGTGCGTCCCCAGGTCGGCACGCTCAGCCTGGGCGCGCTCGCGGCCGCGTACGCGGAGTGCGCGCTCGTGGTCTCCAACGACACCGGCCCGCTGCACCTGGCCGCCGCGGTGGGCGCGCCGACAGTCGGCGTCTTCTGGGTCGGCAACCTGATCAACGGGGCGTCGCCGCTGCGCGGGCGGCACCGCCCGATCGCCGCCTGGACCACCCACTGCCCGGTCTGCGGCGTCGACTGCACACCCGGGATCTACCCGCACCGGCCCGGCGACGGCGAGTGCCCGCACCGCGTCTCGTTCGTGGCCGACGTGCCGGTGGCCGAGGTGGTCGAGGCGGCTCGCGAACTGCTCACACCTCCGCCGGCGACTCGCTGAGCACCACTTCCCACGCCTCCACGTCGCGTTCGGTGACAGTGGTCGGCGACTCCAGGTGGTAGGCCCCGCTGGGCAGCACCCCGGCGCCGCCGTGGCGCTCCAGCACGGCGAGCTGCGCGGCGACGTCCTCGCCCTGGTGCCGCTCGGGCAGCCGCTCCCAGAAGTCGAAGCCGCCGGCGTCGACGAGCTTGGCGCGGTCGTAGAGCACGCACCCGCCGATCCAGGAGACCTTGTACGCGCGCCACTCGCCCGCCGCCAGGTTCAGCTTCTCGGTGATGTGCAGCAGGTTCGCCGCCGGGTGGATGGACGCCCGGTGCCACTCCGGCGTGCCGGGCATGATCCGTTCCGGCACCGGCGGCCCGGTCCACTCCTCGTAGTGCCGGTGCGTGTCCGGGCGGACGTCGTCGGCGTAGGAGAGGCCGTGCACCGCGTTGCCGACGAACCCGCAACCCAGCTCGTCGAGCGCGGTGACCAGGCGGGACAGCGCACCCGGCTCCAGCCACACGTCGTCGTCGAGGCAGAGCACGACGTCGGCAGCCGACTGGGCCAGCAGGTAGGACCGGTGCTCGGCCAGGCCGCGGCGGGGCAGCCGCCGGGTCAGCAGCACCGGGTGCCCCCGGTGGCGCAGCGCCCGGACCATCGTGGCGGCGGCCGGGTGCGCGTACGCGGGCTCGCCGTCGGACTGGTCGCTGACCACCACGCCGAACCCGGGTACGCCCTCCTGGGCGGCCAGCCCGGACAGCGTGACAGCCAGTTCGGCGGGCCGGTTGCGGGTGGGGATCAGCACGTCGAGCCGCCGGTGGTGCCGGAACCGTCCGGGCGTGCCCGGGTCGAGCGGACGGGTCACGCCGGCCTGCTCTCGCCGACCGTGTCCGTGACCGGGTGGGCACGGATGCGGTCGATGATCGCCGAGGTGGAGCGGTCCGGCACGTACCCGAGCGTGCGCACCTGCCCGCCCAGCCGCCGTACCAGCGGCGCCTCCGGCACCATCTCCGGCGGGTAGTCGCCGCCCTTGACGTAGACGTCGGGCCGGACCGCCTCGATCAGCCGGGCCGGGGAGTCCTCCTCGAAGACCACCACATGGTCGACGCAGGCCAGCGCCGCCAGCAGGGCGATCCGGTCCTCGACCGGGTTGACCGGCCGGTCCGGGCCCTTGAGCCGCCGGACGCTGCCGTCCGAGTTGACCGCCACGATCAGCAGGTCACCTAGCGCGCGGGCCTGGGTCAGGTAGCGGACGTGCCCGGGGTGCAGCACGTCGAAGCAGCCGTTCGTGAACACTACCGACCGGCCTGCCTGCCGGTGCTCCTCCACCAGCGCGGCCAGCTCGTCGGCGCCGACCAGCGCCGGGTGCCCGCCCTCGTCCGGGCCGGTGCCGAGCGCGGCCAGCAGGTCCTGACGCCGGCACACGCAGGTGCCGGTGTCGGCCACCGTGATGGTGGCGGCGAGCTGGGCGAGCTGGGCGGCGGTGGGCAGGCCCGCGTCGGCGGCGAGCGCCAGCGTCATGGCCGCCAGGTACGCGTCCCCGGCGCCCACCGCGTGGCTGGCCGGGACCGGGGTGCTGTGGCTGCGCCGGGGCTCGCCCTCGGCGCCGCCGACCACAGCGCCCTCGGTGTCCAGGGTCACCGCAACCACGTCGGCGCCGGTGTGCGCGCGCAGCTCGGGCAGGCGCGACTCGGCCAGCACAGCCCGGTCCACCCCGGCGCCGGCCGCCGCGCTCACCGTCACGCCGGTCCCGGTGACGCTCAGCCCGTCGCCGGTCAGCGCCACCCGCTCCTCGCCCGGCACCGGCTCGCCGGTCGGCCCGGTGGGGGCCTCGGCGGCGGGCGTACCGGAGGTCGGATGCGGGCTGCCCGGTACGCGCTCACCCGATCCGCCGGGCGCGGCGCCCACCATCAGCTCGGACGGGCCGTCGGCCTCGGCCGGGTGGTCCAGGTGCACGTCGCCGCTGGGGACGGCACCCCGCTCGGCGTGCGCGAACCCGGCGGCGGCGCGGGCCAGCAGCCGGGTCGCCTCCGCGAAGCTCGGCGTCACCACAGTCGGGTTCAGTCCGCGCCAGTCGGCCAGGTCGTGCGCGTCGAGCGCCACGGTGCCGTACCGGTCGCGGTTGGCGACCAGCCAGGCGCGCACCGCCGACGGCAGCGCGCCCAGGCCGTAGTCGCAGACCACGAGCGTGAGCGGCTGACCGGCGGCCACCGCGCGCAGCTCCTCGGTGGCGCAGTGCAGCGCGGTCAGCAGGCGGGCCACCCCGTCGGCGTCCAGCCCGTCCTCCGGGCCGCCGGAGTCCTCGCGCAGCAGGATCTGGTTGCCGGCGAGCATCCGCCGCTTGACCGGCGTGGGCCGGCCCGGCTGGCTCACCGTACGGTCCCAGACCGCCGCCCGGTCCAGGCAGTCGTGCAGTTCGTCGCCGGCCACGTCGGCGCCGACCGGGGCGACCAGCGCGGCCCGGCCGCCGAGCGCCGCGACGTTCACCGCCGTGTTGGCGGCGCCTCCCGCGGCGGAGATCCGCCGCCGCAGGGTGAGGACCGGCGCGGGTGCCTCGCGGCAGAGCCGCTCCGACTCGGCGAACCGCCACTCGTCCAGCATGGCGTCCCCGACGACCAGCACGGGGCGCTGCTGCCAGCTCGTCACGACTGTGGCGAGCCGGCGCTCTTCCGCTGCTGCTCCTGCCATGCCCCTGCGGATCCCCCCGGGCCGTCGGGCCAAACGCGACGCGGGCCACCCGATGCGTCCGGTTTCGTGGCATCGGGCCGGGGAACCGTCTCAGACGTACCCCGGAGAGGAGAGAACAGCATGGCAGCGACACTTCAGGGCAAGCGCATCGCCTTCCTGGCCGCCGACGGCGTCGAGGAGGTCGAGTACACCAAGCCCCGGGAGGCGGTGGAGAACGCCGGCGCCCAGGTCGAGCTGGTCTCCATCGAGTCCGGCACGATCCAGGCCTTCAACCACCTCGACCACGGCAAGCAGTACCAGGTCGACGTCACCACCGAGGAGGCGGACGCCGGGGCGTACGACGCCCTGGTCCTGCCCGGTGGCGTGGCGAACCCCGACTTCCTGCGGACGGACCCGGAGGCGGTCCGGTTCGTCAAGGCGTTCTTCGACGCCGGTAAGCCGGTCGGGGTGATCTGCCACGGCCCGTGGACGCTCGTCGAGGCGGACGTGGTGCGGGGCCGCACCATCACCTCCTGGCCGAGCCTGCGCACCGACCTCACAAACGCCGGCGCGAAGTGGGTCGACCAGGAGGTCGTCACCGACAACGGGCTGGTCAGCAGCCGCAAGCCGGACGACCTGCCGGCGTTCTGCGCCAAGATCGTCGAGGAGTTCGCCGAGGGGCGACACGCCGCCCGGTGAAACTCGTACGCCCACCGGGGGCATGATCCGCCCCCGGTGGGATAGGAAGCGGGATGACCGCCCAGGCCGCCCCTCCCGCGTTGCCCGCCCGACAGATCCGCCTGCTGATGTTCGGTCTGATGACCGGCATGCTGCTGGCGGCGCTGGACCAGACCATCGTCGGTACCGCGTTGCCGACCATCGTCGGCGAACTGGGCGGCATCAACCACTACTCCTGGGTGGTCACCGCGTACCTGCTGGCCTCGACCGCCTCGACGCCGCTGTACGGCAAGATGGCCGACCTGTACGGGCGCCGGCCGGTCTTCCTGTTCTCCATCGGGATGTTCCTGCTCGGCTCGCTGCTGGCCGGGCTGTCGCAGGACATGACCCAGCTGATCGTCACGCGGGGCGTGCAGGGCCTGGGCGCGGGCGGCTTGATGACGCTGGCGTTCACCATCATCTCGGACGTGGTGTCGCCCCGGGAGCGTGGCCGCTACCAGGGGTTGTTCGGCGCGGTGTTCGGCGTCTCGTCGGTGGCCGGACCGCTCGTCGGCGGTTACTTCGCGGAGAACAACTGGCGGTGGATCTTCTACATCAACGTGCCGCTGGCGATCCTCGCCATCGTGGTCTGCTGGCACGTGATGCGACTGGTGCCGTTCGAGCGGCGGGAGCACACGGTCGACTGGATCGGCGCGGCGCTGCTCGTGGCCGGCGTGAGCTGCCTGCTGCTGGCGCTGAGCTGGGGCGGCGCCGAGTACGCCTGGGGCTCCGGCGTGATCGTCGGGCTGTTCGCCGCGGGCGCGGTGCTGGGTGTGCTGTTCGTCGTCCAGGAGGCCCGGACCAGGGAGCCGATCCTGCCGCTGCGGCTGTTCCGCAGCGCCACGTTCGCGCTCGCCAACGGCGCGGGTTTCGTGCTCGGTCTGGTGATGTTCGGGTCGATCATCTTCATCCCGCTCTACCTCCAGATCGTCAAGGGCGCCTCGCCGACCCGCAGCGGTCTGCTGATGCTGCCGATGATGGCCGGCGTCATCGTCACCTCCGTGCTCACCGGCCGGGCGATGAGCCGGATCGGCAGGTACAAGTGGTTCCCGGTGGCCGGCGCGGCCGTACTGGTGGCCGGCATGCTGCTGTTCCAGCAGCTCCAGGTGGGCACCTCGCTCTGGCTCGCGTTCGGCTACATGGTGGTGATCGGCGTCGGGCTGGGCCTGTGCATGCAGTCGCTGATCCTGGCCGTGCAGAACGCGGTGAGCGTCCGCGACCTGGGCGCGGGCACCTCGTCGGCGACGTTCTTCCGGTCGCTCGGCGGCTCGTTCGGTGTGGCCATCCTCGGTGCGGTGCTGTCGTCCCGGCTCACCTCGGAGATGTCCGCGCGGCTGCCGGGTGCGCTGGCACAGCTCCCGCCGGAGCAGCGGGCCGCGGTGACTGCCGGCGGGGACTTCTCGATCAACGATCCGGCGGCGATCCTCGCCCTGCCCGCCCCGGTACGCGCCGCCGTGCAGGCCGCGTTCGTCGAGTCGCTGCACCTGGTCTTCCTGACCACCGGGCTGATCGCCGTGATCGCCGTGCTGGTCACGCTGGCGATGCCGAACCTTCAGTTGCGCGGCACCGGCCCGCAGGGCGCCACCGGTGGCGCCGACCCGCTCGGCGGGAAGGCGCCCGCGCCCGGCGGCAAGCCGCTGACGAAGGAGTCGAAGGACGAGGCCGCCGCCGACATGGAGGCGAAGTCGCAGACGATGCTGTGACCTGCGGCTACTTGAGGATCAGCCGGTTGGTCTGCTCGAACACGTCGAGGTCGGCGAGCGTCTCGTGCACGCTCGACGACAGCGGGTGCGGGAAGTCGGCCGGGTGGAAGAAACCGGAGTCGGTGGTCTCGTCGGTGAACCGGGCGAGTTCGCCGTCCCACTCGTCGACCCGGAACGCCGTGGTGAAGACCTGGTACGTGTGCCCGTACATGTTGGTGTGGGTGCGGTCGGGGCCGGTGTAGAGCGCGAACGCGCTGACCCGCAGCGCCCGCAGCCCGGTCTCCTCCCGGACCTCCCGGACCGCGCAGTCGGCGATCGACTCGCCGAGTTCCATGGCGCCGGCCGGCAACGCCCACTGGCCGTTGTCGGAACGCTGGATCAGCAGCACCCGGGCGGCGTTGTCGCGCACCACGGCGCGCGCGCCGACGAACATCAGGGTGCGGTCACCGGCCAGGGCGCGGAGCTGCCCCACGTACGAGTCGGCCCACGAGATGCTCACCCGGACAATCTACGCACCATCCGTGATCACCTCGCCGATTCCGGGGGGTTCCGCAGATGTGACCGCCGCCACTACCTTGTTACCCATGCGTAGCACGATGATGGATGCCCCTCTCCAGGTCGCCCGGATCCTCGAACACGGCTCCACCGTGCACGGCGCGGCGGAGGTGGTCACCTGGACCGGCGCCGAACCCCGCCGGATGACGTACGCGGAGGTCGGGCGCACCGCCGCCCGGCTGGCCCATGCGTTGCGTGACGAGTGCGGGGTGACCGGCGACGAGCGGGTCGGCACGTTCATGTGGAACAACAACGAGCACCTGGTGGCGTACTTCGCCGTGCCGAGCATGGGCGCGGTGCTGCACACGCTCAACATCCGGCTCTTCCCCGACCAGGTCGCCTACATCGCCAACCACGCGCAGGACCGGGTGGTGCTCGTCGACACCACGCTCATCCCGCTGCTCGCCCGGGTGATCGGCGAGATGACCACAGTGGCTCACGTGGTGGTGGTCGGCGGTGGCGACCCGGCGCCGCTGCTGGCCGCGGCCGGCGACCGGATCACCGTGCACCACTGGGATGCGCTGCTGGCCGACCGCCCGGACCAGTTCGACTGGCCGGAGGTGGACGAGCGCGACGCCGCCGCCCTCTGCTACACCTCTGGGACCACCGGCAACCCCAAGGGCGTCGCCTACTCGCACCGCTCGATCTACCTGCACTCGCTCCAGGTCTGCATGCCGGAGGGCTTCGGGCTCGGCCCGAACGATCGGGAGCTGGCGATCGTGCCGATGTTCCACGCGATGTCGTGGGGCCTGCCGTACGCGGCGTTCCTCTCCGGCGCGTCGCTGATCATGCCGGACCGGTTCCTCCAGGCCGAGCCGATCGCCGCGATGATCGCCGCCGAGCGACCCACGCTCGCCGGCGCGGTGCCGACCATCTGGACCGACCTGCTGGCCTACCTGGACGCGCACGAGGTGGACCTCTCCTCGCTCAAGGAGGTCATCGTCGGTGGTTCGGCCTGCCCGCCGGCGCTGATGCACGCGTTCCACGACCGCTACGGCATCGACGTCATCCACGCCTGGGGCATGACCGAGATGTCGCCGCTGGGCTCGGTCTCCCGGGCACCGGCCGGTGCGACCGGCGACGACGCCTGGCGCTACCGCTACACGCAGGGCCGCGTCCCGGCGGGCGTGACCGCGCGGATCGTCGGCCCGGCCGGCGAGCCGCTGCCGGCCGACGGGACGTCGGTGGGGGAGCTGGAGGTACGCGGGCCGTGGGTGACCGCCCGCTACATCGGCGACGACGCCCCGGACGAGGAGAAGTTCCGGGACGGCTGGCTGCGGACCGGTGACGTCGGCACGCTCTCGCCGGACGGCTACATCACGCTCACCGACCGCGCCAAGGACGTGATCAAGTCGGGCGGGGAGTGGATCTCCTCGGTCGAGCTGGAGAACGCCCTGATGGCGCACCCGGCGGTGCTGGAGGCGTGCGTGGTGGGCGTACCGGACGAGCGCTGGGACGAGCGGCCGCTGGCCACCGTGGTGGTCCGCGAGGGCACCTCGGTGACGGCCGAGGAGCTGCGGGACTTCCTCGCCGGCTCGGTGGCGCGCTGGCAGCTGCCGGAGCGGTGGGCGTTCATAGACGCGGTGCCGAAGACCAGCGTCGGCAAGTTCGACAAGAAGGTGGTGCGCTCGCGGTACGCCGACGGCGGCCTCGACGTGCGGGAACTGACCGCGTCGTAACGTTTCGCGGCGTACCGTCGCCTACACGGGTAGGACGCGTTCCCAACGGACATTCCTCCCAGAGGGCGGCCCCGGCGTTCGCACCGCGCCGGGGCCGCCCGTCCGTTACGGGGTGACCCGCACCGTCATTGTTGCGAAACTTGTTCGCTTCTGTCCGGCTGTCGCGGAAATCCGGTCGCCTACTCGTCGGCGGTGCTCACCAGCACCTTGCCCACCACGCTGTCCTGCACCGCCTGCTGCGCTGCAGCGGCCTCCGCCAGCGGATACCGGTGCAGCGGCAGGCCCGCCTCCTCACCGACCCGGATCGCGCCCTGAGCCACCGCCGCCGCGATGTCGGTGACCGCCTGCGCCTTCGCCACCTTCGGCGCGGTGTAGATCAGCACGAACTGCCAGCGCGCGTTCGGGACCATCAGCGGCCGGATCGGCAACGTCACCTCGTCGCCGCCGTCGTCGGCGTACACGCAGACCGCCCCGCCGGTGCGCAGCATCCGGACGTCGGCGGCGGCGTTGCGGGCGGCGGACACCTCGACGATCGTGTGCACCCCGTCGGGCGCGACCTTGCGGACCTCCTCGACCACGTCCTGCTCGCGATAGTTGATCACGAAGCTGGCGCCGGCCGCCGCCGCGAGCTGCGCCTTCTCCGGGCTGCTCACCGTGGTGATCACGCACGCGTCGGCCCAGCGGGCGAGCTGGATCGCCGCGTTGCCCACCGCGCCCGCACCGCCCTGCACCAGCACCACGTGGTCGCTCAACGCACCGGCGTGCAGCTTGTCCGGCATGAACTCACCGGCGGTCAGGCAGCGGTGCGCGGTCATGAACGGGATGCCCAGCGCCGCGCCCAAATCGAACGAGGCCGGACCGAGCGGCACCGCGTGCCGGACCGGCACCAGCGTGTACTCGGCGGCGGTGCCCCACGGCCGCTGCCACGCCGCCTCCCACACCCAGACCCGCTCACCGATCAGCGTCCGGTCGACGCCCTCGCCGACCGCCTCGACCACCCCGGCGCCGTCCTGGTGCGGGATCTGCCAGCCGGCCGGCAGCGGCCACGCCTGGCGGGCCTTCCAGTCGGTCGGGTTCACGCCCGACACGGCCATCCGGACCAGCACCTCGCCCGGCCCGGGTTCCGGCACCGGCCGCTCCACCACCTGGAGCACCGAGGCGTCCCCGCTGCGCTCGTACACGATCGCCTTCATCGCCGTCCCTCCGCCGTCCTTCCGGGTGCGCTACCCGGCAGCCGCCCGAACATGCGGCCCCGGGCACACCCGGCCACCGTACGACGGCTCGTCAGGCGGCCGGCTTGAGCACGACCTTCGAGTAGCCCGGTTCGCGGCGGTCGAAGCGCTGGTACGCCTCCGGCGCCGCGTCCAGCGGCAACTCCTTGCTCACCACGAAGCTCGGGGTCGCCCGCCCCGCCGTGATCAGGTTCCGCAGGTACGCGTTGTAGGTCTTCACGTTCGCCTGCCCGGTGCCGATCCGCAGGCCCTTCTCGAACAGCTTGCCCACCTTGAACAGCAGCTCACCCCGGGCGGAGTGCTCGTCCGGGGCGCCCGGGTCCGCCGAGAGGTAGAGCCCGACCACGCCGATCGCCCCGGTCGCGCGCACCACCTCCACCAGCGTGTTCAGCACCAGCGCCGGCTGCTCCTCGCCGCTGGGTGCGGACGCCTGGTATCCCACCGCGTCCACGCCGTGATCGGTCCCCACCCCGGCGGTCCGGTCCCGGATCTGCTCGACCGGGTCGCCCGCGCTGAAGTCGATCGGGGTGGCGCCGATCGACTCGGCCAGCCGCAGCCGGTCCGGCACCCGGTCCACCACGAACACCTCGGACGCCCCGATCAGCACCGCCGAGTACGCGGCCATCAGCCCGACCGGCCCGCCGCCCATCACCGTCAGGTTCTCGCCCGGCCGCAGCCCGGTCATCGCCACCCCGTGGTAGCCGGTCGGGAAGATGTCGGCGAGCATCGCGTAGTCGTTCTCGTGTTCGGTGCCCGGCGGCAGCTTCAGGCAGTTGAAGTCGGCGAACGGCACCCGCAGGTACTCCGCCTGCCCACCCCGGTACGGCCCCATCGACACGTAGCCGTACGCGCCGCCGGCGAAGCCCGGATTCACCGTCAGGCAGAACCCGGTGCGCTGCTCGCGGCAGTTGCGGCAGAACCCGCACGCCACGTTGAACGGCATCGAGACGCGGTCACCCACGCGCAGGCTCGTCACGCCCGGCCCGGTCTCCACGATCACGCCCATGTTCTCGTGGCCGAACACGATGCCCGGCTCGGCGGCCGTCCGTCCCTCGTACATGTGCAGGTCGGAACCGCAGATCGCGGTCGTCGTCACCTGGACGACCACGTCGTTCGGGTCCTCGATCCGCGGATCGTCGACCTCGTTGACGGCCACCTCGTGCGGCCCCTCGTACACCACAGCCCTCATGTCACCGACCGTAGGCCGGGTGGCGGCGGCGGGTGGGTGGTTCAGTCGATCCCCGCCACCACCTCGGGCGTGAGCGCGCCGATCGAGGGGAGCAGCACGGCCGCGAGCGCCTCGGCGTCCGGATCGAGCGGGTACGACGCATGCGGCACCGCCACCACCCGGCACCCGGCGGCGGCCGCCGAGCGGACCCCGTTCGACGAGTCCTCCACCGCGACGCACCGGGCCGGGTCGACGCCCAGCCGCTGCGCCACCGCGAGCCACACGTCGGGCGCGGGCTTGCCCCGGGCGGTTTCCTCGGTCGACAGCGTCGCGCCGAACGAACCGGCCAGGCCCGTCGCGTCGAGCGCCGCCGCGATCAGCCGGGTGGGTGAGGAGCTGGCCAGCCCGAGCGGCCACCGCGCGGCGATGCGGCGCACGACCGCGTCGGCGCCGTCGATCAGCGGTACGTGTTGCGCGTACCGCCGGGCCATCTCGGTCACCACCTCGGTGGCGACCTGCTCGGCCGACCTGTCGACGCCCAGCTCCCCGCTCAGGTAGCCGGCCCACTCGGCGGTGCTCATGCCCATCAGCCGACGCTGGGTGTCCGGCTGCCAGACGCCGCCGTGCTCGGCCACGTACGCCCGCCGGACCTCCTCCCACACCGGCTCGGAGTCCACGATCACGCCGTCCAGGTCGAAGAGCACCGCGTCCACCATTCCGCCATCCTGCCCCAGCCGGCGGCCCGGTTCACCGCGGCTGCGCCGCCTTCGCCGAACGCTGCGCCGGAAGGCCGATCGGGGCCTTGGCCGGGATGATCGTGCGGCAGCGCGTCGCGATCGGTTCCAGCAGCTCCCGCAGCCGGGCGGTACGCTCCGCGCCCAGCGCCCGCCACGGGCCCGACGCGGCCCGGTCGGTGGCCTCCTCGACCACGCGGAACGTCTCCGTGGCGTACGCCGTGGGGTCCAGGTCGTCGGTCAGCCAGCCCTTGTCCACGAGGCGCTGCTCGGCGGCGGTCCACTGCTCGTCGGTCCAGCCCCGGGCCGGCTGGTGGAACTCGCGCGACTGGTCGACCCGGCACCGCCAGGCCACCACCTCGACCGGTTCCAGGCCCGTGGTCACGAGCGCCGCCACGTGCCCGTCGCCCCGGTGCTCGCGCAGCGTCGCGGCGGCCTGCCAGAGCCGGGCGAGCGGGTACTCGCCCCGGGGCAGGGCGGCGTTCACCGCGCCGAGCACCCGCCCGGCCGTGTCCACCCGCCCGGCCGCCTCCTCCAGCAGGTCGGCGGCCTCGACCAGGTGCGATTCGGGCAGCTCGTAGGTGAACTCGGCGAGCGCCTGCACGCCACCGGTGAGCCGGGCCCGCAGTGCCTCCTCCGGGGTGGCCAGGCGCCACACCGACGGCAGTGCGCGGGCCACCATGGCCGGCGCGAAGCTGAAGAAGGCAGCAGTCACCGCCGGGGCGTCGACCGGTCCGAGCGGCGCGGCCCGGCCGGCGAAGTAGCCGCGCCAGTAGCCCCGCAGCCCGACCGCCTCGAACGCGGCCCGGGCCCGGGGGTGGAAGTAGGTCACCGCGTGGACCGGCTCGTAGAGCGTCCACATCTGCCGGGTCACCCCGGCCTCGTCCAGCGCCGCCACGTGCACCTCCGCGTCGGTGGGCAGATCACCACGGACGGATGTGCCGCCCGTGGTGACCATGAACCTACTGCCGCTGGGTGACCGGACGGAAGCCCGGAGTGATCTACTGCGCAGCGAGCACGTCGACGACGAAGCGCAGCGGCCCGGCCGGGCGACCGCCCGCGGCGTCGTTGCCGTACGCCAGCTCGGCCGGAAGGTCCAGCTGGACCCGGCTGCCCACCGGCACGCCGACCAGGCCCTGGTCCCAGCCCTTGATGACCTGGCCCACGCCGATCTGGAAGGTGGCCGGCTGGCCGCTGTCCCAGGACGCGTCGAACTGCTTGCCGTCCTTGTAGAACACGCCCACGTAGTTCGTGGTGATGTTCTGACCGGCCTTCACCGCCGGCCCGGTGCCCTTCACCAGGGTGGTGACGGTGAGCTTCTTCAGCTCGCCGGTGCCGGCCTGCACTGTCGGCTTGGTCTTCAGCGCCGGGTCGATGCCGGCGGGCAGCTCCTGGGCGGGCGCGGTGGGCTCGGCCGGCGCGGTGGGGCTGGCCGACGAGCCGGCGGTGGACGTCTTGTCGTCGTCCCCGCTGTTCAGCCAGACCAGGCCACCGACCAGGGCCACCACCGCGAGCACGCCGACCGCCGCGCCGAGGATCGACTGCCGGCGGCGACGCGCCTCGGCTGCCTTCTTCTCGGCCAGCTGGGCGGCCAGCCGCCGCTGTGCCTTGGTGGCCGGGGCCTGGCCCGCCGACCGGTTCTCCACACGCTCGCTCACGTCGACTCCCTGCAGGGTGGGTGGGTGCGCCCCCGGCGGGCCGCCGCCGAGGCCAGCGCACACGGTACCCGCCCGGACCCCCAGCGTGCCCATACGGCCGCCACGATCCGGACACGATGCCCGATACGGGGGCACCGCACGGGGTACGTTCCGACAATGGCGATCCTCAGCGAAGAAGACCTTGCCCTGCTCGGCGAGCCGCAGCTCGCGCACGTGGCGACGATCGAGGCCGACGGCACCCCGCACGTCACCCCGGTCTGGGTCGACACCGACGGCGAGCACATCGTGTTCAACACGGCCAAGGGCCGGCAGAAGTACCTGAACATGTCCCGCAACCCGGTGGTTGCGGTGTCGGTCGCGGACAAGGCCGACGACTTCCGCACGCTCTGGGTCAAGGGCACCGTCGAGTTCGTCACCGAGGGCGCCGACGAGCACATCGACCGGATGGCGAAGAAGTACCTCGGCCAGGACACCTACCCCTGGCGCCGCCCGGGCGAGGAGCGCGTCATCGTGCGCGTCACCCCGACCGAGAAGCTCGGCCGCGGCTGAACGGCGGGAGCCCCGCCCGCCACCGGGGCGGGGCCATCGCCGTACGCGTCAGGCGGTCTTCTTCTTCGCGGGCGCCTTCTTGGCGGCGGTCTTCTTCGCCGGTTCGGCCTTCTTCGCCGCCGTTTTCTTCGCGGGCGCCTTCTTGGCAGTGGTCTTCTTCGCCGGTTCGGCCTTCTTCGCCGGCGCCTTCTTCGCGGCCTTCTTGGCCGAGCGGGCCGACGAGATCGGCGTCGGCTCGGCCCCGCCGCCGGACGGCGCCTCGCCCCGGGCCGCCCGGGCCCGCTCGACCGACGCCTTCAGCGCGGCCATCAGGTCCACCGCGGCGGCGGGCGCCGCTTCTTCCTCCTCCGGCTGCACCACCTCGCGGCCCTCGACCTTCGCGTCGATGACCTCCTGCAACGCCGCCCGGTAGTCGTCGGTGAAGGCGTCCGGCTCGAACTCCCCGGCCATCGAGTCGATGAGCGAGCTGGCCATCGCCAGTTCCGGCGGGCGTACCTTCAGGTCCTCGTCCAGGAAACCGAAGTCGGGCCGGCGGATCTCGTCCGGCCACAGCATGGTGTTGAGCAGCAGCACGCCCTCGCGGACCCGCAGCGTGGCGAGCTGCTCACGCTGGCGTAGCGCCACCTTGACGATCGCCACGCGTTCCGAGTCGGACAGCGCGTCGCGCAGCAGCACGTACGGCTTCGTCGCCGAGCCCTCCGGCTCGAGGAAGTACGCCTTGTTGTAGAGGATCGGATCGACCTGCTCGGCCGGTACGAACTCCAGCACGTCGATCGCGTGCGACGTGCTCAACGGCAGGTCGGCGAAGTCGGAGTCGGTGAGGATGACCATCTCGCCGCCGCCGATGTCGTACCCCTTGGCGATGTCGTCGTAGGTGACCTCCTCGCCGCAGACCGAGCAGGTGCGCTTGTAGCGGATCCGGCCGCCGTCCTCGCGGTGCACCTGGTGGAAACGGATGTCCTTCTCCTCGGTGGCCGAGTAGACCTTCACCCCGATCGACACCAGGCCGAACGACACCGCTCCTTTCCAGATCGCCCGCATAGCCGCGCTCCTCTCCCCGGTTGACCACCAGAATCGCAAACGATCGAACGCGACGCACGCGCTTCGCTACGCAACTACAGTCAGGAGGTGCCCGGCGCGCCGTTGAAGCCGATGCTCGCGACGACCGGGCAGCTCCCGGCCGGCGCCGCCTGGTCGTACGAGTTCAAGTGGGACGGCGTACGCGCGCTCGCCGACATCTCCCGCGGCGACAGGCACTTCTACGCCCGCTCCGGCGTCGAGATCACCACCGCGTACCCGGAACTGCTCAACCTGGCCGAGCAGGTGGACGACGCGCTGCTCGACGGCGAGGTGGTCCTCTTCACCGACGGGCAGCCCTCGTTCACCGCGCTCGCCGAGCGGATGCACGTCCGCAACCCGGCCAAGGCGGCGCGGCTGGCGGCGACCGTACCCGTTACGTACATGATCTTCGACCTGTTGCGGCTCGACGGCGTCGACCTGACCTCCCGGCCCTGGCGGGAGCGGCGGGCGGCGCTGGAGTCGCTCGGGCTCGGCGCCGCCCGGTGGGCGGTGCCGCCGGTCTTCGGCGACGGCCCGGCCACCTACGCGGCGGCCGGCGAGCACGGGCTGGAGGGGGTGATGGCCAAGCGGGTCGACTCGCTCTACCGGCCCGGCGTGCGCTCGCCGGACTGGGTGAAGGTCAAGCTGGAGGTCACCGCCGACTTCGTGGTCGGCGGCTGGCGGCCCGGCGCGCGGCGCGTCGGTGGCCTGCTGGTCGGCGTGCCCGGCCCGGACGGTCGGCTGATCTACCGAGGACGGGTCGGCGGCGGGATCGGCGCGGCCATCGAACGGGAACTGCTGCGCGAGCTGGAACCGCTGCGTGCCACCGACTCGCCGTTCGCGGCCGGGGTGCCGCGCGAGGATGCCCGGGGCGCGATCTGGGTAACTCCCCGGATCGTGGTGGAGGTCAAGTACGGCCAGCGCACGCCGGACGGCCGGCTGCGCTTCCCGCGCATCCTGCGCCTGCGCCCGGACAAGCCGCCCGAGGAGGTCGACGATGCCGTCTGACCGGCTCAAGGTCGAGGTCGAGGGGCGCTCGCTGGAGCTGTCCAACCTGGACAAGGTGCTGTTCCCGAAGGCCGGCTTCACCAAGGGCGAGGTGATCGACTACTACACCCGGATCGCCCCGGTGCTGCTGCCGCACCTGAGCGAGCGCGCGCTGACCCGGATCCGGTTCCCCAACGGCGTCGACGGCGGCTCGTTCTTCGAGAAGAACGCACCCGCCGCGACCCCCGGTTGGGTACGCACCGAGAACCTGCCCGCCCCCGGGTCCACGAAGGGGCGGGAGACCATCGACTACGTGGTCTGCGACGAACTCCCGACACTCGTGTGGCTGGCCAACCTGGCCGCGCTGGAGCTGCACACTCCGCAGTGGAAGATCGGCGCGCACCCGGACATGATGGTCGTCGACCTGGACCCGGGCGCCCCGGCGGCGCTCAAGCAGTGCTGCCAGGTGGCGCTGCTGATGCGCGACCGGCTGGCTTCCGACGGCGTCGAGGCGTACCCGAAGACGTCGGGGAAGAAGGGCATGCAGCTCTGCTGCCCGATCGCCGGCACGCAGGACGCCGATCTCGTCTCCGACTACGCCAAGCGGATCGCGCAGGAGCTGGAGCAGGCACACCCGAAGCTGATCGTGTCGAAGATGGCGAAGAACCTGCGCCCCGGCAAGGTCTTCATCGACTGGAGTCAGAACAACGCGGCGAAGACGACAGTGGCGCCGTACTCGCTGCGCGCCCAGCCGGTACCCTCGGTGTCCACGCCGCTGACCTGGGACGAGGTGGAGGCCGGGGCGGCGGGGAAGCGGCCGTCGACGCGGCCGTACACCGCCGGCGAGGTGCTCAAGCGGGTGGAGAAGCAGGGCGACCTGCTGGCGCCGCTGCTCGACGGCGGTCCCGAGCTGCCCGTGCGCTGATCCGGGCTGCTTCGGCTGCTCCGGACGGGCGGCTCGGACGGTTAGGGTGAGCGGACCGGCAGACAGGAGTTTCGCGCATGGCACACCAGGCAGCCGTCGCCGTCGCGCCCGACGCGGTCGGGTACCCGCTGCTCAGCTACCACGACGACGCGACGGGCGAACGCACCGACCTGACCGCCGCGCAGCTCGGCGAGTGGGCGGCCCGCAGCGCCGGGCTGCTGCGCGACGGATGTGGGCTGCGCCCCGGTGACCGGGTGGCGGTGCTGCTGCCGCCGCACTGGCGTACCGCGGCGGTGCTGCTCGGCGCCTGGTCGATCGGGCTGACCGTCTCGTTCCGTCCCCGTGCCCTGGCCGGGCTGCCGGTGCTGGAACCCGGTGCCGACCGGCCGTACGACGCGGTGTTCGTGACGCCGGAACGCCTCGACGACTGGCTGGAGGACGTACCCGAGGGGACGCACCGCTACCTGGTGGGCACCGGGCCGGAGCCGCTCGGCGAGGTGCCGCCGGGCTGGCTGGACTGGTCGGCCGAGGTGCTGCGACACCCGACCGACCCGCCGGACTACACCGCCGTCGACCCGTCCGACCCGGCCACGCCGGACGGCACCAGCTTCGGCGCGTGGCGGCGCCTGGCCGCCGAGATCGCCACCCGGATGGACCTGCACCCCGGCGACCGCCTGGTGGTGGACCCGAGAGAGGACGAGCAGCCCGTGAGGTGGCTGCTGGCCCCGTTGTCCGCCGGCGCCACAGTCCTGATCCACGCCACCCCCACCCCCTAGCCCTGGCCCGAGCCCCCGCCCGAGCCCTCGCCCGAGCCCCCGTCGATCTTGCGGTTTCGGCCCTCCTGGTGCCCGGTCTGCGGCTTTCGTCGGGGCAGCAAGTGCATGATCGACAGGGCGGTGGGGCCGCTTCTGCCGATCTTGGAGTTGTGGCGCCCAGATGGTCGGTTTGGCGGCCTTTGTGAGTGCCACAACTCCAAGATCGCGGTGGGCGGGTGGGTGGGTGGGGAAACTGGTTGACCGTGGGGGACGGGGTGGGGCCTACTGCGTCGGTGTGCCGGACCGTGAGGGGCGGGCGGGGTGGCGGGAGTGGGAGTGGGAGTGGGCGGGACGGATGCGCTGGTGTGGCGGGAGTTCGGCGAGGAAGAACTGCCCGCCTTGACCGGCCTGGCGCAGGCGTGCCTCGCCACTGACGGCGGGTTGCCGCTGTTCGGGCGTACCCCGTTGGCGCGAGCGCGGCTGCTGCAGACGCGTACCCACGGCGCCTGGTCCGGCGACGACCTGGTCGCGGCCGTCGGGGTCGGCACGGGACGGACGCCCGCCACCGCCACCGGCCTGGTGCACCCGGCGTGGCGCGGCCGTGGGCTCGGCGGTGCGCTGCTGGACTGGGCCGAGAGGCACACCGGCGACGCGGGCCTGCTGGTCACCACGGAGACGTGGAACGTGGCAGCGGAGGAGTTGTTCGCGGCGCGCGGGTACACGCGGACGTTCCTGGAGTGGGTGCTGCGGCACGACCTCGACGTGCTGCCCGAGGTCGCCGTCCCGGACGGCGTGACTGTGGAGCCGGCGACGCTGGGAGCGGAGCTGTTCACCGCCTACCGCGCGTCGTTCGCCGATCGGCCCGGATTCGTGGAGCCGGAGGCCGACGAGTGGCTGGGCGACCTGCGTGACGACGAGGACTTCCGGCCGGAGTTGACGCTGCTCGCACGCGGCCCGGACGGCGCGGCGGCCGGCTTCGTCACCGTGCTGGACAACTGGATCGATCAGGTCGGCGTGGTGCCCGGGTGGCGCGGGCGACGGGTCGGCGCGTACCTGGTGGCGCGCGTCCTGCGCGGCCTCGCCGACGCGGGCGTGGACGCCGCATGGCTCTGCGTCAACGACGACAACCCGGCCGCCGGGCTGTACCGGCGGCTCGGCTTCCGCGACTTCGGCCGCCGCGCCCGCTATCTGCATGGCTGACCCGACGCGGGAGGCGATTCTGCGGGCCCTCGCCGATCTGTGGGCGAACGGCTGCCCGGTGCCCGCGCCCGAGCTCCACGAACGGCTCGCCGACGTCGGTCTGCGCCGCTGGCGCAGCGTCGCCCGCCGGCACCGGGGGCGGCTCGGCCCGGACGATCGGCTCAGAGATCTGGTACGCGGACTGGTCGCCGCGTTCGAGCCGGACCCCAAGCTGGTCGGGCCGCTGGTGCGCGACTACGAGTGCGTGGCGCGCGCCATCGCCGACGCCGTGCCATCGACCGAGTCGCCGGGGGCTGTTGCGGATGCCCGGTGACGTGGTCTTATGGCGGGACGACGACGTCATCGATCCGCAGCTTTGACAACCCCGCGTCGGTACTCCTTTCATGCCTCTCGAAAGGTGCAACGATGCACAGGAAACCGACGATCCACCTGGCAGTGCTCGTGGCTGCCGCAGCCACCTTCCTGACCGCCGGCGGAGCCCCCGTCGCGGCCACGGCTGCACCCGTGACCGCCTCTCCCGCCGCCGCCGAATGTGAGCCGGGCGCCGACACGCACAGCGCCGCCCGGGTACGCGAGGGCGCCACCGCCAAGGAGCCCGAGCTCTACTCGACGAACGAGGCCAAGGCGTACGGCGTCATCAAGGACTCGCCACGTCTGGCGAACGGCAGCGTCACCGTACCGACGATCTTCCACATGATCTCGGACCACGAGCTGAGCGCGGCCGAGAAGGCCCGCTGGAACACGCTCATCTCGGCGCAGATGACGGTGCTCAATGACTCGTTCGCGGGTCGTACCGCGGCCGACGCGTCGGACACGCCGTTCCGCTTCTCGCTCGTGGACACCACCTGGACCGTGAACAGCGCCTGGTACACGGTGGTGCCGGGCAAGAACGAGCGGGACATGAAGAAGGCGCTCTACACCGGTGACTCCCGCACGCTGAACGTCTACGCGGCGAACATCGGTGACGGGCTGCTCGGCTGGGCGTACTTCCCGAAGGGCTACAACAACGGCCGCGACTACATCGACGGCGTGGTGATGCTCGACGAGTCGATGCCGGGCGGTACGGCCGGCAAGTACGCGCTCGGCGACACGCTCACGCACGAGGTGGGCCACTGGCTGATGCTGGAGCACACGTTCGCGCACGGCTGCTCCGCGTCCGGCGACTTCGTGGCCGACACGCCGCGTGAGGCGGCGCCGCAGTTCAACTGCCCGATCGGGGCGGACACCTGCACCGCGCCGGGGCTGGACCCGATCCACAACTTCATGGACTACACGCAGGACTCCTGCATGAACATGTTCACCCCGGGCCAGGCCGACCGGATGAGCGACGCCTGGGTCGCGTTCCGCGCCAGCGGCAAGGGCTGACCGCCGGACCGGGCGGGCCGCGCCGATGCGGTCCGCCCGGTCGGCTCAGGCCACCCGAATCGGCGTACGCCTCTGTCGTCCCCCTTCGATACCCTCAGGCGACTCGACGGCGATGCACGCCGTTGTCCTACGGGGGAAGGGGCATCGTCGTGCGCGCACGAAGAATGCTCGCCGCGTCACTGGGCATAGTGCTCGGTGCCGGCCTGATCAGCGTCGGCACCAGCCCGGCGCAGGCCTACGAGCAGCGCGACACCAGCAAGTCCGGTTGGGCCTACACGGATTCGCACCTGCCGAAGAAGTCGTTCGTCAACCCGTCCGGGGATGCGCCGATCGGTGCGTGGACGGATGCGGCAGGCGCCCGGCACAAGTCCCGGTCCTACTTCACCTTCGATGTCGCACGCTTCCGCGGCACCGTCATCCACAAGGCCGACCTGGTCATCGCGGAGCGGTCGGCGGCGGACTGCTCGACCGCCCAGCCGGTCGAGCTGTGGCGCACCGACCCGATCACGGCGACCACGAGCTGGGAGTCCTCGCCGCGCCGGCGCGAACTGCTCGGCACGGTCCAGGCCGGCGGGGAGGCGGCCTGCCCCGGCTATCTGGTCTGGGACATCATGCCCGCCCTGCAGAAGCTCGCGGATCAGGGCAAGCAGACGCTGACCGTCGAGATCCGGCTGCCGCACGGCTTCGAGTCCAAGCTCTCGCACGGTCGTAAGCTCCGCCCGTTCCCGGTGATCCACAGCGAGTCGAACCACGCGCCGACGGTCGGGCAGATCGGCCTGGAGTTCCCGTCGTGGGCCTGCGGGACGGCGGCGAAGCCGCAGCCCGTGGGGCCGCGCTCCTACACGCTGATGGTCAAGGGCGCGGACGCGGACCCCTACGACTACAACTACAACGGGCAGTTCGCCGCGTGGCCGGTCGGTGACGAGAACCAGCGTGCCGAGCAGTTCGGGTACAGCTACGGCGGCGCCCTGTCGAAGCTCTCCTGGGACATGTCGCAGTACCCCGACGGCACCGTGGTGGCCTGGACCGTCCGGGCGTACGACGGGTACGACTTCTCGGCCTGGGCCAAGCCGTGCTACGTCAAGGTGGACGCGCAGCGACCCGCCGCCCCCGTGGTGACCTCGGAGAAGTACCCGAACGACGGCCTGCCGCACGGTGGGTCGGGGGTGCCGGGGACGTTCACGTTCAAGGCCAACGGCTCGCCGGACGTGGTCGGCTACTACTGGGGCCGCTTCGGCGACACGTACCACTACATCCCTGCGCCGTCGCCCGGCGCCGACGTGACGCTCGAATACACCCCGACCTCGTTCTCCGACTCGCTGAGCGTGCGCAGCGTGGACAGCGCGTCCAACTCGTCCGAGACGGTCCACTACGAGTTCCGGGTGAAGTCGACCGCGCCGCAGGTCGAGGTGACGATGGCCGGCATCGGGCTGCCCAGCAAGCTGGCCGTCTCCACGAACGTGGAGGGGGTCACCGAGTTCGGGTACCGCATCGGCGACGGCGCTGAGACCCGGGTGCCGGTGAACCCCGACGGCCCGACCGAGATCCCGGTGACGTTCGCCGAGGGGGGCCTCGTCAAGGTCGAGGTCCGCAGCTACGCCGGGAGCGAGCTCGTCGGCGGGTACACCGAGAACGTATCGGTCCGCGACCTCCCGACCGTGGAGTCGGACGACTTCGACTTCCCCGAGCACGACGGGGTGGTGGACCGTCCCGGCACCTTCACGTTCCGGCCCGGCCGGACCGGTGTGGTGGCGTACGAGTACACGTTCGGTGGTGGCGATCTGCTGCGCATCGACGCGGCCGCGGACGGCACGGCGGTGCTGCACTGGACGCCCACCGAGGGTGGCTGGCACGTGCTGAACGTCCGGAGCATCAGCGCCGACGGCACTGTCTCGGAGACGCAGGAGCAGCAGTTCAACGTCATCGACACCAAGCCGTACGTCTCCTCCAGCACCTACTACGAGAACGGCGCATGGGGTGGCGTGGGCATCCCCGGTGAGTTCAACTTCGACACCGGCATGCCCGACGTCGACGTCTACCTCTACCGCCTGAACGACGGGCCGGAGCAGGTCGTCGACCCGGACTACAGCTGGGCGCGGGTGACGCTCACCCCGGACCGTTCCGGCAGCAACACGCTGACGGTGCGTACCCGGTTCCAGGACGGTTCCTTCTCCCCGACCCGGACGTACACGTTCGAGGTCAGCGACGCGCCGGTGGTGACGTCCGAGGACTACCCGGAGAACGGTGAGGGCGGCCAGCCCGGGCAGACGGGCCGGTTCACCTTCAACCCGGGCCGCTCCGGCGTGACCGAGTACCGCTACGTGCTGGAGTACACCGGCGAGGAGCAGGTGGTGGCCGCCGGCGCGGACGGCCGGGCCACCGTCGAGATCACGCCGGCGCACTCCGGCTACACGCTGCTGACTGTCACCAGCCGGACGGCCGACGGCACGGTCAGCCCGGAACGCCGGTACTACTTCCGGGTCCGCGACTCCCGGGTGAACGTGAGCAGCGCGTACGACGAGTACAGCCCGCGTGGCGGGATCGGGTCGGTCGGCACGTTCGGGGTCTACACCGAGATCAGCGAGGTGACGACCTTCGAGTACCAGCTCAACGGCGGCGCCTGGCAGAGCGTGCCGAAGAAGCCCGATGCGCTGGTCACGGACATCACGGTGATCATGGACCGCAACGGCGCCAACCTCATCTCGGTACGGGGCCGTACCGCCGCGGGCGACTACACGCCGCAGACCGACTATCCGTTCCTGGTCGGCACGGCGCCGCTCGTCAGCTCTGGCACCTACCCGGCCGGTCAGTGGTCCGGCGGTGTGGGCGTGGCCGGTGAGTTCACCTTCACCCAGGGCAGCCCGGGTGTGACCGAGTTCGAGTACACAGTCGAGGACGGGCAGCCGGTGACCGTGGCCGCGAACGCCGCCGGAGTCGCCACGGCCACCTTCACGCCGACCTCGGCCGGCTCGTACAGCATGCGGGTGCGCGGCCGGACCGCCGACGGCGTGTGGACCGACACGACGAGCTACTACTTCCTGGTCAACTACTCCTGATCCGCTGGTGACGGTGGGCCGCCCGGAACGGGCGGCCCACCGTCACTCAGTCGACTGTGGGCAGCGACGGCCCGAGCACGTCGTCGGCATCCACGATGGTGTACGCGTACCCCTGCTCGGCCAGGAACCGCTGCCGATGCGCGGCGTACTCGGTGTCGATGGTGTCCCGCGAGACCACCGTGTAGAAGTGCGCCTGCCGGCCATCGGCCTTCGGGCGCAGCACCCGGCCCAGCCGTTGCGCCTCCTCCTGGCGGGAGCCGAACGTGCCGGACACCTGGATCGCCACCGCCGCCTCCGGCAGGTCGATGGAGAAGTTGCCGACCTTCGAGAGCACCAGGGTCCGCAACGAGCCGGAGCGGAACGCGTCGAACAGCCGCTCGCGTTCCTTGTTCGTGGTGGAGCCCTGCACGATCGGCGCGTCCAGGTATTCGCCGAGCTGGTGCAACTGGTCGAGGAACCCACCGATGACGAGGACCTGCTCGTCCGGGTGCCGCTCCACCAGGGCCCGCACCACGGGCAGCTTCGTGCGGGCGGTCGCCGCCATCCGGTAGCGCTCCTCCGCCTCCGCCGTCGCGTACGCCAGCCGCTCGGCGTCGGTGAGCGTCACCCGTACCTCGGTGCACTCCGCCGGGGCGATCCAACCCTGCTGCTCGATGTCCTTCCACGGCGCGTCGTACCGCTTCGGGCCGATCAGGCTGAACACGTCGCCCTCGCGGCCGTCCTCGCGTACCAGAGTCGCGGTGAGGCCGAGCCGGCGGCGGGCCTGGAGGTCCGCCGTGAAGCGGAAGATCGGCGCGGGCAGCAGGTGCACCTCGTCGTAGACGACCAGGCCCCAGTCGCGGGCGCCGAACAGGTCCAGGTGGGTGAACGCGCCGCCGCGCCGCGAGGTGAGCACCTGGTACGTGGCGATGGTGACCGGGCGGATCTCCTTGCGCTCGCCCGAGTACTCGCCGATCTCCTCCTCGGTCAGCGAGGTGCGGGCGATCAGCTCGCGCTTCCACTGCCGTCCCGCCACCGTGTTGGTGACCAGGATCAGCGTGGTCGCCTTCGCCTCGGCCATCGCCGCCGCGCCGACGAGCGTCTTGCCGGCGCCGCAGGGCAGCACCACCACGCCGGACCCGCCGGCCCAGAACGCCTCGACGGCTTCCCGCTGGTACGACCGCAGCGTCCACGGCTTGCCGCCGTCGGAGCCGGACTCGGCCAGCTCGATCGGGTGCGCCTCGCCGTCCACGTACCCGGCCAGGTCCTCGGCCGGCCAGCCCAGCTTGAGCAGCGCCTGCTTGAGCCGCCCCCGCTCGGACGGGTGCACCGCGACGGTGTCGTCGTCGATCTTGGCGCCGAGCATGCCGGCGAGCTTCTTGCTCTTGGCGACCTCGATCAGGACCACTCGGTCCAGGGCGCGCAGCACCAGGCCGTGCACCGGGTCGTTGGCGAGCTGGAGCCGGCCGTACCGGTCCATCGTCTCGGCCACGTCGACGAGCAGAGCGTGCGGCACCGGGTAGCGGGAGTACTTGATCAGCGAGTCCACCACGCCCTCGGCGTCGTGGCCGGCGGCTCGGGCGTTCCACAGGCCCAGCGGCGTGAGCCGGTACGTGTGCACGTGCTCGGGGGAACGTTCCAGCTCGGCGAAGGGCGCGATCGCCATCCGGCACGCCTGCGCGTCGGGGTGATCCACCTCCAGCAGCAGCGTCTTGTCCGACTGCACGATCAGTGGTCCACCGCTCACGCCAGCGTCCTCTCGCATCGCCCGGAACCCGCTGCCCGGAAACTCGTCGCCCGGAACCCGGTCGCCCGGCATCCCGTCCACACCCCGGCTGACCTGCCGCAGGCCGACCATCCAGTGTTGCACGCCGGAGGGCGCCGCAAAAAAGTCTCGCTGGACAGGCAACGTCATACTCGTCCCACACGTCTAGCAAGCGGGACGACTGTCCAGGGAGGGCCCATGCAGCGTGTCCGGTTTCTCGCACGGGCCACCGCCCTGGCGGTGGTCGTGCTGGTCGGTGTCGGCGCCTGCGCGCTCGATCCGCAGGCGGAAGGCGCCGGGGGCAGCACCCCCGGCCCGGTCGGGCTGACGGAGGGAGCATCGGGGGCGAGCGCGTCGCCCATGCCGGAGCAGCCGGTCACGTCCCCGTCGGCGCAGCCGAGCCGGACGGCCTCGCCGAAACCCTCCCGGTCGCCGGAGGCGACGAAGACGACGAAGCCCAAGCCGAAGCCGAGCGCGTCCGCCGGGTGCCCGCAGGGGGAGCACCAGCGGGCGGTGGAGACGTACCTGACGCGGCTGGGCGGCTTCGGGACGCTGACCGTGGACGGCGAGCAGTCCGCCGCCGACTGCGCGGCGATCAAGAAGTTCCAGATCCGGTACGGGATCAGCCCGTCCTCCGGTCGCGCCGGTCCCACCACGTACGACGTGGCGAAGCGGCTCGCCGCCACCGACACCGCGCGGTGCAGGGCCGGTTCCCGGCTCACCTTCTGCGTCGACCTGACCCGGCAGACGGTCTGGGCGATGCGCGGCGGGAAGGTGGTGATGGGTCCGACGGTCACCCGCACCGGCATGTCCGGGTACGCCACCCCGGCCGGCACGTACTCGGTGGGGCGGAAGAACCCGCGCGAGTGGTCCAACCCGTACGAGGTGTGGCTGCCGTACTGGCAGCAGTTCAACGGCGGGATCGGCTTCCACGAGACCACCACCTACCTGCACAACGGCGCGATCGGCTCGCACGGCTGCGTGAACCTGCTGCACCGCGACGCGGTACGCCTGTGGGAGCTGGGCTCGGTCGGCACCCGCGTGGTCGTGATCGGCCGCCGCCCCGGCACCTGATCGCACCGGAACCCGCCCCACCCGTGACCGGACCGCCCGGATCAGGGTTTTAACCCCTGTCCGCGCGCTCCGGTTGGTGTAACCCTGGAAGCCGGGTCCATGCCGGGACGGGGAGGGACTGCCATGACCGTTGACCAGGACGTGCTTCCCGAGGACGAACGGACGCGGCAGCAGGAGGTGCCCACGGCGGTGGTGCTCGCCTACGCGGCCGCCGCCGCGGGGGTGTTCGGCTGGTTCCTGTTCGGGCTGCTGGTGCAGCAGCAGGGCTTCGTCGACTCGGTGGGTGAGTCGGCCGGCGCCGCGTTCGCGTTGCTGCTGGCCGTGTCGGTGATCGGCACGCTGCGTCGCAACGGGGAGTAGCTCACTCCTCCAACACGGCCGCGGTGATCCGGTGCAGCGCGAACGTGTGCAGCATCTCCGTCCGGTCGTCCTCGGCGCGCAGGTAGCCGGCTCCGATCGACACCGGCCGGACCAGCCGGGACGCGGTCGCCCCGTGCGCGTCGACGTAGCCGACCCAGACCAGCGCCTTGTCCCGTACCGCCTGCTGGAGCACCGCCAGCGCGTCGCCGTGCCCGGACACGGGCGCCGGGCCGCCCGCCGCCGGGGCGCCGCGGACCACCGCCGGGGCCCGCCGCGCCGCCCGGGCCGCCGCCTCGCCCCGGCGGATCTGCTCGACCACGCCGAGCAGGCGGGGCATCGGCAGCTTCGGCGTGGCGAGCGGATCGACCGCACGACCGATCGCGGTACGCGCCGGCGCCCGCCGGGTCTTCGGGCGCGCCAGCACCGTCGCGCCGCTGGCGTCCTCTGGCACCGGGGCGTACCCGGCGTCGCGCAACGCGGTGAGCATCCGGTTGACCTGGTACGGGGTGACCAGCACCGTCGGCGCGAGCCGGCGGAACGCCAGCGGCTCCAGCCGCCGGTCCGCCTGCACCTCGGTGAGCAGTGCCTCGTCGTCGCTGCGCACGTACGCGCCGGCCGACCCGACGCGCAGGCCACCGTGCTTGCGGGCCACGTCGTCGACCAGATAGGTCAGGCCCTGCGGCACCGGGGTACGCGAGCGGCGGCGGAACAGCGTGTGCAGGTCGTCGGCGGTGTAGCCGGCGTCGAGCGCCCGCCTGATGCTCCCCGTGGTGACCCGGTGCACGCTGGCTCCGCCCGCCGACTCGTGCTCGGCCACCACGTCCAGCTCGGCGGCGAGCGCCGGGTCGGGCGGGCCGGGCACCACCACCGACAGGTCGGCCTGCACCAGCACGTGGTCGACCGGGGCGGGCAGCAGCCCGTCCAGCGCCCGTACCGTCGTCGAGGCGTCGCCCGACTCGGCGTCGGAGCGCAACCCGAGCGGGTCGTCACCGCGCTCGTCGGCCTCGGTCAGCTCGGCGAGCAGCAGCCGCCCGTACGAGGTGAGCGCGCCGAGCCCGGTCACGCCCAGCGTGGCCGCCTCGGCGAGCACCTCCCGGTGCGCCGTCTCCCGCCCCCGGGCCCGCCGGGGCGCGCGCCAGTCCAGCAGTTCCAGCACCTCCTCCGGCGTCGGGGCGGTGCCGGGTGTCAGGTCGGCCAGCACGGCGAGCACCGCACGACGGGCGGCCGGCGCACCGGCTCGTTCCGCCTCGGCGGAGAGCACCGAGATGGGCCGGTCCCGGTCGTCGCGCTGCCCGATCAGGCCGGCCTGGCGGGGCATCGACATCCAGGCGCGGGCGAGCTGTTCCCAGCGCTGGGCCAGCGACACCGCGCGCCACACCTCGTACCCGCCGGTGGGCAGGATCTGCTGGTCGCCGCCGTACCGGGTGGTGACCGCGCCGGTCAGCTCCATCTCCCCGGTCAGCCCGGCCGCGTACGCCACCTCGAACAGCAGCGCGGTGGTCGGCTCGTCCAGCCCGAGGCCACGGGCGAGCCGCCGCAGGTCGCGGACGCCGACGCCGCCGGAGCGCAGCACCGGTGCCGGTTCCGCGGTCAGCGCCTCCAGCATCGCCTCGGTGTGCCGGACCACCTCCATCGTCTGCCCGGCCCCGGCCGAGTCGACGGACTTGACCTCGCGCGGTGGGCCGGACACCACCGGCGGGCTGGTGCGCAGCGGGCCGAGCGGACCGGCGTCGCGGCGCAGCACCAGCCCCACCTCGCGGGGCAGCTCGACGGTGCCGTTGCGGCCGCCGGACATCCGGACCAGCAGCCGGTGCTCGACCAGCCAGCGGATCGGGGATCCGGTCGGTGCGCCGCCGTTCACCAGGTCGGGCGGGAGCACGTCCTCGGCGCCGGTGGCGGGGGCCTCCAGCGCGCCGGGGGCCACGGTCCCGACCGGTGGCCCGGCGGCGAGCCGGTCCAGGACCGCCCGGGCCGAGGGCGGCGCGGACAGCAGCGTCCGCCGCAGCTTCGCCGGGTCCGCGCAGAGCGCCGCCGCGCGCGGATCAAGCTCCGCCGCCGGTCGGCCCAGCCCCGCCGGGTACGGGGACACCTCGTCGATGCCGCCGGCCACGCACAGGTCGTGTTCGGGGCCGTACAGCAGGAACCGCGCCCGGAGCCGGTCGACGGCGGCGCGGACCGCCGTCGGCGCGGGTGGGTGCGGCCCGGCGGTGGCCAGGGCGAGGATCTGGTCGGTGGAGGTGGCGCCTTCGGGGCCGCGGGTGAGGCGGGCGGCGTCGAGGATCTGGAGGGTGAACTGGTCCAGCCCGTCGAGCGCCCGGGCCACGGAGACCCGGGACTGGGCGCGCAGGGCGAGGGCGGACACGTCGGCCGGCACCGGCACGACGAGGTCCGGCCGCAGCTGGAGCAGCGCGGCGAGGGAGTCGTCGGGGAGGGCCCGCAGGTGGTCGGCGAGTGAGGTGGTCATCGTCGTACCACGCTAGCCCGCTGGGTAGGTTCTCGGCATGTCTCCGCTGATGGTCGGCTTCGACCTCGACATGACCCTGGTCGACTCCCGTCCCGGGATCGCCGCCGCGTTCCGGGCGCTGACCGCGCGCACGGGTGTGCACGTGGACGGGGATCTGGCCGTCTCCCGGCTGGGCCCGCCGCTGCGTACCGAGCTGGCGCACTGGTTCCCGCCGGAGCGTGTCGAGGAGGCGGTGACGCTCTACCGCGAGCTTTATCCGGCGTACGCGATCACCCCGACCGTGCCGATGCCGGGTGCGGAGGCCGCGCTGCGCGCGGTGCAGGCGCGCGACGGCCGGACGATGGTGGTGACCGCGAAGATGGGCCGGCTGGCGAAGCTGCACCTGGACCACCTCGGACTACCGGTGGACGAGCTGGCCGGGGACGTGTTCGCCGAGCAGAAGGCGGTCGCGTTGCGCGAGCACGGCGCGACGCTGTACGTGGGCGACCACGTGGCCGACATGGCCGCCGCGCGAGCCGCGGGAATCCCGGGCGTGGCAGTGGCGACCGGCCCGTGCTCGGCCGACGAACTGACCGAGGCCGGGGCGTACCTGGTGCTTGATGATCTCGTCGAATTCCCGTGGGCGCTGGACCGGATCATCGGGCTAGCCTTGGAGGGGTAGACGGTTCGAGTGGAGCGGGGTTCAACAGGTGCCGACGGGTCGAGTGAAGTGGTACGACGCCGCCAAGGGGTACGGGTTCGTCACCAGTGACGAGGGTGGCGACGTGTTCCTGCCGAAGGGCGCGCTACCGGCGGGTGTCGCCGACCTGAAGGGTGGCCAGCGGGTCGATTTCAGCGTGGTGGACAGCCGGCGGGGCGCCCAGGCGATGGGGGTCAAGCTGCTGGAGGCGCCGCCGTCCGTGGCGGAGCTGCGCCGCCGGCCGGCCGAGGAACTCCACGGCCTGGTCGAAGACATGATCAAGGTGCTGGAGGCGAAGGTCCAGCCGGACCTGCGCCGGGGGCGCTTCCCGGATCGGAAGACCTCCCAGAAGATCGCTCAGCTGGTCCACGCGGTGGCGCGCGAGCTGGAGGTCTGAGGGACGAGCCCGGCGTCGGCGGCCCGGCCCAGCAGCGCTTCCACGGCGGCGAAGCCGGCCTCTCCCAGGTCGGCGGTGAACTCGTTGACGTAGAGGCCGATGTGCCGGTCCACCACGTCGGGCTCCATCTCCTGCGCGTGCGCGAGGACGTACTCGCGGCTCGCAGCCGGGTCGGCCCACGCCTGGCGTACCGACTCGCGGATCCAGGTGGCGGCCTCGACCGGGTCGACGGCGCCCCGGCGGGCCAGGATGGCGCCGAGCGGGATCGGCAGCCCGGTGTCGCCCTCCCACCACTCGCCCAGGTCGACCAGGGCGGTCAGCCCGTGCCGCGGGTAGGTGAAGCGCGCCTCGTGGATGACCAGGCCCGCGTCGTACCGGCCGGCGGCCACGCCCGGCATGATCTCGTGGAACGGCACCACCTCGATGCGCGCCGGTGCCTGGCCGGCCGCCCAGAGGCGGAACAGCAGGTACGCGGTGGTCCGCTCGCCGGGCACCGCCACCGTCGCGCCGGACAGGTCGGTCCGGTCGCCACGGGTCAGCACCAGCGGGCCGCAGCCCCGGCCCAGCGCGCCGCCGCAGGGCAGCAGGTGGTAGTCGTCGAGCAGCCACGGCAGCGCCGCGTAGCTGACCTTCACCAGGTCGAACGCCCCACGCTCGGCGGCGGTGTTGGTGACGTCGACGTCCGCGTAGGTCACCTCGACCGCCGGCGCGCCCGGCACCCGGCCGTGCACGAGGGCGTCGAAGACGAACGTGTCGTTGGGGCAGGGGGAGATCGCCAGGGAGAGCGCCACGGTCCCACCGTAACCCCGGCGGCCGGGCGGCCCGTCACGGCGTCCGGTGTGACGTCCAGCCGGTCCGGTGCAGCCGCTCGATGCCGTCGAGCAGCAGGTCCAGCGCGAATTCGAACTCGAACTGGTCGTCGCAGCCCGGCCCGACCACCGAGTCGTCGTCGTGGGACGCGGCGGTGGCGATGGCCGCGAGGTTGGGGAAGCGGTCGGCCACCTCCGGTGGCAGATCGGCCGGCGCCTCGGGCACCGTCGCGCCGGACCGGCCGGCCTGCCGGGAGGTGTCGAACAGTTCCTGGCTGAAGCCCAGCACCCGGCTGCCCAGCGCGTGCATGACGTGATGGGCCAGGTCGGTGGAGAACCCGCCCGCCCGCAGCGCGCCGACTGTCGAGTCGAGGTACGCCAGGACGGCCGGGGTCGGCGTGGTCCGGGACTCGATCGCCAGCGACGCCCAGGGGTGGCGGAGCAGCATCTGCCGCGCCGACAGGATGCGTCGGCGGATCGCCTGCTTCCAGTCGCCGGGCACCGGCGGGTCGATCTCCGCGACGACGATGTCGATCATGCCGTCGAGCAGTTCGTCCTTGTTGGCGACGTGCTTGTAGAGGGCCATCGGTACGACGCCGAGGTCCTGCGCGAGGTTGCGCATGCTCAGCGACTCGATGCCGGTCCGGTCGGCGAGCACGACTGCGGTACGCAGGACGCGATCCCTGGTCAGGGGTGCCCTTCGCGCCGTCTCCGTCTGCTCCGCCATGTCGTCCCCAGTCCTCCCGAAGGCCGTTGACACAGTAACCGCCTTGACTGGTGTACGGCGTACACCTAGCCTTGTACTCATGAAGGTGTACGCCGTACACCTGGGAGGAGTGCGACATGAAGGCGATCGTCCAGGACCGGTACGGCCCCCCGGAGACACTCGCGCTGGCCGATGTCGAGACGCCCGAACCCGGCC
The DNA here is from genome assembly GCF_027460285.1 of Micromonospora sp. WMMC273. NCBI lineage: Bacteria > Bacillati > Actinomycetota > Actinomycetes > Micromonosporales > Micromonosporaceae > Micromonospora > Micromonospora sp. WMMC273. The sequence goes on from NZ_JAPZBE010000001.1 coordinate 91,388, forward strand.
CCGGCGACGTCCTCGTGCGGGTCGAGGCGGCAGCCGTGAACGCGTACGACTGGCACGTCATGCGCGGCGACCCCCGGCTGTCGCGGCTGGCGCTCGGCCTCACGCGGCCCCGCGCCCGCATCCGTGGCCGCGATGTCGCCGGCCGGGTCGAGGCCGTCGGCGCCCAGGTGCGGCACGTACGCCCCGGCGACGCCGTCTTCGGCGACCTCGGCGAGGCCGACGGCGCATTCGCCGAGTACGTCTGCGTGCCCGAGCACCTGGTCGCGCCGCGCCCGACGAACCTGACCCCGGCGCAGGCGGCGGCCCTGCCGCTGGCCGGCGTCACCGCGCTCCAGGGCCTGCGCGACGCCGGGCAGGTCCGGCCCGGCCACCACGTCCTGATCAACGGGGCCTCGGGTGGCGTCGGCACGCTCGCCGTCCAGTTGGCCAAGGCGCTCGGCGCGACGGTGACCGGCGTGTGCCGCACCCGCAACGTCGACCTGGTCCGCTCCCTGGGCGCCGACCACGTGGTCGACTACACCCGCGACGATTTCACCCGCGGCGGGCGCCGCCACGACGTGGTGTTCGACCTGGTCGGCAACCGCTCCCTGACCGCGTTGCGGCGGGCGCTCACGCCGGACGGGACGCTCGTGCTCTCCGGCGGCGGCGTCTACCGGGGCGGCGCCCTGCTCGGCCCGATCGGGCTGCTGGCGCGGGGACGGCTGCTCGCGCCGGTCATCAGCCAGCGCGTCGTCGTCCTCGCCACCTCACCCGGCCGGGCGCACCTCGACGTGCTGCGCGAGCACGCCGAGGCGGGCCGGCTCACCCCTGTGGTCGACCGGACCCATCCGCTGCGCGAGGTGCCCGAGGCCGTCCGCTACCTCGAAACCGAGCACGCGCGCGCCAAGGTCGTCATCACGATCTGACGCCGCCGTCCCCAGCCCGCCGACTTCTCCACAGGGTTGTCCACAGGTGGACGGGATCAGTGGAGGGCGGCCGCCGCGGCGGTGAGCGCGGCGAACGCCTCCCGCATCCGCCACGCGCTCCGGTCACGCGGGCCGATCGGGTTGGAGACGGTCCGCAGCTCGGCGAAGGGCACACCGGCCTGGGCGGCGGCGACCGCCACGCCGTACCCCTCCATCGCCTCGGCCACCGCGTCCGGGTGCCGTTCGGCGAGCGCCGCCGTGCTGGCGGCGGTGCCGGTCACCGTGCTGACGGTGAGCACAGTGCCGACGGTGGCCCCGGGCAGCGCGGCGCGCAGGCGGGCCAGCAGGCCCGGGTCGGCGGGCACGATCCGGCCGCCGCCCAGCAACTCGGGGGGCATGCCCAGGTCCTCGACCGGGATGAAGCCGGCGGGTGATTCGGCGCCGAGGTCGGCCGCGACGCTGCGGTCGGCGAGCACCGTGCCGCCCACCGCTACCCGGCCGACGAACCCTCCCGCGATGCCGGCGCTGACCACCGCCCGGTACGGCCGCCCGGCCGCCTCGGCCAGCGCCAGCAGCCGTGCCGTGGCGGCACCGGCGACGGCCGGGCCGACCCCGACCGGCAGCACAGTCACGTCCGGCGCTGCCGGTGCGGTGAGGCCGGCACGGATCGCCTCGGCCTCGGCCGGCACGGCCGTGACCACGAGCAGACCGGTCACGCCACCGGCCCCCGGGGGTCGCGCCGCTCGGTGTCCTCGACGCCGCCCGGCCCGCCCACCGAGGAGGACGGCCGGTAGATGTGGAAGCCGGGCGGGGCCAGCCCGTCGTCGTCCGGCGGCGGGCCGGAACGCTGGGGCGCCGGTGACGTGGGCGCCGGGTCGTCGAACGAGGTGGTGGCCGGTTTCTCGTCGCGGGTCGCCTGCTCCGCCGCCAGTTCCTCGTCGCCGAGCGGCCGGCCGGCCAGGTGCTCGCCGCGCAGCTTGCCGGCGACGAGCACGCCGCGTACGGCCACCAGCGCGGCCACCGCGGCGGCGACAGTCACCCCGATCAGGCCGGTGAACGGCACCAGCCCGAGCCCGCCCCCTGCTACGAACGCGAGCATCAGCGCGGTCTCCGAGTGCGCGAACGAGCTGGCGCGCAGCCGCTCCGGTATGCGTTCCTGGATCGAGGCGTCCACCGCCAGCTTGGCGATCCCGCTCATCATCGCGGCCACCAGGCAGAGCAGCGCCACCATCGGCAGCGAGAACTTCAGCGCGGCGAGCACCGCCACACCGGCCACCACGATCGTGCCGCTGGACTGGAGCGCTGTCGGCCGGTGGATGCGCAGACGGGTGCCGAGCGCGGTGGCCAGGAACGTGCCGACCGCCAGCGCGCCGCCGACCAGGCCCAGCGCGCCCTGGGCGCCGAGGTCGCGGCCGAAGAAGTCGGTGGTCAGGTCACCGGCCTTGATCGCGAAGGCCAGGAACAGGAGCAGGAAGCCGTAGAGCCCGCGTAGCGCCGCCGCGCCGATCAGCGTGGCGATCACCAGCCGGCCACTGGGGCGACCCCGGCCCAGCGGGCGCTCGCCGTCACGGCGGCGCAGCGCGCGCAGCGGGTGCGGCATCCGCTCCGGCGGCTCGGAGTCGGCCTTCGGCGGCAGCCGGAGCGAGATCACCATGCCGATCAGGAAGATCACCGAGGCGACCCGCAGTGGCCACTGCGGCCCGAACCAGAACGCGGCCAGCCCGATCGGCGCGACGAGCGCGCCGGCCACCGTGCCGTAGACGCTCGCGCGCGCCCCGACCTGGGACAGCCCGAGCCCTTCCGGAAGCAGCCGGGGGACAGCCGCCGAGCGGGCCACGCCGTACGCCCGGGAGAGCGCGAGAACGCCGAACGCCGCCGGATAGAGCCCGAAGCTGCCGATGTAGTCGGAGATCAACCAGGCCAGGAACGCCCGGCCGAGCATGGTGGTGGCCAGCGCGTACCGCCGGCCGTGGCGGAAGTGGTCGAGCAGCGGGCCGACCACCGGGGCGAGCATGGCGAACGGAACCATGGTGACCAGCAGGTAGAGGGCCACCTTGTTGCGCGCCTCGCCCAGCGGCACGTCGAAGAAGATCGTCCCGGCCAGGCCGATCGCGATGAGCGTGTCACCGGCGCAGGAGAGCGCGTGCAGGTCGAACAGGCGGACCATGCCCACCTCGTTGCCGGCGCTGCGGGCCCGGGCGGTCCCGGCCCGCCGGGTCATCCAGCGCCCGCCGTGCATCGAGCCCCGCAGCAGCAGCCGGGTGGCGCGGATGCCGGTGCCGACGGTCCGCCCGAGGAAGGAGCGGCCGGAGCGGGAGGACAGCGCCATGCGTCCCATCCTCGCCCATCCTTTCCACGTGCGCCGCATCACCCGGAGAGAATGACTCCGGGGAGTGCCTGTCGCCCGTGGACGGGCATGGGGAACAATGGTCCGGTGACCAGGCCCGCCTCCGCCCGCGCTCCCCGGCTCGACCAGGTCTGCGCCGCCGCCGTCGAGGTGGCCCGCGACGCGATCACCGAGGTGGAGCCCACCGACATCGGCGATCATCTCCAAGCGGTCGCCGAGGGCGATCGGGTCGTCACCCACTACTTCGAATGCCGGATGGCCGGCTACCGCGGCTGGCGCTGGGCCGTCACGGTGACCCGGGTGCCGCGCAGCCGGCACGTCACCATCTGCGAGACGGTGCTGCTGCCCGGCCCGGACGCGCTGCTCGCCCCGGGCTGGCTGCCGTGGCAGGAGCGGCTCAAGCCGGGCGACCTGGGCCCCGGCGACCTGCTGCCCACCCCTGCCGACGACGAGCGGCTCGCCCCCGGCTACCTGCTCTCCGACGACCCGGCAGTCGAGGAGACCGCCTGGGAGCTGGGCCTGGGCCGGCCCCGGGTGCTGTCCCGGGAGGGTCGCGCCGAGGCCGCCCAGCGCTGGTACGACGGCGACCACGGCCCGGACGCCGCGATCTCGGTCGCCGCGCCGGCCGCCGCCCGCTGCGGCACCTGCGGTTTCTACCTGCCGCTCGCCGGTTCGCTACGCCTGGCCTTCGGCGCCTGCGGCAACTTCTTCGCCCCGGACGACGGCCGGGTGGTGAGTGCCGACCACGGGTGCGGCGCGCACTCGGAGACCCTGGTCGAGGCGGCCGAGTCGCCCGTCGACGAGCTGCCGACCGTCTACGACGACAGCGCGGTCGAGGCCATGACCGTCAGCCGGGCACCGGGCTCGGTGGAGTCGGCCGAGCCGGCGGAGCCGTACGGCCACCCCTGACGGGTCAGCGCCGTCGCTGCGCGGCGGCAGTGCGTCGGCGACGCCGGTTGGCGTCGTGCCGCATCATCACCGCCAGGCCGGGAAAGCCCCACAGAAAACCGGCCAGGCAGGTCCAGAGCCAGTTCTGACGCCCGGACTCGGTGAGCCAGTCCCGGAAGAAGATCAGTAGCACCAGGCCGGCCACCGCCCAGGCGATCAGCCCGGCGACGGCGAACGGCACCATCGGCGGGTCGAGCGGCTCCGGCCGCGGCTGTTGCTCCTGTGACACCGGCCCAGCCTACGTGATCGTTCTTCCCTGCCGGCCAGGTGATCTGGGACGATGCGCGCGACAAAACCCGGCCGATGACCAGATGAGGAACCATGTCCATTGCCCCGCCGCCGGATCACGGCACGCCGCCCGATCCCGCGCATCCACGTAACGCCTTCGACCGCTACTTCCTGATCTCGGCACGCGGGTCCACGCTGAGCCGGGAGCTGCGAGGCGGCTTCGCCACGTTCTTCACGATGGCGTACATCGTGGTGTTGAACCCGCTGATCCTGGGCAGCGGGAAGGACGGCGACGGCCGTTCGCTTGCGATTCCGGCGCTCGCCGCGGCGACCGCGCTGGTCGCCGGCCTGATGACCATCCTGATGGGCGTGGTGGCCCGGTTCCCGATCGCGCTCGCGGCCGGCCTGGGTGTGAACGCGCTCGTCGCCTACGAGATCGCGCCGCAGATGACCTGGGCGGACGCGATGGGCCTGGTGGTCATCGAGGGTGTGCTGATCGGCATCCTGGTGCTCACCGGCCTGCGTACCGCGGTGCTCCGCTCGGTGCCGACGCAGCTCAAGACCGCGATCGGCGTCGGCATCGGTCTGTTCCTGACCATCATCGGCCTGGTCGACGCCGGTTTCGTCCGGCGTGTGCCGGACGCCGCGAACTCCACCGTGCCGGTGGGGCTTGGCATCAACGGCAAGATCGTCAGCTGGCCGATGCTCGTCTTCGTGGTCGGCCTGCTGATCACGCTGGTCCTGGTGGTACGCCGGGTCCGCGGCGCGATCCTGATCGGCATCCTGGCCTCCACCGTGCTGGCCATCGTGGTCGAGGCGATCGCCAACGTCGGCCCGTCCTTCGTCGACGGCAAGCCGAACCCGAAGGGCTGGGCGCTGAACGTGCCCGAGCTGCCCAAACAGATCGTGGACCTGCCCGACCTGTCGTTGCTGGGCCAGTTCAACGTGCTGAACTCGTGGAGCCGGGTCGGCTGGCTGGTGCCGCTGATGTTCATCTTCACGCTGCTCATCACGGACTTCTTCGACACGATGGGCACGATGGTCGCGATCGGCCAGGAAGGGGACATGCTCGACGAGACGGGCACCCCGCCGAAGGCCAAGGAGATCCTGCTCGTCGACTCGATCGCCGCCGCCGCGGGTGGTGCCGCCTCGGTGTCCAGCAACACGTCGTACATCGAGAGCGCCGCAGGTGTCGCGGAGGGTGCCCGGACCGGCGTGGCCAACCTGGTCACCGGCGCGTTGTTCCTGCTCGCCATGTTCCTGGCGCCGCTGTCGCTGATCGTGCCGTTCGAGGCCGCGTCGACGGCGCTGGTGGTGGTCGGCTTCCTGATGATGACGGCGGTCCGCACGATCGACTGGACCGACTACGAGATCGCCATCCCGGCGTTCCTCACCATCGCGCTGATGCCGTTCACCTATTCGATCTCCAACGGCATCGGAGCCGGCGTGATCAGCTTCGTGCTGCTCAAGGTGGCCAAGGGTAAGGCCCGCGAGGTCCACCCGCTCCTGTACGGCGTCGCCGTGCTGTTCATCGTGTACTTCCTGCGCGGGCCGGTCGAGTCCGTGTTGCTCTGACGCTGGTGAGCCTGGTCATAACGCATGTCGTTAGCCAGGCTCATTAGTTAAGCTAACTAGTGTGACGGAGCGGACGGTGACGGCGAAACGCGTGCCACCGGCGCAGCTGGCTCCTCAGCTGCGAGATGCGATCACCCGGCTCAACCGGCGGGTCCGACAAGCCCGGCCGGTCGGAGACCTCACGGTCACCCAGCTGTCGGCGCTCACCAGCCTCAATCTGGCGGGCGCCCTCACGCCACGGGAACTCGCTGATGTCGAACGGGTGCAGCCGCCCACGATGACGAAGATCGTCGCGAAGTTGGAGGAGCGCGGCCTCGTGCAGCGCACCCCCCATCCGACCGACGGACGGCAGGTCATCCTGGCGGCGACCGAAGGGGGACGGGCCGTACTCGACCAGTTCGAGCGGGCCCGCAACGAGTGGCTGGCCACCCGGCTGGCCGCGCTGACCGAGGACGAACGCGAAACGCTACGGCGTGCAGCGGAGATCCTCCAGGGCATCGCTCGCGCCTGACACCGCCGCCCGCGGTTCGCTTCGTCAGCTGTGGATGAAGCGTACCGACGCAAGGAGGCGCACCTAGAGTGCAGGCCAAGCTGAGCACGATGTTCCAGTCCCTACGAGTCCGTAACTACCGGCTCTTCGCCACCGGACAGCTGATCAAACTGATCGGCGTCTGGATGATGTTCATCGCCCAGGACTGGCTCGTCCTCGAGCTCAGCGACAACTCCGCGACCGCGCTCGGCGTCGTCACCGCGTTGCAGTTCACGCCCGTACTCCTGCTCACGCTGCTGTCCGGCCGGCTCGCCGACCGCTACGACAAGCGGATGCTGCTCTTCGTCGCCAACGCGTTCTGGACCGTCCTCGCGCTGGCCATGAGCATCCTGGTCCTCACCGGCCTGGTGCAGCTCTGGCACGTCTTCACGTTCGCCGCCCTGCTCGGCGTCTCCAACGCGGTCGAGACGCCGGTCCGCCAGGCGTTCGTCTCCGAGCTGGTCGGCATGCCGCTGCTGCCGAACGCGCTCTCGCTCAACGCGGCAGTGTTCAACTCCGCCCGGATCGTCGGCCCCGCCGTCGCCGGCCTGGCCATCGCCGTCGTCGACGTCGGCCCGGTCTTCCTGGTCACCGCGCTCAGCTCGATCGCCCCGCTGGTGAACGTGGTCCGGATGCGTACCGACGAGCTGCACCGCAAGGACCTGCCGCCGGTCGGTGAGCGGGACCAGGCCCGGGTGGTCGACGGCCTCCGGTACGTGGCACGCCGCCCCGACATCCTGCTGCCGATGGTCCTCATGTCGGTGATCGGAATGAGCCTGTTCAACTTCCAGCTCACCCTCGCCGCGCTGGCGAAGACCGTGTTCAACACCGGCGCCGCCTCGTTCGGCCTGTTCAGCACCGCGCTCGCGGTCGGTGCGCTGGTCGGGGCGCTGGCCGGCACCGGACGGCGCAGCCGGCCCTCGGTCTGGCTCGTGCTCGGTGCCGCGATCGGCTGCGCGGTCTTCGGCACGCTCGTCGGGCTCGCCCCGGCGTACTGGCTGGTCGTGACGCTGCTGCTGCCCGCCGGGTTTTTCATGATCTACTTCGCCCAGGCCGCCAACCAGCGCGTACAGCTCGGTGTCGACGCGTCCTTCCGGGGACGGGTGATGGCGCTGTGGGTGCTGGTGTTCCTGGGCACCAACCCGGTCGGCGCGCCGCTGATCGGCTGGGTCGCCGAGAAGTACGGCGCCGGCGCGAGCATCTGGGCCGGCGGCCTGATCTCGCTGACCGCCGCGTTGCTGGCGCTCACCTGGCAGCTGCGCCGCTCCGGCGCCCGCCTGCGGATGCGGGTGCTGCCGATGCCCCGCTTCTACGTGGTGTCGCCCGGGGCGAAGTAGCCCCGATAGCCGGTCGTACCGGTCCGATTACCCAAACGGGTGGCGGGCCGGTGCGGCAGGGCTTAGCGTCGATGTGTGGAAGTGGGGCAGGGAGTGCTGCTGGCGCTGGCGATCCTCGCCGTCTGCTGCCTGCCCGCCCTATTCGCGCTGCTGTTCTGCGCTGACGAGATCATCGACCGGGTCGCATGCGGGTGGGCCGAGTGGCGGGAGCAGCGCCGGGAACGCCGTACCATCGCGCGGCTCGACCGCGCCATCGAGGCCGAGGCGTTGACCCGCGACATCGACCTCACCGAGTTCGACAAGGACGGCCGCCGTTCGCTGGAACAACTCGCCACCGACCTGCGCCGGCTCGGCGGCCACCGGCTCGCCGCCGCCGACCGCAGCGTGGTGTGGCACGGCGCGGTCATCGAGGCGTACGACGAACGGCTGCGCGCCGCCTGCCACGCGCTCGGCATCGCCGAACACCTGGCCGAGCTGGACGGCGTCGACCGGGAGATCGAACGGGTACGCGTCGAAGGGCTGCTGCACGCCGCCGGGCTGACCCTGCCGGCCGCCCGCGCCGCGCACCACCAGCGGCACCGCTGACCGGGTGCGTCTCTTCGCGGCGATCTACCCACCTGCCGTGGCGGTCGCCGACCTGACCGCCCGGATGAAGGGCCTACGGGTCGCGTCCGCCCGCCACGCCCGCCTGGCCGACCCGGCGAACCTGCACCTCACGCTCGCCTTCCTCGGCGAAGTGCCGGACGACCGGCTGGCCGATGTGAAGCACGCGCTCGCCTCGGCTGCCCGGACGGTTCGCTCCCCACTGCTGCGTCTGGCGGGCGGCGGCAGTTTCGGTGCGGGCCGGTCCACAGTGCTCTGGGTCGACGTGCGCGGCGAGGTGGAGGTGCTCGACGCGCTCGCCCTGTCGATCCGCGACGGGCTGGGCGAGGCCGGGCTGCCCTGCGACGACAAGCCGTTCCGGGCGCATCTGACCATCGCCCGCCCCGGCGACCGGGTGCCCGAGCCCGATCTCCGCGCCGACCTGGCGACCCTGGACGACTACACCGGCCCGGAGTGGCCCGCCGACCGCCTGACCCTGGTCCACAGCAATCCAGGCCCGCCCACCCGCCACACCCGAGTCGCCACCTGGCCGCTGTAGCGCTGCCCTCCGCCCTCGCCCCGCCCTCTCCCGCGATCTTGCAGGTTCGGCCCGGGCGAAAGCCCTGAACCGCCCTCGATCGGGGGCACAAACTGCAAGATCAACGGGGTGAGGGGGAGGGACGGGGGAGAGGGCGGGACGGGGGCTACCAGGCCCAGGCCTCGGGGCCGGGGCCGCCGTTGCCGACCGGCGGGAACAGCTCGTCGAGGCGCGTGAGCGTGGCCTCGTCCAGCTGGACGTCGAGGGCGCCGAGGTTGCGGTCGAGCTGGTCCATCGTGCGCGGGCCGACGATCGGCGCGGTCACGCCCGGCCGGGACAGCAGCCACGCCAGCGCCACATCCGCCGGGTCGTGGCCGAGGTCGGCGCAGAGCTTCTCGTACGCCTCGATGGTGTTCCGGTGCTCGGCCAGCGCGTCCGCCGAGCGGCCGGTGGTGCCGCGCGCCGCGCTGCCGTCGGCCATCTTGCGGATGATGCCGGAGAGCAGCCCGCCGTGCAGCGGCGACCAGGGGATGATGCCCAGCCCGTAGTGCTGCGCGGCCGGTACGACCTCCAGCTCGACGTACCGGGTCAGCAGGTTGTAGATGCACTGCTCGGAGACGAGGCCGAGGAAGTTGCGCTTACCGGCCGCGGCCTGCGCCTGCGCGATGTGCCAGCCGGCGAAGTTGGACGAGCCGACGTAGAGCACCTTGCCCTGCGCGACGAGCGTCTCCATCGCCTGCCAGATCTCCTCCCACGGCGTGGTCCGGGAGATGTGGTGCATCTGGTAGAGGTCGATCGTGTCGGTCTGGAGCCGGCGCAGCGAGTCCTCACAGGCCCGGATGATGTGCCGGGCGCTCAGGCCCTGCTCGTTGGGCCACTCGCCCATCTTGCCGTACACCTTGGTGGCGAGGACGACCTTGTCGCGGCGCCCGCCGCCCTGCGCGAACCAGCGGCCGACGATCTGCTCGGTGACGCCCTCACCGAGCTTCCAGCCGTAGACGTTCGCGGTGTCGAAGAAGTTGATCCCGTGTTCGAGCGCCCGGTCCATGATGGCGAAGCTGTCCGGCTCGTCGGTCTGCGGACCGAAGTTCATCGTGCCGAGGCAGAGTCGGCTCACGGACAGACCGGTGCGTCCCAGGTTCGTGTACTCCATGACTCCACCCTGGCACGCCGGCACTTCGAGTGCCCTCTCAACGAGCCAGGGTGGAGCTTGCGATCAGGAGGATTCGCGGGCCGCCGGGCCGGTGCCGAACAGCACGTCGTCCCAGCTCGGCAGCCGCTTGCGCGGCTTGCCGGCGGCGTCGGTGGACTCGGTGGCCGCACCGCCGGTCGCCGCCGCCGGGCCGGTGCGGCGGGGCCGCAGCACGGCAAGCGAGGGTACGGCCGGGATCTCCTTCGGCGCGTCCGAGTCGTCGTCGAAGGCCGAACCCTGCCCACCACCGAGCAGCGCGGCGGCACCACCGGCGACGGCCCGCTGACGGGGCGCCTCCTGCCCGGCCAGCGCGGCCGGGGAGCGGGTGTCGAGACCACGCCCGGACGTGCCGCCGAGGGGACGGTCCAGCGAGGCGAGCAGCGCGTCCCGGCCGGCGCGGATCGGGTCACGCCCCGGACGGGCGTGCTCGGAGGCGGCCGGCAGGCCGTGTCCACCCCGGCTCGGCTCGCCGCGCGACGGACCGGGCAGCGCGTGACCGCCTCGCTCCGGCGCCGGCTCCTGGCCGAGGATCGGCGTGGGCCGCTCGGCGCACAGGTATTGCGCCATGTCGTCGTGCGGGGCGACGTTCTGCCGGGTCTTGTCCAGATCCCACACCGCCTGCGCGGTGGCCTTGCCGGACGGCCAGGTCGCGATGATCCGCCAGGTGCCGTCGTCGCGGCGGTAGGCGTCCCACGAGATCTTCTCGGTGTCGATGCCGTGCTGGGCCAGCCGGCCGTTGACGACCTCGGCCAGCGGGGTCGGCTTCTCCGCGCCCTTGAGCCGGGTGCGGCGGGCGTGCTGGGCGAGCATGGCCCGCTCCTGGAGCACCGGACCGGCGTAGCGCAGCACCCGGTCGACCGGCACACCGGCGATGCGGGCGACGTCCTCCGCGGACTCGCCGGACCGGATCCGGGCCTGAATGTCCCGTGGGGACAGCGACGGCGTCGGGTCGGTGGCGCTCGGCACCACCGCGAGCGGCGGGGCGCCCGGCTCGGCGTGCAGCGCCGACGCGATCCGCTCGTCGATGGGCAGCGCCAGCAGGCGCCCCACCTCGTCGGCGAGCACCAGGGCCTGGCCGTCCTCGGAGAGGGCGACGAAGCGTACTGGGCGCATGGGCTTGCCTCCGTCCCGCTTCGCTGGCCGTCACGCCACGGGAGCCGGCCACCCGGGCGTCTCGCACCACCGTACGCTCATCTACCCGCCGATGGGGACTGCGACACCCCGGCATGTCGTGACTGAGCTGCGGTAACGATCACGGTGGGTGGCCGCCGGAGCCCCGACGGCCACGCACCGTGACGACGTGATCAGAGTCGCTCTACCACGTAGTCGATGGACGCGGTGAGCGCCTCGACGTCGGCCGGCTCGACGGCCGGGAACAGCGCCACCCGCAGCTGGTTGCGGCCCAGCTTGCGGTACGGCTCGGTGTCGACGATGCCGTTGGCGCGCAGCGCCTTGGCGATCGCAGTGGCGTCCACCCCGTCGGCGAAGTCGATGGTGGCGACCACGTTGGAGCGTAGGGCCGGGTCCGACACGAACGGCGTGGCGAACGACGAGCGCTCGGCCCAGCCGTACACGATGCCGGCGCTCTCGGCGGTGCGCTTGGCCGCCCAGGCCAGCCCGCCCTGGGAGTTCATCCAGTCGGTCTGCTCCGCGGCCAGGAAGATGGTCGCCAGCGCCGGGGTGTTGTACGTCTGCTCCAGCCGCGAGTTGTCGATCGCGGTGACCAGGTCGAGGAAGGCCGGGATGTAGCGGCCCGAATCCTTGACCTCGGTGGCACGGGCCAGCGCGGCCGGCGACATCAGGGCCAGCCACAGCCCGCCGTCGGAGCCGAAGCACTTCTGCGGGGCGAAGTAGTAGACGTCGGTCTGGGCGACGTCCACGTCCAGCCCGCCGGCGCCGGAGGTGGCGTCGACAAGCAGCAGCGAGCCCTCGTCGGCACCCGCCACCCGGCTGATCGGCACCGCGACACCGGTGGAGGTCTCGTTGTGGGGGGTGGCGTAGACGTCCACGCCGGCCTCGGCCACGAGCGCCGGGGCGCTGCCCGCGTCGGACTTGCGGACGGTCGGCTCGCCCAGGAACGGCGCATCCTTGACCGACTTGGCGAACTTGGCGCCGAACTCGCCGAAGCTGGCGAACTGGGCCCGGTCGCGGATCAGGCCGAACGTGGCGACCTCCCAGAACGCGGTGGTGCCGCCGTTGCCGAGCACCACCTCGTACCCCTCGGGGAGGGAGAAGAACTCGGCCAGGCCGCGGCGCAGCCGGGCCACCTGGTCGCGGACCGTCTTCTGCCGGTGCGACGTGCCCAGGTAGCTGGTGGCGACGTCGGAGAGGGCGGAGACCGCGGCCGGACGGACCTTGGACGGGCCGCAGCCGAATCGTCCGTCGGCGGGCCTGATCTCGTCGGGAATCCGGATGGTCGGTGCGTCAGCCACGGTCTGAGGATCCTTCCGCATGGGCGAGAGGTGAGCTGGCAGGGCGCGGACGATGTGCTGCCGCGTGGCGGCGGGCGTCCGAGCCCGTTCCGGCGACACTGCCACGGCCATCCTCGCACCTGCCCGGGCACGTCCGGCGGGCTGTCCCACCCCGGTCGGTGAGGCGTCCGCCACACGTGGGCCGCACCCGTTCCGGAAATGCCGGAGCCCCGCTCCGCCGGCTGGGGAACGGGGCTCCGGGCGAGACGTCAGACGCCGTGCGGGATGGCGTCCCAGCCCTCGACCTGCTGCGGCTTGCGCGGGCCGTGGCCGACGTACGTGGCCGACGGCCGGACCAGCCGCTGGAGCTTCTTCTGCTCCAGGATGTGCGCGGACCAGCCGCCCATCCGGGCGCAGGTGAACATCGAGGTGAACATGTGCGCCGGCACCTCGGCGAAGTCCAGCACCACCGCCGACCAGAACTCGACGTTCGTGGCGAGGACGCGGTCCGGGCGGCGGGCCTGCAGCTCGGCCAGCGCGGCCTTCTCCAGCGCCTCGGCGACCTCGAAGCGGGGCGCGCCCAGCTCCTTGGCGGTACGCCGCAGCACGCGGGCGCGCGGGTCCTCGGCCCGGTAGACCCGGTGGCCGAAGCCCATGAGCCGCTCGCCCCGGTCGAGGACGCCCTTGACGTACCCGTCGGCGTCGCCGCTGCGCTCGACCGCCTCCAGCATGCTGAGCACCCGGGACGGGGCGCCGCCGTGCAGCGGGCCGGAGAGCGCGCCGATGCCGGAGGAGATGCAGGCCGCGGCATCCGCGCCGGTGGAGGCGACGATCCGGGCGGTGAAGGTGGAGGCGTTCAGGCCGTGCTCGGCGGCCGAGATGAAGTACGCGTCGACGGCCTTGACGTGCCGCGGGTCGGGCTCACCCCGCCAGCGCTTCATGAACCGCTCGACGATGGTCTCCGCCTTGTCGATCTCCTTCTGCGGCACGGCCGGCAGGCCCAGGCCGCGCGCCGACTGGGCGACGAAGGACAGCGCGGTGACCGACACCCGGGCCAGGTCCTCGCGGGCCTGCTCGTCGGAGATGTCGAGAAGCTGGTTGAGCCCCCAGTACGGCGCGAGCATGGCGACCGCGGACTGCACGTCGACGCGGATGTCACCGGAGTGCACCGGCACCGGGAACGGCTCGGCCGGCGGCAGGCCGGGGCCGAAGCGGCCGTCCACCAGCAGCGCCCAGACGTTGCCGAACGAGACCTGGCCGATCAGGTCCTCGATGTCCACGCCCCGGTAGCGCAGTGATCCCCCCGCGCGGTCGGGTTCGGCGATCTCGGTCTCGAAGGCTACGACGCCCTCCAGGCCCGGTTTGAAATCGGACATGTCGTCTCCTGGCTTCGGCTCGGCGCGCCCGGGCGGGCTGATCGAGCCCCGCAGCTCAGGCGACCCTTCAGGGATGTGGTTCGGAACATCTTGCCCGCTGGGTAACAAGCTGCGCGACCCACAGCCACTGTGCGCCACGCGACATCCCCGCCGCTGGACGTCGGTGAGAGAGGGAGAAGACTGGGTACCGGGGCCTGGCCAGCGTCGGGGGACGCCGGTACGCCCGGGAGAGGGACTGCCACAGTGACAGGCGACACACCCGCCCCGGCCGGTATGCGTAACGAGTACGCCGCCGACCTGGGCCTGACCGAGACCGACCTGGCGCCGGACTGGCACACCCAGTTCGCCGCCTGGTTCGCCGACGCGGTGGCCCATCCGCTGCCGGAGCCGAACGCGATGGTGCTCGGCACCGCCGACGACCGGGGCCGGCCCAGCGGGCGCACCGTGCTGCTCAAGGGGTACGACCCGGAGGGCTTCGTCTTCTACACCAACCACGGTTCGCGCAAGGGCACCGAGGTGACCGGGAATCCGTGGGCCAGCCTGGTGTTCCCGTGGTTCCCGATGCAGCGGCAGGTGACAGTGACCGGCCGGGTCGAGCGGGTGGACCGGGCCGAGACCGAGGCGTACTTCGCCAGTCGGCCGCGCGGCTCGCAGCTGGGCGCCTGGGCCAGCGCCCAGTCGACGGTGGTGCCGGACCGGGCCGCGATCGACGAGGCGTACCGGGCGGCGGCCGAGCGGTTCGCCGCCGTGGACCCGATCCCCGCGCCGCCGCACTGGGGCGGGTTCCGGGTCCGTCCGGAGACCGTCGAGTTCTGGCAGGGCCGGGCCAGCCGGCTGCACGATCGGCTGCGCTTCCGGCGTACCGGGGACGGGGTCTTCGTCGTCGAGCGGCTCGCGCCGTGACCGATGTCACAACACCCCGGCGGCGGGGAGCGCGCCGCTGGGCGATCGACCTGCGTCCGTTGCGGGTGCCCGCGTACCGGCGGGTGTGGACCGGCAACGCGATCGCCATGTTCGGCTTCCAGTTCACCGCCGTGGCGGTGCCGGTGGAGATGTTCGACCTCACCGGCGGCTCCCTCTGGGTCGGGCTGCTGGGCATCGCCGGCTTCGTACCGCTGCTGGTCTTCGGGCTCTGGGGCGGCGCGGTCGCCGACGCCCGGGACCGCCGCCGCGTGCTGCTCGTCGGCGGCTGCGTGCTCTGGGCCTCCACGCTCGGGCTGCTGGTGCAGTCGCTGGCCGGTGTGCGCAGCCCGTTGCTGCTCCTGCTGCTGGTCGCCCTCCAGTCGACGGCCTTCGCGATCACCTCGCCGGCCCGCAGCGCGATCCTGCCCCGGCTGGTGCCCGCGGAGCTGGTCCCGGCCGCCACCACGCTGAACTTCACCACGTTCACCGCCGCCGCCGTCTTCGGCCCGCTCGCCGCCGGGCTGATCTTCGCCGCCTGGCAGGTCGGGGTGGCGCTGCCCATCGCGTACGCCGCGGACGCGCTGCTGTACACGGCGGCGCTCTGGGCCACGCTGCGGCTGCCCGCGATGCCGCCCACGCCGGACCCGGACGGCGGCGTCCGCAAGGCCGGGTTCGCCAGCATCGTCGACGGCTTCCGCTACCTGGCCACCACGCGGGTGCTGCTGCTCTCCTTCGCCATCGACCTGATCGCGATGATCCTGGCCATGCCGCGGGCACTCTTCCCGGAGCTGGCGCAGGAACGCTTCGGCGGCGCGTCGGCGGTGGGCTGGCTCTACAGCTCCATCGCCATCGGCGCGATGCTCGGCGGCCTGACCTCCGGGTGGATCGGCCGGGTCCGCCGCCAGGGCCTCGCGCTCACCGTGGCGGTGGTCGGCTGGGGCGTGGCGATCGCGCTCGCCGGGCTGGCCGGCCAGTTGTGGGTGGCGGTGGTGCTGCTGGGCGTCGCCGGCGCCGCCGACCTGGTCAGCGCCACGCTGCGCCAGTCGATGCTGCTGGTCTACGCCCCGGACCGGATGCGGGGCCGTCTTCAGGGCGTGAACACGGTCGTGGTGGCCGGCGGCCCGCGCCTGGGCGACCTGCGCGCCGGTGCGACGGCCGCCGCCTTCGGCACCGGTTTCGCCATGGTGGGTGGCGGCATCGCCGCCGCCGTACTCGCGGTGGCGCTGGTGGTGGCGTTCCCGGCGCTGCTGCGCTATCGCTCGACCACCCCCGCCGAGGAGGACCGCTGACGGTAGGGTCGCCGACATGGGGATCGACGTGCAGCCACCGTCCGGTACACAGTGGACCATCGCGGCCGACGGCCACGAGGCCGTCGTGGTCGAGGTGGGCGGCGGGCTGCGGGCCTACCGCTACGACGGCGTGGACCACCTCGACGGGTACGCCGAGGACGAGGTCTGCCCCGGCTCGGCCGGCCAGGTGCTGGCGCCCTGGCCGAACCGCATCCGGGACGGCGTCTACACGGTCGGGGAGCGGTCGCTGCAGCTCGACCTGACCGAGCCGGAGCGGCACAACGCCCTGCACGGCCTGGTGAACTGGGTGCGGTGGCAGCCGATCGAGCAGTCCGCGGACAGCGTGACCATCGGCTACGACCTGCCGCCGAGCCCCGGCTACCCGTGGGCGCTGAGGCTGCGGGCCCGGTGGAGCGTCGGCCCGGACGGCCTGCGGGCCGAGCACGAGGCGACGAACCTCGCCGACGAGCCGGCGCCGTTCGGCTTCTCCGTGCACCCCTACCTGCAACTGCCGAAGGTCGGTGTGGACGAGCTGCGGCTGCACCTGCCGGCCCGGCGGCGGGTGCTGGTGGACAGCCGCCTGCTGCCGGTCGCCGCCGCCGAGGTGGCCGGCTCCGAGTACGACTTCACCAGCCCGCGCCCGATCGGCGACCTGGTGCTCGACACCGCGTTCGGTGACGTCGAGCGGGACGCCGACGGTGGCTCGGCGGTGGTGCTGAGCGCGCCGGACGGCTCGTCCGGCCTGCGGATCTGGGCGGACCGCGAGTTCGGCTGGTGGCAGGTGTTCACCGGCGACACGCTCGGCGGGGAACGGCACCGCCGGTCGGTGGCGGTGGAGCCGATGACCTGCCCGCCCGACGCGTTCCGCTCCGGCAAGGATCTGATCATGCTGGAGCCGGGGCAGACCTGGCGGGGCGCCTGGGGCGTCCGCCCGGAGGTCTGAGCGTGGAGTTCGCCGAGGTCGTCCGGCGCCGCCGGATGGTGCGCAACTACGAACCCGCCCGGCCGGTGCCGCCGGAGGTGGTGGACCGGCTGCTGGACCACGCCGTCCGGGCCCCGTCGGCCGGTTTCTCCCAGGGCTGGGGCTTCCTCGTGCTGGAGGAACCCGAGGACCGGGAACGGTTCTGGGCCGCCACCACTCCCGGTGGCGGCGGCCGGGAGCGCTGGCTGGCCGGGATGCGCCGGGCGCCGCTGATCGTGGTGCCGCACGCCAACCGCGACGCCTACCTGGACCGCTACGCCGAGGCGGACAAGGGCTGGTCGGACCGCGCCGAGGACCGCTGGCCGGTGCCCTACTGGTACGTGGACACCGGTTTCGCGGCGTTGCTGATGCTGCTCACCGCCGTCGACGAGGGGCTGGGCGCCTGCTTCTTCGGCATCCCGCCGCAGCGCATCGGGGCGTACCGGGACGCGTTCGGGGTACCGCCGGAACTGCACCCGATCGGTGCGATCACAGTAGGTTACCGAGCTGTCGACCACCGGTCACCGTCGCTGCGCCGAGGGCGTCGTCCGGTGCAGGATGTGGTGCGGCGGGGACGGTGGACCTGAGCGGTTAGGCTGACATCCACATTGTCAGCCTGGCCTGGGGAGGAGAGCACGCCGTGATCTTCAGGGCGGTCCGGGACGGGCGTCCCTACCCGGAGCACAACCTCACGCTGAAGCAGTGGGCCGAGATTCCGCCGCGCCCGCTGCGGCTTGACCAGCTCATCACCACCAAGCGCGAACTCGCGCTGGACAAGCTGCTCGCGGAGGACTCCACCTTCTACGGCGACCTCTTCCCGCATGTGGTCCAGTGGAACGGCGGCCTCTACCTGGAGGACGGCCTGCACCGGGCGCTGCGCGCGGCGCTCCAGCAGCGCAACCAGATCCACGCGCGGGTGCTCGTGCTCGGTGACCAGGGCGAGTGACGCCTCCCTGAGTCTTGGTTAAGGTGACGCCATGACTCCTCTCGACCTGCTCGACATCGATGCGTCGCTCAGCGACGAGGAGCGGCAGATCCGCGCCGTCGTGCGCCGGCTCGTGACCGACCGGGTACGCCCGCACGTCGCCGGATGGTACGAGGACGGCCAGGTGCCGGCCCGCGAACTGGCCCGCGAGTTCGGCAAGCTCGGCCTGCTCGGCATGCACCTGACCGGGTACGGCTGCGCCGGTTCCTCGGCCGTCGCGTACGGGCTGGCCTGCCTGGAACTGGAGGCCGGCGACTCCGGCGTCCGGTCCCTGGTCTCGGTGCAGGGATCGCTGGCCATGTACGCCATCTGGCGCTACGGCAGCGAGGAGCAGAAGCAACGCTGGCTGCCCGCGATGGCGGCCGGCGAGGCGATCGGCTGCTTCGGGCTCACCGAACCCGACCACGGCTCCGACCCCGCCTCGATGGCGACCCGGGCCCGCCGGGACGGCGACGACTGGATCCTCAACGGCAGCAAACTGTGGATCACCAACGCGCCGATCGCCGACGTGGGCGTGATCTGGGCGCGTACCGACGACGGGGTGCGCGGCTTCGCCGTACCCATGGACACGCCGGGGGTGACGGCGCGCGAGATCCGGCACAAGATGTCGCTGCGCGCGTCAGTGACCGGTGAGATCGCGCTCGACGACGTCCGGCTGCCGGCTGATGCGCGACTGCCCGAGGCGATCGGGCTGAAGGCGCCGCTGGGGTGCCTGACCGAGGCCCGGCACGGCATCGTCTGGGGCGCGCTCGGCGCGGCCCGCGACTGCCTGGAGACGGCGCTGGAGTACGCGACCACCCGCACCCAGTTCGGCCGCCCGCTCGCCGGGTTCCAGCTCACCCAGGCCAAGCTCGCCGACATGGCGGTGGAGTGGAACAAGGGCATGCTGCTCGCGCTGCACCTGGGCCGCCTCGCCGACGCGGGCACGCTGCGGCCCCACCAGGTGAGCGTGGGCAAGCTGAACAACGTCCGCGAGGCGCTCGCCATCGCCCGGCAGTGCCGCACGATCCTCGGCGCGAACGGCGTCTCGGGGGAGTACCCGGTGATGCGGCACGCCAACAACCTGGAGAGCGTGCTCACCTACGAGGGCACCTCCGAGATCCACCAGCTCGTCATCGGCCAGCGGCTGACGGGCCTGTCCGCGTTCGCCTGACCTGCGGTTTCACCCGATCGGGTCGCTCGGCGAGCGACTGTCGCACGGTGGCCGTACCGTCATTGTCAGTCGATGTGTCGGACGAGGACGGTGAGGGCGATGGCCCGCGACGGTGACATCAACGAGCCCACCCGGGAGTTCCCGGACTACCCCACCAGCGAGTCCCTTCGCGACCGGGCGGAGGGCACGCCCGACCACGACCGCGAGTACGCCCCCGGTGCCCCGGGCTCGGGCGGCGGTGCGGCGCGCGGCCTGCTCTGGGTGCTCGGCGCGGCGGCGCTGGCGGTGGTGGTGCTGCTCGGCGTGCAGGCCACCGGTCTGCTGCCCGACTTCCGCAACCCGTTCGCCAAGGAGCAGACCGACCGCAGCCAGCCGCCGCTGCTCAAGTCGATCCGTGACCTGAGCCGCTACGTCGCCGCCGAGGGCAACTTCCAGGTCGTGGTGGACGTGCAGAACGACAGGCGCAACGTGCCCGACTTCCTGCTCAACGAGCGCACGCTGTTCGTCGGGGCGGGCCGGGTCGAGGCGTACGTCGACTTCACGAAGATCGCCGACGGTGCCGTGGTGGTCTCCGAGGACGGCAAGTCCGCCGAGATCAAGCTGCCCGCGCCGCAGCTCGGCGAGACCGATCTGGACATGGACAAGAGCTACGTGTTCGCCGAGCAGCGCGGTCTGATCAACCGGCTCAACGACCTGGTGGCGGGCGACCCGAACCGGCAGCAGCAGATCTACAAGCTCGCCGAGGACCGGATCACCGCCGCCGCCCGGGACAGCGGGCTCACCGCCCGCGCCGAGGAGAACACCCGCAAGATGCTCGAAGGGCTGCTGCGCTCCCTCGGATACGAGAAGGTGACAGTCACCTACGCGGCACCCTGAGCTTCCTGCTCTGACGCCGCGCGCCCGCCCCGAGGATCCGGGGCGGGCGCGTCGCGTGTGTGCCGGCGTCCCGGCTCGTGTCGCGTCAGCGGGTGGCGAGGTAGCGGTCCTCGTTCGGCATCAGGACCCACAGGACCAGGTAGATGATGACCTGCGTGCCGGGCAGCAGCAGCGACAGCAGGAACAGCAGCCGGACCATGCCGGCCGACATGCCGAACCGCTGCCCCAGGCCGGCGCAGACACCGGCGATCATGCGCCCCTGGCGGGGCCGGACCAGTTTGCGACTCATCGTCGTCTCCCACTTCTGCGGCGATCCGCCGCGCTGATTCCACGGTAGAAAGGGGTACGCGCCGCGCCCTCAGCCCCGAGGAGGATCGGCGACCCGGGCACCCGTAGGTGCTTACCCCGGCCCCTCCCCGCCAACGCACCCCCGCTCCCCGCCCCGCTCCCCGCCCCCCGCCTCCCGCCCTGCTCCGCTTCCGCGATCTTGCAGTTGCGGCCCATGTTCTGCCCCATTCGCGCCCTTTCTGAGGGCCGCAACTGCAAGATCGCGGGATTGGTGGGATGGCGCGGCGTTCGGCTGGACCGCTGCGTCGAGCGCGTTCCGCCTCGCCGGGAGCCGGGATGGATGCGTCGATCTTGGAGTTGTGGCACCTCGCGAATGCCGTTAATCGGGCATCCTGGGCGCCATAACTCCAAGATCGACCGGGCGGGGCGGGGCGGGACGGGGCGGGAGGGGGGCGGCGGGTCGGGTATGTGGCGGAGTGGGGGCGGGTATTCACGGGGGCGAGGTAGGCTCGCCGGTCGGGCGCCCCCACCCCGGGCGCCGGCCGTCTACCCGCCCGGCGGGCGCGGCACCTACGCACCGGCTCGGATCCGCACAACGGGGACGACGGCGAGGAAACAGCAAATGATCAGTGTCTTCGATCTTTTCAGTGTCGGTATCGGGCCGTCCAGCTCGCACACCGTCGGGCCGATGCGGGCCGCCCGTACGTTCGTGGCGGGCCTGAAGGCCGACGGGCAGCTCGCCGACGTGGCGCGGGTACGGGCGGAGCTGTTCGGTTCGCTCGGCGCGACCGGGCACGGGCACGGCAGTGACCGGGCGGTGCTGCTGGGGCTGGAGGGCGAGGTCCCGGAGACCGTCGACACCGACTCGGTGGGGCCGCGGGTGGAGCGGATCCGCACGCAGCGGCGGCTCGACCTGTTCGGCAGCCAGGGGATCGACTTCGACCCGGACACCGATCTGGTGCTGCACCGCCGGCGGTCGTTGCCGTACCACCCGAACGGGATGACGTTCGCGGCGTACGACGCGGCCGGGAACGAGGTGCGGACGCGCACGTACTACTCGGTCGGTGGCGGGTTCGTGGTGGACGAGGCGGCGGCCGGGGCGGACCGGATCAAGGCGGACAGCACCCGGGTCCGGCATCCGTTCCTCACCGGCGCGGAACTGCTGACCGTCACCTCCGAGACGGGTCTGTCGATCAGCGAGGTGATGCTCGCCAACGAGTTGTCCTGGCGCAGCGAGGCGGACGTGCGGGCGGGGCTGCTGGAGATCTGGCGGGTGATGCGCGAGTGCGTGGAGAGCGGCTGCACCCGCGACGGCGTACTCCCGGGTGGGTTGAAGGTCCGGCGGCGCGCGGCGGAGATGCGGCGCGGCCTGGAGGCGGAGACCGGCAGCGGGGATCCGCTGCGCGCGATGGACTGGGTGACGTTGTTCGCGTTGGCGGTCAACGAGGAGAACGCGGCCGGCGGGCGGGTGGTCACCGCGCCGACGAACGGGGCTGCCGGGATCATCCCGGCCGTGCTGCACTACTACACCCGGTTCGTACCGGGTGCCTCCGAGGAGGGCGTGGTCCGGTTCCTGCTGGCGGCGGGCGCGATCGGTGTGTTGTTCAAGGAGAACGCGTCGATCTCCGGGGCCGAGGTGGGCTGTCAGGGCGAGGTCGGTTCGGCGTGCTCGATGGCGGCGGCCGGGCTGGCCGAGGCGCTCGGCGGTACGCCGGAGCAGGTGGAGAACGCCGCCGAGATCGGCATGGAGCACAACCTGGGGCTGACCTGCGATCCGGTGGGCGGCCTGGTGCAGATCCCGTGCATCGAGCGCAACGCGGTGGCGAGCATCAAGGCGATCACCGCGGCGCGGCTGGCGTTGCGGGGCGACGGGGTGCACCACGTGTCGCTGGACAAGGTCATCAAGACCATGCGGGAGACCGGCGCGGACATGAAGGTCAAGTACAAGGAGACCGCGCGCGGCGGGCTCGCCGTCAACGTGATCGAGTGCTGACCTCGTTGGGGTGATCCCGGCCCGCACCCGGCCCGGGAGCGCGACTGACAAAGCGACCATCATGCGGTGACGTCAGGCGTCGCGGCGCTCTGGTCCGCCCGCACCTCGCTGCGCATCCTGGTCCGCCGGGATCTCGCGGTGAAGTACCAGCAGTCGGTGCTGGGCTACTTCTGGTCGCTGATCGAGCCGCTCGGCATGGGCCTGATCTACTGGTTCGTCTTCGGCGTGCTCTACTCCGGCGCGACCCGGCGGCACCTGGGCGAGGCGGCCGGGTCGTACCCGCTGTTCCTGATCACCGGCATCTTCGCCTGGATGTGGGCGAGCTCGGCGCTGACCGAGGCCGCGAACGCGCTCACCGGGCAGTCCCGGCTGATCACCACGATGAACCTGCCTCGGCCGATCTTCCCGATCGGGCGGGTCGCCGGCCGGTTCGCCGAGTACCTGGCCGGGTTGCCGATCCTGGCCGCCGTCGCGGCGATCTATGCGAGCCAGGGGAAGATCCGCCCCGGCTGGAGCCTGCTCGCCCTGCCGCTGGCGGTGTCGGTGCAGTTCGTGCTGCTGGTGGGCCTGGCGTTGCTGCTGTCGGCGGGCAACGTGCTGATGCGCGACATCGAACGCACCATGCGGTTGATCATCCGGCTGCTGTTCTACGCGACGCCGATCATCTATCCGCTCGGCCTGGTGCGGGAGTCGGGCATGCCGGGCTGGCTCAAGATCGGGTACGAGCTGAACCCGCTGGTCGGGATCTTCCAGCTGCACCACGCGGTCTGGTATCCGGACGAGTTCCCCGATGCCCGGCTGCTCACGATCACGGTGTCCGGCAGCGTGCTGGTGCTGGCGCTGGGCTGGTGGGCGTTCCACCGCCTCGAACCGGCAGTGCTGAAGGAACTCTGAATGGCTCCGATCATCGAGGCGGACGGGCTCGGCATCCGGTTCGTCCGCAACCGGCGCCGTCAGCTGCGGCTGCGGGAGCTGATCGTGCACCGGGGCGCCCGCGACCCGGACGCGGGCCGGTTCTGGCCGCTGCGTGACCTGTCGTTCCGGGTCGAGCCGGGCGAGACGGTGGGCGTGGTGGGCCGCAACGGCACCGGCAAGAGCACGCTGCTGCGGCTGATCGCCGGTGTGCTCATCCCGGACGAGGGCTCGATCCGGGTGCACGGCCGGGTGGCGCCGCTGCTCGAACTGTCCGCCGGGTTCTCCGGCGACCTGACCGGGCGGGAGAACCTCTACCTGGTGGGCGGGCTGCACGGGCTGTCGTCGGCGTACCTGCGGGAGCACTTCGACGAGATCGTCTCGTTCGCCGGTGAGCAGGTGGAACGGGCCATCGACACGTCGGTGCGGCACTACTCGTCGGGGATGAAGGTGCGGCTCGGGTTTGCGGTGATCGCGCACCTGCCGCACCCGGTGCTGCTTGTGGACGAGGTGACAGCGGTCGGGGACGCGGAGTTCCGCGCGAAGTGCTATGCGACCATCGAGCGACTTCTCGCGGAAGGGCGCACGCTGGTGCTGGTGTCACACAACGACAAGGACCTCACCCGGTTCTGCCGTCGGGGGCTGTACCTCGACGCCGGACGGCTGATCGTCGACGGGACGATCGACGAGGCGCTGGCGGCCTACGCCGACGCGGCGAAGCGGTGACGCTCGCGATCGTGCTCGCCGCCGAACCGGCGGCGGGCCACCTCACCGAGCCGCCGGGCCGTCCGGCCGAGCCGGGCCGTCCGATCGAGCCGACAGCGGGCCGACCTGCCGGGGAACCACTCACCGAGCGGCTGGCCGCGCAGTGGCGCCGGGCCGGGGCGGACGACGTGCGTATTGCCGCCGACCTGACCGAGCTGGCCGACCTGGTGGCCGGCGCGACCGGGCCGGTGCTGGTGAGCGGCGCTGACCTGGTGGCGCACACCGCCGTACTCAAGCACCTCGCGACCAGCCCGGTGGGGCCGACGGTGGCGCTGGTGCTCACCGATCCGCCCGCTCCTGGGCAGGCCACGGTGCGCGAGGAGCGCGGGCAGGTGGTCGAGGTCGGCGCCGCCGACCCGAGCGGCGTGTTCGGCGGCGCGCTGCGGGTGGGCGCGGCCGACCTGCCCGCGCTCGCCGAGGCCGCCCGCCGCGCCGCGGGTACCGTCCCCGACGTGCCGCCGTCCGACCTGGCCGCCCCGGCCGCGCCCGGCACCGCCGGGGGCGGGCCGCTGGACGCGGTGGACCGGCTCGTGGCCGGCCTCGCCGCCCGCGGCACGCTGATCTTCGCCCACCGGGTACGTCTGCTCGTGGCGCACCGGGTGGGCGACGAGGCGCAGCGGGCGGCGGCCGAGGCGGCGGTGGCCGCCGTCGACGAGGACCGCGCCGAGTTGAAGCTGTCGGTGAAGGAGCGGGACGACTTCTTCACCACGTTCTTCGTCAGCACCTGGTCCCCGTACGTCACCAAGGCGGCGGCACGCATCGGGATCGGTCCGACCGGGGTCACCCTGGTCTCGGTGGCGTTCGCGGTGGCCGCGGCGGTGCTGTTCGGCACCGGTGGACGGCCGGCGCTGGTGGCCGGTGCGGTCCTGCTCTACCTGGGTTTCGTGCTGGACTGCGTGGACGGGCAGCTCGCCCGCTACACCCGGCACTTCAGCGCCTGGGGCGGCTGGCTGGACACGATGGCCGACCGGTTCAAGGAGTACGTGGTCTACGCCGGTCTCGGCTTCGGCGCCACGCATGCCGGATTCCGCTACGGCTGGGCGCTGGCGCTCGCCGCGATGACGTTGCAGACCGTGCGGCACATGACCGACACCTGGTACGGCGCGCTGCACGACGAGGCGGCCCGGCGGCCGAAGGTGGTGAGCGCCGACGCGGGCGGCATCGGCGGGAAGCTGAACGCCGCGTCGACCCGGGTGCAGGCGGACACCGGCTCGGTGTCGTACTGGCTGAAGCGCACTGTGGTGTTCCCGATCGGGGAGCGGTGGGCGCTCATCGCCATTGCCGCCGCGCTGTTCGGGCCGCTGGTGGCGCTGGTCGCGGTGCTGGTCTGGGGGACGCTGGCGTTCGCGTACACCGGGGGGTTGCGGACCTTGCGGGCGCGGTGGATGCGGGTGCCGGTGATGGCCACCGTGGACGCGGCTCTGCACCGGGACGACGGCCTGCTGGCCCGGACGCTGCCGGTCGCACGACGGCCGCTGCTGCTGGCGGTGCTCGGCGCGCTCGGCGCGGCCGGGACGCTGGTGTGGGCGCTGCTCGCGGTGCACGGCGGCGGCGACCTGCCGATCTGGGTGCCGGTGCTCGCGCTGGTGCTGCTGCTCGGTGCGGCCCAGGGCTCGCGGGCGTCGCACGACGGGTCGCTGGACTGGCTGGTGCCTGCTGCGCTGCGAGCCGCCGAGTACCTGTTCGCGATCGCGATCGGCGTGGCGGGCCGGGCGCCCGCGTGGCTGATCTTCGGGTACGTGCTGGTGCTCACGCTGCTGCACTACGACCTGACCGCCCGGCTGGAGAAGCGGCAGTCGGCGCCGCCGTTGCACGCCGCCACGCTGGGCTGGCCGGCACGTTCGGTGTTGCTGGTAATCGGGCTGATCGCCGGATATGCGAGTATCGCTCTGGCTACACTCGGTGCGTACCTTCTCGTGGTTTTTGTCGCGAGCGTGGTCCTCGCCTGGGTGGTCCTGCCGGCCCGCGCCCGTGGGGGTGTGCGCTCGCCGGGCTGACGGAGGGCGGGCCGGGGTGACCTTGATCAGCTTCGTCGTGCCGGCCTTCAAGGTGCAGGGCTACCTGCGGGAATGCCTCGACTCGATCCTCGACCAGCCGTTCGGCGACATCGAGGTGATCGGTGTCGACGACGCCTCCCCGGACGACAGCGGCGAGATCCTGGCCGAGTACGCGCTGCGTGACCCCCGGGTCCGCCCGGTGCGGCTCGCCGAGAACGTCGGGCTCGGTCCGGCCCGCAACATCGGGCTGGACCGGGCCGTCGGCGAGTACGTGTGGTTCGTCGACGGGGACGACTGGCTGGTGCCCGGCTGCCTGCCGCACGTCGCGGACCGGCTCCGCGACACCGCGCCGGACGTGCTGATCGTCGACCACGTCCGGGCGCACTGGAACAACATCGGCACCCGCAGCGCGATGCGCGACGTGTTCCCCGACCCGCCCGGCGCGACGACGTTCACGCTGCGGGACCGGCCGGAGACGCTGAAGCTGCTGCACACCGCGTGGAACCGGGTGGTACGCCGGGAGTTCCTGCTCGAACGCGGGCTGCGCTTCGAACCGGGCTGGTACGAGGACGTGTCGTTCAGCTATCCGGCGCTGATGGCCGCCGGGCGGATCGGCGTACTCGACCGGATCTGCCTGAACTACCGGCAACGCCGCACCGGCGCGATCACGAAGACCCGGGGGGACCGGCACTTCGAGGTCTTCGCGCAGTGGCACCGGGTGTTCGGGCTGATGGACCGCTGGCAGGTGACCGGACTGCGGCCGGCCGTCTTCGAGCGGATGATCTGGCACTACCTCACGGTGCTCGGCAACGGCGACCGGATCGCGCCCGAGCTGCGGGCACCGTTCTTCGCCCAGATGCACGCCGACTACGTGCGGTTCCTGCCGTCCGAGGGCTACCCGGTCCCGCCCGGCCCGGAAGGGCTCAAGCACCGGCTGGTGGCGGCCGGGCGCTGGCGGACGTTCAGCGCGTTGCGCGAGGCGCACCAGGCGGGGGAGACGGCCCGGCGGACCGCCCGGCGCGCCCGGCGGCGGATGACGCCTGTGGTGCGGCGTACCGCCCGGCGGGCGCGTGACCTGGCGCTGGGCGAGTACTACCGGGCCGAGTTGCACCGGCCGATCGACCCGACACTCGCCGTGTACGCGGCCTACTGGTACCGGGGCTACTCGTGCAACCCGGCGGCGATCTACGAGGCGGCCCGCCGGCTCGCGCCGCAGGTACGCGGCGTGTGGGTCGTCCGCCGCGACCGGGTGGCCACGTTGCCGCCGGGCGTCGAGTACGTGGTGGCCGGCAGCCGCGAGTACCACCGCGTCCTGGCCCGCGCCCGCTGGCTGGTCAACAACGTCAACTTCCCGGACTTCGTGCGCAAGCGGCCCGGGTCGGTGCACGTGCAGACCCACCACGGCACGCCGGTCAAGGTGATGGGCCTGGACCAGCAGCGCTACCCGGTGGGAGCGATGGGGATGAACTTCGCCGGCCTGCTGCGCCGGGTCGACCGCTGGGACTACAGCATCACCTCGAACAGCTTCTCCACGCAGATGTGGGAGCGGGCGTACCCGGCGGACTACACCACGCTCGAGGTCGGCTACCCGCGCAACGACCGGCTGGCGCTGGCCACCGCCGAGGACCGCGGCCAGGTCCGCGCGGCGCTGGGCATCGCACCCGACGAGTACGTGGTGCTCTACGCGCCGACGCACCGGGAGCACCTGCCCGGGTGGCGGCCGCCGTTCGACCCGGACCGGATGCTCGACGTGCTCGGGCCCCGGGGCCGGCTGCTGATGCGCAGCCACTACTTCCACGACCGGGAGCGGCATCCCCGGGGGCCGGCGGCGGACGGCGTGCTGGACGTGAGCGCGTACGAGCGGGTGGAGGACCTCTACCTGGCGGCGGACGTGCTGGTCACCGACTATTCCTCGGCGATGTTCGACTACGCGGTGCTGGACCGGCCGATCGTGGTCTACGCGCCGGACTGGGACGCCTACCGGGTCGCCCGTGGCGTCTACTTCGACCTGCTGGCCGAGCCGCCCGGCGCGGTCGCGCGGGACTTCCCCGGGCTGCTCGACGTGTTCCGTTCCGGCGCGGTCGACGACGAGGCGGCCGAGTTGGCCCGGACGGCGTTCCGGTCGCGGTTCTGCGCGCTGGACGACGGCCACGCCGCCGAGCGCGTGGTGCGCCGCGTGTTCCTCGGCGAATCGCCGTAAAAGGGGTTACCGGCAGGTCACTTAACGACAGAGACCGGCGAATACCGCTTAATAGGACTGTCACGAGCTGAACATGGCACGTTTACCCGATGTGCGAATCAGATGATCCTGGTCACAGTCATTCCCGGGTTTGGGGCGAAGAACTGGGGAGGTGACGGTGGCGACCGTCGCGCTCAAGGATGTCACCAAGGTGTTCCCGGACGGAACAGTCGCGGTCGACACCATCAATCTGGACGTCAACGACGGCGAGTTCATGGTGCTGCTCGGCCCGTCGGGATGCGGCAAATCGACAGTGCTGCGCATGGTGGCCGGGCTGGAGGACCCGTCCTCCGGTGCCATCATGCTCGGCGGTGAGCTGGCGAACGACCTGCCACCGCGCGACCGGAAGATCGCCATGGTCTTCCAGGACTTCGCGCTCTATCCGCACATGACGGTCGGCGACAACATCGGCTTCCCGCTGCGCCTGAGCGGCGTCGAGCCCGCCCCGCGCGGCGAGCGGATCCAGGACGTGGCGAGCGCGCTCGGCATCGGCGACGTGCTCGGGCGCAAGCCCAGCCAGCTCTCCGGCGGCCAGCGGCAGCGGGTCGCGATGGGGCGGGCGATAGTGCGCCGGCCCGGCCTGTTCCTGATGGACGAGCCACTTTCCAACCTGGACAGCGGGCTGCGCGCCGAACTGCGGGCGGAGATCTCCGGACTCACCCGCGAACTGGGCGTAACCACCATCTACGTGACCCACGACCAGGCCGAGGCGCTGACCATGGCCGACCGCGTCGCCATCATGCGCAAGGGCGTGCTCCAGGACGTGGGCACCCCCACCCAGGTGTACGGGCGGCCGGCCACGCTCTACGTCGCCGCGTTCCTGGGCAGCCCGCGGATGAACCTGCTGGAGGCGTCGGTCTACGTCCACCTCGACCGGTACGTCGCGCTGAACCTCGGTGAGCAGTCGCTCTACCTGCCCTGGGACGACATCCGCAGCCGTGCGGTGGCGCACTACCACGGTGAGCGGATCGTGGTCGGCATGCGCGCCGAGGCGCTCACCCCGGTCGCCCCGGACACCGCCGGTGACGTGCTGCACGGGCGCATCCGCTACCTGGAGCACCACGGCCACGAGTCGCTCGCGTTCCTCGACATCGGCGCGACCGCGATCGTGGTGGACGAGATGGGCACGCCGGTCGAGCAGGCCGCACCGGGCCAGCGCGGCCTGCGCCGGTTCAACCAGGTGATGCAGCGGCTCACCGGCCGCGCGACGGAGTCGTCGGCCCCGGCCCCGGAGGCGGGCGGAGGCGGCGGCAACCGGACGAGCGTGCTGCCCGACCCGGGCCGCCACCACCGTCGTCCGGCGGAACTGGCGGTACGGCTCGCGCCGTACCCGCAGGTGTCGCCCGGGCACCCGCTCGCCGTGCAGGTGCGGATGGACGCGCTGCACTTCTTCGACGAGCGAGGCGACCGTATCGACGTCGGCTGGCGGTGAACTGCCGGTCGCATCCGCGGACGGGCGGACGGCTCATCCGCGGATGATCGGCCGCCGGTGCGGGCCCCAGGCGACGAAGCGGGCGAACATGTCGGCGGGGGCGGGCGCGTCGTCCGGGTTGAGCCGGTAGAGGTCGCGCGTGGCCTCGTAGAACAGCCCGCACAGGTAGATGGCCAGGCCGATCTGGTTGTCCTCGTACTCGGTCTTGAGCAGCAGGCGGGCCATCGGGCACGGCCACGGCTGGCCGCAGGCCCGGCAACACCACATCGGACGCAGCGGCGTGTGCGGGGTGGCGTGCAACGGATACGGCCGGGGACGATCGGGCCTGGGCCCGTCCGGCGGCTGCCCGAGCTGGTGGCTGATCACCGGCGCTCCTCGTGGTGGCCGTCTCGCCGGTTGTCGGCGTCGCCTCCGCGCTGCTCCGGTACGGACCAGCGACCGCCGTTCGCCCGCCACTGCTGGGCCGGGGTGAGGTTGCCGACCCGGCCGGGGCCCATCGTCGGCAGTGGACGCGTCGGCTGCCGCATCCACTCCGGCAGGTTGTCGCCCCGTACCCGGTGGGGCAGTGTCGGTGCCGACGCACCCCGGCAGCGGAACCAGCGCAGTCGCACGGCGCAACTCCTCTCGGTAGCGGGAACCGGACGAATTCGGCTCCACTGCGTGACAGTCTCGTCACCGCGCCGCTAGGGTCGGAAGGCGTTCCACCCCCACCTTCCCGGCCGTCCGACCGGCCGATTTCCGTGTGCAGCCGTGTGCAGAGGTGTGCAGATGATCCGTGTGCCGTTGTGGGAACTGTTCGCCGGTGAGCTACGCCGGTTACGTACCGATGCGGGGCTTACCCAGGAGGCGCTGGGCGAGCGGGTGAGCTATTCGGCGTCGCTGGTGGCGGCCGTCGAGCAGTGCCGCCGCGCGCCGCGCGCCGAGTTCACCGAGCGCTGCGACGAGGTGCTGAACGGCGGCGGCCTGCTGGTGCGGATCCGGGACGCGCTGATGCAGGAGGCGCTGATGCCGTGGTTCCGCGAGTGGGTGAGCATCGAGCAGGAGGCTGCCTCACTGCGTAGCTTCCAACCGCTGGTGGTGCCCGGCCTGTTGCAGACCGAGGAGTACGCCCGTGCGCTGCACGAGGGCGCTAGCCCACTTGTCGGTGATGCGATGGAGCAGCAGGTGGCCGCACGGATGGCGCGGCAGGTGGTGCTGGATCGCCCGGCTCCGCCGCAGTTCGTGGCAGTGCTCGACAATTCGGTGCTCACTCGCGCCGTCGGCGGCCCAAAGGTGATGCGGGAGCAGTTGGCGCATCTGGTCGAGGTGGGTCGTCGGCCTCGCGTGCACCTGCACCTGGTGCCGGAAGCGGTCGGTGCCTATCCGGGGCTCAACGGTGCTTTCGTGCTCGCGACCCCCGCCGACGGTGACGACGTGGGCTACCTGGACAACCAGTTGCACGGCACGATTGTGGAGCGGCACGCGGACGTAAAATCACTTCGGCAAACCTGGGAGTCGGTGCGTGCGGAAGCTATGCCGCACGGGGCGACTCTGGCGGCGATCTCGGAGGCGGCGAAGCGATGGAGTTGACCGGCGCGATCTGGCGCAAGAGCACCCGCAGCAGCGGCAACTCCGGCGACTGCGTCGAGGTGGCGGACAACCTGCCCGGTGTGGTGGGGGTGCGGGACAGCAAGGACCGGCAGGGGCCGGCGCTGACGTTCACGCCGTCGAGCTGGGCGGCGTTCGTCGCGCACACCAAACGGGCGTGACCGACGTACCGGATCTCGGTCCCCCGCCACGGCGCACCGCCGTCGACGTGGCGCAGGTGCGTCGCCTGGTCGCCGACCAGTTCCCGCACCTGGCCGAGCTCCGGATCGAACCGGTCGCCAAGGGCGGCTGGGACAACTGGACCTTCCACCTCGGCCCCGAGCTGCTGGCGCGCCTGCCCAGCGCTGCCGAGTACGCCCTGGCTGTCGAGAAGGAACACCTGTGGCTCCCGGCCCTCGCCGCTCGGCTGCCGCTACCAATCCCCGCACCGCTGGCGAAGGGCGAACCGGGTGCGGGCTACCCGTATCCGTGGTCGATCTACCGCTGGCTCGACGGCGAGACCGCCGCCGTGGGCCGGATCGCCGACCCGGTGCGGTTCGCCCTCGACCTGGCCGGATTCCTTGCGACCCTGCGGGACGTCGACGCCGCCGGTGGTCCGCAGTCGGGCGTCCACAACTGGTTCCGGGGCGGCACGCTGCGCACGTACGACAAGAAGGTCGAGGATGCGCTCGTGGCGCTGGACGGCCACGTCGATGCCGCGCTGATACGCGAGATCTGGGCGCGAGCGGTCGGCGCCCGCTGGGACGGGGTGGACCGCTGGTTCCACGGCGACATCGCCCCGGGGAACCTGCTGCTCGCGCACGGCCGGCTGGCGGCCGTCATCGACTTCGGGACATGCGGCGTCGGTGACCCGGCCTGCGACCTGGCGATCGCCTGGACGTTGCTGACCGCCGAGGGCCGGGCGGCGTTCCGCGAGCGGCTCTCGGTGGACGACGCGACCTGGGCGCGCGGACGTGGCTGGGCCCTCTGGAAGACGCTTTCCACCTACTCCCGCACCTTCGACGACCCCGAGGACGCGGAGGAGTCGGCCGAGGCGCAACGCATCCTCGGGGAGATGTTCGCCGAATAGGCGGCCGGTCTCTCAGCCGGCGGCGGCCCGCTTCTCCGGCGCGAACGGCCACTCCTCGAACGACACGCACCGGCCGTCCTCGGCGAACCGCATGATCCAGAGGTCGCGCCACTCCTGGTGCACGGGGTCGCCGTACCGCACCTGTACCCGGGCCACAGCGGTGTCGCCGTCGACCGCGACGATCTCCGATGTCATCTCGAAGACCTCGTCGGGTCCGTCACGCTCGCTGTCCCACATGCGGGTGATGGCGGGCAGGCCGACGACCGGATCCCGGTACGGCCCCTGCCGATAGGTCGCGTCGGAGGTGAACATCGTGCCCAGCGCCGCCGTTCCCGGTGTGCGCCACGCCTGCTCGTACGCCGCGATCCAGGCGGCCACCCGATTCCTGTCCATGATTGCCAGCCTGCCACCCGGGTGGGTCCGGGTCTCCCAGATCGGCTGCCGGGGATCGTCGTTGTGCACGACGACGTGGGCGTGCTCGGCCGGGCGGGCCGTGGCGAAGTAGAGCCGCTGGGCGGGCAGGTAACGCTCCCGCCAGCGCCGTTCCACGTCGGCTCTCGCTGACACGCGGCTCTCGCGGATCACGGCACGATCCACCGTCTTGTCGAGCGCGGTGGACACGAAGACGCGCAGCTCCCACCGGTCGAGCAGTTCCGGGCGCAGGAGGAAGACGCCGTCGAACACCAGCACGGCGTCGGCGGGAGCGGTGGTGAGCGGCGGGGACAGCACCTCGTCGGTGGCGTGGTCGTAGACCGTGTGCCGGAAGCGCCGCTCGCCGCCCGGACCGAGCGGATCGAGCAGCACCCGCTTGAGCGTCCCGTGGTCGTGGGTGTCGACGTAGCAGCCCTGCGCCGAGAACTCGCCGCGTCGGTAGCGCCGTGCCCGGGGGAAGAGGAAGTCGTCGACCGTCGCCCGGATGACGTACCGGCCGCGGGCCCGCAGGGCGGCGGCCAGCTCGTCGGCGAGCGTGGTCTTGCCGGCGGCGGGCGGCCCGTCGACGGCGACCCGCGTCGGGTGCGCCACTGTGACGGACCCGACCGCGTCGGCCAGGAGGTCGATCAGCCGATCGCGGCGGGGATAAATGGATTGCCCCCGCGCCGGGCCGGGAGTTTGACTGCCGTCCATGCCGTCCCCCTCACCGGTCTTCGTCGCGGGCACTGGTCGTTCGGGCACGTCGCGGATCGCCGACGTCATCGGCCAGCATCCGCTGATCCACCGGATCCCGATGGAGACCAAGTTCCTCGTCGAACCGGGTGGCCTGCGGGACCTGGCCGACGCGCTCACCGACCGGTACGACCCCATCGTCGGCGAGGACGCGCTGCACCGGCTGAGCGACTTCCTCACCGTACGCGTGCCCGGGCGGCGTGACGACCGAGGCAAGACCGTGCCCGAGCTGGTCGGCGTGGGTCGGTACCGGGACGCCGTACACCGGCTCTGGCCGCAGCTCATCGCGCACGCCTTCGAGGAGCCCGCGCCCGCGGAGGGCTTCGGCGACGGCGACCGGCCCGCCGGGCCGTTCGGGCCGGCCAGCCGACGGCGGGCCGTCCCGAGGTACTTCAGTGACCGGAGCGAACTGATCGGCGTCCTACGGGGCCTGGTCGACACCCTGTTCGGTGGGGCGGCGGCCGACGCGGGCAAGCCGACCTGGTGCGAGAAGACGCCGTTCAACCTCTTCAACCTGGACTTCCTCTGGGAACTGGTGCCCGAGGCGACGATCGTGCACATCAAGCGTCACCCGGTCTCGGTGCTCGCCTCCCACCTGGCCCAACCGTGGGCGCCGTCCACTGTCGACGGGGTGCTCGCCTACCTCGTGCCGGTCTACCACCGATGGCTGGCCTGGAGGAACGCGGCCGACCTGACGGGCCGGCGATACGTCGAGGTGAAGGCGGAGGACCTCGCGGCCGACTGGCCCGGGCAGCGGCGGGCCCTGTTCGAGCGGCTCGGCGTCGAGGACGCCGTCACCGCGTTGACGTTCCAGGCGGACAAGCTGGCGCACCGCGACGACCAGTTCGACGCCGGCACCCGCGCGTACGTCGAGCGGGAGTTGGGCGAGATCATCCCCGCGATGGGGTACGAGTGACGGCCGCGATGGCTCCCCGGATCACGCCTTGTGGCGCAGTTCGCGGAGCACGCCGTGCCGGCGCAGGGCCCACCCCAGCCGTCGCGCGCTGGGGTGCCTGACGAACAGTACCGCCGCCCGGCGGATCAGCCCGAACCGGTTGTCGCTCACCTGGTCGTCGACCGCCCGCCAGATCAGCTCGCGGACGTCGGCGCTGTCCAGCATCGCCCGTACCTCGTGGCGTACCCGGGGATCCTCGGCCGCGGACGTGACGGCGGTGACCAGGCCGGGCCGGTCGGCGAGCGGCTCCACCGCCGCGGCGACGAGCGGCCGGCGTACGGTGTCCCGCTCCAGCAGCAGCAACACCGCCTCCCGGACCTCGGTGCTGTCGAGCCCGGACCGCAGCAGGCCCAGCGCGCTGCGCTCGACCTCGCGGTCGCGGTCCGGAAGGGACAGCGCGGCCAGCAGCACTGTCACCTCGTCGAGGTCGACGAGGTGACGCAGCCCGTCGCGGAACTCCGGCAGCGCCCACGCCACCGTCAGCCCGCGCGCGAGATCGCGGTTCATGGGCCACTCGCTACCCGGAGTCGGCAGCCGCCGAAACGCCGCTGGACTGATCACCGGGCCGGACAGCGCCGTGAAATGGACCGTGGTTACAACCGCTCACCTGAGCCGGTCGTATTGGCAGCCTCGGTCGCGAGAACGACCGGCATGGCCGGATAGGGGTCGCTGATCGGCTTGCGCTGAGCATGGACCCGTTCCCGCACCATCACCAGCGTGGGACCGGCGACGTAGTGCCTTCCCCGCCGTTCGCCACGTGCTTCCAGTAGCCCGTGCTCGACAAGGTTGGCCAGATCACGAGATGCGGTCCGATCCTCGACATCGGCAAGTTTGACGTACCCGGAGCGGCGGATGCGATAGCCCAGGACTGCCTCGTAGAGCAGATCGGTCACCCGCTCAGGGAGCCTGTTCTCGCCAACGATCGCGTCCAACTTCGACCAGATGCCAGACGCCTCATCGAAGCGGCGCGCGACGGTCTGCGCCTGCATGTGATGGGCGCGCAGGTTGAACGACACCCAGAGGTGCGCCGAACCCTCGGGGTTCCAGCGGCCCCGTCCGGTAACCGCCAGCACTCGGTAGTAGTCCTCCGTGTTGCTGCCCAGCCATTCCTCGATGCTGGAGAAGGCTGGCTCAACGATTGCGCGGCGGGAAAGCACCAGCGTCTGAAGGGCGCGTGCCATCCGCCCGTTGCCATCGCGGAACGGATGGATCATCACCAGGTTCAGATGCGCCATGGCTGCTTTGACGAGCGGGGAGGCGGTCACGTCCGACCGTAGATCTTCGGCTAGTTCCTCCATGAGGTGAGGTACGTGGTCAGCCTCCGCGCCCTCGTACACCCGCTCATCGGTCCGCTCATCGTGTACATAGATCGAGCCCTTGCGATATTGCCCCGGGCTCTTGCCCAAATCGTGCGAGAGCATCATGTAGTGCATGCTGCGGATCACCGACGTCTCGAAGCGGAAGTGCGAATCCCCGGCGGTTTGCAGCACGTATCCCAGAGCCTGCCGATAGCCCCGGATCTCGGCGAAGGTCCGGTCGTCGGCGCTCAGCGGTTCCTCGCCGTCGAGCGCGGCGGCGGCGTCGTCCTCGGCGACCACGTAGCCCTCAATGCTGTTGGAGCCGAGAATCGCGCGGGCCAACATCGTGCGTCGGAGGCCACCGGTCCACCGGCGAGGAGTGCGCAGGACATCGGCGAGGGTGCGGCGCATGTCATGCACCTCCGCCAGCACGGTCTCGTCGTGATCGCTGAGTTCTGGGGTGGCGTAGATCATCTCATGTCCTAATGTCTCTTAATAAGAGACAAGCCTAGCGTTTGTCGACGCGGATGTCACTTAGTTAGTGACATTGGGACATCGTGACCCGATGCCTTGCCGGGGAAGTTACTGGCGAGTAGCGTTCGGGCATGAGTATCGACTCTCGCCAGGTGGCGGCCGGTCTCCTCGAAGCCGTGCCGTTCGCCCGCACGCTCGGAATCGAGTTCGTCGAGGTGGCGCCCGAGGCCGAGGGCGGGGTCCGGGCCGTGGTCCGGCTCCCCGACGACCCGGCGCACCACAACCACGTGGGCGGCCCGCACGCCGGGGCCATGTTCACGCTGGGGGAGACCGCCTCGGGCGCTGTTGTGCTGGCCGCGTTCGGGCAGGTGCTCGACCGGGCCGTACCCCTGGCCGTGACCGCGACCATCCGCTACCTCAAGGTGGCGATGGGGCCGGTGCTGGCGACGGCGCGGCTCGGCGGCGTACCCGCCGAGGTGCTTGCGGAGCTGGACGCCGGACGGCGGCCGGAGTTCCCGGTCGAGGTGGAGGTCCACACCGAGGACGGCACGCTCACCTCCTCGCTCACCGTGATCTGGACGCTGCGCCCGAACCGCTGAGCGCCGAATGGTGTTTGCCCGGCGCGGGGTCTGGTTAGATTCAAGCGATGCTGGGCCTCCCCGCGCACGTGCGCGCTTGTCTCTTCGATCTGGACGGTGTGCTGACGCAGACCGCCAAGGTGCACAACGCCGCCTGGGCGGAGACGTTCGACGCGTACCTGCGGCGACGGTCGGCCGAAACCGGCGAGCCGTTCCACCCGTTCGACCCCGGACCGGACTACAACCGGTACGTGGACGGCAGACCGCGCGCCGACGGGGTGCGCACATTCCTGGCCTCGCGCGGCATCACGCTGCCCGAGGGATCGCCGGACGACCCGCCCGAGGCGGACACCGTCAACGGCCTCGGCAACCGCAAGAACGTCGTCCTGCTCCAGCAGATCGAGCAGCGCGGCGTCGAGGTGTACGAGGGTTCGGTGCGCTACCTGGAGGCAGCCACCACGGCCGGGCTGCGCCGCGCGGTCGTCTCGGCCAGCGCCAACTGCGCCGCCGTCGTGCACGCCGCCGGGCTGGACCGCTGGCTGGAGGCGCGGGTGGACGGCGTGGTCGCCCGCGCGAGCGGGCTGCGCGGCAAACCGCACCCCGACACGTTCCTGGAAGGCGCCCGGCTGCTCGGCGTCGAACCGGCGCAGGCCGCCGTCTTCGAGGACGCCCTCGCCGGGGTGGCCGCCGGGCGGGCCGGCGGATTCGGGTACGTGGTCGGCGTCGACCGGGTCGGCCAGGCCGACGAGCTGCTGGCGCAGGGCGCCGACGTGGTGGTCACCGACCTCGCCGACCTTCTCGCCCCGGAGCCGGCCGCGTGATCCGGGAACGGGCGTACCCGGTCGAGCCCTGGCACGTCCGGGAGATGCAACTCGACATGGACGTGCTGGCCCAGTCCGAGTCGGTGTTCGCGCTGTCGAACGGCCACATCGGGCTGCGGGGCAACCTCGACGAGGGCGAGCCGCACGGGCTGCCCGGCACCTACCTGAACTCCTTCTACGAGCTGCGCCCGCTGCCGTACGCGGAGGCGGGCTTCGGTTTCCCCGAGTCCGGGCAGACCATCGTCAACGTCACCAACGGCAAGCTGATCCGGCTGCTCGTGGACGACGAGCCGCTCGACGTGCGCTACGGCGAACTGCTCGCCCACGAGCGGGTCCTCGACATGCGGGCCGGCACGCTCCACCGGGACCTGCACTGGCGCTCGCCGGCCGGCCGCGAGGTCAAGGTCCGTACCACCCGGCTGGTGTCGTTCACCCAGCGCTCGGTGGCCGCCATCCACTACGAGGTGGAGCCGGTCGACGGGCCGCTGCGGCTGATCCTCCAGTCCGAGCTGGTCGCCAACGAGTCGCTGCCGCCGCAGAGCCGCGACCCCCGGGTGGCCGCCGTCCTGGAGTCGCCGTTGCAGGCCGAGGAGGAACTGACCACCGACGACGGCGGCCAGCTCATCCACCGGACCAAGGTCAGCGGCCTGCGGGTCGCCGCCGCGATGGGCCACGACGTCGACGGGCCCGAACGCACCACGATCGAGAGCGAGGGGTACGAGGACTGGGTCCGCACCACCATCGGCTGCGTGCTCAAGCCCGGCCAGAAGCTGCGGGTGGTCAAGTACCTCACGTACGGCTGGTCCAGCCGCCGGTCCCTCCCGGCGCTGCGCGACCAGGTCGGCGCGGCGCTCGCCGCGGCCCGGCTCGACGGCTGGGACGGCCTGCGCCGGGCCCAGCGCGAATACCTGGACGCGTTCTGGGACGCCGCCGACGTGCGCGTCGAAGGCGACCCCGAGGTGCAGCAGGCCGTCCGCTTCGGCCTCTTCCACGTCCTCCAGGCCGGCGCCCGCGCGGAACGGCGGCCGATCTCGGCCAAGGGCCTTACCGGCCCCGGGTACGACGGCCACGCGTTCTGGGACACCGAGATGTTCGTGCTGCCGGTGCTCACGTACACGCAGCCGGGAGCGGTCCGGGACGCGTTGCAGTGGCGGTACGACACGCTGGCCCAGGCGCAGGAACGCGCCCGCACGCTGAACCTCGAAGGCGCTGCCTTCCCGTGGCGCACCATCGAGGGGCCGGAGTCGTCGGCGTACTGGCCCGCCGGCACCGCCGCGTTCCACATCGCCGCCGACGTCGCCGACGCGCTGCGCCGCTACGTGCTGGTCACCGGCGACGAGGCGCTGGAACGGGAGATCGGGCTGGAACTGCTCGTCGAGACCGCCCGGCTGTGGCGTTCGCTCGGCCACCACGACCGCGCCGGGCGGTTCCACATCGACGGCGTCACCGGCCCGGACGAGTACACGGCGGTGAAGAACGACAACGTCTACACCAACCTGATGGCCCAGCGGAACCTGCGTACCGCCGCGGACTGCGCGATGCGCTACCGGGACCAGGCGCTCGACCTCGGCGTCACCGAGGAGGAGGCCGCCGCCTGGCGGGACGCCGCGAACGACATGCACGTCCCGTACGACGCGGAGACCGACGTGCACGAGCAGGTGGAGGGATTCACCCGCTTCCAGGAGTGGGACTTCGAGCACACGCCGCCGGAGAAGTACCCGCTGCTGCTGCACTATCCGTACTTCGACCTCTACCGCAAGCAGGTCGTCAAGCAGGCCGACCTGGTGCTCGCCATGCACTGGCGGGGCGACGCGTTCAGCGCCGCCGAGAAACTGCGCAACTTCGTCTACTACGAGCGGCGCACCGTACGCGACTCGTCGCTGAGCGCCTGCACCCAGGCGGTGCTGGCGGCCGAGGTCGGCTACCTCGAACTGGCCCACCGCTACCTGCGCGAGGCCGCGCTGATGGACCTGCACGACCTCAACGAGAACACCCGCGACGGCGTGCACATGGCATCACTCGCGGGCGCCTGGATCGCGCTCGTCGCCGGGTTCGGCGGGCTGCGGGACCACGACGGGATGCTCTCCTTCGCGCCCCGGCTCTCCAGCCGCCTCAGCCGCCTGGAGTTCTCGCTCCAGTGGCACGGGATGCGGCTGCGGGTCGACGTGCGGCCGCACCAGACGACGTACTCGCTGCGCAACGGCGGCCCGGACACCGTCGTCGAGCTGCGGCACCACGGCGAGCCGCTGCGGGTCACCTCTGCGCAGCCGGTGACCGTGGCGGTGCCGCCGGCACACCCGAGCGGGGCGCAGCCGGAGCAGCCGCAGGACCGCGCGCCGCTGATGCACCTGCCGGAACGCGCGAACTGAGCGGCCCCGCCACGACGGGCGGGACCGCTCGGTACGCCTACCTCAGAACTGGCGGCCGTTCGACGGACGCCCGCCGGCGTCGCGCGGCGCCGTGGCCCGCGGATCGTCGGACGTCCGCGCCGTCGAGGCGCGGTCGGCCCAGTCCGGCGAGTCCTTCAGCTCCTGCTTACGGCGTTCCTGGTCGGTGAGTTCCTGTTCCCGGGACCTGTCCTGTTTCGCCATGACGATCCTCGCGATCGGTCGGGGTCCGTGGTCACCCCGCCGCGTTCCCGCCCGGCGGCGGCTCAACCGTCCGGGTGCGGGCTCAACCGTCCACGTGCTGGGCGAAGCTGCGCCGCAGGTGGTCCTTGGGGCGGGAGCCGACGATCGAGCCGACCACCTCGCCGTCCCGGAACACCAGCATGGTCGGCGCGGACATGATCCGGTGCGCACGTGCGGTGGCCGGGTTCTCGTCGGTGTTGAGGGTGACGAAGCGCAGCGCGTCGCCGAACTCCTCGGCCAGCTCGGCCAGGTGCTTCGACACCACCCGGCACGGCGGGCACCACTCGGCCCAGAAGTCCACCACCACCGGCCGGTCGGCGGCCAGCACGGTAGCCGCGAACGTGTCGTCGGTGACCGGGTTCAGCCGGCCGGTCCCCGTGTCCTGAGGCATGTTTCCTCCCGTTGGGCGATCGCGTGGGCGAGCTGGTCGTGCAGCCGGCGGCGGACGTCGCCCAGCCGGTCGAGGTAGTCGTCCACCTCGGCGAGCTTGCGCCGCAGCACCGCCACCGAATCGGGGCAGACGTCACCGGAGTCGTTTCCGGCGCGCAGGCAGGCCACGAACGGGCGGATGTCGTCCAGGCCGAAGCCGATCGCCAGCAGGGACCGGATCTCGCGGACGACGCGTAGTTCCGCCTCGTCGTAGACCCGGTATCCGTTGGCGGACCGGTTCGGCCGGACCAGGCCGTGGGCCTCGTAGTAGCGCAGGGTGCGGGTGCTCGTACCGGCCCGCTGCGCCAGCTCCCCGATCCGCATCCGCCGCCCCCCCGTCCCTCACTGCCAGGCTGACGCTAAACCTTGCCGCCGACGTCAACGCAACCCCGCGCGCGTCCGTCTTCCCCTGCTGTCCCCGTAGATCATGAAGTTGACGGCGTTGTGGATCTCGGAATCTGCCGCCAACTTCATGATCAACCCGATAGGGGGCGGGGGCTTTCTGGGCCGTCAACTTCATGATCGTCGGGGTGGGGGGTATGCCGTGGGGGAGAGCGGGGGTGGGCGAGAGGGGGGTGGAGGAGATGCGTGAGGTCTCGGTGCCTGTGGTGGACGGCGGGCTCGTGGGAGACGTGGTGGTGCCTGCCGAGGCGCGGGGGGTGGTGCTGTTCGCTCACGGGAGCGGCAGCTCGCGGCACAGCCCGCGCAACACGGCCGTCGGGCGCGCGCTCAACGAACGCGGGCTCGCCACGATGCTCGTCGACCTGCTGACCGCCGACGAGGAGGCCCGGGACGAGATCACCGCCGAACTGCGTTTCGACATCGGCATGCTGGCCGAGCGCCTGGCCGGGATCGTCGACTGGATGGGTGCCGACCCGGAGCTGAGGCGGCTCCCGATCGGACTGTTCGGCGCCAGCACCGGCGCCGCCGCCGCACTCGTCGCCGCCGCGGCCCGGCCGGACCGGGTGGGCGCTGTGGTCTCCCGGGGCGGCCGGCCCGACCTGGCCGGCAGCTCACTGACCGCGGTACGCGCACCGACGCTGCTGCTCGTCGGCGGCCTGGACGAGCAGGTGATCGTGCTCAACGAGCAGGCCCGGGACGCGCTGGGCGAGGTCGTCGAGCTGCGGATCGTGCCCGGCGCCACGCACCTGTTCGAGGAGCCCGGCACGCTGGAGCAGGTGGCCGACCAGGCAGGTACGTGGTTCACCACGCACCTGCGCCAGCCACACCCCGCCTGACCGGCGCCGTCAGCCCGCCGCCTCGGCGGCGCGGCCCGGGTCGGCGGTCGGTGCGGGAACGTCGGAGCCGCTCCGCTCGGCGGCGCGGTGCCGCTGGACGGTGTCCAGCACCCGCCACAGCACCGCCGCGATCGGCACCGACACGAACGCCCCGGCGACCCCGGCCACCAGCGTGCCGGCGGTGACCACCACCAGGATGACCGCCGGGTGCAGCTGCACCTGCCGCCGCATCACCAGTGGTTCCAGCAGGTTGCCCTCGATCTGCTGGACGGCGATCACGGCGGCCAGCGTCAGCAGCGCGGTGGTGGGACCGTTCGCGGCGAGCGCGACGAGCACCGCCACCGCACCGGCCACCGTGGCGCCGATGATCGGTACGAACCCGCCGAGGAACGTGATCAGGGCGAGCGGCAGGGCCAGCGGGACACGCAACACCACCAGGGCCAGCCCGATGCCGATGGCGTCGATGGCCGCGATGATCATCGTGCCCCGGCTGTACGCGCCGAGCGTCCGCCAGCCCGCCCGTCCCGCCTCGGCGGTCAGCTCCCGGCGCGGGCCGGTGAGCCGGCGCAGCACCCAGCGCCACATCGAGCGGCCGTCCTTGAGCAGGAAGAACAGCAGCACCAGGGCGAGCAGCACCGCGCCCGCCACCTCGGCGACCTTGCGCGCACCGGCGACCGGGTCGGGCGCGCCGCTGCTCAGGCCCTGCCGGATCTGCTCGACGAGCCGGTCGAGCTGCTGGTCGGTGACCGGCAGGCTGGACGTGACGAAGTCCCGGGTGCGCTGCAACCCCTCGTCGAGTTGCTGGCTCAACTCGCTGAACTGGCTCGCGGTGAGGTTCCAGACCAGGACGCCGGCGCCGCCCAGGATGCCGAGCAGCAGCAGGATGCTCAGCAGTGCGGCG
This sequence comes from Micromonospora sp. WMMC273, assembly GCF_027460285.1. NCBI lineage: Bacteria > Bacillati > Actinomycetota > Actinomycetes > Micromonosporales > Micromonosporaceae > Micromonospora > Micromonospora sp. WMMC273. The sequence goes on from NZ_JAPZBE010000001.1 coordinate 134,293, forward strand.
AGCCCGGCCGGCACCCGCAGCCGGCGCAGGCGTACCAGGATCGGGTCGAGCAGCGCGGCGAGGAAGAGCGTGCCGGCCAGCGCCACCGCCAGCGGCGCGAGCAGTACGGCGATCTGCCCCAGCAGCCACAGCCCGGCGGTCACCACCAGCAGGCAGGCGCTCCAGGTGACCGCCGTCCGTACCGGCCAGGGAAGTCCCGCCCAGGTCTGCCGCGGTCCGGCGGTCGGTGCCCGCCCGGTTATGCCAGCGTCGTCGTCCACGTCGCCCTCCTCGATCCGGGCCGTTGGTACCCGACGCGGGCCGATCCGACACCAGGGACGTAACCGCCCACCCGGTGTTTGTGCCCCCGGCCTCCGGGAAGGCATTCACCGTATCGAAGGGAGATCGGGCATGAGTGACTTCATGGACAAGGCCAAGGACTTCGCCGACAAGCACGACAAGCAGGTCGACCAGGGCATCGAGAAGGCCGGTGACGCGGCGGACAAGCGCAGCGGCGGCAAGTACGACGCGCAGATCGACAAGGGCGTCGACATGGCGCAGCAGCGCACCGGCGACGGCGACACCGGCCGCTGACGTACCTCGACGGCGGGCCGGCCCCCCAGAAGGGGACCGGCCCGTGCGGGTCAGGAGCTGTAGCCGCGGCCGGCGATCCAGTTGGCCAGCTCGGTCACGTCCATCCAGTACGTCGGCTCGTCCGGCCGGGCCGGGTCGGCGATCAGCACCCGGTCGCCGTCGCCCTCGTACCGCACGACAGTCACGTAGTGGCCGGGGTAGCTGTGCTCCACCCCGTCGATGTCCCGGGCGCCGCCCAGGATGTTCGCCACCACCGGGCGGTCGTCGTCCACAGCGGTACGGATGTCCGCGCGCAGACGTTCGACCTGGTCCCGGGTGGCCACGTCGTCGCGGATCTCGGTGGTCCTGTACTTGCCACCCGTGTACTCGTTGAGCACGCGGGTGATGTCGATGGCCGAGTCGGTGCCGTTCTCGGTGGTGCCGAGCTTCGTCGCCAGCTCGTCCTGGCTGACGTCCCTGCCCTCGGCCGACAGGGCGATCCGGGTCGAGGCGGGACCGCAGTAGAAGTAGTTCGGCTGTGCCTGGTACTCGTAGTCGGCGGCACGGTCGCCCTTGCCCTTGACCGGGGCGGCGTGGGCGGCGGCCGGACCGGCCACGGCACCGCCGGCCGCGGCCAGACCGGCGACGGACAGCACACACTTACGGATGATCGGGTTCATGGTCGAGGCTCCATTCGGGGGTCGACGGCTCCGTGCGGGAGACGCGGCACCAGGAGTGGCACTCGGCGTACGGAGAGTTCAACCGCCCTGCCGCTGCGGCTCATTTCCGGCCGTGACCGGTGCCACCGCGGAACCGGACAGACGCCTCAGTCGGGGAGGCTTCCCAGGAGCCCGGTCACCGCGATCTCGATGACCACCCGTTCCGGATTCGGGCGCGGCGTGCGATACCGCTCGGCGTACCGGCGCTCGGCCTCGGCCACCGACTCCGGGTCGCGGCGCAGCACCGCGCGGCCCTCCACCGTCAGCCACCAGCGGCCGTCGACCTGGCACACCGCGACCGGGACGCCGTCCGGCCCGGCCGCCGCGACGTGCCGGGCCTTGGCCGACCCGGCTGAGGTGATCACCCGGGCCAGCCGGGCCGCGGGATCGAAGGTCACTCCCACGGGTACGACGTGCGGAGTGCCGTCGGCACGCGGAGTGGTGAGCGTGGCGAGGTGCCGGTCCGCGAAGAAGCGGGCCACCCGCTCGTCGTTCGGATCCAGCCGGTGCCGTGCCGCCATGTCGTCTCCTCGTTCCGTGCCGGTGACGTCTCAGCGGCGGGGTGCCGCGCCGGGCGGCAACGTCGCCACCGGAGACTCCCCGGCGGCCCGCTGCTCGGCGCGGTGCTTGGCGACCAGCCGGCCCAGGTAGAACAGCGCGCCGGCCAGCACGCCCATGTCGTCCAGGTAGATCGGGTCGGGCAGCAGGTCCACCGGCAGGATCGTGTAGATCAGCGCGCCGTAGAACGCGACCTTGCCGCCGGCGCCGAGCGCGCCGAGCATCCGGCGGGTGCGGACCACCCGGATGGCGAGCAGTACCGCCCCGGCCAGCATGGCCGCCGCGAGGACGGCGGCGAGGACGACCAGCACCCAGGCTTCACGGGACACGCCACCACGCTAGCCGAGCCGGGCCCGGGCCGCGCGGTGTCGAAGCTCCGAGCCTCCCCGTTCTCGGTGGTGTCCGCTACTTCCTGTAGCCGCCGCCGACAAACGGCTCGGAAGTCATCCATCCGCGAGCCCGGGCCACGGTGCTCTCAGGCCACGACCGCCGCCCGGCCCCGGGCCACCGGGGTCGGCTCGCGAGTGGTCTCCACGCCCGCCGCGGTCGGCAGTTCCCGGGTGGCCTCGGGGCCGGCGAACCCGACGATGGAGAGTTCCGTCTGCGGCTCGGCGACCGGGTGCAGGGCCGCGAACGCCTCGTCACGCAGGCTCTGCGCCGCCGCCGCGGCCAGCTCGGCCGCCTGCCAGGCGGCCTGCTCCCGCTGCATCGCGGCCCGGTGCCGGGCCGCCATGTTGTCCCGGACCAGCCGGCGCAGCAGCAGCTCCTGCTCCACCGGATGCCGGCTCGGGTCCCAGCCGTTGCCGCCGAGGATGTCGCTGAGCTGCCGCACCGTGATCTCGTTCCGCCACTGGGCGTCCATCGCGGCCCGGTGCAGCCAGCGCTCCCGGTCCGCGTACTCGGCCGGGGTCCGGGCGGTCCGGGGCAGCGGCAGCGCCGCGGCGGCACTCAGGCGACGGACGTCCTCCTCGGCCGCCTGGTACGCCTGCCAGGCGGCCTCGGCCTCCTCCTGGGCGGTCAGCCACTCGGATCGGCTCCGCTCGGCGGTCGCCGTGGCACGGGACGCGGCCACCGCCACCTCGTCGGCGTAGCGGATCTGCTCCTGGCCCCGTACGCGGGCACGCTCGGCCCGATCGATGCTGCTCGGCCGGGCGGCGTCGCTGATCCGGTCGATCAGTTCCGAGCGGAACCGGGACGGGCGGACGATCAGCGCGGTGACCACTGTCGCAGCCACGGCGAGCAGGACCAGCCAGATCACGGCGACCGCGGGCATGTCGGGCAGGACGGAGGAGAAGACGGTCTGCATCACCAGCACCTCGTGGTGGAACGAAGGACGATAAACGGTCGTGGCCCGGACATCCGGGTGGGTGCGCGTCGTGACTCGGACGCGACGGGACGCGCGGCAGGGCGCGAGGCGTGCGGCCGGTGGGGCCGCGCCGGGGCGTACCGGAAGGGGCGCCCGGTCAGGCGCGCGGCGGACCGCGACGGGCGATGTCCGCCCGGCCGGGGTCGGCGGCGGCGACGACCTCGACGCCGGGGACGCGCCCGGCGGAGTCGGTGGAGAGGGCTTCCGTGACGGCCGGGCCGGTGCCGGGGCCGGTGGTCCGCGGGGCAGCGGTCGTCGCGTCGGCGGCCGGGAGGCCGGCGGAACGCGCGGCGCCGGTCGTGACCGCCTGCCGCGCCGCGACGTGCTCGATCGCGACGGCGTGCGAGACGACTGTGGCGTGCGAGGCCGCAGCGGTGTGGGCGGGTGCGGCGGCGATGCCCTGGAGGCCGACGATGATCACCAGGCCGGCCACAGCCGTGCGGGCGATCCGGCGCAGCGTCGCCGTCCAGGTGGACGGGGTGAACGCTACGGGCAGCACCTGTTCAACCTATCGGTCGACGGACGATCCCGCAGCTCAAGGATCTTGCGGGTTACGTGAGCCACCCCACGGGTCGGTGTGGACGGACATCCGCGCAGGCCCGACGCGCAACGGCGCGGCGCCCCTTCCGGGGTGCCGCGCCGTCTCGTGAAGGCCGGGCTCAGTTGCCGCCGAGCACCGGCGGCGGGGCGGCGTCGCCGTCGCTCCAGACCATCTCGTCCTCGGTGAGCCAGGTCAGCCGGCCGTCGGACTCGTCGTCGCCGTGGCCGCCGCGCCCGCCCAGCACGCCGCTGCGGCCGGCCATCGCGGGCCGCCCGGTGGCGCCGCCGGTGCGCTCGGCGCCCTTGCTTCCGGCGTCGACGACGAGGCCACGACCGGAGGTGAGCCGGCCGGTGCCGGCCGCCGAGCGGTTCTCCGCGCCGGACATGCCGCCGAAGCGGGCCGAGGACGCCGCGTTGGTGCCGGTGCCCGCGAGCGAGCCGGTGCTCAGCACACCGGGGGCGCCGTAGAGCCCGCCACCCGGTCCGCCGGCGCTCATCGTCGTCGGGCCGGCACCGCCTGGACCGAAGCCCGGGCCGCCGCCGATCGTCGGACCACCGACGGTGCTGGTCAGCGGCGCGGCACCGGCCAGCGAGGTGCCGCCCGGGTCGACGGTGCCGCTGGTCGGCACCGAACCCGGAGCGCCGGCGCCGGGCTGGCCGCCCGGAGTGCCCGCACCGGGCGTGCCCTCGCCCGGCGTACCGCCGGTCGGGGCCGTGTGGTGCACGCCCGACGAGGTGGCGGTGGCGTTGGCGCCCGGGCCGAAGCTGCCCAGGCTCGGGCCGGACGACGGCGTCTTCACCGACGGGCCGTTCTGCAGCGTCGGGTCGCCGTTGCTCGTGTGGCCGGGCAGTTCGGTCTCCGGCGGGTCCGGCACGACGATGCGGCCGTACGCCGAGAAGTCGTAGCCCTCGGCGAGCTTCGCCACGACCTGCACCATCCGCTGGTGCGCCTTTTCCTGCTCGGCCTTGTCCTGCTGGTGGCCGACGATCCCGCCGATCACCGCGCCCGGGGCGCCGCCGATCAGGAAGCCCTTGCCGGCGCCGGAGAGCAGCTTGTCGTTGTCGTCGGTTTTCTCCGGGCTCTCCGCCTTGGACTGCGCGGCCCGCAGCTCGCTGGACATCATGTCCAGGCCCTGCCGGATGCCGGTCATGCCCTCGGACAGGTTGCCGGAGTAGCGGACGACCATGTCCAGCCGACGGTGGAACTCCCGCGCGGCGTCGCCGGTCCAGGTCTTCGCCAGCGCCTCCAGGTCGGCGGTCAGGTCGCGGCCGAGGTCGTCGAGCGTGCCCTTCAGGGAGGTCCACTGGGCGCTGAGCGCCTCGATCTGCTTCGGGTCGCCGGCGTTGACGCCCTGGTAGAGCTCCTCGTGGCTGACGTGCTCGTAGCGCCGGGTGTACTCAGACACGCGGGTCCTCCTTCGGCTGCTTCATCGCCTCGTTGAGCCCGGAGAGGGCGGCGGCGATGTCGGCCGCGGCGGCGGCGTTGCGGGCCTCGGCGGTCTTGTAGTTCGTCATGATCTTGTGGGTCGCCTCGCGGGCGGCCAGGATCGCCCGGCGCAGCCGGTCGACGTGGTTGACGTAGCTCTGGTGCGTCTCGGAGTAGCGACGTGCGTTGTCGGTCGCGTCGGTGAACGTGCCGAGCGCCGGCGGGCGGCACTGCATCTGGGTGTTGAGCTTGCGCAACACCGACTCCGCCTCGTGCAGGCGCCGCTCGAGCCGCTGGTGGAAGTCCTCCAAGGACAGTACGTCTACCGTCGTGCGCCCCGTCATGGCTGCATCCCCGTAGTCATCGTCGATAACCGTTCGCCGTACTCAGGTTAGTCGAAGCGAGCCAACCCGGGCGACCCGTGACGGGGTTCCTCCACTTCGGATCGGCCGACGGCCGTTCAACCGCCCTGGACCTGCGCCGCCGCGCCCCCGGCCGAGGGCGTCGCGGTGGCCCCCGGGGGTGCCGACACATCGAAGTAGGTCATCGCGTCCTCGCGGGACAGCGTCGGGCCGGTCGGCACCAGCGCCAGCAGCGAGGCCGGTACGGCCACTGGCGTCACGTCGCCGTACCCGAGCGCGCTCTTCGCGTCGCCCCCGGCGGTGCCGAGCGGATAGCGGATGCCCTGGGCGGTGATCAGGTAGACGGTCGAACCGGCCGCCGCCTTGCCGCTCTCCCCGGCCGTGGCCTGCACCAGCACGCCCTTGCCGCCCGGTAGCAGCACGTTCTCGGCGGTGCGTACCGCGTCCCGGGCGCCCTGCCGGGCCGGCATCGCGGTCGCCGAGGTCAGCTCGGCCGGCGGGGAGTCGAAGACCTCCAGCGTGGTGGTCGGCGGCTGACCGGCCGGGCCGGGCCGGTAGGTGGCGCACAGCACGGTGCGGCCCGGCCGGACCTCGTGCAGCGTCGGCAGCCGGGCCGGCAGGCCGTCCGCGTCCAGCCGCTGGTCGGTGAGGAGCCGGCCCGCCTCGTCCGGAGTGATCTGCGTCACCTCGCCGCCGCTGCCGAGCAGCAGCAGCGCGGTGACCTCGCGGACTGTGGCCAGGCCCTGGCGGGTGAGCACGTAGTACTGGCCGGCGGCCTGGTAGACCTGGCCGATCCGGGCCGGCCGGTCGGCCACCGTGAGGCCGCTCGCGCTGCCGTCCCCGGCGATCGTGGGCTTGCGCAGCACCGGGCCGACCGGCACCGCGTTCAGCAGTTGCTGCCCGACCGTCAGGTTCGTCGCGCCGGCCATCTTCAACGCCACCAGCGCCTGCTCGTCGCCGGCGACCTGCAGCCGGGAACCGCCGGTGAGCAGGTAACGGGCGTCGCTGGTCCGCACCACCACGGCCCGGTCGGTCAGTGCCGTGCCGCCCGGCAGCGCGCGGTCGATCACCAGGTGTGTGGTGGAGCGCTGCGGGTCGTTCGGATCCGGTACGTCGCACACCGACCACGGCAGCCCGACCAGGGACTTGCGGTCCGGCAGGTCGTCCGGGGCGCCCACGATGCCGACCAGCCGCCCGCGTGGACGGTCCTTGATCGACGCCTGGGACATGGTGCGCGGCTGCGCCGCCGCGTCGTTGACGATCAGCCGCGCCGAGGCGTAGTTGAGCGTCGGGCGCAGCACCTGGTCCTCGCCGAAGTAGTACGTCGCGCCGGTCTCCCGCTCGATCACCAGCGTGTTCGGCTCCAGCGGCGCGGAGTTGCTGGTGAGCTGCCCGTACGCGCCCACACCGCCGAGCACCACGGCGGCCGCGATGACGCTGCCGAACACCGCCATGCCGAGGCGGCGCATCGGCAGGTCGTTCGTCTCCGGATCACCGGAGAGCAGCGCCGAGACGATGCGGCGGGTGACGAAGCGGTACGCCTGCACCTGATCGCGGCGGGTCCGCATGACTAACCTCCGGCGGGGGTGGGTCCGCGGCGACAGGTCCGAACAGCGCCGTGGGCTTCCCTACGATAAGGGGCCGTCGGGGGTGCGCCGGACCCCGTCCGCCGCCCGAACGACCGCACCCGCCCGGCGGATGCCCAGGATGTCCAGAAGGGACGCACACCGATGACGCAGCTCCAGGCGCCACCCGGTCGTACCGCCACCGCTCCCGCCGTGCCGCCGGACCGGCCGGTCACCCCGGCCGACAAGCGCCGCCGGGGACGCCTCGGCCCGGTCGTGGTCGGGCAGCTCGTGGTGGTGGAGTGCGCGGCGCTCGCCGTCTGGTTCGCCACCGCCGGCCCGGCGTGGCTGCTCGCGGCGGTCGGCGTCCTGGCGCTGCTGGCAGTGGCCGCGGCGTTCGCGCGCCGGGGCGGCCGCTGGTGGTACGAGGACCTGATGCTCCGCCGCCGGCTGCGCCGGCGCCGCGACCGGGCCCGGGGCGCGGCGCCGGGCGGTGACCCGCGGCTCGCCGCGCTCGCCCCCGAGCTGACGGTGGTGGAGCTGACCGAGCGCGGCACCCGGCTCGGCATCGGGCAGGACGACCGGGGCTGGTTCGCCGCGCTGGCGCTGACCGGCCGTCCCGGGGGGCCGGCCGGCTCGATCGATGCGGCGGTGGTGGACCGGGCGCTCGCGGTGCTCGCCGACTTCTCCGGCCCGGTCACCCAGACCCAGGTCGTCTCGCACACCCTGGTCTGGTACCCGGCACCCGGCGCGCCGCCGTCGGCGTACCGGACCGTGTGGGTGGCGCTGCGCCTGTCGGTGTCCGACGCGCGGGCCGAGGCGGTGAGCCGGGGCGGCGGCCTGCGCGGCGTGCACCGCACGGTGGCGGCCGGGGTGGGCCGGCTCGGCAAGGCGCTCAACGCCGCCGGCCTCGGTCACCGGGTGCTCGACCGCAACGAGCTGCACGCGGCGGTGGTGTCCGGCGCCGGGCTCGACCTGGCGCCGGAGTCCCCGGTGGAGACGTGGACCAGCCTGCGCGGGGGCGGCTGGACGCAGCGCTGCCTGGCCCTGCGGGTACGCCCCAACGGCTCGCTCGGCGCGCTGGTGGACGCGGTCACCTCCACCTCCGCGCCCTCGCACACGGTCGCCGCCGTGGTGCTCCCGGGCGGCCGGCGGGTGCCGCCGCTGCTGCGGGTGGCGGCCATGGACGGGCACGCCGAGGCGCTGGTGAAGGCGGTCCGGGAGATGGCCCGGCGTGCCGGCGTGCCGGCCCGCCCGCTGGACGGCCAGCACGGCCCGGGCGTCTACGCCACCGCGCCGGTCGGCACCGCGATGGGGACCGTCACGGTCGAAGGTTGACGATCCAGCCGTACGCGCCGCACACCCAGACGGCCAGCGGCACCAGCGCGATGATCAGCAGGATCTCGACGATGTCCAGGGTCCGGCCCCAGACCGGGGAGATCCGCTTGCCGGCCACCGTCAGGCCGTAGACCAGGCTGATCACGGCCACCACGGCCAGGCCGCCGAGGATCAGGCCGAGCCGTACCGCCAGTGAGCCGGCGGCGAAGGTGGCGGCGGCGACCAGCCCGAGACCGACGGTGCCGGCCAGCAGCACCGGCGTGCGCTGGGCGCGGCCGAGGAACGGGCGGGCCCGCAGCAGCGACAGCAGCGCCAGCACCAGGCAGAGCAGGACCGCCGGGAGCCGGCCGTCCTCGGCCAGCACCACCTCGCCGCCGAGCACCAGCAGCGAGACGGTCCACAGCAGGCCGGTGAGGAACGCGTCCGCGCGCTCGCTGTTGCGCAGCACCGACGGCCCGTCCACCGACTCGGTGTCGGTCTTGAGGTCGTCCGGGCCGGTGGGGATGGACGGCACCGGCAGCCGGGCCAGGCGGTAGGCGAGCATCGGCAGCGCGGGCAGCGCGCCGAAGGCGACAGTCGCCACGACCGCCGCCGAGGCCGCCGCGCCGATGTCGAAGGACAGGCTGAGCACCGCACCGAGGCCGACCGCGCCGCCCACACCGACCGCGCCGAGGAACAGTGGCAGGCGGTCGCCGACCGCCAGCGCGGCGATCGCGCCGAAGACCACCACCGCGGTGCCGGCGAGCAGGACGTGCGGGCCGGCCAGCTCGCCGAGCGTCCGTTCACCGGCGAGCACCAGCAGGCCGCCGACGCCCGCGTACCCGATTCCGACCAGGGCCAGCACCGCGCCGGTGCGGCTGTCGCCGGCGGCGCGGGACAGCACCGCGGCGCCGACCAGCAGTGCCACCGCGACCACGAACGCGGCCGCCGCGCCGGGTAGCTGTGGCGGGCCGGTGAGCAGCGTCGCCACCGCGCCTCCGGCCAACGCCGAGGCGGCCAGCAGGACCGCGAACGCCCGGGTGGTGCCCACCTGCCAGGCGCCCGCCCGCTGGGTGGTGGAGGTGGCGACCGCATCCACCACGTCGTCGAAGACGATCTCGGGGGCGGTCGCGGCACGCGGGTTGAAGTAGAGCACCTCGCCGTCGCGGACACCGAGCTGCGCGGCGGTGCGGCCACCGTCGAGCGGTTGACCGCCGAGCCGGGACAGGGCCCAGCCGCCGTGCCGTACGCCCTCGTCGGCCAGGTCCTCGCCCGCGTACCGCAGCAGCGTGGGGAGCAGGTCGGCGAGCGGCACGTCGGACGGCAGCGCCAGATCCATCCTGGTACGCGGCGCCACGATGGTGATCCGGCTCAGCCCGCCGGTCGCCGTCTTCGTCGCCACAGTGGCCTCCTCGTGCTCGCATACGATCCGCTGGGCCGTCGGCGTCGCGCCCCACGGGTCCACGACGCCTGACGGAGATTACCTACGATGGCGGTCGCACAGGTTGCCCACCCGACGCTCACCGGCGGTGGCAGACCACGATCAGGGCCGCTTCTGGGGAGGGGAGAGCCGTGAGTACGGTGGTGTTCCGCCGACTTCCGCGTCAACCGGGGCCCGCGCTGCCGCGCGGCGAGGTGCTGCTGGAATCCCCGCCCGAACTGCCGGAGCCGCAGGCCAAGGGCATGGGCCAGGTGCTGATGATCCTGCCGATGCTCTGCGGCGTGGGCGCGATGGCGTTCCTCTACGCCGGCCGGGGCGGCGGCATGATGACGTACGTCGCGGGTGGTCTGTTCGGTGTGTCCATGTTGGGCATGGCGATCGGCACGCTCGGCAACGGCGGCAAGGACAAGGCCGAGCTGAACGCCCAGCGGCGCGACTACATGCGTTACCTGGCGCAGATGCGCAAGCGCACCCGGCGGGCGGCCGAGCAGCAGCGCGCCGCGATGACCTGGCGGCACCCGGAGCCGGACGCGCTCTGGTCGATCGCCGCCTCGCGCCGGCTCTGGGAGCGGCGGATCACCGAGGACGACTTCGGCGAGGTGCGGATCGCACTGGGCCCGCAGCGGCTGGCGGTGGAGATCGTGCCGCCGGAGACCAAGCCGGTGGAGGACCTGGAGCCGATGAGCGCGATCGCGCTGCGCCGGTTCGTCCGGGCCCACTCCAGCGTGCCGGATCTGCCGACCGCGCTGTCGCTGCGCGCGTTCAGCCGGATCGCGTTGCGCGGCGACCGGGAGCCGGTGCTGGACCTGACCCGGGCCGCGCTGGGCCAGCTCGTCACGTTCCACGCCCCGGAGGACCTCCTGGTGGTCGTGGTGGCGGCGCCGGACCGGCAGGCCGCCTGGGACTGGGTGAAGTGGCTGCCGCACGCCCAGCACCCGGGGCGTACGGACGCGGCCGGCGCGCGCCGGATGGTGTTCGCCGCGCTGGACGAGGCGGAGACCGCGCTGGCCCAGGACCTGGGCGGACGGCCCCGGTTCGCGCCGGAGGCGAAGCCGCTGACCACCGCGCCGCACGTGGTGGTGGTGCTGGACGGCGGTGAGGTCTCGGCGACCTGCGCGCTGACCGGGCCGGGCCTGCTCGGCACGACGGTGTTCGACCTGTCCGGCGCGGTCCCGCGCGACGCCGGCCGCTGGCTGCTCTGCCTGGACGCCGGGGACGGCACCGGGCTGGACCTGGTGCGCGGCACCGCCACGTCGCGGCTCGGCCGGCCGGACCGGCTCTCCCTGAGCGCGGCCGAGGGGCTGGCCCGGCAGATCGCCCCGTTCCGGCTCTCCCAGCAGCAGGGCGCCAGCACCGAGGAGCCGCTTGCCCGCAGCATGGAGCTGCCCGACCTGCTCGGCGTCGGCGACGCGGCGACTGTGGACACCCGGCAGACCTGGCGTCCGCGCAGCCACCGCGACCGGCTGCGCATCCCGCTCGGCCTGGGACCGGACGGCAACGTGGTGGAGCTGGACTTCAAGGAGTCCGCGCACGAGGGCATGGGCCCGCACGGCCTGGTGATCGGCGCTACCGGTTCCGGCAAGAGCGAACTGCTGCGTACGGTGGTCGCGGCGCTCGCGGTGACGCACTCGTCCGAGGAGCTGAACTTCGTCCTCGTCGACTTCAAGGGCGGCGCCACGTTCGCCTCGCTGGACGCGTTGCCGCACACCAGCGCGGTGATCACCAACCTGTCCGACGAGCTGCCGCTGGTCGACCGCATGCGGGACGCGCTCGCCGGTGAGATGAACCGCCGGCAGGAGGTGCTGCGGGCGGCGGGCAACTACGTCTCCCGGTACGACTACGAGAAGGCGCGGGCCGCCGGTGAGCAGCTGGAGCCGATGCCCAGCCTGCTGATCATCTGTGACGAGTTCTCCGAGCTGCTCGCGGCCAAGCCGGACTTCATCGACCTGTTCGTGATGATCGGCCGCCTCGGCCGGTCGCTCGGCGTGCACCTGCTGCTCGCCTCGCAGCGGCTGGAGGAGGGCAAGCTGCGCGGCCTGGACACGCACCTGTCGTACCGGATCGGTCTGCGCACGTTCTCGGCGGTGGAGAGCCGGATCGTGCTGGGCGTGCCGGATGCGTACGAGCTGCCCAGCGCGCCCGGTCACGGCTACCTGAAGACCGACACCGCGACCATGCTGCGGTTCCGCGCCGCCTACGTGTCCGGCCCGTACCGGGCGCCCGGGCAGGTGCAGCGCTCCACCCGGGCGCAGGTGCAGCGCCGGATCGTCCCGTACGGCATCGACTACGTGCCGGTGCCGGCGGCGCCGAGCCCGGCGGAGGCCGCTCCGGAGCCGGAGCAGAGCGGCGACGGCAAGGCCGTGGCGATGCTGGACGTGCTGATCGACCAGCTCAAGGGCCGGGGCAAGCCCGCACACCAGGTGTGGCTGCCGCCGCTGGCCGAGCCGTCCGGGCTGGCCGAGCTGCTGCCGAAGCTGAGCGTGCACCCGACGTACGGCCTTACCACCGCCGACTGGCCGGGCCGCGGCCGGCTCGCGGTGCCGGTCGGCATCGTGGACCGTCCGTACGAGCAGCGCCGCGACCCGATGATGGTGGACCTGGCCGGGGCCGGCGGCAACGTGGTGATCGTCGGGGCGTCGCTGAGCGGCAAGAGCACCATGCTGCGCTCGATGCTGGCCTCGCTGGCGCTCACCCACACGCCGCGCGAGGTGCAGTTCTTCTGCCTCGACTTCGGTGGTGGCGCGCTGCGCAGCCTGGACGGGCTGCCGCACACCTCGGGTGTGGCGGGGCGGCGCGACGTCGAGGCGGTCCGGCGGACGGTGGCCGAGGTGGTCGCCGTGATCGACGAGCGGGAGAACCGGTTCACCCAGCACGGCATCGACTCGGTGGCGAGCTACCGGCGCCGCCGGGCGGCGGGTGAGTTCACCGACGACCCGTTCGGTGACGTCTTCCTCGTGGTGGACGGCTGGAACACGCTGCGCCAGGAGTACGAGGAGCTGGAGCAGACGATCACCAACCTGGCGAATCGGGGCCTCGGCTTCGGCGTACACGTGGTGATCACGGCGGTGCGCTGGGCGGAGATCCGGATCAACATGCGGGACCTGCTCGGCACCAAGCTGGAGCTGCGGCTCGGTGACCCGTCGGAGTCGGAGATCGACAGGCGGGCCGCGCAGAATGTGCCGGTGGGCGCGCCGGGTCGCGGTCTGACCCGGGACAAGCTGCACTTCCTGACCGCGATCTCGCGGATCGATGGCAAGCGTGACATCGAGGACCTGACCGAGGCGTCGGTGGCGCTCGCCGGTCACGTCGCGGCGAACTGGCCGGGACAGCCGGCGCCGAAGGTCCGGCTGCTGCCGCGCAAGCTGGCGGTCAGTGAGCTGGCGAAGGTCGTCGACAGGTCCGCCCCGGGCATCCCGATCGGCGTCAACGAGTCGGCGCTCGCCCCGGTCTACCTGGACCTGGCCGGCGAGCCGCACCTGACCGTGTTCGGCGACGCCGAGTGCGGCAAGACGAACCTGCTGCGGCTGATCGCCCGGGGGATCGCCGAGCGCTACACCCCGGCCCAGGCGCGGCTGGTCATCGCCGACTACCGGCGTGGTCTGCTGGGCGCGGTCGAGGGGGATCACCTGCTCGACTACGCGCCGTCGAACCAGGTGTTCAGCCAGGGCCTCGGCTCGATCCGCAGCGCGTTGCAGAACCGGCTGCCCGGCCCGGACGTGACCACCGCGCAGCTGCGTGACCGGAGCTGGTGGAAGGGCCCGGACCTGTACATCCTGGTGGACGACTACGACCTGGTCGCCTCCGGTGGCAGCAACCCGCTGAGCGCGCTGCACGAGCTGCTGCCGCAGGCGCGGGACATCGGCCTGCACCTGATCGTCACGCGCCGGGTCGGCGGTGTGGCCCGGGCGCTGTACGAGCCGGTGCTGCAACGCCTGCGCGAGCTGGACTCGCCGGGCCTGCTGATGTCCGGCAGCAGGGAGGAGGGCGCGGTGTTCGGCAACCTGCGGCCGACCCCGCAGCCGCCGGGCCGGGGCACGCTCGTGCGCCGCCGCGACGGCCAGCAGCTGATCCAGACCGCGTGGACGGAACCGGCCTGACGGGACGGACGGCGGGCCGCCCGTCCGGTAGCGTCGGCCCGATCGACAGCCGCGAGTGGAAAGGGGCGCGTCCATGAGCAGCCCGTCGGGTTTCGGTGCCGCCGTGGAGGGTCTGCTGCGGCAGGCGCAGGAGCAGCAGCGCCGGCTGGCCGAGGTCCAGCGGCAGCGCGCCGAGCTGCGGGTGACCGGGGAGAGCCCGGACGGCCTGGTGCGCGTGACGGTCGACGGCGACATGAAGGTCGGCGACGTCGAGCTGAACGCGCGGGCGATGCGGCTGGACAGCTTCTCCCTGGCCGAGGCGATGCAGGCGGCGATCGACGCGGCCTACGCCGCCTTCGAGGAGCGGCAGCGGGAGATGCTGGGCGAGATGCTCGGCGACTCCGAGATGGTCCGCCGGGCGCAGGACGGCACGCTCACCCCGGAGGACTGGTTCCGCCAGTTCGGGGTGGACCTGTCCGACCCGACCCGCAATCTGCGGCGCTGAGCGAGAGGAGCCGACGATGCCGAACACGGTCGACGTCGACGCGATCCGGAAGGCCGGGCAGCGGCTCGACGCCCCGGACGGCCCGATCCAATACCTGCGCAACGTCGAGACGTTGCTGGCCGAGGTGAAGCTGCCCGGTGGCGCGCTGAGCTGGTTCGGCACCGGCGCGGTGGAGCGGCACAACGCGGCGGTGGACGGGCACCTGGACAACGTCCGCACCGGCGTGGAGCATCTGCGCAGGGCCGCCGCGCAGCTCGAACAGAGCGCGAAGAACTGGGAGAAGTCGGATCAGCCCTGGGTGGTCAAGTGATCGGCCGGGTCCGCCACGGGAAGGACGCCTGATGCCACCGGAGATCCTCATCGCCAATGCGTCCGGGACGGTGACCGGCTCGGTGTCGGTCGCGCAGACCACGGCGCCGGTCCGCTCGGCGGCGGCCATCGCCAAGGGCAACCTGGTCTGGATCGCCGCCTCGGCGGCGCTGATCGGCACGATCCTCTACCTGGAGTCGTTCGACAACCAGGAGGTGAACGAGTCCATCAAGAAGTGGGACGAAGCGGCCCGTCTGCTCGGCGCGGACCAGTTCGGCGCGGCGATGGCGGCTGTCCCGCCGGACGCGGCGGAGTGGGACTTCGACGACCGGGACGCGTTCGACCTGTTCCTGCGCAAGCTCGGTGCGGAGATCAACTCGCTGGCCGAGGCGTTCGCCGCCAACCGGGACACGCTCACCGCCGCCCGGGACGCGTACAACGACGCGGTCTCCGGTCTGGCCCAGGCGCTCATGCCGATCCTGGTCGCGGTGATCGCCTCGATCGCGCTCCAGTTCTTCCCCGCGACCACCGCGCTGGCTCAGGCCATCGGCATCGCCGGCCTGGCCGCCACCGCCGCCATCCTGGTCCTGGTCTTCGGCGAGATCAGCGCGTTGCTGCACGCGCTGATGGCCGCCTTCCACGCCGACAGCAGGTTCACGTTCACCGCGGACTCCCGTCCCGGCTGGGCGCCGACCGGCTCCGACCCGGACATCAAGGACATCAAGATCGACTGGGTGCGGGACTCCAAGTTCTACGGGTGACGGGAGCGACGCGTGGACACCCTGCTCTTCTCGCTGCTGCTGTACGTCCTGCTGACCATCCCGGTCTTCGTGGTCCTGATGCTGTTCGCCGGGCTGAACCGCTCGGCGCGGTTGCGACGGGCCGCCGAGATGGTGGCGCTGAGCACCTGCGCGGCGCTGCTGGTGCTGTCGTTCCAGCGCGCGTTCGAGAAGCCGGTGCTGTGGGTCGTGGTGGTGATGCTGGTCGCGGTGCTGGCCTTCGGCGTGTCGACGATCGTCAAATCATCACGCGATCGGTCCTGACCTCGCCCTCGACCGTCCACCTGGTACGGAGGGGGTGCGGTCCGCGACCGTCGACAGTGGCATGTCGGAATACGACGATGGGCCAGCAGGGCTGCGCGGGTTGGACGTCGTCCGCTACGGTTCGGATGAAGTGTCCGTCGGTGGGGTGTGTACGCCTTGCCGCGGGGGAGGGCGCGGCGGAACCGCCGCCACAAGATGACGGAAGGGTGTGAAGCATGGCGTTCGAGGTCAGTGCAGCGACTCTGCACACCGCCGCGAGTGACGTGCGGTCCACGCGCAGCGACGTCGACGGCGAGCTCAAGAAGCTGTGGAACGTGGTCGACGACCTGGCGATGGCCTGGAAGGGCCAGGCGTCCACGGGCTTCCAGAGCCTGATGACTCGCTGGAACGAGGACACGACGAAGCTGCTGACCGCGATGGACAACATCGCGGACCTGCTCGACAAGTCGGGCACCACGCACCAGGTCAACGACGAAGAGCAGCAGCAGATGCTGGACAAGTTCCACGCTGCGCTCAACCCGTGATCCGCGAAGACAGGCAGAGGAGGAATCGATGAGCATCAAGGTTGACTACGCTGTTCTGGAGAGCAGCAACCAGCAGATGCAGGCCATCTCGCGGACCATCGACGAGAAGCTGGACACGCTGCGGGCGATGCTGACCAAGCTCGAGTGGGAGGGCCAGGACCGGGCCGCCTACCAGCAGCACCAGGCCCAGTGGGACGCCGCAGTGCGGGACATCAACAAGGTCCTGAACGAGATCGGTGGCGCGGTGGGCATCGCGCGCGAGAACTACATGACCACGGAGATGAGCAACTCCAAGGTCTGGGGCAACTGACCCCCGACCGGTCCACAGCGGCTCCGCTACGGCTCGCGCCGGGCGGAGCCGTCGTGCATCGTCAGGCGTCCTGCGGGACGTCGCGCCGGCCCGGCCGCCACCCGCGCCGCCGTCCGCGTACCAGGATGGGCCGCAGCGTCAGCAGGACGCCGGCCAGCAGCGCGCCGACGACGGCGACCCAGATCGCGACGGTACGTTGCCAGGCCAGCGGGTCGGCCGGCGGCGCCGGCGGCGGCATCGCGCCCAGCGGCGGGTCGCTGCGGGTGCCCAGCAGGCTGGTGACGGCCCGGTACGGGTTGACCATCCCGTAGCCGACCTCGGCGTTGTGCCCGTCCGGCGGGCTGTCGGCGGTGCGGGTCAGCCGGTAGGCGACCTCGTCGGCGCTGATGTCCGGGTGCGCGGCCCGCACCAGCGCGGCCACCCCGGAGACGTACGCGGTGGCGAAGCTCGTCCCGCCCTGCGGCTCGCCCCGGTAGCCCGGCCCCTGCGGCGCGGGCCCGACGATGTTCAGGCCGGGGCCGGCGATGTCCACGTAGTCCCCGCTGACCGAGCTGCCGACGTGCCCGCCCTGCTCGTCGATCCCGGCGACGGCGACGACACCCTCGTACGCCGCCGGATAGGCGGGCCGGTCCTCCCGGTTCTCCTGCCGGTTGCCGGCGGACGCGACGATCACCACGTCCTTGCCGAGCGCGTACTGCACGGCGGACTTCAGCGCCGGGTCGTCGAGCGTGACCAGAGACAGGTTGATCACGTCGGCGTCATGGTCGACGGCCCAGCGGATCGCCTTGCCGATCTCGGCCGGCACGTCCGGGTCGAAGTTCTCCTTGTTCTCGGCCAGCACCCGCAGCGGCAGGATCTTCGCCTCCGGCGCGATGCCGGTGTACGGCGTGCCGGTGCCCTCCCGGCCGGCGATGATGCCCGCGACCAGGGTGCCGTGGCCGACCAGGTCGCACTGCCCCTTCAGGCGGACGAGCTGGTTGAAGTCCTCACCCGGCAGCACCCGCCCGCGCAGCAGGGGATGGGTCGGTGAGACCCCGGAGTCGATCACCGCGACGGTGATGCCGGCGCCCTTGCCGAGCCGCCAGGCGGCGGCCGGGTCGAGACGGCTCAGCGCCCACGGCACCTCGGTGGGTGCGGGGCCGCCGGCCGGGCCGCACTTCGGGGCCGCCAGCGCGGGCGCGGGCACCGCCAGCGTGCCGCCGAGCAGGGCGGCCACCGCCGCTCCGGTAAGGACGGACCTGATCCGGTGTCCGGCCCGGACGCGTCCCGTGGTCGCGCCCGGCCGCAAGCTGTCGCGCACGCGGTGAGATTACCCGCCGCGCCCGTCCGCGCGGGGCACACGTGGTGCCGGCCGGGTCACCGGCCGGCGGCGGCGTCCCCGGCGGGCTCGGCGGCGAACAGGGCCAGTAGCGCGCCGACCTGCTGGTCGGCCTCGGCCGGGTGCCGGAAGCGGCCCTTCGGGTTGATCGTGTACTCGTTGCGCCGTCCCACCCGCGTACGCCGCAGGTAACCCCCGGCTTCCAGGTCGGCCACGATGGCCTGGGCCGCCCGCTCGGTCACGCCCACCTCGTCCGCCACGTCCCGCAGCCGGGCGGTGGGGTTGCGTGCGATCGCCAGCAGCACATGGCCGTGGTTGGTGAGGAAGGTCCAGTTACGGCGGCTCCCGTCCTCAACTGGTGTGGTCGCCATGATGGTCATGCTATGGCCACCCGCGCCACCGGCCGAATCGGCGCGTGCCGGTGCGTCCGGCGACGGGGAAAGTATGAAATGCGTATCACGAATCTTGACGGACCCCGAGGGGCGTGTGACCGTGGGTCGCGAGGCCGTTCGGCCTGGTGGTTCCCCAGGTAGACGAGGTGAGGGACATGACGCCGAGCACCCCGGAACAGGCACTGACCGAGCTGCGTGCCGGTAATCACCGGTTCGTCACGGGCGTCCCGCAGCATCCGAATCAGGACGCCGGGCACCGGGCGGCGGTGGCCGACGGCCAGCACCCGTTCGCGGTGATCGTCGGCTGCTCCGACTCGCGACTCGCCGCCGAGATCATCTTCGACCGCGGTCTCGGTGACCTCTTCGTGGTGCGTACCGCCGGGCACACCGCCGGGCCGGAGGTGCTCGGCAGCGTCGAGTACGCCGTCACCGTGCTGGGCACGCCGCTCGTGGTGGTGCTCGGGCACGACTCGTGCGGCGCGGTCCAGGCCGCCCGGGAGGGGGTCCGGACCGGCGCCGCCCCGGCCGGTCACCTGGGCGCGGTGGTGGACGCGGTCTCGCCGAGCCTGCTGCGAGCCGCCCGCCAGGGCGTCGAGGACCTCGACGGCATCATCGACGTCCACATCGCGCAGACCGTGGAGACGCTGCTGGCCCGGTCCGCCGTGCTGGCCGAGCGGGTGGCCGCCGGGCGCTGCACGGTGGTGGGCATGTCGTACCGGCTCGCCGGTGGCGAGGTGCGGACCGTGGCGCAGTCCCCGGCCCCGCTGCCCGCCCCGGCCGCGCCCGCCGACCCGGCGCTGGCGGGCTGACCCGTACGGACGAGAAAAAGGGCCGCCCTCGGGCGGCCCTTTTTCGTGGTGCCCGGATCAGAGCAGCGACATGTGGACGTGGTCGGTGTGGTTCGACGGCCCGCTGTACGAACTCCAGCCGGTGGCCGGGAACCAGATCTGCCGGTTCCAGATGACGTAGTAGATGCCCAGCCGGTCGGCGTTGCGGATGAGGAACGCGGCCACCTCGTTGCCGTACCGGCGGGTGTCGTTGTTGTGCCAGGGCGCGAAGCCGCTGTTCTGGAGCGACCAGTCGCACGCCTTGCCCTTGGGGTGCTCCCACGGCCCGCCGGGCCGGTAGCAGCCCACGAAGCGCTTGAAGCCGGCGCGCCGGACCTCCTTGTACGCGTGCAGCGTGCGCGGCGTGACGCAGCCCGAGGTGGTCGGGTCGTCCTCGCTGCACGACTCGGCCTTCCACCCGCCGTCGGAAGTGCGGCCGGGAGCGATCTTGGCGACCGGTGAGGTGGCGGAGACCAGGCCGCCGGTGAAGCCGAGACCGCCGACGAGCTTCAGTGCGCGCTCGGCCTGCACCTTCTCGCGCTCCATCGCGTTCTTCTGCTTCTCCTGCTCACGCACCTCGGCGTCGAGCGCGATCTTGGCCTGCTCGGCGCGGGTCTTGACCGCGTTGATGGCGGCCAGGCGCTGCGCGTTGAGGAGGTTCAGCTCGTCCAGGGCGTTGACCCGGCGGACGAACGAGTCGGGGGAGTTGCTCTCCAACAGCATCGCCATCGCACCCATCCGGCCGGTCCGGTAGGACTGGGCGGCGAGCTGGTTGACCTGCGGGCTGAGCGCGTCGAGTTCGGCCTGTGCCGTCTTCACCTCGGCCGCCAGCCGCCGCTGGCGGTCCTGGGACTTGGCGAGCTTCGCCTTGGCCTGGAGGAAGTTCCGGTTGGCGGAGTCGATCGCCTCGGTGATGAGTGGCGGATCGCCGTCCTCCTCGTGGCCCGAGGGGGTGCCGGGGGCCGCCGCGGCGGGGGCCGCGGTCGCCGGGTTCGGGCCGGCCAGCACTGCTAGCGAGGCCAGCACGGCCACCACGGGTGTCAGCCAGCGGCGCAGGGGTGCCGTCACAGTGTTCCCTTCCGTCGGCCGCCGACCGGGTTAGCTGACGGGTTCGGGACGGAAGTGGCCCCTACCGCTGTCGCGGATTCACCCCATGTACCTGGTTCCCCGGTTCGCCCGTGGGCGATTGGGCGGCGGCACCGCTGGCGCCGGTGCGCGCCTTCGGCGGTGACCGGCAGCGAGGTTACCTGACAGCACTCGTGAGGATCTACGTCCGGAAGCCGACCAATAGCGAGATTTCGCCGTGGCACACCGTGACCAGCGTCGCGTTTAGATTCGATGGTCACGCTGCGGAGTGTCACCATGCGGCCTCCGTACTCTTCCCGCCGCCGAGCGCCTCCAGTGCGTCGTCCCGTCCGGCCGGCGGCCGGGGCGCGGCGGGCGCCGGCTCCGCGCCGGGCGAGCGCCGCCCGGCGGTGGTCACGATCGCGGCCAGTCCGGTCGTCAGCGGTACGGCGGCGATCAGGCCGAGCGTCGCCACCGCGCTGCGGACGATCTCCTGGGCGAGGAACTCACTGGTGAGGATCTCGCTCACCGGGCGGGAGTCGGCGACCAGGAGGAGCAGCAGCGGCAGTGAGGCGCCCGCGTACGCCAGCACGATGGTGTTGACGGTGGACGCGATGTGGGCCCGGCCGACCCGGGTCGCGGCCCGGTAGAGCTGCCGCCGGGACAGTCCGGGGTTGGCGTGCGCCAGTTCGGTGACGGTGGCCGCCTGGGTGACCGTGACGTCGTCCAGCACGCCCAGCGAGCCGATGATGATGCTGGCCAGAAGCAGTCCGTGCAGGTCCACGCCGCCCTGGAACATGGACAGCGTGGTGGCGTCCTCGCTGCCGAAGCCGGTCAGGTGGGTGGCGGACGTGGCGAGCAGGCCGAGCACGCCGGTGACCACCAGGCTGCCGAGCGTGCCGAGCACCGCGACGGACGTCTGTGCGGTGATCCCGTGGGTCAGGTAGAGCACCACGAACATGATCAACGCGGCGCCGACGATCGCGACGAGCAGCGGCGGCTGGCCGGCGCCGATACCAGGCAGCACGAAGCCGAGCAGGATGGCGAAGCTGGCCACCAGGCCGCCGAGCGCGGCGAGCCCGCGCCACCGGCCGAACGCCACGATCGCGGCGGCGAACAGCACCATCAGCCAGATCAGCGGCGTACCGCGCTGGTGCTCGGCGATGTTGTAGGACTTCACCGCCGGGTCGGCCGGGTCGGTCAGTTCGACCAGGACGACCTCGTCGCCGACCGCGACCCGGGGCGCGCCCGGCCCGGCCGGGATCGGCGTCTCGACCTGCCGGCCCGCGTCCGGGCCCTGCTCGGCGGTGACCGTCACCGTGCCGCACGGGCCACCGCCGCCCTCCGGGGCCTCCGGCGTCGGCGGGCAGGGCTCGGTGACCACCCGGGTCACCGTGCCGTGGTAGCGGGGGACGTCCGCGCCGCCGACCGGCTCCCGGTCCTGCCGGGGCCAGAGCACCAGCGCCGCGATCACGGTGAGCGCGAACAGCGGCACCACCACGGCGACGAGCAGCCGTCGTACGCCCGGCGGCGCGGCGGGTGCGGGGCGGGTGTGGTCGGCACCCATGAGGTCTCTCCCAACGGTCGCGGCGACGCCTGGTCCGCCGGACCGGTCTGGTCACCCGGCCGGGGCGGACGTGTCGACCACGTCCGGGTCGTCGCCCGCACATGGTAGGCAGCCCGGCCGTCCGGTCCCGCACACCGTGGCCGTTGACGCTCGCCCCGCGTGGTCAGGCCAGGCCGGCCCGGCGTCGCCGGTACTCGTCCTCGTCGATCTCGCCACGGGCGTACCGCTCGTCCAGGATGCGCCGCGCCGTCGTCGGGCCCAGGTACTGCGGGCCGGTCCACCGCACGGCCGCCCAGACGAGCCCCGCCAGCACGGCGAGCACCAGCAGGGGCCAGATCCACATCCAGCCCATCATCGGGCTCTGCCACATCATCGGGCCGCCCTCCGTCCGTCACCGCGGGTCCGCCGGGCCGGCCTGCCCGCCACGTCGACGGTACGTCCGCCCGGGTGCGCCGGCACGGGTCGATGTGCCCTGGTCCGAGGGTCGGAGGTCCCCGCTCAGCCGCGCTTCATCAGGCGGCCGACGGCGGCCATCATCTCGGTCGCCATCTCGTCGGCCCGGCCCTCGGCGGCGCCCTCGTGCATGCAGTGCCGGGCGTGGCCGTCGAGTAGACCCAGGCCGACCTTGTCCAGCGCCGCCTGGATGGCCGAGATCTGGGTCAGCACGTCGATGCAGTAACGGTCGTCCTCGACCATCTTCTCGATGCCACGGACCTGGCCCTCGATCCGGCGGAGCCGGGCGAGGAGTTGGTCCTTGCTGGCGGTGTAGCCCCGGGTCGGGCTGGACGGCGCGGTCATGAAACCGAGGATAGCGTACCCCTCGGGGGTATGCTAACGTTCCGAACGTACCCCTGGGGGGTATCAGATCGGAGGGCGAGATGGAGACCACCTACCAGGTGAGCGGCATGACCTGCGGGCACTGCGTCAACTCGGTGAGCACCGAGCTGAGCGCACTTCCGGGCGTCACCGACGTCCAGGTCGACCTGGCCGGCGGCCGGGTCACCGTCACCAGTCAGAACCCGCTGGACGTGGACGCGGTCCGCGCGGCGGTCGACGAGGCCGGCTACGACCTCGTCGGTGCGTGACGGGTCCGACGACCCGTAGAAACCGAGGAGACACCATGAACACGGCGACGAAGCTCAGCGGCTTCGCCCTCGGCCTCGTGGCGGTGTTCGGCGCGGCGTACGGGATCGGCAACCTGGCCGATCCCGTCGCCCCGGCCGCCGAGACCCGACACGACGACACCGACAGCGAACACGGGGCCGGCGACACCGGCCACGGTGACGAGAGCGGCGCCTCCGCGCACCTGCCCGGCGGGCTGCTCGTCTCCGAGCGTGGCTACACGTTCCAGCCCGCCGACGCCCCGGCCGGGCAGTTCGCCTTCCGGATCACCGGCCCGGACGGTACGCCGGTCACCCGCTTCGAGGTGGCCCACGACAAGCGCATGCACCTGATCGTCGCCCGCCGGGACCTGTCCGGGTTCCGGCACGTCCACCCGGAGATGGCCGGCGACGGCACCTGGCGGGTCGCCTCACCGCTCGGCGGCCCCGGCGTCTGGCGGGCGTTCGCCGACTTCACCCCCGAAGGCGGCGAGCCGCTGACGCTCGGCCTGGACGTCACGGTCCCCGGCGAGCTGACCGCCCGGCCGTTGCCGGCGCCGGTGACCAGCACCACAGTCGACGGCTACACGGTCACCCTGACCGGCACGCCGGAGCCGGGCCGCACCAGCCGGCTCACGCTCTCCGTCAGCCGCGACGGGCGGCCGGTCACCGACCTTGCGCCCTACCTCGGCGCGTACGGCCACCTGGTGGCGCTGCGGCAGGGCGACCTGGCGTACCTGCACGTGCACCCGGAGGGCACGCCCGGCGACGGGCGCACACCTGCCGGTCCGGCGGTCACGTTCGCCGCCGAGGTGCCCTCGGCCGGGGCGTACCGTCTCTACCTGGACTTCCGGCACGGCGACGCGGTGCACACCGCCGAGTTCACCGTCCTCGCCGGCGACCGGACCGCGCCGCCGCCCGCCGCGCCGGCATCCACCACCGCACCGACCCCGGACGCCGGACACGGCACTCCGGGGCACGGGCACAGTTGAGCGCCGGAGGTGCCGCGATGACTGCCACGGGAAAGGCGCTGCCCACCGCGCCGAACCTGATCGAACTGGCGATCGGCGGGATGACCTGCGCGTCCTGCGCCGCCCGGATCGAGAAGAAGCTCAACCGGATGGACGGCGTCGAGGCGACGGTGAACTACGCCACCGAGAAGGCCACCGTCCGGTACGCCGACGACATCGCGCCGGCCGACCTGATCGCCACCGTCGAGAAGACCGGCTACACCGCTGTGGTGCCGCCGCCCGAGCAGGCGGAGGCGGCAGCGGCCGGGGAGCCGGTGGACGAGCTGCGCACCGCGCGTACCCGGCTCTGGGTCTCCGCCGTGCTCACAGTGCCGGTGATCGTGCTCGCCATGGTTCCGGCCTGGCAGTTCGACTACTGGCAGTGGGCCTCGCTCACGCTGGCCGCCCCGGTGGTGGTCTGGGGCGGGCTGCCGTTCCACCGCGCCGCACTGGTCAACCTGCGGCACGGTGCGGCGACCATGGACACGCTCGTCTCGCTCGGCACGCTGGCCGCATTCGGCTGGTCGCTGTGGGCGCTGTTCCTCGGCGACGCCGGCATGCCCGGGATGAAACACCCGTTCAGCCTCGACATCACCCGCGGCGACGGCGCCGGCAACATCTACCTGGAGGCCGCCGCCGGGGTGACCGTGTTCATCCTGGCCGGGCGGTACTTCGAGGCCCGCTCCAAGCGCACCGCCGGGTCGGCGCTGCGCGCCCTGCTCGAACTCGGCGCCAAGGACGTGGCGGTGCTGCGCGACGGGCAGGAGACCCGGATCCCGGTCGGCCGGCTCGCGGTCGGGGACCGGTTCGTGGTCCGGCCCGGCGAGAAGGTCGCCACGGACGGTGTGGTCGAGGAGGGTACGTCGGCGGTCGACGCCAGCATGCTCACCGGCGAGTCGGTGCCGGTCGAGGTGGGCCAGGGCGACGCCGTGGTCGGCGCCACGGTGAACGCCGGCGGGCGCCTGGTGGTCCGCGCCACCCGGGTCGGCGGGGATACCCAGCTCGCCCAGATGGCACGGCTGGTGGAGCAGGCACAGACCGGCAAGGCGGCGGTGCAGCGGCTCGCCGACCGGATCTCCGGCGTGTTCGTACCGATCGTGATCGCGCTGGCCGCCGGCACGCTCGGCTGGTGGCTCGGCACCGGCTCCGGGCCGACCGCCGCGTTCACCGCCGCGGTGGCCGTCCTGATCATCGCCTGCCCGTGCGCGCTCGGCCTGGCCACCCCGACCGCGCTGCTCGTCGGCACCGGCCGTGGCGCGCAGCTCGGCGTGCTGATCAAGGGGCCGGAGGTGCTGGAGTCCACCCGCCGGGTCGACACCGTGGTGCTGGACAAGACCGGCACCGTCACCACCGGCCGGATGGCGCTGGCCGAGGTGCTGCCCGCCGACGGCGAGGACGCCGACGAACTGCTCCGGGTGGCCGGCGCGCTGGAGGCCGCCTCCGAGCACCCGATCGCGCGGGCCGTCGCCGAGGCCGCGGCCGAAGCCGGACCGCTGCCGCCGGTCGGCGAGTTCGCCAACGCCGAAGGGCTGGGCGTGACCGGCACCGTCGACGGCCGGACCGTGGTGGTCGGCCGGGCCCGGCTGCTGCGGGAGCGGGGTCTCGACGTACCCGAGGAGGTCGTGCGGGCCGCGACCGGCGCGGAGGCCGCCGGGCGGACGGCGATCCTGGCCGGCTGGGACGGGCGGGCCCGGGGTGTGCTCGCGGTGGCCGACGCGGTGAAGCCGACCAGCCGGGCGGCCGTCGCGCGGCTGCGTGAGCTGGGCCTGAAGCCGGTGCTGCTCACCGGCGACAACACCACTGTGGCGAAGGCGGTGGCGGCCGAGGTCGGCATCGACGAGGTGATCGCGGAGGTGCTGCCCGCCGACAAGGTCGACGTGGTCGAGCGGCTCCAACGCGAGGGCCGCGTGGTCGCCATGGTCGGCGACGGGGTGAACGACGCCGCCGCGCTGGCCCGCGCCGACCTCGGGCTGGCCGTGGGCACCGGCACCGATGCGGCGATCGAAGCGGCCGACCTGACGCTGGTCCGGGGCGACCTGATGGCCGCCCCGGACGCCATCCGGCTCTCCCGGCGGACGCTGGGGATCATCAAGGGCAACCTGTTCTGGGCGTTCGCCTACAACGTCGCGGCGCTGCCGCTGGCGGCGGCCGGACTGCTCAACCCGATGCTCGCCGGGGCGGCCATGGCGTTCTCGTCGGTGTTCGTGGTGGGCAACAGCCTGCGGCTGCGGAGCTTCCGCCCGATCGGGTGAGGGGATTGAGCCGACGGCCGAGGGGGTAACAAGTTGTCGTCAGGCAAGCGCATCAGTGGAGGTCATCATGGGTCTGGACGACAAGATCGACAACGCTTCCCAGGACACCGCGGGCAAGGTCAAGGAGGGCGTGGGCCGGGCGACCGACAACGAGCGCCTCGAGGCCGAGGGCCGCAACGACCAGGCGGGCGCCAAGCTCAAGCAGGCCGGCGAGAAGATCAAGGACGCCTTCAAGAGCTGAGTACGCGACGCACACACACCACCGGGTCGGCCCACGGGCCGGCCCGGAGTGCTGTCCGGGCGCGGGTCAGCGCGGCCGGTCACCGGCCAGGCGCGCGGCGCGTACCTCCAGATAACGCCGCTCCGGCAGGCTCGTGGTGGCCCGCGCGGCGGCCAGGTACGCGGCCCGGGCCTCTGCACGGTCACCGGCCAGGTCGAGCAGGTGTGCGCGGACGGCGGCGAGCCGGTGGTGCCCCGCGGTCCGGTCGTCGCCGTCGAGCGTGGCCAGCAGCGCCAGCCCGGCACGCGGGCCGTCCACCATTGCCACCGCGACGGCCTGGTTGAGCGTGACCATCGGGTTCGGCGCGACCTGCGCCAGCACCCGGTAGAGCGCGACGATCTGCCGCCAGTCGGTGTCCTCGGCGGTGGGCGCCTCCGCGTGCACAGCGGCGATCGCCGCCTGCACCTGGTACGGCCCGGGCGCCGACCAGGTGAGCGCCTCGGTCACCAGCGCCACCCCCTCCGCGACGGCGTCCCGGTCCCACCGGCTGCGGTCCTGCTCCGCCAGCGGCACCAGCTCGCCGTCCGGCCCGGTACGGGCGGCCCGGTGCGCGTCGGTGAGCAGCATCAGCGCCAGCAACCCGGCCACCTCGCCGTCGTCCGGGAGCAGCCGGCGCAGCTCCCGGGTCAGCCGGATCGCCTCTGCGGTCAGCTCGGCCCGGTGCAGCGCCTCGCCGCTGGACGCGGTGTAACCCTCGTTGAAGACCAGGTAGAGCACCCGCAGCACGGCGGCCAGCCGCTCGTCCCGGTCAGCCGGGGACGGCAGCGTGAAACGCGCGCCGGACGCCTCGATCCGCTGCTTCGCCCGGCGGATCCGCTGGCTCATCGTCGCCTCCGGCACCAGGTACGCGCGGGCGATCTCGGCCGTGCTCAACCCGCCCACGGCGCGCAGCGTGAGCGCCACCTGCCCGCTCACCGGCAACGCCGGATGGCAGCAGAGGAACAGCAGCTTCAACGTGTCGTCGCCGCTCGGGGTCTCCTCGTCGGCGGGCGGGACGACAGCCGCGTACGCGGGCTGCCGGACCGCGACAGCCACCTCGCGTTCCCGGCGGGCGTGCTCGCTGCGCCACTCGTCGGTGAGCCGCCGGGTGGCGACGGTGACCAGCCAGGAGCGGGGGTGGTCGGGCAGGCCCTGCTCCGGCCACTGCACGGCGGCGGCGAGCAGCGCCTCCTGGACGGCGTCCTCGCAGGCGTAGAACTGGCCGTGCCGGCGGACGAGCACGCCGAGGACCTGCGGCGCGAGCGTACGCAGCAGGTCCTCGACCACAGGTGATGTCACATCTCCGTCCCGGCCTGCTCCATCACCGCGCGCACCTCCAGCACACCGAAACCGTGCCGTACGTCCGGCCAGCGCGCGGCGATCTCGGCGGCCCGCTCCGGGGTCTCGCAGTCGACGGTCAGGTAGCCGGCGAACTGCTCCTTGCTCTCCATGAACGGCCCGTCGGTGACCTCGGCGCCGCCACCGGCCGCCGGGCGGGCCGTGCGGGTCTGCGAGGGGTGGGCCAGCGCCTCGCCGCCGACCAGTTCGCCGGACTCGGTCAGCTCCTTCATGATCTCGTCGACCTCACCGAAGATCGCGGTGCGTTCCGCCTCGGACAGCTCCTCCACGAAGCCGGGCCGGTTCCAGATCAGCAGCATGTACTTCACGGTGTACTCCTCGGGTGCGGGCCACCGGCGGTGGCGCCTCGCAGACGGGTCGGAGCCGGTCCGCCCGATCCGACATCATCACCCGGGAAGGTCAGCGGCCCCCGCGAACCGGACGGCGTGCCGGACGGCCGGGGTCGAGCGAGGCGCGGTCGGCCGCGCTGGTGCCGGAGACCCAGCCCTGCTCGTCGCGCACCTGGAGGCGGTGCCGGGTGGTACCGGGAAAGAGCTGGTCGACGCGTTCCCGGACGGCGTCGGAGCGGGCCGCGAGCACCGGCAGCAGCCGGTCGTCGGCGAGTTCCTCCGCTGCCGCCGCGCTCGCCTCCCGCAGCCGGTCGCCGACGCGTAGCGCGAACGCGTTGAGGAACGACTCGTCGTAGCCCTTGGTACGCCGCCCGCCGGCCCTGCCGCGCTCGCCCCGGCCGCGCAGCATCGCGGCGGTGGCCTGCACGAGCAGCGAGGTGTGCAGCAGTTCGACAGCCGCCAGATCGGCCGGGAAGCCGAGCACCGTGGCGAAGCCCAGGTCGTCGGACCAGACCGACTCGCACCGGTTCGCCGCCGCGACCTCCTGGATCAGCAGCGCCTTCGCGGCCGCGTACGGGGCGTCGACGCCGATCCGCACGCCACCCGGGCCGCCGGTCCGGTCGGCCCCGGCGTCGAGCAGCGCCGCGTCGATGCTGTGCCGGGCCATCAGCTCCTGCGCCTTCGCGGTGAACGCCTCCGCCTCGGCCGGGTAGCCGGTCGACTCGGCCTTCGCCAGCAGCGCGCGTACCCGGTCGAGCATCCGGGAACCGCTCGGTGTCGTGGCGGCCAGGGCGGTACCGGCCGAGCCGGGCGGCGGCCGGAGCACCGCGATCGGCGGCAGCCCCACCACCAGGACGACCGCGTCGACCGCGTCCCGCAGCGCGGTGATCCGGTCGCCGTAGGCCCGCCGGTCCAGCCAGCCCGCGTCGTCGTCCCAGCGGGCGCCGGTCTCGGTGAGCTGCTCGTCGAACCAGGCCGGGACGGGCGCGGGCAGCGTGCGCCGCTGCGCGGCCATCGCGTCGCGCAGCAGCCGGGCACCGCGGGGAGTGAGCCGCCGCGTGGCGAGCCGGTCCAGGTCGGCGGGCTGCCAGCCGCGCGGCCAGAGCCGTCCCACGTCCCGCGTGAGCCGGGCGAGCAGCGCCGCGTCGACCGCCGCGCCGTCGGCCACCACGAGGCCGTCGAGGGCTCGCTCGGCAGCGCGTACGTCGGTGCCGCGCGCGGTCGCGACGGCGGCGTCGAGCAGTCGCTCGGCTGGTGACACGGGTGGCTCTCCCTGGACTCCGACAGGCGGCAGGTCGCCCACCCCGGCACCGACGGTACCCGGCCCGCCGTTCAACCGTCCGGGCCCGCCGTCCGTACTCCTGCCCGGAGCGGGGCGGCGCGACGGACGGAGATCACGTGGGCGGGCACGACCGGGGGCTGCACCGGCGACGACGGAGGCCGCGATCACCACGGGTCCTGGCGGTGGTCCTGGTCGGTGCCGCGCTCGCAGCCGGGGGGTACGCCGCCCGGCACCCGGACCTGCTGGACCGCATCGACGTGCGGCGGACCGTACAGGCGGCGGCACCGAGCGCGCCCGCGCCGGACGCGCGTCCCACGCCGACGGTCGCGCCGACACCGGTTCCGGCGGCCGGCCGGGTGGCCCCCGGCATCGGCTACCCGGCCCGGGGCGACGGCACCTTCCGGACCGCCGACACGGTCGGCGCGGTCGCCGGGCGCTCCGGTGAGCTGCTGCGCTACCGGGTCGCGGTCGAGGACGGCATCCGCAACGTGGACGTGGAGCGGTTCGCCCGGGACGTCGCCGCCACCCTCGCCGACCGGCGGGGCTGGACCGGCGACGGCCGGTGGCGGCTGCAACGGGTGGGCCGCGACGACCGCGCCGACTTCACAGTGCTGCTCACCACGCCTGTCACCAGGGGGCGGCTGTGCGGCGACCCGAGCGACAGCTACACGTCCTGCCGCAACGGCGACCAGGTGGTGATCAACGTGGCCCGCTGGGTGTACGGGGTGCCGCACGTCAGCGATCTCTCCCGATACCGGCAGTACCTGCTCAACCACGAGGTCGGCCACCGGCTGGGCCGCGGCCACGAGCGCTGCCCCCGGGCCGGCGGTCCGGCGCCGGTCATGGTGCAGCAGACGCTCGGCCTGCACGGCTGCACACCGAACCCGTGGCCGATCGTGGGCGGCGAGCCGCTGTCCGGACCGCCCGGCCAGTACGACGACCCGATCCCGGCCGGGGACCGCTGAGCCCTCGCCCGGCGGCCGCCCCGGCCCTTCACCGGGAGAACGAGGCCCAGATGTTCTTGGTCTTCTCGGTGGCGTACCAGCCCACGTCGAGCGAGACCGACTGCGCCAGGAACAGACCCCGCCCGCCCGAGTCCGTCGGACTGATGTCGGTCAGCTCCGGCACCGAACTGACGTCGTGGTCGGCCACGTCGAGCAGGAACCGGTCGTCGGTGGTGAGCAGCGTGACGATGGTGGGCGGCCGGCCGTGCCGCAGCGCGTTGCTCGCCAGCTCGGTGGCGACGAGCACTACCAGGTGTGGCACCTCGTCCAGATTCTCGCCCTGCACCAGCCCGTGCCGGTTCAGCGCGTCACGGAGCGAGGCGCGCAGCCCACGAAGATCCTCGGGACTGTCGAGCACCCACTGCTCCAGCTCGGTGGCCTGTGGCGGCGGCGGCGAGGTGCGCAACTGTCCCATGATCTGCCTTTACCCTGCGTAGCCGCTCGTTAAGCAGCTCAGCGGCGCAGTAGCGCGAAGACGCCCCACCCCATGTACTCGCGCTGGAAGCGGACGTACCGCACCGGGTCCTCGGTCAGCTCCCGCCGCAGCTCCGGGGCCAGTTCGTCGTCCGGGTTGGCGTCCAGCCAGCGGCGCAGGTTCAGCCAGTGCGCGGCGGCGTACCGGTCCCAGCTGTCCTGGTCGGCGAGGACCATCTCGACCAGATCCCAGCCGCACTCGCCGAACGACGCGACCAGGCCGGGCAGGTCGGTGAACTCGTCGCGGGACCGGGCGTGCGAGCCGGTGACCGCCTCGTCGTCCGGCGGGTCACGCCGCCAGTAGGGCTCGCCGACGAGCGCCATGCCGCCCGGCCGCAACGCCCGGCCGAGCAGCTCCAGCGTCCCGGGCACCCCGCCGCCGATCCAGGTCGCACCGACGCAGGCGGCCATGTCGACCGGACGCTCCGGGATGTACGCCGCGGCGTCGCCGTGCACGAAAAGTACCCGGTCGGCTACACCGAGTTCGGTGGCGCGCTCCCGGGCGGCGGCGGTGAAGGCGGTGCTCAGGTCGACCCCGGTGCCGGTGATCCCGTGGTCCCGGGCCCAGGTGCAGAGCAGTTCCCCCTTGCCGCTGCACAGGTCGAGCACTTCGTCGCCGGGGCGCAATCGGATCGCCCGGCCCAGTGTGGCCAGCTTGACGTCGTCGAT
Organism: Micromonospora sp. WMMC273; assembly: GCF_027460285.1. Lineage (NCBI taxonomy): Bacteria > Bacillati > Actinomycetota > Actinomycetes > Micromonosporales > Micromonosporaceae > Micromonospora > Micromonospora sp. WMMC273. The sequence goes on from NZ_JAPZBE010000001.1 coordinate 165,813, forward strand.
CGGGTTGAGGATGCGCAGTTCGCCTTCGCGGATGGTGAACTGGCGCGGCAGGTCCGGTGAGGTCATCAGTGGAGGGTGCCGCCCCCCGGTGACGCGGAGCAACGGAATTCCGGTCTGGGCCCGTCCGGGTCTCCTGGGGTACGGTCACCGCATGGTGGTCGAGGAACACTGGTGGAACGGCGTCAGCAACCCTCGCGGACGGCGCGACGTATACATCCGTACCGACGGAAGCCAGTGGCAGGTCCAGGCGCAGATCGGCGGAGCGAGCGGCCGGTCGAAGATTCAGCAGTGCCCGAGTCGTGGCTCAGCGACGATCCTCGCCGGGGCGTGGCGCGCGAGCGGCTCCGGCTGGCGGGCGATGCCGCGCTGACCTCACGCTCAGTCACGAGGTCCGTGCACCGCGCGATCGACGAGTGACTCGGCGACCTCGCGCAGCTTGCGGTTGGAGTCCTGCGACACCCGGGCCAGGATGGCGAACGCCTCGTCGGCCGAGCAGCGCCGCTGCCCCATGATGATGCCCTTCGCCTGCTCGATCACGGCCCGGCTCTGCATCGCCTCCTGCATCTGCTGCGCCAGCGTCGCCGTGCTCTCGTAGAGGTGGACGTTGGCCAGCGCGATGGCGGCGTACCCGGCCAGCGTCTGCGCCAGCTCGACCTGGCGGTCCAGGACGCCCGGGGACGCGCCGTAGATGTTCAGCGCGCCGACCATCGCCTCCTGAATGGGCAGGCCGATCGACAGCGAGCTGGCCGCGCCCGCTGCGTGCGCCCGGGCCGCCCACTCCGGCCAGCGGCTCTCCGCCGCCATGTCCGGTACCAGCATGGCGGTGCCGGTGGTGGCGGCGTCCAGGCACGGGCCGCGGCCCTGCGCGTACTGCCACTCGTCGAGCGTCAGTGCCAGTTCGCCGGTGTACGCGGCGGTGTGCGCCTCGGTGCCCTGGACCAGGGTGACCGAGACCTCTGCGGTCCCGGGCAGGGTGTCCTTGGCGACCTGGGCGATGGTCGACAACACCACGTCGAGGTCGACTTCGTCGTACTTGATCCGACCGAGTCTGATCAAGGCAGCGGCGAGGTCGGGGTGGTCCTGCGGCATGAGCGGTGACGTCCTTGTGCGAAGCGACGCCGCCGGCCCGCGAGGGGCGCGACGGCTGGTGGTGGGGATCGGCCCGTGGTGACGGACCGGCGTCCCGATTCCTGACGGAGATCGGGACCGCGCCGCTTCTTGACGCTTGTTCGTGACGCCCCGGACGGGACGTCGACTACCGGGACAACTCTACGACCCGGAACGGGTCGGTAGGACGGGACGTGCCGACGCGTGGCCGGCGGCCGGTAGCGCCGGGCGATCGACGACCTCGAACGCGCCGAGCGTGCCGGTGACGGCGAGGACGCGCCGGACCACCGGGGAGGGGCGGTGCAGGATCAGCCGCCGGCCGTGCCGGGTGAGCATCCGATGCGCCAGCACCAGCGCGTTCGTGCCGTACGCGCCGAAGAAGCTGACCTCCGCGAGGTCGATCACCACGAGCGGGGCGGGCGCCGCGACGGCCGTCTCCACGAGTTCGGTGAGCAGATGCGCGTTGCTGAGATCCACCTCGCCGGCCACCGAGACCTGAGTCACGTCCGTGCCCGCGTGGCAGCTCAGCCACATGATCGGCTGTTCGTCGGACACGGCACCCCCACCTCAACGTCCGAGGAGGCTCCCGGCGGCACTCGCCGGGAGCAGGAGGGCGCATGTCTTGACCCATATCCGAAGATACGCCGACGGGGTGGACATCGCAGCGTGGGACGAGTTCGGACCCGCCGGTCCCGGGTACCGTCATCGCAACGAGCGCTGCCGATGATCCCCGTCAGGACAGGACGAGAGCATGGAAGCCCCCCGCATCGACCCCGGCGAAGCCCTCGCGGAGCTGAGTCGGATCCGGCTCGACGAGGTGGCGCTCGACGACGTGCTGGCGCGCGTCGCCGACCTGGCGAACCGGGCGGTGCCGGGCAGCGCCGAGGTGTCCGTCTCCCTGGTGCAGGCCGGCGCGAGCCGGGCCATCGCCTACACCAGCGACCTGGCCCGCAGCCTGGACGAGTGGCAGTACGAGCACGACGACGGGCCCTGCCTGGACGCCTCGGTCAGCGCGGTGAGCATCTCCCTGCCCGACCTGACCGATGAGCCGCGCTGGCCCGGCTGGGCGGCGCGGGCCCGCTCGGCGGGCGTGCAGAGTTCGCTGTCGATCGGACTGCCGATCCAGGAGGCGGTCACCGGGGCGCTGAACGTATACGGAAGATCCACCGACGCGTTCGACAAGGCGTCGATCGAGCTGGCGGAGGAGTTCGCCGCGTACGCGGCGGTGGCGCTCGCCAACACGCACCTCTACGAGAGCACCGCGACGCTGGCCCGGCAGATGCAGGAGGCGATGCGCAGCCGGGCGGTGATCGAGCAGGCGAAGGGGATCATCATGGGACAGCGGCGCTGCTCGGCCGAGGAGGCGTTCACGCTGCTCGCCAAGCTCTCCCAGGACTCCAACCGCAAGCTGCGCGAGGTGGCCGAGGCACTCGTCTCCCGCGCCGCCGCCCGCTGATCCGTACACGTCGTCGCGGGGCGTGAAACCGTCGTGAAACCGCGCTGATCCTGCCTGCCGTCACGGTTGCGGGCATGACGACGACGAACTCTCCCGGCGCGATGGTCGAGGTGTCCGGGCTGCGCAAGGCGTACCGGAGACAGGTGGTGCTCGACGGTGTCGACCTGCGCGTACCCGAGGCCACCGTGTTCGCCCTGCTCGGCCCGAACGGCGCCGGCAAGACCACCACCGTGCAGATCCTCTCCACGCTCATCCGCCCCGACGCCGGCACCGTCCGGATCGCCGGCCACGACCTGACCGCCGCACCGGACCGGGTACGCGCCGCGATCGGCGTGACCGGCCAGTTCTCCGCCGTCGACGCGCTGCTCACCGGCGCGGAGAACCTGCGGCTGATGACCGACCTGCGGCACCTGGGCCGGACCGAGGGACGGCGGGTGGTGGACGACCTGCTGGCCCGCTTCGACCTGACCGAGGCGGCGGGCAAGCCGGTGGCGACATACTCGGGCGGGATGAAGCGCCGGCTGGACCTGGCGATGACGCTCGTCGGCCGCCCCCGGCTGATCTTCCTGGATGAGCCGACGACCGGCCTGGACCCGCGCAGCCGCCGGGCCATGTGGCAGATCGTCCGTGAGCTGGTGGCCGAGGGCGCCACCGTCTTCCTCACCACCCAGTACCTGGAGGAGGCCGACCATCTGGCCGATCGGGTCGCGCTGCTCGACGGCGGTCGGCTGGTCGCCGAGGGCAGCCCGGCCGAGCTGAAGCGGATGGTGCCCGGCGGCCACGTACGCCTGCACTTCACCGACGCGGCGCACCTGGCCGCGGCGGCCGGGCTGTTCCCGGCGGCCACCCGGCACGACGACGACCTCACCCTGCGGGTGCCGGGCGACGGGAGCGTCAGCGGGGTGCGGGGGCTCCTCGACCGGCTCGACGCCGCCGGTGTCGCTGTCGATTCGTTGAGCCTGCACACCCCCGACCTGGACGACGTCTTCCTGGCCCTCACCGGCCACCCGACCGAGGAGAAGGTGACCGCATGAGCACGCTCGCCCACACCATCGGCGACTCGGCGACCATGCTGCGCCGCAACCTGAAGCACGCGGTGCGCTACCCGTCGCTGACCGTCGTGGTGATCGCCCTGCCGGTGATCTTTCTGCTGTTGTTCGTCTACGTCTTCGGCGGCACGCTCGGCAACGGACTCGGCGACGTGGCCGGGGGCCGGTCCGCGTACGCCGACTACGTGACCCCCGGCATCCTGCTGCTCGCCATGGCCGGCGCGGCGCAGGGCACCGCGATCGCGGTGGCCATGGACATGGCCGAGGGCATCGTGGCGCGGTTCCGCACCATGTCCATCGCCCGCGCGGCGGTCCTCACCGGCCACGTCGTCGGCGCGGTGACGCAGACGCTGCTCGGCATGGCGGTGGTGGTCGGTGTCGCGTTGCTGGTCGGATTCCGGCCGGACGCCTCCCCGGCGCAGTGGATCGCCGCCGTCGGGCTGCTCACCCTGACCGCGTTCGCGATCACCTGGCTGTCGGTGGCGCTGGGCATGGTGTCCAAGAGCGTGGAGAGCGCCAGCAACCTGCCCATGCCGTTGCTGCTGCTGCCGTTCCTGGGCAGCGGGTTCGTGCCGACCGGCTCGATGCCCGGGTGGCTCGGCTGGTTCGCCGAGCACCAGCCGTTCACCCCGATCATGGAGACGTTGCGCGGCCTGCTCCTGGCCGGCCCGGTCGACGGCGGTGACGCGCTCGTGGCGGTGGCGTGGTGCGCCGGGATCAGCCTGCTCGGTTACCTGTGGGCGCGCCGGCTGTACGACCGGGATCCCTCCCGCTGAGTTCCGCCACGGCGGCGAGCCGCAGCTCGTCGTGGTCGAGAGCGGCGTACGACGCGCTGGCCGCGTCGTACGCCGCCGCGTCCGCGTCGCGCGCCGCCCGGCGGGCCGCCGCCGAGGACATGGTGGGCTGGAAGTTGCGCAGGTAGCCGAAGCGTTCGGCGAGCGCGACCAGCCGGGCGCCGGCGGCACCGTCGCCGGTACCGCCCGACCGGTCCAGCTCGACCAGGGCGAGGGCGAGCAGCAGCGACCCGTGGAGCGGCAGCTGCACGAGAAAACCGGGCGGGTCGGTGATCGGGTCGGCCAGCAGGGTCACGCTCCGGCGGCGCAACGTCTCGGCGAGCCCCGGCACCAGGTCCAGCCGGCCGTACCGGGCGTGCGCGGCCAGGGCAGCCGCCCGGATCTCCAGATGCCACGGCGCGTCGCCGGGCGGGCCGGACCAGACGAGCGGATCCGACGGTTGACGCAACCCGTGCAGCGCCTCCCGCCAGCCGGCCAGTCCGGCCTCGACATCGCCCCGGGCCAGCGCGAACTCGGCCCGGATGCCGCGCTCGTACGCCCGCATGCCGTACTGGTCGTCCGGCACCGGCACGGCGTCGTATCGACTGTCGCAGGCATCGGTGGTGGCCAGCCGCAGCCAGCGTTCCGCCTCGTCGACCTCGCCCAGCGCCAGGTTGACCAGCACCAGGCTCCAGCGGATCTGGAGGCGGTCCCACCACGGGCCGGAGTCGGCCAGCAGGTCCAGCGCGGCGGTCAGGTTGTCCCGGGCCTCCGCCGAGCGTTCGGCCTGCATGCAGAGTTCGCCGACCCGGGAGTGGGCGAGCACCAGGAGCCACCGCAGCGGCCGGTGCGCCACCGCGTCGAGCATCCGCCGGGCCGCGTCGAGCGCGTCGTCGGGCCGGCCGGCCTGTTCCAGCAGGTAGCTGGCCAGGGCGTTCGCCATCGCGACGACAAGCGGTTCGCGGTGCGCGCGCAGCGCGGTGAGCACGGCCGGGTCGGCGCCGATCTCGGGGAGCGCGCCCAGTACCACCGCCATCGCACCGGCGACCGTGTCCGGCGGGGGCGGCGGCAGGCGGCGCAGCACGACCAGCGAGCGGGTCGAGCGACGCCCGGCGATCATCAGGTTGTGCGCCACGCCGAGCACGGCGACGGTACGGACCGGCGCCACGAACTCCGGCGCCGGACGGTAGTGGGACAGCAGGAAGTCGGTGTCGGCGACCAGCGCGAGCATCCGGGTGTAGCTGGTGTCCAGCGTCCACACGGCGGCCAGCGCGGCGGCGACACCCGCCACCGTCGGCGCGTCGGACCGGGCCACTGCCAGGCGCAGCGCGGCGACCAGGTTGTCCTGCTCGGCGCGGACCGTCGCGACCGTGGTGAACGGCTCGGCGCCGAGCAGCGCCTCGTGGTGCCCGAGGCCGAACTCGCGGGCCCAGGCGAGGAACGCCGCCACCACCCGCTCGTCCTCGCCGGCCTCGGCACGGCGGGCGGCGCCGAACTCCCGCACCGTCTCCAGCATCCGGAACCGGATCGCGTCGGGCGTCTCCTCCACCCGCAGCAGTGACTGGTCGACGAGGTGTTCCAGCACCGGCAGCGCGTCCTCGCCGAGCACCCGGTCCGCCGCCTCCGTGCTGAACCCGTCCGGGAACACCGACAGCGCCCGCAACGCCGCCCGCCCTTCCGGCCGCAGCAGGTTCCAGCTCCAGTCGACCACCGCGTGCAGCGTGTGGTGGCGTGGTGGCGCGTCCCGGGGGCCGCCACGCAGCAGCCCGAACCGGTCGTCGAGGCGGCGGGCCAGCTCCGGCACGCTCATCGCCCGCACCCGGGCTGCGGCCAGCTCGATCGCCAGCGGCATCCCGTCCAGATGCCGGCACACCTCGGCCACCTGGTCGGCGGGCAGCACAACGCCCGGCCGGGCGGCGCGGGCCCGCTGCGTGAACAGCTGCACCGCCGTGTCCAGCGGCAGTTCGGGCAGCGCGTGCACCGCCTCCGAGGTCAATCCCAGCGGGGTGCGGCTGGTGGTCAGCACCCGCAGCTCCCGGGTCGCCGCCAGCAGCGCCGCCACCAGCTCGGCGACGCCCCGGACCACCTGCTCGCAGTTGTCCAGCACCAGCAGCACCGGCCCCGGTCCGAGCGCCGCCACGATCGCGGCGACCGGGTCGGCGGGCATCGGCAGCGCGCCGACCGGCCCGGCCACCGGCTCGCCCACCCCCAGCGCCGCGGCGACCGCCTCCGGCACGTCGCCGTCGACGGCGACCGCGCCGAGCGCCACCAGACGTACGCTGCGCTGCGGTGCGCGCCGGGCCACGGCGTACGCGAGCCGGGTCTTGCCCAGCCCGCCCGGGCCGACGACGGAGACCACCCGGGAGCCGGCCAGCAGGGACTCCACCGAGGCCAGGTCGCCCTCGCGGCCCAGCAGCGGGTTCGGCTCGTACGGGATGCCGGGCCGGGCCACCCGGCTCTCCCCGTCGAGCAGTTCCCGGTGCAGCTCGCGCAGCGCCGCTCCCGGCTCGGCGCCCAGCTCGTCGCGGAGCGAGCGGCGGTAGTCCTCGTACCGGTTCAGCGCCGCCGACCGGCTCGTCACCGCTGCCTCGCACCGGAGCAGTTCGGCCAGCACCTCCTCGTCGTGCGGGCTTGCGGCGGCCGGCGCGGCGAGCCCGGGCAGCGCCTCCGCGGACCGTCCGAGCCGGGACAACGCGAGCGCCCGTGCCCGGGACAGTTCCCGGTGCGTGGCCGCCCTCTCCGCACGCAACGCGGTGAGTGGATCGCCCTCGCCCGGGTCGTCGGCCGGCGGCCCGGACCAGTTCCTCAGGCCCGCCTCCGCCTCGGCGAGGGCTTCCGCGTGCGCACCCGCGCGGGCGTGCCGGGCCGCCGCCGCGGCGTGCCGCAGCACTGCCGCCGCGTCCACCTGCGCGTCGGTGAGCGCCAGCCGGTAACCGGTGGCGGTCCGGACGATCAGGTCGGCGCCCAGCTCGGCGCGGGCCCGGGAGACCAGGATCTGCAACGCCTTGACCGGATGCCGGGGCGGGTCGTCCGGCCAGAGCGCATCGACGAGCGCGCCGGTGCCGCAGCCGGACCCGAGCCGGCCGGCCAGGAGTGCCAGCAGCCCGCGCAGCCGTGCGCCGCCCACCGGCACTCCTCGGCAGACCACGTCCGACAGCACTGTCAGTTCGGTGGTCACCGGGCCAGCGTAGGCGGCGGACCGGCTCGTGACGGCCCCGCGCCGGGCGGTCCGTGAAGGCGGCGTGAAAAGCCCCGGCCCGCCCGTACCGGATCCGTCAAAGCAGTCGACCGTGCGCACCCGGCCCGGTTGGTATGGCCCGCGAAGGACGTACCGACGCGGGAGGCGGAAATGGGACGAGAACGGGCGGACGGGTGCACCGGATTCCGGGTGGCCGCAGGCGCCGCAGTGGTGGTCGGCGCGGCGCTGATGGCGGCCGGGGTGTTCACACCCGGCGAGCGGCCCGGGCGGGTCCTGGCGATGGCGGGCGTCGTCGGGGCGTACGCCGCTGTGGTGGCCGATCTGCGCGCGGTCGCGGCGGTGACCGCGCTGGGTGCGGCGGTCTTCGTCGGGTTCCTCGCGCACGGCTACGGCGAGCTGACCGGCCCGGGTGACGCCTGGTCCCGGGCCGTGCCGATCGGGTTCGCCGCGGTGCTCGGCGCCGGCTACCGGCACCTCCGGTCGATCGGCGCCGAGGCCCGGCCGGTGACCCGGATCACCGGCCCCGGAGACGGCGTGAAAAGCGCGTCAAGAAACCGTGGCCGCGCGTGATGGTCGCGTCAAGACCCCTGTCCGTGCGCCGGATACGGCGCTGTGATTGCCCGGCGCGGCCGGGAGGCGGTCGCGAGGACATCTTCCGCTAGGAGAGATCAGCCGTGTCTGACGTGCTGTTCGTGTTGCTGACGGTGGGGCTGTTCGCGGCTCTCGCCCTCGTGGTGAGGGGCGTGGAGAAGCTGTGAACGCCGTCAACGCCGTCGGCCTGGTGCTGGCGATCGGCCTGGGCGTGTTCCTGGTCGTCGCCCTGCTGTTCCCGGAGCGCTTCTGATGAGCATGACGACAGCCGGCGTGCTCTTCGTCCTGTCGCTGGTGGCGGCGCTCGTCGCCGTGCACCGGCCGTTCGGCGACCACATGCACCGCGTGGTCGCGGGAACCCGGTCGTCCCGCTTCGAGCGGGGGATCTACCGCCTGGTCGGGGTCGACCCGGCCGCCGAGCAGACCTGGGGCGTCTACGCCCGCTCGGTGCTGGCCTTCTCGGCCGTCTCCCTGCTGTTCCTGTACGCGTTCCAGCGCCTGCAGAACCACCTGTGGCTCTCGCTGGGATTCGATCCGGTGGTGCCGCACGGCGCCTGGAACACCGCCGTGTCGTTCGTGACCAACACGAACTGGCAGTGGTACTCGGGTGAGTCGACGATGGGCCACCTGGTGCAGATGGCCGGCCTGGCGGTGCAGAACTTCGTCTCGGCCGCCGTCGGCATCGCCGTGGCGGTGGCGCTGGTCCGGGGCTTCGCCCGCAGCCGTACCGGCGAGCTGGGCAACTTCTGGGTCGATCTGACCCGGGTCACGCTGCGGATCCTGCTGCCGATCGCGGTGCTCGGCGCGCTCGTGTTGATGCTCGGAGGCGTGGTGCAGAACCTCTCCGGCGGCACCGACGTGACCACGCTGACCGGCGGCACCCAGACCGTCACCGGCGGGCCGGTGGCGAGCCAGGAGGTCATCAAGGAGCTGGGCACCAACGGCGGCGGCTTCTACAACGCCAACAGCGCCCACCCGTTCGAGAACCCGACCGCGTGGACGAACTGGCTGGAGATCTTCCTGATCCTCGTGATCCCGTTCAGCCTGCCCCGGGTCTTCGGCCGGATGGTGGGGCAGAAGCGGCAGGGCTACGCGATCGTCGCCGTGATGGCGATCCTGGCGTTCGCCAGTGTCACCCTCACAAACGTCTTCGAGCTGGCCGGCGACGGCACGGTGCCGCAGGCGGTCGGCGCGGCGCTGGAGGGCAAGGAGGTGCGCTTCGACGTGTCGAACTCGGCCACGTTCGCGGCGGCCACCACGCTCACCTCGACCGGCGCCGTCGACTCGTTCCACGACTCGTACACCGCGCTGGGCGGCATGATGACGCTGGGCAACATGATGCTCGGCGAGGTCGCCCCCGGCGGTGTCGGCGCCGGCCTGTACGGGCTGCTGATCCTCGCGGTGATCACGGTGTTCGTGGCCGGCCTGATGGTCGGGCGCACCCCGGAGTACCTGGGCAAGAAGATCGGCTCGCGCGAGATCAAGTTCGCCTCGATGTACTTCCTGATCACCCCGGCGCTGGTGCTCACCGGCACCGCCGCCGCGTTCGCCACCGGCAACGCCTCGACAGCGCTGAACGCCGGACCGCACGGGCTGTCCGAAGTGCTCTACGCGTTCACCTCGGCCAGCAACAACAACGGCTCCGCGTTCGCCGGCATCACCGTGAACACACAGTGGTGGAACACTGCGCTCGGGCTCTGCATGCTGCTCGGCCGGTTCCTGCCGATCATCTTCGTGCTCGCGCTGGCCGGCTCGCTGGCCCGCCAGCAACCCACACCCGCCTCCGAGGGCACCCTGCCGACCCACCGGCCGTTGTTCGTCGGCATGGTCGTCGGCGTCACGGTGGTCCTCGTCGCGCTCACCTTCCTTCCCGCACTCGCGCTCGGCCCGCTGGCCGAAGGGCTGTGACCACCATGAGAGACAAGGACATGACAGCACCTGTGCAGACCGCCGACGCGCCGGTCACCGGCGACACCGCGGCTCCCGGCACGCCGGGCCGCCGCGACCGGGTCGGCGGCGGACTGCTCGACCCTCGCCAGTTGCTCCGGTCGTCGCCGGACGCGCTGCGCAAGCTCGACCCGCGCACCCTGTGGCGCAACCCGGTGATGCTGATCGTGGAGATCGGCGCGCTGTTCACCACAGTGCTCGCGGTGGCCGACCCGTCCGTCTTCGCGATCGCGATCACCGTCTGGCTCTGGCTCACCGTGATCTTCGCGAACCTGGCCGAGGCGGTCGCCGAGGGGCGCGGCAAGGCGCAGGCCGACACGCTGCGCCGGGCCAAGCAGGACACCGTCGCCACCCGCCTGGTCGGCTGGACGCCGGGTGCCGCCGCGAACGCGTACCGGGACGAGGCGGTGCCCGCGCCGCAGCTGCGGCAGGGTGACGTCGTCCTGGTCGAGGCCGGTCAGGTCGTCCCCGGTGACGGCGACGTGGTCGAGGGCATCGCCAGCGTCGACGAGTCGGCGATCACCGGCGAGTCCGCCCCGGTGATCCGGGAGTCCGGCGGCGACCGCAGCGCGGTCACCGGCGGCACCCGGGTCCTCTCCGACCGGATCGTCGTCCGGATCACGCAGAAGCCGGGCGAGAGCTTCATCGACCGGATGATCGCGCTGGTCGAGGGCGCCAACCGGCAGAAGACGCCGAACGAGATCGCACTGAACATCCTGCTGGCCGCGCTGACGATCATCTTCCTGCTCGCCGTCGTCACACTCCAGCCGATGGCGATCTTCGCCAAGGGTTACCAGGCCGCCGCGCCGGACACCGCGGCGATCACCGACTCCGGCGTCACCGGCGTCGTCCTCGTGTCGCTTCTGGTCTGTCTCATCCCGACCACCATCGGGGCTCTGCTGTCCGCGATCGGCATCGCCGGCATGGACCGGCTCGTGCAGCGCAACGTGCTGGCGATGAGCGGCCGGGCGGTCGAGGCGGCCGGCGACGTCAACACGCTGCTGCTGGACAAGACCGGCACGATCACGCTCGGCAACCGGCAGGCCGCCGAGTTCCTGCCGGTGGACGGCGTGGACGCGGCCACGCTCGCCGACGCGGCGCAACTGTCCAGCCTGGCCGACGAGACCCCCGAGGGCCGCTCGGTCGTGGTGCTCGCGAAGAACGAGTACGGGCTGCGCGAGCGCGAGCCCGGCCTCATCCCGCACGCCACGTTCGTGCCGTTCACCGCGCAGACCCGGATGAGCGGCGTCGACCTGGACGCCGGCGGCGACGTCCGGCACATCCGCAAGGGCGCCGCCGCCGCGGTGATGAAGTGGGTACGCGACAACGGCGGCCACCCGACCGAACAGGTCGGTGAACTGGTCGACGCGATCAGCGGCACCGGCGGCACGCCGCTCGTGGTGGCCGAGCACGTGGCCGGGGAGCCGGCCCGGGCGCTCGGCGTCATCCACCTCAAGGACGTGGTGAAGGCCGGGATGCGGGAGCGCTTCGACGAGATGCGCCGGATGGGCATCCGCACCGTGATGATCACCGGCGACAACCCGCGTACCGCGAAGGCGATCGCCGACGAGGCGGGCGTGGACGACTTCCTCGCGGAGGCCACGCCAGAGGACAAGCTCGCGCTGATCAAGAAGGAGCAGGAGGGCGGCCGGCTCGTCGCCATGACCGGCGACGGCACGAACGACGCGCCCGCGCTGGCCCAGGCGGACGTCGGTGTCGCCATGAACACCGGCACGTCGGCCGCCAAGGAGGCCGGCAACATGGTCGACCTCGACTCCGACCCGACCAAGCTGATCGAGATCGTGGAGATCGGCAAGCAGTTGCTGATCACCCGGGGTGCGCTGACCACGTTCAGCATCGCCAACGACATCGCGAAGTACTTCGCGATCATCCCGGCCATGTTCGCCGGCATCTACCCGTCACTGGACCGGCTCAACATCATGCGCCTGGCCAGCCCCGAGTCGGCGATCCTCTCCGCCGTCGTCTTCAACGCGATAGTCATCGTGGCGTTGATCCCGCTGGCCCTGCGCGGCGTGCGCTACCGCCCGGCCGGCGCCTCGACGCTGCTGCGCCGCAACCTGTGGCTCTACGGCCTCGGCGGCATCGTGGTGCCGTTCGTCGGCATCAAGCTCATCGACCTGCTCGTCCAGTTCGTCCCGGGGATCTCGTGATGCGCCTTCCCAGTTGGCTCTCCCAGCACCTGGCCGCCCTGCGCGCGGTGCTCGTCTTCACCGTGCTGCTCGGCCTGATCTACCCGTTCGCCCTGGTCGCCGTGGGCCGGCTCCCCGGCCTCGACGGCAGGGCGGACGGTTCACTGCTCACCGTCGGCGGCCGGACCGTCGGCAGCTCGCTGATCGGCCAGTCGTTCACCGACGCGGACGGCAACCCGATCCCGCGCTACTTCCAGTCCCGCCCGTCGGCCGCCGGGGAGGGCTACGACCCGACCTCCACCGCGGCGAGCAACCTCGGCCCGGAGAGCGTGGTGGACACGCTCGCCGCCGACCCCGCCGGCTCCACGCCGAGCCTGCTCACCCAGGTCTGCGCGCGCAGCAAGGCGATCGGCGACCTCGACGGCGTGGACGGGCGGCGCCCGTACTGCACGCCGGACGGGGTGGGCGCGGTGCTCGCCGTGTTCCGCGCCGACGGCCTCACCGGCCCGATCACCCGCGTGGTGAGCGTCAACCAGGCCGCGCCGGCGACGCCGTTCGTCACCACCTGGCAGGGCGTACCGGTGGAGGCGGCCCAGCCCGGCCACGACTACGTGGCGGAGGGCGGCATCGTCACCCCGGTACGCGGGGACGCCCCGGCCCGGCCCGCCGTACCGGCCGACGCGGTCACCGCAAGTGGCAGCGGCCTCGACCCGCACATCTCCCCGGCGTACGCGGAGATCCAGGTGGCCCGGGTGGCGCGGGAGCGCGGCGCGGACCCGGCGGCGGTACGGCGGCTGGTCGCCGAGCACACCACCGGCCGGGCGCTGGGCTTCATGGGTGAGCCCGGGGTGAACGTGCTGGAACTCAACCTCGCGCTGGACGAGGCGTTCCCGGCGCGCTGACGCGACAGCGACCGGAGCGGCCCCGGGGAAGGCCCGGGGCCGCTCCCGGCCGGTCAGGGAGGATGGACGCTGTGGGCAGGGGTGAACTGCGGATCTATCTCGGGGCCGCCCCGGGCGTCGGCAAGACGTACGCGATGCTCGAGGAGGCCAAGCGCCGGGCCGAGCGCGGCACCGACGTGGTGATCGGCCTGGTCGAGACGCACGGCCGCCGGCACACCGCCGAGATGATCGGTGACCTGGAGCTGGTGCCCCGCCGCGCGATGACCTACCGGGGCGTCGAGTTCACCGAGATGGACCTGGACGCGGTGCTGGCCCGGCGGCCCGAGGTGGTCGTGGTGGACGAGCTGGCCCACACGAACGTGCCCGGCTCCCGTCACGAGAAGCGCTGGCAGGACGTGCAGGAGCTGCTCGACGCCGGGATCAGCGTGCTCTCGACGGTCAACGTGCAGCACCTGGAGTCACTGAACGACGTGGTCGCGCAGATCACCGGCACCACCCAGCGGGAGACGGTCCCGGACCAGGTGGTCCGGGCCGCCGAGCAGGTCGAGCTGGTGGACATGACGCCGGAGGCGCTGCGCCGCCGGATGGCGCACGGCAACATCTACCGGCCCGACAAGATCGACGCCGCGCTCGGCAACTACTTCCGGGTCGGCAACCTCACCGCGCTACGCGAACTGGCGCTGCTCTGGCTGGCCGACAAGGTCGACGAGCAGCTCGACGCGTACCGGGCCCAGCAGGGCATCTCCGACACCTGGGAGGCGCGGGAACGGGTGGTGGTCGCGCTGACCGGCGGCCCGGAGGGCGAGACGCTGATCCGCCGGGCCGCCCGGATCGCCGCCCGCAGCAAGGGCGCCGACCTGCTCGCCGTGCACGTGGCCCGCAGCGACGGGCTGGCCGGCGCCGACCCGGCCCAGCTGGCCCGGCAGCGGGTGCTGGTGGAGAGCCTCGGCGGCACGTACCACCAGGTGCTCGGCACCGACATCCCGGCATCGCTGCTCGACTTCGCGCGGGGCGTCAACGCCACCCAGCTCGTGCTCGGCGCGAGCCGCCGGGGCCGGTTCGCGCAGGTGTTCGCCCGGGGCGTCGGCGTGACCACCACCGCGCTGTCCGGCCCGATCGACGTGCACCTGGTCACCCACCCCGAGGCGGGCCGCGGGCGCCGGGGCACGTCGGTGCCCGCCGCGCTGTCGCGACGCCGGCGGCTGATCGGGTACGCGCTCGCGGTGCTCGGCATGCCGCTGCTCACGCTCGTGCTGCGGACGCTGCCCGACCTCACCCTGACGAACGACATCCTGCTGTTCCTCGCCGGTGTCGTGGGCGTGGCGCTGGTCGGCGGACTGTGGCCCGCGCTGGTCGCCGCGCTCGGCGGATCGCTGCTGCTCAACTGGTTCTTCACGCCGCCGTACCGGACGCTCACCATCGCCGAGGCGGACAACCTGCTCGCCCTGGGCGTGTTCGTCGGCGTCGCCATCGCGGTGAGCTGGGTGGTCGACGTGGCGGCTCGCCGTACCCGGGAGGCGGCCCGGGCCTCCGCCGAAGCGCAGACCCTGGCCACCGTGGCGGGCAGCGTGCTGCGCGGCGAGCGACCGCTGCCCGCGCTGCTGGACCGGCTGCGGGAGACGTTCGGGCTGCGCGCGGTCAGCGTGCTGGAGCTGACCGACGAGGCCGGCGGACGCCCGGCGCGCGCCCGGGGCGCGGACGCCTGGCGGGTGGTGGCGAGCGTCGGTGACCGGCCGCCCGGTAGCCCGGGCGCGGGCGAGACGGTGGTGCCGGTGGACGACCGGCTGAGCGTGGTGCTCGCCGGCCGGCGGCTGGAGGCGGCCGACCGGCGGGTGGTCGAGGCGTTCGCGGCGCAGGCCGCCGTCGCGCTGCGCCAGGAGCGGCTGGCCGAGGAGGCCGCGACCGCCCGTCCGCTCGCCGCCGCCGACCGGATGCGGACCGCGCTGCTCGCGGCGGTCAGCCACGACCTGCGTACGCCGCTGGCGTCGGCGAAGGCGGCGGTGAGCAGCCTGCGCAGCCACGACGTCGAGTTCGACGCGGACGACCGGGAGGAACTGCTCGCCACCGCCGACGAGTCGCTGGACCGGCTGAGCCGGCTGGTGGCGAACCTGCTCGACATGAGCCGGTTGCAGGCCGGCGCGCTGGGCGTGAGCGCCACCGCGATCGGGCTGGAGGACGCCGTACCCCTGGCGCTCGACGAACTGGGCCCGGCGGCGGCCGAGGTGACCACCGACATCCCGGCCGACCTGCCGGCGGCGCTCGCCGACCCGGGCCTGCTGGAGCGGGTGCTCGTCAACATCGTGGCCAACGCGCTGCGGCACAGCCCGCCCGGTAGGCCGCCGACGATCACCGGCAGCGCACACGCCGGACAGGTCGAGCTGCGGGTGATCGACACCGGGCCGGGCATCCCGGAGGACCAGTGGGAGCACGTCTTCCTGCCGTTCCAGCGCCTCGGCGACCGGCACAACCAGACCGGGGTGGGCCTGGGGCTGGCGCTGTCCCGGGGACTCGCCGAGGCGATGGGTGGCAGCATCACCCCGGAGACCACGCCCGGTGGCGGTCTCACCTTGGTGCTGCGGCTGCCGGCCGCCACCCAGCCGGAGGGGCCGCAGGAATGACCCGGATCCTGGTCGTCGACGACGAGCCGCAGATCCTGCGCGCGCTGCGGATCAACCTGCGGGCCCGGGGCTACGACGTCGAGGTCGCAGGCAGCGGCGCTACCGCGCTCAAGGCCGCCGCCGCCCACCCGCCGGACCTGGTGGTGCTCGACCTCGGCCTGCCCGACCTGGACGGCACCGACGTCATCCGGGGCCTGCGCGGCTGGACCGCCGTGCCGATCATCGTGCTGTCCGGGCGGGCCGGCAGCGAGGACAAGGTGTCCGCGCTCGACGCGGGCGCCGACGACTACGTGACCAAGCCGTTCGGCGTCGACGAACTGCTCGCCCGGATCCGGGCGGTGACCCGGCGGCTCGCCCCGGCCACGCCCGCCGTACCGGCGCTGCGAATCGGCCGCAACACCGTCGACCTGGCCGACCGGACGGTCACCCGGGACGACGGCGTCGAGGTCAAGCTCACCCCCACCCAGTGGGCCATGCTGGAGAAGCTGCTGCGCAACCCGGGCAAGCTGGTCAGCCAGCGCCAGTTGCTGCACGACGTGTGGGGACCGGAGTACCACCACGAGACGAACTACCTGCGGCAGTACATGGCCCAGCTGCGGCGCAAGCTGGAGGACGACCCGGCCCGGCCCCGGCATCTGATCACCGAACCGGGCATGGGCTACCGCTACCGACCCTGACGTTTGCGCGAGCGCGGGCGGGGGACTCGGCGACCCGGCCGAGCAGCGGGGGAGGGGCATGGCGGACAACCGGTCCTCGGAGGGGTTCGGCCGCCGCCTGGACGAGCACGCCATCGACGCGGGCGCGGCCGAGCCGGAGCGACCCGACGGGCTGGTCGACAGCGGCGTCTACGTCGACGGCGTACGCCGGGCGTCGCCGGTGAGCCTCGCCGACACGTTCCGCTGCCTGCAACAGCTCGACGACGCGATGGCCTGGATCGGGCTGCGCCGGCCGGGCCGGGAGGAGGTGGCCTCGCTCGCCGCCGAGTTCCAGCTTCCCGACCTGGCCGTCGAGGACGCGATCAACGCCCACCAGCGTCCCAAGCTGGAACGCTACGGCGACACCCTGTTCGTGGTGCTGCGCGCCGCCCGCTACCTGGACGCCCGGGACGCGGTCGAGTTCGCCGAGCTGCACCTGTTCCTCGGCCCCGGTTTCGTGATCACCGTGCGGCACGGCGGCACGCCCGACCTGGCCGGCGTACGGCGGCGGCTGGAGGCCGAACCCGAGGTGCTCGCACTCGGCCCGGAAGCAGTGCTCTACGCCGTACTCGACCGGGTGGTGGACGGCTACGCGCCGGTGGTGGCCGGGCTGGAGAACGACATCGACGAGATCGAGACCGAGGTGTTCGGCGGCGACCCGAACGCCAGCCGCCGTATCTACGAGCTGAGCCGCGAGGTGATCCAGTTCCAGCGGGCCGCCCGGCCGCTGCTGAAGGTGGTCGACGCGCTCACGCACGGCTTCGACAGGTACGGCACTGACGAGGAGCTACGCCGCCGGCTGCGCGACGTGGCCGACCACCTGACCCAGGTGGTGGAGCGGGTGGACGGGTTCCGGCACCTGCTCCAGAACATCCTCACCGTCAACGCCACGCTGGTGTCGCAGGCGCAGAACGAGGAGATGCGCAGCCTGACCGCTGCCAGCTTCGAGCAGAACGAGGAGATCAAACGCGTCTCCGCGTGGGCGGCCATCCTGTTCGCGCCCACCCTGATCGGCACCGTCTACGGGATGAACTTCACCCACATGCCGGAGCTGGACTGGCGGTACGGCTACCTGTTCGCGGTCACCCTGATGCTTGCTGTCTGCGGCGCGCTCTACCTGCTGTTCAAGCGCCGCGGCTGGCTCTGAGCCAGGCCCGGCGCGTCTCGGCCCCGGCCGCCCGCCCTCGGTGATCCACTAAAGTGTCCGGGTGGCTACCCCCCGTCGTGCGTGCGTCGTCCGGCTCCGGCCCTCCGGAGGGGAACGCTGATCGGGGACACGGTTCCGGCACCGCGCGGCGGGCGACGGACCAGTGACGGAAAGCGTGGGCTGGCCGGCCACTGTGCCCGGATCGTCGCGTCCCGGCCGTTCGAGGTGGCCATCGTGGTGCTCATCATGGCCAACGGCGTGGTGCTGGGCATCGAGACGTACCCGAACCTCGGCGCGGCCGGGCCGGTGCTGCGGTGGACGGAGTGGATGTTCCGGGCGGTCTTCGTCGTGGAGATCACCATCCGGGTGCTCGCGTACGGCCGCCGCCCGCAGGACTTCTTCCGGCACGGCTGGAACGTCTTCGACCTGCTGGTGACAGCGGCCATATTCGTCCCGGGCCTGCACGGCGACTCGGCGGTGCTGCGGTTCATCCGGGTCGCCCGGGTACTGCGCCTGGTGCGCTTCTCACCCGGCCTGCGGACCATCGTCGCGGCGCTGTGGCGCAGCCTCCCAGGTGTCGCGGGTTTCCTCGCGCTCGCCGCCGTCACGCTCTACGTGTACGGCATGGCCGGCTGGCTGATCTTCGGCGACCGCTACCCCGAGCAGTACGGCGACATCGGCCGTTCGCTCGTCACGCTGTTCGTGCTGCTGTCCCTGGAGACGCTGCCGGACCTGCTGGAACAGGGTCTGGAGGTGTCGCCGTGGACGCTGCTCTACTACGTCAGCTTCGTGATGATCGCGGTGAACCTCCTGCTGAACATCCTCATCGCCGTCATCGTCAACTCGATGGAGGAGGCGCGCCGGCTGGAGATGACCGAGGGGCTGGCGTCCGACTACGACTCCGACGGGGACGGGATTCCGGACGAGGTGGACCGGATCGCGATCAGCCAGCGCCTGGACGACCTGCGCATGGTGATCGCCGAGCTGGAGCGGGAACTGCGCATCGACAGGGAGGAGCCGCCCGGCGCGCCGCGCCGCCGGCAGCCCTCGGACCACTGATCAGAGACGGTCATGACAGTTCCGTGACGAAAGCGGTTCCCGGGTTTGACCGACTGGTTGATCGGGGCAACCAGGCTGACGCCAACACATTTGAGGGAAGGGACGCCTCTCGTGGAGATCACGGGCTTCTTCACCGCGCTCATCATCGGTCTCATCATCGGTGCGCTCGGGCGCCTGGTGGTGCCGGGCAAGCAGAACATCCCGATCTGGCTGACCCTGCTCATCGGTGTGGTCGCCGCGTTCGTCGGCACGCTGGTGGCCGGCGCGTTCGGCGTCGACGACACCCCCGGCATCGACTGGATCGAGCTGGCGCTCCAGGTCGGCTTCGCCGCCATCGGTGTCGCCGTCTTCGCCGGCCTCTACGGCCGCCGCCGCATCTGAGGCACCCGACGGGGCCGCTTCCGCACGTCGCGGAAGCGGCCCCGTCGTGTCACTCCCGCCAGCCGGTCAGCTCGACGCCCTTCGCCAGCTCCACCCGGAAGCCCAGGGCGATCTCGCCGCTCTCACCCGGCGCCGGCGACAGCCGCCAGATCAGCTCGCCCAGCTCCGTACGCTCGGCCGGTGGCGGCGTCAGCGTCGTCTCGCGTACCACCACCGACTCGTCCCGGGACACCGGCAGCTGATCCCGCACCTCCACAGTGGCCGGGCGGGACGTGTGGTTCGCCACAGTGATCCGGTACTCCACCTCCCGCCGCCGCGTCGACCCGAGCGTGGCCTTGCTCTCGGTGCGCCGGGACAGCTTCCGCTCCACCCGCACCCGGTCGTCCACCCCGAGCGCCAGCTCGGTCTCCTCGCCCGGCGCCCATGTCTTCAGCCGCGTCGCCGCCACGAAGTCGGCACCGTGGAAGACCGACGCCGGGCCGGGCAGCAGCGTGTGGTCCGACGTGTTGCGGACCGTGGCCCGCAGGTGCGCCTCGGCGGCGCGTACCGGCACGCTCACGTGGTCCAGCCGGGCCGGCAGCTCCAGCACCGCGATCGTCACCCGGTGCGCGCTGCCGTCCGCCGGCACCGCCACCGGCCGCGCGGGCCGGTAGGTGGCCGCCGTCACGCCCTGCTCCACCTCGGCGACGCTCTCCCGCACCGGCGGCGCCGCGGCCCGCGCCGCGCGGGGACGGCCCGCCGCCGGCGCCGCGCCGGGCGCCGGGGGCGGCACCGTGCCGCCGAACGACGCGGTCGACACGGCCATCGGCGGCTCCGGCCGGAACCGGTCGAGATACCAGGGCGACAATTCGGGTACGCCGCTCGCCGCCGCCGGGCGGGCGGTGGAGAGCTGGAGTTCGCACTCCGGCCAGTCCTCCCCGGTGCCCTGGCTGACCAGCCCGAACCAGGTGACGGTCATGGTGTCCTCGACCAGCCGCAGGTCGTATGAGGGCGTCCAGCGGGCGCCGTCCACCAGGTACGTCAGCTCCAGCTCCACCTCGGTCTCGTCGGCGTCCACCGAGACGGACACCTCGGCGGCCAGCCGGTCCGGCTCCCGCTTGCCGCGCGCCGCGTCCAGCTCCCGGTCGACGGCGGCCAGCTCCTCCGCCAGCTCGGCGCGCCGCCGGGCCAGCCCGCGCCGCCGGGCCCGCGACTCGGCGAGCTGACCGGCCACCGAGTCGGTGAAGGCCGCGACGTCAGCCGGGGCCGCGTCGCCCGCGGCCAGCGCCCGGGCGTACGTGCCACCCGCCCGCTCGGCCAGCCGGGTGAGGAAATCGCCGCGCTGGTCCTCGATCGCGTCGGTGTCACCGACCTCGGCCAGCTCGTCGGACAGGTCGCGCCGCCGCCGTTCCAGCTCGACGACCTGGGCGTCGGTGCTGCGGGCCTGCCGCCACGCGGCCACGTCCACCCCGAGCACCGTCACCGCGCCCCGGCCACCCACCCGGATCGAGTCCCGGCGCAGGCCCAGCGGGAGCGGGGCGACGCGTACCCGGTGGTCGCCGGCGGTCAGCCGGACGCGGCCGCGGCGGGTGACCCGGGCGCGGTCCGGGTAGACGGTCACGCCGACGACAGGCGCATCGATCTCCAGAGTGTCCACGGCGGCGAGGGTAGTTCAGCCGCGCCCGCGGCAGGGCTACCGCAGATGGAGCCGCTCGTCGACGGCGACAGCGGCCAGGTCGCGCGCGGTGAACGGCAGCGGTGACGCGGGCGCCTGTCTGTCGTACGCGCCCTGCGCGACGAAGACCACCACGCCGTCGGGGTGGCGGTAGGCGGCCCACTGGTCGAACCGGTCGTCCGCGCCAGGCCGGACCACCACGCCCACAGTCGCGTCGCCGACCGTCACCGGCTGGCACTCGCCCCCCATGCCCCAGAACTCGCGCGCCAGGGCACACGGCTCGGACGGCAGCAGGTTGCCCGCGGTGTGCACCTCGGTGAGCAGGCGCCCCTTCCACGTCCCCTTCGCCACGTCGACCGAGGCCAGGTAGCTCCACAGCTCGACGCCGTCTGCCCGTCCGGTGAAGTCAGCCTGATGGGTGCCCAGCGTCTCCTTCCCGGTCTCGGTGGAGACGGTCTTCTCGGCGGTGTACCCGTCGGGCACCACTGTGACGAGCCGGTCGAGCAGCAGGGCGGCCTGGTCGTACCGGGTGCCCGCCCGCGCGGTCCGGTCCTCCTGCGGCAGGCCGTCGGGCCCGGTCGGCATCGGCTCGGCGCTCGTGTCCGCCGACGGCGGCGGGGCGGCCTGCGGCAGCGCGGCCGGCGGGCGCCGGTCGCCGCCGCCCGGGCTGGCGAGGGCCACGACACCCACGACGGCGAGTACGGCCGTCGCCGACCCGGCGCACGCCTGGACGGCCCGGCGCCGGTTGCGCGCCCGCCGGGCGGTCCGGAGCATGGCGTCCGTGCTCGGTCGCGGTGGCGCGGCGACGCCGAGCATCTCGTCGCGAAGCGCCTCGCGCAGCTGGTCTCCGTTCATCGTTGCCCCTTCTCGCTCGATGAGTGCATGGGTGACAGGAGGCCGCGCAACGTGTCCAGTCCGCGGGCGGACTGGCTCTTCACCGTTCCCGGCGAGCAGTTCAGCAGCGCCGCCACCTCGTCGATCGGCAGGTCCTCCCAGTAGCGGAGGACCAGGACGGCCCGCTGCCGGGGCGGTACGGCGGCGAGCGCCTGGAGCAGCACGAGCCGGTCCTCGTGCGGACTCGCCGGCACCGGCGGATCGGCGTCGGGCGTGCCCACCCGTTCCCGCCGCCACCAGCCCCGCCGCCGTTCGTCGAGGAAGGACCGGACGATGATCTGGCGCAGGTAGGAGTCGAGCGCCTCGTGCCGGGCGATCCGGTTCCAGACCAGGTACAGCTTGGTGAACCCGGTCTGGACCAGGTCCTCCGCGCGGTGCCAGTCGCCGCAGAGCAGATACGCGGTGGCGCGCATGGCGTGGTGCCTCGCCGAGAAGTACTCCGCGAACGCCGTGTCGCGATCACTCATTCGGACCTCCGATCGAATTCGGGATAGTCACGCCATGTGTGGCTCCCGGGGTTGCTCGGAGGACGCGGCGAATCTGCGCCGCCGCCGGTCAGCCGCGGAAACCGCGTGCGAGCAACCGGAGCCCTCCGGGTACGTCGGCGGTGGCGACGGCGCCGTAGCCGAGCACCAGACCGGCCGGGCCGGGCGGCCCCGCCTGGTAGCCGGCGATCTCGCGTACGGTGACGCCGGCCTCGGCCGCCCGTGCGACGACAGTCGGCAGGTCGACGCCGGCGTCCGGGCGCAGGCGCGCGCACAGGTGCAGGCCCGCCGTGGACGGCACCGGGTCGAGCCAGCCGGCGAGGTCGGAGCGCAGCGCGGCGTCGATCAGGTCGCGCCGCTCGGCGTACACCCGGGTCGCCTTGCGGATGTGCCGGGCCAGCTCGCCGGAGTCGATGAACCGGGCCAGTGCGGCCTGCGTGGTGTGGTCGCCGTGCCAGTCGGTGAGCTGCCGGGCGGCCAGCAGCGCCGGGCGCAGCGAGGCGGGGGCGACCAGGAACCCGAGGCGCAGCATGGGCAGCAGCGTCTTGGAGAACGTGCCGACGTAGACCACCTTCCCGGCCCGGTCCAGCGTCTGCAGCGGGTCCAGCGGGCGCGCCGAGAAGCGGAACTCGGTGTCGTAGTCGTCCTCGACGATCACCGCGTCCCGGGTCGCCGCCCAGTCCAGCAGCGCCGCCCGGCGGGCCGGGGACATCCGGACGCCCAGCGGGAACTGGTGCGACGGGGTGACGTAGACCAGCCGCGCGTCGCCTGGTAGCGCGCGTACGTCGATGCCCTCGTCGTCGACCGGTACCGGCACGACCCGCGCGCCGTGGCCGGCGAACAGCCACCGGGCCGGGGGATAGCCGGGGTCCTCGACGGCCACCCGGTCGCCCGGCTCGAGCATCACCCGGGCGATCAGGTCCAGCGCCTGCTGCGCGCCGTGGGTGACGACGACGTCGTCGGGCCCGGCGAGTACCGCGCGGGCGAGACCTACGTACCGGGCGACGGCGCTACGGAGGCCCCGGTGCCCGGCCGGGTCGGCGTAGCCGCCCCGGATCGTCGCGGTACGCAGTTCCCCGGCGACCAGTCGCCGCCAGGTGGCCAGCGGGAACAGCCCGGTGTCAGGGGTGCCGGCCCGGAAGTCGTGTCCCGGGCGGGGCGCGGCGGTGGGCGCCGGCTCGGCGGACGCCCAGAACGCGCGGGGGCGTACCCCACCGGCCGGCGCGGGACGGGGCCGGGCGCGGGCGACCGGCTCGTCGGCGACGAACGTCCCCGCGCCGACCCGGGCGGTGAGCAGCCCCTCGGCGGTCAGCCGCTCGTAGGCGACGGCGACCGTGTTGCGGGAGACGTCGAGGCGCCGGGCCAGTTCGCGGGTGGGTGGCAGCCGTTCCCCGGGCCGCAGCCGGCCGTCCAGGATCGCCTCCAGCAACTGCCTGTGGATCCGGGTGGCGCGGTCGCCGGGACCGGCCAGGCTGACGTGGACGTCCACGGCGACGACACTACATTGGCCCAATCGAATCGCCTGGAATCGGCGCTTCTGCGAGCCAATCCGCAGGTCTTGGATGAAGGAAGGAGCATGGCGAACGGGGGACGAGCAATGACCGATGTCGACACCGGCCGCCGGGTCCGGGTGCTGGCCCTGGCCCAGCTCGCGAACTCGGTGGGTGACGGCGCGTTCTACGCCTGCTCGGCGCTGTTCTTCATCCGGGTGGTCGGGTTGTCCCCGGCGCAGGTCGGGATCGCCCTCACCGTGGGCTGGTCGACGGGCATCCTCGCCGGGGTGCCCGCCGGCCAGCTGGCAGACCGCTACGGCGCGCGGCGGATGACAGTCGTCTTCGCCGTCGCCACCGCCGCCGCACTCAGCGGCTTCCTCGTGATCCGTTCCTTCCCGCTGTTCGTGCTGCTCGCCTGTTGCTACGCCGCCTGCCAGGCCGGGCTCACCGCCAGCCGGCAGGCGCTGCTGGTCGGGCTGATCGAGCCCGCGCGGCGCACCGCGGTACGGGCCCGGTTGCAGTCGGTCTCGAACGCCGGCCTGGCCGCCGGGGCCGGGCTGGGCGCGCTCGTGCTCTGGGCGGACAGCCGCCCGGCGTATCTGTCCGCCTTCGCGCTCGACGCGGCGAGCTTCCTGGCCGCGGCCCTGCTGGTGCGCCGGCTGCCCGAGGCGGCGGCGCCGGTCCCGGCCGGACCCGAGCCGGGACGGCTGGCCGTGCTGCGCGACCGCCCGTACGCGCTGATCACCCTGCTGAACGCGGTGATGTGCCTGAACATGCCGCTGCTCAGCCTGGCGTTGCCACTGTGGATCGCGGAACGGACCGACGCCCCGGCGCCGATGGGCGCGATCGTGCTCACCGTGAACATGCTGTGCGTGGTGCTGTGGCAGGTCCGGGTGGCCCGCCGGGTGACCGATCCCGGCACGGCGGCGCGGGCCAGCGGGCACGCCGGTTGGGTCCTGCTTGTCGCCTGCGGCGCGTACGCGGTCTCCGGGATGGTCGGCGGCGCGTGGGTGGCCTCGGCGGTGCTGCTGGGCGCGGCACTGGTGCAGGTGTTCGGCGAGATGGTGCAGGCGGCCAGCGGCTGGGAGGTCGGCTTCACCCTGGCCCGCCCCGACCGGCAGGGGCAGTACCAGGGCTTCTTCGGCATGGCGCCGCAGTTGGCCCGGATGCTCGGCCCGGTGCTGCTGACCTCGCTGCTGCTCGGCTGGGGCACGCCGGGCTGGCTGGTGCTCGGCGGGCTGTTCGTGGTCGCGGGCCTGGCCATGCGTCCGGCGGTACGCCTCGCCGAGCGCCGCCGGGCCGCCACCGAGGTGTGGATTCCCGCTCCGGCACTGGGCTCGACCGGCACTGAGGTGTCCTCCACCACGTCGCGGCGAGGCCGCTGAGCCGTTGCGCACCTACGGGAGGCGATCAGGGCGGATTTCTGGCACGGTGGGTAGAAGTGAGATGCCTTCTGCGGCGCGGTTGAGGGGGAGTGGTGGAGTTCTCGGTGGCGACCAGGCAGGGGCGCGTCGGCCCGGTGATCGAGGTCGCCGGCGATCTGGACATGGCCAGCGCGCCTCAGCTGCGTGACCGGCTGCTCGATGTGGTGGAGGCCGGTGCGCGGACGGTGGTCGTCGACCTGACCCAGGTCGGGTTCGTGGATTCCAGCGGCCTGGGCGCACTGGTGCTCGTCTACAAGAACCTGCGGGAGCGCGACGGCTGGCTCGGTCTGGCCGTCGTCCGCCAGTCGATCCGCAACGTCTTCTCGATCACCTCGGTGGACCGTGTCATCCCGCTCTTCGGCACCGTGCGGGACGCCGAGGACGGCTCACCGGCGGCGGTGCGCTGAGCGCTCCTCGTCGGGACTGACGCGAGTGGTGTCGGCGCCGGCGGTGCTGCGCCGCGGCCCGTGGCCGCCGTACCAGTCGACGACGAGCAGCGTGGCGTCGTCGGTCAGCGCCGGCCCGGCGGCTGCCAGCACCGCGTCGGACAGCGCGCGGACCGCCTCGCGGGGATGCAGGTGGGTGAGGCTGAGCAGCGCCCCGGGCAGGTCCAGGTCGGCAGCGTTGCGTTCGCGCATGCCGTCGGTGACCATCACCAGCCGGTCGCCGGGCAGCAGGGCCAGCTCTCCGCTGCGGTAGCTCTCGCCGGGGAACATGCCGAGCGGGAAGTTGCCGGGCAACTCCACGGGTAGAACCTGGCCGTCCCGGACCAGCAGCGGTGGGACGTGTCCCGCGTTCAGCAGCTCACAGCGGCCGGTGGTGAGGTCGATGCGGCCCAGTACGGCGGTGACGTACGCGCCGCGTACGTTCGCGTGCTCCGCGACGGCCCGGTTGGCCTCCTCGGCCTGGGCGATCAGGCTGCCGCCGCGCCGGCGGGTGTTGCGCAGGCTGCCCACGCCGAGGGTGGCGGTGAGCGCGCTCGCCACGCCGTGGCCCATCGCGTCGGTGACGCTGAGGTGCAGCAGATTCCGCGCGAGGCTGTAGTCGAAGGTGTCCCCGCCGACGCTGGCGGCGGGTTCCAGCCAGCCGGAGAGGGTGAAGGCGCCGCCCTCGCAGGTGAACGAGGCGGGCAGCAGACGGCGCTGGATCTCGGCGGAGAGGCTGAACGGGGTGGTCCGCTGTCCCCACTCGAACAGGTCGGTGTGCCGGCGGTTGGCGATGACCACGAACGCCAGCGCGTGCGCGGTACGGGCTACCCAGTTCACCACGTCGTCGTCCGGCTCATCGGGCAGGTCGATCTCCAGCAGGCCGATCGCCTCTCCGCGGTCGGTGACCGGTGCCAGCACGGTCCACGTGCCGTCGCCGGGGACGACCTCGGGGGCCTGCTGCCGGAGGGCGCGTTCGTAGGGTCCGCCGTCGAAGGGGAGGACCTCGGCGTCCTCCTCGCCGTGGCGCCGGCCGGGACCGCCACGGGCCGGCTGGTGGGTCAGCCGGACCAGCGCACGGCCGCTGAGGTCGGCGATCAGCAGCGAGACGCCGCACGCGTTCAGCGTCGTGGCGATGACGCCGGTGACGGCCTCGACCGCCTCCACCGGGGCGGCGTCCTCGGCCGACTGCAGCATCCCGGCCAGCACCGCCTGCTCGCTGTCCTCCACGCTCTGAGCATATTCAGCGCGCCGGGTGGCCGCCTCACGAGCGGACGCCCGAGCCCGGAGGGCCGTCCGCCGTCGATGGCTCCCTATTGCATATGCTTGGCAACTACCGAATAGTGGCAGAAGTGGGCGGGCGCTCGGGCACCCGGTGATCTGATCTTCGCCGGAGCGCCCGCCCGCTACCTAGGACGAGTTCGAGGGGTTGCCGGTGGCGATCAAGCCCAAGCCCGTACGCGTGGCCGCGGCACTCGCCGCCCTGCTCGCCGTTGCCGGCTGCTCGTCGCCGACGGCGTCGACCGGCGGCACGGGCAGCGCCGGCACGCTGGTGGTCGCCACAGCGGGCGAGCCGGACACGCTCAACCCGGTGCTCAACTACGGCGTCGACGGCGCGTCGCTGATCTTCGACGGGCTGGTCGCCCGGGACGCCCGCAACGAACTGGCGCCCGCCCTGGCCCGCGAGCTGCCCACCGTCTCGGCGGACGGGAAGACGGTCACCGCGAAGCTGCGCGAGGGCGTGCTGTTCCACGACGGCGGCCCGCTGACCGCCCAGGACGTGGTGTTCACCTACCAGGCGGTGCTCGACCCGAGAGTCGACTCCACGCTGCGCTCCGATCTGGACATGCTCGCCTCCGTCACCGCGCCCGACCCGGCGACTGTCGTGTTCACCCTGAAGTACGCGTACGCGCCGTTCCTGCAACGGCTGGCGCTGGGGATCGTCCCGGCGAAGGCGTTCGCCGGGCAGGACGTCAACAAGGCCGCGTTCAACCGCAAGCCGGTCGGCACCGGCCCGTACCGGTTCACCTCCTGGACCCCTGGTGACCGGCTGTTGCTCGCGGCGAACGAGACGTACTGGGACGGCAAACCGGCGAACTCCGGCGTGGTGGTGGCGTTCGTCGCCGACGACAACGTCCGGGCCCAGCGGATGCGCGCCGGCGAGTTCGACGCGGCGGAGCTGGCGCCGAAGCTCGCCTCCGGGTTCGAGAACCGGAACGGCTACCGGGTGCACCGGGTGCCGACCGCCGACTACCGGGGCGTCATGCTGCCGATGGGCAACCCGGTCACCGGCGACCTCGCGATCCGGCGGGCGCTGAACGTCGCCGTGGACCGGCAGGCGATGGTGACGGGGGTGCTCGGCGGTGCGGGCGAGCCCGCGTTCGGGCCGGTGCCGCCCACGTCGGAATACGCCGAGTCGTCGATCACCGGCCGGCCCGCCGCCGACACCGCCGCGGCGACCGCCGCGCTGGACGCCGCCGGGTGGAAGCCCGGCCCGGACGGCATCCGCGTCAAGGACGGGCGGCAGGCCGCGTTCGCGCTCATGTACCCGGCCACCGACAGCCTGCGCAAGGAACTCGCGCTGGCCGTCACCGCCGACGCGAAGAAGGTCGGCATCAAAGTCACGCCGGAGGGGCTGACCTGGGACGCGATCACCCCGCGGATGAAGAACGACGCCCTGATCATGGGCTACGGCACCCCGTACGACCCGGACTTCGTCTCCTACAAGCTGTTCAGCTCGGCCTTCGCCGGGCAGGGCTTCTTCAACCCCGGCTCGTACCGGTCCACTGTCACCGATGCCGCGCTGCAGGACGGCCGGGACAGCGCCGACCCGGCCGTCCGCAAGGCCGCGTACGCCACGTTCCAGAAGCAGCTCGCCGCCGACGTGCCGTGGGTGTTCCTCACCTACCTCCAGCACACCTACGTGCTGAAGGACGCCGTGACCGGGGTGACGCCGCGGGTGGAGCCGCACGAGCACGACGTCGCCAACAGCATCTGGTGGAACGTGCACACCTGGACGAAGAAGCGGTGACGGCAGCCGTGACCGGCCGGCGACGGCTGGCCGGGGCGGGCACTGTGATCCGCCGGCGGCTGCTGGTCGCCGTACCGGTGCTCGCCGCCACCAGCATGGGCATGTTCGCCCTCGGCGCCGCCTCCCCGATCGACCCGGCCCAGCAGTACGCGGGCGCGGCGGCGTTCACCACGAGCGAGGAGAACCTCGCGCAGATCCGCGCCAACTGGGGTGTCGACGATCCGCTGCCGGTGCAGTACGCCCGCTGGATCGGCAACCTGCTGCGCGGCGACCTGGGCTGGTCGACCAGCCGGCACGAGCCGGTCACGTCCGTGCTGGCGGCCCGGGCCGGCTGGACGCTGCTGCTCGTCGGCACCGCGCTCGCCCTGGTGCTGGTGGCGAGCGTCCTGCTGGGCACGCTCGCCGCGTACCGCCGTGGTGGCTGGTTCGACAGGGCGCTGTGCGCCGTCGCGTACGGCGTGCAGTCCATGCCGGTGTTCTGGATCGGCCTCGCGGCGATCGCCGTGTTCGCGCTCAGCCTCGGCTGGCTGCCCGCCGGCGGGCTCACCGACATCACCGCCACCGGTACCGACCCGGCCGACGTGGCCCGGCACCTGGTGCTCCCGGTGACGGTGCTGGCGATCTCCCAGGCGCCGTGGTTCGTGCTGTTCGTCCGCGACGCGGTCGCCGAGAGTCTGCGCGACGACCACGTCCTGGCCGCCCGCGCCCGGGGGCTTCCGGGCCGGGTCGTCCTGTTCGGACACGCGCTGCGGACCGCGTTGCTGCCGTTCCTCACCCTGGTCGGCACGCACCTGCCCGAACTCGTCGGCGGCGCGGTCCTGGTGGAGACCGTGTTCTCCCTGCCCGGCCTCGGTGCGGTCACCGTCGAGGCCGCGCTGGGCGCCGACTTCCCACTGCTCGCGGCCACGACCCTGGTCACCACCGTCGTGGTGCTGACCGCGAACCTCCTCACCGACCTCGCCTACGCCGCCGCCGACCCCCGGGTACGCCTCGATGACTGACCTCGCCCTTCCCGCGCGCGTCCGGCGCCTGCGCCGAACCGGCGGCATCGGCACGACTGCCGCCGTCGTCGTGCTCGCCGGTGTGGTCGCCGCCGCGCTGCTCGCCCCGCTCCTGTGGCCGCTGGACCAGAGCGCCGTCGACCTCTCCCGTACCCGCCTCGCGCCCTCGCCGGAGCACCTGGCCGGCACCGACGACCTCGGCCGCGACGTGGCGTTGCGCAGCCTCTACGGCCTGCGCGTCTCGCTGCTCGTCGGCGCGGTCGCCGCGCTCGTCGCAGCGGTCATCGGCGGCCTGGTCGGCGCCGTCGCCGGCAGCGTCGGCGGCTGGGTCGACCGGGCGCTCATGCGCGTCGTAGACACCGTCGCCGCGCTGCCGCACCTGCTGCTGGGCATCTTCATCGTGGCGATGCTGCGCCCCAGCCTCGGGGCGGTGATCGCATCCATCGCGCTGACGCACTGGCTGTCCACCGCCCGGATCGTGCGGTCGGAACTGCTCAGCCTGCGCAACCGGCCGTTCGTGGACGCCGCGATCTCCGGCGGTGCCGGGCGCATTCGGGTGCTCACCCGGCACCTGCTGCCGCACGTGCTGCCGCGCCTGGCGCTGGCGACCACGCTCATGGTGCCGCACGCCGTCTGGCACGAGACCGCGCTGTCGTTCCTCGGCCTGGGCCTGCCGCCGCACCTCGCCTCGATCGGCAACATGATCAACGACGGGCAGCGGTCGCTGCTCACCGGCGCCTGGTGGGCCAGCATCGTCCCCGGCCTCCTGCTCGTGGCGGCCACGCTGGCGCTCGCCGTGCTCACCGGCCGGTGGCGTGACCGCCTCGACCCGCGCGTACGGGCGGAGCTGCAGCTGTGACCGCCCCGGCGCTGCTGACCGTCGACGGGCTGACCGTCCGCTTCCGGCTGCGCGACGCGCTCGTGCACGCCGTCACCGACCTGAGCCTCACGCTGCGGCCCGGCGAGCTGCTCGCGGTGGTCGGCGAGTCCGGGTGCGGCAAGTCCGTCCTCGCGCACGCCCTGCTCGGCCTGCTGCCGCGCAACGCCGCCGTCACCGGGCAGGCCCGCCTGCACGCGCCGGGACGCGAGGCTGTCGACCTGATCGGCGCGGGCGAGCGGCACCTCGCCCGGCACGTACGCGGCCGGGGCGTCGGCCTGGTCCCGCAGAGCCCCGCCACCGCGCTCACCCCGGTGCGTAACGGGCGGAAGCTGCTGGAGGAGACGCTGCGCGCGCACGGGCACACCCGCCGCGACGCGCCGGCCGCCGCCGACCGGATCGCCGCCGACGTCGGTCTCGACCCGGCCGACCTGGACCGGTACCCGCACGAGCTGTCCGGCGGCATGGCCCAGCGGCTCGCCACCGCGCTGGCTCTCGCACCGGACCCGCCGGTGCTGCTCGCCGACGAACCCACCACCGGCCTGGACCGGCCGCTCGTCGACCACACGCTGGACCTGCTGCGCCGCCGCTGCGACACCGGCGCGGCCGTCCTGCTCATCACGCACGACCTGGCCGCCGCGCGCCGCGTCGCGGACACCGTCGCGGTGATGTACGCCAGCCGCATCGTCGAGCACCGCCCGGCCGAGGGGCTGTTCGACGACCCGGCCCACCCGTACACCGCCGGGCTGCTCGACGCGCTGCCGGACCGCGCGTTCGTGCCGGTGCCCGGGCACCCGCCGGCGCTCACCGACCTGCCCGGCGGCTGCGCCTTCGCCCCGCGCTGCGTCCGCGCCACCGACACCTGCGCGACAGTGCCCCGCCTGGCCGCCGACGGCGCGGGCCGGGTCGCCTGTCACCACCCGCTGCGCGAGGGAGTACCGGCATGACGGTCACGGTTCCGGATGCCACCGATGCCGCCGCCCCGGGCGCCGCGCCGGCCGCCGGGCTCGCCGCGTACCAGGTCTCCGTCGCGTACGGCGGGCGGGGCGTCCTCGACCGGGTCGACCTGCACATCGCCCCGGGCGAGACGGTCGGGCTGCGCGGCCCCTCGGGCAGCGGCAAGTCCACTCTCGCCCGTGTCCTCGCCCTGCTGCACGCCCCGGACGGCGGTCACGTCACGATCGACGGGAAACGGGTCGGCGGCGTCCGCCACCGCCTGCCGGCGGAACTGCGCACCCGTGTCGCGATCCTGTTCCAGAGCCCGCGTGCCGCCACCGACCCGCGGCTCAGCCTCGCCGACATCGTCGCCGAGCCGCTACGTGCCACCGGCACACCGCGTGAGCAGGCGGCGGCCCGCGCGGCGGAGCTGGCCGACCTGGTCGGACTGACGCCCGACCTGCTGACCCGCCGCCCGCACGCGGTGAGCGACGGGCAACTGCAACGCGCCTGCCTGGCCCGCGCCCTGGTCCACCGGCCGGACTACCTGCTCTGCGACGAGGCCACCGCGATGCTCGACGCCTCCACCCAGGCGCACGTCGCCGCCGTCGTCGGCGACTACCAGCGCCGGCAGGGCGCCGGGGTCCTGGTCATCACCCACGACCCGGCGCTGATGGCCCGCTGGGCCACTCGGGTGGTGGACCTGCCGGCGGCGTGACCTCGCGTCACTCCTGCACCGGGCGGCGTACGGTGCCCAGCGCCCCGGCGACGACGGCCCCGAATCCGGTCGCCATGAGCGGCATCCCCATCTCGAACGGCAGCTCACCGACCCAGTTGATGCTGTCGCGTTCCGGCAGCGCGCCCAGGCTCACCGCGACCACCGCACCGGCGAGGAACATCCCGGCCACCGCCGCGCCGACCGCGAGCTTGGCGCACGCCACGCTCCGCCCGGCCCAGAGGCCGGCGAGGAGGGCGATCACCAGGGACACCACGACCAGCCAGGTCCAGCCGCCCTCGGTCTCCAGGTAGGCCCAGCCCGAGTACGACCACTGGTGCAGGCGGCTGGCGCGGAACCACGGGATCAGGTAGCCGAGCAGCGCGGTGGCGCTGCCGACCGTGAGCAGCACGTCGGGGGCCGGGCGGTACCAGCGAGGGGAGTCGTCCATGCGTCCGGAAGGTAGCAGTCAGAGCTGTCCGCACGCACGGCCGGCGACGTCGGGCCGCGCGCGGTCGCGCGCGGCCCGGAGTGGTCAGCACCAGCCGTTTATCGGCCCGTTGACGCCGGTGGACAGGTAGGCGTCGGACACCCAGCTGCCGTCGCTGAGCCGGTCCCACAACGCGGTGGTGCCGTACCGGCCGGTGTGCGAGGTGCCGTTGGCGGAGCAGGAGACGGTGACCGTGGCGCCGTCCGCGAGCGATCCGAGGACGCCGTACCCCGTTCCGGGACCGGAGCGCCGGGTCAGCGTGCCGCCGCCGTTGGCGTCGACGACTCCCTGGTTGAAGCCGAGCGCGCCGTAGTTGTAGACGGCGCCGCCCACGCCGGCGTAGGCGGATCCGTGCCGGGCGCCACCCTGGTACTCGCCGGCGCCGCTGACGAAGTCCCACTTGCCGATGCCGTGCCCGGCGATCGGGACGTAGACCGAGTTCTGCCGCAGCCCGAAGTGCACGTGCCGGCCGGTGGCGGAGCCGCCGCAGGTGACGTCGGTGCCGGTGTAACCGAGGTAGGCGCCCTGCCCGACGGCGGCGCCGTTTACGGAGATGCTGCTCCACAGGTGGTAGTAGTCGGTCGAGTAGCCCCGGTCGTGGATGACCCGGATCCACCCGGTGCACATCGTGTACGCCGTTCCGGCCCGCGCGGCTCGGACCACCTGGTCGCCGCCGGCGAGGTCGACGGAACTCCACGGCGCGCCGCCGCCCCAGCCGTGCGGCCCGCCGGTGAGCGTCCACGTCTGCCCGACCGCGAACGGCAGGGCCATGCCGGTCCGGAAGTCGCTCCCCGCGTACATGGGGGCGACGGGCGCGGTGAACACCGCCTTCTCGTCCTTGTTCACCAGCGGTGACGCGGCGGCCAGGTCACCGAACGACGCCTCGCCGTCGAAGGCGACGGTCCAGCCCTTGCCGTCGGCCCGCGCGAGGAAGACCGACCCGGTGGGGTGCGCGTCGGCGGACCGGTCCGCCAGCAGCACCGCGGTACCGAAGGCCCATCCGCCGCTCGCCCGGGTGACGGTGACCCGGGTCCGCTGCGGCCCGGCGGTCCGGGTCGCGGCGTCGGCCTGGCCGAGGAGTTTCGCGGTCACCGCTTCGGTGACGGGCGCGGGTGCCGGGCGGGGCGCGGCCGAGGCCGGGGCCGGTACCACGGCCCCGGCGCCGATCGCCGCCAGCGTGAAGGAGAGCACGAGCCGTCGCATGGGGCCTCCTATCGACAAGCATCACTGAATGGCGAGGCTATCGAAGGGCATGAAAATTGTCTACGATTTCCGCCTGCTTCGGTGAAGGATCTGTGCGTCGAGGCGCACCTGGAAGCGGATCTTCAAACGGCGCGGGTTTATTCGCCGCCGGCCGGGTAGCTGAGCGGTATGCGAGTACCGACCCTGGTCAAGACCGCGGCGGCGGTCACCGCGACCGCCGCCGCGGGCGCCGCCGCCACCTCCACCGGCACCTCGTCGCGCTGGTACCGCCGCCTGCGCAAGCCTGCCTGGCAGCCGCCGTCGGCCGCGTTCCCAGTGGTCTGGACCCCGCTGTACGGGCTGATCGCGGTCGCCGGTGCGCGGGCGCTGGACCGCTCCGAAGGGTCCGAGCGTGCCGCCTTCGCCCGCGGCTACGCGCTCAACCTGGCGCTCAACGCCGGCTGGACCGCCCTGTTCTTCGGCGCCCGCAGGCCCGGCGCCGCGCTGGCCGAGATCGCCGCGCTCAACGCGTCAAACCTGGTGCTGCTGCGCCGCGCGGCGCGCACCGACCGTCCCGCCGGAGCGGCGCTCGCACCGTACGTCGCGTGGACCCTCTTCGCCACCGCCCTCAACGGCGCGATCGTCGGCCTCAACCGGGGACGGTGACCGGATCAGGCCGGGTCGACGTCAGCGGACGCCGGGCGGGTCGCGCGCCACGACGCCAGGAGTCGTAGCCGATCGGCGTCCGGACTGCCCGGCTCGGCGGTGAAGACGAGCACGACCGGGCCGGGATTGCCCGGCAGCGGATAGGTGTCCCAGTCCAGGACGATGTCGCCCAGTCCGGGCACCCGGAACGTCTTGGTGCCGCTGACCGAGGCGCGGACGTCGTGCCGTGCCCACAGCCGCCGGAACTCCGCGCTTCGGATGCTCAGCTCGCCGACGACAGCGGTGGCGCGGGGATGGGTCGGGTCGTCGGCGACGGCGGCGCGCATCATCCCGATGTAGTCCAGCGCCTGCCGCTCCCAGTCCGGGCAACTCCGTCCCCCGGTCAGCGCGTCGTCGAACAGCAGCAGGAGCATGTTGAGTCGGCCGGGCGGGAGGTCCGCCGGGTCACCGAGCAGCGCCTGCGCCATCGGGTTCCAGTCGAGCAGGTCCAGATGCCGGCCGAGGACGACAGCCGGGGTGTCCATCACCCGCAGCAGCCGCCGGGTGCCGTCCGGCACCCGCTCCGGACCGTGGTCGACGCGGGTCGGCATCGGCCGCCGGGCGGCCCGGGCCAGCGTGAACAGGTGCCGGCGTTCGGTGTCGTCGAGAGCGAGGGCGCCGGCGAGCGCGTCCAGGACGTCGTCCGAGGGGCGTACCTCCCGGCCCTGCTCCATCCGCTGGTAGTAGTCGGTGCTCAGCCCGGCCAGCAGGGCCAGCTCCTCCCGCCGCAGGCCGGTCACCTTGCGCCGCCCGCCCGGCTCCAGGCCGACGTCGCGCGGACGCAGTCGGCCACGTCGGGCGCGGAGGAAGGCGCCCAGCTCGCGTGCGTACGGATGCCTGCTGCTCATGCCGCCAGTCTGCCGCGACGCCGCCCGCCCAGGGTAGGTCCCGCGGACCTAGGCAACCGGGAACGACCGAGACCGCCCGGATCGCTCCTAGCGTCATCGCTGAACGCGACCGCCGGACCCGAGGAGTAGCAGATGACCGGATGGACCACCGACCGCATCCCCGACCAGCGCGGCCGGGTCGCCGTCGTGACCGGCGCGAACTCGGGCCTCGGCCTGGTCACCGCCACCGAACTGGCCCGCCGCGGCGCCCACGTCGTACTGGCCGTGCGGAACACCGCCGCCGGCCGGGAGGCCGCCCGCCGCATGGGCGGCGACACCGAGGTACGCGAGCTGGACCTGGCCCGCCTCGAATCGGTACGCGCGTTCGCCGCGAAGCTGACCGCCGACCACCCGACGATCGACCTCCTCGTCAACAACGCCGGTGTGGTGCTGCTCGGCCCGCGCCGCACCTCCGCCGACGGCTTCGAGCTGCAGTTCGCCACGAACATGCTGGGCCCCTATGCGCTGACCGGCCTGCTGCTGGACGCGCTCGCCGGGGCGCGGGCGCCGCGGGTGGTGAGCCTCAGCTCCCTCACCCACCGCAACGCACGGCTCGACTTCGACGACCTGATGTCCGAGCGCGACTACCGGGCCTCTGCCGCGTACGGCCGATCGAAGCTCGCCACCACTGTCTTCGGCGTCGAACTGAATCGCCGCCTGCGCGCGGCCGGGTCGCCTGTGGTCAGCGCGCTGGCGCATCCCGGTCTCACCCGCAGCAACCTCACGCCGCGCGCCTGGGAACACCGCGGCCGGCTCGGCCGGATGATCGGGCGGCTCGGATCGCTCGCCACCCAGCCGGTCGAGCGGGGCGTCCTGCCGCAGTTGCGGGCCGCGACCGACCCGGAGGTACGCGGCGGCCAGTTCTTCGGTCCGTCCCGGTTCTTCGAGACCTGGGGTCCGGTCACCGAGGCGCGGCTCAGCCGGCAGGCCGCCGACCCGGCCGTGGGCGAGCGCCTCTGGGCTGCGGCGGCGGAGCTGACCGGTGTTCGTTACCTGTGAACCGGCGGTGCGCAACGACGGGGGCGAGTGGGATTTTGCACTCCCAGTGCACTTGTCTGGAGTTTCGCGTCTGCCTAGCGTCAGGCCATGGCTGACTCGTGGACGTTCGCTGTGGCCCGTGCCGACCTCTCCCGCACCACGCTCGCCGACGGCGCGGTGCCCGCCCTCGCCGACGGGGAGGCGCTGCTGCGCGTGGACCGGGTCGGCCTGACCGCCAACAACGTGACGTACGCGGTGCTCGGCGAGGCGATGCGCTACTGGGAGTTCTTCCCGCCCGAGCCGCGTGGGCTGGACCGGCAGTGGGGGCTGCCGCCGCTGTGGGGCTTCGCCGAGGTGGTTGCATCCACAGTGTCGGGAGTCGAGCCGGGCCGGCGAGTCTACGGCTACCTGCCGCCCGCCGGTCACCTGGTGGTACGCCCCGACCGGGTGGACGAGTCCGGATTCCGCGACGCCAGCACGCACCGGGCCGGCCTGCCCTCGCCGTACAACGCCTACCGGTCCACCGACGGCGACCCCGCGTACCGGGCGGAGCAGGAGGACCTGCTCATCCTGTTCCGGCCGCTGTTCTTCACCTCGTTCATGCTCGCCGACCAGGTGATCGACGAGAACGCCTACGGTGCGC
This sequence comes from Micromonospora sp. WMMC273, assembly GCF_027460285.1. Lineage (NCBI taxonomy): Bacteria > Bacillati > Actinomycetota > Actinomycetes > Micromonosporales > Micromonosporaceae > Micromonospora > Micromonospora sp. WMMC273. The sequence continues at coordinate 202,707 of NZ_JAPZBE010000001.1, forward strand.
GGTCGCTCGTGCTGTCGTCCGCTTCGAGCAAGACGGCGTACGCCACAGCGTTCGAACTGCACGGCCGCGGCCCACGCCTGATCGGGCTCACCTCGCGGGGCAACCTCGCCTTCACCAGGTCGCTCGGCTGCTACGACGAGGTCCTCTCCTACGACGACATCGGCACGCTCGACGCCGTACCGACCGTCTACCTCGACCTGTCCGGCTCACCCACTACCCGCGCCGCCCTGCGCGCGCACCTCGGCGGCCTGCTGGTCCGGGACATCGCCGTCGGCCTCACCCAGCAGACACCCAACGCGGGTGCCGCCGGGGAGGTCTTCTTCGCGCCGGTGCGCATCCGCAAGCGGAGCCAGGACTGGGGTCGCGACGGCCTCGACGAGCGGTTCGCCGACGCCTGGCAGCGGTTCTCCCAGGTGGTGAGCGGATGGCTCGACGTGCGGGTCGGCACCGGTCCGGAGGCGCTGCGGGACGCGTGGCTCGACGTCCTCGCGGGCCGTACGCCACCCCGGGTCGGCCACGTCGTCCAGCTCTGAGCACGTCGCCGATTCCGGCCGTGGTGCGCCCGTCCGGCCGATGCGCGCTAGGCTGACGACGCGGGGTACCGATGACTGATCGCCACCGCTTGCTTCTCCCACGGTTTCCCAGCCGCGACGACTGAGTCGAGCGCTGCCGTGCAGATTCCCTTGGAGCACCTCGTGCCCGACAACACGTTCGCCCTGAACCCCTTCCGTGTGGAGGGGGTCGGTGCCACAGACGACGAGCGCGGTCCGATCGCGGACGTCAGCGTCGAATCCATGACCCGTCTGCGGAGCCCGTTCGCCGCGGCGCAGCCCGCTCGTGAGCCGGCCGGCGCGCCCGACGGACGCTAGGCCGTCAGCAGGGCGTGACGGCCCCGGCCGCGGCGCACCGATCTCCCCGAGGGTGCCGCCGGGCGCGGTCGAGTGGTCAGCGATTGACGTAGGCGGCCAGGCCGCCGAGTTCCTCGTTGGCGATGAAGACCGAACGCACGTTGATGATTGCCTCCTCGACGTGGAGCGGGCAGCCCCATGCCGAGTCGCCCCACGAGTCAGCGATCTTGATCTCGGCGGGTGCTGTGCAGCCGTCGCCGCCGCCGAGCTGACACCGCTCGGGGCGCGGAGTGGCGGCCTGCGCGGCTGCGGCGGCGCGCAGCCGGGCGGTGAGTTCCGCAGCCGCGGCGGCGCGCTGCTCCGCCTCGGCCCGTAGTTCCCGCTCCGCCCGCACCACCCGGGCCAGCTCGTCGTGGGCGGCCCGGGCGCGGGCGTCCGCGTCGGCCTTCGCCTGTTCGATGTGGTGGCGTTCGATGGCCAGGGCGGCGGTGCCGGTGAAGACCCGGGCGAGCGCCAGGTCGGCGTCGCGCGGGACACGCGGGGTGCGGTGGTACATGGCGAACGTGCCGAGCAGGCTGCCATCGCGGGCGAGGATCGGCGTGGACCAGCAGGCGGCCAGCCCGGCCCGCTCGGCCAGGTCGCGGAAGTCGGCCCAGAACGGGTCGGTGGCGATGTCGGTGACGATGACCGGTTCCCGCCGATGCGCGGCGGTGCCGCACGAGCCGACACCTTCGCCGGTGGCGATCCCGTCGATGGCCTGGTTGTAGAAGTCGGGCAGGCTGGGCGCGGCGCCGTGGCGCAGGTGCCGGCCGTCGGCGTCGGCGAGCAGGACGGAGGCGAGCACCTCCTGGGGCGCGAGGTTCTCGATGCAGCGGGCCATCCCGTCGAGCACCTCGGCCAGCGGCGCCTGCCGGGCGATCTGCTCCAGCATCGCGCGGTGCTCGGCCATCAGCCGTTGCGCGTGCTTGACCTGCGTGGTCTCCACCCCGATCACGCGGATCCCGGTCACCGTGCCGTCGGCGTCGCGGCGCGCCTCGTAGGTGAAGTCGAAGAACGCCTCCCGCGCCTGCGACCCGGTGCCGAGCATGATCCGGGCGTCGTGGCCGGTGTACGACTCGCCCGTGCGGTAGACCTCGTCCAGCAGGGCGATGAAGCCCTGGCCGTCCAGTTCCGGCATCAACTCGGCGAGGGCGACCCCGGTACGGGCGCGTTCCTCGCCGATGGCGGCGAAGAACGCCGGGTTCGCCGCCTCCACCACGTGCGTCGGCCCGGCAAGCGCCGCGAACACGGCGATGGACTGCCCGAACAGCGCCCGTAGATCCTCGTCGGCGGGCTGCCCGGCGACCGACGAGCTCGCCTGCTGGCCCGGTAGCGCCGTCATGCCTGGTCTTCCTCCCACGCCTGCCTCGTCGATCGCTGCCACATTACGGGCCAGTGGCAGGCGTTCACATCTTGGCATCGACGCTCGCCTCCGTTACCGTCGTGGGAACGCTCCCACGAACTTAGATACGTCTATGTGATCAGGAGGAAACACGACGTGGCTATCCTCTCGTCCCGCCGCAGATCAGCGGCCATCAGCGTGGCCGCCGTCGCGGGCCTCGCCGCGGCCGGCGTCGGTTTCGCCGTCGGTGGCGCATCCGCCGGAACGGTGTCCGGATCGCTCTACCGTGACCCGAGCTCGGCAGTGGTCCGCTGGGTCGCGGCAAACCCCGGCGACTCCCGCGCCGCCGTCATCCGCGACAAGATCGCCAGTCAGCCGCAGGCGCGCTGGTACGCCAACTTCAACCCGTCGACCATCCAGTCGGAGGTCTCCAGCTTCATCGGCGCCGCCAACGCGGCACAGCAGATTCCCGTGCTGTCGGTGTACGAGATCCCCAACCGGGACTGCGGTGGGGCCAGCGCCGGTGGCGCGCCGGACCTCAACCAGTACCAGACCTGGGTGTCCAACTTCGCCAGAGGGCTCGGCAACCAGACGGTTCTGATCATCCTGGAGACCGACTCGCTCGCGCTCCAGACCTGCCTGAGCCCCAGCGAACTCAGCGCGCGCAACCAGGCGCTGACCACGGCGACCCAGACCATCAAGTCGGGCAACCCCAACGCCAAGGTCTACCTCGACGGCGGGCACTCGACCTGGAACAGCGCCAACGACACTGCGAACCGGCTGCGGGCGGCCGGCGTGCAGTACGCCGACGGCTTCTTCACCAACGTGTCGAACTTCAACCCCACGTCCAGCGAGGCGAACTTCGGCCGGGCCGTCATCTCCGCGCTCAACGGCATGGGCATCTCCGGCAAGCGGCAGGTCATCGACACCAGCCGCAACGGCGGTGCCGCCGGTGACTGGTGCGCCGACGACAACACCGACCGGCGCATCGGGCAGTACCCGACGACGAACACCGGCGACGCCAACATCGACGCGTACCTATGGGTGAAGCCGCCGGGCGAAGCGGACGGCTGCCGCTACACGGCCGGTTCGTTCCAGCCGGACCTGGCCTTCAGCCTGGCCAACGGCGCGCCCAATCCGCCGCCCACCACCGCGCCGCCGACGACCAATCCGCCGACCACCGCTCCGCCGACGACCGCTCCGCCGACCACGGCGCCGCCGACCACGCCGCCGCCGGCCGGTAACGGCTGCTCCGCGTCGGTCGCTGTCAACCAGTGGAACGGCGGCTTCACCGCGAGCGTGAACGTCACCGCCGGCTCGGCGAGCATCAACGGCTGGACCGTGACCGTCGCGCTGCCTGGCGGCGCCGCGATCACCGGCACCTGGAACGCCCAGGCCAGCGGCACCAGCGGCACCGTCCGGTTCACGAACGTGGGCTACAACGGGCAGGTCGGCGCCGGCCAGACGACCAACTTCGGTTTCCAGGGCACCGGCACCGGCCAGGGCGCTACCGCCACCTGCGCCGCCTGACCGGACCCGACGCCAGGGCCCGGCGCGGAGGATCGCTCTCCGCGCCGGGCCCCCGTCGTCAGCCCTGGTCCGCCGAGCCGATCCACAGGGGAATCGAGTCGTGGGCACGGACGTCGTGGGCCGGCACCACCTGCATCAGGCCGGCCAGCGCGACGATGCGCCGAAGGCCCTCCCGGACCCGCGTCGCGTCCACGTCCGCGAGTATCCGCAGCAGCGCCGGGCGCTCCGCCCGGAGCGTCACGCCCTCCATCTGCCAGGTCAGGTCGCCGATGAAGGCGTACCGGCGCCCGTCGGGCAGGCTGACGAAGACCACGACCGAGCCGTCCGTGTGGCCGCCCGCCTCCACGATCACCACCGAGCCGTCGCCGTGGACGTCGTGGCTGGCGGGGAAGCCGAGGTACGGCGGGCCGTCGAACGTGTAGTGGTGGATCCGGCGGTGGCTCGCGACCTCCCGGAACACGGCGGCATCGGCGGCCCGGTCGACGTACCGGCCTTCCGCGGGGTTCAGCCAGATCGGCACGTCGAGGTCGGCCAGGCCGCTGACGTGGTCCCAGTGGGCGTGCGTGATGACGACACCCCGCAGCCGTGCCATGTCGTAGTCCCGCGCCCGCAACTGGTCCCGGACGGTCGCGCCGACTTCGTGCGGGGTGCGCCGGTAGGACGGCATGGCCGCGATATGCGCCTCGACGTCCGCGCCGAACCCGGCGTCGATCAGCAGGTCACCGCGCGGGTGCCGGACGAGCACGGCGGTGGCGGCGAACCGTCGCCGGTCGCCGAACGCGCCGCCGCGGTAGGCCAGGAATGCCCGATTCTCGTACGTCCCGGTGGGGAACTGGTAGATCGCCATCCCGGGTGGCGGTGCGGCGTCGGGCAGCGGACCCGTCCACGGTTCCGGCGCCGGAAAGGGCGCGGGCCGGAACGACCGGACGGCGACCAGCGCGGCGGCGACACCGGCGAGCGCGACGGCGCTCCACACGTAGATCATCTGTCGTGCCTCTTCGCGTTTCTCACCGGTCGATTCGACAGCCGGTGGCGCGTCGGCGTCCAACACCTGATCGGGGGCGGCAATACCTTGAGGGTATGGTTCCCCGGTGGTGGACATGCGCTCTCTGGGCTATTTCGTCGCGGTGGCCGAGGAGCTCAACGTGGGCCGCGCGGCGGCCCGCCTGCACATCTCGCAGCCGCCCCTGAGCCGGGCGATCCAGCGCCTGGAGGTCGAACTCGGCGTCGAGTTGTTCAACCGCTCGGTCCGGGGCATGACGCTGACGCCCGCCGGTCAGGTGCTGCTCCCGGAGGCGCGCGAGCTGCTCGCCCGCATGGATTCCCTGCCGTCGCTCGTCGCCCCGGCGGCCGAGCCGCGCAGCATCACCATCGGGACGCTCGCGGACAGCGTGGACCGGGCGGGCAGCACCCTGATCGACGCCTTCCGCTCCCGGTACCCGGGCGTCGAGATCCGCGTCGTCGAGGGCGACCTCACCGACCCCACTGTGGGCGTGGACCGCGGTCTGGTCGACGTCGCGCTCACCCGGGGGCCGTTCACCGCCGGCACGGTCGCCGTCGCCGAACTCCGCCGGGATCCGGTGGGGGTCGTCCTGCGGACGACCGACCCGCTCGCGTCCCGGGACCGGGTGCGGCTCGACGAACTGCGGGACCGCCGCTGGTTCCGCGTCCCGGACACCGTCGACCCCGTGTGGCGGGACTACTGGACCGGTGGTCGCGAACCCGTGGACGGCACCGACACCGTGGTGCGGACCGTCCGCGAGTGCATCCAGGCGGTCCTGTGGTCGGACTCGATCGGGCTGGCCCCGCTGGCCATCACCCCCGTACCCGGCATCGTCGTCGTCCCGGTGGACGGCGTGGCGCCGAGCCCGCTCGTCGTGGCGTGGCGGCGGCGCGACCGCAGGTCCCTCGTGCACGGCTTCGTCGACCTCGCCACCGCCCGGTGAGAACCTCACCGGGCGGTGGCGGCCGGAGTCACGCGCCGGCGAACCGCCGCGCCCTCCTCAGGTTGAGCGCCAGCTCCTCGCGGTTCTGGTGCGCATGGCGGAGCCACGCCGGCTGGCCCGGGCCGGTACGCCAGGACTCGCTGAGCGGACTGTTGTCCACAGTGTCGAAGCCGAACCGGTCGTAGAGCTGCGTCACCAGCTCGACCGCCTCCGGGTGGTCGCTGGAGACGGACAGCGCCAGCCGGTCCGGCGCGCCGGCGGGCCGGGCCGAGGTGAGCAGCCGGGGCGCCTGGATGTGGGTGAACGCCTTCGCGACCTTCGACGTGGGGAGCTGTTCCTGGCGCAGCTCGTGGACCGTCTTCTCGCCGGAGTCGAGGACCGGGATGTTCCCGTCCCGCCAGACCATGTAGTTGTTCGTGTCCAGCACGACCTTGCCGGCCAGCTCCTCGACCGGCATGTCGTTCACGACCTTGAGCGGCACGGCGACGATCGCGAAGTCGCCCGCTGCCGCCGCCTCCGCGGCGTACGCCGCCCGCGCCGACGGCCCGAGTTCGGCCACCAGGTCCGTCAGCGTGTGCGGCCCCCGGGAGTTGGCGATCACGACCGTGTACCCGGCCGCTACCGCCGCGCGGGCGAGCTGGCCGCCGACCTCACCCGCGCCGATGATGCCGATGGTGGTCATCGTCGGTGTCCGTCAGCGGGCGGCGGTGAGCTGCCGGAGCATCTCGGCCGAGTCGTGCAGCGCGGTCATCTGCACGAACCGCCCGTCGCTGACCTTGTAGATGGCGTACTCGACGATTTCGAACGAGGCGCCGGAGGGCGGCACGCCCAGCCACTCCTTCACCGGCGTGCCGTAGTTGATCGCGCGTACGGCGATCCGGTCGCGGTCGAACAGCAGTTCCTTGACCTCCCAGCGGAGGTCCGGAACGGCGTCCACGTCGTGCTTCTGCACCGCGAGCACGTCGTCCCGGGTGCCCGGCTCGCCGTTCAGCATCACCGTGTCGTTGATGAACTCGTCCATGCCGTCGAACTCGTGGGCGTTCAGTGCGGCGACGTAGCGCAGGTACCAGTCGCGGAGATCGTGCTGAGTCATGTCACTCTTCCTCTGCTGTGCGGATGCGGTCGGGGCGGACGGTTACCAGCTCAGGGGCCCGAGGTCGTCCTGGAGGGTTCCGGTCGGGCCGTCGGGGGGAAGCGTCGCCAGGCGTACGACGGTCCGGGCGCTCTCCGCCGGGGTCCTGCCGCCGCCGATCGCGGCGGTCAGGTCGGTGGCGGTGTAGCCCGGCTCGACCGCGTTGAACTTGATCCCCGGCTGGGACTTGGCGTACTGGAGGGTGATCATCGTGGCGGCGGACTTCGACGCCGAGTAGAGCGGTGACGTCAGGTGGTACTCCGGCCGGTCGGGGTTGGTGACCGCCCAGAAGGAGCCGGCGCTGCTCGACACCGTGACCACTGTCGGATTGGACGACCGGCGCAGCAGCGGCAGCGCCGCCTCCGTGACCCTGACGATCCCGACCATGTTGGTGTCGAAGACGCGCAGGGCGGTCGGCCCGTCGACGACGCCGTTCTCGGCGATGCCGGCGTTGTTGACGAGGACGTCCAGCCGCCCCTCGTCGGCGTCGATGGTCGCCAGCGCCTTCGTGACCGAGTCGTCGTCGGTCACGTCGAGCGGCACGAACCGTGCCCCCAGAGCCGAGGCGGCCTCCTCGCCCCGCCCGGTGTCGCGCGCTCCGACGTAGACGACGTGCCCCAGGTCGAGAAGCTGTCTGGCGGTCGCGAAACCGATGCCCTTGTTCGCGCCGGTGATCAACGTGACGGTCATGCTGTTCCCTCGTGTTCCCAGTTTTGTACTGATCGGTTCGTGGACCACTGTAACAGCTTTCTGTACCGATCGGTTCGTGGGCTGGGTCACGTTCTGTACCGAGCGGTATAGTCGGGGTATGAGCGCTGAGACTCCGACCCCGGGACGGCCGCGGGCCTTCGACGAGCAGACGGTCCTCGACCGGGCCGCCGAGGTCTTCTGGCAGCAGGGCTACGAGGGTGCGTCGTTGAGCTCACTCACCAAGGCGATGGGCATCAACCGGCCCAGCCTCTACGCCGCGTTCGGCAGTAAGGAGGAGCTGTTCAGGCGGGCCTTCGACCGCTACCACGAGACCAACCTCGCGAACGCGCGCGCCGCCCTCGACCAGCCGACCGCGTACGCCGCGATCGAAGCCTTCCTGCGCGCCAGCGCCGACAACCTGACCGCCGGCGGCCACCCCGCCGGCTGTCTCTCCATCCAGGGCGGCCTGGCCTGCTCCCCGGAGAACGCCCGCATCTCCGAGATCCTCGCCGCCGGCCGGGCGGCCACCGAGGCCGCGCTCGAAAAGCGGCTGTCCCGCGCGGCGAAGGAGGGGGACCTCCCGGACGGCCTGGACAGCCGGGCGCTCGCCCGTTTCGTGATGGCGCTCAGCGAGGGGCACGCCGTCCACGCGGCGGCCGGCGCGAGCCGCGAGGACCTTCAGGCCTCCGTCGACGTCGCCATGCGGGCCGTCGCCGCACTCCATCCCGGTCCCGTGCCGGCGGGGTCCGCGTAGTCGAGGGCGGCCTCAGTACTGGGTGGACTCAGAAGCGGCGGCGGACCCATCTGCCGATCATTCCTAGCGTGAACAGCAGCATGAACAGGAATATCCCCGCGCGCCAGTTGTCGCCGCTGGTGTTCCGCCCGGTGTAGGCCGACATCCCGTACAAGAAAAAGATCACGTTGGCCGGCAGGACGACCAGGAGCGCCTTGGTGTCGAGGTGCGGTCCGCGTTTCTGCGCAAGGTTGTTGTTGATGTTGATGTTTCCGGTCTGGGTGGCGTAGACGTTGCCCGAGTTCGTGTTGATGTTCTGGCCCGACCCGGGTGGGGTCCCCTTCTGACCGGAACTCATCGCGGCTTCACCATCAGCTCCGGTGCGGCGCCCGGTCGTGCCACCAGTTCGGCGATACGCGGATCGGCGGAGCCGCTCACGCCCAGCATGGCGACCGCCTGCTTGAACGCCTGCGGAATGGTCCGGCCGAAGCCCAGAGCGGAGTAGAAGGAAGCGGCGAATGCGATGGCATCGTCGTCGGGGATGGCCGCGTTCATGCCGACGACGTAGTCGACGTATCGACTGAGGGCCTGCACCGCGTTGGCGGAGTGGCAGGCGTTGACGACAACGACCCGAAGGTTGTCGCCAGTGGCGTGGAAGAGCTCCGCGAGAGAGGCGAGACTGACGGATCGGGCGATGCCGTCATCTGCGGAAAGCAGGATTTCCCCGGTGCGATCGCCGTGGCCGCTGAAGTGGACGATGTGCGGGCTGTGCTGGTTGAGGTACTGAAGGAGATCCATCGGACGGACCGCCCAGCAGGTGATGAGTTCGAACGCCTCCCGGTCCCGGGAGAGGCGTAGTCGCTCCGTGATCTGCCGCGCCTCCTCGTCGATGGCCAGCCGCGCGGTGGCCAAGGGATTGGCGGCGAGCATGAGGACGCGGATCCGGTCGTCAGGAGCCGCCGTCTCGTGAACGTTGACGTCGCCGGTCTGTGTGGCATAGACGGGACCACCGTTTGTGCTGATCTGTTGGTGCCAGCCGGTGCCGGCAACCGACTTCTTCGCGTCCCTCATGCGCTGCCACTCCATCATGATCTTGTCGACGTCGGATGACGGCGACATGCCCTCGACGGCTGTCGACAGCCCGTCCACCCCGGCTGTCCCGACGGCAACTACTGACGGACAGCCGTCCGTCAGTAGTTGCCGTGCGATGCCTGTCAGGTCCGGCGCCGCCTGCCGGCTCTCGATTGGAGCTGTGCGTCGAATACCAGAGCTTCTCGGGTTCGTACGACTGCTCACTCTTGTTCGTCAACTGCGGCACCCCGACGTGGTGGATCCCCGCAAGCTGGCCGAGTTCGTCGACGCCGGCGGCTGTCTCTACGTGTCCGACCTCGCCGGTGACCTGTTGGCGCTCGCGTTCCCGGAGCTCTTCGTCTTCGACGGACGCGGCGGCCGGACTGGCGAGATGGATGCCCTCGTCGTCGATCGGGGACTGCGTGAGATGTCCGGTCGCATGATCAGGATCAGGTTCGACATGGGCAGCTGGAAGGTCTTGCGCCACTGCCAGGGCCACGCCGTCATCCGGTCGGCCGCCCCGGGCGAGTACGCCGATCTCCCGATCATGGTTTCGGTTCGCTGTGGCCGCGGGACGGTCTTCTACACCTGTTTTCACAACCGGTCCCAGCAGTTCACGTACCCGGACTTCGGCGAGAAGCGCGGCCGCTACTTCCTGGCCCGGGATGGGCGCCGTGGTCCCGGAGGTCCTGAGCGCGATCGCCACCTCGGTCATCGGCTCAGCGCTGAGTACCGGCAGTGGCAAGCCTCAGTACCTGCCGCCGCGAAGGACGCCGTCGGCGGCATGAAGGGCAGCCTCATCCGCTGAGGGGCGGGCTGTCCGTCAGGGAGGAGCAGGCGGGATTCCGCCGTCCCCCAAGACCATCGGAGGAGAAGCCATGTCCGAGCGGGCCACCGAGGGGCAGGTAGTCATGCCCTTCTACATCGTCTGTGACGTCTCCGGATCCATGTGCGGCGACATGGCCGATCTGAACGCAGGCGTCGCCGGTCTGCGCCAGGAGATCATGAAGGACCCCGTCGCCGACGACCTGGCGATGCTCAGTGTCATCGCGTTCGACGACACCGCTCGCACCGTGATGCCACTCAACTTCCCGAGCGCGATGGAACTGCAGACCCTGAGCTGTGGTGGCCTGACCAACTACACCGCTGCCTTTCAGGAGTTCCACCGGGCCTTCGAGGCCGATCGGGTCCGGCTGAAGAACGAAGGCAAGAGGGTCTTCCGTCCGTGCATCTTCTTCCTCACCGACGGCGAGCCGACGAGCAGGGACCACCTGCAGGTCTTTCAGCAGCTGCTCGGGTACGACCCGGTCACGAAGCAGGGGAACCCCCGCTACCCGTACGTCACACCGTTCGGATTCCGTAGTGCGACGGAGGAGTCGATGAAGGCCCTCGCCTACCCCAACTTCGGTGAGAAGAAGGGACGCTACTTTCTGGCGAAGCAGGGCGCATCGGTCCCGAGCCTGCTCAAGGCCATCTCCGGAATGATCGGCACCTCGGTGCTCTCCTCCAGCCTGAGCGGCACTGTCGGGACGTTCCAGTACACCCCGCCGGCCACCGACGCGTCGCCGGAACTGGAGGGCAGCTTTGTCGACTGACGTGTGGCGGCGCACCGAGACACCCGGGGCGGGTGCGTACGTGATCGGCGATCCGGGCCGTGCCGCCACGCAGTTGGAACCCGGCCCGCCCACGCGCTTCCCGGACTCGGCCGATCATGAGCTGAGCGACTTTCGAGTGCCAGGCGCACAGGTCCGTGCCGCCAGCGTACGAGGAATCCTGCATCGCTATCGCAATCAGCCGCGGCAGGACCGCTTCTCCGTGGTCTTCGACCCGTCCACGATGACGCTTGTCGTCACCGTCTGCGACGGCGTCGGGCAGTTCCCCCTGTCGCAGGAGGCGGCCGGGTTCGCGGCGGCCGACGTACCTCGCGCCTACCTCCGTCACGGTGACTGGCAGATCGCCGTGAACGAGGTCAACGAGCGTCTCAAGGACTTCGTCGCGGCGGCCGGGAGCCGTCCGCACCTCGATCACGTCCCTGATGGCGTCCGGATGGCGACAACCCTCGTGGCCGCAGCGGTATGTCTCGATCCGGCCGAACGGCACGTCTCCGTCGCCTGGACCGACGACTCGTCGGCCTGGGTACTGGCCGACGGCCGGTGGCGGAATCTGACGCACGATCCGGACGCCTACGACGACGACAACGGCTTGCACTCCGGCCGGGTCAGGGCACTGCCGCATGCGGATCCTCGGCTCAGGACGGCCGAGCACCTCCTCGGCGACGGACCGATCTTCCTCATGACCGATGGCGTCGGCGTCCCGCTCGAGGGCTCCGTGCAGGTGCGTGAGACCCTCGCCGGCTGGTGGGCCACCGCCCCCGACGTCTTCACCTTCGCTCAGCAGGTCGGCTTCGCGCGGAAAGGGCACATGGACGACCGCACCGTCGTCGGTGTCTGGTTCGAGGCGAGCCGGCCGTGATCCGCATCGACAGACGCCGGCTGGGCACACTCAAGCCGCTCGGCCAGGGCGGGATGGCACAGGTGCATCTCGTCGGTGACCACATTCCTGAGGTGCCGGGCAGGCTCGCGTTCAAGGAGCTGTTGCCGTCCGTCGACGCGAAGAACCGTGGACCGATGCTCAGCACGATGCGGCAGGCTGTCGCGCTGCGTGACGCGATGAGCCCGGCGGAGCAGGCCGAACTCGACCTCCTCACCGTGTGGCCGCTGGCCATGGTCCATGAGAAGGGCACCGACGTGGGCATGCTCATGCGGTGCATCCCCGACGACTTCTTCATCGACGCCAATGGCGGACGCCGGGTCTTCGAGTTCCAGTTGCTCGGCGCCGACTCGGAACAGGCCAAGGAGAACGGTTTCGACAAGAGCCGCGCACCGGCCGACAAGGAACTCGTCCGCCTGGCCCTGATGGCCCGCCTCGCGTACGCGATCGAAGTGATCCACCGGCCACGAGGCGGCCGGCGTCTCGTCTACGGCGACATGAATTTGCGCAACGCCGCCGTGGCCACCGATCCGCCACGAATCCTGCTGATGGACTGCGACGGGGTGGCCGATGTCGCCGACGCCACCCGGATCCAGCCGAACACCCCGTTCTTCGTGCCGCCGGAGGTGCGGCACAAGAAGCAGAAGCTGCAGGACCAGCTCACCGACGTCTACAAACTCGCACTGTGCGTGATCCGGGGCCTCGCCACCGGCCGCGGATCCACCCAGCTGCACGATCCGGCCAGCCCGCTCGTCCCCCCGGGCCTGCTCGACCAGGTAGGAATCGACCTGCTCAACCGTGCGCTCAGTGACGACCGTGCCCAGCGGCCGACCGCCCAGGAGATCAAGGAATATCTCGTCGGCCGGGTGCTCGATCTTGCTGACCCACCGACACTGCTGTCCGCGGAACTCAGTACCGACGTGACGCTGCGTGGCTCCGAGGTCTTCGTCCGCTGGCAGCACAGGGGCGCCAGATCGGTCCGCATATTCAGCGATGTCAACAACTTCGCCGTCGGGGATATCGACCCCGACGGCTACCCGAACGGCTATCCCGTCAAGCCACCCACTGCGTGCGAGATCCGGGTAGCAGTCGTCAACGACCACGGCGAGGACGAAGGACCGGCGGGCCGGCTGCACTACTACGAGATGCCGCCGGTGCAGGTCTCGGTCAACCCGCCCGCGGTCGTGCTGCCGGACCTGCCGGTGATGCGGCTGCCTCGTACACACGCAGAGCTTCCGCCGTACCCACTGCCCGCGGCGGACGTCGTTCCGCTGCCACCGTTGCACTGGCCGCAGGTGCCGCCGGTTGACCTCGCGCCGGCAGTGCCTGAGGCGCACACGTCGAAGCAGCTACGGGACGTGATCGGGAGCGCCTACCGCGCCGCCGACGTCGGGGTCGACGCCGCGATCCGCGAAATGCTGCGGCGTACAGCACAGAAGCTTCGTGCGGATTCCAAGCAGAAGGCCTCCGCCAACGGTTTCCCTCCCCCGTGAAGACTTTGAAGGACTGATGCAGATGCAGAGATCCAGCACATTTCTGGCTCGTCTCGGCGGTGCCGACCCGGGTGTGCTCGCGCGCGCAAAGCAGATCAGCCGAGGCGGTGTGGCCAAGGACCAGGCCCGCTTCGTGGCGCTGGGGCTCGTGCTGCTCGCCACTGCCGGCTTGGCTGTGGTGTCGATGGCCTTCGCGATGACCGACGGGCTGCGCGTCGGTGTGGCCGGCGCGGTGCTCATCGGCATCTTCTGGGGCGTGATCATCCTGGTCGTCGACCGTGCGCTGATCCTCAGTCTGAAGCCGACCGGCAGCAGGTGGTTGCTTTTCTGGATGGTCCTGCCGCGGATTCTCATGGCGGCTCTGCTCGGCCTGGTCATCTCGACTCCGCTGACGCTGCGCATCTTCGCCGACGAGATCGAACAGCAGATGACGCTCGACAACATCAGGAAGGCGGAGGGTGCGTCGATCGTACTGGCCGAGGGAAACCGGCAGAAGGAGCTGGCGGATCTCAAAGAGGAGATCACGAAGTACGAGCGATACCTCGCCGGCGAGGTCGCGGTCAGCTCACCCGTCCTGGCCGCAGCCGAGGCGGAGCACAAGCAGGCCACGACCGACTACCAGGCAAAACAGGCGACCGCAGAGAAGGCGTGGGCTGCCTGGCGGTGCGAACTCGACGGTGAGCTCTGCGAAGCCGGCAGCGGCAAGCGGGGCGATGGCCCGCGTGCCCGGGCGCTTCGGCGGGAGTACGACCGGAAGGAGAAGGACGCGACAGCGGCCCGGGAGCTCGTCCAGACGAAGCTCGCAGCCCTGGAGAAGGCCCGGTCGGACTTGCGCCGAGACAGCGGCCGGACGGTCTCCGAGGCGCAGGACGAGGCAAAACGAGTGCTCCCGGGCCTGCGTCAGCAGCGCGACATCCTCCAGGCGGCGATCCAGAGCGACTTGGACACGAGCAACAAGGAGGCCGCCGACAACACGGGGTTGCTGGCACGCCTGGTCGCGTTGGCTCACCTGGGGGATGAGAACGGCTGGGCGAAGCTGGCTCATCTACTGGTCGCCGCACTGTTCTTCATGATCGAGCTACTGCCTGTCGCGATCAAGTCGCTGTCCATCCTCGGTCCACCCAGTGCCTATGACCAGATCGACGAACTCGACACCAAGGAGGTCGTCAAGGCAGCAGGACGACAGGAGTACATCGACAAGGATCTGGAGAAGCGCAAGAAGCGGATTGCTGAGGCGGTTCATGACGAAGTCGAAGCGGTGATGCTCGAACTCGCCACTGACCAGGTCGAAGCGTGGAAGCAGAAGGTGAGGCAGATGGCTGTCCAGCCGCCCCAGAGCACCGGCAAGGGCAGTGGCCTCTGGCCCGGCAACGGCCAGCCTGCAAAGGCCACCGGATCGGTCGCGCCATCGGCCCGCGCCACCGTCACGGGTCGACGTTCGGCGGCAGCGAGGGTCGCTGCCGCGCTGAACCTGCCCCCGTCGGCCAAGCGCCCGTCATGAGCTCCGTCGGCATGAACCCGTACTGGCCCGCCGAGGAGGACTGGGCCGGTTTCCTGGTGGTGATCGTTCCCGTCGGTCCGCTGCCGCTGCCTGCCGAGGAGCTGTGTCGGCAGGTGCAGGCGCAGATCGGTACCGACCCGGTGCTCTACGATCTGGTCACGGTGCGGCTCGCTCCCCGTTTCAAGCTCACGCCGGAGTGGGACCGCGCGTTCGTGAGCACTGTGGTCGAGGCAGCGATGCCGGCCGGCCACTTCTTCGCGCCGCGGGGCGTCATCGGGTTGGTGGTGGTGTCCGACGACCGGGAGAAGCTCCGCAACGTCTTCGACAGCCTGCGCGACCTGCCACCCAGCAGACGTCTGTGGGCGCGGATCTTCGGCACCGGCGTACGGGACTCCCGGAACGGCAGCTCGCCGACCGCCGCCGGAAGAGTCGCGAGCACTGTCAACACACTCATCGAGATGTACGACGAGCAGCCGCAGATCGCCCTGAGCGAGTCAGCGTTCCTCGATCGGGTCGGCGCTCTGATCGAAGAGGGTTACCTGAGCCCTTCGGCGCTCGGTCCCGAGCCGTCCCCGGCCTCGGCTGCGGGTCCGGCGTCGACTCGAGAGCGACCGGGGCAGGTCGTCGAGTCTCCGCGCGCCACCGCGTCGGCACCCGTGGTCGAACGGCGGCCGCGTGTCGTACCGGCTCCCGATCCGGTGCCGGTGGACGTGCGGACCCCGGCCGCCCGGAATGCGGGGGCGGCGAAGAAGCCCATGCTGGAAGCGGTGATGTACGACGGCTCCGAGATCGTGGCCGTGGACCAGCGCACACCGATCCAACGCCTGACCGGTCGGCAGCAGACGGATGCCGACTGCATGGACGAGCTGCATCGAGGCGGAACGGCGGTCGGGCTCGTCCATCTCGTCTTCGTTCCGGACGACGGTGTCGTGCCCAGGCGGGTGACGAAGCGGCGCAATGAGGTTGCTCTGGAGCTCGATCAGCTGTTGGATTCCGTCGAGTTCGACGCGGCGAGCGGCCAGCCGGTGCGCATAGCGGTCGAAGTTCTCTCGGCGACCAACCCGTTGCAGAAGCACGGCGTGCTTCGTGTCGCGGGCACCATCACCGAGGTCGCGCTGCCGAAGGTGAAGATCGAATACTTCTCGATGACCGATGTCGTCGAGCCGCTGCTCGACGCGGCGGGCCGGACCTCGCGTGCACTGCACGCCCGGGGGGTGCAGGTCGTGAGCCAGCACTTCGTCTTCCTGGCCGCGATGAGGTTTCCGGCCGACGAGGCGACCGAGGACGACTGGGTCAGACTGCTGGAGAACGGTCGAGTCACCTGGGTCGACTTCAGCCCGTCTGGCGGACGTCATGCGCTGCATCCGATGCCGCCGTCGCCGTTCGGCCTGCATGTGCTGACCGACAAGGAGGACGTACTGGCAGTGATCAAGGAGCAGTCCGGAGTCATCTACCGGTACGCGCAGCGGATGCCCACCCACACGGCGGCGTACGACACGCCCGGGCACGACGGGCACGAGCCGATCTCTTCGACGGTCGATGGCCGGCGCTGGTGGCCGTTCGGCAGAAAGCCGGGTGCATGAGGGCCCCTTCGTCCGCCTGCGCCGCATCCGACCTGCCCGAACGGCACCAACCGCGTCATCAAGACGATCGGCCGCGTCCTCTCTCAACCTCGAAGAGCCGGAATGGTACGAGGGGTTCCCGTTGCGGTGAGGGCCGCTGCAGCCAGCATGCAGCAAGCGCCGATCGAAACCAGCGCGAGCTGGTAGCCACCCGTTGACGAGTTGATGAAGCTCGCGGCCAGCGGGGCGCCCGCCTTCGCCAGCGTCATCGGAATGGCGACCATTCCGGCGAGAGTCCCATAGTCCTGCGAGCCATAGCGCTCGGACAGGAGGATCGGTTTAGCGATGGTACCGACGCCGGCACCGATGCCGAATCCGATCACCGCACCGATTGCTCCGAACGGACTCGTGGCGATGACGGGCAGCAAGAACGCGGCCAAGGCCTGCAGACAGAACACGGCTGCGGTCAACATGGCCGTCGCGCACCAACGTCGTAGCCCGGTCGTCACGAGACGCCCAGCGACCGAGAATACGCCTAACAGCCCCGCAATCCCGGCCGAGAACGCCGGGCTGTGTCCCCACTGGCCCAGCGCCGAGACGATGTGCACATTGAAGGCGTTGACGGCGCCCGTCTCTAGTGTGAGGCCCACCGCGATCAGCCAGAATGCCCTGTCGCGTAACGCCACGGACCGGCCCGGCGCAGGGGCCGCCTGCGGTCCGGCGGTGCCGATTCGGCGGTGCGGTCGGCGTACCAGGGTGTGCAGCGGAATGGTACTGGCATAGAGGAGGCCGAGAACCACCAGGCTCGTACGCCATCCGTGGCGTTCGACAAGCCAGCCGGACAGCGGCAGGAAGATTGTGCTGGCGAAGCCCGCCGCCACGGTGACGGTCAGGAGTGCACGGGGCCGAGTGCGTGTGCCATACCACGACACCACGACTGGGATGGCCGCGTCGTAGAGGGTCGCGGCGCCGACGATGCCGATCCCGCACTGCACGACGTACAACTGCGCGACGGTCTCGACCCGGGACCAGGCGAGCAGGAGCAGGGCGCCGCCCACCGAACCGGTGGTCATCAGGGCCCGCCCGCCATGACGGTCGAGCCACCTCCCGAACGGTACGGCGACCACCGCGCCGGTGAGGACGCTGGCGGTATAGGCGCCCGTCACCACGGCCGGTGAGCTGCTCAGATCGCGGGTCATTGGTTCGAGCAGCACGGCGTACGAGTAGAGGAGGATGCCGTAGCCGATGGTCTGTGTGATCGAGAGTGTGGTCAGGACGGTGCGTCGTCGCCGAGAGTCGAAGCCTTCCTCTCCCGTCATCACCGATTTCCGGATCGCCCCGCGCGACCGATGTCGTGCGATGGCGAGGTGATCAGTCGCATCGGCATCGGCTCCACGATGAGCGAATCCCGGTACCGTAGTATCCGTCCATGCCTGACGAGTTCCCCTCCAAAATGGCCAAGGCCGGTCTCGCCTTCGACGACGTGTTGCTCATTCCGGCTCATTCGCGGGTCACGCCCGCGTCTGCCGACACCCGCACACGCGTGACACCCTCGATCGAGCTGGCTATTCCGCTGGTATCGGCGGCAATGGACACCGTCACCGATGCCCGGATGGCGATCGCGCTCGCCCGGCTGGGCGGCATCGGCGTGCTGCACCGGAACTTGAGCGTCGAGGATCAGGTCGCCGAGGTCGACAAGGTCAAGCGGACCCAGTCCGGAATGATCACAGACCCGGTGACGCTCACCGCCGACCGCGATGTCGCAGAGGCACTCGAGATCATGGCGCACTACAAGGTCTCGGGCGTACCGATCGTGGACGACAGCGGCCGGCTGATCGGCATTCTGACCAACCGGGATCTGCGTTTCGTGGAGCGCACCGACGTGCGGATCGCCGAGGTGATGCGGGGCCTTCCTCTGGTGACCGCGCCGGTGGGGACCGATCTGGAAAGCGCGAAGAAGCTTCTCGGCGAACACCGGGTCGAAAAGCTGCCCATCGTGGACGAGGCTGGGATTCTTCGCGGGCTCATCACGATCAAGGATATTCTGAAGAAGACGGACTTCCCCTCGGCTACGCAGGACGCCGAGGGTCGCCTTCGGGTGATCGCCGCCGTCGGGGTCGGCGACGACTCGGTCGAGCGCGCGAAGGCCCTCGTCGCGGCCGGCGTCGACGCCCTGGTCGTCGACACGGCGCACGGTCACTCGCAGGGTGTGCTCGACACGGTCGCCGCGATCAAGCGTTCCCTCGACATCGAGGTGATCGGCGGGAACATCGCCACCGGCGACGCCGTTGACGCGCTCGTGGAGGCGGGCGCCGACGCGGTGAAGGTCGGCACCGGCCCGGGGTCCATCTGCACAACCCGAGTCATCTCGGGCGTGGGTATGCCGCAGATCACCGCGATCTACGACTGCGCGCAGGCCGCCGCTCGTCATGGCATCCCAGTCATCGCCGACGGCGGCATCAAGCTCTCCGGCGACATCCCCAAGGCCATCGCAGCCGGTGCCGACGCCGTGATGATCGGCGGCCTCTTCGCTGGCGTCGACGAGGCGCCCGGCGATCTGATCCTGCACCAGGGGGAGAGCTACAAGCAGTACCGGGCGATGGGCTCGCTCGCGGCCATGCGTGCCCGCTCCTTCTCCAAGGACCGCTACTTCCAGGCTGATATCAGCCAGGCGGACAAGCTCGTGCCGGAGGGCATCGAGGCCCGGGTCTCCTACAAGGGGCCGCTGTCCGGCGTCGTCTACCAGCTGGTCGGTGGCCTGCGATCCTCGATGGGCTACTGCGGGACCGCCACCGTGCGGGAACTCAAAGAGCGTGGTCAGTTCGTCCGGATCACCGGCGCCGGTCTCCAAGAGAGCCACCCGCATGACGTGGTCATCACCTCCGACGAGCCTAATTACCGTCGACGCTGAGGGGGACGGGGCGACCTCGGGGTGGAGTCGTCATCCGCTCCGGGGTCATCCCGTCCGGTCCCGCATCAGGGTCGCACCGAGGTCGGCGAGGAACTCCGGCAGACGGTCACGAAAGTAGAAGTGCCCGCCAGGGAACCGGCGGAACGTGCATGCTGCCACCGTGTGGTCGATCCAGGCCGCAAGCCGATCCTCGGTTTCCCCGTCGTCCTGACCAGACCACACGGTGACGGGGCAGGTGAGCGGTGCGTCCTCGACATAGCGGTGGGTCGCGGCGATGGTGAGGTCGGCCCGTAGTGGACGTAGATGCCTCTCGAGGGCGTGCGGATCGTGGCGCAGCTCATCCGGAATCGCGCCGAAGAGGCGGGTGACGGCGTCAACGAGGTCCGGGCCGTTCGCTGTCTCGAGAGAGATGGGTGACCGGTGCAGATGCGGCGCGGCGTAGGAGGAGGCGATCAACCGCGTCGGCTCCGGAAGCGACCTGTCGCGGAGGAGCCGGGCGGCGTGGTAGGCGATCCCGGCACCGAGGCTGTGGCCGAAGAACGCGTACGGAGGGGTCAACCGGGTCTCGGACACGAACGCCTCGACGACGGTGTTCAGGTCGGTGATCGGCTGCTCCCCGCCCCGGCTTCCTCGCCCAGGCAGCTGGACCGCCCAGACCTCGATCGTGTCCGGGACGGCGTCGGCCCATCGAACGTACTCGCCCGGTGACCCTCCGCTGTGCGGGAAGCAGTAGAGCCGGAGGGCCGCGGCCGGCCGTCGACGTCGGCACAGCAGCCAGCGTGGTTCACGGGCGGTCATCGGCGGCCTCTCGTCCGCGGCGGGGAAGCCTGCGCGGCCAGCTGGTCGACGCCACGCTGGTCGACCTTGCCGTTGGGCAGCGTCGGCAGCTGGCTGCGGACCTCGATCCGCCCCGGCACGGCGACCCCGGGAAGGTGTCGCAGCGCGTGCGCCCGCACCGTCCCCGGAGTGAGCGACGGATCCGTCGCGGTGACCACGCCCAGCACGGCGAACCTGCCGTTGCGTTCGGCCACGCCGACGGCGGCCTCCGCCACACCCGGGCAGTTCGTCAGCACCGAGATTATCTCGCTGCGTTCAATCCGCATGCCGCCCAGCTTCAACTGGTCGTCGGCGCGGCCGTGGAAGAGCAGCCGGCCCTCGGTGTCGACCGAGACCAGATCTCCGGTGCGGAACTCACCTGCGGTCCGGTACTGCTCGGCCAGACCCGGCCCTCCGACCACCAGCTCTCCCGGTGCATCGCCGGCGCTCTCGACGTACAGGGTCGCGCCCGGGATCGGACGACCGATAGGCACGCTGTCGGCGGACGCATCCTCCTGTCGGCAGCGATGCACGGTGCTCCAGACCGTGCACTCGGTCGGTCCGTACTCGTTGAACAGCTCGCTGTCCGGCGCCGCCGCGAAATGCTGCCGCAGCAGGTCCGGCGGGCATGACTCGCCCGCCACTATGACGGTTCTGGGCGCGACGGCGTTCGTGAACAGCTCTCCGCGCAGCATCATCCGGTAGAGCGACGGTAGCGTGAGCATGTGCGAGGCGCCGGCGGCGGCGCGGGCGATCGCCAGGATGTCGGTCTGGCGGTCGCTGGGGATGACCAGCTCCCCGCCGGAGGCCAGGGTCCAGTAGATGCCCGCCACCGAACTGTCGAACGAGATGGAGGAGCAGAGCACGAACCGAGTGACGGGAGCGTCGTAGTACTGGAGCCGGGCCGCCGTCGAGGCGGCCAAGGCCCGGGTGCTGATGGTGACACCCTTGGGCGTCCCGGTCGATCCGCTGGTGTAGCAGGTGTACGCGAGCGGTCCTCGCACCGTGCCGGACCCGGCCTCACGAACGTCTGCCGGGATCATCACGGGAGTCGGGGGCACGCCGGTCAGGCCCTTCTCCACCACGGCGTACCGGGCACCGCTGGCGCGGGCGATGTGTTGCCGACGCCCGGCGGGGAAGGCGGCATCGACCGGGACGTAGGCGGCGCCGCTGCGCAGCACGCCGAGCATCGCCACCACCGCCCACCGGCTGAGCCGGGCGTGTATGAGGACATGGTCGCCCGGTTGCACGCCGGCCTTGAGCAGAACCCGCGCAATCGTCGCCGACCGCTCGTCAAGCTCCCGATAGGTGAATCCGCCCTCGTGGTCGGTCACGGCGGGAGCATCCGAACCGAGGTACGGCTCCACCAGGTCGAGGACGTGCTCAGGTGCGTGCAGGGCGGCGCCGTGCAACTGATGGCGGCTCGCGGTCCCGGCGGGCGGCGGCGCCGCTGTCACGACCGCCGCCGTGCCGGGTTGCCGGTCACCACGAGTTTCTTGAAGCCGCTGAGGAACGTCGAGTGCACCCGAACGGCCTCCCCGGTCACCGCCAGGTCTTCGAACGTCACGAACAGCTCGCGGAAGAAGCGCCGCAGCGTGTAGCGCGCCAGGTGCGAGCCGACGCAGTAGTGACGGCCGACCCCGAAGGCGAGGTGGCGGTTCTGTTGTCGTCTGATGTCGAACGTTTCCGGATCGGGAAAGACCTCGGGGTCGCGGTTGGCGGAGCCGAGGTAGGCCACGACGGCGACACCCTCCGGCAGCTTGCGGTCGGCGAGGGTGACGGGGCGCCGCGTGTAACGCATGAAGTTGCTCGCCGGGCTCGCCCACCGCAGGGCTTCCTCCACACCGCTCTCGAGGAGTTCGGGTCGCGTGGCCCAGCCGCGGTAGCCGCCCGTACGCGAAAGCTCGGCGATGGCGGCTGTCGGCACGTGCGGCACCGTGCCCGCGGCGCCGAGCAGCATGCTGTAGCAGTTGGAGACTATCGCTCCGATCGGCGGGACCGCACCGTTGACCTCTGCGGTGAGGAGGTAGCTGACCAGGTCGTCGCCGGGTCGACGTCGGCGGAGGCGAACCAGGTCGGTCAGATAGGCGAACAGCTCGCGGTGGCCGTGTCGCAGCGTCGCCTCCGTGGTCCCGCCGATCTGGTACTCCGGATCCTCCTCCGCGTTGCACATCGACACCAGCCGGATCAGATCGGCGGTGTCGGCAGGAGGCAACCCGAGCATCGGGGTCATGGCGACCATCGGCAGACGCGCCGTCGCCGCGGCCAGGTCGAAGGGCTCGCCGTCGACGCCGGAGGCCAGCAGCCGCTTGATGCCCGCCGTTATCTCGTCGCCGTACGCCTCGATCGGGCGTGCGCCCAGGGCCTTCTGCAGCGGCGCCCGTAGCTGGTCGTGCAAGGGCGGATCGGTAGCGGCGAGCTGGGCGCCGGCCGCGGGATCGCCCTTGCCCAGAAGGTTGACAAGTGTGCCGCGCTCGGAGGTGAACGACTCGTGGTCGCGAATCACCTGCTGAACGTCCGCGTACCGGGTGACGGCCCAGAAGCCGGAATCCTCGCCGCGGTCCGGCAAGGGCTGCCACCGCACCGAATCGTGCTCGCGCAACCAGGCCCAGGCCGCAAACTGTCGGCCGTCGGCGTAGAGCGCCGGGTCGGACAGATCCACAGGCGCCGGTGTCTTCCTCGCCTCCTCGATCGCCGCCGCCACCGCCGATATCGTCGGTTGGCGATAGAGCACGGACGACGGGATCTCCACCCCGAAGGCATCGTCCACCTGTAGCTGCAGCTCGGCGGCGAGCAGCGAGTCGCCACCCAGCTCGAAGAAGTCGTCGTCGTGCCCGATGTCGTCCAGATCGAGGAGCTTCGACCAGAGCGTGATCAGCTGCGCTTCGACTGGGCTCGACGAGGAAAGCTCAAATGGTTTGTAGGCAGGGTCCACGGCACAACTCCATGAGGCTCGAAGAATGCGTCAGGAAGTGGCCAGTTGTCCACAGCCGGCCCGATCTTATGCGTCGCAGAATAAGACCGACAACCGGCTCGCCAGCGTGGCCGGTTATGCAGGAACCCGGCCGATGAATTCTGTGAGGAATTCACTGGACCGGTCCGCAAGAAGTAAAAGTGTCGAGCGACTGCCCCCCGCAGTTTAATGATTGCCAGGCTTCCGGTGACGGGAAGATATCCTGATCAAGTTGGACCCTACCCACGCTTATCGGTCTTAGCAAGGCAATGAGACGTGGACCGCTTTTGACCTCTTGATCGGCTGGTCGATACCGCATTTTCCCAGCTCAAGAGCCATCTGACCTGGATTGTTGTCGATGATAGCATGCCTGCTCGTTGCCTGGGGGGCGCCGATCGATCGCCCGGTTGGCGCCGCCGGCGAACACGCTCCGTATAAGCGAAGGTCGGTCAATCACGCGGGCTCGAAGCGGTTTTTGGCGAAGATTCCCAGGTGGCGGGAGGGTTATTCGGTGGCCTCGGAGGGCCATCGAGGGGTAATGATGTTTCGACCTTGTGCTGCGGTCTTGGACGGATCTACCATCGACAATGACGACCCGATGGGCGACTTATGCGTTGCGTGGCTGCAGGTCTCTGACGTCAAAGTCGAGGGGAAGTCACGGGGGTCATCCTGTCGTCCTCTAGCCATGGGAGAACCGATGGCACGCGAACTCGTGGATCTACGGAGTGAGACGGTGACGAAGCCGTCGCCGGCGATGCGTCGGGCGATGGCATCCGCCGAGGTCGGTGACGACTGTTACGCCGAAGATCCGACCGTGGCGCGTCTCGAGGACATGCTTGCCGACGCCTTCGGTTTCTCCGCCGCGCTCTACCTGCCAACCGGTGTGATGGCGAACCATCTGGCTCTGCGCCTGCTCGCCGCGCCGGGGCAGGAGGTGTTGTGTGACGCAGACGCGCACTTCCTGCTTTACGAGGACGGCGCGCTGGCCTGGCACGCCGGTATCCAGACGCGCAGCACGCTGTCTTCCGACGGCGTGATCAGGCCGGACGACCTGCGAAAAATGATCAGGCGGCCGAAGCCGTTCAGCATCGGCACCGCGGCGGTGGCGGTGGAGAACACGCACAACCGCTCCGGCGGCCGGATCTTTCCACTCCCCGAACTGCAGGAGATCCGCAAACTCGCGGACGAGGGTGGCGTCGCCGTGCACTGCGACGGTGCCCGGATTTGGAACGCGCACGTCAGGACCGGCATCTCCCTCGCGGAATACGGCCGGTGTTTCGACACCCTGTCCGTCTGCTTGTCGAAGGGCCTCGGGGCGCCGGTCGGTTCGGTCCTGCTCCTCGACCGGAGCCGGCTCGCGGAGGCGCGGGTCATGAAGCACCGCATGGGCGGTGGTATGCGGCAGGCCGGCATCATCGCGGCCGCCGGGATCTACGCCTTCGAGAACAACATCGATCGGCTCGCCGAGGACCACGAGAACGCACGCGTCATCGCGGACGTGCTGCGTGACGTCGGCATCGATGTCCAGGAACCCGAGACCAACATGGTTCTCGTGCCGGTCGACGACCCGGACCGGGTCGTGGCGGCCTGTGCGGAGGCGGGGGTGAGGGTGTCGGCGATCAGCGCCACCGAGATCCGCATGGTGACGCATCTCGACGTGTCCGAGTCCGACGCCAGGCATGCCGCACACGTCGTGTCCGAGGTGCTCTCCCGGCTCTAGGCCGTCTTCGGAGAAGGGCCGTGCGGGGAGACGAAGCCCTGCTTCGAGCGGGCCGGTGGGTCCGCATCGAAGCGTGCATTCAAGGCCGTTCAGTGACATCGAATTCGGGGGCAAGATGCTGAGCCAGCAGCCAGAAAATGATCTCGCTCGTTTTCACCAGACCATTCCTGCACTCGCCGGCTTCCGGGAGAACGTCAAGTTCCGCGACATCATGCCGATGCTTGCGAATCCGGAGGCGCTGGCGTTCACGCAGCAGCAGTTGCTCGACTGGGCGCGGCCCTTGGAGCCGGACTACGTGGCTGCGGTGGACGCTCGCGGGTTCATCTTCGGTGGCGCTCTGGCGCTTGGGCTGAACTGCGGATTCCTCGCCATCCGCAAGAAGGGGAAGCTGCCTGGCAAGACCGTGGGCAGGGAGTTCACCGGCGAGTACGCGACCGACTACATCGAGATGCGTACCGACCTCTTCCCGCCGGGCGCCAAGATTCTGTTGCACGACGACATCGTGGCGACCGGCAACTGCACGAGGGCTGCGGCTCAATTGATCGAGAGCCTCGGCGGTGAAGTCGTGGGGATTTGCTCGATCCTGGAAAAGGCGTTTCTGGGTGGCCGGGAGAAGATCTCGACCTACAAGTTCAAGCCGGTCTTCATCTATGAGAAGTGATGTGGAGCGGGCATCGGAGCCCGACGCAGGAGGCAATCGGCCGGCGGTGCATTTAGCCGATTCGCGGCCGGCCCGTGGCTGCGAACCCACATCCGGTCGTTCCGCCCGTCCCGCATCGGTGCGGGACCTCTTCGAGGAGGGGCAATGAAGAAGGGTCTTCGCGCACTGCTGGGTGGTCCCGATCCGGTCAGGGTGATGGGTGCTCACGACGGCATGACCGCGGTCCTGGCGCAGCACTACGGCTTCGAGGCCATCTGGGCCGGTGGCCTGGGAATCTGCACGGCGGCGGGGGTGCCCGACGCCGGCCTGCTCACGATGACCGAACTGTTGGACGTGGCGGTCACCATGCGTCGCCGGGTCGACGTCCCGATCATCGCGGACGTCGACTCGGGCTTCGGCGACGTCAACGTGGTCCGGCGGATGGTGCAGCTCTACGAGGGCGAAGGCATCGCCGCCGTCTGCATCGAGGACAAGCAGTACCCGAAACGCAACAGCTTCCGCGACGGAAACGTCCTGGAGGACGCCGGGGTGTTCGCGCGCAAGATCGCGGTGGCGAAGACCGCGCAGCGGGGCGACGACTTCATGGTCATAGCGCGGCTGGAGTCCCTGATCGTCTCGGCCGGCCTGGACGACGCAATCCGGCGGGCCCAGGTGTACTGCGAGGCGGGAGCCGACGCCCTGCTCATCCACAGTCGAGCCCGGACCGCGGACGAGGTCGCGGAGTTCGCCACGGCGGTCCGTGCGGCCGGTATCACCGTTCCCCTCTTCATGATTCCCACCACCTACCCGGGCGTCAGTGCCCGGCAACTACGCGCTTGCGGCGCGGACGCGGTCGTCTACGCCAACCAGGTCATCCGGGCGGCGCTCAAGGCGATGACCGCTGTGCTGGACCATGTCGCCCACCAGGACTCCACCCGGCTGATCGAGAGTGACATCGCCAGCGTGGCAGACCTGTTCGACCTGGTGAAGACCGACGAGCTCCTCGACGACTCGCCCTGGACCGGCCTGCCCGAAAAGGCCGGTAGCCGGGCATGACGCCGGTGACGCAGCAGACGACACGGACCGACAGCTCAGGAAGGGACGCCATGCGTAACGACATCATCATCGAGGACACCACGCTGCGCGACGGGGAGCAGACGCCGGGCGTCGCGTTCTCGTTCCAGCGCAAGACCGACATCCTCAACGGGCTGTTGGACGCCGGTGTCCGGTGGCTCGAGGTCGGCATTCCCGCGATGGGTGGCGAGGAGCTCAAGTTCGTGCAGTCCACCGTCGAGCGCCAGGACGAGAACACCCATCTGGTCGCCTGGCACCGTGGTGTCCGCGAGGACGTCGAGAAGTCGCTCGACATGGGCTTCAAGACCATCCACATCGGGTTGCCGACGTCGGACAACCACCTCAAGGCCAGCGTCCGAAAGGACCGCTCCTGGCTGTTGGAGACCGCGAAGTCGCTCATCAGCATGGCGAAGGACCGCGGTGCGTTCGTCTCGGTCAGTGCGGAGGACCTGGCCCGTACCGAGGGCGGTTTCCTGCAGGAGTACGCGGGCGCCGTGCACGAGGCGGGCGCCGACCGGCTGCGGCTCTCCGACACGATCGGCGTCATGACGCCGGAACAGTACGGCGAGCGCGTCCGCCTGGTGCGGGAGGCGGCGCCCATCGACCTGCAGTGCCACACCCACAACGACTTCGGGCTGGGGCTGGCCAACACCATCGCCGGGCTGCAGGCCGGCGCCCGCTACTTCCACGTCACCATCAACGGCATCGGCGAGCGGGCCGGCATGACGGACCTCGCCCAGGCGGCGGCCACCCTGCAACTGCGGTACGACGTCGAACTCGGTGTCGATCTCACCAAGCTCACCCGACTGAGCCAGCTCGTCGGCGTCGCCACCAGCCGTCAACTGCCTCCCTGGCAGCCGGTGGTCGGTGACAACGTGTTCGCGCACGAATCCGGCATCCACGCCAACGGGATGCTGCGCGACACGTCGAGCTTCGAGCCCTTCCCGCCGGATCTGGTCGGCGGCGAGCGACGGTACGTGCTGGGCAAGCACTCGGGCCGGGCGCTCGTCGCCTGGGCACTCGAGGAGGCCGGTGTGACGCCCCGCCCCGAGCTGCTCTCGCCGTGCCTGGAGGAGATCCGGTCCCGGTCGATCGAGGTCGGTGGTGAGGTCTCCCCGGCCGAGGCGGTCGAGATCTACCGTCGCCTCGCGGTCTGAGCCTGCGAAGCCGATGCTCTCCCACCTCGCCGGCTCGCCGGGCGACCGCATCGTCGACCTCGGCGAACTGCAGAAGCGGGTACCCGCTCTCGGCACGGCGCCCCGGGTGACCCGGATCTTCGCCGAGAACATCGTACGCGCGGCTCTGCGTGCGCCGGGCTCGTCGCGGCCGTCCTCCGTCGCGGAAGCGACGGAGGCAGTGGCGGCCCTGGTGGCCGCGGGGTCGTCCGGCGAGCCGGTCGAGTTCGACCTGTGGCCCACCCGCCTGGTGCTGCAGGACCATTCGGGCATCCCCGTCCTCGCCGACCTGGCCGCCCTGCGC
Organism: Micromonospora sp. WMMC273; assembly: GCF_027460285.1. Classification (NCBI taxonomy): domain Bacteria; kingdom Bacillati; phylum Actinomycetota; class Actinomycetes; order Micromonosporales; family Micromonosporaceae; genus Micromonospora; species Micromonospora sp. WMMC273. The sequence goes on from NZ_JAPZBE010000001.1 coordinate 230,677, forward strand.
TCCCAGGTCGCCGCCGCCGGCGGTGACGCCGCGGCGGTACGGCCGGCGCTGCCGGTGGATCTGGTGGTGGACCATTCCATCGAGGCGCACCTGTCCGGGAACGACGCCGCCCTGGATCGGAACATGGAGCGGGAGTTCGCGCTCAACGGCGAGCGGTACCGGTTCCTGCGCTGGGCCGAGGGTGCGGTTCCGGATCTGCGGATCGTGCCACCCGGCGGCGGCATCGTCCATCAGATGCACCTGGAGCACCTTGCCGCCGTCGTGCTGCGCGACCGGAGCGGCATCCTGGCGCCGGACACGGTCCTCGGCACCGACTCTCACACCCCGATGATCAACGCGCTGGGCGTCCTCGGCTGGGGCGTCGGGGGAGTGGAGGCCTCGTCGGCGATGTTCGGTCACCCCGTGTCGGTCCGGAGCCAGCCGGTCATCGCGCTCCGGCTCACCGGCGCGCCGCGCCCAGGCATCATGTCGACCGACATCGCCCTGACCTTGGCGCAGTACCTGCGCGAGCGCGGTGTGGTCGGCACCATTCTCGAATTCGTGGGGCCGGGCATCCGGGCACTGTCGGTCGAGGACCGTTCGACCATCGCCAACATGGCGCCCGAGTACGGCTGCCTGGCGGCGTACTTCCCCGTGGACGACGCCGTTCTCCGCTACCTGACGGCGACCGGCCGGTCCGCGTCGCACGTGCGCACGGTCGCCGACTACACCCGCCAGCAGGGCCTGTTCGACGACGGCGGGACAACGCCGGACCTCTCCGGCTACTCGGATGTCTGGTCCTTCGACCTCGCCACCGTGCGGGGCAGCGCGGCCGGCCCGCGTCGGCCCCAGGACCGGCTGTACTTCGCCGAGGTGCCCCGGAGCTTCCAGCAGTCCCGCCAGGACCGTGGCGAGCGTTCCGTCGGAGCCGACCGTCCGCATTCGAACGAGGGCGCGATCGCCATCGCGGCGATCACCAGCTGCACCAACACCGCGAACCCCAGACTCATGATCGCCGCCGGGGTGGTGGCCCGGAACGCGGTCCATCGCGGCCTGGCGGTGCCGGAGTGGGTCAAGACCAGCCTGGCACCCGGTTCGCGGCGGGTCACCGACTACCTGGCCGCCGCCGGCCTGCTCGAACCGCTCGCTCGCCTGGGCTTCGACGTGGTGGGTTACGGGTGCACCACGTGTATCGGCAACTCCGGCCCGTTGCACGACACCGTCGAAAAGTGGGTGGCGGCCGGAGCGGGAACGGCTGCCGTCCTGTCCGGCAACCGGAACTTCGAGGGCCGGATACACCCAGCGATCAGCGGCGCCTACCTCATGTCGCCGCCCATGGTGGTTGCGTACGCCCTGGCCGGAACCGTGTTGATCGACGTCGAACGGGATCCGCTCGGACACGGCCCCGCCGGTGAGCCGGTCTACCTGGCCGATCTGTGGCCGCCGGAGGAGGAATTGACGGCATCCGTGTCGTCGGCCGTGGCGCGCCTGTCGGGGCGGTCGCGCGACGTCTTCCGGGGGGACGCGCGCTGGCACGCGATCACGGCTCCGTCCGGCCCCTGTTACGACTGGCCGTCGAACTCGTCCTACCTGATGCCGTCGCCGCTGGTGTCCCCGGACGGCCACTGCGGCCACGGCGATGTCATCGACGCCCGGGTGCTGGTCTTCGCCCCGGACTCGACCACCACCGATCACATCTCACCGGCGGGGCGGATCGCCCCTGACTCCGAGGCCGGCCGGTACCTGCTCGACCTGGGCGTGCCGGTGGCGGAATTCAACTCGTACGGGTGCCGTCGGGGCAATCATCACGCCCTGGTCCGGGGCACGTTCGCGAATGTGAAGTTCCGCAACCGCCTCACCCCGGACCGGCCGGGCGGATGGACCCGGCTGGCGCCGTCCGGTGAGACGGCGACGGTGTACCGGGCGGCGCAGGAGTACGCCGCCGCCGGTGTTCCGGTGATCGTTCTCGCCGGTCGGGACTACGGCATGGGAAGTTCCCGGGACTGGGCAGCCAAGGGGCCTCGGCTGCTCGGTGTGCGTGCCGTGCTGGCGACGAGCTTCGAGCGGATCCACCGGAGCAACCTCGTCGGCGTCGGCATCGTGCCGCTGCAGTTCCTCGACGGAGACGACCCGGACCGGCTCGGGCTCACCGGAACCGAGTCGTTCACGATCCGCGGCCTCGGCACTGCGGCGCCGCTGTCGACGGTGTCGGTGAGCGCCACCGACCCGGACGGTGGTGTCCGGAGATGGCAGATGCTGGTCCGGATCGATACGGCCGCGGAACTGCGATGTGTGCGGCAGGGCGGCTTCCTCAGTCTTCTCGCACGCGAACTGACGCCTGACCCGACCGAAGCGGAGGACTGACATGACCTCGTTGAAGCCCGCGCCGTCCGGCTTCACCAAGTCCGATTGGGAGGAGTTCGAGGAGAACGGGCTCATCCACCTGGACGACCGCATCACCCCGGAGGCGATCGAGCGCTACCTCGACATCGGCCGGCAATTGGTGGCCGGCATGGTGCCCTCCTCGAAGAACACCAACAAGATCGAAGATCTGGTGCTGAAGCACCAGGGTCTCCAGGAGCTGATCGACCACGAGCGGCACATCGGCTTCGCGTATGACATCTTCGGCGACTGCGTGCGCCTGTCCCAGAACGACATGATCGTGCGCCAGCCGGGTGCCGTCGTCAACCACTGGCACATCGACGGTCCGCGGGCCGTCCCGTTCCGGGTATTCGCGCCGGTGCTGCCGCTCAAGCTCCGCATCGGATACTGGCTGACCGACGTTCCGCACGACGAGATGGGCAATCTGGTCTACCTGCCCGGCAGCCACCGGCCCGGATACGAGGGCGAGCACACCTCGACCGGCGCGTTGCCGGGGGAGCGGGTGCTGCGACCGCGGGCAGGCTCGATCACCGTCTTCCACGCGAGCCTCTGGCACCGTGTGCAGCCGAACAACAGCACGTCGACCCGGGTGAACTTCTTCCTGTCGTACACGCCGAGTTGGATCAGTGGCTACCGCTTCTACGACCCCCGGTGGGCCGCGTCGCTCACTCGGGAACGCCGCATCATCGTGCGGGCGTACGGCGATGACCAGGAGCGCTTCATCCGGCCACCGGCCGACGACCTGCCGCTCTACGACGACCCGGACAGCGCCCGCACGGTCGACGGCGTCGAGAAGCACAAGGTGCGCCGGCTGACCCGCTACGAGAGGGAGTTCGCGTCGCCCCATCGCGGGCAGCCATGAGCCGTACGGTCCGGGCGGCGCTCGGCCCGCTGGTGGCCGCGCTTGTCCGGGACGACGGCGAGGAGGCCCTCGTCGAACTGCTCCGGCGGGCGCTCCCGGCCGGCCCTTCGCCCGGTGCGGCGGGGGAGCACCTGGTCGTGGCGGACACCGGGCCCGACGGGGTCGCGATCATGGCCTCGGCTCTTCCCGTATGGGCCGGGCGAGGCTTCGTCCCTCTCCGCGTCAAACCGCTACGGCACGGCCCGGTGGCCCGGCAGAGACTGCGAGTCGTGCTGGCGACGCTGCGCCGCTGCGACCTCCACACGCTGGTTCCACATTGGATTGCCGGCGACGCGCTGGTGACCCTGCAGCAGCCCGCTGCGGTGGACCTGCGGGATCTCTCCGGTCACGCCCCAGAGGTCGCCGGCCGTGCGCGCCGCAGCGGGCTGGACCTGCTGGACCAGTTCGTCGCCGTGGAACGCGCGGTACGGGAGGCGACGGCCCGACACGACGCGGCACCGAGCCTGCCGTTCCCGGTCGCGGACCGCTACACCGCAGCGTTGGCGCGGATGGAGAGCCTGGTCGGTGGTGACGTGACGGCACGGCTTCCGGCCGTCATCGAGGACGCGCCCGGCCCGCGGGTCCTCTTCTGCGACCCGAAGCCGGCCAACCTCGTCCTCGCCGCGTCCGAGGTGGACAGCTGGCGGGAGACCGGTTCGCCGGCACCGGTCGGGGTGGATCTGGATCTGGTCCACCACGACAGCTCGTACGTCCTCCAGGCGGTGCTGGCCACCTTCTCCACGCCGCTGCCCGCCACCGACGTCGCGTTCGCCGCGTGCCGCAGGCAGGCGCACGACGCCTGCGCACGCCAGGGGGTCGACCCGGACGCCGTGGATCTGATCCTGATCTACCATCTCGTGCGCAACCTGACGACCGCGCTCGAGCGAGCGGATCTACCCAAGGCGAGGGCCTTCGCCGAGGCGCTGGCGCTGGCGGACGGTGCGCTACGCCTCGGCCTGGGCGACATGCGCAGGGACCGGCTGCGCGACGCCGCCCGGTCGCCGGTCGGACCGAGACGCTAATGCAAGCCGAGCGCCGAGCGGAAACCGGCATCGCCGATGACGATCTCACCCGGGGCCCACTCCCACGGGGAGCCGTCCAGCGAGGAGACGAGGTAGCCGGCCTCCTCGGTGACGAGCTGGCCGGCGGCGAGACCCCAGGTCGACAGGATGCCGTTGCGTTCGGTCACCGGCTTGACGAGTCCGGCGATCCGGCCCTCGACGATCCAGCAGAGCTTCAGCGAGGTGCACGCCATCCCCTCGACGAGGTAGCCGTGGCGGGACAGCTTCTCGGCAGCGAGCGCCATCGGCCCCGTCCGGTCGCGTTGCCGGATCGCCACCCGCCGCGACCCGGTGCGACGCGGCTCCAGCCGCCGGGAGCCGAGATACGCGCCGAGGCCCCGAGCCGCGGCGTAGGTGACCTGCTCGGCCGGGTGGTGCACGAGGCCGAAGAGGGGCCGGCCGTCGAGCAACGCGGCCAGCGTGATCGCGTACGTGGCGCTGCCGTCGGCGTACGAGCGCGACCCGTCGACCGGATCGAGCACCAGTTGCAGCCGTCCCGGCGTACCCACCGGGCGGCCGGTGCGGTGGAAGGTTTCCTCGGCGAGCACGCTGACGTCACCGAACTGCGCCCGCAGCAGCTCGATGAGGTCGCACTCGAGCTCGTACTCGAAGGCGCCGAGCGCCGCGGCGTCACTCATGAACATCTGCTGACGGACGACCAGCATTCCTCCCCAGTGGGTCAGACGGGCCAGCAGCGCCGGCCAGTCGATCGAGGTGGGCGTCGGCAGATCCACGAGGCAGGGCGGCACGTCATCGGCGGGCATGAATGGAGACTAACGTGACGAATGCCATTCCACTTGTACTCATCGGCGCGGGGCGGGTGGCCCACGCCGCCTACCTGCCGTCGCTCGTCCGGATGACCGACGAGTTCCGGCTGGTCTCGGTCGTCGAGCCGGATCCGGCCCGGGCGGGGGAGGTCACCGCGTTGTTCCCGTCGGTACGGGTCGACCCGGATGTCGCCGCCGCGGTGCGGGCCGGCGCCCGGGCGGCGATCTGCGCGACACCCTGGTACACCCACGTCGCCGTGGTCGGCGAATGCCTCGACGCGGGCATACCGGTCCTCTGCGAGAAGCCGGTCAGCGTGGACCCGGACGAGGTCGAGGCGTTACGCGAGCACAGCGTACGCACCGGCGTCCCCGTCGGCGTCGGCTACATGAAACGCCACTCGCAAGCGGTCGTGCGCTTCCTCCAGCAGGCGGAGCCGCTGGTGGAGGAGGCCCGCGAGGTGATCGTACGGGTGCTCGATCCCAACTCGCCCGCGCAGATCGAGCACCTCGTGCCCGAGATCGTACGGCGCCGGAGCCTGCCGCCCTCCTCGGCGATCGAGGTCGCAGCGCGAGTGGCCGGACCCGAACGGGCCGAGATCGTGATGCACGGGTTGGGTGGTTCGCTGGTCCATCACGTGAACCTGGCCCATGTTCTGCTGCGCAAGGCCGGCCTGGACCTGGTCGGAGGGGTGGCTTACGCGGCCTCCTGGGCGAACGGCTCGGCGGTGACCTGCGGCTGGCGTCCGCGCCCGGACCTCATGGTCCGGATGACCCACACCCGGGTGCCGGAACACGGACGCTACCGGGAAGTCGTGCAGCTCGTCGCCGACCGAGCCGTGGTGGAGCTGACCATGCCGTCGCCGTACGCGCACGACGGTGGCGCATGCTCCGTCACGCACTGGGACGCCGCGGGACGGGAGGAGACCGTCGTGTTCAGGTCCACCCGGCCGGAGTCCACCTTCGCCCGCCAGCTCCTCGCCTGGGCGGCGATGATACGAGGGAACGGCCCCGCCCTGCCGGACCTGGCCGAGGCGTGTGTCGATGCGCTGGCGATCCGGGAAGCCGCGAGGAGCTTGGCGTGAGCGGATCCTCCAGCCGCGCCATCGTGTTCGGGCCGGACGACCACTTCCGCGTCCGCGACCTGCCGGAACGGATCGACGCCGTGTTCGCCGATCGGCGCGTCTTCCCCGACGGCGAGCAGATCGTGTCCGTCCCGGACGGCACGGACCTCTCCGGTCGCGACGTCATGGTCGTGCACTCGACCTCCGGCAGTCAGGACGGTCGCCTGATCAGCCTGCTCCAGCTGCTCGACGCGGTGGCAGGCGTCGGGGGAGCCGCGCCGACGTGCTTCGTGCCGTACCTGGCGTACCAGCGGCAGGATCGGCGAATGCGCCCGGGTGAGCCGCGCAGCGGCCAGCTGGTGCTGGCCTTGCTCAGGGCGGCCGGCGTGACCACGCTGATCACGGTTGACCGGCACAGCGCGCGGCCGGCGGTGCCGGGGCTGACCGTTCGGGACATCGCCGCAGGTGAGGAGTTCGCCCGCCGGCCTCCCGACTGGGTGCGTGAGGTCGATGTGGTCGTCGCGCCGGACGCGGGAGCGGCGCTGCGGGCTTCGGAGGTCGCGCGGCTGCTCGGGCTCCCGGTGGTGGTTCTCGCCAAGTACAAGGACGCCTCGGGCACGTTCTACGCGCGGATCGGGGACGAGGTGCGGGGGAGGCACTGCCTTGTCGTGGAGGACGTCTGTTCCAGTGGGTCCACCTTGGTCCCGCTGCGCGACGCGCTGTTCGCGGCGGGCGCTCGGATGAGCGTGTTCGTCGCGCACCTGCTGGCCGGTCGCGAGGTGATCCGCACCCGACTCGGTCCGACGGTGCAGGTGGCGACCTCGGACAGCGTCGGCGACGCCAAAGCCGAGGTGGCGCTGCTTGCCGCGGCGATCGACCAATGGTGCGGGAGTCCGCCCGGCGAGTGCCGGACGGGTGATGGCAAGGACGAGGAACGGGGGTCGCCGTAGTGCGTACGATCGTGAGAATTGCGGGTGACGGTGTCGGTCCCGAGCTGGTCGCCGCCGGCAGCCGGCTGGTCGAGGCGACCGGGCTGTCCGTCCACTGGCTCGACATGCCGGCCGGTCTGGGCGCGTACCATCAGTTCGGCGCCACTGCCCCGGCCGAGACCATCGAGGCGGTGCGACACCACGGAGCGGCGCTCAAGGGGCCTTTCGCGACACCCAGTGGCGGCTCGGTGCGTAGCGCCAACCACTATCTGCGGCGGGAACTCGACCTCTACGCGTGCATCCGTCCCATTCCCGTCGACCCTTCGCTGCCGATCCTGCTCGTGCGCGAGAACGTCGAGGACATGTACGCGGCCATTGAGTGGTGGGCGGCTCCCGGCGTCGCCCAGGCGGTCAAGATTGCTACTCGGCGCGGCTGCGAACGGATTGCCGAGACCGCCTTCGCGCTCGCCCGCCGGCAGGACCGCCGGAAGGTCACGCTCGTGCACAAGGCCAACAACCTCAAGCTCACCGAAGGGCTGTTCCTCGAGGTGGCCCGGGAGGTGTCCGGCCGCCATCCGGAGGTGGCGTTCGACGACATGCTGGCCGACACCGCGTGCTCCACCCTGGTGCTGGACCCCGGCGCCTTCGACGTCATCCTCACCTCGAACACCTTCGGCGACCTGCTGAGCAATCTCGGCGCGGCGGTCGCCGGCAGTCTGGGGCTGGTCGGAAGCCTCAACAGCGGGACCGGGGTACACATCGCCGAGGCGGCGCACGGCGACGCCGGCCACCTCGCGAACCGTCGGCAGGTGAACCCGATCGCCTTCTTCGAGAGCGTCGCCATGCTCCTCTCCGCACTCGGCGAGGATCGCCGCGGGGAGGCGGTCTCGGCGGCCATCCTCGCGGCGAAGAAGGACGGGCCGACCACGCTAGACCTCGGCGGCCTGGCGACCACCGACGCGGTGACCGACTTCGTCTGTGACTCCGTCACGAAGAGGATGGCAGAGGATGGCTGAACGGCGACATGTCCGTGTCGATCCCTCCTGGCCGCTGGCCCGCGCACTGACGTCGGTAGCCCACGGACGGGGCTGGGACGTCGCACCGGCCGAAGGTGCGGCGAGCGTGCTGTCGATCGGCGGGCGCCCGGTCGACCTACCGGACGGCGCCGATCTCGCGAGGCTGCGCATCGAGGTCATCCTCGGCGCCCTGATCGACGGCCTGGGCATCGAGCCCGTCTTCGGCTCCGCCACGGTGATCGCACCAGCAGCGGGAGTGTGCGGGCCCGCTACGGCGGGACCCGTCGACGCCGTACGGATCGGGGATTCGTGGTCGGGGGACACGGTCGGCGTGCGACCGGTCGCCTGGTCGGCGCGCGTGATCACGGTCCAGCAGTCGCGGTGCTGGCTGGTGGTGGCCGACTTCGTCGGCGGATGGCCGGACGGGACAGCGATCACCGGTGATCTGGCCGTGTTGCCTGCGATGGTGTGTGCGGACACCGCCCGCGCGAGCCAGTTTCAGCTCGACCGGGGTCGAGGCCCCGACTGGCCCGAGGCCCTGCTGCTCGACACCCCCCGGGCCCGCGGGCGTCGGCTTCCGGTTCTGGCCATGTGCAGCGACGGACTGGTGGCGGCCCAGATCCTCGACCGGGCCCTGTCGAAGGCGGAGGCGGTGGGTCGGGCATGAGGATCGCCGTACTGGGGATGGGTGTCATCGGGAAGCGTCTGGTGGACGCCGTGACCGAGCATCCGGATCTCGAGCTGGTCGGTGTCGGCATCCGTCGGCTCACCGGTGGGGTGCTCGCCCGACCGGACGTGCCTTACTTCCTTACCGACGACGGGACACCGGAGCGGTTCAAGGGCACCGGAATCACGGTCGCCGGGTCGTGGAACGACGCGCTCGCGCAGGCCGACCTGGTCGTCGACGCCGGGCCCAGCCGCAGTGGCGCCGGGCGTGCGGCCAGCTATCGAGCGGCGCGGGTCGCGGTGCGGTACTGCGGGGGCGAGCGCGATCGCTCACTCGGGCCGGTCCTGCACCCGGCCCTGAACCGGGAGATCGGATTCGGATTACGAAGTGCCCGGCTGGCCAGCTGCAACACCACGGCGATCGGGCGGACGCTGGCCGCGATCGGCGTCGGCCACATCGCGCGCGCTCACGCCACGATCATTCGGTGTTGCACGGACACCGACAAGGCGGCCAAGGGCGTGACCAACAGCGCGGTCTTCGACGCCCGCCCCTCGCACCACGCCACGGACCTGCGAGAGATCATCCCGGAGATGTCGCTGTCGACCAACGCGGTGACCGTGCCGATGGTGTCCGGACATGTCATCCTGCTGCGTCTGCACCTGACCGACGGCGAACTCGACGCCGCGGTCTCACGGCTCGGCGCAGCCCAGGGTGTGACCCTCCTGACGGAGGGCACGCATGACAGCGCGCTCATCCGGGAGCGGGCGATGCGGAGCGGCATGCCCCGTGGCGACCGGTACGACATCGCCGTGCAGGCGTGCCGGGACGGCGACGCGCTCAGCCTCGCGGTCTCCCTGGACAATGAGGCCATCACCGTTCCGGAGACGATCGACGCGATCCTCGCCTACGCGGCCACGCCGGCGGTTGCGGCGTCGCTGAGCTGACCGCGGGGCGAGCATGGGAACGTGGCGCGACGCATCGGCCGATCGCGGGTACCGCGTCGGTAGAACGGCCGGCTCACGACAGGTGGCGAGCCGCGGCGGTCAGCTCGTCGAGGCCGGCCCGGCGATCCCGCAGATGCATCCGGACAACGGGCCGGCCACGGCGGGCGAGCGCGAGTCGGTCGCCCTCGGCCTGCGCGGCCTGAAGTCGGGCGAGTCCGAACGGTCGGCCGGGCACCCGCACATCGTCCTGCGCCGCAGCAGTGATTTGCAGAAAGGCGCCGGTGGGCGGGCCGCCCTTGTGGAGCTGACCGGTGGAGTGCAGGAACCGCGGGCCCCAGCCGAAGGTCACCGGCCGGCTCGTGCGTTCGCGCAGCCGCTGCGCCACCTCGGCGACGCGCTGGTCGCCGGACCGGTCCAGGAAGGCCATGACGGCCAGGTAGCCGGCGGGTTCCGAGATCGTGAGAAGCCACTCGAACACTTCTTCCAGGCGCTCACACAGAGCAGGGCCGGCGGCCTGGCCCGGGTTGAGGTGCACCTCCACGGCATCGGTCACGATCAGGGGAACATCACCGCCGTCGCGATGGTCGCCGGCCAGCACCGCCTGAGTGTTTGCTTTGGACTCCTCGACGTTCGGCTGATCGAACGGATTCACCCCGAGCCGGTACGACGCCACGGTCGTCGCGTACTCCCAGAGGAGGAACTGCGCGCCCAGCGGGGCGTCGACGACGATGTCGGCGGTGCCGCGCGGGTCGACGCCGAGGACCACCCGGACGGCATCCGCGGGCGCGGCGGTCCGGGCCGAGCCGATCACCGGCAGGATGCCCCGGCCGTCCTTGCCGGTCGACTCCGATACCAGCTGCTCGATCCAGTTCGGCAGTGCGCGTACCGCGGCGCCCTCCGCGCACAGGAGCACCTTGTCCCGCCCACGTTCGGCCGCCGCGGCCAGCGCCGCGCCGAGCAGCAGCCCTGGATTGTCCGCGTCGTTCGCCAGCGAGGGCCGGACGGCTGCGGCCGCCCGGACGACGGCGGCGATGTCCGCGCCGAGCAGACCGGGCGCCACCAGGCCGAACGGTCCCAGGGCGCTGAACCGACCACCCACCATCGGATCGCTCAGCACGCAGGCGTAGCCCTCGCGCATAGCGGTCGCGTGCAGACGGGATCCGGGGTCGGTGATCACCACGATGTGTCGTGCCGTCGCGGCCTTGCCCAGGTGCCGGTGCAGGTGGTCGACGAACACGCGGCCGAGGCTCTCCGACTCGACGGTCTCACCGCTCTTGCTGGCGAGCACCACGAGGAGACGTGCGGGATCCTCGGCCAACGCCGCCCGGACCTGGTGCGGATCGGTGGTGTCCAGCACGCGCAGTGGTTGCTCCGCGGCCACGGCGACCACCTCCGCGGCCAGCGACGAGCCACCCATGCCGAGCAGTACGACGTGGTCGAGCTCCGCGCGTTCGGCGGCGAGCTCGTGCACGACCGAGGCCAGGTCGGCGGAGGACGCGGCGAGGTCGAGCCATGTCGTGCGACGCACGATGTCGGCCGCCACGGCCTGGGGCCACATCGACAGCCTCCGTTCGCTGAGGCTGGTCGGTACCCGCTCGTCGACGAACTGGTCACGCAGGTGTCCAGCGACCTCGGCGAGGGGAACGTGCACACCGACCCGGGCACCACCTGCGACCGCCTCGATCACTCGGCGACCATCCTTCCGCTGAGGCCTCGATCGCGGCCGGTGAGTGATGCTGCGGGCGTGGACGACGGCGACGGGCTCGCCGGAGCGGGCCGGCCGTCATCGCAGCATAGCTTCATCGATGCGTCCTTTCCGGACCAGAGACGAAAACCTAGGCTCGTACGCAGTCGGCGCGGAGACCACGAGGTGATCGATCCCGCCGCCCGCACAGGGCCGTCGATGCAGTCCGACAACACTTCGGGGGTGTCCGTGGGAGCAGCTCAACCATTGCCGTACGACGTGTGGACGGGTACGACGGGCGACCGCCAGGTGCAGGTCCTCATGGACGACGCCACGCTCGGCCGGATCCGGATCGCGTTCAGTCCCCTTTGGGAGCTGGCCGCGAGTCTGGTCAGCCTCCGTCGTGGCCCCCATTACATGCGCTGGCCGTTCAGTGACTGGGCACGCGCCGCCTGGCAGCACTTCCCACCCGAACTGGCTGAGCTCTACGCCGTCACGGCGCCGCAGCTACCCGGCTTCATCGCCCCCATTCCCGATGGATCGGCCAACGCGCCGGTCGACGAGCTGGCCAGGTCCACGGCGACCGCGCCGGACGAGGTACGTGCCGAGATCGTCCGGCTCTTTCCCGACGAGGTCCCGGCCCCGCTGGTCCGCTTCGTCGCTGATCCGGACGGATCGCTGCGGTGGTACACCGACGAGGTGTCACGCTTCTGGGAGCACGCGCTGGCCTCGCGGTGGGGAGCCATCCGCTCCGTCCTCGACGAGGAGCTGCTGCTGCGTTCCCGGATGCTGGCCACTCGGGGTGGAGCCAGCCTGCTCGCTGATCTGCACGGCATCTTCACATGGAACCCGCCCCTGCTGGAGGTGCCCGGGACCCTGGGCGCCGTCCCGAGCCGGGACGCCTGTCCGGTGCTCGTGCCGATGATGTTCGCTCGCGGCCTGAGGATGTCGGCGACCGATTCTCGTGGCCGGATCGCGATTCCGTTCCAGGCCCGGGGCGCTTCGGTGCTTAGCGACAGCCCGGACCTGACCCGACGGCTGCGGGAGGACGCTCTCACCATGCTCATCGGCGGTGGGCGAGCCTCCATCATGCGTGCCGTGGTCGTGCCCTGCACGACGTCGGTGCTGTCCCGCCGGCTCGCGCTCGCGAAGAGCACCGTCTCGGAGCACCTGAAGACGCTGCACGCCTGCGGTCTGGTGCTCCGAAGGAGGGTCGGGGGGCAGGTCCTCTACGAACTCGACCAGGCCGGACGCTCGCTTCTCGACCTGCTGGACCTCTGCTAATCCCGGCCCTGACGCGCGCGGCACCCGGACGACGTGTTCGGCGTGGACCGAATCGCTGGTGGGGATTCGCGCGGCCGACTTAGGGTTTCGTCGTCCCCGAGACATCGAAGGGAGGAATACCATGAAGAAGTACCAGAAGCCGGCCGCCACCAAGGTGACCTACGGCACCGTCCTGCGCGACAACAAGTGATGTATCCGGCGCTGCGGCTACCAAGCCGCAGCGCCGGCACATCGTAGACCACGGAACGATGTGATTCGCGGGAAGAAGGGGTGCGACCATGTGTGGTCTCGGAGGGCTTGCGCGTGTTGACGGGTGCCCGCTGACGGACGCGGCGGATGCCGTTCTCAGCACAATCGCGACCACCATCGGGCACCGTGGTCCGGACGACCGCGAAGTCACTCGCGAAGGCCCTGTGGGCCTCGCGTTCACGAGACTGTCCCTGATCGATCCGGAGGGTGGCGCACAGCCCCTGGTCAGCCCCGACGGGTCGTTGGTCCTGATCGCCAACGGCGAGGTCTACAATCATCGTCAGCTCGCAGCCGGTCAGGAATTGCTGACGGGGTCCGACTGTGAGGTCCTCCTGGGTCAGTACGCCCGTCATGGCATTCGGTTCCTGGAAAATGTGCACGGCATGTTCGCCGTCGTGCTGTGGGACCGGCGGGCCAACAAGCTCATCCTGGCTCGGGACCGTTTCGGGATCAAGCCGCTCTATTACCACCGCACTGCGGAGCGAATCATCTTTTCCTCCGAGATCAAAGCCTTGTTCGCTGATCCAGGCACGCCGCGGAAGGTCGACTGGGGTCGAGCCCTCGTCCATCCGATGATGTCGTCCGCCCCGGTGCTGGTGCCGATGGAACAGACCACCTGGTTCCAGGAAATCCACAGCGTACCCGCCGCTACCGTGATGGAGATCGATCTCGGCACGGGCGCCACCACGGAACGGCGCTACTGGGACTTCCCCACGGCTGGCGAGGGCGAGGGCATGTCGGACCGGGAGCTCACCGAGCGATACGGTGCGCTGTTGGCGGAGTCCGTGGCGGACTGCGCAACGGCAGACGCCGAGCTCGGGCTGTTCCTGTCCGGCGGCATCGACTCGAGCGCCGTCGCGGCCCTGGCCGTGGGGCGGAGCACCTCGCTGCACACGTTCACCGCCCTGAGCGGCAGCACCCACCTCAACGGTGATGCGGCGAACGCCCGTCGTGTCGCCGACCATCTGGGACTACCGAACCACCAGGTGGTCTTCGACGCCGCCCGGGTGCCCTCCGTCGACGAATGGAAGCGACTTCTGTGGCTGCTCGAGACCCCGCTCTGCGGCGTCGAGCAGTTCTACAAGCATGAACTGCACCGGTATGCCAGAACCGAACGCCCCGAGCTGCGCGGGATGCTGTTGGGCGCGGCGTCGGACGAGTTCAACGGCGGCTACTCGGTGGACTACGGCCTGGGGGGCGACTGGCACTCGTTCGAGGGTTCGCTGGCGACGATGATGCGCAACGGTGCCATCTACCAACGGCCCGAACTCGCCCCTTGGTGGAGCCAGCTGGCGGAGCCTATCCTCCGGGACGATGTCGTCTTCAGGCTTGGCGCCACCACCCCTCCCGATCCCTACCAGGCATTCCTCGAACGCGAGTACGCCAAGATCCAGCAGTACAACTGCTGGCACGAGGACCGAACCGCTGCGGGCAGCGGCATCGAGGCGCGCGTCCCGTTCCTCGACCATCGCCTCGTGGAGCTGGTGGTCGGCGTTCCCGCGGCTCAGCGCAGCCGCCTACTGTGGGACAAGCGCATCCTCCGCGACGCCACCCGGCACCTGCTGCCGGCCTCGATCGTAAATCGACCGAAGGTTCCGTTCTATTACGGCGCCGGTGAGCAGCACACGTACCGGATGCTGGCCCGCATGTTGTCGCAGGACGGCGGCGCGCTGGTCGAGGAGGCACTCGCGGGTGGCGATGCTGCCGACCACCTCGACGCCGCCGGCGTGCGGCAGCTCATGCATCGGATCACGGAGCGACCCGAGAGTCAGGATGTCGAGCTCGCCCTGCAGGCGATCAACCTCGGGCTGCTCGCGTCGATGGCGGCGGAGGTGCCGGCGCCGATCGTTACGCGTCCGCTGGACATCAAGCTGAGCGCCATCGATGGGGTCGACCTCTCTCCGGAGAGCGGGCACGTCGCGGAGCACTTGGGGTACCGACCGGTGGTGCACGACAAGGCGGTGCTCGAATTCGGCCCGGAGGCCCTCCTGCTGCGCTCGATGGACGACGAGGACTGGTTCCTCATCCTGAACGGCGAGATCGAGTACGTCATCGACACCGAGAGCCCTGTCTGGCGTCGATTCCTGGCCGGCGTGGACGGCGTCCGGTCGGTCGAGGACCTGCTCGACCTCGCGGGCGGCTCCTGGACGGATGTCGAGTCGTTCGTCTACGAGGCCGTGGAGCACCGGATCCTGCGTGTAGCTGGAGCGACCGTCGATGGCTGAGGACTACTCCGACCATCTCCTGGCGCTGGTGGAGCATGACCTGCTGCCGTCTCGCTACGAGGCGGTCTTCGTCGCCGGGTCCGTGGTGCAGGGCTGGGGAAACACCGGTAGCGACATCGACATCTATGTGATCTGCGACGAGGCGCCGAGCGGGGTGGAGACCGCCCATCGGGTGGGCCTTCAGCCCGACGCGGTGGCCGTGTCCCGGCTCATGACGAACGACCAGAAGCTGGACATCGAATACTGGCAGGACGGTCAGGTCGATCAGCTCCTGGACAAGGTCTCCTGGAAGGAGTTCTACTCCGGCGACGTGTCGGGCGACCGACTCAGTTGGCCCGAGCTTCGCTTCCTCGAGCGGGTCGACCACGCCGTGCCGATCGCGGGCGCGAGCTGGCTGGAGCGTCGGCGCGAGCAGACCCGGTCGACGGCCATCCGGTCGCTCATGGTCTCCCGGGCGTTGAATTACACCACCCTGTTCATCGAGGACGCGATCGGCCAGCTCGAATCCGACGACGTGGAGAGCGCCGTGCTGTCTGCCCGCCTGGCGTTCGGATACGTCATCGACGCGCTCCTGGCCGGTGAGGGAAAGTACGGCCAGAGCGGTAAATGGCGCGCTCGCCGCTTCCGCGCGGTGGAACAGGACGTCATCTCGTTCGAGGACTACTGGGCCGTCGAGACGATGCAGGACTTTCAGCCGGACGAACCCACGATCTGGGTTCGGCGGGTCGTGGCGACCTGCCGTCAGATCGCCCGGCAGGTCGTGGTCTGAGTGACGACCGATTCCACGATGGACAGCAGCTGGGCGCGCAGGACGTTCGCCCCCCTGCGGGACCGGCGTTTCCGGCTTTACTGGACCGGGCTCTCGGTGTCCCAGCTGGGCAATGCGGTGAGCGCGATCGCTCTCACCCTCGGGATCATCAGCGCGACCGGTTCCGCAGCCGATCTCGGTATCGTGCTCGGCGCCGCGGCGCTGGCCGAACTCTCGATGACCCTGATCGGTGGCGTGTGGGCCGACCGGCTGCCCCGCCAGAAGATCATGATGGTGGCTGACGCGCTGCGGGCCGTGGCGCAGGTGATCGTGGCGGTCGAGCTGTTCTCCGGCCGTCCGAACATCGCGCACATCGCGGTGGCCTCGGCGCTCGCCGGTGGCGCGCTGGGCGTGTATCTGCCTGCGGCCAGCGGCATTGTGCCGGCGACGGTGGATCGCGAATACCTGCAGCAGGCGAACGCTCTGGCGAGTCTGGCGAGACGTTCGGCCTTCATGCTGGGCCCCGTCATCGGGACGACCCTGGTCGTGACCGTCGGGGCCGGATGGGCCCTCCTGTTCGACGCGTTGACGTTCGCGGTCAACCTCAGCCTGCTGTCGCTGCTGCGCATCCCGCACGTTCCCCGGGAACCGTCGACGTTCGTCAGCGATCTGGTCCAGGGCTGGCGGGCCGTGAGTAGCCGCACCTGGCTATGGGCCAACCTGATCGTGTACTGCATCTGGAACCTGATGCGATGCTTCTACTTCGTCGTGGGACCGATGGTCATCATCAGCGGTCACGGCGGTGAAGTGGGTTGGGCGACCATCGTCCAGGGCGGGGCGATCGGTGCTCTGGCGGGCGCGCTCATCGGCTTGAACATTCGACCGCGGCGACCGCTCGTGGTCAGCAATCTGGCGAACTCGCTCGGGGCGCTACCGCTGATCATGATCGCCGTCGGCGCACCCGTGCTGGTCGTCGCGGTGGCGGCGGGCCTCATGTCGCTCGTGCTGGGCCTTGGTTCCATCTGGAGCACGACGTTGCAGCAACACATCCCGTCGAGCGAGATTTCACGTGTCTTCTCCTACGACTGGATGGTCTCGGTAGCGCTCATCCCGGTGGGTATGGCCGTGGCGGGTCCGGTGGCGGAGGTCGTCGGCGAGCGGCCGAGCCTCCTGGGCGCCGGCGTGGCCATCCTCGTGGCCAGCTTCGGCGTCCTGGCGATTCGGCAGGTACGGGACTTGGGCCCACGTCCGGAGACCAAGGTCGGCCAGGACGTCGTGGTTGGTGGGCACTGACATGGCCGAGGCGGTGTCGTATGGCGGGGTTGCCAGCATGGAGGCGAGGATCGCCGAGATCGCGGCCGCGGTGCGGGACGAACCGGTGTATCGGAGCCCGTTCAACAGTTGGGATGCCAAGGCCAGCGTTCGCAACGGTCCCCGCCGGCTGCTCGGCGAGGACGTCGACGGCTCCCTGTTCTTCCCGCCGGAGCTCGTGCCGAGCGCGAGTCACCCTCTTGTCACCGCCCGGGGCCCGGAGGTGGCCTCCGCGCTGCTCGTACAGCGTCTTTATCAGTACCTGCACTTCACCACCGAATTGGAGTCGGTCGCGGTCATCCCGGTGACCTCCATGATCGCGCGCAACCGGAGCGGCCTCGTGCTGCCGGATCGCATGAAGGCCGACGCGTTCGCGATCACCACCGACGAGGCCTGGCACGCCCAGTTCTCGGACGATCTGACACATCAGATCGAGAGGGCGCTCGAGCTGCCCAGCATCGTCCCGGCGGATCCCTATTTCGTCACCAGGCTCGACGAAATCCGCCACGAGCTCGGCGCGCAGGCCGCGGGATACGTCGACCTGGCGTTCTCAATCGTCAGTGAGACCCTGATCTCCACCATCCTGGCGGACCTGCCCAGAGATACCAGGCTGCCGAGGGCGGTACGCGATCTCGTCCAGGACCACGCTCTCGACGAGGGACGGCACCATGCCTATTTCCGGAAGTTGTTGACCTACTTCTGGGGCGCCCTGGACCGCAGGGACCGACAGCTGATCGGGCCGTGGTTTCCAGAGCTGATCAGGACCTTTCTGGCCCCGGACAACGGCGCGGGACTGCGCATGCTGGTCGGCGTCGGCCTGACGACCGCGGAGGCGACAACGGTGATCATGGAAACCCATGATGCTGCAGAGACCAACCGGCGTATCGCGGCGGCTGCCATGTCGACGGTGCGCTACCTGACTGAGGTCGGTGCGTTGGACGATCAGCGGACGCGTGAGTCCTTTATGGAAGCAGGTATGCTGCCGTGACGCCACAGACATTCATTGGGGAGCGATGACCGTGCAGGTGGATCTGTCAAAGGGCCTTGCTGTCCTGCACGAGCGCGGATTGTTGCCGGATTCGCATCTCTGCGCTTTCGCCGCAGGCTCTTTGGCGCGTGGATGGGGTAACGCCACGAGTGACGTCGACCTTTACGTGATCATGCCCGATCAACCCTCGGCACTGGGTGCCAGTAGCGAGGCCGTCGACTTGGATGTCGCCGAGATGGGGGTTGACGCCCTTGTCGTGGACGGCGTGCAATGGGACTTGAAGTACTGGCGGACGAGCCAGATCCGCCAGATCATCGACCGGTTCTCCTGGAGTCGTTACGAGGCCGGGGACACCGGCGGCGCCAACGTGGACATGCGGCAGCGTGACCTGATCGAAAGGCTGTTGCACGCACTGCCCATATCCGGTCAGGAGTGGTACGACCGGAACGTCTTGGAGCCACTGCGGGAGTCGGCGATGATTCCTATTCTCGTCACTCACGCGCTGCAGACGTCGGATACGTTCATCGAGGACGCGGTGGGGCAGATGGCCGCGGATGACGTACACAACGCTATTCTTGCGGTGCGGACGGCATTTGAGATGTCGATCGAAGCCCTGCTGACGGCACACGGCGAACCGGGGCGTAGGCCGAAGTGGCGTCCGAACCGCTTTCGCAACGCTGACCAGAGTGTGCTGACTTTCGACGAGTACTGGGCGATCGAGACGATGCGTGACCTCGACGAGCGTTCACCAAAGCCCTGGATCATCAGCGTGATACGCCTGTGTCAGCGGATCGCCATGGAGGTAAATATCAATGACGCGCCGCGTTGACGTGACGTCCGCAGTTCCCTCCGTGCGGCTTGACGCGCGTCTCCGCCGTGTCGGCGGTGAGCTGATCGTTGCCGGCCCGGACCATGAGAAGGCCCACGGCCGCGAGCCACTGACCCTTTCGTACACTGCCGAGGTCATTTTCCGTGGCATCGACGGATCGCGCAGTCTGGACCGAATAAGTGATCTCGTGGCCGCGGATTTCGAGATCCCTGCCGAGGAGATCGTGGACGATGTCGTCGAGCTGATCGACGAGCTCGTGCATGCGGGGGTCGTGGAGTACTTGAGTTGATGAGGACGCCTTCGACTCCTATCTGGGGTCGAAGGCATCGACCAGTTTATTGATTCCGGCACGAACCTCTTCCTGTGGGGCCGTACCGTCCAATACGTGATAATTGACATCGCCCCACGGATGAGTGAGAAAGTTGTCGCGAACGGCACGCATCCGATCGAGATCGAGTTCCTCCCGCTTCTTGGAAGAGCCGTCCCGCATGATGATTCGCTCGATCGCTAGTTCCGGGGGCACGTCGAGGAAGATGGTGAGGTCCGGCGCGGGAAGATATTGATAGATCGTGGTCAACCATTCGACGGTCATCCCGCGAGCCATCATGTAGGCGAACCCGGTGTAGACGTACCGATCCGTGACCACCGCCTTTCCGGCGCGCAACGCGGGCTTCACCACCTCGCGCACGTGTCGATAGCGGTCGAAGGCTGCCAGCAGGCCGATCTCGGGCAGCACGGACTCATCATCCTGCTCCATGTCGAGGACCGTGCGCACCACGGGGTCCTGACGATATAGATCTGTCGGTTGCCGGGTCCGTACGACTTCTCCCCGTTCCGCGAGCTTGCTCTCCAGGAACCCCACCTGAGTTGTCTTGCCGCTGCCGTCGATGCCGCAGACGGCCACGAAGAATCCGAGATTCGACCAGGTCATGTTAGGCTCCTCGCCTATTCCGTACCGATGATCGCACTGCTTCAAAAGGGCTTTTCAGGTATCAAGAGAGCATTCTCTGAAGTGTAAGGATGCGAACAAAGGATGTCAATATAGGTCGAAGTGTCGACCTGTGGTGAGAATCACGCCATATCGACTACGATGGTTCCGGCAAGGCTGGGAAGGGCGGCGGTGCGGTCGACTCGATCGTCGGCGCTTCCGTAGGATCGGCCGCACCTCCATCATGTCCGGCCTGCGGATGAGGAACGTGTACACGGCGAACCTGAAGGTGCCGCTGCGCGGTCTCCAAGCGCACCGGCGCGTCGACGAGCGGTAGCGACAGCCCGGAGGCCGAGCATTGGAGCAGGAAGACGTGACCGAGAGCGTCCCGAGGGTCGGTACCGTGCTACCCGGCCTATCCTTGCGGGCAACCAGCGGCGGCCGGCTGGCCATCGACCGGGCGCCGAACGGCAGTCGCTACCTCGTGCTGTATGGCTATCCCAGGATCAGTTCGCCGGACGTCCAGATGCCCGAGTCCTGGGCCACGATCCCCGGTGCCGTCGGCTGCACCGCCGAGTCCTGTCGATTTCGCGACCTCGACCGCGACTTCGCCGCGTTGGACGCGGAGATCATCGGCGTCTCGACCCAGTCCCGGGAGGAGCAGCAGGCGGCCGTGGCGCGGCTTGGTCTGCCGTTTCCGTTGGTGAGTGACGAGGATCTGGAATTCACCCGGGCCCTGCGTCTACCCACCTTCACCGTGGCCGGAAGTACCATGCTCCGCCGGCAGACCCTGGTCGTTGAGGAGGGCAGGATCGCGCAGGTGTTCCACCCTATCGAGGACCCGGGCAGTCACCCGCATGACGTACTGCAGTGGATCCGGGGTCGATGACGCCAACGACGACTCATCTCTTCGTGCCCCGCCGTCAGCCGGGCCGGCATTGCTGCCGTCTTCCGGCTTCCCGGCCCGAGTCCGCCGGCGCGGCGCTGCCCGGCTGACGGCCGGCTCCACCGCGCCGTGGTGGCGCTCATCCTGGGGCTGACGGCGCTGGCCGGGCCACTCTTCGACCTCAGCACCGACGCCGCCGACATCTCCTGCGCCGTGCCCCGCGTGTCGAGGCCGCGTTTCCGGGTGTACGCAGTGAGCAGCCACCTGAACGCGCCGCTGACCCGCCGCGTCCGGTGGCGTTTCGGCAGGTGGATCCAGCCGGTCCCGCGGGCCCGGATCCCGGCGCGCTTCCTGCGTAGCCTGGTGGTCGCGCCCGCGCAGGTCACCTGCCTGGCGGTCCGGTTGGGGCACGTCCCGCGCGGGCCGGTCATTGCGGTGCGGCTACGGGTCAACACCGATCCCAACCCCACCCTCACGCCGAGGCGCTGTCCCTAACCCGCTCGATCATCCTGTCGATCCGCCCGCTTCTTCGAGCGGTGCAACTTTCCGGGTGGGCGGTTCCGTTCTACCTCCGTCACGAGGAGGCAGTGGACTTGATAGCCGAAGACGAGCAAGCATTCCGCGAGTTCGTGACGTCAGAAATGGCGTCACTGCGCAAGCTGGCGTACGTGACCTGCGGTGACTGGCACGCGGCGGAGGACGCCGTGGCCAATGCTCTGGTCAAGCTCTATCCCCGCTGGCGGAAGCTGGACCGGCCCGATCTCTACGTCAAGACCATGGTCTACCGGGCTGCGGTCGACGAGACCCGTCGGCCGTGGCGGCGCGAGCGGTCGGCCGGTGACGCCATGCCGGACATCGCGCTGCGCGACCCCGCCGGTGCGACCGACGAGCGGATGCGCCTGCGGGCGGCGCTCGACTCGGTGCCACCCCGGCAGCGAGCCGCAGTCGTGCTCCGGCACTACCTGGATCTGAGCCTCGAGGACACCGCCAGCGTCCTGAACTGCACGGTGGGCACGGCCAAGAGTCAGGTGTCCCGTGGCCTGGCGAAGCTTCGCGAGTCACTCGGCGACGACCGCGCCAATCTCAACAGACCATCGACAAAGGAGTGGACCCATGCGGTTGCATGATCTCGTGGACGCGGTAACTGGCGATGAGCCGCCGATGTCCCGCACCGTCGACGACATCATCACGGCAGGGCGGCGGGCGCAGCGCCGCCGTCGGGCCGGATTCGCGTCAGCCGGCGCGGCGGGCCTCGTCGTGGCCGTGGTTGCCGGTGCGTTCGTGGTACCGACCCTGGGTGCGCAGCAGAGCCCCCCGGCCGCGCCGTTCGTGGCCGGCGCGGCGGCGTCCAAGCCGGCCGGGGCCGAGTGGCCCGACCCCGCGTCGTTCACCTTCACCTTCACCGGGTACGACGCCGGCACGCTGCACGTGCAGGACCCGATTGTCGCGTCCACCGCGTACCAGATCGCTCCCGTCTACTCCGACGGCCACACCTCGAACGACAAGCCCATGACCGCCCAGGAGGTGGAGGGACAGGGCGACGCATTCGAGCGGAACAGGAAAAAGGCTGCCGCCGGGAAGCCGTCCCTCTGGGCCTACCTGACCGTCTACCGGCCCGGTGCCTTCGACCCGGCCAGGATCAAGGACGGCGCGAACGTCACCGTGGCCGGTCGCAGGGCTGTGCAGGCGACGCTGCCGGTCGGCCTTGACCCGCAGCGCCCGGTGGATGGCGGCAACAAGCTCTTCGCCTGGGAGTACGCCGACAACGCCTGGGCTGCTGTCACGTCGTACTCCGGCGACAAGGCCACGCCGAGCTTCGAGGAGCTGGGCGGCCTGGTCGAAGGCCTGAAGCCCAGCAGGCCGACGCCGGCCCTGTTGCCCTTCACGGTGGGCTACCTGCCGGACGGTTACGTGCCGTTGCAGATCGGCACCCACGCCACGGCGGGCCTCGGTGGCATTGCCGCGGCCCGCGCCGGCGACTACGGCGGCGCGACGTACACCAGGTCCGCCGCGCCCACCACTGGACTGACCGCACCGTACGAGGCGACCGAGGGTGGCCTCAGAGACGGATTCCACATCTCCGTAATCCCGAGTAGCAGCGCGAACCAGACGCCGGAGCCCGGTGAGACCAAGTGCTACGACGTACCCGACCGGCCTGGGTGGGACGGCCCGCAGGCCGACATCTGGTGCCAGTTCCGGAGCGCCGACGGCGCAGTTGTAGTCGAGGTCAGCCCCGATAGGGCCGGTAACACGCCGCCGCGGGTCGAACTGGAGAAGATCGCCGAGGGAATCACGGTCGCCGACGTCACCGACGAGTCGACCTGGACTCCGGCCGCGACCGCCCTGCGGCCGTGACGGCCAGCGCCGGCACCACGACGGTGCTGTTCGGCAGGGCCGCTTCAGCGGCTCCTGCCGCAAAGAATGAGGGCTTGGAATGAAACGGAGAGCAAAGGCCGGTCTGATTGCCACGGCGACAGCGGCTCTGTGCGTGGCGGTGGTGCCTCTCGCCGAGGCGAACACCACGCCGAAGTCCGACGCGGTGCCGGTCGGACTGGCGGAGTTCTACGGGCAGCGTCCTGAGTGGGGACCCTGCCCCCGTCCGCCGGTGCCACCGAGGCGGTCACCGGCTGCTTCGCCGTCCGCGCTTCCCCGTGCCGAGAGCGCGTCCCCGGTGGTGGAATGCACGACTGTGCGGGTGCCGTTGGACTACCGGCGGCCGGACGGTCCCCGGGAGACCGTCGAGCTCTCCCGGCGCCTGGCGAGCGATCAGCCGAACCGGCTCGGCGTACTGGTCGAGGTCCCCGGCGGGCCGGGCGGGCAGGGAATCTACGCGTCGGAGGATCCGGCGTACGAGGCGCTGTCGGCGCGATACGACATCATCGGTTACAACCCGCGCGGCGTCGGGCAGTCGCAGCCTCTGCTGTGCGAGGGCACGAGCGTGCAGTTGTCCGGCAGGACTCGCTTCACCGACGCGCAGATGCGGGCGTACACCGAGGAGTTCCGCAGGCGTGATCAGCAATGCGAACGCGCGGACGGTGCCCGGCGTCCCTACTTCACCACCGCCAACAACGCCAGAGATCTCGACATCGTCCGCGCGGCCCTGGGTGAGCGTCAGCTGAACCTGATGGGGAAGTCCTACGGCACGTACGTGACGGCCGTCTACGGCACGCTTTTTCCGAAGCGACTGAACCGCAACGTCCTGGACTCCGCGATCCACCCGCAATGGATATGGCGGGAGGCGTGGAAGCAACAGGCAATCGCCCAACGCAGGACCGCCGACGCCTGGATGACGTGGGTGGCCGAGCGCAACGGAATCTACGGGCTGGGCACCACCCGGTCGCAGGTGCGCACCACGATCGAACGGACCCGGGCGAAGCTGGAGCAACACCCGATCGACCAGGGTGATTTCGTGTACGACGGCACCGAGTTCGACGGCCTCATCGGGGCCACCAACGAGGTGGCGTACTGGGACTTCTTCGCAGCGACGGCGAGCCGGCTGCGTCAGCAGGTCGAGACGTCCTCGGACGTGCCGGGTGACCTGGGCCGGGCGTTGGCTCTTCAGCAGGAGATCCAGGCCGACCCGCCGCCGACCAGCAACGGCGTCTGGGAGGCAGTCAACTGTGAGGCCGAATGGCCCGCCGACCTCGAGGTGTACTACGCGGACATGCGCTACTTCTCCGAGCACTTTCCCTACGGCTGGGGTGCGTCGGCGGTTTCTCCGCGTGAGTGCACCTTCGGCTCGGTGGAGCGTGTCGAGCCGCTGGTGAAGCTGCGCCGCAGCGGCTACCCGACAGGGCTGGTCGTGCAGGAGGAGTTCGACCCGCAAACACCGTACGAGGGCGGCCGGGCGATGGCGGACCTGCTCGGGCACCGGCTCCTCAGCGTTCCGCGCGACGGCTACCACGTCGTCCACGGCACCAACGCCTGCGTCGACGCCGCCATCGCCGACTACCTACTGAACGGAAGGCTGCCGAAACGGGGAGCGGAGTGCGAGGGAACGCCGATCCCCGAGGTTCCGACGGATGGTTCGGCGCGGGTGGGCGAGGACGACCGCCCGTCCCTCGACGAGCAGACGAATCTCCTGTCCGGCCGGATCTCTCGTCCGCTTCAGGCTGGTGGTCGTGAGCCCTCCTGATGTCGACGCATGAGGGCTTGACATCCGCGCCGATTGGCCGAACGCCTCCGCAGTCTGCAGATTCCTTGGTACGTCGTGGCTGGCTAGGCGGTGGATCCCTGCCACGACGCGCAGACCTGCGGGCACGGCGACCTCCAGGTCGCCGTGCCCGCAGCGAACTTTGTGCCCGCGCCGCGGTAGATGTAGCCGGAGTACCTGTGCTGGATGATCACCTTGAGGCGGGTGTGGACCCGCTGTCCCCGCTGGCCTTGGCTTTCGATCTGCGGCACGGGATGGGTTCGATACGCGGTCATTTGATGTTCGATCTGCCGGCCGCGCGGGCGAGCCGGTTCGTGGAAGGGGTTCCATCGCTACGCCGCGTCGCTGCGGGTCGTGGCGAGTTCGGGAAAGGCGTCCTCCCAGCGCTGGCGGAGCTAAGGCGGCAGCCAGAGGCTGGGCCAGAGTCGCCGGAGGAGGTCAGCATCGAGCCACGTGTTCAGGTCCTCGACCGTGCTGGCTTCGGTGAGGACCACCTTGTACATGCTGGACAGGCGCGCGGTCCCTGGACCAGTCGAGGTGATGCGGGAGCGTCACCGTGCCGTCGGTCGGGCCGTGCAGCGCGGCGAGGGTTTCGGCAACCACATAGGGCTTCCGATCCCCGTAGGGCCGGTAGTCCGCCGGCGGTGCCGGGGTGATGTCCTGCGCCGGCTGATGTTGGCCGCCTGCCGGACCCCCGGTCGGAGTGCCTGCCGGATCGTCTCCCGGCTGTACCCGGTGACCCGCTGCAGATCCGCCGGCCGCCACCCGGCCGCGTGAAGCGCCCGCAACTGCTCGTCCCGCTCGGTCGACGCAGCCGCCCGCGTCGCCTCGTACCTGGTGACGACCGCCTGCAGCCCATCCTCTGAGAACCGGTCCACGCCGATGATGTGCGCGGTGTGTGCTCTCCAGCCGATGCCAACCCGGGTGAACCGGTGCCAACGCGGGTCACTCTGGGCGACCGCCGGTCGCAAACCGGGTCCGTGCGCTCGGGGTGTGCTCCTGGGCTGGGCGAACAGGGGTACGGGTGACGTGGGTGAACGCCTGCCACTCCCTGCCACCCCAGGTGAACCCTCAGGTCGCTAGACTGGTCCCTCGCGCCCTCGTAGCTCAGGGGATAGAGCATCGGTTTCCTAAACCGTGTGTCGCAGGTTCGAATCCTGCCGGGGGCACCTCGATACGCAGCAGGAACGTCGCCTGA
Organism: Micromonospora sp. WMMC273; assembly: GCF_027460285.1. Classification (NCBI taxonomy): domain Bacteria; kingdom Bacillati; phylum Actinomycetota; class Actinomycetes; order Micromonosporales; family Micromonosporaceae; genus Micromonospora; species Micromonospora sp. WMMC273. The sequence continues at coordinate 256,867 of NZ_JAPZBE010000001.1, forward strand.
GCTGGCAATCCGCACGCCGTTCAATTAGAACAGGTGTGCAAGCGTAGGTCACCGGAAGCCGCCGTTTGTCGTAGGTCGCGGAACAGGTGCGGAATGACCTTGAAGTCATCTGCCCAGGTCAGCCGACGTGATCGGGGAAAGATCCGGAACGACGGCGCTCATACGGGCCACGTCACGCCGGTCAGAGCCTCAGCGATCCGGTCGTTGACGGTGACCTCCGCGCCGTCGATGCACGTGGCGTAGACCTTCAGCAGCACGTCAACGGAGTGTCCGGCCCGCTCCGCTACCTCGGTCGCCGGCACGCCAGCGTTGAGCCACAGCGACACGGCAGCGTGTCGCAGGTCATACGGGCGACCAGCGAGCGGAGAGTCAACCTGACGCGGGTCAACGCCAATCGACGCGCCTTCACCCAGACGCGGGAGTACGTCGAGGCCGCAACCACGTTGCCCCGCTCGCTCTGGAACAGCCGGCCGTCCTTGGCGACCATGCTCACTGGCAATCGTTGACGCGTGTGTCCTAAGCTCGCGGGAACGGAGCACTAGGCTGCTGGGAAGTTCATGTGCACGTGCTCGACGACCCCGAAGGTCTGTCACCGAGAGCTCAGGCGTTCCTGTGCCGTGCCGGGACCCGGCAGCCGGAGCAGCCTCGACTGCTGACCGACTTTGTGCAAGTGCCGGCCCGGTCGGGATGGCTGATTGCGGCGCCCCTTGAGTTGACCGTCAGGCGGGAAGGCTTCGCCGCCCGCTTCGGCGGGTTGCGCTACGACGTTCGCCGCAGCGTCCGCATCGGCGACGAGCGCCGCGACACCCTCCGCTGCTGGCAATTCGACCTGCTCGACATGGTTCGGGCAGAGAGCATGGGGTGGTCATTTGCGTGGTACGGCGAGCGCGTGTCGTCACCCGTGCTCTACCTGGCGCACACTGACGGCCGATTCGGGGTGAGCGTGGGCGGTCCCTTCCTGGAGGTCTGTCCCTCGATCAATCACCTGATCGAGGGACACGCGCTCATGGACGAGCTGCACGACTGGGAGCCTGTGCCACCCAGCTCGCTGGAGGCGTGGGTCCCCAACGACATCACCAATGCACACCTTGGCGAGATCCTCGCCGCACTGCCACCCGTCCCTGAGGCATCGGGACCACATGATCAATGGTGGTGCTCCGACCATCTCGCAATCCGCCTGTTCCACGGATGGACCGATCGTCAACCGCGACCCACCGGCGTCATGATCTGGAGCCGGAACGGCCAGATCTGATGAGTCGGCGACAGCACTCGCTTGGTTCAACGGCATACTGCCGCCAACCTCGTCTGCCTCACCGCCGTTGACCGCACGCCTCTGGTGGGCCGTCGAGTCCGCCCAGCGACCGGCTGACTAGTAACTCTGTGTAACAGCGGCAGTCCGCCGCGCGGGAACCTGTAAGTAGTCGAGTGGAGCCGATGTGTCACGCATCAAGTGGAGCCCGACATCGGACTGCCGGTGTGCCGAGTCCCACCTCATGCTTGACGGATCCGTCCCAGCACATGCGCGACAGTCGGCCTTGGTTGCTCAGTTGCCCTGGTTGCTGTCAGTGCCCACCGCGCGGTCGCGCACCTACGCTTCTGGCCAGTCGGACACGATGACCAACGGGACTGAGTCCGGCGACCGGAAGTCGTCGCCAGGAAGGTACTCGATGTGCTGATGCCGGTGGACTGTCCGGTCATCGGCGGTCTCGGCTTGCTCAGCCACACCATCGAGCGCGTCCCAGATGATGTCGAGATACTCACGCCCGCCGGAGAAATGCACCGTTGTCCCGCCTTGCAGACTGACAAGCAGCGGACCCGCGGTCGCCTCTTGACTGACGGCCCCGTCGGTGACCGCCACCTCAAAGGGCTCAGCATGATGGCGTAGCAGGCGGCTGAGGGCGCGGAGCGCAGCCGGCGGACCGGCAAGCTCCAGCTCGTCATCGCTGACGGAGAGACGGCAGCGTTGGTGATCATCCATCGGCGCATTGTGTCTCACCGCGCGGCCCTTCCGTCGCCCACCGTGAAGGTCTCCGTGAGCGCCTGAGGATCATGTCGGACATCAGGTGGGACGCGAGCGTCAAGCATCTCCCGTGGCGGGACACATCGGACTGCCGGCGATGTCGGGTCTCGGGGGATCTCGTAAAGCGTCGGTCATACCGCCTGTAGATCGAGCCCGCTCCCAGGCTGTAGGACGGTCGCCGTGAACCTCATCGATCGTTCGGCTAGGCCGCGTCTTCAAAGGTTCACAACCATTGGAGTAGTGCGGCGATGGTGACCGTTGCCTGGTACGACGTCGCGGTCTTGTCATAGCGGGTGGCGACGCTGCGGCACTGCTTGAGCCGGTTGAAGCAGCGTTCGACGACGTTGCGCCGCTTGTAGAGCTGTTTGTCGAACGTCGGTGGCCTGCCGCCGCGGCTGCCTCGCCTGCGGCGGTTTGCCTGCTGGTCGGCGCGCTCGGGGATGGTGTGCCCGATGCCGCGTCGGCGCAGGTCGGCTCGGATGGCCTTGGAGCTGTAGCCCTTGTCAGCGATGACGTGATCTGGTCGGACGCGAGGTCGACCGGGCCCTGGGCGCTCGACGCGGATGGCGGCCATGACGTGGGCGAATCGGGTGCAGTCGTTGACGTTGCCGCCGGAGAGCACGAACGCCAGCGTCCGGCCCGAGCCGTCGCAGGCGAGGTGGATCTTGGTGGTCAGTCCACCTCTACTTCGACCGAGGGCGTGATCTTGTGGTTCGTCCGATTCCCGGCGCCCCTTTTAGCGCCGGCGGCGTGCTGGTGGGCTCGCACGATGGTCGAGTCGACCGACACCAGCCAGTCGATGTCCCCTGCCGCGTCCGCGTCGGCCTGGACCCCGGCGAGCATCCGCTCGAACGTGCCATCGAGTGCCCACCTGCGGAAACGGGTGTAGATCGACTGCCAGGACCCGTACCGGGCCGGCACGTCCCGCCACGCCGCCCCGGCCCGGATCTTCCACACGATCCCGTTGAGCACCCGCCGGTCATCGGCCCGAGGCCGACCACCGGTCACCGCCGACGGCAAATACCTCGACAGCGCTTCCCACTCGACGTCAGACAACTCGTAGCGACGACCCACGCGCTACATCATCCGACACCAAGATCCTTTGAAGACACTGCCTAGGGCCGTTTCCAGGGCGATCGTCTCCGTGTCGGCGAGGTGCAAATCGACCGGCGCGCTGCTCTGCCAGTCCAGATGAGCCCGTACCACGTGCCGGCCTGGCGTTACGTCGACGCTCTGGACGGCTCCACGGTTCAAGCGTGCCACTACCTTCCCATCGATCTCGATCGCAATACGGCGCAGAAGGCCACCGGTGTCCAGGGCGCGACGAACAATGATCCGCGGCATGGGGTTCCGCTCCCTTCCCTGTGGCGCGGCAGCACATTGGAATGCCTCAGCGCTGTGCGCGTCAAACCAACGGGAGGCAAGTGTGGCCGTCCGTACAGCCGAGCCGGGACTGGGAGCCCGCATGACGGCACAGGTGAAGCGAGGTCATTGCCCGGCACCGGATTGGCCTACGGGCTGACCGTTCCCGACATGTTGCTGACCCGGCCCATCGCATCGAAGTCGACACGCAGAACCGACCCACCCCGCTCCTGCGCCGTCACCGACATCGGCGCCCGATCCAGCCGCCACCCCTGCTGGTGCAGGAACGACTCGACGGCGACGCGGTGCTCCACCGGGAAGGACTGTAGGACCTGGGTCAGGACGGTCAGCACCCGCTCCGGCCGGACCGGCGCGGTGATCTGCGGCGGCGCGTCGTCGAGGTGGAAGAAGACGGCGCCGCCGTCGTACGGCCCGCGGTAGTAGCAGTGGCCGGTGAGGCCGGACGCCAGCATGGCGAGGCGGTGTCCGTCGGCGCGCTGGAGCGGGAACGTGGGTTCGGTGAGTTCGGCGACCCCTTGGCGGTGCCCGTACTCGCGAAGCCAGCCGGCCAGATGCAGTACCGACGGCGGGAGGTTGCTGGCCTCGTTGGCCCAGGCCCACAGCCAGGTGCCGTCGTTGTGGCTCTCGGTGCCGAGGAGCTGGACGCGGTACCGCAGGTCGGTTCCGAACGTCGCGACGCCGTCGGGCACGTCGAGCTGCCAGTCGCGCTCGCCGAGCAGGTCGGCCAGCGCCATCTGGCGGGCCAGGCCGGTGCCGACATGTTCGGCGAAGAGTCGATCAAACGTCGGCATCGCCGCAGTGTGCCAGACCTTTCAGCGCGGGACGGCCCCGCGTCCGGCCGGAGCCGGAGCGCGGGGCCGGCGGGTCAGCGGACCAGCGCTGCCACCAGTGTCCCGATGCAGGCGACGACGGCGGCGATGATCGGACTGAGCGTCTTGATGTACGCCAGGATGAGCCGGTGCCGGTCGGTCGGCTCGGCAACGGTTTCGTCCTCGTCCTCTGGTGTCTCGAAGTCTGACCCGTGAGGGATTACAGTCAACGTGACTCCTTCCGTTGCAGCGGTGGAGTCGAATGCGGCGTCCGGTGGCAGCCGGGCGCCGCCCTCTGTGTGAGGCGACGCAGTGCCGTTCGACGGTTCGAGCATCCTCCCGGCGGCCAGCTAGCACAAGAGTGGGCAATTCACTGTCGGGTACCTGACAAGCAGATGCATCGCATCGAGAAAATTTCGGTGCCATCTCTTGCCAAATGCAATTTTCCGTGAAGCAGTTCAACCCAGCGTGACCACGTCGAAGCGCATGGTGAGCAGTCGTGTCACCAGGCGCGCCGACTACGACACGACGAAGCCGGTCGACGGGCGGGTCAGGACGCCGGTCATCGGGAAGCGGGTGGAGCCGTTCCACCAGTGCCACACCACGCGCTCGCTGCCGTCGGCGGCGGCGAAGACGTCCATCCCGCCGGGGCCCTGGTGGTTGCCGGGCAGGCCGCTGATCGGGTTGAGTCCGGCGCTGCCGGTGTAGCCGAAGAAAGGCCGCGACACGCCTTCGCGGATGGGAGTGCATCGGGAGCCGGGCAGGGGACTGGCGCCACAGCGGGCGATGCCCGTGGCGTAGCGGGCGCTGTCCCAGTTGTTGCCCGAGTACATGAGGTACCAGTCGCCGTCGGCGGCCTTCCACATCGACGGGTTCTCCACCACGTGCGTACCGCCGCTGGTCTTGGCGGTGTCCCAGGTGATGTCGGTGCTCTTGAGCATGTCCCGGCGGGTGTCCCAGATCGCGCGGCCCTCGCCGTCGGTGCGGACGGTGGAGATGCCGGTCTCGGCTCCGGAGGCGATGGCGTCGTCCCGGTAGGTGACGTACAGGTTCCCGCCGGCCACGAAGGGGTTGGCGTCGAGTGCCCACCGGCCGGCGTCCGGGCAGGCCCACTCGCCCTGGTTCTGGAACGGGCCGCGGGCGCTGTCGGAGATCGCTCGTCCGATGCACTTCTGGCCCGTGCCCTTGCGGGAGGCGGTGTAGAACATGAAGAACCGGCTGCCGAAGCGGGCGACGCCCGGTGCCCAGATCGCGCCGCCGGGCTCGGCCCAGGCGCCCGGGCCGGACGGCAGGGCGTCGTGCGACGCGCAGTCGGCCATGCCGACGCTGTTGCCGGAGCCGTGGACGAGGACCGGTACGTACAGCCTGCCGGTCGCGCCGCAGCGCGCGCCGGTCCCGGCGCCGACCGTGGTGCCGTAGGTGACGTACGAGCCGTCCTTCGCCAGGAGGGTGTCCGGGTCGGCCAGCGGGAAGGTGGACGAGCTCGCCAGCGTGGACATGTCGTCGGCGGGCGCGGCGGCGGCCGGCACGATCGCCGCCGTGGTGGCTGCCAGGGCGGTCGCGGCGAGGGTGACGAGCCCTCCGCGCATTCGAAGGAATCTCACCGGTGCCCCCCATCGATGATGGTAATTTTCATCGAACGCTATCGACGGCCGACGATCCCGTCAACGTGGGCCGAGAGCGGGAAGCGGGGCCGCCCGGAGACCCGCCGGGTTACGCTCCGTCGAGGGGACGTGTCACCCGCCGGGCCCTCAGGCCGGTGCCAGGACCCGTCGGTACCCTGGCAGGTCCTGGCCTGTCCGCGACGACATGAGGTATTCGTGAACGATCTTCGAGTGGTGGCGTTCGATCTCGACGACACCCTGGCGATTTCCAAGTCCCAGATCGATCGTCGGATGGCGGAGTTGCTCGGCCACCTGCTCACCGAGGTGGACGTGCTGGTCATCTCCGGTGGCCGGTTCGAGCAGTTCCAGTCGCAGGTGCTCGCCCACCTCGACCTCACCGAGGAGCAGCGCGACCGGCTGCACCTGATGCCGACCTGCGGCACCCGCTACTACCGCTGGTCCGACGGGGACTGGCGGCAGGTCTACGCGGAGGACCTGACCGAGGCCGACAAGGCCCGTGTGGTCACTGCGCTCACCGAGTCGGCGCAGGCGCTCGGCCTGTGGGAGGCGAAGACCTGGGGCGACATCATCGAGGACCGGGGCAGTCAGATCACCTTCTCCGCACTGGGGCAGTCCGCGCCGCCGGCTGAGAAGTACGGCTGGGACCCGGACGGCGACAAGAAGCGGCGTCTGCGGGACGCGGTCGCGGCGAAGCTGCCCGACCTGGAGGTGCGCGGCGGCGGCTCGACGTCGATCGACGTCACCCGCAAGGGCGTCGACAAGGCGTACGGCATGCGGAAGCTGCTGGAGCACCTGGACCTGAAGATCGACAACGTGCTCTTCGTGGGTGACCGCCTGGACGTGGGTGGCAACGACTACCCGGTCAAGGCGATGGGCATCCGCTGCGTCGCGGTCACCCGTTGGGAGGAGACCGCCGACTACGTCGAGAAGCTGGTCGACGACCTGGTGAAGCGGCGCGCCGAGCGCGCCTGAACACAGCCCGCAGCAGAGCCCGCCGGTTCCGGAACCGGCGGGCTCTGGCGGTATCGACGGTGATGAGGTAGGAACAGCCGAGAGAGCGCTCTCCCGTCCCATCACCGAACAGGCAGGCAGATGCGATCACCCGACCCCTCCCGCCGCCGTTTCCTCACACTCACCGCGTCCGCGGCCTCGCTCACCGCCCTCGGCCTCCCGGCCGGCGCAGCGGCCGCGTCTCCGGCCGCGTCGCCGCCCGCGCGCCCCGCCCGCGAGCCCGACTTCGGCCCGAACGTCTTCGTGTGCGACCCGAGCACGCCGGTGGAGGAGATCCAGTCCACGCTGGACCGGCTGTTCACCGCCCAGGAACGCAACGAGATGGGCTTCGACAGGTACGCCGTGCTGTTCAAGCCCGGCCGCTACGAGGTGGACGCCCGGCTCGGCTACTACACGACAGTCGCCGGTCTCGGCACCCACCCGGACGACGTGGAGATCCACGGCGCGGTCCGGGTGGTCGGGCAGCCCGACCCGAACTCGCCCGCCGGCATCTCCGCGCTCACCAACTTCTGGCGCTCGGCGGAGAACCTCGCTGTCACCCCGACCGACTGGTCGAACCAGTGGGCCGTCTCCCAGGCGTCACCGATGCGGCGGGTGCACGTCAAGGGCGTGCTGTGGCTGGAGCCCGGCAACGGCGGCTACTCCAGCGGCGGCTACATCGCCGACTCCAAGGTGGACGGCATCACCATCAACGGTTCCCAGCAGCAGTGGCTCACCCGGGACAGCGAACTCGGCGGCGAGTGGACGAACGGCGTGTGGAACCAGGTCTTCTCCGGCGTGATCGGCGCGCCCGCGCAGGGCTTCCCCGACCCGCCGTACACCACGCTGCCGACCAGCCCGGTCACCCGGGAGAAGCCGTACCTGTTCGTCGACGTCCGTGGGGCCTGGCGGGTCGCCGTACCGCGCCTGCGCCGCGACACCGCCGGCACCACCTGGGCCACCGGTGGCGCGCCGGTGCCGTCGCTGCCGCTGTCCGCGTTCTTCCTGGCCCGGCCCACCGACTCGGCCAAGCGCATCAACGCCGAACTGGCCCGAGGCAAGCACCTGCTGCTCACCCCCGGCGTCTACCACCTGGATCGGGCCCTGCGGGTACGCCGCCCGGACACCGTGGTGCTCGGCCTCGGCATGCCGAGCCTGGTGCCGGACCGCGGGGACGCGGCGCTGCGGATCGATGACGTGGACGGGGTCCGCATCGCCGGGGTGCTCGTGGACGCCGGGCCGGTCGAGTCGCCGGTGCTGGTCGAGGTCGGTACGCGGCACTGCCACCGGTCGCACGCCACGAACCCGATCTCGCTCCAGGACGTCTTCTTCCGCATCGGCGGTCCGTACGCCGGGCGGGCGGTGACCAGCCTGGTGGTGCACAGCCGGCACACGCTGATCGACAACATCTGGGCCTGGCGCGGCGACCACGGCCGGGCCGGCACGATCGGCTGGACCGTCAACACCGCCGCCACCGGCGTGATCGTCAACGGCGACGACGTGACCGCGTACGGGCTCTTCGTCGAGCACTACCAGCGTTGGCAGACGATCTGGAACGGCGAGCGCGGCCGGACCGTGTTCTACCAGAGCGAGCTGCCCTACGACCCGCCGAGCCAGGCGGCCTGGCGCAGCCCGACCGGCAACGGCTGGGCCTCGTACAAGGTGGCCGACCACGTCCGCACGCACGAGGCGTGGGGACTGGGCGTGTACTCGTACTTCAACCAGGGCGTGGACATCCGCTGCGACAGGGGGATCGAGGCGCCGCGCCGGGCCGGGGTGCGGTTCCACGACGCGATCACCGTGTTCCTGGACGGCAGCGGCGGCATCGAGCGCACGATCAACGACGTCGGCACCCCGGTCGTCGGCTCGTACGGCACCAGCACGGTGATCAGCTACCCCTGACCGGGCGAGGGGCGGCCCGGCCGGTGCGGGACCGGCCGGGCCGCGCCCGCTCACGCCGCGAGCTGGTCGACGCGGGTGAGCACCTGGTCGACGAGGCCGTACTCGCGGGCCTGCTCGGCGGTGAACCAGCGGTCGCGGTCCCAGTCGCGCTGGATCTCCTCCAGCGTGCGCCCGCTGTGCCGGGCGATCAGCTCCTGCATGGTGCGCTTCACGTGCAGCATGTTCTCGGCCTGGATGGTGATGTCCGCGGCGGTGCCGCCCATCCCGCCGGAGGGCTGGTGCATCATGATCCGCGAGTGCGGCAGCGCGAACCGCTTGCCCGCCGCACCGGCGCAGAGCAGGAACTGCCCCATCGACCCGGCCATCCCGAGCGCCAGCGTTGCCACGTCGTTCTTGACGTACCGCATGGTGTCGTAGACGGCCATGCCGGCGCTGACCGAGCCGCCCGGCGAGTTGATGTAGAGGAAGATGTCGCGCTCCGCGTCCTCGGCCGCGAGGAGCAGGATCTGCGCGCAGATCTGGTTGGCCGACGCGTCGGTGACCTCGGTGCCGAGGAAGATGATCCGCTCCTTCAGCAGCCGTTCGAAGACCCGGTCGCCGAACGCCGGCTGCCCCTCGTCGAGCATCCAGATGCCACTCATCGCCGCCCACCTCCGTGCCGCCGGTGGGCGGGGGACCGCCCGGGAACCCGGCGGTCTCCAGCGTCCGCCGGGCGCACCCGTGCGGCCCAGGCTTTCTGCCGGGGGCAGATTCGCCCTGGGCAGAAGCTACGCAGCGACCGGCCGCCGCCGGCCGGCGCGGGCCCGCCGCCGGGCCAGCGTGACGGAGGTACGCGGACGGGGGCGGACGGCCGGGGCGGAGGGAGCCGGCCAGATCCGGATGCCGCCGGCGAACCCGATCGGCGTGGCGGCGGCGAGGGGTGCACCGAGCGGCGCCGGCACCAGGCCGAAGGGCCGCAGCGCGCCGCCCAGCAGCGGCGTGGCGGTGACCGGGCGGCGGGCGACGTGCGGCCGGAGCGAGACGGCGGGCCGCCGGGTCACGTGCTGCCGGGGCGACACGGCCGGACGGCGGCTGACGGACAGCCGGGGCGGGCCGACCCGCAGCTGCGGCCCGGTGCGGGCGGTCGGCACCCGGTCGAAGCGGGCCGCCGAGATCCCGGGGCCGACCGGGGCCGGACGCTCCCGGCGCAGCTCGTCGCGGGCCTCTTCGAGCAGGTCGGCGAGGTGGATGCCGAGCGCGCGGCAGATCGCGGCGAGCACCTCGGAGGAGGCCTCCTTGCGGCCACGTTCGACCTCGGAGAGATAGGGCAGGGAGACGCCGGCGGCCTGGGCCACCTCGCGCAGCGTGCGGCCCTGGCGCAGGCGGATGCGCCGGAGCACCCCGCCGATCACCCGTCGCAGCAACGACATGCCGGCCTCCTCGCGGTCGGGCGTCCCGGACGTCCCCATCATGCCCCGTCCACACGCCTGGCACCTGCCCGGTCGGCCCCGTGGTACCGACCGGGCAGGTGCGGATCAACGCCAGACGACCGCTCGGAGCTGCCAGCTCGGCGAGGTGAAGGACACGTGACCGACGATCAGGCCGCTGTCGTTGACATTGATCGCGACGCTGCTCCCCGCCCCGTCCGGCAGGGGCAGCAGCTGGGACGCCGCGGTGGGTGAGGGCCAGATCATCGCGCGGCCGTCGGTGCCGTCGGTGCCGATCACCAGACCCGAGTCGTTCACGGCCTGCGCCGTCGGGGAGGCCGAAGCGGTGGCCAGCCGGTGCATCGTCGTACCGTCCCAGAAGAAGGCGGCGAACCGGCCGTCCGCGGTCCAGCTCGTGCCGACCACCTGACCGAGGTCGTTGATGCCGGTCGCGTCGCTCGTGGGCCCGCCCAGCGTGCCCAGCGATCGCAGGACGCCGTCGCGCCAGACGAATGCCTGGTTGACGAACGGTGGATCGGTCCAGTCCTTGTAGCCGTAGGTGCCCGCGACGGTGCCGGCCTCGTTCACCGCGAGCGCGCTCGCACCAGGCGGGGCGTCGATGGTGATCTCGGTGTTCCCGGTCCGGACGAACGCCCGCCGCCCGGAGAAGCTGTCGGTGACGTGGTAGACGCCGACCACCCGGTCGCCCGCGGTGTCGTACGCGATGGAGAAGATGCCCCCGGTCAGGCCGAGATCCTGGATCTTCCCGTCCACCCAGGCCACGGCGTGGCTGCTGCCGTCGGCCGCTTGGGCGGTGCCGACGATGCGTCCCCGCTCGTCGATCGCCTGGGCCTGGCTGTTCGGCCCGCCGAGCGTCCCCAGGTCCTCGATCCGCCCGTCCACCCAGCGCACCGCGTGCCAGTAGCCGCCGGCCACCTCCGCCGCTCCGACCACCACCCCGGCCGTGTCGACGTCGTACGCGATGCTGCCCCGGCCGTCCAGCGACGGCAGCACCACGGCGGTCCGCTTCGCCGTCGGCATCGGCGCCGGCGTGGTGGCGGTCGGCGTACCGGTGGGCGAGACGGTCGGCGTCGGGGAGGTGGTCGGTCTCGGTGTGGCGGTCGGCGTCGGTGTGGCGGTGGGTCGTGGGGAGAAGGTCGGCGACGGGACGACGGTGGGCTTCGGCCGGGTGGGCCGGGCCGTCCCGGGTGGGCCGTCCCCGGGCCGGTCCGCCACTGCGGGCGGCGCTCCGGCGACCACCATCCCGACTGCCACCGCAAGCGCGGTCAATGCCATGCGTGTACGCATCCCGACGTCCCCTCGCCACGATCGGTGAGTCATCAGTCTCACCCGCAGGCGCGTCGATGGATGTGACGAAATCCTTACCGCTGGTGGCCAGGAGGGCGGGCGCCCGGCCCAGCCAGCCGGCTCGCGGCGTAACCGCTATCTTGAGGGCGTGCAGGTGGCGGAGCAGGACCGACGGTGATCCATTTTCCCGCGCAACGGCGGGGGCCGCTGAGCGCGCTGAGTCTGCGCCTGCTCGCCGCCCTCGGCCTGGTCTTCGCCACCGTGGCGGTGGTCTGGCTCGACCGCGACGGCTACCGCGACGTGGACGAGAGCGGCCTGACCCTGCTCGACTGCTTCTACTACGTGGTGGTCTCGCTCTCCACCACCGGGTACGGCGACATCACGCCGGTCAGTTCGTCGGCGCGGCTGGCGAACGTCCTGTTCATCACCCCCGCCCGGGTGCTGTTCCTGATCATCCTGGTCGGCACCACCCTGGAAGTCCTGACCGAGCAGTACCGCACCGGCCGTCGCCTGTCGCGGTGGAGGAGAACCGTGAAGGACCACGTCATCATCTGCGGCTACGGCACCAAGGGTCGAAGCGCGGTCTCCGCCCTGCTGGAGAACGGCACAGACAAGTCCAAGATCGTGGTGGTCGAGCGGAGCGGGCCGGCGCTGCGGCAGGCCACCTCCAACGGGCTGGTGACGATCGAGGGTTCGGCGACCCGCTCGTCGGTGCTGGAACAGGCGCACGTGCGTACCGCGAAGTCGGTCATCATCGCGACGGACAGCGACGACGCGTCGGTACTGGTGGCGCTCACGGTCCGGCAGCTCACCGCCGGTCAGGTACGCATCATCGCGGCGGTCCGGGAGGCGGAGAACGCGCCGCTGCTCAAGCAGAGCGGCGCGCACCACGTGATCGTCTCGTCGGCCACGGCCGGGCGGCTGCTCGGCCTGTCCACCTCGGCCCCGCCCCTGATCGACGTGGTGGAGGACCTGCTCACTCCGGGTCAGGGCATGGCGCTGGCGATGCGGTCGGCCGAGCGCGACGAGGTGGGCCGCTCCCCGCGTGAGCTGGAGTCGCTGGTCATCGCGCTGGTCCGCCGGGGCAAGGTGGTCACGCTGAACGACCGCGCCGGCGCGGTGATCGAGACCGGCGACATGCTGGTCCACGTCCGGGACGACCGGCCGCAGGCCACCACCGCGATCTGACCCTCGCCCCGCTGAGCGCCCGCGGTCAGCAGGCGCCCGGGCCACCCTCCGCGATCACTTCACCGCAGGTCGACGACCGGCCCTGGGTGGCCCGTCGCAGCAGGTCGTAGAGCAGGTCCCGTTCGCCCGGTGCCAGCGCGCCGAGGACCTCCTCCTCCGCTCCGGCGAGCGCGCACTCGGCCTCGCGCAGCCGCTTCGTGCCCGCCTCGGTGAGGCGTACCTCGTGCCGGCGACGGTCCTCCGGGGAGCGGCGGCGCTCGGCCAGGCCGTCCGCCTCCAGGTCGTTGAGCAGCCCGACCACGTTCGTGCTGTCGATCTGGAGCGTGCCGGCAAGCGCCTGCTGGCTGATTCCGCCGGCGTCGCGCAGCACGGTGAGCGCCACCAGGTGGCGGGGGCGCAGACCCAGCGGGGCCAGCACCGACTCCGAGCGCAGCCGCATCCGCCGGGCCAGATGGTCGAGCAGGGGCCCGGAGCGGCGCTCGGACTCCTCGACCGGTGCGGCGGACATGTGACCCAGTTTACGCGGCCCGGGGAACATCGACCTGCTATAAATAGTTGGTCCTACACGAACGATCGTCGGAGGAGGAATCACCAATGGCACACCTACTGCACATCGACTCCAGCATCACCGGGGAGCGGTCGATCAGCCGGCGGCTCACCGCCCGCGCCGCCGCCGCGTGGCGCGCCGCCCACCCGGACGGCACGGTCACCTACCGCGACCTGGGTCGAAACCCGCTGCCGCACCTCGACACGGCGAGCGGCCTCGCGCGTATGGTGCCGCCGGATCAGCACACGCCCGAGCAGCGGGCGTCCTGGCGGCTGACCGAGGAGGTGGTGGCCGAGGTGAAGCAGGCCGACACCGTCCTGCTCGGGCTCCCGCTCTACAACTACGGCGCGCCCAGCAGCGTGAAGTCCTGGGTCGACCACCTGATCGCCCCCGGCATCGCGTACGACCCGGTGACGAACGCCGGGCTGCTCGGCGACCGCCAGTTCGTCGTCCTGGTCAGCCGCGGTGGCGGGTACGGCCCGGGCACCCCACGGGAGGGCTGGGACCACGCCGAGCCGTGGCTGCCGCACGGCCTCTCCCTGACCGGGCTGGAGCCGCGGTTCATCTGCGCCGAGCTGACCCTGGCCCCGGTCAACCCGGCGATGGCCGAGCTGATCCCGCTGTTCGAGCAGAGCCTCGCCGCAGCCGAGCGGGCCGTCGACGAGCTGTGGGTGCCCGCCTCGGCGGCCGCCTGACCGGGCCGACACACACGCGAAGGGCGGGCCGTTCCGCGGGGGAACGGCCCGCCCTTCGCGTGTGACGGGTCAGCGGCGGATCAGAGGATCGTCCAGGTGTCGCCGCTGCCGAGCAACGCGGCGAGCTGCTCCTCCGGGGTCTTGTCGACGGTGGCCTTGGCGGCCGCGACCTGCTCCTGCACCACGCTGTCGTAGGAAGGGCGGCCGACCGACCGGAACACCCCGATCGGGGTGTTGCTCAGGTCCAGGCCGGGCAGGCGGGACAGTGCGAACGCGTACGCCGGGTCGGCCACGCCCGCGTCGTGCACGACGATCTGGTCGGCAGGCGTGTTCGCGGTCTCCCGGACCTCCAGCCCGAAGCCACCGGGCGGGTGGACGACGCAGAACTGCCCGTCCTTGCCGAACGTGATCGGCTGGCCGTGCTCCAGCCGGATCAGGAAGTCGTCCCGGGTGGCCGGCTCCTTCAGCGGGTCGAACGCGCCGTCGTTGAAGATGTTGCAGTTCTGGTAGATCTCCACGAACGCCGAACCCTCGTGCTGGGCGGCGGCCCGCAGCACCGACTGGAGGTGCTTGCGGTCCGAGTCGATCGTCCGGGCCACGAACGTGGCCTCGGCGCCGAGCGCCAGCGACAGCGGGTTGAACGGGGCGTCCGCCGAGCCCACCGGCGTCGACTTGGTGATCTTGCCGACCTCGGACGTGGGCGAGTACTGGCCCTTGGTGAGCCCGTAGATCCGGTTGTTGAACAGCAGGATCTTGAGGTTCACGTTGCGGCGCAGCGCGTGGATCAGGTGGTTGCCGCCGATGGAGAGCGCGTCGCCGTCACCGGTGACCACCCAGACCGACAGGTCCGGCCGGGACACCGACAGGCCGGTGGCGATCGCCGGGGCGCGGCCGTGGATCGAGTGCATGCCGTACGTGTTCATGTAGTACGGGAAACGCGACGAGCAGCCGATGCCCGAGACGAAGACGATGTTCTCCCGGGGGATGTTCAGCTCCGGCATGAAGCCCTGTACGGCCGCCAGGATGGCGTAGTCGCCGCAACCGGGGCACCAGCGCACCTCCTGGTCGGACTTGAAGTCCTTGGCGGTGAGCTTGAGGGCGACGGGCTCAGACATTCTTCAGGACCTCTTCCAGCATCGTCTCCAGCTCGGCGGCGGTGAACGGCAGGCCGCGGACCTGGTTGTAGCCGATCGCGTCGACCAGGTACTTCGCCCGGATCACGTGGGCGAGCTGGCCGAGGTTCATCTCCGGCACGACCACCTTGTCGTAGCGGCTCAGCACCTCGCCGAGGTTGGCCGGCATCGGGGCCAGATGCCGCAGGTGGGCCTGGGCCACCGAGAGCCCGCGCTGACGCAGGCCACGGCAGGCCGCGCCGATCGGCCCGTACGTCGAGCCCCAGCCCAGCACCAGCACGCGGGCGTCGCCGTCCGGATCCTCCACCTCGACGTCCGGCACCGGGATCGTCTCGATCCGGGCCGCCCGGGTCCGCACCATGAAGTCGTGGTTGGCCGGGTCGTACGAGATGTCGCCGGTCTTGTCGGCCTTCTCCAGACCGCCGATCCGGTGCTCCAGGCCGGCCGTGCCGGGCACCGCCCACGGGCGGGCCAGCGTCTGCGGATCCCGCAGGTAAGGAAGGAACGTGGTGCCGTCCTCGCCGTTGGGCTCGGTGGCGAACTCGACCCGCAGGTCGGGCAGCGACTCGACGTCGGGCAGCAGCCACGGCTCGGAGCCGTTGGCGACGTAGTTGTCCGACAGCAGGATCACCGGGGTGCGATAGGTCAGCGCGATCCGGGCCGCCTCCAGCGCCGCGTGGAAGCAGTCCGACGGCGACTTCGGCGCGATCACGGCGACGGGCGCCTCGCCGTGCCGGCCGTACAGGGCCATGTTCAGGTCGGCCTGCTCGGTCTTGGTGGGCATGCCGGTGGAGGGACCGGCCCGCTGCACGTCGACGATGACCAGCGGCAGCTCCAGCGCCACCGCCAGGGAGATCGTCTCGCTCTTGAGCGCCACGCCCGGGCCGCTGGTGGTGGTGATGCCGAGAGCGCCGCCGTACGAGGCGCCGAGCGCCGCACCGACGGCGGCGATCTCGTCCTCGGCCTGCATGGTGACCACGCCGAACTTCTTGTGCTTGCTCAGCTCGTGCAGGATGTCCGAGGCCGGCGTGATCGGGTACGCGCCGAGGAACACCGGCAGCCCGGAACGCACGCCTGCCGCTACCAGGCCCAGCGACAGCGCCGCGTTGCCGGTGATGTTCCGGTAGGTGCCCGGCAGCATCTTGGCCGGCTTGACCTCGTACCGGACGGAGAAGTCCTCGGTGGTCTCGCCGAAGTTCCAGCCGGCCCGGAACGCAGCCACGTTCGCCGCCACCAGCTCGGGGCGGGCCGCGAACTTGCGCTCCAGGAAGCGCAGCGTGGACTCGTACGGGCGGGAGTACATCCAGCTCAGCAGCCCGAGCGCGAACATGTTCTTGGCCCGCTCGGCGTCCTTCTTGGACACGTCGAGTTCGGCCAGCGCGCCGATCGTCATCGAGGTGAGCGCCACCGGGTGCACCGCGTACCCGGCGAGCGAGTCGTCGTCGAGCGGGCTGGCCGCGTAGCCCACCTTGGCCAGGTTGCGCCGGGTGAACTCGTCGGTGTTGACGATGATGTCCGCCCCGCGCGGCAGGTCGGCCAGGTTGGCCTTCAGCGCGGCCGGGTTCATCGCCACCAGGACGTTCGGCGCGTCACCCGGGGTCAGGATGTCGTAGTCGGCGAAGTGCACCTGGAAGCTCGACACGCCGGGCAGGGTCCCGGCGGGAGCGCGGATCTCGGCGGGGAAGTTGGGCAACGTGGAGATGTCGTTGCCCAGTTGCGCCGTCTCCGAGGTGAACCGGTCGCCGGTGAGCTGCATGCCGTCGCCGGAGTCACCGGCGAACCGGATGACCACCCGGTCCAGCTGACGGATCTGCTTGGTCACACCCGCACCTCGCTTAACTGAGCGCCGTCGCCCTCGCCGGCCCGGCCCGCTCCGATTCTCACGTCAGAGCCTACGTCGCCACGTTAGGGCCACCTTGGTCGAGGTCCGACGTATGGGACTGGATCGGGCCGCTGTATGCCCTGCTTTGCAGCGTTTAGTACCTGGACCCGTAACCCAGATCACCACATATCCATGATCACCGGTCGGTGATCGGACGCTCCGGCACGGTGATGTCGCTGCGGCGGCGCAGCGAACGGGTCGCCAGCGTCAGCGCGAGCACGACCAGGAGACCGGACACGGCGATGAGCGCGACGGCGGTCCCCCGGACCGAGGTGTCGTCGCGGTCCCGTTCGCCGGCGGCGACGAGCACGCCCTGCGAACCGGTCGGAGCCGGCGCCCCGCCGGGCGGGACGGCGTCCGCCGCCGCGGCGCTGATCCGGAAGCTCATCTGCACCTGCCGGTCCCGCCCGCTACGCGGATCCAGCCGGCCGATCACCGCGCCGGACAGCGGCGCCCGCCGCTGCGCCTCCGCCGAGGCGGCCAACGTCAGGCGTACGGTGGCGGTCCGCCCGGCCGCCAGTGCGCCCAGCTCGCAGCGGGTCCGGTCGGCCGACACCGGGGCGCAGCCGCTCTCGGTGCCGGCCACTGTCACCCCTTCGGGCAGGAGCACCTCGATCCGGCCCGCGGCGTCGACCTTGCCGGTGTTGCCCAGCCGGACGGTGAGCGTGCTGGGCGCGCCGCTGATGTCGAACAGCACCTCCTCGGCGCGCAGCGAGATGCCGGGTACCGGCGGCCCGGGCGGGAACAGCACCGCGAAGCCCTCGTCGTCGTACGCCGCGCCGGTCACCCCGGGTGCGACGGCGGTGACCTGGATCGATCCGGCCAGCGGCATGGTCCGCCAGGCGTCGCCGTCGACCCGGACCCGGATGGTCGCGCTGAACCGGGCACCCGGCTCGGCGTCCCACCCGACGCAGCGGTGGTTGCCGTCGCCGGCCGGCTCGCAACCCGGGGTGCCCGCGTCGGTCAGCCCCGGCGGCAGCGTGTAGCCGAGGCTGATCCGCTCCGCCCGTCCGCCCGTGTTGGCCACCGTCACCAGCAGCGTGGCCACCGTGGCGTCGGCGTTCCAGTAGGCCGGCGGGAGGACCACGTCGCCGGTGGTCACGCGTACCCCCAGGGGCCCGCCGGCCGGCTGCGGCGGCGGTGGCGGCGGGGTCTTGACCGGCGGCACGACCGGCGGGGGCGCCGGTGCCGTGGTGGCCGGCGCGGCGGTGGTCGGCGCCGGTTCGGCGGGAGCGCTCGTCGGCGGCGGGGCCGGCGAGGTGGTGACCGGCGCCGGAGGCGTGGTCGGAGGCGGCGGTGGCTCGGTGGGCGGCGGGGCCGTCGCGGTGTCCGTCGGCTCGCCGGTGGGCGCGGGCTCGGTCGGCTCGCCGCCGGGGTCGCCGCCCGGCTCGACGGGCTCGATCACCCGGAGCGCGGCGGCCGGTCCCGGGTGAGCGACGGCCCCGGCCGGCACCACCGCCACCAGCGCCGCGACGAGCGCTGGCGCCAGGAGTGCGAGGGTACGGCGGAGCGCGACCCGCCGAACGGGCGCAACGCGGGGGCGGGGCATCTGTCCTCCGGGACGATCAATGAGATCCCATTATTCGGTGATACTTGCCATCAAGCACTAGTCCTGCGAGGAAACAAATTCGTAACGTGTCCGGGACATCTGGACGGGACCGGTACGCTCCGGTCGTGACCGGATATCTCGGCTCGTACGCCACGCTCGGTCTGCTGCTGCTCGCCGCCGTGCTCTTCTTCGTGACGGCGTTCTCGGCGAACCGGGTGTTACGTCCGAGCCGGCCGGCCGAGCCGTGGGGCAAGCGGGCCTCGTACGAGTGCGGTCTCGACCCGGTCGGCGGCGACTGGGCCCAGATGCAGATCCGCTACTACGTCTACGCGTATCTGTACGTGCTCTTCGCGGTCGAGGCGGTGTTCCTGTTCCCCTGGGCGCTGGTCTTCGACCGGCCCGGCTTCGGCGCCACCACGGTCGTGGAGATGGGCGTCTTCGTGGCGATCGTCGCGCTCGGCATCCTCTACGCCTGGCGGCGCGGCGTCCTGCGCTGGACCTGACGCGCCGGGCCGGCCGGTCAGGCCAGCCCGCGCCGGGTCGCCGCCGGCGGCCGGTCGCCCCGGATCGACGCCACCATGTCCAGCACCCGGCGGGTCTCGCGGACCTGGTGGGCGCGGAACACCCGGGCGCCGAGCCAGGCCGAGACCGCCGTGGCGGCGAGCGTGCCCTCCAGCCGCTCGGGCACCGGCAGGTCGAGCGTCTCGCCGATGAAGTCCTTGTTCGACAACGCCACCAGAAGCGGCCAGCCGGTGCCGGTCAGCTCCGCCAACCGCCGCGTGATCTCCAGCGAGTGCCGGGTGTTCTTGCCGAAGTCGTGCGCCGGGTCGATCAGGATGCCGTCCCGGCGCACACCCAGCCCGGCCGCGCGTTCGGCCAGCCCGGTGACGGTGCCGACCACGTCGGCCACCACGTCGTCGAAGGCGGCCCGGTGCGGCCGGGTACGCGGGGCGAGCCCGCCCGCGTGCGAGCAGACCAGCCCGGCGCCGGTCGCCGCGGCGACCCGGGCCAGCGCCGGGTCCGCCCCCGACCAGGTGTCGTTGAGCAGGTCCGCGCCGGCCGCTACCGCCTCCACGGCCACCTCGGCACGCCAGGTGTCGATGGAGATGACCACATCGGGGAAGGCGGACCGGACCGCCGCGATGGTGTCCACCGTCCGGCGGATCTCCTCGGCCACGTCCACCTCGTCGCCCGGCCCGGCCTTCACCCCTCCGATGTCGATGATCTCGGCGCCCTCGTCCACCGCGCGTTCCACCGCGCGCAGCGCGCTGTCCTGGGCGAAGGTGGCACCCCGGTCGAAGAACGAGTCCGGCGTGCGGTTGACGATCGCCATCACCACCAGCTCACCGGGGGTGAACGTCCGTCCGCCCAGCCGCAACGCCCCGGTCATGCCCGCCTCCTCGCCGCCGGACCGCACCGGCCGGTCCGACGCTATCCGGTCCCGCCCGCGCCGCCCGTGCCGGTCCCGTGCGCCGGACGCATTTACCGACCGGACGTCCCGGAGGGCTCGCCCGATCCCGGCCCGCATGCCACGATCTGTGCATGGGTGAGGTTCTGCTCCTCTTGGTCGTCGCGCTGACCGTCGCGGCTGTGGTGTTCGGGGTGACGGTGCTGGTCTCCGGCAAGGATCCGGGCCTCACACCGGCCGAGCCGGACGGGCGGGCCGTGCCCCTGCCCGGCAGCCGTCCGCTCGACGAGTCGGACGTGTCCGACGTCCGCTTCGACACGGCGCTGCGCGGCTACCGGATGAGCCAGGTCGACGCGGCCCTGCGCCGGGCGGCGTACGACATCGGCTACAAGACCGAGCTGATCGGCGTCCTGGAGGCCGAGAACGCGGCCTTGCGGGACGGCCGTACCGAGGACGCCGACGCGCTGCGCCGGGCGCGCGAGGAGGCCGCCGCGACCCGCCCCGAGACCGAGCCGGCGCCCGGCCCGTCCACCCCCGAACCGGTGGTGATCGACCTGTCCGCGCCGGAGCAGCCGGCCCGTACCGACACCGACCGGCAGCCGGGCCGGACCGACGCCGACGCGCAACCGGGACGCGCCCCGGCCGAGGCGGGTGTGGCGGAGGCCCCCGCAGCGGCGGCGACCGAGGACACCGTCTCCCCGGCGAACGGGATCGCGGCCGGGCCGGCCGACGACGACCGGGAGCGCGGTTCGGTGGTCCGCTCGGAGTCGGCGTGACCGGCGCCGGCAGACCGGCCGACGACTTCACCGAGGCGTCCCGCCGGGGTGCCGCCGAGGTCACCGCCACGGTGATCGTCGAGGCGCCGGCCGACCGGGTGTTCGCCGCGCTCACCGCGTGGGAGCGGCAGTCGGACTGGATCCCGCTGACCCGGGTCCGGGTGGTCGAGGGCGACGGTGGCGAGGGCAGCCTGGTCGAGGCGGTCACCGCGCTCGGCCCGGCCGTGCTCCGCGACGAGATGCGTGTGGTCCGGGTCGACGCGCCGTACGAGGTCGGCGTGGTGCACTGCGGCAAGCTGCTGCGCGGCCCCGGCGTGCTGCGCTGTACCCCGATGGACCGCGACCGCACGCAGGTGGTCTGGCACGAGTGGTTCCACCTGCCGGGCGGGAAGGCCGGCCGGGTGGCCTGGCCGGTGCTCTGGCCCGGCTCGAAGTTCAGCCTGACCCAGGCGCTGAAGAAGTTCGCCCGGCTGGTCGAGCAGGGCCGCCTGCCCTGACCGGCGGTCGGCGCGGCGGGGCTGTCGGTGGCCCGGCCTATCGTGGACGCCGTGACTGACCTGGTGACCGGCGCGGACGGGCTGCCGCGCTGTGCGTGGGGGGCGAGCACCCCCGACTACGCCGTCTACCACGACGAGGAGTGGGGCCGGCCGCTGCGCGGCGACGACGCGCTCTACGAACGGCTGACGCTGGAGGCGTTCCAGTCCGGCCTGTCCTGGCTGACCATCCTGCGCAAACGGCAGGCGTTCCGGGACGCCTTCGCCGGCTTCCGGATCGATTCGGTGGCCCGCTACGGCGAGACCGACGTGACCCGGCTGATGGCCGACGCCGGAATCGTTCGCAACCGGGCCAAGATCGAGGCGGCGATCGCCAACGCCCGGGCCGCGTCGGAGCTGCCCGAGGGCCTGTCCGCGCTGCTCTGGTCGTTCGCGCCCCCGCCTCGGGCCGCGCGTCCCCGGTCCTTCGCCGAGGTGCCGGCCACCAGCCCCGAGTCCGTCGCGATGGCCAAGGCGCTCAAGAAGCGGGGCTTCCGGTTCGTCGGCCCCACGACTGCCTACGCGCTGATGCAGGCCACCGGCATGGTCGACGACCACCTGGCCGAGTGCCACGTGAGCGGTGACCGGGCCGGGGTGTGACGGAGCGCGCCACCTCCGGCGTGATGGGATTGGGGCATGACCGACACCGAGCCGCGTACGAGCGGGACGACAGACGGTGCGACCACTACCGGCGCCTGGGCGGTGCTGCTGCCCGCCGAGCGATTCGAGGCCGAGCGGCTGGTGCACCACGACCTGCTGGAGCTGACCGGGCTGTCCGAGGCGGCCCGCCCCCGGCCCGGCGACCGGGTGGCGGTGCTGGTCGATGAGCCGCTGCGGCTGGTCGCGCTCGGCCGGGTCGCGCCCGCGTCGTCCGAGACCGCCGAGGACCCGGACGATCCGCAGTCCGACGCGGTGGCCGGGCCGCTCGTGGTCACGTACACCCGGCGGGTGCTCGACGAGCCGGTGCCGGTCGACGGCCCGGCGCCGGACGGCCCGGTCGTGGCGCTCGACCCGGCCCGCTGGCGGTCGCTGGCCGACCGGCTCGGCCCGCCGCCCGCCCGCAGCAGCTGGCTGGTCAGCCTGGACCTGCCGATCGAGGCCGCGTCGCGCGCCGAGGCGGTCCGGATCTTCTGGTCCTACGTGCAGGAGCTGGGCCCGCGGGAGCTGCCGGCGTTCGTCTCGCCGTACGGCGACGAGCTGGCCATGCAGGCGTTCGTGCTGGGCGTCGAGGCCAACCAGGATCCGGAAGAGGACGACTGACCCCCCGTCACGGGCGGTAGCGTCCGGGAAGGGGCCGGCGCCGGCCGGCGTGGTGGAGGGGGTGCCATGCGGTTCCGGGACAAGGTCGTGCTGGTGACCGGTGGGGCGTCCGGCCTGGGCGAGGCGACGGCACGCCGGTTCGCCGCCGAGGGCGCCAAGCTGGTGATCGCCGACATCAACACCGAGGGCGCCGAGCGGGTGGCGGCGAGCCTGCCGGACGCGCTCGCGGTGACCGTGGACACCGGCGACGCCACCTCGGTCGAGCGCGGCATCGCCGAGGCGGTCGGCCGGTACGGCCGGCTCGACGTCGTCTTCAACAACGCCGGCATCGACGGGCAGCAGCAGGCGCTGCACGAGATGGACCTGGCGAACTGGGAGAAGGTC
This sequence comes from Micromonospora sp. WMMC273, assembly GCF_027460285.1. Taxonomy (NCBI): domain Bacteria; kingdom Bacillati; phylum Actinomycetota; class Actinomycetes; order Micromonosporales; family Micromonosporaceae; genus Micromonospora; species Micromonospora sp. WMMC273. The sequence continues at coordinate 279,665 of NZ_JAPZBE010000001.1, forward strand.
CGCCGGATCAACGGCGACGGGGTGTTCTACGTGTTGCGGTACGCCATCGACGCGATGCTGCGTACCGGCGGCGGCGCGATCGTCAACACCTCGTCGACTGCCGGGCTGACCGCGCAGGACAACATCTCGCCGTACACGTTCACCAAGGCCGGCATCGTCGGGCTGACCCGTTCCGCGGCGGTCGAGTACGCCGCCCGGGGGATTCGCGTCAACGCGGTCGCCCCGACCGTGGTGATGACGCCGCTCGTGGAGCACTTCATCGAGAACGCGCCGGACCCGGAGCAGATGCGCCGGCAGATGGAGTCGTTCAACCCGAAGCCCGGCATCCCCACCGCTGACGACGTGGCGGGCGTGGTCCTGTTCCTCGCCTCCGACGACGCGGCCTGGGTCACCGGGCACACCATCCCGATCGACGGCGGCTACGTGGCCCGCTGAGCGGGTGCGCGACGCGTTCCCGGTGCGGTCAGCGCCCCTCGAAGACCGGCTTCTGCTTGGCGACGAACGCTGCCGTGGCGGCCCGGTGGTCCGCGGTGGCGCCGCAGATCGCCTGCGCCTGTGCCTCGGCGGCCAGCGCGTCGGCGAGCGTGCCCGCGTCGGCGATGGAGAGCTGGCGCTTGATCGCCCCGTACGCGACGGTCGGGCCGGCGGCGAGCCGGGCGGCCAGTTCCTGCGCGGTCGGGAGCACCTGCTCGTCGTCGTCCACCAGCCTGGTCAGCAGGCCGAGCCGGCAGGCGTCGTCGGCGCCGACCGGCTCGGCGAGCATCAGCAACTCGACGGCCTTGGCGTGACCGACCAGCCGGGGCAGCGTCCAGGAGGCGCCGGTGTCGGCCGCGAGGCCCACGCCGGCGAACGCCATCAGGAACCGGGTCTTCGGGCCGCCGATGCGGAAGTCGGCCAGGAACGCCAGCGAGGCGCCGGCCCCGGCGGCCATCCCGCGTACCGCGGCGACGACCGGCTTGGGCAGGTTGGCCAGCCGGGCGGCGATCGGGTTGTAGTGCGCCCGGACCGTGGCCAGCGGGTCGGCGTCCGAGGTCTCCAGCGTCCGCACGTGCTCGCGCAGGTCCTGCCCGGCGCTGAACGAGCCGCCCGCGCCGGCGAGCACGACCGCCCGGCAGGATCTGTCGGTCTCCAGCTCGGCCAGCGTGTCCCGGAGCGCCTCCTTGAGCGCCACGTCGAGCGAGTTCATCGCCGTGGGGCGGTTCAGCGTCAGGGTGACGACGGCGTCGGTGCGGTCGACGAGCAGCGGCTCGGTCACGTTCTAACGACCCTTCTGTCGGGCGAGGCGGTTGCCGGCGTCGAGGCACTGCTCGACGTACCGGTCGGCGGCCGGCCGGAGCCGGGCCGCGTGCCGGTCGAAGAAACTGGCCGCGCTGGTGCCCGGCCAGCGCTCGGGCAGCAGTGCCGGGGGCAGTTGCGGATCCCGGAACAGGAACGTACGCCACGCGTGCACGAGCCGGAACCGGGCCGCGTACGCGTCCTCGTCGCTGCTGCGCACCGTGACGCCGGAGAGCAGCGGCTTCTGCTCGGCCACGAAGCGCTCGTACGCCCGCCCGATCTCGGCCAGGTCCCACGCGCGGCGGACCACGCCCATCGCGCCCGGTGTGCCGGCCGCGTGCGCGGCGGTGAACCGCTCGTAGCGCACGCCCGCCTCGTCGAGCAGCAGGTCGACGTCCTCACCCGGACGGGTGGCCACCCAGGTGCAGTCGTCGAGCGTGCCGTACCCGAGGAAGGCGAGGTTCGCGGCGAGCCGCTGCCGGTCCCGGCGGGAGGAGGGCGCGGTGAGCACCAGGAGATCGAACCGCCCGTCCCAGCTGTGCCGTCCGGTCCGGTAGATCCGGGACGCCGCCTCGTCGAGTCGACGAGCCGCTTTCGGGGTGATCGAATATCCCGGTCCGGACGCGAGCCGGAGCGGTTCCAGCCAGCCCTGGCGGACCATCCGGGAGACCGCGGTGCGTACCGCCGGTGGGGCGATCCCCAGCGGGGCGAGCAGCTTGACCAGGGCGGCGACCGGTGCGCGGCCACCCCGGGCCCGGAGGTGGTCGCCGTACAGGTCGAAGAGTGCCGACCGTGCCTGCATGACCGCACATTGTGACAGGCCTATCCAAGATAAGCTAGATGCTGTTACATCAATGCTGCTTCGGTTTGGGTCCGGCGGTGTTCATCAGGGAAAATCGTTGGTCGAGCCTTCCGCGATGGTTGCGGATGGCGATGGCGAAGTGGCTGTGGGGCAACTCACCGACCCTGGTGTAGGTCTGAGGGGAGACAACATGGCGGCGATGAAGCCGCGGACGGGCGACGGTCCGCTGGAAGTCACCAAGGAGGGCCGGGGCATCGTCATGCGAGTCCCGCTGGAGGGTGGTGGCCGGCTCGTCGTCGAGATGACTCCCGACGAGGCCACCGCGCTCGGTGACGCGCTGAAGGCGGCCGCGGGCTGATTCGAGGAGTGTCCCGCACGGCGTCCGCCGTGCGGGCGGTTCGTCCTACCCTGAGCCACCGGCGTGCCCGGTGGCTCAGGGTCTTTCCTCGGCAGGCGCGTGGCGAAATGTGCCTGTTCAACCCATTTCGGAGGTACGGTCCAGCGTGCTGGTCATTCGTCTGGTGAGCGGGCCCTCGGGGCCCGACGCTCTCGTCCTGCCCGTCCGTCCCGGAGGGTCGGACTCCCCGGACTCCCTGATCTCGCCGGACTCCACCGCCTCGCCCGAACCCGGACTGGTCCCGACCGCCGTGCCGATCGGCGGCGACGTCCGGGCCGAGGCCGCCGCCGTACTCCCCGCCACCCGGCTCACCGGCGCGGCCGGTGAGGTACGCGAGCACCTGCGCCCCGGTGGCTCCCCGGCGCGGCTGTGGCTGCTCGGCGTCGGCGACGGCGAGGAGCGTGACTGGCGTACCGCAGGCGCGGCGCTGGCCCGCGCGGCGAAGGATGAGACGCAGATCACCATCGCGCTTCCCGCCGACGCGACGGCGGCGCTGCGTGGCCTCGCCGAGGGGCTGCTGCTCGGCTCGTACCGCTTCCGCCTCACCGAGGCCGGCAAGCGGCCCGCCCTGGCCGAGGTGTCGGTGCTCGTCGACGACCCGGACGCGCTCGCCGGCACGCTCGACGCCGCCCGGGCCACCGCCGAGGCGACCCGGCTCGCCCGGGACCTGACGAACATGCCCTCGTCCACCAAGAACCCGGAGTGGTTCGCCGCCCAGGTGACCGAGGCCGCGTCCGGGCGCCCCGGCCTGCACCTGCGGGTACGCGGCCCGGAGGAGCTGGGGGCCGAGGGCTTCGGCGGTCTGCTGGCCGTCGGCGGCGGCTCCGCGAGCGGCCCGCGCCTGGTGGAACTGGACTGGCGGCCCGATGACGCGCGGACCCACGTGGTGCTCGTCGGCAAGGGCATCACGTTCGACACCGGCGGCATCTCGATCAAGCCGGTGCCGGCCATGAAGCTCATGCGAAAGGACATGGCCGGCGCCGCCGCGGTGATCGCCGCGACGCTCGGCGCCGCCGACCTGGGCCTGCCGGTCCGGGTCACCACGCTCGCCCCGCTCGCCGAGAACTCGGTCAGCGGCTCGGCGTACCGCCCCGGCGACGTGATCCGGCACTACGGCGGGCTGACCAGCGAGAGCACCAACTCCGACGCCGAGGGCCGGCTGGTGCTCGCCGACGCGCTGGCGTACGCGGTCCACGAGCTGAAGCCCGACCTGCTGATCGACCTGGCGACGCTGACCGGCGCGAACGCCGTGGCCCTGGGCAAGCGGCACGCCGCGCTCTACAGCGAGAACGACGCGCTCGCGACCCGCCTGCTCGACGCGATCACCGCGGCCGGCGAGCGGGCCTGGCGGATGCCGCTCGCCGACGACTACGTGGAATACCTGGCCAGCGAGATCGCGGACCTGCACAGCTCCCCGGCGCAGGGCGCCGGCTCGGTGGTCGCCGCGCTGTTCCTGCGGGAGTTCACCGGCGACCTGCGGGACCGATGGGCGCACCTGGACATGTCCGCGCCGTCGTGGTCCGACGACACGCACGGCGAGCTGGTCAAGGGCGCCACCGGCTGGGGTGTGCGCGGGCTGCTGCGCTGGCTGGCGACGCTGGGCTGAGTCAGGCGTGCAGGGCACGCCGGCCTGAGTCAGGCGTGCAGGGCACGCTGGGCTGAGCCGGCCTCGTCAGGCCTTCACGGCGGCGAGCAGGCCGTGGCCGACCGGCAGCAGCGCGGGCACCCAGTGCTCCGACTCGCGGATCGCCTTGATGGTCTCCCGCACGGTGACCGTCTCGGCGTCCCGCGCGGCCGGGTCGCCGATCCGGCCGGCCGCCAGCGCGCCGTTGAGCGCGAGCACGCCGCCGGGGCGCAGCAGCCGCAGCGCCGCGTCCACGTACGCGGCGAAGCCGGTCGCTACCGCGTCCACGAAGACCAGGTCGTAGGCGCCGTCCGCGAGCCGCGGCAGCACGTCGAGGGCCCGGCCGGTGATGATCCGGGTACGCCCCGACGGAAAGCCCGCCTCCTGGAACAGCCGCCGGGCGATGCGCTGGTATTCGACCTCGACGTCGATCGTGGTGAGCACACCGTCGGGGCGCATGCCGCGCAGCAGCCACACGCCGCTCACCCCGGTGCCGGTGCCGATCTCCACCACCGCCCGGGCGTTGCCGGCGGCGGCGAGCAGCCGCAGCGCGGCACCCGACCCGGGCGTGACCGCCTCCACCCCCACCTCGTGGGCGAGGGCGCGGGCCGTGCGCAGCACGAGATCCTCGGTGACGAAAGACTCGGCGAAGTGGAGCGCCTGGGCCGTCGAACTGCCGTGACCGGCGACCGTGGCGATGGGACACCTCCGAGGGGCGGACTGGTGCGAGGGGCGGTATGCACTGTGAGCGTAGAGGCGGGCCGGTAGCGGCGCAGCCGCGAGTCCGCCGTGGAGTGCTCACGGAGGGCAACCCCTGACCCCGTTCGCGTCATCCGTGTAATCCTGGATGGGTCCCGCGCGTCACTGTCGTCCGGCTCCGCCGGCCGCCGGCGCGGGGCCAGCGGGACGAAGTGGGAGGCACCGACGTGACCGACGGCTGGGACTGGCGGCGGCCCGGCGGATCGCCGGTGCCGGGTGGGCCGGCGTCCGGACGACCGCCGCAGGACGCGTCGGGTCGGACGGCGTCGCCGTGGTGGTCCGACGCGCTGGCCGACCCCTGGCGCGACCCGTACGCGCCCGCCGCCGTGGTGGTTCCGGCGGCGCCGGCACCGGGGGCGGGGGAGCCGGAACCGGTCACCGACCCGGACCTGCCGGCCCGGCCGGGGATGCGCCAGGTGGTGCTGATCTCCCTGGTCACGGCCCTGCTGGCCGGTTCGCTGGGCAGCGCCCTGACGTACGCGTTCCTGCGCGGCGGTGACGTGCCGACGATCGGCGCGCAGTCCGGCCAGGCCCCGGCGCTGGCCCAGCGCAAGCCCGAGTCGCTGGCCGGGGTGGCCGAGCGGGTCCTGCCCAGCGTGGTCACCATCCGGGTGGTCAGCCTCGGCGGCACCAGCGAGGGCTCCGGCTTCGTGGTGACCAGCGAGGGCCACATCGTCACCAACGACCACGTGGTCGCCGACGGCCCCGGCAAGGCCACCGTCGTGTTCAACGACGGCAGCACCGCCGCCGGCACCGTGGTCGGGCAGGATCCGGAGTCGGACCTCGCCGTGATCAAGGTCTCGCGCAGCGGGCTGACCCCGGTGCAGTTCGGCGACTCCGACGCGCTCGCGGTCGGTGACCCGGTGCTCGCCATCGGGTCGCCGTTGTCGCTCGCCAACACCGTCACCGCCGGCATCGTGAGCGCGCTGGACCGGACCATGCAGGCCGGCGAGCCGGGCGGGCCGACCCGCTACTACGCGGCGATCCAGACCGACGCCGCCGTCAACCACGGCAACTCGGGCGGCCCGCTGGTGGACGGCGCCGGGCGGGTGGTCGGCGTGAACTCCACGATCAAGTCGCTGGTGGCCGACGGGCAGGAGGCGGGCAACATCGGCCTCGCCTTCGCCATCCCGATCAACCAGGCGAAGCGGATCACCGAGGACATCATCGGCACCGGCAAGGCCCGGCGTACGGTGATCGGCGCCCAGGTGGGCGGCACCGGCGCCACCGGCGGCGGGGTACGCCTCAACGCGGTCGAGCCGGCGGGTCCGGCGGCGGCGGCCGGACTGCGTACCGGGGACGTGGTGCTCCGGCTGGACGGCCATCCGATGACCGATCCGACCGACCTGGTGGCCCTGGTGCGCAAGTACGCACCCGGTTCCGTGGTGACAGTCGAGTACCGGCGCGGGTCGGCGCGGCAGAACGCGTCGGTGACGCTCGCCGCGGATGCGAAGTGAGGACCCGTCACCCCCTCCCCGATGGTCACCTGACGTGCGTAGTCTGGCCCTGACACGGACGAGGAGGCCGCGGTGTTCGAGAACCTGAACTGGTGGGAGATCGGCGTCCTGCTGCTCCTGGCGCTGTTGATCTTCGGCGATCGGCTGCCCAACGTGATCAGCGACGGCCTCCGCATGGTCCGCAACCTGCGCAACATGGCGCGCAACGCGACCGGTGACCTGAGCCGCGAGCTGGGTACGGACATCCAGCTGGAGGATCTGCACCCCAAGGCGTTCATCCGCAAGCACCTGCTCAGCGAGGACGACGAGCAGGCGATCCGCAAGCCGCTGCAGAGCATGTACGACAACCTGCGCTCGGACGTCACAGGCGTGCACGACGAGCTGAAGGACGTCGCCAAGGCCGCCGACCTGCGTACCCCGAGCGTGGCGACCAGCACCCCCACCCCCGCGCCGCCGGCCCCCCGCCCGTCCTACGACGACGCCACCTGACCGAGCGCCCTCCCGCCGATCGTCCCCCGATCGCGCCGTCGATCATGAAGTTGACGGCGCGACACGCCGGGCGGGGTCAAGGGGTGAGTGCAATCGTCAGGTGGTGATGAGTTGTGCGAGGCGTTGGGCTGGGGTGTTCCAGCCCAGCGTTTCGCGGGGCCGGGTGTTGAGTTCGTGGGCGACGTGGTCCAGGCCGCGCTGGTCGATGGCGCGGAAGTCGTAGCTGCTTTTGGGGAAGTACTGGCGTAGGAGCCCGTTGGTGTTCTCGTTGGTGCCGCGTTGCCAGGGGCTGTGGGGGTCGCAGAAGTAGACCGGGCAGCCGGTGGCGACGGTGAACACCGGGTGGGTGGCCATTTCCGTGCCTTGGTCCCAGGTCAGCGACCGGCGCAGGTGTGCCGGCATGCGGGCTGCCAGGGCGGTGAGGACACCGATGACGGCTTCGCTGTCGCGGCCGTGAGGCAGCGCGCCGAGCATCACATAGCGGGTGGTCCGTTCCACCAGGGTCACGATCGCCGAGGCTCCGGCCTTGCCGATGACCAGGTCACCTTCCCAGTGCCCGGGCACCGCCCGGTCGGCAGCCTCAGCCGGCCGGTTACTGATCCGCAGGTCCCCGATCCAGGGCCGCCGACTACGGGCGGCACCCGCGGCCCGCGACTGCGGGCGCCGCTGGGTGCGACCCGAGCGCAGCGCCACCTGCCGGGTCAACTCCGCCCGCAGGCTGCCCCGCGACTGCACATAGATCGCCTGGTAGATCGTCTCGTGGGACACCTGCAACTCCGGCCGGTCGGCGAACGTGGCCCGCAACCACGCGGCGATCTGCTTCGGAGACCACCTACGCGCCAGTTTCCCCGCCACCACCTGCCGCAGCCGCGTGCCCGCCGCCAACTTCGAGACCACCGGCCGCCGCCGGGCCCCGTCAGAACGCCGCTGCGCCCACTGCGCCTGATACCCCCACCGATACGGACGCCGAGCCCGCCCGGACGGCAGTGACCGCCCGAGCGGGTTCTTCGTCCCGTGCCGCGCACTGTTGTTCCGCGCCACCTCCCGCGACACCGTGCACACCGGCACCCCGAGAACCTCCGCGATCTGCGAGATCGTCCGACCCGACCCCCACAGATGCTCCAACACCTGCCGATGCCCGAACGTCATCACACCCGGCCTCGCCACCAGCCCCTCCAGCCCAACCAAGATCAGTTGCACTGAAGCCTAGAAACCGCCCCGCCCCGGCGACCGTCAACCTCATGATCGACCCCGGCCCCGTCCCCGGGCCGGCCCGGGGACGGGGAGCGGCGGGAGCGGAGGCGGGGTCAGCGGCCGGCGGGCTTGAGGCCCAGGGGCTTGCCGAGCAGCGACTCGCGGCGTACGGCCAGGCGGTCGGCGACCTCGAACAGGGCCTTCGCGGCCGGGGCGTCCGGCTGCGCCAGCACGATCGGCTGACCGGCGTCGCCGCCCTCGCGGACCCGGGTGTCCAGCGGGATCTGCCCCAGCACCGGCACCTGCGCGCCGATCGTGCGGGTCAGCGACTCGGCCACCGCCGCGCCGCCACCGGCCCCGAAGACCTCCATCCGGGAACCGTCCGGCATCTCCAGCCAGGACATGTTCTCGATCACGCCGACCACCCGCTGGTGGGTCTGCAGCGAGATCGCGCCGGCCCGCTCGGCCACCTCGGCGGCGGCCGCCTGCGGCGTGGTGACGACGAGGATCTCCGCGTTCGGCAGCAACTGGGCCACCGAGATCGCGATGTCGCCGGTGCCCGGCGGCAGGTCGAGCAGCAGGACGTCCAGGTCACCCCAGTAGACGTCGGCGAGGAACTGCTGAAGCGCCCGGTGAAGCATCGGCCCGCGCCAGACCACCGCGGCGTTGCCGGGGGTGAACATGCCGATCGAGATGACCTTCACGCCGTGCGACTGCGGCGGCATGATCATGTCCTCGACGCGGGTCGGCGCGCCGTCGGCGCCGAGCATCCGCGGCACCGAGTGGCCGTAGATGTCCGCGTCCACCACGCCCACCGACAGGCCGCGCGAGGCCAGTGCGGCGGCCAGGTTGACGGTGACGCTGGACTTGCCGACACCGCCCTTGCCGCTGGCGACCGCGTAGACCCGGGTCCGCGAGCCCGGCTGGGCGAACGGGATCACCGGCTCGGCGGTGGCGCCGCCACCGCGCAGCTTCGACTGGAGCTCCTGGCGCTGCTCCGGGCTCATCACCCCGAAGATGATCTCGACACCGCTCACGCCGGGTACCGCGCCCACGGCGGCGGTGATGTCACTGCGCAGCTTGTCCTTCAGCGGGCAGCCGGCCACGGTGAGCAGCAGCTCCACCCGGACCACGCCGTCCTCGCCACGCTCGGCGGACTGGACCATGCCGAGTTCGGTGATCGGCCGGCGGATCTCCGGGTCGTTGACGGTGGCCAGGGCGGCCTGGATCGCGTCGGAGACGGTGCTGACGGGTGCTGACATGCCCGCAATGCTACGTCGCGGGTCATCGGCCACCGCCGCTGGCGGGGGCGGTGTGAGCGATTCGATGGCCGCGGTCAGCCCTCGTAGCGGCCGTCCCGCGCGTAGTCGCCGTCAAGATCGTCCCGGGGTTCGTCCAGCGGCTCGCCGCCGCCCGTCCGGCGGCCCTCCCGCTCCTGCTGCCGCCGCTCCAGCTTGCGCCGCCGCTCGGCCGCCTCGTCCAGCTCCTCACCCAGCCGGGTCAGCTCCGAGCGCAGGAAGTCCCGCGTCGCCACCTCACCCATCGCGATCCGCAGCGCGGCGATCTCCCGGGCCAGGTACTCCGTGTCGGCCTTCTGCAGCGTGGCCCGCCGCCGGTCCTCGTCCAGCGCGATCCGGTCCCGGTCCGCCTGCCGGTTCTGCGCGAGCAGGATCAGCGGCGCCGCGTACGACGCCTGCAGGGAGAGGATCAAGGTCAGGAACGTGAAGGTGTACGGGTCGAAGCGCAGATTCGCCGGCGCCAGCGTGTTCCACAGGAACCAGGCCACCAGGATCAGCGTCATGTAGACGAGGAAGTTCGCCGTACCCATGCCCCGGGCGATGCCCTCGGCCCAGCGGCCGAACGTCTCCGCGTCGATCCGCGGCAGGTGCAGGCTCCGCGGGGCGCGCGGCTGGTCGAGCCGGTCGCCGCGTCGCTGATCACTCATCGTCGCCGTCCAGGGTGCCGTCGTCGGTGGCGGACGAGGGGGAGGCCGCGTCCCGGTCCCGCCAGTCGCGCGGCAGGGAGTGGTCCAGCACGTCGTCCACTGTCACCGCGCCGACCAGCCGGTTGTTCCGGTCCACCACCGGCATCCCGACCATGTCGTACGTGGCCATCCGGCGGGTGATCTCGGGCAGCGGCGTCGACGTGCGCAGCGGGTCGATGTCGTTCACCACGATGCCGCCGAGCAGGTCGGCCGGCGGTTCGCGGAGCAACCGCTGGAAATGCACCATACCCAGGTAGCGGCCGGTCGGCGTGGTCAGCGGAGCACGGGCCACGAAGACCTGTGCCGCCACCGCGGGGGACAGCTGAGCCTCCCGGATCCGGGCCAGCGCCTCGGCCACCGTGGCGTCCGGCGGCAGGATCACCGGCTCCGAGGTCATCACGCTGCCGGCGGTGCCGGAGGCGTAGCGCAGCAACTGGCGTACCGGGTCGGCCTCGTCCGGCTCCATCAGGTCCAGCAGCACGTCCTGCTCCGGCGGGGGCAGCTCGTTCAGCAGGTCGGCCGCGTCGTCCGGCTCCATCTCCTCCAGCACGTCGGCGGCGCGCTGACGGTCCAGCGCGGCCAGGATCTCCACCTGGTCGCGCTCGGGCAGCTCGCTCAGCACGTCGGCGAGGCGTTCGTCGTCGAGCGCGGCGGCCACCTCGTTGCGCCGGGCGTCGGGCAGATCCTGGAGGGCGTTCGCCAGGTCGGCCGGGCGCATGTCCTCCAGGACGGCGAGCAGGTTCGCCGTACCCCGGTTGTCGCCGACCGCGCCCAGCCCGCGGACCCGGTCCCAGTCGACCTGGTGGAGGTGGCCGCGGCGGGTGAGCCGGCCGGTGTGCTCGCGCACGGCGACGCGGCTCAGCGCCCACTCGCCGCCGCGGCTGGACTCCATCGCCACGTCCACCACCGAGCCGGCCTGCCCGCTGTCGAGCTGGACCCGGCGGTCCAGGAGCTCCTGGAGCACCAGCAGCTCGTTCGGGCGCTTCTCGAACCGGCGCAGGTTGAGCGTGCCGCTGCCGAGCACCACCGCGTCCGTGTCGATGGAGGTGATCCGGTTGATGGACAGGAAGATGCGCCGCCGCATCGGCATCTCGGCGACCAGACCGACCACCTCCGGCGGTCGCTGGGTCGCCCGCATCCGGGCCACCGCGTCGCGGACGCGGCCGACCTGGTCGCCGTTGGGGTCGAAAACGGCGACTCCGGCGAGTCGAGCGAGGTAGACCCGGTTCGGCGTGCTCACGGCCACCAGCCTAAGGGCCTAGTCTCTAACAACATGTCGACCTTGGGCTACGAGATCGTGGACGTCTTCACCGACCGCCCGTTCGCCGGCAACCCGCTGGCCGTGGTGTTCGGCGCGGAAGGGCTGGCCACCGAGCAGATGCAGGCGCTCGCGCTGGAGTTCAACCTGTCCGAGACGGTCTTCGTGCTGCCGCCGACGCAGGTGGGCGCCACCTACCGGGCCCGGATCTTCACCCCGGCCGACGAGCTGCCCTTCGCCGGGCACCCGAGCGTCGGCGCGGCGGTGACCGCGAGCCGGCGCGGCGTCTTCGGCGCCGGCCGGATCACCCAGGAGTGCGGCGCCGGCGTCCTGCCGATCGAGGTGACAGCCACCGGCGCGACGCTCACCGGCGGCACGCCCACGCTCGGCCCGGAACTCGACCCGGAGCCGCTGCTGGAGATGGTCGGCCTCACCGGCCCCGACCACGTCGGCCCGCCACCGCGGGTCGCCGGGTGCGGCCTCGAATTCCCCTACCTTCCGGTACGCCCGGACGCGGTGGCCCGGGCACGGTTGAACACGACGGCGGCGCAGCGGTACGGAGTGGAGCACGTCAGCCTCTTCTCCTGGGAGCCCGATTCGCAAACCGCGCACGCCCGGGTCTTCGTGCCGGGGCTCGGCGTACCGGAGGACCCGGCGACCGGCTCGGCCGCCCTGGGACTGGGCGTGTGGCTGGTCGCCAGCGGTCTGCTGCCCGGCGAGGGCCGCGCGGAGTACACGGTCCGGCAGGGCATCGAGATCAACCGCCCGTCGACGCTCGCCTGCACGGTGACCGCGTCCGGCGGGCTGGCGGTGGGCGCGACCGTCTCCGGCCAGGTCATGCCGGTGGCCCGAGGCGAGATCACCGTCCCCCCGTTCATCGGCTGACCCGCGAGGGATGGGGCAGGATGGCGGGGTGAGTGACGAGGTGGACGAGCGGGTGACGCCGCCGCTTGTGGACGAGGCGGTGAAGAAGGCCGCGGTCTGCTGGGTGAGCACCGCCGGTGGCCCGGCCTACGCGCTGTGGTGCCTGCCGTTGGAGGGCACCCTGCTCGTGGTCACCGGCCCCGGCGAGCAGGCCGCACCAGGGCTCGCCGACAGCGACACGGCTGACGTGACGCTGCGCGGCGACCACGGCGGGCGGATCGTCACCTGGCCGGCGCGGGTGACCCGGCTGCGACCCGGCACCGAGGAGTGGGACACCGTCGCGCCGCTGGTCGCGGCGAAGCGGCTCAACGCCTCGGGCTCCGCCGCCGAGCTGGTGGAGCGGTGGGCGGCGCAGGGGTGCGCGCTCAACCGGCTCGCGCCCGCCGGCACCGCGGTGACCGGCGCGGACCTGCCGGACGGCTCGCTGAGTGAGCAGCCCCGACCGGCCCCTGTGGTGCGGGCCGTCCGCAAGCCGTTCCGCCTGCACCGCGTCCGCCGCCGCTGACGCCGCGCCCGACGGGCCGAGCCGCGTCCAGCGAGCGGGTCGCGGCCGCTGAGCCGGGTCAGGCGACGGGGACCGGGTCGAGCAGGTCGAGCACGTCCGTCAGTGAGGTCAGCGACGGCCCGTCGAAGCCGTGGTCGGCGTTGAGGACCACGTGGTCGGCGAGATCCGGCGCGGCCAGCCGAACCGCGCTCAGCCCGGCCCGTTCCGCGCCGGTCAGTTCCTGGCTGTCGCCGTCCCCGACGTAGAGGCAGTCGGCCGGGGACTGGCCGAGCCGGTAACACGCGGCCAGGTAGAGCGCCGGGTCCGGTTTGCAGCGTCCGAGGCGTACCGAGAAGACCTGGGCGTCGAGCAGCGGTGCGACGGCGAGCTGCGGCAGGAACGCCGGCAGTTCGTGCGTGCAGTCGCTGACCAGCCCGGTACGGACGCCCCGGTGGCGCAACGCGGCCAGCACCGGCACCGCCTCCGCACGCAGCCGGGTGTCGGCGCGTACGGCCCGGTGCCGGGTGGCGACGGCGGCGCGCACGGTTGCGTCGGACGGGTGTACGCCGAGCCGGGCGCACACCCAGCGCATCGTCGACTCGGCGTTCCCGAAGGAGCCGCTGGCCCGCTCGTAGAAGCTGCTGTCCAGCACCTCCACCAGGGCCTCGGTGGAGCAGCCGAGCATGTCGGCGGTGGCGCGGTGGGCGGCTCCGCGCCGTACGCCGTGAGTCAGGGTGCCGAAGAAGTCGAACAGCACCGCCTGGAATCGGAGCATGAGGGAACGCCTCCGGACGTCGAGGGGGAGGATCGCCGGGACGCGCATGATCGTAACGGAGTGCTGACGTTCCGTGTCGGTCGGGTGCCCGTGTGAGGATTACCGTTCGTGCCTACCGTTCCGCATCGCCCGCCGCTCGACGCGCTGACGGTCGGCGCGCTCGCCCTGGCCGTCGCCTCGGTCTCGTCCTCGGCGCCGCTCGTGGCGTTCGCCGCCGCGTCGGCGCTGGCGGTGGCGTTCTGGCGTACCGCGTTGTCGGCGGCGGTCCTCGGCCCGGTCGCGTTGATCCGGCGGCGCGCCGAACTCCGCGCGCTGACCGTCGGCCCGGGCCGGCGCGAAGGGCTCTACTGCGTACTCTCCGGGGTCGCCCTTGCCGCCCACTTCGCCACCTGGATGCCGAGCGCGCAGCTCACCTCGGTGGCGGCCGCGACCGCGCTCGGCGCCACGCAGCCGGTGTGGCAGGGGTTGATCGCCCGCGGGCAGGGGCGGCGGCTGCCGAGGGCGGTGTGGGCCGGCATCGGGGTGGCGGTGCTCGGCGCGGTGCTCGCCACCGGCGCCGATTTCGGCGTCTCCGGCCGGGCGTTCGCCGGTGACCTGCTCGCCGTGGTCGGCGGCCTGTTCGCGGCCGTCTACACCGCGTTCGGCGAGCGGGCCCGGGCCAGCATCAGCACCACCACCTACACCACCGTCTGCTACGGCGTCTGCGCGGTGATCCTGCTCGTGGTGTGCCTGGTCGGCGGGGTACGCCTGCACGGCTTCGACGGCCCGACCTGGCTGGCGATCCTCGGCCTGGTGGCGGGCGCCCAACTGCTCGGCCACTCGATGTTCAACTACGCCCTGCACCGGGTCTCGGCGACCACTGTGAGCGTGCTGATCCTGCTGGAGGCGCCCGGCGCGGCGCTGATCGGCTGGGTGTGGCTGGGGCAGCTGCCCCGGCCGCTGGCGCTGCCGGGCCTGGCGCTGCTGCTGGCCGGCGTGGCGGTGGTGGTGCTCGGCGGGGCGCGGGCCGGTCGCCGTGCCGCACCGGTCGCGGCCCCCGCCGACCCGACCCCGCTCGGCGACTGAGCGACGGGCCTCGACCGCGGCACTCGCGGCCGCGAGCCGGCCGCCGCGCCGGTCGGGGCGAAGTCGCGCCGTTCCGGCCACCGGGCCGTCCGGTTTGCACGAGAGTGCTCAGAGTGGGAGCGGACCGGGACGACGCGGCGGAGACGGGCACCGTCGTCACGCCCTCGGCCGAGTTCCCGCCGCTCGACGACGAGGAACGCGCGGCGCTCGGCCGGATCGGCGAGCGCTGGCGCGGCCCGCGTCGCGCCGACGACCTGCCGGTGGACCCGACGCTGGGACGGCACGACCACCACCCGGCGCCGACCCGGTTCGGGCGGCTCGCGCCGATCGACATGTTCACCGTGGCGCAGCCGGACGAGCTGGTCGCCACCGGTGCGGCGGACCTGCCCGGCGACCGGGCCGGCCGGGCCGCCGCCCGGGCCCGCCGGGCGCTGCTCGGGCCGCCGCTGTCCAGCGCGTCGGTGCTGTACGAGCGGATGCGCAAACTCGTCGCGCTGCCGGTGCTCTCGTCGGACCTGCTCAGTTCCGTGGCGTACGGGCCGGAGGCGATGCTCGCGGTGCTGGTGCTGGCCGGGAGCGCCGCGCTCGGACTGGCCCTGCCGCTCGCCGCCGTACTGGTGCTGCTGATGATCGCGGTCGGCCTCTCCTACCGGCAGACCATTCCGGCCTACCCGCACGGTGCCGGCTCGTACATCGTCGCGGGGGACAACCTCGGGCGTACGCCGGGACTCGCCGCCGCGGCCGGGCTGATGCTCGACTACGTGCTGACCGTGTCGGTGTCGGTGGCGGCCGGGGTGCACGCGGTCACCTCGGCGCTACCAGGGCTCGATCCGTGGGCGGTGCCGCTCGGGGTGCTGGTGATCGTCGTGCTGCTCGCCGGGAACCTGCGCGGCGTACGCACCGCGGGGAACATCTTCGTGCTGCCCACGTACGCGTTCGTGGTGGTGCTTGTCGCGGTGCTGGCGGTCGGTTACGCGAAGGCCGCCTCGCGGGGTTTCGCGCCGCTGCCGCCGCCCTCGGTGCCCGCAGCCGAGGGCCTGGGCCTGCTGCTGGTGCTGCGGGCCTTCTCCTCCGGCGCGGTGTCGATGACCGGCATCGAGGCGGTCTCCAACGCGGTGCCCGCGTTCCGCCCGACCGAGTGGCGCAACGCCCGCACCACGCTCGGCTGGATGGTCGCCATGCTGGTGACGCTGTTCGCAGGCCTGATCGGGCTGATCCACCTCGACGGACTGGTGCCCCGGGCGGACGAGACGCTGCTGTCCCAGCTCGGCCGGGTCACCTTCCCGAGCGGACCCTGGTACGCGATCCTCCAGGCCACCACCGCGCTGATCCTGCTGCTCGCCGCGAACACGGCGTTCAACGACTTCCCCCGGCTGTTGTTCTTCATGGCCCGGGACGGGCACGCGCCACGCCGGTTCCTGCACATGGGCGACCGGCTGGCGTTCAGCAACGGGCTGGTGGCGCTGGCGCTGACCGCGGCGGTGGTGTTCGTCGCGTTCGGCGGGCACACCGAGCGGCTGATCCCGCTCTACGCGGTGGGTGTGTTCCTCGCGTTCACGCTGTCCCAGACCGGGATGGTGGTGCACTGGCGGCGCCGCCGGGGGCCGGGATGGCGACGCCGGCTCGCGCTCAACGCGGTCGGCGCGGCGCTGTCCGGGCTGGTGCTGCTGACTGCGGCGGTCGCCAAGTTCACCGAGGGCGCGTGGGTGGTGGTGCTCGCCGTGCCGCTGCTGGTGCTGCTGTTCCGCCGGATCCACAGGCACTACGACCGGCTGCACCGCGCGCTGGCGCTGCATCCGCCGCCGTCCGCGCCGCCCGCCGAGTGCGACGAACTGCCCCAGCAGGTACGCCACCTGGTGATCGTGCCGGTGGCCCGGCTGAACCGGGCGTCGCTGCGCGCGCTGGCGTACGCGACCTCACTCGGGCGGCCGACGCTCGCCGTGCACCTCGCGCCCGAGGAGGCCGAGGCGGACCGGTTCCGGGAACAGTGGCGGGCCTGGGGCGACCACCTGAAGCTGGAGACGATCGTGTCGCCGTACCGGTCGGTGATCGGGCCGCTGGCGCACTACCTGGAGGCGCTGCACGCCGCGAGCCCGGACCTGACGCTCACCGTGATCGTGCCGGAGGTGGTGCTGCGCCGGCGGCGGTATCGGCTGCTGCACAGCCGCGCCGAGCAGCGGCTACGGGCGGCGTTGCGGGCGCTGCCCGGCGTGGTGGTCACGAGCGTCCCGGTGCACGTGTCGCGGTGACGCTCAGAGGTATCCGGCGAAGTGGTCGGCGACCAGCGCGGCGACCGCCTCGGCGTCCCGGCCGAGGTCCACCTCGATCACGCGGACCCCGAGCGAACGGGCGCCGGCGACCGCGTCGGCGGCGACCAGCTCGTCGCGCGCGATCCGGTGACGCCACGCCCGCTCCGGGTCGCTCACACCGGGATGCCGGGCCGTCGCCCGCGGCAGCCGTTCCACCTGGTACGCGCGGAACTCCGGCGTCGGCACCAGCACCACCATCTGCCCTGTCGACTCGACGACCGGGGCGACCAGTTCGGGCCGCAGCCCCCAGCCCTCGGCGACCACCCGGCGGCCGCTCACCAGCGCGCTCAGGTCGTCGAGCACCCACTCGAAACGGCGCGGAAACCCGGCGAGGGTCTCGGCCGCCATCCGCTCGGGGTCGGTCGTCACCCAGGTCGCCTCCGCGCCGGGGCCGTCCGGCGGCTCACCCCGTCGGATCCGGTCGGCGATCCGCCGGTCGTCGTGCCCGCGCGCGTCGTGGCGGTCGTAGAGGTACGCGGTCAGCCCGTACCGCAGTGCCAACGTGACCGCGAGTGTCGTCTTGCCGGCCCACTGCGCGCCGCCGATCCAGAGCGCGCGGCGGGCGGTGGCCAGGGGATCGAAGTCCATGCCCCGACCCTGCGCCTGACCAGCTCCAAGATCAAGTCTTGTTCTCGGCGTCCCCGCGTGATGAAGTGAGGGAGAAGGGGCAGCTCAGACGTCGCGTACCTCCAGCACCCGGGTGGCGGGTGCGGCGTCGCCGAGTTCGGCGCGCAGCGCGACGCGGTCCGGGTCGACAAGGAACGCGTCCAGCCCGGCGCGGGCGGCGAACCGGATGACGTGCACCTCGGTCTCTCCGTCCCCGGTGCGCAGCCGGCGTTCCAACCGGCCGCGGTGCCGGCCGAGCAGCGCCAGCACCGCGTCCTCGTACCGTCGGCCGGCGTCCACGTCGGCGCTCAGGTCGACGAGCGCGACCAGCAGGACCTCTTGCTCCGTGGCCATGTGTCCCCCTCGGTGTCGTCAGGCGTCGAGCCCGACGGCCTTCGCGCTGGCCGTCCACAGCCGGGCGGCCAGCGCCGGATCGGCCGCCTTGGGCCGGGGCCGGTGCGGCTTGCGGTCCGCGTAGTAGCCGCCGTCGGTCAGCCGGGACGGATCCTGGCAGGCCAGCCAGACCAGCGTCTCCGCGCCCTTCTCCGGGCTGCGGAACGGCAGCAGCCGCATGCCGAGCGCCACGATCCGGCTCTCGTTGCCGAAGCGGGTCCGCACCACGCCGGGATGGAAGGCGTGCGCCGGCACCTCCGGCCAGCGCCGCGCGGCCTCGGCGGTGAACAGGATGTTCGCCTGCTTGCTGGTGCCGTACGCGCGGAACGGCCGGTACGAGCGCAGCGCGGAATTGAGGTCGTCCGGGTCGAGCACGCCGCTGCGGTGGGCGTCCGAGGCGGTGACCACCATCCGCCCGATCCGGTCTCGCAGCAGGTTGCTGAGCAGGAACGGGGCGAGGTGGTTGGCCTGCATGCTCAGCTCGAAACCGTCGACCGTGGTGATCGGTTCCAGCACGATCGCGCCCGCGTTGTTGGCGAGCACGTCGATCCGGTCGTACCGCTCGCGCAGCCGCTCGGCGAGCCCGCGCACGTCGTCGAGCACCGCGAAGTCGGCGCGGAACAGCTCCGGCTGCTCGCCGCAGCACTCGCGGACCCGCTCGCCCGCGGCGCGCAGCCGGGCCGGGTCGCGGCCGACCAGCACCACCTGGTCACCGCGGCGCGCCAGCTCCTCGGCGGCGGCCAGCCCGATGCCGGAGCTCGCCCCGGTCAGCACCACGATCCGACGCTCAGTGAGATCTTCCACAGGTCCATTCACCCCGGTCACGGCACGAGGTTACCGTGGCGTCACCACGCCCTTTGGGATCGTTAAGTTCTCGAAATCCACCGCTGCGCCGGCACCCGCGCCGGACGCTGGAAGGAGCGCATCCATGACCGCTGTCGGTCGTCCCCGCCGATCCTGCCTGGCGGTGCCCGGCTCCAGCGTCAAAATGCTCGGCAAGGCCCAGGGCCTTCCCGCCGACCAGGTCTTCCTGGACCTGGAGGACGCGGTCGCCCCGCTGGCCAAGCCGGACGCGCGCAAGAACATCGTGGCCGCGCTGAACGAGGGCGACTGGACGGGCAAGACCCGCGTGGTCCGGGTGAACGACCTGACCACGCCGTGGACCTACCGGGACGTCATCGAGGTGGTCGAGGGCGCCGGGGCGAACCTGGACTGCATCATGCTGCCGAAGGTGCAGAACGCCGAGCAGGTGCACTGGCTGGACCTGCTGCTCACCCAGATCGAGAAGACGCTCGGCCTGGAAGTGGGCCGGATCGGCATCGAGGCGCAGATCGAGAACGCGGCCGGGCTGGTGAACGTGGACGCCATCGCCGGCGCCTCGCCCCGGGTCGAGACGATCATCTTCGGCCCGGCCGACTTCATGGCCTCGATCAACATGAAGTCGCTCGTGGTCGGCGCGCTGATCCCGGACTACCCGGGCGACCCGTACCACTACATCCTGATGCGCATCCTGATGGCCGCGCGGATGCACGACAAGCAGGCCATCGACGGCCCGTTCCTGCAGATCCGGGACGTGGACGCGTTCCGCGAGGTGGCGAAGCGCTCGGCGGCGCTGGGCTTCGACGGCAAGTGGGTGCTGCACCCCGGCCAGATCGACGCCGCGAACGAGGTCTACTCCCCGGCGCAGGCCGACTACGACCACGCCGAGCTGATCCTCGACGCGTACGACTACTACACCTCGGAGGCGGGCGGGAAGCTCGGCGCGGTGATGCTCGGCGACGAGATGATCGACGAGGCGTCCCGCAAGATGGCCCTCGTCATCGCCGCCAAGGGCCGCGCCGCCGGCATGTCCCGCACGTCCACGTTCACGCCGCCCGCGTCCTGACCGCGCGCCGGGCCGCCTCCCTGCCGGGGGCGGCCCGATCGCGTCAGTAGCTGCTGGTGCTGCTGGCGCCGACCGCGATCACGATCATCACGATGTAGAAGATGATGAAGGCGATCAGCAGGGCGGTCAGGATCCAGCCGACGATGATTGCGGCCTTCGCCATGCCCTCGCCCTGCTCACCGGTCTCCCGGATCTGCTTGCGGGCGACGTGGCCCATGATCGCGCCGATCGGCGCGGTGATGCACGAGGTGAAGCCGACGAGCGACAGCACCAGCGCCACGATGGCGAGCGTGTTCGTGCGGGACGCCGGCATCGCATAACCGGGATAGGCGCCCGGCGGGGGATAGGCACCCGGATAGCCGGGCATCGGCGCCGCGTACTGCTCGCCGCCGGGCGGGGCGTAGGGCGACTTCGCGCCCGCGTACGGGTCCGCGACCGGCGCGTACGGGTCGGCCTGCGCGTACGGGTCGGCCGGGCCCGGCTGACTCGGCACGGCCGGCGGGCTCGACTGCTGCCCGGCCGCCAAGGGATCCTGCCAGCCACCGGGCGGTGGGGGATAGGTCATCTGATCATCTCCAGGTACGTGGTCGCGCTCAGGGTAGCCACCCCGTGCGCGACACGGACGTCCCCTTTCCGGCCACCGCGTTGCCCGTGGGGTCGGCACCGGGCAGGATCCTCGGCATGGCACTTGACGCGCGTGGAGGTCGGTCGCGACGGGACATGAGCCGGCCGGGGTCGGTGCGGCGCCCGCGCGGCGGCGAGCCGGTCGGCGCCGCCGACTCCGAGCGGCCGGCACCGCTGCCGGAACCGGCCACCATGCGCCTGGACGGCCGGGTCGCGCTGGTGACCGGCGCGGGCAGCCCGGACGGCATCGGGTACGCGACCGCGCGCCGGCTGTCCGACCTGGGCGCCCGGGTCGCGATCGTGTCCACCACCCGGCGCATCCACGAACGCGCGGGCGAGCTGGGCGTCACCGGTTTCGTCGCCGACCTCACCGACGAGTCGGAGGTGGGCGCGCTCGCCGACGCGGTGGCCGAGCAGCTCGGCGACGTGGAGGTGCTGGTGAACAACGCGGGCCTGGCCAGCCGGGCCAGCCCGGAGGTGCTGCGGCCGGTGGCCCAGCTGACGTACGACGAGTGGCGCGGCGAGATCGACCGCAACCTGACCACCGCGTTCCTGTGCAGCCGGGCGTTCATCGGCGGCATGGCCGAGCGGGGCTGGGGCCGGATCGTCAACCTGGCCGCCACCGCCGGGCCGGTCAACGCGCTGCCCACCGAGGCGGCCTACGCGGCGGCCAAGGCCGGCGTGGTCGGGCTGACCCGGGCGCTGGCGATGGAGATGATCGCCGACGGGGTGACCGTGAACGCGGTGGCGCCGGGCATCATCCACACCGCGGCGTCCACGATGGCGGAGATCAAGCAGGGCCTCGGTACGCCGGTCGGGCGTCCCGGAACGCCGGACGAGGTGGCTGCGGCGATCGCGTTCCTCTGCTCGCCGGCCGCGTCGTACATCACCGGGCAGATGCTTGTGGTCGACGGCGGCAACAGCGTCCGGGAGGCGCAGTTCCGCTGAGGCGTCAGTAGGTGCCGTTGTCGGAGTTGGCCCAGATCGCCAGCCCGATCCAGCCGCAGCAGACGAGCAGGCCGATCGCGGTGAAGATGTAGCTGAGGACCAGGCCCCAGGTGGCGAGCTGGTCGCCGTCCTCGCCGGTCTGCCGGATCTGCCGCTTGGCCAGGTGGCCGCAGACGATGCCGGCGGGCGCGAAGACGAACGCGAAGACGAGCGACAGGATGGCGAGCACGTTCGTGCCACGGGGTCCCGGCCCCTGTCCGGGCGGCCCGTACTGGCCGTAGGGCGGCTGCGGGGCGTACGGGGGCTGGTGGCCGTACTGCGGATGCTGCTGGACGTACTGCGGCTGTCCGTACGGCTGGCCGTGCGACGGCGGCTCGTACGGCGACGGTGGCTGCTCGTCTGTCACAAGCGCCCCTTCCCCCAGGTCAACGGCCCTCTTACTTGCGGACGCTACCCGCAGCGGTGAACCTTTTCACAGCGGTTGTGTGGACTGGTCACCTTGGCGCGGCCGGTCCCGGGGCCGATACTGACCGAGCGTTCAGTTACCCATGAGTAAGGTGCCGACCCCGGAGGCTGAGATGGCCCGACTCGCCCAGACACCCGGACTGACCGACGTGCAGCGGTCGATCCTGGAAACCGTCCGGGAGTTCGCCGACAAGGAGATCATCCCGCACGCGCAGCGGCTGGAGCACGCCGACGAGTACCCGAGCGACATCCTCGACGGCATGCGCGAGATGGGGCTGTTCGGCCTCACCATCGACGAGGAGTACGGCGGCCTGGGCGAGTCCCTGCTGACCTACGCGCTCGTGGTCGAGGAGCTGTCCCGGGGCTGGATGTCGATCTCCGGCATCGTCAACACCCACTTCATCGTGGCGTACCTGATCTCGCAGCACGGCTCCGCCGACCAGAAGGCCCGGCTGCTGCCCCGGATGGCCACCGGCGAGGTGCGCGGCGCGTTCTCGATGTCCGAGCCGGAGTGCGGTTCCGACGTCTCGGCGATCAAGTCGAAGGCCGTGCGCGACGGCGACGACTACGTCCTCAACGGCCAGAAGATGTGGCTCACCAACGGGGCGTACTCCTCGGTGGTCGCCACCCTGGTCAAGACCGACACCGGGGCCGACTCGGTCTACGGCAACATGAGCACCTTCCTGCTGGAGAAGGAGCCCGGCTTCGGCGAGACCGCGCCCGGCCTCACCATCCCCGGCAAGATCGACAAGATGGGCTACAAGGGCGTCGAGACCACCGAGATGGTGCTCGACGGCGTCACGGTGCCCGCCTCCGCCGTGCTCGGCGGCGAGGAGAAGGTCGGCCGCGGCTTCTACCAGATGATGGACGGCATCGAGGTCGGCCGGGTCAACGTCGCGGCCCGCGCCTGCGGCATCTCGATCCGGGCGTTCGAACTCGCGGTCGCATACGCCCAGCAGCGCCACACCTTCGGCCAGCCGCTCGCCAAGCACCAGGCCGTCGCGTTCAAGCTCGCCGAGATGGGTACGAAGATCGAGGCCGCGCACGCGCTCATGGTCAACGCGGCCCGGCTCAAGGACGCCGGCCAGCGCAACGACGTCGAGGCGGGCATGGCGAAGCTGCTCGCGTCCGAGTACTGCGCCGAGGTGGTCCAGGAGGCGTTCCGGATCCACGGCGGCTACGGCTACTCCAAGGAGTACGAGATCGAGCGCCTGATGCGCGAGGCGCCGTTCCTGCTGATCGGCGAGGGCACCTCGGAGATCCAGAAGACGATCATCTCGCGCGGCCTGCTCAAGCAGTACAAGCAGTAGGGGCCCCGGCTCACCGCTCGGGCCGGCGCGCGGCCTGCTCGGCGGTGGGCAGGTACCGCCGCGCGTGCTCGACCAGCGCCGTCGGGTCGTCGGCGTACAGCCGGATCTCCCGTACCGGCTCGCTCGGCCCCTTCGGCAGCCGCACCGACAGCGGCTCGCGCAGCACCACGTCGACCGCCGTCTGGCTGCCGATGCCGAGGTTGAGCACCGCCGGGTCGTCCACGTCGTACTGGACGGCCCGGCTGGACGGCAGCGACCGGCGGCGGATTGCCACCCGGGCGACCGCGTCCCACGGGATCGTGACGTCGACCGAGACGCCGTTGCGCACCCGCAGGCCGACGTCGTCGACGACGTGCGGATGGATCCGGAGGGCGGCCAGCAGCCCGATCATCCACAGCACACCCCAGACGCCGAGCGCGACGGCCGCGTGCCGCACTGTCGGCTGGTCGACCGTGTGCCGCAGGATCACGTCGAGGATCGGGATCTCGATCGTGGACAGGGCGATGAAGGCCAGCAGGATCGGCTGCACGCCGCCGACGTAGGCGTACGTCTGCGCGCCCGGGGCGACCGGATACGGGCGGCGCAGGATCCACCGGGCGAGGCTGCGCCACATGCCCCACTCGTACGCCACCGCACGCCGTGCCAGCCGGATCGCCCGTCCCATCACCGCACCCCCTTTTTTCAATACGACTGCAATGTAAACGCGCGCCGGTGGGGAGTCAATGCAGTCGTATTGTGAAAGCATGGGGGCATGCCGAAGCGGGTCGACCACCGGGAGCGTCGCGCGCTGATCGCCGACGCACTGATGCGGGTCGCGGCCGAGCAGGGGCTGGAGGCGGTCAGCCTGCGTCACGTGGCCGCGGCGGCCGAGGTCAGCCCCGGGATGGTGCAGCACTACTTCCGCACCCGGGACGAGATGATGGTCTTCGCGCTCGCAGTGGTGCGCGACCGCAACGAGGCCCGGATCCGGAGGGCGGTCGAGCCGCTCGGCGCGACGCCGGCGCCCCGGGCGCTGCTGCGCGCCATGCTGGCCGAGCTGCTGCCGCTGGACGAGGACCGGCGGGCGGACGGGCGGGTGGCCCTGGCCTTCCTCGCGTACACCGCCGTCCGGCCGGCCGTGGCCGCCGCCCTGCACGACGAGACGGCCGCGCTGCTGGCGTTCGTGGCCGGGCAGATCGCCGCCGGCTCACCGCTCGTCGCGGACGGACGGGTGGACCCGGAACGGGCCGCGGTCGGACTGCTCGCCGTGATGGAGGGCCTCGGCATCTACGTGCTCGGCGGCCACTACCCCCCGGAGACCGCGCTGGCGGCGCTCGACGCCCAGCTCGACCTGATCTTCGGGCCCGAACCGCCGCCCGGTGCCGTCAGCCGCGACGAGTCAGCCCGGCGGCGGCCCGCTCGACGATGAGGCACCTGTCCTCGACGTAGTCGAGGCCGGCCTCCTC
The DNA here is from genome assembly GCF_027460285.1 of Micromonospora sp. WMMC273. NCBI lineage: Bacteria > Bacillati > Actinomycetota > Actinomycetes > Micromonosporales > Micromonosporaceae > Micromonospora > Micromonospora sp. WMMC273. The sequence goes on from NZ_JAPZBE010000001.1 coordinate 304,137, forward strand.
GGCGATCCGGCGCGCCTCGTCCGAGAAGATCCCGAGCTGCAACCACACCGCCGGGGCGCCGATCGCCACCGCCTGCCGGACCACGTCGACCGCGTCGCGGGCCGGGCGGAACACGTCGACCAGGTCGACCGGGTGCGGGATGTCGGCGAGCGTCGGGTACGCCTTCTCGCCGAACAACTCGTCCACAGTCGGGTTGACCGGGATGATCCGCCAGCCGTGCCGCTGCATCTCCAGCGGTACGCGGTGCGCGGCCTTGCCCGGGTCACGGGAGGCACCCACGACGGCGATCACGGCGGAGTCGGCGAGGATCTGCTGTGCGGAACGCATCCCCCGAGACTAGTGCCCCGTCTTTGAACGTTGATCGTGTAATCCATCGGTTCTGAGGACGGATCGGGCAGGCTGTCTCCCAGCACTCGTCAGGGGAGGTGGTGGCCGGTGGGTAGACGGCCGGAGGTGTTCGTCCGGCAGGTGTCGATGGCCGAGGGTCAACGGTTGCAGCGGATCACCCGCACGGCGAAGGACCCGGTGAAGCTGCGTAGGGCGATCGTGGTGCTGATGTCCGCCCAGGGCCAGCCGGCCCCGGACATCGCCCACCTGCTCAAAGCCAGCGAGGACTACGTGCGGGACGTGATCCACGCGTTCAACGAGCGGGGGTTCGACGCGCTGGACCCAAAATGGAACGGGGGCGCACCGAGACGGATCGATGAGCAGACCCGTGACTGGATCTGCGTCATCGCCCGGTGCGACCCCCGGTTCCTCGGCCGACCGTTCTCGTGCTGGTCCCTGGCCAAGCTGCGCGACTACCTGATCGACGCCGGCTACGTGGCGACGATCAGCGCCGAGACCATTCGGCGGATCCTGCACGAGCGTGGCGTGTCGTGGCAGGCAACCAAGACGTGGAAGGCCAGCAACGACCCCGACTTCACGTCGAAGATGCGCCGGATCCTGGACCTCTACGACCATCCACCGGCCGACGGTCGGGTGTTGTGTGTGGACGAGTTCGGGCCGCTGAGCCTGCAACCCCGTCCCGGCCGGGCCTGGCGCCCTCAGGGTCAGCCCGTTCGGCTGCGGGCCACCTACACCCGCGACCAGGGTGTGCGGCACATGATCGCCGCCTTGGACCTGGCCACCGGGAGGCTGCACTACCGCATCCGTGACCGGAAACGGTGGCGCGAGTTCCTGAGCTTCCTCAAGACCCTGCGCCGCCGCTGGCCCGACCAAAAGCTGTATCTGATCTGCGATAACTTCTCCCCGCACAAGCACCCCGAGGTCCGCGCCTGGTGCGCCGCCAACCAGGTCGACCTGGTATTCCTACCGACCTACGCCTCCTGGCTGAACTGGATCGAAGCCGAGTTCGCCGCCGTGCGCTACTTCGCCCTCAACGGCACAGACCACCGCAGCCACGCCGAGCAGGACGCCGCCATCGGCGACTACATCCGATGGCGCAACCAACGCGCCAGACCGAAATCCGCATTCGCCGCCGGCTCCAAGATCCGCCACCCGGATTACCCGTTCAAGGCTGCATGACGGGGCACTAGCTCCCTCGGTGCGGCGACGGCAGGGATTTCTGTCCGGTGGACGGTTGACAATGGGCTTTTCCGCGCCGCGCAGATCTGCGCCGATAACGATTTCTCCAGAGAATTGCGAGTGGCATCGTAAGGGGTTTCTGCATTCACTATGGCCCCTCTTGGTGTGATATGGATCACACATAGACGGCATCGCTTAGTGTATTGTCGATTTCAGCTTTCATTGATCACCTGGCCGGGATATCCAATCGTTCGATCATTGGATATGTCGATGATTGCTGTCTGGTTCTGTGCAGGTGTTCTCAACACGGGGAGAGTGCAGATGAGTAGTAACCTCGCAACCAGTAAGCGTCGCGGCCTGCTCGGTGGGCTGTCGGCCGTCGCCCTGGCGACGGCGGCGGGTGCCCTGATGGTCCCTTCGGCCGCTCAGGCGCACACGTCCACTGTCGACCTCAGCCGCTCGGGATGCAGCTACGCCGGGCAGAGCAGCCACGGCTACGCGAAGACCTGGAAGGGTAGCGGGAGCTGCAGCGGACACGCCTGGCTTCGTGTCAACTGGGCCGGCAACGTCAGCAGCTGGTCGCACGATGCGTCCAAGGTCGAGTTCTACGCTCCCGGCAACAACGGCATTGTGTGGAGTGAGCACAAGAGCTGCGAGACCTGCGGCTCGAAGAAGATCAACCACTAGCTCATGCGGATGTCCCATGCCGGACAGCTGCGCGTTTCAATCGCTGCGTTGCTGATCGGTGGGCTGTTCGGCTGCAGTGCTTCTCCGCCCGCTGACCGAGGCGGAGGCACTGCAGCCGGCAGTTCCGGTCAACACCTCACCGAGAAGGAGCGGGCGGACGGTGCCGCTGCCCAGGAAGCTCTGCTTGGCGATGGAGTGACAAGCCGAGCGGACTACGAAAAAGCAACCGAGTTTTTGGGCAAATGTCTTCAAGCGCATGATGTGCAGCTCGTCAACACGGGCTGGAACCCGGTGAATCAACAAGTGATGACCATGTGGTACCGGAACCCAGAACTGTCTGACGAAGAGGTCGGGGCCATCGGTGACGAATGTCATGGGGCCTGGCTCGGGCGAGTTGAGGACCAGTTCGCCAAGAGTAATCCTCCCCGCATGAAGCCCGAACTCATGCTTGTCGTCAAGGAGTGCCTCAGGAGCAAGAACCTGGCAGTCAGTGATCGAGCGGTGGGGATCCCGGACCTCGACGCCGAACTCGGCGAAGATCGGCGCCAGGACATTCGCACTTGCGTCACACAGGCGGTCTCACAGCTTTACCCCGACTCGCCGGTGGCCATCTACTAGCGACGACGTCACATCGCGCTTGCGGTGGCACGTCGACCGGCCCGCCGTCCCCCGAGGCGCACGCGCACCGGGGGACGGCAAGGCATGGGCCCGATCCGGAGGGCGATCAAGGCGTTCCACCCCGTACCCGGGTCGGCTGGCCGAACCGAATGGGCAGCGTACCCAGGCGCTAGAGCAGGGAGAGCTGCTCGGCGGCCGGTGCGGGCGGCGGGGTCTCGGGCAGCCGGCGATTGTCGCCGGTCTCGCCGCGGTGCAGCCCGTGCCGGCGTGCCGCCATCCGCACCCGCGCTGTCACCTCCCGCTGGTACGCCTGCGGCGCGTACGAGCCGGCCTGGTAGAGCTGCCGATAACGGGGCACCAGGTGGGGGAACTCCCGGGCCAGCCAGCGGGCGTACCACTCCCGGGCACCGGGCCGAAGATGCAGCGGCAGCGGCGTCACGCTCGCGGCCCCGGAGGCGGCGATCGCCGCGACCGTGGCGTCGATGGACTCCTCGTCGTCGCTGAGGCCGGGCAGGATCGGCGCCATCAGCACGCCGACGGAGAAGCCGGCGTCGGTGAGGGTGCGGACCGCGTCGAGGCGGCGGCGCGGGCTCGGCGTACCAGGCTCGGCTGCCCGCCAGAGCGCCTCGTCGACGAACCCCACCGAGTACGACACACCGACCCGGGTCACCTCGGCGGCCTGGCGCAGCAGGGGCAGGTCGCGCAGCAGCAGCGTGCCCTTGGTCAGGATGGAGAACGGGTTCGCGAAGTCCCGCAGCGCCTCGATGATCGGCGGCATCAGGCGGTAGCGGCCCTCGGCCCGCTGGTAACAGTCCACGTTGGTGCCCATGGCGACGTGCGCGCCGCGCCAGCGTGGGGCGGCCAGCTCGCGGCGTACCAACTCGCCCGCGTTGACCTTGACGATCACCTTGCGGTCGAAGTCGGCGCCCGGGTCCAGGTCGAGGTAGGTGTGGGTGTTGCGGGCGAAGCAGTTGTGGCTGACCACGCCGTTGGCGATGAAGTCGCCGGTGCCGGTGGTGATGTCCCACAGCGGAAGCTCCAGGCCGAGGTCTTCGACGGCGGTCACCTGGAGCCGCGCCGCGCACTTGAGCGCCATGCCCTCGATCGAGCGCCGGGCGGTGACGGCCGGGTCGGTGAGGTGGAAGAAGCGCAGCCGCTCCGGCAGCCCGCCGGTGAGCCGGAGCTGACGCGCCGCACCCGGTGCGTCCGGCACGTCGAGGGCCCACCGGAAGCCGAACCGGTCCAGCGCGCCGGCTGCGCGGGCCCGGCTCTCGTCGTCGGCGACGCTGATCCGGAACACGCCCCGGTGGCAGGTGCCCACGGCGTCGAACATGCCGGCCAGGTAGCCCAGCGCCCAGTCGTCAGTCGCCTCGTCGGGTGGCGTGAACAGCCCGGTGACGACGTCGGCCGGGCCGGCTGTGCGTACCACTGTGGTCGTCGCCCGGCGGCCCGCCCGGGCGGTGGTTGCCCGCTCGACGGTGACGCCCGCGTCGGCCAGGTAGCGCTCGGCCCGGTCGAGCGCCTCCGCCTCGGCGGTGGCCAGCCGGAACCGGGTGTCGCGCCGGTGGCCGGCGGGGTGGTCGTCGCGGACCAGGGCGTGCAGGTAGCCCCGGCGGTAGTCGGCCGAGCGCTTCGGCGCCACCACGAACCCGCCGGTGCCGAGCAGGCGGTTGCGGGTGGTCAGGTGCGGACGGCGTCCGCCGCCGCGCATGGTCCCGGTGACGTGCTTCCAGCCGCGTTCGGTGAGGAACCGGTGGTCGGCGCTGGCGACGAGCGTGGTGCCGTCGGCCAGGGTGATCCGGTAGGCCCGCTTCACCGTGGACCACTTGTCGAGCACCGTGGTGACGACGTAGTGGCGGTAGGCGCCGCTGCGCCGGGTGCCGTAGATCCGATCGCCGGGCTCCAGCTCGCTGATCGCCCTGGTGCGGCCGTCGGCCATCAGGATCGGAGTGTCGCCGCCCAGGCAGTAGACGCAGGCGTGCGAGCAGCCCCGGTAGGGGTTGATCGTCCACTCGAACGGCACGCGTGACTGGCCGGGCACCCGGTTGATGATCGACTTGGCGCGGACCTCGTAGAAGGTCATGCCGGCGAAGTCGGGGGTGTCGAAGGTGCGGGTGACGGCGCCGGGCAGCGCCAGCGGCAGGGGTGGAGCCGCCGGCGCCGCCCGATCGGGAGTCCCCTCGTCCGGGGGAGCGGAGAGGTTGTCCCAGCGCATGGAGTTATTCGAACACGTGTTCGAACAAAGCGCAAGCGAGCCCCGCCGGTACGGGACACGCCGCCGGCCGGCACCCAGGAGGGGCGCCGGCCGGCGGCGTGCGGAACGTCAGTGGTTGTGCTCGGCCAGCTTCTTGCGGACGTCGTCCATGTCCAGCGCCTGGACCTGCTCGATGAGGTTCTCCAGCGCCGACTCCGGCAGCGCGCCCGGCTGGGCGAAGACGATCACGCCGTCACGGATCGCCATGATCGTCGGGATGGAGCTGATGTTGAACTTGGCCGCCAGCTCCTGCTGCGCCTCGGTGTCGACCTTGCCGAAGGCGATCTCCGGGTGCTTCTCCGAGGAGCGCTCGTAGACCGGGGCGAAGCGCTTGCACGGGCCGCACCAGTCCGCCCAGAAGTCGAGCAGGACGATCCCGTCGCGCCCGGTCACCTCGTCAAAGTTGGCCGTGGTCAGCTCAACCGTTGCCATTTGCTCTCTCCGATCACCGCGGATTGTCGTACGTCCGGTGGAACCAGGGTCAGTCCGTCCGAATTCCCGTCGCGCGGGTGACGAAACGCTGAGCGCCCGGACGGTGACCCTGGGCACATCGAACACCATCTGTTCGCCCCGTTCGTGCGGAACGCAAATGCACGCCGCACTTGCGTGACGGGACGTGATGGGAGCGTTTCCAAGGAGATCACGCTCAGTTGCGGCTACGTATCGGTAACTTTGGGCTTGACGAGCATCTATCCGGCCTGCGGAGATCGCTTACCGACCTCACGTCGGTTACTTTTAGTAGTGTTACGAAAAGATAAATGTGACCTCCGTCTCTGTCGGCGACGGGTGGTCGTACGGCAGAATTCTTCGCATCAGAGCGTGGGCGGCGGGTGCCGGGGAGGGCCCCGCCGCTCATTGCGTCCGGACCTCGGTGGCCCCCGGTGTGACATTTCCGCCGGGCGAGCGCCCCGCCCCTCGCCTTAACAAGCGATAAGGCATGCTGTGCCGAACTCCATCGCCGCCCGTGAAGGGGACAAGGATGCAGTTCGGCCGCTACTACGAGGAGTTCGAGGTCGGCGCGGTCTACCGGCACTGGCCGGGCAAGACGGTCACCGAGTACGACGACCACCTCTTCTGCCTGCTCACCATGAACCACCACCCGCTGCACATGGACGCGCACTACGCCGAGTCCGCCTCGCAGTTCAAGCGCAACGTGGTGGTCGGCAACTACATCTACTCGCTGCTGCTGGGCATGTCCGTACCGGACGTCAGCGGCAAGGCGATCGCCAACCTGGAGATCGAGTCGCTGCGGCACGTCGCGCCGACGTTCCACGGCGACACCATCTACGGCGAGACGACGGTGCTGGACAAGCGGGAGTCGGCCTCGAAGCCCGACCGCGGCGTGGTCGCGGTCGAGACCCGCGGCTACAACCAGGACGGCACGCTCGTCTGCGTGTTCCGCCGCAAGGTCATGGTCCCCAAGAAGGAGTACGCGGCCGCCGCCGTCCCGGACGGCGTCGACCCGGAGCGTCCCAGCTTCCCCGAGCCGCGCTGACCTCGCGTTCCGTCCGGCCACCGGGCCTCGTTCTCCGTTCGGCGGGGACGGGGCCCGGACCTCGTCCGGGGGCTTATGCTCGGGCTGGAGGTGCCCATGAGCCACTCCGTAGCCGGAGAGCCGCCTTCCGCCGGTCGCCGCGCCGCACCGCTCACCACTGCCGCCTACTCCGCGGCGGAGTGGGACCTGTTGACCGACCTGCCGGGCCGCGTCCTCGTCGCCGCCGCCGCACCCGGCCCCGGCCGACCGCCGCGTGGCGTCGCCGCCGGACTGGCCGGCCTGGACGCGGTGGCCGCCGGCCGGGCCTTCGACAGCGATCTCGTCCGCGCCGTGGTGGCCGCCATCTACGCCCGCCACGACGGCGTCACCGAGCGGGACGAGCGCCTGACCGACATGGTCGACCTGCTGGCCGCCGCCCGGGCGACGGTACGCGTGCTGCGCCGCCGGGCGGATCCGGCCGACTCGGCGGCGTACCGGCAGTGGGTGGAGTCGGTCGCCGCCCGGGTGTGCCGGGCCGGGCAGACCACGCCGAGCCCCGCCGACACGCGCTTCCTCGACCGGCTGGGCGGCGCGCTCGACCTGCGCTGACCGGGGGCGCCGCCGGGCCGTACCCTCGGCAACCGTGACCGACGACCAGCTCGACGTGGGTGTGGGGCCGTGGCCCGGTGACCCGCCGGACGACCCGCGCTACGACCCGGAGCTGCTCACCGCCGGGGACCGGCGCAACGTGGTGGACCGCTACCGCTACTGGCGGCGCGAGGCCGTGGTGGCCGACCTGGACCGGCGTCGGCACGACTTCCACGTGGCGATCGAGAACTGGCAGCACGACTTCAACATCGGCACCGTGGTCCGCAACGCCAACGCCTTCCTCGCCGCCGAGGTGCACATCGTCGGACGGCGGCGGTGGAACCGGCGGGGCGCGATGGTGACCGACCGCTACCAGCACGTCCGGCACCACGCGACGATCGAGGAGTTCGTCGCGTGGGCGCGCGACGAGCGGTTGCCGGTGGTCGGGATCGACAACCTGCCCGGCTCCCGGCCGATGGAGACCGCGGTGCTGCCGCGTCGCTGCGTGCTCCTGTTCGGCCAGGAGGGGCCGGGACTGTCGGCGGTGGCCCGATCGGCCTGCGACGCGCTGTTCTCCATCGCCCAGTACGGCTCGACCCGGTCCATCAACGCGGGGGTGGCCAGCGGCATCGCCATGCACGCCTGGATCCGGTCGTACGCCGGGCCGCCGCCGGACTGAACCCGCGCGTGGGTCCACCGCCGGACGGAAATCCCACGATCGTCGGCCCGCCCCGCTTGACGCCCCGCGGGTCCGGGGTGACGGTGAGGGTGTGACTGTCGCGGTGAGTTGTCCGAAGTGCGCGGGCCCGGTGCGCGAGCCGGATCTGATGCACGCCGAGCACCGGTGCGTGCGCTGCGGCCCGGTCGCGCCGCTGCACGTACCGGAGCACATCAGCGCCGAGATCATGGCCAGCGTGGTGGAGCGGATGGCCGCCGACCCCGACCCGACCGGCCGGCTCCGGATGCCGCTGTGGTGCCCGTGGCCGCTCCCGCCGGGCTGGACGCTCACCGGGGTGGCGTGGGCGGGCGACGACCGCGCGGGCGTACGGGCCACGCTCGTCGCCTGCGCCGGACCGGCCCCCCTGGACGGTGGGCCGGCCGACCTGATCTTCGTCGCCGAGGAGCCCGGCGTCGGTCTCGGATCCCGCTTCGCGGGACTGCCCGGACCCGACCCCGGCCCACAGGTGGAGGAGGCGCTCACCGATCCCGGCCCTGGTCATCCCGAGCGGCTGCCGCACGCGAAGATCCGGGTGGGCGGCCATCCGACTCCACTGTGGCTCGTCCGCTCCGAAACGGATCGAAGCGCGTACGCCGGCGAGGCTCGGGGAATGTGGCTCCATGCGATAGCCTGGCCGGCGAGTGCGGGTCACCTCCTCGCGGAAGAAGTCGTGCTGCACGACCTCACCGAGTGGACACCGCCCGAACTCGTGTACGGCGCACCGTCTCCGTACCTGCACGGGCGGGCCTGACCGGCTCGCCACGGCGAGTCGGAGAGCGGACGCAGATATTCACGGTAAGACACCATGCTGATACTCTGGGTGCCGCTGCGGTAAACGGACCCGGCGCCGCGCGAGAGGATGGCCCGCTATGGTCAAGAAGGTCCTCACCTGGGCCGGCATCGCATTCTTGATCTTCTTTGTTGCGTACCGGCCCAACTCCGCCGCCGACGTCTTCAAGTCTCTCGGCGGCGGCATCATGGACATCGCGCAGGGCTTCGGCGACTTCTTCACCAACCTCGTCGCCTAGCCACCCATGGGAAGCCCCTCCGGTCCACCCTTCGACCCGGACGACCCCGACCGGGCACGCCGGGAACGCGACACCGAGCCGATCCCCCGGATCGACCCGGACGACCCGGCCGGTTACGGCCCCGGCCCGTACGCGGACGCGGACGACGCCGGCTATGGCAGCGCCTACACCGGCGAGGGGCGGTCCGGCCGGGCCTGGGCACGGGATCCGGACGGCTTCCCGGACCAGCCGATCTCCGAGGAGGAGCTGGCCGGGTTGCGGTCCGACGCCACCGGCATGGCACCTCGCCGGGTGCTGCCGCTGGAGGACGAGCCCAGCTCGCTCGTAGCGCGTTACCTCTTCCCCACCGAGCGCTACCGGGGCGAGTGGAAGCGGCACTGGATCCACCTCACCACTCCGATCATCGTCGGCGTGGTGGCCACGTTCGTGCTCGGCTACCTCTCCGGCTTCCTCGCCGGGCGGGACGTCGGCGCGTTGACCACCGTCGCCGTGCTGCTCTGGTTCGGCGTCATGGGCTGGGTGGCCTGGAAGGTCGCCGACTGGTGGTACGACCGGTTCATCCTGACCAACAAGCGGGTGATGGTGGTCAACGGGATCATCACCCGGCAGGTCGCGATGATGCCGCTCACCCGGGTCACCGACATGAAGTACGAGCAGAGCCCGACCGGCCGCGCCCTCAACTACGGCACGTTCGTGCTGGAGTCCGCCGGTCAGGAACAGGCACTCCGGGTGATCAAGAACCTGCCCAACCCGAACGAGCTCTACCTGCGTGTGGTCGAGGAGATGTACGAGCCGCAGGCGGTCGAGGCGCGGCTCGGCAAGGAGGCCGACGAGGCCAAGGCCGACGACGGAGCCTGAAACTTTTCGTCCGAACATCGGATGAACTGCACACCTTCCGCCATCGACCCGGGTGACCCGGCCGTGGCATCCTGCCAGGCAGGACGGGGGGAGATGAGTGTGGTGGTGAGCAGAGATCCGCTGGAGGAGGAGTTCCGCGAATTCGTCGCGGCCCGGTCCGGCGCACTGCTGCGCACCGCCTACCTGCTCGCCGGTGACTGGGCCACCGCCGAGGATCTGCTCCAGACCGCGCTGACGAAGACCTACCTGGCCTGGAAGCGGCTCGGCGGGATCGAGGCCATCGAGCCGTACGCCCGCCGGGTCATGGTCAACACGTCCACCAGCTGGTGGCGGCGCCGCTGGCACGGCGAGCGTCCCACCGAGGTGCTGCCGGAGCGCGCCGGTGTCGACGAGATCGAGCAGCAACTCGACCGGGACGCGCTCTGGCGGCACCTCCAGGCGCTGCCGGCCCGGCAGCGGGCGGTGCTGGTGCTGCGCTTCTACGAGGACATGTCCGAGGCGCAGACCGCCGCGCTGCTGGAGATCTCCCCGGGCACCGTCAAGAGCCAGACCTCCCGGGCGCTCAACACGCTGCGCCGCCGGCTCGGTTCCCAGGCGGCCCTGGGCCTGCCAGCGCCCGCCGACGCGCCCGCGGCGGCCCCGTCCGCCTCGCCCACGGGCGGCCGGGCCGTCCCGCCGGCCCGGGGCGCCGAGCCGGCCCGTACCCCGGCGCGGCAGCCCGCCGCCCGGGTGCCGCGACCGGGCCCACCCGCGGCTCCGGTCCGCCCCGCCGTCCCGATCCCGGCGAAGAGCCGATGAGCGGCACCCGGCAGCACGGCGACAACCGAACGGGCAGCCCGGAGCGTCCATTCCCCGTGAGCGACGACGAGCTGGAGCGGGCGCTGCGGGAGACCCTGTCCCGCCGCGTCGAGACGTCCCGCCCGCTGCCCGCCGACCCGGCCGGGGAGGTCCTGCGCCGGGCACGGCGCACGGGCCGGCGGCGTACGCTCACCGGCCTCGCCCTGGCCGGGGTCGCCACCGTTGTCGTCACCACCGGGGTGGCCCAGTTCAGCGCGCCCGGCGGCGACGGCGGCACGCCCACAGTGGTGCTCGGCGACCCGCCCGTCCTCTTCCCGTCCCCGCAGACCTCCGAGCCCTCCTCGGTCACCCGCTTCGGGCCGGTCCGCGCCGAACTCGACCTGCTCGTCGGTGACCGGCTGGACACCAGCGGCGGCGAACGGCGGCAGCTGACCGGGGTCAGCGGCGTCGAACGGGCGCAGCGGATCCACGAGCAGGAGGGCTGGCTGCTCACCTCGGCGGCCACCGTCGCCGGCCGTACCCTCTGGTGGGTTCCGGTCGGTGGCACCGCGCCGCAGGTCATGCTCGCCGCCGCGGACGCGGTGGCGGTCTCCCCGGACGGCCGCCAGGTCGCCTGGCGGGACGGCACGGACCTGATCGCCGCCGGTGTGGTCGCCGGCCAGCTCATCGCGCCGGTCCGGATCGCCGCGCCGGAGGGCGCCGTGCCGGTCGGCTTCACCGGCGACGCGGTGCTGATCCAGCAGCCCGGCGACGGCGGGATGAGCGTCTGGAACCGCGCGCTGGGCGGGCAGCCGGGCCCGGTGAACCCGGACGTGCGCACCGTCTACGGCACCCGGCCCGACGGCCGGGTGGTCGGCCTGGTCGCCGCCGGGCGGGACGAGGAACACTGCCTGGCCCTGCTCGACCCGGCCCGCGACCTCGCCCCGGTGCGTACCGGATGCGGTCTGAAGCTTGCCACCGACGGGCTCGGCGCCGTCTCCTTCGACGGCCGGTGGCTGCTCGCCAACGGCACGTCGCGCACCGCCCTCCTGGTCGACCTGCGTGACCCGGCCAGCCCGGTCACCCACCCGGCCGGCCCGCTGCTGGCCGGGGGCGTGTCCTGGACCCGGGCCGGGGTGGCGCTGCACGTGGACGCGACCGGCGGGCTGGTCCGGGTCAAGCCCGAGCGGGTGCTGGCCGGTGACCGGCCCACGGCCTCGAAGGTCGAGGGGCTGGCGCCGGAGGACCGCCCGGTGGTGGTGGCCGACGTGCCCACGGTGCCGGACGGGGCGTAGCGTCGGACGGGTGAGCGTCCCCGCCCGCATCGACCTGCACACCCACTCCACCGCCAGCGACGGCACCCTGACCCCCGCCGAGCTGGTCCGGGCCGCCGCCGACGCCGGGCTCGACGTGGTGGCACTCACCGACCACGACACCACCGCCGGCTGGGCGCCCGCCGTCGCCGCCCTGCCGCCCGGGCTCACCCTGATCCGCGGCGCGGAGATCTCCTGCCGGTGGTTCGGCGCCGAACCGGCGATCCCGCTGCACCTGCTCGCGTACCTGTTCGACCCGGCCGAGCCACACCTGGCCGCGGAACTGGCCCGGGTCCGCCGGGCCCGCGAGGAACGTGGCGAGCGCATCGTCCGGCTGCTCCAGGCCGACGGCATCCCGGTGAGCTGGACGGAGATCCTGACCGGTGCGGGCGGCGGCACCGTCGGCCGCCCGCACATCGCGCAGGCGCTGATCCGGGCCGGTCTGGTCGCCACCACCACCGAGGCGTTCGGGCCGGACTGGCTCGGCGAGCGGTACCGGCTGCCCAAGGACGACATCGAGGTGTTCCAGGCGGTGGCGCTGGTGCGGGCGGCCGGCGGCGTGCCCGTCTTCGCCCACCCGAAGGCCAGCCGGCGCGGCCGGATCGTGCCGGACGAGCTGATCGCGGACCTGGCGGCGGCCGGCCTGGCCGGGCTGGAGGCAGACCACGAGGACCACGACCGGGCCGAGCGGGAGCACGTCCGCGGGCTCGCCGCCGACCTGGGACTGCTGGTCACCGGCTCGTCCGACTTCCACGGCACGCACAAGACCGTGCGGCTCGGCGCGCACACCACAGGGCCCGAGGCGTACGAGCGGATCGTCGCGCTGGCCCGCGGGGTGACCCCTGTCGCTTCGAGCTGAAGCGATCCGACGGCACGGCTACCGTGTCCGCGTGGATCTCAAGCTCTTCGGCGAGGTCTTCGTGACCCTGCTGGTGATCGTCGACCCGCCCGGAATGATGCCCATCTTCCTCGCGCTGACCGGGCCGCTGCCCGCGCGCGACCGGAACCGGGCCGCCTGGCAGGCCGTGGCGCTGGCGCTCGGGGTCATCGTGATCTTCGCGGTGGCGGGGCAGACGATCCTGGCGTACCTGCACGTCGACCTGCCCGCCCTCCAGGCGGCGGGCGGCCTGCTGCTGATCCTGGTCGCGCTGGAGCTGCTGACCGGCAAGGCGGACGACCCGAGCAACCAGGTCACCTCGAACATCGCGCTGGTGCCGCTCGGCACCCCGCTGCTGGCCGGGCCGGGCGCCATCGTGGCCACCATGCTGTTCGTGCAGCAGGCCGGCGGCGCCGTCGACTACCTCGCCATCGGGCTCGCCATCGTCGCGGTGATGGTCACCGTCTGGGTGGTGCTGCGCTTCTCCGGCGGCATCGTCAAGGTGCTGCGCCCCGGCGGCATCGAGGTGCTGACCCGGATCGCCGGTCTGCTGCTGGCCGCCATCGCCGTGCAGCTCATCGCCGACGCGATCGCCGCGTTCGTGACCCAGTACCTCAACAACGCCTGAGCGGGCTCGTCCGGTGTCGTACCCGGATGGCAGGATTCTCCGGGTGCGACGACAGTCAGCAGCCAGTGGCTCCCGGGCTCCCCGACCCCGCGCCGAGCAGTCCGAGCAGCTCGGTTTCGAGGGCATGCCGGAGCGCCTGTTCGTCTGCACACCGAGCAAGCTCGGCGCGTACGCGGACTGTCCCCGCCGCTACCGCTACGCCTACGTCGACCGGCCCGCGCCGCCCAAGGGCCCGCCGTGGGCGCACAACTCGCTCGGCGCGAGCGTCCACACCGCGCTGAAGAACTGGTACGCGCTGGCCCCCGACCGCCGCCGCCCCGAGGTGCTCGGCACCCTGCTCAAGGGCACCTGGGTCCGCGAGGGCTACCGCGACGACGAGCAGGAGCGCGACGCCTTCCGGCGGGCGCTGACCTGGCTGGAGAGCTACGTGGCGGGCCTCGACCCGGCCGACGAGCCGGTCGGCGTGGAACGGGTGGTCGCGGTCAAGACCGCGGTGCTCGCGTTCAACGGCCGCACCGACCGGATCGACTCGCGTCCCGGCCCGGACGGGCGGCCCGAGCTGGTCATCGTCGACTACAAGACCGGCCGCACCGGGCTCGACGCCGACGACGCGCGCGGCTCGCAGGCGCTCGCGCTCTACGCGTACGCGGCCGAGCGGGTGTTCCGCAAGCCGTGCCGCCGGGTCGAGCTGCACCACCTGCCCACCGGCACCGTCGCCGCGCACGAGCACACGCCGGAGTCCCTGCACCGGCAGCTCACCCGCGCCGAGGACACCGCCCGCGACATCATGGCCGCCGAGCGCGCGGTGGCCGACGGCACCGACCCCGACGCGGCGTTCCCGGCCGAGCCGGGCCCGCGGTGCGGCTGGTGCGACTACCGGCGTACGTGCCCGACCGGCGCGCAGACCCCCGGCAAGGACCCCTGGTCGGCGGTCGAGCGGTTCGCCGACGCGGAGTGAGCGTGGGACGCCGTCAGGCCGCGGTCAGGCGGGCGGCGCGTTCCTTGGCGGCCTGCTGCAACGGGCCCTCCCGGTAGCGCCGGGGCACCGCGGCCAGCGCCAGTCGCAGCGCCCGCGCGCTCAGGTCCGCCGACAGAGCGGTGGTGGGCAGGCCCAGCCCGCCGTAGAGCCGCAACGCCCACGGCGGCAGCATCCCCAGCGCGGTGGCGGCGATCCCGAAGTACGCCCAGCGCGGCGGCCCCAGGTTCAGTCCGACCCGCGCCGGCAGGCTGAGCTTCCACGGGATCGGCGGCGCGGTCAGGAACACCGCCGTCTCGGCCGCCTCCCGGGTCATCCGCAACTGCGGGCGTACGTCCCGGTAGTAGTCCGCCACCTCGGCGGCGGTACCCGGCACGTCGTCCGGGTCCAGCCCGACCAGGGCCGCCGACCGGCGCTGCTCGGTGTAGTAGCCGTCCACCTCGTCGTCGGTGAGCGCCAGCCCGGCCCGCCGGGCGGTGCTCACGAACGACTCGACCTCGGTGACGTGCACCCAGCGCAGCAGCTCCGGCTCGTCGATGCGGAACTCCGCACCGGTGAACGGGTCGGTGGCGCGCATCCGGGCGTGCCGCGTTCGCAGTCGTCGCCCGGCCGCCTCCGCCTCGGCGGTGGTGCCGTAGATCGTCGTCCCCACGTAGTTCGCCGTGCGGACCAGCCGGCCCCAGGCGTCGGTGCGGTAGTTGCTGTTCTGTGCGACGCCGGCCATCGCGCGCGGGTGCAGCGCCTGGAGGTAGAGCGAGCGCAGGCCGGCGACGATCAGGATCGGTTCCTCGTGCACCTTCCACGTGACCGATCCCGGACCGAAGAGGCCGAGGTCTTCGGTGTCCACCGATCAAGAGTGCCACGCGCCGTCGCCGGGCGTCCTCGGTGCGGCCGCCAGTCGTGGGTGCGGGCGTCCTCGGTGTGGCTGTCAGTCGTCGGCGGAGCGGCGGGACTGGCAGGCCGGGCAGAGGCCCCAGAAGGTCACTTCCGCCTCGTCCAGCTCGAAGCCGTGTGCCACGTTCGGGTCCAGGCAGGGGGCGCTGCCGACAGCGCAGTCCACGTCGGCGATCTCGCCGCAGCCCCGACACACCACGTGGTGGTGGTTGTCGCCGACCCGGGCCTCGTATCGCGCGGGACTGCCGGCCGGCTCGATCCGGCGGGACAGGCCGGCCCGGGACAGGGCGCCGAGCACGTCGTAGACGGCCTGGGTGGAGACCGAGTCGATCCGTCGGCGTACCCGCCGGGTGATCTCGTCGACCTCCAGGTGACCGCCGGCGGAGAGCACGTCCAGCACGGCGAGACGCGGCCGGGTGACCCGTAGGCCCCTCGACCGGAGCAGCTCCTCACCTGTGGACATGGATCCATGACAGCACGGGGCAGGCGGGCCGACAAGCGAACGTTGTTCACCCGTGGCCGGGGCCACAGGTGAACCGGCACCGCCACGCGTTCGTGTATCGAGGAAGACGGCCTCACGCCGTACGCTGAGCGCGCCAAACCACCCACTCGCCGGAGGTGTCGGTGTTCAGGGAAATCAACGGTCTGCCGGTCCACGTGCTCGTCATCCACGCGGTGGTGGTGCTGGTGCCGCTGCTGGCACTGCTCGCCGTCGCGTACGGGGTGCTGCCCCGCTGGCGCCCCCGCCTCGACTGGGCGGTCGCGGCGCTCGCCGTGGTCACCCCGATCCTCGCCTTCGTGGCGACCGAGTCCGGTGAGGAGTTGGAGGGGGTCCTGCGCGCGAAGGGCTACCCGCCGGACCGGCTCCAGCAGATCAGCGAGCACGCGTCGTACGGCGACACGCTGTTCTGGTACGCGCTCGGGCTCGGCGTCGCGGCGCTGCTGCTGGTGCTGTCGACGAGCCGCTTCGTCGCGGGCCGGAACCTGCCCCGCTGGCTCCCGGTGGTGCTCACCGTCGTGGTGGCGGTGCTCGCGGTCTTCGCGCTCGTGTACGTCTACCTGACCGGGGACAGCGGCGCCAAGGTGGTCTGGGACGGCGTGGTCTGACCGCTGCGGTCAGAACAGCACCCGCGAGCACAGCAGGCAGGTGAGCAGCACCAGCACCACCGCCACGGCCGCCCCGATGCCGTAGGTGAGCCGCTGCGCGCGCTGCTCCGCCTGGTCCATCGCGGCCATGTCCTGCGGCGGGAGCCGGCGGGGCGGTGACGGCTGTACGTGTACCGGTGGCCGCCAGCCGGGCGGCGGAGGCGTGCTCGGCGGCGGTCCCGCGTACCCCGAGGGCGGCGGGCCACCGGCGGGCGCGCCACCCCCGAACTGCGGGCCGGCGGGCGCGCCGCCCCCGAACTGTGGGCCAACGGCGGCCGGGCCGGCACCGCTCGTGCCCGGCCACGCGCCGCCGGCCACCGTCCAGCCGCCTGCCGCCTCCGGCCGGGCCCACGGGCTCTCGGTGGCCGCCTCGCGCGACCAGGGGCTGGCGTTCCCGGCCGCCTCGGGGTTGTCGGCGGCTGCTCCGGTCGTCTCGACGCCCTCGGCGACGGCCGGCTCTGCCGGAAGGGCGTCCGGCTCTGCTGTGGGGGCGGCCGGCTCCGCCGCGAGGGAGGCCGGCTCGGGCTGCCCGGCGGTCCCGGGCGGAACGTCGGTGCGGTCCGGTTCGGCGGTGCGGTCCGGTTCATGGGCCCCGCCGGTGTCACCCGGCCGAGATCCGGGACCGGCCGGGCGGGCGTCCGCGCTGTCCCGGGGGACCGCCCCGGGGGCGTTCTCCCCGGCGGGTGCCGGTTGGTCCGGGCGTCGCCAGGTCTCGTCGTCGGGGCTGCCACCGCTCGGCGTCGTCACGCCGTCCGACGCTACCAACGCCCCGGGCCGGTCGGCCGCCCGACGCGTCGATCACCGTCACCCCGGCCCGTCGCGCCCGGTGTTTGACGTTCCGACGGCTCCCGGCCCGGTACGGCAGGGCTCGGGACGATCCGACCGGTCCCGGGAATCGAACCGGCGGCCTGTACGGCGGTATCGTTGCTGATCGTGACCGAACCCGCCATCCGGACACCGCGCGACGACGACGACCGCGTGGTCGACCTCAGCGACGACTTCGTGGTGCTGCCCGAGCAGACCAGCGACGACACCGACCGTGGCTGGGGCGAGCGCCCCGGCGGCAACGACGACTGGCTGCTCGCCGAGCGTCCCCCACACTGGGGCTGATCGCGCCGCGGCGGGCTGCTCGCCGGCTCGCGTCAGCCGCGTACCACCACGGCGAAGCGGCTGCCTTCCGGCAGACCGATCGCCCGCCGGGCCTGCTCCGGCGGCAGCGCCAGGTAGAGCGCCGAGGAGCCGTCGACCGCCCCGGTGGCGCCGACCACGTCGAGCACCAGGGCGCGTGGAGCCAGCAGCGTGGGGTCGGGCGTACCGCCGGCCGGCACGACGAGCAGGTCGACCCGGGCACCCGGGCGCAGCACCGCGAGGGCGGCCGGTTCGGCCAGCCGGATCGGTACGCCGACCGCACCGGCCGGCAGCGCGGGGATGCCGCCGGACGGCGACGCCGTCGCCGAGGTGGCCGGCAGGACGCGGGGTGGTGGGCAGGACGGCGGCGTCTGCAGCACCGCGGCGGCCAGCCCCAGCAGCACCGCGACGAGCGTCACCCGCAGCAGTGTCCGGCGCCGGGGCAGCCCGCGCCAGCGGACCGGACGCAACGTCGTCTCGCGATCCGCCACCGCTGCCTCCCGCCGCCGGTCAACCATCCGACCGCAGGCTAGGCCCGGCCTCCCGGCTCCCGCCGCCCCACCGCCCGCCCCTGTGGATAACCCGCCCGCTTGTGGAAAACCGTTCCCCGGGACCAGCGCGGAGGCCCGGTGCGGCCGGGACCGCCAGCTCGGGGAGGTTGCTGCTTCCGGACCGGCGGATGCAGCAACCTCGCCGAGCTGGCGAGCATCCGCCACCGGCCGACGCAGCAACCTCGCCGAGCTGGCGAGCATCCGCCGCGAACGGAACGTGGCCGCCCCCGAGCGGGAACGGCCACGTGTCGCGTGCGAGAGCGGGTCAGGACGAGCTGGACGCCGCCGGTGCCTTGCTCGCCGTCGACCCGGAACCGGACGAAGAAGGCGATCCGGACGAGGAAGACGAGCCGGACGACGAGGACGAGGAGTCCGACGACCCGGACGAGGACGACTCGGACTTGGCCGGCTTGCTCGTGGTCGAGGAGCCGTTGTCGGACCCGGACGAACGGGAGTCCGTGCGGTAGAAGCCGGAGCCCTTGAACACGATGCCCACCGAGTTGAAGAGCTTTCGCAGCCGCCCCTCACACGCCGGGCACTCGGTCAGCGGCTCGTCCGAGAAGGACTGCACCGCCTCGAGCTGGTGGCCGCACGCGGTGCAGGCGTACTGGTACGTGGGCACGTTCTCCTCCGGATCTTCGGCACGGCCTTCTGGCACTCGTGGTCTTCGAGTGCCAATGGTGCGTCATGACCCCCGGGTTCGTCCAGCGGAAGCGCCCGGGCCCACACCCGGGACCGCCACCAGCCCGTCCGCCGGAGTGATCACACAGTGCACCGGACGGTCGTGCGGCAGGGCGGGCACCGCCTCCACCAGCTCGCCGTCGTGCAGCAGCGCCACCGTCGGCACCGTGGCGGGCACCCGGGCCAGCGCGCGGTCGTACGAGCCGCCGCCCCGGCCCAGCCGGATGCCCCGGCGGTCCACCGCCACCGCCGGCACCACGACCAGGGCGGCTCCGGCCACCGCGGTCCGCCCCCGGGGCGGTGCGGTCGGCTCGCGCAGGCCCCGGCCGGCGGCGCGCAACAACTCCGGGCCGGTGTACCGGGCCCAGTCCAGATCCAGGTCCTCGCGCAGCACCGGCAGCAGCAGCTCGGCGTCGGGCGGCAGCGCGGCGAGCAGCACGTCCGGCAGGTCGTGCCCGCCGGGCTCGGAGGCGACCGGCACGTACGCGCTCATCCTGGCCGGCCGCAGCCGGCGTACCAACGTCACCAGCTCGGCCTGGACGGCGGCCGCCGCCACCGCGCGTTCGGCCGCGGACAGCGACCGGCGCGCGGCGAGTAGCGCGATGCGCATCTCCCGCTTCGCATCGTGCGCTTCATCCGAAAATTCCGGCACGCAACACTCCTGACGCAACGCTTGCCTAATGGTCGCTCTGTGTCAGCATCGCACCAAGGGAGCGGAACTTCCGGGGGGAAGATTGACGCTACGCGGGCGGTTGACGGCGGCTTTCCTCGCGGTGGTCCTCGGCCCCGTCCTGCTCGGCGCGTTCTTCGTCGGGGCCACGCTCAGCGCCGTCGACCGCAGCCGTGCCACCGAACGGCTGGGCCTGGCCGCGGCCGGTGTCCGTACCTCGATCGACGCGCTCTGCCAGCAACTCCGCGCGGCCGCCGACGCGGTCGCGCTGGTCGGCGACCCGGTCGTCCGGTCGCGTGCGGCCGACCAGGTGGTCGCCCGGGGCCTGGCCGCCGCCGTGCTGATCGCCGACGCCGCCGGCCGCACCACCTACACCACGCCGAACGGGCCGGCCGGGCGCTGGCAGGACTGCGCCGGCGCGCCCGCCACCGGCGTCGCGGCGCTCTCCGCCCAGGTCCGGCTCCGCGACCCGGCCGGCACCGACCTGGGCGCGGTCGCCGCCGCCCAGCCCGTCGACCGGGCCTTCGTGGCGCGGCTCGCCGCCGTGACCGGCGTCGGGGTCACCCTCGACGACCCCGGCGGCATCACCCACACGACCGAGGACCAGGGGGTACGCGCAGCGGTGCTGGCCGCCGCCGGCAAGGCGGACGGGAACCGGGTGACAGGCACCGGCGACGGCCGGTACGTGCGGCGGGTCGGCCCGTCTCCCGGTCAGCCGCTCCCACTGGTGCTGTCGGTGCCGGGGGAGCGTGCGCCCGGCCTGTACGGGGCGCTGATCGCCGCCGTCGCGCTCGCCGCCCTGCTCGCCGTGCTGGCGGCCTGGCGGCTGGCCCGGGTGACCACCCGGCCGCTGGGTGAGCTGGCCGGCGCGGTGGACCGGGTGGCGCGCGGCGACCTGAGCGCCCGGGTGCCGGTGCGCAGCCGCGACGAGATCGGGCGGCTCGCAAGCGCGTTCAACCGGATGACCCGGGAGACCGGCACCTACGTGACGGCGCTGACCAGCAGCCGTGACCAGCTCCGCAACCACCTCGCGGTGCTCGGTGACACGCTTGCCAGCACGCACGACCTGCAACGCATCCTGCGGGTGATCCTGGACAGCGCGATCGCCGCCACCGGCGCCCGGGCCGGCGCGGTGCTGCTCGTCGACGGCGACGGCGTCCTCGTCGGCCGGTGCGTGGAAGGGCTGACCGGGCGCTGGCCGACGAGCGACCCGGCCGACCCGGCGACGCTGCGGGTCGCGGTCGGCGCCGGGGTGCTGGGAGCGGTGGCCGCCACCGGCGAACCGCTGCGCGGACGGTGGGCGCCGCCGGACACGCCGACCGGGGAGCCGACCTGCGAGACGTACGTGGCGGTGCCGTTCGCCACCCCCGGCGGCACCGAGTCGCGCGGCCCGGACCGGCCCGGCCACCCGCCCGCCGACGGCGACCCGTCCGGCTCGGCCTGCGCGGCGCTCGGCGTACTCGTGCTCTACGACCGGCTCGGCGGGCACGGGTTCCACGACGACGACGTGGTGACGCTGCGGACGTTCGCCGGGCACGCGGCGGTCGCGGTGGAGAACGTCCGGGTGCACGAGGAGGCGCAGCGGCTCTCCCTCACCGACCCGCTGACCGGGCTGTGGAACTACCGCTACCTGCGTGAGTCGATCCGCCGTGAGGTGGAGCGGGCGAACCGGTTCGGCCGGATGCTCAGCGTCCTCGCGCTCGACCTGGACCGGTTCAAGAACGTCAACGACACCTGGGGCCACGCCGCCGGGGACGCCGTGCTGGTCGAGTTCGCCCGCCGGGTACGCGGCGTGATCCGCGAGGTGGACCTGGCGTTCCGGCAGGGCGGCGAGGAGTTCGTGGTGCTGCTGCCGGAGACCGACGCCCGGGGCGCCACGATCGTCGCCGAGCGGCTCGGCGCGGTGGTACGCGACCAGCCGGTGACCGTCGAGGGGAGCGGCGACGAGCCGGTGCGGGTGCCGGTGACCGTCTCCATCGGCATCGCCGTCTACCCGGACCACGCCGCCGGCGGCCAGCAGGTGCTCGACGCCGCCGACGACGCGTTGTACGCGGCGAAGGCCGCCGGACGCGACGGCTACCGGCTCGCCCCGGCGCCCGATCCGGTGCCCACCCAGGAGATCCCGGTGGTGGCCGCCGGTGCCGGCCCGCCGGACGGGCTGCCCCGGGCCGGCGCGGCGGATCCGGCGGGCACCGTCCAGGGCGGCGCGTCTTCCGGTCCTCACCCGCCGCGGCAGAGCCGTGGCCGATAGTCTCGCGACATGTCGGAGCACTCAGCGAACCCCTCAGCGACCCCCGGTCGCTCCCGCGCGGTCAAGGCCGTGATCCCGGCCGCCGGCCTGGCCACCCGGTTCCTGCCGGCCACCAAGGCGGTTCCCAAGGAACTGCTGCCGGTCGTGGACCGGCCGGTGTTGCAGTACATCGTCGAGGAGGCCGCCCAGGCCGGTATCGACGACATCCTGCTGATCACCGGTCGCGGCAAGACCTCGATGGTGGACCACTTCGACCGCCGGCCCGACCTGGAGGAACGGCTCGCCAAGAAGCCCGAGCTGCTGGCCGAGGTCAAGCGCACCGAGGAACTCGCCGCGATCTACACGGTCCGCCAGCCGGAACAGCTCGGCCTCGGCCACGCCGTCGGGTACGCCGAGTCGCACGTCGGCGACGCGCCCTTCGCGGTGCTGCTCGGCGACGAGTTCGTCAAGCCCTCCGAGCCGCTGCTGCCGGCCATGCTGGAACTCCAGGCCCGCACCGGCGGCGTGGTGCTCGCGTTCTTCGAGGTCGACCCGGCCGAGACCAGCCGCTACGGCATCGCGTCGGTCGAGCCGGCCGAGTCGGAATACGCCGACATCGCCGAGGTCGTCAAGGTCACCGGCATGGTGGAGAAGCCCAACCCGGCCGACGCCCCCAGCAACCTCGCCGTCCTCGGCCGGTACGTGCTCCCCGGGAAGATCTTCGACGCGATCCGGCGTACCCAGCCGGGCAGCGGCGGCGAGATCCAGCTGACCGACGCGATGGAGCTGCTGCGTACCGAGGGGGTGCCGGTGCACGCCATCGTCTACCGGGGCACCCGTTACGACACCGGCATGCCGCTCGGCTACCTCCAGACCGTCGTGCAGATCGCCGCCGAGCGGGACGACCTGGGCGCCGAGTTCCGCAAGTGGCTGACCGAGTTCGTCAACAACGGTGACGAGACAGTCACCGCAGCCGTCCTCAACGGCATCCGCGACGCGTCCGGCGGTGCCGATACATGACCGCGACGGCCGACGCCGAGGCGGCCGCGAACGAGTTGACGCCGCTCGCCGACTACCTGGGCAGTGTGCTGCGCAGGTTACGCGCGCTGCCTCCACTCGACCTCGACCTGACCCAGGCGTACGGCAACGTGCTCGCCGAGGACGTGGTCGCCCCGCACTCGTACCCCGCCTTCGACCAGGCGGCGGTGGACGGGTACGCCGCGCGCTGGGAGGACATCTCCGGTGGGAGTCGGGGGCCGGGCTATGTCCCGGCCCCCTCCGGTATGCCCGGCGGCCGCAGCATCCGCCTCAACGTGGTGGGTGACCTGGGCGCGGCGAGCTGGCGGCCGGTCCGGCTCACCCCCGGCTCCTGCTTCTCGGTGGCGGCGGGCGCGCCGCTGCCGATCGGCGCGGACGTGGTCGTCCCGGTGGAGTGGACCGACCAGGGCATGGCCGCCGTCGAGATCTTCCGCGCCCCCAAACGGGGGTACGGCCTGCGCCGCGCCGGGGAGGAACTGGCCGCCGGCACGCTGCTCGCCCGCGCCGGCGCGTACGTCTCACCGGCCCTGGTAGCGGTGTTCGCCGCCACCGGCATCGGGCACGTGGTGGTGCGGCCCAGCCCGCGCGTGGTGATCGTGGCGACCGGCGACGAACTGGTGGACGTGGGCCGGGGCAGCCAGCCCGGGCAGGTGGTGGACACCAACTCGCACGCGCTGACCGCGGCGGCGGCCGAGGCGGGCGCGCTCGCGTACCGGGTGGGGATCTGCGACGACGACCCGGAGGCGCTGCGCGGCCTGCTGGAGGACCAGACGCTGCGCGCCGATCTGATCATCACGACGGGCGGCACCGGCACCGGCCCCGGCGACATGGTCCGCCGCATCCTGTCCCGCCGCGACGGCGGCCGGGCCGGGCCGGTCACCTTCACAGAGGTGGCCCTCTATCCCGGAACGGCCCTCGGGTTCGGTACGGTCGGCGCCGAGGAGGTGCCGGTGGTGTGTCTTCCCGGTGAGCCCGGCGCGGCGCTGATCGGCTTCGAGGTGCTGGCCCGCCCGGCCATCCAGCTGCTGGCCGGCGCCGAGCCGGTGTTCCGGCCGAGCGTCCGCGCACACCTGCTGGAGACGGTCTCGTCCCCGGTGGGGCTGCGCGAGTTCCGGCCCGCGCACGTGGCCGAGCGGCGCGGCGGCGGGTACACGGTCCAGCCGCTCGCCGGTGGCCCGTACACGCTCTCCGGCCTGTCCGACGCGAACGGCCTGCTGGTGCTCGGCGAGCGGGTCACCACCGCCGCTGCCGGGTCTACCGTGGATGTTCTCCTGCTGGACCGGCGCCGGTGAGCGCGAGGAGTGAGCTTGCGAGCCCCGCAGTCGCGAGCGAAGGGCCGGCTCGGTGAGGTTCCGGCGGGCGCCGGGGTGGCCGGCGGTGCTGGTGGACGGTCCGGTGGTGCTGCGGCCGTACCGGCGTTCGGACGCCACCGCCTGGTCGGAGATCCGGCGGGCGAACCGGGAGTGGCTGGCGCCGTGGGAGTCCCATGTGCCCGGCGGCTGGTACGAGACGAACTCGCCCGCAGCGTTCCGCCTGGTGCACGCCGACCAGCGCAAGTCCGCGCGTACCGGTGAGGGCATGCCGTTCGCCGTCTGCCTGCGCGAGGACGGGCAGGAGCGGCTGGTCGGCCACGTGAACGTGGGCAGCATCGTGCGGCGGGCGTTCTGCTCCGGGTACGTGGGCTACTGGGTGGACTCCCGGGTGGCCGGTCGTGGCGTGATCCCGACCGCTGTGGCGCTCGCCGTGGACCACGCGTTCGGGCCGGGCGGGCTGCACCGGATCGAGGTGAACATCCGGCCGGAGAACACGCCGTCCCGGCGGGTGGTGGAGAAACTCGGCTTCCGCGAGGAGGCCTATCACGTGCGCTACATGCACATCGACGGCGCGTGGCGAGACCACATCGGATATGCGATGACGGGCGAGGAAGTAGTAGCCGAGGGCGGCTTGCTGGCGCGGTGGCACCGCGTACGTGACAACCGCCGCTGAGGCACACGCCCGGCGCGGCGCACTGTGAACCGGGTCGGCGGCCCGTAACCTCAAGTAACTGCAAGCTGTGGCAAGCGCTGCCCGCCCGCACGAAGTGCGCCGTAAACGACGGTCGACGGAAGAAGTTGCGGCGGTGCGGCGCTCGCCTCGAACTTTGGTGACGGGAGGGGTGAGGGTGCCCACGTCGGTGCTCCTCGCCGTCCTCGCCGCCGCCGGTCTGCTCGCCCTCGCTCCGGCGCTGGTCCGCCGGTACGACGCCACCGAGCGGCTGGTGGCGGAGCGGGCGCAGTCGACGGCCCGGGTGCTCCAGCGCCGGCGTCGACGGCGCACCGTGCCCGGGCGACGACCGCTGCACCCGCCGCGCTCCCTCGTCGTGACCCTCAGTGAAGACTCCGACACGGGTAGTCTTGCCCGTCCGGTCTCCGCGCCACCGCTGCGCCGGCGCTCCGGGCGGCTCCGGCCCGTCTCCGCGGTGCCGGCCCAGTCCCGCCGACGGCACCCGCCCCGCCGACGGCACACCCCGGCGATCTACCGCCGGCGCCGGGTGCTGGCCGCGCTGCTGCTGCTCAACCTGGTCGAGCTGGGCGGCGTGGTGCTCGTCGGACCC
Organism: Micromonospora sp. WMMC273; assembly: GCF_027460285.1. Classification (NCBI taxonomy): domain Bacteria; kingdom Bacillati; phylum Actinomycetota; class Actinomycetes; order Micromonosporales; family Micromonosporaceae; genus Micromonospora; species Micromonospora sp. WMMC273. Next base: position 329,391 of record NZ_JAPZBE010000001.1, read on the forward strand.
GGGTTCTGGATCAGCGTCTCGGTCACCGGCACGCTGCTCGTCGCGTACGTCGTACACCTGCGGCAGCGTGCCCTGGCCGAGCGCCGACGGCGGCGTGCGGACGCCCGCGAGGCGGCCTGGCTGGCCGCCCGCCAGGCCGAGGTACGCCGCGAGCAGGCCCGGCGCGCGGCGGCCCGGCGGGAGGCGCAGCGCCGGCTGGCCGCCCAGCGCGAGGCGGTCCGGCGTACGGCGATGGGGCTGGACCGTCCCGCGGACCTGCCACCGGCGGCGAGCGGCGGCTCGGTGTCCTATCGGCGGGCGGGCGGCCTGCGCGGACGCCCCTACCAGTCCGGCCGAGGTGCCTGACCGCCGTGCCGGCGCTTCGCTGGTGGCGATCTTGGAAGGTTTGGGCCCTTCCGAGGGCCTTTTCCTTCCAAGATCTACGGGGCGGCGGGGCGGTTCGCGTCGTGGGGGCGCGACCTGTTAGCCTTGTCGTCGGCCCGCCCGGTGAAAGCCGGGTGGGACCGACGCTGGTTCGCCGGCGGAGGGGCTGTGGCGCAGACCGGTAGCGCACCTCGTTCGCATCGAGGGGGTCAGGGGTTCAAATCCCCTCAGCTCCACCCAGTTCAAAGGCCGTTTCCCGTGGTGGAAGCGGCCTTTTCGATCTCGTACGGCCCGGCCCGCCGGAAGCACGTCGTACTGCCAGCTTGGCACTTCGGCGTACACCTCGGGAGCACAGATGCCCAACGTGGCCCTCATCGCCGGACCGCTCGTCGACCTGGCCTCCGCTGCGTCGGCTCTGGCAGACGCCCTCGGCCTGCAGGTCGTCAGCGCAGGCAATGTCTTCCGCCGGCACGTGCAGCAGAAGACTCCGTTGGGCGAAGAGGCGAACGGTCATATGCGGGCCGGACAGCTCGTCACCGATGAGCTGATGGTCAGAGCCGTCGCCGGCGCGCTAGCGGACGTCGACGGTGGCTGGGTGCTGTACGGCTTCCCTCGCAAGATCCGTCAGGCCGAGTTGCTGGCGCGGGGCGGCCATGTACCCGACACAGTGATCGAACTCGTCCTGACCGACGACCAACTCCACCTCGCGATCCAGCGCCGGGTGGAACGACGGATGGAACTCGATCCCCAGGTCGCTGTGCGACGCCGGCAACTCCTGCGCACGTACGCGAACGCGCAGGAGAACCACCAAGCACAGATCGAGCCGTTGCGCGCCTACTACCGGGCGCGTGGCCTGCTGCGGACCGTCAGCGGCTTCGGCGATTTCGAAGACGTAGCAGCCAGAATGATCCCCATCGCCTCCCAAGGCCAATGCGGCCCGTGAGATCGAGCAGGTAGGCCAGGCGACGTCCGCACGTTGTCAGGGCAACCCTGGACGGGCCGCACGCGCCACCACCTGGGCACGCGCGGCCGTTGCTCCGCCGGCGTTACGGACCCGGCCGCCCGACACGCCCGCCGTCAGTCGAACAGGCCGTCGAGCGCCTTCTGCTCAAGGTCGCGCCAGCGCTCGGCGTCCTTCAGCGCCTTGGCGATCTCCTTCTCGTCGAGATGGTGGGCGCCCTCCTCGCGGATGCACGCGACGCTGAACGGGCCGCCGACCGACGGCGAGGTCCGCTCCAGGGCCTCCAGCACCCGTACCACGCCCACCACGCCGTACTCGACGGTGCGCGTGGTCATCCGGAAGTGGGACAGCAGCGCGCCGGCCTGCTGGGCCATGGGCGCGCCGGAGCCGATGGCGTGGAAACCCACGTCCTCGTAGCGGCCGATGAGCCCGTTGGGGTTGATCTCTACGATCCACGGTCCGCCCTGGCTGAAGCCGGCCGCGAGCAGGTACGCCGACACCCCGCCGCCGCTGCCCTCGCCGGGTACGTCCGGGATGTAGTTCTCGTAGTGCTTCTTGAAGACGGGCAGGACGCGTTCCTGCAACTCGTCGCCGATGTCGGGTGCCTCGAGGATGGCGGTGGCCGAGTCCTGGAGAAGGGGGCGCAGGTCGTTGAGCACTCCCCGTGCGCCGCTGCCGCCCCAGGCGGCGCAGTCGCCCAGCGGGTGCAGCTTCTGGGCGGGGAAGCTCAGACCGCGGTCGCTCTCGGTGATCTGGGAGTCGGCGCCGATCACCACCCCGTCTTTGCAGACAACGGCGAGTACGACGGTCATATGGTCCTCCTGGGCAGGGGTGCGGGGTTGGGCGCGAGGTACCCGACGCCCCGCCTGCCTACACCCCGTCAGGTGTCGGCCCGCTCACTGCCCCGGACGGGAGGCCCTCTCAGCCCGCAGGTGGGGACTCGCGGACGGCAGCTGCTCTCCCAGGTATTGGGGCAGTGCCGCACACGTAGGTCGCCGACTCCAGGAACTCAGGAGTCAGCCGGACCCCGGTGAGGTGCTCAGCGAGGGCGAACGCCGCCTCGGTGTGGACCGTGTAGTCGGCGTCGTCGTCCTCGCTGAGGTCGAAACCGACCTGCCGCATCACCTCCACCAGGCCGTCGGGGTCGCTGCCGTCCCGGTGGGCAGGAAACAACGGCTCGAAATGCAGCCGGAGGACTCCGTCGTCGAGCCAGAAGAAGTGATCGACCGCGTTGACGTTGCGGAAGTGGGACACCAGCCGAGTGCCTCGGGAGAGCGGGACGATCACCTCGTCGAGGGTGCCGAGGTAGCCGTTGGGTTCGACGGCGAGTGCCCAGTCACCGACAGCGGTCACGCCGACGAACGCCCGTTCACCGTCGTGGTCCTCCCACGCGTCGTACGCGGGATCCAGCAGCTCGGCAGCACCTCGCACCCGGGACTCCTGCCGCGCGCCGAGTCTGTCCAGCAGCTTGCCCGGCGTCAGTCCTTCGACCAGCGTCAAACAGTAGGCCTCCAGGAGGCCCGGGAAGCGGTCAGTCAACCAGGCGTAGTCCGACGCGGTAGCGCTCACGTCCGGATCTTCGCAGGCGCCACCGACACTCCTGGTGACCGCCATCAGAGCAGGTCCGACCTGAGCCCGAGGCGCGCTTCAGTGCCCTCTCGAGCTTTCGGCGCTGCCACCGGGTGCGTTACCGTGACGGCTCGTGGAACGTCCTGGACCTCGATGCCCGGCCGCTGTCCGATGCTGTCGGCGATGCGGCGTAGTAACGCCGGCACGCTGTCCTGGCCCGGGCCCACTGGGTTGGCCTGCGAGAAGTGCTTGATGGTCCACGACCGCGGTTCGGACGGCATGGCGGCAGTCTGCCAGTGCTTCCGTCTCAGGTGACGATGGCCGCGGTGAGGAAGAACGTGACCGCGTACGTGAACCGGCCTGCCTCGACGGCCTCGTCGAACCCGTCTTCGAACGCGCGAGCTTCGGCGGGTTCGAGTACGCCGCGCTGAGCCGCTGTGGCAGCCCAGCTGCGCAGGCCCAGAACGTTGTCGGCGGCGGCCGGGTCGCGAACCAGCAGTGTGCGGGGCTCGACGGTGATGTCGGCCAGACCGAGCGTGGCGAGAATGCCGGCGTGCTGGTGGGCCAGGGTGCCGTTGCGGAGGAGGACGTCGGCCCGGAACCGCAGCACACGTCGCGCCAGATCCTGGTCGGTGATGTCGAGCACCTGCGTGTCGTAGTCGGGGTCCGCGAGGACGATGCGGCCACCCGGCCGGACGACCCTGACGAGTTCCCCGATCGCGGCGTGGGGATCGGCGAGGTGTTGCACCGTGCGGTCGGACCAGGCGCCGTCGAAGGAGTCGTCGAGAAACGGCAGCCGGTGGGCGTCGGCGACGGCGCATTGCGTCAAGCCGCGCGCCTGCATGGCGGCAGTCATGGTCACGGCGCGGTCCACCGTCACCACGCCGGCGTCGTGTTCGTCTCGGATGCGGACCGCACTCGCCCCGGTGCCCGCACCGACCTCGACGTAGCGCCGGGTGGGCGCCGGATGGAGCAGCTCGCGGACCCGATGCTGATACGCCTGGTAGAAGGGCTCGTCGGCGAGGCGGTCGAGCACGCCGACCCACGAGTCCGGGTCTGACTGCCGGTCGACGTCGGTGAATCCGTGCACGATCCGGAGCCTATTGCGCCGCCGTCGGCTGTCGCGGCAACGGCGTGGGGTGCATCGTGAGGTGGATCAGCCCGTGCTCCTGGTGCACCGTGCCGCCCGGGCTCGGCGCTATCCGGCCTCGGTGAACAGGTCGGCGTAGCGGTTCAGGTACAGCGGCCAGCCCTCGTCGTGGCCGACGCCGTCACGAACCGACTCCCAGCCCGGACCGTGCCGGTCCAGGTTGCGGTGCTCCAACTCGACCCGGGTGCGCTGCGGTGTCTCGGCGACGAACCGGACCTCGACCTCGCTGGCATTCTCCAGATCCTGTTCGAGCTGCCATGCCGGGCTGATGTCCCAGCTGAAGACGAGCCGGTCCGGCGGTTCGAAGACGAGGATCCGCGCCCAGGCGCACTCACTGCCGTCCTCGGCGCGGTCGTAGATGTGTCCACCGACCTTCGCCTCGAACACCGTCTCCGCGATCGGCGACGACAGCAGGTTGTGCTCCTTCGGCTTGAAGTCGCCGAACCGCTCCGTGAACACCGCGAAGGCGCGCTCCACCGGCGCGTCGACCACGATCTGCCGCCGCACCACCGCATCCGTTCCACTCATGATTCCTCCTCGTCAGGGCGCTCGGCGACGTCCTTGAAGCCGTCCAACGCGCGGCTCCAGTAGGTGTCGAGCTGATCTCGTAGGGCGGCCACGCCGGCGGGATTGAGCCGGTAGACACGCTTCGTGCCCGCCGTGCGGTCCGTCACGAGGCCGGCGTCCTTCAGCACCCGCAGATGCTGCGACACCGCCGGCCGGCTGACCGGCAGCACCGCGGCCAGTTCGCCGACCGCCCGCGGCTGCTCCGCCAGACACGCGATGATCGCCCGCCGCGTCGGGTCGCCCAGGGCGTCCCACCCGTCCTCGGTTCGGTAAGTCCCCACGAACGGTAAGCTACGACTTACCATTGGCGTTCGTCAAGCCTGGAAAGCAGGTCACTGTTGCCACAGGAACGCCGCCGTCGAGCACGGCCGGCAGCGGAATCCGTACCCGCAGCCACCGCCACCGAAGTTGAAGCCGGTGCGGTGATCGTGGCCTTCCTCGAGTTGGACGACGAACGACATGGGCAGAGCGCAGGCGGGACAGGCGGGCGTCTGGTCGAACTGGAGCCACGCCGGCAGTCCGCCGAGTTGCCCGAGGACGTCTCGCAGCGGTCGGCCGGACTCACTGCGCCACCGCTCGCGCGCCTCGTCGTAGCCGTCGGAGTCCTGCATCGGCACGTACGTGACGGCGGACGTCTCGGCGGCCAGGACGGTGTCACCCGAGGGCACGGCAGACGGAGCCAGCGCCCCGGAAGGGAAGACGAACGCGCGATTGCCGCCGGCTGTCGCATCCCACTCGTCGCACAGGCCCGGATCGTTCTGGCACATGAAGATCGACAAGAGCGCGGCGTCGGTCGCGTCGATGTCGTCGAGCCGGACCTGGGCCAGGAAGTGCATCGGCCCGTCGCACTCGCCGCACAATGGCCAGTCGAAGCCCGCGGGCACGAGCGGAACACCACCGGTACGCGTGCCGGGCGCGTCTGGCGCCGTGTCGCCGTTGTAGATCATCAGAATCGTCACGCGGCGCAGCATAGGGGGGCGCGGATGCGCCCGGGCCCGTCCGGAAGTCGGCCCGCAGCCGGGCGGCCGACTGGAGTCACGTCCGTTGGTAGCCTGACGCCTCCCGTACGACGGATGGAGTCTGCCCGGTGCTCAGGATGGTGCTGCGGTGGTTGGGCGCGGCGGGCGTGGTCTGCGTGGTGGCGGCGTGCGGACCCTCGACTGCCGATCCAGCGGATCGTTCGACGGGCGGAGCCGTCCCCTCCACGGCCCGGGCGAACGGCACGCCCACCACCGGGAAGCCGTCCGCGATTCCGGCGACCGGCGGCGCCGGCTACTCCGCGGCACTGTCGGCGCGGCTGGTGACCACTGACGCGCTGCCACCAGGATTCACTGTGGAGATCGCGACCGTCATGGCTCCGGACGCGGGCCGGCAGCGTCCCGGGCCCGAGATGCCCTGTACGGACATGATTCCGCTGTTGTCGGCCAACCGGCTGACCGGTACTCCGTCGGCGATGGCCGCCGCCACAGTCAGCTCTGCCGAGGGCCTCGACTACTCGTGGGTGGCGAGCGAAGTGCTCAGGACGTACGCCGACGACAGCGCCCGAGAGGCGATGGCGGACCTGCGGACGCTCATCGGCCGGTGCCCTGCCGTCGCGTCACCGAACCAGGACGGAGGCAGCTACCGTTTCGCGGTGGTACCGGGGCCGCGACTGGGCGACGAGAGCATGCGCGTCGACTCCAGCACGACCTCCGGATCGATCACCCTGGAATGGGACAGCAGCCTCGTCCGGATCGGCACCACCCTGGTGGTCGTTCACGAGCAGGGTAACGAGCCCGGCGGCGACGCTCACCTCACCCGGCTCGCCGAAGCCGCGCTGCGCAGCTACCAGACGACCGGACCCTGAACGCCCTCGGGCGTCCGGCGGCAGCTCACCTCGTCGTGCCACCGAACCATCTGGTCAGCGCATCCTCCAGCGTCGGCTGATCGTCACCCACCCAGACCACGTGGCCGTCCGGCCGCAACAACGCCGCCGGCACGTCCAGCTCGTCGCCGGTGCCGGCGACGTGCCCGACCCGGTCGGCCCAGCCGTCCACCGACAGCTTCCCGGTCCCGTCCAGCAACAACCCGCCGCCGGTACGCATCAGCTCGTACAGGCGTCCCTGCGGCAGCGGTACGTCGCGCAGCCGCCGCCCGAGTAGGGCGTGCCCCTCGCCGACGTCGTACCGGACGCCGATCGCGGTGACCTTCTCGATCAGGAAGCGGTTGACCTCGTCGAAGTCCATGAGCTGCGTCAGCACCTCCCGCACGGCCTGCGGTCCGGGCTCGTTCGTGGTCAGCAGCATCTGCGCGCGGGTGTTCGTCAGCACGTCAGCCGCGACCGGGCGCCGCTCGGTCTCGTAGGTGTCGAGCAGGCCGTCCGGCGCCCAGCCGTTCACCGTCGCCGCCAGCTTCCAGCCCAGGTTGAACGCGTCCTGGATGCCCAGGTTGAGCCCCTGCCCGCCGAGCGGCGGGTGGACGTGCGCGGCGTCGCCGGCCAGGAAGACCCGCCCGACCCGGTAGTGCTCGGCCAGGCGGGTCGCGTCGCCGAACCGGGACAGCCAGCGGGGGGAGTGCACGCCGAAGTCGGTGCCCGCGTACGCGGTAAGTTGCCGTTTGAAGTCGTCGAGTGTCGGCGGCACCGACGTGACGTCGGCAGCCGGTACGACCACCCGGAACACGCCGGGCTTCCCGGTCGGTCCGAGCCCGAACCGCTTCTCGGTGCGGCGTACCTCGGTCATGATCGCGGTGATCTCGTCCGGCGGCGCTGTCACCTCCATCTCGCCGAGCAGCGTGTCGATCGTCGACGGCTCGCCGGGGAAGCCGACGCCGAGCAGCTTGCGGACGGTGCTGCGCCCGCCGTCGCAGCCGACGGCGAACCGCGCCCGCAGCGGCGGCACGCTCGCGTCGTCGAGGTGGACCGTCACGCCGTCGTCGTCCTGCTCCAGCCCGGTGACCGCACTGCCGCGCCGGATCTCGGCGCCGGCCTCGGCGGCGTGGTCGGCGAGCAGCCGGTCGGTGAGCGTCTGCGGGATGCCGAGGACGTACGGGTGGGCGGTGTCCAGGTCGGCGGGCGCGGGTTTGTCGATGCCGGCGAAGAAGCCCCGGATCGGGTGTTTGCCGCCGTGTTCCAGGAACCGCTCCAGCAGCCCGCGCTGGTCCATCACCTCGATGCTGCGGACGTGCAGCCCGAGCGAGCGCACGTACGGCGGCGGCTCGGCGTCGCGCTCCAGCACGAGCACGCCGACGCCCTGAAGGCGCAGCTCGCTCGCCAGCATCATGCCGGTCGGCCCACCGCCGACCACGATCACGTCGAACACACCGATCCCCCGTGCCGAGTGTCAGGCGACCGTCCCCTCGGGCGGCACGAACCGACCATAGCCCTCGGGCCGGAACGCCCGGGCCCCGAAGGGCAGGCAGACGGCAGATTCGTTCAGGCCGCCCGGCGCCCGCCGCGCCCGGCGAGCTTCGACAGCAGGACGAGGGCGCCACCGCCGATGACGAGACCGACGACGGCGAAGGCGAGCGTCTGCAGCAGCCAGTGGGTCCCGCTCAGCAGCGACGTGGCCAGCCACACGCAGAGCAGGCCGGCCGGCGCCGAGAGGGCCAGGGCCACGACGACGGCGGTCGTCCACTGCCCGGTCGTGGCCTCCGGATAGGTGTTCCACAAACGCTGTTTCGAACCCGGGATCCGATCCATGATGGATCGACTACCCGGGCCGACGTGCCGGCAACCCGGTCAGCCGCGGCGGAACGTGCGGCGGTAGGTGTCCGGCGGTACGCCGACGGTGCGCTGGAAGTGGCGGCGCAATGTCGTCGCCGTACCCATGCCTGATGCCTCCGCGACGGCGTCGATGCTGTCGTCGGTGTTCTCCAGCAGTTCCTGCGCCCGCCGGATGCGCTGCGTGGCCAGCCACTGCGACGGCGTGGCGCCGGTCGCGGCGGTGAAGTGCCGGACCAGGTTGCGGGTGCTCATGGCCGCCTGGCGGGCCAGGTCGGCGACTGTGAGCGGGCGGTCCAGCCGCGCCATCGCCCACGGCAGCAGCGCGGCGAGCGGGTGGTCCTCGCGGGCCGGGACGGGTGTGGTGACGTACTGGGCCTGGCCGCCCGCGCGGTGCGGCGGCACCACCAGGCGGCGGGCGACGGCGTTGGCGACAGTCGAGCCGTGGTCGCGGCGGATCAGGTGCAGGCACAGGTCGATCGCGGCGGCCTTGCCGGCGGAGGCGAGCACGTCGCCGTTGTCCACGTAGAGCACGTCCGGGTCGACCTGCACGCGCGGGTAGCGGGCGGCGAGCGCCTCGGTGTGCGCCCAGTGGGTGGTGGCGCGCAGCCCGTCGAGGACGCCGGCGGCGGCGAGCACGAACGCTCCGGTGCAGAACGAGACCATCCGGGCGCCCGCCCCGTGCGCGGCGCGGACCGCGTCGACCAGGTCGGACGGCGGCTCGGCGTCGGTGTCCTCGATCGCCGGGACGATCACCGTGTGGGCGCGGGCGAGGTGGTCCAGCCCGTGGTCGGGGGTGACCGCGAACCGGCCGACGCCGACCGGGCCGGGACCGCAGACCACCAGGTCGTACCAGGGGTCGGCCAGGCCGGTCGGGTCGCGCACGAAGATCTCGCAGGCCGCCGCCAGCTCGAAGTGCAGCATCCCGTCGGTGGCGGCGAGCGCGATCAGGGTCATGTCCGAAACTGTACGGGCATTGGCGTTTGCGCCACTGTCCCGGCTCTCGGATCCCGGCGAGGATCATTTCAGTCGATCTTCGAGGGGGAAATGTCATGCAGGTGGCGGTGTTCGGGGCGTACGGGCACACCGGACGGTTCGTGATGGCGGAGCTGCGGGAGCGGGGGTACGAGCCGCTGCCGGTGGGGCGTGACGCCGGGAAGCTGGCGGCGGCGTTTCCGGGGACGGAGCAGCGGGTGGCGTCGGTCGACGACCCGGCCACGCTGGACCGGGCGCTGGCCGGGGTGGCGGCGGTGGTCAACTGCGCCGGGCCGTTCGCCTCGACCGCCGGGCCGCTGATCGAGGCCGCGTTGCGGGCCGGGATCCCCTACGTCGACGTGGCGGCCGAGATCGAGGCGAACCGGGACACGTTCGCCGACTACGCCGAGCGTGCCGAGGCCGTCGGAGTCGCTGTGGTGCCCGCGATGGCGTTCTTCGGCGGGCTCGGGGACCTGCTGGTCACCGCCGCGACGGGGGACTGGGCGGCGGCCGACGAGGCGCACGTCGCGTACGGGCTGAGCAGCTGGCACCCGACGGCCGGGACGGTCGCCTCCGGCGTCGTCTCGCGCGTGCGCCGCGACGGCCGGCGGATCCGCTTCACCGGCGGGCGCCTGGTGTACGCCGACGGCGACCTGCCCCGGCGGGACTGGGAGTTCCCGGCGCCGCTGGGGGTGCGGCCGGTGCTCGGGGAGTTCAGCATGGCCGACGTGGTGACGGTGCCGAGCCACCTGGACATCCCGGAGGTGTGCACCTACATGACCGTGAACGCGGCGGGGGACCTGGCCGCCGGGGACGCTCCGGCCGCTGTGGACGAGCGCGGCCGGTCGGCACAGACGTTCACCGTCGACGTGGTGGTGCGGGCGGGTGACGTCCGCCGGCGGGTGGTGGCCCACGGGCAGGACATCTACGCGGTCAGCGCGCCCCTGGCGGTCGAGGCGGTCCACCGGATCCTGACGGGGCGGACGCGGGCGACCGGTGTCGCCTCGGCCGGGCGGATCTTCGACGCGCCGGACTTCCTGCGCGCGCTGTCGGCGCACCTCACCGTCGAGAGTCTGCCGACTGCCTGACGCGCTTCCGTATCCACGTCTGCCGATTGACAATGTTTGGATTCCAAACTTACTCTCGCGCTGGGCGGGTGCGCGCCCCGCCTTCCCCGTCCACGCGCCCCACCCACCACGAAGGAACCACCATGTTCCGCTCTCCCCGTACCGCCCGATTGCGGGTCGGCCTGGTCGCCGCGGCCGCCGCCACCCTCGTGACCGGCACCGCCGTGATGGCGACGAACGCCCAGGCGGCGGCCGGCTGCCGCGTCACCTACACGACCGCCAGCCAGTGGCCCGGCGGTTTCACCGCGAACGTCGGCGTGACGAACCTCGGTGATCCGATAGACGGCTGGACCCTGCGCTGGACGTTCCCGTCCGGCCAGCGGGTCACCCAGGCGTGGAGCGCCGACGTCACCTCCTCCGGCGCCGACGTCACCGCCACGAACGTCGGCTACAACGGCGCCATCGCCACGAACGGCAGCGTCTCGTTCGGCTTCAACGGCTCCTGGACCGGCACCAACACGGCGCCCACCGCGTTCTCGCTGAACGGGGTCGCCTGCACCGGCGGTGTCGTCGGGACCACCGCGCCGGCCACCACGCCCCCGGTGACCACGCCGCCGCCCACGACTCCGCCGCCGGCCGGCAACGCCATGGCCGCCGTCGCCGCCATGCAGCCCGGCTGGAACCTCGGCAACTCCTTCGACGCGGTCGGCGCGGACGAGACCGCGTGGGGCAACCCGCGTGTCACCGAGGCGCTGCTCGACAACGTCCGGGCGCAGGGCTTCAACAGCATCCGCATCCCGGTGACCTGGAGCAACCACCACGGCGCCGCGCCGAACTACACGATCGACGCGGCCTGGCTCAGCCGGGTACGCGAGGTGGTCGGCTGGGCGCTCGCCGACGGCTTCTACGTGGTGCTCAACATCCACCACGACTCGTGGCAGTGGATCAACACGATGCCCACCGACCGCACAGGCGTGCTGAACCGCTACAACGCGCTCTGGACGCAGATCGCCGCCGCGTTCAAGGACTCCTCGCCGAAGCTGACCTTCGAGAGCGTCAACGAGCCGCAGTTCACCGGCAGCTCCGGCGACGCGCAGAACGCCACGCTGCTCAACGAGCTGAACACCTCGTTCCACCGCATCGTCCGCCAGTCCGGCGGGAACAACGCCACCCGGCTGCTGGTCCTGCCGACCCTGCACACCTCCGCCGAGCAGGCCCGGGTGGACGAGCTGGTCAGCACGTTCAACACGCTGAACGACCCGAACCTGATCGCCACCGTGCACTTCTACGGGTACTGGCCGTTCAGCGTGAACGTCGCCGGGGGCACCCGGTTCGACGCCACGGTCCAGCAGGACCTGACCGACCAGTTCGACCGCGTCTACAACGCCTTCGTCACCCGCAACATCCCGGTGATCATCGGTGAGTACGGGCTGCTCGGCTTCGACCGGCACACCGGCACCATCGAGCAGGGCGAGAAGCTGAAGTTCTTCGAGTTCCTCGGCCACTACGCACGCAGCCGCAAACTGACCACCCAGCTCTGGGACAACGGCCAGCACTTCGACCGGACGTCCTTCGTCTGGAAGGACCCGGAGCTGTTCGCGCAGATCAAGTCGAGCTGGACCACCCGCTCCGGCACCGCGTCCAGCGACCAGGTGTACGTGCCGCGTACCGGCTCGATCACCGCCAAGAGCCTGACGCTCAACCTGAACGGCACCACGTTCCAGGGGTTGCGGCAGGGCACCACCGACCTGGTCAACGGCACCGACTACACGGTCTCCGGCAGCACCCTGACGCTCACCGCGTCGGCGCTCACCCGGCTGGTCGGCTCCCGCGCGTACGGGGTGAACGCCAACCTGACGGCTCGCTTCTCCGCCGGTGTGCCGTGGCGGATCAGCATCATCACGTACGACCCGCCGGTGCTGTCGAACGCCACCGGCACCACCGCCGCGTTCACACTGCCGGCGCAGTTCCGCGGCGACCAACTCGCCACGATGGAGGCGAAGTACGCCGACGGCAGCAACGCCGGACCGCACAACTGGACCTCGTACAAGGAGTTCGACGTGACGTTCGCGCCGAACTACACCGGCAACACGATCGCGCTGAAGCCGGAGTTCTTCGCCGAGGTGAACGACGGCCAGCGAGTCACGCTGACGTTCCACTTCTGGAGCGGCACGAAGCTGACCTACTACGTGACGAAGTCCGGCAGCACCGTCACCGGCACGGTGAGCTGACCGCGACGGCACGGCTCGCGGCGGTGGGCGTCGACATCGCCGCGAGCCGCGCCCGGCACCGGTTTCCGCCGGACCGATTACTTCCGGAGCCGGCGCCGGTCGACACAGGCATGAAGACGCTCACTCTCCAGACTCCAGAGGTCGACCTGGTCTACGACGTCCACGCCCCCACGGCGGCCGAGGCCGGGCACCGTCCCCTGTTCATGATCGGTCAGCCCATGTGCGCCGACGGCTTCACCACGCTCGCGTCGTACTTCCCGGACCGCACCGTCGTCACGTACGACCCGCGCGGGCTCGGGCGCAGCGTCCGCAAGGACGGCCGCGGCGACGACGTGCCCGAGGTCCAGGCCCGGGACGTACGCGACATCATCGAGGCCCTCGGCGCGGGACCGGTGGACATGTTCGCCAGCAGCGGCGGCGCGGTCACGGCGCTCGCCCTGGTGGCCGCGTACCCGGACGCGCTGGCCACGCTCGTGGCGCACGAGCCACCGCTGATCCAGGTGCTGCCCGACGCCGAGGCCGCCCGCCGAGCCACGGCCGCCTGCCAGGAGGCGTACCGGAAGAGCGGTTGGGGCGCGGGCATGGCGGCGTTCGTGGCCATGACGTCGTGGCGGGGCGAGTTCACCGACGAGTACTTCGCCCAGCCGCTGCCCGACCCGGCCGCGTTCGGCATGCCGACCGAGGACGACGGCAGCCGGGACGACCCGCTGCTCTCCGACCGTGCGGCGGCGGTCACCCGTTTCCGGCCGGACGTGGACGCGCTGCGCGCGGCGCGTACCCGGGTCGTCGTCGCGGTGGGCGAGGAATCGGCGGACACCCTCACCGGACGCACGTCGGTGGCCACGGCCGAGCTGCTCGGCGGGAAGGCCGCGGTCTTCCCCAGCCACCACGGCGGGTTCCTCGGCGAGGGGATGGGCTACGCCGGGCAGCCGGAGGCGTTCGCGCGCCGGCTGCGGGAGATCCTCGACGCCTGATCGGGTTCAGGCCCGGCGCACCTCGGTGAGCATCGCGGGGTAGGGCCCGGCCGGTGTGCCGGGCCCGGCCTGGTCCACGGGAACGACGTTCTCCATCCTCAGCCGCAGGAGGGCCGGGTCGGCGGTGTCGAGGACGATCCGCCACTCCCAGCCGCCGCCGTACCCGGCGGTCAGCTCGACCACCGCCGCTCCGCCCGTCGCGCCGCTGAGCGTCATCGGTGCCGGCTGCTGGTGCCACGAGTCGCCCCACCAGGCGACGAGCGAGCCCGGCCGGTCACCGGCGGCGATCACCAGCAGGCCGTCCTGCGGGCCGTCGTCGGGGTGGCTCCACGAGTACGACACGGTGGTCAGGTGCCCGCCGGCCGCGGTGGCGACGGTGAGCACGGCCGGCGACTCGGCGAGCGGATCGGCGGGCATCAGCCGGAACCCGTTGGTGCCCGTCCAGGACCCGGTGGCGTCGGTGAGAGGCATCGCCCCAGGATAGGAACCACCCCCGACACTGCTTCTCCACGCAGGATCTCTGGTGACACCGGGTCAGGTGGAGAAGTCGTCGTCGGCGTCGCGGGCGTCCGCCTGGATGTGCTCGCCGGGGCGCTTGCCCCGGATCTCGTCCTGTTCGCGTACCCGGTCCGCTTCGGCGTGTTCGTCCTGGTTCAGGTCACCGAGACGGGCCCGGGCCGGACCGGCCAGGTCCTCCAGGTCGTTCCTCGCGCGCTCGACGCTCATGCCGCCTCCTCGGATCGTCGCGTGGCGGCGCTCGCCGCCTGCCGCGTCGCGTCCCCGCTGACCGCTACGGCAAACCGCCGCCACCGGACGGTCGTGCGGTCACGCGGGCGGCAGGGCGGTGAGCAGATCCTCGGCGTGCCGCATCGTGTCGGCCAGCGCGTCGCGTGAACCGTCGTCCAGCGGGATCGAGCGCGCCTGCCGCACCAGCTCCCGCGCGGACTCCGGCTCGTCGAGTTGCAGCGCCAGCTCCGCCCGGTAGACCAGTGCCTCCACGTGGACGGCCGGGTCGTCGGCGGCCTCCGGGCGGGCGAGCGCGCCGTCGAGGATCCGCGCGGCCTGCGTCGGATTGCCGCGCGAGTCGGCCTGCACCACCGCGTTGCGCAGCGTACGGGCCAGCCCACCCCTGTTGTCGGTCTCCGGCGGGGTGGCCCGCCCGACGAACCGGATCCAGTTGCCGCCGGGGTCGACGATGCTGAACCCGAAATGGCCCTCCTGGTTGCGGCGGGGCCGGGGCCGGGTCATCCGGGGTACGCCGGAGACGAGCACCTTGCCGTACGTGGACCGCATGCCGTCGGCGAAGGCGCGATGGATGTCGACCAGGTCGTCCACCACGACCAGGCAGGAGCCGTACGAGTCGGCGGGATCGAACTGCGGCATCCCGAAGAAGTGCAGGTGCAGATCCTCCCGCCGCAGCGTCACGTACGGGTTGGGGCGCTCCTGCCGGTACGTGACCTCGAAGCCGAGGGCCTGGTAGAAGGGCGCCACGTCGTCCAGGGACCGGCACGGCAGCAGCGGGATCGTCGTCTCGTTAGCCATGCCCCGAGCCTGGCAACCGGGGGCCGGCACGCGCACATGGAAATGGCCGATCGGCTGCCGGCGTCACCCGAACGGACACGGGGGCCGGTCCGCTGTGGACCGGCCCCCGTGCGGGGCACGCGTGGGTCAGGGCTTCCAGGACCCGGCGGGACGGAAGAGGTGCCGGTACTCGACGACGCCGTTCTGGTCCTTCACGTCGAAGATGAGCTGGCCGCTGCGCTTGGAACCCACGGGCAGGTTGGTGCCCGAGGTCATCAGCTTGCCGCAACCGGAGAAGGCGCCGCCGATGCCGCTCTCCTCGGTGCCGTCCGTGGCGACCCAGGTGAAGTAGAACGGGTTGATCGAGCCGGTGCCCTTGGTGATCTCGGCGGTCACGTCGGCGATCAGGAACATGCCGTTCTTCGGTCCGGGCATGACCTCGCTGCAGGCGGCGTTCCGGGTCCGGAAGTTGCCGACGGTGATCTCGATGGTGCCGCGGTCGTCGTTGACGACCAGCCTGTCGCCGGCCGGCATGTTGAACGTCTTGTCGTCGGTGTTGCCCGGCTGCGGCGTGCCGGTGGGAACCCCCGTCGGGGCGTCAGCCGTCGGCTGGCCGTAGGTGACGCCCGGGGTGGGCAGCGAGTCGATCGCATCCTGGGTCTTCTTCGCGCCGCTGTAGATGGCGAAGATGCCGCCACCGCAGCACAGCAGCAGCAGGATCACGGCGACGACGCCGATCGTGATCCAGACGTTCTTGTTCGACTTCTTCGCCGGCGGCCCGAACGGCGCTCCCGGTGGCGGCGGGTACGCCCCACCGCCCGGCGGCGGATACGCCCCGCCCGGCGGCTGGTACGCGGACCCCGGCGGCTGGTACGCGGCGCCCGGGGCCTGGTACTCGAACCCCGGCGGCTGGTACGCCCCGGCCGAGGGCTGGTATTCGCCGCCCGGTGGCGGGTAGGGCGCGCCCGAGGTGGGCGGCGCCGGCGGGAACGCCGTGGTGGGAGCGGGCGCGGGCGGGTACTGCTCGCCCGGACCCGGCTGCGGGGGATAGGGCGCACCCGAGGTCGGGGCGGGCGGCGGCGCGTACGGGCTGTCCGGCACCGGCGGCATCGGTGCGGTGGGGAACGCCTGAGTCGGCGGTTCCGGTGGCTGCTGGTTGGGGTCCGGTGAACCGGACGGAGGCTGAGGGTGGCTCACCGTACTCCTTGGGGCGCCTTCGGGATTTTCCGTCGCAACGACGGTACAAGCCGGGCACAAGCCGGCCGGTAGTGCCTCATCGACGTGGCAGGACGGCCGCGGTGCGGACCAGGTCGTCGTCCACGGCGAACCGTCCGGTGACCGCCGACGGCGGATCGGGCACCGGGGCGGCGGCGAGCCGGACCGGTGCGATCTCGGCGTGGAACGTGCCCGCTTCCGGGTCCAGCGTGACGCGCGCGTCGGCGAAGCCCAGCCACGTACCGACCAGCGGGTGCCAGACCTTGTAGACGGTCTCCTTCGCGCTGAACAACACCGTCGGCCAGGGCGTGCCGGCCGGCAGCCGGGCCAGGTCCGCCTCCTCGTCGGGACGGCACACCTTCCGGCGTACCCCCGGGGAGAGCGGCCGGTAGCGTTCGGCGTCGATGCCGACGGCGCGCACGTCGGCGGCCCGGGCGGCGGCTGCGGCGCAGTAGTCCCGGGTGTGGGTGATCGCGCCGACCACGCCGGGCGGCCAGATCGGGGCCCGGTCGGCGCCGGCGGGTACCGGCGTGGCGGGCAGGCCGAGCGCGGCGAGCGCCCGGCGGGCGCAGACGCGCCCGGCGGTGAAGTCGCGGCGGCGGCCGGGGACCGCGCGTTCGCCGAGAGCGCTCAGTTCGGCCGGGAGCAGCTCACCGGTCCAGTCGGCCGGGCCGGCCAGCGCGACGGCGACAGCGGCCGGGAGCAGATCACGCACGAGTGGTGGATGACGGGGACACGCGGTGAACGTACCGTAACGCTTGGGCGTGCCGCGGCGCTGAAGGAACGTTGCGGGGAGGCAACCGGTCCATCACCACCCATTCCTGACCCGGAAGGAGCGGCCGATGACGCCTGGCGCGGAGGTTCCGGGGAGTGCCGGCGGCGAACACGTGCCGGTGACCCCCGGCTGGACCTGCGGCTCGTGCGGTGACGACTGGCCCTGCGCCACGAAACGTCACCACCTGCTGAGCGAGTACCAGGTGGACCGGGCGTCCTTGAGCGTCTATCTCGGATCCTGCCTCGCCGCGGCGACGCAGGACCTGCGCTCCGTGCCGGTCACCGCGCTCCAGGACCGGTTCATCGGCTGGGTGCCGCGCGGTCCGCGTATCGCCGAGGCGTGAGCGCGTCCGGTGGCCGCCGCGTCGGGTTCGCGGCGGCCACCGGCTGCGGTCTCAGGGACGGCCGTTCTCAGGGGCGGCGGTTCTCAGGGGGCGGCGGTTCTCAGGGGCGGCGGGGCCGCCGGGTGAGCCCGAAGCCGACCACGCCGGCCACGGCGGCGAGCACCCCGCCCACAGTGGTCCACACCCAGCGCGATCCGGCCTCGGGGAGCCACCCGGTCAGGTCGGTCTCCTCCTCGGCCACCGGCTCGGGCGTCGGCTCGGTGCTGAGCACCGTGCCGGCCCTGGTGTTCGGCACCAGCGGCGCGGCCAGTTCGCCGTCGTCGCCGGACGCGCCACCCTCGTCGGTCGCGCCGACCAGCATCTCCACCTCGATCGGCAGGCCGAGGTCCGGTTCGGGCAGGTCGGTGACGGAGAGCCGGATGTAGTAGGTGCCGGGCAGCGGGTCGCCCGACCAGGGTTCGGCCCACGGCCGTAGCCGGCGCAGCGTGCAGCCGAGCGCGACGCTCGTCGCCGACGCGCCGGCGGTCGGGGTCTGCGCGCCCGCTGTGCACGCCTGCCGGCGGCGCAGCCCGTCGAAGACGTCGACGGTCCAGGTGGACGCGCCGCTGCGTGACTTCGGGAACGTGACGGTGGCGGTGACCTCGTGCACCTGCCCGGCGTCGGCGCGGAACGACCAGTACAGGTGGTCGCCGGTCGACGCGCCCACCTGCACCGGCTGACCGGCGGTGACTGTGGTGGCGGTGAGGAACGAGGTGCCGGCCTTGGTCACCGTGGTCGCGCCCGGTGACGGGCTCGGCGCGGCCAGGGCCGCCGCCGGGGTGAGGGCGAGTCCGACGGCGGTGGTCGCCGCCGCGGCGCGGATCAGCGTACGCATGCTCAGTTCGTCCTCCACGTGTGCACCCACCAGCGGGTGAGCAGTCCGGCGAGCAGCCCGGTGAGCAGTCCGGCCAGCGTGAGCAGGAGCAGCAGCACCCAGCCGCGGCCGAGGTCCGGTCCGTCCGGCGCGGGGGAGGCGGCCACCACGTCCACCGTCAGCTCGACCGGCATGCCGGGCCGGGCCTGGGTGCCGGGCTTGGCCGCGAACGAGTTGCTGACCACCAGGCAGACGGTCCGTACGGACTGCTCCGTGCCGGCGCTCGGCTCCGGGCTCGGCCCGTCCTCCTCCTCTTCAGCGGCCGACCAGCGCAGTCCGGCGGAGACCACGTCGGTACGCCCGCTGCCCGCGTCGACGCCCCGGACCAGTTCCCGCCCGTCCGGCGCGGTGGCACGCAGCAGCACGCCGTAGTCCGGGTTGACCGGGCGGTCCAGCGCCACGCTGACCGAGGCGCGCAGTTCCTGCCCGGGGCGCACCGGCACCCGGTACCAGCGGTGCTCGGAGAACGCCTCCCGGTCGCTGTAGACGCCGGGGGCGAGCAGCGGCGCGCCCTCGCAGGCCGAGCCGCCGCCGACGACCGCCGGGGCGGCGGTGTACGTGTCCCGGGCGCGGTCGACGAGCTGCTTGATCCGGCCGGTCAGCTCGTCGGCGCTCTGCGCGGCGGTGTAGGTGCCCCCTGTCGCGCCGGCGATGCAGAGCAGCTGCTTGCGGACCTTCTCGTCCGGCGCCAGGCCGAGCGTGTCGACGACCAGGCGGGTGCCCTGGGCGGCCAGCTCGCGCGCCACCTCGCACGGGTCGGGTGGGGCGCAGGTGTCCTCACCGTCGGTGATCAGCACGATCCGGCGGGCGGTGCTGCCGGTGCCCAGGTCCTGCGCGGCGGAGCGCAGCGCCAGCCCGACCGGGGTGAAACCGGTCGGGCGCAGCCCGGCGACGGCGGCCTTGGCCTGGGTACGGTCCACCGGGCCGACCGGCACGATCTGCTGGGTGTCCAGGCAGCCCTGCTTCTTGTCCTTGCCCCGGTAGGTGGCGCCGAGCACCCGGATGCCGAGCTGTGTCTCGTCCGGCAGGGCATCGACGACCTCGTTGAACGCCTGCTGCGCGACGGAGATCCGGCTGCGCCCGTCGATGTCGCGGGCCCGCATCGATCCGCTGACGTCGAGGACCAGCTCGACCTTGGGTGGTTCGGCGACGGGTTCGGTGGTCTCGTCGTCGGCCCCGGCGGGGCTCGGCCCGATCATCGCGGCCGCCGCCAGCAGTCCGATGAGGACGGCCGTCGATCGTCTCTTGTTGATCACCGGCCGAAGTGTAGTGAGATCCACTTTGGAAGATCACCCGGGTCGCGGGTGCCCGCCGGAGGCCCGTTTCCGGCGTCCGCCGGGGCCGTCACCGTCGCGCTCGGCCACCCACCGTTAGCTGCACCATGTAAACCTTTCGGCCGGTGGTGCACTCGTCGGAAATCTGACCGGCCCGCACCCGTTGTGCCGTTGCCGGAGTGTGGTTAAGCTCTGTCTTGCGCGCCCCAATCGCCCGCTTCCCCCGTGGCAGGCGATCGGGGCGCGCTTTCTTTGCGTCAGGCGCCGCGCAGTGTTACGCGCCGTGCCGGGCGCCGCGCAGGCACCCGGCACCCCGCCTCAGATCCAGCGGCCGTCCAGCCACATCCGGGCCGACCAGTCCGCGTACGGCAGCACCCGGCCCACGAAGATCGGGTAGAAGTAGGCGAAACAGAGCGCCACGAGCAACACGTACGCACCCGCGATGATCCCGCCCACCAGCCGCCTGTCGTGGACCTGTTGCGGGTCCGGTGGCGCGGCTGTGTTCGACACCGGCGCGGGAGTGGCGATCGCGCCGAGCACGTAGACCACCGCGAGCACCAGGAACGGCACCGCCGGGGCGGCGTAGAAGGAGAACATCGTCCGGCCGTCGAGGGCGAACCAGAACCACGGCAGCAGGCCGGCGGCGGCGCTGAGCAGGATCGCGCCCGCCCGCCAGTCGCGCCGGGCCAGGCCGAGCCAGGCGGTCGCGGCGATCGCCGGCAGGAACGACCACCACAGCAGCGGCGTGCCCAGCAGCAGCACCTCCGAGGCGCAGCTCGGCGCGCCGCAACTGCCGTCCCCGGACCAGTGGAACGCCACCGGGCGGCCGAGCAGCAGCCACTGCCAGGGCCAGGACTGGTACTTGTGCGGATCGTCGAGCTGGGTGTGGAAGCCGTACGCGGCCTTGTGGTACTCCCACAGGTTGATCAGCGCCCCGATGAACGGGGTGTCGCTCAGCTCCGGGTTGTTCGGGTAGCGCTCCGCCAGGCGGTAGTAGCCTTCCTGCCCGAGCAGCCAGCCCGACCAGGTCGCCACGTAGGTCACGACCATCAGCACACCGGCGGCGAGCAGCCAGGGCAGCTCGTCGAGCACGGCGTCGCGCCACGGCCGGCGTACCCCGGACGAGCGGCGGACGCCCACCTCCCAGAGCAGCACCAGCAACGCGAACGCCGGTACGAAGTAGAGCGCGCTCCACTTCACCGAGCAGGCGCAGCCGAGCAGCACACCTGCGGCCAGCCGCCACCACGGCCAGTCCCGCCAGCCCGACGACGGCCGGCCGGCCCGGCCCGGCTGCGTCGGGTCGAGCCCGCCCTCCAGCGCCCGCGCCCAGCGCCGCCGCCGGGCGTCCCGGTCGAGCACCAGCGCGCCGAACGCGGCGAGCACGAACAGCAGCAGGAAGATGTCGAGGATGGCCGTGCGGGACAGCACCAGGTGATAGCCGTCGAGCGCGAGCAGCAGACCGGCCGCGCAGCCGAGCACCGTGGAGCGGAACATCCGCCGCCCGATGCGGACCAGCAGCAGCACCGACAGGGTGCCCGCCACGGCCGCGCCGAAGCGCCAGCCGAACTCCGGCGAGGTGGTGATCAGGTGGCCCGGCACCGAGACGCCGCTGTCCGCGTCCTGGTAGCCGAAGGCCCACTCGCCGATGCCGATCATCCACTTGCCCAGTGGTGGATGCACCACGTACGAGGGGCCGTTGTCCTTGTAGTTCCACTCGAAGCCGCGGTCGATCAGCCCGTACGCGTCCTTGGCGTAGTAGGTCTCGTCGAAGATCTTCCCGGGCGGGAAACTGAGCCCCACGAAGCGCAGGATCGCCGCGACGCCCACCACTACCGCTGTCGCCAGCCACGCCTGACCTCGGCCGATGCGATCATCGACGGTGGCGAGCCGGCGCCGCACGGCGGCGGGAAGCCCGCGCCCGGCGCCGTCGCCCCGGTCGGTGGTGGAAGGGTCCGGGTTCGCGCTCTGTGCTGTCGACGCACTCGTCACCCGGCGATCGTAGGCTGCGAAGGTGCCCGGTGGCGTCTGTCGTCTCCGAAATTGGTACGACCGTCGATGAAGGAGCGCACGCCGTGGGGGAAATGTCCGAGGTAGGCCGGCTCGTGTTGCTCGGCGCGCCGCTCGGCAACCCGGCCGACGCGTCCGCCCGGTTCCGCGAGGTGCTGGCCGCCGCCGACGTGGTCGCCGCCGAGGACACCCGGCGGCTGACCCGGCTGGCCCGCGACCTGGACGTGACGGTGCCCGGCCGGATCGTCTCGTACTTCGAGGGCAACGAGGAGCGGCGCACGCCCGAACTGGCCGAGGTGCTCGCCGCCGGCTACACGGTCGCGCTGGTCACCGACGGCGGCATGCCGAGCGTCTCCGACCCCGGCTACCGGCTGGTCCGGGCCGCGCTGGACGCCGGAGTGCCGGTCACCGCCGCGCCCGGGCCCAGCGCCGTGACCACCGCCCTGGCGCTGTCCGGGCTGCCCTGCGACAGGTTCTGCTTCGAGGGCTTCCTGCCGCGTACCCCCGGGGCCCGCCGTTCCCGGCTGCGTGCGCTCGCCGCCGAGGACCGCACGCTGGTGTTCTTCGAGGCGCCGCACCGCATCGCCGGCGCGCTCGCCGACCTGGCCGAGGCGTTCGGCGCCGACCGGCCCGCCGCGCTGTGCCGCGAGCTGACCAAGACGTACGAGGAAGTGGTCCGCCGGCCGCTCGGCGAGCTGGCCGAGTGGGCCGCCGAGGGCGACCCCCGGGGCGAGATCACCCTCGTCGTGGCCGGTGCACCGGCCACGCCCGCGGTCCGGCCGGACGACGAGACGCTGCGCGCGGCGGTGGCCGAACGCGAGGCGGCCGGGCTGTCCCGGCGGGACGCGATCACCGAGGTCGCCACCGCGTACGGGCTGCGGCGGCGGGAGGTGTACGCGGTGGTGCACAGCTGAGGCGGCGGGCGCCTCACCAGGCGGCGGCCAGGAAGCCGACGGTGATCAACGCGGGCCCGGCCAGCGCGAGGCCGACCGCCCAGCGCCGCTGCCGTTCGTCGGCGAGCCGGGTCGCCCCGGTCCACCTGGCGATCCCGGCGGCGCAGCCGGCGACCAGGGCCAGCCCCAGCAGCCAGCGCAGGTGCCGTCCGACCCCGGTGTCCGCGTAGGCGGTGGACCCGTCCGGCCCGGTCATCCGCGCCCGCAGCGAACTGCCGGTGTCGGTGCGTCCGGCCGGTACGCCGCTGACCCGTACCCCGTGGGCCTGGAACCGGTCGCCGTCGGCGGAGAAGATGCCCCGGCAGCGCTGGGTGAGCCCGCCGCCCGCGCACTGCGTGATCATCACGGTGCCGCCGGTCGAGTGCCCCACCGCCAGCCAGAACGGCCCGGCGCTCACCCAGGCGAAGAACGCGGCGAGCAGGCTCAGCGTCAGCAGTACGGCCAGCCCGGCGGGCGGGCTCGGCGGCGCGACCGGGCGGGCGCGTTCCCGCCGCGCCGGGTGCGGGGCGGGACGCGGGCGCGGCTCGTCGCGCAGCGGCGTGCCGTCCCAGTGCACCTCCTCGATCGGCGCCCACCCGCCGGACGAGGCGGCCTCGCGCTGCCAGCGCGGCTGGCGTACCGGCACGCGGTTCGGCACCGCGTCCACCGGCGCTCCGGTGGTCGGCTCCACCTCCACCGGCGGGTCCGCCGGGTCGAGCCGCGGCTGCGGGGCGACGGGCCCGCCGGGCGGCGCGGGCCGCGCCGCACGCCGGGTGGCGGCGGCCGACGGCTCGGGCGCCGCTGGTCTACTGGTCACGATGTTCATTTCACACCGGTACGTCGGGCTTGTCGGGCAGCTCACGCCGCGTGTCGGCGACAAATCGGACGTACGGTCGGAGCGCGCACCCCATTGGTTCGCGGCGCACCCACGTCAATCACTAGGCTTGCTGCTCATGAGTCACGTTCTCGCCGCGGTCGCCTGGCCCTACGCCAACGGCCCGCGCCACATCGGCCACGTATCCGGATTCGGCGTTCCCTCCGACGTCTTCGCCCGGTACATGCGGATGGCCGGTCACGACGTGCTCATGGTCTCCGGCACCGACGAACACGGGACCCCGATCCAGGTGCAGGCCGACGCCGAGGGGGTCATCCCGCGCGAGCTGGCCGACCGCTACAACCGGGTGATCGCCGAGGACCTGCGGGCGCTGGGCCTGTCGTACGACCTGTTCACCCGCACCACCACGCGCAACCACTACGCGGTGGTGCAGGAGCTGTTCACCGGGCTGTACCGCAACGGCTACATCGTCCCGAAGGTCACCACCGGCGCGATCTCCCCGTCCACCGGCCGGACGCTGCCCGACCGCTACATCGAGGGCACCTGCCCGATCTGCGGCTACGACAGCGCGCGCGGCGACCAGTGCGACAACTGCGGCAACCAGCTCGACCCGATCGACCTGATCGACCCCAAGTCGAAGATCAACGGGGAGACGCCGGAGTTCGTCGAGACCGAGCACTTCTTCCTCGACCTGCCCGCCCTGGCCGACGCGCTGCGGCAGTGGCTGGACACCCGCGACGGCTGGCGCCCGAACGTGCTGCGGTTCTCCCGCAACCTGCTCGACGACCTCCAGCCCCGGGCCATCACCCGCGACCTGGAGTGGGGCGTGCCGATCCCGCTCGACGACTGGCGCGACCGCCCGGACAAGCGGATCTACGTCTGGTTCGACGCGGTCATCGGCTACCTGTCCGCGTCCATCGAGTGGGCCCGGCGCACCGGCGACCCGGAGGCCTGGCGCAAGTGGTGGTCGGCGGACGGGGAGGGGAAGGACGCCCGCTCCTACTACTTCATGGGCAAGGACAACATCGTCTTCCACTCGGTGATCTGGCCGGCGCTGCTCGGCGGCTACTCCGGTGAGGGCGCCCGCGACGGCGAGCCGGGCGAACTGGGCCGGCTCAACCTGCCCACCGAGGTCGTGTCGAGCGAGTACCTGACCATGGAGGGGCGGAAGTTCTCCTCCTCCCGCAAGGTGGTCATCTACGTCCGGGACTTCCTGGAGCGCTACGACGCCGACGCACTGCGCTACTTCATCGCGGTGGCCGGCCCGGAGAGCAACGACACCGACTTCACCTGGGCCGAGTTCCTGCGCCGCAACAACGACGAACTGGTCGCCGGCTGGGGCAACCTGGTCAACCGGTCGGTGTCGATGGCGGCGAAGAACTTCGGTGCCGTCCCGCCGGTCGACCCGGCGGGGCTCACCGAGGCCGACCGGGCGCTGCTGGACACCGCGAAGGCCGGCTTCGGCGTGGTCGGCGACCTGATCGCCCGGCACCGGCAGAAGCAGGCCATCGGCGAGGCCATGAAGGTCGTCGCCGAGGCCAACAAGTACCTCTCCGAGCAGGCGCCGTGGAAGCTCAAGGGCGAGGACGACAAGCCCCGCATGGGCACCATCCTGCACGTCGCGCTCCAGGTGGTCAGCGACGCGAACACCCTGCTCACCCCGTTCCTGCCGCACTCCGCCCAGAAGATCCACGAGCTGCTCGGCGGCACCGGCGTGCACGCGCCGATGCCGGTGATCGAGGAGGTCGACGACCTCGACGGTGGGCCGTCGTACCCGGTGCTGACCGGTGACTACACGGTCGGGGCGCGCTGGGAGTCCGTACCCCTGGAAGTGGGCCGGCCGCTCGCGGCGCCGAAGCCGGTGTTCCGCAAGCTCGACCCGTCCATCGTCGACGAGGAACTGGCCCGCCTGGCCGGCTGAACACACGCGCGAACCGCGGCCCCGGGGAGATCCCCGGGGCCGCGGTCGTCCGCCGGGTCAGGCGGTCGCCATGCTCGGCTTGCCGATGAACTCCATGATGGCCTTGTTGACCTCGGTGGGATGGGTCCACGGCGTGCCGTGCGGAGCACCCTTCAGCGTGACCAGCTTGGCGTCGGACAGCATGTTCACCAGCCGCTGGCCCGTCACCGGGAACGGCAGCACGTTGTCCTTGTCGCCCTGGATGATCAGCACCGGCACGTCGATGTTCGGCAGGTCGGCGCGGAAGTCGGTCTGCCAGGCGTCCACCGAGTCGTGGGTGCCCTTGGCCGACGCCTGCGCGCCGATCTGCCAGTGCGCGTGGTACGCCTCGTCGCTGACCAGCTTCCCCCGGTTCTCGCTGGCGTTGAAGAACGCGTCGCAGAACTGGGTCAGGTAGGCGAACCGGTCCTGGATGATCGCCTTCTGGAACCCCTCGAACATGCTCTTGTCGACGCCCTCCGGGTCGTCGGGCGCCTTCAGCAGGTACGGCGCCAACGGGGCCATCAGGACCGCCCGGTCCACCCGGTCCGACCCGTACGCGCCCAGGTAGCGGGTCACCTCACCGGTGCCCATCGAGTGTCCGACCAGGATCGCGTTGCGCAGGTCCAGCTCGGTCATCAGCACGTCCAGGTCGGCGGCGAACGTGTCGTAGTCGTAGCCGCTGGCCGGCTGCGCGGAGTTGCCGAACCCTCGCCGGTCGTACGTGATCACCCGGTATCCGGCGTTCAGCAGCGGACCGCTCATCTTCTCCCAGGTCGCCCCGTTGAACGGGAAACCGTGGATCAGCACGATCGGCTGACCGGAACCGTGATCCTCGTAGTACAGGTCGATGGGTGCGGAGTTCTCCGTACCGACGGTGACGAAAGGCATGTCGGGATTCCCCCTCGCGCGGGTTCTCGGACCCACCACGCCTTCCCGACCTGCCCTCGTCTATTCGTGGCCGGCCGGATAGGGCAGGTCCACCACCCGGTCGTCGGCCAGCTCGGCACCCGGTGCCCAGACCTCGTACACGCCGCGTTCCAGACACTGCGCGCCGGTCGCGGCCACCGCGTCCGGATCCGGGCGGCGTAGCCGCAACCGCAGCCAGCCGCCCTCCTCCCGCAGCACCAGGCACGGCACCCCGCGCCAGGCCGCCGTGCGTACCCGGCGGGCCGGCGCGTCCACCGGGTACCGGGCCGCCCGGGTCATCGCCAGCACCCGGAACCCGCCCGGCTGGTCGGCCACCGCCTCGTACTCCGAACCCGCGTACGTGCCGACGAGCCGGGTGGAGCGCGGCGCGTCGCCGGTCGGCACGTACTCCTGGTCGGCGGCCAGGCCGGGCACCGCGGCGAGCAGGTGCCGCCACTGCGGCCCGGCCAGGCGCAGCCAGCCCCGCTGCTCCGCCTGGTAGGTGTAGAGCACCACCTCCACCCCCTCGACGGGGTAGGCGAGCAGCGTGGCGTTCGCCGGCATCGGCAGGTCGGCGAAGTCCCGGGTGACGAACTCCGGTACGAGCTGCGCGCTGCTCGGCACGAACCCGGTACCCAGCACCGGCGGCCCCAGCCGGTCCCGGGGCGGCAAGGCCATGAGCCCTCGGTGCGCCGCGCCCACCGGCACGTCGTAGTCGGCCGGGTCGGCGGCCCGCCAGCGCAGCGCGTACGCCACGTCGCCGCCCTCGGAGTCGCCCCGCAGCACCGCCATCCCGGCCGGTGTCCGCAGGTGCGCCACGTCGTGCTCCCGGTAGCAGAAGCCGTGCGGCAGCACGCCCCGCACGTAGCCGGCGAGCTGCCGCGCGGAGAGCACCTTCACCATCCGGCTGCCGGGCCGGATCACCGCCGACGCCCGCACCGCGGCCAGCGTCGGGTCACCCGCCGCCCCCGGCTGCTGGCTGAGCCGGTGTACGTACTCCCAGCCCCGGTCCCGGTGCACCGGCATCAGCAGCGGCGCGTCCGTGTCGTCCGCCGACCCCGCGCCGCCGTGCACCGCGTCCACCTCGGTCGCGTGCACGAACCGCCGCCACGGATAGCCGGTGCCGGGCCGGGGACACCACTCGAACCCGGGCGCCTCGTCGGCGCTGAACAACTCGTACGCCGCGCCCCGGGCGATCTCCTCCGCCGGATGCACCCGGCCGCCGTACGTCACGCGCAACCCGGCCCGGTCGGAGGCGGGCCCGCCGGCCTGGTCGGTGACTGTCACTCCGAGACGCTAAGCCCGCCAGATGTGGGGCACGTGAACAGCCGGTGGCGGTCCGGGAACGCCGCACCGGGCCGGTGTGTGATGCTGGCCGCGATGACCGAGCAGACCGAGACCCGCAAGCAGCGCGCCGCCCGCCGGGCCGGGGAGTTCCCGCCCGCCCCCGAGCCGCTGCCCGTACCCGTGCCGGACAGCCACACCCACCTCGACATCACCGTCGGCGAGTTCGGCACGCCTCCCGGCGCCCCCGGCGACGACCCGGTGGCCGCCGCGATCGACGTCGCCGCCCGGGCCGGCGTGGACCGGCTCGTCCAGGTAGGGGTGGACGTCGACTCGTCCCGGTGGGGCGCCGACGTCGCCGACCGGTACGCCCCGGTGCTCGCCACAGTCGCGCTGCACCCGAACGAGGCGCCCCGGCTGGCCGACCTGGACGAGGCGCTGCGCGAGATCGAGACGCTCGCCGGCCGGGACCGGGTCCGGGGCGTCGGCGAGACCGGCATGGACTTCTTCCGTACCGGCGACGACGGGCGGGCCGCGCAGGAGGAGAGCTTCCGGGCGCACATCGCCATCGCCAAGCGGCACGGCAAGGCGCTGGTCATCCACGACCGGGACGCGCACGCCGACGTACTGCGCATCGTCGACGACGAGGGCGCCCCGGACACCGTGATCATGCACTGCTTCTCCGGGGACGCCGACTTCGCCCGTGAGTGCGTCCGGCGCGGCTTCCTGCTCAGCTTCGCCGGCACCGTCACGTTCGGCAGCGCCGCCGCGCTGCGCGAGGCCGCCGCCGTCACCCCACCGGAGCAGATGCTCGTGGAGACCGACGCGCCCTACCTCACCCCGATGCCGTACCGGGGACGGCCCAACGCGTCGTACCTGATCCCGCTGACGGTCCGCTTCCTCGCCGAGACCACCGGCACCGACCTGGACGAACTCTGCGCCACCATCTCCGCGACCGGCGACCGCGCGTTCGGGCCGTGGTGAGAGGATGCCCGGCGTGACCGGACTCCTCGGCCCGGCGGAGATCCGGGAACTCGCCGCGCGCCTCGGCGTCACGCCGACCAAGAAGCTCGGCCAGAACTTCGTGCACGACCCCAACACCGTGCGCCGGATCGTCACCACCGCCGGGCTCACTCCCGACGACGTGGCACTGGAGGTCGGCCCCGGCCTCGGCTCGCTCACGCTCGCCCTGCTTCCGGTCGCCGCACACGTGCACGCTGTGGAACTCGACCCGGCGCTCGCCGCCGCGCTGCCGGAGACCGCCGCCCGCTTCGCCGGGCCGGCCGCCGAGCGGCTCACCGTCCACCCGGCCGACGCGCTGCGGGTCACCGCCGCCGACCTGGCCGGCCCGGCGCCCACCGCGCTGGTGGCGAACCTGCCCTACAACGTCGCCGTGCCGGTCGTGCTGCACCTGCTCGCCGAGCTGCCCACGCTGCGGCACGGCCTGGTGATGGTGCAGAAGGAGGTCGCCGACCGGCTCGTCGCCGGTCCCGGCTCCAAGGTGTACGGCATCCCGTCGGTCAAACTCGCCTGGTACGCCCGCTCCCGCGCCGCCGGCAAGGTCCCGCCGAACGTGTTCTGGCCGGTGCCGAACGTCGACTCCGGCCTGGTCGCGTTCACCCGGCGCGAGCCGCCCCGGCCCGACGTACCCCGGAAGGCCGTCTTCGCCGTCGTCGACGCCGCGTTCGCGCAGCGCCGCAAGACGCTGCGCGCCGCCCTCGCCGGCTGGGCCGGCGGCGCGGACCGGGCCGCCGCAGCGCTCACCGCCGCCGGCGTGGATCCGGGCGCCCGGGGCGAATCGCTCACCGTCGAGCAGTTCGCCGCCATCGCCGCGTCGGCCCCGGACGCCCCCGGCGGCGAGCAGTAGGCTGGCGCCGTTGCCCGACCCCTCGCCGAGGAGCTGACCGTGCCGAAGCCGTTCGACATCCGCCCACGTCCGGTGGAGTCCAGCCGGTGACCGAGGCATGGCGACCGGGGGACGAGGACGGGCAGCGGCGCGGGGCCGGCGGCCCGGTCAAGGTGCGGGTGCCCGCCAAGGTCAACCTGCATCTCGGGGTCGGACCGCTGCGGCGTGACGGCTACCACGAGCTGAACACCGTCTACCACGCGATCTCCATCTACGACGAGCTGACCGCCCGTCGCGGCGACACGCTCACCCTCACGATGGAGGGCGAGGGCGCCGGCGAGCTGGCGCTGGACGACACCAACCTGGCGCTGCGCGCCGCGCACGCGCTCGCCGGTTACGCGGGCGTCGCCCCGCACGCCCGGCTGCACCTGCGCAAGCAGATCCCGCTCGCCGGCGGGCTGGCCGGTGGCAGCGCCGACGCCGCCGCCGCGCTGGTCGCCTGCGACACGCTCTGGGGCACCGGGCTGTCCCGCGACGAGCTGGCCGGCATCGCCGCCGACCTCGGCTCCGACGTGCCGTTCCTGATCCACGGCGGCACCGCGCTCGGCACCGGCCGGGGCGAGGCGGTCAGCCCGGTGCTGGCCCGCCCCACGTCCTGGCACTGGGTGGTGGCGATCGCCGACGGCGGCCTGTCCACCCCGGCCGCGTACCGGGAACTGGACCGGCTGCGCGACGCCGGAGCCGCCGGCACGCCGCTGGGCAGCACCGACGCGCTGCTCGCCGCGCTGCGTCAGCGCGACCCGCGGGTGCTCGCCGCCACGCTCGGCAACGACCTCCAGGACGCCGCGCTGACCATGCGCCCGTCGCTGGCCGAGACGCTCAAGGCGGGCGAGGCCGCGGGCGCGCTCGCCGGCATCGTCTCCGGCTCCGGACCCACCTGCGTCTTCCTCGCCGCCGGCGAGTCCGACGCGGGGCGGATCGCCGCCGAGCTGACCGCCGCCGGGGTGTGCCGGGAGGCCCGCGTCGCGCACGGCCCGGTCGCCGGCGCCCGCGTGGTCTGACGCCCCGTACCCTTGACTCAGGCGTCCCGGGCCCCCGGGACGCCTGAGTCATGAAGGGTGGGTCAGTGGCCAACATCGTCAACCTGGACCGGGTGTCCAAGGGGTACGGCGCCGCGGGGCCGCTGCTCACCGACGTCTCGCTCGGCCTCGACGACGCCGACCGGGTCGGTGTGGTCGGTCTCAACGGCGCCGGCAAGTCGACGCTGCTGCGGCTGCTGACCCGCACCGAGGAACCCGACGACGGCCGCGTCACGCACCGCCGCGACCTGCGGGTGGCCTGGCTGCCGCAGCGCCTGGACCTGGCCCCCGAGCTGACCGTGCGGGACGTCGTGCTCGGCACCGCCTGGCTCGGCGAGAGCATGGGCGCCGAGCACGAGTGGGCCGGCGACGCGGGCGTGCGCGCCATCCTCGACGGCCTCGGCATGCCCCACCTCGGCCTGGACACGCCGGTCGGCCCGATGTCCGGCGGGGAACGCCGCCGCGTCGCGCTCGCCGCGCTGCTGGTCCGCGACGCCGACCTGCTCGTCCTCGACGAGCCCACCAACCATCTCGACGTCGGCGGCGTCGACTGGCTGGCCCGGCACCTCGTCACCCGCAAGGGCGCGCTCGTCGTGGTCACCCACGACCGCTGGTTCCTCGACGCCGTCTGCACCACCACCTGGGAGGTCGCCGACCAGACCGTCCGGGCGTACGAGGGCGGCTTCGCCGCGTGGACGCTCGCCCGCGTCGAACGGCAACGCGTCGCCGCCGCCACCGAGGCCCGCCGCCAGAACCTGCTCCGCAAGGAGATCGCCTGGCTGCGCCGGGGTGCCCCGGCCCGCACCTCGAAGCCCAAGTTCCGCATCGACGCCGCGAACGCGCTCATCGCCGACGTGCCGGAACCCCGCGACACCATGTCGCTGCAACGGCTCGCCACCGCCCGGCTCGGCAAGCAGGTGTACGACCTCGAACACGTCCGGCTGCACGCCGGCCCGAAGGAGATCCTGCACGACACGACCTGGCAGGTCGGTCCCGGCGACCGGGTCGCGATCCTCGGCCGCAACGGCGCCGGCAAGACCACCCTGCTGCGGATGCTCGCCGGGGTGACCGGCCCCGACGGCGGGCGCTTCGCCGCCGGGCAGACAGTCCGGCCCGCGTTCCTGTCCCAGGAACTCGCCGAACTCCCCGGCCACCTGCGCGTGCTGGAAGCCGTCGAGGAGGTGGCCCGGCGCGTGCAGTTCGGCGACCGGGAGATCAGCGCCGCCCAACTCGCCGAGATCTTCGGCTTCGACGACAAGCGGCTCTGGACCCCGGTGAGCGACCTGTCCGGCGGCGAGCGCCGCCGCCTGCAGATGCTGCGGCTGCTCGCCGGGGAACCCAACGTGCTGCTGCTCGACGAGCCCACGAACGACCTGGACACCGACACGCTCGCCGCGCTGGAGGACCTGCTCGACTCGTGGCCCGGCACGATCGTCGTGGCCAGCCACGACCGCTACCTGATCGAGCGGGTCACCGACGTCGCGTACGGCATGTTCGGTGACGGCCGGCTGGTGCACCTGCCCGGCGGCGTCGACGAATACCTCGCGCGCGCCGCCGCGGCCGGTGGCCCGGCGCCCGCCGATCTCACCCCGGCCACGGCGGCGCCGGCGCGCGAGGGCATGTCAGCGGCCGAGGTACGCGTCGCGAAGAAGGAACTGAACCGGCTGGAACGGCAGATCGCCAAGCTCGAACAGAAGGAGGCGGGCCTGCACGAGCAGCTCGCCGCGAACGCCACCGACTACGCCCGGGTCGCCGAGCTGGACGCCCAGCTCAAGGAGGTACGAGCCGAGCGGGACCGCACCGAGGAGACCTGGCTGGCCCTCGCCGAGGAGCTCCCGGGCGGCTGACCTGCCGCCGGGGTGGGGGGTGTGCGGCGTCACTGACCGGCGTACGGGAGAATCACCGGTGGAACCCTCGTCCGAACGGTCTTTTGGAGACGCAGAGATGGCCCACACCCCCGTCAACCACCCCGCGCGGCCGATCTACCGGGCGATCGGCGGGCTCGTTGGTCTGTACTTCGTCGTCTTCGGCGGCCTCGGCATCATCGCCAGCGCCGGCAACGACTTCCTCGCCCAGGACGACACCAAGGTCCTCGGCCAGGGCACCAACATGGCGTTCTCGCTGCTGTCGGTGCTGGTCGGCGTCGTGATCCTGGTCGGCACCGCGATCGGTCGCAACCTCGACGTGGCGATCAACCAGTGGCTGGCCTACACGCTGATGGTGATCGGCCTGGCCGCCCTGGCGTTCCTGCAGACCGACGCCAACATCTTCAACTTCTCGATCATGACCGACGTCGTGGTCCTGACCCTGTCGCTGGTGCTCCTGATGGTCGGCATGTACGGCAAGGTCGGCTCCGACGACGAGCACGAGGCCTGGCAGAAGGCCCGCCTGGTGCTCTGATCCCGTCTCGTACCCGAAGGCCCGGCGCAGCGCGCCGGGCCTTCGGTGTTTTCCGGACGCCGACGGACATCCCAAGCGACAATTGCCCCGAATCAGTCACATGGCTGGAGGGCATCATGGCGCACTTCCCGGTGAACCACCCCGCGCGGCCGCTCTACCGGGTGCTGTCCGGGCTCATCGGCCTCTACATCCTGGTCTTCGGCGTCTTCGGCGTCTTCCAGACCTGGGGCGAAGGGCTGTTCGGCCGGGACAGCGACTGGGCGCTCGGCCTGCGCACCAACCTGGCCTTCTCGCTGGTCTCGGTGGTGTTCGGCGCGGTCCTGCTGGTCGGGGCGTCCCGCCGCGACAACCTCGGCCACTACATGAACCTCACCGCCGGGGTGGTCTTCCTGGTCACCGGCATCCTGATGATGTCGGTGCTCCAGACCCCGGCGAACTTCCTGAACTTCTCCATGTCGACGGTCATCGTGTCGCTGCTGTTCGGGCTGGTCCTGCTCGCCACCGGCCTGTACGACAAGGTCGGCACACCCGAGCACGCCGAGGAGGAACGGCAGCGCCGCTACCACCCCATCGGGGAACGCTCTCGGTGACCGGCGCCCTCGTCGCCACGACGGGCGCTGCGGCTCATTGGAGCGTCGGGCGACCGCCGTCGGCCTGGTCCGTCCGCGGGTCGTGGAGCGCGCGAAGCGCGTCGAGTGCGACAGCGGTGAGAACGCCACGGCCGACACCGGCGCGGCCGAGCAACTCCATCCCCCGGGTGACCGCGACGAAGTAGACCGCCAGTGACTGCACGTTCGCGTCCTCCGGGAGATCCCCGTTCTCCCGGGCGTGTTCCAGGCATCCGGCGTAGACCCCGGCGAGCTGCTCGATGCCGGCTTTCGTGACGGTCGAGAGCGGGTCCTCCTCGCCTGTCGACTCGACGAGCGCGCGCGTGGTGAGTGAGACCCGCCGATCGCTGCTGCTGAACTCGATCGCCATGCGGAGCATGTGCCCCCGGATTCGTTCCAGCGGCGAAGCGCCGTCGTGCCCGAGTGCTTCCGAGACGGCGCGCGTCGCCTCCTCCCGATCCTCGGAGAGCGCCCGGAGGAACAGTTCCCGCTTCCCGCCGAAGGCGTTGTAGAGGCTCTGCTTGCCCAGGCCGGTCGCCCGCACCAGGTCGTCGAGGGTCGAGGCGGCGAGGCCGTGCACGGCGAACACCTCGCTGGCGCTGCTGACGACGTCGCTCTCGACGAACTTGCGGGGACGGGCCACGGGGGAAGCCTACGTTATTGACCATCCGGTCAAAAACTTGCTAGCGTGGGCGGCGCGCATCGGCGAGAACTGTTCCCGCGGTGGCGCGACAATCGAGGACGGGCAGAATGAAGAGCAACGGAGAGATCGTTCGCGAGGCGTACCGGCTGGCGGAAGGGGATGTCCTCGACGGGCCCGGCTTCCGCGCCCTGTTCACCGAGGACGGAACGTTCAACGACATGCCCAACGGGCTGACATTCCGCGGGGACCAGATTCCGCAGGCGCTCACCGGCTTCGCCGGCGTCTTTCCCGACGTCCACCGCGAACTGCTCGACGTGCATGCTCTCGGTGACGTCGTCGCCGTCGAACTACGAATTCAGGGCACCCACCTCGGCGGTTTCCCCACGCCGGCCGGCGAGATCCCGCCGACCGGCAACCGGATCGACGTGCCGACCGCTGATCTCTGGCATCTGCGGGACGGAAAGATCGAAAGGTTCGACTGCTACAACGCGGCGAACGTGCTGCTCGCCCAGATCGGTGCCGGCCCCGACTTCGACTCGGCGATCGCAGCCGCCGCAGGGGCGTAGTGCCACCACCGCACCGCACGGCCGAGGATCCGGCTCACGTCCCGATCGGCCCCGGCTTCGAGGCCAGGTGCGACAACCCGTTCCAGGCCAGATTCACCAGGTGCGCCGCCACCGTCTCCTTGCGCGGCTTGCGCACCTCCAGCCACCAGCGGCCGGTCAGCGCCACCATGCCCACCAGCGCCTGCGAGTAGAGCTCCGCCAGCTTCGGATCGTAGCCCCGGATGGAGAACTCGCCCGCCAGGATGTGTTCCACCTGGTGCGCCACGTCGTTCATCACGCTGCTGAAGTTGCCCGTCGCGGACATCAGCGGGGACTCCCGGACCAGCACCCGGAAGCCGCTGGTCTCCTCCTCGATGTAGGTCAGCAACGTCAACGCGGCCTGCTCCAGCAACTCCCTCGGATGACCTGCGGTCAGCGCCGTGGTGATCCGGTCCAGCAGCGAGCGGACCTCCCGGTCCACCACCACCGCGTAGAGCCCCTCCTTCCCGCCGAAGTGCTCGTAGACCACCGGCTTGGAGACCTTGGCGCGCGCCGCGATCTCCTCGATCGAGGTCGCGTCGAAGCCCTTCTCGGCGAAGATCTGCCGGGCGATCGAGATCAGCTGCTCGCGCCGCTGCGTCGCGGACATCCGTACCCGGGAGGGCTTCGCCGCCGGCACGGGCCGCCGACGGGTGCGGTCGTTGCCGGAAACGTCGGTCACCCGTCCATCCTGCCAGGCGCGACGCTCGCGGTCAGACCGGCCGCTGTCGTACGCACGTTCTAATCTGCGCCGGTGACCGACCCCCTCGCCGCCGAGGCGCGGCGCCTACGCGTGGACGAGCAGCTCTCCGTCGCCGAGATCCGGGCTCGCCTGGGCATCGGCCGCGACCGGGTGTACGCGCTGCTGCGCGGCATCCCGCCGCCGGCGTGGACCCGCCGGCCACGCGCCCGGGACGACGCCCGTGCCGAAGCCCTGCGGCTGCGCACGGCGGGCCGGTCGGTCAATCAGATCGCGGTGCGGCTCGGGGTGGCGAAGTCGACCGCCTACCAGTGGGTGCGGCACCTGCCGCTGGATCCCGACGACGCGAGCGCGCAGCGGCGCCGCGAGCACTCGAAGGCGATGACGGAGGCGCGCTGGAGCGCGTACCGGGAGTCGCGCGACGCCGCACAGGCTGCGGAGCACGCCCGCGCCGCCGGTGTGGTCGGCGGTCTCGGCGAGCGGGACCTGCTGATGCTCGGTGCCGCGATCTACTGGTGCGAGGGAGTCAAGTCCAAGCCCTGGCGCCGGGCGGTGACAATCCAGTTCGTCAACACCGATCCGGGGTTGCTGGCCCTGTTCCTCCGATTCCTGGAGGTCTGCGGCGTGGACCGGACGGTGCCGACCTATCGCGTGAGCATCCACGAGTCGGCGGACGCCGAGGCCGCTGTGCGCTGGTGGGTGGCGCGGCTGCGGCTGCCCGCGGAGAGGTTTCGCCGTACGGTGCTCAAGCGGCACAACCCGACAACGGTACGGCGGAACACTGGCGACACCTATCACGGCTGCCTCGTGATCACCGTGCCCCGCAGTCGTGAGCTCTACTGGCGGATCGAAGGTATGATCGCCGAGCTGTTCCGGATCGCGGGCGAAGCGCAAGGGAAGACGCTGCTCCGTAGGTCTTGACATGGCGATGGGGTGTGGGGTAACGGCAACCCGCAGGCCTTTGGAGCCTTGAGCTCCTGGTTCGAATCCAGGCACCCCAGCTCATTCGTCGGATCGCTCTCGGGCGAACGGCGTTTGTGCGGCCGGATGCGAATTGTGGCGAGCCGCGTGGTTAGCATGACCGCGAGACTGTCGCCGTCCCGACGGGAGCCACGTCGTGTCCCAGCCCCACCTCCGCACCGTTGTCGTGCTCGCCGCCGGTGAGGGCAAGCGGATGAAGTCGTCCCTGCCCAAGGTGCTGCACCCGCTGCTCGGTCGTACCCTGCTCGGTCACGTCCTCGCCGCGGCCGGTCCGCTCGGCGCGGACCGCACCGTGGTCGTGGTCGGCCACGGCGCCGACCAGGTCAGGGAGCACCTGACCGAGGTCGCCCCGGGTGCCACGCCGGTGCTTCAGGAGCGCCAGCTCGGCACCGGCCACGCGGTCCGCATCGCGCTGGACGCGGTGCCGGACGCGACAGGCACCGTCGTGGTGATCAACGGCGACGTGCCGCTGCTGCGGCCGGAGACGGTCCAGGCGCTCGTCGAGGCGCACGAGGACGCCGCCGCGGCGGCCACAGTGCTGGCCGCCGAGGTGCCGGACCCGACCGGCCTGGGCCGGATCGTGCGGGACGTGCAGGGGCACCTGGAGCAGATCGTCGAGGAGCGCGACGCCACCCCCCAGCAGCGCGCGCTGCGGGAGATCAACGCGGGCATCTACGCGTTCGACGCGGCCCGGCTGCGGGAGGCGCTGGGCAAGCTCTCCACCGACAACGACCAGGGCGAGGAGTACCTGACCGACGTCTTCGCGCTGCTGCGCGACGCCGGTGAGCCGGTGGCGGTGCACTGCGCCGCCGACCACGTGGAGACGCTCGGCTGCAACGACCGGGTCGAGCTGGCCGCGCTGCGCCGGCTGCTGCGCGACCGGGTCAACGAGGGCTGGATGCGTACCGGCGTCAGCATCCTCGACCCGCACACCACCTGGATCGACGTGACGGTGACCGTCGAGCGGGACGCGGTGATCGACCAGAACACGCAGCTCCAGGGCGCCACGACGGTCGGCGAGGGCGCGCTCGTCGGCCCGGACACCACGCTCGTCGACACGGTGGTGGGGGCGGGCGCGAGCATCGTGCGCAGCCAGGCGCTCGGCGCCGAGGTGGGTCCGCAGGCGAGCGTCGGCCCGTACGCGTACCTGCGGCCGGAGTCGCGGCTGGGCCGCAAGGCGAAGGTCGGCACGTTCGTGGAGACCAAGAAGGCGTCGATCGGTGACGGGTCGAAGGTGCCGCACCTGTCGTACGTGGGCGACGCGACGATCGGCGACCACAGCAACATCGGCGCGGCGACCGTCTTCGTCAACTACGACGGAGTACGCAAGCACCACACCACCATCGGCAGTCACGCCCGTACCGGGGCGGACAACATGTTCGTGGCGCCGGTGCGGGTGGGCGACGGCGCGTACACCGCTGCGGGTTCGGTGATCACCGGCGACGTGCCGCCCGGTGCGATGGCGGTGGCGCGTGGTCAGCAGCGCAACGTGGAGGGCTGGGTGCTGCGCAAGCGGGCCGGCACGGAAGCCGCGGAGGCGGCGCGGCGGGCCGGTGAGGGTGCGCCGGACACGGGCGGCGCCGCAAGCGAAGGTGACTGACTCCACGGCGATCGCCGGGCCGTGG
This sequence comes from Micromonospora sp. WMMC273, assembly GCF_027460285.1. Taxonomy (NCBI): domain Bacteria; kingdom Bacillati; phylum Actinomycetota; class Actinomycetes; order Micromonosporales; family Micromonosporaceae; genus Micromonospora; species Micromonospora sp. WMMC273. Next base: position 367,361 of record NZ_JAPZBE010000001.1, read on the forward strand.
GTGGATCGCTGAACCGGGGGCATACTGCAACCGAACAGTCCCCGGCCCCACCGCCGCCGGGCACCACCGACATACGGGAGCAGACGGGCCCATGGGCAGCATCGTCGCCGAAAACCGCAAGAGCCTGATGCTCTTCTCCGGGAGGGGTTTTCCGGAGCTGGCCAAGGAGATCGGTGAGGTGCTCGGCGTCGCGCCGACGCCGGCCGACGCGTACGACTTCGCCAACGGCGAGATCTTCGTACGGTACAAGGATTCGGTCCGTGGTTCGGACGCCTTCGTGGTGCAGTCCGTGACGCACGGCGTCAACACCTGGGTCATGGAGACCCTGATCATGGTCGACGCGCTGAAGCGCGGCTCGGCCAAGCGGATCACCGTGGTACTGCCGTTCTACCCGTACTCGCGGCAGGACAAGAAGCACCGTGGCCGGGAGCCGATCTCGGCGCGGCTGATCGCGGATCTGCTGAAGACCGCCGGCGCGAACCGGATCCTGACGGTGGACCTGCACACCGCGCAGATCCAGGGCTTCTTCGACGGCCCGGTGGACCACCTGTTCGCGATGGACGTGCTGGCCGAGTACGTGGAGCACAAGTACGCGGGCCGGCCGATGACCGTGGTGGCGCCGGACTCGGGCCGGGTGCGCGTGGCCGAGCGCTGGACCGACCGGCTGGGCGGCTGCCCGCTGGCGTTCATCCACAAGACCCGCGATCCGCTCAAGCCGAACCAGGTGGTGGCGAACCGGGTGGTCGGTGAGGTCGAGGGCCGGGTGTGCCTGATCGTGGACGACATGATCGACACCGGTGGCACGATCACCAAGGCGGCGGACATCCTCAAGGAGCAGGGCGCGGCGGAGATCGTGGTCGCCTCGACCCACGCGCTGCTGTCCGACCCGGCGACGGAGCGGCTGAAGAACAGCCCGATCAGCGAGGTCGTGGTGACGAACACGCTGCCGCTGCCGTCGGAGAAGCAGCTGGACAAGCTGACCGTACTGTCGATCGCCCCGCTGCTCGCGCGGGCGATCCGGGAGGTCTTCGACGACGGCTCGGTGACCACCCTGTTCGGTGGCCTGAGCTGAGCGTGCGGTCCGGTCGCCGGGAGTTCCCGGCGGCCGGGCCGATGCCCTGCGGAACCGGCGGGGCGGTGATATGGGGGACTGCCGGAGAGCCGGGAAATCCCTCGGGTAGACTGGTGCGGTTGCCACGGCGAGGGTGCCCGGCGGGCTGCTGACAAGCACCGCACGGAGGCGCCGTCATCGACGCGGTGCTCCGGGCGGTCGTTCATGACCCTAGCCCCAGCGAGCCCCTCGCCCCAGCACCGCCAGACGACAAGCCGCCGCAGCGAAGCATCAGGAGTTTCCCCGTGTCCGAGGTAAAGATCAGCGCCGAGCCCCGTACCGAGTTCGGCAAGGGTGGTGCCCGTCGTACCCGCCGGGCCGGCAAGGTGCCCGCCGTGCTGTACGGCCACGGCGAGAAGCCCAAGCACATCGCGCTTCCGGCGCGGGAGTTCGCCGCCGCGATCCGCAAGGGCGGCGCGAACCAGCTCTTCGCGATCGAGGTCAGCGACGGCACCCAGGTGCTGGCGCTGCCGAAGGCGATCCAGCGTGACCCGATCAAGGACACCTTCGAGCACGTGGACCTGCTGCTGGTCCGCCGCGGCGAGAAGGTCACCGTCGAGGTCCCGGTCCAGCTGACCGGTGAGGCCGCGAAGGACACCCTGATCGTGCACGACCACGACACGCTGTCGGTGACCGCCGACGCGACCAAGGTGCCGGACCACCTGGAGGCGTCGATCGAGGGCGCCGAGCCGGGCACCACGATCACCGCTGCCGACGTCGAGCTGCCGTCCGGCGTCGAGCTGGCCACCGACGAGGAGACCGCTGTCGCCTCGGTGACCGCCGCTCCGACCGCCGAGCAGCTCGAGGCCACCCTCCCCGAGGTCGAGGAGGCCGCCGAGGAGGCCGAGGCCGAGGTCGGCGAGGAGACCGCCGAGGGTGCCGAGGGCGCTCCGGCCGCCGAGGGCGAGGAGGCCCCGGCCGAGGCGAAGACCGAGGCCTGACCGGTCCGCAAGGCTGTGCGACAGGCGTCCCCGGTTCCCGGGGGCGCCTGTCGGCGTATCGGGACGGCTGGTCGGGCGAGCGAGCGGGAAGGGGCGTCGGGTGACGGACGAGGCGGGACCGTGGCTGGTGGTCGGCCTGGGCAACCCCGGCCGGGAGTACGCGGGCAACCGGCACAACGTCGGGTTCATGGTGGCCGACCTGCTGGCGGCCCGGGTGGGCGCGAAGTTCGGGCGGCACAAGCGCGCGATGGCCGAGGCCGCCGAGGGGCGGCTGGGGTTCGGCGGCCCGAAGCTGGTGCTGCTGAAGCCGTTGACGTACATGAACCTCTCCGGCGGTCCGGTGGCCGGGCTGGCGCAGTTCCACAAGATCCCGCCGGCGCACGTGATCGCGGTGCACGACGAGCTGGACATCCCGTACGGGCAGGTGCGGGTGAAGTGCGGCGGCGGCGAGGGCGGGCACAACGGTCTGCGCTCGATGTCGAAGTCGCTCGGCACGAAGGACTACGTGCGGGTGCGGTTCGGCATCGGCCGGCCGCCGGGCCGGCAGGACCCGGCCGACTACGTACTTTCGGATTTCTCCCCGTCGGAGCGCAAGGAGCTGGAGTTCCTGGTGGACCGCGCGGCGGACGTGGTGGAGTCCGTCGTTCTCAAGGGCGTGGAACCGACGCAGAACCTCTACCACGGGGCTTGAGCGGCGATCGGTAGTCTGCGGCTCTGGTGACGGGAGCGGGTGACGGGAGCATCATGGGCAGTCCTCCGATGATCGACGGCGGGTTCGCCCGGTGGCTGGCGTCCCGGGCCGGTCAGGCGCTGACGGCCCTGCGCGCGGAGATGGGCTTCGCCGACGCGGGCGCGCTCCGGTCGGCCGGTGACAAGGTCTCGCACGACCTGATCCGCACCGAGCTGGCGAAGTGGCGGCCGGCGGACGCGGTGCTGTCGGAGGAGGACGAGGGCTCGCGGCTGGCCTGGACGGCGGAGGTGACGGACGCGGCGTTGTCGCGCCTGAACGCGGACCGGGTCTGGATCATCGACCCGGTGGACGGCACCCGGGAGTACGCGGAGGAGGGGCGCGCGGACTGGGCGGTGCACGTGGCGCTCTGGTCGCGTAACGCGTCGAGGCCGCACGGTCTGGTGGCGGGCGCGGTGGCGCTGCCGGCCCAGCACCGGGTGCTGGGCACGGACCACCCGCCGGCGTACCCGCCGATGACCGTGGAGGCGGCCACCGGGGGCGGCGCGCGGGTCATCCGGTTGGCGGCCAGTCGTAGCCGTCCGCCGGTTTTCCTGACCGACCTGGCAGAGGACGTCGGCGCTCATCTGGTTCCGATGGGCTCGGCGGGCGCGAAGATCGCCGCCGTGGTGACCGGCGAGGTCGACGCGTACATCCATGCGGGCGGTCAGTACGAGTGGGATTCGGCCGCTCCGGTCGCTGTGGCGACGGCCACCGGTCTGCATGCTTCCCGGATCGACGGTTCTGCGCTGAAATACAACGGGGCCGACCCGCGTCTACCGGATCTGCTGGTCTGCCGCAAGGATCTCGCGAGTCGGTTGCTTGCAGCGTTGCAGCGGCATTCCGGGTAACCTGAGCGTTCTTCTTCACGAGTCCGACCTGAAAGGTCTGGAATCCGATGTACGGATCCGTGCGAATCGAGTTCGTGTCATGACGTCCCCCGCCGCGTACCAGGTGTCGCACCTCGACGCGCTCGAGGCGGAGAGCATCTTCGTGATGCGCGAGGTCGTCGCCGAGATGGAACGGCCGGTGCTGCTGTTCTCCGGCGGCAAGGACTCGATCGTGATGCTCCGGTTGGCCCAGAAGGCGTTCGCGCCGGCCAACATCCCCTTCCCGGTGATGCACGTGGACACCGGGCACAACTTCCCCGAGGTGCTCGACTACCGCGATCAGCGGGTGGCCGAGCTGGGCCTGCAGCTCATCGTGGCGAGCGTGCCGGAGGCGCTGAACAAGGGCCTGGTCCGCGAGTCGGCCGACGGCATGCGCAACCGGATCCAGACGCCGGTGCTGCTGGAGGCGGTGGAGAAGCACCGCTTCGACGCGCTGTTCGGCGGCGCCCGGCGCGACGAGGAGAAGGCGCGGGCCAAGGAGCGGGTGTTCAGCTTCCGCGACGAGTTCGGCCAGTGGGATCCGAAGAACCAGCGTCCGGAGCTGTGGGCGCTCTACAACGGCCGGCACCACCCGGGCGAGTCGATCCGGGTGTTCCCGCTGTCGAACTGGACCGAGCTGGACGTCTGGCACTACATCGAGCGGGAGCGGATCCCGCTGCCGTCGATCTACTACGCGCACGAGCGCGAGGTGATCGAGCGCGACGGCATGCTCTACGCGGTGAACGAGTTCTTCCGGGCACGCGCCGGCGAGCAGCCGTTCAAGGCCCAGGTGCGGTACCGGACCGTGGGTGACGCCTCCTGCACCGCGGCGGTCCGCTCGGACGCCGACACGGTGGAGAAGGTGATCGAGGAGGTGGCCGCCACGCGGATCACCGAGCGCGGCGCGACCCGCGGCGACGACCGGGTCAGCGAGGCCGCCATGGAGGACCGCAAGCGAGAGGGCTACTTCTGATGAGCGTCGAGACCCTGGCCCCGGCCGAGAGCGAGACCGCGCGGCCGATGGACCTGCTGCGGTTCGCCACCGCGGGCAGCGTCGACGACGGCAAGTCGACGCTGATCGGCCGTCTGCTCTACGACACCAAGTCGCTGTTCAGCGACCAGCTCGCCGCCGTCGAGGCGGTCAGCGCCGCCCGTGGCGACGAGTACACGAACCTGGCGCTGCTCACCGACGGCCTGCGCGCCGAGCGGGAGCAGGGCATCACCATCGACGTGGCGTACCGCTACTTCGCCACGCCGCGGCGGAAGTTCATCATCGCCGACACCCCGGGGCACATCCAGTACACCCGGAACATGGTCACCGGCGCCTCCACCGCCGACCTGGCGCTGATCCTGGTGGACGCGCGTAAGGGCCTGGTGGAGCAGTCCCGTCGGCACGCGTTCCTCTGCTCGCTGCTGCGGGTGCCGCACCTGGTCCTGTGCGTGAACAAGATGGACCTGGTGGACTGGTCGCAGGAGGTCTACGAGCGGATCGCGGACGAGTTCACCGCGTTCGCCGCGAAGCTCGACGTGCCGGACCTGACGGTGGTGCCGGTCTCCGCGCTGCAGGGCGACAACATCGTCACCCGCTCGGAGAACATGCCCTGGTACGAGGGCCCGTCGCTGCTGCACCACCTGGAGCGGGTGCACATCGCCTCGGACCGCAACCTGGTCGACGTGCGGTTCCCGGTGCAGTACGTGATCCGGCCGCAGTCCACCACCGTCACCGACTACCGGGGTTACGCCGGTCAGGTGGCCTCGGGCGTGCTCAAGCCGGGCGACGAGGTGATGGTGCTGCCGTCGGGCTTCACCAGCCGGATCGCCGCGGTGGAGACCGCCGACGGCCCGGTGGACGAGGCGTTCCCGCCGATGTCGGTGACGGTCCGGCTGACCGACGAGCTGGACATCTCCCGCGGCGACATGATCTGCCGGCCGAACAACGCCCCGACGCCCGTGCAGGACATCGAGGCGATGGTCTGCTGGATGGACGAGACGCGGCCGTTGCAGGTCGGCGGCAGGTACGCGATCAAGCACACGACCCGCTCGGCGCGGGCGATCGTGCGCGGGCTGCACTACCGGCTGGACATCAACTCGCTGCACCGCGACGAGACGGCCGGTGAGCTGAAGCTCAACGAGATCGGCCGGGTCCGGCTGCGCACCACGGTTCCGCTGCTCGCCGACGAGTACCGGCGCAACCGCACCACCGGTGGCTTCGTCATCATCGACGAGTCGACGAACCGTACGGTCGGCGCCGGCATGATCGTCGAGGCCGGCTGACGCACGTGACGAGAAGGCCCCCGGCGCTGCGCCGGGGGCCTTTCGCGCTCAGTCCAGGCGGGTGACGCCGCCGGCCGGGAGCACGGTGAGCGTGCCGGGTGCGGTGAAGCCGCGCTTCGCGTACGCCTGGGTGACGGCGGCCGCCACCGCGTCGGCGGCGCCGGCGTCGACCAGGGCGAGCACGCAGCCGCCGAAGCCGCCGCCGGTCATCCGTGCGCCGTACGCCCCGGCGGCCAGCGCCGCCTCGACCGCGGTGTCGATCTCCGGCACGGTGATCTCGAAGTCGTCGCGCATGGAGGCGTGCGAGGCGGTCAGCAGCGGACCGGTGTCGCGGACCCGCCCGGCGCGCAGCAGCGCGACGGTGTCGAGCACCCGCTGGTTCTCGGTCACCACGTGCCGGACCCGGCGGCGGGTCTCGTCGTCGTCGAGGCGCGCCAGCGCGGCGTCGAGATCGGCGACGTCGACGTCGCGCAGCGCGGTCACGCCGAGCGTCGCGGCGGCCCGCTCACAGCTCTTGCGGCGGGCCGCGTACTCGCCGTCCGCGTGCCGGTGCGGGGCCCGGCTGTCGATCACCAGCACGGCCAGCCCCGCGCCGTCCAGGTCGAACGGGATCTGCTCGACGTCCTCGGTGCGGCAGTCGAGGAACAGCGCGTGCCCGGCCCGGCCGCGGATCACCGCGGACTGGTCCATGATCCCGGTGGGCGCGCCGACGTAGTCGTTCTCGGCCCGCTGGGCGAGCCGCGGCCACCGCCCGGCGGGCAGGTCGAGCCCGCCGAGGTCGACAAGGGCGGCCAGCACCGCCGACTCGATCGCCGCCGACGAGGAGAGCCCGGAGCCGACCGGCACGTCGGAGGCGACGGCGAGCCGCGCGCCCGGCACGTCGTGGCCGTCGGCGCGCAGCGCCCACACCACCCCGGCCACGTAGGCGGCCCACCCGTCGACCCGGCCGGGCTCGTCGGCCTCCGCCGCGCCGAACTCGACCGGTTCGTCGTCGAGTTCCGACCAGACGGTCCAGCGTCCGCCGGGGGCGGGCGCGGCGGCGACCACGGTACGCAGCGGCAGCGCGAAAGGCAGCACGAAGCCGTCGTTGTAGTCGGTGTGCTCACCGATCAGGTTGACCCGGCCGGGAGCCGCCCAGCGGCCCGCCGGCTCGGTGCCGTACCGCTGCCGGAAGCCGGCGGTGGCGCGGTCGGCGACGGTCATGAGGGCTGCCTCGCGACGTGGGCCCGGTAGAACGCCCAGGCGTCGCCGACCATGTCGTGCAGGGTCGGCTTGGCCGGCGTCCAGCCCAGCTCGTCGTGGGCCAGCGCGGAGGACGCGACCAGCTCGGCCGGGTCGCCCTCGCGGCGGGGGGCCACCTCGACCGGCACCGGGTGCCCGGTGACCTCGCGGACCACGTCGACCACCTGGCGGTTGGTGAAGCCGTTGCCGTTGCCGAGGTTGTAGATGCGGTGCCGGCCCGGGGTGGCCGCGTCGAGCGCGAGCAGGTGGGCGCGGGCCAGGTCCTCGACGTGGATGTAGTCGCGGACGCAGGTGCCGTCGACTGTGGGGTAGTCGTCGCCGAAGAGCTGGAGCTTCTCCCGCCGCCCGGCGGCCACGTCGAGCGCGATCGGGATGAGGTGCGTCTCCGGGTCGTGCCGTTCGCCGATGGCCAGCCCGTCGCGCAGGTACGCCCCGGCGACGTTGAAGTAGCGCAGCGAGACGGCGGCCAGGTCGTGCGCGATCGCCTCGGAGGTGAGCGCCATGTCGACGGCCAGCTTGGTGGCGCCGTAGGTGCTGGTGGGCGCCTTGACGGCGGTCTCCGGGATGGGCAGCTCGGTGGGGTTGCCGTAGACGGCGGCGGTGGAGGAGAAGACCATCCGGGGCACCCGGGCGGCGCGGACCGCGTCGATGAGCGCGATCGAGCCGACCGTGTTGGTGTGCCAGTACAGCTCGGGACGGATCATCGACTCGCCGGCGGCGATGAGGGCGGCGAAGTGCAGCACGCCGTCGAACCCGGCGTCGGGGGTGAGCACCTGGGCGGCCTCGTGCACCGGCAGCTCGACATGGGTGGCGTCGGGGGCGAGGGCTTCCCGGTGACCGGTGCGCAGGTCGTCCAGCACGGTCACCTGGTGGCCGTGGTCGAGCAGCATCCGGGTCACCACGCTGCCGATGTAGCCGGCGCCGCCGGTGACGAGCAGTTTCACGTCGGTCCTCCTGCCTGGGCCGCGTCCCGCGGCGGCCGTCCCGCGATCACCCTACGGCTGAGGGCTGTGTCGCGGCTGTCGAGTCGAGTCCGCCTCCATTCCATCATAATCCTTCATGATTGAACAGATCCGAACATTGGGCCGAGCGTACGGTGGTCGCTGTCTACCATCCTTCTCATGCGGGAGGGTGGTGGTCCCGGGCCCCGGCGGCGACCGTCGGGGCGGCCCCGACGCGAACCCGGCCCGCTGGCCCGCACCGTGGCCCGTCTCGTGGTGCGCGGTGCCGACGGCGCCACCCGCCTCGTCACCGCCCTGCTCGGGGCCAGCCCCACCGCCGGGCGCGAACGGATCAGCGAGGCCGAGCTGCGGGATCTGGTCGCCGCGAACACGCTGCTCGACCCGGACGAGCGGCGGATCATCGACGAGGTGCTGGTGGCCGGCGCCCGGCTCGTCCGCGAGGTGATGGTGCCCCGCACCGAGGTGGTCTTCCTCAGCGCGGCGCTCCCGCTGACGCAGGCCCAGCGGCTGGTCCGGGCCGACCCGCACACCCGCTACCCGGTGGTGGACGGCACCCACGACGACGTGGTCGGCCTGGTGCACCTGCGGGACGTGCTGCTGCGCCCGGACGCGGACCGGCTGCTCCTGGTCGGCGACCTGATCCGGGAGGTGAAGCGCCTGCCGGACAGCAAGCGCGTGCTGGCGGCGCTCACCGAGATGCGCCGGGAGGGCCACCACCTGGCCGTCGTCGTCGACGAGTACGGCGGCACCGCCGGCATCGTCACCTGCGAGGACCTGGTCGAGGAGCTGGTCGGCGAGATCCGCGACGACGAGCACGGCCCGCTCGAACCGGAGCCCGCCGGCCTGCCCGCGGTCGTCGACGGCCGGCTCAACCTGACCGACTTCGCCGAGCGCACCGGGGTGTCGCTGCCCGCCGGGCCGTACGAGACGGTGGGCGGGTACGTGATGGCCGCCCTGGGCCGGCTGCCGGTGGCGGGCGACGAGGTGCCGGTGGCTGTCGACCCGGACACCGGATCGGTTCCCGCCGATCCGGCGGGCTGGCTGCTGCGGGTGCTCACGCTCGACGGCCGCCGCGTGTCCCGCCTGGCGGTCTCCGCCGCGCGGCTGCCCGAGCCCCGGCGTGAGATGAACGGTCCGCTTCCGCCCGTACCCGCCCGATCCACCGGCCCGTCATGACGGACGCCGGGGCTTGCTGACAGAATTGCCGCCATGTCCGACGTACCCGTCCGCCCGCGCGTCTTCTCCGGCATCCAGCCGACGGCCGACTCGTTCCACCTCGGCAACTACCTGGGCGCGCTGCGGCACTGGGTGGCGTTGCAGGACAGCCACGACGCCTACTACTGCGTGGTCGACCTGCACGCGATCACCGCCGGGCACGACCCGTTGGTGCTCAAGCGCCGCAGCCGGGTCGCCGCCGCGCAGCTGTTCGCGCTCGGCCTGGACCCGGAGCGCAGCACGCTGTTCGTGCAGTCGCAGGTGCCCGAGCACTCGCAGCTCGCCTGGGTGCTCGGCTGCATCACCGGCTTCGGCGAGGCCGGCCGGATGACCCAGTTCAAGGACAAGTCGCAGAAGCAGGGCAGCGAGCGGGCCAGCGTCGGCCTGTTCACGTACCCGATCCTCCAGGCCGCGGACATCCTGCTCTACCAGGCGAACGCGGTGCCGGTCGGCGAGGACCAGCGGCAGCACCTGGAGCTCTCCCGCGACCTGGCGCAGCGGTTCAACTCGCTGTTCGGCAGCACCTTCACCGTGCCCTCCCCGCACATCGTGAAGGACACCGCGAAGATCACCGACCTGCAGGACCCGACGGCCAAGATGTCCAAGTCGTCGTCCTCCCCGGCCGGCATCATCGACCTGCTGGAGGACCCGGCCCGCTCGGCCAAGAAGATCCGCTCGGCGGTCACCGACACCGGCCGCGAGATCGTCTTCGACGCCGAGGGCAAGCCGGGCATCACCAACCTGCTGACGATCTACTCCGCGCTGTCCGGCCGGTCCATCGACGACCTGGTCGCCGCGTACGACGGCAAGGGCTACGGCGACCTGAAGAAGGACCTCGCCGAGGTGGTGCGGGAGTTCGTCACGCCGATCCAGGAACGCACGAACGCCTACCTCAACGACCCGGCCCAGCTCGACAAGCTGCTGGTGCGGGGCGCGGAGAAGGCCCGGGCGGTGGCCGCCGGGACGCTGCGGGACGTGTACGAGCGGGTCGGCTTCTTCCCGCCCGTGCGGTTCGAGTAACGGCCCGGACGGGCGGAGACGGGTGACGCAGCCGGTGGCCGGAGGGGTGGCGCGCGACGTGGCGGGCAGTGACACGGCGCCGGGCGGCGCGGACACGATCCAGATCGGGATCGCTGTCGACGTCCCCGAGCCCTGGGGCGGGATGCTCACCCGCCGCCGGGTCGAGGCCGGCGACCCGCTCGCCGTCCCCGCGCACGTCACCCTCCTCGGGCCCACCGAGATCCCGGTACGCGCGCTGCCCGCCGTCGAGGACCATTTGGCCCGGGTCGCCGCCGCGCACCTGCCGTTCACGCTGCACCTGCGCGGCACCGGCACGTTCCGCCCGGTCACCCAGGTGGTCTTCGTGGCGGTGGCGGCCGGGATCAGCGAGTGCGAACTGCTCGCCGCCGCCATCAACTCCGCTCCCGAGCTGCGCCGCGAGCTGCGTTTCCCGTACCACCCGCACGTCACAGTGGCGCAGGACGTGCCGCCCGAGGTGCTCGACAAGGCGTACGAGGATCTGGCCGACTTCTCCGCGTTGTTTCAGGTGGACGCGTTCACGCTGTTCTCGCACAGCGGGGCGACCCGGTGGCAGCCCCGCCGCGACTTCCGGCTCGGCGGCCGGAGCTGAACATCCGACCGGCCGGGCCACCTCCGTCACGGGCGGAGATCGGCGAGGATGACGGGGTGAACGTCTTCGGCCGGATCGAGGCGGCGGTGGGGCGCCGCATCGACGCGGCCCGGAGCCGCTCGTCGGCCTTCGACCACGTCTGGCGGGCCGGGACGCTCTACGCCGACCTGCTCGCCGGGCGGCTCGCCGCCGCCATCGCGTACTACGGCTTCTTCGCCGTGTTCGCGCTCGCGCTCGTCGCGTACTGGATCTTCGGCGCGGTGCTGCGGGACAACGAGGAGGTCAGCCGCGGCGCGGCCCACTTCCTGGAGGAGAACCTGCCCTTCCTCGATCCGGCGCAGATCGCCGAGAGCAGCGGCACCGTCGGCGTGGTCGGCCTGGTCATCCTGGTCTTCACCGGCATCGGCTGGGTGGAGGCGATCCGCTCCTCGCAGCGGCTGATGTACGGCTTCAACCAGCAGCCCGGCAACCTGGTGGTGCGGCGCCTGGTCGACCTGGGCGTGCTGGTCGCGGTCTTCGTGCTGCTGTTCGTCTCGGTCGCCGCCGTGGACGCGCTGGAGTCGCTGCTGCGCTTCCTGCTGCGCAGCACCGGCTCGGTGGGCCTGACCACGATCAGCGCGGTGCTGAGCGTGCTCGTCAACGCCGTGCTCGCCGCCGCGCTGCTGCTCGCAGTGCCCCGGCTGCGGATGAGCCGGCGCCGGCTGCGCCCGGCGATCCTGACCATCGCCGTCGGTATCACCCTGCTGAACACCGTGGGGCGCTACTACGTGGTACGCACCGAGCGGAACCCCGCGTACACGGTGGTCGCCACCGCCGTGGGCCTGTTGCTCTACCTCTACCTGCTCAACCAGTTGGTGCTCTTCGGCGCCGCGCTCGCCGCGACCAGCCGGTACGGCCGGGTGGTGGACCTGGCCGAGGGCGGCGCCCGGGAGGTGGACGTGGAGGCGGACGTGCTCGACGAGGAGACCGAACCGGGGACACCGGGGGGAGCGGGATGAGCGCGCGGATCCGGATCGACGCCGAGTCGGCGGTGCCGCCGTACGAGCAGGTGCGGGCGCAGTTCGCCGCGCGCATCGGCGACGGGCGGCTGCCGGTGGGCACCCGGCTCCCGGCGGTGCGGCAGCTCGCCGCCGACCTGGGGCTGGCGGTGAACACCGTGGCGCGGGCGTACCGGGAACTGGAGAGTGCCGGGCTGGTGGAGACGCGGGGCCGGCACGGCACGGTGGTGGCCCCCGGCCGGGACGACGCCACCGACCGGCTGCAGCGGGCCGCCGCCGGGTACGCCGCCGAGGCGCGTCGCCTGGGTGTCGCGCCGGAGCGGGCGGTCGCGCTGGTCCGTGCGGCGCTGGACGCCGGTACGCGTGGCTGAGCGTGGTCCCCGAAGCGGGGAGAGTCCGATGATTGCGTTCCCCGGTCCGGCACGCGGCGACCATGATGGGCCGGTGGGCGCACTCGTGACACTGGACCTGCCGGACGACTCCCCGATCCGGGGTCTGCCGTGGATCATCACGTTCGGCCCGCTCGGCGCCGAGGACGACTGGGAGCCGGTGGTCTGCGGCCCGTACGAGCGACAGCACGCGCTGGCGCTCGCCGAGGCGGTGGTGGCCGACGAGCAGCTGATGGCGGTGGTGGAACCGCTGCTGCCGGCGCTCACGCCGGAGGAGATCCGCGGCGAGATCGCCGCCGCGCAGATCGCCGCCGAGGACGAGGCGGCCGAGATCGACCAGGCGGACCTCTACGGCGACTTCGAGGACGTCATCGACGAGGAGCTGGAACGCGCCGCCGACCGCGAGCCGGAGCCCGAGCCGGCGAAGGCGCCCGACCGGGAGGAGATCCGGGCCGGGTTCGCCCGGATCGCCGCGCTGCTCACCGCCAAGGGCGGCTGAGAGCGCGCTCGCTCCCCGATGGACACCGGCCCCCCGGGAGCGTGCTCCCGAGGGGCCGGGGCCACCTCACCCCCCACCACAAGGGGTCGGCAGCCCAGCCGCCCGTCGGCGCGGGGCACAACGGACGGCCAGGTCGTTGGCGGGTTACCCGGCTCAGCGCCGTTCGAACCACGCAGCCGCGTCCACCGGCAGGACGTACCCGTCGCCCCGCTCGGTGAGGTCGGCGCTGGCGACGAGCGGGCGGCCGTGGCCGCTCACCGTCACGTCGGCGCCACTGATGTTCACCACGCACGTCACCCCGGCGTCGCCGGCGGTGCGGCGGAACGCGAGTACGCCGGGCTCGGTCTCCAGCCAGGTGATGCCGTCCAGGCCGGCCAGCGCCGGGTGCTCGTGCCGGACGCGCAGCGCGGTCCGGTACAGCTCCAGCGTCGAGCCGGGCGCACCGGCCTGGGCGGCCACCGACAGCTCCCGCCAGGTCGCCGGCGCCGGCAGCCAGCTCAGCTCGCTGCCGTCCGGCCCGAAGCCGTACGGGGGCAGGTCGCCACCCCACGGGATCGGCACGCGGCAGCCGTCGCGGCTCTCCCCGGTACGCCGGAACGCCGGGTCCTGGCGCAGCTCGTCCGGGAGGTCCAGCACCTCCGGCAGGCCCAGTTCCTCGCCCTGGTAGACGTACGCGCAGCCGGGCAGCGCGAACATCAGCAGCGCGGCGGCGCGGGCGCGGCGCAGGCCGACCTCGCCGTCGCCGTACCGGGTGACGTGCCGCTGCCGGTCGTGGTTGGAGAGCACCCAGGTGGTCGGCGCGCCCACGATCGTGGACTCGGCCAGCGCCGTGTCGATCACCTTGCGGAACGAGTCGGCCGACCAGGTGGCGTCGAGGAAGTCGAAGCTGAAGGCCTGGTGCAGCTCGTCCGGGCCGATGTAGCGGGCCAGGCGCTGCGGCGTCTCGGCCCACGCCTCGGCGACAGCCATCCGGCCGCCCGGGTAGCTGTCCAGGATCGGCCGCCAGGCGCGGTAGATGTCGTGCACCTCGTCCTGGTCGAAGTACGGCAGCCGGCCCTTGCCCAGCAGTTCGGACTGGCGCTGGCCGGTGGTCATCGAGTTGAAGCCGACGTCCGGCAGGCCCTCGGCCTTGATCATGCCGTGCGCCACGTCGATCCGGAAGCCGTCCACGCCCCGGTCCAGCCAGAAGCGCAGCACGTCCTCGAACTCGGCCCGCACCTCCGGGTGGCGCCAGTTCAGGTCGGGCTGGGCCGGGTCGAACAGGTGCAGGTACCACTGGCCGTCGACCACGCGGGTCCACGCCGGCCCGCCGAAGATGCTCTCCCAGTCGTTCGGCGGCAGCTCGCCCTGCTCGCCCTTGCCGTCGGCGAACAGGTAGCGCTCGCGCTCCGGTGAACCGGGCCCGGCGGCGAGCGCGGCGGTGAACCACGGGTGCGCGCTGGAGGTGTGGTTCGGCACCATGTCGACGATGATCCGCAGGCCGAGCGCGTGCGCGTCGGTGATCATCTCGTCGAAGTCGGTCAGGTTGCCGAACAGCGGGTCGACGTCCCGGTAGTCGGACACGTCGTAGCCGGCGTCGACCTGCGGCGACGTGTAGAACGGCGTCAGCCAGAGCGCGTCCACGCCGAGGTCGCGCAGGTACGGCAGGCGCTGCCGGATGCCCTGGAGGTCACCCACGCCGTCGGCGTTCGCGTCGGCGAAGCTGCGGACGTACACCTGGTAGACGACAGCGGACCGCCACCAGTCGTCGTCGGCGGTGCGAGGGGTGGTGCTGGGGGCGGAGGTCATCGCTGTCGATCCCGTTCTGTGGCGGCTTCTGGTGCGGCGCAGGGTGTCTGAGAAGAATGCCGCCATCAGACTGCAAGAGTCAAGCATTCCTTGCGCAAGAAATGGCAGCCATCACCCGCGCCGGCCCCGTCCTCGTCTCCCGAATCCCGAGACACCCACACCCGCGACCCTCCGGCCGGCCCTCTCACTTCGACGTCGATCATGAGGTTAACCCCGACATTCCGGACCTCAGCCCTCGCCAACCTCATGATCGCCACCCGATCCGGCCGCCCTTGATCAACGGGGGAGGGGAGGGGAGGGTGCGCGCGGCGCGGGCGCGGCCGGGGGTGGCTCGCGTGATCATGAGGTTGGCGGCATTCGGCGTCCGATTTGTTGCCGTCAACTTCATGATCGACGGGAAGAGGCGCGGGGGTCAGGCGGGGATGGGGAGGGACGGGGTGGGGTTGGGGGTGGCGGGGCGCTGGCGCTTCGGGGGGTCGGCGGGGCGGGTCACCGCGGTGGAGCCGCGTACCACCAGCTCGGGGCGGAACAGGTACTCGGAGTTCGGGGACGGGTGACCGTTGATCTCGTCTACCAGGGCCCGCACCGCGGCCACCGCCATCGCGGCCACCGGCTGGCGCACTGTGGTCAGCGGCGGGTCGGTGAACGCCATCAGGGGGGAGTCGTCGTACCCGACCACGGAGATGTCGCCGGGCACCGACAGCCCGCGCTGGCGGGCGGCCCGGATCGCGCCGAGCGCCATCAGGTCCGAGCCGCAGACGAGCCCGGTCACGCCGCGCTCGATGAGCCGGCCGGCGGCCGCCTCGCCGCCCTCGACGCCGAACAGTGACAGCTCGGTCAGCTCGGTCAGTTCGCCCTCGGTGATGTCGGTCAGGCGCCCCATCGCGGCCTTGTAGCCGGCGACCTTGCGCTGTACCGGCACGAACCGGTCCGGGCCGGTGATCAGGCCGATCCGGCGGTGCCCGAGCGCGACCAGGTGGGCGACGGCGAGTTCGGCGGACTCCCGGTCGTCGCAGGAGACGAACGGCGCGGGGATGCCGGGCGCGTACCCGTTGATCATGACGATCGGCAGCGGCCGGGCCAGCAGCGTGCGGTAGCGGTCGTGGTCGGCGGCGGTGTCGGCGTGCAGGCCGGAGACGAAGACGATGCCGGAGACCTGGCGGTCCAGCAGCATCTCCACGTACTCGTCCTCGCGGACGCCGCCGGGCGTCTGCGTGCAGAGCACCGGTGTGTAGCCGGTGGGGGCGAGCGCGGACTCGATGATCTGGGCGAACGCCGGGAAGATCGGGTTGTCCAGTTCCGGCACGACCAGGCCGACCAGTCCGGCGCTGCGCTTGCGCAGCCGGGCCGGTCGTTCGTAGCCGAGCACATCGAGGGCGGTGAGGACGGCCTGCCGGGTCTCGGGGGCCACACCGGGGCGGTCGTTGAGCACCCGCGACACCGTGGCCTCGCTGACTTCAGCCTGTTGGGCGATGTCGGACAGTCGAGCGCGCATGTGCGGCACTTTAGCCCAACGGCAAAGTCTTGCGTACACTTCTGCAAGCCCTTCCATTCTCTGCAACCTCTTGCTAACGTCCCCGCAACATGCGAGAGCAGCGGCGCAGCATCTCGGCGCCGGTCAGCAAGAACTTTCAGAGGTTTCCACTGGCGGGTCGCCCTTCCCCCGGCGAGCCGCCATGACGACAGGAGTACCGATGCGCATCCGTACCGCGGGTGTGGTCGCCGTCCTCGGCCTGGCGCTCGCCGCCTCCGGCTGTGGTGACAGCGGCAGCGACGACAAGCCGGCCGCCGGCGAGTCCAAGGCGACCGGCGGCAAGCTGGTCATCTGGGCCGACGACAAGCGCACGGCCGCCCTCAAGCCGTTCGCCGAGGAGTTCGGCAAGGAGAACGGGGTGACCGTCGAGGTCCAGGCCGTCTCCAAGGACCTGCAGACCAACTTCGTCACCGCCTCGCAGCAGGGCAGCGGCCCGGACGTCGTGGTCGGCGCGCACGACTGGATCGGCAACCTGGTCCAGAACGGCGCCATCGACCCGGTGCAGCTCGCGGCCGAGCAGAAGTCCGGCTTCAACGAGACCGCGATCAAGGCCGTCACGTTCAACGGCCAGCTCTACGGCGTGCCCTACGCCACCGAGAACGTCGCGCTGATCCGCAACACCGAGCTGGCCCCCGAGGCGCCGAAGACGATCGAGGACCTGGTCGCCACCGGCAAGAAGCTCAAGGCCGAGAAGAAGGCCAGCGAGATCCTCTGCCTGCAGTCCGGCCAGAACGGCGACGCGTACCACATCTACCCGCTCTACACCTCGGGCGGCGGCTACCTGTTCGGCACCGCGGCCAACGGCGACTACGACCCGAAGGACCTGGGCGTGGGCAAGCCGGAGTCGATCGCTGCCTTCCAGAAGATCGCCAAGCTGGGTGAGAAGGGCGAGGGTGCGCTGAAGCGCTCCATCACCGGCGAGAACTCCATCGCCACCTTCACCGGCAAGAAGTGCGCGTTCCTGGTCTCCGGCCCGTGGGCCGTGGCCGACGCCAAGAAGGCCAACATCGCGTACGACATCTCCCCGGTCCCCGGCTTCGCCGGTGGCAAGGAGGCCCAGCCGTTCGTGGGCGTCCAGGCGTTCTACGTGGCCGCCAAGGGCAAGAACAAGGCCCTGGCCCAGGAGTTCGTCACCAACTACGTGACCAAGCCCGAGCTGGCCGTCGCGCTGTACAAGGCCGAGCCGCGCCCGCCGGCGCTGACCGCCGCCTTCGACCAGGTCAAGGGCGAGGACCCGGACCTGGCCAAGTTCTCCGAGGCCGGTAAGAACGGCCAGGTCCTCCCGGCGATCCCGGCCATGGCCGCGATCTGGGACCCGTTCGGCAAGGCGGAGGCCGCCATCATCGGTGGCGCCGACCCGGCCAAGACGATCACGGCCGCCGGCAAGACCATCCAGGGTCAGATCAAGTAATGAGCGCGCCGCTGTCCGGCCCGGGGTCTGCACCGCAGGCCCCGGGCCGGGAGCCCGTACGCCGTGGGCTCCCGCGCACGTCCCGTACCGCGCGGCAACACGCGCCGATCACCGCGACCGGCCTCGTCGTCAAGGTGGTCCTGCTCGGCCTGGTGGCCGGGATCGCGATCTGGGCGGCCTTCCCGCTCATCGAGGCCGAGCACTGGCTCGCGCTGGGCGTCCTGGCGGTCACCACCGCCGGCCTGTTCTACCTCTACCTGAGCCGCCGGCACATCCCGGCCAAGTACCTGGTCCCCGGCACGCTCTTCCTGATCGCGTTCCAGATCTTCCCGGTGCTCTACACCGCGAGCACCGCGTTCACGAACTTCGGCGACGGCCACCGCGGCAGCAAGGACGACGCGATCGTCGCCGTGCAGACCTCCTCGGTGAAGCAGGTACCCGGCTCGACCGAGTACAACCTCACCATCGCCACCACCGGCGACCCGGCGACCGGCTCGCTGGTCTTCCTCCTCAGCGACCCGAAGACCAAGGAGGTCTTCGCCGGCGACGCGGACGGGCTGCGCAAGCTCGACGCCGCCGACGTCGAGGTGAGCAGCCTCAGCGGCAAGATCACCGCCGCGGACGGCTACACCCTGCTGAACATCGGGCAGGCCAGCAGCCGCAGCGACGCCGTCACCGCGCTCATCGTGCCCACCGACGAGGGCGCCATCCGCTCCAACGGCCTGACCCGGGCGTACGAGGGCAAGGCGGCGCGGGCGTACGACGCCGCGTGCGACTGCGTCAAGGACAGCGAGACCGGCAAGACGTGGACCGCCGACGAGAAGTCCGGCTCCTTCGTCGCCGCCGACGGCGAGCGCCTCGCCCAGGGCTGGAAGGTCGACGTCGGGCTGAAGAACTTCAGCACCGTGCTCACCGACCCGAACATCTCCGGCCCGTTCTTCGGCACGCTCGCCTGGAACTTCGCGTTCGCGATCGGTTCCACCGGCCTGACGTTCCTGCTCGGCATGGCCATCGCGCTCGCGCTGCACTCACCCCGGATGCGCGGGACGAACTTCTACCGGGTGCTGCTGATCCTGCCGTACGCCATGCCGTCGTTCGCCATGCTGCTGATCTGGCGGGACATGTTCAACACCGACTTCGGCCTGCTCAACAACCTGTTCGGGCTGAACGTCGACTGGTTCGGCGGCAACTGGTCGGCGCGGATCGCGGTGCTGCTGGTGCAGTTGTGGCTCGGCTACCCGTACATGTTCCTGGTGGCCACCGGCGCGTTGCAGGCCATCCCGCGGGAGCTGACCGAGGCCACCTCGGTCGACGGCGCGTCACCCTGGCAGTCGTTCCGCGCGGTCACCCTGCCGCTGCTGCTGGTGGCGCTCTCGCCGCTGCTGATCGCGTCGTTCGCGTTCAACTTCAACAACGTCAACGCGATCCTGTTCACCACCGAGGGCGGCCCGTTCGCGCCGGACAATCCGCGTAACGGCGCCACCGACCTGCTGATCACCTACACGTACCGGCTCGCGTTCGGCGCACAGGGCGCCGAGTTCGGCCTGGCCGCCACCGTCTCGATCTTCATCTTCGCGATCGTGGCGACGGTGTCGGCGATCAGCTTCCGGCGGACCCGCAAGCAGGAGGAGGTGTACTCGTGACCACCATCGCGGAGACGCCCACACCCACCGCGACCCGTAAGCCGGCCCGCCGCTCGCGTGGCCGCTGGTTCGCCCAGGTGGGCTGGCGGCACCTGGTCGGGATGCTGGCGGTGGCGTTCAGCCTCTTCCCGATCCTGTTCGTGATCTCGGCGGCGTTCAACCCGCTCGGCACGCTCTCCTCCACCGAGCTGCTGCCGACCGGGGCGTCGCTGGAGAACTTCACGAACCTGTTCGACAACACCGCGTTCGGCCACTGGTTCCTCAACTCGCTGCTGCTGGCGGGCGTGGCCAGCTTCGCGTCGATCTTCCTGTCGTCGCTCGCGGCGTACGTGTTCTCCCGGATGCGTTTCGCCGGGCGCCGGGTCGGCCTGCTCGCGTTGCTGCTGATCCAGATGTTCCCGCAGTTCCTGGCGATCGTGGCGATCTTCCTGATCTTCACCACGCTCACCGACCTCTACCCGGCGATCGGGTTCAACACCCCGTGGGGCCTGTTCCTGCTCTACATGGGTGGCGCGCTCGGCGCGAACACCTGGCTGATGAAGGGCTTCTTCGACACGCTGCCGAAGGAGCTGGACGAGTCGGCGACCATGGACGGCGCGTCGCACGTGCAGGTCTTCTTCCGGATCATGCTGCCGCTGGTGGCCCCGATCCTGGCGGTGACCGGCCTGCTCGCGTTCATCGGGTCGATCAACGAGTTCATCATCGCCAACGTGTTCCTCACCGAACCCGAGGCGAAGACCCTCGCGGTCGGCATGTACGGCCTGGTGGCCGGCGAGCGCAACAACAACTTCGGGATGTTCGCGGCGGGCACGCTGCTCACCGCGATCCCGACGGTGCTGGTGTTCCAGCTGCTCCAGCGCTACATCGTCTCCGGACTCACCTCCGGAGCGGTAAAGGGCTGAGCCTCCTCGGCTCACGCTGCGGCAAGGGCGTCGTGTCGGCGTACACCGGAGCGGTTCTCGGGCGGACCGCCGCGGTCGGGTGAACCGGCCGCGGCGGGTGCCCGCCCCCTCTCCCTGTCGGTACGACGCGAAAGGCAGCACCATGTCCCTTCAGCCGCACCACGACGGCTCCGCCACCTACGTCCCGGAGCAGGAGCCCGCGCTCGGGCAGACCGTGCCGGTCTTCGTCCGGGTGCCGGCCGGTTCCGGCGTCTCCCAGGTACACGTGCGCACCACCGGCGACGGCGAGCCGCGCTTCGCCGAGGCACGGATCGACTTCACCGACGGCGGCGACGTGTGGTGGCGGGCCGACGTCGAGGTCCGCAACCCGGTCAGCAACTACCGCTTCCTGCTCGACGGCGAGCGCGGCACCCGCTGGCTCAACGCGGCCGGGCTGTCCGGCCACGACGTGCCGGACAACGGCGACTTCAAGCTGGTCAGCTACGCCCCGCCGCCGGCCTGGGCCCGCGACGCGGTGATCTACCAGATCTTCCCGGACCGGTTCGCCCGCTCGGCCGCCGCCGACGGCCGGACCGTGCCGGACTGGGCCATCGGATGCGACTGGGACACCCCGGTCGTCGGCCGCGGCCCGGAGACGCCCCGCCAGTTCTACGGCGGCGACCTCGACGGCGTCACCGAGCACCTGGACCACCTGGACCGGCTCGGCGTCAACACCGTCTACCTCACGCCGGTCTTCCCGGCGCGCTCCAACCACAGGTACGACGCGTCGAGCTTCGACACCGTCGACCCGCTGCTCGGCGGCGACGCGGCGCTGGCCCGGCTCGCCGACGCGGTGCACGCCCGGGGCTGGCGGCTGCTCGGCGACATCACCAGCAACCACACCGGCGACGCCCACGACTGGTTCACCGCCGCCGTCTCCGACGTGAACGCGCCGGAACGCGAGCTGTACTACTTCGACCTGCCCGGCTCGGACTACGAGTCGTGGAACGGGGTGAAGTCGCTGCCGAAGCTGAACTGGGGCAGCGCCGAACTGCGCCGCCGGTTCGCCACCGCCGAGGACTCGCTGCTGCGCCGGTGGCTGCGCCCGCCGTACGGGCTGGACGGCTGGCGGGTCGACGTGGCGAACATGACCGGGCGGCGGGGTGCGGACGCGTACACCCACGAGGTGGCGCGGCTGCTGCGCGAGGTGGTCGCCGAAACCCGCCCGGACGGGCTGCTGCTCGCCGAGCACGGCCACGACCACACCGGTGACCTGGACCGCGACGGCTGGCACGGGACGATGAACTACGTCGGCTTCACCGACCCGGTCTGGTCCTGGCTGCGCCACGGCGACGAGCCGGTGCCGAACTTCCTCGGCACCCCGGGCGGGGTACGGCGGCGCGACGCGGGCGCGGTGCTCGCCACCATGAACACCTACCGGTCGCTGGTGTCGTGGCGCTCGTACACGCACTCGTGGCAGCTGCTCGGCTCGCACGACTCGGCCCGGATCCGCACCGTGGTCGGCGACGCGGCCCGGCAGGAGGTGGCGGCCGGACTGCTCGCCACCATGCCCGGCACGCCGGTGGTCTTCGCCGGGGACGAGCTGGGCCTGACCGGCACGAACGGGGAGGGCTCGCGTACCCCGATGCCGTGGCACCGGCGCCAGAGCTGGGACCGGCGCACGTTCGACGCGTACCGGTCGTTGCTGACGCTGCGCCGCGACGAGCCGGCGCTGCGGCACGGCGGCCTGCGGTGGGTGCACGCGGACGCGGACACGCTGGTCTTCCTGCGCGAGGCGCCCACGTCGACGGTGCTGGTGCTGGCGAGGCGAGCCGCAGGCACCCCGGTCCACCTGACCGGCATGGGAGCCGCAGACAACGTCTACGGCGACGCCCCCGCCCTCCACCCCGACGCCGACAACAAGGTGATCCTCCCCGCCGACGGCCCCACCTTCCAGGTCTGGCGCCTGCGCTGATCCCGCTTTCCCGCCACGTCGATCTTGCGGTTTCGGCCCGCGCCGTGCGGCCTTCGTCCCTTATATCGGGGCGGAAACTGCAAGATCGCGGGGCGGGGGGTCACGGTATGACGGCAGGTCGGCGGGGCGACTACTACGTTGCGTCGTTGGTGAGGGAGGATGGGGTGCGTGGAAGCTCTTCGACTGATTCTTCTCTACGTCCATCTGATCGGCTTCGCGCTGCTGCTCGGCGGTGGGATCGCCCAGTACGTCTCCGGCAAGCTGCGCATCAACGCGGCCATGCTCTGGGGCGCGATCATCCAGGTCCTCACCGGCATCGGGCTGTCCGCTCCGCTGCGCGACGGGGACGAGCCGGCCCCGGCGAAACTTGTTACCAAGTTGGTGCTCGCGCTGCTCATCTTCGTCATGGTCTTCTTCTCCCGTAAGCGGGAGACCGTCAACCGTGGCCATTTCCTCGCGATCGTCGGGTTGACGCTGGTAAACGCAGCCGTCGCGGTGTTCTGGCGTTAGTTCGCCAGCAGTCGGGGAACCTCGGGAAAACGGACGTTCGCGACACCGCCACGCACGCCTACCGGCCGGATAAGTGACGTGCCCCACGCAAGGGTTACGCCGGGGTAACGGACGCTCAACAGTCGTGCACGATTGTCGGCCGGTGGGTGGGCGCGGGCGTACGCTCCCGTCCGTAACGTGGGACGCCGGCGGCACACCGCAGGCCGGCGAAGGGCTGCACACCGCGCACGACGCGGTGTGCAAGGGGAAGGAGACGTCTTGCGCTCTGTGCGTGGGATGCGGATCGCCTCCGCCATCGTGGCGGGTGGACTCGTGCTGGGCGCTGCCGCGTGTGGTGAGGCTCCGGACGACGACAACAACGCCGGCGGCGACGGTGGCAAGAAGTTCAGCGCCTGCATGGTGACCGACGTCGGCGGCATCGACGACAAGTCCTTCAACGCCTCGGCCTGGAAGGGCCTCCAGGAGGCGCAGAAGGAGAACGACAAGATCGAGATCAAGAACGTCCAGTCGAAGGCCGAGGCGGACTACGAGGTCAACCTGACCGGGTTCGTCAACCAGAAGTGCGACTTCATCCTGGCCGTCGGTGGCCTGATGTCGGACGCCACCAAGGCCGCGGCTGAGAAGAACCCGAACCAGCAGTTCGGCATCGTCGACGCCAACCCGGGTGTCTCGAACGTCTACCCGATGCAGTTCGACACCGCGCAGGCCGCGTTCCAGGCCGGCTACCTGGCCGCCGGGATGAGCAAGACCGGCAAGGTCGGCGCCTACGGCGGTCTGCCGATCCCGCCGGTCACCATCTTCATGGACGGCTTCGCCGACGGCGTGGCGTACTACAACAAGACCAAGAGCAAGAACGTCCAGGTTCTCGGCTGGGACAAGGCCGCCCAGAAGGGCTCCTTCGCCAACTCGTTCGAGAAGCAGGACGAGGGCAAGAAGGTCTCCGACGCGCTCGTCGCGCAGGGCGCCGACGTCGTGATGCCGGTCGCCGGTGGCGCCGGTCTCGGCACCACCTCCGCGGCCAAGGCCTCGGGCGGCAAGTACTCGGTCGTCTGGGTCGACATCGACGGCTGCGAGAGCACCCCGGACTGCTCGGCGATCCTGACCACGGTCGTCAAGAACATCCCGGAGGCCGTCAAGGAGGCCGTGCTGAAGGCCGCCGGTGGCGAGAAGCTGCAGTCCACCCCGGGCTTCGTGGGCACGCTCGCGAACACCGGCGTCTCGATCGCCCCGTACCACGACTTCGAGAGCAAGGTCCCGGCGGACCTGAAGGCCGAGGTCGACAAGATCAAGGCGGACATCGCCGCCGGCACCATCACCGTCACCTCGAAGGCCCAGCCGACCAAGTGACGGTTCCGCCGGCCGCCGCGGTGCGATCATCGGCAGCGGAGGCCGGCGGACACCAGGTTTGACGATCCGGCCGTCCCGGCGCAACGGGGAAGGTACCCCCAGCGCCGGGGCGGCCGATCAGCTTGACTCCCCCCGACATCCCCACCCGGCGTGGTGGCGGCGCGGCAGGTCGCTACGCTGCACCATCGCTCGCACTCCAGGAGGTTGCGCTGAGACTCGAACTGCGCGGCATCACCAAACGGTTCGGTGATCTGGTCGCCAACGACCACATCGACCTGACGGTGGAGCCTGGAGAGATCCACGCCCTGCTCGGCGAGAACGGCGCCGGCAAGTCGACCCTGATGAACGTGCTCTACGGCCTCTACCAGCCGGACGAGGGCGAGATCCTGGTCGACGGCAAGCCGCTGAAGCTGAAGGGTCCGTCGGACGCGATCGCCGCCGGGATCGGGATGGTGCACCAGCACTTCATGCTGGTGCCGGTCTTCACCGTGGCCGAGAACGTGATGCTCGGCGCCGAGCAGGTCAAGGGGCCCTTCGCCGGGATCCTCGACCGGCGGCGGGCCCGGCGCGAGGTCGCCGAGGTCTCCGAGCGGTACAACCTGCGGGTCGACCCGGACGCGGTGATCGAGGACCTGCCGGTCGGCATCCAGCAGCGGGTGGAGATCGTCAAGGCCCTCACCCGCGACGTCGACCTGCTGATCCTCGACGAGCCCACGGCCGTGCTCACGCCGCAGGAGACCGAGGAACTGCTCACCGTCATGCGGTCGCTCAAGGCTGCCGGCAAGTCGATCGTGTTCATCACCCACAAGCTGGGCGAGGTGAAGGCGATCGCCGACCGGATCACGGTGATCCGGCGCGGCAAGACCGTCGGCACCGCCGAGCCGAGCGCCAGCCGGGACGAACTGGCCGCGCTGATGGTGGGACGCAGCGTCCGGCTGACCGTGGACAAGAAGCCGGCCACCCCCGGCAAACCGGTCCTGGAGGTCTCCGGCCTGGTCGTGGACGACGACCGGCAGGTACGCGCGGTCGACGGCGTCGACCTGACCGTGCACGCCGGTGAGGTGCTCGGCGTCGCGGGCGTACAGGGCAACGGCCAGACCGAGCTGATCGAGGCGATCATGGGCCTGCGCCCGGTGCTCGCCGGCACGATCAGCCTCGACGGCGAGCCGACGCACGGCTGGTCGACCAAGAAGGTGCTCCGCGCCGGCGTCGGCTACGTACCGGAGGACCGCAGCGTGGACGGCCTGGTCAAGGAGTTCTCCGTGGCGGAGAACCTGGTGCTTGACATCTACGACCGGCCGCCGTTCGGCAAGGGCCTGTCGCTCAAGCCCGAGGCCATCGCGAAGTCGGCGCGGGAGCGGATCGAACAGTTCGACGTCCGTACCTCCTCGGCCGACGCGGCGGTCGGCACGCTCTCCGGCGGCAACCAGCAGAAGGTGATCGTGGCCCGGGAGCTGTCCCGGCCGCTGAAGCTCTTCATCGCCGCCCAGCCCACCCGGGGCGTGGACGTGGGCTCGATCGAGTTCATCCACAGCCGGGTGATCCGCGAGCGGGACATCGGCACCGCGGTCATGGTGGTCTCCAGCGAACTGGACGAGGTGATCGGCCTGGCCGACCGGATCGCGGTCATGTACCGCGGGCGGATCATCGGCATCGTCGGCCCGGACACCCCGCGCGAGGAGATCGGCCTGCTGATGGCCGGCATCACCCCGGACGCCGCCACCCCGGACGCCGCCACCGCGACCGAGGACGGCCCTGGCAACGAGGACGAGGCATGACCAACCCGAACCCCGTCTCGGGCTCGCCGGACAAGGAGCCGGCGACCGAGGCGCAGGAGTCGCTGAGCGAGGCCCGGGCGACGCCGACGCAGCCGGCGGCTGACACCGAGCAGACGGTGCCCGCCACCGCGACCGCGAAGAAGCCGGAACCGGCCGGGGAGTCCCGTCCCGGCATGGGCCGGATGTTCCTGGACAACCTCTGGGCCGCGAACACGTTCACCGTGACGGTGCTCGCGGTGCTGCTGGCCATGGTGGTCGGCGCGGTGCTGATCATCGTGTCCGACCCCGAGGTGCTCGCCACCTACAGCTACATCACCGCCCGCCCCACCGATGCGCTGAACGCCAGCTGGACGGTGGTCAGCGAGGCGTACGCGAACCTGTTCAAGGGCGCGATCTTCGACCCGGACGCGGTCGGCTTCACCGCCGCCCTGAGCCCGATCTCGGAGACGCTCACCTACGCCGCGCCGCTGGTCTTCACCGGCCTGTCGGTGGCGCTGGCCTTCCGCGGCGGCCTGTTCAACATCGGCGCCCAGGGCCAGGCCACGATCGCCGTCATCCTGGCCGCCGTGGCCGGCTTCGCGCTGCCGCTGCCGCCCGTCGTGCACCTGCTGGTGGCGCTGATCGCCGGCGCGCTCGGCGGCGCGCTCTGGGGCTTCATCCCCGGCATCCTCAAGGCACGGGCCGGCGCGCACGAGGTGATCAACACGATCATGCTCAACTACGTGGCGGTCTACTTCCTGTCCTGGATCATCGTCCAGAACGGGGTGCAGAACCCGAACCGGGCGGACGCCATCAGCAAGCCGGTCGAGTCCACCGCACAGCTGCCCCGCCTGCTCGGCGAGGACCTGCGGGTGCACGCCGGCATCCTGCTCGCGGTGGCGGCCACCTGGT
Source organism: Micromonospora sp. WMMC273 (assembly GCF_027460285.1). Classification (NCBI taxonomy): domain Bacteria; kingdom Bacillati; phylum Actinomycetota; class Actinomycetes; order Micromonosporales; family Micromonosporaceae; genus Micromonospora; species Micromonospora sp. WMMC273. The sequence continues at coordinate 393,976 of NZ_JAPZBE010000001.1, forward strand.
TCATCGCCTGGTTGCTCAACCGCTCCACGCTCGGCTTCGAGCTGCGTGCCGTGGGTGCGAACCCGGACGCGGCCCGGACCGCCGGCATCAGCGTCACCAAGACGTACGTGCTGGTGATGGTGTTCGCGGGCATGCTGGCCGGTCTCGGCGGCTCGACCATGGTGCTCGGCACCACCGCCACCGCGCTGACCCCGCTGGTGATCGCGCAGATCGGCTTCGACGGCATCCTGGTCGCGCTGCTCGGCCGCGTGAAGCCGTGGGGCGTGCTGCTGGCCGCGCTGCTGTTCGGCGCGCTCCAGGCCGGCGGCAACCGGATGCAGTCGTACTCCGGCATCTCGCTGGAACTGGTCACCGTGCTCCAGGCGCTCATCGTCATCTTCATCGCCGCGCCTGCCCTGGTGAAGACGATCTTCCAGCTCCGGGCGGCCCGCGCCGCCCGGTTGCAGACGAGCCTCGCGAAGGGCTGGTGAGCATGTCCACCACCGCTGTCCCCGAGGTCGCCGTTACCGCGGTCGACGAGGGTTTCTGGACCCGTAACCGGAAGATCGGCGCGGTCCTGCTGGCGCTCGGTGTGCTCGCGGCGGTGCTGTTCGGCGCGCTCGCGACCGACCAGCACGCGCGGTTCACGCTCAGCGAGACCGAGGGCGGGGCCGCCCTGGAGATCAACGGTACGGTCGGCGCGATCCTGTTCGGGCTGATCACCGCCGCGGCCGGAGGCGCGCTGCTGGCCGGGGTGCCGAAGCGCTGGTTCACGCTGCTGCTCGGCGCCGGGCTGGTCGCCTTCGTGCTGAGCTTCCTGTGCTGGCAGGTCTCGGCCGCCCCCGAGGGCCGCAACTTCATGCCGCTGGTGAACGTCGTCCGCGGCACGTTCATCCTGGCCCTGCCGCTGATCTTCGGCGCGCTCGCCGGTGTGCTCTGCGAGCGTTCCGGCGTGGTGAACGTGGCGATCGAGGGCCAGCTCCTGATGGGCGCCTTCTCCGGCGCGCTGTTCGGCAGCATGTCCGGCAGCGTCTGGGTGGGCCTGGTGGCCGCCGCCATCGGTGGCGCGTTCATCTCGTTCCTGCTGGCCGTGTTCTCCATCCGCTACCTGGTCGACCAGGTGGTCATGGGCATCGTGCTCAACCTGCTGGCGGTCGGCATCACCGGCTTCCTGTACGAGCGGCTGATGCAGACCGACGCGGCGAAGTACAACAGCGCCCCCCGGTTCGGCAACTGGGAGATTCCGCTGCTGTCCGACATCCCGCTGCTCGGCCCGGCGCTGTTCCGGGGCAACATCTTCCTCTACGTCGGCCTGCTGCTGGTGCTCGTCATCCACCTGGCGTTGTTCCGTACCCGGTGGGGCCTGCGGACCCGTTCGGTCGGCGAGCACCCGACCGCCGCGGACACGCTGGGCGTGAAGGTGCTGCGGCTGCGCTACCGCAACGTGATCCTGGCCGGTCTGGTGGCAGGTGTCGGCGGCGCCTCGTACACGCTGGCGCTCTACTCGTTCACCAAGAACATGATCGGCGGTAAGGGCTTCATCGCCCTGGCCGCGCTGATCTTCGGCCGGTGGAGCCCGACCGGCGCGCTGCTGGCGGCGCTGTTCTTCGGCTTCGCCGACCAGCTCGCCACCTACCTGGGCGCGATCGGCAGCAGCATCCCGAGCCAGTTCCTGGCGATGCTGCCGTACCTGGCGACGATCCTGGCCGTGGCCGGGCTGGTCGGCAAGGTCCGGGCGCCGGCCGCCGACGGCAAGCCGTACATCAAGGGCTGACCGCCCGCCGCGACACAGTGCCCGGCGGGGCGACCCGCCGGGCATCGTCGTCTCCGGCCGCACCCGCGACCGATCGGCGTTGATTGGGCAGAATGGGGGTTGTGATGGAGATCGACTGGGAGCGGCTGCGTACCGCCGCCACCGAGGTCATGCGGCACGCCTACGTGCCGTACTCGAAGTTCCCGGTGGGTGCCGCCGCGCTCGTCGACGACGGCCGGGTCGTGGTCGGCTGCAACGTGGAGAACGCCGGCTACGGCGTCACGCTCTGCGCCGAGTGCGGCGTGGTCTCGCAGCTGCACGCGACCGGCGGTGGCCGGATCGTGGCGCTGTCCTGCGTCGACGCCACCGGTGAGCCGCTGATGCCGTGCGGCAGGTGCCGGCAGCTGCTCTGGGAGCAGGGCGGGCCGGAGTGCCTGGTCGAGGCGAAGGGCGGACCGCTGCGGATGGCGGAGCTGCTGCCGCACGCCTTCGACGTGGCCGACATCGAGGCGGTGACCGGCGAGCATCCGGTGCCTGTGGTGCCGGACCGGCTGGCCGCCTGGCGGGGCCGGGGCACCGTGTTCGTGCACCCCGACCTGTCGGCCGGGCAGCAGGTCTGGACGACGTACTGGGAGCGGTCGTCGGGGGAGACCACTGACGCCGAGACCGGCGTGCTGGAGGAGGGCTCGACCTGGGACGACCCGGCCGAGGCGATCGAGTGGGGGCTGGCGCGGACGCCGCGCGTGGTCGTGGTGGACGCTTCGGGGACGATCTTCTGGGCTGGTGAGGGTGAGCCTCCCACGGAGATTCCGGTTCGTTGGGGTTGAGTCGGTTGAAGTGGGTTGAGCTGGGGGAATCGGGCCGACCGTGCCCGGCTCCGGGCGGTCAGGCTTGATCCCTGCGCCGGTCACGGTCGGCCCGATTCCTCGACGGTCACCGTTCGCGGGTTGAGCGCGACCAGCGACCATCCCGATTACTGATTGGATCATCAGAAGTGAGTGCTTTCACGGCGGTTGACGTCATCCGGGCCAAGCGGGACGGGGCCGTGCTGAGCGACGGGCAGATCGACTGGGTGGTCGACGCGTACACCAAGGGCCTGGTCGCCGACGAGCAGATGTCGGCGCTGGCCATGGCGATCCTGCTGCGCGGCATGACCGCGCCGGAGATCGCCCGGTGGACCGCCGCCATGATCGCCAGCGGCGAGCGGCTCGACCTGTCGCCGGTGTCCCGGCCGACTGTGGACAAGCACTCCACCGGCGGCGTCGGTGACAAGATCACCCTGCCGCTGACCCCGCTGGTGGCCGCGTGCGGCGCGGCGGTGCCGCAGCTGTCCGGCCGGGGCCTGGGCCACACCGGCGGCACGCTGGACAAGCTGGAGTCGATCCCGGGCTGGCGGGCGGCGCTCACAAACGACGAGTTCATCGCCCAGCTCCGCGACGTGGGCGCGGTGATCTGCGCGGCCGGCGACGGGCTCGCCCCGGCCGACCGCAAGCTGTACGCGCTGCGCGACGTCACCGGCACCGTCGAGGCGATCCCGCTGATCGCCAGCTCGATCATGAGCAAGAAGATCGCCGAGGGGACCGGCGCGCTGGTGCTCGACGTGAAGGTCGGCTCCGGCGCGTTCATGAAGAACGTCGACGACGCCCGCGAACTGGCCCGCACCATGGTCGAGCTGGGCGGCGCGCACGGCGTCCGGACGGTCGCCCTGCTCACCGACATGTCCACCCCGCTCGGCCTGGCCGTGGGCAACGCGGTCGAGGTGACCGAGTCGGTGGAGGTGCTGGCCGGCGGCGGTCCGGCCGACGTGGTGGAGCTGACGCTGGCGCTGGCCCGGGAGATGCTCGACGCGGCCGGCCTGCCGGACGCCGACCCGGAGGCGGCACTGCGGGACGGCCGGGCGATGGACTCCTGGCGCACGATGATCCGGGCGCAGGGCGGTGACCCGGACGCCCCGATGCCGACGGCGAACGAGGTCGAGCTGGTCACCGCGACCGAGGACGGCTGGGTCGCCGAGATCGACGCGTACGCGATCGGGGTGGCCGCGTGGCGGCTCGGCGCGGGCCGGGCCCGCAAGGAGGACCCGGTGAGCATCCCGGCCGGTGTGGTGCTGCACAAGCGACGCGGTGACCGGGTACGTGTCGGCGACCCGCTGTTCGAGCTGCGGGCCGAGCACGCCGAGCGGATGCCGGCCGCGCTGGACGAGGCGCGCCGCGCGGTGCGGGTGGCGCCGGACGCACCGGACGCGACGCCGCTGGTCGTCGAGCGGATCGGCTGACCGGGGACGGCCGTGGTGCCGGCCCGGCGGGAGCCGCTATCCTCCCAGGCCAGGGGGGATCGGCCGGCGACGAGCCGAGGTGAGCAGACAGGGGCTTGACCGTGCGCGTACCCGCTCCCGACCCCCGGGCCGTCCGGGAGGCGAGCCTGGACGAGTTGTCCCGGCTGGGTCTTCCGCTGCCGCCGCCGCAGTTCCCGCTGGTGTGGGAGCCGGGCGACGGGATCGAGCTGCGTCCGACCCCGGAGATCGAGGCCCGGATCGCGGTGCTGCACGTGATCCTGGCCCGCTGCTTCGGGATGCCCGCGCAGGCGGCGATGGGCTGGCTGCTGGAGTCGCACCTGGTCGACTCGGTGACGCCGCCGGAGTGGCAGTTCGTGATGGGCGGCCGGGGCGACCACAGGTCGTTCGTGCTGCACCACGACGCGTTGTTCTCGCTGGCCTGGGTGCTCGGGCTCGCCAAGGAGCTGGACCCGACGGTGCCGGTGGACGAGCGGCTGGTCGAGCGGATGCCGAACCTGGTCGCGGGGGAGACGTTCGGCCAGTGGCGGGCCCGGATCCTGGCCGCGCCGCAGCATCCCGGTGACGCCGCGGCGCTGCTCGACCTGCACTACTGCCTGGACTGGGCGTACCTGGAGACCGAGAAGGCCGGCGGCGCGCTGCCGGGCCTGGTGGACGCCAACGCGATCGGGCAGCGCCGGTGGGCGCTGGAGTGGGCGGTGGTGCTGCGCGGGCCGTACCACGACGAGCCGCCGGGCTGGGAAGAGGTCGACCTCTCCACCTGAGCCGCGTCAGCGCGGGCGGTGCACGCCGAGCCGGACGGAGAGCGTGACCGGCACCGGGTCGGGCAGCGCGGCGATGCGCGCGGCGAGCCGTTGCGGGTCGGCGTGCCAGGCGCTCGGTCCCATCCCGACGAGCGTGGTGACCTCGGCGCGGGTCAGCGCGAGCCGGGCCCGGTGCCCGGTCGCGGACTCCTCGGCGAAGTGGGCGCCGAGGCTGCCGGCGACCCGGTCGGCCTTGTCCGGGTCCACCCGCAGCAGGTCCAGCGCGTCGACGAGTTCGGTCAGGTGGTCGGCGGCCGGGGTGACCACCAGCAGCGCGCCGCCGGGGTCGAGCACCCGGTGGAACTCCGGGCCGTTGCGCGGCGCGAACACGTTCAGCAGCACGGCGGTGGACCGGTCGGCCAGCGGCAGCCGCTGCCAGGTGTCGGCCAGCGCGGCGGCGGCCCGCGGGTGCGCCCGGGCCGCGCGGCGCAGCGCCGGCTTGGAGACGTCCAGGGCCAGGCCGGCGGCGTCCGGCAGCGCCGCCAGCACCGCCGCGAGGTAGTGCCCGGTCCCGGCGCCGGCATCCACCACCAGGGGGTACGGGTCGACGTCCGCGACGCGTACCGCTGTGGTCGCCAGCGCGGCGGCGACGGCGTCGTAGTGGCCGGCGGCGAGGAAGTCGGCGCGGGCGGCGACCATCTCGGCGCTGTCGCCGGCGTGCGGGGCACGGCCGGCGAGCAGGTTCACGTACCCCTGCCGGGCGATGTCGAAGCTGTGCCCGCGCGGGCAGCGCAGCGCGCGTGCGGTGCCGGCGGTGGTCTCGGTGAGCGGCTCGGCGCAGACCGGGCAGCGCAGCCGGGCGAGGACGCGGTCGTCCACGGCTCAGCCCTCCGCTTCCGGCCGGCCGGTGAGGTGGCGGATCACCCGCTGGCTGAGCGTGCCGAGCGCGGCCACCTCGGCCGGGGTGATGCGGTCGATCAGGTGCCGGCGGACGGCCGCGACGTGCCCGGGTGCGGCGGCTTCGACGGCCCGGCGCCCGGCCGGGGTGAGCACGACGACCGAGCCGCGGCCGTCGGTGACGCACTCCTCCCGGCTGACCAGGCCGCGTTGCTGCATCCGGGAGATGTGGTGGGACAGGCGGCTGCGGGACCAGAGCATCCGGTCGGCGAGTTCGCTGAGCCGGAGTCGTTGTTCTGGGGTCTCGGACAGGTCGCTCAGGACGTCGTAGTCGGGCTCGGAGAGACCGGCGTCCTGCATCAGCTCCCGGGCCAGTTCCAGGTCGAGCAGGCGGCGCATGCGGCGGTAGCCGCGCCAGGCGCGGTCCTCCTGCTCGTCCAGCCAGCGCGGTTCGTCCACGGGCCGATCCTACCGGTGTTGTTGACATGTCACCAAGTTGCGGCCTAGGTTGATGACATGTCAACCAAACTGCCGTCCCGGCTGGTGCGGCTGTTCGCCGGCCTGGCCCTGTTCGGCGTCAGCGTCGCGCTGATGGTCCGCGCCGACCTCGGGCTCGCGTCCTGGGACGTGCTGCACCAGGGCCTCGCCGACCGCACCGGCCTGCCGATGGGCCTGCTGGTCAACGGCGTGGCGCTGCTGGTGCTGCTGCTGTGGATCCCGCTGCGGCAGCGCCCGGGCGTCGGCACCGTGGCGAACGTCGCGCTCGTCGGCCTGGCCCTCGACGCGACGCTGGCGCTCCTGCCGCCGGTCGCCCCGCTCGCCGGCCGGATCGGCCTGCTGGTCGCGGGCGTCCTGCTCAACGGCCTCGCCACAGCGCTCTACATCGGCGCCCGTCTCGGCCCCGGCCCGCGGGACGGGCTGATGACCGGCCTGGCCGCCCGTGGCCTGCCGCTCGGCCCGGCCCGCACCGGGATCGAGGTGACGGTGCTGGCCGTCGGCTGGCTGCTCGGCGGCGCCGTCGGCCCCGGCACCCTGCTCTACGCGATCGGCATCGGGCCGATCGTCGCCTGGTTCGTTCCCCGGCTCACCACCCCGGCCCCGGCCGCCGCCCCGACAGGAGTGACCTCACCATGCCCCGCCTGACTGTCGTCGTCGCCAGCACCCGCCCCGGCCGGGTCGGCCGTCGCATCGGTGACTGGTTCACCGCGGCCGCCGTCCGCCACGCCGGCTTCGACGAGGTACGCCTGCTCGACCTGGCCGAGATCGGGTTGCCCTTCCACGACGAACCGCACCACCCGTCCGAGCGGGTCTACCTGCACGAGCACACCCGCGCCTGGAGTGCCGCGATCGACGCCGGGGACGCCTTCGTCCTGGTGATGCCGGAGTACAACTACGGCTTCAGCGCGCCGCTGAAGAACGCGATCGACTACCTCTACCACGAGTGGCAGCACAAGCCGGTGGGCTTCGTCAGCTACGGCATGACCTCCGGGGGCCTGCGCGCGGTGCAGATGATCAAGCAGGTGGTGACCACGCTGAACATGACCCCGGTCAACGACCAGGTGGTCGTCTTCCTGCGGCAGGCGCTGGACGAGGCGGGCGAGCTGCGACCCGACCCCGGCCGCGAGGAGGCCGCCGCGCTCATGCTGGATCAGCTCGCCCGGCTGGCCGTCGCGCTAGCGCCGCTGCGGTGAACGCGTGAGCGCGAGGAGTGAGCCGGGTTTGCGAGCCCCGCAGTCGCGAACGAAAGGCGGCACGGTGAGCGCCGGGAGCGAGCCGGGGTCGCGGCTCTGGGAGCTGTTCGGCGAGCGCGGGCGCGGGGTGCTCGCCACGCTGCGCCGGGACGGCCGCCCTCAGCTGTCCAACCTCGACTACCTGGCCGAGCCGGGCCTGATCCGCTGCTCCACCACCGGCGACCGGGCGAAGGTGCGCAACCTGCGCCGCGATCCCCGGGCGAGCTTCCACGTGACCACCGCCGACGGCGGGGCGTACGCGGTAGCCGAGGGCACCGTGACGCTCACCCCGCCCGCTGCGGCCACCGACGACGCGACGGTCGACGAGCTGGTCGAGGTCTACCGGCGGATCCGCGGCGAGCACCCGGACTGGGCCGACTACCGGGCCGTCATGGTGGCCGACGGGCGGGTGGTCCTGCGGCTCGCGGTGGAGCGGGTGTACGGCTGGCGACCCTGACCGCCCCGGTCCACCGCCGCGCCCGTACGGGGGATGACTAGGGTCTGAGCATGGTCGCAATCTCGTACGAGGACATCGTCAAGGTCCCGAAGGCGCTGCTGCACGATCACCTCGACGGCGGCCTGCGGCCCGCGACGATCGTGGAACTGGCCGCCGAGGTCGGCCACGAACTGCCCACCACCGACCCGGCGGCGCTCGGCGTCTGGTTCACCGAGGCGGCGAACTCCGGCTCGCTGGAGCGCTACCTGGAGACGTTCGCGCACACGGTGGCGGTCATGCAGACCCCTGCCGCGCTGCGCCGGGTCGCCCGCGAGTGCGCGCTGGACCTGGCCGCCGACGGCGTGGTCTACGCCGAGGTGCGGTTCGCGCCCGAGCAGCACCTGGAGCAGAACCTGACCCTGGACGAGGTGGTCGACGCGGTGGTCACCGGGTTCCGGGAGGGCAGCGCGCTGGCCGCCGAGGCGGGCACCCCGATCCGGATCGGCACGCTGCTCACCGCGATGCGGCACGCGGCCCGCTCGCAGGAGATCGCCGAGCTGGCCGTGCGGCACCGCGACACCGGTGTGGTCGGCTTCGACATCGCCGGAGCCGAGGCGGGCTTCCCGCCCACCCGGCACCTGGACGCGTTCGAGTACCTCCAGCGGGAGAACTTCCACTTCACCATCCACGCCGGTGAGGCGTTCGGCCTGCCGTCGATCTGGCAGGCGATCCAGTGGTGCGGCGCCGACCGGCTCGGCCACGGCGTCCGCATCGTCGACGACATCACCCCGGGCAACCCGCCGGTGCTGGGCCGGCTGGCCGCGTACGTGCGGGACAAGCGCATCCCGCTGGAGCTGTGCCCGTCGTCGAACGTGCAGACCGGCGCGGCGGCCTCGATCGCCGACCACCCGATCGGGCTGCTGCGCGACCTGCGGTTCCGGGTGACTGTGAACACCGACAACCGGCTGATGAGCGGCACCTCGATGTCGCGGGAGATGGCGCTGCTGGTGGAGGCCTTCGGCTACGGCTGGAAGGAACTCCAGTGGTTCACCATCAACGCGATGAAGAGCGCCTTCATCCCGTTCGACGAGCGGCTGCGGATCATCGACGAGGTGATCAAGCCGGCGTACGCCGAGCTGATCGGCTGATCACGACTGGCGGGGGTGGCCGGAGAGCAGTGCGGCCACCCCGCGCAGCACCTGCCCGGCCCGGGCCGCCTCGGCGCCCAGCCCGGTCTGCCGGCGCAGCACGGCCGGCTCGGCGCGCAGCAGCGCGACCCCGCGCCGGAGCAGCACCCGGGGCGCCTTGCGCTGCTCGGCGAGATCCCGGGCGAGGCGGCGCAGGAACGTCGCGCCGCGCGGGCGGCGCAGCGCGTACGCCCCGGCGAGCAGGCCCAGCCGGCGGCACTCGGCCACGATCTCGGCCGCGAAGATCCCCTCGGCGACGAAGATTGGCGATCCGTCGACATCGAATGGCCGGGTGGCTACCCGACGGTCTGCGCCGATCGCATAAACCGGCACTTCGGCCTTGCCCTCACGAGCCAGTCGGGCGATTGTTTGCACCGCCGTGTCCGAATCCCAGGACAAGGGGGACTCCCAATCCACCTGTCCGTTTCGGCGCGGACACGTAGGGTCATCGCCGTCCTTGTAGAAGTCGTCCAGGCAGAGCACCGGAAGTCCGGTTCGCTGGGCTATGTATGACTTTCCGGACCCGGAGGGGCCGGCGAGCAGGACGACGCGGTGCGGGTGTTCCATTACCTTCAGTGACTCCGGCCAGACGGATTGCTATCAAATTGCATCAACATCTCATCACACCTCCGGTGAGGGACAACCTGGTCTTTCTCTTTGCGGAGCGGCGTGATGGAATCTCGGAGGTCCGACCCGCCGGGTCGGTCGCTCGGCGTTGCCCTCAGGGTGGCGCTGGGCGCGGTAATGCGAGGGCGGTGACGTGAGCAAACGGCCAACGACGGCGGGCTCCTTCCTGTCGCGGCTGCGCCGGCCGATGAGTCGGCTGCGCGACATGCCGATCTGGTCCAAGCTCGGTCTGATCATGATCGTGCCGACCATCGCCACGGTCGTGGTGGGCACCAGTGGTCTGGTCGACCACCTGGAGACGCTCAACAATGCCAACCGGGCGGGGGATCTGGCCAACCTGATCGGCTACTCGGGTGACCTGGTCGACACCGTGCAGGACGAGCGGGTCGGCGCCGTGCTCTTCCTCGGCGCGAAGGAGTTCCAGACCCGGGCGCAGTACCAGGAGGGTTACAACCGCGCCAACCAGCGGGTGGACCAGGCGAAGTCGCCGTACCTGCGGCAGCGTGGCGAGATCGACGACCTGCCCCGCAACTTCGTCGGGCTGCTCGACACGATCGACACCCAGCTGAAGGATCTTCCGGCTACCCGCAGCCAGGTGCTGAACGGCAAGCTGAAGATCAATGACGCCGACCAGGCGTACCGGCAGCTGATCGAGGATCTGCTGGCCATCCGCGACTCGGCCACCCAGCTCGCCGGTAACAACGACCTGAGCGACCGGATGCGCGCGGCGGCCGCTGTGGCCCGGCAGAAGGAATACCTGACCCAGCGCCGGGTCGTCGTCCACCAGGCGCTCACCCAGAACCAGTACACCGCCGCGCTGCGCGAGCAGTTCATCGCCAGCGGCACCGGCCAGTCGCAGTCGCTGGCGACCTTCCAGTCGGTCGCCACCGAGCCAGACAAGCTGTTCTACGAGCAGACCGTCTCCGGGCCCGACCTGCGCAAGGCCGACCGCTTCACGAGTTTCGTCTCGGGCAACAACAACGGCTCGATGGAGAACGCCCCGTTCGGGTCGGACCAGTGGGACCAGACCATGGTCGCCAACGCCAAGCTGATCCGGACCGTGGAGGCCCGGCTCGACGGCAACGTGGTCCGCCAGGCCGACGCGCTGCGCTCGGACACCCAGCGCCAGGTGTTCCTGGAGACCGGCCTGCTGCTCACCATGCTGCTGCTGGCCATCCTGTTCGCGTACCTGGTGGCCCGCTCGATGGCCCGGTCGCTGCGCGACCTGCGCCAGGGCGCCCTGGCGGTGGCTCAGTACGGGCTGCCACAGGCGGTCGCCCGGCTGCGTGACCCGCAGGTCACCGGCCAGCTCTCCCCGGTGCAACTCGCAAACCAGATCGCCGAGCCGCTGCCGGTACGCAGCAAGGACGAGTTCGGCCAGGTGACCGAGGCGTTCAACGCCGTTCACCTGGAGGCCGTCCGGACCGCCGCCGAGCAGGCCGCCCTGCGGGCCTCGGTCGCGACCATGTTCGTCAACCTGGCCCGCCGCTCGCAGATCCTGGTCGACCGGCTGATCGGCCACCTCGACCGCCTGGAGCGCGGCGAGGAGGACCCGGACCGGCTGGCCGAGCTGTTCCAGCTCGACCACCTGGCCACCCGGATGCGCCGCAACGACGAGAACCTGCTGGTCCTCGCCGGTGCGGACTCCACCCGTGTGCAGCGCGAGCCCGCCGCCCTGATCGACGTGTTGCGCGCCGCCCAGTCCGAGGTCGAGCACTACACCCGGATCGAGTTCGGCGTGATCGACCGGGACATCGAGGTCGCCGCCCACGCGGTCAACGACCTGGTGCACCTGGTCGCCGAGCTGTTCGACAACGCCACCGCCTTCTCCCCGCCGGACTCGCAGGTCATGGTGGAGGCCCGGCGGGTCGGCGACCGCGCCTCCCTCTACGTGGAGGACCGCGGCATCGGCATCAGCCCGGAGCAGCTCCGCGACCTCAACGAGCGGCTGGCCACGCCGCCGCAGGTGGACGTCGCGGTCTCCCGGATGATGGGCCTGGTCGTGGTCGCGCGGCTGGCCGCCCGGCACGGCGTCCGGGTCGAGCTGCGGCCGGGCGCCGACCGGGGCACCGTCGCCGACGTGACGCTGCCGACCTCGGTCCTGGTGCCGCGCGCCCTGGCCGGCCGTGGCCTGCCCGGTCCGGCCCTGCCCGCCGCGGGTCCGCAGCAGAACGGCCCGGCACCGGCCTTCGGCGCCTTGGCGGCCTTCGGCAACAACAACCCGCCGAGCCTGCCGCCGGCGCCCCACCCGGGCTCCTCGGGCAACCAGGTCACGCTCGGCGGACGCGCGTTCGACCCGGCGCCGCGCAACGGCTCGGGCACCCCGGCGAACGCCGGTGGCGGCCGTGCCATGCCGGCCTGGTCCGACCTGACCGGCGCCAGCCCGTCCGGCGGTGACGGCGGATTCGGCGGCCGGCCCAACGGCCAGTCGACAGACCCGCTGCCGCAGCGGCGCAACCCGGCCGACGGCGACCCGGGCAGCACCGGGCAGCAGCCGGCGATCCCGCGCCAACTGCCGAGCAGCCCGGAGGCGCGGCCCTACAGCCCGCCGCCGGTCTCCGCGCCGCCGGTCCCGCCGGTGTCGGCCCCGCCACTGCCCCCGGTCTCCGGCGCGCCGGTCTCCGGTAACCCGCTGCCGTACCGCCCGGTCTCGGCCGCGCCGGTCTCCGGTGACCCGTTCTCGGGCCGCCCGGTCTCCGCGGCACCGGTCTCCGGTGACCCGCTGCCGTACCGCCCGGTCTCGGCCGCGCCCGTCTCCGGGCACCCGGCGCCGGTGTCCGGGCAGCCCGCTGCCGGGTACCCCGCCTCCGCGCCGCCGGCGAACCAGCCGCAGGCACGTCCGATGCCCGCACCGGGTGTCAGCGCCCCGCCGGTCTGGCCGCCGGTCACGCCGGCCCCGGCTCCGGCGGCGCCGGAACGGGCCACCGGTGGCATGGACATGACCACCGAGCTGCCCCGGGTGCCGCGCACGGAGATTCCGGCCACCCCGCAGCAGGCGGCCGGCCAGCCGTCCGCCGCTCCGGCCGCGAGCCGGCCGGCCGAGGCCCCGGCGGCGAACCGCCCGGCGGCCCCGGCGGCACGTCCGGCCGCGCCGCAGCAGCAGGGCAACCGCCAGCGGTACGCGGACGAGACGATGGAGCTGCCGATCTTCCGGGAGCTGGAGTCGGCGTGGTTCCGCACCCGCCGGCCCGGGCCCAACGAGGAGCCGGCGGCCCCGGCCGCGACGACGAACGGCGGCGCCGCCACCCAGCAGTTCGCCAAGGTGGACACGGCCGGCCGGCCCGTGCCGCAGAAGACACCCGCAACGACAGGTAACACGCCGATGGCACACACTCCGACGGCCGGCGGAGCACCGCGTGACAACGGCGCGGCGAACGGGAACACCCGTCCCGCGTACACCGGCGGGTTGCCCACCCGGCAGCCGACCGCGTCGCCGCAGTCCTCCTCCCCGTGGCAGACGGCGGCCGACGACGGCTGGCGTGCCGCCTCGGCGGCCACCGAGGTCCCGGTTGCGGAGACCACCCGGAAGGGCCTGCCGAAGCGGACGCCGATGGCGCAGCTCGTGCCCGGCAGCATCGAGAAGCCTTCCGCGTCGGTGCAGCGGCGTACTCCGGAGGGTGTTCGGGGCCTGCTCTCGGCCTACCATCGGGGCGTGCAGCGCGGGCGTAACACCGACAGCAACACGACCGGCCCGGAGGGCACTCCGGGCGGGCAGCAGTCCTCGCAGTCTGACTCAGGCCCGGTGGCCGGGAGCGGGCAGAAGGAGCAACAAGGATGACTACTACGCAGGATCTCGGATGGCTGCTCGCCAACTTCGCCGACCGGGTGCCCGGTGTGGCGCACGCGGTCGCGGTCTCGGCCGACGGCCTGCTTCTGGCCTCGTCCCGTGACCTTCCGCGGGACCGCGCCGACCAGCTCGCCGCGATCGCGTCCGGTCTGGTCAGCCTGACCCAGGGCGCGGCCCGCTGCTTCGAGGGCGGGGCGGTGTTGCAGACAGTCGTCGAGATGGACAACGGTTTCCTGTTCCTGATGTCCATCTCCGACGGCTCGTCGTTCGCGGTGCTGGCGGCGCGGAGCTGCGACGTGGGTCAGGTCGGGTACGAGATGGCCCTGCTCGTGGACCGGGTGGGCGATGCCCTGACGCCGCAGCCGCGCACGGCTGTGGGGATGATGGGCTGAATGACGCGCTGGCCGGTGGGTCAGGTGCGGGAACAACTACGACAGCGACGGATGTCACCGGGGCGAGCCGGTGCCGGGTACGAGGGAGGTGAGCGGCGAAATGGCGGATCGTGACGAGCCGACCGGAGCGTTGGTCCGGCCGTACGCCGTTACCCGCGGTCGTACCCGCCCTCGGCTCGACATCGCCCTGGAGGCACTCGTCGAGACGACGGTGCGCGGCCGAGCGGTTGCCACTGGCAATGGTGGCCACGGTCGTGAACACCAGTACATCGCCGCGTTGTGTGACGGACGTGTGCAGTCGCTCGCCGAGATCGCGGCGCGGATGCAGCTTCCGCTCGGCGTGGCCCGGGTGCTCATCGCCGACATGGCGACGGACGGCCTGGTCGCGGTCCACGAGCCGACCATTTTGGACGACTCCGACGACGCGGTGGGCACTGAACTGCTGGAGAGGGTGCTGAGTGGACTTCGCAGGCTCTGACATGTCGCACCGGCCGCCGGCCCCGAGCGGCCGAGTGACGTCGGCGAAGATCGTTATCGCCGGTGGGTTCGGCGTCGGCAAGACGACGCTGGTCGGCTCGGTCTCCGAGATCACGCCGCTGACCACCGAGGCGATCATGACCTCCGCCGGTGTCGGCGTCGACGACACCCGGCAGGTGCCGGGCAAGACGACGACCACGGTGGCGATGGACTTCGGTCGTATCTCGATCGACCGGGATCTGATCCTGTACCTGTTCGGTACGCCGGGTCAGACGCGGTTCTGGTTCATGTGGGACGAGTTGGTCCGGGGTGCGATCGGCGCGGTGGTGCTTGTCGACACCCGGCGGCTCGCCGACTGCTTCGCCGCCATCGACTTCTTCGAGCACCGGCGGCTGCCGTACCTGGTGGCCATCAACTGCTTCGACGGCATGCAGTACCACGATCCGCAGGACGTCCGGGACGCGCTGGCGATCTCCCGCGACGTGCCGGTGGTGCCGTGCGACGCCCGTAACCGGGAGTCCACGAAGCACGTGCTGATCTCGCTGGTCGAGTACGTGCTCACCATGCGGCGCTCGCGGGCCGTCGCGCCCGCCTGACCGACGCGCGGAAGCGCCCGGCGGCCTCAGGGCCACCGGGCGCTTCCTGCCGTCCGGGGTCGGACACGGTACGCGACCGCCCGGTGACCCTCCACGGGACGGTCACCGGGCGGTGAGCGGGGTCAGGCGTACCGGGTCCAGGTGCCGCGGAACACCTGGTACACGGCGAGCGAGTCGGGCTCCATGCCGCCGTGCCGGTCGGCGCTGAACGCGTACCCGCCGGCGATGCCCTCGACGGTCTGCGCCTGGAGGAGGGCCCGCAGCCGGCCCCGGTCCAGGCTCGTCGCCATCCGCGCCGACGTGGCGAGGAGCTGGAGCGCGTCCGAGGCGTACGGGGCGAAGTCCGGGCTGACGCCGTGCCGCTGCGTGTAGCGGTTGACGAAGTCCCTGCGGGCCAGCTGCGCCGTCGTGGTGGCGGTGGCGGCGGAGACGTCCAGGCAGGCCGGGTGCACCGCGTACGCGCCCTCCACGGCCGCGGCGTTCGCGCCCTGGACGGTGTCGTCGGCGACCGCGCCGGCGTCGAAGAAGATCGGGCCGCGGTGACCGGCGGCGCGCAGCTCCCGCGCGGCGACTCCGGAGTCCGGCGCGGTACCCCAGACCACCACGCCGTCCCGCTGGCCGCCGGCGACGCGCTCGGCGGCGGCACGGAAACGCCGGCCGGTCGCCGGCAGGCGTACCGTGCGGGCCAGGTCGACGGTGCTGTCGGCGAGCGCCTCCCGCATCGCCCGCACACCCGAGTCGCCGTGCATCCCGTCGGTGGCGAGCACCGACACCCGCCGGATCTTCTTGGACTCGAACAGCTCCACCAGGCGACGTGCCATGTCGACGGCGTCCGGGGTGAGCTTGTAGGTGAACGTGCGCTCGTCCAGCGGCAGCACGATGCGGTCACCGTAGCCGAGCGACAGGAACGGCGTCTTGACCCGCTGGGCGGCCGCCGCGAGGGCCGCCGAGGTCTCGCCCAGTACACCGCCGATCAACGCCTGCGCGCCGATCCGGGTGAGGTCGGCGGCGTGCCGGGCGGCGACCTCGGGATTGCTGCCGTTGTCCAGGATCTGGAGCCGGACCGACCGGACCAGGTTCCCGACCGGCAGGCCGGTGCGGTTGAGCGAGTCGGCGGTGAGCTGCAGGGCCTGCCGCTGGGCGACGCCGAGCAGCGACCCCGCTCCGGTCAGCTCCAGGCTCGCGCCGACGATCAGATCCTGGTCGCTCGGCGCGCTGCTGGACGGGCCGTCCTCCGGCCGCTGGCCCTGCGGAGCGCAGCCGGCGAGCAGCAGGCTCCCGGCAGCGGCGGCGAGGACGCCCCGCCGGGTGAGCACAGTGGAGTCGAACGCCGGTGTCGCCAATGGAATCGCCTTCCCACCCCGGCGAACAGGCGCCGCCGCTGGTCCGCCGGGTATGTTCCCGGCCGGTCCAGCCCAGCGTCAAATCGCCCCGGTGTGGGATGAAACACCCCCCGGGAAGCCCGGTCAGGAGCGGTAGCCCGCCGAGCGGTACTCGTACTCCCGGTCGTCGTCGCGGTCGCCGGTGTCGCGGGTGAAGTCCCAGCCGCCGGCCGCCTCGCGGCCCGGACGGCCGCCCACGGCGAAGCCGCCGATCTCCTGGCCGCGCCGCCAGCCCCGGAAGTATCCGGTGGTGTTCTCGGCGAGGCTCGCCGCGTTCCGGACGATCCGCAGTGGACGTTCCTCGCGCAGCGGGGAGCCCGGCACCAGGTTGGCCTGCGGCACGCGCTTCGGCAGCCCGGCCTTGGTCTCGGCGCCGACGGCCGGACGGGCCGCTTGCTCGGCCGCCTGCCAGCCGGTGTCGGCGGTGCTCGACCACTCCAGGTCGGCCTCGTCGCCGTGCCCGACGAACCAGGCGGACTTGGCCTGCGCGAAGATCAGCAGGTCGCCGTCACCCTCGTCGGAGACCGGCGGCGGCCGGTGCTCCTTCGGTGCGGGACGCCGCTCGGGCGCGGCGGGCAGCGGGACGCGGCCCGGGTCACCCTGGTCGACGAGACGCAGCGGCGGCGTCTCCAGACCGGGGTCGGCCGAGCGGCTCATCTCGTCGCGCAGCGCCCGGTCGGCGAGCGGCGGCGGCTCCACCAGCCGCAGCATCGGCGGCTCCTGCGGCAGGTCGTCGGCGAGCCACGGCGGCGTGACCCGGCCCGGGTCGCTCGGCGCGTCCACGCCCCGCCCGTACGGGTAGGTGGTGCCCTCCCGCTCCCGCGCGGTGTCGTCCTCGTTGTTCACCAGCGGCCAGTTCGCCCGGGAGCCCGGCGGCGCCTCCGGCGCGGGCGGACGCGGGGCCGGCACCGGAATGCTCAGGTCGGTGGCGCTGAAGCCACCGGTCGGCGGTTCCTGGTGCTGGTTGGTCTTCGGCCGGGGCGGGATGACGGTGCGCTGCCGCTCGGCCCGCGCCTTGTTGATGGCCGCGGTGGTGAGCGTCGGCCGGAACGGCTCGCCAGCCTCGGCGGGCGGTACGGCGCCGCGCGGGGACGGGGCGATCGGGGTGATCCCGGGGGGCGGCGGTGGCGGCGCGGAGATCGGCCGGTTGGTGGGGCCGTCCACCCGCGACGGCAGCGGCGCGCCGGTCGGCTCGGGCCGCGCCGGGGGAGCCGACGACGGCCGGCCCAGTGCGGCTGCCGGAGCGACGGGCGTGACCGGAGTCGGGGCGACGGGCGGCGGCGTGACGGGCGCGGGCGCGACGGGCGGCGGGCCGAGCGGCCGGGGCGTCGTCGTGGCGGCCGGACCGGACACCGGCTCCGGACGGCTGCGCCGCCCGCCGGGGACCGGTTCGGGACGGCCGCGACGGCCGGCCGGTTCGGGTGCGCCGGCCGGTTCGGGACGACCGAGGTGGGGCTCGGCGATCGGTTCCGGCGGGATCGAGCGCACCGGACGCAGGTCGGCCGCGGGCGCCGGGGCCAGCTCGTCGACCTGCTCGCCCCGTCGCGCGGCGGCCCGGCGGCCGGTCGCGGGAGCGGGAGCGGTGCGTTCGGCGAGCGCGCCGACGAGCGCGTCGCAGCCGGCGTCACAGGTGCGGACGGAGGCGACGGCCTGCCGTACGGTCTCGGCGACGGCAGCGGTGAGCGTGCGGTTGACGGTGGCCCGCCGGGGCGTCTCGGAGATGGCGACGCGCAGCGCGGTCACCGCGTCGGAGACGGCGTCGGCGTCTGCCACTCCCTCGCCGGCCAGATGCGCGACGACCGCGTCGGCGGCCGGCGCGCCACCACGGCCCGCGGGGCCGGTGAGCATGCCCGGCTCGGGCAGCGCGTCGAGCACCGCCAGGGCGACCCGGTCGGCAGGATCCGGGTAGGCCCGCAGCGCGGCCGGGTAGAGCTCGCGGAGCACCTCGCGCAGCGTCACCGCGGCGGAGTGCCGGCCGCTCGCCAGCGCCGCGTGCGCGGCCAGGACCTGCGTGTATCCGGCCAGCTCACGCGGTGCCGGGAGGGTCACCGCGGAGAGCGCGCCGGCCTGGAGCGCGCGGGCCAGCCCGACCGCGCGGCGTTCGGCGGGCGGGGACTGCATCTCCTCCAGGGAGTCGTCGTCGGCGAAGCGCTCGGCGAAGTCGTCGACCGAGTCGTCGTCGGCGATCGCCAGCGGCCGGCCGGCGGCGCTCAGCAGCGAGGTGACGATGTGGTCGTCGCTGTCGGCGGCGATGGCCGCGCCGCTCGGACCGCCGGACCGCTCCACCAGCAGCGCGACCAGCCGGGCGTAACCGGCGGGATCGTCACCGATCTCGCAGACGTGCAGCAGACGGCCTGCGTCGTCGACCACAGCGGACGTAAGCGTCGTTCCGGCCGAAGCCGTTCGGTCGGCCGGATCTGCCGAGGCCAGACCGCAGTACACGCGCACGAGCGCCACGGCGTCGTCCTCCTCCCGGGACACAGGTCTTGCTCTGCCAGAGACTGATGCTCCCCGCTCCGGGTCAGTCGCGCCAGTCCACAACCGCAGAGATCTTGCCGACAATGGTGCGCCAACCCAAACTTGCGGTTTGTGCCCCGATTTTCTTCAGCCGGCGTCGACCCAGGAAACCACCGACGCCACCGTTGACGGAAGCGCGCAGAGCCTCGTCCAGGTCGTCCAGGCTGGAGCCCGCCGAGAGCATGTCCAGCACGGCGGGTAGCCGCAGGGCGTACGCCAGGTCACGGGCGATCTCACCGGCTTCGATGAGCAGCTCGTGGTCCCACGCGTCGTGGCCGCCGCGCAGGTTCTCGACCACCAGGTCGAGCTCGTACGTGTCCTCGTCCAGCGGGGCGATGTCGGCCGGTTCCAGCCGTTCGGACAGTTCATTCCAACTGTCCAGCTGGGACAGATCGTTCGGCGCGCCGGAACGGATGAAAGTGACCAATGACTCGGGGGTCTTGAACAGCAGGAGCCGGCCCTTGTGAGTGAGGAAGAGCGGCACCTCCTCGTCGCCCGCCTCGTCCTCGTCGTCCTCGTCCTCGGAGTCGTCCTCGTCGTCCTCGGCCTTCTCCTCGTCCGAGGCGTCGGCCTTGCCCTTGCGGCGGGACTTGGCGTCCTTCTCCTCGTCCTCGTCGTCCTCCTCGGCGGAGAGGGCGGCGAACTCCTCGTCGAGGATCACCACCTCCTCGTCCTCCTCGGTCTCGACGACCTGGCGGCGGGCCAGGAACGGGTCGTCCTGGTCGCGTTCGGCGACGTCGGTCGGGGTCAGCTCGCGCGCCGGCCGGTACGCCCGCAGCGTGAAGCCGGTGCCGGCGGGCAGGGCGATCTCCACCGGGTCGATCCGCACCTCTTCCCAGAGCGCGCGGTCCGCCGGCGGGCGGTCCTCCTCGACCTCGTCGGCCGCGGCGGCGGCGTCGGTGTCGTCGAGCTCGGGCTCGTCGGCGTCGGGCCGTTGGGGCGACTGGCGGGCCACGCTGACCTCCGTGTGCGTTCGGGTTGCCCACCCGGCGGCGTCGCGCCGCCGAGTGACTCTGCGCACATACCCTAGTGGGCGACGGTTCCGACCGGGAGTCGCACCCCTTGGCGTCGCGGCGGCACGACAAGTAGCGTTGCTACACATGAAGGCGCAGGCGCTGCACGGACACCTGGACGCGCTCCTGCTCGCCGTGCTGGAACGGGGCGCGCTGCACGGCTACGCGATCATCGAGGCGTTGCGGGCCCGCAGCGGCGGCACGCTGGATCTGCCCACCGGCACCATCTATCCGGCGCTGCGCCGGCTGGAGCGGGCCGGGCTGGTGGCGAGCACGTGGAGCACCGTCAACGGCCGGGAGCGCCGTACGTACGAGCTGACCGAGGCGGGCGGTCGCGCGCTCGCCGGGGAGCGGGCCGGGTGGCACGAGTTCAGCGCCACCGTCGGGCGGTTCCTCGGCGCGGACGAGCCGCCCACCGCACCGGCCTGACGGGGGCGCGTCGGCAGCCGCTCAGCCGGCCGACCGGCGATCGGCGAGCACCCAGCATCGGGCCGCCCGGGCCAGCGCGAACCAGGCCGCCGAGACCACCACCATCCCGATGACCAGGGGTGGCCAGGTGAGCGCGGCGTCCCACAGCCCGATCGACCAGCCGAACAGCGCGCCGCCGGCGACCGCGCCGAGCAGCAGGCTGCCGGTCAGACCGAAACCGATCAGTCGCGCCGGGCGGACGAGCCGCGGTGAACCCCACCGGGCGACCAGCGGACCGACCAGCAGCCCGGCGAGCGCCAGCGCGGCGACCACGCCCCAGATGCCGTTCAGCGCGGCGGAGAGCAGCAGGTAGCTCTGCGGCGGCGGCGGACCGTCGCTCCAGCTCGACCCCTGCCAGGTCAGGTCACCGGCGGCGATGAGCACCACCGCCACCACGAGCGTGCGCAGCGCCAGCCCGCGCAGCGCGCCGACGGCCAGCTCGGCCTGGAAACCCGGCACGAGCTGGGCGTCGCTGCCGAACTCGGCGACCGCCCGCCGCTGCGCCTCCGCGCGCGGCAGGCCCCCTTCCCGGTACGCCTCGACGGCGTCCTCCAGCGCGTGCCGCGCCTCGGTCAGCAGGTCGGTCTTGAGCCGGTTCGGCCCGTGCAACCGCGTGGACAACTCGTGCAGCCGCTGGTCGACCACTGCCTCCTCATGCACCCGCATGGGGTAAGCCTGCCACCGGCGGGCGGCAACCCGCGTCAGGGAAAACCCCGATCGGCCGGGCGTCAGGGCGTGATCGCCAGGTAGCCGCGCTCGGCCGCCTCCTGGCGCAGCCACTGCTCCCGGTACCAGCCGGGGCGTGCCACCAGCTCGTCGTGCCGGCCGCGCTGCACGATCCGGCCGCCTTCGAGCACCACGATCTCGTCGAACCCGGCGAGGCCGCTGAGCCGGTGGCTGATCAGCAGCACCGAGTGCCCGGCCGGGGTCGCGGCGAGCGTGGAGTCCAGCACCGCGTCGGCGGCCGCCGGGTCGAGCCCCTCGGTCGGCTCGTCGAGCACCAGCACCGGCGGGGCGGCCAGCAGCGCCCGGGCCAGCGCGAGCCGCTGCCGTTGCCCGCCGGAGAGCTGCCCGCCCTGCTCGCCGACCACCGTGTCCCAGCCGTCGGGTTGTTCGCGTACCCAGTCGAGCAGGCCGGCCGCCCGGGTCGCGGCGACCAGGTCCGCCTCGGTGGCGTCCGGGCGGCCGAGGAGCAGGTTCTCCCGGACCGTGGCGTGGAAGACGTACGCCTCGGCGAGCAGGCCGCCGACCACCCGGGGCAGATGTTCGGCCGGGATCTCGGACACCGGCACGCCGCCGGCGGTGACACGGCCGGTGTCGGGGCGTACCGCGCCGGTGAGCACCGCGGCGAGCGTGCTCTTGCCGGCGCCGCTCGGCCCGACCACCGCCACCCGGCGGCCGGCCGGCAGGTCGAGGTCGAACCCGGCCAGGGCGGGGGCGGCGCCGGCCCGGTAGCGGACCGTCACGTCGGCGAACCGCACGCCGTGGCCGTCGACGGTGGGCTCCGGCGCGTCCGGTGGCGTCGCCGGGCCGGGCTCGGTGAGCAGGTCGGCGACCCGGGCCAGCCCGGCCCGCAGCTGGGTGCGCTGGCGGGCCGCCGCGACGAGCGCGAGCGCCACCTCCACGGCGGCGAGCGAGCCGACCGCGAGGACGCCGACCAGCACGCCGCCGACCTCGGCGCGCAGCGCCACGACCACCACGGCGGCGGCGGTGAGGCCGCCGACGAGGACGCCGAGCGCGTCCACCGCGAAGCCGGCCGCTGCGAGCCGGCGTTCCAGCAGGGCCAGTCGTCCGGCCCGCTCGTCGGCGGCGGCGAGCGCGGCGCCGGTGGCCCCGAACGCGGCCAGGTCGGCGGCGCCGTGGGTGAGGTCGACCGCGTCCACGGCGAGCGCGCCCCGCAGCGGGGCCACCTCGTCGGCGGCGCGGCGGGTGATCCGGGTGGCGAGCGCGGGCAGCGCCACTCCCGCCACCAGCAGTCCGAGCGCGAGCACCCCGGCGGCCGGTGGTGAGATCAGCGCGGCGACGCCGACCGCGAGCACGCTGACCAGTGCCGCCGCCGCGCCGGGCACGAGGACGCGCAGCAGCAGGTCCTGGGCCGCCTCCACGTCCGAGACCAGGCGGCTCAGCGCGTCCCCGGTACGGCGGCCGGTCTCGCGCCGGGCGGCGAGCGTGGCGAAGACGCGGGCCCGCACGTCGGTGATCATGCGAAGGACGGCGTCGTGCCCGGCGAGCCGTTCGGTGTACCGGAACACGCCCCGGCTGACCGCCAGTGCCCGGACCGCGACGATGGCCACCGTCAGCCGGTCCAGCGGCGGTCGGCCGGCGGCGCTCATCAGCAGCCAGGTGGCGGTGGCCATCAGCGCCAGGCCGGCGAACTCGGTCACGGCGGCGAGCAGCCCGGCGCCGAGCAGCCGGCTCAGGTAGGGCCGGGCCAGTCGCAGCACCGCCCGTTCCCCGCCGGGGATCATCGGGGCACCGCCGGGCCGGTGGCGGTCGGGTGCAGTTCGGTGACCCGGCCGTCCTCGACCCGCAGGATCCGGTCGGCGTCGGCGAGCAGCGCGGGCCGGTGCGCGACGAGCAGCGCGGTACGCCCGGCGACCAGCCGCCGGGTCGCGTCCAGCACGACCGCCTCGCTGGCGCTGTCCAGCCGCGCGGTCGGTTCGTCGAGCAGCACGATCGGCGCGTCCCGGAGGAACGCGCGAGCCAGCGCGACACGCTGCCGCTGACCGCTGGACAGGCCGTGACCGCGCTCGCCCAGGCGGGTGTCCAGCCCGTCGGGCAGGGCGTCCACCACCTCGTCCAGCGCGGCGCCGGTGACCGCCGCGGCGAGCGTGGCATCGGAGGTGTCCGGTGCGCCGAGGCGGATGTTGTCGGCCAGCGATCCGGCGAACAGGTGCGCCCGCTGCGGCACCCAGGCCAGCTCGCGCCGCCAGTCGTCGAGGTCGACGCCGGCCAGGTCCACCCCGTCGACGGTGACCCGGCCGGAGGTCGGTGCGACGAAGCCGAGCAGCAGGTTGAGCAGCGTGCTCTTGCCCGCGCCGCTGGGTCCGATGATCGCCACCCGGTCGCCGGGCAGGATGGTCAGCGTGACGTCGCGCAGCGCCGTGGTCCGGTCGTACGCGACTGTGACGCCCTCGAAGCGGATCTCGCCCGAGCCGCGCGGCGCCGGACGGCGTGGCTCGGCGGTGGCGGGCGCGTCGGCGGCGGAGAGCGTGAGCGCCTCGTCCAGCGCGGTGAGTCCTTCCATGCTGGCGTGGAACCGGCTGCCCGCGGCGCGCAGGGGCAGGTACGCCTCCGGGGTGAGCAGCAGCACCAGCAGCGCGGTGGAGAGCGTGAGGCCGCCGCCGAGCAGCCGGATGCCGACCGGCACCGCGACCAGCGCGACGGAGAGCGTGGCGACCAGTTCCAGCACCAGCGCGGACAGGAACGCGATCCGCAGCGTCTTCATGGTGGCCTGGCGGTGGCCGTCGGCCATCCGGCGTACCACGTCGACCTGCCCCTTGGACCGGCCGAACGCGCGCAGCGTGGGCAGCCCGGCGACCATGTCGAGGAAGTGCCCGCCGAGCAGCGACAGCCGGCGCCACTGCCGTTCGGTGGCGGCCTGCGCCTGCCAGCCGAGCAGCGCGCCGAAGATCGGGATGAGCGGGATGGTGAGCGCGATGATCAGCGCCGAGCTCCAGTCGGCGAACACGATCCGGGCCAGCACGGCCACCGGCACCGTGACGCTCAGCACGAGCTGCGGCAGGTAGCCGGTGAAGTACGGGTCCAGCGCGTCCAGGCCACGCCCGGCCAGCGTGGCGAGCTGCCCGCCCCGCTGCCCGGCGACCCAGGTCGGGCCGTGCCGGCCGACCGCGCCGAGCAGGTCGGCGCGCAGCGCCGCCTTCACCGTGGCGGCGGCCCGCGCCGCGACTGTGCCCTGCGCCCAGCTCACCAGCGCCCGCCCGGCCACAGCGGCCACGAGACCGGCCAGCGCCGGCCGGTGCAGCCGCCCGTCGAACGCCGTCGCCAGCAGCGTCGCCAGCGCGGTGGCCTGAGCGATCACCAGCAGCGCGGTGAGCCCGCCCAGCACCGCGAGCACGGCGAGGTCGCGCCGGGCCGCGGGGACCCGACGCAGCAGACGCGGGTCGAACGGGCGGCGGTTCACCAGTACACCGGTGCCCTGCCGTCGATCCGTCCCCGGAACACCCACCAGCACATCGCCTGAAAGCCTAGTAGGGCCGGCAGGAGCGGTAGCGCGAGCCATCCCAACAGCGCCAGCGTCGGGTGGCTGGCGGCCGCCTCGGCCACCGTCAGCGACGCCGCCGGGTCGCCTGCGGAGACCAGGATCCGGGGCCAGAGCGCGGCCCCGATCAGCGGCGCGGGCAGCGCCAGCGCGGTCGCGGTCGCGGCGAAGGCCGCCAGGGCCCGGCCCCGCCGCAGCGCCGCGCGGGCCGCCAGCAGCGCCGCCACGAGCGCCAACGGCAGGAGTACGGCCACAGCCGGGCGCGCCACCGCGGCGCGTACCCGATCGGAGAGCACGCCCAGGACGGTGGCCGCGCCGACCGCGACCAGTGCGGCGGGCACCAGGCCGCTCGCCAGCCGGGCGAGGGCCGGGGCCTCGGCGGCGGGCAGCCGGAGCGTGAGGAACGTCGCACCGTGCACCGCCACCAGCGCGAGCAGCGCCAGCCCGGCGGCGGCGACGAACGGGGTGGCGAGGTGACCGACACCGACCACGTGGCCGTCGGCGCTCAGCGGCACGCCCTGGAGCAGCCCGGCGAGCACCGCGCCCCAGCCCAGCGCGGCCAGCACGCAGCCGACCACCACCACCCGGTCCCAGCGGGCGCGGGCGGCGGCGGAGGCCGGGCGGCTGCGCAACTGCACCCCGGCGGTCACCAGCACCACACCGGCCAGCGCGGCGAGCACCGCCGGGTAGAAGCCGGAGAGCAGCTCGCCCTCCAGCCGGGGGAACGCGCCGAACAGGATGCCGACGGCTGCCACCAGCCAGACCTCGTTGCCGAGGAAGAACGGCCCGAGCGCGGTGAGCGTGGCCCGGCTGCCCGGTGCCGGGCCGCGCCGGGCCAGCAGCAGGCCGACGCCGTAGTCGTAGCCGCCGAGCACCAGGTAGGTGGCGAAGAAGAGGCCGAGCAGGGCGTACCAGGCGAGTTCCACGGCGGGCTCCCTCAGACGAACACGGGCTGGTGGTGGGCGTCGCTGTCGGGCGCGGGCGGGCGGCCGAGCGCGGGGTCCTGCGCGCCACGGGCCGCGTGCCGGGCCATCAGCGTCCAGTTGGTCACCGCGAGCGCGCCGAGAAGCAGACTGAACCCGATCAGCGAGGTGAGCATCAGCCCCGGTGAGACCGGCGAGACGGCCTGCGCGGTGGGCAGCAGCCCGTACGCCGCCCAGGGCTGGCGGCCGACCTCGCGGGCGATCCAGCCGAGCAGCATCGCCACGAAGGGCAGCGGCAGGCCGAGCAGGATCAGCCAGAGCGGCGCCTTCAACCTGATGATCCAGTCCCGCCAGAGCAGCGGCAGCAGCAGCCAGAGGGCGCCGAGCGTGAAGCCGATCAGGATCATGAAGCCGAGGGCGACGTCGGAGAGCACCGGCGGTGCCCAGTCGCCCGGGCCGAAGCGGGCGGTCCAGTCGGCGACGAGTGCGTCCCGGTCGGGGCCGCCGCCGAACTTGGTCGGCTGGAGCTGCCCGACCGGCCCGAACTGGGCGAAGCCGAAACCCTGGAGCATGCTGACCGCTAGGGCCGCGGTGACCAGGCCGAGCCGCAGCGAGGTGCGGAACAGCGCGTAGTCGGGGGTACGCCGCAGCAGGTGCCAGGCGCTCACCGCGGCCATCAGCAGGCCGCCGGTGACCAGGCTCGCCGAGATCACGTGGCCGAACGCCATGCCGAACGTCGGGTTGCTGAGCAGCGCGCCGAAGTCGGTGAGGTGGGCGACGCCGTCGCGGACCTCGTACCCGACCGGGTTCTGCAGCCAGGCGTTCGCCACCATGATCCAGAAGGCCGAGGCGTACGCGGTGATCGCCACGCCCCAGAGCAGCGCCAGGTGCACGCCGCGCCGCAGCCGGTGCCATCCGAAGATCCACATGCCGAGGAACGTGGACTCCAGGAAGAACGCCACCAGCGTCTCGATGGCCAGCGGCGCGCCGAACACGTTCCCGACGTAGCGCGACAGCCCGCTCCAGTTCAACCCGAACTGGAACTCCATCACGATGCCGGTGGCGATGCCGAGCACGTAATTGATCACGTAGAGCTGGCCCCAGAACCGGGTCAGTCGCTCGTACACCGGCTTGCCGGTCAGGTAGCCGGCCGTCTGCAACCCGACCAGCAGCGTGACCAGGCCGAGCGTGACCGCCACGAACAGGAAGTGGATCGACGTGGTGGTGGCGAACTGGAGGCGGGCGAGGAGCAGCGGGTCCACTGTCGTCCTCCCATGCATGGGTTGGCTCTCTTGTCGTAGCCAACCTACACGTAGCCTCGCTACCTATAGGGGCGTGCGAACCCGGAGAAGTCCCGTAGGGGGCGACGTCAGCTCAGGAACAGGGCGAACGGCAGGGAGACGAGCGTGCCGGCGACAGCCAGCGCCATCGCGCCGAGCACCCGCGGCGGGCGGTCCGCGACGAGCAGCCGCTGCACGCGTACGTCGAGGTCGCGGTCGCCGAGTCCGAGCGTGCCGGCCGGCTGGACCCGGTGCTCGGCGGCGGCGAACCGGCGCAGCGCACCGGCCAGCGGTGCGTCCGCGTGCAGCTCCCGGGCCTTGTCGTCGGCGCGCATCTCGACCAGCAACGCCACCCGCGCGTGCGCGTCCCGCACCCACCGGAACCAGGGCAGCGCCCGGCACAGCGCGGTGAACGGCAGCAGCACCAGGTCGTGCCGCTCCTGGGCGTGCGCGCGCTCGTGGGTCAGCACCGCTGCCAGCTCGGCCGGGTCGAGCAGGTCGAGCGTGCCCGCGCTCACCACCACCCGGGGACGCACCCCGGGCAGGCAGTACGCCGCCGCGCTCGGATGGTCGAGCACCAGCGCGCCGGGCACCGTCGGGTCACGCCGGGCCACCAGGTGCAGCAGCTCCCGGTGCCGGCGCTGGGCGCGGACCGCCCCGTGCAGGCTGCGTACCGTCGTGGTGAGCAGCACCACGCCGATGCCGAGACCCACGCCGACCAGGCTGAGGTGCACCGCGCCCACCCCGGCGGGCAGCGTGCCGTGGGCCAGGTCGTCGGCCAGGGCCAGCAGCGCGTACCCGGTCGCCCGGTCGTACGCGTCGAGCCCCAGCGCCATCGGCAACCCCATGGCGGACAGGCCGAGCGCCAGCCCGACCGCCTGCCAGCAGAGGATCGCCACCCGGGGCGCCCGCCAGGTCCAGCGCGCGGCGGCGAGGACCTGCGCGGTCAGCCAGCAGGCCAGGATGATCGCGGCGAAGTGCAGGGCGTACGCCACGGCAGCCGCCCTACCGGTCCGTCGCCTCGTCGAGCGCCGGCCGAACGGGCCGGGGGTTCTCGACCCGGCCGGCCGGTCCGTCCTCGACCGTCGCCCCGGCCTCGGCGCCGAGCGCGGCGCGGAGCACGTCCGCCTCCGTGCCGGTCACCGAACGGGCGAAGCGCACGAGTGCGGCGTCCCGGCTGCCGCCGAGGTCGAGGGCTTCGAGCATGAGCTGGGCGATGTGCGCCTCGCGGGTGGCGGCCGGGCGGTAACGCCAGGCGCGCCCCTCCCGCTCGCGCTGCACCATGCCCTTGCCGGCGAGCCGGTCGAGCACTGTCATCACTGTGGTGTAGGCGAGTTCCCGGCCGTCCAGGGCGTCGGCGACCTCGCGTACGGTCACCCCGCCCGACGAGGCGGGCGCCGCGTCCCACAGCACGTCCATCACCGCACGCTCAAGGTCCCCCAGCCGAGTCACCCGTCAATCCTACCCCCGGTAGTAGATCCCCTCCGCCGCCCCGGTCCCCGGTTCCGTTCGCCGTCCCTCCCTCCCGAAGATCAACACCAGCTCGGGGAGGTGGTGCGGTCCGAGGCGGCTCGATGCAGCCACCTCGCCGTGCTGGTGTCGATCACGCGGTCCTCGGGCCGCCCCGCCAAGATCCAATCCACCTCGGGGAAGTGGTGTTGTCCCGGGTCGCTCGATGCATCCACTTCGGGGATGTGGTGTTGATCGTGCTGGCCTCGTGCGCGCGCCCCGGCAAGATCCATGCCAGTTCGGGGAGGTGGTGGCATTCGGGGCGGGTTGATCGGCCCACTTCGCCGTGCTGGTGTTGACCTTGGTGCATGGGGGAGGGCGAGGTTGGTGCCGGTTCGGGGAAGAGTGGTGCTGTCCGGTGTCGGTTGGATGTGGCCACCTCGGGGAAGTGGTGTCGATCTTGCCCGGCGCGGGTGCGATCGACAACAGTCGCGGGAAGCGCGGGAACGGGAAGTGGCGGCAACCCGGCTGGGGGTGTGCCGCCACTTCGGGCCGGACCGGGCTGCGTCGGTCAGACGCCCTTCGGGTGCCAGACCGTCTTGGTCTCCAGCAGCGTGGTCATCCGGGTGATGCCGGGGTCGGCGTACCAGTCGCGGTCGGCCGGGGCCGGCCGGAGCACCCGCTTGAGGTTCTCCGCGGCCTTGATCTCCAGGTCGGCCGCCAGGTCGGCGTCGGCGACGCCGGTCAGGTCGATCGCGTTGACGTCCATGTGCGCGGCGAGCGTCGGCACGGTCTCGGTCAGCCGGCCGGTGAGGATGTTGACCACTCCGCCGGGCAGGTCGGAGGTGGCGAGCACCTCGGCCAGCGTCACCGCGGCCAGCGGCGCCGCCGGGGAAGCGGCCACCACGACCGTGTTGCCGGTGACGATCGCCGGGGCGATCACGCTCACCAGGCCGAGCAGCGCGGGTTCCTCGGGGGCGACCACCGCCACCACGCCGGTGGGCTCCGGCGCGGACAGGTTGAAGTACGGGCCGGCCACCGGGTTCGCCCCGCCGTACACCTGGGACAGCTTGTCGGACCACCCGGCGTACCAGACCCAGCGGTCGATCGCCGCGTCCACCTCGTCGGCCGGGACGCCCAGGGCGACGAACTGCTCGCGCCGGCCCTCCAGCATCTCGGCGACCCGGTAGAGGATCTGGCCCCTGTTGTACGCGGTCGCCCCGGCCCAGCCCTTCACCGCGGCGCGGGCGGCCACGACGGCGTCCCGCGCGTCCTTCCGGGAGGCAAGAGACACGTTCGCGGATTGCACGAGATACGACCGTCCCGACTCGCTGCGCGGGAACTTCCCGCCGATGAAGAGCTTGTACGTCTTGCGTACCGCGACCCGCTCAGACATTGAGGTACCCCTCCAGCCCGTGCCGGCCGCCCTCGCGCCCGTAGCCCGACTCCTTGTAGCCGCCGAACGGCGACGTCGGGTCGAACTTGTTGAACGTGTTGGCCCACACCACGCCCGCGCGCAGCCGGTCGGCCAGCCACAGGATCCGGGAACCCTTGTCGGTCCAGATCCCGGCCGACAGCCCGTACGGTGTGTTGTTGGCCTTCTCGACGGCCTCCGCCGGGGTGCGGAACGTCAGCACGGACAGCACCGGGCCGAAGATCTCCTCGCGGGCGATCCGGTGCGCCTGGGTGACGCCGGTGAAGATGGTCGGCGCGAACCAGAAGCCGCGCTCGGGCAGCTCGCACGGCGGCGACCAGCGCTCCGCGCCCTCGGCGGCCCCGGCGTCGGACAGCTCCCGGATCCGGGCGAGCTGCGCGGCCGAGTTGATCGCGCCGATGTCGGTGTTCTTGTCCAGCGGGTCACCGACCCGGAGCTGGGCCATCCGGCGCTTGAGCGACTCCAGCACCCGGTCGGCGACCGACTCCTGGACCAGCAGCCGGGAACCGGCGCAGCAGACGTGCCCCTGGTTGAAGAAGATGCCGTTGACGATGCCCTCGACGGCCTGGTCGATCGGTGCGTCGTCGAAGACGATGTTCGCGGCCTTGCCGCCCAGTTCCAGCGTCAGCTTCTTGCGGGTGCCCGCCACCGAGCGGGCGATGGCGCGGCCGACCTCGGTGGAGCCGGTGAACGCCACCTTGTCCACGCCCGGGTGCTCGACCAGCGCCCGGCCGGTGTCGCCGGCGCCGGTGACGATGTTCACCACGCCGGCCGGCAGATCGGCCTGCTGGCAGATCTCGGCGAACAGCAGCGCGGTCAGCGGGGTGGTCTCGGCCGGCTTGAGCACCACCGTGTTGCCGGCGGCCAGCGCCGGGGCGATCTTCCACGCCAGCATGAGCAGCGGGAAGTTCCACGGGATGACCTGCGCGGCCACGCCGAGCGGCTTCGGGTCGGGGCCGAAGCCCGCGTGAGGGAGCTTGTCCGCCCAGCCCGCGTAGTAGAAGAAGTGCGCGGCGACCAGCGGCAGGTCGACGTCGCGGGACTCCTTGATCGGCTTGCCGTTGTCCAGCGACTCCAGCACCGCCAGCTCACGCGAGCGCTCCTGGATGATCCGGGCGATCCGGAACAGGTACTTGGCCCGGTCCCGGCCCGGCATCGGACCCCAGACCTTCTCGTACGCGCTCCGGGCGGCGCGGACCGCGCGGTCCACGTCGTCGGTGCCCGCCTCGGCGATCTCGGCCAGCACCTCCTCGGAGGCCGGGTTCACCGACTTGAAGCTGCCGCCGGAGGCCGGGTCGACGAACGCGCCGTCGACGAAGAGCCCGTACGAGGGCTTGATGTCCACCACCGAGCGGGACTCGGGGGCGGGTGCGTATTCGAACATCGCGTTCAGTCCAGGGTGAAGTAGTCGGGGCCGGCGTAGACGCCGGTCGTCAGCTTGGTGCGCTGCATGAGCAGGTCGTTGAGCAGGCTCGACGCGCCGAACCGGAACCAGTCCGGGCTCAGCCAGTCCGCGCCGACCGTCTCGTTGACCATGACCAGGTACTTGATCGCGTCCTTGGTGGTCTTGATGCCGCCGGCCGGCTTGACGCCGACCTGGCGCCCGGTAGCGGCGCGGAAGTCGCGGACCGCCTCCAGCATCACCAGCGTCACCGGCAGGGTCGCAGCGACCGGGACCTTGCCGGTGGAGGTCTTGATGAAGTCACCGCCCGCGAGCATGGCGAGCCAGGACGCCCGCCGCACGTTGTCGTACGTGGCCAGCTCGCCGGTCTCCAGAATCACCTTGAGGTGCGCGTCCCCGCAGGCTTCCTTGGTGGCCACGATCTCGTCGTAGACCTCGGCGTACCGCCCGGCCAGGAACGCGCCGCGGTTGATCACCATGTCGATCTCGTCCGCGCCCGCCTCGACCGCCGCGCGCACGTCGGCGAGCTTGATCTGCAGCGGCGCCTGGCCGGACGGGAACGCGGTCGCCACGCTGGCCAGGTGCACGCCGCTGCCGCGCAGCACCTCCGCCACGTACGGGACCATCGACGGGTAGACGCAGACGGCGCCGACGTGCGGGCAGCTCGGGTCGGACGGGTCGGGGCGCAGCGCCTTGGCCGCCAGCGCCCGCACCTTGCCCGGGGTGTCCGCCCCTTCCAGCGTGGTCAGGTCGACCATCCGGATCGCCAGGTCGATCGCCTCGGCCTTCGCCGTGGTCTTGATGGAGCGGGTGCCGAGTTGTGCCGCCCGCTGCTCCGCGCCGACCTGGTCCACGCCGGGCAGGCCGTGCAGGAAGGTCCGCAGAGCGGTCTCGGATCGTCCCAGCTCGGTGAGGTCCGACCGAGCCGACGTCGTTGTCGCCGTCATGCCCCGAATAGTACGCACCCGCGAGTCGAGTGATCTTGCTCACGAACGACCGGTAGTGAGCGTCATACGTGAGCGGTGTCGCTGGTCGTACCGCACCCGCCCGGCGCCCGGCCGGCAAACGGTAGGTTGAGCGATCGTGGACGTAACCGTCATTGACCATCCGCTCGCCCAGACGCGGCTGACCGCCATGCGGGACGCCCGGACCGACTCGTCGTCGTTCCGGGCCGCGCTGCGCGAACTCACCACCATGCTGGTGTACGAGGCCGCGCGCTCCTTCCCGGTCGAGAAGTACTCGATCCAGACCCCGGTCACCGCCACCGAGGGCAGCCGGCTGGCGAACCCGCCGCTGCTGGTGCCGGTGCTGCGGGCCGGTCTCGGCATGGCCGACGCCGCGCTCGGCCTGCTGCCCGAGTCGTCGATGGGCTTCGTCGGCCTGGCCCGCGACGAGGAGACGTACGAGCCCCGCGCGTACATGGAGTCGCTGCCGCGCGACCTCGCCGGCCTGCCGGTGCTGGTGCTCGACCCGATGCTCGCCACCGGCGGCTCGCTGGAGCACTGCTGCCGGCTGCTCGCCGACCGCGGCTGCACCGACATCACCGTGCTGTGCGTGCTCGCAGCGCCGGTCGGCATCGAGCGGCTGGAGCGCTCCGGCCTGCCGCTGCGCCTGGTCACCGCCTCGATCGACGAGGGCCTGAACGACTCGAAGTTCATCGTCCCCGGCCTGGGTGACGCCGGCGACCGCCAGTTCGGCGGCATGCCCCGCTTCTGAGACCGGTCCGGTGCGGAGGGACGCCCTCCGCACCGTGTCCGGCCCTACCCGGCGAGTCGATGCGCGGGGGTGCGGGGAGGCGCTAGCGTTCCGGGCCATGACTGGTGTTGCGCTCGCCGAGGAGTTGCTGCTCCTCGCGTATGACGACGAAACCGGCAAGGCCACCATGCCGCGGATCAGCCTGGACCTGGGCATGGCCGCCGCGGTGCTGGTCGAGCTGGCCCTGGCCGGACGGGTCGCGTACGCGGACGGGAACCTGGCGGTGGTCGACCCGGCCCCCACCGGCGAGCCGATCGCGGACGCCGTACTCGCCAAGATCGCTGCGGACACCCCGCACACGCCGTCGTCGTGGGTGCAGCGACTGCGGCACGGGCTGCGCGACCGGATCCTCTCCGACCTCTGCGGCCGGGGCGTGGTCCGCGACGTCGACGAGACCGAGCTGGGCTTCATCCACGTGCACCGCTACCCGGTGGCCGACGCCTCGGTCGAGGCGGACATCCGGCAGCGGCTGGCCGACGCGCTGACCAGCGGGCAGCTCCCGGACGAGCGGACCGCCGCGCTCGCGACGCTGGTCGCCGTGCTGCGGATGGAACCCGCGCTCGGGCTGACCGGCTCGGCCGCCGAGGACGCCGGCCGGCGCCTGGAGGAGATCGCCGCCGGCGCCGGGTTCTCCGGCACGGTGAGCCTGGACGACAGCGTGGTACGCCCGTCGATCAGCCTGGTCATCGCCGCGCTGGGCCAGGCCGTCGACGCCGCCCTCGGCAAGCGGTGAGGAAGGCCCCTTCCTCGCAGCAGGGGTCAGAGGCCCAGGGCGGCGGCGATCTCGTTGCGCAGCTCGGTCACCGCGGCACGCGCGCGCTGCCGGGCCGCGGGCACGTCGCCGCCGGTCACCGGCTCCACCACCTCCAGGTACGCCTTGAGCTTCGGCTCGGTGCCGGACGGCCGGATCACCACCCGGGCCGCGCCGGTGCGCAGGATCACCACGTCGGCGTCCGGGAGCAGGTCGGACGCCTCGGTCACCGGCTGCCCGAGCAGCGCGGTAGGGGTGGCCGCCCGGATCCGGGCCATCGAGTCCGCGATCACCCGCAGGTCCTCCACCCGGACCGAGAGCTGCTCGGTGTGGTGCACACCGAACTCGGCTGCGAGCTCGTCCAGCCGGTCGAGGAGCGTGCGGCCCTCGGCCTTGAGACCGGCGGCCAGCTCGGCGACAGTCAGCGCGGCGGTGATGCCGTCCTTGTCCCGGACGTGCTCCGGCGCGACGCAGTAGCCGAGCGCCTCCTCGTAGCCGTACACGAGCGGCTCCCGGCCGCCGCCGGCCCGGACGATCCACTTGAACCCGGTGAGCGTTTCGTCGTAGGGCAGGCCCCGGGCCGCCGACATGGCCCGCAGCAGCGCCGACGACACGATCGTGGTGGCGTACAGGCCGGTCACGCCCCGCCGCATCAGGTGGTCGGCGAGCAGCGCGCCCACCTCGTCGCCGCGCAGCATCCGCCAGGACCCGGCGTCGCGTACGGCAACCGCGCAGCGGTCCGCGTCCGGGTCGTTGGCGATGGCCAGGTCCGCGCCGGTGCGGTCGGCGAGCGCGACCAGAAGGTCCACCGCGCCCGGCTCCTCCGGGTTGGGGAAGCTGACGGTCGGGAACGCCGGGTCCGGCTCGGCCTGCTCGGGCACCACGCCCGGCACGCCGAATCCGGCGCGTGCGAACGCGGCGGTCAGCACCGCGCCGCCGACCCCGTGCAGCGGCGTGTACGCCACCTTCAGGTCGCGCGGTCCGGCCGGGTCCACCACGGCGGCGGCCCGCTCCACGTAGGCGGCCACCAGGTCGTCGCCGAGTACCTGACCGGCCGGACCGAGCGGCACCGCCGCGAGCGGGCCGACGGCGCGGATGGCCGCCTCGATCCCGGCGTCGGCGGGCGGCACGATCTGCGCGCCGGAGCCCAGCTCACCGCCGAGCTGCGCGCCCAGGTAGACCTTGTAGCCGTTGTCCTGCGGCGGGTTGTGGCTGGCGGTGACCATCACGCCGGCGACCGCGCCGAGCTGCCGGACCGCGAACGCCAGCACGGGCGTGGGCAGCGGCCGGGGCAGCAGCAGCGCCGGACGGCCCGCACCGGTGGCGACCTGCGCGGTGCGCTCGGCGAACGCACGGGAGCCGCGCCGGGCGTCGTACCCGATCACCAGCGGGCCCTCGCCGCCCTGGGCGGCGAGCCAGCCGACGAGCCCGGCGGCGGCCTGGGTGACCACGGCGAGGTTCATGCCGTTGGGCCCGGCCCGCAGCGGGCCGCGCAGCCCGGCGGTGCCGAAGGTCAGCGGACCGGCGAACCGGTCGGCCAGGTCGGCCGCCGTGCCGGGCAGCCCGTCGAGGACCGCGCGCAGCTCGTCGCGGTCGGCCGGGTCCGGGTCGTCGTCGAGCCAGCGCTCGGCGCGTACGCGAAGGTCGTCAAGGTCAGTGGTTTCCGCCGCCATTGCCTCATGAAAGCACGGCGGCGGATCACCACCGACCGTCGGCCTCGACTCAGTTCGCCGCCGTGAGCTGGAACGAGCCGGCCATCGCGTCGAAGATCGGCTTGCTCTCGGCGAAGGTGGCGTCGCTGGAGGAGAGGTAGAACGAGTAGACCTTGCCGCCCTGGACCACGCCCCGCCACACGCCGTGCCGCTTCTCGTCACCCTCGCCGCAGGTGTACTCGAACTCGGCGGCCGGCTTACCGGCCAGCGTCGTCTCGGTCATCGCGAGCTGTTCGTAGGGCTTGGCGCACGACTTGCTCTTGTCGCGGAGGTTGCGGGAGGCGAACTCGGCCCAGCTGACCGACGTGCCGCCCCAGTTCTCGGCCAGCACCCGCACCTTGCGGCTCTCGTCCTGCGGGTCGACGTAGTCGACGAAGACGCCACCGGTCTTGCGGTCCCAGCCCTTCGGCACCTGGACGGTGATGCCCTTGACGGTCTGCTCCTGCATCTCCACCGGCGAGGCGGCGGCCGAGTTCGACGGCAGCGCGCCCACGATCGGCGGGGGAGCGTCGTCGCCGCCGCTGGTCAACGCGATCACGCTCACCAGCAGCACCACGGCGAGGCCACCGGCGGCGGCGAGCTGGACCTTGCGCGGCCACGCCTTCACCCGGCCGAGCAGGCCCTTGGCCGTGCCGAGCGGGCCGCCACCACCGGCGGCGGGTGCGGTGGCCGGGGTGGTCCACGCCTGGCCGGTGCCGGGCACCGACCACTGGTTGCCGGCGCCGTACACCGGCTGGGTGGCGTCGACGGTGCGGCCGTAAGTGGCGGGTACCGCCTGGGTCGCGTCCGCACCGGCGCCCGCCCCGAGCCGGACCGTGGCGTCCGGCGAGATGCGCTGGGTGGCGTCCGGCGTGCCCGGCCCGGACATCGCGCCGGTCGGGGTGTGCAGCGGACCGGCCAGCGCGTCGGCGCTGGTCTCGTCGAGCGCGGCGGCACCCGCTGCGGCCTTCTCGGCCTGGGGCCGCTCGCCGCGACGCAGGGCGGCGAGGCGGTCGGTGAGCGACTCGTCCGGGCCGATCATCGCCCGGCCGCCGATCTGCCCGCTCGGCTTCGGCTCCGCGGCGATCGCCGGCGGCGTGGTCGGGCGCGGCACCGGGACCACCGCGTACGGGTCGGTGACCGAGTTTACGGCGGTCGCGGTGCTGGTCAGCGGCCCGGCGAGCAGTTCGCGCAGGTTGGCGCGCGCGCGGTGCACGTCCATCCGGCGGGCCGGGTCCTTCTCCAGCAGCCCCATCAGCACCCCGGTGAGCGGGCCGCTGCGCTGCGGCGTGGCGGGCGGGTCCTCGACCACCGCGTGCATGGTCTCGATCGGGTCGCCCTTGTCGAACGGGGGCCGGCCCTCGACCGCGGTGTAGAGCGTCACACCGAGCGAGAACAGGTCGCTCGGCGGCCCGAACTCCTGGCCCATTGCCCGCTCGGGCGAGATGAAGTGCGGCGAGCCGAGCACCATGCCGGGCGTGGTGAGCTGCACGTCGGTGGGCATCCGGGCGACGCCGAAGTCGGTGAGCACGCAGCGGCCATCGGTGCAGATCAGCACGTTCGCCGGCTTCACGTCGCGGTGCAGCACGCCGATCGCGTGCGCGACCTCCAGCGCGCCGAGCAGCGCGATCCCGATCTTGGCGACGGCGCGTGGCGCGACCGGCCCGTCCTCGATCACCATGTCGGCCAGGCTGCGGGCGTCCAGCAGCTCCATCACGATCCACGGGCGGCCACCCTCGGTGACCACGTCGTAGACCTGCACCACCGCCGGGTGCTGGATCGCCGCGGCGGCTCGGGCCTCCCGCAGCGTCCGTTCGTAGAGCGCGTCGCGGTCGCTCGGGGCGAGCCCCGGCGGGAGGACGACCTCCTTGACCGCCACATCACGGCGCAGCAACGTGTCTGTGGCCCGCCAGACCGTGCCCATGCCTCCGTTGCCCACCGGGGAGCGCAGCGAGTAGCGACCACCGATGGTGGTGCCGGGCGCCGCGCGTCCAGTGGGGGGACTGGCCGGTCCGCCGCTCCACGTCGGAATCTGAGTCACAGAAAAGCCACCGGGGGATATCGAGGGGGCTGGGACACAACCCCTCTATCTTGCTGGTTCCGACGCCCGATGCGAAACCCGACGCGGCGGGCGTTTACCTACTCGACGGTATGTGGTCGGTTGCTCACCTCCGGTGGGTCGCCGCCGCGAGGTGTGCGGTATCCCTCACCCACCAGGCGGTCTGCGCGTCCTACCATCCGGTAATGAGCGATGCGCGGTCAAGCGAGTCGGGTTTCCCGATCCAGGGCGTCTACACGGCGGCAGACCTTCCGGCGGATCTGGACGCCCGGCTGGGCGAGCCGGGCGAGTTCCCGTACACCCGCGGGGTCTACCCGACGATGTACACGTCCCGGCCCTGGACCATGCGACAGTACGCCGGGTTCGGCACCGCGACCGAGAGCAACGCGCGCTACCACCAGCTGCTGCGCGCCGGCACCATGGGCCTGTCGGTCGCGTTCGACCTGCCCACCCAGATGGGGTACGACTCGGACGACCCGATCGCGCACGGTGAGGTCGGCAAGGTCGGCGTCGCCATCGACTCCATCGAGGACATGCGCACGCTGTTCGGCGGCATCCCGCTGGACAAGGTCTCCACCTCGATGACCATCAACGCGCCCGGCTCGGTGCTGCTGCTGCTCTACCAGCTCGTGGCCGAGGAGAACGGCGTGCCGGGGGCGGCGCTCAACGGCACCATCCAGAACGACATCCTCAAGGAGTACATCGCCCGGGGGACGTACATCTTCCCGCCGAAGCCCTCGCTGCGGCTGGTCGCCGACACCTTCGCCTACTGCCGGGCCGAGGTGCCGAAGTGGAACACCATCTCGATCTCCGGCTACCACATGGCCGAGGCCGGCGCGTCGCCCGCGCAGGAGGTGGCGTTCACGCTCGCGAACGGCGTGGAGTACGTCCGCGCGGCGCTCGCCGCCGGTCTGGCCGTCGACGACTTCGCGCCCCGCCTGTCGTTCTTCTTCGTGGCCCGCACCACGCTGCTGGAGGAGGTCGCGAAGTTCCGCGCGGCCCGGCGCATCTGGGCCCGGCTGATGCGCGACGAGTTCGGCGCGAAGAACCCGAAGTCGATGATGCTGCGGTTCCACACCCAGACCGCCGGCGTGCAGCTCACCGCCCAGCAGCCGGAGGTGAACCTGGTCCGGGTGGCGGTGCAGGGCCTCGGCGCGGTGCTCGGCGGCACCCAGTCGCTGCACACGAACAGCTTCGACGAGGCCATCGCGCTGCCCACCGAGAAGGCGGCCCGGCTGGCGCTGCGGACCCAGCAGGTGCTGGCGTACGAGACGGACCTGACCGCCACCGTCGACCCGTTCGCCGGGTCGTACGTGGTGGAGGCGATGACCGCCGAGGTGGAGGCGGCCGCCACCGAGCTGATGGACCGGGTCTTCGACCACGGTTCGGCGGTGGACGCGATCGAGGCCGGGTTCCAGAAGCGGGAGATCGAGCAGTCCGCGTACCGGATCGCCCAGGAGATCGACTCGGGCGAGCGGGTGGTGGTCGGGCTCAACCGGTTCCGGATCGACGAGGAGGAGCCGTACGAGCCGCTGCGGGTCGACCCGTCGATCGAGGCGGCGCAGGGGGAGCGGCTGGCCCGGCTGCGCGCCGAGCGGGACTCCGGCGCGGTGGAGCGGGCCCTGGCCGAACTGCGTGCCGCCGCCGAGGGGGACGCCAACGTGCTCTACCCGATGAAGGAGGCGCTGCGCGCCCGCGCCACTGTCGGCGAGGTGTGCGGGACGCTGCGCGAGGTGTGGGGGATCTACCGGCCCAGCGACCGGTTCTGAATCGTCCCGGCGGCGGCCCCGCCGCGCACCCTGAGTGCGCGGTGCGGGCCGCTTTCGCGTGTGCGATTCGGCGATTCGGGTAACCGGATCGGGTGAACGGGACGGACAGCCTGTGCGGTCGGCGGTCGGACGCTCGTGTCACCGTCGGGAGTCTTCCGGCAGCCGACAGTTGTCGTGCAATTGTCGGAGCGGCAGTTAATTGCCACGACTAATGCGACAATTCGGAACGACGGGTCGTTATTTGTGGCCGATGAAACGGTTACGCGTTGTAGGAGGTGGGAGGCGGATGACGGCGTTCGACCGCGATCTACCTGCTGTCCCGCAGATATTCGAGCCCTCCCACCAGGGCATTCGTGACGCTGCGCGGTCCGACCGCTACGCGAAAGATGTTGCGCAGCGTCACCGTCGGAGGTCTAGGCTGTCTGCTGTCCGACCCGAAGATCCATCCACTTCTAGTGATCGAGAATTCGACGTGACGAGTGCGTTGACGCTGCCTTCCGGCGGCCCGCTGGCGTCGTCCCGGCCCGAGGCGCCGACCGGTTACCAGCCCCTGCCCTTCGAGCTCGACCATCTGCTCGCTCTGCGCGTACCGGGCCTCATCGAGACGCGCCGTCACATCCACTCCCACCCGGAGCTGTCCGGCGAGGAGTTCGAGACGGCCGCGCTGGTGCACCGCGAGCTGTCCCTGGCCGGGCTGAAGCCGCGTCTGCTGCCGAAGGGCAACGGCGTCATCTGCGACATCAACGGGCGCCCGGACGGGCCGGTGATCGCGCTCCGCGCCGACATCGACGCGCTGCCGCTGAGCGACCCGAAGGACGTGTCGTACCGCTCGACAGTCGAGGGCGTCTGCCACGCCTGCGGCCACGACGTGCACACGTCGGTGATGCTCGGCGTCGGCATGCTGCTGGCCCAGCTCGCCGACACCGGCCGGCTCGACGGCCGGGTCCGGCTGATCTTCCAGCCGGCCGAGGAGATCCTGCCCTGCGGCTCGCTCGAGGTCATCGAGGCCGGCGGCCTGGACGACGTGGTGCAGATCTTCGCGCTGCACTGCGACCCGAACCTGCCGGTGGGCAAGGTCGGCCTGCGGGTCGGCCCGATCACCGCCGCCGCCGACAACGTCACGGTCCGGCTCACCGGGCCGGGCGGGCACACCGCCCGCCCCCACCTGACCGTCGACCTGGTGGACGCGCTCGGCCGGCTGGTGACCGAGGTGCCGACGCTGATCAGCCGCCGGGTGCCGGCCAACAGCGGGCTGCTGCTGGTGTTCGGCCACGCCTCGGCCGGCACCCGTTACAACGTCATCCCGTCCGAGGCGTGCGCGGCCGGCACGCTGCGGGTGATGGACCGCGACACCTGGGACCAGGCACCCGAGATCGTGGCTCAGGTGGTGCGGGACGTGCTCGCCCCCACCGGCGCCACAGTCGACCTGGAATACCTGCGCGGCCGGCCCCCGGTGACGAACGACGCCGGCGCGATCGGCGTGCTCACCGCGGCCACCGCCGCGGCGCTCGGCCCCGACGGCATCGCCGAGACGCCGCAGAGCATGGGCGGCGAGGACTTCTCCTGGTACCTGGAGCACGTGCCGGGTGCGCTCGCCCGCCTCGGCGTCGGCCGTAGCGGGCCCAACGTGGACCTGCACCGGGCCTCGTTCGACGTGGACGAGCGCGCCATCGAGGCCGGCGTACGCCTCATGGTCCAGACCGCGCTGCGGGCACTGGCGGCGGCGCGCTGACCGGACCGTCGGCCGGCCCGGCCGGGCCCGGCGGCATCGGGCCCAGGCCGGGCGGCAGCATCGCACCCGGGCCGGGCGGCGGCGTCCGCCGGGCCCGCACCCGGCGCCGCCCCAGGAGCAGCAACCACAGCGGTACGCCGATCACCACCGCGAACGGCAGCACCGCGCCGAGCACTGTGAGCAGGACCCGGGCCGAGGCCAGGAACGCCGTCCAGCCGCCGCCCAGCCCGGCCAGGAAGCCCAGGTCAGCCTCCTCCTCGGCGGTGCTGGCGTCCTGACCGAGGAACGTCACGGTGATGGTGGACAGCGAGGTCAGGTCAGCGAGCCGGCGCTTGCGGGCCTCCAGCGCGGCCAGGTCCGCCTGCCGGGTGCCCACCTCGTTCTCCAGCCGGACCAGCTCGTCCACCGACGTGGCCCGGGCCAGCAGCTTGCGGGAACTCTCCACCCGCGCCCGCTGGGTGGCGATCCGGGCGTCCAGGTCGACCACCTGCTCGGTGACGTCCTCGGTGCGGATCTCCCGGCGCTCCTGCCGGCCGAGACCGGCGAGCCGGTCGATCACCGCGGTGAACCGGTCGGCGGGCACGCGCAGCGTCAGCGCCGCCCGCGCCTCGGCGGCCCGGCTCGACCGCCGGTCGGCGCCGACGAATCCGCCGGCCGCCGTCACCGCTGTGGTCGCCTCCCGCGCGGCGGCCTCCACATCGTCCACCCGGACCTGCATGGTTCCGGTGTAGATGATGGACCGCTGGTCGACCCGCAGGTCCGCGCCGCCGGTGCCGCCCGGGGCCGCCTGGTCGCTGTCCGCACCGCCCTCGGCGGCCTGCTCGCGCCCCGCGCCTCCGTCGGCGGCGGGCGCGGCCGAGTCGCTGCCACTGTCACCGCCCGCGCCGCACGCGCCCACACCCAGCGCTGCTATCAGACCCACAGCCACCAGGGCCACGCCCCGGAGTCGTCGTCCACCCATGCCCCGTACTCCGATCGTCGGCGGCCCCGACTGCCGGGACCGATACCTCGGACGTGACGCGTGGTCGCGCCGGTTCCGGCAGACTGCGCTGAGGACATCACGATTCGATAAGCGAGGAGTCACGATGCAGGTGACCAAATTCGCCCACTCCTGCCTCCGGCTGGAGCACGACGGTGCGGTGCTCGTCGTCGACCCGGGTGTCTTCAGCGATCCGGCGGCGCTGGACGGTGCCGACGCGGTGCTGATCACCCACGAGCACCCGGACCATGTGGACGTCGGCGCGCTGACCCGGGCGCTGGAACGGCGGCCGGTGCCGGTGCACGGTCCCGCCTCGCTCGCCGGGGTGCTCGGCGACGCCGCCGAGGCGCTGGTGACGGTCGAGCCCGGACAGTCGCTCACCGTCGCCGGGACGCCGGTGCGGACGTACGGCGGGCAGCACGCGGTCATCCATCCGGACATCCCGGTGATCCAGAACATCGGCTACCTCTTCGCCGACGTGGTGTACCACCCGGGCGACGCGTTGTTCGTGCCCGACGACGTGCAGGTGGACACGCTGTTCGCCCCGATACACGCACCCTGGTCGAAGTTCTCCGAGGTGGTCGACTTCATCCGCGCGGTCGCGCCGCGCCGGGCGTACGCGCTGCACGACGGGCTGCTCAACGACAACGGCTTCGGTGTGCTGGACCGGCAGTACACGGCGATGTCCAACACCGACTACCGCCGTCTGGAGCCGGGCACCCGGATCGACGCCTGACCATGACCGAGGTGCCCGCGGAGGTGATCCGGCGGCTCTACGCCACGCCCCCGGACCGGTTCGTGGCGGCCCGGGACGAGGCCGTCGCGCAGGCGCGTCAGTCCGGCGACCCGCGTACCGCCCGGGAGATCGGCAGGCTGCGCCGGCCCACGGTGGCGGCCTGGCTGGTCAACCTGCTGGCGATCCGCCGGCCCGAGCTGGTCGCCGACCTGAGCCGGCTGGCCGAGTCGCTGCGTGCCGCGCAACGCGACCTGCGCGGCGGCACGCTGCGGGAACTGTCCGCGCAGCGGCGCGCCGTCGTGGGCGCGCTGGTGGCGGAGGTACGCCGGCTCGCCGCCGCCGAACCCGCCGCGCCCCCGGTCGGGAAGCTGCCGCTGGGCGAGGTGGAGGCGACACTCAACGCCGCGTTGTCGGACACCGAGGTGGCCGAACAGGTACGCGCCGGACGCCTGCTGCGGGCCAGCCACTACGCCGGGTTCGGCGAGGTGCCCCGCCCCCAGTTGCGGCTCGTGACGGGGGGCGAGGAGACGCCCGTCGTACCGGATCGGGCGGCCGAGCGGGCCGACGCGCGCCGGGCCCGCGACGAGCGGGCGACGCGGGCCGAACGGGCCGGGCGGCGGCGGACCGCGACCCGGGAGCTGACCCGCGCCCGCGCGGACCTGGACCGGGCCGAGAAGGAGCTGGCGGCGGCCGACGCGGCCGAGCGGGACGGCGCCGCGACGCTGGACCGGATCGAGACCGAACTGGCCGAGCTGGAGCGTCGCCGGGCCGTGGCCGAGCAGGAGCTGAGCCGGGCCCGGCTGGCCCGCCGGGGCGCGGAACGGGCGGTCACCGCGGCCCGGCGCCGGGCCGGTGAGGTGGAGGCCGTGTTGGAGGCGCTGGACGCCGAAGAGGGGGATGCCGACACCGGTGACGACCGGGCAGACTGAGCGTGATGAATGGCTACGGTGGAGTGACGGGCGGCCGATGACTCCGGAACAGCTCGCCGCCGCCTGCAAACCGCTGGTGCTCGAACTCGGCGAGGCGTTCGCCCGCTGCCCGTCCACGCTGCGCCGGGCGCGGCTGCTCGGCATCTCCGGGTGGGCCTTCTACATCACCGGGCGGGCCGGTGCGCTCGGTGACGTCCGCGCCGAGACGGTCGCCGCGGCGCTCGGCTTCATCGCTCCCGAGGCGGTCACCGACGGCTGGGACGCCGCCGCGCGCACCGTCCCGCCGCTGGAGGTGGCCGCCGCCAACCTGGCCGAGTGCTGCCGGTGGGGCACCGCCCGGCTGGGCGACGGCGCCGAGTCGTCCCGGCTCGCCGCGCTACTGGGCCGGGCGGTCGACGCGGCGGATGGCAGCGGCATGCCGCTGTTCGCCGCCTGGCGGGCCATGCCGGTACCCGATCCCTCGCCCGGTGCGCGGGCGGCGGTCGGCATGCTGCTGCTGCGTGAACACTTCGCCGGGGCGTACCTGCTGGCGGTGCGCGCGGCCGGACTGACACCGCTGGAGGCGGTACTGGCCGGGCCGGAGGGCGAGGCCGGTGCCGCGGCGTGCGGCTGGGTGCCCCCGTACCCGCCGGTCGGGCCGCTGGTGCGGCGCCGGCTGTGGGCCGAGGCGGTGACCGACCGGCTGGCCTCGGCGGCGTTCCGCGCGTTGAGCGCGGCCGAGGGTGCTGAGCTGCTGGGCCTGCTCGGCGCCGCGCGGCAGCGCACCCGCGGCGGATAAATGGGAGGCGATCCGGCCGGTCCGGCTGCCACGATCTGGCCCGTGACGCTCCCCGCAGGCTGGTCGGCCCGCCGCCCGACCCTCGACGACATACCCGCGATCCTGGCGGTGGTGCACGCCGCCGACACGTTCGCCGTGGGCCACCCCGACTTCGACGACGA
Organism: Micromonospora sp. WMMC273; assembly: GCF_027460285.1. Taxonomy (NCBI): domain Bacteria; kingdom Bacillati; phylum Actinomycetota; class Actinomycetes; order Micromonosporales; family Micromonosporaceae; genus Micromonospora; species Micromonospora sp. WMMC273. Next base: position 438,304 of record NZ_JAPZBE010000001.1, read on the forward strand.
GGACGTACGGTCCGCGCTGACCGCGCCGTTCGTCGACCCGGCCCGGGACTCGTGGCTGGTCACCGATCCGGACGGCACGGCGGTGGCCTGGTCGATCCTGGCCAACCCGAGCGGCGTCGGCCGGGAGTGGGTGGACGTGCTCGTCGACCCCGACCGCGGCGCCGACCTGCGCGCGCCGCTGCTGGCCCGGCTGCTGGAACGCGTCGCCGAACGGGCCGCCGAGCGCGGCCTGCCCGCGCTGACCGCGCGCGCCGGCGTGTACGCGCCGGAGACCCGCTGGGCCGGTGAGCTGACCGAGGCCGGGTTCACCCGGATCAAGCGCTACATCCGGATGAGCCGCTCGCTCGCCGACCTGCCCGCCGAGCCGGCGCCCCCGCCCGGGGTGACCGTCCGGCCGCTGCGCGCCGACGACGAGGACGACCTGCGGCTGTTCCACCGGATCTACGACACCGCGTTCCGGGACACCCCCGACCACGACCCGCTCGACTTCGCGCAGTGGCGGGACCTGCTGCCGTCGTACGGCAAGGTCTGGGACGAGTGGTTCCTGGCCGAGGTCGACGGCGAACCGGCCGGTGCGCTCCAGTCCTCCGACCAGGCACTCGACCAGGACCGGGGGTGGGTGCGGACGCTGTCGGTGCTGCCCGCGTACCGGCGTCGCGGGGTGGGCGCGGCGCTGCTGCGCCGGGCGTTCGCGGTCTACGCGGCGAAGGGCCGCACCGGCGCCGGGCTCGGCGTCGACCTGGCCAACCCGACCGCGCCGGTCACGCTCTACCGCTCCGTCGGGCTGGTGGAGGAGCACTGGGCCGACATGTACGAGCGCAGCGTGCCCGCCTCGCGGGTGTGACCCGGCACCCCTCGTGCCGGGGTCGCCGAGCGCGGGTACGGCCGCCCGGCGCACACTGTGGGTGTGGGAGACGCGCTACGCCGACGCGGTGCCGGTGGGGCGGGACCGCAGCTCGGTGACGTAGTCGTCCGGCGCGCCCGCCTTCTCCGCGGCGTTCGCGAGCTCCGAGAGGTACCACGCGGTGGGCAGCCCGCCCTCGTACCCGTCGAACACGTAGACCCACGCCGTCACGTCGCCGTCGAGCGTCGAGACGCGGACGGTCAGCTTGCGGTACGTCCCGGCGGTCACGCCCTCGATCTCGTCGAGTTGCGCGGCGTCGTACGGGTGGATGTCGTAGAGGGCCACGAACACCCGGTCGCCCGGGGACTCGACAACGGTGCTGACCGAGCCCTCCCAGCCGATGACGTCCTCGCCGGCGAAGGTGAGCCGCCAGCCCTCGAGCCAGCCGGTGCCCACCATCGGCGAATGCGGGCAGTAGGCGCGCATGCGGGCGGGATCCAGGTTCGAGCCGTAAGCAGCGTAGAGACCCACGGCGACGACGATAGCCCGGCTGGTGGGTGAGGGAGAATACGACAGTGCGTGTCGGACGGGACGGGGAGAAGAAAGTCACTGTGAGCACAGACGAAGGGACGGCTCCGTGAGCGCGAGGAGTGCAGCGGAGCGGAGCCCCGCAGTCGCGAACGAAGGGACGGCTCCGTGAGCCAGATCGTGATCATCGGCGGCGGGCCGGCCGGGTACGAGGCGGCTCTGGTCGCCGCGCAGTTGGACGCCGATGTCACGGTGGTCGAGGCGGAGGGCGCCGGCGGCGCCTGCGTGCTCTCCGACTGCGTGCCCTCCAAGACGTTCATCGCCAGCTCCGAGGTGGTCACCGGCTACCGGGACACCGAGGAGTTCGGGGTGCACTCCGACGGCCTGGAGGCGGTCACCGTCGACGCGCGGGCGGTGCACGAGCGGGTCAAGCGGCTCGCGCTGGCCCAGTCCGCCGACATCCACACCAAGCTCGTCAAGGCCGGCGTCGAGTTCGTCGCCGGCACGGCCCGGCTCGGCGAGGACACGCTCGGCCACACCCACCGGGTGATCGTCACCCCGGCCGGCGGCGGCGCCGAATACTCCATCGCCGCGTCGACGGTGCTCGTCGCGACCGGCGCGACCCCCCGCCAGTTGCCCACCGCCGTACCGGACGGCGAGCGCATCCTGACCTGGCGCCAGGTGTACGACCTGCCCGACCTGCCCGAGCACCTGATCGTGGTCGGCTCCGGGGTGACCGGCGCCGAGTTCGCCAGCGCGTACCTCGCCATGGGCGTCAAGGTCACGCTCGTGTCCAGCCGAGACCGGGTCATGCCGCACGAGGACGCCGACGCCGCGATGGCGATCGAGCGGGTGTTCCGCAACCGGGGCATGAGCATCCTGAACAACTCCCGCGCCGAGGCGGTCCGCCGGGTCGGGGACGGCGTCGAGGTGGTGCTCTCCGACGGCCGGCAGGTCACCGGCTCGCACGCGCTGATCGCCGTCGGCTCGATCCCGAACACCGCCGACCTGGGCCTGGCCGAGTACGGCGTGGAGCTGGCCCGGGGCGGTTACGTGACGGTGGACCGGGTCTCCCGTACCAACGTGCCGGGCATCTACGCGGCGGGTGACTGCACCGGCGTGCTGCCGCTCGCGAGCGTCGCGGCCATGCAGGGCCGGATCGCCATGTGGCACGCGCTGGGCGAGGCGGTGCGGCCGCTGCGGCTGCGTACCGTCGCGGCGAACGTCTTCACCGACCCGGAGCTGGCCACCGTCGGCGTCTCCCAGGACGAGGTGGACGCCGGCAAGACCCCGGCCCGCCAGGTGATGCTGCCGCTGTCCGGCAACGCCCGCGCGAAGATGGACGACCTGGCCGACGGCTTCGTCAAGCTGTTCTGCCGTCCGGCGAGCGGCCAGGTGATCGGCGGCGTGGTGGTGGCGCCGAAGGCGAGCGAATTGATCCTGCCGATCACGATGGCGGTGGAGAACAACCTCACCGTCAACGAGCTCGCGCACACCATCACCATCTACCCGAGCCTGTCCGGCTCGATCACCGAGGCCGCCCGCCAGCTCATGCTCCACGAGCTGGAGTAGCCCCCCTTTGCTCGTCGATCATGGAGTTGCGGCCCCCGATCCGACCGGTATGCCCGGTCTGTGCGGGGCCACAACTGCATGATCGACGACTTTGGTCAGGGTGACGTGCAGGGCCAGGGTTGTCAGCAGGGCTGTCTCGGTCAGGATGAGCGCGCGCTCGATCAGGCCCAGCAGGGCGCGGTCGCCGGGGTAGGCGGACCAGATCATCGCGCCCGCCAGCACCAGGCTGGCCACTGTCAGCCCGCGTAGCCAGGCGGCGGCTCCGGCGACCGGGTGACGGGCCAGCAGCCAGCCGGCCACCGGCAGGGCCAGGAACGACAGCACCGAGGCGTACCGGTGCACGTACGCGGCGGTGTCCATCTGCGTACCCGGCTCGTTCGTGGGCACCACGGCGGCGGCCAGCAGCCCGGCCGACCAGGCGGTCAGCAGCGCGAGCGGCACCCGGCCCGCACCGGCCCGGCGCAGCGACGGCAGCAGCACCAGACTGGCCGCCGCGAGCACCGCCATCGCGGTGTCGATGACGCCGCCCCGATCGGAGACGGCGAAGTCGCTGACGGTCAGCGACCAGGGATCCAGGTCGTCGCTCACCTCGAGATGACCGACCATTGCGAGCACCGCCGCCAGGACGATCCCGCCGAGGGCCAACAGGCCGCTGCTCCGCGTTCCAGGCATACGGCCAGCCTGTCGCCGCAACCGCCCCAGACGGATCCGGGACCACCACCCACTTCGCTACCCGGGTCGTCCCCTACCGGACCCCCGAGAACGCGTCAGGCCACGTCCAGGCGGATGTTCCCGATTCGGGCGACCACATCGAGGTGGCCGCCCAGGCCGGTCACGTAGGCGCGCAGGATGTCCAGGTTGACACTCTCGCCGTTCTCGATCTGGCTGATCCGTGCCTGAGACAAACCGGCCGCTTCCGCCAGCTGGGCCTGGGTCATGCCCAGCTGCTTGCGGATCTCCGCCAGCTGCGCGCCGCTGACCGAAGCCAGCATCTGCTCTCGGATTTGTCCCCGCCTGGCCACACGCTCGCTGTCGTCCCACGAGGGATCGATACTTCGGGCCTTCGCCTTGACGTCGCGCCAGTTCGCCCCACCACTCATGGCTGTTCTTCCTTCAAGTTGATCAGGTGCTCCTGGAACCGCTCGTCCGCCAACGGAATGGCGAGCCGGTACCAACTCTGCCACTGCCCCGCCTTGTCCCCGGCCACCAGGAAGATGGCTTCACGGGAGGGGTCGAACGCGAAGATCATCCGAACCTCTGAGGTCGACGCTCCGAACTGCGCGTCAGGTGCCGGCGGAGTCGGCGGTGGCCTCGGCGCGGGTCTGCCGGGCGCTGCTGATCCAGGTCATCGCCCACCCGGCCAGCGCGAACCCCGCAGCGGCCACCCCGCCGATCAGCAGCAGCCGCCACGCCGAGTGGGTCAGCGCCGTACCGCCCAGATGGCCGACGAGCGCGCCGTAGCTGGACCACGCGAGCGCCGCCGCCGCCTCGTAGGGCAGGAACAGCCGGTACGGGTAGCGGCTGCGCCCGGCCGAGAAGCAGGCAGCCATCCGGCCACCTGGTACGAAACGGCAGAGCAGGATCACCATCGGCCCCGGTTCGCGCAGCCCACGGGTGACGCGAGTGACCGCCCGGCGTGCCCGTCCGGGTGGCGTGGCGCGTGCCGCGCGGCGGGTCGGCGTGCTGCGGCCGATCAGGTAGCAGGCCAGGTCACCGATGAACACACCGGCAGCGCCGACCGCGATGGTGAGCGGCAGGCTGAGCCCGCCGTACACGGTCAGCGCCCCACTGGTGATCATGACGAGCTGGGTCGGCACCACCGGGACGAAGGCGTCGGCGATCAGCAGGATCAGCAACAGCGCGTACGCCCACATGGGTGACGCGACGTCAGAGATGAGCTCGGCCACGACCGCCACCTCGCCGGAGTTCTCCGTTCGACCGGATCGAGCCTGACGCCGTGTCCGGCGCCACCGCCACCGGCCCCGCCGCACGGTGACAGGCGACACCGGCAGGCCGTAGGTGTGAAACGAGGCGGCCCGCCCGCGAGTGACGGGCCACCGGCGCGTACACCACGGGGCGGGGCGGCGCATCGTCGATTCCCGGCGTACCGTTGGTCGGACGCGGCACCGGAGCCGTCGGGTCCCCCGTTCCTGACGACCGGGCCGCCGCGGGTCGCCGGCAGGTCCCGTGCCGGCGACCCGCACCCACTCTCCGAAACTCAGGTGCGCCGTCGATGTCCGCGTGCCTATCGTCCGGGCATGCGCAGTGCGGTAGTGACCACGACGCCGGGTGTTCCCGGCGCGCCGCACTGACGTTTCCGTCGACGAGGCCCCGGGGCGATCCGCTCCGGGGCCTCGCGGCGTACCGGGCCTGCTCGCCTCCGGGTCGTACCCGATCAAGGAGAGCGACATGATCGACCACCGCAGGCTCGGCCGGGACCTGGAGCTGTTCGTCTCCGACCCGCTCGCGGGCGCCGGGCTGCCGATCTGGCTGCCGGCCGGCGCCGCCGCCCGGCACGCCGTCGAGGAGTACGTCCGGGAGTTGGAGCGCCGGGCCGGCTACCGGCACGTCTACTCGCCGCCGCTCGGTAAGCGGGAGCTGTTCGAGCTGTCCGGGCACCTGGGCTACTTCGCCGACGACATGTTCCCGCCGATGCGGCTGAGCGCCGACGACGAGTTCGTGCTGCGTCCGGCGCTCTGCCCACACCACGCGCTCGTGTTCCGCGCCCGCGGCCGCTCCTACCGGGAGCTGCCGCTGCGGATCGCCGAGCTGGGCGGCATGTACCGGGCGGAGCGCTCCGGTGTGCTCGGCGGGCTGTCCCGGGTGCGCGCCATCTCGCTCAACGACGCGCACAACTTCTGCGCCCTGGAGCAGGTCGGTGACGAGGTCCGCGAGATCCTGCGGCTGATCGGCGAGGCGCACGCGGCGCTCGGCGTCCGTCCCGCCGGGATGCGGCTGTCGCTGCGCGGGCCGGGCCAGCGGTACGTGGGCGACGACGCCGGCTGGGCGCGGGCCGAGGAACTGCTCCGCGCCGCGCTCGACGGGGTGGACGTCGTCGAGGCGCCGGGCGAGGCCGCGTTCTACGGCCCGAAGATCGACATTGAGATCGTGGACGCGGCCGGCCGGGAGTCGACCATCTCCACCGTCCAGCTCGACTTCGACAAGCCGGAGCGGTTCGACCTGTCGTACACCGACTCGGACGGCCGCCGGAAACGGCCGGTGATGGTGCACCGCAGCCTGGTCGGCAGCATGGAGCGGCTGTTCGCGTACCTGATCGAGGTGCACGAGGGCGCGTTCCCCGCCTGGTACGCCCCGGTGCAGTTGCTGCTGCTCCCGGTCGACGCGGCGCAGGCCGACGCGGCCGTCGGGCTGGCCCGCCGGGCCGAGGCGGCCGGGCTGCGGGTCGAGGTGGACCACACCGGTTCGCTCGGTGCCCGGATCCGGGACGCGTCCCGCCGCCGCGTCCCGTACACCGGGGTTCTCGGCCCCCGGGAGGCGGCCGACGGTTCGGTCTCGCTGCGCCTGCGCGACGGCCGGGTGCTCGACCCGATGCCCGCCGCCGATGCGCTGAGCCTGGTCGGCGCGGTGGTCGCGAGCCGGTCGGCGGCGCTGCTCCCGGCCTGACCCCGGCCCGTCCGGGTGCCGGTGAGGCACCCGGACGGGGACCGGTGTCGGACCTGTGGCCGGGTCCACGTCAGTTCCCGACCGGCGTGCCGGCGCCGGCACGCATTCCCGGCGGGCCGGCCGGGGCGGGCGCCGGCACCTCGTCTTCGATCACCGCGCCGCTGAACTGCGCCCGGTAGAGCCGGGCGTACGCGCCACCGGCGGCGACGAGCTGGTCGTGGGTGCCCTGCTCGACGATCCGGCCCTGCTCCATCATCAGGATCAGGTCGGCGTCGCGGATCGTGGAGAGGCGGTGCGCGATGACGAAGCTCGTCCGGTCCGAGCGCAGCGCCGCCATGGCGCGCTGGAGCAGCACCTCGGTCCGGGTGTCCACCGAGCTGGTCGCCTCGTCCAGGATCAGCAGCGACGGCTCGGCCAGGAACGCCCGCGCGATGGTGATGAGCTGCTTCTCCCCGGCGCTGACGTTGCTGCCCTCCTCGTCGATCACCGTGTCGTAACCGTCCGGCAGGCTGCGGACGAACCGGTCCACGAACGTCGCCCGGGCGGCGGCGAGGATCTCCTCCTCGGTGGCGTCCGGCCGGCCGTAGGCGATGTTGTCCCGGATGGTCCCGCCGAACAGCCAGGTGTCCTGGAGCACCATGCCGATCCGGCCGCGCAGGTCGTCGCGGCGCATCGTGGCGATGTCCACCCCGTCCAGGGTGATCCGCCCGGCGTCCAGCTCGTAGAACCGCATGACCAGGTTGACCAGCGTGGTCTTGCCGGCGCCGGTGGGACCGACGATGGCGACCGTGTGACCCGGCTCGGCGACCAGCGACAGGTCGTCGATGAGCGGCTTCTCCGGGTCGTACCGGAAGGAGACGTGCTCGAACTCGACCCGCCCGTGCGGGTCGGCGATCCGGGCCGGTTCGGCCGGGTCGGGGCTCTGCTCGTCGGCGTCGAGCACCGCGAAGACCCGCTCGGCCGAGGCCACCCCGGACTGCAGCAGGTTGGCCATCGACGCGACCTGGGTGAGCGGCTGGGTGAACTGCCGCGAGTACTGGATGAACGCCTGCACGTCACCGAGGCTCATCGAACCCGACGCCACCCGCAGGCCGCCGACCACGGCGATCGCGACGTAGCTGAGGTTCCCGATGAAGAACATCGCCGGCATGATCAGCCCGGAGACGAACTGCGCGCCGAAGCCGGCCCGGAACAGCTCCTCGTTCTTGGCGTGGAAGGCGGCCTCGACCTCCTTCTGCCGGCCGAAGACCTTCACCAGCTCGTGCCCGGTGTACGCCTCCTCGATCTGCCCGTTCAGCTCGCCGGTGTGCTTCCACTGGGCGATGAACTTGCCCTGCGACCGCTTGGCGATCTGACCGGTGACCACCACCGACAGCGGCACCGCGACGAGCGCGACGACAGCCAGCAACGGCGAGATCCAGAACATCATCGCGAGTACGCCGACGACGGTGAGCAGCGACGTGAGCAACTGGCTCAGCGTCTGCTGGAGCGTCTGCGACACGTTGTCGATGTCGTTCGTGACCCGGCTGAGCAGCTCACCGCGGGGCTGCTTGTCGAAGTAGGGCAGCGGCAGCCGGTTGAGCTTGTCCTCCACGTCGGCGCGCAGCGTCAGCACCGTGCGCTGCACCACGCCGTTGAGGACCCAGCCCTGCGCCCACTGGAGCATGCTCGCGCCGACGTAGAGCACCACGGCGAACGCCAGCACCCGGCCCAGCGCGTCGAAGTCGATGCCGGTGCCGGGGATCACGTCCATCCGGGCCAGCATGTCGGCGAAGTTGCCGTTGCCCTCGGCGCGGGCCGCCTCCGCAGCCGCCTCGGTGGTGGTGCCGGGCGGGAGCTGCCGTCCGATCACCCCGCTGAAGATGATGTCGGTGGCGTGGCCGAGCACCTTCGGCCCGATGACGCTGAGCCCGACGCTGGCCAGGGCCAGCGCGAGCACGCCGGTGAGCTGGAGCCGGTACGGCCGCAGCCGCGCCAGCAGCCGCCGTGCCGAGGGCCCGAAGTTCATCGCCTTCTCGGCCGGCATGCCCATGCTCATGTGCGGCGGACCGCCGCCGGGCCGCCGCCCGGCCGGTGGCAGCCGCGTCGGCTCGTTCTTCTGCTGGGGAACCGACGAGGTCACGCGGCCACCTCCGCCGTCTGCTGCGACGCGACGATCTCGGCGTACGTGGGGCAGCTCTCCAGCAGTTCCTCATGTCGTCCCATCCCGACGACACCCCCGTCCTCGAGCACGATGATCTGGTCGGCGTCGACGATCGTGGAGACCCGCTGGGCCACGATCACCACCGCCGCGTCCGCGGTGACCGGCTTGAGGGCGGCCCGCAGCCGGGCGTCCGTGCCGAGGTCGAGCGCGGAGAAGGAGTCGTCGAAGAGGTAGATCTCCGGTTTGCGGACGAGCGCGCGGGCGATGGCCAGGCGTTGCCGCTGGCCGCCGGAGACGTTCGTGCCGCCCTGCGCGATCGGCGCGTCCAGCCCGCCCGGCATCTCGGCGACGAAGTCGCGCGCCTGGGCGATCTCCAGCGCGGCCCACAGGTCGGCGTCGGTGGCGTCCGGGTTGCCGTAGCGCAGGTTGCTCGCGACCGTGCCGGTGAACAGGTAGGGCCGCTGGGGCACCAGCCCGATCCGCCGCCACAGCTCGTCCGGGGCCAGGTCCCGTACGTCCACGCCGTCGACCAGGACCGCGCCGGCGGTCGGGTCGACCAGCCGGGGGATAAGTGTGAGCAGCGTGGTCTTGCCGGCGCCGGTGGAGCCGATGATCGCTGTGGTCCGGCCCGGCTCGGCGCGGAACGAGATGTCGTGCAGCACCGGGGCGCTCGCGCCCGGGTACTGGAATCCGGCGCCGCGTAGTTCCAGCTCGCCCCGGCCGGTGACCTCGGTGACCGGGTCGGTGGCCGGCACCACCGACGAGTCGGTGTCCAGCACCTCCTCGATGCGCTCGGCGCAGACGGCGGCCCGGGGCACCATCATCAGCATGAAGGTGGCCATCATGACCGCCATCAGGATCTGCATCAGGTACTGCAGGAACGCGGTGAGCGCGCCGACCTGGATCTGACCGGAGTCGACCCGTGCCGCGCCGAACCAGAGCACCGCGACGCTGGAGACGTTCAGTACCAGCATCACGATCGGGAAGATCAGCGCCTGGAGCCGTCCGATCCGCAGTGCGGTGGTGGTCAGGTCGGTGTTGGCGACCCGGAACCGGTCGGTCTCGTACGGCTCACGGACGAACGCCCGGACCACCCGGATGCCGGTGATCTGCTCGCGCAGCACCCGGTTGACGGTGTCGATCCGGGTCTGCATGAGCCGGAAGCCCGGCACCATCCGGCGGATGATCAGGCCCAGCGCGACGGCGAGCACCGGTACGCAGACCAGCATCAGCCAGGAGAGCCCGACGTCCTCGCGTAGCGCCATCACCACGCCGCCGACGCTCATGATCGGCGCGGCGACCAGCATGGTGCAGCTCAGCAGCACCAGCATCTGCACCTGCTGGACGTCGTTGGTGTTGCGGGTGATCAGCGACGGCGCCCCGAACCGGGCGACCTCGCGGGCGGAGAAGCTGTTGACGCGCCGGAAGATCGAGCCGCGTACGTCGCGGCCGAACGCCATCGCGGTCTTCGCGCCGAAGTAGACGGCGGCGATCGAGCAGGCGATCTGGAGCAGGCTGACGAGCAGCATCCACCCGCCCGTACGCAGGATCTGGTCGGTGTCGCCGACGGCGACGCCGCGGTCGATGATGTCGGCGTTGAGGCTGGGCAGGTAGAGCGAGGCGATCGTGCCGACGAACTGGAACGCCACCACGGCGGCCAGCCATCGTCGGTACGGGCGCAGATGTGTGCGGAGCAGGCGGATCAACACAGATGGCTCCCCGTTGGCGGCTCGGTGTCGGACTCGCTGTCCCGGTTCAACCGACGGAGGTCCCCGTCGGACATGCCGGTGATGATTTCGATCAGGAACTGGCGGATCACCGCCCGGTTGGCCGGGTCGGCGTCGACCGACGTCAGCGGCCGGTCGCTGTGGATCATGTCGCTGATGGCGCGGGCGTGTTCGCCGCCCTTGTCGGTCAGCGTGAGCCGGACCGTGCGGCGGTCCTCCGGGTCGCGACGGCGGCTGACGAAGCCGTCGCGTTCGAGGGTGTCCACGATGCCGGTGAGCGTGGCGGGCCGGACGAAGCACAGCTCGGCCATCTCCCGGTGGCTCACGTCGCCGGCCCGGAGGAGGATCATCAGGACCCGCATGCCGGCGGACGTGAGCCCGTGTTCGGCGAGGTACCGCCCCCAGTGCTGTTCGACCACGTGACCGGCGATCGAGATCAGCCGGCCGAGTGGCGCGTGGTGCAACGCGTCGGGGAAGCGGACGAGCGGGCCCATGTTCACGAGCGTCAGGTTAGCCCCCGAACCATCAGGGCCCAAACTAATTCTGAGAATCTCCTCAGCCGCGGTCGGCGCGGGCGCGTGGCGGCTCGTCCGGGGCGGTGGCGACGTACTCCCGCATCACCTCGGTGACCTCGCGCAGGAACGCCGTGGTGGCCTCGGCCTGCTCGGGGGTGAGCCGGGCGACCGCCCGGTCGACGCCGACGAGCATCGGACGCAGCGCCTCCAGCACCTCGCCGACGGCGCTCTCGGTCACCTGGAGGCTGAGCCGCCGCCTGTCGTGCGGGTGCGGGGTCCGGGCGACGTGACCGGCCTGCACGAGCCGGTCCACAAGCGTGGTCGCCGAGGCGGATCGGATGCCGAGCCGGTTGCCCAGCTCGACCGGGCCCAGCGGCTCCGGGCTGGAGACCAGGTGGTCGATCGCGGCGGCGTCTGTCGCGTTGAGGCCCAGGCGGCGGGCCAGCGCGGCCCGGGTGTCACCGGCCAGGCGCAGCACGTCGCGCAGTGCGCGGGACGCCTCGCTGCTCGGCGGCGCGACCCGCGCGGACTCTCCGGTTGACGGCACCCCCTCCACGGGATAAAGCTAGCATCTCAGGTAGCTAGAAAATCTAGCTAAAGGGAGGGCGCCATGCGCGGCGACGGGCGCGGCCGCTGGTTCGGCTTGCTGGCCATCAGCCTCGGCGTAGCGATGATCATCGTGGACGCCACGATCGTGAACGTCGCGGTGCCGCAGATCATCCGGGACCTCGACATCACCTCCACCGACGCGCAGTGGGTGCAGGAGGCGTACACCCTGGTCTTCGCCGCGTTGCTGCTGGTCGCCGGCCGCTTCGCCGACCGGTCCGGGCGGCGGCGGATGTTCCTCGTGGGTGTCACCGTGTTCGTGGTCGCCAGCGTGCTCGCCGCGCTCGCCGGCTCCGGCGAGACGCTGATCGCCGCCCGCGTGCTCCAGGGTGTCGGCGGGGCGATGATGCTGCCCACCTCGCTCTCCCTGCTGAACGCCAACTTCACCGGCCGGGAGAAGGGCATCGCGTTCGCCGTCTGGGGCTCCACGATCGGTGGCGCGGCGGCGCTCGGGCCGCTGCTCGGCGGCTGGCTCACCACCACGTACTCCTGGCGGTGGGCCTTCGGCATCAACGTCCCGGTCAGCCTGGCCGTGATCGTGGCGACGCTCGTGCTGGTGGCCGAGTCCCGCGACGAGCGGGCCGAGCGCGGGCTGGACCTGCTCGGTGCGCTGCTCTCGGTGATCGGCATGACCGGCGTCGTCTTCGCGCTGATCGAGGGCCGCACCTACGGCTGGTGGGAGCGGGAGCGGCCGTTCAGCCTCTTCGGGCTGGACTGGACCGCGTCGATCTCGCCGGTGCCGGTGGCCGCGCTGGTCGGCCTCGTCGCGCTCGGGATCTTCCTGGCCCAGCAGGTACGCCGCAACCGGGCGGGCCGTCCCGCGCTGCTCGACCTGTCGCTGTTCGGCATCGGCTCGTTCCGCAACGGCATCCTGGCCGCCGCGATCGTCAGCCTGGGCGAGTTCGGGCTGCTGTTCGCGCTGCCGCTGTGGTTCCAGAACGTGCTCGGCTACAGCGCCTTCCGGACCGGCCTGGCGTTGCTGCCGCTCGCCGTCGGCAGCTTCCTGGCCAGCGGCATCGGCGCGCCGCTGACCCAGCGCTGGGGTGCGGCCCGGGTGGTGCAGCTCGGCGTCGCCGCCGAACTGGTCGGCGTGGCCGGGCTCGGGCTCGTGGTCGCGCCGGACACGAGCTGGTGGGCGCCACTGGGCTTCCTGTTCGTGTACGGCGTCGGCGTCGGCCTGGCCACCGCCCAGCTCACCGGCGTCTCCCTGTCGCAGGTGCCGGTACGCCGCAGCGGCCAGGGCTCGGGCCTGCAGAGCACCGCCCGGCAGGTCGGCTCCGCGCTCGGCATCGCGGTGCTCGGCACCGTCCTCTTCGCCGGCCTCGGCGGGATCCTCGGCGACCGCCTGGCCGACCAGCCCGGGTTCACCCCCGCCCAGCGGGACCAGGTGGTGAGCGCGGTCAAGGAGAGCGCCGGCGCGGCGATCGGCGGGCTGGAGGCGGACCCGCGTACCGCGCCCATAGCCGAGGAGGCGAAGGCGGCGTTCTCCGAGGCCACCCGGTACGCCGCCTTCGCGGGCGCCGGATTCCTGCTGATCGGCCTGGTCGCCTGCCTGCGCCTGCCGACGGTGCGCGCCGAGGAGACCGGGGACAGCCCGCCCGCCGAGGCGGAGCCGGCCCGGGCCTGAGCCGGGTTCCGCCGTTCTCGTCCCGCCGGCTCGGCGCGGGCGGCCGGGTCGGCGGCGGGTCATCCGCCGAGGGCCACCGCCAGCGCCGCGGCCACGAAGACGACCTGGAGCACGGTACGGACGCCGAGCGGCGTCACCGGGCGCCCGGCGAGCGTGAGCCGTCGCCGTGCGGCCGACACGTTCGCCGGGAACATGGCGAGCATCAGCAGCACCAGCCCGACGGCCGCCGGGCGCGCGGTGGCCGGGAACAGCAGGGCGAGCGCGCCGGCGAGTTCCAGTACGCCGGTGACGGTGACCAGCAGATCCGGCCGGGGCAGCGCCGGCGGAACCATCGCGATCAGGTCGGCGCGGCGGGACGCGAAGTGGGCCACGCCGGTCAGCACGAACATCAGCGCCAGCCCCACCCGCAGCGCGGGGTGCCACCCGTCCAGGGCGTCCACGCCGAGCAGGCCGGCGATCCGGGCCAGCGCGGTGCCGGCGAACAGTGCGATCAGGGGTGCCATTGTCGATCCCTCCGACGAACATCTTGTCGCTGACAAGATTGCGTCGATGGTGCCATCTTGTCAATGACAAGTTAGAGTGACGGCATGGCCTCGTACCACCACGGCGACCTCCGCCGCGTCCTGCTGAGCACCGCCGCCGAGGCGATCGCCGAGTCCGGACCGGCCGCGCTGAGCCTGCGTGAGCTGGCCCGGCGCGCCGGGGTCTCGCACGCCGCGCCGGCGCACCACTTCGGCGACAAGGCCGGGCTGCTCACCGCGTTCGCCACCCAGGGCTTCGACCTGCTCGCCGACGCGTTGCGGCAGGCCGGGGACGACCTGCTCGACACCGGCGTGGCCTACGTCGGGTTCGCGGTGCGGCACCGGGCGCACTTCGACGTCATGTTCCGGCCCGAGCTGTACCGGGCCGACGACCCGGAACTGGTCGCCGCCCGCGCCCGCTCCGGCGACGTGCTGCGCGAGGGGGTGGCCCGGCACACCGGGCGGGAGCCGGACGCCGACGCGCTCGCCGCCTGGTCGATCGTGCACGGCTTCGCCACGCTCTGGCTCTCCGGCGCGCTGCCATCACGGGTGGGCGACGACCCGGAGGCCGCCGCCCGTAGCGTGATCAGGCGGTTGTTCGACTGAGCCGGCCGGACGTCACCAGCTCGTCGGCAACGGCATCCCCTCGGTGTACCCGGCGGCGCTCTGCACGCCGACGAGCGCCCGCTCGTGGAACTCCTCCAGGCTGCGCGCGCCCGCGTACGTGAACGCGCTGCGCACCCCCGAGATGATCTCGTCGATCAGGTCCTCGACGCCGGGCCGGTTCGGGTCCAGATACATCCGGGCCGAGGAGATGCCCTCCTCGAAGATCGCCTTCCGGGCCCTGTCGAACGCGCTGTCCTCGGCCGTACGGGCGCTCACCGCACGCGACGACGCCATGCCGAAGCTCTCCTTGTAGCGCCGCCCGTCGGCGTCGGTGTAGAGGTCGCCGGGGGACTCGTAGGTGCCGGCGAACCAGGAGCCGATCATCACGTTCGAGGCGCCCGCGGCCAGCGCCAGCGCGACGTCGCGCGGGTGGCGGACGCCGCCGTCGGCCCAGACGTGCCGCCCCAGCGAGCGGGCCGCCGCCGCACAGTCGAGCACCGCGGAGAACTGCGGGCGCCCCACGCCGGTCATCATCCGGGTGGTGCACATCGCGCCCGGCCCGACGCCCACCTTCACGATGTCCGCGCCCGCGTCGACCAGGTCACGTACGCCGTCTGCAGTCACCACGTTCCCGGCCGCCACCGGCACCGGCGGGTCCAGCCGGCGGACCGCCCGCAGCGCCTGGAGCATCCGCTCCTGGTGCCCGTGCGCGGTGTCCACGACGAGCGTGTCCACCCCGGCCTCCAGCAGCGCGGCGGCCTTGCCGGTGACGTCACCGTTGATGCCCACGGCGGCCGCGATCCGCAGTCGCCCCCGGTCGTCGGTGGCCGGCTTGTACAGCGTGGCGCGCAGCGCGCCCTGCCGGGTCAGCACGCCGACCAGGCGGCCGTCGTCGTCCACCACCGGCGCGAGCCGCCGCCGGCCCGCCGACAGCCGGTCGAATCCGGTACGCGGGTCCGCGTCCGCCGGCACGGTGTGCAGCTCGGTCGACATCACGTGCCGGAGCTGGGCGAAGCGGTCTACCCCGACGGTGTCCGCCTCGGTCACCACGCCCATCGGCCGGCCGTCCGCGTCGACCACGACCACCGCGCCGTGCGAGCGTTTCGGCAGCAGGTGGATGGCGTCGCCGACGGTGTCGGTCGGGCCGAGCGTGATCGCCGTGTCGTGTACCAGGTGCCGCTGCTTGACCCAGCCGACCACGTCGGCGACGACCTCGATCGGGATGTCCTGCGGGATCACCGCCACCGCGCCCCGCCGGGCCACGGTCTCGGCCATCCGCCGTCCGGCGACGGCCGTCATGTTCGCCACCACGAGCGGGATCGTGGTGCCGGTCCCGTCGGTGGTGGCCAGGTCGACGTCGAGCCGGGAGCCCACCTCGGACCGGTTGGGCGCCATGAAGACGTCGTTGTAGGTCAGGTCGTGCGCGGGGACCGCGCCGTGAAGGAACCGCACCCGGCCATCATTCCCGCCCGGCGGCGCTCCCGCCCTCCGTGGTGGCTCAGACCACCCGCCCCCGCGCTGTTGCGAAGGGGTCCTTCCGCATGCCTCAGGCGATGGTGCAGATCGCGGCGCCGGACGTGATCACCGCGCCGACCTCGGCGGCGAGCCCGCTGACCGTGCCGGCCTTGTGCGCGTGCAGCGGCTGCTCCATCTTCATCGCCTCCAGCACCACGACGAGGTCGCCCTCGGCCACCTCGTCGCCGTCCGCGACGGCGATCTTCACGATCGTGCCCTGCATCGGGGAGGTGAGCGTGTCCCCGCTGACCGCGGCGCCCGCCTTGCCCCCGCCACCCCGGCGGGCCGGCTTCTTCGCGGCGGGCGCGGCTGCCGCCGTACCCGCGCCGAGCCCGGCGGGGAGGACGACCTCCAGCCGCTTGCCGCCCACCTCGACCACGACGGTCTCGCGCTCGGCCGGTTCGTCGGCGGCGCCGGCGCCGGCGGTGAAGGCCGGTACGGTGTTGTCCCACTCGGTCTCGATCCACCGGGTGTGCACGGCGAACGGCTCGGCCGTGAACGCCTCGTCGCGGATCACCAGGCGGTGGAAGGGCAGCGCGGTCGCCATGCCCTCGACCACCATCTCGTCGAGCGCCCGGCGGGCCCGCTCCAGCGCCTCGGTACGCGTCTCGCCGACGATGATCACCTTGGCGAGCAGCGAGTCGAAGTTGCCGCCGATCACGTCGCCGGCCGAGATGCCGGTGTCCACCCGCACGCCCGGCCCGGAGGGCAGGCGCAGCGCGGTGACGGTGCCCGGCGCGGGCAGGAAGTTGCGGCCCGGGTCCTCGCCGTTGATCCGGAACTCGATGGCGTGCCCGCGCGGCGTCGGGTCCTCGGTGAAGCGCAGCTTCTCGCCGTCGGCGATGCGGAACTGCTCGCGCACCAGGTCGATGCCGGCGGTCTCCTCGGTGACCGGGTGCTCGACCTGGAGCCGGGTGTTCACCTCCAGGAACGAGATCGTGCCGTCCGCGCCGACCAGGTATTCCACGGTGCCGGCGCCGTGGTAGCCGGCCTCCCGGCAGATGGCCTTGGCGCTGTCGTGGATCTGGGCGCGCTGGGCGTCGGTGAGGAACGGCGCGGGCGCCTCCTCGACCAGCTTCTGGTGGCGGCGCTGCAGCGAGCAGTCCCGGGTGCCCACCACGATCACGTTGCCGTGCTGGTCGGCCAGCACCTGCGCCTCGACGTGGCGCGGCTTGTCCAGGTAGCGCTCGACGAAGCACTCGCCCCGGCCGAACGCGGCGACCGCCTCGCGGGTGGCCGACTCGAACAGGTGCGGGATCTCCTCCATGGTGCGGGCGACCTTGAGGCCGCGACCGCCACCGCCGAACGCGGCCTTGATGGCGACCGGCAGGCCGTGGTCGACGGCGAACGCCATCACCTCGTCCGCGTTCGCGACCGGGTCCGGGGTGCCGGGCACCAGCGGCGCGCCCGCGCGCTGCGCGATGTGCCGGGCGGTCACCTTGTCGCCGAGGTCGCGGATCGCCTGCGGGGTGGGGCCGATCCAGGTCAGCCCGGCGTCGATGACGGCCTGGGCGAAGTCGGCGTTCTCGGAGAGGAAGCCGTAGCCGGGGTGCACCGCGTCGGCGCCGGAGCGGGCCGCCACATCGATCAGCTTGTCGATGCGCAGGTAGCTGTCGGCGGCGGTGTCACCGCCGAGCGCGTACGCCTCGTCGGCGAGCGTGGCGTGCAGGGCGTCCCGGTCGGAGTCCGCGTAGACGGCGACGCTGGCCAGCCCGGCGTCGCGGCAGGCGCGGATGACGCGGACGGCGATCTCGCCGCGGTTGGCGATGAGAACCTTGCGCACCTTGTGGCTCCTCCCGGGAGGTCGTTGCCGGGAGTTTAGCGGCCGAGCTGCGGGGCCTAACGATCGCTCAGTGTGGGATGCGGCACTGTAGTCAAACTTGGTTATTACGCTTGTCCCGTGTCGGCAACGAGGATGATGATTCTTGGCCTGGTTCGGTGGATGCAGCCGGTGCACGGCTACGACGTGCGCCGCGAGCTGCTCAGCTGGAGCGCGGACAAGTGGGCGAACGTGCAACCGGGCTCGATCTACCACGCGCTGCGCAAACTCACCGACGAGGGCCTGCTCCGGACCGTCTCGGTGGAGCAGGTGGGCGCCCGCCCAGCGCGCACCACGTACGAGGTGACGCCGAAGGGAGAGGACGAGTTCGAGACGTTGCTGCGGGCGCAGTGGTGGCAGCTCCACGAGCCGCCGGACCCGTTCGTGGCGGCGTTCTCCTTCCTGCCGGCGATGCCGCGCGAGGAGGCCGCGGCGGCGCTGCGCAACCGGGCGAACCTGCTCCGGGCCGGGGTCGAGTCGACGCGCGCCTCGCTGGACTCGGACTGGGTGCGCACCCGCAAGCCGGTGCACGTCGGGTGGATGTTCGAGCTGTGGCTGGCCCGCGCCGAGGCGGAGTCGGCCTGGTGCGAGCGGATCGCGGAGCGGATCGAGTCGGGAGTGTCGTACCTGCCCGATGGGATGGAACGGGCTGAGGGCTGGTCGGGCTGGTCCGACGGCTCCCGGTGACACGACATAATCAACGTTGACTAAAAGAGCTATATCGCGTTAGCCTCGGCGGGAATCGCGGGGGATTCGTGCGTCCTCGCGGACGATCGGCGGCCGCTCAGGTCCGCCCGGACGACCAGGAGCAGAAATGATCGAGACCAGGGGGTTGCGGAAGTCCTACCGCTCCCGCGCGGGTCGCGAGACGAAGACAGTGGACGCGGTCCGCGGCGTGAACCTCGACGTCGCAGCGGGGGAGATCTTCGGCTTCCTCGGGCCCAACGGCGCCGGCAAGACCACCACGCTGCGGATGCTCGCCACGCTCATCGAGCCGGACGGCGGCGAGGCCACAGTGGCCGGCGCCGACCTGCGCAAGGACCCGGCCGAGGTGCGCCGCCGGATCGGCTACGTCGCCCAGGGCGGCAGCACCTGGGACGAGTCGAGCGCCCGCGAGGAGCTGGTGCTCCAGGCACGCCTCTACGGCATCGGCAAGGCCGACGCGCACCGCCGTGCCGAGCGCGCGCTCGAAGCCTTCCAGCTCACCGAGTACGCCGACCGCAAGTGCAAGACCTACTCCGGCGGTCAGCGCCGGCGCGTCGAGATCGCGCTCGGCATCATCCACGAGCCGAAGATCGTCTTCCTGGACGAGCCGACCACCGGCCTCGACCCGCAGAGCCGCGCGCACATGTGGGACGAGATCCGCCGGCTGCGTACCGAGGGAATGACCGTCTTCATCACCACGCACTACCTGGACGAGGCGGACGCGCTCTGCGACCGCATCGCGATCATGGACCACGGCGAGGTGGTCGCCGAGGGCACACCGGCCGAGCTGAAGCGGGAGATCTCCGGCGAGGTAGTGATCGTCGGCCTGGACGCCCCGAGCACCCCGCGCGCCGCCGAACTGCTCGACACCGAGGCGTACGTGAGCAAGCTGGAGACCGTCGACGAGGGCGGCCTGCGTCTCTACGTCGACGAGGGCGCCACCGCCATCCCGCAGGTGTTGCGCCGCCTCGACCACGCCGGGCTGGACCTGCGCTCGATCGAGCTGCACCGCCCCAGCCTCGACGACGTCTTCCTCACCAAGACCGGCCGCTCGCTGCGCGAGTCCTGACCCCCGGAGAAGCTGTCATGAAACTCGCCCGCGACACCTGGCTGATCTTCCAGCGCCAGACGCAACTGCTGCTGCGCAACCCGGTGTGGATCTTCGTCGGCGTCTTCCAGCCGGTGATGTACCTGCTCCTGTTCGCCCCGCTGCTCAAGCCCGCGCTGAACGCGCCCACCCAGGCCGCCGCGTACAAGATCTTCGTACCCGGCCTGCTCGTGCTGCTGGCCATCTTCGGCGGCCTGTTCCAGGGCTTCGGCCTGATCGCCGAGCTGCGCGCCGGCGTGATCGAGCGCTCCCGGGTCACCCCGGTCAGCCGGCTCGCCCTGCTGCTCGGCCGCTCGCTGCGCGACGTGGTCTCGCTGATCGCGCAGGCGATCATCATCACGCTGCTGGCGCTCGCGTTCGACCTGCGCGTGTTCATCGGCAACCTGCTCCTGGCGTACCTGATGCTCGCGCTCATCGCGCTGATGACCTCGGCCGTCTCCTACGGCATCGCGCTCAAGGTCAAGAGCGAGGACGCGCTCGCCCCGCTCATGAACACCGTCGCGCAGCCGGTGCTGCTGCTCTCCGGCATCCTGCTGCCGCTCACCTTCGCCCCCGGCTGGCTCCAGGGCGTGGCCAAGTGGAACCCGTTCTCCTGGGCGGTCGAGGGCACCCGCGCGCTGTTCAACGGCGACCTCGGCAACGACCGGGTGTGGCAGGGCCTCGGCATCATCGCGGTGCTCGCCGCCGCAGGCGTGTTCTGGGCCGCCCGCCAGTTCGCCCGCAGCGTCCGCTGAGCAGGGGGAGAGCTACCTCTCAGCAGGGGCGGGGCACCGGCCGGGCGCGCGTAGCGTGGGCCGGTGCCCCGCCTCACCCGTGACCGGATCACCTGGCTGACCTACGCCCAGCTCGGTCTGTGGGGCTTCTTCCTCTACGGGTTCGGCCCGGTCGTACCCCTGCTCCGCGACGAACAGGGCACCAGCGCCGCCGTCGCCGGCCTGCACAGCACCGGCATCGCGGTGGGCGCGCTCGCCGGCGGCGCGCTGTTCGCCCCGGTCGCCCGCCGCCTCGGCCGTGGCCCGGCCATCTGGCTCGGCCTCGCCGGCGTCGCCGCGGGCGTGACCGCGCTCGGCCTGCTCCGCCCGCTGCCGGCCACGCTCGCCGCCGTCGCGGTCATCGCCACCTTCGGCATGATGGTCGTCAGCGGCGTGAGCGTGGTGCTCACCGCCCGGCACGGCTCCGCCGCCCCGGCCGCGCTCACCGAGGCCAACGCGGCCTGCGCCGGCATGGGCATCCTGGCGCCGCTGACCATCGGCGCCACCGTCGACGCCGGCCTCGGCTGGCGACCCCTGATGGCCGTCGAGGTCGGGCTGATCACGCTCGTCGCGCTCGCGGCCCTGACTTTCCGGGTACGCGTGCCGAAACGCGCCCCCGCTGACGCGGCTGCCGGCACGCCCGTCCCCGTGGCCGCCGCCACCCGGGTGCCCGTCGTCCCCGCGTCCGGGGTGCCCGAAGCCGTCGTGCCCGCTCCTGCCGTGCCCGCGTCTGCCGTGCCCGCCTCCGGGGAGCCCGTTTCCTCCGGCTCCGGGGCGGCGGGGCGGTTGCCACGTGCGTACTGGATCGCCTGGGTCCTGATGTCGGTCACCGGGTCGATCGAGGTCTGCCTGTCGCTGTGGACAGCCGACGTGCTGCGGACCCACGCCGGGCTGAGCGCGGGCGGGGCGTCGGCGGCGGTCGCCGCGATCGTGTGCGGCATGTTCGCCGGCCGGATCGCCGGTGGCCGGGCCGCGCTGCGCTGGGCGCCGGTGCCGCTGCTGCTCGGCGCGCTCACCGTCTCGATGGCCGGGTTCGCGCTGTTCTGGGGCAGTACGGTCGGCTGGCTGGCGGTCACCGGGCTGGTCGTGCTCGGGCTCGGCAACGCGCTGCACTACCCGTTGGCGATCTCGATCGCGCTCGCAGTCGCAGGCCCGGCCGCCGACAAGGCGGCGGGCTGGTCCGCGTACTCGATGGGTGTGGGTTTCGGGATCGCGCCGGTGGCGCTCGGGTGGGTGGCCGACGGCCTCGGCCCGCACCCGGCGTTCCTGCTGCTGCCCGCGTTCATCGCGGTGGCGGTGCTGCTGACGGTGCGGCTGGGACGTGCCCTGCCCGCGCCGGTCCGCGCGGCTTGATCGACTCCACTACGGCGAGGTGGCGGCTTCCGGTGCTCGGGGTTGCCGCCACCTCGGCGAGGTTGTGTTCGGTCGGCTCAGAGCACTCGGGCGAGCGTGACGCCGTCGGCGATCGGCAGCATGACCGCGGTGTCCTGCCCTGCTTGGTCCGCGGGGCTTGATCGACTCCATTTCGGCGAGGTGGTGGTATCCGGTGCTCGGGGTTGCCGCCACCTCGGCGAGGTTGTGTTCGGTCGGCTCAGAGCACTCGGGCGAGCGTGACGCCGTCGGCGATCGGCAGCATGACCGCCTCGACGCGGACATCAGCGATGACCGCGTCGTTGAACGCGGCGATCGCCCGGTCGTCGGCGTTGCGCGGGGCGAGCACCCGGCCGTCGCGCAGCGTGTTGTCGACGGCGATCACCGCGCCGGGACGCATGCGGGGCACCAGCTCGTCCCAGTAGATCGGGTAGCCGACCTTGTCCGCGTCGATGAACGCGAAGTCCAGGTGACGCTCGCGGGGCAGCTCGCGCAGCGTCTGGGCGGCCGGGCCGATGCGCAGCTCGATGCGGTCCTGCACACCGGCGCGCTGCCAGTAGCGCCGGGCCACGCCCGTGTACTCCTCGGAGATGTCGAAGCAGGTCAACCGGCCGCCCTCCGCCAGCCCCCGGGCGATAGCCAGCGAGGAGAGGCCGGTGAACGTGCCGACCTCGACCGCCTGCCGTACGCCGAGCAGCCGGGTCAGGAACGTCAGGAACGCGGCCTGTTCGGGCGCTACCTGCATGACCGCCTCGGCGGGCAGGGCCGCCCGGGTCTCCTCGGCCAGTTCCTGGACGATCTCGTCCGGGGCGGACCCGTGGGCCACCAGGTAGGCGTGCAGTTCCGGGGTGAGCGGCAGCGGCTTCGTGGTCATGTCCGGACGTTAGCCGAGATGTTCGATCTCCTGGCCCCCGGGCGCGATCTTCGTCCACAGGTCGACGATGCTCAGCTCCACCTCGGCGAGCAGCCGGCGCAGCAACGGCAGGGACAGCCCCACCACCGTGCCCGGATCGCCCTCGATCCCGGTCAGGAACGCCCCACCCAGCCCGTCGATGGTGAACGCGCCGGCCACGGCCAGCGGCTCGCCCGTCTCCACGTACGCGGCGATCTCCTCGTCGCTGATGTCGGCGAAGTGCACAGTCGTAGAGGCGACGGCCTCGGCGCGGGACTCGTGCGTCACGTCGATCAGGCAGTGCCCGGTGTGCAGGACGCCGCTTCGCCCGCGCATCCGCTGCCACCGCCGCGTGGCGTCCGCCGCGTCGTCGGGCTTGCCGAGGATCTCACCGTCGAAGGCGAGCACCGAGTCGCAGCCGAGCACCAGCGTGCGCTCGTCCGGCGAGGGCCGCAGCCGATCGCGTACCGCCTGCGCCTTCAGCCGGGCCAGTTCCAGGCACAGATCCTCGGCCCGATCGCTCACCACCTGCGACTCGTCCACGCCGCTGACCAGCACGTCCGGCTCGATCCCGGCGGCCTGGAGCAACTTGCGGCGGGCGGGGGACTGCGAGGCGAGCACGAGGCGCACCGGTACGGAGGTCGACACCCCGCCGACGCTACCGGCTGACCCTCGGCGGCGGGTCGTCGGCACGTCGGCGCCGCCGCCAGAACAGGTAGCCGCCGCCCGCCGCCACCAGCACACCCAGGGTGGCGAGCCCGCGTACCGTGCCGGCGCTGTCACCCTTATCGGGTGCTGCCTCCGCCGACGCGGGTGGCGTGACGTTGGAGGACTCGAAGCCGAGCGGCGGTACGTCTGCGGTGAGCGCGGCGACCAGGTCGATGACGCCGTAGCCGTACTGGTCGTCGCGACCAGGTGGTCCCTTGTCGACGGCGGTGGCGGTCAGGCGGTGGGCGACTTCCTGGGCGGGCAGATTGGGGTACTTGGAGCGGATGAGAGCAGCAGCCCCGGCAACGATCGCAGTCGCGCTGGACGTCCCCGTGCCCTTCGAGTACTTGCCGTCGTAGCTGGTGCTGTAGATATCGACTGCAGGGGCAGCGACATCGACCTTAGATCCTGTGACTGCAATTGAGGCATGGTTTCCGGCCTGATCGGTCCCGCTTACGGCGATGACGCCTTCCTCTGCGGCTGGATAACCGATCGTGGCCGCCTCAGGGAGGTTGCCAACGCCTGCGATAACGACTATGTCGGCGGCTAGTGCATTCTTCACTGAGCGGGTCAGTTTCTCGCTCGTGACGCCTGCGCTTGAGATGCTTATAACTCCGACATGTTGCGTGACTGCAAAATCTATCGCCTCGGCAAGCTTGTCGACCTCGCCGTAGTTGTCCGATCCGGACGATATGATGGGAAGGATTTTGGCCTCCGGCGCTATGCCGAGTGCGCCGATTTCCCCGTCAGAGCCATGGGCGGCGATGAGCCCTGCCATGGCGGTTCCGTGGCTGTTTGCGTCGTGCAAACCATCTCCGGTGCCCGTCAGAACATTCTTTCCCTCGAGAAGATTTCGGGAGAGGTCCGGATGAGGATCAACGCCAGTATCAGGGACGGCCACTAGGATCCCGGCTCCGCGAGAGATCTTATGAGCCTCGTTTACCTTGAGGAACGCCAGGTGCCACTGATCTTGTCGGACTCGCGAAGCATCCTCTGGTGCGGTTGGCTGCCCTGCGTGGATTAAGATGAGGCTGACAGCGGCCAAAATCGATAGGGTTATGCGCATGCTGAATCAGTCAACGATCTCGACCGATGGCTGGTCCTGGATCGATCGGACCGTCGTCGGTCGGAGGTAGCACGACCGGACTAACCCCCTTATCGGTCTCCCAGGGGTGGTCTGGATCCCATGGTCGAGATGCTCCACCCGTCTCGTTTTGGCGACTGGATCGGCTGCTCGTAGAAGGGAAACCGCCAAGAGGTGGTCCGCCCACCGAGCCCATTGCTGAGTTCTTACCAATTCCGGGGCGTGATCCAGCATTGCCAGTGGGGGCAGTGCCCGCACCGCCGCCTCCGATGACGCCGCCCACGGGATTCACCCTGCGGGGCGTGGCATTCGGAGAGGACGGCTGGACAAGACCCGGGCCGAATGGTTGACCGATCAATCCGTTCGGCTGCGTGCGAGGGAAGACGTTCTTTGGCGCCGCGCCTGGAGCCGGTCTGCCCGTGGAGGGGTGAGGTTGATTATCTCGCGAAGACGGTTTAGCGCCTAGAGCGCCAGGAGTGGTCGGCGGGAGGGGAACCGAGTTTGGCAACGATGGGGGAGTCAACGGAGCGTTTGGTGTGGCGGCACTTGGAGAAGGGGCCAAGGTGGAACCGGCGTCGCCAAGGATCGGTCCGACGCCCACGGTGGGGGGAGTTTGCGGCCCTTGGCTGGAAACGCCGCCGAGTGGCATTGGCTTCGGCCCTGGATTTGGACTTGTGACAGCG
Organism: Micromonospora sp. WMMC273; assembly: GCF_027460285.1. NCBI lineage: Bacteria > Bacillati > Actinomycetota > Actinomycetes > Micromonosporales > Micromonosporaceae > Micromonospora > Micromonospora sp. WMMC273. The sequence continues at coordinate 463,254 of NZ_JAPZBE010000001.1, forward strand.
ACCGGAACGATTGGTGGAATAACAGGTGCTGCCCCGCTGGCCCCGTATACATCTGGGTTATTCGTTTCGATGCCAGGTCGAGGAACAGCTGGTGGGCGCTGGAGCATGACCTGGGCGTGCTGGAGTTCGCCGCTCAACCCCGTCATCAACCCGCGCGCCCGTACGTTCAACTGCTCCAGGTCGTCGTCCGTCACCGGGGGCCGCTCCGGCAACCGGCTGCCCGCAACCGCCTTCGGGTCGGCGATCGTCGCCTCGTACGCCTGCTTCTGCCGCAGCTTCTTCGCGTACTCCTCGTGCAGTGGTTGCAGCTCGGCCCGCGCGCTGCCGATGGCCCGGGCGGCGGCCGCCAGCGCGTCGTAGTTCGCGGCGGCCGCGTCGTGGGTGCGCTGCACGCGCTCGATGAGCTGGTCGAGTTCGGCGATGTACGCCCGCGCGGCGGCGTTGGTCTCCGGTGGCCACGCGTCGGCCAGGCCGCGCCGGTATTCGCGCAGGCGGCTCAGGTGGGCCAGGGCGAGGTCGCAGACCTTGCGCCAACCGGCGACCTGCTTCCACTGGCCGGCGGTGTCCTGGTCCTGCACGCACGCCCACATGCTGAGGACGTCCATCAGCCGCCAGTCGGTCAGCCCGGAGGTGCGTCCGCTGCCCCGTTCGATCACGGCAGGATCACCCGGCTCTGTTCGGGGGCGGTGGGGTCGGCCAGTGGCGGCATCGGGCGGGCGACGGTGGCGGACGGCCCGGCGAGCGCTCGTTCCACGTCGGCCACGCGGGCGGAGGAGAACGCGTCGGCGTCGCCGTAGCGGGCGGCGATCCGCCCGGCGGCGTCGGCGAGCCGGCCGGTCGCCGGTGCGAGATCCCAGACCGCGCTCACCGCGGCGGTCTGGGTGTCGTGGTGGGCCTGGAGGAACTGGACCAGCTCGATGAAGGCGTCGGCCGGGTTGGGCACCGGCGCCTTCATGTCGTCGGCGATGTAGGACAGGTGCGGCGAGTAGTTGCGCGTCACCTCGTCCTGGAGGCGGTCGGCGAACTCCCGCATCTGTCGGATGTCGGCCTCGATGCCGCCGTAGCCGCGCAGCCAGCCGGCTGGCTGGTTGTCCTCCGGGATCATCGGAGCCTCCTGCCCGTCACCACACGGTTTCCCTGAGTGAGGTTAATGGCTCGACGCTGATCCCGGCAGCCCCGCCCCGTCGCCGCGAGCGGGAGGTGAGGTCAGCGGGGGAGGCCGGAGGCCCGCCACGCGCCGGGGCCCGCGACGTGCCCGGCCAGGGCGGGGCGTGCGCTGCGCGCCCACTGCGACACGGGGGCCGGCGCGGCGGCCTGGGCCGGGCGGGTGCGCACCACGATCGCGCCGACCAGAGCGGCCAGCTCCTCGGCGGTGGGCACGCCACGGACGATCCGGAACAGCGGCTCCTCGGCAGACATGACCCAAGGGTACGCGTCGCGAATTCGACCTTCGCCGTACAGTGGCGTGCCGACGGTGTGGGCGTCGCAGCGGCCGGGTACGGTTCTCTGCGATGTCGAACGCGCTCCCCCAACTCGTCGCCGACCGGTACCGGCTTCTCACGCCGCTCGGCCAGGGCGGCATGGGCCGCGTCTGGAAGGCGCGGGACGAGGTGCTGCACCGGGACGTGGCCATCAAGGAACTGGTCCCGCCCCCCGGCCTCACCCCGGAGGAGCGCCGCGAGATGCGCGAGCGCTCGCTGCGTGAGGCGCGGGCGATCGCCCGCCTCAACAACGTCAACGTGGTCCGCATCTTCGACGTGCTGCGCACCGACGGCGATCCGTGGATCGTGATGGAGTACGTGGCGTCGAAGTCGTTGCAGGACACCATCGCCGAGGACGGCCCGGTCAACCCGGCCAAGGCGGTCGAGATCGGCCTCGGCGTGCTGAACGCGCTGAAGGCCGCGCACAAGGCCGGCATCATGCACCGCGACGTCAAGCCGGGCAACGTGCTGCTCGGCGAGGACGGCCGCGTGGTGCTCACCGACTTCGGCCTGGCCACCATCCCCGGCGACCCGAACGTGACGCGTACCGGCATGGTGCTGGGCTCGCCCGCGTACATCTCGCCGGAGCGTGCCCGCGACGGCACCGCGGGTCCGGAGGCGGACCTGTGGTCGCTCGGCGCCACGCTCTACGCGGCCGTCGAGGGCAAGTCGCCGTATGCGCGCCCGTCGGCGATCGCCACGCTCGCCGCGCTCGCCACCGAGCCGATGCCGCCGCCGCGCAACGCCGGGCCGCTCAAGCCGGTGCTCCAGGGCCTGCTCCGCAAGGACCCGGACGAGCGGATCACCGCCGAGGTGGCCGAGCGCATGCTGCGCAAGGCCGCCGGCCGGCGGGCCAAGAGCATCTCGCTGCTCGACGGCGTACGCCGGCCCGGGCCGAACGGTCCGCGCGTGCCGCGCCCGCCGCTGGTGCCCGCGCCGCGCCCGGCCGACCAGGCCGAACGCGCCGCGTCCGGGGTCGCCGCAACCGGGGGTACGGCGGCAGCCGCCGACCCGACGGCGAAGGTGCCGGCACTCACCTCGGACGCCGGGCCCACCGCGGTGACCCCGCCGCCCGCCGACCCGACGGCGAAGCTCGACCCGGCGCCCTCGGCCGACGAGACGCTTGTGGACGACGAGGCGCGGGTGGACGGCGTCGACCCGGCGCTGGACGAGACGCGGCTCGACGGCGAGCCGGTCACCGACACCCCGGCGCCGGTGAGCCCGGCCGTGACCGGCTCCGCGCCGGTCAGCCCGGCTCCCGTGCAGGAGGCGTCGTCGACCGGCCGGGCGACGGTGCTGCCGGTCGAGAAGTCCGCGCCGAACCGGCGCAACCTGCTGATCGGCGCCCTGGTCCTGCTGCTGCTCGTCGGTCTGGTGGTGGCTGTGCCGCTGCTGAACAACGGTGACGACGGCGGTGAGCCGACTGCCGGCACCTCGGCGTCGGTGGCGCCGCCGCCCGCGCCGAGCGAGAGCGCGTCGCCGAGTGCCCCGGCGACCAGTGCGTCGGCCAGCCCCACGCCGTCGGCCAGCCCGTCGGCGTCCGGGGCCGCGTTGCCGGCCGGCTGGCGCCTCTACACCGGCCCGAACGGCTTCAAGGTGCCGATCCCAGAGAACTTCCAGGCACGGGTCGGCGGGGACAACGTCGTGCTCTACGAGGTCGGCGGCGCTCGGCGGGTGCTGTTCATCCAGTGGACGCCGAACCCGAAGGACGACGCGTACACCGACTGGAAGGGCCAGGAGCCGTACCGCGCATCGCGCGTGCGGGGCTACAAGCTGGTCGGCATCACCAAGTGCGACCCCTACTTCCGCACCTGCGCCGACTGGGACTGGCTGGAGACGCGCAACGGCGACACCCGCTTCCACGTCCGCAACCGTGGGGTGGCGACGGCCAGCAACAGGGGCTTCGCGTTGCGCTGGGAGGTGCCCGCGAAGGACTGGGACGCCAACCTGGCCAACTGGGAGATCATCACCAAGGGCTTCGTGCCGGACCGCAAGAACTGATCGGGAATCCCGCCGGTCACGAAACTCGCTCGCATGGCTTTCCGTCCTCGGGGGTATGAATCCTCCGACGACGGAAGGAGGCGCGACATGGGTTACCGACGGAGGTACACCGGCCCGCGGCTGGCACTGTGGATGCTCGTTGCGCTCGGCGACGTCGTACTGCTCCTGATCAGCGCCGGCCTGTCCGCGCCGGTCGCGGTCCTCGGCGTGCTGACGCTCACGGTAGTGGGCGTGGCGGCGTGGCGCCTGACGCGCCGCACGCCGGTGCCCGTCCCGGCCACCGCGCGCCGCAGAGCCTGACCTCGGGGTACGACGACAGCGGGACCGCCTCGTGACGAGGCGGTCCCACTTGTGTCGCACGTACGTCAGGCGGTGTTGTTCGCCAGCGCGATCAGCCGGCTGCGGTCACCGTTCCAGTAGTTGCGGTCGACGTTGCCGCTGATCCCGGAGACGGCGCCGGTGCTGGTGTACTGCCAGAAGCTCCACACCGGGGCGCCGGCCGGCAGCGTGCCGGGCGCGCTGGCCCAGCGGGCGAGCCACAGCGGGTGGTTGGCCCACGGGCCGGTCCAGCTGCCCGTGCACTGGTTCCACCAGCTCGTGGTGGTGTAGATGACCGCGTACCGGCCGGTGCGGGAGCGGTAGGTGTTGAGGAAGTCCTGGATCCAGTTGCGCATGCCGGTCGTGCTCAGGCCGTAGCAGTAGCCGCCGCTGTACGGGTTGCCCTCGATGTCCAGCGCGGCGGGCAGCGTACGGCTGTCCGCCGACCAGGCGCCACCGTTGCTGGCCAGGTAGTTGGCCTGGGTGGAACCGGCGGAGATGTTCGGCCGGGCGAAGTGGTACGCCCCGCGGATCACCCCGGCGTTGTACGCGTTGACGTAGTTCGCGTTGAAGTTCGGGTCCTTGTAGCTCGTGCCCTCGGTGGCCTTGATGAAGGCGAACTGGATACCCGAGTTGCGCACGCTGGTCCAGTTGATGCTGCCCTGGTAGCGGGAGACGTCGATCCCGGGCGTGGTCGCGGCGGCGGCCGGTCCGGCGGTCGCCACGAGGGCCACGGCCGCGGTGGCGGCGGCGGCCAGGCCGGCGGCGAGAAGCCGGCGTACGGAGAGTCTGGTGCTGGGCATGGTTGCCTCCAGAGGGACGTCCGTCTATTGACGCCCATCTTTGGAGCTTAGTGCCCTAGATCGCAATAGGGGGAAAGGAAATTTTCATCGACGGCCGTCGTTCGTCCAGGTGGCGCGACGGATGCGGGTCAGCGCAGGTCGCTCGGGTCCATCGCCCAGCGGAACGGCTCGGTGACACTCAGCGTCTCGCCCGCCTTGGTGACGGCATCCTCGACGTAGTGCGCGCCGTCGAGCCGGTGCAGCAGCACGCCGGTCGAGCGACACGGCTCGGGGCGGTAGGCTCCCCGCCCATGCCCCTGATCGACGGTCTCACCACGCTCTGGGACACGCTGACCAGCGCCCAGCCGGACCCGCCGCCGCTGCTCGTGGTGGTCACCGCCGTGGTCGCGCTCGCGGTGGTCGTGGCCCGGCTGCCCTGGCGGATCGCCCGCAACGCGGTGACCATCGCGCACGAGGGCGGCCATGCGCTCGTCGCGTTGCTCACCGGCCGGCGGCTGCACGGCATCCGGCTGCACTCGGACACCTCCGGGCTGACGCTGTCCGCCGGCCGTCCCACCGGGCCCGGCATGATCCTCACGCTGCTCGCCGGGTACGTCGCGCCGTCGCTGCTCGGCCTCGGCGGCGCGTGGCTGCTGGCCGGGAACCGGATCACGCTGCTGCTCTGGCTCGCGGTGGCGCTGCTGCTGGGCATGCTGGTGATGATCCGCAACCTGTTCGGCGTGCTGTCGCTGCTGGTCACCGGCGGCGTGGTGCTCGCCGTCTCCTGGTACACCTCGCCCGAGGTGCAGGCCGCGTTCGCTTGGACGTCGGTGTGGTTCCTGCTGATCGGCGGCGTACGGCCGGTGTTCGAGCTGCACCGGCAGCGCGCCCGGGGCCGGATGCCGCAGTCCGACGCCGACCAGCTCGCCCGGATCACGCCGTTCCCGGCGCTGTTCTGGGTGGGCCTGTTCCTGCTGGTGAGCGTGGGCGCACTCGCCGCCGGAGCGCTGCTGCTGGCCGGCCCGATCCTCGCCGACACGGGCCTCACCGCCTGACCGAGCCGAACCGCATCTCGTCCCGGAGCGGACCGCCTCGCGACAGGGCAGAATCGGACCGTGCGATACGTGATCATCGGAGCGGGCGCGGTCGGCGGCACCATCGGCGTACTCCTGGCCGACGCCGGCCACGACGTGACGCTCGTGGCCCGCGGCGCGCACCTAAACGCGCTGCGGGAACGGGGTCTGACGCTGCGCACGCCGGACCGCGAGGTGACGGGCCGGCTCCCCGCGGTGGCCGGTCCGGACGGGCCGCCACTGCCGGCGGACACCGTGCTGGTCCTCACCGTGAAGTCGCAGGACACCGTGGCGGCGCTCGACACCTGGGCGGACGCCCCGGTCGAGGGCGGCGGAACGGCGGGCGAACGGCTGCCGGTCGTGCTGGCGCAGAACGGCGTGGCGAACGAGCCGGCCGCGCTGCGTCGCTTCGCCCGCGTGCACCCGGTGTGCGTGTGGCTGCCCGCCACCCACCTGGAGCCGGGCGTGGTGGTCGCCAACGGCCATCCGCATCCGGGCATGCTGCACATCGGCCGCTACCCGACCGGCGCCGACGACACCAGCCGCGCGGTCGCCGCCGACCTGACCGCGGCCGGGTTCGTCGCGCCTGTCCGGGACGACGTGATGCGCTGGAAGTACGGCAAGCTGCTCGCCAACCTCGGCAACGGCCTCCAGGCCCTGCTCGGCCGGGACGTGCCCGAGCCGCTGTCGAAGCGGGTACGCGCAGAGGGAGAGGCGGCGCTCGCCGCGGCGGGCATCGCCCACACCACTGTCGAGGAGGAGGCCGCCGAACGGGGCGACCTGGTGTCGCACCGGCCGGTCGGCGGCGAGGAGCGCTCCGGCGGTTCCACCTGGCAGAGCCTGGCCCGTGGTGCCGGCTCGGTCGAGACCGACCACCTCAACGGTGAGATCGTGCTGCTCGGGCGCCTGCACGGCGTACCCACCCCGGCCAACGCGGCCGTGCAGACCGCGGTCCGCCGGGCGGTCCGCGACCGGATCCCGGCCGGCGGCTTCCCGCTCGGCGAGTTGGAGAAATTGCTCGGCTGAGCGGGCAACCCGCGCCGCGCCGCCAGGCGTGTCCCCTCACGAACACGGGGAGGTGGCAGGTGCCCGACAGCGACGGGTTCGACGAGTTCTACCGGGGCAGCCGACAGCGGCTGCTCGGCTTCGTCTACGTGCTCACGGGTGACCTCGCCGAGGCGCAGGACGCCGTGCAGGAGGCGTACATCAGGGCCTGGCAGCGGTGGTCCACGGTGCGCGGGTACGACGACCCGGAGTCCTGGGTGCGGGTGGTGGCGAGCCGGATCGCGGTGAGCCGCTGGCGCAGCCTGCGCAGCCGGGCGCGCGCCTACCTGCGGCACGGCGCGGTGGCGGACGTGCCGGCGCCGAGCACCGAGACGCTGGACGTGGTCGCCGCGCTGCGCCGGCTGCCCGAGGCCCAGCGCACCGCAATCGCCATGCACTACCTGCTCGGCATGCCGGTCGCCGAGGTGGCGCGCGAGACCGAGGCGCCGATCGGCACCGTCAAGGCCCGGCTCTCCCGGGGGCGGACCGCGCTCGCCGGGCTGCTCGCCGTGGTGGACCTGGAAGAGGAGGCGGCAGATGCCTGACGACGTCGCACTCGTGGAGTTGCTGCACCGGGATCTGCGCAACGTCACCTGGCCGGAGCCGGAGGCGATCCGGGCCACCGCCCGGCGGCGCAGCCGGCGCTCCGCCGCGCTCGCTGCGGCTTCGGTGGTGGTCGTCGCGGCGCTCACCGCGACGCTCGTGGACCGGGCCGGCGCGCCGCCACCGCCCGCCGCCGGTGCCGTCGACGGGCGGGGGGAGATCGTGGCCGAGGCGATGCTGGAACCGGCCGACGTCCCGGTACCGACCGGTGAACGGCTCGGCGAGACCGGCCTCGACGAGCCGGTCCGGGTCGACGACCTGCTTCAGGTCTGCGCCCGGGAACAGGGGCGGCCGGCCGAGGAACCGCGCTCGCGCTACTCACGGGGGCAGACCCTGATGGAACCGCCGACCGAGCCCGCTACGACCATCGGATCGGTCCTCACCCAGGACGTCTACCGGATGGAGCCAGGCGAGGCGGGCCGGTTCGTCACCGACCTGGAGGGCACTGTCGCGGCCTGCGGGGCGTGGCGGACGACCGGCCAGGCCTACACCGAGCGGGGGATGGTCAGCGCGGATGTCGTGCACCGCTGGTACGTCGCGGCGACCGGCTTCGCCGGAGACCAGGCGCTGCTGCTGCGGCACGAGGCGAGCGTGCCGCCCGACGAGACGACCGGCTGGCCGCCCGGCTACGCGCCGTTGTTCGAGGACCGGCTGGTCGTACGGGTGGGTGACCTCGTGACGGTGCTGATCCCGTCCGGCCGGCTGCGGACCGACCTGCCCGAGGGCCAGGTGCCCGAGGCCAGGGTGACCGAGGAACAGGTGCGGCAGATGGCGCAGGTCGCGGCCGAGCGGATGTGCGTGGCCGCGAACCCGGGCTGCTGACGCCGGTGCCCCCGCCGCCTCAACGTCGGGGGCACCGGGCCGGCTACAGCGGGATGTTGCCGTGCTTCTTCGGCGGCAGCGTCTCGCGCTTGGTGCGCAGCACCCGCAGCGCCCGCACGATCTGGGTACGCGTCTCGTGCGGCGGGATCACCCCGTCCACGTAGCCGCGCTCGGCGGCGATGTACGGGTTGGCGAGCGTGTCCTCGTACTCGGCGATCTTCTCGGCGCGGACGGCGGCCGGGTCCTCGGCGTTCGCCAGCTCCGAGCGGTAGAGGATGTTCACCGCGCCCTGCGCGCCCATCACCGCGATCTGCGCGGTCGGCCAGGCGAAGTTCAGGTCCGCGCCCAGGTGCTTGGAGCCCATCACGTCGTAGGCCCCGCCGTACGCCTTGCGGGTGATGACGGTGACCTTCGGGACGGTGGCCTCGGCGTACGCGTAGATGAGCTTCGCGCCGCGGCGGATGATGCCGTCCCACTCCTGGCCGGTGCCGGGCAGGAAGCCGGGCACGTCGACGAAGGTGAGCACCGGGACGTTGAACGCGTCGCAGGTACGCACGAACCGGGCCGCCTTCTCCGACGCGGCGATGTCGAGCGTGCCGGCGAACTGCATCGGCTGGTTCGCCACCACGCCTACCGGGCGTCCCTCGACGCGGCCGAAACCGACCACCATGTTCTGCGCGTACAGCGGCTGCACCTCGAGGAACTCGCCGTCGTCGAGCACGTGCTCGATGACCCGGTGCATGTCGTACGGCTGGTTCGCCGAGTCCGGGATCAGCGTGTCCAGCTCGCGGTCCTCGTCCGTGACGTCGAGGATCGCCGGCGCGTCGAAGACCGGCGGCTCGTCCAGGTTGTTCGACGGCAGGTACGACAGCAGCGCCTTTACGTACTCGATCGCGTCCTCCTCGTCGGTGCCGAGGTAGTGCGCGTTGCCGCTGCGGGTGTTGTGGGTACGGGCGCCGCCCAGCTCCTCCATGCCCACGTCCTCGCCGGTGACCGTCTTGATCACGTCGGGGCCGGTGATGAACATGTGCGAGGTCTGGTCGACCATGACGGTGAAGTCGGTGACCGCCGGGGAGTAGACGGCGCCGCCCGCGCACGGGCCCATGATGAGCGAGATCTGCGGGATGACGCCGCTGGCCCGGACGTTGCGGAAGAAGATCTCGCCGTAGAGGCCGAGGGACGTGACGCCCTCCTGGATCCGCGCGCCGCCGGAGTCGTTGATGCCGACGACCGGGCAGCCGATCTTCATGGCGAGGTCCATCAGCTTGACGATCTTCTCGCCGAAGACCTCGCCGAGGGAGCCGCCGAAGACAGTGAAGTCCTGCGAGAAGACGCAGACCTGCCGGCCGTCGACGGTGCCGTAGCCGGTCACCACGCCGTCCCCGTACGGGCGGGTCTTCTCCAGCCCGAAGTTGGTCGAGCGGTGCCGGGCGAACTCGTCCAGCTCGACGAACGAGCCCTCGTCGAGGAGCATCTCGATCCGCTCGCGGGCGGTCTTCTTGCCCCGCGCGTGCTGCTTCTCGACGGCGCGTGCCGACCCGGCGTGCACCGCCTCGTCGAGCCGTCGCTCCAGGTCCGCCAGCTTGCCGGCGGTCGTGTGGATGTTGAACCCGGTCTCGGTAGTCACCCGTGGAATATAACGATGGTTCAGGTCGAAGAGGCTGTGCAGTGCGCCTCACTCGGGCCGTAGGCTGGCGGGATGCCCGGCTCGCCGTACACCGATCTGGACCGACCGCCGCTGTCGGCGGCCCGGCTGCGGCGCGCGCTGGTCGCGCCGCACGGCCCCTGGCGCCGCCTGGAACTGCTCGCCGAGACGGGCTCGACGAACGCCGACGCGGTGACCGCGGCGCGCGCCGGCGAGCCGGAGGGCCTGGTGGTGGTCGCCGAGCGGCAGACCTCCGGCCGGGGGCGGCGGGGCCGCGTCTGGCAGTCGCCGCCGCGTGCCGGTCTCGCGACGAGCGTGCTGCTGCGGCCCGGCGAGGCGGACGCCGAGCGCGGCTGGTCGCCGGTGCCGGTCACCGGGTACGGCTGGCTGCCGCTGCTCGCCGGTGTCGCGCTGGTCGAGGCGGTACGCCTGCTGGCCGAGCTGGACGCGCGGCTGAAGTGGCCGAACGACCTGCTGGTGGACGGCGCGAAGTGCGCCGGGGTGCTGGCCGAGGCGGTGCCGGGGGAGAGCGACAGGCCGCCGGCGATCGTGGTCGGTGTCGGGCTGAACGTGACGCTGCGCGCCGACGAGCTGCCGGAGAACCCGACCGGGCTGCCCGCCACCTCGCTCCAGCTCGCGGGTGCCACCGCCACCGACCGGGATCCGCTGCTGCGGGCGCTGCTGCGCGCGCTCGCCGACTGGTACGAGCGCTGGCGTGACGCCGGAGGGGACGCGGAGGCCAGCGGGCTGCGCGAGGCGTACCTGGCCCGGTGCGCCACCATCGGCCGTCAGGTACGGGTGCTGCTGCCCGACGGCAGCGAGGCGTACGGCACCGCCACCGGCGTGGACGGCGACGGGCAGCTCCTGGTCGAGACGGGCGCCGAGACGCTGCGGCTGGCGGCAGGCGACGTGCTGCACCTGCGGTGAGGGAAGGGCCCCCTGTCAACAACCACGGGTAGCCGTCCGCGCGGCCGATGCCGACCGGATGCGCCGACCGGTTACGGTCAGCGCGTCCTGTTCTGCGAGGAGGTTCCGCCGTGGCGTTCCCCGAAGACGTGCTCACCGAGGACGAGCACGTCGTGTTGCACCTGCACCCGCACTGGAAGGCCCTGATCCGGCCGGTCCTGGTGCTCGTGCTCGCCGTCGCGGCGGTCGTCGCCGGCTGGCTCCTGCTGCCCGACGGCAGCGGCGGCACGATCGCGCTCTACGCGATCGCCGTGGTCGCCCTGGCGCTGGTGCTGTGGCTGGGTCTGTGGCCGTTTCTGGTCTGGCGCACCACGCACTACCTGTTCACGAACGAGCGGGTGCTCCTCCAGCAGGGGGTGCTGTCGCGTAACCGGCGGGACCTGCCGCTGACCCGGATCAACGACCACGCCATGCACCAGCGTTTCGTGGAGCGGCTGCTCGGCTGCGGCACGCTGACCATCGAGTCGGCGGGTGAGCGTGGCCAGTCGGTGCTGCACGACGTGCCGGGCGTGGACAGGGTGCAGACGAAGCTCTACGAGCTGGTCGAGTCGCACCACGACAAGCACAGCCTGGGTGACGGCGAGATGCGCGAGATCCTGGCCGACATGACCGAGGGCAAGTCCCTGCGCGAGCAGCCCTGACCCGTCTGACGGAGAAGGCCGGCACCCCTGACCAGGGGTGCCGGCCTTCTCGTGGTTCAGCGGCGGGCGCGGCGGGGCTGGAGTTCCGCGGCGAGTTCGGCGTCCAGGTCGGCGCCGAGCGCCCCACCGAGTCCGGCGTCCGCCGGTGCGGGGCGACCACGCGGTGGCGGGAAGCCGGCCGCCCGGCCGGTGCCCGGAGCCGGCTCCTCCTCCTCCAGCTCGCTGACCGACTCGGCCAGCTCGGCCACCGGGTCCATCTCGGCGACGTTGTCCCACTCGTCACGCGGCACCGAGTGCCAGGTCTCCTCGGCGTGCTTGGGGACGGGCTGGAAGACGAACGTCCGGTAGGACCAGAAGCGGAACAGCGTGGCCAGCAGGACACCGATGGTCTTGGCGACGTTCAGCGCGAGCAGCCCGTGGACGCCGAGGCCGTACTTGGCCAGGGCCAGGACGCCGAGCTCGATGAGCAGGCCCGCCCCGTTGAAGAGGAAGAACAGGACGTATTCGCGCCGGAGTGCCGATTTCGGTCGATCACGGTACGTCCAGTGACGATTCATCAGATACGACGTGATCGTGGCGACAATCGTCGCGATCACTGTCGCCTTCAGCTGACCGTCACGGAAAACCGTGAGTGCCAGCGCATTGAACACCGCGTAATTGATGACGGTGTTGATGCCGCCGACGATGCCGAATTTGAGCGCCTCGTGGATGAACTTCTGCCAGCGCTCGGGCAGCAGACGGACTCCAGGCATGCGGAACACCTTAGGCAGTTGGCTGGGCCGGCTGGGCCCGGCGGGTCGGGATGGGCGGTTCGTCACGCCCCGGACTCTCGGTCGTGGCTCGTTGCCGGAACGGGAGGTGTTCCCGCCTCGACGAAGACGAACCGTCGGTACGACCAGAACCGGAAGAGCGTGCCCAGGCCGGTGCCGACGATGAAGCTGGCGAGGTTGTCGGCCAGGGGGGTCTGGAACACCGCGGGCCAGATCGCGCCGAGCCCGTAGTGGCTGATCGCCAGGCAGGCCACCGCGATGCCGAGGCCGACCGCGTTGAAGAAGAAGAACAGGGCGTACTCGCGGGCCGGGTTCGACCGCTGCCGGTGCCGCCACGTCCAGAACCGGTTGCCGAGGAAGGCGACTGTCGCGGCGATCACCGTGGAGATGGTCTTCGCGGCCAGCGGCGGCATGTCCCGGCCGCTGGACAGATAGTTGAAGAGGACGAAGTCCACGACGAAGGCGAGCCCGCCGACGGTGGCGAACTTGCTCAGTTCGTGGATGAGGTGACCGAAACGGTCGAGCAGTGCTCCGATCGGACCCCGGCGGGTCTGCGGAGCCCCCGGTTGGTCTCCGGTCATCGTCGCGGCCACCCGCCGAGAGTACCGGTTGTGCGGTAACCGGGCGGACTCCAACGGCGAGTCGGCCACGACGGCTTCGCCGCGGCTGTCTCGCGCGGGCCGCCCGGGTCGGAGAGGCGTCGCCCGTTCTCGATGTCCGTGAGCAGAGCGTAACGCGCTGTGCGAATCTGTGGAGCGCATCACGGAATCGTCTTTCGCGACATGTTCGTACGCTTCCCCGCGATCGGACGTCGGAGTCACTCCGGTGCCGGACCCGGCCGTCGAAGGTTCACCGCAGGATTTGCGTGAAACTGCGCGCGAAAGCGGGTATCAGATCGTGATGCCGCAGCGTGGCCGTACCTTGTGCAGTTCTTCACAACCAGTCCCACTGACTGACGAGGCAGTCCGGTTTACGCTGAGCCCAATCCCAGGTTTCCACGAGGCGGCGTACCAGCCCGCCGGAACTCGTGCACCCCATAGATCGGTCAGCGTCGACCACAAGGAGAAGTGACATGGTTGCTCCGGCTGCTGTTCGGGGTATCGATCAGGCCCCGACGTCCCACCCCAAGCTGCTGGCCTGGGTACGTGAGGTCGCGGAACTGACCACCCCCGACCGCGTGGTCTGGGTGGACGGGTCTGATGAGGAGTGGCGCCGCCTCACCGACGAACTCGTCGAGAACGGCACCCTGATCCGACTGAATCCCGAGAAGAAGCCCAACTCGTTCTACGCGCGTACCGACCCCACGGACGTCGCCCGGGTGGAGGAGCGCACCTTCATCTGCTCCGCCGACGAGGCGGACGCCGGCCCCACCAACAACTGGATGGCGCCGGCCGAGATGAAGCGGACGATGACGGAGCTGTACCGCGGCAGCATGCGCGGGCGCACCATGTACGTCATCCCGTTCTGCATGGGCCCGGTCGAGGCCGAGAACCCCATGTTCGGCGTGGAGATCACCGACAGCCCGTACGTCGTCGCCTCGATGCGGATCATGACCCGGATGGGGTCTTCGGTCCTGGAGGCGATGGGCGACGACGCCGACTTCGTGCACGCGCTGCACTCCATCGGCGCCCCGCTCGCGCCGGGCGAGCAGGACGTGGCGTGGCCGTGCAACGAGACCAAGTACATCTCGCACTTCCCGGAGACCCGGGAGATCTGGTCCTACGGCTCCGGCTACGGCGGCAACTCGCTGCTGGGCAAGAAGTGCTACTCCCTGCGTATCGCCAGCGTGATGGGGCGCGACGAGGGCTGGCTGGCCGAGCACATGCTGATCCTCAAGATCACCTCGCCGGAGGGCAAGGTCTACCACATCGCGGGCGCCTTCCCGTCGGCCTGCGGCAAGACCAACCTCGCCATGCTGGAGCCGACCATCCCGGGTTGGAAGGTCGAGACGATCGGCGACGACATCGCCTGGATGCGGTTCGGCGCGGACGGCCGCCTCTACGCGGTCAACCCCGAGTACGGCCTGTTCGGCGTCGCGCCCGGCACCGACTGGAAGACCAACGCCAACGCCATGCGGACGCTGGACCGGGGCAACTCCATCTTCACCAACGTGGCGCTGACCGACGACGGCGACATCTGGTGGGAGGGCATGGGTGAGCCGCCGGCGCACCTGATCGACTGGAAGGGCAACGACTGGACGCCGGAGAGCGAGAACCTCTCCTCGCACGCGAACAGCCGTTTCTGCACGCCGATCACGCAGTGCCCGATCCTGGCGGACGACTACTACGACCCGAACGGCGTGCCGATCGACGCGATCCTGTTCGGTGGCCGTCGCCGGGACACCATCCCGCTGGTCACCGAGGCCCGCGACTGGGTGCACGGCGTCTACATGGGGGCCACCCTCTCCTCGGAGACGACCGCCGCCGCCTCCGGCGCGGTCGGTGTGGTCCGCCGCGACCCGATGGCCATGCTGCCGTTCATCGGTTACAACGCCGGCGACTACTTCCGGCACTGGATCGAGATGGGCAAGGGCGCGGACGGCGACGAGGCCAAGCTGCCCAAGATCTACTACGTGAACTGGTTCCGCAAGGACGCCGAGGGCAACTTCCTCTGGCCGGGCTTCGGCGAGAACTCCCGCGTGCTCAAGTGGGTCATCGAGCGGCTGGAGGGCCGGGCCGAGGCGGTGGAGACGCCGATCGGCATGGTCCCGGCGCAGGACGCGCTCGACGTCGAGGGCCTGGACATGACCCCGGAGGACGTCCGGATCGCGCTGAAGGTCGACGCGGACGAGTGGCGCAACGAGCTGCCGCTGGTCACCGAGTGGTTCGAGAAGTTCGGGGACAAGCTCCCCGGCGTGCTCTGGGCCGAGCTGGACGCGCTGCGCGCCCGGCTGGACGCGGAGCCGCAGAAGTAACAGGTGTGCCTGTTGCCCGCGCCGGGCAACATCGGATGCCATGAGGACGGCCGCTGAACCTGTCGAGGTCCGGCGGCCGTCCGCCGTCCGGGCGCTCACCACGCTGCTCGCCGTGACCGCGGCGGCCACCGTGGTGGTCGAGCTGCTCAACTACTGGTACGCCCCGGAGCAGGAGTTCGGTCTGGCCGTACGCACCGGCTGGGCGATGCTCCGGTCGCTCGGCTTCCTGCTGCTGATCGGCCACGTGAACAAGGGACGGGTGGGGGCCCGGCCGTTCGGGCTGATCCTGGCGGTGACCACGATCTTCGCGGTCGGGCGGCTGATCGTGCCCCGGCAAGGGGTGCCCGCGCTGCCCGGCCTGGTCGGGTTCGCCGTGCTCACCGCGCTCTGCGTCGCCGTCGTGGTGCTGCTCTACCGCTCCGAGACGATCCGCGCGCACCTGGTCCGGCACCGCAAGGGCCTGGTCGTCGAGGGCGGGACGATCGCCTGGCGGGAGGTGGCGCCGAAGCGCCCGCAGGCGAACGGCTGGCTGCTCACCGCCCGCGTCGCGGCGTTCACCTACAGTCCGCTGATGCTCGTGCCCGCGCTGGTGGCGACGGGTGCCGTGCTGGACGGGCGGCTGGCCGCCGTACCGGCATTGATCTTCTGGTTCGGCGCCGGCATCGCGGTCAGCTACGCCGTGCTGTTCTGTACCGCCTTCCTGCTGCGTGACAAGGCGTGGGCGCGGAAGGGCCTGGTGGCCGTCACGCTCGGCGTCCTCGCGATCGACCTGCCCCTGTGCTGGTGGCTGCTCGGCACCGACGGCCTGATCCGCGACGGCGCCCCCCTGGTCACCGCCGCCGCCCTCACCCTCTGGTCCCTCAACCGAGCCACCCGCACCCCACCCCACCCCGTCGATCATGAAGTTGACGGCGATTTCGATCTGGCGGTTTCTAGGCTTCAGTGCAACTGATCTTGGTTGGGCTGGAGGGGCTGGTGGCGAGGCCGGGTGTGATGACGTTCGGGCATCGGCAGGTGTTGGAGCATCTGTGGGGGTCGGGTCGGACGATCTCGCAGATCGCGGAGGTTCTCGGGGTGCCGGTGTGCACGGTGTCGCGGGAGGTGGCGCGGAACAACAGTGCGCGGCACGGGACGAAGAACCCGCTCGGGCGGTCACTGCCGTCCGGGCGGGCTCGGCGTCCGTATCGGTGGGGGTATCAGGCGCAGTGGGCGCAGCGGCGTTCTGACGGGGCCCGGCGGCGGCCGGTGGTCTCGAAGTTGGCGGCGGGCACGCGGCTGCGGCAGGTGGTGGCGGGGAAACTGGCGCGTAGGTGGTCTCCGAAGCAGATCGCCGCGTGGTTGCGGGCCACGTTCGCCGACCGGCCGGAGTTGCAGGTGTCCCACGAGACGATCTACCAGGCGATCTATGTGCAGTCGCGGGGCAGCCTGCGGGCGGAGTTGACCCGGCAGGTGGCGCTGCGCTCGGGTCGCACCCAGCGGCGCCCGCAGTCGCGGGCCGCGGGTGCCGCCCGTAGTCGGCGGCCCTGGATCGGGGACCTGCGGATCAGTAACCGGCCGGCTGAGGCTGCCGACCGGGCGGTGCCCGGGCACTGGGAAGGTGACCTGGTCATCGGCAAGGCCGGAGCCTCGGCGATCGTGACCCTGGTGGAACGGACCACCCGCTATGTGATGCTCGGCGCGCTGCCTCACGGCCGCGACAGCGAAGCCGTCATCGGTGTCCTCACCGCCCTGGCAGCCCGCATGCCGGCACACCTGCGCCGGTCGCTGACCTGGGACCAAGGCACGGAAATGGCCACCCACCCGGTGTTCACCGTCGCCACCGGCTGCCCGGTCTACTTCTGCGACCCCCACAGCCCCTGGCAACGCGGCACCAACGAGAACACCAACGGGCTCCTACGCCAGTACTTCCCCAAAAGCAGCTACGACTTCCGCGCCATCGACCAGCGCGGCCTGGACCACGTCGCCCACGAACTCAACACCCGGCCCCGCGAAACGCTGGGCTGGAACACCCCAGCCCAACGCCTCGCACAACTCATCACCACCTGACGATTGCACTCACCCCTTGACCCCGCCTCTCCGTTGATGCCGCCAACCTCATGATCGTCGCCCGGGGCGGGGCGCGGCGGGGCAGGATGAGGGGGTGTGGGACGTCGTGGTGGTGGGGGCGGGGCCCGCTGGGGCCGCCGCCGCGCTCGGCGCGCGGCGGGCCGGGGCGGCGCGGGTGCTGCTGCTCGACCGGTCCGACTTCCCCCGCGACAAGGCGTGCGGGGACGGCATCGCCGCGCACGCGCTGGACGTCCTCGCCGAGCTGGGCGTGACCGGCGCCGTCGACGGCTACGCACCGCTGCCCGCGCTGCGCCTCGTGGGGCCCGGTGGCGGCACCGTCGCCCGGACGCTGCCCCGGCCCGCGTACACGGTGCCCCGCAAGGTGTTCGACGCTCGCCTGGTCGCGGCGGCGGTGGCCGCCGGCGCGGAGTTGCGGCGGCACACCGTACGCCGGGTGGAGATCGCCGCCGACCGGGTGCTGCTCGACGGCGAGCTGCCCGCGCGGGCGGTGGTGGGCGCCGACGGCGCCGGATCGGTGGTACGGCGCGCGCTCGGCCACCCGGTCAACCCGGACCGGCACCTGGCGCTCGCCATCCGGGGCTACGCGCCCGCGCCGGCCGGGCCGCCGGAGCAGCTGATCGTGACGTCCGCGGCGCGCTGGCCCGCGTACGCCTGGGCCTTTCCGATCGGCGACGGTCGCGCGAACGTCGGGTACGGGGAGGTGTTGCGCGGCGAACCGCTCAGCCGCGCGCACCTGGTGGACCGGATGGCCGCGCTGCTCCCGGACGTCGACCCGGCCACGGTGACCGGGCTGCGGGCGCACCACCTGCCGCTGTCCACCCACCGGCCGGCGCCCGGCCGGGGGAGGGTGGTGCTGGCCGGGGACGCGCTGTCGCTGATCAACCCGTTCACCGGCGAGGGCATCTTCTACGCGCTGCGCTCCGGGGCGCTCGCCGGTGCGGCGGCGGCCGGCTCCCCGGCCGAGGCCGCCCGGGTGTACGCCGCCGCCCTGCGCGCCCGGCTCGGCACCCACCTGCGGCACAGCTCGGTGGCGGCGTGGCTGGCCCGGCGGCGCCGGGTGGTCGACGCGGTGGTCGGCGCGGCCCGGCGGGACGAGCGCGTCTATCGCACCGTCGTGGAGCTGGGACTCGGCGACGGCCGGCTCGACGCGCGCACCCTGATGGCGATCGGCGCGGACCTGCCGCGACCGTGCCGGACCGGCTCGCCCTCAGGTGATATGCCACCGAGACACTGATCTCTCCCGCGGGTCGCTACCCTGCAAGGTGATGACTCTGCGGAAACTCCTCTACTCCGTGTACGAGCGCCGGCTGACGGCGAAGCTCGCGGGCAAGCCCGTACCCGCACACGTCGGCGTGATGTGCGACGGCAACCGCAGATGGGCCCGGGAGATGGGCTTCGTCGACCCGAACGACGGCCACCGGATGGGCGCCGAGCGGATCAAGGAGCTGCTCCGCTGGTGCGACGCGGCCGGCGTCGGGCACGTCACACTCTGGTTGCTCTCCACCGACAACCTGTCCCGCCCGGCCGCCGAGCTGGACCCGCTGCTCCAGATCATCGAGGACCTCAGCACCGAGCTGGCCGAGGAGGGCAACCCCTGGCGGCTGCGGATGGTCGGCGCGCTCGACGTGCTGCCGGCGCAGCACGCCGCCGCGCTCAAGGCCGCCGAGGAACGCACCCGCGACCGCGACGGCGGGGCTCAGGTCAACATCGCGGTCGGGTACGGCGGGCGGCGCGAGATCGCCGACGCGGTCCGCTCGCTGCTGGTGGAGCACGCGGCGAACGGCGGCACGATCGAGGAGCTGGCCACCTCGATCAACGTCGACCACATCTCCGAGCACCTCTACACGAAGGGGCTGCCGGACCCGGATCTGATCATCCGGACCAGTGGCGAGCAGCGGCTCTCCGGCTTCATGCTCTGGCAGAGCGCGCACTCGGAGTTCTACTTCTGCGAGCTGAACTGGCCCGACTTCCGCAAGGTCGACTTCCTGCGGGCCCTGCGCTCCTACGCCACCCGCCAGCGCCGCTTCGGCACCTGACCCACCCTCGCCCCGGCCGCCCCGCCCCGCCCTCGCCCCGCGCGCCTCGGCGATCTTGCACTCTCGGCCCCGAAAGCGTGGCTTATGCCCCCTTTTCCGGGGCGGCAAGTGCAAGATCGCGGAGGAGAGACGGGCCCCGGGGCCCGGGGGGTCAGCGGAGGTGGGGCAGGGCTGAGGTGAGGAAGTCGGCCAGGGCGGCGGGGGAGTCCAGGGTCAGGTCGGCGGCGTCGGCCACCTCGTGACCGGTCTCCGGGTTGGCGACCGCGACGCAGACACCGAGGAAGTCGGGATCGGCGGCGGCGCGGGCACGCAGCGCGGCGAACGCCTTGATGTCGGAGACGTCGTCGCCGAAGTACCAGGCGCCACCGGCGTCCCGGACCGTCTCGCCGATCACCATGCCCTTGTCCCGGTCGACCGGAGGCTTGAGTTCCAGCACCATCCGGCCCGGCTGGGCGCGCAGCCCCAGCCGCTCGGCCTGGGCCCGGCCCCACTCCTGCACCAGGTCGCCGAGCTGCGGGGCGGTACGCCAGTGCAGCGCCACGGAGAGCCGTTTGAACTCGACGAGCGCGCCGGGCGGCAGTTCGGCGCGGGCCTGCTCGGCCA
Organism: Micromonospora sp. WMMC273; assembly: GCF_027460285.1. Classification (NCBI taxonomy): domain Bacteria; kingdom Bacillati; phylum Actinomycetota; class Actinomycetes; order Micromonosporales; family Micromonosporaceae; genus Micromonospora; species Micromonospora sp. WMMC273. The sequence goes on from NZ_JAPZBE010000001.1 coordinate 483,020, forward strand.
GCTCCGACATGGTCGGCACCCACGGCAGGGCGGCCGGCTCGGTGACCGTCTCGCCGCCGGAGTGGCTGTGCTCCAGGCCGTAGAGCCCGTACAGGTCGATGCCGGCGAGGCCGCCGAGGTGGTCGCGGAGGAAGTCCACCGGGCGTGCGGAGACGATGGCGATCCGGCGGACGTGCGGGGCGAGCGCCTCCAGTGCGGTGAGCACGTTGGGTGCGGGCCGTACGGCCGTGGGATCGTCGTCGACGGGCGCGAGGGTGCCGTCGAAGTCGAAGAAGAGGACGACGTCACCCGCGCGGGCGGCGGTCGCACGCCAGGCGTGCTCCGCGTTCAACGGGGTCTTCGGCTGCTGGTTGCCCAGATTCAACGGCGGCACGCGCGTCAGCGTACCCCGCGCCGGGCGGCGTATTCGTGGCCGAGATGTGACGTCGGAACGACGTGGTGATCAGCGTTCGGCGGCTCCTCGTCCCCGGCGACCGAACGGCACCACTGCTGCCTCCTGCCCGTGGCTGAGCAGGTAGCCCTCCACGAAGCCGGTGTTGCGGTCGCCGGTGTGCGCCTCGATCTCGTTGAGCCGCGCCACCAGGAACTCGGTGAGCGCGCTGACCCGGTCGTTTAGTCGATCGTGCAGCTCGGCGACGACGGCGAGGATCACCGCGGTGCCGGCTGTGGTGAGCGCGAAGAGGTTGACGACCAGGGGAAGCTGCCCGCCGTCCAGTACGCCGACCACCACGTTGCCGGTCACGCACGATGTCAGCGACACCACCGCGACCACGACTGCCAACCATTTCAGGGTCATGGACAGACCCCTCCTTCTGTCCCGCAGGGCTGGGTTCGGCTGTGTCCCGTCCCCCCGCCGATGACGAGCCCCTAGCAGTACAAACGTGGACGCTAGCGGGTCCGATCCGTCCCCGCGGCGAAACGATCGGGTCCGACCTTCCGTTCTTTCGCCATCTGAGGAACTACCCGGCCTGTTTACCCCTATTTCGGACACCGCCCGGCAGCGTCGGGCGATATGCGAGGTAACGAATGGTTTCTCGAATGTGGAACTTCTCCGCGTCGGAGACGTTCGGGTCGACCAGCCGGCGCAGCAGCGCCTCCACGTCCGGGTCCATCGGGGGCGGGGCCGGCGCGGTGCGCGGTCCGGCGGCCCGGTCCCAGCCGAGCGCGGTGAACGCGACGGCCGGATCGAGTCCCAGCCCTTCGCAGAAGGCGACGACGCGTTCCGCCTCCGGGTCGCTCGCCCAGTCGCCGCGTACCCATCGGTTGATGGTCTGGCGGGAGACGCCGGTGCGCCGGGAGACCTCGGTGCCGCTCCAGGCCCGCAGCGCGCGGGCGTCGTCGAGCGCGCGCCGGACGAAGGTGGCGAACGCGATCTTCCGTGCGTTGGTCGTCTCGGTCACCCCGTGACGGTACGGCCAGTCGGTCCCGGGAGGGCGGCTCGGCACGCTGCTGTCACGCCGACGTGACGTCGGTGGCGGATTTCCGGTAAACGATCCAGTGCTGCTCCTGAGGGGTGTCACCCGGGCAGAATAGATGGACGCCAGTACGGCGGCAAAGGCCTGAAAAGCTGATACTGTCACGCTCATGAGACAACTTACGGTGTGTCACGTGCTTGAGACGACGAGTGCTCACATGCGTCACTCCGCGGGTGCCGAGGGGGTCTCGTGACCGAGCTCGCGACCCGTGCCCAGGCCTTCGGGCTGATCGCGGACGGAGTGTCCGCCGGGCTGAGCGCCCCCTGGCGTCTCTATCTCGCCCGCGGGTGCCGGTACCTCTCGCTCAGCGTCGGCGACCGGGGGGAGTGGGACGCCTGGCGTACCCACCTCGGCTGCCCCGAGCTGAGCGTGCGGGTCTACGACTCCGGCGGTGAGATCCGCCGGGCGTCGGTGGCCGAGGTGATCCTCGACGGATGCCGGATCAGCGTCGAGCTGGTCGAGGAGGTCAGCACCGACGACCTGGAACGGCTGCTGGTGGTCGACCCGCTCCCCGGGGCGGACGAGCGATGACCCCCTTTCTCGCCGTGGTGCTCGTCCTCGTGCTCGGCTCCACCTGCTACGCGGCCGGCCGCCTGCACGGCCAGCTCAGCTACCGCATCGGCTACCGGTTCGGTTACCGCCAGGGCTACTTCGACGGTGACCGGGGCGCCTGGAACCGCCGCCGGCGCGACGCCCAGGCGGCCATCGCCTCCGCGTTGTCCGGTCCCAGTCCCACGGTGGTGACGTCGGCCGGCCGCTCGGCCGTGCCGTTCGCCGGCACCTCCGTACCCGCGGCGGTCGCCGCCCGGCCCGGCTCCGCTCCGGCCGTCCGCGTCACCGCCACCGCCCAGTTCGGCGGCGTCGGGCGGGTGGGCACCACGTACACCGGATCGTCGTTCGGCGCGGCCGGCGCCGGACCGCGGGCCGGGACGCTGGTGCGCCGCCAGGGCTGAGGCCCGCGCCGCGTCGCGGCGCCGCAGTGGACGACCGGCCGGGGTGCGCGCAGGGGGCATGCATCCCGGCCGGTTCCGGTCCGCCGGTCACTCGAACGGGTGTACGTCAGGCGAAGACCGGACGATGATCCACGCGCGCCTCTAGCCCCGCGGCCCCGGTGCGATTAGCGTCTAGGCATGGCACGGGGTTTTCCCGGGCCAGCCGGACAGCCCGGACCTGCGTCCTCGCGCACGGGGCCCGCATCCGACCCCGTGTCCTCCGGGCACCGGAAGAGGCGGAACTCGGGTGGCCGGGTGCCCATCCGCGGAGCAGGCCTGTGACCACTCGCCGTACCCCCGCCGGAGCCGAGCAGACCCCGGCCTCGACCGCCCCGACCCGCCGGACCACCCGCAGCCGCCGCGGCGCCGCCGCCGAGGCCGAGGAGCCCCGACCAGCCGGCCCGGCCTTCGTCCTGGACACCTCGGTCCTGCTGTCCGACCCGGCCGCCTTCCACCGCTTCGCCGAGCACGAGGTGGTGCTGCCGCTGGTGGTGATCTCCGAGCTGGAGGGCAAGCGACACCACCCCGAGCTGGGCTGGTTCGCCCGCCAGTCGCTGCGCATGCTGGACGAGCTGCGGGTGCGGCACGGCCGGCTGGACCGCCCGGTGCCCGCCAACGATCAGGGCGGCACGCTGCGGGTGGAGCTGAACCACACCGACGACGGGGTGCTGCCGCCCGGCTTCCGCAACGAGTCGAACGACGCGCGCATCCTTTCCGTGGCGCTCAACCTGGCCGCCGAGGGGCGTGAGGTCACGCTCGTCAGCAAGGACATGCCGCTGCGGGTGAAGGCGGCCTCGGTGGGCCTGCGCGCCGACGAGTACCGGCACGGCCAGGCCAGCGATCCGACCTGGACCGGGATGGCCGAGCTGGACCTGGCCGAGGAGGAGATCGGCCGGCTGTACGCGGGCGAGGCGCTCGACGTCGACGCGGCGGCGGGCCTGCCCTGCCACACCGGCCTGGTGCTGCACTCGGGGCGGGGCTCGGCGCTGGGACGGGTGCTGCCGGACAAGACGATCCGGCTGGTCCGGGGCGACCGGGAGGCGTTCGGCGTGCACGGGCGCTCGGCGGAGCAGCGGATCGCACTCGACCTGCTGCTGGACGAGTCCATCGGCATCGTGTCGCTCGGCGGGCGGGCCGGCACCGGCAAGTCCGCGCTGGCGCTCTGCGCCGGCCTGGAGGCGGTGATGGAGCGTCGCCGGCACAAGAAGGTGATCGTGTTCCGTCCCCTGTACGCGGTCGGCGGCCAGGAACTCGGCTACCTGCCCGGGTCGGAGTCGGAGAAGATGTCGCCGTGGGCGCAGGCCGTCTTCGACACGCTCGGCTCGGTGGTGCACGAGAACGTGCTGGAGGAGGTCACCTCGCGCGGGCTGCTGGAGGTGCTGCCGCTGACCCACATCCGCGGCCGGAGCCTGCACGACGCGTTCGTCATCGTGGACGAGGCGCAGTCGCTGGAGCGGGGCGTCCTGCTCACCGTGCTGTCCCGGATCGGTCAGGGGTCGCGGGTGGTGCTCACCCACGACGTGGCCCAGCGGGACAATCTGCGGGTCGGCCGGCACGACGGGGTGACGGCGGTGATCGAGGCGCTGAAGGGGCATCCCCTCTTCGCGCACGTCACCCTCAGCCGATCGGAGCGTTCTCCGATCGCCGCTATGGTCACCGATCTGTTGGAGGACATCCCCGGCTGACTGCCGCTTTTGCCCCACTTTGTCCGCATTTTAAGGGTGACGCAGATCACTTTTAGGCCCGGCCATTTCCCACCGGCCTCACTGTGCGCAATGGTGTCCATCGAGCGTCACCTACCACTCGGGAGCCGGACACGGCCCGAAGTCACACCGGTACCGGTGCGCTCACGGCACCGGCGTGACCCGACCCGGCCATGCGCGTGCCGTGTCCCTGCCCCCGACGAAGGGAAACTTCGTGAGTCGGCTCTGGAGCCGGTTCGGCGCCCGTACGGCCGCTGTCGCGCTGCTCTCCGTGGGCGTCGCCGGCGGCTTCTATCTGGGTGAGGATCGACAGACCCAGCAGCAGGGCCTGACCGCGCAGGTCGGCCTGGAGGTCGACCAGGCGGAGTACGCGTACCAGCGCGACCGGCTGTCCGACCACCGCGTGGACTCGTCCCGGCAGCGGGCCGCCGAGTACCAGGCGAAGCTGCGTGCCGCCGCGGCGGCGAAGGAGGCCGCCGAGCGGGCCAGGAAGGCCGAGGCGGCCGCCGCCACCCGCAAGAAGGAGCGGGCCGCGGCCGAGGAGGAGGCGGAAGCCAAGGTCAAGCCGTACAACGGCCCGATCCCGTCCTCGTGCGCGGAGTACAGCGGCAACCGGAAGATCGGTTGCGCCGTCATGCTCGACAAGGGCTTCGGCATCGACCAGTTCCCCTGTCTGGACAAGCTCTGGACCAAGGAGAGCGGCTGGAACCCGAAGGCTTCCAACAGCTCGTCCGGGGCGTACGGGATCCCGCAGGCCGTGCCGGGCAGCAAGATGGCCTCGGTGGCCGACGACTGGAAGACCAACCCGGCGACCCAGATCACGTGGGGGCTCGGCTACATCAAGGGCCGGTACGACACCCCCTGCGGCGCCTGGCAGAAGTCACAGAGTTCGGGCTGGTACTGACATCACGACGGCGGCGGGACACGCGGGGAGACCCGGTGTCCCGCCGTCGTCGTACCGGCCCCGACTGGCGGCCTGCCGCTTTTGCTGATAGCTCTTGGTAGGTGACCTGGCACGGCGGCCCCAGCGGCGACCCCTACCGGTTCGGCACCGACGCGTTCTACGCGGCGCTCGGCCGGGCCTTCGTCGCCATGTGCGCGGTCGTGCCGGTGCTGTTCCTCATCGAGGCGCTCGACGTCGGCCTGCGACTCGGCCTGGACTACACCGCCGGCATCATCCCGCAGCGGCTCCAGGGCCTGGACGGCGTCTTCTTCTCACCGTTCCTGCACGCCGGCTGGAACCACCTCTACAGCAACAGCATCCCGCTGATCCTGCTCGGCACGTTCGTGCTCGCCGCGGGCACCCGCCGGTTCCTCTGGTCCACCGCCGTCATCATCCTGGTCAGCGGCCTGGGCGTCTGGTTCACCGGCTCACCCAACTCGGTGGTGGTCGGCGCCAGCGGCGTCATCTTCGGCTACCTCGGCATCCTGCTCACCCGGGGCGTGGTGGAGCGGAGCTGGTGGAACTTCGCCGTCGGCCTGCTGGTCGGGTTGCTCTACGGCTGGCAGCTGCTCGGCATCCTGCCCACCGACGAGCGCATCTCCTGGCAGGGCCACCTGTTCGGGCTGCTCGGCGGCGTGGTCGCGGCGATCCTGTTCCGCCGCCGCAACGACACCGGCGAATCCGACCGCCTCGGCTCACCCAGGATGACGCTGCCCTGACGGCGCGTTGATCGAAGCGCGGGACATGCTTGCCCGGGGCCACCCGCCCGCCTACCGTTTCGGCATCAGCACGGGGTGATCCGAAGCGGAAAGTGACGGTACGCCATGCGCGAGGTCGATGTCGCCGTGATCGGGGCCGGTCCCGCCGGGCTCTTCGCCGCCTACTACGCCGGTTTCCGCGGACTCTCCGTGTCGGTGATCGACGCGCTGCCCGAGCCGGGCGGCCAGGTCACCGCGATGTACCCGGAGAAGCTGATCCTCGACGTCGCCGGCTTCCCCGCGATCAAGGGCCGTGAGCTGGTCACGAACCTGGTCGCCCAGGCCGCGCCGTTCCACCCCGACTACCGGCTCGGCGTACGCGCGGAGAAGCTGTCCTACCTCGACGGCCGGCCGGTGCTCGGCCTCGCCGGCGGTGAGCAGCTCACCTGCGGCGCGGTGCTGGTCACCGGCGGGCTCGGCAGCTTCACGCCCCGGCCGCTGCCGGTCGCGGAGAGCTTCACCGGCGGCGGGATCGTCTACTTCGTGCCGCAGCCGGCCGAGCTGACCGACCGGCACGTGCTCATCGTCGGCGGCGGCGACTCGGCGTTCGACTGGGCCGCCACGCTCGCCCCGCTGGCCCGGTCGGTGACGCTGGTGCACCGGCGGGACCGCTTCCGGGCGCACGCCGCCACCATCGAGCGTGTCCGCGCGCTGCCGGTGCGGATCGTGGTGAACGCCGAGGTGAGCCGGCTGTACGGCGAGGAGACGGTCACCGGCGCCGAGCTGACCGTACGCGGCGGCGAGGTGGAGACGCTGCCGGTGGACACCGTGGTGGCCGCGCTGGGCTTCACCGCCGACCTCGGCCCGCTCGCCGAGTGGGGGCTGAACCTCGACCGGCGGCACATCGTGGTGGACAGCGCGATGGCCACCAACCTGCCCCGGGTGTTCGCGGCCGGTGACATCACCGAGTACCCGGGCAAGGTCCGCCTGATCGCCACCGGCTTCGGCGAGGCCGCCACCGCCGTCAACAACGCGGCCGTCGTCATCGACCCGACCGCGCACCTGTTCCCCGGTCACTCCTCCGACGGCACCTGACGCCGATCGGCGTCAGGGCAGGCCGACCAGGTCCGCCATCAGGCCGATCTGGTGGTCGAAGTACTCGTCGCGGTGCGGTAGCGCCCGGTTGATCCGGCCGAACAGCTCGAAGCTGATCAGCCCGAACAGCTGGGTCCAGCCGGCCATGCCGCGGGCCAGCAGCGCGGGTGGCACGTCCATGCCGAGCAGCCCGACCAGTTCGGCCACGTCGCCGCGCAGCGGCTCGGGCAGTTCGTCGTCGGGCGGGGCGAGCCGGCCGGAGGCCAGGCCGTCGCGCAGGATGCCGACCAGGGTCACCGGAGGGCGCTGGGCCGGCGCGACCGTGTCGTCCGGGGCCGCGTACCCGGGCACCGGGCTGCCGTAGAGCAACGCGTACTCGGCGGGGTGGGCCAGCGCCCACGTACGGGCCGCCCGGCAGGCGGCGAGCCACCGTCCGCGCAGGTCGGCCTGGTCGGCGGCGGCGTCGGCCGCCTCCACCGCGTCGCCGAGCGCGTCGTACGCCTCCAGGATGAGCGCGGTGAGCAGGTCGTCGCGGCTGGGGAAGTAGCGGTAGATCGCCGAGGAGACCATGCCGAGGTCGCGGGCCACCGCGCGCAGGGAGAGGTTCGCGCCGTCGGTGTCCAGGTGGCGGCGGGCGACCGTCTTGATCTCTTCGATCATCCCGGCGCGGACCCGGGCGCGGAGCGAGGGAGCGACCATGCCGTCACTCTGCCACGGATGAGAGCAGCAATCAAAAGAGAGAGCACTGCTCTTGACGTGGGCTGCTCGCATGAGTCATGCTCTGTTTCGAGAGCGGTGCTCTCGCTTCGAACAACTGCTTCAGTGAAGGTGGACCTGTCATGGCACTGCACGTGATCGTCGGCGCCGGCCCCGTCGGCACCGCCACCGCCCGCCTCCTCGCCGAGCGCGGCGAGCGCGTGCGCGTGGTCACCCGGCGCGGCACCGGCCCCGAGCACCAGGCGATCGAGCGGGTGGCCGCCGACGCCGCCGACGCGGACCGGCTCGCCGCGCTCACCGAAGGCGCTGACGCGCTCTACAACTGCGCCAACCCGGAGTACCACAGGTGGCGGACGGACTGGCCGCCGCTCGCAGCCGCCCTGCTCACCGCCGTCGAGCGCAGCGGCGCCGTGCTCACCACAGTCGGCAACCTTTACGGGTACGGCCCGGTCGACGCCCCGATGACCGAGGCCACCCCGCTCGCCGCCACCGGCGTCAAGGGCCGGGTCCGCAACCGGATGTGGGCCGACGCCCTGGCTGCCCACCGCGCCGGCCGGGCCCGGGTCACCGAGGTACGCGGCTCCGACTACATCGGCCTCGGCGGCAACTCGCTGCCGATGATGGTGCTGCCCAAGGTGCTCGCCGGGCAGCGGGTGTTCCTGCCGGTCGCCTGGGACGCCCCGCACACCTGGACGTACGTGGGAGACGTCGCCCGTACCCTCGTCGCCGCCGCCACCGACCCGCGGGCCTGGGGACGAGCCTGGCACGTGCCGAGCGCGCCCCCGATGTCCATGCGGGCGCTCGCCGACCGGGCGGCGAAGCGGGCCGGGGCGCCGGCACCCCGGCTGATCCGAATGCCCTACCCGGTGCTCTGGCTCGGTGGCCTGGCCGACCCGTTCGCCCGGGAGCTGCGGGAGACGGCGCACCAGTTCGCCGGGCCGTTCGTGATGGACTCCACCGCCGCGAGCGAGACGTTCGGGATCGAGGGGACGCCGCTGGACCGGGTGGTCGACGAGATGGTCACCGGCCTGCGGGCCGCCGCACCCGCCGCCGCCCGTTAGGGGCGGCGGGCCGGGCCGAGGGCGGCGACGAGCACCGCGACCAGGGTCAGCGCCGCGGTGGCCAACCCGACACCGTCGCCCGGTCGACAGCGTGTCCGGCTCACTCCTGCTCGGCCAGCGGGCGTCCGTCGAAGTCGACAGCCGAGTAGAGGGCGAGCTTCTCCAGGCGGTGGTACGAGTCGATCACCCGGATCGTGCCGCTCTTGGAGCGCATCACGATCGACTGGGTGTACGCGCCACCGGAGCGGTACCGCACGCCGCGCAGGAGGTCACCGGAGGTGACACCGGTGGCCACGAAGAAGCAGTTGTCGCCGGTGACCAGGTCGTCGGTGAACAGCACCCGGTCCAGGTCGTGCCCGGCGTCCAGCGCCTTGCGGCGCTCCTCGGCGTCCTTCGGCCAGAGCTTGGCCTGCATCATGCCGCCCATGCACTTGAGCGCGCACGCCGCGGTGATGCCCTCCGGGGTGCCGCCGATGCCCATCAGCACGTCCACGTCCGACTCGCCGCGGGCCGCCGCGATGGCGCCGGCGATGTCGCCGTCGGAGATGAACCGGATCCCCGCGCCGGTACGCCGGATCTGCTTGACCAGGTCGTCGTGGCGCGACCGGTCCAGCACGCACACGGTCACCTCGGCGGCGTCGGTGCCCTTGACCTTGGCGATCCGGTTGATGTTCTCGGCCACCCCGGCGTTGATGTCCACCACGTCGGCGTACATCGGGCCGACCGCCAGCTTCTCCATGTAGAAGACCGCGCTCGGGTCGAACATCGCGCCGCGCTCGGCCACCGCGAGCACCGCCAGCGCGTTCGGCATGCCCTTGCTCATCAGCGTGGTGCCGTCGATCGGGTCGACCGCCACGTCCACCTCGGGGCCGGTCCCGTCGCCGACCTCCTCGCCGTTGAACAGCATCGGGGCGTTGTCCTTCTCGCCCTCACCGATCACCACGACGCCGCGCATCGGGATCGAGTTGATCAGCTTTCGCATGGCGTCGACAGCTGCGCCGTCGCCGCCTTCCTTGTCGCCCCGGCCGACCCAGCGGCCGGCGGCCATCGCCGCGGCCTCGGTCACCCGGACCAGATCGAGGGCGAGGTTGCGGTCGAGATCCTGGGGCGTCCGCGTCCTGGTGGTTGTCATGGCGGCCTCCTCGCGACGTTGCGGGGTGGGACCGGCGGCCACCGCCGCCGGTTTTGTCGCTGATCCTCACACGATCTCAGGTTCGCCGTCCCGGCGGGGCGGAGGAGGCCAGGATCACGTCCCCCGGTGGGCTGCGACAATGGCCCGGTGGAAGCCGCACAGCCTGCCGACCGCACACCGACCGACGCCACCCCGCCGGACGGCCAGCCGCCGGTCCGACCGGACGGCGGCCCGGCCCCGTCCGAGGGGCAGCCCGCGCTGGTCGAGCCGGCTGCCGCGGCCGGCGAGCCCGCGCCCGCCGAGCCCGTGGTCGCCCCGGCGGCGGGCAAGGCCCGGTCCGAGCGGTCGCCGAAGGACATGGCGCTGTCCCTGCTGATCCTGCTGGTCCCGATCGCGCTGCTGCTCGCCTTCTACCGGGGCTTCCTCGGGGGCGACTCGCCGGTCACCGTCGACCCGGCGCCCGCGCTGGAGCAGGCCCGCTCCGCGAACGCCTTCCCGGTCAGCGAGCCGACCGGTCTGGGCGACGACTGGCGTACGGTCAACGCCCGATTCCGGACCGAGCCGGACGGCTCGACGCTGCGGATCGGATACGTGACCCCGGAGGGCCGGGGCGCGCAGCTCGTGGAGAGCAACGTCCCGGCGGAGAAGCTGCTGCCGGCCGAGCTGACCGAGGGGCAGCCGCAGGGCGCTGCCGACCTGCCCGGCGGGCTGAGCTGGCAGCGCTACACGGCACGCGGCAACGAGCAGGCGCTCGTCCTGCTGGAGCCGAACCGCACCGTGATCGTGGTCGGTGACGCGGGCGAGACGGAGCTGCGCAAGCTCGCCACGTCGCTGCGCTGACATCCTCCCTCCGGGTGAGGCGGGATTGCGGATCCCCGCTTCCGGGAACAGAAGGGACATCGAGCCCGGACGACCCACCTGGAGAGGTTGACGTGAAGATACGACGCTTCAGCGCCACCGCGTTCGCCGCGGCGCTGCTCATTCCCGGCCTGGCGGCCTGCAACGGCAACGGGACGACGTCCGACGCCTCCGCGACCCCGAGCGCCTCCGGCAGCGTCGCACCGAGCGCCACGGCGTCCAGCAGCGCGGCCAAGCAGGCCCTGCTCGACTCCACGAACGCGATCCGCGAGGGGAACTTCAAGTTCTCCATGACCGGCGCGGGCTCCACCGCCGAAGGGCAGGTGCACGAGCCGAGCCAGAGCGCCGACATGCGGATGACCATCGGCGACCCGTCGTCAGACCTGATGATGAAGCTCGACCTCATCCACGCGAAGCCGGACAGCTGGGTCAAGCTGGAACTCGGTGGCACCGCCGCCGCGCAGATCCCCGGCGTGAAGAACCTCAACACCGGCAAGTACCACCACCTCGACCAGAACCGGATCAAGGGCAACCGGGCGCTGGGCTTCGACTTCGAGAAGCTCGACCCGGCCGGCAGCGCCGTCCTCACCCAGGGCATCACCGAGGTACGGCAGACCGGCGAGGGCGCGTACGAGGGCACCGTCGACGTGTCGAAGGCCGCCGAGGCGGGTTCGCTCGACCCGGCCGTGATCACCGCGCTCGGGGCGCAGGCCCAGTCGGTGCCGTTCACCGCCAAGGTCGACACGCAGGGGCGGCTCAGCGAGATGGTGCTCAAGATCCCGGCCGCCGGCCAGAGCGCCGCGCAGGACCTGAAGATCACCTACACCGACTACGGCAACGCGGCCCCGGCCCAGAAGCCCTCGGCCGACCAGGTCGTCGAGGCGCCCTCCGAGCTGTACAACCTGTTCAACTGAGGTCCGCGGTGGGGTTCGGCGAGCGCGCCGGACCCCACCGTCAGTCCTCGGCGCGCTGGCGGGCGGCGTCGATGCGGGCGCGCGCGCCGTCCAGCCAGCGCTGACACACCCCGGCGAGCTGCTCGCCGCGCTCCCAGAGAGCCAGCGACTCCTCCAGCGAGGTGCCGCCCGCCTCCAGCTTCTCCACCACCGAGGCCAGCTCGGCGCGGGCCTGCTCGTAGCTGAGCTGTTCGTCCTGCTTCCTGCCGGTCATCGTCTCTCTTCCCTCAGCCGTCGACGGTCGCGGTCAGCTCGCCCTCGGCGAGGCGTACCCGCAGTGGATCGCCCTTGTCGACCTCGGAGGCCGCGCGGACGACGTGGCCGTCGGCGCGCTGCACGATCGCGTAGCCGCGCTCCAGCGTGGCGGCCGGGGACAGCGCGCGCAGCCGGGCCAGCGTGTGCCGCAGGTCGTCGGTGGCACCCCGCAGCCGGTGCTCCAGCGACCGGCCGGCGCGGTCGCGCAGCGCTGACACGTCCACCGCCCGCTGTTCGACCATCACCTGCGGCCGGGCCAGCACCGGGCGGGAGCGCAGCAGGTCGATCCGGTGCTGCTCCCGGTCGACCAGGTGACGAACGGCCCGTTCGAGCCGGGACCGGGCCTGGCCGATCAGCCGGACCTCCTCGGTCAGGTCCGGCACGATGCGCTTCGCCGCGTCGGTCGGGGTGGAGGCGCGCACGTCGGCGACGTAGTCGAGCAGCGGCGCGTCCGTCTCGTGGCCGATCGCGCTGACCACCGGTGTGCGGCAGGCGAAGACCGCCCGGCACAGCGCCTCGTCGGAGAAGGGCAGCAGATCCTCGATGCCGCCACCGCCCCGGGCGATGACGATCACGTCGACGGCCGGGTCGGCGTCGAGCACCTTGAGCGCGCCGACGATGTCGGGTACCGCGCTCGGCCCCTGCACCGCCACGTTGATCGTGCGGAAGTCGACGGCGGGCCAGCGGCGGCGGGCATTGGTCAGCACGTCCCGCTCGGCCGCCGAGGCGCGGCCGGTGATCAGGCCGACCCGGCCCGGCAGGAACGGCAGCCGCCGCTTGCGGGACCGGTCGAACAGGCCCTCGGCGGCGAGCAGCTTCTTGAGCTTCTCCAGCCGGGCCAGCAGCTCGCCGAGGCCGACCTGGCGGATCTCGTCGGCGCGCAGGCTGAGTGTGCCGCGCGCGGCGTAGAACTCCGGCTTGGCGTGCAGCACCACCCGGGCACCCTCGCGCAGCTCCGGCGCGCCCGCGTCCAGCACGTCGCGGTTGGTGGTGACGGTGAGGCTGAGATCGGCCGACGGGTCGCGCAGCGTGAGGAAGACGGTGCTCGCGCCGGGGCGGCGGCTGATCTGCGCCACCTGGCCGTCGACCCACACCCAGCCCAGGCGGGCGATCCAGGCGCCGACCTTCTGGCTGACCACCCGGACCGGCCAGGGCTCCTCGGCCGTGCTCCGTCCGTCCGGGCTGCTCCGCCCGTCCGGCGCCCCCCGGCCGTCCTCTCCCGCGCTCACCCGCCCACCCTACGGCCCGGGACCGACAGCGCCCGCGCGTGCATCGCGGCCGCTGCCGTGCGGGAGGGCGGCACGTACGATGGGCGGGTGACTGACGCTGAGACGACTCCCCGGACCGGCAAGCGCGTGCTCCTGGCCAACCCCCGCGGCTACTGCGCGGGCGTGGACCGGGCGGTGCAGACCGTCGAGGAGGCGCTGAAGCTCTACGGCGCGCCGATCTACGTGCGCAAGCAGATCGTGCACAACAAGCACGTGGTGCGCACGCTGGAGGCCCAGGGCGCGATCTTCGTGGAGGAGAACGAGGAGGTGCCGGAGGGCGCCACCGTCATCTTCTCCGCCCACGGCGTCGCCCCCGAGGTCTACGACCAGGCCAAGCAGCGCTCGCTGCGGGCGATCGACGCCACCTGCCCGCTGGTCACGAAGGTGCACCACGAGGCCCGGCGGTTCGCCGCGCAGGACTACGACATCCTGCTCATCGGGCACGAGGGGCACGAGGAGGTCATCGGCACCGCCGGTGAGGCCCCCGCCCACATCCAGCTCGTCGACGGCCCGGACGGCGTCGACAAGGTCACCGTGCGCGACCCGGAGAAGGTGGTCTGGCTGTCCCAGACCACGCTGTCGGTGGACGAGACGCTGGAGACCGTGGCCCGGCTCAAGAAGCGGCTGCCGCTGCTCCAGTCGCCGCCCAGCGACGACATCTGCTACGCCACCTCCAACCGCCAGCACGTGGTCAAGGAGATCGCCCCCGAGTGCGACGTGGTGGTCGTGGTCGGCTCGCGCAACTCCTCGAACTCGGTCCGGCTGGTCGAGGTGGCGCTCGACGCCGGAGCCCGCGCCGGCTACCTGGTCGACTTCGCGCACGAGATCGAGGACGCCTGGCTTGCCGGGGCGAGCACTGTGGGTGTGACCTCCGGCGCGAGCGTGCCCGACGAGCTGGTCCAGCAGGTGCTGGCGCACCTGGCCGAGCGCGGCTTCGGCGACGTCGAGGAGATCACCACCGCGGACGAGCGGCTGACGTTCTCGCTGCCGCAGGAGCTCAAGCGCGACATGAAGGCCGCCGCCGCGGCCCGCGGCTGACCGGGAACGGATCGGCCGTCCGCCGCGTCCAACCGACCATGAAGACTCCTCGTACGGTGCTCGTCGCACTGCTCGCCGGCCTCGCGCTGACCGCCTGCGCCGCACCCGGCGACGGGTCCGCCGATTCCAGCCCGAGCCCGAGCCCGAGTACGACGGGAGCCGCCCCCGTGACCAGCCAGCCCGACCCCGGCACGAGCCCGAAGCGTCCCGGCCCCTCCTGGAAGGGTGGCCCGTCGACCCCGCCGGGGGTCGGCGGCACCGTCATCAGCGGCACCGTGCAGGCCGGCGTCGAGCCGAACTGCCTGTTGCTCGACGGCCACCTGCTCGTCGGCGGGCCGCGCGACGTGCTCAAGCCCGGCGCCCGGGTCGAGGTCACCGGCCGCCCCGAGCCGGGCATGATGACCACCTGTCAGCAGGGCACCCCGTTCGTGGTCGAGTCCGCCCGCCGCGCCTGACCGCAAGCACGAAGGAGCCCCGCCCCCTCCGAGAGGGGACGGGGCTCCTTCGTGTCAGCGGCTCAGTTGACCGCGAGGACCTCGACCGAACCGCGGCCGACGACCGCGCCCTCGGTGGTGGTCACGGCCATGTCGCCGTACAGCTCCCGGCCGGCGGCCGGGGTGGACAGGGCGGTCACCGCACCGGTGAGGGTGGCGGTGGCGCCGTTGGCCAGGGACAGCGGCGTGGACGGCGCGGAGAGCGTGCCCAGCGCCGGGGACGCGAACGAGTCCCGGTAGTCGTACGCGGTGCTCGGGTCACTCATCGAGTAACCGTCGACCACGACCCGGTAGGTGCCGGGCGTCGGGTTGGTCAGCGTGACCGCCTCCTCCGAGTCACCGTCGGCCGACTGGCCCACCTGCGTGGTGCCGCGGAAGACCGTCAGGTCCAGGTCGGCGCTCAGGTCGGACGGGTTGCCGATCCGGGCGGTGAACGAGGTGGCGCCGGCGGGCACCTCCACCGTGTACTCCTGGGTCGCGCCCTCGGTGATGCTGGGACGCTCGGACCGGACGCTCGCCAGCGGACCGCCGACGCCGGTCACCTGGACCGGGCCGAACGTGTTGGTCAGGCTCCAGCTCACCGAGGCCGGGGTGCCGGCGGTGACCGACGGGAGCTGGACCACTGCCGGCTCCACAGTGACGCCCTGCACGCGGGCCTGGAGCCGGAACGGGTTGTCCAGCGCCGGCGAGGTGCGACGCGCCTCCACCTCGATCTCCCACACGCCCGGCAGCGGGTTCTGGTAGTCCCGCTCCTGCGGCTTGCAGACCGCGGCGTCGGAGAAGTTGGTGTAGCAGGCGGTGCTGGCGGTGCTCTCGACCGGCACGCCGTACGGGTTGATGGCGATGAAGCGGGTCTGCGAGCCGGTCGCGATGCCGGACAGGTTGACCTGCAGCGCGCCGGCACCCGGCGGCACCGTCACGAAGTACGACCGGAAGCCGTTGCGCTCGACCGAGCCGTCGGCCGAGAACGAGTACGCCGGAGCGGCGACCGGGTTCGAGGCGATCACGACGGTGGCGACCTCGAAGTCGACGACGGAGGTGGCCGGGTCGTCGACGGTCATGATGGCGCCGTGCGCGCCGGCGGTCATCGGCTTGGCCTTCACCTTGACCGTGACGGTCTTGTTCAGCGGCAGCCACACCACCTTGGGGGCGCTGTAGGTGCCGTCGTTGCCGCGGAAGGCGACCTCGTGCTTGACGCCCTTGTTCGGGCCGCTGGTGCGGGTCAGCTTCACCTCGTAGTGGCGGCTCTCCTTGACCTTCTGGCCACCACGGTCGGCGGCGCAGCGGTTGTAGAGGCCGGTGCCGACGTTCGGGTTCGGCACGAACGTGCCGGAGGCCCGGTCGTAGCGGGTCAGGTTCGGCGACAGCTCGGTGCAGACCGGCGCCTCGGAGGTGTAGGTGCGGGTCTGCACGCCCTTGGCGAGCAGGCTCCACGCGCCCGGTACGTCGAACATGCCGTAGCCCTGCGCGTACGTCGGGACGCCGCTGATCGGGTCCGCCGAGGTGTAGACGGCCCGGCGCAGCGCGGCCGGGGTGACGCCCTTGCCGGTCGCCTTGGCGGCCGACAGCAGCAGCGCGGCGGCACCGGCGGCCTGCGGGGACGCCATCGAGGTGCCGTTGAGCATCTGGTAGCCCGGGGGCAGCGAGTAGCCCGCCTCCGGCACCGGGTTGCCCGGCTGCCAGGTCGGCGCGGTGGAGATGGCCGAGCCGGGGGCGGCGATGTTCGGCTTGAAGCCGCCGTCCTCACGCGGGCCGCGCGACGAGAAGTTGAACAGCGCGTTGTCCTTGCGGACCACCGAGCCGTAGTTGGCCAGCCAGGTGTCCTTGCTGACGCTCGCCGCCACGCTGACCACGTCGGTGGCGACAGACGGGTCACCGACGGTGTTCACGCCCGGACCGGAGTTGCCGGCCGAGATGAACAGCTGCACGCCGTAGGTGTTGATCAGGTCGTTGTAGAGGACCGCACGGGCGTTCGAGCCGTCGTTGAGCGCCGGCAGACCGCCGATCGACATGTTCACCACGTCGACCTTGCGGTTGATCACCAGGTCGGCCATGCCGGTGGTGAGCGCCGCGGCGGTGCAGCCGCCACCCCAGGAGCAGGCGCGGGCGGAGACCAGCTTGGCACCCGGCGCGGCGCCGTCGAAGGCGCTGTTGCCGAGCATGTCGTTGGCGGCGGTGATGCCGGCGACGTGGGTGCCGTGGGTGCTCTCGATGATGCCGATGTTGACGTAGTCGACCAGGCCGGGGCCGCCGACCGGGGCGGTGTTCACGTTGCGCCGGTACTCGACCACGAACGGGATCTGCTCGCGGACCGCAGTGGCCGGGTTGTCGGTGCCGAAGTGGCCGACCTGGAACTTCTCCTTGTACGGCCGCATCACCTCGTCGTCGGTGAAGTCGTTGTTCTTGTTCGCGTCGACGCGGACGTCACCGGTGGTGGGGTTGTAGAGGACGCCCCAGAAGTCGGTGGTGTCGCCGTCGCGGTTGAGGTCGCCGCGCGCGTCGCTGTTCGCGGTGATGTTCTCGCGGAACACGTTGAACCGGTAGTTGCCGGCCGGCGCCGTCCAGGTGCCCAGCGAGGTGGTGAACGTCGGGCCGCTGACCTCGGTCAGCATGGGGCGCCAGGAGGCGTCCTCCAGCGGGTCGGTGGCGGTGACCCAGTCGACGATCTTGCGCTCGCCGGTGGTGGTCTGCTGGAGCGCCGGGTGGTCGAGGTCCACACCGGAGTCCATGATGCCGATGGTGACGCCGCGGCCGTCCCACTGCGGGTTCGCGGCCTTGAAGGCCTCCGCGCCGGTCTCGTTCGTCGGCATGTACGGGTTCACCGCGCCGGTGTCGCCGCCCGGCCCGGCGAGCGTCTCGGCCTGCGAGGCGGTCTTGGCACCCTTCGGCGCCGCCTCGGGCGCCGGGTCGGGGAGCTTGATGGTCTCGTCCAGGTCGACGGCGGCGACACCCGGCAGCGTGGCGGCCTTGAGCGCCTTCGCGGTCGGGACCTTCGCCAGCACGTAGCCGATCTGGTCGTACCGCTGGCTGACGGTGGCGCCCAGGCCGGTCAGGCCGTCGACGACCTTCTTGGCCGAGCCCTTCTTCGCCGCGATGATCATCGTGACGGTCGGCGCGTTCTTCGCCTCGGCCTCGTCGAGCAGCTTGGCGTCGTGGGCGCCCAGTGCCTTCGCGGCGGTCGGCTGCGAGGGCGGGGTGGCGGGGGCGGCGCTCGCGGTGCCGGCGCCACCCCCCACGGTCAGGGCGCCGGCCGCGAGGACCGAGGCCAGGAGCGCGGCGGACGGTCGCCGGCTGCGCGTGCGGGGTTTACTCAACGTTCTCTTCCTCCAGAGAACAGGGCCCTCGAGGGGCAGGGCACGTGTGACGGTGATCCTGCGTGTCAGGACGGCAGGTGTCACTACTCGGCCTGGGTTTGTGACCAGTCCGTGATAGAAATCGGCCTACGTCATCACGTGCGGCGTGTTAGGCGTCGACGTCCGTCGACCTCTCGGCCGATGTGGACGGCGTGCCCAGCAGCTCCGGTGCCTGCGGCTGCCTCGGCGCCAGCTCGACCTGCGCCGGCGCGGCCAGCTCGTCGTCGGAGACGCCCAGCTCGGCCAGCTTGCGGGCGCTGACCAGCACCCGCGCCTCCAGGGACCCCACCGCGCGGTTGTACGCCGTCACCGCCCCGCTCAGCGAACTGCCGAGCTTGCCCACGTGGTCACCCAGAGTGGACAGCCGCCCGTACAGCTCGCGGGCCAGCGAGTGGACGGTGGCGGCGTTACGCGCCAGCGCCTCCTGCCGCCACGAGTAGGCGACGGTGCGCAGCAGCGCCACCAGCGTGGCCGGCGTGGCGAGCACCACGTTGCGGGCGAACGCGTGCTCCAGCAGGGACGGGTCGCGTTGCAGCGCCACGTCGAGGAACGGGTCCGCCGGTACGAACAGCACCACGAATTCGGGCGTCTGGTCGAACGCCGACCAGTAGGACTTGGCCGCCAGGCCGTCCACGTGCGCGCGCAGGTGCCGGGCGTGCGCGTCCAGGTGGGTGTCGCGCCCCCGCTCGTCGCGCGACTCCATCGCGGTCAGGTACGCGTCGAACGGCGCCTTCGCGTCCACCACCACCGTCCGGCCGCCGTGCAGCCGTACCACCAGGTCGGGGCGTACCCCCTGGTGGTCGGTCGCGGCGGTGACCTGCTCGCTGAAGTCGCAGTGTTCGAGCATGCCGGCGGCCTCGACGATCCGGCGGAGCTGGTGCTCGCCCCAGCGGCCACGCACCTGCGGCGCGCGCAGCGCGGCGACCAGCTGCTTGGTCTCGGTGCGCAGCTCGCCGGAGACGGCGCTCATGGACCGCACCTGTTCGCGCAGTTCGGCGTACGCGTCGACCCGGTCCCGCTCCAGCTCGGCCACCCGCTGTTCGTAGCGGCGCAGCGTGTCGTGCAGCGGCGCCACCGCGCGGGCGACCGCCTCCTGGGACTGCGCCGTCGCCTCGTAGCTCAGCGCCCGCATGGACTGCTCCAGCCGCCCCTCACCGGCCTGGGTGGCGGCGAGCGTCGCCTCCAGGCGGGCGATGTCAGCCGCCGCGCGCGCCCGCGCGGCCAGCCAGCCCACCGCGCCGCCCGCGGCGAGGCAGAGCACCACCACGGCCAGCGTCGCAAAGCTCATGGCCAAGAGCTTGCCAAACGGGTACGACGAGCGCCCGGTGGGTACGTTCGAGTCATGGAGTTCGCGTTGTGGCTGGTCCTGATCCTGCTGCTCGGAGGTGCGTTCGTGTTCTGGCGGAGGGGGAGCAGATCGCGCCGGTCGAACGAACTGGCCGACGCCCGCGCCGAGGCGCAGCGCTGGTACGAGCGGCTCGGCGGCCAGCTGATGAACCTGCACGGCGACGCCCCGGCGGTCCGGCAGGCGCTCGCCGACGCCGGTGAGCGCTACAACGCGGCCGGTTCGCAGCTGGAGCAGGCGACCACGCCGCGCCAGTTCGGGCTGGCCCGGGAGACCGCGCTGGAAGGGCTGGCGTACATCCGGGCGGCGCGGACCGCGATGGGCATCGACCCGGGCCCGGAGCTGCCGCCACTCGCCGCCGCCCAGGGTGCCGGCGCGCTCACCAAGGAGCGCCAGGTCGACGTGCAGGGGCAGACGTTCCGCGCCGGCCCGCAGCCGGGGAACGCGACGCCCTACTACTACCCGGGTGGCCGGTTCCAGGGGCGGCCGGTGCCGGCCGGCTGGTACTCCACGCCGTGGTGGAAGACCGCGCTCGGCGCGGGTGTCGGTGTGGTCGGCGGTCTCCTGATCGCGGACGCGCTGTTCTCACCCGCGTTCGCCGATCCCGGGTACGACGCCGGCTACCAGGAGGGCTTCGGCGACGGCCAGGACTTCGGCGACCAGAGCGACATGGGCGGCGGCGACGCGGGCGGCGGTGGCGACTACGCCGGTGGCGACTTCGGCGGCGACTTCGGTGGCTTCGGCGGCGGCGACTTCGGTGGTGACTTCGGCGGCGGCGACTTCTAGCCGGCCCCGGCGGGGCCCTCGCTCGCACGAGTGCCCCGCCCGGGACGGGATCAGCCGGTGTTGCGCATGCCGGCGGCGATGCCGTTGACGGTGGTCAGCAGCGCCCGCTCCAGCGCCGTACCGTCGTTCGGGGCCCGCCGCCCACCCGGCGCGGTCGCCACCGCCCGCCCGGCGGCGCCGGATTCGCGGTACTGCCGCAGCAACGCCACCTGGAGGTGGTGCAGCGGCTCCAGGTAGGTGTCCCGCACGGCGAGCGTGCGCTGCAGCACCGGTGAGTTGTCCAGCAGCGCCGGTGCGGCGGTGACCGCCAGCACCTCCTGCTTGGTCAGCTCGTACTCCTGCTCGATCTTGTCGAAGATCGGGTGCAGCTTCTTCGGCACCAGCGTCTCGACGTACCGCCGGGCGATGGTCAGGTCGGTCTTGGTCAGCATCATCTCGACGTTCGACAGGAACGTGCGGAAGAAGTGCCAGTTCCGGTTCATCTCGGCGAGTACGTCGGCCAGCCCGGCCGCCCGCGCGGCGGCCAGTCCGGAGCCCACACCGAACCAGCCCGGCACGATCTGCCGGGTCTGCGTCCAGCCGAACACCCACGGGATGGCTCGCAGGCCGGACAGGCCGGCGCCGGTGTTCGGGCGCTTCGCCGGCCGGGAACCGATGTTCAGCGCACCGAGCAGCTCGGTCGGGGTGGACGCCCAGAAGTACGCGGGCAGGTCCGGGTCCTCGACCAGCGACCGGTACGACCGGAACGCCGAGGAGGACACCACGTCCATCGCCGCGTCCCAGCGCTCCAGCATCTCGGCCGGCTGCCGGGGAGCGGTGTGCAGCAGCGTCGCCTGGAGCACCGCCGCGACCGTCAGTTCCAGGTTCTCCCGGGCCAGCGCCGGCAGCGTGTACTTGTCGGAGATGACCTCACCCTGCTCGGTCACCTTGATCGCGCCGTCCAGCGTGCCGTACGGCTGGGCCAGGATCGCGTCGTGCGTGGGGCCGCCGCCCCGGCCGA
This sequence comes from Micromonospora sp. WMMC273, assembly GCF_027460285.1. NCBI lineage: Bacteria > Bacillati > Actinomycetota > Actinomycetes > Micromonosporales > Micromonosporaceae > Micromonospora > Micromonospora sp. WMMC273. The sequence goes on from NZ_JAPZBE010000001.1 coordinate 504,186, forward strand.
CGGTGCCGCCCCGGCCGTGGAACAACCGCAGATGTACGCCGTGCCGCGCGGCCACGTCCCGCAGCGCGCGCTGCGCCCGGTGGATGGACCACTGGCTGGTGGTGATGCCGGCCTCCTTGTTGGAGTCGGAGTAGCCGAGCATCACCTCCTGCACGTCGCCCCGGGCCGCCACGAGCGCCCGGTACGCGGGCAACGACAGCAGCTCGTCCAGCAGCTCACCACCGGCGTTCAGCTCGGCCGGGGTCTCCAGCAGCGGCACGATGCCGATGCGGGCCCGCCCGGAGTGCACGTCCACCAGGCCGGCCTCGCGGGCCAGCACCACGGCGGCCAGCACGTCGTCCACGCCGAGCGTCATCGAGATGATGTACGACTCGATCACCTCGGGGCCGAACCGGTCCTGCGCCTCGCGGATCGCCGCGAACACGTCGAACGTCTTGCGGGCCGACTCGGTGAGCGGGCTGTCCTGGGTGGAGAGCGGCCGGCGGCCGGTCAGCTCGTCGGCGAGCAGCTTGGTGCGTTCCAGCCGGGACAGCGCCGGGTAGTCGGACACCTCGCCCACCGCCTCGTAGAGCTGGGCCAGCACCTCGTGGTGCTTCTCCGCGTGCTCCCGGATGTCCATGGTGGCCAGGTGCAGGCCGAACGCGGACACCGTACGGATGGCCGAGGCGAGCCGCCCGACGGCGGTGAGCTGGCCGGAGTTACGGGCCAGCGACGCGCGCAGCAGTTCCAGGTCGGCGATCAGCTCGGCCGAGCCCCGGTAGTCGCGCCCCGGCACGTGCGGGGTGTCGGCGCGCAGCCGCTCCCGGGTGTTGGCGAGCTTCGCCTTCACGCACCGCGCCTTGAGCCGGTACGGCTCCTCCGCGTTGACCCGGCGGAACCGCGGCGCCACCTCTGGCAGCGCGTCCAGGTCCTTGGCCAGGCTGGCGGACAGGTCGAGCGACACCGCGCGCAGCCGCCGGGACACGCTGACCTCGGTGATCAGCTCGTCCATCGCCTTCTCGGTGGCGGCGATGCCGTGCTCGTGCTGGATGCGCAGCACCTCGCGGGTGACTACCGGCGTGACGAACGGGTTGCCGTCGCGGTCGCCGCCGATCCAGGTGCCGAAGCTCAGCGGGCGGGACGTCGGTGACGTCTCCACGCCGAGCGTGCGCAGCGTGTCGGCGAGGTCGTCGAGGACCTGCGGCGCGGCCTCGGCGTACAGGTCGCGCAGGTAGTAGATCGCGTTGCGCGCCTCGTCTGTCGGGTCCGGCCGGTCCAGCCGCAGCTCGTCGGTCTGCCACATGAGATCGAGCAGTTCGGCCAGGCGGCGGTTCGCCGGGCCCTCGTCGCTGGCGCCGTACAGGATCGCGTTCGCGGTCTCGGTGTCCAGCTCGTCGGCCACCGCGCGCAGCTTGGACAGGATGGACCGGCGGGCCGCCTCGGTGGGGTGGGCGGTGAAGACCGGGCGTACGGCCAGCCGGCGGGCCGCGGCGGCGATCTCCTCGGCCGGTACGCCGCGCTCGGCGATCATCTTGGCCGCCTGGTCCAGCCAGCCGCCGTGGGTGGCGCGGCGGCGGCGCAGGTCCCGGGCGCGGTGCACCTGCTCGGTGATGTTCGCCAGGTGGAAGTAGGTGGAGAAGGCACGGGCCAGCTTCGTGCCGGTGGTGACGTCGAGCCCGGCGAGGCGCTGGGCGGCGGCCGGCGCGTCGGAGCGGACCTGGGCGCGGATCTCCTCGACCAGGTCGAGCAGCGGCCGGCCCTCCTGACGGGCGAGCGTCTGCCCGAGCAGCGTGCCGAGGCGGCGGATGTCGGCCCGGAGAGCGGCGTCGGGGCCGTCGTGGTCGTGCTGGTCGGTCACGGTTGCGCTCCTTACGCGAGGACGAAGGACAGCGCTGTCCGACTCCTCTGGATGGTATCCGCGCGGCCCCGGGGGACAGGAGGGGGACGGCGTGATGATCTGCACTCTGGGACGGCCCGCCGGTCAACCCCGCTCGACCGCGTGCCGTCCCGCCTTCGGTCCGCGGCGCGCCCGGAACATGGTCGCGGTGAGCAGGCCGGCCAGGCCGGCGACCACCCAGACCAGCAGCCCGGTCAGTGCCCAGCCGCCGCCGCGCCAGTCGAAGTAGATCGCCGACTTGAACAGGTCGGTGGCCAGGCCGGGCACGTTCCAGCGGTGCATCCCGCGCAGGAACGGCGGCAGGAACTCGGGCGCGTAGATACCGCCCGAGCCGGGGTTGCCGAGCACCACGAGCAGCAGGATCACGATGCCGGTGCCGAGCAGCCCGAGCCAGCCCTGCACGGCGGCGGCGACCATCCCGGCCGCGAACGCGGCGAGCGCGCCGACCACCGCCACCGTCGCCACCTGATCGGGGAACACGCCGAGCACCGGCCCGACCAGGATCGCCCCGATGACGCCGAGCAGGATGGCGTGCACCGCCAGCGTGGCGATCCGCAGCCCGGCCCGGCGCAGGTCGCGCGGGCTGGTGCCGAGCGAGATGCCGAGCGCCGTGGACGCCAGGTAGCCGCCGAGCACCACGCCGACGGCCAGGTAGAACGGGACCAGGCCGCGCGGGTCGTCGGCGGAGACCGGCACGTCGTCGGTGACCTCCAGTGGCACCCCGGCCTGCCGGGCCGCCTCGGTGAACACCTCGGTGACGAGTTCGGTGGCGGCGGGCGCTCCCGCGCTGGCGGTGGCGAGCGTCAGGCCGCCGTCCGGGGCGGAGCTGAGCACCGCGTACACCGATCTGTCGGTGAGTCCGTCCTGGGCGGCGCCGCGGCTGTCGTACCCGACGGGTTTGATCGTGTCGGTGCGGGCGCGGACGGCGGACGTCACGGCCTGGGCCTGCTGGTCGCTCGTGACCACGGCGACCGGCACGTCACGCGGGTCCGGCTTGTGCAGCGCGCCGACGTAGGCGGCGATGAACGCGCTCGCCAGCGCGAGGGTGCCGAGGATCAGCGCCGCCGTGCGGGGCAGCCAGTCGCGGGTACGCAGCTCCGGCTCGTCGTCCACGGCCTCAGCCTATTGCGGGCATATGCCCGGCTCGTGGGGTTTCGCCTGGTGAAAACCGGTGGCCCGGGCCGGTAGCGTCGGACCATGCAGGCACCCATCTATCCCGCCAAACCGCAGCCCGGCGACCGGGTCGCGGTCGTCTCACCCTCCGCCGGCCTGCCGGGTCTCTTCCCCCACGTGTACGAGCTGGGCCTGCGCCGGCTCCGCGACGAGCTGGGGCTGGAACCGGTGGAGTATCCGACCACCCGCGTCATGGGCGCCGACCCGCGCGACCGGGCGCGTGACCTGACCGCCGCGTTCGCCGACCCGACGATCACCGCCGTGCTGGCCACGGTCGGCGGGGACGACCTGATCACCGTCACGCCGTACCTGGACGACGAGGTGCTGCGGGCCAACCCGAAGCCGTACTTCGGCTACTCGGACAACACCAACGTGCTCAACCACCTGTACCGGCTGGGTGTCGTCGGCTACCACGGCGGCTCGGTGCTGGTGCACCTCGGGCGCTCCGGCAAGCCGCACCCGCTCACGCTCGACTCGCTGCGCGCCGCGCTGTTCACCACCGGCTGGTACGACCTGACCGCCGCCCCCGAGTGGGGCGACGAGCCGTGCGACTGGCGTGACCCGGCCGCGCTGGCCGAGGAGCCGCCGATGTACCCGTCCGACGGTTGGCGCTGGCACGGCCCGGCCCGGGTGGTGCAGGGCCGGACGTGGGGCGGCTGCCTGGAGATCGTGCACTGGCTGATGGCGACCGACCGCGTTCCGTCGGCGGCCGACCTGGCCGGGTCGGTGCTGGTGCTGGAGACGTCGAACGAGCTGCCGCCCGCGCAGGAGGTCTTCCGGATCGTGCGGAACATGGGCGAGCGAGGGCTGCTCGCCGCCGTCCCGGCGATCGTGGTGGGCCGCCCCAAGGCGTGGGACTTCGACCGTCCGCACTCCGTCGCGGAGCGGCTGGCCTGGGGTGAGGAGCAGCGGGCGGCGATCCTGTCGGCACTCGCCCCCTACGCCGACGACCCGGTGGTGGTCTTCGACGTCGACCTGGGCCACACCGACCCGCAGCTGATCATCCCGTACGGCGGCGAGATCCGCGTTGACGCGGTGGAGCGCCGCATCGCCGTCCGCTACTGACCCGCCTTCACCCGCCGCCTCACCCCTCGGTTGGCGGCGTGGGCGACGCAGGCAAGATCCACTCCGTTTCGCCGAGGTGGCGGCATTGGCGGGCGTTGGACCCCGCCATTTCGGGGAAGTGGAGTGGATCTTGCGCGAGGATCAGACGATCGCGAAGGCGCGGACCGGGAACGTGCCCATGCCTGCTACCCGCGGCGGGGCGGCGGTGAACCGGAAGCCGGTCGGGGGCAGCGCGTCCAGGCCGGTCAGGTGCTCCACGATCGGGATGCCGGCGGCCAGTAGACCGGTGTGCGCCGGGCGCTGACCCGCTGCCGCCGGAGTCATGTCGTCGATGTTGATCGAGTCGATGCCGACCAGCGCCGCGCCCGCCTCGGCCAGCCACTGCGCGCCGTCACCGGTCAGGTAGGGCGCCTCCGCAGCGGCGTACGCGTCGGTGCCGAAGTGTGCGTCCCAGCCGGTGTGCAGCAGCACCGCGCACCCGGCCACGTCGTACGGGGCGAGCATCAGCCGGTCCACCGCCCGCGTACCGGCCGGCACGCGTACCACCAGGCCGGGCAGGTCGGCGAGACGGTCCAGCGGCATCCCGGTCAGGTCCGGGCCGTCGGCGAAGCGGTGCGACGGCGTGTCCACGTACGTGCCGGTGTTGGCGATCATGTTGATCCGCGCGACGTGGAACTCGACACCCGGCGCGTACCGCTTCCGGGAGTCCTCCCGGGTCAGCCAGTCGGTGATCGACGGTCCGGGCCAGCCGGGCAGCGTGACCATGCCGTCGGTGACCACGTGACTCAGTTCGACGAGCTTCCGCCCACCGGAGGCTGGCACATCGAGGCCCCGCCCGCCCTTGTGCGGCTCCTCGACGACGGTCCGGTCGGTGATCCGTACCTCGCCGACCATGAGCAGCCCGAGGTGCCGGACCAGCAGCGCGGCCACCTCGTCGTCGGTGACGTCCGGGTGCGGCACGTCCAGCCGGAACCCGTCGGTGCGCAGACCACCGCCGTTGGAGAAAAGCACCTCGGCGTCGAAGACCGTCCGATACTCGACCATCCACCCACCGCACCACGCCCGGTGGCAGCCGGTCAAGATCGAAGATCGGGCGGGCCCGGATCGTCGGTGGAGGGGGATAGGCTCGAACGGTGCACCCCCCGTCCGGCTGGACGCGGGGTCGTCGTCGTGTGTCGATCCGCTGGAAGTGATCACTGATGCTCACCGGACTCTTCTCCGCCGCCCTGGCCGACCCGGGGCTGGCCCGGGCGCGTGACCTGGCGCGCTCCGGTGCCGCGCAGGTCGACGGGCTCGACCTCACCGCCCCGGCCGCGCTGCGCCCGTTCGCGGTCGCCGCGGTCGCCGCCGACGAGCCGGCCGGTGGCGCGGGGCGCCCCGTGCTCGCGGTCACCGCCACCACCCGCGAGGCCGACGACCTGGCCTCCGCACTGGGCAGTCTGCTGCCGCCGGAGCAGGTGGCGGTCTTCCCGTCCTGGGAGACGCTGCCGCACGAGCGCCTGTCGCCCCGCTCCGACACGGTCGGGCGGCGCCTCGCCGTGCTCCGCCGCCTGGCCCACCCGGACGCCGCCGACGCGCACGGCCGCACCGGCCCGCTGCGGGTCGTCGTGGCGCCGGTCCGGTCGCTGCTCCAGCCGCAGCTCAAGGGGCTCGGCGACCTGGAGCCGGTGCAGCTCGCCGCCGGGGACGAGGCCGACCTGGAGGAGGTCGCCCGCCGGCTCACCGACATGGCGTACGCCCGGGTCGACCTGGTCACCAAGCGCGGCGAGTTCGCCGTACGCGGCGGCATCCTGGACGTCTTCCCGCCCACCGACGAGCACCCGTCCCGGGTCGAGTTCTGGGGCGACGAGGTGGAGGAGATCCGCACCTTCGCGGTCGCCGACCAGCGCACCATCGAGGGCGTCGCGCAGCTCTGGGCGCCGCCGTGCCGGGAGCTGCTGCTGACCCCGGCGGTGCGGGAGCGGGCCGCCGCGCTGGCCGCCGAGCACCCGGAGCTGGCCGAGATCCTGGACAAGCTGGCCGAGGGCATCCCGGTCGAGGGCATGGAGTCCCTCGCCCCCGCGCTGATCGGCGCCGACGCGCTGGAACTGCTCGTCGACTGCATGCCGGCCGGCACCCACGTACTCCTCTGCGACCCCGAGCGCATCCGTACCCGCGCGCACGACCTGGTCCGTACCTCGGAGGAGTTCCTCCAGGCCAGCTGGGCCGCGGCCGCCGTCGGCGGCCAGGCCCCGGTCGACCTCGGCGCCGCCGCCTTCAAGACCCTGGCCGAGGTACGCACGGCAGCCCGCGCCCTGCGCCAGCCCTGGTGGACGCTCGCGCCGTTCGGCCTGGTCGAGGCGGACGCGGCACCGGCCCGGCAGCCCTGGGAGGACGAGCCCGCCGAGGTCGACGTCACCCCCGACGACGCCATCGCGGTGAGCCTGGCCGCCCAGCCGGCCCCGCTCTACCACGGCGAGACCGCCCGGGTGGTCGACGACCTCAAGCGGTGGGCCGGCGAGGGCTGGTCGATCGCGCTCGTCTTCGAGGGGCACGGCCCCGCCCAGCGGGCCGTCGAGGTGCTCCGCGACGCCGGTCTCGGCGCCCGGCTCACCGAGGAGGTGCCCGCCGCGCCGGCACCGGGCGAGCTGCTCGTGTCGTGTGGCTGCCTGACCGCCGGGTTCGTCGACGAAGCGTCGAAGTTCGTGCTGCTCACCGGCAACGACGTCACCGGCGGCCGGGGCACCTCCACCCGCGACATGCGCAAGATGCCCAGCCGGCGGCGCAACACCATCGACCCGCTGGAGCTGAAGGCCGGCGACTACGTCGTGCACGAGCAGCACGGCATCGGCCGGTACGTCGAGCTGGTGCAGCGCACCGTCAACGGTGCCAGCCGCGAATACCTGGTCATCGAGTACGCGCCCAGCAAGCGCGGCCAGCCCGGCGACCGCCTGTTCGTCCCCACCGACCAGCTCGACCAGCTCTCCCGCTACGTCGGCGGTGAGCAGCCCACGCTGCACAAGATGGGCGGCTCGGACTGGCAGAAGTCCAAGGCCCGGGCGCGCAAGGCGGTCCGTGAGATCGCCGCACAGCTCATCCAGCTGTACGCCGCCCGTAAGGCGTCGAAGGGGCACAACTTCGGCCCCGACACCCCGTGGCAGCGGGAGCTGGAGGACGCGTTCCCCTGGCAGGAGACGCCCGACCAGCTGGCCGCCATCGAGGAGGTCAAGCGGGACATGGAACAGACCGTCCCGATGGACCGGCTGATCTGCGGCGACGTCGGCTACGGCAAGACCGAGATCGCGGTACGGGCGGCGTTCAAGGCGGTGCAGGACGGCAAGCAGGTGGCGGTGCTGGTGCCGACCACGCTGCTGGTGCAGCAGCACTACAACACGTTCGCCGAGCGGATGAGCCAGTTCCCGGTGTCGATCCGGCAGCTGTCCCGGTTCCAGACGCCGAAGGAGACCGAGCAGACACTGGAGATGGTCGCCGCCGGCACCGTCGACATCGTCATCGGCACCCACCGGCTGCTCCAGGCGTCCACCCGGTTCAAGTCTCTGGGGCTGGTCATCATCGACGAGGAGCAGCGGTTCGGCGTCGAGCACAAGGAGCACCTGAAGACGCTGCGCGCCTCGGTCGACGTGCTCGCCATGTCGGCCACCCCGATCCCGCGCACGCTGGAGATGGCGATCACCGGCATCCGGGAGATGTCCACCATCGCCACCCCGCCGGAGGAGCGGCACCCGGTGCTCACGTTCGTCGGGGCGTACGACGACCGGCAGGTGGCCGCCTCCATCCACCGTGAGCTGCTGCGCGACGGGCAGGTCTTCTACCTGCACAACCGGGTCGAGTCGATCGAGAAGACCGCCCGCAGGCTGCGGGAGCTGGTGCCGGAGGCCCGGGTCGCGGTGGCGCACGGCCAGATGGGCGAGGAAGCGCTGGAGAAGGTGATGGTCGGCTTCTGGGAGAAGGAGTTCGACGTCCTCGTCTGCACCACCATCGTCGAGTCCGGCATCGACATCCCGAACGCCAACACGCTCATCGTCGAGCGGGCCGACCTGCTCGGCCTGGCCCAGCTGCACCAGATCCGCGGCCGGGTCGGCCGAGGCCGGGAGCGGGCGTACGCGTACTTCCTCTACCCGCCGGAGAAGCCGCTCACCGAGAACGCGCACGAGCGGCTGGCCACCATCGCCCAGCACACCGAACTCGGCGCGGGCATGTACGTGGCGATGAAGGACCTGGAGATCCGCGGCGCCGGCAACCTGCTCGGCGGCGAGCAGTCCGGCCACATCGAGGGCGTCGGCTTCGACCTGTACGTCCGGATGGTCGGCGAGGCCGTGTCCGCCTTCAAGGGCGAGAGCACTGAGGAGGAGAGCGAGGTCAAGGTCGACCTGCCGATCGACGCGCACCTGCCGCACGACTACGTGGCGGTGGAGCGACTGCGTCTGGAGATGTACCGCAAGCTCGCCGAGGCCCGTGACTCCGAACGCCTGCGCGAGGTGGTCGCCGAGATGACCGACCGGTACGGCGAGCCGCCCGCGCCGGTGCAGAACCTGGTCGCGGTGGCGCGGTTCCGGCTGCTGGCCCGCCGCTACGGGCTGACCGACGTGTCGATGCAGGGCAAGCACATCCGGTTCGGCCCGCTGCCGCTGCCCGACTCGAAGCAGATGCGGCTCAAGCGCTACCACCCGGACTCGGTCTACAAGCAGGCGCTCGACCAGGTCAGTGTGCCCCGGCCGAGCACCCGGCGGATCGGCGGCGAGCCGTTGCGCGACCAGGCCCTGCTGGAGTGGTGCGGTCAGCTCCTGGCCGACGTCCTCGGCAAGCCCGAGGAGCTGGCCGGTGTTGCCAGCCCCGCAGTGGCGAGCGGACGATGACACAGCAAGCCCGAGGAGTTCGCCGGTGTCGCCCGGTCCGGGGCGGGTGCGCGATGAGGTGGGCGGAGTCACAGGCCGGTACTCGGCGTGAGAGAGTGACCCTCATGCGTGCTCGCCGTTCCCTCGTCGCTGTCAGCGTCGCGGCCCTCGCCGCGCTCTCCCTCGCCGCCTGTGGCCGCTCCGCCCCGGACGTCGCCGCGTACGTCGGCGACACCCGGTACTCCGTCGACCGGGTCGACGCGATCTACGAGGACGCGCAGCGGCAGTACGCGGACGCCGTCCGTAGCCAGGCCCCGCAGACGCCGTCGCCGGCGGAGCTGCGGTCCTCGGTGACCCGGCAGGACGTGCTGAACCTGCTGGTCGCGATCGACCTGGGCAAGCGTGTGGCGGCCGAGAAGGGCCTCCAGGTCACCGACCAGATCTCTCCGGAGCAGATCCAGCAGGCGCTCCGCATGCCGGCGACCACCGAGTACACGAAGCTGTGGGGCGAGTGGGTCGACCTCTCCGGCACGCTCCAGCAGAGCCTGCCTCCGGCCGACCTCAGCGACGAGTCCCTGATGGCCGTCTACCACGCCATCGAGAAGACCGGGGCGATCCAGCCGGGCCTGAGCGTCGACCAGGTCCGGCAGGCGTTCGGCGAGGCCGGCTTCGTCCGCACCGCCACCGCGCTCAGCAGCGCGCTGCAGGAGCAGGCCGACAAGTCGGACGTCCGGGTCAACCCCCGCTTCGGCGTGACCGGCGTGCCGTCGCTCGTCAACACCGGCCAGTCGTTCGTCTTCTACTCCCTGCCGTACGTCGACAAGGACGGCCCGGTCACCGACATCTCCACGTCGGAGGCGCCGGCCTCCGGATCGCCGGCTCCCGGAGCCGCATGACCGCCCGCATCGTCCTGCTCGTCACCTCACCCCGGCTGCCCGCCGGCCTGCTGACCTCGGCCGCCTGGGACTCCGTACGCTCCGCGCCGGTCCTCGCCGGTGCGGAGAGCGAGTTGACCCGCGCGGTCCGGACGGCCGGCGCCGAGGTGAGCGTGGTGACCGAGGGTGCGACCCAGGCACTGCTCGACGCCGCCGCCGCGCACGGCGGGGCGGTGTGGCTGGCCGGCCCGGCCGGCGACGAGGCGCTGGCCCGTGAGCTGGGGCTGCGGCTTGCCCGCGAGCCCGGGCTGGCCGAGCTGGAGCTGATGTACGGCTCGTGGGATCCGCCCGGCGCCCGGCTGCTCGACGCGGTCGAGGTGATGGATCGGCTGGCCTCCCCTGGCGGCGACCCGTGGAAGCGGGCGCAGACCCACCGCAGCCTGGCCGGTTTCCTGCTGGAGGAGTGCTACGAGGCGTACGACGCGATCAGCGCCGACGACACCGACGCGCTCCGCGAGGAACTGGGCGACGTGCTGCTCCAGGTGCTGCTGCACGCCCGGCTGGCGGAGAACCTGCCGGAGGGCGAGAGCTGGACCGTCGACGACGTCGCGGGCACCCTGGTCGACAAGATGGTGCGACGCAACCCGCATGTGTTCTCCGGTGAGCCGGCCGGTTCGATCGAGGAGATCGAGGCGAACTGGGAGCGGATCAAGCGGGCCGAGAAGACCCGCGAATCGGTACTCGACGGCATCGCGCTGAGCCAGCCCGCGCTGTCGCTGGCCGCGAAGATCCTGGACCGGGCCGGTCGGGTCGGTCTCGCCGTACCGCCCCCGCTGGCCGAGTCGCAGGTGGACCCGGAGGCCCGGCTCGGCGCGAGCCTGCTGGCCACGGTCGCCGCCGCCCGTCAGGCCGGTATCGACCCCGAGGCCGCCCTGCGGCGGGCCACCTTGGCGTACGCCGAAGCAGTCAGAGCCGCCGAACGCCCCACCCCGAACCACCCCACCTGACCCAACCCACCCCCGCCCCCGCCCCCGCCCCGCGATCTTGCACTTTCGGCCCGATCGGTGCCGCAAATGCCCCCATCTGCCCGGGCGCAAAGTGCAAGATCGCCGAGTCGGACTGCCGGGCCGGCACCCCGGCAGGCGCCGGCCTTCCAGGGGACGCCCGGGTGATCAAGGGGTTTGGGTCAGGGGCGGGCTCGGGCGGGGACATCAACTCCTTGATCAACGGGGGGCGGCGAGGCGGGGGAGTGGGCGGGAGGGTCGGTAGGGTCGGGGGATGGAAGCGTTCGTGCCGCTGGCGGAGCGGATCGTGGAGGCGTTGCTGGAGAGCCGGCCCGGGCTGGCCACCTCCGTCGGGGACCACCGCTACGACGACCGGCTGCCCGATCTCTCCGCCGACGCCCTCGCCGCGGACCAGGCGATGCTGAAGGACGCGGCCGACGCACTCGCCGAGATCGACCCGGACGCGCTCGACCCGGCGGAGGGCGTCGACCACGCGCTGCTCACCAGCCTCGTCGACCGAGGTCTGTTCGAGGCCACCGAGATCCGCACCCACGAGTGGGATCCGCTGCACCACAATCCGGGGCCGCTGCTGCACGCCCTGCTGGCTCGTCCCTTCGCCCCGGCCGAGGAGCGCCTGACCAGTCTCGCCGGGCGTCTGTCGGCCGTACCCGATGCGCTGTCGACGGCGCGCGCGACGTTGCGGGACATGCCGCGGGTCCACGCGGAGACGGCGGTCGGGCAGTTCACCGGTACGGCGGCGCTGATCCGCGACGAGGTGCCCGGCCTGCTGGCCGAGGCGCCGGCGATGCGCGACCGGGTCGGCCCGGCGGCCACCGAGGCGATCGCCGCGCTGGAGGAGTTCGTGGCCTGGCTGCGACACGGCCTGGCCGCCGACGCCGGCCCGGGGCGTGACCCGCGGCTGGGCCGGCGGCGGTGGGAGGCGCGGCTGTGGCACACGCTCGACACCGAGCTGAGCGCCGCCGAGGTGCAGCGCCGCGCCTGGGCCAACCTCGAGCGGGTCACCGAGGAGATCCGCGCGGCGTCGGTCGAGCTGGTCGGTGGTCCGGCCGACGACGAGACGGTACGCCGGGCGCTGGACCTGCTGGCCGCCGAGCACCCGGACGACGCCACGATCGTCGACCTCGCCTCGGTGACGCTGGACGAGGCGAGTGACTTCGTCCGCCACCACGACCTGGTCAGCATGGTCGGCGACCCGTGCGTGATCCAGGAGATGCCGGAGTTCGCGCGCGGCGTGGCGGTGGCCTACTGCGACTCGCCGGGCCCGCTGGAGACGGCCGACGTGCCCACGTTCTACTGCATCTCGCCCACCCCGGCGGACTGGCCGGCGCAGCGGGTCGAGTCGTTCTACCGTGAGTACAACGACCACATGATCCGCAACCTGACCGTGCACGAGGCGATGCCCGGCCACTTCCTTCAGCTCGCGCACGCCCGCCGGTACGACGGCCCGACCCGGGTACGCGCGCTCACCGAGTCGGGTGTGTTCGTGGAGGGCTGGGCGGTCTACGCGGAGGAGCTGATGGCCGGGCTCGGCTTCGGCGGTCTGCCGGTGCGGTTGCAGCAACTCAAGATGCAGCTCCGGATGACCATCAACGCGCTGCTGGACCAGCTCGTGCACTGCGACGACCTGCCCGAGTCCGAGGCGATGGCGCTGATGACCGGGCGCGGCTTCCAGGAGGAGGGCGAGGCGGCCGGCAAGTGGCGGCGGGCGCTGCTCACCTCGACGCAGCTCTCCACGTACTTCGTCGGTTACAGCGAGATGGCCGACATCGCCGCCGCCCGGCCGGACGGCGTGACGGTGCGCGACTGGCACGACGCCATGCTGGCGCACGACTGCCCGCCGCCGCGTCACCTGCGCACGCTGCTGGGGGTGTGAGGCTCACCGCCGGGCGGCGGCCCGCCTGCGGTCACCGCCCGGCGGCGACCGCGTCGATCAGCCAGCGGGACAGGGAGTACGCGGGCGGCAGCTCGGCGGGCAGCGCGTCGGCCGGGAACCAGCGCGCCTCGGTCAGCTCGGTGCCGTCGACGACGGGTTCGGCGGCCGGGTCGGTCACCTCGGCGGTGAACCCGGCGAGCAGCGTGCCCGGCCCGGACAGCGCCCAGGGTTGGCTGTCCACGTAGACCGGTCGCCGCAGCGTCAGGCCGACCTCCTCGGCGACCTCGCGGTGTACCGCCGCCTCCAGCGACTCGCCCGCCTCGACGAACCCGGCGACGAGCGCCCACAGCTGCGTCGGCCCCTGCGCGTGCCGGACCAGCAGCAGTTCGCCGGGGCCGCCGGCCGGTCCGGGGCGGGTGATCGCGGTCAGCACCGCGACGGACAGGGGCAGGAACGAGGTGAGCCCGCAGTCCGGGCAGCGCCGCGCGGTCTCGCCCGGCACGTCGGTCAGCTCGGCCCGGCACGCCCCGCACCACCTGTGGGTACGCCGCCAGGTGACCACGGCGAGCGCCCGCCCGGCCAGGTCGGCGTGGGGTGCGGGCAGTTCGGCGGCGAGGCCCCGCCAGCTGCGCCAGCGGCCGGGTAGCGACTCCGGGTCGGTCACCTCGGCCGCCCACGCGGGGATGCCGTCGAGCGTGCCGACCGAGGTCCAGGCGAGGTCGCCGGGCAGCGCGCCGATCCGCAGCGGCTGCTCGTCCGGGCCGGTCAGCAGCTTCCGCCCGGACACCGGCAGCGCCAGGTCGTCCGGGCGCGGCGGACGCCCGTGATCGGCAGCGGGCAGGAACCCCGGGGTCACGACGTGGACGGGCGGCGGTCCACCACGCCGGCGCCGGCCGGAACCGCGAACGCGGCCGCCTCGACGCTCTCGGTGTAGCGGCTCAGCGTCACCTCGGCGGGCTTGCCGTCGAGCGTGCCGGAGAAGCTGCCCAGCACGCCCTCGGTCGTCACGCAGGCGTTGAAGCGTTCCCCGTCGTGGGTGACGTCGACGCAGGTTGCGTGGCGGCCGGCGAGCGTGGTGTCGCTCTGCTCGATGACCGCGTCCGGTGCGAGCGCCGCGTCGGTGAGCAGCCGGATCACCGCGGGCGGCGTGACCAGGCCCTGCTTGCGCGCCTCGTCGTAGACGATCACCGACGGCTTCCCGGCGGTGAGCACCGGCGGCGAGACGGTGCAGGAGGTACGGGCGGCGGTGCTGGCGCACCGGGTCACCGACTCCTGGGTCACGGTGATCTTGCCGCCGGGCCAGGTGTACGTGGAGCGCAGCGGCTTCTTGGTCTGCGCGATCGAGGCGGTCCGGCCGCCGTCGATCTGGTAGTCGGCGGCCCAGGTCTGCTCCAGCGCCCGGTCCATCCGCGCGGCGAGGTCGTTGACCAGGTCGGCGCGACCGAGTGCGACGTTCGCGTCGTCCAGGGCCTGACAGCCGGTGACCGAGAGCGACGCGATGACCGAGGCGGCGAGCACGCGGAGAGTCGTCGAGGCGGCAGGCATGATGCCCAGCCTTGTCGATTGACGCAACGTCTCGCAAACCGGTTGCCGGTTGACGACCGGTAATCCGGGAATGTCCGTCTCAGCAAGCGCCTCGGGGGCCGCCCCGAGCGGGGTGCGGGAGGGCGGGGACCGATACGCTGCGTTCAACACCTGCCTCAGCCGCACCGTCGCGGCCCATACGGACCGGAACCACACAAACGAGGAGCGACTCAGTGGCAACCATCGAGGGAATCGTCGCCCGGGAGATCCTGGACTCGCGGGGCAACCCGACGGTCGAGGTCGAGGTCGGGCTCGACGACGGCACGATCGCCCGCGCCGCGGTGCCGTCCGGCGCCTCCACCGGCGCCTTCGAGGCGGTCGAGCTGCGCGACGGTGACAAGGATCGCTACCTGGGCAAGGGTGTCGAGAAGGCGGTCGCCAACATCGAGGACCGCATCGTCGACCAGCTCATCGGCTACGAGGCCAGCGAGCAGCGGCTGATCGACCAGAAGATGATCGACATCGACGGCTCGGACAACAAGGGTGAGCTGGGCGCGAACGCCATCCTCGGCGTCTCCCTGGCCGTGGCGAAGGCCGCCGCCGGCAGCGCCGAGCTGAGCCTGTTCCGCTACCTGGGCGGCCCGAACGCGCACCTGCTCCCGGTGCCGATGATGAACATCCTCAACGGTGGCGCGCACGCCGACTCGAACGTCGACATCCAGGAGTTCATGATCGCGCCGATCGGCGCGCCGACGTTCCGGGACGCGCTGCGCTCGGGCGCCGAGGTCTACCACGCGCTGAAGTCGGTGCTGAAGAAGAAGGATCTGTCGACCGGCCTGGGTGACGAGGGCGGCTTCGCCCCGAACCTGCCCACCAACGCCGCCGCGCTGGACCTGATCGCCGAGGCCGTGGAGAAGGCCGGCTACCGGCTGGGCACCGACATCGTCTTCGCGCTCGACGTGGCCGCCACCGAGTTCTTCGACAACGGCACCTACACGTTCGAGGGCAGCGCCAAGAGCGCCGAGGAGATGAGCAACTACTACACCAAGCTCGCCGGCGACTACCCGATCGTGTCGATCGAGGACCCGCTGGCCGAGGACGACTGGAGCGGCTGGGCCACCCTCACCGCCGCGCTCGGCGACCGCATCCAGATCGTCGGCGACGACCTGTTCGTGACCAACCCGCAGCGCATCGCCCGGGGCATCGCGGAGCAGGCCGCCAACGCGGTGCTCGTCAAGGTCAACCAGATCGGCTCGCTCACCGAGACGCTCGACGCCGTCGACCTGGCCCACCGGGCCGGCTTCAAGTGCATGATGAGCCACCGTTCCGGCGAGACCGAGGACACCACCATCGCCGACCTGGCCGTCGCCACCGGCTGCGGGCAGATCAAGACCGGCGCGCCGGCCCGCTCGGACCGGGTGGCCAAGTACAACCAGCTCCTGCGGATCGAGGAGGAGCTGGCCGACGCGGCGCGGTACGCCGGTGCCGGCGCGTTCCCGCGCTACCGTTCGGCCTGAGCGAGCGCTCCGGGGGAGGGGTGTGACGATGCAGCAGCGCCGCACACCGGGTGGCCAGCGGCCCGCCCGTCGGCCGGGGCAGCCCGGCCGGACGGGCGGTGCCCGGGTCCGGTCCACGGCACGCGACAACGGCGTCCGCGCGGAGGCGCGCACCGCCGGCCGGTCACCCGGCGCGTCTCGTGCCACCGACGGCGTACGCTCCGCGAGCCGCCCCGCCGCGGCTCGGCGTACCGCCGCCGGTGGTCCGGTCAAGCGGCTCACCGCACCCCAACCCCGGCGCTTCACCGGGCGCGCCACGGTGCTGTTCGCGGTGCTGATCGCGCTCGCCCTGGCGTACACCTATCCGGTCCGGGTCTACCTGGACCAGCAGGCCGACATCGAGCGGATGGAAGCCGCGCAGGCCGCCCAGCGGGCCGAGATCGAGCGGCTCACCGCCGAGGCGGCCAAGTGGCAGGACCCGGAGTACGTCAAGACGCAGGCCCGGGAGCGGTTCTTCATGGGCAAGCCGGGCGAGACGCTGCTCGTGGTGCTCTCCGACCCGGAGGGCGCCGCGAAGGACGCCGGCAAGGGCGCGAAGCCGGGGGCGCCGAAGCCGCCCGAGCCCTGGTACGACACCCTGTGGTCGAGCGTGCGGGCGGCCAACGCCGACCGCGGGGACAAGTGAGCTTTGATTCGAGAGGCACAACCTTGAGCGTCGTACCACCGCAGGAGCCGGCGGCGGACTCCGTACCCCCGCCGGAACGCCAGCCGGCCACCGAGGCCGACCTGGCCGCGGTGGCCGCGCAGCTCGGACGCCCGCCGCGCGGCACCCGCGCGGTGGCCCACAGGTGTCCGTGTGGTCTGCCCGACGTGGTGGAGACGACGCCCCGGCTGGCCGACGGCACGCCGTTCCCGACGCTGTTCTACCTGACCTGCCCGCGCGCCACCGCGGCGTGCAGCCGGCTGGAGTCGGCCGGGCTGATGAAGGAGATGGCCGAGCGGCTGGCGGAGGATCCGGAGCTGGCGGCGCGGTACCGGGCGGCGCACGAGGACTACCTGACCCGCCGGGAGGCGATCGGTGAGGTGCCGGAGATCGCCGGCATCTCGGCCGGCGGCATGCCGGGGCGGGTGAAGTGCCTGCACGTGCATCTCGGGCACGCGCTCGCCGCCGGGCCGGGGGTAAACCCGTTCGGCGACGAGACGCTGGCGCTGGTGGAGAAGTGGTGGGCGGCCGGCCCCTGCGTGGACGTGCCGCCGGCGGAGTGAGATGAGCGCCGACGAGATCACTGTGCGCCGGGCCCGCACCACCGACGTGCGCGGCATCCGGCGGCTGGTGGACACCTACACCGACGACCGGCGGCTGCTCAGCAAGGCGACTGTGACGCTGTACGAGGACGTACAGGAGTTCCGGGTCGCGGTGACCTCGGACGGCACTGTGGTCGGCTGCGGCGCGCTGCACGTCATGTGGGAGGACCTGGCCGAGATCCGGACGGTGGCGGTCGACCCGTCCTGCCGGGGTCACAAGATCGGGCATCGGATCGTCGGCGGGCTGATCGACGCGGCACGGGAGCTGGGCATCGCCCGGATCTTCGTGCTCACGTTCGAGACCGGCTTCTTCGGCTCGTTCGGTTTCCGCGAGATCGACGGCGCACCCGTCCCGCAGCCGGTGTACGAGCAGCTCCTGCGCTCGTACGACGAGGGTGTCGCGGAGTTCCTGGACCTGGAACGGGTCAAGCCCAACACCCTGGGCAACACCCGAATGCTGCTGCGCCTCTGACCGCGCTGGCCCTGCCTGCCCTGCCTCGTCGATCATGAAGTTGGCGGCGTCCGGCGTCCGGTTTGTCGCCGCCAACCTCATGATCGCGCGGGGGTGGGGGCGGGCTGCCGTAGGGTGGGCGCCGTGAGTGCGCGTGTGGCCGCCATCGACTGCGGGACCAACTCGATCCGACTGCTGATCGCCGACCTGCCCGAGGCGTCGGCCGGGGAGGCGGCGCCGCTGCGCGACGTCACCCGGCGGATGGAGATCGTGCGGCTGGGGCAGGGCGTCGACCAGACCGGCAAGCTCGCCCCGGAGGCCATCGAGCGGACCCGGGTGGCGCTCGCCGACTACGCGGCCGAGATCGAGAAGTCCGGCGCCGACCGGGTACGCATGTGCGCCACCTCGGCCTCCCGCGACGCCTCCAACGCCGCCGACTTCCGCGCGATGGTCGAGCGCACGCTCGGCGTACCGCCCGAGGTGGTGACCGGTGACGAGGAAGCGCGCCTGTCGTTCACCGGCGCGGTGCGCGGCCTGCCCGCCGACGCCGAGCCGCCGTACCTGGTGGTCGACATCGGCGGCGGCTCGACCGAGTTCGTCGTCGGCACCCGCGCCGACGGTGTGCGCGGCGCGATCTCGGTGGACATCGGCTGCGTCCGGATGACCGAACGCCACCTGCACGGCGACCCGCCGACCGCGGCGCAGATCACCGCCGCCGAAGCGGACATCGCCGCCGCCGTCGACCGCGCGCTCGCCGCCGTGCCCGGCCGCGAGGCCGCCACGCTGGTCGGGCTCGCCGGTTCGGTCACCACCGTGGTCGCCCTGGCGCAGGGGCTCCAGGAGTACGACCCCAGCCGCATCCACCACGCCCGCATCTCGTACGAGCAGGTGGCCGAGGTGACCGCCGACCTGCTCGGCAAGAGCAGCGAGCAGCGGCTGGCGTACCCGGTGATGCACCCGGGGCGGGCCGACGTGATCGGCGCGGGCGCGCTGGTGCTGCGAGTGATCATGGAACGGGCCGGGATGCCGTCGGTGGTCGCCTCCGAGCACGACATCCTCGACGGCATCGCCTGGAGCCTGGGGGCGATCTCGAGATAGGTGGTTCCCCTGCGTGCGGCCGGTATGATTTCCATATGGTCACCACTGTCAATCTTCCCGACGGACTGCACGAACGGCTCAAGCAGCTTGCCGAGCAGGAGCACCGGTCGATGAACGCCACCATCGTTGTCGCAGTCGAGGAGTACGTCTCGGCGCGCAGTCATCGTGCCCGCGTGCGGGATCTCGCGCGGGAGGTTGCCGAGCGTGACGCCGAGCTGCTGCGGCGGTTGGCGGAGTGATCCACTATCTCGAGGTCGACGACCTCGTGGAGATCGCCTCGATCGTGTTGGGTGGGACGCCGCAGGTCCGTGATTTCGGTCTGCTCTCTTCGGCGGTGGTCCGCCCGGCCACCGTGGCGTTCGGCCAGGAGGCTTATCCCGATCTCTGGACCAAGGCCGCCGCGCTGCTGCACTCGGTCTGCATGAACCACGCGCTGATTGATGGGAACAAGCGTCTCGCCTGGGCGGCGGGGCGGGTGTTTCTGGCCCTCAACGAGGTGCCGATCCAGGATGTCGACGTTGATCAGGCCGAGGCTCTCGTGATGTCGGTGGCGAGCGGCACCCTGACCGAGGTCTCGGACATCGCCCGCGAACTCCGCAAGCTCTACGTCTGAGCCGTCGACGGAAGGTTGCCCTTCCGGCGGTGATCAAGGAGTTTGTGTCCGATCCGGGCGCCTCTGAGGACGCCAACTCCTTGATCACCGGCCCCGGTGGGCGACATGGCGCTGTGTCGTTGACGGTAGTGCGGATTGCGCACTAGTGTGCGGAGCGTGGATACCACGCAGCTCCTCAAGGGCGTGCTCGACCTGGCGGTGCTCGCCGTGCTCAAGGACGAGGACGGGTACGGCTACGACATCCTGCGGCGCCTGCGCGAGGCCGGTCTCGCCGAGGTCGGCGACGCCTCGGTCTACGGCACGCTGCGCCGGCTGTTCGCGGCCGGTCTGCTCACCACGTACGTGGTGCCGAGCGAGTCCGGGCCGCACCGCAAGTACTACTCGCTCAACGCCGCCGGGCGTGACCAGCTCACCCGCTCCGGCAAGACCTGGCGCTCGTTCGCCACCACCATGGACGCACTGCTCGACGATCGGGGGATGGCGGCATGACCGTCACTGGGCAGGAGATCACGGACTACGTCGACCGGGTTCGCGCGGCGCTCGTCGACCTGCCGCCCGGGGTCCGTGACGAGCTGACCGAGGACCTGCCGGAACACCTCGCCGAGGTGGCCGCCGAGGGCGAGGGCGCGCTCGTGGACCGGTTGGGCACGCCCGAGGCGTACGCGGCCGAGCTGCGCGCCGCCGCCGGCGCCGGGGAGGGGCGGCGACCGGCGCGCTTCCACCGGCTGGCCGAGGCGCGGGAGCAGGCGGCCACGCAGCTCCGCCTGCTGGACCGCCAACTCGGCCCGGTGCTCGGGCACGAGACGGTGAGCGACTTCCTGCGTCCGCTGCGCCCGGCCTGGTGGCTGGTGCGCGGCTGGCTGGCCGCGCTGATCGTGGCCTGGATGGTGGACGGCCGGTCCGGCCTGGTGCCCCGGCTGGACGGCAACAGCTCGATGGGGATGCTGCTGCTCATCGGCGCGATCGTCGCGTCCATGTGGTGGGGTCGTCGCTCGGCCGGGATCACCGGGTGGCGGCGACAACTGCACCAGATCGCCACCGCCGCGCTGCTGTTGTTCTCCATCGCCGTGCTGGCCCAGGTGGACGAGCGCGCCGACACCGACGTCTACGGCAGTTACGAGCAGACGTCGGTGGACCACCGGTACGAGCGGATCGAGGACGTCTTCGTCTACGACCAGCAGGGGCGGCTGATCCGCGACGCGCGGCTCTTCGACCAGAACGGCGTGCCGATCACGCTCGGCTGGCCGAGCTGCATGGCCGACACGGGCGCGGTGCCGGAGATGCGTAACACCTACCCGTACTGTCCGGAGCGGGCCCCGTTCGGCCCGCCGGTCTCACCGTCGATCGCCCCGCCCGCATTCGCGCCCACGGACAGCGCCACCCCGACCGCGCCCACCACCAGCGCTTCCCCGGAACCCACGTCAACCCCCTGAGCGCGCTCGACCGCGCGAGATCTTGGAAGGAAACGGCCCTCATAGGGGCCGCAATCTTCCAAGATCTCGCGCGGAGCCGCTGTTAGGCGATGGCGGCGATGTCGCCGTCGTCGAAGTAGATCGCCTGATGGAGTCGGCCACCCAGGGCGGCGGCGAACCGGGCCACCACGTCCTGACCGGAGATCTTTCCCTGCTCGATCTGGGAGATCCGTCCCTTGGTGACGCCCATGCGGTCAGCCACCTGCTGTTGGGTCAACCCCCGCGCTCGGCGCACTTCCGCGAGTCGGTGACCGATGACCTCGGCGAGGAGTTGCTGCTTGCCCGCGTCGACCGCCTCTTCGCCTCCGGCCCGGGCGACGTGGTCGACGCGGATGTCCTGCCATCGGGAGTAGTCGCTCATGCCTTCCCCTCCTCTCGCGTCCGGCACCATGCGACCAGTTTAGCGATCGCTATACCTGTGGGGCGGTTCAACAGGAGGTGAATGCCACTGTTGTTCCGTCTTCCCCGGGCCGCCGACCGCGTGGCACGCTACCGGCACATAACAGCCAACTGTGCGACCAGCCAACGTTGACTGACCGCAAGGAGGACGGGCCCATGGGCGAGATGGTGAGCTTCACCGGCAACGGGGGGACGAGCGAGGGGTATCTCGCGATACCCTCCGGCGGTGCGGCCAGCCCGGCGGTCATCGTCATCCAGGACTGGTGGGGTCTCGTACCCCACGTCCGGGCCGTGGTCGACCGCTTCGCCGAGGCCGGCTTCGTCGCCCTCGCGCCCGACTTCCGGCACGGCGGACCGGCCGTGAAGCCGACCGAGCCGCGGCTGATGCTGAACAGCTCCCAGATGGACGAGGCGGCGAGTGACATCGCCGCCGCCGCCGAATACCTGGCGAGCCGGCCGGAGGTCGCCGGCAAGGTGGGCTGCGCCGGGTTCTGCGCGGGCGCCAGCCTGGCCCTGTGGTCCGGCACGTTCTCCGAGCGCATCGTGGCCACCGCCGGGTTCTACCCGCGTCTGCCCTGGGAGGGCATGGCCACCGACTGGGCCGACTACGCCGGGAAGGCGGCGCTCATCCACTGCTCCGAGGCGGACGGTCTGTCCGCCGCCGACGGGGTGCAGAGCGTACGCCGGTCCATCGAGTCCGCCGGTGGCACCTGCCAGACGTTCGACTACCCGGGCACCGCGCACGCGTTCTTCAACGAGGACCGGCCCGAGCACTACGACCAGCGGGCGGCAGCCACCGCCTGGGCCCGCACGCTGGAACTGTTCCGGGCGAAGCTTGGCTGAGTCGCGTACCCCGCAGGACGTGGTCGCCCGTGCCGCGCGGGCGGCCGACCTGGCCGACCTCGACGGCGCGGTCAGCGACTGCTTCGCCTGCCCGCGTCTGGTGGCGTGGCGGGAGGAGGTCGCCCGGGTCAAGCGGGCCGCGTTCCGCGACCAGGACTACTGGGGACGGCCGGTGCCGGGCCTCGGTCCGCAGGACGCGCGCATCGCGATCCTCGGTCTGGCGCCGGCGGCGCACGGCGGCAACCGCACCGGCCGGATCTTCACCGGGGACCGGTCCGGCGACGTGTTGTTCGCCGCGCTGCACCGGGCCGGGCTGGCCAACCAGCCGACGAGTGTGGCCGCCGACGACGGCCTGACGTTGCGCGACACCCGCATCTTCGCGGCCGTGCGGTGCGCGCCGCCGGACAACAAGCCCACCCCGGCCGAGCGGGACACCTGCGCGCCGTGGCTGCACCGCGAAGTCGAACTGATCCGGCCCACGCTGCGCGTCGTGGTCGCGCTGGGTGCGTTCGCGTGGGCCGCGTGGTGGCCGGTGCTACGCCAGGTGTACGGGCAGCGACCGCCCACTCCGCGACCGGTGTTCGGTCATGGGGCACACTGGTCCGGCGAGTCGGTGCCGGCGTTGCTGGGCTGCTATCACGTCAGCCAGCAGAACACGTTCACCGGCCGGCTCACACCGGCGATGCTGGACGACGTGTTCACCCGGGCGAAGGACCTGGCCGGGGTGGACTGAGAACACCTGAGGCGGTGGGATGGATTTCGGCGTACTGCGCAGGTGGTGGCCGGTCGCCGCGGTGACGGTGCTGCTCGCGCTCGCCGCGTTCGCCGCCGGTCACTCCGCCATCGGGGCCAGCCGGATCCCGCCGGCCGCCGACACCATCCCGTACGTGCCGGACTACCCGTCGCCCGAGGCCGTGCCGTCGATCCCTGTCGAACCCCGCGACGTGGGTGAGTCCACGTCGGGCGGTGTGCCCGACTGGCTGGCCACCACCGCTGTGGCGTTGCTGTTCGCGGCGGTGCTGGGCGCCGTCGGGTACGTCCTGTGGAACGTGCTCCGGGGCGCGCTGCGGCGCACGACTCGCGCGGTTCCGGTGCGGCGCTCGCGGCGTACCGCGGAGGGGACCGCCCGTGAGGTGGTGGCCGCGCTCGACGCGGGACTCGTCGAACTGGACGACCGCTCCACCGACCCGCGGACCGCTGTGATCGCCTGCTGGGTGCGCCTGGAGGAGGCGGCCGAGGACGCGGGTGTGCCCCGGCACACCGGTGACACCCCGACCGACCTGGTCGGCCGGCTGCTGCGCGGCGACCCGGCGGCCGGGATCCCGGCGATCGCCAGTGCCGACGTGCTCGACGGTTTCGCGCACGTCTACCGGGAGGCCCGCTACGCCACGCACCCGGTCGACGAGCGCACCCGGGACCAGGCCCGCGCCGCGCTGCGCCGGTTGCGCGGCGAGTTGACCAGCCTGGCGGGGGAGGCGTCGTGAGCACCAGCATCGACGACCTGATGTCGTTCGGCGAGGAGCCCGCCGGGGAGGACGTCCGCCCTTCGGGGAGTGGCCGGGCGCGCCTGCTGCTGCGGACGGCCGCGGTCACCGCGGCCGTCGTCGTGGTGATCGTGGTCGGGCTGCGCGCGGTCGGCCTGAAGGTGCCGATCTGGATCATCGTGGCCGGGGTGCTCGCCGTGCTCGCCGTACGCCGGGTCACCGCCGCGCTCTCGCCCCCGCCGCCGCCCCGCGCAGGCGCCCGGGCGCCCGCCGGTGAGGAGCCCGGCACCTGGAACTGGTCCGCCCGGGACGCGCTGCGTACCGCGATCAACGGCTGGGAGCGCCCGCTGGACTGGTCCTCAGACAACCGGGAGCGGTTCACCGAACGCATCCTGCCCCGCCTCGGCGAGCTGGCCGACGAACGGCTGCGTCAACGGCACGGCGTCACCCGTGAGTCCGACCCGGCCCGCGCCCGAACCCTGTTGGGCGAGCCACTGTGGACGTTCCTCGCCACCCCCGTCCGCCGCCCTCCGTCGCCGCGCGACCTCGCGGCGATCGTCGCCGAACTGGAGAAGATCTGATGAACGACGTGGACCGGAGCATGGCCCCCGCCGAGGTGGGCCGGCTCGCCCGGGCCGTGCTGGAGGCGGTCGGCACCGTCGTGGTCGGCAAGCGGGACGCGCTGGAGCTGGTGCTGGCCGGCATCCTCGCCGGTGGTCACGTGCTGCTGGAGGATCTGCCCGGCCTGGGCAAGACGCTCACCGCGCGCTGTTTCGCGCAGGCGCTCGGGCTGGACTTCCGGCGCCTCCAGTTCACCCCGGACCTGCTGCCCGCCGACGTGACCGGCTCGTTCCTCTACGACCAGAGCAGCGGCGACTTCGCCTTCCGGGCCGGGCCGGTGTTCACCAACCTGCTGCTCGCCGACGAGATCAACCGGACGCCGCCGAAGACGCAGTCGGCGCTGCTGGAGGCGATGCAGGAGAAGCAGGTCTCGGTGGAGGGCGTGACCTACCGCCTCGACGAGCCGTTCCACGTGCTCGCCACCGCAAACCCCATCGAGTACGAGGGCACGTACCCGCTGCCGGAGGCGCAGCTCGACCGGTTCCTGCTGCGGGTCTCGTTCGGCTACCCCAGCCACGACGAGGAGTGGGACGTGCTGCGCCGCCGGATCGCCCGTCGCCGCGAGGAGGCGGAGATCAAGCCGGTGGTGGACGCCGCCACGCTGCGCGCCATGCAGGCCGCGCTGGAGGACGTGGTGGTCGAGGACTCGGTCGGCCGCTACATCGTGGCGCTCACCGCGGCCACCCGGGAGCACCCGTCGGTGCTCGTCGGCGCGTCCCCGCGCGGCTCGCTGGCGCTGCTGCTGCTGTCCCGGGTCCGGGCGGTGCTCGCCAACCGGGACTACGTGGTGCCGGAGGACGTCAAGGCCGTGGCGGCGCCCGCGCTGGCGCACCGGATCACGCTGAGGCCGGAGATGTGGCTGCGGCGCGTCGACCCCTCGTTCGTCGTCGGCGAGGTGCTGGAGTCGACGCCCGCCCCGGCCAGCGGCGCGCTGCCCAGCTACGCCGCCGGACGCTGATGGACCGGTCCGACGCGGCGAGCGGCTGGGCGCCCACCTGGGCGCTGGGCCGGGCCGTGCTGCTCACCGGCGTGCTGCTCGTCGCCGCCGTCCTGCTCGGCCGCATCGACCTGGTGGTGCTCGCCACGCCGTTCGCGCTCGGGACCGCGTACGCGCTGCGCCGCCGCCCCGCCGGGCTGCCCGAGCTGGAACTGGGCGTGGGAGACACCCACTTGGTCGAGGGCGCGCCGCTGGCCGCCACCGTCGCCGTCGCCAACCCCGACCTGATCGGGTACGACCTGGCGGTGGTCCGGACCCGGATGTCGCGCTGGCTTCGGGTGGAGCAGGTCGGCTTCGGCGGCGCCGGGCTGGACGTGAGCCGCTCCGGCGGGGCGGACCGCCCGTTCGTCACCTCCGTACCTCCGGGGAGCGCCGTCGACCTGGAACTGACCGGCACCGCCCTGCGGTGGGGACGGCACCCGATCGGCCCGGCCGGGGTGCGGGTCGCCGCCGCCGACGGGCTGCTGGTCTCCCGCGCGGTGATCACCGACCCGATCCGGGCGCGGGTCTATCCGCGTACCGAACCGTTCGACGCGGTCGAGGCGATGCCCAGGGCCGCCGGGCTGGTCGGCGCGCACCGGTCGCGGCGGCCGGGCGAGGGCGGCGAACTGGCCGGGGTACGCGTGTTCGCACCCGGCGACCGGCTGCGCCGCATCGACTGGCGGGTGTCGCTGCGGGCCCGCCAACTGCACGTCGCCGCCACGCTCTCGGACCGGGACGCCGAGGTGGTGGTGCTGCTGGACGTACTGGCCGAGGCCGGGCGCTCCGGTGGCGTGAACGGCACCGCGTCGGTGCTGGACACCACCGTGCGGGCCGCCGCCGCGATCGCCGAGCACTACCTGCACCGCGGTGACCGGGTGTCGATGCTGGAGTACGGCCCGGCCGCCCGCCGGCTGCGTCCGGCGACCGGCCGGCGGCAGTACCTCACTGTGCTGGAGTGGCTGCTCGACGTGCAGGCCGAGTCGTCCCCGCACGAGCCGTACGACCAGGTCTTCGGCCCGCAGGTGCTCTCCTCGGACGCGCTGGTGGTGGTGCTCACCCCGCTGCTCGACGAGCGGTCCGCGCAGATGCTGGCCCGGCTGGCCCGGGGCGGCCGGTTCGTGGTGGCGGTGGACACGCTGCCGGCCGAGCTGCCGATGCCGAAGGAACGCGGCTGGGCCGAGGTGGCGTACCGGCTGTGGCGGCTGGACCGGGACACGATGATCGGCCAGCTCCGCGAGCACGGGGTGCCGGTGGTGCGCTGGGCGGGCGCGGGCAGCCTCGACGAGGTGCTGCGCGACGTGGCCCGGCTGGCGACCGCCCCGAAGGCAGGTTTCAAATGACGGACGCTCTTGTGGAGCGGGTGCGAGCGCTGCGGTACGCCGTCGCCCGGGTCAGTCCGCTGCCGTTGCTCGTACGCGGCGGCATCTTCCTCACCGTGCTGGCCGGCTTCCTGCTCGCGTACCCGGTGCAGGCCCTCACCCCGCGTTCGCTGCTGGCCATGACGGTGGCCGCGGTGCTCCCGGCGGCCGGGCCGCGCCGGATCTGGCCGACGTTCACCGCGCTGGTGACAGTCGGCGGCTGGCTGCTGGCCACGCTCGGCTTCGACCGGCCACCGGCGCTGTGGCGGCTGCTCGCCGTGGCGACGCTGCTCTACCTGGCGCACTCGCTCTGCGCGCTGGCCGCGCTGCTGCCCTACGACGGGCTGATCGATCCGGACGTGGTGCTGCGGTGGCTGGGCCGGGTGGGCGGCGTGGTGCTCGCCAGCGCCGTGCTCGGCGTGGTGCTGGCGAGGCTCGGGGGAGTGGGCGGCACCGACGGCTCCCAGGCCGCGACAGTGGCGGGACTGCTGGTGGCGGTGGGGCTGAGCGGCTTGCTGGGCTGGTTGCTCCGACGCAGGTGACGCAGCGTTCCGGCGACGTTGCGCAGGTCACACCGGTTGTGCTCCGTCACAGAAGGGGGTCTCGCGCGGGATTACCCGAAGCACCCGGGGAAAGATAGATGACGTGAACCCGAAGCGGATCCTTGTCGTGGGTGCCGGTCACGTGGGCCTGTACGCCGCTCTGCGCCTGTCCAAGAAGCTGAGCAGGCGTGAGGCGGAGGTCATCGTCGTCGACCCGCAGCCGCACATGACGTACCAGCCGTTCCTCCCGGAGGCATCGGCGGGCAACATCTCCCCTCGGCACGCCGTGGTGCCGCTGCGGCGGGAGTTGCGCAAGTGCACCGTGGTGGCGGGCACCGTCACCCGGATCGACCACGACCGCATGACCGCCGTGGTGCAGCCGATCAGCGGCCCGGCCCGGGAGATCCAGTACGACCACGTGGTCGTCGCCCCCGGCTCGGTCTCCCGCACCCTGCCGATCCCCGGCCTGCACGAGCACGGCATCGGGTTCAAGACCATCGGTGAGGCCATCTTCCTGCGCAACCACGTGCTGGACCGGCTCGACGTGGCGGCCTCCACCACCGACCCGGCGGTCCGCAGCCGTGCGCTGACGTTCACCTTCGTGGGCGGCGGCTACGCCGGCATCGAGGCGCTCGCCGAGATGGAGGACATGGCCCGGGACGCGCTGCGCTACTACCCGGAGCTGAAGCCGGAGGAGATGCGCTGGGTGCTCGTCGAGGCGACCCAGCGGGTGCTGCCCGAGGTCGACCGGGACATGGGCGCCTACACGGTGCAGCAGCTGATGAAGCGGGACATGGACATCCGCCTCGACACCCGGCTGGAGTCCTGCGTCGACGGTGTGGTGAAGCTCTCCGACGGGGACAGCTTCCCGTCCGACACCATCGTCTGGACCGCCGGTGTGAAGCCGTCGCCGATGCTGGACGCGACGGACTTCCCGCGTGACGAGCGCCGCCGGGTCACCTGCCGGCCGACGCTGCAGATCGTGGACGGCGACCGGGTGGTCGAGGGCGCGTGGAGCGCCGGCGACTGCGCCGCCGTACCGGACCTGACCAAGGAGCCGGGTAACTTCTGCTCCCCGAGCGCCCAGCACGCGGTGCGGCAGGCGGCGCGGATGGCCGACAACATCGCGAACGTGATCCGCGGGCGCGAGCCGGTCGACTACAAGCACAAGCACGCCGGCAGCGTGGCGAGCCTCGGCCTGCACAAGGGCGTGGCGCAGGTCTACGGCATCAAGATGACGGGCTGGCCCGCCTGGTTCATGCACCGGACGTACCACATGTCGCGGATCCCCTCGTTCAACCGCAAGGTGCGCGTGGTGGTCGACTGGACGCTGGCGTTCTTCCTCAAGCGTGAGGTGGTCGCGCTGGGCCAGCTGCACGACCCGCGCGAGGAGTTCGCCGAGGCGTCCGCCCCGCCGGTCGCCGCGCGCGTCTGACGCCTGCCGGACGAAAGGCCCTTCCCGTACGCGGGAGGGGCCTTCGCCGTGTCCGGGATCAGAACCGCCAGGTCCAGGCGTCGGCGAGCCGCGTACCCGGCCGCCCGAACAGCTGCTCCACGGTGCGGCGCAGCATCTCCGCGTGCGGCGTGTCGTCGGTCACCGCCACGCACGAGGCGTGCCAGAACTCGACGTCCCGCGCGGCCTGGCGGCGTTGCCGGTCACCGATCGCGGGTGCCACGCCCCGGCGGGCCACGTCGGCGAGCAGCGTCGAGGTGGGACGCTGCCAGGTGCCCATTGTCGCCTCGCCGTGCGGGCCGTACGGGCCGATGAAGAAGCCCTCCGGCATGGCGAACGCGACGCCGGTGGCGGTGGCCCAGCGCATCGGCCAGGGAGCCTGCGGAGTGGCGGTGGGCACCGGCACCAGCACCCCGCCGGGGCGTACGCACTTCCGCCAGTGGCCGCCGGTGACGAACTCGGGCAGCGGCGGCCGGTCCATCGTGGGCAGCGGCGTGGGAAGGACACTGAGCAGCGCCGCGCCGACCGCGAACGGGACGACCCGGCGGGCCCGCCCGGGTTCGCCGAGCGCCCGGTGCACGGCGAGGGTGAGCACGGTGCCGACGAGCGGCAGCACCGCCAGCGCGAAACGCATCGGCAGCGCGCCGTCCACCACCGGCAGCCCGGCCAGCAGCGCGTACGGGCCGGGGATCCCGGTCCGCTCACCGCCCGCCACCACCTCCGGGCCGAGCGCGAGTGCGGCCATCACCAGCGCCCCGGCCACGAGCGCCACCACCGGGGCCCGCCGCCCCAGCCAGGCCGCGCAGGCGGCGGCGACCAGCAGCAGCGGCCAGCCCAGGAACGTGGTGAACTCGGCCGGGCCGGTGGTGAGCCGTACCGCCTCCGGGCTGCCGAACACCGTCAGCGCGGACAAGCGGGTCCAGCCGATCAGATCGGCGGAGAAGTAGGCGGGCGGGAACATGCCGTCCGCGACACCCTGCGGGCCGGCGAACTGCACCCACAGCGGGTACGCCAGCACCGGCAGCGCCAGCCCGGCGGCGACGAGCAGGCCACCGGCGAACCCGGAGCCGGCCCGGCGCAGCAGGTCCCGGTCGGCCAGCCCGTACGCGACTGCGGTCACCGCCAGGGTGAGCGCGGCGAGGAACAGCACCTCCTCGCCGACGAAGACCTGCACGGTGACGACCGCGGCGAGCCCGGCCGCGGAGGAGGCCGTCCGGCGTCGGTCCGGGCCCTCCGGGCGACCGGCCGGGTCGGCGGCACGCAGCAGCCGGACCACGAGCCAGACCAGCACCGGGACCAGCCACTGCGCGGTCATGTGCAGGTGGCCGTTGCTCTGCGAGACCATGCCCGGCCCGAAGCCGCAGAGCGCCGCGCCGAGTACGGCAGCGAGCCGGCGGGCCCGCAGGACGCGGACGAACAGCAGGTACCAGGCGAGCGCCGTACCGGCCATGTTCACGGCGACGAGCAGCGCGAACGTGACAGGCGCCCCGAACGCCAGCGTGGCCGGGGCGAGCAGCACGCCGAGCGCCACCACCGAGGTGTTCGCCATCAGGTTGACCCCGTCCGGCGCGTTCAACCGGCCGGTGACCAGGCCCAGCTCGCCGCGCAGGGCACGCGCGTCCAGCGCCAGGAACCACTCGTACAGCGTCTGGTCCGCCGGGTTGAGCGCGAGTGCGCGCGTGCCCGGCGCCGGCCAGAGGCCGTGGGTGAGCCAGGCGGCGAGCGCGACGAACGCCAGCCCCACGAGCAGGTCCGCGCGGTGCCGCCGGACGGCGGCCGTCACCCGCCGCGCGACCCCCGCCGGACCGGCCGTCCGGCGGTGATCGGGCCGGAGGGCCGGGCGGGCGGCGCTGGTCACGGCCTCGACCATAACGGCCGCACCCGCCGGGGTACGCCGCGTCGCGGCCGAGCCGCTACGGTGAGATCTGCACCGCCGCGTGGCGACGCGCCGGTGTCACCCGCCCGGGTGGTGGAACGGCAGACACGGCCGCCTTAAAAGCGGCTGCCGCAAGGCGTGCGGGTTCGACCCCCGCCCCGGGCACACGACAGCTCCCCTCATGATCACGAGCGGCTCGCCGCGGGCCCGCAACGGGTTCACCGGAGGCGGGCCGGATCCTCACCCTGGTCTTCCTCGGCCGGGCCGTTCGCCGCCGCGTCGGCGGGAACATCGTCGCGCCAGACCAGCACCGCCGTTCTGTCGTCGTGCGAGCCCTGCCGCCGATAGCGCAGAGTGTCGCCGACGCCGAACGGCAGATGTGGTACCTGCCACTGCCCGCCCAGCCACTCCCGGAGTGTGCCGGAGTGGCGCAGGTCGTTCGCCAGCCCGTCGGTCCCGAGGACCACCACGGCGGCCGAGGGCAGCTCGGCCACCTCGATGTCCTCCTCTGCCTGATACGGCATCGTCGCCGTCACCAGGTTGAGTGGGCCGGTCTCGGCCGGGAATGCCTCGGTGAAGACGCCGGTCCGGAGAGTGAAGGCGGACACATCCCCGATCCGGGCGACGACGCAGCCACGCTCCGAGAACACCGCTACCGCGCCGACGCAACCCGCCGCCCTGGGATCTATGCCGTACGCCTCCCGGACCTTCTGTTCCATTCGTTCGCTCGCCCGGACGAGTAGCCGAGCAGGATCCGCCTCGGTCGGCTCGTCGGCCTCGGCTCTGCCCGCCGAGATCAGCACCGACTCGACGAAAAGGTTTGCACCCAGTTGCGAGTACGGTTTGGAGCCCAGACCGTCGGCGACGGCTACGTACAACCGGCCGGATTCGCCGAGCATGAAGTTGTACGCGTCCTGCCGCGGTTGCCCGGACTGCAGGTGGCCCACGCCGATCATCGACGCGCCGGCCACCCGGTAGCCGCCGGCCACGATGCCGTCCAGGGCGATCGCGGGTGGGCGGAGGGTGAGGCCGGCCTTGAGCCGCCCGTGCTGGACGTCTGCGACCCGCCCGATCACCGGGGCGGCCGACGGGAGGTCGGCCGGCTTCGGCTCGTCCTCCGGGAGGGGCGCCGGCTGCACCGGAACCGGCTGTTCCGGTGCCGAGGATGGCTCGGACGGGGTGAGGTCCGGCTCAGCCGGTGCCTCGCCTCCGCTCCACAGGTGGGCGAACGGGAAAGGCATGCCGGCCTCAGATCGTCAGGGCCGGGAGGGGCGTGAAGTGGTCGCTCGGCGCCTCCAGGTACAGCCCTTCCTGCTTGGTGGGGTCGGCGAGGCTCGTCGAGGTGGTCCGGATGCTCCCGATCAGCGCGTTCATGATCTCGCGGACCTGGCTGACCGGGTCGGCGTCCTTGGCCATGAAGGCGAACCGGGTGGCGATCTTCTGGAGCTCCTCCCGGTGCGCGTCGGCGAGACCGAAGGCGACCACCTCGGGCGCGAACTTCCATCCCGGGTCCCGCAGGCTCTTGAGCGCTTCGGTCCAGTCTTCGGCGGCCTGGTGCGCCCCGTCGCTCATGAAGAACACGACCGGCCGGTAGACCGGCGTGCCCTTGGGCAGGGAGCGCATACCGGCCTCGATCGCCTGCCGGGCGCCACGGAAACCGGCTGCGAAGTTGGTGCCGCCCTCGACCAGCAGTTCGGGCAGCGGAGCTTCGGCGATGTCGCAGAGGGGGAGGGCTACCCGGCTCTCATCCGAGAACGTCACCACGGCGATGCGGGCGATCTCGCCGACCGTTGGGTTGGACCGCATCTCGTGCTGAATCTCCGGCAGGGCCTTGTTCACCGCCTCGATCGGGCCACCCGACATCGAGGCGCTGACGTCGACCAGCAGGAAGACCGGGAAGATGGTGAAGAGCTCGTTCGATGACATGTTGGTTCTCCCTTTCCGGGGTGTGATGTCAGGCGGCCAGGCCTACCAGCCACGACAGGAGAGCGAAGCCGCTCAGACCGAGGCCGAGGCAGCTGCTGACGATGGCGGCGGTGCGGCCGGGGTAACCGGAGTAGGTCCTGATGGACTGGGCCAGGACGAGACCACAGACGATTCCGCCGACCGGCCACAGGCAGAACGACAGCAAGGCCAGCGGCAGGTACCAGGCGACTCCGCCGCCCATCGCCCAACGTGCCAGTGCCCCTGGATCCTTTCCGGGTGTCGGCGCGTAGGGCGGTGGGGACACGTATTGAGGCGGCGGGTACTGCGGAAGAGGCGGCTGCGGTATGGGCGGCCTCTGATACACCTGCGCTGGTCGATGTGGCGGCGGAGGTGGGGGCCGATGCCAGTAGGGCTGCTGTTGCGGTTGTGGTGGCCGGTACTGCTGATACGGCGGCGGCTGATGCCGTGTCCCGGACGACGGTTGCGGAGGGCTGGGCGGCGGTAGCGGGGTAAAGGTTCCCGGCGTCACGCCCTGCCGGGGTCTCGGCGCGTTCAGCTCCTTGTCCAGCCGGGCCAACGCGGTCTCGTCGTACTTCCCGCCGGCCACGTAGACCTCGATCAGGACCCTGACCCACTCGGCCGGCTCCGGCCGCTTGCTCGCGTCCAGCGGATCGGTCAGTCCTCGCCGCATCAGCGCAGCAACTCGCGGATCGAGGTCCGACGGGATCTGGCCCGGTGCCGACCAGGTGCCGTCCTTCTGCTTGCCGAGCGCGCCCCCCTTGATCAGCAACAGCCCGCGGTAGAACGCCAGCGCCAGGCAGTACCAGTCGCTGTAGTGGTCGTGCGCCGGCACGACCTTGTCCACCACCCGCGGGTCGGTCCAGTAGACGGCCTGCACCCCCACCTTCGGCGGCGGATCCTGCGGCACCATGCCGTCGCAGTCGATCAGATACGCCTCCGGCGTCGGGGTGACCGTCCAGGCGACGTTCTTGGCGTTGATGTCGCCGTGCACCAGCCCTTTGCTGTGCACGAACGCGAGGATCTCGGCCATCCGGAGCAGTACGATCAACCGTTTGGTGGCGGGCGGTGGTTTCGACCGGATCATGACCAGGAAGTCGAGCGTGTTGACGGTGCCGAGCGTCGGGTGGAAGTAGCGCTGTGGGATGGCCGGCAGCACGCATCCGATGATCTGGCGATCGGACTGGCGGACGATGTCGACCGGCCAGTTGACAGACGACTCCGGCCGAGCACCGATCTCCAGCCCCTGCTGGATCAGCACGTCCCGGCCGATCTCGACGAGCTGCTCCAGGTGCACGGCCGTCGGGGCCTTGTCCGGGGAGTGGTACTCCTTGTAGACCCAACGCGGGTCGGTGAGACGGTAGATGGCTCCGACACCGCCCTTGCTGATCGGGCCGCCGACCACCGTGTACGTCCCGTGATCACCGTGGGCGATCCGCCGGGCGGCGGGGGTGGTCATGAACTGCCCAGCCCGGAGAGGCTGTCGATGGTGCCGTCGACCCGCCCCGAGTTGCCGCAGCGCGGGCAGTTGAAGACTTCCCAGCTGCGGTCATGGCAGCTGAGCTCACGGCACCGCCCGCAGCGGACGAAATTGTCCGCTGCGCAGTACACGCAGCCCGGATAAGCCGCGCCGAGGCTGAACGACCCGTTGATCGAGCCGTTCCCGTGCTGCGGTGGCACCACGCTGCCG
This sequence comes from Micromonospora sp. WMMC273, assembly GCF_027460285.1. Taxonomy (NCBI): domain Bacteria; kingdom Bacillati; phylum Actinomycetota; class Actinomycetes; order Micromonosporales; family Micromonosporaceae; genus Micromonospora; species Micromonospora sp. WMMC273. The sequence goes on from NZ_JAPZBE010000001.1 coordinate 538,056, forward strand.
GGCCGTTGCTTCGAACCGGCTGTCGCCACGTACGACTCGCCGTCCCACCGGAACCGGATCACCGCAGGCAGGCGCGTCGAGCTGCACACCATGCTGACGAAGAGAGCATCGTCCGTCATCGGCCTGAGTCCTTCCCTGTACACATCCACCGTTCTCTGACGGACAGGGCTTCCCCGGCCGACGAAAGCCCGTCGGCGCCTGGTACGGAACTCTCAGCTTTCCCACAGCTAGCCGTGGCGCGCGCGATTGCGCCCACGTCTACCCTGGAGTAGCACGTCTTTCGTGCGATCGACCCCCTGAGGGAGGCCTGAGAAGTGAAGACGTCGAACCCGGTGCTCGCCCGGCTCGGCCAGGCGGCAGAGCGTGAGCGGGCGGCCGGGTACGCCCAGCCCGGGCCGTACGGTCAGCCCGGATACCCCCAGCAGTACCCGCAGCAGCAGTACCCCCAGCAGCCCTACGCCCAGCCCTACCCGGGCGGCTACGGCCAGCCGGTGGCCCCGCCCACCGTGACCCCGATGACCCTCGACGACGTGGTCGTCAAGACGGTCCTCATGCTCGCCATCCTCGGCGCCTCGGCCGCGGCGGCCTGGGTCCTCGTGCCGGACTCGCTTGTCGGCGTCGCGTGGATCGGCGCCGCGGTGGTCGGCCTGGTGCTCGGCCTGATCATCTCGTTCTCGCGGATGGCCAACCCGGCGCTCGTCGTGGCGTACTCGGTCATCGAGGGCGTCTTCGTCGGCATGGTCAGCAAGGCGTTCGAGTCGCTCTACGACGGCATCGTGCTCCAGGCGGTCGTGGCCACGTTCGGCGTCTTCTTCCTGATGGCGATGATCTACAAGGCGCGGATCATCCGGGCCACGCCGAAGTTCGCCCGGATCATGGTGGCGATCATGGCCGGCCTGTTCGGCGTGATGCTGGTCAACCTGGTGCTGGCGCTGTTCGGCGTCAACACCGGCCTGCGTGACGGCAGCCCGCTCGCGATCGGCTTCAGCCTGGTCTGCATCGTGGTGGCGTCGCTGAGCTTCGTGCTCAACTTCGCCGACATCGAGGAGGGGGTCCGGATGGGCCTCCCGCAGCGCTACTCCTGGACCGCCGCCTTCGGCATCGTGGTCGGCCTGGTCTGGCTCTACATCGAGATCCTGCGGCTGCTCAGCTACTTCCAGGGCGACGACTGACATCACGCCCTCCCCGACGACGCCCGCCTGCCGCATCCGCGGCGGCGGGCGTCGCCGTTTCCCCGTCCCCGCCGGGCCGCCCGGGGCAGAGTGGGATCCGGGTACGTGGGCGGGAGGTGGTCACGGTGCGCAGTGCCAACCCGGTGCTGGACCGGCTGGACGACGTCGGCCGCGTCGAGCGGCAGGTGCTCAGGGCCGGGACCGCCGACACGATGACGGTGGCCGACGTGGTCAGCCGGACCGTGGGTCTGCTGCTGGTCACCGGCGTCACGGCGGCGGTGTCCTGGGTGGTGGTGCCGCAGGCCGCGTGGATCTCCGCCGCGCTCGCCGGGAGCGCGCTGGCCAGCCTGGCCCTGGTGCTCGTCATCTCGCTGAAGCAGATCACCAGTCCACCGGTGATCGTCGGGTACGCGGTGCTCCAGGGACTGCTGCTCGGGGTGGCCAGCCGCGCCTTCGAACTGGTCTATCCGGGCATCGTGGCGCAGGCGGTGGTCGGCACGTTCGGCGTCTTCCTCGGCATGGCGGTGCTCTACCGGGCCCGGCTGGTACGCGCCACCCCGCGCCTGGCCCGGCTCGTCATCGGCATGCTCGTCGGGATCGTGGCGATCGGCCTGGTCAACCTGTTCGCGTACCTGTTCACCGGGCGGCAGGGGGTGGTCGTCTACAGCCTCAGTGACCGGGTGGGCTGGTTGCCGTACCTGTTCTCGGTGGTGGCGATCATCGCGGGCGCGCTCAGCTTCATCCTCGACTTCGACCTGGTCGAACGGTCGGCCGCGAACCGGCTGCCCAGCCGTTACGCCTGGTACTGCGCCTTCGGTCTGCTGGTCGGGCTGATCTTCCTGTACTGGCAGATCCTCCGCCTGCTCAGCTACGTACGCCGCTGACCGTAGACTCGGCGGCGATGAGCGCAGCGGAACTGGACCGGGCGGTGACCCTGCTGGTCCGACAGGTCGGGCACTGGCAGCAGCCGCGCTGGTCGGCCAAGGCGGACGGCGGCAACGTGTCCCGGGCCGACCTGGTGCACAAGCTGGTCCAGGAGATCGCCAACCTGGCCGCCGACGCGGCCGGTGAGCCGCGCCGCGACGTGCCCCGCCTCCCCAGCGACCTGGCCCTGCCCGACCAGCTCCGCGTGGTCACCGCCGACCTGACCCTCGCCGCGCCCCCCGACCAGATCCTGGCCACCGCCACGGAAGCGGTGACCCGAACCCGCGCCGCCCTCTGACCCCCCGCCCTGACCCCGTTGATCATGAAGTTGGCGGCGACAAAACGGACGCTGATCCCCGTCAACTTCATGATCGACCGAGTGGGGGCCGGGAGAGGGCGGGTCAGGGGTTCAGCCAGCGGCGTACCTTGCGGTGTCTTGAGCGGTCGCGCGCCCGCAGGACGGCCGGGCGGTCGTGGCCGGCGGCCTCGGCCTGCCTCGCGTGCAGCAGGCCGTACGTGAACGCGTTCTCGCCGTCGGCGTACGCCTGGAGCGCCTGCCGCCGCAGCACCTCCCGGGTGACCACCGAGTCCTGCTGGGTGCCGAGCAGGTCCTGGAGCGCCTTGAACCGCTTCACCAGGCGAGCGGCCCGCTTGCCGGCGGCCGGCGCGCGCACCTCCACCGCGTAGCGGGCGGCCTTGAGCTTCTTGCGCGCCTCGTGCAACGCGACGTCCCCGTCCGGCCCGGTGGTGGCGAGCGCCCGGTCCAGCCGGGTGTCGGCACGGCGTACCGCCTTGCGGACCCTGCGGTCCACCCACCGCCGGCCGACGTCGGCGGGCGGGCCGTCGGCCAGCCGATCCAGGCGGGCCAGCAGAGCGGGGTAGCGGTCGGCGTCCAGCGCGGACCGCAGCGCGATGGTCGCCTCGGCCCGGTCGGCGGCGAACCATTGGCCGATCCGCGCCGCCACCGGGCCGAGCACCAGCTCGTCCGGCAGCTCGTGCATCGCCTCGGTGAGCCGGTCGGCCATCACCTGGGTGTCGCGGACCCGGCCCAGCTCGCCGCCGAGGCGGCGCAGCTCGGCCCGGACCGCCTCACTCTCCCGGCGGTCCCACAACCCCCGGAAGGTACGCAGGGTCGCCCGCAACCGGCGGGTCGCCACGCGCATGTCGTGGACCGCGTCCTCGTTCCCCTGGTACGCGGCCGCGTGGTTGCCGACGATCGCGTCGCGCTGTGCCCTGACGTACGCGAGGACAGGTCCCGCCGGGCCGACCGGCTCCCGGTCGTCGAAGCGCTCGATCCGGCCGGCGACGGCCCGGTGCGACTTGCTGACCGCCACCTCGCGGGCGCCTGCCGCGCGCAGCCGCTCCCCGAGTGCGTCGAGCAGCGCCTCGTCGCCCTCGACCAGCTCGATCTCGATCTCGTGCCAGGTCCGCGCGGTGCCGTCCACCAGGTCCTCGGACCGGACGTCGTCCTCGGCCACCTCGGCCAGCACCCGGCCGTCCGCGTCGAGCAGCCGGTGCTCCCGGCGGCGATTGACGACCCGGGCCGCCGGAGTGACAGGGCGACCGCGCGACGCGCCCCGGATCAGCGCGACCAGCTCGGGCGGCGGGCCGTCGTCGGACGCCCCGGCCGGGAACTGGTGCTCGACCCGGGCGCCACCGACAGCGCCCACCTTGAGGTGCCAGCCCGCGTCGTGCCCACCGGTACGCCGGCGCAGTGCGTGCCCGCTGCGCAGCAGGAGCAGGTCGCCGGTGTCCCAGTAGACGGCGTCCAGATCCGAGACGGTGGCGTCGGACATGGTCACGACGCCACCGCACCCGGTCAGGTCGGGCAGCCGGAAACCCTCGTCGCCGGAGTACTTGCGCTCACGTTCCACGACGGTCGCCATGCGGCCTCCCGTACCCGGCTCGCGCACCGGCGAACCGGTCTCAGCTCAGTCGTTCGAGCACCATCGCCATGCCCTGGCCGCCGCCGACGCACATGGTCTCCAGACCGATGGTCTTGTCGTGCCACTCCAGCGCGTTCAGCAGCGTGCCGGTGATCCGGGCACCGGTCATGCCGAACGGGTGGCCGACGGCGATCGCGCCACCGGCGACGTTCAGCTTCTCCTCCGGGATACCGAGCTGCCGGTACGAGGGGATCACCTGGGCGGCGAACGCCTCGTTGATCTCGACCAGGTCGACGTCGTCGATGGTCATGCCGGCGCGCTTGAGTGCCTGCTTCGACGCCTCGACCGGGCCCAGGCCCATGATCTCGGGGGAGAGCCCGGTGACGCCGGTGGAGACGATCCGGGCCAGCGGGGTGAGCCCCAGCTCGGACGCGCGCTCGGCGCTCATGATCACCACGGCGGCGGCGCCGTCGTTGAGCGGGCAGCAGTTGCCCGCGGTGATCCGGCCGTCCGGGCGGAACACCGGCTTCAGGCCGGCCACCGCCTCCAGGGTCACCCCGGCTCGCGGGCCGTCGTCGGTGCTGACGACGGTGCCGTCCGGCGTGGTGACCGGGGTGATCTCGCGGGCCCAGAAGCCGTCGGCGATCGCCTTCTCGGCGAGGTTCTGGCTGCGGACGCCGAACGCGTCCATGTCCTCGCGGGTCACGTCGTACACCTGGGCCAGGTTCTCCGCGGTCTGCCCCATGGCGAGGTAGATGTCGGGGAGCTGCCCGGCCTCGCGCGGGTCGGTCCACACCTCGGCGCCGCCCTGGGCGCGGGCCGCGGAACGCTCCCGGGCCTCGGCGAAGCGGGGGTTCTCCCAGCCGCCGCCGACGAGGGCCTGCGCCTCCGGCGGCAGCGTGTCCGAGTTGCCCCGGGCGTACCGGGACACCATCTCCACACCGGCGGAGATGAACACGTCACCCTCACCGGCCCGGATCGCGTGCATCGCCATCCGGGTGGTCTGGAGCGAGGACGCGCAGTAGCGGGTCAGCGTGGCGCCGGGCAGGCCGTCGAGGCCCATCAGGGTGGCGACCACCCGGGCCATGTTGAAGCCCTGCTCGCCGCCGGGCAGACCGCACCCGAGGTAGAGGTCGTCGATGGTGGTGGGATCGAGCGCCGGGACCTTGTCGAGGGCGGCCTGGACGATGGTGGCGGCGAGGTCGTCCGGGCGGACCTCGCGGAGGGAACCCTTGAACGCGCGGCCGATGGGGGACCGGGCGGTGGCGACGATGACGGCGTCGCGGGGCGACTCAATCGGCATGAGCCAACGTTAACGCGCGAGTAACATGCCCGGGAAGTCGCACGGCGGGCGGGAAATGTCACCCCGTGGGCGGTCGCCGGTGATGCCGGAACGCGACGGCAGCGGCCGCCTCGACCGCCGGGAGCAGGGCGTGCGCCCACACCCGGTAGCCGTCGGCCGACGGGTGGAAGCCGTCGTGGCAGAGCGTCCCCGCGTCCGCGCGGAACACCGGGCCGGTCTCGGTGCCCAGGTCGACGACGGTGCCGCCGGCGTCCAGCACGGCCGCCGTCTGCGCCCGCGCCATCCGCCGCCCGGACCAGCCGAGCACCTGACGCAGCGGTGCGGCGACCGCGCGTACCGCCCCGAGGTCGGGGCACGTGCCCACCACCACCTCGACGTGTGCCTCCCGCAGACGGCGTACCGCCGAGCCGAGATAGGCCGCCGCGTCGCCGGGCCGGGACATCGCGGTGGCGTCGTTCGCCCCGATCAGCACCACCGCCACGTCCGGCCGCTCACCGAGCAGCGCCCGGGCCACCTGGGTCGCCAGGTCGGTGGCGCGCGAGCCGGAGACCCCGACGCTGGACAGCTGCACCCGGCGCCCGGTCGGACCCTCGGCGAGCAGGTTGGCGAGCTGACCGCCGATGGTGTCCTCGAACCGGTCGACGCCCACACCGAGCGCCGACGAGTCACCCAGCAGCACCAGCCGCAGCGGCGGCGCGTCCGCGCGGCCGACAGTCGCGCGCAGGACCAGACCCAGCTCGGGCTGGGCGTACTCGCGGGTGCGGGCAGCGATGGCCTGGCCGGCCAGGACCGCCGCGCCGCCCACAGTGCCGGCCAGCAGCGACAGGGCCGCGGCCCGGCCCCACCGGGCCACCTCACCGCGCTCGCTCATGACGTTCCCTCCAGCGTTGCCGAGTCGGCGGCGCTGCCGGTCGGTGGCACCGCGCCGACGCCGAAGAAGGCCCGCCGGCGAAGCTGCGCCCACCGCCCGCCCGGCCCGCGGTCGCGACCCCGGAGCTGGGCGCCGCTGACCTCCGTGCCTGCGTGCCGGGCCGCTTGGTGGGCGGCCTCCGGGAGCGACCGTACGCCTTCCACGCCCGGCAGGACAGGCCTGCGTTCCGGGACCGCGCCCAACGCGGACAACACGGTGGGCAGCAACGCCGCTGCGGCTATCGCGTACCCCTCGGCGGAGGGGTGGAACCGGTCCCAGGCGAACATCCGCCCGGGGTCGGCGGCGAAGCGCGGCCCGAGCATGTCGCCGAGCGAGACGGCACGGCCGCCGGCCTCGACCACGCCCACCGTCTGCGCGGCGGCGAGCTGGCGGCTCCAGCGCCGGGCCAGCCAGCGCAGCGGCGGCTGAATAGGCCGGATGGTGCCCAGGTCGGGGCAGGTGCCGACGACCACCTCACAGCCGGCCGCCCGGAGCGTACGGACCGCGTCGACCAGATATCGCACCGCTACCGAGAACGGTGAGCGGTTGGTGACGTCGTTGCCGCCGACCAGGATCACTGCGACGTCCGGCTCGACCTCCAGGGCGGACTCGACCTGCGGCTTCAGCCCTGACGACAACGCGCCGACCACGGCGAACCGGTGCAGCCGGACCGGCCGGTGCAGGCGGCGGGACAGCCCGGTGGCCAGCAGTGATCCCGGTGTCTCCCGGCGCCTGTGCACGCCGTACCCGGCCGCTGAGGAGTCGCCCAGGATGACCACGGTGATCGGCGGGCCGGGCAGTCTCGCGCCGTACACACCGTCGCAGCGCGGCGGCGGGGCCTGCGCCATCGGGATGGTGCGGCGGGCCTGCCGGGCCTGGCCGAGCAGCACCCCACCGGTGGCGGCGGTGGCCGCCACCGTGGCGCCCGTGCCGATCGCCGCGAGGCGGGCGATCTGCCGGGCGCGCTGCCGGCGGACCGGCGCGACGGAACCAGCGTCCCCCATGAACCGACAGTATCGCGCCGGTACGACCACTGCTGTCCTTGATCGGATGGCTGGGCGGTGCCCGGATTGGGTACCGATGAGGGGCAGCGGACATGGACTTGCCATCGGGCCGCACCATGGTCGAGCGGAGAGGGGCGACATCATGGGGAAGACGTTGAAGCGCAGCGCCGCGTTCGCGGCGCTGGCCCGGGCGCTGGCGGCCGGTACGCGGGGCGGGCCGTCGCTCGGGGCACGGCTGGCGGCGCTGCCGCGGATGATCCGCGCGACCACCCGGGGCGAGTACGACGGTGGCCTGCGCCTGGCGCTGATGGCCGGGGCGACGGCGTACATCGTCTCCCCGATCGACCTGCTGCCGGAGATCCCGCTGGCGATCTTCGGGCTGGCCGACGACGCGGTCATGGTCACCTGGCTGGCCGGCAGCGTGCTCGCCGAGACCGAGCGGTTCCTGGAGTGGGAGGCACGTCGCAGCTCCGTCATCCCCGGGCATGCGGTGCCCTGACGGCACGTACGCTGGTCGGCGAACTGACCGCTGACCGACCGCCCCACGACGGCGGCGCGACGAAGGGCACAACGAGGTGCAGTACTACGACAACGTCGTCGAGCTGATCGGCAACACCCCGCTGGTACGCCTGCGCAACGTCACCGAGGGCATCCAGGCCACCGTGCTGGCGAAGGTGGAGTACGTGAACCCGGGCGGCTCGGTCAAGGACCGGATCGCGCTGCGCATGGTGGAGGACGCCGAGAAGGCGGGCATCCTGGGGCCGGGCGGCACGATCGTGGAGCCGACCAGCGGCAACACCGGCGTCGGGCTGGCCCTGGTGGCCCAGCTCCGGGGCTACCGCTGCGTCTTCGTCTGCCCGGACAAGGTCAGCCAGGACAAGCAGGACGTGCTGCGCGCGTACGGCGCCGAGGTGGTGGTCTGCCCGACCGCCGTCGCGCCGGAGGACCCGCGCTCCTACTACAACGTCTCCGACCGGCTGGCCCGGGAGATCCCCGGCGCGTGGAAGCCCAACCAGTACAGCAACCCGGCCAACCCGCGTTCGCACTACGAGACCACCGGCCCGGAGCTGTGGCAGCAGACCGAAGGCAGGATCACCCACTTCGTCGCGGGCGTCGGCACCGGCGGCACCATCTCCGGCATCGGCCGCTACCTCAAGGAGGCGTCCGAGGGCCGGGTCAAGGTGATCGGCGCGGACCCGGAGGGCTCGGTCTACTCCGGCGGCACCGGGCGGCCGTACCTGGTCGAGGGCGTCGGTGAGGACTTCTGGCCCGAGACGTACGACCGGGGGATCGCCGACGAGATCGTCGAGGTGTCGGACAAGGAGTCCTTCGAGATGACCCGCCGGCTGGCCCGCGAGGAGGGGCTGCTGGTCGGCGGCTCCTGCGGTATGGCCGTGGTGGGCGCGCTGGAGGTGGCCCGCAAGGCCGGCCCGGACGACGTGATCGTGGTGCTGCTGCCGGACGGCGGCCGGGGCTACCTGTCGAAGATCTTCAACGACAAGTGGATGGCCCGGTACGGTTTCCTGGACGACTCGGGCACCGAGCCGACCGTCGCCGACGCGCTCGCCGGCAAGCCCGGCGGCCTGCCCGAGCTGGTGCACGTGCACCCGACCGAGACGGTCCGCGACGCGATCGACTACATGCGCGAGTACGGCGTCTCCCAGCTCCCGGTGCTCAAGGCCGAGCCGCCGGTGGTGACCGGTGAGGTGGCCGGTTCGATCGCCGAGAAGGACCTGCTCGACGCGTTGTTCACCGGCCAGGCCCACCTGCACGACACGATCGAGCGGCACATGGGCGAGCCGCTGCCGATGATCGGCGGCGGCCAGCCGGTGAGCGAGGCGGTCGGGCTGCTGGAGAAGGCGGACGCGGCGCTGGTGCTGGTCGACGGCAAGCCCAAGGGCGTGCTGACCCGCCAGGACCTGCTGGCCCACCTCGGCGCCCGCTGAGCGGGGCGGGGCCCCGGGATCCGGGGCCCGCCCGTTCACAGCTCGCGGCCGTACCGCAGTTGCGGCACCAGCGCCGAGCCGATGTGCTCGTCCCGCTGCAGACCGGTCAGGACCCAGCCGCCGCGCTCGTAGAACCGGCGCGCGGCGGCGTTGTCCCGCAGCACCCACAGCACCGCGCGGGTCCATCCCCGGGCCCGCATCGCGTCGAGCGCGTCCACCATCAGCGCCCGGCCGGTGCCCCGGCCCCGCTCGGACGGCTCCAGGTGGATCGCGTTGAGCAGCCCGGTCGCCGGGTCGCCCTCGTCGTCCGGCCCGAGGTAGCTGAAGCCCACCAGCCGCCCGCCCCGCTCGGCCACCGTCATCCGGTGGTCGGCGCCCTCCCAGGTCAGCCGTTCCACCCAGTAGCGGCCCATCGCCTCGGGCGTCGGGTCGGCCAGCGCCTCGGGCGGCAGGAACGACGAGTACGCCGCCACCCGTGAACGCTGGTGCAGGGCGCCGACCGCCATCAGGTCGGCTTCGGTCGCGGAACGTAGGGAGATCGTCACCCGGGCGACGGTACCCGCCGGGGCGGCACCTGTACCGTCTGAAGATCCTCGGCGATCACCAGGTCGCCGGTGAAGTGCTCGCGGGCCTCGTCGTGGAAGCGGCGCGGGTCGGCGTACCGCTGGGAGAAGTGGGTGAGCACGAGCGTCCGTACCCCCGACTCGGCCGCCACCCGCGCGGCCTGGCCGGCGGTGAGGTGCCCGACCTCGGCGGCGAGGGCCGCCTCCGACTCCAGGAACGTCGACTCGATCACCAGCAGGTCGGCGTGCTCGGCCAGTGCGTACACGCCGTCGCAGAGCCCGGTGTCCATCACGAACGCGAACCGCTGCCCCGGCCGGGTCACGCTCACCTCGTCGCGGGTCACGCGGCGTCCGTCGCGGTCCAGGTGGCCGTCGCGCAGCAACCGCCCCACGTCCGGACCGGCGATGCCGTACGCGCTCAGCCGCTCCGGAAGCATCCGGCAGCCGTCCGGCTCGACCAGGCGGTACCCGTACGTCTCGATCGGGTGCCGCAGCCGGCGGGCCTCCAGCGTGCCGACGCCCAGCGTGATCCGCTGCCCGTCGGTGTCGATCGGCTCGACTGCCAGTTCGGCGGTCTCGTAGAAGCTGGAGGCGTGCCGCAGCCGGGCGAAGTACTCGGCGCCGCCGGCCGGGAAGTGCACCGCCACCGGACGCGGTACGCGGTCCAGCGAGAGGCGCTGGATCGTGCCGGGCAGCCCGAGGCAGTGATCGCCGTGGAAGTGGGTGACGCAGATCCGGGTCAGGTCGGTGGCGGTGATCCCGGTGTGCAGCATCTGGCGCTGGCTGCCCTCGCCCGGGTCGAAGAGGATCACCTCGTCGTCCCAGCGCAGCAGGTAGCCGTTGTGGTTGCGTTGCCGGGTCGGGGCCTGGCTGGCCGTACCGAGCACCACCAGCTCACGCATGGACACGGCATCCTCCGGAAGGCAAAAAGCGACCCCCGGGGCTTCCGCGCTCGCGCGCGGGCCGGCTGGACTGGGCCGGCACCCCGGGGGTCGGGTGGCTGTCGTGGTTTCGCCGCACCGCTGCCACACGGTCTCGACGATCCTGCAGGTGCCCGCCTCGCGGCGGGCGAGTTTTCACTGTCGAGGACAGCGGCTAGCGGACAGCCACCTCACGAGTCCGATTGCTATACAAGTCTGGACCACCTCCTTTCCCGTGTACCGCCACGCTATCCACTTCGCGGCGGCCGCGGCAACGGATTTCGATCACAGGCCCGGTCAGTCCAGGCCGATCGGGCCCTCGCGCGGGCCCTCCTCGTTCGCCGGCTGCACTGCGAGCGACGGGAAGTCGGCCAGGTCGCCCTCCGGCTCGGCGTCCCACTCCGGGAAGACCAGGGGGCTCTGGAGATAGAGGCAGAGCAACTGGGTGAGCTGGTGCAGGCCGTCGAGGTGGGTGCGTTCGTGCCCGTGGGTGGCGTCCACGCCGAACCCGAGCAGCGCGACCCGGGCGTGCGCCCCGGCCTCGACCGCGGCGGCCACGTCCGAGCGGTAGTAGTCGAACACGTCCCGGACCAGGTCGACGCCGTGCTCCTTGGCGATCGAGGCGAGGTTGCGGGTCAGGTGGTAGTCGAACGGGCCGACCCCGTCGCCCATCGCCAGCGTGGCGGCGGTCTCCCGCGACTGCTGGCCCGGCGCGACCACCGCCGCGTCCACCGAGACGATCTCCGCGACGTCCGGGTCCAGCCCGTGGCTGGCGCCGTGGCCGATCTCCTCGGTGACGGTGACCAGCAGGTGCGCGGTGACCGCCGGGGTGATCCCGGCGTCGACCATCGCCTTGAACGCGGTCAGCACCGCCGCCACGCCCGCCTTGTCGTCCAGGTGCCGGGACTTGACGTACCCGTTCGGAGTGATCGTGGGGTTGGGCAGGAACGCGACGAAGTCCCCGGCGTCGATGCCGAGCGCCCGCAGCCCGGCCTCGTCGTGCACCGGCTCGTCCACCCGCACCTCGACCAGCTCCCAGCCGACGCCCTGGAGGTCGACCGCCTCGTTGTAGCGGTGGCCGCTCGCCTTCAGCGGCAGCACCTGGCCGGTGACGACCCGCTCCAGGTCGTCGGTGAAGATCCGCACGTGGGCGCCCTCGGCGAAGCGGGCGCTGTGCGTACCGATCGGGTTGACCTCCAGCCGCCCGTTCTCCTTGAGCCGCTTCACCATGCCGCCGATGGTGTCGGTGTGCACCACCACGGCCCGGTCGGCGCCGGTCGAGCGGGGGCCGGGCAGGCAGGCGCTCAGCGCCCCGCGACGGGTCAGCGTGGAGCTGATCCCGATCGCGGAGAGCCGCTCGCCGACGTACTGCTGGATGTGGTCGGTGCGCCCCGACGGGCTGGGGATCTCCAGCAGCTCCACCAGCACCTGGCGGAGGTAGTCGAGGTCGAGCTTGAGCGGTTGCGGCTTGCGTGCGGTCATGCCCCAGAGCTTGCCGCACCGGCCGGCGACCAGAGTCGCTGCGGTGCCCGGGTACCCGGGAAGAGCAGGTCGACGAAGCGCTCGGCGGTGGGCTGCGGCTCGTGGTTGGCCAGTCCGGGCCGCTCGTTCGCCTCGATGAACACGTGTTCCGGCCGGTCCGGCGCGGGGACCAGCAGGTCCAGCCCGGTGACCGGGATGTCCAGCGCCCGGCTCGCGGTGACGCACGCCTCGGCGATCGCCGGGTGCAGCTCGGCGGTCACGTCGTGGATCGTGCCGCCGGTGTGCAGGTTGGCCGTCCGCCGGACCGCCAGCACCTCGCCCTCCGGCAGCACGTCGTGCATCCGGTACCCGGCCTCCGCCACCACCTCGCGGGTCATGTCGTCGACGGGGATGCGGGACTCGCCGCCGGTGGCGGCGGCCCGGCGACGGCTCTGCCGCTCGATCAGCTCGGTGATGTCGTGCACGCCGTCGCCGGTGATCTGCGCCGGCCGGCGGACCGCGGCGGCGACCACCTCGTGGTCGATCACCACGACCCGCAGGTCCTCGCCCGCGCGCAGTTCCTCGATCAGCACGTCCGGGCAGAACCGGCGGGCCAGCTCGACGGCCGCGGTCAGGGCCTCCGGCGTACGCACGCCGACGGTGATGCCGTTGCCCTGCTCGCCGCGCGCCGGCTTGACCACCACCGGGCCCACGTCGTTCAGGAACGCCACGTCGTCGGGCTCGCCGGTGGCCGTACGCCCGCGCGGCACCGACAGCCCCGCCTCGGTGAGGATGCGCCGGGTCACCCGCTTGTCGTCGCAGCGGCTCATCGCCACCGCCGAGGTCAGCTCCGACAGCGACTCGCGGGTGTGGATGGTCCGGCCGCCGGTGGTCAGCTTCAGCTCACCCCAGTGCGGGTCGGTCACCTCGACCCGGATGCCGCGGCGCATCGCCTCGTCCGCGACGATCTTCGCGTACGGGTTCAGCTCGTCGTACCCCTCGGGCATGGCGGGCAGGAACAGGCGCTCGTTGATCGGGTTCTTCCGCTTCACGCAGAGCGTGCCGGTGCGGTGGAAGCCGAGGCGCTCGTACAGCCGGATCGCACCCGAGTTCTCGGCCAGCACGGACAGGTCCACGAACGCCCGGCCGCGCTCGTCGAGCCGGTCCGCGAGCGCGGTCAGCAGCGCCTGCCCGGTGCCGGGCGGGGCGGTGTTGAAGTCGACTGTGAGGCACCACAGGCTGGCGCCGTCCTCCGGGTCGCCGAAGACCGCGACGTGGTCCACGCCGGTGATGGTGCCGACCACCTCACCGGTGGTGTCCTCGGCCACCAGGTGCAGGAACCGGTCCGTGCCGGCGTTGTCCACCAGCACCTCCACCGGGGCGGTGACCATGCCGTTGCGCGCGTAGATCCGGTTCACCGCCTCGGCGTCGGCGGCGTCACGCAGCGGCCGGACGGTCAGCCCGGGCACCTCGCCGCCCTCGGTGGCGGCGGGCCGCTTGTCGCCCAGCGGCAGCCGGTACGTCAGCGACGGGTCGATGAACAGCTCGTCCGGCAGCCGGGACACCAGCACGTGCGGGTCGCGCAGGTAGATGCAGATGTCCCGGGCGCCGACCGCCTCGGAGCGCAGCACGTCGGCCACGTGCACCTGGTCGTCGAACGTCTGCCCGAACACCAGCCGGCCCCAGCCGCAGTCCAGCACCACGCCCGAGGCGTCGGTGGACGCGGTCTCCGGCTGCCGCGGCTCCGGCGTACCCGGTGCGACCGGGTCACCGCCGGGGCCGATGCGTTCCCGGCGGCGCCCCAGCACCCGTTCCCGGTCGGTACGCGCCGTTCCGGTGGCGAGGGTGTCGGTCACGGTCAGTCGATTCCGTGGCTCTGGAGCCACATTTCCAGGAGTCCCAGTTGCCACAGCTTGTTTCCGTTCAACGGGGTCAGTTCGGCGTTCGGGTCGGCGAGCAGCGCATCGACGTAGTCGGCGCGGAACAGGTCACGACGGCGCGCCTCCGGGGCGGTGAGCGCGTCGCGTACCCGGTCGAGGAGCTTGCCCTCCAGGTGGGTGAGACCGGGCACCGGGAAGTAGCCCTTGGGCCGGTCGATGACCTCGTGCGGCAGGACCCGGCGGCCGATCTCCTTGAGCACGCCCTTGCCACCCTGGGCAAGCTTCAGCTCCGGCGGGCAGCTCGCGGCCAGCTCGACGAACTCGTGGTCGAGGAACGGCACCCGGGCCTCCAGCCCGTGCGCCATGGTCATGTTGTCGACCCGCTTCACCGGGTCGTCGGTCAGCATGACCTGGGTGTCGATCCGCAGGCCGGCGTCGACGGCGGTCTGCGCGCCCGCGCGGCCCAGGTGCGCGGCCACGAACTCCCGCGCCGGGTCGCCGTCGGCCAGCCACGCCGGGTTGAGCACCCGGGCCAGTCCGGCCGCGTCGCGGTCGAAGAACGCCTTCGCGTACGTCTCGAGCGCCTGCTCCCGGTCCACCCCGGCGAGCGGCGGGTACCAGTGGTAGCCACCCAGGATCTCGTCCGCGCCCTGGCCCGACTGCACCACCTTGACGTGCTTCGCGACCTCCTGGCTGAGCAGCCAGAACGCGACGCAGTCGTGGCTGACCATCGGTTCGCTCATCGCCGCGACGGCGGCCTCCAGCGGCGGCAGCAGGTCACCGGTGGGCACCCGGATCTGGTGGTGGTCGGTGCCGAACGTCTTCGCGACCAGATCGGAGTAGACGAACTCGTCGCCCTCCCGGCCGCCGACCGCGTCGAAGCCGATGGAGAACGTGGCCAGACCGGACCGGGCCTGCCCCTCGCCGGCGAGCAGCGCGACCACCAGGCTGGAGTCGAGGCCGCCGGAGAGCAGCACGCCCACCGGGACGTCGGCCACCATGCGGCGGCGCACGGCGGTGGTCAGCGAGTCGAGCAGCGCGTCCTGCCAGTCCCGCTCGGACCAGCCGGCCCGCTCGGCGGCGCGGCCGAAGGACGGATCCCAGTAGACCCGCTCGTGGGTGGAGCCGTCCGCCTCGTACACCCGGACCGTGGCCGGCGGCAGCTTGGTGACGCCGGCCAGGATGGTGCGCGGCGGCGGCACGATGCTGTGGAAGCTCAGGTAGTGGGCGAGCGCAACCCGGTCGATGGTGGTGTCGATGCCGCCGCCGGCGAGCAGCGCCGGCAGCGTCGAGGCGAACCGGACCACACCGGGGCTCTCGGCCAGGTAGAGCGGCTTGATGCCGAGGCGGTCCCGGGCCAGCACCAGGCGGCCGGTGTCGCGCTCGCTGATCGCCACCGCGAACATGCCGATCAGGTGGTCGACGAAGTCGAGCCCCCACTCGGCGTACGCCTTGACCACGACCTCGCTGTCACCGGACGAGAAGAACCGGTGGCCCTTGGCCTGCAGCTCGGCGCGTAGTTCCCGGTAGTTGTAGATGCAGCCGTTGAAGACACCGGTGAGCCCGGCGGCGGCGTCCACGATGGGTTGGCCGCTCGCCGCGGACAGGTCGATGATCTTCAGGCGCCGGTGTCCCAGCGCGGTCGGGCCCTGCGACCAGATGCCGCTGTCGTCGGGCCCTCGGTCACTCATCGTGGCCGCCATCCGCTCCACGGCCGAGACGTCGGCGCGTGAACCGTCACGGCGGAACTCTCCCGCAAGTCCGCACATACGAGCCAATGCTGCCAGAGCTTGTTGCAGTTCGCCTGTTGAGACGATGACGAACGTGTGACAGCTTGCTACGATGCGCCGTCACGCAGGGTGGTTGCCTGTCACGCCTTCGGTTCCTGCCCCTCCACGCCCGGATGCCGGAAACCCGGCCCGTCCCCGGTGTGAGGAATACCGCACGGACCGGCGCGCCCCGGCATCGGCGGCTTTCCCCGATCTTGCACTTTGGTGCCCCGTAATCCTCGTAATCCGGGCAACTCGTGGGCCGAAACTGCAAGATCGCGTGAGCGTAGACGCTGCCGGCACGGTGATCGGCCTCGCCGTTCACCGTGCCGGACTCGTGGTGCGGGTCGCGGGCTAGCCCGCGGTGCGGGCCACGCCGACCGGGCAGCTCAGCCCGTTCGGTCCGTGGTTGCAGTAGCCGTTCGGGTTCTTCGTCGGAGCCAGGTACTGCTGGTGGTAGTCCTCGGCGAAGTAGTAGTCGCCGAGCGGGGCGATCTCGGTGGTGATCTCACCCTTGCCGGCCCGGGCCACGATCGGCGCGAACGCGTCCCGCGACGCCTTCGCGGCGGCGGCCTGCTCGTCGGTGGTGGTGTAGATCGCCGAGCGGTACTGGGTGCCCACGTCGTTGCCCTGGCGCATGCCCTGGGTCGGGTCATGGTTCTCCCAGAAGACCTTCAGCAGGTCCTCGTAGGCGATCTTCGACGGGTCGTAGACCACCTGGACCACCTCGGCGTGCCCGGTCATGCCCGAGCAGACCTCCTCGTACGTCGGGTTGGTGGTGTAGCCACCCGCGTAGCCGGCGGACGTGGTGATCACGCCGGGGAGGGTCCAGAACAGCCGCTCGGCGCCCCAGAAGCAGCCCATCCCGAAGACGGCGACCTGCGCGCCCTCGGGGAACGGGCCCTTCAGCGTCGACGGCAGCACCTCGTGCCGGTCGGCGATCGGCATCGCGATCGGGCGACCCGGCAGGGCTTGGTCAGGAGAGATCATTTCAGCCTTCATGCGGCGGAGGAACACGGTGGGACTCCTCTCTTGGCTTTCCCAGCGTGTGCAACAGCGTCGCCCCCCGGTTCCTTACCCGCCCACGCTCCCGTCAGGCCAGCGCCGCCGAGATCCGCCCGGCGAACGTCTCGGCCTCGGCGTCGTCGGCGTACCGGGTACGCGGCCAGAAGAAGCCGCGCAGCCCGTCGCCCTTCGTCCTGGGAACCACGTGGGTGTGCAGGTGCGGTACGGACTGGGACACCCGGTTGTTCATCGCCACGAACGTCCCACCGGCGTCCATGCCGGTCTCCACGGCCACGGCGATCCGCTGCACCAGCCGGAAGTAGCCGGGCAGCGCGTCGGCCGGCAGGTCGGCCAGGGTGACCAGGTGGGTACGGGGCACCACGAGCACGTGCCCCTTGAACACCGGGCGGGTGTCCAGGAAAGCGACCCCGTCCGGCTCGTCGGTCACCCGGAAGGCCGGCACCTCGCCCGCCACGATCCCGCAGAACACGCACCCGCTCATCCGACCACCCTAGGCCCGGCCCGGCCACCCCACCTCCGGGCGAGCGTTGATCATGAGGTTGGCTGCGACAAATCGGACCGTCGGCACCGCTAACCTCATGATCGGCGCGAAACCGGGCGGGTCAGGAGCGGTCCAGGTAGGCGTCCCAGTCGTCTTCGGGGATGCCAGTCGGGCCGGTCTCGCCGTTGGCGAGGCGCGCCCGGATGTCCGCCTCCCATCGCAGCGCCCATCCGCGCAACTCGTCGACCTGTTGCTCGGTGAGCCCGTACGAACGGAAGGTCCGGCCGTCCCGCTCCGTCACACCACCCAGCCGGTCGGCCAGTTCGTCCAACGAGAAGCCGGCGGTGTGACGGGCGCCGAGGTGCTCCAACTCCGACCAGGTGAGCCGCTCGGAGGCCGCGCGGACGTCGATGTAGTCCCGGTGGGCGGCTCGGTCGTGCAGCGCGCGGACCTTCAGCCCCACCGCGTCCTCGAAGGCCAGCACCGGGCCCCGAGGCGATCCGTCACGGCGTCGAGCGGCAGCGCGGCGGCCGTGGCGAAGTCGATGTCCTGGGAGGGCCGGTCGACCAGGTCGTGGGCGCACATGGCATAGCCGCCGGCGAGCATCAACCCTAGGTCGTCACCGGCAGCGAGACCCAGCGAGGCCGGGATCCGGTCGGCGACGCCGTGCAGGCGAGAGGGGAGCGCCTCGGTCGAACTCACCGGACCAGTATGGCCGACCGCCCCGACACCTTCGCGCTTGTGACTCGCACCGGGTTGCCGGGAGCGGGACCGGGCGGGGGACTAACGTCTGCGGCATGAGCCACGGCTTCGAGACACTCGCCATCCACGCCGGTCAGGACCCGGAGGCCCGCACCGGTGCGGTGATCCCGCCGATCTACCAGACCAGCACGTACGCCCAGGACGCCGTCGGCGCGCCCCGCGAGGGCTACGAGTACAGCCGCTCCGGTAACCCGACGCGCGACGCGCTCCAGGAGTGCCTGGCCGCGCTGGAGGGCGGCCCGGTGGCGCTCGCCTTCGCCAGCGGCCTGGCCGCCGAGGACACGCTGCTGCGGACCGTCTGCAAGCCGGGCGACCACGTGGTGATCCCGGACGACGCGTACGGCGGCACGTACCGGCTGTTCGCCAAGGTGGCCGAGCGCTGGGGCCTGGCGTACACCCCGGCGAAGGTCTCCGACCCGGACGCCGTGCGGGCCGCGATCCGTCCCGGCGCGACAAAGATCGTGTGGGTGGAGACGCCGACCAACCCGCTGCTCGGCATCGCCGACATCGCCGCGCTCGCCGCGGTGGCGCACGACGCCGGCGCGCTGCTGGTGGTCGACAACACGTTCGCCTCGCCGTACCTCCAGCAGCCGATCGCGTTCGGCGCGGACGTGGTGGTGCACTCCACCACCAAGTACGTCGGCGGACACTCCGACGTGGTCGGCGGCGCGCTCGTCGCGGCGGACCGCGCGCTCGGCGAGGAGCTGCGCTACCACCAGAACGCGATGGGCGCGGTCAACGGGCCGTTCGACGCCTGGCTCACGCTGCGCGGCATCAAGACCCTCGGGGTACGGATGGACCGGCACTGCGACAACGCCGAGCGGATCGCGGCCTACCTGGACGGACACGCCAAGGTCGCCCAGGTCGTCTACCCGGGCCTGCCCTCGCACCCCGGCCACGAGGTGGCCGCCAAGCAGATGCGCCGGTTCGGCGGCATGATCTCGTTCCGCGCGGCGGGCGGCGAGGAGCACGCCGTCCAGATCTGCAACCGGGCCCGGTTGTTCGTGCTCGCCGAGTCGCTCGGCGGCGTCGAGTCCCTGATCGAGCACCCGGGCCGGATGACACACGCAAGCGCTGCGGGCTCGCCGCTTGAAGTTCCCGGCGATCTCGTGCGACTGTCTGTCGGCATCGAGACGGTCGACGACCTGCTCGCCGATCTGGAGCAGGCCCTGGGCTGACCGCTGGTTGGGGAGGGTGGCAGTGCCGGACATCTTGCCGACGACCTGGGTCGGGACGACCGCGAAACAGATCGCCCGGGCGGTACGCCGTGGCGACGTCTCCGCCACCCAGGTCGTCGCCGACCACCTGGACCACGTCGCCCGGGTGGATCCCGAGCTGGGCGCGTTCCGCGCGGTGCGCGGCGGTGAGGCGATCACCGAGGCGGAGAAGGTCGACGAGCAGGAGGAACTGGCGAACCTGCCGCTCGCCGGGGTGCCGGTGGCGGTCAAGGAGAACACGCCGGTGGCCGGCCTGCCCACCTGGAACGGGTCGGCCGCGATGCGTACGCCGGTGGCGGAGGCCGACCACGAGGTGGTCCGGCGGCTGCGCGGCGCGGGCGCTGTCATCCTCGGTGTGACCCGGATGCCGGAGCTGGGCCTGTGGGCGCTCACCGACGACGACACCGCTGTCACCCGCAACCCGTGGGATCCGGCGCGTACCCCCGGTGGTTCGTCCGGCGGCGCGGCCGCCGCGGTGGCCGCCGGGCTGGTGCCGATGGCCCACGGCAACGACGGTCTCGGGTCGATCCGCATCCCGGCGGCCTGCTGCGGCCTGGTCGGGCTCAAGCCCGGCCGGGGCGTGGTGCCCTGCCAGCTCGGCGCGGACGACTGGTTCGGCCTCACCGAGCACGGCATGCTGACCAGCACCGTCGCCGACGCGGTGGTGGGTTTCTCGGTGCTGGCCGGCCGCCGGCCGGACAAGCTGGTCCCGCCGGAGCGGCTGCGGGTGGGCGTCTCGCTGCGCTCGCCGGTGCGTGGCGTCTCGCCGGACGCGCCGAACCGGGACGCGGTCGCCGCCGCCGGCCGGCTGCTGGCCGCCGCCGGTCACGACACCGTGCCCGCCGATCCGGTCTACCCGACCCGGCTCGGCCTCCAGGGCATCGCCACCTGGTTCGCGGCGGCCGCCGCCGACGTGCGCGCCGCCGGGGTGGCGCCGCGTCAGCTCCAGCGCCGCAGTCGCCGGCACGTCACGCTCGGCGAGTGGGCGCAGCGCCGGGGGTACGTGCGGGAGGCCGACCGGGCCGCCTGGCGCGAACGGTCGGTGCACTTCTTCGCGGACAACTCGATCGACCTGCTGCTCACCCCGGCGCTGGCCGGGCCCCCGCCGGAGGCCGCCGGGTGGTCGGGCCGCTCCTGGCTGGCGAACATGTCGACCAACATCAGGTACGCCCCGTACGCGGCGCCGTGGAACATCGCCGGGCTCCCGTCGATAGTGGTGCCGGTCGGCCGCCGCCCGGACGGCCTGCCGGTGGGCGTGCAGTTCGTCGGCCCGCCCGGCTCCGAACTGCTGTTGCTCGGCGTGGCCGGCCAGTTCGAGATGCAGGCGCCGTGGGCCCGGCACGCACCCGGCTATCCCCGGGTCGGAACGGGGTCGCCGGCCACCGCGTGATCGTCTAGCGTGTGCGCACCCTGTCGCGCACACCACCTCGGACGGTCCCCGATGAACTGCCAGACCTGCGGGGACCCCACGTCCCCGGCCTATGAGGAGTGCCGGCGCTGCGGCACCCGAGTCGGTCAGCCCGCCGTGAGTCCCGGCGTGCCCACGTACGGCGTGCGCGGCCTGGCCGTGGCCGGCGCGTTCGCGGTCGGTGCCGCCACCCTGTGCTACCTGCTCACCGCCCTGTTCCCGCTCGTGGGTGTGCAGATGGCCCGCTCGGCCGCCGAGCAGCTCGACCGGGACGTGCTGCTCGGCGCGGTGCTGGCGGAGGTGCTGTTCTCGCTGCCGTACCTGCTCGCCCTGCTGACCGCCGGGACGCTCGTGGTGATCTGGACCTGGCGGGCGCGCAAGAACCTGGACGCGTTCCCGGGCGCGGTGCCGAACCTGAGCCCGGCGTGGGCCATCGCCGGGTGGCTGGTGCCGCTGGCCAACTTCGTCGTCCCCGCCCGGGTGCTCGCCGACCTGCTCCGCAACAGCGTGTGGCAGCGCCGCCAGTCGTGGCTGGTCGGGGTGTGGTGGGTGAGCTGGCTGGTGTTCCTGATCGGTGACCGGTTCGTCGCGCGGGCCGAGCAGCAGCGCTACGACCGGCTGACCGAGCTGCCCCGCAACGACGCGGAGTTCGCCACGTACGTGCGCTTCTACGAGGACGCGCTCGCACCCCGGCTGGTGCCGGCGGTGGCCTGCCTGGTCGCCGGGATCGCGTTCGTCGTGCTGATCCGCCGGATCTCCGCCGCCCAGCAGGACCGGCTCTCCCGGGCCGTGCCCGCGTGGCCCGGCCCGCCGGGCTGGCCCGGTCAGCCCGCCTGGCCCGGCCGACCGGGCCGGCCCGCGCCCGCCGCGCCGATGCCGGTTGCGCCGACGTCGCCGCAGGTTCCGCCTGCCCCGGGTGGCACGATCGGGGCATGACGGAACTGGTCGGCCTCGCCGACGTACAGGCCGCGCGGGAGCTGCTCGCCGGTGTCACTCGTACCACCCCGCTGGAGCCGTCCCGGCCGCTCAGCGCCGCGCTCGGCGGGCCGGTCTGGCTCAAGTGCGAGAACCTCCAGCGCGCCGGGTCGTACAAGGTGCGCGGCGCGTACGTGCGGATCTCCCGGCTCTCGGCCGAGGAGCGGGCCCGCGGTGTGGTCGCGGCGAGCGCCGGCAACCACGCCCAGGGGGTGGCGCTCGCCGCCGGGCTGGTCGGCGCGCACGCCACCGTCTTCATGCCGGTGAACGCGCCGCTGCCGAAGGTCGCCGCGACGAAGGGGTACGGCGCGCAGATCGAGCTGGTCGGCAACACGGTGGACGAGTCGCTCGTCGCGGCGCAGACGTTCGCCGAGCGGACCGGGGCGGTGTTCATCCACCCGTT
Source organism: Micromonospora sp. WMMC273 (assembly GCF_027460285.1). Lineage (NCBI taxonomy): Bacteria > Bacillati > Actinomycetota > Actinomycetes > Micromonosporales > Micromonosporaceae > Micromonospora > Micromonospora sp. WMMC273. The sequence continues at coordinate 560,066 of NZ_JAPZBE010000001.1, forward strand.
CGACCACGCCGACGTCATCGCCGGGCAGGGCACCGTGGCGCTGGAGATCCTCGAACAGTGCCCGGAGGTGCGCACCATCGTGACCGGGGTGGGCGGCGGCGGGCTCGTCTCGGGCATGGCGGTGGCGGCCAAGGCGCTGCGTCCCGACGTACGCGTGATCGGGGTCCAGGCGGCGAGCGCCGCCGCCTTCCCGCCCTCGCTGCGGGCCGGCGAGCCGCTGCGGCTGCCCTCGTTCGCGACGATCGCCGACGGCATCGCCGTGGGCCGTCCGGGCGAGCTGACCTTCACCCATGTCCGCAAGCTGGTCGACGACGTGGTCACGGTCTCGGAGGAGGACATCTCCCGGGCGCTGCTGATGCTGCTGGAACGCGGCAAGCAGGTGGTCGAGCCGGCCGGCGCGGTCGGCGTGGCGGCGCTGCTGGCCGGCGCGGTGGAGGTGACCGCGCCGGTCGTCGCGGTGCTCTCCGGCGGCAACATCGACCCGCTGCTCATGCTCCGGGTGATCGAGCACGGCCTGGCGGCGGCGGGGCGGTTCCTGCGGATCACCGTGCGCTGCACGGACCGGCCCGGCCAGCTCGCCTCCCTGCTCGGCGAGATCGCCGAGCACCGGGCCAACGTGGTGGACGTGGTGCACCAGCGCGCCAACCCGCACCTGCGCCTCGGCGAGGTGGAGGTGGCCCTGTCCGTGGAGACCCGCGGGGTGGAGCACTCGGACACGCTGATCAGCGCGCTGCGGGCCAGCGGCTACCAGGTGGTCTTCACCGGCGAGGGCTGAACCCCGGCGGAACGCGAACGCCCCGGCCGGATGATCCGGTCGGGGCGTTCGGGTGTGCGGCTCGGGTCCGAGGAGGGCCTGTCAGCCTCGGTCGGGTTCGGGACCCGAGCCATCCGGCGCGGGTCCGGAGGGGTCAGCCGCTGTACGGCTCGAAGGAGACGATGGTCACCTTGATATCGGCGCCGCTGGGCGCCGTGTAGGTGCAGGTCTGCCCCGCCTTGCCGCCGAGGATGGCCTTGCCGAGCGCGGACTCGGGGCTGTAGACCGTCAGGTCGGTGGTGGAGGCGATCTCCCGGGAGCCGAGCAGGAAGGTCTCGCTGTCGTCGGCGTCGTCGTCGAAGTAGATCTTCACGACCATGCCCGGCGACACCGCGTCGGTGTCCGGTGCCTCGCCGACCTTGGCGGTGCGCAGCAGCTCCTTGAGGTAGAGAATGCGGCCCTCGGCCTTGCCCTGCTCCTCGCGGGCGGCGTGGTAGCCGCCGTTCTCCCGCAGGTCGCCCTCCTCGCGCCGGGCGTTGATCTCGGCGGCGATGACCGGCCGGTTGGCGATCAGCTCGTCGAGCTCGGCCTGCAGACGGTCGTAGGCGTCCTGGGACAGCCAGGTGGCGGGCGCCTCGTTTCCATTTGTGGACACAGGCGGTCTCCTCGATTGGTGCGGACTGGCTGACAGGTGAACTTGCAAGGCTACCAGTGCGGGTCGCGTCGAGGTGTGATCAATCACCCCGGGTGCCGGCGGCGGGACCGGGGTGCGGTGGCCGGCGACTCGCCGGCGGCCCGGCTCAGCCGGCGGGCCGGCAGCGCAGGACCTCGCCGATGAACGGCCGGGCGCTCGTGGGCACCTCCTGCCGGGTCCGGATGTGGCGCTGGCCGGGCTCCGCGGTCACGGTGGCCTCGGCGCTGCCCACCTGGGCCCCGTCGTGGGAGCGGGCCCGCAGCAGACAGGTGGCGGAGCCGCCCGGCGGCACGGTGACCCGGAAGTCGACGATCACCCGGGAGTCGGTGATGTCGGAGTAGCTGATCATCTCGCCCTGGTACTCCGGGTCGCCGTACTGGTAGTAGAGCTTCGCCGCGCCCAGCCCGAGGACGGCGAGCATGACCGTCACCGTCAGGGCGAGCAGGACCGGCCGGCGGCGCCCCGGCTCCCGGCGGCGGCCGTAGCGGCCCGGCGGGAAGACCGGTGCCTTCGCGGCGACTGTGGCGTGCGTCTCGCTCACCGGCGGGTATCTCCTGGCGTTGTTGTCGGCGGCATCGGCAAGAATGGCTAGGTCCATCTTCCCAGCCCGGCGCTGAGTCAAGGATGGCAGGTCGGCCTGGACCGGCGGGCGTGGCCCTGGCCACTCCGGTGGCGGCCCCCCGACCGGCCGTCACGGGGGCTTTCGCGGGCGCGGGGGGAGATTCCGGCAGGTCAGCCGGTCGGCCCGGAGGCCGGTCGGCGGGCACAGACGAGGAGCGCCGAAGGTGGCAGAACAACTGCGTCTCATGGCGGTGCACGCCCATCCCGACGACGAGTCGAGCAAGGGCGCCGCCACCATGGCGAAATACGTCGCCGAGGGGGTGGACGTCCTGGTCGTCACCGCCACCGGTGGCGAGCGGGGCAGTGTGCTCAACCCCAAGATGGACCGCCCCGACGTCTGGGCGAACATCGGTGACATCCGGCGGGCCGAGATGGACGCCGCCCGGGCCATCCTCGGCGTCGAGCAGGCGTGGCTCGGCTTCGTCGACTCCGGGCTGCCCGAGGGCGACCCGCTGCCGCCGCTGCCGGAGGGCTGCTTCGCCCTCCAGGACGTGGACGTCGCCGCCGCGCCGCTGGTGCGCCTGATGCGGCAGTTCCGGCCGCATGTCGTCACCACCTACGACGAGGAGGGCGGCTACCCGCACCCCGACCACATCATGACCCACAAGGTCACCGTGGCGGCGTTCGACGCGGCCGGTGACCCGGACCGCCACCCCGAGCTGGGCGAGCCGTGGCAGCCGCTGAAGCTCTACTACGACGTGGGCTTCTCCCGCGCCAAGATCATGAGCCTGCACGAGGCGGTGCTCGCCGCCGGGCTCGAGTCGCCGTACGGCGAGTGGATGAAGCGCTGGGACGAGCGCCCCGACAAGGGCGCCCGGATCACCACCCGGGTCGAGTGCGCCGACTACTTCCCGGTCCGCGACGACGCGCTGCGCGCGCACGCCACCCAGATCGACCCGGACGGCTTCTGGTTCCAGGTGCCGATGGAACTGCAGAAGCGCGCCTGGCCGACGGAGGACTTCCAACTCGCCCGCTCGCTGGTCGACAGCCCGCTGCCCGAGTCCGACCTGTTCGCCGGCGTACGAGAGGCGTGCCGTGCCCACTGACCCGGCCGGGGTCTACCCTGGTGCTCAGTCGCACATCGGAGGAACACCATGCTGACCACCGTCGAGGTGCTCGCGCAGAACAACTTCGGTGACACCCGTACGGGTGGTCTGGCCGGTCCGATGGGCCTCTTCCTCATCGTCGCGCTGGCCACCGTCACCGTCCTGCTGATCCGCAACATGAACGCCCGGCTGCGCCGGCTGCCCGACCGCTTCCCGCAGCAGGGCACCCCGGGCCGGGCCGATTCCGCAGTCGCCGATCCGACAGACGGGCTCGTCGAGCAGGATTCACCGACGAACGCCCCCAACGGCTCTCAGCAGGGTCGCAACAGCTGAACACCGCGTGAATCACGTCGAAGCCGGTCGTCGCCCCCTGTTGCGGCCACCGGCTTTGGCTTAGCCTTCCGCCGGGGGGACCGTCAGGCCCCGGACCCTGCGCGGAAGGGGGACGCCGATGTCGATGGCAGCACCGGCCCCCGACCATGCCCCGGCCCGACGCGTCGACGGGGCGGCCCCGTGACCACCGAGCCGGCCGACCGTTCCCCCGACCGGATCGGCCTGCGCGGGACACCGGTGGGCGTCGTCCTGCTCACCGTCGCGGTCGCGCTGACCGGTCTGCTCGCCGCCGTGCTGGGCCTCACCGTCCCGTCGCACCTGCCGGCCGACGACTCGCTCCCGGGTGCGGCCCGGTTCGGCATCGCCGCTGCCGCGTTCGCGGTGGCCCAGCTCGCCCGGCTGCGCTTCCGCAGCGCTTCGGGCATGGTGAGCATCACCTGGGGCGAGGCCGCACTCGTGGTCTGCCTCTGGCTGGTGCCTGCCGGCTGGCTCCCGGCCGCCGCCCTGCTGGGCGTGGGCACCTCCTGGACCGTGATGTCGCTGGTCTCCGACCGTCGTCCCGCGCTGGAACTGGTGGGGATCGCCGGTTCGCTCACCGCCGCCACCGCGCTCGCCGCCGCCGTGGCCACCGCGCTCGGCCCGCCGCTGCTCGCCGCGCCCACGCCGGAGCTGGCGCTCACGCTCAGCGCCGCCGCGGTGACGTACCTGCTCACCACAGCCTTCCTGGGTGCTGTCACGCTCGCCCTGCGGCACGGCATCGCGATCGGGCCGCCGCTGCTCGCCGCGTTGCGCGGCAAGCTGCTCATGTTCGTCGGCAACGTGGCGGTCGGCCTGGTGGTCGTCGCGCTGCTCGAACTCGACGCGCGCTGGCTGCTGCTCCTGCCGCCGCCGCTGTGGCTGCTCCAGCAGACGTACCGCCACCGGCTCCGCGCCGACCAGGAGCGGCGTACGTGGCGGGCGTTCGCCGAGGCCACCGCCGCACTCAACCAGCTCGACGAGCGCGGCGTGGCGACCGCGGCGGTGACCGGCGCGCTCACCCTGTTCGGCGCGGAACTGGTCGAGGTCGACGTGGCCCGGGGCGAGGGCCGCTGGCGCCGCTACCGGGCCGACCGCGGCGGGCAGGTACGCGACCGGGAGGTGGAACCGTCGGCCGGCGCCGAGGCGGGGGAGCACGAGCTGGTGCGCCGCCTCGTGGTTGGCTCCGCCGACGTCGGCCGCCTGCGGGTGCGCTTCGCCCGGTCCGCCCCGCCGAGCGCCCGGGAACGCGACGGCGTGGCGGCCTTCGGGGACGCGCTGGCCGCCGCCCTGCACGACGCCGCCACGCACCGGGAGCTGCGGCTGGTCACCGCCCGCTCGTCGTACGACGCGGTGCACGACCAGCTCACCGGGCTGCTCAACCGGGCGGCGCTGCTCGCCAAGGGGGACCAGGCGCTGCGGCAGCGCGCCCACGACCACCCGGTGGCACTGCTGCTGCTCGACGTGAACCAGTTCAAGGAGGTCAACGACACGCTCGGGCACTCGGCGGGCGACCAGCTGCTGCGGCTCACCTCCAACCGGCTCGCCGCGCTGACCCGGCCGGGTGACCTGCTCGGGCGCCTCGGCGGCGACGAGTTCGCGCTGCTGCTGACCTCGGTGCCGCTGGTCGAGGAGCGGACCGCCCCGCTGGCGTACGCGCTGCGCCAGGCCCGGGAGGTCGCCGAGCGCCTCGCCGCGCCGACCGAGGTGGCGGGGGTGCGGATGTCCGTCGAGGTGGCGGTGGGCGTCGTGGTGGCCGACGCGGGCGCGGCCGACCTGACCGAGTTGCTGCGGCGCGCCGACATCGCCATGTACCAGGCGAAGGAGGGCGGCGGCAGCGTCGCCGCGTACGACAGCTCCCGCGACGCGGCGAGCACCGACCACCTGGCGCTGCTCGCGGAGATGCGGGAGGCGCTGGCCGCCGACGACCAGCTGGTGCTCGCGTTGCAGCCGGCCGTGGACCTGGCGACCGGCGCGCCGACCGGGGTGGAGGCGCTGATCCGGTGGCGGCATCCGCGCCGGGGCTGGCTCGGCCCGGCCGACTTCATCCGCCCGGTGGAGAACAGCGAGCAGCTCGGCAGCTTCACCCGGTACGTGCTGGACAAGGCGCTGGCGGTCGCCGCCGGGTGGGCGCGGGACGGGCTGGACATCCCGATCTCGGTGAACCTGTCCGCGCGCAGCCTGCTCGACCCGCGGCTGCCCGCCGAGATCGACGAGGCGCTGCGCCGTCACCAGGTGCCGCCGCACCGGCTGGTCCTGGAGATCACCGAGACGGTGGTGATGAGTGAGCTGGAGGTCATCGACGAGGTGCTGGCCACGCTGCGGGGCATGGGCGTGCAGCTCGCCGTGGACGACTTCGGCACCGGGTTCTCGTCGCTGACGTTCCTCACCCGGATCGCGGTGGACGAGTTGAAGGTGGACCGCTCGTTCGTGCTCCGGATGGCCGACTCGCCGGAGGCGGCGGCGATCGTCCGGACCACAGTGGGGCTGGCCCACGAGCTGGGGCTGCGGGTGGTGGCCGAGGGCGTGGAGACGGCCGAGCAGCGCACCGCGCTGGCCGAGCTGGGCTGTACCGCCGCCCAGGGCTACCACTTCTTCAAGCCGATGCCGGCCGACAAGATCTCCGCGGTGCTCGGATCACTGCGCGACGCCGCCCGCGGCAACGTCTTCCCGCTGCGCGCGGACGGCGCCTCCTGACCCGTCCGTCCGCCGTGGACGGGGCAGCGGAGAACGCCCGGCCGGTCCTACGCTGCTGGCACGGCGGGTGCGGCAGGCGTACCCGCTGACGTCCACACGGGGAGGACGACGATGAGACGTTCCTGGCGACGGATTCTGCTCGCCTCGACCTTGGCGCTGACCACCGGCGCTGCCGGCCTGGTCATGTCCGCGCCGGCTCGGGCCCGGCCGGCGGAGTCCTGGTCGTTCGCCGTGACCGGCGAGCCGGGTGATCCGATCACCGCCGGCAACTCCTACTCCTACAGCTCCGCGGCACCGACGCCCGGCGACGAGATGAACGCGTGGGGCCACGACCAGCAGCACTTCGGGATGGAGTTCTGGAGCGACGCCGACAACACCTGGCGTCTGGGCATCTCCGCCCCGGCCGGTCAGACGCTGAAGGCGGGTGACACCTACCAGAACGTCAGCCAGCCGGTCTACGGGAGCGACGCGGCCAGCCTGCAGCTCTACAACGGCGGATGGGGGCGCTCCTGCGCGCAGAGCATCGGGTCGTTCACGGTCCTGCACGCCGACTGGGGCCCGTTCGACTACGTCGAGCGCTTCGACGCCACCTTCGAGATCCGGTGCGAGGGCGCGACCGGCGGCCTGCGGGGCGAGATCCACATCGGCAACCCGCCGCCGCTGCCGGCACTCGACGTCACACTGACCGTCGACCCGGTGGCGACGGTGGACAACAAGGGCATCGCCACCGTCCGCGGTTCGATCACCTGCACCCGGGCGGACTCCTTCTCCATCGCGGGCGAGCTGGTCCAGGAGCAGAAGAAGGCGGGCATGGTGCGCGGCTACTTCTCACCCCACATCCCGTGCGTTCCGGGCCAGGTGGTGCCCTGGTCGGCCACCACCTACCCGGCCGACGTCAAGTTCCAGCGCGGCACCGCCCAGGCGGTCAGCGAGATCCTGGTCCGCGACTTCGAGTACTGGAACGAGTTCACCGTGCGGGACACCTCGACGCTCACCCTGACCCGGTGAGAGGGCGGCCGGGCCGGGACCACGACCCCGGCCCGGCCGCCGCACTCGCGCCGCACCGGCTCCGTGCGCTCGCTAAGGTCGGGTGGTGAACCGACTCGCCGAGGCCACGTCGCCCTACCTGCTCCAGCACGCCGACAACCCGGTCGACTGGTGGCCCTGGTGCGACGAGGCGTTCGCCGAGGCGAAACGGCGCGACGTGCCGGTTCTGATCTCGGTCGGCTACGCGGCCTGCCACTGGTGCCACGTGATGGCCCACGAGTCGTTCGAGAACGAGGCAGTGGCCCGGCTGATGAACGACGACTTCGTCTGCGTCAAGGTCGACCGCGAGGAGCGTCCCGACGTCGACGCGGTCTACATGACCGCCACCCAGGCGATGACCGGGCAGGGCGGCTGGCCGATGACCGTCTTCGCCACGCCGGACGGCACCCCGTTCTTCTGCGGCACGTACTTCCCCCGCGCCAACTTCATCCGGCTGCTCGGCTCGGTCGCCACCGCCTGGCGCGACCAGCGCGAGGCCGTGCTGCGGCAGGGCGCCGCCGTGGTCGAGGCGATCGGCGGCGCGCAGGCAGTCGGTGGCGTGACGGCCCCGCTCACCGCCGATCTGCTCGACGCCGCCGCGAGCCGGCTCGCCGGGGAGTACGACGAGACGAACGGCGGTTTCGGCGGCGCACCGAAGTTCCCGCCGCACATGAACCTGCTCTTCCTGCTCCGGCACCACCAGCGCACCGGCTCGGCGCGCAGCCTGGAGATCGCCCGGCACACCTGCGAGGCGATGGCCCGCGGCGGCCTCAACGACCAGCTCGCCGGTGGGTTCGCCCGCTACTCGGTGGACGGCCACTGGACCGTGCCGCACTTCGAGAAGATGCTCTACGACAACGCGCTGCTGCTGCGGGTCTACACCCAGATGTGGCGGCTCACCGGCGACCGGCTGGCCCGCCGGGTGGCCCGCGACACCGCCCGGTTCCTCGCCGACGAGCTGCACCGCGCCGGTGAGGGCTTCGCCTCCGCGCTCGACGCGGACACCGAGGGCGTCGAGGGGCTCACCTACGTCTGGACGCCCGGCCAGCTCGTCGAGGTGCTGGGGGCCGACGACGGCCGGTTCGCCGCGGACCTGTTCGGGGTGACCGCCGACGGCACGTTCGAGCACGGCACCAGCGTGCTGCGGCTGGCCCGGGACGTCGACGACGCCGACCCGGCGGTGCGGGCCCGCTGGCAGGACGTGGTGGGCCGGCTGCTGGCCGCCCGCGACACCCGCCCCCAGCCGGCCCGCGACGACAAGGTGGTGGCCGCGTGGAACGGGCTCGCGATCACCGCCATCGCGGAGTTCCAGCAGGTCGCCGCGCTGCTCGTGTCGCCCGACGACGAGGACGCGAACCTGATGGACGGCGTGCTGATCGTCTCCGACGGCGCGATGCGGGACGCCGCCGAGCACCTGGCCACCGTGCACCTGGTGGACGGCCGGCTGCGCCGGGTCTCCCGGGACAAGGTCGTGGGTCAGCCGGCCGGGGTGCTGGAGGACTACGGCTGCGTCGCCGAGGCGTTCTGCGCGATGCACCAGCTCACCGGCGAGGGGCGGTGGCTGACGCTGGCCGGTGAGCTGCTCGACGTGGCGCTGGCCCGGTTCGCCGGCCCGGACGGCGCGTTCTACGACACCGCCGACGACGCCGAGCGCCTGGTCACCCGGCCCGCCGACCCGACCGACAACGCGACCCCGTCGGGCCGGTCGGCGATCGTCGCGGCGCTCGTTGCGTACGCGGCGCTGACAGGCGAGACCCGCTACCGGGAGGCGGCCGAGAAGACGCTGTCGACGGTCGCGCCGATCGTCGACCGGCACGCCCGGTTCACCGGGTACGCGGCAACCGTCGGCGAGGCGCTGTTGTCCGGGCCGTACGAGATCGCGGTGGCGACCGGCGACCCGGAGGGCGACCCGCTGGTGGCCGCGGCGCGGCGTCACGCCCCGCCCGGCGCGGTGGTGGTGGCCGGCGCCCCGGACCAGCCCGGCGTGCCGCTGCTGGCCGGGCGGCCGTTCGTCGACGGGAAGCCCGCCGCCTACGTCTGCCGGGGCTTCGTCTGCCAGCGGCCGGTGACCGGCGTCGAGGAGCTGATCGCGCAGCTCGGCTGAGCGGAGTGGGCCGGACCGCCCTCACGGTCCGGCCCGGCACCGGCCCTTATAGGCTGGCGGCGCTATGGACTCCCGTACCGGTCTCCCCGTCGTGGGCATGGTGGGTGGCGGCCAGCTGGCCCGGATGACCCACCAGGCCGCCATCGCTCTCGGCCAGTCGCTGCGCGTGCTGGCGCTCGCCCCGGACGACGGTGCCGCGCTGGTCGCCGCCGACGTCCAGTACGGCGACCACACCGACCTGGCCGCGCTGCGGACGTTCGCCAAGGGCTGCGACGTGGTCACCTTCGACCACGAGCACGTCCCCAACGAGCACATCCGCGCCCTGACCGACGAGGGCGTGAAGCTGTTCCCGCCGGCCGAGGCGCTGGTGCACGCGCAGGACAAGCGGGTGATGCGGGAACGGCTCGGTGAGCTGGGCGCGCCGAACCCGGCCTGGCGTCCGGTCGAGTCCCCGGCCGACCTGATCGCCTTCGGCGAGGAGACCGGCTGGCCGGTGGTGCTCAAGGCCGCCCGTGGCGGCTACGACGGGCGCGGCGTCTGGATGGTCGACGACGCCGGTCAGGCCGGTGAGCTGGCCGCCACGCTGCTCGCCGGTGGCACCCCGCTGCTGGTCGAGGAGCGGGTGGCGCTGCGCCGGGAACTGGCCGTGCAGGTCGCGCGTTCGCCGTTCGGGCAGGTCGCCGCGTACCCGGTGGTGGAGACGGTGCAGCGCGACGGCATCTGCGTCGAGGTGCTGGCGCCCGCGCCCGACCTGCCGGAGGAGCAGGCCGTGGCCGCGCAACAGCTCGCCATCGACCTGGCGACGGCGCTCGGCGTGGTCGGCCTGCTCGCGGTGGAACTGTTCGACACGCCGTCCGGGCTGGTCGTCAACGAGCTGGCGATGCGGCCGCACAACTCCGGGCACTGGACCATCGAGGGGGCCCGAACCTCGCAGTTCGAGCAGCACCTGCGGGCGGTGCTCGACTACCCGATGGGGGACACGTCGCTGACCGCGCCGGTCGTGGTGATGGCGAACGTGCTCGGCGGCGAGCCGGGCGGCATCTCCATCGACGAGCGGCTGCACCACCTGTTCGCCGCCGAGCCCGGGGCCAAGGTCCACCTGTACGGCAAGCAGGTCCGCCCGGGCCGCAAGATCGGGCACGTCACGGTGCTCGGCAACGACCTTGAAGACGTACGGGCCCGGGCCGCGCGCGCCGCCCGCTGGCTCCAGGAGGGGCACTGATGAGCACCGTCGGGCTGATCATGGGCAGCGACTCGGACTGGCCGGTCATGAAGGCCGCCGCCGAGGCGCTCGACGAGTTCGGCGTGCCGTACGAGGTGGGTGTGGTCTCGGCGCACCGCACCCCGGTCAAGATGATCGAGTACGGCCGGGCCGCCGCCGACCGTGGCGTGCAGGTGATCATCGCGGGCGCGGGCGGGGCGGCTCACCTGCCCGGCATGGTCGCCTCGGTCACCCCGCTGCCGGTGATCGGCGTCCCGGTGCCGTTGAAGTACCTCGACGGCATGGACTCGCTGCTGTCGATCGTGCAGATGCCGGCCGGCGTGCCGGTCGCCACCGTGTCGATCGGCAACGCTCGCAACGCCGGCCTGCTCGCGGTACGCATCCTGGGCGCCTCGGATCCGGTGCTGCGCGACAGGATGGCCGCCTACCAGGCGAGCCTGGAGGACCTGGTCGCGGAGAAGGACGCCGCACTGCGCGCCTCCCTGATCTGACCGTCTCGTCACTCTCTGTTCCACAGGCGCCCGGTCGCTCAGCGTGACCGGCCGGGTCGACGGGTGTCTGTGCCCTCCGCCGACTTTGCTCTGCAGCCATCGGCGCAGCATGGCCCTGACCTGCGCTCCGGCCTCGCGCCGCCAAACGGCTCGGCTGCAGCCGTCGTCACGGCTGGTGACTGTCGCCTCCGTGGGTGCAGAGCAAAGGCGGCAGAGGGCCGGCATCCCCGCCGCAGCTCGTCGACACGGAGCGTGACCTGTTCCGCGACGGGTCAGGCCGGCCGGGACCGGCTCACCGCATCCCGCGCAGGGCGGTCTGCAGGCGCTCCTGGGCGCGGCGACGCCGCTCGTTGCTCGCGCCCAGCGCCAGCAGGACGATGCCGACCGGGATCAGCACCAGCCACGGGCCCAGGCTGAACAACGCGTGCACGGCCGCGATCGCGGTCACCGTCGCCCCGACGATCACCGGCGCCTGCTGCCGGCTGGTCGAGCCGAAGATCAGCACCGCGACGGCGCCGAGCAGCAGCAGCACCTGGCGCAGCATGCTGGATTCGGTCGCGATCACGATCGCCAGCGTGGGCAGGAACGCGGTGACCAGCGCCGGCCCGTACGCCACCCAGCTCGACAGGTCGGGCCGGTGCCGCAGTTGCAGGACGCCGACCAGCAGGGCGAGCGCGGCGAACGGCAGCGTGTACGCCTCCGGTAGCGCCACGTCGGCCACCCGCATCAGGATCCACCAGGCGCTGATCTCGCAGGCCACCACCGCCCAGAACAGCAGATTGCGTTCCATCGGACGGCGTCCCGGACGGCTCGCCGCCACCCCGAGGACCGCACCCCAGGCGGCCAGCAGCGCGGCGATGTGCCGGGGCGAGTCGTACGCCAGCGCCAGCGCGATGAGCGCCGCCCCGTAGCCGCTCCACTCGACGGTGGCCGCCTCCCGGTACGCCTCGGGACGGCGCAGCCGGGGCAGCGTGGCGGCGAACACCTGCAACGCCGCGCCGACAGCGAGCACCCCGAACGCGGACCAGACAGCAGCCAGCCCGGACTTGAGGCCGATCGTGAGTACGAACAGCTGCGCCATCACCGAGCCGAACAACCAGCCCAGGATGCGCGCCCGCTGGGTGGTGCCGAACAATGCGGCGACGGCGCCCACGCCGACCGCCCCGCCGAGCGTGAACACGGTCAGGTCGCTCGTGGCGAGGCTGCCGGCCAGCCCGGCGCCACCGGCGGCCAGCCCGAGCGCGAAGACCAGCACCCGGGCCACCCGGATCGACCGGCCCGGCTCGGCGATCGCCGGCGGCGGGGTGAGCGCCAGCCCGAGCATCGAGATGGTGAACACCGCCAGCGCGGCCAGCGCGGTCACCGGCCAGCCCTTGCCGAGCGCCACCGGCGTGATCAGCAGCGTGATCGCCGCCCCGGGCAGGATCACCGGCACCGCCCGGGACCGCCGGCCGCCGCTGAAGCCGGTGGCGGCGAGCGCCGCGGTCACCGTCAGAAGCAGCGCGGTGAGCACGTGCGTGGGGTCGACCGCATCCGGCGGCGGGGTCAGCAGCTCCGGCGGCGGCCCCTGCCACACCCGGCGCAGCACCGCGAACGGCGAGAACAAGGCCACCACGAGCGAGGGCGCGAGGGTGGCCAGGGCCAGCGCGGTGGGCAGCGCCGCGGCGGCGAGCGCACCGGCGGCCGGGCTGACCCGCCAGCGCAGCTCGGGATCGTCCGGGGCGCGCCGTAGCGCCCCGTTGAGCAGCACGGTCCAGCGGCGTACCGGCCGGCCCGAACCGGCGGGCGGGACGGTGGCCGCCCGGATCAGCTCGGCGAGCACACCGAGCAACGCGGCGGCGGCGGCGAACACGCCCGCCGGCAGGCCGACCGCGAGCGCCGCGGCGGCGGTCACGGTGGCCGCGCCGACGACCGCGACGCTGGCGTACGGGAGATATTGCGGCACCTGCCGTCGTACCGCCGCGATCGCGGCCAGACCGATGCTGGCGGCGGCGAGCGCGGCGGTGAGCACCACCTGTGGTGGGCGGCCGTACTCGACTGCCAGCGCGGCCACCGCGCCCGGCAGCGCGAGCAGTGCGGCTCCGGCACCCGCGCCGCCCACCTGCACCAGGTGCGGCGGCATGCCCTCGGTGCGAACGTCGTCGACGAGCGACGGCGCGACCGTCCGGGCCACGGCGGCCACCGTGGCGCCGATCAGCGCGATGCTGCCCAGCGCCAGCGCGGTGGTCCACGGCCGCACCAGCCCGGCCCCGGCGGCGTGCAGCGCCACCACCCCGGCCACAGTGGCCCGGGACAGTGCGGCCCGGGGATCGGCCGACGCGGCGGCCGCCATGCCGTAGACGGTGGCCACCATGCAGCCGACCAGCACCGGGGACCACCAGGGCAGGTCGAACGCGGCCGGGGCGCCCACAGTGGCGAGCACGGCGGCCAGCCCGGAGACGTCGTACTTCCACGGCGGCGGCAGCAGGATCGCCGCGGTCACCCCCAGCAGCGCCAGCGCCACCGGGGCCTGCCAGGTCGATCCGCCGGTCGGTGCGGCCGGCCAGCCGGTCAGGTCACCGGCCCAGATCGGGCCGGGCGTGGCCAGCACGCCGAGCCCGCCGCGCAACGCGCTCCAGGCGGCGATCAGGCCGATCAGCGTGCCACCGGCGGCGATGCCGAGGATCGGGCCGCGCCGCCACTCCTCGGGTAGTGCCCGGGCGGCCACCGCCACCAGCAGTACCAGCGCGGAGGCCACCACGAGCTGACCGCCGGGGGCGAGCACCGCGGCGATCCGGGCCAGCGTGGCGACGAGCGCCACTGTGGTGGCGGCGAGCGCCAGGTCGGACCCGTCGAGGGACATGTCCGCGCGGCGCCCGGCGTCGATGCGCGGGGCGAGCGCCAGCAGCGCGGCGGCGACCAGGAGCAGGCTGCCCACCCAGGCGTCGGCCGAGGTCGCACCAGGCGCACCGAACGCGGCGGCGGCGACCGCCACCGCACCGAGCACCGTACCGAGCGCGTGCGGCATGCTCAGGTGCCGCTGCGCCACCTGCACCAGGGCGGCATAGCCGAGCGTGACGCAGACGGCGAGGAAGCTCGCCGCGAGGATCGGCACGGTGATCTCGCGCAGGTTCGCCGGTGTGGCGACCGGCGGCGTCGGCACCGTGGCCGCCACGAACGCGGCGACGGCACCGGGCAGGGCGAACGCCGCGCCACCGGCGGCCCAGGAGCAGACCGTCTCCGTCGCGGCGGCGGCGAGCCGGACCCGCGGGGCGAGGGACACCAGCGCCCCGGCCAGGAACAGCACCGTCAGCGCGGCGGCGGTGAGCGCCGGGCGGGCGAGCGAAGCGCCCGCGCCGATCAGGCCCAGCCCGGCCGCCGTCACCGCGTGCGCCACAGCGGACCGTTCGGTACGCGCGGTCAGCCCGAGCACGCCGACCGCTACTGCTGTGAGCAGCATCGGCCAGCAGGCCGCCGCCCAGCCCAGACCGAGCGACGCGGGTACGGCGAGGGCGGTGAGAGCCGCGCCGACCACAGCGAACTCGCGCCGGATCTCGGCCGGCAGCGCGATCACGGCGGCGATCGTGAGCAGCAACGCGCTGGCCGCGAGCTGCCAGCCGGTCGGGCCGACCGCCCGGGCCAGCTCGGCGTGCCATCCGCTCAGATCCGCCGACCAGGCCGGCAGGGCGGCCCGGACCGGGGCCAGCCCGGCGCGCAGCGCGCCACCGGCGACCACCAGGCCGCTGACCGTGAGCGCCACCGCGGAGGCGATCTGCGGCCCACGCCGGGCCGTCTCCGGTACGGCCCGGACGGCGAGCCCGGTCAGCGCGATGACGGCGGAGATGAGCAGCAGGGACCGGCCGGGCAGGGCCACCGAGGCGACCCGGCCGAGCGCGCCGATGACCGCCAGCGTGAGGATGCCGGCGCCCACGTCCGGCAGCGGCGGCCGACGCAGGACGAGCGTCCCGGCCAGCGCGACCAGGGCGGCGAGGAGCAACGTCGCGCCCGCGGCGGCGGCCGGCGGCACCGTGGCGGCGCGCAGGAGGCCGGTGACCGCGTACGCCAGCGCGAACGCGACCGCCACGCCGTGCAGCAGCCAGGTCAGCTCGGGCAGCCAGGGCACCGGCCGGGCGGTGGCGGTGGCGGCCGGACCCGGCGGCGTCTCACCGCCCAGCACCTCGGCGGACTCCTCCGGCGCCGACTCGGGCCGGACGTCGTCGGCGCGCTGCCGGGGCGGGACCGGCGGTGCCGGCTCGGTGACCGGCAGGTCCTGCCGGACCGGCCGCTCGCGTACCACCGCTGAGCGGGCCAGCGCCAGGTCGAGCACCGCCACCACGGTGAGCACCAGCGCCCAGCCGACCGGCCCGGTGATCCGCTCGTACGCGAGCAGCGGCAGCACCGGCTGGGCGGCCAGCACCGTGGCGAAGCGTGGCGCGCGCAGACCCGTCCCGTACGCGTACCCGAGAGCGACGAGCGTGGTGACCAGGAAGATCGTCCCGGCGAACGCGGCACCTGATCCGTCGCCGCCGATCCGGTCGACGGCCCACAGCGCGTACCCGGCCAGCGGCACCAGCAGCAACCCGACCGCGGCGATGGTCTCGGCGGTGGAGGTGAGCCCGCGCCGGGCCAGCACCGGCGGGGCGAGCAACATCAGCGCCGTCGCCACCAGCAGCACGCCGAGGCGGGCCAGCGCGTCCATCGAGCTGGTGGCGACCGCGGCGAAGACCACCGCGGCGACGCCGAGCAGGAGCGCGCCCAGCCCGAGCGGGATGTTCTGCACCTCGCGCGAGGACGCCTCGGGCGGGTGCTCCGGGTCGTCCGCGTCGAGCCAGCGCGGGCGGCCGCGCGGCGGCGACGGGGGCAGGTCCTCCGGCGGGCCGGGCGGCGGGGTGCCCTGGCGGGGCACCCGGGGCGGCGCGCCGGTGGCCGCGGTGGGCGGGCGGCGGCCGGGCCGGCGGCGCAGGACCCGGCGCGGCCGGGTGGCCTGCCGGATCCGTTCCTCACCGGCGTGCGCCAGGATGTCCCGCTGGAAGAGTGCGGCCTGCATCTTGGCGGCGATCTGCCGCTGTTCCCGGGCGATCTCGGCGTCGCGGGCCTTCATCTCGGCGATCGAGCGCTCGATGTCGGCCAGGTGCTCGGCCCACTGCGGCTGGTGCGCGCCGCAGTGCGGGCAGACGACGGCGGGCTTGATGTCCTGCCCGCACGAGGCGCACCTGAAGCTCTCCACGACAGTCTCCCGTCCGCCCGTGCCCCCGCACTGTGGACCTCCCAGAGGCAGCATGCCTTGAGTGGGCCGGGATTTCGACAGTTGCCGCCGCGTTCCGGACAACAAAAACGGACCGGCCGCCGGGAGACGATCCCCGGCGGCCGGTCCGCGCGCTCAGCGGATCAGGGGCGGCCCATGCCGCGGTACTCCCAGCCGGCCTGAGTCCACAGTGTGGAGTCGAGGCAGTTGCGCCCGTCGACCACCTTGCGGCCGTTCGCCAGCTCGCCCAGGGCCACCGGGTCGGCGTTGCGGAACTCGGCCCACTCGGTGAGCACGCAGACCAGGTCGGCGCCGCGGACGGCGTCGTTCATCGTCTCCTCGTACGTCAGCTCGGGCACCGCCCGGCGCGCGTTCTCGACCCCCTGCGGATCGAACACGTGCACGTCGGCGCCGGCCTTGCCGAGCAGCGAGGCGACCGCGAGCGCCGGCGCGTCGCGTACGTCGTCGGTGTTGGGTTTGAACGTGGCGCCGAGCACCGCGACCCGCGTGCCGGACAGGTCCGGGCCGGCCGGCCCGGAGCGGCGGCCGAGCAGCTCGGCGGCGAGCTGCACGACGCGGCTGCGGCGGCGCTGGTTGATCAGGTCGACCTCGTGCAGGAAGCGCAGCGCCTCACCGGCGCCCAGTTCCTGCGCGCGGGCCTGGAAGGCGCGGATGTCCTTGGGCAGGCAGGCGCCGCCGAAGCCGAGCCCGGCCTGGAGGAACCGGTTGCCGATGCGCGGGTCGTAGCCGATCGAGCGGGCGAGCTGGGTGACGTCGCCGCCGGCCGCCTCGCAGACCTCGGCCATCGCGTTGATGAAGGAGATCTTGGTGGCGAGGAACGCGTTCGCGGCGACCTTGACCAGCTCGGCGGTCGCGAAGTCGGTGACCACCAGCGGCACCTCGCGGTCCTCGGTGGCGGCCAGGTCGAAGACGCCCTTGTGGGCGGCGAACAGCATGCCGTTTGCCCACTCGCTCTTGACCCCGACCACGATCCGGTTCGGACGCAGCACGTCGTCGACGGCGAAGCCCTCCTGGAGGAACTCGGGGCTCCACGCCACCTCGACGCCGAGGTCGGCCGGGGTGTGCTTGCCGACGAGCTGCTCCACCCATTCGGCGGTGCCCACCGGCACGGTGGACTTGCCGACGATCAGCGCCTTGCGGGTCAGGTGCTGGGCGAGGCTGGTCACCGACGCCTCGACGTACGACAGGTCGGCGCCCATCCCGTCGGCCCGTTGCGGGGTGCCGACGCAGATGAAGTGGACGTCGCCGAAGTCGGCGGTCTCCTGGATGTCGGTGCTGAACCGCAGCCGGCCGGCGGCGAGGTTGCGCCGCAGCAGCTCGTCGAGGCCCGGCTCGTGGATCGGCACCTCGCCGGCGTTCAGTTTGGCGATCTTGTCGGCGTCCACGTCGAAGCCGAGCACCTCGTAGCCCAGCTCCGCATAGCAGATGGCGTAGGTCGCACCGAGGTAGCCGGTGCCGAGGAACGTCACCCGCGGGCGGGCGGCGCCGGACGGCGGGGTCACCGCGGCGATGGCGGGCATCGGCTGGGTGTTCGGGTACGGAATCGTCACGCCTGTCTTCTCCGCTCGCACTGGCGGCGCTTCCACGCGTCGCATTCTGCTGGGGCGCCGAGGCCGGGCACCGAGGGAACTGGATGTCTGCTGTGAGGGTAATGGGGTCGGGCGGGCGAGGCTCGGGCGCGAGCCTACCCGCCGGTAAGGTTCGGCCGGGGCCGGTGGCTATCCTTCAGTTTGCGGCAGTCGTCGGCCCCCGGGCGGCACAGACTGCGCATGATAGCGGTGAAAGGGGAGGGCCGACATGGCCGCAGAGCAGTCGTTCGACGTCTACCGGTTGCCGGAGGAGCACGAGGCGATCCGGGAGGCGGTCCGTGAGGTCTGTGCGGCCAAGGTGGCTCCGCACGCCGCCGAGGCGGATGAGACAGGTGAGTTCCCCAAGGCGTCGTACGAGGCCCTGCGCGCCGCCGACTTCCACGCCCCGCACATCCCGGTCGAGTACGGCGGCGCCGGTGCGGATGCGCTGGCCACGGCCATCGTGATCGAGGAGGTGGCCCGGGCCTGCGCGTCGTCCTCGCTGATTCCGGCGGTGAACAAGCTGGGCACCATGCCGCTGCTGCTGGCCGGCTCCGAGGAGCTGAAGCGCAAGTACCTCACCCCGGTCGCGGCCGGGGAGGGCATGTTCTCCTACTGCCTCTCCGAGCCCGAGGCGGGCAGCGACGCCGCCTCGATGACGACGAAGGCGGTGCGTGACGGAGACCACTGGGTGCTCAACGGCGTGAAGCGGTGGATCACCAACGCGGGCGTGTCCGAGTACTACACCGTGTTCGCCGTGACCGATCCCACAGCCCGGTCGAAGGGCATCTCCGCGTTCGTGGTGGAGAAGTCCGACCCGGGCGTCAGCTTCGGTGCCCCGGAGAAGAAGCTCGGCATCAAGGGCTCGCCCACCCGCGAGGTCTACTTCGACAACGTCCGGATCCCGGCCGACCGCATGATCGGCGCCGAGGGCACCGGCTTCGCCACCGCGATGAAGACGCTGGACCACACCCGGGTCACCATCGCCGCGCAGGCGGTCGGCATCGCCCAGGGCGCGCTGGACTACGCCAAGGGCTACGTCCAGGAGCGCAAGCAGTTCGGCAAGCCGGTGGCCGACTTCCAGGGCATCCAGTTCATGCTCGCCGACATGGGCATGAAGCTGGAGGCGGCGCGGCAGCTCACGTACGCCGCCGCCGGCAAGTCCGAGCGCGGCGACGCGGACCTGACCTACTTCGGCGCGGCCGCCAAGTGCTTCGCGTCCGACGCCGCCATGCAGATCACCACCGACGCGGTCCAGCTGCTCGGCGGCTACGGCTACACCCGCGACTACCCGGTCGAGCGGATGATGCGGGACGCCAAGATCACCCAGATCTACGAGGGCACCAACCAGGTGCAGCGCATCGTCATGGCGCGTCAGCTGCTCAAGGGCTGACGAGCGACGTTCGGGCGGGCGGACCGGTCACGTACCGGCCCGCCCGCACTCGTTCAACGGCTCTCGGTGCCCTCCGGCCGGCCCGCTCCGCGCGGGGGCGCGGACCACGGCGACTCGCCGCCGGTGCGGCGGGGCAGCGGTTCGGTGGGGGACTCGGGGTACGCCAGCGTCAGCGGCGGCGTGTCCGGGTCCTTTGCCGGCGCCGGCGGCCAGTCGGTGAGCGTCGGCTTGTGCTCCACCGGTGCGACGGCCGGGGTCAGCTCCGCCTCGGCCGTCGCGGGTGTGGCGGGACGCCGCCAGCGGCTCGTGCTGAACACGGCCATCAGCAGCAGCGCGCCGATGAGGAACAGCGTGCCGTTGTCGAGCGGGTCGCGCAGCGGCAGCGGGTCACCGAGCAGCCTCAGGTCGTCCGGCACCCGGTCCCGCACACTGAACGGCGCGACGAACAGCCCGAGGTACGGAACCGCGAGCAGCAGGCCCGCCGCCAGCGGGCCGAACGGCGAGAAGCGCAACGTGCCGAGCAGGCCGAGCAGGATGCCGGCGACGCCCAGATAGACGGCCGGCTCGATCAGGTTCGGCGTGCTGTACGTCCCGATCTCCACCCAGCGGTCGACGGTCCGCTCAGATCCGTCCTGACCGAGCGTGACGAGCACCCAGGTGACGGGCGCCACCGCCAACCCGGCGAGGAAGCTCCAGAGATGTCGCATCCGCGCACCGTACCGTTTTCGGCATGACAGATCATCCCGCGGTCCCGCCGGGTAAGCCGACCTCGTACTCCCGCGTCACGCTCAGTCGCATCATGACCGCGGTCGATGTCAATCTGTACGGGACCGTGCACGGTGGGGTACTGATGAAATTCGTGGACGACGTTGCCGGTGCGGCGGCGGCGAGGCACAGCGGCGGCACCGCGGTGACCGCCTCCATCGACGAGATCGTCTTCTCCGAGCCGGTCCGGGTGGGCGATCTCGTGCACGCCCACGCGCAGATCAACTGGACCGGCCAGACCTCGATGGAGGTCGGGGTGAAGGTGGTCGCCGAGCGCTGGGACTCGGCCGAGGACGAGCCGCTGCCGGTCGCCACCGCGTACCTGGTGTTCGTGGGCGTCGACGTGGGCGGGGCGCCCCGCCCGGTCCGCCCGGTGCTGCCCGAGACGCCGGAGGACGAGCGCCGTTTCCGGGAGGCCGAGATCCGGCGCGCGCACCGGCTGGCCCGGCGCCGCGCGATCCAGGCCCACCGCGCCGGCTGACCGGTGCCCGCCCACACCGGTCCGGGGTGTGGGGTGTGGGCGGCGCACGCCCCGTACGGCCCACCCGGCGCGGACAATGGCGGCACGAGGTAGGGCAAGATGGCGCCACGGCTCCGGCACACCGTCGTGGCGGGCCCAGGGGAGGGTGGATCAGTGGCTGACGTGCTGTGGACGCCGCCGGCGGACGTGCGGGAGCGGTCCCGGATCGGTGACTACCTGCGCTGGCTGGCCGAGCACCGCGGGCTGGAGTTCGCCGACTACGACGCGCTGTGGCAGTGGTCGGTGACCGACCTGGACGCGTTCTGGCGCTCGATCTGGGACTGGTTCGACGTGGTCGCGCACACCCCGCCGACCGCCACCCTCACCGACCGGGCCATGCCGGGCACCCGCTGGTTCCCCGGCGCGACGCTCAACTACGCCGAGAACGTGCTGCGCATGCCGGGGCTGGGCGACGACGACCCGGCGGTGATCGCGCACGGTCAGACCCGCGCGCCGGAGACGCTCACCGCCGCCGAGCTGCGCGAGCGGGTCCGCCGGGTGGCGGCCGGGCTGCGCCGCCTCGGCGTGGGACCGGGCGACCGGGTGGCCGCGTACGCGCCGAACATCCCCGAGACGTACGTCCTGCTGCTCGCCACCGCCAGCCTCGGCGCGATCTTCTCCTCCTGCGCGCCCGAGTTCGGCACCCGCAGCGTCACCGACCGCTGGCAGCAGATCGAACCGACGGTCCTGGTCGCCGTGGACGGCTACCGGTACGGCGACAAGCCTGTCGACAGGCGCGCCGAGGTGGCCGCGATCCGGGCCGCGCTGCCGTCGCTGCGGCACACGGTCGCCGTCGCGTACCTCGATCCGGACGGCCCGGCCCCCGACGGCGCGCTGCCGTGGGCGGAGCTGGCGGCGCCGACGGACGAGCCGTTGACGTTCACGCCGGTGGCGTTCGACCACCCGCTCTACGTGCTCTACTCCTCCGGCACCACCGGCCTGCCCAAGCCGATCGTGCACGGCCACGGTGGCATCCTGCTGGAACACCTCAAGATGCTGGCGCTGCACCACGACCTGGGCCCGTCCGACCGGTTCCTGTGGTTCACCACGACCGGCTGGATGATGTGGAACTTCCTGGTCTCCGGTCCGGCGGTGGGCGCCGCGATCGTGCTGTTCGACGGCAACCCGGGCCACCCCGACCTGGGCGCGCTGTGGCGGCTGGCCGCCGACACCGGCACCACGTACTTCGGCACGTCCGCGCCGTTCCTGCTGGCCTGCCGCAAGGCCGGGCTGGTGCCGCGCGAGGTCGCCGACCTGTCCGCGGTGCGCGGCCTCGGCTCGACCGGCGCGCCGCTGCCGGCCGAGGGCTTCACCTGGGTGTACGAGAACGTGAGCGACCGCCTCCAGCTCCAGTCGCTGTCCGGCGGCACTGACGTGTGCACCGGGTTCGTCGGCGGCGTGCCGCTGCTGCCGGTGTACGCGGGGGAGATCGCCTGCCGGGCGCTCGGCGCGAAGGTGGAGGCCCGCTCCGCCGACGGCAGCGCGGTGATCGGGCAGCTCGGCGAACTGGTGATCACCGAGCCGATGCCGAGCATGCCGGTCGGGTTCTGGAACGACCCGGACGGCGCCCGCTACCGGGAGGCGTACTTCGAGGTCTATCCCGGCGTGTGGCGGCACGGTGACTGGATCACGGTGAACGAGCGCGGCGGGTGCGTGATCACCGGCCGGTCCGACGCCACGCTCAACCGGGGCGGCGTACGCCTGGGCACCGCCGAGTTCTACTCGGTGGTCGAAGGGCTGGACGAGGTGGTCGACTCGGTGGTCGTGCACCTGGAGGACGACGAGGGCGGCGCCGGTGAGCTGCTGCTGTTCGTGGTGCTCGCCGAGGGCATGGAACTCGACGACGACATGCGGAAGAAGATCTGCCGGGAGCTGCGTACCGCGCTGTCGCCGCGGCACGTGCCGGACGAGATCCATCAGGTCCGGGCCGTGCCCCGCACGCTGAGCGCGAAGAAGCTGGAGGTGCCGGTGAAGAAGATCCTGACCGGTACCCCGGTGGACAGCGCGGCGGCCAAGGGCGCACTGGCGAATCCCGAGTCCCTGACGGCGTTCGCCGCCCTGGCCCAGCGCCGGGCCACCACCGACAGCCCCGCCGCACCGCGCTGATCTTGCACTTTCCGCCCCGGCGAAAGGGGTGAATGCCCCGCGCCGAGGGCCGAAACCGCAAGATCAACGGGGAAGGGGAGGGCGCCGGGCTCAGGGCAGGGTGTGGGTGGTCTTCTCGGTTTCGGCACGGGAAGGCAGGCGGGTCGGGTCGGGGTGGGCGCATGCGACCACGCTCGCGCCCGCGATCAGCGGGGTGAGCAGCCACTCGACCGGGTCGGGGTGGGTGCTCACGTCGACCAGGAGGCGGTCGCCCTGGGCCAGGCCCAGCTCGGTGGCGCGGGCCGTCGCGCGGGCCAGCAGTGCCGCGTCCCCGTCACCGGCGGCCGGGTGCGGCGTGAAGTGGTCGCCGTGTCCGCGTACGGCGGAGACGAAGTCGGTGCAGCCCGCCGGCACCTGCCGCATTGGCAGCGCGAACGGGTCGAGCGCCAGCGCGTACCGCTCGCCGGCCGGCCACCCGGCCGCCTCGTCGACCCGGTCGACTGCGACGAACAGCGCCTCCACCGGAACCGGCGTGCCCGCCACCGTCAGCTTCGCCGACCAGCAGCCGAGCAGCACTGCGGCGGTCTGCCAGTGCGGCGGCAGCAGCACCCCGGCCGTGTCGCCGGGCGCGGCGCCCACCTCGTCGGTGAGCAGGTTCGCTGTCTTCGCCACCCAGTTCGCGAGCGTCGCCCCGGAGAGTTCGGTGCGCTCGCCGGTGGCGTCGTCGTACCAGGTCAGCAGCGGTCGGGTGGGGTCGGTCGCGATCGCGTCGGCGAACACCCGGGCAATGTTGTCGGCCATCGGCGCGAACGATACGCGCCCCGCGTGCGTACTCGATGACAACGACAAGTCGGCGTACCGTCGGGTCGCGGTCAGCGCCTTCCGCCGGGCCCGGCGTAGGCTTGCCGAGAGTGTTCTTCCCCACAACTGCGCCACCTGAGGAGTCGCCCCGTGACCGCCGGTCGCCCGCCCCGCGTTCTCATCGACGCCACGAGTGTCCCCGCCGACCGTGGCGGCGTCGGTAGATACGTCGACGGACTGCTCGGCGCGCTGGGCCGGGTCTGCGGCACCAGCGTCGACCTGGCCGTGGTCAGCCTCCGCACCGACCTGGAGCGCTACACCCGGATGCTGCCCGGCGCGGAGGTGATCCCCGCCCCGGCGGCGGTCGCGCACCGGCCGGCGCGGCTGGCCTGGGAGCAGACCGGCCTGCCGCTGCTGGCCCAGCAGGTCGGCGCCGAGGTGCTGCACTCGCCGTTCTACACCTGCCCGCTGCGCGCCGGCTGCCCGGTGACTGTCACCGTGCACGACGCGACCTTCTTCACCGAGCCGGAGCACTACGACAAGTCGCGCCGGACGTTCTTCCGCAGCGCGATCAAGACGTCGCTGCGCCGGGCCGGCCGGGTGATCGTGCCGAGCAAGGCGACCCGCGACGAGCTGATCCGGCTGTTGGACGCCGACCCGACCCGGATCGACGTCGCCTACCACGGCGTCGACCAGGACGCGTTCCACGCGCCCGGTGACGAGGAGAAGGCACGTGTCCGGGCCCGCCTGGGCCTCGGCGACAGCAGCTACATCGCGTTCCTCGGGGCCAAGGAGCCGCGCAAGAACGTACCCAACCTGATCCGCGGCTGGGCCCGGGCGGTGGCCGACCGGCCGAACCCGCCCGCGCTGGTGGTGGCCGGTGGCCAGGGCCACGACGACGACATCGACCGCGCGGTGGCCGAGGTCCCGTCGCATCTGCGGCTGCTGCGCCCGGGTTACCTGCGCTACGCCGACCTGCCCGGCTTCCTCGGCGGCGCGCTGGTGGCGGCCTACCCCTCGTACGGCGAGGGTTTCGGCCTGCCGATCCTGGAGGCGATGGCGTGCGCCGCCCCGGTGCTCACCACGCCGCGCCTGTCCCTGCCCGAGGTGGGCGGCGACGCGGTGGCCTACACCAGCGAGGACCCGGACCAGATCGCCACCGACCTGGCCGCCCTGCTGGACGACGAGCAGCGGCGGCTGTCCCTGGCCAAGGCCGGTTTCGACAGGGCCAAGGAGTTCACCTGGGAGTCCAGCGCCGAGGTCCACATCGCGGCGTGGCGACGGGCCCGGTCCTGAGCGCCGGCTGCCGGTCCCGGGCGACCGACCGTGACGGCTCGCCCGCTTCGGGCATGATGTGCTGATGTTCTACGCCGTCATCCCGGCGGGTGGCAGCGGCACGAGGTTGTGGCCGTTGTCCCGTGCCGGCCATCCCAAATTCCTCCACCCGCTGACCGGCACCGCCGCCTCGCTGTTGCAGGCCACTGTCGACCGGTTGTCGCCGCTGACCACTCCGGAGCGCACGCTCGTGGTCACCGGTGCCGCGCACGCCGCGGCGGTGGCTCGGCAACTGGCTGGCCTGCCGGAAGAGAACATCCTGGTCGAGCCGTCGCCGCGCGACTCCTGCGCCGCGATCGCGCTCGCCGCGGCGGTGATCGCCACCCGGACCCCGGACGCGGTGATGGGCTCGTTCGCCGCCGACCACCTGATCGGCGACCCGGCCCGGCTGGCCGAGGTGGTACGGCAGGCCATCCGGGGCGCGGAGCAGGGGCTGCTGATGACTGTGGGCATCACCCCGACGCGTCCGGAGACCGGCTACGGCTACCTGGAGACCGGTGAGCCGGTGGGTGACGGCACGCTGCGCCCGGTACGCGAGTTCAAGGAGAAGCCGGCCGCCGAGGTGGCCGAGGTGTACGTCCGTTCCGGGCGGCACCTCTGGAACGCCAGCATGTTCGTCTGGCGGGTGGACGTCTTCCTGTCCGAGCTGGCCCGCCAGCAGCCGGAGCTGCACGCCGGGATCACCGCCATCGCGGCGGCCTGGGGCACCCCGGAGCAGGACGACGTGCTCGGCCGGATCTGGCCGACGCTGCCGAAGATCTCGGTCGACTACGCGGTGATGGAGGGCGCGGCGACTGCGGGCCGGGTGGGTACGGTGCCCGGCGACTTCGGCTGGAACGACGTGGGCGACTTCCACACGCTCGGCGAGGTGCTGCCCGCCGACGGCGCCGGCAACGTGGTGCTGGGCGGGGACGCCAAGCCGGGCGTGCTGCTGCACGACACCACGGGCACCGTGGTGGTGCCGCACTCGGGCCGGCTGGTGGCGACCGTCGGGGTGCACGACCTGATCGTCGTGGACACCCCGGACGCGCTGCTGGTGTGCCCGCGCGACCGTGCGCAGGACGTGAAGAAGATCGTGGACGAGCTGAAGGAACGCGGCGAGGAGGGCCTGGTCTGATCCGCCGGGCCGCCGGAGGGGGCACGCGTCCGGCGGCGCGGCGCGGTACCGCCGCTCAGCCGCCGGCGTGGCGGGCCAGCACCGCGAGCGCCGGCGGCACGAGCTGGGCGGTGGCGTGGGCGAGCGGCTCGGGCAGCCGGTCCGGCGAGAACCAGCCGAGAGCCTCGGACTCCGCGCTGACCCGCTCGACCGCGCCCGCGGGGGCCAGGGCGACGTACCGGACGTCGTAGTGGAACGACCCGCCCTGGCAGGTGACCTCGTGGATGTCCACGTCGATCGGCTCCGGCTCGACGGTCAGGCCGGTGATGCCGGACTCCTCGGTGGCCTCGCGCAGCGCTGCGGCCACGAGCGTCCGGTCGCCGGGCTCGCAGTGCCCGCCGAGCTGCATCCACCTGCGGATCTTGCCGTGCAGGCAGAGCAGCACCCGGCCGTCCGGGTCGAGCACCAGCGCGCTCGCCGTGACGTGCCCGGCGCGGTGCGTCCGGCTCATCGCGACCGGCCCGTCGGCCAGCAGCGCCAGCGTCCGGTCCCGGGCGGCGCCGGCGGCGTGGCTGGTCGCCGTCCAGTGGCTCAGCGTCGCGACGGCGTCGGCGTGCAGTTCGGTGTACGAGGTGAGGTCGGGCATCCGGACACTCTACGAGCGCCGCCTCCGTACCCTGGCGCGGTGACCCTGCGACTCGTCGAGTTCCTGGTGGCCGGCAACGAGGCCAGCGACCTCCTGCCGGTGCGGTCGGCCGCGCTGCTGCGGGCGCACGGCGCGCGCCGCGGCTTCTGGACCGTGCTGGACGAGGGGCCGGTCGAGCAGTGCCTGGCGCTGCTGCTGGAACGCGACGACGGCCACTGGGAGGCGCACCACGTGGCCGCCGACGCGGGCCCGGAGAACAGCCGCACCGAGGACGGCGAGGCGCTGGCCCATCACGACGGCTGGGCGTACGTCTTCGGCTCGCACTTCGGGTCCAAGCGCGGCCCGCTGCGGCCCCGGCGCGCGTTCGTGGCCCGGTTCCGGGAGGACGACGCGGTCGCCGGGTCGCTGCCGGTGCACGTGGTGCGCAACCGCTTCCGGCTGCACCGGGCGGTGAACGACGCGCTCGCCGCCGCCCCGCTGACGCTGCTGCCGGCAGGTGACCGGGTCCGGGAGCGGTTCATCGTGGAGACGCTGGCCCGGGGCACCGCCCGCGCCAAGAGCTGGGTGACCCGGCTCGCCGCCGACGACCTGCCGATCAACGTGGAGGCGGCGGCGTTCACCCCGGACGGTACGGCGCTGCTCGGGCTGCGTTTCCCGGTGACCGCCGAGGGGGAGCCGGTCTACGTCGAGCTGGCCGGCGTACCGGAGATGTTCGACGACCCGGAGCGGCCGGGTGACCTGCGTGCGCTCGGGGCGTACGCGCTGACCGGGGTGACGCCGCCCGGTGCGCTCACCGGTTTCCGCGCGATCACCCCGACCGGCGACGGCGGCTACGCGGCGGTGACCGGGTCGATCGACGCGCTGGGCAAGGGTTCGGTGCTGCTGGACGACCACCCGCACGGCGGCGAGGTGACCTCCCGGCACGTGCGGTTCCGGCACGACGCGGGCGGGGACGCCCTGGTGACCGGGGAGGTGGTCGCGGAGCTGGCGCCGTTCCACCACGTGGAGGGGCTGGCCGAGCTGGCGGGACGCTGCTATTACGTCACCGACGAGGACCATCGGGTGGCGCTCTGGATCGGATGAGCGAGGGCCGGGCGGCACCCCTGCGACTGATGTCGCAGACCCTCGTGGTGCCACCCGGCCACGCCCGTCAGCCGGCGTCCGGGTCATCGTTGCGCCCCGGCGTCGGCAGGCAACAGAGAGTTTGCCGAACCCGCCCGCCCACCGTCGAGGTTTTTCACCTGACGCTTAAAGATGGAGATTAGTACCGGCGGGTACAGTGCGAAGTGTGGCGGGCACCCCCGCCGTCCGCACGGGAGCAATCCATGTTGAAGATCATTTTCTCGGGCGAGGACGTCCTGCGGACCCGGGTCGCACCGGCCGCGGACCCGCTCTGGGAGCTGGTCCTCAGCCTGCACCTGCTCCAGGGGCGCAGCCGGGACCCGATGATGACCACGTGGCGGCGCACCGTGGCGCACGGACTGCGGACCGATACCGACGCCGAGCAGTACCGTCTCCTGCTCGCGCTCAACCCGCCGCGCGGCTACTTCCCCGACTTCCTCACCCCGTCCGCCAGCCGGGAGGGCATCGAGGCCGGACTGGACGCGGTCCGGGGCACCCCTGTGGACATGCTGCGCCGCGACCTGACGCGGCTGGCCGGGGAGACAGCGCTCCCGTCGTCGGCCAGCGCGCTCGCCCGCGGCGAACCGGAGACGCTGCACCACCTCACCGACGCCATGGCCCGCTACCAGTCGCTGGCGGTCACGCCCTACTGGGCCCGGGTGCAGGCGGCGGTCGAGGCGGACCGGGCCCGGCGTGCGCGCGCCATGCTCGACGGCGGCGCCGAAGGGCTGCTGGCCAGCCTGCGGCCGAACATGCGCTGGGTCTCGGGCGTGCTGGAGGTCCTCGACTATCCGGACACCCGGGAACTGCACCTGGACGGCCGGGGGCTGCTGCTCGTGCCGTCGTTCTTCTGCTCGCGTACGCCGGTGGCGCTGGTCGACCCGACGCTGCCGCCGGTGCTGGTCTACCCGGTGGACCGGCTCGCCGGCCTGACGCCCGCGTCCGGCGCCGCCGCGTCACCGCAGGGCGAGGCGCTCGCCGCCCTGCTCGGCCGTACCCGATCCCGGGTGCTCCAGGCCGCCGACGAGGGCTGCACCACCGGCGAGATGGCCCGCCGGCTGCGCATCTCCGCCGCCGCGGCCAGCCAGCACACCACAGTGCTGCGCAACGCGGGCCTGCTGGTCAGCCAGCGTGACCGCAACACCGTCCTGCACACGCTCACCCCGCTGGGCCGGGCCGTCCTCGACGCCTGAGCGCGCCCGCCGGAGTCAGAGCGCCAGCGTGGCGCTCGCGGCGCTGCCGGACGGGGGCGGGAGCAACGTCGAGTCGATCCCCTCCGCGGCCAGCGCGGCGCGCAGGCGTTGCAGGTCCGCGCCGAACCGGACCAGGTCCGCCCGGTCCACCGGGGTGGGCGCCGCGCCGAGCAGCAGGCCGGTGGCCGAGGCGGGCCAGCCGGGCACTGTCGCGGCCAGTCCGTCGCGTACCTCGTCGTCGGTGACGTGGGTGAAGACGGTGCCCGGGGCGACCACGCCGGCCATCGCCTCGATCGCCCGCCGCACCGCGTCCGCGTCGGCGGGCTCGGGGCCGACCCGGTCCGCGAGCGTCGCCGCCGCCCGCAGACCGGCGGCGCGCGCCTCGGCCGTGCCGAGCGAGAACAGGTCCATCGAGGCGTCGCGCACCAGCGTGCGGGCGCCCTCGTCGTCGTCCCGGGTCGCGGCGAGGTAACCCCGCACCACGGCGACCGGCACCTGGTCGCACTTGCCCTTGATCAGCTCACCGGCCGCTGCCAGCTCGTCGACCACCGCCATCTGGGTGACGAACAGCTCGTTGCCGTACGGGTCGACCTCGCCCCGGTGGTCGCGGATCGCCGGCATGCCGGCCACCCCGAGCGCCACGTCGGTGAGCCCGTTGCGCCACGGCCGGCCCATCGTGTCGCTGACGATGACCGCCACGTCGAGGCCGTACCTGTCCCGTAGCGCGTCGCGCAGCGCCCGGGCGGACGCGTCCGGGTCGACGGGCAGCAGCACCAGCCGGGTCTTGTCCACGTTCGAGGCGTCGATGCCGGCGGAGGCCATCACGAACCCGTGGTGGGTCTGCACGATCCGGGTCGCGCCGCGCGTCGCCACCACCCGGGCGGTCTCCCCGGCCAGGATGCGGTCCCGCTCGGCGAGCCGTTCCGGGCCGTCGGCCGGCACGTCGACCAGCCGCCCCTCCGCCTTCGACACGATCTTGCTGGTGACCACGAGCACGTCGTGGTCGCGCAGCCAGGGCGCCGCACCGGTGATCAGCGCCGCCAAGTCGTCGCCCTCGGTCACGTCGCCGATGCCCTGCACCGGCAGGATCTCCAGCCTCACATCAACTCCAGCGCGGCGCGCACCATCGCGGCGGTCGCCGCCTCGTCGGTCATCCGCAGCGGCGCCGCGCGGACGGTCACGTCCGGCACCACGGTGCCCTCGTCCTCCGGCGCGACCAGCCAGCCGTCGAGCAGGCCGCCCGCCGATCGGGCGCCGTAGAGGCCGCCCACGCCGGCCGCGCTGCATTCCACGCCGAGCACCTCGAGACAGCGGTCGGCCATCCCGCGTACCGGCGCGCCGCCGATGATCGGCGACACCCCGATCACCGGCGCCGGTCCGCCGGTCACCGCGTCGCGCAGACCGGGCACCGCCAGCACCGGGGCGATGCTCACCACCGGGTTGCTCGGCGCGATCAGCACCACGTCCGCGGCGGCGATCGCCTCGACCACGCCCGGCGCGGGCTTCGCCGCGTCGGCGCCGACGAAGACGAACCGGTCGGTGGGTACGGCGGCGCGATGACGAACCCACCACTCCTGGAAGTGGATCGCCCGCCGGCCCTGCTCGTCGGTGACGACGGCGTGGGTCTCCAGGCGGTCGTCGGTGGCGGGCAGCAGCCGTACGCCCGGTTGCCAGCGGGCCGCCAGCGCCTCGGTCACCTGGGACAGCGGGTAGCCGGCGTTGATCATCTGGGTGCGCACCAGGTGGGTGGCGACGTCCTTGTCGCCGAGGCCGAACCAGCTCGGCTCCGCGCCGTACGCGGCCAGCTCGTTCTTCACCGTCCAGGTCTCGCCCGACCGCCCCCAGCCGCGCTCCGGGTCGGCGCCGCCGCCGAGCGTGTAGAGCACGCTGTCCAGGTCGGGGCAGACCTTCAGCCCGTGCAGCAGCAGATCGTCGCCGACGTTCACCACGGCGGTCACCTCGGCGCCCACCTCGCGGGCGTACGCCCGCGCGCCGAGCAGGAAACGGGCGCCCCCGATGCCGCCGGTCAGTACCACGATGCGCATGGCGTCCATCCTTCCGCACGCGCCGCCATCGATCGTCCGGTGGCCGGAGAGACTACGCTCACTTCGGCAACTGTCCGCTTTCGTCCCCTGGGGGAGTCCGTGACCAGCCCCGCCGAGCCCGCGTCCGGCGACGCCGCGCAGGCCAGCCAGTTGATCAAGCCGTTGCGCGAGCTCGCAGCGCTCGTCCTTCTCGGCGCCAACGCCGTGCTTCTCTTCGTCGGCCTGGTGCGCCTGCTGCCGATCGACGACTACAGCACGGCCAGTGGCCGGGCCGGGAGCACGTATTTCACCTTCGTCGGCCTGGAGTCGACGGTCCTGCCGCTGCTCGCCGTCCTGATCGCCACCGCGATCCTCCCGGTCGTACCGAAGGCCAAGCTGATCACGCAGGTGGCGCTCGTCGAGTACGCCGTGTCCGTGGTGTTCGGCGCGCTGACGTTCCTGATCTGGCTGGTCGGCCGGCTCGCCGACGGTGAGGTGCTGGACGCCTTCCTCGGTCTGCTCACCCGCGTGGCGTGGCTGGCGATCTTCGGGGTCGCCGCGTTCGTGGTGTTCAAGATCTGGCGCACGCTCTACTACGTGCCGAAGCCCAAGCCGCAGCCGGGCGTGTACGGCCAGGCCCAGCCCGGCTGGCCGCAGCAGCCGGGTCAGCCCGGCGGCTACCCCGGTCCGGGCGGCTACCCGCAGCAGCCCGGCCCGGGCTTCCCGCAGGCCGGCTCGCCGCCGCCCGGCTGGCCGCAGCAGCCCGGTCCGTACGGCCAGCCGCAGTCGGCGCCGCCGTTCAACACCGCCCCGCCGCACGCGCCGCAGTCCGGCCCGCCGTCCGCCGACCCGCAGGCCGGCGTCCCGTACGCCGGTCCGCAGCAGGCGCCGCAGTACGGCTCGCCGCAGTCCGCGCCGCCGTTCGGCCAGCCGCCGTCGGCCGACCCGACGCAGGCGATCCCGCGCCAGTCCGCCGAGCCGGGCGCGCCGTCGGCCGCCGCCGACGACGAGCGCACCCAGCGGTTCGACCGCGAGGACCCGAACCAGCCCCGCTGAGGTCCGGGCGGCGGGCGACGGAGCATCGTCGCCCGCCGCCACCGGAGCCCGTCGCTGTGCGGGGGACCACCCGGTTCGTCCCGCTGCCCGGATCGCGACCGGGGGCGGGCATCCGGCCGTCCGGCAGCGCCTAGGCTGGGCGGATGGTTGATCGCAGCGACCCCCAACCGACCGAGGCGAGCATCCGGCGGGCACTGGGGCGGGCCGCCACCGGCCGGGCGCTCGACGCCGGCGAGGCGAGCGCCTTGCTCGCCGCTCGCGGGCCGATGCTCGACGACCTGCTCCGGACCGCCGGCGACATCCGCGACGCCGGGCTGCGCGACGCCGGGCGGCCGGGCGTTGTCACGTACTCGAAGAAGGTCTTCATCCCGCTGACCCGGCTCTGCCGGGACCGCTGCCACTACTGCACGTTCGCCACCGTGCCGCACCGGCTGCCCGCCGCCTACCTGGAACGCGACGAGGTGCTGGCGATCGCCCGTGAGGGCGCCGCGCAGGGCTGCAAGGAGGCGCTGTTCACGCTCGGCGACCGGCCGGAGGAGCGGTGGCCGGCGGCCCGCCGGTGGCTGGACGAGCGGGGGTACGACTCGACGCTCGACTACCTGCGCGCCTGCGCGGTGGCGGTGCTGGAGGAGACCGGCCTGCTGCCGCACCTGAATCCGGGCGTGCTCACCTGGTCGGAGTTGCAGCGGCTCAAGCCGGTGGCGCCGAGCATGGGCATGATGCTGGAGACCACAGCCACCCGGCTCTGGTCGGAGCCGGGCGGCCCGCACTACGGCTCGCCGGACAAGGAACCCGCGGTACGCCTGCGGGTGCTCGACGACGCCGGCCGGGTCGGGGTGCCTTTCACCACCGGCATCCTGATCGGCATCGGCGAGGACCGGGCCGAGCGGGTCGACGCGATCTTCGCGATCCGCCGGGCGATGCGGGAGTACGGCCACCTCCAGGAGGTGATCGTGCAGAACTTCCGCGCCAAGCCGGACACCGCGATGCGCGGCATGCCGGACGCGGAGCTGCACGACCTGGCCGCCACAGTGGCGGTGGCCCGGGTGCTGCTCGGCCCGAAGGCCCGCATCCAGGCCCCGCCGAACCTCATCGCGGGCGAGTACGACCTGCTGCTGCGCGCCGGCATCGACGACTGGGGCGGCGTCTCCCCGGTCACGCCCGACCACGTCAACCCGGAGCGGCCCTGGCCGCACCTGGACGAGCTGGCGGCGCGTACCGCGAGTGCCGGGTTCACGCTGCGCGAGCGGCTGACCGTCTACCCGGAGTACGTCCGGGCGGGCGAGCCGTGGCTGGACCCGCGCCTGCTGCCGCACGTGAGCGCGCTCGCCGACCCGGCCACCGGGCTCGCGGTCGAGGCGGCCCGCCCGGAGGGACGGCCCTGGCAGGAGCCGGAGGAGGTGTACGGCGGCCGCACCGACCTGCACGTCACGATCGACGTCACCGGCCGTACCGACGACCGGCGGGGCGACTTCGACAGCGTGTACGGCGACTGGGCCGAGGTGGCCGGCAAGGTGGCGCCGGAGGCGCGCGCCGGCGTACCCCTGGGTGCCGGCGCGGACGCCGACCTGCGCGCGGGCCTGCGGCTGGCGGCCGACGACCCGGCGGCGCTGCTGACGCCGGCGCACGAGGCGAAGGCGCTGGCGCTGTTCGGCGCGGACGGCCCGGCGCTGGACGAGCTGTGCCGGCTGGCCGACGACGCGCGCCGGGACGCGGTCGGCGACGACGTGACCTACGTGGTCAACCGCAACATCAATTTCACGAACGTCTGCTACGTGGGCTGCCGGTTCTGTGCGTTCGCCCAGCGGGAGAGCGACGCCGACGCGTTCCGGCTCTCGCTGGAGCAGGTCGCCGACCGGGCCGAGGAGGCGTGGACCGCGGGCGCGACCGAGGTGTGCCTCCAGGGCGGCATCGACCCGAAGATGCCGGTGACCGGGTACGCCGACATCGTCCGCGCGATCAAGGCGCGGGTGCCGGACATGCACGTGCACGCGTTCTCCCCGATGGAGATCGTCACCGCCGCCGCGAAGGCCGGCGTGCCGGTGCGGGAGTGGTTGCTCCAGCTCCGCGAGGCCGGGCTGGACACCATCCCGGGCACCGCCGCCGAGATCCTCGACGACGACGTGCGCTGGGTGCTCACCAAGGGCAAGCTGCCGGCCGCCGCCTGGGTCGAGGTGGTGAGCACGGCCCACGAGCTGGGCATCCGGTCCAGCTCCACGATGATGTACGGCCACGTGGACCACCCGGGCCAGTGGCTGGCCCACTTCCGGGTGCTGGCCGGTGTGCAGGACCGGACCGGCGGGTTCACCGAGTTCGTGGCGCTGCCGTTCGTGCACACGAACGCGCCGATCTACCTGGCCGGCATCGCCCGCCCGGGCCCGACCTGGCGGGAGAACCGGGCGGTGCACGCGATGGCCCGGCTGCTGCTGCACGGCCGGATCGACAACATCCAGTGCTCGTGGGTGAAGCTCGGCGACGAAGGCACCGTGGAGATGCTGCGCGGCGGCTGCAACGACCTGGGCGGCACGCTGATGGAGGAGACGATCTCCCGGATGGCCGGCTCGGGCAACGGGTCGGCCCGTACCGAGGAGCAGTTGCGCGCCATCGCGACCGCCGCGGGGCGGCCGTTCCGCAAGCGGACGACCGCGTACGGTCACGCCCGCGCCTGAGGTCGAACCTTTGCCCGCCGCGGCCCGTACCTGTGGATGCCGGCGGCGGTTTCGGCGAGGACCGCCGCCGGTGACCCCGAACCGGGGCCCGGCGGTGTCCGGGCGCCCGGCCGCTGCGGCGCTGCGGCGCCGGTCCGGAAAGGTTGCCGATGAGCACTGACGAGACCACCGAGGCGCCGAAACGGCGGACCTGGCCGCGGTTGACCCGCAGGCAGACGCTCACCGCCGCGGCGAGCGCGACACTGGGCGCCGCCGCCCTCACCGTGCCGGGCCTGTCCGCCGCGCAGAACGCTCCCACGGCGAGCCGGCGCGACGAGCCGATCGTGGTCCACCTCCGCGACGCCGCGGCCGGCGTCATGGACGTCTTCGTCGGCACCAACCGGGTCGAGGTGCGCGACCGCGGCCTGGCCGACCGCCTGGTGCGCGCCGCCGGCCGGCGCTGATCCCACTCTTCACCGGCGCGGGCTCCCGGCGCCGGTTCCGACTTCCGTTCCCCCCGACGAAGGTGCGTCCGCCATGTCCTCTCACCGCGAGGCCCCGGAGATCGCCAAGGATCCGGTCGCCGACAGTTCCGACCTGTACGCGTTCGTCACGCCGAGCCAGCCGGACACGGTCACGTTGATCGCCAACTACGTGCCGGTGCAGCTTCCGTCCGGCGGCCCGAACTTCTTCGAGTTCGGTGACGACGTCCGGTACGAGATTCACATCGACAACGACGGGGACGGTTATCCGGACGTCACCTATCGTTTCGAATTCACTACCGAGATCACGAACCAGAACAGTTTTCTCTACAACACCGGGCCGATCGAGTCGCTGGAGAGCAAGAACTGGAACCGGCGCCAGTTCTACCGGCTGACCCGGATCGCTGACGGTCGCGCCCGTGTGCTGGCGCACAAACTGCCCTGCCCGCCGTGCAACGTCGGGCCGCTGTCCACGCCGAACTACCAGAACCTGGTCCGGCAGGCGACGTTCAAGCTGTCCACCGGCGAGAAGGTGTTCGCCGGGCAACGCGCCGACGGGTTCTTCGTCGACCTGGGCGCGGTGTTCGACCTGGGCACGCTGCGGCCGTTCCAGCAGTTGCACGTGGCCGGCAAGAAGCTGTTCCGGACCGAGGGCGAGCCGGTGAACGCGCTGGACCGGCTCAACGTGCACAGCCTCGCCGTGCAGGTGCCGCTGCGCCAGGTACGCCGCAAGGCGTCCCGCTACGGCTACGCCGACCGTGCCTCGACGATCGGGGTCTGGACCAGCGCGTCCCGCCAACAGGTGCGGGTGCTGGGGGACCGGGTCGCCGCCGACACCGCCGCCGGACCCTTCACGCAGGTGTCGCGACTCGGTAACCCGTTGTTCAACGAGGTCATCGTGCCGATGTCCAGGAAGGACGTCTGGAACACGCTGCCGCCGTCGGAGGACAAGCGGTTCGCCGGGTTCGTGGAGCGGCCCGAGCTGGCCGGGCTGCTGCCGGCGCTCTACCCGGGGGTTTTCCCCAATCTGGACGCGCTCAACAAGTCCAAGAAGCCGCGCGCCGACCTGGTGGCGATCCTGCTCACCGGCGTACCGGCCGGACTGATCGACGGCTTCGCCAACACCACCGGTGACGTGCAGGCGGACGTGCTGCGGCTGAACACGGCGATCCGGCCCAGCCGTACCCCGGACCGGTTCGGCGTGCTCGGCGGCGACCTGGCCGGCTTCCCCAACGGCCGCCGTCCCGCCGACGACGTGGTGACGATCGCGCTGCGCGCCATCGCCGGGCTGACCGTGCCGCTGGTCGACAAGACGTTCCGGCCGGACGCCGCCGCGGCGGCGGTGACACCGGGCCTGAGCGCGGCCGACGTGACAGCGCCGTTCCTGGCCGACTTCCCGTTCCTCGGCACGCCGTACGACGGGTTCGGCAACCCGCAGGCGAAGAAGTCCTGACGGGAGCCGGCGAATGTCACACCATCACGATCTCGGCCCGTCGGAGGTCGGCAGCGTCGTGCTCGACCTCGGCGGCGACCGGGGCGCGCTGATCATCCACACCGGGCGGGACCTGCACGGCCGGGAGATCGAGATCAGCCGCGTCGACCTCGACGGCCCGCGTACCCACTCCGCCGTACGCGAGCGGCACGTCCGGGACGGGGTGTTCCACAGTGCGGTCTACCCGGATCTGGAGGCGGGTGTGTATACCGTCTGGTGGGACGAGAGTACGTCCGCCGGCGCGATCTCGGTCACCGGTGGGTCGATCGCCGAATTCGTTTGGCCCACCAGCTCACCAGCCCGTCTGGACTGATCCGTCAGTCGCGCCGGAACCCGCGCTCCGTCCACATGATGGACGGGGCGCGGTCGGCGTTGGACGGCTCGACGGGCGGTACCGCGGGAAGCGGGTTACCCTTTGCCCCACCAATTCTGATCTTGGTACGAGCGGCCGGCGGGGGCGTCCGGCCGGCCTGTCGGCGATGCGCCACGGCAGAAAACTTCCGGCAACTCGCCGGGGAGGGCGTTACTCGTCCGGGGTCTGAATCGATAGGGCAGGTTGCGAGGCTACGGGCGACCGGGGCGGTCGTCACGGACGTGTCGGGAGGGCGACTCCATTATCAAGTTTGGCTTGACGGCGCACGCATTACACGCGTGTAATTTGAATGGGGTTGTTCGCACGGAACGCAACAAATGGTGACCGTACGGACAGGCACGCCTTTCGCGTGGGGGGTTGCAGCGGCGAATGACGCCGGTGCGCGACAAGGAGGCAATCGATGGACGGCCAGCTCGAGGTGGCCGACCTGCTCGGGAACGCGCCGGAGTGGCAGGAGCGAGCGCTCTGCTCGCAGACCGACCCGGAGGCGTTCTTTCCCGAGAAGGGCGGCTCGACCCGCGAGGCGAAGCGCATCTGCTCGCGGTGCGAAGTGAAGACGGAATGCCTGGAGTACGCGCTCGGCCACGACGAGCGGTTCGGAATCTGGGGTGGCCTCTCCGAGCGGGAGCGGCGCAAGCTCAAGCGGCGGGTCGCCGCCTGATCCACGTACGGGTCCACGGGCGGTGGGGGCCGCCCGGACCCGGGTCGTCGTCCGGCCGGCGCGTCCGGCCGGGTGGCGGCGCCTGCCCGGCCGGCCCGGTCAGGCCAGCTCGTCCGGGTCGACCCCGAGCAGATTCGCCACCTGCTCGATGATCACGTCGTGCACCAGGTCGGCGAGGTCCTCGCGGTCCATCGCGCGGAACTCCAGCGGCCGCCGGTAGAGCACGATCCGCGGCGGCACCTCCTGGCGGCCGGGCCGCCCCGGCAGCAGCCGGGCGAGCGGCACCTCGCCGTC
Organism: Micromonospora sp. WMMC273; assembly: GCF_027460285.1. Lineage (NCBI taxonomy): Bacteria > Bacillati > Actinomycetota > Actinomycetes > Micromonosporales > Micromonosporaceae > Micromonospora > Micromonospora sp. WMMC273. The sequence continues at coordinate 597,868 of NZ_JAPZBE010000001.1, forward strand.
CTCCAGCACGTCCGAGTCGTAGACGTTCAGATCCGGCGGGACGTCCTCGACCGCGAACTCCACCCCGGCCAGCTCCTTGGCGAACCGGCGTTCGAGCGTCTCCACCGTGTCGAGCACCAGATCGTCGAAGACCTCGGCCTTCGTCCGCGCCAGCGGCACCGTGGCCGGCACCAGCCGCCCGCGCAGCCCGCGACCGTGCCGGTCACGGTGGGTGCGCCGGCCGGAGCCGGGGCGGCGGTTCTGGGGGCTCGTCATGACGGACAGGGTAGCCCGGGTCGGCGGTCCACCCGCCGTCGCGCGGCCGACCGGCGCGCCGGTGTGCCGATCGACGGAATTGTGATCACCATGACGGGCGTGTCGTAACGCGAAGCGGTGCGCCGGACCCGGTAATGGGGATACCCTGCCGCCGTGAGGTCACCACGGCGCTGCTCCCGTAACGGCTGCCCCCGGCAAGCGGTCGCCACACTGACCTATGTCTACAACGAGTCGACGGCGGTGGTGGGCCCGCTCGCCGCGTTCGCCGAACCGCACACGTACGACCTGTGTGAGCCGCACGCCCGTAGCCTGACCGCCCCGCGGGGCTGGGACGTGGTGCGGCACGAGGGCGAGTTCGAGCCGCCGCCGCCCACCACCGACGACCTGGTGGCGCTGGCCGAGGCGGTACGCGAGGCCGCCCGCCCCGCCCCGCCGCGTCCCCCGGAGGACGAACCCACCAGCAAGCCCCAGACCCCCCACCAGCAGGGCCGTCGGGGCCACCTCCGGGTCATCCCACCCCACCACTGAACGAGACCCCGCCCCGGACCCTCCATCGGTCGATCATGAAGGTCCCGCTGGTCGGCCAAGTGCACGGACCAACGGGCGCCCGCCGGCCGGTCTCGGCCAGCTCGTCCGGGGTGGCGGGCGGGAGGCCCTGGATCGGGCTGACCGGCCCGGCGACGTCCGCGCCACCCTCGGCCGGTGCGACCGCCGTGGCCCGGCCAGACCGAGGTCAACACCAGTACGGGGAAGTGGCGCCATCCAGGCCACCCGGACCCCACCACCACCCCGTGCTGGTGTCGATCATGAACGCCGATCGCACTTGGCCCCGCGAAGATCAACACCAGTACGGCGAGGTGGCCGCATCCAACCCACCCGGACCCCACCGCCACCCCGGACTGGTGTCGATCATGAAACCCGGGCGCACCGGGGTCAGTGGCCCAGGAAGCGGTTGAAGGCCTCGGCTCGGCGGGACGGGCGATGGGTTCTGTGCTCGGTGTGGTCGGCTGAGGACATGATCTTCAGGCCGGCGTTCATGGCGAGCCAGCGCAGCGGTTCCGGCTCCCAGCGCGGGGAGCGGTGGCCCACCCAGGGCAGCGCCGTCAGGTCGCTGTCCACGCCCCGGATCAGGTCGGCGAGCGTACGCCCGGCGAGGTTGCTGGTGCCGACGCCGTCACCGACGTAGCCGCCGGCCCAGGCCAGCCCGGTACGGCGGTCCAGCCCCACCGACGCGGCCCAGTCCCGGGCCACCCCGAGCGGCCCGCCCCAGGCGTGCGTCACCGGCACGTCCGGCCCGAGCACCGGGAACAGTTCCCCGAGCGTCCGGCGCAGCGCCGCGAACACCCGCGGCTCCCGGTCGAAGCCCGGCCGCACCCGGGAGGCGTAGTGGTAGGGCGCGCCCCGCCCGCCGAACGCGAGCCGGCCGTCGGCGGTGCGCTGGCCGTACACGATGACGTGCCGGTAGTCGGAGAACGTCTCCCGCTCCGCCAGCCCGATCCGCGCCCACGTCTCGTCGGGCAGCGGCGGGGTGGCCACCATCAGCGAGTAGACGGGCGCCACTGTGCGCCGCTGGCCGGGCAGCCCGGGCGTGTAGCCCTCGGTCGCGCGGACCACCACCGGCGTCCGGACCACGCCCGCCGGTGTCACCGCCGCGCCCGGCCGCAGCGCGGTCACCGGGGTGCGCTCGTGGATGCGTACGCCCCGGCGCTCCACCGCCCGCGCCAGGCCCCGGACCAGCTTCGCCGGGTGCACGGCGGCGCAGTGCGGGGTGTACGTGCCGCCGCGTACCCCCTCGGCGTCGCACCGCGCGGCGGCCTCGGCGGCGTCCAGCAGCGTCAGGTCGTCGTCGGTGAGCCCGTGCGCGTGGGCCTGGTCGACCTCGGCGCGGGCCCGCTCAAGCTGGGCCTCACTGCGGGCGAGCGTCACCGTGCCGCCGGCCTGCCAGTCGCAGTCGATGCCCTCGGCGGCGGCGACCCGCCCCACCTCGCCGACCGTGTCGTGCATGGCCCGTTGCAGGGCGAGCGCGCGGTCCCGGCCGTGGCGTCGGGCCAGCGCCGGCAGCGAGGTGGGGAACAGCGCCGAGCACCAGCCGCCGTTGCGCCCCGACGCGCCGTACCCGGCGATCTCCCGCTCCAGCACGACGACGCGCAACGTGGGGTCGGCCTCGGCCAGGTAGTACGCCGTCCACAGCCCGGTGTACCCGGCGCCCACGATCGCCACGTCGGCGTCCGTGTCGCCGGGCAACCCGGGTCGCGGCGTCAGCGGCTCGTCCAGGCTGGACAGCCAGTACGACAGCTGCTGGTATCCCGTCATCGGCGTCAGAGCCGCGACCACGCCTCGGTCAGCACCGCGCGCAGGATCTGCTCGATCTCGTCGAAGTGCTGCTGGTCGGCGATCAGCGGCGGGGCGAGCTGCACCACCGGGTCGCCACGGTCGTCGGCCCGGCAGTAGAGCCCGGCGTCGAACAGCGCTGTGGACAGGAAGCCGCGCAGCAGCCGCTCGGACTCGGCCTCGTCGAACGTCTCCCGGGTCGTCTTGTCCTTGACGAGCTCGATGCCGTAGAAGTAGCCGTCGCCCCGGACGTCGCCGACGATCGGCAGGTCGTGCAGCTTCTCCAGGGTGGACCGGAACGCGCCCTCGTTCGCCCGGACGTGCCCGATCAGGTCCTCCCGGGCGAACACCTCCAGGTTGGCCAGCGCGACCGCGCAGGAGACCGGGTGGCCGCCGAACGTCACGCCGTGCGCGAACATGCCGGTCTCGGTGAGGAACGGCTCCATCAGCCGCTCGCTGGCGATCATCGCGCCGAGCGGGGCGTAGCCGGAGGTGATGCCCTTGGCGGTGGTGATGATGTCCGGCTGGTAGCCGTAGCGGACGGCGCCGAAGTACTCGCCGAGCCGGCCCCAGGAGCAGATCACCTCGTCGCTGACGAGCAGCACGTCGTACGCGTCGCAGATCTCGCGTACCCGCTCGAAGTAGCCGGGCGGCGGCGGGAAGCAGCCGCCGGAGTTCTGCACCGGCTCCAGGAAGACGGCGGCGACCGTCTCCGGCCCCTCCCGCTCGATCGCCCGGCCGATCTCCTCGGCGGCCCAGCGGCCGAACGCCTCGGCGTCGTCGCCGTGCTCGGGGGCCCGGTAGAAGTTGGTGTTCGGCACCTTGATGCCACCCGGAACCAGCGGCTCGAAGTCGGTCTTGATGCCGGGCAGGCCGGTGATCGACAGCGCGCCCATCGAGGTGCCGTGGTAGGCGATGTAGCGGCTGACCACCTTGTGCTTGGTGGGCTTGCCGGTGCGCTTGAAGTAGGCCCGGGCCAGCTTCCACGCCGCCTCGACGGCCTCGGAGCCGCCGGTGGTGAAGAAGACCCGGTTCAGGTCGCCAGGGGTGAGCGTGGCGATCTTCTCGGCCAGCTCGACGGCCTTCGGGTGGGCGTACGACCAGAGCGGGAAGTAGGCCAGCTCGCCGGCCTGCTTGGCGGCGGCCTCGGCCAGCTCGGCGCGGCCGTGACCGGCGTTCACCACGAACAGCCCGGCCAGCCCGTCCAGGTAGCGGCGGCCCTGCGCGTCCCAGACGTACGCGCCCTCGCCCCGGACGATTGTCGGAACCTCGCCGGCGGGGTAGCTCGCCATGCGGGTGAAGTGCATCCAGAGATGGTCGGTGGCGTTGGCCATGTCAGCCCCATCGGGTCTCGGGCCGGTCAGGGGTGACACCGGCCGCTCTGCCCACGGTTATCCCACAGGCGATGCCGATAAGGCAAGCGAACAAGCTTAAGCGCGACGGATTCAGCGCTATATCACTGAGCTGTCAACGGAATCCGCATCAGGCGGTGCCCCAGCTGTAGGTCTGCTTGCGCAGCTTCAGGTAGACGAACGCCTCGGTGGAGAGCACCCCGGGCACGCCGCGCAGCTTCTGCAGGATCTCCAGCAGGTGCGCGTCGTTGCGGCAGACCACCTCCGCCAGCAGGTCGAACGAGCCGGCGGTGATCACCACGTAATCGATCTCCTCGAACTCGGCCAGCCGGTCGGCGACGGATTCCAGGTCGCCGTCGGTACGCAGCCCGATCATGGCCTGGCGGGGGAAGCCGAGCTGGAGCGGATCGGTGACCGCGACGATCTGCATGACACCCGCGTCGAGCAGCCGCTGCACCCGCTGGCGTACCGCCGCCTCGGAGAGGCCGACCGCCTTGCCGATGCTCGCGTACGGGCGGCGCCCGTCCTCCTGGAGCTGCTCGATGATCTGCTTGGCCACGTCATCGAGCAGAGCGTGGTTTGCGCCGTCACGCACAGTGATGCGACGGCCGCCGTTTCCGTTCTCCTGGTGTCGGTTGACCATCGACGCTCCTCGTGTCCGGTTCTCGGTGTTGAGCGTAGTGCCCCGCGCAGTCTGGCGTATTTCGTGGCGACTGGCTATTCCGGCAACGGAATCCCTTGTGAGAGACGTTTTCTCATGTCAGGATCAGTCGTCCATCGCCACTGACCCTCCCGCCGGCGCGCCGCCCCCGTCCCGCCGCCGACGATGCCCCCCAAGGAGTCGTCACATGCGTAGTCCCCTCCGGCCCCTCACCCGGCGTGGTCTGCTCACCGGGACCCTCGGCTCGGCCGCGCTGCTCGCCACTGCGGGCACCCTGGCCGGCTGCGGGACCAAGGGCGCCCAGCAGACCGAAGCCGGATGCAAGAGCGAGGATCTGTCCGCCACCGAGAAGAAGGTCGCCTTCTCGAACTGGCCGCAGTACATGGACACCGACGAGAAGGACGAGTCCAAGCGCCCCACGCTCGACGCGTTCGTCGCCGCCACCGGTATCCAGGTGACGTACACCGAGGACGTCAACGACAACAACGAGTTCTTCGGCAAGGTACGCAACCAGCTCGCCGGATGTCAGAGCACCGGCCGGGACATCATGGTGCTCACCGACTGGATGGCCGCCCGGGTGATCCGCCTCGGCTGGGTCCAGAAGCTGGACAAGTCGAAGATGCCGAACGTCGAGGCGAACCTGCTGCAGTCGCTGCGCGGGCGCTCCTTCGACGCCGAGACCCAGCTCGCCGTCCCGTGGCAGTCCGGCCTGGCCGGGCTCGCGTACAACGCCAACGTCACCAAGGAGATCCGCACCGTCGACGAGCTGCTCACCCGCCCCGATCTCAAGGGCAAGGTGACTGTGCTGTCGGAGATGCGCGACACCATCGGCCTGCTGCTCCAGTCGCTCGGCCACGACCCGGCCAAGTTCACCGCGGCCCAGTTCGACGACGCGCTGAACAAGCTGAAGAAGGCCGTGGACAGCAAACAGATCCGGCGGTTCACCGGCAACGACTACGCGCCCGACCTGGCCAAGGGCGACATCGCCGCGTGCATCGGCTGGTCCGGCGACGTGGTCCAGCTCGGCTTCGACGACGAGAAGATCAAGTTCGTGGTGCCGGAGTCCGGCGTGATGCTCTGGTCGGACAACATGCTGGTGCCGAACAAGGCCACCCACAAGGCCAACGCCGAGGCGTTGATGAACCACTACTACGACCCGGCGGTGGCGGCGAAGCTGGCCGCGTACGTCAACTACATCTGCCCGGTGCAGGGCGCGCAGGCCGAGATGGAGAAGATCGACCCGGACCTGGCGAGCAACCCGCTGATCTTCCCGGACGACTCGATGCTCTCCAAAGCCAAGGTCTTCATGGCGCTCGACGAGGCGCAGGAGAAGGAGTACGAGACCAAGTTCCAGCAGGTGATCGGCGCGTGAAGGGGCAGCAGACCCCGGCCGGCGACCTGCGCCTGGTCGACCTGACCAAGCGGTTCGGCGTCTTCACCGCCGTTGACGACCTCACCCTCACCATCCCGCAGGGCTCGTTCTTCGCCCTGCTCGGCGCGTCCGGCTGCGGCAAGACCACCACACTGCGGATGATCGCCGGGCTGGAGCAGCCGACCAGCGGGCAGGTGCTGCTCGGCGAGCAGGACATCGCCGGGCTGCGGCCGTACAAGCGGCCGGTCAACACGGTGTTCCAGAGCTACGCGCTCTTCCCGCACCTGGACATCCACGAGAACGTGGCGTTCGGGCTGCGCCGCCGCGGCATCCGCAAGGTGAGCGACCAGGTGGAGCAGATGCTCGCGCTGGTGCAGCTCGAAGGGTACGGCCGACGCCGCCCGGCCCAGCTCTCCGGCGGCCAGCAGCAGCGCGTCGCGCTGGCCCGGGCGCTCATCAACCACCCGCAGGTGCTGCTGCTCGACGAGCCGCTCGGCGCGCTCGACCTCAAGCTGCGCCGGCAGATGCAGATCGAGCTGAAACGGATCCAGACCGAGGTCGGCATCACGTTCGTGCACGTCACCCACGACCAGGAGGAGGCCATGACGATGGCCGACACGGTCGCGGTGATGAACGCCGGCCGGATCGAGCAGCTCGGCGCGCCCGCCGACATCTACGAGTACCCGGCCACCGCGTTCGTGGCGAACTTCCTCGGCCAGTCCAACCTGCTCGCCGCCGAAGCCGGCGGGCGCGCCGCCGACGACGTGCTGGTCACGGCGCACGGCTCGCGCTTCTCGGTGCCCGCCGGCCGGTCCCGGCTCACCGACGGTCCGGCCTTCCTCGGCGTACGTCCGGAGAAGCTGCACCTGGTCGAGAGCCCGGACCGGGTGCCGGCCGGGCACCAGCACGTCGACGGTGTGGTCACCGACGCCTCCTACGTCGGGGTGAGCACCCAGTACCTGGTGCGCACCGCGTGGGGCAGCGAGCTGACCGCGTTCGCCGCGAACAGCGGGCTGGGCGGTCAGTTGGCGGTCGGCACGACGGTGACCGCGCACTGGGATCCGCGGCACGCGTTCCTGCTGCCCCGGGCCGCCGGTGCGGACGACCAGACCACGCCGCTGCTCGACGAGCCGCCGGTGGGTGCGTCGGCATGAGCGAGCGAATTGGCGGAGTGGCGGCATGAGCGCGCTGGCCCACGTACCGACCTCCGCCGGGAAACCGGCGCCGCCGCCGGTGCGGCGCGGGCGCAACCGGCTCCTGCCGTACCTGTTGCTGCTGCCCGGCGCGGTCTGGCTGTTCGTCTTCTTCGCACTCCCGCTGGTGCAGCTCGCCTCGGCCAGCCTCTACGACCCGGCCGGCTCGCTCTCCACCGGGTACGCCATGACCTGGGCGTTCAGCAACTACCCGGACGCGTTGCAGGCGTACTGGCCGCAGTTCTCCCGGTCGTTCCTCTACTCGGCCATCGCGCTGGTGCTCGCGCTGCTGATGGGCTACCCGCTGGCGTACGCGATCGCGCAGAAGGCCGGCCGGTGGAAGAACCTGCTGCTGGTCGCCGTGGTCGCGCCGATGTTCACCAGCTTCCTGGTGCGCACGCTGGCCTGGAAGACCATCCTGTCGGACAACGGCGCGCTGGTCGGGCTGCTGCGCGACGTGCACCTGCTCGGACCGGACGGCCGGCTGCTGGCCACGCCGATCGCCGTGGTGCTCGGTCTGACGTACAACTTCCTGCCGTTCCTGGTGCTGCCGCTGTACGCGAGCCTGGAGCGGCTCGATCCCCGGCTGCTGGAAGCGGCGAGCGACCTGTACGCGAGCCCGCTGCGCGCGTTCGCCAAGGTGACGCTGCCGCTGTCGATGCCCGGCCTGATCGCCGGCACGCTGCTGTTCTTCATCCCGGCCACCGGTGACTACATCAACGCCGAGCTGCTCGGTACGCCGAACGAGTACATGATCGGCAACGTCATCGACTCGGCGTTCCTGGTCCGGCTGGATTATCCGCAGGGCGCGGCGCTGTCGTTCCTGCTGATGGCCGCGATCCTGGCGATCGTCTTCGTCTACCTGCGTAAGGCCGGCACGGAGGAGGTGCTCTGATGCGGCGCTGGCTCGCCGACCGGTGGGTGATGGGCGTGGCACTGCTGGTCCTCGGCTACCTGACGCTGCCGATCATGGTGGTCGCCGGTCTGTCCTTCAACCGGCCCTCAAGCCGGCTCTCCTACGACTTCAACGAGTTCACGCTCGACAACTGGAAGCAGCCCTGCGCCACCTCGGACATGTGCGACGCCGTGGTGCGCAGCATGCAGATCGGCCTCATCGCCACAGTCGTCTCCACGCTCCTCGGCACGCTGATGGCGTTCGCGCTGGTCCGGCACAGCTTCCGCGGCCGCTCCGGGCTCAACGGGCTGATCTTCCTGCCGATGGCCACCCCGGAACTGGTGATGGGCACCTCGCTGCTCGCCCTCTTCGTCGCCGCCGGGGTGCCGCAGGGCTTCTGGACCATCGTCATCGCGCACGTCATGTTCTGCGTGTCGTTCGTCGTGGTCACCGTGAAAGCCCGGCTCTCCGGCATGGACCGGCGGCTGGAGGAAGCCGCGATGGACCTGTACGCCAGCGAGTGGCAGACGTTCCGCCGGATCACGCTGCCACTCGTGCTGCCCGGCATCGTGGCCGCCGCGCTGCTGGCGTTCTCGCTCAGCTTCGACGACTTCATCATCACGAACTTCAACGCCGGCACCACTGTCACGTTCCCCATGTACGTCTGGGGCGCCTCCCAGCGCGGCATCCCGCCGCAGGTCAACGTGATCGGCACGGCCATGTTCGTGATCGCGTTGCTGCTCGTCGGGGCCACCTCGCTGCGCGGGCGGCGGGCACGCCGGGCCGCTCTCGCGGTGGTCGCCACACCGGCGGGCAAGCCATGACACTCCCGCATACCGGCCGGGCGCTGGCCGACGCCGCGCCCGTGTCGTACTGGCTGGACCGCCCGGAGCGGCCCGACCCGCTGCCGCCGCTGTCCGGGACGCACACCGCCGACCTGCTCGTGGTCGGCGGCGGGTACGCCGGACTGTGGACCGCGCTGCTCGCGAAGGAGGCCGACCCGGACCGCGACGTCCTGCTCGTCGACGCGGGCACGTGCGGCTGGGCGGCGTCCGGGCGCAACGGCGGGTTCTGCGCCGCGTCGCTGACCCACGGGCTCGCCAACGGCGTCGAGCGGTTCCCCGGCGAGATCGGCGAGCTGGAACGGCTGGGCCGGGAGAACCTGGACGCCATCGGCGCCACCGTGGCGAAGTACGACATCGACTGCGACTTCGAACGCACCGGGGAACTGGCGGTGGCGGTCGAGCCGTACCAGCTCGACGGGCTCGCCGCCGACGCCGAGCTGGCCCGCCGGTACGGCCACGACGTGCGGCTGCTCGACCGCGACGAGGTACGCGCCGAGGTGGCGTCGCCGACGTACCTGGGCGGGATGTGGGATCGCGACCGGGTGGCCCTGCTCGACCCGGCGAAGCTCGCCTGGGGACTGCGCCGCGCCGCGCTCGACCTGGGCGTACGCATGCACGAGCACACCCGCGTCACCGGCCTGGCCGGCGACGGCGCCGGGATACGGGCCACCACTGCGGGCGGCGCGGAAGCGGCGCCCGGCACGGTACGGGCGCGGCAGGTCGTGCTGGCCACGAACGCGTTCCCGCCGCTGCTGCGTCGGCTGCGCTCCTGGATCGTGCCGGTCTACGACTACGCGCTGATGACCGAGCCGCTGACCGAAGCGCAGCGCGACGCGATCGGCTGGCGGAACCGGCAAGGGCTCGCCGACACCGGCAACCAGTTCCACTACTACCGGCTCACCGCCGACAACCGGATCCTGTTCGGCGGCTACGACGCGATCTACCACTACGGCAACCGGGTGGCGCCCGCGCTGGAGCAGCGCGAGGCCACCTTCACCACGCTCGCCTCGCACTTCTTCACGACGTTCCCGCAGCTCGCCGATGTGCGCTTCAGCCACCGCTGGGGTGGCGTCATCGACACGTGCACCCGGTTCTGCGCGTTCTTCGGCACCGCGTACGAAGGACGCCTGGCGTACGCGGCCGGGTTCACCGGGCTCGGCGTCGGCGCGACCCGGTTCGGCGCCCGCGTCACGCTCGACCTGCTCTCCGGCACCGACACCCCGCTGACCCGGCTCGACCTGGTGCGCCGCAAGCCGCTGCCGTTCCCGCCGGAACCGGCCCGGTCCGTGGGCATCAACCTCACCCGCTGGTCGCTCGCCCGCGCCGACGCGCGCGACGGCCGGCGCAACCTCTGGCTCCGTACTCTCGACCGTCTTGGACTGGGGTTCGACTCCTGATGCGTATCCTCCTCGTCGGCGCCGGTGGCGTCGGCTCCGCCGCCGTATCCATTGCCGCCCGCCGTACCTTCTTCGAGCTCATGGTGGTCGCCGACCACGATCCGGCGCGTGCGGCGCGGGCCGTCGCCGGGCTCGGCGACCGGTTCGTGGCCGCCACAGTCGACGCGTCCTCCGCCGACGCGGTGGCCGCGCTGTGCCGGGAACACCGGATCACGCACGTGCTGAACGCGGTCGACCCGCGCTTCGTCATGCCGATCTTCGACGGCGCGTTCGCCGCCGGGGCCGACTACCTGGACATGGCGATGTCGCTGTCCCGGCCGCACCCCGAGCGCCCCTACGCCGAGACCGGGGTCAAGCTCGGCGACGAGCAGTTCGCCGTCGCGGAGCGGTGGGCCGCCGCCGGGCGGCTCGCGCTGTGCGGCATCGGCGTCGAACCGGGCCTGTCGGACGTCTTCGCCCGCTACGCCGCCGACGAACTCTTCGCCGAGATCGACGAGATCGGGGTACGCGACGGCGCGAACCTCACAGTCGCCGGCTACGAGTTCGCGCCCTCGTTCTCCATCTGGACCACCATCGAGGAGTGCCTCAACCCGCCGGTGATCTGGGAGGCCGGGCGCGGCTGGTTCACCACCGAACCGTTCAGCGAGCCGGAGGTGTTCGACTTCCCGGCCGGGATCGGCCCGGTCGAGTGCGTCAACGTCGAGCACGAGGAGGTGCTGCTCATCCCGCGCTGGGTGCCGGCGAAGCGGGTCACCTTCAAGTACGGCCTCGGCGCCGAGTTCATCGAGGTGCTCCGCACGCTGCACAAGCTCGGACTGGACTCGACCCAGCCGGTGCGCGTACGCGGCGTCGAGGTGTCGCCGCGCGACCTGGTGGCCGCCGCGCTGCCCGACCCGGCCACGCTCGGCGACCGGATGAGCGGCAAGACGTGCGCCGGTACGTACGTCACCGGCACCGGCCCCGACGGGCGGCCGCGCCGCGTCTACCTCTACCACGTGGTCGACAACGAGTGGTCGATGGCCGAGTACGGCCACCAGGCGGTGGTCTGGCAGACCGCCGTCAACCCGGTCGTCGCGCTGGAACTGCTCGCCACCGGCGCCTGGTCCGGCACGGGCGTGCTCGGGCCGGAGGCGTTCCCGCCGACCCCCTTCCTCGACCTGCTCACCGGCTACGGTTCGCCGTGGGGGATGGAGGAACGATGACCCGGTACGGCCCGATGTACGGTCCCGACATCACGTTCCTCGGTGTGCCGCCGTGCACCGTCGAGGAGCCGGTCACGTACGCCGACGCGGACGTGGTGATCATCGGCGCGCCGTTCGACGGCGGCACCTCGCACCGGCCGGGCACCCGGTTCGGGCCGTCCGCCATCCGGCAGGCCTGCTACCTGCCGCACGACGGTTCCCGTCCGTCGCTGGCGCTGCGCGTGGACGGGCTGAAGGACCTGTGCGTCTACGACGCCGGGGACGTGGAGATGTTCGGCGGCGACATCGAGCGCTCGCTCGCCGCGCTGGAGACCGCCGTGCACGCGGTCGCCTCGGCCGGGGCGATCCCGGTGGTGCTCGGCGGCGACCACTCCATCGCGCTGCCGGACGCCACAGGCGTGGCCCGGCACCACGGGCTCGGCCGGGTGTCGCTCGTGCACTTCGACGCGCACGCCGACACCGGCGACGTCGAGTTCGGTTCGCTGCACGGCCACGGCCAGCCGATGCGCCGGCTCATCGAGTCCGGCGCGGTACGCGGCGACCGCTTCCTCCAGATCGGGCTGCGCGGCTACTGGCCCGGCGCGGACACGCTGGCGTGGATGGCGGAGCAGCGGATGCGCTCGTACGAGATGACCGAGATCGTGGCGCGCGGGCTGGACGCCTGCCTGACCGAGGCGTTCGGCATCGCGACCGACGAGTGCGAGGGCGTGTTCCTCTCGGTCGACGTGGACGTGGTCGACCCGGGCATGGCACCGGGCACCGGCACACCCGAGCCGGGCGGGTTCACCTCCCGGCAACTACTCGACGCGGTGCGCCGGGTCTGTTACGAGCTGCCTGTGGTCGGGCTGGACGTGGTCGAGGTCGCCCCGCCGTACGACCACGCCGACATCACCGCGTACCTGGGCAACCGGGTGGTGCTGGAGGCGCTCTCAGCGATAGCCCGCCGCCGCCACGACGCCGAGACCGGAACCCCGTGGAACCCCACCCAGCCGCTCCTGGATGGTCGCTGACTGGTAGTCGGCGATGTTTAGCTCGGGCTATGGTTGGAGCATGGGTGCGGACGGGAAGCGCTGGTCGGTCCGGGTCACCGGAGAGGTCCGGCACTGGCTGCGCGACCTGCGGGACCACGACCCGGCGTCGTATGAGAGCGTCCGGGTGGCGGTGGACAAGCTGGCCGAGGTGGGGCCGGGGCTAGGTCGCCCGCTCGTGGACACGCTGCGTGGAAGCAGTCTCCGTAATCTGAAGGAGTTGCGGCCCCGCTCCGGTCGGGACGTGGCTATCCGGGTGCTGTTCGTCTTCGATCCCTGGTCGCAGGCGGTCCTTCTGGTCGCCGGCAACAAGGCGGGCAACTGGACCCGCTGGTACCGGCAGCACATTCCGGCGGCGGAGGTTGCCTACAAGGCTTGGCTCGACAGCGAGCGCGAGCGAAGGGGGGAGTCGTGACGGAGTTCTATCACTGGGACGAGGTCCGCGCCGAACTCGGCGGTGACGACGAGGCGTACGAGGCGGAGCGCGCCCGGACCGACGCGTGGGTGAGCGCGTTCCACCTGGCCGAGGAGCGCAAGCGGCTGGGGCTCACCCAGCGGCAGGTAGCCGAGATCATGGGGGTCACGCCGGGCCGGGTCAGCCAGATCGAGAACGGCGACCTCGACGTCAACGAGGTGGCCACGCTGAGCCGGTACGCCAACGCCCTCGGCGCCCGGCTGCGGATCATCTTCGACTACGGCGACGACCTCCGGCAGATCGCCTGACCGGAGGCCGCCGACGCGGTCAGGGGTGGGCGCAGCGGGGGCGCAGGCGTACGGGCTCGGTGGTTTCGGTAATCGAGTTGGGCTCGATCACCAGGCGGGCGATCGTCGTTGCCCGGCCGGGACGGAATCTGCCCTGGTCGGCGGGGATGGTTGCGGTCCAGGTGCCGGCGGTGCGCTCGTCGGTGCACGCGCCGATCACGCCGAATCCGAAGCCGGTGACCGAGCCGCGCCGGACCCGCTGGTCGAGGTGCACCTCGATGTACGCGAGGCCGCGCTCCGCGCCGCAGTCGAACCGGCCACCGACGGTGGCGGTGTGCGCCCGCGCGTCGGCCGTGCCGAACCAGTTGACGGAGATGCTGGGGGAGGCCGCCGGGGCGGCGACGGCGGCGCCGGGTGCGAGCCCGAGCGTGGCGGCGGTGGCCAGGGCGGTGAGGCCGGCGGCGAGCACTGGCTGTCGGACCGGGTGCATGGGCGGTCTCCTGTCGGGCGGTGGCGGACGCGACCCGGTAGCGACTCGAGCGGTGGTGGGACGCGTTCTCCGAAGTGGACGGCGTCAGCATCCCACCGCCGCGATGCCCGCGAGCTGCAAGATCTCGGACAGATCAGCGGTTCAGGTGGGACCGGATGAGGAAGCGGACGCCCTCCGGCGCCTCCAGGGAGAAGCCGCTGCCCCGGCCGGGCACCACGTCGACAGTGAGCCGGGTGTGCCGCCACAGCTCCCACTGGGCCTTCGACATCCAGAACTCCACCGGCTCGGGCACGCCGTCGACAGCCAGCGAGGCGAGCAGCACGTCCGAGCCGCCGGTGCGGAACTCACCGGCCGGGTAGCACATCGGGGCGCTGCCGTCGCAGCAGCCGCCGGACTGGTGGAACATCAGCGGGCCGTGCTGCCCCCGCAGCGACCGGATCAGGTCGGCCGCCGCGGAGGTCACTGTCACGGTGTCACCCATCAGAAGAAGCCCAGCTTCTTCGGCGAGTAGCTGACCAGGAGGTTCTTGGTCTGCTGGTAGTGCTCCAGCATCATCTTGTGGTTCTCCCGGCCGATGCCGGACTGCTTGTAGCCGCCGAACGCCGCGTGCGCCGGGTAGGCGTGGTAGCAGTTCGTCCACACCCGGCCGGCCTGGATCGCCCGCCCGGCCCGGTACGCGGTGTTCAGGTCCCGGGTCCACACGCCCGCGCCGAGCCCGTACAGCGTGTCGTTGGCGATCTTCACGGCGTCGTCCAGGTCGGCGAAGGAGGTCACCGACACGACCGGGCCGAAGATCTCCTCCTGGAAGATCCGCATCGAGTTGTCGCCCTCGAAGATGGTCGGCTGGACGTAGTAGCCGCCGGAGAGTTCGCCGCCGAGGTCCGACCGCTCACCGCCGGTGAGGACGCGAGCGCCCTCCTGCCGGCCGATGTCCAGGTAGGACAAGATCTTCTCGAGCTGGTCGTTGGAGGCCTGCGCGCCGACCATCGTGTCGGTGTCCAGCGGGTGCCCCTGCTTGACCGCCTTCGTCCGCTCGACGGCGGCGGCGAGGAAGTCCGAGTAGTGGCCCTGCTGGATGAGCGCCCGGGACGGGCAGGTGCACACCTCGCCCTGATTGAGCGCGAACATGGTGAAGCCTTCCAGGGCCTTGTCCAGGAAGTCGTCGGAGGCGGCGCTGACGTCGTCGAAGAAGATGTTCGGGCTCTTGCCGCCCAGCTCCAGCGTGACCGGCTTGATGTTCTCGCTGGCGTACTGCATGATCAGCCGCCCGGTGGTGGTCTCGCCGGTGAACGCCACCTTCGCCACCCGCGGCGAGGAGGCCAGCGGCTTGCCCGCCTCGACGCCGAAGCCGTTCACCACGTTGATCACGCCGGGCGGCAGCAGGTCGCCGATCAGCGAGAGCAGGTAGTGGATCGACGCGGGCGTCTGCTCGGCCGGCTTGAGCACCACCGCGTTGCCGGCGGCGAGCGCCGGGGCGAGCTTCCACACCGCCATGAGGATCGGGAAGTTCCACGGGATTATCTGCCCGACCACACCGAGCGGCTCGTGGAAGTGGTAGGCGACCGTGTCGTCGTCGAGTTCGCCGAGCGAGCCCTCCTGCGCCCGGATCGCCCCGGCGAAGTAGCGGAAGTGGTCGATCGCGAGCGGGATGTCGGCGGCGAGCGTCTCGCGTACCGGCTTGCCGTTCTCCCACGTCTCGGCGATCGCCAGGGACTCCAGGTTGTCCTGCATCCGGTCGGCGATCCGGTTGAGGATCAGCGAGCGTTCGGCGACCGAGGTGCGGCCCCACGCGTCGGCCGCGCCGTGCGCCGCGTCGAGCGCCTTCTCCACGTCCTCGGCGGTGCCCCGGGCCACCTCGCAGAAGGTCTGCCCGGTCACCGGGGTCGGGTTCTCGAAGTACTTCCCACCGTGCGGCTTCACGTACTCGCCGCCGATGTAGTGGTCGTAACGGGACTGCCAGTGGGTGGGGGCGTCGTAGCGCGTCATGGGTACCTCCGCCGTCCGTCTGGGGTGGATGGCGGGCAGGCTAGTTTCCGGGACGTTGCAGGAACGTTGCGCGCGGCAGCGCGTACTCCTCGGCGAGCTGACGGGCCCGCGCGAGCGCGAGCGGCCGGCGGGGCGCGCCCGGCGGCAACGCCCGGGCCAGGGCCTGCCACGCGGCCAGGTCGTCGGCCCCGGCCGCCGTCGCGGTCCAGGCCGCGAGCAGCCCCGGGTCGGCGCCGGCCAGCACGGCGGCGCGCAACTGGCCGTCGACCAGGCGGCGCAGCCGCGCCACTCCCGGCGCGTCCGACAGGGGCAGCAGGGGCCCGGGGTACGCGCGCAGCGCCGCCGCCGGATCGCCACGTTCCAGCAGTTCGGTGACGGTACGGAAATCGGCGCGCACGGCCGGCCGCAGCCGGTACGGGCGGGAGTCGAGCAGTTCGTCGCCGAGCACGCGGCGCAGCCGGGACAGTTCGGCGCGCAGTGTGACGGGGTGCCGCCTGTCGTCGCCGTAGAGGTCGAGGCCGAGCTGTTCCCCGGTGCGGCCCTCGGGATGGTCGACGAGTAGTACCAGCAGTTCGCTGTGCCGCCGGCCGAGCCGGATGCGCCGGCCGCCGACGCGCAGCTCCGCCTCGTCCCGGCCGAGCGCCGACACGTACGCCACGTCCGGCGCGGCGGGCGCGGCGCCGGCCAGGAACGCCTCGGCGGCCCGGGCGGTGGCCCGCACCAGGGCGAGGCTCTGCGGGTTGGCCAGGTGGTCCCCGCCGGTGATGTCGACGGCGCCGAGCAGCGCGCCGCTGGCGGGGTCGTGGATCGGCGCGGCGGCGCAGGTCCAGCGCTGCACCGGCCGGACGAAGTGCTCGGTGGCGAAGATCTGCACGCCGTGGTCGACGGCGAGGGCGGTGCCGGGAGCGTTCGTGCCGGCGTGCGCCTCGTCCCAGCGGGCGCCCGGTACGAAGTTCATCCGCTCGGCGTGCCGCAGCACCCCGGGGTGGCCCTCCACCCAGAGCAGCCGCCCGGCGGCGTCGCAGACCGCCATCAGGTGCGCGCCGTCCTGCGCGATGCCGCCGAGCAGGTCGCGGAAGAGCGGCATCACCCGGGCGAGCGGGTGCGCGGCGCGGTAGCTCTTCAGCGCGTCGTCGGCGAGGTCGACCGGCGCGGTGGTCTCCGGGTCGAGCAGCGCGGACCGCTCCCAGGAGCGGGCGACCACCTCTCGGACACCGCCTGTGGTCCCCGCGGTGAGGAACGCCTCGTGGGCGGCACCGATCTGCGCGATCCGCTCCACCGGATCCGCGCCGAACTCCAGGGCGAGCCACGGGTCAGCCACCAGCGCCTCCTTCCACCCATCGTGACCCACCTCACCCCGGAGCGCCAATGCGTGATCCGGGTCACTTGAGCGGTGCTCGCGTCGGCTGCGGACCGGACGAACGGCCCAGACGGCCCTGTGGCGGTTGTCGCAGCGTGGCCCGCGTGGAGGATGGCTGCTGCGGACGCTTACGGAACCCTTAACTCCGGCCTGCGAAGGTGTGCCGGACGACGAGGGAAGACACGGGGGAGCGCAACGGTGCGGGTGCTGGTGGCGGACGACGAGCGGCTCTTGGCGGACACGGTCGCCGAGGGGTTGCGACGGTTCTCCATGGCTGTCGACGTCTGCTACGACGGGGACGGCGCGCTGGAACGGATCGGGGTGAACCGGTACGACGTGGCGGTGCTGGACCGGGACATGCCCGGCGCCACCGGCGACGAGGTGTGCCGGAGCCTGGCCGGGTCCGACGCCGGCACCCGTGTGCTGCTGCTCACCGCCGCCGCCGGCATCCGCGACCGGGTCGCCGGCCTCGGGCTGGGCGCCGACGACTACCTGACCAAGCCGTTCGCGTTCGCCGAGCTGGTGGCGCGGGTGCAGGCGCTGGGCCGCCGGTCCACCCCGGCGCTGCCGCCGGTGCTGGAACGGCACGGCGTGGTGCTCGACGTGGCCCGGCACACCGCGACCCGGGACGGCAGCCCGCTCGGGCTGAGCCCGAAGGAGTTCGCCGTCCTGCACGTGCTGATGCGGGCCGGCGGCCGGGTGGTCAGCGCCGAGGAGCTGCTGGAACAGGCGTGGGACGAGTTCGCCGACCCGTTCACCAACGCGGTCCGGGTGACGGTGATGACCCTGCGCAAGAAGCTCGGCCAGCCGTCGGTCATCCACACCGTGCCGAAGGCCGGCTACCGGATCGGCGAGCCGGAATGAGCCCCCGTCGCCGCATCCTGCTGGTTGGGCTGCTCGCCCTGCTGGCCGGGTTCTTCGTGCCCAACATGGTCAAGTCGCTGCTCGAACTGGTGTGGGGGCAGGCCCAGTGGTTCTGCGGCCTGGCCACCATCGGCGCGGTGTGCGAACCGGGCCGCCCGTTCGTCCCGCTGTTGCCGCTGCTGGTCCAACTGCTGGTGCTGGTGGCCGCCGGATTCGCGGTGTGGGGCGCGGCCCGCTGGTGCCTGCGCCCGGTGCGCGACCTGGCCGCCCCGATGGCGAACCTGGGCCCGCAGAACCTCGGTTACCGCATCCGGCATCGCGGCCGGGACGAGCTGGCCGGGCTCGCCCGCGCGATCGACGCGATGCTGGACCGGGTCACCGCCGGATACGAGGGGCAGCGGCGGTTCGCCGCGAACGCCTCGCACGAACTCCGTACGCCGCTCGCGGTGCAACGCACCCTGATCGAGGTCGGCATGGCCCAGTCGCTGACCGGCGAGCAACTGGAACTGCTGACCGCCCAACTGCTCGCCACGAACGAACGCAACGAGCGGCTGATCGAAGGGCTGCTCGCGCTCAGCGAGAGCGACCAGGGCCTACGGTCCTCCACCCCGCAACGCCTCGAACAGATCGTCAGCGGCGTGCTGGCCGCGTACGCCGACCGGGCCGCCGAGGCGGGCGTGACGGTGGAGTCCCGGCTGTCGCCCCGGATCGTGACCGGTGAGCGGGTGCTGCTGGAACGCCTTGTCACGAACCTGGTGGAGAACGGCATCAAGTACAACCGCGAGGGCGGCCGGCTCGTCGTCACTGTCGGCGGCGATCCCGCGCTGACGGTCACCAACAGCGGCCAGAACGTCCCCACCGAGGCGGTCGACGGGCTGTTCGAGCCGTTCCGGCGCCTCGCCCGGGACCGGACCAACCAGGGCGGCGGCGCCGGGCTCGGCCTGGCCATCGCCCGCTCCATCACCCAGGCGCACGGCGGCATCATCGCCGCCCGATCGGGTGAGGACGGCGGCCTGCGGGTCGACGTCCACCTGCCTCCCGTGGGCTGACCACCACACACACGACTCCGGGAGCCGCCGTCGCGGCGTCCCGCGATGACACCTGCCCGAGGACGGGACCGGCGGCGCCGCCTCCCATCCGCAGACGGCCGGAGAGGAGACCGCAGTGCCGACAGGTACCGAGGGGAACGCGCCGCCCGGCGGTCGGGTGGCCTGGGCCGACGTGGCGAAGGGCGCCTGCATCGTGCTCGTGGTGCTGTGGCACGTCGTCGTCAAGGACTACCTGCGTGTCGACTGGCGGGTCGGCCTGCCGGTGCCGGGTGCGTGGGGGCTGCTCGGCGAGCAGTTGCTGCCGCTACGGATGCCGTTGTTCTTCGCGATCTCCGGCATCTTCGCGGCGAACGCGGTGGCCCGCCCGTGGCGGGTGGCCGGGCGGCCCCGGATCGCCCGGAACCTCTACCTGTACGCGATCTGGCTGCTGATCCACACCGCGCTGCTGGCGCTGGCGCCCGGATTCCCGACCGACCGGGCCACCGACAGCGGTGAACTGCTGGCCCAGCTCACCGTGACGCCCTCGAACCTGTGGTACCTGTACGCGCTGGCGCTCTACTTCGTGATCGCGAAGGCACTGCGCCGGGTCCATCCGGCGGTGCTGCTGACCGCTGCGGGCGCGCTGTCCGCGATGGCCGCCACCGGGCTGCTGGACAGCCCCGGCAACCGGGGGCAGGTCTACCAGAACCTGGTGTTCTTCCTGGCCGGGGTGCACCTGCGGCCGTACCTCACGCGGTGGGCGGACGGCGCGAGCACCCGGCGGCTCGCCGGTACCGGCGCGGCGTACGCGGTCGCGCTGGCCGTCATGGCGTTCGCCGGTGCGCAGAGGTGGCCCGGCGTGTACCTGCTCGTCTCCGTGCTCGCGGTGGCGTTCGGGCTGACCGCCGCCGCCCGGCTGGCCCGGTACCGCCTGGCCGGTCCGGCACTGGCCCGGCTGGGCCGCCGCACCCTCCCCGTCTACGTGATCCACATGCCGGTGCTGGCGCTGCTGGACCGGCTCCTCGCCACACCCGTGGCCGGCCTGCCCGGGCCGGCCCGGGCGCTGCTCGTGACCGTCTACCCGGTCCTGCTCACCGCGCTCGTACTGGCACTGAGCCTCGCCGCGCACCGCGGCCTCACCGCGCTCGGCGCGCGCCGGCTGTTCGACCTGCCGCGCCGCCGCGTCCACTCGAATCCCGAAGGAGAGACCATGCCCCGAACCGACGCGCCGGTGCTGCCGGACCGCACACGTGTCGAGGAGGCCGCCCGCGCGCTGTCCGGCCGGGTGGTGCGTACCCCGGTGCTGCACAGCCCGGCGATCGACCGCCTGGCCGGCACCCGCGTCCTGCTCAAGGCGGAGAACCTCCAGGACGGCGGCTCGTACAAGATGCGCGGCGCGATGCTGGCGGTGGGCCGGCTCGCCGCCGCCGGGCACACCGGTGTGGTCGCGCAGAGCACCGGCAACCACGCGGTAGCGGTCGCGCTCGCCGCCCGCCGGCACGGTGTCGCCGCCACTGTCGTGCTGCCGGTGGACGCCGCGCCGGTCAAGGTGGACCGGGCACGGGCGGCCGGGGCACGGGTGGTGCGGGCCGGCACCACTGTGGAGGAGCGTCTGGCCGTCGCCCGGCGGATCGCCGAGGTGGAGGGCCATCCGCTCGTCGACGCGTACGACCACCCGGACGTGGTGGCCGGGCAGGGCAGCGCGAGCCTGGAACTGATCGAGGAGGCGGCGCGGCGCGGCACTCCGCTGGACGCGCTCGTGGTGCCGGTGGGCGGGGGTGGCGGCATCGCCGGGGCCTGCCTGGCCGCGGCCGGAACGCCGATCCAGGTGTACGGCGTGGAGCCGGTCGGGTGCGACTCGCTCGCGCGCAGCCTGGCCGCCGGACGGCCCACACCCGTCGCCCCGGCGCCGAGCCTGGCCGACGGACTCCGTCCCGGCTGCGTCGGTGACCTGCCGTTCGCGGTGGCCCGGACCGCGGTGCGGGGGGTGGTCCTTGTCGACGACGACGCGATCGTCGAGGCGTTCCGGCTGCTCCTGCTGGACCTCAAGGTGCTCGTCGAGCCGTCCGGCGCGGCCGCGCTGGCCGGCGCGTTGCGGCTGGGCGAGATGGCGCGTCCCAGCGGCGGCGGGACCGAAGCCCGGCCGTCGGACGGCGGGCGGCGACTGACGGTCGGCGTGGTGCTGACCGGCGGAAACGTGGAAGCGGAAGTGGTGGCCCGGCTGGCGGGCGACCCGATGACTGTGGGAGTTGCGGCATGAGGTCGACAGTGCGGATCGGTGTCCTGTACGGAGGCCCGTCGGCGGAACACGAGGTCTCCTGCGCCTCGGCGCTCGGCGTGGCCCGCGCCCTGGCGCAGCAGGGGCACCGGGTGGTGGCGCTCGGTATCACCCGTACCGGCGGGATCCGGCTGCTGCCCGAGCCGGTGCTCGCGCAGCACCTCGGCACCGTGGCGGCCGGCCGGGCGATCGACGACCGGCTGCCGGTCACCGGCGAGGCGGTGGAGCTGCGGCGCGGGGCAGCCGCCGGCACCGTCGCGGTCGGCGCGGCCGACGCCCCGGCCACTGTGCACGCCGAGCTGGACGTGGTGTTCCCGGTGCTGCACGGCCCGTACGGCGAGGACGGCGTCGTGCAGGGGCTGCTGGAGTCGCTGGGCGTGCCGTACGTCGGGTGCGGCATCCTCGCCTCCGCAGTCGGCATGGACAAGGTGGCGATGAAGCGGGCGCTGCGGGCCGAGGACGTGCCGACCACGCCGTACGTCTGGTTCGACGAGCCGACCTGGCAGGCCGCGGCGGACCCGGAGAAGCTGGTGGTCGGGCTGCGCGGGCCGCTGTTCGTCAAGCCGGCCCGGATGGGCTCCTCGATCGGCATCTCCCGGGTCGCCGACGGCGACGACCTGGTCGCGGCCGTGGAGGAGGCGTTCCGGCACGACCACGTGGTGCTCGTCGAGCAGGGCGTGACCGGCCGGGAACTGGAGTGCGGCGTGCTCGGCGGCTGGCAGCCGGAGGCGTCGGCGGTCGGCGAGGTCCGAGTCGCGGGTGGCTGGTTCGACTACCGGCAGAAGTACTTCGGCGACGCCGACCCGATGATCGTCCCGGCGCTGCTACCCGGCGAGGTCACCGAGCGGATCCGCGAGCTGTCGGTGCGGGCGTTCACCGCGATCGGCGGCTGGGGCCTGGCCCGTGTCGACTTCCTCTACGACGAGGCCACCGGCGACCTGCTCGTCAACGAGCTGAACACGCTGCCCGGCTTCACCGCGCACTCGATGTACCCGAAGGTGTGGGCCGAGTCCGGTGTCGCGTACCCCGAGGTGGTGGACCGGCTCGTCGCGCTCGCCTTCACCCGGCACGCGGCCCGGCCGTCGCGCGAACAGCCCGGGGGTACGCCGTGATCCTGCTCTCCGACCCCCGGGTCGCCGCAGTGTCCAGCCGGGACGACGGCGAGCCCCTGGTGGACCTGCGCGACGTGCCCGGGCTGCGGGTGGACGGGCGGGCCGCCGACCCCGCCGGGGCGTACGCCCGGGTGCGGCGCGGGGTCGCGGACCGGTTGCTGGCCGCGCAGCGCGCGCTGCCGGCCGGGCTGTGCCTGCTCGTGGTCGAGGGGTACCGGCCGTACCGGGCGCAGCTGGACATCTTCACCGGCTACCGGGACGAACTGCGCCGGCGTCACCCGGACTGGCCGGCGGACCGGCTGCACCGGGAGACCACCAAGTTCGTCTCGCCGGTCGCTGTGGCCCCGCACAGCACCGGCGGAGCAGTCGACCTCACCCTGTGTGACGCCGACGGGGTGGAGCTGGACATGGGCACCGCGCTCGACGCCACCCCGGAGGAGAGCGCCGACGCCTGCTTCACCGCCGCACGGCACATCCCGGTCAGCGCGTGGCGCAACCGGAACCTGCTGGTGGCGGCGCTGAGTGGCGCGGGACTGGTGAACTACCCGACGGAGTGGTGGCACTGGTCCTACGGCGACAGGTACTGGGCATTGATGACCGGAGCGCCACATACCCGTTACGGTCCGTTGTAGTCAACGTATTCGGGTGAACGGTCCGGCCCTCCCGTCCGTACCACGCGTCGAACGACAGCGACGACGGGAGAGAACGTGAGGGTGCAGCGCAAGCACGTGCTGGCGGCGACTGTGGCGGTGACCGCCACGGTGGCGGTCTCGGTGGGCACCGGACTCGGTTTCGCGGACACCGCGCCGGCCGCGCGATCGGTCTGCGCCGGGTCGGTGACCTTCTCGGCCGAGGGCGGGCCGCCGGCCGCGACCAGCGACAGGTTCCCGGTGGGCACCCGGCTGCGGGTGACGAACTTGGACAACCGCAAGGTGGCCACGGTGACGGTGACCGGGCCGTCCGGGAGCTGCGTGCTGCTGAACGCCGCTGCTATGGACCTGGTACGCGAGCCGGGCAAGAACGTCATCCGCCGCAACGTGGTGGAACGCCTCGACGGCGGCGGCGCCCCGGCACCGGGTGCGCAACCGGGTGAGACCCGCCCGGGCGCGGCGCAGCCGATCGGCGGCAGCGTCTGCTCCGGCGCGCTCACGTTCTTCGCCGAGGGCGGGGCACCCGCCGCCACCAGCGGCCAGTTCCCGCTCGGCACCCGGCTGCGGGTGACGAACCTGGACAACAACAAGGCGGTGACAGTGACCGTCACCGGGCCGTCGGGCAGTTGCGTGCTGCTGAACACGGCGGCCATGGACGCCATCCGGGAACCCGGCAAGAACCTGGTCCGGCGCAACACCGTCGAGCTGATCCGCTGAGTTCCCGGATGGAACACCATGAGCCGGTCCTGGGGGAGATCGGGCTCATGGTGTTCCACGTCCGGGGTCAGCCGAAGGCGGCCGCCAGAATGTCCAGTCCCCGGCTCAGCTCGTCGTCGGAGATGACCAGCGGAGGCAGGAACCGCAGCACGTTGCTGTAGGTGCCGCAGGTCAGCGTGAGCAGCCCGGCCGCGTGGCAGGCGGCCGAGATCGCCGCCGTGGCGGCCGGATCAGGGGTCAGCGTGCCCGGCTGGACGATCTCCACGGCGAGCATCGCGCCGCGGCCGCGTACCTCTGCCACGCGCGGGTCACCGGCGGCGATCGCGCGCAGCCGCTCACCCATCACGGCGCCGATCCGGCGCGCGGCGGCGGCCAGGTCCAGCTCCCGCATCGTCTCGATCGACGCGAGCGCGGCGGCGCAGGCGATCGGGTTGCCGCCGTACGTGCCGCCGAGACCGCCGACGTGCACCGTGTCCATCAGCTCCGCCCGGCCGGTCACCGCCGCCAGCGGCAGGCCGCCCGCGATGCCCTTGGCCAGCGTGACCAGGTCCGGCTCGACGCCCTCGTGCTCGCAGGCGAACCAGTCGCCGGTGCGGCAGAAACCGGTCTGGATCTCGTCGGCGACGAACACCACCCCGGCCGCCGTCGCCCACTCGCGCAACGCCGGCAGGAAACCCTCAGCGGGTACGACGAAGCCGCCCTCGCCCTGGATCGGCTCGATCAGCAGCGCGGCCACGTTCTCCGCGCCCACCTGCTTCTCGATCATCTCGATCGACCGGGCCGCAGCGGTGGCGCCGTCGAGCCCGCCGTCGCGCAGCGGGTACGACATCGGCACCCGGTAGACCTCACCGGCGAACGGCCCGAACCGGTGCTTGTACGGCATGTTCTTCGCGGTCAGCGCCATGGTCAGGTTGGTCCGGCCGTGGTACGCGTGGTCGAACACCACCACCGCGGGTCGCCCGGTGGCGTGCCGGGCGATCTTCACCGCGTTCTCCACCGCCTCGGCGCCGGAGTTGAACAACGCCGAGCGCTTCTCGAAGCCGCCCGGGGTGAGCGCGTTGAGCTGCTCGCAGACCGCCACGTACGACTCGTACGGCGCGACCATGAAGCAGGTGTGGGTGAACCGCTCGACCTGCGCGCGCACCGCCTCGACCACCCGCGGGGCGGAGTTGCCCACGTTGGTGACGGCGATGCCGGCGGCGAAGTCGATCCACTCCCGCCCGTCCACGTCGGTGATCGTGCCGCCGCCCGCCCGGTCCACGTACGCGGGAATGGTGCTGCCCACGCCCCGCGCCACCGCCTCGACCCGGCGCTTGTGCAGCTCATCGCTGGTTGCCATCGCGATCAGCCCTCGATGTTGTGCATGACGTGCTTGACCCGGGTGTAGTCCTCCAGGCTGTAGACCGACAGGTCCTTGCCGTGGCCGGAGTGCTTGAAGCCGCCGTGCGGCATTTCCGAGACGAACGGGATGTGCGTGTTCACCCAGACGCAGCCGAAGTCCAGCCGCCGCGTCATCCGCATGGCCCGGCCGTGGTCGCGCGTCCACACCGAGGCGGACAGGCCGTAGTCCACGCCGTTCGCCCAGCGCACCGCCTCGTCCTCGTTGGAGAAGCGCTGCACGGTGATGACCGGCCCGAATACCTCGTCCTGGATGATCTCGTCGGTCTGGCGTACGCCGGAGACCACTGTCGGGGCGTAGAAGAAGCCGCGCTCACCGACCCGTGACCCGCCGGTGGTGACGTTCGCGTGGTCCGGCAGCCGGTCCACGAAGCCGCTCACCCGGGCGAGCTGGTTGGCGTTGTTCAGCGGACCGTAGAGCACGTCGGCGTCGTCGGGCGCCCCGGTGCGGGTGTTGCGGGCCTGCTCGGTCAGCGCGGCCACGAAGTCCTCGTGGATGCCCGGCCCGGTGAGCACGCGGGTCGCCGCCGTGCAGTCCTGACCGGCGTTGAAGTAGCCGCCCATCGCGATCGCCTCGGCCGCCGCCGCCACGTCCGCGTCGTCGAAGATCACCACCGGGGCCTTGCCGCCCAGCTCCAGGTGCGTCCGCTTCAGGTCCGGCGCCGCCGCGGCGGCGACCTCCATGCCCGCGCGGGTCGAGCCGGTGATCGACACGAGCTGCGGGGTCGGGTGGGACACCAGGGTACGGCCGGTGTCGCGGTCGCCGCAGACCACGTTGAACACGCCCGGGGGCAGGTGCTCGGCGGCGATCTCGGCCAGCAGCAGCGTCGACACCGGCGTGGTGTCCGACGGCTTCAGCACCACCGCGTTACCGGCCGCCAGCGCCGGGGCGATCTTCCAGACCGCCATCATCAGCGGGTAGTTCCAGGGCGTCACCTGGGCGCAGACGCCGATCGGCTCGCGCCGCACGTACGAGGTGTGCCCGGCCATGTACTCACCGGCCGAGCGCCCCTCCAGCAGGCGGGCCGCCCCGGCGAAGAAGCGCAGCTCGTCCACCGCGGGCGGCAGCTCCTCGTCGGCGGTGAGCTGCCGGGGCTTGCCGGTGTTGCGGACCTCCGCGTCGACCAGCTCCGCGGCCCGCGACTCCACCGCGTCGGCGAACTTCAGCAGCGCCCGCTGCCGCTCGGCCGGCGTGGCGTCCCGCCAGGTCTCGAACGCGGCGGAGGCGGCCTTCATCGCCGCGTCCACGTCCGCCGCGCCGGAGACCGGGGCCTGGGCGAAGACCTCGCCGGTGCACGGGTCGATCAGGTCGGCGTAGCCGCCGTCCACCGGGTCGACGTACTCGCCGTTGACGAAGTTGCGCAGCTGCTGCTGGTCGCTCATCAGAAGTCTCCGAGAAGGTGGCCGGGAGGAGGGTCAGCGGAGGTTATCGCAATCTGACTGCCATCTTGGCTACTAAATCCGAGGCAGACAAGGGTTTGAGCAACTGTTTCCGCGTGGGCACCTGTGGTCTAGGCTGCCGGTCGTGGAGCCGAGAGCCTTCTACGTCGCCGGTCGCCCCGTCCACGGCGAGGACGAGCTGACAGTCACCCACCCGTACGACGGACAGCCGGTGGGGCGTACCACGCTCGCCACGGCCGACCAGGTCGAAGCCGCAGTCGCGGGCGCCGCCCGAGTGGCCGCGGAGGCCGCGGCCCTGCCCGCGCACGCCCGCGCGGCCGCCCTGGACCACGTCTCCCGCCGGCTCGCCGAGCGGTCCGACGAGGTCGCCGCGCTGATCACCGCCGAGAACGGCAAGCCGGTCAAATGGGCGAAGGCCGAGGTCGGGCGTGCGGTCTCCACGTTCCGCTGGGCCGCCGAGGAGGCCCGCCGCTTCTCCGGGGAGCTGCAACGACTCGACACCGACCCGGCCGCCACCGGGCGGATCGCCCTGGTCCGGCGCGTGCCGCGCGGCCCGGTGCTCGGCATCACCCCGTTCAACTTCCCGCTCAACCTGGTCGCCCACAAGGTCGCCCCGGCGCTCGCCGTCGGCACCCCGATCGTGGTCAAGCCCGCCCCGGCGACACCGCTCACCGCGCTGCTGCTCGGCGAGATCCTGGCCGAGACCGACCTGCCCGAGGGCATGTTCTCGGTGCTGCCGCTGCCGAACGAGCGCGCCGCCGAACTGGTCACCGACCCGCGGCTGCCGGTGGTGTCGTTCACCGGTTCCGGCCCGGTCGGCGCGGCCATCCGGCGGGCCGCGCCGGACAAGCACGTCACGCTGGAACTCGGTGGCAACGCCGCGGCGGTCATCTGCGAAGACTGGGCGGCGGACGAGGACCTGACCTTCGCCGCGCACCGCATCGCCACGTTCTCCAACTACCAGGCCGGGCAGTCGTGCATCGCGGTGCAGCGGGTCTACGTGCACGAATGGCTCTACGACGGCTTCCTGCCCCGGCTCGTCGCGGCGGTGCAGGCGCTGCGCACCGGCGACCCGCGATCCGAGCTGACCGACGTCGGCCCGCTCGTGTCGGTCGAGGCGGCGCAGCGCGTCGAGACCTGGGTGGACGAGGCGGTCGCCGCCGGTGCGGTCATCGAGACCGGTGGTCGGCGCGAGGGCGCCACCTACCCGCCCACAGTGCTCAGCGGCGTGCCGGCCGACGCGAAGGTGTGCGCCGAAGAGGTGTTCGGACCGGTGCTGGTGGTCGCCCCGGTCGCGAACGACCGGGCCGCGTTCGCCGCCGTCAACGACTCCGCGTACGGGCTCCAGGCCGGCGTCTTCACCCACCGGCTCGACGTGGCGTTCGACGCGGCCCGCACGCTCGAGGTCGGCGGCGTGATCGTCGGGGACGTGCCGTCGTACCGGGCCGACCAGATGCCGTACGGCGGGATGAAGGGCTCCGGCGTCGGGCGGGAGGGGCTGCGCAGCGCGATGGACGACTACACCGAGCCGCGCGTCACGGTGCTGACCGGCGTGGCCCTCTGATCGCCCGCCCGCTCACCAGGTGCCGTCGTCGCGGACCCGGGCGGGGGCGCGGCCGAGCAGCAGGGTGGTGAGAGCGGCGTCGATGTCGGCGCCGAGGAACCACTCGCCGGCCTGGTCGAGGGCGAAGACGCGGCCGTGCTCGTCGACCGCGAGGATGCTCTCCTGACGTTCGCTGCCGAGCGGGAAGAGGCGGGCGTCGATGAGCGCGCCGAAGTCGGCGAGAGAGTCGGCGGTGTGCGCGGCGCGCAGTGGGTTGGTGGTGAACCGGCTGATCCAGACCTTTGCCCCCGGGCCACGGCGTCGGCTCAAGACGGCCGGGAACGCGGTGAGTGCCGCCTCGGCGGCAGGAAAGGGCTCGTGCCGGTGATGCTGGCCCGCGATCTCCTTCGTCTCGGTCATCGCGCCCATCGCAAGTGCCTCGTTGAACATGCTGATCTGCCAGCCGCCGTCGATGAGGGCGTGGGCGACCTCGTCGGGGAACCGCCCGGGCTCGATGACCTCGCGCGGCTCCGGCCGCCACTCCTCCACGAAGGCGAGGTCGGGCCACGGCAGCACCGCGAACCGCACCAGGAACCTGACGCACGAGTCGCAGGGAAGATCCGCCTGTCCGCCCAACGGGTCGCCCGCCTCGCGGATGCGGAAGCTCTCGATCCGGCTGGTGCCGAGCAGGTCGCGGGCATCCTCGATGGACAAAGGGGGTAGGCCCTCGGTGGCGCGGCGGTGGTCGTGCTCGTACAGCGCGTCGGAGACGACGATCATCTCGGCGTGCCGCTCCCCACCGCGCACCAGATGCCCTGCGGGTAGGTCGTCCAGGTAGGACTGGACGAGCGGATGGTGGCGTACCTCGACGTCGCCCTTCGCGCCCTGCGCGACGTGTTGCCTGCCGTCGAGCGTGAGGTGCGCCGCCGCGCCGGGCGTGGGCAGGCGGGTCAGCTCACGCAGCAGTTGGGCGGCCGGATCGACGGTACGCGGCGGGCGCGGTTCGGCCGGACGTCGCTGCCGGTACATCCGCTCGACCGCCGTGGCCGGCACCCGCGGCCACGTGGACACCTCGCCGGTCTCCTTGTCGATCACGGTGGTCGGCAGGTCGCCGGGGAGCGCCCGCGCCTCGGTGGACACGACGGAGCTCACCACGTAGCCCAGGTCGAACTCCTCGACCTCCGGCGTGCAGGGAAAACCGAGGCGGTCGGAGTCCCGCCGGGCCCACACCGAGGCGATCTGCTCGGCCTGCTGTCGCTCGATCACCACCTGAAATTACCGGACCCCACGGATTTCGTGGCACCCGGTATGGTCGGCCCTACCCACGGTGACGGAAGGGGAGCGACGGTGGCCGAGAGTGCGGACCGGGATGCGAACCGTGCACTACGAGCGCGATTCGACGAGGTGTACGGCCAATACCAGCGCTTGCGGTCCGGTCTGGACGAACTCCAGACCAAGCTGGCCGGCCTGCGGGTCACCGAACGTTCTGACGACGGTCAGGTGACCGCGATCGTCGGCGCGCGAGGCGAGCTGATCAGCGTCGAGGTGAGCCCGGCGGCGTTCCACGACCGGGACGCCCGGGCGCTGAGCCGGAAGATCACCGAAACCGTGCTGCGCGCCTCCACCGCGGCGACCACCGCCACCCGTGAACTTGTGGCCGGCTACCTGCCGCCGGGCTCGCCGTCGGTCGAGTTCCTGCGTACCCATGACTTCGGCGCGCTGCTCGGCCGGGCCGACTCCGTGCTGGCCCGCGGCGAGTGAGAGGTGGCCGGGGGAGAGATCTGGCTGGACCCGGACCGGGCCCGCCGCGGCGGCGCCGACCTGGCGCTGTCGGGGCGGGCGGTGAGCGCGGCCCGGCGGGAGACCGGCGAGCCGATCGCCGCCGCGAGCGCCCAGCGGCCCTGGGGCCGCGACGACATCGGCGCCGCGTTCGACAAGCACTACCAGGGCTACGCCGAGACGCTGCTGCGCGCGTGGGAGCTTCTCGGCCGGTCACTGGAGGTGCTCGGGTCGGACGTCGTCCGCTCGGTCACGGCCACCGTGGAGACGGACCTGAGCAACGCCCGTGACCTCGGGACGATCCCGCAGCAAGGGCACAACCCCCATCGGCCCCGGCGCTGACCACCGGAGGACCCGCGCGTGAGCATGCTGCCCAGCCCGATCCCGCACCCGCTCGACTTCTCTCCGTGGGACCTGCCCGGCTGGATCTACGAGGCGCTCGACTGGGTGGTCGGCGTCGAATGGCCGGAGGGCGACGAGCGCGCCGTCTGGGACCTGGCCGACCAGTGGTACGGCGTGGCAGGCGTCCTGACCCGTCCGCGCGACGACGCGATCACCGCCGCCGGCGAGGTCAGGAGCGGGTACGGGGGAGTCGGCCTGGTCGCCGGCGCGTTCGACACGGCGTGGCACAAGCTCGCCGAAGGTGAGGACGCGCCGCTGCACGTCCTGGTCGCGGCGACCGACGAACTGGCGCGTCTGGTCGACTCCTGCGGCTGCGACATCGAGGGCGCGAAGCTGGAAGCCTGGATCGAGCTGGGCATCCTGGTCATCGAGTTGCTGTCCCTGGCCGTCGCCACAGTGCTCACCCTCGGCGCCGCCTCACCGGCGGCGGCCGCCGCGATCACCGCCACGCGGGTCGTGGTGCAGCAGATCTTCAAGCGGCTGGTGGCTCAGCTCGCCCGCAAGGCGGTCAAGCAGGGCCTCAAGGAGGCGGGCGAACGGGCCGCGAAGGAGGCAGCCAGGTCCGGTGCCCGCAAGCTGGCCCGGCGGGCCGCGATCGGCGGCGTGCTGGAGGCCGGTCAGGAAGCGGCCACCAGCCTCGGCACGCAGGCGTACCAGAACTCCACCGGCCGGCGGGACGGCCTCGACCTGACCGATGTGAGCACGTCGGCTCTCGGCGGATTCGCCGGCGGTGCGGTCGCGCCGCTGGCCGGGCTGGGCCGGCACGCCAACGGGCCGTTCGCGGAGATCGCCGAGCGGTTCGGGCGGGAGATGGGCGGGGAGACGCTCGCCGAGACCGCTGCGGGCCTGGCGACCGGCCAGGGGCCGTCGCTCGAGGATCTGGCGCGCGCCGCTGCCTCCGGCGCCAGCGGGTCCGCCACGAACCAGGCGGACTCGGCACTGCAACGACGCCTCGACGGGCAGCTGAGCGGGTTGACGGTGTCCCCGGTCGGCCTGGACGTGCCGGTCACCGCCGACCCCGTCGGGCTGATCCCGGCCCAGCGGGCCGCCGAGCCGATCGTCCACAGCGGCGGCGACACGATGGCGGGGGCCGTTCCCGCGACACCCTCACACGTCACGCCCCAAGCCGCCGGTCCGCACCCGCTCGCCGTGGACCTGCCCCGCCCGGCGCCGGATCCCACGACGACGCCGCCGCTCGACGATGTCGTCCCGCACGACGTGGCACGTCCGACCGCCACCACGAGCCCCACGTTGTCCTCGGTGATCACGGACGCGCCCGTCGCCACGCCCCCGTCGACCGCCCCTGGAGTTCACAACGGTGTCGGTCCGGTGACGTCGCCGATCGACCACCCCACGCCGTCCTCGACCAACCCGATCCAGGCGGCAGCCTCACCGACGACACTCCCTACACCACCTGCCGACCACGCGCGGGTCGCGGCGCCACCAACGGCGGACCGCGCCGCTCCCTTCAGCAACGGAGTTCAGGCAGGACCGCCTCCGGTCTCGCCGGTCCATCCGCAGGCGGGGCCGCATCCGGGAGCGCCGGCCGTCGGGCCCGAGCCCCGACCGGGGCCGAACACCCGTTTTCCGCTGCTGGAATCCTTGGCTCCGCATCGCCCTCCTACCGACTCCCCGGGGCCCCACCCGGGCCCGCCCCATGTCCAGGCGTGGCCCCGTGAGACCGCCGAGCAGCGCGCCGCGCGGCTGAAGGCCGATCGGGAAGGTCTGGACCGGCGGCGCTACCAGGGCTATCTGCAGTCCCAGCGTGCCTTGCACGAGGAGAACAGACGAGAGGCGCAGATCAAGGAGCTGCGTGATCTCGCCGAACAGCATTACGAGGCGGCGCGTTGGCTCCTCATGCAGGCCCACGAACTGCGCCAAGCCGGGCGGCACGAGCTCGCCGACAGGCACGTGTGGGAGGGCCGGCGGCGAGAACGCCTGCATTACCGAGCCGTCGATGAGGTGGAGGCCGTCCGTGCCGGCCAGCGTCTGCCGCAGGAGGTGATGATCGAGGACGACCTCGACTTCTACCGCATCAACGACGACGTGGCGGACCTGGCCGTCGGCGCGGTGGAGACGGCCGACCACTCCGCGCTCACCGGTCACGGGCACCCCGAGCCGATCGACAGGTCCCGGCCCTACGGCCGCCGGGGAGGGCTCCGGCCTCCGCTGGCGCTGCACCAGACCGACCTCGAACGGCAGATGCCCCGCAACCCCGACGGCAGCGTGACCCGTACCGCCGATCCCCGGCGCGGCAGATGGTTCCGCCTCGCGAACGACGGCGGACCGGCGGCCGACGCGACCCGGGGGATCAACTGCCTCGACTGCACGCTGTCGCTGTTCGAGACCTGGGTTCACGGACGGCCGCGCGTCGCGGCGCCGCGTACGTTCGACGGCTACCTGAACGGCGACGTGAACCGGCCGGTGGGCGGGGAGGCGGACGGGCCGCTGCGCGTCGAGCAGACGACCGGCGGCCGGTTCCAGAACCTCTGTCCGCCGGACCGGCCCGGTGTCACCGGCCGGGAGCGCCAGCTGTTGGTGGACGGCGGTTACCGGGACCTGTACGCGCAGCTCGCGTCGGGCGGCCACGGCAGTTACGCGTTCCTCATCACCAGCTTCGAGGGCGGCGGATCGCACGCGTGGGTGGCGTTGAACCAGAACGACACGATCCTCTTCCTCGACCCGCAGACGGGCGAGGTGGCGGACCGGCCGATCTACCACCACAGCGGCCGTCCGGCCCGCGGCAACGTGGTCGGCGTCGACGCTCTGGTGCTCGGCCCCGGCGGCCGGCCGATGCCGCTCGCCGACCGCCCACCCGGCACCTACAACGTCCTGCCCGAGCCGCTGCCCCGCCCGGCGCCGCCACGGCCGCCGGCCCCGCCGCCGATCGCCGACGGTCCCGTCCCGGACTTCAACCACGTCCACCTGCTCGGCGAGTCCACGACCATCCACCGCCGCGCCGACGGACCGATGCCGGGCGGTGCGCCGCCCGTCGAGCCGGAACCCGACCGGGTACGCGAGGACCACCGGCAGGCACACGCCAACCGGATCGCGGCCGGGCTCTACGTGCGCGACGCGCTGGCGGAGAGCGGGAACCTCGACGCCGCCTTCGCCGCCGGCGTGACGCCCGTCGAGTTGGCGCAACACGTCGACGTGCCGACGTTGCGGCGGCTCGTACCGGGGCTGAACGAGAGCGGTGCGGCCGACCTCACCCGGTTGTTCGCCGACCCGCGCGTGCAGCGGATGCTCGACCAGAGCTGGGAGGCGCCGCCGCGACGCGAGGAGTTGCTGGCCGAGAGGTTGGTGCGGCAGCTCGCGGAGCGGCCCGACCTGGTCCGGATGATCCTGACGACACCGGAACTCGCCAACTCGCTCACCGCCCGGCCGCTGACCCTGCACCACCTGGCCGGCCACCAGCAGGCCATCGACGTGTTGCAAGACGTGGTAGGCGAGATCCGGGAACGGGGCGCTGACGTCGTTGCATCGACGGAGCCGCCGGCCCTGATGCCGACTCCATTGACAGACGCTCACTTAACGGTGAGCGAATCCTTTACAACTGAGAGCGCGGAGGCCGCGCAGCCGGGTTTCGATCTAGCGCGACTTGGTGACACCGCGTATCGAAAGCAGTTCTTGGACCAGTTGTATGAGGCAGCGGCTGTCGCGCAGTCGGAGCTCAACTCCCTGGGGCGGGATCTGGCAGAGTCATGCGGTGGTGGTGCCGAATACCACCCGCGTCGTGAGCCCAAGGACCGTGCGCGGGCTGAGGACAAAATCAAGGGCTACGGCGGCGATGCGTCACAGCTGAAGGATCTCGCGGGCGGCTACGTCTCGTTTGGCAACCTCGACGA
Source organism: Micromonospora sp. WMMC273 (assembly GCF_027460285.1). Classification (NCBI taxonomy): domain Bacteria; kingdom Bacillati; phylum Actinomycetota; class Actinomycetes; order Micromonosporales; family Micromonosporaceae; genus Micromonospora; species Micromonospora sp. WMMC273. The sequence continues at coordinate 631,957 of NZ_JAPZBE010000001.1, forward strand.
ACTCTACGGCGGACTCGCACGTCTGAGGAACGACGGGCGATTGGATCTGGTGAAGTTCGAAGACCGCTTCCAGAGCCCACAGAAAAGTGGATACCGAGACGTACAGATGTTCCTCCGTGCCTCCAACGGGCACATCGCTGAGTTCCGGCTGCAACTGGCGCCACTCGACAGAGTGGCGAACTGGGAACATTCCCTCTTCGAAGTGCGGCGCGACCTCGAAGCGGTCGCTCGTGAGGAGGGACGTAGCGTGACGGTGACGGAGTCCGCCATTCGTCGGGCGGTGCTTCGGCGACAGCGTGAGCTGTTCTGGGAGGCTCTTCAGACGGCGCTGCACAAGGAGAGTGCGTGATGGCTACAGTCGACGGCGTCGAACTTCCCGCTTATTTCGAGCACTACGACACGCCTGTGAAGCTGGTCGCCACACAGGATGGCGGCCACGCCGCTTGGAAGCTGGACCGCTCGACGGGGGGTTGGCGGCCGGCGGACGAGCTCGTCGACGACGTGATCGGTGGCGTGGGCGGCGAGATCTACGTGCGCTCGGCTGATGCCTTCGTGCAGCACGTCGAGCAGTTGCGCGGACGCTACCTGAGCGGAGGGGGGCCGGTCTTCGCGCTCTACGAGACGGTCCGGGCGCTCGAGGCTCCCGCCGTCGCGGAGCGGCGACCGTTCACCGCGGAGGAAGCCGCGCTGATCAAGGGGATCCGGCGGCGGACCTTTGTGATGTTCGAGGAGCAGCTCCAGCAGGCCGGTGACCCCGCCGCCGACCCCACCATCGCCTCCGCCGCCTCCTGAAAGCGGCCCGGAACGCCATGCCCTCCACCGACGGCACACCCGTGCCCTACGTGCCGCCCGCCGACGTGGCGGAGGCGCGACGCGTACAGGAGGAGTTGCGGTCCCGGGTGGACCTGGTCGGGCCCGGTCCTGCCGCGCCCACGACGGTGGCCGGCTTGGACGTGGCGTACGCGCAGGACGGTGATCTGCTCGCGGCGGCCGTCACGGTCCTCGACGCGGCCACCCTCGATGTGGTGGACGAGGCGGTGTGTGTGGGGCGGCCCGCCTTCCCGTACGTGCCGGGGCTGTTCGCGTTCCGCGAGATGCCGGCGTTGCTCGCCGCGCTGGACCGGCTCACGGTCCGTCCCGAGCTGCTGGTCTGTGACGGGCACGGGCTGGCGCACCCGCGCCGGTTCGGGCTGGCCTGCCATCTGGGCCTGGTGACCGGGCTGCCGACGATCGGGGTGGGCAAGACGCCGCTCGTCGGCTCGTGGACGGGGCCCGGTCCCGCGCGTGGTGACAGTGCCGACCTGTGCGACGGCGGCGAGGTGGTCGGGCGGGTACTGCGGACTCAGGACGGTGTCCGGCCGGTCTTCGTGAGCGTCGGGCACCGGATGGGGTTGGACGACGCGGTGGAGCGGGTACTGGCTCTGACGCCCCGGTACCGGCTGCCGGAGACCACCCGTACGGCCGACCGGCTGTGCCGGCGGGCGCTCGCCGATGCAGGCGCGTCGGGCGGTGACCTGGGCGGGCGGTGATCGCGTGGCGCTGCACACATGTGGCGTGCTCGATGCGCGGGCGCCCGGAGGGGCCGGTAGTAACCTGACCGGCGGATCCGGTCCGGACGCAACGGTGAGGTGGAGATGTCGGCAGGGCGGCACGCGGCGCGGTGGGCCATTGTCGGCGCGCTGCTGGGTGGCCTGATCGCCGTCCCGGCGTCACCGGCGTCGGCCCGGGACGACCGGGTGGGACTGCGCGCGGCGAAGAGCTTCACCGCCGGTGGGCCGCCCGGGACGGTGGCGGTCGAGGTGCGCAAGCGGACGGACGGCTGCGTGCAGTTGCGTACCGCGGTCGGGCTCCGGCTGGAGGGCCTGCGGGCCGACCAGGTCCGGGTGCAGGTGGCGTCCGGCGGCCGATGGGTGCCGGTGCAGGTCTCCGGGGACGGCGGCGCCGTCGCCACCGCCGCGGTGGCGCCTGTCGACCGGCCGTTGTGCAAGGGCAAGGGCGTCACCGTGCGTTACCGGGTGTCCTTCCTTGCCGGGGCCGTCGGCGGCCGGCTGGAGCTGGCCGCCGAGGCGAGCGCCGCGAACGGCGACGTGCTCGGCCGGGCCGGCGGGTCGGCCCGGCTGGTGGGCGCGGCGACGCCGAGCCCCACCCCGTCCCGTAAGCCCTCGCCGACGCCCAGCGCGAGCGAGACCACGGCGGCCGAGGCGACCGACACGTCGCCGGTCGCCGCCGCCGTCGCCCCGGCCACCGCCGCGGCCGACGACTCGTCGTTCGGAGGTTCCATGATCATGTGGTTCGGTATCGGGCTGGTGCTGGTCGGCGCCGCCCTCATCGTCCTGCTGCTGCGCCGCAACCGCGCCGACCGCAGCGGTGGTGGCGCGGACACCGGCCTCCCGCCGGTCCCGCTGCCGCGCAGCACCACCACCTACCGCTCCGGCACGCCCGGGCCGGCCCCCACGGTGTACGGGGGCACGACGCCGCCCCGCCCGGCCGGCAACGTGTACGGCGCGCCCGCGTCCGCCCCGGCGCCACCGGCCCCGCCCGCCGGGGACGCGACGAGCGTCTTGCCCCGCTTGCCGGACTGAGCCGGAACCCGACCCGCTCCCGGGGTTACGGTGACGGTGGGTGGTCATGCCGTGACCCGGCAGCCGCCACCTGCCCGACCGGAGGACGGAACACCGGGGCCGAACGGGGCCCGGTGCCGGGGCCGCTCGGCCGATAAGATCGCGTGCGCCGATCGGCACCGCCGACCGGTGAGACCGCATACGTGGAAGGAGCCGCGCCGTGGCCCTGGACCCGCAGTTGCTCGACATCCTCGCCTGCCCGGACACGCACCACGCCCCGCTCGACTACGACGCGCAGGCGCAGACGCTCACCTGCACCGAGTGCGGTCGCATCTTCGAGGTCCGGGACGACGTCCCGGTGCTCCTGCTGGACGAGGCGCGTGGTGGACCCGCCGCCGACGACGCGCGGGGCGGGTCGTCGCGGTGATGGAGGGTACGGCCGGGGTCAGCGGCCACCGGCACGCGGACGAGACCCTGCTGGACGACGCGGCGCAGCTCTCCGAGCGGGATCCGGGCGGGATGCTCCGGTTCACCGCGTCCGCCGGCGCGCAGGTGCGCGAGTCGGCGGCGCTGGCCGCCGAGGCGAATTTGACGGTGCTCGCCGACGACGGACGACCCCGCGCGGTGGTCATCGCGGGCATCGGCACCGCCGGGCGTACCGGTGACGTGCTGGCCACCGTCGCCGGGCCGCGCTGCCCGGTGCCGGTCATCCCGCACCGCAGCGCCGGCGTGCCGGGCTGGGTGGGCGCGGCGGACGTGGTCATCGCGGTGAGCGCGTCCGGTCGCAGCCCGGAGGCGCTGGGCGCGGCCGAGGCGGCGCACCGGCGCGGCGCCCGGCTGGTCGCCGTCGGCGCGCCCGACTCGCAGCTCCAGTCCGTGGCGGAGCGGGCCCGAGCGCCGTTCATCCCGGTGCCCCGGCGCGCGCCGGCCCGGGCGAGCCTCTGGGCGCTCACCGTGCCGGTTCTGCTGGCCGCCCGTACCCTCGGGCTCGTGAAGGTCAACGAGGCGGATCTGGCCGAGACAGCGGCCCGGTTGGACGCCGACGCCGATCGATGCCGGCCGACCGCCGAGTCCTTCGTCAACCCGGCGAAGTCGCTGGCGCTGGGCCTGTCCGGTTCGATCCCGATCGTGTGGGGTTCGTCCCCGCTGGCCACCGTGGCCGCCCGGCGGTTCGGTGACACGTTGTCCGCGAACGCCCGCTACCCGGTGGTCGCCGGTGCGCTGGGCGAGGCGGGCCGGGGCCGCGTCGGCCTGCTCGACGGGGTGTTCGGCGGCCTGGCCGAGGGCGAGCGGGACATCTTCGCCGACCCGGGCGACGACGAGCCCGACGGCACGCGGCTGCGGCTGGTGCTGCTGCGCGACGGCGGGCTCAACGCCGACGACGACACCGACGAGCCGCTGGCGGTCGAGGAGCGCCGCGCGGACGCGGTGCAGACGCTCGCCGAGCGGCGCGGGGTGCGCTGCGACGTGGTGACCGCCGAGGGCGGCTCCGCGCTGGAGCGGCTCGCGTCGCTGGTGGCGGTGCCCGACTTCGCCTCGATCTACCTCGCCTTGGCACATGGGCTGGACCCGATGGCGGTACCGGCCATCACGGAGATGAAGGAGCTGGCTAACCAGTGACCACACGGGGCATCGGGCGAGGCGGGGAATGAGCGCAAACGGGGGCACCAAGGCGATCGTCGCCGCCCTGGCGGCGAACCTCGGCATCGCCGTCACCAAGTTCATCGCGTTCGCCCTCACCGGCTCGTCGTCGATGCTGGCCGAGTCGATCCACTCGGTGGCCGACTCGGGTAACCAGGGCCTGCTGCTGATCGGCGGCCGGCGGGCCAAGCGGCAGGCCACGCCGCAGCACCCGTTCGGGTACGGCCGGGAGCGCTACATCTACGCCTTCATCGTGGCGATCGTGCTGTTCAGCATCGGTGGCCTGTTCGCGCTCTACGAGGCGTACCACAAGGCGTCCGACCCGCACCCGATCGAGAACTGGCAGTGGGTGCCGGTGGCGGTGCTCGTGGCGGCGATCGTGATGGAGAGCTTCTCCTTCCGTACCGCCATCAAGGAGTCGAACCTGGTCCGGGGCAACCAGACCTGGGTCCGGTTCATCCGTCGCGCCAAGGCGCCGGAGCTGCCTGTGGTCCTGCTGGAGGACTTCGGCGCCCTGGTCGGTCTGGTGTTCGCGCTGTTCGGTGTCGGCATGACGCTGATCACCGGCAACGGCATGTGGGACGCCGCGGGCACCGCGATGATCGGCGTGCTGCTGGTGATCATCGCTATCACGCTGGCGATCGAGACCAAGAGCCTGCTGCTCGGCGAGGGCGCCGAGCAGAGCGAGCTGGACAAGATCGAGCAGGCCGTGACGAACGGTCCCGAGGTCGAGCGGATCATCCACATGAAGACGCTCTACCTCGGCCCGGAGGAGCTGATGGTGGCCGCGAAGATCGCGGTGCCGGCCTGGGAGACCGCCCACGACCTGGCCCGCGACATCAACGCCGTCGAGGCGCGGATCCGGCGTGAGGTGCCGACCGCGCGGGTGATCTACCTGGAGCCGGACATCTACTCGCCCGCCGCCGAGCAGGCCGGCACCGGGCAGGCGGCGGACACCGCCGTCCCGGAGGCCGTGACCACCGGTGGGACGCACGCGGCCGACGAGGTCGCCGGGCGGCCCGGGAGCTGACCGATGGAGTTGTTGCAGGGCCGGATCCGTGACTACGCCTGGGGCTCGCGCACCGCGATCGCCGAGTTGCAGGGGCGGCCGGTGCCGAGCAACGGGCCGGAGGCGGAGCTGTGGCTGGGCGCCCACCCGGGCGCCCCGGCCACTGTGCAGCGCGACGGCCGGCCGGTCAGCCTCACCGATCTGCTGGTGGCCGAGCCGGGCCACTGGCTGGGTGAGCGGCTGGTCGGCCGGTTCGGCACCCGGCTGCCGTTCCTGCTGAAGGTGCTCGCCGCCGACTCGCCGCTGAGTCTCCAGGCGCATCCGGACGCCGAGCAGGCCCGAGCCGGGCACGCCGCCGACGTGGGGCGGGTCAACTACGTGGACCCGTACCACAAGCCGGAGCTGCTGGTGGCGCTCTCCGAGTTCGATGCGCTGTGCGGCTTCCGCGACCCCGGGGAGTCGGCGGAGGCGATCGCCGCGTTCGGCGTACCCGCGCTGGAACCTGTGGTGGCGGCGTTGCGGGACGGGCCGGCGGGGCTGCGGGAGGCGGTCCGCCTGCTGTTGAGCTGGCCGCAGGCGGAGCGCGCCGGGCTGGTGGCGGCCGTGCTGGCGGCGGCGCAGGCCGGGCCGGCCTCGGCGGACGCCGAACTGGTCCGCACGCTGGCGGCCGGCTATCCGGCCGACCCGGGCGTGGTGGTGGCGTTGCTGCTGCACCATGTCCGGCTGGCGCCCGGCGAGGGCATCTGGATGCCGGCCGGGAACCTGCACGCCTACCTGCGCGGCACCGGCGTGGAGATCATGGCGGCCAGCGACAACGTGCTGCGCGGCGGGTTCACCGCGAAGCGGGTCGACGTGGACGAGTTGCTGCGGGTGCTCCGGTTCGAGGTGCTGACCCGGCCGGTACTGCGGCCGGAGCAGGTGGAGCCGGGCGTGCTGACCTGGCCGGTGCCGGTGGAGGACTTCGCGCTGCACCGGGTCGAAGTGGCCGCCGGGGCGGCTGGTGTGCGGCTGACGCTGCCCGGGCCGCGGGTGGTGCTCTGCCGGGCCGGGAAGCTGACCGTCGACGACGGCGTGGGGTCGGTGACGCTGGACGCGGGTCAGGCCGCTGTGGGTACGGCGGCCGGTGGCCCGCTGGCGCTGAGCGGGGCGGGCGAGGCGTTCGTCGCCACTTGCGGCATGCACTGACCCCGGACAAGTCCGACTTTCCCGAAATGGCTTGACGGCCACCTTGCGTGGTGTGACTCTATGGGTACGCAGCGTTGTCGCGACGAAGGTCCGGTGACGTGCGGGGGAACCAAACCGGGGGGATGCGCGGGGCGGCCGGACCGTGAGTGGGAGAGTCCGCTCACGACCGACCGCCCCGTGCGCTGTCCGCCGACCGGCCGATTGCGCGGTCGGCCAACCGGGCACGGGTCGAGTGGCCCGCGAGCGTAAGGTGGAAGGCTGCGCACCACCATCGTTCGACAGGAGCTTCCATGACCAGCACCCTCCCGGCGGCCTCCAGCGGCGCGTCGTCGCAGGCCCGGCCGAGCACCCTCGCCGAGGGCGACTACAAGGTGGCGGATCTGTCGCTCGCCGCGTTCGGGCGCAAGGAGATCCGGCTCGCCGAGCACGAGATGCCCGGCCTGATGGCGATCCGGCGCGAGTTCGCCGAGGCCCAGCCGCTGGCCGGCGCCCGCATCACCGGTTCGCTGCACATGACCGTCCAGACCGCCGTCCTGATCGAGACCCTGGTCGCGCTCGGCGCGCAGGTCCGCTGGGCGTCCTGCAACATCTTCTCCACCCAGGACCACGCCGCCGCGGCGATCGTGGTCGGCCCCGAGGGCACCCCGGAGGCCCCTGCGGGCGTGCCGGTCTACGCCTGGAAGGGCGAGACGCTGCCGGAATACTGGTGGTGCACCGAGCAGGTGCTGGCGTGGCCGGACGGGCAGGGCCCGAACATGATCCTCGACGACGGCGGCGACGCCACCCTGCTCGTCCACAAGGGCGCCGAGTTCGAGAAGGCCGGCGTCGTGCCGCCGGTCGAGTCCGCCGACTCCGAGGAGTACGCGGTCATCCTCGAACTGCTGCACCGCTCGCTGGCCGAGGACGGCCGGCGCTGGACCCGGATCGCCGCCGGCATCAAGGGCGTCACCGAGGAGACCACCACCGGCGTGCACCGGCTCTACGAGATGCACCGCGCCGGCACGCTGCTCTTCCCGGCCATCAACGTCAACGACTCGGTGACCAAGAGCAAGTTCGACAACAAGTACGGCTGCCGCCACTCGCTCATCGACGGCATCAACCGCGCCACCGACGTGCTGATCGGCGGCAAGATGGCCGTCGTCATGGGCTACGGCGACGTGGGCAAGGGCTGCGCCGAGTCGCTGCGCGGTCAGGGCGCCCGGGTCGTGGTGACCGAGGTCGACCCGATCTGCGCGCTGCAGGCGGCGATGGACGGCTACCAGGTCGCCACGCTCGACGACGTGGTGGAGCAGGCCGATATCTTCATCACCGCGACCGGCTGCTTCGACGTCATCACCAACGAGCACATGGCCCGGATGAAGCACCAGGCCATCGTGGGCAACATCGGCCACTTCGACAACGAGATCGACATGGCCGGCCTGGCCAAGCGCAGCGACGTGACCCGGGAGAACATCAAGCCGCAGGTCGACGTGTGGCGCTTCGACGACGGCCACGCCATCATCGTGCTGTCCGAGGGCCGCCTGCTGAACCTGGGCAACGCCACCGGCCACCCGAGCTTCGTGATGTCGAACTCGTTCGCCAACCAGACGATCGCCCAGATCGAGCTGTTCACCAAGACCGACGAATACCCGATCGGCGTCTACGTGCTGCCCAAGCACCTGGACGAGAAGGTCGCCCGGCTGCACCTGGACGCGCTCGGCGCGAAGCTGACCACGCTCACCAAGGAGCAGGCCGCCTACCTGGGCGTCTCCCCGGAGGGCCCGTTCAAGCCGGACCACTACCGCTACTGAGTTCCACGCTCCCTGAGGGACCGGGGTCTGCCGCGCGGCCGACCCCGGTCCCTTTTCGCGTACGGGGGAAGGCCGTCAGGTGACGAACCGGGTGACGTTACCCGGATCAGCTTGACGTTTGCTGTGAACAGGAGCAAGGTATGCCTGCCCTAACTCAGCGACGACGGAGTGCCTGATGTTCGCCACGTACCTGATCGGCCTGCGCGAGGGCCTGGAAGCGACGCTCGTGGTCAGCATCCTCGTCGCCTTCCTGGTCAAGTCGCAGCGCCGGGACCGGCTGCCGCAGGTGTGGGCCGGCGTCGGCCTGGCCGTGGCGCTCTCCGTCGGCTTCGGCTCGCTGATCCAGTACACCTCCACCTCGCTGCTGCGCACCTCCGAGTCGCGCGAGCTGTTCGAGGCGGTCACGTCGGTCGCCGCCGTGGTGTTCGTGACCTGGATGATCTTCTGGATGCGCCGGGCCGCCCGCACCATCGCCGGTGAACTGCGCGGCAAGCTCACCGACGCGCTCGCCGTCGGCTCCCTGGCCGTGGCCGGCATGGCGTTCCTCGCCGTGATCCGCGAGGGCCTGGAGACGGCGCTCATCTTCTACGCCGCCGCCGAGAGCGCGGCCGGCGGCACCGGGCCCGGCTCGCTGCTCGCCCTGGCCGGCGGCATCGCCACCGCCGTCGTGATCGGCTTCCTGCTCTACCGCAGTGCGGTACGGATCAACCTCAGCCGGTTCTTCACCTGGACCGGCGCGCTGCTCATCCTGGTCGCCGCCGGCATCCTCAAGTACGGCGTGCACGACTTCCAGGAGGCGGGCGTGCTGCCCGGCCTGAACGACCTGGCCTTCGACATCTCGAACACGCTCGACCCGGGCTCCTGGTACGGCGCGCTGCTCGCCGGCATGTTCAACGTCACCGCCGCGCCGACGGTGCTGGAACTGGTCGCCTGGGTCGCGTACGCGGTGCCGGTGCTCGTGCTCTTCCTGCGCAAGCCGGCCAAGCCCGCTCAGCCCGCTCAGCCCGCTCAGCCGTCCCGGTCCGCCGAGCCGGTCCCGGCCGACGCACCGGCCGACGTCGCCGCCGTTCCGTCCCCCCGCGCCTGAACCACCCGCTCCCGAGGAGACCCCGCACGATGCGTACCACTCGACTCGTCGCGCCCGCCGCCGCCGGGCTGCTCGCCGTCGCCGGACTGACCGGCTGCGGGGGCGGTGACGACGCCGACGCCACGAACGGCGGGCCGATCGCCGTCAAGGCCACCGACACCGTCTGCGAGGTCGGCGACACCGAGATCGACGCCGGTCAGGTCACGTTCAAGGTGACGAACAACGGCTCCAAGGTCAACGAGTTCTACGTCTACGCGGCAGGTGACCGGGTGATGGGCGAGGTGGAGAACATCGCCCCCGGGCTCAGCCGCGAGCTGCGGGTCGAGCTGACCGCCGGCACGTACGAGACGGCCTGCAAGCCGGGGATGAGCGGCCGGGGCATCCGGGGCGCGCTGAAGGTCTCCGGCACCGCCGCGACCGTCGCCCCCGACGCCGCGCTGACCCAGGCCACCGAGAGCTACCAGCGGTACGTGCGCAGCCAGACCGCCGCGCTGCTGACCAAGACCGAGGAGTTCGTGGCCGCGGTCAAGGCGAACGACGTGGCGAAGGCCAAGGCGCTGTACCCGGTGGCCCGCACCTACTGGGAGCGGATCGAGCCGGTCGCGGAGAGCTTCGGCGACCTCGACCCGAAGATCGACGGCCGCGAGGAGGTGGTCGAGGAGGGCATGGAGTTCACCGGCTTCCACCGGATCGAAAAGGACCTCTGGACCACCGGGGACGTGAGCAAGGACGGCGCGATCGCCGACCGGCTGCTGGTCGACGTGAAGGCGATCGTCGCCAAGGCGGACGCCGAGAAGCTCACCCCGCTCCAGCTCGCCAACGGCGCCAAGGCGCTGCTCGACGAGGTCGCCAGCGGCAAGATCACCGGCGAGGAGGAGCGCTACTCGCACACCGACCTCTGGGACTTCAACGCCAACCTGGAGGGCTCCAAGGCGGCCATCGCCGCGCTGCGACCGGCCCTGGAGCAGCGCGCGCCCGACCTGGTCAAGCAGCTCGACAGCGAGTTCGCGAACGTGGAGACCACACTCGGCAGGCACCGGGCCGGCGACGGCTGGAAGCTGCACACCCAGCTCGGCAAGGACGAGCTGAAGGAGTTGTCGGACGCGGTCAACGCGCTGGCCGAGCCGGTCAGCAAGGTCGCGGCGGCAGTCGCGCGATGACCGGTCCGGCCGGCGGTGACGCGACGAGCGAGCCGAACCGCGAGCGGACCGGCCGCGGCCTGTCCCGGCGCCGGGCGATGACCCTGGCCGGCGTCGGCGTGGCAGGCGTCGCCGGGGTGGCGGGTGGCGCGGGCGCGCTGCTCGCCGGCGGGAACGAGGCATCAGCCACCGGATCCGCCGCCGGGTCGGTGCCGTTCCTCGGCGAGCACCAGGCCGGCATCACCACCCCGGCCCAGGACCGGGTGCACTTCGTCGCGTTCGACGTGGTCACCAAGGACCGGGACCGCCTCGTCGCCATGCTCCAGGAGTGGACCGCCGCCGCGGCCCGGATGACCGCCGGCAAGGACGCCGGGGTGATCGGCGCGGTCGGCGGCATGCCCGAGGCCCCGCCGGACGACACCGGCGAGGCGCTCGGACTGCCCCCGTCGCAGCTCACCCTCACCGTGGGCTTCGGGCCGACGCTGTTCCGCGACGCGCAGGGCCGGGACCGTTTCGGCATCGCCGCGCGCCGCCCGGCCGCGCTCGCCGACCTGCCGCACTTCGCCGGGGACGCGCTCAAGCCGGAGCTGTCCGGCGGCGACCTCTGCGTCCAGGCCTGCGCCAACGACCCGCAGGTGGCGGTGCACGCCATCCGCAACCTGGCCCGAATCGGCATGGGCGTGGTGAGCGTCCGCTGGTCGCAGCTCGGCTTCGGGCGTACCTCGTCGACGTCCCGGGACCAGGCCACCCCGCGCAACCTGTTCGGCTTCAAGGACGGCACCGCCAACCTCAAGGCCGAGGACGCCGGCCTGCTCCGCGACCAGCTCTGGGTGCAGCCCGGCGACGGTCCGGACTGGATGACCGGCGGCTCCTACCTGGTCACCCGGAAGATCCGGATGCTGATCGAGACGTGGGACCGCAGCCCGCTCGCCGAGCAGGAGATGATCGTCGGCCGGACCAAGGGCAGCGGCGCGCCGCTGGGCCGCCGGGACGAGTTCGACGAGCCGGACTTCGCCGCGAAGGGCGACGACGGGGCGCCGCTCATCGCCGACACCGCGCACGTACGACTTGCTCACCCGGACGCGAACGGCGGGGCCCGGCTGCTGCGCCGCGGCTACAACTTCGTGGACGGCTCGGACGGGCTGGGCCGGCTCGACGCCGGTCTGTTCTTCATCGCCTACCAGCGGGATCCGCGCCGGCAGTTCGTGCCGATCCAGACCCGGTTGGCGCGCAACGACGCGATGAACGAATACCTGCGGCACGTCTCCAGCGGCCTGTTCGCCTGCCCGCCCGGCGTAAGCGACGCCGCCGACTGGTGGGGGCGGGCGCTGTTCGCCTGAGCCCGGCTCAGCGGCGTACCGGATCGGGGCCGGCGTCCGGCACGGCGGACCGCAACCGGCCGTCAACCGGCGCGGCCGGACGCAGGGCGGCCGGCGCGACGGCGTGCGGTACGGCGGCCGACGCCGGGACCAGCTCCGGCCAGAGCGTGGCGGCGACCGCCCGGGCCCGGCCCAGCCGCAGCGCCGCCCGGCGCCCCCGCTCGGCCAGGACGGCGGACAGGTAGACCCAGTCCGGCGCGGCCCACGGCGGAGGCGGCGAGGTGACCGCGGCGACCTCCGCCCACAGCGCCCGGCCCAGCCGGAAACGGTCCGGCTCGGCCAGCTGGGGGAGCCGGTCCAGGTACTGCCGGACGGCCAGCGCCAGCCCGTCGTCGAACCGGGTCAGGTCGAGGGTGGCCGCCCAGGCCAGCAGCGGCGGCGGGGCCGGTGGCAGCGGCCGCCACAGCGTGGCGCCCCGGCTGTGCACCACGAGCGTGCCGGCGACCAGGTCACCCAGCCGGCGACCGCGCGGGTCGGTGAGCATCACCGTGACGCTCGCGACCCAGCTCAGCAGCGGCAGCACCAGCCCGGGCCACTCCACCGCCACGCCCACGAGCGCTCGGGTCAGCGACTGGCCCACACCCACCGGGCCGCCGTCGGCGCGTACCACCCGCAGCCCCACTGCCAGCTTGCCCACGGTCCGGCCACCGGCGAAGCGTTCCATCGTCACCGGATAACCGAGCAGGACCAGCACCATCAGCACGACCTGGAGCGCGCCGGCCAGCGCCAGGTCGAGGGAGTCACCGAGCAGCGCGAGCGCCGCCATCGCCAGCACCGCGCCGAGCACCAGGAACAGCGCGACCTGGATCACGGCGTCGATCAGCAGGGCGAGCACGCGGGAGCCCAGCCGGGCCACCCGGACGTCCAGCTCCACCGCCTCGCCGCTGACCAGACCGGCGTCGCCCCAACGGGGCGGTGGGGGAGGTTGCGCGCGCACCCCGACAGTGAACACCATGGACGCCGAACGGGGGAGGGTGAGTGGATCTCGACGCGTACGTGGCCGAGCACGGCGCCGAATGGCGGCGGCTGGAACACCTGACCGGGCGGCGTCGGCTCGACGCGGCAGAGGTCGACGAGCTGGTGGCGCTCTACCAGCGCAGCGCCACGCACCTCTCCGCGCTGCGTGCCCGGGCGCCCGAACCGGCGCTGGTGAACCGGCTGTCCCACCTGGTCCTCGCGGCCCGCGCCCGGGTCACCGGCCGGCCCCGGCCGTCGTGGGCGGCGGTGGGCCGGTTCCTGGCCGCCGACCTGCCCGCCGCGCTCTACCGGGCGTGGCCGTGGTGGTGCGGCGTGGCCACCGCGTTCAGCGTGCTGAGCGTCTTCCTCATCTGGTTCGTCGCCGGCAACCCCGACACCGCCGCCGCGTTCGTCGGCGACGAGGAGGCCCGGCAGCTCGTCGACTCCGGTTTCGCCGGCTACTACTCCGAGTTCTCCGCGCCCACGTTCGCGTTCCGCCTGTGGACGCACAACGCCTGGTTGGCCGCCCAGTGCCTGGCCGCCGGTGTGCTCGTGGTGCCGGTGTTCTGGCTGCTGTGGCAGAACGCGCTGAACATCGGCGTGGTCGGCGGCGTGATGATCGCCTACGGGCGGGCCGACGTCTTCTTCGGCATGATCACCCCGCACGGGCTGCTGGAGCTGACCGGCATCTTCGTCGCCGCCGGGGTCGGCCTGCGGACCGCGTGGGCCTGGATCGCCCCGCCCGCGCACCTCGGACGCGGCCGGGCTCTCGCCGAGGCGGGACGGCTCGCCGCCGTGGTCGCGGCCGGCCTGGTCGGCGTCTTCGCCGTCTCCGCGGTGATCGAGGCGTTCGTGACCCCGGCGCCGGTGCCGATCCCGCTGCGGGTGGCAGCGGGCGCCGCGGTGTGGCTGGCCTTCCTGGCGTACGCGCTGGTGCTCGGCCGGCGCGCGGTCAGAGCCGGCCGAGGGACTTGAGCCGCAGATAGGTGTCGGCGACGGCCGGGGCGAGCCGGTGCCCCGGCACGTCCACCACCGTCACGCCGTAGCGCGACAGGGCGGCGCGTACCCGGTCCCGCTCGGCCAGCGCCCGCCACGCCGACGCGGCCGCGTACGGGTCGTCCGGGCCGGTCGGGGTGGCGGTGGCGAGCCCGGTCAGCACCGGGTCGCCGGCCGCGGCGAGCACCACCCGGTGCCGGGTGGCCAGCCGGGGCAGCACCGGCAGCAGCCCGTCGCCGATCGCGCCCGCCTCCAGCGCGGTGAACAGCACCACCAGGCTGCGCTGCCGCTCCCGGCGCAGCACCTCGGCGGCGATCAGCTCGAAGTCGGTCTCGACCAGCGCGGGCTGCAACGGCGCCACCGCGTCGACCAGCCGGGCGAGCAGTGCCGCGCGGCCGCTGCCGGTCACCCGGGCCCGGATCTCGGTGTCCGCCGCCAGCAGGTCCACCCGGTCACCGGCGCGGGCGGCCAGCGCGGTGAGCAGCAGCGCCGCGTCGATGGCGGTGTCCAGCCGGGGCTCGTCACCGAGGCGTACCGCCGACGTGCGGCCGGTGTCCAGGACGCAGACCAGGCGCCGGTCCCGTTCCGGGCGCCAGGTGCGCACCAGCACGTCGGCGCGGCGGGCGCTGCCCCGCCAGTCGATCGAGCGGACGTCGTCGCCCACCGCGTACTCGCGCAACGTGTCGAACTCGGTGCCGTGGCCGCGCCCCCGGGTCACCTGCACGCCGTCGATGACCCGCAGCCGGGACAGCTTCTCCGGCAGGTGCCGGCGGGAGTCGAAGCGGGGCAGCACCCGCAGCGTCCACTGCGGCGTCGCGGGCTGCTCGGCGTGCTGCCTCGCGCCCAGGCGCATCGGCCCGAGCGACCGTACGGTCAGCGCCACCGCCGGGCGGTCGCCGCGCCGGGTCGGGGTGAGCCGGACCGGCAGCGTGGCGGCGCCACCGGGCGGCACGGTGAGCAGGCGGTCCGGCGGCACGTCCGGGCGCGCCCCGGCCGACGGCACCCACGCGTCGCGTACCTGGGCGTAGAGCGTGCGTGCGGTCGGGTTGGCCAGGTGCAGCGTGACGGTCGCGGTGCCACCGAGGCGGACCGTCCGCTCCCCGGAGCGGGTCACCGTGAGCGCGTCCGGCGGCACCGCCATCGCCCGGTCGAGCAGCACCAGCAGCAGCACCGCCGCGGTCAGTACGGCGACGCCGAGGAACGGCGCCGGCCAGGCCGGCAGGGTCAGCGCGCCCACGCCGAGCAGCAGACCCGCCCGCCAGGTCATCGCGGGGTCGGCACGGTGGCCAGCACCGAGTCCAGCACGGCGTCCGCTGTGACGCCCTCCAGCTCCACCTCCGGGCGCGGGCGCAGCCGGTGCCGCAGCGTCGGGCGGGCGACCGCCTTGACGTCGTCCGGGGTGACGTGGTCGCGGCCGGCCAGCCAGGACCACGCCTTGGCCGCGTTCAGCAGCGCGGTGGCACCACGCGGGGACGCGCCCAGTTCCAGCGCCGGGGCGGCCCGGGTGCCCCGGCACAGGTCCACGATGTAGCCGAGCACCGGCTCGGCCACGTGCACCCCCCGCACCTCCGCGCGGGCGGCGGCCAGGTCCGCGGAACCCGCGACCGGGCGTACGCCGGCGGCACGAAGGTCACGCGGGTCGAAGCCGGCGTGGTGCGCGCGCAGCACGCCCAGCTCCTCCTCGCGCTCCGGCAGCGGCACCGTCAGCTTGAGCAGGAAGCGGTCGAGCTGCGCCTCGGGCAGCGGGTAGGTCCCCTCGTACTCGACCGGGTTCTGGGTGGCCACGACGATGAACGGGTCGGGCAGCGGACGGCGCTCGCCCTCGACGGACACCTGCCGCTCCTCCATCACCTCCAGCAGCGCCGACTGCGTCTTCGGCGGGGTCCGGTTGATCTCGTCGGCGAGCAGCAGGTTGGTGAAGACCGGCCCCTCCCGGAACGTGAACGCGGCGGTGCGCTGGTCGAAGATCAGCGAGCCGGTGACGTCGCCGGGCATCAGGTCGGGGGTGAACTGCACCCGCTTGGCGTCCAGGTCGAGCGCGGCGGCAAGCGTCCGGACCAGCAGCGTCTTGGCCACCCCCGGTACGCCCTCCAGCAGCACGTGCCCCCGGCAGAGCAACGCGATCACCAGGCCGGTGACCACGGCGTCCTGCCCGACGACGGCCTTCGCCACCTCGGCACGCAGCCGGTGCAGGGCGGCGCGGGCGCCGGACGGTGCGGTGGTCGTGACGGGTCCGGTCACCGGGTGTCTCCTTCGCTCGGATGCGGGGCCAGGGTACGGGTCAGGGCGTCCAGGTCGCGGGCCAGCTCCAGCAGCTCGCGGTCCTTCTCCGGGGCGGGGCCGTAGAGCAGGTCGGCCATCCGTTCCGGGTCGGCGCCGACGCGCTCGGCGACCCGGGCGGCCACCTCGTCGTCGGGCGTGTCCGGGGGCAGGTTGAGCCGGGTCACGAGCCGGTCCAGCGCGGCGGCGCGCAGCGTCGCGGCGACGGTGTCCCGGGCGCCCGCCCGGCGGTAGAGCCGCGCCCGGCCGCGTACCGTCTCGGCGGACCGGACGGTGACCGGCAGCGGCTCCGACACCGGCGGCCCGAGCCGGCGGGCCCGCCACAGCACCACGAGCAGGCCGGCCAGGGCGAGCTGCACCAGGAGGGCCCAGAACCAGAGCGGGAAGGCACCCCAGAGCGGGTTCTCCCGCGGCGGGTCGGCGCGGTCGGGCGGATCGGGCCGCTCCGACCGGCCGCTGCCGGCCGGTGCGGGCCGGTCGGTGACCGGATCCGGGGACCAGCTCGGGCCGGTCGGGGCCGGCACCGGCTCGGGCAGGTCGAGCCAGACCAGCGGGCGTCCGCCGCCGAGCAGGCCGGTGGCGAGGGCCTCGTTGCCCCACTCGCCGATCCGGTCGTTGCGGAACGGGTCGCTCGCGCCGGCCAGCACCACCTCGACCCGGCCGGGGACGCGCAGCAGCGCGCCGCCGTAGCAGTGGTCGACCTCGGCCGGCCCGTCATAGCGCTGCAGGTCGATCGCGGCGGTGCCGGCCCGTACCGCCTCGGGCAGCCGGCACGGCGTGCCGTCGGCGTCCGGCGGCACCGCCCGGGCGGCCCAGCGCCCGCCGGCCGGCACGACCGGAGTGTCCAGTTCGGCGAGCACCCGCCGGGACGGCTCGACCAGCACCAGCCGGCTACCCGGCGGCAGGGTGGTCAGCTCGTCGAGCCGGTCGGGGTGCACCAGAGCGGGCGCGGGCACGAACAGCGTGCTCGGCTCGGCCCCGGCGGTACGCAGCGCCGCCGTCAGGTCCGTCTCCCGGCGCACCGGCACGCCCTGGGCGCGCAGCGCCTCCGCGAGCCTGCTGGCGCCGTCGTCGTCGGTGGCGACCGGGGACAGGAAGCCCGGCTCGTCGGCGTCGGGCCGGTCGATCGCGTGCAGCACGAGCGTGGTCACGATCAGCAGCACGGCGAGGCCGAGCGGGACGAGCAACCGGTACGGCCGCCGGCGCGGTGCCGACGTGACCGCCGCCGTCGTCACGGTCTCCGGTCCGGCTGTGGCGGTCACCGCGGCTCCTCCCCGGTCAGCTCGCGACTCAGGTCGGTGGCGAGTTCACGCATCCGCCGGTCGTGCGCGGCGGTGGCGGGACGCTGGGCGTACCAGAGGTCGGAGAAGATCGCTCCGGCCGCGTGCAGCGTCGGCCCGACCTGCGGCCGGGTGCGGGCCGCCGCCTCGGTCAGCTCCACGACGGTGAGCCCGGGGCGGGGTTCCACCACCTGCCGGACGACCAGGAGCCGGACCATCTCGCGCAGCCGTTCCCGGACCGCCTCGGCGTACCGGCCCTCGGCCGCCAGCCGGTCGGCCGACCCGGGACCGGCCGCCGCCGGTTCCGGCAGCCGGGGCGCGGGCAGGCGGACGGCCGGCGGATCGGTGCGCGGCCGGCGGACACGCCGCCGCCGGAACCGGGGCAGCCGCAGCCGGGGCAGGCGGGGGCGCCGCAGCCGGGGCAGCGTGAACCGGGGCAGCCGGCGTGGCACCCAGGCCGGGAAGAAGTGCCAGGCCAGCGCCACCAGCAGCGCGACCGCCAGCAGGATCAGCGCGGCCAGTGGCAGCGGCACCACGTCACCGAGGGCCGCCACCGTCTCGGTCCACCACCGGCTCACCGGTGTGCCGCCAGCAGGACGGGCTCGGGCACGCCGGCCGGCGCGCGGGAGAGCCGGATGTCCAGCCCTTCGGTGCGGACCCGGGTCTCCAGGTGCAGCACCGCGTCCAGGCAGGCGAGCGCCGGGTACGCGAGCGCGTTGACAGCGGTGAAGGCGGCGACCGTCAACGGCAGCGCCCAGACCGACACGTCGAACAGGCCCAGCATGCCGAGACCCTGGTATACGCCCAGCCCGATGCCGAGCCGGATCAGCCACCAGCCGAGGTAGCCCAGCAGCCGGATCGCGGCGCCCCGGGCGCTGACCCGGCCGGCCAGGCGTACCGCCCGCCAGGGCGCCAGGTGCGCCGGCACCCCGTCCAGCACCAGCACCGGCACCACCAGGCCGAGCAGCGCGTACGCCGGGAACCAGCCCGGCCCGGTCAGAGCGGCGGCCGTGACGGTCAGCCCGACCAGGACGGCGGCCGGCAGCGCCACGCCGAGCCGGGCACCGCGCAGCAGCTCGGACGGCCCCGGACGGCGCCCCAGCAGCGCCCCGCCGGCGCCGCGCGCCGCCGGGGCGCCGAGCAGCGCGACGATCGCCGCCTCGGTGCCCGCGCCGGCCGCCAGCAGCAGCCAGTACTCCGGGAGGGCGTCGCCGAACTCCACCGGCCACCAGTACGGCGGTTCGGTCTCGGCGAGCATGCGCAGCGGGTGGAGCACCGCCTGTTCGGCGAGGGCGAGCAGCAGGGCGAGCGGCACGAGCACCCGGGCCTGGTCGCGCAGCAGCAGCACGGCCGCGTCGAGCAGCTCGCCGACGGTCAGCGGACGGCGCGGCAGCACCGCGGTCGGGCCGGCGTCGGGCACGCGTACTCCTGGGCGGGGGCGAGCGGAGGTGGCGGGCGGGGCGACGCCCGGGGGATCATGGTTGCACGGCGGGTCCGCATCCGGTGGACCCGTCCGCTCCGGCGCGCCACGCTGGGCGGCCACGCCGGCTTGCTGTGGTGCGCGGGGCCGCCCGGCGCTACGGTGCCGTGGAGACGCCGAACATCCAGACGAACGGGGATGGAACGATAAACCCCATGAGAGCCCGGGTACTCGTGGTCGACGACGACCCCGCCCTCGCCGAGATGCTCGGCATCGTGCTGCGCAGCGAGGGCTTCGTGCCGTCCTTCGTCGCGGACGGCGAACGGGCGTTGGCCGCCTTCCGCGACAGCCGACCCGACATCGTCCTGCTCGACCTGATGCTGCCGGGCATGAGCGGCATCGACGTGGCCCGCGCCATCCGGGGCGAGTCCGGCGTGCCGATCGTGATGCTGACCGCCAAGAGCGACACCGTCGACGTGGTGCTCGGGCTGGAGTCCGGCGCCGACGACTACGTGGTGAAGCCGTTCAAGCCCAAGGAGCTGGTGGCCCGGATGCGGGCCCGGCTGCGCCGGGGCGAGGACGTGGCGCCGGAGATGCTGACCATCGGCCCGCCCGGCAACCAGATCACCATCGACGTGCCGGCCCACACGGTCAGCCGTGACGGCGAGGAGGTGAAGCTGACGCCGCTGGAGTTCGATCTGCTGGTCGCGCTCGCCCGCAAGCCGCGTCAGGTGTTCACCCGCGAGGTGCTGCTGGAGCAGGTCTGGGGTTACCGCCACGCGGCGGACACCCGCCTGGTCAACGTGCACGTGCAGCGGCTGCGCGCCAAGATCGAGCCGGATCCGGAGCGACCCGAAATCATCCTGACCGTGCGGGGCGTGGGCTACAAGGCGGGTACCGGATAGCCTGGTCAGCACTGTGCTGACCTCGCTGCCCGAGTCGCCGACCCCCGCGCCCCGCCGGCTCTCCGCCGTGCGGGCGCTCTGGCTCGCCCTGACCGGCCGCGTCGCCCGGCTGGTGGCAGCCGTGCACCAGGCGTGGCGGCGGTCGCTCCAGGTCCGTGTGGTCACCATCACGCTTGTGGCGTCGAGTCTGCTTGTGGGCGGTTTCGCCTATCTGATCGCCGACAAGATCACCAGCATCCTGCTGGAGAACGCCGAGACCGACGTGCGGCTGCGGTTGAGCAACGGCAGCGAGTACGCGGCCAAGCAGTTCAACCTCTACAGCCAGCCGCAGGAGGCGCAGCTCCAGAACACCATCGACGGCACCGTCAACTACCTGGCCGGTGGCGACCCCACCCAGACCAGCGGCGTGGTGGTGGCGATCACCGCCGACAACTTCGCCGAGTTCATCGAGCCGCGGACCACGCCCGACGTGCCGGTGGACACGGTGATCGGCGACGAGTTGCGGGCCACTGTCGCCTCGGGCAAGGTCGCGCACCAGATCCGTACCGGCTCGCTCGGCGGCGAGCGGACTAAATACCTGGTCTACGGCTCCCCGGTGCCGACCAAGTTCGGGCAGGTCGAGCTCTACTACCTCGTACCGCTGGCCCGGCAGGACGCGACGGCGGCCGACGCCCGCGCCACGGTGGTCGCCACCGGCGTGGCGCTGGTGCTGCTGCTCGGCCTGCTGGCCGCCCTTGTCACCCGCCTGGTGGTGACGCCGGTACGGGTGGCAGCGCGCACCGCGCAGCGGCTCTCCGCCGGCCTGCTGGACCAGCGCATGGTGGTCTCCGGCGAGGACGACCTCGCGCTGCTGGCGGCCTCGTTCAACCAGATGGCGACGAACCTGCAACGGCAGATCCTCCGGCTGGAGGAGATGTCCCGGCTGCAACGCCGGTTCACCTCCGACGTCTCGCACGAACTGCGGACGCCGCTGACCACGGTCCGGATGGCCGCCGACCTGATCTTCGCCGAGCGCGACGAGTTCGACCCGGCGGTGGCCCGCAGCGCCGAGCTGCTCCAGGCCGAGCTGGACCGGTTCGAGGAACTGCTCACCGACCTGCTGGAGATCAGCCGGTTCGACGCCGGTTTCGCGGTGCTGGACAGCGAGCCGACCGACCTGGTGCCGGTGGTGCACCGGGTCACCGAGCGGCTGGCCGGGCTGGCCGAGCGGGTCGGGGTGACCATCGAGCTGGACCTGCCGGACACTCCGGTGATCGCCGAGGTCGACCCGCGCCGCGTCGAGCGGGTGCTGCGCAACCTGGTCGGCAACGCGGTCGAGCACGGCGAGGCCAAGCCGGTACGGATCACCCTGGGTCAGGACCGGAGCGCGGTGGCGATCACCGTGCGGGACCACGGAGTCGGCCTCAAGCCGGGGGAGGAGAAGCTGGTGTTCAACCGCTTCTGGCGGGCCGATCCGTCGCGCGCCCGGCAGACCGGCGGCACCGGGCTGGGCCTGTCGATCAGCCTGGAGGACGCCCGCCTGCACGGCGGCTGGCTGGAGGCGTGGGGCGCGCCCGGGCAGGGCGCGCAGTTCCGGCTCACCTTGCCGGCCCGGGCCGGGGACCGGCTCACCACCAGCCCGCTGCGGCTGGTGCCGGCCGACGCCACGGTGCCGTTCGGCGGCCCCCGCGACGGCGAGCTGTCCGCCATCGGGCCAGGCGGCGGCGTCGCCGCGCTCACCGCCGGACCGGCCGCCGGTGGCGACCACGCGGAGGCGCGGCCGTGAGGCGCCGCGTCCTGACCCTGCTGCTGACCGGCGCGCTGCTGCCGGCCGCGCTCGCCGGATGCGGCATCCCGGACGAGACCGACGTGCAGGTGGACGGCTCGGCGCCGGCCGCCGAGTCCGGGGTGCTCAACGGCAGCCCGGCCCGGCCGCCCGAACCGGCGGACAGCAGCGAGCCGGTGCCGTTCGTGGAGAACTACCTGCGGGCCGCCGCGGCCGGGGAACGCGACCAGGCGTACGCCCGGGCCCGCAAGTTCCTCGCCGCGGAGGCCCGCGACCTGCTTTCCGGCAAGCCGCAGACCAGCGAGATCGAGCTGACGGTGGTGCGGCTGCGGGAGAAGCCGGAGAGCACGCCGCCGAACAACCAGGGCACCAGCACCGTGACGCTCAAGGTGCAGCAGGTGGGCGTGCTGCGCGCCGACGGCACGCTCGGCCCGCCGGTGGCCAGCGAGACGCAGTACGTCTTCGAGCTGCGCCGGGCCGAGCCGGCCGGCACCGGCCTGCTGATCACCGAGCTGCCGAACATGCTGCTGGTCAGCGACTCTGCGGTGCGCGAGTACTACCGCCCCCGCACCGTCTACTTCTGGAACCCCGACCTGACCCGGCTGGTGCCGGACCAGCGCTACCTGCCCTCGTCGGCGCCGACCGAGCGCCGGATCACCGAGGTGATGAAGTGGCTGGCCGACCGCCCGTCGGACTGGCTGTCCCCCGCCGTGACCGGGCTGCCCGACGGCACCCAGCTGATCAACAACGCGACCGGCACGGACGGCCACTGGGAGATCAACCTCAACATGCCGGGCGCCAACGAGCAGCGGCTGACCCGGCTCGGCACCCAGCTGGCGTGGTCGCTGTCGGACCTGGACGGCCAGGTCGACCTGAAGATCCAGAACCAGAAGCGGCTCACCGTCGACCTGCGGCGGGAGCGGGTCTCGACCGCCGCCTATCCCCGGGGCGGCGACCCGATGCGGTACGCCGTCTACGACGGCGCCGTCCGTCCCCTGGCGTTCGGCACCGAGTCGCGGGCCGCCGCGCCGCTGCCGCCCGCAGAGAACCGCAACGTGGTGTCCGCGTCACTCGCCCGCGCCGACGACCAGGTGCTCGCCGCACTCGTGGTGACCGGGGCGGACAACCGCAGGCGGCTCAAGGTGGGCACCGGCCCGGAACCGGTCGCGACACTCAGCCCCAGCGACCGGACGTTCCGGGCGATGAGCCGTCCCACCTGGCTGCGCTCGCTGAACAAGACCCGCCCGGCGGGTCTGGTGGCGGCCGACGGGCGGCTCTACCGGTTCGACGGCACGGGCCGGATGAGCGAGATCCCGCTGTCCGTCCCCGGGCCGGTGACGGCGGTCGCCGGTTCCCTCGACGGGCACCGGATCGCGCTGGTCTCCGGCGGCGCGGTCTTCGTCGCCGCGGTGAGCGCCGACGGTGGCGGGGCCAGCCTCGGACAGCTCCGCCGGGTCACCACGCTGCTCACCGGCGTGACGGTGGTGGACTGGGTGGCGGAGAACGAGCTGGCGCTGGCCGGCAACGAGGCGGACCGGCGCTCGGCGATCCACCAGGTCAGCGTGGACGGCGCCTGGGAGACCCCGCTGACGGTGGAGATCGGCGCCCCGGTGACCCAGCTCGCCGGATATCCGGGCGGCGGCGACCGCGGCCTGGCCGCGTTCTCGTTCATGTTCGAGACGGACGGCGCGGCCTGGCGGAACAACCCGTTCGACTACGTCAAGCGGGAGCAGGTGCTCGACGTTCCGGCCGGCAGCCGGGCGACCAACCCGACCGCGCCGTTCTTCCTCTACTGAGCCGCGCGTGCGTGACCTGGGCGGGCTCTGGTCGGACCTGACCGACCTGGTGCTGCCCGCCGGCTGCGGCGCGGGCTCGGTACGGCTGCGGCACGGCTTCTGCGGCGGCTGCGTACGGGAGCTGGAGTCGCTGCGTCCCGCCCCGACGAGGCCCGATCCGGCCCCGCCCGGCCTGCCGCCCTGCGTCGCGCTCGGCCCGTACGGCGGCGCGCTGCGCGAAGGGCTGCTGGCGTACAAGGAACGCGGCCGGCACGGGCTGGCCCGGCCGCTTGGCGCGCTGCTGGCCGAGGTGGTCGCGGCGGCCGCGGGGCCGCCCGGCCCGGTGACGCTGGTGGCGGTGCCCGACACCGCCCGCGCGGCCCGGGCCCGCTACGGCGACCACCTGGACCGGCTGGTCCGCCCGGCCGCGGCCCGCCTGCGCGCGGCCGGCTGGCCGGTACGCGTGCTGCGCCCGCTGCGGGCACTGCCCCGGACCGACTCGGTGGCACTGGACAGCGCCGGACGGGCCGCCGCCGCCGAGGCGGCGTTCCGGTTGCGCCGCCCGCCGGCCGGACAGCGGCCGGGGGAGACCGTCGTGCTGCTCGACGACATCGTCACCACCGGCGCCACGCTCGCGGCGGTGAGCCGGATGTTGCACCGCGCGGGAATGACGCCAAAGGCCGCGGCCGTGCTCGCCGCAACGCAAAAGCGGCACCGTCGGTGACGCTTCGTGTATCCGTTTCACCCCTTGGTGTATGAGCTGTTAAATTTCGCGACCGCCTTCGGCAACCAGGGGTGACGGGTGGCCGTACAGGAGTTAGCGTTTCGGTGTCGGGGGTAGTGAGGGTCAAACCTTCCCCCGGCACTGGAAGGAGGCGTAGCCGAACAACACCGGTCGACGCCGAGCGGGGCCCTCCCGGCGCGTCGACCGGATCTGATCCGGACCGAACGACCGTCCGAACAAGGGAGGTCACGTGGACATCGTGGTCAAGGGCCGTAACGTCGAAGTGCCGGACCATTACCGGGTGCACGTAGCCGAGAAGCTCGCGAAGATCGAACGCTACGACCAGAAGCTCATTCGCGTGGACGTCGAGTTGTTCCACGAGCGCAATCCACGCCAGGCGGACACCTGCCAGCGGGTGGAGATCACGTGCGTGACGCGCGGCCCGGTGATCCGGGCCGAGGCCTGCACGAACGACTTCTACAGCGCGCTCGACGCCGCCATCGCCAAGCTGGACACGCGATTCCGCCGCGCGGCGGACCGTCGCCGGGTACACCGCGGGCGGCACGCGCCGATCTCCGTGGCCGCCGCGACCGCCGGCCTGCCAGTGGCCGACCTCGACGGTCCCGGCCTGGCGGCGCTCGACGGCCACGGCACCGCCACCGCGGTCGCCGAGCGCCCCGACGAGAGCGGCTACACCGAACCCGACGACCAGCCGTGGCACATCGCCCGGGCGAAGGTCCACCCCGCCGAACCGATGACCGTCGACGACGCGCTGTTCCAGATGGAACTGGTCGGCCACGACTTCTACCTGTTCCAGGACAAGGAGTCCGGCCGCCCGAGCGTGGTCTACCGGCGGCACGCGTACGACTACGGGATCATCCAGCTCGACACGTGACCCCTTGACCGGTCAGGACGGGCCCCGCGCGGGGCCCGTCCTCAGTTCTCGTCGGTGGCGAGCCGGCCGTAGACCACCGAGTCGACACGGACGCCGTCCGGGCCGGGCAGCCGGCCCCGCAACAGCCCCTCCCGCCGGAAGCCGGCCCGTTCCAGCACCCGCTGCGAGGCGATGTTGTCCGGCCGGGTGCCGGCCCACAGCCGGGCCACCCCGACGCCGAACGCCCACCCGGCGACCAGCCGTACCGTCCGGGCCGCCAGCCCGCGCCCGCGCGCCTCGGGCAGCAGGCTGTAGCCGAGCATGGCCTGCCCGGTGGCCGGCTCGTCGTAGAACAGCGCGCACCCACCGACGACGGCGCCGGTGGCCGCGTCGAGGATCGCCAGGTCGGCGGCCTCGCCCGCGAGCCAGCGGCTCGCCGCCAGCCGGCAGCGGCGCGCGAGCGCCGCCCGCTCCGGCGCCACCGGCGGCACCCGGTTCGCCACCACCTCCGGCAGCGAGTGCAGCCGGTACAGCGCGTCAGTGTCCGCCGGCTCCACCGGGCGCAGCGTCACCACGCCGTCGGTGAGCCGGCCGTCCGGCAGGTCCGGCAGGAGGCGGGCGACCGGCCCGGGCGGGTCGTCGGCCAGCCGCACCCAGGCGATCAGATCCTGACGTACGCCGTCGCCGTCCGCGCCGGCCGCCCGGCGTACGCCCTCGTGCCGGTAACCACAGGCCAGGGCGATGCGCTGGCTCGCCACGTTCTCCGTCCGGGTGAGCAGCTCCAGCCGGGCCGCGCCGGCGGCGAACGCCCGCCCGGTCAGCAGCCGGGTGGCGGCGGTGGCCACGCCCCGGCCGCGCGCCGCCGCTCCCACCCAGTAACCGATCTCGTACGTCGACCGCTCCGCGCTGAGCCGGGTCAGCCCGATGCTGCCGAGCAGCCGGTCGGTGGCCGGGTCGGCGATCGTGTACGCGGCCCCGCCGGCCGCCCACGCCGCGGGCGCGCCCTCGTCGATCCACCAGCGGGCGGCGTCTTCGTCGTAGGGGTCGGGCAGCAGGGGCATGAACCGGCGGATCTCCGGGTCGGTGCACCCGGCCACCATGTCCGGTACGTCCGCGAGGTGGCACGGCCGCAGCCGTACGCCGTGCCCCTCGATCGTCTCCGGGGTCACGCCAGGTCGCCCGGCAGCAGGCCGCCGATCCAGACGTCCTGCCGCTCGCCGCGGTGCTGGACGCCGCCGCGCAGCGTGCCCTCGACGGTGAAGCCGGCCTTCTCGGCGGCCCGCCGCGAGGCGGTGTTGCCCACGTTCGCCCGCCACTCGATCCGGGCCAGGCCGAGCGTGGTGAAGCCCCAGGTGCACACCGCGGCGAGCGCGGCCGGCAGGTAGCCCCGGCCGCGCGCGTGCGGCGCTGTCATGTAGCCCACGTCGGCCACCAGCGGGTCGTTCGGCAGCAGGCGCAGGTCGATCGAGGCGACGTACTCGTCGTCCGGGTCGGCCACGGCGAACGTCACCGCTGTGCCCCGCGCCCAGGCCGGGCGCACCAGGTCGCGCAGGAAGCCCTCGGCGTGCTCCGGCCGGTACGGGTGCGGCACCGTGGTCCAGCGGATCGTCTGCTCGTCCTGACAGGTGCGGGTCACCGCGGCCAGGTCGCGTTCCTCCAGCGCGCGCAGCCGCAGCTCGGTGTCGCCGGCGGTGGCGAACAGGACCGGCTGCGGCCGGCCGAAGACCGCCGCGCGGCGGGCCTGGAGCGTGTCCGGGCCGTAGGGGACCGGGTCGCCGGCGGCGGCGACCTCGCCGGGGAGCAGCGAGCCGATCCAGCCCTCGGTCCGGCCGCCGGGGCTGGGGTCGGCCAGTCGCAGCTCACCCTCGATCCGGAAGCCGGCGCGCAACGCGACCAGCCGGGAGGCGTGGTTGCCGATCTCGGCCTGCCAGGTGAGCCGGCGCAGCTTGAGCGCGTCGAACGCCCAGCGGGCGAGCGCGCGGGTGGCGCGGACCGCGACGCCCCGGCCCCGGGCCCACGGCGCGGTCCAGTAGCCCACCTCGGCCGAGTCCCGCGCGCGGTCGACGGAGACCAGGCCGAACGAGGCGAGCAGCTCACCGGTGCCGGCGTCGCAGACCGCGAAGAGCGCAGCGGTGCCCTCGGCCCAGGCGGTGGCGCTGATCGTGGTGACGTACTCCGTCGCGTGCTCCGGCAGGTACGGGCGAGGTACGGTGGTCCAGCGCTGGATGTCCGGATCCTGGCAGGCACGGTGCACCGCGTCGGCGTCCTCCGCGCGCCACGGGCGCAGCAGCAGGCCGTCCTCGATGATCTCCACAGGCTCCATTCGAGCCATCGTGCCGGATCGTTCGCGCACGGCGTAACCCGATTAGCGGCCGGTGGCGCACGGTCGCGGCGTTATGTCGGGTTCCGGAGCCCGGACCGCCGCCACCAGTGACCATCGTCGCCTCGGAGCGCCTACGATGGTTCGAGACCGTCTAGGGGAGCGTTGATCCGTGTCGATTCTGGAAAAGTTCCTTCGCGCCGGCGAGGGCCGCATGGTGCGTCGGCTGAAGGCCATCGCTGCCGCCGTAAACTCGATCGAGGACGACTACGTCAACCTCAGCGACGACGAGCTGAGCGGCATGACCGAGCAGTTCAAGGAGCGGCTCGAGGATGGCGAGACCCTCGACGACCTGCTGCCCGAGGCGTTCGCGGTGTGCCGCGAGGCCGCCTCGCGGGTCCTCGGCCAGCGCCCCTACGACGTCCAGGTGATGGGTGGCGCGGCGCTGCACTTCGGCAACATCGCCGAGATGAAGACCGGTGAGGGAAAGACGCTCACCTCGGTCATGCCGGTCTACCTGAACGCGCTCGCCGGCAAGGGCGTGCACGTGATCACGGTGAACGACTACCTGGCCGAGCGCGACGCCGCCTGGATGGGCCGCGTCCACGAGTTCCTCGGCCTGCGCGTCGGCGTGGTGCTGCCGAACCGGCCCGCCAGCGAGCACCGCGCGGCCTACGAGTGCGACGTCACCTACGGCACCAACAACGAGTTCGGCTTCGACTACCTGCGCGACAACATGGCCTGGTCGAAGGACGAACTGGTCCAGCGCGGCCACTTCTTCGCCGTGGTCGACGAGGTCGACTCGATCCTGATCGACGAGGCGCGTACCCCGCTGATCATCTCCGGTCCGGCCGAGCACTCCGCCCGGTGGTACCAGGAGTTCGCCACGGTGGTGGCCCGGCTCCAGCCCGGCACCGACGGCGAGGGCGACTACGAGGTCGACTACGCCAAGCGCACCATCGCCATCACCGAGCGCGGCGTGGCCAAGGTGGAGGACCGCCTGGGCATCGACAACCTCTACGAGTCGGTGAACACCCCGCTGGTCGGCTACCTGAACAACGCGATCAAGGCCAAGGAGCTCTACAAGCGCGACAAGGACTACATCGTCAACGACGGTGAGGTCCTGATCGTCGACGAGTTCACCGGCCGCATCCTGCACGGCCGCCGCTACAACGAGGGCATGCACCAGGCGATCGAGGCCAAGGAGGGGGTGGAGATCAAGCAGGAGAACCAGACCCTGGCCACCATCACCCTCCAGAACTACTTCCGCCTCTACGAGAAGCTCTCCGGCATGACCGGTACCGCCCAGACCGAGGCGGGCGAGTTCAACAAGGTCTACAAGGTCGGTGTCGTGACCATCCCGACGCACCGGCCGATGGTCCGGCTCGACCGGCCCGACGTCATCTACAAGACCGAGAAGGCCAAGTTCAACGCCGTCGTCGAGGACATCGCCGAGCGGCACGAGCAGGGCCAGCCGGTGCTGGTCGGCACCGTCTCGGTGGAGAACTCCGAGATCCTGTCGCACATGCTGCGCCGCCGCGGCATCCCGCACTCGGTGCTGAACGCGAAGTTCCACGCCAAGGAAGCGGAGATCGTCGCGCAGGCCGGGCGCAAGGGCGCGGTCACCGTCGCGACGAACATGGCCGGCCGCGGTACGGACATCCTGCTCGGCGGCAACCCCGAGTTCCTCGCCGCGAACGAGCTGCGCCAGCGCGGGCTCGACCCGGTCGAGCAGCCGGAGGAGTACGCCAAGGCGATGGAGGAGATCCTCCCGACCTGGAAGCAGGCGTGCGACGTCGAGGCGGAGGAGGTGGCCGCCGCCGGTGGGCTCTACGTGCTGGGCACCGAGCGGCACGAGTCCCGCCGGATCGACAACCAGCTCCGCGGTCGCGCCGGCCGGCAGGGTGACCCGGGCGAGTCCCGCTTCTACCTGTCGCTCCAGGACGAGCTGATGAAGCGCTTCCGGGCCGGCGCGGTCGAGGCGGTGATGGACCGCTTCAACATCCCGGAGGACGTGCCCATCGAATCGAAGATGGTCACCCGCCAGATCAGGAGCGCCCAGGCCCAGATCGAGGGCCAGAACGCCGAGATCCGCAAGAACGTCCTCAAGTACGACGAGGTGCTGAACAAGCAGCGCCAGGTGATCTACGCCGAGCGCCTCCGGGTGCTCAACGGCGAGGACCTGTCCGACCAGGTTCGCAACATGATCGACGACGTGGTGACCGCGTACGTGGTCGGCGCGACGAGCGACGGCTACGCCGAGGACTGGGACCTCGACCAGCTCTGGTCGAGCCTGAAGCAGCTCTACCCGGTGGGGATCACCATCGAGGAGCTGGAGGAGGAGGTCGGTTCCCGCTCCGGCATCGACCAGGACTTCCTGCTCGCCCGCCTCAAGGAGGACGCGCACGCCGCGTACGACAGGCGCGAGGAGAACCTCGGCGAGGAGGCGGTCCGCCAGCTCGAGCGCATGGTCCTGCTTCAGGTGATCGACCGTAAGTGGCGCGAGCACCTCTACGAGATGGACTACCTCCAGGAGGGCATCAGCCTGCGGGCGTACGCCCAGCGCGACCCGGTCATCGAGTACCAGCGCGAGGGCTTCGACATGTTCGCCTCCATGATGGACGGCATCAAGGAGGAGACTGTCGGCTTCCTCTACAACCTGGACGTCCAGGTCGAGGAGGCGGAGCCGGAGGCCGAGGAGGTGCAGCTGCTGGACAAGCCGGTGGAGATCCGGGCCAAGGGTCTCAACCGCGCGCCGCAGCAGCAGGGCCTGCAATACTCGGCGCCCGCCGTGGACGGCGAGGCCGGCCGGGGCGCTCCGGTGATCGAGCGGCCCGAGCAGCAGGCGCCGGCGCTCGGCATCGGCCAGCAGTCCTCGGAGCGCCCGGCCGCCACCACGCCGCGCCGTGCACCGGCCGGGGCGAGTGGCCAGGCTGTGGCCGCCAGCACCGCCCGGCGGGCGGCTCCCGGCCAGGTCGACGGCGGCGAGGGCCCGTCCCGTAACGCGCCCTGCCCGTGTGGCTCCGGCCGCAAGTACAAGCGCTGCCACGGCTCGCCCAACGGCGGCAACTGACCTCGAACACGCGCCCCGACGGGCCCCGGCCACCAAGGCCGGGGCCCGTCCCCGTCCCCGTCCCCGCCCGCCCTACCCGCCCCGCGCCCGCCCTACCCGCCCCGCGATCTTGCAGTTTCGGCCCTCGTTGTGCCCGATTCATGCCGGTATCGGGGGGCGGAAAGTGCAAGATCGGCGTCGGTGGAGGCGCGGGCGTGGGCCGGAGAGCCTCGTTCGCCGGGTTGCTGCGGCGAGCCTCCCGTTAGGCGAGATTGGCGTTCCGGCTGGTGGGAGCGGTGGAGATCTTGGTAGGAAAGGGCCCCTATGAGGGCCGTTTGGTACCAAGATCTCCGCTGGGAGCTGGGAGCTGGGAGCTGGGAGCTGGGAGCTGGGAGCTGGGAGCTGGGAGCTGGGAGCTGGGAGCTGGTTGGCTGCGCCCGCTCGCAGATCGGCGCGGATGGCCGCGGCGCGGCGAACCGGGTCGGGGAGGCGATGGCCCCGCTCAGAGGACGTCGAGGACGAGGCACAACCAGGTGCCTCGGCGGCGTTCCAGGCGTATCGCGACGGCCCAGCTCGCGCCGCCGGCGCCGGCGAACACGGCGGTGGCCTCGACCGCACCCGCGCGGGGCTCGCAGACCCGCAGGCGCCGCAGGAGCAGGGCCGGCCGGGCGGTACGGCGGCGGGCCGGTGTCACCCGGCGGGCCGCACGGGTCAGCTCGGCGGCCACCGGGCCGGCCGACTCGGGCACGCAGAGCGGCCGGAGCTGGCCGGGCGGCCGGAAGCCGTTGACGATCTCCAGGAAGGTGCGCACGAACAGGTGCGCGGCCCGCGCTCCCTCGGGTGTGGCGGAGGTGAGGGCTGACGCCTGCGCACCGGACCAGCGGGGCCAGGCGGGTGCCGGGTCGGGGGCGCGGCCGGCGGGGCGTGCGGCGGAACGGCGGCGCGGGTCGGCCAGGTCGAGCGTGAGCTGACCGACGGGACTCCAGAGCGGTTCCTCGTCGGTGCACGGCGGGTCGAGCGGCGGGGCGGGCCGGAGACGGACCGGCGGGCGGGGTGCGCTGGGACGGCGGGTGTCGACCATCTCGAATCCTTGCGTTTGCCTTCGTTTGCCTCCGACAGGCTCTTATCTTCCCGGACGCGGACGACCGCCGTCAATGGCAGGCGGTCCCCGGGCGGTCACTCCTCGTCGCGCTCGCCGAGCGGGTTGCCGCGTACCCATTCGGCCGTCTCGGCGTACTTGCGCTCGATGTATTCCTCCAGCCGGGCGCGCTCGACCCGCCACTGACCCCGGCCACCGATCTTGATCGCGGGCAGTTCGCCGCTGCGGACCATGTGGTAGACCTGCGAGTCCGACACGTTCAGCTCGGCGGCGACGTCGGACAGCAGCAGGAACCTCGACTCCACGGTGTGACTCCCGGGGTTGGTTGCGTTTGCTTCAGTTTGCCATCACCAGGTGACATCGCCGCGCTCCCGTTCGGGAGACACACCGGCGGGAGACTTCACCCGCGCCGGTGCCGGGTGTATGACGGTCTCGGCGTACGGCATGATCGGCGCCCGGAGTCGGCGTCCGCCGACGATCGGCCTGAGTGTGGGAGTGACCGGTGACCGACGAGCTTGTCCGGGTGTACCTGCCGGCGACCGTTCCCATGCTCGCCCGGCTGCGGGAGGAGGGGCTGAGCGCCGAGGCGGCGCACGCCGTGACCCCGGAGCTGCGTGAGTGGTACGCCGAGGGCGACGAGGAGGAGCTGGAGTACGTGGCCTTCACCCGGGCCGCTCAGGACGCGCTGCTCCTGCTCCGGCACGACCCCGCCGCGCCCCGGCGACGGGTGGTGGTCTCGGCCGACCTGCCGGCCCGTGCGGTCGACCGGGTCGGCGGTGAGCTGGGGTCGAGCGTGGTCCGGCCGGCCGGGCCGGTGCCGGTGAAGTCGGTCGCCGCGCTGCACGTGGACGGCGCGGACGCGGTCGAGGACGTGGCAGCCGCCGTCGACGTGGTGGTGGAGGCCCAAGCCGGCGACCCGGACGCCCAGTTCACCGTCGACGGCGCCGAGGACCACGAACTGGAGTGGTACGACGTGACCGAGCTGGACCTGCTCCTGCGCGAGGCGGGCTGACCGGGCCGGTTCAGGCCGCGGGCTCGTCCTCGTCGTCGTCCACCGGGCGCGGCCCGAGCGTGCGCCCGAAGACGATGAGCGTGGTCAGCGCGCCGACGAAGAGCACCCAGATCCCGTTGTCGACCCGCGAGGTGCCCAGCGCGGTCTGCGCCACCTCGTCGGCCTCGCTGAGCGCGGCGGCCAGGTCGAGCAGCCCACGGCCGCCGACCCGGATGATCACCTCGGTGAGCAGCAGGAGCAGGCCCGCGCCCGCCCCGGCCACCAGGTAGGCCGGCCAGCGCAGCGGCGACGCCGCGCCGTCGCGGCGTTCCGCCCGGCGCCGGGACCAGGTCAGATAGAGGTACGCGGCCAGGCCGGCCAGCAGCCCGGCGAGCAGCGATTCGGTACGCGAGACCCACTTCGCGGCGTCGAGCACCGACTGCTGGGTCTCCCCGGCGCCGAACAGGTCGGAGAGCGGATCGCGGACGCGGCTGAACAGCACCACGAAGATCTGCGCGGTGAGCGTGGCGAGCGTGATCGCCCCCACCACCCGGGCCTGGCGCGCGCCGGCCGTCGCCCCGCCGATGATCGCTGCCGCCGCCGCGGTGCCGGCGATGGTGTTCGTGGTGGCGTTGTCCGCGTACGTCAGGTTGATCGCCACCGCGGTGACGAGCCCGACCAGGAGGCCGGTGCCGACGGCGGTCAGGAAGCGCAGCGTGGCGCGGCCCAGCCGGTTCGTCGCGAGCAGGGCCATTGTGGCGCCGGTGACCAGCGCGGCGGTGATGACGCCTGGCAGCGCGTACGCGGAGAGGCTGATCGCGGTGACGCCGGCCGCCGTGGAGTGGATCGCCTCGCGGGTGGACCAGAGCATGGCGGCCAGCCACCCGACCGAGAGCAGGGCGAGCACGACCGCGCCCGGCGCGAACTCCGGCCGTCCGCCGGTGACAGTGCCCTCGTCCCCATGCGCGGGTCCGACTGCGTCCTCGCCCGTCGGAGCCTCGCTCGCCGGTGTCTCTCCCGCCGGTGCCTCGGCCAACGGTGTCTCTCCGGAGGACGCCTTGACGGGGGACGCCTTGACGGAGGACGTCTCGACGGTGGCCCCGTCGCCCGTGGTCGGCCCGACGGCCTCGGGCTGATCCGTCTCCGCGGCCGTGGAGCTGCCGGGCTGGTTGCTCATCGTCTTCCCTTCGACGGTCGCCGGATGTCCCCGCGCCGGGCCGGGCAGGTCACCGGTCATCCAGCGTACGCGGCGCATCACCACTCCTCGGGCGGGCCGTGTGCCGTCTGCGCCTTGATCGACTGCAGTACGCCGATGTGGTGGCATCCGAAGGGCTCGGATACCGCCGTTTCCCCGAGGTGGAGTGGATCAGTGTCCGATAACCGCGAGGCGCGGTGCCCGGGAACCTGAGGCGGGGCCGGGTGGAAGGTCAGGCGGCGCGGCCTGCGGATGGTTGCCTTCCTGCTCCATCGGCGGCACGGTGTCGTGTGGCGGGCACTGCTCGCGCGGTCGTATTGCGGGTGCCGCTCGCACGGCTGTTCCTGCCGATCTTCGGGGCGGTTCATTGTGCGGCCGCTGTTCGGGTGGGCTGGCGCTGACCGATCCTCGGGCTGGTCCTGTGCCGCCGCTGTTCGAACGGGCAGGTGTCGGCCGATCCTTGGACGGTCCTGTGCAGGCGCGCTTACCCTCGTCCGCCAACCGCGCACAGATGGCCGCCTCGGCAGCCTGCTGGGCGGTGATCGCGTTCCCGACGTGTCGCCCGAGCGTTGATCGGCTGCAGTACGCCGATGTGGTGGTATCCCGTGGGCTCGGATACCGCCGCTTCCCCGAGATGGAGTGGATCAACGGTTGAGTAGCGCCGATGAATCGTCGATCAAATGGGTTGTGATCCGATGTTTCGTCGGATGTGGGTGGGCGGCGGCCGAAGGTCCGGAGACGGCCGGGCCGTCCGGTGTACCGGGGAGGCGCGGCCTGCGGGGGCGTCTCGTGACAGAATCGGGCCAGGTCCCGCCGCCGCTGACCCCGCGGTGTCCGGCGTCCGGCCGCCGGCCGGCGCCAGCGGGTCCGGTTTCGCCGTCGCCGTCGAGATCGCCAGGAGCCTGTGATGGACGCCGTGTTCTCCGTACCCGAGCCGCTCAACGAGCCGGTACACAACTACGAGCCCGGCAGCGCCGACCGGGAACGGCTCCAGCGGCGGCTGGCCGAACTGGCCGCCGAGCGGATCGAGCTGCCGATGACGATCGCCGGCGAGCGCCGGATGGCCGGCGGCGCGTCGATCGACGTGGTGCAGCCGCACAAGCACGCGCACGTCCTCGGCGTCACCGGGCACGCCACCCACGACGACGCCCGCGCCGCGGTGAAGGCTGCCAAGGACGCCGCTCCGATGTGGCGTGCGCTGCCGTTCGAGGAGCGGGCCGCCATCTTCCTGCGCGCCGCCGACCTGCTCGCCGGCCCCTGGCGGGACACGCTCAACGCGGCCACCATGCTCGGCCAGTCCAAGACCGCCGTCCAGGCCGAGATCGACTCGGCGTGCGAGCTGATCGACTTCCTCCGGTTCAACGTGCACTTCGCCCGGCGGCTCCTGGCCGAGCAGCCGCTGTCCTCGCCCGGGGTCTGGAACCGCCTCGACCACCGGCCGCTGGAGGGGTTCGTCTACGCGATCACCCCGTTCAACTTCACCGCGATCGCCGGCAACCTGCCGTCCGCGCCGGCCATGCTCGGCAACACGGTGGTCTGGAAGCCGTCCCCGACGCAGCAGTTCGCGGCGCACTTCACCATGCGCCTGTTTGAGGCCGCCGGCCTGCCGCCCGGTGTGATCAACATGGTCACCGGGCGCGGCGAGGAGGTCTCCGAGGTGGCGCTGGCCGACCCGGACCTCGCCGGCATCCACTTCACCGGCTCGACAAAGGTGTTCCAGCACCTGTGGAAGACCGTCGGCGACAACATCGCCCGCTACCGGGGCTACCCCCGGCTGGTCGGCGAGACCGGCGGCAAGGACTTCGTGGTCGCGCACTCCAGCGCCGACGTGGACGCGCTGCACACCGCGCTGATCCGGGGCGCCTACGAGTACCAGGGCCAGAAGTGCTCGGCCGCCTCCCGGGCGTACGTCCCGCGGTCGATCTGGGAGGGTGGGCTGCGCGACCGGCTCGCCGCCACCGCCGACTCGCTGACCTACGGCGACGTGACCGATTTCAGCAACTTCGGCGGCGCGGTGATCGACGACAAGGCGTTCGGCCGGCACACCGCCGCGCTGGAACTGATCAAGAGCGACGACTCCTGCCGCATCCTGGCCGGCGGCACCGCCGACGACTCGGTCGGCTACTTCGTCCGGCCGACGCTGTTCGAGTGCTCCGACGCCGCACACGAGACGTTCACCACCGAGTACTTCGGGCCGATCCTCGGCGTGCACGTCTTCGACGA
This sequence comes from Micromonospora sp. WMMC273, assembly GCF_027460285.1. Lineage (NCBI taxonomy): Bacteria > Bacillati > Actinomycetota > Actinomycetes > Micromonosporales > Micromonosporaceae > Micromonospora > Micromonospora sp. WMMC273. The sequence goes on from NZ_JAPZBE010000001.1 coordinate 667,604, forward strand.
CGCCCGCTTCGACGAGGTGGTCACCCAGGCCGAGTCGATCGCGCCGTACGCGCTGACCGGGTCGATCTTCGCGACCGACCGCCGGGTGGTCGACCAGGTGGCGGAGAAGATGCGGTACGCCGCCGGCAACTTCTACATCAACGACAAGCCGACCGGCGCGGTGGTCGGGCAGCAGCCGTTCGGCGGCGCCCGGGCCAGCGGCACCAACGACAAGGCGGGCTCCTGGCACAACCTGGTCCGCTGGATGTCGCCGCGGACGATCAAGGAGACCTTCGTCCCGCCGACCGATCACGCCTACCCGCACATGGGCTGAGACCCTCGCCGGAGGGCCCGTCCCGGCCGGGGCGGGCCCTCTTCCTCATCCGACAGTGCACATCGGACCCGTCATCGGGTGCCGAAATGAGCAAATCCTGGACGCCAGAGCCGACAAAGTGGCAGCTTAGAGGGCATGGCGGAATCCGGAGTCAACCCGACGGCAGCAGCTCTGCTCGGTCTGCTGCACGACGGCCCGATGACTGGCGGCCAGTTGATGGCCGCCGCTGAGCGCCGGCTGGCGCCGTACTGGTCGATGACCCGCAGTCAGGTCTACCGGGAGCTGCCGGTCCTGGCCGAGAAGGGTCTGGTGCGTCTCGGCAAGCCCGGGCCGCGGATGAGCCAGCCGTACGCGCTGACGGCGGCCGGGAAACGGACATTCTCCCGCTGGCTGGCGGAGAATCCCGGCAAGGACACCATCCGTAACCCGATAGCGCTACGGATCGCGTTCGGTGACCTGCACTCGTCGAGCCAGCTCAAGAACCTGTACGCGACGGCGAACGAGTACCACACCGAGGCGCTGGCGGCGGTACGGGAGCAGGTCAAGAACGCCAAGAAGGAAGGCGACAGCTACGACGCCAGCGCGCTGGAGTTCGCCGTCGCCTACCACAAGGCGGCGCTGTCCTGGCTGAAGACCGCGCCGGTCGGCTGACCACCTGCGGCGGCCGGGCCAGGATAGGCAGTAGTCTTGTCTGTCGTGACCGCTGCCGATTACGCCGAACAGCTCAAGGAACTCGACGCCACGCTGCGCAACATCGAGGCTGTGCTCGACCTCGACAAGCTGCGCGAGCAGAAGGCCCGGCTGGAGCAGGAGGCATCCGCCCCCGACCTCTGGGACGACCAGGCCAAGGCGCAGCAGGTGACGTCGCAGCTGTCGTACGTCAACGGCGAGATCACCAAGCTCGGTGACCTGCGCTCCCGGCTCGACGACGCCGGGGTGCTGCTGGAGCTGGCCCAGGCGGAGGACGACCCGGGCGCGCTGACCGAGGTCGAGTCGGAGATCACCGGGCTCACAAAGGCCATCCAGGAGATGGAGGTCCGCACGCTGCTCTCCGGCGAGTACGACTCGCGGGAGGCGCTCGTCGCGATCCGGGCCGGCGCCGGTGGCGTGGACGCCGCCGACTTCGCCGAGATGCTGCTGCGGATGTACCTGCGCTGGGCCGAGCGGCACGGCTACCCGACCGAGGTCTACGAGACCTCGTACGCCGAGGAGGCGGGCCTGAAGTCGGCCACCTTCACGGTGAAGGTGCCCTACGCCTACGGCACGCTCAGCGTCGAGTCCGGCACGCACCGGCTGGTGCGGATCAGCCCGTTCGACAACCAGGGCCGCCGGCAGACCAGCTTCGCCGGGGTCGAGGTGCTGCCGGTCACCGAGCAGACCGACCACATCGACATCCCGGAGAACGAGGTCCGGGTGGACGTCTACCGGTCGTCCGGCCCGGGCGGGCAGAGCGTCAACACCACCGACTCGGCGGTGCGGCTGACCCACATCCCCACCGGCATCGTGGTGACCTGCCAGAACGAGAAGTCCCAGCTGCAGAACAAGGCCTCCGCGATGCGGGTGCTCCAGGCCCGGCTGCTGGAGCGCAAGCGGCAGGAGGAGGAGGAGAAGCTGGCCGGCCTGAAGACCGGCAGCACCAGCTCCTGGGGCGACCAGATGCGCTCGTACGTCCTGCACCCGTATCAGATGGTGAAGGATCTGCGTACCGAACAGGAGACGGGCAATCCGTCCTCGGTCTTCGACGGTGACCTGGACAGCTTCATCGAGGCGGGAATCCGCTGGCGGAAGCAGCAGCAGCTCAGCGCTGACAGTGCGTGATCACGGTTGGACGCAGCGCGTCATCGATCTCGGGCTGACCGGGTAAATCGATGACGCGCACCGCTTCTGCGGGGCGTGGGGCTTGGCTCTGCGGTTACACCGCGTAGACTACCGACCCGTGATTCAGCTTGAGCAAGTGACGAAGACGTACCCGAAGGCGTCCCGGCCTTCGCTCGACAACGTGTCCGTCTCGATCGAGAAGGGCGAGTTCGTCTTCTTCATCGGTCCATCCGGCTCCGGCAAGTCCACCATCATCAAGTTGCTGCTGCACGAGGTCACGCCCAACAAGGGCCGGGTCGTCGTCAACGGCAAGGACGTCACGTCGATGCGTTCCTGGAAGCGACCTCACTTCCGGCGTTCCATCGGCTGCGTCTTCCAGGACTTCCGGTTGCTGCCGAACCGCACCGCGTACGAGAACGTGGCGTTCGCGCTGGAGGTGATCGGTAAGACGAAGGCGGTCGCCCGCCGGGTCGTGCCGGAGGTGCTGGAGCTGGTCGGTCTCGGCGGCAAGGAGCACCGCTACCCGCATGAGCTCTCCGGTGGTGAGCAGCAGCGTGTCGCGGTGGCCCGGGCGTTCGTCAACCGGCCGCTGATCCTGCTGGCCGACGAGCCGACCGGAAACCTGGACCCGGACACCTCGATCGAGATCATGCGCCTGCTGGACCGGATCAACCGCACCGGTACGACCGTCGTGATGGTCACGCACGACTCCAACATCGTGAACCAGATGCGGCGCCGGGTCATCGAGATCGAGAGCGGCCGCATCGTGCGCGACCAGGCCCGCGGCGTCTACGGCTGAGCCGGACGACGTTCCGTAGACCCTGACGACGAAACCTCACGCCGGAGAGCCGGAGGAATATCCCGATGCGGATGAAGTACGTCCTGTCCGAAGTACTGGTCGGGCTGTGGCGCAACGTCACGATGACCATCGCCATGATCATCACAATGGCGGTGTCGCTGTTCATGCTGGGCGGCAGCGGCCTTCTCTACCAGAAGGTCGGCGACATGAAGGACCTCTACTACGAGAACGTCGAGGTCTCGATCTTCCTGAAGACCGATGCCACCAAGGAACAGGTCGACGCGCTGGGTCAGCAGCTCGATCAGGACCCGCTGGTCAAGGACTCGACGTACGTCAACAAGGAGCAGGCGTACGAGCGCTTCCAGCAGATGTACGCCGACGCCCCGGACCTGGTCAGCGCCGTCAAGCCGGACCAGCTTCCCGAGTCGTACCGGGTGAAGCTGAACGACCCGGAGCAGTACAAGGCGATCTACGACAAGTACAAGACCGCCGAGGGCATCGACACGATCGTCGACCAGAGCAAGCTGCTCGACAAGGTCTTCGGCGTGCTCAGCGGGTTCCAGAACGGCGCCCTCGCGATCGCCATCGTGATGGCCGTCGCCGCCCTGCTGCTCGTCGCGAACACCATCCAGGTCGCCGCGTACAGCAAGCGCCGTGAGGTGGCGGTCATGAAGCTCGTCGGCGCGTCGAACTGGTTCATCCAGGCGCCGTTCGTGCTGGAGGCGGTGGTGGCCGGTCTGTTCGGCTCCATCCTGGGCCTGCTCGCGTTGGTCGCGGTGAAGCTGCTGTCGGCCGGCAGTTCGATGGCGGCCCTGGAGGGCCTCATCACCCCGATCTCCTGGTCCGAGATCTTCCTGACCTTCCCGCTGATGGCCGCCGTCGGTGGCGTGGTCAGCGCGGTCACCGCCTGGGTCACGCTCCGCTTCTACCTGCGGGTCTAGTCACCTCGTACGGCTCACCGAGGGCCCTTCCGTGCCGGAATAAACGGCGCGGGAGGGCCCTTGTGGTTCCGGTAGCATGATCTCCGCTCGCCGGCCGGTGGCCGGTGAGTCGATCAGGAAGGGGGTGGCGCCGATGCCACGGGAAAAGGGTCGCAAGGTGGTCGCCTCCAACAAGAAGGCACGCCACGACTACGCCATCCTCGACACGTACGAGGCGGGCATGGCGCTGACCGGCACCGAGGTCAAGTCGCTGCGGGCCGGGCGGGCGTCGCTCGTGGACGCGTTCGCCCAGGAGCGTGACGGCGAGATCTACCTGCACGCCATGCACATCCCGGAGTACGCCCAGGGCACCTGGACGAACCACGAGCCCCGGCGTACCCGCAAGCTGCTGCTCAACCGGCTGGAGATCGACCGGCTGCTGGGCAAGCTCAAGGAGAGCGGCCTGACGCTGGTGCCGTTGCAGGTCTACTTCTCCGACGGCTGGGCCAAGGTGGAGATCGGCCTGGCCCGGGGTAAGAAGTCGTACGACAAGCGCCAGGACCTCGCCAAGCGGGACGCCGCCAAGGAGATCGCCCGGGCGGTCGGCCGGCGCGGCAAGGGCATGGCTGAGTGATTCGTCCGGTTCGTCCGGTTGCCTGCGTCGGGCGGGCCTCGGGATGAAACCGGTTGCGCCAGGCGTTAGGCTTGGTGTGCTGCCGACAGGGGCAGCGCTTCGAGGGGGTGACTGGTTTCGACTTCGTACGCAGCGACAGGGGAAGCGAGCCGAGGAAGCCGACGTCGTCTCGAGAATCGGTCGTCGGAAACCAATAAGCGCCAAGAACAATCGCGCTGACTTCGCTCTCGCCGCCTGAGGCGAGTAGCAAGTCTGTCGGCCTGGGAGCGCCTTCGACCCAGTTAGCCGGCATCAGCTAGAAGGCTGGCCAATCGGACCCGGTCGCGGGGTCCGTGCGGCGAGATCAATCAGCGACTGGGCCCGTCACACCAACTTGCTCGCGTGAGCGGTGGGGCCGAGTAGAGGCACAGCGAGCTGCGCTCGGAGAAGCCCTGACAAACCGGCGAAGGACCCGGGTTCGATTCCCGGCACCTCCACCACACAGACTGTGCGCCCCGTCCACCCGGACCGGGGCGCACAGTCGTCTCCGAGGCCGGTGACACCTCGCGGGGCTGCTGATGCCGATGGGGCAGATGAGGCGGCACCGACCGCTGGACAGCGCCCGGAACCGGGTCCACCATCGCCATACGGGTTCGCACCCAGCAGCGGGAGGTGTCCCATGGTCACCAGTCCGATCCAGCAACCGACCGCCGTGCTCCCGAGCGCCTCCGGTGACCTGCGCGCCCTCGGGCGGGCGCTGGCCACCGCCGGGCCGCGCTGGCGGGAGCGACTCCTCACCGATCTGGACCCCGTCCGGCGGGGGTTCACCGAACACGTCCGCGTCACCGAGGGAGCCGGCGGCCACTACGCCGACCTGGTGCGCGCCGCGCCACGCCTGGACCGGGGCGTACGCCTGCTGGTCGGTGAGCACGCCGCGATCAGCGCTGCGCTCGCCGCGCTCCAGCACGCCGTACGCCTGCCAGGGGTGTCCGCCGCGGAGGTACGGGCCCGCACCCACGGTCTGCTGCGCGCGCTCGACCGGCACCGGCGGCACGGCGCCGACCTGCTCTGGGAGGCGTACCAGGCCGACCTCGGCGGCGAGGACTGAGCCCGGGGAACCGGCCGGGACGGGCACGCGTCCAACCCCGTATGCGTCGCGTGCTCGCCCTGCTCGGGATCCCGTTGCTGGCCCTCTCCGCCTGCGCCACGCCCGGTGCCGATCCGGGGGTGGCCACGCCCGCCGGCCCGGACCAGCGGCCCGCGTTCACCGAGCGGGCGCGGGAGGTGGCGGCCGGCTGGCGGCCCGTGCCGGGCTGGCACGACGGGTACGTCCCGCTCCAGGACGCCACGGTGCTCACCGGCGACCCGGGCACCACCGCGGAGACGAAGACGGCGTTCAACGCCGGCTGGTACCGGGACCAGATCCCGATCCCGGCCGACGTGCCGAAGGACGGCACGATCCGGTTCCCCGACGGCACGCTGCGGGTGCCGCTGGTGAGCGCCGCCGACGCGTACGCCCAACTCCACCAGGGTGATCCGCCGCCCTGCGACGGGCGTCCGGCCGCACCGGATCCGGCACCGACCGGGCGACCCGGCCCGAACGACCCGGTGTCGACCTCGGCGCCCGGCGCGTGCGTGGCGCTCACCGTGACCGGGGTGCGGCTGGGCAGCGCGCCGGTGTGGACCAGCCGAGGGCGTGCCGAGGTGCCCGCCTGGCTGTTCACCGTGGAGGAACTGGCCGTACCCGTGGCCCGGGTCGCTGTCGCGCCGCGCGTGACCGGCCGGGTTCCCGGCGGCGCGGTGCCCGGCACGCCGCTCCCGGCGGGCCTGGTGTCCGCGCAGCAACTACGGGCGGTGGAGGGCAACCGCATCGACTACCTGCTCGGCGTCGGCGCCTGCGACAGTCCGCCCACACCGCTGGTGCTGGAACGGCCGGACGTGGTGGTGATCGGCGGCGCCGTGGTCTCGCCCACCGGCCCCTGCACCCAGCAGCTCGTGCTGAAGCCGGTCAGCGTCACGCTCACCGCGCCGGTGGGCGGGCGCGTGGTGCTCGACGCCGGCAGCGGCGCCCCGCTGATCGTCCAGCCCGGCTGAGGCTCACAGGATCCGTGGCACGTCGGTGCTGATCGGCACCGGCAGCACCGTCGGTCGGTCCGAGGCGAGCGCCGCCTCGAGCGCCGCGCCGAGCCCGTCCGGCGTGGTCACCTCACCGGCGCACCCGTAGCCGTGCGCCACCGCCGTCACGTCCAGCCCGGGCAGGTCCAGCGCCGGCACGCCAGGGGTGTGCTTCAGCTCGGCGAACGCCTTCAGGATCGCGTACTGCTGATTCACCGGGACCACGACGGCGAGCGGCAGACGCAGCCGCGCCGCCGTCCACAACGCCTGGACCGAGTAGTGGAACGAGCCGTCGCCGACCACCGCGACGACCGGGCGGCCACGCCCGCTGTCGCGCTCGGCGAGCGCCATGCCGACCGCCGCCGGCAGCCCGAAGCCGAGGCCGCCGCTGGCCATCGTCAGGTACGAGCGCGGCCGCTCGATCGGCAGCCGGCGGCGCAGCGCGGCCAGGTTGGACGGCGACTCCTGTACCAGCACCCCGTCCGCCGGCCACGCGTCCGCCAGCGCGGCGAACAGCGCGTCGGCGCTCGGCGGGTCGGCCGGCTCGGGCGGGGCCGGCTGCGGGCGCGGTGACGGCGCCGCCCGATCGGTCGGCGGCAGCAGCTCACACAGCGCGGCCAAGGTCAGCCCGGCGTCGCCGAGCAGGCTCTCCCCGACCGGGGCGCGGGCCGCCTCGTCCGGATCGTCGGTGACGTGCAGCAGCCGCGCGTCGCCGGGCAGGTAGTCACCGGGCACGTGCGGGTAGTAGCGGAACACCGGCGCGCCCACCACCAGCACCACGTCGTGGCCGCGCAGCGCCTCCGACAGCGGCCCGATCGCGTACGGCAGCACGCCCCGGAAGTGCGGATGCCGTTCGGGGAACACGGCGCGCTCCGGTGCCGGGGCGGCCCAGACCGGGGCGGCCAGGCGCTCGGCCAGCGCCACCGCGTCCGGCCAGGCGTCCGACCGGTCCACCGCCGCGCCGAGCACCAGTGCCGGGGCGCGGGCGGCGGCCAGCGCGCCGGCGAAGCCGCGCAGCCGGTCCGGGTCCGGCGCGATCCGGGTGGCGACGGTACGCACCTGCGGCGGCGGGTCGGCCGGACGGTCCCAGTCGTCCATCGGCAGGGAGAGGAAGACCGGTCCGGCGGGGGGCTGCACCGCCGAGGCGTACGCCCGCATGAAGGCCGCCGGGATGTCCTGCGCGCGGGCCGGCTCGTGGGCCCACTTGACGTACGGCTGGGCCAGCTCGACCGCCCGGGGGCTGGCCAGGCGCGGCTCGATCAGCAGCATCTCGCGGGTCTGCTGGCCGGCGCTGACGATCAGCGGGGTCCGGTTGTGCCAGGCGGTGACCAGGTTGCCCATGCCGTTGCCGGTGCCGGGCGCGGTGTGCAGGTTGACGTGCGCGGGCCGGCCGGTGCCCTGGGCGTAGCCGTCGGCCATCGCGACCGCCGACGCCTCCTGAAGCGCGTGCACGTAGTGGAAGTCGTCCGGGAAGTGCTGGAGGAACGGCTCCTCGGTCGAGCCGGGGTTGCCGAAGACGGTGGTCAGGCCGAGCGCGCGCAGCAGGTCGTAGGTCGCCTCCCGCACCGTCGCCATCGCCGGCTGCCTCCGTTCCGCACGCGGATGCCGGAGCCGGCCCGGTGCCCAGTCTCCCGACCAGCCGAATCTATCGGGCCGAAGACGACTTTTCGGGCGCTTCCCGCGCTCAGGGCAGCGGGAACGGCAGCTTGATCCCGTCCAGGGCGCTCCCGCACTCGCACTCCCGCTCGGCGGGCAGCGCCGCCACGGCGTCCAGCAGCAGCCCGCGCAGCCGGTCGGTGTTCTCCGCGAAGACCCGGAACACCTCCTCGTGGGTGACCGACTCGCCCGCCTCCACGCCCGCGTCCAGATCCGTCACCAGCGCGATCGACGTGTAGCAGAGGGCAAGCTCACGGGCCAGCACCGCCTCCGGGTGACCGGTCATGTTGACGATCGTGCCGCCCATCGAGGCGAACCAGCGCGACTCCGCCCGGGTCGAGAAGCGCGGACCCTCGACCACGACCACGGTCCCGCCGTCCACCGCCGGCACGCCACGCCCCGCCGCCGTGTCGAGCAGCGTGCGCCGCCCGGCCGGGCAGTACGGGTCGGCGAACGACACGTGCACCGCGCCCCTGTCGTAGTACGTCTGCGTGCGCCCGCTGGTGCGGTCGATCAACTGATCCGGCACCACGAACGTCCCCGGGCCCAGCTCCGGCCGCAGGCCGCCCACCGCGCACGGTGCCAGCACCTGGCGTACGCCGAGCGACCGCAGCGCCCACAGGTTCGCCCGGTACGGGATCAGGTGCGGCGGGTAACGGTGATCGCGTCCGTGGCGGGGCAGGAACGCCACCCGGCGACCGCCCACCTCGGCGACGGTGATCGGGCCCGACGGCTCGCCGTACGGGGTGTCCACCACGTGTTCCACCCCGTCGAGCAGGGCGTAGAGCCCCGACCCGCCGATCACCGCCAGTTCGGCCTGCGCCGCCATCCGGCCCTCCCTCGATCCGTCGCGATCACCCGCCGTCAGACCTTAACCAGCGGGCCGGGTGCAGGCTATGGTGCGTGACATGGCGTTGACAGGGTGGACGGTCGACGGCCTCGGGCCCGTACGGGCGCACGGCTGACGGGTGTCGGACATGCAGGGTGAGGGGCAGGCGATCGGTGGCCGAGCCATGGAGTCGATGACCGGACGACTGCTGGTCGCGACACCAGGGCTCAAGGATCCGAACTTCGACCGTACGGTCGTGCTGCTCGTCGCCCACGAACCCGGCGGCGCCCTCGGGGTGGTGCTGAACCGGGCCACCGAGGTCTCCGTGGCCGACGTGCTCGGCGACTGGAGCGACCTGGCCGGCGACCCGGCGGTGCTGTTCGAGGGCGGCCCGGTGCAGCCCGACTCCGCCATCTGCCTGGCCCGGATGCGGCACCCCGTCCGGCCGGTCAAGGGCTTCCACCGCGTCTCCGGCGCGGTCGGCACCATCGACCTCTCGGTCGACCCGGAGAAGCTGCGCGAGGCGGTCGGCGGGATCCGGGTGTTCGCCGGCTACTCCGGCTGGGGTGCCGGGCAGGTCGAGCGCGAGATCGAGGAGGGCTCCTGGTTCGTGTTCGACGCGCTGCCCGGTGACGCCTTCGTCGACCGGCCGGATGATCTCTGGCCGATGGTGCTGCGCCGGCAGGGCGGCATGATGGCGGCGGTGGCCCACTTCCCGCCGGACGTGGCACTGAACTGAGCCGGGTGCGGGGGCACCCCCGCGAGATGACCATGCCGGGCGGCGTGTGTATAGTTCTCTCCGTGCCCGGGCGACCGGGGACGACCGCAAGGGGCCGTGGCGCAGCTGGTAGCGCACCACACTGGCAGTGTGGGGGTCAGGGGTTCGAGTCCCCTCGGCTCCACCCTTGGAGCAGCAAACCAGCAGCCTGGTCGAGCAATCGTCGACCAGGCTGCTGGTTTGTTTCCCGGCTTTCGTGCAACCGGATCCTCGGGAAGGGCGGCCTGTGCCGCCAGCAGCAGCCGTCACGGTCGGGACGCCGTCCCGGGCTGCTTGTCAGATGGTCCGACATCTGGCCTTGAAGTGTCGAGCAGGTTCACACGCCCACCGAGGTGACAAGATCGGCAACCAGATCTGGACCGCCCTACCTGGTGTTTATGTGGCGCGAGAGATCACGTACTGCCAGGGAAGATCCGCGCACCAACATCTGGATCGCCCCGTGCGCCGCCCACACCATTGATGCAGGCGTCGGAACACTTCACAACGCACTTGTCCCGGCCGGCGACTGACCGATGCGAACCGAGGCACGAGGAGGCCGGTAGTGGAGAGCCCGTTCGGCTGGCGAGAGTTGAAGCTGGTCCTCGCGGTTGTGCTGGGCACCCTCCTGATCGGCGGGGGGATGCTGCTCACCGGTCGGCTGAACGAGGCGATCGACGAGCGGATTCGCGTCGGCGCCGAGACGACAGGCGAAGTGGTCCACGTCGAACGGTTCAGGATCACCCGTTCGTTCTCCGCCAACAGGCTGACTGTGGACTACACATTCGACGGCGTGCGGCACCGGGAGCGGTTCTCCAGCGAACTCGACGACAGTGAGTTCCGCGTCGGGGAGTTACTCGATGTACGCGTCGACAGGACGGATCCGACCCGGGCTGCCACGCCCGACGGGTACGCGACGGAGGATCTGCTCCTGCAGGCGCCGACCGTCCTGGCGGGCCTCGGCATCGTCGTGATCGTGATCTCGCTCGCGCTGATCAGAACGGGCCCCCGGCGCGATTAAGTGGGCCGGCGGGATCCGACTGCCGCCCCGACACTTGGGGGACCCTCCCCGGGTGTTTGTTGTCTTCCGGCCTCCTCGATGCATGCAGATGCAGGTTCGGCGGCGGTTCGGCGGCGGCGCAACACAGTCGCCCTTGCCCGCTTCGCCGGCCGATCGGACGGCACGCGCTCCCTGCCCGGTGAGAGTGCCGCCGAGCTGAAACGACCAGCGGAAACAGCGCGGGCCGCAGTTGAGCGCAGCGTGATCGTGGGGGATGCGCCGTACCGGCCGACGCCCTGATCGAGGACGGCCCGAAAGTCGGATCATGGGGTGACGCCTTCCGGGGATGATCATGATCGTCCGCCCGTGATCCGACCGTGAGGGAGAGCACCGTGAACGACGCCATCCGCATCCGACAGGCCGGCCCGGACGACGCGGCCGTGGTGGACGCCCTGGTCCGGGAGATCGCGGCCCACGAGGGGGAGAGCGAGTATGTCGGCGCCACCCCCGAGCGGTGGCGCGAGGTGCTGGGCCGCGCCGACGTGACGGTCCTGCTTGCCGAGCGGAACGGCGAGACGCTCGGCTACGTCTCCGCGCAGCGGCGCCTGCACATGTGGAGCGGCGTCGACATCCTCGCGCTCGACGACCTGTTCGTCCGCGCCGAGGCCCGCGACGGCGGCGTGGGGCGGCGGTTGATGGTCGCTCTGGCCGAGCGGGCCGCCGCCCAGCGCCTCGTCATCCGGTGGGAGGTGAAGCCGGAGAACGAGGCCGCGCAGCGCTTCTACCGGCGGATCGGCGGCACGCTCTTCCCGAAGGTGGTCGTCCGCTGGCTGCCGGAGAACTACCTGCCGCTGATCGAAGACCGGTCATAGCAGCTCAACCGGTGAGCACCAGCGCCCAGCACAGCGCGCCGAACCCGGCAGTGCTCGCCACCGTCCGGACCACGTTCCAGGTGACCCAGGCGGACTCGAAGCGCTCCCGCGCCGCTCCGAGATCCGCCGTGCCGGCCGCCGCGAGCGCGTCGTTCAGCGGCACGTTCACCGCCACCGTGACGACGAACATCACCAGGTACAGGGCCAGCCCGGCGACGATCCACGGCAGCGCCGGCCGGGTCGCCCCGCGCCACGCCAGCACCGCCGCGAGCGCCGCCAGCGCCGGCGTACCCAGGAACGCCAGCAGGAACCAGCCGTTGACGACTGAGACGTTGATGCGCTGCATGGCGTCCACGAACGTGCGGTCGTCCGCGCCGCGCAGCGCCGGCATCACGGCGTACGCGAACGCGGCGAACAGGCCCGCCATCAGACCGGCGCCGACTGTGGCGCCGACCAGCGTCAGTTGTTGTACGAGTCGCATGTCCTCATCGAACCGCCGGGCGATGAGACGGCACATGGTCAGGACGCGCGATCGTGTGTTCAATCGTCTCGTGGACGCCGTCTCCGGCCTGCTCGACGGTCCCCGGGCGCGGGGCGCCTTCCTGCTGCGTTCGATCCTCACCCCGCCCTGGTCGATGCTGATCCGGGACGAGGCGCCGCTCACGCTTGTCGCCGTGGTGCGGGGCGAGGGCTGGATCGTGCCGGAGGAGGGCGACGCCGCGCGGCTGACCGGCGGTGACGTGGCGATCGTGCGCGGGCCGGCCCCGTACACGGTGGCGGACGACCCGGCCACGGCGCCGCAGGTGGTAGTGCACCCGGGGCAGCGCTGCACCACACCGGACGGGCGCGAGCTGTTCGCGATGACACGCTGGGGCGTACGCACCTGGGGCAACGGGCCGGACGGCCGGACCGTGCTGCTCACCGGCACGTACCCGGTACGGGGCACTGTCGGGCGGCGGCTGCTGGACGCGCTGCCGCCGCTCGCGGTGGTGCGGCGCGAGTCGTGGGACACGCCGCTGGTGCCGCTGCTGGCCGCCGAGATCGTCAAGGACGACCCCGGCCAGGAGGCGGTGCTGGACCGCCTGCTCGACCTGCTGCTCATCGCCGCGCTGAGGGAGTGGTTCGCCCGGCCGGACGCCGCCGCCCCCGCCTGGTACCTGGCGTACGCCGATCCGGTGGTCGGCCGCGCGCTGCGCATGCTGCACCACGACCCGGCCCGGCCGTGGACGGTGGCGTCACTCGCCGCGGAGGTGGGGATGTCGCGGGCGGCGCTGGCCCGGCGCTTCACCGCGCTGGTCGGTGAGCCGCCCATGTCGTACCTGACGGGCTGGCGGCTGGCGCTCGCGGCCGACCTGCTCCGCGAGCCAGGCGCCACAGTCGGCGCGGTGGCCCGCCGGGTCGGCTACGGCAGTTCGTTCGCCCTGAGTGCGGCGTTCAAACGCCGGTACGGCGTGAGCCCGCGCCGGCACGTCGACCCGGATAGATTGGCCGGATGACTGTCGACCTGTTCGCCGGCGTCCCGGTGCGCGATCTCGCGGTGGCGACGGACTGGTACGAGCGGCTGTTCGGCGAACCGCCGCAGTTCCGGCCGAACGACAGCGAGGCGGTGTGGGAGCTGGCCGAGCACCGCTACCTCTACGTCGACGTGCGGCCCGAGCACGCCGGTCACGCCATGCAGACGGTAGTCGTCGACGACCTCGACTCCCGCGTCGCGGGGATCACCGCCCGCGGTCTGACGCCGACCGCGCAGGAGACCTACGACAACGGCGTCCGCAAGGTGATCTTCCACGACCCGGACGGCAACGAGATCGGCTTCGGCGGCGGTCCGGCCTGACCGGGCCGGCCGGGCCGCGGGGATTCGCGGCCCGGCCTGCGACGTCAGCGCGGGCGCCGGGTCTTCGGCAGGTCGAACTGGTCGGCCCGGCGGCAGTCCTTCGGGCCGCCGATCGCCTGCGGGCCGACCTCGTCGAGGGCCTTGTGGGCGCGCTGGCGGCCCAGGTTCCAGGCGTACCAGGGGTCGGGTTCGGCGAGGTCGTCGGCGATCCAGCTCAGCGTGCACCGGCGTACCGGGTCGGGGAGTTTGGCGAGCGCCGGGGTGGCGTCGGCGGACAGTGCCCGCAGGTACCAGGCGTCGATCTTGCCGGTCTGCTCGTACCGCAGCGTGTTGCGGCGGGCGACGTAGTCCTCCGGGTTGAGCACGGCCAGGCCGAGCAGCATCGCCACCGCCAGCGCGAGCGTGGTGCCGGGGATCCACCGGCCCCGCCACTTGACGCCGGCCGCGATGATCATCAGGAAGACCGTGCCGAGCAGCATCTCGAACGCCATCACGAAGATCCGCTCGCCGGTGAAGCTGTAGACCTTCTGGTACGTCCACATCCGGGACAACGCCGACGCCACGATCACCACGCTGAGCGCGCTGATCAGCCCGAGCAGCACGCGCAGCAGGATCCGCTCGACCGGCCGCTCCCGGCGTGCCCAGCGGCTCACCCCGCCGAGCACCGCCACCGTCAGCAGCGTGACGAAGAGCAGCTGCCAGAAGCCGCTGCGCGCGTACTCGGCGTAGCTGAGCCCGGCGACCCGCTGCACGTGCTGCTGCCCGCCGAAGAGCGTGGTGAACTGCACCACCACGAACCCGGCGAACAGCAGCGTAAGCGCGCCGATGGCCGGGGCCCACTCCAGCAGGCCGAGACGGCGTTCACCCTCGCGATCCACGGTGGACAGGTCGGGCGGCGCGGCGAGCGTGTAGAGCGCGGCAACCGCGATCAGACCGCCCACCACTGCGAGGAACAGCCAGCCGAACACCGTACCGATGTTGATCTCAGGGACGAGCGAACCGAGCGCCTCGGAGAACGCCGCGTCGGCCGACGCGAGCAGGCTGCCGAAGACCACGAGCACCACGACCGTGGCGACCACCGAGACAGTCACCTTGCGCACGGTCGCCTCCTGCGGCGAGGCGGTGATGTGCCGGCGTACCCACGGCAGGCCACGCAACGCCGCGAACGGCGTCGCCACCAGGCCGAACAGGACCGAGCGCACCAGCCGCCCGCCGATGATCGCCAGGGTGGCGCAGCCGAGCGCGCCGAGCACGCAGAACGTCACGAGCCACCAGGCGTTCCGGAACGCCGGCACGGCGATCAGGGCCAGCGCCGCAGCCGCCCACCCGGCCCGGATGAGCTTGTCGGCGCGCGGCAGGTCCGCGGTCTTCGACCGGACCGCCAGCACCACAGCGAGCGTGAGCGTGAGCCAGCCCAGGAACCAGCCGACGCCGACGCGGCCGAGCGGCACGAAGACCGCGCTGCCGACCGCGGCGGCCAGCACCGCGAGCGGCACCGCCCGCCCGGTCGCCGCCTTCGGGCCGGGCCACCGCGCGCCGAGGAACGAGGTCCGCGGCACCGGAGGTCGCGGCGCCCACGTCGGCGCCTGCGGGTGCCCGCTCCACCCCATTCCGGGGTACGGCGGCGCGGGCGCCAGCCCACCGCCGTGCGGAGGCGGGGTGCCCGGAGCGCGCTGAGTACCCGGCGCGGGCAGCGGCCCGGTGGTCGGCTGCGTGCCGGGCGCAGCCCATGACCCGGAGGTCGGCTGCGCACCCGGGGGAGCGGCAGGCGTCTGCAAGGCTCCCGACGGGCCGGACGTCGGTGAAGTGGCCGTCTGCGGCGCGCTGTCGCCGGAGCGCACGCCGGTCCCGGCCCCACCGGAGCCGGCCGTGGCCGCACCCGCTGCGGTGGCGCTTGCGACGGACGGCTTCGAGCCGGCCGCCTGGGTAGTGGCCGAAGCCGCCGGGGCGGCATCCGGCGTGGACGGTGCCGCGTCGCCGGCGGCCGGGGACGCCTCGCCCTCCCGCTCGCGGCGAGCGGCCGGAACGGCGTCCGGCGGGGCGGCGACAGCCTCTCCGCCCGTCGGCCGGTCGGCCGGTGCGGCGGCCGGGGCGGCGCCCTCCACGGGGGAGCGCTCGGCGGTGGGCGCGGCGGCCTGCGCGGGCACCGCAGGCTGGCCCGTCGCCGTCTGCTGGACGGCCGCCGGGACCAGCGGAAGGAACAACGCGTACCCCTGGGTGCCGGGCGGCACGCTGACCGGAATGGCCCAGCCTGGTTGCCCCTCGGCACCGGGCCACGGCACCGGTGCGGGAGCGCCCTCCATCGTGGGCAGGACCAGCAGGTACGGCTGTGCGGGGGCGGGAACGTCGCCCGGTGCGGGACCGGCCGCGGGGGCGGCGCGGGACGACTCGGGGGACGGGACCGGCTCGGGCAAGGGACGCTCCTCGATCACAGGGTTTCGTCACTCTAGGGCCGTCAGGCGTCCGTCGCCGCCCCGGTTGTCCGTTCGGTCATGCCGCCCCGGCCGATCGGCGCGGATCGAACCTTTGGCGGCTCGCGGCCGTACCAGTGCGCGGGAGGTCGATCACATGGCCGCACGTCGCGCGTTCGCCGCGTTCGCCGCCGTCGCCGCGACGGTGCCGCTGACCGCCGCGCCGGCCGCGGCGCACGGTGCGCCGACCAGCCCGCTGAGCCGGGCCGCCGCGTGCGGGCCCGAGGGTGGCCGGGCGCAGACGCCCGCCTGCCGGGCCGCGGTCGCCGCCGGAGCGGCGGTACGCGAGTGGGACAACATCCGGGTGGCCCGGATCGACGGGCGGGACCGGGAACGCATTCCGGACGGGGAACTGTGCAGCGGCGGGCTGTCCGCGTACCGGGGGCTGGACCTGGCGCGTGCCGACTGGCCCGCCACCACGCTCACGGCCGGTGCCCGGCACACGTTCCGCTACCGCACCACCATCCCGCACCGGGGCACGTTCCGGTACTACGTCACCACCGGCTCGTACTCGCCGAAGCGCGTGCTCACCTGGGCGGATCTGGAGGAGAAACCGTTCCTCGAGGTCACCGACCCGCCGATCCGCGCGGGCGCGTACGAGATGCGGGGGAAGCTGCCGACCGACCGGACCGGACGGCACCTCGTCTACGTCATCTGGCAGAACTCGGACACCCAGGACACGTACTACTCCTGCTCGGACGTGATCTTCCGGGCGGCACGCGGTGAGCCGGACCTGCCGCCGGCAGCGCCGAAGGCGAGCGCGTCGCCTCCGCGTACCCTCGCCGTGCCGGCGGCCGACGACGAGCCGGCGGTGCCGGTCGCGACGGTGACCGACGGCGGACCGCTGTCCCGGCCGCTCGTCCTCGGCGCGGCGGCGCTCGTCGTCGCGCTGCTCGCGGCGGCGGTGGTCGGACTGCGGCGGGCCGGCGGGCCGCCGCCCGGGCGGCCGTGCGGGATCCGCAACCACCGCGCCGGGCGGCGCCGCATCTGGTGACTCAGCCGAGCAGGCTCTCGATCTCCGCCAGGTCGTCACCGGCGAGGTCGAGGTTGTTCACCGCGGCCACGTTGCCCTCCAGTTGCCCGACGCTGCTCGCGCCGATGATGAGGCTGGTCATGCGCGGGTCGCGCAGCGCCCACGTCAAGGCGAGCTGCGCGAGGGTCTGCCCGCGTCGCTCGGCCACCGCGGCGAGCCCTCGGACCGTCGCCATCGTCTCCTCGTCGAGGTCGCTCTCGTTCAGGAAGACGCTCGTGCGGACCCGGGAGTCGGCCGGGATGCCCTTCAGGTAGCGGTCGGTGAGCAGGCCCTGGGCGAGCGGGCTGTAGGCGATGCAGCCGGCGCCGACGCGCTCCAGCGTGTCCAGCAGGCCGTCGCTCTCCGTCCAGCGGTTCATCATCGAGTACGACGGCTGGTTGATCAGCAGCGGCGTGCCCAGGTCGCGCAGGATCGCGGCGGCCCGCTCGGTCTGCTCCGAGTCGTAGTTGGAGATGCCCACGTAGAGCGCCTTGCCGGAGCGGACGATCGCGTCGAGCGCGCCCATCGTCTCCTCCAGCGGGGTCTCCGGGTCGAACCGGTGCGAGTAGAAGATGTCGACGTAGTCCAGTCCGAGGCGGCGCAGTGACTGGTCCAGCGACGAGATCAGGTACTTGCGCGAGCCCCACTCGCCGTACGGGCCCTGCCACATCAGATAGCCGGCCTTGCTGGAGATCACCAGCTCGTCCCGGTACGGCTTCAGGTCGGCGGCGAGCAGCCGGCCGAAGTTCTCCTCCGCCGAACCGGGCGGCGGGCCGTAGTTGTTGGCCAGGTCGAAGTGGGTGATGCCGAGGTCGAAGGCGCGGCGGACGATGTCACGCTGCCGCTCGAAGGGGCGGTCCGGTCCGAAGTTGTGCCACAGGCCGAGGGAGATGACGGGGAGCTTCAGCCCGCTCCGGCCGCTGCGCCGGTAGATCATCTCGTGGTAACGGTCGTCGCTGGCGAGGTAGGTCACCAGGCCATTCTGTCCGGACCGGAGTGCGCACGCAGCGGCGCGGGTACGTTCGGCCTCATGCGTTACGTGCGGCTCGACACCCCCAAGCCCATCTCCAAGATCGGCCTCGGCACCTGGCAGTTCGGTTCCAAGGAGTGGGGCTACGGCCCCGAGTACGAGCGCCGGGCCGCCGAGATCGTCCGTCGGGCGCTCGACCTGGGCGTCACCCTGTTCGACACCGCCGAGCTGTACGGCTTCGGCCGCAGCGAACGCATCCTCGGTGCGGCACTGGGCGACGACCGGGCCAAGGTCGTGGTCGCCACCAAGATCTTCCCGTTGCTGCCGGTCGCCCCGGTGGTGCAGCAGCGCGCGGTCGCCTCCGCCGCCCGGCTCGGCGTCGACGGCATCGACCTCTACCAGGTGCACCAGGCCAACCCGGTGGTCGCCGACACCACCACCATGCGCGGCATGCGCTCGCTGCAGGACGTCGGGCTGGTCGGCGAGGTCGGCGTCAGCAACTACGGCCTGCGCCGGTGGCGGTTCGCCGAGGCCGCGCTGGGCCGCCGGGTGCTGAGCAACCAGGTCCGCTACAGCATGATCGACCGCGGCCCCGAGGAAGACCTCATCCCGTACGCGGAGCAGGCCGGCCGGATCGTCATCGCGTACTCGCCGCTGGCGCAGGGTTTCCTCTCCGGCCGCTACGACGCCACGAACCCGCCGGCCGGGGCGGTACGCCGGGCCAACCCGTACTTCCTGCCGGAGAACCTGGAACGCGGCACCGCGCTGATCGCCACGCTGCGCGAGGTGGCCGACGCGCACGACGCCACGCCGAGCCAGATCGCGCTCGCGTACGTGCTGCGGCACCCGAACGTGGTGGCCATCCCCGGTGCCTCCGGGGTCGAGCAGATGGAACGCAACGCCGCCGCCGCCGAGATCGACCTCGCCGACGACGAGTACGCCGCACTGGTCGCCGCCGCGCACGCGTTCCGCCCGGTCACCGGGCTGGCCGCCGTACCCCGGATGGTCCGCGCCCGCCTCGGTAAGTGAGCGGCGTTCCGGTGGCGTCCGTGGTCGGCTGAGTGACGACGGGCGCCGCCGGTCATCGGACCGCGCTAGCGTGGGTCGGGTGACCGCTCCCAACCAGGTTTCCCCGGTCCCGCCCGCCGACCTGCCGAGCACGCTCGGCGAGCTGCGCGCGACCGGCCACCGCTACCGCACGGTCAAACAGGAACTCCGAGACAACCTCCTCGTCCGGATGGGCTCCGGCGAGGAACGCTTCCCCGGCATCGTGGGCTACGAGGACACGGTGCTGCCCGAGGTCGAGCGCGCGCTGCTCGCCGGGCACGACATGGTGCTGCTCGGCGAGCGCGGGCAGGGCAAGACCCGGCTGATCCGCTCGCTCGGCGCGCTGCTCGACGAGTGGACCCCGGTGATCCCCGGCTCGGTACTCAACGAGCACCCGATGCACCCGCTCACCCCGGCGTCCCAGGCGCTCGTCGACTCGGCCGGCGACGACCTGGCGATCGGGTGGCTGCACCGCTCGATGCGGTACGGCGAGAAGCTCGCCACGCCGGACACCAGCGTCGGTGACCTGATCGGCGACGTCGACCCGATCCGCCTCGCCCAGGGCCGCACGCTCGGTGACCCGGAGACCATCCACTTCGGGCTCGTACCGCGCACCAACCGGGGCGTCTTCGCCGTCAACGAGCTGCCCGACCTGGCCGAACGCATTCAGGTGGCGCTGCTCAACGTGCTGGAGGAGCGCGACATCCAGGTCCGCGGCTACCAGCTGCGGCTGCCGCTGGACCTGCTGCTGGTGGCGAGCGCCAACCCGGAGGACTACACCAACCGGGGCCGGATCATCACGCCCCTGAAGGACCGGTTCGGCGCGGAGATCCGTACCCACTACCCGCTCGACCTCGACCTGGAGCTGGCACTGATCCGGCAGGAGGCCGACCTGGTCGCCGTCGTACCTGAGCACGTGCTGGAGGTGCTGGCCCGGTTCGCCCGCGACGTGCGGGAGTCCCCGTCGGTGGACCCGCGCTCCGGCGTGTCCGCCCGGTTCGCCATCGCCGCCGCGGAGACGGTCGCCGCCGCCGCGTTGCGCCGTTCGGGTCTGCTGGCCGGTGCCTCTGCCGTCGCTGCTGCCTCGGGTGGCGGCGCTGCGTCTGCGTCTGCCTCTCGTCGGGAGGCGCCGGTGGCCCGGATCGGGGACACCGTCTCCGTCACCTCCACGCTGCGCGGCAAGGTCGAGTTCGAGAGCGGCGAAGAGGGGCGCGAGATCGAGGTGCTCGCGCACCTGCTGCGTACCGCCACCGCCGAGACGTTCCGCGCCCGCCTCGCCGGGCTCGACCTGTCCGGCTTCACCGCGATCGTCGCCGAGGGCGGCGCCGTCGAGACCGGGGAACTGGTCTCCTCGGCCGAGCTGTTGCGCCAGGTCGGGACCGTGCCGGGGCTGGCCAAGGTGCTCGACCGGCTCGGGCTCGGCGACGCGCCCAGCCCGGAGGAGGCGGCAGCCGGCATCGAGTTCGTGCTGGAAGGGCTGCACCTGACCCGCCGGCTCGGCAAGGACGTCACCGACACCGGGCGCACCGTCTACGGGGACCGGGACTGACAATGGCCGGCGGCAACCGCTTCCGGTACGGGCAGTGGCGCGGCGGACCCGACCCGCTCGCCCCGCCGTACGACGTGCGCGCCGCGGTGGACGCGGTCGGCTCGGACGTGCTCGCCGGCGGCAGCCTGCGCGAATCGCTGCGCGAGCTGCTACGGCGCGGCCCGCAGGGGCGTGGCGGGCTCGACGACCTGGCCGCCCGCGCCCGCCGCCTCCGCCGGGAGGCGCTGCGCCGGGGCGACCTGGACGGCGCCGTCACCCGGGCCCGGGCCCTGCTCGACCAGGCGCTCGCCGCCGAACGCGACGAGCTGCGCGGCCGCGACGGCGACGACGCCCGGTTCGCCGAGGCCGTGCTCGACAACCTGCCCCGCTCCACCGCCCGTGCCGTGTCGGAGCTTTCCGGGTACGACTGGGCCAGCGCCGAGGCGCGGCAGACGTACCAGCGGATCCTCGACGGGCTGCGCGGCGACGTGCTGGAGCAGCGATTCGCCGGGCTGCGCGACGCGGCCCGGGCCACCGCCGACCCGGCCGTCCAGCGGCAGCTCGCCGAGATGATGCGCGACCTCAACGACCTGCTCGCCCGGCACGCCCGCGCCGAGGACACCACCGACGCGTTCGCCGAGTTCATGCGCCGCCACGGCGAGTTCTTCCCGGAACGCCCCAGGGATGTCGACGAGCTGATCGACGTACTGGCCCGGCGGGCCGCCGCCGGTGAGCGGCTCATGCGGTCGCTGTCGGACCGGCAACGCGAGGAACTGGCCGGGCTGATGCGCCAGTCGCTCGGCGACCGGCTCGCCGGCGAACTGTCCCAGCTCGACGCCCACCTGCGGTCGCTGCGGCCGGACCTGAACTGGCAGCGCGGCGAGCGGGTCCGCGGCGACCAGCCGCTCGGCTACGGCGAGGCCACCGGCGCGCTCGACGAGATCGCCGAACTCGACGAGCTGCTGGACTCCCTCGACCAGGACCAGCCCGGCGCCACGCTCGACGACGTCGACGTGGAGGCCGTCGCCCGGACGCTGGGCCGGGACGCCGCCGACGACGTACGCCGGTTGCGGGAGCTGGAACGCGAACTGCGCCGCCAGGGCTGGGTCACCCGCGATGCGGACGGCCTGACGCTCAGCCCCAAGGCGCTGCGCCGGCTCGCGAGCACCGCGCTGCGGCGGGTCTTCGCCGACCTGACCGCCGGCCCGCGCGGCCAGCACGACCTCCGCACGGCGGGCGCGGCGGGCGAGGTGAGCGGGGCGTCCCGCCCCTGGGAGTACGGCGACGAGCAGCCGCTGGACGTGGTGCGCACGCTCACCCGCGCGGTACGACGGGCCGGTCCCGGAGTGCCGGTGCCGCTCGCGGTCGAGGACTTCGAGGTGGTGGAGACCGAACGGCGGGCGTCGGCGGCGGTGGTGCTCTGCGTCGACCTGTCGTACTCGATGATCTCGCAGGGCCGCTGGGGCCC
Organism: Micromonospora sp. WMMC273; assembly: GCF_027460285.1. Lineage (NCBI taxonomy): Bacteria > Bacillati > Actinomycetota > Actinomycetes > Micromonosporales > Micromonosporaceae > Micromonospora > Micromonospora sp. WMMC273. Next base: position 689,623 of record NZ_JAPZBE010000001.1, read on the forward strand.
GATGAAGCAGACCGCGCTGGCCCTGTCGCATCTGATGGCGACCCGGTTCCCGCAGGACGCGCTGCAGATCGTCGGCTTCGGCCGGGAGGCGATGCCGCTGACCCAGCAGGAGCTTGCGGCGGTGGAGCCGGACATGCAGCAGGGCACCAACCTCCAGCACGCGCTGCGGATCGCCGGCCGGCACCTGCGCCGCCACCCGGGTGCCGAGCCGGTGGTGCTTGTGGTCACCGACGGCGAGCCGACAGCGCACCTGGACCCGGAGGACGGTGAGGCGTACTTCCACTGGCCGCCGTTGCCGGAGACCATCTCGGCGACGATCCGGGAGGTGGACCGGCTGACCCGGTACGGCGCGACGCTCAACCTGTTCATGCTGGGCGATGATCCAGGGCTGCGCCGGTTCGTGGACGCGGTGGCGCGGCGTTCGGGTGGCCGCATGTTCACCCCGGACCTGGACGACCTGGGCGAGTACGTGGTTTCCGACTACCTTCGTGCTCGCCACGGCCGCCGCTGACCCTGCTGCTCCCCGCCCCGACGCCGATCTTGGAGTTGTGGCACCCGGGATGCCCGACTCACGGCTTTCGCGAGGCGCCACAACTCCAAGATTGCCGCATCCGTCGCCAGTTCACCCGCGATCTTGCACTTGCTGCCCGGGCAAACCTCGCAAACGGGATGCCGGGAGGGCGTGAACGGCAAGATCGCGCGTGTCGCCTGCGGCGCCCTTCGGGTCAGCCCTGCCCGGTCGCGTCGATCATGAACTTGGCGGCGCTTGGTGTCCGTTTTGTCGCTGCCAACCTCATGATCGACGCTGCGGGCGCCCGGGAAGGGTTTCTCCTGGGGTGATCAAGGAGTTTGTGCCCTCGGCAGCGCCGGAAAGTGCCGCAAACTCCTTGATCACCGGGTGTAGAGCGGGGTGTCCGGGTTGGGGGTGGTGGGCGGCACTCTGGTGGCGGAATCGTGGGCGGGTGCCGGGCGTTGTAACCGGGTGAACCACCGAGCACTGGCTGCCGCCGAGCGAGGCGGTGCCGGCTGTGGGCACAGCCCAGGCCGCGGTCGTTGAGTACGTCTCCGACGGCCTGAGCCGCAGGCAATCACCCCGGCCGGCGGGTCGTTGACGATGGTTGCGACGACGCGTCAGGGCCCGGGAATGATCCTGGCCGGCTGGTCGTTGAACACGGCTCCGACGACGTGAACCGCTCGCACCGCACCCCCGGTGGTGGCGTGAGGCGCCCGGGAATGATGCCGGGCCGCTGGTCGTTGGACATGCTTCCGGCGCCGCGTAGAGGCCCCGCCCCCGCGAGCAGCCGAGAGATCCCCCCGAAGACTTTTTGAGCGCCTGACGGTGCCCACGTATCCCGTCCCCCGGCGGGTGCGTCGACCCCCGAATGGAGCACTTGTGATGAACACGATTCTGCGTAAGAGCGTTCTGGGTATTGCTGGTCTGGCTTTCACCGGTGGCGTGTTCGCCGGTCCGGTCGCCGCCCACGCGGCCGACACCACCACCCATACCAAGCCGGTTGCGGCCACGGTGCAGGGTGACAAGCTGATCCCGCACGGTGTGCAGGGTGAGCAGTCGCGCATCGAGCTGAACGACGAGCAGACCGCGAACGTGAAGGCGATCATCGCGGCGACGAAGAAGGCCGGTATGGACGAGCGTGCCGCGGTGGTGTCGATCGCGACGGCGTTGCAGGAGTCGAAGCTGGAGAACCTGGGCCACCTGGGTGACCGTAACGACCACGACTCGCAGGGCCTGTTCCAGCAGCGTCCCTCCAGTGGTTGGGGCACGGTGGAGCAGATCACCGATCCTGAGTACTCGACGACGGCGTTCCTGAAGGGTCTGAAGCAGGTCGACGGTTGGCAGGACATGCCGCTGACCAAGGCCGCCCAGACCGTCCAGGTCTCCGCTTACCCGGACCACTACGCCCAGTGGGAGCAGCAGGCCGCCGACCTCGTCGCCGAGCACTGGAACAGCTAAGACCAAGAGCTGAAGGCCGGCACCCCGAAACGACGGGGTGCCGGCCTTCACGCGTCCGGGTGAACCGAGCCCGGTAGCCGGGGTGGCCGCAGCGGCCGCGAGGGTTGGATGCGGGCATGGACGAGGTGGACGCCCCGGCACTACGGCAGGCGTACGAGGAGTTGTTCGCGGAGATCGACGCGGGCGGGTTCGGGCCGCCGCCGGAAGGGCAGTTGAGCGCCGAGCAGATCGTCGCGCACCTCGCCGCCAACGACGAGCTGATGAGCGAGGCGACGGAGGCGGTGCTGGCCGGGTCGCCGTTCGCCTACTACGACCTGGACACGATCCACCGTCCCCAACTGGACGCGCTGGTCTCCGAGTGCGGCGGGCTGGACGGTCTGGCCGCGTTGTTCCGGGCCACCAGCCAGAAGTTGTGCGCGCTGGCCGAGCGGCTCGGCCCGGCGGCGGAGACACCAGTGGACACGGTGCTGCGCGAGGGCTTCGACCTGGACGTGGACGACTCGCTGCCCTGGGGCAGGGCGCTGGACCTGCACATCCGCGTGCACCTGCCGCTGCACCTCGCCCAGCTCCGCGCCCTGCGCCGCCAGCCCCACCTCGCCTGAGCCGCCCGAACCATAGAGCCGCCCGAACCATAGAGCCGCCCGAACCGCCGAGCCGCCCGAACCGTCGATCATGCAGTTGTGGCAGTGGACAACTCCGGCATGCCCGGCCTTCCAGGCGCCACAACTCCAAGATCAACGAGAGTGGAGCGCGGGGGCGGAACGCGGGGCAGGGGACGGGCGGAACGTGCGGCGGTAGGCGGTGGGGGATACGCCGACCCGGGTGTGGAAGTGCTGGCGCAGCGCGGCGGTGGTGCCGAAGCCGGCGGCCCGGGCGATCCGGTCCACGCTCAGATCAGTCGTCTCCAACAGCACCCGGGCGTGCTCGGTCCGCTGCTGGAGCAGCCACTGCGCCGGGCTGAGCCCGGTCTCGGAGCGGAAGTGCCGGGTGAACGTACGGACGCTCATCCGTGCGTGCGCCGCCATCTCGCGCAGCGCCACCGGCTCGTGCAGCCGCTGCCGTGCCCACTCGCGGGTGGCGGCCGTGCCGTTGTCGGCGCCGCGGGGCACCGGCCGCTCGATGTACTGGGCCTGCCCACCGTCGCGCCACGGCGGCACCACGCAGCGCCGGGCGGCCCGGTTGGCGACCGCGCTGCCGTGGTCGGTGCGGACGACGTGCAGGCACAGGTCGATGCCGGCGGCCACTCCGGCCGAGGTGAGCACGCGGCCGTCGTCGACGAAGAGCACGTCGGGGTCGAGCGGTACGCCGGGGTGCAGGCGGCGGAAGCGCGACGCGTACGCCCAGTGTGTGGTGGCCGGGCGGCCGTCGAGCAGGCCGGCGGCGGCGAGTACGAAGGCGCCGGTGCAGATGGACATGACGCGCGCGCCCCTGTCGTACGCGGCCCGCAGCGCGTCGGCCACCTCGACCGGAACCGTGCCGTCGGAAAGCGGCGAGCCGGCGTGGATGCCGGGGACGATCACGGTGTCGGCGCGCTCCAGCAGCTCCAGGCCGTGATCGGGGAGGACCTGGAAACCGGCGCTGCTGCGGACCGGCAGCCCGCCGGGGGTGCAGGTCGCCACGGCGTACAGCGGGATGTTGTCGTCGGCGCGGGCGGCGCCGAGGACCTGGGCCGGGGTGCCGAGGTCGAGCGCCACCACGCCGTCGAGGGCGAGCACGGCGACCCGGTGCGGTACGGACATGGCCCGATTATTGCGCACGATGGCTTTCCGGCCACTCGTCGGAGGAGCCGCCCGGCCCGAGACTCGGCTGGTGAAGCGATCCCGCCTGCATCCGGCCTGGCTCGTCGCCGCCGTCGCCTTCGTCGCGCTGGTCGGCGCGGCCGGTTTCCGCGCCACCCCGGGCGTGCTGCTGCACCCGCTGCACGCCGAGTTCGGCTGGCCGCTGGCGACCATCTCCGCCGCCGTCTCGGTCAACCTGCTGCTGTACGGCCTTACCGCGCCGTTCGCCGCCGCGCTGATGGACCGGTTCGGCATCCGCCGGGTGGTGGCCGGCGCGCTGGTGCTGGTCGCCGCCGGCAGCGGCCTGACCGTGGGGATGACGGAGAGCTGGCAGCTCCTGCTGTGCTGGGGCGTCCTCGTCGGGCTGGGCACCGGCTCGATGGCGCTGGCGTTCGTGGCGACGGTGACCGGTCGCTGGTTCGTCAAGCGGCGGGGCCTGGTGACGGGTGTGCTCACCGCCGGGGGCGCGGCCGGGCAGCTCGTCTTCCTCCCGCTGCTGGCGGTGCTGGTGCGCGACCACGGCTGGCGCACGGCGGCACTCGTCGTCGCCGGGGCCGCGCTGGCGGTCGTACCCCTTGTGGTGTGGTTGTTGCGGGAGCATCCGGCGGACCTGGGGCGGCCCGCCTACGGCGCGACCGAGGTCGTGCCGCCGGCCCGGCCGGAGGGCGGCGCCGCCGCACGGGCGGTCGGCGCGCTCGCCGCCGCCGCGCGGACGCGGCCGTTCTGGCTGCTCGCCGGCGGTTTCGCGATCTGCGGCGCGACCACGAACGGCCTGGTCGGTACGCACTTCGTGCCCGCGGCACACGACCACGGCATGCCGGAGACCACAGCGGCCGGGCTGCTCGCCGTGGTCGGGATCTTCGACATCGCCGGCTCGATCGCCTCCGGCTGGCTCACCGACCGGGTCGACCCCCGGCTGCTGCTCGGCGCCTACTACGCGTTGCGCGGGGCGTCGCTGCTGGTGCTGCCGAGCCTGTTCGCCGGTACGGCGGAGCCGAGCATGCTGGTCTTCATCGTGTTCTACGGGCTGGACTGGGTGGCGACGGTCCCGCCCACAGTGGCGCTGTGCCGGGAGTGGTTCGGTGCGTCCGGCGCGGTGGTGTTCGGCTGGGTGTTCGCCGCGCACCAGTTCGGCGCCGCGCTCGCGGCCACCGGCGCCGGTCTGGTCCGGGACCGGCTCGGCGACTACGCGATGGCCTGGTACGTGGCCGGTGCGCTGTCGATCGGCGCGGCCGGGCTGTCGCTGCTGCTACGCCGCCGTCCCGCCGACGAGCCCGCGTTCACGCTGCCGGTGGTCGCGGGCCGGCGGGCCTGGAGCTACCGGGGGTGACGGGCCGCCGCCACCGGGGGCTGACAGGTCAGCGCCACCGGGGCCGACCGGTCAGCCGGCCGCCCACTGCTGCTCGGGTGCGCCGCTGCACGGCGCCTGCTCCAACTCACGACCGGGCTCGGTGCCCGCGTCGTCGACCTGCGCGCACTTGCCGCTGTGCACCGCCACGAGCAGCGCCGCGCCGTCACCGGCCGCCTGGAACTTCCACTGCTGGTTGGCCTGCCCGTTGCAGGACCACTGCTGCACGTCCGCGCCGTCGTCGGTCTTCGCCTCGTTGACGTCCAGGCACTTGCTGCTCGCCGCGTTGACGAGCAGGTAGGTGTCGTTGGTGACCGGCGTGACCACCCACTGCTGCTCCGGCCCGCCGGTGCAGTCGGCCAGCGCCGCCTGGGCGCCCTCGGCCTCGTCGCCGGTCACGCCGAGGCAGCGCCCGGAGGGCACGCCGCGCAGCACCTTCGGCGTGGCCACCGGCGCGGCCGGGGTGGTCGGCGCCGCGCTCGGCGACGGCGACGACGAAGGCGTGGGCTCCGCCGTCGGTTCCGCGCTCGGCTCGCTCGCCGCCGCTGTGGGCACCGCCGCCGCCGGCACCACCGGCCGCTCGCCGCCGCCGCCGAGCACGCCGGTGGCGAAGAAGGCCCCGAGGAGTACGCCCGCCACGCCGACGCCCAGCGCGACCCGCATCAGCGGGTCCTGGGGCAGCCGGACGCCCCGGACGCGCCGGGTGCGGCGGGCGCCGCCGTAGACGGTGCCGGACGGGTCGGAGTGCGGGTCGGCCATGGGAGCATGGTGACCCACCGGGGCCGCCGGGTGCCAGTCGCACCGGCGGCACGGTGACTCAGTCGACGACCCGGACGTCCTTCCAGAACGCCACCCGGTCGCGGACCATCTCCGCCTCCGGCTTGGGATCGGGGTAGTACCAGACGGCGTCCGGGCTGGTGGCGCCGCCGTGTTCGAGCGTGTAGTAGGAGGCCGTGCCCTTCCACGGGCAGACCGTGTGGGTGTCGGACTCCCGGATCAGGTCCTCGCGCAGCGCGGTACGGGGGAAGTAGTGGTTGCCCTCGACCACCACTGTGTCGTCGCTCTCGGCGACGACGAGGTCGTTCCAGACGGCTTTCGGCATGTCCTCCACGCTATGCCGGTGGTCGCGTACCGGCCACCGCTGCGCGCGTCGGCTCCTCATCGGTCACGTCGGCCACCGTCGCGCCGAGCGCGGCCAGCGCGGTGTCCGCGTCGACGGCGACGGCGAGGCCGTGCTCGCCCGCGCCGAGCGTGATCTCCCGGCCGCGCAGCCGCTCGTCGGCGACCACCGGCCAGGCGGTGGTGGAGCCGAACGGCGTGATGGTGCCGCGCGCGTACCCGGTGGCGGCCTTCGCCGCCTCGGCGTCGGGCATCGACAGCCGGCTCACCCCGAGCAGGGCGCGCAGCTTCGGCCAGGAGATCACCCGGCCGCCGGGCGTGAGCACGAACAGCAGGTCGCCCTCGCCGCGGCGGACCACGATCGTCTTGACCACGTCGGGCACCTCGACGCCGCGCGCCGCGGCCGCCTCGGCGAGGCTCGCGACCGGACCGTGGCGGATCACCCGGTACGGCAGGCCGGCGTGGTCGAGAGCGGTCAGCGCGGGATTCGGCATGGCGGTCACGGTAACGCGCGCGTCGTCGGCGAGTCGCCGAAAGGCCACCGTGGACGTCCCACGAATTGTCGTACCCGAGCGTAAGGTGATCTCATGCACGCTGTCCGTGATCATGAACGGGCGGTGGACACGCTGCGGCGCTCCTACGCCGCGGTGCCCGCCGGGGAACCCGTACGGCTGGCCAAGCAGACCTCGAACCTGTTCCGGCCGCGCTCCGCGCCGCGTACGCCCGGCCTGGACGTGAGCGGCCTGACCGGGGTGCTCGCCGTGGACCCGGCGGCCCGCACCGCCGACGTGCAGGGCATGTGCACGTACGAGGATCTGGTCGACGCGACGCTGCCGCACGGCCTGATGCCGCTCGTCGTGCCGCAGTTGCGCACCATCACGCTGGGCGGGGCGGTGACCGGCCTGGGCATCGAGTCCACCTCCTTCCGCAACGGCCTGCCGCACGAGTCGGTGCGGGAGATGGACGTCCTCACCGGCGCGGGGGAGATCGTCACGACCCGGCCGCAGGGCGAGCACGCGGACCTGCACCGGGCCTTCCCGAACTCGCTCGGCAGCCTCGGCTACGCGACCCGGCTGCGCATCGAGCTGCAATCGGTCCGCCGGTACGTGTCGCTGCGCAACATCCGGTTCACCCGGCTGGAGGAACTGGTCGACGCGATCGGCGAGGTGGTCGCCAAGGGCGCCTGGGGTGGTGAGCCGGTCGACGCCGTGGACGGGGTGGTGTTCAGCCCCGGCGAGGCGTACCTCGTGCTCGGCACGTTCACCGACGAGGCCGACGAGCGTCCGTCCGACTACACCGGCCAGGAGATCTACTACCGCTCGCTGCGCCGGCGCACCCGGGACGCGCTCACCGCGTACGACTATCTCTGGCGTTGGGACACCGACTGGTTCTGGTGTTCGGCGGCGTTCGGGGTGCAGCACCCGGTGGTGCGGCGGCTGTGGCCGCGGCGCTACCGGCGCAGCGACGTCTACCACCGGATCGTGCGGCTGGAGCACCGGCACCAGGTGGCCGCCCGGGTCGACAGGTGGCGTGGCCGCCCGGCCCGCGAGCGGGTGGTGCAGGACGTCGAGGTCCCGCTCGACCGCACGCCCGAGTTCCTGCGCTGGTTCGCCGCGAACGTGGGCATGACGCCGGTGTGGCTGTGCCCGCTGCGGCTGCGGGAGCCGTCCGGTCCCGGGTCGGCGAAGGCGTGGCCGCTATATCCGCTCCAACCGGGCGAAACGTATGTGAACATCGGCTTCTGGGGAAGCGTGCCCATCGCGGCGGGCGCCGCCGACGGCGACGTCAACCGCCAGATCGAGCGCATGGTGTCGGAGGTGGGCGGCCACAAGTCGCTCTACTCCGACGCGTACTACGACCGGGGCGAGTTCGACCGCCTCTACGGCGGGGACACCTGGCGTGCCGTGAAGGACCGCTACGACCCGGACCACCGACTCACCGGACTGTACGAGAAGGCGGTATCCCGAGCATGAGTCTGACCGACCGAACACCGGGGGCGGCGAGCGTCCCGGCCGGCCCGCCGGCGGGCGGGCGGCGTACCGGACCCACAGTCGCGGACGTGGTCCGCGCGGTCACCACCGGCGACCTGCCCGTCCGGGTCGCCGGATACGACGGCAGCGCGGTGGGCCCGGCCGACGCCGGGATCACCCTGGCGATCCGCACTGAGCGGGGCCTGTCCTACCTGCTCACCGCGCCCGGCGACCTGGGCATGGCCCGGGCCTACGTCAGCGGCGACCTGGGGCTGGAGGGGGTGCACCCGGGCGACCCGTACGAGGCGCTGCGGGTCATCAAGGACGAGGTGCCGCTGCGGATACCGGCGATGAGCGAGGCGCTCGCGCTGGTCCGAGGGCTGGGCTGGGAACGGCTGCGCCCGCCGCCGCCCCCGCCCCAGGAGGCGGCCCCGCGCTGGCGGCGGCTGATGACCGGGCTGCGTCACTCGCGTACCCGGGACAGCAGCGCGATCTCGCACCACTACGACGTGTCGAACGCCTTCTACGAGAAGGTGCTCGGGCCGTCCATGACGTACACCTGCGCGGTGTACCGCAGCCCCGGCGACACGCTGGAGGAGGCGCAGCGGAACAAGTACGACCTGGTCGCCGGCAAGCTGGCGCTCAAGCCGGGGATGCGGCTGCTGGACGTCGGCTGCGGCTGGGGCGGCATGGTCCGGCACGCGGCCCGGGAGTACGGCGTCAAGGCGCTCGGTGTGACGCTGTCGAAGGCGCAGGCCGAGTGGGCGCGGGCGGCGATCGAACGGGAGGGGCTGAGCGAACTGGCCGAGGTGCGCCACCTGGACTACCGGGACGCGCCGCGCGAGCAGTTCGACGCGATCTCCTCGATCGGGCTGACCGAGCACATCGGGGTGCGCAACTACCCGGCCTACTTCGGCGCGCTGCGCTCCCGGCTCAAGCCGGGCGGGCGGCTGCTCAACCACTGCATCACCCGTGCCGACAACCGGGCGCCGCACCGCTCCGGCGCGTTCATCGACAGGTACGTCTTCCCGGACGGTGAGCTGGCCGGTCCGGGCCGGCTGATCAGCGAGATCCACGACGCCGGGTTCGAGGTGCACCACGAGGAGAACCTGCGCCAGCACTACGCGCTGACGCTCGCCGGCTGGTGCCGCAACCTGGTCGAGCACTGGGACTTCTGCGTCGGCGAGGTCGGGCCGGGCACCGCGAAGGTGTGGGGTCTCTACATGGCCGGCTCCCGGCTGGCGTTCGAGCGCAACGGCATCCAGTTGCACCACGTGCTCGCCACGCACAACGGCCCCGAGGGGGTGAACGGGTACCCGCTGCGTCCGGACTGGACGCCCTGACCGGTCGTACCGACGAAAGGCCGCGCGGACCGCGCGGCCTTTCGTCGAAGCCATTGACAAAGAAGTTTTGTACGTACAAACTGATTTTGCCATGAGAGACGTCCTGTATCTGGAACAGCGCGAGCAGGCCGAAGTCCTGCTCAAGCCGCAGCGCATCGAAGTGCTGCGGCAACTGGCCGAGCCCCGCACCTGCACCGAGGTCGCAACCCGGCTGGAGCAGACGCCGCAGCGCGTCTACTACCACGTCAAGCAGCTCGTCGCGGCCGGGCTGGCCGAGCAGGTGGCGCAGCGGCAGGTGCGCGGCATCACCGAGGGCATCTACCAGGCCGTCGCCCGGTCGTACTGGCTCTCGCCCCGCCTGGTCGGCCGCATCGGCGGCAGCCGCCGGGCCCGCGACGAGCTGAGCCTGGGCTACCTGCTCGACCTCATGGAGGAGGTCCAGGCCGACATCGCCGCGCTGGACCGCACCGCCCCCGAACTGCCGTCCATCGGCGTCTCCGGCGAGATCCGGGTGCCCGCCGAGCGGCGGCAGGAGTTCCTGCACGACCTGCAGACGACGCTGCAGGACCTGTTCACGCGCTACGGCGGCGCCGAGGGAGACGCCTTCAAGCTCGCCGTGGCCTGCTACCCGAAAGGCGACACGCATGACTGAGCCGATGACCATCCGCGCCCGCCTCGCCGCACCGGTGGCGACCGTTCGCCGCGCCCTGACCGACCCCGCCGAGCTGCGCGTGTGGCTCGCCGAGCACGCCGAGGTCGAGCTTCCCCGGCGGTACGAGTTCTGGGGCCGCTACACGCCCGAGGGCGACGCGCCACACCAGCGGCTGCTGCACGTCGACGACCGGACGCTGCGCTTCGCGTGGACACTCGACGGGGTGGAGACCACCACCGAGTTCGAGCTGGAGCCCGACGGCGACGGCACCATACTCACGCTGCGGCAGAGCCACTTCGACTACGCGGAGGCGATGAGCGGCAGCAGCATCCGCGGTGTGCTCCAGACGTACTGGTACCTGGCGCTCGCCCACCTCAACGACTACCTGGACGGCCGGCCGCTGCTGCCGCGTACCGACTTCACCTCCGCCGACCTGCGCGGCGAGATGGTGATCGACGCGCCGATGGACAAGGTGTGGACGTCGCTCACCGACTCCGAACAGGTCACCGCCTGGTTCGGCTACCCGATCGGCGTCGAGCCCTGGGAGGGCGGCCGGTACGCGATGGGCGGCCTCGACGCCGGTGAGGCCGCGAAGGTGTTCGACGTGACGCCGGGACGGGCGCTGTCCATCGACTGGGGACCGGTCGGCGTGACGTCCTGGGAGCTGGAGGAGTCCGACGGCCGGACGAAGCTGACGTTCGTGCAGTCCGGCTTCGACGAGGGCAACCCGCCGTACGCGGCGTGGAGCGGCAACGTGGCCGGGTGGGCCGAGTTGCGCCGCTTCCACGAGGTGCCCGACTGGAAGCCCATCTGGCTGACCGACGAGGTTCCCGCCTGACCTTCCGGTGACTCACCCGGGGCCCGCTTAGCCCGGGCACCGGGTGGGTAATGCCGGGCGATGTTCTTCATCTTCGGGCTGCGGACCAAGGTCGTCCGGTCCGGCGTCGTCACCCAGGTCTGCCGCAACTGCGGCAACCAGGCCGCCCAGGTGATCACCCGCCGGGTCACCAAGTTCAGCCTCTTCTTCATCCCGCTGATCCCGCTGCGCACCCGGTACGCGCAGCAGTGCACGTTCTGCGGCGCCGAGTACGACATCTCCCGCGCCGAGGCCCAGCGCCTCCCGGTCGGCTGACAGTGACCCGTTTCCTCTACTGGCTGATCGGCCGGCAGCCCGCCGCCCCGACCGCCCCGCCGGTGCACACCGCCGCCCGTCCACCCTGCACGCCCGGGCGCCGGCACCGCCGCCGGCGTCGCCCGGTTGCGGGCGCGCAGTCGCCCCGCTCGCCCTGGAACCGCTCCGCCGGCCGCTGACGCGTCGTGTTAACAAGGGGGCCCTCCTCTACCGGAGGCGTTAACAAGGGGCCCTTCCTTACACTTCATCGGGTGGAAGATCGGCTGGCACGGATCAGGGGTGGTGGGCCGCCCCGGCGGCACAACGCCCGCACCATCGCCGCGCTGACCGGCAACCCCGGCTGCACCCGCCGCGCCGTGCTGGACAGCGCCGGCGCGGACAAGCCGGCGCTCGCCGAGCAACTCGGCTTCCCGGCGAGGTTCGGCCAGTCCCGCTTCGCGATCACCCGGGGCAACGCCTTCGAGGCCCAGGTCAAGGCCGACGGCGGGAAGGAACTGCTGCGCCTGGTCGCGGAGCGGCTCGGCGTACCGGTCCCGGCTGACGCCACCTGGACCGACCTCGGTGCCGACGACGACCGGCCGGAACGGTCCCGGGCGGCGCTGACCGCGAGCGGCGACGGCCCGGCGTTGTTCGACCATCCGCTGCTCGGCCTGGACGTGGCGGGTACCCGCGTGCACCTGGAACCGGACCTGGTCGCGGCCCGGCTGGCCGGCCGGTTCCACGTCGTGGAGATCAAGTCGTTTCCGGTGATCGACGGGCAGGCCGACCCGGGCAAGGTCGCCGCCGCCGCGATCCAGTCCGCCGTCTACGTGCTGGCGCTGCGCGAGCTGCTCGCCGCCGAGGGACGCGACCCGGAGCTGGTGTCGCACGACGTGGTGCTGGTCTGCCCGCGTGACTTCGCCAACCAGCCGGTGGCCAGTCTGCTGGACGTGCGCCGGCAACTGCTGGTGCTGCGCCGTCAGTTGGCCCGGATGGCCCGGGTCGAGGAGTTGCTCGCCGCCGTACCGGCCGGGTTCACCGTCGACCCGGCTGCCGATCCGGCCACGCTCGCCGCCGCGCTGCACCAGGTGCCCGCCCGTTACGCGCCGGACTGTCTGGCGGCCTGCGAACTGGCGTACTTCTGCCGGCACGAGGCGCGCGGGCAGACCGGCGCGCTGGGCCGGCCGGTCCGCGAGGCACTGGGCGGCGTGGAGGAGGTGGCCGACGTGCTGGCGCTCGCCGAGGGCGTGGCCGCGCCCGAACCGGAGCAGGCGGAGGCCGCCGCGCTGCTGCGGGCCGCCGCGCGCCTGCGCGCCGACGCCCTAGCGGGGCAAACCGCGTGAGTACGCTGCGCGCGCTCGCCCGGGCGCAGGCGGTGGCCACCGGGCGGGCCCAGCCGGTGGCCACCGTCCGCCACCTGCACCTGTCGGAGCGGCCGCTGGTGGTGGTGCCGCTCGCGCTCGCCGGTGAGGCGAACGCCCCGCTTGCCGCGATGGTCGGCGCCGCGCCCGACGAGGGCCGGCTGCTCGTGGTGCCGCAGCCGCGCAACCGGGACCAGCGGTTCGCGTTCGCCGCCGAGCTGGCCGCGATCGTGCTGCCGTACCTGGACGAGTTCCGCGACCTGACCGAGGCGGTGCCGGTGGACCGGGGTCGCGACGTCCGCCACCGGTACGTCGACGCGCCGCAACTGCTGGTGCCGAACCCGGCCGGGATCACGTTCCTGCGGCTGTTCGGCCGCTCGACCCGGTTCCGCCGTACCGACGGCGACTATCCGGTGCACCAGTCGGTGCCGCTGCTCGGCCGCTGGCTGACGTTCTTCGCCGAGCGTGCCGAGCAGCCCGGTTCGTCGGCTCTGCTGGCGCTCACCGACGCGCTGACGCTGCACTGGGCGACCGGGCAGAGCGTGGTGGAGGATCTGCATCTGCCGGCGGTGCTGGGCTGGCTCGACCCGCCCGCCGGGCTGACCGGCGCCGAGGCGGCGGTCCGTGCCGAGGACCCGGAACACTGCCCGCCGGCCGGGCCGGCCACCGACCCGGACTTCGACAACCGCCGGCTCGCCCCGGCGATCGAGGCGTACACCCGGGCCGAGGACGACCCGGCGGCCCGCGCGGCCGCGTACGACGAGCTCGCCGGCCTGCTGCGCGACCAGCTCACGCCCACCTGGGAGCTGATGTGGCGCGGCGTCGGGCTGCTGCGGACGCTGCCGGCCGGCGCGCGGGTGACCGGCCGGTGGGCCGGTGACCGGGACGCGTTCACCGCGCACGCCGAGCACGCCGACGCCGGGGGCGGCCCGCAGCCGCGACGCGACGGCGCGGTGGCGGCGGCGCTGCGGTTGCAGCGGCTGGAACGGGCGTCGACCGCGTGGGCGGTGCAGCGCGCCTACGACGATCCGCTGGTGATGGCCGAGCACCGGCTGTCCGGGGAGGCGTTCGTCGGCGAGGTGACGCTCGCCGACCCGGCGCGGGTGGACGACTCGGGCAAGCGGCCGGTGCTGCGCCCGCGCATCCAGGTGGTCACCACCGAGCCGGTGCCGATGCCGGTGGGCGCGACGTTGTACTCCCCGGCCCGCCCGGCGCAGAAGGCGAAGGTCGTGTTCGTGACGCCCGGCGGCGACGGCAAGACCGAGGTGGTGCTGGAACTGTCCGGCGGGATGGGCCGGGGGCTGACCGCGCCGCCCGGCAGCGTTCCAGAGGTGGGCGAGCGGATCTGCCTGACCAGCCTCTCCGACGGGTTCCTGCCGGGTGGCGCGTTCCCCGCGCCCGAGGAGACACCGTGGACGCACGGCGGGCCGCCCGGCACGGCCGCCACGCCACAGGATCCGGCCCCGGCGGAGGACTGGTCCTGACCGGCGCGGCTCAGCCCAGGGCGGCGAGGGCCGTCCGCGTCTCGGCCGCCGTCGGCCGGTCCGGGTCCGCCGCCAGCAGCGCCTCCAGGCTCCGGCGGTACGCGACGTCGTGTGCCCGGTCGGCCGGGGTCTCCACGTCCGGGGCGACGCCGGAGCCCTCCCAGTTCGTGCCGCTCGCCGCGTGCACGGGCCGGGCCACCGGCACCGTCAGTTCCAGGTGCTGGTGCAGCCGGTGCCCGATCCGGGGGTGCGCGCCGCCCCGGGTCGGCTCACCGACCACTGTGGCCCGCCCGAACTGCTGAAGGTCGTACGCCAGCTCCTCGCCACCGGAGAACGTCGCAGGGCCGGTGAGCACGTGCACCGGTTTGTCCGGGGCGTACCGGGGGACCGGCAACCAGGCGGCGCTCCAGAACTGGCGGGTGGCGCCGGAGCGTTCGTGCATGGTGTGCAGGTGCGTCGGCTCGGCGAAGAACCAGCCGCAGATCAGCGCCACCCCGTCCGGGCTGCCGCCCTCGGTGCCGCGCAGGTCGAGCAGGAGCGCGTCGGTGCCGGCGAGCAGCCGCAGCGCGGCGGTCAGCGCGTCGCCGGCCAGGTCGGGCGGGAACACGTACGGCTTGATCTCCAGCAGCCCGACGTTGCCTGGTAGCCGTTGCACCCGGGTCACGCCGCCCATGCCGAGCGCGGCGAGGCGCGCGAAGTGCTCCCCGGTCGGGTCGTCGGCCTTGTCGGACAGCGGCTGCTCGTGGTGCTTGAGCCGCAGGTGCAGGTCGCCGTTTACGGACTGGAGGTCGGCCGTGACGAGCGCGCCGAGCGTGGCGGCGTCGCCCGCCTCGGCGTACGCGCCGGCGCGCAGGCCCGCGCGCAGCCGGCCGGCGACCCGGTCGGCGACGTCGGGCAGGACGTACTCGTCGGCGACCAGGGCGGCGGCCCGTTCGACGGTGGCGGTGATCTGGTCCGGATCCATCGAGGCCCCGTTCTCGTGGTGGGTGAGAAGTAGAACAGCCGGTTGACAAAAGCGTCAAGAGGACTAGACGCTTTGGCGGTGACCGACGATCCGCTGGAGATCCGCGAGCCGGCCCAGTTCAAGGCGCTGGCCCACCCGTTCCGGCACCGGTTGCTGTTCGCGCTCGGGGCCGGACCCGCCACGCTCAGCCAGCTCGCCAGCCGCCTCGGCGCGGCGAAGGGCACTGTGGCCCACCACCTCGGGGTGCTGACCGAGGCGGGCATGGTCCGCCCGGCGCACAGCCGGCAGGTCCGGGGCGGCACCGAGCGCTATCACGAACGCACGTTCCGCCGCCTCGTCGGCACCGACACCGACGCCGGCGCCACCGCGGCCCTGCTGGGCGCGTACGCCGAGGAACTCGCTGGCGACCCCGACCCGCTCGTGCACCTGCGGCACCTGCGGCTCACCCCGGCCCAGGCCCGGCGCCTGCGGTCCACGCTGGACGAACTGGTCGGCGAGGCCGAGGAGGCGCCGCCGGGGCAGCCGCGCTACGGCGTGCTGGTCTCCCTCTACCGGCATCCGCCTGCGGTCCGCTGACCGACAGTCGTCGACCCTGGCGGCCGTCCCCGGCGCTGGCTAGGCTTGCGCCGTCCGGTCCTCGTCGTCGAGGGTGCACGTCTGGAAGAGAGCCGGAGCGCATCGTTGTATCCCAGCACGACGTGAGCCTCGCCGCCGCGGCGCCGGCCCGTCATCCGCTCGTCGGCCGTGTCGGACTCGTCGCGGCCGCTGTCGTCGTACTCGGGGAGATGGCCTGGCTGGCCGCCCGGCTGCCCGGCGCGGCGCTCGTGAGCGACGTCGGCGCGATGGCGGTGTCGAGCTGGGCGGCGGTTCTCTGCGTCGGCGCGGCGCGACGTCAGCCGGCCACGTTGCGCCGGTTCTGGGAACTGCTCGCCGCCACCATGATGCTCGCCGCGCTCGGCCGTGCGGTGTGGACCGTGGAACGGCTCGGCGGGCTCGGCCTGCCCCACACTCCGCTGGTGGCGGGCCTGTTCGCCGCCGGCATCGTCACCGGCACCGGCGCGCTGCTGTGCGCCCGCACCGGCCCGCGTAGCGTGATCGGCCGGGCCCGCACCCTGCTCGACGGGGTGATCGTCGGGCTGGCCCTCATCCCGATCGGCTGGGTGGTGGTGTTCCACCGCATCACCGACGCCGAGCTGGCCGACCCGATGCGGACGTTCGGGCTGCTCTACCCGATGTTCGACCTGATGCAGCTCACCATCCTGGTCGCGGTGGCCGGTCCGGGCCGGCCGATGTGGCGGGCGCTCACAGTGATCGGGGCGGGCCTGGCGATCCGGTCCGGCGCGGACGCCGTCTACGTATCGCTTGTCGCACGCGGCGACTACACGCCCGGGCACCCGGTCGACGTCTGCTGGCCGCTGAGCTACCTGCTGGTCGGCCTGGCCACCCGCTATCCGCCTCCGTCCGACGGGGACGGCGAGGACGACGTGGTCGACTCGCCGCTGCCGCCGTGGTGGCGGGTCGCGTTGCCGTACCTGCCGGTGGGCGGCGCGATCGTCGCGGTCCTGCTGTCGCGGCAGCCCAGCGGGCAGACCCCGCAGGTGGTCTTCGTCGGCATGATGGGCCTGCTCGGGGTGCTGGCGCTGCGCCAGGGGCTGGCCGCGAACGAGAACCTGCGGTTGGTCGGCCGGCTGCGCCGGCTCGCGTACTCCGACCAGCTCACCGGCCTGCCCAACCGCCTGACGTTCGTCCGGCGGCTGCGTCGGGCGTTGCGCGCCGGCGGCCCGGTCGCCGTGGTGCTGCTCGACCTGGACGGCTTCAAGCAGGTGAACGACAGGTTCGGGCACGCCGCCGGGGACCGGCTGCTCACCGCCACCGCCGAGCGCATGCGGGACGCGGTCGGCCCGGACGGGATGATCGCCCGGCTCGGCGGCGACGAGTTCGCGGTGCTGGTGGCGGGGGAGCGCCAGGTGTCACCGGAGCGGCTCGCGGTCCGGCTGCTGACCGCGCTGGAACCGCTGCCGGGCGAGGAGGACCTCGGTGTCCACCCGTCGGCGAGCATCGGCATCGCCGAGTACGGGCCGCAGCACGCCTCGCACACCGACCTGCTCCGCGACGCCGACATCGCCATGTACGCGGCGAAGGCCGCCGGCAAGGCCGCCTACCGCACGTGCACGCCGGAACTGCGCGAGTCGGCGGTCAGCCGGGCCGAGCTGATCGCCGACCTGCGCCGGGCGGTGGACGAGGGCCAGTTGCTGATGGAGTTCCAGCCCATCGTCGACCTGGACACCGGCACGGTACGCAGCGCCGAGGCGCTGGTGCGCTGGCGGCATCCCCGCCTGGGCGTGCTGACCCCGGCGCGGTTCCTGCCACTGGCCGAGGAGACCGGGCTGATCGTGGCCATCGACAGGTGGGTCATCCACGAGGCGTGCCGGGCGGCGGCCACCTGGCGCGAGCACGCGCCCGACGTGACCGTGGCGGTGAACATCGCCGCTGCCCACCTGTGCCGGCCCGACCTGATCGCCACCGTCACCGGCGCGGTCGGCGCGGCCGGTCTGCCGCCCCGCGCGCTCACCCTGGAACTGACCGAGTCGGCGCTGATCGAGGGCAGCGAGTCGGTGCTGGACCGGCTGTCCCAGCTGCGCGACCTGGGCATCCGAATCGCTATCGACGACTTCGGCACCGGCTACTCGTCGCTGAGCTACCTGCACCGCATCCCGGCCACCGAGCTGAAGATCGACAGGTCGTTCGTGTCCCGGCTGGACGCCGGCGACGCCCGCGCGTACGCCACAGTCGAGATGGTGAACCGGCTGGCCGGCGCGTTCGACCTGGCCGTGGTCGCCGAGGGGGTGGAGACCGTCGCGCAGCACGCGGCGGTCACCGCGATCGGCTGCCGGCAGGGTCAGGGCTGGCGGTACGGCCGCCCGGCCGCCCTGCCGGACCTGCTTCCCGCGCTGTCCGGCGCGGGCGCCGGGCGCTGACCGGCCCGGGTCCACGGGGGCCGAAGGTCCCGGACGGGACAGGGGATTCGACCCTGCTCACCGGCGGTCCGCCACCGCCATGATAGTTCTCGTCAACAAGACGAACACACCCTCCACACGGGAGCTTGATATGAAGCGACGGACTCTCGACCTGCTGTTCAGCATCGGTGGGCTGGGCCTGGCGGTCCTGCTGCTCGTCGTCGGCGTCGTCCTGACGACGAACGCCAACTTCGCCAACGACTACGTACGCAGCCAGCTCGGCGAGCAGAACATCACCTTCACCCCGGCGGACAAGCTCTCCGACGAGGAGAAGAAGTCGGACTGCCTGCGCGAGTACGCCGGCCAGAAGATGACCACCGGCAAGCAGGCCGAGTGCTACGCCAACGAGTACATCGGCCTGCACCTGAAGAACATGGCCGGTGGCAAGACCTACGCCGACCTGGGCGAGCCGCAGAGCGCGCTGCGTGAGCAGGTGGCCCAGGCCGAGCAGAGCAACGCCGCCAACCTGGCCGACCTGCAGAAGCAGCTCGCCGAGGTGACCGCCCAGCGGGAGACCGTGTTCAAGGGTGAGACGCTGCGCGGCCTGCTGCTCACCTCGTACGGCTTCAGCGAGTTCGGCCGCAAGGCCGAGCAGGGCGCCCTGGCCATGTACCTCGGCGCGGGCCTGCTCCTGCTGCTCTCGGCCGCCGGCCTGGTGCACGCCGTCCGCACCCCGCCGAATGCGACCTTCGCCGCCCCGGAGAAGGAGAAGGTCACCAACTGACCGCACCGACGACGCCCCCGGCCGATCATGGTCGGGGGCGTCTTGCTGTCCGGCTTGACCCTCACGCAGCGGGAGGCGGGAGTCTTTGTCGCGGAAGGGAGGGAACCATGCCGTACACGGTGGGACAGGTGGCGCGGGCGGCCCGGGTGACGGTCCGGACGCTGCACCACTACGACGAGATCGGGCTGCTGCGGCCCAGCGGGCGCACGCCGGCGGGCTACCGCCGCTACGAGGAGGCCGACCTGGACCGGTTGCAGCTCATCCGGTACTACCGCGAGCTGGGGTTCCCGCTGGAGGAGATCGCCGAGATCCTGGACGAT
The DNA here is from genome assembly GCF_027460285.1 of Micromonospora sp. WMMC273. Taxonomy (NCBI): domain Bacteria; kingdom Bacillati; phylum Actinomycetota; class Actinomycetes; order Micromonosporales; family Micromonosporaceae; genus Micromonospora; species Micromonospora sp. WMMC273. The sequence continues at coordinate 708,786 of NZ_JAPZBE010000001.1, forward strand.
CCGGACTCCGACCCGGTGGCGCACCTGCGCCGGCAGCACGAGCTGCTGTCCGGGCGGATCGGGAAGCTGCAGGAGATGGTCGCGGCGATCGAACACGCGATGGAGGCGAGGACGTTGGGGATCCAGTTGACGCCGGAGGAGCGGTTCGAGGTGTTCGGGGACTTCGACCCGGACGAGCACGCAGAGGAGGCCGAGCAGCGCTGGGGCGGCACCGAGGCGTACCGGCAGTCGCAGGAGCGCGCGGGCCGCTACTCGAAGGAGGACTGGCTGCGCAACAAGGCGGAGAACGAGGACTGGGGGCGGCGGTTCGCCGCGCTGATGGAATCGGGCGCGCCCGCTGACGGCCCGGAGGCGATGGCGCTGGCCGAGGAGCACCGGCAGCTCATCACCAAGTGGTGGTACGACTGCTCGTACGAGATCCACACCGGCCTGGCCGACATGTACGTGGCGGATCCGCGGTTCACCGCGTACTTCGAGGCGCTGCGGCCGGGGATGGCCGCGTACCTGAACGAGGCGATCCACGCCAACGCGATCACCCGGTCCTGACCGGGAGCGGGTGGCAGGATGGCCGGCATGCTCATCGTCGCCGGCACCCTCTACGTCGATCCGGCCCGGCGGGACGCCTACCTGGCGTCCTGCGAGGCCGCCGTCCGCGCGGCCCGGGATGCGCCCGGCTGCGTCGACTTCGCGGTCAGCGCCGACCCGGTCGAGCCGGGCCGGATCAACGTCTACGAGCGGTGGGAGTCCGACGAGCAGTTGCTGGCGTTCCGGGGCTCCGGCCCGGAGGCCGAGCAGGTGGCGGAGATCCTCGGCGCCGAGGTGCACAAGTTCCGCATCTCCGGCGTCGAGGCTCCCTGACCGTCGCTAGATGAAGACGTCGAGCAGTAGGACGCCGAGGAAGCCGACCACCGAGATGATGGTCTCCATCACCGACCAGCTCTTGATGGTCTGCCCGACGGTCAGCCCGAAGTACTCCTTCACCAGCCAGAAGCCGGCGTCGTTGACGTGGGAGAAGAACAGCGACCCGCAGCCGATGGCCAGCGCCAGCAACGCCACCTCGGGGCCGGCGAGCGTGTCGGCCAGCGGCGCGACGATCCCGGCGGCGGTGATGGTGGCGACCGTGGCCGAGCCGGTGGCGACCCGGATGCCGACCGCCACCAGCCAGCCGAGCAGCAGCGGCGAGAGGTTCGCGCCGTCGGCGGCGTTCGCGACCAGGTCGCCCACGCCGGCATCGACGAGCACCTGCTTGAAGCCGCCGCCGGCGGCGACGATCAGCAGGATGCCGGCGATCGGCGGCAGCGAGCCGCCGAGGAAACCGGAGACCTGGGTACGGCTGAAGCCGGACCGGTAGCCCAGGAAGATCATCGCGAAGATGACGCCTGCGAGCAGGGCGATGATCGGGGTGCCGACGATGTCCAGCGCCTTGCGGCCGGTGGTGTCCTCGCCGAGCGTCAGCTCGCCGATCGCCCGCAGCAGCATCAGCACCACCGGCAGCAGCACCGTCACCACTGCCGCCCAGAGCGCCGGGGAGCGGCGCGAGCGCCGTCCGGCCGGCTCGTCGATCGCGCCGCCGGGCCGTCCGGTGCCCGGGTTGACCAGGTCGTCCTCGGTGACCAGGTCGCCGTCGGCGTCGAGCCGCCCGTCACCGGGCCGGGTGGGGCTGCGGTCATCGGTGTCGCGCCGGGTCGGCAGCAGCTCGGCCGGTGCGGTGGCCGGCACGTACCGGGCGATGAAGTTGCCGAAGACCGGACCGGCGATGATCACCGTGGGAATCGCCACCAGCAGGCCCAGCGCCAGCGTCTGACCCAGGTTGGCGCCGAGCGCGTCGATCGCCACCAGCGGGCCGGGGTGCGGCGGCACCAGGCCGTGCAGCACCGACAGGCCGGCGAGCGCGGGAATGCCGATCTTGATCAGCGGCACGTTCACCCGCAGCGAGACGAGCAGCACGATCGGCACCAGCAGCACCACGCCGACCTCGAAGAACAGCGGCAGGCCGATGAGTGCGGCCACGCCGGCCATCGCCCAGGGCAGCGCGGTCCCGGAGACCCGGCCGACCACCCGTTCCACGATGCCGTCCGCGCCGCCGGACTCGGCCAGCAGGCCGCCGATCATCGCGCCGAGCGCGATCAGCAGGCCCACCCCGCCGACTGTGGAGCCGACGCCGCCGCTGAACGAGGTGACGATCTTGTCGACGGGTACGGCGGCGACCACGCCGAGCACCGCGGCGCCGAGGATCAGCGCGAGGAACGGGTGCACCTTGCCCCACGCGATGAGCAGCACCACAGCGGCGATGCCGAGCAGGGCCGCGAGGACGAGCTGGGTGTCACCGGCGTTCGTGAGCGGTTCCGCCGGTGCGGCGAGCAGTGTGACCACGGCTGTCACGCCCTTCGGTCGTCAGCGGGGTGGTGCGGTGGGTGGTGGTTCCGGCGGCAGGCTCGGCGCCATCCGCCGCAGGGACGCGAACGTGGGTACGAGCGCGTCGTACAGCTCGGAGAAGAGCGGAAGCAGTGCCGCGTACGTGGCGGCGGAGGCGGGATCCGGGCGGACCGTCTCCTCGATCCGGACCAGGTCGGCGGCGACCTCGATCGATTCGATGAGGCCGAGCGCCTGCATGCCGAGCAGCGCCGCGCCGAAGCCGGACCCCTCGTGCCCGGCGGGGAACCGCACCGGCATGCCGAGCGCGTCGGCGAGGATCTGCCGCCACAAGGCGCTGCGCGCGAAGCCGCCGCTGGCGCGGACCTCGCGTACCTCGTTCCCGGCCGCCCGAACCGAGGCGAGGACCAGGGCGAGCTGCTGGCAGACGCCCTCCAGCGCGGCCCGGACCAGGTGCGGCCGGCCGTGGCCGTGGGTCAGCCCGACGTACGCGCCGCGCGGCAGCGCGCTCCAGTGCGGTGCCCGCTCGCTCAGCAGGTACGGCAGCATGATCAGCCCGCCGGAGCCGACCGGCGCCGTGGCGGCCAGGTCGAGCAGTTCCTCCTCGGCGTGCTCGCCCAGTTCGGGGGCGAGCGCGTCGTTCGCCCACTGGAGCACGATCCCGCCGTTGTTGATGGCGCCGCCGACCACCCAGCGGTCCTCGGTGAGCGCGTAGCAGAACACGCCGCCGAGCGGGTCCACGCCGGGGCGTTCCACCATCACCCGCATCGCGCCGCTGGTGCCGATCGAGCAGGCCACCACGCCGGGGCGTACCGCGCCGAGGCCCAGGTTCGCCAGCGGCCCGTCGCCGGCGCCCACCACCAGCGGGGTGTCCGCCGGCAGCCCGGTGGCGCGCGCCGCCTCGGCGGTGAGCCCCGGCAGCACGTGCGTGGTGGGTACGAGCTGGGGGAGCTGCTCCTCGGTGATGCCGGCGATGCGCAGCGCCTCGGTGTCCCAGGCCAGCTTGTGGATGTCCATCAGGCCGGTGGCGGAGGCGACCGAGTGGTCGGTGACGAGCGCGTCGGCGAGCCGCCGCAGCACCAGATCCTTGATGCCGACCCAGTGGGCGACCCGCTCGTGCAGTTTCGGTTCCTGCTCGGCGAACCAGACCAGCTTGGGCAGCGGCGCCATCGGGTGCACGGGCGTGCCGGTGCGCCGGTGCAGGGCGAGCCCGGACGGCGCGGCCCGAAGGCGTTCGGCCTGCGCGCTCGCGCGGGAGTCGGCCCAGGTGATCGACGGGGTCAGCGGGGTGCCGTCGGCGTCCAGCCCGATCAGGCTGTGCATGGCGGTGCTGAACGACAGGCCCGCCACCGGCCGGCCCAGCTCGTCCACCACCGCACGGATCACGCCGAGCACGGCCTGGTAGATCAGGTCCGGATCCTGCTCGGCCCAGCCCGGGTTCGGCTCCTCCAGTGGGTAGCCGATCGAGTGAGTGGCCAGTTGCCGGCCGGTGGTGTCGAACGCGACGGCCTTGGAGCTGGTGGTGCCGATGTCCACACCCACCACCACGGCCGGGTCGCCCACCGGTGCACCTCCTCGCTGCCCGGGGCCGCGCTCCGCCCCGCCGTCGTGGCTGACGTTACCGACGTGCCCTCGCGCGCGCATGACGAAGCGGGACCGTCCGGAACCGTTGGCACGGAACGTGAATCGACGCGCGAGTTTTCGCCGATTGTGTAGGTCAATCAGCCGATCGGTCTAATTGGCGACTTTGGCGTGTCTTGGTACCCATCCCGCGTCGTTGACATGAACGACACCCCGATTGGTGGGCTCGCGCGGCGGAGGAGTCGGCGTGGCGAAGACTGATTCGACGGGTTCCACATGGCGGTACCGGTGGGCGCACCGGCAGAACGAGCGTCGGCAGCGGGCCTTCCGCGCCGCGGACGAGGCGTGGCGACGCCGCGACGAGGAGCTGCGCCGCCTGCGTACGCTCGCGGTGTCCTTCCACGGCTCGGCCCAGGCGGGCGTCGGCCTGCCGATGGAGCTGGCCCCCGGCGAGGTGGTCTTCTGGACGCTCCCGGCCGCGCAGCTGGTGGAGGTGCGGCACACCGCCGTGCTGCCCGCCCCCGAACTGACAGTCGACCCCGACCCGCCGGTGCTGCGTCCACGCCGCCCCGAGGGCGTCAAGGTGGTCGACGCGGGGCTCGGCGTGCTCACCAACCGGCGTCTGGTGCTGCTCGGCGGGCGCGGCCGGCGCGACTGGGCGTACGGCCGGATGACCGGCCTGTCCCACGACCCCGGCGCGCCGGTAACCCTGATCCAGGTGCTGGACCGGCGGCGTACCTCCGGGTTGCTGCTGCCCACCGGCGCGGTGGCCGACTTCCGGTTCACGCTCACGCTGGCGTTCGCCGACGCGATCGAGCAGCGCGCGGCGGTCGTGGCCGAGCTGGACGAGCTGATCGCGGAGCACACCGCGGCGCGGCCCGAACGTCCGGCCGTGCTCACCCCGGCCCAGGCCCGCATCACCGCGCTGGTGCCCGGCGGGCGGCGGACGGTGGCAGTCGGCGCGGCGCTCGCGCTGATCGTGCCGGCGATGCTCGTCGAGTCCAACCCGCCCACCCGGGCCGGCTCGGAGCGCGCCGCCGCCGCGACCCCGGCGGCCACCGGCACCCCGGCGCCGCAGCACGTCGCGCCCGCCGTCCAGGTCCGGCCCACGACCAGTCCTGAGCCGTCCCGCGCCCGTCCCGCGCCGTCGCGCGGCACGCCGCAGCCGCCGGTCGAGCGCCGCTGCGGCGCCCCGGTGAACCCCTTCGGGTACGACTTCTGCGGCGGCCAGCGGATCCGCCGGCCGGCTGCCGGGGTGTGCGACTGGTTCGAGTGCGTACCGGGGTTCTGGTCCGATCGCGGCTGGCTGGTCCAGTGCCGCGACGGTGCGGTCAGCCGCACCGGCGGGCAGCGCGACGTGTGCGCCGGTCACAAGGGGTTCCGCCGGACCGTCTGGCGGTGACGCCGGTCAGGCCACCGGGCGGGGCGTGACACGCAGCGGCAGCAGCCCGGCCAGCACCAGCGCGGCCCCGACGGGCAGCAGGTCGAGGTTCACCGCGATGGCCAGGAACCCGGCGAGCACCAGCACCGGCGCCCACACCGGCAGCAGCCGGGCCGCCGCCGCCCGGTACAGCAGCACCAGCAGGCCCAGCTCGAACAGCAGCGGTCCGCCGTACAGCACCAGGCCGGGCGTGGGCACCGCGTCGGCGAAGCGCGGGAACAGGTCACCGAGGATCACCCAGACGAAGGCGGCGGCGCCGACCAGACCGGCCGGCGCTGCCACGTCGTCGAGCGTCCGCAACCGCGACGACCGGGTACGCAGCAGGCCGTGCAGCCCGACGATCAGCGCGGCGAAGCCGAGGACGCCGAGCAGGAACAGGGTGTGGCCGGTGTTCCAGGCCCAGGCGCCCTTGTCGCTGTGCCCGTCCAGGCGGTCGAGCAGGCGCAGCAGGCCGTAGCCGAGCAGCAGCGCCGCCGACGCCACGGCGACCGGGCGCACCCACTGGTACGGGCGTGTACGGGAATCGATGAGGCTCATCGTCTCAGCGTTCCGCCCACCGGTGCGCGGGGCATCCGGGTCCGGTCCCGCACCGGACCCGGATCAATCCGCTCGCCTCCCGTAGGGGTGCCCGGATACCGTCCGGCCGTGTCCCGCACCGTCACGCTGGTCCTGCTCGACGCGGCCGGCCGCCCGCTCGGCGCGCTGCCGCCGCTCGGCGTACCGGAGCCGTGGTGGCAGGAGGTGCACTCGATCGTCGGCACCGTCCGGCGGCGCCACGGGCTGGAGGTCGCCGTGCTGCGGCTGCTCGACGCCGATCGTCCCGCGCCGCCGGGCGGCCACGTCCGCTACCTGGCGCAGGTGGTCGACCCTCGTGCCGCCTTCCTGGAATCGGCCGTCGACGTGCCCGCCGTACCCCTGGAACCGGCGACAGTGGACCTGGCGCCGCATCCGCTGCGCCAGCCGTGGGCGGAGGCCGGCGGCCCGGCCCGCAGCGTCGCCTGGGCGACCGGCGAGCTGCGCCGGCTCGGCCGCCGGGTGACGGCGGTGGCGCAGCAGCGCACCTGGAACCTCTCCGCCATCTGGCGCCTGGACACCGACCAGGGCCCCACGTGGCTGAAGCAGCTCCCCCCGTTCGCCCGCCACGAGCCCACGGTCCTGGCCTTCCCTGTTGGCACGAACTCCTTGATCAACGGGCCGGTGGTGCTCGCCGCCGACGGGGAGGGGCGGATGCTGTTGGCGGACGTGCCGGGGGAGGACCGGTACGGGGCCGGGGAAGGGGAACGGGCCGCCGTCGCGGCGGAGCATCACGCGGTGCAACTGCGGGCGTGCGGGGTCGTCGGCGATCTGGTCGCGGCCGGGGTGCCCGACCTGCGCGGGGAGGGGCTGGCGGGCTGGATCCGGGAACGGCTCGCCGGGCACGACGTGTCGGCCGCCGCCGGCCTGCTCGACGGGCTCGATCGGCGGTTGTGGCGGGTCGGCGACTGCGGCCTGCCGGACACGCTCGTGCACGGCGACCTGCACCCCGGCAACGTGCGCGGCGACGACCGGCACCGGACGGTGATCGACTGGGCGGACTCGTTCGTCGGCCATCCCGCCTTCGACATCCTGCGCCTCACCGAGGATCTCGACGCGGACGCCGCCGCCCGGCTGGTCGACGCGTGGGCGCGGCGCTGGCGGGCCGACGTGCCCGGCAGCGACCCGCGCCGGACCGTCGACCTGCTCCGGCCGGTCGCGCCGCTGCGGCTGGCCGCCGTGTACGCGATGTTCCTCGCCGCCATCGAGCCGGGCGAGCATCCGTATCACGTACACGACGTGCCGGCCGCGCTGGCGCGAGCGGCGGCGGTGGCGCGCCTCTAGACCCGGCGCACCGGGATCCACAGCTCCGCGTCGGCGGTGCCACCGTCCTCGGCGACACGGACCCGGGAGATCTCCGGCCCCGGACGGGTCTCGTACGGGTTGGACGGGAACCACGACGTGAACACGGCCCGCCACAGGTGCTGCACCGCCACCGGGAACGCGCCGGAACTGGAGAACACCGCCCAGTCGCCGGCCTCGACCGGCAGGCTGCGCAGGTCGTCCGGCACGTCCGTGCCGGTGACCGCCGCGTACCAGTAGTCCAGCTCGGCGCCCTCGTCACGGGCACCGGCCAGCTCGGCGCTGACGTTGACGATCCCGTGCGGCTCCTGGTCGGACAGCGCCTCGATGCGGCGGACGGTGGCCGGGTCGATGCCCCTGACGAACGCCACGATGTGCGGGTTCATCCCCTCGTGGACGAGCGGCACCCGCGCCGTCAACCCGGCGAGCCGGAAGGCGTCCTTGGTCACGATCCGGTAGTCCATGCTGGTGTTCCCTTCGACGACGAGCCGGAAGGACATCCGGGGCTGGGACCGCAGTACCGCACCGGCGTGCCGGGCCTGCGTCGGCCCGACGCCGTGCACGGCCCGGAACGCGCGGGCGAACGCCTCGTTCGAGCCGTACCCCCAGCGGACCGCCACGTCGAGCAGCGATTCCCGGCCGGCGAGCACGTCGGCGCCCGCCAGCGTCATCCGGCGACGGCGCACGTACTCCGACAGCGGCAGCCCGGCCAGCGCCGAGAACAGCCGGCCGAAGTGGTGCTCCGACACGCCGGCGATCCGGGCCAACTCGGCCACGTCGAGCGGCTGGTCGAGCCGCTGTTCGAGGTGGTCCAGTGCGGCGTTGAGCCGATCCAGCACCCGTTCTTCCCTCCTGGTGACGCCTTCGACGCTAGGTTCCCGGCCGACCGCCGACCCGATCACACCGGACCCGGTCCGGTCGCCTGATCGACACTGGCGAGCGTGTCGCATCATGACGTGGTGATCTTCCGGAAGCGGCACCACAAGAAAAAGAAGAGCCGGGACTGGTGCAACTGCGACGTGCCCACCTGCGACGGTCCGGGCTGCTGCGACCTGGGCCTCTTCTCGATGCTGCTCACCCTCGGCTCGGTGACGGCGGGCGTCGTCCGGCGACCGGCCGTGGACCGGGCCGGCCGGGCCGCCATCCTCGGTTACCGGCGCTGGCTGTCGCACCGCTGGCCGGCGACCTGTCGCTACACGCCCACGTGCAGCGCGTACGGGCTGGCCGCCGTGGAGCGGTACGGGCTGGCGGTGGGCGGCCGGATGGCCGCCGACCGGGTACGCCGATGCCGTCCCGACGTGCCGCACGGCACCCACGACCCGCTGCGCTGACGCCGATCGCCCGCCGGTGCGCCTCGCGCGTCGGCCGGCGGTCATCCGGCCGACGTTGGGCGGCCGAAGACGACAGGGACGCCGGGGGAGTAGAGCACGCTCACCGGTGGCCCGTCCGGTGCCGGCACGCCCCCGGCGGTGACCAGTTCGTCGTCCAGGTGCAGCAGTTCGGCACGGTGCAGCGGCCACTGTGGATGCCAGTTCGGCACGTGCAGGGTGCTGCCGTACGCACGGGTGTGCAGTCCCCAGCGGGCGGTGAGGAAGTGTTCCAGCGGCGTCGGCTCGGGAACGGGCGCCCCGACGCGTACCGTCATCCGGCTCGTCGTGCCGGCCGGACCGGGCCAGCGACGGCGGCATCGGTAGGTGAGCGTGTCACCGGACCGGTCGAGCCGCATCGCCGACCACTTGTACGGCAGGCGCAGGCTCAGCTGCGCCACCAGCACGGGCACCAGCCGGGACGCGTCGAGCGAGCGGAACACGACAGCGCGCCGCCCCGAGCCGTCGACCGAGTAGAGCCGGACGTTCGTCTCCCAGAAGGTGCCGAAGTAGGGCACGCCCGGACCCCGCCCGAGCCCCAGCCCGACCATCCGGAAGCCGATCAGCCCGACGTAGGTGAGCCCGTCGAACGTGTCCGGCCGGGTGCCTGCGGGCAGCAGCGGCGCCACCCGTTCCGGCGGGACCGCCCAGTGCAGGAACGTCAGGTCGTGCCAGCGCTGCGCCAGCCAGGCCCGGCGGATGGCGCGTACCGGAGCGTGCTCGACCGGCTCGATCTCCACCGGTCCATCCTGCCTCGCCGACACAACGGACTCACTCCGGGCGGTGGCAGACCGCCTCGACGTTGTTGCCGTCCGGGTCGCGGACGAACGCGCCGTAGTAGCCGGCGTGGTATTCCGGCCACTCCTTCGGCGCGTGCAGGACCTCCGCGCCCGCTGCCACCGCCGCGTCGTGGAACGCCCGCACCGTCGCGCGGTCGGCCGCGGTGAACGCGATGTGCACCGGCACCGGCGTGGCGCCGGACGGGGCGGGCTCCACCCAGAAGTCGGGCGCCTCGACGCCGTAGCCGATCGGGCCGGGCTCCATCAGCCGACGCGCGCCCAGCGGGGCCAGCACCGTGTCGTAGAAGGCGCCGCTGGCCGCCAGGTCGCGCACTGCTACGGAGAAGTGGTCGAGCACGTCGCCTCCCGTGGTCGTCGATGACCGCGTCAGGCTACGGGCTCTCTACGACACTTCCCCCCGGCACCGGAACCGCAGATCCATCCGCTCATGTGCTGTCGCATACGCGACAGCGCGCGGGCGGGCGTGAAGGAGCCAATGTCCCTTGTCAATCCCGACCAGGCGGGTTGAAACGGGCGCGCCTTCCCGCTGTGCCTGCAGGACGGACCGAAGCGTCCGTTGACATTTATGTAGTGGTTGGCACTATGGACGTACGGAAGTGCATAAGACCGCAGAGGTGAACTGCACTCGGTGGCCGGTCAGGGCCTCCAGGTGCCGAAAACCGGGGAGCGTGGCCTATGGCATCAGATCTTCCGGAGGTCAGCCGATCCGAGGGATTCGGCATGCTGCCTAAGCGACTCGCCTTCTTGGCGGTGACAGCGCTCCTCCTGCTGTTTCTCTTCGTCGCGCTGGTGGAGTTTCCGTGGGCGAACCTGGCTGTGCACATCATTTTCGGATTCCTGGCGGCGGGCGCCGGCCTAGCGCTGGCGCTGCTGCGGGAAACTCCCAATCTCAAAGCAATGGCACCCGGTGCGCCCGTCGCTGAATCGCCGAGCCGGGAGGAGATACAGGAGGCCGCGAGTTATGTCGCCCGCAACTACGACCCATATGCGATCGCCTGCTTCATCAACCTCTTGCTCGATCCGCCACGCTCGCTGGCGAGGGTCCACGACGAGGTCGAGCCGAGCGGGCGGATGCTCCGTGTCAGGACGACGCTGCAATATCGGATCGACTTGCCGCAGCCGGCCCATCGACCCAACTACAGCGACGAAACCGGTTCGCCCGAGCACGTCGGCGCCGATCCCCGTTCGACGGCAGCGGAGGGCGGCGAACGAGGTGGACGAGGTGCGACCGGTGTACTGATCCCCCTGGTGACTGCGCGGAAGGGTTTGCTGTTCGACCTGGTGAGTGCCACGGACGCGAAAGGGGAGACCATCCCTGTTCTTTCCCAACGGGAAGTTCGCGGCCTCACCGCGCTCGCGATCGAGTCCCTCTTTCTGCTGGCTCGGCAGGAGACGGGTCAACATCTGAGCTCCCCCGCACTCAGGAAATCTGACCGCGACATCATGGCCCGGGTCATCGTGGCGATCTGCCGGCCTGCTGCGGCTCCGGTCGGAGTCGGCGGGACGAGACCGACGGATGCCCCCAAATCAGCATGGGAAGAGGTTCAGGATGCGCTGAAGCAGATCACTGGCCTCAGCGAGGAGATCTCCCCGGTCTGGCGAGACAAAATTCTCGACATCTGTAAGGTGCTCGCCAAGAGTTATGTTGTGGTCGGCGAGGTGCCGGTTCCGGAGACGATGAACGTCCTGGTCACCTACAGCTCCCTCTATTCGCCCGAAAGGATGCATGTCAGCCCGTATGAGAAGCTGAGGGCTCGTTTCGGCTTGGCGCCATTTACGCTCGACGTACCGATGACGCGAGCGCTCCAAGCAGACAGCTACCATTTCGAACTGCTTGCCCCGGCGGGTTGCTATGTCTTCAGTCATCATCTCGAGGTGTTGGGTGGGCGAGACATACTTCGTCAACGCCATTTCAAGATCAATGGGTTTCAACAGTATGTCCGGCTCCACCACGAGCAGGCCCGCCCCGTGGCGCATCTGTACGTCCGCCGACACGGGCGCTGGGGCGACCTGAGGTCCATCGCCCCTGGCGAGCGCGTGTCCTGGGACTTCAAATCGATCGTCTACCTGCGAGAGATTCCGCCGGGCGCGCTAGGCAACGCAGCGACTCTCGCCACGCTGACCGCTATCGTTCTTCTCTTCTTCACGTTGTCCCGCGCTGGTCTGGACAACGCAGCGGCTGCCGTCGGTCTGCCCGCGCTCGTGCTGGCGCTGCCGGCGTTTGTCGCAGGCGCCTTGGGCCGAGGACTCGACCAGGAGCGGGTCGGCCGCGCTTCGCTCATTGCGTACTTCGGCCTTCAGTCGGTGATGTTACTTTCGTTCGCAGGCGTGCTGCTGTACGTGCTCGACGCCGCGAAACGCCTGCCGACCGAGGTTGCCCTGAGTCTGGCCGGGCTTCCACACACGATCCATAGCGACGTCCTCTGGTTGGGGCTGTCCTTCCTGGCGCTGGTCGTCGCGACCTTCCTGATTCGGCAGCGCCAGCAAGCCACGAGGTATTACCTGAAGGCACAGGAGCGAGCGGTGGCCAACAAGCACGTTGAGCCTGGCCATTCAACTAACGGCACGGATTGACGGAGGTGCGGCTTGGAGCAGAACGAGGAGTGGGGCGACGGGCGTCTTGTCGTGCGACGGGCAGAAGTGCCAGACAGTGACATCGTGGACATGACCGTGGTGACCACCCGAGCGCAGCACCTTGCGCTCAATGCGATCGTCTACGCACTGGTGGACCGGATCAGAGAGGCAGACGCGGCCAGTATCAGCCATTATTCGCTGCCGAATCCGACGGTGACCGGCGCCGACGGTTGGCAGGGCCTCACCTCGGAAGGCGGCAAGTAGCTCGTCGCCGCCTGGCGGTGTCCGCGACGATCAGCAGGCCGGGCGCCGCGCCGAGCAGCCAGATCACGCCCACCGGCCAGTGGATCATTTCGCCGACTGCGCCTCGGATCTCCGGCACGTCGCCCACCACGTAGGACGCCTCCGGGTCGCTCGTGCGGCAGTCGAGCGTCCACGAACCGGGTGTCGGCACCCGCACTGTCGCCACCCAGGAATAGACGGCGGCGTCGCTGCCGTAGTCGCCCGGCGGGACGGAGACCGGCTCGGCCGCCCGCACCTCCGAGCCGTCGCCGGTGACGCGGCAGTCGGCGTTCGCCGGGGAGAAACCCAGCGCGAAGATCCCGTACGCCCCGGCGGCCGGCGCCGTGAACCGGCTCGCCGACGTCACGTAAGGGCCCACGCCGCCGTACTCGTGCGGGGGGTGACCGGTCGTGCTGTCCTCGGCGCCGAGCCGTACCGCGGACTGCGCCAGCAGCGCGCCGAACACGACGGCGAGCCCGCCGACCAGACAGCCGCGACGCGACGCCGGGCGGGCCCGGTGGGGCAGGCGCCCGCCGGCGGCGTACCCGATGAGCGCACCGGCCACCGCGAGCGCCGCACCGCCGAGCAGCGCCCGCCCCCAGCGGGCCTCGCCGGTCAGCGGCACGACCCACCGGAAGAACGCGAGCGATACCGCGAGAAGCGCCGTCGTGACCAGCGTGGACACGCCGACGGCGGCGGCGGGGCGCCGGGGTTGCCGGGCCGCGAGCACGGCGGCGAGCAGCGGCGACGCGAGCACGGGCCACCACAGTGCGGTGGAGAGCGGCTGCTTCTCCTCCCACCTGTGGGTCCACTCGTAGACGACCAGTGGGGCCGGCACCGTCGCCACCAACCAGGCCGTCAGCGCTCCGGGACCGGGCAGCCTCGCGCTCATCCGTCGATCCTCGACCACCCGGATCATCGACGAAAGTCCGCGAGCCGTCCGAAAGGGATTGCTCACGCAGCGTAGGATCGCGTGCGACACAGCCGAACACACGGGGGAAACGATGTTCGAGCGCCTGGGCAGATTCGTCGTGGGCAAGGCATGGTGGGTGATCGGCGGCTGGGTCGTCGCCGCGATCGCGATCATCGCTGCCAGTCCTTCGCTGAGCGACATCACCTCCGCGGACCAGGAGAGCTTCCTGCCGCGTTCCTACGAGTCGGTGCAGGCCACCGAGCTGGCCGCGAAGTCGTTCCCGCAGGCCGCCACCGCCACCGCCACAGTCGTGGTCAAGCGCAGCGACGGCAAGCCGCTCACCCCGGCCGACGAGGCGCGCGTGGGGCAGCTCGCCACCGCGCTCAAGGCCCGGAACATCCCGCAGACCTCCGGCTACCTGACCGGCCCGCAGGCCGTCGCGCCGGACAAGTCGGTGCAGGTGGTCACCGTCGGTCTCGACGCCGACAGCCCCGACGACCCGCGCCTGCTCGACGCGGTACGCGACCTGCGCGCCGCCCTCGGGCCGGACCTGTCCGGCAGCGGCCTGACCGCCGGGGTGGCCGGCGACGTGGCGAGCTTCGTCGACAACGAGGACACGTTCAACGAGGCGTTCGCGGTCGTCGGTGTCGCCACCATCGTCCTCATCATCGGACTGATCCTGATCATCTTCCGCAGCCCGATCGCCGCGCTGCTGCCGGTGGTGGTCATCAGCGTCGTCATGTCCGTCACCACCGGGCTGGTCGCGGCCGCCGGCAAGGCGTTCGACCTCAACGTCAGCCAGGACCTGCAGACCATCCTGCTGATCGTGCTGTTCGGCATCGGCACCGACTACATCCTGTTCCTGCTGTTCCGCTACCGCGAGCGGCTGCGCGCCGGGGACGACAAGCGCACCGCGATGGTCGTCTCGGTACAGCGGGTCGGCGAGGTCATCACCTCCGCCGCCGGTGCGGTCATCGTGGCGTTCCTGGTGCTGCTGCTCGCCTCGCTCGGCTTCTTCGGGTCGCTCGGCCCGGCGCTCGCCATCGCCGTCGGCGTCATGCTCGTCACCTCGCTGACCCTGATCCCGGCACTCGTGTCGCTGCTCGGCCGGTGGGTGTTCTGGCCGTCGAAGGCGTGGCAGCGCCCGCCCAAGGCGACCCTGTCCCGGCGGCTCGGCGCGGTGGTCGGACGCCGCCCGGCGATCGTGGCAGCGGCCTCCGGCGCACTGCTCGTGGCGCTCGCCGCCGGGGTGCTCGGCTACAAGGCCGACTACGACTTCGGGGCCGGCTTCCCGCAGGACACCGAGTCGGCGCGGGCGGCCCAGGACCTCCAGCGCGGCTTCGCCGCCGGGGCGCTCGCGCCCACCGAGGTCTACCTGACCACCGGCGACGGCACCCCGCTCACCGAGCAGCAGGTGAACGACTTCGCCGCCGCGTCGGCACGGGCACCGGGCGTCGGGCAGGCGCAGCCGCCGGAGCGCAGCGCCACCGACCCGAGCGTCGTCCGGATCAGCCTGCTGCTGAACGAGAACCCGATGTCGAACGAGGCGATCACGCTCGTGCGCGACGACCTGCGAAAGGCGGTGCACGAGGCGGCGCCGCCGGGCACCAGGGCGCTCGTCGGCGGCACCACGGCGATCTTCGCGGACATCAACTCGGCGAACAACAGGGACCTGTCGGTGATCCTGCCGGTCGCCGCACTCCTGATCGCGATCATCCTGGCGCTGCTGCTGCGCAGCCTCGTCGCGCCGGTCTACCTGGTGATCGCGGTGCTGCTCAACTTCGCCGCCACGCTCGGCGCCACCGTCTACGTGTTCCAGGGGCTCCAGGGCAACCCGGGCGTGACGTTCCAGCTGCCGATCATCCTCTATCTGTTCGTGGTGGCGATCGGCACCGACTACAACATCCTGATGATCGCCCGGCTCCGCGAGGAGGCGCGCGAGGGCCACGAACCGCACCAGGCCGCCGCGATCGGGGTGGAACACGCCGGCCCGACAGTCGCCGCGGCCGGGCTGATCCTGGCCGGCACGTTCGGGGTGCTGATGCTCGCGCCGATCTCGTTCCTCCAGCAGATGGGCTTCGCGGTGGCGATCGGGATCGTGCTGTCCGCGTTCGTCATGTCGATGTTCTTCGTACCGGCGCTGACCGGGCTGATCGGCCACAAGGCATGGTGGCCGGGACACGGCGACGAACGCCGCAACGGCGGCGGCCGGCACGCGGCACCCGAGCCGGCGGACGCGGCGTCGACCTGACTGTGACCCGCCCCGGCGCGGCTCAGCCCTCGCCGGGGCGGACCAGCCCGCTCTCGTACGCGATCACGACGAGCTGCGCCCGGTCGCGGGCGTTCAGCTTCTGGAGCAGCCGGCTCACGTAGGTGCGGGCGGTATCAGGGCTCAGGAACAACGCCTGCCCGATCTCCGTGTTCGATCGTCCGGCGCCCACCTGCGCGAGCACGTCCCGTTCCCGTGCGGTCAATCCGGCCAGTCGCGCCGGGTCGGCCACCGGTGAGCGGGCCGCCGCGGCGAGCACCCGCCGGGTCACCGCGGGGGAGAGCAGCGCGTCGCCACCGGCCACCGTCCGGACTGCGTCCCGCAGGGCGTCGGGCGGGGTGTCCTTGAGCAGGAAACCGGCCGCCCCGGCGCGGATCGCCTCGAACAGGTACTCGTCGTCGTCGAACGTGGTGAGCATGACGACCTGCACACCGTCGAGCGTCGGGTCGGTCAGGATCCGCCGGGTCGCCTCCAGCCCGTCGCCGCCGGGCATCCGGACGTCCATCAGCACGATGTCGGGCCGCTGCTCCCGTACCACCGCCAGGCCGCTGCCGCCGTCGCCCGCCTCGCCCACCACCTCGATGTCCGGCGCCCGGTCGAGCAGGGCGCGCAGGCCGGTGCGGACCAGGTGCTGGTCGTCGACGAGAACGACGCGGATCGGGCTCACGCGGCGACTCCCGTCAGTGGCAGGTGGACCGACACCCGGAAGCCGCCGCTCGTGCCGGGTTCGGCGCTGCCCGTTTCGATCGTGCCGGTTTCGACGGTGCCGCCGAGCAGGGCTATCCGCTCGGCCATGCCGCGCAGGCCCTGGCCCGTCCCGTCCCCGGCGGGCGGGCCGCCGCGACCGTCGTCCACCACCTCCAGCGTGAGCCGGCCGGGCGTGGCGCGGACGGTCACGGTGACCCGGGTGGCCTCGGCGTGGCGCAGGACGTTCGTCAGCGCCTCCTGCACGACCCGGTAGACGGTGCTGCCCACCACCGCCGGCAGCGTGTCCACCGAACCCTCGATCCGCAGGTCGACCGCCAGCCCACCCCGGCGTACGCCGTCCACGAGCGCCGCGAGCTGATCGAAGCCGGGGACCGGTTCCCGTGGCCCGGGTTCGCGGCGCAGCGTGCCGAGCGTGGCCCGCAACTCCGCCATCGCGCTGCCGCTCACCGACCGGATCGCCGCCAGCGCGTCCTCCGCCTGCGCCGGATCGCTGTCGGCGAGCGCCTCCCGGGCGACTGCGGACTGCAACGTGATCACCGAGATGGTGTGCCCGAGCGTGTCGTGCACCTCCCGGGCGATGCGCAGTCGCTCCGCCTCGACCTGACGGGCCGCCTCCCGATGGCGCTCCTCGTCTGCGGCGACCGCCTGCCGGACCAGGGCCGCCCGCAGCGACCTGCGGTTGCGTACCGCGTCACCGAGGGCGATGACGGCGAGCAGCAACGCCGCCTCGGAGCCGAGTTCCGTACCGACGACCACCGCGATGTCGTCGCCCTCGGCCAGCCGGGCGACCACCGACACGGCCAGCAGGCTCCCGGCGACCACGGCGGCCGGGACGACACGCCCGCGCTCGGACGCCCGGTAGAGGACGGCGGCGGCCGGGGCGGCCACCCCGACGGGCGGCAGGTCCAGCGCGTAGTACCCGAGGATCACGACCGCCGTCGCGACCAGCGCCGGCAGCGGCCACCGCCTGGCGCACAGCACCAGCCCGCCGAGCACCGCGCCGACCACGACCGCGAGCGCCGCGCCGCCGGGCGACTGCCGGTCGGCCGCCACAGCCACCGCGACCAGGCCGAGCGTGGCCGCCGCGAGCAGCACGTCGGCGCGGGTGGGCGAGGTGTCGGACACGCCTTCGAGCCTAGGTCCGCGCGGACCCTCACCGCTGTCGTCCGCAGGCGTCAGGGACGACCCCGAGGCGTACGCCGAGAAGCGACACCCGGTCGCGCGGCCACGCGGACGACGGTCGAGAACTGCCGACCTAGCGTCGATGGCGTCCCCGAAACGTGAGGAGAACCCTCGTGGTACGCACAAGACTGACCTGGCTCGCCCTTATTATCATGGTTTGGGCATCGATGATGTCGTTCGGCGGGGTCGCCGCCGAGACCGTCATGCTCTACCCGAACATCTTCAACGACGCGCCCGCCTCGCTCGACCGGGCCCGTGAGTTCCTCGTCCACGGCGGCCCGCACGACTACTTCCCGCCGCTCGGCGCGTCGGTGATCCTCAGCAGCGTCGCCGCCACGCTGCTCACCTGGCGCGACCGGCGGCTGCGCTGGTGGGTCGCCGGTGCCACCGCCGTCTTCGTGGTCTGCGAGTTCCTGTTCTCCGCCGTCTTCTTCTGGCCGCGCAACGAGATCATGTTCGTCGACCCGCCCGGGACGCACTCGGCGGAGTACCTGCGCCAGGTCGCCGCCGAGTTCGTCGCCGGTCACTGGGTGCGCCTCGCCGGAGGTGCGGTGACGGCAGTCCTGGCGTTCGTCGCGCTGCTGAAGTTCGTGCGCTCGACCGCGTCTGTTCCGCAGTCGGCACCCGCTTTGGCACCGGATTCCGGGTCGGCGGGGGTGACCCGATGAGCGCGGGTCGCCGTACCCTCGGGTTCTCCTGGCCGGCGCTCGTCGCGCTGGCCGCGCCGGCCGCCCCGCGCGTGGCGCTGCACGACCTGGGCGTGGTGCCGGAGGGCACGATCATGGCCGCGCTGCTCGCGGTCGGGCCGCCGCTGTGCTGGGTCGCTGCCGTGCTGTGGCGGCGGGCGCCGCGCCCGTTCCTGACGATGGTGGTGATCGGGGCGCTGTACGGGGCGTTCCTGGCGGTCGGCCACCAGGTGTTCTGGGACTCGTCGCTGGGGATGGACGCGCCCGGGCTGGCCGGGCTGGAGCCGGAGGCGCGGGAGGCGTTGTTGCGAGGCGCGGCGGTGATGTCGAGCCTGGTCACCGGCACGATGGTCGGAGTGATCGCGGGTGGGGTGGCAGTGCTGTCGTCCCGGGTGCTGCCAGCCCGACGTCGTGAGCAGGCCGACGCCTCGCGTCCGCTCGCCTGACTTGGCAAGCGGACGGAAGCCTCCTAGGCCGCGTCTTCAAAGGTTCACAACCATTGGAGTAGTGCGGCGATGGTGACCGTTGCCTGGTACGACGTCGCGGTCTTGTCATAGCGGGTGGCGACGCTGCGGCACTGCTTGAGCCGGTTGAAGCAGCGTTCGACGACGTTGCGCCGCTTGTAGAGCTGTTTGTCGAACGTCGGTGGCCTGCCGCCGCGGCTGCCTCGCCTGCGGCGGTTTGCCTGCTGGTCGGCGCGCTCGGGGATGGTGTGCCCGATGCCGCGTCGGCGCAGGTCGGCTCGGATGGCCTTGGAGCTGTAGCCCTTGTCAGCGATGACGTGATCTGGTCGGACGCGAGGTCGACCGGGCCCTGGGCGCTCGACGCGGATGGCGGCCATGACGTGGGCGAATCGGGTGCAGTCGTTGACGTTGCCGCCGGAGAGCACGAACGCCAGCGTCCGGCCCGAGCCGTCGCAGGCGAGGTGGATCTTGGTGGTCAGTCCACCTCTACTTCGACCGAGGGCGTGATCTTGTGGTTCGTCCGATTCCCGGCGCCCCTTTTAGCGCCGGCGGCGTGCTGGTGGGCTCGCACGATGGTCGAGTCGACCGACACCAGCCAGTCGATGTCCCCTGCCGCGTCCGCGTCGGCCTGGACCCCGGCGAGCATCCGCTCGAACGTGCCATCGAGTGCCCACCTGCGGAAACGGGTGTAGATCGACTGCCAGGACCCGTACCGGGCCGGCACGTCCCGCCACGCCGCCCCGGCCCGGATCTTCCACACGATCCCGTTGAGCACCCGCCGGTCATCGGCCCGAGGCCGACCACCGGTCACCGCCGACGGCAAATACCTCGACAGCGCTTCCCACTCGACGTCAGACAACTCGTAGCGACGACCCACGCGCTACATCATCCGACACCAAGATCCTTTGAAGACACTGCCTAGCTCAGGCGGCTATCGCCCGCGCGGCGGCGTACATGTCGGCGGGAAGCGGCTGCCGCAGTTCCCAGAGGATCCGCATGGGCCGGTCGCCGCTGTGCTCCCGGTACGTCATCGGACCCGCGTACAGGTACGGCGGTGCGCCCAGGTCACGGTCGGCAATCTTGGTCTCGCGGACGAACAGGTGCACCGTCGAGCCCTGCGCGACGTGGTTGACGTACCGCTGGCCGGTGGCCGAGCCCGACGACGTTGTGCTCTGCGACTCCCACTGGAACAGCTTGTCCGTGATAGCGCGGTCGGCGTACATGGTGGTGGGCGAGTAGTGCTCCTCGGACTTGACGAGCGTGACGAAGAACAGATCCGCGCGCTCGTCGGGCAGCCACTTCACGCCCTCGCGCAGCGAGCCCGGGTTGGTCATACCGAAAGCCGCGCACGCCTCATTGCGGCTGTAGCGGGCGTGCACTCGCAGCGGCACCCGGCCCGGGGCAGGTGACTCGGTGACCCGGTGGATGCGGTCACGCAGCACGTCAACTACCTGCCGCAGCTCGGCGCAGCGCGCCGGCTCCGCCCACAGCCGCTTGAGCCGGGCGTCGCGTTCGGTCAGCGGCACCGACGGCCCCCACAGGCTGAAGTGCAGCATGTCGAGCAGCCGCCCGGCGGCCGGGCGCTGGCCTGCGGCGAGCTGAGCGATCAGGTCCAGCCGATCGACATCATCGATGTGAAGCATCCGGCCGATGGCCCGGCTCAGGTCACGGTCGTCCGGGCCGCCTTCGGCCGGGTCGAGACCGGCGAGACGCCGCAGCCCGGCCCAGCCGCCGATGCTCGCCGACCGATACACGTCCTCGATTTCCAGGCCGGTCTCGCGCAGGAAGTCGGACAGGCTCACGTCACCGAGCTGCCGCAGTTCGGCCACCAGCGAGTTCTTCGACGTCGGCAGCGCCGACTTGAGGTTGGCGAGCACGATCTCTTTCGCCACCCGGTCCAGCTCGATGTGGCAGCCGCTTGGTAGCGAGGGGAAGTCGTCCCGGACTGCGGCTTCGACCGCGCGCCGGCTGACCCCGGCGAGGGCACGCCAGCGCATGTCGAACCGGAAGTTCGCGTGCTGGCCGCCGATGAAGTCGAGCACCGTCAGGCACGGCTTGTCGTCGTCCAGCCGCAGACCTCGGCCCAGTTGCTGCAGAAAGATCGTCGCGCTCTCAGTGGGGCGCAGCATGAGGATGGTGTCGACCATCGGCAGGTCGACGCCCTCGTTGAACAGGTCGACAGTGAAGAGCACCTTCAGCTCGCGCTTGCGGAAGCGGTCGATCAGCACGTGGCGATCCGGCCGGTCAACAGTCGACGTGATGGCCGCGGACGGCACGCCGTGCCGGGTGAACCAGTCGGCCATGAACTCCGCGTGCCCGATGCTGACGCAGAAGCCGAGCGCGCGCATCCGCCCGACGTCAGCGATTCGCCGGACCGCGTGCAGGATGAGCCGCGCCCGAGCGTCGTTGCCGGTGTAGACGCCGTCCAGCTCGCCCTTGTCGTACCCCTGCCCGCGCTTCCACCGCACCCGCGTCAGGTCCACGTCGTCGTGCAGCCCGAAGTACTGGAACGGTGCCAGCAACTGCCGTTCGAGGGCTTCCCACAGGTGCAACTCCACCGACGCGCGGCCGTCGAACCACCGGCGCACGTCGCGGCCGTCGCTCCGCTCAGGGGTCGCGGTCAGGCCCAGGAGTACGCGCGGCCGAAGCCGCTCCAGCAACGCCGTGTACGTGGCCGCCTCGGCGTGGTGGAACTCGTCGACGATCACCATGTCAAACGCCTCGGGATCGATCTTCCGCTGGCGTAGCGACTGGATTGACGCGAAGACGTGCTGCCACTCCTGCGGCCGATCGCCGCTGACGAGCGTCTCGCCAAACGTGCCGTCGCCCATGACCTGGCGGAACACTGACCGGCTCTGCCGCAGGATCTGCTCCTGATGGGCGACGAAGAGCAGCGAGGCGACGTGGCCGGCTCGCCGGAGCCGGCGGTAGTCGAGCGCCGCCACTACTGTCTTGCCGGTGCCGGTCGCCATCACCACCAGGTTGCGCCAGCGACCGTGCACCAGACGCTCGGCGTTGAGGTCGTCAAGAACCTCCTGCTGGTATGGGAACGGCCGCACGTCCAGGTTCGCGATCTCGGCCGGGACGTCGTCGGCACGTTCCCCGCGCAGTGCGACACGTAGCCGCTCGGCATCGGTTGCCGGGTCGTAGGTCTCGAACGCCGAGTCGTTCCAGTAGTCCGCGAACGTCGCCTCGAACGTGTCGATGACGTGCGGCTGCTCCAGATTCGAGATGCGCACGTTCCACTCCACGCCGTCGACGAGCGCGGCCTTGGAGAGGTTCGACGAACCGACGTACGCGGTGGTGGTGCCGTTGTTCCGCCGGAACAGCCACGCCTTGGCGTGCAGCCGGGTGGTCCGCGTCTCGTAGGACACCTTGATCTCGGCGCCCAGCTCGGCGAGCCGATCGAGCGCCCGCTGATCGGTGGCGCCCATGTACGTGGTCGTGATGACCCGTACCCGACCGCCTCGGGCGACCAGCTCGGTGATCGCGGGCTCGATGATGCGCAGACCGTGCCACTTGATGAAGGCGCAGAGCAGGTCCACCTCGTCCGCCGACGCCATCTCGTGGCTGACCTCATGGCCGATGCGCGGCTGGTGCCGGCCGTTGACCAGGAGCGCGCCGGTGGAAAGCGGCGTCGCGGGGCGGATCGGGAAGACCGGTGCGGCCGGCGGAGTGGGCGGTGCGGCGATGGCGTGCAGCAGACGTTGGGCGTCCGCCACCTGGTCGTCGGCGGTGACGGCGCGGGGCTCGGCCTGAGCGATGTGCGCGGCGATGCGGTTCGCCAGGTCGACCTGCCGGGCCAGCTTGTTCTGCCCGCCGCCCACGCCGAGGAGCGCCCGGCGCGCGAGGCCCGCGATGTGCCGGGCCAGGACATCATGCGCGTCGGCGGCATCCAGCTTCGCGTCCCGGACGAGGGCGCTATCGACATGCCTGAGCTGCGTCGCCAGCTTCTCGGTGATCAGGTGTTCGTAGATGCCCCGTTCAAGATCCCCCACGGTGGCAAGCTAGCCGCGATGAACGCCGGGCGGAAGCCGGTGCGATAGGTGTCAGGAGCTTTGTCCTATGGCCTGTCGGATCATCGACACCTAGAGATGAAGGTAGACGCGTTGCCCGTCGGGCGGCAGTCGCTTGCCGAGAGGCTCAGACGAGATCGGCGAATGGCTTCCACCGTAAGCCGTTGTCGCCTTGGGTGACTGACTGCAATCGTTTGGCAAATTCGGCCGCTACGCTCGCGGAACTCGCGAGCAGCGGCGTGGCAGCAGCGATCATTTTGAGTTCGCGGGCTTCTCGAAGAAGCGGCCAGTCGCGGTCGGACATCACGTCGTACCCGTACGCCTCGGCGAGCGCCCGATGCGCCCCGGTCTTCCCGAAGCGGGCCTCGCCCGCAGCGACCGCTGCCAGGTCCACCTGCCAAGGCCCTAGACAAGTGGCGTCGAAGTCGCAGAGCAGGATGCCGCCGGATGCATCCCGGAGTAGGTTGCCGACGTGCGCGTCCCCGTGGATGAGCGACTGCTCCACGCGCTGGTTGAGGTCGGTGACCTGCGGCTCCAAGCGGTTGCACCACGTCATCAGGTAGTCGTGGTCCTCTGCGCTCAAGCCGTCGGCATCCGCCAGGCGTCGACGCGCATCCCCGATCGGATCCCAGGCGGCTAGCGGGAAGGGCGGGGGGCCGAGCGCATGGAACCGCCGCAGCGCCACCCCGAGGTCGTCGACCGTCGGAGTAGGCGCGGCGGGTGGCACGTAAGTCCAGACCGAGGCAGCCAAGTCACCGACCGCCACTGGCTGCTTCACGCCAGGCGCCAGCCGGATCGTGGGCGCGTCCAGCTCGGCGAACCATCGCGCGAGGTGAACGACCTTTGTCACCCGATCCCGGAGCCGATGCGTTCGCGCGATGCGGATGACAAGCCCGGATGCCGGCAACGCGAACACGGCGTTGTTGGTCAGCCGCAGGAGTTGGGCGTCGTCGGCCGGCACGTCGAGGCCGCCGGCGATCTCCCGCATGGCGCGGCTCATCGCTTCTTCCGAGAACCGTCCGCTCATGCCGTGGCCGCAGCTCGTGCGGTGAGCGTCCGTTCGAATTCGGCGACGACGGGAAGGTGGCGGTGTCGTCCGAGATCACGGCGCAGGTTGATTACTCGATCAACCACTCGGCTGGAACTCAGCGCACACGACTGCTCCACCGCGCGCGTGCCGACAGCGACCGCCCGCTCGGGCTCATCGGTGAGGAAGAGCGCGCTGCACAATCCGACTTCGTTCAGGACCATGCTGCGGACGTTCGCCGGGCCGAAGGCGACGATCGCCTCTTCGACGCTCCGCACCGCCTGTGCGGCGTGCGTTCCGGCCTGCCGGGCCATGTCGCGGTACACGCGGCCGTACTGGGCGAGCAGCTCGCCACGGTCGTAGAAGGCCATCCAAGTCGGTTCACGCTCGGGATCCACCCGCTCGAACTGATCACTCGCGCGACCGAGGAGGGTCAGCGCGCTTCGGTGGTCGCCGAGTGCGGCTGTCGAAGCGGCCTCCGCGCCCCAGAGCAGCGCCGTCACCGCCGGGGTCGCCCGTGATCCCAGCTCTGAGTGGGCCAGCCTCAGCGCGGCCAGAGCATCCTGGTTGTGCCGAAGGTGCTGTAGCTGCTTGGCCTGCGAGTAGCGGATCAGGGCCGCCAGCGGGGCATCGTCAGCGGACATTGCGGCCCGCTCGCCGGCGGCGAAATGCCGCTGAGCGTCCGTGTGCCGGCCGGCGTCCAGCGCGGTCCAGCCGGCCAGCTGACGCGCCGCCGCGACCGCCGCGACCAAGCGGGGTGTCAGCCCGGGGCCGTGCGACCAGTCGAGCATTCTGTACACCGACTCCGCGAACCGCGCGACCTCCCGATAGAGCAGGCCGCCACCGCATTCGTAGTCGACCGACCGGTAGAGCTCCAGGACCGCGTTCAGCCGAGAGACGTCCGCACTGCCGATACGGCGGGGCCGAGGCTGCTCCCCGACCCCGACCAGCCCGGCTCCTGCCGACACCGCGGCGATGCCGGCCAGGAGGCTTCGCCGGCCCAGGTCTGGTGTTGTGCGGACCTCGTCGGCCATAGCGCCGACTGCGAACCAGAGAGACCCCGGCGGGATGCGGAGCACTGTCGCCCAGTGCGTCAGCCGATCGAGATGCACCAGGGCGGGGCCGTTCTCGATTCGGCTCAACTGCGCCTGAGTGATCCCCAGCCATCCCGCGACGACGCTCTGCGGCAGCGGGCTCCGCCCGTGGTACGGGTGGTGGCGGTACGCCCGGATCACCTGGCCGAGATGACGCCGGGCCAGCGCCGTACGTACCGGTTCATGGGCCCAGAACGAATCGGGTACGGCGGGTGGCGTGCTGAGGCGGTCGCGTTCGGCGGCCTGGCAGGGCGCGCAGCGTCCCGTGTCGTTGTCACGCGCCAGGCGCCCGCCGCAGCGGGGGCAGTTCGCAGGTGTCACCGGCAACCTCGCCGTTCGCGGAGAACCTGTGTCCGAAGTCGAGCCTAGCCATTCCACCCGGTCCGGAGCGGGCCGGTATACGCGCTGTGCATATCGCGGCATGTCTCGGAATGGTGACCGAGGGTATGCGGTACATGCATTGCGGCGACGACCATCAGGGCATGCGCCTTCTGCCGAGTAGGACTGAGGGTCGGCGCATGGCCCGGGGCGGGTGCCGGGCTCCGGTGGCACCGCGTCCCCCGATCGCGGCTCCCGCCGTCCCCGCCCGCCCCGGCGCCACTCCACGAGACCCGACCCGGAGGCGCCTGCCGATGTCCGCCGTACTCGCCGACTTTCCCGTCCTCACCCCGGTCACCGACGAGGACCTGCTCGTCGCCGCGCTGGCCGTGCGCGTACACGTGCCCGAGCATTGGCCGCAGGGACCGCTGTGCCGCAGCGAGCGCGTTCCGTACCCCTGCCGGCTGGCCCGGTGGGGGAGGGCGACGCTCGCCGCGGCCGGGTTGCCCGACGAGGCAGTGGTGGCCGGGACGGTGGCGTCGTGATCCACGTGACCGGCGAGCGGGTGCAGGCGTATCAGGTGCGCAGCGCCGTCTTCGACACCCGCTGGCGTGGCCTGGACCCGGCGCAGGTGCACGACTACCTGTGCCGGGTCGCCGACGAGATGGACCGCCTGCACCGGGAGCTGACCACGGCGCGCACCGAGTCGGAGCGGGTCCGCCAGGCGCTGCGGCAGTGGCAGTCCCGCCACAACGGCTGCCGGCGGCGCGGCCACGATGACTGAGCCGCGCTGGATCGTCCACCTGTCGACCACGCTGACCAGCCGGGACGCCGCCGTCGAGCTGGCCGCCGCGCTCGCCCGGTCGCTCGGGCACCTGGATGTCGTCGACTTCGGTGAGACGACGCTCAGCGAGGAGGACGCGCAGCACCTGCGGTACCGGGTCTGGTGTGACGTGCGGCTGCCCGGCGGTGGGCGCTGCGGACTGCGGGACGGCCACGACGGGTCATGCGGGGCGGCGGAGCTGCGCTGACGTCGGCGTGTCGGTCGATGAACGCCCTGGTGACGGGCCGGTCCGCTGGGAGCGGTCCCAAACGGGGCGACCATCCACCCTGTACGGTCGCTACACTCCCCGAAAACGCCCGGAACCGCCCACGGAGTCTGGAGACGCCAGTGACCCGCGACAAGGCCGCACCGCCCGGAATCGACGTCACCATTCCCAGCGTGGCCCGGGTCTACGACTACTTCCTGGGCGGCAAGGACAATTTCGAGGTCGACCGGAAGGTCGCCGAGCACGCCCTGCGGATCACGCCGGACGGGCCGGCCGCCGGTCAGGCGAACCGGGCGTTCCTCCGCCGGGTGATCCGCTACCTGGTGACCGAGGCGGGCATCGACCAGTTCCTCGACATCGGCTCGGGGCTGCCCACCCAGGGCAACGTGCACGAGGTCGCGATCGAGCACAACCCGGCCGCCCGCGTCGTGTACGTGGACAACGACCCGATCGTCCTGGCGCACGGGCGGGCGCTGCTCGCCGCGGAGGGCACCGCGACGGTGATCCAGGCCGACATCCGGGAACCGGAGGAGATCCTCAACGACCCGGACGTCCGCCGGTTCCTCGACTTCGACCGCCCGATCGGGCTGCTGCTGTTCGCGATCCTGCACCACATCGGCGACGACGAGGACCCGCGATCGGTGGCTGCGGCGCTGGTCGACGCGCTGCCGTCGGGCAGCTACGTCGCGATCTCGCACTTCCGTGACCCGGGCGAGCGGGATCCGGAAGGCTCCCGCAAGGCCCGCGAGGTCGAGCGGGTGTTCAACGAGTCGCTCGGCACCGGCCGCTGGCGTACCGACGAGGAGATCCTCGCCTTCGCCGACGGGCTGACGGTGCTGGAGCCGGGCCTGGTGCCGCTGGCCGAGTGGCGTCCGGACCCGGACGCGCCCGCCCAGCAGCAGACCGACACGTACCACACCTTCGTCGGACTGCTCGCCCGCAAGCCGTAGGCGGTGCGAAGGGCCCGCGAGCGGGTACGGGCACGTCAGCCGGCCTCTTCGTCGCCCTCCTCGAACCGTGCCAACACGGCGGACAGGTCCCGCAGGAACGCGTCGACCCGGGCGCGGTAGTAGCCGTGCGCGACGAGCGGCAACTCGAGCAGGGCCCGCTCCACCTGTACCTTCGTTGCGAGGCGCAGCAGGTGATCCTCCGACCGCAGCGCCTCCCGGCCCTTCTGCACGAGGGCGTCGACGGCATCCCTGTCGTATCCGCGCGCTTCGATCGGGAAGTCGGCTGAGTCGAAACGCTGACGGACGATCTGTCGGTGGTCGGTGAAACGGCTGCCGCCGTACCGGGCGAGGGCGTCGGCTACCTGGTCCGTCTTCTCCCGAACGTCGTGCACTTCGAGCAGGACCAGGCAGGGCCGGCCGTCCAACGGGCTGCGGTGTGTCAGTGGAAGGTCGAGGGCCGACGTGGCGGCGGGTACGAGCAGCAGCAACGGCGATGGCATCCTCTTGTCGGACAGCACCGGAGGTTGCTGGTCCAGGACCAGGTGGTCGATCTCCGCCCAGGGCAGCAGCCGGTTCAGTCCGGCCGTCCGGACGGTCAAGCCGTCGACGTTGATGTGGAACCGGAACGGCCGGACCGCCTCGACGACGCCCGCAGCGCCGACGAGCATGATGAGCCCGCCGAAGATCAGCCCGCCGACCAGTCGAAGGGTGCTGCCGCTCAGCCCGGACAACACCATGCAGAAACCGAACGGCAGCATGACGCCGACGAACAAACCGGCGCGACTGCGGTGAAGATCCATCGTCTCACCCGCGATTCCCCGTCTCTTCTGACTGAGAGGGTGACAGCCGGGCGCAAGGTGATCGATGAAGCAGACGGCGATCTTCCTGGCGGCGGTGGGCGGCCCTGCCCGGGCGCGTGTTAAGAAGGGGCCCCGCCTCTACCGGAGACGTTGAAAGGGGGCCCTTCCTTGCACGAAGCGGAGCAGGTGATCCAGCGTGTGCTGCGGGATCTGCGCGACGGCACGCACCGCGGCGTCGTGGTGGACTCGCCTCCCGGCGCCGGGAAGTCGACCCTCGTCGTCCGCGCCGCGATCGAGACCGCCGCCACCGGTGACCCGCTGATGATCGTGGCGCAGACCAACGAGCAGGTGGACGACCTCATCGACCGGCTCGGCCGCAAGGCGCCGGAGCTGCGCGTCGGGCGGCTCTCCGCGACCGACTACCGGCCCACCGAGCGGGTCACCGCCCACCCGGCGGTCCGCGTCGCCGCGAAGGTGGCCGACCTCGGCGGGCCGGCGGTCACCATCGGTACGGCGGCCAAGTGGGCCACCGTCACCGAGGGGAGCTGGCCGTGGGCGATCGTCGACGAGGCGTACCAGATGCGCGCGGATGCGCTGCTGCGCGTGGCGGGGCGGTTCGAGCGGGCGCTGTTCGTCGGCGACCCCGGGCAGCTCGATCCGTTCAGCACCGTGGAGACGTTCCGCTGGACCGGCCTGACCTGGGATCCGATGCAGTCGGCGGTGGCCACGCTGCTGCGGCACAACCCGGAGCTGCCGGTGCACCGGTTGCCGGTGTCGTGGCGGCTGCCCGACTCGGCCGCGCCTGTGGTGTCCGCCGCGTTCTACCCGTTCACCGGGTTCCGCGCCGGGACCGGCCCGGCCGACCGGGCGCTGACGTTCACCGGGCCCGGCGCGGGTGACGCCTACGACGCCTCGGTCGAGCTGGCCGCCGCCACCGGCTGGGCGTTGCACGAGCTGCCGGCCCGGCACACGGTGCGTACCGACGGGGAGGCCGCCGCGGCCTGCGCGGAGCTGGCGCTGCGGGTGCTGGCGCGCGGCGCGGTCGCGGTCAGCGAGGCAGCGCCGGGCGGCGCGCCGGTCACCGCGGACCGGATCGCCGTCGGGGCCGCGCACCGCGATCAGGTCGCGGCCATCCGCTCCCGGCTGGGCGCGGCCGGTGCGGGCATCACCGTGGACACCGCCAACCGGCTCCAGGGCCGGGAGTACGACGTGACGATCGTGCTGCACCCCCTCTCGGGCCGGCGCGACGCCACCGCGTTCCACCTGGAGTCGGGGCGGCTGTGCGTGCTGGCGTCACGGCACCGGCACGCCTGCGTGGTGGTGGCGCGGGCCGGGATCGGTGAGCTGCTCGACGCGTACCCGTCGACCGAGCGGGTGCACCTGGACGTACCGGTGAAGTTCCCGGACGGCTGGGAGGCCAACCAGACGGTGCTGACCCACCTCGATGCCCACCGGGCGTGACGAGGGGCCGTCGCGGCAGGATCGGCGGACCGTTCGGATCTTCCGGCGTTCGCGGCCGGTGGGCACGATGGCCGGATGCATCCTCACGATCCCTATCAGCAGGATCCGTACCAGCACCAGGTGTACCAACAGCAGCCGTACTATCCGCCGCCGGCGTACGTGGAGCAGCCGAGTGAGGGGATGAGCAGGTGGGCGATCGTCCTGTGGGTCATGGTGCCGGCGCTGCTGGTGATCCTGTGCTGTGCCGGATGCGTCGTCTCCGGGTTTGCGGGCGGGTTCATGGAGGGCTTCAACGAGGGCTACTCGTCGTCGTAGGCGGCGGACCGGCGCACAACACCGCCCTCGGCGCGCGGCGCTGGCGGCGGTGCGTTAGACAGGGATCATGACCGCGAGCGTGCTGCAGTGGCTGGGCGGGGGCGTGGTGGCGGTGGCCGCCGGTTTCCTCGCCGTGTCGCTGCCCCGGCGCCGCGTCCGGGCCGAGGACCGGCGGGTCGCCTGGTCGTCGGCGGGGGCGGCGATCCACGACGCCACAGTCAGCCGGGACGCGTCCCCGGCCGCGGTACCGGAGGCCGAGCGGCTGCTGGCCCGCGCCGAGATGCTCGCCGCCGCCCGTGGCGGCGCCGACGCGGCCCGGGCGGCGGCCGAGCACGCCCGCCGCGCCGACGAGCTGTGGCGGGCCGGGCGATGACGAGGGTACGGCGGGAGCTGCTGCGCTGGTCGCTGCTGGCCGCCGCGGCGGCGGTGCTCGTGGTGTTCCTGGTGGCGCAGCGGCAGAGCGTGGAGGTCAGCTACGGGCGTTCCCCGTCGGCCGCCGCGCTGCCGGAGGGCTCGGCCGGCGAGTTGAGCGATGCGAGCGTGCCGTCGGTCGAGGAGATGACGGCGCTGGTCGCCGCCGCGCCGGTGGTGCGGCTGCCGGGGGCTGTCGCGCGCTGGGACGAGCAGCGGGTCCGGGCCGCCATCGGTGACCGGGGCACCCGCATCCTGGTCGCCCCGCCCGGTCTGGACGAGGCCGAACGCCGGCGGGTCAAGGACGTGGAGAAGGCGGAGATCCGGATCGTCGGTACGGAGGTCAGCGGTGGCCTCTACGTGGCGTCGCCGGACGACCTGCCGGGCTGGCGGGCCCGGTTCGCCACACACGACGTGACCGGCGCGCTGCTCACGCTGCTGGCGACGCTGCACGAGCAGCCCCTCCCGCCGGACCGCGACGACCTGCGCTGGCGCGAACCGACCGGCCCGGAACTGGCCCCGATGGTCACCGCGCTGCGGGCCACCGGCCGGTACGTGGGCACCGGAGCCACGCTGACCCGCCTGCCGGAGAAGGCGGCGGGCACCGCGTTCCCGGACGGCGCCTGGTTCGTGGTGCTACCCGCCCAGCCGTACGGGGAGCCGCTGCCCGCGTACGGGCCGGCGCTGCACCGGCTCGCCCCGGACCAGCCGCTCGTGGTGATGTACGGCGACTGGATCGAGTACCACGGTCCGGGCGCTGCGGAATTCGCCGAGGTGGCCACCGCGAGCTTCTACGCCCAGTTCGGCGGGCGGATCGGCCGGTACGCCTACCCACAGCAGAACGTGCTCGGCACGTACCTGGCCCAGGTCACCGACGTGCGGTACGCGGGGCTGTTCGACCGCCCGCTGCCGTACCGGCCGTTCGACCCGCTGCGGGTGGCGTTGCCGGCGCTGCCCTGGCTCTTCGCCGTGTGCGTGGCGGGTTTCGTGGTGCTGTCGATCCGTACCGTGCGGGCGTCCGGCCGCCGCCCGGCCGACGTCGGTCCCGGTGGTACGCCGGCCCGGCTGGCCGGGCTCTCCGCGCTGGCTGTGGAGCTGTCGCTGCTGACCGACGCGCGCAGCGACCCGGCGCTGGTCCGGGGCGTGGGCCGGTTGCGGGCGGCCCGGGACGCGTTCGACGAGGGGTTGCCCGACCGGCACGTACGCGAACTGCTGGCCGACGCGGCGGCCGAGCTGGACGACGTGGCCCGGGACGTGCGGATGCCCGGCTACCGGCCGGACGTCTACCTGCGGGCGAGGCTGTCGTGAGCCGCGTCGCGAACCGGCCCGCACGGGCGGCGGACCGTCGTGGCGGGACGGCGACCGGCCCGCGCCGGCTGCTCGGCCGCCTGGTCGGCACCGCGTTCGGCCGCGCGGTGCTCGCCTGCCTGGCGCTGGCCGGCTGGGCGCTGTGGACCGGCGGGATCCTGGACGGGCCGATCGCGCGGCAGGTGCGCGTCTCGTCGGTCTACGCGGCGCCCGGAGTGGATCTGGACCGGGCCGCCGCCGAACGGGTCATCGGCAACCGGCGGCTGGTCGTGCTGATCATGGAGCCCGGTGCCGACCTGCGTGAGGCGTGCGGCGACACCGAGCGCGCCGCCCAGGGCACGCTGGTGCTGGCGATGAGCCGCGACGGCGAGGACTGGGACACCTACGGCTGCTCCCGCCTCGGTGGCGACCTGGGCCGGGCCGTGGTCACCGAGACCACCATCGGCCGGGGCGCCGATGCGTTCGTGGACCGGCCGGTCGAGGCGCTGAAGGTGATCGTGCTCAACTACGACCGGCTGGTCCGGGCCGGTCTGGTGCCGGACGGTGCCCGTACCATCAGCCCGTCGCTGCCCCGGTATCTGCTGGCCGGCGGCGCGGTGGCCGGGGTCGTCGCCGGTGCGGCGGTGCTCTGGCTGGGTGGCCGGCGGGCCGGGCGGCTGGCCGACGCGCGCCGGGCCGGGCGGGACGCGCGCGCCGACGAGCGGGCCGCGCTCGGCGCCGCCACCGCTGTCCTCGCCCAGCAGATCATCGACCTGGACGGGCGGGTCGGGCCGGTCGCGCCGGCCTACCGGCGGCTGGCCGCCGACTACGTCGGCCTGCTCGACGAGGTGTCCGAGATGGACGGGAACGCCGAGGCGCTGCGCCGGTTCCGGGAGCGGGTCGAGGAGCTGAGCCGCCGCGCGGCGGACCTCGCCGACGACGCCGCGTCCGGCCGGCGTGCGGACCGCGCGGGCGGCCGGAAGCCGGACAAGGTGGCGGCCGGTGCGACGACGGGGAAGGGCCGGACGCGCGGACGGGGCCGGCGGTGAGCCGCCGACCCCGTCGTCAGTGCGTCGTCAGCGCTGGGCGCCCACCGTCGAGGCGGCCGGCCAGCTGCCGGTGAAGACCTGGGCGGGCGTCGCGCTGCGGACGGCGAAGCCGAACAGCGAGTCGACCCGGGAGGCCTCGGCGGAGCTGGGGTACGGGTTGGTGCAGCTCGTACCGGCGCTGCCACCGGACATCAGGATGGCGCAGTTGCCGTTGTAGTTGTCCGGCAGGCCGAGGATGTGGCCGATCTCGTGCGTCATGATGCGCAGCGGCGAGTACTGCTGAGCCTGGTAGTAGTCGATCACCACGCGGCCGTTGCCGAGGCTGGTGCGCTGGGCGTACGAGCCGCCGCCGTAGGTGTAGGTGATCCGCAGGTTGGACCCGCACTGGGCCATGTTGATGTTGTTCGTGTAGTTGTTCCAGATCGCCGCCGCCTGCACCGCCGTGTTGGCGAACGGGCCAGCCTGGCTGATGTTGTAGCAGACGTTGCGGACGGCGGCGGAGGCCGGAGCCGGGTTGACGGCTACCGCGCCGAGCGCTGCCAGCGTCGCGGCCGCGAGGGTGGCGAGGATCCGGGACAGCTTGGGCTTACGCATGGTTCACACTCCTTGGGATGGGGGGTGAGCGGAACGCCGCCAGCCTATAGATAGGCATTCATCGATATCAAGGGTTGCGGTGAACTGACCGTGCGACGGTGCACCGCTGGCTGCGGTTGATCGCGGCGGACGCGGAGCCGGCGCCGTACCTGATCGGGGTGGACCGCCGGCGGCTCGCCGCGCTGCTCGCCGCCCGGCTGGACGCGGCGCTGGGCGGGGTGCGGTGGAGCCCGGACGGCGCGCCCGCGGACGTCGGCGGGCCGGTCCTCGGTGGACTACGACGCCCGCCGCTCACCGGGGAGCAGTGCTGGCGCGTCCTGAACTACCTGGCCGCGGCACTCTGGACGCTCGACCTGCCGGCGGCGGCGGTCGTCGGCGCGCAGCGGGCCGTGGCCGGGCTGCTCCGGGCCTGACCGTCCGCCGGTGTGTGGCACGTGAACCGGGCACAGGAACTGTCGTTCACGCCGCCGGGTATCCCCGGGTTTCCTGTCGACCTCCCGTCACGCGGGGTGTTTTTCTGATCGCTTCCGGTCGATAGCGTCGGGCCACTGCCGTCGACGAAGGGCCGACGATGAACGACAACGGACACCTGCTCGACCGTCGGCGACTGCTCGCCGGCGCGGCGGCGGCCTCGGCGGTCACCGTGACCGGCCTGGCCGTCGCCACCACCACCGGCGCCGCGGCCGCACCGGGCCGCCCCGCGACGCCACTCGTCTCCCGGGACCGCATCGCCACCGCCGCGTTGCGGGCGCCCGACGGATCCGCACTCCCGGTCGCCGTCCAGGCCGACTTCCACGCCCGGCTCGCCGCCTGGCTGGCGTTCTGGTCGGCGAACTCGCCGGCGGCCTGGAGCGTGCCGGTGCAGGTGGTCGCCCGGATCGAGGCGGCCGGCGACGCGCTGGTGCTGCACGGGATCCGGCACCGCCGCGACGACGAGCTGCGCGCCGGCTTCGCCGCCGGCCGGCGGGACGCCACCCACCTGGCCACGTCGGCCAGCCTGCACCACCACTTCCCGAGCGTGCGGGTCCGCCCGGACGGCACGATCCGGGTCGCCGACGGACCCGCCGGATTCACCGGCGCGCCGGAACAGGTCGCCTTCGCCGTCGCCGCCTGCCGCGAACTGTGGGGCGACAACACGGCGACCGCCGACCGCTGGGCGGAGCACGCCGCCCGGGTGCTCGCCCGCGCCGGGCACCGCACCGACGCCGCCTCGCACGCCGGCTGGGCGGCCTTCACCCGCACCAGCCTGCGTCGCGGGCTGGGCACCGAATCGTACGAGTGACCGGAGGAAGCACATGGCCCGCAACGAGTTCCGCTTCGTGGTCGACGGCGTCGACCTGAGCCCCGAGCAGCAGACCCTGATCGCCGCGGAGATCCAGAAGGCCGGCCTGGCCGCCCTGCGTACCGCCGACGCCAGGCTGACCAACCCGCTGACCGTCGGCCACGGCAACATCAAGCTGCGTCCCGAGTGGTACGGCCTCTGGGTCATCGACGGGCCGTTCGCCCAGGACCTCGGGCAGAAGATCAACGACATCGGGTTCTGGATCCAGCGGTGACCGACGCCGCCCGGCCGGCCGGCACGCCGGAGCGGATGTGCCCGAGCACCCCGGCGTCGAACGCCACCGTGTTCCTCGGCATGATCACTCCGGCGGGCCGGGTGGCCTACGTGACACCGGCCGTACCGGCCGAGGTGGCGCTCGCCGGGCTCGGTGACTCCGACGAGCCGATCGAGTCGCGGGCCCGGCTCGCCGGCCCGTGCGTCACCTCGTCCTGCGGCTTCTGGACCGGCTCGCACTGCGGGCTGGGCGCCCGGATGGCCGCCTCGTACGCCGAGACCGCCCCGCCCGCGGAGGAGACGCTGCCGAAGTGCGCGATCCGGCGTACCTGCCGGTGGTTCGCCGAACAGGGACCGGCCGCCTGCCCGGCGTGCGCGCACGTGGTGACCGACGCGCGGCTCTGAGGGACCCTCCTTGTCGGACCCTTCGGCTAGCGTCGTGAGGTCATGGAGCCGCGGTTCGGCCAACACCTCATCGGGCGGGAGCATCCCGCTGCGCTGCTGCGCGCCGAGGTGGCCCGGCTGGTCGACAGTCACGGCGGTCTCGTCCTGGTCACCGGCGAGCCGGGCATCGGCAAGACCACGCTGGTGTCGGCCGCCGCCGACGAGGCCCGCCGCGGCGGGGCGCTGGTGCTCGGCGCCGCCTGCTGGGACTCCGACACCGCTCCCGACTACTGGCCCTGGGTGCAGGTGCTGCGCCGGCTGGCCCGGTCCGCCGACGACCCGCGCGGGGTGCGGGAGACAGCCGCCGCCGGCCTGGCGGCACTGCTCGGCGAGCGCACGGCGGGCGACATGACCGAGCCGGGTGACGTCGGCCGGGCCGAGTTCGACAGGCACGACGCGGTGACCGCCGCCCTGGCCGCCGTGGCCCAGCACCGGCCGGTCGCGGTGGTCCTCGACGACCTGCACTGGGCCGACCCGGCGTCGCTGCGGCTGCTCCAGTTCGTCACCCAGCACGCCTGGTTCGAGCGGCTGCTGCTGATCGGCACCTACCGGGACGCCGAAGTCGAATCCGGCGACCACCCGCTGCGGCAGTGGCTGCTGCCGCTCACCGCCAAGGCCACCACCGTCACGCTCGCCGGGCTGGGCCGTGCCGAGGTGGCCGCCCTGATGGCCCGCACCGCCGGCCGGGAGCCCGACGCGAGCGTCGTCGACGAGGTGCACCGGCGCACCGGCGGGAACCCGTTCTTCGTCGAGCAGACCGCCCGCCTCTGGCACACCCACGGCCTGACCGACACCGTCGCCCCCGGTGTACGGGAGGTGGTGCGCCGCCGGCTCGACCAGTTGCCCGCCGGAGTGGTCGAGGCGCTCACGGTGGCCGCCGTGCTCGGCCGCGAGTTCGACAGGCGGACGCTCGCCGCCTGCGTACCCGCTCCGGTCGCGCAGGTGGACCGGCTGCTCGCCCGCGCCGCTGCGGCCCGGCTGGTGCTGCCCCGCGACGGCGGCCGGTTCGTCTTCGTACACGACCTGGTCCGCGAGACGCTCTACGACGGGCTGGCCGACGACGAACGGCGGGCCCGGCACGCGGCGGTGGTCCGGGCCGTCTACCAATCGGACCTGCTCGCCGGCGCACTCAGCCCGGCCCACCTGGCCCGGCACGCCTGGCTGGCCGGCGCCGAGCTGGACCCGGAACGCGCCGGTGACCTGCTGCTGGCCGCCGCCCGCGACGCCGGGGGCCGGATCGCCGTGGACGAGTCGGTACGGCACTACCGGCGCGCGCTCGAACTGACCGGCGAGCCCGGCCGGCGGGTCCGGGTGCTGCTGGAACTGGCCGGGCTGCTGCACCACGCCGGCCCGCCGGCCGAGGTGGAGCGGCTGCTGGCCGAGGCCGCCGCGCTGGCGAGGGAGCTGCCCGATCCCGGCGTGCTGACCCGGGTGGCGCTCATCGCCCACCGGCAGCACTCCGCCACCCGCCGCCGGCTCGACGCC
This sequence comes from Micromonospora sp. WMMC273, assembly GCF_027460285.1. Classification (NCBI taxonomy): domain Bacteria; kingdom Bacillati; phylum Actinomycetota; class Actinomycetes; order Micromonosporales; family Micromonosporaceae; genus Micromonospora; species Micromonospora sp. WMMC273. The sequence goes on from NZ_JAPZBE010000001.1 coordinate 745,156, forward strand.
GCCGAGCTGGTCCGGGAGGCGTACCGGCGGTTGATCGCGGAGCCGGACCCGGAACGGCCGGTACGCGCGCTGGTCACCGACCTGATCACCGCCACCGAGACGCTCGCCCGGCACGGCCGCGACGACGAGGCGCTCACCTTCAGCCTGTGGGCCCGCCACGACACCACCTGGGGGCTCGGCACCGCGCAGGAGCGAGCCGTGGTCACCGCCGAGATCCGGGAGGTGGCCCGCCGCAGCGGCGACCGGGAGACCGAGCTGTGGGCCACGGCCCTGCGCTGGGTCGCGCTGCTGGAGCTGGGCGATCCGGGCTACCGGCAGGAGCTGACCGCGTTCGTGACCGGCGCGCGACGCGACGACGTGGCCCGGCAGCGGGTGGCGGCGATCGCGGACACCGCCATCATCGCCGCCTTCCAGGGCGACCTCGCCGCCGCCGAGGCGGGCTTCGCCGAGGCGGAGAGCTACCGCGAGCCGGGGCACTCCGATCACGCGTTCATGACGCACCACATGCGCTGGTCGATTCTGCTGCTGTACGGCCGCCTCGCCGAGGCCGAGGCGGTGCTCGACCGGGTGGGCGCCGGGCACCCGCAGGTGGAGCTGCTCCGGGCGATCACCGCGGCCGAGCGCGGCGACGTGGCCACGGTGCTGCGGCTCACCGCCGCGATCGAGGCAGCGGGCACCGCGTACCCCCGGTCGTTGTCGCCGTTGTGGCTGCGCCTGCGGGCGCAGGCGGCGGCAGTGGACGGCGACCCGGCGCGGTGCGCGGCGGTGCGGGCCGACCTGGCCCCGCACCGCGGGCAGTGGGCGGCGGCATTGTTCGGCTGCGACATCGTCGGCCCGGTCGACCTGTGGTTGGCCGGTGTGGACGCGGCCGAGGGCCGGTGGGACGACGCTGTCGACTGCTACGCGGCGGCCCGGGACGCGGCCGACCGGCTGGGCGCCCGGCCCTGGTCGGTGCTGGCCCGGGCCGGTCTGGTGGGCGCGCTCGCCGGGCGCGGCGGGCCGGGCGACGCGGCCGAGGCGCGGCGACTGCGGGCCGAGACGGTGGCCGAGGCGCTGTCGCTGGGGATGGTTCAGGTGGTGGACCGGCTGGGCGCGGCGGATCCCGCCCCGGCGGCGGTGTCCGCAGTGGTCGCGCCGGTGCCGGCCCGGCTCGGCGCGGGCGTTCCGGCCCTGGCCGTCGCGTCGTCGCTGTCCAGCCGGCGGGGTGCGCTGGGCCTGTCCCGGGCGGGTGTGGTGCACGGGCGGCCGCCCGACCCCGGCGCGGACGTCATCCAGCCCGAGTTCCGTCCGGACGGGCCGGTGTGGCGCCTCGCGTACGACGGCGTCGTGGTGCACCTGCCCGACGCCAAAGGGCTGCACGACCTGCGCCTGTTGCTGAGCCGTCCCGGCACGGACGTGCCCGCCGTCGAACTGCTCGACCCGGCGGCCGGTCCGGAACTCGTCGCCGTGCGCCGCCTCGGAGCCGATCCGGTGCTCGACGACGAGGCGAAGGCCCGCTACCGCCGGCACCTGCGGCGGCTCGACGACGAGATCGACCGGGCGGCGGCCAAGGACGACGGGCGGCGGCTGGCCGAACTGGACGCCGAGCGCGCGGCGCTGCTCGACCAGTTGCGTGCCGCCGCCGGGCTGGCCGGGCGCCACCGGCGACTCGGTGACCAGGCGGAACGGGCGCGCAAGGCGGTGACCGGGCGGATCCGGGACACCCTGCGCCGCATCGACGAGCGGCATCCGGCGCTCGCCGCGCACCTGCGCGAGTCGGTCACCACCGGCGGCGCCTGCCGCTACCGGCCGGCCGAGCCGGTGCCCTGGCGGCTCTGACCGACAAGGTGGCGGGGCCGGGTGGACCCCGCCACCCTCGTCGCGTCAGCGGCGGTTGTAGCGGTACATCGTCAGCGTGCCGAAGACGACCACGAAGAGGGCGCTCCAGAGCAGCATCCACATGGTGCTCGGGCCGTCCACCGAGCCGGCCATCGCCGCGCGGACCGAGGTGACGAGCTGGGTGATCGGGTTGATCTTGACGAACGCCTGCAGCCAACCGGGCATGGTCGACGGGTCGACGAACACGTTGCTCAGGAACGTCAGCGGGAACAGCACCATCATGCTGGTCCCCATCACCGACTTCTCGCTGCGCAGCACCAGGCCGAAGAACGTCCACACCCAGGAGAACGCGAACGAGAAGATCACCAGCAGCCCGATCCCGGCGAGCACCCCGAGCAGACCGCCGTCGGGGCGGAAGCCGAGCACCACGCCCACGGTGAGGATGACCACGGCGGCCAGGACGTAGCGCAGCACGTCGCCGAAGATCATCCCGACCAGCGCCGCCGGCCGCCAGACCGGCAGCGTACGGATCCGGTCGAAGACGCCCTTCTCGATGTCGCTGTTCAGCCCGACCCCGGTGTACATGGTGATCATCACGACGCTCGTGACCATGATGCCGGGCAGGAAGAACTGCAGGTACGCACGCGGGCTGTCGGCGAGCGCGCCACCGAACAGGTACGTGAACATCAGCACCATGATGATCGGGAACGCGGTCACGTCGAACAGCTGCTCCGGCACGTGCTTGATCTTCAGCAGCGCCCGCCAGCCGAACGTCAGCGACGCCGACAACGCGCTGGGCCGGGCCGGCCGCTCGGCCGGGGCGAGCACGGTGGCCAGCGCCTCGGCGGACGGCATGTAGACGGACGGCGACCGCCCGGTGCTGATCGCGGTGTCGCTCATCGCGCCGCCTCCAGTTCGTCGTCCCGCTCGTCCGCCGGGACGGCCGGGTGGTCGGTCAGGGCCAGGAAGACCTCGTCCAGGCTGGGCTGGCCGAGGGAGAAGTCGTCCACCACGATGCCGGCGGCGGCCAGCTCACCGAGCGCCCGCGCCGCCTGCGTACCGGCCTCCAGATCGGTGCCGTGCTCGCCGACGCGGGCGGTCAGCGCCGCCGGGTCCGCGGCGAGCTGCACCGGTACGCCGAGCGACGCCCGCAGCACCTGCTCGGCCTGCGGCCGCTGCTCCGGATCGCGCAGCCGGATGTGGACGCTGCCCGCGCCGATCGACGACTTCAACTCGCCCGGGGTGCCCTCCGCGATCACCCGGCCGTGGTCGACCACGGCGATCCGGCCGGCGAGCTGGTCCGCCTCGTCGAGGTACTGCGTGGTCAGCAGCACCGTCGTGCCGTACGCCACCACCGCCCGCACGATCGCCCACACCTGGTTGCGGCTGCGCGGGTCCAGCCCGGTGGTCGGCTCGTCGAGGAACAGCAGGTCCGGCGTGTTGAGGATGCTCGCGGCGATGTCGATGCGCCGCCGCATCCCACCGGAGTACTTCTTCACCTGCCGTCCCGCCGCCTCGGTCAGCCCGAACGCGGCGAGTAGCTGTTCGGCCCGGTCCCGGGCGCCGGCCCGGCCCAGCCCGAGCAGCCGGCCCAGCAGGACCAGGTTCTCCGCGCCGGTCAGGTCCTCGTCCAGCGAGGCGTACTGGCCGGTCAGGCTCACCCGGGCGCGCACCGCGTCGGCCTCGCGCACCACGTCGTGCCCGAAGACCCGGGCCGTGCCGCCGTCCGGGCGCAGCAGCGTCGCCAGCACGCGTACGGCTGTGGTCTTCCCGGCGCCGTTCGGGCCCAGGACGCCGTAGACGGTGCCGGCGGGAACCCGCAGGTCCAGCCCGTCGAGTGCCCGGGTCGAACCGAAGGACCGGACCAGGCCCTCGGCCTCGACGGCCAGGCCGGTGTTCCGGTTGCTCATGAATCGCTACCTCTCTCGTCGGTGTCTCGACAGGCGTACGGGCGTGCCGCCAGACCGATCGCCTGTTTCAACGAGGCCGGGATGCTGTGGTGTTGTGCCGGCCTCACCTCTCAGGCGCCAGACGGCCCGCCAGATCCGATCTGGCGGTGGCGATTCCCGGCCGACGACGGCCGGTACGGGAGGAAGGCGGGGTTATGACCGTTCCCGCAGCAGTCCGCCGGATGACCGGTCGCGGACAGTGCCCGATCGATCGTCTGCCATATGCTGCGCCGGCATCCGACGCACGGGGGGCGTGTCCTGGTTGTGGTGACGCGGACGCCTCTTGAGCGCATTGAAACCGAGAGGGGTCCACCGTGTCCATCGTCCGAAGAGTGCTCGGCGCACTCGCCGTGACGGTCCTGGCCGTCACCGCCGCACCCACCGCCGCCGGGGCGGCGGATCCGGCCGGCGTGCTCCACCTGACCGTCACCAGGCCCGACGGCAGCCCGGCCGGCGCCAACGTCGCCGTGACGGCCGCCGACAACAGCTACGACAAGGACCTCCTGCCGCTCGACGAGTCCGGGCAGCTCAGCGTGGAGGTGCCGGCCGGCGACTACAAGATCGCCATCACCCCGGTGTACAGCGACGGCCAGGACGACGAGTCGCTGAGGCAGTGGGTGCCGGGCCGGACCAGCTGGGCGCAGGCCGGAACGGTCCGGGTGTCCGCGGGGGACACGACGGAGGTCTCCGAGCGCCTGCTCGTGCCCAGCGGGTCGACCCTGCGGGCGCGCGACGCGGTCACCGGCGCCGCGGTCGACGGGCTGTGCGTGTTCGTCGACCCCCGGCGCAATCCGTGCGGCGACACCCAGGTGACCGTTCCGCCGCTGATCCCCGGCCCGCAGGAGGTGTGGGTCTACACCCGGGACGACACCCACCTGCCCCGCTACGCCACGGTGAACGTCCTCGCCGACGGCAGCGGCACCGCCGTGGTCGTCCTGACCCCGGCCGCGAACGTGGTCTCCCGGGTGGTCGACGCGGCGACCGGCGCACCGGTCGCCGGGGCCTGTGTGACGCCGGCGCCGGCCGGGACCGGCGAACTACCCCACAACCCGGGACGGTACTGCTCCGACGCCTCCGGGAACGTCCGCGTCGGCCTGGTCGCGGCCGGCTCCTGGAACCTGTTCGCCCGCCCCGCCGGCGGATCGGCGTACGGCGCGCAGTGGGTCGGCGCGACGGGCGGCACCGGCGACGCGAAGCAGGCCCGGGTGGTCACCCTCCGGGCCGGGCAGACGGTCACCGTGCCCCCGATCCGGCTGGACCGCTCCGGTGTCGTCACCGGCACCGTGACCAGCGCGGCCACCGGCAGGCCGGCGACCTCCGGCACCGTGACGCTCGCGCCCGAGTCGGGTTTCTTCCCGGATTGGGGAGTGGAACTGGACGCGCAGGGCCGCTACCGGATCGACTGGCTCGGCCCGTACGCCTGGCCGCTGCTGTTCACCACCGCCGACAATGCCACCCAGTGGTCCGGCGGGTTCGCCCTGCGGGGCAAGGCCGTGCCGGTCACCGTCCGGGCCGGCGCCACCACCGTCTACAACCTTGCCGTACGGCGAGGCGTCCTGGTCACCGGCCGGCTCGTCGACCCGGAGGGCCGCCCGGTGGTCGCCGAACTGACTGTGCGCAACGCGCGTACCCGTGAGGTCATCGGATACACGTTGGATCCGGATCGCGACGGTGAGTACGCGCTGCGCGTGCTCGGTCCCCAGCCGGTCACCGTGGCGTGGCTGTGGACGCCGCCCTACATCAACTACGCCGGCTGGTACGACGGTGCGACCCGCCCGGCCGACGCCACCGAGGTGGCCCTGCCGGGCACCGGCACCCTGCGGCTCGACGTCACTGTCGACCGGTTCCCGGCCGGTTCAGCGGCGCGGGCGAGCTCAGCGGCACCGGCCGGCTCAGCGACGCGGGCCGGTTGAGTGACACGAGCCGGTTGATCGGCGCGGGCCGGGTGGCGTGTGAGCCACCCGGCCCGGCGCCGGTCAGCGTGCCGAGTCCAGCCGGGTCCGCTGCTCGGCGGTCAGCTCCAGGTCGACCGCGGCCAGGCTCTCCTCCAGCTGCGCCACCGAGGAGAAGCCGACGAGCGGGACGGCCGGGATGTCGCCGCCCATCAGCCAGGCCAGCACCACCTGGTTGACGGTGGCACCGGTCTCGGCGGCCACCGCCCGCAGCGCCTCCAGCCGGGCCGGAGTGGCGGGCACCGCGTACTCCTCGCCGAGCCGCTCCGGCCGGACGTACGCGCCCTTCAGCAGCGGCGAGTACGCCACCAGCGTGAGCTGCGGCTCGGTGCGCAGGTAGCTGAGCAGGTCCGGGCCGACCCAGCCGACGTCCCCGTCCCGGTCCAGCTCGCTCGGCACGTCCAGGCGCCGGGGCAGGTAGCTGCGGTGGTACTGCAGCACCTCGTACCCGGGCAGACCGGCCGCGGCGGCGAGCGCCCGCGCCCGCTCCACCCGCCAGGTGCGGTGGTTGCTGGCGCCCAGCAGCCCGACGGTGCCCTCGGCGACCAGCTCGGCGAAGCCCTCCACGGTCTCCCCCAGGGGAACCGTGTGGTCCTCGATGTGGGCGTAGAGCAGGTCGATCCGGTCGAGCCCGAGGCGCTCCCGGCTGCGCTCGGCGGACTCGCGGATCACCTTCGCCGACAGCCCTTCGGGGTTGTCGACGTAGCTGGTGCCCGGCGCGAGCGGACGGGCGCCCAGCTTCGTCGCGATGACCACCTCGTCGCCGATCCCGCGGCTGCGCCGCCAGCGGCCGAGCAGTTCCTCGCTCTCGCCACCCTGGCCCCCGTTCTGCCAGAAGGCATAGTTGTCCGAGGTGTCGATGAAGGTGCCGCCCGCCTCGACGTACCGGTCGAGGATGGCGAACGAGGTGGCCTCGTCGGTGGCGGTGCCGAACAGCATCGCGCCGAGACTGAGCACACTGACCTCGCGGCGGGTGGCCGGGTCCGTGCCGATGGTGCGGTAGCGCATGTCTTCCTCCCCGTCGAAGCGTTGCCGGTCACCCTGCCCCTTCGAGTGCGCGCGAAGTCAACAACGGAGGGGCCCCGGGTCTCCCCGGGGCCCCTCCGACGTGTGACTGCTCAGCTCGGGATGTAGTCGAACTCGTCCGGGTTCGGGCCCGTCCGGCCGGCCTCGCCCCGGTCCAGCGAGGTGAGCCGCTCCATCGCGGTGTCGTCGAGCGTGAAGTCGAAGATCGCGAAGTTCTCCTCGATCCGCTTCGGCGTGGTCGACTTCGGGAAGACGATGTCGCCGCGCTGCACGTGCCAGCGCAGCACCACCTGGGCCGGGGTCCGGCCGACCTGCTCGGCCACGTCGACGACAGTCGGGTCGTCGAGCACCTTGCCCTGCGCGATCGGCGACCACGCCTCGGTGAGGATGCCGTGCGCCTTGTCGTACGCCCGCACCTCCTCGTTGCCGAGGTACGGGTGCGCCTCGATCTGGTTGACCGCCGGCACCACGTCCGCCTCGGCGGCCAGCCGCTCCAGGTGCGCGACCTGGAAGTTGGACACGCCGATCGACCGGACCGTGCCCGCGTCACGCAGTTCCTCCAGCACCTTCCAGGTGGAGACGAAGTCGCCGTCGTAGCGGGTGGGCAGCGGCCAGTGGATCAGGAACAGGTCGAGGTAGTCGAACTTCAGCTCCCGCAGCGACTGCTCGAACGCCTTGCGGGCGTCGTCCGGCCGGTGGAAGCCGTTGTTCAGTTTGCTGGTGACGAAGACCTCGCCGCGGTCCAGGCCGGCGGCGCGCAGCGCCTGACCCACCTCGGCCTCGTTGCCGTACATCTGGGCGGTGTCGATGTGCCGGTAGCCGACCTCCAGCGCGGTGCCGACGGCCCGGACGGTGTCCTTCGGCTCGATCTGGAAGACGCCGAAGCCGAGCTGCGGGATGGTGTTGCCGTCGTTGAGTGCGATGTCCGGAATGCCGTTCTGGGCCATGAGAGCCTCATCTCCGATCGTGCGGTGCCCGGGGCGTGTCCGTGCCAACCGGATGTCTCTACCCGCTCGCCACGCTTCCTCACATCGGGGACGAGCATCAACTCCAGATCGACCGCGCCCACTCGGGGTGGTCGACGAACGGGTTGCGGTTGCCCTGCCAGCGCTCGTGGATGCGCTGGTTGCGGCGCTTCTCGAAGGCGTCCGGCGGATCCTGGTCGTTCCAGGCCAGCAGCTTCGACAGCCGCCCGAGGCGGGGTGCGGAGCCGTTGGAGACCGAGTCGTTCGGTTCCAGGTCCGGCCAGCCGTCGTCGCCCTCGTACCGGATCGCCATGTAGAGGATCATGCGGGCCACGTCGCCCTTCACCGCGTCGCGCGGCTCGAACGAGTCGGCGTCGGTGTAGCAGCCGGGCGCCTCGGCGACCGTGCCGCCGCCCGCATCGAAGTCCTTGTTGCCGCGCAACGAGTTGACCGACACGTCCTCCGGGCGAAGGTGGTGCACGTCGGTGCCGGGACCGGTGGCGGTGCCGAAGTCGCCGTGCGACTTGGCCCAGACGTGCTCCCGGTTCCAGTCGTTCGCGCCGCCGCCGTTGCTCGTCTTGCTCTGTGACCGTCCGCTGTAGAGCAGGACCACGTTCGCCGGGTTGGCCGGATCCTGGTCGGTGTCCTTCAGCGCGTCCCACACCTGGTCGTAGCTGAGCTTCGTCTGCACCCTGATGATGCCGTGCAGCGCGGTGCGCAGCGCCGTCCCGGTCTTGCCGGACGCAGCCGCGTAGTAGGCGTCCGGCGCGGCGGTGCCGGTCGGGCTCGGGGTCGGCGTGGGACTCGGCGTGGTGCCGCCGCCGAGGCTCATGGCGGTCGGGTTCTTCAGCCCGCCGTGGCTGAAGTACGCGGTGAGCGTGCCGGTGGCGGTGACCTGCCGCCCGCGCAGCGACGGGTTGGTGAGCAGCCCGAAGGTGCTCCGCCAGGCGGCCGTCACCTGCACGTACAGCATCCGGGCGGTGCCGGTCTCGCCGGCCTGGTCGGCGATGGCGATCGCGGTGTCGGCGGTGAAGCCCGAGGTGAGCACCGTGGTGGTGGCGGTGGGCTGGCCGATGACGTAGCCGGTGACGGTGGCCGTCCGGCCGTCCTGGGCGGCGAGGGCCTGCGCCACCGTCAGTGTGGTCGCGGCCGACGCGGCGCCGGTGACGCCGAGCGGGAACGCGACCGCGACGGTGAGCACGACCGCCGCGATCAGCCGCCCGGGTCGCGAGCGGGTGACGCACTTGATATTCATGATCAGCTATGTTAGTCGGATCGGGGTGAACTGCGGGAGGTCAGCGGGCCAACTTCTCGTCCCGGCCGGCCTCGAACAGCACCGGCCACGGCCGGGCCGCCGGGGCGAGGAGCGCCGGCCCGCCCGGTTCGTCGGGCGCGGCGAGCGTCTCGGTGGCGAGGTGGCCGAACATCGGCGCGGCGGGGTGCGCCGCACGGATCGGCCAGGCCGCGGAGATCCGCCGGACCAGCGGCGTACCGGTGATCGGCCGCCACGCGACACGTGGTTCCCGGCGGGCCAGCGCGGCGGGCTCGACGGCGACCGCGCCGCCGGCGAGGAGCAGACCGAACAGGAACTCCGGGTTGCGCGCGGGGCGGACCCGGGCCGGGGCGAAACCGTGCTGCCGGCACACGGTCAGCAGATGCTCGTGCCAGCCCGGAGCGGTGGCCGGTGGCGCGGTGACCAGGTCCATGCCGGCCAGATCGGCGAGCGCGATCTCCCGCGGTCGGGCCAGTGGCGAGGCCCGGGGCAGCAGCACACCCACAGGTACGTCCACCGGCTCACCGAAGCGCAGCCCGGCCCCGTCGACCGGATGGTGCAGCAGGCCGACGTCCAGCCGCCCGTCCGCGAGCATCCGGTGCTGCTCGGCGCTCGTCAGTTCGTGCAGGTCGAGGGCGAGCCCGGGCGCGCGGGCCGCGAGCGCGTCGAGCAGCGCGCGCAACGTCACGGCCGGGGTCTCCGGGGGTACGCCGGCACGCAGCACCCCGAGCGCGCCCCGGCGGACCCGGTCGGCGAGGTGACGCAGCCGGCGTTCACCGGCCAGCAGCTCGTCGGCCTCGCCGAGCAGCAACTGGCCGGCGGTGGTGAGGCCGACCTGGCGCTGTGACCTGTCGAACAGGGTGACGCCCAGCTCCCGCTCCAACCGCTGGATCGACTGGCTCAGCGGCGGCTGTGCCATGCCCAGCGTCTCGGCGGCCCGGCCGAAGTGCAGTTCCCGGGCGACCACCACGAAATGCCGCAGGTGCCGCAGCAGGTCCATCCGCGCACCCTAGCGTCGCCGCTGGTTACCGTGTCGGCGTGGATGTGGCGGAACGGGTCGGGGAGATCTTCGGGCGGGCCGGGGTGCGGGGTTGCCTGCACGTCGTGGACGTGGACGACCCGACCGGCGGTGAGGTGGCGCTGCGCGCCGACGAGCAGATCGTCATCGCCTCCATCTTCAAGATCATGGTGGTGCTGGAGTTCGCCCGGCAGGCGGCCGCCGGCCAGCTCGACCCGACCGAACGGGTGCTCGTCGGTGCCGCCGACCGGCTCGGCGGCTGGGGTGTGGCCGGCTGCGCCGACGACGTGGAGGTCTCCCTGCGCGACCTCGCGTACCTGGCCATGTCGGTGAGTGACAACACGGCGGCCGACCTGCTGCTGCGCCGGATCGGGGCGGACGTGCTGCCGATGCTGGCCGCGGAGCTGGACCTGCCGCGCACCCGGATCGTCGGCGGCCCCCGGCAACTCGTCGAGACGATGCTCTCCGACGTGGGCGCACGCACCGAGGCGGACTTCGCGCGGATCTTCCCCACCCTGTCGCCCGAACAGGTCCGCGCGATGCGGGTCTTCGACCCCGAGCACACCAGCTCCAGCACCGCCCGGGAGCTGACCCGGCTGCTCCGCCTGGTGTGGCGGGACGAGGCCGGCCCGGCGCCCGCGTGCGCCATGGTCCGGGAGCTGATGGCACGGCAGCTCTTCTGGACCCGGCTGGCCGCCGGTTTCCCACCCGGGGTCCGGGTCGCCGGGAAGACCGGCACCCTGCCGGGACTGCACCTCGAAGCCGGCGTCGCGGAGTACCCCGACGGCCGCAGGTACGCGATAGCGGTGGCGGTACGCACCGAACGGCTGGCCGCCCGCCGGATCGACGTGGACCTGGCGATGGGGGAGGCGGCCCGGACCGCCGTCGATTCGTTGCGTTGATCCGGGCCGGGCCACCGGCCTGGCCTGCGGTGATGTCGGTCCGGATATCGGTCGTTGCGCTCGTCGATCTTGGACATCGGCGCCGGCGGGGTGGTGGTCTGGGCCTACCGATCACCGATCCCGAACGGGGAGGACGACACATGCCCGAGAACCAGCCGTCCGGCTACGCCCGCCGTCGACTGCTACGCGACACCGCGGTCGGCGCCGCCGCCGTCACCACCGCCGGACTCGTCGTCGGCGCCCCGGCCCGCGCCGCCGGGCCGAGCCCCGTCGCCGCGCCGAGCCGTGCCGCCGGCGGTACGCGACGCGGCGGCGCGGTGAGCTTCCGCTGGTGGGGTACCTCCGGCTGGCGGATCGACATGGGGGACCGGACGGTGCTCGTCGACCCGTACCTGAGCCGGTACGACACCGGGCTGTTCCGGAAGCCGTTCAACCCCGACACCCGGCTGACAGTGGCCGCCGACGTGGTCGACCGGCTCGCCGACCGGGCGGAGAACGTCTTCGTCACCCACACCCACTGGGACCACTTCAACGACGTGCCGCACATCGCCGCCCGGACCGGTGCCCGGGTCTTCGGCACGCTCACCGCGTATCACCTCGGCCTGGCGTACGGACTGCCGGCCGGGCAACTGGCCCCGGTCAAGGGCGGCGAGGTGCTCGACTTCGACGGGTACACGGTGGAGGTGGTCGGCTCGCTGCACAGCCGGAATCCCACCTGGTCGATGGCCTTCCCCGGGGTACGGGTCACCCGGCCGCCGCGTCCGGAGACGATCGCCGACCTGCCCGAGGGCGACACGCTGGCGTACCAGATCAGGATCGACGGCGGCCCGTCCGTGTTCTTCATGGGCGCCAGCGACTTCGACGAGCGCAAGCTGAGCGGACTCGCCCCGGACGTGGCGATGGTCGCCTCCGCCGCCACCACGGCGACCGCCGACTACGTGCCCCGGCTGATGGCCGCGCTGGACCGCCCGAAGGTCGTGGTGCCGGTGCACTAGGACAACTTCGAGACGCCGCTCACCAACCCGCCGACTGTCGCCGACAGCGACCGGGAACGCCTCGACGCCCTCGTCGCCGAGGTGCGCCGGGTCTCGCCGCGCAGCCGCGTGCTGGTGCCCGAGTACCACACCGCGTACCGATTCTGACGGCGCCGCTCAGGAGGCCGCCAGCCGGGCGTAGACGTCGCCGGAACGACCGGCCGGGCGGTACGTCTCCAGCAGGCGCACCAGCTCGGCCGCGTCCAGCCACCGATCACTGGCGAACCGCATGGTCTCCACGGGCGAGTAGTTGTAGCGGTAGCCACCCGCCGACGCGCCCAGCCGTTCCACCAGCTCCAACGCGGCCAGCGCGGAGTCGTGCGCGGGCGGCAGGTACTCGAACGACAGCCCGCGCACCGGACGGCTCAGCCCGGCCAGCACGTCGACCTCGAAGCCCTCGACGTCGACCTTGCAGAACGCCGGTACGCCGTGCCGCTCGATCAGGTCGTCCAGCGTCACCACCGGCACCTCGACCGACCGGTCCCAGCGGACCCCGGCGAAGCTCGGATCGGCGGTGACCGACTCGATCCACGACGACGACATGGTGGACACCGTCGGAGTCGCGCTGGACAGCTCCAGCCGCGCGCTCCCGGACCGGGCGCCGACAGCCGTCGGCTCGATCGTCACGTCGGCGTCCCGCCCGAAGCCCAGGCGCAGCACCCGCAGGCAGTCCGGCTGCGGCTCCACCGCCACGACGCGCGCGCCCAGCCGTCGCCAGGTGCGGACCCGGCCGCCGACGTGCGCGCCGATGTCGAAGCCGAGGTCGCCGGGGGAGAGGAACTGCCCGTAGAGCTGCCGGGCACGCCGGTGCTTGGCCGGCTGTCCGTGGTAGACGGCCAGGGAACGGGTGATCCCCCAGGCCCGCGCGAGCATCGTCACGACATCCCTAACTGTGAGTGGTGGACTTCGGTCCGAACGCGTGCAGGAACCGGTCGCGGAACGACTCCATCGGCCAGACCGGGGCCTGCGGGTCGGGGTTGAGGCCGTCCTGCCAGCCCCACCCGGCGATGCGGTCGAGCACTGCCGGGTCCTTGGCGACGACGGTGATCGGCACGTCCTTGCCGGCTCCCTCGCCGGTGACCGCCCGGGCCGGCTGGTGGTCGCCGAGGAACACGAGCACCAGGTTCTCGTCACCGTAGCGCTGCACGTAGGAGATCAGCGTGCGCAGCGTGTAGACCACCGACTGCCGGTACGCCTCCCGGGTGCCCTCCGCCGAGCGGTCGGCACGCGCGGTCCCCTTGTAGACCGAGCCGTCCCCGACGTCGTCCCAGTCGACCAGCGGCGGCACCGGCGTCCACGGAATGTGGCTGGACAGCAACGGGATCTCGGCCATCACCGGCGCATGTCCGGGTCCGCGCTCGCGGCGCTGGAACGTCGACAGCGTGTACTGGTCCGGCGGTGAGGAGAAGCTGAACAGCGGCCCCCGGTAGCCGAGTTCCTTCACCCCGTACACCTGGTCGGGGGAGAAGAAGTCGGCCTCCGGCCAGGCCCGGGTGAGTGCCGGCATGACCAGCGTGGTCCGCCAGCCGGCGCGCTTGAACGCGCCGTTGAGGGTCAGGTGGTCGCTGCGGACCAGGTTGGTGTAGCGCAACTGGTTGTCCGCCCGGATGCCGCTCATCAGGGTGGCGTGCGCGAGCCAGCTTCCGCCGCCGGTGGTGGACGAGGTGAGGAACGCGCTGCGGCTGCCGTATCCGGCCGCGCGCAACTGCCGGGTCCCCTCGTCCAGGACGGCGTCCACCTCCGGCGCGAGGTCCGGGTCCTCCAGCGCGACCCGGCCGTAGCTCTCCACGAACGTGAACAGCACGTCCTTGCCGCGCAGCGCGGTCAGCAACTCGTCGCCCGGCACGTTCTGGAACGGGTCGCCGGCGAGCTGCGTGTTCAGCGTCTCCTGGTCGTTGAGGCCCGCCCGTACCTGCCGGGCCCGGTCGTAGAGACCGGACGCCACCGTGTCGGCGGCGACCGGGACGCCCGGCACGATCTGTGCGCCGAGCACGGCGCAGACCACCCAGGCGGCGGCGAACGCGGTGGTCGCGCGCGCGGTGACCCGCCGGTGGCCGGCCACCACCCGGGTCAGCCGCCGCACCGACAGCGTCACCAGCAGCGGTACGGCGAGGACGGCGACCACGGCCAGCGCCACCGCGCCCACCTCGGCGGTCCGGCCGTACGACTCGGACAGGAACTCCGCGCCCGCGCCGAGGAACGTCCAGTCGGCGATCAGGTCGAAGGGGCGGTCCAGCACCAGCGAGAACCCGAGGTCGGTGACCTTGAGGACGAGGACCAGACCGAGCAGCGCGCCGAGGATCGTGGCCACCACCCGGCGCGGACGCGGCGGCAGGACCAGCAGCAGGGCCACGCCGATCAGCCCTTCCACCGGGATGCGCAGGAACGCGCGGGGGGTGAATTCGTTGACCTCGCTCGGCGCGACGAGTGCCACCAGCACGAGCACGGCGGCCAGCGCGGTGACCATCGCGGCGAGCACCCGCCGGGTACGCCGGCGGCCGGTCTGCCGGGCGTCGGCTGTATCGGCGTCCGGGGCGCCGCCGTCCTCGCGTGTGTCGGTGTCCGGAGTGGTGCGGTCCGGGACCCGGTCGCCCTCGGTCGTGGTGCCGGCGTCGTCGTCCGCCGCGCGGGACAGGTCGGTCACCGGTGCCGACCGCCGACCTCGGCGGGCTGCCGGGCGATCCGCACGCCCGGCGTCCACTCGGGCCGGTGACCCGCCGGTGCGGGGGAGACCGGCGCGGCCGGGAGCGCGCGCGGCGCCGGCCGTACGCGGTGCCGCCACAACCAGGCGACGTCACGGCCGAACGACTCGACGAGCATCGCGAGCGCGCCGAGAAGCACCGCGACTGCGAGCAGCCGGGGCAGGACGCCCGCCGCCACCACCGCCAGCGCGATGCCCTGCGTGGCGGCCACCACCTTGCGCCAGTAGCGCGGCGGCAGCGAACCGCGCATCCAGGGCAGCACCCAGCCGGCGGCGACGAAGACGTACCGCATCGCGCCGATCACCAGCACCCAGGCGCCCACCTGGTCGGCGACGTATCCGCAGAGGACCAGGACGAGGAAGGAGTCGACCTCCATGTCGAACCGGGCCCCCAGCGCGCTCACCGTGCCGGTACGCCGGGCCACCTGCCCGTCGACCCAGTCCAGCGACAGCGCCACCGCGCTCAGCACGACGAGCACCGGCACCACGATCGGCTCGCGGAACGAGTCGACGGTCAGCGCGGCAACGCCACCGGCGAGCGTCGCCCGGGTCAGCGTCACCCAGTCCGCAGGCCCGAGCCGGTCCGCGCCCGAGCGGCGCAGCCCGCATCCGAGCGCCGCGACCGTCACCACCCCGAAGAGCAGACCGGCAAGCCAGCCGTACGCGCTCAGGCCGACCGTGCCGGCCAGGGCCGCGAGTACGCCGACCTGGAGAATCGCCCCCGCGAATGGATCAGTTCGAAGTGCGGACACCATGCCTCCGAGGTAGACGTCACGAACCACACGTGTGTACGGAGAACATGCCCGAACAGTTCGTTCTGATACCGGAAACGCGCCAGCAGAAGTAGCGGCACCGGCAGCTCCGCACGTTTGTTTGTTTGCACGTAAGTACGTACTTCCGTACTATCGCTGCCGTGGCAAGCGTGGAGGAACGGCTCGCGGCCCTGGAGGCCCAGGTGGCCCGGCTCGTCGGCGAGCGGGACGCCGGAGCCGGCGCGGCGACCGGCGAGGTCGCGCCGGCCGACGCCCTCTGGGCGCTCGGCGGCCTGAAACAGCGGATACCCGCCGACGGCACCGGGGCGGTGCTCTACACCGGCACTGTCCGCACCGGGGACCGGCACTACGACTGGCAGTACGGCTCCACAGTCGACGACCTGCTCGACGACGACTGGGCGGCACTGGCCGGCACGCTTACGGCGCTGGCGCATCCGGTGCGGCTGCGGCTGCTGCGGGAGATCCTCGGCGGGCGGCACGGCACCGCCGAACTGGCCGACCTCGACGGGCTCGGCACCACCGGTCAGCTCCATCATCACCTGCGGCAACTCGCCGCCGCCGGCTGGCTGCGCAGCGGTGCCCGAGGGCGCTACGACATCCCGCCCGAGCGGGTGGTGCCGCTGCTGGCCATCCTCACCGCAGCCCGCCGCTGATCCGGACATCCACCCCGACGGAAGGCAGCACCATGCGTACCCCGATCGTTCTCGCCGTCGCCGCCGGCCTCGCCGCCACGGCCGTGGCCGCCGTCCGGAAGCCCCGGCCACCGCGCCTGGGCCCGCAGCAGACAGGCGACGCGGACCTGGCCGCGACGGTCCGGGCCGCCGTCGACGACACCGAAGGGCTGCGCGGCCTCGCGGTCGCCGTGATCGAGGGCGACCGGGTCCGCGTCGCGGGCCTCGGCGAACGGGCGCGCGGCGGGCCGGCCGTCGAACCGGGCACGCCCTTCGAGATCGGCTCGATCGCCAAGCCGCTCACCGGGATGCTCCTGGCCCGGCAGGTGGCGGCCGGTGCGGTCGACCCCGACGACCGGCTGGCCGCCGTCCTGCCCGGCGTGACCGGTCCGGCCGGCGGCGTCACGCTCGCCGAACTCGCCAGTCACCGGGCCGGGCTGCCCCGGCTGGCACTCGACTCCACGGGTGCGACGATCCGCATGTGGTGGGCGGCGTCCACGGCCGGAAACGCGTACGCCGGCTACGACGTGGACCGGATCGTCGCCGTCGCCGCGAACACCGAGCCGGGCGGAGACCGCGGCACCGTCTCCTACTCGAACTTCGGCGCGGCGCTGCTCGGCCAGGCGCTGGCGGCCCGGGCCGGCGTCGGCTACCCGGAACTGCTGCGCCGGGACGTGCTGCGTCCACTCGGCATGACCGCCACGCTGGCCGCCACCGAGGCCGGGCACCTGCCGGCCGGGCGGGCCGAGGGCGCCACCGCCGCCGGCCGCGCCGCCGACCCGTGGCTGGGCGCGGGCTACGCCCCGGCCGGCGTCGGAATCTGGTCCACGGCCGAGGACCTGGCCCGGCTCACCGCCGCGATGCTCGCCGGCACCGCCCCCGGCGCCGACGCCGCCATGCCCCGCTTCGACGCCGGGGACGACGGCCGGATCGGGTACGGCTGGTTCACCAGCCGGCACGGCGACCGGGAGATCGTCTGGCACAACGGGGGAACCGCTGGCTTCCGGGCGATCCTGGGCTTCGACCGGGCCGCCGGCCGGGGCGTGGTGGTGCTCGGCAACACCACGCGCGACGTGGACCCGATCGGCCTGCGACTGCTCGACGGCTGAGGTGACGCGGCGGTCAGCGGGCCCGGTCGGCGGTGTCCTCGTCGCGCCGGGCCAGCGCCGAACGGCGGTAGCCGTACAGCGCGTAGACGACCGCGCCGAGCAGGAACCAGGCGCCGAACCGCAGCCACGTCACCGGGTCGAGGAACGTGATCAGCCAGATCGAGAACACCACGCCGATCGCCGGCACCACGGGCATGCCGGGGAGCCGGAACGTCCGCGGCGCGTCCGGGCGGCGGTAGCGCAGCACGATCACCGCCACGCACACCACCACGAACGCCAGCAGGATGCCGATGTTCGTCAGCTCGGCGGCCTGCCGGATCGGCAGGAAACCGGCGATCAGCGCCGAGCCGACACCGACGATCCAGGTGACCCGGGTCGGTACCCGGCGTACCGGGTGGACCTTGGCGAACCAGCCGGGCAGCAGCCCGTCCCGGCTCATCGAGAACCACACCCGGGTCACGCCGAGCATGAACGTGAACATCACGGTGAGGATGCCGATGATCGCCCCGACCGCGATCACACTGGCCAGTCCGGAGAGCCCGACCGAGGCGAACGCGGAGGAGAAGCCGCTCTCCGGGTCGATGTCCCGGTAGTTCTGCATGCCGGTGAGCACCAGCGTGGCCAGCACGTACAGCACCATCGAGATGACCAGCGACCAGATGATCGCCTTGGGCATGTGCCGGCGGGCGTCCCGTGACTCCTCCGCGGCGGTGCTCATCGCGTCGTACCCGAAGACGGCGAAGAAGACGGTGGCCGCGCCGGTGATCGCGCCGCCGACGCCGAACGGGAAGAACGGCGAGTAGTTGGCGGTCTTCACGTGGAAGAAGCCGACCACGATCACCAGCAGCACGACGGCGACCTTGAGGCCCACCACGAACGTCTCGAACCGCGCGGCGGCCTTGATGCCCCGGGTCAGCAGGAACGCGATGAGCAGGCAGAGCACCACCGCGAACAGGTCCACCCGGTGCCCGTCGCCGGTGCCGGGCGCGCCGAGCATCCAGGCCGGCAGGTCCGCGCCCAGCTCGTTGACGAGGAAGCCGAAGTAGCCGGAGATGCCGATGGCCACGACGGCGACGATCGCCGTGTACTCCAGCAGCAGGTCCCAGCCGATGAACCAGCCGACCGCCTCGCCCAGCACCGCGTACCCGTAGGTGTAGGCCGACCCGGCCTTGGGGATCATGCCGGCGAACTCCGCGTACGAAAGCGCGGCGGCGGCGCTGGCCAGACCGGCGATCAGGAACGACACCAGCACGGCCGGGCCGGCGGTCTCGTTCGCCACCGCCCCGGCCAGCGCGAAGATGCCCGCGCCGATGATGCCGCCGACCCCGATCGCGGTGAGCTGCCACAACCCCAGTTCGCGGGAGAGGCCCGCGTCGGTCTCGTCGGCGATCTGCTCGACCGGCTTGCGCCGGAAGATGCCCTGTCCCACGGCCATGCCGGTTCCTCCCGTCGCACCGACGTACTCCGGCCGGGCCGCCGCCGTCCGGCGAGCCGCACCCGTATGGACGAACGTAGATGCTCGGCGCGAAGATCGCAGCGCGACCGCGGCGGTCAGCCCGGCGGTGGGCCGGCCACCAGCCGCCAGTACTGCCGTTTGCCCTCGTCGCGGACCACGACGCCGAGCCGGGCCAGCTCCCCGTGCAGCTCCCGGGTCTCGGCGTCGTGGCCGCCGTCGAGCGCCCGCTGCCGGGCGCGTAGCAGGGCGTCCGCGCCGGGCGGCAGGCCGGGCAGCCCTTCCACCCACCGCCGGTACGCGTCCCGGTGCGGGTCCTGGCCGGTCCACGGCCAGCCCTGCCTGGTGAACGCCTCCCGCAGCCGCTCGGTGTCCAGGTCGGACTTCTCCCGGGCCAGCTCGCCACCGGCGGTGTCCAGCAGCACCAGTGCCTTTCCGTCGACGAACACCCCCGCCACGTCGGCGCGGGCCAGCTCCCGGCCGTGCCCGTCGCGGTGCAGCCGTACCGTCCGGTGCCCGACCGTGACGGTCAGCCGCTCGCGGACCGCCACCACCGCCAGGAACAGGCCGCCGAGCAGGCCCACAGCGGCCCCGATCGGGTACGACCGCTCGTCCGGCCACCGGGTGAGCAGCTCGAACAGGCCCTGGAACGGGAACCAGGCCAGCCCGGCGATCCAGCCGGACAGCGCGGTCAGCCCGGCGCCCAGACCTGCCCCCAGCAGCGGGAATCCCGCCCACATCAACACCAGCTCGCCGCGTCCGCCGTCGACCACGACGTCCTCGCCGGGTTGCCGGACGGCCACGGTCAGGACACCTCCCGGCGCATGGTGCGGACCAGACCGGCGACCAGCGGCAGGAGCACCCAGACGGCGAGCGAGACGCCGAGCCGGCCCCACTGCCCGCCGGTCATCTCGGCGCCGAGCAGCGGCTCCATCGTGTACGAGGTGTCCAGCCAGCGGGCCGGCTCACGCAGCGCCGAGATCATCGCGGCGAGCAGGCTCCACACGGTGGGCAGCAGCAGGTAGGCGACGATCGCCAGCGGCGTGTTCAGCAGCAGCAGGCCGAAGGCGGCGCCCATCAGCACGTTCACCACCTGGAACACGGCCGCGTGCGGCAGCAGTTGCCAGTCGAACGTCCAGGCGCCCGCCCCGCCGGTGGCGCGGGCGGCGAGCGTGCCGACGACGGCGACGGCCAGGCTGACCAGCACCGAGGCGAGCGCGGCGAGCACCACCGCGACGAGTTTGGCGACGATCACCCGTTCCCGGCGCGGCACCAGCGCGAACGTGGTGAGCGCGCTGCGCTGCGACCACTCCCCGGTGATGGAGAGGATGCCGAGCACCGGCAGCAGCAGCCCGACCGGCAGCAGCGACGGGGTGAAGAAGGCGGTGAACGTCTGGTCGGCCGCGTCCACGACGAACAGCTGCACCACCACGATCACGGCGGCGATCAGCCCGATCGTGATCAGCAGCCAGCGTCCGGCCCGGGTGTCGGCGAGCTTGCGCAGTTCGACGGCGGTCAGCCGGGCCAGCGTCGGTCCGGCGACGGCGGCCTCGGGACGCGGCGGCGCGGGGGTACGGGTGGCGGTGGTCATCGGACGGCCTCCTTGGTCGACGCGCCGGCGGTGAGGGTGAGGAAGAGTTGTTCCAGGCCGCCGCTGCCGGCCGGGCGCAGCTCGGTGAGGACCAGTCCGGCGTCCGCCGCGGCCTGGCCGACCTCGCCCGGCTCGGCCCGGACCACGAAGCCGCCGTCGGTGCCGGCGGTGGCGGGCAGCGCGGCCCGGTCCAGCGTCAGGCGCAGGGCGTGCGCGTCGCGGGCCCGCACGAGGGTGCCGGCGCCGGCGAGCAGCTCGTCCTTGCCGCCCTGGGCGACCACCCGGCCGCCGCCGATCACCACCAGCCGGTCGGCCACCGCCTCCACCTCGCGCAGCAGGTGCGAGGAGAGCAGCACCGTGCCGCCCCGGTCGGCGAAGTCGCGCAGCAGGCCGCGCATCCAGAAGATCCCCTCCGGGTCGAGGCCGTTTGCCGGCTCGTCCAGGATCAGGACCCGGGGGTCGCCCAGCAGCGCCAGCGCCAGGCCGAGCCGCTGCCGCATGCCCAGGGAGTACGCGCCGACGCGGCGCCGGGCCGCGGTGTCGTTCAGGCCGACCTGGTCGAGTGCCGCCGCCACCCGACCTCGGTCCACGCCCATGGTCCGGGCGGCGAGCGTGAGCGTCTCCCGGCCGGTCCGCCCGGCGTGCTGCGCCGAGGCGTCGAGCAGCACGCCGATCTCCCGCCCCGGGTTGGGCAGCTGCCGGTAGGGGCGGCCACCGACTGTGGCGCCGCCCGAGGTGGGCGGCGTCATCCCGCAGATCATCCGCATCGTGGTGGACTTCCCGGCGCCGTTCGGCCCGAGGAAACCGGTCACCGAACCCGGTTCGCACCGGAACGTGACGTCCTCGACGGCGGTGTGCGGGCCGTACCGCTTGGTGAGCTGGTCGACTTCGATCATGCCGTCGAGCCTGCCGGGGCCACCCGGTCACGCGCTGCGGCCGGCGGTCGGCGCCGCCGTCGACCTCGGTTCACCGCAGGCGTCGACTTTGGTAGCTGGTAGCCGGGCCGGAAGGCTTCCTAGCATGGACTGGTGACCAGCGCCGCCGTACCCGATCATCCCTGGCTCCTGCCGGGCTCCCTGGTGCCCGCCCGAGCCGCCCGGCGGACGCCGCGGGACTGGTTCGTGGACAGCGTGGTGTTCGTGATCGCGATCCTCTGGGTGTTGCTCGCACACGGCGACGTCACCAGCGCCACCCCGGAGTTCGGGCTCAACGCCGGTCCGGCCTGGTTGGAGGAGGTCGACGTGCTCGTCGGCCTGCTCGTCAGCGGTGCGCTCTGGCTGCGCCGGCGCTGGCCGGTCGGGCTGGCGGTGGCCACCGCGCCGCTGGCGCTCTTCTCGGTCACCTCCGGCGCGGCGCTGCTGATCATCACGTTCACCGTGCTCGTGCACCGGCCGCTACCGGTGGGCCTGGCCCTGGTCGGCTGGAATCTGCTGAGCCTGCCGGTCTACCTCGCGGTCCGGCCCGACCCGACGATGCCGTTCTGGGGCTCGGTGATCTGGACCGCGTTGTTCATCTGCGTGGTGGTGGCGTGGGCGCTGTTCGTCCGCGCCCGCCGCCAGCTGGTGCTGTCCCTGCGGGACCGGGCCGAGCGGGCCGAGGCCGAGCAGCAACTCCGGCTCGACCAGGCCCGGCAGCTCGAACGCGGCCGGATCGCCCGCGAGATGCACGACGTGCTCGCCCACCGGATCTCCCTGCTCAGCCTGCACGCGGGCGCGCTGGAGTTCCGGCCGGACGCGCCGCCGGAGGAGGTGGCGCGGGCGGCCGGGGTGATCCGGGCCAGCGCGCACGCCGCGCTCCAGGACCTGCGCGAGGTGATCGGCGTGCTGCGGGCCGAGGTCGGCTCCGAGGCCACGCCGGAACGGCCGCAGCCCACGCTGGCCGACGTGCCCGCGCTGGTCGCCGAGAGCCGCGACGCCGGGGTACGGGTCGCCGTGGTCGACGAGGTGATCGAGCCGGAGGCGGTGCCCGCCGCGATCGGGCGCAGCGCGTACCGGATCGTGCAGGAAGGGCTGACCAACGCCCGCAAGCACGCACCGGGCGCGGTGGTGACGGTCCGGCTCGCTGGCGGCCCGGGGGACGGGCTCGCGGTGGAGCTCCACAACCCGTGGCCGGTGGGCGCGTCGCCCACCGCCATTCCCGGTGCCGGCACCGGGCTGGTCGGGATCGCCGAGCGGGTCACGCTCGCCGGTGGCCGGCTCGAGCACGGGCGGGACGCCGACGGCGGGTTCCGGCTGACCGCCTGGCTGCCCTGGGCGGCGACCCGGTGAGCGCGCCGGTGCGGGTGCTGATCGTCGACGACGACCCGCTGGTCCGAGGCGCGCTGTCGATGATCCTCGGCGGCGTACCCGACCTGGCGGTGGTCGGTGAGGCCACCGACGGCGCCGAGGTGCCGGCGGCGGTCGCCGCGTACGCCCCGGACGTGGTGCTGATGGACATCCGGATGCCCCGGGTCGACGGGCTGGCCGCCACCGAGGCGCTGCGTGCCACAGCGGAACCGCCCGAGGTGCTGGTGCTCACCACGTTCGACGCCGACGAGCAGGTGCTGCGTGCGCTGCGCGCCGGGGCGAGCGGCTTCCTGCTCAAGGACACCCCGCCGGCCGAGATCGTGGCGGCGGTACGCCGGGTCGCGGCGGGGGAGGCGACGCTGTCCCCGGCGGTGACCCGCAAGCTCATCGCGCACGTCACCGGTACCGCGCCGGTGGCGAGCCCGGACCCGAAACGGGAGCGGGCGGTACAACTGCTCGACGGGCTCTCCGAGCGGGAGCGGGAGGTCGCGGTGCTGCTCGGCCGGGGCCGCACCAACGCGGAGATCTCCGCCGAGCTGTTCATGAGCGTGGCGACGGTGAAGGCGTACGTGTCGCGGCTGCTGACGAAGCTCGACCTGAACAACCGCGTGCAGGTGGCCCTGCTGGTCCAGGACGCCGGCCTGGTCTGACGCGCCGCGTGGCGGGATTGAACTGCTGCCGTTTCCCGGCCGTACCAGTGGTCGAGGATGTGGTGCGGCCGTTCCGCCGTACCGCTGCCGAGCTGCGGGAGGCCTGCCGTGCGAGTTGGTGAGCAGTCGACGGATCCCATCGACCAGATCCTGGGCGAGGTGCCGGTACCGGCACCGTTGACCCCCGAGGACGTCCGCCTCGCGGTCCGGGCGGTGGTGGTGCATGCCGCCGAGGAGTGGCCCGCGGGGCCGAAGTGCCGCAACGACGGGTCGTCGTTCCCCTGCCGGTTGCATCGCTGGGGCCGGCGCGTGCTGGAGACACACGGTCTCAACGACCGTCAGATCGACGCGCTGATCCGGCACGGCAACCCGTTCGTGCACGTGCCCTTCCCGTTCGTGCTGACCGGGCCGTCCGGCGCCCGTCCGGGCCCGGGGCAGGTGGCCCGCCCGGCCTCGGGGCAGGTGGCCCGCCCGGCCGGACAGGTGACGCGGCCGGGCGTACCCGGTCAGGCCGGCCGGCCCGTGCCTGGGCAGGTCGCCCGTCCCGCCGCCGCGGCTCAGGCGGCGCGCGGTCCGGTCCCGCGGGTCGCCGCGCCACCGGTGCGGCCCGGTCTGCGGCCCGTCGCCGCCCGGTCGGCTCCCACCGCCCGGCCCCGCTGGCCCCGGGCGAGCTGACCCCCGCCGCCCGGTTCCGGGCGGACCGCCTGCCTCCGGGCCACCGGCCCGGGGTGAGCTGACGCCCGGCGCCCGGTTCCGGTCGCGTAGACGCCCCGTCGCGGAGCGGCGTCGGTCGTGCCGGAGCATGCCGACGGCGGCCCGGCCGGGGAGCCCCCACCCCCGTGCCGGGCCGCCGTCACCGCCTCACTTGACTCCGCAGTCCGGGGCGGACCAGTCCCTGGTGTTCGCCACCTTGTCCCGGTTGTTCTCCCGCCGCGAGTCCACGTGCGTGTGGTCGTCGTGGTCCGGGTAGCCGGGCCCGTAGATGCCGCTGAAGCCCTGGTCACGGGCGGATCGGGCGATGTCGCAGAGGCTGCGGTGCTTGGCGATCAGGTCGGCCGCGGTGCCGTAGAGGTGCTGGCTGTCCGCGGCGCCGCCGACCTGCCGGTTGCAGGCGATGCTGCGGAACCCGCTGGTCACGTAGAGCGGCTTGTCGCCGAGGCTGCGCCGCAGCGCCTCCAGCTTCCACATGGTGCGCAGCGCGTTCTCCCGGGTGGCCGACGAGGAGAGCGGGCCGCCGGCCCACCCGCCCTTGCCGCAGCCGTTGTCCAGCTCGGCGTAGCTGAAGTGCTTCGGCGTGCAGTCGCTGTCCTTCTGCAGGTCGTAGATCTTGGCGAACGTCTGCGGTCCGGCCACGCCGTCGGCGCGCAGCCCGTACGCGGCCTGGAAGCGCTTGACCGCGGCGGCCGTCTCCGGGCCGTACACACCGTCGACCCGGACGATGCCGCCGTACGCGGCCCAGCCGGCCACCCGGATCTGGAGCTGCCGGACCTCGGCGCCGGAGCTTCCCTGGGACAGCGTCCGCTTCCAGGTGTAGCAGCCGTCGGCGTGCGCCGGTGGCGCGGCCACGACTGTCGCCACGGCGGCGCCGGGCAGGGCCAGCGCGAACGCGACCGCCGCCCGCTTCAGGGTGTTGACGCGCACAGAGTCCTCCCGATGTCAGAGCGGAACTGGGATCCGACGGGCACATCGACCGGTACGTCCCGTCTCTCTCACCGTGACAGGTGCGAGGATTCTTCGTGGTGATTAGCCGAAATTGTTCTTACATCGGTCGTTTGCTGGGTATCAGCTGTGAATACTGCCTGTTTGCGTACGCGCCGCCGGGTGTCGCCCGTCGGAGGTGAGCGGTAACGTCTGCTCCCGGACCCGGGCGGCGACCTCGACGGGCGGGGAGGTGGGCGTTGGCGCGTGGCGGCGTGTTCTGCGTCGAGGGGCAGTGGCACCGCGACCTCAACGAACGAGGATCCGTCCTGCCCACGCTCGACCTGCTCGAACGACTCGGCCGCATCCGCTACATCCACAAGGACGCGGCCACCCGTGACGAGCTGTTCTACTTCGTCGACAGGTGGCTGCTCAAGCAGTACGCGGACCACCGGGTGGGCTTCTTCGCCATGCACGGCGAGCCGAGCCGGCTCTGCCTCACCGACTGGGACTCGGTCGAGCTGTCGGACGTGGCCGAGCGGATGGCCGGCCGCTGCGAGGGCCGCCGCCTCTACTTCGGCAGCTGCTCGGTGCTGCGTGCCTCCGACGCCACGCTACGCGAGTTCCTCGACGTCACCGGCGCGGCCCTGATCTGCGGCTTCACCCGCGAGGTGGACTGGGTCGAGTCGGCCGCCTTCGAGACGGTGCTGCTCGACGTGCTCGCCAACGGTCAGCGGCACAACGCCGCCGAGGTGCGGATGCGCTCGGCGCACTGGGCACCGCTCGCCGCGTACCTCGGTTTCCGGGTCATCTACGCCAACGGCCGCGCCTGGCGGCCCTCGGCGCGCCCGCGCGTGCCGGAGCAGGTCCCGGCGCAGCGGTCCGCAGGGCGTCCACGCTGAGAACGACGGGCGTGCCTGGTAGAACCGAGGGCATGGCACGCAGCATCGCGAAGAACACCCGGGTCGACCGGGACGCCCTGATCGAGTTCCTCCGCCCCCGCCACCACGTCGTGCTGATGACCACCCGCTCCGACGGTCGTCCGCAGTCCTCCCCGGTGGCCTGCGGCGTGGACGCCGAGGGCCGTCTGGTGATCTCCACCTATCCCGAGCGCGCCAAGGTCGCCAACATCCGCCGCGACCCGCGCGTCTCCGCGTGCGTGCTCTCCGACGACTGGAACGGCCCGTGGGTGCAGGTCGACGGCGTGGCCGAGGTGCTCGACCTGCCCGAGGCGCTGGAGCCGTTGGTCGAATACTTCCGCAGCATCTCCGGCGAGCACCCCGACTGGGACGAGTACCGGTCGGCGATGGTCGCGCAGGGCAAGTCGCTGATCCGCGTCACGATCGAGTCGTGGGGTCCGATCGCCACCGGCGGCTTCCCGGCCCGGCTGGCCGACTGAACCGGTACGCGCCGGGTCAGTACGCGACGGTGAACCGGGCGTTGCCGAACCGGGGATCCTCGATCTCGTCGACGATCGCCACCGCCAGATCCTCGTAGGTGAGCACCGAACGGCCCTGCGCGTCGGTCACCGGGTGGTCGGTGCCGGTGCGGTAGTGCCCGGTCCGCTCACCCGGGTGGAACTCCAGCGGCGGCGGCGAGACGTACGTCCAGGTCACCCCGTCCGCGCTGGTGCGGTAGAACTCCAGCGCGTCGGCCTGGCCGTGCGCCGAGTCCCGGTACTCCTCCGGGAAGTCCGGCTCGTCCAGGTAACGGGTGCCCTTCGGCGTGAGCAGCGTCGAGCCGCCGCCGACGTGGATCACCCGCGGTGGGTCCGGCAACTCACGCAACGTGTCGACCAGCGTCCGCGCGGCGTCGCGCCACAGCTCCCGCTCGCCACCGCCGATGGCCACCACCAGCACGTCCGCATCCTCGGCCAGTTCGCGTACGCTCCGCGCCGAGGTGGCGTCGCCGGTCACCGTGCGTACGCCGGGGGGTAGATAGCCGACCGCCTCCGGACGCCGCACCGCCGCTGTCACCCGGTGCCCCCGCTCGACCGCCTCGGCCGCGATCCGCGAACCTGCCGTCCCGCCGGCGCCGAACACGACGATGTCGCTCATGCCTCACAGGCTAGGCAGCCCACCCGGGGACGGCGGGACGTTCCGCCGAACCGGCTCAGTCGACGATCGCCGAGTAGACGAGCTGGCGCAACTGGCTGCGCAGCGGGTACGTGCTCGACGGCATCAGCTGGGTGAACAGCAACGCGGTGACCTCCTCGACCGGGTCCACCCAGAACGCGGTGCTGGCCAGTCCGCCCCAGTAGAACTCGCCGACGCTGCTCGGCACCCGCGACGGCACCGGGTCCAGCACCACCGCGAAGCCCAGCCCGAAGCCGATCCCGTCGAGGATCGTCTCGGCGAAGCCCTCCGGCGAGAACGACGCCAGGTCCCGGTTGCCCGGCAGATGGTTGCGGGTCATGAAGCGCACCGTGCGCGGCCCGAGCAGGCGCACGCCGTCCAGCTCGCCGCCGCGCAGCAGGAACTGGGTGAACCGGTGGTAGTCGGCCGCCGTGGAGACCAGCCCGCCGCCGCCGGAGTGCCAGGTCGGCTCCGCCAGCGCGGCCCGGCCCACCCCGTCGGCGCGTACCGCCTGCCCGGTGGCCGGGTGCGGGGCGTAGAGCGCGGCCAGGCGCTTCGCGTCCGCCGCGTCCACCCACCAGCGGGTGTCCGTCATGCCCAGCGGACCCAGGATCCGCTCGGCGAAGAACGCGTCCAGCGACTGCCCGGAGATCACCTCGACCAGGCGGCCCAGCACGTCGGTGGAGACGCCGTAGTTCCAGCTCGTGCCCGGCTGGAACAGCAGCGGCAGCCGGGCCAGCCCGGCCGAGGCCGCCGCCAGGTCCGCGCCCGCCGGCACGCCCAGGTCGAAGCCCGCCGCCCGGTACAGGCCGTCGACCACCGAGACCTGGGCGAAGCCGTACGTCAGGCCGGCCGTGTGGGTGAGCAGGTGCCAGATCCGGATCGGCTCGACCGCCGGCACGGTGTACGGCTTGAGCACCGAACCCCGGTCGTAGACGCGCACGTCGGCGAACTCCGGCAGCCAGCGGCTGACCGGGTCGTTCAGCTCGAACCGGCCCTCCTCCCAGAGCATCATCGCGGCGACCGAGGTGATCGGCTTGGTCATCGAGTAGATGCGCCAGAGCGTGTCCGGCTCGACCGGCGTACCGGCCTCCCGGTCCCGCAGCCCGTACGTCGAGGAGTGGGCGATCTCGCCCCGCCGGCTGACGACGATCTGCCAGCCGGCGAGCCGGCCGTCGTCGACGTACCGGGCGAAGTGATCGTCGATCCGCGCCAGCCGGGCGGGATCGAAGCCGACGTGGCCGGGGTCGGTGCTCACCGTGACACTCACGACCGCGAACCTACCCGCCGGTACCCGCGGCCGGGAAGTGTCACTAGGGTCGGTGGCATGCCCGAGCCGGTCGAGGACGTCACCTACCGCCAGCAGGACTGGTACGCCGAGGAGCTGGCCGACCGGCACTTCGTGCGGTGCGAGTTCTTCCACGTCGACCTGACCGAGGCGGTCAGCCGCGGCGCGGTCTTCACCGACTGCGTGTTCGGCAACGTGGCGTTCAACGCCTCCCGGCACACCGACTCGGCGTTCACCAGGTGCTCGTTCAGCAAATGCAACCTCTTCGAGGCCGAGTTCACCGGCTGCAAGCTGGTCGGCAGCACGTTCGACCGCTGCGACATGCGCCCGCTGCGCGTCGACCGGGGCGACTGGTCCTTCGTCACGCTCGCCGGGGCCGACCTGCGCGGGGCGCGGATCACCGACGTACGGATGCGGGAGGTCGACCTGACCGGCGCCGACCTCACCGGCGCGACGCTGACCGGCGTGGACCTCTCCGGCGCCCAGCTGCACGCCGCCAAGCTGATCCGGGCCGACCTGCGCGGCAGCGACCTGTCCGCGCTCGATCCGACGGCGGTGCAGCGTTCCGGCGCCCGGATCGACGCCGAGCAGGCGGTGATGCTGGCCCAGGTGCTCGGTTTCCAGGTGGGCTGAAAAGGCGCCGCGGGTTGTCAGGTTTTCCGGACACACTCGGGCACATGACATGGTGGTCCGATCTGGTGACGGCGGAGCCCGAGTTCGCGGCGCGGGTGCGCGCCCGCTTCGCGGTCCGCAAACACGGCACGATGGCGACACTGCGGCGGGACGGCTCCCCGCGGATCAGCGGCACCGAGTTCGACTTCGGCGACGACGGACAGCTGCGGCTGGGCAGCATGGCCGGCGCGCTCAAGGCGCGTGACCTGCTGCGTGACCCCCGGGTGGCGCTGCACAGCCCGACCGAGGACACCCCGCCGGACGACCCGTCCGCCTGGGACGGGGACGCGAAGATCGCCGGCCGGGCGCACGAGGAGCCGCCCGCCGAGGACGGCTCGCACCGCTTCCGGATCGAGCTGACCGAGGTGGTGCTCACCCGGGTCGGCGACCCACCCGACCACCTCGTGATCGAGAGCTGGCACCCCACCCGAGGCCGCCAACACCGAACCCGCCACTGACCCGCCGCCCGCCGCCCGCCGCCCGCCCGCGCCTGCTCCCGTCGCCCGCCCGCGCCTGCTCCCGTCGCCCGCCCGCGCCTGCTCCCGTCGATCATGAAGTTGACGGCACTCCGTGCCCGAAATGTCCCCGCCAACATCATGATCAACGGGGTTTGCGAGGGCGGGTGCGTCTGCCGCGTCGGGCCGGGGGAGATCTTGGTAGGAAATGGCCCCTATGGCGGGTTCAACCGGTGGTTGCAACACCCTTCCGGTGATCTTCGTTGGGGTGGTTGTGGCGTCGAGGTTGAGCCCGCTGGAGCGGGAGCAGATTGGGTTGGGTCGGGCTGCGGGTGAGTCGTTGCGGTCGATTGCGCGTCGGTTGGGACGGGCGGTCTCGACTGTTTCGCGTGAGGTGGGCCGGTTCGAGCGTTACGGGCAGCAGTATCAGCCGTCGATGGCGCAGTGGGCGTCGTTCTTGCGGCACAACCGTGCCAGGCGTGTGCCGCGGTTGGCTGTTGACGGGCGGTTGCGGCAGACCGTGGTGGATATGCTTCGTCGACGTCGTTCGCCGCAGCAGATCGCCGCTCGGCTGCGGTGGGAGTATCCGCTGCAGCCGGAGATGCATGTGTCGCACGAGACGATCTATCAGGCGATCTACCTGCAGGCGCGAGGGAATCTGCGTGCCGAGCTGACTCGTCAGGTGGCCCTGCGGTCCGGGCGAGCGGCGCGTCGGCGCCGGCCGGTGGCTGCGGCGGCGGTGCGCTCGAGTCGGCCGTGGCTCGGTTTGAACATCAGTGCCCGGCCCGCTGAAGTCGCCGATCGGGCCGTGCCCGGGCATTGGGAGGGCGATCTGCTCGAGGGAGTACGACGGGGTGGACGTGGTGGATCCGCGATCGCGACCCTGGTAGAACGCGCTACCCGATTCGTGATCCTGGTCGGACTGCCCGAGGGCAAGGTGTCCGAACACGTCGTATCTCAGCTGGCTGCCGCGATGACCTGGCTACCGCAGCGCCTACGGGCCTCGCTGACCTGGGACCAGGGCACAGAAATGGCCCGGCACCGTGACTTCACCATCGCCACCGACTGCCCGGTCTACTTCTGCGACCCCCACAGCCCCTGGCAACGCGGCAGCAACGAGAACACCAACGGCCTGCTGCGCCAGTACTTCCCCAAAGGCCAGTTCGACTTCACCACCATCGACCAAACCGGCCTCAACGCCATCGCCGACGAACTCAACGACCGTCCCCGCATGACCCTGGGCTGGGCCACCCCCGGTGAGAAGATGACCCAGCTACTAGGTGTTGCAACCACCGGTTGAACCCGCCTATGGGGGCCATATTCTTCCAAGATCTTGTCCGCGGGAGGGGCTGGCGGGGGGTGGTGCGTGGGAATTGCGGGGGCCGATGACCTTCTCCAAGATCGCGTTCTGTGTCATCCTCCCTACGGCGAGCCACGGGGCCGGGCCGCTCGCCGCCGGTGGCCGAGGAGGGTCGGTGGCTGAGGACGACATCGCGCGGACCGGAATCCGGGTCGGGGGTTGGCTGCCCACGCCGGACGAATCGACGGACGCGCCCGAGCGCCCTACCGGTCCACGCCGCCTGCCCGGGGACACCGACCCCGGCGCATCCCGGCCGGTGATGCCCCCGGACGTCGAGCGCTCACCCTCCGACGCGGACGATCCGGTGCCGCCGCTCGACCTGGATCCGCCCGGTACCGCTGTCTGGCCGCCTCCGCGCGCCGCCGGCCCGCCGGCTTCCGACCTTCCGGCCGCCGGTCCGCTCCCGACCGACATGCCCGCACCCAGCCTGCCGGCGCCGCCCCCGCTCACCCCGGGCCCGCTCACCCCGGGCCCGCTGGCTTCGGGTCCGATCGCGCCGGGTGTGCAAGCTCCGGGTCGGCTGAGCCCGGGTGTGCAAGCTTCGGGACCGATCGGTCCGGGTTCGATCGGCCCGGGACCACTCATCTCCGGAGCGGCTGCGCCGGCCGGCCCCGAGTCGCGTCCGAATCCGCCCGGCGGCCGGCTTCCGCTGGTCGGGCCGGCGCCGATCGGACTGCACCTGTCCGGTTCGCCGCCGATCCGGCCGGGCACCACTACCCACGATCCGGACGGCCCGGCAGGAGCCGCCCACGGCCCGGCGAGGTCGCCAGCGGCCGCGCCTGGCCCGGCAGGCCCGGCAGGCATCACCCACGATCCGGCAGACGCCGCCCACGGCCCGGCCGAGGTGGAAGCGCGGCCGGGCCGGCACTCCGCCTCGGAGAGTCTGACGGCGCGCCTCGCCGACCTGACCGGCGGGATCAGCGTCCGGCTGCGCGACGCGGCGCGGACCGGGCTGAGTCGGACGCCCGACCCGGCCCGGCCCTCGGTCGATGCCCCGGTCACCCGGGTCGCGGCGGCCCGGGCCCGGCGTCGACGCCGGCGCGCCGTGTTGGCAGCGGTGGCCGTGACCGGGCTGGTGACGGCGCTGGCGTACGCGGTCCGGTCGCCCGCGTCACCCCCGCGGGAGACCGCGCCGGTGGCGGCACCGACTGTGCAGGCACCCGGCGATCGGGCGCCGGTCGCGCCGGTCACCGGCGACCCGGTCTCGCCCGG
This sequence comes from Micromonospora sp. WMMC273, assembly GCF_027460285.1. Taxonomy (NCBI): domain Bacteria; kingdom Bacillati; phylum Actinomycetota; class Actinomycetes; order Micromonosporales; family Micromonosporaceae; genus Micromonospora; species Micromonospora sp. WMMC273. Next base: position 777,026 of record NZ_JAPZBE010000001.1, read on the forward strand.
CGGGCCGCTGCTCGACGTGGACCTGGCACCGCTGCCGGGGTCGTTGTCGCTCACCGACCTCGGTACGCGGGACTGGCGGCACTGGGGCGGTACCGGCGCGGACAGCTTCCACCGCAAGGCGGGCGGCAGCGGCGAGATCCAGGACCCGGGTGGCGAGCGGCTGGAGCACAACGCGGGCGCCTGTGACCTGCAGTGGACCGACGGCACGCCGACGGCGCGTCAGGAGGGCACCCGGGCGGGTGTCTTCCAGCGCGGCGCCGGGAAGAGCTTCACGCTCGGCGTGACCGGGAGCGGGGATCTGCGTACGGTCCGGCTGTTCGTCGGCACCTTCTCGGCCGGTGCGCGGCTCGACCTGTCGCTGTCCAGTGGGGGCGACCCCGCCGTCCGCGAGGTCGCCCTCGCCGCGGGCGACCGCTTCTACCAGTACGTCATCCGCTTCCGGGCGGCCCCGGGGGAGCGGCTGCTGATCAGGTGGCAGGCCCTGACCGTGACCGGCGGCCAGAACGACGGGGTGGCGCTGCAGGCGATCACGGTAGGCTGAGCGGCCGGTCCGGCGAGCGGTCGCCAGGTAACGAACTGGAAACGCCCGTCACTCGACATATGGCGCAAAGGGCCATGCGGTGACACCGTGAAGCCCGTCGCACACCTGTCGTATCCGGCGGTGTCGTGACCGAAGTGGAGGGTGTGGTGGGCCAGGAGGACCGTCCGCGTACCGGCCCCGGCTCACACCGGCACGGCCTGCCGCGTACCCGGTCCGCGTTGCGCCGGCTGCGCCGCCGGCGTCGGCTGATGCTCGAAGGGCTGGCCGCCCTACTCTGCCTGGCGGCGCTGGCCGTCTACCTGGGCGTCGAACGGCACGACGCGCCGCGCGAGGAGCACGCCGGAGTGCCGGTGGCACCGCCCGGGCGGGTCGGGCTGCCGAACGAGGCCGACGACACGGTGGTCAACCCGGGCTTGCGTCCCCGGCAGCGGCCGCCGTCGCCGAGCCCGTCGCCGTCCACGCAGTCACCGTCACCGACGCCCGCGCTCCCGCCGACCGTCACCGTGACCCGCGCCGAGGTTCCCGCCACCGTCGACCTCACCGCCGCCGGGCCCACCGACTGGGTCCACTGGGGGCTCACCGGCGCCGACCGGACGGTCCGCAAGCGCGGTGGCTCCGGCGAGATCCGCGACGAGGGCGGCCGGGGGCGGCGGGAGAGCTTCAGCAACAACCCCGAGGCGTACGCGTGGCGTGACGGCAACCCGGTCGCGTCGGCGAGCGGCACGATGTCCGGCCTCTACACCTGCCATCGGGGCAGCGGGTTCAACCTGTCGGTGGCCGCTGACGGGCAGCAGCGCACGGTGCGTCTGTACGCCGGACTCTGGATGGCCCGGGGCCGCCTCGACGTGCGCGTCTCCAGCGGCGGCCCGGTGACCACGCTCCGGATGGAGGATCCGCACACGGCGCTCACCGCCGAGTTCACGATCAAGTTCCGTGCCTCGCGTGGCGCGCGGCTGCTGATGAGCTGGACGGTGGAGGAGTCGCTGGGCGACTGCGGCAACGTCAGCCTGCAGGCGGTGGCGCTGCGCTGAGCGGGGACAGTTTGTCCGTCGCGTACCCGGCCGGGCGTCGTACGTTTCCGTTGTCCCGTCCGACCATCCTCTGTGGAGGCCCGACCGATGACCGGCCCTGCCCCCGTCGTCCCCGCCCGCCCGCGCACCGACTGTGACGTGCTGCGCGAGATCCCGATGCCGCCGTACGTGACGGTCGAGGACGTCCAGTTCGCGGTGCGGGCGGTGGTGGTGCACGCTCCGCGGGCCTGGTCGGGCGGGACCATCTGCCGCAACGACGCCAGCCCGCACCCGTGCCGCCTGCACGTGTGGGGCCGCCGGGTGCTCACCCTGCGCGGACTGCCGTCGGCGGAGATCGACGCGCTGGTCGAGCGCGGCGACCCCGCCGCCGACCCGCGTCCGTACCGCCCCGGCGCCTGAGCACCGGGGCGGCCGGGCCGGTCAGCAGAGCGCGGGCTTCACCCAGGAGCACTCTCGCCCCTCCGGTACGCGCGGCGACTCCGGCGCGACCGGCACGGCCCGCCGAGCGGTCGCCGTCTCCTTCTCGGTGTACGAGGCGAGCGCGATGGCGATCTGGTCCTCCAGCCCCTTCACCGACGAGGTGAGGTAGTTGTTCAGCACGATCGAGAACGCGAGCAGCCGTCCGTCGGCGTCGGTGACGTAGCCGGAGAGCGCCGACGCGCCGGTCAGGCTGCCGGTCTTGGCGTGCACGTTGTTCGCGGCGGCGGTGCCGCCCATCCGGCTGCGCAGCGTCCCGCCCACGAACCGGTCCGGGTTGCCGGCCACCGGCAGCGCGGCGTACCAGGTGTCGAACCACGGTTCGGCGCGGACCGCCGAGAGCAGCGTGACGAACTGGGCCGGCGGGACGAGATTGCGCCGGGACAGGCCGGACCCGTCGCGCTGGCGCAGCGTGCCGGTGTCCACTCCGGCGTCACCCACGTACCCGCTGATCGCGGACAGCCCGGCGGCCCAGGTGCCGGCCCCGGACAGCTGTCGGCCCAGTTCCTTGGTGAGCACCTCGGCGTGACCGTTGTTGGAGAGCTTGAGGAACGGCACCATCAGGTCGGCCAGCGGCATCGAGTCGTGCCGGGCGAGCGGCTTGGCCGTGTCCGGGGTGGCGGTGCCGAGCACGGTCCGGCCGAGCACCCGTACGCCGTGCCGCCGCAGCGCGGAGCGGAACACGTCGGCGGCGTACCCGGTCGGTTCCCACACGGTCACCCAGTCGCTCTCGGCGGCCTGGCCGACCGCGATCTGGCCGGTCACCACCACCGTGTTGCCGCCGTGCTCACGTTCGAAGGAGATGGTGGTCTCGCCGTCGGCGACCGTCTCGGCCCGGTTGTCGATCCGCAGCCAGCCGTTGTCCGGGGTCATGGAGATCTTCGGCCGTGCGCCGGCCCGTGTGCCGGGGGTGGCGTGCACGATCACGGTGCCCGCGTCGTAATCGGTGTCCGGGGCGACCGTCAGCGCGGACACCTGCGCGGCGTAGTAGTAGGGCTCGTCGTCCCAGGTCCAGTCCGGACCGAGCCGGCCCCTGTCGTAGCGGGTGTCGTCGGCGACCAGATCGCCCGCGACCACGCGTACACCCGCCGCGGCGACCTGCTGCGCGAGGCGGTCGTAGTCGGCGGCGAGGATGGTGGGGTCGCCGCCGCCACGCAGGTAGAGGTCACCGGAGAGCATCCCGGCGCGGCGCGTCCCGTCGGCGCTGACCTCGGTGGTGAAGCGGTGACCCGGGCCGAGGAGTTCCATCGCCGCCGCCGAGGTGAGCAGCTTGGTGTTGGAGGCGGGGATGAGCCGCCGGGTGCCGTTGCGGTCGTAGAGCGTACGGCCGGTGGTGGTGTCGACGACCACCACGCCCGCCTGCGCCCCGTCGAGCCGGCTGTCGGCGAGGACCGCGTCGATTGTGGCGTTCAGCCGGGTCTGCGCGGGGGTGGGCGCTTCGGCGGTGGCGGTGGTGGTGCCGGCGGCGGCCGCGGTGGCGACCAGCGCCAGCACCGCGAGCGCCCGGGGGAATAGGCGTCGATGCATGGAAGGATGCTGCCACGGAGATTTCCTGCGGGAAAGGCTCCGGAGCGAAAGGTTATTTGCGGCTGCCGACGCCGGCACCGCAAACCCCTCGGTGTTCCCGGTACGGACCGGGGAAAACACCTGTTCACCGGGGAGCGGCCGATCGCCGGGTTCCGTTTGACGGATGACCTGGCAGCGGGCACGGTGGGGGTGAGGGCCGGGGAACCGCCCTGCTTCCAGCGCGGCGGGACCGTGTCTCGCCCGCTTCCGGGTCGCGAGCCGACCGCGTGGGCCGTGTCGCCCGCGAAACCCGACATCCAGCCATGAGGAGTTCAGCCATGCTGACCATGACCGACAACGCCGTCCTGGTGATCCGCGACCTCGCCGCCCAGCAGGACGTCGCCGACGCGGGCGGGCTGCGCATCGCCGCCGACACCGACGCCGGTTCGCTCTCGATCGAGCTGGTGCCGCAGCCGGTGCAGGGCGACCAGGTGGTGGACACCGAGGGGGCGCGCATCTTCCTCGACTCGGACGCGGCCGAGCTGCTCAACGACACGTCTGTGGACGCGGTCGTCGACGAGGAGGGCGTGGTCCAGTTCGGGTTCACCGAGAAGGAGTGAGCTCAGCCGGCCCGCTGGTCCGGTTCCGGCCGGACCAGCGCGGCCAGCACGTGCGCCAGATGGTGTGAGGTGCTCCACGCGATCCAGTTGGCCGGTGAGCCCGCGCCCGCACCCCGCCGGGCCCGCCGGACGATCTCGTGGTCGCCCCAGGAGAAGCCGGCCCCGGCCGGTGACCAGTGCGGCGCTGTGGTGAGCGTGCGGCACAGGTCGGCGAAGCGATCGTCGCCCCGCCCGCCCCGCCGCGACCAGCGGTACACCCACCACGCGTCGTCGACGGCCCAGCGCAGCGTCGGGGTCCGGTCGCCCGGCTCGTCCGCGTCCCGTACCGCGCAGCAGACGCCGTAGTCGCCGTATCCGAGGCCCAGGTCGGCCAGGCGCCGCCAGAGCGACCAGTCGTAGCGGTCCAGCCGCACCGGTTCGTCCACCGGCAGCCGGGACAGCGACGGAGGCATTCCGCCCGCGGCCACCGTGACCGAGCGCCAGGCGTGCCGCCGGGCCCAGTGCGCCGCCCGCCGGACCCGTGGCTCGGCCAGCCGCACGTCGGCCTGGCAGCACACGTCCCCCGCGTCGAGCAGCAGATCGCACTGCTCGGGCAGCAGCCCGGTCACCCGCCACACCCGTTCCGCCGCCGCCGTCGCGGCGTCCGGTCCGGCCCGGTCCGGGCCGACCCGCAACCGGACCACCGCGTGGTGCGCCCAGGCCCGGGCCGCCGCGCCGTGCGCGGCCAGCCGCCGGTCACTGTCCGCGAGACCGATGACCGGCACCAGCGGTACGCCCCAGCGGGCCGGATCGTGGTCCGCGCCGTCCGGCAGCGCCGACACGTCGACGGCGGGCAGCAGGCCGTCGGGCAGCCGATTCAGCGCATCCACGATGGACGGCGCGTCGGCCGGAACGTCGAGGATCGGTGCGAGCAGCGCGGCGGAGGCGTCGTCGAGCCGGGTCAGCGCCTCCAGTTCCCCGCGCCGCGCGGCAAGCACCGGGCGGTAGGCCGGAGGTCGACCTCGGAGCGGCGGCACCATACTTCAATGTAGCCAGACGACTGCGCTGCGTCATGGTTTCCGGTCGGCTCCGGTTCCGGGAGCAGGCATCGCAGGGGTCGGTGGAGGGAACCCCGTAGTCGATCGTCAGGGCGACGTTTCCGCAGCTCAGAGCCGTCCACTGTCAATGATCGGACAGTCCTCCGGCTGGTTGCCGGGCGCTTCGCCGACATAGCGTCGGAATCACCGAGGGGGACCGCCGACGATCGCCCGGAAGTGTACGAACGCCTCCTGCCGGCGTACCGGCGGGAGAGAGGATCACCATGCCGAGCCGCAGGGCAAGGAGGGAAACCACCGGCCAGCCGATCCCGAGCATGCGGGATGCCGCGCGCGCCGACACCGAGATCAACTCGTGTTCACCGGTCGGGTTACCGCCGACCGCGCGCATGCTGTTCGCCGTTGTCGACGCCAACGGGCGGCTCGTCCGGGGCCTCGGCGCCACCTCGGCCACCCGGCTCGCCGCCGGGATGTACCAGGTCGCGTTCGACCAGGACGTGGCCGGGGCGGCGTACGTCGGGACGGTCGGCCCGGCGACGGCGAACGGGCTGGTACCGCAAGGCGTCATCACGGTGGCGCCACGCTCGGGCATCGCCAACGCGGTGTTCGTCGAGACGCACGGCGCGAGCGGGCACGCGGACCGCCCGTTCCACCTGGCCGTGCTGGCCTGACCGGACCCGCGAACGAGCGCACGGCGCCGCACGACCTCCGGTCGTAACGTCGCCGCGCTCCGGCCGTCTCCCACCACCGCAGCCGTACGGCGGTACGCCGGCGGGGACCTGGCTCGACCGGTCCAGCCCGCACCGGTCTTGTCGGCAGCACATGCCCCTTCTCCGGGCATCCAAACCGGATCGGCGTGGGGAATTCCACCATCTGCGACTCCCGGCGTGGCGGGCGCGTGATCGGGGTATGAGCGGGCCATGGAGCATTTCACGATCGCGACAGTCGCCGAGAAGAGTCCCGACTTCCGCCGCGTGCTCTGGACCGGAGAGCACACCCAGCTGGTCATCATGACCATTCCGCCGGGCGGCGAGATCGGCGAGGAGGTCCACGAGGGCATCGACCAGATCCTCACGTTCGTCAGCGGCACCGGCGAGGCGCGGGTGGCCGGGGAGAAGAAGGAGGTCGTCTCCGGCGACCTGGTGGTCGTACCGGCCGGCACGAAGCACAACTTCGTCAACACCGGGCCGAACCCGCTGGTGCTCTACACCGTCTACGGCCCGCCGGAGCACGCCGACGGCGCGGTGCACAAGACGAAGGAGGAGGCGGACGCCGCCGAGGAGGCGGGCGAGGACGAGCCGCCCACCTCCTGACCGCACGTCTCGAGCGGGGCGCCACGATCTCGCCTGTCAGACGGGCGCCCCGCTGTGCACCAGCCCCGGATACTTGACGCCGGCCCCGGTGTTCAGCACCACCACGCGCTCACCGGGCCGGATCCACCCGCCCGCGCGCAGGTGCCGGGCGGCGGTCAGGCAGGCCGCGCCCTCCGGGCAGAGCAGCAGCCCCTCCCGGGCGGCGAAGTCGCGCAGGTCGGTGAGGATCTCGGCGTCGTCCACCGCGATCGCGGTGCCGGCGCTCTCCCGCAGCGCGGACAGGATCAGCTCGTCGCCGAGCGGCGCGGGTACGGTGATGCCGAACGCGACGGTGTGGGCGTCCTCCCACGGGGTGACGCGCTCCTCGCCGGCCGCGAACGCCCGCACGATCGGCGCGCACCCGGTGGACTGCACCGCGACCAGCCGGGGCAGCCGGTCCTCCACCCAGCCCAGCTCGCGCAACTCGTGCAGCGCCTTGTGGATGCCGATCAGCCCGACGCCACCGCCGGTCGGATAGACGATCACGTCGGGCACCTGCCAGCCGAGCTGCTCGACGATCTCGTACCCCATTGTCTTCTTGCCTTCGAGGCGGTACGGCTCGCGCAGCGTGCCGGCGTCGAAGATCCCGCCGTCCGACCCGGCGATCAGCTCGGCGACGTCCCGGCCCGCGTCGTTTATCAGGCCGTCGATCAGCCGCAGGTCGGCGCCCGCGGCGAGGCACTCCTCGCGGCAGATCGTCGGCGCGGCCAGCGGCATGGCGATCGTCGCGCCGATCCCGGCCCGCGCCGCGTACGTGGCCCAGGCCGCTCCCGCGTTGCCGTTCGTGGGCATGGCGATCCGCCGCACGCCCAGCTCCCGGGCCCGGCTCACGCCCACCGACGCGCCGCGCGCCTTGAACGAACCGGTCGGCGTCAGCCCCTCGTCCTTGACGATCAGATCCGCGATGCCGATCTCGTGGCCGTACGCCGGCGCGCGCCACATCGGCGTCCAGCCCTCGCCCAGCGTGGTCACGCACCGGGGGTCGGCCACCGGCAGCAGTTCCCGGTAACGCCACAGGTCGGCCGGGCGCAGCCCGAACTGCTCCGGCGCGACGGTGGCGGCCACCGCGGCGAGGTCGTAGCGGGCCAGCAGCGGCGAGCCGCAGCCGCAGAGGTTCTGCAACACGTCGGCCGGGTGTTCACTGCCGCAGCGCGGGCACTCCAGGTGCGTCAGGTGCACGGTGGTCCTCAGCTCGCGTCGATGCTCAGCCAGTGCCGGCTGCGCCGGCCCGGCTCGTACGGGGAGTCGAGGCGTTTCGCCACCACTCCCGGGAGCCCCTGCTCACGGGCGGCCCGTAGGGCGTCCGCGCCGACTCCCGGGAACCACGGCGGAGTCTGCCAGTGCGGACCCGTGAGCGCCAGGCCGTCGAGCAGGTCACGGCGTTGCGCGTACGGCACGTCGAGGCTGGACACGCCCTCCAGCCAGAGCAGGTCGACGGCGAGGAACTGACCGTCGCGCCGGGTCGGCGGACGGACCCGCCCGGCCGGGTCGATCCGGACCAGCACGCCGTCGAGCACCGCCTCGGCCGGGGCCAGCGCCTCGGCCATCGCCCGTGCCCAGGGGTACGACCCGCTGACGTCGGTGTCGTCGCCGTCGAGCAGCCGCAGCCGGCCGCCCGAGACGTACGCCATCGCGCGCACGCCCGCCCAGCGCAGCTCGTACCCCCAGGCGGCGGCGTCGCGCGGCAGCCGCCCGCCCTCGGCGGGGAGCATCGGGCGGACCAGCTCGGGCATCGGCGTCCAGCCCTCCGGTGCCGGGTCGGTGCGCCTGATCATCCAGTCCCGGCCCCGCCCGCCGGTGGCGAACAGGACGTACCGGCCCTTCGTGCGCTCGCCGTCGAGCACCACGATCACCTCGTCGTCGCGCCACTTCTCCGCGCGGTAGGTGCCGGTGTCGTGCACTGTCATCCGCCCGCCGCCGTACTCCCCGGCCGGGATCTCCCCGTGGAACGTCAGGTACTCCATCGGGTGGTCCTCGGTGTGCACCGCCAGGTGGTTGCGGCCCGGGTCGCGCGGCAGGCCGCGCGGCACCGCCCAGGAGGCGAGCACGCCGTCGTGCTCCAGGCGCAGGTCCCAGTGCAGGCTCCGGGCGTGGTGCTGCTGGATGACGAAGCGGGGGGCGCGCCGCGCGGACCGTTTCCGGCCGGCAGCCCGCTCGGGCACCGGTTCCGGGGTACGCGCGGCGTCCCGTTTCCGCCGGTACTCCTCCAGCCGGTCCGCCATCCCCGCATCCTCCCCCAGACCCGCCGTACGCGCCGGGATGCCGGTGTGTGTGCGGCCAACCGGGGTAGAACGGGGGACATGGACAGCGACCAGCCCACCCTTCCGCTCACCGGCGACGTCCGGATCCCGCTGCTCGGCTTCGGCACGTGGCAGGCCACCGGCGAGGCCGGGTACCAGGCGGTGCTCGCCGCGCTGGACGCCGGCTACCGGCACATCGACACGGCCACCATGTACGGCAACGAGAAGGAGGTCGGGCGGGCGGTGAAGGAGAGCGGTCTGCGCCGCGAGGACGTCTTCATCACCACCAAACTGCCGCCGGACCGGGTGGGCCGGGAGCGGGAGACCATCGAGGCCAGCCTGGCCGCCTTGGACACCGACTACGTCGACCTGTGGCTGGTGCACTGGCCGCCGTCCGCGCCGGGCGACAGCATCCCGGTGTGGCGGGAGATGCTCGCCGCGCGGGACGAGAACATGGCGCGCACGGTCGGGGTGAGCAACTACTCGATCGGGCAGATCGACGAGCTGATCCAGGCCACCGAGGAGACGCCCGCGGTCAACCAGATCCGCTGGAGCCCGTCGCTGTACGACAGGCACACGCACGCCGCCCACCGGGACCGGGGCGTGGCGCTGGAGGGGTACAGCCCGTTCAAGGCCAGTGACCTGTCCGACCCGGTGCTGGTCCGCATCGCCCAGGCGCACGACGTGTCACCGGCCCAGGTGGTGCTGCGCTGGCACATCGACCACGAGATCGTGGTCATCCCGAAGTCGGTCACGCCGGAGCGCATCCGGGCCAACGTCGACGTGTTCGGGTTCTCGCTCACCGCCGAGGAGATGCGCGACGTCGACGCACTCGCCGGCTGAGGCGTACCGGGGAAGGGGGCGCGGTCCGTCGCGGACCGCGCCCCCTTCTCGTGTGCGGTGGTCAGCCCCGGGCGCAGGTGGAGCCGTTGAGCGTGAAGCTGCTCGGCGCGGAGTAGCTGCCGTTCAGCGTCGCCTGGTAGCCGAAGCTGGTGGACGCCCCGGGCGCCAGCGTGCCGTTGTAGCCGGCGTTGCGGGCGGTCACCGCCGAGCCGCTCTGGCTCACGGTGGCGTTCCACGCGTTGGTGACGGTCTGCCCGGAGGGCAGGTTGTAGTTGAGCGTCCAGCCGTTGATCGTGCCGGAGCCGGTGTTCTTGACGGTCACGTCGGCGGTGAAGCCGTTGTTCCAGACGTTCGCCGCCTTGTAGGTGACGGTGCAGGACGCGCCGCCGGACGGCGGAGGCGTGGTCGGCGCGGACGTGGTCGGCGGCGGGTTGGAACCGGTGTTGACGCTCTGCGAGAACGAGTTCACCGCCAGTCCGACGCCGCCCTGCCACGGCTCGAACCCGGCCTGGATGCTGGTCAGGTACCAGTCGTTCGTGATCGCGCCCCGGTTGCGGGTGTCGTTGATGAACGCCATCGCGTCGAAGCTGAAGCTGGGGATGGCGGACGGCGACAGGTACGAGATGACGTTGTTGGAGCCGTTGCTGCCGCGCCAGACCTCCCAGGTGCGGCCGGCGATGCTGGCGGTGCCGACCGGCGAGCCGATGGGCTGGATCGAGCCCTGCCGGTTGAGCCAGATCATGATCTCCATCTGGTTCACGCCGTCGCGCTTGGGCGACGGGTCGAGCCAGATGTCGTACGACGCGTTGAAGATCGCGCCGCTGACGTAGTTGTAGCTGATGCTGGACGGGGCGCTGCTGATGTTCTTCACCTGCACCGGCAGGTTCGTGCCGGGCGAGCAGTTGGTGTAGTGGCAGCCCACGAAGATCGACGGGTACGCGACCGGCGCCCCGTTGGTCGGCGCGGAGCCGTCCGCCCGGGTGATCGAGAAGCCGGTCGAGGTGACGTTGATGCACTGCTGGGCACTGGTGCCCCAGCGGTTGTTCTGCACCACGTACTTGCCGCCGATGGTGGTCGAGCCGTACTGCTCGCAGATCTGGGTGTCGGCGGAGGCGGTGCCGCCGAGCGCGACGGCGACGAGGGTGCCGGCGGCGAGCAGTCCGGCCGCCGCGAGGGCCCTGAGTGGACGCTTCATGATGCTCCTTGGCTCGGCGCGGGGACGGCGCCGGTTCGGTAGGTGGTACGGGCGGGAGCGCTCCCACGATGCACTGCACACATTTACATGTCTCGAATCATTGCGCAAATGCGCCGGGCTCGTTAACGCTCCGCGTCCGGCCGGTGGCGCACGAGAGGACCGCGGCCGCCCCCTTCCCCCAGATGGAGGCGGGATTCCTGCCGGTGGGACGGGGTGCGCCGCCGACCGGCGGCCCGCGCCAGGGCGCACGGGCACTTCCGCCGCCTGGTTGCGGCGAGTAATGTCTTGCCTCCAACGCGTTCCGATCCCCCTCCGGAGGCGTACCCCGTGATGGGTGGTTCCCCCCTGCGCATCCTCGTCGTCGGCGCGGGCATCGCCGGCCTCGCCGTGGCCCGGGCGCTGCGCCTGGCGGGGTTCCGGCCCGACGTCACCGAACGGCTGCCACCCACCGAGACGATCGAGACCGGCCTCTACCTACCGGGCAACGCCGCCCGGGCGATGCGCCGGCTCGACCTCGACGGGCCGCTGCGCCCGCTCGGCCAGGTGATCCACCGGCAGCGCTTCCTCGACGCCGCCGGGGCGCCGCTGTGCGAGGTCGACCTCGACGCGCTCTGGGCCGGCGTGGGGGAGTGCCGGGCGCTGCCCCGGGCCGAACTGCACCGGGTACTGCTCACCGGTGCCGGCGGCGCGGTGCGCCACGGCGCCGAGGTGAGCACCGTCGACCCGCTGCCCGGGCGGGTCGCCGTCGGCTTCACCGACGGCACCACCGCGGAGTACGACCTGGTCGTCGGCGCTGACGGACCCCGCTCGGCGGTACGGACGCTCGCCGCGCTCGGCGGACCGCCACGCCCCGCCGGGCAGGTGGTCTACCGCGCCCTGGTGCGCGGCGGCCCCCGGATCGCGGACTGGACCGCCCTGCTCGGCCAGCGGGCCGGGTTCCTCGTGGTGCCGCTCGGCGCCGGACGGCTCTACTGCTACGCCGACGAGGCCGGCACCGACCTGCCCGCCGATCCGCTGGCCCGCCTGCACGAGCTGTTCGGCTCCTACGGCGGCCCGGTGCCCGAGGTGCTCGCCGCGCTGGAGAGCGTGTGCGTGGAGCGCACCGAGGAGGTCGAGCTGGGACGCTGGTTCCACGGCCGGGTGCTGCTCGTCGGTGATGCCGCTCACGCGACCGCGCCGACGCTGTCCCAGGGTGCCGCAATGGCGCTGGAGGACGCCGTCGTGCTCGCCGAGTCGCTGCGCGCCGCCGGCAGCGTCGACGCCGCGCTGATCGCGTACGAGAGTCGTCGCCGCCCGCGTACCCGCTGGGTGCGGGACCGGACCCGGGACCGCAACCGCACCCGCGACGTGCCGCCGGCGCTGCGCGACCCGTTGCTGCGCGGACGCGGCGGGCGGATCTTCCGGGAGCACTACCGGCTCCTGACCGGTCCCCTCTAGAGAGCGGGAGATCGTAGCCGCCCACCCCACGCGGCGGGGCCACCTACCGGGGACTATCCTCCCTACGGATGACGGCTGCGCCGATGACCAGCGCGCCGAGCGGGACAACCAGAACCGGAGGCCACTCGTGACCACCGTCGCACCCAAGCCGGTCGTGACCCGGCCCTGGCCGGTCCGCGAGCCGGTCAAGGGGTCGGCCATCGCGCGGCTGCTGCGCACCACGGACGCGAAGCAGATCGGGATCATGTACATGGTCACCGCGTTCGTGTTCTTCATGATCGGTGGCCTGATGGCCCTGATCATGCGTGCCGAACTCGCGCGACCGGGCCTGCAGTTCCTGTCGCCCGAGCAGTACAACCAGCTCTTCACGATGCACGGCACGATCATGCTGCTGTTCTTCGCGACGCCGATCGTGTTCGCCTTCGCGAACTACGTGGTGCCGCTGCAGATCGGCGCGCCGGACGTGTCGTTCCCCCGGCTCAACGCCTTCGCCTACTGGCTGTACCTGTTCGGTGGCACGCTCGCCACCGCGGGCTTCATCGCCCCGGGCGGCGCGGCCGACTTCGGCTGGACCGCGTACACGCCGCTGAGCACCGCCGACCACGCCCCGGGCGTGGGCGCCAACATGTGGGTCGTCGGCCTGGCCATCTCCGGTCTGGGCACGATCCTAGGCGCGGTCAACCTGATCACCACGATCCTGACCCTGCGCGCGCCCGGCATGACCATGTTCCGGATGCCGATCTTCACCTGGAACATGCTGGTCACCAGCCTGCTGGCGATCCTGGTCTTCCCGCTGCTGGCCGCCGCGCTGTTCGCGCTCGCCGCGGACCGCCTGATGGGCGCCCACGTGTACGACCCGGCGACCGGCGGGCCGATGCTGTGGCAGCACCTGTTCTGGTTCTTCGGTCACCCCGAGGTTTACATCATCGCGCTGCCGTTCTTCGGCATCATCAGCGAGATCATCCCGGTGTTCTCCCGGAAGCCGATCTTCGGCTACAAGGGCCTGGTGGCCGCCACCATCGCCATCGCCGCCCTATCGATGAGCGTCTGGGCGCACCACATGTTCGCCACCGGCCAGGTGCTGCTGCCGTTCTTCAGCTTCCTGAGCTACCTGATCGCCGTGCCCACCGGTATGAAGTTCTTCAACTGGATCGGCACCATGTGGCGGGGCCAGATCACGTTCGAGACGCCGATGCTGTTCTCGATCGGCTTCCTGGTGACCTTCCTCTTCGGTGGTCTCACCGGTGTGCTGCTGGCCAGCCCGCCGCTCGACTTCCACCTGCACGACTCGTACTTCGTGGTGGCGCACTTCCACTACGTACTCTTCGGCACCATCGTGTTCGCGGTGTTCGCCGGCATCTACTTCTGGTTCCCGAAGATGTTCGGCCGGATGCTCGACGAGCGGCTCGGCAAGATCCACTTCTGGCTGACCATGATCGGCTTCCACACCACGTTCCTGGTGCAGCACTGGCTGGGCAACGAGGGCATGCCGCGCCGGTACGCCGACTACCAGGCCGCCGACGGCTTCACCACGCTGAACACGATCTCCACGATCGGCGCGTTCATCACCGGTATCTCGACGCTGCCGTTCATCTGGAACTGCTGGAAGTCGTACAAGACCGGCCCGGTCGTCGAGGTCGACGACCCGTGGGGCCACGGCAACTCGCTCGAGTGGGCCACCAGCTCCCCGCCGCCGCTGCGTAACTTCGACCGCATGCCGCGCATCCGCTCGGAGCGGCCGGCGTTCGACGCGAAGTTCCCCGAGCTGGCCGCCGGGCAGAGCCTGGCCGGTCCGCCGGAGGGTGGTGCCAAGCCGCTGACCAGCGAGGTCAACGGTGGCGCCAGCTACCAGGAGGACACCGCAGGCAACCTCGACCAGCGCTGACGCAGTCCAAGGCCGGGCGCCGCACTCCCCCACGGGGTGCGGCGCCCGCTCTGTTTCTCCCGCCCGTCCCCGCCCGTCCCCGTTGATCATGAAGTTGACGGTGTTCCGTGTCCGATTTGTCGCCGCCAACTTCATGATCGCCGGGGTGGGGGGCGGGGTGCGGCACCAGTACGGGGGAGTGGTGGTGTCCGGAGCGCCTGGAGCCAGCCACTTCCCCGTACTGGCTTCGCCCCGCCTCGGGGCGCCCCGGTGATCAAGGGGTTTGTGTCGGTTTGGCCTGCATGGGGGGACACCAACTCCTTGGTCAACTTCCGGGAACGTGGGGTTCCGGCCGGGGCCGTCACGCGACGCCAGTACGGGGGAGTGGTGGTGTCCGGAGCGCCGGGACCTAGCCACTTCCCCGTACTGGTTTCGCCCCGCCTCGGGGAGTTGATCACGCGGGGTGGGGTGGGTGGAGGCGGGGGCGGGGCCCGGGGGCTAGCGGGACGCCAGGGCCAGGTCGGGGTCCGGGGTCGGGGTGAGGGCCGGGGTGCGGCGGTGGCGCAGCTCTATCGGGAGCACCGCCAGCGCCACCAGCGCGCCGATCGCGCCCGTGACCACGAAGCCCCACGCGGGCGCGGAGGCGTCGATGACCGCGCCGGCCAGCGGTGCGCCGAGCGCGATGCCGACCGTCACGGCGGAACCGTGCAGGCCCATCGCCAGACCCCGGACGGAGGACGGGGCCAGCCGGCTCACCGCGTCGGAGGTGGACGCGATGGTGGGGGCGCAGAGCGCACCGGCCGGGATCAGCGCCAGACACAGCAGCCACCAGTGCGACCCGCCCAGCCCGACCGGGATGGTGGTGAGGCTCAGCGCCGCCATCAGCGCCAGCGGGGAGAACGAGCGGCGTACCGCGCCGTAGGCGAAGCCGCCGGCCAGCGAGGCGACCGCCCAGGCGGCCAGCACGGCGCCGGTCCAGCCGACCTCGCCTCCCTCCCTGAGCACGGCGACCACCGCGACGTCGGTGCCGCCGAGCACCAGGGTGGCGGCGAGGCTGACCGCCAGGACGGCGAGCAGGCGCGGGGTGAGCCATTCGCGGCGGTGCACCGGGCGCGGCGGAGCGGCCGGTTCGTCGGCGGCCCGGATCGGCGGGTCGAGCACCCAGAAGCAGATGCCGGAGGCGACGATCCCGGCGCCGACTGCCCAGAGCGTCAGGCGCGGCGTGACGGCGGTGGCCAGGGCCACGGCGAGCGCCGGGCCGACCATGAACGACAGCTCCACGGCCATCGAGTCCAGCGCGTACGCGGGGCGGCGCTTCTCCACCGGCACCAGCGCGGCGATCGACTGGCGGACCATCGAGAAGATCGGCAGGGCGAGCAGCCCGGCGAAGAACGCTGCCGGCAGGAGTACCGGGTACGGCAGTGTGGGCGCGGCGGACCAGAACAGCGCCTCGGCGACTGTGGTGAGCACCAGCACCGGCCGGAGCCCTCGGCGGTCGATGAGCCGCCCGAGCAGCGGGGCGCCGACCGCCGCGCCGATCGTCGACGCGGCGCCGACCAGGCCGGCGGCGCCGTAGCCGCGGCCCAGGTCGAGCACCACGTAGAAGGTGAGCGTCACCCCGGTGGCGGTCAGCGGCACACGGGCGAGCACCGACACCAGCAGCAACGATCGGAGACCGGGCAGCGCGAGCGCTTCCCGGTAAGGCTTCAGATTCACGACGGACCGTACCTCCGGCGCCATCCTCGGGCCGGGGTACGACACCCGCAAGCAATTATCAGGTCAAGCGGCAGTGATCACAGGCTCGCCCACCATTGTCACCCCGGCGCCGTCCAGCGCCCGCAGCGCCACGTCGAGCGTGTCCGGCGCGACAGCGGCGGTCAGGTCCAGCAGCACCGTGGTCCGGAAGCCCTCCCGGGCGGCGTCCAGGGCGGTGGCGCGCACGCAGTGGTCGGTGGCGATGCCGACCACGTCGACCCGGTCCACGTCGTGCCGGCGCAGCCAGTCGGCCAGGCACTCGCCGTCGGGGGCGTGCCCCTCGAAACCGGAGTACGCGGCCGCGTGCTCGCCCTTGTGGAAGATCGTCTCCACCCGGTCGGTCGCCAGTTCGGGGTGGAACTCGGAACCGGAGGTGCCGACCACGCAGTGCCGGGGCCAGGAGTCGACGTAGTCCGGCGGGTCGCCGAAGTGCGCGCCCGGGTCGACGTGGTAGTCCTTCGTCGCGACCACGTGGTCCCACCGGTCCGGCTCGGCGGCGAGCAGCCGGGAGATGCCGGCGGCCACGCCGGCTCCGCCACCGACCGCGAGGGAGCCGCCCTCGCAGAAGTCGTTCTGCACGTCCACGATGATCAGGGCGTTCGCCATCTGACGGGTTCCTCCTCAGCTCGCGGGTACGACGGTCACCGGTACGGCCGGATCTCCGGCGGAGAGCTTGAGCCCCTCCCACGGGATGGAGATCAGGCACTGGCGCAGGTGGTCCCGGGACTCCTCCAGCGTGGGCAGCGTCTCCGGCTCGCCGGACACCACGTACGAGTGCTGGAGCAACCGGTCGTTGGGCTGCCGGTCCGGCACGCCCTGCGGCACGATGACCTCCTCGGTGGCGGTGCCGGTCGGCTTGTGCCGGCGGACCGCGACCTTCCGGCCGCCGATGGTGGCCTTGTGCTCGGAGCGCTTGACCACCGGCCGCCCCTCCACCTCGACCAGCTTGTAGACCAGGCCGGCGGTGGGCGCTCCGGAGCCGGTCACCACGGCGGTGCCGGCGCCGTACATGTCCACCGGTTCGGCGGCGAGCGCGGCGATGGCGTACTCGTCGAGGTCGCCGGAGACGATGATCTTTGTCTCGGTGGCGCCGAGCGAGTCGAGCAGCTCGCGGGACTGCTGGGCGATCACCGCGAGGTCGCCGGAGTCGATCCGGACCGCCCGCAGCTCCGGCCCGGCCACCGCGATGGCGTTGCGGATGCCCTGGGCGATGTCGTACGTGTCGACGAGCAGCGTGGTGTCCTTGC
Source organism: Micromonospora sp. WMMC273 (assembly GCF_027460285.1). NCBI lineage: Bacteria > Bacillati > Actinomycetota > Actinomycetes > Micromonosporales > Micromonosporaceae > Micromonospora > Micromonospora sp. WMMC273. The sequence continues at coordinate 794,168 of NZ_JAPZBE010000001.1, forward strand.
CCAGCGTGGCGACCTGGGAGGCGAACGCGGCCCGCTCGTCGTCGTGCAGCAGCGTGAAGGCGTGCGCGGCGGTGCCCGCGGTGGGGATGCCGTAGCGCTGCCCGGCGGCCAGGTTGGAGGTGAACCGGAACCCGGCCAGGTACGCGGACCGCGCCGCGGCGACGGCGGCCTCCTCGTGTGCCCGGCGGGAGCCCATCTCGATCAGCGCCCGGCCCCGGGCGGCGGTGACCATCCGAGCCGCGGCGGCGGCGACCGCGCAGTCGTGGTTGAGCACCGACAGTACGAGCGTCTCCAGCACCACGCACTCGGCGAACGTGCCGGACACGGTGAGGATCGGCGAGCCGGGGAAGAACAACTCGCCCTCGGCGTAGCCGTCGATGTCGCCGGTGAACCGGTAGTCGGCCAGCCACTGCGCGGCCGGCTCGTCCACCACACCGGTACGGCGCAGGAAGTCGATCTCCGCCGGATCGAACCGGAAGTCGCGGATCATCTCGATCAGGCGGCCGGTTCCGGCGACCACGCCGTACCGGCGCCCGGCCGGCAGCCGCCGGCTGAACACCTCGAAGACGCAGCGTCGGTCGGCCGTGCCGTCACGCAGGGCCGCGCTGACCATGGTCAGCTCGTAGTGGTCGGTCAGCAGCGCGGGACGAAGGGTGCTCACCGCCCCAGCCTAGAGTTCAGCCCGGGTCCACGCCGTCGTGCCCCGGCATGGACCGCAGTGCGGCCCGCAACTCGCCGCGCCCGGCGACGCCGAGCTTGCTGTAGACGCGCTGGAGATGGTTCTCCACCGTGCGGGTCGACAGGAACAGCCGCTCGGCGATGGCGCGGCTGGTCACGCCGTCTGCGGCCAGCCGGGCGATCTCCCACTCCCGCTCGCTGAGCGCCGGGCGCAGCAGCCGCAGCGCCGGGGTGGAGATCTCGTCGCAGCGGCGCAGCAGATCCGCGAGGCGTTCCCGGATCGGCCCGGTGGCGCCGGCCCGGACGTGTCGCGTCCGATGCAGGGCCAGGGCGGTCGCCTCGGCCGCGTACACGATCAGCTCCCGGTCGGCGAAGCCGTCGGCGACCGCGAGCAGCGCGTCCGGCGAGCCGTCGACAGCGGCCCGGCCGAACCGGGCGACGAGCGGCGGCAGGACGCCGTCGACCTGCTCGGAGAGTTCGGCCAGGCGTTGCGCCACGGTACGCCGGCCACCGTCGGTGCAGGTCGGCCCGACCGGCGCGGCGGCCTGGTCCAGCCGGACCAGGTCGAGCAGGACGAGCAGCTCGTGCCCGGCCAGGCCGTCCTCGCGCAGCCGGTCGGCGAGCGCGCACAGGTGCTTGGTGGCCGCCGGCAGGTCACCCGTGGCGGCCTGGACCGCGCCCCGGGCCTGCTCCAGCCACGGGTAGAGCACGGCCATACCGGGCGCGTGCGTCCGGTCCGCCTCGGCCATCGCGTCGGCCGCGTGCGTCACGTCCCCGCGCAGCGCGGCGGCCTGGGCGCGCTCCGCGTGCGCGAGGCCCGCGTACACCCGGCTGGTGGCGAGCACCGCGCACGCCTCCAGGCTGGTCCGCAGCGCCTCGTCGCCACGCCCGCGCAGCCGCGCCGCGTACGCCTGGAGGATGGCCAGGTAGCCGGTGCCGAGCCGGAAGTCACCGGCCCCGGCCAGGTCGGCGAACTCGTCGGCGACGATCGCGTCGATGCCGGGCAGGTCGCCGGAGAGCGTCAGCCGGGTGCCCCGGGCCAGCTCCATGGCGAGCTGGAGGTAGGGCATGTCGGCCCGCCAGCACGCCGCCTCGGCCTGCACCCGGGCGATCGCTGTGGCGCTGCGCTGGTATTGCCCCTGCGCGGCCTGGAGGTGGGCGAGCGTGCAGCGGGCCAGCTCCCGGGCGGCCATCGGGGCGGCGGGCCGGTCCAGCACCTCCTGGGCCAGCCGTACCGCGACGTCGACGTCGAGCCGGTGCAGCCGCATGATGGCCTCGAACGCGCGTACCCGGGCCCGGTCGGCGGGGTCGCTCAGCTCCTCGCCGCGCGCGGCGATCTCCTCCACCGTGGACTCGCGGTTGAGCCCCCAGTAGCTGACCATGCCCCGCACGGTCAGCCACCGGCTGCGCCGCCGGTCGTCGTGGATCTCGCCGGCGACCTGGTCGAGCACGCCGATCGCCTCGTCCGGGCGGTCGCCGAACATGAGGATGGTGGCGAGCAGCTCGGCCGCGTCCGTGCCGCCGCCGGCCTCAAGCGCCGCGCGGGCCAGCCGGGTGGCAAGCGGCACGTCGTACCTGCCGAACGCCTGCACCGCCGCTTCGAGCAGCAGGGCCACGTCCTGCGCCGTACCCGAGTCGAGCCGCCACACCGCGACGCGCAGCAGGTCCTCCCGGCGGCGCTTGCCGACCTGTTCCAGCAGCCCGGCCAGGGTGGCCTGGAGCCGGCGGGTGCGGCTGACCGGGCAGTGCCGGCGCATCACCTCGCCGTAGAGCGGGTGCGCCAGCCGGACGTTGAGCCGCCGGTCGTCGTGGACCAGCGCGATGAGCCCGCGTTCCTCGGCCGTCTCCACGTCCGCCGGGTCGACCGCCCGTTCCAGCAGTTGCAGGCCCAGCGGCTCGCCGAAGGCGACAAGCTCGACGACCGCCCGGACGCCGGGGGTGAGCTGGCCGATCCGGGTGTCGATCAGCTCGGTGAGGTTGGGCGCCAGCTCCAGCCGGCCGGTCCAGGTCCAGAGCCCGTACCTGCGGTCCAGCGCGTCGTCGGCGGCGAGCACCAGCTCCCGCAGCAGCAGCGGGTTGCCGGCGGAGAGCTGGAACAGCCGGTCCGAGGAGCAGGCGTCGACCGGGCCGCCCAGGATGGCGGCGAGCAGCCCCGAGGTCTCGGTGCGGCACAGCGGGCCGAGCTCGACCAGGTCGGCCAGGTCGTCGGTCCAGAGTGCCCGGATCGGCAGCGGGACCTGTTCGCCGTTGCGCAGCGTCCCGATCACATACGCGTTCTCCGAGCGGGCGACCAGGTGCACGAGCGCCGCCGAGGGCGGATCGAGCAGATGCGCGTCGTCGACGGCGAGCACGATGGGCCGGCCGGCTGCCTGTTCCTGGAGCACGTCCAGGGCCCAGCGCAGGATTCCGGCGGGGGACAGGCCCTGCGGCTGCGAGGCGGGCAGCACCTGGACCAGCCCGCCGAACGGCAGCGCGGCAGTGGTGGCGCTGGCCGCGATGGACCAGATCGCGTACCGCTCGGGGGAGAGCGCGGCCACCCCTTCGCGCAGCAGCCGGCTCTTGCCGACCCCGGCGTCGCCGCCGAAGAGCAAACCGCGCCCCTCGGGGCCGCCGACCGCCGACAGCAGACGGTTGAGTTCATCAGTACGGCCGACGAACTCCCACCTACTCATCGATGCAGCATATCGACCGTGTTCCGTCCGCGTGCGTATCGTCACGCAGTGAAGTTGAGTAATCTGTTCATTACCCGTGAGTACCGGAGTTGTTGGCTGTCGGATGGCCGACACCCGTACTCTTCCGGCAGTCCCCGTACCCAGGGAAGATCCGCGACCGGCACCCCGGTCGCCCGACCGGGAGGCCCACCTGATGACACCGGGTCCGCTCCCTTCGGTCGACGTGCCCGACCCGCGCCGTCAGGCCGAGCCCGCCTCCGGAAGTGCCCCGCTGCCGACCCGGCTCGGTGTGACAGCGCCCGGTCCGGACGAGCCGATGGCGGTGGTCGTCGCCGGTCCGGCCGGCGCGAACCGACGCGAGCTGATCGCCGGCCTGCTCGGGATCGAGGCCGCGACGCTCGCCGTGCCGCCGGGGAGCAACCTGCTGATCCAGCACGCCGCCACCGCCACCCGCGCCGCGTACGTCCCGGGCTACCGCCAGCCGCACTCCTACGGCGCCGACCCGCTCGCGGCCGGCCCGGCGCTGGCCCGGCCGCCCCGCCGGGTCGAGCTGAGCCTGCCCGATCCGCTGCTGCGGCACTTCGCGGTGGTCGACACGCCTGATACCGGCACGCTCGGTGTGGCCGGCGGCCGGGTGCTGCGCGACGCCGTCGGCCGGGCCGGCGCGCTGCTCTTCGTGATCTCCGCCGACCAGGCGTTCAGCGCGGCCGAGCTGCACCTGCTGGCCGAGGTGGTGCGTACCCGGGTCGAGGTGTTCTTCGCCGTCACGCCCGGCGTGACCGGCCCGGCGCCGGACGACGACGCGCGGGCCCAGGACCGGACGGCGTCCGGCCGGGCCGGGTCCGCCCGCCCGCTCGACCCGGTCTCGGTCTCCATCGAGGCGCACCGCGCCGCGCTGCTGGCCGCCGTGCCGGCGCTCGCCCCGGCCCGGTGGTTCCCGGCCCGCCGCGCCGAGCTGCCGAACCTGCGCCGAGCGCTGGTGAACTGGGCCGCCGACGAGGTGCGGCGGCGCGGCAGCGCCCACCCGCCGGTGCCGGTCGGCGGGCACGGCCGGGTGCCGGTGCTCACCGGTGTCGAGCCGGGTGAGCTGGCCGACGGGATCGACCGCCAGGCCCGCGCCTGCGCCCGCCGGATCCGTCAGCACCTCGCCCTGGAGCTGGCGAACATCCACCTGCGGGTGGTGCAGGAGATCGTCTTCGGGGTCGGCTGCGCCGGCCTGCCGCAGATGCTCGACCGGGAGCTGGAGGCCCTGTCGCTGCTCGCCACCACGCAGTGCGACGAGGCCGTGCGGGGCCTGGTCGACGAGGCCGCCGCCCGGGTCTTCGGCGCGCCGCTGGCAGAGGGCGTACGCCGGCGGATCATCCACGCGGTGCGCTTGGGCCTGGCGGACCACCCGGACGCCCCCGAGCTGGACCGGGTGCTCCTGGTCACCAGCACGGCCGGGGTCGCCGGGCTGACCGGCGCGGGCGCCCTGGACGCGCTGGCCGGGCTGCCTGGCGCCCAGCGGGACGAGGTGCTCCCGCCGGTCGGCGTCGCCCTCAACGGCGGCTGCTGGCAGCACTGGCGGGCACCGGGCAACGACGACCCGAACGCCGCCCGTTCCTGGGCCCAGCGCGCGCTGCGCGAGGTCGAGCTCGAACTGTCCCGCGAGGTGTCCCGCCGCTTCGAGGTGATCCGTCTCTCGCTCGGCGGGGTGCTCGCCGATGCGGTCGACCACGGCATCCTGCTTGCCTGACCACGGCGCGGGCACACCGCGACCCGGGCTCGCGTACGCCGCCCGGGCGGGTGACGACGACCGCCGCGCCGTTCCGGTTCATCGGTTCCCCGGATCCGGTGGCACGATGGGGGGCATGGCGGCTCCACAGGTTGCGCCGGTCGAGACGCCGGACACCGAAGAGGTGCCGGTCTCCGACCGGCCGTGGGTGACCATCGTCTGGGACGATCCGGTCAACCTGATGACGTACGTGACCTGGGTGTTCCAGAAGCTCTTCGGGTACAGCCGGGAGAAGGCGGAGCGGCTCATGCTGGACGTGCACCACAAGGGCAAGGCCGTGGTCTCCAGCGGCGCGCGGGAGCGGATGGAGCACGACGCGGCGCAGCTGCACGCGTACGGCCTCTGGGCGACGGTGGACAGGTCATGAGCATGTTCCGCCGCCGGGGCGACCACTACGTGGCCACGTTCGCGGTCGACGAGGTCCGGGTCCTGCGCAAGGTCGCAGGCGAGGTGGTCGGCCTGCTGACCGACGGCTTCGACCACGGCGATCCGGTGGTCGGGCGGCTGTTTCCCGACGCCTACCCGGACGACGACGCCGGCACCGCCGAGTTCCGCCGCTACACCGAGGGCGACCTGAAGACCGGCAAGATCGACCAGGCGGGCGCCGTGCTCGCCGTGCTGCCCGACGGAGACGCCGGCGGCGAGGTGCGGCTGGACGCGGAGGCGGCCGAGGCGTGGCTGCGGGCGCTGAACGACGCCCGGCTGGCGATGGGCGTACGCCTGGAGATCAAGGACGGCACCGACCTGGGTGAGGAGCTCGACGACGCGGTCGCCGCGGACCCGGGCTCGTCCCGGGTGTTCCAACTGTCGGTCTACGCCTATCTCGGATATCTCCAGGAATCCCTGCTCAACGCGCTCATCGACTGAGTGGTGACGGTCGCCACCTCGCCGCCCGGCCGGGCCAGGGGCTAGGCTTGGCGGCGTGCTGAGCATCGACCGGTCGATCATCGACGCGATCGTCGCCCACGCGCGTCGGGACCACCCGGACGAGGCGTGCGGCGTGGTCGCCGGCCCCGTCGGCAGCGACACCCCGACCCGGCACATCCCGATGGACAACGCCGCCCGCTCCATGACGTTCTACGAGTTCGACTCGATGGAGCAGTTGCGGGTGTGGCGCGAGATGGACGACCGCGACGAGGAACCGGTCGTCATCTACCACTCGCACACCGCGACGGAGGCCTACCCGTCACGTACGGACGTCTCCTTCGCCGGCGAGCCGGGCGCGCACTACCTGCTCGTCTCGACCCGCGAGCCCGACACCGAGGAGATCCGCTCCTTCCGGATCGTCGACGGCGTGGTCACCGAGGAACCGGTGGAGATCGTGGACGCCGCCGTGGACCCGAACGCCGTCCAGTCCTACATGTTCGGGCAGAGCCCGGCGACGGTCGACTACGAGTGTTCCGGCCGCTGACCTTCAGCGCCGGCACCTTCCTTTTCCCGTCACCTGGCACGATCCCGAACGAGGAGCACGAGACATCATGGCCATCGAGGTTCGTATCCCCACCATCCTGCGCAGCTACACCGGCGGCGCGAAGGTCGTCGAGGGCAGCGGCGACACGCTCGCCGACCTGATCGCCGACCTGGACTCCCGGCACGGCGGCCTGAAGGCCCGCCTGGTCACCGACGCGGGCGCGCTGCACCGGTTCGTCAACGTCTACGTCAACGACGAGGACGTCCGCTTCCTCGGCGCGCTCGACGCCAAGCTCAACGACGGCGACAGCGTGACCATCCTGCCGGCCGTGGCCGGTGGCGCGTTCGGCTTCGCGGCCGCCGCGGCGATCGCCTCGCACGCGGTCTCCACGCGCGCCGCCCGCTGAGGGGGCCCGCGATGGCGCGGTACGAAAGCCTCCTCGACGCCTGCGGCGGCACGCCGCTGGTCGGGTTGCCCCGGCTCTCGCCGACGGTCCCGGCCGGGGCGCCGCCGGTGCGGCTCTGGGCCAAGCTGGAGGACCGGAACCCGACCGGCAGCATCAAGGACCGCGCGGCCCTGTTCATGGTGCGCGCGGCCGAGGAGTCCGGTCGGCTGCGTCCGGGTGACACGATCCTGGAGCCGACGAGCGGCAACACCGGCATCTCGCTGGCGATGGTGGCGAAGCTGCGCGGCTACCGGCTGGTCTGCGTGATGCCGGAGAACGTCTCCACCGAGCGGGTGCAACTGCTCCGCATGTACGGCGCGGAGATCATCTTCTCGCCCGCCGCGGGCGGCTCGAACCAGGCGGTCGCGACCGCGAAGCAGATCTCCGCCGAGCACCCGGACTGGGTGATGCTCTACCAGTACGGCAACGAGGCGAACGCCCGGGCGCACTACGAGACGACCGGGCCGGAGCTGCTCCAGGACCTGCCGGGCATCACCCACTTCGTGGCCGGGCTGGGCACCACCGGCACGCTCATGGGCACCGGGCGCTACCTGCGGGAGAAGGTCGAGGGCATCCAGATCGTGGCGGCCGAGCCGCGCTACGGCGAGCTGGTCTACGGTCTGCGCAACATCGACGAGGGTTACGTGCCCGAGCTGTACGACGCCGGGGTGCTGTCCCGCCGGTTCTCCGTGGGCACCCGGGACGCGGTGCTGCGTACCCGGCAGCTCGTCGAGGTGGAGGGCATCTTCGCCGGGTTCTCCACCGGCGCCATCCTGCACGCCGCGCTCGCGGTGGCGCACGAGGCGGTCCGCGACGGCCGCGGCGCGGACGTGGCGTTCGTGGTCTGCGACGGCGGCTGGAAGTACCTCTCGACCGGCGCGTACGGCGGCACCCTCGCCGACGCGGAGGAGGCCCTGGAGGGTCAGCTCTGGGCCTGACGGACCGATGGCCGGTCCGGCCGGTGGCGTGCCCGCCGGCCGGACCGCCGGTCTCGTCCGGAGCGGACGTGTATGGGTGTCACGTTGATGACAACTTCCGGCAGATGATTCTTGCCCGACCGGGGCGACGCGTAGGCTGCGCAGCGTGGCGAGCGCGTCGGTAGAGATCATCGGCGGCGCCGCCGCCGGCGCATCGACTACTCATGGTGAGATCGAGGCCACCGGATGAGACTGACCGTCCTCGGCTGCGCGGGCAGCTTCCCGGGGCCCGAATCCCCCTGTTCGGCCTATCTTATGGAAGCAGACGGCTTCCGGCTTCTGATCGACTTCGGGGTGGGGTCGCTCTCCACGCTCCAGCGTTACGTCGGGCTGCACGCCCCCGACGCCATCCTCCTCACCCACCTGCACTGCGACCACATGTTCGACGCCGTGTCCTACGTCGTGGTACGCCGGTACGCGCCGGACGGCCCGTACCCGCCCCTGCCGATGTACGCCCCGTCCGGCGCGCCCGACCGGTTGGCCGCCGCGTACGGGCAGGAGGAGGGCTCGGTCGAGGACGTCTACCAGTTCTACGGCCTCCAGCCGGGCACGTTCCCGATCGGCCCGTTCTCCGTCACCGTCGACCGGATGAACCACCCGGTGGAGACGTACGGGGTGCGGCTGGAGCACGGCGGCCGGGTGTTCTGCTACTCCGCCGACACCGCGCCCTGCGAGGCGCTGCTACGCCTGGCCCAGGACGCCGACGTGTTCCTCTGCGAGGCGAGCTACATGGACGGCGTGGAGAACCCGCCGGATCTGCACCTGACCGGCCGGGAGGCCGGTGAGGCGGCCACCAAGGCGGGCGTGGGACGGCTCCTGCTCACCCATCTCGTACCGGCCTGGGGCAGCGAGTCGCAGACCGTGGAGGCGGCGGCCGGGGCGTACGCCGGGCCGCTGGACGTGGTCCGGCCCGGCGCCTGCTACGAGGTCTGAGCCCGGCGGCGGCCCTGTCGTCGGCGGGCACCCGCGGCAGGTGCGATCACCGCACCGCATAGGGTGCAGGCATGGCGCGACCTGACGGGCGGCGGCCCGACCAACTCCGACCGGTGACCCTGACCCGGGGCTGGAGCACCCACCCGGAGGGCTCGGTGCTCGTCGAGTTCGGCGCGACCCGGGTCCTCTGCACGGCGAGCGTCACCGAGGGCGTGCCCCGCTGGCGCAAGGGCTCCGGGCTGGGCTGGGTGACCGCCGAGTACGCGATGCTGCCCCGCGCCACGAACACCCGTTCGGACCGGGAGAGCGTCCGCGGCAAGGTCGGCGGGCGCACGCACGAGATCTCCCGGCTGATCGGCCGCAGCCTGCGCGCCTGCGTCGACCTGAAGGCGCTCGGCGAGAACTCGATCGTGCTGGACTGCGACGTGCTCCAGGCCGACGGCGGCACCCGTACCGCCGCGATCACCGGCGCGTACGTCGCGCTTCACGACGCGGTCACCTGGCTGGCCGAGCGCAAGGCGCTGGCCGGCAAGGTGGAGAAGGTGATGCACCGCTCGGTGGCCGCGGTGAGCGTCGGGGTGATCGGCGGCGAGGCGATGCTCGACCTCTGCTACGCCGAGGACGTCACCGCCGAGGTCGACATGAACGTGGTCTGCACCGGCACCGGCGACTTCGTCGAGGTGCAGGGCACCGGTGAGGCGGGCGTCTTCGCCCGCGACCAGCTCGACGCGCTGCTCGACCTGGGCGTGGCGGGTTGTCTGGAACTGGCCGACGCGCAGCGGAAGGCGCTCTCGTCATGAACAAGGTCCTGCTCGCCACGCGGAACCGGAAGAAGCTCGTCGAGCTCCAGCGGATCCTGGACGGCGCGCTCGGCGCGCACCGGATCGCCCTGCTCGGGCTCGACGACGTCGAGGAGTACCCGGAGCTGCCGGAGACCGGCCTCACGTTCGGCGAGAACGCGCTGATCAAGGCGCGGGAGGGCTGCCGGCGTACCGGCCTGCCGACCATCGCTGATGACTCCGGGCTGGCGGTGGACGCGCTCAACGGCATGCCGGGTGTGTTCAGCGCCCGCTGGTCCGGCCGGCACGGCGACGACCACGCCAACCTCCAGCTCGTGCTGGACCAGGTCGCCGACGTGCCGGACGAGCACCGGGGCGCCGCATTCGTCTGCACCGTCGCGCTGGTGCTGCCCGGCGGCAAGGAGCACCTGGTCGACGGCCGCCAGTCCGGCCGGCTGCTGCGCGCGCCGCGCGGCGACGGCGGCTTCGGCTACGACCCGATCTTCCTGGGCGACGGGCAGGAGCGCACCAACGCGGAGCTGACGCCCGAGGAGAAGGACGCGGTCAGCCACCGCGGCAAGGCGCTGCGGGAACTGGCCAAGCTGGTCGCGAAGGTGCTCCCGCCCGCCGCCTGAGATCAGCCGAGCGGGCCGATCTCCCGCTCGATCGCCGCGCGCAACTCCGGGCCGCGTACCACGTCCCGCGCGGCCTCCATCAGCGGCGCGAGGAACACGTCCGGTCCCGGCTCGCCGATGGTGCCGCCGAGCGCGTCGAGCGCCGCCCGCCCGGCCGGTGACGGGGTCAGCGGCGCGCGGAGCTGGAGCCCGCGTACGGCCGCCAGCAGCTCCACCGCGAGCAGGCTGGTCAGGTTGTCCAGCACCGTGCGCAGCTTCTTGGTGGCCGCCCAGCCCATCGAGACGTGGTCCTCCTGCATGCCGCTGGTCGGCAGCGAGTCGATCGAGGCGGGCGCGGCGAGCCGGCGGTTCTCCGCCACGATCCCGGCGGCGGTGTACTGGGCGATCATGAGCCCGGAGTTCACCCCGGCGTCGGGGGACAGGAACGCGGGCAGCTCCCGGGAACGGGTGACGTCCAGCAGGCGGTCCACCCGCCGCTCGGCGATCGCGCCCACCTCGGCGGCGGCGATGGCCAGGTAGTCGGCGGCGAAGCCGAGCGGCGCGCCGTGGAAGTTGCCTGTCGACTCGACCCGCCCGTCCGGCAGCACCACCGGGTTGTCCACCACCGACAGCAGTTCCCGTCCCGCGACCACCTCGACGAAGTCGAGCGTGTCCCGGGCCGCGCCGGCGACCTGCGGGGCGCAGCGCATCGAGTACGCGTCCTGCACCGCGTGCGCCAGGTCGTCGCGGTGCGAGTCCATCACCGCCGAGCCCTGCAACAGCCGGTGGATGTTCGCCGCCGAGGCGGCCTGCCCGGGGTGCGGGCGGATCGCGTGCAGCTCGGGCAGGAACGGCCGCTCCGAGCCGAGCATCGCCTCGATGGCGAGCGCCGCCGTCACGTCCGCCATGGCGAACAGGTGCCGCGCGTCGGAGACGGCGAGCAGCAGCATGCCGAGCATGCCGTCGGTGCCGTTGATGAGCGCCAGCCCTTCCTTGGCCGCGAGCGACACCGGCTTGAGCCCGACCCGGCGCAGCGCGTCGGCGGCCGGGATGCGGTCACCGGCCGGGCCGAGCACCCAGCCCTCGCCGAGCAGCACCAGCGCGCAGTGCGCCAGCGGCGCCAGGTCGCCTGATGCGCCGAGCGAGCCGTGCTCCGGCACCCACGGGGTGACCTCGTGGTTGAGCAGGTCCACGAGCGCCTCGGCGACCAGCGGGCGGACACCGGAACGGCCGAGCGCCAGCGAGCGGACCCGCAGCAGCATCATGGCGCGTACCACCTCGCGCGGCATCGGCGCGCCCACCCCGGCGGCGTGCGAGCGGATCAGCGCGTGCTGAAGCTCGGCCCGCCGCTCCGGGGCGACGAACGTGTTGGCGAGGGCGCCGAAGCCGGTGGAGACGCCGTACACCGGCCGGCCGGCCGCCTCGATCCGGTCCACGATGGACCGCGAGGTCGCCATCGCCTCGGTGGCGGCCGGGTCGAGCACGACCTTTGCGGTGCCGCGGGCCACCGCGAGCACGTCGGCGGGGGTGACCCCGGTGGACAGGATGGTCACGGTGGTCATCGCGGCACTCCGTTGTGCAGAACCTGGCGGATCAGTGGCACCCCCGGCCGGTAGGCCAGGTGCAGGTGGGACGGGGCGTCGAGGACGATCAGGTCGGCCCGCGCCCCGGGGGTCAGCCGCCCCACGTCGGTGCGGCGCAGCGCCGCCGCCCCGCCGGCGGTCGCGGCCCACACCGCCTCCGCCGGGGTCATCCGCATCTCGCGTACGGCGAGCGCGACGCAGAACGGCATCGACGACGTGTACGACGAGCCGGGGTTGCAGTCGGTGGCGAGCGCGACAGTCACGCCCGCGTCGAGCAGCCGCCGGGCGTCCGGATAGGGCGACCGGGTGGAGAACTCGGCGCCCGGCAGCAGCGTGGCGACCGTCGCCGAGCCGGCCAGCGCGTCGATGTCGGCGTCGGTCAGGTGGGTGCAGTGGTCGACGCTGGCCGCGCCCATCTCCACGCCGAGCCGTACGCCCGGCCCGGGGCCGAGCTGGTTCGCGTGCAGCCGGACGCCCAGACCGGCGGCCTGCCCGCAGGCGAGGATCGCCCGCGCGTGGTCGGCGTCGAACGCGCCCCGCTCGCAGAACACGTCGATCCAGCGGGCGTACGGCGCGGCGGCGGCGAGCATCGGCCCGCAGACCAGGCCCACGTAGTCGTCCGGCCGGTCGGCGTACTCGGCGGGGACGACGTGCGCGCCGAGGAACGTGGTGTCGCCTGTGAACTCGGCGGCGATCCGCAGCGAGCGGGCCTCGTCGGCGACGTTCAGGCCGTACCCGCTCTTGATCTCGACGGTGGTGGTGCCCTGCCGCAGCATCTCGGCGCGCAGCCGGCCCACAGTGGCGCGCAGGTCGTCGTCGGAGGCCGCGCGGGTGGCGCCCACAGTGGTCCTGATGCCGCCGCCGGTGTAGGGCTCGCCGGCCATCCGGGCGGCGAACTCGGCGGCCCGGTCCCCGGCGAAGACCAGGTGGGCGTGACTGTCCACGAAGCCGGGCAGCACCGCCGCGCCACCGGCGTCGATCCGCCGGTCGGCGGCGGGCGCGTGCCGGGCCGGACCGGTCCAGGCCACCTCGCCGTCCTCGATCAACAGTGCGGCGTCGCGCCGGATGCCCAGCGGGTCGCCGTCGCGGCCGTCGTTCGTGACCAGCTCGCCGATGTGGTCCACGAGCAGGCTGCCGCGCATCACGAGTCGTCCTTCGCGGTCACCGCCGCGATCGCGTCCCGCAGCTCGGTGGGCACGTCCACGGTGAGGTGCCGGCCGCCGTCCACCACGGGGCGGCCGTCGACCACGACGCTCGTCACGTCGGCGGCGGTGGCGGCGAAGAACGCGCCGACCGGCGGCACCCCGGCGGTGCGGGCGCTGTCCAGCCGTACCGTGACCAGGTCCGCCCGCTGCCCGACGGCGAGCCGGCCGGCGTCGCCCCAGCCCAGCGCGGCGTGCCCGCCCACGGTGGCGGCGGTGACCAGCTCGGCCGGCGTGAAGTGCCCCCGCCGCCGGGTACGCAGCCGCTCGTCCATCTCCAGCGCGCGGGCCTCCTCGAACAGGTCCACCACGGCGTGGCTGTCGCTGCCCAGGCTCAGCGGGCTGCCCGCGTCGGCCATCCGGCGTACCGGGCCGACCCCGTCGGCCAGGTCGCGTTCGGTGGTGGGGCAGACGCAGACCCGGGTACGGCTGTCGCCGAGCAGCGTCACGTCGGCGGCGGTCGGGTGGGTGGCGTGCACGGCCGTGGTGTGCGGGCCGAGCACGCCGTGGTCGGCCAGCAGCCGAGTCGGCGTGCACCCGTGCACGGCCCGGCAGGCGTCGTTCTCGGCCGGCTGCTCGGACAGGTGCACGTGCAGCGGCAGCCCGTTGCGGTCGGCCCAGCCCGCCACGGTGGCGAGCTGCTCGGCCGGGACCGCGCGCACCGAGTGGATGGCCGCGCCGAGCCGGACGTGGTCGTCGGCCGGGCGGAACGCGTCCACCCGCTGCGCCCACCGCAGCGCGTCGCCGTCGCCGAACCGGCGTTGCGGCCCGGCCAGCGGAGTGCCGTCCACGCCCCCGGCCAGGTACGCGGTGTCCAGCAGCGTGAGCCGGATCCCGGCGTGCGCGGCGGCCTCCACGAGGGCTGCGGACATGGCGTTCGGGTCGTCGTACGGGGTGCCGCCGGGACCGTGGTGCAGGTAGTGGAACTCGCCCACGCAGGTGATTCCGGACAGCGCCATCTCGGCGTACACGGCGCGGGCCAGCGCCAGGTAGGTGTCCGGGTCGAGCCGGATCGCGACGGCGTACATCAGGCTGCGCCAGGACCAGAAGTCGCCGCGCCCGTCGTGGGTGCGCCCGCGCAGCGCCCGGTGGAACGCGTGCGAGTGCGCGTTCGCCAGGCCGGGCACCGTCAGGCCGGGCAGCCGGACCGCGTCGGCGAGCACCTCCACCCCGGCGGTCGGCGGACCGTCCACGGTCAGCGGGGTGACAGCGGTGAGCCGCCCGTCGGTCGCCTCGATCAGCACGTCCCGGGTGGGCTCGGCGCGGTCGGGCAGCCAGGCGTACTCGGCCAGCCAGCGGGTCAGCGGCATGCCAGCTCCTCCAGCACCCGGGCCAGGGCGGCCACCCCGGCGGCGCAGTCGGCGTCGGTGGCCGCCTCGGCGGGGGAGTGCGACACCCCGGTCGGGTTGCGCACGAACAGCATCGCGGTGGGCAGGTGCGCCGCCAGCACGCCCGCGTCGTGCCCGGCACCGGTGGGCAGCACCGGCGCGCCGAGCAGCGCGGCCAGCCGGTCGGCCAGCCCCCTGTCGAACGCGACGAGCGGGGTCGCCGACTCCTGCGTGCAGGTCAGCGTGGTGCCGTCGCGGCCGGCCCGGTCGGCGGCCTTGGTGCGTACCGCCTCGACCAGACCGTACAGCGTCTCCGCCTCGGCCGCCCGCGCGTCGAGCCAGCCGGTGACCCGGGACGGGATCGCGTTCGTGGCGTTCGGCTCGACCGACACCCGGCCCACTGTGGCATGCGCGTCGCGCAGCCGGGCCTCCTTGTTCGCCGCGAGCACGGTGAACGCGTAGGTGAGCATCGGGTCGCGGCGGTCGGCCATCCGGGTCGTACCCGCGTGGTTGCCCTCGCCGGTGAAGTCGAACCTCCACCGGCCGTGCGGCCAGATCGCGGACGCCACCGCGACCGGCGCGTCCAGGTCGACCAGCGCGCGGCCCTGCTCGACGTGCAGCTCCACGAAGGCCGCGAAGCGGCCGAGCAGCGCCGGGTCGGCGCCCGCCGGCCGCTCGCCCAGCGCCTGCGCGAAGGTCGTCCCGGCCTGGTCGCGCAGCCCGGCCGCGCGGTCGACGTCGATCTCGCCGGTGAGCAGGCGCGATCCCAGGCAGGGTACGCCGAACCGCGCGCCCTCCTCCTCCACGAACGCGGCCACCACCACCGGCCGGTCCGGGGTGACGCCCGCGGCCCGCAGCTCGTCCACGGCGAGGAACGCGCTCACGATGCCGAGCGGCCCGTCGTACGCGCCGCCGTGCGGCACCGAGTCGAAGTGGCTGCCGGTGAGCACCGCGTCCCCGGCCACCGGGTCGCCCCACCAGGCGAACAGGTTGCCGTTGCCGTCCTGCGACACCGGCATGCCCCGCCGGTCGGCCTGCTCCCGGAACCAGGCGCGCAGCCGCAGCTCCGGCTCGGTCAGCGCATACCGCAGGTAGCCGCCGCTGCCGGCGTCCCGCCCGACCGGCGCGATCTCGTCCCACAGCTGGCGGAACCGGGCCGCCAGGTCGGTCACAGGTCTCCCTCGGTCATGGGGACGCGCACGCCGGTGCGCTCGGCGACCTCGCGCGCGTCGTCGTAGCCGGCGTCGACGTGCCGGATGACGCCCATCGCCGGGTCGTTTGTGAGCACCCGCTCGATCTTCTGCCCGGCCAGCGCGGTGCCGTCGGCCACGCAGACCTGGCCGGCGTGGATGGACCGGCCGATGCCGACGCCGCCGCCGTGGTGGATGGACACCCAGGACGCACCGCTCGCGGTGTTGACGAGCGCGTTCAGCAGCGGCCAGTCGGCGATCGCGTCGGAGCCGTCGGCCATCGCCTCGGTCTCCCGGTAGGGGCTGGCGACGCTGCCGCAGTCCAGGTGGTCCCGGCCGATCACCACCGGGGCGCTCAGCTCGCCGGAGGCGACCATCTCGTTGAACCGCACCCCGGCGCGTTCGCGCTCGCCGTAGCCGAGCCAGCAGATCCGCGCCGGCAGGCCCTGGAACGCGACCCGCTCGCCGGCCATCCGGATCCACCGGGCGAGGGACTCGTTCTCCGGGAACAGGTCGAGGATGGCCCGGTCGGTGGCGGCGATGTCCTTCGGGTCGCCGGAGAGCGCGGCCCAGCGGAACGGGCCCTTGCCCTCGCAGAACAACGGCCTGATGTACGCGGGCACGAACCCGGGGAAGTCGAACGCCCGCTCGTATCCGCCGAGCTTGGCCTCGCCCCGGATCGAGTTGCCGTAGTCGAAGACCTCGGCGCCCACGTCCAGGAAGCCGACCATCGCCTCCACGTGCTTCGCCATCGACGCCCGGGCCCGGTCGGTGAACTCGGCCGGCTTGGCCGCCGCGTAGTCCCGCGCGTCGCCGAGGTCCACGCCTTCCGGCACGTACGACAGCGGGTCGTGCGCGCTCGTCTGGTCGGTCACGATGTCGATCGCTACCCCGCGCGCCAGCAGCTCGGGGAAGACGGTGGCGGCGTTGCCGACCACCCCGACGCTCAGGGCCCGCCGGTCCCGCTTCGCGGCGAGCGCCCGCTCGACCGCGTCGTCGAGCGAGTCGGCGATCTCGTCGAGGTAGCGGTCGTGCGCCCGCCGCTCCAGCCGGGTCCGGTCCACGTCCACGATCAGGCAGACGCCGCCGTTCATGGTGACCGCCAGCGGCTGCGCACCGCCCATGCCGCCGCAGCCGGCGGTGAGCGTCAGCGTGCCGGCGAGCGTGCCGCCGAAGCGCTTGGCGGCGACAGCGGCGAACGTCTCGTACGTGCCCTGGAGGATGCCCTGGGTGCCGATGTAGATCCAGGAACCGGCGGTCATCTGCCCGTACATGGTCAGGCCCAGCGACTCCAGGCGGCGGAACTCCGGCCAGGTGGCCCAGTCGCCGACCAGGTTGGAGTTGGCCAGCAGTACGCGCGGCGCCCACTCGTGGGTGCGCATCACCCCGACCGGGCGGCCCGACTGCACGAGCATCGTCTCGTCGTCGCGCAGCTCGGTCAGCGTGCGCACGAGCGCGTGGTACGACGGCCAGTCCCGGGCCGCCTTGCCGGTGCCGCCGTAGACCACCAGGTCCTCGGGGCGCTCGGCGACCTCCGGGTCGAGATTGTTCATCAGCATCCGCAGGGCGGCCTCCTGTGGCCACCCCTTCGCGGTGCGTGCGGTGCCGCGGGCGGCGCGGACGGGCTGGTGCATCTCGTACTCCTCTCAGCCGAGGAACAACTGGCGGCGGGCGGCGGACGACTCGAACGCCTCGAGCCGGTTCTGGGTCTCGGCCGGCGCGGCGTCGCAGATTGCCTGGAGCACCACCATGGCCAGCGTCATCGGGGCGGTGTGCAGGTCGAAGACCAGGTCGGCGCCGACGGCGGCGGGCAGGACCACCTCGGCGTGCTCGGTGGCCGGGCTCACCGGTGAGTCGGTGATCGCCACGACG
Organism: Micromonospora sp. WMMC273; assembly: GCF_027460285.1. NCBI lineage: Bacteria > Bacillati > Actinomycetota > Actinomycetes > Micromonosporales > Micromonosporaceae > Micromonospora > Micromonospora sp. WMMC273. The sequence goes on from NZ_JAPZBE010000001.1 coordinate 811,626, forward strand.
GTCAGCCCGGCGTCCCGGGCCTCGCGCAGCGCGTCCAGGGTCTCCCGGGGGTAGCGGGGCAGCACGAACGCGAGCATCGCCGTCGCGCCGGCCGCGACCGCCTGGTCCAGCCGGTCGACGAGCATGCTGCCGCCGTCGTCGAGCACCCGCACGTCCGGGTGCACCTTGGCGGCGAAGTACGCGAAGTACGCGGCGAGCGGCGCGGCGGCGCGCAGCCCGAGCACGGGCAGCGGACGGCTGGCCGCGAGCAGCTTCCCCACCTCGGCGACCCGCTCGGCGTCGGCGAGCTGCGCGGCGAGCCGGTCGAGATTGTCCCGCTCGGCGTGCACCGCCCGTTGCAGGGCGTTGCCGGCGGCCGGTTCGGCCGACCCGGTGACAGTCAGTTCCCGCAGGCGGCGGCGCAGCGCGGGGTAGCCGTCGTGCCCGAGCGCCATGGCGAACCGGGTCACCGACGGCTGGCTGACACCCGCCAGCTCGGCCACCTCGGCGGCGGACAGGTACGCCGCCGCGCCCGCGTGCCGCACCAGACAGTGGGCGATGCGGCGCTGGGTCGGGGTGAGCCGTACGCCGTGGAAGAGGTCGAGCAGGCGGTCGGGGGCGGCCGCACTGCCTTCATTCACGCCGCGACTCTATGCATGAAAACTTTCAGAGCGCAAGAGTGGCCCGACCGCAGGGAGATCCGGTGAGCGTGCTCTCTGTACTATCCGCACGGCGGGTGAGCAGAGGAGTGGGGCATGCAGCCGGAAGGTCCGTACAGGTTCACCGAGGTGCTGGGCGAGTGCCAGGTCGGCAGGGCCTGGGCCGCGCTCGACGGGCAGGACCGCGCGCTCACCGTGGCGGTCCTGGACGGCGCCGCCGCCGGTGACCAGCGCTGGCGTGAGGCGTTCACGAACGCGGCGAACGTGCTGGCCCAGACGCCCGGCGGCCACCGGTACGTGAACTCCGACTTCGCCGCCGGTCAGCCCTGGGTGGCGTATCCGTCCGACGAGGACGGCGCTGCCGAGCGGCTGTTCCGCAGCCTGGGCATGGACTACCAGCGCACCGCCACCGGCGAGATGCTCCCGCCGCCCCCGCCGGTGTCCGCGCCACCGCAGCAGGTCTCGTCGCCGCCGCAGCTGCCGTGGAGTCCGCAGCCGTGGGCGATGACGCCGCAGCAGCCGGTCTCCGGCGCGCCCGTCTCGTCCGGCGCGCCCGTGTCACCCGGTGTGCCGGTGTCGCCGGGCATGCCGGTGCCGGCGATCCCGGCCCAGGCCACCGCCCCGGATCCGCTCGTGCCGACCGGCGGTCCCCGGATCGCACCGGTCGCCCGCCCGCCGAAGAGCCGTACCGGACTGTGGATCGGGGGTCTGGTCATGGCGGCCGTGCTGGCCGGCGGCGCCGGTCTGCTGGCCGGGCGGTCGCTCGCCGACGGCGGCGAACCGTCCACTCCGACTGCCAGCGCATCCCCGGCGCTCTACGAGGCCACCCAGCAGTCGCTGAACAAGGCGAAGTTCGACGCCACGCTCATGCCGATCGCCGAGCCGTGGCTCGACGGCGTGGGCGGCTGCGCGATCAACACCGAGAAGAGCGGCCCCGGGCTCGCCGACGGCGAGAAGCAGCACGTCTTCTGCCGCTACCTGGGCGTGTCGCTGCACTTCGCCGAGTACGAGTCGGCCGAGAAGAAGGAGGCGGCGCGCGCCTTCCGCCAGCAGATGGGCATCATCGGCCGGGCGCTCGCGCCGGGCATGCGGGAGGCCGGTCCGGCCACCGGCGGCGTCAGCGGGGCGCAGGGCAGCTACGTCGAGTACGCCGGCAACGGCCAGGACGGCCGCCCGGTCTGCGGCATCTGGTGGGGCCGCGACGACAACACCAGCGCCATCTACATGGAGACGCCGTGCGGTGCCGGGCTGGGCGGCAACTGGGACGCGCTGCGCGACCTCTGGCAGCGGCACAGTTAACGGACAGCCGCGCCGTTCGGCGGCGGCACCAGGCAGACGTCGCTGCCCTTGGTGACGCCCGCGGCCAGGTCGAAGCGGACCACGCGTGCCCCGCCGAACTGCCGCTCGGTCACCGCCACGCCGCTGCCGCCGAGCCGGACGATGACGTCCCGGTTGGCCCCGTCGGCCCAGTCGGTGGCCTGGAACAGCCAGACCCGGGCCCGTCCGGGCAACAGCGTGGACACGGTGCGCCCGGGGCAGCCGCCGGGGCCGGCCGCTACCACGTAGGCGTCCGCCGCCGGGCCGTACCAGGCCTGCGCGTTCCACGACACGGTGGTGGCCAGCACCAGGTCACCCGGGCGGCGTTTGTCGTCCAGGTAGCCCAGCGCGCCCCGGTAGTCGACAGCGTTGGCGCCGCCGCCCTGGGCGAAGGCCCGCGCCGGATGGACAGTCGCCACCACGGCGGTCGCCAGTTGCGGAACGGCGAGCGCGAGCACCAGCACCACGCCGACCACCCACCGGATCCGGGCGGGCAGGCCGGCCCGCATCGGCGGCGGCGCGACGGCGAGCGCGGCGAGCAGCAGGCAGGCGGGCACCGCGTAGAGCGCCAGCCGGCCGTTGAACGGGTAGACCGACACGGCCGCGCCGGCCAGCCCGGCCGCCAGCGGCGTGAGCAGCACCAGCACCGCCACCGTGGACAGCCGGCGCAGCCCGGCGGCCGTGCCCAGCACCAGCAGCGGTACGACGACCCACGCCGACCAGGCCACGAACGGCACCGTGGCGAGACTCCGGTACGTGGCCGCGAGCCATTCCACGGTGGCGGCCAGGTCGGTGAGCGGGTGCGCCGGGTAGATCGACTTCGCCCGCCAGTACGCGGCGAGTTGCGGATCGGCGAGCCCCGGCGCCAGGAACAGCACGTACACCACGAGTGCGACCACGCCCCAGGCCGGCGCCGGGGCGAGGAACCGGCCGACCTCCCGCCACCTGCTCGCCCACTGCCGATCGGTGCGGGACAGCGCGTACCCGCCGAGCAGCACGCCGAGCGCGGCGGTGACCGGAATGGACAACGTGCTGACGAACGCCGTGACCGTCGCCGCCGACCAGAACACCGCCGACCCGGCCCAGGTGACGCCGTTCCGGACGAGCAGCAGCGCCAGCCCGACCACGAGCGTGACGCCGAACGCCTCGGCGCTGTACTGCTTGAGCTCGTTGGAGTAGCCGATCAGGAACGGCGCGACGGCGACCAGCAGCAGCGCCGCCAGCGCGGCGAGCGGCGGCAGGAGCCGCCGGCCGAGCCAGGCCACGAGCGGCAGCAGCGCCAGCCCGAACAGCAGTGGCACCAGCCGCAGCGCCCGCTCACCGTCGCCGAACTGCTCGTACGCGAACCGTTCCAGCCACAGCCAGCCGGGCGGCGCGGACTGGCTGAACGCCAGCGGCCGCAACAGGTCCAGGTAGCCGCGTTCCCGGATGTTGTGCGCCACGTACAGCTCGTCGCTCCAGAAGCTGCGCGCGTACGCCCACTGCCGGATCCGCAGCACGGCGCCCAGCGCGACCAGCAGGCCCGCGACGGACCAGTACGGGGAGCGGCTCAGCCGGTCCCACGCGACGGCGGCGTACGCCACCGGCGTGCCCGGCCGCGACGGCGCCGGTGTCGCGGGCGCCATCGAGGGGGAGAAGGCCGGGCGTGTCACGGACACGGCGAGACGGTATCAAAACGTCATTCACGTCAGCGGCCCCGCGACCGGCTCCGATCACTCCCCGACGCGGTCCGGCGCGGACATCGGGTCCGGAGTGGACGTCACGTCCCGAGTGGATGCGACCGACGGTACCGCCGTGCCGACCAGCCCGGCGGCCCGGCGGTGCCGGCGTGTGGGGCGCGGCAGGCCGACCAGGAACTCCGGGTACAGCCCGAAGAACGTCCGGGCGCTGCGCAGTTCCAGCGTGTGCGCGTGGGACCAGCGCACCGAGTTGGTTGCGCGGGCCCAGTGGTGGGTCCACCGCACGTCACCGAGCACCGCCACCGGCATCCCGTGCCGCCAGGCGCGCAGCCCCAGCTCGTGGTCCTCGTAGTAGAGGAAGAACCGCTCGTTCCACCCGCCCAGCTCGGTGACGTCGGCGGTTCGCCCGGCCACCGCCGCGCCCATCACCCAGGCCACGTGGCGCGTCTCGCCGGGCGCGGCCACCAGCCGATACGAGGCGTGCAGCCGGGACAGCGGCCACACCTTCCGGTTGCCGAGTTTCGCCGTCGCGTACGGGAAACCACGCCCGTTCGCCTGCGGCGTGCCGTCGGTGCCGAGCAGTTGCGGCGCGACCAGTCCGCCGTGCGTGTCCAGGTGCCGGGCCAGCGCGTCCAGTCCGCCCGGGCGCACCTCCAGGTCGGGGTTGGCGAACAGCACGTACCGGCCGGTCGCCTGGCGCAACGCGACGTTGTTGGCCCGGGAGAAGCCGACGTTCTCCGGCAGCCGGATCACCCGCGCGCCCAGCTCCTCGGCGACCGCCGCGGAGTCGTCGGTCGAGGCGTTGTCGACGACCAGCCACTCGTACGGCTTCGGGCCGCGCCAGCAGCGGCGCAGCGTGTCCGCCGAGTGGTAGGTGACTGTCACCACGGTCCACGGCTGTGCCGTCATCACGCCCTCCGAGCGGTCAGGTAGCCGAGCAGCGACGCGAACCCGAACCGCCGCCCGGTCCAGCGGCGGCGAGCCGCCGGCCCCTCGGCCAGCCCGCGTCCGACGCCGCGCAGGAACGGGCGCAGCAGGCCCTGCCGGACCCGCCGGGCGGCCAGCGCGAGGTGCGCGAGCGCCAGCACCGGCACCGCCACGAGCAGCAGCGGCCAGGTGAACGTGCGGGACGCGACCAGCAGCCGGTTGCGAGCCAGCAGGAACGCTCGGAACCCCTGCAACCGGGTGTCGCCGTCCACGCTGTGCCCGCCCGCGTGCGGCAGCACCACGTCCAGCGCGCGCGTGCGCAGCCCGGAGGCGTAGAGCCGGAACGCCAGGTCGGCGTCCTCGCCCCAGGCGAACAGGTGCTCGTCGAAGCCGCCGAACCGCCGGTACAGCGCGGCCGGGAAGACCGCCGCGCCGCCGGACGGGCCGAGCGGGGCACGGCCGGCGGTGGACCGCCTGTCGATGAACAGCGACACCGGGTTCAGGTCGATGCCCACGTACTCGCCGCCGTGCATGGCGAGGCCGACAGCGAGCGGGGCGGCCGGGTCGGCGGCGACGGCGGCGCAGATCCGGGCCAGTGCGTCGTCCGGCAGCCACACGTCCGGGTTCAGCAGCAGCAGGTGGCTCGTGGTGACAGTCGCCGCCGCCCGGTTGCAGCCGGCCGCGAAACCCGGGTTGGTGGAGTCGGGCAGGTACGCGTACCGGTCGGCGGCCAGGTTCCCGGCGATCACCTCGGCGCACCCGTCGGCGGGCCAGTTGTCCGCGAAGACGAATCGGACCGGCAGGTCACCGGCGCTGCGGATCCAGGTCGGCAACGTCTCGGCGAGCATGCCGGCGGACCGGTAGAGGACGGTGACCACGGTGAGCCCGTCGAACGTCATGCCGTGCTCCTGCCCAGCCGGTGCAGCACCCAGAGGCCGGGCACGAGGCTCAGCCAGGTCGGATAGATCAGCGGATACAGCTCGTAGACGCCGAACAGCGCGAAGTAGACGACGAACGCCCGCGCCAGCTGTCCGGCCGGCGCGCGGGAGAACTCGAACCACCGCTCGGTAGCGCCCACCGCCAGCCCCAGCGCGGCCAGGAAGAACACCGCGCCCAGCGGGCCGTAGTCGAGCAGTGGGATGGCCACGAACGTCGCGGTGTTCATCAGGTACGGCTGGCTGAGCTGGGACGTCAGCCCGTACAGGTCCGCCTTGCCGACGATCGGCTCGACCCGGGAGCCGAGGAACGTCAGCGAGTACGTGCCGTACCGGGGTTCCAGGTGCTCCCGCTGCGACCACACCCGCCCGAACGTCTCGGTGGACGAACTCAGCGACAGGTCCAGCGACCCGGCGCTGCTGGTGAGCGCGTTGCTGCCGTAGCGGGCCCGGAACTCGGTCTCGAACGCGCCGGTGCCGGCCATGGTGCGCTGCCCGCCGAGGAACACCGCCGCGCCGAGCGCCAGCGCGCCGATCAGCAGCACCACAGGTGTCCGCGCGGCCAGGAACGACGCGGCCCGCCCCCGGGTACGCCGGACCGACAGCGCCGCGATCAGCGCGGGCGCGATACCCACCAGAACCGAGTTCTTGCTCGCGCCGAGCGCCGCGCCGACGGTGAAGACAGCGGTGAGCGCGTAGTAGACGGGCAGCGCCCGGCCGCGCGCGGACAACGCGCGCAGCAGCGAGACGGCCATGCCGAGCGTCCACGCCTCGGACAGCAGCCCGATGACCAGGTTGGACTGCTCGCGCAGCACCTGCCGGGCGGCGTCCGGGTTGTCGGCGAGCAGCGGCGGCACCGTTCCCCGGAACCGGATCGCCGCAGTCACCACAGCGATGCCGAGCAGCACGAACAGGTACGTCAGCAGGCGCCGCTCGGACGGCCAGGACAGCGCCGGACGGGACCGGTCGCCGTCCTCGTCCCGCCTGTCGATCAGCCGCCGGCCGGCCGCCCAGGCCAGCAGGAAGACGGTCACGTACCCGGCGAGCACCGGCAGCACGCCGCGACCGGCCCAGGAGTCGTACGGGCCGGGCAGCACCCGCACGGCGAGCAGCGCGGCGGTCCAGACGGCGGCGCAGGCGGCGAGCGCCCACATCCGCTGGCGCGCGGCGAACAGCGTGCCCACCGCCAGCGCGAGCGCGACGGCGATCCCGGTGTCGAGTATGGCCAGCAGCAGGGCCGCGCCCAGCGCGAACGGGATCCCGACCGACCAGAGGCGTCGCTCAGCGGCTGTCACGGGCGACCGTCCGGTACAGGTCGTGCCAGCTGTCCAGGCATCCGTCGAACGAGTGCCGGGCCGCGTACTGCCGGGCCAGCTCGCGCCGCCGCTCGTCCCACGCGGCCGGGTCGGTGGCCGTCCGCACGGCGGCGGCGAGCGCCTGCGGCGTCAGGTCCGCCCGGTACGCGAGCACGCCGTCACCGGCGGCCGTCACCTCGGTCAGGCCGCCCGCGCCCGAGTGCACCACCGGCACACCCAGCGACATCGCCTCCAGCGCGCTGCGCCCGAACGCCTCCACCCGGGACGGCACCAGCAGGCAGTGCAGTCGTTGCAGGAACGGCGCGGCGTCGACCCGGCCGACCAGGTGCAGGTTCGGCCGCTCCCCGACGGCGACGGTGCCCGCGCCGGCGACCAGGAACTCCACGTCCGGCAGCGCGGCGGCGACGTCCCCGAGCAGGTCGGCGCCCTTCTCCCGTTCCAGCCGGCCGAGGAAGCCGACCCGGACCGGGCCGTCGGGTGCGGGGCCGCCGGTGTCACCGACCTGCGGCCAGATGGCGGGCAGCGGGTTCGGGATCACCCGCACGTCACGGATCCGCCCGCGTACCCGCAGCTCGTGGGCCTCGAAGCCGGAAACCGCGACCGTCGCGTGCGGCCGCAGCCGCCGGAACATCAGGTCGGTGCTGATGTTGGCCTGCACGGCGGCCTTGGCGCGCATCGTCTCCGCCGCGTCGCGGTACTGCCAGAGGCTGTTGTGCAGCGTCACCACGAGCGGCGTGCGGCGGCCCCGCACGCCCAGGCCGGCGCGGGCGTGCATCGCGGCGGAGAGCAGGTGTGCGCTCACCACGTCCGGCCGCAGCTCCTCGACCAGCGCGCGGATGCCGCGCGCGTACCCCAGGTCCACCCGCTTGGCCGCGCCGAGCGGACGCCACGGCACGCCCGCGTCCCGCAACGCCGCCGCGACCTCGTCGTCCGGGGTGGCGGCGAGCACGTCGACGCCGCGGGCCGCGAGCGCCGGAAGCATCTCGATCAGGAAGCGCTCGGCGCCGCCGAGCTGCCGCCGCCCCGACCCGCCGGTGGTGCAGACGAACAGCACCCTCATCGGACGCCCATGCCTTCCAGGGCGCCGCGGGCGATCGCCCGCCGCGCCGCCCCGCCGCCCACCGCCGCCCGGGCCAGCACCCCCAGCGTGTACGCGGAGCAGGCCACTGTGCCCCGCCATCCGGCCAGCTCACGGCTGGCCCGGATGAACTCGCGGGTCTGCCGGCGGGAGATCTCCTCCGCCGCCCACCGGCGCTTCGCGCTCGCGTCGTCCTCGTGCGTGACCACGGCGTCCGGCAGGTACGCCAGGCGCAGCCCGAGCCGCCGCACCGCCCAGCACAGCCGCAGGTCCTCCGAGTAGAAGAACGACGACTCGTCCACCCCGCCGATCCGGTCCAGCGTCTCCCGCCGGATCGCCACGAACGGCCCGGAGAGCCAGTCGCCACGCTCCGGCGGCGCCACGATCCGCAGCCTCGGGAACACCAGGCTGAGCCCGGTGGCGTGCGCGACGCCGGTGCCCACTGTGAGGAACCGGCCGGCTGCGGTCTGGTCATGGCCGGTCGCGTCGAGCACCTTCGGGAACGCCGCGCCCACAGCCGGGTCGTCCAGTTCGGCCGCCAGCCGCTCGATCGCACCCGGACGCACCAGGATGTCGTTGTTGGACAGCACCACCCGGGAGCGGGTGCTGTGCCGGACACCGAGGTTCATGCCCTTGGCGTAGCCGAGGTTCGTCTCCGAACGCACGTACCGGGCGCCGGTCTCGGCACACATCGCCCGCAGCCTGTCGCTGATCTCGGCGGCGCTGCCGTTGTCCACCACGACGGCTTCCACACCCTCGGGCAGCGAGCGGACGCAGCCGTCGGTGCGCTCGAAGTCTTCCCAGGTCAACACGACGATTGAGACGTCCACCGCTAGGCCATCCGATTGACGAGGAGGTGCGTGGACCGCTGGAGTCGCTGCCGGGTGCGCAACGCGTAGACGCCGTAGGCGACAGACGACGCGACCGCGGCGCCGAGCGCGCCGGCCCACGGGATGAGCAGAACGTACAGCACCACCGACACCGACATGGTGACCAGGGCCACGGCGGTGGTGGCCCGCTCGCCCGCGCGCTTGAGCAGCGCCGCGCTCCACGTCTTGCCGGCCGACAACGCCAGCGTGCCGGGCAGCAGGAGCAGTCCGAAGATCCAGGCGTCGTGGTAGTCGGGCGCCAGCACGCCGAGCACCGCCAGACCGATCACGGCGAGCGCGGCGATCGGCAGCGCCGACCTGACCACGTCGCGGCCGTGGTCGCCGATCGCGTCCGGGTCGCGTTCGGCCAGGATCCGCTGCGCCCGTACCACCGCGCCGGACTGCGCGAACTCCAGCGCGGCGACCGCCAGCGCGAACACGCCGAGCGCGCCCGCGCCGGCGAACCGGGCCACCAGGACCTGGCTCAGCCGGTACGTCAGCATCTGCGCGCACACCCCGACGTGCAGCCGGCCCACCGCGAGCAGGTCGGCGCGGTACTCCGTACGCCCGGCCGTCGCCGCCGGCACCGGACCGAACCGCCGCGCCCAGCCCAGCACCGCCACCCCGAGCACCGTCGCGGTGACGACCTGCACGCCCAGCCAGAGGACGCTCCACAGGCCACCGTCGAGCCGGTGGCCCAGCCACAGCAGCCCGTACCCGGCCACCAGCACCGCACCGCCGAGCGCCCGCATGGTGTAGACGAACCAGAACCGCTTCAGGCGCAGGCCGAGCGAGGCAGCAGTGTTGAACACGGTGAGCGCGCAACCCGCCCCGATGCCGACCGGGTGGCTGCCCAGCCCGGCCAGCGTGGTCAGCAGCGCCGCGGCCAGCGCGGTGAGGCCGAGTGACACGGTCAGGATGCCGGCGATCCACAGGCGACCGCGCGACATGATCCAGCCGGCCGGGCGGGACAGCAGGAACGTGTCGACGGACAGGCCGCCGAGTGCCGCGCCCACTGTGGCGCTGACCATGTTCGCCGCGAGTTCGCCGCGTTCCGCCGCCGGCAGCGTCACCGACACCAGCGCGGCGAGGCCGGTCAGGCCCAGGGCGACCAGATAGAGACGCTCGGGGGAGACGATCCGCCGGAGCCGGCCTAACACCCGGCGCCCAGGCGCCGGCGCCGGCCACGAGCCGGCCACGCGGAATCCACTCGATCTTCCCCCGAGATGCGCGGATGTGTGCGGGCCTGTTCTACCCGACATGAGCGCCGCCGCGCAATGGACCCGGCGGGCGGGTACGCCCAGGGCTCCACCCCGCCGGTAGGGTGACGCGTCGTGGACCTCGCCCACTTCCGCGACACGATCGGCAGGCGGTGGCCGATCGTGCTGGCGCTGACGCTGCTGTGCGGCGCGTGCACCGGGGTCCTCGCCGAACGCCAGCCGCCGGTCTACCGGGCCGAGACCCAGATGCTCGTCACGTTCGCCGCCGAGAAGTCGGCCGAGCCCCAGCCCCGCCCGCCTGCGGACGAGGCGGGCCGGCTGATGCAGCGGCGGGTGAAGACGTACGCCACCATGATGAACACGCCCCGGCTGACCCGCCCGGTGATCGACTCGCTCGGACTGCCGTACACCACCGACGACCTGGCCGGCCGCGTCGTCGCATCGTCCACTGTCAACTCGCTGGCGATCGACGTGGCGGTCACCGACCGCTCCGCCGGCACGGCCGCGGCGATCGCCGCCGCGCTCGCCGCCGAACTGCAACGGATCGCCGAACGTGACCTGCCGCCCGCCGGACTCGGGCTCAAGGCCCACGTCGCGGTGGTCCGGGCCGCCGCGCCGCCACCGCGTCCCGAGCCGGTGCGGTGGCAGTGGTACGCCCTCGGCGGCGCGCTCGGCGGCCTGGCCGTCGGGGTCGGCATCGCGCTGGTGCTCGGCTACCGCCGGGCCGGCACTCCGGTGAGCGCGGACGTGCGGGCGCTCTGGGCGACGGTGGCGCGCCGCCGTCCGGCCGACGCCGTCGCGGAGCCGGCGGGTGTGCCGGGTCAGAGCGACGGCCGGATGTCCAACGCTTCGGTGAAGGAGCGGCAGGCGTCGTAGCCGGGCAACAGGCCCGCCGCCCGCGCCTCGGCCAGGCGCGGTGCCGACGCGTCCCGCTCGGACAGCAGCGGCGTCGCCGCCGGCCAGTCGATCCCGAGGTCCGGATCGAGCGGGTGCACCGTGTGCTCGGCCGCCGGGTTGTACGTGGCGGAGCAGAGGTAGCTGAGCGTCGCGTCGTCGGTGAGCGCGCAGAACCCGTGCCCCAGCCCCTCGGCCAGGTAGACGGCCCGCCGGTCGGTGTCGTCGAGGCGTACCGCCTCCCACCGGCCGTACGTCGGCGAGCCGACCCGCACGTCCACCACCACGTCCAGCACCGCCCCGCGTACGCAGGTGACGTACTTGGCCTGCCCGGGCGGTACGTCGGCGAAGTGGATGCCGCGCACCACGTCCCGCGCCGACACGGACAGGTTGCCCTGCGCCAGCCGCAGCGGATGCCCGACCGCCTCGGCGAGCCGATCGAAGCGGTACCACTCCAGGAACTGGCCGCGCGGGTCGCCGTGCAGGCGCGGGGTCACCTCCCAGGCGCCCTCGATGCCCAGCGGACGGATCTTCACGATGCGCCCCCCGTCCCGGACCGGTCGGCGAGCAGGCCCAGCAGGTACTCGCCGTAGCCGCTGCGGGTCAGCGGATGGGCCAGCATCCGCAGCCGCTCGTCGTCGATCAGCCCGGACCGCCAGACGACCTCCTCGACGCAGCCGATCTTCATGCCCTGGCGTTCCTCGATCACCCGGACGAACTCGGCGGCCTGCATCATCGACGCGAACGTGCCGGTGTCCAGCCACGCCGTGCCCCGGTCGAGCACTGTCACCGTCAGCTCGCCCCACGCCCGGTACGTCTCGTTGATCGCGGTGATCTCCAGCTCGCCCCGGGGGCTCGGGGTCAGCTTGCGGGCGATGTCGACCACCCGGTTGTCGTAGAAGTAGAGGCCCGGCACCGCGTACCGGGACCGGGGGCGGGCCGGCTTCTCCTCGATCGACAGCACCCGGCCGGCGTCGTCGAACTCGACCACGCCGTAGTCCTGCGGATTCGCCACCGGATACGCGAAGACCCGCCCGCCGGCCGGTTCGCCGTGCTGCGCGAGCTGCCGGCCGAGCCCGACGCCGTGGAAGATGTTGTCGCCGAGGATCAGCGCCACCGACTCCTCGCCGACGAAGTCGGCGCCGAGCAGGAACGCCTGCGCGATGCCCTCCGGGCGGGGCTGCTCGGTGTACGTCAGGCGCAGCCCCCACTGGCTGCCGTCGCCGAGCAGCCGTTCGAACTGGGCGCGGTCCTCCGGTGTGGTCACCACCAGGATCTCCCGCACCCCGGCCATCACCAGAGTGGAGAGCGGGTAGTAGACCATCGGCTTGTCGAACACCGGCATCAGTTGCTTCGAGACGGCCCGGGTGATCGGCCAGAGCCGGGATCCGGTGCCACCGGCGAGAAGGATTCCGCGCACCCGCGGAGACTACCCGCGACGCCGCCGCCCCCGTGGCCCGTCGACGTCCCGCCCGGGCTGCCGCTACGGCGTAGACTCCACGACCCGTGAGGATCCTCGTCACCGGCGGCGCCGGCTTCATCGGGTCGGAGTACGTGCGGATGCTGCTGGGCGTACCCGGCGGCGACGCGGCCGGGGTGCCGGTCGAGGGCCCGGCCGCGCTCACCGTGCTGGACAAGCTCACCTACTCCGGCAACCTGGCGAACCTGGCACCGGTACGCGACGATCCCCGGCTGCGCTTCGTCCACGGTGACATCTGCGATCCGGCGCTTGTCGACGAGGTGGTGCCGGGCCACGACGTGATCGTCCACTTCGCCGCCGAGTCGCACGTGGACCGTTCGATCACCGGCGCGGCACCGTTCGTCACCACGAACGTGCTCGGCACCCAGACGCTGCTGGACGCCGCGCTGCGGCACGGCGTCCGCCGGTTCGTGCACGTCTCCACCGACGAGGTGTACGGCTCGATCGACTCCGGCTCGTGGACGGAGGACTGGCCGCTGGCGCCGAACTCGCCGTACTCCGCGTCGAAGGCGGGGTCGGACCTGCTGGCGCTGTCCTACCACCGCACCCACGGCCTGGACGTCGTGGTGACCCGCTGCTCCAACAACTACGGGCCGTACCAGTTCCCGGAGAAGGTCGTCCCGCTGTTCGTGACCAACCTGCTCGACGGCGGCACCGTGCCGCTCTACGGCGACGGCGGCAACGTCCGGGACTGGCTGCACGTGCACGACCACTGCCGGGGCGTGGCGATGGTGCAGGAGAAGGGGCGGGCCGGCGAGGTCTACCACATCGGCGGCGGCACCGAGCTGACCAACCGGCAGCTCACCGAGCGGCTCCTGGCGGCGTGCGGGGCCGGCTGGGACCGGGTCGTGCCGGTCACCGACCGCAAGGGCCACGACCGCCGGTACTCGCTGGACATCAGCAAGATCAGCAGCGAGCTGGGGTACGCCCCGAGCATCGACCTCGACCGGGGCCTGGCCGAGACGATCAGCTGGTACCGGGACAACCGGGCCTGGTGGGAGCCGCTGAGGACGGCCGGCCCCGAATGACCCGGATCCTGGTCACCGGCGCGGGCGGGATGCTCGGGCGGGACCTGCTCGCCGTGCTGCGGACCCGGCCGGACCTGTCCGTCACCGCCGCCGGCCGCGCCGACCTCGACGTCACCGACACACACGCGGTCCGGGACGCGGTGGGCGGCCACGACGTGGTGTTCAACGCGGCCGCGTGGACCGACGTGGACGGCGCCGAGACGCGCGAGCGGGACGCCACCGCCGTGAACGGCGACGCGGTGGCCGCGCTGGCCGGCGCCTGTGCCGTGTCCGGCGCGCGTCTCGTGCACGTCTCCACCGACTACGTGTTCGCCGGGGACGCCACCGAGCCGTACCCGGAGGACGCCCCGACCGGCCCGGTCAACGCGTACGGGCGCAGCAAGCTCGCCGGGGAGCGGGCGGTGGCCCGGCTGCTGCCCGAGACCGGGTACGTGGTGCGCACCGCCTGGCTCTACGCCACCCACGGGCGCAACTTCGTCACCACGATGTTGCGGCTGGCGGCCGAACGCGACCGGCTCGACGTGGTGGACGACCAGCGCGGACAGCCCACCTGGTCGTACCGGCTCGCGGAGCGTCTCGTGGCGCTCGCCGACGCGGCGCTCGCCGGCGACGCGGCACCCGGGACGTACCACGGCACCGCCGCCGGCGAGACCACCTGGTACGGCCTGGCCCGCGCCGTCTTCGCCCTGCGTGGTCTCGACCCGGACCGGGTCCGGCCGACGACGAGCGACAGCTTCCCGCGCCCGGCGCCGCGCCCCCGCTTCAGCGTGCTGGCGCACGGCCGGTGGGCCGCCGCGAAGCTGCCGCCGCCGGGGGAGTGGCACGCGGACCTGGCCGAGGCGCTCAGCGCCCTCCGCCCCGGAACACCTCGGTGACGGTACGCAGCACGATCTTGATGTCGAGCCAGAGCGACCAGTTCTCGACGTAGTAGTTGTCGAACCGCGCCCGGTCCGAGATCGGCGTGTCCCCGCGCAGACCGCTGACCTGCGCCAGCCCGGTGAGCCCGACCGGTACGCGGTGCCGCATCGCGTACCTCGGGTATTCCATGGAGAACTTCTCCACGAAGTACGGCCGCTCCGGCCGGGGCCCCACCACGCTCATCTCGCCGCGCAGGATGTTCCACAGCTGCGGCAGCTCGTCCAGTGAGGTCCGCCGCATGAACCGCCCGATCGGCCCGACCCGCTCGTCGTGCGCGATCGACCAGGTGGTCTGCGACTCGTGCTCGTCGGCCGGGCGCATCGACCGGAACTTGATCACGTGGAACGGCTTGCCGTACCGGCCGATGCGCTCCTGACGGAAGAACACGCCCCGGCCGCCGTCGAGGAACGTGGCGGCGGCGCAGAGCAGCAGCAGCGGGCTCAGCGCCAGCAGGGCGGTCACCGCGAACACCACGTCGGAGGCGCGCTTGAGCCGCCACCGGGGCCCGGTGAGCGTGGTGTCGCCGATCTTGATGATCGGGATGGCGCCGATGTGGTCGGGGTAGCCGCCCTGCGACCGCGACCCCCACAGGCGCGGCACCGCCCACAGGTCACAGCGGGAACTGGCCGGACGCAGCAGCGCCTCCATCAGGTCGGCCTCGGAGCAGTCCGGGTCCGCGATGACGAGGACCTCGCACTCCAGCATGTCGGCGAGTTTCTCCAGGTCGTCGATCGTGCCGATGAGCGGCAACGCGCCGATCCGCGGCCGTGACGGGGCGTCGACAGCGCCGACGAACCGCAGCCCGTACTGCGGGTATCGGCGCAGCAGCCGGGCCAGCTCACCGCCGATCGGCCCGCCGCCGATCACTATCGCGTTGTGCTCCACCCACCGCCGCTTGCGGGCCAGCAGGATGAGCCGGCTGTTCAGCGCCCGTCCGACGATCACCAGGCCGGCGGAGAGCGCGACGCCGCGCATGAACCCGCTGACGTGCGGCACCGAGTCGTGCCGCAGCGCCGCGATGATGGCACCCACCGCGCCGGAGGCCAGCAGCCGGCCGCCGAGGCTCGGCAGCTCGTCCAGGATGCTGATGTGCCGCCGCGGCCGGTAGAGCCCGCCCGCGGCGAACAGGCCCACTGTGAGCGCGGCGTTGAACAACGTGCCACGCCAGTAGTCCTGAGTCAGCAGCAGCGGCGTGAGCAGCGCCGCGACGTCGATGGGCGCGGTCACCATCCAGGCCCGCAACCGACGGGTACGCGTCGACGCCCGCGACCCCGCGTACGGCAGCACAGTGGTCGTGTCCATGCCGCTGTCCATCGGCGTGTTCATGGCCACACCGGACGGCGGCGCAGACGGATGCTCGAACGCCGGCAGGCGTGGCATGGTCGATCCTCCCCCGTGACGCCGCCGGCCCGGATACAGAGACCGACGGCGATCGCAGGATACGAGCGACCCCGCCCCGCCGCCAGCACCGGCATGGCAGATCGACGTCCTACTTTCCGCTGATGGCGAGGATCTCGGGGACCGAGTCGCGGCGCACCGCGTCGAACAGCGTCTTCGAGCGCGCCGGATCGGGGAACACGACGCTCTCGCTGCCGACCCGGCCGGTGCCCTTGACCGGGCAGGTGAAGAACGTCAGGTTGCCGCCGCGCAGGCCCCGCATCTCCATTGCGAGGTCCACCAGCGACAGTGACTTGTCGACGGCCACCGAGTCGGACGTGGCGCGGACGAACGAGTTCAGCTTGGCCGGGTTGGTCAGCACACCGCCCGAGGCGGCCTTGTCCAGGATCGCCTTGATCACCTGCTGCTGGTGCCGGATACGCGCGAAGTCGCCGTCCGGGAAGGCGTGCCGCTCCCGCGCGTAGTCCAGCGCGGCGGCCCCGTCCATCGTTTGCCGGCCCTTCTCGAAGGTCCGCGTGCCGATCAGTGAGTACTTCGTGGTGAAGCCCTTCTCCACGTCGATCTCGACACCGCCGAGCGCGTCGATGATCTCCTTGAAGCCGGCGAAGTCGACCATCGCCACGTTGTCCACCCGTACGCCGCTGAACTTCTCCACCGTCTGCACCATCAGCGGCACACCGCCCCAGGCGTACGCGGCATTGATCTTCGCGTCACGACCGCCGCGGCCCTCCTTCGACTTCGGGACGGCCGTCCAGGTGTCGCGGGGGATCGAGATGAGCTGGGCGCTCGACCGGTCCTTCGGCAGGTGGGCCAGGATGATCGTGTCGCTGCGCGAGCCGCCGGTGCTCTCCGGGTCGCGGGAGTCGCTGCCCAGGATCATGATGTTCATCGCACCCTTGGCCTCGACCTGCGGCCGCGACTCCTCCGGGACGCCCTCGAAGGCGTCGACCCGCTCGATCGACTTGTCGACCGAGCGGTAGTAGAGGCCGCCGGCCACTGCGGTGCCGCCGCTCAGCAGCACCACCACGAGCAGCACGATCAGGGCGATCCGCCGCCCCCGGCGGCGCCGGGGCGCCTTCTCCTCCACCGGCCCGCCCGGCTCCACATCGGAGCCCTGCGCACGACTGTCGGAATCGGTGAGCTGGTGGCGATCTGACATGCCGCGATGCTACTGAGTCACGTCGTACCGTGTGGCCCCGCGCCCGGACGGTGACGCCCCGGCGGCGTGGGACCGTCGCGGTGAGGTGGCCGGTTCCGGGCCTTGCCGCCGGACGGCCATCGGATCGATGATGGTGAGGAATGCCACATCGACCGAGGAGTCGAGATGCAGGTCATCCACCAACCGCGGGTGGCGTGGGACGCCGCCCGGGTCATCGGCGGGGCGATCCACGACGAGCAGCTGTTCGGCTGGCTCCGCGGCG
Organism: Micromonospora sp. WMMC273; assembly: GCF_027460285.1. NCBI lineage: Bacteria > Bacillati > Actinomycetota > Actinomycetes > Micromonosporales > Micromonosporaceae > Micromonospora > Micromonospora sp. WMMC273. The sequence continues at coordinate 828,744 of NZ_JAPZBE010000001.1, forward strand.
AACTCGGTGCCCTGATGGGCCCCGCGGCGGCGGTGGCCCTCGACGAGAGCCGGGACCGGGTCCGCCGGGCCGGCGACGCCCGGCTGCCGGTCGAGACCGGCGTGTGGCGCGTCCGCCTGGAGGACTCGCTGCGGCAGCGCCCCGACCTGGCCGGCGGGCTGTCCGGTGTCGTCTCCACCGCCCGTACGCTGCGCCCGGTTTAGCTTTCGCTTAGCTCGCTTGTCCCACGGCACGCCGGTCCGGCAGCATCGACCGGCGTGACCGACGGCACCGCACCCCACCCGCCGACCACCGGCGCCGCGCCCGGACCCGTCACCCCGGACGACCGGCGCCGCACCGCCGGACGCCGTCGCCGCCTGGCCGCCGCCGGGCTGGTCACCGTCGCCGCCGCGGTCGCGGTGACCCTCGCGGTACGCGGCGGTGCCGCCCCCGCCTGCGCCGCCCCGGCTGGGCGCGCTGCCGTGGCCGCTCCTCCGCCCGCCGTTCTGCCGCTCGGCGCTGCCCTGGCGGCGGCTGCCGCCCCGCCCGTCGGCGGCGTGACGCACAGCGGCAAGGCCACCTTCTACGACTCCGAGGGCTCCGGCGGCAACTGCTCCCGGCCCGCCGCGCCCGCCGACCGGTTGTACGTCGCGCTCGGCCCGAGCGAGTACGCCTCCGGCGCCTCCTGCGGCGGCTTCCTCGACGTCACCGGCCCACGCGGCACCGTCCGGGTGCTCGTGATGGACCAGTGCCCGGAGTGCGCACCAGGTCACCTCGACCTGTCCGCCGAGGCGTTCGCCCGGATCGCCGACCCGGTGCAGGGAGTGGTGAAGGTCAGCTATCGCGCGGTGGTGAACCCGAGGCTGCCCGGCCCGCTCACCTTCCGCATGAAGGAGGGCTCGTCGCAGTGGTGGTTCGCCGTCCTGGTCGGTGACCACGGCAACCCGCTGCGCTCGGTCGAGGTGCGGCAGAACGGTTCGTGGCGGGCGGCGCAGCGGCAGGACTACAACTACTGGCTGATCCCGTCCGGAGCCGGTCCCGGGCCGTACGAGATCCGGGTCACCGACGTGTACGGCCACCGCGTTATGGCCACCGGCGTCCGGATGCTCCCCGGCCAGGTGCAACGCAGCAGGACCCGCATGTACGGCGCCGATCCCGCCACCCCCGGACCCACCCCGAAGAAGCCGACCCCCACCCCCAGGACGCAGACCTCCAGTCCTCCGGCCTCCCTCACGCCGTCGCCCACCCTCACCCCGGCCCTCACGGAACCCCTGGTGCAGGCAGCCGCCACCCCTCCCACCCAGGCCCCCTGCTCCTGACCCCGCGCCCGCCCGCTCAGCTCGCCGATCTTGCACTTGCGGCCCTCGATCTACCCCGGGATGCGGCTTTTGCGGAGGCGGAAAGTGCAAGATCGGCGGGGCAGGGCGGGCGAGGACGGGACGGGGTCAGGGGGAGGTGGGGAGGTCCAGCCACATGAGGATCTCGTCGCGGGCGTCGGTGGGGGACAGGCGCAGCGCGGCGGGGAGGCGGCCGATCTCGCGGTAGCCGAGGCGCTTGTAGAAGCGGTCCAGCCCGAGGCCGTCGCGGACCGTCACGTGCAGCGCCGCCAGCCCGAGGCCGCGGGCGATCCGCTCGGCCTCGCGCATCAGCGCCGCGCCGTGGCCGCGTCCCTGCGTGTCCGGGTGCACCATGACGCGCTTGAGCACCCGCCAGTGCGTCTTGAGGTAGAACCGGTTGTCGGCGATGACCAGCACCGCGACCAGCTTCTCGCCCTCGTAGCCGGCGAGCAGCCGGTCCGGCCCGTCCGCCACCTCGTCGAGCGTGGAGGTGGCGAGCGGGCGTACGTCGTCGGCCGTCACCGGGGCGACGAAGCCGACGGCGCCGCCGGCGTTCGTCACGTCCACCCAGAGCGCGATGATCTGCTCGCGCAATTCGGGAGTCGGGTCGGGGTCGAGTACGAAGCGCAGGTCCACGACGCCATCCTGCGCGTGACGACGCGGCCCGGACCCGCGTTCGTGACGCGGGTGACACAGTTGATGGTGCGGGAGGGGGGTTTCGAACCCCCACGTCCTCTCGGACACAGGCTCCTAAGGCCTGCGCGTCTGCCGTTCCGCCACTCCCGCCGACCCGCTGAGTTTAGAGCGTCGTGCCGCAGGCGTGTGTACTCCGGGCCGTGACCGGAACGACCTCAGTCGAGGCCGAGGTCCCGGCGCAGCTTGGCGACGTGACCGGTGGCCCGCACGTTGTAGAACGCCTGCTCGATCTTGCCGTCCTCGTCCACCACGAACGTCGAGCGGATCACGCCGGTGACGGTGCGGCCGTACATCTGCTTCTCGCCGAAGGCGCCATACGCCGTCAGCACCGCCTTGTCCTCGTCGGAGACCAGCGGGAACGTGATGGCGTCCCGGTCGCGGAACTTGGCGAGCTTCGCCGGCTTGTCCGGCGAGATGCCCACCACCTCGTAGCCGGCGGCTTGGAGGGAGGCGAGCGAGTCCCGGAAGTCACACGCCTGCTTCGTGCAGCCGGGCGTCATGGCGGCCGGGTACGCGTACAGGATGACCTTGCGGCCGCGCAGGCCGGACAGGGACAGCGTGCCGCCGTCGTCGGTGGGGAGAGTGAAGTCGGGGGCGGGGTCGCCGGGCTCGAGGCGGTCGGTCATGGCGGTGACGATACCTCCGGGCCGGTGCGGCCGGCGGGCGGCGACGCGCGGGCGCGGTGACGGCCATCATGAGGTTGTTGCCAGATATTGGCAACAGTGCCTTCCTGGAAATACGCTGAGCGCGTGGACACCCTGGCGATGCACATCTCCAACGGGATCATCAACGGTCCGGTCGCCGCGATCTTCGCGGCTCTCGCCCTCGCCGCGCTCGCCTTCTGCGTGCTGCGGGGCCGAGCCGACCTCGACGACCGGCTGGCTCCGATGGCCGGGCTGGTGGCGGCGTTCATCTTCGCCGTGCAGATGCTCAACTTCCCGATCTTCACCGCCGGGGTCAGCGGTCACCTGCTCGGCGGCGCGCTGGCCGCGCTGCTCGTCGGCCCCTGGGTCGGCGCGCTCTGCGTCGCCGTGGTGCTCATCGTGCAGGCGCTGGTCTTCGGTGACGGCGGGGTGGCGATGCTCGGCCTCAACATCACCAACATGGCGCTGCTCGGCACCGCCGCCGCGTACCTGCTGATCGCGCTCCTGCTGCGCGTGCTGCCGCGTACCCCGGCCGGGCTGGCGGTCACCGCCTTCGTGTCCGCGCTGGTCAGCGTGGTGGTCGCGTCCCAGGGCTTCGTCCTGCAGTACTGGCTGGGCGGCACCACCGACCTCGGCGGCAACCTCACCGGCCTGGCCGGCACCATGGCCTTCGCCCACCTGCTCATCGGCATCGGCGAGGGCCTGATCACCGCGACCACGGTGGTCACCGTCGCGAAGGTCCGGCCCGACCTGGTGTACGCGCTGCGCGCCCTCAAGCCGGCCACGCCGGCTCCCGCCGTCCCGGTCGCCGGAGGTGCCCGATGAGCAAGCGTCACTGGCCGTTCCTGCTCGGCGGCCTGCTGGTGGCCCTGCTGCTGGCCGGCGTGGTCAGCAACTACGCCTCCTCGCACCCGGACGGCCTCGACTCGTCGCTGCTCAAGGGCTGCACCGTCAACGCCGACGACGAGATCACCGGCGGTAGCTGCCCGGCCCAGCAGGCCAAGGACCACGAGTTGGCGGACAGCCCGCTGGCCGACTACGGCGTCCGCGGCATCGGCAACGACTTCCTCTCCACCGGCCTGTCCGGCGTACTCGGCGTGCTGCTCACCTTCGCGCTCGGCGGCGGCCTGTTCTGGCTGGCCCGCCGCCGCGGCCCCGCCACGCCCGTCACGTCCGCCGGCCCCGGGGCGCGTGACACGACCACCGCGAGCACCGACCCGGCGGACGACGCAGCGACCCCGTCCACCGGCACCCGCTGACCGTGGGCGCAGGGCACGCGCACGCGCTCTACCGCGAGTCCGGCTCGCCGGTGCACCGCCTTCCGCCCGAGGTGAAGATCGCCGCGATGGTGCTGTTCACCATCGCCGTGGTGGCGACGCCCCGGGAGGCGTACTGGGCCTTCGGCGGCTACGCGCTCCTGGTCGCCGCGGTGGCCGCGCTGGCCCGGGTCGGCCCGCGCTGGCTGCTCAGCCGGGCGCTGATCGAGCTGCCGTTCGTGCTGTTCGCGTTCGCGCTGCCGTTCCTCGGGGCGGGGGAGCGGGTCGAGGTGGCAGGGCTCGCCCTGTCCGTCGACGGGCTGCACGGCGCGTTCAACATCCTCGCCAAGGGCACGCTCGGCGTACTCGCGTCGCTCCTGCTGGCGGCGACCACGACGACGCGTGACCTGCTGCTCGGCCTGGACCGGCTGCGGTGCCCGCAGATCCTCACCCAGATCGCCACGTTCATGCTCCGCTACCTGGAGGTACTCGTCGGCGAGGCCCGCCGGATGCGCGTGGCGCGGGTGTCGCGTGGCGACGACCCACGGTTCCTGTGGCAGCTGCGCGGCTTCGCGGCCGGGGTCGGCGCGCTGTTCCTGCGCGCGTTCGAGCGCGGCGAGCGGGTCTACCTGGCGATGCTCTCGCGCGGCTACACCGGCCGGATGCCGGCGGTGTGGCAGGGGGCCGGCGCGGCCACCGCCGGCCAGTGGGCGGCCGCCGCGACGGTGCCGGCGATCGCGGCCACCATCGCCGCCGTCGCGCTCGTCCTGCAATGATCGGGTACGTGCAGCAGCCGCCCTCCCTCGACGTCGACGGCGTCCGGTACGCGTATCCGGACGGTCATGTCGCCCTGCACGGCGTGGACCTGACCGTGCCGCGCGGCGATCGGGTGGCGCTGCTCGGGCCCAACGGCGCGGGCAAGACCACGCTCGTGCTGCACCTCAACGGCATCCTCACCCCGACCGAGGGCACGGTGACCGTCGGCGGCCTGACCGTCAGCCGGGACCGGGACACGCTGGCCGAGGTACGCCGCCGCGTCGGCATCGTCTTCCAGGACCCGGACGACCAGCTGTTCCTGCCCACAGTCGCCGAGGACGTGGCGTTCGGCCCGGCCAACCTGGGCCTGCGCGGCGCCGAGCTGGCCGCCCGGGTCGACGAGGCGCTCACGGCGGTCGGTATGAGCGAGCACCGGGACCGTGCGCCGCACCACCTGTCTTTCGGGCAGCGGCGCCGAGTGGCGGTGGCGACGGTGCTGGCCATGCGCCCGGAGATCCTGGTACTGGACGAGCCGTCGTCGAACCTCGACCCGGCCGCCCGCCGCGAGCTGGCGGAGATCCTGCGCTCCCTGCCGGTGACGCTGCTCATGGTCACCCACGACCTGCCGTACGCGGCCGAGCTGTGCCCCCGCTCGGTCATCCTGGACGGCGGCCGCATCGTCGCCGACGCCCCCACCGCAGACCTCCTGTCCGACGAGGCACTGCTGACAGCCCACCGCCTGGAGCTCCCTTACGGCTTCGCCCCCCGCCCCACCTGACCCGGCCCTCGCCCGTCCCGCCCTTCTCCGCCGCGATCTTGCACTTTCCGCCCGGGCATTTTGGGGCAAAAGCCGCAGACTCGGGGCGTTAACTGCAAGATCACGCCGTCCAGGGGCGAGTGCGGCGGGAGTGGAACGTGATGGGTGTGTCTAGGGCGGTTTGACGCTCGTGTTGTTCCACTCGGGCGTGCCCGGCGCTCACAGCTTGCGGTGATCTTGCGGTGGCGGCCCCGGGGAGATGTCGTGAACGCCTTGGATGCCGGGCGGAACAGGTTTGGGTGGGCGGTAGTTCCTCGTTCGGCCGGTTGTTGTGGCGCGCGGCCTCCCGTTACGCGAGATTGGCGTTCCGCGTGGTGGGAGCAGTGGAGATCTTGGTAGGAAAGGGCCCCTATGGGGGCCGTTTGGTACCAAGATCTCGCCGCGGGCGGGGCGGGCGGGCGGGGTGGGTTAGGGCGTGGGGGTTGGGTGGGGGGTGGGGCGGGCTGCTCTTGCGGCGGTGCGCAGGCGCAGCAGGCCTGCCGCCACCGCTCCGGCACCCGTCGCCAGGCCGAGCACCACCAGCACCCGCACCAGCGTGGCCGGGCCGGCGGCCGGGGGGATCGCGCGGGACAGCGCGGCCAGGTTCGTCGCCCCGGCGAACAGCGTGAGGCAGGCGCCTGCGAGCGCCAGCACGAAGTCGGCGGCCGGGCGGCGGGCCAGCGCGTACCCACCCGCGGCGAGCGCGCCGAGCCCGGTGAGCAGCGTCCACACCTGCCCGGTGACCAGCTCGGCGAGCGTTCCGCCGACGCCGGGCGCGCCGGTGTCCAGCGCGCGGGCGACGGTGAGCGCCACAGTCGCGGCGCCGCCCACGGCGAGCAGCGCGCCCACCCCGCGCAGCGCCCGCACCCCGGCGGCGGTACCGCCCGGCGCGAGTCCGGCCGCGCCGATCAGCAGGAAGCCCAGCGTGGCGGCGACCCACCAGGGGTACGGGTCGGGCGGCGGCACCCAGTCCAGCGTGCCGCGTACGGCTCCGGCGGTGTCACCGGCGCGCAGCGGCACCGCCCAGTCGCGTACCCGATGTTCCCGGTCCGGGTCCGCGGCGACGGCGGCCGGCGGAGCCTCCTCCCGCCACAGCGTGCGCTGATCGTGCCAGCGGGCGGTGGGGCCGTCGTCGATCCGCCGCCAGTCGGGCGCGGCGGCCGGGTTCGCCTCGGCCGGCAGCCGGGTCTCTCCGGCCAGCGTCCGGTTCAGGTACGCGGCGGGGGAGTGGGTGTTCTCGTACACGCCGCCCGGGCCGATGCGCAGGTACGGCTCACCGGAGTAGCCGAACACGGTGACCTCGGCGCCGGTGTCGTTCGTCAGCTCCAGCCGCGCGCCGGCCTCCACCATCCGCGCGGTGAGGCCGGGGCGGTCCGGGTCGACGCCGCTGATCGTGGCGCGGTAGTCGGTGCCGTCGGGCGCGTCCGCGCCGTGCGCGGCGGCCGGCGTGGCGAGCGTGAGCAGCGCGGTGGCCGCGACGGCGAGCACCAGCGCGGCCCGGCGCAGGGGTGCGATCACTTGCCGGCCGCCTCCACCGCCGACTTGATCCCCTCGGGGCTGCGGTCCTGGAGTTCACTGCCGTTGACCTTGATGGTCGGGGTGCCGGTCACGCCGGACTTGCTCGCCTCGTCGGTGACGTGCTCGGTCCACGACCGGTACGTGCCGTCGGAGACGCAGGAGGCGAACTCGTCCCGGTTCAGCCCGACGCCCGCGCCGATGTCGACGAGTTCGTCGTTGCTGAGTCCGGCGCCGCCCTCCGGCGGCTGCTTGGCGAAGAGCTGGTCGGTGAACTCACGGAACTTGCCGCCCTGCGCGGCGCAGCCGGAGGCGGCCGAGGAGCGGGTCGAGTATTCGGTGGTGGAGAAGCGGTTCAGGAACGCCACCGGGTGGAACACCAGCTTGGCCTTGCCCTCGCTGACGAGCTGGTTGAGCGTCTCGCCGTTGATCTGCTGGAACTGCTTGCAGGCCGGGCAGAGGTAGTCCTCGTACAGGTCGATGGTGACCGGCCCGGTGCCGAGCACGATGCCGGTGCCGGCATCGTTGGCCCCGGGCGGGGCGGTGAACTCGTCGGACTTCTGGCTGGAGTAGACCGCCCAGCCGATGCCGCCGGCGATGACGAGCACCAGCACCGCGGCGATCGAGGTCCAGAGCGTCCGCTTGCGCCGCTTCTCCCGGGCGATCTGCTCGCGTACGACCCGGGCCGCGTCCTTGCGCCCCTTGCGACTACTCATCGGTGTCCTCCACGGTGTCGTCGCCCGCCAGCCACCCGTCCACGGAGAACGGCGTGCGGGGCCAGATCAGCAGGAACCCGGCGAGTACCAGGAACCCGAGGTCCCGGAGGATCTCCGGGAGGTAGCTGGGCGTCTGGCCGGCGGCGAGCTGCCCGCCGCTGCCGAAACACCCGCAGTCGATGGCCAGGCCCCGGGCCCAGGCCGAGGCGATGCCGGCGATGAAGACCACGAGCAGCGCCGCTGAGACGCCGGCGCTGATCCGGGTGGCGAGCCCGGCGATCAGCAGCACGCCCAGGGCCAGCTCGACGAACGGCAGCGCCGCGCCGATCACGGTGGCCACGTCGTACGGCATCACCTGGTAGGCGTTCACGGCCCGGCCGGAGGCGGCCAGGTCACCGACCTTGGTGCCGCCGGCGATCAGCCACACGGCGGCGAGCCCGAGGCGGGCCGCGACGCCGAGCCAGGGCCGCAGGGCATGCCAGCGGCCGGCCCGAGGTGAGGGGGAGGGGGTCACAGTCATTCGTCGTCCGAGCGCCACGAAAGGTTCCCGCTATCCGGCCAGCGTGTCGCCGACGGCGTCGACCAGGTCGTCGCGGGCGCGGGCGACCCGGGAGCGGATGGTGCCCACCGGCACCCCCTCCACGTCGGCGGCCTCGGCGTACGACAGGCCGAGCAGTTGGGTGAGCACGAACGCGGAGCGCCGCTCGGCGGACAGCCGGCGGACCAGGTCGGTGGCACCGAGCTGCCCGGCGGGGTCCGGGTAGGGGCGGTCGGTGGCTGCCTGGGCGGCGAGCCGCGCGTCGAGCCGGCGGCGGCGCACGACGGTGCGCAGGTGGTCGGCGCAGGCCCGCCGGGCGATGCCGAGCAGCCAGGTCCGCACGCTGGAGCGCCCCTCGAAGCCGGACAGCGCCCGGAACGCCCGCAGGTACGTCTCCTGGGTGAGGTCGTCCGCCGTGTCCGGGTCGACGAGCGCGGCGGCGAAGCGCCACACCTCGGCCTGGGTGGCCCGGACGAAGGCGGCCTGCGCGTCGCGGTCGCCGTCGCGGGCGGCCAGCGCCCAGCCGGTGGCCGCGTCCCGGGCAGCGTCGGACGCCGACTCGGGGCGGTCGGCGGCGGTGTCGCGCGGGCCGGGGATCACGTCACCCGAGGTTACGCGGCGTACCTGGAGGGGACAGGGTCCTTCGACCCATTCCGTGGTCCCGCACACGCCGGGAACTTTTTCCGGCCGCCGTCCGACTACCCTCCCATGACCTCCGAGCAGGCCCGGCGTGGCGCGCGCCGCCGCACCGGGTGGGCGCTCGGTCACGCCCGCCGGAGACCGGCTCGCCGGACCCGCGCCGGTTCGGGAACCATTGCGGTCATGACTGCTGCCGTACGCCGCCCGTCCCGGGTCGTCGCCGCCCGCTCCGGGGCCGTCGCCGGGCTGCTGCTCCTGCTGGTGGCCCTGCTGCTCGCCCCGGCCTCCCCGGCTGCCGCCCACGCGGTGCTGGTGAGCAGCAGCCCGGCCGCCTCCGCCGTGGTGCCCGAGGCGCCCGCGCAGGTGGTGATCACGTTCAGTGAGGGCGTCCGCAAGGTGCCCGGGAAGGTCCGGGTGATCGCCCCCGACGGCTCGCGCGCCGACCGGGGCGAGCCGACGTTCCAGGGTGCCGAGGTCACCATCCCGGTGGACCCGTCCGCCGGGCGCGGCACCTACCTGGTGAGCTACCGGGTCATCTCGGCCGACAGCCACCCCGTCTCCGGCGCCTTCACCTACTCCGTCGGCGCACCGTCCGAGCCACCCACCGACAGCGGTTCGGACAACCGGGCGAACCCGGTAACCGAGAACGCGGTGAAGGTGGCGAAGTACGCCGGCTACGCCGGGTTGCTGCTGCTCGTCGGCCCGGCGCTGGTGCTCGCCGCGCTCTGGCCGCGCCGGCTGTCCCGCCGGGGTCCGGCGCGGCTGGCCTGGACCGGGCTGGGGCTGCTGGCGGTGGCCACGGTGGCGGAGGTGTGGCTTCAGGTGCCGTACGTCAACGGCGGCGGCCTGTTCGACGTCACCGGTTCGGGCCTGAGTGACGTGCTCGGCAGCGCTTACGGCACCACCCACCTGGTCCGGCTGGGCCTGCTCGCCGCGGCGGCGTTCCTGCTCCGGCCGCTGTTCGCCGGCCCGATCGGCCGTACCGACGGGATCATCCTGGCGGTCCTCGGCGGCGCGGCGCTGTTCACCTGGCCGCTGTCCGGGCACGCGGCGGCGTCGCCCGCGCCCGCGGTGTCGGTGGTGGTGGACGCGGTGCACCTGGGCGGCATGGCGGTGTGGCTGGGCGGCCTGGTCATGCTCGCGGTGTTCCTGCTGCGCCGGGCCGACGAGCGCGAGCTGGACGCGATCCTGCCGATCTGGTCCCGCTGGGCGGCGCTCGCGGTGGCCGCGCTGCTGCTGGCCGGCACCGTGCAGGGCCTGATCGAGGTGGCCGGTCTGCAGCCGCTGTTCGACACCACGTACGGCCGGCTCCTGCTCGCCAAGATCGCGCTGTTCGTGCTGGTGATCGGCGTGGCCGCGTACTCCCGGGCGCTGGTGCGGCGGCGGGTCGCCGCCGGCCGGCCGGGCTCGATGCGGCGGGCCGTGGTGGCCGAGCTGGTGATCACGGCGGTGGTGCTGGGCGTGTCGGCGACGCTCGTGCAGACCACCCCGGCGCGCACCGCCGCCGCGAACGTCGCGGGCGCCGAGCAGGGCTACTTCTCGGCCACGCTGAGCAGCCCGATCTACTCGCTGGAGGTCCAGGTGGACCCGGCGGAGACCGGCAACAACTCGATGCACCTGTACGCCTACACCAAGGACAGCCGCCCGCAGCCGGTGCAGGAGTGGAAGGTCACCGCCGCGCTGCCGTCGGCCGGGATCGAGCCGATCACCGTCCCGCTGCTGCCGTTGAGCGACAACCACGCCACCGGCGAGATCAACCTGCCGGCCCGGGGTGACTGGCAGGTGCGCATCACCGTCCGTACGACCGACATCGACCAGGCCACGGTGACCGCCACCGTGCCGATCAAGTAACGGAAGGTCCCATCTGATGATCCGTCTCCGGCGCTCCGCGACAGTCGCCGCGCTGACCCTCACCGCCGTCGCCACGGCCGTGCTCGGCGTGGCCGGCCCGGCCTCGGCGCACGTCACGATCAACCCGGCCGAGGGTACGCAGGGCGGCTACGGCCGGTTCGCGTTCCGGGTGCCGAACGAGAGCGACACGGCGTCGACAGTCAAGGTCGAGGTGAACCTGCCGGAGAACGCCCCGATCGGCTCGGTCTCCACCATGCCGGTGGCGGGCTGGACGGTGGCGGTGGAGAAGCGCAAGGTCGACCCGCCGATCGAGGTGCACGGCAGCCAGCTCACCGAGGCGGTCTCCAAGCTGACCTTCACGGCCGCGCCGAACGGCGGCGTGAAGCCGGGCGAGTTCCAGGAGTTCCCGGTGTCGATGGGCCCGCTGCCGCAGGCCGACACGATGGTGTTCAAGGTGCTCCAGACGTACTCCGACGGCAACGTCTCCCGGTGGATCGAGGAGCCGACGCCGGGCGCGGAGGAGCCGGAGAACCCGGCGCCGGTGCTCAAGCTGGCCGCGGCGGCGCCCGCCTCCTCCGCTGCGAGCGCGCCGGCCGCCGCAGCCGACGACGATGACGACGACGACGGCTCCGGCGGGGCCACGGCCCTCGGCGTGGCCGGCCTGGTCGCCGGACTGGGCGGCCTGGCCCTCGGCGGTCTGGCGTTCGCGCGTACCCGGCGGGAGCCCGCCGCGAAGTCCTGAACGCGAGCCACGCACCGGCCCGGCGGAACGATCCGCCGGGCCGGTCGCCGTTCCGGCCCCGGTGCCGCCGATATCCGGCGATCGGCCGACCCCCGTCGGTAAGGTCGGCCGGGTAATCGGCTACCGAGAGGGACGAAGCGAATGCGTTTCGTACGCACGATCGCCGGCATGGTGCTGCTGGCGTTGGGGATTCCGGCGCTGCTGGCGGGCGGAGGTCTCTGGCTCGCCGCCCGGCACGCCGACCCGGACGGCGGCTTCGGCGCCCGGTTCGAGCCGGTCCGCACACCGGCCCGCGCGGTGCTGGTGACCGACGTGGACGCGTTGCTGCGCGCCGACCTGCCGTTGGCGCGTACCGGGCAGGCCCGGCTGCACCTGACCGCGCGGGACGACGACGGCCCGGTCTTCCTCGGCCTCGCCCCGGCCGACCAGGTGCGACTGTGGCTGGCCGACGTTCCGCACAGCACCGTGCGCCGCGTCGCGGTCACCCGGGGTCCGCTGCCCGTCGATCTCGACCCGGCCATCGCCGGCGCCGGCACCGCCGCGCCGATGACCCAGCCCTTCTGGGTGCGCGAGGGCGTCGGCTCCCTGGAGTGGAGCCCGGCGGAGCTGTCCGGCCGGTCGCTGAGCCTGGTCGTGATGCGCGTGGACGGCGCGGACGGGCTCGACCTGCGGATGCGTGCCGAGTTGCGGGCCGGGTGGTTCCCCGGGCTGGCGTGGGCGCTGCTGGCCGGCGGGACGCTGCTGCTGGTCCTCGCCGTGGCGGTGCTGCTGCGCCCGCTGCGCCCGCGTGAGGTGGTCTTCGTGGTCGAGCCGGACCAGGTGCCGGTGCTGGCCGGGCGTCTCGGCGTCACCTCGCTGAGCGGCCTGGGCCGCCAGCCGGGCCCGGCGTCGCGACCCGAGCGGCACCTGGTGGCGGTGGGCTCCGGCTCCGGCGGGCGGACCCGGGCCGCGATCGCCCCGCCGCCCAGCCGGTGCCCCGACGGCAGCGACTGACGAGGCGAATCCGAACGGCCCTCCGCGCTGCCGACGCGGAGGGCCGTTCTTCACCGGGGGATCGGTGCTACCTGGGAGAAAACTGAGGTAGTTGATACCAGATTAGCGCTGATCGCCATTTGTTGCGAGGTGTGTCCGTTCAGTCCGGGTCGTCGGTTTCTCGCCCGCACGCCGGCGGATCGGCAGCACCGCGAGCAGGAGCAGGCTGAGCAGCACGTACACGTTGCGGACGACGAAGTCGACTGGATCGTCCGTGTGCACGATGGCGGTGCCCCAGTCCTGGAACGTCACCAACCCGTACACGATCGGCAGGCCGACGACGGCGACCAGCGCGAAGAGGCCGCCGCGCCGGCGGGCGCCGGCGGGCGTCGCCGGGTCGGCGTCCAGTGCCACGTCGACGAGCACCACCACAGCGGGGATGAACCAGTACAGATGGTGGATCCAGGTGATCGGGCTGACCAGCCCGCCCACCAGCCCGGTCACTGTGAGACCCACGAGCGCGTCCCCCGCCCGGGCCGCGCGCGCGGCCCGCCACAGGCCGAACGCGGCCACCGCCAGCGCGAGCAGCAGCCACAGCAGCCGGTCCGGCTCGGCCGGCGCGGTCAGGCGGCTGAGCAGCCCGAACAGCGACTGGTTGCCGGTGTAGTCGGGGCGGCCCACCCGGTCGGTCACCCACAGCTCGTGCGTCCAGAACCGCCACGAGTCACCAGGCGCGACCGCCGCGGCCAGCAGCGTGGCAACGGCCGCCGTCACCGCCGCCACGGCCGCCGCCCGCCACTTCCGGGCGGCCAGCAGGTAGACCACGAAGATGCCGGGGAACAGCTTGAGCGCCGCGGCCAGGCCCACGCCCACACCGGCCCAGCGCCGCCCCTGCGGTACGGCGAACAGCAGGTCGGCCAGGATCAGCACCACCAGCAGCATGTTGATCTGCCCGAGCGTGAGCGTCTCCCGCGTGCTCTCCACCGCCAGCACCAGCAGCACGGCGACGGTCAGGCCGAACCCGCGCGGCAGGTCGTGCCGCCGCAGCACCGGCAGCACCAGCCAGCGGGTGGTCACCACCACGGCGGCCACCGTCAGCACCGCGAAGGCGGCGACCGCCACCCCGAGCCGCAGATACCCGAACGGCGCCAGCAGCAGCGCCGCGAACGGCGGATAGGTGAAGTAGAGCGCGCCCTGTACCCGGTCCGGCTGGACGTAGTCGTAGAGCGGGTGCCCGGCCGCCCACCAGTCCATCGCCGACATGTAGATCTTCTGGTCGTAGTAGTCGTGACGCAGGTTGCGCAGGTAGGGCGCCGGCAGGATCGCGATCAGCGCCAGCACCACGACCACCCGGAGAGCCGTACGCCCGCCCGCGTCGTCGCGGGGGACGGCGGGTGGGGCGACGGGTTCGGCTGGCACGCAGGAAACCCTAGCGGTCCACCTCGGCCGCCGGGCCGAGGCGCGGGCGCGTCGGCGGCGCGTAGTCTGTTCCGGTGGCTGATCTTCTCGTCTGGATCGACTGTGAGATGACCGGGCTCGACCTGCGGCGGGACGCCCTGATCGAGGTCGCCGCGCTCGTCACCGATCCCGACCTCAACGTGCTCGGTGACGGCGTCGACGTGGTGATCCACGCCGACGACGAGGCGCTCGACGGCATGCCGGAGATCGTGCGGACCATGCACGCCAAGTCCGGCCTCACCGAGGAGGTACGCCGCTCCACGGTGACGCTGGCCGAGGCCGAGGACATGGTGCTCGACTACGTGACCAGCTACGTGAAGGACCCGCGTACGGCCCCGCTGTGCGGCAACTCGATCGCCACCGACAGGGGTTTCCTGGCCCGCGACATGACCCGGCTCGACGCGCACCTGCACTACCGGATGATCGACGTGTCCTCGATCAAGGAGCTGTGCCGGCGCTGGTACCCGCGGGTGTACTTCGGGCAGCCGCAGAAGGGCCTGGCCCACCGGGCCCTCGCGGACATCCGGGAGAGCATCCGCGAGCTGGAGTACTACCGGCGGACCGTGTTCGTGCCGCTGCCGGGGCCGGACGTCGAGGCCGCGAAGGCGATCGCCGCCCAGCTCTGAGGGCCCCGCCCAACCCGGTGGACGGGGTCGGCGGGAGTGTGGCTATGATTAGTCCGCGCACCGCCCCGGGCGACCGGAGCGGCGAGCATGGTGGCTGTAGCTCAGTTGGCAGAGCACCGGGTTGTGGTCCCGGTTGTCGTGGGTTCAATTCCCATCAGTCACCCCAACGACGTAGCCCCCTCCTCCGGGAGGGGGCTTCGTCGTGTGCGTGGGTCAGGGGGTGGGCTCGACGCTGGGCGTACCGGCGTCCGGCGTGGTGTCGGCCGACGGCGGCTCGTACGGCAGGGCGCTGCCCTTGACGTACTCGTCCCAGCTCATGTTCCAGTCGGTCCAGCCGTTGCCGTTCTGGAGCTTGCGCTCGGTGCCCTTCACGGTGATCGGGTCACCGATGCGGGTGTTGGCGAACAGCCAGTTGCCTTCCTTCATCGAGACGTTGACGCAGCCGTGCGACACGTTCGTGCGGCCCTGCACGCCCTCGGACCACGGCGCGGCGTGGATGAACTCGCCGCCCCAGGTGAGCCGCTGGGCGTAGTCGATCTCGGTGCGGTAGCCCTCCTCCGGGCCCAGCTCCTCCAGGGTGTCGAAGACCGTGTGCCGGAGCTTCTCGATCACCACCATGGTGCCGCTGGAGGAGGGGGTGCTCTTCTTGCCCAGGCTGACCGGGATGGTCTTGACCACCTTGCCGTCGCGGGTGACGGTCATCCGCTTGGTGCGGTTGTCGACAGTCATCACGAACGACGGACCGATCTTGACGTCGACGCTGAGGTCGGCCCGGCCGTACCAGCCGCCGCCCAGCGGCAGCCCGCCCGCCTGCACCTTGTAGCTGACGGTGCTGTTGGCCTTCCAGAACGTCTTCGGCCGGTAGCGCACCTCGGTCGGGCTCACCCAGTGCCAGATGCCCTCCTGGGCCGGCTTCGAGGTGACTGTCATCCGGCGCTGGATGTCGTCGCGGTAGTCCTCCGGGATGGCCCGGCCGAACTTCACGATCAGCGGCATGCCGACACCCACGACCTGGTTGTCGCCGAGGAAGCTGGTGACCCGGATCTGCTTGGCCGGCTTCGCCATCGTGGTGAACGTGCTGGTGGCGGTGGCGGGCTTGCCGTCGTCGCCGGTGGCGGTGACGGTCGCCGTGTACGTCTGCCCGTACTCCAGGGCCGCTGACGGCAGCCAGCTGGTGCCGTCCGCCGCGAGCGTGCCGTCGACGACCTTGCCGGCGGCGTCCTTCAGCTCGACTGTGGTCTCCTGCGCCTCCTTCGTGGTGAAGGTGACGGCGGTGGACGCCGGTACGTCCTTGGCGTCGGCGGCGGGCTCGCTGATGGTGGCCGCCGCCTTCGGGGCCTTCTCGCCGCCGTCGCCGCCGCCCTGCCAGCTCGACGGCTTGTCGCCGCCGCCGCTGGTGCAGGCGGTCAGGGCCATCGCGGCGGCGAGCAGCCCGGCTGCCAGCGCACGGCGGCGGCCGACGCGTCGGGCGCTCGCGCCCCGGATCGGTTCGTCCTGGCCAGCTCGCATGACTCCCTCACAAGGTGATGCCGTTCCCCGTCGTCTCAGGTCAGACGCGCCGGAGCGGGTACGCGTTGCCGGACGTGAAACGGAACACCCCGCGCGGGTGTAACGATTCCACTGGCGTCCGGCGCTTCGTCGGAGGTGGCGTGTCCGACCACGTTACGCCGGTCAGAACGGCGCCGGCTGCCCGCCCTGCGGAACCGGCAGCGCGCTGCCGGCGACGAACTGCGACCAGCTCATGCTCCACGCCGTCCAGCCGTTGCCGGGGGCCAGGCGGCGCTCGGTGCCCTTCACCGTGATCGGGTCGCCCACCATCGTCTTGCCGAACAGCCACCGGCCGTTGGCCATCGACACGTTGACGCAGCCGTGCGAGACGTTGCGGCGCCCCTGCACGCCCTCGGACCAGGGCGCGGCGTGGATGTACTCGCCACCCCAGGTGATCCGCTGGGCGAAGTCGATCTCGGTGACGTAGCGGTTGGCCGGGTCCGGCTCGCTGCGGGTGTCGAAGACGGTGGACTCCTTCTTCTCCATCACCACCATCGTGCCGCTGGAGGAGGGGGTGCTCTTCTTGCCCAGGCTCACCGGCAGGGTACGGATCACCGTGCCGTTCTCGGAGACCGTCATCTGCTTGGTGGCGTTGTCCACTGTCATCTCGAACGCGCGGCCGATCTTGGCGGTGGCGCTGCGGTCGATGTTGCCGTAGCGGCCGTTGCTCAGCGGGATCCCGGCCAGCGCCAGCCGGACCGTGATCGTGGTGCCGGTCTTCCAGTACTCCGGGGCCCGGTAGTACGCCTGCGTACCGTTGTCGACCCAGTGCCAGGCGCCGGGCTGCGGCGGGTCGGTCTGCACGAACATCCGCTTCTGCACCGCGGCGCGGTCCTTCTTCGGGATGCCCGGGGAGAACTCGGCGACCACCGGCATGGCCACGCCGTACGTCTTGCCGCTGAACATGTAGAGGCCGGAGCCGATCATCGACTTGGGCTTGGCCATCGTGGTGAACGTGCTGGTGCCCTGGTAGGTCCGACCGTCCTTGCCGGCGCCGGTGACCGTGGCGGTGTACTTGGTGCCGTACTTCAGCGCTGCCGACGGCACCCAGCTGGAGCCGTCGCGCCGCATCCGCCCGGCGACGTTCGTCCCGTCGGCGGTGGCGAGCATCACCTTCGACACGGTGCCGCCACCGGGGATGCGGGCGCTGATCTCGGTGCTGACCGGCCGGGCGTTCGCGCCGTCGGCGGGGCTCACCGTCAGCGGCGGGGCGGCGGCGTTGTCGCTGGGTGCGACGCTCGGGTCGGGCGCGGAGGACGAGACGCCGCCCACCTGCTGCTGGCCGGGCACGAACTCCGGCTTCTTCCCCTCGTCATCGCCGCCGCCGCACCCGGTCAGCGCCAGCGACGCCGTCAGGACCAGGACGCCCACCGTCGCCCCGGCCCGCGCGAACCTGCCCATGCCCACCCCTGTCATCGCGTGCCTGGCGGACATCGTGCCGTATCGACGCTCACACACCCGCCCCCGCGCCGGATCGGATGACCGTTTTGACCGCTTTCGCCGGTTAAGCTCGTCCGAAGGGTGGACCCCGGTATCGGATTGGAACCCGCCTCGGCGGGCGTGCTAATCTTCTTCCCGTTGTCAGCGAGCGCCGCTAGCTCAACTGGCAGAGCAGCGGACTCTTAATCCGCGGGTTCGGGGTTCGAGTCCCTGGCGGCGCACCAACGATCAAGGCCTTGACCGGGCGCTCCACGCCGGTCGGGGCCTTCTTCGCGTACGGCGCCGGGAGCGACCGTCCGTGGGTGGAACGCCACGGGTGTCAAACCGGCCGGAAGGCACCCATGACGTTCCACCGAGGCGCGGTTCGTGTGGTCGCCCTGAGCTGATCATGGTCGCGGCTGCCACGATGGACGCTGTGCTCGGCCCGGGTGCGCCCGCTGACCCCAGGGGAGGGATCGTGTCCGCTGAGTCCACCGGCAGCCCGGACACGATCCTCGTCTGCATCCGGGGCAACTCCGGCTCGGGCAAGAGCAGCATCGCCCGCGAGCTGCGACGCCGGCACGGCCGGGGGTGCGCCCTCGTCGAACAGGACTACCTGCGCCGCATCGTCCTGCGCGAACGGGACAAGCCCGGCGGCGTCGCCCCCGCGTTGATCGAGCAGACCGTCCGGTTCGCCCTCGACCACGGCTACCACGTGATCCTGGAAGGCATCCTGTACACCGGCCGCTACCGCGACGTGCTGACCTCGCTGCGCGACGGCCACCGGGGGCGGTCGCTGTTCTGCTACCTCGACGTGTCGCTGGCCGAGACGCTGCGCCGGCACCTGACGCGCCCGCAGGCCGGTGACTTCACCGCCGAGCAGATGAGCGGCTGGTACGCCGCGCACGACGTCCTGGGCTGGCCCGGCGAACTCGTCCTCCCGGAGACCACCGGCCTGGACGAGGCGGTCGAGGCGATCGCGGCCGTCTCCGGGCTGCCCCAGGACGGGCGCGACGACGACAGACGCTAGCCGGCGTCACTTGCCCTTCCGGTTACCGCAAGGGGCAGTCTGGGGTCATGTTGTCGATCAGCGAGTTCAGCCAGATGTGTCACCTGTCGCCGCAGGCGCTGCGCTTCTACCACGCCGAAGGGCTGCTCGTGCCCGCCGAGGTCGACGACCGGACCGGCCACCGCTCGTACGCCTTCGAGCAGGTGGAACGGGCCATGCTGATCACCCTGCTGCGGGACGCCGGGATGAGCGTCAAGCTGGTCCGGCGTGCCCTCGACGAGCCGGACCAGGCGATCGCCCTGCTCGACCGGCACAGCGACGAGGTCAGCCGGCAACGGCAGACTCAGGCAGACGCCATCGCGGCGGCCCGCGCCGTCTTCGAGGCGCAGCCCGAACCGCGGTTGCGGCACGTACCGGCCACGACGGTGGTGGCGCGGCTCGTACCCGGCACACCGCTGGGCCGGGACGCGCAGGAGTGGGACCGGGCCGAGGAGATCATCACTGCGGCGGCGGCCGACCTGGTCACCACCGTGCGGCAGGCCGGCGTCACCTGCCTCGGTGAGCCGTGGCGGACGCCGGCGCTGGAGACACCGGAACAGGACCGGCGGGTACTCGACGGCGCCGGGCCGTTCTGGACGGTCAAGGTCGCGGTGGACGGCATCCCGGAGACGCTGCCGTCCCTGCCCGCCGACCTGATCGTGCAGACGCCCGACGCCCACGACGAGCTGTCCGTCTTCATGCCGGGCCGCAACACGATGGCCAAGTACTGCACAGTGGTCCTGCGCCTGCTCGACGCCGTCCCGCCCGACGGCGACCGGTTCGTCGACCTCGCGCGTCTGCGTCAGGAGGTGCGGCCCGACGGCGTACTGAGCAGCGCGCCCGTCGAACGCCGACCGGAGTGACCCACGGAGGACTTGAGCGCTGAACCGGCCCGCAGCCCGGATATCCGAAGGTCGGCCAGACCCCGACGATCGGCGCCGCAGTGCTTTCGACAGGCAATCGTCTTCGCCGATTACCTCGCGCGCGTTGCGCATGATGATCACCAACGCGTCACTCCGCGGACGAGGGCGATCCCGACGCCCGAATGCGGCGAATATCGCTCGATGTTCTGACGATTCGAATCGTCTTTCCGCGGTCACTGTTCGGCGCTCCGCGCTGGACCGATGACCTGCCCGAGCGGTTGGCGGGACGCCCTCCGCCGCCATTTCGGTGTGTCCATGAGTCTGATTGGTCCGGCACTGCCTCCCGATGGGCGAGTACCGCATCGGCTGATTGCTCGATCAATGACGACTACGCCGTGTCATATTCGAAGATGGCGATGCGTGAAAATAGTTCGCAATGGTGAAGCGGTCCGCTCGGGGTCAGTTGACCGCGGCAACCATCTACTGATCTGCGGTTTTGAAGATCGACCCGACCGCCCAATGCCGCCACTCGTGGATGCGGCAGTCGTCACAAGCTCCAATGTGGAAGGCGAGTTTGGTTACCGAGAGTGCTGACCTGTTGATCGGATGTCCAGTTCGGCGTGATCCGTCCTGACGGAACGTGTCCGGCCTTGTGCGCTGAGGCAGGGCGCCCTTAGAGTCCCGCTCGCACAACTGGAAAGCACACGGGGGAGGGTTTGTGGCACGTCGAGTGACGGCCACTGTCCGTTCGTGCCTGGCTGCGGGTGTCGCCGTACTGACGGCGGCCGCGTTGGCGGGTGTACCGGGAGAGCCGGCGGAGTATCTCGCCGCTGGCCCGGACGGCGTGACAGGCGGCGTGGAGAGCCGGACCGATGAGGCGGTGTCCCTTCGGGCCGCCCGCGAGTCCGGCAAGCCGGTGCAGGTCAAGAGCCTCACGTCGGAGACGACAGAGGTCTTCGCACTGCCGGACGGTCAGTTCCGGGCCGAGCTGTCGATCGGCGCGAGCCGGATCCGGCGCGGTGACCAGTGGGTTCCGGTCGATCTGACCCTGCGCAAGGGCGCGGACGGGCGGATCGCCGCCGTCGCCCACCCCTTCGATCTCGTCGTCTCCGGCGCGCAGCCGAGCGGTACGCCGGAGCTGGCCGTCCTCGGCCACGGAGCGGATCGGCTCGCGGTCGGCTGGGCCGGCCGGCTGCCCGAGCCGAAGCTGGACGGCGGACGAGCCACCTACGTCGACACGCTGCCCGGGGTGGACCTGGTCGTCGAGGCGACCCGCGCCGGCATGGAGGCGTTCTTCGTCGTCAAGGACCGCAGCGCCGTGAAGCATGTCGCCCGCCTCACACTGCCGATCACCGGGGCGAACGCCGCCCGGGCGGTCCGCGACGCCAGCGGCAACACCGCCATCGAGGACGCCGCCGGCCGGGTGGTCGCGCACACCCCCGCGCTGCGGATGTGGGACGCGCGGGTCGACACGCTCGGCAACCCCATCGCCGAGACGGCTGTCGCATCCACGATCGCCCCCGCCGCCGAGGCCCGTGGAACCGGCGGGCTCGACCTGACGCTGACCCCGGACCTGCGCTGGCTGAACGACTCCAAGCGGGAGTACCCGATCGTCATCGACCCGACGATCAACCCGCTGTACACCACCTTCGACACGTACATCCAGGCCGGCGACACGGTCAACCGGGGCGGCACCGACGACCTCCGGCTCGGCCGGCTCGGTCCGACCGGACCCGTCACCCGGTCCTTGCTGCGCTGGGACACCGAGGCCCTCGTCGGCAAGCAGATCACCTCCGCCACCGTCTCGTTCTGGAACTGGTGGTCGCCCCTGTGTGAGGGCCGGTCGTGGGAGCTCTGGACCGTGGGTGCGGTGGCCGACGACATGATCTGGGACACCCAGCCGACGTGGAACAACCAGGAGGCGACCACCCTCGCCACCGCCGGCTACGACGCCAGCTGCAACGACGCCTGGATCGGGATCAGCGGGACCGCGTTCTTCCAGCGCGCGGCGAACGCCGGTGACACCCGCGCCGACATGGGTCTTCGGGCCACCGACGAAACCGATTCGAAGTCCTTCAAGCAGTTCCGCTCCCGCAACGCCGCAGCCAGTACCGAGGTGCCCAAGGCCAGCGTCACCTACAACTCGCGGCCGACCGTGACGGCCCGGTCGACAGTCCCTGCCACCACCTGCGTGACCGGCTCGGGCCGTCCCCTCGTCAACACGCTGACGCCGCAGCTCAAGGCCACCGTCGCCGACGGCGACGGCACCGCGATGACCGTCACCTTCGAGTGGTGGGCGATGAACGCGGAGAAGGCGATCGGTTCCGCGTCGTCCAGCAACGTCGCCTCCGGCGCCACGGTGGCGGCGACCGTTCCCGCCGGTGCCTTCGTCGACGGCGGTATCTACCGCTGGCGGGTGAAGGCCGCCGACGGCGTCTCCGGCAGCGACGTCTGGTCGTCGTTCTGCGAGATGCAGGTGTACACCACGGCCACGCCGGTCACCGGCTGCACCGGCGGAACGGACAGCGACTTCAACGGCGACGGTGTCGCCGACATCGCGATCGCCGACCCGGAGGCCACTGTCAACGGTCAGATCCGGGCCGGCCGGATCAACGTCACGTACGGCGGCAGCACCACCGTGCACACCCTGCACGAGGGTGGCGCGAACATGCCCGGTGCAGCCGAGGCGGGTGACCGCTTCGGCACGTCGATCGCCGCGTACGACGCCAACAACGACGGGTGCACCGACCTGGCGGTCGGCGTGCCGAACCAGGCCGTCAGCGGCCAGGCCCAGGCCGGTGTCGTCTACGTACTGCTCGGCTCACCCGCCGGCCTTGCGCAGGGCCCGCCCGCCGTCACGTACCACCAGGACAGCGCCAACGTCCCCGACGCGGCCGAGGCGTACGACTGGTTCGGCTTCGCCGTCGCCGGCAGCCGGACGGCCGGCGGTGAGCCGTACCTCGTCATCGGCGTGCCCGGTGAAGGGCTGACCGGCGGTGCGCTGGCGGGCATCGTCCACTACCTCCGGGGCAACGTCAACGTGGCGATGTCCCAGGGCAGCGGCATCCCGGGCGCGGCCGAGATCGACGACCGGACGGGCTATGCGGTGGCCGCCTCCACGTACCACTGGGCGGTCGGTTCCCCGGGCGAGGCGATCGGCACCGAGGCCTTCGCCGGATCGGTGAACGTCTTCAGTCACACGCTGAGCAACGGGCTGCCGACCCTCGCCGCCGGCCTGGAGCAGAACGTCGCCAACGTCTCGAACGACGCCGAGGCCAACGACAACTTCGGCAAGTCGATCTCGATCGCGCCGTACCGGCCCGTCGGTGCTCCCGCCGGCCAGGCCGACTCGCTGGTCGTCGTCGGCGTGCCGGGTGAGGACCTGGTCGTCGCGGCCACAAACACCCCGGCGCCGGACGCCGGGCTGGTGCACCGGTTCCACGTCACTGCCGCGAACACCTTCACCGAACTGCCCGCGATCACGTACGCCTCGGAGGACGGTGACTACCTCGGCGAGAAGGTCGTGGTGGTGAACACCGCGCCGGGCAGTGAGGGCACCAACGCGACGATGTTCGTCGCGATCGGCGTGCCGGGTGAGGACGCGGGCACGTCGGTGGCCGACTCCGGACGGGTACGTATCTTCCCGGCGCTGGCGAATCCGATCGGCACCCCGACCACGCTGCACCGGGAATCGGGCGGCATGCCGGGGACGGCCGGCGCCCAGGAACTGGTCGGTGCCTCGCTCTCGGCCACCTCGCAGCGGCTCTACGTCGGCACTCCCTACGGCACCGACGCCGTCTACGGGTTCACCTGGTCCGATCTGAAGGCGGGCAACACGGTCCCGAGCCTCACCTGGCAGCCGGGACAGGGCGGTCTCCCCACCGGGCACAGCGCGTTCGGGGCGGCGATCAGCTGATGAAGACCATCGACATGAGCAGTTATCCAGCGGGGGAGGACCAGAGGGTGGCCCGTCGTACGAGAAAACGGGGCCGGGTGTTCACGCTCGGGCTCACGCTCGGCCTCGCCGGCCTGATGTCCACAGCGGTGTTCGTCCAGCCCCCGGAGCCGGCGCCGCGTACCGCCGCGGCCTCCGAGGACCTCGTCCGGGACACCGAGGCCGAGGCGCTGGTGGCCGCCAGGGCGCTCAACCAGCCGGTCGAGGTGCTGGCGCACCGCACGGAGTACCGCGACGTCTTCGCGCAGCCGGATGGCACGCTCATCGCCAACGGCCACACCCAGCCGGTGCGGGTCACCCAGGGAGACGCCTGGGTGCCCGCCGACTCCACCCTGGTGGTTCAGCCCGACGGCTCCTACGGCCCGGCCGCCGCCCTGCTCGGCATGCAGCTCTCCCAGGGCGGCACCGCGCCGCTGATGGTGGTCACCCGGGACCAGAAGAGCATGACTCTGACCTGGCCGCACGGGCCGCTTCCCGCTCCCGTGGTCGAGGAGAGCAAGGCGACCTACCCGAACGTGTTCCAGGATGTCGACCTGGTCGCGAACGTCACCGTCGAGGGCTTCTCGCACGTACTGGTGGTCAAGACGCCGGAGGCGGCCGATCTGCCGGAACTTCAGAACCTCCGGCTCGGCGTCGCCGCGGTGGGCCTGACCATCGAGGAGACGGCCGAGGGTGGTGTGGTCGCCCTGGACCCGGTCACCGGCAACCCGGTCCTGGAGGCGGATGCGCCGACCATGTGGGACAGCGGAAGCCAGGAGGGGGGCGATGCGGCCGCGGCGCGGTCGCTGGACACCTCGTCCACCGACCCGGGCGCGGCCTCGGCCGAGGGGCCGGGCGACACGTCGGAGGTGGCTCCGGTCGGCCTCGACTACTCGGACAACACCCTCACCCTCACCCCGGACCGGTCCATGCTCACCGATCCGGAGGCCTCGTTCCCGCTGTACATCGACCCGGTCTGGCAGAGCAGCACCAACAGCGCCTGGGCGATGGTGGACAGCGGCTACCCCAACGAGGAGTACTGGAAGTTCGACGGCAAGCGGCACGAACGCATCGGCCTCTGCCCCAGCTCCTGCAACAACTCGAAGGTCAAGCGCCTGTTCTACCGGCTCGCCACGCCGTACTCGGGCAAGACGATCCTGGAGGCCACCTTCCGGGTCACCCTGCAACACGTCTACAACTCGACCGCCCGGGCGGCGGCGCTCTACCTGATGCCGGCCGGGATCACCTCCTCCACCAACTGGAGCAACCAGCCCGGCGGCTCGGGCTGGTCCGGAGCGACGCACCTCGCCACCAGCTCACCGACCAAGACGCAGGCCACCTGTACCTCCACCAACCAGAACACGGAGTGGAACGCGAAGGCCGCGGTGCAGCAGGCGGTGACCAAGGGCTGGAGCAACGTGACCCTCGGCCTGCGGTCGGTCAGCGAGAGCGACTCGACGCACACCAAGCGGTTCTGCGACAACGGCGTCCTCTCGGTCCGCTACAACCGTGCGCCGGTGATCGCCAACCTCAACGAACTCACCATGTCTCCCGGCGGGCAGTGTGTGTACGGTTCCGGCGCCCCCTACGTGGACGTGCCGCCGCGGCTGAACGCGGTGCTGCGGGACCCGGACCACTCCTCGGCCCACACCGAGCAGATCAAGGCCGAGTTCAAGGTGACCTGGACGCCGGCCGGCGGGGCGTTGCAGACGCGCTCGTACACCACTCCGCTGAAGGCCAGCGGATCGGTCTTCTCGTACACGGTCCCGAGTGACATCGCGCAGAACGTCCCCATCTCCTGGGAGGTACGGGCCAGCGACAACACCAGCTGGGGTCCGTGGAGCAGTGAGGGCTCGCGCAACGTCTGTCAGTTCCTCTACGACAAGACCAGCCCCAGCGCGCCCGACGTCGACTCCGCGGTGTACCTGCCGCAGGACGCGGCCGACAACGGGACGGCGAGCGCGTCGAACTGCATCGAGAGCGACGAGTGGCTGGGTTCGATCGGTGTGCCAGGCAACTTCGTCTTCGACTCCGCCGCCACGGACGTGGTGGAGTACCGGTACGGCTTCAACACCAACCCGGCGCCGGGCGTGAACGTGCTTCGGCCCACGACCGACGGCGGACCGGTCACCCTGCCGAACTGGTACCCGGACAAGGAGGGCCCGCGGACGATCAACGTCCAGGCCGTCGACCGGGCCGGTCGGTCGAGCAGCATCGCCTCGTGCACGTTCCGGGTGGGCAAGCGACCGCCGACCGCCCAGTGGTCGCTCGGCGAGGTCGCGGGCGAGGACGGCGCCGGCGACGGGCTCGGTGACAACGACGCGACGGCGGGAAGTGGCGTCACGTTCGGGGTCGAGGGTCCGGGCGGGACGTCCGACACGGCGGCCCGGTTCGACGGGACGGCCGACGCCCACCTCACGACCAGCAAGCCGGTCCTGACCGACACGTCGGCGAGCTTCGCCGTCACCGGCTGGTTCAAGGTCGACGATGCCGGCCGGCGGCAGGTCGCGGTCAGCCAGGACGGTACCGGTGAGCCCGGGTTCGCGCTGGGCGTCGAGGGCGGATCCTGGTTCTTCCGGATGCCGGTCAACGACGTCAACTCACTGGGCCGCTGGCAGGTCGACGGTGCGGCGGCCACGACGGGTTGGACGTACGTGACGGCCATCTTCGACGGGCCGAAGAAGGAGATGTCGCTCCAGGTCGGGAACAACGCCCCGCGCATCGCCCAGCGCAGATCGCTGACCAAGGCGCGCGGTCCGCTCCAGATCGGCCGTGTGCTGACCAAGAGCGGTTACGCCGACAACTGGGAAGGGGCGATGGCGGACGTCTCCGTCTTCGACCGGCTGATCATCGCCGACGAGGTCACCGGCCTGCAGAAGACGGCGCCGAGCCGCAAGGCGTACTGGCGGTTGAACGCGGAGACCAACAAGGTCAGTCCCGAGGAGCGCGGTGGCGCGGGACTCACTCTGGGCAGCGGTGCGACGGTCTTCAAGCACCCGGTCCTGTCCCTGCTCGGCGGTGGTCACCTCGCGCTGACCGGCAACGCGGACAGCTACGCCAGCACGTCGACCAACGCGGACATGGCGGGCAGTTTCTCGATCAGCGCCCGGGTCAAGCTGACCAGCAACTGTGCCGGTACCCCGATGACCGTCTTCTCGCAGAAGGGCACCAACGGCAGTTCGGTCGTGGTGCGCTGCAACAACGCCGGGCAGTGGGAACTGGCGATGGCGAGCACCGACACGGTGGCGCCGGAGTGGACCACGAAGGCCACGGATGAGGCGCCGAAGCTCGTCGGCAAGGGTGACCACCTGACCCTCGTCTACAACGGCTACGCCCGCGAAATGGCCCTGTACGTCAACGGGTCCTTCACCGAGGCGATCCAGCTGGTGTCGCCGTTCGTCGCCACCGGTGGGGTGCAGCTGGGCCGCGCCTGGCTCGACGGCGCCTTCAAGGAGCACCTGTCCGGCGCCGTCGACGACGTCCGGGTCTACGACGGCGTGGCCGACAAG
This sequence comes from Micromonospora sp. WMMC273, assembly GCF_027460285.1. Taxonomy (NCBI): domain Bacteria; kingdom Bacillati; phylum Actinomycetota; class Actinomycetes; order Micromonosporales; family Micromonosporaceae; genus Micromonospora; species Micromonospora sp. WMMC273. Next base: position 855,586 of record NZ_JAPZBE010000001.1, read on the forward strand.
GTCCTGATCGAGAAGCTCAACGTCCAGGTCCGCGAACAACTCTCGCTCTGACGTGACAGGCGGTGGGTCCGCCCGCTCCCGGGCGGGCCCACCGGCACGCGAGACCTTTCCCCGTTATTCTCCCCCAACCCCTGGAGGGGTGATGTTCTCCCGACTCCTGGTCCGGTCCGGCGGGTTCGTCCGCCACACCGTACGACCGGTTTCCTGGGCGATGGCCGGTGTCATGGCCGCCGGCTTCATCCAGATCGCGACCCCACCCGCCTCGGCCGAGGCGAAGCCGAACCGTCCGTCGACCTCGGACGCGTCGAAGGTCCTGCCCAAGCGCGACCCGCTGCCGGCCAAACCGAAGGCGGCCAACCCGGCGGTGGCTGCCGCCTCCACCGCCCCGGCGAAGGTCACCTGGCCCGCCGCCGGCGCCGCGGACATCACCGTGCCGGCGCCCGCGTCGGCCCGGTCCACCGCCGGGAAGGCCCCGGCGGCCAGCGCCAAGATCGGCGGCCTGCCGGTCGCGGTGTCGGCCGCGCCCGCCGCCGCGGCCGCCGCGGCGGACTCGGCCGGTCCGGCCTCCGCTCCCGGCAAGGTACGCATCGAGGTGCTCGACCGGAAGGCCTCGGAGAAGGCCAAGGTCGACGGCCCGATCGTCCGGCTCAACCGGGCCGACGGTCAGGCCGCTGCCGGGAACGTCCGTCTCGACCTCGGCTACGGCGGGGTCGCCGGTGCGTTCGGTGGCGACTTCGGCGCCCGGCTGCGGCTGGTCCGCCTGCCCGAGTGCGCGCTGACCACGCCGGAGAAGGCCCAGTGTGCCCCGGTTCCGCTGCCGACGACGAACGACAGCGCCGCCGAGACGCTCTCCGCCGAGGCGGGCACCGGGGCGCTCTTCGCCATGACCGCCACCGACTCCTCCTCGCAGGGCGACTACGGCGCGACGAAGCTGTCGCCGTCGTCGAAGTGGTCGGTGGCCCCCTCCACGGGTGGCTTCTCCTGGAGCTACCCGCTGCGGAGCCCGCCGGTGCCGGGCGGCGGCGCGCCGCCGATCGCGCTTGCCTACTCGTCGCAGTCGGTCGACGGCCGGACCGCGACGACAAACAACCAGGGTTCGTGGATCGGTGAGGGCTTCAACTACGAGCCCGGGCACATCGAGCGCCGGTACAAGCCCTGCTCGGACGACGGGCACGACCAGTACGCCGACCAGTGCTGGGCGTACGACAACGCGACCATCCTGCTCAACGGCAAGTCGACGGAACTGGTCAAGACCGGTGACACCTGGCGGTTCGGGACCGACGACGGCTCGAAGGTCGAGCGGCTCACCGGCGCGGTGAACGGTGACAACGACGGCGAGTACTGGCGGGTCACCACCACCGACGGCACCCAGTACCACTTCGGCCTGAACCGGCTTCCCGGCTGGACCTCCGGCAAGGAGGAGACCGGCTCGGCCTGGACCGTGCCGATCTACGGCGACGACTCGGGCGAGCCCTGCTACAACGCGACGTTCACGTCGGCCTACTGCGACCAGGCGTGGCGTTGGAGCCTCGACTACGTCAAGGACCGCTACGGCAACGTCACCTCGTACTTCTACGAGAAGGAGATCAACTACTACGCCCGGGGCAAGAAGACCGACGTCAACGGTGTTCCGTACGTCCGGGGCGGCTGGCTCAAGCGGGTCGACTACGGCCAGCGGCACGAGGCCGTCTACACGACCAACGCCCCCGCCCGGGTGCGCTTCGAGACCAAGGAACGGTGCCTGCCGTCCGGCAACGTCGACTGCGACCCGCAGGATCTGAACAACACCACCGCGCCCTACTGGCCGGATGTGCCGTTCGACCGGAACTGCGCCAAGGACACCAAGTGCAAGCTCGACCAGATCACCCCGACGTTCTGGACCCGGGCCCGGCTGACCGGCATCACCACCGAGATCCGCGAGGGCACCGGCTGGACGCCGGTGGACAACTGGAAGCTCGACCACCTGCTCACCGACAACGGTGACGGCTCGCGGACCCTCTGGCTCCACAAGATCACCCACACCGGCCTCTACGGGCCGGGTGCCGACATCGCCATGCCGTCGGTCGAACTGGGCGGTCTGCAACTGCCCAACCGGATCGACCGCGACGGCGACAACATCGCCCCGCTGGTCCGTTTCCGGCTGGCGACCGTGTGGACCGACGCCGGTGGTCAGATCGACGTCAACTACGCCAGCCCGGACTGCACCAAGAGCACGCTGCCCACACCGGGCAACAGCACCAGGCGCTGCTATCCGGTGAAGTGGAACCCGCTCGGCAGCGGCGACCCGATCACCGACTGGTTCCACAAGTACGTGGTCGAGCAGGTCGTCGAGACCGACCGCACCGGCGGGGCGCCGGACATGGTGACCCGCTACCAGTACCTGGACGGCGCGGCCTGGCGGCACGCCGACCCGGACGGCATCTCCGACCCGAAGGACCTGACCTGGAGCGACTGGCGCGGTTACGGCCGCGTGATCGTCACGGCCGGCGACGGCCAGGTCCAGACGACCAAGACGGAGTACCGCTACCTGCGAGGGATGCACGGCGACAAGGATCCGGACGGCGGCACTCGTACCGTCAGCGTCGCCGACTCCACCGGCGGGAGCCACACCGACCACAACGAGTTCTCCGGCCACCAGCTGGAGAGCGTGGTCTACGACGGCGCCGACGCGGTCAGCAAGAGCATCGCCGTCCCGTGGCGGCACAACACCGCGACGGAGACCCACAGCTGGGGCAGCAAGAAGGCCTGGTTCATCAACACCACCACCGCCCGGAGCCTGGTCGCCCTGGCCGCCGGAGGGTGGCGGGAGACGAAGCAGACCTCGTCCTTCGAGACCAGCTTCGGACGGGTGACCGAGACCGAGAACGAGGGTGACGTGGCGGTCACCGGCGACGAGGCCTGCAGCCGGACCACGTACGCCGACAACGCGGCCGCCCACCTGTACAGCCTGGTGTCGCGGGTCGAGTCGGTGTCGGTGGCGTGCTCGGCCACCCCCGATCGCAGCAAGCAGGTCATCTCCGACACCCGGACGCTCTACGACGGCAAGGCGTTCGGCGTCGCGCCGACGCTGGGCAACCCGACCCGGACCGAGCGGCTGAAGAGCCACAACGGCACGACGGCCACCTACATCCGCGCGTCGGAGGGCACGTTCGACGCGTACGGCCGGCCCTTGACCGCCGTCGACGCGCTGGGCCGGGTCACGAAGACCGTGTACACGGACACCAACGGCCTGACCACCAAGGTCAAGGAGACCAACCCGCTGCAGTTCGTCACCACCACCGACTACGCCCCGGCGTGGGGTGTGCCGATCGGCCAGGTGGACCAGAACGGCCTCAAGAGCGTCCTGGAGTACGACGCCCTGGGCCGGTTGGCGAAGGTCTGGATGCCGGACCGGACGGGCGCCAGCGGGCTGGAGCCGAGCATCCGCTACAGCTACCTGGTCCGCACCGACAAGCCGGTCGCCATCAAGACCGAGCGGCGGCAGAACGACGGCTCCTACAGCGTCGAGTACAAGCTGCACGACGGTCTGCTGCGGCCCCGCCAGGTGCAGTCGGAGGGCCCGGACGGCACCCGTACGGTCGCCGACACCTTCTACACCGGCACGGGCCAGATGGCGAAGACGTACGCGACGTACACGGTCGCGGGCGCGCCCACCGACGTGATCTACCCGGCCGTCAACGGTGACGTCAACGGCCAGACGCTGTACGTCTACGACGGCGCGGACCGGGTCACGGCGGAGATCTTCGCGGTCGCGGGCAACGAGAAGTGGCGCACCACGACCACCTACGGCGGCGACCGGGTTTCGGTCGATCCGCCGGCCGGCGGCACCCCGACGACCTCGATCACGAACGCCCTCGGGAAGACCACCGAACTGCGGCAGTACAAGGGCAGCGGGCCGACGGGCGACTTCGACAAGACCGAGTACACCTACACGCACGCCGGCCAGTTGAAGACGGTCAAGGACCCGGCGGGCAACGTCTGGACCCACGAGTACGACCAGCTGGGCCGCAAGACGAAGTCGACCGACCCGGACTCCGGCGCGTCGACGTTCGGCTACGACGACCTGGACCGGCTCACCAGCACCACGAACGTTCTCCAGCAGACGATCAGCACCAAGTACGACGAGATCGGCCGCAAGATCGCCGTCTACAAGGGGGCCGCCGACACCGGCGAGCTGCTGAGCAGCTGGACGTACGACCTGGAGATGCTGGGCGAACTCTCCTCGACGAGCCGCTGGATCGACGGGCACGAGTACGCCACGTACTTCTCGATCTACGACGAGTTCTACCGGCCGCACGCCACCTACTACTCCGTGCCCGAGCACGCCGGTGCCGAACTGGCCGGCTTCTACACCTTCGGCACGGAGTACAACCGGGACGGCAGCGTCCAGTCGGTGAGCATGTCGGACGGCGGTGGGCTGCCGTTCGAGACTGTCGCCTACACCTACGACGATCTTGAGCGACTGACCGCGGCGACCGGTGACGCCCCTTACCTGACCGACGTCGAGTACGCCGGCACCGGCGAGGTCCTGCAGACCGAGGCCCGGGTGGGCACCCGGAAGGTCTGGTCGACCTACGAGTACGAGCAGGGCTCCAAGCGGCTCACCCGGCAACGGCTGGACCGCGAGTCGGCCCCGGTCGTGGACATCGACGCCCGCTACACCTACGACCAGTCCGGCAACATCCTGCGGATCGCCAACAACCCGTCCGGGACGCAGGACACGCAGTGCTTCACGTACGACTACCTGCGCCGGATGGAGCGGGCCTGGACGTCGGCGAGCACCGCGACCGACCCGTGCGCCGGCGGGCCCTCGGTCACCGGGGTGGGCGGCGTGGCCCCGTACCACCACGCCTACACCTTCGACGTCACGGGCAACCGCAAGACCGAGGTCCAGTACGGGACCAACGGCACTCCGCTCATCGAGCGCAGCTACACCTATCCGGCCGCGGGCCAGGCGCAGCCGCACACGCTGAGCCAGATGACGGAGAAGACTCCGCAGGGCGACCGGCTGTACTCGTACGAGTACGACGCGGCCGGCAACACGAAGAAGCGGACGAGGACCGGCGAGGACCAGACCCTGGTCTGGGACGCCGAGGGCAACCTCGAGTCGGTCACCGAAGCCGGCAAGAAGACCAGCTTCCTCTATGACGTCGACGGCTCCCGGATGCTCCGCAAGGAGCCGGCCTCGACCACGCTCTACCTGCCGGGCATGGAGATCCGGCTGAACCACCAGACCCGGTCCACCGACGCCACCCGGTACTACTCGCTTCCGGGCGGGGCGAGCCTGGTCCGCAAGGTGGACGGCCTCCGGTACGTCGCGAACGACCACCACGGCACCGGCCAGGCAGTGGTGGACCAGAGCGGCGCTGTCACGCACCGGCGGATGACCCCGTACGGCGAGAACCGGGGAGCGTCACCAGGTCAGTGGCCGACGGAGAAGGGCTTCGTCAACGGGAACATCGATTCCACGACAGGCCTGGTCAACATCGGCGCGCGGGAGTACGACACGATCACCGGCCGGTTCATCTCGGTCGACCCGATCATCGACGTCAACGACCCGCAGCAGATGAACGGGTACGCGTACGCCAACAACAACCCGATCTCGTTCTCCGACCCGGACGGCCTCAAGGCCTGTTCCGACGACGCCTGCGGTCCGGGCGCCGACTACGAGGACATGTACGGCAACTACCACAAGGTCAAGGGCCACAACGACGGGTGCGGTGGTTGCTCGGGCGCGTACGACCCGGACGAGCCCACGATCAACGTCCACAACAACCCGCGGGCATCAGCGGAGGAGCGGGCCGCGGCCGCGCGGGCGGCGGCGGAGAAGGAAAGGCAGCGGCGGATCGCCGCGGCCAAGGCGAAGATGCTCAACGCTGCCAAGGCCCTGGCGAAGATCCTGATGGACGAGTTGGGCATCACCGATGCCCTGGACTGCTTCCTCAAGGGCGACATGGGCGGCTGCCTGGCCACGGCAGTCAACGTCGCGGGCGCGGCGATCGGCGGTGCCCTGGGCAAGCTGGCCGTCAGATACGGCGCTCCATGGAAGTGGAAGAAACTCGCCAACCTGACCAGCCGGGTCAAGGGCCTGCTCATCGACCTGGTCGACAACGCCAAGGCATTCATCAACTGCAAGAACAGCTTCGTGCCCGGCACGTTGGTGGTGATGGCCGACGGGTCGCGCAAGCCGATCGAGGACGTCAAGACCGGCGACATGGTGTTGGTGACCGATCCGGTGACCGGCAAGACGACGATCAAGCCGGTGGTGGCGACCATCATCGGTCAGGGCAGCAAGAACCTGGTCGAGGTCACCATCGATCCCGACGGTGACAGCGGCGATGCCACGGCGCGCGTGGTTGCCACCGACAACCACCCATTCTGGGTACCCGGCTTGGACGAGTGGGTCGACGCCGCCGATCTGCGGGCCGGTCAGTGGCTACATACCTCGGCCGGTACCCATGTGCAGATCAGCGCGACCCGGCAGTGGACGGAACCGGCGCAGGTCCACAACCTCACGATCGACGACATCCACACGTATTACGTGGTAGCGGGCGTCACGCCGGTCCTTGTTCACAACGTTAACAATGCCGCGTGTGCGGTCGCTGGTGGTCCATATCGGGGCGGACCGCATGGGGACCTGAATGCGCCGCGAGGGTCTGGCATCGAACGTAATCACATGCCTGCAAATAGCATCAGCCCGCTATCCACGGCCAGAGGTCCCGCGATTCAGATGGACACTGCGGACCACTATCGGACTGCAAGCTGGGGATCGGGTACTGCAGCGAAGCATTACCGGGCACGACAGAAAGCGTTGGTTGACGCTGGGGATTGGGCCGGGGCGATAAAGATGGACGTCGACGATATTCAGAGCAAGTTTGGCTCCAAGTATGATGACGCCATACATGAGATGATTAGCAACTTGCCGATATGTCTCAGTCCGTGTTAATGCCTTCAGTGTGGTGTGGTCGCGGGTAATATGCTGATCGCAGCGCAGGAGAACGAAGGGGGGTTCGACCATGCCGGAGGGTTCAAGAGTGTTGGAAGTCCTGCCTGGGATCGGCCTTGATCGTGCCCGGTTCGGGGAGAGTCGTTCCAGTCACCGCGAGCGGCTCGGAAGCTACAAGGCTTTCGAGCGAGTGCCGGGCTCGGGGGTGACCGACATCTATGAAGATGGAATGGTCATGCTGTCCTACGACGAGTCGGACCGCCTCGTCTTCATAGAGATTGGAGGCGAAACGGCGGTGTTGCTTGGTGGAATCCAATTAACCGGAAGGCCCCTCGGGGCTGTGCTTGATGAGCTGGCTCAGGGTGATATCCCGGTTGAGTTCGACGGCGACTCGTCGTACGCAATCTCGTCTACCGGAGTTGAACTATTTACCAGCTCTCCGGATGACATCAATGAGCCAGTTGGAGGGGTTTCGGTAATCCTGGCCGGGCGGCAGTGATGTTGCGACTCAGCGCGTAGTCGGACAGTTTTCGGGGCGTGCCGGCTCCGTACTTCGTGCAGAAGTGCGGAGTCGCGCGCCCCGGTTGCTGTCGGACGCTCAGCGGCGTGCAGATGAATACGGTGCTCCCCGAATGGGCAGTCGGCCCGGCGGTGGCGCAGCAGCACGGTCAGACGCGGGCACACTACTAGCTGGCAGTCAGGGCAACTGGCTGGCTGAAGGCCATGCCAGGGCAGGCGACCGACGCCGCCTTGAAGCCCTAGCCCAGACCGACATTACCGTCATATGCCGCATCCGCCGCATCGCCAGCCGTAGATCGCCTCATCGGGCCGCCGGCCGCACAGATCCATCCACCAGCACACCAGGCGGCGACCGAGTAGACGTCCTCGGTCGCCGCCGTGCCCGCGTAATCAGCGCGGCTAACCGTGCCCGCGTCGCCGTCGCGGCTACGGACGAAATCGCAGCCAATCAATGAGCTCTATCGCGTGGCTGAGCGAAAGCCCATCGACGATGCGACACTGCCGCGGCCAACACCACCCCGGCCATCGGCGTAACGTAGGTGGGAACCCTTGCCGGTCGTCAACGGATTCAAAGGCTAGCCACGACGGTCAGCGAGCCGACCCGTCGCCGGACTCGGCGAGCCGCTTGAGGTTCAGCAACTGCCGGCGGGCCATCACCAGGTCGCCGAGGCATCCGCCGAGGGCGATCACCGGGTTCGTCCGCATCACCACCTTGAGCAGCAGGCGGGTGGTGTTCCCAGCGTCGGGCACCAGGACGTACGACAGAACCGCGCCCATGATCTCGCCGGTGAGGTGGTGTCCCGGCTCGACCGCGAGGATCCGGCCCCGACGCCGTCCGCCGGCAGTCGTGAACGCCTCGCCCACCACCGGCTCGGGAAGGTCCACCAACCGTTGCGGTGAGCGGCGGCCGAGGTTGTCGATCCAGTCGTACGAGTACGGCGCGAGCCGGATCTGGGCGACCCACCGCCACACGGCGGAAGGTGGCGCGTCCACGCTCACCCCGCGCCAGGCCCGCAGGTTGGGCGCGGGAACGACGTCGTCGCACGGATACCGGCGACGTGTCTCGTCGTCGGAGACACCCCACCGGTCACCCAGCATCGGCCCGCCCCAGCACCAGCGTGGTCCGCAGGTCGAGCACGACCGTGCCGCCGAAGTCGTCGACCAGCCGGTCGAGGGCGGCGATCCCACGTCGTTGCTGCTCCGGTGTGCGGGACAGGTACGGCCCGAACGTGCGCATCAGCGCCAGGTACCGCTCCTTGTCCAGCGGCAGCTCCCGCCGGAACACCTCGCGGCGTACGTCGTCGAACTGCCCGCTGTCGAGGATGTCCCGATGGAACCAGTCGACGGGCCGCTTCCGGACGGTGGGGTCGACGGATCGCAGTGCGGCCCGGACGGCGGCCTGCTGGTCGGCGTCGGCGTAGTCGTAGCGGTGCCCGAAGACGGCGAGCGTGCCGCCGGGTGCCAGGGCGCGCCGGGCCAGGGCGTTGCGGGTGGCCGGGTCCAGCCAGTGCCAGGCCATCGCGCAGGCGAGCACGTCCACCCCGCCGGTGGGCGGCGACCACCGCTCGAACGTCGTGGCCTCGATGCGCGCTTCCGGGAACCGCTCGGCCAGCCGGGCCGCCATCAGTGCGTCGGGCTCCACGCAGGTCAGTGGCGCGCCGAGGCGGGCCAGCACCTCGGTGCCCTTGCCGGTGCCCGCGCCGACCTCGACGACTGAGGCCGGTGCGCCGCCGTGGTAGGCGACTATCGACTCGGCGATCTCCGGGGGATATCCGGGCCGGGCGCGCTCGTACAGGTCGGCGACCGTACCGAAGACATTCATCACCAGCAGGATACGGCTCCGACCGGTCCCCGACAGACCGCGCGGAATCCGGCCCACCCGCTTCTACAGTCCGCACCATGAGGTGGACCCTGCGGCTGGTGGCGGCGCTCGGCGTACTCGTGACCGCTCTGGCGACCGGGGCGGCGAGCGGCGCCGCGGCGCCCGCCGACGGCGGCCTCGGCCTGGCCCTGCGGCCCGGCCAGGCCGACTACCGCGCCGGGGACCAGGTCCGCCTCGATCTCACCGTCACGAACACCACCGGGTCGGCGTGCGCGCTCGCCACCGGGCCCGTCGGCACCGTGCAGATCACGGGGGTACGCCGGGACGGGCGCGACGTCGAGCCGACGCTGGCCCGCAGCTTCTTCGAGGACGGGATCGGCGCCGCCACCACCGCCGGGCTCACCACTGTGGAGCCGGGAGCGACCGCTGCCGTGGGATTGACCGGGGTACGGCTGCGCGACGGCGAGGTCGTGCTCCGCTCGGTGGCCGCCACCCCGGACGGCGGTGGGCTGGACACGCTCTGGCCGGTCGGCGCACCCGGCCGGTACGAGGTGACCGCCGGCTACGTGACGCTGCCGGTCACCGGCGCGACGAACCCGTGCGCGGGCGCGACTGCGCTGCGGACCGCCACGTTCACCGTGTCCGACGACGGCGGGACCGGACGGCGCTGGCTCTGGCTCGTCGGCGGGGGAGCACTAGCGCTGCTCGTCGTCGCGCTGGTCGTGCTGCTGGTACGCCGACGACGCCGGCCGACAGCCGCCGCCGTGGCCCTGGTGCTGCTGGTGGCCGTCGGCGCGTACGTCGGCGGTGGTGCCCGGCCGGCGCGGGCCGACTACGGCGTCGACCCGACCGCCGGGGTGCCGGTCAGCGGCGTCGACTTCCAGGCGGCTGTCGACGGCTGCCTGGCCGGGTTCGCGCTACCCGGCGGCGACCCGTCCGGCCTGCTGCCCCGGCTGCGCGACAAGAAGAGTCCCCGGGTGCGGATCATCCCGACCACTGGTGGCTCCGGCGCGTTCGAGACGCCGGACAGCGCCGACGGCAAGGGCTCCTCGACCGTCACGTGGAACCCGACCTCCACCGACCCGTACGGCGACGGGGTGGCCCGCGACCCCTGCGCCGCGCTGTACCACGAGCTGAACCACGCCGACGACATCTCCCGCAACGCGGTGTCGCAGGGCGAGTGCGGCGGCACCGGCATCCGTACCGCTGAGGTGAAGGCGACGCTCGCGGAGAACCGCTACCGGGCGGCGAAGGGGCTGCCGCCGCGCACCGAGTACGACGGGAAGACGCTGCCGAAGAACCTCGACGAGTGCAAGAAGCCGGCCAAGAAGACGCCGCCGCCGAAGGGGCCGGTGAAGCTCTGCGAGGACGGCGTCGACTGCGGCGGCAGCAACGGCGACCCGCACCTGGTCACGTTCGACCGGGTCGCCTACGACTTCCAGGCGGTCGGCGAGTTCACGCTGGTGGCAGCCACCGGCGGCGACCCGCTGGAGGTGCAGGTCCGGCAGGCCCCGATGGCCGGCACGCGCACCGCCTCGGTCAACTCGGCCGTCGCGTTCCGGGTCGGCGCACACCGCGTCGCGCTCACCCTCACCGACGGCGGCACCCGGGTGCACGTCGACGGCGCGTCACCGGCCGCGCTGCCGGACCGCACCGACCTGGTCGGCGGCGGCATCCTCACCCGCCGTCCGTCGGACACCGGCCCCACCGACGGGTACGACGTGACGTGGCCGGACGGGTCCGCCGCGGCGGTGGACCAGATCGGCCGCTACGGCTACCGCGTGCTGGTCCGGCTCGCCGAGACCAGGGCCGGAAAGGTACGCGGACTGCTCGGCGACTTCGACGGCGACCCGGCCGACGACATCGCGCCCGCCTCCGGGGCGGCGCTGGCCCAGCCGGTGCCGTTCGCGAAGCTCTATCCCGCGTACGCGGACAGCTGGCGGATCACCAGGGACCGTTCGCTGCTGCACTACGACGACGGGCAGGACACCGGTACCTTCACCGACCGCGCGTTCCCGGAACGGGAGATCACCGTCGGCGACCTCGACCCGGCCCGGCGCGCGGCGGCCGAACAGGTCTGCCGCTGGGCCGGTGTCACCGCGCCCGCCCAGCTCACCGAATGCGTCTTCGACGTCGCGGTCAGCGGCCGACCCGAGTTCGCCGTGGCCGGCGCGAGCACCGAACGGGTCGCCCCACCGGCCGCCACCCCGATCACCGCCGTACCCGTCGCCACCGCCACGCTCACCCCCGGCGGCGCGCCGCTGACGTTCGCGGCGCGAGCCGGGGACGCCGTCTTCGTCGATGCCACCGCACCGGGGATCGGGGACCGCTGCTCGCCGTACGTGCTCACCGAACCGGACGGACGGGAGATCGCCAGCGGATGCAACATCAAGGGCACTGGGTACGTCGACCGCGTCGACCTCACCGCCACCGGCACGTACGCGCTGCGGGTCGTCGCCGCGCCAGGTGACACCGGCCGCGCCGCCGTGCGGGTGTACACGGCCCGGGACAGCGACGAGACGCTGCAACCGAACGGCCCGGCGGTCACCGCGACAGTCGCACAACCCGGCGCGCGGGCGCGTTACCGGTTCACCGGGCGCGCCGGCGAGCGCGTCTACGTGGAGGTGCCGACGAGCACGCTCACCGACCAGTGCTCCCCGCTGGAGCTACGGGACGCCGATGGGCGGCTGCTGCGCAGCGGCTGCGTGATCAACGGCGTCGGTGAGGTCGACGGCACGCCGCTGCCCGCCGACGGGACGTACACCGTGGTGGTCGACCCCACCGAACGCGGCACCGGCACGGCCACGCTGCGGGTGGTCACCAGCCGGGACCGGGAGGCGACGATCACCGTCGGCGGGCCGCCTGTCGTCGCCGTCGTGGACCGGCCCGGCGCGATCACCGGCTACCGGTTCACCGCTGCGGCCGGCACGTCCGTGACGGTGAGTGCGACCGCCTCCGATCTGCCGGACCAGTGCGGCGTGCTGGCGCTGCGCGCGCCCGACGGCAGCACCGTCGGCAGCGGCTGCGTGATCAACGGGGCCGGTGAACTCGGGCCGACCGTGGTGCCGGCGTCCGGGGCGTACACCCTGGTGGTGGACCCGTCCGGGGCCGCGACCGGGCAGGTCACGCTGGCGGTGCGGTGAGGCCGACCCTGGTTTTCGGTGGTGGCCGGCGGGCGTGCTAACGTCTCGTCCCGTTGTCAGCGAGCGCCGCTAGCTCAACTGGCAGAGCAGCGGACTCTTAATCCGCGGGTTCGGGGTTCGAGTCCCTGGCGGCGCACCAACGATCAAGGCTCTGACCTGGTGTTACGCACCGGGTCGGGGCCTTTTTCGCTTACGCGGGTGATGGGTGGTCGCTCGGAGGGTGCTCGGGAGCTGTTGGACCGGTCTGGCATGGGTGGGACTGAACGCGGGTCTCGTGTGCGTGCGGCGCGCACCGCTGGTTCTTTCCCGGGGTTGATGGGCCAGACGTGTCCGGGCGTTAGGCGAGAGCTTCCGGGGCGCGCCGCCGCCACCACGCGGTGAAGAGGGTTATTACCTGCGTCTTGATCTCGTCCGTGATGATCCCGTGCGCGTCGCCCATCAGCGGCCTGACGGCGTGCTTGTAGACCTCTGGGTGGTGTTCGACAGAGGGGCAGGTGAACATGGCCAGCATTCGGAGGGCGCGCAGGGTGTCTGTACCCATAAGGGGAAAGTGAGCTTCCAGTAGCCTCGCCAGGGCTGACCACACCTTGTCCACGACAAGGCGGATGACAGCGTCGGTCACCAGCCGGGGCAGTCCCGAATCGAACCGCTGCGACAGCACGCCGGTGATGAACTGCTTGGCGGTATCCGTGAGCAGGTCGACGGCCTTGTTGATCCTCTCGATCAACTGGATCAGGCCCACCAGCAGGCTGCACCACGTGTGATCGGCCAGGAGCCTCTTGACCTCCCTGGCGTCAGCCTTGTTCCGGACGAGGCTGTCTATGCCGGCTGAGATCTCGGGCCACGTGCTCTCCATGACCTCTCCGGCGACGGCGTCTATCCGGCCAGGGTCTGATGACGTCGATGATGGTTCAACATCGCGGGGCAACCGACCGTTGATCTTGGTTCGGTTGTCGGCGGCCCACAGGTAGTCGGCGATGTCCAGACGTGCAAGGTCAAAGTAGACCTGGCGGTTGTGGGCGTTAAAACCCCGACGTCCGGATCGTTGGTCCGCTTCTGCCTCTTCCTTGAGTTCGCGCCGCCGGTCGTCGCGCTTCTCTGGCTGGTCGGCGGCTAGGCTCGTCCATCCTTGCCAGCCGTGTTGCGAGCCCCCGCAGCCTGAACACTTGCAGCCTGGCCTTTGAGCGTTTGCGCAGTTAGCCCTGTGGGTGTTAGTCATCATCCGCGAGTCACCGCCCGGTCCGTTGTGCTCAACGTGACTAGCCGGTGACCCTACGTTAATGCAACGATGGTTGCCAATGTATGTGCGAACGGGTCGGGGCAGCTCGACTTTCAGCCTCAACCTTCTGCGGGCGTTCTGCCTGTTGGGAGCCTATAGATCCGCTCCTTCGGCTGGGCTATGACGGATTATTGATAGACCACTCTTCCCTCATTTGCATTCACTTGCTTCGCTTGCGCAGGCCGATGGCCAAGGCTCGGGCTGGACAGGTTGTGGTGCTCCGGAGCCTGCGCTGATTCCATGAGGGGACACCCTGGGAGCTCATCGTGGGTCTTTCGGATGCCACCCCGAGCGTCGACTCTGGTTGGGCTGTCGACTCGACGCCATTGACTTGATGTGATGGCGCGGATGCGCTGTGCTGTCAGGTGGTCGTCGTCCGATCGGAGGTGATCGTGGCCGCGCAGGTGGATCCCGAGTGGTGGAGTTCGGGGCTGTGGAACGGCCGACCGATCAGTGAGTTCCTGCGACAACGCGACATCACTGCGGTCTTCCGCTTTCTTCACGCCAGAGGCGTGTCCTACGGCAGGATCGCGGCTCTCGTTGGCCTCTCGCCCCACCGCGCTACTGAGATCGCCAAGGGCGTCCGGCAGGTCACGGCGTACGAGGTGCTGGAACGGATCGCCGTGGGTCTGCACATTCCGCGTCCGGCCATGGGGCTCGGCCGCGACGAGGACAGCGCCATGCCGGTTGACTCCAGCATCGAGACCGTGGCCGGTGGAGCGGGTCGATCGCCTGCCCGAATGAGGAGCAGCGAGGTCGGAGGCCTGGTCAGACTCCGTCTGGGACTGGACGAGGCTCTGGCGGCGTCGAGTGTCGCCCCTCGGCAGCTTGAGCTGATCGAGCAAAGCGCCGGCGAGCACCTGCGGGTCTATCCCTCAGCTTCGCCGCAGACGATGCTGTCACTGCTGGCGGCCGACTGCCGAGAGGTGCAGGTGCTATCGCTTCGGCGCCAGCCGGCGGCGGTCCAGGCCCGGCTATCGGCGGTGGCGGCTCTGTTGGCGACGATGTGCGCTGACGCGTTGATGAGGCTCGGGGATGTCGCCGAGGCTCGACGGTGGTACGGCACAGCGATCCACGCGGCGGACGACAGCGGGGAGGCTCGGTTCCGGGTGCTCGTGCGCGCCCAGGCGGCGATGCTGCCGTACTACTTCGGGGATCCCGCCCAGACCGTCGCTCTGGCTGATGCGGCTCTGGCGGCCACGTCGGTCGCGTCGTCGTCGGGTGCCCTGGCGGCTGCGGGCCGAGCTCGTGCCCTGGCCAGAATCGGTGCCACCGAGCAGGCGCGATCGGCCGTCGATCAGGCACGCCGGCTGTTCGATCAGGCCGGCGACGAGGACACCGACGTGGCGTTCAGGTTCCCGGCGAAGCGGCTGCTGCTCTACCTCTCAGGCGCGTACACCTGGCTCGGTGACACGGTGAAGGCGTACCGGGTTCAGGACGAGGCATTGCGGCTCTATGGCACGGCTCCGGCCGTACCGATCGACGTGGCGCTCATCGCCCTGGACCGGTCCATGTGCCTCGCGCGGGACCGGCGGGCGACCGAGGCGGCGGCGACCGCGCGTGACGCCGTCGTGGACCTGCCCGAGGCGCAGCGGACGGAGATCATTCTGACCCGCGCGACCGACGTAGCCACGGCGATCCCCGAAGAGAGCCAGCGGGGTGAGGTCGCCACCTTGACGGACTACATACGGGCCTGCCGCGAGCGCGCCCGTAGGCTGGGGGCCACAGCCGCACTCGGTCCCTAGGAGCCCCATGTTCGTCGAGGCGCGCACCCGACCGGTGCTCGCCGAGGTATGTCGTCTCCTCGGCTACGCCGACTCGAACGCGGCTCTGCTGCGGCACCACACCAACGCCGTCTACGCCGTCGGGGACGTCGTCATCAAGATCGCCCCTGGCGACCAGCACCTGGACCGGGTGCGCGCGATGGTGGCCGTGGTCGACTGGCTGGTGGACCGAGATTTCCCCACGGTCGGCCTTCACCCGAGCCTGTCCCAGCCGTTGGAGGTGGGCGGGCACGCCGTCACTGTCTGGCAGCGTCTGGACCCCGCACACGACCATCCCATCACCGTCTCCGAGCTCGGAAGCCTTCTCCGGGATCTGCATTCCCTGCCTGTTCCGCAGCTGCCATTGCCCGTGCTGCGGCCGATCCATGGCATCGAGCTATCCGTGACCCGTTCGGAGATCCTGAACGGCAAGGAACAGGATCTGCTGCTGGGCCGGCTCGAGACGCTGGCCGCCGGCTGGGAGGCGATGCGGTTTCCCCGTGGCACGAGCCTGATCCAGTCAGATCCGCAGATTCGCAACGCGCTCCGGCGTTTCGACGGCACGCCCGTACTCGCCGACTGGGACGGCGCCGCCCTTGGGCCCCGCGAGTGGGACATCGCCACGGTCGCTGTCCACTGCCGCCGGTTCGATCCGCCCGGCTCCGATGCCTTCGCCGGCTTCACCGCCGCCTACGGCTGGGATGCCACCTGCTGGCCGGGGTTCGAGGAGCTGTGCCAGCTTCGCGAGCTGCAGATGATCGCTACCAACGCCCGAAAGTCCCGCCCCGGGACCGAGGCCGCCGACGAGGTGCACCACCGGATTGCAGGACTTGTCCACGGCGGGCCGGAACTCCGCCGCTGGCACATCCTCTGAAATGAATCTCGTAAGGACGGCGTAGTACCGCCTGTCTTCCTCGCATCGGTCGGGGCCGACCACAGTGAGGCCCACCGTGGCCCACCACGCTGGGTCTGTCTCGGGCCCGTGCCGCCCGCGATCGTGGACGTCAGGAACACGTCGGCGGAACGGTCCAGGACGATCCGGATCCCATGGCGTCGGCGGGTCAGCGGCAATGTCACGCCAGGGAGCCCTAGATGGACGTGTCGATCGGCGACAGGTCGGAATGCGACCCGACGCACCGGCAAGTGCTCGCGCCGGACACTCCGTCGACCGTACGGATGAATCCCCGTTCGCGTACCGCCATGAGGGCTGCGCGGGTGGGTGATCGGCGGTCTGCTCCCAGCCGCCGTGGTGCGGCGGCGGGCTCGCCCTTCCCCCGGCGGGCCCGCCGCTCATCGCTGCTGGTGGGGGTGACGGCATGACGGTCTACGTCTCGCGTAACGCCATGACCGGCCAGTCTCGGCGCCCCGAGCCTAGGGGGACGGCCTCGGCGGGGCAGGTGTGGCCCGTTGATCCGCCGCTGCTCACCTTCGTGTGGCGTCGGCTGTTCGAGCAGCAGGCCCGCGAGGGCGGTCGCCGGTGACCGGGCAGCAGCGCCGTCCCGCAGTGAACCGGCTCGTACCCGCCGAGGTGGAACATCTGCCGACGCGCCCGCTGTGGCTGTGCCGCCGATGCGGGCAGCCGTGGCCCTGCGGCGCAGCGAAGCTCGCGCTCCTGGCCGAGTACCGAGAAGTGCCGGTGAGCCTGTTCCTCTACCTGGCCGGCTGCCTGCACGACGCGATCGACGACCTGCACCGGCTCAACCCGAGCGTCACGGGCAGCGCCGCCGACATGTTCGACCGGTTCCTCGGCTGGCCGGCCCGCCACGCTTCCGCCTATCGGGTCAGCACCACCACGGCCAGCATCGACGAGGAGGCCACCTCGTGAACGGCCTCGGCCTCATCAACGCCACTGGCCAACCGGCGGTCTCCGGCAGCTTCCACACCCTGGTCGTGCAGCCGACGAGCTACTGCAACCTCGACTGCACCTACTGCTACCTGCCCGACCGGAAATCCCGGCGCATGATGAGCGGCGCGGTCGCGCAGGCCTGCGCCGAATCGATCGCCCTGCAGAACAGCGGTCATCCCGTGAGTGTCGTGTGGCACGGGGGCGAACCCACCGCCACACCCATCGGGCTGTTCCGGGAGCTGCTGGCCCCGTTCGAGGAGCTGCGGCGCGCGGGCATGGTGCGTCACGAGATCCAGACGAACGCGACGCTGATCAACCGACAGTGGTGCGAGCTGTTCACCGCCTACGGGTTCGAGGTCGGGGTCAGCATCGACGGGCCGGGCGCGTTGAACCGGAACCGCCTCGACCGGGCCGGCAACCCGACGGACGCCCGAACCCTGCGCGGCATGCAGACCCTGGCCGACGCAGGGGTGCCGTACTCGGTGATCTGTGTGGTCACCCCGGAAACTATCGACCACGCGGAAGCCCTCGTCGACTTCTTCACCGGCCTGCCCAGCTGCGAGTCCGTGGGCTTCAACATCGAAGAGCAGGAGGGCGCCGACCGGGCACCGGTCTCGGAGGATGCCGCGTACCGGTTCTGGCAGCACCTCATCGCACGTCGCGTCGGCGGCAGCCCGCTGCGGATCCGCGACGTGGACCGGCTGGCCGACTACCTCGCCGCCACCCGCGCCGGACACGTCGACCACGCCCCGTACGAGCCGATCCCGACCGTCTCTTGGGATGGGCAGGTAGTGCTGCTGTCACCGGAGCTGCTCGGCATCACCGAGCCGCGATACGGCGACTTCATTGTCGGCAACGTTCTCCATCAGCCCATCACCGCCATGCTCGCCCGCGCCGGCGACCTGGACTACGTCGCCGAGTTCGTCACGGCCCTCAACGACTGCGCCGACCACTGCGACTTCTACGACTTCTGCCGCGGCGCCCAGGCCGGCAACCGCTACTTCGAGCACGCGACGTTCACCGCCCGTGAGACGACCTACTGCCGGACCGCCCGACAGGCCCTCGTCAGAGCCGCCGCGGACCACCTCACCCCTCAAGGAGGAGCACCATGACCAACGCACTCGCGACCCTCGTCAACGCCGCACCCGAGCAACTCGCCCGCCTCGGCGTCGACCCGCAGCGGTCGGTAGCGTCGATCGACGCGGCGAGGTTCGACAACCGCCCCACCTGGGACAACCGCGGAAAGTTCGACAGTCGACCCGGCTGGGACAACTGGAACAAGAAGAAGTAGCCGCCCCACGCGGGGTGGCGTGCCCACCCCGCACCCACACAGGTTGAGGACACATGCGCACCACCACGATCGGCGACGTGAAGGTCCTGTTGCCAGACCTCGAACCGGACGACCTCGACACCACCACAGACCTCGCCGACGGCCTCACCGAGGCACTCGTCAATGGCGCGGCGTGGCGCGGCTCGCACCTTGAGGACGCCAGTATCCGCAGCAGTCTGATCACCGGCGTAGACCTGAGCGAGAGCACCTGGGAAGCCGGCAGCCTCTACGGCTGCGAGATCACCCGCACCGACTTCTCCGGCGCGACCCTGACCGGCATCACCATCGAACGCTGCGCGATCACCGGCTCCCGGTTCACCGGCACCAGACTCACCGACGTACGCCTCAAGGATGTTCTGTTCGACGGCTGCCGCTTCGACTACGCCACACTTCAGCGCGTCACCGCCGCCGGCTCGGTCGCGTTCACCGACTGCGCTCTCACCAACGGCGCGTGGTCTTCCTGCCGACTACCGCGGATCGCGCTGCGGTCATGTGATCTTGCCGGTCTGGAACTGGATTCCTGCCTCCTCGACGGGGCCGACCTGCGGGGCAGCCGGCTCCACGGCCTCAAGGCGCCGCTGGACAACCTGCGCGGTGTCACGCTCGGCGAGGACCAACTTCCTGACCTCACCCAGCTGACCATCGCCGCCTTCAACCTCGCCGTCCGCAAAGACTGATGACGAAAGCCAGGGTCCGGCTACTCCGTACCAGGGCCTTTTCGTCGTGGCCGCTCGCCGGCGGCAGCCTGGGCAGACCCCGGACCCATCGACGGCCGGGCGGAATAGATCATATTCTGACCCGTCGAAGGAGGCCGTCGTGTCCGCCACCCGGAGCGTGCTCACCCCGGCCACGTCGGCCGGTCCAACCGGCCTGCGCCCCCGCACCTGGACCGCGCTGATCGTGCTCGGGCTCGTCGGGCAGATGGCCTGGACCATCGAGAACATCTACCTGAATCTGTTCGTGTACGACACGATCACCGACGATCCCAACGCGATCGCCACGATGGTCGCCGCCAGCGCCGTCACCGCCACCGTCGCCACCCTGCTGCTCGGTGCCCTCTCCGACCGGACCGGCCGGCGCCGGTCGTTCATCGCCGGCGGCTACCTGCTGTGGGGCGTCTCCACTGCCGCCTTCGGTTTCCTGACAGTGGGGTTCGTGGAGGACATCGCGCCCGTGGCGAACGTCGTGCTGGTCACGGCGATCGCGGTCATCACGCTGGACTGTCTGATGTCCTTCCTCGGCTCGGGGGCGAACGACGCGGCGTTCCAGGCGTGGGTCACCGACGTGACCGAGCCGGCGAACCGCGGCCGGGTCGAGTCGGTGCTCGCCGTCATGCCGCTGGTCTCGATGCTGGTCATCTTCGGCGGGTTCGACGGGCTGGCCCGCACCGGGAACTGGCAACTGTTCTTCGTGGTCATCGGCGCGCTCATGGCCGTGGCCGGTTTGCTGGCCTGGTTCCTGGTCGAGGACAGCCCGTCACTCGTGCGGCACGAGGGCGGCTACCTGCGCGCCGTCGTCCACGGTCTGCGCCCGGCCGCCGTCCGGGCCAACCCGGGGCTCTACCTCGCCCTCGCCGCCTGGTCGATCTGGGGGATCTCCACCCAGGTGTTCCTGCCGTATCTGATCATCTACCTGCAGCGGTATCTGCGGATCGAGGGGTACGCGATAGTCCTGGCCGTCGTCCTCGTCACGGCGTCGGCGGTGAGCGTGGTCGGCGGGCGGCTCATCGACCGCGTCGGCAAGGTGCGCTTCCTGCTGCCGGCAGTAGTGGTCTATGGCACCGGGCTGGCGCTGATGTTCTTCGCCCGCGGCATGGTGCCCGTGATCGCCGCCGGGATCGTGATGATGTCGGGCTTCATGCTCGTGCTCGCCCCGATCGGTGCCATCGTGCGCGACTACTCACCGCCGGACCGGGCCGGCCATGTCCAGGGGCTGCGGATGGTCTTCGCCATCCTCGTCCCGATGCTCGTCGGTCCGTACCTCGGCGCCGCCGTGATCACCGGCGCCGGCGAGGTCTACGAGGATCTCGGCGTGGTGAAGCAGGTTCCGACGCCGGGCATCTTCCTCATGGCGCTCGCAGTGCTGGTCCTCATTTCGGTGCCGGCCGTGGCGCTGCGGCGGCGGGAGCAGGAGGCTCGGGCATGACGCTGCTGACGACGTGGGGTGCCACGCTCGACGCGGAGCGTGTCCTGCCCGAGTATCCCCGCCCGCAGTTCGCCCGGGACAGTCATCTCAACCTCAACGGCCGGTGGGAGTACGCGATCACCGGTTCGTCCACCGAGCCGGAACGCTACGACGGCCGGATCCTCGTGCCGTTCTCTCCGGAGTCCGCGCTCTCCGGCGTCGGGCGGCAGCTCCAACCGGGCGAGACGCTCTGGTACCGCCGTCCGCTGACCCTCCCGGCGGGCTTTCACGCTGCCGGTTCGCGCCTGTTGCTGCACTTCGGCGCGGTCGACCAGACCTGCCGGGTCTACCTGAACGATGTTCCGGTCGGCGGCCACACCGGCGGGTATCTGCCGTTCACCTGCGACATCACCGACGCGCTCCGCGAGGACGCCAACGTCCTGGTCGTGGCGGTCCAGGACGACAGCGACACCGGCCACCACTCCCGGGGCAAGCAGCGGCTGCGCCGCGGCGGCATCTGGTACACCGCCCAGTCCGGGATCTGGCAGACGGTGTGGGCCGAGAGCGTGCCCGCCGTACACCTGCGGAGCCTCACCCTGACCCCGCTCCTCGACGAGCGGTGCGTCGAGGTGACGGCGCACGCGACGGCGGATGCCGGCGACGCCGGCATCCGGATCCTGGCCGACGGGGTCGCGGTGGCCGAGGCCACCGCGCCCGTCGGCGTAGCGGTGCGCATCCCGATCCCCGAGGTACGGCAGTGGAGCCCCGAGGATCCGTTCCTCTACGACGTGACCGCCGAGTTGGGCGCGGACCGGGTACGCAGCTATTTCGGCATGCGCTCGTTCGGTGTCGGACCGGACCCCGACGGCGTGCCCCGGCTGCTGCTCAACGGCCGGCCGTACTTCCACGCCGGGATCCTCGATCAGGGCTACTGGTCGGACGGCATGTACACGGCGCCCTCCGACGAGGCGATGATCGCCGACATCGCCACCATGAAGCGGCTCGGGTTCACCATGCTGCGCAAGCACATCAAGATCGAGCCGCTGCGCTGGTACCACCACTGCGACCGGCTGGGGATGCTGGTCTGGCAGGACATGGTAAACGGCGGCAGCAGTTACCACCCGCTGGTCGTCACCGCGCCGGCGGTGACGCCGCTGCGGCTGCCCGACCGGGGCCGGTGGCGGCGCTGGTTCGGCCGTGCCGACGCCGGCGGACGGGCCCGGTTCCGGGCCGAGCTGCGCGACACCGTCGAGCATCTGCGCAACGTGGTGAGCCTCGCCGTGTGGGTGCCCTTCAACGAGGGCTGGGGGCAGTTCGACGCGGCCCGGATCGCCCGCGACGTCGCCGAACTCGACAGCACCCGTACTGTCGACCACGCCAGCGGCTGGCACGACCAGGGCGGCGGTGACCTGCGCAGCCTGCACGTCTATTTCCGCCGCTTCCGGGTGCCGCGGCGACGCGGCGACCGGCGGGTGCTGGTGCTGTCGGAGTACGGCGGCTACAACCTGCGCGTCGACGGGCACGCCTTCAGCCGCAAGGATTTCGGCTATCGGCGGTGCCGGAGCGCCGAGGAACTGGCGGAGGCGTTCACGCGGCTGCACCACGAGCAGATCGTGCCCGCGATCCGGACCGGTCTGAGCGCGACCGTCTACACCCAGCTGTCCGACGTGGAGGACGAGCTGAACGGCTTGCTCACGTACGACCGGCGCGTGGTCAAGCTTCCCGAGGAGGTGGTCCGGCAGGTCAACGAGCGGCTGCGTCACCAGCGGTTCTGAGCTTCCTCCGCCCAGCCGGCCAGGCCGTCCACCGCCACCCGTTCGCCGTCGTCCGCCTGGACCCAGCCGGAGAAGTGCCCGAAGCACTGGTGGGTCTCGCTCGCCACGACGCCGAGGTTGGTGCGGGAGATCTTCTCGTGGAACGGGTGGAACTCCACAGCGACCCGATCACCGCTGATCCGCCACGGCCGCAGCCAGTCGTGGCGGTCGTAGCTCCACTGCAGTTCGGCGCCGAGCTTGTGCAGCCGGCCGCCGAGAAACAGCGCGTTCTCGGTCGAGCCGGTGCCGTCGGTCCACTTGCCGCCGAGCTGGATCGACACGTCCGATCCACTGCCCGCCGCCCAGTTCCAGGTGATCGCGTACGGCCACTTGCCCCGGCCGTGGTCGAGCACGGCGAACGAGTCCCGCTCGTCCACGGCGTGCGTCGTGCCGTCGACCCGTAGCGAGCCGCGCACCGGCCGCCCGACGTCCTTGACCGTGTACTGGAACCGGCGCGGGCTCCACGGGACCACGACGCCGAGCGACTCGTGGCCGGGCGGGAGCGGCACCACGAGGTCGATCTCGATGCCCGGCGCGGTGGCACGGATCGTGCTGCCCTCGCCTGTCTGGTCGATGTCGATCGACAGGCCGCTCCCACGGGCGCTCACGGTGCCCGCTCCGCTGACCGGCGGCAGCACGGCGCCACGGGCGAACGGGACCACGACGTCCTTGCCGGTCTCGACCTTCGTGGCGCGGTCGAGCACGTAGACACCGTGCACCCCGGCGTAGTCCAGCGACGACGCGACGAGACCGACGATGTGGGTGGGCGTCACGATCCCCCAGTACTCCCAGCGCTTGGCCCTTCCCCAGCCGCGCAGGTTCGCCCGGTGCAGCGGCCGGCGGGTCCAGCCGACCGCGGCGGAGTTGAGCCGCCCGTCCGGCAGGCACAGGTCGACCGGCTCGACGATCTCCTTCTCGTGCGTCATCGGGGGAGCGTAGCGACCGCCTCAGTAGTCGATGTTGATGGCGGCGACCTGGCGGCTGCCGTTGAAGACGATCGCCGGGCCGGCGAAGCGGGAACTGGCGTACGTCAGCGCCGTCTTGTGCCCGGGGCTGTTGAACCAGGCCTCGATCATCTGCTCCGGCGAGGAGTTGCCCGACGAGGCGAACAACACCTCGTGCCCGCAGTGCTGCAGGCCGCTCGCGTTGAGGTTCTGCCGTACGCAGGACTCCGCCTCCCGGTGCTGCGCCGCGCCGAGTTTGACCTCGTTCAGCCCGAGCGCGCGACGCCGCTCGTTGAGCAGCACCAGCAGCCGCCGTTCCGGGGCGGACAGGCCGGTGGACGTGGCGGCGGACCTGGAGGGCGACGACGACGGGGTCGGCCTGGGCGACTTGCTGGGCTTCGCCGACCTGCTGGGGGTGGGGCTCGGGCGGGCAGCGGTCGGGGACGGCTCCACCGCGGCCGGCGAGGGTGTGAGCGCCGGTGCGGCGGTCGCGGCCGAGGGCTGCGCGGCTGCCGCCCTCGCCTGCTGCGGCTTCGGCTCGCTCGGGTAGTTGGCGAGGACGAGCGCGCCGCCTCCGGCCACCGCGACGGCGGCGACGACGCCGACCAGGACCTTGGACAACGAGAGCCCCGGCCGCGCTCCGGCGGTCACGGCGTGGAGGCCCGGCGAGGCGGCCTGCGACCCGGCGACGGTGTGCATCGTGTGGGTGACGTCCGAGGCGAGTGCGGCCGGGGGCGGCGTGAGCGCCAGACCGGCCAGCAGCCGCTCGGCGGGGACCAGGTCGTTCGTCGCGTCCGGGCAGTGCGGGCAGTCCCGGATGTGCCGGGCGAACCGCTTGCGCCACACCGGCGCCGGCTGACGGTCCCAGCGGGCGGCCGCGTCGGCCAGGGCGGCGCAACCGGGCCGGGCGGTGAGCGCCCGCACCACCAGCCGGGCGGTGTCCAGCTGAGCCTTCATCCGGGACACCCGGACGGTCACGTGGTGCGGCGCCAGGTTCAGGGCGTCGACCAGGTCGGCGCGGCTGAGGTGACCGGCCTCGACCAGCCACCAGAGGGACAGCAGGTGACGGTGGTCGTCATCCAGCCAGCGGGTGGCCAGGACGACCTCCCGGCGCTGGTCGGAGAGGCGGAGCTGGGTAAGCGTCAGGTCCTCGAAGTCCGAGCGCGGGTCGATCACGGTGTCGATGTCCTCCGGCGGCGCCGGTGTGGCGGCCCGGCGCTGCGTGTGGGTGCGGATCTCGTTCATCGTGACGGCCACCAGCCACGAGCGGAAGAGCTGCGGCTCGCGCACGCCCGCCAGGCCGCGTACGACGTTCAGCATCGTGTTCTGCACCACGTCGTCGACGTCTGCCGACCGGTTCAGTGCCCGGCCCACGATGTTGTAGACCAGCGGCAGACAGTGCGAGACCAGCTCGTCCATCGCCGCCCGGTCGCCGCGGCGCGCCGCGTCCACCACCGCCGACATGCCGGCCCTGCTCGGGTACGCGGGATAGGACACCCTCACCACCTCGTCTTCGCGCAAACGATCTCGTACACGGTGGAGACTGTCCGGTACGCGGTCAGGTCACACAAAATGCGTGCCCTGTCGGAGGAGAGCGCTATCTTCTCCGCCATGCCATTGATCACAGTCACCGACGAGGTCGTCGGAGCGCCGAGCGGACCCGCATGGACCATCGAGGTCTTCGAGGAAGAGGTACGCCTCGACGAGCTGATCCGGCGACGCGTCTTCCTGGAGATCGCCGAGTCCGGCGTGGACGCCGATCCGGAGGAGCGCACCCGGACGACGCTGGAGGCGTTCGGCCGTAACGCCTTCGTGGTGCTCGTCGACGACCGCCAGGTAACCGCCCTGGACGAGAAGGTCCGCCTGCACGCGGGATCCCGCGTCACCTTCCTCAAGCTCGTCCCGCTGGTGGGTGGCTGAATGAAGACGTACGAACCCGAGTCGGCCCTGCGCGATGTGGCCGCCACCGCCAAGAAGTGGTGGGGCCCGAGCGCCCAGAACCTCAACGAGACCGCCAAGCAGGAATTCGTCGACCGGGTGGTGACGGTGTGCGGCTGGGCACCGGCGGGGACGGTCCCGGCGCTGCTCGCCGCGCTCAAAGATCCGCACGGGCCCTACGATCTCGCTGCGCCGTTGGTCGAGCTGCTGCCGGAGGCCACCCGGAAGGTCGAGTCGGTTGCCGCCGCCGTGGCCGACCTGACCGGCGACGACGCGGATCACGACAGGCGTGTCGCCGCCGCTTCCACCCTGATCGACAGCCTGCCGCACCTGCCGTACCAGCACGAGGAGCCGTGGGACCGGGCCCGGGGCGAGGCGTGGCGCCGGACGGCGGAACTGCTGGCCGCGCAACCGGCACCGGTACGGCAGGTGGTGTTCGACGCGCTGGCGGTGCCCGGGCTCAACAAGGACGGGGCGAGCAAGCTGATCACTGCCGCGCGCTCCGGCGGCGGGCTCGACGGCTCGGCCTGGCTCGGCCGGCTCGGCACTCAAGCATGGCTGGGATTCAATTACTGGAGTTGGCACCTCAAGCGGTTCACCTGGGAGGCCATCCAGGCGGAGGCCTCGGCCGGGCGGGTGGATCCGGCGGCGTTGGCGACCTGGCGGCGGACCCGGATCGAGCGTTCCTCCAGCGACACGAGCGACGAGGCCGATCGGATGTGGCCGATCCCCAACGTCGGTGAGCAGTGGGCCGACCGCGCCGTCGCGGACATCGAGGCGATGCCGGCGGATCGCCGGTCCGCGTGGGAGGCGCTGCTGGCGCACTGTCCGGTCGAGGTGGACAAGGCGAAGCCGACGGCCGGTTGGCGCAAGCAGGCTCGGTCGCTGCTCGACGCGGTGGGCGTCGACGATTTCACCGCCCGGCTCGACGACTGGCTCCCGCTCGTCGGGCAGGCGCGCAGCCTGCCGCTGCGCATGACCACATGCTGCCCCGGCCACATCAAGGACATGCCATCACGGATGATCGACCGCTACAACGTCGGGCTGCTGTGGGGCCTGATCTGGATGCGGACGATGTGCCCGCCGTCGGAGGAGAGCCTGCGCAGCCTCGGCCAGATCGCGGAACGGGCCGCCCGCAAGATCTCCGGCCACGGCCCGGCGAGCCCGAAACTGGCGAACGTCGCGGTCGCGGCGCTCGTCGACACCGATCACCCGGCCGCGCTCGCCCAACTGGCGCGGCTGTCCTCGCGGCTGACCTACAAGAGCACCCTGCGCCTGGTGGAGAAGGGGCTGACCCGGCATGCCGAGGCGCGCGGCGTCAGCCGGGAGGACGTCGAGGAGATGGCCCTGCCCGGCTTCGGGCTGCCGCTCGCGGACAAGCTGGGCGACTGCTCGTACGAGCTGGAGGTGCGCGGTGTCGACGCCGTAGTGGTGTGGCGCAACGCCGACGGCAAGGTGGTCAAGACGCCTCCGGCCCAGGTGCGCAAGGAGCACGGCGAGGAGGTGAAGGAGCTGAAGGCGACTGTCGTCGACGTCGCCGCGACGCTCGTCGCCACCCGCGACCGGCTGGAAGGGCTCCTGCGGCGCGACCGTTCGTGGACCGTCGAGCAGTGGCGCGAACGGTTCCTGGACCATCCGCTGGCCCGTACGCTGGCCCGGCGTCTGGTCTGGACCGTCGATGGCGTCGCCTGCTGCTGGGCCGGTGAGGCGCTGCGAACAGTGGACGACACCGTGGTCGAGCCGGCCGACGAGGCGACGGTCCGGCTGTGGCATCCGGTGCTCGACCCCGACGCGGTGGGGTCGTGGCGAGACTTCCTCAGCCGGCACGGGATCACCCAGCCGTTCAAGCAGGCGCACCGGGAGCAGTACCTGCTCACCGACGCGGAGCGGGCCACGGGCATGTACTCCAACCGGTTCGCCGCGCACATCGTGCGTCAGCACCGGCTCAACGCGCTGCTGTCCCGGCGCGGCTGGTCGTACGTCCAGCACCGCAACGACGGGGCCTCGTACGACCTGCCCTGGCTGGCCCTCCCGGACTGGGGGCTGCGCGCCGAGCTGGGTGTCGCCGGGATCGAGGACCGGGGCGACGACCTCGTGTTCGACACGATGGGGAGCGACCAGCTGTTCTTCATCCGGGGAGAGCGCCTGCCGGTTCCGCTGGCGGAGGTGCCGCCGGTCGTGCTGAGCGAGGTGATGCGCGACGTCGACCTGTTCGTGGCCGCGGCCGGGGTGGGCGCCGACCCGAACTGGTACGACGGCGGGCCGGAGGGCCGGTACCGCGACTACTGGGCGGGGAGCAGTTTCGGCGAGCTGACCCCGACCGGCCGCACACGCCGGGAGGTGCTGGCGGACCTGATCCCCCGGCTGGCGATCGCCGGCCGCTGCACGCTCACCGACAGGTTCCTGGAGGTACGCGGCGACCTGCACACGTATCGGATCCACTGCGGCTCGGGGAACATCCTGATCGCCCCGGACGAGCGGTACCTGTGCATCATCCCGGACTCGGCGAAGGCGAAGGAGCCGGAGATGTACCTGCCCTTCGAAGGCGACAGCCGGCTCACCGAGATCATCAGCAAGGCGTTGCTGCTTGCCGCCGACAAGAAGATCAAGGATCCGGTGATCCTGCACCAGCTGTGAGGCCGCCGGCGGGCGCCGGGCCCAGGTTCAGCCCGGCGCCCGCTTCGGCAGCAACAGCTCCTCGTGGTCGAGTTCGCGCTCCAGCACGCGCAGTTCCTCGTCCGGCAGCCGCCCGGAGTCGCGCCACCGCAGCAACTCCTCCCGCTGCGCTTCGAGGACGCTCCGGCGGACCCGCAGCGCCGTCTCGTACTCCGGTGAGGTGGGCAGCTCCGACGAGCCGCTCTGCTGGATCAGGTCGAGCCGCCCCCGGTAGCGGGCCAGCCGGGTCTGCAACTGGGCCCGCGTGGTGTCGACGGCGACCCGGCTGTCCGGCTCCTCGGCGACGACGGTGTCGAGGCGTGCCAGCGCCGCCTCCACCGCTGCCGAGCGGGCCTCGTTGCGTACCCGGGCCTGGTCGGCCTCGTTGGCGCGCAGGCCGAGCATCCGCACGAGCGGCGCGAACGTCAGGCCCTGCCCGACCAGCGTCACCAGGACGACCACGAACGTGCAGAACAGCAGCAGGTCACGATCGGGGAAGGGGTCTCCGCTGCGGGTGGTCAGCGGCAGCGTGAAGATCGCGGCGAGGCTGATCACGCCGCGCGTACCGGACCAGCTCAGCGCCACCACCTCGCGGGCGGTCAGCCCGCGGGCGTTGCGGTCGACGCCACCGAGCCGGCGTGCGGCGTCCGGCTCGTCGGTGTCGTCCTGCTCGGCGACGCCACCCAGCCGGGTGTGCAGCGACCGGGGGAGCCACTGGGTCAGGATCAGCCAGGCGGGACGCAGGAGCAGCACCACACCGACCGACACCGCGACGGCGATGACGATGGTCGACGTCTCGTACTGGCGCAGGCCCCGCACGACGGCGGGGAGCTGCTGGCCGATCAGCAGGAAGACGAAGCCTTCGAGGAGGAAGTCGACGAGCCGCCACACCGCGTTCGTCTGGAGGCGGGCGGCCCCGGAGCCGAACTGCGGCGTCTGGTGGCCGACGATCAGGCCGGCGACCACCACTGCCAGCACGCCGGAGACGTGCAGCGCCTCGCCCAGCAGGTACGCCACGAACGGTGTCGCGAGCGAGATCGCGTTGGACAGCAGCGGGTCCGCGGTGAGCGGCCGGACCAGTCGTTTCGCCCGGGCGACGACCACGCCCACCGCGATGCCGCCCGCCGCCGCCAGCACGAACTGCCCGATCGCGGCGTGGAACGAGAACTCGCCGCCCACGGCGGCGGCCACGGCGACGCTGAGCATGGTCAGCGCGGTGGCGTCGTTCAGCAGTCCCTCGCCCTGGATGATCGTGACCATCTTCGGCGGCAGGTTCACCCGGCGCCCCACGGCCAGGGCGGCGACCGGGTCGGGCGGGGCGACGGCGGCGCCGACAGCGATGCCTGCGGCCAGCGTCGCGCCGGCCACGAACAGGTGGAACCCGACGCCCACGAGCAGCCCGGTGAGCAGTACCAGCACCACGGAGAGGCTGACCACGATCCGCAGGTTCCGGCGGATGTCCAGCAGCGACGAGTCGAGCGCGGCGCTGTAGAGCAGCGGCGGCAGCACGACCATGAGCACCAGCTCGGGATCGAGCCCGATGTTGGGGCCGGGGAGCAGCGCGTACGCGATGCCGATGAGGGGCAGCAGCGCGGCCGCCGGCAGGCCGGTCCGGGATGCCACCCACCGCACGGCGATGACGACCGCGACGGCGGCGAGCACGAACAGCAGTGTCGAATGGGCGCTCACCCCGACCGACACTACCGGCGCCGAGATCACCAGGCGACGCGGACTGCACCGTCAACCAGGGGTTGACGGGTAGGAGTCGTCAACCTATGGTTGACGAATGGAGGAGACCGAACCGCTCAAGATGACCCATCCGGTACGCCTCGACGACCTCATCGACGGCATCAAGAAGGCACACACCGACGCGCTCGACCAGCTGGCCGACGCGGTCCTCGTCGCCGACCACCTGGGCGACGTGGCGGACCACCTGATCGGGCACTTCGTCGACCAGGCGCGCCGCTCCGGCGCCTCGTGGACGGAGATCGGCCGCAGCATGGGCGTCACCAAGCAGGCCGCCCAGAAGCGTTCCGCCGCCAAGGCGGAGACCGCCGCCGCGCTCGACCCGAACTCCGGGTTCGGCCGCTTCACCCCGCGCGCCCGCAATGTGGTGCTGGCCTCGCAGGAGGAGGCGCGGGCCGCGGGCAACGCCGAGATCACCCCGGGCCACGTCGCGCTCGGACTGCTCGCCGAGCCGGAAGGACTGGCCGCCGCGGCGATCGTGGCTCGGGGCGTACCCCTGGAGCGGCTGCGGGAGGTCGTCACCGCGACGCTGCCGGCGAAGGCCGACCCGGTCCCGGACCTGATCCCCTACGACGCGCGGGCCAAGAAGGTCCTGGAGCTGACGTTCCGGGAGGCGCTGCGGATGGGGCACAACTACATCGGTACGGAGCACATCCTGCTCGCCCTGCTGGAGGAGGAGGGCGACGACGGCGTGCTGCGCGGCCTCGGCCTGGAGAAGTCCGAACTGGAGTCGGCGTTCGAGGCGGCGCTCGCCGAGATCACCCGAAAAGGGGCCTGACCTCGCGCCGGGCACGCGTCACGGGGGCGCGTGCCCGGCGTCCGGGTCGTCAGCCGGCGACGGGGAAGCCGTACCGGGCGGCGTGCTCCGGGTCGGCGGGGTCGACCTGGCGGATGCCGGCGTCGGCCAGCCGCTTGTTCACCTCGTCGAGGTGCTCCCGGACCAGCCGGGCCTCCTCCTCGGTGACCCGGCCGCGGTGCGGGCGCCCGGCGTGTTCGATGGTGCCGTAGTCGATCCTCTCGGTGGCGCGGCGGGCCTTCGGCGGCTTGACCCGCTCGGCGGTCCGCAGCAGCTGCGCCATCGGCACGTCGGTCGCCATCGCGTCGAACTCGCTGGCGGTCAGCACCACCCGGCGCGGCTCACCGTGGCCGTGCCGGTCGTGGATCTCCACCACCGCGACGTCGAGCGCCGCGTCGTCGATGCTCTCCACCTCGACCGCGGTGGCGTCCAGCTGCACGGGGCCGGCGACCAGGTCCGGGTGCTCCAGGACGACGACCTTGACCACCTCGTCGTCGGGGCTGAGCACCTGACCGGTGAAGTCGGAGACGTGGATCGTCTTCTTGCCCATGCGCGGAGCTTCTCCTGTCGTAGGCCGGAAATCGGACCACAAGACGCTACCGCACAGGTGTGCGAAGGCCGGTACGCCGTCCGGCCGGTGTGTCGCCGCCCGCCCTCAGAGCGGCGTGAGGCCACGCCAGGAGGCGGTGCCGGCCGGTTGCGCGTTCAGTTCGGCCCAGGAGAGTCCCCGGACGCGGGCCTCGCGGTACGCCGGCTGCGCCGGAAACCGTCCGGCGTCTGCGGCGGCCCGCCAGCCGCGCTCCGGGTCCTGCTGGAATCGGTCATTCGGTTCGTGAGGCATGACCACTACCGTCCCAGAGAAACTTGTCCATGTATGAAAATGAATATGACGCAGGGTCGATGCCTTCGGTTCCGTGAAGCGCCGGAGTTCCTGCGGCCGGGGGCGGAAGCAGGGATCGGCGTCCGTCGCTGGCGTGCCGACCCTCTACCCATCGGCCGCACGTCTCAACCCCCGCGCGATCGCGGAATTCGGCGGACACGAGCGCGGCGTCCCGGCGTACCATGATCACGTGCTCGACCGGCGGGTCTTCCTTCATCTGGCGACCTGGTTGGGGCAGTGGCCGGCGGGCCCCGGGCTGCACGTGGTCCGGTCCCACCGCCGCGCCCGCCCGGCCTGGGACGGGCGGCTGCGCCCGGCCGTCGCGGTGACAGCGGACGGCAGCACCGTCCTCTCGGTGGCCGCCGACCGGGTCGAGGCGGTCCGGACCCTGGTGCGCGACCGGCCGCTCGGGGAGTGGCTGCCCGACCTGCCGGGCGCGGTCGGCACGCCCGAGTTCGTCGCGCACACCTCGGTCTTCCGCTGGTGCACCGACCCGGCGCCGCTGCCGGAGGTGGGGGAGTGGGTGCCGCCCACGCTGCCCGGGCTGCCGCCGTGGCTGCGGCTGTTCGACAGGGAGGTGCTGGTGGTCCGCGGCGCCGACGGCGCGTACCGGGCCGGCGTGGGGATCAAGCGGCACGACGCGTACGGGCACGAGCTGGCGGTGGGCACGGTGCCGGCGGCGCGCGGGCGTGGCCTGGCCCGGCGGCTGGTCGCGCAGGCGGCCCGCCGGGTGCTCGACGAGGGGGCGATCCCCACCTACCTGCACGACCCGGGCAACGCGGCGTCCGGCCGGGTGGCCGAGGCGGCCGGGTTCCCGGACCGCGGCCTCACCGCGTTCGGCGTCTTCCCCCGCTGAGCCGGCCCGGCATCCCCGGCCTGGCGCGGACCGTGGATCCCGGGCCGGATCCACGGTCCGCTGCTCTCCCCCCAGGCCCCGACATCGGTAACGCTATGTGTTAGTGCCGGTGGTCAACAAGGGGTGTGCCACTGTCCGGTTGCGGACTCTCACCTGCGCAATCGCTGTCAGGCGCGGTGGTGAGATCAGTGACGCAGCGTGTGGATCAGGGTGAGCGCCTGACGTGTGACGGGTCGCAGCACGCGCAGCCGGGACAGCCCCACCAGCCGGTCCACGAGCGGCACCACGCCGTCGATGAGCTGCCGGGTCTTGACCTGACCGTCCGAGCGGTCGTGCACCCAGTAGAGCACCACCCCCATGTAGCCGAGCCAGAGCAGCTCGGGCAGCGCCTCGCGCAGCTCGTCGTCGAGCTTGACGGTGGACCCGGTGAGCGCCTCGCGGAACAGCGCGATCGACATGTCCCGGGGCTCCGACGACTCGGCGGAGAACGGGCTCAGCGGCGAGGTCGGCTCGGCCGCCGTCTTGAAGAAGGCGCCAGCGAACGCGTGGTACGGGCTCAGCACGTCGATGCCCGCGTGCAGCACCCCGGCCAGGCGCGGGCCGAAGTCCCGCTCGCGGGCGAGCACCGTGTCGGCCGCCGCCCGGTGCTCGCGCTGGGTGCCCGCGTAGAACTCCTGGACCAGGTGCTCCTTGGAGCCGAAGTAGTAGTAGGCGTTGCCCACCGCCACGCCCGCCTCCTGGGCGACCGCGCGCATCGTCGTGCGGGCGTATCCGCGCTCGCGGAACAGCCGCATCGCGGTGTCCAGGATCAGCTGGCGGGTCTGCTCACCCCGGGCCGTCGACCCCTGGCCAGCCGCAGCTGTCGTCGGCGCACTCTGCTCGGTCATCGTCGTCACCGTATCCCGGTTCCCGGATCCGCTCGCGGACCGCGGAGGCCGCCGCCACCACCTTGCGGGCCAGCGGCAGCAGGTGTGGACGGGCCAGCCGCTCGGCCGTGCCGCGGTGCTCGGCCAGCGCCCACAGGCAGGCGAACCAGGCGCCGTCGCCGCGGTAGACCGCGCCGGTGTCGGCGACCACCGTCAGGTCGCGCAACGTCGCGTCGTGGTCCAGCCCGGGGAAGCGCCGCCGGGCCTCGGCGGAACCGGCCGGCACGAACTCCAGCGGTACGAGCTGGGCGCGCGAGGCGAGCCAGCGCCGGGCGGCCCGGCACATCGGGCAGTCCGCGTCGAACAGGACGGTGAACCCGCGGATCCCACCGGCCCCGTGCCCGGTGGGATCCTGCGGGTGCCCGCCCGGGGCGGACGTCACCGGGCCGGCGGGTTCGGACCCGCCGGTACCGGTCCGCCCTGCGGCGGGAGCATTCTGACCGGCGGCAGCGGCGGGTGGGTGGCCTGCTGCCGCAGGCGGCCGCGCCGGTAGCGGCCGAGCGCGAAGACGTTGAAGAAGTGCAGCGCGCCGAGCACCAGCAGGACGAATCCCACCTTCATGGAGAGCTGCTCCAGTGCCTGGCTGGTGTCGCCGACCGGACCGGACTCCTTCATCGCCACCGTGACGTAGCCGAGGTTGAGCAGGTAGAAGCCGACCACCAGCAGGCTGTTGACGGCCTCGGCCAGCCGGCTGTCGGCGAACACGTCCTGCAGGAACACCAGCCCGTTGCGGGACAGTGCCCGCGCCACCCAGACGGTGAGGCCGATGCTCACCGTCAGGTAGGCCAGGTACATCCAGACCTTCACGTCCATCCCCGTAGCCTCTCTTGAACATGTTCAAATCGCTGGCGCACTGAGCGTACGACAGATTTTGAACGTGTTCAAGAGGGCGGCCCGCAGCCCTTCCGGGCAGCGGGCCGCGTGGGGGTGCGGGTCAGGCGGTCAGGCCGAGCGCGTCGGCGGCGGCCCGGCCGTTGGCGTGACTGGCGCCGTGGGTGGCGACGAACGCGCGCGCGCCCGCCGGCCGCCACGCGCCCGGCCAGCCCATCTCGACCACAGTCACCCGATGCGTGGCGGCCAGCGCCTCGACCAGCTCGCGCGCGCCGGGCAGCCGGTGCAGGTGCCGCCCGACCAGCACGACCGGCCGGTCCCCGGCGAGCCGCCGCACCTGCTCCGGGTCGGTCTCGCCCGCCACCGCGCGCGCCTGCTCGATCCCGGCGGCCAGGTGCGGGCCGAGTCCCCACGGCACCCGCCCCTCGGCGATGGTGGAGGTGGCGTGCACCTGCACCACCAGGGGAGCGGTGTCGCGGGTGAGGTCGCCCTCCACGCGTACCGCCCGCAGCGCGGCGGCGTAGCCGAGGCCGTCTGCGGCGGGCGGCGGGGCGTCGGCGGGCCCGGTGGCGGCGGCGAGCGCGGCGGTCCGGCCGGCCGCCTCCTCGACCCGCCCACGCGCCAGCCGTCCGTCGGCCATCGCCGCGACGATCTCGGCGGCGACCGACTCGACCAGCTCGGCGTCCACCCGAGCGCCGATGCAGAGCAGGTCCGCGCCGGCGGCCAGGGCCCGGACCGCGCCCGCGCCGACCCCGCCGGCGGCGAGCACCGCGCCCTTCATCTCCAGCGCGTCGGTGATCACCGCGCCGGTGAAGCCGTACTCGACGCGCAGCAGGTCGTGCAGGACCGCGCGGCTGAACGTGGCCGGGCCGTCGCCGGTCAGCGCCGGCACCCGGATGTGCGCGGTCATCACCGCGCGGACGCCCGCGTCGACCACGGCGGCGAACGGCGGCAGGTCGCGTTCCCGCAGGACGGCCGGCTGCACGTCGACAGTGGGCAGCTCGTGGTGGGAGTCCGCGACTGTGGCGCCGTGCCCGGGGAAGTGCTTGGCGCAGGCGGCCACACCGGTCGACTGGAGACCGGCGACGGCGGCGGCCGAGTGGACGGCGACCCGCTTCGGGTCCGCCCCGAACGAGCGGGTGCCGATCACCGGGTTCTCGTCGGCGGTGTTGACGTCGACGGTGGGGGCGAGGTCGACGGTGATGCCCAGCGCGGCCAGCTCCGCGCCGATCGCCGCGTACACCCGGCGGGTGAGATCGGGGTCGTCCACCGCGCCGAGCGCGGCGTTTCCGGGGTACGGGCTGCCGGTGGCGTGCGCCAGCCGGGTGACGTCGCCGCCCTCCTCGTCGATCGCGACGATCACGTCGGGGCGGCCGGCACGCAGCGCCGCCGTGGACGCCGCGACCTGGGCCGGGTCGTGGATGTTGGTGCCGAACAGGGTGTGCCCGGCGAGCCCGTCGGCGAGCAGGTCGACCGCCCAGCCCGGCGGGACCGGTCCCGGGTACGCGGCAAGCAGCGTGCCCAGCGCGAGCCGGCGCAGTCCTGGATCCAGACCCACGAGTATCCCCTTTCCCTGCCGGGTCGTCCGACCTCCGCGCATGGGGGTGGCCGATACGCTAACGGGCGCCCCTCGGCAGGCGTTTTGTGGTTAGAAAACTTTACTGAAAATTGAGGACGACGGCATGAGTGCGACCCGGCTGCCCGGTACCCCCCGACTCCTGCGGGCGCTCAACGACCGTGCGGCGCTGGAGCTGCTGCTCGAGCGCGGCCCGCTGACCCGGGCCCGGATCGGTGAGCTGACCGGGCTGTCCAAGGTCACCGCGTCCCAGCTCGTCGAGCGGCTGGAGGAGCGCGGCCTGGTCGCCCGGGTCGGCGAGCAGGCCGGCGGGCGGGGCCCGAACGCCCAGCTCTACGCCGTCCGGCCGAGCAGCGCGTACGTGGTGGGCGTCGAGGTGGGCGCGGAACGGGTGGTCGCCGCCTGCGCCGACATCACCGGCACCGTGGCCGGACGGGTCGAGCAGTCCACCAGGGACACCGACGACCCGGTCGGCGTGGTGCACAACGCCGTGGTCCAGGCGGCCGCCAGTGCCGGGGCGGAGCTGTCCGCCGTCCGGCGCGTCGTGCTCGGCACCCCCGGCCTGGTCGACCCGCAGACCGGTGACATCACGTTCGCGTTCAACCTGCCGCGCTGGCACAGCGGCCTGCTCGCCGCGCTGCGCGAGGACCTGGACACCCCCGTCGTGTTCGAGAACGACGTGAACCTCGCGGCGGTGGCCGAGGCGCAGTCCGGCGCGGCCCGTGGCACCGCCGACTTCGTGCTGGTCTGGGTGGACGCGGGCGTCGGCCTGGCGATCATGCTGGGCGGCCGGCTGCACCACGGCAGCAGCGGCGCGGCCGGCGAGATCGGTTACCTGCCGGTACCCGGCGCGCCCATCCCGCGCGATGTGTCCAAGCGGGCCAAGCCGGCGTTTCAGCAGCTCGTCGGCGCCGACGCGGTACGCGCGGTGGCAGCCGAGCACGGGTTCGCCAGCCCGGAGGCGGCCGAGCAGGGCGTCGCGGCGGCCCGGGCCGCCGAGGTGGTCCGCGCGGCGATCGCGGCCGGCACCGCCGGTGGGCCGATGCTCGACGAACTGGCCCGGCGGCTGGCGCTCGGTGTGGCGAGCACCTGCGTGGTGCTGGATCCGCCGCTGGTGGTGCTCGCCGGCGCGGTCGGCCAGGCGGGCGGGGCGGCGCTGGCCGAGCGGGTGCAGCACGAGGTCGCCGCGATCACGCTGGTCCGGCCCCGGGTGGTGACGACCGGGCTGACCGAGGAGCCGATCCTGCGCGGCGCGCTGCGTACCGCGCTGGACGCCGTACGCGACGAGGTGTTCGGCTCGACGGTCGGCTGACCGCGTCGTGCACCCTGGCGCCATGTGAAGGAATCCTTCATCATGGCGCCAGGGTCCGCAAGGAGTTGCCGGATCGCGGCTCCGGTCAGATCAGGTCACGGCGGCGGAACACCGTGAACGCCGCAGCCACCAGCGCGCCGGTGAGCCCGAGCAGCACCACCAGGCCCGACGTCCAGGTGAGCGTGTAGGAGCCGTCGCAGTAGCCGGAGATCCCGGAGCCGCAGGCATTGTTGTCCCACAGCCGGACCTCGCCGGACAGCCAGGCCGCCAGGTGGCTGGACAGCATGTACCGGTCCGGCCGGCCGACCTCCAGGATCTGGAACACCAGCCGGGCACCCAGCTCCCACACCACCAGGTACGCGGCCACCGTGCCGAGCGCCGCCGAGGTGTGCCGGCCCAGCGTGGCCACGGCGAACCCGAGCGCCGCGGCGAGCAGCACCAGCACCAGCCCCCGCGCCCAGATCGCGGCGAGCGACGGCCAGAAGTCGCCGCCGGTGCGCCCGACCAGGCCGGAGGCCTGGCCGATCAACCAGAACGCCCCGAGGTACGCCACCGACGCCAGCACCGAGAGGCCGAGCAACCCGCCCAGCAGCGTGCCCAGCTTCGCGGCGAGCACCGTCGGCCGCCGGGGCCGCCACAGCAGCAGGTTCACCACCCCGCCCGAGTTCAGGTCGGCCCCGATGTAGGAGGCGCCGACCAGGAACCCGAACAGCGTCAGGAACGCGATCAGGAAGTAGAGCAGCGGCTCGGCCTCCTTGGCGAAGACGAACACACCGCTGAGGTAGTCGGCAGCGGTCGGCAGCTCCTCGATCTGGGCCGGGTCGATCTGGGCGCAGTCGCGCGGCAGATAGTCGTTCTCGCCCAGCGGTAGCCCGCCCTCCCGGATCCGCAGGCAGCGGTCGTACGCCATCTCCATCTGGCGCACGCTCTCCGCCGCCTGGGTCTGGGCCCGGCTCAGCTCCGCCGGGCTGGGCCGGTGCGAACCGGCGAGCGTGGTCGCCACCGTCACCGCGAAGGCGACAGCCAGCAGCACCACCATGAGCTGCACGAAACGCCGGGCGGCCAGCCGCTCCAGCTCGGCACGGACCAGGTTCACGCGTCCACCTCCCGGGTCTCCCGGACGTCGAGGTCGATCACTCCGTCGTTCGGCGGAGCGCCGTCGACCTGCCGCGGCACCGCCACGTGCTCGTGGCCGCCGGTCAGCTCCAGGAAGACGCTCTCCAGGTCCGGCCGCAGCGGGACCAGCTCCCGCACCCACACGCCCTGCTCGCCGAGCGTCCGGCTGATCGTCTCCGGATCCTCCACACCGGTCACCACCAGGTGGTCCGGCGCGACGGCCACCGACAGGCCGGCCCGGCCCAGCAGCTCCCCGGCCCGCTCCGGGTCGGCCACCCGGACCCGCCACTGGTGCTGGTCGAAGCCGGCCAGCACCTCCTGCACCGGCCCGTACGCGACCCGCTGCCCCCGGCTCACGATCGTCACGTGGTCGCAGATCAACTGGATCTCGGCCAGGATGTGGCTCGACAGCAGCACCGTCACCCCGGCCTCGGCGAGCGACCGGGTCAGGTCGCGCATCTCCCGGATGCCGGCCGGGTCCAGCCCGTTCGCCGGCTCGTCCAGGATCAGCAGCTCCGGGTTCTTCAGCAGGGCCGACGCGACCGCCAGCCGCTGCTTCATGCCCAGCGAGTAGCCCCTGACCCGCTCGTCGCCCCGGTCGCGCAGCCCGACCTGCTCCAGCACCTCGTCCACCCGGCTGGTCGGCACACCGCCTGCGAGCGCCAGCAACCGCAGCGTCCGGTGCGCGGTGAAGTTGGCGAAGAACTGCGGGCTCTCCACGATCGCGCCGACCCGGCCGGCCACGTCCGGCAGGTGCTCGGGGGACTCGGCGCCCAGCACGCGCATCCGCCCGGAGTCCGGCCGGACCAGCCCCAGCAGCGCACGCAGCGTGGTGGTCTTCCCGGACCCGTTCGGCCCGAGGAAACCGTGCACCTGGCCCGCCTCGACCAGCATGTCGAAGCCGTCGACGGCGACCCGGCGCCCCTGGCGCAGCGTGTGGAACGTCTTGCGGAGGCCGGCGATCTCGATGACCGCGCTCATCCGCGCGCCTTCCGGCAGCGGTCGGGCATGGGTGTCCTTCCGGAAGTGGTGACCAACGACACGGCGCCCCACCCTATGGCGGCGGCGCCGCCCGTGGGGGGCGCCGGGCCGGGTGCGTGATTGGATGGAGCGGTGACTGGTGACCTGATCCCCGGCGCCCCGGGCGCCCCCGCCCCCTCGACCGTGGACGCGGATCTGGTGGTCAGCCTCGACGGGGTCGTCGTCAAGCGTTCCGGCACCGCGCTGGTGCACGACGTCGACTGGCGGGTCGAGCTGGACGAACGGTGGGTGGTGCTCGGGCCGAACGGCGCGGGCAAGACCACGCTGCTCAACCTGGCCGCCGGCCGGCTGCACCCGACCAGCGGCGTCGCGCACGTGCTCGGCGAGCGCATCGGCCGTACCGACGTCAACGAGCTGCGTACCCGCATCGGTCTGTCCACCGCGACGCTCGCCGAGCGGATCCCCGCCGAGGAGCGGGTCGTCGACGTGGTGGTGACCGCCGCCTGGTCGGTGGTCGGCCGCTGGCGGGAGAGCTACGACCGCACCGACGTGGCGCGCGCCGCCGCGCTGCTGCGCCAGCTCGGCGTCGGACACCTCACCGACCGCACGTACGGCACGCTGTCCGAGGGCGAGCGCAAGCGCGTGCAGATCGCCCGCGCCCTGATGACCGACCCGGAGTTGCTGCTGCTCGACGAGCCCGCCGCCGGGCTCGACCTGGGCGGGCGCGAGGACCTGGTGGCCCGGCTGGCCGAGCTGGCGTACGACCCGGACGCGCCCGCGATGGTGCTGGTCACCCACCACGTCGAGGAGATCCCGCCGGGCTTCACCCACGCGCTGCTGCTGCGCGAGGGCGGCGTGGTGGCGCAGGGCCTGCTCGCCGACGTGCTCACCGCCGACAACCTGTCGAAGACGTTCGGCCTTCCGCTGGTGGTCACGCGGTCCGGCGACCGCTGGGCCGCCCGCGCCGCCTGAGCGGCGGGACGACACCGTGCCGCAGACCCGGATCGCCGTCGTCGGCAGCGCCAACATGGACCTCGTCGGCATCGGCGCGGCGCTGCCCCGGCCCGGCGAGACGGTGCTGGGCGACGACTTCGTCATGGTGCCCGGCGGCAAGGGCGCCAACCAGGCCGTCGCCGCGGTACGCGCCGGCGCGTCCTGCGTCTTCCTCGGCGCGATCGGCTCGGACTCGTTCGGCGTGACGCTGCGGGCCCGGATGACCGCGGCCGGCGTGGACACCGGCCACCTGCGGGTGGTCTACGGCCCGTCCGGCGTCGCGCTGGTCATGGTCGGCGGCGCGGGGGAGAACGCCATCCTGGTCACCCCCGGGGCGAACGCCGCGTTCACGTCGCTGACCGCGGACGAGCTCTCCGCCGTACGCGATGCGGATGTGCTGGTCTCGCAGCTGGAGGTGCCGGTCGAGACGGTGACCGAGGCGGCGCTGGCGGCCCGGTCGGCGGACACTCGGGTGGTACTCAACGCGGCGCCGGCCCGATCGGTGCCGGCCGAGCTGCTGGCGGCGACCGACCTGCTCGTGGTGAACGAGCCGGAGGCGCAGGCGCTGACCGGTCGCGGCCGGGACGAGCCGGCGGCGCTGCTGGACCTGGTGCCCCGGGCGGTGCTGACGCTCGGCGGCGACGGCGCGTGGTACGTCGACCGGGACCGGCCGGCGACACACGTGCCGGCGGTGCCGGTGGACGTGGTCGACTCGACCGCCGCCGGGGACGCGTTCACCGCCGCGCTCGCGGTGGCCTGGGGCGAGGGTCGGGACCTGGCCGACGCGGTGCGCTGGGCGGCGGCCGCCGGTGCGGCGTGCGTACGCAAGCTCGGCGCCTCGGTCGCGCTGCCCCATCGGGCGGAGATCGACGAGCTGTTCCCGGCCGGCTGAGCCTCAGCCGGCCGGTTCGTCGGTGAGGCGCTCGCCGCGCCGGCGCAGCATGCCGAGCCCGGGGATGCCGGCGACCGCGAGCTTGAGATCGCGCGTGACGTCCAGCAGGTCGTGCAGGTCCGGGCCGACCCGGTCCAGCGTGGCCAGGATCGGCAGCACGTCCGAGGTGAGGTGGTCCTTGAGCTTCGGCAACTCGTCCACGAGCCGGATCGCGGCGGTCACCTCCTCCGGGCTGAGCTGCTCCACGAACCGCGCCGCCATCGGCGCGGCCCGCCGCAGCGTCGCCTCGTACGCGGCGAGCAGCTCGTTCGCGACGCCCGTCGCCTTCTCCGCTGTCGCGAGCGTGCCCGCCGCCCGCGCGGTCACCGTCTCCGCCTCGGTCACCACCCCTGCCGCGCCGCGGGCCACCCGGTCGGCCTCGCCGACCACCACTGCCGCCGCCTCGGAGACCCGCTGCGCCTCGCCGACCACGGCAGTCGCCGCGGCGGCCACCTCGGTCGCCGTGTCGATCGCCGCAGTGGCGGCGGCGCTGATCACCGCCACCTCGCGGACCGCCGTCTCCGCGCCGGTGAGCACCCGGTCGGTGCGGTCGAGCGTGCCCTCGATCCGGTCCACCACCCCGTCGATCCGCCGGACCAGCGCCTCCACCTGGTCGAGGACGGCGAAGGCCCGAGCGGGTACCGAGGCCACCGTGGCGGCCGAGCCGAGCGCCTGGTCCAGTGCGGTACGGGTGAGGCCGAGCACGGCGCCGGGCCGGGGAAGAGGGATCGCCATGACATCCAGTGTGCGGCGTCGCGGCCAGTGCCGCCCGGCGGCGGCCGGGCGGCGACTGTCACTCCGGGCCGCCGACGCGGCGTAGGGTGCCGGCATGCCCACCCCCGGCCCGGCGTCGCGGCGACTGCTCGCCTGCGGCGTGGTCGCGCTGCTCGCCGTCGTCCTGGGCGCTCTGCTCCTGGCCCGCGCCGACGCCGGTCTGAGCACGCGGCGGGCGACGGTGGCGGGAGTGCCGCTGACCGAGGTCCGGGCGGACGGCGTGAGCGGCGACCGGCGGCCCGGGGTGGTGATCGCGCACGGCTTCGCCGGGTCGGCCCGGCTGATGCGGCCGCTGGCCGACTCGGTGGCCCGCCGGGGCGGGATCGCGGTGCTGCTCGACTTCGCCGGCCACGGCGCCAGCCACGCCCGGCTACCCGGCGCGGGCCGGGACGAGGAACGCAGCCGGGCGCTGCTGCGGCACGACCTGG
The DNA here is from genome assembly GCF_027460285.1 of Micromonospora sp. WMMC273. Lineage (NCBI taxonomy): Bacteria > Bacillati > Actinomycetota > Actinomycetes > Micromonosporales > Micromonosporaceae > Micromonospora > Micromonospora sp. WMMC273. The sequence continues at coordinate 897,855 of NZ_JAPZBE010000001.1, forward strand.
ACGTCGCGGTCGCCTGGCTGCGCGGGCGTCCCGGCGTCGACAGGGACCGGATCGTCCTGGTCGGGCACTCGATGGGTGCCGGCGCTGTCGTCCGGTACGCGGTCGCGCATCCGGAGATCGACCGGACCGTGGCGATCTCGCTGCCCGACGGCGGTGACGTGCCGGCGGGCTGGCCGGGGAGGCTGACGCTCGTGGTGGGCGGGCTGGAGTTCGCCGGTTTCCGCCAGGCGGTCGACGAGGCGTCACGGGACGCGGCGCCGGGCACCCGCACGCGGGTGGTGGCGCCCGGCGTCGAGCACGTGTCGGTGCTGTTCGCGCCGCGTACCCACGCCGCGGTTCTGTACGCGCTGCCGAACCCTGCCGGCGGGCTGCCACCGTCCCCGCTGACCCGGCCGGCCGGCGCCGGGCTGCTGCTGGCGGGGCTCGCGCTGGGCTTCGTGCCACTGGCGGCGTTGCTGCCGCGCCGGGCGCGGGCGGGCACCGGCGGTCCGCGTACCGGGCGGTGGCTCGCCGCGACGGTGCCGGCGGCGGGCGTGGGCGCCGTGCTCGCCGCGCTGTTGCCGACCGCCCGGTCGCCGCTCGCCGTGGGCGGATACGTGGCGGTGTTCCTGCTGCTCACCAGCGTGCTGCTGGCCGCCGCGGCGCGCTTCGCGCAACCCCGCCGGCCACCGGCGACCGGGGGTGGCGTCCGGTCCGCTGTCGTCGCCGTCGTGCTCCTCGGGTACGCGGTGCTCGCCGTCGCGCTGCCGCTTCATCTCGGTCTCACCTCGACCGTGCCGGTCGGGGCCCGGTGGTGGCTGCTGCCCCTGGTGACGTTCTGCTGCCTGGCGTTCCTGCTCGGCGCCGAGCGGCTCGCGGACGGCCACGGCATCCGGTACGCGGCCACCGGCGGGATCGCCGTGCTGGTGCTCGCCGTCGCCGCGGTCATCGGCCTGGCACCCGGGTTCGTGCTGCTGGTGGTGCCCCTGTTCGCGGCGCTTGTGGCCTGGCAGGCGGCCTGGGCCGTGGTGCTGCGCCGCCGGGCCGCGCCGTGGTGGCTGGCGCCGTCGGTAGGGGCGGTGGTGCTCGCCTGGCCGATCGCGACCACGCTGCCGCTCACCTGAGTCGCCGCTATCGGCGGTCGGTCTGCTGCTCCACGGCGCGTTGCACGGCCCGGTAGATCTGCCCGAACCGCAGCGCGTCGGGCGTACGGACCAGCATCGTCTCCCGGCCGTGGTGCTGCACCCACAGCTCGTGCACCCGGTTGCCGCGCTCGTAGGAACGGTCCAGCCAGCCGAGCGGCACCTCCAGGAACGGGGTGAGCGCCAGTCCCACCACCACGAACGCGGCCAGGATGATCAGGGCCAGTTTCCACTCGCCGCGGTCCTGCGCGGACCAGGCCAGCGAGAGCACGCAGACCACGGCGACCAGTGGTGGCAGCGACAGCAGCAGGACCAGCACCCCGCGGCCCAGCACCCGCCCTCGGACGGCGAGTGTGGTGGTGCCGCGCGCGTGCCAGACGTACGTGACGTCGGCGAGCGCGACGGCCTGACCGCCAGCGTGGATGGCCTCGGAGGTGACCTGCACGGCGTCGTCCCGGTAATAGAGGACCATGAATCAGCCTAACCGCGTGTGTCGATGCCGGCGACGCGTGCGCCGGTAGGCTGGCGGCATGACGGACCGGAACGCGGTCGGAACCGGCGGTGACGAGCAGGCGCGCAACGTCGAGGTGGTCAAGCGCTACCTGCGCACCTTCGTCACGAAGGACCTGGCCGAACTGGCCGAGGTGGTCGACGAGGACGTGGAGATCTACGGCTCCGGCAGCGCGGTACGCGGCCGGCGCTACACCGAGGCGGCCGTCTCCTCGCCCGGCCTGACCGTGCTCGACCAGGAGATCCAGGAGATCTTCGCGGCCGGGGACCGGGTGGTGGTGTCGCTGGCGCAGACGTACCGGCGGGACGCGACAGGGGCGACCACAGTGCAGAGCGCCTGCAAGATGTACCGCCTGGCCGGCGGCCGGATCGTCCAGTTCTGGGGCGAGCAGGACACCTACGGCCTGTTGCGCGGGCTGGGCCTGCTGCCGGACGAGCCGATCACGTTCTGACCCGTCGCGGCAGGACCCGTCGCGGCAGGACCGGTCGCGGGACGACCGGTCGCGGGACGACCGGGCGCGGCGGGGAGGCTCTCCACGGCCCGCTGCACCGCCCGGTAGACCTGCCCGAAGCGCATCGCGTCGCGGGTGTGCAGCAGCCGCACCGGGCGGCCCCGCCATTGCGCCCACATCTCCATCTCCCGGCTGCCCCGGGCGTACGAGCGGTCCAGGTGTTCGAAGAGGAAGTCCGCGAGCGGCCCGACGGCGAGGCCGACCAGCACCGAGACGCCGACGATGGCGACGGTGACCACCGCCGAGCGCTGCAGCCACACGGCCAGCGCGATGCCCAGCGCGGCGGCCACCAGCGGCCCGGCGAGCGCGGCCCCGATCGCGCCGCGCCCGGCGAGCACCCGCCAGGAGCGGTCGCCCTGCCGGTGCCACACGGTGGTCAGTTCGGCCAGCGGGTAGCTGCGCCCGTCCACCCGTACCGCGGTGGAGGTGACCTGGACGGAACGGTCGTCGTAGTAGGTGATCATGGCCTCACTCCCGGTGGCGGGGCGGCGGCGACTGCGGCGGCGACCTGGGGAGTCGCCGACACCACACTGTCTACCCCAACGAGGCGAGTCGTAAGGTTGGCACGCGACTTCGACGAGGAAGTGAGGGCAGCGTGGGCGAGTTCGTCAGGCTGGAAGTGAAGGACGGCATCGGCACCATCCGGCTGGAGCGGCCGCCGATGAACGCGCTCAACACCCAGGTGCAGGAGGAGTTGCGCGCCGCCGCGTCGGCGGCCACCGCCGACGCCGAGGTCCGCGCCGTGATCGTGTACGGCGGCGAGAAGGTCTTCGCGGCCGGTGCGGACATCAAGGAGATGGCCGACATGTCCTACGTGGACATGGCGGAGCGCGCGGCCGACCTGTCCAGCGCGCTCGGCGCGATCGCCCGCATCCCCAAGCCGGTCGTCGCCGCGATCACCGGGTACGCGCTCGGCGGCGGCTGCGAGCTGGCGCTGGCCTGCGACTGGCGGATCGTCGCCGAGGACGCCAAGCTCGGCCAGCCGGAGATCAAGCTCGGCATCATCCCGGGCGCCGGCGGCACCCAGCGGCTGGCCCGCCTGGTCGGCCCGGCCCGCGCCAAGGACCTGATCATGACCGGGCGGATGGTCGACGCCGCCGAGGCGCTGCGCATCGGCCTGGCCGACCGGGTGGTCCCGGCCGCCGAGGTCTACGACGCCGCGGTGGCGTACGTGAAGCCGTTCCTGACCGGGCCGGTGCAGGCGCTGCGCGCGGCGAAGGCGGCTGTCGACGGCGGTCTGGACATGGACCTCACCTCGGGCCTGGCCTGGGAGAGCCAGCTCTTCGCAGCGCTGTTCGCCACCGACGACCGGCGCGAGGGCATGGCCGCGTTCGTGGAGAAGCGCAAGCCGGGCTTCACCGGTCGCTGACGCGAGAGCTGTTCACATCCGCGATACCGGCCAGTAGCGTGACCCCGGTCGGTCGACGAAGGGGAATGGCATGACGGAGCGGATCGAGGGCCACGGGGGCGATCTGGCACTCGCGGCACTACGCGCGCACGGCGTACGGGAGATGTTCACGCTGTCCGGCGGGCACGTCTTCCCGCTCTACGACGCCGCGCACAAGGCGGGTTTCCCCCTCTACGACGTGCGGCACGAGCAGTCCGCCGTGTTCGCCGCCGAGGCGGTCGCCAAGCTCCAGCGCCGCCCCGGCCTGGCCGTGCTCACCGCCGGCCCCGGCGTCACAAACGGGGTCTCCGGCCTGACCAGCGCGTTCTTCAACGCCTCGCCGGTGCTGGTGCTCGGTGGACGGGCGCCGCAGTTCCGCTGGGGCTCGGGCAGCCTCCAGGAGATGGACCACCTGCCGCTGGTCGCGCCGGTGACCAAGCACGCCGAGACGGTGTTCAGCGCCGACGACATCCCGCGCGCGGTGTCGGCGGCGCTGACCACCGCGCTCACTCCGCACCGCGGCCCGGTGTTCCTGGACTTCCCGCTGGAGGCGGTCTTCTCCGTCGGTGACGCCGACCTGCCGGCGGTCACGCCGCCGGCCCCGATCGAGCCGGACCCGGACGAGGTGGCGAAGGCGGCCCGCCTGATCGCCGGCGCGTCCCGGCCCGTGATCATCGCCGGCTCCGACGTGTACGCGGGCGACGCCGTCGACGCGCTGCGCGCCGCCGCCGAGTCGCTGCGGGTGCCAGTGTTCACAAACGGGATGGGCCGGGGCGCGCTCCCGCCGGAGCACCCGCTCGCCTTCGCCAAGGCCCGCCGGGTCGCGCTCAAGGGCGCCGACGTGGTCGTGGTGATCGGCACCCCGCTGGACTTCCGGCTCTCCTTCGGCGACTTCGGCGACGCGCAGGTGGTGCACGTCGTGGACGCACCGAGCCAGCGGGCCGGGCACGTGCAGCCGGCCGCCGCGCCGGCCGGTGACCTGCGGCTGATCCTGGGTGCGTTCGCCGACCACACCGGCGACCGGGCCGACCACGCCGACTGGATCGCCGAGCTGCGGACCGCCGAGGACGCGGCGAAGGCCCGCGACGCGGAGGAGCTGGCCGCCGAGAGCGACCCGATCCGCCCGGCCCGGATCTACGGCGAGCTGCGCCGGGCGCTCGCGCCTGATGCCATCACCATCGGCGACGGCGGCGACTTCGTGTCGTACGCCGGTCGGTACCTGGAGCCGGCCCAGCCCGGCACCTGGCTCGACCCCGGCCCGTACGGGTGCCTCGGCACCGGCATGGGCTACGCGATGGGCGCCCGGGTCAGTCACCCGGACCGGCAGATCTGCGTGCTGATGGGCGACGGCGCGGCCGGCTTCTCGCTGATGGACGTGGAGTCGCTGGTCCGGCAGAAGCTGCCGGTGGTGATCGTGGTCGGCAACAACGGCATCTGGGGGCTGGAGAAGCACCCGATGCGGGCGATGTACGGCTACGACGTGGCCGCCGACCTCCAGCCCGGCCTGCGCTACGACAAGGTGGTCGAGGCGCTCGGCGGCGCGGGCGAGACGGTGGAGAAGGCCGCCGACCTCGGGCCCGCGCTGGGGCGCGCGTTCGACTCGGGCGTGCCGTACCTGGTGAACGTGCTGACCGACCCCGCGGACGCGTACCCCCGTTCGTCGAACCTGGCCTGACCACGGCGCGTACGGGCCGTCCGCCGGGTGACCGGCGGGCGGCCCGCGGCGCGTCTCAGACCTCGGGGCGGTCCCGGTCGTCCGGCCGGCGCAGTTCCTCCTCGCGGCGGCGCAGGTCCTCCTCCCACAGCCGCAGCCGTTCCTGGTCCTCGCGGCGGGACCGCTCGTCCAGCGAGGCGAGGAACTCCGGGTCGTCGTCCGGGGCGAGGGGCCGGCGGGCCGGGGCGGCCGGACGGGCCGTGCCGGTGACGCCGGCGGTGCCGGCCGGGCGTTCGCGGCCCACGAGGAACCAGGCGATCGAGCCGACCAGCGGGAAGAAGAGAATGATCAGCACCCAGATCATCCGGGGCAGCGCCTTGACCTTCTCCTCGTCGGCGGAGAGGCAGCTGATCAGCGCGCACACGGCGAGGACGATCTGGACCAGGAAGAGCAGCACGTAGAGGCGGGCCATGCCTCATGATGGCTCACCGCCGCTCGTCAGTGCACCCCGCCGAGCACGTGCGCCACGCCGAGCAGCGCCAGTCCGGCCGCGCCGAGCGCGGTCAGCGGCACCGACCATCTGTCGAACCGGCGCGGTCCGGTGCCGGTGGCCCGGTGCCACGTCACCACGAGCACGGCGAGCCAGACCACTACCGCGAGCCCGGCCGGCGCCGCGTCCGCGGGCCGGCCGCCGAACGCCGGCCGGAGCTGGAGCAGCAGCACCGCGGTGAGCGTGAGCAGCGTCCGCCGCCACGCCAGCCGGGTGCGCTCGGGTTGCAGGCCGGGGTCACGGGTCACCGCGCGCCGCCCACCAGCACGGCGGCCACCAGCAGCAGCGCGCCGACCGCGACGACGAGCGCCAGGACGGCCGGGAAGCGGGACGCGGGCAACTCCTCGTTCAGCCGCATGGCGCGTTCGGTGCGTGCCCAGTGGTCGACCGCCCGGATCGAGACGGTGGCGCCGAGCAGCAGCAGCGCGACCGCGAGCCCCTCGCGCAGGTGGGCCAGGCGCAGCGGCGGCAGGAACTGCGCGGCGGCCAGCCCGCCCGCCACCAGCGCGAGACCTGTTCGCAGCCAGGCCAGGAACGTCCGTTCGTTCGCCAGCGAGAAGCGGTAGTCCGGCGGGGTGCCGACCGAACGCAGCTCACGCGGGTCGAACCAGCTCTTGATCGACTCCCACACGCTGCCGATTATCCGCTTTGCCCCGCGCCTAGCCTGGGGGGATGACCGATCTTGACGCGCGCGAGCTGCGTGACGCCTACGACAGCCAGCTTCGTCCGGAGTTGCCCGATCCGGCGCCCGCCGGCGTGACGGTGGAGCGCGACGGCCCGCTGTTCCGCGTGCTCGGCCTCGACCACCGCGGCTTCCTCACCTACCGGACGCTCGACGGCCTGGCCGGCGCCGAGCTGGACGCGCTGATCGCCCGGCAGGTCGAGGTCTTCCGGGAACGGGGCGAGGCGGTCGAGTGGAAGCTCGCCGGTCACGACGAGCCGGCCGACCTGGCCGACCGGCTGCGCGCCGCCGGGTTCGTCCCGGAGGACCAGGAGACAGTCGTGGTCGGCCCGGTCGCGCCGCTCGCCGCCGCCGTCCCGGTGCTCCCCGAGGGGGTACGCCTGCGCGAGGTCACCAGCCGGGCCGACCTGGAGCGGATCGCCGACATGGAGGAGGAGGTCTGGCGGGAGGACCGCAGCCACCTGGTGTACGGGCTGGCCCGGGAGATCGAGGCGGATCCGCAGTCGATCACGATCGTGGTGGCCGAGGCGGGGGAGACGGTGGTCAGTGCGGGCTGGATCCGCTACCAGCGTGGCACCGGCTTCGCCAGCCTGTGGGGCGGCTCGACGCTGCCGCAGTGGCGCAGGAAGGGCATCTACCGGGCGCTGGTGGCGTACCGGGCGCGACTGGCGCAGCAGCGCGGCAAGGCGTTGCTGCAGGTGGACTGCTCGCCGGACAGCCGGCCCATCCTGGAGCGGCTCGGGCTCGTTGCGGTCACCACCTCCACGCCCTACGTCTACACTCCGTGATCATGGAGCGGTTGACGGCGGACGAGCGGCTCACCCTGAAGACCGGCGCGTTCGGTGCCGTGTTCCTGGTCTCCAACGCCGTACCGGGGGTGCTGGCGATGGTGCGGGAGAGCTTCGCCGCCTCCGGCGCGCTCGGCGAGGTGGGCGGCGTGGTGAAGGAGGCGCTGACCACCGGGCCGCTGCCGCAACTCCCTCGGGACTCGGTCCTGGAGGTCGAGTCGGTGGTGCTGCCCGCGCTGGGCCGGTCGGTGGAGATCCTGCGCGCCAAGTCGCCGGGGGACGTCGAGACGTACCGGTCGGTGGTGCTGGACGCGGCGGATCGGGTGGCGCAGGCGCACCGGGGGATCGAGCCGGCCGAGGCGGCGGCGATCGAGAAGATCCGGCAGGCGCTGACCGAGGCGGCGTGACGGCGGTGAGTTGCGTCACTCCGGGCCGCCGGGGCGGCCATGCTACTTGCGGGTAACATTGCCTCGTGGGGAAGTGCACAGCTGCCCGCGGTTGACCCACGTTGCGTCACGCGGGAGGCTGCGCCCGTGACCGGGCGAGTGATCGCTACACCAAACAGGAGGGTCGTCGAAGCGCGATGAACATCGTCGTACTCGTCAAGCAGGTGCCCGATTCGGGCGCGGACCGCAACCTGCGTTCTGACGACAACACCGTCGACCGCGGTTCGGCGAACAACGTCATCAACGAGATGGACGAGTACGCCATCGAGGAGGCGTTGAAGATCAAGGAGGCGCACGGCGGCGAGGTCACCATCCTGACCATGGGTCCGGACCGGGCGACCGAGTCGATCCGCAAGGCGCTCTCCATGGGCCCGGACAAGGCCGTCCACGTCGTCGACGACGCCCTGCACGGCTCCTGCGCGGTGGCCACCTCGAAGGTGCTCGCCGCCGCCCTCGGTCAGCTGGGCGCCGACCTGGTCATCTGCGGCGCCGAGTCGACCGACGGCCGGGTGCAGGTCATGCCGCACATGATCGCCGAGCGGCTGGGCGTGGCCGCCCTGACCGGCGCGCGCAAGCTCACCGTCGACGGGTCCAGCCTGACCGTCGAGCGGCAGACCGAGGAGGGCTACGAGGTGGTCACCGCCTCGACCCCGGCCGTGGTCTCCGTCTGGGACACCATCAACGAGCCGCGCTACCCGTCCTTCAAGGGGATCATGGCGGCCAAGAAGAAGCCGGTGCAGACGCTCTCCCTGGGCGACCTGGGCGTGGCCCCGGCCGAGGTGGGCTTCGACGGCGCCACCAGCGCTGTGGTGGAGCACTCCAAGCGCCCGCCGCGCTCCGGCGGCGAGAAGATCACCGACGAGGGCGAGGGCGGCGTGAAGCTGGTCGAGTTCCTCGCCACCGAGAAGTTCGTGTGAGAGGTCACTGACATGTCTGAGGTTCTCGTCGTCGTCGAAGCCACCAAGGAATTCGGCGTCAAGAAGGTCACCCTGGAGATGCTCACCCTCGCCCGCGAGCTGGGCAGCCCGAGCGCGGTCGTCCTCGGTGGCGCCGGCGCCGCCGAGGCGCTGAGCGCCAAGCTCGGCGAGTACGGCGCGGAGAAGATCTACGCGGCCGAGGGTGAGGAGATCGACGGCTACCTGGTGGCCCCCAAGGCGACTGTGGTCGCCGAGCTGGTCAAGCGCGTCCAGCCGGCCGCCGTGCTGCTCGCCTCGTCGCAGGAGGGCAAGGAGATCGCCGCCCGCCTCGCGGTCAAGCTGGACAACGGCATCCTGACCGACGTGGTCGGCCTGGCCGCCGACGGCACCGCCACCCAGGTGGCGTTCGCCGGCTCCACCATCGTCAAGTCCAAGGTCACCAAGGGCCTGCCGCTGGTCACCGTCCGGCCGAACTCGCTCAACCCGGCCCCGGCCGCTGCCACCCCGGCGGTCGAGCAGCTCACCGTGTCGGTCACCGACGCGGACAAGCTGGCCAAGGTCGTCGAGCGGGTCGCCGAGCAGAAGGGCTCCCGCCCCGAGCTGACCGAGGCGTCGGTGGTCGTCTCCGGCGGCCGCGGTGTCGGCAACGCCGACAACTTCAAGCTGGTCGAGGAGATGGCCGACCTGCTCGGCGGCGCGGTCGGCGCGTCCCGCGCGGCAGTCGACTCCGGCTACTACCCGCACCAGTTCCAGGTGGGCCAGACCGGCAAGACCGTCTCCCCGCAGCTCTACGTCGCGCTGGGCATCTCCGGCGCGATCCAGCACCGGGCCGGCATGCAGACCTCGAAGACCATCGTCGCGGTGAACAAGGACGCCGAGGCGCCGATCTTCGAGCTGGCCGACTACGGCGTGGTCGGCGACCTGTTCAAGGTCGTCCCGCAGGCCGCCGAGGAGATCCGCAAGCGCAAGTGAGCGTCGCGTGACAGAAGGCCGCCGCCCGGTGCACCGGGCGGCGGCCTTTCTCGTAGGGAGCTGATCGGCGGGCCGGGGAGCTGAGCCGGCCCGCCGATCAGCCCGTCAGGGTGCCCCTCAGCAGGCTGTCGCCGGAGTGGCCGGGCTTGTTGTCGTACTGCTCCGCGCTGACGTCGACCACGGTGTAGGTACGCAGGTCGACGTTCGGGGGGATCGGCAGGAGCGCGTCCCCTGATCCGTTGCTCAGCGTACCCACGGAGAACATATCCATCGTGTTCGGATCGATCAGCCAGACCTCGTAGTACCCCGGAACGGTCGGGAGATTCGCCACGTGCAGATGCAATCGGTTGTCGCCGAGCACCCGGGCGTCGCCGGAGGCGTCCTTCGGCGTCGAACCGAACGCGGCGAGCGGCGCGCTGGCCAGCACAGACGGCTGCGGATCGGCCGGCTCGCCACCACCGCCGCCGCCGAGCACCGCGGCCGTACCGGCCACGCCGATCACCGCGGCGGCGGTGGCGGTGACCGCCGTGGTCGCCCACCCGGGCCAGCGCCGGGTCCGCCGCGGACGACGTGCCACGACGGGTACGGCGGCCGGCTCCACCGGGTCGGCCGGGCGCGGCAGGCGCCGATCGGTCAGCGTCGGCAGCTCCTCGGCGGCCCGGATCTCGGCCACGATGCCCTGCCAGATGTGCTCGGGCGGGTCGGGCAGCTCGGCCAGTCCCTGCGTGCCCGCGCCGAGCCCGGCGACGTGCTGGAGCGTCTCCATCTCGCCCCGGCAGTGGTCGCAGGTGTCCAGATGGGTGGCCTCGCCGTCAGCCGCCTCGCTCTCACCGAGCGCCAGAAAGACCAGCCGGTCGTGGTCCAGGTGCTGCACCGTCCACCTCCCATCTGCGTTTCAGGCTCTGCATGCCGCGTCTGATGTGACTCTTGACGGTGCCGAGCGGCACTCCGGTCACCGCCGCGATCTGCTGATGTGTCAGGTCGTCGTAGAACGCCAGCTCCAGCATCCGGCGCTGCTCGTCGGGAAGCCGGGCCAGCTCGTCGGCGACCACCAGCCGGTCGACCACCGTGTCCGGGTCGGGGCCGGTGGAGACCGGTTCCGGCAGTTGCTTCACCGTCTCGACCACCCGGGTCTCCCGGGCCGAGGCCCGGATCCGGTCGACCACCTTGCGCCGCCCGATTCCGAGCAGCCAGCCGACCAGTGAGCCTTTCGCCGGGTCGAACGTCTCCCGGCCGAGCCAGGCGGCGACGAACGTCGCCTGGGTCACGTCCTCGGCGTCACTGCGGTTCACGAGCGTCGTGGTGGCCAGGTGCAGCACCGCCCGCCCGTACCTGTCGTACGCCTCTCGCAGGGCCGCCTCGTCGCCGTCGCGGAACCGGGTGGCGAGGTCGTCCTCGCCCGGCGGTTCGGGGCCCTGCCTGGCCGCCGTCACCGGGCGGCTCGCCTTCCGTGGGGCATGCCCGACTGTAACTCCCACAGCCCTCGCCCCACTCTCCCGGTGTGTCGGTCACGACCCTCGTCACCTCTCCTTCGTCGCCGGAGGGTCCGGCGGATGCGCCCGGAGACGGGAAAAAGAAATCGGATCCGGGCGCATCCGGGGGCGACGGAGCCGGCGTAACCCGTTCTGCAAGCCAGGCCTGACGAATCAGCATCAACCACCAGGAGGCAGACAATGCAGTACGCGATGTTCCGTCGGGTCGCCGCGGGCGGCGCGGTGGCCGCCCTCACCTTCGCCGGCGTCGGCGCCGCCACCATGAGCCCGGCCTACGCCGCCTCGTCGAAGGTCTCCGTGGTCCACGGCATCCCGGACACCCCGGTCGACGTGTACGTCAACGGCGAGAAGACGCTGAACAACTTCAAGCCCGGTGACGTGGCCGGCCCGCTCACCCTGCCCGAGGGGGAGTACGACATCGCCCTGACCAAGCCCGGTGAGGCGGTCGACAAGGCGATCCTGAAGGTGGACGACGCGAAGGTGCCGGGCGGGGCGAACATCAGCCTCGCCGCCCACCTGAGCGCCGCCGGCGAGCCGCAGATCACCCCGTTCGTCAACGACGTGTCCAAGGTGGGTGCCGGCAAGGCCCGGCTGATCGTCCGGCACACCGCCGCCGCCCCGGCCGTCGACGTGCGGGCCGGCGGCAAGCCGGTCTTCGAGGACCTGACCAACCCGAAGGAGGCGAAGGCGGACGTGGCCGCCGGCTCGGTCGAGGCGGACGTGGTGCTCGCCGGCACCGACACCGTCGCCATCGGCCCGGCCGACCTGAACCTGAAGGAGGGCACCGCCACCATCGTCTACGCGATCGGCTCGGCCGAGGCGAAGAACCTGAGCGTGGTCGCCCAGACCATCAACGGGCTGCACTCGGCGCCGGGCGGCGTGCCCAGCGGCACCGGCGGCCAGGCCGGCACCGGCGTGGACACCTGGTGGTACGTGCTGGCCGGGGCCGGCGTGCTGCTCCTGGTCGGCGGCGGGGCGCGGGTGGCGGCAACCGCCCGGGCCGGTCGCCGGTGACGGTGCGCAACCGCGGGGCGCTGGCGGCGATGGCCGCCGGCGCCGCCGCGCTCATCCTGGCGACGGTGGTGGCGTGCGGATCGGAGCCCGCCGAGGACGTCGGCGGCGACGAGGTGACCGCCCTGGCGAGCGCCACACCCACGCCCACGCCGGCGGCGACCGGCGGCGGTTCGGTCCCGGTGAACCCGGGGACGCTGCCCGGCGACAGCGAGATCGTGCCGCCGGTGAAGCTGAGCATCCCGCCGATCCGGGTCACCGCGACAGTCAACCCGGTCGGCGTCAACGAGCGCACCGACGAGTTCGAGGTGCCGCCCAGCGTGGACCAGGTCGGCTGGTACCGCTACGGCCCCGGCCTGGAGGCCGGCGCCGGCTCGGTGGTGATCGCCGGGCACGTGGACAGTGCCGAGCAGGGCAAGGGCGCGTTCTTCCGGCTGCGTGAGCTGGGCCAGGGGGACGAGCTCACCGCCACCGGCTCGGACGGCCGCGAGCGCGCCTACCGGGTGGTGGCCCGGGAGGAGTACCGCAAGTCGAAGATCCCGCTGGAGCGGTACTTCGCGCGCGACGGGAAGCCCCGCCTCACGCTGATCACCTGCGGCGGGCCGTTCGACGCGAAGACCCGCAGCTACCGGGACAACATCGTGATCACAGCCGTTCCCGCGTGATCACGGGCGTTCCGCGTGAGCGGCCGGACCGCCCCGGGTGGGACGGGGCGGTCCGGCCCCCGGCGCCGGGTACGCAGGCCGTTAGGCTGAACCGTGATGGCATACCTTGATCACGCGGCGACGACCCCGATGCTGGACGAGGCACTCGAGGCGTACGTCGCCGTCGCCCGCGAGGTGGGCAACGCGTCGTCGTTGCACGCGGCGGGTCGCCGGGCCCGGCGACGGGTGGAGGAGTCCCGCGAGCGGGTGGCCGCCGCGCTCGGTGCCCGCCCCTCCGAGGTGATCTTCACCGGCGGCGGTACGGAGAGCGACAACCTCGCCGTGAAGGGCGTCTTCTGGGCCCGTCGCGCCGGCCGGGCCGAGCGGGTCCGGGTGGTCTCCAGCGCGGTCGAGCACCACGCCGTCCTCGACGCGGTGGACTGGCTGGTCGAGCACGAGGGCGCGGAGGTCGGCCGGCTGCCGGTCGACGCGGCCGGGCGGATCGACCCGGAACGCCTGCGCGCCGAGCTGGCCGAGCACGGCGAGCGCGTCGCTGTGGTCACCGCCATGTGGGCGAACAACGAGGTGGGCACCGTCCAGCCGGTGGCCGAGCTGGCCGCCGTCGCCGCCGAGCACGGGGTGCCGTTCCACACCGACGCCATCCAGGCGGTCGGGCAGGTACCTGTCGACTTCGCCGCCAGCGGCGTGTCGGCGCTCACCGTGACCGGGCACAAGCTCGGCGGCCCGGCCGGCGTGGGTGCGCTGCTGCTGGCCCGCGACGTGGCGGCCACCCCGCTGCTGCACGGCGGCGGCCAGGAGCGTGACGTGCGGTCCGGGACGCTCGACACCGCGGGCATCGTCGCCTTCGCGGTCGCCGTCGAGGCCGCGGTGAAGGGCCAGCAGGAGTACGCGGCCCGCGTCGCCGCGCTGCGCGACGAACTGGTCGAGCGGGTCCGGCAGGCCGTCCCCGAAGTGATCTTCAACGGCGACCCGGCCGATCGGCTCCCCGGCAACGCGCACTTCTCGTTCCCCGGCTGCGAGGGGGACGCGCTGCTGCTGCTCCTGGACGCCCAGGGCATCGCCTGCTCGACCGGGTCGGCCTGCTCCGCCGGGGTGGCGCAGCCCTCGCACGTCCTGCTGGCGATGGGTGCCGACGACGACCGGGCCCGGTCCTCGCTGCGCTTCACGCTCGGCCACACGAGCACCGGCGCGGACGTGGACGCGCTGATCGCCGCGCTTCCGGCGGCGGTGGAGCGCGCCCGCCGCGCGGCCGCCCTCCGTACGCCCCGCTGACCCGGATACCCTCGGTGAGGACGAGGGGAGTGGGCCGGTGAGGGTTCTGGCGGCGATGTCGGGCGGGGTGGACTCCGCCGTCGCGGCGGCACGGGCGGTGGAGGCCGGGCACGACGTGACAGGCGTGCACCTGGCGCTGGCCCGTAACCCGCAGACGTACCGCACCGGCGCCCGGGGCTGCTGCACGCTGGAGGACTCCCGGGACGCCCGGCGCGCCGCCGACGTGCTCGGCATCCCGTTCTACGTGTGGGACATGGCCGACCGGTTCCACGACGACGTGGTGGACGACTTCGTGGCCGAGTACGCCGCCGGTCGTACCCCGAATCCCTGCCTGCGCTGCAACGAGAAGATCAAGTTCGCCGCGGTGCTGGACCGGGCCGTGGCCCTGGGCTTCGACGCGGTGGTGACCGGCCACCACGCCCGGCTCGGCGCCGACGGCCTTCTGCGGCGCAGCGTCGACGCGGCCAAGGACCAGTCGTACGTGCTGGCGGTGCTGACCCGCGCGCAGCTCGACCGGTCGATCTTCCCGCTGGGCGACTCGACGAAGGCCGAGGTGCGCGCGGAGGCCGCCCGGCGCGGCCTGGCGGTGGCCGACAAGCCCGACTCGCACGACATCTGCTTCATCGCCGACGGCGACACCCGCGGCTTCCTCGCGGAGCGGCTCGGTGAGGCGCCGGGCCAGGTGGTGGACGCGCTCACCGGCGCGGTGGTGGGCAGCCACAGCGGCGCCTACCAGTACACCGTCGGGCAGCGGCGCGGCCTGCACCTGGACCGCCCGGCGCCGGACGGCCGCCCCCGCTACGTGCTGTCCATCACCCCGACCACCAACACGGTGACCGTCGGCCCGGCCGAGGCGCTGGAGGTCTCGGACGTGCGCGCCACGCGCCCGGTGTGGACCGGCGGGCCACGCCCGGACGGGCCGGTCGAGTGCGAGGTGCAGCTGCGGGCCCACGGCGACGTGGTGCCGGCCGCCGTCGAGGTCGACGCCGACGGCCTGCGCGCGTCGCTGCGCCGCCCGGTCCGCGGTGTCGCCGCCGGCCAGGCGATCGTGGCCTACCGGCCGGACCCGGCCGGCGACGTGGTCCTCGGCTCCGCCACCATCACCGCCGCCTGACCTCGTACGGGCAGCGGATAGGCTGCGGCCGTGACTGAGCAGGCGTGGCCCTGGCCCACCGGCGCGGCGACCGGGATCGGGTCGCTGCCCGGCACCGACATCGCCGAGGCGCAGCGGATCGTGCTCGGCGAGCTGCCCGCCCTGCCGCACCTGCCCGAACTGCCCGCCCGAGGGCCGGGCGCGGACCTCGTCGGCCGCAGCGCCGGCCTGCTCGTCGAACTGCCTGTCGAGCTGTACGCGGCCCGCTGGCGCATCGCCCCGCGCCCCGGCCGGGACCTGCGCCGCGCCCGCGACCTGATGGAACGCGACCTCGACCAGCTGGCCGAGCAGGCCGAGGAGTACGCCGGCCCGGTCAAGGTCCAGGCCGCCGGGCCGTTCACCCTGGCCGCCGCGCTGGAGCTGCCGATCGGCGGCCGGATGCTGCGCGACCCCGGCGCGGTACGCGACCTCGCCGGTTCGCTCGGCGAAGGGCTGCGCGGGCACGTCGAGGCGGTGACCCGGCGGCTGCCCCGCGCCTCGGTGCTGCTCCAGCTCGACGAGCCGTCCCTGCCGGCGGTGCTGGCCGGGCGGGTGCCCACCGAGAGCGGCCTCGGCACCCACCGTCCGGTGGAGACCGAGGTGGCGCGGGCGCTGCTGCGCGACGTGATCGAGGCGGCCGGCGTACCGGCGCTCGTGCACTGCTGCGCGCCGGACGTACCGCTGGAGCTGATCCGCTCCGCCGGTGCGGCAGGCGTCGCGCTCGACCTGTCGCTGGTCACCGACCTCGACCCGCTCGGCGAGGCGATCGACGCCGGGCTCGGGCTGCTGGCCGGCGCCGCGCCGACGCTGCCGCCGCCGTCCGGCCGGGCGCCGACGTCGGCCCAGGTCGCCGACCGGGTGCGGCGGGTCTGGGACCAGCTCGGCTTCCCTCGCCGCCGGCTGGCCGAGCAGGTGGTGGTCACTCCCGCGTGCGGCCTGGCCGGCGCCACCCCGGGGTACGCCCGCGCGGTGCTCACCGCCTGCCGCGACGCGGGCCGGCGGCTCGCCGAGGACTGACGTTTTTCCGTCGTACCCGCCGGGCACGATGACCGGCATGATTGGACGACTGCGTTCCACAGTGATCGACTGCCCCGATCCGCACGCGCTCGCCGCCTTCTACTCCGAGCTGCTCGGCCTGCCGCTGGTGGAGGAGAACTCCGACGGCGACGAGTGGGTGGTGCTCGGCGGTCCACCCGGGCACCAGCCACGGGTGGCCTTCCAACGGGCGCCGGGCCTGCGCGCCCCCGACTGGCCCGACCCGGCCCGGCCGCAGCAGTTCCACCTCGACGTGACAGTCGACGACATCGAGGCGGCCGAGAAGGCGGCGCTGGCGCTCGGCGCGCGGCGGCTACCGGGCGAGGGGGAGGGCTTCCGGGTCTACGCCGACCCGGCCGGCCACCCGTTCTGCCTCTGCTGGGACTGATCTTCCCCGGCTTGCGTGGTGGGGGCATGATCGCCACCGTGACCGCCTCCACCGCCACCGGCCGCGCCGCCGGTTCGCTGTTCGGCCTGGCCTACGGCGACGCCCTGGGCAAGCCGACCGAGTTCCTCACCGTCACCGAGATCGTCCGCCGCTACGGTCCGGCCGGTCCGCGCGAGCTGACCGGCGACCCGGCCCTGGTCACCGACGACACCCAGATGGCGCTCGCCGTGGCGTGGGCGCTGTACGACGCGCCCGCGTACACGGCCGAGGCGGTGGAGCCGCTGCTGCGGCAGCGCTTCGTCGACTGGTCCATCAGCCCGGAGAACAACCGCGCCCCCGGCATGACCTGCCTGCGGGCCTGCGCCGAGCTGGCCCGGGGTGCCCGCTGGCAGGAGGCCACTGTCGCCGGCTCGAAGGGCTGCGGCGCTAACATGCGCGTCACCCCGGTCGGGCTGCTCGACGTCGACCTGGACACGATGGCCGGGCTGGCCCAGCTCCAGGCCGGCCTCACCCACGGCCATCCGACCGGGCTGGCGGCGAGCGAGCTGACCGCGTACGCGGTCCGGCTGCTGCGCGACGGCGCTGCGCTGCCGGAACTGCCCGGCCTGCTCACCGATCGGGCCCGGGAGCAGCGCACGGTCTACCGCGACGACTGGCTCGGTGACCTGTGGCAGCGGCCCGGCGAGAGCAGCGCGGCCGAGTTCGTCGCCCGGGGCTGGGACGACTGCCTGCGCGTGCTCGGCCGGCTGGAGGCGGCGCTGGCCCGCCCGGACGACGGCGGCGACCCGTGCCGGCTCACCGGCGAGGGGTGGATCGCCGAGGAGGCGCTCGCCACCGCGTTGCTCTGCGCGCTGCGCCACCGCGACGACCCGGTCGGCGCGCTGGCCCGGGGCGCCACCACGGCCGGTGACTCGGACTCCATCGCCGCGCTGGCCGGCGCGTTCGTCGGCGCCGCGTACGGCATCGCCGCCTGGCCCGCCGGGTGGGCCGGCCGGATCGAGTACGCCGGTCAGCTCACCGCGCTCGCCGCCGCGTTCGACGGGGAGGCGTCCGGCGGCGGCTCCCGCGGCGAGGGGTGACGCGCTCGCTCAGCCGGCGAGGTGGCTCAGCCGCCGGACACCACGCCACAGGTCCGGGTCGCAGGTGCCGGCCCGGTCGGCGAACGCGCCCAGCGGCACCGGGATCGGCTCGCTCACGTCGAGGTAGCTGTCGTGGTCGGCGCCCGGATCCCAGTCCCGGGTCGGGATCGGCAGGTGGTCGTCCCGGTCCGACTTGTCCTGGCTGGTGATCTTCAGTACCTCGGCGTCCCCGCCGTCGACCCGCAGCACCAGACAGGGACGCACCTTCGAACCGGTCCCGTCGGCGTACGGCACGTCGGCCCACCAGATCTCCCCGGGGCGCGGCTCGTCCCGGTCCCGCCCGGCGCCCCGGGGCCTCGGCGCCGCGCCGGCGCGGTCACCCCGTGGCCCGGTGCCGGCCCGCTCGTCGCCGCGCCCTCCGCCGGGCCGGTCGGTGCCGGTCCGGCCGCCACGCCCGGTGTCCCGCCGCCCGTCGGCCCGGCCGCGCGTGCCGGCGGCGCGGTCGGCCGCGCGGCGGCGCCACTCGTTCCACAGCCAGCCGGCCGCGACGCAGGCCACGATCACCAGCGCCCAGATCACCCCGTCGCGCATCCGCCGCCCGCCTTCCGACCGTTGTCGCCCACTACCGCCGACGCGATCGTCGCACGGCCGCGGCGGACCCGCCCGGGTGGCGCGGCGGGCACCGGTCCGCCCTGCTCGGCGCAGGTGACCGGACGGCTGTCACAGCCGACCGCTACGGTTCTCGGGTAGCACCAACACGGGAGGTCGACAGCGGTGTCCGAAGGCGGCGGCGTGTCCGAAGAAGCGGTTCCCCCAGCGGTCGACGCGGCCCAGGACGCGGCGGCCGGCGCCGAGCCGACCCCGGCGGCCCGGGAGCGGCACGCCACGCTCAGCCAGGAGCTGACCGAACACCAGTACCGCTACTACGTCCTCGACGCGCCGACCGTCACCGACGCCGAGTTCGACGAGCAGCTGCGGGAGCTGGAGGCGCTGGAGGCCGAATACCCGGCGCTGCGCACCCCCGACTCACCCACCCAGCGGGTCGGCGGCACCTTCTCCACCGACTTCACCCCGGTCGCGCACGCCGAGCGGATGCTCTCGCTCGACAACGCCTTCGCCGACGAGGAACTGGCCGCCTGGTCCGAGCGGGTCGAGCGGGACGCCGGCGGCCCGGTGCCCTACCTGTGCGAGCTGAAGGTCGACGGGCTCGCCATCAACCTCACCTACTCCAAGGGCCGGCTGGTGCGCGCGGCCACCCGGGGCGACGGCCGCACCGGCGAGGACGTCACCGCCAACGTGCGCAGCATCAAGGGTGTGCCGGCCCGGCTGACCCCGGCCGACGACTTCCCCGACGTGCCCGATCTCCTGGAGGTGCGCGGCGAGATCTACTTCCCGGTGGCCGCGTTCGCCGACCTGAACGCGAGCCTGGTCGAGCAGGGCAAGGCGCCGTTCGCCAACCCGCGCAACGCCGCCGCCGGCAGCCTGCGGCAGAAGGACCCCCGGGTGACCGCCTCCCGCCCGCTGCGCCTTGTGGTGCACGGCATCGGCGCGCGCACCGGGTTCCGGCCGGCCGCGCAGTCCGAGTCGTACGCCGCGCTCAAGGCGTGGGGGCTGCCCACCAGCGACCGGTGGCGGGTGGTGGACGACCTGGCCGGCGTCGCTGACTACATCGCCTACTACGGCAAGCACCGGCACGACGTCGAGCACGAGATCGACGGCGTGGTGGTCAAGGTCGACCCGGTCTCCATCCAGGGCCGCCTCGGCTCGACCAGCCGCGCGCCCCGCTGGGCGATCGCCTTCAAATATCCGCCGGAGGAGGTGAACACCAAGCTGCTCGACATCGAGGTGGAGGTCGGGCGCACCGGCCGGGTCACCCCGCGCGCCGTGCTCGAACCGGTCCGGGTGGCCGGCTCCACCGTCGCCTACGCCACCCTGCACAACGCCCGCGAGGTCGAGCGCAAGGGCGTGCTCATCGGCGACACGGTGGTGCTGCGCAAGGCCGGCGACGTGATCCCCGAGGTGCTCGGCCCGGTGGTCGAGTTGCGCCCGGCCGACGCCCGCCCGTTCGTCATGCCGACCACCTGCCCGGCCTGCGGCACCCCGCTCGCGCCGGCCAAGGAGAGCGACGTCGACATCCGCTGCCCCAACGGGCGCGCCTGCCCCGGTCAGATCCGCGAGCGGGTCTTCTACCTGGCCAGCCGCAAGGTGCTCGACATCGAGGTGCTCGGCGAGAGGGGCGCGGCGGCGCTTCTGGACGCCCAGATCATCACCAACGAGGGCGACCTGTTCCAGCTCGACGCCGAGCAGTTGAGCCGGTCGCCGTTCTTCGTCAACAAGGACGGCAGCCTGGGCAGCAACGCCACCAAGCTGCTCGAGAACCTCGCCGAGGCCAAGGAACGCGACCTGTGGCGCGTGCTGGTGGCGCTGTCCATCCGGCACGTCGGCCCGACCGCCGCCCAGGCGCTCGCCCGGCACTTCCGCTCGGTCGCCGCGATCGAGGCCGCCGGTGAGGAGGAGCTGTCCTCCGTGGACGGCGTCGGCCCGACCATCGCCGCGAGCGTGAAGGAGTGGTTCGCCGTCGACTGGCACCGCGACGTGGTGCGCAAGTGGGCCGAGGCGGGCGTCCGGATGGCCGAGGAGGCCGCCGACGAGGGGCCGCGACCGCTCGACGGCGTCACTGTGGTGGTCACCGGCACGCTGAGCGGGTTCAGCCGCGACCAGGCGGCCGAGGCGATCCAGGTCCGGGGCGGCAAGGTGACCGGCTCGGTCTCCAAGAAGACGGGTTTCGTGGTGGTCGGCGACAACCCCGGCTCCAAGGCCGACAAGGCCGCCACCCTGAAACTGCCGATCCTCGACGAGGACGGCTTCCGGGTGCTGCTCGACTCCGGCCCGGAGGCGGCCCGCGAGGTGGCCCGGGTGGAGGACTGACAGGCTGGTCACAGCTTTCGTCCGGCGGATACCAAGTTAATTACGACTCCGACCGATTCGTGACTGTCGTGTCGGGGAAATCGCCTCGGAGGGCGTTTCATTGGCGTACGACGCGTGACGGCGCGCGCCAGGACGTTCCCCGGGAGGTGCGATGGAGACCGGCGACCCGCGTAACTCCGTCCCGCCCGGGCGGAGCGGGCCGTTCTTCGGCTTCGTCGCCGCGATCGGCGCGGTCGCTCTGCTGGTCTCGGCCGGGCCGCTCGTCGCGCTCACCGACCGGCTGACCGAGCTGCCGGCCGCGTTCTGGACGATGGCGGTGCTCGCCGTCGCCTGCGACGCCCGCCCGTTCGTCCCGCCCGGCCGCCGGCAGACGTCTGCGGTGTTCCCGTCGACCTGCTTCACCTTCGCGATCCTGCTCGGCTGGGGCTTCGGCCCGGCTGTCGCGGTGCAGGCCGTCGCCGTGGCGGTCAGCGGCTGGCGACTCGGGTACGCCCCCTGGCGCACCGGCTTCAACGCCGCGCAGTACGCGTGCGCGCTCGCCGCCGCGTACGCGGTCACCCGGCTCGGTCCGGGCGAGCTGTTCGGCGGAGGCCGGCTGCACTGGACCGACGTGGCGGCGGTGGGCGGCGCGACGCTCGCCTGGTTCGTGGTCAACTACGGGCTGGTCAGCTCCGCGGTCCGGCTGCGTTTCGGCGACAGGTGGTGGCCCAGCGTCCGCAGCGGCCTGGCGTACGAGCTGCTGTCCACCGGTTCGCTGCTGCTGCTCGCGCCGGTGCTGGTGGCCGCGGCCCGGGCCAGCGCGGCGCTGATCCCGCTGGTGCTGGTGCCGCTGTTCGCCGTCTACCGGATGGCCCGGCTCTCCGAGGAGCGGGAACAGCTCGCCGACGTGGACCCGCTCACCGGGCTGCCCAACCGCAAGGCGCTGCTCACCGAGGTGGCCGAGCAGGTGCACCTGCACGGCGAGCGGGCCGCCCGGGGCGCGCCGGACGCGCACCTGGCGCTGCTGCTGCTCGACCTCGACCGGTTCAAGCACGTCAACGACGCGCTCGGGCACGCGGTGGGGGATCGCCTGCTGGTCGAGGTGAGCGCCCGGCTGATGGGCGCTGTGGGCGCCGGTGACATGGTGGCGCGGCTCGGCGGCGACGAGTTCGCCATCGTCGTACCCCGGCTCACCGACATCGACCAGGCCCGCGAGCGGGCCGGCCGGGTGGTCGCCGCGCTCGCCGAACCGGTGCCGCTGGACGGGCTGCCGCTGGACGTGGGCGGCGCCATCGGCATCGCGCTCTACCCGGACCACGGCGAGGACTTCGCCACCCTGATGCGTCACGCCGACGTGGCCATGTACGACGCGAAGCACCGCAACGACACGGTGGCGGTGTACGCGCCGGAGTCCGACCACAACTCGGCCGAGCGCCTCAGTCTGCTGGCCGACCTGCGCCGGGTGCTGGAGTCCGGCCCGTCCGCGCAGGGCGGGGAGACGGTCGGCGTACGCGGGGGTGACGGCGCGGCCCTGACCCCGGCGCTGCCGGTGCGGGCCGACCGCCCGGCCCGCAACCAGCGGCCGGCGCGCGAGGGCGGCCGGGGACGGTCCGGTGACGGGCCGAACCGGTGGCTGCGGCGCCGCCGCGACCGCGCGGAGGAGCGGCACGACGACGACCTGATCGAGCAGATCCTCACCCGCGCCGACCCGATCCGCCGCCGGGCCGCCCGGGCCGGCGCCGGACCGGGTGCGGGTCCGCTCCTGGTCGGCGACGCGGAGTTCGCGCCGGAGACCGCCGACGCCGACGTCACCCAGGACGCGGAGGCGGCCGTGAGCACCGGCGCGCCGGGCGTCATCGGGCCGACCGCCGACGGGAGCACCGCGGCTGAGGCGGACGAGCAGGCCGGGCACCCGGGCGAGATCACCATGTACTACCAGCCGCAGATCGCCATCGCCACCGGCGAGGTGGTGGGCGTCGAGGCGCTGCTGCGCTGGCGGCACCCGCGCCGGGGCATGGTCGACCCGGGCGAGCTGATCCAGGTCGCCGAGCAGAGCGCGGTGATGCGGCTGCTCACCCGCCGCGTGGTCGACGACGTGGTGGAGCAGCTCGCCAAGTGGTCTGCGGCCGGGCTCACGCTGCGGGCCGCGCTCAACGTCAGCGTCCGGGACCTGCACACCGGCGAGATCGCCGACCAGATCGCCGACCGGCTGACCCGGTACGGCGTGCCGCCCGAGCGCCTCCAGGTGGAGATCACCGAGGGCGCGCTGATGGCCGACCCGCGGCGGGTGCTCGCCAGCATCACCCAGTTGCACCGCATCGGCGTCGGCATCGCGCTGGACGACTTCGGCACCGGCTACTCGTCGCTGCAGCACCTGCGCCGGCTCCCGCTGTCCGAGGTGAAGGTGGACAGGTCGTTCGTCCTCGGAATGGCCGAGGACCCGGACGACGCGGCGATCGTCCGCTCGATGATCGAGCTGGCCGGCGCGCTCGGGCTGCGGGTGGTCGCCGAGGGCGTGGAGGACGAGCGCACCTGGCGGCTGCTGCACGCCGCCGGGTGCGACGTGGCGCAGGGCTGGTTCCACGCCCGGCCGATGCCGGCTGAGGACCTGGTGGCCTGGCTGTCCCGCTACCGTCCGGTGCGTCCGGCGGAGGCGGTGGGCCGCGGCGGTCCGGCGCCGGAGGGGGAGTCGAAGGCGTCGTCGTGACGGCGGGACAATAGACTCGCTCCGGTCACCGCGCGTCATCGAGCACGCCCGCACGCGCGGCCGGTCCACCGCAGACGTCTCAGGACAGCCACGAAGGGGGCACTGATGGCCGCCATCTCCCGCGAGGAGGTCGCGCACCTCGCGCGACTGTCGCGGCTCGCCGTCACGGAGGAGGAACTGGACACCTTCGCCGGCCAGCTGGATGTGATCCTCCAGTCGGTCGCGCAGGTCGGCGAGGTCGCCGCGGCGGACATCCCGCCGACGTCCCACTCCGTGCCGCTGACGAACGTGCTCCGCGAGGACGTGGTGCGGCCGGGTCTGACCCCGCAGGAGGCGCTGTCGGGCGCCCCCGACGCCGAGGAGCAGCGGTTCCGCGTCCCGCGGATCCTGGACGAGGATGTGGCCTCATGAGCGAGCTGACGAAGCTGAGCGC
This sequence comes from Micromonospora sp. WMMC273, assembly GCF_027460285.1. Classification (NCBI taxonomy): domain Bacteria; kingdom Bacillati; phylum Actinomycetota; class Actinomycetes; order Micromonosporales; family Micromonosporaceae; genus Micromonospora; species Micromonospora sp. WMMC273. The sequence goes on from NZ_JAPZBE010000001.1 coordinate 921,516, forward strand.
CGTGGAGATCGCCGGGCTGGTGGCGAGCGGCGAGACCTCCGCGGTCGAGGTCACCCAGGCCCACCTGGACCGCATCGGCGCCGTCGACGACCGGGTGCACGCGTTCCTGCACGTCGACACCGAGGGAGCGCTGGCCGCCGCGCGTGCCGTGGACGAGCGCCGCGCCGCCGGTGCGGAGCTGGGCCCGCTCGCCGGTGTGCCGGTCGCGGTGAAGGACGTGCTCACCACCAAGGGCGTACCGACCACCGTCGGGTCGAAGATCCTGGAGGGCTGGCGCCCGCCGTACGACTCGACGATCGTCGAGCGGCTGCGCGACGCCGGCACGGTGATGCTCGGCAAGACGAACATGGACGAGTTCGCGATGGGCTCCTCCACCGAATACTCCGCGTACGGGCCGACCCGTAACCCGTGGGACCTGGAGCGGATTCCGGGCGGCTCCGGCGGTGGCAGCGCGGCGGCGCTGGCCGCGTACGAGGCACCGCTGTCGATCGGCTCGGACACCGGCGGCTCGATCCGCCAGCCCGGCGCGGTCACCGGCACCGTCGGCGCGAAGCCCACCTACGGCGGCACCTCCCGCTACGGCCTGGTCGCGTTCTCGTCCTCGCTGGACACGCCCGGCCCGTGCGCGCGTACCGTGCTCGACGCCGCGTTGCTGCACCAGGTGATCGGCGGTCACGACCCGCGCGACTCCACCTCGATCCCGGCCCCGGCGCCGGACGTGGTGGCCGCGGCGCGGCTCGGCGCCACCGGTGACCTGACCGGCGTGAAGCTCGGCGTGGTCACCGAGTTCACCGGTGAGGGCGCGGAGCCGGGCGTGATGGCCGCGTTCCGCGACGCGGCCGAGGCGCTGGCGAAGCTGGGCGCCGAGATCGTCGAGGTCTCCTGCCCGCACTTCAAGTACGCGCTGCCGGCGTACTACCTGATCGCGCCCAGCGAGTGCTCCTCCAACCTGGCCCGGTTCGACGGCGTCCGGTTCGGCCTGCGGGTCGGCGACGACGGCAACCGGTCGCTGGAGGAGGTCATGTCGCTGACCCGCGAGGCCGGCTTCGGCCCCGAGGTCAAGCGCCGCATCATGATCGGCACGTACGCGCTCTCGTCGGGCTACTACGACGCCTACTACGGCCAGGCGCAGAAGGTCCGCACGCTCATCACTCGGGACTTCACCAGCGCGTTCGAGCAGGTCGATGCGCTGATCTCGCCGACCACGCCGTTCGTGGCGTTCCCGATCGGTTCGCGTACCGCCGACCCGTACCAGATGTACCTGGCCGACCTGTTCACCATCCCGACGAACCTGTACGGCGGCCCGGCCATCTCGGTGCCGTGCGGCCTGTCCGACGGGCTCCCGGTCGGCTTCCAGATCATGGCGCCGACGATGGCCGACGACCGGATGTACCGGGTCGCGGCCGCGCTGGAGGGCGCCGTCGGCACGCTCACCCCGCCGGCGCTCTGAACCAAGCGGTACGGAGGCGGCCCGGCCGCCTCCGTACCGACACGGTGATCACCGATCAGTGGATTGCCCGGGGTCACTGGCACTGGTCGAATAGACTCCGAGTCTGCTGATTCGACTGGACTGTGGCCCGCTGGCGGACGCGAGCGGTTCCGACCGAGAGCTGGATGTGCGATGGGGACACTTCGCCCGGTCATGGCCCTGACGATGGTCGTCGCGTTGCTGCTGGGCGCCGGTCAACCGGCCGCCGCGCAACCGGCTACCGCCGCCACCGAGACCGTCACCATCACGTCGGGCAAGCCCCGGTCGGTGATGGTGATCGGGCAGGTCTACGCGATCCACACCGTCGAGGCGACGGGTGGCACCGGGCCGTACTCGTTGACAGTGGTGTCGGGCGGCCTGCCGACGGGGATGCTCGTGGTGGGGACGTCGCTCGGTGGTGCGCCGACCACGCCGGGGACCTACACGTTCACGCTGCGGATGACCGACAAGAACGGCCTCTTCGACGAGCAGACGGCGACGATCGAGGTACGCGAACCGAATGTCGTCATCACGTCGGGCAAGCCCCGGTCGCCCATGTACCTCGGCCGGGTGTACGCGATCCACACCGTCGAGGCGACGGGTGGCACCGGGCCGTACTCGTTGACAGTGGTGTCGGGCGGCCTGCCGACGGGGATGCTCGTGGTGGGGACGTCGCTCGGTGGTGCGCCGACCACGCCGGGCACGTACACGTTCACGTTACGGATGACCGACAAGAACGGCCGCTTCGACGAGCAGAACGCCACTGTCGTCGTCGCCGAGGCAGCGGCCGCGTTCACCTCCGGCGAACCGCCCGCTGCCACCGTCGGAAAGCGGTACTCCTTCCGGTTCACCGCCGACGGCGACTCGGACATCGTGTTCGCCCTGGCCGCCGGGGCCCTGCCGGACGGCCTCACCCTCGACGACAAGGGCAAGCTCAGCGGCACCCCGAGCAAGGCCGGTACGTTCGCCTTCACCGTCGGCGCGAAGGGGTACAGCACCAGCGCCACGAAGGAGGTGTCGCTGACCGTCGCCGCCCGCACCCCGGCCACCCCCACGGCCTCCCCGACCGGCTCGACGCCCGACCCGGACGACCCGACTGCGACGCCGACGCCGAGCGACCCGGCCGCCACGCCGTCGGAGAGCAGCCTCCCCGCGACGCCCCAGCCGACGCCCTCGCCGTCGAAGGTGAGCGGCGCGTGGCTGCCGATCACCGGACCGGGTTCGCCGCTCGTCCTGCTGCTGCTGAGCGTCGTGGCCTTCTCCATCGGCGGCATCCTGCTCGTTCTGGCCTACAACCGCCGGCGGACCTTCACCACACCCGAGTGACACCCGGCCCGGGCCCGGTCCCCGTCGCGGGGCCCGCGCGGTGATCTCGAAGCCCGGCAGCGGGGTGGCCGGGCCAGCCGATTAGGCTGGAACGGTTCTGTCCGGATCGCGCCTGGAGCTCAGATGACGACGACACTGCCCGCGTACGACGAGGTCGTCGCGCGCTTCGAACCGGTGATCGGCCTGGAGACCCACGTCGAGCTGGGCACGAACACCAAGATGTGGTGCGGCTGCCCGACCGACTTCGGCGGCGAGCCGAACACCCGGGTCTGCCCGGTCTGCCTCGGCCTGCCCGGTTCGCTGCCGGTGGCGAACAAGGCCGCCATCGAGGCGACCATCCGGATCGGGCTGGCGCTGAACTGCTCGATCGCGCAGTGGTGCCGGTTCGCCCGGAAGAACTACTTCTACCCGGACATGCCGAAGAACTTCCAGATCAGCCAGTACGACGAGCCGCTGTGCTTCGACGGCTACCTGGACGTCGAGGTCAACGGCGAGCTGGTGCGCATCGGCATCGAGCGGGTGCACCTGGAGGAGGACACCGGCAAGACGCTGCACGTCGGCGGCGCCACCGGTCGCATCCACGGCGCCACCGAGTCGCTCGTCGACTACAACCGGGCCGGCATCCCGCTCGTCGAGATCGTCACCAAGCCCATCCCCGGCACCGGCGCGCTCGCGCCCGAGGTCGCCCGCGCGTACGTCGCCGAGCTGCGTGACGTGATCCGCTCGCTCGGCGTCTCCGACGTGCGGATGGAGGAGGGCTCGCTGCGCTGTGACGTCAACACCTCCCTCAACCGGCCGGGTGAGGAGTGGGGCACCCGCACCGAGACCAAGAACGTCAACTCGCTGCGCTCGGTCGAGCGGGCGGTGCGTTCGGAGATGCTGCGCCAGGCGTCGGTGCTGGAGGCCGGTGGGCGAATCACTCAGGAGACCCGGCACTTCCACGAGGACACCGGGGACACCACGTCGGGCCGGTCCAAGGAGACCGCCACCGACTACCGGTACTTCCCGGAGCCGGACCTGGTGCCGCTCGCCCCGGACACCGCGTGGGTGGCCGAGCTGAAGGCGGCCCTGCCGGAGCTGCCGCGGCTGCGCCGCAAGCGGATCCAGCAGGAGTGGGGCCTGTCCGACCTCGACATGCAGTCGGTGGTCAACGCCGGAGCGGTCGAGCTGATCGAGGCGACTGTTGCCGCCGGTGCCACCCCTGCCGCCGCCCGGAAGTGGTGGCTGGGTGAGCTGTCCCGCCGCGCCAACGAGACCGGCGTGGAGCTGGCCGACGTGGGCGCCACCCCGGCCCAGGTCGCCGAGCTGCAGGGCCTCGTCGACGCCGGCCAGCTCAACGACAAGCTGGCCCGTACCGTGCTGGAGGGCGTGGTGGCCGGCGAGGGCTCGCCGACCGAGATCATGACCAACCGCAACCTGGAGGTCGTCTCGGACACCGGCGCGCTCACCGCCGCCGTGGACGAGGCGATCGCCGCCAACCCGGACGTCGCCGACAAGATCCGCAGCGGCAAGGTCGCGGCGGCCGGCGCGCTGGTCGGCGCGGTCATGAAGACCACCCGCGGCCAGGCGGACGCGAAGACCGTCCGCGAGCTGATCCTGGCGCGCCTCGGCGCCTGATCCGGTCGTGTGGGCCCTTTCCCGGCAGGGGAGGGGCCCTTCGTCCGCTCCTCACCCCGCAGAGGGCGTCAACGGCGACGCCCGGATGGAGTCACCGTGAACCAGCACGACCTCGACGTCCTCGACGAGATCCAGCGCCGGGTGCTCTGGCTCGCCACCCGCATCGTCGACGCGGCCAACCACGACCGCGACACCGGTGACGGGGTGAAGGTCGGCGGCCACCAGGCATCAAGCGCCTCCCTGGTCACCGCGATGACCGCGCTCTGGTTCCAGCACCTGGACGCCGAGGACCGGGTGGCGGTGAAGCCGCACGCCTCGCCGGTGTTCCACGCGATCCAGTACCTGCTCGGCAACCTCGACAAGTCGTACCTGCCCAAGCTGCGGGCGCGCGGCGGGCTCCAGTCGTACCCGTCGCGCACCAAGGACCCGGACGAGGTGGACTTCTCCACCGGCTCGGTCGGCCTGGGCGCCGCCGCGCCGCTGTTCGCCGCCGTCACCCGCCGCTACGTCGACGCGCACTTCGGCGCGCGCCCGCACTCCCGGTTCGTCGCCATCATCGGCGACGCCGAGCTGGACGAGGGCAACATCTGGGAGGCGGTCGCCGACCCGGCCACCACCGGGCTCGGCAACGTGATGTGGCTCGTCGACTTCAACCGCCAGTCGCTGGACCGGGTCGTCCCCGGCATCCGCATCAACCAGTGGCGCGGCCAGTTCGAGGCGGCCGGCTGGCACGTCGTGGAGGTCAAGTACGGCCGTCGGCTCGCCGAGGCGTACGCCCGGCCGGGTGGCGCGGCGCTGCGCGACTGGATCGACCGGATGCCCAACGAGCAGTACCAGTCGCTGTTCGGACTGGCCGGTCCGGCGCTGCGCAAGCAGTTCCTGGACGGCGCGCCGGCCGAGGTCGCCGCGTTCGTCGCCGACATCGGCGACGACGAGCTGGGTCCGCTCGTCACCGACCTGGGCGGGCACGACGCACAGGCCATGCTCGACGCGTACGCCCAGTGCGACGCGGTCACCGACCGGCCCAGCGTCGTGTTCGCGTACACGGTGAAGGGCTGGGGTCTGCCGATCGCCGGCAACCCGCGCAACCACTCGGCGCTGCTCACCACCGAGCAGATCGACGCGCTGCGCGCCGCGCACGGCCTGACCGCCGAGACCGAGTGGGATCGCCTCGACCCGGCGACCCCGGCCGGCATCCGGGCCGGCGAGCGCCGGGAGGCGCTGTCCCGCCCGCCGCGCGAGCGTGCGCTGGGCGTAACCGTTCCGGAGACCACGAGGGTACGCGCGAACAAGCCCGTCTCCACCCAGGAGGTCTTCGGCCGGGTGCTGGTCGACCTGGCCCGCGATCCGCAGGTCGCGCCCTACCTGGTGACCACCGCGCCGGACGTGGCCACCTCGACCAACCTGGCCGGGTTCATCAACAAGACGGGCGTGTTCGCCCCGACCGAGCAGCGTTCCTGGACCGAGGACCGGATGCTGCGCTGGACCGAGAGCCCCGCCGGGCAGCACATCGAGCTGGGCATCTCGGAGATGAACCTGTTCCTGCTGCTGGGCCAGCTCGGCCTGTCGTGGGACCTGTCCGGTCAGCCGCTGCTGCCGGTGGGCACCGTCTACGACCCGTTCGTGCTGCGCGGTCTCGATGCGTTCCTCTACGGCACGTACTCCGGCTCGCGGTTCGTGGTGGCCGGCACCCCGTCCGGCATCACGCTGGCGCCCGAGGGCGGCGCGCACCAGTCCACCATCACCGCATCGGTCGGCCTGGAGCTGCCCGGGGTGACGTTCCTGGAGCCCGCGTACGCCGGCAGCCTCGACTGGCTGCTCTGCGACGCGCTGGGGCAGATCGCCGGCGGCGCCGCTCCGGCCGCCACCGCCGCGCCGGCCGAGGACGGGGCGTACTACTTCCGGCTCAGCACCCGGCCGATCGACCAGGCGCCGTTCGAGGCCGCGCGTACGCGGCTCGGGGACGCGGTGCTGCGGCGGCAGGTGGTGGCCGGCGCGTACCGGCTCGTCGACGCGCACCAGGCGTACCCCGATCTGGCCGACGCCCCGGTCGTGCAGCTCGCCGCCTCCGGCGCGGTGCTGCCGGAGGTCCTGGCGGCCGCCGCCGAGCTGGCGGAGGAGGGCGTGGCCGCGCACGTCGTGGACGTGACCAGCCTGGACCGGCTCTACCGCGCGTGGCAGCGGACGCTGCGCCAGGGTGTGCGGACCGCGACAGTGCCGAGCGTGCCCGGCGCGCTGCGGTCGGCGTTCGCCGACCGGGTGCCGGTGGTCACCGTGCACGACGCCGCCTCGCACGCGATGGCCTGGCTCGGCTCGGCGGTCGGCGCCCCGGCGGTGCCGCTCGGCGTGGACGAGTTCGGCCAGTCCGGCAGCGTCCGGGAGCTGTACGAGCTGCACGACCTGCTGCCCGGCAGCATCGTCAACGCCGCGCTGGCCGCGATCGCGCTTCGCTGAGGCGGCGGCTGGTTCTCCTCACGGAGCGTGACGGCTGGACTGGCTGCGGAGAGTAACTGCCTTTGGCGGCCTCGGGATTCACCTCTCGGCCCCTTTGCTCTGCAGCCATATCCGCATCACCGTCCTGAGCTGGGGCGGAGTGGAATGCCCACCGCTCTGCACCCACCCAGGCGGTGACTCTCGGTGCCTGCTGCGCCGATGGGTGCAGAGCAAAGTCGGCGGCGGGGCATGCCCGGGCCGGACGGGATTTATGACGCGGAGTGACCGGGTGTCGGTGTGGCGGAGCACCGGACTGACCGCGAGGGGAAGCGGCGAGAAAGCGGAGCCGTCAGCTCGTGGGGGTGGGGCTCAGCGTGGTCGTACCCGGCGACGGCGACTCCGACGGGCCGCGGGTCGGGGTCGGGGTCACCGGGACCTGGTCGCCCTTGGCCGGGTCGCGGATGACGTGCCGTTCCAGGTTGACCTGAGACTGCCCGGTGCCGCCCACGGTGATCTCGTCGTACGCCTGGAGCAGCTTCTGCTGGTCGAAGTAGAGCACCGTCATGGTCAGCGGGGTCGGCTTCTCGCCCTCCAGGCCGCGCAGCCCGGCACCGCCGGTCGAACCCTGCACCATCAGCGTGGTCGGCTGCTTGCCCTCCACCTGCGGCAGCTTCGACACCTGCCGGGAGTGGGTGTGCCCGGAGAGCACCAGCGGGCAGGTGCCGGAGAGCGGGCCGGCCGAGGCGGGGTCGTGGATGAGCGCGATGTCGACCTTGCGCGGCGACTTCCCGATCGTGGCGGCGAGCTGTTCACCGGCGCCGATCACCTGGTCGGCGACGGCCGAGGTGAGGCCGCTGCCGGCCGGTGAGGTCTCCTTGTCCGGGGTGAAGCGGGGGTCGCCGATGCCGGCGATGGTCAGCCCGCCCACAGTCGTGACCGAGTTGTTCAGCACGATCGCGTTCGGCTGCTGCGCCACCGCGGCGGCGGTACGCGGCGAGTCGTGGTTGCCGCGGATGAACACGTACGGCTTCTTGAGCAGGCCGATCGACCCGACGAACGACGCCTCCGGCTCGCTGCCCCAGTCGGTCATGTCGCCGGTGTCGACCACCACGTCGATGCCGAACTGCTCGACCACGGTACGGATCAGCTGCCAACCGGTCGGGTTGAGGTGGATGTCCGACACGTGCAGCACCCGGGTGGTGCCGGGCGACGGCTGCACCACCGGCAGCGCCGAGACCGTGGTGTAGAGCTTGCTGACGTTGCCGACCAGCCGCTGGAGCTGCTCGGCGTACTTGGTGTAGTCGTTCGCGATCCGCCGCGCGTCACCGACGATCGCCGGCGCGTTTACGAGCAGGCCCTCGTACCGTGGCTCCTCGATCGCCTGCGGGCGCAGCGTGCTCGCGGCCATGCCGAGGCTGCCGGCGGTCACGACCAGCGCCAGACCGCCGGCCCAGGCGGTGCGCCGGACGTCCCGGAAGACGAGCGCGGCCAGCAGCAGCGTGGCCAGCACGGTCGAGGCGAGCGTACGCAGCCCGAGCCGCATCACGCCGTCGCGGACGTCCTGGACGGCCGACTGGCTGGCCCGGCTGATGCTGGCCGGGTCGTCGATGAGCGCCTCGGTGCGCCCCTGGTCCAGCGAGCCCACCTCGACGGTGAGGTACGCCGGACCGTCGTGGCTGTCCAGCAGTAGCGCGCCCAGCGGCGGGATGTCGACTGTGGTGCCGCCGGACAGCGACGGGCTGAGCTTCAGTTCGGCCCGGAACGGGCCGATGTCGGTGCCGACGTGGCCGCCCGCGTACGTGCCGATCACGATGCCGCCGAGCGTGACCGCGAGCAGAGCCAGCACCACACCCAGCCGACGCAGCCGGTGACCGGGCCGCCACGCCGTCAGTCGGCGGGCGCGCCCGCGCTCCGGAGACGCCTCGTCCCCGGTGCGGTGCTGTTCGTTCTCGTGGCCGTCCATGCTGAGATTCTGACCTGCCCCCTGCGCGATCTTGACAAACCCGGCCGGCCGGATCAGCTCCGGCCGGCACCACCGTCGGCGAAGACGAGCCGCAGGATGCGGTCGTCCTCGGCGGTGGGCGTACCCCGCCCGTCCCGGTTCGACGTGCTCACCCACAGTGAGCCGTCGGGCGCCGCCGCGACGGCCCGTAGCCGACCGTACCGGCCGTTGAGCAGGTCGCGCGGCTGACCGAGGACGGTGCCGTTACCGGCCAGCTCCACCAGCCAGAGCCGCTGGCCGCGCAGGCAGGCGGCCACGAGCAGACGGTCCGCTGCCGCCAGGCCGGAGCAGGAGGCGTCACCGGTGGGCCACTGTGTGATCGGGTTCACGTAGCGCCTGTCGTCGCCGCGTCCCTCGACCCGGGGCCACCCGTAGTTGCCGCCCTTGTTGATCTGGTTGATCTCGTCCCAGGTGTTCTGGCCGAACTCCACCGCGTACATCTTCTTGTCCGGCGTCCAGGCGAAGCCCTGGACGTTGCGGTGACCGGTCGACCAGACCGGCGACCCGGCGGTGGGGTTGCCCGGCGCCGGCTTGCCGTCCGGCGTGATCCGCAGGATCTTGCCGCCGAGGCTCTTGGCGTCCTGGGCGTTCTCGGTGCGCCCGGCGTCGCCGGTGCTCGCGTAGAGGTGACCGTCCGGGCCGAAGCCCAGCCCGCCGCCGTTGTGCGTACCGGACTTCGGGATGCCGGTCAGGATCGGCTTCGGCGCCTGCCCGAGCTGCATCTTCGCGATCCGGTTGTCGTCCTCGGCGGTGTAGTAGACGAAGACCGTGCGGTCCTTGGCGTACGCGGGGGAGACAGCGATGCCGAGCAGGCCGCCCTCACCACCGGCGGCCACGTCCGGCACGGTCTGCACCGGCCGCACGGTCAGCCCGTCCGGGCCGGACTCCGGGCCGACCTGGAGGATCCGCCCCTTGTCCCGCTCAGTGACCAGGGCGCCGCCGTCGGGCAGGAACGCGATTCCCCACGGCACCTCCAGGCCCCGGGCCAGCACGGTGGCGACCACCTGCTGGCCGGCCCCGCCGGGACTCGCGGTGCCGGACGGTGTGGGCAGGTTGGGCGGGGCGCCGGCCGGGTCCGGCTCGGGCTCGCCGAGGGCGCAGCCGGCGGTGCCCAGCAGCAGCGCCGCGCAGGACGCCGCCAGCGCCGTCCGGAGACGGCTGACACGGGGGTACGCAAGACGCGGGCTCACCCGCCCCAGCCTAGCCGGGCGGACCGGCGAACCGGGCGCGTCGCGCCCACCCCTGCCCGCCTCCGGCCGTTCGGGGGAGTGCCGGTTCAGCCGGCTCGCAGCGCGAGCAGGGCGACGTCGTCCTCGCGCCGGTGCGCGGCGGCGAGCAGCCGGTCGCAGAGCAGGTCCAGGGGTACGCCCGGCCCGCCGGCCTCGAGGTGGGCGAGCAGCTCGGCCTGTCCCTCGTCGATCGGCTGGTCCCGGCGCTCGATCAGCCCGTCGGTGTGCAGCAGCAGCGTGTCGCCGGGGGCGAGGGTCAGCGTCCGGCCGGCGCGCCGGGGCGGCCGGGCCAGGCCGAGCAGCGGTCCGCGGCCGTCCGCCACCGAGACCGTGCCGTCGGCGCGGACCAGCAGCGGTGGCGGATGCCCCGCGTTGCACCAGGAGACCGCCAGCCCGCCGGCGGCCGGACGGACCCGGGCCAGTACGGCGGTGGCGACGGTGGGCACCCGCAGCCCGCCCATGGCCCGGTCCAGGTGGGACATCAGATCCTCCACCGGATCGTTCCGCCCGTACGCGTTGCCCCGCACCAGGTTGCGCAGCTGGCCCATGCTGGCCGCCGCCTCGATGTCGTGCCCGGCGACGTCGCCGATCGCGGCGATCAGCTCGCCGTCGGGCTGGACGAAGGCGTCGTACCAGTCGCCGCCCACCTCCACCCGGTCGGCGGCCGGCAGGTACCGGGCGGCCAGCTCGATCCCCGGCACGGCCGGAAGGGTCGGCAGCATGCTGTGCTGCAACACCTCGGCGACGTGGCGCTGCTCGCCGTAGAGGCGGCTGTTGCCGACCGCCTGTCCGGCGCGTACCCCGATGTCCTGCGCGGTGCGCAGGTCGCTCGGGTCGAAACCGCGCCGCCCCGGACGGTTGACCAGCGTGACCGCCCCGATCACCCGGTCCCCGGCGGCGGTGATCGGCACGGTCAGGTGGGAGCCCACGCCGAGCCGCTCGGCGAGCGGCACCAGTTCCGGGCGCGTGGTGCCGCGCGCCACGTCGTCCAGGCCGGCCACGGCCCGCACCACCGGCCGGCCGGTACGCAGCACCGATCGGATCTGCGAGTCCGCGCTGAGCCCGGTGGTCAGCAACTCTGCGAAGCGGGCCAGGTCGGCCTCGCGCTCGGCGTCCCGGTGTACGCCGGTGACGGTGCGCGGCCGCCCGGCCGGGTCGACGAGCGTGATCAGGCACCAGTCGGCGAGCAGCGGCACCATCGCGTGCCCGAGCCGGTCGACCGCGGTGGCCACGTCGAGCGTGCCGCCGAGCATCTCGCTCATCCCGGCCAGCATGGCGAGCCGGTCGTGCGCCTCCTCCGCGCGGCGGCGGGCCTGTTCCGAGCCGCGCACCGCGATGCGCAGCCGCAGCTCCGAGGAGCACGCGGCGGCCAGGTCGGCGAGCGTACGCAACTGGTCCTTGGTCCAGGCCCGGGGCTTGCTGTCGATCGCGCAGAGCGAGCCGAGCACCCGCCCCTCCAGGTCGGTCAGCGGCATGCCCGCGTACGCGACCACGCCCAGGTCCTCGATCGCCAGGTTGAGACGTACGCGCGGGTAGAGGCGGGCGTCGGGCAGCACCAGCGGCATCTCGATGTCGACGACGTGCTGGCAGAACGAGTGGGTCAGCGGCGTCTCCCGGCGGGCCGCCCACGGCTCCGGCAGCCCGGTCGCGCCGGGGAAGAACTGACGGTCCGCGTCCACCAGGGAGACGAGCGCGACGGGAACGTCCAGCAGGTCGCCGACCAGCCGCGCGAACCTGTCGAACGACTCGTCCGGTACGGCGTCGAGCCGCGTCTCGTCGAGTGAGCGCAACCGGTCGGGATCGGCGAGCGCCGGAATCGGCACGGACACCCGTCCCCGGCCGTCCTCGCTCATCGCCACCGCCCTCAGCAAGCGGAACACCCGACCGGCATCCCGCTCTCGGTTATACCCCGCCGGACCGCCACTCCATTCCCGGCGCGGTGTTCGTCACGGGTCACGCCGCACCGGCCGGTCCGGGGCCGATATCGTCGGCGGTCGTGAAGGTATGGATCCCGCACCCCGAAGGACGCCGGCTGCTCGGCGAGCCACCGCCCGGCGTCACCGTGGAGGTGCTGGACGACCCGCACCGGCTCCCGTCGTCCCCGTCCGGGGTGCGATTCTGGGTGCCGCCGTTCCTGTCCGGCCCGGACGCCGGTGCGCTCCTCGCCGAGCTGCCCGACGTCGAGGTGGTGCAACTGCTCTCCGCGGGCGCGGACGCCTGGGCGGGACGGATGCCCGACGGGGTGACGCTCTGCGACGCCCGGGGCGTGCACGACTCGCCCACCGCCGAGTGGGTCGTCGCCGCGATCCTCGCCTCGCTGCGCGGGTTCGCGCCGCTGGCCCGGGCGCAGGCGCGGCGCGAGTGGGCGTACGACGAGGTGGCGCCCACCGACGAGCTGGCCGGCAAGCGGGTGCTCATCGTCGGCGCCGGCTCGATCGGCACCGCGGTCCGCGACCGGCTCGCCCCGTTCGAGGTGAGCTTCACGCTCGTGGCCCGTACGCCGCGCCCCGACCAGGGCGTGCACGGGGTCGACGAGCTGCCCGCGCTGCTGCCGGAGGCGGACGTGGTGGTGCTCCTGGTGCCGCTGACCGAGCAGACCCGGGGCATGGTCGACGAACGTTTCCTCGCCGCGATGCCGGACGGCGCGCTGCTCGTCAACGCCGCCCGCGGGCCGGTGGCCCGTACCTCGGCGCTGGTGGCCGAGCTGACCTCGGGCCGTCTGCGCGCCGCGATGGACGTCACCGACCCGGAACCGCTGCCCGCCGACCATCCCCTGTGGGAGCTGCCGAACGTGCTGCTCACCCCGCACGTCGCCGGCTCGGTACGCGGGCTGCTGCCCCGCGCGTACCGCCTGGTGGGCGAGCAGTTGCGCCGGTACGTGGCAGGGGAGGAGCTGACGAACCGGGTGGTCGACGGCTACTGATCGCCGGCTTGCTGATCGCCGTCGGCGTCCGGTAGTTCCTGCCCGGTGACGGCGATCAGCCGGGGCAGTTCGCTGGCGCGTACCGCCGGCAGCATCACCACCTCGCCGTCGTCGAGCCGGGCCATCGCCCGGCCGCGGGAATCACCGGCGAGTTCGGCGACCCGGTTCCACGGCACCCGGCGCTGCCCGGCGAGCGCCCGCAGCCGCAGCTCCCGGGCGTCGGCGTCGGTGCCGGCCCGCCACGCCCAGACCGCGACGGCGAGGGGTACGAGCAGCACCCAGAGCAGCCACCAGCGGGCGGAGGCCAGGGGCAGCGCGCCGATGAAGGCGACGATCGCGGCGACCAGGATGGCCTGGTTGTGACGGAAACGGACGGTATCGGCGCGGCTCACCTCCCGATGATCCCATCCGGCCCCTCCACCCCACCCCCCGGGCGTCCCCCGCCCCATCGGGGACCCCCGCCGCCCCCGCCCTTCCGCGCCCGCCCCGAACGGCCCGCCCCAGATCTTGGTACGGCTCCGCCCCTCGCGGGGCGGCTCGGTACCAAGATCTGCCGCGTCTGGAGATCTTGGAAGCAAAGGGCCCTCCTGGGGGCCGGTTTCTTCCAAGATCTTGTGTCGGGAGGCGACGCGAAAGCGAGCGGCGTCGATCTTGGACGAGGGCCGTCTCCGTGACAGCTGTTGGTGTGACGGACGTCACTGGTGCGGTGACGTCACCGGGCGCTTCCGGGATCGTTTCTAGGCGTGGCCGCAGCGGTCCCCGCCGATGCGTCCCCGCCCGCCCCGACCCCGCACGTCGTACCGCGTACCGCAACCGCACCGCCCCCGTGCCCCCTCACGAAGGCGACCGCCGTGCCCGTCCCCCCTCCCGCCGATCCCCGTCGGCAATCAGCCCTGCCCGATGTCGCCGTGTCGCTCACCGGCGCGGTCTTCCTCCTCGCCGGCGTCGCCGGTGCCCTGCCCGGCCCCGCTGCCGCCGCGCTCGCCGTCGCCGGAGGTTTCGCCCTCGCCTGCGTCCGGCTCGCCTGGCTGGCCGGAGCCGCCACACCGCCCGACCGTCCCGCAGCCAACGGGCGGCGGGCGCGCCGGGCCGCGCTGTCCCGCCGGGTCGCCGCCATCCTGGACGGCGCCGTCCAGGTCGCCGGGCTCACCGTTGCGGTGCTGCCGCTGAGCGACGCCGCGCACCGGCTGCCGATCGCGCTGGCCGGGCTGTGCCTCGCCGGGGCACTGCACGTGACGGCCCTGCTGCGCCTGCCCGGCCGATCCAGGCTGTCCGGCCCGGAGCTGGTGCGCCGTACCGTCGACGTGCTCGCGCTCGGCGTCAGCCTGGTGTTCGCGGGCTGTATGCTGCTGCCGGGCGGCCCGGTCCCGGCCGTCGCCGCAATGGTGGCGGCGGGCGGCGCGGTGGTGCTCGCCGTGCTCGCGGTGGCCGCCGTCGCCGAACGCCGGCGCCGGCCCGGTGCCGCGCGCTGCCACGCCGGGGCCGCGCTGACGCTCGGCGGGCTGACGCTGCTGGTGGTGCTGCTGGCCTACGGTGCGCCGGACCGGGCGCTGCCGCTCGTCGCGGCGCCGCTGGTGGCGGGGGCGCTGCTCACCGCCGCCGGCGCCCGGCGTACCTCCGGGGGTGAACGACCGGGCCGGGACGTGGCGCCTGCCGCGTGGCCGCGCCTCACCGCGCCGGCCGGGATCGCCGCGCTGGCCGCCGGGATCCACCTGGGTACGGCGGGGGAGTTCAGTACCGCCGCGATGGCCCTGGGCCTGGCCGTCGTTCCGCCGATCATGGTGGGTGAGCTGCTCGCCGCCGCCGACCAGCGTCGCCGGGTGCAACGGCTCGCGGCTCGCGAGGCGTGGTTGCGGCGCCGCCTCGGACCGGACGCCCGGGCGGCCGAGCCCGTGCCGCTGACGCGCGCCGAACTGGTCCGGGCGATGGCGGAACGCAGTGGCGGCGCGCTGCTCGTCGTCGACCTGCACGGTACGGGTGGCGCGGTGCCGGAGGGGCCGGTGCTGACCGAGGCCGCACGCCGGTTGCGAGCGGGCGCCGAGACGCAGGATCTGGTCGCCCGGCTCGGCGACACCGAGTACGCGGTGCTCACCGACCGCGGGCCGGTGCTCGCGTACGCGCTCGGTCTGCGGCTGCTCGCGGCGCTGGCCGAGCCGTACCCCCGGCCCGGAGGTCTCGCCCGGTTGAGGGTGAGCGTCGGGCTGGCCGAGACCAGCGGCGGCGATCCGGAGGACGTACTGCGGCAGGCGGACCTGGCCCGCCGCCGGGCGGTGCAGCTCGGCCGGGACCGGGTCGAGTGGTACGACGCCTACCTGGAGGAGCAGCTGGTCCGCCGCCTGGATCTGGAGCGGGAGCTGCCCGGCGCGGTGGCGCGCGGTGAGCTGGACCTGGTCTACCAGCCGGTGGTGGCGCTCGCCGACCGGATGCCGGTGGGTACCGAGGCGTTGCTGCGCTGGCGCAGCCCGGCGTTGGGCACCGTGCTGCCGGCCGAGCTGCTGCCGGTGGCGGCCGACCTCGACCTGACCGGCGAGATCGGGCGGTGGGTGCTGGACCGGGCCTGCCGCCAGCTCGCCGCGTGGTCGGAGGGCGGTCGCGAGCTGTGGATGGCGGTGAACGTGACGCCGCGCGAGCTGGCCGCCCCGGACTTCGTGGCGCGTACCGCAACAGCGCTGGCCGCGTACGACGTGGTGCCGGAACGGCTGGTGGTGGAGGTGGCCGAGCCGGTGGTGGGCGCGGAGTTGTCCACAGTGGTGGCTCGACTGGCCGGTCTGCGGTCGATCGGCGTGCGGATCGCGCTGGACGACTTCCGGGCCGAGCACGCCTCGCTCGCGCAGCTCCGCCGGCTGCCGATCGACCTGCTCAAGGTGGGCCCGCACCTGGTCGGCCCGGGCGGGGACGGGCAGCGTCCGCTGATCGACGTGGTGGCGAACCTGGCCGACCGGCTCGGCGTGGAGCTGGTGGTCGAGGAACTGGAGTCGGAGGTCCAGGTGGCGGGCGCGCGGCGGGCCGGCTGCCGGTACGGTCAGGGCTTCGCGCTGGCCCGCCCGGCGACCGCCGAGCGGGTCGAGGCGTGGTTCGAGGAGTACCCGTCGACCGCGCGGTGAGCTGAACCGGTTCAGCGGTTCGTCGTACGAGGTGGGGCGGTGCTGCCGCGCGGCGTCAGATGCGCGGTCTCGTCCTGTACGACGGCGGCCGGCTCGCCCGCGATCACGGCCAGGAGCTGGCGCGCGGCGTGCGCGCCGTACGCCGGGATGTCCCGGCCCAGCGCGGTGAGCGGCGGGTGCACCAGCCGGCAGAGCGGCGAGTCGTCCCAGGCCACGATGGACAGGTCGCCCGGCACGGTGAGGCCCATCTCCTGGGCCACCGAGAGCCCGGCGATCGCCATCACGTCGTTGTCGTAGATCACCGCGGTGGGGCGGCCGGCGGAGCTGAGCAGCCGCCGGGTGGCCCGCGCGCCCTCCTCGCCGGTGTAGTCGGACCAGACGGTGGTGGCCTCGTCCAGCCCGAGCCGCCGGCACACGCCGGTGAACGCCTCGGTGCGGATCTCGGTGTGCAGCAGCGACTGCAGCCCGCCGACCCGGGCGATGCGCCGGTGGCCGAGCGCGACCAGGTACTCCACGGTCTCGACGAGGGCCGCCGCGTCGTCGGCCCAGACGCTCGCCAGGCCGCCGGTGTGCCCGGGCCCGCCGATCACCACCGCCGGCAGTTGCAGTTCCTCCAGCGCCGGCACGCGCCGGTCGTCGGTGCGCAGGTCGCAGACGAGCACGCCGTCCACCCGGCGTTCGGCCCACCACCGCCGGTAGACGGCGATCTCGGCCTCCTGGTCGCTGACCACCTGGAGCGTGAGCGCGTACGAGCGGGCCGACAGTTCGGCCTCGACGCCGCTGATCAGCTCCATGAAGAACGGCTCGATGCCGAGTATCCGGGCGGGGCGGCACAGCGCCAGCCCGACCGCCTTGGCGGTGGCGCCGGACAGCGCGCGGGCGGCGCTGCTCGGACGGAACCCGATCTCGGCGGCGATGGCGAGGATCCGCTGCCGGGTCGCCTCGGAGACACCGGGCTGGCCGTTGAGGGCGTACGACACCGCGCCCTTGGAGACCCCGGCGCGCCGGGCGACGTCGGCGATGGTCGGCCGCTTCACCGAAGCGTTCCTCCACTGTGTCCGGCCCTCGCGGGCGCTTCCGGTCGCCGGATCACCGGCGTCTGGTGACGCTACTGCACGCGCTGCCGGGTCCGGGTGCCGCCGGCGGCGCCGGTGGACCGCATCCGGCGGCAGTCGCTTGTGCGGTTCAGCTTAGGGCGCGGACCCGCCGCCGACCGCCCTGACCGTGGTCGTGAGCGGCGGCGAGGTTACCGAACCGGCACATCGGTAACCGACCGTTGACAGTCATGAATGAGGACCGTACGGTGGCGTCACTTATCCGGTTCAGTCAACGTCTCTCGATATTCGGGAGCGTTCCCATTCGGCGCGGAGGATGAGATGAGACGGTCCTGGACGCACCTGGCGCGGGTGGCCGCCGTCGGTGCCGTCAGCCTGGTCATGATCACCGCCTGCAGCGGCAGGAGCACCACCGGCGGCTCGGACTCGGCCGGTGGTCAGGTCACGCTGAAAATCAACTTCTGGGGCGACTTCGGGCTCCAGGATCTGAAGGCCAAGTACGAGGCCGAACACCCGAACGTCAAGATCCAGCTCAACTCGGGCGAGTACAACGCCCAGCACGAGGACCTGCAGAAGAAGCTCGTCGCCGGCAACGGCGCGCCCGACATCGCGGCGATCGACGAGGGGTTCATGGTCCAGTTCCGCAGCCAGTCCGACAAGTTCGTCAACCTGCTCGACAAGGGCGCCGGCTCCTACGAGAGCAAGTACCTGCCCTGGAAGTGGAAGCAGTCGCTGTCGGCGGACGGCAGGACGCAGATCGGCCTCGGCACCGACGTCGGCGGCCTGGCCATGTGCTACCGCACCGACCTGTTCAAGGCCGCCGGCCTGCCCACCGAACGCGACCAGGTGTCAGCCCTCTGGCCCACCTGGGACAGGTTCATCGAGGTCGGCCAGCAGTACACCGCGAAGACCAAGAAGAAGTTCATCGACGCCGGCACCAACCTGTTCAACCCGATCCTCGGCCAGCAGCCGGTCGGGTTCTACGACGAGCAGGACCAGCTCCGGATGGAGCAGGGTCCGAAGGTCGCGTTCGACTACACGGTCAAGGCGGTCGGCGCCGGATTGTCGGCCAACCTGGTCAGCTTCCAGGCCGACTGGGACAAGGGCTTCACCAGCGGCGCGTTCGCGGTGCTCGCCTGCCCGGCCTGGATGCTCGGCCACATCAAGGACACCGCACCGGGCACCGAGGGCAAGTGGGACATCGCCGCGGTCCCGGGTGGCGGCGGCAACTGGGGTGGCTCCTTCCTGACGCTGCCGAAGCAGGGCAAGAACGTCGACGAGGCGTACAAGCTGCTGACCTGGCTGGTCGCGCCGGAGCAGCAGATCGAGATCTTCAAGAAGGTCGGCAACCTGCCGTCGCAGCCGGCGCTCTACAGCGACCCGGCGATCGCCGACTTCAAGAACCCGTTCTTCAACGACGCCCCGGTCGGCCAGATCTTCCCGAAGATGGCGCAGGGCCTCACCCCGCAGTACCTGGGCCGGAAGAACGGCCCGACCCGGGTGGCGGTCGAGAACGTCATCCGGCGGGTGGAGAACAAGTCGCTCAAGTCCGACGCCGCCTGGAACGAGGCGGTCAAGGAGGCCGAGAAGGCCGCCAAGTCCTGACGTGTCACAGGTGACGGGGCGGCCCGGTCCGCCCCGTCACCGTCCGATCTCCCGGCCCTGGAGTGAACAGATGTCCAGCACCCGTGCCGCGCCCGCGCCACCAGGCCGTCCACCCGCGCGCAAGCCCGGCCGTACCGGGGCAGCCGACCGGCGGATGACCTGGCGCGACCGGCTGTACCGCTTCGACATGCGGTACATGCCGTACCTGATGATCGCGCCGTTCTTCCTGCTCTTCGTGGTGTTCGGGCTGTTCCCGCTGCTGTTCAACGCGGTCGTGTCGCTGCGCAACTACCGCCTCGACGACCCGACGCTGCCGTACTGGGCGGGCGTGGAGAACTTCAGCCGCCTGGTCGCCGACGAGGACTTCTGGAACGCCCTTTACAACACGTTCGGCATCTTCCTGCTCTCCACGGTTCCGCAGCTGCTGCTCGCGCTGCTCGTCGCGTCGCTGCTCAACCGCAGGCTGCGGGCGCAGACGTGGTGGCGGGTGGGTGTGCTGCTGCCGTACGTGACACCGATCGTGGCCTCGACGATGGTGTTCAGCGTCTTCTTCTCCCGCGACTTCGGCATGGCGAACTGGGCGCTGGGCCTGCTCGGCATCGGCGGCGCGGACGACCCGATCGACTGGCGGGCGGACAAGCTGCACGCCTGGATCGCCATCGCCACGATGGTCAACTGGAAGTGGATCGGCTACAACGCGCTGCTCTACCTGGCCGCCATGCAGTCCATCCCGCGCGACGTCTACGAGGCCGCGGCGATCGACGGCGCCGGGCAGTGGAAGCAGCTCTGGCGGATCACCGTGCCGATGATCCAGCCGGTGGTCCTGTTCACAGTCATCCTGTCCACCATCGGCGGGTTGCAGCTGTTCACCGAGCCGATGCTGTTCGACCCGAACGCGCAGGCCGCGACCGGCGGGCCGGACGGCGAGTGGCAGACCATCGCCCAGCTCATCTACAAGGTCGGCTGGAAGGACCTCAACCTCGGGTACGCCGCCGCCATGTCCTGGGCGCTGTTCCTGATCATCCTGATCGTGGCCGGCGTCAACTACCTGCTGACCAACCGACTCTCCGGAGGCCGCCGGTGACGACGCGACGCGTGGTGGCCCGGGCACCACAGGACACCCCGGCCGGGCTCTGGACCTACCTGCTCCTCGCGGTGAGCATGCTGTTCGCCGCGTTCCCGCTCTACTGGATGTTCGTCATCGCCACCAGCGACGACGAGGCGCTGGCGAAGCTGCCCCCGGCGGTGATCCCCGGCGACCGCTTCCTCACCAACGTCGACGAGGTCTTCTCCCTCCAGGACGTCTACTTCGCCGCGTCGCTGGTCAACAGCGTCATCGTCTCCGCCGTGGTGACCGCCTCGGTGCTGTTCTTCTGCTCGCTGGCCGGGTTCGCCTTCGCCAAGCTGCGCTTCACCGGCAGCCGCGTGCTGATGCTGTTCGTGGTGCTCACCCTGACCGTCCCCAACCAGCTCGGCATCGTGGCGCTCTACATCGTGATGGGCAAGCTCGGCTGGAACGGCACGCTGCTCGCGGTCATCGCGCCCGGCCTGGTCACCGCGTTCGGCGTGTTCTACATGCGGCAGTTCATCGTGAACACCGTCCCGGACGAGCTGATCGAGTCGGCCCGGGTCGACGGCGCCACCACCATGCGGGTGTACGCGACGATCGTGCTCCCCGCGATCCGCCCGGCCCTGGCGGTGCTCGGCCTGCTCACGTTCGTGGCCACCTGGAACGACTTCCAGTGGCCGCTGATCACGCTCAGCGGCACCGACTACCCGACGTCGATGGTGGCGATCTCGGACCTGGCCAGCGGCAACTACGTGATCTACCGGCGGGTGCTCGCGGGCGCGTTCATCGCCACCGTCCCCCTGCTGGTCATGCTGTTCATCGGTGGACGTCAGATCGTCCGCGGAATCATGGAAGGCGCGGTGAAGTCGTGAGCCGTCGAACGCTGCTGCACGAGGGATGGACGCTGCGGGCCGAGCCCGGCCCGGCGGTGCCGCCGGAGATCGCCGGGGCGGCGGTGCCGGCCACGGTCCCCGGTTGCGTCCACACCGACCTGCTCGCGGCCGGCCTCATCCCCGACCCGTACCTGGACGACAACGAGAACCGCCTCACCTGGATCGGCCGCACCGGCTGGGTCTACGAGACCACGTTCGCCTGGCGACCCGGTGACGAGGACCGGATCGACCTGGTCTGCGCCGGACTCGACACGGTCGCCACCGTCACGCTCAACGGCGTCGAGGTCGGCCGCACCGAGAACCAGCACCGCTCGTACCGCTTCGACGTCCGCGCGCTGCTGCGCCCGGACGGCAACACCCTGGCCGTACGCTTCGCCTCCCCGTACCGGTACGCGGAGGCGCACCGGGACCGGCTCGGTGACCGGCCGAACGCGTACCCGGAGCCGTTCCACTTCATCCGCAAGACCGCCTGCAACTTCGGCTGGGACTGGGGGCCGACGCTCGTCACCGCCGGCATCTGGCGCGACATCGGCCTGCACGCCTGGTCCACCGCCCGGTTCGCGTCGGTCCGGCCGCTCGTGACGGTGGCCGACGGAGTCGGCCGGGTCGAGCTGCACGTGCGGGTCGAGCGGGCCGGCGACGAGCCGCTGACCGTCCGCGCCGCCGTCGCCGGGGTCAGCGCCGAGGCCGCCGTACCGGCGGGGGAGCGGACCGCCGTCGTGACGCTCACCGTCGCCGACCCCGCGCTGTGGTGGCCGATCGGGTACGGCGACCAGCCGCGGTACGACCTCGACGTGAGCCTGCACGGCGCCGACGGCCGAGGGCTGGACGCCGCGTCCCGGCGGATCGGGTTCCGTTCGGTCCGGCTGGACACCACGCCCGACGCGCACGGTACCCCGTTCACGCTGCACGTCAACGACGTGCCGGTGTTCGTCAAGGGCGTCAACTGGATCCCCGACGACGCGTTCCCGAACCGGGTCACCCGCGAGCGCCTCGCCGAGCGGTTCGCCCAGGCGGCCGGCGCGAACGTCAACCTGCTGCGCGTCTGGGGCGGCGGCCGGTACGAGTCGGACGACTTCTACGACCTCGCCGACGAGATGGGCCTGCTGGTGCAGCAGGACTTCCTGTTCGCCTGCGCGGCGTACCCCGAGGAGGAGCCGTTCCGCACCGAGGTCGAGGCGGAGGCGCGCGAGCAGGTGACCCGCCTCGCCGGGCACCCGTCGCTGGTGCTCTGGACCGGCAACAACGAGAACATCTGGGGCTGGCACGACTGGGACTGGCAGGAACCGCTGGCCGGGCGTACCTGGGGACGCGGCTACTACCTTGAGCTGCTGCCGGAGATCGTCGGCGAGCTGGACCCGACGGTCCCGTACTGGCCGGGGAGCCCCTGGTCCGGCAGCGAGGACGTCCACCCCAACGACCCGGCGCACGGCACCACGCACATCTGGGACGTGTGGAACACCGACGACTACACCCGCTACCGGGACTACGTGCCCCGGTTCGTGGCCGAGTTCGGCTACCAGGCGCCGCCCGCGTACGCGACGCTGCGCCGGTCCCTCTCCGACGACCCGCTCGCGCACGACTCACCGGGCATGGCGCACCACCAGAAGGCCGCCGACGGGGACGGCAAGCTCCGGCGCGGACTCGACGCCCACCTGCCGCCACCGGCCGACTTCGACGACTGGCACTACCTCACCCAGCTCAACCAGGCCCGCGCCATCCAGCTCGGCGTCGAGCACTTCCGCTCGCACCGGCCGGTCTGCACCGGCACCGTCGTGTGGCAGCTGAACGACTGCTGGCCGGTCACCTCCTGGTCGGCGATCGACGGCGACGGCCGCCGCAAACCCCTGTGGTACGCGCTGCGCCGCGCCTACGCCGACCGGCTGCTGACGGTGCAGCCGCGCGACGGTGGGCCGGCGCTGGTGGCGGTGAACGAGACCGCCCAGGCGTGGAGCACGCCGGCCACCGTCACCCGGCTGGCCCTCACCGGGGAGCCGAGGGCGAAGACCTCGGTCGACCTCGACGTCCCCGCGTACTCCTCGGTCGTGGTGGAACTCCCGGCGGAGCTGGCGCGGCCGGACGACGGCCGCGCGGAACTGCTCGTCGCGGACGCCGGGGACGCCGCGGAGCGGGCGCTGTGGTTCTTCGCCGAGGACCGCGACGTGCGGTGGCCGGCGGCGGAGTGGGACGCGACCGCCGAGCCGGTCGACGGCGGCCGGCGCGTCCGGGTGACCGCGCGGACGGTGTTGCGAGACCTGACGCTGTTCCCTGATCGCCTCGATCCGGCGGCGCAGGTGGATCGGGCCCTGGTGACGCTGCTGCCGGGGGAGAGCGTCGTCTTCACGGTGAGCACTACGCGTCCGCTGGATGCCGAGGCGCTCACCTCCCGGCCGGTGCTGCGCTGCGTCAACGACCTCGTCTGAGGCCACACCGCATCTCCGTCGATTTGAAGATTTCTGCAAGTGCTAAAGTCTTCAGAGTCGTCGGAGAGGTGAGTCATGTCGGTGCCGCTGTACCAGGCCAAGGCGGAGCTGTTCCGCACCCTCGGGCACCCGGTGCGTATCCGGGTGCTCGAACTGCTCCAGGACGGGCCGAAGCCGGTCCGCGACCTGCTGGCCGCCATCGACGTGGAGGCGTCGAACCTCTCCCAGCAGCTCGCCGTGCTGCGCCGTGCCGGCATGGTCACGTCGTACCGGGACGGCCCGCTGGTGATGTACGCGCTCAGCACCCCCGACGTGGCCGACCTGCTCGCCGCCGGCCGGCGCATCCTCGGCGCGGTCCTCACCGACCGGGACGCCCTGCTGGACGAACTGCGGGCCTCGGGGACGGACCGGTGAGCGCGGCGGCCCTTCGTGCCGGTGACGCCGCCCGGCAGGCGGGCCGGCTGTTCCGCGGGCTGCTGCCCGGCAGGGCCGACTGGGCGGCGGCGCGCCGCTCGCCCCGGCGCGACCTGCTCGCCGGGCTCACCGTCGCCGTGGTGGCGCTGCCCCTGGCGCTCGCCTTCGGCGTCACCTCCGGGCTCGGCGCGCAGGCCGGCCTGGTCACCGCTGTCGTCGCCGGAGCTGTCGCGGCGGTCTTCGGCGGCTCCAACCTCCAGGTCTCCGGTCCCACCGGGGCCATGACTGTGGTGCTGGTGCCGGTGGTGCAGCAGTTCGGCGCCGGTGGCGTGCTGATGGTCGGCGCGCTGGCCGGGCTGATCCTGATCGCGCTCGCCGTGGCCCGCCTCGGCCGGTACGTCCGCTACCTGCCGACCCCGGTCATCGAGGGCTTCACGGCCGGCATCGCCGTGGTCATCGCGCTGCAACAGGTGCCGTCCGCGCTCGGCGTCACCGCCGCGCACGGCGAGAAGGTGTGGGCGGTCGCCGCCGACGCGGTCGCCCGGTTCGCCGCGCATCCCCGGCCCGCCGCGATCGCTGTGGCGCTCGGCGTGGCGGCGCTGATGCTGCTCGGCGGCCGGTGGCGGCCCGCCGTGCCGTTCTCCCTGGTCGGCGTGGCCGCTGCGACGCTGCTCGCCGAGCTGACCCCGATCGAGCTGGCCCGGATCGGCGAGCTGCCGCAGGGGCTGCCCGCGCCGTCGCTGGACTTCGTGGACCTCGGCGCGCTGGGCGTACTGCTGCCGAGCGCCCTCGCCGTGGCCGCGCTCGCCGCCCTGGAGAGCCTGCTCTCCGCCACGGTGGCCGACGGCATGACTGTCGGCGAGCGGCACGACCCGGACCGGGAACTGTTCGGCCAGGGCCTGGCCAACCTCGCCTCCCCGGTCTTCGGCGGCATCCCGGCGACCGCCGCCATCGCCCGTACCGCGGTGAACGTCCGCGCCGGGGCGTCCTCGAAGCTCGCCGCGCTCACCCACGCGGTGGCCCTCGCCGCGATCGTGCTCGCCGCCGCCCCGCTCGTCGGCCGCATCCCGCTGGCCGCCCTGGCCGGCGTGCTGCTCGCCACCACGGTACGGATGGTGGAGGCGGCCTCCCTGCTCGCGCTGATGCGGGCCACCCGGGCCGACGCGGTGGTGCTGGTGCTGACGTTCGCCGTCACTGTCATCTGGGACCTGGTGACGGCGGTGGTCGTCGGGCTCGCCGTCGCTGCCGTCCTGGCGCTGCGCGCGGTGGCGCGCAGCGCCAAGCTGGAACAGGTGCCGCTGGACACCGGCGAGCACAGCGCCGAGGAGCATGCGCTGCTCGCCGAGCACATCGTCGCGTACCGGCTGGACGGGCCGCTGTTCTTCGCCGCCGCGCACACCTTCCTGCTGGAACTGGCCGAGGTGGCCGACGTGCGGGTGGTGATCCTGCGGATGTCCCGCGTCTCCACCGTCGACGCGACGGGCGCCCAGGTGCTCGGCGACGCCATCGCCCGGTTGCGCGCCCGGGGGATCACGGTGCTGCTCTCCGGCATCACTCCGGGCCACGACCAGGTGCTCAGCACGCTCGGCGTCGCCGACGAGCTGCGCCGCGAGGGCCTGGTGTTCGCGGACACCCCGGCCGCCATCGCGTACGCCCGGGGTGTCGCCCTCGCCGCGAGTCCCGCCTAGGCTTTCGTCACCTCCTGCTTCCGCACGCCGAAGATGATCAGGTAGCCGAGGATCCACACCTCGCCCACCGTGGCGGGCACCACCAGCAGGTCGCCCGCGACCCCGGCGCCGGGGGCGAGGTACGCGACGAACGTCATGAGCACGTAGCCGACGCCGCCAGCGCCGAGGACCCAGCCCAGCGGCCGGGGCAGCCAGCCCGACCGGAGCACGCACCAGCCCATCGGCACCAGCCAGAGCCCGAAGAAGAGGCCGCCCACTTCCCACAGGTTCCCGCTGACCA
Organism: Micromonospora sp. WMMC273; assembly: GCF_027460285.1. Taxonomy (NCBI): domain Bacteria; kingdom Bacillati; phylum Actinomycetota; class Actinomycetes; order Micromonosporales; family Micromonosporaceae; genus Micromonospora; species Micromonospora sp. WMMC273. The sequence goes on from NZ_JAPZBE010000001.1 coordinate 947,045, forward strand.
GGTAGAGGAGCTGGACGGTGTCCGCGTCGCCCGGCCCGCCGGTCCCGACGCGCAAAGCTGTCCCGAGGACGGCGGCGCTGCCGAGGATCGCGACCGCGTTGACGAGCCCGAAGGCGGCGATGCTGCCCGCGACGGTGCTGTCGACGGTACGGAACAGGCGGTGGAACCAGACGGCGGTGAGCGCCTGGGTGAGGACGACGAGCAGTTCGAGGGCGATGCCGACGCGGGCAAGCGACTCGTGGGCCACCAGGTTGGCGAACGTCGCGCCCGCGTCGTCCGGGTCGAAGATCATCGGGCGGACGGTGAGGAACCCCAGCGCGCCGGTGACGGCGAGCCCGAGGTAGAACAGCCCGGTCACCCGGGCGGTACGGATCAGCTGGTGCATGGCGGCTCCTTCGGGGGTGATCGACGTGCCCGTGGCGGGGGTTGCCTTACGTTGTAAGGCCAACCATACGTTGTAAGGTCAAGGGGAGATGGAGAGCCGGATGGGAGCGAGGAAGCCACGGGAGCCGCTCAGCCGCGAGCGAGCCCTGGCCAGCGCGATCGCCCTCGTCGACGCCGAAGGGATGGCGGCGCTCACGATGCGCCGGCTCGCCGCCGAACTCGGCGTCGAGGCGATGTCGCTCTACCACCACCTACCCGGCAAGGCCGGGCTGCTCGACGGCCTCGTGGACGCCGTCGCCGCCGAGATCACCGAAGCCGCCGAGCGGGCCGAGGCGGACGTGCCCGGCGGGGACTGGCGTACCCGGCTGCGGCTGCGCTTCCTCGCCGCGCGCGCGGTCATGCTGCGGCACCCGTGGGCGCCCGCGCTGCTCAACTCCCGCCCGACCGTCCCCGCCGGGGTGTACGCGTACTACGACGGCATCCTCGCCACGCTCGTCGACGGCGGCTTCTCGTACCGGATCGCCCACCGGGCGCTGCACGCGTTCGGCAGCATGGCGCTCGGCTTCGCCCAGGAGGTGTTCCGCCCGGACGCGGGCGGGGCGGCCGACGCCGCAGCCGCGGAAGCGGAGATGGTGGTGCTGGCCGAGCGGCTGCCGCACCTGGCCGCGATGGTGGCCGCCGAGACGCACGACGCGGCCGATCCGACGCTGGGCTGGTGCGACTCTCAGACCGAGTTCGAGTTCACCCTCGACCTGCTCTTCGACGGCCTGGAGCGACACCTGCCGCGCGCCTGAACCTGTCGGTGGAACGCCATTCGCAGTCAGGTATCGGACTGTCAAGCCGACAAAAGCCGAACTGATGGCATGGCCTATCCGTCCGGCATTCGGTTTTCACCGGGACGGATCGCTCGGCATCCGACTGGTCAGCTATTTCCGTTCGTACGCGCCAATTGTCGCGCTGCTTTTCAGTCGGGCTCGCGAGTAACTTCTCGTACCACCGCATTCACGAGGAGTCACGTCATGTCTGAGGAAACCTGGCTCGCGGCCCGCCTGATTCCCACGTCCGGCATTAACGGCGCGGAGGAGCAGGAACGCCGGGCGACCTCCGCCCTGCTGGCGGTGATGAGCGCGGTACGGGAGTTCGGGCGTGTCCTGACCCAGTCCGTCGGGGCGCCGGCCGGAGTGGTGCAGACCTTCATCGAGGTGCCCTTCAAACTCGGAAACCAGCAGCTCTTTCCGGATGGTCTCATCCGCGTCACCAGGGGACAGCGCCAGTGGACCGCACTCGTCGAGGTGAAGACCGGCAGTAACCCGCTGCGATCCGAGCAGTTGGAGGCCTACCTGGACATCGCGCGGGAGCAGGGATTCGACGCCCTCATCACGATCTCCAACGAGATCGCCCCGGTCCCGGGTCAGCATCCGACGACCGTCGATCGCCGGAAACTGCGCAAGGTCGCCCTGTATCACCTGCCCTGGACGGAGATCCTGACCCAGGCGGTGATTCAGAAGGAATACCGCGGCGTCGCAGACCCGGATCAGGCATGGGTTCTGGGCGAGCTGATCCGATACCTCGAACACCCGCGTTCGGGCGCTCTTGAGTTCAGCGACATGGGGCCGGCCTGGGTGCAGGTTCGGGATGGGGTGTCGGCCGGGACCTTGCGGGCCGGCGACGACGCGGCAGCGCAGGTCGCCGGGCGCTTCGACGCCTTGATCCGTTACGCGTGCCTCCGACTCGGCCGCCAGTTGGGCACCGATGTCACTCCCGCGCTGAGCCGCCGCGACCTCGCCGACCCGGCCGCACGCACCCAGTCACTCGCCAATCAACTCGCCAGTGCCGGCACCCTGAGCGGCAGCATCCGGATTCCGGGCGCGGTCGGGCACCTTCACGTGACGGCCGATCTGCGGGCCGGGCAGATCGTCTGCCACGTCGATGTCGACGCTCCGCGGTCCGGCCGGCCGACCACCCGGGTGAACTGGCTGGTCCGTCAACTGAGGGACGCGCCGGACACGGTTCGGATCGAGGCATTCGCCATGCACGCCCGGGGCGGTGGCGCTACCGATCTCCTCCGTCAGGTACGCGCCGAGCCGACGACGCTCATCAGCGATCCCTCGCGTGAACTGCGGGCTTTCCGTATCGCCCAGAGCGCAGCTGCGGGAACCAAGCGTGGCAGTGGCCGGGGCGCCTTCATCGACTCCGTGCTGCACGCCATCGACGACTTCTATGAGCAGATCATCCAGAACCTCAAGCCGTGGATGCCTGCGGCACCCCGGTTGCGTACGTCGGAGGACGTGATCCCCGTTCAGCCGGTCGCTTCCAGCCTCGTCTCCACCGCCATCTCGTCCCAGGACAGCCCCGAGTTCGACACCCAGGGAACGCCCGGCGGCTCCGGTTCCGCGGACCGCACCGACGAGTGACCCCACCGTTCCGCCCGTGGTGGGGGAGCGATACATCCAGCCCTGACGGACGGGCGGGTTCGGGCGGCGCCCGGCGGGTACCAGGACGGCATGACTGATCCGGTTGAGCTGTCCGAACTGCACGCCGGAGGCGCCGACCCCGACGACGTCACTCCGGAGGACCCGCACGCCGACCTGGACGGGACCGACGAGAACTCACCGGCGGAGTTCGGCCTGCCGATAGACGGCACCCTTCCGGCCGAGGAGGACCCCGCCCAGTCCTGACGCGCCCGCCACCGTTGCCGCTGCGCCGTGAGTGGAACGTCATGGGTGTCTACGGCATCGTTTGACACCCATGACGTTCCACCCGACGGCTGTGCAGGCCGAGAGCGCTAGTTGGGCAGGGCGGCGAGGCCGGCCAGCAGTTCCCACCGCTCGGCCTCGGTGAGGACCGCGTACGCCGGCTCGTCGCGGCGGTCGGTGTCCGCCTCGATCGCCGCGCGTTCCGGGCCGTCCGGCAGCACCCGGGTCTCGTCGGCGGTCAGCCCGGCGGCCCGCCACGCGGCCCGGTGCGCGTCGGCGCGGTGGTGCCGCAGCGAGCCCAGCCGGGTGACGAGCAGCAGCGCCGGGGAGGCGCCCTCCGGCTCGTACGGCGGGGACATCGCCCGGAACACCGGCCCGCCGGTGGCCTGCGCGTGCGTCAGCACCCGGCCGACCAGGTCGGCGAGGCGGGGCACGATGCTCAGGCCGGGCAGCACGCCGGGCAGCGTCGACCACAGCTCCTCGGCGGCCTCGCCGCTGGCCCGCTGGGCGAACAGCGTCAGCTCGCGGCCCAGGTCGGTGAGGTGCCAGGCGCCGTCGGCGTCCCGGACGACGATGCCCTTCTCCAGCTCCTCGTCCATGCTGCCGGACGTGTAGATCAGGCCGTCGGCCAGCGCCTCGGCGGGCATCGGCCGGGCCAGCACGCCGGAGAAGAAGCTGTTCTCCGCGCCGAGCGTGCAGCCCCGCTCGGCGTAGAACGCCTCCATCCGGGCGCGTGCTCCCCAGCGGGCGCCCACGTACACCCGGTCGATCGCGGGCCGGACCAGTCGCGCGTAGCTCACCGTCGTCTCCACGCCGCCGGACCCTACCGGCGGCGGGCGTCGCGCGGGGCCCTGTCGCAGAGCCCCGCGCTGCTCACTCCGGGACGCGGCGGTAGGCGCCGTCGCTGGCCGAGGTCGCCATCGACGCGTACGCGCGCAGCGCCGCCGACACCGGACGCTGCCGGTCGAGCGGGGTGTACGGGCGGTCCCGCTTCTCCTCGGCCACCCGGCGCGCCTCCAGCACGTCGGCGGGCACGTTCAGCTCGATCGACCGGCCCGGGATGTCGATGACGATCTCGTCGCCGTCGCGGACCAGCGCGATCAGTCCACCGGAGGCCGCCTCCGGGGAGACGTGCCCGATGGACAGGCCGGAGGTGCCGCCGGAGAACCGGCCGTCGGTCAGCAGCGCGCAGGAGCGGCCCAGCCCACGGCCCTTGAGGAACGACGTGGGGTAGAGCATCTCCTGCATGCCGGGGCCGCCCTTCGGGCCCTCGTACCGGATCACCACCACGTCCCCGGCGACGATCTCCTTGGCGAGGATCGCGGTCACCGCGTCGTCCTGCGACTCGTAGACCTTGGCCGGGCCGCGGAACGTCAGGCACTCCTCGGGCACGCCGGCGGTCTTCACCACGCAGCCGGCCGGCGCGAGGTTGCCGTGCAGGATGGCCAGGCCGCCGTCCGCGCTGTACGCGTGCTCCCGGTCCCTGATGCAGCCGCCGGCCGCGTCGGTGTCCAGCGACGACCAGCGGTTGGTGGTGGAGAACGGCTCGGTGGTGCGCACCCCGCCCGGCGCGGCGTGGAACAGCTCGACCGCCTCGCGCGTGGCCGCGCCGCCGCGCACGTCCCAGTCGGCCAGCCACTCGTCGAGACTGGGGGAGTGCACCGCGCGCACGTCGCGGTGCAGCAGCCCGGCGCGGTCCAGCTCACCGAGGATGGCCGGGATGCCGCCGGCCCGGTGCACGTCCTCCATGTGGTAGTTCGGGGAGTTCGGGGCGACCTTGGCCAGGCACGGCACCCGGCGGGAGATCGCGTCGATGTCGGCGACGCCGAAGTCCAGCTCCGCCTCGCGGGCGGCGGCGAGCAGGTGCAGCACGGTGTTCGTGGAGCCGCCCATCGCCACGTCGAGGGCGATCGCGTTCTCGAACGCCTCCCGGCCGGCGATCGAGCGCGGCAGCACCGAGGCGTCGTCGTTCTCGTACCACTGCTTGGCGATCTCGACGACGGTGCGCCCGGCCTCGACGAACAGCGACCGCCGCGCGGCGTGGGTGGCGAGCGTCGAACCGTTGCCCGGCAGCGCCAGGCCGATCGCCTCGGTGAGGCAGTTCATCGAGTTGGCGGTGAACATGCCGGAGCAGGAGCCGCAGGTCGGGCACGCGGAGCGCTCGATCTCGCCGAGCTGGTCGTCGGTGACCGCCTCGTTGGAGGAGGCGATCATGGCGTCGATCAGGTCGATCTTGGAGTGCACCACGCCCTCGATCGCCACCGTCTTGCCGGCCTCCATCGGGCCGCCGGAGACGAAGACCGTCGGGATGTTGAGCCGCAGCGCGGCGAGCAGCATGCCCGGGGTGATCTTGTCGCAGTTGGAGATGCAGACCAGGGCGTCCGCGCAGTGCGCGTTGACCATGTACTCCACCGCGTCGGCGATCAGCTCCCGGCTGGGCAGGGAGTAGAGCATGCCGCCGTGGCCCATGGCGATGCCGTCGTCCACGGCGATCGTGTTGAACTCCCGGCCGACGCCGCCGGCCTCGGCCACCGCGTCGGCGACCAGGCCGCCGAGGTCCTTGAGGTGGACGTGACCGGGTACGAACTGGGTGAAACTGTTCGCGATGGCGACGATCGGCTTGCCGAAGTCGTCGTCGGTCATCCCGGTGGCCCGCCAGAGGGCCCGGGCGCCGGCCATCGTCCGACCGTGGGTGGAGGTCCTCGACCGCAGCTCAGGCATGACAACCAGTCTGACACCATCCGCGCGGCGACCCCGCCGCACGCACCCTGTGTCCCAACAGTTGCACACCCGGTGCCCCACGGGAGGCGCTCATCCGGCAGAGTTGACGCGTGCAGTCGTCCCCGGGGATGGTCACCGTCGCGGTGTTGAGCGGGATCGCCGCGGCCGGCGCCGCCGTGCTGCTCGCCGCCTCGGTGCGGCGCCGCACCGGCCCCCGCCGGCCGGCTCACCTGCTGCTCGCGGTCGCCGCCGGGGCCGCCCTGTTCAGCCTCCTGGTCGGCCTCGGCGGTCTGCTGGCCGCCGGTGACCACTGGGCGCACCGGCAGGGCCAGCGGACCGGTTGGGCGATCCTGGTCGCCGTCGGCACGACGCTCGCCGCGCTCGGTCTCGGCGCCGCCGTGCTGCGGCTGCCCGGCGCGGCCGCGTCCCGGGCGGCCACCGCCCGGCTGCTGCTCGACGGCCTGATCATGGGCAGTGCGCTCTGGTTCGTCGGCTGGGTGGCGATCAGCGAGCCGACCCGGCTGCTCGGCGACGCCACCCCGGTCGCCTGCCTGCCGATCGTGCTGGCGACGGTCAGCGCGGCGCTCACCACCGGGCTCACCGTGATCGTCGTGCTGCGGGTCGCGCCGCCGCGCGGGTGGCTCACGCTGCTCGCGGCCGGCGCGACAGCGGTGACGGCCGGCGGGCTGGCCGTGTCCGCCGGGCTCTGCCAGGCCGGCCCGGGCATGGTGCTCACCGGCGCGGTGCTGACCGCCGCCGGGCTGCTGGCCACCGCCGTGGCCGGGCGCCGCGCCGACCTGACGCAGCTCGACGTCGACTTCATCCGCCGCGACGGCGAGTACGCCTTCGTGCCCATGTTCGCGATGGCCGCCTCCGCGATGTACCACCTGGTGCAGGGCGGCGGGTTCGACGGGTATGCGATCGTGGCCGGCACGGTCGAGGGGTTCGCCCTGGTGACCCGGCAATATCTGGCCCTGAACGACGTCCGCGGCTACGCGATCCGGCTCGCCGAGCGCGAGGCGCACTTCCGCGAGCTGGCGCACACCGACCCGCTGACCGGGCTGGCGAACCGGCGCGGGCTGCTGCGCGCCCTGCACCGCAGTGCCGAGGCGGGCATGCCGTGCGTGTTGCTCGGGCTCGACCTCGACGGCTTCAAGAACGTCAACGACATGCGCGGGCACGACGTCGGCGACGCGGTGCTGATCGAGGTGGGACGGCGGCTGCGGGGCAACCTGCGCCCGGGTGATCTGGCCGCCCGGCTCGGCGGTGACGAGTTCGCGGTGCTGATGCACGGTTCGGCCGACCCCGGCCCGGTCGCCGACCGCCTGCTCGGGGTCCTCGGCCGCCCGTACGAGCAGGGGGACGGGCCGGTCTTCCTGTCGGTGAGCATCGGGGTGGCCGCCGGGCAGCGGGAGCAGGACGTCGAGCTGCTGCTGCGCAACGCCGACCTGGCGCTGCGCTACGCCAAGCAGCGGGGCAAGAACCGGATCGAGCGCTACGACGCCACGTACGACCAGTTGCTGAGCCGGCGTACCCGGATGGAGCACGAGCTGCGCGGTGCGATCGAGCGCGACGAGCTGCGGCTGGTCTTCCAGCCGGTGGCCTCGCTGCCGTCGGTGCGGCCGGTCGGCGCGGAGGCGCTGCTGCGCTGGCGGCACCCGGAGCTGGGCAACGTCCGGCCGGACGAGTTCATCCCGCTCGCCGAGGAGTGCGGGATGATCGCCAAGCTCGGCGCGTGGGTGCTGCACCAGGCCTGCTTCCAGCTCTCCCGCTGGCTGGCCGACGGGCACGACGTCTGGGTGTCGGTGAACGTGTCGCCGCGCGAGCTGCACGCCCCGGAGTACGTGGTCCAGGTCGCCGACGCGCTGCGCGCGCACCACGTGCCGCCGCAGCGGCTGGTGCTGGAGGTGACCGAGCACGCGGTCGCCACCGACCTGGACGAGCTGATCCGGCGGCTCACCGCGCTGCGGCTGACCGGGGTGCGGATCGCGCTGGACGACTTCGGCGCCGGCTACTCGTCGCTCGGCCAGCTCCGGCGCCTGCCGATCGACATCCTGAAGATCGACCACAGTCTGGTCGCCGAGCACGAGCCGGTCCGGCCGGTCGGGCGGGACGGCCCGGCGTTCGCCCCGATGGTCGACATCGTCATGCGCCTGGGTCACCAGCTCGGGCTGGAGGTGATCGCCGAGGGCGTCACCAACCCGACCGAGCTGGCCGCGGTGGTGGCCGCCGGGTGCCGGTTCGGCCAGGGCGCGCTGTTCGGCTGGGGCGTACCGGCCGAGCACCTGGAGGCGATGCTGGAGGCGGCCACCGCGCCGGGCAACCGGCACACCGCGATGCCGCCGGCGCCGCCGCCCGCGCCGGCCCGCGCCCCGTCGCCGCTGCTGCCGAGGCTGCGCAACAATCCGCCCGCCGCGGTGCCCGCGCAGCGTCCCCCGATGGAGGGATCTTCGCAGGTGGCACCGGTCGCGGAGGGGGTGCCGGTGACCGACACGCCCACGTCCGTGAACCAAAATGTGGGATCAGTTGACTCATCGCGTGAGATGCGTCAGGCTTAGCCGCATGTCGTCGAACCGGTCGCCGCGAGTACTTACCTGAGCGCACTCTCCCACCGAGAGTGCGCTGGCCCCGTGCATCCTGCACGTGGGCTTTTTTGTTGCCGTCGGACCATCGCCGGGACCTCGCCGTCCCATCCTGAGAAGCGCGTCACCCACTCACTTCCGAAGGCTTGAACCGCCATGACGAGACCCACGCCAGAGACCCTCGCCCACTCCGCCCGCCGTGCCCGCTCCGGCACCGGCGCGGCCGGTGACTCCGACCCCGCCGCCCGCCCCGGCCGTACCGTCCCGGCGGCCGCCACCACCGAGACGCCCGTACGGGAGCCCGCCACCGCGCAGGTCTCGGGCGCCGGTTCGCTCGTGCGGTCGCTGGAGGCGCTCGGCGTCGACGTGGTCTTCGGCATTCCGGGCGGCGCGATCCTGCCCGCCTACGACCCGCTCTACGACTCCACGGTCCGGCACATCCTGGTCCGCCACGAGCAGGGCGCCGGGCACGCGGCCACCGGTTACGCGCAGGCCACCGGCCGGGTCGGCGTGTGCATCGCCACCTCCGGCCCGGGCGCGACGAACCTGGTGACCCCGATCGCGGACGCGTACATGGACTCGGTCCCGATGGTGGCGATCACCGGCCAGGTGGCCCGGCCGTCGATCGGCACCGACGCCTTCCAGGAGGCGGACATCCAGGGCATCACGCTGCCCATCACGAAGCACAACTTCCTGGTGCAGACCGCCGACGAGATCCCCCGCGTGCTGGCCGAGGCGTTCCACCTGGCCGCGACCGGCCGCCCGGGCCCGGTGCTCGTCGACATCCCCAAGGACGTGCTCCAGGCGCCGGCGACCTTCTCCTGGCCGCCGACGCTCGACCTGCCCGGCTACCGGCCCACGCTGCACCCGCACGGCAAGCAGATCCGGGAGGCGGCCCGGCTGATGACCGGCGCCCGCCGTCCGGTCCTCTACGTCGGCGGCGGCGTGCTCAAGGCCGGCGCCACCGAGGGGCTGCGCAAGCTGGCCGAGCAGACCGGCATCCCGGTGGTCACCACGCTGATGGCACTGGGCGCGTTCCCCGACTCGCACCGCCAGCACCTGGGCATGCCCGGCATGCACGGCACCGTCGCCGCGGTCTACGGCCTGCAGAAGGCCGACCTGATCGTGGCGCTGGGCGCCCGCTTCGACGACCGGGTGACCGGCAAGCTGGACTCGTTCGCGCCGGACGCGACAGTCGTGCACGCCGACATCGACCCGGCCGAGATCGGCAAGAACCGGCACGCGGACGTCCCGATCGTGGGCGACGCGCGGCACGTGATCGACGAGCTGATCGCCGCCGTCACCGCCGAGCAGGCCGCCCACCCGCCGGCCGACCTGACCGGCTGGTGGGCCCAGCTCGACGACCTGCGCGAGCGGTACCCGCTGGGCTTCGAGGAGCCGGCCGACGGCACGCTCTCCCCGCAGTACGTGATCAAGCGGCTGGGCGAGATCGCCGGCCCGGACGCGGTCTACGTGGCGGGCGTCGGCCAGCACCAGATGTGGGCCAGCCAGTTCATCTCGTACGAGAAGCCGCACACCTGGCTCAACTCCGGTGGCCTGGGCACGATGGGCTACGCCGTCCCGGCCGCGATGGGCGCCAAGGTCGGCAAGCCGGACACCACGGTGTGGGCGGTCGACGGCGACGGCTGCTTCCAGATGACCAACCAGGAGCTGGCCACCTGCGCGCTGGAGGGCATCCCGATCAAGGTCGCCGTGATCAACAACGGCAACCTGGGCATGGTGCGGCAGTGGCAGACCCTGTTCTACGGGGAGCGCTACTCCAACACCGAGCTGGGCACCCACAAGCACCGCATCCCGGACTTCGTCAAGCTCGCCGAGGCGCTCGGCTGCGTCGGCCTGCGCTGCGAGAACGCGGCCGACGTGGACAAGACCATCGAGGCGGCCATGGCGATCAACGACGCGCCGGTGGTCATCGACTTCGTGGTCGGCAAGGACGCGATGGTCTGGCCGATGGTCGCCGCCGGCACCAGCAATGACGAGATCATGTTCGCCAGGGGTGTGCGCCCCGCGTTCGACGAGGACGAACTCTAGATGACTATGCACACGCTGTCCGTGCTGGTGGAGAACAAGCCGGGTGTCCTGGCCCGGGTCTCCGGGCTGTTCTCCCGGCGCGGGTTCAACATCGACAGCCTCGCCGTCGGCGAGACCGAGAACCCGGACGTCTCCCGCATCACCATCGTGGTCAACGCCGAGTCCTCGCCGCTGGAGCAGGTGACCAAGCAGCTCAACAAGCTGGTGAACGTCCTCAAGATCGTGGAGCTGGACCCGCAGGTGTCGGTGGCGCGGGAGCTGCTGCTGGTCAAGGTCCGCGCGGACCGCGCGGCCCGCGCCCAGGTGCTGGAGACGGTCGGCCTGTTCCGCGCCCGGGTGGTCGACGTCGCGCCGGACACGCTGACCATCGAGGCGACCGGCACGCCGGACAAGCTCGACGCGCTGCTGCGCGACCTGGAGCCGTTCGGCATCAAGGAGATGGTCCAGTCCGGCACCGTGGCGATCGGGCGGGGTTCGCGGGCCATCACCGCCGGCCCGGCCCTGCGCGCCGCCTGATCCGTACCCACAAGTTTTTCGACGGGCCGACGGGCACCGCCGTACGAAAGGGAAGTCAATGAGCGTTGAGGTGTTCTACGACGACGACGCCGACCTGGGCCTGATCCAGGGCCGCAAGGTCGCCGTGATCGGGTACGGCAGCCAGGGCCACGCGCACGCGCTGTCGCTGCGCGACTCCGGCGTCGACGTGGTGATCGGCCTGCCCGCCGGGTCGAAGAGCCGGCCGAAGGCCGAGGAGCAGGGCCTGCGGGTGCTCACGCCCGCCGAGGCGGCCGCCGAGGCCGACGTGATCATGATCCTGGCGCCGGACACCGCCCAGCGGCACATCTACGCCGAGGCCATCGCGCCGAACCTGGCCGCGGGCAAGGCGCTGTTCTTCGGGCACGGCTTCAACATCCGGTACGGCCTGATCAAGCCCCCGGCCGACGTGGACGTGGCGATGGTCGCCCCGAAGGGCCCCGGTCACCTGGTCCGCCGCCAGTACGTCGACGGCAAGGGCGTGCCCTGCCTGGTCGCGGTCGAGCAGGACGCCAGCGGCAACGCGTTCGGCTTGGCCCTGGCGTACGCGAAGGCGATCGGCGGCACCCGGGCCGGCGCGATCCGGACCACGTTCACCGAGGAGACCGAGACCGACCTGTTCGGCGAGCAGGCGGTGCTGTGCGGTGGCGCGGCGGCGCTGGTGCAGACCGGTTTCGAGGTGCTCACCGAGGCCGGTTACGCGCCCGAGGTGGCCTACTTCGAGTGCCTGCACGAGCTGAAGCTGATCGTCGACCTGATGTACGAGGGCGGCATCGCCCGGATGCGCTACAGCATCTCCGACACCGCCGAGTACGGCGACCTGTCCCGCGGCCCGCGCGTCATCGACTCCCGGGTCAAGGACGAGATGCGCAAGATCCTCGGCGAGATCCAGTCCGGCGAGTTCGCCCGCGAGTGGGTGGCCGAGGACGAGGCCGGCCGGCCGAACTTCGCCAAGTGGCAGGCCGAGGGCGCGGCGCACCCGATCGAGGAGACCGGGCGGAAGCTGCGCGGCATGATGAGCTGGGTCGACCGGCCGATCACCGAGACCGCCTGAACCCTCCCCACGTGCGGCCCGCGACCCGACGCTCTCCCCGGCGTCGGGCCGCGGGCCGCCGTTCGTTCACGTGCTGGGACACGGTGAGTAACGCCTCGTCCCGCACCGCCCCCGGTGAACAGGGGATGACAGGCGTGCGACGGACCTGTGTGAGGGCGCTCACCCCGCAGTCCGGGACCCGGAGAGCGGGCAGGCACCTACCATCCTTGGTGTGGTGCCCGAGCGCACCCGACGGCCGTGGCACGGATCGGCGCAGGGCGCAGCGCGGCGTCCCCGCGCCCCAGGCCGAACCATTACCGAGCGTCTACGAGGACCGATGAATCCTGTCGTACTGATCGCCGAAGAACTCGCCCCCGCCGCCATCGAGGTGCTCGCGCACGACTTCGACGTGCGCCACGTGGACGGCACCGACCGCCCCGCTCTGCTCTCCGCCCTCTCCGAGGCCGACGCGGTGATCGTACGCAGCGCCACCCAGATCGACGCCGAGGCGATCGCCGCCGCGCCGCGGCTGAAGGTGGTCGCCCGGGCCGGCGTCGGCCTGGACAACGTCGAGGTGCCGGCCGCCACCGCCCGGGGCGTCATGGTCGTCAACGCGCCCACCTCGAACATCGTCTCCGCCGCCGAGCAGGCCGTCGCGCTGCTGCTCGCGGTCGCCCGCAACACCGCCAGCGCCAGTGCCGCGCTCAAGGCGGGGGAGTGGAAGCGGTCCAAGTACACCGGCGTCGAGATCCAGGGCAAGACCGTGGGCGTGGTCGGTCTCGGCCGCATCGGCGTGCTCTTCGCGCAGCGTATCGCCGCGTTCGGCACCCGGCTGATCGCGTACGACCCGTACATCCAGCCGGCCCGCGCCGCCCAGCTCGGCGTCCGCCTGGTCGGGCTGGAGGAGCTGCTGCGGGAGAGCGACTTCATCTCGATCCACCTGCCGAAGACGCCGGAGACGGTCGGCCTGATCGGCGAGAAGGAGCTGGCGATCGTCAAGCCGGGCGTCCGGATCGTCAACGCCGCCCGCGGCGGCCTGGTCGACGAGCAGGCGCTCGCCGACGCGATCGCGGAGGGCCGGGTCGCCGGCGCCGGTGTCGACGTGTACGCCAAGGAGCCGTGCACCTCCTCGCCGCTGTTCGCCTTCGACAACGTGGTGGCCACCCCGCACCTGGGCGCCTCCACGAACGAGGCGCAGGACAAGGCCGGTCTCGCGGTGGCCAAGAGCGTCAAGCTCGCGCTCCAGGGCGAGTTCGTCCCGGACGCGGTGAACGTGCAGGCCGGCGGCGTGGTCGCCGAGGACGTCCGCCCGCTGCTGCCGCTGGCCGAGCGGCTGGGCCGGGCGTTCACCGCCCTGGCCGGCGGGGTGGCCGCCAGCGTCACCGTCGAGGTGCGCGGCGAGATCGCCGCCCACGACGTGTCGGTGCTCAAGCTCGCCGCGACCAAGGGCCTGTTCAGCTCCGTGGTGGAGGAGCAGGTCACCTACGTCAACGCGCCGCACCTGGCCGCCGAGCGGGGCGTCGAGGTCACGCTGGCCACGCCGGGCGAGACCGTCGACCACCCGAACCTGGTGACCGTACGCGGGGCGCTGCCGGACGGGCGTACCGTCCGCGTCTCCGGCACCGTGGCGCACACCGGCACCCGCGACGTGTTCAAGCTGACCGAGGTGGACGGTTTCGACGTGGAGATCGGTGCGGAGGGCATCCTGGTCTTCCTGCGCTACGCCGACCGGCCCGGCGTGGTCGGCACCGTCGGCACGCTGCTCGGCGAGGCCGGCGTCAACATCGCCGCCATGCAGGTCGCCCGCCGCGAGGCCGGTGGCGAGACGCTGATGACGCTCACCGTCGACCAGGCGCTCGGCGCCGACCTGCTCACCTCCGCCGCCGACTCGATCGGCGCGGTCGCGGCCAGCGCGGCCGACCTGCGCGACGTGTAGTCCGAACAGGACACATCGGGGCCCGGCCGGATGCGGCCGGGCCCTTCGTCGTCCCGGCCGGTCAGGAACGCACGCGGGCCGGTGGCGGGTAGACCGAGCCGTCCTGCGCGTCGAAGAGCATCAGGTCGTGTTCGCCGGCCAGCCGTTCGATGTCCAGCAGGACCTGGTCCGGGCAGTTCGGGTTCAGGTTCATCTCGATGTGGTCGGCGGCCGTGTGCAGCGGCGCCTCCCAGGGCGTACCCGGCCGGGTCGGACCGTCGGGGTAGCTCGCCGTGATCGTCCGGTAAAAGGCGACCAGCCTCGGGTCGGGTTGCTGCTTGCCGTGCCAGCCCTCGCGGCACTGCTGCACCGCCGCCCGCACCTGCTCCGGTGTCGCCCCGTCCGGCAGGGCCCACACGCTCAGATCGAAACTCACGGCGGACAGCGTGCCATCCCGCGCCCGGCCCGTCACCTCTGCCCCACCGGGCGTTCACCGCTGATTGCCGACATCGTTCACCGGGCGTCCGCTGTGGAGACTCTTGCCTCGAGTTGCGTCGATTCGCTAGCGTACCGATGCGGTTTCCGCTGAGTCGATCCCCGGCCCGTCTTCGGGTGGCGTGGTCGGGCGCCCGGCCCCTCGGCCCGCACCCCTCGATTGCGCGAGCCACGCGCACTCGTCGCTGACCGGCCCTCACGGTCGTTGCCGAGACCGTGGGGGCCGATCGCGCTCCCCCGCCGAGCGCAGATCAGCGCCGGTGGTGCGCGAACAGCGGCCGGTAGTCCGAGTCGTGACGGAACCAGGCCAGCCCGGCCGGTCCGGCGGCGTACAGGGCGGTGGCGTAGGCGTCGGCGACTGCGAGGTTCGGGCCGAACACGGTGGCGGCCACCAGCCGGTCGGTCGGCTCGCCGGTGTGCGGGTCGACGACGTGCCCGCGCCGACCGGTGACGCCCGAGGTGCCGACCGCGCCCGTCGTCATCTCCATCACGACAGGTGTCCGGCGGGTGTCCGTCGGGTGGTGCACGGCGACGCGCCACGGTCCGCCGTGGGCGGCGTGTCCGCGTACCGTCAGGTCGGCGCCGCTGAGCACGGCGTAGTCGTGGATGCCGGCGGCGCGCAACCGCGCCGCGGCCCGCTCCACCGCCCAGCCGCCGAGCAGGCCGCCCGGGTCGAAGCCGCCGGGCACGGCCCAGGCGTCGAACCAGCCGTCGGTGGCCGCCCGCATCGCGGCGCAGAGGTCGATCAGGTCGGCCAGCGGGGGGTACGAGTCGGGGCTGATCTCGTCGCGGCGCAGCCGGGAGACGAGGCTGTCCGGCCGGTTCGGGCCGTAGGTGAGGTCGACGGCGCGCAGCTCGGCGACGGCGTCGCGCAGCGCCTCGCTCACCGCCCGGTGGCCGAACCACTCCGGCGCGTTGAGCAGCATGGTGTAGTCGGCGGTCGAGGTGGTGACGGTGTGCCGGACGCTGATCCGCCCGGACGCGGAGGTGCCGGCCCGCTCGACACGGTGCTTCGTGGCACCCAGGTGCAGGTCCGGCCGGAGCGGGCGGAACGCGGACTGGTCGACCCAGCGGGTACGTGGTTGTTCGTCCGCCCAGTGGGCCCGCCGGTGCTCGATCCGCATGACACCTGCCCCCTCGGTGGTCGCCGCCGCGTCGCGGCGGTGCCGGATTCCGGGCCCCCGTCGACCCGGTGAATCCGACCCTAAGCAGTGGAGATGACCGCAGCATGAGTGCCGGCTGGGAGCCTCCTGTGATTCGCCGTCCCGGATGATGGAAGATTCGTACCGGGGGCCGGGACGGCGACGTACGGTTGCGCCTAACGACGAGACGAGGAGCGCCAGGTGGCACACATCGCGGTGGTGGCCGGCGACGGCATCGGACCCGAGGTGGTCGCGCAGGCCCGCAAGGTCCTCGACGCGGTGGTGCCCGGGATCGAGGCCACCGAGTACGACCTCGGCGCGGCACGTTACCACCGCACCGGCGAGGTGCTGCCCGACTCCGTCCTCGACGAGCTGGCCGGCCACGACGCCATCCTGCTCGGCGCGGTGGGCGACCCCACCGTGCCGCCGGGAGTGCTGGAGCGCGGTCTGCTGCTCAAGCTCCGGTTCGCCTTCGACCAGTACGTCAACCTGCGCCCGTCCCGGCTCTGGCCCGGCGTGGCCGGTCCGCTGGCCGCGGTCAAGCCCGGCGAGGTCGACCTCGTGGTGGTCCGCGAGGGCACCGAGGGGCTGTACGCGGGCGCCGGCGGCGCGCTGCACCGGGACACCCCGGCCGAGGTGGCCACCGAGGAGAGCCTGAACACCCGGCACGGCGTCGAGCGGGTGATCCGGGACGCGTTCGCCCGGGCCGGCCGCCGGGAGCGGCGCAAGGTCACGCTCGTGCACAAGACGAACGTGCTCACCCACGCCGGGTCGCTGTGGGCGCGCGCGTTCG
Organism: Micromonospora sp. WMMC273; assembly: GCF_027460285.1. NCBI lineage: Bacteria > Bacillati > Actinomycetota > Actinomycetes > Micromonosporales > Micromonosporaceae > Micromonospora > Micromonospora sp. WMMC273. The sequence goes on from NZ_JAPZBE010000001.1 coordinate 963,392, forward strand.
CCGCGGTGGCCGCCGAGCACCCGGACGTGACCACCGAGTACCAGCACATCGACGCCGCCGCGATGTTCCTGGTGACGAACCCGGCGCGGTACGACGTGGTGGTCACGGACAACCTGTTCGGCGACATCCTCACCGACATCGCCGCCGCCGTGACCGGTGGAATCGGGCTCGCGGCCAGCGGCTGCATCAACCCCGAGGGGCGCTACCCGTCGATGTTCGAGCCGGTGCACGGCTCGGCGCCGGACATCGCCGGCCAGGGCGTCGCCGACCCGGTCGCCGCGGTGCTGTCCGCCGCGCTGCTGCTCGACCAGCTCGGCCACCCCGACGCCGCCGCCCGGGTCACCGCCGCGGTCGGCGCCGAGTTGGCCGCGCGTACGCCGGGGACGCCGCTGCGTACCGAGGAGGTCGGCGACCGGCTCGCCGCGTACGCCGTAGCCTGACCGGGCCGACCCTGCTGGCGGCCCGGTACCGGGCCGCCAGACCCGTCACCGGGCCACCCCGACCGTCCGGCGCGTCGTCTCCGCCGGGGCGGAGCTATCCGCTGAACGACCGTTCGGGGTAAGTTTTCTGGCACCAGTGACGTCGGCGTGCGATCCCGCATGCCGTCAACCCGCAGGGAGGTCAGCGCGATGAGCGGTGGTGACATGCTCGATTTCGAGATCCGTCCGAATCCCGCGCCGGTATCCGCCGCCGACCGGGCCGCCCTGCTGGCGAACCCCGGCTTCGGCCGGGTCTTCACCGATCACATGGTCACGATCCGCTACGCCGAGGGCAAGGGCTGGTACGACGCCCGCCTGGAGGCGCGGGCGCCGATCCCGATGGACCCGGCCGCGGCCGTACTGCACTACGCGCAGGAGATCTTCGAGGGGCTGAAGGCGTACCGAACCGGTGACGCGGTGACGATGTTCCGTCCCGAGGCCAACGCGGCCCGGTTCGCCGCGTCGGCCCGCCGGCTGGCCATGCCGGAGCTGCCGGAGGCGACGTTCGTGGAGTCGCTGCGCCGGCTGGTCGAGATCGACCAGGCGTGGATCCCGGAGCACGAGGACGCCAGCCTCTACCTGCGGCCGTTCATGTTCGCCAGCGAGGTCTTCCTCGGCGTCCGCCCGGCCAACGAGTACCTCTACTGCGTGATCGCCTCGCCGGCCGGGGCGTACTTCGCCGGTGGCGTGAAGCCGGTGACGGTCTGGGTCTCGCCGGACTACACCCGGGCCGCGCCCGGCGGTACCGGCGCGGCCAAGTGTGGCGGCAACTACGCCGCCTCGCTCGCCGCGCAGGCCGAGGCGATCGAGGCCGGCTGCGACCAGGTGGTCTTCCTGGACGCGGTCGAACGGCGGTACGTCGACGAACTGGGCGGCATGAACGTCTTCTTCGTCTACGACGACGGCAGCATCGTCACCCCGCCGCTGGGCGGCACGATCCTGCCGGGCATCACCCGCGACGCGATCCTCGCGCTGGCCGCCGAGGCCGGGCACGAGGTGCGGGAGGCGCCGGTCAGTTTCGACGACTGGCGGGCCGACGCGGCGAGTGGCCGGCTGCGCGAGGTGTTCGCCTGCGGCACCGCCGCCGTGATCACCCCGATCGGCGGCGTGCGCTTCCCCGACGGCGAGTTCCTCATCGGCGGCGGCGAGCCGGGCCGGGCCACGATGGCGTTGCGGCAGAAGCTCGTCGACATCCAGCGCGGCCGCGCCGCCGACCCGCACGGCTGGGTCACCCGGGTCCTCTGACGGCCCTTCGCGGTGAGCAGGGATTCCGCTCCCTGCTCACCGCGGCGGCGTCAGTCCAGCAGGTGGGTGCGCAGGGAATCCAGCTGCGCCTCGGTGACGCCCGCGTGGGTCAGGTAGCCCTCGACCGAGCCGTAGCCGGTGCGCAACTCGGTGAGGAACAGCTCCATCGTCTCGGCCGGTGACTCCAGGAACGGCGGCGGTGGTTCCTCCGCGTCCGGCAGCGTGGCCCGGACCCACGCGGTGAAGCGCCGCGACGCGGCGGTGCTGAGCGCGTAGTCGGCTACCACGTCCTCGTCGGGCACCCCGAGCACGGAGAGCGTGAGCGCGCAGACGATGCCGGTGCGGTCCTTCCCGGCGACGCAGTGCACCACCACCGGGGCGTTGGCGCTGTCCGCGATCAACCCGACCGCCTCGCCGAGCCCGGCGGTGCCGGTACGCGCCAGATCGGCGTACCGGTCGGCCAGGTAGCGGGCCAGGCTGACGCCGGAGGCGTCGAACCGGTTCGCGCCCCAGTCGGCGTGCTCGGGGTGGATGTGCCGGTAGGTCAGCCCGTCGTAGTCGGGCACCCGCCCGTCGCGTTCCACCTCGGACGGCCGGCGCAGGTCGATGACGGTGCGGATGCCGAGCGCGGTGAACGCGCTCCGGTCGGTCTCGTCGATGCGGTGCAGCGAGTCGGAGCGGTAGAGCCGGCCGCGGCGGACCATGCGCCCGTCCCGAGCGGCGTATCCGCCGACGTCGCGGAAGTTGAACAGGGTGGGGAAGGGGCTCTGCGGGGCGTCCACATCCGACACGGTAACGGCCGGCGGGGCGTTCGTCCGTCCCCGCCGGCCGTCGCCGAGGTGTCAGGCGCGCGGCGGTACGTCCGGCGGCAGCGCCGAGTGGCTCTCGCCGTAGTAGCCGCCAAGCCGGTCCCGGTAGCCGGGGTCGGCGTGGCTGGCCTCGTCGTACTCCGGGGCGGCCTTGATCTGGTCCTTCTCCCGGTCGACGTGCACGGTGCGGGCGTCGTGGTCGACGTGGTTCACGGTCCCGGCCGGGAGCATCACCTTCTTGCCGAAGATCCACGGCCCGGTGTCCACGACCAGGTAGCTGTCGTCCACCTCGTGGCTCGCCCGGTCGATCTTGCCGATGGCACCGTCGGTGGCCTCGACCTTGTAGCCGGTCAGGTCGGCGCTCGCCACACCCGCCTCGTCGCGGTAGCGCCACGGGTCGAAGGCACCCGCCGGGGCGCCCCCGGCGACCGTGCCCCGGCCGTCGTCGAGGATCGGCTCGGTGCCGCCGTGCGTGGCGCGCGGGTCCAGTCCGTCCATGTGCCGCCTCCCGTCCCAGGGCCGCGGCCGTCGCGGCGCCGTCGTCAGTCGGGAGGGTTACCCACCCTGTCCGGGCACCAACCCGCCGAGGCCGGCCCGCCGACGCCGAGGGGCCGGCGCCACGGTGGTGACGCCGGCCTCTCGGGTCGTCGGCCCGCGCGGTGCCGGTCTGGCACGTGCGGGCCGGTGGATCAGGCCAGTGCGGCCTCCGCGTCCAGGGTCACCGCGGCGGCGTGTACGACGGCGGCGATGCGCAGCCCCTCGTGCACCTGCTCACGGCTGAACCCGGCGGCCCGCAGCGTCTTCTCGTGCGACTCCAGGCAGACGCCGCAGCCGGTGATCGCCGAGACGGCGAGGCACCACAGCTCGAAGTCGGCCTTCTCCACGCCGGGCCGGGCGATGATCTGCATCCGCAGCCGGGCCGGCAGCGACGCGTACTGCTCGTCGCCGATCAGGTGCTTGGCCCGGTAGTAGACGTTGTTCATCGCCATGACCGCCGCCGCGCCCTTGGCCGCCGCGACCGCCTCGGGCGTGAGGTGACCGGCCGCCTCGGCGGCGATCTCCCGCAGCACCAACGGGTTCCGGGCCGCCACCGCGCAGGCCAGGGCGGTGCCCCACGCCTGATCCGGCTTCAGCGTCGAGGTGGTGATGGTGGAACCGAGGTTGAGCCGGATGTCCTTGGCGTACTCCGGCAGGCCCGCCTTGATCGCGTCGAGACCCACGGTCAGGCCCCGGCGCCGGCGAGGAGCGCGTTGGCGTCGAGCGTCGCCGCGCCCTTGTTCCAGTTGCACGGGCACAGCTCGTCGGTCTGGAGCGCGTCGAGCACCCGCAGCACCTCGGAGACGTTGCGGCCGACCGAACCGGCGGTCACCATGACGAACTGGATCTCGTTGTTCGGGTCCACGATGAAGGTGGCCCGCTGCGCGACACCGTCGGCGCCGAGCACGCCGCAGGCGGAGGTCAGCTCGCGCTTGATGTCGCTGAGCATCGGGAAGGGCAGCTCGCGCAGGTCCGGGTGGTCCTTGCGCCAGGCGTAGTGGACGAACTCGTTGTCGACGGAGACGCCGAGCACCTGGGCGTCCCGGTCCGCGAACTCGCCGTTGAGACGGCCGAACTCGGCGATCTCGGTGGGGCAGACGAAGGTGAAGTCCTTCGGCCAGAAGAACACGACGCGCCACTGGCCCTCGTGGGACTTGTGGTTGATCGTCTCGAACGCCTTGTCGGCGTCGAGCGACACGCAGGCGGTGAGTTCGTACTCGGGGAAGTGGTCACCGACAGTGAGCACGGGTCCTCCTTGAGCGTGGCTCGGCAGCACCGCCGGGCCAGTAACTGGATCAGTTCAAGATTCTTCCGCAGCCCCGTTTGTGCTCGTGGTGGGCGGTGGTCCGGTGTGAAGGCGATCACCAGGGCGGTCGTCGTCCCGGAATATGGGTTTCGCCTCCCAAAACCGTGGGCGGGGTGGCAGAGTACGGGTCGTGACCAGCTTCGTCCTGATCATTAGCAGCTAGCGCGCCGGCCCTTCCCCCGCCGAGCGCGCAGACCTCCCGCATCCGCGGGGGGTCTTTTTGTTTGCTCCCCAGGGCACGAGAAGAGGACTCCGATGACCTTCCAGGTGTACGACACGACGCTGCGCGACGGCGCGCAGCGCGAAGGGCTCACGTACTCGGTGGTCGACAAGCTGGCGGTGGCCCGCCTGCTCGACGACCTCGGAGTCGGCTTCATCGAGGGCGGCTGGCCGGGCGCGGTGCCAAAGGACACCGAGTTCTTCCGCCGCGCCCGCACCGAGCTGGAGCTGCGGCACGCGATCCTGGTCGCCTTCGGGGCCACCCGCAAGGCCGGCCTCGCGGTCGAGGACGACCCGCAGGTGCGCGGCCTGCTCGACGCGCAGACCCCGGCCGTGGCCCTGGTCGCCAAGGCGGACCTGCGGCACGTGGAACGCGCGCTGCGCACCACCGCCGAGGAGAACCTCGCCATGATCCGCGACACCGTGTCGTACCTGGTGGCGCAGGGGCGGCGCGTCTTCGTCGACGGGGAGCACTGCTTCGACGGGTTCCGGTTCGACCCGGGCTACACCGCCGCCGTGGCGGAGACCGCGCTGGCCGCCGGCGCCGAGCGGTTCGTGCTCTGCGACACCAACGGCGGCATGCTGCCCTCCCAGGTCACCGCCGTGGTCGAGCAACTGGTGGCGCGGACCGGCATCGCGCCGGAACGGCTCGGCATGCACGCGCAGAACGACACCGCGTGCGCGGTCGCAAACACGATCGCCGCCGTCGAGGCGGGCGTCCGGCACGTGCAGGGCACCGCCAACGGGTACGGCGAGCGCCCCGGCAACGCCGACATCTTCGCGATCGTCGCCAACCTCCAGCTCAAGCTGGGCATGCCCGTCCTACCGGAGGGCTGCCTGGAACAGATGGTGCGGGTCTCGCACGCCATCGCCGAGATCGCCAACATCGCCCCCGACACCCACCAGGCCTACGTCGGGGCCGCCGCCTTCGCTCACAAGGCGGGGCTGCACGCGAGCGCGATCAAGGTCGACCCGTTGCTCTACAACCACGTGGAACCCGCTGTGGTGGGCAACGACATGCGGATCCTGGTGACCGAGATGGCCGGCCGGGCCAGCATCGAGCTCAAGAGCCGCGAGCTCGGTCTGGACCTGGCCGGCCATCCGGACGCCCTGTCCCGGGTCACCGGGCGGGTCAAGGAACTGGAGGCCGACGGCTGGTCCTTCGAGGCCGCCGACGCCTCCTTCGAGCTGCTGGTCCGCTCCGAGCTGCCCGATGCCGCGCCGGCCCGGCCGTTCGCGCTGGAGTCGTACCGGGTGATCGTCGAGCACCGCGAGGACGGTGCGGTGGTCTCCGAGGCGACTGTGAAGATCCGGGTACGCGGCGAGCGGGTGATCGCCACCGCGGAGGGCAACGGCCCGGTCAACGCGCTGGACGAGGCGCTGCGGGTGGGCCTGGCCCGGCACTACCCGGAGCTGCGCGACTTCGAGCTGGCCGACTACAAGGTGCGCATCCTGGAGGGCAGCCACGGCACCGGCGCGGTGACGCGCGTGCTGGTGGAGACCGCCGGCGCCGGGCGCGACTGGACCACAGTGGGCGTGCACCCGAACGTGGTCGAGGCGAGCTGGCACGCGCTGGTCGACGCGCTCACCTACGGCCTGGACCGGGCCCGGGTGGCGGGCGGGAGCCCGGCCTGACTCAGCCGGCCGGCAGGCGCAGCTCGGCCAGCAGCGCGCGGTGGTCGCTGCCCGGCACCGGCCAGGTGCCGGCGGCGTGGGCCGCGATGCGCCTGTCGACGAGGACGTGGTCGATGGTGACCGGCGGGATCGGGTCGCCGTCGTAGGGCCCCCAGGTGCCGTCGAACCCGGCTCCGGCCGCGTCCGCCGCGTCGGTGTAGCCGGTGGCGATCAGGTCCCGCAGCGCCGCGTGGTCGAGCGTGGCGTTGAAGTCCCCGGCCAGCACGCTCAGCCCGCCGTCCGGAGTGGCAGGCGGCTGGGCGCGCTGGTCGGTCCACCAGTCCGGCACCACGTGCGGGGCGTACGGCGCGGCCGGGTGCGCCGACTCCACCCGCACCGGTGGCGCCCCGGGCACGGTCACCGTCGCGTACGCCTGGGTGAAGAAGAAGCCCTTGTTGCGCCGGTGACCGGTGTCGCGCAGCGGGTGCCGGGCGTACACGCCGGAGCCGGTCGAGCCGACCTCGGGCGTCAGCGACCGGTGCGGCAGCAGCGTGGCCAGTCCGAGCCGGTCCAGCTCGGCCGCCAGCGGCGGGGTGAGTTCCTGCACCGTGAGCACGTCGACCCGGCGGTTCCGGACCAGGTCCACCAGCGCCGCCGGGTCGGCCGAGCCGAGGCGCAGGTTGGCGGTGAGCAGCCGCAGCGTCGGGCCGTCGGCGGCGGGCCGGTCGCCGGGGATCGCGCGCGGCGCCACCGCGCCGATCAGCGTCAGCGCGGCCAGGACCGCGACCACCGCCGGGGCGCGGCGCCGCAGGGCGAGCGCGGCCACCGCCACGACCGGGGCCACGGCGGCGACGTACGGCGTGAACGCGACCGCCTGCACCAGCGGGCCGCGTTCCAGCCCGGTCAGGCGTACCAGTGCCCACGCGGCGACCGGCGCGACGGCGAGCCAGCACGCGACGGTGGCGAGGCGGCCGCTCCGGGTGCCCGCGCGGGGCGGTCGCGGCAGGGTGATCATGGCGCTCAGGCTACCCGGATCAGGGACGGCGCGATGCCCTCCGAAACAATTTCGTGAATTGTTGCTCGCAATTTCCGGGCAGCTTTGCGGATCGGTCGGACACGCAATAGTGCTATTGACCGCCCGCATTTTCCGGTGCTAGGTTCCACCTGGTTGAGACGTCGCGACTCTCTGTAGTAAGGCCAGCTCACGAGCGGTGCGCTCCCGGCGGATACCCGATGATCCGCAATTTGACGCGCGCAGTCGCCGTATCACCACGGTCTACCAAGGGAGAACTCATGGCCACATTCTTGAAGCGAAAGGCGACGGTGGTGGCGCTCGCCGCGCTGTCGCTCAGCCTGGCCGGTGGCGGGATCGCCGCGGCCGCCCAGTCGGAGGCGAAGCCGCAGCCGGGTGCCCGGCACTCCACGGCGCAGCCGCCGGTGACCGCCGCCGAGCGGCAGGCCGCCCGCACCGCCATGCGGGCCACCCTGGCCCCACCGGCGGCCGGCCAGGTCGCCTGGGCCGTCGTGGCGGCAAACGGCACGCTGCTGCAGCACTCCGGCAACGTGGTGTCCTCGTTCCGGTTCGCCCCGGGCGTCGGGGTGTCCCCCGGGCAGTACCAGGTGCTGCTGGACTACAACGTGTCCGCCAAGGCGTACGTGGCGACGATCGGCACGAACGACACGGCGAACGTGCCGCCGGCCGGTGAGGTGTCGGTGGCGCCCCGCACGCTGACCCCGAACGCCGTCTTCGTGCAGACGCGCAGCTCCTCCGGCAGCGCCTCGGACCGGCCGTTCCACCTGGTCATCGCCAACTGACCCGTCCGGCACCGCACCGGCCCCCGCTCCGGCGGGGGCCGGTGTCGTGTTCCGTACCGGTCCGGCCGGTGCCGCGCCGCTTCGTGCCGTTCGCGCCCGGCTGGGGAGATGCTGCCGGTCCGGCCCTCCGACCACGGCCCAGGGGCCGATAATCCGACGTTTGTCGCCGGTCCGGCACGGGAAGCAAGCACCGTGACGGACATCTCGGACACCCCGGCCAGCGTGCTCAGCCCGGTCGACGCCGACGCGAGCGGCGTCGAGCTGGAACAGACCCTCGTCGAGGTCAAACGCGTGATCGTCGGGCAGGATCGGCTCGTCGACCGCCTGCTCACCGCCCTCGTCGCCGACGGGCACTGCCTGCTGGAGGGCGTACCGGGGGTGGCCAAGACACTGGCCGCCCAGACACTCGCCACAGTGGTCGGCGGCACGTTCTCCCGGATCCAGTTCACCCCCGACCTGGTCCCCTCCGACATCGTCGGCACCCGCATCTACCGCGCCTCCACCGAACAGTTCGACGTGGAGCTGGGGCCGATCATGGCGAACCTGGTGCTCGCCGACGAGATCAACCGGGCCCCGGCCAAGGTGCAGTCGGCGCTGCTCGAGGCGATGGCGGAGCGGCAGGTCTCCATCGCCGGCCGGAGCTGGCCGGTGCCGGACCCGTTCCTGGTCCTGGCCACCCAGAACCCGATCGAGTCCGAGGGCGTCTACCAGCTCCCCGAGGCGCAACGCGACCGCTTCCTGATGAAGGTCGTGGTCGACTACCCGAGCGACGCCGACGAACTGGCCATCCTCTACCGGATGAGCACCGACCGGCCCACCGCGCGTACCGTGCTCGACCCGGGCCGGCTGCGCGAACTCCAGCGCCGCGCGACGGACGTCTTCGTCCACCACGCGCTGGCCGAGTACGTGGTCCGCCTCATCCTCGCCACCCGCGACCCGGAGCGCTTCGGCCTGCCCGACGTCGCGCCCCTGCTGGCGTACGGGGCCAGCCCCCGGGCCACGCTCGGCCTGGTGGCCGCCGCCCGCGCGCAGGCGCTCATCCACGGCCGGGACTACGTGCTCCCCGAGGACATCCGGGGACTCGCGGTGGACGTGCTGGCGCACCGGCTCGTGCTCTCCTTCGACGCGATCGCCGACGGCATCTCCGGCGAGGACGTGGTACGCCGCGTCATCGAGGCGGTGCCGCCACCCCGGCTGGTGAACGGGCCCACCGAGACGGTGAACGACCTGGCGGCGGCATGACCGGCGGAGCCGAACCGGGACTTGCCGACCTCGCCCCGGACCAGCGGCTGCGCCGGCTGGAGCTGACGGTGACCCGGCGGCTCGACGGCCTGCTGCACGGCCGGTACCGCGGCCTGCTCCCCGGACCGGGCAGCGAGGCGGCCGGCAGCCGCGAGTACCGGCCCGGTGAGGACGAGGTACGCCGGATGGACTGGGCGGTCACCGCCCGGACCACCGTCCCGCACGTCCGCGAGGTCGACGCGGACCGGGAACTGACCACCTGGCTGCTCGTCGACGCCAGCCCCAGCATGGAGTACGGCACGTCCACACTGGACAAACGGGAACTGGCGGTGGCCGCCGTGGCGGCGATCGGCTTCCTCACCGCCGGCGTCGGCAACCGGCTCGGCGCCCAGGTGCTCACCACGGACGGGTTGCGCCGGTTCCCGGCCCGCAGCGGGCGTACCCATCTGCTCGGGCTGCTGCGCGCGCTGCTCGGCGCCCCGCGTACCGGCGACCTGCCGGACTCCGACGGCGCGGGCGCGGCCGGCGTGGCCCGGAGCGACGCGGCGCCCGGCCTGGTCGACGGGCTGGACGGCCTTCAGCGCGTCGCCACCCGGCGCGGGCTCGTGGTGATCGTCTCCGACTTCCTCGACGAGCTGCCCGACGACCCGGACGCCGCGCCGCCGCCGTGGGCCGCCGCGCTGCGCCGCCTCGCGGTACGGCACCAGGTGCTCGCGGTCGAGGTGACCGACCCGCGCGAGCTGGAACTGCCGGACGTCGGCCTGATCACGCTGGTCGACCCGGAGAGCGGCCGGCACCGCGAGGTGTGGACCGGCGACCCGGGCCTGCGCGAGCGGTACGCGCGCGCCGCCGCCGAGCAGCGCGACCAGGTACGCCGCACGCTGCGCCGGGCCGGCGCGACCCATCTGGCGCTGCGCACCGACCGGGACTGGTGCGCGGACGTCGTCCGGTACGTGCACGAGCAGCGCCGGCTGGCCACCGTGCCGGCCGCGGCCCGCGGAGGTGTCGCATGACCTGGCAGTCACCCGGCCGCCTCTGGCTGCTGCTCGCCGTCGTCGCGCTGGTCGCCGGCTACCTGGTGCTGCAACGGCGGCAGAGCCGGTACGCGGTGCGATTCACCAACCTGCGCCTGCTCGACCGGGTCGCCCCGCGCCGCCCGGCCTGGCGGCGGCACGTCCCGGCGGGTCTGTTCCTCGCCATGCTGGCGCTGCTCGTGGTCGGGTTCGCCCGGCCCGAGGCGGAGGTGCGGGTGCCCCGGGAGCGCGCCACGGTGATGGTCGCGGTGGACGTGTCCACCTCGATGCTCGCCGGTGACGTGGACCCGGACCGGCTGACCGCGGCCAAGGAGGCGGGCCGGCGGTTCGTCGACGGGCTGCCCGACGAGTTCAACGTCGGTCTCGTCGCGTTCGCCGGCAGCGCGGCCGTGCTGGTGCCGCCGAGCACCGACCGGGAGGCGCTGCACGACGGAATCGGGCGGCTGGCCGAGGGCATCACCGGCGTGCAGGGCACCGCCATCGGCGAGGCGATCAGCACTTCGCTCGGCGCGGTGAAGAGCCTGGACGCCACCGCCGCCAAGGACCCGCCGCCGGCCCGGATCATCATCCTCTCCGACGGCGCGAACACCTCCGGCATGGACCCGATGGAGGCCGCCGACCAGGCGGTCGCCGCGAAGGTGCCGGTGCACACCATCTCCTTCGGCACGCCCGGCGGCTCGGTCGACCGGGGCGGTCGCGCGATCCAGGTGCCGGTGGACGGCCAGACACTGCGGGCGGTCGCCGAGCAGACCGGCGGCGGCTTCCACGAGGCGTCCACCACCGCCGAGCTGAAGGACGTCTACGAGGACATCGGCACCTCGGTCGGCTACCGCACCGAGCGGCAGGACGTCTCGGCCCGCTTCATCGGCCTCGGACTGGTCCTGGCGATGGGCGCCGCGGCCGGCTCGCTGCGGTGGTTCTCCCGGCTGCCCTGACCCGCACACCACTACCGCACGACACGTGAGGAGCCAGGCATGGCAGTGCAGACCGGACTCGGCGAGCCACGCGGACCGTGGTTCGTCTCGCCGGAGCTGGACCCGGACGGGCGCGGCCACCGGGACGTACCCGGGGGCGGGCCGGAGGCCGGGCGGCGGAGCATGCGGCACCGGCTGCTGAGCGTGGCGGCGGTGGTGGCGCTCTCCACCGTCTCCGGCGCGGCGGCCGGCACCTGGGCGGCCGACCGGGGCGCGCCCGGACCGACGGCCGCGTCCGCCGCGCCGGTGCCGGCCGAGCTGGTCACCGCCGCCGGCAAGACGGTGCCGGGGGTGGTGTCGGTGATGGTCGGGGGCCGCTCCGGCGCGTCCGCGTCCGGCTCCGGGTTCGCCATCGACAACGAGCAGCACATCGTCACAAACGACCACATCCTGGCCCGGGGCGGCGCCGGCGCGGTGACTGTGGAGACCTCGGACGGGCGGCGCTTCCCGGCCGAGGTGGTGGGCCGGGAACCGGCGAGCGACCTCGCAGTGCTGAAGGTGCCAGCGTCGGCCGGGTTGCCGCCGTTGCCGCTGGCAAAGGCGAACTCGACGCGGGTGGGGGAGCCGGTGCTCGCGGTCGGGTCGCCGCTCGGGCTCGCCGGGACGGTCACCGCCGGCATCGTCAGCGCGCTGAACCGGCAGGTACGGATCGGCAACGGCCGGCACACCGCGGTGCAGACCGACGCCTCGATCAACCCGGGTAACTCCGGTGGTCCGCTGGTGAACGCGCGCGGTGAGGTGGTCGGCGTGAACACCGCGATCGCCACCATCGACGGCAACGGCTCCATCGGTATCGGCTTCGCCATCCCGATCGACCAGGTCCAGCAGACCGCCGACACCATCATCGGCCGGGGCGGCTGAGCCACCGGCGCGGTCTCCCCGCGCGGGGTGCTCCGGCGTCCCGCGCGGCGCTGACCTGCACAAGCGCCGCAAGATCGGTGCGAACTGTCGGATATCCGGCGTGGGATCATTGGGGCATAGAAATATTACGCTGAGTATGGATACTGGCGGAGGTGGAGCAAGCTGTCATTGCGGCCCTCCTCGTGGTGGGCCTGATCATCGGCGCCGGTGTCGGCGCGTCCTACGCGCGCGCGAAACGCGGCTGGACGGATTACCAGACCATCCGGACCAGCGTCCCCGGCGCCCGGCGCAACGCCTGGCTCGCGATCCGGGGCGTGGTCGTCAAGCTCGCGGTGATCGCCCTGCTGCTCGTCGGTGCGGCCGCGTACGCGGCGTCCGGCGGCGGCGAGGAACGGGCCGGTCCCACGCCGAGCGCCACCCCCACCCCGAGTCACCGCGCCGGGCGCTAGCCTCGGGGAGTGGACGACGGACTGCGGGTCACCGATCGGCTCACGGTGCCCGCCGCCGAGCTGCGCGAACGGTTCTCCCGCTCGTCCGGCCCGGGCGGGCAGGGTGTGAACACCACCGACTCCCGGGTGGAGCTGAGCTTCGACCTGGGCGGCTCGCCGAGCGTGCCGGAGGCGCTGCGGGAACGCGCGCTCGCCCGGCTTGAGGGCCGTCTGGTCGGCGGCGTGCTCACCGTCACCGCCAGCGAGCACCGCGCCCAGCTGGCCAACCGGGAGGCGGCCCGCGAACGGATGGCCACGCTGCTGCGCGAGGCCGTCGCCCCGCCGCCGAAGGCGCGCCGCCCGACCCGCCCCTCCCGTGGCGCGAAGGAGCGCCGTCTGGCCGAGAAGAAGCGCCAGTCCCAGCGCAAACGCGACCGCCGGGTGGACGGCGACTGACCGAAAATCCGTTGAGCCGCCACGCGCGCCGCGCGGAGAATTCCGCCACGTGATCGACTTCTCCGTCAAGCCCACGCTCACCGGCGAGCTCGTCGTGCTGCGCCCGTTCCACGACGACGACCTGCCGGCGCTCGCCGAGATCCTGGCCGACCCGGAGGTGGCCCGGCTGACCGGCAGCCCGGCCGGCGAGACGTTCGAGCCGTCCCGGCTGCGCGCCTGGTACGGCACCCGCAACAGCCAGGACGACCGGCTCGACCTCGCCGTGGTGGACCGGGCCAGCGGCGCCTGCGTCGGCGAGGTGGTCCTCAACGAGTGGGACCGGACCAACGCCAGCTGCAACTTCCGCACGCTGATCGGCCCCGGCGGCCGCGACCGCGGCCTCGGCACCGAGGCGGTCCGGCTCATCGTCGGGTACGGCTTCGAGCAGCTCGGCCTGCACCGCATCGGCCTGGAGGTGTTCGCGTTCAACCCCCGTGCCCGGCGCGCCTACGAGAAGGTGGGCTTCGTCGCCGAGGGGATACTGCGGCAGGTGCTGCGCGACGGCGACGACTGGGTGGACGCCACAGTCATGTCGATCCTCGCCCCGGAGTGGAACCGGCACCGGGGGCACCCGGAGGGTTGAGCCGAAGGCGTCGAAGCGCTTCAATGCGTACGGGAGCTTCAGGGCCGTCACCGACCACCACGTCACAGTGACAGGAGTCCCTTCCGCATGTCCCGAAACCCCCTGCGCGCCGCGCTGACCGCGCTCGCCGCGCTGCTGCCGGTCCTCGCTCTCGGCCTCGCCCTCACCGCCACCACGCCCCCGGCCGCCGCGGCGGCCACCCCGGTCCGCGTCATGCCGCTGGGCGACTCCATCACCGGGTCGCCCGGCTGCTGGCGGGCGATGCTCTGGAACCGCCTCCAGTCCACCGGCCACGCCGACGTCGACTTCGTCGGCACGCTCGGGCCGCAGGGCTGCGGCGTGCCGTACGACGGCGACAACGAGGGCCACGGCGGCTACCTCGCGACGAACGTGGCGAACCAGAACCTGCTGCCCGGCTGGCTTGCCGCCACCCGCCCGGACGTCGTGCTCATGCACTTCGGCACCAACGACGTGTGGAGCAACATCGCGCCCGCCACGATCCTGGCCGCGTACTCGAAGCTGGTGGACCAGATGCGGGCCGCCAACCCGGCCACCACGGTGCTGGTCGCGAAGATCATCCCGATGAACCCGGCGAGCTGCCCCGAGTGCGGCCAGCGGACCGTGGCGCTCAACGCGCTGATCGACGGCTGGGCGGCCGGGAAGACCACAGCCGCCTCCCCGATCGTGGTGGTCGACCAGTGGACCGGGTTCAGCACCGCCACCGACACGTACGACGGCGTGCACCCGAACGCCGCCGGCGACCAGAAGATGTCCGACAGGTGGTACCCGGCGCTGGTCGCCGCGTTGGGCCGCACCACGCCCGGTCCGACCACGTCCCCGACCGTCAGCCCCACCTCGTCGCCCACCGTCAGCCCCTCACCGACGACCAGCCCTTCACCCACGACCAGCCCGTCACCCACCACCGGCCCGACGTCCGCGCCCGGCGGCTGCACCGCCACCTGGCGGGTCGCCGGTCAGTGGCCGGGCGGCTTCCAGGGGGAGGTGACAGTCCGCAACGACGGCGCCGCGCCGATCGCCGGCTGGACCGTGCGCTTCCCGCTCACCGCGGGCCAGCGGATCAGCCAGGCGTGGAGCGCCGACGTGACACAGAGCGGAACCACTGTGACCGCCCGGAACGCGAGCTGGAACGGCGCCCTGGCCCCGGCCGCCCAGACCACGTTCGGGTTCCTCGCCGACGGTGCCGTCCCGAGCCCGGCACCGGCAGTGAGCTGCGCCGCGAACTGATCCCGCGCCGGCCGGCCCCGCGCTCAGCGGCGGTCGGCCGGCACGGCCCGGTCCAGCGCGGCCAGCAGCCGGGCGCGCAACCCGGCGGCCCGCTCGGCGAACCCGCGCTGGGCCGTGGCGTACTCGGCCCGGCCCTCCGGCGTCTCCACCCGCACCGGCGGGTAACCCAGGTCGGCCAGGTCGTACGGGCTGGCCCGCATGTCCAGCGCCCGGATCTCCCGGGCCAGCGCGAAACAGTCCGCCACCAGTTCCGACGGCACCAGCGGCGACAGCTTGTACGCCCACTTGTAGAGATCCATGTTGGCGTGCAGGCAGCCCGGCTGCTCCAGCGCGTGCTGGCCCTCCCGGGTCGGCTGGAGCACGTTCAGCGGCCGGGCCGGCGCGGTGAAGAACCGGAACGCGTCGAAGTGGCTGCACCGCACGCCGCGCTCGGAGACCACAGCCGCCGTCTCCGCCGGGCTCAGCCGCAGCGGCCAGGCGTTGTGGCGTACCTGCTCCTGGGTCTGCCGGTAGACCATCGCCCACTCGTGCATACCGAAACAGCCGAACTGCGCCGGGCGTCCGGCGGTCGCCGCGAGCAGCGAACGGATCCAGGCGATCGACTCGGCGCGCCGCGCGCGTACCCGATCGGTGTCGAGGGTGAGCCCGGCGGCGCCCGCGGTGTAGTCCGGGCCGAAACCGGCCGGGTCGGCGTCGCGCAGCACCACGCCCGCGCCCGGGTGCCAGCGGCGCAACTGCGCCGGGCGGTGGGAGTAGTAGGTGAACAGGAAGTCCTCCACCGGGTGCTTCACCCCGGTGCGGCGGCGCTCCAGGTGCGGCGTCAGCCAGGCGTCCACCCGCGCCTCGTGGGCGTGCCGGCGCGCCTGCCAGTCGGCCAGGTCGAGCGCGGGGGCGAGGGCGGCGGTCACACACCCCAGGGTACGACCGCCGCCCGTGCCCGGATCACGCCACGTCCACCCGCACGCCCGCCGAGAAGACGCCGCTACGCAGCTCCAGCCGTTTCGGCGGCTCATCGCCGCGCATGGTGAACACCAGCGGCAGCAGCACCCGCCGCCCGGCGGCCACCGGCTGGGAGAAGACGTCCCGGCCCAGGTTCGCCACCCGGGTGGCGTCCTCGTCGGCGGCGACCCAGTTGCCGCTGGGCAGGTACGCCCGCTGCAACTGCCCGTGCCAGGTCTGGTCCTCGTTGGTGAGATTGCGCACCCCGACCGTGGCCAGGCACGGCCGGCCACCACCCGGCGCCGGCGGCAGGACGTCGGCGCCGCAGCTCAGCCGGTAGACGGTGAACTCGAACGCGGTCTCGCGCAGCGGCTGGCCCAGCGCGCCGGTGACGCTGCTGCCCACCCACGCGCCGCTCGTCGGCTGCTTGGTGGTGTCCATCGCGGCCACCCGCTGCGTGGCCGACCAGGCCGCCGCGCCGACCACACCGGCCAGCACAGCCGCCGCCACGCCGACCACGAGCCACACCGGCGGCCGGCGACGACGGCTCGCGGGCGACGGCACCGCCGTACGCGGATAGACGGTTCCGCGCTCGGCCGGCCCGCTGTGGCCCGGCACGCCGTGGCCCGCTCCGCCCTGGCCAGGGCCGGCCCGGCCGGGCTCGGCTCCGCCCGGCACGCCCGGGCCGGGCACGCCGCTTCCCGGGGCGCCGGTGTGCATGGCGCCGCCTCCGGGCGTACCGGAGGGAGTCGCGGCGCGTCCCGCCGCCGTGCGCCGGCGGCGGCGCCACACCGCCCACCACAGCACGCCGGCGGTGACCACCAGCAGCGCGGTGAACGCGGCGAGCAGCACCGGCGGCCGCCGCCAGGCCGGGGCGGCGGTGACCTGCGCCGCCGGGGCCGTCGCGGCGCCCACCCAGGTCGCCGTGGCGCAGTCGAACGGGCGCGTGCCGTCCGAGCCGTAGACGCAGGTGGGGGCCGTTACCGAGCGGCCCGGACCGGGGACCGACAGCGCGGTGTGCAGCGTGGTGGTGCTCTTCGCCGGCAGCCGCAGCCGCCAGGTCACCTCACCGGCGCTCATCCCGGCGGGCCGGCTGGCCCGGCCGCCGCCGGTCACCGTGGTGGCCCGCGACCCGTTCGGCAGCTCCTGCCGGACCATCGTGTCGACGGGCGAGGTGCCGGCGTTGCGGACCTCGATCCGGTAGCCCGGCGCCGGGGTGCCCGACGCGCCCACCGCCACGCTGACCGGGGGCATCGACGGCCGGACCGGTGCCGGGCCGGTGGTCGGCACCGCCGGGGGCACCGCCGGCACGCCGGTCGGGATCGGGGTGGCCGCGGCGCCGGGGATGACAGCCGGTGCCGGGGCCGGACGGGCGGGGGCGGCGGCCGCGCCGGGCGTCGCCGGGGACAGCGCCGGTACGGCGGCGATGACGCCGAGGCAGTTCACGAACACTGCCAGGGCCCTCTGGTGTCGTCTCGATGCAGGCATACCAACGAACCTCCGGACCCGAAGCTATGGGCCGGGGACCGCCGGGCGGGTACGAAGCCGCCATTCCTGCCCCGTCCGGCGCGATCGCGCGTACCCTGTCCGGCCCTTGCCGATCCGGTGCCGCCGGCGCCGGTGAGGGTGTGGCGCGCGGCGGCCGGGGCGTGCCGCCTGCCGGTGTCCGCCGGGCGGCCCGCGGGCGGGGATAGATTGGCCGGGTGCGTATCGCTCGTTTCGCTCATGCCAAGGGAATGTCGTTCGGGGTCGTCGAGGGCGAGCCGGAGGCCGGGCCGCAGGGCCTGACCATCGCCGAGATCGAAGGCCACCCGTTCGGGCAGATCCAGTTCTCCGGCGCCCGCTGGGCGCTCTCCGACGTCCGGCTGCTGTCGCCGATCCTGCCCAGCAAGGTGGTGTGTGTCGGCCGTAACTACGCCGAACACGCCTCCGAGCACGGCAGCGAGGTGCCGAAGGAGCCGCTGCTCTTCCTCAAGCCGTCCACCTCCGTGATCGGCCCGCGCGACGCCATCCGGCTGCCGATCTTCTCCAAGCAGGTCGAGCACGAGGCGGAACTCGCCGTGGTGATCGGCGCCCCCGGTGCCCGCCGCGCCGACCGGGCCGCCGCCGAACGGGCCATCTTCGGTTACACCTGCGCCAACGACGTCACCGCGCGGGACCTCCAGCGCTCCGACGGGCAGTGGACCCGCGCCAAGGGCTTCGACTCGTTCTGCCCGATCGGGCCGTGGATCACCACCGGGCTCGACGTCAGCGACCTGGAGATCCGGTGTGAGGTGGGCCGCAACCCGGAGGAGATGGAGGTACGCCAGCTCGGCCGGACCAAGGACATGGTGTTCGACGTACCGGGCCTGGTGTCGTACATCTCGCACGTGATGACGCTGCTGCCCGGCGACGTGGTCCTCACCGGCACGCCGGCGGGGGTTAGTCCGCTCACCGAGGGGGATACGGTCACCGTGCGGATCCAGGGGATCGGGGAGCTGAGCAACCCGGTGGTCCCTGTCGCCTGATCCGCTCCGATGCCTCGTTTCCGCTGGTCAGGTGGGTTTCGAGGGGTTGGATTTGGCCTGTCGGCACCGGGAGGGTAAAGTTCATTCCCGGCGCCGCAAGGGGCCAATGGGGTATGGGGTAATTGGCAGCCCGACTGATTCTGGTTCAGTTAGTCTAGGTTCGAGTCCTGGTACCCCAGCGCAACCGAGGGTTCGTGAGAGCCCTCGGACGCTGGATTCCGGCAGTTCACGCTGGCGGAGTGCAATGAAGGTTCTGGCCCCGTCGTCTAGCGGCCCAGGACGCCGCCCTCTCAAGGCGGTAGCGCCGGTTCGAATCCGGTCGGGGCTACAGCACCGACAGCCCGTCCCGTTCTCCGGGGCGGGCTTTCTGCTGTCCGGCGCACGTGTGCAGGGGGTGACCCCCCTCCGTGGTGCCGCGCGGGATGCCGCTAGACTACTGCCACACCGCCCGGCAGGGTGGTGAAGCACGAAAAGTGCCTGGCCCCGTCGTCTAGCGGCCCAGGACGCCGCCCTCTCAAGGCGGTAGCGCCGGTTCGAATCCGGTCGGGGCTACACCCACGAACGGCCCGTCTCGCCAAGCGAGGCGGGCCGTTCCGCGTCCCCGCCCCGCCCCGTTGATCATGAAGTTGGCGGCAGCCGGGGAGATCAAAAATGCCGCCAACTTCATGATCAACGCGGTAAGAGGGGCGGGGTCAGAGGCCGGAGAGGCGCTGGCCGGCTCGGACCACGGCCATGGCGTGGCGTTCGCCGGGGCGGCGGCCGAGGCGCTCGATCGGGCCGGAGATGCTGATCGCGGCGATCACCCGGCCGGTGCGGTCCCGGATCGGTGCCGAGACGCTCGCCACACCCGCCTCCCGCTCGGCGACGCTCTGCGCCCATCCGCGCCGCCGCACCTCGGCCAGCGTGCGGCCGGTGAACTTGGAGCGGGGGAGCAGCGGCATGACCGCCTCCGGGGGCTCCCAGGCGAGCAGGATCTGCGCCGCCGAGCCGGCGGTCATCGGCAGCACCGAGCCGACCGGGACGGTGTCCCGCAGGCCGCTGGCGCGCTCGGCGGCGGCCACGCAGATCCGCTCGTCGGCGCGGCGCAGGTAGAGCTGGGCGCTTTCGCCGGTGGCGTCCCGTAGCGCGGCGAGCAGCGGCTCGGCGGCGGTCAGGAGCACGTCCGGGGCCGCGTTCGCCAACTCGCCCAGGCGTGGACCCGGGCGCCAGCGCCCCTGGGTGTCCCGGACGAGCATCCGGTGGATCTCCAGCGCCTGTGCCAGCCGGTGCGCGGTGGCCCGGGGCAGCTTGGTGCGTTCAACGAGTTCGGCCAGGCTGGCGCCGTCGACACAGGCGGCCAGGATGACCACCGCCTTGTCGAGAACGCCGACACCGCTCATACTGTGTCCCACAAGCCGAAATTTACCTCCCAGAATTTAGGATGTCCAGATGGTGGGAGTCACTCAACCGAGGACCCTGGCCGAGAAGGTCTGGGACGCACACGTGGTCCGCTCCGCCGCCGGCGAGCCGGACCTGCTCTTCATCGACCTGCACCTGCTGCACGAGGTGACCAGCCCGCAGGCGTTCGACGGGCTGCGTCTGGCCGGGCGCGGGGTCCGCCGTACCGACCTGACGATCGCGACCGAGGACCACAACACCCCGACCGGGTACGACGACCCGGCGTTCCGCCTCCGGCGCGGCGACCTGCTCACGATCGCGGACCCCACCTCCCGCACCCAGATCGAGACGCTGCGCCGCAACTGCGCCGAGTTCGGCGTCCGCCTGCACCCGCTGGGCGACGAGAACCAGGGCATCGTGCACGTCATCGGCCCGCAGCTCGGCCTCACCCAGCCCGGCATGACGATCGTGTGCGGTGACTCGCACACCGCCACCCACGGCGCGTTCGGCGCGCTGGCGTTCGGCATCGGCACCAGTGAGGTCGAACACGTGCTGGCCACGCAGACGCTGCCGCAGGCCCGCCCGAAGACCATGTCCGTGAACGTGGTCGGCGAGCTGGCGCCCGGCGTCACCGCCAAGGACCTGGTGCTCGCGCTGATCGCGCAGGTCGGCACCGGCGGCGGGCGCGGGCACATCGTCGAGTACCGGGGCGAGGCGATCCGCGACCTCTCGATGGAGGGGCGGATGACGATCGCGAACATGTCGATCGAGTGGGGCGCCAAGGCCGGCATGATCGCGCCGGACGAGACCACGTTCGCGTACCTGAAGGGGCGGCCCAACGCCCCCCAGGGCGACGACTGGGACGCGGCGCTGGAGTACTGGCGGACGCTGCCCACCGACGAGGGCGCGACCTTCGACACCGAGGTCACCCTCGACGCGAGCCGGATCACGCCGTTCGTCACCTGGGGCACCAATCCCGGGCAGGGCGTGCCGCTGGGCGCCACCGTGCCGGACCCGGAGGACTTCGTCACCGAGCCGGAGCGGGTCGCCGCCCGCCGCGCGCTGGAGTACATGGACCTCACCCCGGGCACCCCGATGCGCGACCTCGCCGTGGACGTGGTGTTCGTCGGCTCCTGCACCAACGGCCGCCTGGAGGACCTGCGGGCCGCCGCCGAGGTGCTGCGCGGGCGCCGGGTCGCCGACGGCGTACGCATGCTCGTGGTCCCCGGCTCCGCCGCGGTCCGCGAGGCGGCCGAGATCGAGGGGCTGGACAAGGTCTTCACCGACGCGGGCGCCGAGTGGCGCTTCGCCGGCTGCTCCATGTGCCTGGGCATGAACCCGGACACGCTGAAGCCGGGTGAGCGCTCCGCCTCGACCTCCAACCGCAACTTCGAGGGCCGCCAGGGCCGGGGCGGGCGTACCCACCTGGTGTCCCCGCCGGTCGCCGCCGCCACCGCCGTGGTCGGCCGGCTGGCCGCCCCCGCCGATCTGTAAGAAGGGCAGCCGACTGATGGACAAGTTCACCACCCACACCGGCACGGCCGTGCCGCTGCGCCGATCCAACGTGGACACCGACCAGATCATCCCCGCCGTGTACCTCAAGCGGGTGACTCGGACCGGATTCGCCGACGGTCTGTTCAACGCGTGGCGGGAGGACCCGTCATTCGTCCTCAACGATCCCGTCCATTCAGGTGCGTCGATTCTGATCGCCGGCCCCGAGTTCGGCACCGGATCCTCGCGGGAGCACGCCGTCTGGGCGCTGCGGGACTGGGGCTTCCGGGCCGTCATCTCGCCTCGCTTCGGCGACATCTTCCGCGGCAACGCGCTCAAGGAAGGCCTCCTTCCGGTCGAGCTGGAATTGAAAGCCGTGGAAGAACTGTGGGATCTCGTGGAATCCGAGCCGACCACGCCGATCACTGTCGACCTCGCCGCCCGCCAGGTCCACGCCGGTGACGCCACCTGGGCGTTCCCGCTGGACGACCACAGCCGTTGGCGGCTGATGGAGGGCTTGGACGACATTGGACTCACCCTCCGGCACGAGTCCGAGATCAGCGCGTACGAGGCGGCCCGGCCGGCGTTCCTGCCCTCGATCGCCTGACCTCAAGCGCTATTCGCCCCCACCGGTGCATCCGGTGGGGGCGAATCCGTTACGACACAAGGGCTTTTTTCCACCGAATGTTTGTGTCCAGGCAGCACAGGGCATACCGTGCGCGCAGAATGGCTCGCGTCGAGTCAGTTGCACAATCGGGAGGAAGTCGTGAACAAGGCCGAGCTCATCGAGGCGCTCGCCGTTCGCCTGGGGGACCGGAAGACGGCGACGGCCGCGCTCGACGCGGTTCTCGCTGAGGTCCAGGCGGCGGTCACCAAGGGCGAGAAGGTGGCGATCACCGGTTTCGGAGCGTTCGAGAAGCGCGTCCGGGGAGCCCGAACAGCGCGCAATCCGCGGACCGGCGAGGCGGTGAAGGTCAAGAAGACCTCCGTCCCGACGTTCCGGGCGGGCGCGGGCTTCAAGGAGATGGTGGCCAGCGGCAAGGTGCCCAAGGACACCGCCGCCGCGAAGAAGACCACCGGTGCCGCCAAGGCCACCGGCGGCCGGACCACCGCTGCCGCCAAGAAGACCACGGCGGCGAAGGCCACCAAGGCCACCAAGACCACCGCTACAAAGAAGGCCGCGCCGGCGAAGAAGGCCGCCGCGACCAAGACCACGGCGGCGAAGAAGACGACCGCGGCGAAGTCCACCGCGGCGAAGAAGACCACCACCGCCAAGAAGACGACCGCGGCGAAGTCCGCCACGGCGAAGAAGACAACGGCGGCCAAGAAGGCGCCCGCGAAGAAGGCACCGGCCAAGAAGGCCGCCACCCGGCGCTGACCGGACGGTCCACGAAAGGGCGCCCACCGTTCGCGGTGGGCGCCCTTTCGCATGGGTACGTCGTTGACCGCCCGCCGTCGCGCCCCGCAGAATCGCCGTGCCGAAAACCCCCGTCGGTCACGAGAAGAGGCGCCCCGTGCGGCACCGTCACCTCTCCACCCTCACGCTCGCGCTCGGTGTCGCGGTCCTGCTGGACGTGCTCCGGGTCTGGCTCCCGTCGGTCATCACCCTGTTCGGCCGGGCCGCCGAGACGCCCGCCGAGCTGCTCGGCGCGTTCGCGCTCGGCTGGTTCGTGCTGGCGCTCGCCGCGCCCACACTCGTACGCCGCATCGGCGCCGCCCCGGTCGGACTCGCCGCGGGGGGTGTGCTGGCGGTCGCCCGGCTGGCGCTGACCGCGCAACCCGGCGGCCCGGCCCAGCTCTGGCTGGCCTGCGCCGGACTGCTCGCCGGCCTGATCTGGCTCGCCGCGATCGCCGCGTCGGTGCCGAGGCCGGTCGCCGGGCTGGCGCTCGGGCTGGCCGGGAACGCGGTCGGGCACGCCCTGCTCGGCACCGAGGACCTGGTGTGGCGCGGCGGTGTGCTCGCCTGGAGCCTGAGCGCCCTGCTGGTGCTGGCGTTCCTGGCCGCCTCGGTGGCGGTGCGGCGGGACCGGGCCGCCGCTCCGGTACGCGGCGACGCGGCGCGGACGGCCGCCCCGGCGACGGATGTGACGGACGGCGACGCCGGGCGGCGCGTGCCCAGCCCGGGCCGCCGGGCCTGGTTGCTGTGCGGTCCGGCGCTGTTGCTGGCCGGTCAGGTGGCGCTCGCCCCGGCGCTCTGGAGCGCCGCCGCCGGCACTGGGTCGCCTGATTTCCCCGGTCTCGTCCGCCCCGGAAACGGTGCCCTGCCGGGTGCGCTCGCGGTGCTGCTGTTCCTCGCGGCGGCGTTGTTCCGGGCACCGGCGCGCGTGGCGCGGGTGCTGTGGCCGCTGGCGCTGCTCGCCGGGTCGGTGCTGTTCGTGACCGGGCTGCTCGTCCCGGGGTACCTGCTCACCGCCGCCGGTCTCGGCGGCTGCCTGGCCCGCACCGACACGGCCGCCGACGACGGCCGGGCCGCCGCCACTGACGAACGAGGCGCGGACGACGGGCGGGTGGAGGCGCGGCGCGGGCGGGCGGCGGCGCTCGGGATGCTTGTGTTCGCGGTGGCCACGGTGGCCTACTACGCCGCCTACGACCTGGGGTACCCCAACGGCTGGGCGCCGGTCGCCACGGCCGTCCTGGTGGCTCTGGTGGCGGCTACCGCGCCCGTCCAGCCCGGCGCGGCCCCACCCGGCCCGATGCTGCCCACCACGGTCCGGGTCGCGGCCCTGGCGGGGCTCACCGCGCTGGCCGGGCTCGCCGCCGCGCTGCACGTACCGCCCGCGCCGGCCCGGGCCACGACCGCGCCGGCGGCGGTACGGGTGGCCGCGTACAACATCCGGATGGGGTTCGGCCTGGACGGGCGGCTGGACCTGGACGCGGTGGCGCGGGAGCTGCGCGGCGCGGACGTGGTGCTGCTCAGCGAGGTCGACCGGGGCTGGTGGCTCAACGGTGGCCACGACACGCTGGCGTTGCTGGCCGGGCGGCTGGGGATGCCGTACGTCTTCGGGCCCGCCGCCGACCCGGTCTGGGGCGACGCGGTGCTCAGCCGTTTCCCGATGCGGTCCGGGCAGACGCGGCGGCTGACCGCGCACGGCGCGCCGACCGGGGCGCAGGCCCTCGGCGTCACGCTCGACCTCGGCGGGCGGGAACTGGCGGTGGTCGCCACGCACCTGCAACCGCCGCCCGGCCGGGATCCGGTCGAGCAGGCGGGTGAGGTGGCCGAATTCGCCGGCCGGTACGCGAACGGCCGTCCACTGGTGCTCGGCGGTGACCTGAACACCGAGCCGGACGACCCGGCGTTCGCCGCGTTCACCCGCGCGGGGCTGGTGGACGCGCTGGCCGCGGCCCGGCCGCTGCGGACCAGCCCGGCCGACGATCCGCGCACCCAGATCGACCACGTCCTCACCTCGCCGGGGCTGACCGCCACCGAGGTACGCGCGCCGCGCACCGAGGCCAGCGACCACCTCCCGGTGACGCTCACCGTCACGCTGCCCTGAACCGCCTCACAGGCGGTCGGGGAGGACCAACCGGTCACCGGCGAACGGCAGCAGCCAGCCGCCGCCCTTGTCGGTGGTGAAGTCCTCGTCCACGCGGCCGGTGAGCCGTTCCAGCGCGCCCGGGATCACCTTGCCCTGGCTGCACACCGCCACCGTCCCGGCGGCCTGCGCCAGCGCGACGAGCCGGGCCGCGGCGGCGAGTGCGCACTCCTCGACCTGCTGGCCCGGCGCCGGCTCGTCGAAGTCGCCGCAGACCTCGATCGGCAGGTCCAGCCGGGCCGCCGCCGGGTCCAGCGTCTGCACGCAACGCCGGGCCGAGGCGGAGAACAGGCGGGCCGGACGGACCAGCGCGACGAGCGGGACCAGCGCCCGCGCCTGCGCCCATCCCTCGTCGTCGAGCGGGCGGCCGTGGTCCGGGCCGGTCCAGGTGCCGCGCTTGCCGGCGTGCGCGTGCCGGAGCAGCAGCACCGTCGCGGTGACCGGCGGCAGCGCCGCGAACGCGGCGATCACCTCGGCGTCGTGCGGGTAGCTGACCCGGCGTACCGCGTCGTCGACCGGGAACCAGGCCACGTCGTCGACCTCGGTGCCGGGCTGGAAACCGCCGGTGCCGGCCGCCCGCATGGACCAGTAGTCGACCGCCTTGGCGAGACCCTCGCTGCGGTAGCGGACGGTGGGCAGGCGGACCTGCGGCACGGCGCGGACGTCCGATTCCTCGGCCACCTCGCGAACGGCGGCCACGAGCGGGTGCTCGCCACGGTCGAGCTTGCCCTTCGGCAGCGACCAGTCGCCGTACCGGGGGCGGTGCACCAGGCAGACCTCGACGCCGGCCGGACCCGGGCGCCACACCACGCCACCGGCGGCCCGGATCCGTACCGGTTCGTCGTCGCTCACCCGCTCACCGTATGCCCGCCCGGCACGCGCCACGGCCCGGTCAGTCCGCCCGGCCGCCGACCCGGCGCAGCAACAGATCCTGGAGGTGGGTCAGCGGCACGTCGCCGTCCCCGGTACGCCGGTGCCAGGTGCCGTCGGCGGCCAGCTCGAACGCGTCCACGTCCGGGTCGAACGCGGCGGTGAGGACGTGGTCCAGTTCGGCCCGTGCCACCGGGTCGCTCACCTGCACCAGCGCCTCGACCCGGCGGTCCAGGTTGCGGTGCATCAGGTCGGCCGAGCCCATCCAGAACTCGGCGTCGCCGTTGTTGCCGAACCGGAAGATCCGGGAGTGTTCCAGGAACCGGCCGAGGATCGAGCGGACCCGGATGTTCTCCGACAGCCCCGGCACGCCCGGCCGCAGCGTGCACATGCCGCGGATCAGCAGGTCCACGTGCACGCCGGCCCGCGACGCCCGGTAGAGCGCGTCGGTGATCTCCTCGTCCACCAGGGAGTTCACCTTGAACTGCACGAGCCCCGGCATGCCCAGCCGGACGTGTTCGATCTCCCTGTCGATGCGTTCGATCAGGCCGCTGCGGATGCCCTGCGGCGCCACCAGCAGCCGCCGGAACGCGGTCTGCCGGCTGTAGCCGGTGAGCACGTTGAACAGGTCGGTCAGGTCGGCGCCGATCTCCGGGTCGGCGGTGAGCATGCCGAAGTCCTCGTAGAGCCGGGCTGTCTTCGGGTGGTAGTTGCCGGTGCCGATGTGGCAGTAGCGGCGGATCTGGTTGCCCTCCTGGCGTACCACCAGCGCGGTCTTGCAGTGCGTCTTGAGCCCCACCAGGCCGTACACCACGTGGCAGCCGGCCCGTTCCAGCGTGCGGGCCCAGCCGATGTTCGCCACCTCGTCGAAGCGCGCCTTCAGCTCCACCAGCACCACCACCTGCTTGCCGGCGGCGGCCGCATCGACGAGCGCGTCCACGATCGGGGAGTCGCCGCTGGTGCGGTAGAGCGTCTGCTTGATGGCGAGCACGTTCGGGTCGGCCGCCGCCTGTTCGACGAAGCGCTGCACGCTCGTCGCGAACGAGTGGTACGGGTGGTGCACCAGCACGTCGCCGTCGCGCAGCGTGGCGAAGACGCTGCGCGGCACCTCACCCTCGGCCAGCCGCGGATGGGTGGCCGGCACGAACGACGGGTCCTTCAGGTCGGGCCGGTCCGCCTCGCCGTACACCTGCCACAGCGCGGACAGGTCGAGCAGGCCACGGACCCGCAGCACGTCGTGGCCGTCCATGTCCAGCTCACGGACCAGCAGCTCCAGCATGTGGTCGGAGATGGACGCGGCGACCTCCAGGCGTACCGGCGGGCCGAACCGGCGCCGGGCCAGCTCCCGTTCCAGCGCCTGGAGCAGGTCCTCGTCTCGGTCCTCGTCCACCTCCACCTCGGCGTTGCGGGTCACCCGGAACAGGTGGCACTCGACCACCTGCATGCCGGAGAACAGCTGGCCGAGGTGCACCGAGATGAGGTCCTCGACCGGCAGGAACCGCACGCCCGGCTGGTCGCGGTGCACCCGGACGAACCGGGGCACGTTGTTCGGCACCTTGACCCGGGCGAACAGCTCCGAGCCGCCGTCCGGGTCGCGTACCGACACGGCCAGGTTCAGTGACCGGCCGGAGATGTACGGGAACGGGTGCGCCGGGTCGACCGCCAGCGGGGTGAGCACCGGGAAGATGTGCTCCCGGAACCAGGTGCGCAGCCGCTCCCGCTCGGCGTCGTCCAGGTCGCTCCAGCGCAGTATGCGGATGTCCTCGGCGGCGAGCTTCGGCAGCACGTCGTCGACCAGGCAGGCGGCGTGCCGGGCGACCAGGCCCGCTGCCTTCTCGGTGATCAGGTCGAGCTGGGTGCGCAGCGGCAGCCGGTCGCCGCCGCGTACCGGCAGGCCGGCGGAGAGCCGCCGCTTCAACCCGGCGACCCGGACCATGTAGAACTCGTCCAGGTTGCTGGCGAAGATGGCCAGGAACTTCGCCCGTTCCAGCAGCGGGGTACGCGGATCCTCGGCGAGCGCCAGCACCCGGGCGTTGAAGTCGAGCCAGGACAGCTCCCGGTTGAGGAACCGGTCCTCCGGCAGCGGCGGTACGGCCGGCGGGGCGGCGTCCGCGGCGGTCTCGCCGGCCGGGCCGGGGCCCTCCACCGGGTCGAGCGGCTCGTCCAGGCCGGTCGCGCCGGCCGCGTCCGGGTCGGCGCCGAGACGCTCCTCCGGGGGCCGGGTCTGGCGGAACCGCCCGTCCGGGCCGCGGGTGGGGCGGCCGTTGCGGGGCGTGCCGGGGTCGAGGATCGGCGGCGGGCCGTCGGGGTGCTCGCGAGGGGTGCTCACCACCTCATGATTCCCCGACAAGGGTGAACGGAAAATGAACTCGGGCCAGGTTGTTCACGCCATCGTCGGCAAGGTCACCCGGACCACCTCGCCGTCGGCGTCCCGCTCGATCCGGACACGCTGCCCCAATCGGAGCAGCCGCAGCCCGGAGGCGTCGAACGCGCGGGCCGGGAACGCCAGCTCGGTACCGTCGTCGAGCAGCAGCACGCCACTGCGGGTCGACGCGTCGTAGGTGGCCACCGTCCCCTGCATGCCAGCACCGTACCGGACCGCCCCGGCGACCCGGGCCAGCAGCGCGGCGGTGCGCGGCCCCACGCCCAGCCCGGCGGCGTCGGCCAGGTCCGCCGGGGTGTCCACGTCCCGGCGCAGGCTGGGCCACTCCCCGGCGAGCGGCAGCGCCCCGCTCGCCGCGTGCGCCGCGGCCGAGCCGGGCCCGAACCGCGGCGACAGCGCCGCGCCGGCCGGCGCGGCGAGCAGCACCGTGCCTCCCCCCGGGGCATCAGCCACGAACCCGCGTACCCGCTGGGTGGCCCGCAGCGCGGAGGCCAGGTCGGCCGGTCGCAGCGCGGGCAGGTCGGCGGTCAGGCAGGCCACCGCGGCGCGCGGCCCGACGACCGCCGCGCCGTGCCGGAACGCCGCGTTGAGGCCGCCGCCGGGGTCGCCGGCGACGTCGGCGCCCGTCGCGCCGGCCGCCGCCGCCACCAGCGGGTCGTCGGTGACCACGAGCACCAGGGCCACCGCCGGGCACGCCCGCACCGCGCGCAGCGTGTCGGCCGCCAGGGC
The DNA here is from genome assembly GCF_027460285.1 of Micromonospora sp. WMMC273. Lineage (NCBI taxonomy): Bacteria > Bacillati > Actinomycetota > Actinomycetes > Micromonosporales > Micromonosporaceae > Micromonospora > Micromonospora sp. WMMC273. The sequence goes on from NZ_JAPZBE010000001.1 coordinate 992,107, forward strand.
CAGTGCCAGCTCCTCATGGGGTACGCCGGGCAGCGCGCCCCGCAGACGGCTCTTCGCCGCCGGCAGGCGCTTCACCGGCATCACCACGGTCCAGCGGGCCTCAGACACGCCGACCATCCTGCCAGCGGGGCCGCCGGTACCCGCACTGGCCGCAGCGGGGGCGAACAGGCATGATTCTGTGCCGGGGCGCGTGGGCGGATCGAGGAGGCACTGTGGCACGGCGCAGGCTGGGGTTCTGGCGACGGCTCGCCGTGGTGCTGGTGAAGCCGCTGATGACGGTCTGGACCCGGCGCACCTGGCGGGGCATGGAGCACCTGCGCGGCGACGGCGGCGTGATCCTCGTGCCGAACCACATCTCGCACGCCGACCCGCTCGTGGTCGCGCACTACGTCTACGACGCCGGGCGCTGGCCGCGCTTCCTCGGCAAGGCCAGCGTGTTCCGGGTGCCGGTGGTCGGCTGGATCCTGCACCGCTGCCAGCAGATCCCGGTCGAGCGGGGCACCGTCGAAGCGGTCAAGTCGCTGGACAAGCTGGTCGCCGCGCTGGCCGAGGGAGGCGCGGTGGTGATCTACCCGGAGGGCACCACCACCCGGGAGCCGGACCTGTGGCCGATGAAGGGCAAGACCGGCGCGGCCCGGCTGGCGCTGGCCACCGGCGCCCCGGTGGTCCCGATCGCGATGGTCGGCCCGGAACGGATGTTCGACCCGCGTACGGCCCGGTTCGGGCTGCGCCCGCGTACCCCGGTGACGGTGATCGCCGGGCCGCCGGTGGACCTGAGCCGCTGGGCCGGCGCCACGCCGACCCGGCCGATCCTGGAGGAGATGACGGACACCATCATGCTGCGCATCCGGGATCTGGTCGCGGAGATCCGCGGCGGCACACCACCGCCGCTCTGGCAGCGGCCCGCCCGCACCGGCACCCGGGAGGTCACCGAATGAGCGGGCACGTCGCCGTGCTGGGCGCCGGTTCCTGGGGGACCGCGTTCGCCAAGATCCTCGCCGACGCCGGGCGGGACGTGACGGTCCTGGCCCGCCGGGCCGCCGTCGCCGAGGCGATCCGGACCGGGCGGCACAACCCGGAGTACCTGCCGGGGATCCGCCTGCCCGAGCGGGTGACCGCCACCGGTGACGCCGCCGAGGCGATCGAGGGAGCCGAGGTGGTGGTGCTCTCGGTGCCCTCGCAGACGCTGCGCGGCAACCTCGCCGACTGGACGCCGTACCTGGCGCCGGACGCCACGCTCGTGTCGCTGATGAAGGGCATCGAGCTGGGCACCACCAAGCGGATGAGCCAGGTGATCACCGAGACCGCCGGGGTGCCCGCCGACCGGGTGGTGGTCGTCTCCGGGCCCAACCTGGCCCCGGAGATCGCCGCCGAACAGCCGGCCGCCACAGTGGTCGCGGGCACCGACAGCCGTCGCACCGCGCTGGTGCAGGCGTCCATCCGCACGCCGTACTTCCGCCCCTACACGAACGACGACGTGATCGGCTGCGAGCTGGGCGGCGCGGTGAAGAACGTGATCGCGCTGGCGTACGGCATCGCCACCGCGATGGGCTTCGGCGACAACACCCGCGCCATGCTGATGACCCGCGGCCTGGCCGAGACCGCCCGGCTGGGCGTGGCGCTCGGCGCCGACCCGATCACGTTCGCCGGGCTGGCCGGCATGGGTGACCTGGTCGCCTCCTGCTCGTCGCCGATGGCCCGCAACCGCACCTTCGGCGAGCACCTGGGCCGGGGCGAGACGCTGGAGCAGGCCCAGGCGGCCACCCGGCAGACCGCCGAGGGCGTCAAGAGCTGCCTGGCCATCCGCGACCTGGCCCGGGCGCACGGCGTCGAGATGCCGATCACCGAGCAGATCGAGCGGATCTGCCACGAGGGGATGGATCCGCGCCTGGCGGTGGACGCGCTGATGAGCCGTACCGCCAAGCCTGAGTCGTACGAGTGAACGGAGCGGGGATGAGCAGCGAGCACTGGGGTGACGGCACGCGCAGCGTGCACGCCGGCCTGCCGGACGCGGTACCCGGGCAGCCGTTCCTGCCCGGCCCGGTCTTCGCCGCGCCGTACCACCTGGACCCGGAGCGCGGCCCGTCGGCGGCGGTGGACGGGTACGGGCGGCCCGACAACCCGACCCGGCGGCTGCTGGAGACCGCGATCGGTGAGCTGGAGGGCGGCGACTGCCGGGTCTTCGCCAGCGGCCAGGCCGCCATCACCGGGCTGCTGCTGACGGTGCTGCGTCCCGGCGACACCGTGCTGCTGCCCGCCGACGGCTACTACTCGGTGCGCTCCTTCGCCTCCGGCGCGCTGGAGCAGCTCGGGGTACGTGTGGTGCTCGTGCCCACGGCCGGGCCGTACCCGTCGTTCGACGGTGTCCGGCTGGTGCTGCTGGAGACCCCGGCGAACCCCGGCCTGGATGTCGTCGACGTCGCGGCGGTGGCCGCCGCCGCGCACGCCGCGGGAGCGCTGGTGGCGGTGGACAACACCACCGCCACGCCGCTCGGCCAGCGCCCGCTGGACCTCGGCGCGGACGTGGTGGTCGCCTCCGGCACGAAGGCGCTGACCGGCCACTCGGACCTGCTGCTCGGCTACCTGGCGACACGGGACGCCGGGCTGCGGGACGCGGCGACCACCTGGCGCAACACCACCGGCGGTGTGCCCGGCGCGTTCGACTGCTGGCTGGCCCACCGGTCGCTGGCCACGCTCGACCTGCGGCTGGCCCGGCAGACCGCGAACGCGCGGGCGCTGGCCGACCTGCTCGCGGACCGCCCGGACGTCACCGGCCTGCGCTGGCCCGGACGGCCGGACGATCCGGCGTACCCGGTCGCGTCGGCCCAGATGCGGCGCGTACCGGGTGTGCTCTCGTTCGACCTGGATGACGAGCGCCGGGTGGCCCGGTTCCTCGCCGCCTCCCGCCTGGTGGCCGCCGCCACCTCGTTCGGTGGCCTGCACAGCACCGCCGACCGGCGGGCCCAGTGGGGCGACGACACGACGCCGGGCTTCGTGCGGTTCTCCTGCGGCGTCGAGGACACCGCCGACCTGCTCGCCGACGTGACGGCGGCGCTGGACGCGGCGGGCTGACGCCGTATCGGCCGCTGGGCTAAGGTGACGGGCAGCCACGGCCCGTGCGGCCCCGACCCGAGGAGGTGAGTCCGATCCACGAGCAGAGGACCGGCGCTCCCTCCGAGTCCGCGTCGCTTCGGGGCTGAGGCGACGCCGGGGGCGCCGACGAGCGCTTCCCGAAAGGCTTGCCATGGCATCCACCGTGTTCACCCCCGACCGCCCGGCCCTCGTCCGGCGGCTGCGCGCCGCCGGTTGCGTCTTCGCCGAGGACGAGGCGGACCTGCTGATCGCCGCCGCCGACTCGGCGCAGTCGCTGACCCGGCTGGCCGACCGTCGCGTCGCCGGCCTGCCGCTGGAGCACCTGCTCGGCTGGGCCGAGTTCTGCGGCCGGCGCATCGCCGTCCACCCGGGGGTCTTCGTGCCGCGCGGCCGGACCGCCCTGCTCGTCGACACCGCGACGGCGCTGGCCGGGCCGGCGCCCGCGGTGCTCGACCTGTGCTGCGGCTCCGGCGCCGCCGCCGTGGTGCTGCACGAGCGGCTGACGCCGCGCTGGCTGGCCGCCGCCGACATCGATCCGGTGGCGGTGGCCTGCGCCCGGCGCAACCTCGAACCACTGGGCGTCCCGGTCTACCAGGGCGACCTGTTCGACGCGCTGCCGGCCGGCCGGCGCGGGACGCTGGACCTGGTAGTGGCGAACGCGCCGTACGTGCCGACCGCCGCGGTGGCCTCGCTGCCGGCCGAGGCACGCCTGTACGAGGCGCCGGTGGCGCTGGACGGCGGCACCGACGGCCTGGCCGTGCTGCGCCGGGTCGCCTCCGGCGCGGCGCAGTGGCTCGCCCCGGGCGGGCACGTCGTGGTCGAGGTGAGCGTCGCGCAGGCCCCGGAGCTGTGCGCCGTGTTCACCGCCGCCGGGCTGCAACCGGCGGTGGTCCGCGACGAGGAACGCGAGGCGACAGCGGTGACCGCCCGCCGTCCCGGCTGACCGCGGCCGGGGAGTCCCGCCGGGGGGCGTGGCGGGTGGCCCGGACGGGAACTAGCCTCGGGTCAGGCGCGGCGGGAGGCGGTGGCGGTGGGCAGCGCAGGTGTGCCGGTGGTGGTGGGGCTGGACAACGGGGGCACTAGTGACAACGCCACGGTGCTCACAGTCGACGGCCGGTTCCTGGTGGACGGGCTGCTGGAGATCCCGAGCGACGTCGGCGCCGGCCCGGAGGGGGCGGTGGAGGCACTGGCGCGGGCGTTCGACGGCGTCCTGGCCCACACCGGCGTACCGCGTGACCTGGTCCGCGCGGTCGGGCTGGACACGCCCGGCCCGGCCAGCGCCACCGGTGTGATCTCGTCCCGCGGCTCGACGAACTTCTCCCAGCCCGCATGGCGGGGCTTCGACGTGCGCTCCGCGCTGGAACGGCGGCTGGGCCTGCCTGTGGTGTACGCCAACGACGGCAACGCCGCCGCCCTCTACGCCCACCACGTCTACTTCGGCGCCGAGGCGATGGCCCGGTCGTCGGTGTCCGCGATCGTCGGCACCGGGCTCGGCGGGGGCGTGGTGGAGTCCGGCCGGGTGGTCGGCGGCGCGGCCGGCATGGCCGGCGAGTTCGGGCACGTGCACATCCCGCTGGACGGCCTGATCGAGCCGGACCAGGCGGCGCCGGTCTGCGCCTGCGGTTTCACCGGGGACGCGGAGAGCGTCGCCTCGCTCACCGCGATCCGGCGCAACCTGCTGCCGTACTGGCTGGCCCGGCATCCGGAGCATCCGCTCGCGGCGGAGGAGCCGGACCGGGCGGCGAAGCTGCTGCGCGGCTACGGCGAACGCGGCGACCCGCTGGCCCGCCTGGTCTTCACCCAGCAGGCCAAGGCGCTGGGCCGGCTGTTCACCATCGCGGCCAACTTCACCGACCCGCACGCGTACTTCGTCGGCGGGGGCGTGGTGGAGGCGGCGCCGGAGTTCCGGGACTGGTTCCTCGCCGCGGTCGCCGAGCACACGGTGCTGCGGGAGGAGCAGCGGGCGGTGGCCACCTTCGCGCTGGTGCCGGACCGGGACATGGCCGGCGCGCGGGGGGTGGCCATCGCGGCGCTGGAGGCGGTACGCGGTGCCGCCACCGCCGCCGCCCCACTCGGCTGACGCCGCCCGCCGGACGGGCCGGTCAGGCGCTCGGCGGCGCGGCGGTGAACGCGGCCCAGGTGTGCGGCGGGAACACCAGCACCGGGCCGGCCGGGTCCTTGGAGTCGCGGACCGCCACCGCGCCGGGCAGCGGCGCCATCTCCACGCACGCGCCCTCGTCGCCGCTGTGGCTGCTCTTGCGCCAGCGGGCCGGTGTGGGATTCGTGCCGTTCATCTGGTCACCTCTCGTTCAGCAGGCGGAGGAGCTGGTCCCGACTGGCCGCCGGGCTCAGCGCCACGGTCCGCAGGTGCTCCATGATCTTGGCGCAGGTACGCAGGTCACTCGGCCGGTCGAGGACCATCTGCCCGGCGACTGTCTCCACCGAGGCGATGATCGGGTCCTCCGGGTCGGCGAACTCCAGGATGTGCAGCGATCCCCGGGTGCCCCGGTGGTAGCCGGCGGCGAGCGGGATCACCTGCACCGTGACGTTCGGCAGCTCGGCCATCTTCAGCAGGTGCTGGAGCTGGCCGGACATGACCGAGTGGTCACCGACCGGGCGCAGCAGCGCGCCCTCGTCGATGATGGCGTCGAGGATCGGCGGCTCGGACCCGGAGAGCCGCTGCTGGCGGTCCAGCCGTAGCTGGACCCGTTGCTCCACCTGCTCGTCGGTGAGCGTGTGGGGGCCGCCGCGCATCACCCCGCGGATGTAGTCGGCGGTCTGGAGCAGACCGGGCACCACAGACGGTTCGAAGTTCGCGATACCGGTGGCCTCGGCCTCCAGCGCGATGAAGTCGATGGTGCGCTGGTCCAGCAGGTACGAATAGGACACCCACCAGCCCGGCTTGCGGGCGTCCTTCGCCAGCTGCACCGCCGCGGCGATGTCGGCCGGGTCCACGCCGTAGCTGGTCAGCAGCGCGCGCACGGTGGCGGGGCTGACGAGCGTCTGCGCGTTCTCGTAGCGGGACAGCGTGCTCCGGGTGCTGTTGATCTCGTCGGCTGCGGCCTCCAGGGTGAGGCCGACGGCCTCCCGGTGGGTCCGCAGGGCGATGCCGAGCCGTCGGGCCCGGGCGGTCTTCGGCGCCATGCATCGATGGTCGCACATCTCTCGGGAAAGTGGGCGTGAGAGAAAGTCGATGAGAGTTGCATTCACGCCGGTCAACCTGTCAATGTGTGACGGCGTCCTCACCGCCGGTTGTCGTGGCGACGGTGGTGGTGAGCGACCGGAGGGGATGGGGCGCGCGGTGGTCGGATTCTTCACTCCCCCACGATCCGACCGCCGCGTGCCCCTGCCGGTCCACGAGACGGGAGGAATTGCGCGGTGACCAGGTTCCTCGTCGTCCTCACCGACGTGCGTCCGCCGGACGGCAGTCGACGCGACGAACGGACCAGCCCGGAACGCCGCCGTCAGGTCGTCGGCGCCAGCAGCCGGGAGGCGGCCGACCGGATCGCCGGCGCGTTCATGGCGCTGGGCATGGTGCGGGCGGGCCGGCAGCGGGTGAAGGTCATCGCGGTCGGCCGCCGGCCCCGGCACCCGGCCTTCTGAGGCACACCACTCCGTTACTCCCCGTATATGTCACCTTGACCGTTTGCCACGCGACTCCGCGTCTCCCCGGGTAACGACCACCGCTTGCGGCAACGCACAGTAAGGTCAGTCGGGTGAGCGCCACCGGCGAGCACGGCCAGCCGCAGTCGCGAACGATGAGGTGACCATGACCACCCCAGGCAAGACCCGTGTGGCGATCGTCTTCGGCGGCCGCAGCCCCGAACACGGCATCTCGTGCGTCAGCGCCGGCAGCGTGCTGGCCGCGCTCGACCCGGACGAGTTCGAGGTGGTCCCGGTCGGCATCACCCGGCAGGGCCAGTGGGTGCTCGCCAGCGGCGACCCGAGCCGGCTCGCCATCGCCGACCGCAAGCTCCCCGAGGTGACCGCCGGCTCCGGCGCCGAACTGGTGCTGCGCGCCGACCCCGCCGTCGGCGGCCTGATGGTGCTCGACCCCGCCCAGGGTCCGGTCGCGCTGGCCGACGTGGACGTGGTCTTCCCGGTGCTGCACGGCGCGTACGGGGAGGACGGCACCATCCAGGGCATGCTGGAGATGGCCGACATCCCCTACGTCGGCGCGAACGTCTTCGCGTCCGCCGCGGCCATGGACAAGGAGTTCACCAAGAAGCTCTGCGCCGCCGAGGGCATCCCGGTCGGCCCGTACGCGGTGCTGCGCGCCGGGATGTCGCTCAGCGACGAGGACAAGGAGCGCCTCGGGCTGCCCGTCTTCGTCAAGCCGTCCCGGGCCGGCTCCTCGTTCGGCATCACCAAGGTCGACGACTGGGCGGACCTGGACGCCGCGCTCGTCACCGCGCGGGAGATCGACAGCAAGGTGCTCGTCGAGGGCGCCGTGGTCGGCCGCGAGATCGAGTGCGGCGTGCTGGAGGGCGAGGCCGGTGGCGCGCCGGAGGCCTCCGTGCTCGCCGAGGTGCGGATGATCGGCGATCAGGACTGGTACGACTTCGAGGCCAAGTACATCTTCGCCGACCAGGTCTGCGAGTACGACGTGCCGGCCGACCTGCCCGAGCCGGTCGCCCGGCAGGTGCGCGACTACGCCACCCGGGCCTTCACTGCGCTCGACTGCTCCGGCCTGGCCCGGGTCGACTTCTTCGTGACCCCGCAGATGGATGTCTACCTCAACGAGATCAACACGATGCCGGGCTTCACCCCGACGTCGATGTTCCCGCGGATGTGGTCGGCCAGCGGGCTGGAGTACCCGAAGCTGGTCAACCGGCTGATCCGTACCGCCCTGCACCGCCGCGCCGGCCGCTGACGGCCGGCACCGCCCGCCGGCCGCTGGGCCGGCGGGCGTCAGGCGGAGCAGCCCGAGGGGGCCTGCTTCGCCGAGGGGACCGAGCTGACGATCGTGTCGGAGATCGAGGTCACCCACTGCAGCGGCGGCTCGTACGACTTCGGCATCCGCACCCGGATCGGGGTCTCCCGGTCGACGGTGGTCAGCACCGTGGCGTCGGCCTCCTGCGCCGCGTGCCAGCAGACCTGGTTGACCGTCCACACCTCGTCGGTGGGCGGGAACTCCGCCGGGCTGCCGCCGCAGGCCACGGTCAGCGCCGGGTCGCCGTACGCGGCGTTCTGCTCCGGGCCCGCGGTGACCGGACGCTGCGGCAGGTCACGCACGCTGTCCGGGAGCTGCGACATCAGGGCGCGGCAGAGGATGGTCGGGCGCTCGGCCAGGGCCGGGGCGGGCATCTCGACCGGCGCGCTGGACTGCGCCCGGGGACTCGCCGACGCGCTCGGCGCGGCGTCCGGCGACTCCGGGGCCAGCTTGGCGAACGTGAACCCGGCCACCACCAGGGTCACCGGCACCGCGACCAGCGTCGCCCAGAGCGCGGCACGGCGGGTGGCGCCGTCCCGGCGGGGGGAGGTGTCCTTCTCGTCCACTTACAGCCGCACCACCGAACACGTGAGGGTGCGGGTGATGCCGGGCACCATCTGCACCTTGCTGACGATGAGTTTGCCGAGCTCGTCGACGGTGTTCGCCTCGGTGAGCACCACCACGTCGTACGGCCCGGTGACGGCGTCGACCCGTACCACGCCGGCCAGGTCCGCGATCAGACCGGCCACGTCACGCGCCCGGCCGACCTCGGTCTGGATGAGGATGTACGCCTGTACCACGACTCGACCTCCGTCCGTCGCCTCCGGGCGACCCGAAGGGTGAAACTACCGTACTGAGCGGCCGTGATCCCTATCGGTTGCCGGTCGGACGCGGTGAGCGAGCACACGCCGGTGCGGACAGGGGTGGGACGTGCGGAACGACGCAGCGGAGCGAGGGGACGGAATGACTGTCACTGATGTCGGCGAGTTCGGCCTGATCGGCCGGGTGACCGCCCGGCTGGCACAGGGACGGAACTGCCTGCTCGGCCCCGGCGACGACGGCGCGGTGGTGGCCGCGCCGGACCGGCGGGTGGTCGCCTCGACCGACGTGCTGGTGGAGGGGCGGCACTTCCGCCGTGACTGGTCGTCGGCGCGGGACGTGGGACACCGGGCGGCGGCGGCCAACCTCGCCGACATCGCCGCGATGGGCGCCACCCCGACGGCGCTGCTCGTCGCGCTCTGCATGCCGGCCGAGCTGGACCCGGCCTGGGCCGAGGAACTGGCCGACGGGCTGGGCGCGGAGGCGGCGCTGGTCGGCGCGAGCGTGGTCGGCGGGGACATGTCCGGCAGCCCGACGCTCACCGTCGCGGTGACGGCGCTCGGCGACCTGGCCGGCCGTGACCCGGTGGTGCGCTCCGGCGCCCGCCCCGGTGACATTGTGGCGCTGGCCGGACGCACCGGCTGGTCGGCGGCCGGCTACACCGTGCTGTCCCGGGGTTTCCGCACGCCGCGGCTGCTGGTCGAGGCGTTCCGCCGCCCCGAGGTGCCGTACGCCGCCGGACCCGCTGCCGCCGCGGCCGGGGCCACCGCCATGATCGACGTGTCGGACGGGCTGCTGGCCGACCTCGGGCACGTGGCGACCGCCAGCGGCGTCGCGATCGACGTGAGCCGCGACGCGTTCGAGGTGCCCCGGCAGATGCGGGACGCGGCGCAGGCGCTCGGCGTCGACCCGTACGCCTGGATCCTGGCCGGCGGCGAGGACCACGCGCTGGCCGCGACGTTCCCGGCGGACGCCGCGCTCCCGGACGGCTGGTTGCCGGTCGGGCGGGTGGCGGCCGGCGCCGGGGTCACCGTCGACGGCGCCGCCTACAGCGGTCCGCGCGGCTGGGACCACTTCCGCCGGACGGCGGAATAGTCGGCACGGCCGCCGGACGGCGGAATAGTCGGCACGGCCGCCGGACGGCGGAATAGTCGGCACGGCCGCCGGACGGCGGAGTAACCGGCGCAGCCGCAGGGCGGAGTGACCGGGCGGGAGTGATCTGCGTCCGACCCCCGGCGGCCGGGCCGGGCCGGCGGCGGTCGTAACCTGGCACGGTGAGCGAGATCGAGATCCGGGAGCGGCGCTTCGACGCGCCCGAGTCGCAGGCGCTGATCCGGGCGGCGCTGGCCGACCTCGGCGCCCGGTACGGCGGCAGCGGCGACGAGACCCCCGTCGACGCGGCCGAGTTCACCCCGCCGGACGGCACGTTCCTCGTCGCCTACCTGGACGGGCGGCCGGTCGGCTGCGGCGGCTGGCGCAGCCACGGCGAGGACGGCGACACGGCCGAGCTGAAGCGGATGTACACCGACCCGGCGGCCCGGGGCCGGGGCGTGGCCCGCGCGGTGCTCGGAGCGGTCGAGCGGTCCGCCCGCGATCACGGCCGCAAGCGGATCGTGCTGGAGTGCGGCGACAAGCAGCCCGAGGCGATCGCCATGTACACCTCGGCCGGCTACGAGCGGATCCCGAACTTCGGCTTCTACAAGGACGCCCCGGGCTGCCTGTCGTACGGCCGTACCCTCTAGCCCACCGAGATGCGGATCGCCCCGGCGGCGCGACGGGCGGCGTCCGCCGCCTCGTCCGGGGTGGCACCCCAGGTCATCAGGTGCCCGCTGCGGTGCGCCGAGGAGAGCAGCTCCGGCACGGTCTGACCGACCTTCGTCTCCACCTGCACGTCGAGCACGCCCGGCACGCGCAGCGCGTCGCGCCTGCCGTCCACGGCGGTCACCCGGCCGGGCGGCGCGATCAGGAACTCGATCGCCGCCGCGCCGGTCGCCCGCGCCGGCAGCTCCGGCCGTTCGCCACGCAGGATCCGCAGATACGCCTCGATGACGTCCCGCTCGTAGGCGATCGAGATGAGCGCGGTGATCATGTCGCCCGGCATCCGGGCCGCGCACTCCACCAGCGTCGGCACGCCGTCGGCGAGGATCCACTCGCTGTGCAGCATGCCGCTGCGGAAGCCGGCCGCCTCGGCGAGGCGTACCGCGGCGGCGCGCAGCGCGTCGTTCGCGTCGGCGGGCAGCGCGGACGGCACGGTGTGGCCGGTCTCGACCGGGTAGCGGCCACCGGCGATCCGCTTGTCGGTGACGTTGGCGAAGACCACCTCGCCCTCGGCCACGAGCAGCTCCACGCTGTGCTCGGAACCGACAAGCAGCTCCTCGACCAGCACGCCGGTGGGCAGGCCGCGCTCGGTGGCCTCGGCCGGGTCGGGCGGGGCGGCGCTGGCCGCCCAGCGGGCCGGCACCTCGGCCGCGTCGGTGATCAGCTGCACGCCCAGGCTGCCCGAGCGGCGGGTGGGCTTGAGCACGCACCGCCCGCCGTGCGCCTGCGCGAACTCCACCGCCCGCGCCGGGTCGTCGACCAGCTCGTACGCCGGGTTGGCGAGCCCGATCCGGTCGGCGAGCAGCCGCATCCGGTGCTTGTCGGAGAAGACGTCGGCGGCCTCCACCCCGGCGCCGGGCAGGCCGAGCCGGTCGGCGAGCCGGGCGGTGGCGCCGACCGCGTACTCCAGGCCGGGCAGGACCAGCCGGGCGTCGGCGAGGCCGGGCTCGCGGGCGAGCAGGGCGTCCGGGTCGAAGCCGGTCTGGTACTCGGCCGCGACGAGACGCCCGATCATCGGCAGCCGCTCGGCGAACCGGGCCAGGTCGCGGCGGGCGATCACGTCCGGCTCCTCGACCAGCACCACGCTGCCCGGCGGCAGCTCCTGGTCGAACCAGCTCAGCGAGCCGAACGACGCGCCGACCACCACCAGTTGCTCGCGACCCAGATCGAGGTCCACCGGTCACCCTCCCCACGGCTCGCGCCGGAACCGGACGGCCGGCGCAGCAGCACCCTAACCGGCCGGATCGAGGCGGTCGCCGTACGGTCGGTCAGGGGTGCGGGGGCGGGTCGGCCGATACCGGGCCGGTGGGCACGGCGGGTCGCCGGACACGACAGAAGCCGGCGGACCCCGAAGGGATCCGCCGGCGACCGACGATGTTCCGGTGGCGCTACCGCGTCAGGCGCGGGTGACCTTGCCGGCCTTGATGCACGAGGTGCAGACCTTCAACTTCTTGGTGTTGCCGCCACCGGCCGGGGTGCGCACCGACTGGATGTTCGGGTTCCAGCGGCGGTTGGTCCGCCGGTGCGAGTGGGACACGTTGTGGCCGAAGCCCGGCCCCTTGCCACAGACGTCGCACACGCTAGCCACGGGATACTCCTGGGATTGAAACGTTCATGAGGTCGCCGCCAGGCGCTGCCCGGGCAACCTGGTCAGGTTACCCGATGACAGTCGGTACGCCCAACCGGCCCTTTCGCGAGCCCACCCAGCGTACCGGCGTCCCGGCCGGGCCGTCCGCCGGGGCGGACACGCGGCGACGACCCCGGCGCGTGTCGGTGTGCGCCAGTAGGCTTCCCGACGTGCTGGAGACCCTCGACGCCGCAGCGGTACGCCGCTGGTGCGCGAGCGGGCTGACCGCCCTCCGGGCCCACCAGGGCGAGATCGACGACCTGAACGTCTACCCGGTGCCCGACGGCGACACCGGCACCAACCTGGTGCTCACGTTCACCTCGGCCCAGCAGGCCCTGGCGATGGACCTCGGCACCCTCCCCGACGACGGGCACACCCCGCACGGGCACGCGCTGCGGCTGATGGCCCGGGGCGCGCTGCTCGGCGCACGCGGCAACTCCGGGGTGATCCTCTCGCAGATCCTGCGCGGTCTCGCCGACACGCTCGCCGCCGTGCCCGCGGTGCGCGGGCGGCAGCTCGCCGACGCGCTGGCCGACGCCACCACCGCCGCCTACGCCGCTGTCGCCCGGCCGGTCGAGGGCACGCTGCTGAGTGTGGTCGCCGCCGCGGCGCATGCGGCTCGCCGGGCGGACAGCGACGACCTGCGCGCCGTGGCCCGGGCCGCGAGCGAGGCGGCGGCGCACGCGCTGGCGCGTACCCCCGAGCAGTTGCCGGAGCTGGCCCGCGCGGGCGTCGTCGACGCCGGCGGGCGCGGCCTGTGCCTGCTGCTGGACGCGCTGGTCGAGGTGATCACGGGGGAGAGCCCGGGCCGGCCGGCGCCCGCGCCGCCCGCCCGCCGCGCGCCGGTCACCTCCGTGCGGGAGAGCGGCTCCGACGCGTACGCCTACGAGGTGCAGTATCTGCTCGACGCAGGCGACGACGCGGTGACCCGGCTGCGCGCCGAGCTGGACGCGCTCGGCGACTCCCTCGCGATCGTCGGCGACGGCGCCGGCACCTGGAACGTGCACGTGCACGTCAACGACATCGGGGCGGCGGTCGAGGCAGGCGTGGTCGCCGGCCGCCCGCACCGGATCAGCGTGACCCGCTTCGCCGACCAGACCGCCCCGGCGCCCGGGCCGCAGGTGCCGCTGCCGGAGGGGCGGGCCGCCGTGGTGGTCGCCACCGGCGCGGGCATCGCGGAGCTGTTCGCCGCCGAGGGCGCCGTCGTGGTGCCCGCCAACCCGTCCACCGGTGAACTGCTCGACGCGATCCGGGCCACCGGCGCCGCCCGGGTGGTGGTGCTGCCGAACGACCCGAACACCCAGTCCGTGGCGAGCGCGGCAGCCCGGGAGGCGCACGGCCTCGGCGTGAAGGTGAGCGTGGTGCCCACCCGCTCACCGGTGCAGGCGCTCGCGGCGCTCGCCGTCCGCGATCCGAAGCGGCGGTTCGAGGACGACGTGATCGCGATGGCCGAGGCGGCCGGCGCCTGCCGGTACGCCGAGGTCTGCCACGCCGCCCGGGAGGCGCTCACCGTCGCCGGCCCGGCCCGCCCGGGTGACGTGCTGGCCCTGGTCGAGGGCGAGGTGCACCTGATCGGGCAGGATCTGGTCGACACCTGCACCGCAGTGGTGGACCGGATGCTCGGCGGTGGCGGCGAACTGGTCACGCTGCTCTGCGGCGCTGACGCGCCGGCCGGGCTGGCCGACCGGGTCCGCGCGCACGTCGAGGGGGCCTGGCCGTTCGTCGAGGTGCAGGCGTACGAGGGCGGGCAGCCGCACTATCCGCTCCTGGTGGGGGTCGAATGACTGGTGAAGCGGCCACTGTGGACACGCCGCTGAAGAAGCTGGTCGGCGAGCGCACCGCGAAGGCGCTGGCCGGGCATCTCGACCTGCACACCGCGGGCGACCTGATCTACCACTTCCCGCGCCGGTACGACGAGCGCGGCGAGCACACCGACATCCGCTCGCTCGACGTGGGGGAGCAGGTCACAGTGCTCGCCCAGGTGCAGCGCACCGCCGTGCGCCCGATGCGCCAGCGGCGCGGCAACCTGCTGGAGGTCACCGTCGGCGACGGTTCCGGCGGCGTGCTCACCTGCACGTTCTTCGGCAACCAGGCGTGGCGCGAGCGGGAGCTGCGGCCCGGCCGGTGGGGGCTGTTCGCCGGCAAGGTGACCGAGTTCCGGGGCAAGCGGCAGCTCAACGGCCCGGAGTACGTCCTGCTCGGCGAGGGCGGCGAGGGCGAGGCGGCGGCGAACGAGGAGGTCGAGGAGTTCGCCGGGGCGCTGATCCCGGTCTACCCGGCCGCGGCGGCGGTGCCGACCTGGGTGATCGCCCGCTGCGTCCGCGTCGTGCTCGACACGTTCACCCCGCCGGAGGACCCGCTGCCGGCCACCGTGCGGGCCACCCGCAACCTGGCCGACATCGGCACCGCGTTGCGTGAGATCCACCGTCCGACCAGCAAGGAGGCGCTCTACCGGGCCCGCCGCAGGCTGAAGTGGGACGAGGCGTTCGCCGTGCAGCTCACGCTGGTGCAGCGCAAGCAGCGGGCGGCGGCGTCCCCGGGACGGGCCCGGCCGGCGAAGGCGGGCGGCCTGCTCGACGCGTTCGACGCGCGGCTGCCGTACGAGCTGACCTCCGGCCAGCAGGTCGTCGGGCGGGAGATCGCCGCCGACCTGGCCCGGCCGCACCCGATGCACCGGCTGCTCCAGGGCGAGGTGGGCTCCGGTAAGACGGTGGTGGCGTTGCGCGCCATGCTCCAGGTGGTCGACGCCGGTGGACAGGCCGCGTTGCTGGCCCCGACCGAGGTGCTCGCCGCTCAGCACCACCGGGGCATCCTCGACCTGCTCGGCCCGCTCGGCCGGGCCGGTGAGCTGGGCGCCGCCGAGGACGCCACGCGGGTCGAACTGATCACCGGTTCGCTCGGCGCGGCGGCCCGGCGCCGGGCGCTGGCCGAGGTGGCCGAGGGCCGCGCCGGCATCGTGCTCGGCACGCACGCCCTGCTCTACGAGGGCGTCGACTTCCACGACCTCGGCCTGGTGGTGGTGGACGAGCAGCACCGCTTCGGCGTGGAGCAGCGCGACGCGCTGCGCGCCAAGGCCGAGCAGCCGCCGCACGTGCTGGTGATGACCGCGACACCGATCCCGCGCACCGTGGCCATGACCGTCTACGGCGACCTGGAGACCTCCACGCTGTCCCAGCTCCCGCAGGGCCGTTCGCCGATCGCCTCGCACGTGGTCCCGGCCGCCGAGAAGCCGGCGTTCCTCGACCGGGCCTGGCGCCGGTTGCGCGAGGAGGTCGCGAAGGGCCACCAGGCGTACGTGGTGTGCCCGCGGATCGGTGAGGGGCCGGTGTCGGACGAGGAGGCGCCGCGGGAGGACGACAACGGCCGGCGCCCGCCGCTGGCGGTGACCGAGGTGGCCCCGCTGCTGGCCGAGGGGCCGCTGCACGGCCTGCGGATCGGGGTGCTGCACGGGCGGCTGCCGGCGGACGAGAAGGACGCGGTGATGCGCGCGTACGCCGACGGCGAGCTGGACGTGCTGGTCGCGACCACAGTGGTCGAGGTCGGCGTGAACGTGCCGAACGCGACGGTGATGATCGTGCTGGACGCCGACCGGTTCGGAGTCTCCCAGCTGCACCAGTTGCGCGGCCGGGTGGGCCGGGGCTCGGCGGCCGGTCTGTGCCTGCTTGTCACCGAGGCGGCCGAGGGCTCGTCCGCGCGGGAACGGCTGGACGCGGTCGCCTCCACCACCGACGGGTTCAAGCTCGCCGAGCTCGACCTGGAGCAGCGCCGCGAGGGTGACGTGCTGGGCGCCACCCAGTCCGGCCGGCGCTCGCACCTGCGGCTGCTGTCGCTGCTGCGCGACACCGAGCTGATCCGCGACGCGCGGGCCGAGGCGATCGAACTGGTCGAGGACGACCCGGATCTGGCTCGGCACCCGGCGCTCGCGGCGTCGGTGGCCGCGCTCGTCGACGAGGAGCGCGCCGAATACCTGGAGAAGGGCTGACGCGCGGGCCCGGCCGGCGCCCCGGTGCGGCGTCGCGGGACTGCGGCACGGGCGTCGCGTGCCTAGGCTCGCGCAGATGTCGACACCATCACTCGAACACGGCGTGCTGCTTCTGACCCGGGGCGACGACCACGTGGTGGACCGGGTGGCCGGCGTCGCCGACGAGGCGTCCGGCCGGCGGTGCACCGCGGCGACGCGGTTCCAGATCGCCTCGATCAGCAAGCAGATGGCCGCCGTGGCGGTGCTGCTGCTCGCCGAGCGGGGAGCGCTGAGCCTGTCCGACCCGGTGGTACGCCGGCTGCCCGGCACGCCGCCGCCACAATGGTCCGGCATCACGCTGCACCACCTGCTCACCCACACGTCGGGCCTGGGCCACTGGGAGGACTACCCGGCGATCGACCTGCACGGGCCGGCCGAGCCGGACGAACTGCTCGACCGGTTCGCGGCGCTGCCGCCGCTGTTCCGGCCCGGAACCGCGTGGCACTACAGCAGCCCCGGCTACGTGCTGCTGGCCCGGACCGTCGAACGGGTGGCCGACCGGCCGTACGCCGATTTCCTCGCCGAGGAGGTCTTCGCGCCGCTGGGCATGACTCGTAGCTTCGCCGGTTCCGGCGACGGGCGAGCGGACGTGGCGATCGGGCACGAGGGCGGCCGTCCGGTGCCGTCCTGGGACCTGACGACGGTCAGCCTGGGCGCGGGTGACGTCTGGAGCACCGGGGCGGACCTGCTCACCTGGCTGGACGTACCGCGCCGGGGCCGGCTGCTCGGCGCGGCCTCGGTGGCGGCGATGACCGCGCCGCACGCGCCCACCGGGCGACCCGACGAGGCGTACGGCTACGGCTTCTTCGTCGGCCCGCTGGCCGGCCGGCGGGCGCTGCACCACTCCGGGGACAACGGCGGCTACAAGGCGTTCGCCGCCTGGCTGCCCGACACCGACCAGCGGCTCGTGCTGCTGACCAACCGGGCCGAGGTCGATCCGCGAACGATCACGTGGGCGCTCGACGCGGTCTGACCGCCCGTACGCACGGCGAGGGCGCGCCGGCCGGGTGCTCGGCGCGTCGCGTAGCGTCGGGGCATGCACAGGGAGCGACGGTGACCCGGATCGTGGCCGGCACGCTCGGCGGCCGGCGGATCGCCGCGCCGCCGGGTGCCGGCACCCGGCCCACCTCCGACCGGGTCCGCGAGGCGCTGTTCAGCGCCGTGCACTCCCACGTCGATTTGGACGGGGCGCGCTTCGCCGACCTGTACGCCGGTTCCGGCGCGGTCGGTCTGGAGGCGCTGTCCCGGGGCGCGGCGCACGTGCTGCTCGTCGAGTCCGACGCGCGGGCCGCCCGGGTGATCCGGGAGAACATCGCCGCGCTGCGGGCCGCGCCGGCCGCGCGCCTGGTCACCGGCAGGGTCGCGACCGTGCTGGCGGCGGGTCCGGACGGCGGGCCGTACGACGTGGTCTTCGCCGATCCGCCGTACGCGGTGCCGGACGCGGAGATCACCGCGATGCTGGCGGCGCTGGTCGACGGCGGCTGGCTCGCACCGGACGCCCTGGTGATCGTCGAGCGGTCCAGCCGTACCGGACCGGTCACGTGGGTGGAAGGTGTCACTCCGGAGCGCAGCAGACGTTACGGCGAGACCACTCTTTGGTACGGTCGCCGATCATGAGACGTGCGGTCTGCCCGGGCTCGTTCGACCCGGTCACCAACGGACACCTCGACATCATCGGCCGGGCCAGCCGGCTGTTCGACGAGGTGATCGTCGGAGTGCTGGTCAACCAGTCCAAGCAGGGCCTGTTCACGGTCGAGGAGCGGATCGACATGCTCCACGAGGTCACCGCCTCGTACGACAACGTCCGGGTGGAGTCGTTCCGCGGCCTGCTCGTCGACTTCTGCCGGGCGCAGCAGGCGAGTGTGCTGATCAAGGGCCTGCGCGCGGTGAGCGACTTCGACTACGAGTTGCAGATGGCCCAGATGAACATCGGCCTGGCCGGCGTGGAGACGCTCTTCATGCCGACCAACCCGCTCTACTCGTTCATCTCGTCCAGCCTGATCAAGGACGTGGCGAAGTGGGGCGGCGACATCTCCGCCCACGTCCCCGACCTGGTCCGCGCCCAGCTGACCGCCCGCCTCCGCCCCTGACCCCCGTCTCACCCTCCCTCCGCCCACCCACCCCCGCGATCTTGCAGTTTCGGCCCGGACATTCCTCCCGCAAGGGACGGACGCCGGGCCGCAAGTGCAAGATCGCCGGGGAGAGGGGACGGGGAGGGTGAGGGCGGGGCGACGCGCCGGGTGGGGCGGGTGGGGCGGTTGTGGCTCGGGCGCGACATGATGTCTGCAACGCCGAGACCGGGCGCGAGGCCGCATGATGGAGGGCGGCCGACGAAGACAGGAGTGAGGTACCGGTGGACCCGCTCGATCGCATCGACGAACTGATCGCCATGGTGGAGCAGGCCCGCTCCGTCCCGATGTCGCGCAACAACTGCATGGTCGACCGGGGCGAGATGATCGCCGCGCTCGACGAGCTGCGCGCGGAGCTGCCCGCCGACCTGCGCCGGGCCGCCGCGCTGCTGGAGGAGCGGGACAAGATCATGGAGGCCGGCAAGCGCGAGGCCGACCGGATCATCAGCGAGGGTGAGGCGGAACACGCCCGGCTCGTCTCGGTCAACGAGATCACCGTCTCGGCCGAGCACGAGGGCGCGCGGATCATCGCCGAGGCGCGGGCCGAGGCGCAGCGCCTCCGCGAGGAGGTGGACGACTACGTCGACACCGCGCTGGCGAACTTCGAACAGTTCCTCACCCGGGCGCTGGCCTCGATAGAGCGCGGCCGGGACAAGATGCACGCGCTGCGCGAGATCGGGACCTTCGGCGGGGACGAGGCGGACCGCCCGCTACCCTTCTGAGCGGCGCGCGGGCCGGTCGCCGACAGCCGGCTCCCGCCGGGCCGGAGGCGAGCCCCCGGTTCGACGGTCCGCCCGTCTGGCAGGTAACCTTCTTTGTCGGCCTCTCAACGGCCGGAGTCTGACTATGCCCAAACACTCGCCAAGCACACTCAACCCCAGGTCGCCGCTGGTCCTCGACACGAGGGAACTGCCGCGCCGACCTGGCGCGTTGCGTACGCACAAGCGGGTCGTGCCGGCACCGGCGGACCTCGGCGTGGAGTTGATCGGCGTGCCGGAGGGCGCGGACCTCGACCTCGACCTGAGGTTGGAGTCGGTGTCCGAGGGCGTACTCGTCTCCGGGACCGTCACCGGTCCCGTCAAGGGCGAGTGCGGCCGCTGCCTGCGCGAGATCGACGACTCGTTGGCCGTGACGATCCAGGAGCTGTACGCGTACGAGAACAGCACCACGGACGACACGACCGAGGAGGACGAGGTGGGCCGGATGCAGGGCGATCTGATCGACCTGGAACCGGCGTTGCGGGACGCGGTGGTGCTGGCGCTGCCGACGAACCCGCTCTGCCGGGAGGACTGCCCAGGCCTGTGCCCCGAGTGTGGGGTGCACTGGGACGATCTGCCGGCCGACCACAGCCATCAGCAGGTCGACCCGCGTTGGGCGAGCCTGACGCAACTGACCCGTACAGAGGAGTAAGAACCGTGGCCGTCCCCAAGCGCAAGATGTCGCGCAGCAACACCCGCGCCCGCCGGGCGAACTGGAAGGCCTCGGCGGTGGCGACCGTGGCCTGCCCGCAGTGCAAGTCGGCCAAGCTGCCGCACGCCGCCTGCTCCGTCTGCGGCACCTACAACGGCCGTCAGGTCCTCGAGGTCTGACCCGGCCGCCGAGTGACGTCCCCGACCACCGGTCGGGTGACGCGCGCACCAAGGCTCTCGCCCGGTGCCCCGGCTCCCGCCACCGCCGACCGGCTTCCGGCCGGCGGACCGTCGGAGCCGGGCACCGCGCGGATCGCCGTCGACCTCCTCGGCGGGGACGATGCTCCCGCCGTCGTGGTTGACGGCGCTCTGCGAGCGGTACGCACGGATCCCGCCCTGCACCTGCTGCTCGTCGGCCCGATCGAGGTGGCCGACGAGCTGATCGGTGCGCTCGAACCGGCCCAGCGCGCCCGGGTCACGGTCCGCCCGGTGCGGACCGCCGTCGGCATGGCCGACCATCCCACCGCCGCCCGCGGCGAGAGCACTGTCCGCACCGCCGTGCAGGCCGTCCGCGACGGACTCGCCGACGCGGTCGTCTCCGCCGGCTCGACCGGCGCCACTGTCACCGCCGCCGCGCTCGGCCTCGGCCGCTGGACCGGGATCCGCCGCCCGGCGCTCGCCGCCACGCTGCCGGCCGTCGAGGGGCCGGTGGTGCTGCTCGACGTCGGCGGCACGCTCGAACCCGGCCCGGCCACGCTGGCCCGGCACGCCCTCCTCGGCGCCGCCTACGCGTCGGTGGCCCACGCCGTCACCGCACCCCGCGTCGGGTTGCTCTCCGTCGGCCACGAGACGGGCAAGGGCGACCGGCTGCGCCGCGTCGCCGCGCCCGCGCTCGCCGCCGCGCCGCTGCCCTGCGACGGCCGCTACGTCGGCCTGGTCGAGGGGTACGACATCTCGCTCGGCGCCCGCGCCGACGTCGTGGTGACCGACGGCTTCACCGGAAACGTCCTGCTCAAGGCCATCGAGGGCGCGTACGCCCTGGCCGGCGGCCCACCCGCACGCGGCGGCGCCCCGCGCGCCGCGGCCCTGCTCGGGGTGGGCGGCACCGTGGTCGTGTGCCACGGCGCGGCCGGCTCCGAGGACGTCGCCTCCGGTATCGCGCTCGCCGCTCACCTGTGGCGCCGCGACGCCGCCGCGACGGTCCGTTCCCTGCTCGCGGACATCCCGCACGATCTCGCACCTGACCGACACGACACCGAGGTAGCACCATGACCAACGACAAGCGGCGGCGTGCTCCCGTCGGCCACCTGGAGGCGGCCTTCGGGGTGTCGCTCGACCCGGAACTGCTGGAACGCGCGCTGACCCACCGCTCGTACGCGTACGAGAACGGCGGCCTGCCCACGAACGAGCGGCTGGAGTTCCTGGGCGACTCGGTGCTCGGCGTGGTGATCACCACAGCCCTGTTCCACAACCACCCGGACCTGCCCGAGGGGCAGCTGGCGAAGCTGCGCGCCAGCGTGGTCAACATGCGGGCGCTCGCCGACGTGGCGCGTGGCCTGGGCCCGGACGGGCTGGGCGCGTACCTGCTGCTCGGCAAGGGCGAGGAGGCGACCGGCGGACGGGACAAGGCGAGCATCCTGGCCGACACGCTGGAGGCGCTGCTGGGTGCGATCTACCTCCAGTACGGCCTGGACACCGCCGCCATCGTCATCCACCGGCTGTTCGACCCGCTGATGGCCGAGTCGGCGGGCCGGGGCGCGGCGCTGGACTGGAAGACCAGCCTCCAGGAGCTGACCGCCGCGCTCGGGCTCGGCGTGCCCGAGTACCGGATCGAGGGCACCGGACCGGATCACCTGAAGACGTTCACCGCCTGGGTGGTGGTGGCCGGCAACCGCTACGGCGGCGCGGAGGGGCGCAGCAAGAAGGAGGCCGAGCAGCGCGCGGCCGAGTCGGCCTGGCGGATGCTCACCGAGCAGGCCGAGGCCGAGGCGGCGGCGCAGGCGGAGGCGGAGACGAGCGACACCTCCGACGTGGAGGCGGGCGCCGGCCGTGCCTGAGCTGCCCGAGGTCGAGACCGTCCGGGTGGGCCTCGCCCAGTGGGTGATCGGCCGGCGGATCGCCGCCGTCGAGGTGCGCCACCCCCGGGCGGTACGCCGGCACGCGCCCGGCCGCGCGCACTTCGCCGACGTGCTCGCCGGCCGGACGATCACCGGGGTACGCCGCCGCGGCAAGTACCTCTGGCTGCCGCTGGACAGTGGCGACGCGGTGATCGGCCACCTCGGCATGTCCGGCCAGCTGCTGCTGCAGCCGGTCGGCGCGGCCGACGAACTGCACCTGCGGGTCCGGTTCCGGTTCGCCGACGACGGGCCGGAGCTGCGCTTCGTCGACCAGCGCACGTTCGGCGGGCTGTCCGTGTCCGAAGGCGGGGCGGAGTTGCCCGCCGAGATCGCCCACATCGCCCGCGACCCGATGGACCCGGAGTTCTCCGACGAGGCGTTCGTGGCGGCGCTGCGGCGCAAGCGTACGGAGGTCAAACGCGCGCTGCTCGACCAGACGCTGATCTCCGGGGTGGGCAACATCTACGCCGACGAGGCACTGTGGCGGGCGAAGCTGCACGGCACCCGCCCGGCCGACGCGCTCACCCGTCCGGCCGCGCTGCGGCTGCTCGGGCACGTGCGGGACGTGCTCGCCGAGGCGATCAAACAGGGCGGCACCAGCTTCGACGAGCTGTACGTCAACGTCAACGGCGAGAGCGGCTACTTCGACAGGTCGCTGAACGCGTACGGCCGGGAGGGTGAGCCGTGCCCGCGCTGCGGCGCGCCGATCCGGCGGGAGGCGTTCATGAACCGGTCCTCCTACAGCTGCCCGCGATGCCAGCCGCGGCCCCGGGGCACCCTCCGGGGATGACCCCGAGCCGATTCGGGGTTGCGCCGGTGTGCATCGTCCGACGGTCCCCGGAGACGCGCCGGAGCGTACCCGGAGATGCCCTTTTCCGCCCGGTCCGCGGGGCCGGTTCCGGCCGCGCGGACCTCGCCCGGCGGATCGGGGACGAGCGGGGGCCGTTCCCCGATGTCGGGGCCCCGCCCGCTGCCTAGCGTCATCTGGGGTCGGCACAGGGCCGGCATCAGGAGGGTGGAACCCGGGACATGGGCAGGCGACCGGTGACCGTGCGGCTGGCACGGTGGAGTGCGGAGCATCCGTGGCGCGCGATCGCGTTGTGGGTGGTCTTCGTGGCGGTGTGTTTCGTGGGCGGCAGCGCCGCCGGGCTGAACGAGGCGACCGACGAGGATCAGGCGATCGGCGAGTTCGGACGGGCACAGCTGATCGTCGACAGTGGCGGGTTCGACCGGCCGGCGACCGAGAACGTGCTGATCACCGCCCGCTCGGGTTCGCTCGACCAGGCCGCCGCGAAGGTCGCGGCGCAGGACGCGGCGGACCGGCTGCGGCAGGTCGACGGCGTGGCCGCGATCGGTACGCCGATGCCGTCGCGCGACGGCAGCGCGCTGCTGGTGCCGATCACCATGTCGGGCGACCCGGGCACCGCCGGGGACCGGGTGCAGCCGCTGCGGGACACCACCGCGAAGGTGCAGGACGCGCACCCGCAGCTGCGGGTGGAGCAGGTGGGCGGCCCGTCGATCGACAAGGCGCTCGACGACACGCTCGGCAAGGACTTCAAGCGCGCCGAGCTGCTCAGCCTGCCGGTGACGCTGGCCATCCTGATCATCGCGTTCGGCGCGCTGATCGCCGCCGGGGTGCCGGTGCTGCTGGCGCTCTCCTCGGTGGCCGCGGCGATGGGTCTCTCCACACTCGCCTCGCACCTGGTGCCGGCCACCGACACCACGGCCAGCGTCATCCTGCTGATCGGCATGGCGGTCGGCGTGGACTACTCGCTGTTCTACGTGCGGCGGGAGCGGGAGGAACGGGCGAAGGGCCGATCCGGCCTGGACGCGGTGGAGATCGCGGCGGAGACCTCCGGGCACGCCGTGGTGGTCTCCGGCACCGCCGTGATCATCTCGATGGGGGGTCTGCTGCTCGCCCAGGACGCGATCTTCTCGTCGCTGGCGGTCGGCTCGA
Organism: Micromonospora sp. WMMC273; assembly: GCF_027460285.1. NCBI lineage: Bacteria > Bacillati > Actinomycetota > Actinomycetes > Micromonosporales > Micromonosporaceae > Micromonospora > Micromonospora sp. WMMC273. The sequence goes on from NZ_JAPZBE010000001.1 coordinate 1,016,030, forward strand.
TCCTGGTGGTGGCGGTCGCGGTGATCGGCTCGCTCACAGTGCTGCCGGCGCTGCTGGCGAAGCTGGGCCGCTGGGTGGACCGGCCGCGGGTGCCGCTGCTGTGGCGCCTCACCGCGCCACGCAACGGACAGCCGGCCCGGCCCCGGTTCTGGCCGGCGGTGCTCAAGCCGGCGCTGCGCGCGCCGGTGGCCACGCTGCTGATCTCGGTCGCGCTGCTGCTCGCGCTCGCCGCGCCCGCGCTCGGCATGAAGCTGAAGTTCCCCGGCCCGGAGGACGTGCCGCGCACCACCGCCGCCATGCAGGCGTACGACCGGCTCACCGCGGCCTTCCCGAGCAACGGCACCAGCCACACGGTCGCCGTGCGGGCGCCCGCCGAGCAGGCCGACCGGGTGCGGGCCGCGCTCACCGACCTGGCCGGCCGTACCGCCGCCGACCCGCTCTTCGCGCCGGCCGAGGGGGACGGCCCGGAGATCCAGGTGTCGGCGGACCGGCGGGTGTCGGTGCTGGAGGTGGCCACGCCGCATGCCAGCCGCTCAGACGAGGCGTCCCGGTCGCTGCACGAGCTGCGCGAGGACCTGGTCCCGGCCACGCTCGGCGGCATCCCGGGCGTGGAGTACGCGGTCGGCGGCGGCGTGGCCGCCAGCGAGGACTACGCCGCCCACATCTGGGCGAAGCTGCCGATCGTCGCGGCGTTCGTGCTGGCGCTGACGTTCCTGGTGATGGCGTGGACGTTCCGGTCGATCGTGGTGGCGCTGACCTCGATCGTGCTGAACCTGCTCTCCGCCGGCGCCGCGTACGGGCTGCTGGTGCTGGTCTTCCAGAGCACCTGGGCGGAAGGGCTGCTCGGCTTCACCTCGATGGACGCGATCGTCACCTGGCTGCCGCTGTTCCTGTTCGTGGTGCTGTTCGGGCTGTCGATGGACTACCACGTGTTCGTGGTCAGCCGGATCCGTGAGGCGGTCGACCGGGGCATGCCCACCCGGGAGGCGGTGGCGTACGGCATCACCTCCTCGGCCGGCGTGGTGACCAGCGCGGCGGTGGTGATGGTGGCGGTGTTCTCCATCTTCGCCACGCTCAGCATGATCGACTTCAAGCAGCTCGGCATCGGCCTGGCGGCGGCGATCCTGCTGGACGCCACGATCATCCGGGCGGTCGTGCTGCCCTCGGTGATGACGCTGCTGGGCGACGCGAACTGGTGGGCGCCACGCTTCATGCGCCGTCGGCGGCCCGTCCCGGCGGTCGAGCCGCCGCCCGCCCCGGCACCGGAGCTGGTCGGCGTCCGCTGATCCCGAGCGGACCCGCCCCGGGGCCCGGTCCCGGCGCCCAACCGGTGGTGCCGAACAGCTTGACATCAGCGCCGGCTCGTGCCGGCCGCTGAGAAGGCATTCGTGTTCGCGCGGTATACCTGAGAGTCATAACTATGACTCTCAGGTATACCGCCTTCCGTGCATCTGTTCGCCGCTGAGGGTCACGGAGAGTGCTTTCGTACTGGATGATCGTCATCGGCGCCCCGCTCCCCGGCGGGCGGGGCGGCGGGGTGTCACGGCAGGGCGCACGGCTCCCGCCAGGCGTCCAACCGGCGGTCCTTGCGGATCGAGGCGAAGCCGTAGCCGACCGAGGTGACGCAGAAGTCCGCCGGCTCGCCGGTGTACTCGACGTGGAAGACCGGCTTCCCGGCGTCGGCGAACGGCAGCAGCTTCGCGCACTCGCGGCGGCGTACGCACTCCTGGTTGACCGCGAAGTCGAAGTCGGGGGCCAGCGCCGCCACCTGCGGCACGTCGTCGACCAGGCCGGGGGAGAGGCCCAGCTTGCGGGCCAGCCCGGCCAGCCGGCGGTGGAACAGCAGCTGGTCGTCGAAGTCCAGCGGGAAGCCGGAGCGGTGCCGGTAGCCGTCCGCGTCGGCGAGCGCCACCGCTCCGAAGCCCTTGCCCCGGCACAGCCGGAACCGGTCGGCCAGCACCGGCGCGAGCGCGTCCCAGGCCCGTACGTCCAGGAAACGGCTCCCCGGCCGCCCCGGCACCACCGCGCCGCGTACGGCGGTGGGGAAGCGGGTGGCGTCCGGGTCGGCGGCGGCGTACGTGCCGACGCGGACGTGGCAGACCAGCCGGCGGCCCCGCTCGCGCAGCGCGGCGGTCTCGGCCGAGGTGGTCGCCACCGGGTCGAGGAGGAAGACGTCGGCGTCGACAGTCACGTCCACCGGGGAGGTGAGCTGCCACTGCCACCGCCAGCCGGCGGCCTGCGCGGCCGGCCAGGGCGTGGGCGCGCCGGGTGGCGTGATCGGCCGGCGGCAGGCCGGCACCGGGGCGAGCAGCAGCGCGGTCAGCGCGAGCGCCACGCCCCGGCGCGGGCCACGTCGGCGGACGCGGGCCGGCCGGGAGTGCGGCACGGCCCACACCGGCCGGATCCGCATCGACAGCTCCCCGGACGCGGGCGGCCCGACGCCGCCCCCGACCGGTCAACGAGCGCCGGGCCGGTCACGACGCGCGGTCAGCTCGGGGTGGCGAAGACCTGCGTCCAGTACGGCCCGTTGCTGCGCGCCACACCCACCCCGATCTGGGTGTACGAGCAGTTGAGGATGTTCTTCCGGTGGCCCTCGGAGTTCATCCAGCCCTCCATGACCGCCGCCGGGGTCTGGTAGTTCCAGGCCACGTTCTCGCCCACCATGCGGTAGCTGTAGCCGGCGGCCTTGACCCGGTCCCAGGGCTGGCTGCCGTCGCTGCCCGTGTGGTCCATCTTCTGGTGGTCGGCCTGGTCCTGGCTGTGCCGCTGGGCGGCCAGGTTCAGCTTGGCGTTGACGGTGAGCGCCTTGCAGCCGGCCTTCGCCCGCTCCTGGTTGACGATCGTGACGACCTTCTGCAGCTCGGTGCTCAGCCCGGTCGTGGCGGTGGCCTTGGTGCTCGTGGAGCCGCCGCTCGACCCGCCACTGCTCGACCCGCCGCCGGGGGCGCTGCTGCGTTCCTGCTGCCGCGACGGGGCGGTGCTGCGGCTCGGCTTCGGGGTGGCCTTCTTCGTCGGGCTCGGCGCGGCGGTGGTCGGTACGGCGGACGGGCTCGCCGACTCCGGCGCGGGCGCGTCGGCGGGTGCGTCATCGGACCCGTCGGGCGCCTGCGGCGCGGCGGCCACCGGCGCGTCGGCCGAGGTGCGCTTCGTGCCCTGGTCGTCGCCGGGCAGCAGGACGGCGCCCACGCCGAGGCTCACCACGAGCGTCGCCGCGGCGGCGGCCCCGCCGATCACGAGCGGCCGGGACAGGCGCCGCTTCGGGCGCCGCCGGTCGTCGGCCGGGGTGTCGGTCGCCGGCTGCCAGGTCGTGGTGGGCTGCTCCCAGCCACCGGCCGGCTGCTCGTGCCCCTGCCAGGCGGCGGGCTGTTCCCGGCCCTGCCATGCGGGCTCCTGGCCGTGCCATGCGGGCTGCTGGCCGTGCCATGCGGTGGTCGGCTGCTCCTCGCCGTTCCACCGGTCCCGGGGTGCCGGAGGCGCGTTCTCCGGGCCGTAGCCCGCGTGCGCCGGGCCGGCGGGCGCCCGCTGCGCATCGTCCCCGAACAGGTACGACGACCGCGGCTCGGGCCGGTCGCTGAGCCACGCCGGACCCTCGTCGGTCGGCGGCTCGGGACGCCGACGGGCGTCCTCCGGTTCGATCGGGTCGTTCCAGCGGTACACGCCTGTCCCCTCCACGGGTCGGTTGCGGGCCCGGGTGACGCTACGGGCGCGCTCCAAGCTGCGGCAACGTGGCTAAGAAAGAGTTAAGGCGAAGCCCGCGCCGAGGATGAGTCGTTCACGCATTTCCGGCGTACAGTAAAGGCGTCCGGACAGAGCGTGTCCGCGCCTTCTGGCAGCCCCCCGGCGAGTGGACCGGCCGACGTGGAGATGATCTACGGCCTTGGTCAACTTGACGAAGGAGGGGTTTTCGGCTCAATATGTAGGTGTCGCCAGTCGCGCCCAGCCATGCCCCGATGCAGTGGGAATGGCAGCCGCGAACATCATGGGCGCGCGTTGGCCGGCCTTTCCGGCAGCGCACATCAAGGAGTCAGCATGGCGAAGGCCCTCTACGGCCACGTAAGTGCAGCGCCCGACCGGCGTCTGCTCGACGAGGTCACCCGACTGCGTGCCAGGGTTCAGGCACTGGAGTTCGAGATCACGCGTCTGCGCGCCGACAACGATCGGCTTGCGGCGGCAGCGGCGGAGGCCGATGACCTCCTCCGTCTGGCCGAGCCCGCACTGACCTGATCTCCAGTTGTCGGAAAACTGAATCGCACCACACCGAAAAGCGCGCCGACACTCAAGTGCCGGCGCGCAGCCATGTGTGGACCCCTTTTCGTCGCCGCCGGCGCAATTATCGATCTTGCGGAAGCGCCCGGAATTGCGCCCGGTAATTGTGATCATGCATTTCCGTTCCGTCCGCGACGGCCGGGCGGAAAGCGGACAGCCGGTCCGGCGGGTGGGTCGCGTGGCGGCGGCGCCCCGGTCCCGGGTTAGTCTGCGGGTTCACCAGGTCCGCGCAGCCGGCGACGGTACGGCGGCCACCGGACGAGGATCGAGAAGGTGCATCTCAAGAGCCTGACGGTGAAGGGCTTCAAATCCTTCGCCTCCGCCACGACGTTGAAGCTGGAACCCGGGATCACCTGCGTGGTGGGCCCGAACGGCTCCGGCAAGTCCAACGTCGTCGACGCCATCGCCTGGGTGCTCGGCGAGCAGGGCGCCAAGGCGCTGCGCGGCGGCAAGATGGAGGACGTCATCTTCGCCGGCACCGCTGGGCGGGCGCCGCTGGGCCGGGCCGAGGTCACCCTCACCATCGACAACACCGACGGCGCGCTGCCGATCGAGTACACCGAGGTCTCCATCACCCGCCGGATGTTCCGCTCCGGCGAGAGCGAGTACGAGATCAACGGCGACTCCTGCCGCCTGCTCGACATCCAGGAGCTGCTGTCCGACTCGGGCATCGGCCGGGAGATGCACATCATCGTCGGGCAGGGCCGGCTCGACGGCATGCTGCACGCCAAGCCGGAGGACCGGCGCGCGTTCATCGAGGAGGCGGCGGGCGTCCTCAAGCACCGTAAGCGCAAGGAGAAGGCGCTGCGGAAGCTCGACGCGATGCAGACCAACCTCAACCGCCTGACCGACCTCACCGCCGAGCTGCGCCGCCAGCTCAAGCCGCTGGGCCGGCAGGCCGAGGTGGCCCGCCGCGCCGCCGGCATCCAGGCCAACCTGCGCGACGCCCGGCTGCGGCTGCTCGCCGACGACCTGCACACGCTGCGGACCACACTGGACAAGGAGATCGCCGACGAGACGGCGCTGCGCGAGCGGCGCGAGCTGATCGAGGCCGAGCACGGCGAGGTGCAGGGCCGCCTCGGCGAGCTGGAGGCGGCGCTGGCCGAGGACGCCCCGCTGCTCGCGGCGGCGCAGGACACCTGGTACCGCCTCTCCGCGCTCCAGGAGCGGTTCCGCTCGATCGAACAGCTGGCCCGGGAGCGGCTGCGTCACCTCAGCGCCGCCGGTGACGACGAGCGCCCCGGCCGCGACCCGGAGCAGCTGGAGGCGGAGTCGCGGCGCGTACGCGAGCAGGAGGAGGAGCTGCGCGCCGCGCTCACCGACGACCAGATCCGGCTGGCCGAGGCGGTCGAGCACCGCCAGGAGCTGGAACGGCAGCTCGCCGCCGCCGAGCGGGAACTGGTCGCCGCGGCCAAGGCGATCGCCGACCGGCGGGAGGGGCTGGCCCGCCTCACGGGCCAGGTCAACTCCGCCCGGGCGCGGACCACGAGCGCCGGCGAGGAGATCGAACGGCTCGCCGCCGCGCACACCGACGCGATGGGCCGGGCCGAGAAGGCGCAGGCCGACCTGGACGCGGTAGCCGAACAGTCGACCGAGGCGGACCGGGACAACGCCGACCTGGACGCCCGGCACGACGAGGCGGTGGCCGTCCACGAGCGGGCCCAGGCGGCGGTGCGCAGCCTTGCCGACGGTGAGCGCGCCGCCGAGAAGGACGCCGCCACCTGGAAGGCCCGCGAGGAGGCGCTCGCCATGGGCCTGCGCCGCAAGGACGGTGCCGGTGAGCTGCTGGCCCGCGCCGACCAGGTGCCCGGCCTGCTCGGCAGCCTTGCCGGGCTGCTCACCGTCGCGCCCGGTGACGAGGCGGCGCTGGCCGCCGCGCTGGGTGGTCTGGCCGACGCGGTGGCGGTCAGCGGCGTGGACGAGGCGGTCGAGGCGATGCGGCTGCTCAAGATCTCCGACGCCGGTCGGGCCGGGCTGCTCGTCGGCAGCCCCGCCGGACCGGGCATGGACGGTCCCGCCGACGCGCTGCGCCCGAAACTGCCCGAGGGCGCCCGCTGGGCCCCCGACCTGGTCGAGTGCTCGGCGGCGATCCGCCCGGCCGTGCACCGCGCGTTGCGCGACGTGGCGCTCGTCGACGATCTCGCCGCCGCGTCCGCGCTCGTCGCCGCGAACCCGGAGCTGCGCGCGGTCACCCCCGACGGCGACGTGGTCGGTGCGTACGCCGCGGCGGGCGGGTCGGCCAAGGCGCCCAGCTTCATCGAGGTGCAGGCCGCCGTCGAGGAGGCGCGGGCCAACCGGGCCACCGCCGAACGCTCCGCCGCCGAGCTGCGCGAACAGCTCGCCGAGGCGCGCGCCGAGGTGGCCGCCGCCAAGGAGGCGGTGCAGCACGCCGCGGCCGCGAAGCGGGAGGCGGAGAGCCACCGCAACGCCGCCGCGCGCCGCCTGGCCGAACTGGGCGCCGCCGCCCGGTCGGCCAAGGCGGAGACCGACCGGCTCGGCGAGTCCCGGGCCCGCGCCGAGGCGGCCCGGGAACGGGACCTCGCGGCGCTGGCCGAGCTGGAGGAACGGCTGCGGCTGGCCGAGGCCACCCCGATCGACGCCGAACCGTCCACCGAGGAGCGGGACCAGCTCGCCGCCCTGGTGCCGCAGGCACGGCAGAACGAGATGGAGGTCCGGCTCGCGGTGCGTACCGCCGAGGAGCGGGTGGCCTCGATCGCCGGGCGGGCCGACTCGCTGGCCCGGCAGGCGACCGCCGAACGGGCGGCGCGGGAGCGCGCCGCGGCCCGGCGCGCGGCCCGCACGCGCGGCGCCCAGATCGCCCGGGCCGTGGTCGGCGGCGCCCGCGAGGCGCTCACCCGGCTCACCGTCTCCATCGCCCGCGCCGAGGAGCACCGCGACGTCGTCGCCCGCGAACGCGCCGCGCGCGAGGCCGAGCTGTCCGAGGTACGCGGCGCGGCCAAGCGCCTCGCCGCCGAGCTGGAACGGCTCACCAGCCAGGTGCACCGGGACGAGGTGGCGCGCGCCGAGCAGCGGATGCGCATCGAGCAACTGGAGGCCAAGGCCGCCGAGGACTTCGGGCTGGACGTGGCCACGCTCGTCGCCGAGTACGGCCCGGACCGGCTGGTCCCGCCCACCGACGCGGACGTGGCGCTCGCCGAGAAGGAGGGCCGGCCGGTGCCCGAGCCGGTCCGCTACGAGCGGCCGGTGCAGGAGAAGCGGGCGGCCAAGGCGGAGCGGGAACTGGCCCTGCTGGGCAAGGTGAACCCGCTCGCGCTGGAGGAGTTCGCCGCGCTGGAGGAGCGCTACAAGTTCCTCTCCGAGCAGCTGGAGGACCTCAAGGCGACCCGGCGCGACCTGCTCACCGTGGTCAAGGACGTGGACGACCGCATCCTTGAGGTCTTCGCCAGCGCGTTCGAGGACACCGCACGGGAGTTCGAGCAGGTCTTCACCGTGCTGTTCCCCGGCGGCGAGGGCCGGCTCGTGCTCACCGACCCGGAGGACCTGCTGACCACCGGCGTCGAGGTCGAGGCCCGCCCGCCGGGCAAGAAGATCAAGCGGCTCTCGCTGCTCTCCGGCGGAGAGCGGTCGCTGACCGCGGTGGCGATGCTCGTGGCGATCTTCCGCGCCCGGCCCAGCCCGTTCTACATCATGGACGAGGTGGAGGCGGCGCTCGACGACGTGAACCTGGGCCGCCTGATCACGCTGCTGGCGCAGTTGCGGGAGAAGAGCCAGCTCATCGTGATCACGCACCAGAAGCGGACCATGGAGATCGCCGACGCGCTCTACGGGGTGACGATGCGCGCCGGTGTGACCCAGGTGATCAGCCAGCGGCTCAACCGGGCCGACGACGAGGAACAGGTGACGAGCGAGTGAGTCGGGAACGCGCCACGGCGCTCCTGGTGGACTTCGACGGCGTACTGCGCCGCTGGGATCCGGCGGTGGCCGCCGGCGTCGAGCGGGAGTACGGGCTGACCGAGGGCGTCCTCGGTGAGATCGCGATGTCCTGGGGACTGCTCCAGCCGGTGCTCACCGGCCAGGTCAGCCATGCCCAGTGGATGGTGAGCGTGGCCGACGCGCTGACCCCCGCCGTCGGCGCGGATCGGGCCCGCGCGGCGGTCCAGGAGTGGCAGAGCTACCGCGGTGAGGTCGACCCGGAGGTGCTGGCGTTCCTCCGCGAGGTGCGTGCCGCCGGTATCCGGGTCGGGCTGGGCACGAACGCCACTGACCTGCTCGACGCCGACCTGGCCGCGCTGGACCTGACCGAGGAGCTGGACGTGATCGTCAACTCCTCGGTCGTGGGGGTGCACAAGCCGGCGAAGGAGTACTTCCAGGCCGCCTGCGAGGCGCTGGCGACGCCACCGGGGCGGGTGCTGTTCGTCGACGACGAGGACCGCGCGGTGGCCGGCGCCCGGGTGGCGGGTCTGTCCGCGCACCGTTGGAGCGGCCCGGCCGACCTGCGGTACCTGCGGGCGGCGCTGGCGTACTGAGCCGGCTCAGGCGCCGGTGACGCCGTCGATGCGTTCCCGGATCAGGTCGGCGTGGCCGTTGTGCCGGGCGTACTCCTCGATCATGTGGACGTAGACCCAGCGCAGGCTGATCTCGTGCGTGGTGTCGCCCCGGCGGTGGTGGAAGGTGTGCTCCAGCGGCAGGCCGGCCACCGCCTCCCGGGCCGCGTCGATCTCGGCGCGCAGCGTGGCGAGCGCCTCGGCCGGGTCGGCGTCGGCGATGTCGTTGTGGTCCGCGTCCGGGTCGGTGCTGTAGTCGTACAGCGTGGGCACGTCCTGCCCGCCGGCGCGGATGCGGAACCACCAGCGCTCCACGTCGGCCATGTGCCGGACCAGGCCGAGCAGGGTCAGCCCGGACGGCTCCACGCTCGGCGTGCGCAGTTGCTCGGCGGTAAGCCCGGCGCACTTGTGCACCAGCGTGTCGCGGTGGTGGTCGAGCCAGCCTTCGAGCATGGTGCGCTCGTCGGCGACGTAGGGCTCGTGGCGGCGGTCGATCTCAGGAACGGTCCAGGTCATGGGCGCAGATGGTAAGAGGGGCCCCCGGTACAACGCGAGGCGTTAACAGGGGGCCCTTCCTTGCACCCTCAGGGGACCACGACGACGGGCCAGCGGCCGGTGCGCACCAGCCGGGTGGCGACCGAGCCGACCAGCCTGTGCCCGGCCTGCTCGGACGAGCCGACCACCACCATGTCGGCCCGGTGCTCGTCCGCGGCCCGGCACAGCTCGGTGTAGGCGTCGCCGCGCCGGCACAGGAACGTCACCGGCAGGTCCAGTTCCTCGGCCCCGCGCCGGCACTCCGCGCGCAGCTCGTCGGCCAGCTCGTCGTGGGTCTGCTGGACCGCACCGGCCACCACGCCGGAGAGCATCGCGCTGTACGAGGCGGGCGAGCTGACGAACACCGCCACCAGCGTGGCGCCCTGCCGCCGGGCCAGTCCGGCGGCGTACGCGGCGGCGCGCATCGAGGTGCGGCTGCCGTCCACGCCGACGAGCACCACCCGTGGCCCGTCCGTACCCCGTTCGTAGGGCAGCGGACGGGTCTGCGGGCCGTACCGTTCACGCTCCGCGGCGTCCATCGTCAGTCCTTCGTTCCGGCCGGAACGGCCTCGGCCGTCTCCCGTCCGGCGGGCACCGGCTCGGCGTTGGAGCGGCGCAGCGGCACCTCCCGGATGAGGACCACAGCGATCAGGGCGAGCAGTCCGAACGGGGCGGCGGCCAGGAAGATGTCACCGGCGGCGTGGCCGTACGCGGACTCGACCACGGCGCGGATCGGGCCGGGGAGCGTGTGCACGTCCGGCAGGCCGCCGCCACCCGACCCGGAGGCCGGGACGCCGAGGCGGCTCAGGCCGTCGGCCAGGTAGCCGGCGACCCGGTGCCCGAGGATCGCGCCGAGCGCGCTGACGCCGATCGCGCCGCCGAGGCTGCGGAAGAACGCCACCACCGAGCTGGCCGCGCCGAGTTCGTCCGGGCGGACCGTGTTCTGCACGGCCAGCACCAGGTTCTGCATGCTCATGCCGACGCCGAGGCCGATCAGCGCCATGAACACGGCGAGGCGCCAGTACGGGGTGTCCGCGCGCATGGTGCCCATCAGCGCGAAGCCGGCGGTGAGCAGCACCGAGCCGATGACCAGCCAGCTCTTCCAGCGACCGGTGGCGGTGATGATCCGGCCGACCACCGTCGAGGAGACCAGCAGGCCGCCGATCATGGGCAGCGTCATCAGGCCGGACATGGTCGGGCTGGCGCCACGGCTGATCTGGAAGTACTGGCCGAGGAAGACCGAGGCGCCGAACATGCCGACGCCGACCGCGATGCTGGCGATCACGGCGAGCGTGATGGTGCGGTTGCGGAACAGGTGCGGCGGGATCATCGGCTCCGCGGCACGCTTCTCGACCCGGGCGGCGAGCACGCCGAGCACCGCCGCGCCGGCCACCATCACGCCGCTGGTCCAGGAGATCCAGTCGTACCTGTCGCCGGCCAGGGTGATCCAGACCAGCAGCAGCGAGACGGCGGCGGTGATGAGCGTGGCACCCCACCAGTCGATCTTCACCTCGCGCCTGACCACCGGCAGGCGCAGCGTCCGCTGGAGCACGACCAGGGCGAGCACGGCGAACGGCACGCCGACGTAGAAGCACCAGCGCCAGCCGAGCCAGGAGGTGTCCACGATGACGCCGCCGATCAGCGGGCCGCCGATGGTGCCGACGGCCATCACCGCGCCGAGGTAGCCGCTGTACCTGCCGCGCTCGCGCGGCGCGATCATCGTCGCCATGATCACCTGGGCCAGGGCGGTGAGGCCGCCCGCGCCGACGCCCTGCACCACGCGGCAGGCGATCAGCTCACCCGTGGTCTGCGCCTGCCCGGCGAGCACCGAGCCCAGCACGAAGACCACCAGGGAGAGCTGGACCAGCAGCTTCTTGCTGAACAGGTCGGAGAGCTTGCCCCAGATGGGCGTGGTCGCGGTGGTCGCCAGCAGCGTCGAGGTGACCACCCAGGTGTACGCGGACTGGCCGCCGCGCAGGTCGGTGATGATTCGCGGCAGCGCGTTGGAGACCACGGTGGAGGAGAGGATCGCGACGAACATGCCCAGCAGCAGGCCGGAGAGCGCCTCCAGGATCTGCCGATGGGACATGTCGACGGCGGTCGCCCGCGCGGGCGCAGTCGCCTGGGTCATCGTGGATTGCCTCCGGAGCGGGAAAAAGGTTGCCTTGGGCAACCGTATAAGTCGTTGCCTTGAGCAACAACTCCTGCCGGACCGGCTTTGTTCCCCCCGCCGGGGGCATCAGAACGACTCGTTGAAGCGGTGCATCAGCCGGGCCAGGTCCGCCACGTCCTCTTTCGGCCAGCTTTCGAGCGAACGCCTTATCTGTCCGAGTCGCGCCGCCCGGGCCGCGTCGAACCGCCGCGTGCCCTCCTCGGTCAGGCTCAGCTGGGCCGCCCGCCGGTCGGTCGGGTCCGGGTCGCGCCGGACCAGGCCCAGCGCCTCCAGCCCGCCGATCTGGCGGCTCAGCGTGCCCTTCCCGATGCCCAGCTTCGCGGCCAGGTCGGTGAGGCGGATCGATCCGGAGCGGCGCAGCCAGAGCAGCAGGCCGTACGCGTTCGGTTCCAGGTTCGGGTGGACCTCGCGGGCGATCTCCCAGGACAACGCCCGGCCGCGGCGCAGCAGCGCGGTCAACTCGTGCTCCACGGCGCGCAGCGTCTCGTCCACGCTCAGAGGGTACTCAGTCCCCGTCGCTGAGTTGCTGTTGCGCCACCGGTCGCAGCTCGCCCTCGCTGGTCGTGCCCTCTATCACCACGGCGGCCCTGCGACCCTGATGCGTGAGCGTGGCGACCGCGTTACCGAAGTAGGGCCCCGCCAGCTTCCGCCAGCGCACCGGCGGGCGGCGTACCCCGGCCGAGCGTGCCAGCGCCCGGGTCGCCCCGGCCGGGCCGGGATTCCAGCCCAGCGTCATCAGCGGGCGCATCGCGGCCGGCACCTGGTTGTGGATCGGCGAACAGGTGAGCTGGTACACGGGTGTGCGGACGTCACGGTCGGCGAACCGGGCCCGCGCCACGTACGAGTGGTGCACGTCACCGGAGAGCACGCTGATCGACGCCGGTCGCGCGTACGCCGGCCCGGCGCCCACCCGCGCCCCGGTGCGCGGCGCGGTACCGCTGCCCAGCCGCGCGAACAGCTCGCCCAGCGCCTCGAACGAGCGCCGGAACGCGGCCCAGTGCTCCAGGTCCAGGGCCCGGCGGATCTGCTCGGAGATCCGCGCCACCCACTGCCGGTCGGAGTCGGCCAGGCGCTCGTTCCACGCCTCGACGTGGTGGATGCCCGGCGGCAGCAGCCACGGCAGCGAGCTGCCCACCACCAGATGGTCGTAGGTGCCGTGCGCCTGGTCGAGGAACCACGACCACTCGCCCGGCGGCAGCATCGCCCGGCTGCCGGGCAGGAGCACCCGGCTGGACCGGTTGTCCAGCATGACCAGGCGGGTACGGCCCAGGTCCAGCGCGTAGCTCCACTGGTATTGCACGGCCCGCCAGCGCTCGGTGTCGTGCGCCAGGTCGGCCTCCTTGTCGACCCGCTCGCCGAACTCGTGCAGCACACCGGTGGCGTCCTCGGCGGCGATCACCTTCGCGTACACCGGGTCGGCGGCGATCTCGTCCGGGCTCAGGTTGCCCAGGTGCTGGTAGACCCAGTAGGAGGCGAGGCCGCTGCGGATCCGCTCGGCCCACCACGGCTGCTCGCGCATGTCCGCGCGCCACGACTGCGAGGTGTTCCAGTCGTCGATCACCTCGTGGTCGTCGAAGATCATCACGCTCGGCACGGTGGAGAACAGCCAGCGGATCTCCGGGTCGCGCCACGACTCCAGATAGAGCTTGGTGTACTCGTCGAAGCTCACCACCTGCGTCGCCGGGGCGTCCTTCGGCCGCCGCCGGCGGCGCTTGAGCAGCCGCCGCACCGTGGGCGAGGTCTCGTCCGCGTACACCTGGTCGCCGAGCAGCACCAGCAGGTCGGGCAGCACGGCCTCGTCGGGCGCCGCCATCACCCGCCGGGCGTACGCGTCCAGCGCATCAGGCGGCAGCTTCCGCGCGGTGGAGTGCTGGGTGGTCTCCCGGCACGAGCCGAACAGCAGCCGCACCGGCTGGTCCGCGTCGTCGAGTGCGCGGGTGCGGATCACGCTGGGCGGGAACGACGAGTCCGGCAGCGGCCACGCCACCTCGTCGTCGATCAGCACCTCGTAGGTCGTGGCGGCGTCCGGGGTGAGCCCGCTCACCACGACGATCGCGTAGTGGTGGTCGTACGCGGAGAAGGTGGGCGAGCTGCCGGTGGCGCCGTCCGCCGTGCGGACGGTGACCACGGCGGGCGAACTGGTCTCCACCCAGACGGTCGCCCGCGTGTCGACGACCCGGCGCAGCAGCGGGCCGATGAGCAGGCGGGAACCGGGCACGACGCACCTCCGACAAGATCGTTGCGGCTGATTCCTACCCGGCCGGCGGTTGCGGTACGCCTTCCGGTGTGAGCGTACCCGCAGGTTGTTCGCGTGCCGAGGCGGTGAGTGGGACGCCGTCGCCGGCATCTGACAGGATTTCGGGCATGACGGAATACCTCCTCGTCGCTCTCGCCCTGCTCGGCGTGCTGATCATCGGCGGCCTGAGCCTCGTGGTGCCCCGGCTGCGCCGGCGCCCGCAGCCGCCGCTGCCGCGTACGGAGGTCGACACCCGGACCGAGGAGGACCTGGCCGGCCCGCCGGTCGAGGCCCCGGAGGCGGAACTCACCACCGGCGTGGTGGTCGAGGCGCCGCCGGCCCCTCCGGTCGAGGTGCCGCAGGTCGAGGTGCCGGAGCCGACCGCCGGCCGCCTGGTCCGGCTGCGCTCGCGGCTGTCCCGCTCGCAGAACGTCTTCGGCAAGGGCCTGCTCGGCCTGCTCAGCCGCGACCGGCTGGACGAGGACACCTGGGAGGAGATCGAGGACAGCCTGATCACCGCCGACGTCGGCATCGACGCCACCCGGGAGATCGTCGACCGGCTGCGCGAGCGGACCCGGGTGCTCGGCACGCGGACCGGGGAGGAACTGCGCGCGCTGCTCGCCGCCGAGCTGGTCAACGCGCTCGACCCGGGCCTGGACCGCTCGCTGCGCACCGCGCCGAAGGAGGGCGTCCCGGCGGTGGTGCTCGTGGTCGGCGTCAACGGCGCCGGCAAGACCACCACCTGCGGCAAGATCGCCCGGGTGCTCGTCGCGGACGGCCGCAGCGTGCTGCTCGGCGCCGCCGACACGTTCCGGGCCGCCGCCGCCGACCAGCTGGAGACCTGGGGCGGCCGGGTGGGCGCCGAGACGGTCCGCGGGCCCGAGGCCGCCGACCCGGCGAGCGTCGCGTTCGACGCGGTCAAGCGCGGCATCGACACCGGCGTGGACACCGTGCTCATCGACACCGCCGGCCGACTGCAGAACAAGATCGGCCTGATGGACGAGCTGGGCAAGGTCAAGCGGGTGGTGGAGAAGCACGGCCCGATCGACGAGACGCTGCTGATCCTCGACGCCACCACCGGCCAGAACGGGCTGGAGCAGGCGCGGGTCTTCACCGAGGCGGTGAACGTCACCGGCGTGGTGCTGACCAAGCTCGACGGCACCGCCAAGGGCGGCATCGTGATCGCCGTGCAGCGCAAGCTCGGCATCCCGGTCAAGCTCGTCGGCCTCGGCGAGGGCAAGGACGACCTGGCCCCGTTCGACCCGGCACAGTTCGTCGACGCGTTGCTCGGCACCGAGCCGCTCGCCCGGGACGCGTAGCCTCTCCCGTGACGACTGACGATCGCGCCTACGCGGGGTGGCGCGACCCCAGCCACCCGTCGCCACGCCTCGGGAGACCGTACGTGACTTCGCAGGAGATCCCGCTGCACGGCGGGAACGTGAGCACCGTGGTCCGTGTGGGAGACACGGTCCGGCGCAACGCCGGCCCGTGGACGCCCTCCGTGCACGCGCTGCTGCGCCACCTGGAGTACGTCGGATTCACCGGCGCGCCCCGGGCGCTCGGCATGGACGAGCGCAACCGGGAGGTCCTGTCGTACCTGGAGGGGGAGTGCGGGGAGTACCCGCTGGCCCCGCACTGGGTCACCGACGAGGCCCTGGTCACGGTGGCCACCATGCTGCGGATGTTCCACGACGCGCAGTACGGCTTCACCCCGCCGCCCGGCGCGGTCTGGCGCTCGTTCGGGCCGCCCCCGCCGGACACCGAGGTCATCTGCCACCACGACGCCGCGCCGCACAACGTGATCTGGCGGCCGGACGGCACGCTCGGGCTGATCGACTTCGACCTCGCCTCGCCCGGCGCCCGGATCTACGACGTGGCGTACGCGGCCTGGACCTGGGTGCCGATCTTCTCCGACCGGGACTCGATCACGCTCGGCTGGAAGCACCCGGACCGGCCGCGCCGGCTGCGGCTGTTCGCCGACGCGTACGGGCTGATCCCGCGCGACCGGCACCGGCTCATCCGGACCATCCGCAAGCGCATCGTCGACCACGTCGAGGGCATCCGGCGGATGGCCGCCGCCGGTGAGCCGGCGTTCGTCCGGATCGTTCACAAGGGCCACCTGCGTCGCCCTATGCGTGACCTGCGGCTGCTCGACTACGAGCGGCACCAGCTGGAGTACGCGCTGCGCTGAGCAAGATCGGCGTTCTTCACACGCCGGAAACAACCCGTCACGCGTCGGAAATCGCGCGGTGTCGCTGAAGGAAACAGCCGGCGACAAAGCTTCCGCGCAACCGGCTGACGGGCGATGCTGCCAGGTCTCAGTCGGAGGGAGGAATACGACAACGAGAGGAGGCAGCGTGGAGATCGACACCGGGAACACTGCCTGGTTGCTTGTCTCGACTGCCCTCGTGCTGCTCATGACCCCCGGTCTCGCGCTGTTCTACGGCGGCCTGAACCGGTCCAAGGGCGTTCTGAACATGATGATGATGAGCTTCTCGTCCATCGGGCTCGTCAGCATCCTGTGGCTTTTCTACGGCTTCACCGTCGCCTTCGGCGAGGGCGGCAGGTTCTGGGGTGACCTGGGCCAGTACCTCGGTACCAAGACCTTCGTCGGCGAGAGCGACCTGTGGGGCGAGACCGGCATCCCGATCTACGTCTTCATCGCCTTCCAGATGATGTTCGCGATCATCACCGTGGCGCTGATCAGCGGTGCGCTGTCCGACCGGGTGAAGTTCGCCGGCTGGCTGCTGTTCGCGTTCGGCTGGGCCACCCTGGTCTACTTCCCGGTCGCCCACATGGTCTGGGGCGGCGGGCTGATCGGCGGCGACATCGGCGCGCTGGACTTCGCCGGTGGTACCGCCGTGCACATCAACGCCGGTGCGGCGGCGCTCGCGCTGGTGCTCGTGCTCGGCAAGCGGGTCGGCTGGCCGCGCGAGAGCATGAAGCCGCACAACGTCCCGATGGTCGCCCTCGGCGCCGCGCTGCTGTGGTTCGGCTGGTTCGGCTTCAACGCCGGTTCCGAGCTGACCGCCGACGGGGTCACCGCGCTGGCGTTCATCAACACCCAGGTCGCCACCGCCGCCGCGCTGCTCGGCTGGATCGTCGTGGAGTGGCTGCGCGACGGCAAGCCGACCCTGGTCGGCGCCTCGTCCGGCGCCATCGCCGGCCTGGTCGCGATCACCCCGGCCTGTGCGTTCATCACCCCGGCCGCAGCGGTGCTGCTGGGCGTGGTGGCCGGTGCGGTCTGCGCCCTCGCGGTCGGCCTGAAGTACCGGCTCGGCTACGACGACTCGCTCGACGTGGTCGGCGTGCACTTCGTCGGCGGCTGGATCGGCTGCCTCTGGATCGGCCTGTTCGGTACCGCCTCGGTCAGCTCGCTGGTGGAGACCGACGGTCTGCTCGTCGGCGGCGACGCCTCGCTGCTCGGCAAGCAGGCGATCAGCGCGCTGATCGTCAGCGTCTACTCCTTCGTGGTCGCCTTCGCCCTGGGCTTCGTGATCGACAAGACGATCGGCCTGCGGGTCTCCGCCGAGGCCGAGGTCGACGGCATCGACATCGCCGAGCACGCGGAGAGCGGCTACGACCTGTCGCCCACCACGGGCAGCAGCGGTGGTGCGTTCGCGATGGCCGGGATCGGCGCCGGCAAGTCGGCCGCGGAGCCCGCCGTCGAGACCGACGAGTCCGCGCCGGTCAGCGAGAAGGTCGCCGGTTAACGTTCCTGGGATGGAGGGGTTGGACATGAAGCTGGTGACCGCGGTCATCAAGCCGTACCAGCTGGACGCGGTGAAGGAGGCCCTGCACGCGCTCGGCGTGGCCGGGCTGACCGTCAGCGAGGTCCAGGGCTACGGCCGGCAGAAGGGGCACACCGAGGTCTACCGGGGTGCCGAGTACACGGTCGAGTTCCTGCCCAAGATCCGGGTCGAGGTGCTCACCGACGAGATGGACGTCGACAAGATCGTGGACGCGATCGTCGGCGCCGCCCGGACCGGCAAGATCGGCGACGGCAAGGTCTGGGTGACCGGCGTCGAGGAGGTCGTCCGGGTGCGTACCGGCGAGCGCGGGCTCGACGCCCTCTGATCGCCGGATCCGCCGACGTGACCTCGTTGACCACGGCCGCCGCCCCCACCGGGGACGGCGTGCCCGTGGTCAACGAGGTCGCCGGCGTTCCCGCCGGCATCGGCGCGGCCGCCCGGACCGCCCGGGCCGACGCGCTCGACGCCTGGCTGTGCCGGGCCTTCCCGGACCGGGACGGGGTCGCGCTCGTCGCGGTGGGCGGGCTGGGCCGTCGCCAGTGCGCCCCCTACGGCGACCTCGACCTGGTGCTGCTGCACGCCGGGGTACCCGGCATCGACGAGCTGGCCGCGTCGCTCTGGTATCCGATCTGGGACGCCGGGCTGCGGCTCGACCACTCGGTCCGCACCGTCGCCGAGGCGCTGTCGGTGGCCCAGGACGACGTCAAGGTCGCCCTCGGCCTGCTCGACGCCCGGCACGTGGCGGGCGATCCGGCGCTCACCGACCAGCTCTCCCGTACCGCCACCGACCACTGGCGGCGGACCGCGATCCGCCAGCTCCCCGGCCTGCGCGAGATCACCGCCGCGCGCTGGGAGGCGCACGGCGAACTGGCCTTCCTGCTCGAAGGTGACCTCAAGGAGGCGGCCGGCGGGCTGCGCGACGTGGGCATCCTGCGCGCCATCGCCACCGCCGGCGTCACCGACGCGCTCCGTCCCGCCGTGTACGCGGCGCACCGGCGGCTGCTGGACACCCGCGACGCGCTGCACCAGCAGGTGGGCCGCCGGGTCGACCGCCTGGTCGCCCAGGAACGCGACGGCGTGGCGCGGCTGCTCGGCGCCGAGGACGGCGACGCGCTGCTGCGGCTCGTGGCCGGCGACGCCCGCACCGTCAGTCACGCCCTCGACGACGCCTGGCGGGCCGCCGACCGGCTCCGCTCCGGCCGGCACCGCGCCGCGCCCGGCCGCCCGCTGCGCCGCCCGGTCGCCCGGGACGTGGTGGAGCAGGACGGCGAACTCGTGCTCGCCCGCACCGCCATCGGGGCCCGCCCCGACCCGAGCCTGTCGCTACGTGTGGCCGCCGCCGCTGCCACCACCCGGCTGCCGATCGCGCGCGCCACCTGCGAGTGGCTCGCCGCGTACTGCCCGCCGCTGCCCGCGCCCTGGCCACCGGCGGCCCGCGCCGCGCTGATCACCCTGCTCGGCGCCGGTCCCGGCCTGGTGCCCGCCTGGGAGACCTGCGACAGGTACGGGCTGATCGACCGCTGGCTACCCGAGTGGACCCGGATGCGCAGCCTGCCCCAGCACAACCCGGTGCACCGGTTCACGCTCGACCGGCACCTGGTGCAGACCGCGTACGAGGCGAGCCGGCACACCCGCGACGTGGAACGGCCCGATCTGCTGCTGCTCGGCGCGTTCCTGCACGACATCGGCAAGGGGCTGGACGGCGACCACTCGACCGTCGGCGCGCCGCTGGCCGAGGCGGTGGCCACCCGGATCGGGCTGCCGCCGGACGAGGCGGCGCTCATCGGCACGCTGGTCCGGCTGCACCTGCTGCTGCCCGACGTGGCCACCCGCCGTGACCTGTCCGACCCGAAGACCGTCGCCGGCGTCGCCGAGCGGGTCGGTGACACCGGCACGCTGGAACTCCTGCACGCCCTGGTCCGCGCCGACGCCGCCGCCACCGGCCCGGCCGCCTGGTCCGGCTGGAAGGGCCGGCTGATCGCCGAACTGGTGAGCCGGGTGCGCACCACGCTGGACACCGGTGTGGTGCCCGCCCCGCCGGCCCCGGACCCGGCGCTCGTGGCCGGGCCGCTGCCTGTCGTACACCTGGGGGAGGACCGGGTGTCGGTGGCCGCGGCCGACCGGCGCGGGCTGCTCGCGACGGTGGCCGGGTGCCTGGCGCTGCACCGCCTGGAGGTGATCTCCGCGGACGCCGCCACCGTCGACGGCCGCGCCCTGGTCGAGTGCCGGGTGCAGCCGCGCTACGGGCTGGCCCCGGAGCCGATCGCGCTCAGCGCCGACCTGCGCCGCGCGGTCGGCGGCGACGTGTCGGTCATCCAGCGGCTGCGCGGCCGGGCCCTCGCGGCGCGCAGCCAGGGCGCCGCGCCGCGGGTGGTGTGGCACCGGGAGGCGGCCACCGACGCGGTGCTGCTGGAGCTGCGGGCCGCCGACGCCGCAGGGCTGCTGTACCGGGTGACCTGCGCGCTGGACGAGGCGGGCGCCCAGGTGCGGGCGGCCCGGATCTCGACGCTGGGCGGCGACGTGGTGGACGCGTTCTACCTGGTCGGCGGCTGGCCCTCGGACGAGGAACGGGCCCGGATCGAGGCTGCGGTGCTGGCCGCCGTGTAGCGGAACGCGCCGCCGGGCCGGAGCGGGGGTGCGGGCGGCGGGCTACCCTAACGGTGGGCTGGACCACCGGCCCGGCAGCATGTACCCGCCGAAAACGACAAACGGGATGTTCGCGTGTTTGACACCTTGAGTGACCGCCTGTCCGGGATCTTCACCAAGCTCCGCGGCAAGGGCCGGCTCACCGACGCCGACATCGACGCCACCGCGCGCGAGATCCGGATGGCGTTGCTGGAGGCCGACGTCGCCCTGCCGGTGGTCAAGGGCTTCATCGCGAACGTCAAGGAGCGGGCGCGCGGCGCCGAGGTCTCCCAGGCGCTCAACCCGGCGCAGCAGATCGTCAAGATCGTCAACGAGGAGCTGATCAAGGTCCTCGGCGGCGAGGGGCGGCGGCTCCAGTTCGCCAAGCAACCGCCGACCGTGATCATGCTGGCCGGTCTCCAGGGTTCCGGTAAGACGACGCTCGCCGGCAAGCTGGCCCGCTGGCTCAAGAGCCAGGGCCACCAGCCGCTGCTCGTCGCCGCCGACCTCCAGCGTCCCAACGCCGTCGGTCAGCTCCAGGTGCTCGGTGGCCGGGCCGGGGTCGAGGTGTACGCCCCGGCGCCCGGCAACGGCGTCGGCGACCCGGTGCAGGTGGCCCGCGACTCGATCGAGCACGCCCGCCGTGCCGCCCGGGACATCGTCATCGTCGACACCGCCGGCCGGCTCGGTATCGACACCGAGATGATGCAGCAGGCCGCGAACATCCGCGACGCCGTCCAGCCGGACGAGGTCATCTTCGTCATCGACGCGATGGTCGGCCAGGACGCGGTGCGTACCGCCGAGGCGTTCCGCGACGGCGTCGGCATCACCGGCGTGGTGCTGTCCAAGCTCGACGGCGACGCCCGCGGTGGCGCCGCGCTCTCCGTCCGCGAGGTGACCGGCCAGCCGATCCTGTTCGCCTCCACCGGCGAGAAGCTGGAGGACTTCGACGTCTTCCACCCGGACCGGATGGCCAGCCGGATCCTCGGCATGGGCGACGTCCTCACTCTGATCGAGCAGGCCGAGGCGGCCTTCGACTCCGATCAGAAGGAGAAGATGACCGCCAAGCTGATGGGCGGGGAGACCTTCACGCTGGAGGACTTCCTCGATCAGCTCATCGCGGTCCGGCGGATGGGCCCGATCGCCAACGTGCTGGCCATGATGCCGGGCATGGGGCAGATGAAGGACCAGCTCGCCGAGCTGGACGACAAGCACTTCGACCGGGTCACCGCGATCATCAGGTCGATGACCCCGGCCGAGCGCACCAACCCGAAGATCATCAACGGCTCCCGCCGGGCCCGCATCGCGAACGGCTCCGGCGTCACCGTCATGGACGTCAACCAGCTGCTCAACCGCTTCGCCGACGCGCAGAAGATGATGAAGCAGATGGGCGGCATGATGGGCCTGCCCGGCGGCGGCCGGCGCAAGGCGACCAAGTCGCCGAAGAACAAGCGCAAGGGCACCAAGGGCGGCGGGCGGCCGCGTACCGGCGCCGGCATGCCGGGCGGCTT
This sequence comes from Micromonospora sp. WMMC273, assembly GCF_027460285.1. Classification (NCBI taxonomy): domain Bacteria; kingdom Bacillati; phylum Actinomycetota; class Actinomycetes; order Micromonosporales; family Micromonosporaceae; genus Micromonospora; species Micromonospora sp. WMMC273. Next base: position 1,037,632 of record NZ_JAPZBE010000001.1, read on the forward strand.
CCCGGGCGGGATGCCGCAGCTCCCGCCGGGCCTGGACCCGGGCGACCTGGCCGGTGGGCAGGGCCTGCCGCCGGGCTTCAAGCTCCCGAAGATCGACTTCAACAAGCTCGGCAAGGGCGGCGACAAGGGCCCGCGGTAGCGTGTCGGTGACGGTGGGCGACATTGCTGTCTCTTAAGGTGATGTCGCCCCCTGGAAGGAGATGTCAATGACCGCGGCCCCGATCCTGCCGGAGCGGCACGAGTGGACGGTCGACGACCTGGGCGAACTGCCCAAGGACCTTCCGTACGAACTGATCAACGGAAGGTTGATCGTGCCGTCGCCCACTCTGCTGCACCAGGACATGTGTGTCCGTCTCCTGCTCGCGTTGGAGGTCAACTGCCCGAAGGAGTACCAGGTCGGCATCGACCTGTCGATGCGGGTCGACCACCGGAACGAGCCCCGGCCGGACGTCGTCGCGGTCGTGCGGGGTAACGCCAACCGGAGCCCGCTGCCGGTCGAGGACGCGGTGCTCGCCGTCGAGGTCATCTCGCCGACCTCCACCTTCCGCGACATGTACGACAAGGCCAGGGTCTACGCGTACGCGGGCGTCCGCTCCTACTGGGTGCTCGACCCCATCAAGGAGAAGATCACGCTGACCGAGTACGCGCTCGGCGCCAACCTCGAGTACAAGCAGGTCGGTCAGACAGACGACGTGTTCGTCACCGCACGGCCGTGGAAGGTCTCGATCGATCTGCCGGCGCTGACCGCGCGCCGCAACGACCTGCTCGCCGGCGAGGAGGGCTGATCGGGTAGGACTGTGCACATGGCTCTGCACGTGCGCGGTGTGTTCCTTCCCGACGACGAGGTCCGGGACGTCTGGCTGGTCGGCGACCGGGTCACCTTCGAACCGGTGCCCGGCGCCGAGACGGTGGCCGACGGCGGCTTCGTGCTGCCCGGCCTGACCGACGCCCACTGTCACATCGGCATCGCCCGCGGCGGAAGCCCGATCACCTCGCTCGACCAGGCACGGGACCTGGCCCGGATCGACCGGGACGCGGGCGTGCTGGCGATCCGCGACGCCGGCTCGCCGTACCCGTACCCCGAACTGGAGGACGAGCCGGACCTGCCGCGACTGGCCCGCGCGGGCCGGCACGTCGCGCCGCCGAAGCGCTACCTGCGCGACATCGGCGTGGAGGTCGGCGCTGCCGAGGTCGCCGCGACGGTGGCCGCGCAGGCCGCGGCCGGCAACGGCTGGGTCAAGCTGGTCGGCGACTGGATCGACAGGGGCGTGGGCGACCTGGCGCCGGCCTGGGACGCCGACACGATGACCGCGGCGGTCGCCGCCGCCCACGCCGCCGGCGTACGCGCGGCGGTGCACACGTTCTCCGAGTCGGCGGTGGAGATCATGGTGCGGGCCGGGGTGGACTCGGTGGAGCACGGCACCGGGCTGAGCCTCGACCTGATCGACCTGATGGCCCGGCAGGGCACCGCGCTGGTCCCCACGATGATCAACATCCGGACGTTCGGCCACATCGCCGAGCAGGCCCGGCCCAAGTTCCCCGGGTACGCCGACCACATGCTCGCCCTGCGCGACCGCTTCCCCGAGGTGGTGCGCGCCGCGCACGAGGCGGGCGTGCCGATCTACGTCGGCACCGACGCGGGTGGGGGCATCGACCACGGCCTGGCGGCCGAGGAGATGCTGCTGCTGCACGAGCAGGCCGGGATGTCCGCGCCGGACGTGCTCGCCGCCGCCTCCTGGCGGGCCCGGGAGTGGCTCGGCTTCCCCGGGCTGGTCGAGGGCGGTCTCGCCGACCTGGTGGTCTACCCCGAGGACCCGCGCCGCGACCTGCGCGTGGTCCGCGCCCCCAGCCGGATCGTGCTGCGCGGCCGGGTCGTCCGCTGACCTGCGGTCGGTGGCGGTGGTGACCGGCCGCCGTCGGCGGCCCTAGCGGGCCGTCGCCGCCGTCAGGAACAGGCGTACCGCCAGGTCGGCCAGCCGGTCGGCGGTCTCGTCCACCGGGCCACCGGGCAGCACGATGTGGCTCACCACCAGGCGTACGACGCTGTCCGCCGCGAACGCCAGGGCCGCCGGATCGGCGTCGGGCAGACGCTCACCGGTCCACTCCAGCAGCGCCCGCGCGGCCTCGGCGAGCACCAGCTCGGACCGGGTGGTGAGGTAGGGCAGCAACTCCTCCGAGCCGCCCCGGGTGCTGGTCAGCACCGCCCTCACCAGCGGGTTCTCGGCGGCCGAGGCGAGCGTGCGGTGGATCGCCGCGTACGCGGCCGCGCGGACGTCGGAGTCGTGCTCGTCCAGCGCGGACCGGACCTGGCCGACGAACCGGTCCACCTCGTGCCGGGCCAGCGCCTCGCCCAGGCCCGCCTTGGTGCCGAACTCGTTGTAGACCGTCTGCCGGCTCACCCCCGCCGCGCTCGCGACCGCACCCATCCGGACCCCGGCCCAGCCGGTCGTGACGGTCAGCGAGCGGGCGGCGTCGACGATCGTGTCGCGCACCGGCGTGACGTTCCTGGGCTTAGACATGGTGATCGAAGTCTACGGGCGCTGTTCCGCGCCCGGCTGCGCCGACCCGTCACGGGACGCATAGGATGTGCGGTCATGGCACGCGTGCTCACTCCCCGTGCGGAGGACTTTCCCCGCTGGTACCAGGACCTGATCGCCAAGGCGAAGCTGGCCGACAACGGCCCGGTCCGGGGGACCATGGTGATCCGACCGGCCGGCTACGCCATCTGGGAGCGGATGCAGGCCGAGATGGACGCCCGGATCAAGGCGGCGGGTGCGGAGAACGCGTACTTCCCGCTGTTCATCCCGGAGAGCTACCTGAAGCGGGAGGCCGAGCACGTCGAGGGCTTCTCGCCGGAGCTGGCGGTGGTCACGCACGGTGGCGGCAAGCAGCTCGCCGAGCCGGTGGTGGTGCGGCCCACGAGCGAGACGGTCATCGGCGAGTTCATGGCCAAGTGGATCGACTCGTACCGCGACCTGCCGCTGCTGCTCAACCAGTGGGCGAACGTGGTCCGGTGGGAGCTGCGCCCGCGGATCTTCCTGCGTACCAGCGAGTTCCTCTGGCAGGAGGGGCACACCGCGCACGCCACCCGTTCCGACGCCCGCGCCTACGCGCGGCGGATCCTGCACGAGGCGTACGAGGATCTGATGGTCAACGTGCTCGGCATCCCGGTGGTGGTGGGCCTGAAGACCGCCCGGGAGCGCTTCGCCGGCGCCACCGCCACGTACACGTGCGAGGGCATGATGGGCGACGGCAAGGCGCTCCAGCTGGGCACCAGCCACGAGCTGGGCCAGAACTTCGCCAAGGCGTTCGACATCAGCTACTCGTCGGCCGAGGGCGGCCGGGAGCACGCGTGGACCACCTCCTGGGGCACCTCCACCCGGATGCTCGGCGGCCTGATCATGTGCCACGGCGACGACAACGGGCTGCGGGTGCCGCCGAAGCTGGCGCCGGTCCAGGCGTACGTGATGATCGTCAAGGACGGCGAGGGCGTGAGCCAGGCGGCGGCCAAGCTGTGCGACGCGCTGCGCGACGCCGGGGTGCGGGTGGCGCTCGACGACCGGACCGACACCGCGTTCGGCCGCCGCGCCGTCGACGCCGAGCTGCGCGGCTACCCGGTCCGCGTCGAGGTCGGCCCGCGTGACCTGGCCGCCGGCAACGCTGTGGTGGTCCGGCGTACGGACGGCTCGAAGGCCCCGACGCCGGTGGCCGACGTGGTCGGCGCGGTGGTGGCCGCGCTGGAGGCCGACCAGCGGGCACTGCACGACCAGGCGCTGGAGTTCCGCCGGTCCCGCACCGTCGAGGTGTCGACGCTGGCCGAGGCGATCGAGGCGTCCGCCACCGGCTGGGCGCGGGTGCCGTGGTCGGCGGTCGGCGTCGAGGGCGAGGCCGAGGCGAACGGCCAGGGCGTGACGGTCCGCTGCCTGGTGCGCGCCGACGGCTCGGTGCCGGACTCGGAGGACGAGCCCGACCTGGTGGCGATCCTCGCCCGCGCGTACTGAGATGCGGCCCGGCGATCCGGCCGGCCGGTTCGCGCCGGGGCGGCTGATCCTGCACCGGAACGTGCGGCACGGCCGGATCGGCTGGGTCCGGTCGGCCCGCGTGGTCTCCGACGACGAGCGTGGCCTGCTGCTCTGGGTGGCGCGGACAGCGCCCGTCGCGCACGAGGTGACGGAGGCCGGCCTGGGCATGCGGGCCGTGCCGTTCGCCGAGTGGGTGACGTCGTCCTACCGGCTCGCGCAGGGGCTGTGGAACGGCCCGCCGGTGCTGAAGTTCCTGCCCACCGGCGCGGCCCACTCGGTCTGGTGGTTCCGCGACGCCGCCGGCCGCTTCCAGAACTGGTACGTCAACCTGGAGGAGCCCGGCGTCCGCTGGGACGACGGCACGGTGGCCGGGGTCGACATGGTCGACCAGGACCTCGACGTCGTGGTCCACCCGGACCTGAGCTGGGAGTGGAAGGACGAGGACGAGTTCGCCGAGCGGCTGGCGTTCCCGGAGCACTACTGGGTGACAGACGAGAAGGCGGTACGCGCCGAGGGCGAGCGGGTGATCCGGATCGCCGAGGCGGGGGAGTCCCCGTTCGACGGCACCTGGTGCGACTTCACCCCGCCCGCCGAATGGGACGTACCGGACGAACTTCCGCCGGGCTGGGACCGCCCGCCGGTGCGCTGAACGAGTGTCCTCGGTCACGGTCCGGGCTGCCCCGGGCGTGGTGTCCGGGTCCGGTGTGAGAGTTCCGGTCCGGATCTGGCAGAATGGTTCGCTGGTATCCGGCACGCGTCCGGCGCCCTCTAACCCGGGCGCGTCGCCAGTTCACCGAGCAGTCTCCGGCCCAAACCCCACTGTGCCGGTCGGCGCTCACCCGCCACACCGCCCGTACGGGCCGGTGAGATCGCAACAGGAGCGAAACAACTGTGGCCGTAAAGATCCGGCTCCTGCGGATGGGCAAGATCCGCAACCCGCAGTACCGCATCGTCATCGCCGACTCGCGCACCAAGCGTGACGGTCGCGCGATCGAGTTCGTCGGTGTGTACCAGCCGAAGGAAGACCCTTCGGTGATCGAGGTCAAGTCGGAGCGGGTCCAGTACTGGCTCTCGGTCGGCGCCCAGCCGAGCGAGGCCGTGCAGCGCCTGCTGGAGCTGACCGGTGACTGGCAGAAGTTCAAGGGCCTGCCGGCCCCGCCGCCGCTGAAGGTCGCCCCCGAGCGGGCCGACCGCAAGGCGGCGTACGAGGCCGAGGCGAAGGCCGCCGCCGGCGTGGCGGACACCCCGGCGAAGCCGGCCAAGAAGGCCGCCGCCAAGGCGGAGGAGCCGAAGGCCGAGGCCCCCAAGGCCGAGGAGCAGACCGGTGCCGAGTCCGGCGAGCAGGCCTGACATGCCGCTGCGTCCCGCTCTGGAGCACCTGGTCAAGGGCATCGTCGACCACCCGGACGACGTCCGGGTGCGCATGGTCGACTCCCGTCGGGGCAAGCGCCTCGAAGTCCGCGTGCACCCCGAGGACCTCGGCACGGTGATCGGGCGGTCCGGCCGGACCGCCAAGGCGCTGCGCCAGGTGATCGGCTCCATCGGCGGGCGTGGGGTACGCGTCGACATCGTCGACTCGTACTGATGCTTCTCGTCGTCGGCCGGATCGGTAAGCCGCACGGCATCCGCGGTGAGGTCACCGTGGAGGTGCGTACCGACGAGCCCGAAGCACGGTTCGCCCCCGGCTCGGTGTTGACCACCGAGCCGGGGGCCACCCCGTCGGAGCCCGGTGCCTGGCGGGTGCCGCCGACACTCACCGTCGAGTCGGCCCGCTGGCACCAGGGCCGCCTGCTCGTCGCCTTCGAGGGCGTGCTGGAGCGCGACGTCGCCGAGGCGCTGCGCAACACGCTGCTCGGCGTGGACAGCGCCGACGTCGCCCCGCCGGAGGACCCGGAGGAGTTCCACGACCACCAGCTGGTCGGGCTCGCCGTGGTCACCCGCGACGGCGAGCACGTGGGCGAGGTGGCCCGCATCGACCACGCGCCCGCGTCCGACATGCTGGTGCTGCGGCGCCCCGAGGGGCGTACCGCGCTGGTCCCGTTCGTCAAGGCGATCGTGCCCGAGGTGGATCTGGCCGGCGGTCGCGTCGTCGTCGACCTGCCCGGTGGCCTGCTCGACCTCTAGCTCTCGACCTCCGGCTGGAGCCACCGCATGCGCGTCGACATCGTGTCGATCTTCCCCGAGTACTTCGCCCCGCTGGACCTGTCGCTCATCGGCAAGGCCCGCGCGAACGGCACGCTGCGGCTGGCCGTACACGATCTGCGGACCTGGACCCACGACGTGCACCGCACCGTCGACGACACGCCCTACGGCGGCGGTCCGGGCATGGTCATGCGGCCGGAGCCGTGGGGTGAGGCACTGGACGCGCTGGCGCCCGGCGAGCTGAGCCCGGACGGGCACACGCTGCCCCGGCTGCTCGTGCCGTCGCCCGCCGGCGTCCCGTTCACCCAGGCCCTGGCGCACGAGCTGGCCGCCGAGTCGCACCTGCTGTTCGCCTGCGGCCGCTACGAGGGCATCGACCAGCGGGTGCTGGACCACGCGGCGACCCGGATGCCGGTGACCGAGGTCTCGCTCGGCGACTACGTGCTGTTCGGCGGCGAGGTGGCCGTGCTGGTGATCCTGGAGGCGGTCACCCGGCTGCTGCCCGGTGTGCTCGGCAACGCCGGGTCGCTGGACGAGGAGTCGCACGCGCACGGGTTGCTGGAGGCCCCGCTCTACACGAAGCCGGCGAGCTGGCGCGGGCTGGACGTGCCCGAGGTGCTGCGCTCCGGCGACCACGCCCGGATCGACCGCTGGCGGCGGGACGAGTCGCTGCTGCGGACCGCGGCCCGGCGCCCCGACATGATCGGCGCGCTGGCCCCGGAGACGCTCGACGAGCGGGACCGGGCGACGCTGGACCGGGGCGGATTTTCCCCGCCACCGGGGCATGTGGCAAAGTAGAGGGGTTGCCGCATCCGTCCACGCCGTGGGCGGCTGCGAGGACCCCCGACCGGGGCCGGTCCCGCCGGTCACCACCCGGGGGTCAGAATCACCCATCCGCGCATCGAGTGACGATGCGCCGTGAGCCTCACGAGGACACAGCGATGAACATCCTGGACGCCCTTGACGCCCAGTCGAAGCGTACCGACCTGCCCGACTTCCGTGCCGGTGACACCGTCAAGGTGCACGCGCGGGTCGTCGAGGGCAACCGCTCCCGGGTCCAGATCTTCCAGGGCGTCGTCATCCGCCGCCAGGGCGACGGCCTGCGCGAGACCTTCTCGGTCCGCAAGGTCAGCTTCGGTGTCGGCGTGGAGCGGACCTACCCGCTCAACGGCCCGGGCATCGACCGGATCGAGGTCGTGACCCGCGGTGACGTGCGTCGCGCCAAGCTCTACTACCTGCGTGAGCTGCGCGGCAAGAAGGCCAAGATCAAGGAGCTGCGGGAGAAGCAGCCGGCTAACTGATCCGCGTTCGCCACGCCGCCCGGGCTGCGCGGATGTCGTATCGACCAGACCGCATTACCCTGGTCGGTACGGGCGCAGCCGGACGGTGCGAAACGGTCCACTACCGCCCGTGGGGTCTCCGAGGAGACTCCCGGGCGGTAGTGTCGTTTCCGCGGACCGGAGAGTGGCATGGTGCAGATGGTTGACGAGGACGGCGCCGTCGATCCCTGGCGCCGGCGGGCCCGCCGCGGCCGCCGCCAGATGCCGCTCTGGCAGGAGCTGCCGCTGCTGCTGATCGTGGCGTTCTGCCTCGCGGTGCTGATCCGGACGTTCCTGCTCCAGGCGTTCTTCATCCCCTCCGGCTCGATGGAGGACACGCTGCTCGTCGGTGACCGGGTGCTCGTCAACAAGGTCGTCTACGACGTCCGGGACCCGATCCGTGGCGAGGTGGTGGTGTTCCGGGGCACCGACCGCTGGGTCGCCCAGGAGGCGCCCGCGCCGCCGACGAACTTCGCCGGCCGGGTCGGCCGCACACTCGGCGACCTGGTGGGCGTCAGCCGCCCCGGCGAGAAGGACTTCATCAAGCGCGTCATCGGCGTACCGGGCGACAAGGTCTGGTGCTGCGACGACGGCCGGGTGGTGGTCAACGGGGTGCCGCTGGACGAGACGGCGTACGTCTCCGAGGACTCCCCGGTCGAGCTGCCACCCAATCCGAAGGAGTGCCGGTCCCGGCAGTTCACCGAGGTGGTGGTGCCACCGGGGCAGATCTTCGTGATGGGTGACCACCGGCTGGTCTCGCAGGACGCCCGATGTCAGGGACCGGTGCCGATCGAGAACGTGGTCGGCCGCGCCTTCATGATCGTCTGGCCCTCGCAGCGTTGGACGAGTCTGCCCGTACCGGAGACCTTCTCGAGCGTGCCGCGCGCGGACGCCGCGGCGGCGCCGGGGCCGGTGCCGGTGGATCCCGACCCGGTCGGCGGCGTCGTCCTGATCCTCCCGGTCGCGGCGACGCTCACCGTTCTGGCGGGTTCGGGGCGACCGCGGCATACCCGGCGACGTAGGCTCCACCCGTGATCGACGAGCAGACCGAGAAGCCCCGCAGCTCCTTCTGGAAGGAGCTGCCCATCCTCCTGGGCGTGGCGATCCTGGTCGCGGTGCTGGTGCGTGCCTTCGTGCTGCAGACCTTCTTCATCCCGTCGCCGTCCATGGAGAACACCCTCAAGATCGACGATCGGGTGCTTGTCAACAAGCTGGTCTACGACTTCCGTTCGCCGCACCGGGGTGAGGTCATCGTCTTCAAGGCGCCCATCGAGTGGAGCGGCAACCCCGACGGCGAGGACTTCATCAAGCGGGTGATCGGCGTCGGCGGCGATCACGTGGTCTGCTGCGACCGCACCGGCGGCCAGGAGCGGCTGGTCATCAACGGCAAGCCGATCGACGAGCCGTTCATCTTCCCCGGCAACAAGCCCGCCGACCAGGACTTCGACATCACCGTGCCGAAGGGGCGCCTGTGGGTCATGGGTGACCACCGGGAGGCGTCCGGCGACTCGCTGGAGCACTGGCAGCAGTCGGGCGAGGACATCAACGTCGCCACCATCCCCGAGGGCGAGGTCGTCGGCCGGGCCTTCACCATCTTCTGGCCGGTCAGCCGCGCGACCTGGCTCAGCGTTCCGAAGCAGTTCGACGGGATCCCCAATCCCTGAGCAGGCTCGCGCCACGCTCCGGCCCGCCGGCCCTGCGCGGCCGGCGGGAGGGCGTGGTCGTTCGTCGCAGGCGTCTGGCAGGCTGGTGCGGTGACCGTCTACACCCCTCGTCGCGCGGCCCGGGTGCTGCTGGTCGACGCGTCCGACCGGGTGCTGCTCTTCCAGGGCAGTGATCCGGCCCGGCCGGGTCACCGGTACTGGTTCACCCCCGGCGGCGGGCTGGACCCGGGGGAGTCCCCGGCCGACGGCGCCGCCCGGGAACTGGCCGAGGAGACCGGCCTGCGGCTGGCCCCGGCCGAGCTGGGCGCGCCGGTCTGGTCGGACACCGTCGAGTTCCCGTTCGACGGCGTCTGGTACCGCCAGGAGCAGCAGTTCTACCTGGTCCGGGTGACGGGCTGGGAGGTCGACACCGCCGGGTTCACCGACGTCGAGCGGGCGAGCGTGCACGGGCACCGCTGGTGGCCGGTCGCCGAGCTGGCCACCAGCACCGAGCGCTACTACCCACCGGACCTGCCCGGCTGGCTCGGCGCCGTGCTGTCGGGAGGCGGCGCATGCTGACTCCGCCGCGCACCGTGGTACGCCGCGACGGCGGCCTCTACGCGCTGGAGCGGGCCCTGCAACGGCGCGGCTTCCGGCACGTGGCGGGCGCCGACGAGGCCGGTCGAGGCGCCTGTGCCGGGCCGCTGGTGGCCGCCGCCGCGATCCTGCCCGAGGGCCGGCGCGGCGAGATCGACGAGCTGGCCGACTCGAAGCTGCTCACCCCCGCCGCCCGCGAGCGCGTCTACGACGAGGTGGTGGCACGGGCCCTGGCGTACGCCGTGGTGGTCATCCCGGCCGAGGAGGTCGACGCCCGCGGGCTGCACGTGTGCAACCTCGCCGCGATGCGCCGGGCGCTCGCCTCGCTCACCACCCGCCCGGAGTACGTGCTGACCGACGGCTTCGGCGTCGACGGGCTGGACGTGCCGGGCCTGGCGGTCTGGAAGGGTGACCGGGTGGCCGCGTGCGTGGCGGCGGCCAGCGTGCTGGCGAAGGTCACCCGGGACCGGATGATGGTGGAACTGGACGGGCGGTTCCCCGGCTACGGCTTCGCCGAGCACAAGGGCTACATCACCGCCGAGCACAGCGCCGCCCTGCGCGCGCTCGGGCCCTGCCGGGAACACCGCTTCTCGTACGTGAACGTGGCCGCCGTCTCCGGACGGGACGGCCGGCCTCCCCGCGCCCGCCGCCCGGCGGGCACCGACGCACCGTCGCCCGAGCCCGTAGCAGGGCTGCCGGGTCTCGGGCCCGGCGCGTTCGCCGGCCGCCCGGACGAGCCGATGGGGCGCTGCGGCGCGTCAGGGGGTACCGTCGGCGTGGCGTTGGGCGAGCAGCCGCGACCTCCGGCGTCGGTGGGGGAAGATGTGGTCATGGAAGGCGGAGTGCGATGAGCGCGGAAGATCTCGAGAAGTACGAGACCGAGATGGAGCTGCAGCTCTACCGGGAGTACCGGGACATCGTCCGCCAGTTCTCCTACGTGGTGGAGACCGAGCGCCGTTTCTACCTGGCCAACCAGGTCGACCTGCACGTGCGCAACTCCGACGGCGAGGTCTACTTCGAGGTCGAGATGCACGACGCCTGGGTGTGGGACATGTACCGCCCTGCCCGTTTCGTCAAGAATGTGCGAGTGATGACGTTCAAGGACGTCAATGTGGAAGAGCTCGAAAAGCCCGACATCTCGCTTCCCGCAGATTCCGGATTCGGGAGCTGACCGCAGGCGGCTGAACGCCGGAGATCACTCCGCCGGCACGACCACCTCGACCCGCTGTACCAGGTTGTTCGCGAACCCGCCCCGGTTCCACGGCTGCTCGACCGGCTGGGTACGCCCCGACGCGTCGGTCGCCCGGGCGCCGAGCACGTACCGCCCCGGCGTCGCCGTCCAGCTCACCGACCAGCGGCGCCACGCCCACTCGCCTCCGGCCGGCTCGTCCAGGACCGCCGGCGTCCACGTCCCACCGCCGTCGGTCGTCACCTCGACTGAGATCACCGGCGCGTGGCCGGACCAGGCCCGGCCGTCCAGAGTGCACGGCCCGGGCCGCAGCACCCGGGTGCGGGACATGAAATCCGGGAACCCGGGCGGACGCACCAGCGCACGCGGCTCGATCCGGGTCACCGGCACACCCGGGTCGTCGGCGTCGCGCCGCAGCCGGTAGGCCACCGCGTTCTGGTAGCCGTCGAACGGCTCGGTCGTCACGGTGATGTCGCGCAGCCACTTCACGTGCGCCATGCCGTACCAGCCGGGCACGATCAGGCGCAGCGGCGCGCCGTGCTGCGGCAGCAGGGGAGCGCCGTTCATCTCGTACGCCAGCAGCACCTCCTCACGCAGCGCGTCTGCGACCGGCAGCGCCCGCTGGTAGTCCTGCTCGACGCCGCGCTCCACCCCGTGGTCCGCGCCGGTGAACACCGCGTCCACCGCGTCGCCGGACAGGCCGGCCTCGCGCAGCAGCGGCGCCAGCGGCGTACCGGTCCACTCGGCGTTGCCCACCGCCTCCACCAGCCAGGGCTGGCTCACCGGGCGGGGATGCAGCAGCGCCCGGCCGTTGCCGGCGCACTCCAGCGTCACGCGGTGGGTCACCCGGGGCCGGTCGCGCAGCGCCGCCAGGTCCAGCCGCAGTGGACGCTCGACCGCGCCGGACACGTTCAGCGCGTACGCCGCCGGGTCGACGTCCGGGATGTCGTAGTGGATGAGCAGGTAGTGCAGGCCCGCCGGGGTCACGTCGTACCGCAGCGCCTCCAGCGGGATGCCGTGGTTGCGCGCGGCGAGCTGAAGCTCCTCGGCGCTGATCGCCTCGTCCGGCCCGGCCACCCGGGAGGGCCGGCTCACGTCGTCCACAGTGGTCATTCCTGCTCCGTCCGCTCCAGCACGTCGTAGCCCACGAACGTGAACATCCGCACCCCGGGCGTCAGCGGGCGGGGCGTGCCGGTGAAGCGGTGCGCGCCGACGCCCACACCGTCGGCCGGGCTGCCCACCGCGACCGGCTCGAAGCCCTCCTCGGCGAACCACTCGCAGATGACCGGCACCAGGTCCGGCTCGCGCCGGTGCCGCGTCCACAGCACCGTGCCGCCGGTGGCGCAGAGCGAGGCGCAGTGCCGCACCGTCGCCCGGATGTCGTCGTCGCTGATGTTGCCGAAGATGCCGCAGACCAGCACCAGATCCGCCGGGGCCAGATCGGCGTACCGGTCGGTCAGCGAGGCGTCCCCGGTCACCACCTCGACGCCGGTGAGCCCGGCGTCGGCGGCGGCACGGCGGGCCGGATCGGTGTTGCGCGGATCCAGCTCGACCAGGCGGGCGGTCACGTCGGCGCCCCGCGGATGGGCGGCCAGCACCGGGATCAGGTCACGGCCCTGACCCGCGCAGAGACTCAGCGCGCGCAGCGGACCGGCCGGCGCGGCGTCGAGGGCGTCGGAGACACGCTGCCGCACCTCGGCGAGCCGCCGGGCCAGTGCGGACTCGGGCTGGTCGTAGTCGCTGTGCCAGGCGTACCAGTCCTTCGTCACCCGGCCAGCATAGGCGTCCGGGCCGTAGCAGATCGGCCCCGAATTCGGCGCTCGTCCACAGTGAGGGCGTCGTCCACAGGGCCGGCCGGTGGGGTGCGCGGGAGGGTGCCCGGGCCGGGCAGGGTGCTCGCGTGCGTTCCTCGATCTCTTACGCAGTGGTGTTGTTCCTCGTCGTCTGCCTGCCGGGGCCCTCCGCGTCTTCCCGGGCGACGCTGCCGGCCTCGGTCGGGCCGGTGTCGGGGCTACCTGCGGATGCCCCGGCTTCTGGTGCTTCGGCGACGGGCGGCTCGGCTGCGGGACTTCGGGGTGCGCCCGGTGGGCGGTTCCGGTGGCCGCTGCCGGGCGCGCCCCGGGTGGTGCGGCGCTTCGACCCGCCGCCGCAGCCCTGGCTGTCCGGGCACCGGGGTGTCGACCTCGCCGCCGAGCCGGGCGCGCCGGTGCTGGCGGCCGGCGCCGGGACCGTCCTGTTCGCCGGCACCGTCGCCGGCCGGCCGGTGCTCACCGTCGGCCATGCCGACGGGCTGCGCACCACATACGAACCGGTCCGCTCCCGGCTCGCCGCCGGTACCCGTGTGGACGCCGGCACGCCGGTCGGCGTCCTGCTCGCCGGGCATCCCGGGTGCGTGGAGGCGGCCTGCCTGCACTGGGGACTGCGACGCGACGCGGAGTACCTCGATCCGCTGGCCCTGCTCGGGCTCGGTCGCGTCCGGTTGCTGCCGCTGCACCCCGTCCGCCGACCTCGCCGGGTGATCGGGCGTGTCGCTCAGCCCTGGGCGAGCAGCGCAGGCAGCCGGACGGCCAGCCGGTCGTACTCGTCGGGGGTGTTGTAGACCTGTCCGCACAACCGCAGGTAGCCGCGCCCGTTCCAGCCGGCGATCGACACCTCGGCGGAGAGCCGGTCGGCGATCCGGGTCCGCAGCTCCCGGGCCGCGTCCAGCGTCGTCGCGACACCGGGCGGCAGCGGCACGAGCCGCATGGCGACCGCCGGTCCGCCGGGCTCCGGCAGCCGCTCCGGCGCCACACCGAGCGCGTCCCCGACGACCCGTTGCCCGTACGCGGCCAGCGCCGCGTTGTGCGCGCGTACCCGGTCCACGCCGAGGCTGCGCAACGTGAACAGGCCCACCGGCGCGGCCAGCCAGCCGGTGTAGTCGAGCGTCGCCTGCCACTCGACACGGACCGGGAAGCCGCTGTCCTGCTCCCACGAGACGACGAGCGGCTGGATCTTCTCCCGCCACTGCGGCGCCACCACGAGTACGGCGGTGCCGCGTGGCGCGTACGCCCATTTGTGCAGGTTGCCGACCCAGAAGTCGGCGCCTACCGACGCGACGGTGGCCGGCAGCATGCCCGGCGCGTGCGCGGCGTCCACCAGCACCGGCACGCCCTGCTCCCGGGCCACCGCGACGATCGCCGCGGTCGGGAAAAGCCGGGCGGTCGGCGAGGTGAGCTGGTCGACGATCAGCAGCCTGGTACGCCCGGGCCGCAGCCCGGTGCGGACGATCTCGACCACCTCCTCGTCGGTGGCGGTCAACGGCACCGGCAGCGTGCGGTGCACCGCCCCGGTGCGGGCGCACTCCCTGGCGATCGAGAGCGCCACCGCCCCGTACCCGTGGTCGGTGGTCACGATCTCGTCGCCGGGGCGCAGCGCCAGCGACTGCAACACCACGGCCGCGCCGGTGGTGGCGTTGCCGACGAGCGTGGTGCCGTCCGGGTCGGCGCCGAGGAACGCGGCCAGGTGACGGCGGGCGTGGGCGATCCGGTCGACCAGGCCCTGCGTGAAGAACCGCAGCGGGTTGGCCTCCATCTCGTCGCGCAGGCGCTGCTGGGCGCGTTGCACGGCGATCGGTACGGCGCCGAACGAGCCGTGGTTGAGATGGCTGACGGAGGGATCGAGGGAGAAGAGCAGCCGAGCCCCGGGAATCGGCTCGGGCGGCTGCGGCACCGTCATGCACCGATCCTAGCCCGGGATGGATCATGCGCCGGCCGCATTCGGTGGTCAGGCGCGGGGGTGTGCCTGGCGGTACGCGGCGCGGAGCCGCTCCACCGAGACGTGCGTGTAGATCTGGGTGCTGGCGAGCGACGAGTGCCCCAGCAGCTCCTGCACGGCGCGCAGGTCCGCGCCTCCTTCGAGCAGGTGCGTCGCTGCGGAGTGGCGCAGCCCGTGCGGCGTGACCCGCGGTACCCCGGCGGCCCCGGCCCAGCCGGACACGATCCGCCGCGCGGTGGTCGGGTTGAGCCGCCCGCCCCTAGCTCCGAGCAGCAGTGCCCGGCCCGAGCCCGGGGTCAGCAGAGTGGGCCGGCCGTCGCGCAGCCAGGCGTCGAGCGCCCGCTGGGCCGGCACTCCGTAGGGCACCGACCGCTCCCGCCCGCCCTTGCCCAGCACGCGTACCACCCGGCGGGCCTGGTCGACGTCTGTGACGTCGAGGCCGCACGCCTCGCTGACGCGTACCCCGGTGCCGTAGAGCAGTTCCAGCAGCAGCCGGTCGCGCAGCAGCACCGCGTCGGGCGGTCCGTCGCCGGCCGCCTCGGGGGCCGTTGCGTGGTCGCGTCCGAGCCCGGCGCCGTCGGGGTGGACCGTCGAGCGGTCGGCCTCGGGCGGGCCCGGGCGCTGCGACGGTGCCTCCACCAGGGCGGCGGCCTGGTCGGCGCGCAGCACCGTGGGCAGTTCCCGCCGGGCGCGAGGGCTGGCCAGCGGCGCGGCCACGTCGTCGGCGAGCAGGCCGGTGCGGTGCGCCCAGGCGCTGAACGTCCGGGCCGCGGCGGCGCGTCGCGCCATCGTCGTCCGGGCCGCTCCCACGGTCCGCTGCTTCGCCAGCCAGCTGCGCACCACGGCGAGGTCCAGCTCCGGCAGTTCGGCGCAGCCCATCCGGACGGCGTGATCCAGCAGCGACACGAGATCCGTGACGTACGCCCGGACGGTGTGGACGGAGCGGTTGCGCACCCGCGACAGATGATCGGCGAAGTCGTCCACCGCCTCGCGCATCGAGGCCGGCAGTTCCTCGTGTGCGTCCCGGGTGCCGCGCTGCCGTCTGCTCACCGCGGCACCCGGTCCGGGCGCACACGGTCGCGGCGGCGGAGGCGGACGGCGATCACCGCCCCAGCGTAAGGCCGGAGCGCCGCCCGTCGCCGTGCCGCCACCTCGCCGTGCCGCCCGGCTGTCGCTCCCGCCTTCGCGGCGGGTCGGCCGTCGCCCGTGGGCTGTGCCGTCCGCCACGTCGGCCGCGTCCTTCCGGCGTGGAAAGCGTGACGACGCGCTGAGCGGGGTGGCAGAAGCCGGTCTGGACAGGGGAAACTCATTCTGCGGCACGCTCCGGTGCGGCGACCGGCGGGCAGCGCGGCCGAGCCGGCCCCGACGGAGGCCGATCCGGCCGCGATCAGGCCAGTGCGTCCCCGTGACGGTGACGCCGGTACGAGGAGGCCGAGAGTGGGAGTGGACGCCGTCCTCTACCGGCAGATATCGGCGGGCACCGGTCGTCGCCGGCCCGCGTATGTCTCGATCGAGGCCGTCGCAGACCCGCAGGACGTGCTGCTCGACCTGCTCAAGCGTGTCCGGGGCGGCGGGCGGACCCGGCTGCTGGACCGCGTCGACCCGCTCGGTGAGCTGACAGTGAGCGCCGAGCGGATGCCGCAACTGCTCGCCGAGCTGCGGTGCCTGGCCGAGGTGGCCGGGGCGCCGGCGGAGGTCGACCACGTGCACCGGCTGGCCCGGCTCGTCCGCCGATGTGCCGAGCGCCGCGACGCCGAGATCCGGTTCGAGGGCGACTGACGCGCTCACCAACGGGCGACCGGTGGGGGCGGTGCGAGTGCGTATCCGTCGTCGCGGCGTACCACCATCGCCAGTTCCTCCAGCATGGACAGTTTGCGCATGGCGGTACGCAGGTCGACGCCCGCCCGCGCGGCGATGCTCTCCAGGTCGAGGGCCCGGCGGCGGGGCAGCGCCTCCAGCACCTGGGTGGCCTCCTCGTCGAGCCGGTCCCGGGGGCGTTCGGGCGCCCGGGCGGGCGGGGCCAGGTCGTACCCGATGCGTCCCACCTCCTCCAGCACGTGCGCGACGTTCGCTACCAGCCGTGCCTCCGGCCGTTCCCGCAGCACCTCGTGGCCACCGACGGACATCGCTGACGTGACCGGCCCGGGCACCACCATCGCCGGGCGGCGCAGGCCGAGCGCCCGGTTGAGTGTCTGGGTGGCGCCGCTGCGGGCGGCGGCCTCGACGAGGACAGTGCCGTTCGTCGCCGCCGCGATGACCCGGTTGCGGATGAGGAACCGGGGCCGCAACGGCTCCGCGCCCGGAACCCATTCGCTCACCAGCAGGCCGGTCTCGGCGATCCGGTCGAACAGCGCGGCGTTGCCCATCGGGTACGGGCGGTCCACGCCGCAGGCGAGCACGGCGACGGTGCGCCCGCCCGCTGTCAGCGCCCCGCGATGCGCGGCGGCGTCGATGCCGAACGCCCCGCCGGACACGACTGTCCACTCCCGGTCGGCGAGACCGTAGCCCAGCTCGGTGGCGATGTGCGCGCCGTAGGGGGTGGCCGCCCGCGCGCCGACGACCGCCACCGAGCGCGCCAGCGCCTCATCGAGCGGCCACGCTCCGCGTACCCAGAAACAGAGCGGCGGATCGGTCTCCACGTCGACCCGCCGGGTGGCCCCGGAGAGCGCCAGCCGGCGCAGGTCGCCGACCTGGGCGGGCCATTCGTCGTCGTCCGGGGTGACCAGCCGGGCCCCGAGCCGTTCGCCGCGGGCCAGCGCGTCGGCGGCGACCGCCCGGGCGTCCCCGGCAGCGCCGCGCGCCGCGACGGCCGACCGCAGCGTCCGCTCCGGCGCCCCGCCGGACAGCAGCAGATCGAGTGCGGCGACCGGGCCGAGCCGCTCGACCAGGGCGTACACCGACCGGGTGCCGGGTTCGGCGAGCCAGGTGAGCGCGACCCGCGCCAGCCGGCGATCGTCGGCGCTCACGCGCCCTGCCCGGTCCGGAGCTGGATGGCCTCCGCCACGTCGTCGTGGCCGGGCCGGTCCCGCCCGTCCAGGTCCGCGATGGTCCAGGCGAGCCGGAGTACGCGGTCGTAGCCGCGCGCGGACAGCGAACCGGTGTCGAGCCGGCGGCGCAGATCCGTGGTGACCCGGGCCGGCAGGTGCCACGGCGGCCGGCGCAGGTACGGGCCGGGGACGTCGGCGTTCACCCGGTGCCCGGTGGCCGTCCAGCGCTCGGCGGCGGCGTGCCGCGCGGCGACCACCCGGGCGGCGACGGTGGCCGAGGACTCCTGCGCGGCGCCGGTGCTCAGCAGCTCCGCCGCGCGTACCGCCTTCAGCTGGACCTGCACGTCCACCCGGTCGAGCAGCGGACCCGACAACCGCCCCAGGTAGCGTCGCCGGGCCGGCGGCGGGCACTCGCAGTCGACGTCGCCGGACGGTTTCGCGCACGGGCAGGGATTGGCCGCCAGCACCAGTTGGGTGCGGGCCGGGTACTCGGTGGCGCCCCGGGTACGCGCCACCCGCACCCGGCCGCTCTCCAGCGGCTGCCGCAACGCCTCCAGCGCGCCCTTGCTGAACTCGGGCGCCTCGTCCAGGAACAGGACCCCGCGGTGGGCGAGCGACACCGCGCCGGGCCGGGCCAGCCCGGAACCGCCTCCGACGAGCGCTGGCACCGTGGCGGTGTGGTGCGGCGCCTGGAACGGGGGACGGCGCAACAGCCCGCCGCCGGGTGGCAGCAGACCGGCGATCGAGTGCAGCGCGGTCACCTCCAGGGCTGCCTCGTCGTCCAGCTCGGGCAGGATCGACGGCAGCCGTTCGGCGAGCATGGTCTTGCCGGCGCCGGGCGGACCGAGCAGTGCGAGGTGGTGGCCACCGGCGGCGGCGATCTCCAGCGCGCGCCGCCCGAGCGGCTGCCCGGCCACGTCGGCCAGGTCGGGCCCGGCCGTGCCGCCGGCCGGGACGTGGGCGGGCGGGGCGAGCAGCGGGCTGCCGTCGCGGACGTGGGCGACGAGCCGGTGCAGCGTGTCGACCGCGTGCACGCGTACGCCCGGGATGACTGCCGCCTCGGCGGCGTTGCCGGCGGGTACGACGACGCGGGTGTGCCCGGCGCGGGCGGCGGCGGCGACCATCGGCAGCGTGCCGCGGACGGGGCGTACCGTGCCGTCGAGGCCGAGTTCACCGAGCACGACAGTGGCGTCAAGCGCGACCGGTGGCAGTTCACCCGAGCCGGCCAGGACGGCGAGCGCGATGGCGAGGTCGAACGCCGAGCCGTACTTCGGCAGTGTGGCAGGAAGCAGGTTGAGCGTGATGCGCCGGTTGGGCCACTTCTGGCCGGAGTTGACGATCGCGGCGCGGACCCGGTCGCGCGCCTCGTGAAGCGCGGTGTCCGGCAGGCCGGAGATGATCACGGCGGGCAGGCCGGGCGCCAGGTCGGCCTCGACCTCGACGAGATGTCCGGCGACTCCGGCCAGGCCGACGCTCAGCACTTTCGCGTACCCCATCTCAGAACGCGCCGCGGACGTGCTCGACGCGGGCGGGGCCGGTGAGCGGGAGCCGGACGGAGAGCACGTCGAAGCGGACCTCGTCGGCGGTGGTGCCGGTCTCGGCGAGCCAGCGCGCGGCCAGGCCGCGCAGCCGGCGGGCCTTGGCCGGTACGACGGCCTCGGCGGGGGAGCCGAACTGCTCGGTACGGCGCGTCTTGACCTCGCAGATGGCCAGGACCGGGCCCTCCCAGGCGATGATGTCGATCTCGCCCTCGGGGCAGCGCCAGTTGCGGGCGACCGGGCGCAGGCCCGTCTCGATCAGGTGCCGTAGCGCGCACCGCTCGCCGTACGCCCCGACGGCTCGGTTCCGGTTCGTCATGCCGGCCAGGATGCGACCGGCGGACGGGAGCGGGGGCGTCGTGCGGGGCCGCCCTGTGGACAAGGTGCCGCCTGTGGACGGAACGACGATCATGACTCCGATCTGCTACGGAGAGCGCGGGAGAGACGTGAGGCTTGCATGAATCGGTACGTCGAGCGGCTCGCGCGGATGGTGCCGCCTCCCGCCCGGTCGAGCGCGCCACCGAACTGGCCGGCGGTGGAGCGCTCGCTCGGCTTCGCGCTCCCCGGCGACTTCCCCTACCCGGACGTCGCGCCGATCTTCACGCCGTACGGCTACTGAGCGTGTTTTGTCGGCGACCCGGCGATATCGGCGCTGACCTGGGCCGATCCTCGGGAGGCCCGAATGGCGCGGCTGGAGCCCGTCGCATACCGTGCCGGTCGTGGACGGACGACGCAGCTATTCCGAGGATGAGCAGGGGTCGCGATGGGGCGACCGGGGATACGAGTCGGACTGGCGCGCCGCGGGCGAGCCCCGCTACCGCGACGACGACTACCGCACGCCCGAGCAGCGCGCCGGTGACAGCCGGTACGCCGAGCCGGGCCGGTACTCCGCCGCCGATCCGCTGGTGGACGACACGAGCAGCTGGCGGTCGCAGCGGCCGGACGACCCGGAGGTCTCCGGTGAGCTGCCCGGGTCGCGCGCCGGCCGTCGCGCGGCACGCGAGTCGGCGGCCGACCCGCTCGGCGCGGTGTCCCGCAGCGGCGTCGACGCGCTCGGCACCGCCGCGCACGGTAACCCGCTGTCGAGCACGCTCGGTGCGCCGGCAACCGCCCCGCTGACCGGCGCCGCACCGGCCGGTGCCGACCCGTACGGCCTCATCGTCCACGGCAGCGACCCGGCGGGCGGCGCCGACGCCCGGAGCGCTGCTGCCGGCGTCGAGAAGCCCCGGCTCAGCCCGATCGGCGGCTACCCGGTCGTCGAGCCGGCGCCTGGTGCCGACGGCGGGGCCGAAACGGCCGCCGCGGCACGGCTGAACCCCGGCGAGGCCACTCCGCTGCGAATCGGCGAGCGTCCGGGTGGTCCGGCCCAGCCGGCGGCGACCCCGAACCCGCTGGAGATGCCGACCGGCCCGATGCCGGCACTCATGCCCCGACCGGACGGTCCGCCGCCCGGCGACGGCGTCTACCGGACCCGGCGCCCCGCGCTGGCGGTGCTGCTGGCGGCGCTGGTGCTGGTGCTGGAGGTGCCGGCGGTGCGGGTGCTGCTGCACGGCCTGTTCGGCGACCCGGTGTCGACGTCGCACGTGGTGGTGGGCATCTTCCTGGTGGTGGGTCTGCCGATCTTCGGCACCGGCCTGTACGGGCTGCGCACCGGCGGGCTGGCGCTCGCCGACGGCAGCCGGGGCTGGCTGCGCCCGCCGACCGCCTACCTGACCGTCGGCCTGGTCCTCTTCCTCGCCGCCGCCCTCGCGGCCGGCTGAGCCCGACCCCAGTACGCCGGAGTGGCGGTGTCACCGACAGGGTGACGCCGCCACTTCGCCGTCCTGGAGTCGATCAAGGCGCACCTGGAGTCGATCACGCCGGCCTCCGCACCCGGGGGCCGGGCAGCGGAGAGGGCGCGTACACTGGTCGACTGGCGACCGCCTCGCGCGGTCGACCTCGCGTGCCCTCTCCACGGTCTCCTCCGTGGGGCGACGGCCTCCCTGGTCCCGGTCTGACGTACCGGGCCCACCCTGGCCGGCGACCGGGCGCCAGGCGTCCGGCCGCCGGCTGGACGGACAACCAGGGACAACGTAGGAGTAACCCACCATGGCCGTCGTGACCATGCGTCAGCTGCTGGAAAGCGGTGTGCACTTCGGGCACCAGACCCGCCGCTGGAACCCGAAGATGAAGCGCTTCATCTTCACCGAGCGCAACGGTATCTACATCATCGACCTGCGCCAGACGCTCGACTACATCGAGAAGGCGTACGAGTTCGTCCGCACCACCGTCGCCGGTGGCGGCAGCATCCTGTTCGTCGGCACCAAGAAGCAGGCCCAGGAGGCCATCGCCGAGCAGGCGACCCGGGTCGGCCAGCCGTACGTGAACCACCGCTGGCTCGGTGGCATGCTGACCAACTTCCAGACCGTGTACAAGCGGCTGCAGCGGATGAAGGAGCTGGAGGCCCTGGGTGACCTGAGCGGCACCGCCGCCGGTTACACCAAGAAGGAGACGCTCCAGCTCTCCCGCGAGAAGATCAAGCTCACCAAGACCCTCGGTGGTCTGCGGGACATGCAGAAGCTCCCGGCCGCGGTCTGGATCGTCGACACCAAGAAGGAGCACATCGCCGTCGACGAGGCCCGCAAGCTGGGCATCCCGGTGATCGCGGTGCTCGACACCAACTGCGACCCGGACGAGGTCGACTTCCCGATCCCGGGCAACGACGACGCCATCCGCTCGGCCGAGCTGCTGACCAAGGTCGTCGCCGCCGCCGTCGCCGACGGTCTGATCGCCCGTTCCGGCCGCAACCGGGGCGCGGACGAGAAGCCCGAGGCCGGCCAGGTCGCCGCCGACGAGCCGCTGGCCGAGTGGGAGCGCGAGCTGCTCGAGGAGCCGAAGAAGGCCGACGAGCAGCCCGCCGCCGCCGAGCCGGCCGCGCCGGCCGCCGAGCAGCCGGCGACCGCCTCCGCGGAGTGATCTCGCCGTCGCGTCCCCACCGTCCGGGTTCCCGGCGGTGGGACGCGACGGGTACGCCG
The DNA here is from genome assembly GCF_027460285.1 of Micromonospora sp. WMMC273. Lineage (NCBI taxonomy): Bacteria > Bacillati > Actinomycetota > Actinomycetes > Micromonosporales > Micromonosporaceae > Micromonospora > Micromonospora sp. WMMC273. The sequence continues at coordinate 1,059,836 of NZ_JAPZBE010000001.1, forward strand.
GGCAGAACCGGCCCGGAACCGGGTAACCAGCACCCCAGACCACCTCACTGACACCGAAGAGAGAGTCATGTCCAACTTCACCGCCGCGGACGTCAAGAAGCTCCGCGACCTCACCGGCGCCGGCATGATGGACTCCAAGAAGGCGCTGACCGAGGCCGAGGGCGACTTCGACAAGGCCGTCGAGATCCTGCGCGTCAAGGGCGCCAAGGACGTCGGCAAGCGGGCCGGGCGCACCGCCGCCAACGGCCTGATCGCCCACTCCGGCCAGGCGCTGCTCGAGCTCAACTGCGAGACCGACTTCGTCGCCAAGAACGACGCCTTCATCGCGCTGGCCCAGCAGCTGGTCGAGCACGGCGTGGCCAGCGGCGCCACCAACGCCGAGGAGCTGCTCGCCAGCAGCATCGACGGCAAGAGCGTGGCCGACCTGATCCAGGAGCAGTCCGCCAAGATCGGCGAGAAGCTGGTGCTCAACCGCTTCGCCAAGCTGGACGGCACCACCGCGGTCTACATGCACCGCAAGAGCCAGGACCTGCCCCCGGCGGTCGGCGTGCTGGTCGAGTTCACCGGCAAGTCGGACGAGGCGGCGGACGCCGACGCGCGCGCCGTGGCCATGCAGATCGCCGCGATGCGGCCGAAGTACCTCACCCGCGACGAGGTGCCGGCCGAGACCGTCGAGTCCGAGCGGCGCATCGCCGAGCAGACCGCCCGCGAGGAGAACAAGCCCGAGGCGGCGCTGCCGAAGATCGTCGAGGGCCGGGTCAACGCCTTCTTCAAGGACTTCGTCCTGCTGGAGCAGGCGTCGGTCGCCGACAACAAGAAGACCGTCAAGCAGGTGCTGGCCGACGCCGGCATCGAGGTGACCCGCTTCCTGCGGTTCGAGGTCGGCCAGGCCTGAGCCGCCGCACCGGGCCGTCCGGCCCGGGCACAGGGGAGAACGTCGACGAGGAGGCCGCCGGTGTACGCGACAGGCACCGCGGCCTCCTCGTCACATAGGGTCGGCAGGGGCACGTACGCGACGCTCGCGCGATGCGCGGGGAGAAGGGGCGGGGCGGATGACGCAGGTTGTGAGTGACCGGAGCCTGGCGGCGGAGGACCCGACCGCCCCTCCGCCCGGTCGGTCCCGCCGGGTGGTGCTGAAGCTCTCCGGTGAGGTCTTCGGCGGCGGCGCGATCGGCGTCGACCCCGACGTGGTGCAGGGCATCGCCCGCCAGATCGCCACCGTGGTACGCCGCGGCGTGCAGGTGTCGGTGGTGGTCGGCGGCGGCAACTTCTTCCGCGGCGCCGAGCTGCAGAAGCGCGGTATGGACCGGGCCCGCGCCGACTACATGGGCATGCTGGGCACGGTCATGAACTGCCTGGCCCTCCAGGACTTCCTGGAGAAGGAGGGCATCGAGACCCGGGTGCAGAGCGCCATCACGATGGCCCAGGTCGCCGAGCCGTACATCCCGCTGCGCGCGATCCGCCACCTGGAGAAGGGCCGTGTGGTCATCTTCGGCGCCGGCGCCGGCATGCCGTACTTCTCCACCGACACGGTCGCCGCCCAGCGGGCGCTGGAGATCCGTGCGGACGTGGTGCTGATGAGCAAGAACGGCGTGGACGCGGTCTACACCGCCGACCCCCGGATCGACCCGACCGCGAGCAAGCTCGACTCGATCACCTTCTCCGAGGTGCTGCGCCGTAACCTGCGGGTGGCCGACGCCGCCGCGTTCAGCCTCTGCATGGAGAACGGCCTGCCGATGCTGGTCTTCGGCGCCCAGGGCGACGACACCATCGTCCGGGCCGTCGGGGGCGAGAAGATCGGCACCCTGATCACCGCCTGACCGGCCCGCCGGACCGGCAGCGGTCCCTCTGCCACGGCAGCACCCGCACCACACACGACGAGCGACAGAAGGAGGCGAGGAGACCGGTGATCGACGACACCCTCCTCGAGGCGGAGGAGAAGATGGAGCGTGCCATCGAGCACGCCAAGGAGGAGTTCGGCGGCATCCGTACCGGACGCGCCAACGCCGCCATGTTCTCCCGGATCGTCATCGACTACTACGGCAGCCCGACCCCGCTGCCGCAGATGGCGTCCATCGCGGTGCCCGAGCCGCGCATGGTCATCATCAAGCCGTACGACAACTCGCAGCTGGGCGCCATGGAGAAGGCGATCCGCGACTCGGACCTCGGGGCCAACCCGAACAACGAGGGCAACCAGCTCCGCATCGTCCTGCCGCAGATGACCGAGGAGCGGCGCCGCGACATGATCAAGGTCGCCCGGCAGAAGGGCGAGGAGGCCAAGGTCGCCGTCCGCAACATCCGCCGCAAGGCCAAGGAGGAGCTGGACCGCCTGGTCAAGGACGGCGAGGTCGGCGAGGACGAGGGCCGGCGCGCGGAGAAGGAGCTGGACGACCTGACCCAGCGCTTCGTCGCCGGCGTCGACGAGCTGGTCAAGCACAAGGAGAGCGAGCTGCTCGAAGTCTGAGCACCCGCGTACCTCGCACGGCACCGCGCCGCCGTCGCCCGCCCGGGCGGCGGCCCGGTGCCGTCGTCGTGCCCGGCGGCGCACACCCTCGGGGCCGGGGCGGGTGCAGTAGGCTCGGCACGATTCCCGACCACCACGGGGTGAACGGCGGGAGTCGCCCGGCCGTCGGTCGGTAAACAGGAAGTCTCACGCCGGTAGGGGATGGTCTTGGTCTTGCGTCATGTGGTGGCTCTCGTACCGGCTGCCGGTGCGTGATGTCCCACCCCGACCCCTACGGCAACACCGAGTCGCGTGGCTGGGACCGCCCGGCCGCCCCGGCCCTGCCCTGGCCGGACACCGACCTGGAACCCGGCCCCTGGCGACCCGGCCCGGCCGCGCACACCCACCCCGCCGAGCCGGACACCTACGCCCGTCCCGGAGCAGGCCCGGACACGTACGCCGGTCCGGACACCTATGCCGCTCCGGACACGTACGCCGGGCCGTACCCGACGACCTCGCGGCACCACGACGGCCCGGGCCGGTACGACGGACCGCCGGCCGGCGACAGCGGGCGGCCCGCCGGGCCGGACCACGACGGGCCGTGGGGTGAGCCCGCCCGCGACGACGAGTACCCGACCGCGCAGATCGCGCCGGTGCGTGCCGAGCCCACCGAGCAGATCCCGGCGGTACGCGACGAGCCCGTCTCGGAGCCGCCGGCCGGCCGCCGCGGGCCGGGGCGCCGGCGGGCGAGCGCCGAGCGCCCGCCGACCACCGCGCCGAAGACGTCCCGGGCGGGGCGCAACCTGCCGGCCGCGATCGGCGTCGGGGTGGCCCTCGGCGCGGCGGTCGTGGTGCCGCTGTTCTTCTTCATGCCGGCGTTCCTCGCCGTGCTCGCGACCGCTGTGGGGATCGGCATCTGGGAGATGGCCCGCGCGGTACGCCGCAGCGGCGCCCACCCGCCGCTGGCGCCGCTGGTCGCCGGTGGCGTGATCACCGTGGGCCTGGCCTGGTACGCGGGCCCCGACGCGCTCTGCCTCGGCCTGCTGGTCACGGTGCTGGGCACGATGATCTGGCGGCTGGGCGACGGGCCCGGCAACTACCAGCGCGACCTGACCGCGGCCACCTTGATCGCGGTGTACGTGCCGTTCCTCGCCGGGTTCGCGGCGATGCTCGCGGCGGCGCCCGGTGACGGGCACCTGCGGGTGCTGGTGACGCTGGCGGCGGTGGTGCTCTCCGACACCGGCGGGTACGCCGCGGGCGTGTCGTTCGGCAAGCACCCGATGGCGCCCACGATCAGCCCGAAGAAGTCCTGGGAAGGCTTCGCCGGCTCGGTGACCGCCGCGGCGGCGGGCAGCGCGGCGCTGCTGTGGGCGTTGTTCGACGTGGCCCCCTGGTGGGGTGCGCTGTTCGGGATGGCGATCTCGGTCTCGGCGGTGCTCGGTGACCTCGCCGAGTCGATGATCAAGCGGGATCTGGGCGTCAAGGACATGAGCAACCTGCTGCCCGGGCACGGCGGCCTGATGGACCGGCTCGACTCGATCCTGTTCGCCGTGCCGGTGGCGTACCTGCTGCTCGCCGTCTTCGTTCCGGTGGTGAACTGAGGCATGCGTCACGGCGGCGACCCGCTGCGGGCCGGGTGGCCGGGGGCGATTCGACACGTACGGACGGGTGCGTCCGGGCGGGAGCGTGTCAGACTGGACGCGCCATGACGAGTCTTCCGCTGATCTCCGTAGACCCCGACGCCCGCGGCCGCCGGCCCGCGATGCCTCCCCGCCACCTCGCCGACCTGGACCTGCCGGGCCGGCAGGCGCTCGTCACCGAGCTGGGTGAGCCCGCGTTCCGCGCCAAGCAGGTCTCCAACCACTACTTCGGCCGCCTGGTGCGCGACGCGGAGCGGATGACCGACCTGCCGGCCGCGACCCGGGAGCGGCTGGCGGGTGAGCTGCTGCCCACGCTGCTCACCCCGGTCCGCGAGCTGGCCTGCGACGACGGCGCGACCCGCAAGGCGCTCTGGCGGCTGCACGACGGCTCGCTGGTGGAGAGCGTGCTGATGGGCTACCCGGACCGGGTGACCGTCTGCATCTCCAGCCAGGCCGGCTGCGGCATGGCCTGCCCGTTCTGCGCCACCGGCCAGGCCGGGCTGACCCGTAACCTGTCCACCGCCGAGATCGTCGACCAGGCGGTCTACCTGGCCGGGGTGGCCGCCTCCGGCGCCGTGTCCGGGTCGCCGCCGCGGCTGTCGCACGTGGTGTTCATGGGCATGGGCGAGCCGCTCGCGAACTACTCGCGGGTGGTGGCGGCGATCCGCCGGCTGGTCGCCCCGGCGCCGGAGGGACTGGGCCTGTCGCAGCGGCACATCACCGTCTCGACCGTCGGTCTGGTGCCGGCGATCCGCCGACTGGCCAGCGAAGACCTCTCGGTGACCCTTGCGCTGTCGCTGCACGCCCCCGATGATGAGCTGCGCGACGAACTCGTCCCGGTCAACCAGCGCTGGAAGGTGTCCGAGGTGCTGGACGCGGCGTGGGACTACGCGGCCACGACGGGGCGTCGCGTGTCCATCGAATACGCGATGATCAAGGACGTGAACGATCAGCCGTGGAGAGCCGATCTGCTCGGGCGGCTACTGGCCGGCAAGCTGGCCCACGTGAACCTGATCCCGCTCAACCCGACTCCGGGCAGCCGCTGGGACGCCAGCCCGAAGCCGGTCGAGCGGGAGTTCGTCCGGCGGTTGCGCGACGCCGGGGTGTCGACCACGGTGCGCGACACCCGGGGACGCGAGATCGACGGGGCCTGTGGGCAGCTCGCCGCCGCCGGGGACACGGACGGCGACTCACGCGCGGCAACGGCGTAGCGGTACGAGACCAGGAGACATAGTGGCGAGTCAGGGTCAGCGTTTCCGGCGTAAGGCGCTCCGCCGGGGCTACAAGGTCGACGAGGTCGACGCCTTCCTGGACCGGGTCGAGGCGACACTCGACGGCCAGCCGATCGGCGCGCCCGTGGCCTCCCAGGAGGTCCACGACGTCGTCTTCCGGGTCCGGTTCAACGGCTACGACGAGTGGCAGGTCGACCTGCACCTCGACCGGGTCGAGCGGCAGCTCGCCGAGCTGGAGGAGCGCGGTGGCGCGCCGGCCGGGCGCGGTGGCGACCCCCGGATGGCCGACCGGCTCGGCCCGCCGATGCGCGACGACCGGGGCATGTCGCCGGTGCCGCAGCCGCCGATGCCACCCCGCCAGATGCCAGCCCAGCCCGGCCCGCCCGCCGACCGGTACGGCAACCGCTACGACGAGCCGACCGGCGCGTTCGCCGGTGGCTACGACGGCCCGCGCGGTGGCTACGACGGCCCCCGTGGCCCGGGTGGCCCCGGCCCGATGGGCCCGGGCGCGCCGATGGGGCACGGCGGCCCGCCGCCGCGCGGCCTGCCGCCCGGCCCGGGCGGTTACGGCCCGCCGGACAACGGTCCCGGTGGGTACGGTCCGCCGGACAACGGCCCGGGTGGCTACGGTCCCCCGGACAGCGGTCCCGGTGGGTACGGCCAGGAGGAGCGCTTCGACGGGTTCGAGGCCGGTCGGCGTGCCCGTGCCGACATGACCGCCGAGATCCGCATGCCCGAGCGTGAGCTGCGTGGTCGTGGCCCCGGCGGCCCGCCGGCGCTGCCGCAGCAGGGTTACGGCGCACCGGAGCCCGGCTATGGTCCGCCGGACCCGGGTTACGGGCCGCCGGACCAGGGCTACGGCCCGGGCCCCTCGATGACCGGCCCGCCGCTCGTGAGCCCGCCGGTCGCCGGTCCGCCGATGGTGGGGCCGCCGATGGCCGGCCCGCCCGGCAGCGACCTGCACCGGGTCGACCAGATCCGGCGCAGCTTCCAGGTCCGGCGGTTCGGCAGCGGGTACGACCCGGATCAGGTCGACCGGTTCTTCGAGACGCTGCTCGGCGGCATGCAGGGGCGCAACCCGATGCCGGTGAACCCGAAGGAACTCGACACGCTGCGCTTCGGGCTGGTGCCCGGTGGCTACTTCGAGGCCGAGGTCGACGCGGCGCTCAAGGACGTGCAGGACATCCTGCTCGGCCGCTGACCCCGCCTCCCGAGACGACGAAGGGCCCGCCCCCCGGTGAGGGGGCGGGCCCTTCGCGCACTACCGTGGGCGCCGCGCGTCAGGACCGCAGGCCGTTGCGGCGCAGCACGGCGTCGCCGATGACGATGGCGATCAGCAGTCCGGCGATCCCGAACAGCCAGATGTGCTCCACCCGGCCCTCCTCGATCCCGCAGAGCGCCATCAGTACCAAAGCCACCGCCGACAGCACCGCACCGATCCGTCCGGACTTGCGGTGTCCGGGCTTGTGCTGATCTGGCGCGGTTACCGGCTCGTCTCCTGCCACTGTCGGTCCTTCCCTCGCGATCGGATCTCCGATCAGTCTGGCACGGCCCCAACCGGGCCCGGCGCAGGGTCCGACCTCCTGTGCCGGGGATGACCCGGGCGGGCGACAGCGGGCGGGCGGCGCGGCCCGGGTCGTTGGTCCCGTACCGGTGGGGGCGGATGGCCACTACCGGCGTCGCGGGACGGCGAGCACACTGCCTCCGGTAGCGTCTTGACGTACACCTTGATGCCTTTTTGAGGAGGACTGCGGTGCGAGTGACCGGTACGGGGCATGCCAGCATGCGGATCGACACGGCCGCGGGCAGCATCCTGTGCGACCCGTGGGTCAACCCCGCCTACTTCGCCTCGTGGTTCCCCTTCCCGGACAACTCCCTGCTCGACTGGGCAACCCTCGGCCAGGTCGACTACCTGTACGTGTCGCACCTGCACCGGGACCACTTCGACGCGAAGCACCTGCGTGACTTCGTGTCGAAGGACGCCACCGTCCTGCTGCCCGAGTTCCCCACCTCGGAGATGGAGGACGAGTTCCGGGAACTGGGCTTCACCAAGTTCCTCAAGGCCCCGAACGAGCAGGTCGTGGAGCTACCAGGCGGCCTGAAGATCATGATTCAGGCGCTGACCAGCCCGACCGACGGCCCGATCGGCGACTCGTCGCTCTGGGTCGAGTACGACGGCGTGCGGCTGCTCAACCAGAACGACGCCCGCCCGACCGACCTGAGCGTGTTCGCCGAGCTGGGCCACGTGCACGCGCACATGCTCCAGTTCTCCGGCGCGATCTGGTACCCGATGGTCTACGAGCTGCCGCAGGCGGCGAAGACCGCGTTCGGCAAGCAGAAGCGGGACCGGCAGTTCGACCGCACCTGGCGCTACATCGACGACCTGAAGGCCGACCACGTCTTCCCGATCGCCGGCCCGCCGTGCTTCCTCGACGACGAGCTGTGGCAGTTCAACGACATCTTCGGCGACGAGGGCAACATCTTCCCCGACCAGTCGGTGTTCCTGGCCGAGTATGCCAAGGTCGGCGGCACCAACGGCATCGTGCTGCTGCCGGGCAGCGTCTCGGAGGTCACCACCGAGGGCGCGACCACCACGCACCCGGTGCCGGTGGAGGAGTTCTTCGCGAACAAGGTCGCCCACCTGGAGGAGATGCGGGAGCGCAAGCGCGGCGTCATCGAGGCGGAGAAGGCGTCCTGGCGGCACCCCGAGGTGGACGTGCTGGGTGAGATGAAGCGCCGGATCGAGCCGCTGCTGGACGAGTCGATCTACCTGGCCAAGGGCGTCGGCGGGCCGGTCCGCTTCGACCTGGTCGGCTACGACGGCGCCGAGGTCGAATCCATCGTGGTGGACTTCCCGGGCAAGGAGGTCCGGCCGTACGCGGACGAGAAGGTCCGCTACCGGTTCCGGACCGAGCGGGCGCTGATCGAGCACCTGCTGCACATCGGCGAGGTGGACTGGGTCAACTCCCTCTTCCTGTCCTGCCGTTTCTCCGCGGCCCGCATCGGCCAGTACAACGAGTTCGTCTACGCCTTCTTCAAGTGCCTGTCCGAGGAACGCCTCCAGTACGCCGAGGGCTGGTACGACGAGCACGAGCGGGCGGTCGACGCCGAGGACATCACGCTCGACGGCTGGGTGGTGCAGCGGCGCTGCCCGCACCTGAAGGCGGACCTGAGCCGGTTCGGCATCGTCGACGGCGACCAGCTCACCTGCCAGCTGCACGGCTGGAAGTTCGACCTGGCCAGCGGGCGCTGCCTGACCAGTGTCGGGCACAAGATCCGCGCGCACCGCGCCGACGCGGAGACCCCGGCGCCGGCCGGGGAAGCGGCCGTCTGACGAGTTCCGCCCCGTCCGCCGCCCTCGGCACGCGACCATCGGTCGGGAGGGGGCGGTGTGACGGGTGCGGACAGGGAACCGGCGTACCGGTTCGGGCGTGGCAACGAGATGGCGCGCGACGCCTCCCGGGTGGAGGCGTTCAGCGACGCTGTCATCGCCATCGTGCTCACCCTGATGGCCGTCGAGCTGCTGTCGTTCGACCCGGACACGCCGCAGGACGACGGTCTGCCGGCCGCGCTGCTGCACGAGTGGCGCGCCTACCTGGCGTACGTGATCACCTTCGCCATCGTCGGCCAGGTCTGGCTGACCCACCACAACATGTGGCGGTACGTCCGCCGGGTCGACCAGATGCTGCTGGTGCTGAACCTGCTGCTGCTGATGTTCGTGGCGGCGATCCCGTTCACCGCCGACCTGCTCGCGGACAACCTGCGCGGCACCGTCGGCGACCAGCGGCTGACCGCCGCGCTGTACGCGGGCGTGGTGCTCGGTGAGGCGCTGTTCTTCAACCTGAGCTGGTGGTGGGCGCGCCGCCGCGGGCTGCTGCAACCGGGCCTGGACCCGAGGCTGGCGCGGGCGGTGGCCCGCCGGTTCCGCCTCGGTCCGCTGCTCTACCTGGTCGCGTTCGCGATCGTGTTCGTCGACCCGGTGCTGAGCCTGCTGGCGTACCTGCTGCTGGTCGGCGTCTACCTGGTGCGCGGGCCGGGCGACCTCCCGCCCGCCGGTCAGGAGGCACCCGACACGCCGTGAGGACTCAGCCCAGGTCGGCGAGGATGCGGCGGGCGGCGTTGTGCCCGGCGGCGCCGATCACGCTGCCCGCCGGATGGCAGCCGGCGCTGCCCGCGTACACCCCGTCCACCCCCGTCGCGTACGGCATCCGGTCGGTGAACGACACAGTGTTGTCGACGTGGTGGATGTGCCCGCCGGTGATGCCGAAGTGCGCCTCGATGCCGGGCGGCGGCAGCGGCACCGCGTCCGCGACCAGGTCACCGGCGCCCGGGGCGTACCGCTCGCAGATCGCGAGCAGCCGCTCCACGTAGCCGGGCAGCGCCGCCTCCCAGGTGGTGCCGGCCAGCTCGTAGGGGACCGACTGCACGAACAGCGCCGACGAGTGGTGGCCCGCCTCGTCGGACAGTGATGGGTCGACAGTGGTGTGCAGGTACCACTCGATCGTCGGCTCCTCCGGCAGCCGCCCGGCCCGCACGTCCGCCCACATGCCGCGCAGCGCCGCCATCGGCGACTCGCCGCCGTCGCCGACGAGCGAGGCCGAGCCGGGCAGCAGGTGGATCGTCGACCCGAACGGGCTCGGCGCGTCGGTCGGCAGGCAGGAGAAGCGCGGCAGCCCGGTCAGCGCCAGGTTGAGCTTGAGCGTGGTGCCGGGGCGGCGGACCGCCGCCATCCGCGCGCCCAGCTCCGCCGGGAGCGCGCCGTCGGGCAGCAGCTCCATCAGCCGGTACGGGTCACAGGCGCCGAGCACCACAGGGGCGTCCACCTCCCGCCCGTCGGCGAGCGTCACCCCGGCGGCGGCGCCTCCGGCCAGCCGGATCGCTGTGACCGGCGCGTCGGCCACGATCCGCGCCCCGGCGCGCACGGCGGCCTCGGCGAACGTGCGGGACACCGTACCCATGCCGCCCCGGGTGATCATCCAGGTGCCGTCCGCGCCGGGTAGCCGGCACATGTTGTGCACCAGGAAGTTGTGCCCGGTGCCGGGGTCGTCCGGTCCGGCGTTCAGCCCGGACAGGCCGTCGGTGACCGCGTACATGCTGACCAGCAGCTCGGAGCGGAAGTCGAAGCGGGCCAGGTGGTCGGCGACCGAGCCGCGGACCAGGTCGACGAAGACCTGCCGCAGCGCGGGCCGCACGTAACGCTCGGCGGTCTCCTCGACCGGCAGCGGCTCGGCCAGCCACGCCGGGGCGAGATCCTCCCGCAGTTGGGCCAGCTCGGCGTGCAGCGCGTCGTCGGCGGCGACGTCGGCGGGGGAGAACATCTCCGCGAGCTGCCGCCGGCTCGCCGCCACGTCGCTGCCGGCCAGCAGGTACGGCGAACCGAGCCCGCCCGGCGTGGGCAGGAAGTAGTGCGGGTCGCGGCGTAGCACCGGGATGGTCACGTCGAGCGTGGCCAGCAGCTCCGGCGGCATCAGCCCGAGCAGGTACGACCCGGTGGAGTGACGCAGCCCCGGCACCTTCGGGAACGGGTTCTCGGTGCGGGTCGCCCCGCCGATCACGCCTGATGCCTCCAGCACCAGCACGTCCAGGCCGGCGCGGGCCAGCAGGATCGCCGAGACCAGGCCGTTGTGCCCGGCGCCGACCACCACGACGTCGGCGCGGGACGACAGCTCACTCGCGTCGCTCATGGCGTGCCGGCTGGGCATGCGCTCACGGCCCTCGCTTCGCTCGGTGCGTTCGCTCATGCCGCGGAGCGTAGCGGCGGGCGAGCTGTTGCGGGAGGGTTCGCCCTGGGGCGCTACCGTTCCCGGCATGTCCCCGGCTGTCCAGATCGCGCTCGCGGTGGCGCTCGTCGTGGTGGTGCTCCTCCTCCTGCTCGTGCTGCGGCGCGACCGTCCCCGGGACCTGGTCGCCCCTGATCGCCCGGCCGGCGACGGGCAGGCCGAGGTGCTCCGGCTGGCCCGCGCGGGGCGTACGGTCGAGGCGGTCAAGGTGCTGCGCGAGCAGACCGGGCTGTCGCTGCTGGACGCGAAGCGGGCGGTGGACGCGCTGGCGACCGGTGGAACCTGGTCGCCCGGCCCTCCGGCCCCCGGAAGGGGCGTCGACGATTCGGTGCGGGCCGAGGCCGCGCGGCTGCTGTACCAGGGGAAGAAGATCCAGGCGATCAAGGTGGTGCGGGAGCACACGCACATGTCGCTCGCCGACGCGAAGCGGTACGTCGAGGGGCTCTGACGCCGGACGGCCGTCACCGGGCGTTCACCCTATAGTGGCAGTTGTCGATGCATTTCCGTCCTACCGTCGACGGGACACCCACCGCCTCCGGGAGGTAATCCCCGATGGATCGTCGTACCGTCCTGCGTGCCACAGCCGTCGGTGGCGCCGCCGCTTTCGCCGGTGGTCTCTGGGCCGCCGCTGCCGCCCCGGCCCAGCCCGCCCAGCCCGGTCCCGGCCCGTACGGCGACCTGCTGGCCGCCGACGCCAACGCCCTCCAGTTGCCGGCCGGGTTCACCAGCCGGGTGATCGCGCGGTCCGGGCAGCGGGTCGCCGGCACCTCGTACACCTGGCACCCCGCGCCCGACGGCGGCGCCTGCTTCCCGTCCGGCGACGGCTGGATCTACGTCTCCAACTCGGAGGTGCCGCTCGTCGGCGGCGCCTCGGCGGTGCGGTTCGCCGCCGACGGCGCGATCGCCGCCGCGTACCGGATCCTCGGCGGCACGAACGTCAACTGCGCGGGCGGGCCGACCCCGTGGGGGACGTGGCTGTCCTGCGAGGAGGTGCCGCTGGGTCGGGTCTTCGAGACCTGGCCGGAGGGCGGCCGGGCCGGTGAGGAACGGACCCGGATGGGCCGCTTCAAGCACGAGGCGGCGGCCTGCGACCCGGTGCGGCGGGTGGTCTACCTGACCGAGGACGAGGGGGACGGCTGCTTCTACCGGTTCGTCCCGGACACCTGGGGCGACCTGCGCACCGGCAAGGTGCAGGTGCTCTGCGCCCCGGACGGCCAGGTGACCGGGCCGGTCACCTGGCGGGACCTGCCGGACCGCGACGGGTTCCCGGTGCCCACCCGCTACCAGGTCGCCGCGGCGCAGACGTTCGACGGCGGCGAGGGCTGCTGGTACGCCGACGACACCTGCTGGTTCACCACCAAGGGGGACAACCGCGTGTGGGCGTACGACGCGGTGAACCAGCGGCTCGACCTCGCGTACGACGACTCGCTGGTGCCGGCCGGAGCCGCGCCGCTCACCGGCGTCGACAACATCACCGGCACCGCCGGCGGTGACCTCTACGTGGCCGAGGACGGCGGCAACATGGAGATCAACGTGATCACGCCCGCCGGTGTGGTGACCCCGTTCCTGCGGCTGCTCGGGCAGTCCGAGTCGGAGATCACCGGGCCGGCGTTCTCGCCGGACGGCAGCCGGCTCTACTTCTCCTCGCAGCGCGGCACCAGCGGCGCCCGGGCCGGGACCGGCGGCATCACGTACGAGGTGCGCGGCCCGTTCCGGCGCTGACCTGCAGCCGTCAGGCGCGGGCCGCCACCCGGGCGGCCCGCCACCGGCTCGCCGCCAGCGTCGCCGAGTAGCCGGACAGCACGATCACGTGGAACAGATAGAGCCACAGCAGCACCGCCACGCCGCCGCCGATCTCGTCGAACCCGCCGAACGGCACGCCCAGGTCCAGCGGCAGCGAGCAGAACAGCACGAACCCGTGCAGGAAGCCGGACAGGTTCGCCGCGGTGAACGAGCCCAGGCCCACTGTGACGAGCCAGTCCGGGGAGGCCGGGCCGACCACCCGGAACACCCAGATCAACACCGGCGTGAGCACCAGCCACACCGCCAGGAACGACAGCACCACGCCGAGCGCGCCGATCCAGCCGCCCTGGCGTACCAGCCGGGTGGTCATCGGCAGCCCGAGCAGGATCGACAGCAGCAGCACCGGGGCCGGCGCCAGCAGCGGGAGCAGTAGCAGACGCCCCCGCCAGCCGACCAGCGCACCGGACTCGGCGCGCGGCTCGGCCACCGAGACGAACGCGCGGCGCAGTCCTTCCCCGTAGAGCGAGGCAGGCAGCAGCGACGCCAGCGCCAGCAGCGGGGTCAGCCCCAGCCCGGCCTCGACGAGCGCGGCCGCCGCCCGGTGGGCGCCGATCTCGGTGGGTAGCGTGTCGATCGCGTACCCGGTCAGCCGCCGCACCCGGTCCGCCCCGGCGAGCAGCCCGGTCAGCCAGATCGCCAGCAGCGCCACCGGCACCACGGCGATCGCGCCGTAGAAGGTGATCGCGGCGGCGTGCAGCGACAGGTCCCGGCCGCGGACCGGCCGGAACGCCGCAGCCGTGATCCGCTTGGTCCGCTCCCACCCGTCGCCCATCGCCCTCTCGTTCCCCGTACGCCACCGCGCCACGCATTACGATCCGGCGGCATGACGATCGCCACGACCGACCGGCTGGTGCTCCGCGACTGGACCGAGTCGCCGGACGACCTGGCCCGCATCTACGACATCTACTCACGGGACGAGGTGATGCGCTGGCTGGGCGGCGGCAAGGGGCGGATGACCGACCCGTCCGAGGCGCGCGAGCGGGTCCGGATGTGGCACGAGCGCTGGGCGCCGTACGACGGTCGCTGGGGCCTGTGGGCGATCGAGCCGCGCGACGGCGGACCGGTGGCGGGGAGCATCCTGCTCAAGCCGCTGCCGGGACGCGACGGCGTCACGCTGACCGACGACATCGAGGTCGGCTGGCACCTGCACCCCGACGCCCAGGGCAACGGCTACGCCACCGAGGCGGCCCGCGCGGTGCTGGAACGCGAGTTCGCCACCGGCACCCCGAGGGTGTACGCGGTGGTGATGGCCGGGAACGACCCGTCGATGGCGGTGACCCGGCGCCTCGGCATGACGCACGTGGGCGTGCGCACCGACTGGTACGGCGGTGCCGAGGTTGAAACGTTCGTCCTGGAACGTCCGGCCTGAGCCGTGCCGTTGGCAGTTCGCCCTCGGCCTCCTACGGTGGTGGGGACACGGGGGAGGCACGGATGGTCGACGGTGGCGACGCAGCGCGCTGGCTGCACCTCCACGCCGCCCGGGGCGGTCCGGACGACCTGTCGCTCCTGGTGAACCGGGTCGCGCCCGCCATCGGGGCCACCGACATCGTGATCTACCTGGCCGACTACACGCAGTCCTCGCTCGTGCCCCTGGTCGGCGCGGGCGCGCCTCGGGACGAACTCACGATCGAGACGACGCTGGCCGGCCGGGCGTTCACCGGCCTCCAGGTGCAGCGCGCTCCCGACCGCCCGGACCGGCTCTGGGTGCCCCTGCTGCTCGGCTGCGAACGGCTGGGGGCACTGGAGATCGTGTCGTCGCGCGCCGGCGACCCGGCGCTGGACCGGCCGGCCTGGGAGGTTGCGGTCGCCGTCGCTCAGGTCCTGGTGAACCGCCGGCTCTACGGCGACGTCGTGGAACGGATCCGCCGCCGCCTGCCGATGCAGGTCGCCGCCGAGACCGTGTGGGGGCTGCTGCCGCCGCTGACCTTCGCAACGGACGAGCTGGTGATCACCGCCATCCTCGAACCGTGTTACGACGTCGGCGGGGACATCTTCGACTACGCGCTCAACGGTGACGTGCTCAGCGTCGGGCTCTTCGACACCTGTGGGCACGGGATCAAGGCGAGCGCGATGGCCTCGCTCGTGGTCAGCGCGTACCGCAACGCCCGGCGTACCGGTCTCGACCTGGTCGACACGGCGATCAGCATCGACAGGTGGGTCCGCTCCGAACACCCCGGCCTGTTCGCGACCGCGCTGCTCGCCGAACTCGACCGGCGGACCGGCGTGCTGCGGACCATCAACGCCGGCCACCCCGGCGCCATGCTGCTGCGGGACGGCAAGGCCGTCCGGGCACTGCCCGGACCGACCGCGCTGCCGCTCGGGCTGGGCAACCTGTCGACGCGGCGCCCGCGGGCGCACGAGGAGGCGCTGCACCCGGGTGACCGCATCCTCGCCTACACCGACGGCATCACCGACGCCCGGGGCGACGACGGGGAACGGTTCGGGCTGGACCGGCTCGTCGACTTCGTCGAGCGTGCCCTCAACGAGCGGCTGCCCAGCCCGGAGACGATGCGCCGGCTGGTGCGCGCCGTCCTCGCCTACCAGCAGGACCAGCTCGACGACGACGCCACCGCGCTGTTCCTGGAGTGGCAGCCCTCGCACCTGCCGTTGGAGCACCTGGAGCACCTCACCGCGCCCGACGGGACGATCGCGTCCCCGTAGCCTCATCCCGCAGCGACAGCCCCGCCTGACCGTTCGGCGGAGATCGCCGGGCGTGGGCGCGGTTTACCGTACGTCGTGCTGATCGAGTTCGAGGCCGCGCCCGAGCGGGGGCCGTTCACCGTGGCGTGGCGCCGGCTCCTGCGGGGCGTGGTCCTGCCCTATCGATGGGTGGGCGGCACGCTGGCGCTGCTGTCGGTCTTCACGCTCGTCGTGGAGCCCCGCCTCGTCGCCGCTGCGCTGGCGGGTGGGGCCGTGCTCTGCTGGTTCCTCGCCCCGGCCGTGATGCTGCACCGTGCGGTGGGGGCGGCCTGGCAGTGGGGCTCCGTTGCGGCCCGCTGGAACCTCTCGGACGAGGGGTTGCGGTGCGAGAGCCCGGAGGGCCACACGCTGGTGTGGTGGTCCGCCGTGTCCGCCGTCGAACAGGTCCACGGCCAGTTGCTGGTGCGACTGTCGGGAGGGCGAGCGCTGATCGTGCCCTTGGCAGAACTCACGCCGCAGCAGAGACAGGACGTTCTCGCCTTCCTCCACGACCGGACCTTGCTCGTCTGAGCGCGTCGGTTCGCCACCGGGACGCACCATCTGTGCGAGCGACGGCACGAGAACGGGTGAAGCTCGACTCCGAGCATCCGGCTCGGCCTGGTCGAGGAGAAAGGGTGTCTTCGGTGAGCGGAGGCACGTCGAGTGACGCGGAGCGGAGTCCCGTCCTGCCCGGCACGGCTGCCGTCCCGGCCGGCGAACTCGCACGCCGCCAAGGTGCCGAGCCGGTCACCAGCCTCGACGATCTGGCTCGTCCGGACCTGATCGGGTCGGACGAGGAACTGGAGGTTCTCCTTGCCGACCTCGACGCCTCGCGGCATCGGGACCGGCCTGACCGCGACTCGTCCGGTAGGTCGTTGGATCTTCTGGGGTGCCTTGACCAGCCCTGGACGGCCGCGGCGGCACTCGACCTGCTGCCGGAGAACAACGGCCCGAGGATCGAGGTGCTGCGCGGCTGTGTGATCGTCACGCCGGGCAGCGGCGTCGACCGGCGTACGGCGCATCTCCATCTCGCGTACCTGATCGGGAGGGCGGCGCGGGCCGCCGGCCGGTGGGGCTGCCGGTCCGTCAACCTGGTCTCCGCTGACGACCTGTTCATTCCCGATCTGGCGGTGCTGCGACACCCGGCCGGTGGTCTCCGCGCCGTCACAATCGAGGACGCGCTGCTGGTGGGGGAGATCGCGCCGTCAGGCGTGATCGACAGGCCGCGGGAGTACGCGACCGCCGGTGTGCCGTACTTCCTCCGGGTCGACCTGCGTAACCGGGTGCCGGCGCTTGCCCTCTACGAACTGGTCGACGGCGAGTACCGGCCGCTTGCGGCCGCGGCCGCCGGTACGACGTTCGTGATGCGGCAGCCGTTCGAGTTCAGCGTCGACCCGGCCGACCTGCTCGACGAGGAGGCGCCGCAGGCGTGATTGACACCAGTTCGCCGAAGTGGTGGCATCGCGGCGCCTGGGATGCCGCCACCTCGGCGAAGTGGAGTCGATCATGTCGCCGGGCACTCCGGGACGAACCGGGGTGAGGCGCTGGGGAACAATGGTCCGGTGACCACTCCCCGAGATCTCGTGCTGCTCGGCTCGACCGGCTCGATCGGCACCCAGGCCATCGACATCGTCAAGCGCAACCCGGACCGCTTCCGGGTGGTGGCCCTCGGCGCGGGTGGCGGCAACGTGGAGTTGCTCGCCGCGCAGGCGCTGGAGCTGGGCGTGGAGGCGGTCGGTGTGGCCCGCGCGTCCGCCGCGCAGGATCTTCAGCTCGCGTTCTACGCCGAGGCGAGCCGGCGCGGCTGGGCCACCGGCGACTTCAAGCTGCCGAAGATCGTGGCCGGGCCGGACGCGATGACCGAGCTGGCGCAGTGGCCGTGTGACGTGGTGCTCAACGGCGTTGTCGGCTCGCTGGGCCTGCCGCCGACGCTGGCCGCGCTGCACGCCGGTCGTACCCTCGCCCTGGCCAACAAGGAGTCCCTCGTCGCCGGCGGCCCGCTGGTCAAGGCCGCCGTCTCGCGACCGGGGCAGATCGTCCCGGTGGACTCCGAGCACTCGGCGCTGGCGCAGTGCCTGCGCGGCGGCGTCCGGGGCGAGGTACGGCGGCTGGTGGTCACCGCCAGCGGCGGCCCGTTCCGGGGGCGGCGGCGTGACGAGCTGACCGCCGTGACGCCGGAGCAGGCGCTGGCACACCCGACCTGGAACATGGGCCCGGTCGTCACGATCAACTCCGCCACGATGGTCAACAAGGCGCTGGAGGTGATCGAGGCGCACGAGTTGTTCGACGTGCCGTACGCCGACATCGAGGTGATGGTCCACCCGCAGTCGGTGATCCACTCGATGGTCGAGTTCACCGACGGCTCCACCCTGGCCCAGGCCAGCCCGCCGGACATGAGGCTGCCCATCGCGCTCGGTATCGGCTGGCCGGACCGCGTGCCCGGCGCCGCCGCGGCTGTCGACTGGACCACTGCCCACACCTGGGAGTTCTTCCCGCTCGACGACGCGGCGTTCCCGGCTGTCGCGCTGGCCAAGGCGGCGGGCGAGGCCGGGCGCTGCCGCCCGGCGATCTACAACGCGGCGAACGAGGAGTGCGTGGCCGCGTTCGTCGCGGGCCGGCTGCCGTTCCTCGGCATCGTCGACACCCTCCAGCGGGTGCTGGAGGACGCACCCGATTTCGACGAACCAGGTACCGTCGAGGACGTGCTCGCCGCCGAGTCGTGGGCACGGGCGCACGCCCAGGAGATCATCGTCGGGTCGGTGGAAGGAGCTCGATGAGCTATCTGCTCGGGGTGGTGCTGTTCGCCCTGGCGATCCTCATCTCGGTGAGCCTGCACGAGGCGGGGCACATGCTGACCGCCAAGGCGTTCGGGATGAAGGTCACCCGCTACTTCGTCGGCTTCGGCCCGACCCTGTGGTCGTTCAAGCGGGGCGAGACCGAGTACGGCGTCAAGGGCATCCCGCTCGGCGGCTTCTGCAAGATCGTCGGAATGACGCCGCAGGACGACGACGTCGAGCCGGGGGACGAGAAGCGCGCCATGTGGCGCTACCCGGTGTGGAAGCGGACGATCGTGATGTCCGCGGGCTCGATCACCCACTTCGCCCTGGCCCTGATCGCGCTCTGGATCATCGCGGTGTCGGTGGGGCTGCCGAATCCGAAGTTCCCCAGCACCGAGGCCGGCTTCCGGGCCGAGCCGGCGGTGATCGCCATCGCGCCGTGCGTGGTGGTGGAGAACGCGGCCCGCGCCTGCGAGTCCGGCGACCCGGCCAGCCCGGCCGAGAAGGCCCAGCTCAAGGACGGCGACCGGATCACCGCGGTGAACGGCAAGCCGGTCTCGACCTGGGGCGACATGCTCGACGTGGTCCGGGCCACTCCGCCCGGCACGGCCACCGTCGCCTTCGTGCGCGACGGCAAGCCGGACGAGGCGCGGGTCGACCTGGCCTCGGTGCAGCGTCCGCCGCTGGACGACCCGAAGGGCGCCGCCTCGGCGGTCTCCGCGCTCGGCGTGGCGCTCTCGCCCACCACCCCGACCCGGGTCGAGTACGGCCCGGTCGCCGCGTTCGGCGCCACCGCCGACTTCACCGGCACGATGGCCGTGCAGACCGCGCACGCCATGCAGCGCATCCCGCAGAAGGTGCCGGCGTTGTGGAACGCGATCACCGGCGGCGAGCGCGACGTGGACACCCCGATCAGCGTGGTCGGCGCCAGCCGGCTCGGCGGCGAGGCCGTGGAGAACAACGCCTGGCTGGTGTTCTTCATGCTGTTCGTGTCGCTGAACTTCTTCATCGGCGTGTTCAACCTGCTGCCGCTGCTCCCGCTGGACGGCGGCCACATCGCCATCGCCTGGTTCGAACGGGCGCGGTCCTGGCTCTACGCGCGCATCGGCCGTGCCGATCCGGGGCGCGTCGACTACCTCAAACTCATGCCGTTCACGTACGCGGTGATCCTGATCGGTGGCGCGTTCACGCTGCTGACGGTCACCGCCGATGTCATCAACCCCATCACGCTCTTCTCAAGGTGAGTGCCTGAAGTGACCGCTGTCAGTCTCGGTATGCCCCCCGTACCGC
The DNA here is from genome assembly GCF_027460285.1 of Micromonospora sp. WMMC273. NCBI lineage: Bacteria > Bacillati > Actinomycetota > Actinomycetes > Micromonosporales > Micromonosporaceae > Micromonospora > Micromonospora sp. WMMC273. Next base: position 1,079,480 of record NZ_JAPZBE010000001.1, read on the forward strand.
CGCCGCCGCTGGCCCCGCGCCGGGCCAGCCGCCAGATCATGGTCGGTTCGGTGCCGGTCGGTGGTGGCGCGCCGGTCTCGGTGCAGTCCATGACCACCACCCTCACCGCCGACGTCAACGCCACGCTTCAGCAGATCGCCGAGCTGACCGCGTCCGGCTGCCAGATCGTCCGGGTCGCCGTGCCGTCGCAGGACGACGTGGAGGCGCTGCCGGCGATCGCCAAGAAGTCGCAGATCCCGGTGATCGCCGACATCCACTTCCAGCCGAAGTACGTCTTCGCGGCGATCGACGCCGGCTGTGCCGCGGTGCGGGTGAACCCGGGCAACATCCGGCAGTTCGACGACAAGGTCAAGGAGATCGCGCGGGCCGCCGGCGACGCGGGCGTGCCGATCCGGATCGGCGTGAACGCGGGCTCGCTGGACAAGCGCCTGCTGGCCAAGTACGGCAAGGCCACCGCCGAGGCGCTGGTGGAGTCGGCGCTGTGGGAGTGCTCGCTGTTCGAGGAGCACGGCTTCCGGGACATCAAGATCTCGGTGAAGCACAACGACCCGGTGGTGATGATCCGCGCCTACCGGCTGCTGGCCGAGAAGTGCGACTACCCGCTGCACCTCGGCGTCACCGAGGCGGGCCCGGCGTTCCAGGGGACGATCAAGTCGGCGGTGGCGTTCGGCGCGCTGCTGGCCGAGGGGATCGGCGACACCATCCGGGTCTCGCTGTCCGCCCCGCCGGTCGAGGAGATCAAGGTCGGCAACGCGATCCTGGAGTCGCTGGGCCTGCGCGAGCGTGGCCTGGAGATCGTCTCCTGCCCGTCCTGCGGCCGGGCGCAGGTCGACGTCTACAAGCTGGCCGAGGAGGTCACCGCCGGGCTGGAGGGCCTGCCGGTGCCGCTGCGCGTCGCGGTCATGGGTTGCGTGGTGAACGGTCCGGGTGAGGCCCGCGAGGCCGACCTGGGTGTGGCCTCGGGCAACGGCAAGGGCCAGATCTTCGTCAAGGGCAAGGTCGTCAAGACCGTGCCGGAGGCGCAGATCGTGGAGACGCTGATCGAGGAGGCGCTGCGGATCGCCGACGAGATGGGCGCCGAGATCCCCGAGGAGCTGCGCGACCTGGTGCCGGGCGGTGCCACCGTCACCGTGCACTGATCCACTTCCGCGTTGTCGTGCGGCCGTCCCCGGCAGGGGGCGGTCGCACGCGGCGTCTCAGGGCCGGGGCACGGCGGCGAAGGGGGAGAGGGTGAACCAGCCGGGCGCGGCGCGCCGCAACGTCTCCGGTCCGGTGACCTCCACCGTGCCGCCGCGCAGCGCCGCGGCCCACTCCAGGTCGCCCATCCAGACCTGGACCAGGGCGCGCAGGTCCGCCGTGACGGTCACCGTCACGTCGTGCCCCGGGTCGATGTCGCAGACGTCGGCTTCGCCCCCGGCGATCACCATCCACCAGTCGCGCTGCGCCGTGGGCACGTCCCGGAAGCGGAACCGTACGACGGTACGCCCCGGCGGGACCGCGTCGTGGTCGACGTGCCGGTGCATGTCCCACAGCAGCAGCTTCGGGTCCAGGTCGGCGTCGCCCAGTTCGCCGATCCAGCGCACGCCCCAGGCACCGAGTGCCTCCAGCACGGGCCGCAGCTCGCGCCCGGCGGCGGTCGGGACGTAGCGCACGTCGACGCCATCGACCCGCCGCTCCACCACCCCGGCGCGGACGAGCTGGTGCAGCCGGCGGGACAGCAGCGTGGGTGACATCCGGGGCAGGCCCCGGCGCAGCTCGTTGAAGCGTTCCGAGCCGCTGACCAACTCCCGGACCACGAGCAGCGTCCACCGCTCGTCGAGCAGTTCCATGGCCTTCGCCACGGGGCAGAACTGGTGGTAGGAGGCCCCCATGGCGGGCACGCTACGCCCGGCCCGGCGGCCCGGCCAGGCGCCTGTCGGGAGCGGTACAGATCTCGTACTGGGGGCCGGGTCGTCCGCTGCCTAGCGTCCTGTGCAGGGACGACTGTGAGGAGCGACAGATGATCGAGGAACGGGAACAGGACGCCGCGGTGAAGGCCCGGCACCGCGCGATGTGGGCGATGGGCGACTACGCCGCCGTGGCCGCGCAGGTGATCCCGGAGCTGGGGGCGACGCTGGTCCGGGCCGCCGGGGTGGCGCCGGGCATGCGGGTGCTGGACGTGGCGGCCGGGACCGGCAACGCGGCTCTGCCGGCGGCCCGGGCCGGCGCGGAGGTGGTGGCGGGCGACCTCACCCCGGAGTTGCTGGCGATCGGGCGGGCGGAGGCTGAGCGGGAGGGCTTGGCGCTGACCTGGGAGGAGGCGGACGCGGAGGCGCTGCCGTACGCGGACGGCGCGTTCGACGCGGTGCTGTCCTGTGTGGGTGTGATGTTCGCGCCCCGGCACCGGGCCGCCGCCGACGAGGTGCTGCGGGTGTGCCGGCCGGGCGGGACGATCGGCCTGGTCAACTGGACCCCGGAGGGCTTCGTGGGCCAGTTGTTCGCGGCCATGCGGCCGTTCGCGCCGCCACCGCCGCCGGGCGCGCAGCCGCCCCCGCTCTGGGGCGACGAGGACCATGTCCGGGAGTTGTTCGGCGACCGTGTCGACGCGCTCCGGCTGGGGCGCGACGACGTGGTGGTGAACCGGTTCGCCACGCCGGAACAGTTCCGGGACTTCTTCGCCACCCACTACGGGCCCACAGTGGCGGTCTACCGGGCGAACGCGGGCGATCCGGAGCGTACGGCGGGGCTCGACCGCGCGCTGACCGACCTGGCGGCCCGGCACCTGGACGGCGGCGTGATGCGCTGGGAGTACCTGCTCGTCACCGCTCGCCGCGCCTGACGGCACGCCGGTCGTCGTCCGGCCGGCGTGCCGTCGCGGCGGCGGTGCTCACTCGGACTCGGCGAGGATGGCGTAGAGCTTGCGCCGGGTCTCGTCGAGCACCTGGGCGGCCCGGGCGCGCTGGTCGTCGGTGCCGGTGGTCATGACCTGCCGCAGCGCCTGCATGGCCTGCGCTCCGGCGTCGCGGATGTCGTGCCAGCTGTTGACTGTCTGCTCGGCGAACTCCGCCCAGGGCGGGGTCTGCGCCGCGTCGGCCGCCTCGGCCTGCCCCGCCTCGGTCAGCGCGAACCGCTTGCGCCCGCCCTCGGAGTCGGCGGCCGTGGCGATGACGCCCTCGTCCTCCAGCAGTTGCAGTGTCGGGTAGATCGAGCCGGGGCTGGGCCGCCAGGCCCCGCCGGTGCGGGAGTCGATCTCCTGGATCATCTCGTAGCCGTGCATCGGCCGCTCGGTGAGCAGGGCCAGCACGGCGCCGCGGACGTTCGGCCGCCGTCCGCGTCCCCGGCCGCCGCGCCCTCGCCCGCGACCGTGCGGTCCGGGGGAGAAGGGCGGCGGACCCGGGGGTACGGGCGGGAAGCCGAAGCCGCCGTGGCGGCGCATCTCGTCGTGCATGGCGTGCATGCGTCGATGGAAACCCATCAGTGGTTCTCCTTCTGTAGTCGCATCACTGATGCATCAACGATATATCGGCAATGCATCGCCGACAAGACGTCGCGAAAACCGGACTGAAAACCGTACGTACGTATTGTTAGGCTGCCGGTGTGCGCCTGCTTCCCGAACCGGGCCCGTCCCGGACCCTCGCCCTCTCCACGCTCGTCAACACCGTCGGGCGGGGCACCTGGCTCACCGCCAGCGCGCTGTTCCTCACCCGGTCGGTCGGGCTCACGGTGGCCCAGGTCGGCGTGGCGCTCACGCTCACCGCGCTGGTCAGCCTGGTGGCGAGCACCCCGATGGGCTATCTCGCCGACCGCCTCGGCCCGCGCGGGCTCCAGATGGCCGCGCTGCTCGCCTCGGCCGCGTGCACGACCGCCCTGGTCTCGGTGCGCTCGTTCACCGGCTTCCTGGTCGTCGGCATGCTGATGGCGGTCGCGGACGCGGGCACCCGGGGCGCCCGCGGGGCGCTGATCGCCGGCGCCGTACCGCCCGACCAGCGGGTCCGCACCCGCGCCTACCTGCGCGCCGTCACCAACGTCGGGATCTCGGTGGGCACCGTGCTGGCCGGGTTCGCGCTCGCCGCCGACACCCGCAGCGCGTACGTCACGCTGATCCTGCTCGACGCCGCCACGTACGTGCTGGCGGCGGCGGTGCTGCTGCGGCTCCCGCCGGTGCCGCCGATGCCCGCCCCGGCGCACGGGCCACGGCTGATCGCGCTACGGGACCGCCCGTTCCTCGCCTTCACCGTGCTGGACGGGCTCATGTCCATGCACTTCTCGCTGATCAACATCGCCCTGCCGCTGTGGATCGCCGGGCACACCAGCGCACCGAACTGGCTGATCTCCGTCTGCCTGCTCGTCAACACGGTGGTGGTGATCCTGTTCCAGGTCCGCGCCTCGCGGGGCACCGAAGACCTGACCGGCGCGGGCCGGGCCGCCCGCCGGGCCGGTGTCCTGCTCGCCGCCGCCTGCGCGCTGTTCGCCGCGGGTGGCGGCGTCCCGGTGGCGGTTGCGGTGCCGCTGCTGCTGGCCGGCGCGCTGGTGCACGTCGTGGGCGAGCTGTGGCACGCCGCGGCCGGCTGGGGCATCTCCTTCGGCCTGGCTCCGGCGCACGCGCACGGGCAGTACCAGGGCGCGTACGGGATGGGCATGCAACTCGGCTCGATGGTCGCCCCGGTGGTGGTGACCACGCTCGCGATCGGCTGGGGCGTACCCGGCTGGCTGGTGCTCGGCGTGGTGTTCCTGCTGCTCGGCGCGTTGGTGCCGCCTGTGGTGCGGTGGGCCGCCCGGACCCGGCCGCCCGCGCCCGAACCGGTGCCGGCGGCGGCCGGCTGAGGGCCGTGCGGCAGGTGCCCGGTCGGCCCGCGCGCGCCGGGGTGGATCTGGCAGGCTGGTAGTCGTGCTCACGGTGCCGGTACGCCAACTCGGGGAGTCGGAGCGCCGCGCGGTCGAGCGGCTGCTCGACCTCGACCCGTACGCCGGCGCGCAGGTCGCCGAGCGGGTGGCGGCACGCGGTCTGGCCTGGTGGCGGGCCGAGGCGCGGATCCTCGGGTACGGCTCCCGCCGGCACCTGGAGTCGATCTGCTGGCTGGGCGGCAATCTGACCCCGGTGCTCGCGTCCGAGTCGGCGGTGACCGCGTTCGCCGACCAGTTGAGCGCCGAGGAGCGGCTCTGTTCCTCGATCGTGGGCCGGGCCGACGCGGTGCTCGGGCTCTGGGACCGCCTCTCCGCGCACTGGGGGCCGGCTCGGGACGTACGCCCGAACCAGCCGTTGCTGGCGACGGACGCGCTGCCCGCCGTGGCGCCCGACCCGCACGTGCGGCGGGTGCGCGGTAACGAGGTCGACCGGCTGTTCCCGGCGGCGGTGGCGATGTACACCGAGGAGGTCGGGGTGTCGCCGCTGGCCGAGGACGGCGGGCGCGGCTACCGGCGGCGGGTGACCGAGCTGGTGCGCGCCGGCCGTGCCTACGCCCGCTTCGTCGACGGGCGGGTGGTCTTCAAGGCGGAGCTGGCAGTGGTGACCCGCCGGACCGCGCAGGTGCAGGGCGTCTGGGTGGCGCCCGAGTGGCGCGGCCGGGGCATCGCCACCGCCGCGATGGCCGCAGTGGTCCGCGACGCGCTGGAACGGGTCGCGCCCACTGTGAGCCTCTACGTAAACGACTTCAACCTGCCCGCCCGCCGGGTCTACGAGCGCTGCGGCTTCCGCCCGGTCGGCACGCTCGCCACAGTGCTGTTCTGAGGATCACTCCCGCCAGGCGTCCCGAACCGGACACCCGGCGCTATGCTGGGCATGTTTTTATACTGACTAGTCAGTTCGGAATTCGGGAGCGGAATGAACATCGTCGAGGCCGTCGGCCTGGGCCTGCGCACCCGCCGCGGCTGGGTCTACCGGGACGTCGACCTCACCGCCGCGAGCGGTGAGCTGCACGCCGTGACCGGCCCGCCCGGCAGCGGGCGCACCTCGCTGCTGCTCGCCCTGGCCGGGCGCTTCCCGCACAACCACGGCGAGCTACGCCGCCGCGGACCGGCCGCGCTCGGCCAGGTGGCGGGCGTGCACGAACCCGACCCGACGCTCACCGTCGCCGAGCACATCACCGAACGCCTGCTGCTGCTCGGCCCGGTGCCCCGCCGCCGGCGCCGCCTCGTGCCGGTGGCAGCGGTCCGAGCCCGCCGGGCCTACCGCCGCGACGCCTACGCCGCCGCCGTCGCCGGCGCCGGACTCACCGACGCGCCCCTGGACCCCGACCGGTACGGCCGCGACCTCACCCCGGTCGAACGGCAGGTGCTCGGGCTGGTGCTCGCCAGCCTCGGCGGCCCCAGCCTGATCGTCGCCGACGACGTGGACGCCGGCGCCGACCGCCCCGAGCGGGAGTGGATGTGGGGCGCGCTGGAACGCCTCGCCGACCAGGGGTACGCCGTGGTCGCCAGCGCCCGCGCCGTCGAACCCGGCGTGGCCGCCACCGTGCACCGCATCGGCGACCCGGTCCCGCCCGTCCCCGCCCTCACCGTTCCCGCCGAGCCCGCCGAGGTGCCCGCATGAGCGTCCTGCGACTGGCCCTGTTCGAGCTGCGCCGGATGACCCGGGGCCGGCTGCCGCGCGCCGCCCTCGCCGTGCTCACCATCGTCCCGCTGCTCTATGGCGCCCTCTACCTGTACGCGTTCTGGGATCCCTACGGGAAGATGGACCGGATCCCGGTCGCCGTGGTCAACGCCGACCGTCCGGCCACCGCCGGTGACGGCAGCGAGGTGCACGCCGGCCGTGACCTCACCGACAAGCTGCTCGATCGCAAGGTGTTCGGCTGGACCGTCACCGACCAGGCCGACGCCACGAAAGGGCTGCGCGACGGGCGCTACCACCTCGTCTTCTCCATCCCGGAGGACTTCTCCGCCACCCTCGCCGCCGGCCCGGAACCGGACCGCCCGGCCCGGCAGGGCGAGCTGAAGGTCGTCAACGACGACGCCACCAACTACCTCTCCGGCCTGCTCGCCCGGTCGGCGTTCAGCGAGATCCGGGCCGCAGCCGCGCAGAGCACCGCCGCCACGTACTTCGACAAGATGCTGATCGGCTTCACCGACGCCAAGGCCGAGACCGGACGCGCCGCCGACGGCGCCGGGAGGATCGCCGACGGGCTCGGCAGCTCCCAGCAGGGCGCGGGAAAGATCGCCGACGGGCTCGGTGACGCCGAGGACGGTGCCGGGCAGCTCGCCGGCGGGCTCAACCAGTCGGTCCAGGGCGCGGACAAGCTCGCCAAGGGCCTCGACCAGCTGCGGACCGGCGCCGCCCAGCTCGCCGACGGCGCCGGCCGCGCCGCCACCGAGACCAAGGCCGCAGCGGCCACCGTGAACGCCGCCGCCGACAAGTACGAGCCGGTGCTGCGCCGCAACGCCGACAAGATCGAGAAGGCGGCCACGCTCGTCGCCGACGGCGCGCAGCAGCTCGCCGCCGGGCTGGACGCGCTGCCGGGCAAGGCCGCCGAGGTGGTCGCTACCGCCGAGGAGATCCGCGACCGGCTCGACGCGGTCGCGAAGGAACACCCCGAGCTGGCCGACAACAGGGACTTCGCCGCCGCCCGCAAGGCCGCCGACCAGGCCGTCACGCAGGCCCGTTCCGTGGTGGCCGCGCTGGACAAGACCGACATGGCCACGCTGCGCAAGCAGATGACAGACGTGTCGAAGACCGCCCGCGAGGTGGCCGCCGCCGCGCCGCACCTGGCCGACGACGTCGCCTCCGCCCGCGCGAAGGTCAACGAGCTGGCCGGCGGGCTCGCCACGCTGGCCCAGGGCAGCGCCAAGCTCCGCGACGGGCTGGGCGACGCGTCGACCGGCGCGAACGAGCTGCGCGGCGGCCTCTACCGGCTCGCCTCGGGCGCCCGCCAGCTCGACGGCGGCCTGGCCCAGCTCGGCAGCGGCAGCAACCGCCTGGTCGACGGGCTGACCCGGCTGGAGGGCGGTGCCGGCGACCTCGCCGACGGGCTCGCCGCCGGGGAGCGGAAACTGCCCGGGTACGACGACGCGGCCACTCGCGCCGGCGTGCTCGGTGACCCGGTCGGCCTGATCCGCGACTCGCAGAACCCGGCCGGCTCGTACGGCGTCGGCTTCGCCCCGTACTTCCTCTCGCTGGCGCTCTGGGTCGGCGCGATGATCACGTACATGCTGTTGCGGCCGGTCAACCGGCGGCACGTGATGTCCGGCGCGCCCGGCTGGCGGGTCGTGCTCGCCGGGTGGCTCCCGGCCGCCGGTATCGGCCTGGCCCAGGTCACTGTGCTCTACACGGTGGTGACGCTCGGGCTCGGGCTCGACCCGAGGCACGGGGCGGCCACGTTCGGGCTGCTCGCGCTCACCTCGCTGGCGTTCACCGCGATCATGCAACTGCTCGGCGTGGCGCTCGGCCCGGCCGGCCGGCTGGCCGCGCTGGCGCTGCTGATGCTCCAGCTCACCTCGTCCGGCGGCACCTACCCGGTGCAGACCTCGCCCGGCTTCTTCCAGGCCGTCCACCCCTGGCTGCCGATGACGTACGTGGTGGACGGCCTGCGGCACAGCATCAACGGCGGTACGACCGCCCCGGTGGTCACCGCCGCGCTGGTGCTGCTCGCGTTCGGGCTGGGCGCGACGGCGCTCACCGTCGGCGCGGCCCGCCGGTCCCGCCGGCTCACCCCGTCGAAGCTGCACCCCGAACTGACCATGTGAGGATGAGCCGGTGACGGACGGACGGACACGCCGGCGCGAGGACACCCGCCAGCGCCTCTTCGTGGCGGCGGTGGACCTCATCGCCGAGCAGGGCTTCTCGGCCACCACTGTGGACGACATCGCGGCCCGCGCCGGTGTGGCGAAGGGGACCGTCTACTACAACTTCGAGTCCAAGACCGTCCTGTTCGAGGAACTGCTGCGGCACGGCATCGGCCTGCTCACCGCCGAGTTCCGGGCCGCCGTCGACGGGCTGCCGCCGCTGGAGGCGCTCGGCGCGCTGGTCCGCGCCCAGCTGGAGTACATCCGCCGCTACCGCGCCTTCGCCCAGCTCCTGCTCTCGGAGATGTGGCGGACCAACAGGGAGTGGCAGCAGACGCTGCGGCTGCTGCGCGGCGAGGCCATCGCGGTGATCGCCGACACCGTGCAGGCCGGCGTGGACAGCGGCGACCTCCCGGCCGACCTGGACGTGCGTACCGCGAGTTCGGCGCTGTTCGGCGTCGGTCTGGTGGTGGCAGTGGACTGGCTGGTCTTCTCGCCGGAGCGGCCGATCGACGAGGTGCAGGAGTCGCTGCTCGGCATCGTCCGGCGGGTCGCCCGGACCTGACCAAGGGCCGGTAATTCGGTTGAATCCGGGCCGCCGTGAGGACGAGGCTGGGGACACCGCCCCCACCGAGCCGAGTCCGGAGGACCTTCCATGCGCCTGCTCCGAGATCTCTGGGCCACGGCGCCCCGGCGGATGACGGCGGTCCTGCTGCTGATCGTGCTCGGCGCCGCCGGCCAGGCGGCCGCCGCCGCGCTGGCCGGGCCGGTGCTTGTGCACCGCTCGTCCGGCTGGTTCGTCGCGCTCGCGGTGGCACTCGTCGCCGCTGTCGTCACCGACCTGCTGATCGGCCTGATCATGGCCCGGCTCACCGCCGACTGGTCGGCCGACGTGCGGCGACGGCTCTGCCGGGTCGCGCTCGGCCAGGACCTGCCCACCCTGGAGACCACACCGGTCGGCGAACTGCTCGACCGGATCGACAACGACGTCTACCAGGTCGCCGCCGAGATGCGGAACACCGGCGTACGGCTGGCGCAGGGCCTCGCGGTCTGCGTACTCGCGACGGTGAGCGCGCTGATCGTCTGGTGGCCCGCGGGCATCGGCATGATCCTGCTCATCGCGCTGCTCGTGGTGACGCTGCGCCGTCCGACCGCCCGGATCGCCCCGGCCCGGATGGCCGAGGAGGAGGCGTGGTCCGACCTCGCGGCGGTGATGGAGGAGGCGGTGCACGGGCAGGACGACGTGCGCACCAGCCTCGCCCGGCCGTACGTGCTGCGCCTCTACGCGCGCCGCGCGGCCGAGGTGATCGCCCGGTGCGTCCGGGTGTTCCGGCTCTCCGCGCGGGTCACCGCCACCGCCGCGGGCGCGGTCGGGCTCGGCGTCGCGGGCGTGGTGCTGGGCGGCGCGTGGGCGCTGGCCACCGGCCGGGTGGACGCCGCCCGGCTCACCGCGATCTGGCTGCTGGTGATCGCGTTCGGCGCGACCGTCGAGCAGATCGCGCGCTGGGTGCCGCACCTGCAACAGGCGTTCGGCGCGTGGGGCCGGGTGCAGCTGCTCGCCGGGTCGCCGCAGGAGCCGGACGGCGGCGCCACCCCGGTCGACGGCGACCTGACCGTGCGCGGTCTCACCTACCGCTATCCGGCCGGCGGGGACGACCGCGGTCCGGCGCTGCGCGACGTGCACCTGGACTTCGTCCGCGGGCGCTCGTACGCGCTCGTCGGGCGTACCGGCTCGGGCAAGTCGACGCTGGCGAAGGTGCTCACCCGGGCGGTGGACGTGCCGCGCGGCACGGTGTTCCTCGGCGGCACCGACCTGGCCGACCTGGACGTGGAGGAGTTGCGCCGGTGGATCGCCGTGGTGCCGCAGCGCACCGAGATCCTGGCCGGCACGCTGGCCGAGAACGTGGCGCTGTTCGACCCGGAGCTGCTGGACGCCGCCGAGCGGGCGCTGGCCGAGCTGGGCCTGGCCGGCTGGATCGCCGAGCTGCCCGACGGCGTGCACACCCGGCTCGGCGACGGCGGGTACGTGCTCTCCGCCGGGCAGGAACAGCTCGTCGCGTTCGCCCGCATCCTGGTCCGGGACCCGCACGTGGTGATCCTCGACGAGGCCACCGCACGGCTCGACCCGGTCACCGAGAACCGGGTACGCGAGGCCACCGAACGGCTGCTCACCGACCGGATCGGCATCGTCATCGCGCACCGGCTCTCCTCGGTGCGCCGCTGCGACGAGGTGGTGGTGATGGCCGACGGCGCGGTACTGGAGGCCGGTCCGCTGCGCGAGTCGGCCCGCTTCGCCGAACTGCTCGCCACCAGCCACGCCGGGGCGTACGCCGGAGTGGGCGCCCGGGGCGGCGGCGTGAACCTGCTCGACGCGCCCGCCTGGGACGACGCCCCGGCCACGCCGACCGCACCCGCGACCCGGCCGGCCGCCGTGCCGCGCGCCGACCCACCACCCGCGCCGCCCTTGCCGCCCGCGCGGACCATGCGGGAGATCTTCCGGCTGGGCACCAACGACACCCGGTACGGCCTGCTCTCGGTCGGCCTGTTCATCGTGATGACGGTGCTCGGCATGGACGGCGCGGTGCTGCCCTGGCTCTGGGCCGACCTGATCGGCGGAGGCGACCCGTGGCTGCCGGCGCTGGGCATCGTGGCCGCGCTGCTCGTGGTGCTGCCGCTGCCGTACCTGACCAATTTGTGGTTCCCGCAGTGGTGGATCCGGCAGATGCTGCGGATCAGCGCCCGGCTGGTGCACGGGCAGACCGGCGCGCGCCGGGTCAGCGGGCACACCCCGGCCGAGGTGGTGGCCCAGGGCGGCGACACCGACCGGGTGGTGCACCTGGCCGACAACCTGATGGACCAGTTCATCTCGCTGGTCATCGTGGTCGCCATGACGCTGGTGACGGGCAGTCTCGTACCGGCGATGTTCTTCGTCGGCACGATGGTGGTCTCCGGGCTGGCGGCGACGCTGTTCGCGCCCCGGCTGGAACGCACCGCGGCCGGCACGGTGAAGGCGCGCGCCGCGTTCGCCACCGCGCTGGTCTCCGCGCTGTCCGCCGCCCGTACGGTCAAGCTGGCCGGCGCGACCCGCCCGGTGCTGCGCCACCTCGCCCGGCTGGACGAGGTGCGCAGCGAGCGGCAGCGACGCGAGATCGCCATGCAGGTGTGGGCCCGGTCCACTCCGTCGGTCGCCAGCGGCCTGCTGCCGATCGGCGCGTGGGCGCTCTACCTGGCCGGGGAGCTGTCGGCGGGTGCCACGCTGGTGGCCGTGTCCACCCTGGCCGCGGCCCGCTGGTTCGCGTGGACCACCGCGTCGCTGGTCTCGCAGTACCCGTCGGCGCGGGTGTGGACGAAGCGGACGGTGGCGATGACCGGCGAGGCCGTGTACGCGGCGCCGGTGCCCGGCCTGGACCTGGTCGCCGGCACCGCGCCCGCGCCCGAGCCGCCGCCCCGGCACCCGCTGCGCCGCCTGGAGCTGGCCGGCTTCGGTGCGCTGCACTCCGACGGCACGCTCGCCGTCCGCGACGTGGACCTGGTGGTCGAGCGCGGGCAGTTGGTGCTGGTCGTCGGCCCGGTCGGGTCCGGCAAGTCGTCGCTGCTGCGCGCGCTCGCCGGGATCGTGCACCACGTCGGCGAGCTGCGCTGGAACGGTGACCCGGTGACCGAGCCGGAGATGTTCCTGCGTCCCAACCAGGTCGGGTACGTGGGCCAGATGCCCCGGGTGCTCTCCGGCACGGTGGCCGACAACATCGCGCTCGGCCACCAGGTGGACGCCGCCGGGGCGGTCACCACCGCCCAGCTCGAACACGACCTGGCCGCGGCCGGGGGCGGGCTCGGGTTGCTGATCGGGCACAAGGGCACCCGGCTGTCCGGCGGTCAGCTCCAGCGGCTGGCGCTGGCCCGGGCGCTCGCCCCGCGTACCGAGCTGCTGGTGGCCGATGACGTGTCGTCGGCGCTGGACGTGAGCACGGAGCTGGCTCTGTGGGCGGCGTTGCGCGAGCACGGGGTCACTGTGGTCGGCTCGACCGCGAAGCGGGCCGCGCTGGTCCGGGCGGACCACGTGGTGGTGCTGATCGACGGCACGGTGGCCGACCAGGGCACCTGGACCGACCTGGAACCCCGCTGGAACCACCTGGCCGGCTGACCGCGTTTTCCCGGGCTTCCCCGCCCCGTTGATCATGAAGTTGGCGGCGACAAATCGGACGCAGAACGCCGCCAACTTCATGATCGACGCGCACGGGCGGGGCGGATGGTCAGAAGGCTCGGGTGTACTGGTTGGGCCAAGTTGGGGTGGCGTCCAGCTTGGCGGCGGCGCGGTGCGGCCAGTACGGGTCGCGCAGCAGCTCCCGGCCCAGCAGCACCAGGTCCGCCTCGCCGCCGGCCACGATCTGCTCGGCCTGCTCGGGCTCGACGATCAGGCCCACCGCGCCGGTCGGCACCCCGGCTTCGCGGCGGATCCGGGCGGCCAGCGGCACCTGGTAGCCGGGTCCGACCGGGATGGACGCCCGGACCGCCGCGCCGCCGGAGGACGTGTCGACCAGGTCGACTCCGGCGGCGGCCAGCTCACCGGCGAGCACCACGCTGTCCTCGACGGTCCAGCCGCCGTCGGCCCAGTCGGTGGCGGAGATCCGGGTCAGCACCGGCACCGACTCGCCGACGGCGGCGCGTACCGCGCGGGCCACGTCGAGGGTGAGCCGCATCCGGGCGGCCCGGTCACCGCCCCAGCCGTCGGTGCGCCGGTTGGTCAGCGGGGACAGGAACTCGTGCAGCAGGTAGCCGTGCGCGGCGTGGATCTCCACGGCGGCGAACCCGGCGTCCAGCGCCCGCCCGGCGGCGGTCGCGAAGGCGTCCACCACCGCCGCGATGCCCGACTCGTCCAGCGCGGTCGGCGTGCGGTACTCCGGAACGAACGGCTGGTCACCGGGGCCGACCGGGGTCCAGCCGCCCTCGGCGTCCGGCACGCCGCCGCGCGCCGGCGCCCACGGCCGGTACGTGGACGCCTTGAACCCGGCGTGCGCGAGCTGCACGGCCGGCACCGCACCCTGACCGGCGACGAACGCGGTGATCGGCCGCCACGCGTCGACGTGCGCGCCGGACCACAGGCCGGTGTCCTGCGGGCTGATCCGGCCCTCGGGCACCACTGCCGTCGCCTCGGTGATGACGAGCCCGGCCCCGCCGACGGCGCGGGAACCGAGGTGGACGCGGTGCCAGTCGGTGGGCAGGCCGTCCGGTCCGGCGCTGTACTGGCACATGGGCGCCAGCGCGATCCGGTTGGGCACTGTGACGCCGCGCAGGGCGAGCGGGGTGAACAGGGCGCTCATTGGCGAGGATCCTCCGGTCATGACTTCGGGTGCGCCCCGTTGCGCGGGACGCACCCGAAGAGGTGTGGATCAGGCGGGTACGGGGTCGAGCCGCTCGGTCTCGACCGGCTCGATCAGGTCGCGCTTGCCGGCCGAGTCGTACGCGGCCCGGTCGAGCGTGCCCTCCCGGGCGGCCACGATGGTCGGCACCACGGCCTGCCCGGCCACGTTCGTGGCGGTACGGATCATGTCCAGGATCGGGTCGATGGCCAGCAGCAGACCGGCCCCGGCCAGCGGCAGGCCCAGCGTGCTCAGGGTCAGCGTGAGCATGACGATCGCACCGGTCAGGCCGGCGGTCGCGGCCGAACCGACCACCGAGACGAGCGCGATGAGCAGGTAGTCGGTGACGCCCAGGTTCACGCCGAACACCTGCGCCACGAAGATCGCGGCGAGCGCCGGGTAGATGGCGGCGCAGCCGTCCATCTTCGTGGTGGCGCCGAACGGCACCGCGAAGGAGGCGTACTCGCGGGGGACGCCGAGGCGCTCCACCGAGCGCTGGGTCACCGGCATGGTGCCCACCGAGGAGCGGGAGACGAAGGCCAGCTCGATGGCAGGCCAGGCGCCGGCGAAGAAGCGCAGCGGATTGAGCCTGCCGGCCACGGCGAGCAGCACCGGGTAGACCACGAACAGCACCAGCGCGCAGCCGACGTAGACGGCCGTGGTGAACTTCGCGAGCGGGGCGAGCAGGTCCCAGCCGTACGAGGCGACGGCGTTGCCGATCAGGCCGAGCGTGCCGATCGGGGCGAGCCGGATGACCCACCAGAGCGCCTTCTGCACGATCGACAGCAGCGAGCGGTTGAGCGACACGAACGGCTCGGCGGCGTCGCCGACGAGCAGCGCGGCGGCGCCCACCACCAGGGCGAGGAAGACGATCTGCAGGACGTTGCCCTCGACGAACGCGCCGACCGGGTTGGTCGGGACGATGCCGGTGAGGAAGTCGATCCAGGAGCCGGTGGTCTTCGGTGCGGTGGCGCCGGCCGGGTCCAGGTCGACGCCCCGCCCGGGGTCGGTGAGCAGGCCGATGCCGATGCCGATGCTCACCGCGATGAGGGCGGTGACGGCGAACCAGAGCAGTGTCTTGACGGCGAGCCGGGCGGCGTTGGCGACGCCGCGCAGGCTCACCACGCTGACCACGATGGCGGTGAAGACAAGCGGCGGCACGGCGAGCTTGAGCAGCTGGACGAAGAGGCCGCCGACGGTGTCGAGCGTGCTGGTCAGCCAGGCGAGGTCGGCGGCGCGGGCGAGGAAACCGAGCGCCATGCCGAGCACGAGGCCGAGCAGGATCTGGACGGAGAAGGGAATTCTGCGCAGGGCGGAAGTCATGGGGACGGATCCAAGGTCTGGAGAGGGAAGGCGGGCGTCGGGGGCGTGGAGCTACGCCGGACAGACGCCGCTGGCCTGCCGTCGGAGATCGACGTACAGGCGCTCGGTGAGGCACCAGACATTGGTCATCGTCGCGACACGTTACTCCCGTCCCGGGTCGGAACGGAAGGACCGTCGCCGGTGAGGCTCCTTACAGCCAGGTGGCCGGAGGTGATCAGTCCCCAGGCGGCCACCACGACCAGCAGCACCCGTTCCGACACCCCGAGCAGCGCGCTGCGGCCGACCAGCAGCAGCGCCGCCGCGACCACGACGGCCACCGGCAGCGCCAGTGCCGCGCCGACCGCCGCGATCCGCCGCAGCCCCCGGTCCGCGGCCGGGGAGAACAGCACCACGAGCATGGCGAGCACCACAGCGGCCGTCGCCGCGATGCTGGCCCCGCCGTGCACCAGGTCGGCCACCGTGGGCGCCTCGAACGGCGGCAGCGGGCAGCCCTCGCTGCACGTGACAGCGCCGGAGAGCACAGTGGCGACCGCGCCGACGCCGAGCAGCCCGGCCGCCCCGCGCAACCCCGGCGGCAGCGCCCCGGCGAGCAGCAGCAGCGACGCGGCCACCGAGAAGATCCCGATCCGGTACGCCCCGGCATACCCGCTGTCGGTGATGCCCGCCTCACTCACGTACCCGGCGGGGCCCGGACCGGGACCGGCGACCACCGCAACGGTCACCGCGGCGACGCCTGCGGCCAGGCAGACGCCGGCGAACGCGGCGGCGATCCGGCGGGCCGTGTCCTCAGCCACGTCCGTGCGGGGTGGTCCAGCCGGACAGATCGGGGCCGAGCGGCACGATCCGGGTCGGGTTGATCATGTCGTGGGTGGCGTAGTAGTGCCGCTTGATGTGGTCGAAGTCCACCGTCTCGCCGAAGCCCGGCGTCTGGAACAGGTCCCGCGCGTACGCCCACAGCACCGGCATCTCGGTGAGCTTGCGCTCGTTGCACTTGAAGTGGCCGTGGTACGCCACGTCGAAGCGCACCAGCGTGGTGAACAGGCGCACGTCCGCCTCGGTGATCGCGTCGCCCATCAGGTAGCGCCGACCGGACAGCCGCTCGCTCAGCGCGTCCAGGCGGGCGAACAGCGCGGTGAACGCCTCGTCGTACGCCTCCTGGGAGGTGGCGAAGCCGCACCGGTAGACGCCGTTGTTGACGTCCCGGTGGATCTCCGCCATCAGCGCGTCCATCTCCGGGCGCAGCTCGACCGGGTAGAGATCGGGCGCGTCCGGCGCGTGGAACCGCCGCCACTCGGTCGAGAAGTCCAGCGTGAGCTGCGGATAGTCGTTCGTCACCACCCGCCCGGTGAGCGTGTCCACGAGCGCCGGCACGGTGACCCGGCCGGTGTAGTCCCTGTCGGTGGACAGGTACGCCTCGGACAGGAAACCGATGCCGAGCACCGGGTCGAAGCCGTCCGGGTCGAGCGCGAACCGCCAGCCCCGCTCGTCCCGGATCGGGTCGACGGTGCCCAGCGAGATCACCTCGTCCAGGCCGAGCAGGCCGCGCACGATCCGGGCCCGGTGCGCCCACGGGCAGGCCCGGCACCAGATCAGCCGGTAGCGGCCCGCCTCCAGCGGCCAGCGCCCCGCCTCGTCCGGCCCGCCGCCCTCGGGTGACGTGGAGTGCGGGGTGACCCGGCCGGTGAACCGGTTGGGCTGGCGGACGAACGCGCCGCCGCCGCTTGTCTCTGCGCTGAACTGGGCCCCGGACATGCGGCAAACCTATCCGCTCCGGTCACGGATATCCTGGCGCCGGGTACCCCCACCGACCCCTTCCCACCCCCGAAGGACGTACGCGCGATGACAGTGGCCTATCTCGTTGCCGGAGTCCGTACCCCGATCGGCCGGTACGCCGGCGCCCTGGCCGGGGTCCGCCCGGACGACCTGGCCGCGCACGTCGTCCGCGAGCTGGTGGCCCGCCACCCGTCTGTCGACTGGGCCCGCACCGACGACGTGATCCTGGGCTGCGCCAACCAGGCCGGTGAGGACAACCGCAACGTGGCCCGGATGGCGGCGCTGCTCGGCGGCCTGCCGGAGGAGGTGCCGGGCAGCACCGTCAACCGGCTCTGCGGCTCCGGCCTCGACGCGCTCGCCTCCGCCGCCCGCGCGATCGTCGCCGGGGAGGCCGACCTGGTGGTGGCCGGTGGCGTGGAGAGCATGAGCCGGGCGCCGTTCGTCATGCCGAAGGCGGCCACGCCGTTCGCCCGCACCGCCGAGGTGTACGACACCACGATCGGCTGGCGGCTGGTCAACCCGCTGATGCGCAAGGGCTGGGGCGTCGACTCGATGCCGGAGACGGCGGAGAACGTGGCGGCCGAGTTCGGCGTGGACCGGGCCGCGCAGGACGCCTTCGCGTACCGGTCGCAGCAGCGGGCCGCCAAGGCGCAGGCCGACGGTCGGCTGGCCGAGGAGATCGTCCCGGTGACGGTGCCCGCCGGCAAGCGGGAGTCGAAGCTGGTCGAGGCCGACGAGCACCCGCGCGAGACGACGCTTGCGAAGCTCGCCACGCTGCCCACCCCGTTCCGCGAGGGCGGCACCGTCACCGCAGGCAACTCCTCCGGCGTCAACGACGGCGCCGTCGCGCTGCTCGTCGCCTCCGCGGCCGCCGTCGAACGCTATGGCCTCACCCCGCTGGCCCGGGTACGCGGCGCCGCGTCCGCCGGCGTACCGCCGCGGATCATGGGCATCGGCCCGGTCCCGGCGACCCGCAAGCTGCTCGACCGGACGGGCCTGTCGCTCGTCGACGTGGACGTGATCGAGCTGAACGAGGCGTTCGCCGCGCAGTCCGTGGCGGTGCTGCGTGAGCTGGGCCTGCCGGAGGACGCCGAGCACGTCAACCCCGGCGGCGGTGCCATCGCGTTGGGTCACCCGCTCGGTGCCAGCGGCGCCCGGCTGGCGTTGACCGCCGCGCTGGAACTACGCCGGCGGGGCGGCCGGCGGGCGCTCGCCACCATGTGCATCGGCGTCGGCCAGGGCATCTCGCTGCTGCTGGAATCGGCCGGCTGAACCGGGCCGCCGGCATCGCCCGCTGTGGATCTCCCGAACCCCGCCGTACCGGCCTAGAGTGGTCTGGACCACATGATCCGCCATCGACGGCGGACGACGACCTGGGGGACCGAGCGATGCAGACGCCGGAGAGCCTGCCCACCGAGATCGACCTGAGCCGGCCGAGCGCCGCTCGGGTCTACGACTACTTCCTCGGTGGGGCGCACAACTTCGAGATCGACCGGCAGCTCGCCGAACAGATCGCGGCCATGACGCCGAACCTGGCCGCCACCATGCGCGCCGGGCGGGAGTTCCTGCGCCGGGCCGTACGGGTGCTGCTCGACGCCGGCATCGACCAGTTCCTCGACATCGGCTCCGGCATCCCCACCGTCGGCAACGTGCACGAGGTCGCCCAGGCCGCCAACGCGGACGCCCGGATCGTGTACGTCGACATCGACCCGGTCGCCGTGGCGCACAGCCACGAACTGCTCGCCGGCAACGACCGGGCCACCGCGGTCCTGGCCGACCTGCGCGAGCCGAAGCTGATCCTGGACCACGCCGCCGCCAGCGGCCTGATCGACTTCGACCGGCCGCTGGGCATCCTGCTCGCCGGCGTGGTGCACTTCGTACCCGACGCCGACCGCCCGGCCGACATCCTGGCCACCCTGCGCGCCGCCGCCGCGCCCGGCAGCTACCTGGTCATCTCCCACTCCACGTTCGAGGACCAGCCGCAGGAGATGCTGGACGCGCAGCGGCTGTCGGCGCGTACCGCCACCGAGATCACGCTGCGCTCGCGGGCCGAGATCACCGGCTTCTTCGGCGACTGGACGATCCTCGAACCGGGCGTGGTGCACATGCCGCTGTGGCGGCCCGACTCCCCGTCGGACGTGGACGAGCACCCGGAGCGGTTCGGGGCCTTCGGCGGCGTCGCCCGGCACGACCGCGCCGCCGGCTGAACCCCATGCGCGCCCCGGACAGCGACGGGGGAGACGTCAGCCGGCCCGGCGCCGCCGCGTACGCCGCCGAGTGGGCTCGCGCGGTGCGTCGCATCGGGTTCGTGCCGCTGAGCGCGGCCGAGACCGAGCGCCTGCTGGTGCCGCTCACCGAGCGGCTCGGCGAGGCCCTGCTCGCCCCCACCTTCTCCGCCGGCCCGGCGGAGGAGGTGGGGCGTGCCCTGGTCCAGGCGCACCTCACCGAGCCGGGCGTGCTCGACTGGTCGGTGCAGGCGCTCGGTGACCGGTTCCTGCCCTGGGTGCTGCCGTCACGCACCGAGTCGCCGGAGCTGCGCGAGCGGGTGGCGCTGCTGCAGGGCGCGTTCGCTGCCGGGTTCGCCCGCGCGCTGCGCGACCGGGTCTTCAGCCAGCAGGAGCGGATCGCCCGGTCGGCGTGGCAGGCCCGGGACACCGTCGAGCAGGCGCTGCGCGACAGCGAGGCCCGCTTCCGGGCGGTCTTCACCGGCGCCGTCATCGGCATCGGCATCGCCGGGGTGGACGGGCAGATCATCGAGGTCAACCAGGCGTTCGCGGACATGCTCGGCTACACCGTCGCGGAGATGCGGCGGATGAACGTGTCGGCGCTGGCCTATGCCGACGACGCGGCCGGGATGTGGGAGCTGTACAAGGAGCTGATCGAGGGCAAGCGGGACAGCGCCCGGGTGGAGAAGCGCTACTACCGCAAGGACGGCAGCGTGGTCTGGACCGACCTCGCGGTCTCGCTGATCCGGCACGACGACGGCCGGCCCCGGTTCACCGTCGCGATGGTGGAGGACATCACCCAGCGGTACGAGCTGCAGCAGCGGCTGCGCTTCCAGGCGCTGCACGACCCGCTGACCGGCCTGCCCAACCGGACGCTGTTCTTCGAACAACTCGGCGAGGTCTTCGACGGCGCCGGCCCGGACCAGCGCGTCGGCCTCTGCTTCATCGACCTGGACGGCTTCAAGGCGGTGAACGACAGCCTCGGCCACGACCTGGGCGACCGGCTGCTCAAGGTGATCGCCCGCCGGCTCAGCGACTGCGTGGCCGGGCGCGGTCACCTGGTGGCCCGGATGGGCGGCGACGAGTTCGTCATCCTGGTCGACTCCGACGGCGGCATCGACGACGCGGTGGAGGTCGCCGAACTGGCCCTGGCCGCGGTGTCCGCGCCGGTGCACGTCGGCGACCAGCAGCTGGCCGTATCGGCGAGCATCGGCATCGTGGAGTGCCCGGCGGCGGAGACGAGCGTCGGTGACCTGATGAAGGCCGCCGACACCACGCTCTACTGGGCCAAGGCGGAGGGCCGGGGCCGCTGGGCGGTGTACGACCCGGAGCGCAGCGCCGCCGACATCGCCCGTTCCGCGCTGGCCGCGAACCTGCCCGCCGCGCTGGACCGGGGCGAGTTCGTGCTGCACTACCAGCCGATCGTGTCGCTGCTGGACGGCACGATGGTGGCGGTCGAGGCGCTGGTGCGCTGGCAGCACCCGGAGCTGGGACTGATCGGGCCGGACCGCTTCATCGGGCTGGCCGAGGAGACCGGCCTGATCGTCCGGCTCGGCGCCTGGGTGCTGCGTCAGGCGTGCCGCGACGCCGAGTCGTGGCGGCGTGCGTACCCGGACACCACGCCGGTGGTCAGCGTCAACCTGGCCGCCCGGCAGGCCGACGACCCGGCCATCGTGGAGACGGTGGCCGAGGCGTTGCAGCACACCGGCCTGCCGGCCGAGCTGTTGCAGCTGGAGCTGACCGAGAGCGCCGTCATGGGCAGCGCCGGTGAGCCGCTGCGGACGCTGCACCAGCTCGCCGGCCTCGGGCTGCGGCTGGCTATCGACGACTTCGGCACCGGCTACTCGAACCTGGCGTACCTGCGGCGGCTGCCGATCCACTGCGTGAAGCTGGCCGGCCCGTTCGTCGAGGGGATAAAGGGTGACGGCGGGGACGTGGCCGCCGACCACCGGGACGAGCGGATCGTGGACGCGCTGGTCCGGCTGGCGCACGCGCTGGAGCTGTCGGTGACGGCCGAGGCGGTGGAGACCGAGGTACAGGCCGAACGGCTGCGCGCGCTGCGCTGCGACACCGGGCAGGGCCGGCTGTTCGGCGCACCCGTGCCCGCCGACGGCATCCGCGCCCGCCTGGGCGGGTAGGAGAGAACTGTGAGCCTTACCGATTCGCAGGCCGTGGTGTCGGTGGTCGCCGCGCTGGCGATCGTCGCCGGCCTGGCCGGAGTGATCGTGCCGGGGCTGCCGGCTCTGCCGCTGTGCTGGGGCGGGGTGCTGGTGTGGACGCTGTTCGGCGACGCCGGGCCGGGCCGCTGGGCGGTGCTCGCCGCCGCCACCGCGATCGCCGCCGGCGGCACCGTGCTCAAGTACCTCTGGCCGGGGCGCAACCTGAAGCGGACCGGCGTGCCCACCACGTCGCTGCTGGCCGGCGGACTGCTCGGCGTGGTCGGGTTCTTCGTGATCCCGGTGATCGGGCTGCCGATCGGCTTCGTCGGCGGGATCTTCGGCGCGGAACGGCTGCGGCTGGGCGATACCCGCCTCGCCTGGCCGGCCACGGTGCAGGCACTCAAGGCGGCCGGGCTGTCGATGGTCCTGGAGTTCACCGCCGGCCTGATGATCGCCGCGCTGTGGGTCGCGGGGCTGCTGTTCGTCTAGAGGTGCGGCGGCGCGGGGCGTCCGGAGGGTACGGCAGTTCGCCGTACATCAGTGAGAGAGAGGTGGACGCCGCGCGCCGCCGCGGACCGGGCGTTGCCGAGCGCCCGGTGCCGGCCCGTCGGGTCGGGCCTGGTCACGCCCACAATGATGCCCCGGGTGGGATCGGGCGACAACGCAATTACCGGGGTACGTATTGACCACCTTGATCGGCCGGGAGCACACTGCGAGCACTCGCACGAGCATCGCCTCGAGGAGGTGTGCAGTGGCCACGACGCCCGCGCCGACCGCCGAGCAGCCGATGGACGACGACGCCCGACGACTCGCCGAACTCGGCTACAAACAGGAGCTGCGCCGCAAGTGGAGCGGCTTCTCCAACTTCGCGATCTCGTTCTCCATCATCTCGATCCTGGCCGGCTGCTTCACCACGTTCGGTCAGGCGTGGAACAACGGCGGCCCGGTGGCGATCTCCTGGGGCTGGCCGCTGATCTCGCTGTTCATCCTGATCATCGGCTTCTGCCTGGCCGAACTGGTGTCCGCGTACCCGACAGCGGGCGGGATCTACTGGTGGGCGGCGACGATGGGCCGGCCGGTGCACGGCTGGTTCACCGGCTGGCTCAACCTGATCGGGCTGGTCGCGGTGACCGCGTCGGTCGACTACGGCTGCGCCACGTTCCTCAACTTGACGCTGTCGGCGTTGTTCGACGGCTGGGCCGGCACCGGGCACCAGACGTTCGGGCTGTTCGTGGTGATCCTCGCGCTGCACGGGCTGATCAACATCTACGGGCACCGGATCATCGACGTACTCCAGAACGTCTCGGTCTGGTGGCACGTGGCCGGCGCGGCCGCCGTGGTGCTGATCCTGGTCCTGGTCCCGGACAACCACCAGAGCTTCCAGTTCGTGTTCACCGAGCGGTTCAACAACTCCGGCTTCGGGGACGGCGACACCGGCGGGCTGGCGTTCTGGTTCTACGTGCTGCCACTGGGTTTCCTGCTCACGCAGTACACGATCACCGGCTTCGACGCCTGCGCGCACGTCTCCGAGGAGACCCGGGGCGCGTCCAAGGCCGCCGCGCAGGGGCTGTGGCGGTCGATCTTCTACTCGGCGGTGGGTGGCTGGATCCTGCTGCTGGCGTTCCTGTTCGCGGCCACCGACGTGGACGCCATAAACGAGGCGGGCGGCTTCTCCGGGGCGATCTTCGAGAGCGCGCTGACGCCGTTCTTCTTCAAGGCCGTCATCATCATCTCCACCATCGGGCAGTTCTTCTGCGGCATGAGCTGCGTGACGTCGATGTCGCGGATGGCGTACGCGTTCAGCCGGGACCGCGCGGTGCCCGGCTGGAGACTCTGGTCGAAGGTGAACCGCAACGGCACGCCCGTCAACGCCATCATCGGCGCGACGCTGGCCGGGCTGGTGCTCACGCTGCCCGCGCTCTACCAGCGTGGCGGCATCCCGGTCGCGTTCTACGCGGTGGTGTCTGTCGCGGTGATCGGGCTGTACCTGTCCTTCATCATCCCGATCTTCCTGCGGCTGCGGATGGGCGACCGGTTCACCCCGGGCCCGTGGACGCTCGGCCGCCGCTACAAGCTGCTCGGCTGGATCGCGGTGGTCGAGATCGCGGTCATCTCGGTCTACTTCGTGCTGCCGATCGTCCCGGCGGGTGTACCAGGCAACCCCGACTTCAGCTGGACGGCGGTGAACTACGCGCCCATCGCCATCGGTGGCGTACTGCTCGGCGTCGCCATCTGGTGGTACGCCTCGGCCCGCAAGTGGTTCACCGGCCCGCGCCGCACCGTCGACCAGGCCGAACCCGAACCCGAGCCCGCCGAGCCGTCGTAGCTGTCGGTGGGTCCTGCCATCATCCGGTAATGGACTCGGAAGCGGTGGTACGCGCGTTGTGGGAGCGCATGCAGGCCCGGGACTGGGCCGGCGTCGGCGAGCTGCTGGCCGACGACGTGGTGGTGGAGTGGCCGGCCAGCGCCGAGCGGATCGTGGGCCGCGACAACTACGTGAAGATCAACGCCGAGTACCCGGAGGGCTGGTCGATCCGGGTACTGCGGGTGGTGGCGGCGGGCGAGACGGTCGTGTCCGAAGTGGAGGTGCCGCACGAGGGGATGGGCGTGCACCGGGTCGCGTCGTTCTGGACCGTGCGCGACGGGCGGATCGTCGACGGTCGGGAGTACTGGACGAGCCTCGGTGCGGACCCGTCCCCGCAGTGGCGGTCCGCCTGGGTCCGGCCGATGTGACGCGTCAGCGTCGGCACCTCGGATCGCGGCGAGTCAGTCGCGATCCGTGGAGGCGTTCGCGCGGGCTTCCAACCGCCGGAACTCCGGCGAGCTGACCGTACGCAACGTCACCGCGATCACCAGGGCACACAGCGCTGCCCCGCCCCAGAAGACCGCTCTGACGCCGATCAGTTCCGCGGTGAAGCCGGCGAGCAGAGCCCCGAGCGGCATCGATCCCCAGCTGGTCAGGCGACTCACCCCGCTGTAGCGCCCCATCATCGCATCGGGGACGACGAGCGCGCGCAGTGAGCTGTAGGTGACGTTCCAGGCGCCGCTGCCGGCGCCGCCCAGGAGGGTGGTCACGGCGATCAGCGGGGGTGACGAGGAGATCGCCGGTGCCGCCAGCAGCACGGCGAAACAGGCCATCGACGCGGTGAGGACGACCGGCCTTCCCAGCCGGCGGGTGAGCGCCGGCGCGACACCGGCGCCCAGCACGCCGCCCACTCCCAGGGCGCCGATCAGCAGTCCGTACTCCGAGCGGCTGAGGTCCAGCGGTCCGGGCGCGACCGCATAGACGACGATGACCGACATCCACGCCGCCCAGCAGCCACTCGCCGCGCCGGCTACCAGCAGCAGCGTCCGCAACACCCGCTCCCGCCACACGTACCGGACGCCCTCCCGGATGTCGGCACGAAGGCCGGACGCGCTCGGCGTCGAGCCGGGGTGGCGGTTGCTGCGATAGGGACCGGTCATGAGCGCCAAGGCGAGCAGCGCGCCGGCGTAGCCGACGCCTCCGGCGCCGAGCGCGACGGCCAGCCCGGCGGCAGCCAGCAGCCCGCCCAGAGGAGGCCCGATGAACTCGTTGGCGACGGTCTCGGTCGCGGTCAACTTGGCGTACGCGGACTCCATGCGGTTCCGGGGGACGACCATCGGCACCACCGACATCCGGGTGGTGTCGGTGAACACCTCGGCGATGCCGAGTGCCAGTGCTCCCGCGTACAGGCCGGCCAGCGGCAGCGCGTCCGCGAGGAAGCCGGCGACGAGCACGGCCAGGATCAGGGCGCGCACGACGGTCGAGGCCATGATCAGGCGTCGGCGGTCGACCCGGTCGGCGAGGACGCCGGCGGGCAGCGAGAACAACAGCCAGGGCAGGGTGTTGGCCAGAGTGGTGCCGGCGACCAGTGCGGGGGAGTCCGTCATCGACACGGCCACCAGGGGCAGGGTCAGCTTGACGACGCCGTCGGCCAGGTTGGTGATCCCGACACCGGCCCACAACGCCCTGAAGTTCCGCCCGCCCACGGTCCGCGGTTCGGTCGACTGAATGACGCTCTGCATGGCCGGCAGCTTGAGGTATCGCGCGGTGCGACCCTAGAGTTTCGACTGGAGGCGAAACGTGGCGGTGTTCCTGGTCGACGCAGAAGTGATGGCGCAGGCACGTTTCGGCACGTCACAACTCACCGAGACGTTGGGGGCGCTCAACATCCTGCGCCGAGGTCAGCCGCTTCCGTGGCACCGGGCCTGGCGGGACCAGCACGCCGACGCATTCCGAGGTTTCCTCGACGGCGACCCCGTGACCGCGGCCATCGTGGCGCACGCCATGTCGCCCTCCTGGATGGCCGACTTCATGACGGTGCCTCCCGCCCGTCCGAACATGACGCTCGACGACGAGATCGTGGCGCTGGAATCGCTGCCGGACGAGCGGATCCGAGCGGATCTGGCCCGCGTACGCTCCCCGCTGCCCCCCGAGTTGCGCGGTCCAGGGTTGGCGGGCCGGGCTGCTGCTCTGCTGCGCTGGGTCTGGCACCACACGATCGAGGCGGACTGGCCGCGCCGGCAATCGGTACTGCGCGCCGACGTGGTGTCCCGGATCTCCCGCCTGGGCAGGGACGGATGGGCCGGGGTCATCGACGACATGCGGCCGGGCATGTGCTGGCTCGGCGACGGCCGGTTGCAGGTCGAGGAACGGCCCTACCCGCCGTTCGACGTACGGGGCGGGGAGCTGACCTTCTTCGCGGCCCACTGCCGGGGAGGCTGGGTCTCCTGGAGGTTGCCCGACCGGTTCGGGATCGTCTATCCGGTGACGGGGATCTTCGCCGGGGCGCCTCTCGGCACGCCGGATCCTCTGCGGCGTCTGCTCGGTGACGCACGGAGCCGGATCCTGGTGCAGGCGGCCGAACCGATCAGCACCACCGCATTGGTCGCCGCGACCGAACTGCCACTGGGCACTGTCGGGGGTCACCTGCGCGTGCTGACGGAGGCCGGCCTGCTTCAGAAGCGCCGGTCGGGCCGCGAGGTCTTCTACTGGTGGACCGACGCGGCCCGGGCGCTCGTGGCCGGTGCCTCATCGTTCTGACGTGACTGATCCCGGGCCGCGCTGTCCGCGTACCCCCGGGTCAGCTCGTGGGGCGACGGTGGGTGAGCGGTAAACGGAGGACGCGGTCGTCGGCCGCCGTCGTGCCGCGACCGTCGAGGTTGCTCGTCGCCACCCACAGCGGGCCGCCCTGCGGCGGCTGAGCTGGGCCCCGCCTACCGCAGAAATGGGCCCGACCCGCGTGCTCGCCGGTCGGGCTCTCGTTCACGGCACGCGGCTTGGTCCGGTCACAACCGGCCGCACAGCGCGTTCTGGATCAGCGTGTCGGCGCCGCGTTGCTGCCCGAGCATGTGGTCCAGCGAGTCGCCGAGCGAGGCGGACATGGACACGACGGCGCTGCGCCGGCCGTCGTCGCTGACGCCGGTGACGGTGATGTAGCCGCCGTCGCCGCCGTCGTGGCCCCAGTAGACGCCCCCGCAGGGCAGCGGGCGGCTGACCAGGCCGAGCCCGTAGCGGCCGCCCGGCCAGATCGCGCCGATGTCCTCGTTGATCTCGACCGTGCGTCTCATCTCGGCCAGTTGTGCGGGGCGCAACAGCCGGCCGCCCAGCAGGGCCCGGAAGAACCGGTCGAGGTCTCGGGTGCTGGAGACGATGGAGTCCGGGTCGACCAGAACCTGCTCGGTGACGTCCACCAGCTCACCGGTCTCGAACAGTTGGTATGCCCGGGCGTGCGGGCGGGGCAGGGACGGCGAGGTGCCGGGCCAGGTGGTGTCGTGCAGGCCGAGCGGACTGACGATCCGGTCGGTGGCCTCCTGTCGCAGCGACCGGCCGGTGACCCGCTCGATGATCATGCCAGCCAGGACGAAGCCGGTGTTGGAGTAGTTCCAGCTCGCTCCGGGTTCGAAGTCCGGCCGGTGGTTCATCGCCCGCGCCACGAGTTGCTCGCGTGTGTAGACGTCGTACCGCTGCTGGAGGTATTCCTCGGGTGTGGTGTAGCCGGGCAGGTCGTCGTGGATGCCGCTGGTGTTCTGCAGGAGGTGACGCACGGTGATCCGGTGGCCGTCGTTGCCGTTGCCGCGGACCACGCCCGGTAGCCACCGCTCGACTGTGTCGTCGAGGGACAGCCGGTGCTCCTCGACCAGTTGTAGGAGGACGGCGGCTTCGAACGCCTTGCGGGTACTCGCGATCCGGAAGCGCCCGGTCGGTGGCACCGGGCGTCCGGTGGCCCGGTCGGCGACGCCGCTGGTGGCGACGAGGTGCCGGCCGTCGGCGGTGGTCACCCGGGCTTGGACGCCGGTCACCCCGAGGGCGTGGATCGCGTCGGTGTCCCGTTGCAGCCGCCTGTCCGGGTGACCCGGACGGGTCGCCGATCCTTCCGCGGGGCCGAGCCCGGTGACCGCGACTCCGAGGGCGACAAGTCCGGCCGCCGCACCCGACGCGACTCGTCGTAGCGAGGGAATTCTGCTGTTCGATCTCATGCCGTCGACGCTAGGAGCGGCTTCGGCGCGGGCCGATACCTCGTACCACCGCATTTCAGGTACAGCTGCCTGTAGTGCCCCGGGCGGCAGTCGCCGGGCAGACTTGGCGCCGGGCCGGGACACCGCCCCGCCGGTACGCGGAAAGGCATGCTGTGACGTCAGGACGACGATGGGTGCAGGTGTGGCGTGCTGGCGTGTTCCTGCTGGCGGCACTGGCCACCGGAATCGCGACGTTGTGTGCGCTGCCGCTGCTGTGCCATCCGAGGCTCGCCCGGCGGTGGGCGAACTGGCACCGGAGCCGAGCCGGCCGCCTGCTCGGGACGCCCTTGGCGGCACGTCCCGCCCTGCCCGTGCCGGGCCGCCGGGCCTGGGCCGATCCGGCCACGCTCCGCGACCTGCTCTGGCTGCCGGTGAACGCCCTCACCGGGACGGTGTTCGGTCTGCTCACGCTGTTGTGCGTAGGCAACCTCGTGCCCGCCGCGGTCGCCACACCGCTGTGGTGGGCGTTCGCGCCGGAAGAACGGCCCCGGCTGTTCATCGACATCCCGGTTACCGGCTGGACGTCGGCTCTCACCCTCGGCCCCCTGCAGATGCTCCTGCTCGCGGCGCTGGCGTACCTGGCCCTGCCGCCGATCGCCCGCGCGCACGCCCGGATCTGTCTGGCGGTGCTGTCGCACTCCACGACCGAACAGCTCGCCGACCGGGTCGCCGTGCTGACCCGTACCCGGGCGGACGTGCTCGACGCGCACGGCGCGGAGCTGCGCCGGATCGAGCGCGACCTGCACGACGGCACCCAGGCCCGGCTGGTGGCCATCGCCATGCGGTTGGCCGTGGCCCGACGGGCGCTGTACGACAACCCCCGGAACGAGCAGCTCCTGGAGGATCTTCTCCGGGACGCCCACGAAGGAACCGAGGAGGCGATGACCGAACTCCGTGAGGTGATCCGCACCGTCTACCCGCCGATCCTCGCCGACCGCGGCCTGACCGGGGCGTTGACCGCGGTGACGGCCCGCTGCGGCGTGCCGACCCGGCTGGACGTCGGCGACCTCGACACCGTGCCGGCGGCGGTGGAGGCCGTCGTCTACTTCGCCGTTGCCGAGGCGCTCACCAACGTCACCAAGCACAGCCGGGCGACAGCGGCCGGCATCACGGTGACCCGCAGGGCCGACCGGTTGTCGGTGGCGATCACCGACAACGGCGTCGGCGGCGCCGACGATCGGGTCGGCACCGGCCTGGCTGGAATCCGTCGCCGCGTGCTCGCGCTCGACGGGGCCGTCGACGTCGACAGCCCGGCCGGCGGGCCGACGACGATCACCTTGGAGCTGCCGTGCAGGTTGTGATCGCCGAAGACAACGTGCTGCTGGCCACCGGGCTGAAACTGCTGCTCAACAGCGTCGGATTCGACACCGTCGCCATCGCGGGCGACGCGGCGGGCTTCCTCACCGCCGTGCGGGACCACCGGCCGGACATTGTCATTGTCGATGTCCGGTTGCCGCCGTCGTTCCGCGACGAGGGCATCCGGGCCGCACTGAAGGCCCGTCGACAGCATCCCGACCTGCCGGTCCTGGTGCTGTCGCAGTACGTCGAGCAGCAGTACGCCGCAGAACTCCTCGCCACCACCGGCGGCGGTGTCGGCTACCTCCTCAAGGATCGGGTCAGCCGGGTGGACGAGTTCGTCGACGCGCTGCGCCGGGTGGCCGCCGGTGGCACCGCCATGGACACCGAGGTCGTCGCCCAACTCCTGGCCCGCCGCCGGGACCCCATCTCCGTCCTCACGCCCCGCGAACGCGAGGTGCTCGCGCTGATGGCCCAGGGACACGACAACACCGCCATCGCCGACCGGCTCGTCATCACCGACAACGGCGTACACAAGCACATCGGCAACATCTTCACCAAGCTGGGCCTCGCCGTGACCGACAGCGGCCACCGCCGCGTCCTGGCCGTTCTCACCTACCTCAACGGGGCGGGCGGGCCTCCGCCCTCGACCGATCGCGTTTGCGACGGTGGCCGCAGGGGGCATTGACGGTGATCCGGTTCTGCCAGTAGACCTTGGTGATGGAGGCGCGTCGATGAGGAAAACTCCGTTCTCGCTGGAGCAGCTGCGGGTCGCCGTCGCCGAGGGTGAGATCGACACGGTGGTGCTCGCGCTCACCGACATGCAGGGGCGCTTGCAGGGCAAGCGGTTCCACGCGCCCTACTTCCTCGACCAGGTGGTCTCGCACGGCAGCGAGGGCTGCAACTACCTGCTCGCCGTGGACGTCGACATGAACACCGTCGACGGGTACGCGATGTCGAGCTGGGAACGCGGCTACGGCGACTTCGCCATGCGCCCCGACCTGGATACGCTGCGCCGGATGCCCTGGCAGCCCGGCTCCGCGCTGCTGCTGGCCGACCTGGAGTGGCTGGACGGCTCCGGCCCGGTGGTCGCCTCGCCCCGGCAGATCCTGCGCCGCCAGCTCGACCGGCTGGCCGCGCACGGGCTGACCGCGTACGCCGGCACCGAGCTGGAGTTCGTGCTCTACCGCGACTCGTACGAGGAGGCGTGGCGGCGCGGCTACCGCGACCTGACCCCGGCCAACCAGTACAACGTGGACTACTCGCTGCTCGGCACCGCCCGGGTCGAGCCGCTGCTGCGCCGCATCCGCACCGAGATGGCCGGCGCCGGGCTCACCCCGGAGAGCGCGAAGGGCGAGTGCAACCTCGGCCAGCACGAGATCGCCTTCCGGTACGACGAGGCGGTGCGCTGCGCCGACCACCACGTCATCTACAAGAACGGCGCGAAGGAGATCGCCGCCCAGGAGGGCATGGCGATCACGTTCATGGCCAAGCCGAACGAGCGGGAGGGCAACTCCTGCCACATCCACTTCTCGCTGCGCGACGCCTCCGGCTCGTCGGCGATGCTGGGGGACGGGCCGGCGCACCTGAGCGTCACCGGGCAGCGGGTGCTGGCCGGGTTGCTCGCCACCATGCGCGAGTTCAGCCTGTTCTTCGCGCCGAACATCAACTCCTACAAGCGCTACCAGCCCGGCTCGTTCGCGCCGACCGCGTTGCGCTGGGGCACCGACAACCGCACCTGTGCGTTGCGGCTGGTCGGGCACGGGCAGGGGATGCGGGTGGAGAACCGGGTGCCGGGGGCCGACGTCAACCCGTACCTGGCGATCGCCGCGCTGGTGGCCGGCGCGGTGCACGGGATCGAGAACGAGCTGGAACTGGGCGACGAGTGCACCGGGAACGCGTACGACGACCCGGACGCCGAGCGGGTGCCCACCACGTTGCGTGACGCGCTGGACCTGTGGCAGCGCTCCGAGGTGGCCCGGGAGGCGTTCGGCGACGAGGTGGCCGCCCACTACGCCAACCAGGCGAAGGTCGAGCTGACCGCCTTCGACGCTGCGGTGACGGACTGGGAGCTGACTCGTGGCTTCGAACGCCTCTGACCCGCCGTCGCGCCCCGCTGTCCACGTCGATCTTGCACTTGCGGCCCCCGGCCGGGGTGTTGTGCGGCTTTTGCCGGGGCAGCAACTGCAAGATCGGCGGGGAGAAGGGGAGGGGCGCGCGTGGGTAAGGTGATTTCGCCTGTCGACGGGGCGGGGATCGGGGTCGTTCCGGGGTGCTCCGTCGAGGACGTGGATGCGGCGGTCGCGCGGGCTTCCGCGGCGTTCGAGACGTGGCGTCGGGTGGCGCCGGGGGATCGGGGGCGGCTGCTGCGGCGGTTCGCCGCCCGGGTCGACGCGCATCTGGATGAGCTGGCGCTCCTGGAGGTGCGCAACGCCGGGCACACCATCGGCAACGCGCGCTGGGAGGCGGGCAACGTCCGCGACGTGCTCGACTACTACGCGGGCGCGCCGGAACGGCTGACCGGGCACCAGATCCCGGTGCCCGGCGGGCTCGACGTGACCTTCCACGAGCCGCTGGGCGTGGTCGGCGTGATCGTGCCGTGGAACTTCCCCATGCCGATCGCCGGCTGGGGGTTCGCCCCGGCACTGGCCGCCGGCAACACGGTGGTGCTGAAACCGGCCGAGCTGACCCCGCTCACCGCGCTGCGCCTGGCCGAACTGGCCCGCGACGCCGGCCTGCCCGACGGCGTGTTCACCGTGCTGCCCGGTCGGGGCAGTGTGGTCGGCGAGCGGTTCGTCACCCACCCGGCGGTCCGCAAGATCTGCTTCACCGGCTCGACCGAGGTCGGCACCCGGATCATGGCCGGCTGCGCGGCCCAGGTGAAGCGGGTGACGCTGGAGCTGGGTGGCAAGTCGGCGAACATCGTCTTCGCCGACGCGGACCTGGAGAAGGCGGCGGCGACAGCGCCGTACGCCGTCTTCGACAACGCGGGCCAGGACTGCTGCGCCCGCTCCCGGATCCTGGTCCAGCGCCGGGTGTACGACAGGTTCCTGGAACTGCTCGAACCGGCCGTACGGGCGGTGCGGGTGGAGGACCCGGCCCGGGACACGGCCGAGATGGGCCCGCTGATCTCCGCCGCGCACCGGGACCGGGTCGCCGGGTACGTCGACGGGGCGGACGTCGCATTCACCGGCTCGTGCCCCGACGGTCCCGGCTTCTGGTACGCCCCGACGGTGCTGCTCGCCGGCTCCCCGGCCGATCGGCACTGGCGGGAGGAGGTGTTCGGCCCGGTCGTCTCGGTGCTGCCGTTCGACGACGAGGCGGACGCGATCCGGCTCGCCAACGACACCGAGTACGGGCTCTCCGGCTCGATCTGGACCCGGGACGTCGGGCGGGCGGTGCGGGTGGCCCGCGCCGTCGAATCGGGCAACCTCAGCGTCAACTCGCACTCCTCGGTGCGCTACTGGACCCCGTTCGGCGGGATGAAGCGTTCCGGCCTGGGCCGGGAGCTGGGTCCGGACGCGCTGCACGCCTTCACCGACGTCAAGAACGTGTTCATCGGCACCGAGGAGTGATCACAGTGCAGGGACGGCTTTCCGACCGGGTGGCGGTCGTGACCGGCGCGGGCAGCGGCATCGGGCTGGCCACCGTACGGCGTTTCGCCGCCGAGGGCGCCCGGGTGGTGTGCGTGGACATCGACGCCGACGCCGGTACCCGGGCCGCCCAGGAGGTGGGCGGCGAGTTCGTCGCCGCCGACGTGGCCGACGAGACGGCCGTGCATGACCTGTTCGACGGGGTGGTGCAGCGGCACGGCCGGGTGGACGTGTCGTTCCACAACGCGGGCATCTCGCCGCCGGACGACGACTCGATCCTGGAGACCGGCCTGGACGCCTGGGAGCGGGTGCTGCGGGTCAACACCACGAGCGTCTACCTGTGCTGCAAGTACGTCATCCCGCACATGCGGCGGCAGGGCAAGGGCTCGATCATCAACACCGCGTCGTTCGTGGCGCTGATGGGCGCGGCCACCTCGCAGATCGCGTACACGGCGAGCAAGGGCGGGGTGCTGGCGATGACCCGGGAGCTGGGCGTGCAGTTCGCCCGCGAGGGCATCCGGGTCAACGCGCTGTGTCCCGGGCCGGTGGCGACGCCGCTGCTGCTGGAGTTGTTCGCCAAGGACCCGGAGCGGGCTGCCCGGCGGCTGGTGCACGTGCCGATGGGCCGGTTCGGCGACCCGACCGAGATCGCCGCCGCGGTGGCGTTCCTCGCCAGCGACGACGCCTCGTTCATGACCGCCGCGCAGTTCGTCGTCGACGGCGGCATCACCGGCGCGTACGTCACTCCGCTATGACGCGACCTGTCATCGGCATCACCGCATACGTCGAGCCGGCCGGCTGGGCGGTGTGGCGGGACGTGCCGGCGACGCTCGTGCCGCACGCGTACGTCCGGGCGGTCACCGCGGCGGGCGGCCGGGCCGTGGTGCTGCCCCCGGACGACGCCGACGCGGACGTGCTGGGGCTGCTGGACGGGCTGCTGCTGGCCGGCGGCGCGGACGTCGGCCCGGAGCGGTACGGCGAGCCGCCGGACCCGCGCACCGAGAGCCGGCCGGAGCGCGACGCGGGGGAGACGACGCTGTTGACCGCCGCGCTCGCCGCCGACCTGCCGGTGCTGGGCGTGTGCCGGGGGATGCAGCTGCTCGCGGTGGCGTACGGCGGTCTGCTGCACCAGCACCTGCCGGACGTGGTCGGGCACGACGGGCACCGGCCCGCGCCGGGCGTGTACGGGTCGCATCCGGTGCGCTTCGCCACCGGCAGCCGGGCCGCCGAGGTGATGACCGGGGTGGACCGGGTCAACTCGTACCACCATCAGGCGGTGGCCGACCCCGGCGGCCTGGCGGTGACCGGCTGGGCCGACGACGGGGTGGTCGAGGCGGTGGAGGATCCGGCGCGGCGCTTCGTGCTCGGGGTGCAGTGGCATCCGGAGAACGAGGCCGATCCGCGGCCGGTGGCCGCGCTGGTCCGGGCCGCGATGTCGGCCAGATCACACACCCGCGTTTCGTAGGTGCGCGGACAGCCGAATCGGCGGTCCCGCCGACCCTGCGAGGTCGCCCGAGTCGCCCCGGAGCGTCGGTTACGCCAGGATGACACGGAGGTAAGCAGCGTCGAACGGTGCGGGTGCGTTACGTTGCTCGACCGTCGGGGTAGTAGGCGGGGACGGTCGGCGTGACAGCGCCGACCGTCGTGATCATGGCCGGAGCGGGAGGCTGCATGAGCTCGGCCCAGGGGGGCGGGGGCGACAGTCGTTCGTCCCCGGCGGCCGGCGAGGCGTCACTGTCGCCGCTGCTCGCCGCGGCGTTCGCGGCCGGCGGCGAGATGGGCGAGCGGCTGCGCGCCTTCGACTGGCGCGCCACCCCGCTCGGCAGCCCGGACCGCTGGCCCGCCGCGCTCAGCCACGCGATGAGCACCATGCTGTCGTCCCGCGCCCAGATGGTGGTGTTCTGGGGCGAGGAGCATCTCGCCTTCTACAACGACGCCTACCGGCCCACCATCGGCGACAAGCACCCCGCCGTGATCGGGCAGGCCGCGCACCGGCACTGGGCCGAGACCTGGGACGTGCTCGGCCCGCTGCTGGACGGGGTGCGCCGCACGGGCGTGCCCTACCGGGGTGAGAACCACCCCTTCGTGCTGAACCGGCACGGCTTCCTGGAGGACGTCTACTTCGACGTCTCGTACGACCCGATCCGCGACGTCGACGGCAGCGTCAGCGGGATCTTCTGCTTCGTCAACGAGACCACCGGGCGGGTGCTCGGCGAGCGCCGGCTGCGCGCCCTGGCCGAGCTGGGCAACGAGCTGGGCGACGTGCCGAGCATGCTCGAACTGGGCCGGGCCGTCACCCGTGTGCTCGACGCCCACCGCGCCGACGTGCCGTTCAGTGCGCTGTGGTTCCCCGACGAGCGCGGCACGCTCGTGCCGGGCGGCTGCTCCGGCGTGGATCCGGCCACCGTCGCCGATCCGCCGCCCGGCCTGCCCGAGGGCGAGCCGTTCACCGAGCCGCGCTGGATCGCCACCGCCGACCTGCCGGGCGCGATGCCGCCGGACGCCGCCGGCCAGGCGCTCCTGCTGCCGCTGACCGCGACGAACGAACCGGCCGGTGTGCTGCTGCTCGGGGTGTCCCGGCGGCTGCCGTTCACCGACGACTACCGGGACTTCGTCGACCTGGTCGCCGCGCAGGTGTCCCGGGCCGTGGGCAAGCAGCGGGCGTACGAGCAGGAACGCGCCCGCGCCGCCGAGCTGGCCGCGCTGGACCGCGCCAAGACCAGCTTCTTCGCCAACGTCAGCCACGAGTTCCGGACTCCGCTGACGCTGGTCCTCGGGCCGATGGAGGAGATGCTCGCCGACCGGGAGCTGCCCGAGCGGTACCTCGACCTGCTCACCGTCATGCACCGCAACGGGCTGCGTCTGCTCAAGCTGGTCAACACGGTGCTCGACTTCTCCCGGCTGGAGTCCGGCCGGTTGGCCGCCCGCTACCAGCCCACCGACCTGTCCGACTACACCTCCAGGCTGGCCAGCACGTTCCGCTCGGCCACCGAGCGGGCCGGGCTACGCCTGGTGGTGGACTGCCCGCCGCTGCCCGCGCCGGTCTACGT
This sequence comes from Micromonospora sp. WMMC273, assembly GCF_027460285.1. Lineage (NCBI taxonomy): Bacteria > Bacillati > Actinomycetota > Actinomycetes > Micromonosporales > Micromonosporaceae > Micromonospora > Micromonospora sp. WMMC273. The sequence goes on from NZ_JAPZBE010000001.1 coordinate 1,115,490, forward strand.
CGACCGGGACATGTGGGAGAAGATCGTCCTCAACCTGGTGTCGAACGCGGTCAAGTTCACCTTCGACGGCGAGATCCGGGTCCGGGTCCGTGCCACCGACGGCGCCGCCGTCCTGGAGGTGACAGACACCGGCGTCGGCATCGCCCCGGAGGAACTGCCGCAGGTCTTCGAGCGGTTCCACCGGGTGGCCGGTGCCCGCTCCCGTACCCACGAGGGCACCGGGATCGGGCTCGCCCTGGTCCGCGAGCTGGTCGAGATGCACGGCGGCACTGTCACCGCGCACAGCGTCGTCGACCGGGGCACCACCTTCACCGTGACCATGCCCTTCGGGTACGCGCACCTGCCCGCCGACCGGGTGGCCGCCCTGTCGCCGGTGCCGCTGAGCGAACCGGAGCAGGCCCGCCTGTACGTCGCCGAGACGGCGCTGTGGACCGACGAGGTGGCCCGCCCCACCGGGCTGCCGGAGCCGTCCGGCTCACCCGGCGGGTCCGGCCGAATCCTGTTCGCCGACGACAACCCCGACCTGCGCGAGCACGTCGTCCGGCTGCTCTCCCCGGCGTACGAGGTGGTGGCCGTGCCGGACGGCGTGGAGGCGCTGCGGCTGGCCGTGGAGACCCCGTTCGACCTGGTGCTGACCGACGTGATGATGCCCCGGCTGGACGGCTTCGGGCTGGTCGCCGCGCTGCGCGCCGAACCGGCGACCCGGCACGTGCCGATCGTGCTGCTCTCCGCGCGGGCCGGCGCCGCCGAGGAGGTCGCCGGCCTGTCCACCGGCGCGGACGACTACCTGACCAAGCCGTTCTCCAGCCAGGAGCTGGTGGCCCGGGTGCGGGCCAACGTCGAGCTGGGCCAGTTGCGCGGGCAGATCATCCGCCGCCTGCGGGCCCTCGCCGACGCCGCCGTGGAGATCAACACTGCCCGGTCCACCGCCGAGGTGGTGCGGGTGGCCGCCCGGCACGCGCTGCGCCTGGCCGAGGCCGGACGCGTCCGGGTCACCGCCACCGGGGCGCGCCACGAGGAGGACGCCGGCGGCGACCTGCCCGTCGAGCCGACAGTGGTGCTGCCGCTCACCGGCACCGCCGGCGAGCAACTCGGCGAGCTGCGGGTGTGGCGCCGCGAGGGCGGCGGCACCGAGGAGGCGGCGCTGGCCCAACTGGCCCGGCTGATCGGCGTACGGCTGGAGAACGCCCAGCTCTACGAGGCCGAGCACCACATCGCCACCACGCTCCAGCACAGCCTGCTGCCGCGTACGCTGCCGCAGTTGCCCGGCGCGGTGGTGGCCAGCCGCTACCTGCCCGGCAGCGCGGACGTGGAGGTCGGCGGCGACTGGTACGACGTGATGGCCACCGCCGACGACGACCTGGTGCTGGTCATCGGTGACGTGGTCGGCAAGGGCGTGCGGGCCGCCGCGGCGATGGGCCAGCTCCGCAACGCGCTGCGGGCGTACGTCCTGGAGGGCTACGACCCGGGTGAGGCGCTGACCCGGCTCAACCGGCTGGTCCACTCCGCCGGCAGCGGCTCCTTCGCCACTGTGGTCTGCCTCGGCTTCTCGCCGCGCACGGGCCGGATCCGGTACGCCAGCGCGGGTCATCCGTCACCCCTGCTGATCCGAGGAGACGACGTGGCGTTCCTGCACGATCGGGCCCTCGGACCGCCGATCGGGGCGATCCCCGGCGCCGTCTACCCGGCCGCCGAGGGCGAACTCGCACCGGGCAACCGGCTCCTGCTCTACACCGACGGCCTGATCGAGGACCGGTCCGCGGGCATCGACGCCGGGCTGGGCCAGTTGCGGGCCGACGCGACGGCGCGCGCCGGGCACGTGGCGGACCTGGTCGACGCCGTCATGGCCCGGGTGGCCGAGCGGTCCCGGCACGACGACGTGGCGGTGCTCGCGCTGGAGGCGGCCGAGCTGAACCGGTTCGCGCTGCGCCTGCCCGCCGACCCGACCCGGCTCAGCGTGCTCCGCAAGCGGCTGGAGGACTTCCTCGTCGCCCACCACGTCGGCGAGACCGACCTGTTCGACCTGACCGTGGCGGTCTCCGAGGCGGCGGCGAACGCGATCGAGCACCCGGTCGACCCGGTGGACCCGACGATCGAGGTCGAGGTGACTATCGCCGACCGCACGGTCACCGCGACCATCCGGGACAGCGGACGCTGGCGGGAGTCGAGCGGGTCGAGCTTCCGGGGACGCGGGCTGGCGCTGATCCAGGCGCTGGGGGAGATGGACGTGACGCGTACGGAGGCGGGCACCGAGTTGACGCTGCGCCGCCGGCTGACCGACCGGAACTGAGGGCTGTTGTCGCGTAAAGCGGATCAAATACGGCGAAGTCCCTAGGATCGCCTCATGGGGCGTGAGTCGTTCCGTCCTTCCCGCGGCAGCGGGGACGACCCGGTAGGTGCGGCGTGGACGGCGATTCGCCGCACCGGCCGGGCCACTGCGCGGGATCGGCTGCGGCGGGTGCGGTTGAGCCTGCTCGTGGCGGTGCAGTGCGGAGTGGCCGCCGCAGTCGCGTGGTGGGTCGCGAAGGATCTGATCCACAACCCGCAACCGCTGTTCGCGCCCGCCGTCGCGGTCGGCACCATCGCCAGCTCGGTGAGCCAGCGCTTCCGCCGTACGCTGCTGCTCATCGCCGGCGTGGCGGTGGGCATCGCGCTGGGCGACCTGCTGGTCTCCTGGATCGGGCAGGGATACGTCCAGATCGGCGTCATCGTCGCCGCCGCGATCCTCGTCGCCGTCCTGCTCAGCGACGAGGGGGCGTTCGTCACCCAGGTCGGCGGCAGCGCGATGGTGATCGCCGTGCTGTTCCCGGCCCGGACCGACATCGCGCTGCCCCGCTTCGTCGACGGCGTCGTCGGTGGGGCGGTCGGCATCCTGGTCGCGGTCGTGGTGCTGCCCCTGCACCCGATCCACCGGATCCGGCGGGCCGGCCGGCCCCTGCTCGACCAGATGGCCGCCGAGCTGGACCGTCTCGCCGACGCGGCCCTGGCCCGGGACGCCGAGCTGGCCCGTCAGGGTCTCGACAGGCTGCGCCGGCTCGACACCTCGGAGGTGGAGGCCGCAATGTCGGGCGCCGACGAGGTCGTCCGCATCTCGCCGTTACGGTGGCACAACCAGAGCGCGCTGCAGGGATGGCGGCACGGCGCCATCCTCATGATCCGCTCCCTGCTGCACAGCCGCGACGTCGCGCTCAACCTCGAACGCGCGATCCGTGACGACGAGCCCGTCCCGCCGTCGCTCGCCGAGGCCGCGCGGTGCCTGGCCGAGGCCGCGCGCACCGTCGGTGCGGGCTGGTCCCCGTCCGCCGGCCGGCCCTCCCGTTCCCAGCGGGCCGCGATGTCGGCCCTCCGCCTGGTTCAGGAGGCATTGCGCAGCGGCCTGCGCGTCAGCGGCATCAACGTGGCGAACGAACTCACCATCATCGCGGTGAACACGATCCGGGCGAGCGGGGTGCGCAAGCGCGACGCCGAGTCGCTGCGTCGTGATCTCGCCCCGGACACCGCGGGGGAGACGGGAGAGCGGCACCCCGCGTCGGATCGCGGGCGGCCGGAACCGGGGCCGGGCCTGTCGCCCGGGATGGGAGAGGCCTCCTAGCCGGAGGGCGCCCGAGTCGGTCAGGGCCGGGCGAGCCAGTCCTGGTCGCCGAGGCCGGAGATGTCCAGCACGCGCCGGACCTGCGGGGACGGCAGCACGGTGAGCGCGGCCGGGAACCGCTGGGCGAGCCGGACCACGGCGTGGATGGCGGCCGAATCGAAGAAGGTGACCGCCCGCAGGTCGAGCGTGAGCTGCTTGGCGGGCTCGCGGAGCGCGGTCTGGAACATGGTGTCGGCGGTCGCCATGTCGACCTCGCCGGTCACCTGGACGCGCAGTCGGTCGCCGTCGACCTGCGCCGTCACGGAGAACACGGGCGCCGCGCCCCCTTGATCCACGGAGCAACAATGGCACAGCGTTTGCGGCACGGCAACAACCTGCCCGGCGGGCCTGTGGCGGGGGGCACACCACCCCCGGCGATAGGCTTGGGCCATGACCGTCCGTGCGCCGCTGACCCCCGGCACGCTCTCCCCGTGGCGAGCGGTCCCCGCCCACATCCCGCGCCCGGAGTACGTGGGTAAGAAGCGTCCCCAGGAGTGGCGCGGATCGCACGTGCAGACGCCGGAGACCATCGAGAAGATGCGCGTGGCGGGGCGTCTCGCCGCCCAGGCCACCCAGCTCGCCGGTGAGCACTGCAAGCCCGGGGTGACCACCGACGAGATCGACAGGGTGGTGCACGAGTTCCTCTGCGACCACGGCGCCTACCCGTCGACGCTCGGCTACCGGGGCTTCCCCAAGTCGTGCTGCACGAGCCTCAACGAGGTCATCTGCCACGGCATCCCGGACACCACGGTGCTCCAGGACGGCGACATCATCAACGTCGACGTCACCGCCTTCCTGAACGGCGTGCACGGCGACACCGACGCCACGTTCTGCGTGGGCGAGGTGAGCGAGGAGGCCCGCCTGCTGGTCGAGCGGACCCACACGGCGATGATGCGCGGCATCAAGGCCATCGCGCCGGGCCGGCAGATCAACGTCATCGGCCGGGTGATCGAGTCGTACGCGAAGCGCTTCGGCTACGGCGTGGTCCGCGACTTCACCGGACACGGCATCGGCGAGGCGTTCCACAGTGGCCTCTACGTGCCGCACTACGACAGCCCGCGCCCCACCGACGTGATGGAGCCCGGCATGACGTTCACCGTCGAGCCGATGATCACGCTCGGCACCTACCAGTACGACATGTGGGACGACGGCTGGACCGTGGTCACCAAGGACCGCCGGTGGACGGCCCAGTTCGAGCACACCATCGTCGTCACCGACGACGGCTACGAGATCCTGACGCTGCCGTGACCGACACCCCTGCGGCACTGCGCGAGGCGCACCACGCGGACGTCTCCGGCGGCTGGCTGCGCCCGGCCGTCTTCGGCGCGATGGACGGACTGGTCACCAACATCGCGCTGATCGCCGGTGTGGGCGGCGGCGGGGTGTCGCCGCGCAGCGTGGTGCTCACCGGCACGGCCGGCCTGGTGGCCGGCGCCATCTCGATGGGTCTCGGCGAGTACACGAGCGTCCGGTCCGCGAACGAGCAGGTCGCCGCCGAGGTGGCCAAGGAGCGGCGCGAGCTGGAACGCCACCCGGAGGCCGAGGCCCGGGAACTCGCAGACGCCTGGGTCGCCCGTGGACTGCCCCGCGAGCTGGCGACGCAGGTCGCCGAGGCGGTACGCGCCAACCCGGAGGAGGCGCTGCGGGTACACGTACGGGAGGAGCTGGGCGTCGACCCCGACGACCAGCCGAGCCCGTGGGCCGCCGCGATCTCGTCGTTCATCTGTTTCTCGATCGGCGCGCTGGTGCCGCTGCTGCCGTACCTGCTCGGCTTCACCAGCCTCTGGCTGGCGCTCGCCGTCGGCGGCGTCGGCCTCTTCGTCGCCGGCGCGGTCGTGGCCAGGTTCACCAACCGCGCCTGGTGGCGCAGCGGTCTGCGGCAGTTGCTGCTCGGCGCGCTGGCGGCCGGCGCGACCTACCTGATCGGCGCGCTGATCGGCGTCGGCGGCGGCATCGGCTGACGGTCGGCCGTCCAGCCGGCCGTCAGCCGGACAGCAGGTCGTCGATGGTGCCGTCGACCGGCCGGCCCCGGGCGGCCAGTTCCTCGGCCTGGCGGGTCAGCGCCGCGCCCACCTCGGTCATGTCCGCACCGGCCAGCCCGGTACGCCGCACCGCGTCCCCCGGGTCGCGGAAGTAGGTGCGGCTGAACAGCCCCTGCACGGTTGCGGCAGCCAGCCGTGCCTCGCCGAGCATGAGCAGCGCCTGGTCCGTCTCGTACCACTCGGCCAGCCGCAACGCGCGGGCGTGCGCCGCGCTGCCCCGGTACCACGCCTGCCGCGCCGCGCTCGTGAACTCCGCCGGCCGGGCGCGTGCCAGGCGCGCCAGGTGCTCGTCGCGCAGCTTCCGCAGCCAGCCGGTCGGATCGTGCAGGGCGCGGGTGGTGACGTACCGGTCCGCGGCCAGCGGCCAGCGGGACGTGATCGTCGTCGCCCGGCGCAGGTAGTCGTCCGCCCCGGCCACCGTGAGGTCGACGAGTACGCCGTCCACCCGCCGGGTGGCGGGCGGCGGTCCGGCGCCGGGCCGGTAGGTGACGACCAGCAGGCCGACCTCGCGGTCCCCGCCGCCGTCGTCTTCGCCGTGCGCGAGCGGACCGTGTACGGCGACCGCCAGCACGTCGGCCGGGAACCGCCGCAGGACGGCGTCACCGACCCGCTCGGCCACCTGCCACCGTGGATCGTCCAGACGCCGCTCGGCGTCCACGTCGAGCGCCACGGTCCACCTCCGACAGATCGCCTGCGGCAACCCTAGCCAGATCGGGACCGGCAGCCCCGGTGGCACGGATGTCGGATTGTGCGCGTCTGCGGCGGGGCGCTCAGGCGTTCGGGGCCAGGCGGAACACGCGGATCTCGCGGCCACCGGCCCGCTCGACGTACGTGCGGTACGCGGGCCACTCCTGCACCAGCCGCTGGAACAGCCGTTCCCGTTCCTCGCCGGTGACCTGCTGGGCGGTGACCGGGATCCGGCGTCCCTTGACGTCCACCTCGGCGGCCGGGTTCGCCATCAGGTTGAACGTCCAGGACGGCTGGTGCTGCTGCCCCCAGTTCGAGCCGATCACCACGTAGGCGTCGCCGTCGGGGACGTACACCAGGGGGTTGCTGCGGGGCTTGCCGGAGCGGCGGCCGGTGGAGGTGAGCACCAGCGTGGGCACGAGCCCGAAGGCGACCACGCGGCCCTTCGTCATCCGGCCGACCAGCCGGTCGGCCGGGACGAGCAGGCGCATGGTGGCGCCGAACCAACGCTGGTGACCGAGACGGCGGGTGAGGGTTCCCAGGGCTGACATCCGACAAGTGTGCCGCCCACACCGCGCCCCGTCACCCCCTCGGACGGTCAGTCCGCCCCAAGGTCGACTCCATCTCCCCGAAGTGGTGGCATCCACCCCGCCGCGATGCCGCCACTCCGGCGGAATGGTGTGGATCATGCATGGGCGGCCGGCTCAGTCGAGCCGGCGTTCGATCGGCAGGCGGGACCGGGTGAGCAGCGCCGCGCCGCCCATCGCCACCAGCGGCACCACGACCAGCACGGCGAGCGTCACGCCGGGCACCGTCACCGGGTACGGCGGCTGCACCGGCCATGATTCGGCGTACCGCTGGTTGAGCGAGGCCAGGACGACCACGGCGGAGCCGAGCCCGGCGACGATGCCCAGCGCCGAACCGAGCACCGCGATCACCCCGGCCTGGCAGAGCGACAGCAGGCGGCGTACCCGGGGATCGGCGCCGACCGCCGCGAGCGTGGACAGGTCCCGGCGGCCCTCGGCCGCGGCGAGGCCGGTGGCGACCGCGGCGGCGCCGAGCGTGATCACACCGGAGGCCACCGCGAGCAGGAGCAGCATCGGGCGCTGGTCCGACGGCGGGTCGGCGGTCGCCAGCTGCGCCGACATGGGCCCGATGTCGAACAGCTCGTCGGCCAGCATCTCCATCTGCCGGTCGGTGGGGGAGCCGGCGGTGTCCAGCAGGTAGCCCATCGGCACGGCGGTCAGGCCGAGCGCGTCCGCGGCGGCGGAAGAGAGCACCAGCCGGTCGACTGTGAGACCGCCGCGCAGCGCGTACGCGGGCAGGAGACGCCCGGTGGGCGGACCGCCGGAGTTGTCGTTCACCTCCACCCGGACCTGCCCGTCCACCACCCGCCGGGCGTCGGTGACCACCACGCCACCTGCGGCGAGCGTCCGCCGCGCGGCGGCCAGTTCGTCCGCCGGCGCCCCGGTGAGCGCGGCCAGCGCGCCGCCGTCGTCCACGAGCGCCGGCAGGTAGACGTCGACCGGGTCCTGGAAGGGGCTCACGCAGCGCGGATCCCGCCGGGCCGCGTCGGGGACCGGGCCGGCGGCGTCGTACGGGCAGCGCTGCTCGGGCGGAACGAGCGCGTACGCGGTGCAGTCGTTCTTGTCCCGGACGTCGCCGACGCATCCGGGGGTCGCGACGGACACCACTGTGGCGTCGGGCAGGACCACGCGGGCCCGGCCGGCGACGACCTCGGCCGACGGCGGGTCCGCCGGGGTCTCACCGGAGTGGGTGAGCAGCACGTTCCCCGGCGGCAGGCCGGGTTGCCAGAGCTCTCGCGACCGCGTCTCGTCGCTGGCCACGTAGACGCCGAGCGCGACGCTTCCGGCCACCGCCGCCATCACCGCCGAGATGGCGGGCGCGGCCGAGGACCGGTTGCGGCTGGCGTCACGCAACGCGAGCCGGGGGGTCAGCGGCAGCAGCCGGCCGGCCCGGCCCAGCACGCCGACCAGCGACGGGGTGCAGAACACCAGCCCCAGCTCGCCCAGCGCGACACCGGCCAGCACTCCGGTCTGCGAGGTGCGGCCGGCGGCGAACGCGGCGATCGCGGTCCCGGCGACGGTGAGCGCCACCCCGACCAGCAGCCAGCGGCGGCGTGGCCGGGTCGCGTCGCGCCGGCCGGCCAGGCCGGTCGCCACGTCCTGCCGGGCCGCCGCCCAGGCCGGCGCCATCGCCGCGAGCACCCCGGCCAGCACCGCCGTCGCGGCGATCGCCACCAGCGCGGCCGGGAAGATCCGGTACGCCCCGAGGCGTTCCCCGAGCAGGTACTGCTCGACGATCGGCCGGCCCGCGAACGCCGCCCCGATGCCGAGCAGCATGCCCAGGGCGGCCCCGCCGGCACCGAGCACCACCCCGTCGGCGAGCACGATCCGGCGCAGGTGGGAGGCGTCGCCACCGGCCACCGCGACGAGTGCGAGGTCCCGCCGCCGGCGCCGGACGCTCACCGCGAAGGCCGGGCCGACAAGCAGCACCACCTCCAGCAGGCCCAGCCCGCCGACCACTCCGACGACGCCCGCCTCGTCGGCGTCCGGTACGGACATGCCGCGGCTGAACTCCTGCCGTCCCGGCAGCGGGCTGCGGACGACGACCTGGACGCCCTGCGCGTTCAGCCGGTCGGCGAGCCCCGGTTCCAGCGGGCCGGGCAGGTCCACCAACCAGGTGTCGCTGCCGGCCGTGCCGTCCGGAGTCACCCCGGGCAGCGTGATGACGTCCCGGAGGTTGTCCGGATACTCCACCACCCCGACCACCCGGTATGTGGTGCCGTCGATGGTGCGTACCGGGTCGCCGATGCGGGTCTCCAGCCGGCGCAGCGCCGTCGGGCTGACCGCGATCTCGTCGGGGCGTACCGGCGGCCGGCCGTCGCGTACCCGGGCCAGCGGCCGGGTGAGCGGGTCGGTCAGGTCGACGGCGCGCGCCTCGATCGACTCGACGTGCCGGTCCACCCGTGTCGAGAACGTCATCCACCAGCGGGTGCGAGCCAGCCGGCTGCCCTCGGGCAGCAGCGCGCGCACCTCCTCGGCGGTCGCCGGACGGGTCCGGCCGACCCACTCGCCCTCGACCGGCCAGGCCGACTCGCCCCAGGCGTCCTGCGTCACCGGCGTCAGGCTGTCCCAGCGCAGGGCGACGTCGGCGCCGCCGAGCTGGCGCTCGATGCGCTCGGCGCGGGTCAGATCACCCATGTCGTAGCTGACCGCGGCGAAGCTGAGGCCGAGAACCGGCAGCGCGATCATCACCAGCACCAGCAGCGTGCGCCGCCGGGACCGCCGGGCCTCCCGGCGGGCGATCCGCAACGCGGTCCGCCACGATCCGCGTACGGCGGCGAGGCGGCCGCCGGTCACCGGCTGCTGCCGCTGAGCAGGTGGTCGACGCCGATCAGCGGGGCGGTCGAGTCGACCATCACCCCGTCGCGCAGGAAGACCACCCGGTCCGCCCAGCCGGCGTGCCGGGCCTCGTGGGTGACGAGCACCCCGGCCGCGCCGGCGTCCACCCGGCGGCGCAGCAGGTGCAGCACCGCCTCGCCGGTCTGCGAGTCCAGCGCGCCGGTCGGCTCGTCGGCGAGGACCAGGCGGCGTTCGCCGACGAGGGCCCGGGCGATCGCCACCCGCTGCTGCTGGCCGCCGGACATCTGGTCCGGGAAGCGGTCGGCCAGGTCCTCCAGGTCGACCTCGCGCAGCGCGGCCAGCGCCGACTGGCGGGCCGCCCGTACGCCGGTGCCGTCCAGTTCCAGCGGGAGCGCCACGTTCTCCACGGCGGTCAGGCTGCCGAGCAGGTTCAGGTCCTGGAAGACGTAACCGATCCGGCGGCGCCGCAGCCGGGCCAGCTCGCGGGCGGACAGCCCGACCAGCGCCTCACCCTCGACCACCACCTCGCCGCCGGTGGGCCGGTCCAGGCCACCGGCGAGCGCCAGCAGCGTGGACTTGCCGGACCCGGAGGGGCCCATCACGGCCACGAGTTCGCCGGCCCGCACGGTCAGGCTCACGCCGCGCAGCGCGTGCACGGCGGCCTCACCGGCGCCGTGGGTCCGGCGGACGTCCCGCAGTTCCAGCACCCCGTCGATCGGGTCCATCAGCGCCTCCCGTGCCGGGTCACCGGCGGGCTTCGTCGCCGGCCCGGTCCACCGCCTCGGGGTGGTCGACCGCCCGGATCGGCGCCGGGCGGTGCCGGACCAGGCTCGTCTCGCAGTGGTCGAGCCACCGCACCTCGGCCTCGGTCTGGAAGATCATCGCGTCCAGCACCAGCCGCCAGGGTAGATCCTCCGGCTTGTCGCTCGTGTACTTCAACCGGGTGAACTCCTGGAGCGCGCGCATGGTGGCGGTGCGCTGGGTCTGCACCACCGACCGCACGTCGACGCCGGGGGTGGTCAGCGCCAGCGCCAGTTTGATGGACAGCTCGTCCCGGGGCCGGTCGGCGCGGCTGATCGGCGTGGCGAACCACAGCGCCAGGTCCGCCCGTCCGGCGTCGGTGATCTCGTACGGCCGCTGCCCGCTCTCGTTCTCCGGCAGCGGGCGGACCAGTCCGTCACGTTCCAGCCGGGCCAGCGTCGTGTAGACCTGTCCGATGTTCAGCGGCCACGTCGACCCGGTCGACTCCTCGAACGCGGCGCGCAGCTGGTAGCCGTACATCTGGCCGCGTTCGAGCAGGGCGAGCAGGCCGTGACGGATGGACATGACCGCGAGTATGCATACCTGGTATGCGCAACGCAACCGGAGGGTTCCGCCGGGTGACCGGCGCCGCGCTCAGGCCGGGCGGCCCGGGAACGGAACGGTGACCGGCGTCACTCCAGCCGTACGCCGCCAGCGGGTGGCGCGCAGCGCGCAGTCGGTGAGCGCGGCGAGCGCGGTGTTCCGGTCCGCGCCGGTGGTGTGCGGCAGCGCGGCCCGCCAGTGCCCGGCCGTCCGCTCCTCGATCTCCACCGCCAGGCGCAGCGCGCTCGCCCGGTCCGTCACCGGGTAGGGCAGCGCGTATCCGGCCCGGTCGGCGGGCACCTGCCCGGAGCCCTCGGCGAGCTGGAGCAGCAGCGCGTCGCGGCGGGACCGGTGGGCCGCCTCGGCGGCACGGGCCGCGGTGCGCGCCGCCTCGGTCAGGTGCACGCCGATCACCCCGTACGCCCAGATCGCCGCGTACTCGGCGGCGAGCGCGTCGGCGAGGGCCTGGGCGGGGCTGGGGCTCTTGGTCGGGTTCACTTGAGCGCCTCCACGTGTGTGGCCCGCGCGGCCGCGATCGACCCGAGCAGCGCGGCCCGCTCGGCCGGCGCTGCCGCGCAGGCCTTGGCCGCGTTCGTCCGGCCCTCCTGCTCGGCCCGGCGCAGCTCGGTGAGCACGGCGTCGGGCGCGCTCGCCGAGCCGGCGGCCGCCGGTGTGCCGGAGGGTGCGGGCCGCCCGATCACGCGGCGTAGCTCCTCGGCGTGCGCCCGGTGCGCGTCGGCGATCGGGGTGAGCCGGTCGGCCAGCGCCGGGTCGGCGGTGGCGGCGGCCCGGTGGCGGGCCTCCAGCGCGAGCGCCTCGGCCACCAGCGGCTCCAGCGCGTCCGGCTCCGGTGGTTCCTCGTCGCGGTCGAAAAGATCACAGCCGGTCAGCGGCGCGGTCGCGCCGCCGAGCACCACGAGCCCGCCGGCGCGCAGCAGCCAGCGCCGGGAATGCCCCGCTCTGACCTGGTCGGATGGTGTTCTGCCGATCCCCACCTGACAGAGTCAACACCATTCGCGCCGTCTCGTGGGTCAGGGTCTCGGTGCGCCGCCGGGTCCGTCGGCGGTCGTTAGCGTTACGCTCTGCGCAACCACCGGGCGCGGACGCCCCGGTGGCGCGCCGGTATGGCGGGCCGATCGCCCGCACCGGCCAGGGACAACACGGCCCGCGGGTCGTGGCAACAGCAGGAGAGGTGCGCGCAATGACGCAGCGTGGCCGTGCCACCCGGTCGACGGGGCCCGCCGGGCGGCCCCGCCGCTCCGACGGCCCCCGCGGCACGGACCGGAGCGGCGCACCCCGCGGCGATCTCGCCGCCCGCCGCAACCGGCTGCGCGAGGTGATCGAACCGGTCGTCACGGCGGCCGGTTACGACCTGGAGGATCTCTCCGTCTCCCGCGCCGGCCGCCGGCACGTGGTCCGGGTGATCGTGGACGCCGACGGCGGGATCAACCTGGACGCCGTGGCGGACGTCTCCCGCGCGGTCTCGGCGGCGCTGGACGCGGCCGAGGAGGCCGGCGGCGACATCGTGGCCGGCGAGTACCAGCTGGAGGTCAGCTCGCCCGGCGTGGACCGCCCGCTCACCCTGCCCCGGCACTGGCGGCGCAACGCCGGGCGGCTGGTCAAGGTCACCGTCCGCGGCGACGCGGGGGACCGCCAGCTCACCGGCCGGATCACTGCTGCCGACGACGAACGCGTGGTGCTGGAGACCGACGCCGGCCCCGCCGAACACCCGTACGCCGAACTCGGGCCCGGCCGGGTTCAGGTGGAGTTCAACCGCCTGGACGACCTGGCCGACGAGGACTTCGGTGACGACACCGACGACGACGAAGATCTGGAGGACGAGGAGAGGTGAACATCGACCTCGCGGCGCTGCGCGCCCTGGAGCGCGAGCGGGAGATCCCGTTCGACACGATCCTCGCGGCGATCGAGACCGCGCTGCTGACCGCCTACCGGCACACCGACGGCGCCGAGCCGCACGCCCGGGTGGAGATCGACCGTAAGAGCGGGGCCGCCTCGGTCTACGCGCAGGAACTGGACGCCGATGGCTCGGTGACCCGGGAGTGGGACGACACCCCGCACGACTTCGGGCGGATCGCCGCCATGACCGCCAAGCAGGTGATCCTCCAGCGGCTGCGGGAGGCCACCGACGAGGTGCACTTCGGCGAGTACGTCGGCCGCGACGGTGACCTGGTCACCGGTGTGGTGCAGGCGCACGAGACCCGCCGGGAGAAGGGCATCGTCAGCGTCGACCTGGGCAAGCTGGAGGGCGTCCTGCCGCAGTCCGAGCAGGTCCCCGGCGAGCGGTACGAGCACGGCGAGCGGATCCGCTGCGTGGTCGTGCACGTCGCCAAGGGAATGCGCGGCCCGCAGATCACGCTGTCCCGGTCGCACCCCGCGCTGGTGAAGAAGCTGTTCGCGCTGGAGGTGCCGGAGATCGCCGACGGCACCGTGGAGATCGGCGCGATCGCGCGTGAGGCAGGTCACCGTACGAAGATCGCCGTGCGCTCGACCACCTCCGGCGTCAACGCCAAGGGCGCCTGCATCGGCCCGATGGGCCAGCGGGTCCGGGCCGTGATGAGCGAGCTGCACGGCGAGAAGATCGACATCATCGACTGGTCGGACGACCCGGCCACCTTCGTCGGAAACGCGTTGTCGCCGGCCAAGGCGCTGCGGGTCGAGGTGGTCGACCTGGCCTCCCGTACCGCCCGGGTGACAGTGCCGGACTTCCAGCTCTCGCTCGCGATCGGCCGGGAGGGGCAGAACGCCCGCCTCGCGGCCCGCCTGACCGGTTGGCGCATCGACATCCGGTCCGACGCGGAGACCGCCGCCCCGCAGAGCCGGGGCGGAGCTGATCACGTACCGGAGCCGGGCGGCGCGATCTCGGGAAGCTAGGGGTAGACTTTCTCAGTGGTACGACGCGCGCTGCCGGAGCGCACCTGTGTGGGCTGCCGGAAGCGAGCGCCGGCCAGCGAGTTGTTGCGGGTCGTCGCGATCGGTGACGAGGCTGGTCACACCAGTCTCCGGCCCGATCCGGCCCGCAGACTGCCGGGTCGGGGAGCGAACATGCACCCTGATCCGGCCTGCTTCGCGCAGGCGTTGCGGCGTCGCGCCTTCGGGCGAGCACTGCGCCTCACCGGGGTCCCCGACCACGGTGCGCTTGCGGAGCACGTCGACGCGCAACCCCCGACGACCGGTCAAGCCCGACCGGTCGAGGGTCGCTAGCAAGGTAGGACGACCGACATGAGCACACGATGAAGTCCCTGAAATGACCAGGCTTCAAGTGCACGAGTGAGGTCGCTGCGGGTGCTGCCCGCACGACCTCGGAGTGAGGAGTGCAGTGGCAGGAAAGGCCCGCGTACACGAGCTCGCCAAGGAGCTCGGGGTCGAAAGCAAGACCGTTCTCGCCAAGCTCAAGGAAATGGGCGAGTTCGTGAAGTCCGCGTCCAGCACCGTCGAGGCGCCCGTCGCCCGGCGGCTGCGTAGCGCGTTCGTAGCCGGTTCGTCGGCGCCAGCCGGCCCGCCGGCTGCCGCGCCCAGTGGCCCGGCACCGACCCCGACGCCCACCCCGACCCCGGGTGCCCCCCGGGTCTCGGCCAAGCCGATGCCGCCCCGGCGTCCGGCCGCGCCGACCCCTGGACCGAAGCCCAAGGGCCCGGTCCCCGGCCCGCCGCAGCCGGCGACTCCGGTCGCCAAGCCGGCGAGCGCGCACGACATCGAAGTGGCGGCCGCCGAGGCGCGTGCCGCCGCGCTCAAGGCTGAGCAGGAGGCCGCGGTCAAGGCCGCCCAGGCCGCCCGCCAGCAGCAGCGCGAGACCGTACGCCGGGAGCCCCCGGCCGAGGGCGGTCCCCGCCCGGGTCCGCGTCCCGGCCCGAACGCCATGCCGCCGCGTCCGGGTTCCCCGGCCGCCGGTCGTCCCGGCGGTCCGGGTCAGGGTCAGGGCCCCGGTGCCCGGCCCGGCGGTCGTCCGCCGGCGCGCGGCGCCGGTAACAACCCGTTCGGCATCCAGGGCGGCCAGCAGCAGCGGCCCCCGGCCGCCGGTGCGGGCGGTCCCCGTCCCAGCCCGGCCGGCATGCCGCCGCGGCCCAGCCCGGCGTCGATGCCGCCGCGGCCGAGCCCGGCCTCGATGCCGAGCCAGCGTCCGACCACCGGCCGTCCCGGCGGCCCCGGTGGCGGTCGTGGCGGACCCGGCGGTGGCGCCGGTCGTCCCGGTGGCGGTGGCGGTGGCTACCGCGGTGGACCCGGTGGTGGCGGCGGTGGCGGTGGCTACCGTGGCGGTCCCGGTGGTGGCGGCGGTGGCGGTGGCTACCGTGGCGGTCCCGGTGGTGGCGGCGGTGCTCCCGGCGGTGGTTTCCGTCCGGGTGGTCCCGTCGGCGGCGGTGGCCGTCCCGGCGGCGGCGGCCGTGGTCGTGGCGGTGGCGCGGCGGGTGCCTTCGGGCGTCCCGGCGGCCGGCCGACCCGCGGTCGCAAGTCCAAGAAGCAGCGCAGACAGGAGTTCGACAACCTGTCGGCCCCGACCATGTCCTCGGGCGCGCCCCGCGGTCAGGGTCAGGTCGTCCGGTTGTCCCGTGGCGCCTCGCTGTCGGACTTCGCCGACAAGATCAACGCCAACCCGGGTTCGCTGGTCCAGGAGATGTTCAACCTGGGCGAGATGGTGACGGCGACCCAGTCGTGCTCCGACGAGACCCTGCAGCTGCTGGGTGAGCACCTCGGCTTCGACGTGCAGATCGTCAGCCCGGAGGACGAGGACCGCGAGCTGCTCGCGCAGTTCAACATCGACCTCGACGCCGAGGTCGCGGCGGACCGCCTGGTCAGCCGTGCGCCGGTAGTGACCGTCATGGGTCACGTCGACCACGGTAAGACCAAGCTGCTCGACGCGATCCGTAAGGCGAACGTGGTGGCCGGCGAGGCGGGTGGCATCACCCAGCACATCGGCGCCTACCAGGTCCACGTCCCGCACGAGGGCGAGGACCGCGCGGTGACGTTCATCGACACCCCGGGTCACGAGGCGTTCACCGCCATGCGTGCCCGTGGTGCCCAGGTCACGGACATCGTGATCCTGGTGGTCGCGGCCGACGACGGCGTCATGCCGCAGACCATCGAGGCGCTCAACCACGCCAAGGCGGCGGACGTGCCGATCGTGGTCGCGGTCAACAAGGTCGACAAGCCCGAGGCGAACCCGGACAAGGTCCGCCAGCAGCTGACCGAGTACGGCCTGGTCGCCGAGGAGTACGGCGGCGACACCATGTTCGTCAACGTGGCGGCCAAGCCCGGTATCGGCATCGAGGAACTGCTCGAGGCCGTGCTGCTGACCGCCGACGCGTCGCTGGAGCTGACCGCTCCGATCGACGGGCCGGCGCAGGGTGTCGCGATCGAGGCGCACCTGGACAAGGGCCGTGGCGCGGTGGCGACCGTGCTGGTGCAGAAGGGCACCCTGCGTGCCGGTGACTCGATCGTCGCCGGTGGGGCGCACGGCCGGGTCCGGGCCATGCTGGACGAGAACGGCAAGCCGGTCGACGAGGCCGGTCCGGCCCGTCCGGTCATGGTGCTGGGTCTGACCACGGTGCCGGGTGCGGGTGACACCTTCCTGGCCGCCGAGGACGACCGCACCGTGCGGCAGATCGCCGAGCAGCGGCAGGCACGGCGGCGGGCGGCGTCGTTCGCCAACTCCCGTGGCCGGGCCACTCTCGAGACGCTCATGGAGCAGCTCAAGGAGGGCGAGAAGACCTCGCTCAACCTGGTGCTCAAGGGCGATGTCTCCGGTTCCGTGGAGGCGCTCGAGGACGCGCTGTTCAACCTCGACATCCCGGAGGAGGTCCAGCTTCGGATCATCCACCGGGGCGTGGGCGCGATCACCGAGAGCGACGTCATGCTCGCGAGCGCCTCGTCCGAGGCGGTCACGATCATCGGCTTCAACGTGCGGGCCTCGAACAAGGTCCGCGAGATGGCCGACCGCGAGGGCGTGGAGATCCGGTACTACACCGTCATCTACCAGGCCATCGAGGAGATCGACGCCGCGCTCAAGGGTCTGCTCAAGCCGGAGTACGAGGAGGTCGAGCTGGGCACCGCGGAGATCCGCGACGTCTTCCGCTCGTCCAAGATCGGCAACATCTCCGGCTGTATCGTCCGGTCCGGCCTCATCCGCCGCAACGCCAAGGCGCGGCTGCTGCGGGACGGCGCGGTCGTGGCGGACAACCTCACGATCAGCTCCTTGAAGCGGTTCAAGGACGACGCGACCGAGGTCCGCGAGGGCTTCGAGTGTGGTCTGACGCTGGGCGGTTACAACAACGTCCAGGTCGGCGACGTCATCGAGACGTTCGAGATGCGCGAGAAGCCGCGCGCCTGACGACCACGCGTACGACCGGCCGGCGGCCGGGGCCTTCGGGCCCCGGCCGTCGCCGTTTCCCCAGGCTGCGACAATTTCCGGCGTGATCCGGTACGCACTGCTCCTCGCCCCCTCCGCCAACCGCGTCTACGCCGACGCGGCGGCCCGGCTGGCCCGCGCCGAACTGGCCGTGTTCGCCGGATCGGGCGTGCTGGACGCCGTACCGGCCGACGCGGAGGTGACGCGGATCGGCGGGGTGGAGTACCTGACGTTCACCGCCCCCGAGCCCGGGCTCGGCGAGCGGGACCTGGCCCACCTGGCGAACCTGTCGGCCGCGTACGCGCTGTTCGAGCGCGTCGGCGACGACCTGCTGCGGCCGGTGCCGCTGCGCCCGCTGGCCCGGTACGACTCCGACCTGATCACCATCCCCAAGTACGCCGGCAAGACCAACGAGCAGTTCACCCGGCTGCTGCTCAACGTCACGGTGCTCGCCTCCGCCTCCGCGCCGCGGATGCTGGACGGGCCGGTGGTGGTGCTGGACCCGCTCTGCGGCCGGGGCACCACGCTCAACCAGGCGCTGATGTACGGCTACGACGGCATCGGCATCGAGCGTGACAGTCAGGACGTGGAGGCGTACGCGGCGTTCCTGCGTACCTGGCTGCGCCGCAAGCGGCTCAAGCACACCGCCGAGTCGACGTCGGTGCGCCGGGACCGCAAGCTGGTCGCCCGCCGCTTCGAGGCCGTCGTCGCACCGTCGCGGGACGAGCACCGGGCCGGGGCCACCCAGCGGGTCACCGTGCTGAACACCGACACCACCCGGGCCCGGGAGGCGTTGCGCGCCCGCTGCGCGGACGTGATCGTCACCGACGCGCCGTACGGGGTGGCGCACGGCAGCCGTACCGGCCAGGGGTTGTCCCGCAGCCCGCTGGAGCTGCTCACCGCGGCCGTGCCGGTGTGGCGGGAGCTGCTGCGCCCCGGCGGCGCGATCGGGCTGTCCTGGAACACCCACGTGGCGCCGCGGGCGCAGGCGGAGGCGGTGCTGGCCGCCGCCGGGCTGCGGGTGCTCGACGGCCCCGGCTTCGGTGACTTCGCCCACCGGGTCGACCAGGCGATCGAGCGGGACGTGCTGGTGGCCGTCGCGCCTTAATCGCGTGCCGGGCCGGGCCGCCCGGCGTACCGTTGCTCGCCGTGTATACCGGAACCGCACTGTTCGACCTGTTGCTCCCGGGTGACTCCCGGTCCCTGAAGGCCAAGCGGTCCTACGTCCGGCCGATCGTCGCCGCGCTGCGCAAGTTCGAGGTCTCCGCCGCCGAGGTGGGGGCGCTGGACCTGCACGGCCGGGCCGAGATCGGGGTGGCGGTGGTGGCCGCCGAGCCGGCCCACGTCCGCGAGGTGCTCGACTCCTGTGAGCGGCTGGTCGCCGCCCGCCCGGAGACCGAGCTGCTGTCGGTGCGCCGTCGCCTGTACGGCGCGGACGACTGACGGCGCGTCGCGCCGCACTCCGGCCGTGCCGCGCGACGGCCGGCGGCGCGCGGGTAATGTTCTTCAGCGTTGGGCGGTCGGACCCGGCGGCGCCCACGCGCCCGCCGTCTCCGGCCGGCGGCCCGGGTCACATGATGATCCGGCGTCGTCATGGGTACAGGTGATCCCGGAGGTGGGGGACATGACGGATCAGGCAAAGGTTCGCCGGCACGCGGAGCGCATCCGGGAACTCGTCGCGTCGGTGGTGCGCAGCCAGATCAAGGACCCCCGGCTCGGCATGATCACGATCACCGACGCCCGGATCACCGCCGACCTGCGCGACGCCACCGTCTTCTACACGGTGCTCGGCGACGCGGCGGCCCAGGCGAGCACCGCCGCCGCGCTGGAGAGCGCCAAGGGCATGCTGCGCAGCACCGTCGGCAAGGCACTCGGGCTGCGGCACTCGCCGACGCTGACCTTCGTCCTGGACGACGTGCAGGACCAGGTCAAGCACATCGACGACCTGCTGGCCGCGGCGCGTACCGCCGACGCCGAGGTGCAGCGGCTGGCCGCCAAGTCCGCGTACGCGGGCGACGCCCAGCCGTACCGGGTCGAGGACGACGAGGACGCCGACGACGCCTCGGCGGAGGACGAGGACGACGACGAGCCGCGCGCCGGCGAGCGCCGGTGACCGAGGCGGCCGGGCCCACCGAGACCGCGTGGGCGGCCGCCGTCGCGGCGGTACGCGACCTCCCCGCCGACGCGCGGGTGCTGCTGATCTGCCACGTGAACCCGGACGGGGACGCGCTGGGCAGCATGCTCGGCTTCGGGCTGGGCCTGCGCCGGCTCGGTGTCCGCGATCTCCAGGCCACCTTCCCCGGCCCGCCGGAGGTGCCCGAGCCGTTCCGGTGGATGCCCGGCATGGACCTGCTGGTGCCGCAGGACGACGCGTACCCGGCTCCGGACCTGGTTATCTGCTTCGACGCGGCGAGCGAGTCCCGGCTGGGCGAGCTGGCCGACCGGCTGGACACGGCGGGCGTCTCGCTGGTGCTCGACCACCACGCCTCGAACAGCGGCTTCGGCCGGATCAGCCTGGTCGACCCGCACGCCGCCGCCACCTCGGTGGTCGCGCTGGAGCTGCTGGACCGGCTCGGCATCACGCTGGACGCGGAGATCGCGACCGGGCTGTACGTCGCGCTCACCACCGACACCGGCTCGTTCCGGTTCGAGGCGACCACCCCTGCGGTGCACGAGACGGCGGCGCGCCTGATCGCGACCGGCATCCGGCCCGGCGACATCTCCCGGCGGATCTTCGACACCCGCCCGTTCGGCGCCGTCCGCCTCTTCGGCGAGGTGCTGGGCCGGGCCGCGCTGGAACCGGCGGCCGCCGCCGGGCACGGGCTCGTCTGGACGTACGCCACCCGCGAGGACCTGGTCCGCCACGACCAGCCCGCGTACGTGCTGGAGGCGCTGATCGACTCGGTGCGCTGCACCGCCGAGGCGGACGTGAGCTGTGTGGTCAAGCAGGCCGGCGAGGCCGAGTGGGCGGTGTCGCTGCGCAGCAAGGGCGCGGTGGACGTGAGCCGGGTGGCGGTGGCGCTCGGCGGCGGCGGGCACCGGTTCGCGGCCGGCTTCACCGGGCGGGGATCGCTCGACGAGGTGGTCGGCCGGATCCGTGCCGAACTCGCTGCCGCCCCTTAAGGACGGATTGTCCCTTAATCTCCGTGGTGCCGAGGCGTGGCGGCACACCGAGATGTGAGCTGATCGGCGGCTTTTCCGGGGATTACGAGGCGTGCCAGCCTTTCCGCCGTGCGTGACGCTGGGGACAATCGGGTGATGGATCATCCCCGTGAGCTCACCGTCGAGGCGCCCCGGGCCTGGGACCGGCCAGTCGTATCCGTGCCGGTGCTGATCTGCCTGTCCCTGGTCGGCGGCCAGCTGCCGTCCTTCTCGACCGCGGCGAATCTCTACATCCTCACCACCGGCGGCGGGTTGATCTGGGTCGGGCTGAGCAACCGGGTGCCTCGGCGACCGGCGCCGCGCCGGCTGCCGTCGGTCGCGCTCTGGTGGCTGGTCCCGGTGACCGTCTTCGGGGTCTTCGAGGGGGCGACGTTCGTGATGGCGGCGGGCGACGACTTCCCCACCTTCTCCCGGCTGGCCGATCCGCTGCTGGAGGACAATCTGGCCCGGTCGGCGGCCTGGTTCGCGTGGCTGTCCGCGTTCTGGGGACTGGTGCGCCGATGATGCGGGCACTGGCGATCGGCGGGTTCGGAGTCTCGATCGTGCTGTTCGCCGTGGTCGAGTGGGCCGCGCGCCGGGAGGGGTCGCGGATCCCGTCGCTGGCCGACGTCTGCGCGTTCGTGATGCGGTACGAGGTGGGCCCGGTGCCGGTCGGCCGGATCGGGCTGTTCGGTTTCTGGTGGTGGCTGGGCTGGCACTTCCTGGCGCGCTGACAGCGGCCGGCCGAGCGGGACGATGACGTTGATCTTTCCGCATTTCGGGAACTGTGGGCAGTATCCGGAAAGTGAACGTTAATTTGGGTGCGGGATCGGCGCTTCGCGGCGCTGGTCACGGGCGGTGGTGCCGCACCCGGCGCCGCCTCCCTCCAGGGTCGGACCGACCCCGGGCTCCCGCTGCCAGGCGAGCCGCTCCGGTGATCCCGGACCGCTGCCAGGCGCTCAGCCGCCGACGACTTCCGGTCGCGGCGCGATTCGCCGTCGCGCCGATCCGGAGCGCCGGGCGCCCGTAGGGCCGCCACGTCCCGGTGGTCCGCACCCTGGAAGGACCTCAGATGCCCAGCAAGCGCAAGCCGCAGACCGAGACCACCACCGACGAGGCGCGCGAGCAGATGCGCCGCGCGCTGCAGACCTCGATGGACACCCGTCAGTGACGGACGCCGTCCGGCGGTGACGCCGGCCGGGCCTGCGGTCCACACCCCGGCCCGACGCCGACGTCACCGCCGCGCGGGGCGCATCGCCGCCCCGCGCGCCGTTACCGTCGCCCGGTGAGACGCATCCTCGTGGTCGGCAGCTCCGGCGCCGGCAAGAGCACGCTCGCCGGTGAACTGGCCCGGCGACTCGACCTTCCCCTGATCCACCTCGACCGGCACTACTGGCGCCCCGGCTGGACCGCCTCCGCCCAGGCCGACTTCCGCGCCGAGGTAGCAGCGCTCGCCGCCCGCCCGGCCTGGGTGATGGACGGCAACTACGCGAGCACGCTCGACCTGCGGCTGCCCCGCGCCGACCTGCTGGTGCTCTGCGACACCTCCCGGCCGCGCTGCCTCGTCCGGATCGTCCGCCGCCGGTGGGCGCATCGCGCCGCGTCCCGCCCCGACCGGCCCGAGGGCTGCCCGGAGCGGCTCGATCTCGACTTCCTGCCCGACGTCTGGCGTTACCCCCGCGACTCCCGGCCCCGGGTGCTGGCCGCGCTGTCCGAGCACGCCCCCGGGCTGCCGGTGCGCCGTCTGCGCGGGCGCCGTGACACGGCCCGGTTCCTGGCCGACGTGAGTAAGTAGTCCGCCGCCTTGCGGACCTTACTGGGCGCGTGCCAGGATCGGCGGCGATGAGCACCACCGCCACCCCCGTCACCGCCTCACCGCGGCGGATCGCCGCGCTCGCGCTCCCAGCCCTCGTGGTGCTGGCCGCCGAGCCGCTCTACGTCCTCGTCGACACCGCTGTGGTCGGTCACCTGGGCCGGGTGCCGCTGGCCGCGCTCGCCGTCGGCGGCACCGTCATGACGCTCACCGCCTGGGTCGGCACCGTCGTCGCGTACGGCACCACCGGCCGCTCGGCCCGTCGGTTCGGAGCGGGGGACCGGGCCGCCGCGGTGGCCGAGGGCGTCCAGGCGTCCTGGCTCGCGCTGGCCACCGGAGTGCTGGTGGCGATCGCCATCGGCATCGGCGGCGGCGCGCTGGCGCGTACCCTCGTCGGCGGCCCCGGCGAGGTGGCCGACGCCGCCGCCGGATGGCTGCGGATCGCGGCCCTCGGCGCGCCCGGCCTGCTGCTCGCCGCCGCCGGCAACGGCTGGCTGCGCGGCATCCAGGACACCCGCCGCCCGCTGCTGTTCGTGCTCGGCCCGAACCTGCTCTCCGCGGTGCTCTGCCCGCTGCTGGTCTATCCGGCCGGGCTCGGCCTGGTCGGCTCGGCGGTGGCGAACGCGATCGCGCAGACGCTCTCCGGTGTCCTGTTCGCGGCGGCGCTCGTGCGCGAGCGGGTCTCGCTGCGCCCCCGGCCCCGGGTGATCGGTCAGCAGCTCGTGCTCAGCCGGGACCTGCTCGTGCGTGGTGTCGCGTTCCAGGCCAGCTTCCTGTCCGCCACCGCCGTCGCGGCCCGCTTCGGGGCTGCCGCGGTCGGCGCGCACCAGATCGCCCTGCAACTGTGGTTCTTCACCGTGCTGGTGCTCGACGCGCTGGCCATCGCCGCGCAGTCGCTGGTCGGCGCCGCGCTCGGCGGCGGCGACGCGGCGGCCGCGCGGTTCCTGGCCCGCCGCGTCGCGTTGCTCGGCGGGCTGTGCGGCGTGGCGTTCGCGGTGCTGATCGCCGCCGGCGCCGGCGTGGTGCCGTCGTGGTTCAGCTCCGATCCGCAGGTACGCGAGCAGGCCATGACCGCCTGGCCCTGGTTCGTCGCGCTCCAGCCGATCGGCGGCGTGGTGTTCGCGCTCGACGGGGTGCTGATCGGCGCGGGCGACGTGCGCTACCTGCGGAACCTCACCATCGTGTGCGCGTTCGGCGGGTTCCTGCCGGCGATCTGGCTGGCGTACGGGCTGGAGCTCGGGCTGGGCGGGATCTGGGCCGGGCTGATGCTGTTCGTGGTGCTGCGGCTGGCCGGCCTGCTGCTGCGGATGCGCTCGGGCGCGTGGGCGGTGGTCGGCGCGGTGCGCTGACGCCGCTCAGCAGGGCTGGAACGAACCGGGACCGCCCATCCACGGCTCGACCACGAAGAAGCCCGCACCCAGCCGCGCGCAGTCGACGTTGCTCGTGCTCGCCTGAGCCGAGACGAGCCAGAGGCCGCGCTTCGCCGCCGGCAGCCCGTCGGGGTGGGGGACCTCCCAGACGACCCGGTCGCGAATGGTGGCGATTCCGGCCCGGCCCGGCGTCGTCCGCGGCACGTCGAACGCGTACATCCAGACGTACTCGGTGGTGATCCGCAGGAGCGGCCGGCCGTCGTCGCCGGTGACGGCCCGGTAGCGCATCTCACCCCGGACCCGGATCTCGTCGGCGCGGTCCTGCGAGCCGATCCGGGTGGCGTAGTTGAGGAACGACGAGTCCTCGAAGTCGGTACGCATCTGCGCGCGCGAGGCAGGCGCCAGCAGCGCCAGGAACGGCTCCGTGTCGCCGAGGATCATGGACAGGTCGAGCCGGGCCTGGATCAGCGCGGCCCGGACCCGGCCGAGCGCCGTGGCCACCTGGCCGGCGGTGAACGGCGGTCGCGCCGTGGCCTGCGGCAGGACGATCCCTGCCTCGCCGATCGCGAAGTCCGCGCCGAGTGTTCCGGCGAAGAGGTCGCGCGGCTCGCCCACCCGGCTGAGCGGAACCGGAGACGGGCTGGCCGAGGCCGAGGCCGCGGCGGCGGTGCCGGACCGCACGCGATCGACGGTGACCCGGCCGATCACGGCCGTGCCGCCGATCAGCACCAGGGCGAGCACCACCACGAAGGCGACGTGGCGCTTGCCGCGCTGCCGGGACCAGACCATGCGGAAGCGTTCGGCGCGGGTCAGCGGGACGTGCGTGTCCGCGCCGGTCATCCAGCTCGGCAGCCGGATCTCCTCGCCCCGCGAGGCGACGGCGTAGGGATCCGGCTCGGGTGGGGTGGTCCCGTCTTCGGTACTCATGCGGCGTTCCAGAGGGGGTGCAGGGGCAGGGGGCGCATGATCATTGCACCCGGCCGCCGATCCGGCTGTCCCGTTCCGTGCCGGTCAGATCCGCCCCTGCCGGATCGCCCACGCGAGGTAGAGCGTGCCGACGACCAGCAGCGTCGCGGTCACCAGGACGAACACGAACGCCCCGATCGCGGCCATCGTGGGATGCCGCTCGCCGAACCGGGTCCGGCCCTGCCAGGCCCAGATCCGGCGGCGCGCCGCCGCCAGCGCCGGTACGCCGTCGACCAGGTCGGACAGGCGGCGGCCGAGGGTACGGCGGGGCGGCTCCGGATTGCGCATCCAGTCCGGCAGGTCGACCCGGGCACGGTGCGGTGGCGAGGGCGGGGCGTCGCTCATCGAAAGGCTCCTACCGTGGGGCGGCGTGGTGAGGCGGGGCGGGTCAGCAGGTGTCCGGCAGGTCGACTGTCTTGTCCGGGTCGAAGACGGCGTCCGGGTCCGGGTCGGCCGGCCCGCCGAACGACGGCTTGCCGAGCTTGAGCAAGCCCTTGTCGAACGCCGCGCAATCGATGTTGGAGGCGTACGAGTCGGCCTTGTCGATCCACAGCCCGGCCGAGCTGCGGTCCACGTCGTCCGGATGCGCGACGCTCCACACCACCGTGTCGTGGACCACCACGACGCCGTCGCCCGGCTCGATGCTCGCGGTGGGGAACGCGTACGCCCAGACGAAGTTCGTCGTCACCTCCAGCAGCCGGATGCCCTGGGAGTCCTTCGTCGCGCGGTAGCTGATCCGCCCCTTGACCCGGGGCTGGTCGGCGGTGAGCTGGGCGCCGGGTGCCAGCCGCGTCGCGTAGGTGCCCGCCTCGCCGGTGGGGAAGTCGTCGCGCAGGTCGGCCCGCGCGTCCGGGGCGAACTGGCGGACCAGCCGCTCCGGGTTCTTCGCGGTGAAGAACGTGCGGTCCAGCCGGGCGGTCACCAGCGCCGTGCGTACCTTGGCCAGCGTGTCGGCCACCTGCTTCTCGCTGAACGCGCCGGTCTGCTTGGCCCGGGGCAGCGCGATCCCCGCCGCGCCCTCCGGGAAGGCGGCCGCCGGGGTGCCGTCGAACGGGCCGGCGGCCGGCGGCGGGGACGCCGACGAGGACGCCTGCTCACCGACCGGCAGGCTGACCGTGGGGTGTTCGGCGGCCGGTTCCCGCCAGCGCTGGAAACCCTGGTAGCCGAGGCCCCCGACGAGCCCGAAGAACGCGAGCAGCACCAGCACGACCACGCCGCCGAGCAGCTTGCCGGAGTGCCCGCCGAGCGCGATCCGCAGGCGGTCGCCGCGGCCCGGCTCGACCTCCGGCGCGGGCCGGCGCAGCCACTCGGGCACCCGTCCCAGCTCGTCCTCCGTCGGACGATCGGTGGCGTACGGATCGGAGGCGGAGCGGTGATCGGTCATCGGACTTCCCGGGCAGACGGGTCGGGGGCGCACGATCTTGACACCCCGCCGAAGCTGGGCGGTATCCCCCGCAGGGCCGATCACCGGCGTCTGGCAGGCTTGGCGGTCGTGAGCACAGACGGTCTGATCGTGGTCGACAAGCCCGGCGGCATGACGTCGCACGACGTGGTGGCCCGCATCCGGCGGCTGGCCCGTACCCGCCGCGTCGGTCACGGCGGCACGCTCGACCCGATGGCCACCGGCGTCCTCGTGATCGGTGTGGGCCGGGCGACCCGGCTGCTCACGTACGTGATCGGCGCCGGCAAGAGCTACGCCGCGACGATCCGGCTGGGGCAGGTCACCGTCACCGACGACGCCGAGGGCGAGGTGGTCGCGACCACACCGGCCGGTGCGGTCACCGACGACGGGGTACGCGCCGCGCTGGCCGCCCTCACCGGCGAGATCGACCAGGTGCCGAGCGCGGTGAGCGCCATCAAGATCGACGGTCAGCGGGCGTACAAGCGGGTCCGTGACGGCGAGGCGGTCGAGCTGCCCGCCCGCCGGGTCACCGTGTCGCGGCTGGACGTGCTGGCGATCCGCCGGGACGTCCCGGACGTGGTGGACGTGGACGTGGACGTGACCTGCTCGTCCGGGACGTACATCAGGGCGCTGGCCCGCGACGCGGGCGCGGCGCTCGGCGTCGGCGGCCACCTCACCGCGCTGCGCCGGACCGCTGTGGGCGGCTTCACGCTCGACGAGGCGGCCACGCTCGACCAGCTCGAGGAGCGCGCACCGGACGTGGTGAACCTGCCGCTGGACGCCGCCGCCGCGCGGTTCTTCCCGCGCCGGGACGCGACCGCCGACGAGACCCGGGTGCTCTCCCACGGCGGGCCGCTGGCGCCGGCCGGGATCACCGGGCCGTACGCCGTCTTCGACCCGGCGGGCGGGCTGATCGCTATCGTCAGCGAGCGGGACGGTCGGGCCCGCGCGGAGATCGTGCTGGCCCCGGCCTGAACGGCGCGCGGGCGGACAGGGGGAGGAACGGCATGCAGCGGTGGCGGGGGTACGAGGCGGCGCCCGGCGGCTGGGGACGCTCGGTGGTCACCATCGGCGTCTTCGACGGCGTGCACCGGGGGCACCAGGCCACCATCGGGCACGCCGTGGCACGCGCCCGGGAGCTGGGCGTCAAGTCGGTGGTGGTGACGTTCGACCCGCACCCGGCCGAGGTGGTGCGCCCCGGCTCGCACCCGGCCGTGCTCACCGAGCCGGCGCGCAAGGCCGAGCTGATCGAGGCGCTCGGCGCGGACGTGCTCTGCGTGGTGCCGTTCACCGTCGAGTTCTCCCGGCTGCCACCCGAGGCGTTCGTGCACGACGTCCTGGTGGCGCACCTGCACGCCGCGCTGGTGGTGGTCGGCGACAACTTCCGGTTCGGGCACCGGGCCGCCGGTGACGTGCCGCTGCTGGAGCGGCTGGGCCGTACCTTCGGGTTCGCCGTCGAGGGGGCGCCGCTGGTCGCCGAGGCGGGAACGGTCTTCTCCTCCACGTACATCAGGTCCTGCGTCGACGCGGGCGACGTGGGCGCGGCGGCGGCGGCGCTCGGCCGCCCGCACCGGGTCGAGGGCGTGGTGGTCCGCGGCGACCAGCGCGGACGTGAGCTGGGTTACCCCACCGCCAACCTGCTGACCCACAGGTACGCGGCGGTGCCCGCCGACGGCGTGTACGCGGCCCGCCTGGTGCGCCGCGACGGTGAACCGCTGGCCGCGGCGGTGTCGATCGGCACCAACCCGACGTTCTCCGGCCGGGAACGGCGGGTGGAGGCGTACGCGCTGGACTTCAGCGGCGACCTGTACGGCGAGCGGCTGGCCCTGGACTTCGTGGCGCACCTGCGTGAGCAGCGGACATACGACGCGATCGAACCGCTGGTGGCCCAGATCGCCGAGGACGTGGAACGCACCCGCCGGGCGGTGCTCTGACCGGCGCGGGGGCACCTTGACCGGCCGTCCGTCCCGAGGGCTGGTAGGCTGACGGAGACGTCGGCTGACCGACGGGGGCCTCGCGTGCCTGCACGACGCCGCGGGTGCGAGGAACCGGTCCGTTGCACCGGTCACCACGACCGCTCCGGACCTCATCGAATGACCCACGAAACAGGGAGAACATGGCGCTCGACCAGGAAGCCAAGGCCAAGATCCGCCAGGAGTACGCCACCGCCGAGGGCGACACCGGCTCGCCCGAGGTGCAGGTCGCGGTCCTGACCAAGCGGATCGCGGAGCTCACCGAGCACCTGAAGGTGCACAAGCACGACCACCACAGCCGCCGTGGGCTGCTGCTGCTGGTCGGCCGGCGCCGCCGGCTGCTGAACTACGTCCAGAAGAAGGACATCAACCGCTACCGGTCGCTCATCGAGCGGCTCGGCCTGCGCCGATGACCTGACGGGGGAGTGGCCGCCTGGCTGCTCCCCCGTTCCGGTACCACCGAAGAACCCGGCCGCGCGACACCCGAAGAGGGAGCCGGTCAGCACCGGTCTCCGGTAGTGGCCCCCGGGAATCCCGGCACGACGCCGGCCGTCCCGGGCGCTTCGATCGAAGACCGGCCGCCTGAGCAGTTCCCGTGTCGTCGGCCGACGACGCGAAGGAGCACCACAGCACATGACCGAGACCAACCTCGGCACCGAATCCCGCACCGCGGTGATCGACAACGGGGCCTTCGGCACCCGTGAGATCACCTTCTCCACCGGCCGTCTGGCCCGCCAGGCCGCCGGCTCCGTCGTCGCCCAGCTCGGCGAGACGGTCGTCCTCTCCGCGACCACTGCCGGCAAGCAGCCGCGCGAGTCGTTCGACTTCTTCCCGCTGACCGTGGACGTCGAGGAGCGGATGTACGCCGCGGGCCGCATCCCCGGCTCGTTCTTCCGCCGCGAGGGCCGGCCCAGCGAGGACGCCATCCTCACCTGCCGGCTGATCGACCGGCCGCTGCGCCCGTCGTTCGTCAAGGGCCTGCGCAACGAGGTCCAGGTCGTCGAGACCGTGCTGGCACTCGACCCGCAGCACCCGTACGACGTAGTGGCGATCAACGCCGCCTCGATGTCGACCAAGCTGTCCGGCCTGCCGTTCTCCGGCCCGATCGGCGCGACCCGGGTCGCGCACGTCGACGGCCAGTGGGTCGCCTTCCCGACCCTGGAGGAGCTCGAGCGGGCCACCTTCGACATGGTCGTGGCCGGCCGCACCCTGGCGGACGGCGAGGTCGCGATCATGATGGTCGAGGCCGAGGCCACCCCGAACGCCGTGACCCTGATCTCGGGCGGCGCGACCGCGCCGACCGAGGAGATCGTGGCCAGCGGCCTGGAGGCCGCCAAGCCGGCCATCCGCGAGCTGTGCCGGGCGCAGAGCGAGCTGGCCGAGGTGGCCGCCAAGCCGGTCGCCGAGTTCCCGATCTTCCTGGACTATCAGGACGACGCGTACGACGCGGTGGCCGAGGTGGCCCGCGCCGAGGTCGCCGAGGCGCTGAAGATCGCCGGCAAGGCCGACCGCGAGGAGGCCCTGGACCGGATCAAGGCCAAGGTCGCCGACGAGCTGACCGGCCGGTTCGAGGGCCGCGAGAAGGAGCTCTCCGCCGCGTTCCGGTCGCTGACCAAGTCCGAGGTCCGCAACCGGGTGCTGCGCGAGCAGGTCCGCATCGACGGCCGCGGCCCGCGTGACATCCGTCCGCTGACCGCCGAGGTCGGCGTGCTGCCGCGGGTGCACGGCTCGGCGCTGTTCGAGCGCGGCGAGACCCAGATCCTGGGCGTCACCACGCTGAACATGCTGCGCATGGAGCAGATGGTGGACACGCTGTCGCCGGAGAACCGCAAGCGCTACATGCACAACTACAACTTCCCGCCGTACTCGACCGGTGAGACCGGCCGGGTCGGCTCGCCGAAGCGGCGCGAGATCGGCCACGGTGCGCTCGCCGAGCGGGCGCTGATCCCGGTGCTGCCCTCGCGCGAGGAGTTCCCGTACGCCATCCGGCAGGTCTCCGAGGCGCTCGGCTCCAACGGCTCCACCTCGATGGGTTCGGTCTGCGCCTCGACGCTGGGCCTGCTCTCGGCCGGTGTGCCGCTGAAGGCGCCGGTCGCCGGCATCGCCATGGGCCTCATCTCCGACGAGGTCGACGGCAAGACCCAGTACGTGACGCTGACCGACATCCTCGGTGCCGAGGACGCGTTCGGCGACATGGACTTCAAGGTCGCCGGCACCCGTGACTTCGTCACCGCGCTCCAGCTCGACACCAAGCTGGACGGCATCCCGTCGGACGTGCTGGCCGCCGCGCTCCAGCAGGCGCACGAGGCCCGGCAGACCATCCTCGACGTGATGCAGCGGGCCATCGAGGCGCCGGCCGAGATGTCGGACTACGCCCCGCGGGTGACCACCGTCAAGATCCCGGTCGACAAGATCGGCATGGTGATCGGCCCGAAGGGCCAGACCATCAACGCGATCCAGGACGAGACCGGCGCCGAGATCTCCATCGAGGACGACGGCACGATCTACGTCGGCGCCACGAACGGCCCGTCCGCCCAGGCCGCAGTCGACCGGATCAACGGGATCGCCAACCCGACGCTGCCCAAGGCCGGCGAGCGGTTCCTCGGCACCGTGGTGAAGACCGCCGCGTTCGGCGCCTTCATCTCGCTGCTGCCGGGCCGCGACGGCCTGCTGCACATCTCCAAGGTGGGCGACGGCAAGCGGGTCGAGAAGGTCGAGGACTACCTCAACGTCGGCGACAAGGTCGAGGTGGAGATCGCGGACATCGACGCCCGCGGCAAGATCTACCTGGACAAGGTCCGCCCGGAGGGCGCCGAGGCGCCGGCCGCCGCCGAGGGTGGCGACCGTCCGTCCGGCCGGGACCGTGGCGGCGACCGCGGCCCGCGTGACCGAGGTGACCGGGGTGACCGGGAGCGTCGTTCCGAGGGTGGCGAGCGCCGCTCCGAGGGTGGCGAGGGCGGCGGCGAGTCCCGTCCGCGTCGCCGGACCCGGCACAGCTGATCCACCGACCGGCCCGGGTGACGTCCGCGTCACCCGGGCCGGCCCACGGCTCCAGGTCGCCCGCGCGAGCTGGAGCCGTCGTACGTCCCGCCGTTCCTCGTCATCCGGAGAGCAGGTTCTCGTGAGTTCGTCAGGCGCCTCGACGGGACGGGGGGTGGCGCCGATCGGCTCGGCGGCCCGCGCGGTCACCCGTACGCTCAGCGACGACCCGCTCGGCGGCACCGTCCGCCGTACCGTGCTGCCCAGCGGGCTGCGCGTGCTCACCGAGGCGATCCCGGCGATGCGCAGCGTGTCGTTCGGCATCTGGGTGGCGGTCGGCTCCCGCGACGAGACCGGCACGCAGGCCGGTGCCGCGCACTTCCTGGAGCACCTGCTGTTCAAGGGCACCAACAAGCGCAGCGCGCTGGAGATCTCGGCGCAGATCGAGGCCGTGGGCGGCGAGACGAACGCCTTCACCACGAAGGAATACACCTGCTACTACGCGCGGGTGCTGGACGAGGACCTGCCGCTGGCCATCGACGTCATGTGCGACCTGGTCGCCGACTCGGTGCTCGCCCCCGCCGACGTGGAGACCGAACGCGGCGTCATCCTCGAAGAGATCGCCATGCACGACGACGAGCCCGGCGACGAGGTGCACGACCTGTTCGCCCGCGCCGTCTACGGCGACCACCCGCTGGGCCGGCTCATCTCCGGCACGGAGGAGACGGTCACGCCGATGACCCGGCGGCAGATCCAGAGCTTCTACCGCCGCCGCTACACCGCGCCGCAGATCGTGATCGCCGCCGCCGGCAACCTCGACCACGCCGCGGTGGTCAAGCTGGTCCGGCAGGCGCTGCGCGGCACCCCGCTGGA
Organism: Micromonospora sp. WMMC273; assembly: GCF_027460285.1. Classification (NCBI taxonomy): domain Bacteria; kingdom Bacillati; phylum Actinomycetota; class Actinomycetes; order Micromonosporales; family Micromonosporaceae; genus Micromonospora; species Micromonospora sp. WMMC273. The sequence goes on from NZ_JAPZBE010000001.1 coordinate 1,147,458, forward strand.
CACCGACCCGGCGTCGCCCGCGCCGCACCGGTCGGCCACCCCGGCGGTACGCACCAAGCCGGCCACCACGCTCGTCGAGCCGAAGGAGACCGAGCAGGCGCACGTCATCCTCGGCTGCCCGGGGATCGACCGCACCGACGACCGGCGGTTCGCCCTCGGCGTGCTGAACAACGTGCTCGGCGGCGGCATGTCCAGCCGGCTGTTCCAGGAGATCCGGGAGCAGCGGGGCCTGGCGTACTCGGTCTACTCGTACGCCAGCCAGTACGCCGACAGCGGCGTGTTCGCCGTCTACGCCGGCTGCGCGCCGGGCAAGGTGGACGAGGTGCTGGACCTGACCCGTGCGGGCCTGGCGCGGGTGGCCGCCGAGGGGATCACCGAGGCGGAGCTGGCCCGGGGCAAGGGGATGAGCAAGGGCTCGTTCGTGCTCGGGCTGGAGGACACCGGCTCGCGGATGAGCCGGCTCGCCAAGGGCGAGCTGCTCTACGGCAACCTGATGCCGGTGGACGACCTGCTGTCCCGGGTGGACGCGGTGACGCTCGACGACGTGAACGCGCTCGCCGCCGACCTGCTCGGCCGGCCGATGTCCCTGGCGGTGGTCGGCCCGTTCGACTCCGGGAGCTTCGCGGTCACGAGCTGAGCGGTCCGCCGGTCCGCCGGACCCCGTGCCGGGCGCTGGGATAGGTTGTGGGCCGTGACTGAGCAGCAGAAGACGGCGGCCCGGGTCGGTGTGCTTGGTGCCCGGGGCCGGATGGGCATGGAGGTCTGCAAGGCGGTCGACTCCGCCGCCGACCTGGATCTGGTCGCTGCAGTCGACCAGGGCGACGACCTGGACGCGGTGGCCCGGGCGGGCGCCGGGGTGGTCGTCGACTTCACCACCCCCGACGCGGTCATGGACAACCTGCGCTGGTGCGTCGAGAACGGCGTGCACGCGGTGGTCGGCACCACCGGCTTCACCGAGCAGCGGCTCGCCGAGGTGCGCGGCTGGCTCGCCGACCGGCCCGGCGTGGGCGTGGTGATCGCCCCCAACTTCGGCATCGGCGCGGTGCTGATGATGCAGTTCGCGGCGCGCGCCGCCCGCTACTTCGAGTCGGTCGAGATCGTCGAGCAGCACCACCCGCGCAAGCTGGACGCGCCGAGCGGCACCGCCACCCACACGGCCCGGCTGATCGCCGCGGCCCGCGCCGAGGCCGGTCTGGGGCCCGCGCCGGACGCCACCCGCGACGAGGTGGCCGGCGCCCGCGGCGCCGACATCGACGGGGTACGCGTGCACGCGGTACGCGCCACCGGCCTGGTCGCCCACCAGGAGGTGCTGTTCGGCACCCTGGGTGAGACGCTCACCATCCGGCACGACTCGTACGACCGGGTGTCGTTCATGCCCGGCGTGCTGCTCGCGGTCCGCGAGGTGGGTCGCCGGCCCGGTCTGACGGTCGGCCTGGACGCCCTGCTCGACTGACCGGCAAAACGGTTTCCCCCGGCCCGCTGGGGGAAACCGTTTTGCCTGGTCGAGGGCGTCGACCTAGGCTACTTTCCATGATCGATTCCGGACACTCCGACCGCACCGGCCGCCGGGTGACGCTGCGCCCGGTGGACGACGACAACTGGCGGGCCGTGGCGGACGTCGCGCCGCACGACGACCAGCGCGCCTTCGTGGCCGCGCTCGCCGCCCGCTACCTGCTCCTCACGGAACGCTCGGACGTCTGGAACTCGCTGGCCGTCTACGCCGACGAGACTGTCGTCGGCCACGTCATGTGGGGCGTGGACGACGACGGGTCGCGCTGGATCGGCGGCATGGTGATCGACGCCGCCGAGCAGGGCCGGGGCCTGGGACGCGCGACGGTGCGGACGCTCGCGGACTGGCTCGCCGAGGCGGGCCGGCCGATCCGCCTCAGCTACCACCCCGACAACAAGCCCGCCGCCGCCCTCTACATGTCCCTGGGCTTCCACCCCACTGGCGTGATGGAGGACGACGAACTGGTAGCCGAACTCCTTCCCGCCTGACCCTCACCCCGGGCTTGCCCCCGGTCGATCATGAGGTTGGCGGCCTTCTCGATCTCCCCGACTGCCGCCAACTTCATGATCGACCGGGTGAGGACGGGGGTGCGGCGGGTGGGGTGGCGGTCCTGCCCCGTGCCGGGACCGCCGGCCCACCCACGCGAGGGTGGACCGGCGAGACGAGCGGAACTCATCGCTGCGGCGGAAGATTTTCCTCCGGGACCGCCACGTGGAAGCGGAGCTGGGGGACGAGCATGTCGTCCACGTCCAGCGCCCGGGCCGCGCCGTCCGGCTCCCAGCCGGTCGAGCCGAGGAACTTGCGGGTCGCCGCGTCGGCGTCGAACGTCCACGCCACCGCCCGGGTCAGCCCGTCGGACCGCCAGTGGTCGACAGCCGCGGCGAGCAGCCGGCTGCCGTGCCCGCGCCGCCCCCACCGGGGCTCGACAAGCAGGTCCGTCACCGCCGCGACGCCCGAGCCGAGCGCCTCGGCCGGCTCGTCCGGGGCGAGCGCGTCGGCGTCGGCCGGACCGGAGGCGACGAACCCCACCAGATAGGATTGCGCCGCCTGTTCGACGGCGACCAGCACCCGGTGCGCGCCCGAGGGCGGCTCCTGCACCGCCGCACTCCACCGCCGCGCGAGGTACGCCTCGTCGAGGTTGTCGAGCACGTGCCGGGGCAGGATCCGGCGGTACGCGACCCGCCAGGTCGCGAGCTGGATGCGTGCGATCTCGCCGGCGTCCTCGGGACGCGCGGGCCGGACGTAGCCTGCAGCCATGACACGTGAGCCTACGCAGGGCGAGGAGGGTGACGGTGGCGCAGGGTGCCGGGCGGACGATCACGCAGGTCGTCGCCGTGGTGGCGCTCGCCGCGGCGGTCACCGTGTTCCTCTCCGTGGCGGCGGTGCGGCACGGCTTCTTCGACCTGCAGGTCTACTACGGCGCGCTGACGTACTGGGCGCGTGACGGCGGGGAGATCTACGACTTCCTGCGCCCCGGCACGCAGTACGGCTTCACCTACCCGCCGTTCGCCGCCCTGGTGATGCTGCCGATGGCCTACCTGCCGTGGAGCGCGGCGATCGTGGTGAGCGTGACCGCGACGGTGCTGGCGAGCGCCGTGGTGATCTGGCGGCTGCTCGACCCGGTGGCCCGCCGGTCCGGCTGGACGCGCTGGTTCGCGCTCGCTGTCGCGCTCTGCCTGGTCGCCGCGTACGAGCCGATGCGCGAGACGGTCAACTTCGGCCAGGTCAACATGCTGCTGCTCTTCCTGGTGGCGGTGGACCTGCTGTGGCTGCTGCCGGCGCGCAGCCGCTGGGCGGGCGTGGGCATCGGCCTGGCCACCGCGATCAAGCTGACGCCCGGCATCTTCATCGTCTACCTGCTGGTCACCGGCCGCTGGCGGGCCGCGCTGACCACAGTCGGCACGGCTGCCGTCGCCACACTCGTGGCCGCCGGTCTCTTCCCCGACGCCTCCCGGGAGTTCTGGACCGAGGCGCTGTGGAACACCGACCGGGTCGGCGAGCTGGCGTTCGTCTCCAACCAGTCGCTGCGCGGGGTGGTGGCCCGGCTGGACCCGCAGCACCCGAGCACGATCGCCTGGCTGGCGCTCGTACTCCTGACGCTCGTGGTGTGGGCGTGGCGGTCGCGGGCGGCGGTGGCCGCCGGCGACGAGGCCACCGGCCTGGCCCTCACCGGCGCCGTGATGTGCCTGGTCAGCCCGGTGACCTGGGTGCACCACCTGGTCTGGCTGCTGCCCGGGCTGATCCTGCTCGTGGACAACGGCATGGCGGCGCCCGCGCGCAGCCGCCGGCGCCGTCTGCTGCTGGCCGCCGCCTTGATCGGGTACGCGCTGCTGTGCAGCCGGATCGTCTGGTCCTGGGAGAAGGACTTCACCGGCGTGGACGGGTTCCTCGGCAGCAACACGTACGTGTGGATCAGCCTGGCGCTGCTGCTCGGGCTGCCGGTCCGGCGCCGGCTCATGCCGGCCGGCGGTGGGCGTCCCGGCGACGGCGTCCCGGCCGGGTCAGCCTCCGGTGGTGTACCGCAGCTCGCGGAGCAGGATCGGGGTGCGCCCGCCGGAGAGCGGCACCGGATAGGTGGACTCCTCACCGTCCGGTAGGTGCCCGGCCCGTTCGTAGAAGCGGCGAGCCCGGGTGTTGTCGGCGAGCACCCAGAGCCGGTACCCGGTCCAGCCCCGCTCGGCCAGCCCGTCGCGAGCCGCCGCGAGCAGCGTCCGCGCGGCGCCCGAGCCCCAGTGCGCCGGCTCCAGGTAGATCGCCAGCAGCTCGCCGTGCGCCGGGTCGAGGTCGCCCCGGTCCTGGTTGTTCCGGTACGGCCCGAACGTGGTGAACCCGACGATCGTGCCGCCGTCCTCGGCGACGAGCGTGGTGAACGGGTGTTCCGGGTCGGCGGTGCCGAGGTCGCGGCGGCGCTGCGCCCAGGCGCGCGGGTTCAGCCGGGTCAGCACCTCCTCGGGCATGATCCCGGCGTACCCGGCCTGCCAGCCGTGGACGTGCACCCGGGCGATCGCCTCGGCGTCGTCCGGTTCCTCCCGGCGAATGGTGAGCACCTGTCCGTTCTATGCCCCGGCGGGCGATCGGTCCAGCCGCCGCTCCCGGTGTCGTACCGCTGGATTAGGGTCGCCGGCGATGGCCGTACCGGAATCGCTCTCCCCCGCCCAGGCCCGCCGGATCGCCCTGGCCGCCCAGGGCTTCGCCGACCCGGCGCCTTCAGGCGTGCCCACCCGCCGCCATCTGCGCCGGGTGCTCGACCGGGTCGGGCTGATCCAGATGGACTCGGTGAACGTGCTCCAGCGGGCGCACTACCTGCCGCTCTACAGCCGGCTCGGGCCCTACCCGACCGCGCTGCTGGACACCGCCGCCTACCGCCGCCCGCGTGAGCTGTTCGAATACTGGGCGCACGAGGCGTCGCTGGTGCCGGTGGGGCTGCATCCGGCGTTGCGCTGGCGGATGGCCAAGGCCCGCGACGAGGCGTGGGGCGGGATGCGCCGGATCGCCGAGGAGCAGCCCGAGCTGGTCGCCTGGGTCCGTGACGAGGTGGCCGCCCGGGGGCCGCTGACGGCGGCCGAGATCGAGCACGACGCCCCACGGGAGACCGGAAACTGGGGCTGGAACTGGTCGGCCGTGAAGCGGGCGCTGGAGTTCCTGTTCTGGGCCGGCGAGGTCACCGCCGCCGACCGCACCAACTCGTTCGCCCGCCGCTACGACCTGCCCGAGCGGGTGCTCCCGGCCGCCGTGCTGGATGCGCCCACCCCGACCGACGCCGAGGCGCACCGGTCGCTGGTGTCGATCGCAGCCCGCGCCCTCGGTGTCGCCGCCGAGCCGGAGCTGCGCGACTACTTCCGGCTGCCGGTCGCCGGGGCGCGGCGGGCGGTGGCCGAACTGGTCGAGGCCGGCGAGCTGACCCCGGTCACCGTGCAGGGCTGGCGGCACCCCGCCTACCTGCACGCCGACGCGCGGCTGCCCCGCTGGGTCCGCGGCAACACGCTGGTCAGCCCGTTCGACCCGCTGGTCTGGGAGCGGGCGCGCACCGAGCGGCTGTTCGGCCTCACCTACCGGATCGAGATCTACGTGCCGGCGCCCCAGCGGGTCTACGGCTACTACGTGCTGCCGTTCCGCCAGGGCGAGCGCTTCACCGCCCGGGTCGACCTGAAGGCCGACCGGAAGGCCGGGGCGCTGCTGGTGCCCGCCGCCTGGGTCGAGCCGGGCGCCGACCCGGGGGAGACCGCGGTGGCGCTCGCCGCCGAGCTGTACCGGCTCGCCGGCTGGCTCGGCCTGGACGCGGTCGCCCCGCCCGCCGCGGGCGACCTCGCGGGGCCGCTGGCCGCCGCGTTGGTGGGCGTGGCCGGTGTACGGTGAGCGCGTGACGAGCGTTGACCGGCCTGCCACCGCGCCCGACCCGCACACCGAGCCGCACCCGCACGGGCCCGCGCAGCCGGAGTCCGGGCCGCAGGGCGAGGCGCACGCTTACGCGTACGCCGGGCAGCCTTCGCACGCCGAGACGCACGCGCACGCCGGTCCGCACGCTCCACCCGGAGCACCCGGAGCACCCGGAGCACCCGGAGCACCCGGAGCACCCGGAGCACCCGGAGCACCCGGAGCACCCGGAGCACCCGGAGCGCCGTGGCCGGGTTACCCGGCGGCGTACCAGCCGGTCGAGAGCGACCGGCTCACCCGGCTGGTGATGCGCCTGCACGCCCGCGCCCCGCGCTGGGCGGTGCCGCTCGCAGCGCTCGGCTGCGTCGGCCTCGGCATCGCGTACGCGCTGGTCAGTGACCCGACCCGGAGCGACCCGGACGCCGCGCCGACCTGCCTGCTCAAGCTGACCACGGGGCTGGACTGCCCGGGCTGCGGCGGCACCCGCGCGCTCTGGTACGTGCTGCACGGCGACCTGCCCGCCGCAGCCCGGCACCATTTCCTGTTCGTCTTCGCGCTGCCGTTCCTGACCTGGCTCTTCGTGGCCTGGGCCGGCAACCGGGCGTTCGGCTGGAAGCTGCCCGAGGCCCAGTTCAGCCCCAAGGTCATCGGCGTGTTCCTGGCCGCCTGGGGGGTCTTCTCGGTGGTCCGCAACCTGCCGTGGGCCCCCTTCACCTCGCTCTACGTCTAGCCCGGAGCCCAGCCCTGGCGAGATCTTGGTACGAAACGGCCCCCGGAGGGGCGCTTTCCTACCAAGATCTTCTTCGGGGCCGATCGCCGAGCCGGCGGTGCGGCCGCGTGGCCGATTTCCACGGTGGGGGGCGGGGCCACTACAGTCGCAGGAATGCCGGAGATGGTTCAGCCCCAGGTCAAGTTGATCGCGTGGACCCAGTTCCAGGCACCCGAAGAGGTGCCCTGGTCCACCGACGCGGACGGTGGGCAGGCGCTCGCCGAGTTCGCCGGCCGGGCCTGCTACCAGAGCTGGAAGAAGCCGAATCCGGCCACCGCCACCAACGCCGGCTACCTGGCGCACATCCTGGAGGTCGGCCACCTGAGCGTGCTGGAGCACGGCTCGGTGAGCTTCTACTTCAGCGGCGTCTCCCGCTCGTTCACCCACGAGCTGATCCGGCACCGGCACTTCTCCTACTCGCAGCTCTCCCAGCGCTACGTGCCCGAGCGGGACGCCGCGATGGTCGAGCCGTCGGTGATCGCCGACGACCCGGAGCTGCACAAGAAGTTCGTCGAGGCCACCGACGCGGCGGTGCGGGCGTACACCGAGTTGCTGGAGGGGCTGGAGAGCCGCTTCACCGACGAGCCCAACCCGACGCTGCGCCGCAAGCAGGCCCGCCAGGCGGCCCGGGCGGTGCTGCCGAACGCCACCGAGACGCGGATCGTGGTGACCGGCAACTACCGGGCCTGGCGCCACTTCGTGAAGATGCGCGCCACCGAGCACGCCGACGTGGAGATCCGCGAGCTGGCGGTGGAGTGCCTGCGCCAGCTCAAGGGCGTCGCGCCGAACGTCTTCGCCGACTTCGAGATCTCCACCCTGCCTGACGGCACCGAGGTGGCAGCGTCGCCGCACGCCGAGTGACTCGTCGCCCTTCGCCGCCGGGCCACCGGCGGCCGTCCGCTAGGTTGTGAGCATGACGCACGACCACTCCGCCGCCCCGAGCCGGGGCGCGTCGCGCCCGTTCGGGCGAGTGATGACGGCCATGGTGACCCCGTTCACGCCGGACGGCGGCCTGGATCTCGACGGCGCCGCCCGGCTGGCCGAATACCTCGTCGACGAGCAGGGCAACGACGCGTTGGTCCTCAACGGCACCACCGGTGAGTCCCCGACCACCACGGAGGCGGAGAAGGAGTCGCTGATCCGCACCGTGGTCGAGGCGGTCGGCGACCGGGCCCGCATCGTCGCCGGGGTGGGCACCAACGACACCCGGCACACCGTCGAGCTGGCCACGCAGGCCGAGAAGGCCGGTGCACACGGCCTGCTGGTGGTCACGCCGTACTACAACAAGCCGCCGCAGGCCGGTCTGCTGCGTCACTTCACCACGGTCGCCGACTCGACCGGCCTGCCGGTCATGCTCTACGACATCCCGCACCGGTCCGGGGTCGCGATCGCCACCGAGACGCTGGTCAAGCTCGCCGAGCACGGCCGGATCGTCGCGGTGAAGGACGCCAAGAGCGATCTGCTCGCCACCGCGGAGGTGCTCGCCCGCACCGACCTGGCCTACTACAGCGGCGAGGACGCGCTCACCCTGCCGATGCTGTCGATCGGCGCGGTCGGCGTGGTCGGCACCTCCACCCACTTCACCGGCGCGCTGACCAAGCAGATGATCGAGGCGTTCGAGGCGGGCGACAACGCCCGGGCGCTCGCCCTGCACCGGCGGTTGCTGCCGCTCTACACCGGCATCTTCCGCACCCAGGGCACGATCCTGGTCAAGGCCGGCCTGGGGACGCAGGGTCGCCCGGCCGGTCCGGTGCGGCCGCCGCTCGTCGACGCCACCGGTGACGAACTGGCCCAGCTGCGCGCCGACTGCGCCGCGGCGGGCCTGCCCCTGCCCGAATGAATCAACGACACGACGGACGCCGCGCGACGGCGTCGCAGAATGAGGTGACGCGTGACCGAGGCGCACATCGAGGGTGAACTGCCCCCGCCGCTGCCCGAGGGCGGCCTGCGGATCATCCCGCTCGGCGGACTCGGCGCCATCGGCCGGAACATGACCGTCTTCGAGTACGACGGCAAGCTGCTGATCGTCGACTGCGGGGTGCTGTTCCCCGACGTCGAGCAGCCGGGCGTGGACCTGATCCTGCCCGACTTCGGCCCGATCCTGGATCGGCTGGCCGACGTGCAGGCGATCGTGCTCACGCACGGCCACGAGGACCACATCGGCGCGGTGCCGTACCTGCTCGCGCACAAGCCGGACATCCCGCTCGTCGGCTCGCAGTTCACGCTCGCGCTCGTCGAGGCGAAGCTGGCCGAGCGGCGGATCCAGCCGTACACGCTGACCGTGCGGGAGGGCGGCCGGGAACGGCTGGGCCCGTTCGAGTGCGAGTTCTTCGCGGTGAACCACTCGATCCCGGACGCGCTCGCGGTGGCCATCCGTACGCCGGCCGGCCTGGTGCTGCACACCGGCGACTTCAAGATGGACCAGCTTCCGCTCGACGGGCGGATCACCGACCTGGCCGGGTTCGCCCGGCTCGGCGCCGAGGGCGTCGACCTGCTGCTGTCCGACTCGACGAACGCGGAGATCCCCGGGTTCGTCACGCCGGAGAAGGAGATCGGCCCGGTCCTCGACTCGATCTTCGCGAAGGCCAAGGGGCGGATCATCGTCGCCTCGTTCGCCTCACACGTGCACCGGGTGCAGCAGGTCTTCGACTCGGCCGTCGAGCACGGCCGCAAGGTGGCGCTGATCGGCCGGTCGATGGTCCGCAACATGGGCATCGCCCGCGACCTGGGCCTGCTCAACATCCCGGCCGGGCTGGTGGTCGGGATCGAGGAGGCCACGAACCTGCCGCCCGAGCAGATCGTGCTGATGTCCACCGGTTCGCAGGGCGAGCCGATGAGCGCGCTGGGCCGGATGGCCAGCGGCGACCACCGGCACATCACCATCGCGCCGGGCGACACCGTGGTGCTGGCGTCCTCGCTGGTGCCGGGCAACGAGACCTCGGTCTACCGCGTGATCAACCGGCTGGCCCGGGCCGGTGCCGTGGTGGTGCACAAGGACGTCGCGAAGGTGCACGTCTCCGGCCACGCCCCGGCCGGTGAGCTGCTCTATCTGCTCAACGTGGTCCGCCCGAGCAACCTGATGCCGGTGCACGGCGAGTGGCGGCACCTGCGGGCGCACGCCCGGCTCGGCATCGAGTCCGGCGTCGCGCCGGACCGGGTCGTGCTCTGCGAGGACGGCGACGTGGTCGACCTGGTCGAGGGCCGTGCCAGCCTGGTCGGGCGGGTCAAGAGCCGGTACGTCTACGTCGACGGTCTCGCCGTCGGTGACGTCAGCGAGTCGCTGCTCACCGAGCGCCGCATCCTCGGCGACGGCGGGTTCATCGCCGCGACGGTGGTGGTGGACTCGGTCACCGGCAAGGTGGTCGCCGGGCCGACCGTTTCGGCGAAGGGCTTCTCCGAGGACCCGGAGGCGTTCAACCCGGTGGTCCCGCTGGTCACCGAGGCGCTGAACCGGGCCGCCGCGGACGGCATCACCGACCCGCACCAGCTCCAGCAGATCGTCCGCCGCACGGTGGGCCGCTGGGTCAACGACGCGTACCGCCGTCGGCCCATGATCGTCCCGACCGTCGTCGAGGTCTGACCCGACCGCGCCGCGCGCCGGTCCACCGTCCGCGGTGGGCCGGCGTCGTCGCTTTCCGGGTACGCCCCGGCACGGCGCGTCGAAACATGCCGCCGGTACTCATCCGATCGGCGTCCGTCTCCGTACCTCCCGACGGCCGGCGTGCCCCTGCGCCGGTCGGGAGGAGCGTGGCGGATGGACCGCAGACGGATGACAGTCATCGGCGTACTGGTGGCGGCGGCCGGGTTGACGGCGGCGGTGACCGTACCGTCGTTCGCCGGTGAGGAACCCCGGCGGGCCGCGCCGGCGGCCGACGGCGTCGCGCCGGAGGTCCTCGACGCGATGGGCCGCGACCTCGCGCTGACCCGCGACCAGGCGGCGAAGCGGCTGCGGACCGAGCGGTGGGCGGCCGGCACCGTCACCCGGCTGCGCGGCGAACTCGGCGCCGGCTACGGGGGCAGCTGGCTCAGCGCGGACGGCGCCACGCTCACCGTGGCGGTGGCCGACCCGGCCGGCGAGGCGCGGGTACGGGCGGCCGGCGCGGTCCCGAAGCGGGTCGCGCGGGGCGTCGCCGAGCTGGACGCGGTCAAGAGCCGGCTGGACGCGGCGGGCGCCGACGCCAGCCCGGACGTGGCCGGCTGGTACGTCGACGTGGCAGACAACGCCGTGGTCGTGATCGCCCGGCCGGGCGCGGAGGCCGACGGCCGCCGGCTCGCCGCCGCCGCCGGGTCGAAGGCCGGGATGGTCCGGGTGCGGACCGCCGACGAGGCCCCGCGTCCGCTGTTCGACGTGCGGGGCGGCGACGCCTACCTGATCAACAACGCGGGCCGCTGCTCGGTCGGTTTCTCCGTGGTCGGCGGGTTCGTCACCGCCGGGCACTGCGGCCGGCCGGGGGACCGCACCACCGGATCCAACCGGGTCGCCCAGGGCACGTTCGCCGCGTCCTCGTTCCCCGGTGACGACTGGGCGTTCGTGCGGGTGAACGCCGACTGGACGCCGCAGGGCGTGGTGACCGACTTCGCCGACGGCGGCACGGTGGCGGTGAACGGCTCCACCGAGGCTCCGGTGGGCGCGTCGATCTGCCGGTCCGGCTCCACCACCGGCACCCGCTGCGGCCTGATCCAGGCGAAGAACGCCACAGTCAACTACCCGGAGGGGACCGTCACCGGGCTGACCCGGACGAACGTCTGCGCCGAGCCGGGTGACTCCGGCGGCGCGTGGCTCTCCGGTGACCAGGCGCAGGGCGTCACGTCCGGCGGATCCGGCGACTGCACCCGGGGCGGCATCACGTTCTTCCAGCCGGTCAACGAGATCCTCCAGCGCAACGACCTGACGCTCGTCACCGCCGGCGACCAGCCCGCGCCCACGCAGCCGCCGGCGGGCGGCGGCGAGACCACGCCGCCGGCGACCGCCGAGCCCACCCCGCCGACGGGCGACACCGAGTGCTCCGGGCAGGTGAGCCGGACCGGCCGGATCGCCGCCGGACGAACCCAGATCCAGCCGGACGGGCGCTTCTACCGGGTGCCCGACGGCACGCAGGAGGCGTGCCTGTCCGCGCCGGGCGGCGCCCGCATGGTGCTGGAGCTGCAACGCTTCACCGGCGGCGCGTTCCGCACCGTGGCCCGCGCGGCCACCGCCGACGGCACGGCCCGGCTGACCGCCGAGACGTCGGCCGGCGCCTACCGGTACCGCGTCGTCGGGTTGTCCGGCTCCGGCGAGTACACGCTGGCGTTCTCCGCCCGCTGACCGCCGCACCCAGATCGCGGCCCCCGACCACCACCGCCCGGTGGTCTGGGGCCGCGCCGCGTCGGCGGCACGGTTCCTCCGGGAGCCACCACCGCCCGGTGGTCGGGGGCCGCGCCGCGTCCGGGTACTGCCACCTCGGTGGGGCTCAGGGCAGCGCGGCGACCGCTTCGGCGTACGCGGTGCCGGTGCGGATCGCGGCGGCCACCAGCACGGCGAGCTGTGCCGGGGCCACCCCGCAGGACAGGTCGGTGGAGACGCCCGCGGCCAGTACCAGCGTCCCGTCGCCGGGCTCGTGCACGTACGCGGCGGGCAGCAGCCGGTCGTGGTTCCAGGCGTTGCAGAACGCGTACGCCTCGGCGCGCCGCCCGGCCGGCAGCCGCCGCTGCGCCACCACCCGGGCGTGCAGCACGTCGCCGTCCCGGCCGAGCAGACGGAACTGGATCGTGGCCTCGCCCCACCGCCCGGCGAGCGTGCCGTCCGGCTCCACCGCGTACGGCTCGCCCCGGGCGTCGAGCGCGGCGGCGAGCAGCGCCGCGTCCAGCGGTGCCGGTTCCTCCGGCCCGGGCGGCAGGGGTTCGGCCGGATCATCGGCGTCCGGCTCCTCGTCGAACTCGCTCTCGGCAGCCAGCGACACCGGCGCGGCGAGCGGCCGCTCGGCCAGCCAGGAGGCGATCCGGCCGGACTGGTGCCCGGTGCCGTTGCGGGCGTCGAAGCTGCCGGCGAGCGCCGTCGCCAGTGCCTGCAACTGCGTACCGAGCGTCGCCACGTCCACCTCGGCCGCCGGCCGGGAACCGTGCCCCGGGCGGTGGATGCGCCGCCCGCCCAGCCCGGCCTCGGCGGCCAGTCCGCACAGCAGCGCGCCCGCCGCCGCGAACTCCATCGCGGACAGGTCGTCGGCCGGGCGGTCCAGCTCGGGCAGCTGTTCGGTGAGGATCTCCAGCCCACGATGCAGGTAGCCGCCCAGCGCGCAGAAGCGCAGGTGCGCGGCGAGCAGCGGGAACGCCGTCTTCTCGCCGCGGTGCCGGCGGTACGCGTACACGTGCGCCCGGGCGGCCCGCGTCACCGCGCCGGTACGCAGCCACGGCAGCAGCCCAACGGTGAGCGCCCGTTCCGGCTGGTCGGTGCAGGCCGTCGCGCCGGCCGCTGCCGCCTGCCGCTCGCCCCGCCGGGTCGGTGGCGCCTGCGGCTCGACCCAGCCGATCAGCGCCGGTGCCAGCGCCGCCAGTGCCGCGTCCGGCTCGCCCCAGCCGGCCAGCAGGTCGGCCCGTCGCGCCGGGGCGCACCCCGCACAGCCACCCACCGGGTCGTTCGCGTCCGCCGCCGACCAGCGCTCGTACGCCCGCCGGGCCGCCGGCTCGTCGCCGAGGTGGTCGGCGAGCCGGCAGCGCAGCTCCGCCACCGGCGCCGCGTCCTCGCCCAGCTCCCCGGCGAGCGCGTCCAACAGGGACCGGGCCTGGTCCAGGCCCACCCGGGGAGTGCCGAACGACGCCTCCACCGCCTGCCGCTGATGCCGGCGCAACCGGGTCAGCTCGTCCGGGCGGGCGTCCAGCAGTCCGGGGTGCCCGTCCAGCGTGGCCCGCATCCGCCGGACCGGCTCCACCGCCCGCCACCGTTCACCCCGGTGCAGGTACGCCTCGACCAGCGCGAACCGCGCCGACACCGCGGTACGTGGATCGCCGGTGGCGTCCGCCCGCGACGCGATCCGCTCCAGCTCGGCGCAGCGCTCCGCGCCGTCGGGCCGGTCCCGGGCGTCGGCGAGCGCGGCGGCCAGCCCCCTGTCGCGTGCCGTGGTCACCGGAGCGTCCCGCCGGCCAACTCGTCGACGGCGGCGGCGAGCTGGCACCCGGTGGTCACGCCACAGTCGACGAGCCGGTCGAGCTGGTGCGGCGTCACCCCGCGCTCCAGGTCGGTGGTGACCTCGCCGCACACCTGGGCGGACCCGTCGTCGGCGACGTGCACGTACGCCTTCGGCCAGAGCCGGTCGTGGTTCCACGTGTTGCAGAACGCGTGCAGCTCGGGCACACGCTCGATGCCGAAGTGGTGCGCGACGACGGTGCGCACCTGGAGCAGCTCACCGGCCGCGCCCCGGCGGTGGAACCAGATCAGGTTCCGCTCCCAGCGGCCCACCAGCGCGCCGTCGGGTTCCTCGGCCACCGCGTACCCCCGGTGGCCGAGCACGGCGGCGATCAGCTCACCGGTCAGCGGACGCAGTTCCTGCGGGTGTCCGGCCAGCGGACCGTCCGGACCGTCCTCGATCTCCGGCGACGCCATCGGGCATCCCTTCTGAGGCGAATAACACAAACGACGGTCCGACCCGTGCTGCGACGCGCGGACACGACCCGGAAAAGCGGCGATCCACCGGGTGCCGCCGTTACCGTGACTCTATGGCGGGCCGTACCTCTCAGGCGAGCCGGCGGCGCGGCGCGTCGCCGCGTGGCACCACGAACAACCGCGCCCGGCAACCGGCGAAGAAGGCGGCGGCGCGGAAGCCGGCGCGGCGGCGACCGGCTCCCGGGCCGAGCCCGGCCGCGTTCGTCGGCCGGGCGGTCGGCGCCGTCTGGATGGGACTGGCCCACACGGTCGGCTGGACGTTCCGGGCCGCCGGGCGGCAGGCCGCGTCCACGAGGGAGCTGGATCCGGAGCACCGCCGCGACGGCGCCGGGCTGCTGCTGTTCGGCCTGGCCATCCTCAGCGCGGTGGGCATCTGGGGCGGCGGCGCCGGGCCGGTGGGCCGGCACCTGGCCGACACCGTACGGCTGTTCATCGGTGCCATCTCGATAATCCTTCCGGTGCTGTTCATGGTCGGCGCGTGGCGGCTGATGCGGACCCCGGCCGATCCTGAGCACCGCGGTCGCGGCCTGGTCGGCTGGGGTTCGATGATGCTGGCGACCGCCGCGATGCTGCACATCGGGCAGAACCCGGTCGACGAGGTCCAGCGCGACTTCGCGGGCGGCCTGATCGGCGCGGGCGTGGGCGACCTGCTGAAGTCGGCGGTGACCGCCTGGGTGGCTATGCCGCTGCTGCTCCTGCTGCTGGTGTTCGGCCTGCTCGTGGTCACCGCGACGCCGATCAACAAGATCCCGGAGCGGCTCGGCCTGCGCGCCGACCCGGCCGGAGCGGACGTCGACGAGGAGTTCGCCGAGGACGAGGCGCCGGCGAAGCCGGCCCGCAAGCGGCCCGCGAAGCGGATGCCGCCGCCGTTGGAGCCGCTCGATCCGGACGACGAGCTGGCGGGCGTCGACCTCCAGGAGACCCTGGTCCTGCCGCGCAAGCCGCCCAAGGTGCCGGCGAACCGCAAGCCGGTCGAGCCGCCGGAGCACTCGCCGCTGCCCACCCGCGCCGAGCAGCTCGCGCTGACCGGGCTCGCCGGCGACTACACGCTGCCGCCGGCGAACCTGCTCGGCAGCGGCGCCAAGCCGAAGAGCCGCAGCAAGGCCAACGACGAGGTGATCGCGGCGCTCACCGGCGTCTTCGAGCAGTTCGACGTGGACGCCGCCGTCACCGGCTTCACCCGCGGCCCGACGGTCACCCGCTACGAGGTGGAGCTGGGTCCGGGCGTCAAGGTCGAGCGGATCACCCAGCTGTCCCGCAACATCGCGTACGCGGTGAAGTCGCCGGACGTGCGCATCCTCAGCCCGATCCCGGGCAAGAGCGCGGTCGGCGTGGAGATCCCGAACACCGACCCGGAGAACGTGTCGCTCGGCGACGTGCTGCGCTCCCGCGAGGCGACGAGCGACCACCATCCGATGGTGGTGGCGCTCGGCAAGGACATCGAGGGCGGCTACGTGGTGGCAAATCTCGCGAAGATGCCGCACATCCTGATCGCGGGCGCCACCGGCGCGGGCAAGTCGTCCTGCCTCAACTCGCTGCTGGTCTCCATCCTGACCCGGGCCACCCCGGACGAGGTGCGGCTGCTGCTGATCGACCCGAAGCGGGTCGAGATGACCGGCTACGAGGGCATCCCGCACCTGGTCACGCCGATCGTGACCAACCCGAAGAAGGCGGCCGACTCGCTGGAGTGGGTCGTCCGCGAGATGGACATGCGCTACGACGACCTCGCCGCCAACGGGGTCCGGCACATCGACGACTTCAACCGCAAGGTGCGCAACGGCGAGATCAAGGCGCCGCCGGGCAGCGAGCGGGAGATGCGGCCGTACCCGTACCTGCTGGTGATCGTGGACGAGTTGGCCGACCTGATGATGGTCGCGCCGCGCGACGTGGAGGACTCCATCGTCCGGATCACCCAGCTCGCCCGGGCCGCCGGCATCCACCTGGTGCTGGCGACCCAGCGGCCCTCGGTGGACGTGGTCACCGGT
This sequence comes from Micromonospora sp. WMMC273, assembly GCF_027460285.1. NCBI lineage: Bacteria > Bacillati > Actinomycetota > Actinomycetes > Micromonosporales > Micromonosporaceae > Micromonospora > Micromonospora sp. WMMC273. The sequence goes on from NZ_JAPZBE010000001.1 coordinate 1,163,732, forward strand.
CTGATCAAGGCGAACGTGCCGTCCCGGCTCGCGTTCGCCACCTCCTCGCTCGCCGACTCCCGGGTCATCCTGGACCAGCCGGGCGCGGAGAAGCTGCTCGGCCGCGGCGACGGCCTGTTCCTGCCGATGGGCGCGTCGAAGCCGCAGCGCATCCAGGGCGCCTGGGTGACCGAGCGCGAGATCGCCGACGTGGTGAAGTTCTGCAAGGACCAGCGCGAGCCGGAGTTCCGCCCGGACGTGCTCGCCCCGGCGCAGGACAGCAAGAAGAAGATCGACGAGGACATCGGCGACGACCTGGACCTGCTCGTGCAGGCGGTCGAGTTGGTGGTCACCTCGCAGTTCGGGTCGACCTCGATGCTCCAGCGCAAGCTGCGGGTCGGCTTCGCCAAGGCGGGCCGGCTGATGGACCTGATGGAGACCCGGGGCGTGGTCGGCCCGTCCGAGGGCTCCAAGGCCCGCGACGTGCTGGTCAAGCCGGACGAGCTGGAGGAGGTCCTGGCCGGCCTGCGCGGCGGCGAGGACTGACGGCCCCGCAACGGACGACGGCGGCCCCACCCGAGGGTGGGGCCGCCGTCGGCGGTTCGCGGGTCAGTTGTTGAGCAGCGCGGCGACGAGCACGGCGCCGATGATCGCGCCGACCACGCTCGCGGCGGCGGCGTACCAGCCCAGCGGCTTGTCACCGAGGACGGCGCCGACGATGCCGAGGATCAGGCCGAGGACACCGAAGATCAGCGGGGACAGGAAGATCGCGAGGGCCGCGAAGACGAACGCGATGATCGTGCAGATCCGGGCGGCGTTGCTGCGCGGACGGGCGCTGGCGTGGATGTCGGCCATGGGGTCCTCCGTGATGATCGCTCTGTCGGTCAACGGGAGACCGGGTACCCCGGGCGGTGCATCGTCCAAACCGGATGCGTGCGATCAGCTGAACAGCTTCAGCCCGATCACGCCGGCCACCACCAGCAGCAGGCAGGCCACGCGCGGCAGGTTGACCGGCTCGCCGAGCGCGAGCATCCCGACGAGCGCGGTACCCACCGCACCGATGCCGACCCACACCGCGTAGCCGGTGCCGACCGGGATGTCGCGCAGCGCGTACGCCAGGCCGGCCATGCTGCCGACCAGGGTGACGGCGAAGACGGCGGAGGGGAGCGGACGGGTGAAACCGGCGCTGCGATCAAGGGCGATCGCCCACGCGGTCTCCAGGAGTCCGGAGATCACCAGCACGATCCAGGCCACGGGACATCACCTCTGACGGGCGGGCCCGGCGCGGAGCGGGCCGGGCGACGGTTGGGTCACACGGGGCGTCTTGGCCTGACCGGGTACGCCCACCACTCGTCCGGGACGGCCCGCGGGCCGTCGTGGCCGACGGTAGCACCGGGCGGGCCGGACCGGCGGCGGGGTGAGAAAGCCCACCATGAGTGGAGTTGACGTCAACTTCAGGTTGCACGATGGAACACATGACCCTGCTCTTCTCCGACGACGACGTCGCGGCCGCCGTGGACGCCCCGCTCACCGTCGCGGCCATGCGGGACGCGCTGCTGGCCGCGCACGCCGGGCGGCTCATCGCCCCGCCCCGGGCGTCCGCGCCGCTGGGCGGGGGCCGGATGGTGCTCACCGCCGGGCACCTCACCGGGCAGTGGTATGGCTTCCGCTCGTACGACACGTTCGGCCACCCGGAGAGCGGTCAGCTCGTCGTGCTGCACGACGCGAGCACCGGCGCGGTACGCGCCATCGCCGTCGGCGAGGAACTCGGCTCCCGGCGTACCGGAGGACTCGGTGGCGTGGCGGTGGACGCGCTGGCCCGCGCGGACGCCGCCACAGTCGGCGTGGTGGGGTCCGGCCGGCAGGCGTGGACCCAGGTCTGGGCCGCCGCGGCGGTGCGGCCGCTGCGCGAGGTGACCGTGTACAGCCGCTCGGCGGCCCGGCGGGACGCGTTCGCCGCGCGGGTCCGCGCCGAGCTGGGCGTGCCGGCCCGCGCCGTCGGCTCGGCCGCCGCCGCGGTACGCGACCGGGACGTCGTGGTGCTCGCCACCACCAGCACCGTCCCGGTGCTCGACGCCGCCGACCTGGCCCCCGGCACCCATGTCAACACGGTCGGCTTCAAGCAGGTCGACCGGCACGAGTTCGGCCCCGACCTGCTCGACGCCGCCGACCTGCTGGTCACCGACTCACCCGGGCAGGCCGCCGCGTACGTCCCGCCGATGCTCGCCGCCGTCGAGCCGTACGCCGGGCGGTTGCGCGACCTGGGCGCGGTGCTGGCCGGCGCGGTTCCCGGCCGGACCACCGCGGACCAGATCTCGGTCTTCTGCTCCACCGGCCTGGCCGGCACGGAGGTGTTCCTCCTCGATCGGCTGGCCCGGGTGGCCGTGTCCGCGCGCTGACCCTGGCCGGACGGGTGCGCGGCGCACCGGAACCGGCCCGGTACCCTCGGATGGTGTCTGCCTCCTCCTCCACCCCGCGATCCGACGGGCGCCGCGTCGCCCTGCTGACCCTCGGCTGTGCCCGCAACGAGGTCGACTCGGAGGAGCTGGCCGCCCGGCTGCACGCCGACGGATGGCAGGTCACCACCGACGGCGAGGGCGCCGACGTGGTGGTGGTGAACACCTGCGGGTTCGTCGAGAAGGCCAAGCAGGATTCGATCCAGACGCTGCTGGCCGCCGCCGACACCGGCGCGAAGGTCGTCGCCGCCGGGTGTATGGCCGAGCGGTACGGCCGTGAGCTGGCCGACAGTCTCCCCGAGGCGCAGGCCGTGCTCAGCTTCGACGACTACCCGGACATCGCCGCCCGCCTCGACTCGGTGCTCGCCGGCGAGGCGATCGGCGCGCACACCCCCCGCGACCGGCGGGAACTGCTGCCGCTGACCCCGGTGAAGCGCCGCGACGCGGCGGTGTCGCTGCCCGGGCACGGCACCCCGGCCCGGGTCGCACCGGAGACCGACGCGCACACCCCGGCCCACCTGCGGCAGGTGCTGCGGCACCGGCTCGACACCGGCCCGGTGGCCTCGCTGAAGCTCGCCAGCGGCTGCGACCGGCGGTGCGCGTTCTGCGCCATCCCGGCGTTCCGCGGCGCGTTCGTCTCGCGTACCCCGGACGAGCTGCTCGCCGAGGCCGAGTGGCTGGCCAAGACCGGCGTCCGCGAGTTGGTGCTGGTCAGCGAGAACTCCACCTCGTACGGCAAGGACCTGGGCGACCCGCGCGCGCTGGAGAAGCTGCTGCCGCAGCTCGCCGCGATCGACGGGATCGTGCGGGTCCGCGCCAGCTACCTTCAGCCCGCCGAGACCCGGCCCGGCCTGGTCGAGGTGATCGCCACCACGCCGGGCGTGGCCGCCTACTTCGACCTGTCGTTCCAGCACTCCAGCGAGCCGGTGCTGCGCCGGATGCGGCGCTTCGGCTCCACCGACCGGTTCCTGGAACTGCTCGCCTCCGCCCGCGCGCTGGCGCCGGACGCGGGCGCGCGCAGCAACTTCATCGTCGGCTTCCCCGGCGAGACGAAGCAGGACGTGGCCGAGCTGGTCCGGTTCCTGACCGAGGCGCGGCTGGACGCGATCGGCATGTTCGACTACAGCGACGAGGACGGCACCGAGGCCGCCGGACTCACCGGCAAGGTCTCCGCCGCCACGATCAAGCGGCGGTACGACAGGCTCAGCGCGCTGGCCGACGAACTCTGCTCGCAGCGCGCCGAGGAACGCCTCGGCGCGACGGTGGAGGTGCTCGTGGACTCGATCGCCGACGGCGCGGTGGAGGGGCGGGCCGCCCACCAGGCGCCCGAGGTCGACGGCTCGACCACGCTCGTGGCGCCGGTCGGCGGCGGCGTCGATCTGGCCGCGCTGCGCCCCGGTGACCTGGTCCGGGCCACGGTGACGGCGACCGAGGGCGTGGACCTGGTAGCCGTACCGGATGAGATGATCTCGGCGGCGCCCGGCGCGGTACGGTGACGGCGGGCCCTGATGGAGCGGGGAAGCCACGTGGGGCGATGCGGGACATGACGGGAGCGGAGTCGACGGCCGCTGCCCCCGTACCGCTGCTCAACGCGGCGAACGTGCTCACCGGCGCGCGCCTGATGCTGGTGCCGGTCTTCGTGGCCACCGTGATCGCCTCCGGCATGAGCCACGCGGGCTGGCGGATGACGGCCTGCCTGATCTTCGTGGTGGCCTCCGCGACCGACCTGGTCGACGGCTGGATCGCCCGCCGGTACGAACTGGTCACCTCGCTGGGCAAGGTCGCCGACCCGATCGCCGACAAGGCGCTCACCGGCGCCGCCCTGCTGCTGCTCTCCGTCTACGACCTGCTGCCCTGGTGGGTGACGGTGGTGATCCTGGCCCGCGAGCTGGGCATCACCGGGCTGCGCTTCTGGGTGATCCGGCACGGAGTGATCGCGGCCAGCCGGGGCGGCAAGGTCAAGACGGCGCTGCAGATCCTGGCCATCACCTGGTACCTCTGGCCGATGCCGGAGGCGCTCGCCGCGGTCGGCCCGTGGATCATGGGCGCGGCCGTGGTGGTCACCGTGGTCACCGGGTTCGACTACATCGCCCAGGCGTTGCGGCTGCGCCGCCCGGCCCGTTGAGCCGGTCGGCGGGCCCGTCGGTCCGGGCGGCGGACGAGTAAGCCGGCGTGGGGCGGGAAATGGGGGCGGGCATGGACACCGACGCGAGTAACCAGCGGCCCGCCGGCAGCCCGGCGGCCGCCGTGGTGCACCGCCTGCACGAGTGCGGCGAGACGCTGGCCACCGTCGAGTCGCTGACCGGCGGCCTGCTCGCCGCCGCGATCGTGGAGATCGCCGGGGTCAGCTCGATCTACCGGGGCGGCATGGTGGTCTACGCCACCGAACTCAAGGCGACGCTCGCCGGCGTACCGGAGGACCTGCTCGCCGACCGCGGCCCGGTCGACCCGGACGTGGCGGCGGCACTGGCCGAGGGCGGACGGCAGCGCTGCGGCGCTGACTGGGGCCTGGCCACCACCGGCGTGGCCGGTCCGGAGCCGCAGGACGACAAGCCGGTCGGCCTGGTCTACGTGGCGGTCGCCGGACCGGACGGCACCGAGGTGCGCCGGCTCGACCTCGAGGGCGGCCGCGACCACATCCGCTCGGCCGCGGTGATCGAGGCGCTGCGGCTGCTCGCCGACCGCATCCAGCTCCCCGCCGACGCCGCCACCGAGGCGGCGGGGGCCGGCCGCCGGTGAGCCCGCGCGGCGCCGACACGCCCGGCGGCGGGATCGCCGGACCTGTCGATCCGCCCGGATTTTCAGAGGCGGGGTGGGATGTCGTCGTGGCGACCAACGGGTACGGTTGCGGGAAGGCTCCGGCGGTCGCCGTCGGCGCCGGAGCGGTCCACCGCGTCCGGCGCGACGCGTTCCGGCCGGAGATGGTGGTCCCGTTCAGGGGGAGGTGCGATGGTCCTGCTACGCCGGGTGATCGGTGACGCGCTGCGAGCACGCAGGCAAGGGCAGCACCGCACCCTCCGCGAGGTCTCCTCCGCCGCCAACGTCAGCCTCGGCTACCTCTCCGAGATCGAACGCGGCCAGAAGGAACCCTCCAGCGAACTGCTGGCCGCGATCTGCGACGCGCTCGGCGCCCGCCTGTCCGAGCTGCTCCGCGAGGTGAGCGACACCGTCGCCCTCGCCGAGCAGATGCCCGGCGTGCTGGTTCCGGTGGCCGACGAGCCGGCCCCGGTGACGCCGGCCGCCGTCCGCAAGGCGACGAACAGGAGTGTCCGGCAGGTCACCTCCGACGGCGGCGTCGCCGTCCAGGTCCGGCAGGACTCGCCCCTCAAGGCCACGCTGCGCAGCACCCGCGTACGCCCCGCCGAGCGGGATGTGGTCTGCGCCGCCTGACCCCGGCTGTCACGTCGTGGGCAGTGCTGGCGTTCGCGTCGTACTGTTGATCAGGAGCGTACGGGTGCCGGAGTGGCGTCCGGCTGGGACGATGTAGGCGCGACGCTACTGAGGGGACGAGGCGGAGATGGCTAACCCGTTCGTCAAGGGTTGGAAGTACCTGATGGCGCTCTTCGGCGCGAAGATCGACGAGCACGCCGATCCCAAGGTGCAGATCCAGCAGGCCGTCGAGGAGGCACAGCGCCAGCACCAGGCGCTGGTGCAGCAGGCGGCCGCGGTGATCGGCAACCAGCGCCAGCTGGAGATGAAGCTGTCCCGGCAGATGACCGAGGTGGAACAGCTCCAGGGCAACGCTCGGCAGGCGCTCGCAGTGGCCGACCAGGCCCGGGGCCGGGGCGACGAGACCGAGGCCGGGCGCTACGAGCAGACCGCCCAGATGCTTGCCACCCAGCTGGTCTCCGCCGAACAGGCGCTGGAGGACCTCAAGACCCTGCACGACCAGGCGCTCGGCGCGGCGGCGCAGGCCCGCAAGGCGGTCGAGAACAACTCGATGATCCTCCAGCAGAAGCTGGCCGAGCGCACCAAGCTGCTCAGCCAGCTGGAGCAGGCCAAGATGCAGGAGAGTGTGGCCCGCTCGCTGGAGTCGATGTCGTCGCTCACCGCGCCCGCAAACACCCCCTCGCTGGACGAGGTACGCGACCGGATCGAACGCCGCTACGCCACCGCCATGGGCCGCGCCGAGCTGGCCGGCAACTCGGTCGAGGGCCGGATGCTGGAGATCCAGAAGGCCACGCTCGACTCGGCCGGATCGGCGAGACTGGAACAGATCCGGTCGAGCATGGCCGGCGAGCAGCTCGGCAGCCGGTCCGAGACCCCCGCCGTGGGGCAGCCGGCCGACCCGGCCGCCGCCGCCCGGCTCGACGAGATCCGAGCCAGCATGAGCCGGGAGCGTGGCACCGGGGAGACCACTACCGGCTGACGGAGGGGCGGACACGATGGCGGACGAACGGGCCCGGCACTTCCGGAGGCTGCGCCGGCTACGCAACTCGGCGCGGCGGTGGAGCGTACTGGCGGGAGGGCTCGGCGGCGCCGCCGCGGTGCTGACTCCGTACGCCGGACTGGGCCTGGCGGATGCGGCCTGGGCCGGCGCCGCGGGCAGCGCGATCGCGGTGGCCGCCTGGCGCTGGGTCGATCACCGGGCGCTGGCCGCCGTGCCGCCACCGCCCGCCCTGGATCCGGCCGAGGCCGCCGCCCGCTCCCGCGCCCGGCTGGTCGCCGCCGTCGAACGGCTCCCAGTCGGGCCGGGCGTCGTGGCCGAGGTACGCCGGGTCCGCTCCCGCCTCGCGCTGCGCGGCACCGCCGCGGCCGAGTCGTGGGCCCGGCTGGACCGGGCCGCGCTCACCCTGGCCGGGCTGGCCGGGCGGCTGACCGGGCTGGCCGAGCCGGCGGTCCGGGAGGCGGCCGAGGCCGACCGGTCCCTGCGTGAGCTGGCGAACCGGGTGGCGGGCGTGGAACGCGCGGCGAAGCTGACCCCGCAGAGCCAGCTGAACGAGGTGCACGCCACGCTCGTGGCCCAGTTGGAGGACGGGGTGGCCGCGTACGAGCGGCTGGTGGTGGCCGCCGCCGGTTACGTGGCCGAGGACGCGCGCCCGAACACCGAGCACCCGTCCGCCGCGCGCCTGACCGAGGCCACCGACCTGCTGCACGGCGTAGCCTCCGCCCTGGCCGAACTGCGCACCCCGCTCCGCGCCCCCTGACAGTCCCTCCCCGCCCGGCGCGCCCGACCAGCGCGGTCGATCATGAGGTTGACGGCATTTCGATCTCCATTTCGGCCGCCAACTTCATGATCAACCCTGCGGTGGCGCGGGGGAGAGGGGGCGGGGTCAGGTGGGGGTTGTGGTGCGTGTGGAGGGGGTCCAGGGGGATGTGCCTACGACGTTCGTCGCGCGTACCCGGTAGTGGTAGGTCACTCCTCGCGCGAGGCCGGTGTTGGTGAAGCCTCGGCCGGCCACGTGGAACGTCGCCGGTTCGCGGGTGAAGGCGGCGTCGGTGGCGCGCTGCACGACGAACCCGGCGCCCGGTCCGGCCGGCGTCGGCGCCGACCAGGTCACCGTCACGCTGGCGGTGTCCGGCCCGGACACGCTCGCGGTGACGCTCACAGCGGTCGGGGCGACCGGCCGGGCCGGTGTGGTCACCGTCGCCACAGTCGACCAGGGTGAGGCGGCACCCAGGTACGTCGTGCGTACCCGGTAGTAGTACGTGGTGTCCGGCGCGACCGCTGGGTCCACGTGGGACTCGCCCACGGCGATGGCCGTGGTGCCCGGACCGCTGGTGAACGTCGGGTTCGTGGCCCGCTGAACGTCCACCCCTGTCGCGAAGGAGTGGTTGGCCCAGCGCAGCGCCACCCGCAGCGGCCCGGTCGGCGGCAGCACCGCTGTCACCCGGGTCGGCGCGGACAGGTGCACCGCCGCCGGTACCGCGTTGGACCAGGACGAGCAGCTCACCGCGTTCTCGGCGCGGATCCGGTAGTGGTAGGTGACGCCGGGGGTGACTGTGGCGTCCGTGTACCGGGTGGCGGTGGCCGCCACCGTGATCTCGGTCAGGCCGGTGGTGAAGGTGCTGTCGGTGGCGCGTTGCAGCCGGTGGCTGGTGGGTACGGGCCGGCTGCCGTTGCCGGTCCAGGTCAGCGCGATGGCGGGGAGCGCGGTGGCGCTGCCCGGTGCCGGGGTGGCGGTGAGCCCGGTCGGCGCCTTCGGTGCCACGCGCACCACCAGCGGGCGGCTCATGCCCTGGTCGCGCAGTCCGGCCGAGCGGGTCTGCCAGCGGTACTCCCAGCCGAGGTTGACCAGCTGGTTGACCACGACAGCGGGGCGGCCGTCGACCGGGCTGACCGGGCCGGCGTCCAGCCGTGCGCCGGCCGGGCGGGTGGGGTCGAGCAGCCGTACGCTGTCGCCGATCTTGAACGGCAGGGCTGGTGGGACGGGACGCAGCGCCACCACGACGTCCTCCCGGGGGTTGACCCGGACGGTGTCCTTCCAGCCCAGCTCGCCCGGGTCCGGTGGGCGGACCGTGCCGTCCCAGCCGACCCGGTTGACGAGCTGTACGTCGCAGCCCTCGATGTGGACGGGATGGGTACGCGGGGCGTCGCCGACGATCCGCCAGAGCTGCGTGCCGTCGCCGGGCGCGCCGACCGCCACCGCCGGGTCGGTGGCGTGCAGCACCTCGGTGGCCGGGTCGGCCGGGCCCAGCGGCAGGGTCGCCGGGGCGAGTGGTCCGGCGACCGGGTGGCCGACGCCGAGCCGTCCCACCGCGCGGCCGTGCCGGGCCTCGAACACCTGCCCGACCGACTTCACCGCCAGCGGCAACGTGACCGGGGCGGTCGCGCCCGCCGGGGTGAACGTGACCGAGGTGGCCCGCGCGGCGACGAGCGTCGGGCGCGGGGTGGTGGTGCCGATAGCGGTGTCGTACGCGGGTTGCGGCACGATCGGCGGCGGCTGGCTGCGGGCGTACGCCCCGGGCAACCGGTCGGCCAGCCGCCGGGTGTCGTACGGCTGCGCGGGGGTGCCGGTGACCCGGATCTGGAGCAGCGTGCGGGTGTTCGGGCCGTACCCGGGTCGGGTGGGCGGCAGACCCCCGGCGGCGGTCCGGTCGGGCGCGCCGGTGTGGTGGTCGTAGCGCGGGTCGAACCGGGGCAGCGGCGCGGGGCAGTCGTTGTAGAGGATGAGCGTGCTGCCGGGCGGCACTGTGGAGAAGTCCACCACCACGTCGGCCCGTTCGCCGGGGGCGAGCAGCAGCGCGTGCCCGTCCACGTTGAGCACCGTGGGGTCCTGCCTGTCGTACCGGTAGTCCACCGGCCGGTTGGTCAGCACCACAGGCGCGGGGAGCAGGCCGCCCTCGTTGCCGATCTGGATCATCTCGGGTCCGGCGGCGGCCGGGTCGGGCACGCCGCCGTCGCGCCCGTCCGCCGGCCAGTACGCGGGCCGTCCGGGGGCGCGTACCGCCTCGACCATCGGCACCTCACCGGCGCCCGGGTCGGCCTGGCTGCCGTCCTCGTCCCACATCGGCGCGTCCGAGGCGGCCCGGTAGAGCTGGAGGTTGAGCGCGCGGTCCGCGCAGGCGTTGAGAATCCGGAACCGGTACGCCCGCGGCGCGACCTCCAGGTACGGGTAGGCCACGCCGTTGACGAGCGGGGTGTCCCCGTACGCGTCGGGGACCGCCGACGGGTGCGGCACGCCCGGTACCAGCGGCGGCTCGTCCGGGTCGGTGTCGGGGTCGTGGTGCGGGTTCGGCACCGGGGCGACCCACGGGCTGGCGCCGCCGTCCGGGTCGTGGGTCCACGGCCCGTAGTCCCAGCGGCCGGTCGGGTTGGTGCCGGTGAGCCGGTACGGGTTCTGCCGCGGCTGGTAGACGTGCGGGTGCCAGAGGCTGCCCCTGGCGCCCCAGCGGTCCCGGTCCCAGGTGGGGTCCTGGGCGGCGAGCTGCGCGTCGTCGGGGACGAACGTCTTGTCCTCGATCACCAGCGGGAGCTGGTCGGCGGGGAGCACGCCGTCGTCGACGAGCCGTTCCTCGGCCGGGTCGGTGAGCAGGTAGAGCGCGATCTGCCCGGAGTAGACGGTGAGCCGGGACAGGCCGAGCGTGTTGTCGTGCAGCCACATGAGCCGGCCGCTCTGGTCGTTCGGGAAGTACAGCGTGGTGGCGCCCGCGCCGGGCGGCGGCATGTCCGGCACCGGCGTCACACAGGCACCCGTCGGGTACGGGGTGATCTCGCCGGCCGGGGTGACCCACTGCCACGGGTTGCCGGCGCTTATCCACCCGGTCTGCGCGCCGGACAGGTGCGGCACGGCGCGGTTCTGCGGGTACGGCGCGGGGCCGTCGAGCGGCCCGGCCCCGGCGCCGTCGACAGTCTCGTCGACAGGCAGGAACAGCTCGCCGGCCCGTCCGGTGGGGAGCTGGTTGATGAACTTGATCCGGACCGGGCGGCCCCGCCGGGCCACGATCATCGGGCCGAGGTGCCAGGGACGGTCGGGTGGGTTGACCGTGTTGTGGCCGGAGGCGTCGGTGCCCAGATTGAGCTGCCGGTAGCCGCGCAGCCGGGTGGCCGGCAGGTCGCGGTGCAGGCGCTGCGCGTACTCCTGGAGGCCGATCTCGTAGTAGTCGCAGCCCGGCCAGGTGATGGTGTCCGGGACGGCGACCGGCAGGCGGGCGCCGAGCCCGGCGGTGGCCGGCTGCCCTGGTAGCGGCAGCGGGTCGACGAACTTGCGGATGCCGGTGCCGGGTACCGGGCGGCCGTCCGGGTCGAGCGTGGGCAGCGGGCTGGCGGCGGTGTTCGGCACCGGGCCGAACAGGCGCGGGACGGCGGTCGGGTCCAGGCTCGCAGGCGCCCGACCTTGCTCGTCGTCGCCGTCCCGGGCGGCCGGAACGGCGGGCGCGACGGAACCGGCCGGCGTCGGGTCACCGGTGGGCGCGGTCTCGACGGCGACGACGGCGGCGCGGTCCGGGCGTCCGGGCCGGCTGCGGCGGAACAGCACCATGGCTCTCCCCGGGGTCGGGGCGCGCCGGCCGACACCCCGGCGTGGCGGGCGTACGCGCTGCTGACGATCCGTGAGCGGTCCACCGCAGCATGCGACGTCACAGGGGTGAGGCGGAAGTACCCAATCGTCCCTATCTCGGCCGATCTTGGGCGTTTCGTGGAAGTTCCACGTCTGGCTGGCAGGCGGGGCACCAGTAGGTGACCCGTTCGCCCAGTTCCTCCTTGCGGACGGCGGTCCCGCAGCGGCGGCACGGCTGGGCCCGGCGGCCGTACACGTAGCTGGTGCCACCCCGGTGCAGCACGCCGGTGGTGCTCTGCGTCCAGCGGCCACGGTTGGCCGCGAGCAGCCGCTGGGCCAGTGCGACGGTGCCTGGTAGGTCCGGCACCGCGCCGACCGGCGTCCACGGCGACACGCCGCGCAGGAACAGCACCTCGCACTTGTAGAGGTTGCCCACCCCGGCCAGGTTGCGCTGGTCGAGCAGCGCCTCACCGATGGTGCGGTCCGGGTTGGCCGCGAGCCGGCGGACCGCCTCGTCGGTGTCCCAGTCCGGCCCGAGCAGGTCCGGGCCGAGGTGGCCGACGAGCGACTCCTCCTCGGCCGTCGGCACCAGCGCCAGCTCGTGCAGGTGGTAGCCGACGGCGACAGCGGCGGGAGAGTGCAGCACCACCCGGATCAGGTGTGCCGGCCGACCGCTCCAGCGCTCACCCGGGGCGTACGCCCGCCAGGCACCGTCCATCCGCAGGTGCGAGTGCAGCGTCCACGGCTCGGCGTCGATGCCGGTCAGGCGCAGCAGCAGGTGCTTGCCCCGGCTCGCCGACTCGCGCACGGTCCAGCCGGTCAGGTCGGTGGTGGCGAGCTGGGGCACGCGGAAGTCGGACCCGGTGAGCCGGGCCCCGGCCAGCGCGCGTTGCAGGACGCGCGCGGTGTTCCAGACGGTGTCGCCTTCGGGCACCCGGCCATTGTCCCCCGGCCGAGCAGAATTCGCATGTGTCGCTATTTGTACTGAGGTTCCACTTGATCTGCGGAAACGCAACGATCAGGGGGTTCTGAGGAGAATGCTGATGGCACATCTACGACGTCGTACCGTCGTCGCCCTGACCGCCCTGCTCACCGTGGCCGCCGGACTGCCCGGCACGCCCGCGCCGGCCGCGCTCCCACCTGCCGCCGTACCGTCCCGCACCACCGCGCCCGGCCCCGAACGCTGGTCCGTCGACCTCGCCGTCGCCGGCGGCGACGACGTCAACGTCGCCTGGCGGTCCGGCCGCCTGCGGCTGGCCGACCCACGGCCCACCGCCCGCACCCGCCCGGCCGCCGTCGCCGGACCGGTCGCCGAGGGCATCCTGCTCTCCGCGCCGCGCGCCCTGGACCGGCCCGCGACCCGGGTACGCGCACAGCTCGCCGCCCGCACCGGCGACGGGGGTACGGCGATGGCCCAGGTACGCGGCTGGCGTGCCCGCGGTTGGACCGAGTGGCGCGACGCCACCGAGGCGGTGTTCGACCAGCCGGTCAGCCGGGTCCAGGCGCGCCTGGTGCTGACCACCAGCGACTCCGCGTCGGAGGCCACCGTCACCGGGCTGACGCTCGCCGCCGACTCGGTCGCCACCACGGCGGTCCAGCCGGCCGCCGCGCTCAAGTACCGGGTGTACGCGACCCGGATCGGCCTGGTCGGCGGCATCACCGCCAACGGGCACACGGTGCGTACCCGGGACCACTTCGCGGCGCTGCCCACCCGGCGCGGCCTGTCCCCGCGAAACACCGGCGACTACACGGTCAAGGTCTGCACGACGAGCGGCAGCCGCTGCGAGTACGCCCCGGTCTGGGACGTCGGCCCGTGGAACACCCGCGACGACTGGTGGAACCCGGCGTCGGTCCGGGAGAACTGGAAGGACCTGCCGCGCGGGTTGCCGGAGGCGCAGGCGGCGTACCAGAACGGCTACAACGGCGGGCGCGACCAGTTCGGCCGTACCGTCCGCAACCCGGCCGGGCTGGACCTGGCCGACGGGACGTTCTGGGACGGGCTGCGGCTCACCGACAACGCGTGGGTGGACGTGACGCTGTTGTGGACCGGCGGCGGGGCTCGGGCCGTGGTCGGTTCCGGGCCGCTGAACCTGCGCGCCGGGGCGAGCACCTCGTACGCGAGCCGAGGGCTGGCCGCCACGTACGCCCACGTGCCGGTGCAGTGCTACGTGACCGGGCAGCGGATCGTCGGCACGTACCGCACGACGACGAGGTGGTACCGCCTGGTGGGCGGCAACTACGTCAGCCACGCGTACCTGTCCTCGATCTACGGCGGCACAGTCCCCCGCTGCTGACCCTCCCTCCCACCCTCCCTCCCTCGCCTCTCCTCCGCGATCTTGCAGTTTCGGCCCTGCGCTGGGGGCATTTGTTCCTTATGCCGGGGCACCAACTGCAAGATCGCGGGGGCGGGGGCGGGGGCGGGGGCGGGGGCGGTCGGGGAGGGAGGAGAGCGGTCAGGGGTGGGTGATGGTTACCAGGGCGCCTGGGGTGGCGGTGAGGGTGTCGGCGGCTCGGCCGGTGTTGACCGCTGCGGCCACCAGGCCGGCCGAGTCGACGTAGACCACCAGGGTGCCGGGTTCGGCGTCGCCGAAGGTGCGGCCGTGGACCGCCTCGTGGCCGTTAACCAGGACCCGGGACGGCAGGCCGTCGAGCAGCGTGCCCGGCGCGGCGAGCTGGACGTTGCCGAAGTGGTCGACTGTCAGCACCTCGGCGGTGAGGCCGCCGGGCTCGGCGCGTACCACCGGCTCCGGCAGCCGGACCAGCGTGCCCGGGTCCACCGCCGGTCCCGCCTCGGCCAGTGGTGCGCCGAGTGCCAGCCGGGCGGCCACCGGCGCGAACACGTCCCGCCCGTGGAACGTGCGGGAGACGACCGGGCCGAGCCAGTCCGGGTTGGTCAGCTCCACCGCCTCGGTCACCCCGCCGAGCGCCTCCGCGGCCGGGATCAGCAAGCCGTTGTCGGGCCCGACGAGCAGCCCGCCGGGCGCGGCGAGCGCGATCCCGCGCCGCGTCGTGCCGACACCCGGGTCGACCACCGCCACGTGCACGCCCCACGGTAGGTACGGCACCGTCTGCGCGAGTACCGCCGCGCCCCGGCGTACGTCGGCCGGCGGGATCAGGTGCGTCACGTCGATCACCCGGACGGTCGGGGCGAGCCGGGCCAGCACTCCGTGGCACGCCGCCACGAACCCGTCGAAGAGCCCGTAGTCGGTGGTCAGCGAGACACAGAGCGGACTGCCGGCCGCCGGCCGCGTGCCGTCCGGTGTCGCGCGGTCCTGGCCGGCGGCGGCCGGGGCGCGTTCGTCCGGGCCGCTCATCGCTGGTCCGCCACGGTCAGGTGCCGGCTCAGGCGCAGCTCGTCGTGCAGCGGGATCCCGTCCACACCGATCTGCGGGATGGTCGGCTTGACGGCGCGGGCCCGGTCCACCGCGCCCGCGTCCACCGCGACGATGCGCAGCCCTCGGCGCTGGTAGAAGCGCAGCGCACCCAGGTTGTCGTTGGTGGTGACCAGCCAGATCCGGTCCGCCCCGGCCGCCCGGGCCGCCTCGTCGGCGGCGGCCAGCAGGGCGGTGCCCGCGCCGTTGCCCGGTGCCGACGCGGCCAGGCTCACCACCTCCAGCCCATCGGCGTCGACCCGGTACGCCAGCGCCCCGGCGAACCCGCCGCTGTCGTCGACCGCCACCAGCGTGGGCAGGTCACTCAGGTCGTAGCGGGTGTCGTGGACCACCACGATCGGCCCGCCCCACTCCCGCTCGTGCAACGTCGCCAGCGCCGCGCGGTCCTCGTCGCGCGCCTTTCGTACCCGGATCGAGGCCACCGGCACACCCTACGTGCCCGCTCCCCGGAACTCCGGGCGGTCAGCCGCGCAGACGCAGCCCGCGCGGGGTGGCGCGGAAACCGGCGGCGGTCAGCGCGTCGCGCAGCGGGGACGCGTTCACGGCCTCGCCGTCGGCGCGTTCCACCGAGATCGCGCCGAGCGCACCGGAGTGCACCGCGTCGGCGAGCGCCTTGCCGGCCGCGCCGAGCGTGTCGGTGTCGTCGGTGAAGGACAGGATCGTCCGGCCGCCCCGCTCCACGTAGAGCACCAGGTCACCGCCGACGAGCACGACAAGCGCGCCCGCCTTGCGCCCGGCCCGGTGGCCGGTGGCCGGTGCCGCGCCGTCGCCGGAGTCGACAACGCGTTCCGGCCAGGGCAGTGCCGCGCCGTACGGGTTCGCCGGGTCGGTCGCGGCGAGCACCACTGTCGGCCCGCCCCGGCCCTGGGAGTCGTCGGCGAGCGCCCGGATGCGGTCCACCGCGCCGGGCACCGCGAACTGCGCCGCGCCGAGCCCTTCGACGAAGTAGCCGCGCCGGGCCGCCCCGCGTTCCTCCATCGCGGACAGCACCGGGTAGACCCCGGCGAAGCCGCCGGTGACCTGCTCGGCGACGACCGCGCCCCGGGTCACCACGCCGTGCCGTTCCAGCAGCAGATCGGCGAGGGCGGCGGCCCGGCGGGTGGGGTCGATGTCGCGTTCGGGCAGCCGGGACCAGCGACCGGCCATCGTGGGCGGACCGCCACGGCTGGGCAGCGCAACCCGGCCCGGCCGCCGGTAGCGGGTGCGCGGTGCCGACGGCCGGGAGCGGTGCGCCCCGCCCGCGCCGAGCGCGGCCCGCAGCGGGGCGAGCGTGTCGTTGGTGAGGTGACCGGCCCAGACCAGATCCCACACCGCGCCGGACAGGGCGGCGTCGTCGGTGGCGCCGACCCGGTCGGAGAGCGAGCGGAAGAACAGCGCCTGCCCGTCCGCGAGCGCGTCGAGCACCGACTCGTGCAGCGGGGTCAGCGTCAGCGCCTCGTCCGGCGGCGGAAGCAGCAGCGGCGCCACGTCGGCGTACGCGAGCGTCACCCACCCGTCGCCGCCGGAGATCGCACCCGCGCCGGCCCACACCACCTCGCCGCTGGCGCACAGCTCGTCGAGCTGGGCGGGGGAGTAGTCGGCGACCCGGGCGGGCAGCACCAGGCGTTCCAGCGCGGACGCCGGCACGCTCACGCCCTGCAACTGCTCGACCGTGGCGGCGACCGCCTCGACGCCCCGGGCCGACGAGCCGACCTGCTGCCAGCGGGGCAGGAACGCGGCGAGCGCGCGCGGCGGCACCGGCTCGATCTCCCGGCGCAGGGCGGCCAGCGAGCGGCGGCGCAGCAGGCGCAGCACCTCCGCGTCGCACCACTGGGTGCCCACACTGTCCGGCGCGAACTCGCCGGAGACCACCCGGCCGTTCGCGGCCAGCCGGCGCAGCGCCTGCTCCACCACGAACACGCCGAGCCCGAACCGGGCCGCGCAGGTGGCGGCCGCGAACGGACCGTGCGTACGGGCGTACCGGGCGACCAGGTCGGTGAGCGGATCGGCCACCGGCGCGAGGTACGCCTCGGCGACCCCGACGGGCAGCGCCACCCCGAGCGCGTCGCGCAGCCGGGCGGCGTCCTCGACGACCACCCAGCGGTCCTCGCCGGCGATGCGGACGCGCAGCACCCGCCGGGCCGCGGCCAGCTCCTCCGGCCAGGACTCCGGCACACCCCGCTCGGCCAGCTCGGCGCTGCTCAGGTCACCGACCACGCGCAGCAGCTCGACCACGTCCTCCGGGTCGCGGGGGCGTCGCTGCTCGGTGAGCCAGCGCAGCTGACGGGCGGTTTCGGCGAGCACGTCCGGGTCGAGCAGCTCCCGCAGGTCGACCCGGCCCAGCAGCTCGCCGAGCAGCCCGGAGTCGAGCGCCAGTGCGGCGGCCCGCCGCTCGGCCAGCGGGGCGTCGCCCTCGTAGAGGAACGCGCCCACGTACCCGAACAGCAGCGACCTGGCGAACGGCGACGGGCGTTCGGACTCCACCTCGACCAGGCGTACCTTGCGGGCGGCCAGGTCGCGCATCAGCTCGCCGAGGGCGGGCTGGTCGAAGACGTCCTGGAGGCACTCGCGGGCCGCTTCCAGCGTGACCGGGAAGTCGGCGTACTCGCGGGCCACGTCGAGCAGTTGCGCGGCACGCTGGCGTTGCTGCCACAGCGGCTGCCGCCGCCGGGGGTCACGCCGGGGCAGCAGCAGCGACCGGGCCGCGCACTCCCGGAACCGGGACGCGAACAGCGCCGACGTGCCCACCGACTCCTCGACGAGCTGGGCGATCTCGTCCGGCTCGAAGACGACCACGTCGGCACCGGGCGGCGTCTCGGCGGTGTCCGGCAGGCGCACCACGATGCCGTCGTCGGAGGGCATGACCTGGGCGTCCACGCCGTACCGCTCGGCCAGCCGGCGGCCGATGGCCAGCGCCCACGGCCCGTTGACCCGGGCGCCGAGCACCGAGTGCACGGCGAGCCGCCAGTCACCCAGCTCGTCGCGGAACCGCTCGACCACCACCGTCCGGTCGTCCGGCAGCGACCGGGTGGCCGCCTTCTGCTCGCGCAGGTAGCTCATCAGGTTGCCGGCGGCCCAGTCGTCGAGCCCGCCGGCCCGCAGCGCCGCGACCGCGTCGGCGTCGGACTGCCGCAGCAGCGCCCGGACCCGGGCGCCGATCGCCCGCCCCAGCTCCACCGGGCGGCCGAGCTGGTCGCCCTTCCAGAACGGCATCCGGGCCGCCTGCCCGGGTGCGGGGGAGACCAGCACCCGGTCGGGGGTGATCTCCTCGATCCGCCAGGACGACGAGCCGAGCAGGAACACGTCACCGACCCGGGACTCGTAGACCATCTCCTCGTCCAGCTCACCGACCCGCGCGGCCCGCTCGGCACCGGCCAGGAACACGCCGAACAGGCCCCGGTCGGGGATGGTGCCGCCGCTGGTCACGGCGAGCCGCTGCGCCCCGGGCCGGCCGGTCAGCACGTCGGTGGCGCGGTCCCAGACCAGGCGCGGCCGAAGCTCGGCGAACGCGGTGGACGGGTAGCGCCCGGAGAGCATGTCGAGCACCGCGTGCAGCGCCGAGTCGGGCAGCTCCGCGAACGGCGCCGCGCGCCGGACCAGCACCGCGAGGTCGCCGAGCCGCCACGGCTCCAGCGCCACCATCGCGACGATCTGCTGGGCCAGCACGTCGAGCGGATTGCGCGGGTAGTGCAACTCCTCGATCGCCCCGGCGCCCATCCGCTCGGCCACCACCGTGCAGGAGAGCAGGTCGCCCCGGTGCTTGGGGAAGACGACGCCGCGCGAGACCGCGCCGACCTGGTGCCCGGCCCGCCCGACCCGCTGCAGCCCGGCCGCCACGCTCGGCGGCGCCTCGATCTGCACCACCAGGTCGACGGCGCCCATGTCGATGCCCAGCTCGAGGCTGGACGTGGCGACCACGGCGGGCAGCCGGCCGGACTTGAGCGCCTCCTCGATCTGCTTGCGCTCTTCCCGGGACACGCTGCCGTGGTGCGCCCGCGCGATCACCGCCGGCGCCCCGGCCGCCGCGCCGGCCTGCGCCATCACCTCCGCCGGCTGCCGCGGCGCACGCACCGGCCCCACCGGCCCGCCGAACGCCTCCGCCCCGCGCCGGGCCCGGCTCCCGTCGTCCCGCCCGCCGCCGGACACCGGGCCGAGCCCGTCGGCGTCGTCGAGCCCGGCCTCGTCGCCGGCCGGCGGGCCGTCGGCGCCGGGCAACAGATCGGATACGCGCACCGGCTCCCCGCCCCGGGCCACGCGGCTGCCGTCCGGTGCGGACGCCGCCTCGACCTCCTCGGCGGCGAGCTCGTTGAGGCGGGCGCAGAGGCGCTCGGCGCTGCGCCGGGAGTTGGTGAACACGATCGTGGACCGGTGCGCGCGGATCAGCGCGAACACGCGTTCCTCGACCGCCGGCCAGATGGAGGGGCGGCGGGGCGCGAGGCCGCCCAGGTCGTCCTCGGGCGGCTCCTGCTCGTCGAGGCGGGTCATGTCCTCCACTGGGACCTGGACGCTGACCTCGATGGTCTTGTTCGACGGCGGCTGCACCACGTCGACCGGGCGCGCGCCGCCGAGGAAGCGGGCGCACACGTCGATCGGCCGGACGGTGGCGGACAGCCCGATCCGCTGCGCGGGCCGCTCCAGCAGCGCGTCCAGCCGTTCCAGGGACAGCGCCAGGTGGGCCCCGCGCTTGGTGCCGGCGACGGCGTGCACCTCGTCCACGATCACCGTGTCGACGCCGCGCAGCGAGTCGCGGGCGGCGGAGGTGAGCAGCAGGAACAGCGACTCGGGCGTGGTGATGAGGATGTCCGGCGGGGTGCGGGCGAAGGCCCGGCGCTCGTCGGCGGGGGTGTCGCCGGTACGCATCCCGACGGTGACGTCCGGCGGGACCAGTCCGAGCCGGGAGGCGGCCTGGCGGATGCCGGTGAGCGGGGCGCGCAGGTTGCGTTCCACGTCGACGGCGAGCGCCTTGAGCGGACTGACGTAGAGCACCCGGCAGCGGCGCCGGGGATCGGCCGGCGGCGGCTCCTTGGCGAGCCGGTCGAGCGACCAGAGGAACGCCGCGAGCGTCTTTCCGGAGCCGGTCGGCGCGACGACGAGCGCGTTGCGGGCGGCGGCGACCGAGCGCCAGGCGCCCTCCTGGGCCGGGGTGGGCGCGGCGAACGCCGCGGTGAACCACTCCCGGGTCGCCGCGCCGAACTCCGCCAGCACCCCGCCCGACCTGCCTGACCCGTCTGGCCTGCCTGACCCGTCTGGCCTGGTCACCTCGTCCGCCACGCACCCATCCTGCCGCGCGGGTGTGACAACCGGCCCGCCGCCGGACCGTTCCGTCCCGCGCGCGGCAGCCGAAAAATGGAATGGGCGATTGTTCCGTTAAGTCTTACTTAACTGCTTGCTTGTGGGCTGCAACATAAAGTAACTTCACTCGCGATGCGGCTGGGGTGGAGGCATGGATGACCGTCGAGGACCGAGGTCTGGGCTCCGGAACCGACGTGCTCATCCGCAAGGTCGACAGTCGACTGGCCGCGCTCCGCGCCGCGCTGCACGGCCCCGATCTCGAGCTGGCCGAGGAACTGGCCGCGCGGCTGCGCGAGATGATCCTGGCGACCGCCCGGTCCAGCGCCGCCGACCGCGCCCGGGTCCGGGCCGCCGTGCACTACTTCGTCCAGCGCCGGGAGACCCGCGACGCCCGGCTGCCGCTGCGCTCCCTGGCCGCCGCCCAGCGCGCCGTCGACCGCGCCGCCCGCCAGCTGGCCACCCCCAACCCCACCCCCTGACCCCTCGCCGCACCCCGCCCTTCCGCCCTCCCGCCGCCCCGGTGATCAAGGAGTTCGTGTCCGGGAGCGCGCCCGATCCCGCCGCAAACTCCTTGATCACCGCCCGGGAGCCCGGGAAGGCCGGGACGGCCGGGAAGGCCGGGTGGAGGTAAGGGTGGGTTTTGGGGAAAACGGCCCGGTTCGGTGCCTCTGTGGCGTGTGATCGGTTGTGACACCAGCGTGTTCTGCGCGCTGTCACCTCGACCGGGAGTACGCGTGCTCGTCCTGCTGATCGTGCACCTGGTGGCGGCGCTGCTCGCCCCGCTGCTGGTCCGCCGGTGGGGTCCGCGCGCCTGCCTGCTGCTCGCGCTCGCCCCTGCCGCCACAGCGGTCTGGGCGGCGGCGCACACCGGAGCGGTACGCGACGGCGGCGAAGTGGTCGAGACGTACCAGTGGATCTCCCAGCTCCAGCTCGACGTGGCGCTGCGCGTCACGACGCTGTCCTGGCTGATGCTGCTGCTCGTCGGCGGCGTCGGCGCGTTCGTGCTGGTCTACTCCGCCCGCTACTTCCCGCCCGGGTCCCTCGGGCTGGCCCGGTTCGCCGCCGTCATGGTCGCCTTCGCCGGGGCGATGCTCGGCCTCGTCGTCTCCGACGACCTGCTGCTGCTCTACGTCTTCTGGGAACTGACCACAGTCTTCTCGTACCTGCTCATCGGGCACAGCACCGAGCGTCGGTCCAGCCGGTGGGCCGCCGCGCAGGCGTTGACAGTGACCACGCTGGGCGGGCTCGCCATGCTCGTCGGGTTCCTGCTGCTCGGCCACCACGCCGGCGGCTACCGGTGGTCGGCGGTGGCCTCGGCGCCGCTACCCGGCGGCGGGTACCTGGTCGTCGCGGTGCTGCTGATCCTCGCCGGGGCGCTGGCGAAGTCCGCGGTGTTCCCGTTCAACGCCTGGCTGCCGGTGGCGATGGCCGCGCCGACGCCGGTGAGCGCGTACCTGCACGCGGCGGCGATGGTGAAGGCCGGCATCTTCCTCATCGGACTGCTCGGCCCGGTGCTCGCCCCGGTCGACTGGTGGCGGCCGGTCACCGTGGTCGCCGGGCTGGTCACGCTCGTGATCGGCGGGTGGGCGGCGCTGCGGCAGACCGACCTGAAGCTGCTGCTGGCATACGGGACGGTCAGCCAGCTCGGCCTGCTCACCGTCGTGTTCGGCGCGGGCACCCCGAAGGCGGCGCTGGCCGGTGTGGCGATGCTGGCGGCGCACGCCCTGTTCAAGGCGGCGCTGTTCCTGGTCGTCGGCATCGTCGACCACGAGGCCGGCACCCGTGACCTGCGGGAGCTGTCCGGGGTCAGGCGGACCGCGCCGGTGCTGGCCGTCGTCGCCACGCTGGCCGCCGCCTCGATGGCCGGGGTGCCGCCGCTGCTCGGGTTCGTCGGGAAGGAGGCGGCGCTCGCCGCGTTCACCGGTGAGCCGCTGGTGCTGACCGTGCTGGTGGTGGGCAGCGCGCTCACCGTCGCGTACAGCATCCGGTTCCTCTGGGGCGCGTTCGGCACCCGGCCCGGCACGCCGGACACCGAGCTGGCCCGCCCGCCCGCCGCGATGCTCGTACCCCCGGCGCTGCTCGCCGTGGCCGGGCTCGCCGCCGGTCCGGCGGCCGGGTGGCTGAGCGGCCTGTTCGAGCCGTACGCCGAGCTGTTCGGGCCGGTCGAGGAGCACCTGGCGCTCTGGCACGGACCCACGGCGGCGCTCGGCCTGTCCGCCCTCGTGCTGGCCGGCGGTGTGGTGCTGCACCTGGTCCGCGGCCCGCTGGCGCCCGCGCTGGCCCGGCTGCGCTCGCCGGTGGGCGGCAACCAGGGGTACGAGTGGGTGACGCACGCCTTCGACCGGCTCGCCATCGAGGTCACCGGCGCCACCCAGCGCGGGTCCCTGCCGCAGTACCTCGGCACCGTGCTGCTCGTGCTGGTGTTCGTGCCGGGCGGGGCGATGATCGCGACCGCGCCGTGGCGGGTCGACCTGGCGACCTGGGACAACCCGGCCCAGCTCGTGGTCTGTGTGGTGATCGCGGTGGCCGCGCTGCTCGCGGTCGGCGCGCGCCGCCGGCTCACCGCGATGCTGCTCGTCGGCGTGACCGGCTACGGCACCGCGATGATGTTCGTCCTCTACGGCGCGCCGGACGTGGCACTGACCCAGTTCCTGGTGGAGACCGCGACGATCGCCGTGTTCGTGCTGGTGCTGCGTCGGCTGCCGGAGCGGTTCTCGGCCCGTCCGCTGCGCCGCAGCCGCTGGGTCCGCCGCGGCATCGGGATCGCCACCGGTGTGGTGATGGCCGGTCTGGCGCTGGCCGCGGCCGGGGCGCGGCGGGCGCCGTCGATCTCCGCCGACTTCCCGGACCTGGCCCTGATCGAGGGGTACGGCCGCAACGTCGTCAACGTGACGCTCGTCGACATCCGCGCCTGGGACACGATGGGGGAGATCTCGGTGCTCGTGGTCACCGCGACCGGCGTGGCCAGCCTGATCTACGAGCGGTCCCGCACCGGGCCGCGTCCCCGCCGTCCCCCACCGGCCGCACTGCGCGCCGGCGACCGGCGCACGGTGTGGCTGCGCGGTGGGCAGACGCTGCCGGAACGGCGGCGGTCGATCGTGTTCGAGGTGGTCACCCGGCTGATCTTCCACACCGTCCTGATCTTCTCGCTGTTCCTGCTCTTCTCCGGGCACAACGCCCCCGGCGGCGGCTTCGCCGGCGGGCTCGTGGCCGGCCTCGCGCTGGCCCTGCGGTACCTGGCCGGCGGCCGGTACGAGCTGGCCGAGGCGGCGCCGGTCGGGGCCGGCACGGTGCTCGGCGCGGGTCTGGGCATCTCGGTCGGCAGCGGCGTGCTCGGCCTGGCGCTCACCGGCGAGGTGCTCCAGAGCATCAAGGTCAACCTGTGGCTGCCGGTGGTCGGTGACTTCTACCTGGTCACGTCGCTGTTCTTCGACATCGGCGTCTACCTGGTGGTGGTCGGGCTGGTGCTGGACATCCTGCGCAGCCTGGGCGCCGAGGTGGACCGGCACGTGGAGGCGGCGGGCGAGGCGGGGCACGGCCTGGTCGTCCAGCGCGAGGGCCAGTCATGACGCGCGGGGCGGCCGGGCCGACGCTGGTGCTGGTGCTGGCGGTCGCGGTGCTCGTCGCCGCCGGTGTCACGCTGCTGCTGGAACGCAGCCTGACCCGGATCCTGCTCGGCATCATCCTGCTCGGCAACGGCGTGAACCTGCTCATCCTGCTGGGCGGGCGGTCCGGCGCCGCTCCGCTGGTCGGTACCGCCTCGCAGCGGGAGATGAGCGACGCGCTGCCGCAGGCCATGGTGCTCACCGCCGTGGTGATCACGTTCGGGCTGACCGCGTTCCTGCTCGCCGTCGCGTACCGGAGCTGGTACACCAGCGGCGACGACGAGGTGCAGGACGACCTGGAGGACCGGCAGATCGTCCGGCTCGCCGAGAGCAACGAGGTGTCCACCGCGGACCTCGGCGGCGAGGGCCCGGACGAAGATCCGGAACAGGTCGACCCGGAGCCGGCGCGCCGCCGGTTGCACCGAGACGGGGAGAACCCATGAGCGCCCTCGTCCCGCTGCCGGTGGTGGTGCCGCTGCTCGGCGCGGCGCTCACCCTCGTGCTGTCCGGCCGGCCCCGCCTGCAACGGTCGATCAGCGTGCTCTGCCTGTCCAGCGTCCTGGTGGTGGCGGCGGTGCTGCTGGTGCAGGCGTACCGGTTCGGACCGGTGGTGGTGCAGGTGGGCGGCTGGCCGGCGCCGGTGGGCATCGTGCTGGTGGCGGACCAGCTGGCGGCGCTGATGGTGCTCGTCTCCTCGGCGGTGACGCTGTGCGTCCTGCTCTACTCGATCGGCCAGGGCCGGGGGGAGACCGGGGAGACCGCGCCGGTGAACATCTACCACCCCACGTACCTGGTGCTCACCGCGGGCGTGACGAACGCCTTCCTGGCCGGGGACCTGTTCAACCTGTTCGTCGGCTTCGAGATCCTGCTGGCCGCGAGCTTCGTGCTGATCACGCTGGGCGGCACCGAGGTGCGGTTGCGGACCGGGTCGACGTACGTGGTGGTCAGCATCCTGTCGTCGCTGCTGTTCCTGTCCGCCGTCGGGCTGGTGTACGCGGCCACCGGCACGCTGAACATGGCGCAGCTCGCCGGCCGGCTGGACGCGCTGCCGTCGGGCGTACGCCTGACCCTGCAACTGACGCTGCTGCTCGCGTTCGGGATCAAGGCGGCGGTGTTCCCGCTGTCGGCGTGGTTGCCGGACAGCTACCCGACCGCGCCCGCGCCGGTGACGGCGGTCTTCGCCGGCCTGCTCACCAAGGTCGGCGTGTACGCGATCATCCGCACCGAGACGCTGCTGTTCCCCGGCGGCCAGGTCGCCACGCTGCTGATGGTGGTGGCCGGGCTGACGATGGTGGTCGGCATCCTCGGCGCGGTGGCCCAGTCGGACCTGAAGCGGCTGCTGTCCTTCACGCTGGTCAGCCACATCGGCTACATGATCTTCGGGGTGGCGCTGAGCAGCGTCGCCGGCCTGTCCGGGGCGATCTTCTACGTGGTGCACCACATCACCATCCAGACCACGTTGTTCCTTGTCGCCGGCCTGGTCGAGGAACGCGCCGGCAGCACCGACCTGCGCCGGATCGGTGGCCTGGCACGGATCGCGCCGATGCTCGGCGTGCTCTTCTTCGTCCCCGCGATGAACCTCGCCGGCATCCCGCCGTTCTCCGGCTTCCTCGGCAAGCTCGGCCTGCTCCAGGCGGGCGTCGCAGCGGGCGGGACGCTGCCCGCCGTGCTGGTCGCGGCGGGCACCCTGACCAGCCTGCTCACGCTCTATGCGGCCTCCCGGGTGTGGAACATCGCATTCTGGCGGGAGCCCCGGCTCGCCACCACCACCCCGCCGGCCCGGCTGCCCGGGCTGATGGTCGGGGCGACCACCGCCCTGGTGGCGCTGGGCGTGCTGTTCACGCTGGTGGCCGGGCCGCTGTTCCAGGTCACCGCCGACGCGGCCACCGACCTGCGCGAGCGCACCCCGTACGTGCGGGCGGTCCTGCCCCGGGACGTGCCGTGACCGACGACCTGCCCCCGGGCGGGGGCGCGACCGGTGAGCCCGCCGGCGTGTCCCGTGCGACGCCCGCCCCGGACGCGCCGACGCCGACCGTCGGCCGGGGCGGGCGGCGGCGGGACCAGGCGGTCGCGCTCGGCTGGCTGGTCGTCGCCTGGATGCTGCTGTGGGGCGACGTGTCCTGGGGCAACCTGGCCTCCGGGCTGGTGGTCGGCGTGGCGGTGCTGCTGTTCTTCCCGCTGCCGCCGGTCACGTTCGGCGGCCGGGTACGCCCCCGCGCGCTGCTGGTGTTCGCGGCGACGTTCGTCGCGGAGCTGGTCAGCGCCAGCGTGCACGTGGCAGCCGTGGCGCTGCGCTTCGGCTACCGCCCGCGCGGCGCGATCATCGCCGTGCCGCTGCGCGTGCGCACCGACCTCAACCTGGCGCTCACCGCCGAGGTGATCTCGCTGGTGCCGGGCACGCTGATCCTCGACGTCGACCGGGCGGCGGGCGTGCTCTACGTGCACGTGCTCGACGTGCGCGGACCCGAGGACATCACCGGCAGCCGCGAGCGCGTGCTCGCCGTCGAACGGCGCATCGTCCGCGCCATCGGATCTCCCGACGAGGTACGCCGGCTCGACCTCGAACCCGCCGAACGGAGGAACCACCCGTGACAGTCCTGCTCGCCGTCGCGTTGACCGTGCTGCTCTCGGCCACCGCGCTGCTCGCCCTGGCCCGGATCTACCGGGGCCCGTCCCTGCTCGACCGGATCGTCGGCGCCGACCTGCTGCTGTCGGCGATGCTCGCCGCGGTGGGGGCGGAGGCCGCCGTGAACCGGCACGCCACCACGCTGCCCGTGCTGGTGGTGCTCTCGCTGCTCGGCTTCATCGGGTCGGTGTCGCTGGTGCGCTTCGCGGTCCGGGCCGAATCATGAGTGCCGGCGCGGTCGCGGACTGGGTGGGTGGGGTGCTGCTGCTGGCCGGTGCGGTGCTGGCCCTGGTCGCCGGCATCGGGCTGGTGCGCTTCCCGGACGTGCTGGACCGGATGCACGCGGCCACCAAGCCGCAGGTGCTGGGCGTCCTGCTGCTGCTGGCCGGGCTGGCGCTGCGTCTGCGTACCCCCTCGGACCTGGGCATGCTGGTCCTGGTGGCGATCTTCCAGCTCTCGACCGCGCCGGTGGCCGCGCAGATGATCGGCCGGGCCGCGTACCGCTCCGGGCGGGTCGACCGGACGCTGCTGGACGCCGACGAGCTGGCCGGACGCTGAACCGGACGTGCGGGAGGCTTCCCGGCACCCTCAGCGAACGTCCAGCGGGTACCGATAAAATGGGCCGCATGATCGACTCTCCTGCCCCGGAGGGCAGCAGTAGCCGGCCGGGTAATACCCGGCGAATTCCCTCCCCGACGACCCCGGGAGCCCTGAACCTCCCGTGTTGATCCTCGTCGGTCTCCTTCTCATCACCGTCCTCACCGCCGCCACCGGTTACTTCGTGGCCCAGGAGTTCGGTTACGTCGCCGTGGACCGGGGCAAGCTCAAGCAGCTCGCCGACGGTGGCGACCGTGCCGCGGCCCGGGCCCTGGAGGTGACCGCGCGGCTCTCCTTCATGCTGTCCGGCGCCCAGCTCGGCATCACCGTGACCGCCCTGCTCGTCGGTTACGTCGCCGAGCCGTTCCTCGGCGCCGGGCTGGCCGACCTGCTCGGCCTGGCCGGGCTGTCCAGCTCGGTCACGCTGCCGTTGTCGGTGGCCCTCGCCCTGGTCATCGCCACCGTGGTGCAGATGGTCCTGGGTGAGCTGGCCCCGAAGAACCTGGCCATCGCGCGGGCCGAACCGCTCGCCCGGGCGCTGTCCCGGTCCACCCTGATCTACCTGAAGATCGCCGGTCCGCTGATCACGCTGTTCGACCGGGCCGCCGTACGGCTGCTCCGCCGCATCGGCATCGAGCCGATCGAGGAGCTGCCCAGCGGCGCCACCCCGCAGGACCTGGAACAGATCATCGCCGAGTCCCGGGAGGAGGGGCACCTCGACGCCGAGATGTCCGACCTGCTGGACCGGGGTCTGGACTTCCGGGAGCTGACCGCCGGGGAGGCGATGGTGCCGCGCGTCGACGTGCACACCATCCGGGCCGACGAGCCGGTCAGCCGGATCGTCGAGCTGCTGGACACCGGCCACTCCCGGTTCCCGGTCAGCGGCGCCGAGGGCGTCGACGACCTGGTGGGCGTGGTCGGCATCGCCGACGTGCTCGGGGTGCCGCCGGCGCAGCGCGCGACCACCCGGGTCGACGCGGTGGCCGTACCCCCGTTGCTGGTGCCCGAGACGCTGCCGCTGCCGACGGTGCTGGACCGCCTGCGGTCCGGGCACCGGCAGCTCGCCTGCGTGGTCGACGAGTACGGCGGCTTCGCCGGCGTGATCACGCTGGAGGACCTGGCCGAGGAACTGGTCGGGCCGATCCGCGACGAGGACGACCCGCCGGACCGGGCCGCGGCCCGGCAGGAGGACGGCTCCTGGGTGGTCCCGGCGCGCTGGCGCATCGACGAGGTCGCCGACAGCACCGGCATCGAGCTGCCCGAGGCGCCCGAGTACGACACGCTCTCCGGCCTGGTGATGCGGGAGCTGGGCCGGGTGCCCGAGGTCGGTGACCGGCTGGAGATCCCGGTCGCCACGGACGGCGACGAGCCGGCCGGCGGCCCGCGGGTGCTGGTCGAGGTGCTGGCGGTTGACCGGCACGTGGCCGACTCGGTGCGGCTTCGGCCCGCCGCCTCGGTGTCCGGGGAGGGTTCCGCATGAGCCCCGGATTCGCGTTGTTCTTCTCCGTGGTGCTGCTGGCGCTCAACGGGTTCTTCGTGGCCGCCGAGTTCGCGCTCGTCGCGTCCAAGCGGTACCGGCTCGAACAGGCGGCCGCCGGTGGCGGCCGGGCGGCCCGCGCGGCGCTGGACGGCGTCCGCGAGCTGAGCCTGATGCTGGCCGGCGCGCAGCTCGGCATCACGCTGTGCACGCTGGGTCTGGGCGCGCTGGCCGAACCGGCCATCGAGCACCTGCTCAGCCCGCTGCTGCACGCGGTCGGCCTGCCCGAGGCGGTCAGTCATGTGGTGGCGCTGGTGTTCGCGCTGTCGCTCGTGACCTTCCTGCACCTGGTGGTCGGTGAGATGGCCCCGAAGTCGTGGGCGATCACCGACGCGGAGCGGTCGGCGATGCTGCTGGCGCTGCCGTTCCGGGCGTTCGCCCGGATCGCCCGGCCGGTGCTGTCCCTGCTCAACGGGCTCGCGAACGCGATGCTGCGCCTGTTCGGGGTGCAGCAGCAGGACCAGCTCGCCCAGGTGCACGGCCCGGACGAGCTGCGCATCCTGCTGGAGCAGTCCCGGGAGCACGGGCTGCTCGGCGCCGAGCAGCACCAGCTGCTGACCAGCATGCTGGAACTCCAGGGCACCACGGTCGCCCAGGTGATGGAGCCGTTCGACCGGATCGTCACGGTGGGCCGGAGCGAGACCGCCGAGCGGATCGAGCACGTCTCCCGCGACAGCGGCCGGTCCCGGCTCGCCGTGGTCGACAGCGGTGGTGAGGTGTGCGGCCTGGTACACGTACGCGAGGCGGTGCGCGCCGTCACCACCGGCCGCCCGGCGACCGCGGAGGAGCTGATGACCAGTGCCTTCACGCTGCCGGCCGAGGCGTCGGTGACCGAGGCGGTGGCCGCCATGCGGGCGCGGCAGGCGCAGCTCGCGCTGGTGAGCAACGGTGGCGGGCCGACCCGGCCGATCGGGTTCGTCGCGCTGGAGGACCTCCTGGAGGAGGTCATCGGCGAGTTCGACGACGAGACCGATCCGGTGCCGCGAGGCCGCCGGATGCGCTGACCGTCGTGATCCGTACCGGCCCGGCGAGGTGGGAGACCACTTCGCCGGGCCGGCGTGGTTCCGGCGGGGCATGGCCGGGCGGGCAGCGGGAAAGCTGCGGCATGCGGTTGACCGGCGTGTCGCGGGACTCCGCCTGGACCGGGCTCTCGGTGAGCACCACGCTGCCCAACCCGAGCACCCGGCCGGGCCTGCGCCTGCCGGGCCGGGTGACGCTCAGCGCCGGCGGGTCGGACGTGCCGGTCCGGCACATCCGGCTCGGCCTGGTCACCCAGGTCGAACCGGAGGACCCGGAGGCGCCGCGCCGCCTGGTGCAGCTCCGGACGTGGACGATCGCGGGACGGTTCGTGGTGCCGGCCGGACGGCGGCGGGCCGTCGAGTTCGCCGTGCCGCTGCCGTGGGAGTCGCCGGTGACCACGTACGGCGGGGTGCCGCTGCTGAGCCTGCGTACCGGGCTGCGTACCGAGGTGTCGGTGGACCCGGAGGTGGACCAGGGCGCGATGGTGCCGGTGCTGATCCACCCGCTGCCCTCCCAGGAGCACGTGCTCGCCGCGCTGGACACGCTCGGCTTCGCGATCCGGCAGGCCGGGCTGCGCGAGGGACGGCTGCCGGGGGTGGAGCAGACGTTGCCGTTCCAGCAGTGGTACGGCTTCTGGGCCGCCCCGCTCTACGCCGGCCCGATGACCGAACTCGAAATGATCATGCTGACCGACTCGGCCGGCATGGAGGTGCTGCTCTGGCTGGACCGGCGGCTCTCCCTGGCCGGGATCACCCACCAGAGCATCAGCCGGTTCCGGGTCTGGCACGCCGGTGCCGACAAGCGTGACTGGGTGGCCACTGTGGACGGCTGGCTGCGGCACGCCATCGACAGGCACGCGGCCGCCGCCGCGCACGCCGACTGGTCGGCCACGATCCGCGAGTCGGCGCACGTCAGCCGCCCGCCCGACCGTCCGGTCGCGCCGGGTTACGGGCTCGGGGGTACGGCCGGCGGCGCGGGCATCGGCGGTGGCGGCGGAGGCGGCGACGGCACCTGACCGGCGCCGCCGGTCAGCCGGCGGCGAGCTTCAGGCTGAAGCCGAGGAACAGCACCGCGACGGCAGTCGTGCCGCTCGCGGCGAGCCGCCGGCGCTGCCGGAACTGCGCCGCCAGGTACGTGCCGGTGAAGATCAGCACGGTCAGGTAGAGCGCGCTGGCGACCTGGGCGATCACCCCGAGCAGCAGGAACGACAGCGCCGGCCACGCGTACCCGGGGTCGACGAACTGGATGAAGAACGAGACGAAGAACAGGATCGCCTTGGGGTTGAGCAGGCTGATCACCAGCGCCTTCCGGAACGGCTCCCGCTGTTCCGCCGGCTCCACCTCGTCGATCAGGCGCGGCGTGGCCGGGTCGTTGCGGTCGCGCCAGCGCCGCCACGCGCCGCGCAGCATGGCCAGCCCCAGATACCCGAGGTACGCCGCGCCGGCGTACTTGATCACCAGGTAGAGCGGGGGATACGCCTGGAGCAGCGAGGCCACCCCGGCGGCGGAGAGCACCATCAGCACCGCGTCGCCGACGAACACCCCGGCGGCGGCCCGGTAACCGGTGGCCACGCCCCGGCGGGCGGCGGTGGCCAGCACGAACAGCGAGTTCGGGCCGGGCAGCAGCACGATCGCCACGGTGCCCAGCACGTACGTCCAGATGTCGGTGATCCCCAGCACGCCGGACATCATGACGCCGCGCCCGCCGTCGGGCGAAGCCTTTCCCGCAGGCTGACCTGTGCGTTCGGCCACTCCTGCGCGAGCATCGAGTACTGCACGGTGTCCCGCCAGGAGCCGTCGGCGCGCTGCCGGTGCTGCCGCAGCACGCCCTCCCGGCTGGCGCCGAGCCGTTCGATCGCCCGCTGCGAGCGGTCGTTGCGGATGTCCGTGTGCCACACGACCCGTACCGCGTCCAGGTCGTCGAAGGCCCGGCCCAGCAGCAGCAGCTTGGCCTCGGTGTTGACGCCGGTACGCCACCAGGGGCGGCCCAGCCAGGTGTAGCCGATCGCCAGGGCCCGGCGGACCGGGTCGATCTCGTAGTAGGAGGTCGTGCCGATCACCGCGCCGGTGACGGCGCAGCGCTGCACCCAGCACACCTGCTCGCCGCGCTCCTGCGCGTCCAGGTAGGCGGCGATCACGTCGCGCATCTCGGCGGCGTCGGCGGGCTGCGTAACGCCCAGATGCCGCCACACCTCCGGGTCGGCGGTGGCGGCGTACAGCTCGTCGGCGTGGGCGGGGTCGAGCGGCTCCAGCACGACGTGCTCGCCGCGCAGCACGGCCGGTTCGTGCCACGGCGAGCGGGCCGCCCGCAGGTACGCCGGCACCGGCGCGTTCACCCCGGGAGCGGGTTCGGGCCGGCCCGGCGTGAGGCGCAGCGGCACCACACCGGCCCAGTACGGCAGGGTCTCGTCGGCCGGCTCGTCGTTGACGCCGCCGGTGCGCAGCCGTACCGACACCTCCCGCAGCGGCAGCGCCAGCACGGCCGTCTCGGCCAGTTCGCGCCGGTTCGGCGGGCGGCTGTCGGCGGAGCGGCCGGCGGCCACCTTCTCCACCAGCGCGGTCATCACCGCGGCCTTCTCGCCGGCATCCTCGACCAGCCGGGCGGTGCCGTGGGCCACCACCGACCGGTAGTTGGCGCTGTGGTGGAACTGGGAGCGGGCGTAGACCAGCCCGTCGAGGTGGGTGACGGCGACGCAGACCGGCAGCCCGGCCTCGCCCCGGGCGGCCAGCAGCGGCCGGCTGCCGGTGGATCCGTGCAGGTAGAGCGTCTCGCCGATGCGGACGTGCAGGGTCGGCAGGACGCGCGGCTCGCCGTTCACGGTGAACGACAGCGCGCAGTGGTACGCCTCGTCGAGCAGCGCGTGCGCGGTGGCCCGGTCGTAGTGCATCCGGTCGCGGGTGCGGGTGGCAGTGGTGCGTTCGGTCGGGGCGTACACGTGACATCCCACCTTTGTTCTAGTACAATCTTCGAACTGTGGCAGCACAATATCAGGTCACCGGCTCGACCTCCGCCGCGATTTCGGCAAGCGTCGAATCCGGCATCCGCACCGGCGATCTCGCCCCCGGCGACGCCCTGCCCGCCGTCCGCGCGCTCGCCGCCGAGCTGGGCGTCAGCCCGGCCACCGTGTCGAAGGCGTACCAGGAACTGCGTCAACGCGGCCTGGTCGCGACCGCCGGCCGGCACGGCACCCGGGTCCGCCCCCGCCCGCCGGTCGCCGCCCGCCGCGCCGCGCTGCTGCCCCCGGCACTGGCCGGTGGCCGCGACCTCTCCGCCGGCCAGCCCGACCCCCGGCTGCTGCCGCCGCTCGGGCCGCACCTGGCCGCGGTCGCCGCCGAGATCGGACCCCCCGGCGGGTACGCGACCGACGCCGTGCTGCCCGACCTGGCCGCCCTGGCCCGCGAGCGGCTCGCCGCCGACGGGGTGCCGGCCGGCGAGCTCACCGTCACCGGCGGCGCGCTCGACGGCATCGAACGGCTGCTCGCCGCCCACCTGCGCCCCGGCGACGCGGTGGCGGTGGAGGACCCGGGCTGGGCCAACCTGCTCGACCTGATCGCCGCGCTCGGGCTGCGTACCGTCGGGGTGCCGGTGGACGACGAGGGCCCCACCGTGGGCGGAGTACGGGCGGCGCTCGCCGCCGGGGTCCGGGCGCTGGTGGTGACCAGCCGGGCGCAGAACCCGACCGGGGCGGCCGTCTCCGCCGACCGGGCCGACGCGCTGCGGACGCTGCTCGCCGGCCGGGCCGACCTGCTGCTGATCGAGGACGACCACGCCGCCGAGCTGGCCCGCGTACCCCTGCACCCGCTCGCCGGGGCGACAGCGGCGTGGGCCTTCGTCCGGTCGGTGAGCAAGCCCTACGGGCCCGACCTGCGGCTCGCGGTGCTGACCGGCGACGAGGCCACGGTGGCCCGGGTGGCCGGGCGGGCCCGGGTCGGCGCCGGCTGGGTCTCCACGGTGCTGCAACGCCTGGTCGTGTCGCTCTGGCGCGACCCGGCCACCGCCGAGCTGGTCCGGCGCGCGGCGGACAGCTACGACAGGCGGCGCGACGGGCTGGTGGCCGCGCTCGCCGCGCGCGGGGTGGCGGCGCACGGGCGTACCGGGATCAACGTCTGGGTGCCGGTGCCCGACGAGACGGTGGCGATCACGACGCTGCGCGACGCCGGGTGGTCGCTCGCCCCCGGCGGCCTGTACCGGATCGCCGCCGCCCCCGCCGTGCGCGTCTCGGTGAGCGCGCTGGACGAGGCCGACATCCCCGCGCTCGCCGACGCCCTCACCGCGGGAGGGAAGGGCCCCCTCTTAACGCATTCGGTATAGGAAGGGCCCCTTCTCGACACCTGCGGACAGCGCGGCGGGCCGCTCGCGTGCGCGCCGCCCGACGGGGTAGAACGATCGGCATGGCCGAGACCGAGAGCGCACCCGGCGCACAGGAGTTCATCCCGCCGTCGGCGGACACCATCGACGAGCTGCGCGCCGCGGCGGGCGACTGCCGGGGCTGTGAGCTGTACCGGGACGCCACCCAGACCGTCTTCGGCCGCGGCGACGAGCACGCGCGGGTGGTCTTCGTCGGCGAGCAGCCGGGCGACATCGAGGATCAGAAGGGGCTGCCGTTCGTCGGGCCGGCCGGGCGGCTGTTGCGCAAGGCCGTCGACGACGCGGCACTCGACCCTGCCCAGATCTACCTGACGAACGCCGTGAAGCACTTCCGCTTCGAGCTGCGCGGCAAGCGGCGCATCCACCAGACCCCGGACCGCGTGCACGTCACCGCCTGCCGGCCGTGGCTGGTCGCCGAGTTCGCCCGGCTGCGCCCGGAGATCGTGGTGGTGCTCGGCGCCACCGCCGCCAAGGCGCTGCTCGGCCCGAGCTTCCGGGTGACGAAGCAGCGCGGGGAGCTGCTGCCCTGGCCCGCCGCCGCCCAGCACCCGGAGGACTTCGAGCGGGTGCCGGTCGACCGGACGGGCGCGGTCGCCGACGCCCCGGCGGCCCGGCTGCTCGCCACCATCCACCCGTCGGCGGTGCTGCGCGCCGACAACCAGGACGTCGCGTACGAGGGCCTGGTCGCCGACCTGAAGGTGGCCGCCAAGGCGCTGCGCTGAGTCAGGAGCGCTGCTGCCAGGTGCAGAGGCAGACCTGGTTGCCGTCCGGGTCGGCGAGCACCCAGAAGCTCGGCGCCTCCGCGTCGCTGACCAGCGTCCCGCCGGCCGCCAGCGCGGCGGCGATGCGCGCGTCCACCTCGGCCGGGTCGACCCACACGTCCGGATGCCACCGCTGCCGGGGCTCGTCCCGGCCGGAGCGCTGGAACCAGACGGTGGGCAGCACGCCGTCCGGGTCGCGTACCTCGTCGCCGTCCGGGCCGGGCGGCGCGCCAGGCGCCAGGACCGCCCGCCAGAACGGCAGGACCGCCGCGTGCTCGGGGGTGTCCAGCGCGAGCTCCAGACGGGACAGCCCGGCCGCCGACAGGGTCAGCCCGGAGTCCGCGGCCAGCCCCGAGATGAGCCGGGCCAGCCGCAGGTCACGCTGCGTCACCACGCCCGCGTCGTGCGACCACAGCCGCACGTCCACGTGGGTGTAGCGCAGGTCCAGATCCGGATGATGATCGACCCGCTCGGCCTCCGCGCCCACCGCGGCCACAAACGCCAGTCCGGCCGCGAAATCGGGGGTACGGATGCGCGTCTGCAACGCGCCCAGCAGGTACGTCCACCCGTCCAGCCCGGCCTCGGCGACCTGTCTCCCCGTGAGTGTGCTCATCCGGCCATCCTGGTCTGTCCGCCGCCCGTCCGCCACCGTCCACAGAGGGCTCACGGATCGACACGCAGGGATACCATCCGGGCATGGCCGACTCCCGACCTCGTGTGTCACTGCTCCGGTTCGGCGCTCCCGGCCCGTACGTGGCCTCCATGCTGTTCGCCGGTCTCCTCTGGCTGCCCATCCGGCTCTGGGAGGAGTGGGACGGGTCCGCGCAGGTCGCGGTGGTCCGTGCCGGTCTGGGCGCGGTGATCTGGGGGTTCGCGCTCTTCTTCACGCTGAGCCGGTTCGGGAAGCCGCGTCCCGCCGAGGCGGAGCGGGCCGCCGCCTGGGCGGTCACCGAGACCGCGCTGCGCCGGGGCGAGCCGCCCGCCGACGAGGCGGGGCGCGCGGCGGTGGCGGACAACCTTGCCGCGGTACGCCGGGGAGCGCTGTTCGGAGCGTTCGGCGGCGTGGTGCTGCTCGGCCCGCTGATCGTGCTCGCGATCCGCGCCGGGTGGGAGTTCGCCGCCGCCGGGTTCGGGATCATCCTGGTCGCGATCCTGGCCGAGGTCGTCCGTACCGGCCGCCGGGAGCGCCGGCTGCGAGCGGCGCTCACCCCTGTCCAGGGCGGGTGAGCGGTGCCAGACTTGCCGGCATGGAGCAGCATCTCTACGAGCCCGTCCACGACGAGTTCCGTGACCTGTGCCGCCGGTTCCTGACCCGGGAGGCGGTGCCGCACCACGAGCGCTGGGAGGCCGACGGGATCGTCGACCGGGAGGTCTGGCGGGCGGCCGGCGCGGCCGGGCTGCTCGGCCCGGACGTGGATCCCGAGTACGGCGGCGGCGGGCAGCGCGACTTCCGGTTCAACGCGGTGCTGGACGAGGAGATCGTCGCGGCCGGGTGCACCGGTCTGGGGTTCGGGCTGCACAACGACGTGGTCGCGCCGTACCTGACCGAGCTGACCACCGGCGACCAGCGCAAGCGGTGGCTGCCGGGCTTCTGCTCCGGCGATCTGGTCACCGCCATCGCGATGAGCGAGCCGGGCGCGGGCAGCGACCTGGCCGGCATCCGCACCAGCGCGGTCCGCGACGGCGACAGCCTGGTCCTCAACGGGCAGAAGACGTTCATCACCAACGGTGAGATGGCCGAGCTGGTGGTCGTGGTGGCCAAGACCGCACCGGACCAGGGCGCGCACGGGGTGAGCCTGGTCGTGGTGGAGAGCGGCACGCCGGGCTTCAGCCGGGGCCGCCGCCTGGCGAAGGTCGGCCTGAAGGCCAACGACACCGCCGAGCTGTTCTTCGACGACTGCCGGGTGCCGGCGGAGAACCTGATCGGCACCGAGAACCACGGCTTCTACCACCTGATGGCCAACCTGCCCCGGGAGCGGCTGAGCATCGCCGTCGCGGCGGTGGCGGCCTGCGAGAAGCTGCTCGCGCTCACCATCGAGTACGCCCGCTCCCGCGAGGCGTTCGGGCGGCCGATCGGCCGGTTCCAGCACAACCGGTTTCTGCTGGCCGAGCTGGACACCGAGGTCACCATCGCGCGCACGTTCGTCAACCACTGCGTCGCCGAGTTCAACGCGGGCCGCCTCTCGGTGACCGACGCGGCGAAGGCCAAGTGGTGGACCACCGAGTTGCAGACCAAGGTCGCCGACCGGTGCGTGCAGCTGCACGGCGGCTACGGCTTCATGGCGGAGTACCCGGTGGCGAAGGCGTGGCTCGACAGCCGGGTGCAGACCATCTACGGCGGCACCACCGAGATCATGAAGGAGATCATCGGCCGGGGCCTCGGCCTGTAGCGAAACCGGGTGCCGGCCGGACGGGCCGGTGCGGGAGGATGGGGCACCCGTCCCCACCAGGAGCGCCGCATGTCCACCGACCTGACCGCGCCGGCCCCGCCCCGGCCCGACGTCGCCGGCATCCAGCGGCGTACCGTCCGGCTGCTCTTCCTCACCCAGATCATCGGCGGCATCGGCGTCACCATCGGCATCTCGGTCGGCGCGCTGCTCGCCGCCCGGGTCGCCGGCACGGCCCTGGCCGGGCTGGCGCAGAGCGCCGGTGTGGTCGGGGCCGCGCTGCTCGCCATCCCGGTCACCCGGCTGATGACCGCGCGGGGCCGGCGGCCGGGGCTGGTCCTCGCGTACGCGGTCGGCGCGGTCGGCGGCGTGCTGGTGGTGGTCGCCACCGTGACGCGCCTGGTGCCGTTGCTCTTCGTCGGCATGCTGCTGTTCGGCGGCGGCACGGCGGCCAACCTTCAGGCCCGCTACACGGCGGTGGACCTGGCCGAGCCGCAGCGCCGGGGACGGCAGCTCTCGCTGGTGGTGTGGGCCACCACCATCGGCGCGGTGGCCGCGCCGAACTTCGCCGCGCTCGCCGACGAGACCACCCGGGGCTGGGGCCTGCCGGCGCTGGCCGGCCCGTTCGCCTTCAGCGCCGTCGCGTTCACGCTCACCGCCGTCGTACTCCTGGTCCTGCTGCGGCCGGACCCGCTGCTCACCGCGCGCCGGCTGACGGCGGCCGAGCCGGCGCCGGGCGCCGCACCGGCTGTCGCCCGCCGCGGTGGCATGGCCGCCGCGTGGCGCACGGTACGCGGGCGGCCGGCCGCCCGCCTCGGCATCGCCGCTGTCGCGGTGGGGCACCTGGTGATGGTCGCGGTGATGTCGATGACCCCGGTGCACCTCGGTGAGTGGCACTCCGACGCGGACGTGCTACCAGTGGTCGGCCTGGTGCTGAGCCTGCACATCGCCGGCATGTA
This sequence comes from Micromonospora sp. WMMC273, assembly GCF_027460285.1. NCBI lineage: Bacteria > Bacillati > Actinomycetota > Actinomycetes > Micromonosporales > Micromonosporaceae > Micromonospora > Micromonospora sp. WMMC273. The sequence goes on from NZ_JAPZBE010000001.1 coordinate 1,201,629, forward strand.
CGCGCTGTCGCCGGTGGTGGGGTGGCTCACCGACCGGTTCGGCCGGCGGCCGGTGATCCTCGGCGGGGTGGCGCTGCTGCTGGCCGCGTGCGCGGTCTCCGGCACCTCGGGGCACAGCACACCGCTGCTGTCGGTGGGGCTGGCGCTGCTCGGGCTGGGCTGGTCGGGCACGATGGTGGCGGGCTCGACGTTGCTGTCGGAGTCGGTGCCCACCGCCGACCGGCCCGGCGTGCAGGGCCTGTCCGACCTGCTCATGGGGCTGGCCGGGGCGGGCGCGGCGGCGGCGAGCGGGTTCGTCATGCGAGCCGTGGGGTACCCGACGCTCACCCTGCTGTCGGCGATCGCCGTGGTGCCGCTGGTGGCGCTGGCACTGCGCCGTACCGGCACGGCACCACTCGACGAGGAGGACTGAACACGTGCGGCTGACCGACTTCTGGACGCGGCTGGAGGAGGCGTTCGGCCCGGGGTACGCGGCCAGCATCGCCAGCGATCAGGTGCTGTCCCAGCTCGGCGGGCGGACCATCGAGCAGGCCCTCGCCGCCGGTGAGGAAACGCACGTGGTGTGGCGCGCCGTGGTCGCCGCCTACCCGGACCGGGTGCCCGCCCGACTACGCTGAGCAGCCTTTTCGTCGATCCCGCGTGTCGCTTGCCCAGTCGTACACCTGTTCGGCTATTGTCCACAGCGGGGTGCTCGTCCACAGCTCACGGCCCGTCGGCTGGTTTTCTGTCGGACCCAGCGCCTAGCGTGTCCCGCGTGACGCGAAGCTCAGGAAAGACGCCGGCGAAGGCAGGGGTGGCAACGATGGCAGCAGGGCCTGACCGGGAGAAGGCGCTCGACCTTGCTCTCGCTCAGATCGACAAGCAGTTCGGCAAGGGTTCGGTGATGCGGCTGGGGGAGCGGCCCGTCGTGCAGACGGCTGTCATCCCGACCGGCTCCATCGCGCTCGACGTGGCGCTCGGCGTGGGCGGTCTGCCCCGCGGCCGGGTGGTCGAGATCTACGGTCCGGAGTCCAGCGGTAAGACCACAGTCGCGCTGCACGCGGTGGCGAACGCCCAGCGGGCCGGCGGCATCGCCGCGTTCATCGACGCGGAGCACGCGCTCGACCCGGAGTACGCGCGGGCCCTCGGCGTCGACACCGACGCCCTGCTGGTCTCCCAGCCGGACACCGGCGAGCAGGCGCTGGAGATCGCCGACATGCTGGTGCGCTCCGGCGCGATCGACATCATCGTGATCGACTCGGTGGCGGCCCTGGTGCCGCGCGCCGAGATCGAGGGCGAGATGGGCGACAGCCACGTCGGTCTCCAGGCCCGGCTGATGAGCCAGGCGCTGCGGAAGATCACCGGCGTGCTCAACAACACCGGCACCACCGCGATCTTCATCAACCAGCTCCGCGAGAAGATCGGCGTGATGTTCGGCAGCCCGGAGACCACCACCGGTGGCCGGGCGCTGAAGTTCTACGCCTCGGTCCGGCTCGACGTGCGCCGCATCGAGAGCCTCAAGGACGGCACCGACGTGGTCGGTAACCGCACCCGGGTCAAGGTCGTGAAGAACAAGGTCGCCGCGCCGTTCAAGCAGGCCGAGTTCGACATCATGTACGGCAAGGGCATCTCCCGCGAGGGCTCGCTGATCGACGTCGGCGTGGAGCAGGCGATCATCCGCAAGTCCGGCGCCTGGTACACCTACGACGGTGACCAGCTCGGCCAGGGCAAGGAGAAGGCCCGCGAGTTCCTCCGCGAGAACCCGGACGTGGCGGCCGAGATCGAGAAGAAGATCCTGGAGAAGCTGGGCGTCGGCACCGGTGGTGCCGGCGACGCCGCCGGTGGCCCGGAACTGCCGCCGGTCGACTTCTGATCCGCTGACCCGTGGCAGGACGACGCGCCCGTACGGGCCGGGGCTGGGATGCCGGTCCACCCCGTACGGGCGACGCCACAGGTACGCCCCGGCCTCGCCGGGGGCGCCGTGACCGCGCGGCGGAGCCCGATGCAGGGGAGGCTCCGGCTCCGCCGCGCGACGAGGCCGAGGTGGCCCGGGAGATCTGCCTGCGGCAACTCGCGGTGCGCCCGCGTACCCGGGCCGAGCTGGCCGGCGCGCTGGCCCGGCGCGGCATCTCCGAGGAGGTCGCCGAACAGGTCCTCGACCGGTACGACGAGGTCGGCATCGTCGACGACGCCGCCTTCGCGCGTGCCTGGGTGAGCAGCCGGCACAACGGTCGTGGGCTGGCCCGCCGGGCGCTCGCCAACGAGCTGCGCCAGCGCGGCGTCGACGGCGAGGTGGCCGGCGCGGCACTGGACGGGCTGGACGAGGAGACCGAGGCGCAGACCGCCCGCGCCCTGGTGGACCGCAAGCTGCGCACCGCCAGGGGCGAGCCGGACGCGGTGTTCCGGCGCCTGGTCGGCATGCTGGCGCGCAAGGGCTACCCGGCCGGGGTGGCGATCCGGGCGGTGAAGGACGCGCTCGCCGCGCAGAGCGCCGAGGCGGCCGAGTTCGCCGAGCACATCGACGCGGACGCGCTGGCCGACGCCGAGCACGACCTCGACTCCCGCCGGCTCGACTGACCGACCGGCGGCCGGTGTCGCGGCCGCCGTCCCGAGGGGAGGCGCACACCGTGCTGAAGGCGTGTCTCAACGGCACCCGACGGCGGGACGAGCACCCCGCCGTGCCGCTCACAGCGGCCGAACTGGCCGCCGACGCGGTGCGTTGCGCGGTCGCCGGGGTGGCGGCGGTGCACGTGCACCCGCGCGACGACGCCGGAGCCGAGTCGCTCGACCCGGCGGTGATCGCCGCTGCGGTGACTGCCATCCGGGCCGCCCGTCCCGGCCTGCCGGTCGGCGTGAGCACCGGCGCCTGGATCGTCCCCGACCCGGCCGCGCGGGTCGCCGCCGTCCGCGCCTGGACGGTGCTGCCCGACTTCGCCTCGGTCAACGCCCACGAACCCGGGGCGGCCGAGGTGGCCGCCGCCCTGCACGAGCGCGGCGTGATGGTCGAGGCCGGCCTGTGGACGCCGGCGGCGGTCGATGCCTGGCGCCGCTGGTCCACGCCCACCGGGCGGATCCTCGTCGAGTGCATGGCCGAGCAGGTCGAGACGGCTCTCGCCGACGCGGCGTCGATCCTCGCCGCCCTGCCCGACGGGCACCCGCCGGTGCTGCTGCACGGGGAGGGCCCGGCCACCTGGCCGGTGTACGCGGAGGCGGTCCGGCGGGGTCTGCACACCCGGATCGGCCTGGAGGACACGCTGCTGCTGCCCGACGGCACCCAGACCCCCGACAACGCCACCCTGGTAACCACAGCCCGCACCACCGCCACTCCCTGACCCACCCCGCCCGGCCCACCCACCCGGCCCACCCTGCCCGGGCCCGCCCCCGCCCGCCCCCGCTCGCTCCAGCCCGGTCGATCATGAAGTTGACGGCACTTCCCGTCTGTTTTGTCCAGGCCAACTTCATGATCACGCCCGTCAACCTCATGATCGTCCGCGGGAGGGGGTTTGTGTCACCGGGGGCCGTGGAGTGACGCCAACTCCTTGATCGTGTGGGGAGTTGGCGGGCGGCGTCGATGAGGGAGGGGGCCTGAGCAGGTCGGGAGTGCCGGGAAGTGGCGCCGGAGGGCGGGGTTTGTCCCGGCCTGTCCGGCATCTGATCACCACTGAGTGACGCCGTAACTTCTCTCCGTCCGGGTGGTTTGATCATGACTCCTTGACCGAACGGCCCCTCGCGACCTAGCCTCGCCATACAGGCTCACTTTGCCCGACCAGCGCAGGCTAAGCGCACAACATAGATCTCGTAACAGAACAGCATCACTTTGGCCAGCTACACCGGCCCTTGACGGAAGCTCCGGAACCTTTCGGAGCCTCCGACAACTGCAACCGGCCGCCAGCGGTGCCCCATGAGGGGGCACCGCCGACGGAAAGCTGCCCACAGCCAGCCGCTCCGGTCGGGCGTCCAGAGCCGCAGGCGCGTGTCCTTCGCGCGTGTCCTGCGGCGCCGACGTTCAGGGGGAGGCGGCCATGCCAGGGCGGCACAGGTTCACCGGCGGTCTGCCACACGGCCCCGACCCCGCATCGGCGGGCGACAGCCCGGCCACCGGGTATCGACAAGTCGGCGACGCCGGCCGGGCCGGCGGAGCGACTCGATGAGCGCCTTCGACATCGTCCTCCTCCTGGTCGTGCTGCTGCTGGTCGTGGTGGTGGTCGGCGCCGTGCTGTTCGGCGTGCGTACCCTCAAGCGGCTCAGCCTGGCGCCCGCGCCGGAGGATCCGGCCTTCATCGCGGAGAAGGACCGGCAGGAACAGTCCCTCGCGGCGTTGCGGACGGCCGCCGACGAGGTGAACAGCACCATCGACGTGGCGAAGTCCGCGGCCGCGGCGGCACGGGCCGAGGCGGCCGCCGCCAAGGCGGAGGCGAAGGCGGCCCGGGCCGAGGCGCGGCGGGTGCTCGACGACGCCCGCGCCGAGGCCGACACGGTGCTGGAGCGGGCGCACAAGCAGGCCGAGGCGGATGCCGAGCAGTTGCGCGCCACCGCACGGCGCAGCGGCGAGCGGGAGGTGGCGGTGCTGGCCGCGACCACCCGGGAGCAGGCGGCCGAGGTGGAACGCCGCGCCGCCCGGATGGACGAGCGGGAGCGGCTGCACACCGAGGAGGTGGAGCGGCTGGCCGAGCGGGAACGGCAGCTCACCGCCGCCACCGCGGCGCTCGCCGCCCGGGAGGCCGCCCTGACCGAACGCGAGCGGATGCTGACCGAGGTGGAGGAGCAGCGCCGCCGGGAGCTGGAGCGGGTGGCCGGCCTGACCGCCGACGCGGCCCGCACCGAGCTTGTCGAGTCGATCGAGGGGCAGGCGAAGCGGGAGGCCGCGCTGCTGGTCCGGGAGATCGAGGCGGACGCCCGGGGCAGCGCCGAGCAGCGTGCCCGCAACATCGTCGTGGACGCCATCCAGCGGGTCGCGAGCGAGCAGACCGCGGAGAGCGTGGTCAGCGTGCTGCACCTGCCCGGCGACGAGATGAAGGGGCGCATCATCGGCCGCGAGGGGCGCAACATCCGCGCCTTCGAATCGGTCACCGGCGTCAACCTGATCATCGACGACACGCCCGAGGCGGTGCTGCTGTCCTGCTTCGACCCGGTACGCCGGGAGGTCGGCCGGGTCACGCTGGAGAAGCTGGTCCTGGACGGCCGGATCCACCCGCACCGGATCGAGGAGGTCTACGACCTGGCCCGGCAGGAGGTCGAGGAGCTGTGCCTCCGGGCCGCCGAGGACGCGCTGGTCGAGGTCGGCATCACCGAGATCCACCCGGAGCTGGTCACGCTGCTGGGCCGGTTGCGTTACCGGACGTCGTACGGGCAGAACGTGCTCAAGCACCTGGTGGAGACCGCGCACATCGCCGGGGTGATGGCCGCCGAGCTGCGGCTGGACGTGCCGACGATCAAGCGGTGCGCGTTCCTGCACGACATCGGCAAGGCGCTCACCCACGAGGTGGAGGGCAGCCATGCGATCATCGGCGCGGACGTGGCCCGCAAGTACGGCGAGAGCGAGGACGTGGTGCACGCCATCGAGGCGCACCACAACGAGGTGCCGCCGCAGACCATCGAGGCGGTGCTGACCCAGGCGTCTGATGCCTGCTCGGGCGGGCGGCCGGGCGCGCGGCGGGAGAGCCTCGAGGCGTACGTCAAGCGGCTGGAGCGGATCGAGGAGATCGCGGCCGGCAAGCTGGGCGTGGAGAAGGTCTTCGCCATGCAGGCGGGCCGGGAGATCCGGGTGATGGTCAAGCCGGACGACGTGGACGACATCGGCGCGGCGGTGCTGGCCCGGGACGTGGCCAAGCAGATCGAGGAGGAGCTGACCTACCCGGGTCAGATCCGGGTGACAGTGGTGCGCGAGTCGCGGGTCACCGAGATCGCCCGCTGAGCGGCGGGCGGACAACGGGGAACGGGCGGGTGGGGAGATCCCACCCGCCCGTTCCGTGTCCGTCGGAGGACGTCAGCTCACAGCGGCGTGGCGCCGGTGCCACCGTCGGTCTGCGTGGCCGCCACCGGCTTGGCCGCGGTGCGCGGCAGCCGGGTCAGCCGCTTCTGCAACCACCAGGCCAGCACCGACAGCAGGCCGCAGATGCTGATGTAGATGGCCGCGACGATCAAATACGTCGGCACGTACGGCAGACCGAACGCCAGCCGGCCACCGATCTGCTTGCCCACGAAGAGCAGCTCCGGGTACGTGATGATGAAGCCGAGCGCGGTGTCCTTGAGCAGGACGACGAGCTGGCTCACGATCGCCGGGAGCATCGACCGGAACGCCTGCGGCAGCAGGATCAGCCGGAGCACCTGGTTCTTGCGCATGCCGATCGCGTACGCGCCCTCGGACTGCCCGTACGGCACGGCGTTGATGCCGGCACGGAAGATCTCCGCCAGCACCGAGCCGTTGTAGAGCGTCAACCCGATGACCAGTGCCCAGAACTTGTCGATCGGCCAGCCGTACTGCAACGGCACGTAGTAGCCGAAGAAGATCAGGATCAGCAGCGGGATGGCCCGGAACAGCTCCACCACGAACGTGGCGGGAGCGCGGAACAGCACCTTGTCGCTGAGCCGGGCGCTGGCGAAGAACGCGCCGAACAGCAGCGCCAGCACGGTGGCGACGGCGGCGACCTTCAGCGTGGCCCAGAGGCCGTTCAGCAGCTCCCGCTGCACGGCCGCGTACTGGAACTGCTCCCACTTGCGGGCCTCGAACTGACCGGTCTGGTTGAACTTGTAGACCACGAACGCGATCAGCGCGACGATCGCCGCGATCGAGACGACGCCGAGGATCCGGTTGCGCATCCGGGCCTTCGGGCCGGGGATGTCGTAGAGGACGCTGCTGCTGCTCATCGGGCCACCGCCCACTTGCGCTCGAGGATCCGCTGGAGCACCACCAGCGGGATGATCAGGATGAGGAAGCCGATCACGATCCAGGTGAGCACGATGAACTGCGGCTCACCCCGTTCCGACATGTACGCCGGGATGGCGCCGGCTTCCAGCACGGAGAAGCCGGCGGCGATCGTGGTGTTCTTCAGCATGGCGATGAGCACGCTCATCATGGGCGGGACCATGGCCCGCAGCGCCTGCGGCAGCACGATCAGCGTCAGCACCTGGGCGAACGTCATGCCCAGCGCGCGGGCCGCCTCGGCCTGGCCGGTGGCGACGGTATTCACGCCCGAGCGGACCACCTCGCAGATGAACGCCGAGGTGTACGCGATCAGCGCGATGCAGGCGCTGTTGAAGTAGTCGATGTTGACGTCCAGCTTCGGCACCGCGAAGACGAGGAACGCGAACACCAGCGTCAGGGGAGTGTTGCGCACCAGGTTGACGTAGGTGGCGCCGAACGCCCGCAGCGCGGGGACCGGGGACACCCGCATCGCGCCGAGCAGCATGCCGAGGACGAGACTGCCGACGCCGGCGATCAGGAACAGCTTGACGGTGTTGAAGAACCCCTCGCGGAACAGGCTCGCGTTGTCCGTCAGGACGCGGAAGAACTCGCCCATACCTCGCTCTCACTCTCTCCAGACGGGACCGGGCGGGGAGGAGGACCTCCCCGCCCGGTCCGACGTCGGTGCGGACCGTCAGTACCGCTCGAGCTGCGGCGGGGTGGCCGGCGAGCCGGACTTGCCGAGCGTGCCGTCGTAGATCTTCTTCCAGGTGCCGTCGGTGAACGCCGCCTCGATCTGGTCGTTCACGTAGTCACGCAGCGCCTTGTCGTCCTTGGGCAGGCCGATGCCGTACTTCTCGGTGCTGAACGGCTGGCCGACGACCTTGAGCTCGTCCGGGTTCTGCGCGGCGTAGCCCTTGAGGATGGCGTCGTCGGTGGTCACCGCGTCGACCTTCTTGTCGAGCAGCTGCGAGACGCACTCGGAGTAGGTCTTGAACTCGACGATGTTCTCGCCCTCGGTCAGGCCCTCGTCGCGGATCTTCTGGATCGGCGTGGAGCCGGTGGCCGAGCAGACCTTTTTGCCCTTGAGCGTGTCCTTGCCGGTGATCGACGACTCGTCCTTGCGGACCAGCAGGTCCTGGCCGGCGACGAAGTACGGGCCGGCGAAGGAGACGTCGTTCTTGCGCTTGTCCGTGATCGAGTACGTGCCGACGTAGTAGTCGATCTCGCCACCCTTGATCGCGGTCTCCCGGTTGGCGGACGCGATCTCCTTGTACTCGATCTTCGCCGGGTCGACGCCGAGCGTGCTGGCGACGTACTGGGCGATCTCGATGTCGAAGCCGCAGCGCTTGCCCTGGGCGTCCTTGTAACCGAGGTTCGGCTGGTCGAACTTGACGCCGATGACGACCTTGCCGGCCGACTTGATCTTCTCGAAGGCCGGGCTGCCGGCGACGTTGGCGTCCGTCTTCGGGGTGAAGGTCACGCCCGAGCTGCTGCAGTTGTCGCCCTGTGCTCCACCGCTGGCGTTGCCGCCGCCGCTGGGAGCCGGGTTCCCCTCCTTGCCACAGGCAGCCGCGGAAAGGGCGAGCGAGGCCATCATGGCCACCGCCGCCACGCGCTTGTAACGCATACACATCTCCTTCTTCGACGGAGCCGACGGGACGACTCCACTACGGACGCTCAGTGGGTGAGGATCTTGGAGAGGAAGTCCTTGGCCCGCTCGCTGCGCGGGTTCGCGAAGAACTCAGCCGGCGGCGCGTCCTCGACCAGCTTGCCGTCGGCCATGAAGATGACCCGGTTCGCGGCGTGCCGGGCGAAGCCCATCTCGTGGGTCACCACGACCATGGTCATGCCCTCGCTCGCCAGCGACGTCATCACGTCCAGCACCTCGCCGACCATCTCCGGGTCCAGCGCGCTGGTCGGCTCGTCGAACAGCATCGCCTTGGGCTGCATGGCCAGCGCGCGGGCGATGGCCGCCCGCTGCTGCTGACCGCCGGAGAGCTGCGCCGGGTACTTGTCCGCCTGGTTGGCGATGCCGACGCGGTCCAGCAGGGCCAGGCCGCGCTCGCGGGCGGCGGCCGGCTTCTCCTTGCGGACCTTGACCGGCCCCAGCGTCACGTTCTCCAGGATGGTCTTGTGCGCGAAGAGGTTGAACGACTGGAACACCATGCCGACCTCGCTGCGCAGCTTGGCCAGGGGCTTGCCCTCGGCCGGCAGCGGCTGCCCGTCGAACGTGATGGTGCCCTTGTCGATGGGCTCCAGCCGGTTGATGGTGCGGCACAGCGTCGACTTGCCGGAGCCGGACGGGCCGATCACGACGACCACCTCGCCCCGGCCGACGGAGAGGGACACGTCGTCGAGCACGTGCAGCGGCCCGAACCACTTGTTGACCCCGTCGAGCACGATCAGCGGGTCGCCCGTCGTCACGTCGTCCACCGTCCCTGTCGTCCATGGCGGAATTCGGGGGTCGGTCGACCCCCGGTTGGGCAACTGTAGGCGGGGTGATGTGGCAGAACGCAACTCAGATGGTCACGGAGCGGTAACACCGGTCACCGGCGTACCGGCCCGTCCGAATTTCGTCACCCACCGGGTGGGCCGAGTGGCGCCGTCGCCGCAGGCAGGAGATCATGAGGTGATGACCGACGCGATCCGGCTGACCGACTACGCCCGCGGTGGCGGCTGCGCCTGCAAGATCCCACCGGGCGAGCTGGAGGCGATGGTCGCGGGGCTCGGCGCCACCGGCGGCTCGGCCGACCTGCTGGTCGGCCTGGAGAACGGCGACGACGCCGCGGTGGTCCGGCTGGACGAGCGTACGGGCCTGGTCAGCACCGCCGACTTCTTCACCCCGGTGGTCGACGACGCCTACGACTGGGGGCGCATCGCCGCCGCCAACGCGCTCTCCGACGTGTACGCGATGGGCGGCACCCCGCTCGTCGCGCTCAACCTGCTCTGCTGGCCGCGCGGCGTACTGCCGCCGGAGATGGCCCGCGAGGTGCTGCGCGGCGGTCTGGACGTGGCCCGGGAGGCGAACTGCCACCTGGCCGGTGGGCACAGCGTGGACGACGACGGCCCGAAGTACGGCCTGGCCGTCACCGGTGTGGTCCGGCCGGAGGAGCTGATCACGCTCGACGCCGGGCAGGCCGGGCTGCCGCTGTCGCTGACCAAGCCGCTCGGCGTGGGCGTGCTCAACACCCGGCACAAGCAGACCGGGCAGCGCTTCCCCGAGGCGGTCGAGTCGATGGCCCGGCTCAACCGGGACGCGGCCCGCGCGGCGGTCGCGGCGGGCATCCGCTGCGGCACCGACGTGACCGGCTTCGGCCTGCTCGGGCACGCCTCGAAGCTGGCCCGGGCGAGCCGCCTGACGGTGGCGATCGACGCGGCGGCGGTGCCGTACCTGCCCGGCGCGCGGGAGGCGCTGCGCGACGGGTACGTCAGCGGCGGCACCCGGCGCAACCTGGAGTGGGTCACCCCGTGGACCGATTTCGGCGGGGCGGACGAGGGGGAGCGGCTGCTGCTCGCCGACGCGCAGACCTCTGGGGGCCTGCTGGTCGCCGGTGAGGTGCCGGGCGGCACGGTGATCGGGGAACTGCTGCCCGCGTCGGAGCACCTGATCCGGGTGCGCTGAGCCGCCGGATCCACGGCGCGGCCGGGCCGTCGCCGCGGCACCGTACCCGATAAACTGTCATCTTCCAGCTACTCTGGGCAACGTCGCCCGAGGGAATTTTGCCCGGAATGGTCACAGACCGGTAACTTGCGCCCGGCTGAGGTCAAATGCACCCCACCATCGTCATTAAGGCCCGATCCGGAGGCCGGTGGAACGAGCGCAGCGAGGAGGCGGCATGACCGAGCTGTGGAACTGGAGAATCGACGGCGGCGAGCCGGTGGAGGTCTACCCGGCACTGGCCGAGGCGCTCGGCCGGGTGGTGATGCCGATGGCCGTCGCCGACCCGATGCGGCTCCCCGCGTACGCGGTGGTCTGCGACGTGTGGGAGGCGCCCGGGCTGTACGGCACCGTGGTCGACTGTTACGGCGTACCCGAGAGCCTGACCGAGCTGCCCGCGATCGCGGCGCTGGCCCGGCTGCTGGGCCGCAACTGCCTGATGCGTGACGACACGCTCGACGCCGGCCGGCACCTGCTGGTCGCGCCCGACGGCACGATCCGGCCGGTGCACTTCGACGTGGCCGACACCGACGACGGCGAGGTGCTCAGCCACCACCGGCTCTGCACCGTCGCCGACGCGCGCTGCCGGGGCTGGTCGCAGTGCCACCGCTCCCGCTGGGCGCCGGACACGGTCGCCCCGGCGCTCGCCGCCGCCTGAGCGCGGGCGTCGGCGCGCGCCCGTGAGCGGTGCTCGCCGCCGTGCCCCCACCGGCGGCGAGCGGTGGCGGTCCCGGGCTCAGCCCCGGGCCGCCTGCTGCTGCCCCCGCACCACGAGCTGGTCGAGCAGCGTCGCGGTGGCGGCGGCCACGGCGTCCACCGCGGCGTCGAACGCGGCCGCGTTGTGCGCCGCCGGGGTACGGAATCCGGAGATCTTCCGGACGTACTGCAACGCGGCGGCGCGGATGTCCTCCTCGGTCACCACCGGGACGTACGGCTCACGCAGGGTCTTGATGCTCCGGCACACGGCTCCTCCTCGTTCGATCCGATCGGCTCCACCCGGATACGCTGTCCGGGTCATGACTACCGCAGCCGCGGGCAGCCCGCGCACCTACCAGGTGCGTACGTACGGCTGCCAGATGAACGTGCACGACTCCGAGCGCATCTCCGGCCTCCTCGAGGACGCCGGATACGTGCGTGCCGCGGAGGCCGACGAGCAGCCCGACGTGGTGGTGTTCAACACCTGCGCGGTCCGGGAGAACGCCGACAACCGGCTCTACGGCAACCTGGGTCATCTGCGCCCCGTGAAGGCGAAGCACCCCGGGATGCAGATCGCCGTCGGCGGCTGCCTGGCCCAGAAGGACCGCGGCGACATCGTCCGCAAGGCGCCCTGGGTGGACGTCGTCTTCGGCACGCACAACATCGGCTCGCTGCCGGCGCTGCTGGACCGGGCGCGGCACAACGCCGCGGCCGAGGTCGAGATCCTGGAGTCGCTGGAGGTCTTCCCCTCCACGCTGCCGACCCGGCGCGAGTCGACGTACGCCGGGTGGGTCTCGATCTCCGTCGGCTGCAACAACACCTGCACGTTCTGCATCGTGCCCTCCCTGCGCGGCAAGGAGAAGGACCGCCGCCCCGGAGACATCCTCGCCGAGGTCCGCGCGCTGGCCGACTCCGGCGTGCTGGAGGTGACGCTGCTCGGGCAGAACGTCAACTCGTACGGCGTCGAGTTCGGCGACCGGTACGCGTTCGGCAAGCTGCTGCGCGCCTGCGGCGACATCGACGGGCTGGAGCGGGTGCGGTTCACCAGCCCGCACCCGAAGGACTTCACCGACGACGTGATCGCCGCGATGGCCGAGACGCCGAACGTCTGCCACTCGCTGCACATGCCGTTGCAGTCCGGCTCGGACGACGTACTGCGGGCGATGCGCCGCTCGTACCGGTCGGAGAAGTACCTGGGGATCATCGAAAAGGTGCGGTCGGCCATGCCGGACGCGGCGATCACCACCGACATCATCGTCGGCTTCCCCGGCGAGACCGAGGCCGACTTCGCCCGCACGCTGGACGTGGTCCGGGAGGCGCGGTTCTCCTCGGCGTTCACGTTCCAGTACTCCAAGCGCCCCGGCACCCCGGCCGCCACGATGGACGGGCAGCTACCCAAGCAGGTCGTGCAGGAGCGCTACGAGCGGCTGATCGCCTGCGTCGAGGAGATCACCTGGGCGGAGAACAAGAAGCTCGTCGGCGAGACCGTCGAGGTGCTGGTGGCGGTCGGCGAGGGCCGCAAGGACGAGCGCACCGGCCGGATGTCCGGACGGGCCCGCGACGGCCGGCTCGTGCACTTCGCCACCGGTGAGCTGGCCGGGCGGATCCGCCCCGGCGACATCGTGCACACAGTCGTCACGTACGCCGCCCCGCACCACCTCAACGCCGACGGCGCGCCGCTGGCGCACCGGCGCACCCGGGCCGGGGACGCGGCCGAGGCGGGACAGGTTCCGCGTACCCCAGGGGTGCTGCTCGGCCTGCCGACGGTCGGCGCGCCGGCCGCGGCGCCCGCCCCGGTCGGCGGCTGCGCCGCGCACTGAGCCCAGCGTGACGGCGGGGGCCGAGCCGGGCCCCCGCCGTCACGGTCTCAGCAGGCGGTGCCGTTGAGCTTCACGCTGCCGGGGTTCGCGGCGGTGCCGTTGGCGGTGAAGCCGACGGTGACCGACGCGCCCGGCGCCAGCGACGACGCCCAGGCCGGCGCGGCCGCCGTCACAGTGGTCCCGGACTGCGTGACGGTGGCGTTCCAGCCGCTGGCCAGCGTCACCCCGGACGGCCAGGTCCAGGTGGCCGACCACGGGTTCACCGCGGCGGTGCCGGTGTTCTTGACGGTCAGCTCACCCTGGAAGCCACCCGCCCAGGAATTGATCTGCTTGTAGGTGGCGGTGCAGCCACCGGTCACCGGAGGCGGCGGGGTGGTCGGTGCCGGCGAGGTGTTCGGCGTGCCGGTCGGGGACGGGCTGGTGGTGCCGCCACCGCCGGTCGGCGGGATCAGGTACGGCGTGAGGATGTCCTGCTTCGGCTGGTTGATCGTGGTCCAGTCGTCGTTGGCGATGCCGCCGGTGTCACCGGAGTTCGGGTTCCACGACCAGTACGTGAACGACATGCCGTTCACGCCGGTGCCGGTGTACGCCATCAGGTTCTGCAGCCAGATCTTGTCCTTGGGGTCCTGGAGCGTGGTGCCGAACTCGCCCATCATGATCGGCGCGATGTTCTGCTTGTAGAGGTAGCCCCAGTACTTGTCCCAGATGGCCGGCATGTTCGCCGGGTACGACGGGTCGTCGAACCAGGCCTGGCGGTAGACCGAGGTGGCGTACTCGTGCGGCGAGTAGACCAGCCGGTTGGCCACGTTCAGCCGCACCGGGAACTGCCCGGCCTTGGACAGGTTGCCGCCCCACCAGCCGCAGTCCTCGTCGTTGCTGGGGTCGTTGTCCCAGACGTTCGACAGGCCGCCGCTCGGACAGCTCACCCCCTCCACGAAGATCAGCCAGTTCGGCTGCACGCCGAGGATCGCGTTGCCGGCCCGCTCGGCGGCCAGCCGCCAGTCCCGGGCGGTGTCGCCGCAGCCCCAGCAGGCGCCGGTGGCGGCCGGGTTGGTGCCCTCGGCGTGCGGCTCGTTGTGCAGGTCCGCGCCGATCACCGTGGTGTTGCCGGCGTACCGCTGGGCCAGCATCTTCCAGTCGTTGATCCAGGTCGCCTCGGAGACCGTCGAGGTGTACCAGAGCGGCGACTGACCGGCCGACGTCGGCCGGTGCCGGTCCAGGATGACCCGCATCCCCTTGCTGCCCGCGTAGTCGATGACCTTGTCGAGGATCTGCAGCGGGGAGAGCCCGATCAGGTCCGGGTTGACGAAGTCGTTGATGCCGGTCGCTGTCGCGCCGGACTTGAGCGCGTCGTTCGAGTACGGGATGCGCAGCGTGTTGTAGCCCAGCCGGGCCATGGTGTCGAGCTGCGAGCGCCACGGGTTGCTCGACCACAGGCCGTGGAACGTCTTGTTGTCGGTCTCCATCCCGAACCAGTTGATGCCGGTCAGCCGGACCGTCGCGCCCGTACTGTCGACGATCTTGTTGCCGCTGGTGTGCAGGTAGCCGGTGCCGGTGCCACCGGCCGCCGCGGCGGCCGGTGCGGTGGAGACGGCGGCGGCGACGAGAACGCCGGCTGCCGCGGTGGCGAGCGCCGTCAGGGCGCCGCCGAGGGCGGTGCGTCGGTGCATGGAAGCTCCACTTCGGATGCCCGCGCCGCGCAGGCGCCGCGGGCGGCAGGACCAGGAGGCACGTCCCGCTCGTCATCGAGTACGCGCGCAGTGCGCGCCGGGCCGTGTCGTGTGGACGGCCAACCGCGAGATGTCGCACCGGCGACCGTCGACGGCGAGATCAGCCGTCGGTGCCCTCGTGCCGGTGCCTGAACCTGGCTCCGCCGCTCATTCTGATCAGCCTGCCTCGATGCGTCAACCCTGGTCCGGACGCAGGTGAACCCCCGGCCGACAGGGCCGGGGGCTCACCCGATGTGTCCGTCCGCCGGCCTGCCCGGCCGGGGTGCTTCCGTCAGCCGGCCTGCTCGGCGAGCTGGAGGAACTGCCGCTTCGAGGCGAGCGCCTGCTCGGCCTCCTTGATCCGCCGGGTGTCGCCGGCGGCCTGGGCCCGGGCCAGCCGGTCCTCGGCCTCGGCGACCTGGGCACGCATCTGCGCCAGCAGCGGGTTGTCCTCCTTGGAGGTGCGCCGCCACGCCGAGTCCATCACCTCGCGGACCTTGTCGTCCACGGCCCGCAGCCGGCGCTCCAGCCCGGCGGCGGCCTCGCGCGGCACCCGGCCGGCCTCGTGCCACTGCGCCTGGATGTCCCGCAGCTTCGCCTGCGCGCCCTTCGGGTCGCCGTCGACGTCCAGCGCCTCGGCCTCGGCCAGCAGCGCCTGCTTGCGCTCCAGGTTGGCGCGCTGCTCGTTGTCGCGGGCGGAGAAGACCTCGCTGCGGCGGGTGAAGAACTCGTCCTGCGCGGCGCGGAACCGTTCCCAGAGCTTCTGCTCGGCCTCCTTGGCGGCGCGCGGCGCGGCCTTCCACTGGGCCATCAGGTCCTTGAGCTGACCGGCGGTGACGCCCCAGTCGCTGGAGTCCTTGAGCTTCTCCGCCTCGGCGACCAGTTCCTCCTTGACCGTCTGCGCCTGCTTGCGCTGCTGGTCGAGGGAGGCGAAGTGGGCGCCCCGGCGGCGGGTGAAGCCGTCCCGCGCGGCGGCGAACCGCTTCCACAGCTCACCGTCGGTCTTCTTGTCGACGCCGCGGATGGTCTTCCACTCGTCGAGGATCTCCTTGAGCCGGTCACCGGCGGTCTTCCAGCCGGTCGACTCGGCGGCCAGCTTCTCGGCCTCCTCGACCAGGGCGGTCTTGCGCGCCAGCGCCTCGCCCCGGGCGGCCTCGCGGGCCGCCTTGGCCTCGCCGGCCTTCTCCTCGGCGACGGTGGCCAGCTTGTCCAGGCGGGCGGCGAGGGCGTCGATGTCACCGACGACGTGCGCCTCGGCCAGCGACCCACGGATCCGGCGGATCGTGGTCAGGGAGTGGCCGGCGTCAGCCGCGCCCGAGTTGAGCCGGGCCTCGGTCAGATCGACCTCGGTCACCAGGTCGGCGTAGCGCCGGGCGAAGTGGGCGAGCCCTTCCTCCGGTGCCCCTGCCTGCCAGGATCCGACCACCCGCTCGCCCTCGGCGGTCTTGACGTAGACGGTGCCGTCCTCGTCGACCCGTCCGAAGGCAGTCCAGTCGCTCATGTGCCCATCCTCGTTCTCCCGGCGCCGAGGGGACAGCCCCCTCGTTCGCCGCCACGGCGCAGCAAACTTTCTCCCGGCATTGTCACAGGTCCGCCCCCGTCCGTGTCGAGCGCCTGTCGCCGACCGTGACCATACGGTGTTGTACGCCCTCGATGACCGGATCGGCGCGGGGACGCACCGGGGGATCCCGATAGGTTTGGGGGCGTGCCACTGGTCGCCGCCGCCGTCTGCCCCCACCCGCCGCTGATCGTGCCCGAGCTGGCCGGCGCCGCCGCGCCCGAGCTGGACGGCCTGCGCGCTGCCGCCGACGCCGCTGTCGCCCGGCTGCTCGCCGCCGAGCCCGAGGCGATCCTGCTCGTCGGCGGCGGACCGGAGACCGTCCGGTTCAATTCCGCCGAGCACGGCTCGCTTCGCCCGTACGGGCTGGACCGGCGCGTGCGGCTCTGGAAGGTCAACTGCGCGGGCGGGGACCGCCTGCCGCTGAGCCTGACCGTCGGCGCCTGGCTGCTGAACCGCTCCGGCACCGAACTGCCCCGGCTGGCCCGCTCGGTGGCGCACGACGCCGCACCGGCGGAGTGCGCGGCGTTCGGCACGAGCCTGATCCTCGACGACGACCCGCGGGTCGCGCTGCTCGTGCTCGGTGACGGGTCCGCCTGCCGGGGCGTCAAGGCGCCTGGCTACGACGACCCGCGTGCCGAGGCGTACGACGAGGGGGTCGCCCTGGCCCTGGCCGGCGCGGACGCAGACGCCCTGCTCGGCCTGGACCCGGTGCTGTCGGCGGAGCTGCGGGTCGCCGGGCGGGCGCCGTGGCAGGTGCTGGCCGGCGCGGTCCGGGCGGCGGGCGGCGACTGGCGCGGCGACGTCAGCTACCAGGACGCGCCCTACGGCGTTTCCTACTTCGTGGCGAACTGGGAGCGGGCATGACCGTCGTGGCGGTGGTCGGGCCGACCGCGGCCGGGAAGTCGGCGCTGAGCATCGCGCTGGCGCACGCGCTGGGCGGCGAGGTGGTCAACGCCGACTCGATGCAGCTCTACCGGGGCATGGACGTCGGCACCGCGAAGCTGACCCCGGCCGAGCGCGAGGGCGTGCCGCACCACCTGCTGGACATCTGGCCGGTGACCGAGCCCGCCAGCGTCGCCGAATACCAGACGCTGGCCCGCGCGGCGGTCGACGACATCCTGGCCCGGGGACGGGTGCCGCTGCTCGTCGGCGGCTCCGGGCTGTACGTGCGGGCGGTGCTGGAACGGTTCGAGTTCCCCGGCACCGACCCGGCCCTGCGGGAGCGGCTGGAGGCGGAACTCGCGGCGGTAGGCCCGCTGCCGCTGCACGCGCGGCTGGCCGAGGCCGACCCGGGCGCGGCGGCGAGCATCCTGCCCACCAACGGGCGGCGGATCGTGCGGGCGCTGGAGGTGATCGAGCTGACCGGCGCGCCGTTCACCGCGTCGCTGCCGTCGCCCACGCCGTACTACCCGTCGGTGCAGCTCGGCGTGGACCTGGACACCGGGCTGCTGGACGAGCGGATCGCGCTGCGGGTGGACCGGATGTGGGCCGACGGCCTGGTCGACGAGGTACGGGCGCTGGTCGGCGAGGGGCTGCCCGAGGGGCGGACGGCCAGCCGGGCGCTCGGCTACCAGCAGGTGCTGCGGTTCCTGGCCGGGGAGCTGACCGAGGCGCAGGCGCACGAGGAGACGATCCGCGCCACCCGCCGGTTCGTCCGGCGGCAGCGCTCCTGGTTCCGGCGTGACCCGCGCGTCCACTGGCTGGACGCGGCGTCGCCCGCGTTTCTCGACACTGCCCTGCGGGTGGTCGCCGAGCATCGGCCATGATGGGGGCGTGGAGTTCACAAAGGGTCACGGCACCGGCAACGACTTCGTCATCCTGCCCGACCCGGACGGCACCCTCGACCTGACACCCGGCCTGGTCGCCGCGCTCTGCGACAGGCGGCGCGGGCTGGGCGGCGACGGCGTGCTGCGCGTCGTACGGGCCGCCAAGCACCCGGAGGGCGTCGCGCTCGCGGGCGAGGCCGAGTGGTTCATGGACTACTGGAACTCCGACGGCTCGTTCGCCGAGATGTGCGGCAACGGGGCCCGCGTGTTCGTCCGCTACCTGCTGGACCGTTCGCTGGCCGCCGCCCCGTCGGGCGGGACGCTGCCGATCGCGACCCGCGCCGGCCTGGTGCGGGCCCGGGTCGAGGGCGCCGACGTGGCGGTCGAGATGCGCCGCCCCCGGCTGTACGACACGGCGACCGCCACGCTCGGCGGGCTGACGCTGCCCGGCGCCGCGGTGGATGTCGGCAACCCGCACCTGGTGTGCGCGCTGCCCGCTGCTCTGGAGCTGACGGCGCTCGACCTCACCCGCGCGCCCGAGGTGGACGCCTCGACCTTCCCTTCCGGGGTGAACGTCGAGTTCACGACGCCGGGCGAGCCGGTCGACGGCACCGACGGGCACGTGCTGATGCGGGTGTACGAGCGCGGCTCTGCCGAGACGCTGTCCTGCGGCACCGGCGCGTGCGCGGTGGCGGCGGTGGCGTTGCGCGACGCCGGCCGGGACACCGGCACGATGACAGTCGATGTGCCGGGCGGGCGTCTGACGGTCACCGTGACAGCCGACTCGTGCTGGCTCTCCGGCCCGGCCGTCCTGGTGGCCACAGGCACCCTGACCCCCACAGCCCTGCACCCGTAGCCTCCCTCGGTCGACACGGGGCTGAGTGGTGGCCGCGGCCCGGCTGCCCGGCTGCCCGGCATGATCAACACCAGTTCGGCGAAGTGGTGCTGTCGCGGGGCCTCTGATGCCACCACCTCGCCGAACTGGTGTTGATCAAGGGTGCTGATACCGCTACTTCGGGGAAGCGGAGTCGATCAAAGTGCGACGATGGGACGTTCTGTCTGACTTGTCCGCCTCGGCTGAGGCGCTGCTGGGGATCTTGGAAGATTTGGGCCCCTCTGAGGGCCGTTTTCTTCCAAGATCTCGTGTGGACGCGCCGGGGACGCCTGACTGCGCCGGTGCGCTGACCCCGGCGCGGGCGGGCCCCGTGTGAGGAGGCAGGAGGTGCCCCGCGAGAGGGTGCTGGCCTGTGCGAAGGCGCCGCGAGAGGCAGGGGCGTGCCTGGTCAGGGGGTGGCGCTGGCGTTGGCGGCGATCTCGGGGAGGTCGGCCGGGCCCGGGTCGGCCGCGGGCGCCGGCGTGGCGGCCGGGTTCTGGGCGGCGGCCCGTACCGCGGCGGCCACCGCCGGGGCGACCCGGGAGTCGAAGACGCTCGGCACGATCACCGTCGGGTTGATCTTGTCCTCGCCGACCACGTCCGCGATGGCCCGGGCGGCGGCGAGCGCCATCTCCTCGGTGAACTCCTCGGCGTGCGCGTCGAGCATGCCGCGGAACACGCCGGGGAAGGCGAGCACGTTGTTGATCTGGTTCGGCTGGTCCGAGCGGCCGGTGGCGACCACGGCGGCGTACTTGCGGGCCTCCCGCGGGTCCACCTCCGGGTCGGGGTTGGCGAGCGCGAAGACGATCGAGTCCTTCGCCATCGCGGCGACGTCCTCGCCGGTGAGCAGGTTCGGCGCGCTCACACCGATGAACACGTCCGCGCCGCGTACCGCCCCGGCCAGGTCACCGGAGTAGTTCTCCTTGTTGGTGTTCTCGGCCAGCCACTGCCAGGCCGGGTTGAGGTCCGGCAGTCCGCGGTGCAGGGCGCCCTGGCGGTCGTACGCGATGATGTCGCCCACGCCTTGGCGGAGCAGCAGTTTCATGATCGCGGTGCCGGCCGCGCCGGCGCCGGAGACCACGACCCGGACGTCCGCGAGCTGCTTGCCCACGACGCGCAGCGCGTTCGTCAGCGCGGCCAGCACGCAGATCGCGGTGCCGTGCTGGTCGTCGTGGAAGACCGGGATGTCCAGGGCCTCACGCAGCCGGGCCTCGATCTCGAAGCAGCGCGGCGCGGCGATGTCCTCCAGGTTGATGCCGCCGTACGCGGGCGCGATCGCCTTGACGATCGCCACGATCTCGTCGGTGTCCTGGGTGTCAAGCACGACCGGCCAGGCGTCCACCCCGCCGAAGCGCTTGAACAGCGCCGCCTTGCCCTCCATCACCGGCAGCGACGCGGCCGGCCCGAGGTTGCCCAGGCCGAGCACCGCGGTGCCGTCGCTGACCACGGCGACGGTGTTGCGCTTGATGGTGAGCCGCCGGGCGTCGGCCGGGTTCTCCGCGATCGCCATGCAGACCCGGGCCACACCCGGGGTGTACGCGCGGGACAGCTCGTCGCGGGTGCGCAGCGCGACCTTCGGGGTGACCTCGATCTTGCCGCCGAGGTGCAACAGGAACGTGCGGTCGGAGACCTTGCGCACGTCCACCCCGTCGAGCGCGGTGAGCGCGTCGACCACCTGGTCGGCGTGGCCGGCGTCGGCGGTGTCGCAGGTGAGGTCGACGATCACGTGCGCGGGGTCGGAGTCGACCACGTCCAGCGCGGTGACGATGGCCCCGGCCTCGCCGGCGGCGGTGGTGAGGCGGCCGATGGAGGAGGCGTCGGCGGGTACCGCGATCCGGATGGTGATGGAGAATCCGGCACTCGGCAGTCGGGTGTTGGCCACGAGAAACTCCTCCGTCGGCGCTGAGCGGCTCGACTGGCATTTCTACTCGCCCGCCCAGGTCGCCCGGCATCCGCCCCCGCTACCCGTCGGTAGCGTCACGGGCATAACACAGGTGCGTCCGGCGTTGTCACATGTCAGGATTGCTGTCACGCGCCGAAAATTCTCGGCGTTGCCCAAAACGGACAGGAGACGCATTTGCGCGAGCAGGAGACCTTCCATCCCTACACCGACGACGAGTTCGACGCCACCACCGGCGAGTACGAGCTGTCGGAGCGGCAGGCGCTGCGGCGGGTCCCCGGCCTCTCCACCGAACTCACAGACATCACCGAGGTCGAATACCGCCAGCTCCGGCTGGAGCGGGTCGTCCTGGTGGGGGTCTGGACCGAGGGCACGCAGACCGACGCCGACAACAGCCTCACCGAGCTGGCGGCGCTGGCCGAGACGGCCGGCTCGCAGGTGCTCGAAGGGCTGATCCAGCGTCGCCAGCGGCCCGACCCGGCCACGTACATCGGCCGCGGCAAGGTCGACGACCTGGGCGCGGTGGCGCTGTCCACCGGCGCCGACACGATCATCTGCGACGGTGAGCTGTCGCCGTCGCAGCTGCGCAACCTGGAGCAGCGCACCAAGGTCAAGGTGGTCGACCGGACCGCCCTGATCCTCGACATCTTCGCCCAGCACGCCAAGAGCAAGGAGGGCAAGGCGCAGGTCGAGCTGGCCCAGCTCGAATACCTGCTGCCGCGCCTGCGCGGCTGGGGCGAGACGCTGTCCCGGCAGACCGGTGGTAGCGGCCGCGGGGGTGGCGCCGGCGGCGGCGTGGGTCTGCGTGGTCCCGGTGAGACCAAGCTGGAGACCGACCGGCGGCGCATCCGCCACCGCATCGCGCGGCTGCGCCGCGAGATCAAGAGCATGGCGACGGTACGCCAGACCAAGCGCGCCCGGCGTACCCGTAACGCGGTACCCGCGGTGGCCATCGCCGGCTACACCAACGCCGGCAAGTCCAGCCTGCTCAACCGCCTGACCGGTGCGGGCGTGCTGGTGGAGAACGCGCTGTTCGCCACGCTGGACCCGACCACCCGCCGGGCCACCACGTCCGACGGCCGGCTCTACACGCTGTCCGACACGGTCGGGTTCGTCCGGCACCTGCCGCACCAGATCGTCGAGGCGTTCCGCTCGACGCTGGAGGAGGTCGCCGACGCCGACCTGGTCGTGCACGTGGTCGACGGCACCCACCCGGACCCGGAGGAGCAGGTCCGGGCGGTACGCGAGGTGCTCGCCGAGGTGGGCGCGGACCGGTTGCCGGAACTACTGGTGGTGAACAAGACCGACGCCACCGACGAGGAGACGATGCTGCGGCTCAAGCGGCTCTGGCCGGACGCGGTCTTCGTCTCCGCCCACAGCGGGCGCGGAGTCGACGAACTGCGCGAGGCGGTCGAGCGGCGGCTGCCCCGGCCTGCCGTCGAGGTGCGCGCGGTGCTCCCGTACGACCGGGGTGACCTGGTCTCCCGGGTGCACCGGCAGGGTGAGGTGCTCAGCACCGCGCACCTGCCCGAGGGCACGCTGGTGCACGTGCGGGTCGGCGAGGGTCTGGCCGCGGAGCTCGCGCCGTACCGGGCGGGTGACCGGCTGACCAGTGACGAGCGGGTGGGCGCCGGGCGGTGAGCCGTCCGGCGTCACCCGCCGGAAACCCGCGCCGTGCGACACTGAGCGTCATGCGGCACGTTGTCTCCTCGGTCACGCTCGCGCTCGGCCTGGTCGGCGCGGTCGTGGCGCCGGCCGGGCCGGCCCCGGCGGCTCCCGCCGCGGCCCCCGTGCTGGCCGCGGCTCCCAAGAAGAAGTGCACCGTGGAGGACAGCCGCCTCCGCGAGCTGTCCGGCCTGGTGGCCACCAGCAACGGGTACGTCGTGATCAACGACGGCTCGGACGACCCCAGCCGCAAGCGGGTCTTCTACCTGGACACCAAGTGCAAGGTGGACAAGGAGGTCCGTTACTCCGGTGACGGGCCGCTCGACACCGAGGACCTCGCGCTCAGCCCGGACCGCAAGACCCTCTGGATCGCCGACACCGGCGACAACGTGGAGAAGAAGACGCGCCGGGAGCGGGTCGCGGTCTGGACGATGCCGCTGAGCGGCTCGAAGCAGCCGGTGCTGCACCGGCTCAGCTACCCGGGTAAGGAGCCGCACGACGCGGAGGCCCTGCTCGTCGGCGACGACAACATGCCGCTGGTGATCACCAAGGAGCTCTCCGGCAAGTCGGAGATCTTCACCCCGACGGTGAAGCTGAAGGCGAGCGGCGACACCGAGCCGATCCCGATGAAGAAGGCCGGCGAGTTCACGCTCCCGAAGACGAACACCGAGAACAAGCTCGGCTCGCCCGGCCGGGCGCTGGTCACCGGCGCCGCCCGCTCGCCCGACGGCAGCAAGGTCGTCCTGCGCACGTACGCCGACGCGTTCGAGTTCGACGTGGCCGGCGGCGACATCGTCAAGGCGATCACCACCGGCAAGCCCCGGGTCACCCCGCTGGTCGACCCGTTCGGCGAGGCGATCTCCTACACGCCGGACGGCAAGTTGTTCGTCACCGTCTCCGACGGCGGCACGCTCGACGAGTCGGACCCGATCGACATCCTCAGCTACACCCCGTCGACCACCGGTGCCGAGGCGCTGCCGAACGGCGGCAAGGCCGAGACCAAGGCGGCGGCCGAGAAGTCCTGGCTCGAAGGGCTCTCGCTCGACGAGATCACGTACCTGATCGCGGCGGTCGGGGTGCTCGGCGCGCTCCTGGTCGGCGCGGGCGTGTTCGGCATCCTGCGGGCGCGGCGCAAGCCGGCGCCCCGGGCGCCGGCCGACGAGCCCGAGCGCAGCGGCGAGTTCCCGGTGAACAACGGCTTCCCGTCCGCGGAACGGCCGGAGGCGCCGCGCGGCGGGGTCTACGGCGGCGGTCAGGGCGGCGTCTACGGCGGCGCGCCGAACGGTGACCGCCCGGCGTCCGGCGGTGTCTACGGCGGCGGCCGGCCGGGCGGCGGCGTGTACGGCGGCGGCCCTCAGGACGGCGGTCGCGGCCAGGGGGGTGGCCGTCCTCCGGGCGCGGGCCGTCCGCAGGGCGGCGGCGTCTACGGCGGGGGCGGTGCCCCGGCCGGCGGCGGAGGGCGCGGTGGCGGCGTCTACGGCGGCGGAGGCCAGGGCGGACCGGGCGCGGGCCAGGGCGGTCCCGGTCGAGGCGGCCCGGGTGGCGGTGGCCAGGGCAGTCCGGGCCGTGGCGGTCCGGGTGGCGGCTACGGCGGCGGCCCGGGTGGGGCCGGATATCGCGGGCAGCCGAACGGCGGCGGGCCGCGTGCCGAGGGCGGCCGGGCCGAGCCGCCGCGCCGCGGCCAGGAACCGCGTGGCGGGCGCCGCGACGGTCATCACGATCAGGGCCGGTACGGCCCGGTGTCCGGTGGCGGCCGGGAGTACCGCGGCGACCGCTACTGAGACGACACGACGAAGGGGTGACCGGCGACCGGTCACCCCTTCTCGTTTGCCGTCGTCAGATGCGGCGCAGGACCGCCACCACGCGGCCCATGATGGTGGCGTCGTCGCCGGGGATCGGGTCGAAGGCCGGGTTCTGCGGCATCAGCCAGACGTGCCCGTCGCGCCGCCGGTAGGTCTTCACCGTCGCCTCACCGTCGAGCATGGCGGCCACGATGTCGCCGACCTCGGCGTTCGGCTGCTGCCGGACGACCACCCAGTCGCCGTCGCAGATCGCCGCGTCGAGCATCGAGTCGCCCTTGACCTGGAGCATGAAGACCTCGCCCTCACCGACCAGCTCGCGGGGGAGGGGGAAGATGTCCTCCACCGCCTGCTCGGCCAGGATCGGCCCACCCGCGGCGATGCGGCCCAGCATCGGCACGTACGCCGGGGCGGGCCGCTGCGCGCGGGCCGCCTCGTCGTCCGCCTCGCCCGGCGCGCGGACGTCGACGGCGCGCGGCCGGTTCGGGTCGCGGCGCAGGAAGCCCTTCTTCTCCAGCTCCTTGAGCTGGTAGGCGACGCTGGACGGGGACACCAGCCCGACCGCCTCGCCGATCTCGCGGACGCTCGGCGGGTAGCCGTGGCGCTCGACCCAGTTGCGAATGAACTCCAGGATCCGCCGCTGCCGGGCGGTCAGGTCGACGGTCGCCGGGTCGGGGAAGCTGCTCACCACCGGGGTGACCGGACGCACCGCCGCGGGGGCAGTGCGGCTGCGGGCGGTGCGGGGGCGACGGGTCGCCGGAGGACCCGCCCCGTCGTTCGGCTGCGGGTTCTTCTGCCGGCTGGCCCGGTCCTCGGTCACGTCCGTCCCTCCCTGGTCGGCGCTGGGGTGCCTCGTCGGCTCGTGGTGCGTGTGGTCTGACCGTATAGGTGAGATCGGCCATTTTCAAACATCTGTACGACCTGCTGTCGGCGTGTCGCGTCGAATTCCTGGATTTCCGAACTGGTGTTCTGATAGAAGGGTACGCCGCTCGAACGGATGTTCTATCCCGGCCGCCCGTGACTAGCACGGGAGGCCGTCCGTTGGGCTCCTCGGCGGCGTCGCGCCGGGCGTGATCCTGACGACTCGCCGGACACGCCCGTCAACTTGACCTCGCTTGGGGTTCGGCATACGGTCGACCCCTAGATGTAGTAGTCACACGGGCGTAAGTTGCCTACAGGTTGGGTTCAACTACCGAACGCACTCCCGCACCGCGCACTCGGCGACGGTCATCGGACGATGGCCCCGCCGTGCCGACGCGTGCCCGGGAGCCGATAGGTGTGCCCGCGATCGACGGAGGAGGTCGGGCGAATGCGGTGTCCGTACTGCCGGCACGCCGACTCCCGGGTGGTCGACTCGCGGGAGGCCGACGACGGCCAGCTCATCCGGCGGCGACGGTCGTGCCCGGAGTGCGGCAAGCGGTTCACCACCGTCGAGGAGGCGGTGCTCGCGGTGGTCAAGCGCAGCGGGGTGACCGAGCCGTTCAGCCGTACGAAGATCATCGGTGGGGTGCGCAAGGCGTGCCAGGGGCGCCCGGTCGACGACGACTCGATCGCGCTGCTGGCACAGAAGGTCGAGGAGACCGTGCGGGCCAAGGGGGCGGCCGAGATCCCCAGCCACGAGGTGGGCCTGGCCATCCTCGGCCCGTTGCGTGACCTCGACGAGGTGGCCTACATGCGGTTCGCCAGCGTCTATCGCTCCTTCGACTCGCTCGCCGACTTCGAGCGCGAGATCGAGACGCTGCGGGCCGCCGCGCGCGCCCGGGAGGGCGCCGGTGCCGGTGCGGCGGACGCCGCCGGCGCGATCAGCTGACATTTTCGGGTTTCTGACAGGTACACGAGGCGCGGTGGGTGACCGTTGCCGACGAGGGGGGCGAGGGCGTGACGACCAGCAAGTCACGGAACAAGGCCGGGGCGGGGCTGAAGATCGAGCGCGTCTGGACGACCGAGGGGGTGCATCCCTACGACGAGGTCGCCTGGGAGCGCCGCGACGTCGTCATGACGAACTGGCGGGACGGCTCGATCAACTTCGAGCAGCGCGGGGTGGAGTTCCCCGAGTCCTGGTCGGTGAACGCGGCGAACATCGTGACCACCAAGTACTTCCGGGGCGCGGTTGGGACCCCGGAGCGGGAGTGGTCGCTGCGGCAGCTGATCGACCGGGTGGTCGAGACCTACCGCACCGCCGGTGAGGAGTACGGCTACTTCGCCACCCCGGCCGACGCCGAGGTGTTCGCGCACGAGCTGACCTGGATGCTGCTGCACCAGGTGTTCAGCTTCAACTCGCCGGTGTGGTTCAACGTCGGCACGCCGTCGCCGCAGCAGGTCAGCGCCTGCTTCATCCTCTCCGTCGACGACTCGATGGACTCCATCCTCGACTGGTACAAGGAGGAGGGGCGGATCTTCCAGGGCGGCTCCGGCGCCGGGGTGAACCTGTCCCGCATCCGTTCCTCGAAGGAACTGCTCTCCTCCGGCGGCACCGCCTCCGGCCCGGTCAGCTTCATGCGCGGCGCGGACGCCTCCGCCGGCACCATCAAGTCCGGTGGCGCCACCCGGCGCGCCGCGAAGATGGTCATCCTCGACGTGGACCACCCGGACATCGAGGAGTTCGTGGCGACCAAGGCGCGCGAGGAGGACAAGATCCGCGCGCTGCGGGACGCCGGGTTCGACATGGACCTGGGCGGCGCCGACATCGTCAGCGTGCAGTATCAGAACGCCAACAACTCGGTCCGCGTCTCCGACGAGTTCATGACCGCGGTGGAGAACGGCGGCGGCTTCGACCTGCGCGGCCGGCTCGACGGGCAGACCATCGAGACGATCGACGCCAAGAAGCTGTTCCACACCATCTCCCAGGCCGCCTGGGAGTGCGCCGACCCGGGCCTGCAGTACGACGACACCATCAACGACTGGCACACCTGCCCGGAGACCGGGCGGATCACCGCGTCGAACCCGTGCTCGGAGTACCTGCACCTGGACAACTCCTCGTGCAACCTGGCCTCGCTGAACCTGATGAAGTTCCTCCGCGCCGACGGCGGCTTCGAGGTGGAGAAGTTCGTCAAGTCGGTCGAGTTCGTCATCACCGCGATGGACATCTCGATCTGCTTCGCCGACTTCCCGACCGAGAAGATCGGTGAGACCACCCGCGCCTACCGGCAGCTCGGCATCGGGTACGCCAACCTGGGCGCGCTGCTGATGGCCTCCGGCCTGCCGTACGACTCGGAGCAGGGCCGGGAGGTGTCCGCCGCGATCACCTCGCTGATGACCGGCACCGCCTACCGCCGTTCCGCCGAGCTGGCCGGCATCGTCGGCCCGTACGACGGCTACGCCCGCAACGCCGAGCCGCACAAGCGGGTCATGCGCAAGCACGCCGCCGCAAACGACGCGATCAAGGCGACCGGCACCGTGGCGACCGCCGTGCAGCGCGAGGCCACCAAGCAGTGGACGCTCGGCAACAAGCTCGGTGACAAGTTCGGTTGGCGCAACTCGCAGGCCAGCGTGCTCGCCCCGACCGGCACCATCGGCCTGATGATGGACTGCGACACCACGGGTGTCGAGCCGGACCTGGCACTGGTGAAGTTCAAGAAGCTGGTCGGCGGCGGCTCGATGCAGATCGTCAACCAGACCGTGCCGCGCGCCCTGCGCAGCCTCGGCTACCCCGAGGAGCAGGTCGAGGCGATCGTCGAGCACATCGCCGACCACGGCCACGTGGTGGACGCCCCGGGCCTCAAGCCGGAGCACTACCCGGTCTTCGACTGCGCGATGGGCGAGCGCTCGATCGCGCCGATGGGTCACGTGCGGATGATGGCGGCCGTCCAGCCGTTCATCTCCGGCGCCATCTCCAAGACGGTCAACATGCCGGAGCAGGCCACCGTCGAGGACGTCGAGAAGATCTACTTCGAGGGCTGGAAGCTCGGCCTCAAGGCGCTGGCGATCTACCGCGACAACTGCAAGGTCGGCCAGCCGCTGTCGGCTGCCAAGCCGAGCAAGGGCGCCGTCGAGGCCCAGGCCCCGGCCGCCACGCCGGAGAAGGTCGTGGAGAAGGTCGTCGAGTACCGCCCGGTGCGCAAGCGGCTGCCGAAGAAGCGCCCGTCGGAGACCATCTCGTTCTCGGTCGGCGGCGCGGAGGGCTACCTCACCGCCTCGTCCTACCCGGACGACGGCCTCGGCGAGGTCTTCCTCAAGATGTCGAAGCAGGGCTCGACCCTGGCCGGCGTGATGGACGCCTTCTCGGTGGCCATCTCCATCGGTCTCCAGTACGGCGTCCCGCTGGAGACGTACGTCAGCAAGTTCACAAACATGCGCTTCGAGCCGGCCGGCATGACCGACGACCCGGACGTGCGCATGGCCGCCTCGGTGATGGACTACATCTTCCGTCGCCTGGCGCTGGACTTCCTGCCGTACGACCGCCGCGCCGAGCTGGGCATCTTCACCGCCAAGGAGCGGGCCGCCCAGCTCGCGGCCGAGGCGGAGGCGGAGGCGAGCGGTGCGGACCTCACCGCGATGGCCGCCTCCGCCCCGGTCGAGGCGCCGGAGCCGAAGACCGGCCCGATCGCGCAGCCGGCGCAGGAGATGGCCGACGCCGCGGCCGTCAAGCCCGCGCCGTCTGTGGGTTCCAGCACCGAACTGCTGGAGGCCGTGATCGGCAAGGCCGCGGACGCGCCGCTCTGCTTCACCTGCGGCACGAAGATGCGGCCCGCCGGTAGCTGCTACGTCTGCGAGGGCTGCGGCTCCACCAGCGGCTGCAGCTGACATCGAGCTGAGTCGCATCTGCTGCGACAGCGACCGCCCGGTCCTCCAGGGGCCGGGCGGTCGCTGCGGCAGGGACGAGATGTCGTCGATCGTCAGACGGACGGGTCCCAGGCGATGAGCTGGTCGAAGATGCGGCGGTCGCCGTCCAGCTCCAGCTTCGGGGAATCCGGCGTGATGCGGCCGTAGAAGAACAGGACCAGGTCACTGGCAGTGCCCCGGGCGGAGACGAAGGCCGTGTCCCGGTCCGGGTCCTCACCGGCGGCCGGCTCGCCGAGCCGGCTGGCCTGTGCGCCGTCGCCGGACAGGCGAAGGCGCCACGAGCGGCCCTCGGTGGCGTGGTATTCGACGACGGCGGGTTCGTGCGGCCAGGCGACATCCGTCGAGCAGAGGGTGAACTGGCAGTCGTCGAAAGCGTCGAGGGCGACCTCGTCCGGCAGCGGCTCCGGGTTCCCCACGGCGAGCTGAGCGTCGTGGGTGTGCACAGCGATCTCGGCGACCTGGCGCCGAGCCCACGCGCCGGAGGTTTCCGGTGACTGCGAATCACCCCACCACGTCCAACACCGGCGGTCCGGGCCGGCCTCGCGCAGCGCGCTCGTCAGCCGCTCGACGGACTCGGTCCACCAGGCCAGGAGACCCTCGCGTTCCCGAGGCGCACCCGTGCCGTCGTCCCACACGGACTTGTCCGGGGGGCCGTCGGCCGGCCCTGCGGCGACGATGGCGGCCGACCTGCGGCGGCCCATGCCCAGGTGCTGTACGAGATCGAACAGCGTCCACTCCGGACAGCTCGGCACCGGCGTGTCGAGGCTGGGCGCCGCAGCGACCGCGGCGTGGAAAGCAGCCGACCGGTCGTCGATCAGCCGCAGGTGATCGGAAAACGTGAGAATCGTGTGCACCCGGGCTGTCTATCAGTGTTCTTCGACAGATGGACAGCGATATTCGCCGCGCACTCGACGGGCGGTGCCGGCGGTCATACCTCACCGCGTACGCGAGCTGGCATGCTCGGGAGATGAGCACGATCGACATCTATCGGGTCTTCGCCGACCGTGAGACGCGCGGCGTGTCCCCGGCGTACGAGCGGTTGTCGCGGGCGGTCGCCGGTGACCCGGAGCTGCTCGCCCTGCTCGACACGCTGCCGCCGGCCAAGCGTCAGCCGAACCTGCTGTTCGGGGTGGTGCGGCTGCTCGGCGGGCCGGTGGACGACCCGGCGGCGTTCCGCGCGTACGTGATGGGGCACTGGCCGGACGTCGCGGCGCAGATGCGGGTGCGGGCGACGCAGACGAACGAGGCGGGGCGCTGCGCGGCTCTGCTGCCGGTGCTCGCCGCGTTGCCGCAGCCGCTGGCGATGCTGGAGGTGGGCGCGTCCGCCGGGCTGTGCCTCTACCCGGACCGGTACGCCTACCGCTACGGCGACCGGCGGGTCGGCGACGGCGAGCCGATGCTCGACTGTGACCTGACCGGCGCCGAGCCGCCGGAGCGGTTGCCGGAGGTGGTGTGGCGGGCCGGGCTGGACGTGAATCCGCTCGACGTCACCGACCCGACCGACGTGGCCTGGCTGGAGGCGCTGATCTGGCCGGAACACCGGCACCGCCGGGAACGGCTGCGCGCCGCGGCGGCTGTTGCGGCGGCCGATCCGCCCCTACTGGTACGCGGTGATCTGGTCGACGACCTGCCGGCGCTGGCGGCGCAGGCCCCGGCCGGGGCGACGCTCGTGGTGTTCCACAGTTCGGTGCTCTACCAGGTGCCACCGCCGCGCCGGAACGCCTTCACCGAGCTGGTGCGGACCCTGCCCGGCCACTGGATCGCCAACGAGGACCCGTCGGTGCTGCCCCACGCCGACCTGCCCGAGCCGCCCGCCCAAGGCTTCCACAACGTCCTGGCCCTCGACGGCCGTCCCGTGGCCTGGACGACCGGCCACGGCCAGTCCCTCACCTGGTTCGGCTGACCCACCCACGCCCGCCCGGCCCGCCGTCTTCGTCGATCATGAAGTTGACGGCGCGACACGCCGGAGCGACGGCCGCCAACTTCATGATCGACGGAGGCTGGGCGGGCCGGGTGAGGGCGGGCAGGTGTTGGACTAGGGTCGGCGGGCGTGACCGAACCTGCCTGGCTGGTCGAGACGCGCGCCGCCTACGACGCCGCTGCCGAGGACTACGCTCGGCTGCTGCCCGACGTGGTGGAGCCACCGCTGGACCGGGCCCTGCTGGCCGCGTTCGCCGAGACGGTCGGGCCGGGGCGGCCCGTGCTGGAGGTGGGCTGCGGCACCGGCCGCGTCACCGCCCACCTGCACCGGCTCGGCCTCGACATCAGCGGCGTCGATCTGTCGCCCGGCATGGTGGCGGTGGCCCGCCGCGCGTACCCGGACCTGCGCTTCGAGGTCGGCTCGCTGACCGAGCTGGCCGTGCCGGACGGATCGCTGGCCGGGCTGGTCTCCTGGTACTCGGTCATCCACCTGCCACCGGAGCTGCTGCCCGAGGTGTTCGCCGGTTTCCACCGGGTGCTCGTCCCGGGCGGTCACCTGCTGCTCGCGGTGAAGGCAGGCGACCGGCTCGACCGACGGGAGCAGGCATACGGCCATTCCGTCGCCTTCGACGTCTACTGGCTGTCGCCGGATCGGCTGGCCGCGCAGCTCACGGCGGCCGGGTTCGTGGTGTCGGCGACGACGGTCCGCGCGCCGGTCGGCGGGGAGCGGCAGCCCCAGGCGTTCCTGCTCGCGCAGCGTCCGGCCGACTGAACATCCCCACGGCCGACACCCGATCCGTACCGCACGTGAGAACGGGACAGCGCAGAGTGGCCGCTCTGGCTAGGGTTGAGGATCTCGGCGGACGGAGACGTCATGCGCACCCGGATGCTCCTCGCGTCGACGCTGCCGTTGCTCTGGGGCGCTGTCGTCGGCTGGTGGACCCCACGCGGACCCGGCACGGTGGGCGCGGCACTCGCCTCCGTCGCGGTGAGCCTCGCCGTCGGGCTGGCCGCCGGGCGGCTGAGCCGGTCCCGCTGGTTCATGCTCGTCGCGCCGGTGGCCTTCGCGGTGGCTGTCGAGCTGGTCCGGCTGCGGCTGCGCGGGCCCACCGTCGACCGTCCGCACCTGTCCGGCTTCGGCGTCGTGGCGCTGCTCGCCGGCCGGGGCGTACACGGACTCCTGACCTTGTTGCCGCTGCTGGTCGGCGCCGCCCACGGCGCCGGCCTGGCCCGTCGCCTCGGCGCGGTGCCGCCGCGCCGGCCGGTGCCGCGCTGGGCGGGCCGGGTCGGCGTCGGCCTGCTGGCTGCGCTGCTCGCGCTCGTCACCGTCGGCGCGGCCGTGCCGGGCCGCACCGACCCGATCCCCGGCGGCATCGCCCGCTTCGACACCGTCGACTCCTCCGGGCGCGAGCTGGGCCTGCTGATCCGGGGTACGGACCGCAGCGCTCCGGTGCTGCTCGTGGTGCCCGGTCCGCCCGGCGGCTCGGAGATCGGCGCGGTCCGTCGCCACCTGCCCGAGTTGGAGCGCCGATTCGTGGTGGCCGTCTGGGACCGCGCCGGCGGGCCACGCTCCTGGTCGGGGTTCCGTGCCCCGTCGGGCTGGCACCTGGACGACGAGGTGGACGACCTGGTCGCCGTGACCCGGCACCTGCGGGAACGGCTGGGCCGGGATCGGATCCACCTGGTCGCGCACTCCGGCGGCACCATCGCCGGCCTGCTCGCCGTGCGGCAGCACCCGGAACTGTTCGCCGCGTACGTGGGCGTCGGGCAGGTGGTGAGCCTGCGCGAGGCCGATCGCAGCCAGTACGCCGACACCGTGGCCTGGGCCCGCCGCACCGGCCGGACGGCGCTCGCGGACCGGATGACCGCGCAGGGCCCGCCGCCCTACCGCGACGTCTGGGCGTACGAGCCGTTGCTGACAAACGAGGCCGGGGCCTTCCCGGTCGACCGGGAAGGCGCGAGCGAGGACGAGACCGGGACGGTCGGCAACCTGGGCGTGTCCGAGTACAGCCTGCTGGAGAAGGTGCACCTGTTCGGTTTCCTGGACGGCTGGGACGTGCTGTACCCCCGGTTGCAGGACATCGACTTCCGGCGGGACGTGCGGCAGCTCGCGGTGCCGGCGTACTTCGTGGACGGCGCGCAGGAGGTGCCGGGCCGGCTGCGCCTGTTCGACGAGTGGTACGCGCAGCTCCAGGCACCGCGCAAGGACCATCTGGTGATCCCGCGCGCCGGGCACCGTTCGATGTTCGAGCGGCCCGAGGCGTTCGTGCCGTACCTGGAACGCCTCCGGAGCGACGGCGGTCCGGGCGGAAACTAGGGCGGCCGTGGCGTCCGTAGACTTCAGCGGTGCGTGACGAGCTGGCGGACCGGCCCCTTACCGAACCGCACCCGTCGCGGCTGTCGCCGGACCACCCGGGGCGGGAACGCATCCTCGCCGCGCACGCCGCCGCCCTGGCCGCCGGGGAGGCCGGCTACCTGGACCCGGAGACCGGGCTGTTCGTGCTCAGCGCGGGATTCCTCGCCCGGCGCGGCACGTGCTGCGGGCGAGGCTGCCGGCACTGTCCGTACGTGGCCGATTAGGGGGCTTCCGTCCCCGCTGGGGCACGCCGTACGGTGTCCGACGGAACTCCGGCGGGTCGGACCCGCCGCCGACCGCGGAGGTCTCCCGTGCGTGCCCGATTCTGGCTGGCCGTTCCGGCCGTCCTGCTCGCCGCCGGCTGCGCCGACGAGGCGCCCACAGCGGCCGGGCCGCCGCCCCCGCCTCCGCCGGTCCCGGTCGCGGCGGCGTCCTCGGGCGGGGCGTGCCGGCTGCTCGACTTCGCGGTGATCGCCGAGCACACCGGCGGCACGTTCGACGTGGCGGCGGCCACCGAGCGGGGCGACACCCACACCTGCGTGGTCCGCGCCGCCGGGGCGGTGCTGCCGGAGCTGACGCTGTCGGTGACCGAGACGTCGATCGACGCCGCCACGTTCGCCCTGGACGTGCAGCCCAGCGGCGCGGCGAAGATCAGCAAGCTGGGCAAGGCCGCCTACCGGCGCACGCTGCCCAAGACCGCGAAGTCCGGGCCGGCCGCCGAGGTCGGCTGGCTGGCCACCGAGGGGCGGCTCGCCACGCTGCGCTGGACCGCCCCGACCGGCACCGCGAAAGCGGAGGCGGACAAGACGGCCGGCAAGCTGGTCACGCTGGCCAAGGTGATCGACACCCGGCAGCTCTGACCGGGAGCCGCGTCAGCGGGCCGCGACGAACACCCGGGACGCCACCTCGCGGGGCAGCCGGACACGGTCACCGGAGCGGTCGATGGAGACGGCGTCGCGTTCCTGCGCCACCGTCACCGTCGCGCCCGGGTCGACGCCGGCGGCGTGCAACTGCCGGAGCACGTCCGAGTCGGTCTGCACGCTCTCGCAGATCCGCCGCACCACGACAGTGCCGGACAGGCCGGGGAACGCCAGGTTGCGCTCACCCTCGACCGCGTCGGCGGGCACCTGGCCCGGGTCGCCCAGCTCCTCCAGGCCCGGGATCGGGTTGCCGTACGGCGAGCGGGTCGGGCGGTTGAGCAGGTCGAAGACCCGCTTCTCCACCGCGTCGCTCATCACGTGCTCCCACCGGCAGGCCTCCTCGTGGGCCTCCTCGTAGGGCATCCCGATCACGTTCACCAGCAGCAGCTCGGCCAGCCGGTGCTTGCGCATCACGGACACGGCGGTGTTGCGGCCCTGCGGCGTGAGGGTCAGGTGCCGGTCG
This sequence comes from Micromonospora sp. WMMC273, assembly GCF_027460285.1. Lineage (NCBI taxonomy): Bacteria > Bacillati > Actinomycetota > Actinomycetes > Micromonosporales > Micromonosporaceae > Micromonospora > Micromonospora sp. WMMC273. The sequence continues at coordinate 1,236,404 of NZ_JAPZBE010000001.1, forward strand.
CCCTCGACGGTGAGCAGGCCGTCGCGCTCCATGCGGGCGACGGTCTGGCTGACGGTCGGGCCACTCTGCTTCAGCCGCTCGGCGATGCGGGCACGAAGCGGCGGCACCCCCTCCTCCTCGAGTTCGAGGATGGTGCGCAGGTACATCTCGGTGGTGTCAACAAGGTCGTGCTTCACGTCTGCGGCCTCCTGGGCTCCGATGGTACCCGTTACCACCGACCATCGACGGAGGCGAAGCCGGAGGTGGCGCGCCGAATGGTGTTGACTGGACCGTATGTCCGCCACCGCAGACCTGCTGGTCGAGCCCGACCGGCTCGCCGCCGAACTCGATCACGCCGACCCGCCGACCCTGCTCGACGTCCGCTGGCGGCTGACCGGCCCGCCCGGGCGTGACGACTACGCCGCGGGTCACCTGCCCGGCGCCGTCTTCGTCGACCTGGACACCGAGCTGTGCGGGCCGCCCGGCGCCGCCGGGCGGCACCCGCTTTCGGACCCGGCGGCGTTGCAGGCCGCGCTGCGGGCGGCGGGCGTCCGCGCCGGTCATCCGGTGGTCGTGTACGACGGCGGCGACGGCATGTCCGCCGCCCGCGCCTGGTGGACGCTGCGCTGGGCCGGGCACCGGCAGGTGCGGGTGCTGCACGGCGGCTTCCCGGCCTGGACGGCCGCCGGGCTGCCGGTCGGCACCAGCGTGCCCGCCCCGGCGCCGGGTGACGTGACAGTGGCGCCCGGCGCGCTGCCGGTGCTGGACGCCGCGCAGGCCGCCCGGCTCGCCGCCGCCGAGCCCGGCGTGCTGATCGACGTCCGGGCCGCGCCGCGCTACCGGGGCGAGCACGAGCCGGTCGACCCGGTCGCCGGGCACGTGCCGGGCGCGGTCAACCTGCCCGCCCCGGAGTACGTCACGCAGGGCCGGTTCCCCGACGCCGGGGCGCTGCGGGAGCGGTTCGCCGCCGCCGGGGTGGACGCGGACGCGCCGGTCGGTGCGTACTGCGGCTCCGGGGTGACCGCCGCGCAGGCCGTGCTCGCGTTGCACCTGGCCGGTCGCCCGGACGCCGCGTTGTACGTCGGCTCGTGGAGCGAGTGGGTGGCCGACAGGGACCGTCCGGTCGCGACAGGTGGCACGTCCGGCCGGTGAGCGTACGACTGGTGGGCGCGCCCCGGACCACGTGCGACGATGGCCGCATGGCCGACGACACGGTGGTGGTGTGGGACGAGGCTCTCCTCGCCTACGACATGGGCGACCATCCCCTCGACCCGGTCCGGGTCGAGCTGACGATGGCGCTCGCCCGTGAACTGGGTGTGCTGGACCGGCCCGGCGTACGGCTGGTCAAGCCCGAGCCGGCCGACGACGCGCTGCTCACCCGCGTACACGATCCGGCCTACCTGGACGCGGTCCGGTCCGCGCCGCGTGACCCGCTGTTCGCCGGCTTCGGTCTGGGCACCTCGGACAATCCGGTCTTCGACGGGATGCACGAGGCGAGTGCGCTGATCGCCGGCGCCACGACGGCCGCGGCCGAGGCGGTGTGGCGTGGCGAGGCCCGGCGCGCGGTGAGCGTCGCCGGCGGGCTGCACCACGCCATGCCCGCCCGGGCCGCCGGGTTCTGCGTCTACAACGACCCGGCCGTGGCCGTCGCGCGGCTGCTCGACCTCGGCGCGGAGCGGATCGCGTACGTGGACGTGGACGTGCACCACGGCGACGGCGTGCAGGAGATCTTCTACCGCGACCCGCGGGTGCTCACGATCAGCCTGCACGAGACGCCGCTCGCGCTGTTCCCCGGCACCGGGTTCCCGGACGAGACCGGCGGACCGGGCGCGGAGGGCACCGCCGTCAACGTGCCGCTGCCGCCGGGTGTGGGTGACGCGGGCTGGCAGCGGGCGTTCCACGCGATCGTGCCGTCGGTGCTGCGCGCGTTCCGGCCGCAGGTGCTCGTCACCCAGTGCGGCGCCGACGGGCACCGCAAGGATCCGCTGGCCGACCTGCACCTGTCGGTGGACGGGCAGCGGGCCACGTACCGCTCGCTGCGGGCGCTCGCCGACGAGCTGTGCGACGGCCGCTGGGTCGCCACCGGCGGCGGCGGGTACGCGCTGGTCGAGGTGGTGCCCCGGGCGTGGACGCACCTGCTCGCGATCGCCACCGGTGAGCCGGTCGACCCGGCGACGCTGACCCCGCCCGGCTGGCGGGAGCTGGCCGCGCGGCGGCTACCCGGGCACGACGTGCCGTTGCGGATGACCGACGACGTGGACCCGGCGTACCTGCCGTGGCAGCCCAGCGGCGAGCCGAACGCGGTGGACCGGGCCGTCGCAGCCACCCGCAAGGCCGTCTTCCCGCTGCTCGGGCTCGATCCGCACGATCCGCGCGACTGAGCCGGCGGCAGGGGAGGACCGACCGGTGACCACAGTCGAACAACCGCTGGACGTGCTGCTCAGCGACGGCACGACCGTCCAGCTGCGACAGATCCGTCCGGAGGACGCGCCCGAGATCGTGGCCATGCACGGCCGTTTCTCGGAGCGCACCCGATACCTGCGGTACTTCTCGCCGTACCCGCGTATCCCGGAACGCGACCTGAAGCGTTTCGTCAACGTCGACCACCGCGACCGGGAGGCGTTCGTGGTGCTGGCCGGCGAGCGGATCGTCGCGGTCGGCCGCTACGAGCGGCTCGGCCCCGCCTCGCCGGAGGCCGAGGTGGCGTTCGTGGTCGAGGACGCCTACCAGGGCCGGGGCATCGGCTCGGTGCTGCTGGAGCACCTGGCCGACGCGGCCGGGCGCCACGGGATCGTGCACTTCGTCGCCGAGGTGCTCCCCGCAAACGGGACGATGCTGCGGGTCTTCGCCGACTTCGGCTACCAGGTCCAGCGCCAGTACGCCGACGGCGTGGTGCACCTGAGCTTCCCGATCGCGCCCACCGAGGCGACTCTCGAGGTGCAACGCGGCCGGGAGCACCGCACGGAGGCGCGGTCGATCGCCCGGCTGCTCGCGCCGCGCGGCATCGCCGTTTACGGCGCCAGCACCACCGGCCAGGGCGTCGGCGCGGCGCTGCTCGGGCACCTGCGCGACGGCGGCTTCGCCGGGGCGATCGTGCCCGTGCACCCGAGCGCGTCGACGGTGGCGGGGCTGCCCGCGTACCCGTCGGCCGCCGACGCGGGCCAGGACGTCGATCTCGCCGTGGTGGCGGTCCCGCCGGACGCGGTGACCGACGTGGTCCGCGACGCGGCACGCGCGGGCGCGCACGGGCTGGTGGTGATCTCGGCCGGGTTCGCCGAGTCCGGCCCGGCCGGCGCGGCGGCACAGCGCGCGCTGGTCCGCGCCGCGCACCTGGCCGGCATGCGGGTGGTCGGCCCGAACTGCCTCGGCGTCGCCAACACCGACCCGGCGGTACGCCTCAACGCCACGCTCGCCCCGGTGCTGCCGGCGGCGGGCCGGGTCGGCGTGTTCAGCCAGTCCGGCGCGTTCGGGGTGGCGCTGCTGGCCGAGGCGTCCCGGCGCGGGCTCGGCCTGTCCAGCTTCGTCTCGGCCGGCAACCGGGCCGACGTGTCCGGCAACGACCTGCTGCAGTACTGGCAGGACGACCCGGCCACCGACGTCATCACGCTCTACCTGGAGACGTTCGGCAACCCGCGCAAGTTCGCCCGGCTGGCCCGGCGCATCGGCCGCAGCAAGCCGGTGGTGGCACTCGCCTCGCTGGCCCGGCCGCCGGGCGTGGGGGAGGCACCCGCGCTGGACGCGGCGGCGGTGAGCGCGCTGTTCGCCCAGTCCGGGGTGATCCGGGTGGACACCGTGTCCGAGCTGCTCGACGTGGGCGTGCTGCTGGCCCACCAGCCGCTGCCGGCCGGGCGGCGGGTCGCCGTGGTGGGCAACTCGTCGGCGCTGACCGGGCTGGCCGCGACCGCCTGCGCCGCCCAGGGACTGGCAGTCGCCGACGGCTACCCGCAGGACGTGGGGCCGAGCGCCGGGGCCGCCGCGTACGCCGCCGCGCTCGGTGACGCGGTCGCCGACGAGCGGGTGGACGCCGTGGTGGCGGTGTTCGCGCCGCCGCTGCCGGGCCAGCTCGCCGACCCGGTGGCCGACTTCGCCTCGGCGCTGCCCGACGCGCGGGTCACCGGCAAGCCGGTGGTGGCGACGTTCCTGGCCGGGCTGGTGCCGGCCGGGGTGCCGGCGTACCCGAGCGTGGAGGAGGCGGTACGCGCGCTGGGCCGGGTGACCGCGTACGCGGACTGGCTGCGCCGGCCACCGGGCGTGCTCCCGGAACTGGCCGACGTGGACCGCGCGGCGGGGCACGCCGCGCTGCGCCCGGACGGGGCCGACTCGGCGGCGTTGCTGCGCGCGTACGGGATCGACGTGGTGGACTCGGTGCCGGCCCGCTCGGCCGAGGAAGCGGCGGCGGTGGGGGAGCGGCTCGGCTGGCCGGTGGCGCTCAAGGCCGCCGCCCCCGGGCTGCGGCACCGCCTCGACCTCGGCGCGGTACGTCTCGACCTGGCCGACGCCGCCGCGCTGCGCCGCGCGTACGCCGAGATGGCCCCGGTGTTCGGCGCGGAGGTGCTGGTCCAGCCGATGGTCGCGCCCGGCGTGGCGTGCGTGGTGGAACTGGTGGAGGATCCGGCGTTCGGGCCGGTGGTCGGGTTCGGGCTCGGCGGCGTGGCGACCGAGCTGCTCGGCGACCGGGCCTGGCGAGCGGTCCCGCTCACCGACCGGGACGCCGCCGAGCTGGTCGACGAACCCCGCGCGGCGCCGCTGCTGCGCGGGCACCGGGGTGCCGCGCCGGTGGACCGGGCGGCCCTTGTCGACCTGCTGGTGCGGGTCGGCCGGCTCGCCGACGAGCAGCCCCGGGTGCGGTCGCTCACGCTGAATCCGGTGCTGGCCCGGCCGGACGGCATCTCGGTGCTGCACGCCACCGTGCGCACCGGCGCCGAGGCCGCCCGCCCCGACACCGGCCCGCGAAGGTTGTAGACCTCAGCCGCGGTCGGAGATCTGCTGCACCGACCACTCGTTGCCGTCCGGGTCGCGGAGGAACAGGAAGCCGACGTTGTCCAGCGGGTGCGGCACCGGGTACGGGTTCTGGCCCATCACCTGGATCTCGCTCACCTCGACGCCCCGCTCGACCAGTTCGGTGCGCGCCCGCTCCAGGTCCGGTACGACCAGTTGCACGCCCTTGAGCGAGCCCGGCGGCATCTCCGGTACGACGCCCCGGCCGAGGACGATCGAGCAGCCGGAGCCCGGGGGAGTGAGCTGGACGATCCGCCCCGCGCCGCCCAGGTCCGTGTCGTGGTCGACGACGAAGCCGAGCCGTTGCGCGTAGAACTCCTTGGCCCGGTCCACGTCGGAGACCGGTACGACCACCACTTCCAGCGTCCAGTTCATGTCGTCGCTCCTGTCGTCGAATCGGTGTGCAGCACTGCCGCGAGCCGGTCGAACGCCTCGCTCAGGCCGCGGGTCATCGGATAGCGCAGGACGGTGTCGCGCCCCTGCGCGGTGGCGTACCGCAGATGGGTGACGACCGTGGTCCGGTCCGACGGGCCGGTGAAGTCGTGGCGGACGAGCGTCTCGCCCGGATAGGACTGGTCGTCGAAGAGTTCGGTGCAGACCAGCCGTGAGGGCGGGTCGACCTCCCGGTACGTGCCGCCCTGACCCATCAGGTCGCCGTCCGGCCCCCGGGAGACGAACCGCCAGCGCCCGCCCACCCGCAGGTCCACCTCGCACTCGACGAGGTGCCAGCCCCGGGCGCCCCACCAGCGGACCAGCAGCTCGGGGCGGGTGAAGGCGGCGAACACGAGGTGGCGCGGAGCGGCGAAGTCGCGGCTGAGCCGGATCTCCCGGTCGCCGGGCAGGCTGACGGTCAGGCCGGTCACCGCTGCTCCTCGGCGGTCAGTTCGGCGAGCACCTCGTCCAGCCGCGCGTAGCTCTCGGCCCAGTAGTCCCGGTAGTCCGCCAGCCACGCGACCGCCTCCCGCAGCGGCCGGGCGTCGAGCCGGCAGGGACGGCGTTGCGCGTCCCGGCCCCGGGTGACCAGGCCGGCGCGTTCGAGCACCTTGAGGTGCTTGGAGACGGCCGGCTGGCTCATCGCGAACGGCTCGGCCAGCTCGGTGACAGTCGCCTCCCCGGCGGCCAGCCGGGTGAGGATGGCGCGCCGGGTGGGGTCGGCGAGCGCGGCGAAGGTGGCGTCGAGCAGATCCGGGGGCACTTTCATAACCTCCTGGTTGTGTAACCAGTCGGTTCTATATCGTGGGAGCGCCCGGGTCAAGCACGACAGGCCCCGGCGAACCGCCGGGGCCTGTCGGGGCAGGGGTGGATCAGCAGGCGTAGGCCTCCAGCCGGTTCGCCCGCTCCGGGTCGCGCAGCTTGAGCAGCGTGACCTTCTCGATCTGCCGGATCCGCTCCCGGGACAGACCGAACTCGCGGCCGACCTCGTCCAGCGTGCGCTGCCGGCCGTCGTCCAGGCCGAAGCGCAGCCGGATCACCGCCTGCTCCCGCTGGGACAGCGTGGCCAGCACGATGCGGACCTCGTTGCGCAGCTCGCCGTTGGTGGCGGCGTCGCCCGGCTCGGTACGCGGGTCGACGGCGGCGACGAAGTCGCCGAGCGCGCTCTCGCCGTCCTCGCCGACGGCCTGGTCCAGGCTGACCGGCTCCCGGTCGTAGGAGATCAGCTCGATCACCTGGAACTCCGGGATCTCCAGCGCCACCGCCACCTCGCTCACCGTGGGCTCGCGGCCCAGCGTGACCGACAGCTCGCGGCGTACCCGGACCATCCGGTTGACCTGCTCGACCATGTGCACCGGGATGCGGATGGTGCGGGCCTGGTCGGCCATGGCGCGGGTGATGGCCTGGCGGATCCACCAGGTGGCGTAGGTGGAGAACTTGTAGCCCTTGGTGTAGTCGAACTTCTCGACGGCGCGGATGAGGCCGAGGTTGCCTTCCTGGATGAGGTCGAGGAAGGCCATGCCGCGACCGGTGTAGCGCTTGGCGATGCTCACCACCAGCCGCAGGTTGGCCTCCAGCAGGTGGTCCTTGGCGGCGCGGCCCTCGGCCGCGATCAGCGCCAGGTCCACGCGCAGCTCGGCGGAGACGGGGGTGCAGGTGGCCAGCTTCTCCTCGGCGAAGAGGCCGGCCTCGATCCGCTTGCTCAGCTCGACCTCCTGCGCCGCGGTGAGCAGCTTGGTGCGGCCGATGCCGTTCAGGTACGCCCGGACCAGGTCGGTGGAGACGCCGCGCTCGTCGGTGGCGTCGAGGTCCGTGAGGGTGACGTCCATGTCCTGGTGCTCGATCATCTGCTGGGTCATCTCTGTTCTCCCCGTGTCCGACGTGCCTACCGGTCCCGTGCCGCCCACGCGGTGGTGGCCGATGACAAACAGCTTGGCGGTCGGGGCGTGAGACGGGAGTGAGGCGATCGGGGACCCGACAGGAATCCACGTGGGAATCCGGCATTCCCTTGCCCGGCGCGGTTACCGTGCCACCGACCGGCCGTCGGGGCCGGCCCGGCACTGATGATCGGAGAACGTGGTGGTCTTCAAGCGGCTCATGCAGGCGATGGGTGTGGGCGGACCGTCGGTGGAGACGGTGCTGGCCAACCCGAACTGCCGCCCGGGCGGCGTTCTGGAGGGCCGGATCCAGGTGGTCGGCGGTGACCACCCGGTGGACGTGAGCTACGTCGCACTCGGCCTGGTCACGCGGGTCGAGGTGGAGAGCTCCGACAGCGAGTACGACGTCAACCAGGAGTTCGGCCGGGCCCAGATGACCGGCCCGTTCCGGCTGGAGCCGGGGCAGCGTCACGACGTGCCGTTCCGCTTCCAGGTGCCCTGGGAGACCCCGCTGACCGACCTGTACGGCCAGCACCTGCACGGCATGACGATGGGTCTGCGTACCGAGCTGGAGGTGGCCCGGGCGGTGGACAAGGGTGACATGGACGCCGTGTCGGTGCACCCGCTGCCGGCCCACGAGCGGCTGCTGGAGGCGCTGCTGCGGCTGGGCTTCCGCTTCGCCCGTGCCGACGTCGAGCGCGGACACATCTACGGCCTGCACCAGCAGTTGCCGTTCTACCAGGAGATCGAGTTCTACCCGGCGCCGCAGTACGCGGGCGCGATGAACCAGCTGGAGGTCACCTTCGTGACCGATCCGCGCCAGGTCCACGTGGTGCTGGAGCTGGACAAGCGGGGCGGCCTGTTCACCGAGGGCCGGGACGCGTTCGGCCGGTTCACCGTGGACCACGCGACCGCGGACCACACGGACTGGGCCGCCCAGCTCGACGGCTGGCTGCGGCAGTCGCTGTCCCGCCGGGGCCTGTTCTTCTAGAGGTCGAGTACGAGGGTCCGGGGACCGACGTTGACGCTCTCCACCAGCATGTGGGCGCGGAAACGGCCGGTCTCCACCTTCGCGCCCCGGGACCGCAGCTGCTCGACCACGGCGTCCACCAGGGGTTCGGCCACCTCGGCGGGGGCGGCGGCGGTCCAGCTCGGCCGCCGGCCCTTGCGCGCGTCGCCGTAGAGCGTGAACTGGCTGACCACGAGCAGCGGCGCCCCGACGTCGGCGGCGCTGCGCTCGTCGTCGAGGATGCGCAGCTCGTGCAGCTTGCGGGCCATCGTGGCGGCCACCTGCGGGGTGTCGGTGTGGGTGACGCCGAGCAGCACCAGCAGCCCGTCGGAGATCTCGCCGGTCACCTCGTCGCCGACAGTCACCCGGGCCCGGCCGACGGTCTGCACCACCGCCCGCATCAGTCGGTCACCGGCTCGACGATGCCGCGCTCGACCAGGTGCGCCACGATCGGTCCGGCCGCCTCGGCCAGCTCGTCCGGTGCCACGTCGTGCGCGGCGGCGAGCAGGGCGAGCTGGTCGCGCAGCGGCAGCCGGCCGTCGGCGCCGCCGACCAGGGCGAGCACCAGCGGGTCGATCTCCTCCGACCAGCGCAGGCCGCGAGGCATGGCCAGGACCTGCCGGTCCACCGCCCAGCCGTCGTCGCCCATGGTGGCCTCCTGCCGGAGCTGGAGCCCTTCGGCGGCACGGTAGCGGGCGGCGAGCAGGCCCTCGGTGTCCCGGGCGCGCAGCCAGTTCTGCCTGGTGAACCACTCGCCGATCCGGTCGCCCAGCGGCGGCTCGACCCGCTGGCGCAGGTCCTCCACCCGCACGACCGGCTGGTCGTGGCCGGAGCGGCGCAGCGAGACGATGCCGAAGCCGATCGCCTCGACCTTGTGCGCGTCGAACCAGTCCAGCCAGGCCGCCATCCGCTGCGGGTCGGCGCTCTCGCCGACGTCGGTCAGCCACAGGTTCACGTACGCCATCGGGTCGGCCACCTCGCGCTGGATGACCCAGGCGTCCAGGCCGGTGCCGGCGAACCAGCCGGTGACCCGCTCGGCCCAGTCCTCGCCGGTGACGTGCACCCAGTTCGCCAGGTACTGCATGGTGCCGCCCTCGGTGAGCAGGTCCGGCGCGGCAGCGGCCAGTTCCGCGCCGATCGCGTCGCCGACCCGCCCGGAGTCCCGGTAGACGTGCGTGGTGGTGCCCGGGCCGACCACGAACGGCGGGTTGCTGACCACCAGGTCGAAGCGGCGCCCGGCCACCGGGGCGACCATGTCGCCGCGCAGCAGCTCCCAGTCCTGGCCGTTGAGCGCGGCGGTGGTGGCGGCGAACCGCAGCGCCCGCTCGGAGACGTCGGTGGCGGTGACCCGGCGGGCGTGGGTGCCCAGGTGCAGCGCCTGCACGCCGGAACCGGTACCCAGGTCGAGCGCGGTGTCCACGACCGGCCGCACGGCGGCCGAGATCAGCGTCTGGGTGGCGCCGCCGATGCCCAGTACGTGCTCGGAGTGCAGCGGGCGCCCGGGCCGGGCACTTGCGGGCACGTCGGCGAGCACCCACCAGTCGTCGCCGTACGGCTCCAGGTCGACCCCGGCGCGCAGGCCGTCGCCGTGCCGCTCCACGATGCCCCCGGCCAGCGCCTCGTCCAGCGCCAGCGGAGCCAGCGCGTCGGCGAGCGCCGCCTCCGGCTCGGTCTGGTCGCAGATGAAGACGCGGATCAGCGTGGCCAGCCGGTCCCGGTCCTCGGTGGCGCGCAGCGCGGCCCGGTAGTCGTTGCGGGCCACCGCGCCGGTGGCCTGCGGGCCCAGGCGGTCGGCGATCCCGTTGGCGGTGAAGCGGGCGAGCGTCAGCGCGGTGCGCAGCGCGTCGACCCCGGCGGGGGAGAGCAGCATGTCGTGACGGTCCACGTGCTCATCCTGCCCCGGGCGCCGTCCGGCGTGGCGCGGCACCCGCCGAATCCATAACGCCGACCGCATCTATCGGCGGCTATCTCTTTCATGTTTATCGATCTCTGGCTAGCATTCCTGCCAACATCCGTCGATGGGGCGATCCGGCCACGAACCGGGCCGCCCGGTAGGGAGCCAGACGATGCCCGACGTGTCCCTTCCCCGGCGGCGCGCGCTGCGTGCGCTCGCCGTCACGGCCGCCGCCGCGGCCTTCGCCGCCGCCGCCTCCACGCCCGCTCTCGCCGCGCCCACCGGGGAGATCCGGTACGCCGGCGCCGCGGACGCCGTCAGCGGCAGCTACGTGGTCGTGCTCAAGGGCGACGCGGTCGGCACCGCGAACACCCTCGCCGCCCGTACCGCCGTGCCGGACCGGGCCGCCGGCCTGGCCAAGCGCTACGGCGGCAACGTCGGCACGGTGTGGAGCTCCGCTCTCACCGGCTACAGCGCGAAGATGACGCCCGCCCAGGCCCGCCGGCTCGCCGCCGACCCGGCCGTCGCGTACGTCGAGCAGGACCGCGTCATGACCACCCAGGGCACCCAGACCGGCGCCACCTGGGGCCTGGACCGGATCGACCAGCGCAACCTGCCGCTGAACAGCACCTACACCTACCCGAACACCGCCAGCAACGTCCGCGCCTACATCATCGACACGGGCATCCGCACCACGCACAGCGACTTCGGCGGCCGGGCCACCTGGGGCACCAACACGGTCGACACCAACAACACCGACTGCAACGGCCACGGCACGCACGTCGCCGGCACCGTCGGCGGCACCAAGTACGGCGTGGCCAAGAGCGTGCGCCTGGTGGCCGTCAAGGTGCTCAACTGCTCCGGCAGCGGCACCACCGCCGGCGTGATCAGCGGCGTCAACTGGGTCACCTCGAACGCGGTGAAGCCGGCCGTGGCCAACATGAGCCTCGGCGGCGGCGCCAGCACCACGCTGGACAACGCGGTGGCCAACTCGATCAACTCCGGCATCACGTACGCGCTCGCGGCCGGCAACTCCAGCGCCAACGCGTGCAACTCGTCGCCGGCCCGGGTCGCCTCGGCGATCACGGTGGGCGCCACCACCAGCACCGACGCTCGTGCCTCCTACTCGAACTACGGCTCCTGCGTGGACATCTTCGCCCCGGGCTCGTCGATCACCTCGGCGTGGCGGACCAGCGACACCGCCACCAACTCGATCAGCGGCACCTCGATGGCGTCCCCGCACGTGGCCGGCGCGGCGGCGCTCGTGCTGTCCGCGAACACCTCCTACACCCCGGCTCAGGTGGCCAGCTACCTGACCAGCAACGCCACCACCGGCAAGGTGACCAGCCCGGGCTCGGGCTCGCCGAACCGGCTGCTCTTCGTCGTCAACTGACGACACGGGTGACCTGACCACACCGTGGGCCGCGGCCCGGTGGACCTCGCAGGGGTCCGCCGGGCCGCGTCACGTCGTCGGGGAGTCGGCGCCCGCGACCGGCGGGCGGGGCGGCAGGATGGTTCCCATGACGCTGTCACTGCCCATCGACCCGCAGGCGAACGAACTGCTGGCGCGCAGCCCGCTGGCCCTGCTCCTCGGCATGGTGCTGGACCAGCAGGTGCCGATGGAGAAGGCGTTCTCCTCCCCGTACGTGCTGGCGCAGCGGCTCGGCCACGAGCCCGACGCCGCGGAACTGGCCGGGTACGACCCGGAGGCGCTGGTGGAGATCTTCGCCCGGCCGCCCGCGCTGCACCGCTTCCCCAAGGCGATGGCGGCCCGTGTGCAGGAGGTGTGCCGGGCGCTCGTCGAGCGCTACGACGGTGACCCGGCCCGGCTCTGGTCCGACGTGACCGACGGCCGGGAGCTGCTGCGCCGGGTGGGTGAGCTACCCGGGTTCGGCCGGCAGAAGGCACAGATCTTCGTCGCGCTGCTCGGCAAGCGGTTCGGGATCACCCCGGACGGCTGGCGCGAGGCGGCCGGCGACTACGGCGACGCGGACGCCCACCGGTCCGTGGCCGACGTGACCGATCCGGACTCGCTGCGCCGCGTACGCGAGTTCAAGCAGCGGATGAAGGCGGAGGCGAAGGCCGCGAAGGGCTGATCCGCCGCCCGCCGCCGCAACCGGCCCGCCGTCCCTGTCGTTTGTCGCCAGGACGGGGGACGGGGGCGGACGATGACCGAGCAGCGGGGCGGGGCGCTGCTGCGTACCGGGTCCAGCCCGGGGCGGGCCACGTTCCTGGAACTCTTCTTCGACCTGGTCTTCGTGTTCGCGCTGACCCGGGTCTCGCAGCGCCTGATCAACGGCATCGAGGGCTCCGCCGGGGCGGTCGCCGCCGAGGTGGGCAAGACCCTGCTGCTGTTCCTGGTGCTCTGGCAGGTCTGGACCCTCACCACCTGGGTGACCAGCCGGTACGAGCCGGAGCGCATGGTCATCCAGTTCGTGGTGGTCGGCACCATGTTCGGCAGCCTGGTGCTGGGGGTGACGCTGCCCCGGGCGCTTGAGGAGCGGGCGCTGCCGTTCGCGCTCGCGTACGTGGCGGTGATGGTCGGCCGGCCGCTGCTGATCGCGGCGGCGCTGCGGAGGCATCCGCGCCGGATGGTTCCGCTGCGGCTGGCCGCCTGGGCCGGATTCAGCGCCCCGCTCTGGATCGCCGGCGCGCTGTTGCCCGGCCCGCGCCTCGCGCTGTGGGTCTTCGCGCTCGCCGTGGACCAGGCGGGCACGTTGCTGGGCTGGCCGCTGCCCCGGCTCGGGGCGTCGCGGGTTCGCCGGTGGCAGGTCACCGGGGAGCACCTCGCCGAGCGCTACCAGCAGATCTTCCTCATCGCGCTCGGTGAGTCGATTCTGGTGATCGGCGTGACCTACAGCGGGAAGGAGTTCTCCGGCGAAGCGGCGGTGGCGTTCGCGATCTCGTTCGTGATCACGGCGTTGCTCTGGCGGATCTACTTCTACCGGGCCGGTCACCTGCTGGCGGAGGCGCTGCGGATGGCCGGCACGCCGGGGCGGCTGGCCGAGTCGGCGGCGCAGACCCACCTGTTCATGGTGCTCGGCGTGCTCAGTGCCGCGGTCGGCTACGAACTGGTCATCACCCACCCGTACGACACGGCCCGGCCGAACTGGCTGGTCTTCGTGGTGGGCGGCCCGGCGCTGTTCCTGGCCGCCCGCTCCCGGTTCGAGTACGAGATCTTCGGCCGGGTGTCCCGACCCCGGCTGGCCGGGCTGCTGGTCCTGGTGCTGCTCCTGCCCGCGCTGGCGACCGTGCCGGCGATGTTCGCGCTCGGCGCGGTGGCCCTCGTGCTGGCGCTCGTCGCGTTCGCCGACGCCCGCCGGGCCTGGCACCGGCCGCCGGAGCCCTCCGCCTCGCCGATCGGGCGGGAGGCGCTCGACGAGGCCGGCCCCGAGGCGTGAGCCGTCAGGCGGCGGTCGGGCGGGACAGCGACGCCAGCGCGCGGCGTACGTCGGCCAGCGAGACGGTGGCCGAGTCGTCCAGGTCGGCCAGGCCGGCCTCGATCCACTGCCGCATCAGCGTGGTCACGCCGATGCCGCGCGCGTCGGCGGCGGCACGGACCCGCTCGTACGTCTCCAGCGGGAGCCGGACCGACCGGCTGACCATCGGCACGTCGGTGTCCGGGGTGGGCAGCTGCGCCGGTGACGTGTCGTCGATCAGGTCGGCGAACGCGTCGCCTCCGGCGTGGAACCGCTTGGTCGCCTCGTCACGGTGCATCGTGACCGCCTCCTCGTCGGCGTGATCTCCGCACCACCTCGTCGTAGCGCTTGGCCTCGACGTCGCTCAGCTCGCGGGCGGAGAGGATGTCCCAGTCGTTGTCGGTGCTGTCGGCCTCGGCCAGCAGCACGGCGAGCCGCCGGCCCCGGTGGTCGGTGGCGTAGACCACCATCACGTCGTCACCGAGGTGCCGGATGACCCGGCGGTTGCTGTGCAGGGCCTCCCAGACTTCCCCGGGCGTGACGTCGTAGACCCGCAGGTTAGCCAGCGCCTCGTCGGTGAAGCTGAACCGGTTGGCCACGGGCGAAGCGTACCACGCACGTAACACGCGTCCGGCTGTCACGAATTTCGCCGATCATCCGTCCGGAGTGACAGGATGGGCCCTATCCCCTCGTAGGAGGTCCGTGGTGAAGCGTCAGGCGTACCAGCCGATACTGATCACCGACGCCCCGCGCAGCCAGGACGACCAGCTCAACAGCCGGCAGAAGCGATACGTGCTGATGATGGCCATCCGGGTCGCGTGTCTGGTGGCGGGCGCGATCCTGGTCGGCGCGAAGGCCCCGCTGCTCTGGCTCTGGCTGCCGCTGTGCGCGCTCGGCATGGTGCTCGTGCCCTGGCTCGCCGTGCTGCTCGCCAACGACCGGCCGCCCAAGGAGGAGCACCGGCTGGCGAACCGGTTCCAAAAGCGGCGCCGCGAGGAGCCCGCGCCCACTGCTCTGACCGCCGAGGAGAACCCGCACAAGATCATCGACGCCGAGCCCTGACCGGCCCGGGCGGAGCACCGCCCGGACCGGCCACCGCCGTCAGGGAGCCGGGCGGGCGCCCACCGTCGTCACGGCCAGCGCGCCCAGGTCACCGGCGCGGGCCAGTGCGGCCCGCGGGTCGGCCCCGGCCAGCCACGCGGTGAGCAGCCCGGCCGCGAACGCGTCCCCGGCCCCGGTCACGTCCACCACGTCCACGCCTGGCGCCGGCGCGAACTCCACCACGCCGCCGCGCTCCACCCACACCGCGCCCGCCGCGCCGCGCTTGACCACCACCCGGTGCGCCACAGCGGTCAGCGCCCGCGCCTGCGCCGCCGGGTCCAGCCCGCCGGCCAGCACCGTCGCCTCGTCCGTGTTGACCAGCAGCAGGTCGACGTCGCGTACCCAGGTCAGGAACGCCCCGCCGACGCGCCGCAGCGGCGCCGCGGACGCCGCGTCGACGCTGACGGTCAGCCCGCGCTCGCGGGCGGTGGCCAGCGCGCGTAGGCCGGCGCCGCGCGACCCGACGTCCAACAGGGCGTACGCGGACAGGTGCAGATGCCCGGCGTCGGGCGCGGCGGCCAGCGCCGCGTCCACGTGCGCGGCGGTCAGCCGCAGGTTCGCGCCCCGCTGGCTGATCATCGTGCGCTCCCCGTCGTGGGCGAGCACGATGACGGTGCCGGTCGGGTAGCCCTCGTGCCGCTCGACCGCGCAGTCGACACCGATGCGGGTCAGCTCGGCCACCCGCTCCCGGCCGGTCTCGTCGTCGCCGACGGCGGCGACAAGCGTCACCGCGGCGCCCTGCCCGGCGAGCCAGGCCGCGGTGTTCGCCGCCTGCCCGCCGCCGCTGAACCGGATCCCGGCCGGGGTGTCCGAGCCGGTGGCGAGCGGCCCGGACAGCACCGCGAGCACGTCGGTGATCACGTCGCCGACGACGACTATCCGCGGCGTGGCGCTCATGGGACGCGGCGGGTCGCCGCGGCGACCGCGATCCGGGCCGCGAGGTCGGCGTTGCGCAGGATGATCCGGACGTTCACCGCCAGGCTCGCGCCCTCTGTCGCGGAGTGGAAGTGCGACAGCAGGAACGGGGTGACCGCCTTGCCGGTGATCCCCTCGCGGGCCAGCGCGGCCAGTCCCTCGGCGAGCGTGCGGTCGTGCAGCGCCGGGTCGAGCTGCTCGTCGGCGGGCAACGGGTTGGCCACCACCAGGCCGCCGTGGTGCACGCCGTGCGCCGCGCGGGCGGCCAGCACGTCCGCCACCTGCTCCGGCGACTCGACCGACCAGTCCAGGTCGAAGCCCGCGTCGGTGAGGTAGAAGCCGGGGAAGCGGCGGGTGCGGTAGCCGACCACGCCCACCCCGAGCGTCTCCAGCCGCTCCAGCGTGGCGCCCACGTCGAGGATCGACTTCACCCCGGCGCAGACCACGGCGATCGGCGTCCGGGCCAGCGTGACCAGGTCGGCCGACTCGTCGAAGGTCTGCGCCGCCTCCCGGTGCACGCCGCCGAGCCCACCGGTGGCGAACACGCCGATCCCGGCCGCCGCCGCGACAGCGCTCGTGGCCGCCACCGTGGTGGCGCCGTCGGCGCCGGTCGCCGCCGCCGGGGCCAGATCACGGACCGAGAGCTTGTTCACGCCGTCGACGGTGGCGAGCCGGGTGAGCTGGGCGTCGTCCAGCCCCACCCGCAGCTCGCCGGCGACCATGCCGATGGTGGCCGGCACCGCCCCCGCGTCCCGTACCGCCTGCTCGATCTCGCGCGCCACCCGCAGGTTGTCCGGGCGGGGCAGCCCGTGCGAGACGATCGTGCTCTCCAACGCCACGACCGGGCGGCCGTCCCGCAGGGCGTCGGCCACCTCACTACCGAGACTGATGTGAAAGTTGGTCACGTCGGTTACCGTACGGGCCGCTTCCGGCCGGGGCCCAGGTGGACCGGGGCGGACCGACCTGCAAAACTGGAACGCCGGAGGTGGAGTCGTGAGCACAGAGGTTCTCGAGCGTCCCGAGCTGAAGGACGCGGACACTGGTCCGGAGATGTTCCACTACGTCCGCAAGGAGAAGATCGCCGAGAGTGCCGTCATGGGCACCTACGTGGTCGCGCTCTGCGGCGAGACGTTCCCGGTCACCAAGGCGGCCAAGCCGGGCTCGCCCGTGTGCCCGAAGTGCAAGGAGATCTACGACTCGTACGCCGAGTGATCCCGGGCGGCTCCGCCGCCCCTGGACGTAACCTGCGGCGGTGACCACCTCCACCGCCCTGCTCCTCGCCGACCTGACCGGCGTGGCGGTCTTCGCCGCCTCCGGCGCCTCCGCGGCGGTGGCGAAACGGCTCGACCTGTTCGGGGTGGTATTCGTCGGCGTGGTCGCCGCGCTCGGCGGCGGCATCTTTCGCGACCTGGTCATCGACGAGGTCCCCCCGCTGGCGTTCGCCGACTGGCGCTACGCCGCCACCGCGGCGGTCACCGCCACCGCCGTGTTCTGGCTGCACCCCCAGCTCGCCCGGCTGCGCACCACGGTGCTGGTGCTGGACGCGGCGGGCCTCGGCCTGTTCACCGTCACCGGCACGCTCAAGGCCCTCGACGCCGCCGTGCCGGCCGTGGGCGCCTGCATGATCGGCATGCTCACCGCGATCGGCGGCGGGCTCGGCCGCGACCTGCTCACCGGCGAGATCCCGGTGGTGCTGCGCCGCGAGATCTACGCCCTGGCCGCGCTCGCCGGTTCGATCGCGGTGGCGCTGCTGTCGGCGTGCGGACAGGCCACCGCCGTGCCGCTCACCGGCGCCGCGCTGTTCGTGTTCGGGCTGCGCCTGATCGCGCTGCGCCGCCGCTGGTCCGCCCCGGTGGCGACGATGCGGCCGCCGCGCACCGGCACCCGGGGACCACTGCCCTGACCCGCCTCCCGCCGGGGTGGGCGGATGTGACAGGCGTGGCGTCGAGTGGGGCGTACGGCCCGCGCTGGTTATGCTGAACCGGCCTTCGCGGCACCGGATGCGCGAGGGCGTTTTCATGGGCGGCGGCTCCCGTGGCCCCGGTCGGGCCCGCCGCCGTCCGCGGCGGAGAGGAGCTACGCGTGCCACCGCGGATGCCGGCGCTCGACACGTTCCCGCCCCTGCGCGCGTGGCAACGCAAGGCGCTCGTGGAATACCTGCGCCGCCGGACCGAGGACTTCACCGCGGTCGCCACGCCCGGCGCCGGTAAGACCACGTTCGCGCTGCGCATCGCCGCCGAGCTGCTCGCCGACGGCACCGTCGAGGCGGTCACCGTGGTCGCGCCGACCGAGCACCTGAAGACCCAGTGGGCGCAGGCCGCGGCCCGCGTCGGCATCCAGCTCGACGCCGCGTTCCGCAACGCCGACCTGCACTCCGCCGCCGACTTCCACGGCGCGGTGGTCACCTACGCCCAGGTGGGCATGGCGCCGCAGGTGCACCGCCGGCGCACCATGACCCGCCGCACGCTCGTCATCCTGGACGAGATCCACCACGCCGGCGACTCGCGTACCTGGGGCGACGGTGTGAAGGCGGCGTTCGAGCCCGCGGTACGCCGGCTGATGCTCACCGGTACGCCGTTCCGCTCCGACGACAACCCGATCCCGTTCGTCAGCTACGAGCGCGGCGGCGACGGGCTGCTGCGCTCCCGTGCCGACTCGGTCTACGGCTACTCCGACGCGCTGCGCGAGGGTGTGGTCCGGCCGGTGCTGTTCCTGGCGTACTCGGGGGAGACCCGCTGGCGCACGAACGCCGGTGAGGAACTGGCCGCCCGCCTCGGCGAGCCGATGACGCAGGACCTGATCGCCCAGGCGTGGCGTACCGCGCTGGACCCGGCCGGCGACTGGATGCCGCAGGTGCTGCGCGCCGCCGACGCCCGGCTGAGCGTGCTGCGCGCCAACGGCATGCCTGATGCGGGCGGCCTGGTCATCGCCAGCGACCAGCAGGTGGCCCGCTCGTACGCGAAGCTGCTGGAGCAGGTGACCGGTGAGAAGGCCGCCGTGGTGCTCTCGGACGACCAGGGCGCGTCCGCGCGGATCGCGACGTTCGCCGCCTCCCGGCAGCGGTGGCTGGTCGCGGTGCGGATGGTCTCCGAGGGCGTCGACATCCCCCGGCTCGCCGTCGGCGTGTACGCGACGAGTGCCAGCACCCCGCTGTACTTCGCGCAGGCGATCGGCCGGTTCGTCCGGGCCCGCCGTTCCGGCGAGACCGCGTCGGTCTTCCTGCCCAGCGTGCCGCACCTGCTCGGGCTCGCCAGCGAGATGGAGGCCGAGCGGGACCACGTGCTCGGCAAGCCGAAGGACCGCGAGGGTTTCGACGACGACCTGCTGGAGCGCGCCCAGCGCGACGACGGCGCCAGCGGGGAGCTGGAGAAGCGTTTCGCGGCGCTCTCCGCGACCGCCGAGCTGGACCAGGTGATCTTCGACGGCGCCTCGTTCGGCACCGCCGCCCAGGCCGGCACGCCCGAGGAGGAGGAATACCTCGGTCTGCCCGGTCTGCTCACCGCCGACCAGGTCTCGCTGCTGCTGACCAAGCGGCAGGCCGAGCAACTCGCCGCGCAGAAGCGCCGGGCCGCCCAGCGGACCGCTGAGCCGGCCGCTGCGGTCCCGGCGGCGGCGCCCCCACCGATGAGTGCCGCCCAGCGCCGGGTGGCGTTACGGCGGCAACTGAACGCCCTGGTGGCCGCGCGGCACCACCACACCGGCCAGCCGCACGGCAAGATCCACGCCGAGCTGCGCCGGATCTGCGGCGGCCCGCCCAGCGCGCAGGCCACGATCGAGCAGCTCGAGGAGCGCATCGCCACCGTGCAGACCCTCTGACGGGTCGGCCGGGACGACCGGGCACGAAAAACCGGCCGGAGGCTCCCCTTGCGGGTGCCTCCGGCCGGTCATGTCGGGTTGTGGACTTGTTGTCGGACCTCAGTTCGCCATCAGATCGGCGCCTCGCCAGCTGAACTCCGGGTCCGACGCGTAGCGCACGGTGATCTTGACGAGATCCTCCGCGTACTTGTTCGCGTGGTGCCCACAGAACACCAGCTCGCTCCCACCCGCCAGAGTGATGCGGAGCTTGCCGGCAGCATTGCAGCGGTCGCACCGTTCATCGGCGGCCGGGGGGCTCACCGTCTCGGGCGGCGGCGTGAGGGTCGGGGTCATCGCCTTCCTCCTCTGGTCGTCACCGATGAACACTCTCTTCGGTTGCTCACCTATCGTGCAACACCCATCTCGGGCCCTGCCTTCCCTGTGTGCCCGCGGGGGACCGAGGTCACACCTGGCGTGGAGGACAGTGTGCCGTGCACCAAGGGTGCCACGTCAACGATCACAAACAGGCAACCGAACGATCACCAAAGAGTGTTCTACGGCTGGTGATCAAACCGGCACGATTTGTTGACGTGCGCGGTCAGTCCAGGTAGTCGCGGAGCACCTGGGAACGCGAGGGGTGCCGCAACTTGGACATGGTCTTGGATTCGATCTGCCGGATGCGTTCCCGGGTCACGCCGTACACCTGGCCGATCTCGTCCAGAGTGCGCGGCTGGCCGTCGGTGAGGCCGAAACGCAGGCGCACCACGCCCGCCTCACGCTCGGACAGCGTCTGCAGGACCTGCTGGAGCTGGTCCTGCAGCAGCGAGAACGACACCGCGTCGACGGCGACGACCGCCTCGGAGTCCTCGATGAAGTCGCCGAGCTGGCTGTCACCCTCGTCGCCGATGGTCTGGTCGAGCGAGATGGGCTCCCGGGCGTACTGCTGGATCTCCAGCACCTTCTCCGGTGTGATGTCCATCTCCTTGGCCAGCTCCTCCGGGGTGGGCTCGCGGCCCAGGTCCTGGAGCAGCTCACGCTGGATGCGGCCGAGCTTGTTGATCACCTCGACCATGTGCACCGGGATGCGGATGGTGCGGGCCTGGTCGGCCATGGCGCGGGTGATGGCCTGGCGGATCCACCAGGTGGCGTAGGTGGAGAACTTGTAGCCCTTGGTGTAGTCGAACTTCTCGACGGCGCGGATGAGGCCGAGGTTGCCCTCCTGGATGAGGTCGAGGAAGGCCATGCCGCGACCGGTGTAGCGCTTGGCCAGGGAGACCACCAGGCGGAGGTTGGCCTCCAGCAGGTGGTTCTTGGCGCGCTCGCCGTCCCGGGAGATCCACATCAGGTCGCGCTGGAGATCGCGGACCAGCTTCTCCTCGCCCTCGTCGGCGGCGCGCAGCCGCTCGGCGGCGTAGAGGCCGGCCTCGATCCGCTTGGCCAGCTCGACCTCCTGCTCGGCGTTGAGCAGCGGCACCTTGCCGATCTGCTTCAGGTACGCCCGCACGGAGTCGGCGGAGGCGGTCAGCTCGGCGTCCCGGCGCGCCTGCTTGAGCGCCTCGGACTCCTCGTCGTCCCACTCGAAGTCGTTGTCGGTGGCGGAGCTGGCCGCGTCGGCCTCGGCGGCCTGGGTCAGCTCGGCCGGCTCCTCGACCACCACGTCCTCGATCGCGGCAGCCAGTTCCTCCGGGTCGATCTCACCGTCGGGGCCCTCGGCCTTGCCACCGGCCTTGGCCGGCTTGGCCGCGGCGGTCTTCGCCGCCACCGTGGCCTTGGTGGCGCGGGTCGCCTTGGTGGCCTTCGCCGGGGCCGCGGCCTTCGCCACGTCGGCGGTGGTGGCCTTGCGCGCGGTCGCCTTCCGGGGGGCCGGTGCGGGCGACTCCTCGGCGGCCGGAGCCTGCTTCGGGGCGGGCGCGGCGGCCTTCTTGGTGGTCTTGGCGGTGGTCGCGCGGGAGGCCGGGGTGGCGGACCGGGCGGCGGCGACGCGGCGGCGGGTGCTCGCCGAGCCGTCCACCACCACCGTCACGCCCGCCTCGGAGAGTGCGCGGAGGATCTTCTTGGCCTGGGCCGGGGTCACCTCAGCGGACTCGACGGTGCGCGCGAGCTGGGCCGACGTGAGCTGGCCGCCGGCGCTCTGCGCGTGGGCGATCAGGGTGTCGGTGAGCGAGCGAACGTCGGCGCCGGTCTGGCGGGGATCTGTCACGAAGACCTTCCGGAGGCGAAAGAGCGAGCACGGCCGGGTCGTCCGGCGCAGCATGGGACGGCCGCGCCGGGCGAGTCGTTGAGGACCCCCGTGTCCCGGCCCGTCCGGTCGCTGGCGGTCCGTGGCGCGTGGGCAGGGTGAATTGTAACGCCGTCTGCCGCGATCATCCCGCGCCGCACGGCGGACCCGCGGTCCGGGACCGCAGATTCGGCGCAGATGTGGACTTTGTAAGGATGATACCCGCGCGCGAGACGGCCGGTCCCGATCGTGCGGGAAGGGGAGAAACATGATCACCTCGACGCCCACGGCGCGGGAGTTGCTCACGATCGCTGTCGACGTGGCCCGGGAGGCCGCCGCCACCGCGTACCGGATGCGGGTCGAGGGTGTCTCGGTGGCCGCGACCAAGAGCACGGTGACCGACGTGGTCACCGCCGCCGACCGGGCGGTGGAGCGGCAGGTGGTCGCCGCGCTGCGGCAGCGGCGGCCCGGCGACGCGGTGCTGGGCGAGGAGTACGGCGCGGGGGAGACCGGCCCGGCCGGCGACGACGGCGTGCGCTGGATCCTCGACCCGATCGACGGAACCGTGAACTACCTGTACGGGCTGCCCTACTGCGCCGTCTCGCTGGCCGCCGAGGTGGCCGGTGAGGTGGTCGCCGGGGTGGTTCGCAACGTCGTCACCGGCGAGGAGTGGACCGCGACGCTCGGCGGCGGCGCGTGGCGCGACGGTCAGCGGCTGCAGGGTTCCACCGCGACCGATCTCGGGCAGGCGCTCGTCGCCACCGGGTTCGGCTACGACGCCGGCCGCCGGGCGCACCAGGCGCGGGTGGTGACCGAGCTGATCCCGCACATCCGGGACATCCGCCGGATGGGCGCCGCCGCGCTCGATCTCTGCCTGGCCGCCGAGGGGCGGGTGGACGCGTACTACGAGAAGGGGCTGGCCGACTGGGACCTGGCCGCCGGCGGGCTGGTCGCCCGGGAGGCCGGGCTGCTGGTGACCGGCCTGTCCGGCCGCCCGGCCGGACCGGACATGGTGCTCGCGGCACCGCCGGCGCTGCACGGGCCGCTGCACGACCGGCTGGCCGACCTGGACGCCTCCGGCGGGCCGTGACCGGCACCAGGCACGCGACGGGGCGGCCTCCCCCGCAGGGAGACCGCCCCGCGTCGCCGGGCCGCCGTCGGCTACTTCTCGATCGGCATCGGGCAGGTCTCGGGCGGCGCCTGCGGCGCGCCCAGGTCGCCGAGCGACTGGTTGACCTCGGTGGTGGTGGCGAGCTGCTGGAACTGGTTGCCCAGGACCACGTCGACCACGTCGTCCTTGCGGTTCGCGTCGAAGTCCTGGTTGGCCTCGTTCAGGAAGTACGCGCGCAGCAGGTGCGCCGAGCCGACGGCCTTGGGCCCGAACCGCAACTGGGCCACGCCGTCGAACGCCTTCTTCTCGTTGCCGACCTTCTTGACCTGGAACTTGCGGTTGCGGAAGTCGTCCGCGACGCTGCCGGCCCGGCCGGCCTCGTCGGTGGCGTTGTAGACGTTGATCTTGACGTCCTTCTGCTCCCGCAGCCGCAGGTCGACCAGCGGCCAGCCGTCCGGGCAGGCGGCCGCCGTACCGGCTGTGCCCTGGCTGTCCTTCAGCACGGCGACGACCACGACGACCAGGGCGACAGCCGCCAGCAGTCCGACGACAACGAGTGCTCGCACTCGCGCAAAACTCATCCTGGGCGCTCCCCGGACAGTGATTGGGTGGTGGCGGGCGACGCGGCCGGGCCGCGACCGGTCGGCCGTCAGTACGCCGCTGAGGTTAACGCTTGTCCGGCTCAGGCGTGGAAACAGTCCGACATACCGGCGCGCCGGGCGGTGAACCGGTAGGACTACCCCTATCTTCGTGTCGCCTGAGTCACATTGGGAACAACTTCGGGCGCAGAGGCGTACATCTCTCCCGCGAGGGCGGTATACATGCCTCGCCCACAGGGGGGGTAAGGTTCCGCGCTCACCGGGGGCATTTCGCACCGGCGGGCCCGGCCCACCGCTCGTCGGGTCGGGTGCCCGACAGAGATGGTGGCCGGTCAGGGGAACCGAAACGGCGTCGTCCGGCGTTACAACCGGCAGCGACAATATCGATATTGGAGAGTGAAACCGATGGCCACCGACTACGACGCCCCGCGTCGCGACGAGGTCGACCTCGGCGAGGACAGCCTGGAAGAGCTCAAGGCCCGGCGGGTCGACTCACAGTCGGGCGCCGTGGACGTCGACGAGGCCGAGGTGGCCGAGAGCTTCGAGCTGCCCGGCGCCGATCTGGCCGACGAGGAGCTCACGGTCAAGGTCCTCCCGATGCAGCAGGACGAGTTCCGGTGCGCCCGCTGCTTCCTGGTCCACCACCGCAGCCAGCTGGCGGTCGAGCGCAACGGCGACCTGATCTGCCGCGAGTGCGTCTGATCCCGACCGGGGACACCAGCGGCGGCCTCCTCGACGGGGCCGCCGCTGTTCGAGCCGCCGCCGTGCGCGCGTGGCCGGGAGCTGCTTGACTCGTACGGGCGGCTGCCACGCCGCGCGGAGCAGGAGGGCGGACGGGTGAGCGAGCGCAGCGAACAAGTCGGCCCGGACACGCCCGGCCCGGAGGTACCCGGCCCGGACAGCCCGGACACCGAGGAGCTGGGCGCCACCGTCGCCGCCCTGACCGCCGACGACATCGCGCCCGCCCGCCGGCGGCAGCTGCTCACCCGGCTGGTCGGACAGGCACGCGCCCGCGGGATCAGCGACCTGTTCAAGCCCCGTGCCGCGGTGCGCTGGATGACCGACACGGTCGCCGAGGTCGCACCGCACGTGCCGATCCGTGACCTCGCCACGCTGCGGCGGCACTTCCCCGGCCTGGACGACGAGGCGCTCGCCGACCGGCTGGTCCGCAACGCGTCCCGCGCCACCGCCGGGGTCGGCGCCGCGGGCGGCGGGGTCGCCGCCGTCGAGTGGGCGGTGACGCCCACCCTGCTCTCCGCACCCGTGCTGCTGGCCGCCGAGACGGTGGCAGTGGTGGCGATCGAGCTGAAGCTGATCGGCGAGCTGCACGAGGTCCACCGGGTGGCGCTGCCGGCCGGCGGCACCGGCCGTGCCGTGGCGCTCGTGCAGTCCTGGGCCACCCAGCGGGGGATCAACCCGATGATGCCCGGTGTCGGGGTCAGCGCGGTGCTCGGCACCGCCGCCCGCCGCGAACTACGCGACAGCCTGATGCGCCGTTTCGGGCGCAACCTCACCACGCTCGGGCCGTTCCTGACCGGCGCCGCCGTGGCCGGCTACCTCAACCGCCGGGCCACCCGCGCGCTCGGCGAGCAGCTGCGCAAGGACCTGCGGCGGACCGCGCGGGCCCTGCCGGACAAGCCGTCCTGACCGGCGGCGCCGAGCCTCGGCGGCAGCGCCGGGCCGGGCCGCGAAGGACCGTCAGGCCGCGTCGCGGGCGGCCAGCAGGGCGGTCGCCAGCTGGACCGGATGCCGGGTGCTGACCACCCAGAACGGAGTCGGGTCGGCCGGGTCGTCCAGCACCACCTGCACCGCACCGCCGATCCACGGCCGCTGCACCACGAAGGCCAGCGGGTCGGAGCCGACACCGAGCACCTCGCGCCGGCCGGCCGCGTCCAGCGGCACCACATCCGCGACGTACCGCACCGGCAGGTGGGCGTCGTCCACCCGCAGCTCGCCGTCACGCACCTCGACCCGGATCCGGCCCAGCCACCACAGGCCGGCCACGGCGGCGGGGATCAGCAGGACGAACGGCAGCCAGGCGCGTACCCCGGTCGCGCCCATCCACAGCTCGACCGCGAGCAGGACGGCCGCGGCCAGCCCGGCCGGCCAGGCCCACCAGGGCAGCCCGAGGCGCTCCGCGTACGGCGCGGCGGTGGCCGTCGGGGCGGCCGGAGATGACGACTGACGCACACAGACGAGGGTACGGCGCGCAGGCGGCCCGGCAACCGGCAGGATGGCAGGGGCACCCCGCAGGACCGGACGGAAGAGGATGACCGTGACAGATGTCGTACCCGTGCCCGTGCGGCTGCTCGACCCGGAGCTGCCACTGCCGGCGTACGCCCATCCCGGCGACGCCGGGGCGGACCTGGTGGCCGCCGCAGACGTCGAGCTGCCCCCCGGCGGCCGGGCCCTGGTCCCCACCGGCGTGGCGGTGGCGCTGCCGGACGGCTACGTCGGGCTGGTGCACCCCCGATCCGGACTCGCGGCCAGACTCGGCGTGACGGTGCTCAACGCGCCCGGTACGGTCGACGCCGGCTACCGGGGTGAGATCCTGGTCAACCTGATCAACCACGACCGGGACACACCGGCCAGGATCAGCCGGGGTGACCGCATCGCGCAGCTCGTGGTCCAGCGGGTCGCCCGGGCCGAGTTCCGGCCGGTGGCCGAGCTGCCCGGGTCCCGGCGTGGCACGGGCGGGCACGGATCCACCGGCGGGCACGCCGGGTTGGTCCCGGCGCCGTCCGGCGGGCAGAGCGAAGAGGTGGCAGGGTGAGTGTGAACAGCGGAGGGTGGGCGCAGTGATCTTCTCCCGGAAGCGGGCCGACGAGGCGCGTGACAATGGGGTCCTCGACGCCGAGGAGACCCCGTCGGCGCCGGACCGCGGCCCGTACGACGTCAGCGAGGCGCCGGACGCGCCTCGCCTCGACCTGGGCAGCCTGCAGATCCCGGCGGTGCCGGACGTCGAGGTGCGGGTCCAGGCCGACCCGCAGGGCGTGATCCAGCAGGTCGTGCTCGTGCACGGGCAGAACGCGCTCCAGCTCGGCGTCTTCGCCGCGCCCCGGTCCGAGGGCATCTGGGACGAGGTGCGCGAGGAGATCCGCCAGTCGCTCGTGAACGACGGCGCGACCGCCCGGGAGGTCGAGGGCGAGCACGGGCCCGAGCTGCGCGCCCGCGTGGGTACCCCGGACGGGCCGACCGACCTGCGGTTCGTCGGCATCGACGGCCCGCGCTGGATGGTGCGTGGCGTCTTCCAGGGCGCGGCCGCCACCGACCCGGCCGCGGCCGGCCCGCTCGCGGCCTGCCTGGACGGCCTGGTCGTCGACCGCGGGCAGGAGGCCAAGCCGGTGCGCGAGCCGCTGCCGCTGCGGCTGCCCCGCGAGGTCGCCGAGCAGCAGGCCGCCGACCAGCAGGAGGTCTGAGCCACACGTGCCCGGGCCCGGCGCCGATCGGCGCCGGGCCCGCGCCGTGTCCGGTTCGCCGGCGGCGGTACGCGCGACACGCCGCTCCCGCCGGCGGGCCACACCGGCGTACGCTGGCGGGACGGTTCCGCCGCCCGCGGGGCCCCGCTGTGGAGAGGGTGACGCGGAGGTCATGACGACCGACGAGAGCCGGGGGTCGCTGCGGCGGCTCCTGCACCGGCTCACCGCGAGCGAGGCCGAGATCGAGGCGCAGGAGCTGCGCCGGGAGAGCGCCGAGTCCGGCGGCACGCCCGCCCACCAGTGCAACAGGGGTCAGGTGGTGTCGGTGGCCGGAAGGCTGCGTACCGTCGTCTACACGCCCCGCACGAACCTGCCCACGCTGGAGGCCGACCTCTACGACGGCAACGACGTGGTGACGCTGGTCTGGCTGGGCCGCCGGCACATCGCCGGGATCGAGCCGGGCCGGCACCTGACCGCGCGCGGCCGGGTGGCGGTGCGTGACGACCGCAAGGTGATCTACAACCCGTACTACGAGCTGGAGTCGCCGAAGTGACGACCGGACAGCAGCACACCCCGTCGGGCCTCGGCCCGCAGGACGAGGAGCGGCTGCCCAGCCTCGCCGAGCAGATGGCCGACCAGCTCGGCGGATGGCGCGGGCTGGTCGAGTCGAGCATCCCGGTGGTGGTCTTCGTGATCGCCAACGTGATCGGCGAGCTGCGCCCCGCGGTGTACGCCTCGGTGGCGGTGGCGCTGCTGATCGCCGGGCTGCGGCTGGCCCAGCGCAAGCCGGTGCGGCACGCCGTCAACGGGCTGTTCGGCGTCGGCATCGGCGCGTTGCTGGCGCTGCGCACCGGCGACGAGCGCGACTTCTACCTGCCGGGCATCCTCTACGGCATCGGGTACGGCCTGGCGCTGCTGCTGTCGGCCGCGATCCGGCAGCCGTTGGTCGGCTGGATCTGGTCGGTGCTGGTGGCCAAGGGCCGCTCCGAGTGGCGCGACGACCCCAAGCTGGTCCGCACCTTCACCCAGCTCACCGTGCTCTGGGGCGTGGTGTGGCTGGCCAAGGTCGGCGTACAGGCCGGGCTCTACCTGGCCCACCAGGACACCGCGCTCGGCGTGGCCCGGCTCGCCCTGGGCTACCCGCCGTACGCGCTGCTGCTGCTGATCACGGTGTGGGTGGTGCGCCGGGTCACCCGGGAGACCGCGCCCACCCCGCTACCCGGCTCCTGAGGCCGCCTCAGGCGCGGTCGCGGTGCCGGTCCGCGCTGGCCGGGCCGAGGATGACCGTCCGCACGTCGTCCTCCACCGCGGTGGTGCAGACGAACACCAGCTCGTCGCCGGCCTCGATCGGGTCGTCCGGGGTGGGCACCAGCACCCGCTTGCCGCGCACGATCGCCACCAGCGCCGCGTCCCGGGGGATCGGCACCGCGTGGATCGGCTGCCCCACGTAGGGCGCTGTCGGCGGCAACGTGATCTCGACCAGGTTCGCCTCGCCCTGGCGGAACGTCATCAGCCGGACCAGGTCGCCGACGGTGACCGCCTCCTCGACCAGCGCCGCCATCACCCGCGGCTTGCTCACCGCGACGTCCACGCCCCACTGCTCGGTGAACAGCCACTCGTTCTCCGCCCGGTTGACCCGGGCGACCACGCGGGGCACCGCGAACTCGGTCTTGGCCAGCAGCGACACCACCAGGTTGACCTTGTCGTCGCCGGTGGCGGCCACCACCACGTCGCACCCGGCCACGTCGGCCTCCTCCAGGCTGGCCAGCTCGCACGCGTCGGCGAGCACCCAGTCGGCGGCCGGCACCCGGTCGGGCCGCAGCATCTTCGGCTGCCGCTCGATCAGCATCACCTGGTGGCCGTTGTCGATCAGCTCCTGGGCGATCGAGCGGCCCACGTTGCCGGCGCCGGCGATGGCGATCCGCATGGCTCAGTGCCCCCCTTCCGGCGGCGCCGCCGCCACCGACGTGACCGGGCCGTTGATGTCGTCGGTCACCAGCATGTAGACCTGGTCGCCCTCCTGGATCACCGTGGAGGTGGTGGGCAGGGTGCCGATCCCGAACCGGTTCAGGTAGGCCACCCGGGCGCCGACGGCCTGCTCCAGCTGCCGCAGCGGCCGGCCGATCCAGTCCTTGTGCACCGGAACCTCGATGATCGAGACGGTGCTCGTCGGGTCGCGGAAGATCTCCACGTTGCCCTCGGGGACCAGGTGGCGCAGCATCCGGTCGGCGGTCCACCGGACGGTCGCCACGGTCGGGATGCCGAGCCGCTCGTAGACCTGGGCGCGGCGCTGGTCGTAGATGCGGGCGGCGACCCGGGACACGCCGAACGTCTCCCGCGCCAGCCGGGCCGAGATGATGTTGGAGTTGTCGCCGCTGGACACCGCCGCGAACGCGTCGGCCCGCTCGATGCCGGCCTGGCGCAGCACCTCGCCGTCGAAGCCCGCACCGGTGACCGTGATGCCGGCGAAGTCCGGCCCGAGACGGCGGAACGCGTCCGCGTCCTGGTCGATCACCGCCACCGAGTGCCCACGCGACTCCAGGCTGTGGGCCAGGGTCGACCCGACCCGGCCGCAGCCCATGATCACCACATGCACGGTGTCCGCTCCTCCCACGGCGCCGCCCGCCGACCCGTCGCCTGCGAGCCTGCCACGTCCTCCCACGGGACGGGGGACCGAACCGTACCGCGCGGCCGCACGCGGGGGAGATCGACCACCCCCGCGCCCCGGACCCGGTGGTCGTACGCTTGGCGGTTGTGGCCCGACCCACCTCGCTGCTGAAGCGACTCCTCCTCGGTCGACCGTTCCGGTCCGACCGCCTCCAGCACACCCTGCTGCCGAAGCGCATCGCGCTGCCGGTCTTCGCCTCGGATGCGCTCTCCAGCGTGGCGTACGCCCCGGACGAGATCCTCCTGACGCTGTCCATCGCCGGTGCCTCGGCGTTCTTCTTCTCGCCGTGGGTGGCGCTCGCGGTCGTCGTGGTCATGCTGACCGTGGTGGCGAGCTACCGGCAGAACGTGCACGCCTACCCCTCCGGCGGCGGCGACTACGAGGTGGCGACGGTCAACCTCGGTCCCAAGGCCGGCCTGGCGGTGGCGAGCGCGCTGCTCGTCGACTACGTGCTCACCGTCGCCGTCTCGGTCTCCTCCGGCGTGGCGAACCTCGGCTCGGTGGTGCCGTTCGTGGCGACCCACAAGGTGCTCATCGCGGTCAGCGCGGTGGTGCTGCTCACCGCGATCAACCTGCGCGGCCTGCGCGAGTCCGGCACCGCCTTCGCCATCCCCACGTACGGCTTCGTGATCGTGATCGGCGGCATGCTGCTGACCGGGCTGGTCCGCATCTTCGTGCTCGGCGACGACCTGCGCGCGCCGAGCGCCGGCCTGGAGATCCAGGCCGAGCACAGCGTCACCGGGTTCGCGCTGGTGTTCCTGCTGCTGCGCACGTTCTCCTCCGGCTGCGCCGCGCTCACCGGCGTGGAGGCGATCTCCAACGGCGTACCGGCGTTCAAGAGCCCGAAGTCGAAGAACGCGGCGACCACGCTGCTGCTGCTCGGCGGCATCGCGGTGGCGATGCTGGTCGGCATCATCTGGCTGGCCCGCCTCACCGGCCTGCAGTTCGTCGAGGACCCGGGCAGGCAGATCGTCTCCGGCCCGGACGGGTACGTGCAGAAGACGGTCACCACCCAGCTCGGCGAGACCGTGTTCGGCGGCGGCTCGGTGCTGCTCTACGTGGTCGCCGGGATGACCGCGCTGATCCTGTTCCTGGCCGCCAACACCGCCTTCAACGGCTTCCCGGTGCTCGGCTCGATCCTCGCGCAGGACCGCTACCTGCCCCGCCAGCTGCACACCCGCGGCGACCGGCTGGCGTTCTCCAACGGCATCCTCTTCCTGGCCGTCTTCGCGATCGTGCTGATCGTCGGTTTCCAGGCCGAGGTGACGAAGCTCATCCAGCTCTACATCGTCGGGGTGTTCGTCTCGTTCACGCTCTCCCAGGCCGGCATGATCCGGCACTGGAACCGGCACCTGCGCCGCGAGCGCGACCCGGAGGCGCGCCGGCGGATGATCCGCTCCCGGGCGATCAACACGTTCGGCATGGTCATGACCGGCGTCGTGCTGATCATCGTGCTGGCCACGAAGTTCCTGCTCGGGGCGTGGATCGCGATCGTCGCGATGGCCGTGATGTACGTGGTGATGCTCGGCATCCGCCGGCACTACGACCGGATCGCCGAGGAACTGGAACCGACCGAGCAGCGCGGCGTCCTGCCGGCCCGCAACCACGCCATCGTGCTGGTCAGCAAGCTGCACAAGCCGACGCTGCGGGCCGTCGCGTACGCCCGGGCCACCCGGCCGGACACGCTCACCGCCGTCACCGTGAACGTGGACGAGCAGGACACCCGCGATCTCCAGGCCGACTGGGAGCGCCGCGAGCTGCCGGTGCCGCTCACCGTGATCGACTCCCCGTACCGGGAGATCACCCGCCCGATCCTCAACTTCGTCGCGTCGGTGCGCCGGGAGTCGCCGCGCGACGTGGTCACCGTCTTCATCCCCGAGTACGTGGTGGGCCGCTGGTGGGAGAACCTTCTGCACAACCAGAGCGCGCTGCGGCTCAAGGGGCGGCTGCTGTTCGAGCCGGGCGTGATGGTGACCAGCGTGCCGTGGCAGCTCGCGTCCACCGCCAGCAAGAACCTGGACCGGCTGGACGCCACGTTGAGCCGGGGACCGGCGCGCGGCCCCCGGGTGGCACCGCAGAGCACGCTGCCGCCGCCGGTGGCGTCCACGCCGTCCGCGCCCTCCGCCGAACGGGAGGAGCGATTGTGAGCGCCGACGAGCGTCCCGTTCCTGTGCCGACGGCGCAGCGGCCCGGGCTGGAGGAGGCCGAGCGGGTCGAGCTGACAGTCGACGCGGTCGCGCCGGGCGGGCACTGCGTGGCCCGCGTCGGCGGGCAGGTGGTCTTCGTCCGGCACGCGCTGCCCGGCGAGCGGGTGGTCGCCGAGGTGACCGAGCTGCACCGGGGCTTCGCCCGCGCCGACGCGGTGGAGATCCTGGACGCCGCACCGGACCGGGTCACCCCGCCGTGCCCGTACGCCCGGCCGGGCCGGTGCGGCGGCTGCGACCTCCAGCACGTCGCCCCGGCCGCCCAGCTCGACTGGAAGCTCGCAGTGGTGCGTGAGCAGCTCACCCGGCTGGGGGGACTCACCGCGGAGCAGATCGACGCGCTCGGCGTCCACGTCGAGGCGCTGCCCGGCGGGCCGCTGGGCTGGCGCTCCCGGGTCCGCTACGCGGTCGACGCGGCCGGCCGGGCCGGGCTGCTCAAGCACCGCTCGCACGAGGTGGTGCCGATCGACAGGTGCCTGATCGCGCACCCGGCGATCCAGGACCTGCCGGTGCTACCGCCCACCGGTGCCCGCTGGCCCGACGCCGACGCGGTGGAGACGGTCGCCAGCACCGGCGGGGACGTCGCCGTGGTCGCGTACACCGATGGGGTTCCGACGGCGGTGAGCGGGCCGGAGCGGGTCCGGGAGACGGCGGCCGGGCGGTCCTTCACGCTGCCCGCCTCCGGGTTCTGGCAGGTGCACCCGGCCGCGGCGGACGCGCTGACCGGCGCGGTCCTCGACCTGCTCGACCCGCGGCCCGGTGAGACGGCCTGGGACCTGTACGGCGGGGCCGGCCTGTTCGCCGCCGCGCTCGCCGAACGGGTCGACGGGGCCCGGGTGACGCTCGTCGAGTCGGCGCCGGACGGGGTGGCCGCGGCCCGGCAGAACCTGGCCGACCTGCGCGCCGTCGAGGTGGTCGCCGCGCGGGTGGAGGCGGCGCTGTCCCGGCGCCGGATCACCGGACCGGTCGACCTCGTGGTGCTCGACCCGCCGCGCTCCGGCGCGGGCGCGCCGGTGGTCCGTGCGGTGGCGGGCGCCGGGCCGCGCGCTGTCGCCTACGTGGCCTGCGACCCGGCCGCGTTCGCCCGGGACGTGCGCACGTTCGCCCAGGAGGGCTGGCGGCTGGCCGCGCTGCGCGGCTTCGACCTGTTCCCGATGACCCAGCACGTGGAGCTGGTGGGCCTGTTCCTGCCTGGCTAGCCTGACCCGATGAAGATCGTCGGGCTGATGTCGGGCACCTCCTACGACGGGGTGGACGTGGTGGCCGCCGAGTTCACCGCCGACGGCGACACGCTGCGGCTGCGCCCGCTCGGGCACCGCGAGCTGGCGTACCCGGACGACCTGCGGGCCGAGATCGCCGCGCTGCTGCCCCCGGCGGCCACCACGATCGAGGCGGTCTGCCGGCTGGACAACCGGCTCGGCGAGGTGTTCGCCGAGGCGGCCGCGGCCGGCGTCGAGCTGGCCGGGGGCACCGCCGACGCGGTCGTGTCGCCCGGGCAGACGGTCTTCCACTGGGTCGAGGACGGCCGGGTGCGCGGCACGCTCCAGCTCGGCGCGCCGGCCCGGGTGGCCGCCCGGGTGGGCGTACCGGTGCTGCACGACCTGCGCTCGGCGGACGTCGCCGCCGGCGGCCAGGGCGCGCCGCTGGTCCCGGCGTTCGACGCGCTGCTGCTCGACCCGGCCGCTGGTGCTGCACCCCGCGCCGCGTTGAACCTCGGCGGGATCGCGAACCTGACGGTGGTCGCGCCCGGCGCCCCCGTCCTCGGGTACGACGTGGGCCCGGCCAACGCGCTGCTGGACGCCGCCGCCCGGCGTTTCCTGGACCGGCCGTGCGACGCCGACGGCGCCCGCGCCGCTGCCGGGCGGGTGCACGAGGCGCTGCTGGCCCGGCTGCTCGCCGAGCCGTACTACGCCGCGCCGCCGCCCAAGTCGACCGGTAAGGAGCTGTTCCACGGTGGCTACCTGGACGCCGCGCTGACCGGGCTGGGCGAGCCGGTGGCCGCCGACGACGTGCTGGCCACGCTCACCGAGCTGACCGCCCGCACGGTGGCCGACGCCTGCGACCGGCACCGGGTCACCGAGGTGGTGGCCGCCGGCGGGGGAGTGCGCAATCCCACACTCCGGGCACGGCTGGCTGCCCTGGGTGCGGGACGCTGGCGGCTGCGCACCACCGACGAGCTGGGCGTACCGGCCCAGGCCAAGGAGGCGTACGCGTTCGCGCTGCTGGGCTGGCTGTCCTGGCACGGGCTGCCGGGCGCGGTGCCCTCGGTGACCGGGGCGTCCCGGGCCGCCGTGCTCGGCTCCTGGACCCCGGCGGGCCCGTCCGTCACAGCGCCCCGCCCACCCGCGCCCCGGCGGCTGGTGGTCGACGCCTGACCTGGGTCGATGCACGGCCGGGCTGCGGACTGTTCCGCGGCCGATAGACTCTCCGGTCATGAGTGTTGAAGAGGGCACGGCCAACCACGGTCGGCTGCTGGGCACCGTCCGCGGCCCGCAGGACGTGAAGCGGATGACCGCCGAGCAGCTGGACATCCTCGCCGCCGAGATCCGTGACTTCCTGATCGCCAAGGTCTCCCGCACCGGCGGCCACGTCGGCCCCAACCTCGGTGTGGTCGAGCTGACCCTGGCGATGCACCGGGTCTTCGACTCCCCGCGTGACCGGCTCCTCTTCGACACCGGCCACCAGGCGTACGTGCACAAGATCCTCACCGGCCGGCAGGAGGGCTTCGACAAGCTCCGCCAGCGTGGTGGCCTCTCCGGCTACCCCAGCCAGGCGGAGAGCGAGCACGACCTGATCGAGAACTCGCACGCCTCGACCGCCCTGTCGTACGCCGACGGCCTCGCGAAGGCGTACGCGCTGCGCGGCGAGAAGCGCTCGGTGGTCGCCGTGGTCGGCGACGGCGCGCTCACCGGCGGCATGTGCTGGGAGGCGTTGAACAACATCGCGACCGCCGGCAACCCGCTGGTGATCGTCGTCAACGACAACGGCCGGTCCTACTCGCCGACCATCGGCGGCCTCGCCGACCATCTGTCGTCGCTGCGGCTCAACCCCGGCTACGAGAAGGTGCTCGACACGGTCAAGGACGCGCTGGGCAACACGCCGTTCGTCGGCAAGCCGATGTACGAGGTGCTGCATGCGGTCAAGAAGGGCATCAAGGACGCGGTCGCCCCGCAGGCCATGTTCGAGGACCTCGGCATCAAGTACGTCGGCCCGGTCGACGGCCACGACGTGCCGGCGGTCGAGGCGGCACTGCGCGCCGCGAAGAACTTCGGCGGCCCGGTGATCGTGCACGCGGTCACCCGCAAGGGCTACGGCTACCGCCCCGCCGAGGACGACGAGGCCGACTGCCTGCACGGCCCCGGCGCGTTCGACGCCGAGACCGGCAAGCTGCTCGCCGTGCCGTCGGTGAAGTGGACGAACGTCTTCGCCGACGAGCTGGTCGCGATCGCCGACGAGCGCCCCGACGTGGTCGGCATCACCGCCGCCATGGCCGAGCCCACCGGCATCGCCACGCTCGCCCGCAAGTACCCGGAGCGGGTGTACGACGTGGGCATCGCCGAGCAGCACGCCGCCACCTCCGCCGCCGGCCTGGCGATGGGCGGGCTGCACCCGGTCGTGGCGGTCTACGCCACGTTCCTCAACCGCGCGTTCGACCAGGTCCTGCTGGACGTGGCCATGCACAAGCTGCCCGTCACGTTCGTGCTGGACCGGGCCGGCATCACCGGCCCGGACGGGCCCAGCCACTACGGCATCTGGGACATGTCGGTCTTCGGTGTGGTGCCCGGCCTGCGGATCGCCGCGCCCCGCGACTCGGCCACGCTGCGCGAGGAGCTGCGCGAGGCGGTCGCCGTGGACGACGGCCCGACCATCCTGCGCTTCCCGACCGGCACCGTCGCCGCCGACCTGCCGGCGGTACGCCGGGTCGGCCCGGTCGACGTGCTGGCCGAGTCGGCGCGTACCGACGTACTGCTGGTAGCGGTCGGCTCGTTCGCCGGCCTCGGCGTCGAGGTCGCCGCCCGGGTCGCCGAGCAGGGCTACGGCGTGACTGTGGTCGACCCGCGCTGGGTGCGCCCGGTGCCGGCCGAACTGGTCGAGCTGGCGTCCGCGCACCGGCTCGTGGTCACCGTGGAGGACGGCGTACGCATCGGTGGCGTCGGTTCCGCGCTCGCCCAGGCGATGCGCGACGCCGACGTCCGCGTACCGGTCAAGGACATGGGCGTACCGGCCGACTGGCACCCGCACGGCACCCGCGCGCAGATCCTGGCCGATCTGCGGCTGACCGCGCAGGACGTGGCGCGCGACGTCACCGGCTGGATCTCCGGCCTGGACGCCGCCCCGGTGGACCCGGCCACGAACGGAGCCCGGGCCCAGAGCTGAGCCACCGCCCCGCCTGACTCGTCGATCTTGCACTTGCGGCCCTCCTGATGTCGGTTTCGCCCGATAAAGGAGGGCCGCAACCGCAAGATCGCGGGGTGTCTGGGGTCGAGGGAGGGTGTTGTGGAGATTCGCGAGGCTGGGTTGGGGGATCTCTCGGGGATCGTCGGGCTGCACAGCCGGGCGCGGGTGGCCTACTACGGGGCCGGTGGGCTGCCGGTCGGGGAGATCCTCACTCCGGAGCTGGCCCGGGAGCAGCGGGAGGGCTGGGCGGCGGCGATCAGCTCGGCGCACAAGCGGGTGCGAGTCGCCATCGTGGACGGCGCCCTGGCCGGTGTGCTGGCCGTGGGGCCGCCGCACTCGTCCGACCTGGATCCGCGGACGACGGCGCAGCTCTACCAGATCCACGTCGACCCGCAGCGCTGGAGCCGAGGCGTGGGCAGTGCGCTGCACGCGCTGTTCGTGCGTCACCTGGCGGACGAGGGGCTGGTGCTGGGCGTGCTGGAGGTGTGGGAGCGCAACACCCGGGCTCGCGCGTTCTACACCCGCCACGGCTGGCGCCCCGACGGCACCTCCCGCCCCGGCCCAGCCGAGACCCCCTACCTGGGCATGCAGCTCAGCCCCCGTTGACCCGGTGGGGTGATCATGAGGTTGGCGGTGGTTCGTGTCCGGTTTGTCGCGGTCAACTTCATGATCGACGGGGTGGGCCGACCACGGGGGCCGGTCAGGGGGTGGGGAGGGAGCGGTACCAGGTCTTCTCGGTGCCGGCCAGGCTGAACGTCTGCCTCTGGTCGGTGTGCTCCACCACCACCAGGCCGGGACGGTCCACCAGACGCGTCGTGCCGGGCGGGGCGGAGAACGAGGCGTCCCGGGTACGCCAGGACAGCACCGCCAGCGGCCGGCCCGGCATCGGCAGGTGGTACGCCTGAAGCGTGGTGGACCGGTCGGCGGGGGAGACCACCGGGGTGCCGCCGTCGGCGGGCCGGTAGACCACCGCCGTCATGGTCGCGCCCGGCGTCTCCCAGCTGAGCTGCTCCAACTCGCCCGGCTCCCCGTCACCGAGGGCCACCGAACCGAGCGAACGCGTCGCGATCTTCGCCATCGGCCAGGACTCCGGCGCGGAGCGGGGCGCCTCCCGGTCGCCGATGCGGCGCGGCACACTGCCGAACGGGCCCCGCTCACCGGCGAGCACACAGGTGTCCAGCCCGGTCAGCGCGCGCTTCCCGGCACCCGTCTCGTCGCGTACCAGGGGGTAGCGGGGCGCTTCGGTGGCCGTACCCAGGTCGAGGACGCGGTCCGCGGCCCGGCCGCGCGGCAGCGACGGCGTGGCCCGCAGCGTCGCGGTCAGTTCGACGGCCCGGCAGGCCGGTACGGCGACCGGGTCGCTGACGCCGTCGGTGCCGCCGAGCACCTTGCCGTCGGGGCCGGTCAGGCGTTCGACGCGGGCCGAGGTGAGGTAGCGGCGGCCGGACGGCTCCCGCACCGGCAGCACGTCGGAGTAGACCAGGTAGCCGGGGTCGGTGTACTCGGTGGCGTGGACGACCCGCCAGCGCTGCCCGTCCCGGTCGAGTTGCAGCAGCCACGAGGCGGCGTCACCGGGCACGTCGGCGGCGACCAGCGCGAGCGCCGACCCGGCGACCTGACCGGAGAAGAGGATGCCGGACGTGGGCACGTGCACCCGGTCGTCCACCGGGGAGCGCCAGTCGCGTACCGCTGTGGTGATCGCGGCGGTGGCCGCGGCGTCGCGGGCCAGGCTGCCGCGCGGCGGCCACACCGCGAGGGTGCCGTCCAGACTGTCGTAGCCGACCCGCAGGTCCGCCGGCCGCCGCTCGGCGACCGGTCCGC
Organism: Micromonospora sp. WMMC273; assembly: GCF_027460285.1. Lineage (NCBI taxonomy): Bacteria > Bacillati > Actinomycetota > Actinomycetes > Micromonosporales > Micromonosporaceae > Micromonospora > Micromonospora sp. WMMC273. The sequence goes on from NZ_JAPZBE010000001.1 coordinate 1,274,261, forward strand.
AACCGGCCGTGACCAGCAGCAGAGCTGCCAGTGCGATGCCCGTCGTAGCGCCTCGGCGGGCTGAAAGCACCCTGATCCCCTCGCCGGTCGTCGGTCGGAAGCCCACATGGTACGAGACGGCCGGTCACCCGGCCGCGCCCGGCTCACCCTTTCGGCCGATCGGCCACTGCGGAACGTGACGGGCGATTCGGGTACCAATATCCGGCTCCGGTAGACTCCGCCGACTGTGACGCCTGCCGAGACCCGCGGCGCCTCGACGCCGGACGCCGCCGCACCGACGGGCCACCGCGCCGTCACCCTGGACCCACCATCGGTCACCATCACCGCCGAGCCGGAGCCGGCGACCACCACCCCGCCCGAAGCGCCGGCCGAGCCGGAGGCGCCGGGCGCACGGCGCGCGCGCCGGTGGCGGTGGACGCGCCGCCGGATCGACCTCACCGTGTACGGCGGATTCCTGCTCGCCGCGATCTGGGTCACCAGCGGCATCTGGGTCGACCCGGCCGGGCGGGTCGCCGCGCTCTACAGCAGCGACCCGGCGCAGGTGCAGTTCTTCCTGGCCCACTCGGTACGGGTGGTGCTGCACGGCGAGTTCCCGTTCTTCACCGAGCAGTTCAACTACCCCGACGGCGTGAACCTGATGGCGAACACCGCCATCCTGGCGCTCGGCATCCCGATGGTGCCGGTGACCCTCCTGTTCGGACCGGCGGTCTCCTTCGTCACGCTGGTCACGCTCGGCCTGGCCGGCACCGCCGCCGCCTGGTACCGGGTGCTGTCCCGGCACCTGATCCGGCACCGCCCGGCCGCCGCCGTGGCGGCCTGGTTCTGCGGCTTCTCACCGGCCATGCTGTCGCACGCCAACTGGCACCCGAACATCATCAGCCAGTTCCTGCTGCCGTTCATCGTGTGGCGGGTGCTGGTGCTGACCCGGTCAGCCCGGCCGGTCCGCGACGGCGTGCTGCTGGCGCTGCTGGTCACCGCGCAGGCGTTCATCAACGAGGAGATCCTGCTCTTCACCGCGCTCGCGCTGGGCGTGTTCCTGATCGCCGTGGTGGTGCAGCAGCGGGAGCGGTGGAGCACCGCGTGGCGACCGCTCGGCGCCGGGCTGGCGGTCTGCGCGGCGCTGGCCGGGGCGCTGCTGGCGTACCCGCTGTGGGTGCAGTTCGCCGGCCCGATGGCGTACCACGGGCTCAGCGACGCGGTGCGCGACTACGGCAACGACATCGCCGCGTTCTTCGCCCCCGGCTCGCCCACGTTCGGCGGCAACGAGCGCGCCAACGTCAACCTCGCGCCGAACTACTCGGAGGAGAACGCGTTCTTCGGCTGGAGCCTGTCGCTGCTCGTCGTGGGCATCGTGGTGTGGCTGCGGCGGGACGTGATCGTCCGCGCGCTCGCCGCCACCGGGCTGTTCTTCGCCGTGCTCTCCCTCGGCGAGCGGATCTCCTGGTGGGACCGGGAGATCGCCACCGGCCCGTGGGAGCTGCTGGTACGGCTGCCGCTGCTCGACGCCGTGGTGCCGACCCGATTCGGCCTGATCACCGGCGTGACGGTGGCGATCCTGCTCGCGTACGCGGTCCGGCGCGCCTGGGCGCTGCGCGGCGTGGACCGGCGGACCGCCCGCAAGCTCACCGCCGCGGGCCTGGTCCTCGCGCTGCTGCCGATCGCGCCGATGCCGTTGCAGGTCACCACGCGGGAGCCGGTGCCGGAGTTCATCACCGCCGACAGGTGGCGCAAGTACGTCGGTCCGGATCAGACGCTCGTCTCCGTGCCGGTGCCCGCGATGGGCAACACCGACCCGATGCGCTGGGCGGCCAGCACCAACCTCGACTTCAAGATCCCCGGCGGCTACTTCCTCGCGCCGCGCAACGGCGTCACCGGCGACCCCGGGCGCTTCGGCGGCCGCCCCAGCGGCATCGGCGAGATGCTGCGGGAGGTATCGTCCACCGGCCGCACGCCGAAGCTGGACGACCGCCAGCGGCGCCGCTACCTGGACGAGCTGCGGCACTGGAACGCGGCGGTGGTGGTGCTGCCGCGCGACGAGCAGAACGCCGAGCCGCTGCGCCGCACCGTGGAGCAGCTGGTCGGCCCCGGACGGCAGGAGCTGGACGTGTGGCTGTGGGACGTGCGGAAACTGACCAGCCGGTCCGCCTGACCGAACCGGCGGTCCCCGCCCCCGCGCCCCGCCGCCGCCGGCCCCGCCCGGTCGACGTGCTGGTGGTGGCCGGCTACCTCGGTCTCGCCGTCCTGCTCACCACCGGCCAGTGGCGCCGGCCGGAACGGCTGTTCCACCAGGCCGGCGACCAGATGCTGTTCGAGTGGATGCTGGCCCGGGCCGCCCGCGCGGTCACCGGCGGCGAGAACCCGCTGTACAGCGGCGCGCTGAACGCCCCGGACGGGGTGAACCTGATGGCGAACACGTCGGTGCTCGGACTGGGCGTGCCGCTCACCCCGGTCACCGTCGTCTTCGGCTCCCAGGCGGCCTTCCTCGTCGCCGTGACGCTCAGCCTCGCCGGCACCGCCACCGCCTGGTACGCGCTGCTCGCCCGCCGGCTGGTCCGCTCCCGGGCCGCCGCCGCGGTGGGCGGCCTGTTCTGCGGCTTCGCCCCGGGCATGGTGGCGCAGGCCGGGGCGCACCTGCACATGGCCGCGCAGTTCCTGGTGCCGGTGATCCTCGCGCTGGTGTTCCGCCCGGCCGGCGATCGGGTCCGGCGCGACGGCGTGCTGCTCGGGCTCGCCGTCGCGTACCAGGTGTTCCTCGGCGAGGAGGTGCTGGTCTTCCTGGCGCTCGCAGCCGGGGTGTTCGCCGGGGCGTACGCGCTCGCCGACCGGGCCGCCGCCCGCCGCCTGGCACCGGTGGTGGCCCGCCGGCTGGGCGTCGGCGCGCTGGTGGCGGGCGTGCTGCTGGCGTACCCCCTGTGGTTCCAGTTCGCCGGGCCGGGCCACTACCGGGGGATGCCGTTCCACACCGAGGGCTACCGGCTGGACGTGGTCTCGTTCGTCACCACCGCCCGGCAGAGCGTCGTCGGGGACGCCCGCCGGGCCGGGCTGCTGTCGCCGAACCCGACCGAGCAGAACTCGTTCTTCGGCCCGTTCCTGCCGCTGCTGGCCGTCCTCGTGGTGGTGCGGCTGTGGCGGCGGCCGCTGGTGCGCGCGCTCGCCGCGTGCGGCCTGCTGTTCGCGCTGCTGTCGCTCGGTTCCCCGATGGTGGTGAACCGGCACGACACCGGGCTGCCCGGCCCGTACCGTCTGCTCGCCGGGGTGCCGCTGCTGGACCTGGTGGTGCCGGCGCGGTTCGCGCTGGTCTGCGTACCGGTGCTCGGGGTGCTGCTGGCGCTCGCGCTGGACCGGGTCCGGCACGGCGGCGTCCGCACCTGGGCGCCGTGGGCCGGCGCGGTCGCCGCGGCGCTGCTGCCGCTGGCGCCGACGCCGATCCGCACGGTGCCGGTCGCGCCGGTCCCGGCCGTGGTGTCCGGCGGCGGCTGGCGGGAGTACGTGCCGGCGGGCCGGACGCTGGTGCCGGTGCCGCCGGTGACCGGGGCGGCGGTCAGCCCCGCCATGTTCTGGTCGGCGCGCACCGGGCTGGCGTTCGACGCGCCGGGCGGCTACTTCATCGGCCCGCGCTCGGCCGGCGACCCGGCGGCCCGCTGGGGCGCGCCGGACCGGCCCACGTCGCTGCTGCTGCGCCGGGCCGCCGAGACCGGCCGGGTGCCGCCGGTCGGCGAGACGGAACGCCGGCAGGCGGTCGACGACCTGCGGCACTGGCGCGCGGCGGCACTCGTGCAGGGCGACTCGTCACCCGGCGACCCGGTACGCGCCACAGTGGACCTGTTGGTCGGCCCCGGCCGGGACGTGCCCGGCGGACACCTGTGGGACGTCCGCCCGCTCGTCGGCTGACCGGCGCGGAGTCACACCCGGTCGCGGACGTCCCAGATCCACACGTCGTCGACCCGCTGCGGCGGGCCGAGCAGCTCGGCCATCAGGTCGCGCAGCACCGCCTCACGCGGGCCGGCCCCGAGCACCACCACCGAGGCCCGCCAGAAGCGCAGGTCGTCCACGGCTTGGCGGCGGTTCTCCTCGGTGATCTCCGGAACCTCGTTCGCGTCCATCGTGGAGTAGATGAGCGTGCTGGTGGGCCGGTTCGGAGCGCCGAACACGCCCTCGCCGCGCTCGTTCGGGCCGATGAAGTAGCCACCCGGGATCGGGAACTCGTGCCCGGTCAGCGCGCTCCAGCGCAGCGTGTGCAGCCCGTGGACGTTGCTCGGGATCGGCACCGGCACGAGCGTACGGCCCTCCGGCACGTACGGCCGCCAGCCGCCCGCGGTGATGAAGTGCGGCGGCGGGTCGATCCGCTCGGCCGGCAGCGGACGCGGGATCAGCGGCAGCACGGCGGCGGCGATGGCCACGAGCCCGGCCAGGCGCAGCACCCGGCGGCGCGTTTCGCGCGCGGCCGTCCCGCCGTCACCGTCGTCGTCTCCGCCGTCGTCGGCGCCGGAGCGGGGGGCGGGCACCGGCGGGCGGCCGGCACCGGCCAGCGCGTCCCACGCCAGGGCGAGCAGGACACCGACGGCGGCCACCACGACCAGGCTCAACCGCGTCGGCATCATCATCTCGACCAGCGGCAGGTCGTCCGGCACGTACGCCCACGGGCCGTCGATGTCGGTCTCCGCGCCGTTGAACCGGACGACCGGGCCGATCGAGGCGATCGTGAACAGCACCACCAGCGCGGCCAGGATCCGCGCCGGCACCGACCGGCGGACCAGCAGCACCAGCGCGGCCAGCGCCACCAGCACCAGCGGCCAGCCGAACCAGGTGTTCTGCTCGGTCAGCCCGATGGTCTTCTCCACCGCCTCGTCACCGGCGATCGTGTCCCGGGCGAACGTGACGAAGGCGACCAGGTCCTCGCCCCAGTTGTGGAAGACGCCGCCCTGCAACCCGCGGTAGGACTGCGGGCCGTTGAACTGGAACCAGATCGGGTACGCGGTCAGCAGCAGCGCCAGGCCGCCGCCGAGACCGAGCGCGGCCACGAACGACCCGGCCCGCTCGCGGGCCGCGCGGGGCCGCTGCACCGCGTACGCCACCACGACGACCAGGCAGGCCAGCGCGGTCAGCAGCAGCATCTCCTCGTTGATGAAGATCTGGTACGCGACCAGCAACCCGAGCGCCGGCCCGTTGCGCCGCCAGCGGCCCGGCTCGCCCAGCCGCAGCACCCGGGCCACGATCAGCGGCAGCAGGAAGTTCGACACGAAGTTGGGCTGGCCGTTGGCGTGGTGCACGATGCCCGGCGCGAAACCGAGGAACGCGCCGCCGACGAACGCCCCGGCCCGGGACCGGACCAGGTGCCGGGACAGCACCCAGTACGACGTTGCCGCGGTCGCGGACAGCGCGGCGCCCAGGTAGAGCGCGTACATCACCTGCGGGCCGAGCAGCAGCGTCAGCGGCGCCAGCGGCAGCGTCACCCCGAGCAGCGAGGTGTTCGCCATCATGTTCACCCCGTCCGGCGCGTTCTGCCGGGTGGTGAAAAGCGGGTTCTCCAGGTGCTGCACCGAGTACGCGCCGTGCGCGAACAGCCACTCGAACCAGCTGTGGTCGGTGGGCAGGTGCGAGGAGACCCGGTTCTCGACGTCGCCCCAGTAGTTGAGGCAGACGAGAACGCCGAGCAACACATAGGCTCCGATGGCCAGCACGTCGGCGCGGGCCGGCCGGCGACGTGCTCGGCGTGGCGGGTCGGCCACGACGGCGTCCGCCTCGACGGGCGAGGGGTTCAACGAGGGGTCCACCACGGGCACGGCCACGACGCGCCATCGTACAGGCGGTTCGTCACACGGCCGGTCACGGTCGGGCGGCGGCTCGGCGCGCGGGAGAGGATGGTCGTGACCGTCATCGATCTGGGGGAGCTGCGCGACGACGCACCGCCCGGCCCGGTGCCCCGCCCCCCGCGTGCCGTCGGACGGCCGTTCCGCCTTCTCGTGGTGCTGTTGGTGGCGTTGCTCACGCTCACCGCCGCGACGCCGCCGCGAGGTCCGGCCGAGTGGACGCTGCCCGGCGGGCTGGGATCGGCCGTGTTCGTCTCCGGCGACGTGGTGTACGTGGTACGGCCGGACCGCGCAGGCGCCGGCGGCGGGCGGGAACTCCTCGCGTACCGGGGCGACCGGGAGCGGTGGCGCAGCCCGCTACCCGGCGTGGGCACCGCCGTGTCGGTGTGGGAGCAGGACGACCGGGTGATCGTGGCCGGCCGGGGCGTCGACGACACGGACTGGCAGACAATCACGTACGACGCGGCCACCGGCGCGGACGTCTGGCGCCGGCCCGGGATCGCGTTCGCGGTGGGCCGGGTGCTGCTGATCCAGTCGGCCGCATCCGACACCACGACGTCGATCGGAGGGCTGGACCCGGCCGACGGCCGTACGGTGTGGACGGCGCCCATGACGGGCGCGCTGGGGTTCGACGCCGAGCCGGCCGGGCCGGTACGCATGGTGTTGTCCCCGGCGACCGGGGAGACGGTGGTCGTGGACGTGCGCACCGGCGCGCGGCTCGTGGCCCGCGACCTGTACCCGGTACGACGGCCCGGCCCGCGCCGGTTGCAGATCGCCCGCGGGCTGCTGCTGGAGTTCCGCGACGGCGACGGGGCCATCGAGGCGTACGACCTGGGCACGCTCCGGTCGCGCTGGACCGTCGCGCGGAAGCTCGTCGGCCACGTCGAGGGTTGCGGCGCCCTGCTCTGCGCCGTCGGGCCGGCCGGCGGGATGACCGCGCTCGACCCGGCGACCGGCGCCGTGCGCTGGAACGTGGACCGGTGGGCGGGCGTGGCGGCGGAGCGTGGCGGGCGGCTGCTCGTCGGCGTCCCCGACACCGCCAGCGACGACGGCCTGGCGGTGCTCGACCAGGACGACGGGCGGCTGATCGCCGACCTGGGCGGCTGGAGACCGGTCCCGCAGCACGAGTCGGGCGGGCCGCTGCTGGCGACACGGCCGCTGGGCGGCGGCAGACGGCTCCTGGCCGAGGTGGGACTGTCCGGCGATGCGCCCTCGATCCGGGGCGCGCTCACCGGCACCGACTGCACCACCGGCGTGACGCTTCTGGTCTGCCGCCGGCCCGGTGGCGACTACATGGTGCGGCGGCTGACGTGAGCCCGGTGATCGAGCTGGGGGAGATGCGGCACGGCGAGTCCGCCGACGAGCCGGTCGCCGCACCGCCCCGCCGGCCGCCGGGCCCCACCGCGCGGGTGGCGCTGCTCGGCTGCCTGGTGCTGCTCGTGGTCACCGCTGCCGCCGGGCCGCCGCGACGGCCCGAGCCGATCCGGGTGCCCGCCCCGCAGGGCGCGGCGTTCGTGGTCCTGCCGGACCGCGTGGTGGTGGCCGACGGCCCGGGCGCGATCGGCCGGGGTGGGCGGGTGGTCGCCGCGTACCGGCTGCCCGGTGGGGACCCGGCGTGGCGGTTCGCGCTGACCGACGGCGACCACGTGCTCGGCCTCACCGCAGTGGCCGGGGGACTGCTGGTGACGAGCAGCCCGGCCGGGGACGGCGACTCCGTGTCGGCGATGCTCGACCCGGCCACCGGCACGCTGCGCTGGCGGCAACCCGGCTACCCGGTCCGGACCGCGTCAGGCGGGCTGCTGCTGGAGAACCCCCGCCCGCCCGGTGCGGGCACAGTGCGGGCCGTGGACCCGGCCTCCGGCGAGGTGCGGTGGACGCTGCCCGTACCCGGCCAGGAGGTGGGGTACCGCCGCGACGACCACGGGGTGACGCAACTCGTGCTGGTCACCCCGCAGGGCCGGGTGACCGTGTACGACGCGGACTCCGGCGCGGTCGCGCACACCGGCCGGGTGGCGCCCGCGGCCGATCGCGCCGCCTACCGGTACGCGCAGGTCGTGGCCGACCTCCTGCTGGTCGAGGACGCCCGGGGCACTGTCACCGGGTACGGCCTGGACCGGCTCGACGAGCGGTGGAGCCTGCCGGTCGGCTCCCGCGCCGGGCTCTGGTTCGCCGACTGCGCCGGGATGGTGTGCCTGCGCGACCAGGTGGGCGGCGCGCAGGCCCTCGACCCGGCCACCGGCCGTCCGGCCTGGACGGACGAGCGCTGGCTGGGGATGGGACCGGTCGGCGACCGGCTCATCGCGGCCGAACGCGGCGTCGGGGAGGAACTGGAACTGTCGGCGCTGGACCCGCCGACCGGCCGCGTGCTGGCCCGGCTGGGCCGCTGGCGCGTCTCCGGCAACGACCTCCCGTCCGGGCCGCTGCTCGGGCTGCGCACGCTCACCGAGGACCGCACGCTGGTCGGCGCGCTCGACGTGGCGGCCGGGCAGGTGCGGATCCGGGGGATCCTGCCCGGCGCCTGGTCCGAGTGCGCGGACACGGGTACGCAACTGGTGTGCCTGCGCCCGACCGGTGGCATGGCGATCTGGCCGGCCGGGCGCTGATCACCAGTTGGCCTGCGCCGGGGCCGGCGGCAGCGGCGTCGACTCGGGCCGCAGCACGTACGCGATCCCGCCGCTGCCCACCTGCCAGGCGCGCTCGAACGGCGCGCGCGGCACGGTGCGGCGGACCCGCTCGTCGTCCGGCGCGTACGGGTCGTTCAGTACCGGGTCGCCGTCGGCGGTGAAACCGGCCAGCACCATGAGGTGTCCCCGGGTGTCGTAGTCCAGTCCGGGTACCTGACCGGCGGTGAACGCGGCCGAGACGATCAGCGGGATGCCGGCGGCCACGAACAGTTCCGCCTCGGCCAGCGAGCGCAGCCGGGTGACGAAGGCGTCCACCCCGTGCGTCGCCGCGTACGCGGTGTTGAACGGCCAGTTGCCCGGCCCGCCGTAGGCGTGGTCGTAGCAGTGCCGGGCGGCGTGCACCACCTGCGGGCGGGGGCCGGGCGGCGCCACCCAGGCGTACCGGTCCGGGGCGGGGCCGGCGTCCCAGAAGTCGAGCACCATCGACACGCAGGTGGGGCTGCACCAGGAGTCGCCGCCGCCACCCCAGCGGGTCTCCCCGGCGGCGTGCAGCCGCTGCGCGTAACGCGGCACGTCCAGCACCCGCCCCCACGCGCGCGCATCCCCGGCGCCCGTGGCCTCCGTGCCGGTGGGCGGGTCGGCCGAGGCGACCACGCCCACCGTGCGCAGCACCGGGCCGTCGGGCGCGTCGAGGCGGCGCAGCAGGGTCACCCGGACCTGCCAGCCGGTCACCGTCGCGCCGGTCACCCGCAGCGTGTCCGCGGCGACCCGCGCCCGGTCGTCCTCCTGCCCGGGTACCGAGGCGCGGTGCACGGCGCTGTCGTCGGCCCCCCAGTGGCCCAGGTCGTACCAGCCGGTGGTGGCAGTGCCGCCGGCCCAGCCGCGCAGCTCGACCCGCAGCCAGCAGCCGGGCGGGGTGTCGGCGATCCACGAGGGCACCAGCTCGGTGACGCCGAAGCCGGCGGACGTCACTGGGGAGGCCCAGGTGCCGGCCGCGTACTCGGCTGTGGTCCCGGAGTGCGGGTCGGTGTGCGCGACCGGGCCGGCCGCGCCGTCGGGCGTGAGCCCGTCCGGCCCGTCGCGCAGCCCGTCCACACGACCCAGGTCGCGGTCCGCCGGGAAGCGGAACCGGCGGTATGCGATGTCGCGGCCGGTCATCGGGAACCCGCCCGGCACGGACGTGGCAGCCGGCTGGAGTGCGTGTCGATCATCGCCGCCGAGCATCGCGTACCCGAAGGTTTTCTGCAACGGCCGCACGCGCCGGGGGCCGTAACCCACCGACCCGCCCCGCGGTCACGGACCGTGGTTGCAGCCCGACCCCGGCAGAGTCACCGCGCAGCGGTATCTCCGGCGCTGCGGAGCGGTCGGCTGTTTCCCCTGGTCAAGGCGATTCGAATCGACGGGGCGTTCGATGTGCCCTGTGGGCCTACATCACGGTGCGTGATACCACGCCGAATCGTCCTCGGTGTTACGGCGAGTGACAATCGTGATCCGCGTGCCGGTGGCCGTCGGCTCCTGCGGCTGCCGGTTTTGCCTGCCGCACTAGGTTGTCAGGGGTCACGAGGTGGGAGGCCGGGATGCGGGTACTGGTGGTCGAGGACGAGCGCAACCTCGCCGACGCGATCGCGCGCGGGCTGCGCAAGCGCGGCATGGCTGTGGACGTCGCCTACGACGGCGACGCCGGGCACGAGGCGGCGTTCGTCACCCGCTACGACGTGGTGATCCTGGACCGTGACCTGCCCGGCGTGCACGGCGACCGGATCTGCGCCGACCTGGCCACCTCCGGCGCGCTGACCCGGGTGCTGATGCTGACCGCCAGCGGCACCGTCGCCGACCGGGTGGAGGGGCTGCAGCTCGGCGCCGACGACTACCTGGCCAAGCCCTTCGCGTTCGACGAGCTGGTGGCCCGGGTGCAGGCGCTCGGCCGCCGCGCCACCCCGGCCGCGCCGCCGGTGCTGGAGGTGGCCGATCTGGTGCTCGACCCGGCCCGCCGGGTGGTGAGCCGGGGCGACGTGCCGCTCGACCTCACCAACAAGGAGTTCGGCGTGCTCGCCGAACTGCTCAAGGCGCGCGGCGCGGTGGTGTCCAGCGAGGAACTGCTGGAACGGGTGTGGGACGCCAACACCGACCCGTTCACCACTATCGTCCGGGTCACCGTGATGACACTGCGCAAGAAGCTCGGCGATCCGCCGCTCATCGACACGGTCGTGGGCGCGGGGTACCGCATCGGTGGGGTACGGCAGTGAGCGCGCCGGCCACGCGCCGGGTACGGCCGACGCTGCGGCTGCGGCTGACCCTGCTCAACGGCGTGCTGCTGGTCGGCGCCGGGGCGATCCTGGTGCTGCTGGCCTGGCTGCTGGTCCGCGACGCGCTGCGCCCCACCGACGAGCTGCTACCCGGCACCACAGTGGTGCTCAGCGACGGGCGCACCCTCGACGCCGGGGAGTGGCAGCGGCAGCTCGTCGACGCGGCGTCGCAGGAACTGCTGGTCAAGGGGCTGCTCGCGCTGGCGGCGATCAGCGTGGTCGGGGTGGCCGGGGCGTACCTGGTGGCCGGGCGGGCGCTGCGCCCGCTGCACCAGGTCACCGCCACCGCCCGCCGGCTCGGCGAGGCCACGCTCGACGAGCGGATCGGCTGGTCCGGCGCCGACGACGAGGTGGCCGAGCTGGCCGAGACGTTCGACGCGATGCTCGACCGGATCAGCGGCGCCTTCGAGGCGCAGAAACGGTTCGTCGCGAACGCCTCGCACGAGCTGCGGACGCCGCTGGCGGTGATGCGTACCGAAATCGACGTGACGCTCAGCGACGACGACGCCGACCTCGCCGAGTACCGCCGCATGGCCGGCGTGGTGCGCGACGCCTCGGAGCGCGCCAACGGCCTGGTCGACGCGCTGCTGGTCCTGGCGCGCAGCGAGGCACAGACCGGCCGGCGGCTGGGCCGGCGCGCCGAGTCGGACCTCGCCATCGGCACCGCCAACGCCCTCTCCGCGGTCTCCCGGGAGGTCGAGCGCATCGGCCTGAAGGTGCACACCTCGCTGCGCCCGGCGCCGGTGGTCGGCGACCCGGGCCTGCTCGACCGGCTCGCCGGCAACCTGGTGGAGAACGCGGTCCGCTACAACCACCTGCACGGCCGGATCTGGGTACGCACCGGCACCGACGGCGAGCGGTCCTGGCTGGTGGTGGGGAACACCGGCTTCGAGGTCGCCCCGGCCGACGTACCCGGGCTGTTCGAACCGTTCCGGCGCGGCGGCCAGGAACGCACCGGCGCGCGCGGCTCCGGTCTCGGCCTGTCGATCGTGCGCGCCGTCAGCGACGCGCACGGCGGCACGGTGAAGGCGGTCGCCCAGCCCGGCGGCGGCCTGGAAGTGACTGTCACGCTTCCGTCGGCCGACCCGGCGGCGGCCACCTGACCGCCGAGCCGGCCCGCCCGGCCGGTGAGACGGCCTCATCTTTTCGTGCGGGCGGCCTCGGCTGTCCTGGCCGGACCCGACGGTGGTCGGCCCCCGGCGCACGGTGGTCGGGCAGAATGCGCCGCCCGCGCTGGACGCGGAGCCGGGGATCAACGGAGAGTAAGCGCAGCGACGCCTCACCCTGCTCACCCACCGGAGCTGCCCGTGACCCACCACTCGGCCCCGCGCCGCCGCCGCATCCTCGCGGTCCTCACCGCCGGCGCCCTCACCGTCGCCGGCCTCTCCCCGGCCACGCCGGCGGCCGCCGCCGCGCCCGGCCACGACAAAGTGGTCCACACCGTCCCCTCGGCCGCCTCGCCCGACGTCCAGGACGGCTCGGTCGACGCGATCCACGACGCCGGTACGAAGATCATCGCGGGCGGCTCCTTCACCCGGGTGCAGAACCGCAACTCCGACGTCGACATCCCCCGGGACTACCTGCTCGCCTTCGACAAGGCCACCGGGCAGGTGGACACCGCGTTCGCGCCCACGCTCGACAACGAGGTGACGGCGGTCGTCGCCGGTCCCACGGCGGGCACGGTCTTCGTGGCCGGCAAGTTCAACACCGTCAACGGCGTGACCCGGCGCAAGGTGGCCCTGCTCGACGTCGCCACCGGGGCGGTCGTCACCAGCTTCGCGCCGCCGGCGTTCAACGGGCTGATCAAGGACATCGCGCTGGTCGGTGACCGGCTGCTGGTCGGCGGCATCTTCACCACGGCCGGCAACCCCAACCCGCGCGGCGGGCTCGCCTCGCTCAACGCCACCACCGGCGCGGTCGACAGCTACCTCACCACCACGCTGACCGAGAACCACAACTGGGACGGCGTCAGCGGCGCCAAGGCCGGCGTGGGCGCGGAGAAGCTCGCCGTCTCCCCGGACGGCACGCAGCTCGTCGTCATCGGCAACTTCAAGAAGGCCGACGGGGTCCTGCACGACCAGATCGTCAAGATCGACCTGGGTGCCACCGCCGCCACCGTCGCGGACTGGAACACGGCCCGCTACACGCCGCGCTGCAAGTGGCAGTCGTTCGACTCGTACGTCCGCGACGTCGCGTTCTCCCCGGACAACAGCTACTTCGTGGTGGTCACCACCGGTGCCCCGTACGGCGGGACGCTCTGCGACACCGCGGCCCGCTGGGAGGCCGCCGCAACCGGCGACAACCTCCAGCCGACCTGGGTCGACTACAGCGGCGGCGACACGTTCCTGTCCGTCGGCATCAGCGAGCAGGCGGTCTACGTCGGCGGTCACCTCCGCTGGCTCAACAACAGCACCGGCGCCGACAACGCCCGGGCCGGTGCGGTCGGCCGGGCCAGCATCGCCGCCCTCGACCCGGTCAACGGCCTGCCGCTGTCCTGGAACCCGGGCCGGCACCCGCGCGGCATCGGCGCCTCGGAGATGCTCGTCACCGAGTCCGGCCTCTGGGTCGGCGGCGACACGCTCTGGATCGGCAACTTCCAGTACCGCCGCGAGCGGATCGCGTTCTTCCCGCTCGCCGGCGGCAAGGCCCCGCACCCGACCAGCACCGCCACGCTGCCCGGCAACGTCTACCAGGCCGGCCTGCCGAAGCCGACGAACGTGCTGTACCGGGTGAACGCCGGCGGCCCGCTGGTCGCCGCCACCGACGGCGGACCGGACTGGGCGGCCGACACCAGCTCCAGCCCCAGCCCGTACCACAACACCGGCAGCTCGACCTCCAGCTTCAACACGGTCGGCAGCCTGGACGCGACGGTGCCGGCCGGCACCCCGGCCGCGCTCTACAGCGACGAGCGGTACGACCCGGCCGGTGGCGCGGAGATGCTCTGGCAGTTCCCCGTGCCCACCGGCACCGAGGTGCACGTGCGGCTCTACCTGGCCAACCGGTACGACGGCACCTCCGCCCCGAACACCCGCGTCTTCGACGTCGCGCTGGACGGCACTGTCGTCCTCGACGACCTGGACCTGTCCGCCGGCGTCGGGCACAACGTGGGCACCATGCGGGAGTTCACGGTGACCAGCGACGGCACCGTCGACATCGAGTTCCGCCACGTCAAGGAGAACCCGCTCGTCGACGCCGTCGAGATCGTCAAGACCGGGCCGCCGCCGACCGGTACCGGCGAGGAGGTGCAGGTCCGCTCGTACGACGGGCTGACCGGCGTCGGTACGCCCAGCCCGGTGGCGAACCCGGACGAGACGGTGTGGTCCGCCACGCGTAACGCGTTCTGGGTCGGCGGGACGCTGTTCTACGGCGCCGAGGGCGCGCTGTGGCGGCGTACGTTCGACGGCACCACGTTCGGCACTCCCGAGCTGGTGGACCCGTACCACGACCCGTACTGGGACACCGTGGTGACCAACTCCGGCCCGGCGGGGCAGACGTACGTCGGCGCGACCACCGGCTTCTACGCCGAGATCCCCAACGTGACCGGCATGTTCTACCGGGACGGGCGCCTCTACTACTCGCTGAGCGGGCAGAACGGCCTGTTCTGGCGCTGGTTCACGCCCGACAGCGGTGTGGTCGGCGCCGACCGGTTCACGGTGGCCGGGGCGAGCGGATTCGCCGACGCGGGCGCGCTGTTCGCGGCCGGCACCACGCTCTACAAGGTGAACCGGAGCACCGGTGACCTGTCCGCCGCCGACTGGACGGGCGCCGCTCCGTCGACGACGTTCACGGTGCGCAGCGGCCCGGCGGTCGACGGTGTCGACTGGCGGGCGAAGGCGGTGTTCGTCGGCCCGTGACGCGGCAGTGCCCGCCGGCCCGGTCCCGCACCCGCGGGGCCGGGCCGGCGGCTTGTTCCGGCCGGCCGGCGATGGCATGATCGACCGGTCAGCCCGAGAGGTGGAAGGGGGTGTGGTCGATGTCCGTCGTGAACCGTCCCGCGCCCCGCGTTCCCCGCTGACGTTCCCACTCCGCCGGGGCGCGCTCCCCACAGGAGGAAGCACAATGAGTGCACAGATCCACTGCGTGACAGTCGAGACCGACGACCCGTACGCCCTGGCCGGCTGGTGGGCCCGCGTGCTGGACCGCCGGCCCGCCGACGACGACCACCCGGGCGACCCGGAGGCGGTCCTCGCCGCACCCGGCGGGCACGGCCCCGACCTGCTGTTCGTCCAGGTGGGCGAGCGGCACGGCAAGGGCGCGTTCCACCTCGACCTGCACCCGGCCGAGGGCACCCGGGACGAGGAGGTGGCGCGGCTGCGCGACCTCGGCGCCACAGTGGTGGCCGACCGGCGCCGACCGGACGGCACCGGTTGGGTGGTGCTGGCCGACCCGGAGGGCAACGAGTTCTGCGTGTGCCGTAGCGCCGCGGAACGGGCTGCGTCCGCCTGATCCGGAAACGACACCGGGCCCCCGCCGTGACGGCGGGGGCCCGGTGCGTGAACCGGTGTCAGTCCTGCTTCTCGATCTCGCCGCGCATCGCCACGAACTCCGACTGGAGCTCGGCCGCGGACTTGAAGTAGACCACCACCATGCCGAGGCTGCCCCGGTCGGCCCAGATGCAGACGGCCACCGGTACGTCCGACGCCTTGCCGTCGGAGCACTTGGCGTCGCCGCCCAGCGGGCCCGCGTCGACCGTCTTGAAGTCCTTGGTGGCCAGGTCCGGGGTGACCGCCGCGGTGGCGTCGGCCAGCTCCTTCTTCGGGTCCGCCATGACGCCGGACACGGCCACGATCATGACCAGGTCCTTCTTGGCCGGGTCGCCGTAGAACGCACCGACGGTGCTGGTCGCGTCCGGCACGTCCTTGCTGAGCTCGGACTTCATCTGCGCCGCGGCGGACTGCAGCTGCGGGTCGGTGACCTTGGCCCGGCCGCCGAGCGTCTGCGGCTCGACCACCCGGGTCTTGGTGGCGGTGACCACCTCGTCGACGGTGTCCTTCGTGGCGAAGTAGGCGGCGACACCGCCGCCGACGCACAGCACCAGGACCACGGCGAGGACGATCAGCAGGACCTTGCCGACGCCGGACTTCTTCTTCGGCGGGACCGGCGCACCGAGCTGGCCACCGTACTGCGGCTGCTGCGGAGTCTGCGGGTAGTCACCGCCGTACTGCGGCTGCTGCGGCGGCTGGAAGCCACCGGGCTGTTGCTGGGGGGAGGGGTAGTTGCCGGAGTAGGGACTGGACGGCGGCTGGGACATGTAGGCAGCTCCTGTGAGAAAACTGGACGCGTGATCGTAGCCAGCACCACCGACAACCCGCTGTCCCGCCCAAGGGCGACGACCGAAAACTGCGACCTGCCCGTGACCTGGGCCGCAGACGCCGATCGCGGTGGCCGGACCGTCCGGAACGGACAGCCCGACCACCGCGATCGATGCGTTGCGGTCGCCTCAGCGCAGGCTTGCCACGCCGCGCGGCAGGAACCGCTTGCCGGTCACCCGCTCGGAGGTGCCGGTCCGGTCCAGGTACGGCGTGACGCCGCCCAGGTGGAACGGCCAGCCGGCGCCGAGGATCATGCACAGGTCGATGTCCTGCGCCTCGGCGACGACGCCCTCGTCGAGCATGAGCCGGATCTCCTGCGCCAGCGCGTCCAGCGCGTTCTGCCGGACCTGCTCGGCGGTGAGCGGCTCGTCGCCGACCACGAGCAGCTTCGCCACCTCGTCGTTGATCTGGTCGTCGACCACGATCGGCTGGCCCGAGTCGGCGATCCGCTTGAGGTTCTCGCTGACGCCGAACCGGTCCGGGAACGCCTCGTGCAGGGTGCCGCCGACGTGGTACGCCACGGCCGGCCCGACGAGCTGGAGCAGCGCCAGCGGACGCATCGGCAGGCCCAGCGGGTCCAGCGCGCTGTTCGCCACGTCCAGCGGGGTGCCCTGGTCGACGGCGGCGAACACGGTGCCGAGGAAGCGGGTCAGCAGCCGGTTCACCACGAACGCCGGAGCGTCCTTGACCAGCACCGACGACTTCTTGAGCTGCTTGCCGACAGCGAACGCGGTGGCCAGCGTGGCGTCGTCGGTCCGCTCACCGCGGACGATCTCCAGCAGCGGCAGCACCGCGACCGGGTTGAAGAAGTGGAAGCCGACCACCCGCTCCGGGTGCTCCAGCTCGGCGGCCATCTCGGTGATGGACAGCGAGCTGGTGTTGGTGGCGAGCACCGCCTCCGGCTTGACGATCTTCTCCAGCTCGGCCCAGACCTGCTTCTTGACGCCCAGGTCCTCGAACACGGCCTCGATGACGAAGTCGGCGTCGGCGAAGACGGACTTGTCGACCGAGCCGGACACCAGGCCGTACAGCTTGGCGGCGGTGCCCTTGTCCATCCGGCCCTTGCTCACGGCCTTCTCGATCTGGGTGTGCACGTAGCCGACGCCCTTGTCCACCCGGGACTGGTCCAGGTCGGTCATCACGACCGGCACCTGCAGCCGCCGGGCGAACAGCAGCGCGAGCTGGCTGGCCATCAGGCCGGCACCGACGATGCCGACCTTGGTGACCGGGCGGGCCAGGCCCTTGTCCGGCGCGCCGGCCGGGCGCTTGGCCCGCCGCTGCACCAGGTCGAAGGCGTACAGGCCGCTGCGCAGCTCCTCGGAGAAGACCAGGTCCGCGAGGGCCTCGTTCTCCGCCGCGGTGCCGGTGGCGAAGTCGGCGTCCTTCGCCGTCTCCAGCAGATCCAGCGCCTTGTACGCGGACGGGACCGCGCCGTGCAGCCGCTGGTCGAGGGTCTGCCGGGCGAAGTAGAGCACGCCCGCCCACATGTCCTTGTCGACCTCGGGCCGGGTCACGGCGACCTCGCCCCGGACGACGCCGGCGGCCCACTCCAGCGACCGCTCCAGGAAGTCGGCCGGCTCCAGCAGCACGTCCGCGATGCCCATCTCGGCCGCCTGCTTCGGCTTGAGCATCTTGTTCTGCATCAGCGGGTTCTGGATGATGACCTGCGTCGCGGCCGGGATGCCGATCAGGTTCGGCAGCAGCTGCGTACCGCCCCAGCCCGGGATCAGGCCGAGCGAGACCTCGGGTAGCGCGAGGGCCGCCGCTCCCGCCGACAGGGTCCGGTAGTGGCAGTGCAGCGCCAGCTCCAGGCCGCCGCCCATCGCCGCGCCGTTGACGAACGCGAAGGTGGGGACGGCGCTGTCCTTGAGCCGGGCGAAGACCCGGTGGCCCAGCCGGCCGATCTCCAGCGCCTGGTCGCGGTTCTCCAGCGCGGGCAGGCCGACGATGTCCGCGCCCACGCAGAAGATGTACGGCTTGCCGGTGACCGCGATGAACGCCGGCTCCGCCGCGAGCGCGGCGGTGATCGCCTCGTCCAGGCTGGTCAGACCGGCCGGGCCGAAGGTGTTCGGCTTGGTGTGGTCGAAGCCGTTGTCCAGGGTGATGAGGGCGGCGGGCCGGTCCAGCCCGGGTACGGCCACCTGGCGCAGCAGCGCCTTGGTGACGACCTCGTTCGGTGCGGCGAGGCTCACTTGTCTCCACCCTCCCAGTGCGGGTTCTCCCAGATCACGGTGCCGCCCATGCCGATGCCGATGCACATGGCGGTGAGGCCGTAGCGGACCTCGGGGTGCTCGGCGAACTGGCGGGCGAGCTGGGTCATCAGCCGGACGCCGGAGGACGCGAGCGGGTGACCGATGGCGATCGCACCGCCCCACGGGTTGACCCGCGGGTCGTCGTCGGCGATGCCGAAGTGGTCGAGGAAGGCGAGGACCTGCACCGCGAACGCCTCGTTCAGCTCGAACAGGCCGATGTCGTCGATGCTCAGGCCGGCGATGCGCAGCGCCTTCTCGGTCGACGGGATCGGGCCGACGCCCATCACCTCGGGCTCGACGCCGACGAAGCCGAACGACACCAGGCGCATGCCGACCGGCAGACCCAGCTCGCGGGCGGTGTCCTCGGCCACCAGCAGTGCGGCGGTGGCGCCGTCGTTCAGGCCGGCCGCGTTACCCGCGGTGACCTTGCCGTGCGGCCGGAACGGGGTCTTCAGGCCGGCCAGCTTCTCCATCGAGGTGTCGCGGGGCGCCTCGTCCACGGTGGCCAGGCCCCAGCCCGCCTCCGGGTCGCGGGTCGCCACCGGCACCAGGTCGCCCTGGAGCTTGCCGTTGGCGTACGCCTTCGCGGTCTTCTGCTGCGACGCCAGCGCGAACGCGTCGGTGCGCTCCTTGGTGATGTGCGGGACGCGGTCGTGCAGGTTCTCCGCGGTGGAGCCCATCACCAGGGCGGACGGGTCGACGAGCTTCTCCGCGACGATGCGCGGGTTGGGGTCGACGCCCTCGCCCATCGGGTGGCGGCCCATGTGCTCGACGCCGCCGGCGATCGCGACGTCGTACGCGCCCACGGCGATGCCACTGGCCACTGTGGTGACGGCGGTCATCGCGCCGGCGCACATCCGGTCGATGGCGAAGCCGGGCACGGTCTTGGGCAGGCCGGCCAGCAGGGCGGCGGTGCGGCCGATGGTC
The DNA here is from genome assembly GCF_027460285.1 of Micromonospora sp. WMMC273. Taxonomy (NCBI): domain Bacteria; kingdom Bacillati; phylum Actinomycetota; class Actinomycetes; order Micromonosporales; family Micromonosporaceae; genus Micromonospora; species Micromonospora sp. WMMC273. The sequence goes on from NZ_JAPZBE010000001.1 coordinate 1,293,492, forward strand.
AGGCCCTGGTCACCGATCTGGGTGGTGGCGGCGATGGCCACCTCCTCCACCTTCTCCGGCGGCAGTTGCGGGTTGCGGCGCATCAGCTCGCGGATGCAGCGGATCGCCAGATCGTCGGCGCGGGTGTTGGCGTACATCCCACCCGCCTTGCCGAACGGGGTACGGACGCCGTCGACGAAGACGACATCCCGGACTTCACGGGGCACTTGGAGCCTCCCTCGGCACGGGCATTTCCCCGGATGCTACTCGCCAGTAACCAAACGTGGCACCACCCCCCGCGTGGCCCACCTCACACCTGCCACCGACGTTACTGCTGGGGGGTGCGCAGCGCCTCGGTAAGAGCGGGCAGCAGCAGACCGATCTGCCACTCGCGGGCGCCGAACCCGCGCAGCGTCTCCGCGACCGTGTCGTCGGTGATCTCCGCGGGCGGCTGCCACGCGAGCCGGCGGATCGAGTCCGGCGCGATCAGGTTCTCCGCCGGCAGGCGGTGCGCCCCGGCGGTGCCGACCACCACCTCCCGGGCGCGGGCCAGCCGCCCGGCCGCCACCGGGTCGCGTTCGGCCCACCGGTGCGGCGGAGGCGGCCCCTCCACCGCCGGGCTCACCGGCAGCGCGTCGTCCGGCAGCTGGCGCGCGTCGTCCAGCGCCGCCAGCCAGGTACGCGCCAGCCGGCGCACCGACCGCCCACCGAACCCGGGGAGCGTCAGCAGCGTCTTCTCGTCCTTCGGGTCCAGTTCGGCGGCGGCCACGATGGCCGAGTCGGGCAGCACCCGGCCCGGCGCGGCGTCCCGGCGGGAGGCGATCTGGTCCCGCGCGTACCAGAGGGAACGCACCCGGGCCTGGGCGCGCGCGCCGCGTACCCGGTGGATGCCGGACGTGCGTCGCCACGGCTCGGCGCGCACGCGCGGCGGACGGGCGCCGTTGCGCACCAGCGCGTCGAACTCCTCCGCCGCCCAGCCGGACTTGCCCTGCCGCTGCAACTCCTCGTCCAGCGCGTCGCGCAGGTCCACCAGCAGTTCCACGTCCAGCGCCGCGTACGTCAGCCAGGACTCCGGCAGCGGCCGGCTGGACCAGTCGGCGGCGGAGTGGTGCTTCTCCAGGCTGAACCCGAGCAGCTGTTCGGTCAGCGCGGCCAGGCCGACCCGCTCGAATCCGGCCAGCCGGGCGGCCAGTTCGGTGTCGAACAACCGGCGCGGGCGCAGCCCCACCTCGGCCAGGCAGGCGAGATCCTGGCTGGCCGCGTGCAGCACCCACTCGGTCTCGGCGATCGCCGCGTCCAGGGCGGACAGGTCGGGCAGCGGCAGCGGGTCGATGAGCGCGGTGCCGGCGCCGCCGCGGCGCAGCTGCACCAGGTAGGCGCGCTGGCTGTAGCGGTAGCCGGAGGCACGTTCGGCATCGAGGGCCACCGGGCCGGTGCCGGACGCGAAGCGGGCCACCACCTCGTCCAACTCGGCGGGTGTGGCCACCGGGGCGGGCGTGCCGTCGCGCGGCGCGGTGAGGGGGACGGCCGCGCCCGTGTCGGTCTCGGTCCCCGCGTCCGCCGGCTCCGGCAGGGCCGACGTCGGAGGGGCGGACGCCTCTCCGGTACGGCTTTCGGCGGCCCGACGGCGCAGGGGTGGTTCGTCGGTCACCTGACAACCCTAGTAGGCCGGACGATCCGGTGTGCGCAGCCGGTCCGGCGCGTGTCGGCGCGATGGCCGTCGGGTGACCGGAAAGGTGCGGGTTGCGGGGCCGTGAGAGGGTCGGACAAGGGGGAAGACAAAGCCCGTTCCCGCCGGTACGGTCCATCGAGCCGCGAACGGCGTACGGGTGCCGCAGCGGGTCGGGGGGCGTCGGCGAGGCCGACGGGGAGGACGGGCGAGCATGACAGGCGGGTACGGAACCGGCGACGACGTGCCGGGGCAGGGCGGCGAACCGGCAGCCGACCGGCCGGGACCGCTGCCGCCGCGTTTCGCCCCGCCCGCCGGTTCGGCAGCGGTGCCGGGGTCGTTCCCCGGTGGATCCGAGTGGTCCGGCAGCCCCGGCTACCCGGCGCGGGCCGCCGTCCAGCCGCCCGCCGTCCAGCCGCCCGCCGTCCAGCCGCCCGCCGGCTACCCGAACCGCCCGGACCAGGCCGGGACGCCGCAGGCGACGCCCTACGCGGCCTCGTCCGGCGTCGCGACCCCGCCCGCCACGACCCCGCCCGCCACGACCCAGCCGTCCTACGGCTCCGCGCCGGCCCAGCCGTCGTCCTTCGGCTCCGTACCGGCGCAGACCTCCCGGCCCGCCGCCCCGGCGTACCCGGGACAGCCGGCCGCCTCGCCGTCGTATCCGGGCCGGCCGGTCTCCGCGTCACCGTCCTATCCGGGCGGGCCGGGCTCGTCGTCGTACCCGGACCGGACGCCCGCCGCACCGCCGTACCCGGGCCCGTCCGGCAGCGGCCCGTCGTATCCCGGCCAGCCCGTGTCCGCGCCCGCCTACCCGGGGCAGCCGGTGTCGGCGCCGTCCCAGCCCGGCTCCGCGTACCCCGGTCAGCCGGCCCCTGTCAGCGGCCCGGCCGGCTTCGGCGCTCAGCCGGCGCGGCGCAGCCGGGTGGCCGTGGTGGCGCTGGCCCTGGCCGCGGTGCTGGCGGTGGTCACCGGCGTGCAGGCGTACCAGATCTACCGGCTCGACGACCGGCTCGCCGCCGCCGACAAGCGGATGGCCGAGGGGCAGGGCGCGGACGCCGACCGGCTCGAGGGCCTGGAGCAGCGCGCCGGCAGCCTGGAGAAGCAGGCCGACGCGGCCTTCAACCCGGAGGCGGTGGCCAGCGCGGTCCTGCCGAGCGTGTTCCGGGTGCGGGCCGGGCAGTTCACCGGTACCGCGTTCGCCGTCGGCAAGCCCCCGTCGGGCGGCGGCACCACTCTGCTGACGAACTTCCACGTGGTCGAGTCGGTCTTCACCGCCGGTGAGCGCAAGGTGTTCCTGGAGCGCAAGGACCAGCGGTTCGAGGCGACGATCATCGCCACCGACAAGGACAAGGACCTGGCGCAGCTGCAGACCAGCGCCAAGTTCACCGGACTGGTCGCGGCCCGCGCCCCGGTGCGGTCCGGCCAGCAGATCATCGTGGTCGGCGCGCCGCTCGGATTGCAGGACAGCGTCACCACGGGCGTGGTCAGCGCGTTCCGCGAGGACGAGCGCGGCGGAGGTCCGGTGATCCAGTTCGACGCGCCGATCAACCCGGGCAACTCCGGCGGCCCGGTGATCAACGGCTCGAAGGAGGTCGTCGGCATCGCCACGGCCAAGGCCCGCAACGCCGAGGGCATCGGGCTGGCGGTGCCGATCAAGACCGCCTGCGACCGGTTCCGGCTCTGCTGACGGCGGCCACACCGGCCCCGCCGCACCGCATCGACCCCGGCCCGTCGGGCCACCCCGCGGGGGACCAGCACATCTGGAGGAACGACATGTCCTACCCACCGGCCGGGGGCGACAACCCGCCCCCGGCGCCGGGGGGCACGGTCTACGGCAACCCGTACGGCAGCCGGCCCGCGCCCCAGCAGTACGACCCGAACCAGCCCGCGCCGACCCTGCACCAGCCCGCCGCGCCCGACGGCGCCCCCGGGTACGGCGGATACCAGCCCACCGCGCCGGGACAGCCGGGCTACTCGCCCGGCGCCGCCCCGGTGCCCCCGCCGGCGCAGCCGATGTCGGCGCCGCCGGTGTCCGTCCCGCCGGTCTCCGCCCCCGGTTACGCGCAGCCGATGTCGGTCCCGCCGGCGTCCGCTCCGCCGGTGTCCGGCCCCGGCTTCGCGCCGCCGCCGATGTCCGGGCCGCCCGGCCCGTACGGCCCGCCGGCCGCCGCGCCGGCGACCGGCGGCGGCCGGAAGTGGGCCGCGCTGGTGCTCGGCCTCGTGGCCGCGTTGCTGTTCGTCTTCGGCGGCGTGATGACGTTCCTGTACGTCTCCACGAACGGCGAGCTGGACAAGTCCCGGCAGACGGTCAGCCAGCGTGACGGCACGATCTCGGCGAACCAGCAGGAGATCGAGAAGCTCAAGGGTGAGCTGAAGACGGTCCAGGAGCGGCTGTCGGACACCCAGCAGGACCTGACCGGCACCAAGAACGACAGGGACGAGCAGGCCCGGCAGAAGAAGGTCATCGCGAGCTGCCTGGACAAGCTGACCACCGCCATCGCGGCGGCGTCGCGCGGCGACCGGGCCGGCTTCGAGGCGGCCAACAAGGGCCTGGACAAGGTCTGCGACGAGGCCGAGAACTACCTCTGACCGCGTCCGTCCGAAGGCCGCCCCGGCTCGCCCGGGGCGGCCTTCGCGCATCGGGCGTCAGCGGCGGAGCCGGCCGGGCGGCGTAGAGGGTACGACGGTCAGGCGGCGCCCGCCGAGCGGCGGGTGGGCAGCGCGGTGACACCGGGCGGCGGCAGGCCGGCCGTGGAGGCCAGCAGCGTGCACCAGCCGAGCAGGTGCGGACCGAGGTCGGCGCGCAGCGGCGTCCACGAGGCGCGGATCTCGATGTCCCCGGCGGCGGGCGGCCCGGCCAGCTCACCGAACCGGGTGGAGAGCGTCTGGGTGACGGTGCCGCCGATCGCCCGGTGCCCGGCGCCCTGCGCGTCGAGCGCGTCGGTCAGCCAGGTCCAGCCGACGCCCGGCAGCAGCGGGTCGCTGGCCAGGTCGACCTCCAGTTCGGCGGTGACGTACGTGACCAGGCGCAGCGTGCCCTGCCACGCCTCGTGCCCGGCCGGGTCGTGCAGCAGGATCAGCCGGCCGGTGGCCACCTCGTCGTCGTCGCGCATCACGGCGGCGGAGAGCGCGAACGCGTACGGGGCCAGCCGCTGCGGCGCGCCGACCTCCTCCAGGACGATCTCCGGGCGGGGTGTCACCGATCGCAGCCCCGCGACCGCGCGAGCGAACGTTTCCGGGAGCGCGATCGGGGGGGCCATGCGGGCAGCCTATGCCGCGCTCACCGCACGGCGCGCGACGGCACGCCGGGTGATCGACGGTTGAGGGCCTTCCTTCTACGTCACAAATGCGGACGGTGAGCGCGGGCGCGCGCCGGGGGCGTGGCACGATGGCCGCGATGACCACCGACACCACGGGCACTGCCGCCCGAGACGGAGAACCCCGCCGCGGCGGGCCGGCCGACTCGCCCTTCGTCCGCGCCTGCCGGCGCGAGCCGGGCCCGCACACCCCGGTCTGGTTCATGCGCCAGGCCGGCCGGTCGCTGCCGGAGTACCGGGAGATCCGGGCCAACGTGCCGATGCTGGAGTCCTGCCGCCGGCCCGAGCTGGTCACCGAGATCACGCTGCAGCCGGTGCGCCGGCACGGCGTGGACGCGGCGATCCTGTTCAGCGACATCGTGGTGCCGGTCGCCGCGGCCGGCGTCGACCTGGACATCGTGCCCGGCACCGGCCCGGTGGTGGCCGAGCCGGTCCGGACCGCCGCCGACGTGGAGCGGATCAGCCCGATCGGCCGCGACGACGTGTCGTACGTGGACGAGGCGGTCCGCCGGCTCGTCGTCGAGCTGGGCGACACCCCGCTGATCGGCTTCGCCGGCGCCCCGTTCACGCTCGCCAGCTACCTGGTCGAGGGCGGGCCGTCGCGGACCCACGCCAAGACCAAGGCGCTGATGTACGGCGACCCGGACCTGTGGCACGCGCTGTGCGCGCGGCTGGCCGAGGTGACGCTGGCGTTCCTCCAGGTGCAGGTCGACGCCGGGGTCTCCGCGGTGCAGCTGTTCGACTCGTGGGCCGGCGCGCTCTCCGAGGCCGACTACCGCCGTTTCGTGCTGCCGCACTCGACGTACGTGCTGGGCGGGCTCGCCGACTCCGGCGTGCCGCGGATCCACTTCGGGGTGGGCACCGGCGAGCTGCTCGGCGCGATGGGCGAGGCCGGGGCCGACGTGGTGGGCGTGGACTGGCGTACGCCGCTGGACGTCGCCACCGGCCGGATCGGGCCGGACAAGGCGGTGCAGGGCAACCTCGACCCGACGGTGCTGCTCGCCCCCTGGCCGGCGGTGGAGACCGAGGTGCGGCGCATCGTCGAGCAGGGCCGGGCCGCTCCCGGCCACGTGTTCAACCTCGGTCACGGCGTCCTGCCGGAGACCGACCCCGAGGTGCTGACCCGGGTGGTCGCGCTGGTGCACGAGCTGACCGCGCGACCGGAGCGCTAGGAGGAGACAGTGGTGCGACCGTGGCGGGTGGCGATCGTCGGTGGCGGGATCACCGGGCTGGCCGCCGCCGTCCGGTTGCGCGACCGGGCCCCCGAGAGCACCGAGGTCACCGTGTACGAGCAGTCGGGCCGCCTCGGCGGCAAGCTGTTCACCGGTGAGCTGGCCGGCGGGCCGGTCGAGTTCGGCGCCGAGTCGTTCCTGATGCGCGACCCGGCCGGTGGCGAGTCGGCGGCGGTGACGCTGGCCCGGCGCCTCGGCCTGGACGCATCGATCGTGCACCCCACGGTCGGGCAGGCCGCCCTGCTCGTCGACGGCACGTTGCACCAGGTGCCGGGCGGCACGCTCGTCGGCGTACCCGGGGATCTGGACAAGGTGGCGGCGGTCGCGCCGCCGGCCGCGGACGCCGACCGCGACGGGGGCCGGCCGCTGCTGGCCGACGGCGAGGACACCTCGGTCGGTGAGCTGGTCCGCAAGCGTCTCGGTGACGCGGTGGTGGACCGGCTGGTCGACCCGATGCTCGGCGGCGTGTACGCCGGGCGGGCCGACGACCTGTCGCTGGTCACCACGATGCCGGCGCTGGCCCGCGCGGCTCGCGCCGAGCACACGCTCGTCGGTGCGGTACGCGCCGCCCAGGCCGCCGCGCCGCGCGCGCCGGGCGCCCCGGTCTTCGGCACCCTCGCCGGCGGGCTGAGCACGCTGGTCGAGGCGGCGGCGACGGCGAGCGGTGCGACGATCCGCCGGGGCGCCGCGGTACGCGAGCTGCGGCGCACCCCGGACGGCTGGCGGCTCACCGTCGGGCCGACCCGCGACGCCGAGCACGTCGAGGCCGACGCGGTGCTGCTCGCGGTGCCGGCCCGCCCGGCCGCCCGGCTGCTCGCCGCCGCCGCGCCCGAGGCGGCCGACACGGTCGGCGCGCTCGACTACGCCAGCGTCGCCCTGATCACGCTCGCCCTGCCCGGCCCGGCCCTGCCGGAGCTGTCCGGCTTCCTGGTGCCCGCCGTCGAAGGGCTGACGATCAAGGCGTCCACGTTCTTCACCACCAAGTGGGGGCACCTGCGGCGGCCGGACGGGCTGGCGCTGGTGCGCGCCTCGGTCGGCCGGTACGGCGACGAGACGTCGCTCCAGCTCACCGACGACGACCTGGCCGACGTGGTGCACCGGGAGCTGTCGGCGGTGCTCGGCGCGCCGCTGCCGGTCCCGGTGGCCCGGCACGTGCAGCGGTGGGGTGGCGCGTTGCCGCAGTACACGCCCGGGCACACCGCCCGGGTGGCGGCGGTCCGGACGGCGTTGCGCGCCGCCCATCCGACGCTTGCGGTGGCCGGGGCCGGCTACGACGGCGTCGGCATTCCGGTCTGCGTCCGCTCCGGCGAGACGGCGGCCGAAGAGATCATCACGGCACTGGGAGGATCGGCAGCATGACCGAGCAGACCAACGCGGCGCGGCTGCGGGAGCTCAACGAGACCATCCGCTACACCATGTGGTCGGTGTACCGGGCCACCAGCCCGCTGCCGTCGCTGCGGGAGAACGTCGTCGACGAGGTCGAGTCGCTCTTCACCGAGCTGGCCGGCAAGGACGTCACGATCCGGGGCACGTACGACGTGGCCGGGCTGCGCGCGGACGCCGACCTGATGATCTGGTGGCACTCGTCGTCCAGCGACGCGCTCCAGGACGCGTACCTGCGGTTCCGCCGCACCACGCTGGGCCGGGCGCTCACCCCGGTCTGGTCGCAGATGGCGCTGCACCGCCCGGCCGAGTTCAACAAGAGCCACATTCCGGCGTTCCTGGCCGACGAGCAGCCGCGCGCCTACCTGTGCGTCTACCCGTTCGTGCGCTCGTACGAGTGGTACCTGCTGCCCGACGCCGAGCGGCGTGAGCTGCTGTCCGAGCACGGCAAGATGGCCCGGGGCTACCCGGACGTGCGGGCCAACACGGTCGCCTCGTTCGCGCTCGGCGACTACGAGTGGATGCTGGCGTTCGAGGCCGACGAGCTGCACCGGATCGTCGACCTCATGCGCGACCTGCGGGCCTCCGGCGCCCGCCGGCACGTGCGGGAGGAGATCCCGTTCTACACCGGCCGCCGCCGCCCGGTCGCCGACATCGTCAACTGCCTGGTCTGAGCGTGCCCGGCCGGGACCGCGAGCGCGGTCCCGGCCGGATCCCGGTCAGGCGGTCGTCGTGCAGGACAGGATGCCGGGCACCGGGTTCGTCGCACCGGCCGAGCCGGTGAAGCCGAACGAGGTGCTGGCACCCGGTGCGAGTGAGCCGTTGTAGGCCACGTTGCGTGCCGTCACCAGCGTTCCGCTGGTGGTGACTGTGGCGTTCCACGCCGAGTTGACCTGCTGGCCGTTCTGGTAGTTCCAGCTCACCGACCAGCCGCGGATCGGTGAACCGCTGCCGTTTGTCACCTTCACCTCGGCCTGGAAGCCGCCGCCCCACGAACCGGTGATCGCGTACGTCGCGGTGCAGCCACCGGCCGGGTTCGGCGTGGTCGGGGGCGGGCTGGTCGGCGGCGTGCTGGTGGGCGGGGTGCTCGTCGGCGGGGTGCTGGTGGGCGGCGTACTCGTCGGCGGAGTGGTCGGGCCGGAGCCGCCGAAGTCCACGTCACTGCACAGGTAGTAGGACTGGTCCAGGTGGCTGGCCTGCCAGATGGTGTAGACGATGTGCCGGCCGGTGCGGCCCGGCGCGTTCGCCGGGATCTGGATGGACACGCCGTCCACCTCACGCGTCCACTGGCTGGCCGGGGTGTTGCCGATCTGGCCGACCAGTTCCAGGTCGCTCCAGCGCAACGGCGAGGTGAGCGCGTTGAAACCCTGCTTGGTCACGTACACCCGGATGTAGTTGGCGCCGTGGCTGGCCTGGTCGAAGAACTTGACCCGGAAGCTGTTGGTGACCGGCACGGTCTTCCAGGCGCCGACCGTGTCGAGCGCGTTGTACCGGCCGCTCTGGGTGCGACCGCCGCTGCACAGCTGCCCGTCCGGGATGGCGCCCTGGTGGTTGCCGGCCACGCCCTCGCGGAACAGGCCGTTCCAGTTCCACATGGCGTTCGGGTCGGCCTGCCACGCCTGCCAGCACATCGGGTCCTGGGTGGCCATGGCCGGGTTCTGGAAGTCACCGCCCCAGCGCTGCCAGCAGCTGTAGGCGCGCGAGGCCGGGTCGACGACCGACCCGTGCGCCGAGGCCGGGCCGGAGAACGCGGTGGTGAGCAGCGCCGCCACCACCGCGCAGACGGCGAGGATCGCCGCCGCGAGCGGTAAGGGGCGGCGGTACGGAGTGGACATGGGAAAGCCTCCGGGATGGGGTGTCGGTGCACGACGCCCGGACTGTCGGGAGTTGCCCTCTCCCGCGTGGCGGCTCCGCCCGCACGCTGCCACAAAAAGCGACAAACGTCAATGAGTCGGGTCGCGGCGCATCGGGGTGTGCGGGATGCCGTCCTCGACGTAACCGGGGCCGTCGACGGCGAAGCCGAACCCGGCGTAGAAGCCGACCAGGTGCGTCTGCGCGTCGAGCACGCACGGCCCGTCGCCCACCACGGCCAGGGCCTCGGTCATCAGCGCACCGGCCAGGCCCGCGCCGCGCGCCGCCGGCGCCACCACGACCCGTCCGATCCGTGCGACGCCGCCGGGGTCGGCCAGGATCCGCAGGTACGCGACCACGGCGCCGTCGCTGCTCAGCCACAGGTGGCGGGTGCCGGGCTCGACGTCCCGGCCGTCCAGTTCCGGGTACGGGCAGGACTGCTCGACCACGAACACGTCGATGCGCAGCCGGAGCAGGTCGTGGAAGGTGCGGGCGTCCAGGTCGGCGAAGCCGGCCAGGTGGGACTCGACGGGCATCGGCCCAGGGTAGGCGGCGCGTCTCCGGCCGCTCGTGCTCCCCCCGGCGCGACACGTCGGCTCGGCGCGCGTCAGGCCGGCGCGGCCCGGCGCGTTCAGCCCTTCGACGTGCGCAGCCCGGTGGCGGTGGCGGTGACGGCGCGCTCGAACCAGGTGCCGGTGTCGGCCGCCGAGCGGGTCCAGACCGCGACGCACTGGGTCACCCGGCCGTGGTGCAGGCAGCCGTAGCGGTGCGGGAAGCGCGTGCCGTCGGACACGGTCATGGTCGCCGACACCACCCGGCCCGGCACGCCCAGCCCGGCGGGCAGGTCCGCTGCGGTGTGTCCGGCGGTCACCTGGCCGCCCTCCTCGTCGCGCTCGCACGCCTCCAGCACGCCGAAGACCTGCCGTACCGCGTCCGCCGCCGTCTGCTCGTCCGGGTAGACCACCGTCTCCTGGGCGATCTCGACGAACTCGCCGGCCGGGGTTCCCTCCGGCGTGACGAAGACCCGGGTGGACGCGACGAGCCGCCGGTCGAGCAGGGGCAGGGGGCGACCGCAGGCGACACCGTCGGAGTCGAGCCGCTCGCTGGCGTGCTCGGGCTTCTCGGCGAGGCCGGCCAGGCTGCCGGTCGCGGCGTACCGGTCGCGCAGCGCCGCGGCGGCGCCGCCGTCGGTGGGCGAGGGCGCGACGAGCGCCGGATCGGGGGCGGGGGCGGGCTCGGTGGCGGGAGAGCAGCCGGCGAGGGCGGCGGTCAGAGCCGCCGCGATGATCATCCGTCGGGACACCGGAGGGATGCTAGACGGAGATCGACGCCGGTGGGCGCCCCGGGAGCGCCCGCGTCAGGCGGGGCGGGCGCCGACCGCGTCGCGTACCTCGGCGCCCTGCTCGCCCTCGACGGCGCGGGCGCAGTGGGCGCAGCAGAAGAAGCGGCCGGAGACCTCGACGCCGTGCCCGACGATCTTGATCTGGCAGTGCTCGCAGATCGGCGCCATCTTGTGCACCGCGCACTCGAAGCAGTCGAACGTGTGCCGCGACCCGTCGACTGTGCGCACCTCGAACGCCATCCAGTAGTCGTTACCGCAAACCTCGCAGGTTGCCATGCGAAACCCCCCGAAAACGGACCTGTCATCCGAGAGTCGCGCAGACGACACCATCGAGCAACCGGAACCGGCGAACCTGATCCGGCCCCACGGCGAGTCGCTCCCGGCGTGTCGAGCGTTGACCCCGGTGACCGCCGAAAATCCCCGGAGGATTCGTGATCAAGCGCAACAAGCTCTTCGGCAACCAGACCCGGGTGACGTTCTCGCTGCCCCGGGACGCCCCGGCCGGCACTGTGAGCGTGGTCGGCTGCTTCAACGGCTGGGAGCCCGGCCGGCACGAACTGGTGCCGCGGCGCGACGGCACCCGTACCGTGACGGTCCGGCTCGCGCCGGGGGAGTACCGCTTCCGCTACCTCGCCACCGGTGGGGTGTGGCTGGACGACGAGGCCGCCGACCAGGTGGACGAGGCCGGCGGCCTGCTGCGGCTGTGACGCCGCCGTCAGCCGGCGCTGGGCTCCAGCCGCACCGAGATCGAGTTGACGCAGTGCCGGGTGTCCTTCGGGGTGAAGCCCTCACCCTCGAAGACGTGCCCGAGGTGGCTGTCGCAGCGCGCGCAGCGAATCTCCACGCGCCGCATGCCGAGCGTGTTGTCCGGGATCTCCTTGACCGCGCCCGGGATGGCGTCGTCGAAACTCGGCCAGCCGCAGTGCGAGTCGAACTTGTCCTGGCTGCGGAACAGTTCCAGCCCGCAGGCCCGGCAGTGGTAGACCCCGGGGGTTTTGGTGTCGACGTACTCACCGGTCCAGGGCGCCTCGGTGCCGGCCTCGCGGAGCACCCGGAACTCCTCGGGGCTCAGCCGGACGCGCCATTCGTCCTCGGTACGGGGCAGTTCGTTGTCGGAAAGACTCACCGTTCCACGGTACGTCGGGTGTCGGTGGCATCGCATATGGTCGCGTGATGGCGGGCAGGAGTGCGGTCGAGGAGATCGAGGTAGCCGGGCACACGGTGCGGCTGAGCAGCCCCGATCGGGTGATCTTCCCGCAGCGCGGCTTCACCAAGGCCGATGTCTTCCGCTACTACCTGGCAGTCGGCGACGGGATCATGCGCGCCCTGCGCGACCGGCCGACGACGCTCCAGCGCTTCCCCGACGGCATCGAGGGGGAGATGTTCTTCCAGAAGCGGGTGCCGCAGCGGGGCGTGCCCGCGTGGGTCAGCACCGCGCGGATCGCCTTCCCCAGCGGCCGCCCTGCCGACGAGCTGTGCCCTGCCGACCTGGCCCACGTGGCCTGGGCGGCGCAGATGGGCACCGTGGTGTTCCACCCGTGGCCGGTGCGCGCCGCCGACACCGACCGCCCCGACGAGCTGCGCGTCGACCTCGACCCGCAGCCCGGGACCGACTTCGCCGACGCGGTGACCGCCGCCGGTGAGCTGCGCGGGCTGCTCGACGAGCTGGGCGTGCCCGGCTGGCCGAAGACCTCCGGCGGCCGGGGCGTGCACGTCTATCTGCGCATCCAGCCGCGCTGGACGTTCGTGGAGGTCCGCCGCGCCACCATCGCGCTGGCCCGGGAACTGGAACGCCGCCGCCCCGAGCTGGTCACCACCGCCTGGTGGAAGGAGGAGCGCGGCGAGCGCGTGTTCGTCGACTTCAACCAGACGGCGCGGGACCGCACCATCGCCTGCGCGTACTCGCTGCGCGCCAACGCCCGCGCCACCGTCTCCACCCCCGTCGACTGGGACGAGCTGCCCGAGGTCGACCCGGACGACTTCCACCTGGGCACGGTGCCGGCCCGGTTCGCCGAGCGCGGCGACCCGCACGCCGGCATCGACGACGCCCCGTGGGACATCACACCGCTGCTGGAGTGGGCCGAGCGGGACGCCACCGACGGGCTGGGCGACCTGCCCTACCCGCCGGAATACCCGAAGATGCCCGGCGAGCCGAAGCGGGTCCAGCCGTCCAAGGACCGCGACCGCCCCCGCCCCTGACGGCGTGCGCCGGGCACCGGGTCACGCGCTGCAAGGGCCGCCGTGGTCGTTGCGGTGGCCGCACCGGCCGGCGCCGTCGAGCCGGGCGTCGCACCAGACCCGGGTACGCACGAACTGGCTGTCCTCCTCGCTCAGCGTGGTCTCGCCGAAGTCGAGAACCGTGACGTGGCCGAGCGAGTCGCGCAGCGTCACCGCGAGGGCTGCTGCCTCGTCGGCGCTGGTCAGCGTGGTGGGCAGGTGGATGATCCAGCGCTGTGCGGTCATCGTGGCCACCCGCCCGGCGGGGCGTCCGGGTCACGGAGACGACAGGCGCGGTGCTGGGACTGCCACTGCCGCAGCGCCTGGCGGACGCGTTCGGCCTCGGTCCGCGTGGTGACCAGCTCACGGCTCAGCCGATCGAGTTCGTCGGCCACACGGTCGAGGTGGTCGCGTACCTGGGCCGGGTCGAGGCCCCGCCAGCGCCGGTCGAAGAAGGCGGCGCGGACGTGGTGCGGAAGCAGGCGTTCCCCGGTCACGTAGATCACCGCACGGGTGCCGTCTGCTCGGCGACGAGCGTGAGGATCTGCCGGTCGGTGAGCCCGCGCAGGTCGAGCACCCGCCGGCCCAGCGGTGCAGCCGGCACGGGTGGGGCGCCCGGTCGTTGCGGCAGCGCGGTCCCTCGGGCCACTGCTCGGGGGCGTGCACGGTGATCGCCCGGACCGCGAAGGTGACATCCTCGGCGGTGACGTAGGGCGGAAGCGGAATGTCGCCCAGGATGCGATCGATCGAGTCCATGACTCTCCTTTGGAGATCGGCGCCAGGTGCGGGGACGGATGCCGGGATGAGGTTTCGGGGAAAGGCATCCGTCCCCGCGAACCCGCCGCGTCCCCGGCGGGCACCACAATGGTCAATTCACCTCTGGCCCGGGACAATCTTTCGCGGCAGAATGCAGACCAAGGGATGAGGTGCCTTACGCGACAACACCAAAGGAGATGACGTGGACGACTCGGGAAGCACCGTCCCGCGTAGGCAGCTCGGCAGATATCTGAGAGAACTTCGCGAAGGCGCGCACGTCACGGTGACCGCGGCGGCCAAGGAACTGGAATGGTCGGCGCCCCGGATCTGGCGTTACGAAACGGGCCAGGTGCCGATGCACCCGAACGACGTGGAGGCCATGTGCCGCGTTTACGGCGCGTCGCGAGAAACCATCGAAACCATGCGCGCTCTGGCCCGGGAAACCAAGGCGCACGGCTGGTGGCACAGCTACGGGGAGGCAATCAAAGACTGGTTCAAGCTGTACGTGGGCCTGGAAGCCGCCGCGACGAAGATTCGCAAGTACGAGGCCAATTTGGTACCGGGCTTGCTGCAGACCGTCGAGTACATGACCGAGGTGATTGCTACCGACAACCCGCAGTTGAGTGACGCGGAGCGGCAAGCGAAGGTGGACGTCCGGCTGCGGCGGCAACGGCTGCTGGCCCGTGCAGTGCCGCGAGCTCCCTACCTAGACGTGATCCTGAATGAGGCGGTGCTACGTCGACCGCTGCGCGATCTGTCGGCGATGGGTAGGCAAATCGATGCCCTGGTGGTGGCGAGCCAACAGCACAACATCCGTATCCGGGTGCTCCCACTCAGCGCTGGTCTCTACCGCTGGGCGTCGGCCGGAACTTTCACGATGCTCGACTTCCCGACCGACGTGCGGGAACCGGAGCCGACCACCATCTACATGGACGGTCCATGCGGCGCGGCATACCTTGACAAGGCTCACGAGATCCAGACCTACGAGGACGGATGGCGCTCGCTCGGTGAACGGGCGCTCGATGCTGATGAGTCCCGCAAGCTGATGATGACGATAGCTGAGGAGATGACCGATGGGACGTGATGGAGTGTGGCGCAAGTCGTCCCGATCCGGCGGTGAAGGCGATTGCGTCGAGGTGGCTGGTTTCGCCGATGCGGTCGGAGTGCGGGACACCAAGGATCGGCAGGGGCCGGCGCTGAGCTTCGACTCGACGGCCTGGACCCGGTTCGTCGGCGCGATTCGCACGGGCCGCTTGAACGACCGGGCCTGAACTTGATGGGCGGCGGGTCTGGTGCCATCCAACTCGGCACCAGGCCCGCCGCCCATGCCGTTGGCCCGGCCCCGGCCGAAGCGATCGAAGCAGCGTTGGGCAGGGCGGGGCTGCATGGCCACGGAGTACCTCCACATGCGTGGGGAGGACGAGATCTGGGGTCTGGGGCTGGAGCACGTTGACGGAGCACCCCCACGCGCGTAGGGAGGACACCAGCCCGGACGTCCGCTGCCCGGCGGGCACCGGAGCACCCCCACGTACGGGGGGAGGACAAGGATCTTGACCTTACGCACGTGGGGGTGCTCCGTTCGGCCAGGGCGGCATCCCAGACCGCCGCCAGTCCTCCCCACGCACGTGGGGGTGCTCCGCCGGAGGACTTCCTACCGCCGACGAACGCCGGCCCCTCTCCACGCACGTCAGCGTTTGGTCAGAAAAGTTTGGGCGAGTCCGCTGAGAAGTAGACGCCCTGAAACAGGTCCTTGCGGGCGATTTCCAGGTTGCGTGCAGCGGTGTCCAGCATCCGGGCGAGATCGTCGCACCCGACCGTCATGGACACCGTGCGCTGCGCCCGTTGGGTTCTCCTGATCGCCTGCTCGATGTTGAGCAGCACCTCGGAGACCTCGCGGAGTCCCGCCTCCCGGGCGGCATCCTCGGGGGTCTGGTCAAGATCAGACATCGCGGTCCTTCCGGGGGCCGAGCGGACCCAGCGTACGGCTTCGTGCGGGGGTTTCCCGAGCAGCCAACGGTCACGGCGTGGTGCCTCCCGGTTCCGGGGATGCCGGGGGGCCGATAACGATCATGTAACGGGCGCGAACCTTTTGCCGGGCGTCACTGCTCTTTCTCGGCATCGGCCCGCCGGGGCCAGGAGAGGACGTCGGATGAAGCTGGTGTGGAGGCGGGCGATAGAGGCCCGTGGGCTGCTGCTCGCCGCCGCTGTCGCGGCACTCGTCGCGGTCGCGCTTGTCACCGGGCTCTCCGACTACAACCGCCGGGCGGTCGAGGCGGGCGCGCGGGCGGTGCTCGACGCCGCCCCGGCCGAGGAGCGCAGCCTGCTGATCAGCGGCTCCGGCGGTGCCGACGCCGCCGCGTTCGCCGAGCGGGACCGGGCGGTACGGGAGCAGTTCGCGAACGGGCTCGGTGGCGCTCCGGTCACCGTGGCCGCGACCCGCTCCGGGACCGGGCGGGAGCTGACCGGTGACGTGGGCGCCGCTCGGATCGACGACGACCCGATGTTCGCCAACCTGGCCACGCTCGACGACCTGCCGGCGCACGCCGAGCTGGCCGCCGGGGCGTGGCCGGTGCCCGGCAGCAACCCGTTGCAGGTGACGTTGCCGGAGAAGGTGGCCGCGCAACTGAGCCTGGAGGTCGGGGAGCGGGTGCCGCTGTACGACAGGGGCGCGGAGCGCGCCGGCACCGTGGTGGTCGTGGGCACGTGGCGGCCCCGGGACGCCGCCGAGGCGTACTGGCGTCTCGCCCCGGGGGTGGGGGAGAGCCAGGGCGACGCGGAGATCACCTCGTACGGGCCGTTCGCGCTGGACCCGGCCGACTTCGCCCGTACCTTCCCGGGCTCCACCTCGGCGGCCTGGGTCGTCGACCCCGACCTGGTGGCGGTCGAGCCGGCCCGGCTGCCCGCCGTGACCACGGCGCTGGACGAGATCACCGGGAAGCTGCCCGAGGCCACCGGCCTGGGCTCCTCGACGCAGCAGGTCAGCCACCTGGACCGGCTCGTCGACCGGCTCAGCCGGGCCGACCTGGTGGGCCGGTCCGCGCTGCTCACCCCGCTGCTGCTGATCGTGGTGCTCGGCGGGTACGCGCTGGTGCTTGTGGCCGCGCTGCTCAACGAGGACCGGCGGGCGCAGACCGCGTTGCTGCGGGCCCGGGGCGCCGCCCGGGGGCAGATCGCCGGGCTGGCCGTACGCGAGGCGACGCTCGTGGTGGCGCCGGCGCTGCTGCTGGCCCCGGCGCTGACCGGGCAGGCGATCCACTACCTGGGCGCGGACCTGGGGCTGGCCGGCGGCGATCTGGCCCGGGTGTGGGTGGTGGCGGTCGGCGCGGCGGTCGGCTGCCTGCTCGCCATGGTGCTACCGGCGATGCGCCGGGCCGGCACGTACGTCGCAGACATGGCCGCCCGGTCCCGCCCCTCCCGGGGCGCGGCGGTGCAGCGGGCGAGCGTGGACATCGCGCTGGTGGCCCTCGCGGTGCTCGCCTGGACCCAGCTGCGGCAGTACTCCTCGCCGCTGGCCGGCGCGAACGGCAGCCTCGGCATCGACCCGCTGCTGGCCGCCGCGCCGACCATCGGCGTGCTGGCCGGCGCGGTGATCGCGCTGCGGCTGCTGCCGCCGACCACCCGGCTCGCGGAACGCTTCGTCGACCGGCGGACGTGGAACGCCACCATGTTCGGCATGTGGCAGGCGGGCCGCCGCCCGCACGCCGGCCCGGTGCTGCTGCTCGCGCTCGCCGTCGGCGGCAGCACGCTCGCCTGGTCGCTGGTCGCCTCGTGGGAACGCTCGCAGCGCGACCAGGCGCAGCACACGGTCGGCGCGGACCTGCGGCTGACCGAACGGGACGGCACCGCCCCCGCGGATCGGGCCGCCCAGCTGGCCGCCGTACCGGGCGTGGACCGGGTGCTGCCGGCCTGGCGTGACGACGTACGTGTGGGCCGTGAGGCCCGGCCGGCGACTGTGGTGGCGCTGGACGCCGCCGCCGCGAAGGGGATGATCCGGCTCGACGACGCCGGCGGTGACGCGTCCACCGGCGCCCTGCTGGACCGGCTCGCGAACGGCCGGACCGCGCCGGCCGGCGGGGTCCTGCCCGAGGGCGCGAAGACGCTGTCCGGCACCGTGCGCACCCCGGTCGAGAGCATGTTCGACCGGCCGCAGGTGGCAGTGACCGCGTTGTTCACCACCGACGCCGGGGCCACCTGGCGGGTCCGGCTGGCCGAGGCCGGCGGCGACGGGAAGCCGGTGCGCTTCTCGGTGCCGCTGCCCGACAGCGGCGGCGTCCCGCTGCGCCTGGCCGGCGTCGAGGCCGACGGCGGCGACGCCACCGGCAGTTCCTATCGGCTGCTCCTGGACGAGCTGCGGCTCACCGACGCCGCCGGGGCAACCCTGCCGGTGCCGGTGGAGGGGGCGTGGCGGGTGATCGACCCGGGGTCCGGGCCGCGCGACACCGCGAAGGCGAGCCCGGCCCGGATCGACGGTACGCAGGGCTTCGACGTGCCCGCCGGGCTGTTGCAGTTCGCCCGGATCCCCTCGTCCCGGTTCGCGCTGGTGCCGCAGGCGCCGGACCGTCCGGTGCCGGTGCTCGTCACCCCCGGCGTCGCAGCCGCGATGAGCGTCAAGACCGGCGACACGGTCAAGCTGTCTGTGGCCGAGGTGACGCTCGAGGTCACAGTGGTCGGCCAGGTCGCCGCGATCCCCGGCACCGGGGGCGACGGGGTACTGGTGGACCTGCCGACCGCCACCACGCAGCTCCTCGAACGCAGCGGCGGCGTCCGGCCGGTGGCCGAGTGGTGGCTGGACACCACGCCCGTCGGGCACACCGCTGCCGCCGATGCGCTCGCCCCGACCGGCGGCACGGTGCTGCTGGACCGGCGGGCGGTGGCCGCCGAGGCCGCCGAGGATCCGTACTGGCAGGGCGCCCGCACCGGGCTGCTGGCCGCCGCGCTCGGCTCGGTGCTGCTCGCCCTGGTCGGCCTGGCGGTCGACGTCTGGGCCACCACCCGCCGCCGGCTCACCGAGTTCGCGGTGTTCAACACGCTCGGCGCGAACACCCGGCTGCTGGCCCGCGCGTACCTCGCCGAACAGACGTTCCTGGCCGCGATCGGCGTCGGCGTCGGCATGCTCGTCGGTGCCCTCGTCGCGGCCACCATGGTGCCGCTGGTGATCCTCACCCCGGCCGCCGGTCGGCCGGTGCCCGAGGCGGCCTTCACAGTGCCCTGGGCGCCGATCGGGGCGACGGCCGCCGGGCTGCTGCTCGCCGCGCTCGCCTTCGCCGCCCTCATCACCACCGGCATCCGCCAGCGGGTCGCCGCCGCGCAGCTCCGGATCGGAGGAGAACGATGAGCCTTCCTGGTGCCGCGCGCCGGGTCCGCGCATACGGGGGGCAGTTCCTGCTGCTCGCCGTCCTGACCCTGGTGACCGCCCTGCTGATCACCGGCGTGCCCCGGGTCGCCGACCGGCTGACCGGGCAGGGGCTCACCGAGTACGTGGCCGGACAGCCGGTGGCCCGCCGGGATCTCACCTACAGCACCGGGCCGACCGCGTTCCCGCCGACGACCAGGACCGCCGTGACCGGTCACGCGGCCGAGCTGGCGCGGATCGAGAACACGATGCCCGGCGTGGTCCGGGACACCGTCGGCCAGCGCTGGTACGTCGCCCAGACCGTGCCCGGACGGCTGCGCGGCCCGGCGCTGGCCCCCGAGAAAGGGCTCATCGACCTGCACCTGCGCGCCGGAACCGGCATCAAGGAGGCCACCACCCTGGTCGACGGGCGGTGGCCGGAAAGCGGGATCACCCCGGCCGGCGCGGTCGAGGTGACGCTCGCCGAGACGATCGCCGGCACGCTCGGCGTGAAGACCGGCGACCGGTTCCTGCTCCTGATCCTCGACCAGGACGACAACGTGCTCAAGTCCCTCCCTGTCGCACTGGTCGGCGTGTGGCGGCCGAACGACCCGGCCGACGGCGTCTGGGACACGCTGCCGTCGATGCTGAAGCTCACCCCGCCCGAGGGCGACGGCGACCCGTTCGTGGGCGTCGCCTACACCGCCGACGGTGGCGTCGACGAGGCCGTCGCGACCGGCTGGCCGGTGAGCTTCGGCTGGCGGTACCGGATCGCCCCGGACCGGCTCGAACCGGGCCGCCTCGACGCGCTCATCGCCGGTGTCGACGGGCTGGAGCGCACCCGTCCCGCCGTGGCGACGCTCAGCCAGGGCGTGGACATCCCGCTGCGGCGCTTCGCCGACTCGCTGGCCGCCGCGCGTACCCTGCTCGCCGTCATCGCGGCCGGGCTGCTCGCCACGCTGGCCGGGCTGACGCTGCTGGCCGCCCGGCTGGCCGCGCGCCGCCGCCGCGCCGAGTTCCACCTGATCCGGGCCCGCGGCGGTTCGACCGGCGCGGTGCTGCGCCGCGGCCTGGCCGAGTCGCTGCTGGTGCTGCCGGCCGCGGCCGGGGTCGGCTGGCTGCTCGGCGGGCTGCTGCCCGGCACCGGGGCGTCGTGGCGCTGGGTGGTGCTCGCCGGGCTCCTGGCCACGCTGCTGCCGCCGCTCGCCGCGCTCGCCGTCGGCCGCCGGGCCGGTGGCCGCGCCGACCTGGGCGGCCGGTCGCCCGCCGTCCGGCTCACCGTCGAGGTGGTGGTGCTCGGGCTCGCCGTGCTCGGCGCGTTCCTGCTGCGCCGCCGCGGGCTCACCGCCGGCTCGGTGGACCCGCTGCTGGTCTCCGTGCCGGTGCTGCTGGCGATCGCGGCGGCGCTGCTGGCGCTGCGCGCGTACCCCTGGCCGTTGCGGCTGGTCAGCCGCGTCGCCGCCCGGGCGCGCGGCAGCGTCGCGTTCCTCGGCACCGCCCGCGCGGGCCGGGCCGCGAGCACCGGGCCGCTGGTCGTGGTGGTGCTCGCCGTCGCCACCGCCGCGTTCTGCGGCGTGGTGGCGACCGGCATCGAGACCGGCCGGGACACCGCCGCCGCCCAGGCCGTGCCCGGTGACCTGCTGGTACGCGGGGAGCGCTTCACGCCGGACACCGCGGAGAAGCTGGCCGGACTGCCCGGGGTACGCGCCGTCGCGCCGCTGCTCACCGTGCCGGCCGAACGCCCGTACTCCGACCGCGCCGGACGCCCCGCCCCGATCACCGAGCTGCGCGTGGTGCTCGTGGACGGGGAGCGGTTCGCCGACGTGGCACGGCAGGCCGGCGTACCGGTGGACGTGCCCGACCCGGTGCGGGCCCGCGCCGACGGGAGCACGCCGCTGCCGGCGCTCGTGTCCCCGGCGGTGGCCGAGGAACTGGCCGACGCCGGGCTCGCCGACGCCCGGGGCGAGCGGCCCGCCTGGCTGGACGTGCAGGGCAACCGGCTGCCGGTGCGGACCGCCGCCACGGTCGACGGGTTCGCGCTCGTCGGCGAGGGCGTACGCCGGTTCGTGGTGCTGCCGTGGCCGGCGTTGCCGGCCGACGCGCCGCACCAGCTCGCGCCCACCGGTTTCGTGCTCGCCGGGTCCGGCGTGGACGCGGCCGAGGTGGACCGGGTGGCGCGGGACGGGCAGCGGCGCTACCTGCGCATCGGCGGTGTCGACGCCGGGGACAAGGCCCGCGCGCCGGAGGTGACGACCCGGGCGGCCGTCCGCGCCGACCTGGGCGGCACCGGCGTGAACGGCCTGCTGGTGTTCGGCTTCGTGCTCGGTGCCGGAGGCGGCGCCGCGCTGGGGCTGCTCGGGCTCGCGCTCGCGGTGCTCGCCGGGGCCCGCTCGCGCGGGCAGGTGCTGTCCCGGCTGCGCACGATGGGCCTGTCCCGCCGGCAGTGGCGCGGACTGCTGATGGTGGAGCTGACGCCGCTGGTGCTGGTGTCGGTGCTCACCGGGGCGGTGGTCGGCGCGTTGCTGCCGCTGCTGCTCACACCGGTGCTCGGCCTGCCCGCCTTCACCGGGGGCGTGGAGGTGCGCCCGAGTTTCGAACCCGGCCTGGTGGCCGGGGTGTCGGTCCTGGCCATGCTGGCCCTCGGCTTCGCGATCACCGTGGAAGCCGTGAACAACCGCCGGTTGCGCCTCGGCGAGGTGCTGCGGCTCGGAGAGGAGAGCTGACATGACCGCGACCGCTTCCGGCCACCCGGGCCCGGCGCGTCTCACGCCGCGTGACGAACCGTCGTCTGCCGTACCGGACCTGGCGTCGCTGCAACAGCGGGCCGCCCAGCGGGCCGCCGAACGGGCCGGTGGGCGCGACCGGCTGCGCGGGCACATCGTCTGCGACGGCCTGGTGCGCATCTTCAAGACCGAGGGCGTCGAGGTCGTCGCGCTCCAGGGCCTCGACCTGGTCATCGACCGGGGTGAGCTGGTCGCGATCGTCGGCGCGTCCGGCTCCGGCAAGTCGACGCTGCTGAACATCCTGTCCGGGCTGGACACCCCGACCGCCGGCATCGCCCGGGTCGCCGACTACGACCTGCTGTCGCTGTCGAACAAGCGGCGGCTCGCGTACCGGCGGGACGTGGTCGGGTTCATCTGGCAGCAGACCGGCCGCAACCTGCTGCCGTATCTGACCGCGCTGGAGAACGTGGAACTGCCGATGAAGCTGGCCGGGCGGGCCGGCGGGGGACGCAACCGGCGGGAACGGGCCCGTGAGCTGCTGGACATGGTGGGCGTCGGCTACTGCGCGGACCGCCGGCCGGGCCAGATGAGCGGCGGCGAGCAGCAGCGCTGCGCGGTCGCCGTGGCGGTCGCCAACGACCCGGAGATCCTCTTCGCCGACGAGCCGACAGGTGAGCTGGACGAGGCCACCGGCGCCGAGGTCTTCGCCGCGCTGCGCACCATCAACGCCGAACTGGGGGTCACCATCGTGGTGGTCACCCACGACCACGCCGTGGCCGGCCAGGTCCGCCGTACCGTCGCGATCCGCGACGGCCGCACCGCCTCCGAGGTACGCCGGACCGCGCGCGTGACCGCCGACGGCGGCACCGAGATGGTCAGCGAGGAGTACGCGGTGCTCGACCGCACCGGCCGGATGCAACTGCCGGCGCAGTTCGTGGAGGCGCTGTCCCTGCGCGACCGGGTCCGGCTCAACCTGGAACCCGACCACGTCGAGGTGCGCCCCGGCGACCGGACGCACGCCGAGGAGAGTGAGTGATGACCGACCAGACAGTGGTGCTGCCGGCGGAGCCGGGGACGGCCGTCGACGACGTGGTCCGGGTCGAGGGGGTGAGCCGCACCTTCGGCAAGGGGGAGCACGCCGTGCACGCCGTACGGGACGTCTCGTTCACTGCCGGACGCGGCGAGCTGGTCGCCGTCCGGGGCCGCTCCGGCGCCGGCAAGACCACGCTGCTGAACCTGGTCGGCGGCCTGGACCGGCCGGACGCCGGGCGGATCCGGGTGGCCGGGCACGACGTCACCGCCGCGGGTGAGCGGGAGCTGCTGTCGCTGCGCCGGGGCACCATCGGGTTCGTGTTCCAGACGTTCGGCCTGGTGCCGATCCTGTCCGCGGCGGAGAACGTCGGGGTGCCGCTGCGGCTGGCGAAGGTGCCGGCGGCCGAGCGGGAGCAGCGGGTGGCGGTGCTGCTGGAACTCGTCGGGCTGGGTGGGCACGCGGCGCAGCGCCCGTACGAGCTGTCCGGCGGCCAGCAGCAGCGGGTGGCGGTGGCCCGGGCGCTGGCGAACGAGCCGGACCTGCTGATCGCCGACGAGCCGACCGGTCAGCTCGACTCCGAGACCGGGCGGTCGATCATGGACCTGCTGCGCGCTGTGGTGCACGCCCGGGGCATGACCGCACTGGTCGCCACGCACGACCCGGCGCTGATCGAGCTGGCCGACCGTACGCTCACACTGCGCGACGGCCGGCTGATGTCGGAGGACTGATCCGGGTGCCGGGCCGCGCGCCTTCGGGCGGCGGCCCGGTGCCGGGTTGCGGCGGGTCGCGCCCGGGTCAGAGCGCCAGCTTCATGCCCTCGTGGCTGGCCACGAAGCCCAGGTCACGGTAGAACCGGTGCGCGTCGGCGCGCTGCTTGTCGGTGGTGAGCTGCACCAGCGCGCAGCCGTGCTCCCGGGCCCGGTCGATCGCCCAGCGCATCATCGTCCCGCCGAGCCCTCGGCCGCGCCGGTCGGAGCGCACCCGCACCGACTCGATCAGGCAGCGTTCGGCGCCGTGCCGGCCCAGTCCGGGGATGTACGTGAGCTGGAAACAGCCCACCAGTTCCCCGCCGTCGTCGGCCACGATCAGATGGTTTCGCGGGTCCGCGTCGAGGTCGGCGAAGGCCCGCTCGTACGCCTCGTCCACCTCGGGCAGGTCGCGGGTGCGGCCCAGCACGTCGTCGGCGAGCAGCGCGAGCACGGCGGGCAGGTCGGCGCGAACCGCCTCCCGGAAGATCACCTCGGTCACCGGGCCAGCCTGGCACATCGCCGCGCGCCGGTGCGGCCCGGGCGGCGTCCCGACGCCTCGCCCGGTCGTGCCGTCCGGTTGCGCCGTCCGTGGTCAGCGGTCGTCCAGCCAGCTGCGCAGCGCCCACCACCAGTGCACGGTCTCCGGCACCGTGCACCGCGCCCCCTCCTCGACCGGCGGCCCGCCGGTCAGCTCCCGCAGCCGCCGCAGCCGGTAGCGCACCGTGTTCGGGTGGACGTGCAGCTCGGCGGCCGTCTGGTCCAGCCGCTGGCCGTGGTGCAGCCAGGCGAGCGCGGTGCCCGCCAGCTCCCGGTGGAACTCGTCGGCCGGGTCGAGCGCGCCGAGCAGCGTGCCGCGCAGCAGCTCGGCCAGCAGCGGCTGGGCGGCGAGCGCGGTCTCCCCGGCCAGGTCGGTGACCTGACGCAGCCCGCGCAGCCGCCGGTTCGCCGCCGTGGCGAGGGCCGCCACGCAGAGCGCGTACATGTCCGGGGCCCGCGCCAGTGGCTGCGCGGGCGCCACAAGCGTCAGCAGGTCGGCCGGTACGGCGTCGGGCGGTCGCGGCAGCAGCCCGGCCAGCCGGTCCCCGACCGTGCCGAGCAGGCCGCCCCGCGCGGTGAGCTGCCGGTGCAGCGCGTACGCCCGGACCGGGTCCGGTGGCGCGGCAACCAGGCAGTGATAGCGCCCGTCCGGCCGCAGCCCGAACCGGGTCAGCTCGGCCGGGGACAGGCCCGCGGGGCCGTCGCGCAGCAACCGCCGCAGCAGGTGCGCCCGAGCCGCCGCGCCGGTACCGGCCAGCTCCCGCTCAGCGCCGCGGTGCCCGTCGACCACCGCCCGCTCCACCGCCGCGGCATACCGGCCGATGGTGAGCAGCCCTTCCAGCAGCACCTCGTCCGGGATGCCGGCGGCCCGCCCGTGCCGGACCACCAGCTCCACCGCGCGGTCCCGCCCGGCCTGCACCCCGCGCAGCAGCCCGGCCACCGAGACGCCCTGCGCGGCCCGGTCCGCGCCCAGCCGGCGGGCCTCGGCGAAGTCGCGTCCGGCCGGGTCCTCACGGCGTTCCAGCGCGCCCAGGCCGCTCGTCAGCAGCAGCACGACCTGGCGGCGTACCTCGTCGGCCGGCAGCCGGGCCACCTCGGGGGAGTCCGCGCGGGCCGCCCGCGCCACCTCGTCGACGGCGGCCGGATCGGCGGACAGGTCGCGCAGCAGCGCGCCGAACGTCGGGGCCTGTCCGATCCGGGTCATCGGCGTCCGCCGCCCTCCGGTTGTCGACGCGGCACAACCGGGCCGCGCGGGCGTTGGCGTCGGGTCCCTAGCCCGGGCGGGCGGCCGGTTGCTCTCCTGGTTGTTACCGCAAGGTAACACCGCTCGCGCCACTGAGAAACGTCGATGTCGTACCGGCTGCCAGGAGGCATCCATGACACCCGTGCCACAGCACCCGTCCCGTACCCGCCGCCGTGCCGGCCTGGCCGTGCTGGCCGCGCTCGCCCTGGTCGCGCCGACGCCGCTCGTGACCGCGCCCGCGCCGGCCGCCGCCGCAGCGCTCCAGGAGGTGATGTTCGTCGGCAACAACTGGGACGGCACCGCCGACGTGATCCGGTCCCGCGGCGACTACGCCAGGCTCGGCCGGATCAACGTGATCCCGGACCGCGCCGCGCGGCTGCGCGAGATCTACCTCAACCCGATCAAGCTGGCGTTCTTCCTCGGCATCCGGCAGGGCCCGGGGGAGGGCCACGACCAGCTCATCGACGACATGTACACCACGCCGGACGGCACCGCGCTCGTGGTGTCCCGGCCCAGCTTCGCCGACGTCGTCTCGATCGACCTGGCCACCGGCGCGCTGCGCTGGCGGTTCCCGGTCTCCGGTTACCGCGCCGACCACATGGCCGTCTCGCCGGACGGCACCCGCGTCGCGGTCTCCGCCTCCACCTCCAACACGGTGCACGTGCTGGACATCCGCACCGGTGCGCAACTCGGCTCGTTCGGCGCCGGTGACAAGCCGCACGAGAACATCTACACCGACGGCGGCACCCGGCTGTGGAACATGTCCATCGGCGAGGTGAACACCGACCTGGACGCGCCGTGGCTCGACTGGACCAAGGGCGACCGGCGGATCACCGTCGCCGACACCAGCACGTACCAGGTGGTCAAGGTGATCGACATGCGGGACCGGCTGGACGCCGCCGGCCGCCGGGACCTCTCCGACGCGGTCCGTCCCGCCGTGTTCACCCCCGACGGCAGCCGGCTCTACTTCCAGGTGTCCTTCTTCAACGGCGTCGTCGAGTACGACGTGGCCACCGACCGGGTCACCCGCGTCGCCACGCTGCCGAAGAACCCGGCCACCAGCGAGGACCGCACCACCTGGGTCAACGACTCCCGCCACCACGGCCTGTCGATGAGCCCCGACGGCACCCGGATCTGCGTCGCCGGCACCGTGGACGACTACGCCACGGTGCTGGACCGGGCCACGCTGCGCGAGGGGCCGCTGGTGCCGGCGAGCAAGCCGTACTGGGCCACCGTCAGCGGGGACGGCCGGGACTGCGTGATCTCCGAATCCGGCGCGGACCAGGTCACCGCGATCAACTTCGCGACCGGCCAGAAGGTCGCGAGCGTCCCGGTCGGCGACCACCCCCAGCGGGTGCGCATCGGGCACATCCCGGAGGGCTGGACGCCCCCGGCCGCCGGCTGACCGGGCCGCCGGTCTGCGGCACCCCGGGCGCCGTCGATCGGCGGCGCCCGGCGGGCCTGGGCCGCAGCCGACATCCGGACCCCTTCGCCGGACGGACCGTCACCGGGCGGGGCAGCGCAGCCCCTCCCGGGGGACGGTGAGCGAGATCAGGTACGCGTCGACCGCCGAGGTCACGCACGACGTCTGCGGGTAGGCGGTGTGCCCCTCGCCCTCCCAGGTCAGCACCCGCCCCACACCGAGCATCGACGCGAGCGCCGGCGTCTGCTCGTACGGCGTGGCCGGGTCACCGGTGGTGCCGACGACCAGGATCGGCGGCGCGCCGTTCGCCCGGCCGGTCGGGTACGGATCCCGCTCGCCGGGCCACTCCACGCAGCCCAGCATGCCCACCGCCAGCGCGGGGCCGAACAGCGGGTACTTCTGCCGCCACTGCGACTGCAACGAGCGGACCTGCTCACGGGACGGCTTCTCGGTCTCGTCGGCGCAGTTGACAGCCAGGTTGGCGTCGAACAGGTTGGAGTAGTGCCCGTCCGGCTCGCGGCCCGCGTACGAGTCGGCCAGCTTGAACACGCCGTCCGGGTCACCGCCCTGCAGGTCGTCGATCGACCGGGCCAGCTCCTGCCAGCCCTGCTCGGTGTAGAGCGACGAGATCACCGCGTAGAAGACCCAGCCGGCGGTGGCCTTGCGGCCGTCCTGCGCGCGGACCGGGGAGACCTTCGCCTTGGCGATCGCGTCGGTGACCGCGCCCCGGGCGTCCGGGGCGATCGGGCAGCGGCCGGCGTTCGCCGCGCACCAGTCGGCGAAGTTGTCGAACGCCCGCTCGAAGCCCTTCGCCTGGCTCTCCGACCCGGCGATCAGCTTCTGCTGCGGGTCGACCGCGCCGTCGAGCACCAGGGCGCGCACCCGCTGCGGGTAGAGCTGCGCGTAGGTCGCGCCGAGCAGCGTGCCGTACGAGTAGCCGAGATAGGTCAGCTTGTCGTCACCGACCGCCGCGCGGACCGCGTCCATGTCCCGCGCGGCCTGCTCGGTGCCGTAGAGCGGGAGCTGGTCGCCGTACTTCGCGCCGCACCGCTCGCCGATGCGCCGGTTGAGCCCGACGAAGCCGTCGAACGACGACTGGCTCTCCGGGTCGGGGTCGTAGCCGAAGCTGGCGTCCAGGTCGGCGTCGGAGATGCACTTGACCGGGCTGGACCGGGCCACCCCGCGCGGGTCGAAGCCGACGATGTCGAACCGGTCGGTGATCGCCGTCGGCAGGCCGCCGAACGCCGGGCCGAAGGACAGGTAGACGGCGGTGTCGACGCCGGACGCGCCGGGACCGCCCGGGTTGATCACCAGTGAGCCGATCCGGTCGCGCTGCTTGGTCGAGCGGGCCCGGATCAGCGCGATCTCGAACGTCTCACCGGCGCCCGGCCCGGCGGTCGCGCCGGTGGTGGCCCCGGTGCCCCAGTTGCGTGGCACCGCGATCCGGGCGCAGTCGTAGCGCATGTCCGCCGCGCCCCGGCCGACCAGCTCGTCGGGCACCTCCGGGCAGGCCCGCCACTCCGGTGCGGTACCCGGCGGGGCGGCCTCGCCCTCGCTCTCGGCGCGCGGGGCGAACGCCGGCAGCGTGCAGCCGGCGGTGAGCACCACCGCCGCGACGAACGCGGCCAGGACGGGCCGGAACCGGCGGGTCCGGTCGGGTAAGCGGGTCACGTGGGCGCCCTCCATGATCGTGTCGACCGTCAGGCTACGCCCGGCCGCGGGTGTCACCGACCGTCGCCGCCGGATCGCCGCGCAGCACCTCGTCGACGTCGTAACGGATCGGGCGGTCGAGCTGGCCGTAGTCGCAGGAGCGGGGATCACGGTCGGGACGCCAGCGCAGGAACCGGGCGGTGTGCCGCAGCCGGTCGCCCTCCATCGCGTCGTACGCCACCTCGACCACCAGCGCCGGGCGTAGCGGCTCCCACTCCAGGTTCTTGCCGCCGGTCCACCGGCTCACCCCGCCCGGGATGCGCTGACCCCGCTCGTGGTCGCCGTGCACCCACGGGTGCTCGCCGCCGACGTCGCGGTAGGGCTCCAGCTCGTCGAGCAGCTCCTTGCGGCGGGCCATCGTGAACGAGGAGCTGACGCCGATGTGGTGCAGCACGCCGTCGTCGTCGTAGAGGCCGAGCAGCAGCGAGCCGACCACCGGCCCGGACTTGTGCCAGCGGAAACCGGCCACCACCGCGTCCATCGTGCGGGCGTGCTTGACCTTGGACATGAGCCGCTTGCCCGGCTCGTACGGCAGGTCGGCCGGCTTGACGATCAGCCCGTCGAGCCCGGCGCCCTCGAACACGTCGAACCAGCGGCGGGCCGTCTCCGGGTCGGTGGTCACCTGGGTCACGTGCACCGGCGGGCGCACCCCGGACAACGCCTGCTCCAGCCGCTCCCGCCGCTGCGGATAGGGCTGGTCGATGAGCAGCTCGTCGTCGATCGCCAGCAGGTCGAACGCGACGAAGTCGGCCGGGGTGGTCTCGGCCAGCAGCTTCACCCGGGAGGCGGCCGGATGGATGCGCTGGGCCAGCAGCTCGAAGTCGAGCCGCGGGTGCCCGCCCGGGCCGTCGCGCCGGATCACGATCAGCTCGCCGTCGACCGCGCAGCGGGCCGGGAGCTGCCGGCGGGCCTGCTCGACCACCTCGGGGAAGTAGCGCGTCATCGACTTTCCGCCCCGGCTGGCCAGCTCGACCTCGTCGCCGTCACGGAACACGATGCAGCGGAAGCCGTCCCACTTCGGCTCGTAGGTCAGGCCGGCATCGCTGGGCAACTCGGCCACGCTCTTGGCGAGCATCGGCTCGACCGGAGGGTTGATCGGCAGGTCCACGGCGACCAGTCAACCAGACCCCACCGACAGTGGTGGCGCAGATCACCGCCGGTGGCCGGGCGGCGTGTCCCGTACCGGTCGCGTTCGTCACCGCCGCCCGAATGGTGAAACCGCAGGCCAGAGCTACCGTCGCGGCGTGCCGGAGTGGAGTTGCGGATGCTGTGGGCGCTGGCGGGTCAGCGTCGAGTTGATCCGCGGCCGCTACCGCTACCGGCTGGCGCACCGCTATCCGCCCGAGCACGGCGGCGGCGTGAACGTCCTCGGCGAGGTCGGCTCGGTCACCGAGCTGGAGCGCCTGCTGAAGCGCTACGCCCCGGTCACCCTGGCCGACCTCCACGAAGCCGCCTGACCCTCCGGCCGGCCGGCGAACCGCCGATCTTGGAGTTGTGGCACCTCGCAAATCCCGCCGAACGGACATCCTGGGCGCCACAACTCCAAGATCGACGCGAGCGGGCGAGCGGGGCGAGGGGCGGCGAGTGGGGCGGCGCGGGAGCGGAGCGCGGGCATAGCCTGGGGGGACCGTCCACGGGGGAGGAACGCCGATGCGGTTCACCGAGTCCGTCGAGATCGCCGCCGACGTCGAGCGGGTCTGGGAAGTGCAGAGCGACGTCGAGCGCTGGCCGGAGTGGACGCCGTCGGTCACCGCCGCCCGTCGGCTGGAGCCCGGTCCGCTGCTCCTCGGCTCGACGGCCCGGCTGGAGCAGCCCCGGCTGCGCCCGGCCGTGTGGCGGGTCGTGGAGATCTATCCGCCGTACTCGTTCGCCTGGGAGTCGGCGAGCCCCGGCGTGCGCACCCGGGGTGAGCACCGGCTGATCCCGCTGGAGGACGGGCGCACCCGGGCCGAGCTGATCCTGGCGCAGACCGGTCCGCTGGCCTGGCTGATCGGACTGCTCGGCGGGTCGATGATGCGCCGCTATCTGCGGCAGGAGGCGGACGGGCTCAGGCGCCGCTGTGAGCGGAACTGACCGTCTTCTCCAGCACGGCGAGGCGGTTGCCGTTCTCGTCCGGGCGGTGCGCCACCACCCGGTAGCCGCGGCCCGCGTACAGGGACAGGTTCGCCGCGCTGTCCGCGCCGGTGAACAGCGCGAACCGGGTCACTCGGCCGGCGCACGCCTGTTCGACGGCGTCCAGCAGCCGCCCGCCGACGCCCTGGCCCTGCTGGTCGGGGGCGACCGAGAGGCGGCCCACGTGGGCGGTCTCGCCGTCGAGGCGGGCGCGTACCGAGCCGACCAGGCGGGTGCCGCGCCGGGCGGCGAGCACCACGTCCGGCCCGGCAAGCGCCGCCCGTACCTCGTCCAGCGTCTCGGTCAGCGGCGGCAGGAACACGTCGCGGTAGCGCTGCGCCTCCACCAGGTACGCGGCACGCTGCACGGTGAGGATCTCCCCGGCGTCGGCGAGGCCGGCGGCGGCGATGGTCACGTCGGTCACCGGCTCAGCACACCACAGCGCTCCCGGGCAGCCGTACGCTGGCGGGGGTGTTCCCATGAGCGTGGAGGTGACAGGCGTGCCGGAGCTGACGTACCCGGAGGTGGGCGCGACCCGCGACGGCGCCCTGCCGGCCGGTTACCACCACCTGCGCCACCGCGTCCGGCTGCCGGACGGCGGTTTCCCGCTGGCGGCGGACGCGGTGCTGGGCTGGCGGCTGCACCGCGCCGCGGGCGTGGTGATGCGCGCGGACGCGCCGCGCGCCGCCCCCGGGGTACGTGTCACGCCGGGGGTCGGTGTCGGCCCGGTGCGGCTGTGGGGCCCGACCGAGGTGGTGTGGACGGTGGACGAGCCGGACCGGGCCGGGTTCGGCTACGGCACGCTGCCCGGGCACCCGGAGGTCGGTGAGGAGGCGTTCCTGGTGACCCGGGGCGCCGACGGAGTCTGGTTCGAGGTGACCGCGTTCAGCCGCCCGGCGCAGTGGTACGTGCGGGCCGGCGGGCCGGTCGTGACGGGTTTCCAGCGGGCGTACGCCTGGTGGCTGGGGCGGACGCTGCGGCGGCTGTGCCGGCGGCGCTGAGCGGTCAGTAGCGGGCGAAGGAGCGGATCGGGGCGCGCGGGCCGTACTTCGGCGCCTGCACGCCCGCCGCCTCCAGCAGCACGCACACCCGGCCGCGGTGCCCCCGGAACGGCTCCAGCAGCGCCAGCATCCGGGCGTCGTCGCCGCGCGGCTCCCCGGCCAGCGCCCAGGCGACGGTGTTCGGCACGTGGTAGTCGCCGACGCTCACCGCGTCCGGGTCCCCGTACGCGATGCGCACCACCTCGGCGGCGGTCCACGGCCCGATGCCGGGGAGCGCGGTGAGCCGCCGGGTGGCCTCGGCGGAGTCGGCGCAGCGTTCCAGCCGGTCCGCGACGGCCGCCGCGCGGCGCAGCGTGTCGGCGCGCCGCTGCTCGACTCCGAACGGGTGGAACACCCAGTACGGCGTGGCCGTCACGGCGGCGGGCTCCGGCGGCAGCAGCAGGGGTTGCAGCGGGCCGGGGGCGGGCTCGCGGAAGTGCCGCACGGTGGCGGCGTACGCCCGGTACGCCTCCTTGCCGGTGACCTTCTGCTCGAAGACGGCCCGCAGCAACCGGGGGAAGATCTGGCCGGTGGCCGGCATCCGCAGCCCGTGGTGCGTGTGCGCGAGGCGGGCCACCAGCGGATGCGTGGCGGCGAGCGCGGCGAACCCGGTCAGGTCGTCGCACAGTCCGGCGATCCGGTCGGCCCGCTCGACCACCCAGCCGGCGCCCGGGCCGTACCCCTCGGCGGTCAGCTCCCCCGCTTCCGGGCGCAGCGCCAGCGTGGCCGGGCCGTCCGGGGTGCGGGTGGCCCACCAGAATGTGCCGGCGGCGATCCGCGCGCACGGGTCGTACGGGCTGAACGTGAGCGCCCGCACCGACGGGGCCAGGCGGTAGCCGGCCGGCGGGCGCAGCGTACGGCGGGCGTCGGGCGAGGTCACCAGGCCACTCTGCCACGCGGCCGGGCCGTGACGCCGGGCACGCCCGGCCGGGAGGCGGGCCGATGCCGGTGCGGCCCGCCTCCCGGGGTTCACGACGGTGACCGGCCGTGCCCTCCCCGGCGGCGACCGGTCACCGTGTCCTGGTGCGTCAGTACGAGTAGTCCGAGCCGCCACCGGAGGAGCTGCCGGCCGCGGGCGGCGCGACCGCCTTGGGCGTGCCGGTCGGCAGGCAGGTCAGGTTCTTCTTGCCGTTCGGGTCGACCACGAACCAGGTGCCGCCGACGCCCTGGCCCTTCCACTGGCCGGGCTTCTTGTCGCCGATGTAGCGGTAGACCGGCCAGCCGCCGATGGTGAGCTGCCGCGTGCCGTCCTGGCGGGTGATGGTGCCGACCTTGTCGTCGGAGACGCCCTGCAGCTTCGGGTTGCCGTCGGTGAGCGACGGCGGCCAGACCTCGGCGCACTTGTCCACGCAGTTGGACTGCGGCGGGTCGTCGGAGTCCTTGTCGAACCGGTACAGCACCCAGCCGTCCTGGTCGGTGACGACGCGGCCCATCCGGGGCAGCTTCTTGCCGACCAGCTCGTCCGTGATCTTCACGTTGGCCGGGGGCGCCTTGTCCGCTACCGGCTCCTCCTCGGGAGCCGCCGACGCCTCCGGTTCGGCCGCCGCGGTGGGTTCGGCCGCGGCGACGGCGACCGGCTCGGCCGCGCCCGAGTTCGCCCCGTTGTAGCCTGCTGGGGCGCAGGCCGTAAGTGCGACCATCGCGCTCGCGACGATGACGGTCGTCCGCTTGTGGTGTGCCACGTGCCCTCCTCGTTCTTGGCAGTTCGCCGAGTAGTACGGGTGCGGCACTGTCAAGGTTGAACCGGCAACGGTGGCACATTTCACAGTGGACCGATTGAACCGATGGGCGTCCCGCTGCGTGCGTCAGCACGAGGGGGTCCGTCGGCCGGGCACGACACGACGGCGCCGGGTGGCTCAGCCACCCGGCGCCGCTTCGCGTTCGATCAGATGTCGTCCACAGTCACCAGCGTGCTGGCCACCCCGTTCGCGTCGACCGACTGCACCTGGAGCTTGTCGATGTCTCGCACCGAGGTCCACGTGGACGCGCTCAGCTGTAGCGGAAGCTGGTTCTGGTTCGTTCCGTAGCCGCCGACCGGCACCGACCAGCTGGAGATCACCTCGCTGGTGGCGTCCTTGCGGACCACCACCAGCCGGCACGTGCGCGGCCCCGGCAGGCGGCTGAGCTGCACCGCGATCTGCGTGCCGTACTCCTTGCGGGCCAGCCACATCGTGGTCTGCACGCCCGTCCCCGGGTCGGTCGCGTTGTGCTGGTCGCCCTCGATCGGCTCCCCGCCGACGCCCGGGTCGTTCGGGTTGCCGGGCTCGCCGCTCGGCGCGACGCTCGGCGCGGCCTGCGTCGGCACCGCCTGCGGCGGCGCGGGATCGTCGCCGAGCATCCCGGCGGCGACCCCGCTCAGGCCGCCGAACACCACCACTGCGGCCGCTGTCGCCAGCAACTGCCGCACCCGGGTACGACGCCGGTCCCGCCGTACCGCCACCAGCGTCCGGTCCAGCAGCGCCGGATCGGTGTGCGTCTGCTCCAGCGCGGCCATCGCCTCGCCGTCGATGCCGGAGAGCAGCCCCACCACCGGGACCATCGTCTCCAGTTCCGCAGCGCAGGCCCAGCAGGTGGCCAGATGCTCCTCGAACCGCTCCGCGTCCTGCGCGTCGAGCACGCCGAGCGCGTACGCGGCGACGTCCATGTGATCGGCCCGGCTCATTCGGTCACCCCCCTCTCCTGCAGAGCCGTGCGCAGCGCGCGCAGCGCATAGTAGACCCGCGACTTGGCGGTACCGAGCGGGAGCCCCAGTTCCTCGGCCGCCTCCGGCACGGTGCGCCCCCGGAAGTACGTCGCCACCAGGATCTCCCGGTGCGACTGGCTCAGCGTACGCAGCGCGTCCGCGACGGTCATCGTGCGCAGCACCCGGTCGGTGCTGTCCGACTCGGCGAACATGGTCAGATCCCGGTCGTACGTCTCGGGCGGGCGGGCCTGCTCGCTGCGGTGCTCGTCGATGGCGATCCGCCGGGCCACGGTGACCAGCCAGGGACGCAGCGAGCCCTGGCCCTGCACGCCGAGCCGGTGGGCGTTGCGCCAGGCCCGCAGCAGCGTCTCCTGCACGATGTCCTCGGCGCGCTGCCGGTCCCCGCCGGTCAGGCGCATCACGAACATCAGCAACGGGCCGGCGTGCTCGGCGTACAGCAGGCGGATCAGCTGGTCGGAGTGGCTGGCCTCGGCGGAGGTCGCCTGGTGGCGTCCGGGAGCGGGTCGCGGCGGCACCGGGTCATTCTGGCGATCGGCGGACCGGGCGTCGACCCCCCGGCCCGAACGCGAGGCGCGCGAGTGTGGTTGTGCCCGGGCGAACATCCACTCGGGCCGCGCCACTTCGCCGTGCCAGCCGGCCGCCACCGCATGCATGCAGACCTCCGCTGTCCAATGACATCAGCCGGCCCCCCACGGGCATGGCCGCCCGGTGATACGCAGCGATCAGCCGATCGGATCAACGTTTGACGGAAAAGATTCCCGGCGGTGGGGGAGTGGAGTCGACGGCGTCCGCGTCGTGCACCACCGCCGCGCCGCCGGTGAACCGGTCCAGCTCGGCACCGGCGAGCACCCGGCCGGGGAACCAGTCGCCCGCCGCCCGCCGGGTCAGCTCCGGCACCGGCGGCTCCACCCGGGACGCCACCAGCACCAGGTTGCCGTAGCGCCGGCCGCGCAGCACCGCCGCGTCACCCACCAGGCAGGCCCGGGGCAGCACGGTCCGCACCGTCGCGACCTGGGCGCGGGCGTGCCGCAGCGGCGGGCCGTCGGCCACGTTCGCCAGGTAGCTGCCGCCGGGCGCGAGCACCCGGGCCACCTCGGCGGCGTACTCCACCGAGGTCAGGTGCGCGGGGGTACGGGCGCCGGCGAACACGTCGGCCACGATCACGTCGTACGCGCCGTCCCGGCTCGACGTCAGCGTGGCCCGCGCGTCGGCCACCCGGACCTTCAGGCGCGGATCCGACGGCCAGGGCAGCTCACGGCGGACCAGCTCCACCAGCGCGCCGTCCACCTCGGACACCCGCTGCGTCGAACCGGGCCGGGTGACCTGCACGTAGCGGGGCAGTGTGAGCGCGCCGCCACCCAGGTGCAGCACCCGCAGCGGCGTCCCGGCCGGCGCCACCAGGTCCAGCGCGGCGGCGAGCCGCCGGACGTACTCGAACTCCAGGTGCGACGGGTCGGTCAGGTCCACATGCGACTGCGGCGCGCCGTCCAGCAGCAGCGTCCAGGAGCCCGCACGGTCGGCGTCCGGCACCAGCTCGGCCCGGCCCGTGTCGACGTCGGCCACCACCCGGTCGGAGTCGCGTCGCCGGCCCATCAGCGCCGCATCCCGCGCGCCGCGGCGGTGAGCACCCGGTGCAGCAGCCGCGCATCGCCGAGCATCCCGCGCAGCCGCCGTTCCAGCCCGGCGATCGGCACCAGGTTCTGCGGGGCGCGCGGATCCTTGTACGGGGTGGAGGCGAACCGGGGCAGCGTCACCAGCGACAGGTCGGCAAGCGCGATCGCCTCCGGCACGGTCAATTCGGCCGAGCACTCCACCCGCACGATGCCCGCCCACGGTGCGCCCGCGCGTACCGGCAGCCGCAGATACCACGACCAGCCGCCCCACGCCGTGCCCAGCCGGAACACCGGGCAGCGCTCGCCCGGCGCCAGCCCGGTCACCACGGCGGTGAGCCGCCCGTCGAGGTACTGGCTGTGCTGCGTCTTGATGTACCCGAGCGTGCGCGGCAGGTTGCGCCGGCTGCGCAGCGGCCCGTCCACCACCAGCAGGTCGCCGTCGGTGCGTACCGCGTCGGAGACGGCCACCTCCAGCGCGGTCAGCGGCGCCTGCACCGCCGCCGGCAGCTTGCTCAGCTCACCGGTGCCGCTCACCCGGTGCACCGGGTACCGGACCGAGCCGGCGACCACGTCCTGCGCCGACGGGCTCGCCGTGAACAGTCCCCGGCCCACCCGGGCACCGGCCATCTCGGCGGCGCCCCGGTCCAGGTCGCAGCGCACCACACCGGCCGCGTACGAGGCGGCGATGCCGGGGAACGAGCCGCCGTCCTCCTCGGCCGTCCAGACGCTGGCGTCGATCCGGCGTACCCCGTCGACGAGCAGCACCACGTCCGGTGACCGCACGTCCGCGCGGGGGCCGATCGCCCGCCAGTCGGTGGCCGGCAGCTCGACGTCGGCGTCGACCTGGGCGCTGCTCGGCGCGGCCGGCCCGGCGCCACCGGCCGCCTCGAACGACGCGCCGTACGCCGGATCCCAGGCGTCGACGAAGAACGCCGGCGACGGCCCGGTCACGCGGCGCTCCGCCGGGACGCGCCGGTCACAGGCCGGTCCGTTCCACGCGGGCCGTCCGCGCGTCCTTGCGGACCTCGAACCGGACCGGGATGCGCTCGGCCAGCGCCGGCACGTGGGTGACCACGCCGACCATCCGGTCGCCCCGGGCGGCCAGGTTCTCCAGCGTCGCCGCGACCGTGTCCAGCGTCGCCGCGTCGAGCGTGCCGAAACCCTCGTCCAGGACGATCGACTCCAGGCTGGCGGCGGTGGTGGACATGCCGGCGAGCTGCTCGGACAGCGCCAGCGCGAGCGCCAGCGACGCCTGGAACGTCTCCCCGCCGGACAGCGTCCGCACCCCGCGCCGCAGCCCCGCGTCGTGGTGGTCGACCACGAAGAACTCACCCTTGTCGTGCACCAGGTCGTACTGCCCGCCGGACAGCTCCCGCAGAATCCCCGACGCGCCGTCGACGAGCAGGTCCAGCGCCTCGGTGAGCAGCCAGCGCTCGAAGTTGTTCGCCCGCAGGTGCGAGGCGAGCGCCCGCGCCACCCGCGCCTCGTGCTCGTGCCCGGCCCGCTGTTCCCGCAGCTCGGCGGCCTGCTCGCGGCGCTCGTCGAGCCGGCGCAACTCCGCCTCGGCCCGCTCCACCGCCACCGCCACGTCGCGCGGCGCGTCCTGCGGCGCGTCCAGCCCGGCGGCGGTGAACAACGCGGCGATCCCGCCGGCGACCTCGGCCGCGGCCCGCTGCGCCGCCTCCACCGAGTCGGCCAGCCCGTCGCGGTCCGCGCGCCGCGCCCGCGCCTGCTCGCCGGCCCAGCCGGCCAGCGCCGTCCACGCCGCCGCCACGTCGTCCCGGTCGGCGGCCGGTGGCCCGAAGCGGGCCAGCCCGTCGCGTACCGCGTCGAAGTCACGCCAGGCCCGGCGCAGCCGCTCCTGCGCGGCGTCGAGCGAGCCCCGCGCCCGCCGGGCCGCCTCCCGGCCGGCCCGCACCGCGCCGGCCGCCTCCTCCAGCGCGGTCCGCAGCCGCGCGTGCTCGGCCAGCGACTCGCGCAGCCGCTCCGGCGCCGGCGCGTCCGCGAGCTGCTCGTCCAGCTCGGCCAGGCGCGCGCCGAGCTGGTCGTGCTGGGTACGCGCGCGCAGCAGTACCCGGTCGGAGTCACGCGCGGCGGTGTCGCGTTCCTGCACGACCCGCTTGGCCGCCTCGCTCGCCGCCCGCGCCGCCTTGCCCGCCTCGATCGCCCGGCTCACCGCCGAACCCTTCGGCACCGCCGGCACCGTGGTGACCGTCTGCTCGCACACCGGGCACGGCGCGCCGCCGACCAGGTGCGCCCGTAGCGCGACCGCCTGGTCGGCGGCCTTCGCGTCCTCGTGCGCGCGGAACGCCGACTCCAGCTCCGTCTCGGCCCGCTGCGCGTCCGCCCGCGCCGCCGCCAGCGCCGCGACCGCCGCGTCGTGCTCGGTCCGCGCCGCGTCCACCGCCGCGCGCACAGTCGCCGCCTCCGCGGTCAGCCGGTCCCGGTCCGCGTACGCCTTCAGGTGCAGCCGCAGCGCGCTCTCGTCACCGGCGGCGGCCAGCTCCCCGCGCAGCTTCTCCTCACGCTCCTCGGCCAGCCCGACCGCGGCCGCCGCCTCGTCCGCGGCCACCCGGGCCGCCGCCACCGCCCGCGCCAGCTCGGCGGTGCCGTCCGGCGCCCGCACCCCGGCCAGCACACCCAGCTCGGCGTCGAGGGCGGCAAGCGCCGCGGCCCGCTCACCCGCCGTCGCACGGGCCTGCTCCCATTCGGGTACGGCGGCAGCGACCGCCGCGGCCAGTTCCCGCATCGCGTCCACCCGCTCCCGGGCGGCGGTCAGACTCTCGTCGTCGACGTCGGCGAGCCCGCCGAGCATCTTGTCGACGGTCTCCAGCTTCGCCTCGGCCTGCCCGGCCCGCTCGACCGCCTTCTTCTGCACCGACTCGTAGACGCCCAGCCCGAGCAGGTTCACCAGGATCTGCTGGCGGGTGGCCGGCTTGGCGTGCAGGAAGTCGGCGAACTGGCCCTGCGGCAGCACCACGCACGAGGTGAACTGCTCGTACGGCAGCCCCACCGCGTCCAGCACCGCCTGCTCCATCTCGGCCGGGGTGCCCGCCACCACCTCGCCCAGATCCTCCGGGCTGAGCCCGGTGTCGAGCTTGGTGACGTCGAACCCCGGCGGCATGAGCTGCAGACCGGCGTTGGCCGTCTTCACCGTGCCCCGCCCGTCGCGGCGGACCACCCGGGTCGCCACGTAGCGGTCCCCGGCGGATTCGAAGACCAGCCGGACCCGCGCCTCGGTGGCCGACGGCGCCAGCGCGTTCGCCAGCCCCCGGGCGCCGCCCCAGCGCGGCACCGTGCCGTAGAGCGCGAAGCAGATCGCGTCGAGCACCGTCGACTTGCCCGAACCGGTCGGCCCGACCAGCGCGAAGAAGTCCGCGTCGGTGAAGTCGACAGTCGTCTCGTCGCGGAACACCGTGAACCCGGCCATGTCCAGTCGCATCGGCCGCATCAGTGCTCCACCTCCTCGAGCAGCTCGTCGAAGAGCTCCCGGACACCCTCGTCGGCGTGCCCGCGGCTGTCCAGGTAGTCGCCGAACAACTCGCCCGGCGACCGGCCGGCCCGCTGAGCCGTCCGTGTCCCGCTGCCCGGCGCGGGCACCAGCTCCGGGTCGATCCGGATCTCCAGCGCCCGGGGCAGCAGCTCCTGCACCTCCTCGCGCAACCCGGCCCGGGGCTGCTCCCGGACGTAGACGCGCAGCCAGCCCTCCGGCGCCTCGATCTCGGCGAGCTGCGCGAGCGTGCCGCGTACCGTACGCAGCGGCACCGCGCCCGGCACCGGCACCTCGCGGATCCGGGCGGCGGTGGTGGCGGTCACCTCCACGATCGTCACCGAGCTGACGTTCTCCTGCTCGCCGAAGTCGACGGCGAGCGGGCTGCCGCTGTAGCGGATCGGGCACGGGCCGATGACCCGCTGCGAACGGTGCAGGTGACCCAGCGCCACGTAGTGCGCGTTGCCGGGGAAGACCGTGGCCGGAACCGCGTATCCGAGCACCGTGTGCGCGTCCCGCTCGCCGCCGCCGGTGCTCGCGCCGACCACTGTGAGATGCGCGGTGACCAGGTGCACGCGGTCCGGCTCGGTGAAGCCCTCGGCGAGGCGGTCCAGCACCCGGCCCAGGTGATCGGCGTACGTCTGGTTGGCCTCGGCCGGGGTGAGCGTGTACATCTCCACCGCGCGCACCGCGTACCGCTGGGACAGGAACGGCAGCGCGGCGACCCGCCAGCGCTCCCCGCCGGCGGTGACCCCGTCGACGACGTGCTCGTCCGGGTTCTCCCGGACGCTGCCGCGCAGCGTGATCCCGGCCGCCTCGGCCCACGGGCGCAGCGCGTCCAGCGCCGCGCCGTTGTCGTGGTTGCCGCCGATCGCCACCACGTCGGCGCCGGTACGCCGCAGCGCGGTGAGCGCCCGGGTGACCAGGCGGGTCGCCTCCGGGGTCGGCGCGGCGGTGTCGTACAGGTCACCGGCGACGATCACCAGGTCGGGCCGTTCGCGCTGGGCGATGTCGATGACCTGGGCGAGGACCTGCTTGTGCTCCTCCGCCCGGGACTGCCCCTTGAGGACCTTGCCGACGTGCCAGTCGGAGGTGTGCAGGATCTTCATCTGGGTGCCGCCTAGAACGGGATGTCGTCGTCGGAGGAGCCGGAGCCGACCACCGCGAACGGATCGGCGGCCTGCGTGATCGACCGTAGCGTCTCCGAGGGCGCGCGGCCCGCCTCCGAGACCCGGGTGGCCCACGCCGGGAACGGGAACTCCAGGCAGAGCGGCACCGGGATGTCCGGCTGGTTGACGAACATCGTGCCCGGCTTGGCCAGCAGCGCCCGCTGCCGCTGGGCGGGCGGCAGGAAGCCGTACTCCGGGCGGGACGCCTCGGCCGGGTCGAGCCGGCCCACCACCCGGATCGCCGAGTTGGTGACGATCCGCCGTTCCACCTCGCTCGCGGTCTGCTGCGCGCCGACCAGGATCACGCCCAGCGAGCGGCCCCGCTCGGCGATGTCGAGCAGCACCTCCTTGATCGGCGACGAGCCCTCCCGCGGCGCGTACTTGTTCAGCTCGTCGAGCACGACGAACAGCAGCGGCTTGGCGGTGCCGGCCTTCTCCTTGCGCTCGAACTCGCTCTTGAGCGTCACACCGACCACGAACCGCTGTGCGCGATCCGGCAGGTTGTGCAGGTCGACCACGGTGACCTGGGCGCTCTCCGCGGTGTTGATCGAGTGCGGCCGGCGGGTCGCCAGGTCACCCCGGATCAGCCGGCCCAGGTCCTTCTTGCTGCCGATCAGCCGCCGGGCGAACGCGTTCACAGTGCCCAGCCCGACCGCGCTGCCGGCCCACTCGCCGCGCGTCTCGTCGTCGTTGAGCTGCTCGACCACGTGGTCGACCAGATCCGCGTACGAGCCGAGCCGCACCCCGTCGATGCTCACCCCGCCGTCGGCCGGCTGGGCGTAGCGGGCCAGGTGCGCGGCCACCGAGTGGACCACCATCGTGTACTGCTGGCGCTCGTCGTCCGCGTCGGCGAACACGTACGGCAGCAGGCGGTCGGCGCAGAACTCGGACAGCGTCCAGTAGAAGCTGTCCACCCCGGTGAGCCGGCTGCTCACATCCGGCGTGCCGGAGGAGTCGCCGACCCGCGGCGGGGCGTACACCCGCACGTCCGGGAACGCGCCGGCATCAAGGCCCAGTTTCGCGTACGCCGCCCGGGTCGGGTCGTCGAGCCGGCTGTTCGGGTGGTCGAGGAAGAGCAGGTCCTCGCCCTTCACGTTGAAGATCAGCGCCTTGGCGTTCACGGCGTCGCCGCCCAGCACACCGGAGCGGAACACCGAGTAGAGCAGGAACGTGGCGAAGCTCGTCTTGGTGGCGACACCGGAGATGCCGGAGATCGACACGTGCGCGCCCCGGGTGCCGTCGAGGAAGTCGGCGTTGAGGTAGACCGGCACGCCGTCGCGGCCCATCCCCATCGGGATCCGCCGCTCCATCCGGTCGAAGTGCAGCGCCCGCGCCCGCGCGTCACCCTCCGCCCGGTGCACCACCGCGCCCGGCGTCGGCGGCACGTAGAACTCCGGGTCGACCCGCGTGGTGGTCACCTCGGCCGCCTCCTGCACCTGCGCCGGCAGCGTGCCGTCGGCGATGGCGAA
Organism: Micromonospora sp. WMMC273; assembly: GCF_027460285.1. Classification (NCBI taxonomy): domain Bacteria; kingdom Bacillati; phylum Actinomycetota; class Actinomycetes; order Micromonosporales; family Micromonosporaceae; genus Micromonospora; species Micromonospora sp. WMMC273. The sequence continues at coordinate 1,335,585 of NZ_JAPZBE010000001.1, forward strand.
GACGTCGGAGTCGAACTGCGCCCCCTCGTGCCGGGCGCGCACCTGGGTCACCACCCCGGCGATCGTCACCGGCTCACGGTCGGGCAGGTCGCGGCGGGTCACCACCACGTCGTCGAGTTGCAGGTAGCTGCCCGGCGCGACGGCGGTCCAGAAGGTGAGCGGGGTGGCGTCGGCGGTGCCGAGCACCCGGCCGACACCCTCGCCGGGCCCGTCGAGCTGATCGTCGGTCATCGGCGGTCTCCGGTCGGCTGGTCGTACCGTTGGCGGTGCACGTCGTGCATCCTGCCCGAGGGATGCGACAGGTTGCCACGCGACGCGGCGGACGCCACGCCACCCGTGCGCCGAACGGTAGCCCCCCGAATCCGCCCGACCACGATGCGTGCGTTTCCTCCACGTTCGCCCGCCGCCCGCCGGACGTGTCGTTCCACTCGTCGCCTGCCCGTCCACGATCCGGCGACGCCGGTACGTGCCGTCCCGAGCAGCAGGAGTGGCGTCCCGCGTGTCAGGACGACGCGAAGATCTTGGTACGAAAGGGCCCTTATAGGGGCCGTTTGCTACCAAGATCTCGCGTGGCGCGTGCCGCGTGCGGGTCAGGCGGCGGGGGCGGAACCGGCGGGCGGGGTCTCGGCGGCGTCGCGGGCGTAGCGCAGCATCAGCACGCCGTCGCCGGCGGCCAGCACGTGCCGCAGCGGCAAGTGACGCGGGATGCTGGTGTCCCCGGCGGTGATCCGGCCCGGACCGGCGCCGGCGAGCAGCGGCGCCACGGTCAGGCACAGTTCGTCGACCAGGTCGGCCGCCGTGAGCGCGCCGAACAGGTGCGGGCCGCCCTCGCAGAGCAGTTGGTCCAGCCCGCGCCGCCGCAGCTCGGCCAGCCCGGCGGCGAGATCGACCCGCCCGGGCGCGTCGGCGTGGCCGGTGCCGCAGCGGACCACGTCTGCCACGTCGGTCAGCCCGGGCGGCGGTTCGGCGCCGGGTTGGGTGAGCACGATCGGCCGGACCGGGGCGTCGGCGAAGGCGGCCTGCGCCGGGTCGAGGTCGAGCGAGCCGGAGACGACCACCAGCGTCGGGAACTCGGCCAGCCCGTGCTGGCGCCGCCAGGCCCGGCGTTCCGGGCTCAGCCGGACCGCCCGGTAGCCCTCGTGCCGCAGCGTGCCGGCGGCCACCACGAGGCCGTCGCAGAGCATCCGCAGCAGGCCGAAGACCCGCTTGTCCGGCTCGCCGGACAGCCCGGCCGAGTATCCGTCCAGAGTGACCGCGCCGTCGGCGCTGGCGACGAAGTTGACCCGCAGGTGCGGGCGGGCCGCGCGGCCGTAGAGCGCGGTGAGCTGCGGATCGGTGAGCGCACCGGTGACGGGTGCGGGCCAGATCCGTTCGATCGGGGTTCCGACGGTCATTCGCCGGCCGGACCGGTGACCGGCGGGGTGGGTTCGGGGGTACGGTGCTGGCAGTCGCACCACTTCCGGCCAGGACAGTCGTCGTGCCGCCGTTCCCGGCAGGCTCGGCAGATCATGCAGGCAGCCTATGCCCAGGAAGGACGGGACGTCGTGTCGCGTCAGATCTTCCAGCTCATGGTGTCGCTGGCCGGCGTCCGGCCGCCGGTGTGGCGGCGGGTGCTGGTGCCCGGCGGCTACACGCTGGACCGGCTGCACCGGGTGATCCAGCACGCGATGGGCTGGCGCGACTGCCACCTGCACTCGTTCGACGTCGACGGCCGGCAGTACGGCGAGCCCGACCCGGACGGCGAACTGTCGCTGCGCGACGAGCTGGACGTCCGGCTGGACGCGCTGGTGGGCAAGGGCGATCGCTTCCGCTACACGTACGACTTCGGTGACTGGTGGGAGCACGACCTGGTGGTGGAGGACTGCTGCGCCGCCGACCCGGACGAGCGCTACCCGCTCTGCCTGGACGGGGAGCGGGCCTGCCCGCCGGAGGACGTGGGCGGCCCGGGCGGATACGCGGTCCTGCTGGCCGCGCTCGCCGACCCGGCGCACCCGGAACACGTGACCATGCGCGAGTGGGCCGGCCCGGCTTTCGAACCGGCCGCGTTCGACCCCGACCGCGCCACCGTCCTGCTGCGCCGCTGCTGCTGACCTGAACCCCGAGCCACCTCCGCACCGCCGACGCGGTAACGAAATGGGAACGCTCCCAACGGTCTATTGACACCCCTGTCACCTCCCGGCAACCTCATGGGAGCGCTCCCGAGAGTGGTGCGGATCTCCCTCCTGCCCGCTCCGGCCCGCGCGACACGCACCCCCCACCACACAGCAGATATCGCCTCACCACCGAAAGAGGGGTCTCGGATGAGCGTCCCAATCCGTCGTCGGCGCTTCGCGGCCATCGCGCTCGCGTCCGTCGTCGTGCTCGGCACCACCGCCGCCTGCGGCGACGACTCGGACAGCGGCGACAGCGGCAGCGGCGGCGGCCCGGTCACGCTGGTCGTCGACGTCTTCGGCGACCAGGGCTTCGGCTACGAAGAGCTGTACAAGCAGTACGAGGCGGAGCACCCGAACGTCAAGATCCAGGAGCGGGGCAAGGGCCTCGGCCTCGGTGACTACAACACCCGCCTCACGCAGCAGATCACCGCGGGCTCGGGCGCCGGCGACGTGGTGGCCCTGGAAGAGGGCACGATCGTTCAGTTCTACGCCCAGGCCGACAAGTTCGTGAACCTCGCCGACCACGGCGCGAACGACCTCAAGGGCAACTTCCTGCCGTGGAAGTGGGAGCAGGGCACCACCCCCGACGGCAAGGTGCTGGGCCTCGGCACCGACGTCGGCTCGATGGCGCTGTGCTACCGCAGCGACCTGTTCAAGGCCGCCGGGCTGCCCACCGACCGCGAGCAGGTCGGCGCGCTCTGGCCGACCTGGGACGAGTTCATCGCCACCGGCCAGAAGTTCGCCGCCGCCGACAAGAAGCACAAGTTCGTCGACTCGGCGACCAACTTCTACAACGTGGTGCTGATGCAGGTCGCGGGCCAGGGCACCGGCTACACGTACTACGACAAGAGCAACAAGATGGTCATCGACCAGAACCCGGACGTGAAGACGGCGTACGACCTCACCACCAAGATGATCGCCGCCGGGCTGTCCAACAACCTCCAGTCGTTCTCCAACGAGTGGAACGCCGGCTTCAAGAACGGCACCTTCGCCACCATCGCCTGCCCCGCCTGGATGACCGGTGTCATCAAGGGCCAGGCCGGTGACGCGGCGGCCGGCAAGTGGGACATCGCCAAGGCGCCGGGCGCCGGTGGCAACTGGGGCGGCTCCTTCCTCGGCGTGCCGAAGTCGAGCAAGCACCAGAAGGAGGCCGCGGAGCTGGCCAAGTTCCTGACCAGCGCCAAGGGTCAGATCGGCGCGTACAAGGCGGTCGGCAACCTGCCCTCGAACCCGCAGGCGCTCACCGACCCGGCCGTGGCCGACTCGACCAACGACTACTTCAGCAAGGCCCCGGTCGGCAAGATCTTCGCCGCCGGTGCCACCGACCTGAAGCCGGTCTACCTCGGCCCGAAGAACAACGCGGTCCGCACCGCGGTGGAGAACAGCCTGCGCGCCGTGGAGCAGGGCAAGTCGGCCGGCGAGCAGTGGCAGACGGCCCTCAAGAACGGTGCGGCCGCCGGTAAGTAACCGGTTGAGCCGCCCGCGGGTGGCGTCGGCAGCCCGGCTGCCGGCGCCACCCGCGGTGCCCGCAGAGTCCGGCGTCGCCCGTGTGGCGGGTGACGCCGGCCGAGGAGAAGGACTCCCCATGAGCCTCGACCTGCACGCCGCGGCGCCGCCCGAACCCGGCCCGCCGCGCGCCGCCCGTCACTCGCGCCGCCGTGCCGCCTCACTGACGCGCCTGGACCTGAAGTACTCGCCGTACCTGTACGTCCTGCCGTTCTTCGTGATCTTCGCCGTGTTCGGCGTGTACCCGATCGCGTACACGGTCTGGATCGCGCTGACCGACCGGTCGCCGCTGAACTCGACGATCTCGTTCGTCGGGATGGACAACTTCGTCGAACTGATCACCGAGGACCCGCAGTTCTGGAACGCGGTGGTCAACACGTTCGGCATGTTCCTGCTCTCCACGGTGCCCCAGCTGCTGCTGGCGCTGATGCTCGCCAATGCGCTGAACCGGAAGCTGCGCGCGCAGACGTTCTTCCGGATGGCCATCGCGATGCCGATCATCACCTCGACCGCTGTGGTCGCGCTGATCTTCTCGATGATCTACGCGAAGGACTTCGGCCTGGTCAACTGGCTGCTCGACAGCGTCGGCCTGGACCCGATCGACTGGCGGGCGAATCGCTTCGCGTCCTGGTTCGCCATCTCCACCATGGTCGACTGGCGCTGGGTCGGCTACAACGCGCTGATCTACCTGGCCGCCATGCAGTCGATCAGCAAGGACATGTACGAGGCCGCGGCGCTGGACGGCGCCTCCCGGCGGCGCCAGTTCTGGTCCATCACGGTTCCGCAGCTGCGCCCCACGATCATCTTCACGCTGATCATCTCCACCATCGGCGGCCTCCAGCTGTTCACCGAGCCCCTGCTGTTCACCAGCGGCTCGGGCGGTCTCTCCGGTGGTTCGGAGGGCCAGTTCCAGACCATCACGATGTACCTGCTCGACGTGATGAACCAGCGCTTCCGGTGGGGCTACGCCGGGGCGGTCGCGCTCGTGCTCTTCGTGCTCATCGCGTTGATGTCGGCGATCAACTACCTGCTCGCCCGCCGCATCAGCTCCGACAAGTGAGGTGACGAGATGACGACCACCGCCGTCCGCCCGCCCACCCGGCAGAGTCCGCCGGTCAAGACCGCCCACCGCGCCGAGCGGCTCTGGAAGGCCAGCCCGCTCACCATGATCGGCCTGATCTTCGGCGTGCTGCTGTCCCTGTTCCCGTTCTACTGGATGATCGTGATCGCCAGCCGGACGAACGACGCGGCAAACTCCTGGCCGCCGCCGTTCCTGCCCGGCGGCAAGCTCGGCGAGAACATCGAGCGGGTGCTCGCCAATAGCGACGCCAACATCGTCAAGGGCCTGATGAACTCGTTCCTGGTCTCCGGGACGATCACCGTCGCGACGGTGTTCTTCGGCTCGCTGGCCGGCTTCGCGTTCGCCAAGCTCCGCTTCCGGGGCAAGAACGCGCTGCTGCTGATCATCCTCACCTCGATGATGGTGCCGATCCAGCTCGGCGTGCTGCCGCTGTACATCCTGATGGCGAAGCTCGACTGGCTGAACACCATGCCGTCGGTGACCGTTCCGTTCCTGATCGGCGGCTTCGGCATCTTCATGATGCGCCAGTACGCAGAGCAGGCGGTACCGAACGAGTTGATCGAGGCCGCCCGGGTGGACGGCTGCTCCACCTGGCGGGTGTACTGGCACGTGGTGGCGCCCGCGCTGCGTCCGGCCGCCGCGGTGCTGGGCCTGCTGACCTTCATGGAGCAGTGGAACCAGTTCTTCTGGCCGTTCGTGGTGCTGGCGGACCCGTCCAACCCGACCGTCCAGATCTCGCTGCGCAGCCTCAACACCGCATACTTCGCCGACAACTCGCAGATCTTCGCCGGTACGTTGATCGCGACCCTGCCCCTGTTCGTCGTGTTCGTTCTGTTCGGCCGCCAGATCATCGGCGGCATCATGGAAGGCGCCGTCAAGTCGTGAGCAACCCAGCAAGCCCGCCCGCCGTCGGTCTCCTCGACGCCGGTCCGGCCCTGACCTTCCCGCCGGACTTCCTCTGGGGTGCGGCCACCGCCGCGTACCAGATCGAGGGCGGGGCGACGGAAGGCGGCCGTACCCCGTCGATCTGGGACACCTTCAGCCACACCGAGGGCCGGACGGTGGCCGGGCACACCGGCGACGTGGCGTGCGACCACTACCACCGGATGCCTGATGACGTGCGGCTGATGGCCGACCTGGGCCTGCGGTCGTACCGCTTCTCGGTGAGCTGGCCGCGGGTGCAGCCGGGCGGCACCGGCGGGGTCAACCAGGAGGGCATGGACTTCTACCGCCGGCTGGTCGACGAGCTGCTCGGCCACGGCATCGAGCCGTGGCTGACGCTCTACCACTGGGACATGCCGCAGCCGCTGGAGGACGCGGGCGGCTGGCCGGCCCGGGACACCGCAGCCCGCTTCGCCGAGTACGCCCACCTGGTCGCCGAGGCGCTCGGTGACCGGGTGAAGTACTTCACCACGCTGAACGAGCCGTGGTGCTCGGCGTTCCTCGGTTACGGCTCCGGCGTGCACGCGCCGGGCCGCTCCGACGGTGCGGACGCGGTCCGGGCCGGGCACCACCTGATGCTCGGTCACGGCCTGGCCGTGCAGGCGGTACGCGCGATCCGCCCGGACGCGCAGCTCGGCATCACCGTCAACCTGTACCCGGTGACTCCGGCGAGCGGGTCGGCGGCGGACGCCGACGCGGCCCGGCGGATCGACGCGCTGGCGAACCGGTTCTTCCTGGACCCGGTGCTGCGCGGGTCGTACCCGGCCGACCTCGTCGCGGACCTGCGTCAGGTCACCGACATGGGGCACGTGCGCGACGGTGACCTGGCGACCATCTCCACGCCGCTGGACATGGTCGGGATCAACTACTACAGCCGGCACGTGGTGGCCGCGCCGGTCGAGGGCGCGGAGCCGGAGCCCTACTGGCGGGCGCCGTCCTGCTGGCCGGGCAGCGAGGACGTCCGGTTCGTCACCCGGGGTGTCCCGGTGACCGACATGGACTGGGAGATCGACGCGCCGGGCCTGGTGGAGACGCTGGAGCGGGTCCACCGGGAGTACACCGACCTGCCGCTCTACGTCACCGAGAACGGCTCGGCGTTCGTCGACGAGCTGGTCGACGGCCGGGTGGACGACCCGGATCGGCTGGCCTACTTCTCCGCCCACCTGCGCGCGGCGCACGCCGCGATCGAGGCCGGTGTGCCGCTCAAGGGCTACTTCGCCTGGTCGCTCCTGGACAACTTCGAGTGGGCCTGGGGCTACACGAAGCGGTTCGGCATGGTCTATGTCGACTACGACAGCCAGGCCCGGATCGCGAAGTCCAGCGCCAGGTGGTACGCCGACGTGATCCGACGCAACGGACTGCCCGCACAATAAGCTGGGCCAGCCAGTAACGGGCGGCCCGGCGCCGACGCCTCAATCGGTGCCGGGTCCGCCCGACCGTCGGAGGAGCACAACGATGACAACGCAGCGCACCCGCTCGCTCGGGCGCCCGACCCTCGACGCGGTCGCGGCCCGCGCCGGCGTCGGGCGCGGCACGGTCTCCCGCGTGGTCAACGGCTCGCCGCAGGTCAGCCCGGAGGCCCGGGCCGCCGTCCAGCAGGCCATCGCCGAGCTGGGGTACGTGCCGAACCGTGCCGCCCGTGCGCTGGTCACCCAGCGGACCGACTCGGTCGCACTGGTCGTGTCCGAGTCGGGGGAGCGGGTCTTCACCGAGCCGTTCTTCGCGGCCATCGTCCGGGGCGTCAGCTCCGGGCTGGTGGAGACGCCGATGCAGCTCTGGCTGGCCATGGTGCAGTCGCCGATCGAGCGGGAACGGGTCGAGCACCACCTGACCAACCAGCACGTGGACGGCGTACTCCTGCTGTCGCTGCACGACGCCGATCCGCTGCCCACGCTGCTGGAGGAGCGCGGCCTGCCGACAGTGCTCGGCGGCCGTCCGGCGCGGATGCTGCACCCGAACGCGCAGCCGGCGTGGTTCGTCGACATGGACAACGTCGGCGGCGCGCGGCAGGCGGTCGAGCACCTGTTCCGTCAGGGCCGACGGCGGGTCGCGACCATCGCCGGCCCGCAGGACATGGGCGCCGGCCTGGCCCGGCTCTCCGGCTACCAGGAGGCCGTGCGTGCGTCCGGCAGCCGGGTCGATCCGGGCCTGATCGCGTACGGGGACTTCAGCGAGGGCAGCGGCACCGCGGCCATGCGCCGGCTGCTCGACGTCTGCCCGGAACTGGACGCGGTGTTCGTCGCCTCCGACCTGATGGCGTTCGGCGCGTTGCGCGCGTTGCGCGAGGCCGGCCGCCGGGTGCCCGAGGACGTGGCGGTGATCGGCTTCGACGACGCCCCGATCGCGCGTCAGGCCGAGCCGCCGCTGACCACCGTGTTCCAGCCGGTGGAGGAGATGGGCCGGCAGATGGCCCGGCTGCTGGTCTCCCGCATCCGGGGCGAGGAGGTCCCCTCCCCGCACGTGCTGCTGGACACCGAGCTGATCCACCGGGCCTCCGCCTGACCAACCCCGGCGGGGGAGCCGGTCAGGACCAGCGGCGCAGCTCGCGGCGGGCCAGCGAGGCGCGGTGGACCTCGTCGGGGCCGTCGGCCAGGCGGAGCGTGCGGGCCGCCGCCCACAGCTCGGCCAGCGGGGTGTCCTGGCTGACCCCGGCTCCGCCGTACGCCTGGATGGCCTTGTCGATCACCCATTCAGCCATCAGCGGGGTAGCGATCTTGATGGCCTGGATCTCGGTGTGCGCGCCCTTGTTGCCGACGGTGTCCATCAGCCACGCGGTCTTGAGCACGAGCAGGCGGGCCTGCTCGATCCGGACGCGCGACTCGGCGATCCACTCACGGACCACGCCCTGCTCGGCGAGCGGGCGGCCGAACGCGACCCGGTCGAGCACGCGCCGGCAGAGCAGCTCCAGGGCCCGCTCGGCCATGCCGACCAGGCGCATGCAGTGGTGGATCCGGCCGGGGCCGAGCCGGGCCTGGGCGATGGCGAACCCGGTGCCCTCCTCGCCGACGAGGTTGTCCACCGGCACCCGGACGTCGGAAAAGTCGATCTCGGCGTGCCCACCGTGCGGGGCGTCGCTGTAGCCGAAGACCCGCATGCCGCGGCGTACCGTCACGCCGGGGGTGTCCCGGGGGACCAGGATCATGCTCTGCTGGCGGTGCCGGTCGGCGTCCGGGTCGGTCTTGCCCATCACGATGAAGATCTCGCAGCGCGGGTCCATCGCCCCGGACGACCACCACTTGCGGCCGTTGATGACGTAGTGGTCGCCGTCGCGGACGATCCGGGTGGCGATGTTCGTCGCGTCCGAGGACGCCACCTCCGGCTCGGTCATGCAGAACGCGGACCGGATCTCACCGGCGAGCAGCGGCATGAGCCACTGCTTGCGCTGCTCCTCCGAGCCGAACTCGGCCAGCAGTTCCATGTTGCCGGTGTCCGGCGCGGCGCAGTTGAGCGCCTCCGGGGCCAGGTGCGGGCTGCGGCCGGTCAGTTCGGCCAGCGGCGCGTACTGGAGGTTCGTCAGCCCGGCGCCGTAGCGGGCGTCGGGCAGGAACAGGTTCCACAGCCCGCGCTCCCGCGCCTGCGCCTTCAGCTCCTCCATCACCGGCGGGCGGGCCCACGGGTCGCCGGCGGCGGCCACCTGCTCGTGGTGCACCGGCTCGGCCGGGTACACGCACTCGGTGAGGAACGCCTCCAGCCGCTGCCGCAGCTCGACCGTCCGGTCGTCGTACGCGAACTCCATCTAGCTCTCCCTCACCGCGTGCAGCCCGTGTGCCACGAGCGGCGCCACCATGTCGCCGATCCGGTCGAAGCCCTCGCCCAGCGTCTGCCCGAGCGTGTGCCGGTAGTGGATGCCCTCGCAGATCACCGCGAGCTTGAAACAGCCGAGCGCCACGTGCCAGTGCAGCGGGCCGACGTCGACGTCGCTGCGCCCGGCGTACCGCTCGATCAGTTCGGCGCCGGTGGGGAAGCCGGCCCGCGGCCCGATGCCGTCGGCGACCGGGTTGCCCTCGCCGTGGTCGCTGTCGCCGAGCACGTCCCAGTACGTCAGCAGCAGCCCGAGGTCGGCCAGCGGATCGCCGAGCGTGGCCATCTCCCAGTCGAGCACCGCCCGCACCGCCACCGGGTCGACGGTGGCGAGCAGGTTGTCGAGCCGGTAGTCGCCGTGCACGATCCGGCCCGCGTTCGCGCCCTCGGGCACGCTGGCGGCCAGCGCGTCGCGCAGCTCGTCGATGCCGGGCAGCGGCCGGCTGCGGGACCGGTCGAGCTGGCCGGCCCAACGGCGTACCTGCCGGGCCAGGTAGCCCTCCGGGCGGCCGAAGTCGGCCAGCCCCACCTCGGCCGGCTCGACCCGGTGCAGCGTGGCGAGCGTGTCCATCATCGCCACGGCGAGGTCGCGCCGCTGGGCGGCGGTGAGCGCGTCGGTCTGCTCCCGCCGTCGGTAGACCTCGCCGTCGACCTTCGCCATCAGGTAGAACGGCGCGCCGATGACGCTCTCGTCGGCGCAGAGCAGCAGCGCCTCCGGCACCGGTACGCCGGTCGGCGCGAGCGCCGAGATCACCCGGTGCTCGCGGGCCATGTCGTGCGCGGTGGCCAGCACGTGCCCGAGGGGCGGCCGGCGCAGCACCACCTCGCGGTCACCGGCGTGCAGCAGGTAGGTGAGGTTGGACTTGCCGCCGGCGATCAGCCGCGCCGACAGCGGCCCGCTCAGGTCCGGCCGGTGGACGGCCAGGTGGGCGGCGAGCCGGTCGAGGTCGAGCCCGCGGGGGGCCGGACCGGTCGAGGGCGCGGCGACATCGGCGGCCGGATCGGTCATCCGATTAGTTGATGGCAGCTCAGCTTTGTTGTCAAGGTCGGGTTTTCCCGGCGGGACATGCCCTTGCAACAGGGGCGAAATGGTCAACCGGCAGGCTGGGCCCCAGCCTGCCGGCCGCTCGGCCGGCCCGCCGAGCGGAGGGGATCAGACATGCTGCTGAGAGTTCGGGTGACCCTGCCGGACCGTCCGGGCACGCTCGGCCAGGTGGCCCGGACACTCGGCGTATCCGGCGCGGACATCGTGCAGGTGGTGGTGCTGGAACGGCTCGGCGGCCGGGCGGTGGACGACTTCACGGTGGTCTGGCCGGGTGCGGCGCGGGTGGAGCGGATGCTCGCCGGGCTCGCAGCGATCCCCGGCGTCCGGGTGGACGGGGTGTGGCGGGCGATCGGCGCGCCCACCACCACCGGGCAGGACGCCGAACTGCTCGCCCAGGTGGCGGCGAACCCGGTCGACGGGGTGGCGACGCTCGTCGACGCGGTGCCGGGGCTGCTCGCCGCGGACTGGGCGGTGGTCGCCGTCGTACCCCTGGACTGGGCCTCGCGCAGCGGCGAGGCCGGCGTCGCCGCCATCGGACATGCGAGCTGGCGGGCGCCGGTGCCGCCGCGGCTGCCGGAGGTGACCCCGCTGCGGGCGCGCGCCATGACCAGCCCGGACGGGCACCACTACGCGGTGGCGCCGTTCGGCCGGGCCGGGCTGGTGCTCGTGGTCGCCCGGGACCACAGCGAGCCGCTCGCCGCCGCTGGGTTCCACTCCACCGAGGTGGACCGGCTCGCCCAGCTCGTCCGCGCCAGCGCGGTGATCCTCGGCGACCGGCTGGACCTGGTCGGCACGCCGCCCGTGACCACCGTCACCTGACCGGACGGCCCGCGTCACCCCGGGGCAACGGGCCCGCAACAGGCGCACGGCATGGTCGGTGCCGAGGAAGGGAGACAACCATGGCGCTGTGGCGGATCCGAGCCACCGTGGACGACCGGCCGGGCTACCTGTCGGTGCTCACGGCGAGCCTCGCATTGCGCGGGGTCAACATCCTCAGCGTGCAGGTGCACACCACCGAGGCCGGCGCTGTCGACGACTTCCTGGTCGACGCGCCCGAGCAGGTGACCGAGGCGGAGCTGCGGGCCGCCGTGGAGCGGGGCCGGGGCCGGGACTGCTGGATCGCGCGCAGCGGGGCGCGCGGGCTGGCCGACGAGCCGACCCGGCTGCTCGGGCTCGCCGGGCGGCTGGTGCGTGACCCGGAGGCGACCGGCGAGGTGCTGCGGACCCTGCTCGGCGCCGACACGGTGACCTGGCGTCCGACGCCCGCCGCCGCGCCGGGCGGGGTGGGCGGCACCACGATGGTGCTCGCCGACCCGGCCGGCGGCGCGCACGAGCTGCACCGCCGGGAGCCGAGCTTCACCCCGGCCGAGTACGCCCGCGCGCAGGCCCTGGTCGAGTTGGCCGCGACGCTCGCCCGGCGGGACGCCGACCGGATCACGCTGGTGCTGCCGGACGGCGGTGAGGTGTCGGTGCGGGCCGCGACCGCCGAGGACGTCCCCGGCGTACGCGACCTGCACGCCGCCTGCTCGGCGCGCAGCCGGCAGCGGCGCTACCTGAGCGGTGCGGCGGACCCGTCGCCGGCCCGGCTGCGCCGGCTGCTGGAACCGGCGCGGGGCGTGACACTGCTCGCCACGGCGGGCTCCGGCGGGGCGGCGGAGCCGGTCGTGGCGATGGCGAACCTGCTCGGCGAGGGCGACGAGGCCGAGGCGGCGCTGCTGGTCCGCGACGACTGGCAGCGGCGGGGCCTCGGCTCGGCGTTGCTGCGCCGCCTGGTCGGCCACGCCGACCGGGCCGGCTACGCCGCCGTGCTGCTGCACGTGCAGTCCGAGAACACGCCGATGCTGCGGACGCTGCGCCGGCTGGACCGGCCGGTGGCGATGGAACGCGACGGCAGCGTGCTGACCGCGACGCTGCCGCTGGCCCCACGGCCGCGAGTCGAGCCCGCCGCGCGGGCCGAGGTGACGGTGCCGGCGCAGCGGTCGAGTTGAGCTGACGGCCGCCGGCCGGATCCCGGAGGTGCGCCGCAACGGCGCGGCACACCCGAGGGGTACGGCCCGGACGGCCGAAACCGGCGCGGTCACGCGCCACAGGGGCCGACCTCCGATACGGGGGACGGTGACACGGCGGGGCTCCCGATGCGGGGGCCCCGCCCGTCTGTGTGCGATCAGGTGGCCGGGTAGCTGCTGTAGTCGGGGAAGTTGCCGTAGAGCCGGCCGTCACCGCCCACAGTGACCGCCTGCACGAGCAGGTCGCCGCCGACGAACGCGCCCTTCCAGGACGCGCCCCGGCCGCCGAACGGCTCGTCCCGGTCGCCCCGGGAGCGCGGCTTGTTGATGCCCACCTTGAACGCCTGCAGGTCCACCGCCAGCTTGCCGGCGAGTTCCTCGTCGTCGCAGGCGAGCGACGCGACGAGCGCGCCGTTCGAGGCGTTCATCTGAGCCAGCAGCTCGTCGGTGGTGTCCACCACGACGATGGTGTCGACCGGGCCGAACGGCTCGGCGTGCATGAGGCGGGACCGGCCGGGCGGGGCCAGCAGCACGGCCGGTGCGACGTACGCGGACGTGTCCTGCCCGTCCAGGAACGGCGCGCCGTCCAGCTTGCCTCGATGCAGCGGCACGGCACCGCCGCGTACCGCCTCGTCGACCTTGCGCCGCAGCTCGTCGGCCTTGGCGGCGCTGATCAGCGGCCCGAAGGCCAGCTCGGGCAGCGGGTCGCCGGCCGACCAGTCGTCGCCGACGGCGAGCGGGTGCCCGAACCGGATCGAGCGGACAACCGGCAGGTACATGTCGAGGAACTCGTCGACCAGGTCGCGCTGGACCACGAACCGGGGGTACGCGGTGCAGCGCTGCTTGCCGTACTCGAAGCCCTTGCGCAGGTGGGCGGCGAGCGAGTCCCACTGGGAGAAGTTCCAGATGCCCCAGGCGTTCAGGCCCTCCTGCTCGATGAAGTGCCGCTTGTCGCAGTCGAGCAGCGCGGCGGCGACCTTGCCGCCGTTGGAGCGTCCGCCGACGAACGCCACCGCGCCGATCTCCGGCGCGCGGACGAGTACCTCGGACAGTTCCTCGCCGCTGCCGGACAGCAGCGTGGCGGGCAGCCCGGCGCGGCGCATCAGCGCGTGCGCGACGGTGAGGCAGACCGCGCCGCCCTGCGACGGCGTCTTGGCGATGACCGCGTTGCCGGCGAGCAACTGCACCAGCTCGGCGTGCACCAGCACGCTCATCGGGTAGTTCCAGGAGGCGATGTTGCTGACCGGGCCGGGCAGTGGCTCCCGCCCGTCGGCGAGCATCCGCTCGATCTCCTGCACGTACCAGCGCACGCCGTCCAGCGCGCGGTCCACGTCGGCGCAGGCCAGCCGCCACGGCTTGCCGATCTCCCAGACCAGCAGCAGGGCGAGCAGGTCGCGGTGTGCGGTGAGCGCGTCGAGGGCGTCGGTGACCCGGGCGACGCGCTCGGCCAGCGGGGTCCGCGCCCACTCCCGGTGCGCGTCGGCGGCGTGGGCGACGGCGGCGCGGGCCGTGTCGGCGTCGAGCCGGGCGAGGTTCACCAGAACGGTGTTGTCGACAGGGGTGCGTACGGCGGTGGGCGTGCCGAGCGCCCGCCAGTCGCCCTGGACGAGGTTGTGCAGCGTCGTGGTGCCGTCGGGGCCGGTGCCGAACGCCTCGGGCGTGGCGGCCACCGCCCGGGCGAGGGTGTCGGACCAGGAGGTGCCCTCGGCGAGTCGTAGAGCCATCGCGATCTCCTCAGTGTCGTCCGGGGAGCGGCGGCGTCGATGGCACCGCAGGTGAGGCGTACTGTCCCGCGGGCCGAAGCGGCCGGGCAACCGTACGCTCGTATGCCAGGACGGCCGCGCCGCCGGCGACGCCCTCGCGGGCGCATTCGCCACCGTGGCGATGCCGCTGAGCTGGGACCGAACGCGCTCGATATCGAGGTTAATCGATGGTGTGATCCAGCTCCCGATGGTTACCCGCGAGTACGCCCGGCGCCTCGGATCAGCGCGCTCTTCCCCTGTGATGAACGGCGCATTACATTGTCGATTGTCCATGTGGGAGCGCTCCCGAACCTCTCACGGACACCCCACCACCACCGCCACGCGCGGCAGCCGGAGCCCTGCGAGACCGTCCCCGCTCCGGCTGCCGCCCGGCGCCAGCCACAGGAGCTCGCCATGCCCCGTCCGATTCCGCCGCCCGGAGGCCGGTCCCGGCTGCGCCGGTTGCTCGCCGTCGGCGCCGCGCTGGCCGTCGGCGTGGCCACGGCCGTCGCCGCCCCGCCGCCCGCGTCCGCCGCCCCGCAGGCCGCGGCCACGTTCAACTACGCCGAGGCGCTGCAGAAGTCACTGTTCTTCTACGAGGCGCAGCAGTCGGGCCGCAAACCCTCCTGGAACCGGGTCTCCTGGCGCGGCGACTCCGCGCTCACCGACGGCGCCGACGTCGGCATCGACCTCACCGGCGGCTGGTACGACGCCGGCGACCACGTGAAGTTCGGCTTCCCGATGGCGTTCAGCGCCACCATGCTGGCCTGGGGCGCGGTCGAGTACCGCGACGGGTACGTGGCCTCCGGCCAGCTCACCCACCTGCTGAACAATCTGCGCTTCGTCAACGACTACTTCGTCAAGGCGCACCCCGCTCCGAACGTCCTCTACGGACAGGTCGGCAAGGGCGACGACGACCACAAGTGGTGGGGTCCGGCCGAGGTGATGCCGATGGTGCGGCCCGCGTACAAGATCGACGCGAGCTGCGGCGGCGCGGACCTGGCGGGGGAGACGGCGGCCGCGATGGCCGCCTCGTCGATGGTGTTCCGGCCCACCGACGCGGCCTACGCGGACAAGCTGCTCGGCCACGCCAAGCAGCTCTACACGTTCGCCGACACCGTGCGGAAGAGCTACCACGAGTGCATCACCGACGCGACGAGCTTCTACAAGTCGTGGAGCGGCTACCAGGACGAACTGGTCTGGGGCGCGATCTGGCTGTACCGGGCCACCGGCGACGCCACCTACCTGGCCAAGGCCGAGAGCGAGTACGACAAGCTCGGCACCGAGCCGCAGTCCACCACCCGCTCCTACAAGTGGACCATCGCCTGGGACAACAAGCAGTTCGGCGCGTACGTGCTGCTGGCGAACCTGACCGGCAAGCAGAAGTACGCCGACGACGCCAACCGATGGCTGGACTACTGGACCGTGGGCGTCAACGGGCAGCGGGTGCCGTACTCGCCGGGCGGGATGGCGGTGCTCGACTCGTGGGGCGCGCTGCGGTACGCCTCCAACACCGCGTTCGCCGCGCTCGTCTACAGCGACAAGACCACCGACACCACGCGCAAGGCGCGCTACCACGACTTCGCCGTCCGGCAGATCAACTACGCGCTCGGCGACAACCCGCGCAACTCCAGCTACCAGATCGGCTTCGGCGCCAACTCGCCGCGAAACCCGCACCACCGCACCGCGCACGGCTCCTGGTGGGACAGCCAGACCGTACCGACCGAGACCCGGCACGTGCTCTACGGCGCGCTGGTCGGCGGCCCGTCGGCGGCGAACGACGCGTACACCGACAGCCGGTCGGACTACGTGATGAACGAGGTCGCCACCGACTACAACGCCGGCTTCACCTCCGCGCTGGCCCGGCTCGCCAACGAGTACGGCGGCAGCCCGCGCGCCGGTTTCCCGTCCGCCGAGACGCCCGACCTGGACGAGCTGACTGTGGAGACCACAGTCATGCAGGCCGAGCCGCGCGCCACCGGGCTCAAGGCGATCATCTACAACAAGTCGGCGTTCCCGGCCCGGGCGCTGACCACCGGTAAGTTCCGGTACTTCTTCCGGCCCGACGGCACCGGACCGGTGACAGTCACACCCGGCTACACCCAGGGCTGCCCGTCCCCGTCGGCGGCGAAGCAGTTCTCCGGCGACATCTGGTACGTCGAGGTCGACTGCACCGGCTACACCATCGCGCCCGCCGGGCAGTCGCAGCACCGGATGGAGGTCCAGTTCAAGATCGGGGTGCCGGAGGGCGGCACCTGGGACCCGACGAACGACCCGTCCTACCAGGCCACCGCCGGGCCGAACCCCAAGGTGCCGCTCTACTCCGGCGGCGTCCGCGTCTGGGGCGAGGAGCCCGGACCGGCCACGCCGGACACCACCGCGCCGTCGGTGCCCGGCACGCCCGTCGCGTCCGCCGTCACGTCCAGCGGGCTCACGCTGACCTGGGCCGCGTCCACCGACACCGGCGGCAGCGGCCTGGCCGGGTACGAGGTGACCCGTACCTCGGCCGGCACCGACCCGGTCGTCACCGCCTCGACCGGGGCAACCCTGGCCGTGACCGGGCTGGCGCCGGAGCGGACGTACCAGTTCACCGTGCGGGCCCTCGACGGCGCCGGCAACCGGTCCGCGTCGTCGGCCGCGGTCAGCGTCACCACGCCGGCCGGCCCGGCACCGGACACCACCCCGCCGACCGCACCCGGTACGCCCACCGCCTCCGCGGTCGGCCCGACCGGCCTGACGCTGACCTGGGGCCCGTCCACCGACGCGGTCGGCGTCACCGGCTACCGCGTCTACCGCGGCGGGAGCGTCCTGGTCGGCTCCACCACCGGCACCACGCTGGCGGTGACCGGGCTGACCGCCTCCACCACGTACACGTTCACGGTGGTGGCGGTGGACGCGGCCGGCAACGTCTCGCCCGCGTCGCCCGGCGTCACGGTGACCACCACAGCCCCGCCCGCCGTCGGTGCCTGCGCGGTGACCTGGACGGCAAACACCTGGGACACCGGGTTCACCGCGAACGTCACGATCGCCAACACCGGCACCACGGCGATCAACGGCTGGACGCTGGCGTTCACGTTCGGCAACGCCGGGCAGAAGGTCGGGCAGGCCTGGTCGGCGAACGTGACCCAGACCGGTACGGCGGTGACCGCGTCGAACCTGTCCTACAACGGGACGCTGGCGCCGGGGGCGTCGACCAGCTTCGGCTTCAACGGCACCCACACCGGCGCCAACCCGAAGCCCGCCGCGTTCACGCTGAACGGCTCCGCCTGCACCGTGTCCTGACCGTCGAGGCGGCGTGGCGTGGCCGGTGCCGCACCGGGCGACCGGCCACGCCACGCCTCGCGAGGCGAGAACCTTTCCGAAACGTTTCCGAAACACCATTGTCCTCGTCGATGCGCGATGAAAGCATCGACGGAGCTAGATACCCAACCGAGACGTCCAGTCGTCTTCGCCCCGACGGCCTGGGTGTTGGCCAGTAAGGAGGCCAAGATGGCAATGAGCCCATCCATTCATCGCGGCGGGAGCCGGCGGCGGCGATCACCGGCCGTCCGGGCGCTGCTCGCCGGCGCGGTCAGCGCCGTGACGGTGGCCGCCGTCGCGGTCATGATGCCGTCGGCGAACGCCGCCGCGTCCACGCTGGGCGCCGCCGCCGCGCAGTCGGGCCGCTACTTCGGCACCGCCATCGCTGCGGGCCGGCTCGGCGACTCGACGTACAGCACGATCGCGGCGCGTGAGTTCAACATGATCACGGCTGAGAACGAGATGAAGCCGGACGCGACGCAGCCCCAGCGGGGCCAGTTCAACTTCTCCTCCGGTGACCAGATCTACAACTGGGCGACCCAGCGTGGGCTGAAGGTCCGTGGCCACACGCTGGCCTGGCACGCGCAGCAGCCGGGTTGGATGCAGAGCCTGAACGGCAGCAACCTGCGGCAGGCGATGATCGACCACATCAACGGGGTGATGGCCCACTACCGGGGCAAGCTGGCGGCGTGGGACGTGGTGAACGAGGCGTTCAATGAGGACGGTAGCCGCCGTAGCTCGAACCTGCAGGGCACCGGTAACGACTGGATCGAGGTGGCGTTCCGTACCGCGCGGGCGGCCGACCCGTCGACGAAGCTCTGCTACAACGACTACAACATCGAGAACTGGTCGTACGGCAAGACGCAGGGTGTCTACAACATGATTCGGGACTTCAAGTCCCGTGGTGTGCCGATCGACTGCGTGGGTCTGCAGACCCACTTCACCGGCGGCAGTTCGCTGCCGAGCAACTTCCAGACCACGCTGCAGAACTTCGCCGCGCTGGGTGTGGACGTGGCGCTGACCGAGGTCGACGTCACCAACTCGTCCACCAGTCAGTACGCGGGTCTGACGCAGGCGTGCATCAACGTGCCGCGCTGCATCGGCATCACCGTCTGGGGCGTGCGTGACAGCGACTCGTGGCGCTCAGGCGAGAGCCCGCTGCTGTTCGACGGCGGCGGCAACAAGAAGGCCGCGTACAACTCGGTCCTCAACGCGCTCAACGCGGCCGCCCCGACCTCCGGGCCGACCACGACCCCGACCACGGGACCGCCGCCCAGCGGTGGCGCCGGCCAGATCGTCGGCGTGCAGTCGGGCCGGTGCATCGACGTGCCGAACTCCTCGCAGAGCAACGGCACGCGGGTCCAGCTCTACGACTGCAACAACCAGTCGAACCAGCGGTGGACGTACACCTCCAGCAAGCAGCTGACGGTCTACGGCACCAAGTGCCTCGACGCGAACGGCGCGGCCACCGGCAACGGCACCGGAATCATCATCTGGGACTGCAACGGCCAGTCGAACCAGCAGTGGAACATCAACTCCAACGGCACCATCAGTGGCGTGCAGTCCGGTCGCTGCCTGGACGTCTGGGGTACCGGCAACGGCCAGCAGATCCAGCTGTACGACTGCCACGGGCAGACCAACCAGCAGTGGCGGACCGACTTCGGTGGCGGCACCACGCCCCCGACCACGCCGCCGCCGACCACGACGCCCCCGCCGGGCGGCTGCTCGCTCCCGTCGACCTACCGGTGGTCGTCGACCGGCGCGCTGGCCAACCCGCAGAACGGCTGGGTCTCGCTCAAGGACTTCACCAACGTGGTCTACAACGGCAAGCACCTGGTCTACGGGTCGTACGTCAACAGCAGCGGCCAGTACAGCTCGATGAACTTCACCCCGTTCACGAACTGGTCCGACATGGCCTCGGCCGGCCAGAACGGAATGAGCCAGGGCACCGTGGCCCCCACCTTGCTGTACTTCGCGCCGAAGAACATCTGGGTGCTGGCGTACCAGTGGGGACCGACCTCGTTCAGCTACAAGACGTCGAGCGACCCGACGAACGCCAACGGGTGGTCCTCGGCGCAGACGCTGTCCACCGCCACCCTGCCGGACGCCCCGTACGGCGTCATCGACCAGACCCTGATCGGTGACGACCAGAACATGTACCTGTTCTTCGCCGGGGACAACGGCAAGATCTACCGGTCGAGCATGCCGCTCGGGAACTTCCCGGGCAGCTTCGGCTCGAGCTACACGACGATCATGACCGACTCGACGAACAACCTGTTCGAGGGCGTCGAGGTCTACAAGGTGGCGGGCCAGAACCAGTACCTCATGATCGTCGAGGCGATCGGGAGCCAGGGACGCTACTTCCGGTCGTTCACGTCCAACAGCCTGAACGGCTCGTGGACCCCGCAGGCCGCCACGGAGAGCAACCCGTTCGCCGGCAAGGCCAACAGCGGCGCCACGTGGACCAACGACATCAGCCACGGTGACCTGGTCCGCACCAACCCCGACCAGACCAAGACCATCGACCCCTGCAACCTGCAGTTCCTGTACCAGGGCAAGAACCCCGGTGCGGGCGGCGACTACAACCTGCTGCCGTGGCGGCCGGGTGTGCTGACCCTCCAGCGCTGACCGTCACACAGTTACCGGAAGGCGTGCCCGGCACCCGCGTGGTGCCGGGCACGCCGTTCGTTCAGCCGGCCAGGTCCTCGGCGAGCAGGTCCATCAGCAGCGCGTCGTGCCAGCGCCCGTCCGCCCCGCGCTCGTAGCGCCGCATGATGCCCACCGGGCGGAACCCCACCTTCGCGTACGCCCGGATCGCCGCCGTGTTCGCCGCCGCCGGGTCGATGGTGAACCGGTGGTGGCCGTACTCGTCGATCAGGTGCCGGACCAGGGTGCGGATCGCGTCGCCGCCCAGCCCCGAGCCGCGTACCGCCGGGTCGAGGAAGACGTCCAGGCTGGCGTGGCGGTAGTCGGGGTCGGTCTCGGCGTACCACTGGATCGCGCCGACCAGCCTGCCGTCGTGCTCGACGGCGTAGGTCGTCAACGCGTCGTCGGCCAGGTCGGCCCGGACCGACTCGGCCAGGTCGTCACCGCCGCGCCACCAGCGGCGCACCTCGGGGGTGGCCCGGATCGCGGCCAGGGCGGGCACGTCGGCGTCGGTCACCGGCCGCAACGTCACCGCCCGCCCCCGCAGCACGCCTCAGCCCCGCCGCTCGCCGTGCTCGACGCAGACCGCCGACCAGCCGGCCGGTACGACCTGCACCTTCATCCGCCGGCGGCAGGACGCGCACCAGCGCGGCGGCTCCCACGCCCGCGCCGCCTCGCACGCCGGGTGCGGCCCGGCCGTCACCGACTCGCCGCACCTGTCGCACCAGAGCGCGGCGGGGGCGGCCGTGGCGGGGGAGGATTCGGTCACCGCTGCCTCACAGGGTCGCCGAGAGCGCCTTCACCGGCATCTTCAGGTCTTCCAGCAGCTTCAGGTCGGCGTTGGCCGGGCGACCCAGCGTGGTCAGGTAGTTGCCGACGATCACCGCGTTGATGCCGCCCAGCAGGCCGTCCCGGGTGCCCAGGTCACCGAGGGTCAGCTCGCGGCCGCCCGCGTACCGCAGGATGGTGCGCGGCATGGCCAGCCGGAACGCGGCGATGGCGCGCAGCGCGTCCTTGCCCTCCACCACCGGGCGGTCACCCAGCGGCGTGCCGGGGCGCGGGTTGAGGAAGTTCAGCGGGACCTCGTGCGGGTCCAGCTCGGCGAGCTGCGCGGCGAACTCGGCGCGCTGCTCGACCGTCTCGCCGAGGCCGAGGATGCCGCCGCAGCAGACCTCCATGCCGGACTCGCGGACCATCCGCAGCGTCTCCCAGCGCTCCTCCCACGAGTGCGTGGTGACCACGTTCGGGAAGTAGGAGCGGCACGTCTCCAGGTTGTGGTTGTAGCGGTGCACGCCCATCTCGACCAGTTCGTCGACCTGCTCCTTGGTGAGCATGCCGAGCGAGGCGGCGACCTGGATGTCGACTTCGGCGCGGATGGCGGCGACGCCCTCGCGCATCTGCTTCATCAGCCGGGCGTCCGGGCCACGCACCGCGGCCACGATGCAGAACTCGGTCGCCCCGGTCGCGGCGGTCTGCTTCGCGGCCTCGACCAGCGCCGGGATGTCCAGCCAGACCGAGCGCACCGGCGAGGTGAACAGGCCGGACTGCGAACAGAAGTGGCAGTCCTCCGGGCAGCCGCCGGTCTTCAGCGAGACGATGCCCTCGACCTCGACCTCCGGACCGCACCAGCGCATCCGGACCTCGTGGGCGAGCTGAAGCGCGGCGGGCAGGTGCTCGTCGGGAAGGTTCAGCACCGCGAGGACACCGGCCTCGTCGAGGCCGACGCCGTTGCCCAGCACCCGCTCCCGGGCCTGGTCGAGGATCTCTGGCATGGCTCGTAACCTAACAGGCCACCGTGAGCGCGGGAAACCACCGCCGCCGGCCCCCCGGCGAGCCGGGACCGCGCCACGCCGGGGCCCTCGGCGCGGGTGGTAACTTCGCCCCGCGGAAGCGCCCGGCGGGGGGCGGGAGTCGGCGGGAGGGGACGGCACGGTGGCGGACTGGCTGGCGGCCCTGGACCGCCGCGCCGAGCTGCGGGCCCGGGCGGGACTGACCCGCACGCTGCGCCCCCGCGCCGCGGACGACGCCGTTGTCGACCTGGCCGGCAACGACTACCTCGGCCTGGCCACCCACCCCGAGGTCACCGCCGCCGCAGCGCAGGCCCTGTCCGCGTACGGGCTGGGTGCCACCGGGTCGCGCCTGGTGCGTGGGTCCACCGACGCCCACCACGCGCTCGAGGACGACCTGGCCGACTGGCTCGGCGTCGACCGGGCGCTCGTCTTCTCCTCCGGCTACCTGGCCAACCTCGCCGCCGTCCGGGGACTGGCCCAGCCGCGTACGCTGCTCGTCTCCGACGCCCACAACCACGCCTCGCTGATCGACGGCTGCCGGATCTCCGGCGCCGAGACGCTCGTGACGCCGCACGCCGACGTGGCGGCGGTGGCCGCGGCGCTCGCCGCCGCGCCCGGCCGCCCGGCGGTGGTGGTGACCGAGTCGGTCTTCTCCGTCGACGGTGACCTGGCCCCGCTCGCGGAGCTGCACGCGGTGGCCCGCCGCCACGGCGCGCTGCTGCTCGTCGACGACGCGCACGCGCTCGGCGTCACCGGGCCGGCCGGAGCCGGCGGGGTCGCCGCCGCCGGGCTCGCCGGCGCGCCCGACGTGGTGGTCACCGCGACGCTCTCCAAGGCGCTCGGCGGGGCCGGCGGCGTGGTCGCCGGGCCGGCCGAGTTCGTCCGCCACCTGGTGGAGACCGGCCGCACGTTCATCTTCGACACCGCGCCGCCGCCCGCCGTGGTGGCCGGGGTCCGCGCCGCGGTACGCCTGGCCCGCGACGGCGACGCGCTGCGCGCCGAGCTGGCCGACCGGGTCGCCGCGGCGGTGCGCCGGCTCGGTGCGGCCGGGCTGTCCGTGTCCGCCCCGGACGGCGCCGTGATCTCGGTGACCGCGCCCGGACCGCAGGAGGCGACCGCCTGGGCCGCCGCCTGCCGGGACCGGGGCGTGGCGGTCGGCTGCTTCCGTCCCCCGTCCACCCCGGACAGCCGCTCCCGGCTGCGGCTCACCGTCAGCGCCGGGGTGGACCGGGCCGGCTTCGACAGCGCCCTGGACGTGATCGTGGAGTGTGCGCCATGAGCTTCGGCGACGCCTGGACCGGGCCGGTGCTGGTGACCGGCACCGACACCGAGGTCGGCAAGACGGTGGTGACCGCCGCCGTCGCCGCCGCCGCGCAGGCGGCCGGCCTGCGGGTAGCTGTGGTCAAGCCCGGCCAGACCGGTACGGCGACCGGCGAGCCCGGCGACGTCGACTCGGTGACCCGGCTGGCCGCCCCGCTCACCGGCCGGACGCTCGCCAGCTACCCCGATCCGCTGGCCCCGCTGGCCGCGGCCCGGGTGGCGGAGCTGCCGCCGCTGGAGCTGTACAACGCGGTCGACGCGATCCGCGAGGAGGCGGACAAGCACGACCTGGTGCTCGTCGAGGGCGCGGGCGGGCTGCTCGTACCGATGGGTTTGCGGCCGTCCGGCGAGCCGTGGACGGTGGCCGACCTGGCGGTGTCGCTCGGCGCACCGGCGGTGGTGGTGGCGCGGGCCGGGCTCGGCACGCTCAACCACACCGCGCTGACGCTGGAGGCGCTGGAGCGGCGGGCCGTCCCGGCCGGCGTGGTGATCGGCGCCTGGCCGACCGAGCCGGAGCTGGTGCACTGGCTCAACCTGTCCGAGCTGCTGCCGAATCTGCTCGGCGCGGTACCGGCCGGCGCGGGCGGCATGGACCCCGGTGTGTTCCGCCGGTCCGCGCCCGGCTGGCTCACCCCCGCCCTCTACGGCGTGCTCGACGACTGGCGGGCCTGGGCCGAGGAGACCTGACTTTCGTCGGTGCCCGGCCCGGCCGGGCGTGGGTAGCGTGACCGCCGTGGAACCCCGCGAACGACAGCGCCGGGCCGGTGACCTGCTGCTCTGGGCCGTGCTCGCGGCGCCCGTCGCGTACGGCCGGCTCACCCCGCCGCAGATCGGCGAGCTGCCGCCGCTGGCCGCCGCGCTGGCGCTGCTCGGCACGGCGGTGTGGATCGGGCGCCGGTGGCCGCTGGTCGCGGTGCTCGCGGTGGTGGCGGGCTCGCTCGTCGACGGCAACGTCGTGTTCGCCATCCCGGTCTTCGGCTACCTCGCCGGGCAGCGCAGCGACCGGGCCGCACCGGCCGCCGCCGTCTTCGCCGCCATCGCGGTCACCGGCTCGGTGCTCAACCTCGGGCTGCTCGGCACCGAGCCGTCCACCTGGTTCCTGCTCTCCTCGGTGCTGCTGTTCGCCGGGGTGTTCCCCTGGCTGCTGGGCCGGCTGCGGCGGCAGCACCGCGCGCTCGCCGACGCCGGGCTGCGCCACGCGCAGGCCGAGCGCCGGGCCGAGGTCGAGCGGGTACGCCTGCGCGAGCGGGCCCGCATCGCCCAGGACATGCACGACTCGCTCGGCCACGACCTGAGCCTCATCGCGCTGCGGACGGGCGCGCTGGAACTGGCGCCGGACCTGTCCCCGGCGCACCGGGCGGCGGCCGGTGAGCTGCGGGCCAGCGTCGCCGCCGCCACCGAACGCCTGCACGACGTGATCGGCGTGCTGCGCGAGGAGCGCACGTTGCGGCCGCCGGGGGAGACGGTCGCCGACGTGGTCGACGGCGCGCGCGACGCCGGGATGACAGTCGACCTGCGCGGCGACGAGGCGGACCTGCCGCCGCTGCCCGCGCACGCGGTGCACCGGGTGGTCCGGGAGGCGCTCACCAACGCCGCCCGCTACGCCCCCGGTGCCCCGGTCACCGTCGATGTGGCCCGCGCCGAGGGCACTGTGACGGTCGCGGTGGTGAACGCGCCACCGCCGGCCGGTCCGCTGCCCGGGCCGCCGTCGCACGGCTCCGGGCTGCTGGCGCTGCGCGAGCGGGTACGCCTCGCCGGCGGCGCCCTGGACGCCGGTCCCCGCGACGGTGGCTGGGCGGTCACCGCACGCGTCCCGCTGGACCGGGCGGCCGGCCCCGGCACACCGGACGTGGGCGCCGACCCGCTCGCCGGTGCGGGCGTACCCCGGCGGGGTGAACCGGGGGATGCGGCCCGGCGGCTGCGGGAGGCCCGGCGGCGGGTGCGGCGAAGCCTGCTCGTCGCGATCGGCGCGCCCGCCGGACTCGCACTGGTGCTGGCGCTCGTCTACTACCCGCTCGCCACTGCGGGCGCGGTGCTGGACCGGTCCGGCTACGAACGGCTGCGGCTGGGTGAGCCGCGCGACGCGCTCGGGCTACCAGGGCGGCAGGCCGACCCGCCCGCGACCGGCGCCGCGCCGGGCTGCGAGTTCTACACCGACGGCAACTTCCCGTTCGCCCAGCCGACCTGGCGGCTCTGTTTCGCCGGCGGGCGGCTGGTCAGCAAGGAGCAGATCGCACGATGAGCGACGACCACGACCGCCCGCTGCGGGTGGTGCTCGCCGACGACGAGGCACTGGTCCGGGCCGGGGTCCGGGCGATCCTGGCCGCCGACCCGGGCATCGAGGTGGTCGGTGAGGCGGGCGACGGCCTCGCGGCGGTGGAACTGGTCCGCGCGCACCGGCCCCGGGTGGCACTGCTGGACATCCGGATGCCCCGCTGCGACGGGCTCAGCGCCGCCGCGCAGATCCGCCGGCTGGTGCCGGAGACGGCGGCGGTCATGCTCACCACGTTCGGCGACGACGACCTGATCGCCCGCGCGCTCGGCCACGGTGCCGCCGGGTTCCTGCTCAAGTCCGGCGACCCGCGCGAACTACTGGCCGGGGTGCGGGCGGTGGCCGACGGCGGGGCGTACCTGTCGCCGCGGGTCGCGCGCCGGGTGATCGAGCTGAGCGGGGGCCGGCTGGCCCGCGGCCCGTACGCGCGGGACCGGCTGGCCGGGCTCACCGACCGGGAACGCGACGTGCTGGCGCTGGTCGGCGCGGGACTGTCCAACGCCGAGATCGCCCGCCGGCTGCACCTCGTCGAGGGCACCGTGAAGAGCTACCTGACCAGCATCTTCACCCGGCTGGACGTGCGCAACCGGGTGCAGGCGGCGATCCTCGCGTACGAGGCGGGGCTGGTCCCGCCCACCGGCTGACCAGCCCCGCCCCCGTTCACGCGTCGCGCCGTGCCAGCGCCCATCGGCCCAGCGCCAGCGCGGCGGCGGCCCAGGCGGCGAGCACCAGCAGCCCCACCGCCGCCGGGTACGGCTCGGTGTCCCCGGCCAGGAAGTGGTTGCCCGCCACCCCGGGGAACGCGTCGGCGATCCGGGTGAGCACCGTGATGTCCGGTTCCTGCAACGACAGCGGCACGATCATCAGCAGCGCGAACAGGACGGTCAGGGCCAGTACCGCGCCCCGCAGCGCCGCCGCCAGGCCGAGCGCCAGCACGCCGATCAGCGCCAGGTACGCCGCGGCGGCCACCACGTCGGCCACCGTCGCGCCCAGCGGGGCGCGGCCCCACTCGCCCAGCACCGGCCGGGCCGTCGCCGCGCCGACGGTGCCGAGCAGCAGCCCGACGCCGAACGTCACCGTGCCCACCACCACTGCCTTGGCCGCGAGCACCCGCCCCCGCGACGGGGTGCACCGCAGCGTGGTGCGGATCGTGCCGGTGGTGAACTCGCTGGTGATCGCGAACAGGCCGAGCGCCAGCACCACGTACTGGGTCAGCTCCAGCGACCCGGCCACGATCTCGCCGACGCTCACCACGCCCGGATTGTCGGCCGGGTCGTCGTCGGTGTTGGCGTTCTGGGCGTAGATGGCGAGCTGGGCGCTGGTGGCCGACATGGTCAGCACCGCCGCGAGCAGCGTCCACCAGGTGGAGCGCACCGACCAGAGCTTCGTCCACTCGGCGGCCACCGCCCCGGCGAGCGGATGCCCGGCCGTGACGGGCCGGGCGGACTGCCGGGCCGGGTCGAGCGTGGACCGTTCGGTCATCGGGTGCCACCTCCGGTCGGGCCGGCGGCGTACTCCACGCTGTCGGCGGTCAGTTCCAGGAACGCCTCCTCCAGGGAGGCGGCGACGGGGGTCAGCTCGTGCAGGCGTACCCCCATCTCGTGCGCCAGGTCGCCGATCCGGCCGGCGGTGCTGCCCGCGACGGACATCCCGTCCCCCTCGGCGGTGACAGTCGCGCCCTCGGCGGCCAGCCGGTCGCCGAGGGCGGCGAGCGCGGCCGGCTCGGGACCGCGTACGCGGACCGACGCGGCGGGCCGGGCGGCGATCAGCTCGGCCAGCGGCGCGTCGGCCACCAGCCGGCCACGCCCCAGCACCACGACCCGGTCGGCGGTCTGCTGCATCTCGCTCATCAGGTGGCTGGACACGAGGACGGTGCGCCCCTCGTCGGCGAGACGGCGGGTGAAGCCCCGGATCCACCGCACCCCGTCCGGGTCGAGCCCGTTCACCGGCTCGTCGAGCAGCAGCACCGGCGGGTCACCGAGCAGCGCGCCGGCGATGCCGAGCCGCTGACCCATGCCCAGCGACAGCGCCCGGCCCGGCTTGCCGGCGGCGCGGGCGTCCAGGCCCACCAGGTCGAGCACCTCGCTCACCCGGCGGGCCGGTACGCCGTTGCTGCGTGCCATCGCCCGCAGGTGCGCCATACCGGAGCGGGCCGGGTGCACACCTGTCGCGTCGAGCAGCGCGCCGACCTCGTGCAGCGGGTGCCGCAGCGTGCGGTAGTCCCGGCCGTTGACCAGCGCCTGGCCGGCGGTGGGCCGGTCCAGGCCGAGCACCATCCGCATCGTGGTGGACTTGCCCGCGCCGTTCGGGCCGAGGAACCCGGTGACCTGCCCGGGGCGGATCTCGACGGTCAGGTCGTCGACGGCTGTCACGTCGCCGAACCGTTTCGTCAACGCACGAAGTGTGATCATGCGGCGACGCTATTCAGCCGGGATGCCCCCGCACCGCCGTCGAACGGCAGCCACCCACCCCGACTTTCGTCAGGTGCGGCGGACCACGAACGCGTCCGGCATCCGGAAGGTGAGGTTGTCCGGGCACCACGGCGGACGCACCACCGTCACCCCGTCGAGCAGCGCGGCCGCCTCCGCGACCACCACTGCGGCCTCCATCCGGGCGAGCTGCGCGCCGACGCAGCGGTGCGGCCCGGCGCCGAACGCCAGGTGCCGCCGCGAGCCGGGTTGCCCGGGGCGGAACTCGCCCGGCGCGTCGACCACGGCCGGGTCGCGGCCGGCGCGGGCCAGCCAGGCCACGATGCTGGTGCCCGCCGCCACCGGCACCTCGCCGAGCGCGGTGTCGACTGCTGCCACCCGCCGCCAGGTGACGATCGGCGGCTCCAGCCGCAGCCCCTCCTCGATTACGTCGTCCACGCCGATCTCACCGGCGCGCAGCCCGGCCCGTACCGCCGGTTCGCCGGACAGCCGGTGCAGCAGCAGGGTGAGGAACTGCGAGGTGGTCTCCTGGCCGGCGACCAGCAGGAAGAACAGCGCCCCGACGACCACGTCGGGGGAGTGCCCGGCGTCGCGCAGCCGCGCGGCGAGCCCGCCCCCGGTGGCGGCGAACTCCCGCAGCACGGTGTGGAACCGGCCCACCTCGGCGGCGAGCGCCAGTTGCCGGGACTCCTCCAGCGGCGCCCAGAACAGCTCCAGCGCGGCCCGGGCGAAGTCCTTCACCGCGCCGACCGGGGCGGCCGGCAGCTCGACCAGGCGGGCCAGCACCAGCAGCGGCAGGTCGGCGGCGAGGCCCGCGTACAGGTCGACCGGGCGGCCCGCGTCCAGCTCGGCGGCGAGTCCGGCCACCCGCTCCCGAACCAGCCCGGTCAGCCACCGGCGCTGGGCGTCCACCCGGTGCGGGTGCAGCGCGTCGGCGACGATGCCGCGGATCTCCGGGTGACTCGCGCCGCCGTTGTTCGCCAGCGTCGGCGGCAGCCGGAACCGGTGCCCGGCGAGGATCCGCAGCGCGGCCACCGGGACCGGGGTGACGGCGTCGAGCGCGTTGTCCGGCCGGAACGTCACCGGATCGGTGAGCAGCTTGCGGACGAGCGCGTGCCGGGTCACCACCAGGTGCGGCACGCCGACGTGGTCGACCACGGTGGCCGCGTCGGGCCACTGTTCGTCGACGGACTCCCCCCAGCCCCGGAACAGCACGCGGTAACGCTAGCGGCGGGCACCCGGCGGGTTCGGGTCCAGCTCCCACACGGTGGTGTGCTTCACCCGTACGCTCTCCAGCGCCTCGGACACCGGCACCTCGTACGCGGCCAGCTCGTGGAAGCGCTCGCGCGGAAGGAACGCCCGGCCCGGGTCGCCCACCAGGACGCGGGCACCGGAACGGGCGGCCTTGAGCAGGAAGCGCAGCATCCGGCGGGCCATCGCCTCGCTGTAGAAGACGTCCCCGGCCAGCACCACCTCCGCGTCGCCCGCGTCGGAGTCGAGGATGTCGCCGAGTTCGGCGTCGACGCGTACCCCGTTGGCCTCGGCGTTGAGCGCGACGGCGGCCACGGCCCGCTCGTCCACCTCGACCGCCCGGACGGCGGCGGCGCCGGCGCGGGCGGCGGCGATGGCGACCAGGCCGGAGCCGGAGGCCAGGTCGAGCACCCGGCGGCCGGCGACCGTGTCGGGGTGGTCGGTGACGTAGCGGGCCAGGCCCTGCCCGCCGGCCCAGGCGAACGCCCAGAACGGCGGCGGCTGGGAGCTGCGGAACTCGCCCTCGGTCAGCTCCCACAGACCGATCGGCTCGTCTGCCTGGTGCAGCCGCACCTCGGGTACGAACGCCACCGGGGCGAGGCGGGCGTGCAGCCGGACGAACGCGGCGGACAGCTCGGACATCGGAAGATTGTGTCCCACAGGGGTTCCGGAACCGATCCCGGGCGTGTCGCGGCGAGGTCGTGACCGGTTCACCACGCTCGGTGAAATCGCCCCCGTGTTGTGGCGTTGGATGCGAACACGCCCGTCTACCGGCGTGCCCGGCGCGCTCCTAGCGTTGCCTGTGGACACGACCGAGGGTGAGGAGGCGTGGTGAGCGGCTGGCGGCACGCGCTGCGGATCGGACTGGTACTGACCTTCGTGGCCGGGACCGGGTACGGCGGTGCCCTGCCGGCGCGGGCGGCGGCGGCCTTCTCCACGGAGTTGAGCGGCCTGCCGGACGAGTTCACCGCCGGGAACCGGGTGGAGACGTTGTCCGCCGTGGTGTCCCGCTCCGACGGGGGCGGCTGTGTCAAGGTGCGCTGGTCGATGCTGGTGCGGGTGCAGGGCCTGCGGCTGGACCAGCTCAAGGTGGACCGGGTGGAGGACAGCGGCTCGTTCCCGCTGGAGATCCGCACCGAGGGAGACACCGCCCGGCTCACCGACCGGCAGCTCGACCCGGGTGTGCTCTGTCCCGGCCGTACCGTGACCGCCCGCTACCGGGTGGCGTTCGCCGAGGACGTCGGGCGCGGGCGGGTGAGCTTCGCCGCCGAGGCGTACGACCCGCAGTTGCGGCTGCTGGCCCGGCGGACCGCCTCCCGTGAGGTGGTGGGGGAGGAGGCGGCTTCGCCGACTCCCTCGCCGAGCAGCGCGGAGCCCACACCGAGCGACGAGCCGTCTTCCGAGGCGCCCGACGAGGAACCCACCGACGAGCCGACCGACGCCGCGGTGGTGGAGCCGCCCGCGCCCGGTGGCGTGGCCGGGCGGCCGGTGGCGGACAGCGGCGGATTCGGCCTGGTGCAGGCCGCGTTCCTGCTCGGCGGTCTGCTGCTGTTCCTGGGCGCCGGTCTGCTGCTGCGGATGCGCCGCCTGCTGCGCCCGTCCGCGCAGCCCGAGCCGGAGACGCTCCCGCCCCCCTTCGAACGCCCTCGCCCCCGCTGGCACTGACCCGCCGCGGGCAGGGGTCAGTCGAGCTGGCTGGGCTCCAGGCCCAGCTCCCGGGCTGCCACCAGGCGGATCCACTCGGCGATCTGCCGGCGGGTGATCACCCGCTCGTGCACCGCGAGCTGGACCGCCAGCCCGTCCATCACCGCGCTGATCCGCCAGGCCGCGCCGGCCGGGTCGGGGCAGTCGAACGTGCCCTCGGTGACCCCGGCGCTGATCACCGCGGCCAGATCCTCCCGCCACCGCAGGTCGAGGCGGCGGGAGAGCTTCTCCAGCTCCGGCGTACGCAGCGACTCCGCCCAGCCGTCGATCCACATCGACCAGGAGGTGGCCCGGCCGGTCGGCGCGTAGAGGCGCAGCATCCGGCGCAGCTTCGCCAGCGGCGGGGCGGAGGAACGCAGCACCGCGTCGAGGCGGGCGAGGTCCTGCTCGACCGCGTACGCGAAGGCCTGCGCGAGCAGCCGGTCCTTCGTCGCGAAGTGGTAGAAGACGAGTGCCTGGCTGACCCCGGCGGCCTCGGCCACGTCAGCGGTGCGGGTGTTGGCGAGCCCTCGCTCCGCGATCACCTCGCAGGCCGTACGCAGCAGCGCGTCCAGGCGGATCTCGGCGGCTCGTCTCGTCACGGCGTTACGGTAACCCATCCGTATGACCACAGGGAGTTACCGAAGCGGCCGGTCGGCGGCGGGACAGTCGGATGCCGGACACTCGACTCGCCGAGCGGATTCCGCA
Organism: Micromonospora sp. WMMC273; assembly: GCF_027460285.1. Classification (NCBI taxonomy): domain Bacteria; kingdom Bacillati; phylum Actinomycetota; class Actinomycetes; order Micromonosporales; family Micromonosporaceae; genus Micromonospora; species Micromonospora sp. WMMC273. The sequence goes on from NZ_JAPZBE010000001.1 coordinate 1,367,260, forward strand.
GGTCGCGGCCCTGCCCACCGGCCTCCGACGGCAACCACCCAGGCTCCTAGGACGCCTGCGCCACGGGACGTCGGCCACATCCGGACGCGCCGGAAGGGGCCCCGATTTGGCAACCGTTCCCGGGCTCGGCTAAAGTTCTCATCCGTCACCGGATAACACCGGGGGCGTGCGGACGTAGCGCAGCTGGTAGCGCATCACCTTGCCAAGGTGAGGGTCGCGGGTTCGAATCCCGTCGTCCGCTCGGAGATGCCGCCACGCAGTTCGGGGGCAACCTCGGTGGAGTGGCCGAGAGGCGAGGCAACGGCCTGCAAAGCCGTGTACACGGGTTCAAATCCCGTCTCCACCTCGCAGTAGACGAGGGCGATTGGCGCAGTGGGAGCGCGCTTCCTTGACACGGAAGAGGTCACTGGTTCAAACCCAGTATCGCCCACCAGCGGAAAGGCCGTGCCGATGAGATCGGCACGGCCTTTCTCGTCGTCGATCAGTCCAGTACCGCGCCGCCGGCCATTGCCGCGCCCGGACCGCTCCACCCAGACTGGACCGGTGGACGATCAGCAGACCCGAGCCCAGCGGTTCCGCGCCCTGCACCAGCCCGGTGACCCACTGATCCTCGTCAACGCCTGGGACGCGCTGAGCGCCCGGATCGTCGCCGCGGCCGGCGCCCGCGCCGTGGCCACCACGAGCGCCGCCGTCGCGTGGAGCCGCGGCGCCCCGGACGGCGACGTGCTCGCCCGGGACACCGCCGTCGACGTGATCCGCCGGGTGGCGGACGCGGTTCGCGTACCGGTCACCGCCGACATCGAATCCGGGTACGGCGACAGTCCCGCCGAGGTCGCCGAGACGATCATCGCGGTGCTCGCCGCCGGGGCCGTCGGCGTCAACGTGGAGGACTCCCGGCACGACGGCGGCGGGCCGCTGCGCCCTGTCAACGAGCAGGTCGCCCGGCTCGCCGCCGTCCGGGCCGCCGCCGACCGCGCCGGCATCCCGCTGTACGTCAACGCGCGGGTGGACACCTGTCTGCGCCGGACCGGCGGCGTACCCGAGACTGTCGCGCGCGCCGAGGCGTACCTGGCGGCCGGCGCGGACGGGATCTTCGTTCCCGGAACCGTGGAACCGGAGACGGTGGCCGCGCTGGCGGCGGCGATCCCGGCGCCGCTGAACGTGCTGGCCGGGCCGGGCGCACCGCCGATCGCCGAACTGGCCGGGCTCGGCGTGGCCCGGGTCAGCATCGGACCGGCGGTGGCCGAGGCCGCGTACGCGGTGGCCCAGCGGGCGGCGGCGGAGGTGCTCGGCGCCGGGACGTACGACGCGCTCGCCGATGGGCTCGACTTCGACGCGCTGAACGAGCTGATGCGGGGCTGACCCGGCGGCGCGGCATCGACCGCGGGACGGGGTACCGGGTTGAATGTGGCGGTGGCCGCGCATCCGATTCGCAGAGCCGCCGCCCGGCGGGGGCGCCGCCGGTGACCGCCTCCGTCCGCCCGGTGCCCGCGTTGCTGGGCCCGCCCGTGGTCACGGGGGCCACGGCGGGGACGTGTGTGGCAGCGCTGGCCGCCCTCGGGGCGGCGGGTCACGGCGGCTTCGCTACCGATCCGGCCGGTGCCCTCGCCCTGGCCGGGGGCGCCGTGGCCGCGGCGGTCGCCGCGTCCCGTCTCGCCCGCTCGGGCCACCGCGCCGCCGGCCGGCTGGCGACCGGGCTCGCCGCGTCGCTGCTGGCGTACCTCGGGCTCGCCGTGCTGGCCGTCGCCACCGTCGCGGCCGGCCACCGGTGGGCCGGGCCGGCCGTCGCGGCGTGGAACTCGGCGTGGATCCCGCCGCTCGCACTGATGCAACTGACCGCCTCGGCCGCCGTCCGCACCGGCGCGGCCACCCCGAGAACCCACCGGTACGTGGGTCTCGCCCTGGGTGCGGCCACGCTCGTCAACGCGCTGCTGACGACGGCGAGCGAACCGTTCGACGGGGTGCCGACGATCGCCGGGGAGTCGTGGCGTACCACGCTCGCGCCGGTCGGTGCCGCCGTCACCCTGCTCGGCGTCGCGGCGCTGCTCCTGCTGCCGGTGACGCTCTGGCGGGCCGCCCTCGGCTCGCACCACACCGTGCGGGCACGGCTCGGCGTGGCCGCCGCGGCCACCACCGCGGCGCCGCTGACTGTCGTCTTCTGCCTGCTCCTCGCGGTCGCCCGCGCGCCGGGTGACGTCGAACCGGCGCTGGGCTCGGTCGCGTTCCTGGTGACCCTGTCCGGCGCCGCCGTGTTCGCCGCCGCCTGCGCGGTCACCGCCGCCCGGGGCGCCACCGAGGCCCGGCGGGTCGGCATCGTGGTGCGCGCCACCGGCCTGGCCGCCGCGGCCCTGCTGGTGGTCGGCGCCGGCACGCTCGTGGCCGCTCCCGGCTCGTCCCTCGGCCCGACCTCGGTCGCCCTGGTCGTGTCGGCGCTGACAGTCGTCGGCGGCGGCGGGGCGTGGGCCGGCACCGGCCGGCTGGCGGCGCTGCTCACCGCCGCGCCCACAGCGCCGCCGGTGACGCCGCACGACGGAGCAGAGGGTACGGAGGCAGGCAGCGCCGCGGGCACGGCGGACGTCGCCGAGCCGGCGGACCCGGCCGGTGGGGCAGCCTCGCCGGAGGTGTCCGCCACAGGGGTGTCCGCCGGGGTGGGGCCGGCCTCGGTCGGCGGCCTGACGGCGCGCGAACGCGAGGTGCTCGCCGCACTCGCCGAAGGCGCCAGCAACGCGGGGATCGCGGCGCAGCTCGTGGTGTCGGAACGGACCGTGGACGCCCATCTGCGCGCCATCTTCGTCAAGCTCGGCCTGACCCCCGGCGGCGACACGAACCGGCGGGTAAGAGCGGCGCGGATCTGGCTGGAGCACGCGGGACAGCCGCGCTGAGCAGGGGTTTCCCGAAGATAGGTGCTGAGGCCGATGCCCGGGCCGGTGGTACCTCGGCACGGTGGGGCGACACCTGAATCGACGGAGGCTCCCACAGTGCCCGTACCGAAGTTGCGCCGCGCCGCGCTCGTCGCCCTTTTCGTCCTGCTCCTGGTGGCCTTGGCCGGCCGTACCCTGTTCATGTTGTGGGAGCCGCCGTTCGACGGCGCGATCCACTACGACGACGTCCGTGAGCTGGGGTCCGCGTATTGGCCGATGAACCTCTACCTGGGCGGGCCCGCGTACGCCGTCTCCTGGATCGCCGCGGCGGTCTTCATCGTCGGGCTGGCCCGGGGCCGCGCGGGCGTGCTGAACCTCGTGGGGGCGTTCCTGGCCGGCCTCGGCGGGGTGGTGTTCGCGCTGGCGATCACCGCTGAGGTGCTGCCGTTCGCCTACGCCGCCGACCCGGGCGTCCTGCCGGAGCAGCAGGGACGCGCGTTGTTCGACGCTTTCAACGATCAGTTGGACGGGCTGCTCCCGGCCATCCTCGGCAGTCAGGTGGCGATCGTCCTCGGCATGGTCCTGGCGCTCGTCGGCATCCTGATCGGCCGGACCATGCCGCGCCCGCTGATCGTCGCCGGGCTCGTCTACGTCGTGGCGTTCGTCCTGGTGCCGCAGGACGCCGGTCGGGCGGTGGTCGTCGCGAGCTACCTGGTGCAGGTGGCGCTGGTGGCCGCGATCGGCTGGTACGGGCTGCGCGCCGCCACCGACCTCGCCGCTGTCGACCTCGCCGTGACCGACGGCGAGCGGCCGTAGCAGAGCGGGCCGGCCGGATCGGGTGATCCGGCCGGCCCGATCCGGGACCGATCAGCTCCGTCGGCCCCGGTCACTGTCACATCGGCGGGGCGACGTCCCGGCGCTCCTCGACGCGGCGGTACTCCACCGGCTGCTCGGCGGTGGTCGTGACCACCTGGCGACGGCGGCCCCACACCAGCGTGGTCATGATGAGGCCGAGGACGCCGGCCGCCATCAGGATCCAGCCGACGACGTCGAGGTCGACCCCGCCGACGCTGGCGTTGAGCGCGAACGTGAGGATCGCGCCGACCGCGATCAGGAAAATGCTCGTACCGATACCCACGACAGCCTCCTTCGGGGGGATGGTTGTGCTGTCACCGGCCTCAGTACCCCGGCGGCGAGCAGCGCAACCACACGGCCACCCGGCGCGGCGGGGGTCTGCCACACGGCGATCTTGGGATCGGGTAGAGTTCACCCCGTCGCCGGCGCGAATCCGGCGGCACGCGGACGTAGCGCAGCTGGTAGCGCATCACCTTGCCAAGGTGAGGGTCGCGGGTTCGAATCCCGTCGTCCGCTCGCGATTGCCCGGGCGATTGGCGCAGTGGGAGCGCGCTTCCTTGACACGGAAGAGGTCACTGGTTCAAACCCAGTATCGCCCACCGAGAGTCACCCTCCCCGCCCGCCGGCGCCGCCGGTCGATCGGCGGACGTATCCCACCGGACGGTTCGTACCGGCCACATCGGTCACCCGGCTCCACCGTGCGGGTTATTCAGCCGCTGCCACCACGCGTGTCACTGTGATGCCCGATACGCAGGGAGGCGGTCACATGGCAACGATCGAGCGGGGACGGTGGCGGCGGACAGCCGCCCGATTAGGGGTGGCGACTGTCGTCGCGGCGGCCGGGGTGACGGTCTCGGCCGCGCCCGCGCAGGCCACCGCGACGCGGACGGTGGCGTTCTACAGCATGGACGAACCGGCGTCGTCGTCGACGGTGCTGACCGACTACAGCGGCAACGGCCGCCACGGCACGATCGGCGGTGAGGTGGTCACCGGCGCGCTCTACGCCGGGGCGACCGGCCACCGCTTCGCCACCCACCTGCCCACCGACAAGGAGTACGTCCCGGGCCACGTCGACCTGGTGCCGCACACCACCGACTTCAACCCGGACGCCGGGGACTTCTCGCTGACCATCCGCTACCGGACCACGTACTCCTTCGGGAACATCCTCCAGAAGGGACAGGGCAACACGGCGGGCGGCTACTGGAAGTTCGAGGCGCCGAACGGCAAGCCGAAGTGCCTGTTCCGGGGCGCGGACGGCGCCTCCCGTACCGGCTACACGGACGTGCCGATCTCCGACGGCCAGTGGCACACGGTCACCTGCAACCGCACCTCCGCGTACGTGGAGATGTACGTCGACGGCGTGCGGACGAGCCGCCTCAACGGGCCGACCGGCACCATCGCCAACACCTGGCCGCTGTCCGTCGGCGGCAAGAGCCAGTGCGACGGTACGAAGGTCACCTGCGACTACTTCGCCGGCGACATCGACTACGTGAAGATCCTGAAGGGATCGGGCGGCCCGGCCAACCAGGCGCCGCTGGCGGCGCTGACGCCCACCTGCTCCGGACTGGTGTGCACGTTCTCCGGCGCGGCCTCCACCGACGTCGACGGCGCGATCCAGGACCACAGCTGGTCGTTCGGCGACGGAGACACCACCGGCACCGCATCCGTACCGGCCACGTCGCACACGTACGCGGCCGCCGGCACCTACCCGGTCACGCTCACCGTCACCGACGACCGGGGCGCCACCGGCACCGCGACAGTCGACGTGACCGTCGCGCCCGTACCGGAGCGGATCTCGTTCGTCGGCCAGGCCACCGCGAACGCCAACTGGACCAGCCACACGGTCACCGTCCCGGCGGGCGTGCAGGCCGGTGACACGCTGCTGCTCGTGCTCAGCCAGAACACGCACACCGGTACCGGCGAGCCGACCGGGGTGACCGGCTGGACCCGGCTCGACCGCCTCGACGGCGGCTTCGCCACCACCACCGCCTGGTGGAAGACCGCGAGCGCCGGTGACGCCGGCAGTGCGGTCCGGGTGACGCTGGACAGTCAGGCGAAGGGCAACCTGGTGCTGGCCGCGTACCGGGGGGTCGCACCGGGCGCGCCCGTCTTCACCAGGGCCACCGACCCGGCGAGCACCGCTACCCGGATCACCCCGTACGCGCCGGTGAGCACGGCGCAGAGCTGGGCCGTGTCGTACTGGCTGCACGGCGACAGCACCTCCACCGCACTCACCCCGCCGTCCGGCGTGGCGGTGCGCAGCAACTCCTCGCAGACCGGCGGCGGCCGGGCGACCGGCCTGCTCGCCGACTCGGCGAGCAGCGTGCCGACCGGCAGCTACGGCGGCCTCACCGCCACCGGCGCCGCGGCCAGCACGACCACCACCACGTGGACGTTCGTGCTGCCCCCGGCCTGACCCATCGGGTAAGCGTGAAGGCCGGCACCCCCGTCTTGGGGTGCCGGCCTTCAGTTCTTGGTCTTAGCTGTTCCAGTGCTGGGCGACGAGGTCGGCGGCCTGCTGCTCCCACTGGGCGTAGTGGTCCGGGTAAGCGGAGACCTGGACGGTCTGGGCGGCCTTGGTCAGCGGCATGTCCTTCCAGCCGTCGACCTGCTTCAGACCCTTCAGGAACGCCGTCGTCGAGTACTCAGGATCGGTGATCTGCTCCACCGTGCCCCAACCACTGGAGGGACGCTGCTGGAACAGGCCCTGCGAGTCGTGGTCGTTACGGTCACCCAGGTGGCCCAGGTTCTCCAGCTTCGACTCCTGCAACGCGGTGGCGATGGAGACGACCGCGGCACGCTCGTCCATGCCGGCCTTCTTCGTCGCCGCGATGATCGCCTTCACGTTCTTGGTCTGCTCGTCGTTCAGCTCGATGCGCGACTGCTCACCCTGCACACCGTGCGGGATCAGCTTGTCACCCTGCACGCTCACACTCACCGGCTTCACGCTCGCGGTGGTGTCCGCCGCGTGGGCGGCGACCGGACCGGCGAACACGCCACCGGTGAAAGCCAGACCAGCAATACCCAGAACGCTCTTACGCAGAATCGTGTTCATCACAAGTGCTCCATTCGGGGGTCGACGCACCCGCCGGGGAACGGGATACGTGGGCACCGTCAGGCGCTCAAAAAGTCTTCGGGGGGATCTCTCGGCTGCTCGCGGGGGCGGGGCCTCTACGCGGCGCCGGAAGCATGTCCAACGACCTGCGACCCGGCATCATTCCCGGGCCGGCTCACGCCGTCGGAACCGTGTTCAACGACCAGCCCGCCGGGATGATTCCCGGGCTCACGGACGCCGCCCGGCTCGCGGGGCACGGCTGGTCCTCGGTCGTTCACCCGTCTACAACGCCACCCACCCGCCGACGATTCCGCCGCCAGAGTGCCGCCCACCACCCCCGAACCGGACACCCCCACCCACACGCCCCCCGACCTACCGCGCCTCACCAGCACCTCGGATCCCTCTCGCCAGCGCGGTCTCCCATCACCTGGGACACATGGCCGTTTCCCGAGAGCATCCGCAGAGCTTGGTAGGAAAGTGCCCCCATAGGGGCCGTTTCGCACCAAGTCTCCGGACAGCTCGGGTCGCCAGGCGGGAGGGGGGGCAGGCGGCAGAGTGGCCGCCCCGCCGGCATCCTCTGCATCGCCTGCGCGGCTCGCACCACACGCACCCGCCCCCACTTGGTCGATCATGAGGTTGGCGGCGACAAACCGGACACCGAACGTCGTCAACTTCATGATCAACCAGGTCGGGGCGGGGTCGTGAACTCCGGGTGGACTCGTCGACCTTGGAGTTGTGGCACCTCGCGAACTGCGCTAACCGGGCATCCGAGGCGCCACAAGTCCAAGATCGAGGGTGACCGGACGGCGCGGGACAGGTTGGGGCGGGGTGTTGCTCAGTGACGGGAGGGCTGGGTTCTGCCGTTGGCAGATCCGCTGACCGTGAAACAGGGCAGCCGTACCCGACGCGCGGCGGCAGGCTGGGGCCTATGCGACTTCTCATACTTGGTGGTACGGGCTTTGTCGGTGGTGCGGTCGTGGCCGAGGCGGTACGCCGCGACTGGCAGGTGACAGTGTTCAACCGGGGTGTGCACGGGCGGGTGCCGGACGGCGTACACCGGTTGCGGGGTGACCGGACCGCGCCGGACGGGCTGGCCACGCTCGTCGGCGGTGAGTGGGACCTGGTGGTGGACACGTGGGACGGCGCGCCCCGCGCGGTACGGGACGCGGCGGCGGCGCTGGAAGGCGCGGTGCCGCACTACGTCTACGTGTCCAGCGGATCGGTGTACGCGCCACCCGTCGCGCCCGGCAGCGGCGAGGAGGCGCCGACAGTGGCGGCCGACGCGAACGCCGACGACGGTGACTACCCGGCGAACAAGGCCGGCGGGGAACTCGCCGCGACGCGGGTGTTCGGCGACCGGGCGCTGCTGGCACGCGCCGGGCTGATCCTCGGGCCGGGGGAGGACATCGGGCGGCTGCCGTGGTGGCTGAACCGGGTCGCCCGGGGCGGGGACGTGCTGGCGCCGGGGCCGCGTGACCTGCCGATCCAGTACGTGGACGTCCGGGACCTGGCGACCTGGCTGCTGGACCGGGGTGCCGAGGGCGTCGGCGGGGCGTACAACGTGGTGGGTCGCACCGGGCACGCGACGATGGGTGACCTGCTCGACGCGGCGGTGACGGTGACCGGGTCGGACGCGAGGCTGCGGTGGACCGCGCCGGAGCCGCTCCTGGCCGCGGGGGTGGAGCCGTGGAACGACCTGCCGGTGTGGATTCCGCGCGGGCACGAGTACCGCTGGATGCAGGAGCGGGACGTGGAACGGGCGTACGCGGCGGGGCTGGTCTGCCGGCCGGTGACCGAGACGGTCGCCGACACCTGGCGGTGGCTGCGCGAGGTGGGGCGCGTGCCGGACCGGGCGGGGCGGCCGGCGCGCGCACCGGTCGGGCTGGCGCCGGAGCGGGAGACGGCCCTGCTGGCCGCGCTCCCGGCCTGACCGGGGAACAGCACCGTACGGCGGACCTGGGGCCCGCACAGGCGGCCTGAGCCCGGCCGGCGCGGGCGGGCGGGCGGGGCGAGCACTCCCGGCCTGGCCTGCGGAGGGATACGGGTCAGGCCGGCACGACCGGCAGGTCGAGCACCTCCTCGACCGAGCGGCGCGGGGTGGCACGACCCGGCTGGCCGTACCCGATCCGCATCACCATCTGCGGGGTGCCGAACCGGCCCAGCGACATCCGCAGCGCCTCACGCGCGGCGGGCACCTCGATCGGCTGGGACAGCATCGACACGCTCAGCCCGGCGTCGGTGGCGGTGAGCAGCACCCGCTGCAGCGCCTGTCCGGCCAGGATCTGGTCGGCCGAGGTGTTGCCGGCCGAGCCGAGCACCGCGACCAGCGGCTCCGGCTCGAAGTCGCGACCGGGGGCGCGGTTGCGTCCGCCGAAGCCGCGTTGCGGCAGCAGGTCCTGCGGTTCGCTCTGCGGCCCGCCGGCGCCGGTCGGCACGCCGTCCGGGGCCGGCTCGGAGCGGATCCACTCGGCCCGCTCGGCCACGTAAGCGGGGTCGCGTTCCAGCACGCGGTGGGCGCTGCGGGCGACCTCGGCGACCGCGTTGACGGCGCTGGTGCCGATCACCAGCTCCAGCCAGCACTGCTCGGCGCGGGCCGCCTCGCCGAGCCGCCAGCGGGCCTCGGCCGGCACCGGGTCGGGCCAGAACGGTGCGCGGTTGCTGAACCGGTGGCCGATCGCCCCGTACAGGCTCTGCTCGACCGGGGTGGGACGGCGCGGCACGTCCGGCACCAGCCGGGCCACGACGTCCGGGTCGGCGGGGTACGGGCGCAGCCGCACAGTGGCCGGGGTGCCCGCCACGGCGAGCGCCAGGCGCAGGTTGAACAGGGCCGCACCGGCGGCGATCCGCGCGCCCCAGCCGGTCGGGTCGGTGGCGGGCAGGCCGCGCAGCGGGTCGACGGAAACCTCGATGCCGCCGTCGACGAGCCGGAACCGCCACGGCTGGGTGTTGTGCAGTGACGGGGCCCGGACCGCGTCGGCGACCGCGGCCCGCAGTTGCTCGGCGGTGTATTCGGTCGTCATGGTGCTGCTCCCTCTCGTGCGGCGCCGGCTCCCCCGGCCGGGTACACCACTACGGTGCGTCAGGGGACGGCGCGGTGAGCAGGGCCGGAGGTCCCCACCTGGGCCCGGCCGTCGGTCCCGGCCGGCGCGCGCAGGACGGGACTTTCGACCCGTGCTACGGGGGCGGGAAAGCGGGTAGAAAGGACGGATGATCCGGGTGTTCCTGCTCGACGACCACGAGGTCGTCCGTCGTGGCCTTGCCGACCTGCTCCAGAGCAGCGGCGACATCGAGGTGGTCGGTGAGTCCGGCCTGGCCCAGGAGGCGGCGCGCCGCATTCCGGCGCTGCGCCCCGACGTGGCGATCCTCGACGCCCGGCTGCCCGACGGCAACGGCATCGACGTCTGCCGGGACGTCCGCGCCGTGGACTCCTCGATCAAGGGCCTGATCCTCACCTCGTACGAGGACGACGAGGCGCTGTTCGCCGCGATCATGGCGGGCGCCGCCGGGTACGTGCTCAAGCAGATCCGCGGCACCGACCTGGTGGACGCGGTCCGCCGGGTGGCGGCCGGGCAGTCGCTGCTCGACCCGGCGATCACCACCCGTGTGCTGGAGCGCATCCGCAGCGGTGTGGAGCAGCCGCGGGAGCTGAAGTCGCTCACCGAGCAGGAGCGGCGGATCCTGGAGTACGTGGCTGAGGGGCTCACCAACCGGGAGATCGCCGGGAAGATGTTCCTCGCCGAGAAGACGGTGAAGAACTACGTCTCCAGCGTGCTCGCGAAGCTCGGCCTGGAGCGGCGTACCCAGGCGGCGGTGCTGGCCACCCGCCTGCTCGGCAAGAACACCTGACGGCTGTCAGTCGAGCGGGGCGCTCCAGCGCACCTCGGTGCCGCGCGGCTCGGCCCGGCGCAGCGAGAACTCGCCGCCGAGCCGCTCGGCCCGTTCCCGCAGGTTGACCAGCCCGCTGCGGGCCGCCTCCGGGTCGCAGCCGATCCCGTCGTCGGTGACGGTGATCTCGACCCGGCCGGAGTCGACGCGGACGCGCACCGACACCCGGTCGGCCTGCGCGTGGCGTACCGCGTTGGAGAGCGCCTCGCGCAGCACGGCGGTGAGTTCTCCGCGCAGGTCGTCCGGGACGGCGCTGTCGATCGGGCCGATCAGTTCCAGCTCGGGCCGGTAGCCGAGCGACTCGGCGGCCACCTCGATCGCCTCGCGGATCTCGGTGCGCAGCGCCGCGCTCATCGGGGTGCGCAGCTCGAAGATGGTGCGGCGGATGTCGCGGATGGTGGCGTCCAGGTCGTCGACGGCCTGGTTGATCCGCTTGGCGGCCTCGGGGCGGGCGTTCATCGCGCCGCTCTGCAGTTGCAGGCCGGTGGCGAACAGCCGCTGGATCACCACGTCGTGCAGGTCGCGGGCGATGCGTTCGCGGTCCTCCAGGACCACCAGCAGTTCCCGCTCCTCCTGCCCGCGGGCGCGTTCCATTGCGAGCGCGGCCTGCCCGGCGAAGCTGGCGAGCAGCGCGAGGTCGTCGTCGGCGGCGGGCCCGTGGTCGGGCCGGTAGCCGATCACCAGGACACCGTGCAGCGTGTCCGCGGCGGCGAGCGGGGAGACGACTGCGGGCCCGGCGACCACCGGCCGGGGCCAGGGCGCCGCGGCGGCGAGGTCGTCGACCTGGTCGTGGCGGCCCTGCGTGACTGATGCGGCGAAGCTGGTCTCGGCGGCCGGCAGCACGGCGCCGACCAGTTCCCGGGTGACCGGGTCGGCGCCGTCGACGACCTCGACGGTGAACTGCGCCTCGTCCTCGTCGTAGAGCAGCACCAGCGCCAGTTCGGCCTCGGCGACCTCGCGGGCACGGCGGGCCACGAGCGTCAGCGCGTCGGTACGGCGTACCTCGCCGAGCAGCACCGAGGTGATCTCCGCGGCGGCGGCGAGCCAGCGTTCCCGCCGGTGCGCCAGCGCGTAGAGGCGGGCGTTCTCGATGGCCACGCCGGCCGCGGCGGCCAGCGCCACCACGATCTCCTCGTCGTCCTCGGTGAACTCGGCCGCGCCCTGCTTCTCGGCCAGGTAGAGGTTGCCCCAGACGTGGTCGCGGATGCGTACCGGCACGCCGAGGAAGCTGTGCATGGGCGGGTGGTTCGGCGGGAAGCCGTACGACTTCGGGTGCTTGGTGATGTCCGGCATGCGTACCGGTTTCGGCTCGTCGATGAGCAGACCCAGCACGCCGCGGCCGTGCGGCAGCTCGCCGATCTTGGCGTGCAGCTCGGGACTGATGCCGTGGACGATGAAGTCGTGCAGCATGCGGTCGGGGCCGATGACGCCGAGCGCGCCGTAGCGGGCGCCGGCCAGCTCGCACGCCGACTGCACGATCCGCTGCAGCGTGCTGCGCAGATCGAGGTCGGACCCGATGCCGACGACCGCGTCCAGCAGGGCCCGTAGCCGCTCGCGGCTGGTCACCACCTCGCCGACGCGGTCGAGCATCTCCTGGAGCAGTTCGTCCAGGCGGACACGGGACAGCGGGGTCAGCCCGAGCGACGGCGTGAGGTGCTCGTGCGGGGACTGAGGTGCGGCGGCCACCGGGCGATGGTATCGCCCGGTGGCCGCCGTGATCGAGACCGGTCAGGCGAGCCGGTCGCGGACCGCCGAGGTGTCGACCGTCTGCGTGACGTCCAGCCGGGGCGTGTGCGGCGGTCCGGCGTGCGTCGGGTCGGCCAGGCCGAGCCGCATGCTGATGTACGGGAACCCCAGGCCGGAGAGCATCTGCCGCAGCACCTCGCGGGTGCCCTCGACCTCCACCACGCCGGACAGCGGCACCAGCGACACCCCGTGCCGGGTGGCGGTGAGCCAGGCGGCGGAGAGCGCCTCACCGGCGCGCAGCCAGCTCATCAGCTCGTCGTCTGAGCCCCACAGGATCCCGTACACGGCGGCCTTGTCGTGGCCGGGCCCGATCGGCAGCGAGCCGGCGCGGCCGAAGTCGCGGGCCGGAACGGTCGTCTGCGGGGCCTGCTCGGGCAGCACCTCCGGCGGCAGCCCGGTGCCGGTGCCGGCCCGGCTGGTCCAGTACGCCAGTTCCTCGCGCAGCTCCGGGCTGTCCGCCTCGACGGCGGCGGCCTGCTGGGCGGCGGCGGCGAGCTGGATCTTCTGGGTGTCGTCGAGCAGTTGCAGGTTCACGCCTTCCAGCGTGGCGGCCCGGTCGATGTCGTTCAGCGCGTCGGTGGGGATCGGCTCGTCGCTGACCGGCCGCCGGTCGGTGTGCCGCACCTGCATGCACTGCACGACGCGCATGGCGTCGGGGTCGGCGCCGGTGTGCTTCAGGCTGGTGATCCGGGCCAGCAGGTCGGGTTCCTTCGGGTCGGGCAGCCGTTCCACCACCGGGGTCCAGCCCTCGGCGGCCAGCGCCACCCGGGCGTGGTGCAGCGCGGCGCCGCAGCTCACCACCAGCAGGTGCCCGTCCGGGTCCAAGGCGCTGAGGTGCCGTTCGCGGACCACCCGCAGCTCCAGCGCGTCGGGCAGGACCGTCCAGTGCCACGGCTGCGTGTTGTGCACCGAGGGGGCGTGGCCGGCCATTCCGGCGGCCTCCGCGAGCGCGGTGGTCAACGGGCGATCGCCGGCCGGCGTCTCGTGGCTCATCGTCACGACCTTTCCTGTTTTCCCCATCGTGCCCCACGGGCGGGTGGGGACGCCGTTCCATCCCCCGGATTACCCGCATCGCCCTGCCCGTCCCACGTCGGGGCTGAGACGATCCACACGTGGGAACCGAGCCACGCGAGTGCGTACCCGAGCAGCCGGCCCGCGCCCGGCGGTGGGCCCGGGCCGAGTGGGCGCCGCTGGTGCTGCTCACCGTGGCCGTGCTGGCCGGTGCGGCGCTGTGGTTGGCCGGCGCGCACGACGCCGCCCGGCTGGTCTGGGCGGCTGTCACGGTGGTCGCTCTGGTGCCGGCGGCCTGGACGACGCTGCGCCAGCTCTGGCTGCGGCAGTTCGGGGTGGACGTCATCGCGGTGCTGGCGCTGCTCGGCGCGCTGCTGGTGCGGGAGTTCCTGGCCGGCGCCGTGATCGCGGTGATGGTCGCGACCGGGCGGGCGCTGGAGGAGTACGCCCAGCGCCGCGCCACCCGTGACCTGCGGGCGCTGCTGGAACGCGCGCCCCGGCAGGCTCGGCGGCGTACCCCGGACGGCGGGATCGAGGTGGTGCCGCTGGACCGCGTCGAGGCGGGGGACCGCCTCGTGGTCGGGCCGGGCGACGTGGTGCCTGTGGACGGCGTGGTCGAGGAGGCGGCGACGCTCGACGAGTCGGTGGTCACAGGCGAGTCGCAGCTGGTCACCCGCGCGGCAGGGGAGCAGGTCGCCAGCGGCGTCGTCAACGCGGGCGCCGGCTTCGGGCTGCGGGCCAGCCGCAACGCGGCGGAGAGCACCTACGCCGGCATCGTCCGCCTGGCCGGCGAGGCCACCGCCCGCAAGGCCCCGATGGTACGGCTGGCCGACCGGTACGCCGCCGCGTTCGTGCCGTTCACGCTGGTGCTGGCCGGGCTGGCGTGGCTGCTGTCCGGCGAGTTCACCCGGGCGGTCGCGGTGCTCGTGGTAGCCACCCCGTGCCCGCTGCTGCTGGCGACCCCGATCGCCGTGGTCTCCGGGCTGTCCCGGGTGGCCCGGCGCGGCGTACTGGTCCGCGACGGCGGGTCGCTGGAACAGCTCGGCCGCGCCCGTACCCTGCTGCTGGACAAGACCGGGACGCTCACCGCCGGGCGGCCCCGGGCGGCCGAAGTGGTGGTGGCGCCGGGCGGCGACCGGGACGAGCTGCTGCGGCTGGCCGCCTCGGTCGAGCAGCTCTCCCCGCACGTGCTGGCCGCCGCGCTGGTCCGGCAGGCCCGCGAGCGCGGGCTGGCGCTGGCCGAGCCGACGCAGGTCACCGAGGAACCGGGGCACGGGGTGAGCGGCCGCGTCGACGGACGGATGGTGCACGTCGGGCAGCTCGCCGGGGAACCGCCCGAGTGGGCGGACCGGCTCGGTGAACGCGCCGAACGGGCCGGGCGTTCCGCGGTCTGGGTCAGCGACGACCAGGGGCCGCTCGGCGCGATCCTGCTGGAGGACCCGGTCCGCCCGGACGCCCGCCGGACCGTGCGGCGGCTGCGCGAGGCGGGCCTGGAGCGCCTGGTCATGGTGACCGGCGACCGCCCGGGCACGGCCCGGCAGGTGGCGCAGATCGTGGGCGTGGACGACGTGATCGCGCGGTGTTCGCCGCAGGAGAAGGCCGATCGGGTACGCGAGGAGTCGGCGCACGCGGTGACCGTGATGGTCGGCGACGGCGTGAACGACGCGCCCGCGCTGGCCGAGGCGCACGTCGGTGTGGCGATGGGCGCGACCGGGGCGACCGCCTCGGCGGACGTGGCCGACGCGGTGCTCACCGTGGACCGGCTGGACCGGCTCGCCGACGCCGTCGAGATCGCCCGGTACGCCCGCCGCATCGCGGTGCAGAGCGCGACCGTCGGCATGGGACTGGCGGTGCTGGCGATGCTGGTGGCCGCGGCGGGCCGGCTGCCCCCGGTGGCCGGCGCGTTCCTCCAGGAGGGCATCGACGTCCTGGTGATCCTCAACGCGTTGCGCGCGCTCGGCGGCGGCCTGCGGCGGCGGGACCTGCCGGCGCACACCCGCGAACTGCTCGACCGGTACGCGGGCGAGCACGGCGGCGTCCGCGACGTGCTCGCAGGGCTGCGGGACACCGCCGACATGGTGGCGACCCGCCCGGACGACCCGGCGTGCCTGCCGGCGCTGCGCGAGGTGCACCGGCGCCTGGTCGACGAGGTGCTGCCGCACGAGGCGGCCGAGGACCGGCAGCTCTACCCGGCGCTGGCCGGGCCGCTCGGCAGCGACGAGGCGACCTCAACGATGAGCCGGGCGCACGTGGAGATCGTGCGGCTGGTGGAGCGGATCGGCGGGCACCTCACGGCGCAGCCGGACGGCCGGCTGCGCCGTGACGAGGTGCCCGATCTGCTGGCTGCGCTCTACGGCCTGGACGCGGTGCTGCGCCTGCACCTGGCTCAGGAGGAGGAGGACTACTTCTCGCTCAACCCGGAGGACGGCTCGACCGCGTCCGGCCGCTGAGTCAGCGCTCGCGTACCACGGCGACCGGGCAGTGCGAGTGCTGGATGAGCTGCTGGCTGACCGAGCCGAGCAGCATGCCGCGCAAGCCGCCCCGGCCCCGGCTGCCGACCACCACGAGTTGCGCGGACCGGCTCGCCTCCACCAGCAGCGCGGACGCGCTGCCGGGTACCGCCTCGATCTCGACCGGCACGTCGGGGAAGCTCTCCCGCCACGGCGCCAGTTCCGCCTCGGCGGCGGCCCGCTCGCTCGCGGCGACCTGCTCCGGGTCGAAGTCCGGCGGCACCCACCTGTCACCAGGCGGCTCCCAGGCCCGCAGCACCCGTAGCGGCACGTCCCGCTGCGCGGCCCGCTCGACGGCGAAGCCGAGCGCCCGCAGCGCCGACTCCGAGCCGTCCGATCCGACCACCACCGGCCCGGACGTGGCGGCCTGGCCGTCGCGGACCACCACCACCGGGCAGTGGGCGTGCGCGGCGACCGAGACCGCCGTGGAGCCGGCCAGCAGTCCGCCGAAGCCGCCGTGGCCCCGGCTGCCGAGCACCAGCATCCCGGCGTCGGCGGACCGCTCCTGGAGCACCAGCGCGGGCGGCCCGTCGAACACCTCGCCGTGCACGGTCAGGCCGGGCCGGTCGGCGGCGGCGTCCGCCGCCGCCTTGCGGACCAGTTCGTCGACCTGCTGCCGGGCCGCCTCGTCCGGCCACACGCCGGGTGCCACGCCGGGGCCGATCCAGCCGGTCACTGTCAGCCACTCGAAGACGTACGCCAGGCGTACCGGCCGCCCCGACCGGCCCGCCTCGTCCAGCGCCCAGTTCAGGGCCACCGACGCGTCGGCGGACCCGTCGTAGCCGACCAGGATCTCCTCGCCGCTCATTCGCCACTCCTCAGGGCCGGGTCGTTCTCGCGGATCCAGCGCCACTCGGCGACCCGGGGGTCGTCCTCGCCGTAGCGCCGGGTGTAGTCGCGGCAGGACTGGCGGGCGTCCACCATGTCCTGGCGCAGGTGCGCGGCGCGCGACCGCAGCCCCGGCACCCGGTCGATCACGTCGATGACCAGGTGGAAGCGGTCCAGGTCGTTGAGCATCACCATGTCGAACGGCGTCGTGGTGGTGCCCTCCTCCTTGTAGCCGCGCACGTGGAGGTTCTCGTGGTTGGTCCGGCGGTAGGTGAGCCGGTGGATCAGCCACGGGTAGCCGTGGTAGGCGAAGATGACCGGCTTGTCGCGGGTGAAGATGGTGTCGAACTCGTTGTCCGGCAGGCCGTGCGGATGCTCCGACGGCGGTTGCAGGCGCATCAGGTCGACCACGTTGACGACCCGCACCCTCAGGTCCGGCAGGTGCCGGCGCAGCAGGTCGACGGCGGCGAGCGTCTCCAGCGTCGGCACGTCGCCGGCGCAGGCGAGCACCACGTCCGGCTCGGTGCCGTCGTCGCTGCTGGCCCAGTCCCAGATGCCCAGGCCGCGGCGGCAGTGCTGGATCGCCTCGTCCATGGTCAGCCAGTTCGGCGCGGGCTGCTTGCCGGCCACCACCACGTTGATGTACTGCCGGCTGCGCAGGCAGTGGTCCATCGTGGACAGCAGGGTGTTGCCGTCCGGCGGCAGGTAGACCCGGACCACCTCGGCCTTCTTGTTCATCACGTGGTCGATGAAGCCCGGGTCCTGGTGCGAGAAGCCGTTGTGGTCCTGGCGCCACACGTGGCTGGACAGCAGGTAGTTCAGCGACGCCACCGGCTCCCGCCACGGGATGTTCCGGGTCACCTTCAGCCACTTGGCGTGCTGGTTGACCATCGAGTCGACGATGTGGATGAACGCCTCGTAGCTGGTGAAGATGCCGTGCCGGCCGGTCAGCAGGTAGCCCTCCAGCCAGCCCTGGCACAGGTGCTCGGAGAGCACCTCCATCACCCGGCCGTCGGGGGAGAGGTGGTCGTCGCCGGGCACCTCGGCACCCACGAACGCGCGGTCGGTCACCTCGAACGCCGCGCCGAGCCGGTTCGAGGCCACCTCGTCCGGGCCGAACAGGCGGAACGTCTCCGGGTTGCGGGCGATCACGTCGCGGACCCAGGGGCCGAGCACACCGGTCGCGCCGGCCATCGGCTCACCCGGCGTCGGTACGTCGACCGCGTAGTCGCGGAAGTCCGGCAGTTCCAGGTTGCGCAGCAGCCGGCCGCCGTTGGCGACCGGGTTGGCGCTCATCCGGTGGTCACCTGTGGGCGGCAGGCCGGCCACCTCGGCGACCGGGCCGCCGGTGGCGTCGAACAGCTCCTCCGGCCGGTAGCTGCGCAGCCAGCGCTCCAGCTCGGCCAGGTGCTCCGGGTTGTCCCGGACCTCGGAGATCGGCACCTGGTGGGCGCGGAACGTGCCCTCGACCTGCTTGCCGTCGACCCGGTTGGGACCGGTCCAGCCCTTCGGCGTGCGCAGGATGATCATCGGCCAGCGGGGACGCTCGACGTGCTCGCCGGAGCGGGCCCGGCGCTGGATCGCGGCGATCTCGTCGAGCGCGCGGTCGAGCGTGCCGGCCAGCAACTGGTGCACCGTCGCCGGGTCGTCGCCCTCGACCACGTACGGCTCGTAGCCGAAGCCGCGCATCATGTCCCGCAGGTCCTCGGCGGGGATCCGGTCCAGCACCGTCGGGTTGGCGATCTTGTAGCCGTTGAGGTGCAGGATCGGCAGCACCGCGCCGTCGCGGGCCGGGTTGAGGAACACGTTCGACAGCCAGCTCCCGGCCAGCGGGCCGGTCTCCGCCTCGCCGTCACCGATCACGCAGGCCACGAGCAGGTCCGGGTTGTCGAACGCGGCGCCGTACGCGTGGCTCAGCGCGTACCCCAGCTCGCCGCCCTCGTGGATCGAACCCGGCACCTCCGGCGCCACGTGGCTCGGGATGCCCCCGGGGAAGGAGAACTGCCGGAACAGCCGCTGCATGCCGGTCTCGTCCCGGGGGATGTGGTGGTACAGCTCGCTGTAGGTGCCCTCCAGCCAGGTGTTCGCCACCAGTGCCGGGCCGCCGTGGCCGGGGCCGGTGACGAAGATGGCGGACAGGTCCCGGTTCACGATGACCCGGTTGAGGTGCGTGTAGAGCAGGTTGAGCCCGGGGCTGGTACCCCAGTGGCCCAGCAGGCGAGGCTTGACGTGCTCAGGCCTGAGCGGTTCGCGCAGCAGCGGATTGTCGAGCAGGTAGATCTGGCCGACGGTCAGGTAGTTCGCCGCGCGCCAGTAGGCGTCCAGCCGGCGCAACTCGGCTTCGGTCAGGGGGCTGTGCAGGTTCACCGCGGTGTCCATGCTGCCTTAGCCTCTCGTGGCTCGGGGTCGGCTGCCACTCGGGGACCACGTCTTCTCCCCGGCGCGTCCAGCGTCGTCCCCATCGGGGGTCGCCGGTCAGGGCCGTAGGTCCCGCCTCGCGCGGGCGTCATGACCCGTCCTCCGCACCTGCGGCGACTCCCCGCACCACGATCAGCGGAGCCGGCGAGTGGTAGAGCAGGGACTGGCTGACCGCGCCCAGAGTGGACCCTACCGGCCCGTCTCCCCAGGCGGCGACCACCGCGAGCTGCGCGGCGCGGGACCGGTCGAGCAGGACGGACTTCGGGTCACCGTGGACGGTCTCGCAGTCGGCGGCGACCCGGGGGTACCGCCGGGCCGTCCGGGTGACCGCCTCCTCCAGCCGCCCGTCGACGCGGTCGCCGGACTCCGGCTCGATCACCCGGACGGCGAGCAGGCGGGCACCACGGTGCTGCGCGCAGTCGAAGGCGTACCCGAGGGCGGCCTGCGAGCTGGGTGATCCGTCGAAGCCGACGAGCAGCGGCCCTGGTGGGGCCGGCTGGGTGCGCCCGACCAGCACCGGGCAACCGGCCCGGGCGGCCACGTCCACCGCAGGCGTGTCGGCCGGTACGCGGTCCGGGTGGGCGGACATGCCGCCGTCACCGAGCGCGATCAGGAACGCGGTGTCGGCGACCCGCAGCAGCGCCTCGACCGGCGAGCCCTCGACGATCCGGCCGCTGACCGGCACCCGCGGCGCGCACTCGGCAACGACCTGCCCGGCGTGCTCCAGCACGTTCTCCGCGTCCGTGCGGGTGCCACCGGCCGGGGCCGGGCCGGGCGTGGCGGCCCAGTTGAACGCGTGCAGCAGGTGCAGCGGCCGGTCGTGGGCGGCGGCCTCGGCGGCGGCCGTGCGGACCACCGTCAGGTCGGCCTCGGACCGGCTGACGCCGACCACCACCGCGCCGTGGCTGGGTGCGGCCACCCCGGCTCACCTCCCGACCCGTGCTTTTCACTCACCGTAGTCGCGGGACCGGGTGCGCCGGAGCGGGTCGGCGGAACTGGCGGTCAGCGCGGGGCGGGCAGCGCCGGGTGGACGCGCAGTACGACGGCTGTGGCGTTGTCCTCACCGCCCTCGTCCAGGCTGGCGGCGAGCAGGGCCTCGACGGTGCGCGCCGGGTCGCGCCGCGCGGCGAGCAGGTCGCGCAGCCGGTGGTAGCCGAGCTGGTCGCTGATGCCGTCGGTGCACAGCAGCCAGGTGTCGCCACGGCGCAGTGGCACGGCGAGCAGGTCCGGTTCGGGGCGGTCCGGGTGGCCGACGTAGCGCAGCAGCTGGTAGCGCGCCCGGGCCGCCTCCGGCGAGTCGGCCGGCCACCAGCCGTGCAGCAGGCCGAGCCAGGCCATCGTGTGGTCGACGGTGACCAGTTCGAGCAGCCCGTCGCGCAGCCGGTACGCCCGCGAGTCGCCGAGCTGCACCAGCCAGCCCTGCTCGCCGTCCGGCTCGACCACGAGCGCGGTGAGCGTGCACCCGGTCAGGCCCGGGTGCGCCGCGCCGGCCTGGCGTACCCGCCGTTGGGTATCGGCCACGGCGGCGCGCAGCGCGGCGGCGCCGACGGCGGGCCAGTCGGCGCGGACCCGCGCGGTGAACGTCCGGGCCGCCGTCGTGCCCGCCACGCGGCTGCCTTCGCCGTCGCCCATCCCGTCGCAGACCACCGCGAACGGCAGCTCGGGGTCGACGTGCAGCACGTCGTAGTTCTCCGGGTAGCGGTGCCCGACCACGCTGCCCCCGGCGATCTCCAGGGTGAGGCGGCCGGCGGTGAGCCGGCGCGCGGACTCGACCGGCCGGTCCAGCGGACGGCGGCGGAACACCAGCGGACCGTAACACCGGGACGGGCCGGGCAGCGGCAGGCCGGGTCGCCTGTCAACCAAGGTTGACAGTTGGGTGCTGTCAACCTACATTGACAGCATGAGTCAGGCGACGGAACTCGCGGCGGCGGCCGGCAGCACCGACCCCAAGGTCGGCCTGCGTGCCGTACTCGCCCTGCGCCGGCTGCTGGAGCGGCTCGAGGTGATCCAGGTCGACAACGCCCGCCGGCAGGGCTGGTCGTGGCAGGAGATCGCCGACGCCCTCGAGGTCAGCCGGCAGGCGGTCCACAAGAAGCACGCCGGACGACCGGCGGTGCGCGAGAGCTGGGAGGCGTGATGTTCGAACGATTCACCGACCGGGCCCGCAGCGTGGTGCACCACGCGCTCGACGAGGCCCGCACCGAGGGACGGCGGCCGGTCGGCACCGAGCACCTGCTGCTGGGCGTGCTCGCCGACCGCGACAACCTGGCGGTACGGCTGCTCGCGGCCGGCGGCGTCGAGGCCGACGCGCTGCGTGCCGCGGTGGCCCGCCACACCGCGCAGGGCGTGGACGGGCTCGGCGCGGCGGACGCCGCGGCGCTGCGCGAGATCGGCATCGACCTCGCCGCGATAGTGGCCCGGATCGAGGAGTCCTTCGGCCCCGACGCGCTGCGCGAGGCGACCCCGCGTCCGCGCCGGTGGTGGCGTCGTGGGCCGCACCACGGCACGTTCTCGCCCCGCGCCAAGAAGGTGCTTGAGCTGTCGCTGCGCGAGGCGCTGCGGCTGCGTCACCGGCACATCGGCACCGAACACATCCTGCTCGGCCTGCTGCGCGAGGGGAACGGCCCGGCCGCCGTGGTGCTCACCGAGGCCGGGGTGGACATCGACGACCTGCGGCGGCGCGTCGACGCGGCGCTGCGCGAGGCGGCCTGACCCGCACCCGGATTTCAAACCTGTTTGCGGTCCTCGCAACGTCCCGCTGCGCCGGGTCGCCGTCACGCCCCGTGTCCTGCACACTGACGCCGTGGACGGTGCAGACGACAAGCGCCCGGTGAACGCGGAGAACCGCACCCCGCGCTCGGCAGTGGTGGTCAACCCGGTGAAGGTGGCCGACCTGGACGAGTTCCGCCGCACCGTGGACGGCGCGCTCGCCGCCGCCGGGTGGCCGGCCCCGACCTGGTACGAGACGACGGTCGAGGACCCGGGCCGCGGGCAGGCGGAACAGGCCGTGAAGGCGGGCGCGGAGGTAGTCTTCGCCTGCGGCGGCGACGGCACGGTGATGGCCTGCGTGACCGCGCTGGCCGGCACCGACGTGGCGCTGGCCGTGCTGCCCCAGGGCACCGGCAACCTGCTGGCCGCCAACCTCGGCCTCTCGAACGACCTGGCCGCCGGGCTGGAGGTCGCCGTCGAGCGCGGGATGCGCCGCCTCGACGTCGGCGTGGTCGGCGACAAGTGCTTCGCGGTGATGGCCGGGATGGGCTTCGACGCCCAGATGCTCGACTCCACCTCCGAGACCACGAAGAAGCGGATCGGCTGGCCCGCGTACGTGGTGGGCGCCGCCCGCCACCTGCGCGACCGGCCGATGCGGGTCTCGGTGCGCATCGACGGCAAGCCGCCGCTGCGCCGCCGGGCCCGCTCGGTCCTGGTCGCCAACGTCGGGCGCCTGCAGGGCGGGGTACGCCTGCTCACCGAGGCCGAACCGGACGACGGCTGGCTCGACGTGGCGGTGCTGACGCCGCGTACGCTGCGCCACTGGCTCGCGATGGGCTGGGCGGTGCTGCGCCGCCGCGACAGGGTGCCGGGGATGGAGGTGTTCCGGGCCCGCTCGGTCGAGATCACCAGCACCCGGGCGCAGCCCCGGCAACTCGACGGCGACCTGATCGAGCCGGGCCGGTCGCTCAAGGCCACCATCCGGCCCGAGTCGCTCTGGCTCTGCGTACCGCGCCCGGAGGAGCACCCCGACCTGGCGGTGGACGCCGACGCGGCCGGTGAGCGCGGAGAGCACCTGGTCGAGGAGGCCCGCCGTGAGTAGCACCAAGCTGGTCCCCGAGACCCGGTTGATGACCGAGAACGAGCTGTCCGCCGACGACGCCTGGCACACACTGCGCCGGCACGGCGGCTGGTGCCTGCTGCGGGACGCGTTCATCCGGTTCCGCTACGGCGACGGGTTCAGCCACTCCCGGGCGCTGGCGTTGCAGCTCTGCCTGGCCGTGGTGCCGTTCCTGATCGCGCTCACCGGCCTGATCACCGACCTCGGTGTGGACGAGGGCGGCAAGGTCGTCGCCGACACGGTGCTGGCCATCACGCCCGGCCAGAGCGAAGCCATGGTGCAGGACCTGCTCACCGACAGCGAGCGCACCGAGGACGCCGGCGAGCTGGCGCTGACCCTCGGTCTGCTCACCGGGCTGGTCGCGCTGACCACCACGATGGCGCAGATCGAGCGAGGCGCCAACCGGATCTACGGCGTCGAGCGGGACCGCCCGGCGCTGGCGAAGTACCTGCGCGCCGCGATCCTCGCGGTGGTCGCCGGCGTGCCCGCGCTTGCGGGCTTCCTGATCCTGGTCGGCGGCCGGGCGATGGGCGATTCGGTACGGCGGCACTACGAGTGGGGCGACGTCGCCATGGCCGGGTGGGACGTGATCCGGTGGCCGCTGAGTCTCGGCCTCACCGTGCTCGCCGTCGCGGTGCTGTTCCGGCACGCGCCCCGGCGCCGCCAGCCCGGCCTGTCCTGGCTCTTCTTCGGCGCGTCCATCGCCATCGCGATCTGGTGGCTGGCGAGCCTGCTGCTCGCCGCCTACGTGAAGTACAGCGGCGGATTCGGCCAGACCTACGGCGCGCTGACCGGCATGATGGCCCTGTTGCTCTGGGCCAACCTCACCGGGATCGCGCTGTTCGGCGGGCTGGCGTTCGCCGCGCAGCTCGAAGCGATGCGCATCGGCGTGGAGGAGCCCGCCAAGCCGGACCTGTGGGAGCCGGAGGCGCAACGCGAGGAACTTTTCGACACCGGTGAGATGACCTCGCTCTGACGCCGCGCCGGTACGGCGTGAGACGCCGCGCCGGTGCGGCGTGTACGGGACACGCCGATCGGGTACAGCGCGCCTCGCAGAAGAACGAGGGAGGTGCGGTGTGACCGCGGTCAAGGAAGCCGGGCGCCGGCCGCTGGGCCATTTCGCCGAACGGAGCCTCGCGGGCCTGCTCGCCGTGGCCGGCGCGGGAGTCGGGTTCGGCGTGCTGCTCATGCTGGTCCGGTTCCGGTGGAGCCCGCTGGGCGACGCCGACCACGCGGTGGCCGAGTGGTTCAACAACCTGGTGGCGCCGCACGGCCCGCTGGTCACAGTGCTCCAGGCGATCACCGACCTGGGCGGACGGCCGGTGCTGATCTGGCTGGTCACCATCGCGGTGGTGGGCCTGCTGATCCGCCGCCAGTCCCGGCTGGCGGTCTACCTGATCGTCACCGGCGCCGGCGGGCTGATCCTCGACCCGTCGCTCAAGGCGCTGGTCGGGCGGCTGCGCCCGGTGGTGGACGTGCCGATCGCCAGCGCGCCGGGGAACAGCTTCCCCAGTGGCCACGCGCTCGGCTCGTTCGTCGCGTACGGGGCGCTGCTGCTGGTGTTCCTGCCGGCCATGTCGCCGCGCTGGCGCAAGCCGGCCATCGCCGTCGCCGGCGTGCTGATCTTCCTGGTCGGGCTGACCCGGATCGCGCTGGGCGTGCACTTCGTGTCCGACGTGATCGGCGGCTGGCTGCTCGGCGCGGCCTGGCTCGGCGTCACCGCGTACGCCTTCCGGCTGTGGCGGCGCGAGCGCGGCCGGCCGGTGCCGCCGCTGCGTGAGGGCCTGGAGCCGGAGGCGGGCGAGGACCTGGCGCTCGCGCCGGACGAGGAGAAGGTGCTGGAGCACCCGCGCTCGGCGGTGGCCGAGCTGCTGGTCGGCTGGGTGCTCGTCTTCGGTGTGCTCTACGCGTTCGGCATGTTCGTCAGCTACCACGCCAAGGGCACGTTCTTCGACACGCTCGACACCGAGGTGCCGCGCTGGTTCGCCGAGCGGCACACCGACGCGCTCACGGAGCTGAGCTGGTGGTGGAGCAAGTTCGGCGACACCCACGCGATCCTGCTGGTGTCGCTGGTGTTCTGCCCGATCGTGCTGGCCGTGTGGCGGCGCTGGCGGCCGGTGCTGTACGTGGTGCTGGCGATGTTCGGCGAGCTGAGCCTGTTCCTGGCCAGCGCCCGCGTGGTGGACCGGCCCCGGCCGCCGGTGGAGAACCTGGACGGGCAGATGCCCACCTCGTCCTTCCCGTCCGGCCACATCGCGGCGACCATCTGCCTCTGGGTGGCCATTGCGGTCATCGTGTTCCCGCGTACCGACAGGTGGTGGCGGTGGCTGTTCGTGGGCACGGCCGTGCTGATGCCGGTCGGCGTGGCGACCTCCCGGATGTACCGGGGCATGCACCACCCGACCGACTTCATGGGCGCGATCCTGCTCGGCGCGCTCTGGCTGTCGCTGCTGTACTGGGTGATCAAGCCCAACGCCGACGTCCACGAGGGCAACCGGCCGGCGATCGAGTCCGAACAGGTCGACGAGCTGGACGACGAGCTGGCCAAGGCCGCGCGGCCGGACTGAGCCGATGCTGCGGGTGATGACCTGGAACATCCGGACCGGCGGGCGGGACGGCGGCGGCGCCGACCGCCGGGACCGGATCGTCTCGGTCGTCACCGCGCAGCGTCCCGACGTGCTGGCCCTGCAGGAGCTGCGCGGCATGGACGCCACGCTGGACGGCCTGGCCGACCGGCTCGGGATGGCGGCGTACCCGGCCCGGTCCTGCTTCGGTCAGCCGGTGGCGGTGCTGGTCCGCCCGCCGCTGCGGGTGCTGCGTGCCGGCCGGGTCCGCCGCCCGTTCCACCACGCCGCCGCCCGGGTGCAGGTCGCCACCGGCGCGGGACCGCTGACCGTGCTGAGCACGCACCTCTACCCCTACTCGGGTGGGCGGCGGCGGATGGAGGCGGACTGGCTGGCCGCCGCGCTGCGGCGTACCGGGGGAGACCTGGCCCTGCTCGCCGGGGACATGAACACGCTGGAGCCCGCCGTGGACCACACCGCCCGGCTGGCCGGGCTGGCGACGGCGTACCGGCGGCGGCACCTGCGCCGTGACGGCCGTACGGTGGACACCCGCGCGGTGGCCCGGCTGCTCGACGCCGGCCTGGTGGACCTTTGGCCGCGGTCCGGTGGCGACGAATCCGGCGGCCTGACCGTGCCGACCCGGCACGGCGGCGTCGAGTTCGCCGGGATGCGGCTGGACTACCTGCTCGCCACCCCGGCGCTGGCCGACCGGGTACGCGCGGTGCGGGTGGTCCGCGACGGTGACGCGGACACGGCGTCGGACCACTATCCGGTGCTGGCCGACGTGGACGTCACGGCCGGCTGAACGACCCGGACGCCAGGTCGGCCACCACGAAGGCCACGAAGATCAGAATGACCGCCTCGCTGACCAGCCAGGAGTGCCTGTCGGTCCAGGAGCGGAACACGGGCAGAAGCCGGTCCGCGCGCTCGCCGAACAGCAGCAGCGCCAGCAGCGGAAGCGCCAGCAGCAGCACGGTGAGCGCCGTGAACGGCAGCAGATGCCACCACGGGCGGCCGTGCCCGGCCATGCTGCCCGCGACCGACGCCATGACCAGCTCGTCGCTCGGCACCGCGACGGCGAGCACCAGCCCCAGACCGAAGGCGTAGGTGGGCCGCGGGTCCTGCAACCGGCGCAGCCACCCGGGCGGCCGGTCGCGCCGCCGCCTGCGGAACGTGACGACCATGAGGACGGCCAGCAGGCCCAGCACGATCCAGTCGATGAGCCGGCGGCTGCCGCCCACCCCGATGCCGTGCACGGCGGTGTGCCGTACCACCCGGAACGCCGCGTACCAGAGCGTCAGCGGCCCGAGGACGCCGATCGCCACGCCGCCCAGGAAGGCCGCCGAGCTGCGCCGCGGATGGTGGCCGCCGGCGAGGACGACGGCGCTGACGAGCTTCGACCCGGCGACCATCTCCAGCGCCAGCGGCAGCGTGGTCAGCAGGGGCATGCCCCATTCTGGTGCCGCCGTCGCGCGCGCCGGGCCGGGTTCTACAGGACCAGGTTGAGCAGCACGGTGAGCACCACCGAGGCGACGATCGAGAAGAGGATCATCAGCAGGCAGCCGAGCCCGCCTCCGGCGGGACGGATCTCGGTGTTCCCGATACGCATGGCGTCAACTCCTCAGCGGTCACAGCTCGCGCAGCCGGGGCAGCAGCTCCTCCTGGGCCCAGTCGAGGAACATCGGCTGGGTGTCACCGCCCACCTGGACCAGCGCGACGTGGGTGAAGCCCGCGTCGACGAACTTCTTGAACGCCTCGACGTGCCGGTCCGTGTCCGGGCCGCAGGAGATGCCCTCGGCCACGTCCTCCTCGCGGACGAACTGGGTGGCCGCCTCGAACGACTCCGGGCCGGGCAGGTCGGCGTTGACCTTCCAGCCCAGGCCGAACCAGCGGAACTGGTCGTGCACGATCTTGCGGCACTCGTCCTCGTCCGGGCCGTAGCAGATGGCCACCTGACCGTAGCGGGGCCGGCCCGCGCCGCCCGCCTCCTCGTACATGTCGATCAGGTGGGACAGCGGGTCGGTGGCGATCATGGCGTCGGCGTACTCGGCGGCCAGCGTGGCCGACTGCCGCCCGGACGCGGCCACCGCCATCGGCACCGGCCGTTCCGGGCGGTCCCAGACGTACGCGTCCGGCACGTCGAAGTGGTTGCCGGAGAACGTCAGCGTCTCGCCGTTGAGCAGCGGCCGGATGATCTGCAGCGCCTCCTCGAACATCTCGTGCCGCTGCTGCACGTGCGGCCATCCGCCCACCACGTGCTCGTTGAGGTTCTCCCCGGCGCCGAGACCGAGCGTGAACCGCCCGTCCGAGAGCACCCCGATGGTGCTGGCCTTCTGCGCCACGACCGCCGGATGGTACCGCCGGATCGGGCAGGTCACGAACGACATCAGCTCGGCCCGGCTGGTGGCGTGGGCGACCGCGCCGAGCACCGACCAGGCGTACGGGGAGTGGCCCTGGGACTCCAGCCAGGGGTAGTAGTGGTCGGACATGACCAGATGGTCGAAGCCGGCGGCCTCGGCGCGTACGGCGTGGTCGACCAGTTCCTTCGGGCCGGCCTGCTCGCACATGAGGGTGTAACCGACGTTGACCATGACACGTCTCCTTCCCGGGCGGATCGTCCCCGGATACCCCGCCCCGCGCGGGTCAACCCTGCTGTCCGCTTCGCCGCCCGCGTCCGGTCGATTGTCTTAACCGGTTCAGCACGTGTGGCCGGTCAAACCCCGTCGCCCACCGGCGCGTTCCGCTTAACCGGTTGCCTAAAGTCTTCCATCGCCCTACGCTGATGCCTGCGTCCGTTCGGGAACCGGGCGGCGGCTACCGGGCTCAGTCGCCACCACCCTCTCACCGTCACCGCACCCCCGCTCGGGCGCGGGGGAGACCTTCCCCTGAGGACAGCCATGAAGAAACTGCTCTCCGTCGCGGGCGCCGCCCTGCTGACGGCCCTCGCCGCCGTCTTCGCCCTCGGGCAGCCGGCCCAAGCCGCCACCGGGTTCACCGTCTCCAACGGGCGGCTCTACGACGCCGGTGGCGTCGAGTTCGTGATGCGCGGCGTCAACCACGCGCACACCTGGTACCCGCAGCAGACCAGCTCCTTCGCCAACATCAAGGCGCTCGGCGCGAACACCGTCCGGGTGGTGCTGTCCAGCGGCGACCGCTGGACGAAGAACAGCGCCGCCGACGTGGCGAACGTGATCTCACTGTGCAAGGCCAACCGGATGATCTGCGTGCTGGAGGTGCACGACACCACCGGGTACGGCGAGGACGGCGCCGCCACCACGCTGGCGAAGGCCACCGACTACTGGCTGAGCATCGCCGACGTGCTCAAGGGCCAGGAGAAGTACGTCATCGTCAACATCGGCAACGAGCCGTTCGGCAACCAGGGCTACAGCGCCTGGACCACCGACACCTCGAACGCGATCAAGCGGCTGCGCGCCGCCGGCCTGACCCACACGATCATGGTGGACGCGCCGAACTGGGGCCAGGACTGGTCGTTCACCATGCGCGACAACGCCGGCACCGTGTTCGCCGCCGACCCCCAGCGCAACACCGTCTTCTCCATCCACATGTACGGCGTGTTCGACACCGCCGCCGAGATCAGCGACTACCTCGGCCGGTTCCGCACCGCCGGGCTGCCCATCGTGGTCGGCGAGTTCGGCTTCAACCACTCCGACGGCAACCCCGACGAGGACGCCATCATGGCGTACGCGCAGGCCAACGGCATCGGCTACCTCGGCTGGTCGTGGAGCGGCAACGGCGGCGGCGTGGAGTACCTCGACATGACCACCGCGTTCAACCCGGCCCAGCTCACCAGCTGGGGTCAGCGGATCTTCAACGGAGCCAACGGCATCGCCGCCACCTCCCGCGAGGCGTCGGTGTACGCGAGCACCACCCCGACCGTCAGCCCGACGGTCAGCCCCACCGTGAGCCCGACGACCAGCCCGACCGTCAGCCCGACCCCGCCGCCGCCCACCACGCCCCCGCCGGCCGGTGGCTGCACCGCCACCTACACCGTCGCGAACTCGTGGCAGGGCGGCTTCCAGGGCGAGGTCAAGGTGACCGCCGGAGCCGCCGCGATCACCGGCTGGACGGTGCGCTGGACGTTCGCCAACGGCCAGTCCGTCACCCAGGCGTGGAACACGAGCGTCAGCAACAGCGGGTCGGCGTACACCGCCCGCAACGTCGACTACAACGGCCGCCTCGGCGCCGGCGCGAGCACCACGTTCGGCTTCATCGGCAGCTGGACCGGCACCAACTCCACCCCCGCGACTACCTGCACCGCGAGCTGACCCGCACCCCTAGTGGTTGATCAAGGAGTTTGTGTCCAGATCGGACCTCGACGGAGACGCAAACTCCTTGATCACCGGGGTGAGGCGGGGTGAGCCCCAGGGAGCGGTCAGGCCGTGACCACCTCCAAGAGGAGGGCCTGTTCGGGGTGCAGGGCGGGGAGCTGAACGCCGACAGTGCCCAGCACCGAACCGCTCACCGTGATGCCGTCGCCCGGCCAGGCCAGCCAGCCCGGCGGGGACAGCTCCAGCAGAGCCGGTTCCGGCACCCCGGCGGGCGGGCGCACGAGGTAGCGCCGCTGCGGGTCCAGCCCCGGCAGCCGTACCGCGCCCGGCACCTGCGCCGCGGAGGTGGCGAGCCGGCTGACCGCGTACACCGCATGGGAGCTGTCATGGGCGACCACGCCGTGGGCCTGCACGGCCGGGTCCGGGTGGTCGACCCGGACCACCCGGCCGGTGTGCAGCAGCGGGCGCAGCCGCTTGTGCAGCGCCACCCAGGCGGCGAGTTCGGCCCGCTCGCCGGCGTCGATCGCGCTGATGTCCCACTCGATGCCGTGGTGGCCGAACAGCGCGGTGACCGCCCGGAAGCTCAGGTCGTGCACGCGGTGCGTGGTGTGCGAGCGTTCCGGGCCGATGTGTGTGCCGATCAGTTCCGGCGGCAGCAGCAGGCCGGTCCAGCGCTGGATGGACAGCCGTTCGAGCGCGTCGTTGCAGTCGCTGGCCCAGACCCGGTCGGTGCGGCGCAGGATCTCCAGGTCGACCCGGGCGCCGCCGGAGGAGCAGCTCTCGATCTCGACGTCCGGGTGCCGGGCGCGCAGCTCGTCCAGCAGCCGGTAGACCGCGAGGGTCTGCGCGTGCACCCCCGGCCGTCCGGCGTGCCCGGCCTCGGTGAGGTCGCGGTTGTGGTCCCACTTCAGGTACGCGAGCCCGTCGTGCCCGCTCAGCACCGCGTCGAGCCGTTCGAGCAGGTACGCGTACGCGTCCGGGTGGGCCAGGTCGAGCACCTGCTGGTGCCGCCACGGTGGCGGCAGTCGGCCCGGCGCCTGGAGCACCCAGTCCGGGTGGGCGCGGAACAGGTCGGAGTCGGGGTTGACCATCTCCGGTTCGACCCACAGCCCGAACTGCATGCCGTGCCCGCGAACGTGGTCGATCAGCGGCTGCAACCCGTCCGGCCAGACCTCGCCGTCGACCCACCAGTCGCCGAGCCCGGCCTGGTCGTGCCGCCGGCCGCGGAACCAGCCGTCGTCGAGCACGAAGCGTTCCACCCCGACCTCGGCGGCCCGGTCGGCCAGTGTCCGCAGCCGGTCCAGGTCGTGGTCGAAGTAGACCGCCTCCCACACGTTCAGCGTCACCGGCCGGGGCGTGCGCGGGTGCGACGCGCGTGCTCGCAGGTGCGTGTGCAGCGCGTCGCTGAGCCCGTCCAGCCCGTCGGCCGAGTGGGCCGCGTAGAGCAGGGGAGTGGTGTACTCCTCGCCCGGCCCGAGCACTACTTCGCCGGGTGCGAGCAGCTCACCGCCGCCGAGCGTGGACTCACCGGTCGGGCGACGCTCGGCGGCCGTGACGTGGTCGCCGCTCCACGCGGTGTGCACGGCCCACACCTCGCCGTGCCGAAAGCCGAACCCGGCGGTGCCGGCGACCAGCAGCAGAGTGGCGTCGTGGCCGGTACGGCCGTGCCGTCCCTCGCGTACCCAGGCGCCCATCGGCCACGGGTGCCGCTGCGGGGCGCGTTCCCGGCACCAGCGGCCGGTCAGGTCGAGCAGTTCGGTGGCGACCGCCGGCACCGGCAGCACCGGCGTCAGCTCCCGGACCTCGTACCGGCCGTCGCCGTCGTTGCGCAGCCGGTGCCGCAGCGTCAGCACCCCCGCCGCATCCAGCGTGATCTCGACGGTCAGGCTCAACCCCGCGCCCGGGTCCGCCGCCCGCACCGTGACCCGCGCGGCGCCGGCCCCGTCGCGGTTGCGCTCCTCATCGGATACGCGCACCGCGTCCCCGCCTTCGGCCACGCCGCCCGGAGCGGGCGTGCCCGCCGTGCCGCCAGGCGGGGACGGTGCATCGTGCACGTCGAGGCCGGTGAGGCGGAACGCCGTCGACCAGTCCCGGCCGTCGCGATGACCGGCGAGACCGGGCCGCCCGCTCCACCCGGCGCTCGCCTCGGGCAGCAGCGACAGCACAGTGGGCGCGTCGAAGCTGCTCGGCACCACCGGCGGCACCGTGGCGTCGACGACTGCGGGCAGGTCCTCGTCGGGCAGCGGGCCGAGGTCGGCGCCCCAGTGCACGACCCGGGGCAGCCCCGGGCCGCGGGCGTCGAGCACCAGGCTGGTCCGCGCGCGGCGCAGGTGGACGATCGTCATCCCTTGGAGGCTCCCAGCGTCAGACCCCGGACGAACTGCTTCTGGAGGAGGAAGAAGATCACCAGGGTGGGGATCGCGACCAGCACCGAGCCGGCCGAGACCAGGTTGTTGTCGGTGAAGAACTCGCCGCGCAGGTTGTTCAGCGAGCTGGTGACCGGGAACTTGTCGCCGGTCCGCATGAGGACAGTGGCCCAGAAGAACTCGTTGTAGATCCAGGTGACCTCGAGCGTGGCGAGGGCGGCGAGCGCCGGGCGGCACAGCGGCAGCGTCACCTGCCAGTACTGCCGCCACACGTTCGCCCCGTCGACCATCGCGGCCTCGTACAGCTCGTGCGGCAGCGCCTTCATGTAGTTGCTGAGCACGAACACGCAGAAGCCGCACTGGAACGCGACGTTTACCAGGATGAGTCCCCAGTAGCTGTCGTACAGCAGCTCCGAGTCGCTCATCCAGGCCGGCAGCGGGATCTCGGTGAACATCCGGAACAGCGGGATGAGCAGCGCCTGCTGCGGCAGCAGGTTCGCCGCGGTGAACAGGCCGAGCAGCGCGATGTTGAGCTTCCAGCTGAACCGGGCGATCACGAACGCCACGCACGAGGCGAGGAAGAGCGTGAGCAGCACCGCCGGGACGGTGATGTACGCGGAGTTGAGGAAGTGCTTGCCGAACTCGGCGGTACGCCAGGCGGTGACGTAGTTGTCGATCGTCCAGCCGCCGAGCGACACGTAGCCGTTGGCGGCGGTGTACTCGTAGGA
This sequence comes from Micromonospora sp. WMMC273, assembly GCF_027460285.1. Taxonomy (NCBI): domain Bacteria; kingdom Bacillati; phylum Actinomycetota; class Actinomycetes; order Micromonosporales; family Micromonosporaceae; genus Micromonospora; species Micromonospora sp. WMMC273. The sequence goes on from NZ_JAPZBE010000001.1 coordinate 1,400,205, forward strand.
GCGGAACGAGGTGAGCACCGCCCAGAGGATGGGGAACAGCCAGCCCACGGCGACCGCACCCAGGAACAGGTGCAGGACGACCCGGGCGGGTCGCACGGGGCGGCGGCGGCCGGCGGAGACGGCGGTCATCGCTTGTCCTCCCGCATCACGGTCCAGAGGTAGATGGTGATGAAGACCAGCGAGACGGCCAGCATGATGGTCGCCAGCGCGGAGCCGAAGCCGATCCGGCTCGCCTCGCCCACCACGTTCTGGGTGACCAGCGCGGAGATCAGTTCCAGCCCGTTGCGGCCCTTGTTGATGACCCAGACCAGGTCGAACGCGCGCAGCGACTCGATCACGGTCACCACCAGCACGATGATGTTGATCGGGCGCAGCACCGGGAAGACGACCCGGAAGAACGTGCTGGTCTCGGACGATCCGTCGACCGCGGCGGCCTCGCGCAGCGACGGGTCGACGCCCTTGAGGCCGGCCAGGTAGAGCAGCATGATGTAGCCGACGTGCCGCCAGCCGGCCGCCACCAGCACGGCCCAGATGTTGACGTTCGGGTCGCCGTACCAGTCGGTCTCGCCGCCGAACACGCCGTTGAGCAGCCCCTGGTCGCGGCTGTAGATGAGCTGCCAGACGAAGCCGATGAGCGCCAGCGACAGCACCACCGGCAGGTAGAGCGCGGTCTGGTAGAAGCGGCTGCCGCGGATCTCCTTGTCGAGCAGTACGGCGAGGAACATGCCGAACGGGGTGGCCACCACGAACAGCGCGGCCAGCCAGAGCAGGTTGTTCTGCACGGCGGGGACGAACGGCGGGTAGATGTTCACCACGTCGTCGTAGTTCTTGGCCCCGACCCACTCGATCTCGGAGATCGGGCCGATGCCGTCCCAGTTCGTGCCGGAGAGCAGCACCGTCGCCACCGCGGGCAGCCAGACCAGCCCGGCGACGAGCAGCAGGGGTACCAGCACCATGAGCGTGATGACCACGCGGTCGGTGCGGGACAGGAGCCGTAGCCGGCGACCGCGACCACCGTTCGTGGTGGTCGCGGCCGGCGGCGGCACGGCGCGATCCGCTTGGATCAGGGGCAGGTCGGACATGATGTCCTTCCCCCTTCCGCCGTCAGCTGGTGAAGATCGACTTCTTCTGGTTCTCGATGCTGGTGAGCAGCCCGCTGATGTCCTTCGGGTCCTTGATGAACTGCTGCAACGCCGGGATCATCACGGTGGAGGCGAAGTCCGGCCGGGTGTCGCGATCGAGGAACTGGGCGATCTCGGTGGCGGAGCCGACCAGCTCGGCCGCCTTCTTCTGCAGCGCGGTGTAGGCGCCGGTGTTCGCGCCGCTGTTGGCGACGAGCGTGCTCGGGTCGTTCTTCACAGTGATGTCCGCCGCCTCCTTGGAGCCCAGGTAGGTCAGCAGCTTCTCCGCCGCGTCCTTGGACTTCGGCTTGCGGGCCATCATGTAGCCGTCGATCGGGGCGTCCAGGGCCTTCGCGCCGATCGTGGAGTCGACCTCGGGGAAGGTGAAGAAGTCCAGGTCCTCCAGGTCCGCGCCGCTGAACTGCTGGCCGACGAACAGGCCGAGCAGGTACATGCCGCTCTTCTTCTGCTGCAGCGACTGGGCGGCCTCCTGCCAGGTGCGGCCGAGCGAGTCCGGCTGGTGCAGGGGGAGCAGCCCGGCCCAGGTGTCGAAGACCTTCTTCACCTTGTCGGAGGTCCACGCCTCCTTGCCGGCCATCAGGTCGATGTGGAACTGGTAGCCGTTGATCCGCAGGTTGAGGATGTCGAACGTGCCCATCGCGGGCCAGCCGTCCTTGTCCGCGAACGCGATCGGGTTCAGGCCGTCCTTCTTCATCTGCGCGCCGAGTGTGTTGAGGTCGTCCAGCGTCTTGGGCACCTCGTAGCCGCGCTGCTGCCACACCGACTTGCGGTAGAAGACGGCCCACGGGTAGTACGACGCCGGTACGAAGTACTGCTTGCCGTCGTCGCCTGTGGACGCCTTCTTGAACGCGTCGGAGTAGCCGTCGAGCTTGCCCCACACGTCGCTGAGGTCACCGGCCAGCCCCTTGGCGGCGAAGAACCGCATCCGGTAGCCGGCGAACCAGGTGAACACGTCGTCCGGCTTGCCCTGCAGGTAGTTGTTGATGTTCTCCTGGAACGTGTTGTGGTCGACCGTGTTGATGTCGACGGTCACGCCGGAGGACGTCTTGAAGCCGTCCATCACCTTGGCGACGACGTCCTTGGGCTTCGGGTCCGACTGGTTCGAGCCGAGCGAGACGCTCTTGGCGTCGCCGCCGGAACCGGAGTCGGAGTCGCCGCAGCCGGCGAGCAGCCCGGTGCCGAGCAGCGCCCCCGCGCCGGCCGCGCCGGCGAGCAGCGAGCGCCGGTTCAGGCCGGCGACGGACGGGGGTACGAGCCGGGCGAGGTATTCGGCTTGCGAGCGGGGACGGGACATGGTGCCTCCTGCGTGGAAGAGGTGCGCTGCGCTCATGGACCGTGATCGTTGGCGGTGAGCGGTGTTCGTGTCGGCAGTGGCAGATCCACCGAGAATCCACACGTCCGAACACAAACAGCCGGTGGCGCTTGAAGCTACCCCTTGGCGCGGCGCTGTCAAGAGGGCAAAAAGACGACGCTGTCAGCGGCAGGGCAGGGCAAAGAGCCGGTAAACGTTGGAACTTCAGTCGATGTTGGAAAGTGTTGACTTGGGTGCTGTTCGGGGGCAACCTCTGCTGTCATGCGGAACTGGCACGGCGAGGGCATCTGGTACGGCGCCGACTACAACCCGGAGCAGTGGCCCGAGCAGACGTGGGCCGAGGACGTCGACCTCATGCGACGCGCCGGGGTCAACCTGGTCTCGGTCGGCATCTTCTCCTGGGCCCTGCTCGAACCCACCCCGGGGCGGTACGTCTTCGACTGGCTGGACCGGGCGATCGACCTGCTGCACGACGGCGGCATCAGCGTCGACCTGGCCACCGCCACCGCCAGCCCACCACCGTGGCTGGCACACCGGCACCCGGAGACGCTGCCCCGCCGGGCCGACGGCACGGTGCTCTGGCCCGGCGGCCGGCAGGCGTACTGCCCCAGCTCGCCGGTGTTCCGGGACCACTCGCTCGCCCTGGTCGAGGCCGTCGCCCGGCGATACGCGCGGCACCCCGCGGTCGTGCTCTGGCACGTCTCCAACGAACTCGGCTGCCACAACGTGCACTGCTACTGCGACGTCAGCGCCGAGGCGTTCCGCGGCTGGCTGCGCGAGCGCTACGGCGACCTGGACTCGCTCAACGCCGCCTGGGGCACCGCGTTCTGGAGCCAGCGCTACCACGACTGGGCCGAGATCAATCCGCCGCGTACCGCGCCGACGTTCGCCAACCCGACCCAGCAGCTGGACTTCCTGCGGTTCTCCTCCGACGAGCAGCGCGCCCAGCTGCGCGCCGAGCGGGAGCTGCTGAACCGGCTCGTCCCGCAGCCGGTCACCACGAACTTCATGATCGGCACCGGCATCAAGTACCTGGACTACCACTCCTGGGCCTCCGACGTGGACGTGGTCGCCAACGACCACTACCTCACCGCCGCCGAGCCGCAGCCGCAGGTCGACCTGGCGCTGGCCGCCGACCACACCCGGGGCGTCGCCGGCGGTGCGCCGTGGCTGCTGATGGAGCACTCCACCAGCGCGGTCAACTGGCAGCCCCGCAACGTGGCGAAGACGCCCGGCCAGATGCGCCGCAACAGCCTCGCCCACGTCGCGCGCGGCGCCGACGGGGTGCTGTTCTTCCAGTGGCGGGCCTCCCGGGCCGGCGCGGAGAAGTTCCACTCCGCGCTGGTGCCGCACGCCGGGCCGGACACCAAGGTGTTCCGCGAGGTCTGCCGGCTCGGCGCCGACCTGCGCGCGCTCGCCGAGGTACGCGGCAGCCGCGTCGACGCCGACGTGGCGATCCTGTTCGACTACGAGGCCTGGTGGGGCGCCGAACTCGACTCCCACCCCAGCGTCGACGTCACCTACACCGACCGGCTGTCCGCGCTGCACGCCGCGCTCTGGCGGGCCGGGGTCACCGCCGACGTGGTGCACCCGTCGGCCGACCTGTCCCGCTACCGGCTCGTCCTGGCGCCCACGCTCTACCTCGTCCGCGACGCCGACGCCGACGCGCTGCGCCGGTTCGTGGAGGCGGGCGGCACGGCTGTGGTCACCTACTTCAGCGGCATCGTCGACGAGCACGACCACATCCGGCTCGGCGGCTATCCCGGCGCGTTCCGCGACCTGCTCGGCGTACGCGTCGAGGAGTTCTTCCCGCTGCGGGCCGGCGAGACGGTACGCCTCGACGACGGTGCCCGCGCCGACGTGTGGACCGAGTGGCTGCACGCCGAGGGCGCGGACGTGCTGGCCGCGTACACCGACGGGCCCCTGCCCGGCGTGCCGGCGCTGACCCGCAACGCCGTCGGCGCGGGCGCCGCCTGGTACGTCGGCACTCGCCTCGACGACGAGGCCACCGACCGGCTGGTGGCCCGGCTGCTCGACGAGACGGGTGTCCGTCCGCCGGTGGGCGCGCCGCCCGGGGTGGAGGTGGTCCGCCGTCGCTCGGCGGACCGGAGTTGGCTGTTCGTGGTCAACCACACCACCGAGCCGGCCCGGCTGGCGGTCACCGGCACCGAGCTGCTCGGCGGCGCCCGGTGCGACGGCGAGCTGGAGGTGCCGGCGGGTGAGGTGGCGGTGGTCCGCGAGGAGCCCGCGCCGGTGCCCGCGACCGCCTGACCGGTACGTGGCCGTTCGCGCCGAGGAGGTCCCCCATGCTCGCCCAGCAACGGCAGAGCGCCATCCTGGAGTTGATCCGCCAGAGCGGCGGCGTCCGGGTCAGTCACCTGGTCAGCCGCTTCGGTGTGTCCGACATGACGATCCGCCGCGACCTGGAGGTGCTGGCCGACCGCGGCCTGATCGACAAGGTGCACGGCGGCGCGACGCTGGCCGGACCGGGCTCCACCGAGGAGCCCGGCTTCGCCGCCAAGTCGGTACGCCAGCAGGCCGAGAAACGCGCCATCGTGGAGCGGGCCGCCGGCCTGGTCGAGCCCGGCATGGCGGTGGCGCTGTCCGCCGGCACCACCACCGCCGCGCTGGCCGCCCGGCTGGCCGAGGTACGCGGGCTGACTGTGGTCACCAACTCGATCCCGGTGGCCGACGCGCTCTACCAGAATCCCCGCGCCGACCAGACGGTGGTGCTGACCGGCGGCATCCGTACCCCGTCGGACGCGCTGACCGGCCCGGTCGCCGAGGCGGCCATCGCCGCCCTCAACGTCGACCTTCTCTTCCTCGGCGTGCACGGGATGAGCCCGCGTACCGGATTCACCACGCCCAACCTGCTGGAGGCGGCGGTGAACCGCCGGCTGATCGGGTCCGCACGGCGGCTGGTGGTGCTCGCCGACCACACCAAGTGGGAGACCATCGGCATCGCCACCATCGCGCCGCTGGAGGAGGCCGACGTACTGATCACCGACGGCGGCCTGCCGCCGGAGGCCCGCCGGCAGCTCGGCGAGCAGGTCGGCGAGCTGGTGGTGGTACGCGCCGACTGAGGCCACGGCGTGCCTCACAGCCACTTTTCAGCCGGGCCGTTTAGGGTGCCCTGACGAAGCGTCCGACGGTCCATGTCGGAGTGCCGTTCAGCGGGAGTGACCGATGGTCTTCAAGAAGATGTTGAGCGCGTTCGGCGTGGGTGGCCCGAGTGTCGACACGGTGCTCACCAACCCGAACACCCGGCCCGGGCTGACCCTGGACGGTCACGTCAACCTGGTCGGCGGCGACAGCCCGGCGCGGATCGAGCAGATCAACCTCGGCCTGGTCACCCGCGTCGAGATCGAGGGTGGCGACCACGAGTACGCGGGCGTGATGGAGTTCCACCGGATGCCGGTCAGCGGCGCCTTCGAGCTGGCCCCCAAGCAGCAGCTCTCCATCCCGTTCCAGATGCCGGTGCCGTGGGAGACCCCGATCACCGACGTGTACGGCCAGCGCCTGCACGGCATGACGATGGGCCTGCGCACCGAGCTGGCGGTGGCCCGCGCCGTCGACAAGTCGGACCTGGACCAGGTGTCGGTGCACCCGCTGCCGATCCACGAGCGGATCCTGGAGGCGTGCCAGGCGCTCGGCTTCCGGTTCAAGCACGCCGACCTGGAGCGCGGCCACATCTACGGCGTGCCGCAGACGCTGCCGTTCTACCAGGAGATCGAGTTCTTCGCCGCGCCGCAGTACGCGCAGACGGTCACCGAGGTCGAGCTGACGTTCGTGACCAGCCAGCAGGGCGTCGAGGTGATCCTGGAGTGCGACAAGCGCGGCGGCTTCCTCAGCCCCGGGCACGACGTCATCGGCCGCTACTCGGTCCCGCACACCGACGCCACCCGTACCGACTGGGTGCAGGTCGTCGACGGCTGGCTGCGGGAGACCACCGGCCGTTACGGCAGCATGCGGGCCCAGGGCTTCGGCATGCCGCACGGCGGCCACGGCTACCCGGGTCACCACGGCTATGCCGGCCACGGGCGGCGCGGCCCGGGCATGGGCGGCGTGGTCGCGGGCGCCGCGCTGGGTGTCGCCGGCGGCATGATCGCCGGGGAGATGCTCGACGACGCGTTCGACGGCGGCGGCGACGACTTCGGGGACTTCGGCGAGGAGTGAGCGGACGCGACGACGCCCCCGGGACGGATCCCGGGGGCGTCGCCGTTCGCGCGGCGTACGGTCAACGTCCGCGGCGCTCCTTGCCGGAACGGCGCGCGCTGCCCGCCTTCGACAGGCCACGGCTGACCAGGTACGCGCCGGTCAGCGCGGTCAGGTACCACCACGCCTGGTTCGGGTTGTTGATGTTCAGGCCGTTGGTGGCGGCGCCTCGCCAGAACGCGGCGATCACGACGACCGCGACCGCTGCGGCGTACACCCAGAACTCGGTGGTCAGGAACGCCTGCTTCGTCTCCGTACCCGGGGACGGCATGTTCTCCCGGTGACCGTCGTGCATCGACGGCATGTGCCGGGTCGACGTGTCCTGCATGCTCGACCGGTTCTGGACGTCGGACATCGGCCGGTTCATCGGCCTGGTGGATGCAGCCTGCGTGCTCATCTGGTCCTCCTCAGGATTTGATGAGTCGTACCTGCACACCCTCGCCCCGCTACCGCAGGTCGGCCACGGCGCGGTTCGCGCTCTGTGGCGGGGGCACCCTGGGTCTACCCGGGGCCGGAGACAAGGTAACCGCCGGTCACCGTCGAATGGCCGCCGCGCTCGGCTCGCGGCCGGAACCGGACACCGGGGCGCACACCGGTCCTCCCGCCGCCGCTTCCGGTTTCAGCCACCCGCCCTCGGGCACGCACCACCGATACCCCGAGAGAGCTGCGAGGTGGTTGACGTGCGTGAGGACGACATGCGGCAGGACGCCGCCCGGCGGGCCGAGCAGCGGGTCGCCGGAGGCGTGTACGGCGAGGGCGCGCTGGACGAGGTCACCGTGCCGCAGACCGACGTGGAGCGGGTGCGGCAGGAACTCGACCCGGACGACCCGGCGGACGTACCCGTCGACCCGACGGTGCTGCGCGACGGCGGACCGACCCGGGGTCAGGGCGCGGTGACCACGACCGGTGGCACCGCGGGCCCGGCGAGTGTGCGCCGGCTGGCCCGCCAGCCCGAGAAGCACCCGGGCAAGGTGGCGCCCACGACGACCGGTGACGCCGGTACGGGTGGCCTGAGCACCCCGGCCGGCGGTTCCACGAGCGACAACTCGGCCACCGGTGCCCAGGTTGGCAACTTCACCAACAACCGCTCCAACCCGGGCTGACCGAGGCAGGGACGGCGGGACGGCCTCCGGCCGCCCCCACCATGCGCACCCCTGACTGCGCCACTTCGCCGAAGTGGCGCAGTCAGGGCGGCCATGTTGTGGCAACTTCCCCGATGTGGCGCACGCGACCACCACTCCGGCGCTGGCGTGTTCGCCGCACCCGATCCCGCCCTCTCTGGCCATGTGCTTTCCCCGGCTGGCGCTGGCGACGTCCCGCCACTTCGGGGAAGTGGTGTGGTGAGGGTGGCCGTGATGTAGCAACTTCCCCGATCTGGCGAACGGGCCGCAACTCCATGATCGCGGAGCGGAGCGACGGCGGAGAGGGGGCGGAGAGGGGGCGCAGCGGGACTTGAGGCAGCACGTGCTCGACCCCGTTGACCATGAAGTTGACGGCCGATTTGGAGATCCACATCGCCGCCAACTTCATGATCAACGGGGTGGGAGGGTGGGAGGGGGTGGGGGTTACGGGGTGCGGAGGATGCCCAGGCGCTGGGTGGCTCTTGTGAGGGCCACGTAGAGGTCGCTGTGGCCCCTCGGGGACTCGGAGACGATGCGGGCCGGGTCGACCACCAGCACCGAGTCGAACTCCAGGCCCTTTGCCTGCTCGGTGGTCAGCACCACGATCCGGTTCGCCAGCTCCGGCTGCTCGCCCACTGTCGCCTCCGGCAGTGCCGTCACCACCGCGCCGCCCAGCTCGGCCACCCGGCCGGTCGGCACCAGCACGCCGAGCCGCCCGTCACCGAGCGACGCGGCCTCCCGGGCCGTGGCCTCGACCAGCTCCGCCACCAGCCGGTCCGCCGGTACGGTCCGGTCCCACGGCGGTACGCCGGTGGCGCGTACCGAGCGGGGCGGCCGCAGCGCCGGATCGATAGCGGCCAGCACGTCGGCGGCGACCGCCATGATCTCGGCCGGGGTGCGGTAGCTGACCGTCAGCTCCTCCAGCCGCCACCGGTCCGCCACGTACGGCGCCAGCGCCTCGCCCCACGACGGCGTGCCCGCGAGCGCGCCGGTCTGCGCCACGTCACCGACGATCGTCATCGACCGGCTCGGGCAGCGGCGCATCAGCAGCCGCCACGCCATCGGCGACAGCTCCTGCGCCTCGTCCACGATGACGTGCCCGAACGCCCAGGTACGGTCGGCGGCGGCGCGCTGGGCGGTGGTGAGCCGGTCGGACTCCTCCTGCCGCTCGGAGAGCCGGTCGGCGTCGATCAGGTCGGTGACGCCGAGGATCTCACCGCCGTCGGCCTCGTCCTCGACGTCGATGGAGCGGGAGCCGCGCCAGATCTCCAGCACACCCTCGGCGTACTCGCGTTCCAGCGCCCGGATCCGCTCCCGGCGCGCCACGGCGGCGCGCTCGTCCTCGCCGAGCAGCTCGGCGGCCTCGTCCAGCAGCGGCACGTCGGCTGGTGTCCAGCCGCCGGGCTCGCGGTGCAGCGCGGCCCGCTCGGTATCGGTGAGCATCGGCGCGGCGGTGGCGATCCGCTCCGGCGAGGCGTACAGGTCGGCGAGCAGGCGCTGCGGGGTCAGTACCGGCCACAGCTCGTCCAGCGCGGCCCGGATCTCCGGCTCCTCGCGCAGCTCGCGGCGGATCTCCGCGCGGTCGGCCTCGGAGAGCAGGTTCTCCCCGCCCAGCGGGTCGGCGCCGATCCGCTCGGCCACCTGGTCGGCGAGCGCGTGCACGATCTCCACGTCGAACAGGGCCCGGGCCAGGTTGTGCGGGCGGCCGGTGCGGCGTACCCGGTCGCGGGCCTGCCGCACGGTCTCCGGGTCGAGCGTCAGCACCTCCCGTTGCGGCAGCTCGATGGTGACCGGCTCGTCGGGCACCCACTGCCGGTCGCGGACGGCGGCGGCGAGCACGTCGGCCAGCACCGCGCGGCCCTTGAGCGCCGCGGTGGTGGCCGGCTCCGCGCGGCGGGCGTGTACGCCGGGGAACAGGTCGGCCTGGGTACGCAGCAGCACGCCGGTCTCGGCCAGCGTGGGCAGCACCTGGGAGATGTAGCGCAGGAACGTGGCGTTCGGGCCGACCAGCAGCACGCCGCGGGTGGAGAGCTGCTGGCGGTGCGTGTAGAGCAGGTACGCGGCCCGGTGCAGCGCCACCGCCGTCTTGCCGGTGCCGGGCCCGCCCTGCACCACCATCACGCCGGGCAGGTCGGCGCGGATGATCCGGTCCTGCTCGGCCTGGATGGTCTCGACGATGTCGCGCATCCGGCCGGTACGCCCGGCGTTCAGCGCGGCGAGCAGCGACGCCTCGCCGGTCAGCTCCTCGTGCGCGGTGGGGGAGGCGGCGGCGATGTCCAGCACCTCGTCGTTGAGCCCGGTCACCTTGCGGTCGCGGGTGCGCAGGTGGCGCCGGCGGCGTACGCCCTGCGGGTTGGCGGCGGTGGCCAGGTAGAACGGGCGGGCGGCGGGGGCGCGCCAGTCCATCAGCAGCGGGTCGTAGTCGCCGGACGAGTCGAAGATCCCGATCCGGCCGATGTAGCGGACCGCGCCGTCGTCGCCGTCGAGGCGGCCGAAGCACAGGCCGCTCTCCACCGCGGAGAACTGCTCGACCTGGTCGGCGTACATCGCGACTGTCGAGTCGCGCTGCGAGCGGGCCTGCTGCGTGCCACCGGTGTGGCGCAACTCCTCGTCGAGCCGCCGGGCGGCCTGTTCCCGCATGCCGTCCAGCCGGTCGTACAGCATCGAGACGTATTCCTGTTCCCGGCCGATCTCGTCGTCCTGGCGCAGGTCAGCCGACACGTCGGAGTGCGTTGACAATCCGGCTCCTCATTGACTAGAATTGCCGCAGGAATGGCATTCAGAAGCCATTCCTTTTTTGTGCCTGAACTGAGAAAGATAGCGCGTCGGCAGCCACCCGACCAAGCCCGGACACGACTCGGGGCCCGGCCGGCGTCAGCCGACCGAGCCCCGGGCACGGCGATTCTCAGCCCTTTGCCGCCTCGTAGAGCCGCTCCGGCGTGACCAGACCGGCGATCACCCGGCCGTCGTCGGTCAGCAGCACGCTGAACAGCTTGCCGCTGAGCAGTCGGCCGCTGCCCCAGTCGCCGCTGACCTTCGGCAGGTCACCGAGCACGCCGGCCAGCATCTGGGCATCCGGCGCGTCCGCGCCGGGCTTCGCGCCGCCGCCGGTCGCCGCGTCGCCGATCTTGGCGACCACCACCGTGGTCCAGCCGGTGCCGACGGTACGGACGTCCGGCTTCTCGGCGTCCTTCTTCTCGAACCGCTCGCCGGCCGGTCCGGGCCGCTCGCCCTCGGTCGCCTCGGTGACCTTCACGCCGGGCGGCGGGTTGAACCGGAACTGGTCGGCCTCCGGCGTGCGGAAGTCGACCTGGGTGAACGCCACCTGGAACGCCGGCTCGTCCTGCCCGTCGGCGAGCACCTGCAGGCGCAGCGGCACGTGCTCCTTCGCGTCCAGCGCGATCCGGACCTGGTGGACCAGGGACGCCTTGTCGCGCGGCGTGAGCACCAGCTCGTACGCGTCCCGCCCGGCGACTGTGGCGGTGCGGCCGACGGTGACCGCGGTGGTCGGGTCGATCGCCTCCAGCGCCCGGTCCGCGGCGTCGGCCGGGGTGGCCGGCACGGTGGCCCGCTCCGGCGCGTCGGCCGGCAACTTCCGGTGCGTGGCGGTGTTCTCCCGGCTGTTCCAGGTCCAGACGTCGCGGCCGTTGCGCAGGATGTCCTGCTCGCCGAGCGTGTCGACGAGCGCGAGCCGCTGCCGGTCCTCGCCGCCGTACCAGACGCGCAGCGTGTGCGTACCGGAGACCAGGCCGGCCAGGTCGTTGCCGGTGGCCTGGCCGGCGAGCGCGGCGATCGGCGGCAGGCCCAGGTCGGCGCGCTGCACCACGGTGCCGGAGAGCCCGTCCAGGCGGGACGTGCGCAGGTCTTCCAGGAGCTGGGCGGCGCTGCGCGGCGGCAGCGCCGGGTCGGCGCCGGCGGCGAACGTGCCGACGGCGGCGCCACCGCCGATCACGGCGACCCCCGCGGTCACCGGGACCAGCCAGCGCAGCACGGCGCGGTTCTTCATCACTGACATAGTGTGCACCTCCTGCGCTCCATGCTGCGCGACCGTCGCTGTGACCACGCTGAGGAGATCCCCTACGGGTGAGCCCGTGGTGGCACCCTGGACCGGTGCGGTTGCTGGTGGTGGAGGACGAGACGCGGCTCGCGGCGGCGCTGCGCCGGGGCCTGTCGGCGGAGGGTTTCGTGGTCGACGTGGCGGTTACCGGCCCGGACGGGCTGGACGCTGCCCGGCACGGCGAGTACGACGCGATGATCCTCGACGTGATGCTGCCCGGCCTGTCCGGCTACGAGGTGGTGCGTCGGCTGCGCGCCGAGCAGCGCTGGCTGCCGGTGCTGATGCTGTCGGCCAAGGACGGGGAGTACGACCAGGCCGACGGCCTGGACTGCGGCGCCGACGACTACCTGACCAAGCCCTTCTCGTACGTGGTGCTGCTGGCCCGCCTGCGGGCGCTGCTGCGCCGTGGCGCGCCCCGGCGGCCGGCCGTGCTCACCGTCGGCGACCTGCGCCTGGACCCGGCCCGCCGCCGGGTCACCCGGGCCGACGTCGAGGTGGTGCTGACCAGCCGGGAGTACGCGCTGCTGGACTACCTGATGCGCCGCCCCGGCGAGGTGGTCTCCAAGACCGAGCTGCTGGACCACGTCTGGGACGCCTCTGTCGAAACCGCGCCGAACGCGGTGGAGGTCTACGTCGGCTACCTGCGGCGCAAGATCGGCCGGGAGCGGCTGGAGACGGTACGCGGCGCCGGTTACCGGCTGGCCACATGAGCCGGTGGATACGCGGCCCGCTGCCGCGCCTGGGCCTGCGCGCCCGGCTGCTCGCGCTGGGCGTGCTGGGCCTCGTGGTCGGGTTCGCGTTCGGCGGGGCGCTGCTGCTCGGCGCGCTGGGCTGGACGCTGCAACGCTCGGTCGACGAGGAGGCGCTGCGCACCGCCGACGCGGTCGCGTTGCTGACCGCCGAGGACGCGCTGCCGGACCCGCTGCCTGTCGCGGGCGGGCAGTTGCGGGTGCAGGTGGTCGACGCGCAGGGCCGGATCCGGGCCGCTTCGATCGACGCGGACCGCCTGGTGCCGATGCTGGGCCCGGACGAGCTGCGTCCCGGGCAGCGGCAGCGGCTGGTGGTGGACGGGCGGCGCGCCGGGATGCCCGGCCCGGTCCGGGTGGTCACGGTGCCGGCCGGCACGCCGCAGGAGCCGCGGACGGTGCTCGTCGCCAAGTCGCTCACCGACGTGCGGCACAGCCTGCACGTGGTCCGCAACCTGCTGCTCGTCGGCTTCCCGCTGCTGGTGGCGGGGCTCGGCGTGGTGGCCTGGCGGGTGGTGGGCGCGACGCTCCGGCCGGTCGAGCAGTTGCGCAGCGGCGCCGCCGAGATCACCGGCCGGGCCGGGGCGGAGCGGCTTCCCGTACCGGCGGGGCAGGACGAGATCCACCGGCTCGCGGTCACGCTCAACGACATGCTGGACCGGCTGGCCGCGTCCCGGGACCGGCAGCGGGCGTTCGTCGCCGACGCCGCGCACGAGCTGCGCAGCCCGCTGACGAACATGCGTACCGAGCTGGAGGTGGCCCGGCGTCTCGGCGACGACACGGACTGGCCGGCGGTCGCCGACGACCTGCTCGCCGACACCGAGCGGCTGAGCCGCCTGGTGGACGACCTGTTGCTGCTTGCCCGCCTCGACGAGCAGGACGCCCGGCCGTCCCCGGTGGGCCCGGTGGAGCTGGGGGAGCTGTTGCGTACGGTGGCCGCCCGCTATCCGTCGCCGCCGCTGCGCCTGACGCCGCCCGACGCGCCCCGGTGGGTCGAGGGCGACGCGGGGGAGCTGCGCCGGGTGCTGGTGAACCTGGTGGACAACGCGCTGCGGCACGCGTACACCGGTGTCGATCTGGCGGTGAGCGGGCCGGACGGTGCGTACCACCTGATCACGGTGACCGACGACGGTCCGGGCATCCCGGCGGCGGACCGGGAGCGGGTGTTCGCCCGGTTCACCCGGCTCGACGACGCGCGGGCCCGCGACGCGGGCGGCGCCGGTCTGGGCCTGGCCATCGTGCGCGAGCTGGTGCGCCGGGCCGGCGGCACGGTGGAACTCGCCGACGCGACGCCCGGCGCCGCCGCGCCGGGGCTGCGCGCGACGGTACGGCTGCCCGTGCTGGCCGAGCCCGAGCCGGAGTGAGCGGTCATCGGCGTTTCGTGCAGACCGGCCCGGTGCGGGCGACGCTGTCGGTGGACCAGACCAGCGCCACTGTGAAGCAGTAGTCGGTGGTGCGGTCGAGCCCGTAGGCGATGTAGTCGGCCGACCCGGCGGGCAGCGTCGCGAACGTGCCCTGCGGCTGCCCGGCCCGGCCCCCGGCGACCACCACCGGTCCTTCCGCGCCGGCCGGGTACGTCCAGCTCAGCACGATGCTGTCGCGCCGGTCGGTGAGGGTGAGCCGTCCGGGCGGCGTGCCGGGCTCGGCGGCGGCGGGGGTGGACGGCGCGGGAGCGGCGGAGGTCGCCGGCGGCGCGCTGGAGGCCGGCGGCGGGGTGCCGCGGCCGTCGTCGACCCGGGACACGCCGGCGATCACCGCGATGGTGCCGAGCAGCAGCGCCACCGCCACGCCGAGCACCACGAGCGGCAGCCAGGGACGGGCGCGCCGCTCGGCCGCGGGTGGCCGGGGCACGTGCACCGGCAGGTAGCGCGACGGCGGCTCGGGCGGTGGCGGCGGCACGCGGCGTACCCCGTCGGGCTGGTCGTCGGCGAGCCCGACCACAGTGGGCGGCAGCGGGTCCGCGCCCGGTCGCCACGGTTGCTCGGCCGGCTCGTCGGGCGGCCACGGGTAGTCGTCGAACGCGTCGCCGTCGGCCTCCGGCGCGGTACGCGGTGTCGGCACGTGCGCTGTCTCGGCGGCCCGGCCGGGCGGGTGGTAGAGCGGCGTCTCGACCGGCTCGTCGAGCGCGGGCGGGCTGTAGGGCGGCAGGTCGTGCGGGCCCTCGGTGGCCGGGGGAACCCGGGCGGCGGGCACCACGGGCGTGGTCCGGGCGGGCGGCGGCTCGGGCGGCGGAGCGGCGGGCGCGGGGCAGACGTGGTCCGGGTCGGCGGCGGCGCGGGCCAGCCCGGCCACCTGGGCGGCGAGTGGGTCGTCGAAGTCCAGGTGCAGGCGGCACAGCTCCTCGGCGAGCGTCAGGTGCTCGTGCGAGTCGGCGTACCGGCCGCAGTCGCGTTCCATCGCGCCGAGCTTCGCCAGCATCTTGATGCCGCTGGGGTGGCCGTCGCCGTACACCTCCCGGTGCAGCTCCCAGGCGTCCTGCAACCGGTCGCGGGCCACCTCGCACTGGCCGCGCGCGTACTCCACGGTGGCCAGATCGGCGTGCGCGGCGAGCACCTGCTGCGACTCCGGGCCGTTGCGGGCGGTCAGCTCGATGATGACGTCGGAGTAGAGCCGGGCGGCCCGGGCGTCGCTGCCGACCCGGTGCAGCACCGCGGCGAGCGTCGCGGCGGCGGTGACGGTGCGCTCGTCGGAGCGGCCGTACAGCCGGGTGGCGGCCGCGTACGCGAACGCGGCCCAGCCGCGGGCGGAGTGCGGCTCGCCGAGCGCGACGAGCACCTTGGCCTGGAGCCCGGCCGCCTCGGCCAGCTCGGGGGAGGCGTTGCCGGGTCGGGGATCGGCGTCGCTGAGCGCGTCGGCGAGCAGCCGGTGCGCGCCGTCGAGGTCGCCTTCGGACACCAGATGGTGCGCCTGGACGGTCAGGTCAGCGAAGCCGGAGGACACGCCCCATCGTGCTCGTCCGGCGACGGTATGTACAAGACCCGGAGTGGATCAGTTTGGTCCCGAATCCGTCAGGTGGTCGGCGAGCGTCTCGCTGATCCGGCGGAGCTGGTCGACCTGGGCCGGGCTGAGCGCGTCGAACAGGTGCCGGCGTACCCCCTCGACGTGGCCGGGCGCGGCGGCGGCCAGGGTGGCGAAGCCCTCGTCGGTGAGCACGGCGACCTGCCCGCGCCGGTCGGTGGGGCAGCCCTCCCGGCGGATCCACCCGGACGCCTCCAGCCGCGCGGCGGCGTGCGAGAGCCGGCTGCGCGACGAGCCGGTCAGCTCGGCCAGCTCGCTCATCCGCAGCCGCCGGTCGGGGGCCTCGGAGAGGCGGACCAGGATTTCGTAGTACGCGTGCGGCATGCCCGCGTCGCGTTGCAGCTCGCGGTCGAGCGTCTCCATGAGCCCTCGGGAGGCGGTCAGGAAGGCCCGCCAGGTCCGCTGCTCGTCGGGGTCCAGCCACCGGGTCATGGCGCCCATCATACCGTCGATAGTTGAACGCTCAACAAAACCGGGGTACGGTCGGTGACATGGGCATCCACCGACTCAACCACGCCGTCCTCTACGTCAGTGACCTGGAACGCAGCGTCGCCTTCTACGGCGACGTGCTGGGCTTCCGCCGGGTGCCGATGACGCCCGAGGGCTTCCGCGGCGCCGCGTTCCTCCAGGCGCCCGACTCCACGAACGACCACGACCTCGGCCTGTTCGAGATCGGCGCGGCGGCCGGGGCGTCCCAGGCCGGCCGGGCCACCGTCGGCCTCTACCACCTGGCCTGGGAGCTGGACACGCTCGACGAGCTGGCCGCCACCGCCGAACGGCTCTCCACCGCCGGAGCGCTGGTCGGCGCGTCCGATCACGGCACCACCAAGAGCCTCTACGGCCGCGACCCGGACGGGCTGGAGTTCGAGATCGTCTGGATCGTCCCGGCCGACCTGCTCGACGACGCCGCGCTCGCCGCGCGTACCCGCATCGGGCGGCTCGACCTGGACCGCGAGCGGCAGCGCTACGGCGGGCAGACCCGCGGCGGCGTGGGCATCTCCGTGCCGGTCTGAGCGGGGTTCGCGGCCGGGCCCGCCGCGCCGTGCGGTAGAAACGGCACCATGCCGACCGACGCCGTCCTGCGCGAGCTGCTCGTCCGCCAGCTCGACCACTGGCTCCCCGCCGCGCTGCACCGGGCGCGGCGGGCCACGCTCGCGCTCGCGTACGCCGGGGGAGACGCCACCGGCGCGGAGGATGCGCTGCGGGTGGTGGCCGAGTTCGCCGACCGGCTGCGCGGGCGGCGGCTGACCGTGCTGGTGGTCGCCGACGACGGCACCGACCTGCCGGTACGCCTCGGCGCCGCCGAGGCCACCCTGCCCGCCGACGTCGCCGTGCACCTGGTGCCCGGCGGCCCGGACCGGCTGCCGGTGGCGCTCAAGGCCGCAGGTGCGGCCGGCGCGCCGCTGCTCGTCGTGGCCGACGGCGCCGACCCGGACCCGGCCCTGCTCGCCGCCGCCGCGTCCGGGCGCCCGGCCGAGCTGCTGCTCGTCACCACGCCCGGACGGTCGCTGCGGCCGGCGCTCACCGGTGCCGGGTTCCCGCTCGTCACCGAGGTCGAGCTGGTGCCCGACGGGGACGGCCCGGCGCGGCTGCTCGGCTACGCCACCGGCTCCGACAGGGGGCTGGAGGCGGTCAAGGACGCGCTCTGGGCGGTCGACGAGTACGCCGGCGTGCGCTACCGCGACCCGGCCGATCCGCAGGGCCGCCTGCTCGACATCTCGCTCGATCCCGAGCCCGGCCCGCTGCGCCGGGAACTGCTGGCCGAGCTGGCCCGCTCCGGCCCGCAGACGGTCACCGATCTGCGCCGCTTCGCCACCACGGCGACTGTCTACCGGGCCGCCGACGCCAACCGGGCGCTCGCCTCGCTGCTCGCCTCGGGCGCGGTGACCCGCGACCCGGAGCACGGCCGGCTCGGCGGGGACGTGTCGATCAGCGTCGTCCCGAGCGCTGGGTCATCTGCTTGACCACTATCGACGCCCCGGTGGCGACCACGCCGATGCTGAACACCATCTGCGCGCACACCGCCACCCGGGCGATCTGACCCTGGGCGTGCACGTCGCCGTAGCCGACAGTGGTGAGCGTCGCGAGCGCGAAGTAGAGCGCGTCGACCCGGGTGCGCAGGCCGACGAACTCGCCGGGCCGGGTGTTCGCCACCACGTAGTCGCCGAGCGCGAAGACCAGCAGCCCGGCGATCAGCGCGACCGCGAGCCGGGTCAGCGCCCGGTCCTCGTCCCGGCCGGTCGGCTGGTCCTTGACGAGCTGGCGGCGGACCTGGCCGGTGACCAGGAACGCGATCACTGCCACCAGGACCAGCGTGCCGGCCGAGCGCAGGACCAGCCGCAGGCCGTTCGGGTCGGCCTCGACCGGCACCAGGAAGTAGCCGACGAGCATGAGCAGGCAGGCCGCCACGGCCCGCCGTCGTATCCGCCGCAGCAACAGGTCCGCCATGTGGCGATTCTCCGGCCACCGCAACGCCGTGACGGGCGGAACCGCGATCCCGGCCGCAGACGACGAGCGGGGTGCCGGCGAATCGCCGGCACCCCGCTCGTCGCCTGGAAGGTCAGGCCTTGTCCTGCTTCCACGACAGCGGCCCCGGAAGGTCCACGCGGTGGGCGCGGGTGTTCGAGTTCCAGGACCAGCGGCCGATCTTGATGCTCCACGACGAGAAGCCGTTCTGGGTGAAGTGGAGGATCAGCGGCCCGTACTTCTTACGCTTGCGGAACTGGACGCCCATCGGGGGTGCCTCCTTCGTCTCCCTGCCTCTGCAGTCGTCTGCATGCCTTCGCGGCATCGAACATGCCCGGATCGACGATTCGCGAAACCCTGCCCGATCCGCTCTGGACGGTGGGACCGGCGCCCGGCAGAATCTCTATCCAACGGGTAGGTGTTAAGGAGTAGTAAATGCTGGTGGATACGCGCTGTAACAAAGCCAGCGATGAAAGTCTCACTGACTGGAAGGGCGTTGACCGGCGCCGTGAGTGGTCGGCAGCATGAGTGCCGGGTCGCCCCGCATCGCCTCCCTCATCCGGGGGTACCGAGAGAGAACACAGCGCCGCCGCTGCTACCCCTGGACTGGAGGCTCTCGTGGACCACGTGCATGCACCGTCACGTCGTGAGCTGGTGGCGTCGTGACCACCGTGGACCGGCCCGGTGCCACCACCGTCGAGCTGCGCCCGGTCGACGTCGACTCGTTCCGCGGCCTGCTGCGCCGCCAGGCGTCCACAGTCACCGTGGTCACCACCCCCGGCCTGCGCGGCAACCGGATGCGGCCGGACCTGCCGCCGGCCGGTTTCACCGCCACCTCGTTCACGTCGGTGTCGCTCGACCCGCCGCTGGTCTCGGTCTGCCTGGGCCACGCGTCGTCGAGCTGGCCCACAGTCGAGCAGGCCGAGCACGTCGCCGTGCACCTGCTCGCCTCCGGCCAGCAGGAGATCGCCCAGATCTTCGCCACCAGCGGCATCGACAGGTTCAGCGCCCACCCGGGCTGGACCACCGGGCCGTTCGGCGTGCCACTGATCGGCGACGCGCTCGCCGTGCTGCTGTGCCGGGTGGTCCGCCGAATCGAGGCGGGCGACCACACCATCCTGCTCGGCGAACCGCTCGCGCTCGGCGCGGGCGAGGACGGCGATCCGCTGCTGCACCACCGGGGCACCTACACCACCACGCTCGGCGACTGGCCCGAGGCGTGGTGACCACCGCCGCCGAGGAGCTGATCGCGCTCGACCGGGCCGCCCAGGACCTGCTGTTCCGGGCGGCCCGCACCGCAAACGCGTTCACCGACGAGCCGGTCGCCGACGAGCACGTCCGCGCCGTCCACGACCTGATCCGGTACGGCCCGACCGCGATGAACGCCCAGCCGCTGCGGGTGCTGCTGCTGCGCTCCGCGGCGGCCCGGGCGCGGCTGCTGCCGTACGTCAGCGCCGGCAACCGGGACAAGACGGCCTCCGCGCCGCTGACCGCTGTGCTCGCCGCCGACGTGGACTGGCACGACCGGCTGCCCGAGCTGTTCCCGCACCGCCCCGGCGCCCGCGACTGGTTCACCGGCGACCCGGCCGGCCGGGAGGCGCAGGCCCGGTTCAACGCCGCGCTCCAGATCGGCTACCTGCTGGTCGGTGTCCGCGCCGCCGGGCTGGCCGCCGGACCGATGGCCGGGTTCGACGCCGCAGGCGTGGAACGGGAGTTCTTCCCCGGCGGGCGGCACCGGGTGCTGCTGCTGATGAACATCGGCCGCCCGGCGCCGGACGCCTGGCGGGAACGGCTGCCGCGCCTGCCCTACGAGGAGGTGGTCGACACGCTGTGAGTCAGCGCGGCTCCCACGCGTCCGGCTGGGCGGTCAGCTTGCGTACGTGGGCCGGCAGCCGGCCGCTGACCAGCTCGTCCAGGCTCACCTCGTCGACCACGCGGCGCACCGAGGCGCGGACCGCCACCCAAAGCCGGGGCAGGTTCTCCGCCGCCCCCTCGTACTGCGTCTCCTCGGGGCGCAGCCCGCGTACCCCGGCGAGCGGACCGTCGACGGCGCGCAACACGTGCCCGATGGTGATCTCGCGCGGCGGCCGGGCCAGCGTGTAGCCGCCCTCGGCGCCGCGCTGGGCCCGGACGACCCCGGCCCGGCGCAGGTCGGCCAGGACCGCCTCGAGGAACTTGCGCGGCATGTCCTGCTCCGCCGCGATGGCCTGGGTGGACAGCAGGGTGGGGTACGCGGTGGCCAGGCTCAGGGCTGCCCGGACCGCGTAGTCGCCGCGCGCGGAGATCTGCACAGTGCCATCATGCCTGGCCGGTGGGTGCGGGGGAGTCGGCGGGCGGCCGGGGTCGCACCAGACGGACTGGCAGCGGCCGATCCCGGTTGGCCCGGAACGTGCCCGGGCTCACCCCGACCTCCCGGGTGAAGAAGCGGCCGAAGTTCGTCGGCTCGGGAAAACCCAGGTCCCGGCCGATCCGGGCGATCGACTCGTCGGTGGCGGCCAGCAGCCGGCACGCCTGCAACGCGACCCGCTCGTCGATGACCTGCTTGGCGCTGTGGCCGGTCACCGCCAGGCAGGCCCGGGTCAGCGTACGCACCGAACAGCCCAGCTGGGCGGCGTAGTCCTCCACCCGGCGGGTGTGCCGGTAGCCGCGTTCCACCTCGCGGCACAGCCGCCGGAACGTGTCGGTCTCGGCCCGCGGCGCGGCACCGTTCTCCGGATGCGGCAGCAGGCTCAGCCGCAGCAGCAGCACCGCGAGCTGGTGACGCAGCAGCGCCGCGGCGGGCGGCACCATCGCGTGCCGTTCGGCGTCCACCGCGAGCTGACTCACCTCGCTGATCACCGCGTCCTCGTCCTCGCCGGCGAGCTGACGGTGGGCGGGCACCGCCTCCGGATCGACGTCGAGGCCGGCCAGCGCGTCCGGCCGCCAGCTCACCACTGTCGCGTCGAGCTGCGCGCCGACGAACCGCAGCGCCTGGCCGGGACGGGCGCGCAGCAGCGTGCCCGGACGGCAGGGGACCGGACGGAAGTCCAGCTCGGCGGTGCCGTGCCCGTGGGTGACCAGGATCAGCAGATCACGGTCGAGCAGGACCGGGCGGGGCCAGCCGGGCTCGGCGGCGAGGTCGCCGAGCACACCGGTGACGATCTCGTCGGTGCCGGGGCGGAGCTCCGGCAGGCCGGTGCGGGTGGCCGGGGAGGGCTGACCGGTAGTGACCATCATCCCGACGGTAACCGGAGCGCCCGCACGTTGCATCTCGACGGTTTCACCCGCTCGGGCCGCTCTTGTCGGCACCCGAGCCGGACGGTTAGGTTACCGATCGGTAAGACCCTGGGGCCGGTGTGCGTCGTGCACCCGGCCGACGCGGCCCCGGCCGACCGGCCCGCGGCCGGGCGACGGCGATGGGATGGGCATGACGGATCTGTTCTCGGTCGACGGCAAGACGGTCCTGGTGACCGGCGGCTCACGCGGCATCGGGCTGATGATCGCGCGGGGCTTCGTCCGGGCCGGCGCGAAGGTGATCATCTCCTCGCGCAAGGCCGACGTGTGCGAGTCGGTCGCCAAGGAACTGTCCGCCGAGGGCCACTGCGAGGCGATCCCGGCCGACCTGGGCAGCGACGCGGGCGCGCTGGCGCTCGCCGAGGCCGTGCGGGAGCGCCATGACCGGCTGCACGTGCTCGTCAACAACGCGGGCGCCACCTGGGGCGCGCCACTGGAGGAGTACCCGGAGGGCGCCTTCGACAAGCTCTGGGCGGTCAACGTCAAGGCCGTCTTCCGGCTGACCACCGCGCTGCTGCCGCAACTGCGCGCCGCGGCGGGCGCCGACGACCCGGCCCGCGTGATCAACATCGGGTCGATCGACGGCATCCGGGTGCCGTGGATGGAGGTGTACGCGTACTCCGCCACCAAGGCAGCGGTGCACATGCTCACCCGCGGCCTCGCCCACCAGCTCGCCGGCGAGCAGATCACCGTCAACGCGATCGCGCCCGGACCGTTCGAGAGCAAGATGATGGCGTTCGCGCTGGACGACCCCGAGTCGCGCGCGGCCATCGAACAGCAGGTGCCGCTGGGCCGGATCGGCCGCCCCGAGGACATGGCGGGCACCGCGATCTACCTGGCGTCCCGAGCGGGCGCGTACCTGACCGGAGCGGTCATCCCGGTCGACGGCGGGATCACCACGCGCGGCTGACGCGTACCCCCGGTTGCAGACGGCCCGGGGCCGCGCGGACTCGGCAGATCCGCGCGGCCCCGGGTGTCGCCGTGTCAGCGACCGGCCAGCAGCCGGTTCACCGCGGTGTCGACGTCCAGGTGCTCGGCCTCGCGGCCGCGCGGGACGACGACGTAGGTCCGGCGCAGGAAGCGCACCAGCACGCTGCGCGGAACCTCGAACAGGGCGTTGCCGTCCGGCGACGACAGCGCCAGCGCGACGAAGTCGCCGCGCGGGGTGGCCCACGGCCAGACCCGCACATCACCGATGCCGGCCGGTTCGTCGAGCCCGGTGACCAGCAGTTCGCGTGCGAACGACCAGCTCACCGCCTCGCCGCCGGCGGACTCGGCGTGGAACAGGACATGGACCGCATACGGGTCAGCAGGGTCGTAACGCAGGCTGGCACGCACCGGCAAGGCGGTGGCGTCAGGCGCGACGAGCCTTAGCGACGTCTCGACCTCTACGGTCGTCGGTCGGATGACACTCATGGACGTTCTCCCCCCGGCACCGCTGCGGAACGCGCGTGTCCCGCTTTTCCCATACTCAGGTGCTGCTCCTGGCTACGCTCCGCCATACGCTGACTTCACCCAGTGGTGGGAAGGGGTTCCGAAAGCCCCCGGGACCGCGTGGCCCCGCGTAGAATTTCCGGTTCCGCCCACTCCGTCGTTCCGCCCGGCAACGGGTGGTTCAGTCGTCGACTTACTCCGGTAACGTCCAGTCGTGAGCAGGGGTGACGGTCCCGCGCGACACTGGGGGTGGAAATGGTCACGAGGGGCTCCTCGGTGACGTCGCGGGCCACGGCCGAATCGCCGAAAGGTGCGGCCCGAGCAGCCAAAAGTCGGGGGTACGAGGTGCCGGTGGAAGGGCGGTCGCAAGGCGCTCTCATGGAGCAGCGCCGGCGGCGAAGGGGCTGGCGGCTGCGCCTGCACACCACGCTCGACCTGATCCGCGCCAACCCCACCGGCCGCGTCGCCCTGAAGATCTTCATCGGCATCCTCGGCGCCATCGTCGTCACAGTCGGCATCGCGCTGATCCCGCTACCAGGGCCCGGCTGGCTGCTGGTCATCGCCGGCCTCGGCGTCTGGGCGGTCGAGTTCCACTGGGCGCGACGGCTGCTCGCGTTCACCCGCCGGCACGTCAACTCCTGGACGCGCTGGGTGAAGATGCGGTCGCTGGGTGTGCGGTTCGTGCTCGGCGCGGTCGGGCTCGCGTTCGTGTCCGTGGTGGTGTGGCTGTCGCTCAAGTACAGCTTCGGCATCGACGTGGTGGCGGAGGCGCTGCACTACCTCGCGACGCACTGAGGCCCGGTTTTTGGTCCGGGCGGGTGATCGGGTAGAGTCATGCGCGCTGAGGGCGATTAGCTCAGCGGGAGAGCGCTTCGTTCACACCGAAGAGGTCACTGGTTCGATCCCAGTATCGCCCACCATGAATATAGGCAGGTAGGAAGCCCGTCACCGGGATCACCGGTAACGGGCTTCTCCGCTGTTGCCCCTTAAGTTGGGAGCAGATTGGGAGCACGGCGCTCCCGCCCTTGGTTGGCCTGGCATTCCCAAGGCCCTGGGCGGACGTTCATCGGCGTGCTGCGGCTCGGACCGTCGGTTGGCAAAGTCCACTTGCGACCGGCCTGATCGCATCTCCCGCCGCCCGCAGCAACTTGAGTTCCACCAGCAGGCCTGCTCGACCTATGGGTTCGACGGCCGAGCCAGCATTCATGCCCAGGAACGCTCGCTCCGGCGGCCTTGCTAGGGGTTGTGCCGGGTATCTTGCCCCCTTGTGCCGCCCAGAATTGGGATGCTGTCTAGCTGATCTTGACGGAGGTCTTTGGCGATGATGCCTGCCGGTCGATCTCGGTCCGCCGTGCAGGTAAGCACCTCGGTGGGGGTGATCGCAAGATCGACGTTGAAGTCGTGGCTTGCGTGGGGGAGTTCCTCGTCGAGGAGTTGGATCTGGTGGATGGTGGTGGCGATGGCGGTGCCCTTGGACACGAGTCCAGCCTCGGTGAGGAGCGCGATCTCTAGGTCGGAGTAGCCGGCGCCCTTGCCGACTCGTACGCCGTTTCGCCGGCTGACGGCGACGCTGCCGCAGACGATCAGGTCCACCGGGCGCATGTCGTCGGGGCCGATTGTAGGGGCGACGTCCGGTGCGCCGGTGCTGGTGACGGCAGCCTCGAACGGAGCGGTCAGAACGGTCGGGTCGAGCAGGTAGAAGGGCTTCGGCGTGGCGAGTCGCGGGACCGCCACGTAGAGCAGCTTGCCCTCTTGAAGAGCGCGTACTCGTACGGGCAGTTGGGCCCGGTCGGGATTGCACTTGATGACCCGTGCCTGCTTCCAGACATCCAGCTCGGCGAGTCGGGCAGCGGCGTCTTCTTTGCCGGTGAAGTCAGGGATGTGACCGTGAACGCCGATGGGTGCGGCGCCTTCGCGTTCAAGGAGATCCCAGACCCGTCGCCGAACGGACTGCTTGGCATCGCCAATGCTGGTCACGCTGCTCCTCCTACCGGGTCATGAGGGTGAACAGTCGGTCGTTGACGTCCTCGACCGAGGGCAGGTCGCGCCAGGGACGCAGTTGACGGGCTGCGGCGAAGGCGAGGTTGAGACCACCGCCGGCGCGGGTCCGCTCGATGACCTCGATGGTCTGGCGCAGGTGGGACGTGGCTGCATCGACGTCACGATGAAGGATGCTGGCAAGGGCAAGATTGCCGAGGACAACGGCGGTCGACTTGCGGCGTGCGGCGATGAGTTGCCGAGCCTCCTCTAAAGGCTGTGATGGCGTCGGCCGGCTTGCTCAGCGACAGCCAGCAAGACCCCGCGAGTCGCGCGTGATGGCTGGGACAGAAAAGGGCAGCGGCTGGATCTCGACGATCTATCGAAGCGAAGTGATCTTCAGCGATGCCAAGGGCATCGAAGCAGTCCCGGGCCTGGCCAAGCATCGCGTGCGCCTCGGCACGGTGCAGTTGGGCGAGGCCCGTGATCACATGGCTGTCGTTGCGGCTTACGGCGGCGGCGCGCGCCGTCAATCCAACGCCAGCGGTCGGCTGCTTGGTGCCGTATAGAGCGAGGTAGCTCTTGCGAAGCAGCGCGTTGGCCTCGGTATGCCCTTCCCCTCGTAGCGTGGAGGCCAGAGCTTGAGGGATAGAGGTTCATGGCTGAGATGAGACGCCAGTTCGATCCGGAGTTCCGGGCGGGCGCGGTGCGCATCGTGCGTGAGACGGGTAAGTCGATCGCGCAGGTCGCCCGTGACCTGGGGATTAACAGCGGGACCCTGGCCAACTGGGTGAAGAGGGACCGCGAGACTCGCGGTGAGGCCGCTGCCGGGAAGTTGGCCGAGGACGAGCGGGCGGAGCTGGCCCGGTTGCGGCGGGAGAATGCCGAGCTGGCGATGGAGCGTGATGTTCTCAAGCGATCGGTGGTCCTGTGGGTCAAGGAAGCGACGGGCCGGTGAGCGTGGCCGGGTTCATCGCTTCCCAGAGGACCGAGCATTCCGTGCCGCACGCGGTGGCCTGTCGGGCGTTGGGGGTGTCCGAGTCGTGGTTCTGCAAGTGGCGTGACCGGCCGCCAACGCGCCGCGATGACCAGCGTGTCCGGCTGACGGCCGCGGTCCAGAAGGTGTTCGACGACTCGGGCGGCACCTACGGCAGCCCTCGCATTGGCATCGAGCTGCGCGAGTCCGGCTGGCAGGTCTCCGACAACACGATCGCGCAGCTCATGGCCGAGCTGGGCTTGGCCGCGCGGGTCAAGCGCCGCCGACGCGGCCTGACCCGCCAAGGTAAGCGTCCGGCCGCACCGGACCTGGTCAAGCGGGTGTTCACCGCACCGGCGCCGGATGTCGCCTGGTGCGGCGACATGACCGAGATCCGTACCGACGAGGGCAAGCTCTACCTGGCCACCGTCATCGACCTGTACTCCCGTCGGAATCTCGGCTACGCGATGAGCGCCCACCACGACGCCGGGCTGGTCGTCGCCGCGCTGAACATGGCCGCCGTCACCCGCGGCGGCAACGTCGAAGGAGTGATCTTCCACAGCGACAGGGGCAGCGAGTACACCTCGGCCGACTTCGCCCGGGCCTGCAACCGGTGGAACGTACGCCAGTCGATGGGCCGGGTCGGGTCATGCTTCGACAACGCCGTCGCCGAGGCCACCTTCTCCACCATCAAGGTCGAGTACGTGCACCGCCGTCACTTCCGCACCCGTACCGAGGCCCGCCTGAAGATCGCCACCTGGATCACCGACTTCTACAACCGGCGCCGCCGGCACTCCGTCTGCAACTGGCGCTCACCCATCGACTACGAACGATCAGAAACCCGCGCCCTGGAGGCCCAGGCCGCATAACGGAGCCCTCCACGATTCCAGGGGATTGACAGTAACCGCGTCGCGGGTGTCCTGTGCGGCGCGGATCGCCTCGTCGAAATATGCGGCGCTGGCGGCGTGGTCGTGACGTTGGGAGGCGTCCCACACGAGCTGACCCATCAGCGTGGCGGACTCGGCGACGGCTGCGGCCAGTTCACGCTGAACCAAGCCGTCGCTGGCGTGCTGGCGGAGGAAGGTCGCCTGGCCGTGTAGCTGCCCCGCCTCGACGAGCAGAAGCGTCGAAGGCGTCCGGTCGTAGCGCTCGTCAAGGTGCTGCACCCGCTCCCGTAGGTAGGCAACGGTGACCAGGTCGACCCGGCGGGGGTGCCGCAGCACATAGTTGAGACGCTCGTTGGGCGGCGACGGTGGCTGGCCGACCTCGACCAGCAGGTCGGCCAGCTCCTCGACCGACAGCTTGAGAGCTGCAGCCAAACGCGGTCGATGCCACGGCTGTGGATCAGTCTCTGCCCGCTCCCACCGCACGACGGTGGAGCGGTCGACACCAAGAACTTCGGCAAGGCGTTCCTGACTCAAGCCGAACGCCTTGCGGCGCTCGGCCAGCCGATGCCGACGCTTGCCCGCGCGCCGCCCTCCTCCGCCGCTGACCATCACCGATCCATTCATCCAGCTAACGCCGTGTAGCGCAATGAGGATGCATCAGTTCTGCGTCATCGCCGCCCTGGGAACCACATGTCCTCCGCGATTAGGTGAAGACACGGGCGGCGATCAAGCCCGACCTAACGAGCGGGGGCGCGAGGTGAGCTCCGAAGAGCTAGATCCAACTGAGACAGCTGCCGAGGACAACCTTGATCATGGGTTGCTAACGCCGCATCGCACTTCCGCTCGCTTGTTGGTGATGCCCCATCTGCGTACTGCCATGAGGGCTGCGTGGGTGGGTGACCGGCGGCCTGCTCCTAGCCGCTGTAGTGCAGCGGTGGGTTCGCCTTTCCCCGGCGAGCCCACCACTCACAGACTTGGAAGGGGGCGGCGGCATGACGGTGTATGTCTCGCGTAACGCGAGGGACGACCAGACCTGGTGAGCCACCCCCGCTTTCATGGAGCTTCTTGATCATGGTCTTATGGCCGTGGGGAGGAAGTCGTCCGTGGCAGCACCGAAGAAGTACCCCGACGAGCTACGTCAGCGCGCCGTGCGCCTGTATCGCGAGTCGGACCCGAAGCCGGTGATCCGGCGCCTGGCCGAGCAACTCGGCGTGCATCACGAGGCGTTGCGGAACTGGATCCGCCAGGCCGAGGCCGACACGGGTGAGCGTCACGACCGGCCGACCAGCGAGATGGCGGACGAGAACCGGCGGCTGCGCAAGGAAGTTGCCGAGTTGCGGCGGGCGAACGAGATTCTGAAGGCCGCGAGTGCGTATTTCGCGGCGGAGCTCGACCCGACCCGGCGACGGTCATGAGGTTCATTCACGAACACCGTGACCAGTTCGCGGTCGCGCTCCTGCTACGGGTCCTCAACATCGGCGCTTCAACCTACTACGCGTGGGTCAAGCAGGCCGAGCAGCCCTGCGACCGGGACGTCGTCGACCTGGGGCTGATCTCCAACATCCACGAGATCTGGGAGACCTCCGGGCGCACCTACGGCGCTGACCGGGTCCACCGGCAGCTGCGCCGTGACGGCATCCGCGTGGGCCGCAAGCGCGTCGAGCGGCTGATGGCCGAGCAGGGCTGGCAGGGGGCGTTCCTGCGTCGAGGCTGGCGTGGTGGCTCCACGAAGCAGGATCCCCGGCACACGCCGGCGCCGGATCTGGTCAATCGGCAGTTCACCGCCGACGGGCCGAACCGGCTCTGGGTTGCCGACGCCACCCGCATCCCGTGCGGTGAGGGTGTGTTCTGGTTGGCTGCGGTCCGCGACGCGTTTTCCCGCCGGATCGTCGGGTGGAAGACGTCTGACCGCTGCGACACCGACCTGATCCTCGCCGCCCTCGAATACGGCATCTGGTCGCGCGACGTCCGCGACGGCCAGTTGATCCACCACAGCGACCGCGGGTCGAACTACACGTCGTTCCGCTTCGCGGAACGCTTGCAGGACAACGGGATCCTGCCGTCGATGGGCTCCGTCGGCGACTCGTACGACAACGCCCTGATGGAGAACTTCTGGTCCACGCTGAAGATCGAACTCGTCTACCGCACGTCCTGGCGGACCCGCGACGAGGCCGAGAACGCGATCTTCGCCTACATCGACGGCTGGTACAACACCCGCCGCATACAGAAGGAACTGGGCTACCTCAGCCCGAACGAGTACGAGACCGCCTGGCACCCGCCAGCCGCAACCAGCCGAGCCACCTATCGCCACCCCTGCGCCAGCCGGCAGCAGGTAACCACCGCTCCATCAAAGCGGGGGGAACTCAGGTCGAGCTGGGGGATGTCCCATGGGCCCGCGCACCTCGCCGCCTTAAACATCCCGGACTCGGCGCTCAGCTACTTACAGTCCTGAACGAGGCAGGCGATCGCGAGCCCCAGGACTGGCCCTCACTTGCGCGGCTGCGGTTGGCGGTCCGTCTAGCCCGAGAGGCGGGGGTCCCGGAACTGGTCGGCCCGCTGCTCGACTTGGCGGCGAAGGACGGATGGAGTAGTCACCTACGTCTTCTGGCGGCTATGACAGCGTTTGAGACGAGTCCCACAGATGCCGCGCCGCAACTGGCGCAGGTTGCCAGCAGCCTCGTGGACGCCAGCTACGCCTCACGGGTCGATCCAGACGACGAGCTACGGGGGGCACTGCTAGACATGCTGTGGCCCGCTTACATCTCTGTTGAGGACGTGCTCCAACACCTTCGACCTCGGCGAAACCGCAACCTCGGGTTGCGTCCACGGGAGTGGTGTACGACTTGCCCGTGATGGGCGTGTTGCGTAGATGAGAGACGGCCATCGCGTCGATCCTTCAAGACGACCAAGTCAGAGAAGGAAGAAGGAACGCGATGGCCGCTTCAGAGAGTGTGAACCCTGTTGACCTGCTGCGCGAGCAGATCGAGGGCGCGTCGCCGGATGTGTTGCAGGCGATGATCAAAACGTTCGCGCAGGCGGTGATGTCCGCCGAGGCTGACGCGATCTGCGGCGCTGGCTACGGGCAGCGCAGCGACGAGCGGGTCAACTCGCGCAACGGCTACCGGGCTCGGGAGTGGGACACCCGGGCGGGGACGATTGACCTGGCGATTCCCAAGCTTCGTCAGGGCAGCTACTTCCCCGACTGGCTGCTCACCCACCGGCGGCGGGCCGAGCAGGCCTTGGTCTCGGTCGTGGCCACGAGCTATCTGCTCGGGGTGTCGACGCGGCGGGTGGAGAAGCTGGTTGAGCAGCTCGGGATCCGGCAGTTGTCGAAGTCGCAGGTCTCGGAGATGGCCGCCCACCTCGACGCCCAGGTCGAGGCGTTCCGCAACCGGCCCCTCGACTCTGGGCATTACACGTTCGTGTGGATGGACGCGTTGACGATGAAGGTCCGCGAGGCCGGACGCACCGTCAATGTCCACGCCCTGATTGCGGTCGGGGTCAACGCCGACGGTCAACGGGAAGTCCTCGGCGTCGACGTCGCCTCGGACGAGGACGGCGCCGGCTGGCTGGCGTTCCTGCGATCGCTGACCGCCCGCGGACTGTCCGGCGTCCAGCTCGTCATCTCCGACGCCCACCGCGGCCTCGTCGCGGCGATCGGCGCGGCGTTGCCCGGCGCTACCTGGCAGCGGTGCCGCACCCATTACCTGCGCAACCTGCTCACGAAGGTGCCGAAGTCCGCGCAGCCGTGGATCGCCACCCTGGTCCGCACGATCTTCGACCAGCCTGATACCGACGCCGTCCACGCGCAGTTCCGGCGGGTCGTCGCCACGATTGAGGCGAAGTTCCCGGCCGCCGCTGAGCATCTCGACGCCGCCCGCGACGACCTCCTCGCGTTCACCAGTTTCCCGCGCGAGATCTGGCGTCAGATCTGGTCGAACAACCCGCAGGAACGCCTGAACAAGGAGATCCGCCGGCGCACCGATGTCGTCGGGATCTTCCCGAATCGGGCGGCGATCATCCGCCTCGTCGGCGCCGTCCTGGCCGAACAGACCGACGAATGGACCGAAGGACGCCGCTACATGGGCCTGGAACTCCTCGCCAAAGCCCGCCTGATCACCATCGACACCAGCCAACACGACACCGACCAGACCGACGCGGCATCGATCGCCGCATAACATCAGACCGGATCACACGATGGCCGTCTCTTACACCACCAGCGCGGACGTGACCCAACCTCGTCGGCTCCTACCTGGGCTTTGAGATGCGCTTCGCATCAGAGCTGTCGGAAGAGGACCTGCCTGCCGTACTCGAGTGGGCTATCGGGCAGCTCCACAACGGTCGCAGCCCCTCCGAACTGCGATCCTCGACGGCGGATGTACAAGGAAGCGACGAAGAGCCTCCTGACGAACGTCCGGTCGGCCGGTTGGACATTGAACTCATTGACGGGATCGTAGAGCGGGCATTATCCGGTGACGGTGCCTTAAGCCGAGCGCGCGAGGTTGCTCTGATCTTGCGACCGCGACTTGAGCGGTTCGACCATCCACCGTTACCCACAGCGGTAGATGCTGAGGACGAGGATGGCCGAGAGCCACCACGCTTCCGCGACCTCCGTCATGCCCTCGCGCACTCGTTGGTCGAGTTAGCGGCGACCACCGATACGTTCGATCGCGCCAAGATCTGGGCGATTGCTGACGGCTGGGGCACGAGAGACCGCTCCTGGCGCGTCCGAAAACCCGTTCTTCCTGACGGGCTGCGTCGAGCCAACCGTGGCTACCTTCTAACGGGTGCCGACTTTCCATGGGCATACGAGCGGGCGTCCGAGGCACTAGGTGTCGGCAACAGAATTCTTGCGGAAGCGCTTGCACAGGTGGCTGGCTACCTCTTCGACCTATCCGATGCCGCATCGGGCGA
This sequence comes from Micromonospora sp. WMMC273, assembly GCF_027460285.1. NCBI lineage: Bacteria > Bacillati > Actinomycetota > Actinomycetes > Micromonosporales > Micromonosporaceae > Micromonospora > Micromonospora sp. WMMC273. The sequence continues at coordinate 1,431,743 of NZ_JAPZBE010000001.1, forward strand.
ACTTGCCTACTCGAACCCGGACCATCCAGTCTGGCCACACGTCAAATGGTGGTTTGAGCCCGTCCCGCTTGACAGCGACCTCGCGAATCTGTGGCGACAGGCCCACGGCAGGAGGCGGGATCGAGTAGATGATGGTTTGCCGTCAGTCGAGCGAGAGGAATTTGTCGCAAAGCTCAACCAACTGCTTGCCGATGCCGCAGCCGGCAATGTCGACGCCTTTTGGCGCCTGGCCTGGCAGCTTCAGGCCGATCCCAACAGTGGCGAGGGGACACTCCGTCTCGATGACGACATCCTAGACTTCCCCGGTCTAGCCGCACTCGATGGGAGCGGGGTGGACGTGCTGATCGAAGCAGCGGTCCATTTCATCGCCAACGAGCACGACCACTCGGGCGAATGGCTCGGCACCAACCGATACGACAAGCGTGGATGGGCCGGGTATCTGGCGCTGGCACTCCTCGAAAGGAAAGACCGCCTTTCGGAAGTGCCGAACGCAGCCTGGTCGTCCTGGGCAGGGGCGCTGATTTGGTTCCACACCGTGCCCAGCAACGCCGGTGATAGGGAAATCAAGTTGAGACTCCTGTCGCGAGCCGTCGAGCACTCGGCGTCACAGCTCGCAGCGGCGGTCGACGCTTATGTGCGTGGGGAACTGATGCAGGGACATCTGGCATCTGAGACGGAACTTGTAGACCCGGCATGGCACGTTGAACTGGCCGACACGTTTGCGGCACTACTCACCGAACTTGCTGACGCTATCACCCGAACGAGAGGAGACGACGGACCAAGCGACGCCGCGGGTCAGCAAGCCCCTCACCCGGCACCCGACGAGCCGCCCAACGGCCGGAAGGCGGACCAGGCCGCGCTTTCGCTTACGACGGACGAGAGTCGAACGCATGCCCTGCAACGGTGGGAGGAGATGCTCGTCGCTCTCTTACAAGCACAGGACCAGCGAGCAGTCGACACCGCACACCATGCGCTGGAGGCAGATGTCTCAAGCGGATGGCAACGGCAGCTCGCGGCGCGAGCAGCCAGAGCGCTGCTCACCGTGGATTCTCACCAGTACCTCGCCACCGTGCTATCGGCCGTAGGCAAAGATGCTGCCCTAGGTCGGGACGTAGCTCTGTGCCTCGGCGCCAGCTACAGCGACTTTCTCGCTGACCTAGAGGAAGAACAACTGGCGGAGCTTTATCGGTGGCTTTCGGGACTATTTCCGCCCGAAGATGACGTCCCCATCGAAGGAGTACACTTCGTTGGCCCCGAGGAACAAACTCGGGAGTGGCGGGATCGCGTCCTTCAGAGCATCAGCAGCCGCGGCAGCGAGCAAGCCTTGCGCGCGCTCACAAAGCTTCGCGACGAGTACCCCAGCCGCGTCATCATAACCTCTCATATTCTTCGGGCTCGGACCAACCTATTCGCTTCGGCCTGGTCCCCACCGACCCCCGTCGAACTGGCAGCGTTGTTTGAGGACGCCAACCGGCGACTTGTTCGGTCCGAACGCGAATTGGCCGATCTGCTTGTGGAGGTCCTCGAAGCCATCGGCAACGATCTGCCGACGCACGGAGAATTGTTGTGGGACCGCTTACCCGCACGCGTTCTGCCCAAGTCATACCAACTGAAGGAAGCCTGGCTCCCGAAACCCGAACCTGCACTCTCGGCGTACATCTCACACGAACTCACCAAGAGGCTCGAGCGGCGCGGATTAGCTGTCAACCGCGAAGTCCTAGTCCGCCCAACTGACGCCTACGGTGCTGGAGACCGCACTGACATCCAGATCGAGGCGACAATGCGCGACGATCCGGTGAAAGGACCAACGCCGGACCGCATCGTTGTCGTCATCGAGGTGAAGGGACCTTGGAATAGAGAGTTGCTGAGCGCTCAGCAGCAGCAACTAGCCCAGCGCTACCTTCCGGAAGCCGGCACACGAACTGGCATCTATCTCGTGGGCTGGTATCCGCTCGAACAATGGACCTACAAGGGTGACTACCGCAGGAGGCGCGTCGCGCAACTCAGCGAGCATGCCCTTCTCGCGAGCCTCGAAACGCAGGCGGCCAGCATCACCCGATTGGACGCGCTCACCGTACCATTCCTGCTGACAATACCTAGACCTCACCGCAATAGTGACGGCACCTGACTCGATTTCCATTAGTTGATTCGTACCGCAGGGCGCCGCCGCCTGCCCGTCCTGCTGGTTGATCGGTGGGTTGCGGCGCCGGTGTGTATTGGCAAGTGGGATGAGGCCGGTCAGGCACTGCGCGCGTAGCCGGCGAAGCGGTCTTCGGCTTCGTCGAGGATCAGCGGCACGTCGTACACCGACAGATCCGGCCTGGGCCGCGCGTACCGCACCCGGTGGCGCCACCGGTGGTGCTCGTACGCCGTGTCCACCTGAATCTCAGCCACCACGGTCGCCTCGACCTGCGCGTAGTTCAGCCGCTCAGGCCGCTCGAACTGGCCCGACCAGGCAGCCGGGTAACGGATCGGGCCAGGGGTGGATGACAACACGGCGCTCGGTCGGACGTGGCGGGGAAAGCAGTCTCGCCAGCTGCTGGCGCTGCGGCGTGGCCAGCGGATGCGTGCGGCCGGTGTGCCGGCAGCCGGCCGCGCCGGTCGAATCGGCCGAGGAGAAGCTTCTCGGGGTTGCGGATGCTGCTAGGCGAGAGAACTGGTCGAGGTGACCCTGTCACTATGTTGATTACCACGATGCTGGTCGTTCCGTCAGCTGCTCGGCTGTGGGCTTCAGCTCTGTGGGGCGGCGACAACCGCGACTCTATGCTCATCCTTCGCGACGAACTGCTGCTGGCGCCAAGATTGGGGCCCGCCATGCTGATCCGGCAGAGCGACGATGATGGCGTCAGGAGTCACGGTTGCCGGCGCGCGGCGCGGGCGGCAGCTATACGCGCCTGGTAGATTGCCCAGCCTTTTCTGAACATCGCCGCCTCGATAGCATCCGGGCGCACGGCCGCTTGGTTAGTGGACTCAGTTCTGGCATGGTTGTGGGCGAATTCGAGCCACCGCTGGTATTGATCTGGGCCCCAAGGGCCGCGTTCCGTAATGTCCCAGTGTTCGACTTCCTTCAAAGCTATGGCAACGAACTGGTCGAGGATCAGCGCGCGACCAGGTTGTGCGTCGGGCCGGGCATCCGCGAAGTACAGCAGCTTGGTGTAGAACGAGGGCCCGAGGTAGGGAAGCTTCTGCTCGCCGCCCAGGGCCAGCATCTCGTACGCCTTCGCCGGTCCCTGATCACGAAGGACGGTCAAAGCCTTAACGAGCTTGGCCGTGGTGGACTCAGTCGTGTTCTTAGTGAAGACCTGAGCTCGACGACCGACGAGGAATGCTCGGTCGCCGGTGCCCCAGGCGTAGCTGCCGACCAGCAGTCGCCCGACGTCGTCTGGACCGCCATTCGCTGCGGTGAGGAGGTCGCTACGCGTGATATGTCGGTACTGCCGACCCCTGTTGGCCTCGGGCAGGTCGGATAGCCATGCCGTCCACCCTTCGGCGGGGACGCGTTGCTGCCACCAGCGTGGACGAAAGTCGAACCCGTGTGTGAGAACCTCACCAGGGGTCCAGAACGCGTCGACGCCAAGTCGGTCTCTGAGCCCCATCGTCGTCTCCTGCCCGGTGTGGGCAGACTGTACCGGCGGGCATCGACCGGAAACGACCCATGCTGCGTAAGCCCGGCCCAGGACGCCGAACTAGAAGGACTCTTATACCACGGTACTCGGACTTCTCCACTCGGGCCGTAAGGCGTTGGCCGCGAGGTATGGGGCCAGTCGTCCGTCCGCTCGCCGGGGCCGCGCCGCGCTCGGCGTGCTCCTGAGGACGGCCAACAGAGCACCGGTTTCCTAAGACCGTCATCTATGCATGTCGGTAGGCCGACTGCCTGCGATTCAGCCGTTCATTACCTCTGTTTGTTGGTCGCATTGGATAGCTGCTGCGCTCCGTTGCTGGCGGTTACAGTAGCAAACCGGCCGCCTCTGTTGCTTTTTGTGTCAACTTTCTCGATTCTAAATCCTCGTCACGGCATTTTGCGACTTGACGTAGCGAGGATGCTGTCCGGGGAAGCACGTGCGATCCTCGCCCAACCCGCTCCTTTACGCCGCACGCCGAGTTACGCCTGGGCACCGGAGTCGGAAGTGGGCGCAAACGCGTTGCCAGGCTGATGCGCCAGGCCGGGCTGCAGGGCTTCTGCCGGCGCTGCCGTCAGGGCTGCAAGGTGCGCGAGTTGGACGCGTGAGTGGATGCCGAGCTTCCGGTAGACGCGGGTGAGGTTTGCTTCGACTGTTTTGACACTGATGGTGAGGGCGGTGGCGATGTCGCGGTTGGTCGCTCCGCTGGCGGCGAGCTCGACGCAGCGCTGTTCGGCGGAGGTGAGGCAGGGGAGCGTACTGCTGTGCGCGGGGACGGGCTCCAGTTGGTGGAGGGTGCGGGTGGCGGCTTCGATCCAGGGGTGTGCCTGGTGCGTGCTGAAGAGGTCGGCGGCGCTCTGCGCCGCGGTGCGGGCGCTGGCGCGTCGGCGTCCGCGTCGTTCGGTGTGGCTGAGGGCCAGGAGGGTTCGACCGTGTTCGATGGGCAGGTGGCGGAGGTGGTCGGCTGCTGCGGTGAGGAGGTCGGCGGCCGCATCGTAGTTGCCCAGGGTGGCTTCCAGGAGTGCCTGGGAGCGGTCGAGCACGGGGAGGACGCAGCTTCTATCTAGATCAGTCGCGGTGCGACGGGTATCGGTCAGCAGTTTGCGGGCTTGGTCGAGGTAGCCGAGGGAGATGAGGGCTTGGGCGAGGTCGGCGTGCCAGCGCAGGACGGACGGGTCGCGGACCTGCTGGCGCTTCTCAAGCGTACGGACCTCTTCCAGCGCCTCCAGGGCTTCTTTCGGACGCCCGGTGACCAGGAGAAGATGTCCGAGGACGAAGAGGTTTCGGGAGAGGAAGACTTTGTTGTCCTCCCGGCGGGAGGTGTCCGCCCCGCGGCGTGCGTGAGCGAGGGCGGAGTCGGTGCACGAGGCGGTGCCCTCGACCAGGGCGGAGGTGTAGCACGTTGGTGCGGGGTCCAAGGCGGCTCTGTCGGTAAGCGACAGGGCGCGGCCGGCGTAGTCGAGGGCCAGTCCGCACCGTCCGGCGCGGATCTCGACTTCGGCGAGGCTGCGCAGGACATCCACGGTGGCTTCGGCGTCTCCGGTCCGCTCGGCTTCGACGAGCAGAGGCAGCAGTGCGCTGCGGGCTTCGTCCAGACGGTCGTCGAAGATGGCGTGCCGGGCGGAGAGCTGTTCGGGCCTGGCGTTGACGGGGATGTGAGTGCTGCGTGGCAGGGACAGGGCGTGGCCGAGCGTGGTCTCGGCTTGGGGGCGGCCGAGGATGCGTTGGATGCGGGCCTGCATCGTGAGGGCCATGGCGGTGGTGGCGGTGTCGCCAGCGCTCCGGGCGAGGCTGGCGGCCCGGGCAGCCTGGGCGCACGCCCGGTCGGGATCGCCGTTGACGTTGGCCCAGATCGCCTGGCGGACGAGGATCTGCGCGGTCAGGTCCGGATGTCCGGCCGCTTCGTGAAGTGCGTCGGCGAACAGCTTGTCGCCGTTGTACAGGTGCTGTCCGCCTGAGTCGATCAGGGCGATGAGGGCGTTGACGCGGTTGGCGGGGCTGCTGTCGTGGTTCAGGACGAGGCGGACGGCAGCCTGGCCGCGGGGCAGGTCGCCGTTGTGGGCGGCGTCGCGTACGGCGGTCAGCGCCCGTTCGGTGAGCAGGTCGGCGTCGGTCTCCGGGGTACGTTCGGCGGCGAGCAGGGAGAGCTCGGCCGCTAGTGCGGGTTCTCCGCGCAGCCGGGCGCGGGCGGCGGCGCGGTCGGCGCAGTCGGCCGACTGCGGGTCGTTGGTGTCGGCCGCCAGCGTGGTGTGACGGTCGCGGCGGATGCTGTCGCGGCTGGCTTCGGCCAGGCGGGCGTGCAGGAGCCTGCGTGTGGCGACCGGCGGTCGGGCCGCGAGTTCGGCACCGATCGCGGCGGCGGCGAACCGGATCTTCCCGTCGACCTGCCCGATGTTGATCAGTCCGGCTGCCTCGGCCTCTGCGAGAAGGTTTTCGGCGGGCGGGCCGGCGAGGCGGCTCAGCAGTTCGCGGTCGGGCCGGTCGTCGAGTGCGGCGACCGTCAACAGTTCCTGAACTTCGGCCGACACAGTGCCCAGCCATTCGTTCACCAGTCGGCGGGCGGCCGGCGGCAGGACCAGGTCGTCTACGAGACCCTGAGCGGCCGGCAGGTCGGTGGCGCGGCTGCGGGCCCCGGCGAATGCGAGGGCTAGGGCCGGGTTCCCTCCGCTGCGGATGTGGGTCTGCGTGACCTCGTAGGGGGTTAGCCGGTACGGCGACAGCAGGGTTGCGACCTGATCGGGTGTCAGCGCCGGGATGCGTACCGCACAGGGGTCCTCGCCGCACCAGTGGCCTTCGCTCCCCGGGCGCCAGATTCGCTCTGCGGCTATGACGGGAAGGTCGGGAGCCAGGCGCAGTGCCCAACGCAAGACGGCCGCGCTGGCCGTATCCAGCCACTGGGCGTTGTCCACCACCAGTGTCAGAGGCGGGGTGTCCAGCAGCAGGGTGGCGGTCAACCGGCGCAGCCGTAGAGCGGTCCCGGCGGGATCGGCAGAGCCCGGCACTCCGACGGCCTTGTCGATTCCGGTCGCGAGTTCCCGCGCGGCCGGCAGCGGTTGGAGGGCCAGTGCGAGTTCGAGCAGTCCGGTGTAGGGGACCTGGGCGTCCTGTGGGCTCGGAGCCAGCCTTAGGACAGGCATGCCCAGCTGCTGCCCGAGTACACCGGCCGCAGCGGTCTTGCCGATCCCGGGCGGACCGAACAGCACCACCCGACGGGCGCCGCGCACGACGCCCGGTACCACCGGCAGCATGGTGCCGGTGGCCCCCTGATGCGCATTCACTGCCGTCGCAGAATCTGGCACCGGATCATAGTGCGCCCGACGGTCCTTCGCGCACCAGAGCAAGGGGTTGCCCTGATTTCGGCCAGCCTCCGCCGTTCCTAGTGTCATCGCCAAAGCCGAGCTGTCACCGGTTGCCGGAGATCCCATCAACACGGGCCCTGCTGCCACACCCCTCAACCCATCTCGGCGGGAGGATTGCGATGTATCGAAGAACTGCCATGGCGGCCGCTGTCGCGGTTGCGCTTACCCTGGGCACCGTGACCGGGGTGGCCACCCAGTCGACCGCAGCCACCCCGCCCCCTACACCCACGGTTGCACAGAGCCCGCTGTCGCTGGCGATCTCTGCAGCCGACCGCGCTGCCGACGGCGGTCACGACGCGCTGGCGAAAGGCCCCTTCGAGCAGTACGACCGTCGCATGGTGATCCCGTGGGTGGACGGCCTGTTCTCCATTGCCTACGAGCGCACCTACCGGGGCCTGCCGGTGGTCGGCGGCGACGCCGCCGTGCTCGCCGACGGCAAGGGCGCGATCCGGGCGATCTCGGCCGCCACCAAGACGAAGATCAACGTGTCGGTGGTGCCGACGGTCGCCGTCGACCGTGCCGAGCAGACCGCCAAGAGCCTGCTCGCGAAGGTCGACCGGGTCGAGTCGCGCACCCTGGTGGTGCACGTCAAGGACAGCACCGCGCGACTCGCGTGGGAGGTCGTCGTCGCCGGGCGCACCGCCTCGGCCCCCAGCCACCTGCATGTCTTCGTGGACGCGCGCAACGGCCAGGTGCTGGCCAAGCAGGAGGACGCCGCGGCCGGTTCCGGCACCGGCAAGTGGAACGGGCCCAGCCCACTGTCGATCACCACGTCGCAGTCGGGCAGCACGTACTACCTGCGCGACACCACGCGCACCGGCCTGAACTGCCAGGACTACAGCACCAGCACCGTCTTCTCCGGCGCCGACGACAGCTGGGGCAACGGAGTGGGCACCAGCAAGGAGACCGGCTGCGTCGACGCACTGTACTCGGCGCAGAAGGAATGGGACATGCTGTCGGCCTGGCTGGGCCGCAACGGGCACAACGGCAACGGCGGCAGCTGGCCGATCAAGGTCGGCCTGAACGAGCAGAACGCCTACTGGGACGGCTCGACGATCACGATCGGCAAGAACTCGGCAGGCAACTGGATCTCCTCGATGGATGTGGTGGGTCACGAGTTCGGCCACGGCATGGACCAGAACACCCCCGGCGGCACCAGCTCCGAAGCCGGCCTCGGCGAAGCCACCGGCGACATCTTCGGCGCCCTGACCGAGGCATACGCCAACCAGTCCAGCGCCTACGACGAACCCGACTACCTGGTCGGTGAGGAGATCGACCTCGTCGGCGACGGCCCGATCCGCAACATGTACAACCCCTCGCTGGTCGGCGGCCACCCGAACTGCTACTCCTCGTCGATCCCGAACACGGAGGTACACGCGGCCGCAGGTCCGCTCAACCACTGGTTCTACCTGCTCGCCGAGGGCAGCGCGCCGGGCGGCGGCAAGCCGAACAGCCCCATCTGCTCGGGCGGCCCGTCGTCGGTCACCGGCGTGGGCATCCAGTCCGCCGGAAAGATCTTCTACGGCGGCATGCTGCTGAAGACCTCCGGCATGACCCACAAGAAGTACCGCACCGCGACCCTGACCGCCGCGAAGAACCTGGACTCCTCGTGCGTCCTGTTCAACCGGACCAAGGACGCGTGGAACGCGGTCGCGGTCCCGGCCCAGACCGGCGACCCGACCTGCACCGCGACCAGCACCGACTTCTCGATGTCGGTCAGCCCCACCTCGGGCAGCGTCAACGCGGGCTCCTCGGTGACCGCGACGGTCAACACCGCGACCGTCTCCGGCAGCGCGCAGACCGTGTCGCTGACCTCCTCGGGTGCCCCGTCGGGGGTCACCGTGTCGTTCAGCCCGACGTCGGTGACGTCGGGCAACAGCTCCACGATGACGGTGGCGACCACCTCCAGTGCGGCTGCGGGCACGTACACCATCACCGTGACCGGCACCGGTTCGATCACCCACACCGCGCAGTACACGCTCACGGTCAACGGCGGCACCCCCGGTGGCACCGCGCCGGACATCGACGTCGCCAACGTGCAGGCGCACCTGACACAGCTCAGCACCATCGCCACCAACAACGGCGGCACCCGCCGCTCGACCGGCCAGGGCTACCTGCAGTCGGTGGCGTACGTCAAGGGCAAGCTGCAGGCCGCCGGCTTCACCGTCACCGAGCAGCCCTGCACCTCCGGCTGCACCAGCGGTGCAGGCCCGAACCTGATCGCCGAGTGGCCGGGCGGTAACGCGAGCAACGTCTACATGTTCGGCGCCCACCTGGACGGCGTCTCGGCCGGTCCGGGCATGAACGACAACGGCTCCGGCTCGGCGGCGCTGCTCGAGGTCGCCCTCGCGCTGGCCGCGCAGAACCCGACCATGCTGAACAAGGTCCGCTTCGGCTGGTGGACCGACGAGGAACAGGGCCTCAACGGCTCCAAGTTCTACGTCAACTCGCTGACCAGTACCCAGCGAACGGCGATCAAGGCCTACTACAACTTCGACATGATCGCGTCGAAGAACGGCGGCTACTTCATCAACAACATCACCTCGACCGCGTCGCAGCCGATGAAGGCATACTGGGACTCCCTCAGCCTGCAGCCGGAGGAGAACGTCGAGGGCCAGGGCCGTTCCGACGACTACTCGTTCCAGAACGCGGGCATCCCGACCTCCGGTTACGCGATGGGCGCCAGCGCCACCAAGACGTCGGCCCAGGCGTCGAAGTGGGGCGGCACGGCCGGTCAGTCCTACGACTCCTGCTACCACTCCTCGTGCGACACCCTCAGCAACATCGACGCCACCGCGCTGAACCGGGCTGCCGACGGCATCGCCTACACGCTGTGGAACCGGGCGGTCGGCACCTCGACGCCGACCAACGACTTCTCGATCTCGGCCAGCCCCGCGTCGGGCACCGTGAACGCGGGGTCCAGCACCACGACCACCGTCGGCACCGCCACCACCTCGGGCAGCGCCCAGACGGTTACCCTGACCGCCAGCGGCGCCCCCACGGGCGTAACGGTCTCGTTCAGCCCGTCGTCGGTCACCTCCGGCAGCTCGTCGACCGCCACCATCGCGGTCGGCTCGTCGGTGGCCGGCGGCACCTACACCATCACCATCACCGGCGCGGGTTCGGTGTCGCACAGCACCACGTACACGCTGACCGTGACCGGCGGGCCGGGCGGCTGCACCGCCGCCCAGCTGATCCTCAACGGCGGGTTCGAAAGCGGCACCTCGCCGTGGACCGGCTCCACCGGCGTGATCGGCACCTCTATCGGGCAGGTGCCGCGCAGCGGCACCCGGTACGCGTGGCTCGGCGGAAACGGCTACACCGCGACCGAGGCCATCAGCCAGACCGTCACCATCCCGTCGGGCTGCACCAGTGCGGTACTGACCTACTGGCTGCACATCGACACGAGCGAGTACGGGGCGCTCGCCTACGACGTGTTCACGATCAAGGCCAACGGCACCACCGTGGCGTCGCTGTCCAACATGAACGCTGCCACGGGCTACACGCAGCGCACCGTCAACCTCGGCGCGTACGCCGGCCAGACGGTCACGCTGACCTTCACCGGCACCGAGGACGCCTACCTGCAGACCAGCTTCGTGCTGGACGACGTGACCCTGCAGATCGGCTGAGTTCAACGGCAGGGTGGGGCGCTCGCCCCACCCTGCCGCAGGTCCTGCGCCCCTGTTCCGCTGCCGGACCGGACCTTAGCCTGAATCCGTGGATTGGATTCTGGGTGCGTTGTCGGGTTGATCTAGCCGATTGGGGGTGTGATGGATCCGCTGGCCCTGGTCTCCGTAGAACGCCAAGTAACCCGGCTCCGCCTTGACCTGGCGAGAGGCGAAGTCCATCGCCTCCGGGCGCAGATCTGCCCAACCTCGCGGGAAGCGGCCGTCCGCGTTACCCACATGAAATCCGGTTCATAACTCGGCCCGGCCCCGGCGAGCGCGGGTCGCCGGAAGACGGCAGACATTTCGCTGCCGTGGTGCCCACCCGGCCCGATGTCGCCGCTGCCGCCAGGGAGCATGGCCGGGTGCAGTTCTAGGAAGTCTTGGACGGTGGACTCCTCCGGGTCCGTCTTCAGGAGGTCGTACCACTGCGACATGACCTCATCGGCATAACTCTGCCAATCGATAGCCTTTGGGCGGGTTGGGTCCGTGTCAGGCTCCAGCCCTTGCCAGTCACTGGTCGAGGCCTGCTCGGTGGTCGACATGTGCAGAGCGTAGGCGCACGAGTTGCGCAGTGTCAGCCTTCATGGATTGCGTCGCTGGTCCAACCCGAGCAACCTCGGCTGCTGGTGCAAGCGGCACGCATGCGAGCATGCACAGTCCCGCTGGCGTCTAGCTCAGCGTCAGCTCGGAGTCAGCAAGAAGGGCCACGTTGTCGATCATTGGATGATGTTGCGCGAGGGCAGCGGTGCACCGTACGGCATCAGTTGGCACGCTGGGAGCACGGCTGATACGTGAGATCGTCGTTCACGCCGAAGAGATCACTGTTTGATCCGCGGGTGCGGTGGGTCCCAAGGCCACTTCACTGAGAAGCGAGCAGCCTGGGGCGTCCACGTGGGAAGAGTCGGGGTACCGTCGATGGGGTGGCGGCCTGCTGATTCGCCAGGCCTCTTGAGCTGGGAGCGACGCTATGGCCTCGTCCGTCGATCCGCGCTTTGGGGTAGCTCTGCGGGAGTCTCGGGAGCGGCGTGGCCTGTCGCTTCGGTCTCTCGGGCAACTCGCTCACCGGAGTAAGAGCCATCTGCACGAGTTGGAGGCAGGGCTCAAAGCCCCGACGGTCGACACAGCCCGCCACCTGGACCGGGTTTTGGATGCCGGGGGAGTGCTTGCTCGGCTGGTTGATGCGCCGATCGACCATGCGGCCGAGGCAGGCGAGTTGCGGGCGAGAGTCGCCGCCAGTGATGTCAGCAACGACACGCTCGAACGGATCGAGCAGGGCGTTGACGACCTCGCCAGCTCCTATCCGACGATGGCCCCGGCGGATCTGTTGCCGTTGGTGCGGCGGCACCTCTCCTATGTGGTGCGGCTGCTCGACGGGCGGCTAACGCTTGCTCAACAGCGGCGGCTGCTGGTTGCCGGCGGTTGGCTCGCGGTGCTGAGGGCCACGGTTCACATCGACCTGCGGCAGCGGAATTCTGCGGCTGCTCACCTGCGAGCCGCTCGTGAGCTTGCTGAACATGCCGAGCATCCCGAGATCCAGGCGTGGTGTCTGGAGACGCGAGCTTGGGACGTGTTGACGCAAGGTGACCACCGTTCAGCGCTCGATCTTTCCCAGCAGGCGCAACGGGTCGCGCCTCCGGGCAGCTCTGCCAGGATCCAGGCGACTGCTCAGGAGGCCCGTGCATGGGCTCGCATCGGAGACGTTGCTGCTACCCGACGAACCCTGGATCGGGTAGAGCGGTTGGCGGCGAACTTGCCCGTTCCCGAGCGAGCCGAGCATCACTATCGCTACGACCCTGCCAAGGCCGCCGCCTACACGGCCACGACTTTGGCATGGGCTGGTGACCCGGGCGCCGAGCAGGTGGCTCGGGCCGTACTGGCCGATCTGGATCCGCACGGCGATGGGGGAGCGCGGCCACGCCGGTCGGCATCGGCGGTTGCGTCCACGGGAGTGGTGTACGACTTGCCCGTGATGGGCGTGTTGCGTAGATGAGAGACGGCCATCGCGTCGATCCTTCAAGACGACCAAGTCAGAGAAGGAAGAAGGAACGCGATGGCCGCTTCAGAGAGTGTGAACCCTGTTGACCTGCTGCGCGAGCAGATCGAGGGCGCGTCGCCGGATGTGTTGCAGGCGATGATCAAAACGTTCGCGCAGGCGGTGATGTCCGCCGAGGCTGACGCGATCTGCGGCGCTGGCTACGGGCAGCGCAGCGACGAGCGGGTCAACTCGCGCAACGGCTACCGGGCTCGGGAGTGGGACACCCGGGCGGGGACGATTGACCTGGCGATTCCCAAGCTTCGTCAGGGCAGCTACTTCCCCGACTGGCTGCTCACCCACCGGCGGCGGGCCGAGCAGGCCTTGGTCTCGGTCGTGGCCACGAGCTATCTGCTCGGGGTGTCGACGCGGCGGGTGGAGAAGCTGGTTGAGCAGCTCGGGATCCGGCAGTTGTCGAAGTCGCAGGTCTCGGAGATGGCCGCCCACCTCGACGCCCAGGTCGAGGCGTTCCGCAACCGGCCCCTCGACTCTGGGCATTACACGTTCGTGTGGATGGACGCGTTGACGATGAAGGTCCGCGAGGCCGGACGCACCGTCAATGTCCACGCCCTGATTGCGGTCGGGGTCAACGCCGACGGTCAACGGGAAGTCCTCGGCGTCGACGTCGCCTCGGACGAGGACGGCGCCGGCTGGCTGGCGTTCCTGCGATCGCTGACCGCCCGCGGACTGTCCGGCGTCCAGCTCGTCATCTCCGACGCCCACCGCGGCCTCGTCGCGGCGATCGGCGCGGCGTTGCCCGGCGCTACCTGGCAGCGGTGCCGCACCCATTACCTGCGCAACCTGCTCACGAAGGTGCCGAAGTCCGCGCAGCCGTGGATCGCCACCCTGGTCCGCACGATCTTCGACCAGCCTGATACCGACGCCGTCCACGCGCAGTTCCGGCGGGTCGTCGCCACGATTGAGGCGAAGTTCCCGGCCGCCGCTGAGCATCTCGACGCCGCCCGCGACGACCTCCTCGCGTTCACCAGTTTCCCGCGCGAGATCTGGCGTCAGATCTGGTCGAACAACCCGCAGGAACGCCTGAACAAGGAGATCCGCCGGCGCACCGATGTCGTCGGGATCTTCCCGAATCGGGCGGCGATCATCCGCCTCGTCGGCGCCGTCCTGGCCGAACAGACCGACGAATGGACCGAAGGACGCCGCTACATGGGCCTGGAACTCCTCGCCAAAGCCCGCCTGATCACCATCGACACCAGCCAACACGACACCGACCAGACCGACGCGGCATCGATCGCCGCATAACATCAGACCGGATCACACGATGGCCGTCTCTTACACCACCAGCGCGGACGTGACCGCATCGGCGCGTCTCGACCTCGGACTTGCCCTTGTCGCCGCCGGTCAGCCGGACGAAGCGGTTGCGCTCGGGGCGCAGGCCGTGGCATCCGGGCGAGTGGTGCCGTCGAACTGGTGGCGAGCCGCGGAACTGCTGGCAAAGGTTGAGGATCTCGGAGTGCCCGAGGCCGCGATGTTCCGTGAACTGTGCGTCGAGTACGCGCCGGGCGGGCGATCAATAGCGGACAGCACACCTAGTTAGCGGACAGTCACCTTCTGGATCGTAGACGCGCGCGGCGTGACGCTGGACCTCACTGAACCGGGCGCGGATCGAGGCACATCAGCAGGTGCCCCTTCGTGCCCTCATCATGGAGGGCCAGAAGATGACGGTGCCTATCGGGCTCCTGCGGCGACTCGTGGGCCGGTACCTCCCGTCGATTCCGGCGGCGTACGGCGTCGGGCAGCGCATCCAGATGATGGAGCAGGACATCGCCCGGCGGCGGTTGCTGGACCAGGCGCGCGGCGGGCAACAGGCCCCGGCGGGTGTCGGGGACACATCGATGTCGCGAGAGCGGCGCGTCTCGTATGACGAATACCTTTTTGCCACAGCGCTGACTCTTGCCCGACGGCACCGGCCGGTGTGGTCGTGGCGGCTCTGGCGGCGCATCTGCCGCTGCGGGTCCGACCTGCCCTGCCACGCCCGGCACCGGATACCGATCAATCGTGGCCACTGGCCACAGGAGGGCGAGCAGTGACCGGCGGGCAGGAACAGGCGATCCTCGCGGTACACGTTCGAGGGCTCGACGGCATGTGTGTCGGCTGCCGACTGTGGTGGGCGCGACTGACTCCGTACCCCTGTTGGCAGGTGGAATGGGCGACCAGCCGGCAGGCGCGGGCGATCACCGCGCGGTTCCTGGAGGGTGTGCGGTGACCACCCACGGCCCGGTCATGCCGGTCTGGAGCTGCGGCGGCTGCGACCTGCCCTGGCCCTGCCCGACCCGGAAGCGGGAGCTGCGGGCGGAGTTCATGGATGCGCCGGTGTCGCTGGCCCTCTACCTCGGTGCCTACCTCGTTCAGGCCACCGAGGACATGCCCTGGACGCCGGCCGGCGTGCTGCACCGCCGCTTCCTCGGCTGGACCAGGGAAACCGGCCACCTCATGCCGGTAGTGCAGCAGCGAAGTACCGCAAGCGTGCGAGCCGAGCCCGGTCGGGACGAGTCGCACCAGGCCCTCTGACCTCGCATCGAGCCTGACCCGGCCATCTCGCCGACAGCTCACACCGAAGCGGTCGGCGTTGGTTCTCCGCGACCCGAGCCTGCGGGCGCCGATCAGGTGCCGACGCGGCGTGTCTCGTAGGCCCACATCACGATCTCGACGCGGTTGCGGGCGTTGAGCTTGCGCATCAGGGCGGCGATGTGGGTCTTGACGGTGCTGAGGCTGATGGACAGCTCATCGCCGATCTCGCTGTTGGTCCGGCCGCGAGCGGCAGCCAGCAGGACCTGTTCCTCGCGAGCGGTCAGCGGCTCGACAGGTTCAGGTGGCACCGAGCGCGGGCGGCTGTTCGCGAAGGAGGACAGGAGCCTCGCGGTGATGTTCGGTGCGATGAGGGCGTCACCTCGGGCGGCGGCATGGACGGCCTGGGCGAGCATCTCGGCGCCGGCGTCCTTGAGGAGGAAGCCTCGGGCGCCCGCCTTGAGCGCCCCGTAGACGTACTCGTCGAGGTCGAAGGTGGTGATGACGACGACGGCCAGAGGGTCGGCGACGTCGGCCCCGGCGAGCTGGCGGGTGGCTTCGATTCCGTCGACCTCGGGCATGCGGATGTCCAGCAGGCACACATGGGGACGCAGCGCACGGGCCATGGAGATCGCCCGGCGGCCGTCGGCGGCGTCGCCGACGACGGCGATGCCCGGTTGGGCGTTCAGGATCATGCAGAGCCCTGCTCTGACGATGTCCTGGTCGTCAGCGACAAGCACGCGGATGGTCATGACGTCAGCGCTGTCCGAGGCAGCGAGGCGTCGACGCTCCAGCCGCCGTCCGGGGCAGGTCCCGCCCGGAGGGTGCCGCCGAGCAGGCTCGCCCGCTCGGCCATGCCGCGCAGCCCGTAGCCGGCGTGCGGGGAGCTGGTCGTGGTCGCCTCGCCGTCATCGTGCACCCGCAGGTGCACCTGGTCGCGGGATGCGGTGACGTCGACGGTGACTCCGGTGGCGCCGCGGGCGTGGCGGGTCGCGTTGGTGACCGCCTCGGCGGCGATCAGGTAGAGGGCGGTGCCGACTGCCGGCTCAACGGCCTCGACGTCACCGGAGACCTGCACGCGGACGCCCAGCACCTCGCCGCCGGGACGAGCGAGTCGTTCGATGTCCGCCACCCCTCGCCGAGGGGCGAGATCGGCGTCCGTACCGTCGCGCAGCACGCCCACGAGGGCTCGCATCTCCCTGAGCGTCCGGGACGCCTCCTCCTCGATGGTGACCAGGGTGGCCAGCGCGCGCTCCGGATCTGCGGCGGCCAGCGCGCGACCTGCCTGTGCCTGGACGGCGATGGCCGAGACGTGATGGCCGACCGTGTCGTGCAGCTCGCGGGCGAGTTCGTTGCGCTGATGGAGCCGGACCTGCTCGACGTCGCGGTCGTGGCTCCTGGTGCGGTAGCGCACTGCCGCTCCGAGCGCGGCCGAGCACAGGAAGAAGCCGTAACCGGCGACCCTCTCCGCGGGTGAGGTCTGCTCCGCGACGAGGGTGACGGGCAGCCAGACGAGGATGATGCCGAGTCCGAAGGCAGCCTCGCGCCCTGCCCCCCAGCGCAGCAGGGCGTAGGGCAACACGAGCAGCCCTGCGATGCCCAGCAGGCCGGTGGCGTCGATTACCGCGATCCTCGCGATGTCGAAGGCGAGAACGGTTCCGAAGGCAACGGCTACTGCGGCCAGCGGTCGCGTGCGTCGATACAGCAGGCACGCCGCGACCACGACGCTGACACCGACCAGCAGCGGCGCCCATGCCCTGTGGTCGCGCAGCAGCACCTCGACGACCGAGATCACGACAAGAGCCGAGGACAGCGCCCAGTCCCGCCACACCCGCACCGGCGCACCTGTGGGGCGAGGCTCAGCCCAGATCCCAGCAAGCATGCTTCCCCCTTTCCGGAGAACGTAAGGGGGCCGCCCCTCGGGCGGATCAGCCGAAAGTACGGCGAGTGTCCCGCGCCTGGGACCAGGACAGCCCGAGCCCGCAAGCGGATGTGGCGCCTGCCAACGCTGGTCAGTGTTGAGACATCGAGTGAGCCGACCCGGCTGACGCCAGCAAACAGGAGACGTGATGACCAGAACCGACAGATCAGCCGGTGCGCTCCGGGAGGCGCACATCCCGGTCCAGGCGAAGCTTGCCGCGGCCTGGGCCAGCTTCATGTTCCTCTACATCTACGTCGACTACCTCGCCCTGTACAAGCCCGGCTTCATCGACGACATCCTGGCCGGCACGGTGCACGAGTTCGACACCGGCCCAACCTTCGTCGCCCTCGCGCTCACACTCATGGCCGTCCCGATCCTCATGATCCTGCTCTCCGCGACACTCCCCGCCCGCGTCAACCGCGGCACCAACCTCGTCGTGGCGACGCTCTACATCCCCGTCACGGTGTACAACGCGGACGGCGAGTCCTGGAGCTACCTCTACTTCTACGGCTTCTCCATCGGGCTCGAGCTGCTGCTCCTGGCCTTCATCCTGCTCACCGCATGGACCTGGCCCCGGGCCGTTCGAGCCCGCCGAGACCTCGCCCAGGCCCCGCTGTGACGCTCGATGCACGCCCCGTCTGCGGGGTCGGTTGCAGCTGCTCCGGCAGCAGTGACCGCGAGCAGCCGGTTGCGTCGAATGTCGTTATATCTGCGTCTTCGCAGAACTTCATGGCATCCGCGAGACCGCATTGACCTTCTTCTTCTTTCCTCTGGCTCCTGGTAGAAGTGCGACATGCCCTCACGGCGTATCACGTCACTGGTGGATGAGCGCGGATCGCGACGTGCTGGCTCGCCGCCGTTGCGCGGGGTTTGCCTCGCCGGGGCGGGCGGTGCCTCGGGTTTCATGATCGGTCGACTGCTGCTCGCGGTGCTCAGTGCGGGCACGCAGCTGGTCACGGCAACTCGTCGTCCAGCACTGGAGGTGTGATGAGCGAACCTGCCGAGGTCGACCGCCTGCTCAGCGCCGCCGACGAGATCACCGCGCGGGCCGGTCTCGGCCCGGACACCCGGGCGGCCGTTGAGCAGGCGGTTGCCGCTGCCCGTGGTCTGGGCGATCCGGGGCGTCTGCTGCACGCTCTGGGCCGCGCCACTCTGAACCTCTCTCAGGAACGGCTCGCCGATGGCGGTGACGTCACTGAGCTGCGGGGACAGGCCGAGGAGGTCATCGCGCTCGCCGGCGATCTGCTCTCCGATCCGGACTGGCATGCCGATGCCGTGGTCCGCACCGTGCAGGCGGGCCAGATCCTGGCCGGCATCGGGCTCGTCGATCGCGGGCGCGATGTCGTCGAACGGGTGTGGCGGTTGGTCGCGCCCCGGCCCGCCGACGGCCTCGACGCCCGCCGCGCTCGGACCGCGGCACTGACTGGGCTGGTCACCCTGAGACTCGGGACGGACCCCTCCGTCCTGGGACCGTTGGCCGCAGAGATGGTCGACCTGCAGCGTGGGCTCGCCCGCGACACGGGCGAGGCGGCCGCCGTGATCGACCTGGCGGATGCCCTTGGAATCTTCGCGCGGGTCGCCAGCAGTCTGGGGCGGCCGGACCTGATGCGGGTGGCGCTGACCGAACAGTACTCAGTGGAACAGATGTTCCAGGGTTCCGGAGCGCAGAAGCGACTAGAGCGGATCGAGGCGTCGCTGGCGCAGCTGCGACAAGCCGCGCCGGCAAACCTCGTGGTGCCCGACTCGGGCGCATGGCGGATCCGCCGCTCCTACCTGGACCTGCTGGCCCAGCCCGCACCATCCGGCGTTACCGCCGGCGGGTTCGCGGCTCGGCTGGCGGCGGAGTCGCGGGTGACCGGCCGTGCACCCGGCAACCGCCCGCCCGCTGACCCGTCGGTGATCGCCGATTGTGCCTCCCGGCTCGATCAAGGGATCTCTCTGGCCGACGCAGATCAGATCATTGAGGCCGACCGCGTCCTCGCCGAGCTCGCCGACGAGTTGAGCCTGTACGACGGGGCGACGTCGGACCCGGCCCGGCGGGACGTCCGGCGCCTCTGGTCCGCGGCCCTCTACCAGCGGGCGATGCTCCGGCACCGGATCGGCCACTGCGACGACGCCTGGGACCTTGCCTGGCTGTCCGTGGTCGTTGCCGTCCGGCGGCACGAGGGCCTGCTACGCGGGACTGCCACCGAGCGGGAGGCGCTGGCCGACGCGGTCACTCACATGGTCGACGCCGCCGTGGTCGCGGAAGCCACCGGACGTGACGAAGACCAGATCATGCTGCTGTCCGAGGTCATCGACCGCTGCGCGGACGCGGACGCGGCCTACCCAAGGTTGCGTCGAATCCTCGGCACGGCCCTGCACAATCTCGCCGCCGCGATGCTCGAACGCCAGCAGACAGCGACCGCGGCGCCCTTGGCCGAACATGCCTACGCTATCCGTCATGAGCTGGCCGTGCTGGACCAGCGCGCAGCCTGGGAGTATGCGAACACACTGCTGCTCACCGCCGCCCTCGCCGTCGACCGTCAGGACTGGCGAATCGCCGTCGAACGTCTCAGCGCAGTTGGGCGACTGCTGGTTGCCTTGCGGACGTACCCGGAAGCGATGGCCGGGTATGCAGGACAGCTCGCCATCGAGGTCACCACCCGGGCGCCCGAGCTGGTGGACCGGGCTCGTGCCGCCGGCACCTGGCCGTATCAGACTTGGACCCCTCAGGCGTAGCGCCGCCCGTTCGGCGTGAGACCTCGCCCACGCGCGGGATGCCAAGCCAGGGGTGTCCGGTCGGCGGCTGCCAGCCGGTTACCGGATCTGGCAGGTCCCGGCCGGGCCGATGGTCAGCTGCTCCGCCCCCAGTTTGACGCGAGCCTCGGTAGGGAAGTTTCGCGGACACCTCGATGAAGGAGGGGGTATGGAGACGTCCGCTAGCGTCGGGCGCAGTTATCAACAGCCGACAAGGCCATGCGTGGCGGCGCCTGCTGCAGCGCCAACGCCGAGGGGGCGAGCCTGATGGCTCGCGTCGGTCGCTACGGGATCCCGAGGTTCGTGTGGTCCCTGATCTGGCTCGTCGTCTGCATCTTGATCGTAATCCTGTTGGCCCTGGTCATTCACCACTTCGGAGGCGCCTCTCTGTCGCTCAAGCTCGGCCACTTCTACCTGAACATCGGCGTCACCTGACCTGCTGCCTCGTCGACACTCCGGCGGCGGTCCGCCGCAGTACCGGCCCGGACCGCTCGGAGGGTGCCCGCGCGACGTGGGCACCCTCCGAGGGCAGGCGGTGCCGGATCCCCGGCTCGCCCTCAGCTCGTGGGGCCCGACGTCGCCCCGCCGAGGGTCACCTTGAGGATCTTCTCGTTGCTGTTGTTCGGGGTGCTGTCCTTGTCCCCGCCGGTGCTCGTGGTCAGCCACAGGTTGCCGTCGAGGGTCGGTTCGACGGTACGCAGCCGGAAGTACGTCCCGACGAAGTACTGCTGGACGTTGGTGAGCGTGTTGCCGCTGATCTCCGCACGGTACATCCGGTTGCCACGCAGGCAGGCGATGTAGAGCACGTCCCGGACGATCGCGATGCCGCTGCACGAGGCCTCGGCCACCGGGTACGTCCGGATCGGGGCCCTGAAGTTCGGGTTGGCGCAGTCACCGGAGGTGCCCTCGCAGGCGGGCCAGCCGTAGTTGCCGCCCTTGACGATGATGTTGGTCTCGTCCATGACGTTGTTGCCGAACTCCTGCTCGAAGAGCCGGCCCTGGGAGTCGAAGGCGAGTCCCTGCGGGTTGCGGTGGCCGTAGCTCCACACGTGGTTGCCGAAGGGGTTGTCCGCCGGCACGGTGCCGTCGGGGTTGAGCCGCAGCACCTTGCCGCCCAGGTTGCTGGTGTCCTGGGCCACGTCCGGGTCCTGTCCGTCGCCGGTGGCGGCGTAGAGCTTGCCGTCGGGGCCGAAACGCAGCCGGCCGCCGTTGTGGTACTTGTTGCGCGGGATTCCGGTGACGAGCACCTGCCTGGTGTCGGTCTGCAGCGTGCCGTCGTAGCGGATGCGCACGATCCGGTTGTCGGTCGTGGTGGTGTGGTAGATGTACAGCCAGCGGTCGGTGGTGAAGGTGGCCGAGACCGCCAGCCCGAGCACGCCGCCCTCGCCGCTGGTGCCTGCCACGTTCGGCACGGTGCCGATGCTGCGCTTGTCGGTGCCGTCCGGGTTCATGGCGACGATGTCGAACAGGTCGCGCCGGCCGTAGAGGACCGTGCCGTCGGGCAGTTGCACCAGGCCCCAGGGCAGGTCCTTCTCAGTGGTGATCGTCGTGGCGCCGCAAACCGGGCTCGTGCAGCCCGAGCCGGTGTGCGCGGTGACCGCGGCGCTCGCCCCGGAGACGTTGCCCTGGGCGTCCCGGGCGGTCACGGTGTACCGGTAGTCGGTGTCGGGCGTCAGCCCGGTGTCGGTGAACGTGATCGCCGGTGGGTTGCCTGCGGTGCCGGTGGTGGAGCCGACCGCCGTACCGTTGCGCAGGATCGTGTAGCCGGTGACCGCGACGTTGTCGGTGGAGGCCGACCAGGTGAGGGTCACGGCCGTGCCGTTCACCGTCGCGGCCAGGTTGGTCGGCGTGCTGGGCGGCGACGTGTCCTGCTGGCAGAACGGCGGGGTGACCGAGAGCGTGGAGCTGGCCTGCGAGACGTTGCCGGCGGCGTCGCGGGCGTTGACGTACCAGCCCCAGGTGACACCCTGCACGACGCTGAGCGTGGCGGTCAGCGTCCGTCCCGAGACCGAGGTGACGAGCTGGCCGTCGTGGTAGATGTCGTAGAAGGCGACGCCGACGTTGTCCCGGGAGGCGTACCAGGCGAGCGTGACGGACTGGCAGGTCAGCCGGGTGCGGCGCAGGCCGGTCGGCCGGGTGGGCGGGCTGGTGTCGGCGGCGAGCTGGGCCACCTGCCGGCTCCCGGCCGCCGGTGCGGCCGGCGCGGCGTTGGCGGGTACGCCGGTCACGATGACGCCGGCGCAGACCAGCAGGGCGAGCGGGACGCGGTGTCGGAAGTGGTGAGGATTGATCCGCACGGGTGTTTTCCTTCCCGGGGTTTTTGGTCAGTACGGGTAGCCGGGGACGTTGAGCCGCGCGCTGTACAGGCCCGAGTCGTTCGTTCGGCCGGAGGTGATGTAGAGGGTCTGGCGGTCGGGTCCGCCGAACGCCACGTTGGTGGTGCCGGCGCCGCCGGAGCGGATCGTGCCGAGCTGCGCGCCGGCGGGCGAGTAGACGTGGATCAGGCCGTCCGAGCCGGAGGCCCAGTACACGTTGCCGGCGCAGTCGACGGTGACCCCGTCGGGACCGCCGAGGTAGTTCACGAAGACGCTGCGGGCGCCCGTGCTGCCGTCGGGCTGGACGACGTACTTGTAGATCTTGTTCTCGGAGTAGGCGCCCACGTAGAGCGTGCCGCCGTCCGGGGAGAGCGCGATGCCGTTGGGTTGCCGCAGCCGGTCGTCCACAAGCGACACCTGGCCGCCGGAGACGCGGAAGACACTGGTACGTCCGCTCATCTGGTCGGGTCGGTTGCCGCGCTGGAAGTTGGGGTCGGTGAAGTAGACGACGCCGTCGGACCGGACCGTGACGTCGTTTGGTGAGTTGAACGCCCGGCCCTGGTGGTCGGCGGCGACGGTGCTGCGGGCCCTGTCGCTCAGCCGGTATGCGGAGACGTTCCGCTGGTCGTGGGTGGCGGCGATGATCTGCTGGGCGTCGGGACTGAGTGCCAGGCCGTTGCTTCCGGCGTCGGCGATGAAGGTGTCGAAGGTCGCGGGCGGGGTGAACCGGCGGATCGTGGAGGGCTGCACGTTGTTCGGTCCGGCGCCCGCGGCCATGTCCGACATCAGCAGGTAGCCGCCGTCGGCGATCCAGACCGGTCCTTCGAGGAACGAGAACCCGCTCTGGATCTTCGTCGCGGACACGAGGCCGACCGGCAGGGGCGGGCCGTACGCGGCGCCCTCCGGGCAGACTCCTGGTGGAGCGCCGGGTGGGCCGGTGAACGGGTAGGTGTGAACGTTCACATGAGGGGCGTCCCGAGATGCCGGGGGTGCGGCACCGGCGGGGCCTTGTGCGGTGGTGAGCGCCAGGCACAGGCCGGTGAGTGCGGCGATGGTTGGACGCCAGGTCATCGGGTACTCCAATCGGAGTCGGTGAATGCTTGGTGGGGTCGGCCTCGACCCCACCATCACCTATCATTGATCAGTGTCGATGCATATGGAACGCAGCTTAGGCGAGGAAGCGGCGCCCCGCATCAGTTGTCCACGATCACCTTCGGCGCATGCCCCGACAGGCACCCGATGACCTGGCCGGTTGAGCGCTGACACTCCGTACACCTTCGTGGTGACCGCCCGCGAGGCGGCGGGCGACGGGTCCGCGGCCCCACCCGGGTCCTTGACTTCCCGCATCCGCACCGCTTCCACGCCGATGGATTCCGCCGGCATCGGCGAAGGCCGCCTGGCTCCTACCCGAGCCTGCTGTCCGTGCGGGCGGCGGCGAGAGCGGCTGCCATCCGGGTCAGGCGTGCGCCCTGGAAGCAGGCCGTCTCGAGGACAGCTCTGGCGTACTCGGGATCCCGGCCGGCGCGGCTCTCCACCAGGCTGACGCCGTACGGGTTTCCGCCGGCGGCGTGAGCGGTGTCGTAGTTCAGGTAGCCCGTAGGGAGGATGATCGACCCCCAGTGGTGGAAGGTCTGGTAGAGGCTGAGCAGGGTCGCCTCCTGGCCGCCGTGTTCCTCATAGGTGGCGGTGAAGCCGGTCGCCGGCTTGTCGGCCAGTTCCTCCGCCTGCCACGGGACGGTCGTGGTGTCGAGAAACTGGCGCAGCTGGGAGCAGATGTTCCCGAAACGGGTCGGCGTGCCGAAGGCGTACCCGTTGGCCCACCGGAGGTCGTCCAGGGTGGCGACCGGGATGTCGGCAGTGGCGTCGAGGTGGGCTCGCCACTGCGGCTTGGCATCGATGACGTGCTCCGGCGCCAACTCCGCCACCCGGCGCAGGCGGACCTCCGCGCCGGCGTCCGCGGCTCCGTCGACAAATGCCTGCGCGAGCCGGTGCACGGTGCCGGTGGCGGAGTAGTAGATGACGGCGATCCTGGCATCGGTCTGCATGGTGCCTCCTGGGTCGGCTCGGTTCTCGGTCAACCGTGCCGAGCAGGCTTACCGTTCGCTGACGATCCCCTTACCGACGCCGCTGAACGGCTGTTCGTCGAGGTCGAGCTGTGCGCCGCGGCTCATCTCGGCTGTGAGTTCGTCGCTGCCGAGCGCCTCCCGGAGGCGGACGGTGATGCGCTGGACGTCGTGTTGCTCGCCGGGAGGCAGCGGCGCTCCGGCGGCCTCGCGCAGCGTCCGTGCCGCGGCGAGCAGCCGCGCGGCGGGGCGGCTGTCACCGCCGAGGCTGATGGCCCCGGCAAGGCCCTCGAGAGCCAGGGCGATCGCCCGTTGATCCCCGGTGGCGCGCGCCGCGTCGAGCGACTCACGGTGGTGGCGCTCGGCGAGGACGGCATCACCGCGGTGCTCCGCGATGAACCCCAACTCGGCCAGCGCGAGCGCGCAGCCCGGCAGGAAGCCGGCACGGCGGTTCCAGTCGAGCAGATCCCGCTGCTGGGTCTCGGCGGCGTCG
Source organism: Micromonospora sp. WMMC273 (assembly GCF_027460285.1). Classification (NCBI taxonomy): domain Bacteria; kingdom Bacillati; phylum Actinomycetota; class Actinomycetes; order Micromonosporales; family Micromonosporaceae; genus Micromonospora; species Micromonospora sp. WMMC273. The sequence continues at coordinate 1,456,482 of NZ_JAPZBE010000001.1, forward strand.
AGGTCGCCCCGCCGTCGCGCGATCATTGCCAGGCCCGTGCCGGCGAAGGCGACGGCGGAGGGGCTCGACTGTTCCTGGGCCACCTGTAGCGCGCGGTTGTGACTGACGGCGGCCTCGTCGAGGTCGCCTCTCAACATGGCGAGCCGGCCGATGCATGCGAGCTGCCGGGACACCGACGTCCACAGCCGCAGGTGTTCGGCGATGCGCAGCGCCTCCCGATAGCGCGTGGCGGCGCGATCGTAGTCGCCGTGGATCTCGGCCAGGGTTCCCAACAGGCTCGTCGGATGCACCTGTCCCCAGCGGTCGCCCACCTGCTCGAACAGCGACCGGCTGGTCTCGCAGTCACGCTGCGCGGCGGGCAGGTCGCTGCGGAGTACGAGCGCGAGGTCCGCCCGGATGGCGCAGGCGGCGGCGATGCCCCACCGGTCCCCGCCGGCGCGGAACGCCGCCAGCGCCGCGTCGACCAGGGCGGCGGCCTCGCCCGGATCTCCGGAGCCGAGCATCATGGAGGCGAACAACCACTGCGCGAACGCCTTCTCCGGCCCCTCGGTGTCCTGGTAGCTCTCCAGGATCCGCTGCCGGGGAGCGGTCGGATCGCCGTCCCGGGTGGCGAGAGCGGTCAGCCACATCTGCGCATGTCGCCGCAGGCCGTCCGGTGCGACGTCGTCCTCACTCCTCGGGACGATGTCCAACGCCGTCCGCAGTGACCGGCTCACCTCTCCGAATCGACCCCGGAGCAGGCGGTACCAGGACAACGAGGTCGCGAGCGCCAAGCCCACGCGGGCCTGACCGTCGGTGGCGGCGACGTCGAGTGCCGCCCGGAGGTTGGCGCTCTCGGCGTCGAGCTCACGTAACGCACGACTCTGATCGTGCCCACGTAGCCGTCCGGCGGCCTGCTCGGCGAGACGGGCGAAACACGTGGCGTAACGGCGACGAGTCGCGGGCAGTTCGGCGGCGCTGTCGAGCTGTTCCAGACCGTAGGCAGCCACCGTCTCCGGCAGCCGAAAGCGTCGCGGAGTCTCGCCGCTCCGCACCATGACCAGCGATCGGTCGATCAGGCGTGCCAGCACGTCGAGGACCTCGTCCGATGCCACCTGCCCGCCCCCGCACACCTGCTCGGCGGCGGCCAGGGTGGCGCCGTCGGCGAAGACCGCGAGCCGGCGCAGCACCGCGCGTTCGGGAGGTGACAGCAACTCCCAACTCCAGTCGATCACGGCGCGAAGCCCTTGCTGACGCGGGGGCGCGGTGCGCCGGCCGGATGACAGCAGCCGGAAGCGATCGTCGAGCCGTGCCGCCAGCTCGCCCGGGTCGAGAACGGCCAGACGGGACGCGGCCAGTTCCAGCGCCAGCGGTACGCCGTCGAGACGCCGGCAGATGACGGCGACCGCGTCCGTGTTCCGCTGATCGACGGTGAACCCTGGCTCGGTGGCGCGGGCGCGGGCCACGAAGAGTCGAACCGCCGGAGCCTCGGCGATCTGCCGCGCGCCGGCTCCGGGCTCCGGCAGGGTCAGCGGCGGCACCGGAAAGACGGCTTCGCCGGGGATCCCGAGCGGCTCGCGGCTCGTCGCCAGGATGCGCAGGTCGGCCACGGCGCCGAGAAGCTTCTCGGTCAGTCGAGCGACCGGCGCCACCACGTGTTCGCAGTTGTCGAGCAGCAACAGCATCCGCCGACCTCGCAGCGCGGCGACCAACCGGTCCATCGGCTCGCGCGGTGGTCGATCACCGGGCAGGCCGGGCGGGCTGTCGTCCCGGATCTCGAGCGTCGCCGCCACCATGTCGACGATCTCGGCGCAGGTCGCGTGGTCGCCGCAGTACGGCTGGCCGGCCAGCTCGACGAGCCACAATCCAGCGGGGAACGTGTCACCCAGCGCACGAGCGGCCTCGATCGCCAACCTGCTCTTTCCCACCCCACCCAGACCGGTCAGGGTCACCAGCCGCTCGTTCGTCAGCCGCTCCCGCACCGCCTCGACGGCCCCGTCGCGCCCGATCAGCCCGCCGTACGGACCAGGCGACAGAGGCGCCGGCAGATTGGTCCGGGCCGGACTCGACGCCGGTGCCGGCGGCTGGAGGGCGGGATCCTGGCGCAGGATCGCCCCGTGCAGCTCGACCAACTCTCTACCGGGATCGATGCCGAGTTCGTCGCGCGCCTGCCGACGGAACTGCTCGTAGGCGAACAGTGCCTCATGCTGGCGTCCCGAGCCGTACAGGGCGCGCAGGTGCGCGGCCCGTAGTCGCTCACGCCACGGATGGCGTGCGACCAGGTCGGTCAGTTCCCCGGCGAGCAGGTGGTGCTCACCGAGATCGAGCCGGGCCTCGGCCAGCTCCTCCAGCGCGGTCAGGCGCTGGTCGTTGAGCCGCTCGACCGCCTGGCGGACGAACCGCTCGTCGCTGAACTCGGCGTACGGGGAACCGCGCCACAGCGACAGGGCCTCCGTCAGCGTCGCCGCCCGCACAGCCGGCTCCCGCTGCGCGCCCGAACGTACCAACAGAGCGGCGAAGCGACCGGCGTCGACCGATTCCGACGGCGTCCGCAGCCGGTAGCCGGCTTCACCGGACTCGACCAGCGCACGGCCGCCCGCCTCGCCCGCCCCCAGTGCGCGGCGCAGCTGCGACACCTTGGTCTGGAGCGCCCCGAGCGCGTTGCCGGGTGCCTCGTCACCCCAGAGATCCTCGATCAGCCGGTCGGCGGTCACCGGGCGCCCCTCGTGAACCAGCAGGTCAGCCAGCAGACCACGCACTTTGAGGCCGGGCACGGCGACAGGTGTGCCGTCCGACGTCCACACCGCGACGTCGCCCAGCACTCCGAACCTCATCGCTTCACACTAGCCAGCCGGCTGTCCCGCCCCGCGAACGTCCGCCGACCGACGGTCTGCTCACCGGGAAGCGGCGCGGGGTCACCGACGCGTACGTCAGCCGGCCGTCAGCCGGTGGTAAGGAGCCCCGGGCAGGCTGAACCGAGCCGACACCGGAGGAACGACATGGATCAGCTACAGCGGCGCCGAGCCGCTGCCCGCCACAGGCCGCTCGCACCAGGGCGGGTGGCCACACCCTGGCTCGCCCTGCTGGCCGGTCCGCTGTCGTTCGGGATTGCCGCACCGGCACTGCTGCTTGACGACCTGGCGCGCGCGACGGGTAGCGGGGAACAGGCCGCGACCGCCGGTGTGACCGCCTTCGGCTGGGGGATCGCGTTGGGGACGCCGCTGCTGGCGGCGCTGCTCGCCCGTCGCGGCGTACGAGCGGTCCTGACCGTCGCGTCCGCGCTGGTGGCCGCGGGGACGCTCATCCTCGTGCTGATCCCGAGCGTGCCGGCGATGGTGGCCGGTGCGGCGGTGCAGGGACTCGGGTCCGCCGGCCTCACCGTGACCGCGATGAAACTGGCCGACTCGGCCCGGCAGATGGGCGTGGTCGCCGCGTCGCTGGCGGTCGTCGGGGCCACCGGTCCGCTGACCGGCGCACTGATCGCCGACGTCTCCTCGTGGCAGGCGGCACTGGCGTTGCCGCTGCTGGCGGTGCTCGCCGTGCCCGCGGCTCGCCGCGGCACCACCTCACCGGACGCGGTGCCGGCGCCGTTCGACGTCTTCGGGATGACCATCCTGGCGATGCTGGTCACCGCAGCCGTCCTCATTCCGCACCGGCCGCTGGTGGCCGGCCCGGCCACCGTTGTACTGCTGCCTCTGCTGGTGTTCTGGACCAAGGTCCGTCCGGACGGCTTCCTGCCTGCTGCGGTGGCACGGAACGGCCGGTTCCTCGCGGCGTGCGCGCTGGCCTTCGCGCTGGGAGTGGGGAACTTCGCCCTGCTCTACGCCGCGCCGGACCTGCTGCGACAGCACGCGGGATGGGCAGGCACCCGGAGCGGGATCGTGCTGCTGGCGCCCTACCTGATCGGCGGCGTCTGCTCCGGGTTCCTGGTCGCGGCATCCGTGCGAGTGTCACGCCGCGTCGCGGCCGCCACGTTGCTCGTCACCGGCGCCGCCGCGCTGCTGCTGGCGGCGATCACCACCGCCGTACCGCTGCTGCTCGCGGCGATGACGCTCGGCTCCTTGGCCGCCGCGACCGGCCAAGGCGTACTCGCCCTGCACGCGGCCGGCGTCGTATCCGCCTCCCACCGGGCCGAAGCACTGGGTCTGTTCAACCTCGCCTACCTGCTCAGCGTTGCGATCGGACCAGTGGTTGCCGTGACGCTCTCGCACCCGACCACTTGAGGGCCCCGACGCGCAGTTCACCGTCGGCCGCCTCGGGCGTCGTGGCCTGCGTGGCGCGGCGTTCGGTTGGGCTTCTGGATCACCGCAGCGCGCGGAAGAAGGCGCGCAGATCGGCAGCGAGCAGATCGGGCTCTTCCTGGGCGAGGAAGTGGCCGCCGACGCTGGGCTCGCGCCAGTGGGTGAGGTTGGCGTAGGTGCGTTCGGCGAACGACCGGGGCAGGCCGGCGTCCTCCACGCTGACCGTGATGCCGGCGGGCACGTCGACCATCGGCAGATGCGGGGCCAGGTGGTCGTCCCGGTAGGGCCGGAAGGACGTGCCGATGCAGTTGGTGACCCAGTACAGCATCACGGTGGTCAGCAGCTCGTCGGAGCCGAACCGGCGGGAGAGGTCGCCGCCGCAGTCGCTCCAGCGCTGGTACTTCTCGATGATCCATGCGGCCAGTCCGGCCGGCGAGTCGCTCAGCGCTGCCGCAAGGGTGTCGGGCCGTGTTTCCTGGAGGATTCCGTAGCCCCAGTCATCCTGGGCCTTCGCGTCGAGCATGGCGATGAACGCCTCCTCGGCCGGGCTGAGGTTGCCCCTGCGGTCCGCCGGCGGGAACTTGATGTGCTGCGAGAAGACCCCGATGACCCGATCTGCGTGGCGGGCGCCGAGCCACGTCGTCACGCCGGATCCGATGTCGCCACCGTAGGCGCCGAAGCGGTCGTAGCCCAGACGGGTCATCAGCTCGGCCCACACGTCCGCGACGGCCGCCTCGGTCGTCGGGCCCTCGGCGAGCGCTCCGGAGAAGGCGAAGCCGGGCAGGCTCGGTATGACGAGGTCGAAGTCTGCGAGCCGGGACACCAGGGGCAGCATCTCCGTGTACGTGCTGGGCCAGCCGTGGGTGAGGATCAGCACCGTGGCGTCGGGCGATGCCGAGCGGACATGAACGAAGTGGACCGGCGTGCCTCGGATCGTGGTGACGAACTGAGGGTGCCGATTGAGGGCACGCTCGACCGCACGCCAGTCGAATCCGTCGAGCCAGTACCGCACCAGATCCGCCAGGTACCCCGGGTCGGTGCCGGCGGCCCACGGCTGTCCCGGTGCGGCCGGCGCGAGCCTTGTCCGCGAGAGCCGAGCGCGCAGGTCGTCCAGGACGGTTTCGGGCACATCGATGCGGAAGGGCGTCACCCGCTCATGGTCCCATCGCCAGGAGTCACTCGGCAGCCGCCCGAATGGGCAGCCTGCCGGGGAGCGTGATTCAGGCCGGAACCGCTGGAGACGGCACTATCGTGTTCACGTGCCTTCAGACGTACATCCGGCCCTGGATGTCTTGATGCCCGCGGCGTTCCTGGGCCACGGCAACCCGATGAACGCCCTCGAGGTGAACCGGTACACCTCCGCATGGAGAGCCTTCGGCGCCGCGGTGCCGCGTCCCCGCGCGATCCTGGTGGTCAGCGCACATTGGTACATCAACGCCACGGCCGTCACCGCGATGCCCCGGCCGAGGACCATCCACGACTTCTACGGGTTTCCGCAGGAGCTGTTCGAGGTGCAGTACCCGGCGCCGGGGCTGCCCGAGCTGGCCGAGGAGGTCAGTGACGTCGTCCATCCGACCTGGGTCGGGGCGGACGTCGACAGCTGGGGCATCGACCACGGCACCTGGTCGGTGCTGATGCACGCCTTTCCGGACGCGACGATTCCCGTCGTCCAGCTCAGCATCAACGCCGACAAGGCGATGGACTACCACCTTCAACTCGGCGCCCGGCTCGCTCCACTGCGCCGGCGCGGTGTGCTGATCGTGGCGAGTGGCAACGTCGTGCACAACCTGCGCGGCATGGACTGGGCGCTGACCGACGACGGCTTCGACTGGGCGCGACGCTTCGACGAGGACGCCAAGGCCCGGATGCTGACCGACCCGGGCGAGTACGCGACCCTCGACGCCCACCGGGACTTCCGCCTTGCGGTACCGACACCGGATCACTTCATCCCCGCGTTGTATCTCGCCGGTCTGGCCGCCGCCACGGACACCCCCGACACCGAGGTCCTCGTCGACGGCTACGCCTACGGCTCGCTGTCCATGACGGCCTACACCCTGGGCATGTCCTGTCCACCGGCCGCCGGCCGGGGCGGATCCCCCCAGCCACCGCCCGGCCTGCCGCCGGACGGCTCCAACATCTGAGGGGGCGCCGGCTGGTCGAATGCTCTTATGGATCAAGGTGCGGTCGCGGTCGGTCCGGTGCTCGCCGCCGTACTCGTCGCTCTCGTGTCGTCGCCGTGGCGACGGTGCGGGCCGGAAACCCCCGCCGCAGGCGGGAGTGGTTCGGTCAATCCTTTGTGGCCCGCTCGGTCGCGGCACGGTCGCTCGCCACGATGAGGTCCAGCAGTTCCTTGCCCAGCCCGGCCGCGATCCGGACGCGACCGCCGCCGGTCGAGATCGCCTGCGGGCATGTCGCGTCACCCAGCATCACTGTGACTTCGCCGAGGTTGATTCCGACCGCGCCGGGCTTCTGCAGTGTGCATTCCTCTCCTGCGGGCACGGGGTCGCGCAGCGCGGCGAGGGATGTCCGGATCTGGTTCAGCGTCTCGGCGTCCGTCGCGACGACCATGCCGTTTGTGGGCGGCGCCTCGGTGGTGGCGTTGGTGATGCGGTCGGGCAGCACCAGGCCGCCGGAGGCCGGGGCCGCCGGGCCGGCGGGCCAGGTGACGTGCTTGAGCAGCTGCTCGCGGCCCTTCTCGTCCCCGGAGATGAAGGCCGTCGTCGCCTGAATCTCGTCGTTGAAGGCGCGGTAGGTCCACACGGACGGGATTGCGTACTGGTTGGGCTGATCGACTTGGATCAGCTGCCCGTCCTTGACGACCAGCCGGTTCGGGCTGACGGCCGCGGCGACGCCCTGCTGCACGACAGCCATCCACGCCTGGCCATCCGACTTGCACCTGAAGGGTGCGGCCCCGGGCGGGACAGACGTCGGTCGCGTGGCCCGGGGATCCCACTGTGCGGCGAGGTAGACGGTGTGCGGCTCGGCGGTGCAGGGATCGAGGGTGGTGACCTCGCTCGTCCGCCAGCCCTCCGGAACGGCGACGGACAGGCCACCCAGGCTCACCGTGGCCCCCGCGGTCTCGGACCCCTTCGGGGGCGCACTCACCTGGGGCAGGGCCACGACGGCCGCGACCGCGGCCGCGACGGCGACGGAGCCGGCAGTTCCGAAGGCACGACGGCGGCGCTGCACGCTGCGCCGCCCGAGGCGGACCAGCCGGGAGGCGGGATCGGTCTCGGCCGGCGTCACGGAGGCGGCTACGCGGTCGAGCAGTTCGCTGACGTGGGTGGGATTCACGGCGTCTCCTTGGAGGATTCGGCGAACAGACCGCTGGCGCGAAGCGCCGCCAGGGCACGGGACGTGCGGCTCTTGACCGTTCCCACCGCGACGCCGAGGGTCTGCGCCACCTCGGCCTCGGAGGCGTCGGCCCAGAACCGCAACACGAGCACCACCCGCTGGTCGGCAGGCAATCGCCGCAGACTGGCGAGCACCTGCACGCTGAGATCCGACTGATCCGCGAACCCACCACGGGACGCGTCCGGCAGCTCCCCGGTCGGCACCTCGTCGCGCCAACGCCGGCGCCTGGCCCGCATCGCGGCACGGATCATCACCTGGCGGACGTACGCCTCCGGCCGCCCCTCCGGCACGCCCAACCGGTGCCACGACCGGTAGGCCGCGATCAGACCCTCCTGGGCGAGGTCTTCACCCAGCCGTCCGTCACCGGTCAGCAGCACGCCGAAGCGAACGATCTCGCGATACCGGCCGGCGACGAATTCCTCGTAGCCGACAGGTTCCGCTCTGCGAAGCAAGCCCATACCTCATTAAGGGACCTGGACCCACCCGATGGTTCCCCCGTGTCGGTGCCCGGGTGACCCGGGTACGGTCGCCCGGGCACCGCGGGCTATGCCGTCGGCCTGGCTTCGTGCAGGATCCGGGCCAGCTCGTCCGGCCGGCTGAGCATCGGCCAGTGCCATGTCGGCAGTTCCTCGTACCGCCACGAATCGCCGGCCATGTGCCGGCACAGCGGCACGGTGGTGGCCATCTCGCGTGCCTGCTCGGCGGTGAAGCTCGACAGCACGCCGAGGCGGGGCAGCTTCTCCCACGCCCCGGTGAGCCGTACCGGGGTGGTGGCGGTCGCCCACGGCTGGGCCACCGACCGCTCACCGAGCAGCGCGACGACCGAGTCATCCACGTCTGCTGCTCCCGCCGCCAGTTCGGCCCACGGCGGGGGCGGCAGCCGCCAGCCGTCGCCGTGTTCGGCGACCACCGCCGCGTTGCGCTCACGCTCCGGGGGCGGGCTGAAGTCCTCGTTCGCCGCCCCGTCGGGCAGCGGGCCGGTGTCGACGAAGACCAGTTGGGCGATGCGGTCGGTCATGCGGTCGGCAACGGCTGTCGTCACGACCGCGCCGGCGTAGCTGTGCCCGACGAGAACCACGTCGTGCAGGTCCTCGTAGCGCAGCAGGTTGACCACGTCGGTGACGTGGACGTCGAGGTCGGTGTCCGGGCGGGCCAGGTGGGCGCGCTCGCCAAGGCCGGTCAGGCTCAGCGGGTACACCTCGTGGCCGTGCTCACGCAGGATGGCGGTGACCGGCCGCCAGGCCCACGCGCCGAGCCAGAACCCCGGAACCAGTACGAATGTCGTCATGCGTCACACGCTACGATCAATACCGGACAGGTTCCGCCCGGATTGGAAGTGGGGATTTGTGACCCGGCCGACCGCGCGCGTACTGGCGTTGCTGGAGATCCTCCAGGCCGGCGGCGACTTCACCGTCACGGACCTGGCCGGTCGGCTGGGCGTCGACGAGCGCACGGTCCGCCGATACGCCGCGCATCTCGCCGACCTGGGCATCCCGGTCGAGGCCCGGCGCGGTCGCTACGGCGGATACCGGCTCGCGCCCGGATACAAGCTGCCGCCACTCATGCTCACCGACGAGGAGGCGGTCGCCGTCATGCTCGGGCTCGTGGCCGCCGGCCGGGCCGGGCTGGTCACCGCCGAAGGCGCGGCCGCCGAGAGCGCGACCGCGAAGATCCGCCGGGTGCTGCCGGCCGTTCTCGCCCGGCGGATCGATTCGCTGCTGGAGACCGTGGACTTCACCGCACGGGTCCGGAAGTCCGCTCCGGCCGGCATCGAGGTGCTGCTGGTGCTCGCGGACGCGGCCCGACATCAGCAACCGGTGGACATCACCTACACCGCCTGGCGCGGCGAGTCCGCCGAGCGTCGGCTCGACCCGTACGGGCTGGTCTTCCACGCCGGCCGGTGGTACGTCACCGGCCACGACCACAACCGCCGGGCCGTACGGACGTTCCGGCTCGACCGCATCGGGACCGCCCGCCCCACCCCGGGCAGGTTCGAGATCCCGGCCGGCTTCGATCCCACCACGCAGGTACTCACCGGTCTGGCAGCAGTGCCGTACGCGCACGACATCTCCGTGGTGCTGCACACCAGCCTGGCGCAGGCGCAGCGACGGATTCCGCAGTCGGTCGGCACGCTCATCGAGGTTCCCGGCGGAGTGCGCCTCACCGCCCGAGCCGAACGGCTCGACGGTGCGGCGCAGATGCTCGCCGGGCTCGGCTGGTCGTTCACGATCGACCGACCGGACGAACTCAAGGACGAGGTACGGGCCCTGGCCAACCGGCTGCTCGCCGACGCCTGAGGGGCGGCAGAGGTGGTCAGGCGCGGCCGGGTCAGGCCGGCGGATCGTCCCGGAAGAGAGCGTCCCGCACGCCTCGGCCGCCCCAGCGGGTGGCGACGAGTTCGGGACGAGGGCGGGTCGGCTCGGGCATCCAGCGGTGTCGTCTGGTGTCGGGCGCGGGGCGGTCCCAGTCGGCGATCAGCGCGAAAGGGTCGACGCCCCGGCCGCCTGGGCCGTCGTCACACAGCTCGCGGACAACCATCGCTGGATGGAAGCGTAGTTCCTGGGCCATCCTGCAGTCGTCGGCCCGCGAGGCGACCACGGCCCCGCAGCCTCGACAGGCGACGCAGGGGATCCATCCCACCAGCGACCAGCAGCCCGTGCGGACACGGTCATGGACGAAGCGCGTCCCGCGTACGTCGCCGGGTGAGAGGACGAAGGTGCCGGTGAGCTGATCACGGCCGTAGGCGGCCTCGTCGATCGCGTACGCGCCGGGATCCAGGAGTGGTGGATTCACGTGGTGGCAGTCCAGGACCGACCAGTGCGGCGCCGCCGGCAGTTCCACCAACCGGACCGGGACGCTCAGCGTGTTCCCGCAGCCCGCACACCGAAAGCGCTCCACTGCCGCAGTGTGACATCGCACCCGAGCCACGGCATCCGAAATGTGCTTTCCTCGGCGGGCCTGACCCAGCTGGTCCTCGATACCCCGGCGCGTCGCCGATAGGCTCGCGGCATGTGGACCTTCCGCAGTCCCCAGCTGGTCCTCTTCAGCGACGATCTCACTCGGGCAGTCGCCTTCTATAACCGGCTGGGATTCAGGGAGACCTTCCGGGTACCGACTGACGGCCAACCGATTCACGTTGATCTCGTCCTCGACGGATACAAGATCGGGATCGCCTCGGTCGCGTCCACCCGCGAGGACCACGGCTTGGACCCGGTCGCCGAAGGCCAGCGCGTCGCGGTCATCCTCTGGACGGATGACACCACCGCGGCCTACGAGGGCCTGGTCGCAGACGGAGCACCCGCTCTCGCACCTCCACACGTATGGCTCGGCCGGTTACTGATCGCGTGGACCGCCGACCCCGACGGCAACCCGATCCAGATCGTTCAATCCCTGTGATGCTGCCAACCCGCGGCTCGGTCTGCGGCCGGCCGTGTGCGCTCGCGCCGGGAAGCGGAAGTCCGATCACGGCAGGAATCCGGACCTGGCCTGGCGCTCAGCCAGGCCCGCATCGCAGGTGAGCTACGCATGGTGAGTGCTGAGCAAATTTCCACCACGCGAGGTTGGCGGTCACGTGGGCCACCGGCTCGATGATTTCCCACGCCTCGGCGATCAGCCCATCGTCGATCCGCCAGATGTCGACGACCGCGATCTCCGGTCCTGCGTCGGGAAGCCAGCGCCGCGAGTACATCACGACGTGATCGCCGTCGGCCAGCACCTGATTGATCTCGACCTGCATGCCGGCAAGCGGTACGAGCGCGGCGCGGACGGCGGCGAGCCACTCCGCTTTGGTCGATGTGGTCGTACCCGGCCTGTGGTGGACGAAGTCGTCACTCAGGAACGGGGCGATCGCATCGACGTCGCCCGTCTCGATCAGTCCTGCCAGCGCCCGTTGGACGATGCTCTTGTTCGCCGTGGTCATGGATGCAGTGTTCGCGTGACCGCTCCGGTTGTCGATGAACTCGGATTTCATGGCGTCCGGCGCGACGATGAGTACGCTCCATGATCGTGCGCACGGTCGGGGAACTCCTGCGGCAGTGGCGGCAGCGCCGGGGGCTCAGCCAACTGGATCTCGCGATCGCTGCGGACGTCTCGGCTCGTCACGTCAGCCTGGTCGAGACCGGTAAGTCCAAGCCGAGCCCCGACATGATCCTTCGACTCGCGGATCAGCTCCACGTGCCGCTGCGTGAACGCAACCGGCTGCTGCTCGCCGGGGGCTTCGCACCCCGGTACGCCGAGAGTCCGCTCGACCACAACGCACTGTCAGCCGTCCACGACGCTGTCCGGAGGGTGCTCCGCGCGCACGAGCCCTACCCGGCGGTGGTCTTCGATCGCCGGTGGAACATCGTGATGACCAACCGCGCCGTCGAGCCGTTCTTCGCACAGGTGGCTCCTCACCTGCTGCGACCGCCGGTCAACCTGGTACGGCTGGGACTGGATCCGCGCGGTCTCGCGCGCATGGTCGTCAACCTGGCCGACGTGCGCGCGGTGTTCCGCACCCGGATCTCACGCCAGCTCGCCACTGCTCCCGACGCTGAGCTCACCGCACTCTACGAAGAACTGTTGGCGCCCGAGCCGGAGAACACGTCGAGTCAACGGATCGAAGCGGACGTCGTGATACCGATGATCCTTCGCGTCGGCGGACGAGAGCTGCGGCTGTTCTCGACCATCACCACATTCGGCACCCCGATGGACATCACGATCGACGAGATCGCGATCGAGTCCTACTACCCGGCCGACGCGGAGAGCGCCGCCTACTTCACGACGTAGCGTCCTGTCAGCCGCTGGCAAGTCGGCTCCGACGGCCGACGGCACCCGGGTGTCACCCCCGGCTCAGGCCGAGCGCCTCGTCCACCCGATCCAGCACCGTCACGTCGTCGTGGCCGACGCCGCGCAGCAGGTCGATCGCTGTCGCCCGGATCTGCCCGACGATCATGGTGACCGGCAGCGGCGGGTCGGTCCGCAGCAGGCCCGCGGCGATCCGGACCGCCTCCAGCGCCGCCGCGTCGGCCCGCTGCGCGTGCCGGTCGGCGTCGGCGCCGGTGAGGTCGTGGGCCATGGCCTCACCAGCCGACCGTACGGCGGAGGTCAGCGCGCCGATCGCGGCGGCCAGCTCCGGCGGCGTGGCGGTGTGCCGGCGGGTCAGGGTCACGCCGGCCCGGGCCAGCACGCGGATGTTGCGGGCGGCGTAGTCGAGCTGCCGCAGTGTGGCCTCCACCTCGGCGAGCTTGCCCAGGTGCCGGCGGCGCAGTCCCAGCCGCAGCGTCTCGCCGGTGGCGAGCACCGCGGCCTGCATCTCGGCGACGCAGTCGTCCACCTGCCGCGCCCGGTCCAGCGCGGCGCGGGCGGCGTCCTCGTCGCAGCCCTTCAGTGCCGCGTTGACCTGGTCGAGCAGGTCGGCCAGGTCGGTGTAGCTGCGCCGGGCCTGGGCCACCAGTGGTGCCAGCGGGTCACGGGCGGCCATCAGCTGGCTGGCGGCGAGCGCCACCGCGCCGCCGATGAGCGCGTCGACGAAGCGGAACGGCATCAGCGTCCCGTTCGGCGCGGAGACCACGACCAGGTACATGGCCGAGACGCTGGCCTGCACGACCAGGGCACGTCGGGCCCCGATCACCACGAGCGTCGTGGTGGTCAGCAGCAGCACCAGCAGGACCGTCTCGGTGCCCGGGCCCAGCGCGTACACCAGCAGCTCCGCGACGAGGACGGCGGCTGCCACGGCGAGCAGGATCTCGACGGTCTGCCGCAGCCGTCGCCCGCGGGACTCGCCGAGTACGACGAGCGCGGCGGTCGGTGCGAAGAACGGGTCCGGGTGACGGATCACCAGCGCCGCCACGATCCAGGCGACCACAGCGGCGGCGGTCAGCTCGACCACTGTCATCCCGTCGCCGCGCAACCGCCCGACGGCGTCGCGCACCCAGGTCCGCACCGGTCGTACCCCTCTCGCCGGACAGGCCGGGACCCGGCCGCCGATTGATCTTCCGCGAGGAGGGCCACTACCCCGGCCGTGACCTGCTCAATCGCTGACGCCGGCAGCCGGCCTGGCCGACGACCCGCACCTGCCCGGGGTCAGCGGCGGATGAGGCCGAGTTCGGTGGCGGTGGCGACGGCGGCGGTACGCGACTCGACGCCGAGCTTGGCGTAGATGCGGGCCAGGTGGGACTTGACGGTGCCTTCGGTCAGGTGGAGGCGGGTGCCGATGCTGTGGTTCGACAGACCGTCGGCGACCAGGGCGATGACCTCGGTCTCGCGCCGGGTCAGGGTGGTGGCCGGCGTACGCAGGCGGTTCATCAGCCGGTTCGCGACGGTGGGCGCCAGCGTGGTGCGTCCGGCGGCGGCGGTGCGGACGGCGGCGGCCAGGTCCTCGGGTGGGGCGTCCTTGAGGAGATAGCCGGTGGCGCCGGCCTCGATGGCGGGCAGGGTGTCGGCGTCGGAGTCGTACGTGGTGACGATCAGCACACGCGGCGCATCCGGGCGGGCGGTGATCCGGGCGGTGGCTTCGGCGCCACCCATGCCCTTGCCGAACTGCAGGTCCATCAGGACGACGTCGATGTCGCCTGCGGCGGCGCGGGTGACTGCCTCCTCGGCGGTGGCGGCTTCGGCCACGACGACCAGGCCGGGTTCGGTTTCCAGCACGGCGCGCAGCCCGGCCCGTACGACCGGGTGGTCGTCGGCCAGAAGGAGGCGGATGGGGACGTCGTCGGTCACGGGCGGCCCTCGGGCTCGGTGCTGGTGGGCGGGGTGAGGGGAAGCTCGGCGGTCACGGCGGTGCCCCGGCCGGGCGCGGATGCGACGGCCAGGGTGCCGCCGAGGGCGGCCATGCGGGCGCGCATGGCCGCCAGGCCGAAGCCGCCGCCGTCTACGTCGGGGGCGGGCAGGTGGTCCGGGTCGAAGCCGCGCCCGTCGTCGACGACGTGAAGGGCGATGCGGTCGCCGAGATGACTGAGGGTGATCTCGGCGGTGGTGGCCTGGGCGTGGCGGACCGTGTTCGCGACTGTGGACTGGGCGATACGCAGGAGCGCCACCTCGTGGGCGGTCGGCAGCGATACGGGGTCGCCGACGAGGTGGAAGCGGGCGGTGAGGCGGTGGCGGGCGCTGGTGGTGGTGCACAGGCGTTCCAGGGCCCCGGCCAGGGTGGTGCCTTCCAGGGTGGGCGGGGTGAGCGCGGCGACGAAGCGGCGGGCCTCGGCGAGGTTGTCCACGGCGACCTGACGGGCCGCGTCGACGTGACCCGAGGCGGCACCGGGCCGGCCGGGCAGGGCGCGCTCGGCGGCGCGCAGCAGCAGCTGGATGCTCGACAGGCCCTGGGCGAGGGTGTCGTGGATCTCGCGGGCCAGACGCTCGCGCTCGGCGAGCACGCCGGCGGTGTGCTCGGCGCGGGCCAGGTCGGCCCGGGTGGCGGTGAGTTCCTCGATCAGCTGCCGGCGCTGCTCGCTCTCCCGATACAGGGCCTGGTACCCCCACACCACCCCGACGGCGACGGCGGCACCGAGCGCGGGACCGATCACCGTGGCCGGGGTGAAGGAGCCGGTGTGGGCGCCGAACCCGGCGACGGCCGCCACGGCGGTGACGATCACGGCGGCCAGGCCGGCGCGGCGCGGCAGCAGGTGGAGCTGGAGGAAGTACAGCGGGAACGCCACCCAGATCGCGTCGGGGGACAGGCCCAGCAACACCAGCCACACGGCCCCGACGGCGGCCAGCCACCAGGCGGCGGCCCGCCGCGAGCACCGGATGCGGGGGAGGAGCGGCCCGATGGCGTACGCCAGACCGCACGCCACCGCCACGGCAACGATCGAGCCGGCGTGCGGCCGGTCGTCGGCCACCGCCCGGCCGGCGGCCAGGACGAGCAGGCCGATGATCAGCAGGTGCAGGCACCAGGCCAGGGCTCGGGTGGTCGGGGTCAGGGCAGGGGCAGCGGTGCTCACAGTGCGTCCCACGTTACCGACGCCGGCGCCCCGAGGGCCTCTATCGAAAGTTAGAACCCGGGCGCCGTCCTTCGGCCCGCGAAGTGCCGCCCTAGGCCAGACGCGGACACGGGCGCCGGCCGCGATCGTGGAGTCGTACCGCTTCCACCGCCGAAAGGACAGGCCACTGCCGTGTTCGTCGCCTGGAGAGACCTGAAGTTCGCCAAGGGGCGCTTCGCCCTGATGGGTACCGTCATCGTGCTGATCACCCTGCTGGTCGGGCTGCTGTCCGGGTTGACGGCCGGACTGGGCCGGCAGAACATCTCCGCCATCACCGACCTGCCCGTCGACAGGATCGCCTTCCAGGCGCCCGGCGAGGGCCAGGACGTGTCGTACTCCAACTCCACTGTCACCGAGAAGCAGTGGCGGCAGTGGGCCGCGGCCCCCGGCGTGACCGGTGCCGAACCGCTGGGCATCACCACGACCAGGGCCACCGCCGGAGGCCGAAGCGCCGGGGTCTCCGCCTTCGGCGTCCAGTCCGGCTCCCGCCTGGCCCCCGACAGCGGCCGGATCGACGACCGCTCGGCGGTGCTGTCCACCAAGGCCGCCGACGACCTCGGTGTGCAGGCCGGCGACTCCGTCACCCTGGCCGGGCAGCGACTCACGGTGGCGGCCGTACGCGGCGACGCCTCCTTCAGCCACACCCCCGTGGTGTGGATCAGCCTGGGCGTGTGGCAGAGGATCGCGCCTCCGGCCGGCACCGGCGACGGCAGCCAGACGGCCACCGTCGTCGCCCTGACCACCACCTCGGACGCCGAGCCGGGAGCCACCGACCGGCAGGCGGGCACCAGGACGGTCTCCGTGGCCGACTCACTGTCCGCGATCGGCTCCTACACCTCCGAGAACGGCTCGCTACAGCTGATGCGCGGCTTCCTGTTCGCCATCTCCGCCCTCGTCATCGGGGCCTTCTTCACCGTCTGGACCATCCAGCGCAGCGGCGACGTCGCAGTGCTCAAGGCACTCGGCGCCCCCACCGCCAACCTTCTCAAGGACGCCCTCGGACAGGCCGTCGTGCTGCTCGTCGGCGGCACCCTGCTCGGCACCGGCATCGCCGCCGCGCTCGGCGCCCTCGTCGCCGGGTCCACGGTGCCGTTCCTCCTCACCCCGGTGACCGTCCTCCTTCCCGCGGCCGTGATCGTCGTCCTCGGCGCCCTCGGCGCCGCTCTGGCCATCCGCCGGATCACCTCCGTCGACCCGCTGACCGCCCTGGGGAGCGCCCGATGAGCCTGAACCTGACCGACATCACCCTCACCTACCCCGACGGTGAGGGCCGCCTGACCGCCCTCGACCGCGTCACCCTTGACGTACCCAAGGGCAGCCTGACCGCCGTGATCGGCCCCTCCGGCTCCGGCAAGTCCAGCCTCCTCGCGGTCGCGGCGACCCTCATCACCCCCGACTCCGGCACCGTCACCATCGACGGCACCGCCACCACCGGAATGACACGGGGCGAACTTGCCGACCTGCGCCGCCACAAGATCGGCATCGTCTTCCAGCAGCCCAACCTGCTGCCCTCCCTCACCGCCGCCGAGCAGCTCCAGGTGATGGCCCAGATCGACGGCCGCCGACCGGCCGGAGCCCGTACCCGCGCCGTGGAACTCCTCGACGCGGTCGGCCTCGCCGGCCAGGCCGACCGCCGGCCGCACCAGCTCTCCGGCGGCCAGCGCCAGCGCGTCAACATCGCCCGCGCCCTGATGAACGACCCCACCGTCCTGCTCGTCGACGAACCCACCAGCGCGCTCGACCACGAACGCGGCGCCGCCGTCATCGAGCTGATCACCCGTCTCACCCACCAGCAGAGCACCGCCACCGTCCTGGTCACCCACGACCGCACGAACCTCACCGCCGTCGACCAGGTCGCCGAAGTCCACGACGGCCGCCTTCACCTTCCGACGCCGGCCCGCTGAGGTACGGGTCGAAGGTGGTGCCTGCTGTACCCGGACTGGGCAGCCCGCTGGATGGTCGCTGTTCCCCCAGCTCAATAGCGTTTCTGGTGCGCGCAGATCCTGCCGAAGACACGGAGAGAGGCCACCAGAATGGGACAGACCGTCGAGCCGGCGGTACGCGTCGAAAGACTCACCCGCGTGTACGGCACCGGCCGCAACCAGGTGACCGCGCTCGCGGGCGTCGATGTCGACTTCGGCCGGGGCACCTTCACCGCGGTGATGGGGCCCTCGGGCTCCGGCAAGAGCACGCTGCTGCAGATCGCGGCCGGGCTCGACCGCCCCACGGACGGCCGGGTGGTCCTCGGCGGCACCGACCTGTCCGGGCTGTCCGAGACGCGCCTGACCGAGCTGCGGCGTACCCGGATCGGGTTCGTCTTCCAGGCGTTCAACCTGATCGGCGCGCTCACCGTCGAGGAGAACATCGTGCTACCCCTGCGCCTGGCCGGCGGCCGCCCGGACCGGGCCTGGCTGACCCACGTGGTCGAGCGGGTCGGCCTCGCCGATCGGCTGCACCACCGGCCGGCGGCGCTGTCCGGCGGTCAGCAGCAGCGGGTGGCTATCGCCCGGGCGCTTGCCACCCGCCCCGAGGTGATCTTCTCGGACGAGCCCACCGGCGCCCTCGACTCGAGGACCGCGGCGGAGGTGCTGGCGCTGTTGCGCGCGGTCGTGGACGAGCACGGGCAGACGGTGGTGATGGTGACCCACGACCCGATCGCCGCCTCGTATGCGGATCGGGTGCTGGTGCTGGCCGACGGTGCGATGGTCGCGGACCTCCCGCAGCTCGGCGCCGTCCGGATCGCCGAGCACCTGGCGTCGCTGGACGGGCGGGTCCTCCGATGACCGGCCTCGCCGCCCGCCTGCTGCGGCACCGCACCGGCCCCGCCGCCGCGACCCTGCTGGCCCTGATCGTCGGCGTGCTGATCCTGGTGGCGATGGGCTCGCTCGTCGAATCGGGGCTGCGGTTCCGCCCGGAGCCGCGGCTCTGGGCGAGCGCCGACGTGGTCGTCGCCAACCGCACGATCAGCCACACGTTCCGGGAGTTCGACGGCGACACCACCACGAGCACGGTGACGCTGCCCGAGGGTGGCACTGTGGACGCCGGCCTGGTGGACCGGATCCGCCGGGTGCCGGGCGTCACAGCAGTCACCGGCGACGACCGGGTGCTGATCGGCTCACCCGCCGCGGTGGGACACGGCTGGGACACGTACGTCTTCACCGGTCGCCCCCTCGCCGCGGGCGCCGCGCCGCGGGCCGACGACGAGGTGGTGGCCGACACCCGGCTCGGCGTGGTGCCCGGCGACCGCATCGACCTTGTCGTCGGCGGGTTCGGCCGGTCGTACCGGGTGAGCGGGACCGCCGAGACCGGTTCGGCCGAGGTGTTCTTCACCGACGCGCAGGCCGCGCGCCTGTCCGCCCACCCGGGCCGGGTGGACGCGATCGGCGTACGGATGGCACCCGGCGCCGACCTCGGTGCGGTGCGCGAGATCGCGACGGCGGCCGGCGCCACGACGTACGCCGGGAAGGACCGCGGAAACGCCGAGCAGTCGGCGAACCTGGCCGCCCGGAGCCTGCTGGTCAGTGCCGGGTCGGCCTTCGGCGGGTACGTCGTCCTGCTGATCGTGTTCGTGGTGGCCGGCACCATCGGGCTGTCCGTCCGGCACCGCCGACGTGACCTGGCGTTGCTGCGCGCGGTCGCCGCCACACCGGGGCAGGTACGCCGCATGCTGGTCGCCGAGGCCGCGCTGCTCGCCCTGGCCGGCTCCGCGATCGGCGGCCCGGCCGGCCTGCTGGCGGCCCGCTGGGTGCACGGCGAACTGGTCGGGCGGGGGTTCGTGCCGGCCGGCTTCCCGATGGCGGGCGGTCTGTTCGCGGTGCCGGCCGCCATCGGTACGGCCGTCCTGGTGGCGGTGGTCGCCGCGCTGATCGCCGCACGCCGGGTCACCGCCATCAAGCCGATCGAGGCGCTCGGCGAGATCGCCGTCGAACCCCGGCGCAGCGGCCCGGTACGGCTGATCGCCGGTGTGCTGACGCTGATGGCGGCCGGCAGCTCCGGGGCGTTCACACTCGGCGCCGCCGGGTCGGCCGGGGCGCTGGCCGGCGCGGTCGGCATGCTCTACCTGTTCGTCATCGCGGTGGCGCTGCTCGCACCGCACATCAACGCGTACGCGGCACGCCTGCTCACCCCGGTGCTGCCGCGCATCTGGCGGGCCGGCGGCTACCTGGCCGCGGCCAACCTGCGGGCGAACGCGCAGGGCATGGCGACCGTCCTGACCGCCCTCGTGCTGTCCGTCGGGTTCGGCGGTTCGGTCTGGTTCCTGCAGGACAACCTGGAACGGCAGACCGCCACGCAGAGCAGCGCCGGAACCCTCGCCGAGCGGGTGCTCGTCGCTCCGGGCGGACTTCCCGGGGACGCGGCGCGGGAGATCCGCGAGCTGGACGGTGTGCAGGCGGCCACCGGGGTACGCCGTACCCAGGTCGTGGTGCGGGCGCTCGGCGGCATCGAGCCGGTCGGCGCGCAATCAGTCGACCCGGCGGGCGTCACCTCGACGATGGACCTCGCCGTGCGCAAGGGCACCCTGGCCGACCTGCGCGCCGGCACCGTCGCCCTGTCCACCATGCAGGCGTCCTCGTCCGGCTGGGACGTCGGCGACAAGGCGGACCTCTGGCTGGGCGACGGCACCCCGGTCACGTTGGACGTCATCGCGGTCTACGACCGTGGCCTCGGCTTCGGCGACGTCACACTGGCCGCCGGGACGGTCGCCGGGCACACGGCGGGGAACACCGTCGACGAGGTGCTGGTCCGCGGCGGCCCGGACGTCGGCACCGCGTTGGCCACGTGGGCGGCGGCGCGGCCCGGCACCGAGATCCTCGACGCCGCGACCCGTACGCGCCTGCTCGGCACCGATCTGGCGCTCGGCGCCTGGCTGAACCGGCTGCTGATCGGCGTGATGGTCGGGTACGCGGCGCTGGCGGCGGCCACCACGATGGTGATGGCGGCACTGGCCCGCCGCCGCGAGCTGGCGTTGCTGCAACTGGTCGGGGTCACCCGGCGTCAGATTCGCGGGATGGTCCGGGCCGAACAGGCCGGGCTGCTCGGCACCGCGGTGCTGATCGGCGCGACGATCGCGGTGCTGACGCTGAGCGCGATCGTCAACGGACTGACCGGCAGTCCGATCCCGTACGTGCCGCCGCTCGGGTGGGCGGCGGTGCTCGGCGGTACGGCGCTGCTGGCGCTGGTGAGCACGGTGTGGCCGGTCCGGCGGCTGCTCAGCGCTCCGCCGATCGACAACATCGGCCTGAAGGAGTAGGAGCGGTGTCACCGCCTGTCGGGTTCCTCGGCCAGGATGGCGGCGCTGACCTCGTGCACGAACGCCCGGACCTCGTCGAACCGGCCGGGATCGCTGTCCTGGCCGGAGTCGTACCACCAGTCGCGTGCCCAGAAGATCAGGTCCGCCCATCGCGGGAGGGCGGCGGCGGTCCGCTCGGCGGCCTGCCGCTTGGACAGTTGCCGCCCGTCGCACATGCGCTGGTAGGCCCGGCAGAGCGTGAGCACCGCGTACGACTGGGCTCCGGGTGGGGTCATCTCGAGTACCCAGGCCGGCCAGTCGCGGACGTGGTCCCGCAGGGCGGCGCGGACGAGGCCGGGGTCGGCGGCGGGCAGCAGCTCGCCGGCCGGCGGCCCCAGCAGCGTACGGCCGTAGTCGTGCACGGCGGCCCAGGTCACGACGCGGTGGGTGGTGGCGGGCAGCAGGTGCAACGACTCCCCGGGACTGATCCGGGCGATCAGGTGGTCCCGGCCGGGAACGGCGCGCACCGCGGCCAGTGACACGTACTCCACCTCGATCCGGCCCGCCCACAGCGGGTGCCGCCGGTCGAGGTCCGCGTGCAGGTCGGCGAGTACGTCGAGGAGCTTCTCGTCCGGGTCGTCGGCGAGGACCGCGAGCAGGTCGAGGTCGCTGCGGTTCACGTCGAAGTCGCCTGTCACGAGCGACCCGTGCAGGTACAGGCCCAGCAGCCTGCCCGCCAGCGTGCGGCGCCACGCCTCGCGGAGGTCGGAGAGAACGGTGTCGGGTGGGACCACCAGGTGATCGTGCGCGACGGGTCGCCGCGGGGCCACCGACAAACCGGCCCGCACCGCCGGTCGTGCCTACGTGCTCGGCGGGTTGCGGTGCCGCTCGGCGAGGCCCGACGCGACCTGCCGCTGCGCGTCGTGCCGGTGCCGGTCGGCGCCGGCCTGGCGAACCGCAGCCGAATCCTCGTCCGACGGGCGCCTCGTCCGGTCGCGCCGGGCGACGAAGACGACGAGCGCGAGCACCACCACCACGATCACCGCGATCGACACCAGCATCGTTCTCATGCCGTCGACGCTACGGCCTACGCGCCAGCCTCGGCGTGGTGACGGTCAGGGGGCTGCTCCGTCCGCCGCCGGATGGCAAGCTCACGTCTCGTGACCGATGAGAATCCGGAGCTCGTGGAGGTACGCCGGTGAGGGCTGTCATCGTCGCGGCCGCTGTCGCGTTCGTCATCTCCCTGTTCGGCACGCCGGTGGCGGTTCGCGTCTTCACCGCGCTGAAGGCCGGTCAGCCGATCCGGTCGATCGGGCTCGCCAGCAACGAGCACAAGGTGGGTACGCCCACGATGGGCGGCGTCGTCTTCATCGTGGCGACGGTCCTCGCGTACGTCGCCGGGCACCTCGCCCTGACCACGCTGCCCGAACGGCAGATCGCGCAGGAGGGGCCGACCATGACGGCCCTGGTGCTGCTCGGGTTGTTCGTCTTCTGCGGCGCGGTCGGCTTCTTCGACGACTTCCTCAAGGTGCGCCGGCGCAACTCCGACGGACTGTCCGCCAAGGGCAAGCTGCTCGGCCAGGCGCTCGTCGGCGGCGGGTTCGGCGTGGCCGCGCTCTACGTGCCCAGCACCAACGGCCAGACCGTGGCCAGCGAGCACATCTCGCTCATCCGCGACATCAGCTGGCTGGACGTCGGCAAGGTCGGCGCGGTCATGGTCTTCATCTTCGTGATCACGGCGATGTCCAACGGCGTGAACCTCACCGACGGCCTCGACGGCCTCGCCACCGGCGCGTCGATCCTGGTGCTCGGCGCATACTCGCTGATCGGCTTCTGGCAGTACCGGCACTGGTGCGCCGACGACGGGTACGCCCGCGTCAACGAGTACTGCTACCAGGTCCGCGATCCGCTGGAGATCGCCATGATCGCGGCCGCCGCAGCCGGCGCCTGCGTGGGCTTCCTGTGGTGGAACACCTCCCCGGCGCGGATCTTCATGGGTGACGTGGGCGCGCTCGGGCTGGGCGGCCTGATCGGCGGGCTCGCGGTGGTGACCCGTACGACGCTGCTCTCGATCCTGATCGGCGGGCTGTTCGTCATCATCACCACGACCTGGGTGATCCAGATCGTCTCGTACCGCACCACCGGCAGGCGCGTCTTCCGGATGGTGCCGCTGCACCACCACTTCGAGCTGGCGGGCTGGAGCGAGTCCACCATCGTGGTCCGGTTCTGGATCGTGGCCGGTGTCTGCGTCGCCGCCGGCCTGGGCCTGTTCTACTCGGACTTCCTGGCGACCGTGGGATAGCGGCGCGAGACGCCGGCTCAGACGGGCCGTTGCGCGGTGTCGCCGTCGCGGAGGTGATCCAACTCGGCGAGGTACATCGCCTGCAGGCGGTCGTGGTGCCGGACCAGCAGCCGGACCTCCTCGGCGCTGTAGCCCTCGACGAGCCGTCCCGCCCGCTCGGCGAAACGCTCGTACGGCCGCTCCAGGTCGGCGATCCGCTCCGGCCGGATGGTGACGACGACCCGCCGCCGGTCTGCCGGGTCGCGTTCGGTCGTCACGTAGCCGGCCTGCTGGAGCCGGCGGAGCATGCTGGTGACCGCACCGGTGGTGAGGTTGGTCCGCTCGGCGATCTGCCCCGCGGTAGCGGAGCCGATGTCCGCCAGGTAGTCGAGGCACTCCAGGTCGCTCACCGCGAGGCCCAGCCGCTCCGCGATGGCGTACCGGAACACCATGGACAGCCGCGACGTCTCCCGCCCGGCGCGCATGAGGTCGGCGATCGCGGATGCGCGGGCCGAATCGTGGGACATGCGGGCAATCATGCCTCCGGCACGGTGACCCGGTGCAGCCGAGGTAGCACGCGGGTCAGCACCCAGTGCGGTGCGGCGGCGCCGCCGGTGAGGCGGTGCATCAGCTTGGCGGCACTGTCGACGGCGTGGAAGGCGTACGGCACCATCTCGTCCTGGTATCCGCCGATCGCTTCCTCCACCGGCGTGCCCTTCGTTCGGGCCTCGACCAGCTTGTGGCCGAGCAGGGCGGCGTCGCGCAGCGCCGTGTTGCCGCCGTGCGCGCCGAACGGCGGCATGACGTGCACGGCGTCGCCCATCATCGTCGCCCGGGGCACCGTCCACCGGTGCGGGCGCCGGCCGGTGGCGAACAGGTTGAGCACCGTGGCGTCCAGTTCGGCCGTGTCGACCAGCCGCCGGACGAGCGGGTGGAAGTCGATGCTCTTCCGGGCGGCCACGTGCCACAGCGCCCGCAGGTCCCCGCGGACGCCGGTGGGCAACTCGTCCCGCCGGAGCAGCAGTGCCCACATGACGTAGTCGTCGCCGGTGGGGGCGTAGCTGCCCGGAGCCAGGCGCGTGAACGCCTCCCGCGGGCTCTCGCCGAACCGCATCGAGGTGAAGAAGAAGGCGCTGCCCGGCCGGTCGGCGATGGCGAGGACCCCGCTGGTCCGCAACGCGTCCGGGATGACGCTGGCGCCGTCGCGCCGCAGCGGCGACCGGCCGTAGATGCCTGCCATCGGGGTGTCCGCCGGGTCGGCGTCCGGCGTGAGCTGCGCGCGCAGCGCCGAACCGACGCCGTCCGCGCCCACCACGACTGTGGCCGCGGCGGCCCCGCCGTCGGAGAACCGCAGCCGCAGCCCGGCCGGGCCGCCGCTGTCCACCGCGACGCCGTCCTTGCCGTAGTGGATGCGCCCGTCCAGCCCGGACTGCAGGATCGACCGCAGTGTCAGCCGGTCCACCTGACGGGTCTCGTGCGGGTCGTGCTTGAAGGTGATCGTGAAGGCGTCCCGCAGCCGCCTGTCGGTGAAGCGCAGGTGCCCGCCGGGCTCGTCGCCGGTGGCCAGCGCCAGCCGGTACAGCGGCCGGGGCAGGCTCTCACGCAGCGCCGCCAGCCCGTACCGGTCGAGGATGATCCGGTATCCCTGCCGCCGGACGAAGGGGCCCGGGTCCCGCTCGTAGACGTGTACGTCGATGCCGGCGCGCGTCAGGTACTGGGCGAGACAGAGGCCGGAGAGGCCGGCGCCGGAGATCGCCACCGAGAAGTCCGTCGATGTGCTCATCCAATTACCTTAATCATTAAGATGATTCGGGCAAGGGTCACTGTGAACAGTCACCTTGGACGAATACTCAAGTTGGTTGTATATTCGGCTCATGGGATCGGCATCGCGTCCCGCGCTACGGGAACCGTCGTACTTCGTCCTCGCCGCCCTGCTCGGCGGGCCGCTCCACGGTTACGCCGTGATCAAGCGGGTGACCGAGCTGTCCGGCGGGCGGGTGACCCTCGCCGCCGGATCGCTGTACTCGGTGATCGACCGGCTGCTCGGCGAGGGTCTCGTCATCGCCGACGGCGAGGAGATCGTCAACGGGCGTGCCCGCCGCTACTACCGGCTCACCGACGAGGGCTGTCGCGTACTCACCGACGAGGCCGACCGGCTCGCCCAGGCCGCCCGGGTGGTCATGGACCGCCTGCCAGGCCGGGTCGCATCGCAGGCAGGTGCCCGTCAACCTTCCACCGTGAGGATCAGACCCGCATGACTTCCGATGTCCTGGAGAAGCGTTACCGCATGCTGCTGCGGGCCTACCCGGCCGGCTACCGGCGCGAACGCGCCGACGAACTGATCGACACGTTGATCGGCGACGAACCCACCACCCGTCGCTGGCCCAGCGCCCGGGAGGCGGCCTCGCTCGTCCGCGGCGGCCTGCGGGTGTACGGCGGCAGCACCGCCGTCCGGTCCGCCGCCGTGCTGTTCTGGCAGGGCCTCCACCTCGGCGCCCTGGCGGTGCTGGCGCTGGGAGTCCTCATCGGGCTGGACGACATCGTCGAGGCGTTGCAGTACGGCGGGCTCACGGACCCCCTGACCGTCCTGCGCAACCAGGGCGTCCACGAGCTCGTGCTGACCGCCGCGCTGGTGGCGCTCGTCGCGGGTCGCGCCCGTACCGCCGCCGTCCTGGCGGTGACCGCGGCGGTGGTGCCGAGCCTGATCTCGCCGTACCTGTTCCTCAACGGCCTGCCGCAGTGGTGGGCGCCGGTCGTCGCCGCGCCGCTGATCGTGCTGGGCCTGCGGCGCCCGGCGGACGTGCCGCCGGCGCCCCGGGCCAACGCCGTCCTGGTCACCGCCGGCATTCTCGCCCTGCATCTCATCCCCGCGGGTGGCCTCCGCATGGTCGACGCGGGTCCACGGATCGCCGCCGCCGCCCTGGTGATCGCCGGGGTGGCCGCCTTCCTGTGGGTGGCGACGGCCGACCAGCGGCTGCTGATCGCCGTCGTCCCCACCCTGCTGCTGGGCACGCTGCACCAGCTCGACAACGCCGGGTTGACGGGGGAGCTGCTGCGCCGGCCGGACGCCCTGCCGTCCCTGGTCGTCGCGGTCCTGATGGCTGTCGTCGCGGTCGTGTCGACCCGGCAGCGGCGGCGCACCCGCGCCTGATCGGCAGGCCACCAATCCGGCTACGGTCCGGACCGTTGGGCAAGAATCGATGGGACGACTGTTGTCCTACGAGCCGTACATTCCGGAAGCGCGACGGGTCTGTGTCCTGGTGGGAGCATTACGTCAACCGGCACCCGCCAAGATCGGCGCCCGCAGAATGCGCCGTGCCTATCTCAAGAGCTGGAAAGGTCCTGGCGGAGCTGCGCTGCTGTCCCGCCGCGCCACCCCGTTCGTGCAGGCCATCCTCGTCCTCCAAGCCCCCTGGAAATGCCCGCCAAACGCGATGAAAATGGCTCATTATTGCCATTCGCAAGTAGGGATCCGGCCGGCGAGGTCGTCGACGAGGATTAGGGTGTGGCCTAGGGTGACTGCGTCCGTAGCCACCTGATGACTGCTCGACGGCGAGGACCGCCTGAGCGTCGGCCTAATTGGCGCAAGCTTCGCCCCATGCTTATCGTCCAAGATCCGACAGCAGGATCGGACCCGTTCGGCTGAGCTTCGACTTCGCCTGCCGTCCGTAGTATGACCGCACGTCCTTGCGAACGCATTCTCTACGGTGGAGGAGAAGCGTGGAACTCTTACCTGCCGCCGTCCGGACTGACGGGCGCTTCCTGAGGGTCCTATCCACCCGGAATAGTCGCCCTGGTGCAGGTCGTCCGAATCGGAAAGTTCGGGCTCCGAAATGGAGAAGAGTGGCATACGTGACGTTCTACTAGGACACAACAAGGAGGCGACCGTGGGTTGTGCATGCGTCAAGGCAGGTAGGCCGAAGTGCAAGTGGTGCAAGGAGGCGGAGGGACTCCGGAGGCCACCGTCGGGTCATAACTGTCAATGGGGAAGTTGTTCCTAAGCTCCTATAGAAGTCGGAGCCTTGCGGACTGGGTGGCTGTGCTTTCGCACCCGTCCTGGCGAGGACGTTTCGTGGTTGGAGGTATCAGTGGGTCTCTTCAGCAGGAAACAGAAGGAGCGGCGGACGGTGCCACCCCCGCCGCCATCTACGGCGAGCAGGGATGATCTGGACCTCGCCCGGCGGGTCATCCAGGACTTTCTCGCGGTGGTCGGTAACGACGCGAGGATGCGGCAGACGGCATCGGCGTTCTCGCGTGCCGGCGGCGGCCCAGCGGATGTGGAAACAGCGCTAAGGAACACCATCGAGACGGGCCAGACGGGCATGGATCGCCCCTGGCACTGGCTCGCCGCTGTCTGTCGAGAAGCGCGATCGGCCGGGGACGTGCCTCTCATCGCTGCCATCGCCCTGTTCGTCAACATCTGGGATGCCCAGTTGAGAGACGTTGTGGAATTGGGCGACATCAACGACATGATGTTGGCGCCCCCGCCGGCCGAAGTCGTCACGGAGGTGTACGCCGTCGCTGTTTTGGCCCTGCCCGAGCATGCCGTCAACCAGCAGGTGGCAAGCAATGCCAGCGGCACCGTGCGGATGGGCGACGTACGTCTGAAATGCGCACTCGACCTACTGGGAGGCGACCACCATGTCTCTCCTGAGGCGAGGGCGGCGGCGCAACGAATCTTGGACCGCTGACGAGGCCGACGGATCCCTGCACATCTGGGAAGGGTTGCCGAATGGACCATCTACTCGATCTGGCACGACAACAACTCGAGCACGTTAAGAGCGCCCTCACCAAGATCGGCTTGCGGTACACCGAACTTGATCCGTTCGTCATGGGGGTCGGTGTCGGAGTTCCGTTCGGGCCGCAAGAATACGTTGTCATCTCGGTTTCCGGTGGCGGTAACGAATCAGTGGTCAACGTGACCTCCGGGGTCCTTGAGGACCTTCCACAAGGCCCTCTCAAGATCCTTACCGTTTGCAACAGCCTCACTCGCGACAACCCCATCTTCCCGCACTTCCTCCATGACGCACAGGCGGGCTGGGCCGTCTTGGTCCAACACCGGGCACCCGCCGTGGTCCTGTACGACGTGCCAGGAATGATGCAAGTGATCGTGGAGAACATGCCAGTCGTTGCACGAAAGAGCCGCGAGAAGCTGACCGAGGCCGGATTGACGGGCCGTGCGTTGGACTGGAACCAGGCCGACGCGTACCACCTCCTGATCCGCTCCCTTATTTAGGCGGAGTCAGGGAAGGGTCGGGCCTCCCGAGAGTCGTTCGTTCGTTGTCGGCTCGCTCGCCTCCTTCGGCGGAGGCTCGACCCGCGCTCGGCACCGGATACCGATCAATCGCAGCCACTGGCAGTGGAGGGTGAGGAGTGGCCGGCGGGCAGGAACAGGTGATACTCGCCGTGCCCATTCAAGGGCTCGTGCCTACTGCCGAGCGTGGTGGTCGCGTACCCCTGCTGGCACGTGGAACGAGCGAGCAGCCGGCAGCCGGGGGCACTCACCGCGCGGTTCCTGGAGTGCGCGGCGACCACCCACGGCCCGGTATGCCGGTACGGAGCCGCGGCGGCTGCAACTCGGTTGTGTGCCGCTGCCCGGTCTGGCAGCCTGGCTGCCTCGGTCTGACGAGAGGCGGCCATGACGCGGACCTTCCTGCAGCCGGACGACCTGCACGACCTCGTGTCGGACCAGTTCGGCTCCGACCGGCGCCTCGCCGCCCTGGACCGACTGACCGGCGGCACCAAGAAGGGCGTCTACCGGCTTCGGCTGGACGACCGGACGACCGTGATGCTGTACGTGTGGGCCGCGGCCGAGAACTACTGGCCACCGTCACCGGCAGTCCCGGACGACCCGTTCACGGATGCTTCGGGCGCCGATCTCTTCGCCGCCGGCCACGAGGCGCTCACGGCAGCGGGTGTGCGCGTACCGCGTCTGATGATGATCGACCGGGACGGCCGGCACCTCGACGCCGACATCGCGCTCGTCGAGGACGCCGGCTCGCTCCGGCTGGAGGCGTTGCTGGAACACGATCCGGCCACCGCCGCCGGGCCGCTGTCCGCGCTCGGTGACGCCCTGCGTCGCATGCACACCGCCTTCGGCCCGCACTACGGCAAGGTCGCAGCCGTCGCCCGAGGTGAGGCATCCCAGACGCGGCGGACCGAAGACGTGATCGTCGACCGCGCGCTCGGCCACCTCGACGCGGCAGCGGCTCGCGACGCCCGGCTGGCCGATGCCCACCACCGGCTCACCGCCCACGTACGCCGTCTCCGGAGCGCGGTCGCCCCGCGCGAGGAGTACGGGCTGGTGCACGGCGAACTCGGGCCGGATCACGTGCTCGTCACCGCCGCCGGCGAGGCCGTCATGATCGATTTCGAGGGGCTGACGTACTTCGACGTCGAGTGGGACCATGCCTGGCTGCAGATGCGTTTCGACGAGGCCTACCCGGCGCTGCGTCCGGTCGATCTCGATCCCCACCGGCTGGCGCTCTACCGGTACGCGCAGACCCTGTCCCTGATCGAAGGGCCACTGCGGATCGCGGACACCGACTTCCCGGACCGCAAGTGGATGCTGGACCTCGCCGAGTGGAACATCGCCAGGGCGCTCGCCGCGATCTGACGGCATCCTCAGCCGGCCGGGCCGACGTGTGCCGCGAGCAGGCGCCACCCCTCGTCCTCGTCGAGGATCCATGTCCGCGTGTAGCGGACCCGGGCGAGAAACGGCTCACCGGCGAGGGTGCCCTCCACGGTGCCGAGGAACCATGTCACGCCGGTGTCACCGGCCACGAGGACCGCCAGGTCCTCCTCGTCCACCCGGGTCATCGTCTGCCGGCCGGATCGGTGCACGTGCAGGTCGTCCTGCTTGGAGTAGAGACGGCCGTCCGGACCGGTGAACACGAGACGGTCGTCGATCAACCGATCCAGCGCCGCGACGTCGGAGGACAACTGGGCCCGTTGAAGGCGCCGTTCGGCGGCGCGTAGGGCCTCGACCCTGGCGAAATGCGCGCCGCCGCTGGGCAGGATGCTCATCCGCGAACCTTAGCCCGGTCACCCGCTCAGGGCATGGTGGCCTTCGGGGCGCCCTTGCCCGGGTCGATCCGGGTCGGACCGGCGGCCGAGGGGCGGATGTCGAAGTCGAAGATCTCGGTGGGCAGGTAGACGGTCGCGCAGGAGTTGGGGATGTCCACCACGCCGGAGAGCCGGCCCTCGATCGGTGCGGCACCGAGCAGCAGGTACGCCTGTTCCGGCTGGTAGCCGAAGCGGGTCAGGTAGTCGATGGCGTGCAGGCAGGCGCGCTGGTAGGCGAGTTGTGAGTCGAGGTACCGCTGTTCGCCGTCGAGGGTGACCGAGAGTCCGGAGAAGGCCAGCCACTGGGAGTACTGCGGCGGGGTGTCGCCCGGCATGAAGATGGTGTTCTCGGCGACGCCGTACGTCTGCATGCCGTTCTTGATCACGTCGACGTGCAGGTCGACGAAGCCGCCCATCTCGATGGCGCCGCAGAAGGTGATCTCTCCGTCGCCCTGGGAGAAGTGCAGGTCGCCGAGGGACAGGTTGGCTCCCGGCACGAACACCGGGTAGAAGACCCGGCTGCCGACGGTGAAGTTCTTGATGTCCTGGTTCCCGCCGTTCTCCCGGGGCGGCGCGGTCCGCGCCGCCTCGGCGGCCACCCGGTCGAAGTCGGCGCCGGTGAGGCTGCCGAGGATCGCGTTCTGCGGTTCGGGGGGCAGGGCCAGGGGCGGGACGCGGTCGGGCGCGGTGGCGATCAGCGCACCCTCCCGCTGGTTCCAGGTGGCCAGCAGCGACGCGGACGGGGCGGTGCCCATCAGCCCCGGGTGGGCGATCCCGGTGAACGAGACGCCGGGGATGTGCCGGGAGGTGGCCTTGCGGCCGGAGAAGTCCCAGACCGCCTTGTACGCGTCGGGGAACTGCTCGGTCAGGAAGCCGCCGCCGTTGTTCTTGGGGAAGATGCCCGTGTAACCCCAGCCCTGGCCGGCCAGCGGGCCTGACTCCTGGGGGATCGGGCCCATGTCGAGGATGTCGACCATGAGCAGGTCGCCCGGCTCGGCGCCCTCGACGGCGAACGGGCCGCTGAGCGCGTGGACCCGGGTCAGCGGCGCGTCCCGGATGTCCTCGGCGGAGTCGTCGTTGTGGATCGCGCCGTCGAACCACTCGCGGCAGTGGACACGGAACGACTGTCCGGGACGTACCGTCGCCACGGGCGGGATGTCGGGATGCCAGCGGTTGTGCCCGACCTTCTCCTGGTCGGTGAACCTCTTCGTGGAGTCGAGGGGGAACAGCAGTTCAGGCACGGTCTCGGGCCCTTCTCGTGGTCACCATCGGGGCAGGCGGGCGTGGGCCGGGTTCGTCGAGCGGCGCGCCGGGCGACCGCCGGGTACCCGCCCGACCACCTCCGGCTGTTCCGCGCTGCGCTCGGTCCGGTCCACGGCCTCGCGTAGCGCCGCCGGCATGCGGGTGAGCCGGGGCGCGGAGAACACCCGTGTCGCCGGGCGTCCGCACCGGGGGCAGCTCGTCGACGGGCCCGCGGTGCCGATCGGCATCACGACGTCGAAGTTGCCGTCCTGCGGGCAGCGGTACTCGAAGGTGGCCATCGCGGCTTCCCGTCCAGCCTTCGTGCGTGCGGTGGCCTTCTGCATCGGCTCACCCTGTCGTTCCGATTGTGGCTGATCAGTCGGATAGGCGGCGGAAAACGACGAATCAGGCAGGAGCCTCACCTCGCAAGAGGTTGCCGCGCCGACCGAGGTGTGGGACATGTTGGCGATCATCGATGTATTGGCGGCATCGTCGACGTATGGCTGCCGTCTCGTCGTCCTCGCTGTTCCGCCGCCTGCGGCCGGGTCTGCCGGCCGCCGTCGTGCTGTCGGCCGCGGTACTGGTCACCGCCCTGATCGCCGCGCCGTCGGCCGGCGCCGGCACCGCGTACCCCGCTGCCGCGACGGCGCCCGGCGGCGCCGCGGTGCCCCTCGCGGACCCGACCGGGACTGTGACGCCCACGTCGACGCCCAGGACGCCCGACCCGCCCAGCACCACGCCGTTCCCGCCGAGCGCGCCCACGAACCTGGCCGCCACCCAGGTGCGGACCACGTCGGTCACCCTGACCTGGACGGCAGCCGCGCGCGGCTGCTGCCCCGTCGTCGGGTACGACATCACCTACTACCAGGCGTTCAGCGACGTGATCTACAGCCTCAGCCTCGGCGACGTCACCACCGTGACGATCACCAACTACATTCAGCCGGGCCAGCAGTACTCGTTCCGGGTGTCGGCCCGCGACGGCGACGGCCGCCGTTCGCCCGCCACGGACGAGCTGAAGGTGGTCACTCCGGTGACCGACACCGGCCCGGACACCACGCCGCCGAGCGCCCCGCAGAACCTCACCGTCGGCGAGGTCACCGGCTCCGCCGCCACGCTGTCCTGGGCGCCGTCGACCGACGACGTCGGCGTGCTCGGATACAACGTCTACCGGTTCGACGGCTGGTTCACCTCGACGCTCGTCGCGACCGTGCCGGGGACCACGTACACCGGGCCGCTGCCCCCGTCGACGCCGCTGCGCACCCTGTACTACGTGCGGGCCCGGGACGCCGCCGGCAACGTGTCGATCGCCTCCGACACGGTCACCGTGCCCACGACGTCGACTCCGCCGCCACCGCCGCCCTCGACCTGCCGGGTGACCTACCGGAACCAGTCCGAGTGGCAGGGCGGTTTCGTCGCCACTGTGACGGTGCAGAACACCGGGACGGCGCCGGTCGACGGCTGGATCGTCACGTTCGGTTTCCCCGGCGACCAGCAGGTCACCAATGCCTGGAACGCCACTGTAGGGCAGACCGGCGCCACGGTGACCGCCCGCAACGTCGACTGGAACCGGGTCATCGCGTCGAACGGCTCCGCGACCTTCGGCTTCCAGGGGCGGTGGAGCGCGAGCGACGCCCCGCCGACCGGCTTCTCGCTCAACGGCGTCCCCTGCACTGTCGGCTGAGAGGAAGTCCTGTGACCACACGCCACCGCCGCCGCGCCCTGGTCGGTGCCGTCACGGCCGTCGTCCTCGCCGTCACCACCACAGTCGGGGGTACGCCCGCGCCGGTCGCCGCCGCTAACACGCTCAGCATGCGCGGCGCCGACGTCTCCTCGTTGCAGCGCAGCCTGGACCTTGGTGCCAAGTACTACGACGCGGGCGGGGTGGCCCGTGACCCGCTGGACATCCTGCGGTCCGTCGGTCTCAACTACGTCCGGCTGCGCGTCTGGAACAACCCGGCCAGTGGCTACAACAACAAGACCAAGGTGCTGGCCCAGGCACGCGTCGCGAAGGCCAAGGGCCTCAAGGTGCTGATCGACTTCCACTACTCCGACACCTGGGCCGACCCCGGCAAGCAGTACAAGCCGGCCGCCTGGGCCGGGCACAGCCTCAGTCAGCTGCGCAACGACGTGTACGCCTTCACGTACGACGTCTGCGCCGCCCTGCGTGGGCAGGGCACCCTGCCGGACAGTGTGCAGATCGGCAACGAGATCAACGTCGGGATGCTGTGGAACGAGGGCAAGGTCGTGAACAACGATTTCGCCCCCCTGGCCGGGCTGCTCAAGCAGGGCTACAACGCGGTGAAGGCGTGCGGCGGCGGCATCCCCGTCATGATCCACACCGCGAACGCCGACAGCAACGCCAACGCCCGCTGGTTCTACGACGGCATCCGCGCCCAGGGTGTGCAGTGGGACATGACGGCCCTGTCGTACTACTGCATGTGGCACGGCAGCCTGGCGAACCTCTACAACAACATCGTCGACCTGCGGAGCCGCTACGGGAAGCCGGTGGTGATCGTGGAGACCGCGTACCCGTTCACCCGGGACGACGCGGACAGCCAGCCGAACGTCATCGGCGGCGACGCCACCTGCGACGGCATCAGCGCGACCTGGGCCGGGCAGGCCCAGCAGTTCGACTGGGTCCAGAACACCGCCCGCAACGCCGGCGCCATCGGGGTCTTCTACTGGGAACCCACCTGGTACGCCGTCCCCGGCAACGGCTGGGACCCGGCGAACATCAACGGAACCGGGAACGGGTGGGACAACATGGCCCTCTTCGACTGGTACGGGCGGGTGAACCCGGGGGTGCGCTGGACGCCCTGACGGGTCGGCCGGCGCACCCCGGTTCAGCGTCCGAGGAGCCGGGTGATCGAGTGGCGGCGGCCCCACGCGATGAACACGAACAGCACGAACAGCACCACCGGTGTGAGGACCAGCGCGCCGCCGTCCAGGATGAACGCCTGGGTGACGGCGGCGCCGATCATGAGCAGCGCGAGCCCGACAGCGGCCAGGCCGGCCAGCCTCGGCACGAGCAGCCCGATGCCGCCGGCCAGTTCCAGCAGGCCGACGAGGTAGCGGAACCAGGGCGCGGAGCCCATGTCCTCGAAGGTCTGGACCGCGTTCGTCTCGCCGAACAGCTTGGGGCCGGCCGAGGCGACGATGAAGAAGACGCCGAGGAAAACCTGGAGCACCCACAGCGTCCGGTGCAATCCGCGGGCGACGGGCTGGGGAGTGGTGTCGGCAACGGTCATGGTTCTCGTCCCTCCTGGCGGTCTGCCGGTTTCCGGCATTCGATCGGATACACCGGTCAGACCGGCCAGGGCGGGCGAACTCATCGCGCCCGGAGCGGGACGAAGTCCAGGATCAGATGCGGGGGGCCTCGGACTGGTTGTCCTCGGGGGATGCGAGGCGTTGCTGCAGGCGGTCGGACTGGGCGACTGATCCGCCTCTCACGCCCAGGCCGCGTCGAGCCGCGTCATAGAAGCGATCACGGCTCGCGTTGGCCTGCTGGTAGAGGCCGCTCAGCGGCTCGGTGGTCTCCCCGACCTCGCGGGCTCGGTGCTCCAGCCGCCAGACCGCCTCGCGCCAGTCCTGCGCGGCGGCGACCGTGGCGGCGTCCCCGAGCAGCAACAGGCGTTCCCACGCGAGGGTGTGCCTGATGTCGGCGTCGGCGAGCCGGGGCAGCGCCGCGGCCTTGTCCAACCCTGAGCGGTACTTGTCGCCGTCCGCCGCGGCCAGGACCCGCAGCGAGATCGCCTGGATCTCCTTGAGCACCTGTGCGAACTCGCCGTACGCCTCCAGTCGTCGTTCGTCCCACCGTACGGACTGGCCGCGCTTCCACTGACTTCTGGTGGACAGGAAGGTCACCAGACCCGTACCGAGGGCACCGACGACGACGCCGAGCAGCGCCGGCAACTGTGAGACGAACGCATCCATCGGCGCAAGCGTGTCATCCGGCGTCAACGCATGCCGGATGACACAGCTTCGGAGCGAGAATGGAGCTTCAGACGGTCTCGGCCTTGAAGGCGCCGGCCTCGGCACGCAGCTCCGGCCGCATCAGGCCGTACCGCAGGGTCGTGGTGATGCCGGGCGCGGGTGTGGGTGTCCCCCAGCAGCCGCCTGTCCGGCCGTACCCTCTCCTGGTGAAGCTCCGCCGCCGGCTGGTCGCCGTGTCACTCCTCCTGGCGGTGGAGGCGGCGGCGTTCGCGCTGCTCGTCACCGAGTCCGTGACGGGTGCGATCGCTGCCGCCGGCCTCACCTGCGCGTCGCTGTGGCTGCACCTCGCCCTGCACGAGTGCGGGCACCTCGTCGTGGCGAAGCTGCTGCGCCTGCCGGTCGTCGCGGTCCGTATCGCGCCGTTCAACGGTTGGCGCAACGAGGTGGCGGTCCGGCCTTCGCCGTCGATGCCGGCGTTGCCGCTGCGGATGGTGCTGTTCAATCTGGGTGGCCCGCTGACCAACCTGTGCGTCGCGACGGCACTCGCCGTCGCGTCGACGTCCACCGGTACGGCGTCGACGCGGTTGACGTTGCTCTGCGCCGCGTTCGTCGGGGCGCTGCTCGGCCTGACCAACCTCCTCCTTCCGGGGCGTTCGACCTGCAGCGACGGCCAGAACGTGCTCCGCTGGCTCCGGGCTCCGGCAGCCGCCCGTGACGGGCTGCGGGCGGGTTACTACCAGGAGGAGGTGATCAGGGCTCTGCGGGCGGTCACCCGAGCGGGTGGTGACGTCCACCGGGTCGGGATTCAGGCCCGCGCCGACGATGCTCCGCTCCTGGCCCTCGCTGCCTACCAGCAGAGACTGATGGCGGAAGCCACCCCGTCGGCCGAACTGATCACGGAGGCCGAGCGGCTCGCGGCACTGGCTCGCGCGGGCAGCACCGATCCCGCAGCCGCCGCCGCGATCGGCCAGACGCTGAGCGTCCAGTTCGGGCTGTGGTACCTGTACGCCGCGGTGGTGGCCGGCGCGCCGTTGGAACGCCGGGAGGTGCGGGAGATCTCGGAACTCGCCCGGATCGCCGCCCGGACGCAGCCGCGAGTGTTGTCCGCCCGGATCGCGATGAGCCTGGCACATCTGCTCAACCAGCGGCCCGAGGATGCGCGATCGCTGCTCCTCGACGTCCGCCCGGGTGCCGAGCCGGTCGACCTCTGTGCCGTCGCGCTCCTTCTGCGGGCGGCCGCCGAGTCGTATCTCGGCAACCACACCGACGCGGACCACCTTCTCCACGCGGCCCGCGCCGACTACCCGCAGCTGGCGCAGCTCGTGGCCGCGATCCGGGCAGCCGATCCGGCTCCGCCCCTGTTCGCGCCGGTGGCCGGCGTGGTCATTCCTCGAAGCCGGACGGGTGGGCGTCGCCGACCGCGTTCAGCAGCACCCCCTGCTCCAGCAGCGCCTTTGCGGCGCAGAGGACCATGATGAACCCGCCCATCGAGTCGATCGCCTTGCTCACGGCCTGGTCGGCGTTGCCGGCGAAGCCGGTCTCGGTGACCCGGACCAGCGTGGTGTCGTCCCCACCCGGCAGGAACCGCCACTCGACCCGAGTGGGGGACTCCGGATCCCACTCGACCAGGATGCGGCGGTTCTCCTCCACCTCCTTGACCGTCACGACAGTGGAGACGCCGTACATCTCCCAGTCCCAGGTGACGACGGCGCCGGGTTCCAGCCGGCCGCTGCTCCTGGTGAACCAGAACCTCGTGGTCACCGCCGGGTCGGCGAACGCCTGGAAGACCTCGGCGGCGGGCCGGCGGATGAGCATCTGCGCGGTGATGACAGGGGGTCGGGTCAAGCGGTCACTGTCCACGGGCAACGGTGTTCCCTTCTCTCCTGGCCGGGCACTGCGGATGCGGTCACGGTACGGAATTCGCTTGAGCGGTGCCGAGACATGGGTCAGAGTCGTTCCATGATCTCCTACCGGAAGGGCGGCGACGCCCCGGCGCGATGAGCGCCTCCCCGCGGCGCGACGACGCCGCGAAGATCCCGCACGAACTGTGGCAGCAGGCGGTCCGGATCCGCCAGGAATGGCTCGACCACGCCCTGTCCACACAGCCGGCCGACCGGCAGACCGCCGAGCGCTGCCTGACCGCCGTCTACGCGAGGGCGTCGCGGCCGCGACCTCGCTTCGAATGGGTCGACTCGCCGGCCAAGGCGCTGCCTATGGTCAGCGGCTGGCCCACCCTCGAAGGGCTCCACGAGCGCATCCGGGCGGTACGGCCGCCCCGGACGCCGCTGCTGGCGAGCGACATCGCCGTGGTCGTCTCCCAGCTCCGGGGCGCGCTCAGCGCGGGCGTCGTGCACACCGATCCCGAGCTGTCGCCCGCCCGCCGGGGCAAGGCCAAGGAGCCGTGGCCCGAGCTGGCACCGCAGCGGGCGTTCGACGGGGGCGTACCGCTCGCCGTCGTGCTGCACCAGGGGGTACGCGCGGCGCTGCACCGCAGCCTCGCGCACGGGTTCTACCTGCCGGTGCGTGCGGCGCTCGCAAGTGACGGCCCGGTGCCCGTGTGCTGGTACGGGCAGCAGGACGCGTCGTGGATCGCCTACTACGACGTGCTGCGCCGGCTCGGTCTCGCCCGGTACGGGCCGGACGAGGCCGGACACCTGGACACCTGGGCCGACCTGGCCCGCTCCTGCGGCTGGTGGTGGCCGGGGGAGGACGTCTGCGTCGTGGTGGACCGGCCACAGGTGATCCGGACCGAGCCGGTCCCCGGTACGCCGCACGGCCGGGTCCGGCTGCGACCCGGCGGCGTGCGCTACCGCGACGGCTGGCAACCCCTGCGCAGCGGCGTGGGCGCCGATCCGGGATGACGGGCATCCGCGCGGGCGGAGGCCTTGATTGGATAGGCGACGGTAAATAGATTGGGCTGGGCGCCGCCGAGGTCCGCGAGAACCGGACCCCGGCGGCTGACCGGGCCGCCTTCGAGCCGGGCACATCGGTCGTACGCATCGACCACTCACCGTGGCGCACCGCCGCGCCGCACCCTCGCGCACCGCCGCGTCCGACGAGGACGCGCGGCTGCGCCCTGTCCGACGTCGAAGGACTTCCCATGACGATTCTCCGTGCCCGCCCCGCCCCGCTCGTGGCGGCCGTCGCCGCGCTGGCCGCCGTCACCGCGGCCGGTACGGCCCTGCTCACCGGCCCGGCCGCAGCCGCACAGGGCTGCCGGGTCGACTACACACCCAACCAGTGGCCCGGCGGGTTCACCGCGAACATCACTGTGTCACCGGGTGACACCGCCGTGTCCGGCTGGACCGTCACCTGGACGTATGCCGGGGACGAGCGCGTCACGAACGGCTGGAACGCCACAGTGAGCCAGTCCGGGTCGACGGTGACCGCCCGCAGCATGTCGTACAACGGCAGCATTCCGGCCGGCGGCTCGACCGAGTTCGGCGTGCAGGGCACGTACGGCACCGCCGGCGGCGCGCCGACCGGGTTCAGCCTCAACGGCGTACCGTGCAACGGCGCCGGGCCGACCACACCGCCGCCCACCACGACGGTGCCGACCACCGCCCCGCCGACCACGCCACCGCCCACCACCGCGCCGCCCACGACTGCTCCACCGACAACCCCGCCGCCCACGACGCCGCCGCCGACCACCCCGCCGCCGAGCGGGTGCGCGGGGGCGGTGCTCTGCGACGGCTTCGAGAACCAGACCGGTCCGACGCCGTCGGGTGACTGGAGCGTGGTGAGCCCGGACTGTTCCGGCGCCGGCACGGCCACCATCGACACGTCCACCACGCACAGCGGCAGCCGGGCGGTACGGATCAACGGCGCGGCCGGGTACTGCAACCACGTCTTCGTCCGGACCACGAAGAACCTCAGCGGCCTGGGCAGCGTCCGGTACGCCCGGATCTGGGTGCGGCACACCACCGCCCAGCCCACCGACCACACCACGATGATCACCATGTCCGACGCCGCCGACGGCAACCGGGACCTGCGGCTGGGCGGCCAGAACGGCGCACTCCAGTGGAACCGCGCCTCCGACGACGCCACGCTGCCCGAGCAGAGCCCGGCCGGGGTGGCGCAGAGCGTGCCGCTGCCCACAAACCGCTGGGCCTGCCTGGAGTTCATGGTGGACGGTTCTGCCGGTCAGCTGCGTACCTGGCTGGACGGCGTCGCCGTGACCGGGCTGACCGCCGACGGCGTACCGACGCACGACATCGACGGCCAGTGGTACAACCGCACCTGGCGACCGCAGCTCACCGACCTGAAGCTGGGCTGGGAGAGCTACGGCGGCGGCGCCGACACCCTCTGGTACGACGACGTGGCGATGGGCTCCACCCGCATCGGCTGCTGACCCACAGCGAGTGGAACGCCACGGGTGCCGCAGGCCGCCCGGACACCCGTGGCGTTCCAGCGCGGGCGGGCGGCTCAGTGCTCGACGGTCATCCGCTGGGTGCCGATCACGGAGAGCAGCCGCAGCGCCTCCTCCGAGGGGGAGCCGGGCGTGGCGGTGTAGATGACCACCTGCTGGTCGCGGTCGGTGATGTCGAGGACGTCGCAGTTGACAGTCACCGGCCCGACCAGCGGGTGCCGGAACGTCTTGCACAGCGTCCGCGCACCGCCGACGTCGTGGGAGGCCCACAGGCGGGCGAACTCCTTGCTCCCGGCGAGCAGCTCGGCGATCAGCGCGGCCATCTCCGGGTCGTCCGGATAGCGGGCCGCGGCGGCGCGCAGCCGTCCGACCGAGTGGCGGGCGAACTCGCTCGCGTCCGACACGCCGTACATCAGGTGCGGGCCGAGGAACGCCCGGCGGACCAGGTTGCGGTCCCGCCGGGAGACCGCGGAGAAGTCCTCCATGAGCGCTGCCGCGAGGTCGTTCCAGGCGATCACCTCGAACGTCGCCGAGGTCACGAACGCCGCCGCCTGCGGCAGCCGGTGCAGCAGGTCCAGCACGCTCTGGCGTACCTCCCGGGGTGGCCCGGGCGGCGGCGCGGGCGGCTCCCCGGCCAGGTGGTGGAGGTGGTCACGTTCGGCGTCGGACAGCCGCAGCGCGCGGGCCAGCCCGGCCAGCACCTCCCGCGACGGACGCGGACCCCGCCCCTGCTCCAGCCGGGTGTAGTACTCGGTCGAGATGAACGCCAGCCGCGCCGCCTCCTCCCGGCGCAGTCCCGGGGTGCGGCGGCGCCGTCCGGCGGGCAGGCCCACGTCGGCCGGGGCGATCCGCTCCCGCCTGCTGCGCAGGAACACTGCCAGCTCACGTCGGTCCACGACCCCAGTGTGCCCGCGTGCCGCGGAGCGTAACCAGGTACCGCCGGTGCCTGGATGGGCTCCGCGACCGGCCCCAGGCTTGCCGGCATGGACACCACACGAACCGACACGACAGTCCACCCGACCGCCGGCCTGCTCGCCGGCAAGGTCGCCTTCATCACCGGCGCCGGGCGCGGCATCGGCGCCGCGGCGGCCCGGCTGTTCGCCGCCGAGGGCGCCCGGGTGCTGCTCGCCGCCCGGACCGAGGAGCAGTTGAAGGCGGTCACCGAGCAGGTCCGGGCCGCGGGCGGCACCGCCGAGTACGTCGTCTGCGACCTGGCCGACGCGGCGAGCGTGCGCGCCGCGGTCGACCGCACGGTCGAGGTGTACGGCCGCCTCGACGTCGCCTTCAACAACGGCGCGACGATCGTGCCGCCCGGACCGATGGACCGGGTGCGCGAAG
This sequence comes from Micromonospora sp. WMMC273, assembly GCF_027460285.1. Classification (NCBI taxonomy): domain Bacteria; kingdom Bacillati; phylum Actinomycetota; class Actinomycetes; order Micromonosporales; family Micromonosporaceae; genus Micromonospora; species Micromonospora sp. WMMC273. The sequence goes on from NZ_JAPZBE010000001.1 coordinate 1,497,472, forward strand.
AGGACTTCGACCACGTCTACACCGTCAACCTGAAGGGGCCGTGGCTCGCCCTGGTCGCCGAGGTCGCGGCGATCCGGGCCACCGCCGGCACCGGCGCGATCGTGAACAACTCCAGCGTCGGCAGCCTGATGGGCAACCCCGCGCTGCCCGCGTACGGGGCGATGAAGCGCGCGGTCAACAGCCTCACCGAGTCCGCGGCGGTCACCTACGGACCGGAGGGCATCCGCGTCAACGCGATCGCCCCGGGCAGCACGCTCACCGAGATGATGCGGTCCTGGGACGCCGAGTCGCCCGGGATCATCGACCGTCTCGCGGCGGCCACGCCGCTGCGCCGGGCCGCCGAGCCCGACGAGATCGCCCAGGCCGCCGCCTGGCTGCTCAGCGACCGCGCCTCCTTCGTCACCGGTACGGTGCTGCGGGTCGACGGCGGCGCGCGGGCCTGACAGGGCTCAGACGGTGGCGTCCCGGACCGGCCGGGGCTCCACCGCGCCGGCCGTGACGGGGGAGGGCCGGAAGCCCTTGACGACCAGGTGGACGCCGAGCGAGAACTCCCACACCGCGATGGGAAGCGCGGCGACCGCCGCCACCGGAGACAGCCGGTCCCAGGCGCCGAACAGCGTGCCGAGGTCGGAGGCGACGAGCAGCGGTGCCCCGGCGAGCCCGAGCAGCGGCAGCACGCGCGGCACGAGACGCGACTGGTAGAGCAGCGTGCCCAGCAGCAGCGCGTTCACGGCGGGCAGGAAGCCCTGGCTGAGCAGGAACACCGAGTCGTAGAAGGCGACGAGCGTCCGGCCGGTGACGAGCGCGTCCGGCCCGGCGGCGGAGTCCCGCAGCGCGACGAGCGTCAGGATGCTCGCGACGCCGACGAGGATGCCGGCGGCTTCGAGCACCCGGGCGCCGACGAAGCCCAGCGCGCGGGCCGGGCCCTGCTGCCGGAGCACCGGGTACAGCGCGACGGCGGTGCCGATGCAGGCGAGCGCGACGACCATCTCCAGGACGCCGCCGAGGACGACCGGGGCCTGCGACGTGGTGCCGAGGACGTAGTCCGGCTCGCGGACCGGGGCGTACAGGGCGACGGTGGGGATCGAGACGAAGGTGAGCAGATAGGCGCCGCCCGCGACCAGCGAGGTCTTCCGCAGTGAGTCCATCGGGGCTTCCCTCCGTCGCCGCCCGGCCGATGGTGGTGGTGCCCTCACTCTGCTGTGGACCCGCGCGGCGGCACATCGGCCGCTCGGACATCTCCCCTCGCGCGATGCGTACGGGCCACCGGTGCGGCACACCGGTGGCCCGTACGCGTCAGCGGTTCATCGCGTACGCCACCACGAGCGCGACGAGCGCCAGCGCGGCCAGCACCGCCGCCACGATCTTCGCCGTGCTGTAGGGACGCTCGCCGATGACCTCACCGGTGCGGGCGTTCACCAGCACCTGGTACGACCGGCCCGCGTGCAGGTACGCGGCGATCCACACCGGCAGCAGGACCAGCTTGTACGACACGTCGGAGTACGTGGTGTCCACGGCGGACACCCGCTGCTCGTCACCGCCGATGTCCGACCGGCAGTCCCCCTCGATGACCGGAGCCATCCGCGCCTTCGCCTCGGTCAGGCCCGCCTCGGGCTCGGTGTCGTACCGCAGCGCCTGGTATCCGGCCAGGTAGTCACCGTGGAACGCGGCCGCCTCGGCCAGCGGCCACGGCGCCAGCTTGTCCAACTGCTCGGTGGGCAGGTGGGTGGTGGCGGGCACCAGCACGTCGTCGAAGTCCCGGCGTACGGTCCCGGCGGCCGGATGCCACCGGGTGTGCCGCACCTGCCGGGTTCGCGTCTCCTGCTTGCCGTCGACCGTCACCGTGTACGTCTCGGTGACGTAGTAGTGCTCGCCCCGCTGACCCTGGTAGTCCGACACGGTCCGCGCGTCGAACGTCCAGTGCGGAAGGTACGTGCCCTTCAGCGTCTCCGCCTCGCTGATCTTCTTCAGGCTCCCGGGCGCGAACCAGCGGCTGCGGCACCACTGGCCCAGGGCCGTCCGCACACCGTTGCGGTCGACGGCGAACGGCAGCACCGCCTCCGGCGCGATCAGCTCACCCGCCCCGGCGTCGGCCACCAGGGGAGCCGCGCAGAACTGGCAGCGCTGCGCCAGCGCGTCGCTCTCCGTCCGTGCACCGCAGCCCGGGCAGACGAACGTGTGCGCGCCGACGCTCGCCACCGGCTTGCGGGGCAGCGACGCCAGTTCCGCGTACGCATGCTCGCGCACCTCCCGGCCGGCACCGGCGATCTCCTGCCGGTGCCCGCAGTACGGGCAGCTCAGCGCGGTCGTGCCGGGTGCGAACTCGACCCGGGCGCCGCACCCCCCGCACTGGTAGGAGGGCGGCGAGACAGCCGTGTCGCTCATTGCGGCGGAAGCGGCGGCGGGACGCTGGCGAGCACCGACGCCAGCTCGGGCACCTGCCCGGCGGGCTGCCACTGCGCCATCCCGGTACGCCAGACGAGCGTGTCCGCGCCGAGCGCGCCCGCGTTCGCCTGCTCGGCCAGCGCGCCGAGGTCGTACGGACCCTGGCGCTGGCCGCCGACGCCGACGTACCACTGGGCCTGGCCCGGCAGCGGCGGCGGCTCGGCGGGGGCGGGCTGCGCCGGCTGCGTGGCCGCGCCACCGCCCATCGACCGGGCCATCTGCTGGCCCATCGCCATGCCCATGCCCAGGCCGATGCCCGCGCCCGCCTCGCCACCCGGGTTGTTCGCCGCGGCCTCCATCGCGTTCGCGGCCTGGAAACGGGTGTACCGGTCCAGGTCACCGACCGCGCCCATGCTGGTCCGCTTGTCCAGCGCCTGCTCGACCTCCGGCGGCACAGACACGTTCTCGATGACGAACTTGGGGATCGCGATGCCGACTTCGGCCAGTTCCTCGGTCAGCACGGCGGCCAGCCGCCGGCCGATCGCGTCCTGGTGCGCGGCGAGGTCCAGCAGCGGCACGCCGGCCGTGGCGAGCGCGCCGCCGAGGCGTCCCACCATGAGCTGCCGCAGGTACTCCTGCACCTCCTCGGTGCGGAACTGCGGGTCGGTGCCGACCAGTTCCCGCAGCAGGCGCGACGCGTCCACCACGCGGGCCGCGAAGGCGCCGAACGCCCGTACCCGGACCACGCCGAACTCGGCGTCGCGCAGGATGACCGGGTTCTGGGTGCCCCACTTCATGTCGGTGAACTGCCGGGTGTTGACGAAGTACACCTCGGCCTTGAACGGCGAGTTGAAGCCGTACTTCCAGCCCTTCAGGGTGGACAGGATCGGCAGGTTGCGGGTCTCCAGCGTGTACGTCCCCGGAGTGAAGACGTCGGCGATCTTCCCCTCGTTGACGAACACCGCCGTCTGGGACTCCCGGACGACCAGTTGGGCGCCCATCTTGATCTCGTTCTGATACCGGGGGAACCGCCAGACGATCGTGTCGCGGCTGTCGTCCAGCCACTCGATGATGTCGATGAGTTCGCCCCGGAGCTTGTCCATCAGCCCCATCGCAACCCTTTCCTCGGCGCCGGTCTCCGGCGTCGCGGGCGACCATAGCAACCGCCCGCCACCTGCGAAAAGAGAACGATTCTGCGCCTATCGGCACCCACCGATCGGGGTTGCTCAGCCGGTTTCGCCGGCCATCGATTCGCCGGTGGCCGTACGCTGCTCCGGAATCCGGGAGGTCCGGCCGGGGGCATCGACGACGCGCTCGGTCTCCTGCACGAGATAGTGCGGACGGCGTTTGGTCTCGTAGTAGATCCGGCCGATGTACTCGCCGATCACCCCGAGGATCATCATCTGGATGCCGCCGAGCCCGATCACGCTGACGATGATCGTGGTGTAGCCGGGCACGTCGATGCCCTTCTCCACGGCGTCCGCGACCACCCAGGCCATGTAGCCCACGGCGATGAGCGTGAGGAACAGGCCGCCGTAGATCGCCAGGCGCAGCGGCCGGTTGTTGAACGACAGCAGGCCGTCGAACGCGTAGTTGAACAGCTTGCCGAACGTCCAGCGGCTCCGCCCGGCCTGCCGGGTCTCGTTGCGGTGCGCCACCACGGCGGTGCGGAAACCGATCCACGAGAACAGGCCCTTGGAGAAGCGGTTGTACTCCGGCATCGCCAGGATCGCGTTCACCGCGAGCCGGGAAAGCAGCCGGAAGTCGCCGGCGCCGTCGAGCAGGCGTACGTCTATCCACCAGTTGACCAGGCGGTAGAAGGAGCGCGAGGCGACCATCCGGATGAACCGGTCACCACGGCGGTCCCGGCGGGCGATCACCTGGTCGAAGCCCTGGCGGTAGAGCATCACCATCTCGGGCAGCAACCGCGGCGGGTGCTGCAGGTCGGCGTCCATGATGACCACCGCGTCGCCGGTGGCCCGGCGCAGGCCGGCGAGCATGGCCGCCTCCTTGCCGAAGTTGCGGCTCAGCGACGTGTAGCAGACGGCTGGGTCGGCGGCGGCGAGCCGGCGCAGTGCCACCAGCGTGCCGTCCTCGCTTCCGTCGTCGACGTACACCACCTCGACGTCCACATCGGTGAGCTCGGCGAACGCGACGCTGAGCATCTCGTGCAGCCGCTCCACCGACGCTTCCTCGTTGAAGCAGGGCACCACCACCGACAACCGCACGGCGCTCACCCCGCCCGGCCCGGGCATGCGGGACCGGTGCCCACGGCGTCAGAGGCGGTAGACAAGCGTGCCATCGACTTCCTCCCGGGTGATGCCCAGCCCGTCGACCGGCCGGGTCTCGATGCCCTCCCACGGCGTACCCGCCGCGCGGCTCGGCACCGCGACGACCGACCGCACGCCGATTCCGCGCAGGTACGCCACGCTGCCCGCGTCGGGGAACGTCGCCACGGCGACCCGTGTCTGGGCCTGGGTGACCGGCTCGAAACCGCCGAGCCCGTTGGTGATCCGGGGGAATCCGTCGGTCGACCACAGCATGTAGTTCAGGTCGCCCACCCCGCCGGCGGGCAGCACCAGCATCGGTTCCGGCGCGGTCCGCATCGCCGCCGGTGGCGTCGGCACCACCGGGTGCGGCGTGCGGTTCACGCCCTCCAGCGTGACCAGGGCGAGCGGCACCAGCAGGACCAGCGCCGCCACCGCCCGGGACGCGCGCGCGGCGGCGGGCCGGCGCCACGACTCGGCCAGCGCTGTCACCAGCCCGGCCGCCAGCACGGCGAGCAGCAGGCTGGTCCAGTGCATCATCCGGCCCGGGGTGCGCAACGCGTCCCAGCCCGGCAGGAGGTTTGACAACGTCAGGTAGCCGGGGTCGCCGTCGCCGCCGAGCGTGGCGCCCAGGCCCAGCAGCACGGTGCCGGTCACGCCGAGCCCCAGCGCGACCCGGTGCCGCACCGGGAACGCCGAGACGAACAACCCCGCCGCGGCCAGCCCGATCAGCGTCATGCCGGGCAGCAGTGCCATCTCCGGCGGCCAGGTCAGCTGTTCGCGGGCGGCGGCGTGCCGTTCCCCCCACAACCACGAGTCGCCGGGCGCGGTGATGAACCCGATCAGCGGCGGGGAGAACATCTTCGTCCAGTCCAGCGAGCGGACGGCCTGCGGGTTGAGGTCGACCACGCGCAGGTAGACCAGCCCGAGCAGCAGCGTCACGGTGCCGAACACGGCGCCGCCGGCCAGGTCGGCGATCAGCAGCCGCCGGCCGAACGGTGGCCGCTCCCGCTTGCGCCACCAGGACCAGCCGTAGCAGCCGGCCGCCACCAGCACGGCAGCCAGCAGGAAGTAGACGAGCGGCAGCCCGATGCCGAAGCCGAGCGTGACCTGCCAGGCCGCGACGAGCCACCCGGCCACCGCCCAGCCGGGCTTGCGTCGTTCCGGCCGGTAGCCGTGGCGTAGCGACCAGCCGTGACCGCGGGCCAGCATCGCCAGCGCCAGCGCGATCCCGCCACTGGACAGGATGTTCAGGTGACCGGAGTGCGCCAGCCGCCAGGGCGCGTACGCCCACGCGATCCCGGCGACCGCACCGCCCCAGCGGTTGGCGCCGAGCTGCCGGGCCAGCGCGTACGCCCCGAGGAACGCCAGCGCGTGCAGCAGCACGTAGAGCACGTTGTAGCGGATCACCGCGGCCTCGAAGCCGGAGCCGAGCATACCGAACGGGGCGTACCCGAGCAGGGTGTCGCTGTAGGCGTAGGTGTAGCGCTCCGGATAGAACGTGTTCGAGTTCCAGAGGTTCGCCGGATCGCTTAGCAGGGCGTGCCCGGACCAGGCGACCTGCCACGCCTGCAACGTCGGGTCGCCGAGGTCGCCCGGGATCGTGGTCGCCGGGTGCCGCATCGTCGGCCAGGTCAGCACCACCGCCAGCAGCAGGCTACCCAGGATCGCCAGCGTCCACTCCGGGTTCGGCCGCCACCGGCGCCTGCCGTCCGACGGGCGCTCGTCCGTGGGGCGGTCGTCCGAGGGCCGGTCGGCGGGGGGCTGCGCGGGACCGGTGTCCTCAGCGGTCGGCGGGGCGACGGCGGGCCGGATCTTCATGGGATAGATGCTTCACGATGCTGCTGGTCCTGTCGATCCGCTGTCCGAAATATGGTTGAAACTTCCGGCCCGCCATACCGGAAGGCCGCCTACGCGAACCGGTCGGCGAGCGCCGACAGCTTACTGACGTACGCCGGCCAGTCGTAGCCCTCGGGAACGTTCCGGTTGTCCCGCCCCAGCCCGATCGCCGCGTCGTGCTGCTCACGCATGACATCGGCGTGCCCGGCATGCCGGGCCAGGTCGACGCAGACGTGCACGATGACCTGGTGCAGCGTCACGTCCTGCCGGCCCGGCTGCCACCACGGCACCCGCCCCGGCGCGTCCAGCGGCAGCGTCTCGATCGTCTCGTCCGCGAACGCGCCGACCCGGCGGTACAGGTCGATCAGCCCGTCCTTGGTCTCGTCCTCGCGGGCGTACCAGTCGGCCTGCGGGTCCGCGTCGAACGTCTCGGCGGCGACCAGCTCCGCCGGTGTGGGGAACTCGCGGCCGAACGTGGGCCCGAAGTAGCCGGCCTCGACGTTCAGGCAGTGCTTGAGCACCCCCAGCAGGTTGTTCCCGGTCGCGGTGCGGGGGAGCCGGGCCTCACGTTCGCTCAGCCCGTCGAGCTTCCAGATCAGGTTCTCCCGGATCGCGCGCAGGTAGTGGTGCAGCGCTGCCTTCGGGTCGTACGGCTCACTCATGCCCGACACTCTTCCGCATGGGTCGGACATCGTGGGGGCGCCGTCAGCCGGTCTGGCTGTTGTCCTTGTGCGCGCCCCACCCGTGCCAGCGCTCGATCTCGATCCAGGCGCTGACCCGGGCGCGGTCCCGCCGGGGGTACGGCTTCCCGGTGTAGTGCTGCGAGATCCGGTCGATGTCCGCCAGGCCCTCGTCGTCGCGCAGCTCGACCACCCGCCCGATCAGGCTGACGTGGGTGTACCAGTTCCCCTCGTCCAGCACGGTCAGGGAGACCCGGGGATCGCTGCGCAGGTGTGCCAGCCGGCGGCGGCCCTCGTCCATGTTCACCAGGACGCGGCCGTCCTCCCACAGGTACCAGGTGGCCGCGGACACCGGCTGGCCGTCGCGCAGCGTGGCGATGACGGCGGGATTCGGCTTGCCCAGCATGGCGACGGCGGGCTCGGGCAGCGGCGGCTTCGACATGGCTCTCACTCTACGTACCCGCCGGGCCCGCCGCTGGTCATGCGGCGGGCGCCGCCCGGACGGGCTCCCCGGCGGTGTCGCCCGCCGGGGAGCCCGTCGCACGCCGGTCAGGCGCGTGCGCTCCACTGCTGGTTGGTGCCGCCGTGGCAGTCCCAGAGGTTGATCCTGGTCCCGTTGGCGGTGCCGTAGCCGGCCGCGTCCAGGCAGCGCCCGGACTGGACGCCGCTGATCGTGCCGTTGGCGTTGAGGTTCCACTGCTGGTTGGGCTGGCCGTTGCAGTCCCAGATGATCACGCTGGTGCCGTTCGCGGTGCCCCGCCCGCTCGCGTCGAGGCACTTGTTGCCGAGCACCTGCAACTGCTTGGCCGAGGTGTAGGTCCAGCGCTGCATGGTGCCGCCCCAGCAGTCGTACAGCTGCACGGCGGTGCCGTTCGTGGTGCTGCCGTTCGGCACGTCCAGGCACCGGCCCGAGCCGGCGCCGACGAGCTGCACGTTCTGGTACGTGCCGCCGCTGCTGCCTGGGGTGCCGATGCTGCCGGACACCGACTGCAACGCGCGGTACCAGACCGCGGCCATCTTGTCGTAGCCGGTGGCGGTCGGGTGGATGCCGTCGATCAGGTCGGCGGTGGTCAGCGCCGAGTACTGGTCGACCAGGTGGACCCGCTTGCCGGCGTTCACCTTCGACTGCACGATGCCGGGCAGCGCGGCGTTGAACGTGCGCACCGCCGCCGCCTGGCCGGAGTTGGCGAGCGGGATGATCTGCGCGACGAACACGTCCGCGTTCGGCGCCGTGGTGGTGATGCGGTCGATGAGCGAGGAGAGCCGGTTGGGCGCCGTCGAGACGTTGTAGTTCTGCAGGATGTCGTTGGTGCCGATGTGCAGCAGCACGGTGCGCGGCTGGTAGGCGTTCAGCCAGCCGGTGATGTTGGCGTCGATCTGGTCGATGCGCCAGCCGGGGTGGCCCTCGTGGTCGTGGTCGCCGAGGTTGCCCGGCCCGTTGAACTGGGAGCCGACCAGGTCGACCCGGTAGCCGCCGCCGGCCAGCCGCTGCCACAGGCCGATCCGGTAGCCGCCCGGCACCTGGGTGCCCTCGGTGATGGAGTCACCGAGCGGCATCACCCGGGTGCCGCCGTTGGACTCGGCGACCGCCGGGCCGGCGGGCGTGAGCACACCGGCGGCCAGCAGGGCCAGCGCGGCGCCCGCGGTGAGCCATCTCCTCACTGTCGTACGCATGAACGCTCCTCTCACGGGCTGGTGCAGGTCAGGGACGGGGTGGACGGGGAGCCGTCGGCGATGAAACCGAACGTGGTCGAGCCGGACGCGGGCACCGAGCCGTTGTACGCCGCGTTACGGACGGTCGCCGTGGATCCGCTGGTGCTCAGCGTGCCGCTCCAGACCTGGCTGATGCTCTGGCCACCGGCGAGGTTCCACCGCACCGACCAGCCGTTGAGTGCCGCGGCGCCGGCGGTGACCGTCACCTCGGCCTGGAAACCGCCGGACCAGGAGTTGGTGGTGCGGTAGGTGGCGGTGCAGGCGCCGCCGGTCGGCGGCGGCGTGCTGGGCGGCGGGGGAGAGGAGGGCGGCGGGGTCGACGGCGGGACCGGCGGCGGGGTGCCGCTGAGGCTGGAGGTGAACCACCAGTGGTCGATGTTGAACAGCGAGCCGCTGCCGCCGGTGAACCGCAGGTAGAGGTCGTGGGTGCCGGTGGCACCGCTGACCGGGCAGCTCGGGTTGGTCCACGTCTGCCAGTCGCCGGTGGGGGTCACCTGACAGGTGCCCACCAGCGGGCCGGTCACGCTGTCCAGGCGCAGCTCGATTGACCCCCCGCTACCGGCCGAGGCCACCATCGCGGTGAACTTGGTCGCGCCGGCGCCGAAGGCCACGCCCTTGACCTTGATGTAGTCCCCGTTGTCGATGTAGCCGACGTTCCGCCCGCCCAGGGAGGACGCCTCGGTCTCCACTCCCTGCCCCCAGGCCATCGTCTCGGCCTCCTGCCGGGCGTACGGGTCCAGGGTGCCGACCTGCGGGGCGCCGGTGGTGGTCATGTTGATCGTGGGGATCGAGCCGTCCGCGCCGTAGGAGAACTTCTCCACCGCCACCGACCTGGTGAAACCGCCGCCGCCGGGCAACGCGCCGTTGTGGTAGAAGAAGTACGAGTTGCCCTTGAAGTCGATGATCCCGGGGTGATTGGTGAAGCTGCTGCCCTGGGTCGGCATGATCGTCCCGCGGTACGTCCACGGGCCCAGCGGCCCGGGCGCGGTCGAGTAGGCGACGAACTCGGAGCAGCACTTGGCCGCGAACGCCATGTAGTAGAGGCCGTTGCGCTTGTACACCCACGGCCCCTCCTCGTAGAGGGTGGGCCGGTTCGCGTCACCGGTCCGTGCCCCGAAGCCCGCTGTGGTCAGCGGGATCTGCGTCGGGCTGCCCGAGTACGAGATCATGTCCGCGTTCAGCTTCACGTACCACAGGCGCGGGTTGCCCCAGTACAGGTACGCCTGACCGTCGTCGTCGATGAACACGGTCGGGTCGATCTCGCCGTTGCTCACCAGCGGACGCCCGATGGCGTCGCGGAACGGGCCGGTGGGGCTGTCCGCCACCGCCACCCCGATGCCCATCTGGCCGGTGGCCCGCACGACCATCGGCACGTACCAGTAGAACTTGCCGTTGCGGTGGACCGCCTGGCCGGCCCACGCGTCCTGCTTGGCCCAGCTGAACGTGGCGAGGCTGAGCGGCGATCCGTGGTCGGTCCAGTTGACCATGTCGTCGGACGAGAAGACCCGCCACTCCTTCATGGTGAACCAGGTCGAGTTGTCCTCGTCGTGGCCGGTGTACAGGTAGACCCGGTTGTTGTACACGAGCGGGGCCGGGTCGGCCGTGTAGATGGTCTGCACGATCGGGTTGTCCGCCCGGGCGACGGTCGGGCTCAGCCCGCCGGCGACGACCGGGGCCAGCCCGAGCAGGGCGAGCATGGTCACGGCCAGCGCGAGCCATCGTCTGGTCCGGCGGTCGGGTCTCCATAGCGTTGAGTTCACAGGTCATCTCCCCGGTAGGCCGCACCGCGGCGGATGGGTACGGTCGGCGAAGGTCGGGCCGTCACGCCCGGCTCCACTTCTGGCTGCTGCCGCCGGTGCAGGCGGACAGGACGATCGGGGTGGCGTTGCCGGTCCCGCCGCCGTTCGGGCTCAGGCACAGTCCGGACTGGACGCCGGTGATCGTGCCGTCGGTGTTGACGTTCCACTGCTGGTTGGCACCGCCGTTGCAGTCCCAGATGATGACCCGGGTGCCGGACGAGGTGCTTTGTCCCTCGGCGTCGAGGCACTTGGTGCCGTACACCTGGAGCTGTCGGCCGGAGGTCGTCGTCCACTGCTGGTTGGTGCCGCCGTTGCACTCCCACAACGTCGTCTGGGTGCCGTTTGTCTGGGACTGGTTCGGCACGTCCAGGCAGCGGCTCGAGTTGGGGTTGAGCCACGCGCCGCTCGTACCCCCGGGGTTGCCGCCCGGGCCGGCGACGACCGACAGGTTGTCGAACTGGGCGGTCTCGCCCTGGCTGGTGCCGAAGCCGACCTGGCCGGTGCCGAACGTGGAGTCGGTGACCGTGCCGACGGTCGTGCCGTCGATGGTGGCGGTGATGGTGGTGCCGGAGAAGCCCAGCGCGAGGCTGTGCCAGCGGCCGGTGCCCAGCGCCGCGACGTTTCCGCTGCGCAGCGTGGCGAGCTGCCCGGCGGTGTTGTTGCGCAGGATCGACCACGAGCCGGAGTCGGTGACCCGCAGGAAGTAGCCGTTGTACCGGCCGATCGGGTCGAGGTTCGTGGTGCCGACGCGGCCCTGGATCTGGGCGTAGCCGGACTGTTCGAGCAGGACGTCGGCGGAGACGGTGTAGTTGCCCCAGCTCAGGTTGCCGCCGTAGGTGGCCGGGTCGGCGAGGGTCTTCCAGGTGATCGGCGCCTGCGCGGACATCTGCCGCAGGCACATGCCGGCCCGGCCGCCACCGCAGCCGACGGTCTCGAACGCGCCCTGCATGTCCTGGAGGTACTTCGGTATCCGACCGGCGGCGTACCCGTCGAAGTCGTCGCGGTACGGCAGGCCGAGCGAGCCCTGGGCCGGGCTGGTGGCGGTGCCCTTGCCCTGCCCGGTGGTCGTGGTGACGGTGTAGAGGTGTCCGGGCTGGACGGTGAGCGAGAACGAACCGCCCGACGGGGTGATGTCCGCGCCGCGGACGAAGAAGTCGTTCGGGTTCGTCGAGTTCAGGTTCGTGGACCAGACGTGCACCTGGCCGGTGGAGAGCCCGCCGGTGACGTTCATTGTGAGCTGCTGCGCCGATGTGGCGTCCACGGTCTCGATGACGGTGCTGTAGTCGCCGCCGGTGGGGGAGCGCAGCGACACGTAGCTGCCGTTGTTGCGGTTGCCGCCCAGGTAGCCCGAGGACGAGTCGAGGTAGCGCCAGCCGGGCGCGGTGAACTGGGTGGTGTGCGCGAGCGCCCAGGTGTTCTTGCCGACCGAGTACCAGCCGGACCAGGGCTGGTTGGCCAGGATCAGCCCGACCGTGGACCAGGGCAGGTTCGGTGTGATCGCGGCGATCAGGTCCCAGTTGAGGTAGGCGACCATCCGGCCGTCGATGTAGCCGCGGTTGATGCCGCGTGCGAGCGGCTTGGCGCCGTCGTTGTAGTCCTGCGAGCCGCCCTCGCTGTTCCACAGCGTCTTGCCGGTGCTGGTGGCGGTGGACGAGACGGTGCACGTGGTCTGCGCGCTCAGGTAGCCGCACGGGTAGTGGCCGCTGAGCACGTCGATGCTGTTGCGCAGCGTGGTGTTGCTGGCGACGGCGTTCGCCGGGCCCCAGCTGCCCGGGTAGTCGTCCCCGTAGATGATCTTCACACCGCTGTAACCGTTGGCGTTCAGCGCCTGACGCAGGCTGATGGTCCAGTTCGCGTCGGTCCGCTTCTCGTTCTGGGCGGCGGTGATGTAGTCCATGGTGAGGTTGTGCTGCCGCGCGCAGCCCAGCCAGTCCACGAAGTAGTTGATCATGTCCTGGGACATGAAGTTTCCGTTGCCGATCCACCCGGGAGCACCCCAGGGCAGCGCCGCCAGCTTGATGGCGGGGTTGCGTGCCTTGGCCTGCTCCATGATCCACCACTGGTAGCCACGGTTGCAGTTCAGGTCGCCCCGGACGTGCTCGTGGCTCGGCTCCGAGCCGCTGGTGGAGTTGGTGTCGCCGCCCATCTCCACCTTGAGGATCTGCAGCGCGGCGCCGTAGCCGGGCTTGAACAGGTAGTCCAGGATCTGCCCGCGTTGCGGCTCCGGATAGTCGATCAGCAGCCGGCTGTTGCCGCCGCCGCCGCTGACCACGCCGACCCCGTCGAACGTCTGGCCGCCGGAGGCGCCGTTGACGGTGATCGTGGTGGCCGCCTGCGCGGGGGTCGCGGCGAGGGTCAGGCCGCCGCCGGTGGCGGCCAGGGCGAGAACCAGGGCGGGTATGACGAGACGTGGTGGCCCGGATCGGGCGGGCCGGGGACGGGGGATCACCATGACGGCTCCTCGGGTACGCGCGACCGTCCGGCCGGCGGGGCCGGGTGTCGCGAGTTGTGGATGGCCGTCGGTGTAAACGCTAACAAGAGTCGCGCTGCGGTCCCGAGGTGGTGGTGGCGATGGCCTGCGGGATTGCAAATGTTAGCGCAAACATCGACCAGGGTTAATTAGAGCACATCCCGGCGTCCGACGGGACCTCACGTTGTCCCGACTGGTGCCGGGCCGGGGGCGGCGCGGTGCCACCCCACGGCCCGGCTCCCCGTGCGGGGATCGGCGCCCGGCCCGGTCAGGGGCTGGTGCAGCTGACGCCGCTGGGTGCGGTGGCGCCGTTTCCGGTGGCGGTGAACCCGAACGTCGTCGAGCCGTTCGCGCCGACAGTGCCGTTGTAGTCGGCGTTGCGGACCGACACCGAGCCGGTGGTGCCGGTGTTGACGCCGTTCCAGAGGCTGCTGATCGCCTGGCCGGAGGCCAGGGTCAGGCGTACGGTCCAGCCGTTGAGCGTGGTGGCGCCGTTGTTCGCCACCGTGACCTCGGCCTGGTAGCCGCCCGGCCAGGTGTTCACGGTCCGGTAGGTCGCGGTGCACGCGCCCGGCTCACCCGGCGGCGGCGTCGTGACCGGCGGGGTCGTGGGCGGTGCGGTGGTGACCGGCGGCGTGGTCGGCGGCACGGTGGTCGGCGGCGCCGTGGTCGGCGGCGTGGTGGACGCGAACTGGCTGAAGAACCGCCAGATCTCCCCCGACGTCCAGGTCCGGGAGTCGTTCGGGCTGGACGACCCGTCGACCGGGCTGGGGGTGTGGTCGCCGTCGAACGCGGCCCACTGCACCGGGTAGCCCTCGCGGCAGCCGGAGTACGTGGTGGTGATGTGGGTGAGGCTGCCCCGGCTCGGCTCGCGCGGGCTCTGCGCGGTGCAGCCGTTGTTGCGGACGAACGTGTCGCGCAGCGACCGGCCCATGGAGATGTTCAGGACGCTGTCGTAGATGCCGTGGATGCCGAAGTAGGCGACCGGCTGGGTGCCGCCGTTGCAGCCGCTGAGGTTGGCGCCGGAGATCACGGTGACCGCGCGGACGACGTTGGGCCGGGCGCAGGCCACCGCGTAGCTCATCGCGCCGCCGTAGCTCCAGCCGAGCGCGAACCGCTGGCTGGTGTCGACGCAGAGGTCGTTCTCGATCTGCCGGGAGATGTCGTCGAACAGCGTCAGGTCCCGGCCGTTGGTGTTGGCCCAGCCGTTGTCGATGCCCTGCGGCGCGACGAAGATCGTGCTGTTGTTCGACAGCGGCAGCAGGCCGTAGTAGCCGGCCGAGGCGACGTTGTTCGCCGAGCCGTTCAGCCAGTGGAACCCGAAGATCAGCCGGTACGGGCGGTTGCGGTCGTACCCGTCCGGGATGCGCAGGATGTAGCTGCGGTTCTGGCCGCCGCTGGAGATGGTGCGCGTACCGCTGGACAGCGTCGGGGCCTTGCCGCAGCCGGCGGTCGCGGCGAGCGTGCCGTTTGTCGACGCCTGCGCCGTCTCGCCGAAGCCGGCGCTGAGCGCGCCGCCGGCCGCCGCCGCGAGGAGCACTGCCGCGGCGGCGATGGAGGAGAGGAGGGATGTTCGTTTCGCCATTGCTGGACTCCTTGCCCTGGGTGGTGGTGCAGGCCGAACCGTCCGTCGATGCCGACGTCGCCTGCGAAGAGGGCGCGGAGCCGCGCGTGCGGCCGGGGCCGAAGTCGTCCGTTGGCCGCCTGCGTCGGCGTGCATCGGCGGAGCGGCCCGGACTGGTCACCGACCGGCGCGGCGGCGAGGACGGTGCCTCGGGTCGCTTTGCCGGTTGCGGGGGTGACGGGGAGCGTGCCCTTCGCTCCCGTGCCGGAACATAGCAGGTTATCGATAACATGTTCAACCGGCCGGGTCCGGGGGAATGTCGGGCGGACCGCCGGGTGAGCGCTCACAGGAGCGCGCGGGCGAGGTCGGCCTCGGCGAGCCCGAGCCGCCGGTACGCGGTGGAGCGACCCGGGTGTCCCTCCCGGGTCATCGGGCTTCTTCCAGCCCGGTTCGATCTCCCGTGCGTAACGGTTCGGTGAACTTGCGTGAACGCTTTCAGCGGGGTCGTCCCGCACTTCGGGAGCACCCTGATGTCACGGCGCGGCCGTGTTCGGTGAACACCGTTCACCCTATTGTTCACTCGTGCCTAATCCGGTAGAACACCAGGTAGGTCCGCAGCTCGGGCCATTCGCCTCGTGCTTCTAGGAGGGCTTCTCATGGCTCGTTCACCCCGTCCGGGCGCCTCCTCGCCCGCGCTCTCCCGCCGCGGCGTCCTGCAGTTGGGTGGCAGCGTCGCGCTCCTGTTCGCCACCGGTGCCTGCGCCGCGGACAGCGGCAACAAGTCGACCGACGGCAAGTCCGGCGGCGCCTCCGCCAAGACGCTGCGCATCGCCGTCTCCAGCTACCTGTCGAGCTGGGACCAGGACTTCGTCGGCTTCGACCTGACCGCGTTGATGCTCTACAAGAACGTCTTCCCGTACCTGATCGACTACGGGGTCACAAACGCCGGTGGCAGCCAGATCCTCGACACCCAGAACATCACCCCGACGTTCGCCGAGTCGTTCGAGCCGGACTCCGAGCAGAAGGTGTGGACGCTCAAGCTGCGCCGCGGCGTGAAGTTCGCCAGCGGCAACGAGATGAAGGCCGCCGACGTGAAGTGGTCGAAGGACCGCGCGTTCGCCGCCCAGGCCAACGTCGCCGGCGTCTACCGCACCATCGGCCTCACCAGCGCCGACCAGGTCAAGGTCGTCGACGACTACACGGTCGAGTTCCACCAGGCGTTCCCGAGCGCTCTGACCCGGCAGATCCAGGCGATCTCGCTGTACGTCTTCGACTCCGTCGAGGCCAAGAAGCGCGCCAGCGCCAGCGACCCCTGGGCCAAGGAGTGGTTCGCGAAGAACCCGCCGACCGGCGGCTACTTCAACGTCGCCAAGGCCACCCAGGGCCAGGAGATCGAACTCAGCGCGAACACCGGCTACCCGGGCCCGGACCCGGCCAGGACGCCGACCATCCGGATCTCCGTGGTGCCGGCCGCGTCCAACCAACGCCTCCAGCTCCAGGCCGGTGACATCGACATCGCCCTGGGCATCAGCCAGCGCGACATCCAGGACCTGAAGAAGGCCCCGGGCATCAAGGTCATCTCGGCGGCCAGCAACCGCCAGGTCGCCATCCAGATGTCGGTCACCGCGGCGCCGTTCAACGACGTGAACGTCCGGAAGGCGCTCGCGTACGCGGTGCCCTACGAGCAGATCATCAACAACGTGTACGGCGGCGACGCCCGCGCGGCCAAGAGCCCGGTCCCGCTGGACATGCCCGGCTACGACGAGAGCGGCTACCCGTTCACCTACGACCTGGACAAGGCCAAGGCCGCCATGGCCGCCGCCGGCCGGGCATCGCTCGACTCCGAGCTGGTCTTCGAGGCCGACAACGAGGAGCAGCAGAAGATCGCCGTCCAGGTGCAGAGCGAGGCGGCCAAGGCCGGCATCCGGCTCAAGCTGACCCCGCTGGACCCGGCCACGCTCGGCGAGCGGCGGACCAAGAAGAACATCCCGCTCCAGATCACCTCCGGGCAGCTCTGGGTGGACGACGTCGAGTACATGCTGGCGACCAGCTTCGTCAAGGGCGCCAACCTCAACTACTCGAACTACAGCAACCCGGAGATCGAGCAGATCTACGAGAAGTCGCACACCACTGTCGACACGGCCGCCCGCAACGCGCTGTGGAAGCGGGTCCAGGAGATCCTCGCCGCCGACGTGCCGTGGGTGGTCATCTGCCAGCCCAACTTCAATCTGCCCGTCCGGGAGTCCGTCGCCGGCTGGGTGCAGCCGATGGACGGCCTCGCCCGCCTGCGCTACCTGAGCGCATCGGCCTAGGGACACCACCCACCCATGCGTATCTTCCGCTTCGTCGTCAGGCGACTGCTCCAGCTGATCCCCGTTCTGCTCGGAGTGGTCGTCCTGGCCTTCCTCCTGGTCCGGGTACTGCCGGGCGATCCGGTCCGCAGCATCCTCGGGCAGAACGCCACCGAGGAGGACGCCGCCGCCGCACGGGCCCGCTTCGGGCTGGACCAGTCCCTGTGGCAGCAGTTCCTCGACTACCTCGGCGGGCTGCTCACCGGTGACTTCGGGACGTCGATCCAGAGCGGCAGCTCCGTGGGCTCGGAGATGGCGCTGCGGGTGGGTCCGACCCTGGAACTCGTCGTCATCTCGGTGAGCATCGCGCTCGTGGTGGCGACCGTGCTGGGCATCTGGTCGGCCAAGCGGGCCAACCGGGCCGGCGACCACAGCGTCCGGATCTTCGCGCTGGTCGGCAACTCCGTACCGGAGTTCTGGCTCGGCCTGGTGCTGGTGCTCGTCGGCTACAGCATCCTCGGTTGGTTCCCGGCGCCGAACGGCCGCGTCGACCCGGACACCGGCCTGACCCCGCTCACCGGCGCCGACCTCGTCGACGCCGTCCTCACCGCCAACGGGCCGGCGATCGCCTCGGCCGCGGCGTACCTGGTGCTGCCGGTGCTGACCCTCGTGGTCGGCGTGGTCGCCCCGCTGCTGCGCAGCGTCCGGGCCTCCGCGCTCGAGGTGCTGCACTCGGAGTCGTACGCCGCGGCGAAGGCGCACGGGCTGCGCGACCGCACGCTGCACTACGGCTACCTGCTGCGGGCGACGCTGGTCCGGCTGCCGTCGCTGGCCGCGCTGGTCTTCGGCACGGCGATCGGCTCCACCGTGCTCGTTGAGTACGTGTACTCGTGGCAGGGCTTCGGCCAGTGGGCCCTGCGCGGCCTGCTCTACCGGGACTACCCGGTCGTGCAGGCGTCGGTGCTGGTCATCGCGCTGTGCTACGTGCTGGTCTTCCTCATCGCCGACGTGGTCCACGCGATCCTCGACCCGAGAGTGAGGCTCTGATGGCCGAGCTGCGAACCGTCCCCGACGGTCCCGCCGCCGCGCCGGTGGTCGTGCCCGGCGGCGACCGGGACAGCCGTTTCGCCCGCCGCATGATCATCGCCGGGGCGAGCATCCTGTCGGTGGTCGCGCTGCTGGCGGTGTTCGCGCCGCTGCTGAGCCAGTGGGGCGAGACCGAGATCGACGCGGCGAACACGCTCGTCGCGCCGGGCGGCAGCCACCTGCTCGGCACCGACGGCAACGGCATGGACATCTGGAGCCGGGTGCTCCACGCCGCCCGGCTCGACCTGGGCATCGCGCTGGCCGCCGTGGCGCTCGCGGTGGTCGTCGGCACGCTGCTGGGCCTGGTCGCCGGCTACTTCGGCGGCTGGCTCGACGACGTGCTGATGCGGGTGGTCGACATCTTCCAGTCGTTCCCCACGTTCATCCTGGCGCTCGCGGTGGCCGCGCTGCTCGGCAACGGCACCATCAACCTGATCATCACGATCGCGGCGGTGAACGCGCCGGCGTACGCCCGGCTGGTCCGCGCCGAGGTGCGGTCGCTGCGGGAACTGCCGTTCGTGGACGCCGCGATCACCTCCGGGGCGTCGCCGGTCGGCGTGCTCTGGCGGCACCTGCTGCCCAACAGCCTCACGCCGGTCCGGGTGATCGCGCCGCTGAACTGCGGCTGGGCCATGCTCACCCTGGCCGGGCTCTCCTTCCTCGGCCTGGGCGTGAGCATCCCCGAGGCGGAGTGGGGCGCCATGATCAGCCTGGGTGCCGCGGACGTGGTCGGCGGCCGGTGGTGGACCTCGGTCCCGCCCGGCCTGGCCCTGTTCGTCTGCGTCCTGGGGTTCAGCCTGCTCGGCGAAGGCCTGCAGGACCGCGCCAACGCGAAGCGGCGGTGACCATGCTGTCGATCGAGAACCTCTCCGTGACGATCCGCCGGCCCGGCCGGCAGGTCGCAGCGCTCAGCGGCGTCAGCTTCGCCGTCCGGCCCGGCGAGGTCGTCGGCCTGGTCGGCGAGAGCGGCGGCGGCAAGAGCATGGTGGCCCGCGCCATCGTCGGGCTGCTGCCCGGCGGCTCGCACGCCACCGGGCGGGTGCGCTTCGGCGACTCGGACGTGCTGCGCATGGACGACACCGCGCTCGCCGCCCACCGCGGCCGGGGGGTGGCGATCTGCTTCCAGAACCCGCGCGGCGCGCTCAGTCCCACCCGCACCATCGGCAAGCAGCTCGTCGACCGGCTCGCCACCCACCAGGAGATGTCCGGCGAGCGGGCCCGCGAGGCGGCGCGCGAGCTGTTCGAGGCGGTCGGCATCCGCAGCCCGCAGCGGCGGCTCGACGCGTACGCCCACGAGCTGTCCGGCGGCATGGCCCAGCGCGTGATGATCTCGCTGGCCACCGGCTGCGCGCCGGAGCTGCTGATCGCCGACGAGCCGACCACCGGCCTCGACGTGACGCTGACCCGGGAGATCCTGCGCCAGTTCCGGCACGCCGCCGACACCGACGGCCGGGGCGTCCTGCTGATCTCGCACGACCTGGCGTCCATCGCGGAGGTCTGCGACCGGGTGGTGGTGCTCTACGCCGGCACCGTGGTGGAGAGCGGACCGGCCGCGCAGGTGCTGCGGGAGCCCGCCCACCCGTACACCCGGGCGCTGCTGCGTTCGGTGCCGGACGTCGGCGGCCGGCCGGTCGTCGCCACCCCCGGCGCCATGCCGCTGCTGACGCAGGCGCCGCACAACTGCCCGTTCGTCGCCCGGTGCGCGCACGCCGACGGCACCTGCTCGTCCCGGCGCCCGGCCACCGTGCCGGTGCCCGGCGGCGGCGAGTGGTCACTCGCCTGCTTCCACCCGCAGACCCGGCCGCTGGACGCCGACGTGCCGCGGGCGGCGCACACGCCGGCCGCGTCCGGCGTGGTCGCGGCCGGCACCGACCCGAAGCCGGCGGTGCTGGAGATCGAGGATGCGCACGTCGTCTATCGCAGCCGGTTCGGATCCGGCGGGCACCACGCGCTGCGCGGCGTCACGCTCCGGCTCGGGCCGGGCGAGACGCTCGGCGTGGTGGGCGAGAGCGGCTGCGGCAAGAGCACCCTCGCGAAGCTCGTGATGGGCCTGGTCGCGCCCACGTCCGGCACCGTCACGGTCGCCGGGCAGACGCTGGTCAAGCAGCCGGGCCGCCCCCGCCCGCGCGGCCGGGCGCTGCGCCGGGCCCGGACCCGGGCGCAGCTCGTGTTCCAGGACCCGATCGGCTCGCTCAGCCCACGCCGTCCCGTCGGCGACTCCATCGCCGAGCCGCTGCGCGCCGCGGGCCTGTCCCCGGCGCAGCGGGAGGCGCGCGTCACCGCCGTGCTGGACCGGATGGAGCTGGACCGGTCGATCCTCCAGCGCTACCCGCACGAGCTGTCCGGCGGCCAGGCGCAACGCATCGGCATCGCCCGCGCGCTGGTCGGCGAGCCGGACCTGATCGTCTTCGACGAGCCGACGTCGGCGCTGGACGTCACCGTCCAGGCGCAGATCCTCGACGTGATCGCCGACGTGGCCGCCGACGCGGACCGCGCCTCGGTGTTCATCTCCCACGACCTGGCCACGGTGCGCGGGTTCGCCGACCGCGTCGTGGTGCTCTACCTCGGCCGGGTCGTCGAGGAAGGACCGGTGGACGTCGTCTTCGACACGCCCCGGCATCCCTACACCCGCGCGCTGCTGGGCAGCGCCCCCCGCCTCGGCGGGACGACCGGGTCCGACGGCGAGGCCGTCGAGCTGGTCAAGGACCTGGAGGAAGCCGACGCCGCGACCGGGTGCCCGCTGGCCGCCCGGTGCCCGTTCGTCACCGACCGGTGCCGATCGGAGCAGCAGGAGCTTCAGTCGTACGGCGAGAGCCGGGCCGCCTGCTGGCGCGTTCCCGAGCTTCCCGCCCTCATCGGAAGGCAGGCTGTCACGCCATGACCCGTCGCCCCATCCGGCTCGCCGTCGACATCGGCGGGACCTTCGTGGACGCCATGGAACTGGACACGCGCACCAACCGGGTCCGCTTCCGCAAGGCGGCGACGACCCCGGCCCGGCCCGCGGACGGTGTCCTCAACGCGATCACCGCGCTCGGCACCGACCTGTCCGAGGTGGAGCTGTTCATCCACGGCACCACCCTCGGCCTCAACGCGGTGCTGGAGCGTCGTGGTGGCCGTACCGGCATCATCACCAACGAGGGCTTCCGGGACATCTTCCTGATCGGCCGCGGCAACGTGCCGTCCGACCACATGTACGACTTCCAGTACCAGCGGCCGGAGAGCCTGGTGCAGCGCCGCTTCACCGCCGGTGTGCGGGGCCGCCTCGACTACCGGGGACGCGTGGTGGAGCCGCTGGACCCGGACAGCGTCCGGGAGGCCGCCCGCACGCTCGTGGTGGACCAGCAGGTCACCTCGATCGCCATCTGCTTCCTGCACTCGTTCCTCGACCCGAGCCACGAGCGGGAGGCCGCGCGCCTCATCCACGAGGAGTTCCCCGAGGTCAGCCTGTCGCTGTCGACAGACATCGTGCGCGAGTACCGGGAGTACGAGCGCACCAGCACCACGGTGCTGGAGGCGTACATCCGGCCGATCTTCGAGCGGTACGTGGACGAGCTGGAGTCCGGCCTGGCCGAGCGCGGCTTCGCCGGGCGCTTCCTGATCATGCGCTCCGGTGGCGGCTCGATGACCAGCGCGGTCGCCAAGACCGCCCCCACGCACACCGTGCTGTCCGGCCCGGCCGGCGGCATCGTCGGCGCCGCCTACGTCGCCTCCGAGCTGGGCCGGGACAACGTGCTCACGTTCGACATCGGCGGCACCTCGCTGGACGCCTGCGTGATCGAGCGCGGCAACCCGGTCGCCGCGTACGAGGCCCAGCTGGAGCACTTCCCGCTGCTCATCCCGACGTACGACATCCGTACCATCGGCGCCGGCGGCGGCTCGATCGCCTGGCTGGACCACGGCCTGCTCAAGGTCGGTCCGCAGAGCGCCGGCGCCGACCCCGGCCCGGTCTGCTACGGCCGGGGCGGCGCCAGGCCGACTGTGACCGACGCGGCGGTGGTGCTCGGCTACATGGACCCGGACCGGTTCCTCGCCGGCACCATGGGCCTGCGCGACGCCGAGGCGCGCGCCGCGATCCAGGAGCAGCTGGCCGATCCGCTCGGCCTGAGCGTGGAGAACGCGGCGGCGGGCGTGTTCGACGTGCTGCTGGCCCGCACCGTCGGCGCGGTCCGGCAGATCACCGTCGAGCGGGGGCACGACCCCCGGCAGTTCGCGCTGCTCGCGTTCGGCGGGGCCGGCCCGCTGCTGGCGCCGCTGCTGGCCCGGGAGATGGGCATCGGCGAGGTGGTCGTGCCGTTCGCGCCGTCCGGCTTCTCCGCCTGGGGCATGCTCTCGGCCGACATCGTCAACGACTTCAGCCGTACCGTGATGGCCACGCTCGACGACGCCGACCTGTCGGAGCTGGAGCAGCTGTTCAAGGCCGTCGAGGCCGAAGCGGTCGCGTCGCTGGTGGCGCAGGGCGTGCCGGCCGGTGAGGCGGTGCTGGAGCGGCAGTTCGAGCTGCGCTACCTGGGCCAGGAGCACAGCCTGATGGTCACCGTCGGGCGTGAGCTGGACCGCGACGCCGTCCGCGCCGCGTTCGACGAGACGCACCGCACCCGGTACGGCCACACCATGGGCAACCCGCTCCAGATCCTCAACCTGCGGGTGCGCGGCATCGGGCGCACCGACCGGCCGGCGCTGGAGACCCTGCCGCGCGGCGACGGCGACCCGTCGCAGGCGCTGCTGGCGCACCGCGACGCGTACGACTTCGGGCAGCACGCGGTGGTGCCGTTCGCGGTCTACGACCGGGCCCGCCTGGAGCCGGGCGACACCTTCGACGGACCGGCGCTGGTCGACGAGGGCACCTCGACCACAGTGGTGCCCAGCGGTCAGCGGGTCACCGTCGACGACCACGGATACCTGCTCGTCACCCTGGAGGAAGCCGCATGAGCACGCTGGACGGAGCCCAGGTCGAGGTCGTCCGCAGCTATCTGCTGTCCGCCGCGGAGGAGATGCGGGCCACCCTCATCCGTACCTCGTTCAACCCGGTCATCTACGAGGTGCACGACTTCGGCCTGTCGATGTACGACGCCGACCTGCGGCTGGTCGCCGAGGCCACCGGGCTGACGTTCTTCCTCGGCGCGAACGACTTCTCGCTGCGCAAGGGCGTGGAGTACGTGGGCCGGGAGAACCTGCACCGCGGCGACGTGGTGCTGCTCAACTACCCGTACTGGAACGCGGCGCACGCGTACGACGCGACGCTGTTCGCGCCGGTGTTCCGGCCGGACGAGGCGGACCCGGACGCGGACGGCGAGCTGGTCGGCTTCCTCTGCGTCCGCGCGCACTGGATGGACCTGGGCGCCAAGGACCCGGGCTACGTGCTCGACTCGACCGACATGCACCAGGAGGGGCTCATCTTCCCGGGCACCAAGGTCGTGTCCCGGGGCGTGCCGGTGCGCGAGATCCACGAGCTGATCCGCTTCAACTCGCGGATGCCCGACGCGGTGCTCGGTGACCTGCACGCGCAGATCGCCGCGCTGCGTACCGGCGAGCGCCGGATGCTGGAGATCATCGAGAAGTTCGGCCGGGCCACCGTCGACCAGGCGATCGACCGGATCATCGCCGACGGTGAGGCCCGCGCCCGGGCGGCGCTGGCCACGCTGCCGCAGGGCACCTGGACCGCCGAGGACTGGGTGGACGACGACGGCATCACCGACGACCCGGTGAAGATGCGCGTCACGGTGACGATCGACGACGGGCGCTTCATCGTCGACTTCGCCGGCTCGGCCCCGGCCACCCGTGGCCCGATCAACATGCCGTTCGGGGCGACCGAGGCGATCTGCAAGGTCGTGCTGAAGTCGCTGACGTCGCGGGACGAGCCGTCGAACGCCGGCACCGTGGCGCCGCTGGAGGTGCGGGCCGAGCCGGGCAGCCTGTTCCATGCCGTCTACCCGCAGCCCACGTTCACGCTCTGGACCGGCATCGTCGCGGTGGAGCTGATCCTCAAGGCGCTGGCGCAGGGCATGCCGGACCGGCTGCCCGCGTCCTCCGGCGGCGACGTGCCCGGGTTCATGATGGTCGGCCTGCACCCGGACACCGGCAAGATGTTCGCGGTCAGCAACAACGACCTGGTGGGCTGGGGTGGCACCGCGCAGCACGACGGCATGGACGCGGCCACGCACGTCTCCGGCAGCACCGGCCGGGGCACCCCGATCGAGGTCATGGAGGCCAAGACCGGGATGTTCTTCGAGCGCTGGGAGATCCGCGCGGACTCCGGCGGCGCGGGCCGGTTCCGGGGCGGCTGCGGCCTGCGGCGCGACATCCGCTTCCTGACCCCGGGCGAGTTCCTCACCGTCATCAAGAAGACAAAGAGCGCACCGTGGGCGCTCGACGGCGGCGAGCAGCCGGAGCCGAACCAGATCGTCGTGTTCCCGGGCACCGACCGCGAGCACCGGGTGAGCACCAAGCGCACCGTGGTGGCGGCGGGCGACCGGGTCACCCTGCTGACCGCCGGTGGCGGCGGGCACGGCGACCCGCGCGGCCGCGACCCCGAGGCGGTGCGGCGGGACGTGGCCGAGGGGTACGTCTCCCGGGAGGCGGCCCGGGACGTCTACGGAGTGGACGTCGATGGGTGAGCCGACGGTCGACGGGGCAACCGTCGAGGTCGTCCGTAGCCATCTCGTCTCGGCCGCCGAGGAGATGCGGGCCGCGCTGGTGCGCACCGCGTTCAACCCGGTGATCTACGAGGTGTACGACTTCGGCATCTCCGTCTACGACCGGCGGTTGCGGCTGGTCGCGGAGTCCACGGGGTTGTCCCGTTTCCTCGGCGCCAACGACTACTCGCTGCGCAAGGGCGTCGAGTACGTCGGCGTGGAGAATCTGCACCGCGGCGACGTGGTGCTGCTCAACTACCCGTACTGGAACGCGGCGCACACGTACGACGCGACGATGTTCGCGCCGGTCGTGCTGCCGGACAGCGAGGAGCTGATCGGTTTCCTGTGCATCCGGGCGCACTGGATGGACCTGGGCGCCAAGGATCCCGGTTACGTGCTCGACTCCACGGACATGCACCAGGAGGGGATCATCTTCCCCGGCACGAAGGTGTACGCCAGGGGCGAGCCGGTGCCGGAGATCCACGAGCTGATCCGGTTCAACTCGCGGATGCCGGAACTCGTGCTCGGCGACCTCAACGCGCAGATCGCCGCGCTGCGGACCGGCGAGCGGCGGGTGACCGAGCTGTACCGCCACTACGGCCCCGCAGTGGTCGACGCGGTGGTCGACCGGGTGATCGACGCCGCCGCGCAGCGCGCCGGGGAGGCGGTCGCCGCGTTGCCGCAGGGCACCTGGACCGCCGAGGACTGGCTCGACGACGACGGCGTCACCGACGACCCGATCCGGATGCGGGTCACCGTCACCGTCGCCGACGGCGCGTTCACAGTGGACTTCGCCGGGTCGTCCCCGGCGGTGCCCGGGCCGGTGAACCTGCCGCTGGGCGCCACGATCGCCACCTGCCGGGTCGCGTTCAAGGGCGTCACCACGCCGCATGAGCAGACCAACGCCGGGCACTTCGCGCCGCTGCGGGTACGCGCCGAGCCCGGCACGCTGTTCCACGCGCAGTACCCGGCCGCCACGTTCACCCAGTGGACCGGCACCGTCGCGCTGGAGTTGATCCTCAAGGCGCTGGCGCAGGGCATGCCGGACCGGCTGGCCGCGTCGTCCGGCGGCGACGTGCCCGGGTTCATGATGGTCGGCCGGCACCCGGACACCGGCGACATGTTCGCGGTCAGCAACAACGACCCGGTCGGCTGGGGCGGCACACCCCGGCACGACGGCATCGGACCGGCGAACCACCTGTGCCAGACCCAGGCGCGCAACACGCCCGTGGAGGTGCTGGAGTCGAGGACCGGGATGTTCTTCGAGCGCCTGGAGATCCGCACCGACTCCGGTGGCGCCGGCCGGTTCCGGGGCGGCTGCGGCCTGCGGCGGGACATCCGGTTCGTGACGCCGGGCGAGTTCCTGACGGTGATCAAGAAGACGAAGAGCGCGCCGTGGGCGCTGGCCGGCGGCGAGCAGCCGGAGCCGAACCAGGTGGTCGTCTTCCCGGGCACGGACCGGGAGCACCGGGTGAGCACACGGCGTACCGCGGTGGCGGTGGGGGATCGGGTGACGTTGCTGACCGCCGGTGGCGGCGGGCACGGTGACCCGAGGAGTCGGGATCCGGAGGCGGTGCGACGGGACGTGGCCGAGGGCTACGTCTCCGCGCGGGCCGCCCGAGACGTTTATGGAGTGATCGCGTGAGTGCCGCCTATTCGCCCGAGCAGCCGAGCGTGCTGCTCGGCAACTGCACAGTGCTCGACGCCCGCGTGGTGGACGGTATGACGCCCGTGACCGGCGCCGGGGTGTGGGTCCGGGGTGACCGGATCGCCGCCGTCGGGCCGTACGCCGAGGTGGCCGAGCAGGCGCGGGCCGCCGGCCGGCTGACCGAGGTGGACCTCGACGGCGCGTACCTGACGCCCGGTCTGGTAAACATGCACACCCACTTCTCGCTGTCGCTGCCCGGCTCCGCCGGCGAGGGCGTCAAGGGGATGGGCGCGTACGACCTCGCCCACTACATGGCCGACGGGGCGCGGCGCACGCTGCACTCCGGCGTGACCACAGTGCGCTGCGTGGCGGAGAAGGACCACGCCGACTTCGCGTTGCGGCGGGCGATCAACGCCGGGCGCGTGCCGGGTCCGCGCATCTACACCGCCGGCCGGGCGCTGGTGTGCACCGGCGGGCACGGCCACGAGAGCAACGACACGCTCGAGTGCGACGGCCCGGTGGGCTTCCGCCACGGCGTCCGCAGCCAGATCAAGGCGGGCGCGGACCTGATCAAGGTGATGATCTCGGGCGGCATCGCCGGTGAGCACGAGAGCATCCACACGCCCCAGTTGTTCGCCGACGAGATGAGCGCGGTGATCGAGACCGCGCACGCGTGGGGCCGCAAGGTGACAGCGCACGCCGGACCGGCCGACGTGATCGGCGCGGCCGTGGAGCTGGGACTGGACTGCGTGGAGCACGGCTACCAGCTCACTCCGCAGGTCGCGGCGCGGATGGCCGAGCGCGGCACCGCGCTCGTGCCGACGCTGCTGGTGACCCGGTGCAAGGAGTTCTTCGACGAGCTGGGCGTGCCGGAGTGGATGCAGTGCCGGTCGCTCGGCGCCGGCCCCCGGCACCTGGAGAGCTTCGACATGGCGATCGCCGCCGGGGTGGAGGTGCTGCTCGGCAGCGACATGCCCCCGTTCTGGGAGTTCGAGGGCACCACCGCCTCGATCCGGGAGCTGGAGTACATGTCCGAGCGGATCGGCACCGCGCGGGCCATCCACGCCGGCACGCTCGGCCCGATCCGGTGGCTCGGCGCGGAGTCCGACCTCGGCACCGTCGAGGCCGGCAAGCTCGCCGACCTGATCGCGACCGACGCCGACCCGCTGGCCGACACCTCGGCGTTCCGGGACGTGCGGTGGGTGATGAAGGGCGGGCAGATCGCCCGCGACGACCGGAACCAGGAGGAGACGCGATGACGTTCGCGGACTCAGGCGCCGCGGCGATCGCCGCCGGCATCGACGACATGTACGACGCGTTCCTCGCCGGGGACCAGCAGCGGTTCGACACGCACCTGGACCCGGACGTGACCACCTGGGAGACGCACCTGCCCGGGCCGCTGCGGACCCGGGCCGAGCTGGACGAGTACCGCGCCCGGCGGGACGCCGCGGGGCGGCGGCCCCGGCTGGCGGTGCTCGCCGCGCGGGACAAGCGCATCGACGTGTGGGACGACTTCGGCGTGGCCCGGTACGAGCTGGTCGCGCAGCTCGGCCCGGACGACGAGCCGGAGATCACCCGGGTCACCGACGTGGTGCGCCGGATCGACGGCCGCTGGGTGATCGTGCACCACCACGCCGAGCTGGTCCGGGAACCGGTGGGCGCGGCGTGATCCGGCGGCTGGTCGCCGGGCGGACCGGCGAGCCGGCGGACGTGCTGTCGGTCGCCGAGCTGCCCGAAGACCCGCCGCCCGGCCCCGGTGAGGTACGGCTGGCCGTCCGTACGGTGGGGCTGAACTTCCTGGACGTCATGCTCTGCCGGGGCGAGTACCCGGTGCGGCCGGACCCGCCGATGACACCCGGGGTGGAGGCGGCCGGCCGGGTCGTCGCCGCCGGGGCCGGGGCCGAGCACCTGCTGGGTCAGGAGGTGCTCGCCTGCCCGGCGCTGCCGCGCGGCGCGCTCGGCAGCACCGTGACGGTGGATGCCGCGGTGGTGGTGCCGCGACCGCCCACTGTCGACGCGGTCACCGCGGCGGCGCTGCCCGTCACCTACCAGACCGCCTGGTTCGCGCTGGAACGAGCCGGTCTCACCGCCGGGCAGACGGTGCTTGTGCACGCGGGCGCCGGTGGGGTGGGCATCGCCGCGATCCAGCTCGCCGTCGCCCGCGGCGCGCGGGTCCTGGCCACCGCGGGCGGCCCCGCCAAGACCGCGATCTGCCGCGACCACGGCGCCCAGGTGGCGATCGACTACACGGCGGACGACTTCGTGCCCGCCGTGCGCGCGGCCACCGGCGGACGTGGCGTGGACGTCGTGGTGGACCCGGTGGGCGGCGACGTGTTCGCCCGCTCCTGGGAGTGCCTGGCGTTCGAGGGCCGCCTGGTGGCGGTGGGCGCGGCCGGTGGCGCGCCGCCGCCTGTCGACCCGCTGCGACTGATGGCGGCGAACGCGACGCTCGTCGGTCTGTCCTGGGGCTCGCAGTACCCGTGGCAGCGCGCGTCGGCCGTCGAGGCGGCCTACCAGGAGCTGTTCGACATGTGCGCCTCCGGCGCGGTTCGACCGCCGGTCAGCCGCGTCGTGTCGCTGGACGAGACGCCCGCGGCGCTCACCGAACTGGCCGAACGCCGGACCACCGGCAAGATCATCGTACGGATCGACGAGGGGGAGGGACCGTGAGCGACAGCGACGGCGACATGGAGATCTACGACCTGAAGGTCACAGTCGACCGGATCGAGGGCCGGTCGGTGTGCGGCATGGCCGTGGGCGACCACTTCGAACTGACCAACAGCGCGCACCTGCGGCTGCCCGAGGGAAAGCACTTCTGCGTGTACGCGCTCGCCTCGGTGCTGCCCTTCCTCGCCGCCAAGCAGCGTGACCTGGCGCCGGGGGACTGGCTGGCCCAGGACTCCCACTTCATCTGCCCCGATCCGGAGGAGCGGCTCGTCATGAAGGTGGAACGGACCTGCCGGCGCACGATGAACTCGGCGGACCTGACATGACCGTCGAGATCGGGCTCGGCCTGCAGAGCGACAAGCCGGCCGGCGCCTACGCCCGGCTGGCCCGCGCCGCCGAGGCGCACGGCTTCGACGTGCTCACCGTCTTCGGTGACCTGATGTACCAGCCGCCGATCTTCCCGCTGCTGGAGATGGCACAGGCGACCGAACGGGTACGCCTCGGCGCGGCCTGCCTGAACCCGTACTCGATGGCGCCGTACGAGATCGCCGGTCAGATCGCCGCCCTGGACCTGGCCTCGCACGGGCGTGCCTACCTGGGTCTGGCCCGCGGGACCTGGCTGGGCGCTGTCGGCCTGCCGCAGCCGCGGCCGCTGACCACCATCGAGGAGGCCGTCCAGGTCGTCTACCGCCTGCTGCGCGGCGACCGCAGCGGCTTCACCGGGAAGGTCTTCACGCTCGCCCCCGGCACCGCGCTGCGCTACGACGTGCAGCGGCCCGACCCGCCGCTGCTGCTCGGCGCGTGGGGCCCGCAGGGCGCGGCGCTGGCCGGGCGGATCGCCGACGAGATCAAGGTGGGCGGCAGCGCCAACCCGGACATGGTCCCGGTGATCCGCGAGCGGCTGCGGACCGGCGCGGAGAAGGCCGGCCGCGACGTCGCGGACGTCGGCATCGTGCTCGGTGCGGTGACTGTCGTCGACACCGACGGCGAGGCGGCCCGCGCCAAGGCCCGCACCGAGGTCGCCATGTACCTGGCGGTGGTGGCCGAGCTGGACCCGACCGTCGTGATGCCCGACGACCTGGTCAAGCGCGTCGGCGAGCTGGTCGACGCGGGCGAGGACGAGGCGGCGGGCCGGCTGATCCCGGACGACGTGCTCGACCGGTTCGCCTTCTCCGGCACGCCGAAGCAGGTCGCCGCGCAGGCTCAGGCGCTCATCGACGCGGGCGTGCGCCGGGTCGAGTTCGGTACGCCGCACGGCCTCACCGACGAGCGCGGCGTGGACCTGCTCGGCTCGGCCGTCCTGCCGCTGCTGCGGAGGTGAGTCAGGTGCGGCTCACCGTGGTGGCCGGCCCCGGCCTGGTGGCCGACGCGACTCTGCTGGCGTCGCTGGCCGACGCCACCTGCGCCGAACTGGATGTCGCCGGTCAGGTGGTCACCGCCGGATCGGCCGACGAGCTGCGCTCGCTGCTCGCCACGACTGATCAGCCGGTGGTGGCGCTGCCCGGCCCCACACCGGCGGCCCGTGCCCTCATCGGCGCGCAGCCGGCCGGCGTGGTCTGGTACGACCTGACCGTCGAGCCGCCGGTGCCCGGCGCGATCCACCTGGCCGGGCGGGGACTGTGGGGCCTGGCCTGGGCGATCCGGCACGCCGTGCGCCGCCTCCGCGCGCCGGCCACCCGGATCGCCTACGGCCCGGACCCGGACCAGTGGGGCGACCTGCGACTGCCGTCGGCCCTCGACACCGGCCCGGCGCCGGTCGCGGTGCTGCTGCACGGCGGGTTCTGGCGGTCCAACTGGGGCGCGGACCTGATGGACGCGCTCGCCGCCGACCTGGCCCGGCGCGGGTACGCGTCCTGGAATCTGGAGTACCGGCGCCCGGACCGGCACGGCTGGGACGCGACCACGCAGGACGTGGAGGCGGGCCTGCGCGCACTGCGGGAACCGGCCCGCGACCGGCTGGTCGACCTGGACCGGATCGTCCTGCTGGGACACTCGGCCGGCGGGCAGCTCGCGCTGCGCGCCGCGGCGGACCTGGCCGCGCGTAAGGGCGGGCCACGTGTCGCGCTCGCGGTGTCGCTGGCCGGGGTGCTCGACCTCACCGAGGGCGAGCGGCGCTACCTCGGCGACGGTGCGATCGCCGCCGCGCTGGGCGGCTCACCGGCCACGGCCCCACGCCGGTACGCCGAGAGCGACCCGATGCTCCGCCTGCCGGCCGGGGTGCCGACGCTGCTCGTGCAGGGGACCGAGGACAGCCTCGACCTCGTCGACGCCAACCGGCGCTACGCCGCCGCCGCGGCAGCCGCCGGGGACGAGATCCGCCACCTCGAACAGGCGGGGGACCACTTCGCCGTGATCGACCCGGCCTCGGTCATCTGGCGGGACACGATGACCGCCGTGGACGCGCGCCTCGGTCGCTGACGCCGGACGTGGAATCGCCCTCCGAGTTCACCTACGTGAACACGGAGGGCGATTCGTGGTGCCCGGCGCGCGGGTCAGAACAGGCGGGGCGTGACCACCGAGACCACAGTCGTCACCGCGTCGGTGTCGTTGAAGAGCTGATGCGGCACCGACGAGCGCAGGTGCACGCTGTCGCCCGGGAACAGCCGGTGCTCGACGCCCTCGACCTCGTAGAGCAGCTCGCCGGAGATGACATAGGCGAACTCCTCGCCCCGGTGGCCGTACGCGTTCTCCCGGCGCCCGCCCGGCGCGATGTGCACCAGCATCGGTTCGAGCACCAGGTCCGGCCCCCGGTCGGAGAGCATGCGGTAGGTCTGCTGCCCGGACACGTACTGCGTAGCGGCCGTCTCCGCCCTGGTCAGCGTGAAGTGCCGGGGGAGCGAGGAGACGGTGCTGTCCGGCGAGGGCGTGCCGGCGTCGAAGAAGTCGGCCACCGACCGGTCGAGCGCCTTCGCGACGCTGCCGAGCGCGGTCAGGCCGATGGAGGAGATGCCGCGCTCGACCTGGGACAGGAAGCCGATGGACAGCCCGGAACGGGAGGCGAGGCCGCGCAGGGTCAGCCCGCGTTCCTTGCGGTAGCGCCGGATCCGCCCGCCGACGACGCCCGCGGGCGTGTTCTCGTCCGCGGCGCCACCGGAGCCGGCCTGCTCCGACGGCGGCTGACTGTTCATGGGCCGCACGGGGACCTCCTGTCGAGGTGGCGGGACCTCCGCCGGGATGTTCGATGGTATCGAACATCCCGGCCGGTGCGCGAGGGGCCGTGCGGCCGGTTTCCCCGCGTCGTCCCGGGTGGACCCCGGCCGGCGTCGCCCGCCTACCGCTTGACGAGATTGCGCAGCGCCGAGAGCAGCGATCGGTGGCTGACCTCGGCGTAGATCTTCTTGTCCGGTCCGTACAGGACCACGAAGGGGCACTGCTGGTCGTCCCCGCCCAGGGTCTTGTCCAGCAGTCTGCGGCCGGTCGCCACCTCGTACACCCGCAGGCGGTAGGTGGCCTTCAGCAGCGTCAGCGTGTCCGGCTTCGGGTCGTCGTAGCGGCACTTGCGGATCGTCGCGCCGGTGCCGGTGCGATCCAGACAGGCGACGATCTGCACGGCCTTCGGGTCCTCCGACGCCCAGGTCCGTTCCACCCGCTTCGACAGGCCCTCGTCGTAGTAGTAGACCCGGTCGTGGCGGCGGCCCGTGCCCATGTCGGTGCCGACGAGCAGCGCCACCGGGTGCGGCGCCGCTCCGGTGCGCTTCGGCGACTGCGGGAAGTAGAGGACCCCGTCGCACACGTCGTTCAGGTCGGAGATCTGCGCCGCCGGGAAGTCGCTGGGCTGCGGCCCGCGCGTCGAGGGCTCCACGCTCGCCGTCGCACCCGGCGTGGGCGTCGCGCCGGACGACCGCCAGGGCGCCACCGGCGGCGCGGCCGGCTCCGGCTCGGCTGCCTCGCGCGGCGAGGAACCCAGCAGGAACGCGCCGCCGATCAGGCCCGAGCACGCCACCAGCAGCAGCACGCTCAGCGCCGCGACGGCGACGACCAGACCGCGGTTGCGGCCCGACGACGGCGGGCCGGGCGGCGGGTACGGCCCGTACGGCGGGGCCGACCCGAACGGCGTGGCCGTCGTGGCCGGTCCGTACGGCGGGCCCGCGGTGGGTGGTCCGTAACCCGTGCCGGGCGGCTGGTGAACCGGCCCGGTGGCCGGCTGCGGTGGCGGGCCGGGAACGGCCGACGGCATCCAGGCGGTGTCGGCCCGCTGTTCCTCGTTCCCGGTCGCTCCCTGATCGGATCCGGCCCCCGTGTCGGACATGCGCATTCCCCCGTCGAACCCGTGCGGAGCGCGCAATTTATCAGGATCGGTGTCGCGGAGCTGCCCCGTACGAGACCAGGTAGCGCCGGCATCTCGCCTGGCCACCTGACCGGCGGGGGCGGCGGACCGGGCCGGGTCGCCGGGCGTGGCAGGATCGGCGGGTGCAGATCGGGATGCTCGGGCCGTTCCAGGTCACCACGGACGCCGGTGTCCCGGCCGACGTGCCGGGCGCGCGGCTGCGCGGGCTGCTGGCCGCCCTCGCGCTCCAGCCCGGCCGGGTGGTCCCGAAGGCGACGCTCGTCGACTGGATCTGGGGCGAGCAGCCGCCCGCCGACGCCGCCAACGCGCTGCAACGCCTCGTCTCCCGGCTGCGCAAGGCGCTGCCGGCGGGCGCCGTCGACGGGCTGCCCGACGGCTACCGGCTCGCCGTCGAGCCCGACGCCGTCGACGCCGTACGGTTCGAGCGTCTCGTCCGCCGGGCCCGCGACGGCGACGGGCCGCAGCGGGTACGGCTGCTGCGCGAGGCGCTGGGCCTGTGGCGCGGCGACGCGCTGCGCGACATCGGCCTGTCCGACAGCCCGGCGCTGGACGCGGCGGCCACCCGGCTGGAACGGCTGCGCCTGACCGCCACCGAGGACCGGTACGACGCGGAGATCGGGCTCGGCCGGGAGGCCGACCTGATCCCCGAGCTGACCGACCTGGCGGCCGCCCATCCGGTGCGCGAACGGCTCGCCATGTCGCTGATGCGCGCGCTCGTCGCGGCCGGCCGGGACACCGAGGCGCTGATGGTCTACCAGCGCACCGCCGACGCGCTCGCCGACGCCCTCGGCGCCGATCCGTCGCCGGAGCTGTCGGCGCTGCACGTCGCGCTGCTGCGCGGCGAGACGGTACGCCGCGACGACACCCGCCGGACCAACCTGCGCGCCGAGCTGACCAGCTTCGTCGGCCGGGACGCCGACCTCGCCGCCGTCGGCGCGCTGGTGGCCGAACACCGGCTCACCACGCTCACCGGTCCGGGTGGCTCCGGCAAGACCAGGCTGGCCACCGAGACCGGGCGCAGGCTGACCGGCGACCTGCCGGACGGGGTGTGGCTGGTCGAGTTCGCCGCGATCAGCGCCGACGGGGACGTCGTGCAGGCGACGATCTCCGGGCTCGGCCTGCGCGACGCGCTGCTCGGCGACGCGGGCAGCGCGGAACCGGCCGATCGGCTCGTCGCGGCGATCCGGGACCGGGCGATGCTGCTGATCCTGGACAACTGCGAACACGTCGTCGAGGCGGCGGCGGCGCTGGCGCACCGGCTGCTCGGCGAGTGCCGGCGGCTGCGCATCCTGGCCACCAGCCGGGAACCGCTCGGCATCACCGGGGAGGCGTTGTGGCCGGTCGCGCCGCTGGGCCTGCCGGGCGGGGACGCCGCTGCCGCCGAGGTCGAGTCGTCGCCCGCCGTGCGCCTGCTGCGGGACCGGGCCGCCGCGGTACGCCGGGACCTCGTGTTCGACGCCCGTACCGCGACGACGATGGCGCGGATATGCCGCGCGCTCGACGGCATGCCGCTGGCGATCGAGCTGGCCGCGGCACGGCTGCGCACCATGTCCGTCGACCAGCTCGCCACCCGGCTCGACGACCGGTTCCGGCTGCTCACCGGCGGCAGCCGGACCGCCCTGCCCCGGCACCGGACGCTGCGCGCGATGGTCGACTGGAGCTGGGAACTGCTCACCGACGCCGAACGCGCGGTGCTGCGCCGGCTGTCGGTGTTCTCCGGCGGGGCGGGCCTGGACGCGGCCGAGCGGGTCTGCGGCGGCGGCGCCGTCGAGCCGGGCGACGTGCTCGACCTGCTCACCGCGCTGACCGAGAAGTCGCTGCTGGTCGCGGCGGGCGACGTCGCGCCGCGCTACCGCATGCTCGGCACGATCAAGGAGTACGCCGCGCAGCGGCTCGCCGAGGCGGAGGAGGAGGACACCACGCGCCGCGCGCACCTGGCGTACTTCACCGCGCTGGCCGAGGCGGCGCAGCCGCGGCTGCGGCGCGCCGACCAGCTCACCTGGCTCGCCCGGCTCGAAGCCGAGCACGACAACATCACCGCCGCGATGCGCGGGGCGCTCGCCGCCGGTGAGGGGGCCGAGGCGATGCGGCTCGCGGCCGGCGGCGGCTGGTACTGGTGGCTCGGCGGCCACCGCAGCGAGGGCATGGAGCTGATCATCGCGGCCACCGAGGCGCCGGGCGACGTGCCCGACGACATCCGCGCCGTGGTGTACGGACTCGTGGTGCTTTTCCTCACTTCCGGGCCGGGCGACGCGCAGCATGCGTCGGAGTGGATCCACAAGGCGTACCGGCTGGGCGCGGAGGGCCGCGGCACCTACCCGGAGATGGCCCTGGTCGTGCCGCTGGAGCGGATGCTGCGGGAGCCGGACGCGCTGCTGCCCGCCTGGGAGTCGCTGCTCGACCACGAGGACCCGTGGGTATGCGCGCTGGCCCGGCTGCATCTGGGCAAGCTGCGGGTCATCCTCGGCGTCGAGGCGCCGCAGGCGGAGGCGTGCCTGCGGCAGGCGCTCGCCGAGTTCCGGGCGATCGGGGAACGCTTCGGGATCTCGTTCGCGCTCAGCGAGCTGGCCGAGCTGACCGCCGTACGCGGTGACGTCGCCGCCGCCTGCGACTACTACGAGCAGGCCGTCGCGGCGGTGACCGAGGTCGGCGCCGTCGAGGACGTGATCCGGATACGGGCGCGGCTGGCGTGGCTGTACCGGCTGGACGGCGACGAGGCGGCGAGCGCCGCCGCAGTGGCCGAGGCGCAGCGGCTCGCCGCAGGGGTCGCCTGGCCGGGCGCGCTGGCCGAGCTGGCGCTGACGAAGGCGTACCTGGCCCGCCACGACGGCGACGCGGACGAGGCGTACGCACAACTGCGGTCGGTGTCGGCGCTGCTCGGCGACGAGGCGAACCTGGCGGGCGTCCGGGCCGGCATCGAGGATCTGCTGGGCTACCTGACCGACGACGTCGAGCAGTCCCGTACCCATCGGGCGGCGGCGTGCCGGGCGGCGCGCGAGGGTGGCTACGCGCCCCTGACCGCCCAGGTGCTCGTCGGCGTCGCGGACCTGGCGGTGCGGCTCGACCGGCCGGACCAGGCGGCGCGGCTGCTCGGCGCCGCCACCGCGGTACGCGGGCTGCCCGACCGCGCCCACCCCGACGTGCCCCGGATCGAGGCGGCAGCGCGCGACCGCCTCGGCGACGCGGGGTTCGCCGAGGCGGTCGCACAGGGCCGGGAGACCGGCTGGGAGCGGCTGGTCGAGGTCACGCTCGCTTCGTGAACGTGGACCGCGCCCACAGGTAGCCGACCACCGCGATGCCGGCGCACCAGGCGAGCGCGGGGATCAGGTCGCCGGCCGACGGCGCGCCCTCGAGGAGGCCGCGCAGGGTCTCGATGATCGGCGTGAACGGCTGGTACTCGGCGAACTGCCGCAGTCCCGGCCCCATCTTGTCGGCGGGCACGATCGCGCTGCTGAAGAACGGCAGCAGGACCAGCGGCACGGAGGCCATGCCCGCCGACTCCGGCGACTTGGCGAACAGGCCCAGCGCGACGGTGAACCAGCTGACCGCGACGCTGAGCAGCACCACCACGCCGGCCACGCCGAGCCAGTGCAGGGGCTCGGCGGCCGGGCGGAAGCCGAGCAGGAACGCCACGCCGACCAGGGCCGCTACCGCGAGGACGTTCGTCAGCACGGTGGCGACGACGTGGCCGGTCAGCACCGCGCCCCGGGAGACGTGCATGACCTTGAACCGGTTGATGATGCCCCTGGTCATGTCCGAGTTCACCGACGTCGCGGTGCCGCCGAGGCCGTAGCAGACCGCCAGCAGCATCAGGCCCGGCGTCGCGTAGTCGACGTAGTCGACGCCGACGGAGAACGCGTCGCCGAGCATGTACACGAACATCAGCATCACGATGATCGGCATCAGCACGGCGTTGAACACCGAGGTCGGGTTGCGGCGCAGGTGCGTCAGGTTGCGGCGCAGCATGACGACCGAGTGGTTGCGGCTCATTTGGCGGCCACCTCCGGGGTACGGCCCGTCAGGGCCAGGAAGACGTCGTCGAGGTCGGGGGTCTGCACGGACAGGTCGTCGGCGCTGATCGCGTGCGCGTCGAGCCGGTCGAGCAGGGCGCGCAACGAGGCGGTTCCGCCGTCGGTGGGCACGCGCAGCGCCAGCGCCTCCTCGTCGCGTTCCGCCTCGGGCAGCACCAGCGCCGCCGCGTCGAGTTCGGCGCCGGTGCCGAACCGCAACCGCACGTGCGTGCCGGGGATCCGGCGCTTCAGCTCCTCCGGCGTGCCCTGGGCGACCAGCCGGCCCTGGTCGAGCACCGCGATCCGGTCGGCCAGGCGGTCGGCCTCGTCGAGGTACTGGGTGGTGAGGAAGACCGTCACGCCGCCTGCGACCAGCTCCCTGATGATCGACCACATGGTGCGCCGGCTGCGCGGGTCCAGCCCGGTCGTCGGCTCGTCCAGGAAGATGATCCGCGGCTCGCCGACCAGCGTCATCGCCAGGTCCAGCTTGCGGCGCATGCCCCCGGAGTACGTCGACACGAGCTTGTCGGCGGCCTCGACCAGGTCGAACCGTTCCAGCAGCTCGGCGACGACCCGCTTGCCGGGCACCCGGTCGCGCGGGCCGAGGTCGACCATCAGTTGCAGGTTCTCCCGCCCGGTGAGCAGTTCGTCCACCGCCGCGAACTGCCCGGTCACGCCGATCGCCGCGCGGACCGCCT
Source organism: Micromonospora sp. WMMC273 (assembly GCF_027460285.1). NCBI lineage: Bacteria > Bacillati > Actinomycetota > Actinomycetes > Micromonosporales > Micromonosporaceae > Micromonospora > Micromonospora sp. WMMC273. Next base: position 1,535,509 of record NZ_JAPZBE010000001.1, read on the forward strand.
TGGCCTCGGTGGCCACGTCGTGCCCGGCGACCCGCACCGACCCGCCGTCGGCGCGGATCAGGGTGGTCAGGATGTTCACGGTCGTGGTCTTGCCGGCCCCGTTCGGGCCGAGCAGGGAGAAGATCGTCCCGGCGGGGACGTCCAGGTCGATGCCGTCGAGCACCACCCGGTCCTTGTACGCCTTGCGCAGCCCGGAGACCGCTATCGCTGAACTCGTCATGCGACCACCATCCGCGGCCGTACCGCCACCGCCCTGACACGGCGCTGACACGGGCGCTGACAGCTTGTCGGTGGGGCGGCGTACGGTCCCGCCGTGGATCGGGAGACGTTCTGGGACATCGTGGAGCGGGCGCGTCGCGCCGCGGGACGCGAGACGGTCACCGCCGAGGGGGCCGACGTCGTGGCCCGGCACCTGGTGGCGGAGCTGTCGGCGCTGAGTCCGGCGGCGATCGTGGGCTTCGAGCAGGCGTACGACGACGTGACGTCGGAGGGATGGCGCTGGGATCTGTGGGCGGCCGCCTACCTGATGCGCGGCGGCTGCTCGGACGACGGGTTCGACTACTTCCGGGGCTGGCTGGTGGCGCAGGGGCGGACGGTCTGGGAGCGGGCCGTCGCCGACCCCGACTCCCTCGCCGGGGCCGGTGTCGACCCGGACGACGACGCGGTCGAGTGCGAGGCGGTGCTGAGCGCGGCGGGCGACGCGTACGCCGAGGCGACCGGCGCCGGCACCGACGCGTTCTGGGAGGCGCTCGACGCCGCCGACCGCGCTGCTCCCCCCGGCCCGGCGCCGGCCGACCCGGCCGGTGAGGACTTCGACTTCGACGACGACGAGCAGATGCGCGCCCGGCTGCCGCGCCTGACCGCGATCTACCGGCCGGTGGAATGAGGTCCACGACCCGCCGCCCGACCCGATCCGGCTTAACCGCTGGTCCGTCGCGGCCCGGGTGGGCGAGCATGGTCGGCATGGCCGGATCGACGGGTGCGAGGCTGCCGCTGCAGGGCGGGCTGCCACCCGGCGCGGCGCTGACCGGCGCGGTGCGGGAGATCGCCTGCGACGAGTCCGGCTTCTCCGGCACCAACCTGCTCGATCCGGCAACCCCGGTGATCGTCCACGCCGGCGTCGACCTGAGCCGCGACGAGGCCGCCGATCTGATCCGTACGCTGCGGTCCGGGTTCCGGTTCTCGCCCGACGAGGTCAAGTCCCGGCAGTTCCTGCGCCGCCGGGAAGCCGCCGAGGCGGTGGGCTGGTTCCTGTCGGCGCTGCGCGGCCGGGCGCACGTGCACCTGGTCGACAAGGAGTTCTTCCTCGCGACCCGGGTCGTCGACCTGCTGCTGGCCGAGCCGTCGTACGCGGCGGGCACCCGCCTCGCCGGTGACCGGCGTCCGGCCGCGGCGGCGCTGCACCGGGCCGGGCGGGCGGCCGGACCCGGCTGGGCGGTCTTCCTCGCCGCCGTGGTCGAGATGCTGCGGACCAAGCGGCGGGACCGGGCCGACGACCGGAGCGTGGCACGGTTCTTCGCCGCGCGGGACGCGCTGCGGCGCCACGTCGACGACACGCGGGCCGGTGCGGTCCTCGACGCGCTCGACCCGGCCCGGGTGGCAGCCGTGCAGGCCCGATTGTACGGGGGCGACCGGACGATCCCGCCGCCGCTGGAGCCGCTGCTGCCGGCGCTGGCCGAGACCGTCCTGCACTGGAGCGGCGGCGGCCGGTGGCGGGTGCTGGTGATTCACGACGAGCAGAGCGCCCTCACCGAGGACCGGCTGCGCCGCCTCCAGGCGGCACTGGCCGCGGGCGATCCGGCCGGCCCGTCGCCGCTGGCCGGGCTGGTGATGGCCGACTCGCGCGACGACCCGCGCGTCCAGGCCGCCGACCTGCTCGCCGGGGTGGCCCGCCGGATGCCCGGCGTCCCCGGCGACGGGCCGCTGCGCCCGCTGCTGTCCCCGGCCCCCGGCCACGACCCGGGCGCCGTCGTCGCGACGCACGAAGCGGGCGCCGCAGCCGTGGCGCACGACCCGAACGCCGTGACGGCGGAACAGGAGCCGTCGTGATCCTCGACGACGTGACGCCGACCGGCGGGGTGCACTGCGAGACCACCACGCTCGGGGTGCTGACGCGGCACGCCGGCCTGGACCTCTCCGAGCCGATGCTGTTCGGCCTCGGCGAGGGGCTCGGCTTCGTCTACTGGGACGCCAAGGGCATGGACGTGCCGTTCCTCGGCGGGCGTACCAAGCCGCTGTGCGTGACCCGGGCCGCCGCCGGCCACCTCGGCCTGGATCTGCGGATACGGGAGACGACGTCGGCGGCCAGGGCGTGGCGGAACGTCACCGACGCACTGGACGCCGGGCAGCCGGTCGGCCTGCAACTCGACTCGTACCACCTGGACTACTTCACCACCAGGGTCCACTTCGGCGGGCACACGGTCGCGATGTACGGCTACGACGACACCCACGCCCACCTGGTCGACACCGCCCAGCAGGGCGGCGCGGTGACCACCACGCTGGACAGCCTGGCCCGGGCCCGCGCCGCGCGTGGGCCGATGACCGCGCGCCACCTGTCGTACACGCTCACCGCTCCCGGCGGCCCGCCGGACCTGGACGCCGCCGTCCGCGCGGCGGTACGCGCCAACGCCGAGGCGTTCCTCGACCCGCCGATCGCCAACCTCGGCCACCGGGGGATCGCCACCGCCGCCGCCCGGGTGACCCGCTGGCTGGAGCGCGCCGCCGATCCGGCCCGCGACCTGCCGCTCGCCGCGACGCTGATGGAACGCGGGGGCACCGGCGGCGCGCTGTTCCGCGCCCTGTACCGGGACTTCCTCGCCGAGGCCGCCGCCGTCACCGGCGACGCGCGGGTGCGCCGGGCACAGCTCATGTACGCCGACATCGCGCCGCTCTGGACCGCCGTCGCCGACCACATCGCCGCCGCCGGGCGGACCGGCGACGCCGTGCACCTGACCCGCGCGTCGGCGGTCCTGGCCGACCTGGCCGTCCGCGAACGCGAGGCGATGACGGTGCTGGCGGCGGTCGACGCGCGGTAGGCGTCAGCTCAGCTGCTCGGCCAGCGCAACGATGACGCCCGCCGGGCCGCGCAGGTAGCACAGCCGGTAGACGTCGCCGTAGTCCGCCACCTCGCCGATCAGCTCGCCGCCGTGGGCCCGCAGGCGGGCCACCGTGTCGTCGACGTCGTCCACGGCGAACATGACCGACCGCAGGCCGAGCGTGTTCGGCGGCGCGTCCGCCGGGTCGGCGGCGACGAGCGCCGGCGCCCGGAACCGCGTCAGTTCGAGCTTGCCGTGGCCGTCCGGGGTGCGCATCATCGCGATGTCGACCCGCACGCCGTCGATGCCGTTGACCCGGTCCACCCAGGCCCCCTCGACCGGCATCTCGCCCTCCACCTCCATCCCGAGTTCGGTGAAGAAGGCGATCGCGGCCGGCAGGTCGTCCACCACGACGCTGACGTGGTCCATCCGCTGAAGCGTCACGTTCCGAGCATAGGGCGACGCCCGGCCCGGTCAGCTCATGTCGAGCGTGTACGCGCCCTCCCGCACGTCGGCGTCCGGGTGACGGCGCAACCCGGTCAGCAGGTCCCGCCACGGGGTCTTCCAGCCGAACTCCGACCCGTGCGCCACGAGCGTCACCGCGAACAGCCCGCCGGCCAGGTCGCCGCGCCCGGCGAGGTGGGCCACGGTGCCGGCCAGCGCGGCCGGATCGGGCCGCCGCCGCATGGTGAGCAGGCGCGCGCCGACGCGTTGCGCGGTGCGTACCGCTACCACGGGCCGGTCGGCGCAGAGCGCGGCGACCTCGTCCAGGTCGTCGAGGCGGCCGAGGTCGACGAGCAGCCCGGTGGCCGTACCCAGGAAGGTGTCCCGGCCGGCGAGCCACCGCGCCGCCTCGACCAGCCCGGCCCGGTCGGCGCTCGCGGGGCGTTCCTCGGACCACAGGGCCGCGCCTTCCGCGAGCGACTCGACGCGCCGCCGGGCCGGCCGGTCGGTCACCGGGCCGCCCGGGTCGCCGTCGGCCGCGTCCCGCTCCACCAGCCGGGTCAGGGCGGCCCGGAACGCCGCGTCGCCACCGGCCCGCAGCAGGTTCGCCACCCCGATGCCCGGCGTCGTCTCGTCCGGGTCGGTGAGCCGGTCCACGACCAGGTCGGTGACGCCGGTCAGCCACGGCGACCACTCGCCGAGCGCGTCGAACGCGGCGCGGCGGACCTCCCGGTCGTCGGCCCGGCACGCCGTCGCGATCAGGCCCGCGTAGGCGCGGCGGTGGCGCTCCGAGATCCCCGACGGGTACGCGCCGAGCACCGCCCGGCGCTCCTCGCGGCCGGCGTGCACCGCCGCGCGCAGCACGGCCCAGGTCGCCTCGGTGCCCAGCCGCTGCCGGGCGGCGGAGACGATCGCCGCGCGGACGTCGCGGTGCGTGCCCGGATCGGCGTACGCCTCGCCGAGCGCCGCCATCACGTCCACCTGCGCGTAGCGGGCCAGGAGCCGGGCGGCCTCCTTGCGGCTGGTGACCTTCGCGGCACCGGTCAGCACCCCGCCCAGCAACTCGGCCAGCCGGGCCGGCGGGACGTACCGGGCGGCCCGTCCGGCGGCGTACAGCGCGACGCGTGCCCGGTCGCCGTCGGCGTACCGTAGCAGCAGCGGGAACGCCTCGTCCGGCCGGTCGGTCCAGACCAGCGCGCCGAGCGCCGCCTCGGCCACCGGCACCTCGGACGCGTCGACGTGGCGCAGCACCAGCTCGCGTCCGGCCGAACCGGCCCCGGCGGCGGCCCGGATCGCCGCCGCCCGCTGCCACACCCGGTGACCGGAGTCGGCGATGACGCGGGCCTGCAGCGCGACGAAACGGTCCTGGTGGCGGGGGAGCCACCACTGCGCCCGCGGCGCCGGGCCGGGCACCCACCGCTTCCCGTTCTCCACGAACCGGCCGTGCGGCGGCCGGTTCAGCACCCGGTCGAGCAGGTCGGTGCGCGACGTGCAGACGATCGCCCACACCTCGTGGATCGCGATCGCCGACGCGTCGACGTCGAGCACCTCGGCGACGCGCCGCGAGCGGGTACGCGGATCGTCGAGCCAGAGGCCGACCGCGGTACGGGCCACTGTGGGCAGGGAGTCCGGCCCGATCGCCCGGCGCAGCAGGTCCTGCAGCTCCGGCAGCCGCCACGCCCGCCGGCCGAGCGCGTGGGTGAACGCGAACAGCAGCCCGTACCGGCCGCGCGCCATGCCCGCCTCGATCCGGCCGCGCAGCCGGTCGAACACGACCCGCTCCTGGCCGTGCCGCAGCACCGTGTCGAGCCGGCGCAGCACCGGCACGTTCGCGTCACTGCTCGCCGCGTCGATCGTGCGCAGTGCCCACTCGACCAGCTCCGGCACGTCCACGTGAAGCGTGAGGACGTCGACGGCGAGCCGGCTCAACGCCGTGGTGGTGGTCGCCGAGGTGTCCCGCGCGTCGACCGCGTCGGTGGTGAGCCCGGTCAGCCCGCCCGCGCTCGTGGCGGTGAGCAGTGGCGCCACGGTGGCCAGCGCGGTGAGCGCGGCCGCGCGTACCGGGTCCTGCTCGTTACGCAGCCGGCCGAGCCGGACCACCACCTGGGCCACCGTCCGCGGGTCGCGGGAGCGGCGCGCGGCCGCCACCAGCAGCCGCCAGCCGTCCGCGCGTTCCTCCGCGTCGCCCGAGCGCAGCGCCGCGCTCGCCGACGCGGACGCCTCCGGCCACGGCAGGTACGCGCTCCAGAACCGCACCTGCTCCTCGCGCTCGCGCACGGCCGGGAGGGTCAGCACGCGGGTCGCCTCGCGCGCCCGCACCGGGGCCGGCAACACCTCCATCACCGCGGTGCCCGGCAGCAGCGCGGTGGTGTCGGTGTCGGCAAGCGCCCCGTCGTACAGCTCGGCGCGGCGGCTCGGCGCCACGGCGCGCAGCAACGCGGCGAGCGCCCGGTCGTGGTCCCGCAGCCGGGCGGCGAGCGGGATCAGCTCACCCGTGGGCAGCGCGGCGAGGCGGCCCAGCAGCGCCCGGGGCGGCACGATCCGGGCCAGCCAGGCCGCGCGGCCGGGCGACGTCAGCAGGCGTACGACCCGGCGCGCGTCGTGTGCGGCGAGCCGCCCGTACGCGACGAGCGGGCCGGGCAGCGACTCCTCGGGCGCGTATGCGTCGAGCAGGTCCAGCGCCCGCGCCGGATCGCCGCCCAGCACCGCGCCGGCGGCCTCCGCCCAGATCCGCCCGCGTGACTCCGGTGGGGCCACGGCCATCCGTTCACCGGTGCGCGCCAGCACGATGTCGGAGTGCGATCGCATCAGCCGTTCCGGGTGCAGCGCGTGCTCCAGGTCGGGCAGCCACGCCCGTACCGTCTCGGGGCCGCACGCCGGCAGCAACGCGGCGGCCTCGTGGTCACCGAACCGCTCGCGTACCCCGATGATCAGCGCGTCGGCGACGGCCGGCACCGGGTTGCGGCGCAGCGCCGGGTAGACGCGCCGCCGCGCGCCGGCCGGCCGGTCGGTCAGGTCGGCGGGCGTTACGCCGGCCCGCACGGCGGCGGTCAGCGCGGTGGCGGCGATCGAGGGTTCCGGGTCGAACGTCGCGGCCCGGACGGCCGCGGTGTCCCGGGTCGCCAGCGCGGCGAGCAGCGCGAGACGCCGCTCGTAGGGCCCGTGCCGGCGCAGGTCGGCGCAGACCTGCGCCCGGTCGGGCGCGGTGCGTGCCCACGCCACGAGGCGTCGCGTCCGGTCGCGGTGGGGCAGCGGGTCGAGGGCGGCGAGCAGGTCGCGGGTGGCGGTGGGCACGGGGCTCATTGTGCCGGTGCGCGGGTCGCCGCGGGTGCCCGTCGCGCCTATTCCGCAATTCCTATGGAAATTGTAGATTTTCAGCGTTCTCCCAGCCGCCCGGGATTGACATCAATCGGACCGTCGGGGATATTCCTAGCGGCGCGTCGGGGCGCGGGGCGGAGCAGGCGAGGTCTGCGGACTTCACCTGCGTGACGTGCGGAAAGGTGTTCGTGCTGCCCCTGCTCCGCGGGGTCCGGATGAGGTTGGGAAATGATTAATCGGGCCGTCGAATTCGCCAAGCACAATTCGCCGAATTCTCTGCGGGTCAAGGCCCGGCGGGCGCAGATGGAAGCGCGCAACGCCCGTATGCGACTCACCGTTCCGGTGGTGGCCCACAGCGAGTTCGACAACATCTTCCACTGCACCGTCCGCAAGACCGGCAGCCAGTGGATCAAGGCGTTGTTCAGCGACCCGGCCGTCTACCGCCACAGCGGGCTGCTGCCCTACGACCCGCGCTTCTACTCCGGCGGCGCGACCGCGCCGGTGCCGGCCGGCCGCATCGGCCTGGCGATCTTCCTCTCCCACAAGCGGTTCGAGGCGGTGCCCAAGGCCGGCGGCTACCGCGCGTTCTTCGTGATCCGCGACCCGCGCGACGTGGTCGTGTCCAGCTACTTCTCGCTGCGCAACTCGCACGCCCCGATGGGCGACATCCCGCAGGCACGCAAGGCCCTCCAGGAACTGCCGAAGAAGGAGGGCATGCTCTACGTCATCGACCGCCTGCGCGACAAGAAGCAGTTCGGGCAGATGCGGTCCTGGGCGGTCGCGCCGAGCGACGAGACGTTCCGGCTGTTCCGCTACGAGGACCTGACCGGCGAGCGGCAGGCCGACGAGGTCGACCAGCTCCTGCGGCACTGCGGCATCACGCTGCCCCCGGCCGAGCTGGAGGCCCTGCTGGCCCGCTACAGCTTCACCAGGATGAAGAAGTCGAAGGAGACGCCCGGTCGGATCTCCCACTACCGCAAGGGCGCGTCCGGCGACTGGCGCAACCACTTCGACGACGACATCTACGCCGCGTACACGAAGGCGGCCGGTGACCTCGCGGAAATCCTCGGCTACCCCGCCCGGGACGACGAGCGAAACGGGCAGGAATCCGCCGCACGGTAGAGCGGTGACGGCGGTACGGTGTTCGTCCCGCTCGGAATGGGACGCATCACGAGCCTGCCTGCCCGAACCACAGATCGTGGACAGACTGCAAGCCGTCGTGCGTCGAGTCGGTCACTCGGAAGAACTTCCACGCATAGCCGAAGGGGTCCTCGAACTCGACGTACCTCTCTCCCCACGGTGCGTTCGCCGGACCGGCACTGATGACGCAGCCGGCAGCTTCACACCGCAGGGCGGCTTCGTCGATGTCGTCTACCTCGAGCCCGATGACAACGCCGAGCCCGCGCGGGCCGGTCTTCGTCTGACGTTCCCGGGCGCTGTCCGGGAACGGGATGCCAACCAGCGCGTCGACCAGCAACTGCAACGGACCCCGCCGGAGGATTGCCATGGCGAGACCACCATCAGCGCCAGGCACCGTGCCCACCGGGACGAAACCAAAACTCTGATACAACGTCGAGGCCGCCGTTACGTCATTGACCCGCAGCGCGACCCGTACCGGTGGCTCGTCGGTCATCCCGCGACGGTAGCGATTCGGCACACTGCGCGCAACGCTCACCCAACCGGTCCATTCCACCTCCGTATCTCGACGGTCCTTTCCGGAACGCGAAGGATCGTGCGAGGCGGTGAGCGAATGATCCCCACCTGGGCCGCCGTATGCTCCTGCCGTGGAGCTGCGGTTCACCACACGGACGTCCGACTCGGCCTGGATCGACACCGTGTGGACCTGCGTCAGCGATCGGGTCGACGAGATGACCTCGGTGGCGACCCCGTGCTGGGGACTGGTGTTCTGGCAGCGCGACGGGCGCTCCTACGCGGCCGTCTCCGGCCCCGAGACCGCCACCGGCACCGCGCCGGTGCCCGAGGGCGCCACGTTCGTCGGCATCGAGTTCGCGGTGGGCACCTCGCTGCGGCTCGTACCCACGCCCGCGCTGGTGGACGGCGGCGCCGAGCTGCCCGACGTGGGCCGCCGGACGTTCCGCCTCGACGGCGGCCGGTGGCCCACGCCCGGCCCGGACGACGCCGAGGCCCTGGTGGAACGGCTGATCCGTGCCGGCGTGGTGGTCCGCGACCCGCTCGTCACCGAGACGCTGCGTGGCGGCCGTCCACCGGCGTCACCGCGAACCCTCGAACGCCGGTTCCGGGCGGCGACCGGGCTGACCCGGGGCGCGGTACGGCAGATCGACCGCGCGCGCCGCGCCGCCGTGCTGCTGGCCGCGGGCGGCCCGCCCGCCGACGCGGTCACCACCTTCGGGTACGTGGACGAACCGCACCTGGCCCGCGCGCTGCGCCGGTACGTCGGACGGACGGCCGGTGAGCTGCGCGCGGGCGCCGGTGGGGCGATAGCGCTGGACCCGGCTCAGCGGGTCACGTCGTAGATCAGCTTGACGACGCCGTTGGGGTAGGCGGCCGAGTCGCGCAGACGCAGCGTCTGCCGGTCCCGGTCCGCCTGGGTGAACAGGCCCTTGCCGGCGCCGAGCAGCACCGGGAAGACGAGCAGGTGGTACCGCTCGATCAGGTCCGCCTCGGCGAGACGGCGGGCGAGCTCCGCGCTGCCGTGGATGAAGACGTCGCCGCCGTCGCCCTGCTTGAGCGCGGCCACGTCGGCGGTGCTCCGGAGGACCGTCGTCGGCCCCCAGCCGTCGATCAGCGCGTCGTCGGGCAGGGTGGAGGACACCACGTACTTGGGCAGGTCCCGGTAGGCGGCGTGGTCGTCGGAGTCGCGCCAGGTCGGCGCGAACGCCTCGTAGCTGCGCCGGCCGAACATCAGCGCCGTGGTCTGTGCCAGCTCCTCGCCCTTGAGCGAGAACGCCTCGGGCAGGAACTCGATGTCCTTGACGACCCAGCCGCCGCTGCGGTGGTCCTCACCCGGGCCGCCGCCGGGGGAGTCCACGACGCCGTCGAGCGACATGAATCCGGTGTAGACGAGATCACGCATGCGGCAATGCTAGGAACGGCAGCCACCTGCCGTCTTGTACGGAACCGACACGACTCAGCAGCCGCACGACGCGCCGGCCGGGGCGGTGAGGTCGTCGGCGGGGCGCCGGACCAGCCCCGCCTCGGTGCGTACCGGGAAGCCTTCCCGCACCCAGTACTCGTACCCGCCGATCATCTCCTTGACCGGGCGGCCGAGCCGGGCGAACTCCCGCGCCGCGCGGGTGGCGCCGTTGCAGCCCGGCCCCAGCAGTACGTGACCACAGTGGCGTCCGGCGGGATCAGCTCGCCCGCCCGGGCGGCGATCTCCGCGGTGGGCAGGTGCACGGCGCCGGGGATGTGCCCCTGCCGCCACGCCGCGAGGGAGCGCGAGTCGACCACGACCAGGCCGGTCACGCCCGCCTCCAGGTCGGCGTGCACGTCGCTCACGTCGGCCTCGAAGGCGAGCCGGGCCGAGAAGTGGGCGAGGGCGTCGGCGGGGCGGGCGGGAGGAGTGCGCAGGACGTTCGACATGACACCCATCGTGGTGGCCGCCGTCCGGCCGCTCCAGTGGCGTGAGCGACGCCCTTCGCTAAGATCCCGCCATGAGCCCCGCCACCGTGTCGGTGCTGGCGTACGAGGGCATGTCGGTGTTCGAGACCGGCATCGTCACCGAGGTCTTCGGCCTGCCCCGCCCGGAGTTCGACGTCGGCTGGTACGAGCTGACCGTCTGCGCGGAGACCCCCGGCACGGTGCGGCTGGTCGGCGGCGCCACCCTGCACACCGACCACGGCCTCGACGCGTTCGCCGCCGCCGGCACGCTGATCGTGCCGGGCGTCGCCGACGTGCACGCCGACCCGTCACCCGCGCTCACCGACGCGCTCAGCGCGGCCCACCGGCGCGGCGCCCGGATCGTGTCGATCTGCTCGGGCGCGTTCGTCCTGGCCGGCGCGGGACTGCTCGACGGCCGCCGCGCCACCACCCACTGGCGGTACGCCGACCTGCTCGCCCGGCGCCACCCGGCGGTCCGCGTCGACCCGGACGTGCTCTACGTCGACGACGGGGACATCCTCACCAGCGCGGGCAGCGCGGCCGGCCTCGACCTCTGCGTCCACCTGGTACGCCGCGACCACGGCCCGACGATCGCCAACGCGGTCGCCCGCCGGCTGGTCGTACCGCCGCACCGCGAGGGCGGCCAGGCGCAGTTCATCGAGGCGCCGGTGCCGAGCGACCCGGAGGACGACCGGCTCGCGGCGAGCATGGCCTGGGCGCTGGCGAACCTGAACACCCCGATCACCGTCGACCGGCTGGCGCGGCGGGCGCACATGTCGGCGCGTACCTACCTGCGGCACTTCGCGCGGGCCACCGGCACCACCCCGATCCGCTGGCTGATCGACCGGCGCGTCCAGGCCAGCCTGCCGCTGCTGGAGACGACCACCGCGCCGATCGAGGAGGTCGCCGCGGCGGTGGGGTTCGAGACGGCGGTGACGTTCCGGCACCACTTCGCCGCCGCGATGCGGACCTCGCCGTCGGCGTACCGCCGGGCCTTCACCGGGGCGTCAGGCGGTGCTCACGCGCCAGGCAGCGGGACGACGTAGGAGTCGACGCGGGCGATCAGCCCGTCCCGGAACGTGAACAGGTCGTTGAAGGCGAACCGGAACGGCCCGTGCTCGACGCTGACGCCCCGGCCCTCGCCGGTCACCACGACGACCGGCCCGTCCTCGTGCACGCGTTCGACGTCGAGCCGCGGGCTGCCGGTGAACGCCGGGTTCTCGATCTCGCCGTCGAACTCCGCCCGGCCCCGGGTGGTGCGGTGGCCGTGGATGACCCACTCGACGTCGTCGGTGAGCGTGGCGAGGATGCGTTCGTGGTCGCTCGCCCGGAAGCCGTCGAAGTATTCGGCGACCAGGTCACGCTGGGTTGCTCGGGTCACTGGTGTCTCCATCGTCGTGGTGTCGGAGGTGGGCGGCGAGGGCGTCGAGGATCGAGGCGAGCCCGTCGGCCGCCTGGTCGCTGCGCAACTCGGGCGGAAGTCTGCGCTGGTGCACGGTGAGGTCGGTGCCGTACCCGGCGGGCCGCAGCGTGACGGTGGTGCGCAGGCCGGTGACCGGCTCGTCGAACACCAGCTCACGCGGCTCGTCGACGCTCACGTAGACGAACCGCAGGCGCCCGGTCCGGCCGTCCGGGGCGCGCGTGTCCAGCGCGAACCCGCCGCCCGGTCGCAGGTCGACAGTCACCGAGCCAGGCGGCACCGTGGCGTGCGAGCCGCCCCAGAACGCGGCGATGCCGGACGGTGAGGTGAAGGCCTCCCACACCCGGTCCGGCGCGGCGGGCAGGTGGCGCCGCGCGATCAGTTCGTCGCCGTGCCGTTCGGTACGGGCCGTCACCGGGTCGCCTCCGGATCGGAGAGGTGCGTCTCCAGCGCGTCGAGACGGTCGTCCCAGGCGCGCCGCTGCTCGTCGATCCACGTACTCAGCCGGGCGAGCCGGTCGACGCGCAGCCGGCACGGCCGCCGCGTGCCCTCCCGGCGCTGCTCGACCAGGCCGCACCGGCGCAGCACACCGACGTGGTGGGAGATGGCCTGCGGCGTCAGGTCGAACGGCTCACCCAGCTCGCCCACTGTGGCCTCACCCCGGGCGAGGCGGGTCACCAGGGCGCGGCGGACCGGGTCGCCGAGGGCGGCGAAGGCGAGATCGAGGTCCGGATCGGAGCGCATGCCCTCACGCTACCGCAAACACAAGTTTGCGCAAACGATCCTTTGTTGATGCTGGCGCCGGGTCAGAGCGCGCCGCTGCGGACAGCCTCGTAGATGGTGCTGATCGTCGGTGTGAAGCCGAGGCTGCGGGCGAGGCTGATGTCCATCTGCCCCCGCCACGGCTGACTGAGCGGTTCGGCGGAGGAGCCGTAGGAGTAGCCGACGAGCTGGGACATCTCGTAGATGCTCAGGGGTGACTCGTCGGCGATGTTGACGGTGCGGTTGTCGAAGGCGCCCGTGAGGGCCAGTGCGAACGCCGTGGCGATGTCGGCGTGGTGGCAGACGCTCAGTCTCTGTGCCGGGTGCCACCCCATGCCGGCCGCGAGTTCGGGCAACGATTCGAGGTGCCCGTCCCGGTCTCCGTAGATGAAGGGAAGCCGCAGGATGCCCCAGGTGAGCCCGCTGGCACGAAGCAGTTGCTCGGCTTCGATCTTGCTGGCGGGGTAGGCGAGCGTCGGCGCGACGGGGTCGTCCTCACGCCCGGGGTGCGTGCTCCCGGAACCGTAGACGTTGGAGGTGCTGGCCAGCAGGAACCGGGCCTTCGGCGCGTGCTTCTCAACGGCGTCGATGAGATTGCGGGTGCCGTCCCGGTTGACGGCCCAGATCTGATCGTCGTCGCGGGTGCGGAAGACAGCGGCCAGGTGGATGACCGCAGTGACGGCTTCCACGGCTGCCGGCAGGGATTCGGGGCTGAGGACGTCACCCTCGACGCGCCGTACGCCTTCGGGCACTGCTTTTCCGGGACGGGCGAGGGCGCGGCACTCGACACCCGCCGCGGTGAGCCGCCCGAGCAGGCGGGAGCCGACGAGGCCCGTTCCGCCGGTCACGAGAACGGTCATGATCCGTGCTCCTTCCGGTAGTCGATGAGTCGTCTGGTCGCGCCGCTGAGGACCCGGTTCATGGTCTCGATGTCCGCGGGGTCGACTCCGCCGAAGGCGACTTCCGCGATCAACGCCATCGGATCGGGGAGCGAGTGCCACAGGTTCACGCCGGCCGGCGTGATGTGCAGCTGCTTCTGACGCTGGTCGTCCGGGTCGGGCACCTGTTCGATCAGGCCTTTGCGGACGAGCGCTGCGATGACCGCGCTGAGGGTCGCCCGTTCGACCTCGAGTTCGCGGGTGAGGGTGCGCTGGCCGACCGGCCGGCCCTCACTCAGCCGGTACAACACGTACCACTGGGTGTTCCCGAGATCGTAGGGGCGCAGCACGGACTCCATGAGGGCCCGGCTGGCGAGGAAGTACTTCTTCGCCCAGACACCCGGAGCGTCCAGCTCGTAGGCGTTCATATCGTTAGGCACCTGACAACATTGTCAGGCGCCTAACGGTATGTCAAGAGGTGGCCGCGCGCCGGAACGCGGCGGGGTGTCCGGCAGTTGGGTGAGCAGGGGACGGGCGCGCCGTTTCGGGCGGCGTGACATCGGGAACGTCGTCGGGACGGGCACGGGACGGAGGCCGACATGAGGACACCGAGTCGCCGTAGGCGGATGCTTGGCGTACCCCTGCTCGTCACCGCGCTGCTGGCCGGCGCGTGCGGCGACGGCGGTGGGAACGACGGCGGTGGGAACGACGGCGGTGCCGCTGGCACGAGCGCGACCTCGGCGACCACCCCCGCGACGCCGGAGACGTCGCAGTCGTCCGGCGGGCCCGTGACGATCCCGACGTCCGCCTTCGTCGACCTGCCGCCGGAACTGCGCAAGGCCGCCGCCCAGCCGACCGACGCCGCCGACGCGCTGCCCGAGCTGTGCGACAAGGAGTTCCGCAGCGGCGGGCGGTCGGTCACCGCGAGCGCCGCGATGATGAGCACCTACAAACTGCCGAAGGACCCGCCGGAGAACGTCCCCTACGGCACGCTGCACCAGACCGTCTTCGCGTTCGAGGGCACCGGCGCCGCCGACTACCTGCGCCGGGTGCGCGGGGCGGTGGCGGACTGCCGGTCGTTCCAGGCCTCGGGCGGCACCGTCACCGTCGTGTCCCGGCCGATGGCCGGGACCGGGGACGAGGCCCTGCTGGTCACGGTGAGCCGGCCCGCTACCGGCCTGGACGGCAGCCCGGCCCAGGGCCGGAGCACCAGCCAGATCCTCGTGATCCGGGTCGCCGACGCGGTGACTGTCGTGCACGACCAGGGCTGGGAGGGCACCAGCACCGACCCCGGCCTGGCCGACGACATCGCCCGGGCCGCGGTCCGCGGCCTCGACTCCTGGCAGCGCTGACGTCGCCGGCCGCGCCCGCCTGGCCGCGCCGCCGGCACGGTCAGGACACGGCGGCACGCACCAGCTCGGCGAGCTTCTTCTCCACCTCCGGGCTCCACCGCACCAGCGCGAACGACGCCGGCCACATGTCGCCGTCGTCGAGGTTCGCCGCCTCCTGGAAGCCCACTGTCGAGTAGCGGTACTTGAACTTCCCCGCGTCCTGGAAGAACACGACGATCTTGCCGGCGGCGTTCGCGTACGCGGGCATGCCGTACCAGGTCTTCGCCGACAGGTCCGGGGCGGCGGCGGTGATCGTGGCGTGTACGCGCTCGGCCAGCTTCCGGTCCTCCGGCGCCATCTGCGCGATCCGGTCGAGCACCGCCTGGAGGTCGTCGGCCTTCTTCGCGCCCTTCTTGCCCTCGGCGCGCAGCTCGGCCGCGCGCTCCTTCATCGCGGCGCGTTCCTCGGCGCTGAACCCGTCGGACATCTCGATCCCCCCTCGTGACTCGCGGTCCGCGTGGTGCCGACCGCCTGATGACAACGCTATGGCGCGGCGGTGACGGCGCGCTTCTCGATTCCTGATCACCTGCCGGGACCACGGCGACCCGGCGCGGCACCTACCATCGCCGCCATGGCAACCCGGTTCGTACAGATCAACATGAAGGCCCACGACGAGGTGGCGCTCGGCGATTTCTGGGCGAAGGTGCTCGGCTGGGGGATCTCCAGCGAGGCCCCCGGCGTGACGAACCTCGAACCCGAGGACCTCACCTACCCGGACCCCCGCGCCCTCTACATCGATCTCGTCGTCTCCTCCGAACCGAAGACGGCGAAGAACCGCGTCCACGTCGACCTCGCGACCACCTCGGCTGCGCACCACGCGGAGCTGGTCGCGCGCCTGACCGCGCTCGGCGCCACCCCCGCCGACATCGGCCAGGGCGACGTGCCGTGGACGGTCCTGGCGGACCCGGAGGGCAACGAGTTCTGCGTACGGGAGCCGAACCCGCGGCACGCGGACACCGGGCCGATCGCCGAGGTGGTGGTCGACTGCGAGGACCCGCGGGGCATGGCCGGCTTCTGGAGCCGGGCCACCGACTGGACCGTGCACGAGGTGACCGACCGGCAGGCGATGCTGCGCTCCGCGAAGGGCGTCGGGCCGTACCTGCGGTTCGCCCGCACCGCCGACGCGAAGACCGGGTGGAACCGCGTGCACCTCGACGTCCGCCCGTACCCGTCGGACGACCTGGACGCCGAAACCGCCCGCCTGCGGTCCCTCGGCGCCACCGCCGCCGACGTGGGCGGGGCCGACATCCACTGGCGGGTGCTCGTCGACCCGGAGGGCAACGAGTTCTGCGTCCTCACCCCGGGCTGACCGGCCTCGGCGCCGGGCGCGCGGACGCGCCCGCCCGGCGCCGGTCAGGCCGGCCGATTCTCCGCCCGGAACTCGTGGACCACCTCGATCGGCCCGACGATGTGCCGGTTGAAATCGTCCAGTTCCTCGGCCGGCACCCACAGCTCCAGGATGTCCCGGCCACCCACCTGCCGGACCGGGTAGCGGGCGGCGAACGCCCGCTCGACGTGGAAGCGCGTCACGTAGCCGGCGCCCGACGCCGGCACGTTCCAGTCCCGGGCGATCATGACGGCGTACTGCTCGTTGAGCACCGGATAGAAGATCGGCTGGTCCGGCAGCCGCGGCGGCCAGGCCCGCCAGCCGGAGGCGCGGACGAGGTCGAGCTCCCGTGGACCGGTCGGGCGCCACAGCGTCGTCGTCTCCGTCATGACGTGTCCCTTCTGCGACGGTCGTGGCACCGTACCGGCGGCGCGCCGCGACCGGCCATCGGGTTTCGGCAGCAGAATCGACAGCGGGTGCGATGAGTTCGCGAAGCCTCGGCGGTCCACCCGTCGACATCCCAGACAGACAGGTAGGGAGCACCGCGATGGCCACTGTCATCTCCACGCTGTTCATCTCGGCCGACGGTGTCGCCGAGATCGACCCCGACTGGCACTTCCCGTACTTCGACGAGAACATGGGCCGGGCCGTCACCGAGGACTACGACACCTCCGACGTGCTGCTGATCGGCCGGGAGACGTACGACAGCTTCGCCGGCGCCTGGCCGGACCGGGAGGCAGCCGGCGGTGAGGACGCGCCGTTCGCCAAGCAGCTCGGCGACATGCGCAAGGTCGTCGTGTCCCGCCAGCCGCTGGAGTTCTCCTGGCGCAACTCCGAGCTGATCCAGGGTGACCTGGTGGACGCCGTGCGCGCGCTCAAGGCCGACGCCGGCATCAAGGGCATCCTCATCCCCGGGTCGATCTCGGTGGTGCAGCAACTGCTCGCCGCGGGCCTGGTGGACGAACTGCGCCTGCTGGTGCACCCGGTCGCCGCCCGCAAGGGCCGCCGGCTGTTCGACGAGGGCGACGCGCCGTACCACCTGCGGGTGGCCGCGACCGAGGTGTACCCGACCGGCGTGATCCGGGTGATCTACACCCCGGCGCCGGCGCCGGGCGCGGTCGGCTACGACGACGTCAAGGAGCAGGTGCCGGCCGGCAGCTGACGATCACGGGCCGCGGCGGCCTGGTATGTCGTGAAAGGATCTGCCGCGTGCGTCGCGCCCCGCTGCTGCTGATCCTCGCGGCCGTGTCCGCCGTCGCCCACGTCGTCGGCGTCCTGGTGGCCGCCCCGCTCTGGCGCGGCGCCGAGGTGCTGAGCCTGGCGCTGCTGCTCGGCTACGCCGTCGCCGCCGGACTGCCGGCCCCGCGCTGGGCGGTGCCGGTGGCGCTCGTACCGCTGGTCGTGGACGCGGTCCGCACCATGCCGGCCGAGCCGGGCGCCGGGGACGCCGCCTGGTTGGTGTACGGCGGCCCCGGCAGCGGCTTCGACGTCACGGCCGGCTTCGACGCGGCGCTCGCCGGCAGCTGGCCGGCGCTAGTCGCGGTGGCGGTGCTGCTGCTCGCGTACCGGGGCCGCAGCCGGCGCTGGCATCTGATCGCCGCGGCGGTCGCCGCCGCGCCCGTCGTCGGGTACGCGGCCGTCCGGGTCACCGACGTCGGCGCCGCAGTGGCCGCGAGCACCCGGGTCGTGGAGGTCCGCACCGGGACCGCGCTGACCCGGGTGACCGGATCGGGGCAGGACCAGGCCGATGTCGTGCCCGCGCTCGTCCTCGCGGTGCTGCCGCCGCTGGCGCTCGCACTCGCCGCGCTGGCGCTCGCCGCGCTGCTGGCCGGGCGGGGCCGGCGGCTCGCCGCGACCGGGGCGGCACTGCTGGCGGTGCTCGCGCTGCCGCTGCTCGACGCGGCGCTGGCCGCGGTGCCGCATCCGTTGGACGCCGACGGCACCGCGCTGTTCGCCTGGTACGCCATCACACCCACCGCGGCGATGCCGCAGCCGGTGGCGGCGCTGACGGCGGCGGTGGAGCTGGCCGCGTACCTGCTGCTCGTCGCCGGGCTGGCCCGCTCGCACCGTGCGGCGGTGCCCGCACCGGCGGCGGCCGGGTGACGTCAGGCGGTCGACTCCAGCTCGTCGAAGGCCATGTTCCACCACGACTCCGGCTCCGCGAACGCCACCGGGTCGACCGGGCGCAGGTCGTCGCGGATCGCCGCCGCGCGTGCGGCCCGCTCCCGCCCGCCCGGGTCGGTGGCGATGAGCTGTCCGAGCCGGTAGAGGAACTCCACGAACGCGGCGAACGTGCTGTTCACCGTCTCCAGGTTCGGTGTCTCCAGGTCCAGCAGGATCACCGCGCCGGTGCCCGCGTCCAGGCAGAACAGCAGCGCCGGGTCCTCCGGGGAGGCGCCCAGCACGACGTACGGGCGGGGGCCCTGGTCGCCCAGCTCGATCGACAGCGTGGAGAACAGCTCCACGTCGGGGACCGAGACGTCGACGGTGAACAGGATCGGCACCTCGACCGGCAGCGCCCCGTCGGGCGGGAACACCTCCGGCCCGAGCGGCCCGAGGACCGCGTCGAAGCGCTGATCGGGGAAGTAGATGACGCCCCGCTCACCCCAGAGGGCGGTGAGCTGCTCCCGGGTGACGGTCACGGCTGCGCCTCGTCCTCGTCGACCTCGTCCGCCTCGTCGAGCAGGCCCTGCCGGTCGAGGAACGCGTACCACCCGTCGTCGTCGGTGACCAGCTCGGCATAGCCGGGGCCGAGCACGTAGTAGTGCACGAACGAGTCGAGGTCGGGCGCCAGCTCCTCGAACGCGTCGCCCATGAACCACTCGGTGCCGGTCGGCGGGAAGTACCAGACCGCGCCGGTGGCGCGCTCCAGGAAGATCGGCTCGTCGCTGCGGGTGCCCACGACGAGCCAGCCGCCCTTGTCCTGCGGAATGGGGGAGAAGTCGGGCGCGTAGTCGAGGAAGTACTGAATCCCGGCCAGCCGGGCGGTCGAGGCCAGCTCGAGCGCGCCGGCCCGCAGCCCGTCGGCCACGAGCAGGAACTCGCGGACGCCGTCCGGCAGCTCCGGCGGCACGTCACCGGCGTCGGCCGGGTCGCCGATCTGCCCGTACGCGAGACTCGCCGGCTCGTCTGCGGCCAGGTCGGCGCGGAGTTCGTCGAGAAGCTGCGCGAGATCGGAAGTCAATCCACTACCTCTATTCGGATCGGGGTTCCGTCCGGCAGATTCTGGATCTGCCCCCAGATCTGGGAGCCGATGTCCGTGTTGGTTCTACCATGCAGCAGCTTGAGGTTGTCGACGGTGTCCGGCCCGCCGAGCTGCAGTTCCCACACGTGGTCGGGATGGTAGTCGCTGAGCCGTTGACTGAGCCGGTTGGCGAGGTCCTTGTCGTGCGGCCAGTACTTGTCCCAGATCTTCTGCCGGATCCGGTCCTTGTAGCCGTCGGTGATGCTCTTGTCGCGCTGCACCGGGTTGGTGGCCTTGTAGAGCTTGCCGTCGTCGCTGAGCTTCTTCAGCGCGGCCATCTTTCGCCGGAACTGGGCGGTGGCATGGAAGTCGCGGCGCTCCACCCGGACCACCTTGGTGGGCAGGCTCCGGTTCGGTCCGGTGACCCGGACGATCGGCTTCTCCAGCTTCTCGACCGCCTTGCGGACGATCTTGCCGGCGGCCGGTTTCGCGGCGGCGCCCCGGCCGCGCCTCGGGCTAGGCATCGAGCAGTCTCCCGATGACCTGGTCGATGAGCGCGCCGACGATCTCCCGGGTGATGATCTGGAAGATCGGGATCTCGGCCAGCGAGGCGCCGAACGTGACCACGGCGGTGGCGATCGCCTGGGCTACCTGGAACGCGAGGATGGCGAGCTGCACGATCACGGCGATCTTCAGCGCCAGCACGATCGCCGCGCAGATGATCAGCCCGGCGCCGAGCAGCATCGCCGCGGGCATGCTGTCGTGCAGCACGAGCGGCCCGTTCTGCTCGCCGCCCCACCACTTTTGGAACGCCGCGATCGCCGGGCCGACGTTCTGCGTCCACACCTGCGCGGCGGCCGCGTCCGCCTCGCCGGCTGCCGCCCCGATCCGGCCGCCGAACTCGAGCCACGCCTGGCCCATCTCGAAGAGCTTCTCCTCGTCGGCGGCCGGCCAGGTGTAGCCGATCCAGCCGAGCGCGGTGACCAGCTCACCGGGTAGTTGCAGTCCCACGGCTCACCCCAGCCCGCCGGCCAGCGAGCGCATGGTGCCCGCGCCGTCCTCGTCGACCCGCTCGTACGAGTCGGCCATCCCGGTGATGTCGGCGCCCGCGGAGGTGAACTCGTCGGCGGCCATGCCGAGGCAGTCGAAGATGTAGTTCGCCACCTCGGTGTACGCGACGCCGATCAGCGACCCGATGTCGTCGGCGCCCCACGGCTCGCCGTAGCCCTGCATCCGCGCCTCGAACGCCTCCAGCTCGCCGTTGAACCGCTTGGCCACGTCGGTGACGCCACGCCCGGCGGCCCGGATCAGCGGCGGGTGCACCTCGAAGCCGCCGCCGCTCATCGCTGCCCGCCGCGCGCCAGCCGCTCCTGCGCCTCGGTCAGCGCGTCGAGGAACGACCCGAGCCGGGGTACGGCCGTGTCCCGTACCTCCTGCAACTGTTCCCGCAGCTGCGACATGTCCGCGACCTGCGGGGCCGGGCCGGCGCGCAGCCCGTCGATCGCCGCGTTGACGGCGGTGACGACGTGCGCGGTCAGCTCCTCGGAACCGAGCCGCATCAGCCGCGGCTCGACGTGCAGCGACTGGAGCCTGCCGTCGCGCCCCATCTCGGCGCGTACCTGCCCGTCGGCGGCCTCGCCCACCGCCGGCGTCTCCGCCTCGTCCGCCGGCGGCGGACCGACCGTCCGAAGTGCCGCCATCGTCGCGTCGAGCATGCGGGTGAAGTCGCCGCTCATCGAAGGATCCGCACTCATGAGCCCTCCCCAAGGCCAAACGCCACGAGCGTAACCGAGAGGGACAAAGCGATTCCGTCCCGTACGACCGCACGGTCCACGACGGACCGCCCGACCGGCCTACCGTCACGGGCGTGAACCGTCCGGACGCGAGCAGCGGACAACAGGTGACACGTCCCCACTCGCCGAAAGGCCGCGCATGAGAAGACTGAGACGGGCGAAGGATGTCGACGTCGGCGCGCTCACCGACGCCGAGGTCGTCGCCCGGTCCGTGCGGGAGCCGGAGACCTTCGCCGCGATCTTCGACCGGCACGCGCCGCACATCCACCGCTACCTGGCGCGGCGCCTCGGCTCCGCGGCCGCTGACGACCTGGTGGCGGAGACGTTCCTCGCCGCGTTCCGGCGCCGGGAGCGGTTCGACACCGGCTGTCCGAACGCCCGCCCCTGGCTGTACGGGATCGCCACCAACCTGGTCGCCCAGCAGCGGCGGATCGAGGAACGGGAGTACCGGCTGCGGCAGGCGTACCACCCGGCGACGTCCGAGGCGTCCCCCGCCGACCGGGTCGCCGCCGAGGTGACTGCGCGGTCGCTGCGCCGGCACCTGCTGGACGCGCTGGCCGGGCTCGCCGACGGCGACCGCGACGTGCTGCTGCTCGTCGCCTGGGAGGACCTGACGTACGAGGAGGTCGCCGCCGCGCTGGCCATCCCGGTCGGCACCGTGCGGTCCCGGCTGAACCGGGCGCGCCGGCTGCTGCGGGAACGGCTCGGCGGCGAACCGGCCGACACCATCGAGGAGGTACTGAGCAATGGATGAGATGAGACTGCTCCAGCGGCTCGGCGACGAGACCGGGCTGCCGGCGGACGAACGACTCGGCGCCGCGCGTACCCGGTTGGTCGGCGCGCTGACCGCGACGGAGGCCGCGCCGGTTCGGCGGGCGCGACGGCCGGCCTGGCGGCTGGTCCTCGTCGGCGTCGCGACGGCGTCGGTGGCGGCGTCGCTCGCGGCGGTGCTGGTGCTGGCGCCGGACCGGATCGGCGGCAGCGCGCCGGCCGCCCGGGCCGACGCCCGGCAGGTGCTGCGCGACGCGGCGGCGGCGGCGTTGCGGCTGCCGGACGTCGAGCCCCGGCCCGACCAGTTCGTCTACACGCGCTCGCAGGGCGGCGCGGAGCTGCGGGAGAGCTGGGCGTCGGTGGACGGGACCAGGGACGGCCTGGTCGTCGAGTACCCGCCGGGCGGCCGACAGGAATACGTGCTCCCCGGCTGCCGGGACGGCCGTGCGAAGGGGTACAAGGGTCAGCAGCTCATGCCGGGCACCGAGCCGTGCGTGCCGGAGCCCGCCTACGATCCCGCCGTGCCCACCGACGCCACCGCGATGCGCGCCTACCTGGACAAGCACCGCAGCGGCGAGCCCGGTGACGTCAACGCCGCCGCCAAGGACGTGCTGTTTCTGCTCAACGACTCGTACCTGAGGCCACGGTCGCGGGCCGCGCTGTTCGAGGCCGCCGCCGCGACGCCGGGCCTGAAGGTGGTGGAGAAGGCCACCGACGGTGCGGGCCGCTCCGGTGTGGGCGTCAGCTGGTCCTCCCCGGGGAACCCGGCCCTGATGGTGATGGTGTTCGACCCGCGGACGTACGCGTTCCTCGGCGTGGGCGGGGAGGCAGGCACGTCCGCGGTGCTGTCCGTCGCGATCGTGGACCGGGTCGGCCAGAAGGGCTGACGCCCGCCGGGCGGGCCGCCTCCCCGGCGGCCCGTCCGACGCGTACCCGCTCCGATCGGGTCTGCGCCATCATGAGCGTCATGACGAAGGCGGACGTGGTGGTGGTCGGCGGCGGGGTGATCGGGATGACGACAGCGCTCACGCTCCAGCGGCGCGGCGCCCGGGTCACCGTGCTGACCGCCCACGACCCGGCCGACACGGTGTCGACGGTGGCCGCCGCGGTCTGGTACCCGAGCCACACCGAGGAGGATCCCCGGGTGCTGCGCTGGGCCCGGGACACCCACGCCGAGCTGCGCCGCCAGGCGGCCGACGGCGTGCCGGGGGTGGTCGACCGGCCCACCCGGATGTGGCTGCGCCACCGCTACACCGAGCCGCCCTGGTGGGCCGACGCCTGCGGCGACCTGACGGCCGAGCCGGCGGAGCCGCCGTACACCGCGCTGCTGCGGTTCACCGCCCCGTCGGTGGAGATGACCAGCTACCTCGCCTGGCTGCGGCAGCGCCTGGAGGCCGGCGGGGGCCGGGTCGTCAGCCGCGCGCTGGGCACGCTCGCCGAGGCGTACAAGGTCGCGCCGGTCGTGGTGAACGCGACCGGCCTGGCCGCCGGCCGCCTCGCCGCCGACCCGGCCGTGTACCCGGCGCGCGGGCACGTCCTGCTGGTGGCGAATCCCGGCCTGACCGTCTCGGTGCGCGACGAGGACGACCCGGCGGGCATCACGTACGTGCATCCGCGCCGGCACGACGTGGTGCTCGGCGGCACCTACGAGGCCGGGGTGGGACACACCCGCCCCGACCCGGAGGAGGCGGCGGCGATCCGGCGCCGCTGCGTGGCGCTGGTGCCGCAGCTCGCGGACGCGCCGGTGCTGGGGGAGCGGATCGGGCTGCGCCCGGCCCGGCACGGCGGTCCCCGGGTCGAGGTGGACCCGGCGGACGGGCGGCTGGTGCACGCGTACGGGCACGGCGGCGCGGGGGTGACGCTGTCCTGGGGCTGCGCCGCCGAGGTGGCCGATCTCGCGCTGAGCGTCTGACCCTTCCGGCGCGGGCGAGCTGGCGGCCCACCGCCGGAGCGCGCGGGCGGTAACCTCGGCCCGGTGTCCGCCCGCCGCGCCGCACTGTCCGCCCTCGTCGCCCTGATCGCCGTCCACATCGGCTGCACGCTTGTCGCGCTCGCCGCCTACAGCCACCGGATCGGCCTGGTGACCCACGACGGCTCCGGCTTCCTGGTGGAGCTGCTCGACGCCGTGGTGCCCCTGCGTGACCTGCTGCCCGCCGTGCTCTGGCTGCTGCCTGTCATGCTGCTCGTCACGTTCGCGGCCCTCGGCCGGTGGGCCGCCCGGCGGACCGTCCGCCCCGACGACGAGCGGCTACCGGCGACGGCGTGGACCGCCGGCATCGCCGCGGTGCTGCTCAACCCGCTCGCGGCCGTGCGCTACGCGTCGGCCACCGCGAACGGCGGCGAGTACATGCGTACGGTTCAGGTGGAGACCAACCTTCTGGTGCTCGCCGCCGCCGTGGCCACCACGATGAGCGCGCTCGCCGTCGCCGGGTTCGTCCGGCGCTCCGACGCCGCCTGAGCGCTCTGGTCACCGCTCCAGGACGGTGAGCCATTCGGCGGCGCGGGGACGGTATCCGTGCAGCTCGAAGAGCCCGCGCACGATCGCCGGCACATGCCCGGCGCCGTACACGACCGCCACGTCGATGCGTTCCGCCGACCGGGTACGGATCGGCTCGGACAACGCGGCGAGCAGCCGCTCGTCGCGTTCGCCGCCGAGCGCGCGCTCGGTGTGCTCGGTGAACTCGTGGTCGGCGTACCGCTCGTCGGTGGCCGACGGCAGGTCGTTCATCTCGATCTCCGGTGAGAGCAGACACCGGGTGCCGCCGAAGAACTGCATCACCGTCACGAACGGGATCACCAGCCACATCTGGAGGCGGTACCGCAGCGGCATCACCCGCCAGCCCCCGGTGAACTCCTCCGCCGACACGTCCGGGTTGAGCACCTCGACGCCGAGAGACGCGTACGGGATGGGGTCCGTCACCAGGCCGGAGCGCCGGTTTGCCGGCATGGCCCGGTAGGTGAGTGTCAACGCCGAGCCGACCGCCGATCGGCCGCTGACGCCCTCGACGACGAGCAGGTCGCATTCCCGGAGCCGCTTCGTGACCGCCGCGTAGAACGCCGGGCTCGCCACGTGGAGCATCGGGAACACCAGGAACTCCAACCGGCTGCCGGGACGGCGTAGCCGGAGCACGGCGGAGCGGGTGCCGATGACGCTGTGTTCGATGATCTGCATGCCTGCCCCCGTGGCATCGGCTGCTCTTGTCGGCAGGGTAGGGCGGCCGGGCAAGGCGTCCCACGGACCGGTCAGGAATCGAGAAGCCCCGAGCGGGCACCCCGACCTAGCGTTTCCGGCACGGGCCACCCCGCCGGGGAGGCCACCGCCCGGAGGTAGGCATCAATGGATACGCGCATCCGTCAGCTCCACCGCTGGTTCTCCGTCGCCTTCACCGTGACCGTCGTGATCACCTTCGTGGCGCTGGCGCAGAAGGACCCGATCGTGTGGGTCTCCTACGTGCCGCTGCTGCCGCTCGCCCTGCTCCTGATCAGCGGTCTCTACCTGTTCGCGCTGCCGTACCTGCGGCGCCGCCGTGCCGCCGCGCGCCCGCGCTGACCTGGGGGGATTACCGGGGCCGGTCAGCGGGCAACACTGGCGGATGGAGCAGAAGGTGATGGTGTTCGCCCCGGCCCCGCTGCTGACGGTGACGATCGAGCAGCAGGGCGACGTACCCGAGCTGCACCTGCACCCCGGCGGGCAGGGGGTGTGGCAGACCCGGATGATCGCGGCACTCGGCGTACCGGTGACGATGTGCGTGGGTCTCGGCGGCGAGGTGGGCGACGCGGTCCGCAAGTTGCTCGACGACGAGGACGTCACGGTCCGGATGGTGCGGCGGGAGTCCGGCACCGGCTGGTACGTGCACGACCGGCGCGACGGCGAGCGGACCGAGATCGCCGAGCACCCGGGCGCGCCGATGGTGCGGCACGACATCGACGAGCTGTACACGGTGACGCTCACCGAGGGGCTGCGCGCGCCGGTGAGCGTGCTCAGCGGCCCGGCCGACCCGCAGGTGGTGGACCCGGACATCTACCGCCGCCTCGCCGCCGATCTGAGCGCCAACGGCGGCACAGTGGTGGCCGACCTGTCCGGGCCGTACCTGGAGGCGGTGCTCGACGGCGGCGTGAGCGTGCTGAAGGTCAGCCACGAGGAACTGCTCGACGACGGCCTGGCCAAGGACGACAGCGTCGAGGCGCTGCGCGACGCCGGCCGCCGGTGCCAGGAGCGGGGCGCGCGGACGGTGCTGATCAGCCGCGCGGGGGAGCCCGCGCTGGCGCTGCCGGAGGACGGCGAGCCGCTGCTGGTGCACGCCCCGCCGCTGGAGCCGGCTGACCACCGGGGCGCCGGTGACTCGATGACCGCCGGGGTGGCGGCGGTGCTGGCCAGGGGCGGCGACCTGCGGGATGCGCTGCACGTCGGCGCCGCCGCCGGAGCGCTCAACGTGACCCGGCACGGGCTGGGCACCGGCCGGGCCGAGGCGGTACGCGAGCTGGCCGGCCGGGTGCGGCTGACCCCGCTGGACGGCGGCGACGATGACGACTGACCGGCCGCCACGGGTGCTCGTGACGAACGACGACGGTGTGCACGCCCCCGGCATCCGCGCGCTGGCCCGGGCCGCGTACGAACGGGGGATGGACGTGGTGGTCGCGGCGCCGGAGGCCGAGGCGAGCGGGATGAGCGCGGCGCTGTCGGCGGTGACCGACGACGGGCGTCTGGTGTTCCGCGAGACCGAGCTGGACGGCCTGCCGGGTGTGCCCGCGTACGCGGTGGCGGCCTCCCCGGCGTACATCGCGGTGCTGGCCGGCCTGGGTGTGTTCGGGCCGGTGCCGGACCTGCTGCTGTCCGGCATCAACAGGGGCGCCAACGCGGGCCACGCGGTCCTGCACTCCGGCACCGTCGGCGCGGCGCTGACCGCCGGCAACAACGGCATCCGGGCGCTCGCCGTGTCGCTCGACGTGCTCACCGCGGCGGCGGCGAGCGCCGGCAGCGGTGGCGCGGCGATCGCGGTGCTGGACAGCGTGGACGACGAGTCCCGCCACTGGTCGAGCGCCGCCGAGCTGGCCGCGACGCTGCTGCCGTGGCTGGCCGGCGCGGATCCGGGCACGGTGCTGAACCTCAACGTGCCGGACCGGCCGGCCGACCAGGTGGCCGGGCTGCGCCAGGCGACACTGGCCCCGTTCGGTCAGGTGCAGGTGTCCGTCGCCGAGCGCGGTGAGGGATTCGTGCGGACGGCGGTGGAGGCGAGCGCGGTCCGCGCGGTCCCCGGCACCGACATCGCCTGGCTGGCCGACGGGTACGCCGCGGTCACCGCGATCCGGGCGCTCGGGCACCTGCCCGACGTGGAACTGCCGGTCGACGGCTGAGGACGGCTCCGCCCCGCCACCGTCGTACGGATGGCGGGGCGGAGATCGTCACTCGCCGGCCGCGCGCCTGCGGTCGGCCTCGGCGTCGGCGGCGCCCACCGGGGTGCCGTCGCTGTCCCGGTCGGCCCGCGACAGGTCCACGTCGGCGCCGGCCCGGGCGGCGTCG
The DNA here is from genome assembly GCF_027460285.1 of Micromonospora sp. WMMC273. Lineage (NCBI taxonomy): Bacteria > Bacillati > Actinomycetota > Actinomycetes > Micromonosporales > Micromonosporaceae > Micromonospora > Micromonospora sp. WMMC273. Next base: position 1,562,935 of record NZ_JAPZBE010000001.1, read on the forward strand.
GCAGCCGCGTCGTCGGCGCCGACGACCTCACCACCGTCGGTCTGTCCGTCGTCGGGGACCAGCCGCCCGGCGGCGGCCAGCCCGATCGGTGCGTACCTGGGGTCGGTCATCTCGTCCTCCTCACCGGTGCTCCTGCGCAAGCGGTACCCCGGTACGGGACGCGGCACACGCGCGCGGGTCAGCGGCCGCGGTCGAGGAAGTCCAGGGTGACCGCGGCGAACAGCGGCGACTGGTCGATGTCGTAGTGGGTCAGGCCGGGCAGGATCGCCAGCGCGTGTCCGCCCGCCGGGCGGCCCTCACCCGTCCAGCCGCCGTCGCGCCGGCCGCCGTCGAGCAGCCCGAACACCTCGACGAAGTGGCTCGGCGGGGCCATGTCGGCGTCGGCGGCCACCACGAGCGTCGGCACCCGCAGGGCACGGACCTGCTCGGTGAAGTCGAAGTCCGTCCGCATCGCCTCGCCGATCTTGTCGAGCAGCCGGGGGAAGTCCTCCGGACGCGGCGCGACCCGCTGGTACAGCTCGTACATCGGCGTGTCCTTCATGTACTCGGCCGCCGCGGCGCCGACCTGACCCTGCTGCGCCAGCAGTTCCGGGTAGACGGCGTCGCGGCGGATGTGCGCGGACGCGGCGACCAGCCGGCCGATCCTGTCGGGGTGCCGGAAACCGGTGTGCAGGGCGACGCCGCCGCCGAGAGAGAAGCCGACCACGTCCGGGCGGTCCAGCCCGAGGTGGTCGATCAGCGCGGCCACGTCGTCGGCCATCAGCGCCATGTCGAGCGGCCGGTCCACGTCGGCGGTGCGGCCGTGCCCCTGGAGGTCCATCACGATCACCTGGTGCCGGGCGGCCAGCGTGGGCAGGAGCGGCGCGAACATCTCACCCGAGGTGAGGCCGCCGTGCAGCAGGATCATCGGCCGGCCCTCGCCGTGCGTCTCGTAGTAGAGGTGGACGCCGTTGACGTCGGCGTACCGCCCCGGGGCCTGTGTCTCGTCGCGCTGCGCTGTGGTCATCGGTGCTCCTCGGACGTGGTGACCTGACGGCTGGTGGACCGGCCGGGCGGCACGGACTCATCGGTGCGGGCCCGAACGTGCTCGCATTGACGCAGCATGTGGGCTAGTTTCGGCGGGGTGAGCGAGGTGGCGAGCGTCCCCGTCGAGGCGCAACTCGAGGAGTACCGGTCGGAGCTGACCGGCTACTGCTACCGGATGCTGGGTTCGGCCTTCGAGGCCGAGGACGCGGTACAGGACACATTCGTCCGTGCCTGGCGTAATTTCGACAAGTTCGAGGGGCGGTCCGCGCTGCGGACCTGGCTCTACCGGATCGCGACGAACGTCTGCCTGTCCATGTCCACCAGCGCGCAGCGCCGGGTCCGGCCGATGGACCTCGGTCCGGCCGGCGTCGGCACCGCCACCCACCCCGGCGAGCCCCGCCCGGAGCAGATCTGGCTCGGCCCGGCGCCCGACGACCGGGTGCTGCCGGAGGTCGCCGACCCGGCCGAGGTGGTGGCCGGCCGGGAGTCGGTCCGGCTGGCGTTCGTCGCGGCGTTGCAGCACCTGCCGCCGAAACAGCGGGCCGTGCTGATCCTGCGCGAGGTGCTGGCGTGGTCGGCCCAGGAGGTCGCCGACCTGCTCGACACGTCGCTGGCGAGCGTCAACAGCGCGCTGCAACGGGCGCGCGCCACGCTCGCCTCGGCCGACACCGAGGCCGACGTGCGCCGGCCGCTCGACAGCGAGCAGCAGGCGCTGCTCGCCCGCTACGTGCGGGCCTTCGAGGCGTACGACCTGACGGCGCTCACCGCGCTGCTGCACGAGGACGCGACGCTGTCGATGCCGCCGCTGCCGCTGTGGCTGCGCGGCCCCGAGCACATCGCGGCGTGGATGGCCGGCACCGGCAGCGGCTGCCGCGGCTCCCGCCTGGTGCCGACCGCCGCCAACGGGATGCCGGCGTTCGGGCACTACCGGCGCGACCCCGACGGCTCAGGCCACGTGCCCTGGGCGCTGATCGTGATCGGCGTCTCCGGCGGCCGGATCACGTCGCTCAACAACTTCCTCGACGTCGAGCGCCTGTTCCCGTTGTTCGGACTGCCGGACCGGCTCGAGGAGGGTGCCGGCCAGCCCGAGCAGGCCGGCGAGCTCGCGTAGCTCGTCGCAGGCCCCGCGTACCTCCAGCCGCCAGCCGAACCGCCGCGCGGTCAGCCGCATCCGTGCCAGCACCTCGACCGTGACCAGGTCGGGCGCGCTCACCGCGGACACGTCGCACACCACCACGCCCCGGTCGCGGCCGCGCAGCGCCTCGGCCAGGTCGGCGCAGCGGGCCGCGATGTCCGCGCGGGTCGGCGTCCCGTCGGGCAGGCAGAGCAGGTGGGTGATCACACGCATTGGACCGCCGTACGCCCCGTCTCTCATCGGTACGCGCGTGCCGAACACGGCCCGGCGCACGTTGCCTCGAACACCTTGTTGCACGCAGTTACATCGACGTTAACTGCTATACCAATCATCGGTGCTCAGCTATATGATCCCGGTAGTTCACCCCGAAGCCTCACGAAACCGCAGCTCCCACACCCCTCGGGTCGAACTCCGCAAGCCAGGTGCCTCCGCAACGTCGTGCCTGGCGACCGCCCGGCGTTGTGGTTCGGCCTGCCGGAAAGGTGGGAACGGATGACAGGGCTCCCGTCCTTGGTCATCGGCATCGCGTCCTCGTCGGCCGAGCGCCGGCAGCTCGCCCAACTGCTCGGCGGCACCGAGTCCTTCCTGATCGTGTCCAGCGCCCATCAGGCCCGCCGTTTCCTCGACCTGGTGCGCAGGCCCGCGCTGGCCCCGGCGCCGCAGCCGCCCGCGGCTGACGAGGCGCCGGCCGAGCCACCCCGGCGGGATCTGGCCGTCGACTCCGACCGGCGGGTGCTGCGCTGGCGGGAGCGGGAGATCGGGCTGACGCCCCTGGAGCACGACCTGATCGTCTGCCTGGCCGGCACGCCCGGTCAGGTGTGGACGTACGCCCGGCTGCACCGCGCCGTCTGGGGCAACGACCACTTGGGACGGGGCTCCGACATGCACTCGGTGGTCCGCCGCCTCCGCCGCAAGTTGGGCCGCCTCGACGCTTCCGCCACGATCCACGCCGTCCGAGGCGTAGGTTTCCGCCTCACCCCCTGACAGTCCTGACCCACCCACCCACCCCACCCCTGGCTCGGCGATCTTGCACTTTTGGCCCCCGGCGTGTCCCTTTGGCGCACTTTGCCAGGGCTGCAAGTGCAAGATCGCCGGGGCTTGTGGGGTGGCGTGGGCGGATGCTCGTTCGGGCAGCTGCCGGCCGGGAGCCGGGAGCCGTGGTGGTCTCCACTCACGGACCAACAGGAGTGGGACGACCCGCCCGGTGTGTGCCGGGCGGGCCGTCCTCGTCGGTGCTGAGGTCAGCAGCGGGTGGGGGAGAGGGTGAAGTCCTCCACCGTGGGCGTGCTGCTGTTGATCTTCGTCTGGCGCGTCTGGGGCTTCCAGCCGTCCTTTGCGACGATCAGCGTCAGCGGGTTGTTGCGCCGGTCCATCCAGTAGGCGTACCGGCCCTGGGCGTCGGTGGTGAAGGTGTACGAGTTCGCCCAGGAGTCGACCTGCACTGTCACGCCTGCCAGCGGCGCGGTGGCGCCCTGGCAGCTCTTGCCGAAGACCGTGCCGGACAGCTTGCCCCAGGTGGTCGGCGGCTGCGCGATCATCGTCACCGTCACCGGCTCCACCGTGTACGGGGTGTTCTCCTTGATCACCACTGATGCCGAGTACGTGCCGGGCTGGTCGACGTTCGCGGTCATGCCGACCGTGACGGTCACCTTCTCACCCGGCGCCAGCGTGACCTTCGACTTGTCGACGGTCAGCCAGCTCACGTCGGCAGTGCCCTCGGCGCACTCGCCGAAGCCGGGCAGGACCTCGCTGTCCTTGGTGGCCGTGAAGCCGCCCGACGAACCACCGATCTTGTAGAACCCGCAGGCCGCGCCACCCCGGTAGCGGGGGGCGTTGGCGTTGGGCAGGTTGGCCCACGAGTTGGTCGCCGGGTCGAACGCGAAGCCGGCGTTGGTGATGGCGCCGCCCTGCGACCCGCCGACGACCAGCAGCTTGCCGCCTGCGACGGCGTACGAGGAGGCCCAGCTGTCGGCCGGCGCGTCCGGGATGGCGGTCCAGGCTCCTGCGGCCGGGTCGAAGGCGTAACCGACCTTCTGCGACGTGGTGCCGTCGTTGCCGCCGGTGCAGTAGACGGTGCCGTCGATCCCGCCGCAGGACAGGAACGCCACCGACTTCGGGTACGCCGGCAGCGTCTCCCAGGCGTCGGCGCCCGGGTCGTACCGGACCACCGAGTTGGCCATCGGCGTGCAGCTCGCGGTGGTGCAGCCGCCGATCGCGTACAGCTTGCCGTCCGCGACCGCCTGGCCGGCCGCCGCGCGCGGCGCCGGGTTGTCGGCCTTGCGGGTCCACGTGTTCGCCGCCGGGTCGTACGAGAAGGTGGCGGCGTCCGGACCGGCGGCACCCCAGCCGCCGGTGGCGATGATCTTGCCGTCGATCACGCCGACCGTCATGGCGTTGCGCGCGCCGGGCAGGTCGGCGATCCCCGTCCACGTCTGGGTGATCGGGTCGTACTTGTAGTTCTTGGCGCTCGACGCGGTGCCGTCGCCACCGGCGATGGAGTAGACGGTGCCGTCGACGTTGACGACCCGGTTGTCCATCACGTTCGCCGGGTAGCCCGGGATGGTGGTCCAGGGGTCCGCCTGCGGTGCGGCGGCGGCGATCGCGTTCGACGACTTGCCCGACGAGCGGGCCGCGAACGACGTGGCGGCAGTCAGCCGTTGCGCCGGCGCGCCGGTGGAGCCGAGCAGGGCCTGCTCGGACAGCTGGGAGCCGTCGGCCCGTTGCAGTACGAACCCGCCGTCGCGCTCACTGAACTCGGCGGTGACCGGGGCCCCGCCGGTGTTCGTGACGGTGAACGTCTTGCTGACCTTCCCGCTCGGCATCCGGACCGTGCCGGTGATCGAGGTCGGCTTCACCGACAGCCGGCCGGCGGCGAGCTGGAAGTTGGCCGCGGTGGCCCAGTCCTCCTCGACCGTGACCTGCTTGGTCTGGCTCACGTAGTTGCCCGCGCCGGCGGTGAACGGGTGCGTCCCGGTCAGCGAGGAGAACATCCAGTAGAAGCCGTCGGGCAGCTCGGTGTCGTCGGGCGTGGCGACCGTGGTGGCCTTCTCCGCCGGACGGTCCTTGCTGGTCACCGTGGCGCCGTTGAGGTAGCCGTTGTCGTTCTTGTCGCGGACGTGGCCGAGCACCAGGCCGCCCGTGACCGGCTTGCAGACGAGCTTGCTGCCGATGAGGACGTTGTCGACCTGCCACCACCATTCCCAGCTCGCCTCGTAGTAGTGGAAGCGCACCCGCACCTGCGACTGGCCGGCCGCCTGCGGGATCGGCACCTCGGTCACCCGCGGGCCGCGCACGTCGGCGGCCTGCCGGAGCACGTTGCTCCACGTGGTGCCGCCGTCCAGGCTCAGGTCGACGTCCGCGCGGTCGCTGTTGAGCCAGTTGTAGTCCTGGTTGAAGCGGATCACCGGCGTGGTCACGCCGGTCAGGTCGACCACCGGGCTGACCAGCGACGTGTCCTGCTGCCCGCCGCTGCCGTAGTTGTCGCTGTCGATGATGGCGAAGTTGCCGCTGCCGCCGGTCAGGTTGCCGCGCTCACCGGCGTCGGTGAACTCCCAGACCTGGCCGGTGCCGGCGTTGTCCACCACGCTCCAGCCGTCCGGGACACCGGTGCCGTCGAACGTCTCGTACTCGCCGTCGGAGCTGACTGTGTAGCCGGGGGCGGTGGTGCACGCCTCCGGGTTCGCCTGCACCGCGATGTTGGCGGTCACGTTGCCCGTGCCGACGGTGACCTCCTTCGTGGTGGTCAGGTAGCCGGCGTACTGCGGCTCGACAGTGAGCCGGTAGGTGGCCCCGGACGGCAGCGACAGGCTGTAGCGGCCGGTCGCCGGCGTCGTGTAGTCGGAGATCGGCGTGCCCTCGACGCTCACCTTCGCGTACAGCGGCCAGCCGTGCCCGGACCCGTCGGTGACCTGCCCGCTGACCGTGACGCTGGGTACCGCGGTGAGCGCGACGTCGAGCGTGGTGGTCGTGTTCGCGGTGATCGTCGCGGACAGCGTGCGGGTCGCGTACCCGAAGGCCGAGACGACCACCTGGTAGTCGCCGGCCGGCAGGAGCGAGGAGTACGTCCCGTCCGCGCCGGTGGTCAGCGTGCGGTCCGCCGGGCCGGTCAGGGTGACGGTCGCGCCGGCGATTTCGGCACCGGTGGCGGCGTCGGTGACCTTGCCGGCCAGCGTGCCGTTGTCGCCGATCGGGGCGGCGGCGAGCAGCGCGAGCGCGTCCAGGCGGCCCTCACCGTAGACGTTGTTGTCGTCGGTGGTGCCGCCGCACTGGGTGTCACCCTTGTCGATGGCCGCGTCGTCGAGCAGCGCGCGGGTCGCCGTGACGTCCCCGACCAGGGTGGGCGCCGCCGACCAGAGCAGCGCGATCGCGCCGGCCAGGTGCGGCGCCGCCATCGAGGTGCCGCTGATGCTGGCGTACGAGTCGGTCGGCACACTGGAGCGCACGTTCACACCCGGCGCCGAGATGTTCGGCTTGATCTCGCCGTTCTGCCCGGTGCCCCGGGACGAGAAGCTGGCGATGTTGTTGTTGATGTCGTACGCGCCGGCCGAGTAGTTGCTCGCCAGGCTGCCCGGCGAGCCGCTGGTCTGGCAGGACGGGCCGTTGTTGCCGTTGGACCAGACGCCGAAGATGCCGGAGGCGTTCCACGCGTCGGTGACGTCCTCCATGAACGGCTCGTTCGACGGCGTCCTGGTGCCCCACGAGTTGTTGATGATGTTGGGGCGCTTGCTGGCGTCCGGGTTCTGCCCGTCGAGGTCGGTGGGCTCCAGCATCCACTGCCCGGAGGAGATCAGCGCGGCGTCGGACGGGCAGCAGCCGTTCGCGGCGATCCACTTGACCTCGGGGGCGACACCGATCTGGTTGGCCCCGTCGGCGCCGGCCATGGTGCCCATGGTGTGCGTGCCGTGGCCGTCGGAGTCGCATGGTGCGGTGGCGCACTCGCCGGCAGCGTCGAACCAGTTGTAGTCGTGGTCGAAGGTGCCGTCACCGTTGTTGCCGCGGTAGGCGTTCACCAGCGCCGGGTGGTCGAACTGGACGCCACTGTCGATGCTCGCCACGGTGATCCCGGCGCCCTTGACGCCGTACTGGGACCAGACGTCGTCGGCGTTGATGTTGGCGATGCCCCACTCCAGGGCGTTCGCCGACTTCTCGTCGGTGCCCTTCGTGGTCTCCGGCAGCTTGTACTCCACCGGTGCGTACAGACCGTCCACCTCGGAGTGGGCGGCGAAGTTCTGCGCCATGGTCAGCGACCCGTCGGTGACCTTGATGGCGTTCGTCGCCCAGAAGGTCTGGTACTTCGTGCCCGAGCGGTCCAGCTCGGCCCGGATCTTCGACTGGCTGTCGGCGGCGGTCTTCTTCAACGCCGCCGCGACGGCGGCGCCGCGCTCGTTCCAGTCCTTGATCGCGGCGGCCTTGCTCAGGTCCGCCTTGGCGCCGAAGTGGATCCAGAAGTCGCCCTCGCTCTTGCCCTGGAGCTGCCGGGTGAGTTCGGGGCGGATCTTGTCGCCGGCCGACGCGCCCGCGCCCGTCTCCGCCTGTGCCGCGGTGCCGGTAGCGGCCAGCGCGGTGGCGGCGAGCACCAGGGCGGCGCCCGCGCTCACCAGCCGCCGGGCCGGGCCCCATCTGTGTGGACGTCTCAGCATCGGTGCTGCCTCCTGTTCCGATGACCCGCTGATGATCGAGCCATGGCAGAAGGGCCAGGAGACGTGCTCTCCCGACTACGACACCGGTGTGAAAAGAACCCCCCAGGCCCCCTAGGCGCCGTGCGGGTCTGCGCCGGACGCCTGAGTGGACACTATGATCGACAGTGAGGAACGATCAATGACCGTACGTGAGCAACATGTCACCAACAGGTCCCCGGTTAGAGCGGCCTGTTGACAGTTTTTGTCACGGTGGGGCGCGGTGACGACTGACGGCACGAACGCGGCGGACTCCGGCACCGACCCGTCGGAGCGCCCATTCTCGCTCGTCATCGGGGTGACGTCGTCCCCGGCCGAACGGCTGCGGCTGACCGAGTTGCTGGACGGCGTCGCGCCCCTTCTGATGGTCACCGATCTGGACGAGCTGCGCGAGTTGATCACCGATGCGCCGGCCTCGGCGCACGCGCCCGCACCGGCCGTCGCGCCGGCTGCGCCAGTACCCCGGGACAAGCCCGCGCCGGACGGCGCGCTGGTCATCGACGCGGCCCGGTCGACCGCCCGGTGGGGCAACCGGGAGACCGCCCTGACCCGGCTGGAGCGTGACCTGCTGACCTGCCTGACCGTCGAGCCGGTACGGGTGTGGAGCTACGCCGAACTGCATCACGCGGTCTGGCACGACGCGCCGACGCACGGCCGGGCCGACGTGCAGTCCCTGGTGAAGCGGCTGCGCCGTAAGCTCGACGAGCTGGGCACCGGCGTCACCATCGCGGCGGTACGCGGCGTCGGCCTGCGGCTGACCGACCACCGCCACCCCCGGGTACGGGGCGACTGACCACACGCCCACTGTGAAGGGATGGCATTGGCACCCTGGCGCTGGCTCCTGGCGGATCAGGCCGGACCGCACTTCCTCGACGACGACTCGCAGCGGGTCCTGCTGGTGGAGGCGCGGTCGCTGTTCGCCGCCCGGCCGATGCACAGGCAGAAGGCACACCTGATCCTGTCCACGCTGCGGCACCGCGCCGCCGGACTCGGCGACCGGGCACGGCTGGTACGGGCCGACACGTTCCGCGAGGCGCTCACCGGGCTGGGCGAGCCGGTCGAGCTGGTGCACCCGGCGTCCCGGGCGGCGTTGGCGTTCGCCAGTACCGTGGACGGGCTGACAGTGCTGCCGCCGCGCGGATTCGTCACCGATCGCGCCGACTTCGCCGCCTGGGCCGACCGGCGGCGCGGCCGGCTGCGCGTCGACGACTTCTACCGGTACGCCCGCGAGCGCCACGACGTGCTGCGCGACCTGCCCGCCCCGGCCCGCCGCCGCCGTGCCCGGCCACCGGTCGACGTGCCGCCGCCCCCGCCGGTCGTCGAGGACGACATCGACGCGCAGGTCCGCCGCGACCTGGACCGCTGGGCGGAGGAGGGGATCCGGTTCACCGGCCGGGACGCGCCGCGCCGTCACCCCGCCACGCACGCCGAGGCGCAGGACCGGCTCACACACTTCCTGACCCATCGGCTGCCCGCGTACGCCGACACCCACGACCTGCTCCGCGACGGTGACGGACTGCTCGCGTACAGCGCGCTGTCGTCCTCGTTCAACAGCGGCCTGCTCGACCCGGAACCGGCGATCCGGGCCGCCGAACGGGCCGGCCGGGACGGCGCCGCGCCGCCCGCCGCGGTGCACCGGTTCGTGCGCGGCCTGCTCGGCTGGCGCGAGTTCCTGTGGCAGCTCTACTGGTACTTCGGGCCGCGGTTCCGGGGCGCCGGCTGGCTCGGCGCCGCGCAGCCGCTGCCGGAGTGGTTCGACCGGCTCGACGCCGACGCGGTGGAGGCCCGCTGCCTCGCCGGCGTGCTCGCGGGCGTCCGGGACACCGCCTGGGCGCACCACACCGCGCGGCTGACGGTGCTCGCCAACTACGGCCTGCAACGCGGCTGGCGTCCCGCCGAACTGGCCGACTGGTTCCGCCGCAGCTTCGTCGACGGCGCGGACTGGGTCATGAACGCCACTGTCATCGGCATGAGCCAGTACGCCGACCTGTCCCGCATCGACACCCGGCCGTGGGCGTTCGACGGTACGCACCTGTTCCGGATCGGTGCCCCGTGCGCCGGCTGCCGGTACGAGCCCGACGTGGCGCTCGGCGACACGGCGTGCCCGTACACCGGGGGTTTCGAGGCGTTCTGGCACCGCAACCGGGAGCGGCTCGCGGCCGATCCCGGGCTGGCGACGGCGCTTGCCGGACGCGACGAACCGCGTCGCCGCGACGCGGTGCTGGCGCAGGAGGACAAGCGCGGCGACGAGGCGCCCTGAGCCCGCCGCGACGGTGATGTCGCGGACCCGACGGCGCACGGCCGGACGGTGACAGCCGGTGACCCGATCGGTGGAGGCGCCCTGCCGGTGTGGCCGGAATTGATGGCGACCGGTCGATTACCGGTGCGGCACGTATCGCGAGAAGTCTTTGCCTCCTACGGTGGCGTCCGGCACGCGGACGGAGGGGACTCGGGAATCACCCGAGAGGGCCGTCCCGGCGGACAGGGAGAGTTGTCTCGATGCGAGTCTGGCTTCGCGCAGTGGCGGTCGTCGCCGCCGGCGCGGTCGTGGTGGCGGGAGTGCCGGCGCTCGCCGCCACCGTCACCGTGCGGGACGCCGGCGTGGCCGGCCACACCGGCGCACAGGCGACGGGAAGCAGCGCCGCGCTCGGCGCCGCGCGTACCACAGCGACCCGTGCGCTGGTCACCCCCGGGGACACCCGGCTGATGCCGACCACGCCCCGCACCGACACGCCGCGGATCACCAACGGCGAGATCACCGACATCGAGGTGATCGGCAACCGCGTCTTCGTCGCCGGCACGTTCACCTCGATCGCGAACGTCGGCGGGTCCGCGATCGCGCAGAAGTCCCTGGCGTCGTACAACCTGGACACCGGCAAGGTGGACACCGGGTTCAAGCCGGTCATCGACGGCGCGGTCGCCGCGGTGGAGGCGTCGCCGGACGGCTCGTCGCTCTACATCGCCGGCGCGTTCAACACGATCAACGGCGTTACCAAGCGCAAGATCGCCCGGCTGAACCCGACCACCGGCGCGCCGATCGCCGCGTTCACCGCCACCGCCAACGCGCGGGCCACCGCGCTCGCGGTCAGCGGCAACGCGGTCTACGTCGGCGGCCAGTTCGCCACCGTCAACGGGGTCAGCCGGAGCGGCCTCGCAGCGCTCAACCCCACCACGGGCGCCGTCGACACCGGCTTCAACCTGCCGCTCACCGGCGGCATCGGCGTCGGCGGCATGCTCACCGTGCAGCAGCTCAAGCTCACCCACGACCGCAGCAAGCTGCTGGTCGTGCACACCGGCCGCCAGATCGCCGGCCAGGACCGTTACGGCGTGGCGCTCATCGGTACGGCGAGCAAGGCGCTGCTGCCCTGGCGTACCCGGCTGTGGGAGGACAACCTCTCCTTCGTCGGCGGCATCCAGCGCGTCTTCGCCGGGGACATCGCGCCGGACGACTCGTACTTCGTGGTCACCAGCGGATCCGGCGGCGACCGCCCGCCGATCAACGACACCGCCATCGCGTACTCGCTGACCGGAAACGACAACGTCGAGCCGCTCTGGATCTCCCGGCACTTCGACAGCATCTACTCGGTCGCGATCACCGACACCGCCGTCTACGTCGGCGGCCACTTCAGCTGGCAGGAGTCGCCCACGTCGAACGTGCCGTGGCCCGGCCTGGACAACGTCGGCTACGGCACCGGCCAGGGGCTCAGCGGCTACGGCCTCGGCGACCAGGTGGTCCGCCGCGACCACCTCGGCGCCCTCGACCCGCTCACCGGCACCGCGCTGGAATGGAACCCCGGCTCCAACTCGTACGAGGGCGAGAAGGCGATGCTCGCCACCTCGCGCGGCCTGCTCGTCGGCGGTGACGGCAACGTCAAGGGCGGCAAGACCACCGGCCGGGTGGCCTTCTTCGACCTCTCCAAGGAGCCCGCGCCCGCGGCGCTGGACACCACCATCACGACGCCGATCGAGGGTGCGGTGAAGCCGGCGGGCGAGTCGTTCACGATCAGCGGTCAGGCGCTCGCCCCGGCCGGCGTGGCCCGGGTCCAGCTGGAGATCCAGGACCGCAACAGCGGCAAGTACCTCCAGGCCGACCTGACCACCTGGGGCGCGTTCAAGGCGATCAACACGACGGTCGCCGCGCCGAACGCCACCTCCACCACGTGGAGCCTGCCGGTGACGCTGCCGGCCGGGGTCTACCAGTTGCAGGCCAAGACGTTCGACCGCAACGGCGCCGGCGACACCACCAAGGCGGTCAAGAAGATCGAGGCGTTCCGCTTCGACGACCTGCCGCCGACGACCCGGATCAGCTCGCCGGCGGCCGGCCTGGTCGCCACGCAGACGTTCGTGGCCTCCGGCACCGCCACCGACGACAAGGGCGTCAATTCGCTGATCTACTCGTTCCGCACCCCGGACAACAGGTACCTGCAGGACGACGGCACCGTCGCCGCCGTCTACAACACCTTCCGTGGCGAGCCGGACGTGATCGGCGCGACGTCCACGACCTGGCAGTACGAGGTCACGCTGCCCGCCGAGGGACAGTGGAAGATGACCGCCACCGCCGTCGACACGACCGGGCAGAGCGACCTGCGCGGCGACACCCGCGACTGGACCGTCTCCGCGAACGGCGTACCGCCGACGGTGGCGATCACCTCGCCGGTGGCGATGACGCCGCCGGGCAACGCCGTGCCGTTCACCGTCGCGCCCGGCGGGACCGTCACGTTCGCCGGTTCGGCGAGTGACGACGACGCGCTCAAGTCGGTCGAGATCTACCTGCGCAACAACACCACCCGCGAGGCGCTCGCCAGCGACGGCACGTGGGGCGCCGACTCGGTCGCCGGTTACCACCGGATCTCCCCGACCAACCTCGACGCCGCGACGTTCGACTGGTCGTTCACCACGGTGCCGCTCACCCCCGGCGTCTACGACTTCCGGGTACGGGCGACCGACAGGCTCGGCCTGACCACGTCCAGCACCAACATGGGCCGGCTCACCGTCACCGCCCAGGTGCCGGGCGACGCGTTCCCGAACGGGCTGCTCGGCTTCACCGGCACCAACCAGGACATCGACCAGCTGCACCTGGACCTGGCCGGCACGGCGACCGACGACAAGGGTGTGCGGGCGGTCCGGATCGCGCTGCGCGACCTCGACACCGGCCGGTACGTGCAACCGAACGGCACGATGGCCGCCGCGTTCGCCACGGTCGACGCGACGCTCGCCGCGCCGGGTGCGACCAGCACCGCGTTCACGCTCTCGATCGACCTGCCCACCCGGGGCACGTACAGCGTCGAGGCGTGGGCCGTGGACACCGCCGGTCAGCAGGACAACTCGACGAGCGGCGCGACCGCCCGCTACCTGGTCTACCCGGGTGACACCGACCCGACGCTGGAGCCGAGCATCACGCCGGTCGAGGGTCAGGCGTACACCGGTGGCCGGATCGTGGTCACCGGCCGGGCCGTGGACGACGGCGGGATGCAGAAGGTCGAGCTGCAGATCGGCAACAGCGCCGGGCAGGGCATGAACTCGGCCGGCACGTTCGGCCGGGCGGGCGCGCCGACCAGCTGGCCGTGGATCGCCACGTTCCTCACCAGCCCGGGCTCGCCGGGGTCGAACTTCGCGTACACGTCACCGGTGATCCCGGCCGGCACGTACACGGTGACGATCCGCGGCATGGACAACCGGGGGCAGTACCAGCAGCCGCCCCGTACCGTCACGGTGACCGTCACCGACTGACCGGACGGCCTCGCGGGCCGGTCCGCGCCGGGTCTCCCGGCGCCGGGCCGGCCCGTGCCCGTCTCAGGGCCGGATCAGGCACATCCCGGCGGTGGCCGGCCGGTCCATCGTGGCCAGCGCGTCAGGGGCGGCGTCCAGGTCGATGGTGCGGGTGACCAGCTCGGCCGGGCGCAGCACCCCGGCGGTGACCAGCCGCAGCATCTCCGGGTACGCGTGTGCCGGCATGCCGTGGCTGCCGCGCAGCTCCAGCTCGTACGCGATCACCAGGTCCATCGGCAGCGCGGGCCGGCCCTGCGCGGCGGGCAGCAGCCCGACCTGCACGTGCCGGCCGCGCCGGCGCAGGCCCTCGATCGACGCCACGCAGGTGGCGTGACTGCCGAGCGCGTCCAGCGACAGGTGGGCGCCCCCGCCGGTGGTCTCCCGGATCGCGGCGGCCACCTCGCCCGGACCGCCGAGCGCGCTCGCGTCCACGCAGACCGCGGCGCCGCTGCGGCGGGCCAGTTCCAGCGCGCCGGACGACACGTCCACCGCCACCACCCGCGCCCCGCTCGCCGCCGCGACCATCACCGCGGACAGGCCGACGCCGCCGCAGCCGTGCACCGCCACCCACTCGCCCGCCGCGACCCGGCCCTGCGCGACGACGGCCCGGAACGCGGTGGCGAACCGGCAGCCGAGCGCGGCGGCGGCCGCCTCGTCCAGCTCGTCCGGCAGCCGGACCAGGTTGACGTCGGCGTGCCGTACCGCGACCAGTTCGGCGAACGAGCCCCACCCGGTGAAGCCCGGCTGGGTCTGCCGCTCGCACACCTGCTGGTCGCCCGCGAGACACGAGGGGCACCGCCCGCACGCGCAGACGAACGGCGCGGTCACCCGGTCGCCGGGCCGCCACCCGCGCACGTCCGCGCCGGCCGCCACGACGACACCGGCGAACTCGTGCCCCGGTACGTGCGGCACGCGGATGTCCGGGTCGTGGCCCTGCCAGCCGTGCCAGTCGCTGCGGCACAGGCCGGTAGCGCCGACCCGGACGACCACCCCGTCCGGCGCCGGCGCCGGATCATCCACCCGGCAAACCTCCGGCCGCACCCCGAACCGCTCGAACACCACAGCACGCATGCCCCGATCCTCACACCCGCCCACCCCACCCTCGCCCCGCACCCTCACCCGCTCCCCGCGATCTTGCACTTGCGGCCCGGTTGATGTCGCGAATGTCCAATCTGACCGGGCACGAAGTGCAAGATCGCCGACGAGGGGCCGAGGGTCCAGCCGCCTTTCTCACCTGAAGGAGCGGCGGTCTGCATTCTGAGGGCAGTCGTGGATCTTGGTACGAGAGCGCCCTCATAGGGGCTGCGACTGCCCTCCTCCCGCCGGTGATCAAGGAGTTTGTGTCCTCAGCAGGGCGATGTCCGCCCGCAAACTCCTTGATTACCGGGCACAGGAGGGAGGGACAGGGAGGGAGAGGCTACAGGCGGCGGCCCTGGGAGGTGCGGGCGGTGATGCCGTCCAGGGGGGTTCCCGGGGTGAGGGTCTTCGGGTCGAACCAGAAGATCACCACCTGGGGGTCTTCGCTCCAGCGGACCAGCTTCGCCTCGACCTGCCGGCCGTCGACAGTCCCGACGATGCGGGCCGCCGGGCCGACGAAGTAGCCGAACGTGGGGATCGTCGTGTCGGTGGGCGCCCGCTGCTGGTCGTACCCGATCTCGTGGAAGCCCGGCCGGCGGTCGCTGCCGGTCACGTCGTTCACCAGGAAGTCGGAGGTCAGGCGGCCGTCCGGCGCGCGCCGCCCGGCGACCAGGCCGATCGTCACGCGCGGCAGCTCCGGCACGTCGACCGGGACCATGAAGAACACGCGCGCGTCGGCGCCGTACCGGATGCCGCTGTCCACGACCGTTCCGAGCGGTTGCGGCGGCGCCTTGGTCGGGGCCGGCGCGGCGGTCGGCGTGGGCGGCGGCGGGCCGGGCGACACGGTGGCGACCGGCTCCCCGGGCGGGAGGTCCGGCGGGCCGGACCGCGTCGCCACGGCGTCGACACCGACCGCCACCGCGACCGTCGCCACCGCCGCCGCGACCCCGGCGCCGATCCGCCGGCGGCGGCGCAGCCGGCGTCCCCGGCGCATGATGTCCGCGATGTCCAGGCCGTCGGCCCGTTCGGTCGCCCGCATCGCGCGGCGCAGCTCGTCCATCTCGGTCACCGGCACGTCTCCTGCGGTCGGGGCGCGGACAGACCGGCGGTACGCAGCTTCTCCAGCGCCCGGGACGAGGTGCTCTTGACGGTGCCGACGGACACGTCGAGTTCGCGGGCCACCTGGGCCTCCGGCAGGTCGAAGTAGTGACGCAGGACGACGACGGCGCGTTCGCGCGCGGTGAGCGTGCCGAGCGCGGTGACCAGCCACCGCCGCGTCGCCACCTCCTCGGCCAGGTCGCCTCCGCGTCGCTCCGGGAGGTCCTCGCTCGGGTACTCGCGGATCGGCCGCCGCCAGGTGTCGACGAGGTGGTTCACCAGCACCGACCGGGCGTAGCCGTACGGATCGCCGTTGCGGATCCGGGACCACGACGCGTACGTGCGCACGAGCGCGGTCTGGGCGGCGTCCTCGGCGTGGTGGTGGTTGCCGGTCATGAGGAAGGCGGCGTGCGTCAGCCGCGCGGAGGACGCCCGCGCGAACTCGACGAACTCCGCGTCACCCCGGGCCATGCCGGTCCTCTGCACCTCTCACCCCGGTAGGGACGTGCGGGACGCGGAAAAGGTTGAGTCCCCGCCGGACCAACTTTCGCGACTGGCCACCCGTCCTCATCCCCGCGCCCCCGACCGGGCGCCGAGGGGAGACGAGATGACCAGGACCGTGGACCGGACGCGCGGCGGCGCGGCGGTGATCGCGCTGACGGTGGCGCTGGCCGGGTGCACACCGGCCGTGGCGGACCAGCCCGCAGTCGCGCCGTCCGGGCCGGCCGGACCGTCGGCCGCCGGGCCGGCCGTGTCGGCGGCAGCGCCCGTCCGGCCCCGGCCGGCGCGGATCGGCTATCCCGCCGAGGGCGGCAACCGGTGGCGGTTCGCCGCCGCCGAGCCGGCCACCACAGGGGGTACGGGTCGGCTGCTGCGCTACCGGGTGGCGGTGGAGCGCGACATCACCGGCCTGCCAGCGGCCGAGTTCGGGGCGCAGGTCACCGGCATCCTCGTCGGACCGGGTGGCTGGACGACCGACGGACGGATCGCCCTGCGCCGCGTCGGCGCCCGTGAGCCCGCCGACTTCACCGTCTACCTCGCCACCCCCGGTACGCGCGACGACCTGTGCGGGGACGGTCTGGACCGGTACACGTCCTGCCGTAACGGGGACCGGGTGGTGGTGAACGTGGCCCGCTGGGTGCTCGGCGCGCCCGCGTACGGGAGCGACCTCGCCGCGTACCGCCGGTACGTGGTCAACCACGAGGTGGGCCACCGTCTCGGTCAGGGGCACGAGCGCTGCCCGGGGCGGGGCCGCCCGGCGCCGGTGATGCAGCAGCAGACGCTCGGCCTGCACGGCTGCACCCCGAACCCGCTGCCGTTCCTGCGTGGCGAGCGGTACGCGGGCCCGTCCGGCGCGTACGACGACCGCCTGCCCCCACCGGAGGGCGGCCGGCCGGGCTGAGTGGGACCGCCGGCGGGTCATGCGCCTCGCGCGGCGGCCGGGCCGGCGCCGGCGGCGATCCCATCCGGCGCTCAGAACAGCGTGGCCGGGCCGACCGGCTCCGGCTCGGGCAGCGGCGCGAGCCCGGGAACGCGCTCGCGGACCTGGTCGTGGAAGCGGCGGGCCAGCTCGGGCGCGTCCGCGTTGTCCGGCGTGTGCACGAACACGGTCGGCGAGCGG
Source organism: Micromonospora sp. WMMC273 (assembly GCF_027460285.1). Classification (NCBI taxonomy): domain Bacteria; kingdom Bacillati; phylum Actinomycetota; class Actinomycetes; order Micromonosporales; family Micromonosporaceae; genus Micromonospora; species Micromonospora sp. WMMC273. The sequence goes on from NZ_JAPZBE010000001.1 coordinate 1,580,336, forward strand.
CCCTCCCGCAGCCAGCCGGTGACCACGTCCAGCCACGGCTGCCAGCCCTCGACGGTGCTTGCCGGGTCGTCGCGGCCCAGGTAGCGCACGATCGGCCGGTCGGTCAGTGCCCGGGTACGCAGCGGGAGGCGTGGCTTGCGCGTCCACGCCTCCCGCTCGGCGTCGCTGGTCGGCGGCGTGCGGAAGAACGCCGTGGTGTCGAACGGGATCCACTCGGCGCCGGCCCGGTGCAGCGTCGCCTCCAGCGCGCGTACCGCACCGGCCTCGGTGAAGAAGGCGGGGTGGCGGACCTCGACGGCGTACCGGTGACCGCTGGGCAGTGTGCGCAGGAACCGGTCGAGGTCGGGCACGTCACCGGGGCCGAACGAGCCGGGCAGCTGGATCCAGAGCGCGTCGGCCCGGGGCCCGAGCGGCTCCATCGCGTGCAGGAACGCCCGCAGTTCCGCCTCGCCGCCGGTGAGCCGGCGCTCGTGCGTGACCACCTTCGGCAGCTTCGGCAGGAAGCGGAAGCCCGGATCGGTCTGCTCGGCCCAGGACGCCACCGTCTGGCGGGCCGGGGTGGCGTAGAACGTGGTGTTGCCCTCCACGGCGTCGCACCACCCGGCGTACGCGCGCAGCCGCTCGTGCGCGGGCAGCGGATGCGGCAGGAAGCGGCCGGACCAGGACTTGTGCGTCCACATGGCACAGCCCACGTGCAGGCGCATCCCGGTCACCGGTAGGGCCAGCTCGTCGAGCCGCCGCGCAGCGCCGCCTCCCGGTTCCACTTCCGGGTGAGGTACAGCGCGAGGCAGCCGAGCCCGGCGAACACCGGCGCGAGCAGCATGAGCAGCAGGCCGGCGCCGAGCCGGAACCGGTCACTCTGGAGGCCCTTCGCCGACGCCAGCGTGAACGCCTCCACGCCGTCAGCGGTGCAGCTCACGAAGTCGGTGTCCATCCAGGTGATGCCCTCGGTGGCCACCACCGGCGTGAACAGCCGTGGGTCACCGCGGTCGGTCATCACAGACGCTGTCCCCTCGGGCCGGGCCCCGGTCAGCTCCCTGCTGCGCTGCTCGCCGGTGGAGTAGACGCGGCTCTTCGCGGTGCACCGGACGGTGGCGGGATCGACGTCGGCCGGCGTCGCGAGGATGAGGATGTTGCCGGGGCGTACGCCGGTGTCCCGCACCTTGATCTCGGCGCCGGGTGCGAACTCGGCGGCGGCGGAGAAGGTCGACGCGGCCGCGAACGGACCCGTCTGGGTCAGCAGCGCGAGGCCGAGGAACCCGGCCAGCAGGAACCCACCCCCGCCGACGAAGATCCACATCGCGACCACGGCGCGGAAGCGTTGCACGAGCGCGCTCACCGGACGCGGTCCATGTCGAAGGCGCCGTCGGTGACCTGTCCGCGCATGGCGTCGCGGAGGTAGGTCTCGGGATCGGTCCCGGCGTCCCCGCCGCAGGAGGCGAGTGAGAGCGCCGCCACCGGACCGGTCCTTCTCCGTCGCATCCGTCCTCCTCGCGCTCGCGTCGCGGCGGGCCGGGGCCGCCCGGTCGCCGCGACCACGGTAGCCGGGGGCGGCAGGCGCGGCGGATCGGGCCGGGTCAGGGCCGCTCCACCCGTACCGGGTCGCCGCGCACGAGCTCGTCGTGGATCCGCCAGCGGGCGTCGACGCCCGCGCGCCGGGCCGCCTCGTCGTCGGCGGCGATCCGCTGCCGCAGCAGCTCGACCGCGATCCGGCGGTTGAGGTGCAGGTGCCGTTCGGTGTCCACCACCACGGTCCGGCCGGACGGGCGGTGCGTGGCCCGGACGGCGGTGCTCGCCTTGTTGCGGTGCTGGCCGCCGGGCCCGCCGGTGCGGCACGGCACGAACTCCACGTCCGCCTCGTGGAACGGCGTGACCACCACGTCGGTCCGGCAGGTCCGCGCGGTGACGTACCAGTTCTTCCGGCCGTGGCCCGTCCGGTATGGGCTGGGCGCCTGCCAGCAGAGCGTGCCGGTCCACCCGGCCGCGAACGCCTCCGCCCCGGCGCCGCTGATCCGGACCAGCACCGACCGGTACGTGCCGGCCCGGTCGCCGGGTACCGTCTCGACCCGCTCGGTACGCAGGCCCCGCCGGGCCGCCTCGCCCTCCATTCGGGACAGCAGCCGGGTCAGTGCCCAGGCGCACTCGGCGGGTCCGCGCCCGGCGGACAGCAGCAGCTCGGTCACCGGCGGCCCTTCCGGCGCTCGTCGCGGCGGCCTGCGTCCGGCGTCTTGTAGGTGACGAGCGGAACCGTGGTGGTGACCGGCGTGGCGAGGTCGTGCGCCACCAGGTCGCCGATCACCTGCTCGATGCGCTTGTACGCGGTGGGCGCCTCCTCGAACAGCAGCTGCCGGTCGCCGCACACCACTATCGAGCCGACCGGCGTACGCCGCAGCTCCTCGACGGTGTGCTTGGCCCGGCCCCGGCGCAGCGCGTCGGCGCGGGACATCTTGCGCCCGGCGCCGTGCGCCACCGAGTAGCCGGCGTCCGGCCCGGCGTGCGCGGCCACCAGGTAGGAGGGTGTGCCACGGGTGCCGGCGATCAGCACGTCCCGCCCGTCGCCCGGCGCCGCGCCCTTGCGGTGCAGGTAGCGGCCGTCGCGGATCTCGACCAGGTTGTGGCACTGGTCGACGACCGGTTCGGTGGGTTCGGCGCCGAGCGCGTACGCGACCCGCGCGGCCAGCAGCCGCCGGTTGAGCGAGCCCCAGCGCACGGCCGCGTCGTGCCGGGCCAGGTAGGCGTCCGGGTCGGGCGCGGGACCGGCGCCGTGCGTCTCGGTGTGCTCGCGCAGGATCCGCTCGCCCAGCCCGCGCGACCCGGAGTGCACCACGAGCACCAGGTCACCGGCGTCCAGTCCGAGCCGCTCGGCGTGCTCCGCCGCGAGGATCGGCCCGACGCGGGCCAGTTCGACGAAGTGGTTGCCGCGTCCGACGGTGCCGAGGCCGTCGAGGTGCCCGGCCGGCACGTCGCCGTCGAGCACCGACCAGGCCGGGTCGTCGGCGTCCCGGTCCGGGTCGAGCGCCCGGTCCAGGTCGGGGAACCGGGCCGCGAGCCGTTCCGGTACGACCCGGCGCAGCGCGATCGGGAAGACCGCGATGCCGCACCCGATGTCGGAGCCGACGAGGAACGGGTAGAGCACGGTCGAGGACATCGCGGCGCCGATCGGCGCGCCCTTGCCGGGGTGCAGATCGGGCATCGCGGCGACGTGCGCCATGCCGTCCAGGGCGGCGACCTGGCGGCACTGGTCGAGCGCGGCGGACTCGATCCAGCTGCCGGGGGAGGAGAAGACGGAGACGGTGGCGGGCACGACGGCCCGCCCGGAGGGGTACGCGGACACAGACGCTCGATTCTGCGGAAAGAGAAGCGGGAACGGCAGGCGGCGAGGAGGGGCCTGCGGGCTGGGTGCGATCCGTCAGAACGTCATGCCGATCACCTTCTCGGACGCGGCGCTGGCCGGCAACCGACTTTCGACCCGCCGAGCGCCCGCGTCGACATCACCTCACCCGATCCATAGACTCCGGTCGTTCTGGTACCACGAGTCCAGGGAGGACCACCGTGTCGAGCGAAACCCGAACGCACGCCGCCTTACCCCTGCTGGCCCGCCTCGCCGGGGTGAGCGTGGCCGCCGCGACGATCGTCGCCGCCGCAGGTGTCGCCGCGACCGCGGCGCCTCCTGCCGACCCCGCGCCCACGAAGGGGCCGTGCGCGTACACGCCGACGCCGGACGAGCCGGCCGCCCGGCCGGTGCCGCTGCCGCCGGACCCGCGCCGCACGCCGGACCGGGGCACCGTGCGGGTCACGCTGCGCACCAACCAGGGGCCGATCGGGTTGACGCTGGACCGCGAGCAGGCGCCGTGTACGGTGCAGAGCTTCCTGCACCTGGTCCGCAAGCGCTTCTACGACCGGACGCCCTGCCACCGGCTCACCGCGTACCCGACGCTCACGGTCCTCCAGTGCGGCGACCCGTCCGGCACCGGCGAGGGCGGCCCGGGCTACCGCTACCGCGACGAGCTGCCCACCGACCTGCCGCCCGCGCCGACCGACCCGACCGGTGTACGCCGCCTGTACGCGCGCGGCACCCTGGCCATGGCCAACGCCGGCCCGGACACCAACGGCAGCCAGTTCTTCCTGGTCCAGGCCGACTCGGCGCTGCGCCCCAACTACACGGTGTTCGGTCAGGTCGACGCGGCCGGGCTGGCCACGCTGGACCGGATCTCGGCCGGCGGCATCGCGCCCACCCCGGAGGATCCGGCGCCGGTCGACGGCGCCCCGGCGGTGCCGGTGGAGATCTGCCGCGCCAAGCAGGGCCGCTGACGTAACGGCCCGGCGGGACGGCTGCCGAGGCCGCCCGCCGGGCCCGCGACGGCGTCGGTAGCCTGCGGCGATGACGCATGAGCGGGAGATCACCGAGCCGGTCGACCTGTGCCGGCCGGACGGGCGGCTGAACCCGGACGCGGTCGGCTGGAGCCGCCGGCCGCTGCACCGGGCGAACCTGCGCGGCTGGGGCCGGGCCAAGCGGTGGGAGCACTGGGGTGTGGTCACGCCGACGCACATCCTCGGCCTTGTCGCGTCGTCGCTCGACTACGCCGGGGTGCAGAGCCTCTACCTGCTCGACCGGCGCACCGGCCGGGAGACCACGGCGGAGGCGGTGGTGCCGTTCGCCCGGGGCACTGTGCTGCCGCCGGTCAGCGGCGCCGGCCCGGTCCGGGCCCGGGGCGGGAACCTGACCATCGCAGTCGAGCAGGGCCCGGACGGCAGTACGCTGCGCGCCAGCGCGCCCGGCGTCGAGGTGGACCTGACCGTGCCGCTGCCGCCGGGGCACGAGTCGCTCGGCGTGGTGGTGCCGTGGAGCACGCGACGGTTCCAGTACACGGTCAAGGACATCGGCCGGCCGGTGCACGGCACGATCACCGTGGACGGCACGGCGTACCCGGTGGGGGAGGGGTCGTACGCGGCGCTCGACCACGGCCGGGGCAAGTGGCGGTACGCGGTGCGGTGGAACTGGGCGGCCGGCAGCGGGCCGGGCCGGTCGATCCAGCTCGGCGGCAAGTGGACCGACGGCACCGGCTCGACCGAGAACGCGGTCTTCGTCGACGGGCGGCTACACAAGATCGGTGCGGATCTGATCTGGGAGTACGACCGCGCCGACTGGCTGCGGCCGTGGCGGATCACCGGTGACCGGGTGGACGTCACGTTCCACCCGTTCCACGAGCGGGTGGCGCGGACCAACCTGCTCGTGCTGGCCGGGGAGACGCACCAGTGCTTCGGGACCTTCACCGGCTGGGCGGCCACAGACGACGGCGGGCGCGTGGACCTGGACGGCCTGGTCGGCTGGGCCGAGGAGGCCCGCAACCGCTGGTGAGGCCGGTCCCCGCCGGGCCGGGCCGTACGCACGGCGTGGGGCGGCCCCGTCCGGGACCGCCCCACGCGCGACTTCGGGATCAGGCGACCGAGGCCGGGAACCTCTCCCAGACCCGGTGCGCCGCCATCAGCCGCTGCACCTCGGCGAGCACCTCGGCGCCGGAACCACCGGTGACCACGCCAGGCGTGCCGGTGACGCCGGCCTGGTTCAGCACCTCGGCACCGGCGCCCCAGGCGCCGATCACCTTGGCGTGCCGCCACGCCTCCTCGACCAGCAGGAGCACCCGCGGGTCGACGGTCGCCCCGCCCGGTGCGCCGGCCTTGGCGTCGCGGGCCGGCAGCGCGTCCGGCGCCGGAGCCGGAGCGCCGGCCAGCAGCACCGCGTCGAACTCGACCGAACGGCCGGTGGCGAACGTGCGCTGCACCGGCAGCCCGTCGACGGTGCCGCCGTGCGCGGCGATCAGCAACGGCACCATGCCGGCGGCGGCCACCGCCCGGCGTACCTCGTGCACGTCGTCCAGGCCGGCCTGGGCGTCGACCACGATGCCGACCATCCGGCCGTCGGCCGGCCACTGGCGGCCCACCTGGGACAGCGCCGGGCTGGGCTGCACCTCCGCCAGCGGCACTGTGGGCTGCGGCACGGGCAGGCCCAGACCGATCGCCACCTGCTCGCACAGCACCGGGTCCACGTTCGCCAGGCACTGGAGCTGCCGCTCCTTGATCGCCTGGTGGTAGCACTTGCCCAGCTCGAACGTGTACGCCCGGATGATGTGCTCCTTCTCCACCGGCGACATGCTCTGCCAGAACAGGCGTACCTGGCTGTAGTGGTCGTCGAAGGAGGCCGGCGCGGCCCGCACCTTCGGCGCCTCGGCCACCGTCACCGGGGTGTCCACGAACGCGTGCTCCCGGTCGCCGGCCGGGAACGGGTTGCCGCCGTCGAGCGAGTTCGGCCGGTACGGCGCCACCCCGGCGTGCACCGCGTGCTGGTGGAAGCCGTCACGCAGCATGTCGTTGACGTCGGCGTGCGGCCGGTTGATCGGGATCTGGGTGAAGTTCGGCCCGCCCAGGCGGGTGAGCTGCGTGTCCACGTACGAGAAGAGACGGCCCTGCAGCAGCGGGTCGTTCGTCACGTCGATGCCCGGCGGCAGGTGCCCGACGTGGAACGCCACCTGCTCGGTCTCGGCGAAGAAGTTCCGCGGCGTCTTGTTCAGCGTGAGCTTGCCGATCGGCTGCACCGGCGCCAGCTCCTCCGGCACGATCTTCGTCGGGTCGAGCAGGTCGATCCCGGCGAACGTCTCCTCCGGCGTGTCCGGGAAGACCTGGATGCCCAGCTCCCACTCCGGGTACGCGCCGGCCTCGATCGCGTCGTACAGGTCGCGGCGGTGGTAGTCGGGGTCGATCCCGCCGATCAGCTGTGCCTCCTCCCAGGTCAGGGAGTGCACGCCCAGCTTCGGCTTCCAGTGGAACTTGACCAGCACCGTCGCCCCGGCCTCGTCGACCATCCGGAACGTGTGCACGCCGAAGCCCTCCATGGTCCGGTACGACCGCGGGATGCCCCGGTCGGACATGTTCCAGATGGTGTGGTGCTGCGCCTCGGTGTGCAGCGAGACGAAGTCCCAGAACGTGTCGTGCGCGCTCTGCGCCTGCGGGATCTCCCGGTCCGGGTGCGGCTTGCCCGCGTGGATGACGTCCGGGAACTTGATCGCGTCCTGGATGAAGAACACCGGGATGTTGTTGGCGACCAGGTCGAACGTGCCCTCGTCGGTGTAGAACTTGGTGGCGAAGCCGCGGGTGTCGCGGACCGTGTCGGCCGAGCCGCGCGAGCCCAGCACGGTGGAGAAGCGGACGAAGACCGGCGTCTCGCGCCCCTTCTTCAGGAAGCCGGCCTGGGTCACCTCCTCGGCGGTGCCGTACGCGACGAACGTGCCGTGCGCACCAGCGCCGCGGGCGTGCACCACCCGCTCCGGGATCCGCTCGTGGTCGAAGTGGGTGATCTTCTCCCGCAGGTGGTGGTCCTGGAGCAGGACCGGGCCGCGCGGACCGGCCTTGAGCGAGTGGTCGGTGTCGCGCAGCCGGGCGCCGTTGGCGGTGGTGAGGTACGCACCCTGCTGCCCCTTGGCGATCTTCGGCACGCCGGTCTCGGCGCCGGTCGGGGTCCGGGTGTCCGGCGCGCCCTGCTCGGCCTTGGGCGGCAGCGGGCCGTGCGGCGTGGTCGGCTCCTCCAGCGGTGGCGGCGCGCTTCCGGGAGCGCCCGGCACGTCCGGAGTCAGCGCGTCGCCGACCTTCTCGACGGCGGCTTCGACGACACCCTTGACGATCTGGGCGGGCTTGCTGGATTCCATCAGGACCTGTCCTCCTACAGCTAAATGTCCAGGCCCTTTCGGCCCTACCCCAGCTCAGGGCGGGCAAACCGGAACAATCGCGGTATCGCCGGTCAGGACCGGCGCGGCACGGACACGGCGGTGAGCAGCAGCCCGCCGGCGACCAGCCAGCGGCCGTCCAGGACGTCGAGCGGCGGGCCGCCGTCGGCGCGGGCGCCGTCGACCAGGATCCGGGCGGTGAACCGGCCGTCCCGGTCGAAGGTCAGCTCCGCCTCCTCGAACCCGAGCCAGCGCCCGGTCAGCGGGTACCACGCCTTGTAGACCGACTCCTTGGCGCTGAACAGCAGCCGGTCCCAGTGCGTCCCCGGGTCGGCGTCGCGCAGCGCGGCCAGCCGCTCCGGCTCGCCCGCCACGGTGACCACCCCGGCCACCCCGTCGGGCAGCGGCTCGTGCGGCTCGGCGTCGATGCCCAGCCCGGCCAGCGCCCCGGCCGGGGCCACCGCCGCCGCCCGGTAGCCGGTGCAGTGCGTGATGCTGCCCACCACGCCGGCCGGCCAGACCGGTTCCCGCCGGGGACCGGGACGGATCGGCGCCGGGGCGTAGCCGAGGCGGGCCAGTGCCTCCCGCGCGCAGCGGCGGGCCGTCACGAACTCCTGGCGGCGCGCGGCCACCGCGCGGGCCACCAGGTCCTCCTCGCCCGGGTACGGCGCCTCGTCCGGCACGTCGGCGAACGCCTCGACGGCCAGCGCCCCGGCCGGCAGCAGTGCCGCGATCATCCGAGGATCCGCTTCATCGGCGCCGGCTCGCCGCCCCGGCGCCGCCACTCGCGCGGGTAGCCCAGCGACACCTCCTCGAACCGCACCCCGTCGTAGTGCGTGGTGCGCGGGATGTGCAGGTGGCCGTAGACCGCGACGGCGGCGCGGTGGCGCACGTGCCAGTCGGCCGTCCGGTCGGTGCCGCACCACTGGGCGAACTCCGGGAACCAGAGCACGTCGGTGGGCTGCCGCACCAGCGGCCAGTGGGTGACCAGCACTGTCGGCAGCGCCGGGTCGGTGGCCTCCAGCCGCCGCCGGGTCACCTCCAGCCGCGCCGCGCACCAGGACTCCCGGTCCGGGTACGGGTCGGGGTGCAACATCATCTCGTCGGTGCACACCACGCCGGCGTCGTACGCCGCGCGCAGCGACTCCTCCTTCGTGGTGGTGCCGGGGGCGCGGAACGAGTAGTCGTAGAGCAGGAACAGCGGCGCCACCGTGACCGGCCCGCCCGCGCCGCGCCACACCGGGTAGTCGTCCTCCGGGGTCAGCACGTCCAGCTCGCGGCACATCGCGACGAGGGCGTCGTAGCGGGCCACCCCACGCAGCGTCACCGGGTCGTTCGGGCTGGTCCACAGCTCGTGGTTGCCCGGCGCCCACACCACCCGCGCGAACCGGTCGCGCAGCAGTCGCAGCGTCCGCTCGATGTCGGCGAAGACCTCGCCGACGTCACCGGCCACGATCAGCCAGTCGTCCGCCGTCTCCGGCCGCAGGCCGTCCACCACCGCGCGGTTCTCCGCGTACGACACGTGGAGGTCACTGACCGCGTACAGCGCACCCGTCACCCGGCCGATCCTGCCAGCGGCGGTCGCGGATGGCCAGGCGCGAACCGGCGGGTCCGGTCAGCCGGCCCGCGCGGTCACCTCGTCGAGCGCACGCAGCACCTCCCGGGTGACGGCCGGCTCGGCGGCGGAGTGCCCGGCCTCCGGCACGATTCGCAGCGTCGCCTCCGGCCACCGGCGGGCCAGGTCGTACGCGGACACCGGCGGGCAGCACAGGTCGTACCGGCCGTTGACGATCACGGCGGGCAGGTGCCGGATCCGGTCCACGCCGTCGAGCAACTGACCCTCGGCCAGGAAACCGCCGTGCACCGCGTAGTGCGACAGGATCCGGGCCACCGGCAGCGCGTGGTCGTCGGTGGTGAAGTGGGCGAGCAGCTCCGGGTCGGGCCGCAGCGACGAGTTGACCGCCTCCCACCGCCCCCAGGCCCGCGCGTACTCCCGGGCCCGCGCCTGGTCCGGGCCGTGCAACCGCCTGTGGTACGCGGCCAGCACGTCGTCGCGCTCGTCCGGCGGGATCGGCGCCACGAACCGCTCCCACTCCTCGGGCTGGAGGTGGCGCAGCCCGCCCTGGTAGAACCAGTCCCGCTCGCTGCGCCGCAGCAGCAGCACACCGCGCAGGACCAGCCCGGTCACCCGCTCCGGGTGCGCCTGCGCGTACGCCAGGCCGAGCGTGGTGCCCCACGAGCCGCCGAACACCAGCCACGAGTCGATGCCCAGCCGCTGCCGGATCGTCTCCAGGTCGGCCACCAGATGCCAGGTGGTGTTGGCGCGCACCTCGCCGTGCGGGGTGCTGCGGCCGGCGCCGCGCTGGTCGAACAGCACGGCCCGGTGGCGCGCGGGGTCGAAGAACCGCCGTGCCGCCGGCACCAGGCCGCCGCCGGGCCCGCCGTGCAGGAACACCACTGGTACGCCGTCCGGCCGGCCGACCTCCTCCACGTACAGGACGTGGCCGTCACCGACCGGGAGCAGATGGGTGGCGTACGGCTCGACGGGCGGGTGCAGACCGGTCATGCCCGGTCATTGTGCCCGCCGCGGGCCCGCCGGGTGGCCCGGTCAGCAGGCGACGTTGCCGCCGAGGTTGTCCAGCAGCGCGTCGGCGACCCAGCCGGAGACACCGGTGGTGACGTCCCGCAGGTAGGTCCACGTGTAGGTGGTGTGGCCGTTCGCGCTGACCCGGTCGCCGCTGGCGAAGCAGTGGAAGTCGACAGTGTGGCTGAGCTGCCCGTAACCGAGGGAGGCGCACGTGGTGTGCGGGCCGGTGCGGATGTTGACGTTCGTGGCGTTGAACAGCTGGCCGAACTTGCTGTCCACGTTGGAGTGCGAGTGGCTGCACCCGGCGCTCGCCGGTGCGGCCGTGCCGGCCACCACGGCGCCCGCCGAAGCGACGGTCAGGACGACGGCGGCACCGATGGAGGAGATCTTCCGCATACCCGTCAACCCCCGAATAAAGATCGAGATGCACCAGCAGATCGATCCAAATATTTGCATAGAGCAAGGTCGATGAGCAAGATGCGGTGCCGCCGGCCCGGCCCGGACCGGCGGCGCCGACGTCTCAGGCGGTGGCCGGTACGCCGTTGTCCGTACCCGTCGTCTCCGCCTCGGGCACACCGCGCGGGGCCGGCGTGCGGACCGCGAACGCGTCGAAGCTCGGCCCGTCCAGCCGCTCGACGAACGGCTCCACGACCGGCGGCTCCGACCGGTCCGGCTCGATCGCGTCCGGCTCGGTCCGCCCGTCCACCGCCCGGGGCGTCACCTCGGCCGGCACGGTGATCGGCGGGCGCGCCGCCACCTGCGGGTACTCGGCGGTCTCCCCGCCGCCCGCGGCGGCCGCCATGACCGCCGCCGCGGCCAGGTCGGCGACCCGCTTGGCCTCCCGCTGCACCCGGGCCCGGGTCTCCTTGGCGTGCTGCTCGGCCAGGTCCGCCGAACGCCGCGCCTCGTCCAGCCGCTTCGTCTCCGCGGCCAGCTCCCGGCGTACGCCGACCAGCCGCTCCTCCACCTCCGCGCCGGTCCGCTCGATGGTGGCGATCTCCTGGCGGGTGTCCTCCAGCTGCCGGGAGACGCTCTCCAGCTCCGCCTTCAGCCCGGTCAGCGTCTCCTGCCGCTGCTGGATCTCCCGCTGCACGCCGGCGAGCTGCTCCTGGTGCGCCGCCGTCTCCTCGTCGGCCCGATCCCGGACCTCGGTGGCGTACTGCTGCGCCTCGGCGACCAGCGCGGCGATGTCCTTCTCCGCCGCGGCGGCCCGGTCGGCCAGCTCCTGCTCGGCGGCGGCCCGCCGCTCGTCCAGCTCCTTGGCCATCGTGGCCTGCCACTGGGCCAGCTCCTGCTGGGCCTTGCTGCGGTTGGCCTGGACCTCCTGCTGGATCTGCGTCCGCGCGGCCTTCACCAGCGCCTCGGACGCCGAGCGCGCCTGCTCGACCTGCTGCGCGCTCTGCTCGCTGATCCGCTTCGCCTCCTGCTGGGCCCGGTCGTGCACGGCCTGGCCCTCGACGCGCAGCTTCTCCGCCAGCTCCCGCACCGCGGTCAGCTCCGCCTGCGCGGCGACCCGCCGCTCCTCGTCCACCCGCTCCTGCTCGGCCCGGCGGGCGGACAGCTCCTCGTCCAGCTCACGCCGCTCCCGCGCGGCCTGCTCCTGCGCGGCGGCGAGCAGCTTCTCCGCCTGCCCCTGGACGTCCTCCGCGCGCCGGGTGGCCACGTCGGTGATCTGGCCGGCCTGCTTCTCGGCCAGGTCCAGGATCTGGTCCACCATCGGGCCGAGGTCGCGGAAGGACGCCCGGTCCACCGCCGACGGACGGTCCCGCAGCTCCACCGCCTCGGCCTGCGCCCGCTGCACCTGCGCGGTCAGGTCGCGCACCTGCGCGTACGCCCGGTCCCGCGCGGCGGTCAGCGCGCTCACCTCGGCGTCGACCTGCTCGACGTACCGGTCCACCTGACGTTTGTCGTAGCCGCGCAACGCGGGATCGAACCGGGGCCGCCCGGACAGGTCGTCGTGGGGTGCGAACGGCTCGGCACCGTTGGACATTCGCCATCCTCCGTCGGTTCGCCAGCGCCAGGCCGGCGGATGACCGCCCCGCAGGGCACGATGAGGCGCTACGGTACCGCGTCCGCGCGCGAGGCTCGCCCCGCCCCGCCCCCCTGCCCGCCGACCGGCGGCACGGTCAGACCGGGAAGTGCGGGTTCCCCGCCGTCAGGCGGATGGTGAAGCCGGCCGCGTCCCTGTGGTACGTCACGTGGTCGCAACTCTGGTGGCTGATCCAGAGGCCCAGACCGCCGTCGGAACCGTCGCCCGCCGGCAGCAGCCCGGCGAACGGATCCTTCGGGCCGGTACCCCGATCGTGGACGGTCACCACGATCCGGTCCGGCGCGCGCCACAACCGCAGGCACACCGGCGGCTCGCCGTGGCGCAGCGCGTTGCTCACCACCTCGCTGACCGCGATGACCAGGCCGTCCAGGCCGTCGGGCGGCAACAGGCCACCGTCGGCGGCGCGTACCTCGGCCCGCGCGCGGGCCGGCGTCGGGTCGACCAGCTCGACCAGCGGCGCGGTCCGCTGCACCGGGTCGGCCGGCGCCGGACGGAACTCGGTCAGGTAACTCGTCGGGTCGGTGTAGAGACCGGCCGTCTCGTGCCCGCCGTCCGGCCGCGCCACCAGCGGATGGGTACGCGCCACGTCGGCGAGCACGTGTGCGGGCGTGCCCCGGCGGTCGTAGGCGCAGATGCCCCAGAGCGGGAAGTCGTCGTAGGCGTGATTGATCGCCGACTCGTAGCGCGCCCACCAGTCCCAGGTCGCGCCGAGCAGCACCGGCGGCAGCTCGCCGACCATCCGGATCTGCGCCGCCCCCGCCGCCACGTACGACGCGAGCAGCTCCCGGTAGGAACGCAGCGCGACGCTCGGCCGGGCGTAGACGTCACCGACCGGCAGGAACGTGACCTCGGCGCCGGTGGGCAGCGCCCGGCGCACCAGCTCGGCGTTGCGCTCGTCCAGGTTCACCGCCGTCGGCTCGCCGGCCGCGATCCCGTCCAGCAGGAACGGCAGCGCCACCGCCAGCAGCTCCTCGTCGGAGTCGTAGACGAACGCCTCGTGGAAGTAGCCCACGTGGCCGGAGGCCGCGCCGCTCCTCATCGGACGACCTCCACCCGTACCTCGGACAGACCGAGCAGGTCGACCAGCCGGGCCGGGGCGCGGCTCGGCGTACGCAGCACCGCGACGGCGTCGTGCCGGCGGGCGTGGTCGCGCAGGTGCAGCAGGCTGCGGTGGTCGACGAAACGCAGCTCGGCGGCGTCGAACACGACCCGGCCCGCCACCGGCCGCGGGTCGGCCCGCTCCAGCGCGGCGGCGAAGTCCCGGTGGTTGGACGGGTCCAGCTCGCCGGCCAGCGCCACCACCGAGTCGCCGTCGCCGGCGTGCAGCCGGAACAGCACGTCCGCGTTCGTCACCGAGTGCAGGCAGGCCAGCTCGGCGATCGCCGCGTCGTCCAGCTGCCGGCGGTCGTAGGCACAGACCGCCGACATCGGCCGGTGCCGCATCCAGTGGTCGATCCGGTGCTCGTAGCGGGCGAACGCGTCCCGCTGGGCGGGGCTGCGGACCAGGCTCGTCGCCTCCGCCAGCACCCGCAGGCCGGTGTGCCCTGCGGTCAGCGCCTCGGTGGTGGCCCGCACGTACGCCTTGACCTGCCGGTCGGGGTCGACGATCTCGTCGTGCCGGTACGCCTCGCCGACGGGAACCAGCCGGAGCGCGTCCCGCCGGCGCGCGGCGTCGAGCCCGGGAACCGAGGCCAGCCAGCCGGTGACAGTGGCGCGATCCTCCGGACAGACCACCCAGACCTGCTCACCGGCGGCGAGACCGGCGGTGACCTGCTCGACCGCGAGTGCGCGCAGCACGGCCGGGTCGTCGTAGGCGAGGCAGCCGTGGGTGTAACCCGGGTACGTCACGCTCCCGCTGGTCACCGACTACGCCTCATGGGTCCAGTCTATGCCGGGCCCACCTGGAGATCGCGCCAGGCCGTGGCCTCGAGCGGCGGGTCACCCAGCTCGAACTCGGCCCAGTTGTTCCAGTACGCGATCGCGTCCACGTCGTTCTGCTGCCGCAGCCAGGTGACGTGCTCGCGGATCGTCCGCGCCCGGCCCGCGCCGGTGGTGTCCGTGGCGATGCGGCTCAGGCCGTACTCGGGCACCAGCAGCCGGATCCCCGGGTACGCGGCGCGCACCTTGCCGAAGGCCACGCCGAACATCCGGGAGGCGGGCCAGTACGCGGCGGTGTCCCGGGAGTAGCAGTCCACGCCGTAGTGGGTCATGCCCGGGTAGCCCCAGTCGGCCGGGTTGCCGCGCCCCTCGTCGAGCCAGTAGCGGGTCACGATCGGGCCGTGCCCGAGCACCCACTGCCGGTTGCGGTGCGCGGCCAGGATCTGGGTCACCCGGCTCGCCGTCGCCCGGTACGTGGCGGGGGTCACGTCGCCCATCGGTTCGTGGTACCAGGTCAGGTAGATCGGGCGGTTCACGCCGTCGAGCCAGCCGGCCAGCTGCTCGACGTCGTCCTTCCAGCTGACGTGCATGACGGCGGAGGGCGCGTCGGCGAACTTGCCCGTGTTCAGCGCGGGCAGTTCCGGCAGCGCGTCCGCGTCCGGGCCGTCCGTGCCGAAGTCGCGCATGTAGCGGATGCCCGGATAGTCGGCCACCGCCCGCTGGGTCCGGGCGCCCTTCTCGGTGCTCATCCCGACCAGCAGCGGCACGGTCAGCGTGGTGGTGCCCGTGCCGGTGCGGCCGGCGCCGTCACGCGCCGTCGCGGTCAGCGTCACCGTGCCCCGGCCGGCCAGCACGGAGACTGTGAAGCGGCCCGGTTCGGCGCCGCTCGGTGTGACTGTCACCCCCGGCGAGGCACCGGCGAGCTGGATGGTCAGCGGAACGCTCAGGTCCACCCGGACCGGGCTGTCCCAGGTGACGCCGGTGGGGTCGCTGACCCGGCCGGCGAGCGTCAGCAGGCGCGAGTCGGGGTGGTAGGCGTCGACCCGGACGGTGGTCGACTGCCCGGGCAGCAGGACGGTCTGGTCGGCGGTGACGGAACGGACGACGGGTGCGGCCATGAGGCTCTCCTTCGACGTGCTTCGCTGCCGCTCCGGCCGCACGTCTTCGGGTGGCCAGAAGGGCTCTGACCTGCGCTTTTGCCAGCTTGCGTCGGTTCGGCCCCGATCGTCAGGGCGGCCGCAGATGGCGCGAAACCCGGTCGCCGCCGCGCTGTCCCGCCCGCATCCTGGTCCGATGCCGATCATCGTGCGGGACCTGCGCGTGCCGGACTGGCCGCAGCTGTGGCCGATGCTGCGGGACATGGGCGTGGGCGACGAGCCGCCGGAGGTCCACCGGCTGCGGTTCGCCGCGCTGCTGGCCGACCCCCGCTGGGCGCTGCTCGGCGCCGTCGACGCTGGCGGGCCGGTCGGGTACGCCGCCGCCCAGGACCACGGCCCGCACCTGCGTTCCGGTGACGCGCACCGGACCGTACGCCTGCACGACCTGTACGTCCGGGCGGACCGCCGCCGCGACGGGGTGGGCAGGTCGTTGTTCGACGCGGTCCGCCGGTGGGCCGCCGGGCGGGCGCGGTACCTGGAGTGGCAGGCCCACCACGAGCGGGCGGCGCCGTTCTACGAGCGGCTCGGCCACCGAGGCGACAGGTGCCCGCAGCCGGACTACCCGACGTTCCTCCTCGATCTGACCGGAACCGACCCCACCTTCCCCTGACGCAACCGCCTCACCTGCGCTGCCCCCGCCCAAGATCAACACCAGTTCGGGGAGGTGGCTCCATCAATGGTGGTCTGATGCCGCCATTTCCCCGAGCTGGTGTCGATCTTGGATCGGGATGCCACCATTTCCCCGAGCTGGCGTTGATCATGGAGCGGGATGGCACCACGTCGGGGAACTGGTGTGGATCACGGGTGTAGAAGGGGAATCAGGGCAGGGGGTGGGAGATGTCGCGGGCGTGGTCGGCCACCGCCGCGCCGACCACCGTCGCGGTCAGCGGCAGCACCTCCAGGCAGCGGCGCACCGCTGCGCCCATCAGCGGGTTCGGCACCCGCATCGACAGCGTGCAGTGCGGCACCCAGCGGCCCGGGCGGTAGTGCTCCACCACCTCGACGCCGGCCCGCGCCAGCCGCTCGTGCACCGCCGCGTGGTGCGCCAGCAGCTCGGGCGTCGGCGCCGGCCCGAGCCAGAGCACCCGCCCGACGAACTGCCCGGCGTGCTGGAACTCCAGCCGCAGCGGCGCGGCCACCACCGTTCCGGCGAGCGCCTCGGCGACGCGGTGCGGGTCCAGGCGGGGCGCGACCGCCAGCGAGACGTGCGGGCGGTGCCGCTGCGCCAGCAGGGACCGCATGCTCGGCACCCCGTCGGACTCCAGCAGGTCCCACAGCACCCGGATCCGCCGGGTGGCGTCGGTGTCCAGATACAGCTCCAGCGCCGCGACCACGCGATCACCCTAGAGGCGGGGCCCGCGCCGAGGTTTGCCGGGCACGCTGGGCGGTACTGCCCGAAGGGACGGCAGGAGTCGGCAGGGAGTGAGGGACACGTGGACGCGACGGACGTGCTGACCGAGGCGTACGGGCGGTTGCCCGATCTGGTCGCCGGGGCGCTCGACGGGCTCGACGCGGCCCAGCTGCGGCGGGCGCCGGCCGACGGGGCGAACCCGGTCGGCTGGCTGGTCTGGCACCTGACCCGGATCCAGGACGACCACGTGGCCGACGTGATGGGGGAGCCGCAGATGTGGGCCACCGGCGACTGGGCGGCGCGCTGCGGCCTGCCGCCGGACCCAGCCGACACCGGCTTCGGGCACGGCCCGGAGCAGATCGCCGCGGTACGCCCCGAGAACGGCGGCGTGCTGCTCGACTACCACCGGGCGGTGGTGGACCGGAGCCTCGCGTACCTGCGCGGCCTGCGCCCGGCCGACCTCGACCGGGTGGTGGACGAGAACTGGGATCCGCCGGTGACGCTCGGGGTGCGGCTGGTGAGCGTGCTCGACGACGACCTCCAGCATGTCGGTCAGGCCGCGTACGTGCGGGGACTCATCCTGCGCTGAGCGTCGCGCCGGCCCGGCGCAGCGCGGCGAGCCCGAGCAGGTGGCACGCCTGCGCCTCGGGCGAGGTGCCGGGGCCTTCGAAGTCCGGCGCCCCGCTGACCCCTGTCACCCGGCCGTACGCGTCGACCCGCCGGGCGGCGGCCGCGAGCAGGCCCGCCCCCACCTCGAACCACGACCGGGACAGCCACCCGTCGGCCACCCCGGTGAGGGCCGCGTACCCGAGCAACTGGGCGGTGTTGGCCTCCCGGAACGCGCCCGGCTCGTCCAGCACGTCCGGGAACAGCCCGTCCGCGCCCCGGTACGCGAGGCAGGCGGTCAGCACCTCCTCGGCGTGCCCGGCCAGCTCGGCCCGGAGGCCGTCCGGCCGGTCCGGCGCGAGCCGCAGCGCGCGGGCGATCCCGGCGACCACCCAGCCGTTGCCGGTGCCCCACGGCCCGGGCCGGTCCAGCTCGCAGCGGTCCTCGTCCCAGCGGGCGGCGTACAGGCCGGTGCGTGTGTCGTACAGCCGTCGCCGGTGCCCCGCGACCTGCGCCGCGGCCGCCCCGGTCCGGCCGGTCAGCGCCAGCAGCGGCACCACCATGTAGATCGTGTCCGCCCACACCTGGCGGCCGTCGAGCAGGTGGAACAGCGTGCCGTCGGCGGCCCTCGGCGCCCGGCGGGCCAGCCAGTCGAGCTGGGCGTCCAGCGCCTCGGCGTACCGCCGGTCGCCGGTGCGGCGGGCGGCGTGCCGGACCACCTCGCCGCACGCGGCGCCGTTCACCGCGCCCACCGAACCGGCCGGTTCACCGAGCCGGCCGTCCGGCCGCTGCCGGGTCACCACGGCGTCGGCGACCAGTACCGCTGCCTCGTCCAGGCCCAGGTCGAGCAGCGCCTGGCCGAGGATGCCCTGTTCCCAGGACTCGCGCTGCATGGTCAGCAGCGCGAGCAGCACCCGGTCGGCGGTGGCGTCCCCGGTCGTCGGCATGGCCGCAGGGATACCCGCCGCGCCGCCGTGCCTCACCCGGTCCGGGTGAGTTCGCCTCACCCGCGATGCGGGGACGCTGCGGGACGAGCGGCGCCGGCCGCGACCACCGACGAGGAGGGCCCGATGAGCGTCTCGGCCGTGGAACACCTGACCCGGGGAACCGCCGGCCGGCACCCGGAGCTGCCCGAGACCACCTCCGGCACCATCCGCCTGGACCTGCGCGACGACGGCCGCACCGAGCACTGGTACCTGACCATCGACCGGCAGGACGTCCGGGTGGACCGCCTGGCCGAGGAGGCGGACCTGGTGGTCGGCGCGGACCGCGAGGTGTTCGACCGGATCGCGGCGGGACGCCTGCACCCGGCCGCCGCGCTGCTGCGCAACGACCTCGCCGCGCGGGGCGAACTCAAGCTGCTGATGACGCTGCGCCGGCTCTTCCCCGGCCCGCCGGACGCCCGAGACCCCCGGGACGTGGCCGGCGCCCGGGTGGCGGCCCGATGAGGCAGGAGCTGGTCCATGTCCTCGCCGGTAACGCGTTCGCCGTGAGCGACGCGCAGGGGGACATGGAACGCGACCCGTCCGCGCCGATCGGCCTGTTCTCGTTCGACACCCGGTTCCTGTCCCACTGGGTGCTCACGATCGACGGCGAGCGGTTGCACGCGCTGTCCCGCGACGACCTGACCTACTTCGAGACCCGATTCGTGCTGGTGCCGGGCGCGGCCAGCCACTACGTGGACGCCGACGTCTCGGTGATCCGGCACCGCTCGATCGACGAGGCGTACCACGAGAGCCTCACGGTGCTGAACCACTCGGCCGAGCCCGCCGAGTACACGGTGCGGATGGAGATGGCCGGCGACTTCGCCGACACCTCCGAGATCCTGCGTCCCGGCCCGCGCCGGCCGACCGTCATCCCCGAACCGGAGCAGCGGCGGCTGCGGATCCGGTACGAGCGTGGGCGGTTCACCCGGGAGACGTGCGTCTCCAGCACCGTCCCGGGGGAGGTGGACACGCGCGGGATGACCTTCCGGATTCGCGTCGAGCCGCAGGGCAAGTGGCAGGTCGACCTGCACGTCGGCATGGTCATCCAGGGCGCCGGCGGGCGGGACCTGCGGGCCGGCATCGAGTCGCACCGGCAGCACGTCCGTCAGGACATGCGCGACGACCTCGAACGGTGGTACGACCGGGCGCCGCACCTGGTCGCCGAACGGCCCGGGCTGGCCGCCGTGTACCGGCAGGCCCTGACCGACCTGGCCGCGCTGCGGTACATGCCGCTGGCCTACAGCGAGCGGGTGCCGGTCGGCGGGATGCCCTGGGCGATGGCGCTGTACGGGCGGGACGCGCTGATCACCTGCCTCCAGACGCTGCCGTTCACGCCCGAGCTGACCCCGGGAACGCTGCACATGCTGGCGATGGTGCAGGGCGGCCGGCTAGACGACCGGCACGAGGAGGAACCCGGCAAGATCGTCGCCGAGCTGCGGTACGGCGAGGCGGCCGCGTTCGACGAGCAGCCCACCGCGCTCTACTACGGCGCCGCCGACACCACCCCGCTGTTCGTGATCCTGCTCGACGAGTACGAGCGCTGGACCGGTGACGCCGACCTGGTCCACGAGCTGCGGCACCCGGCGCGGATGGCGCTGGACTGGCTGACCCGCTACGGCGACCAGTGCGGCGACGGTTACCTGCGCTACCAGCCGCGCAACACCGACACCGGGGTCGCCAACCAGACCTGGCGCAATTCGCCGGCGGCGATCGTCGACCGGCACGGCGTGGAGCCGCCGTACCCGCGCGCGACGTGCGAGCTTCAGGGGTACGCGTACGACGCGCGGATCCGGGGCGCCCGCCTGGCCCGGGAGTTCTGGGGCGACCCGGCCTACGCCGAACGCCTGGAGGCCGACGCGGCGCGGTTGCGGGAGCGGTTCGATCGCGACTTCTGGCTGCCGCAGCGCGGCTACTACGCGCTGGCGCTCACCCCGGACGGTGAGCCGGTCGACGCGCTCACCTCGCACCTGGGGCACCTGCTGTGGAGCGGCATCGTGGCGCCGGAACGGGCCGACGCGCTGGCCGGGCACCTGTGCGGACCGGACCTGTTCTCCGGCTGGGGCGTGCGCACCTACGCGCAGGGGCAGCGGCCGTACAACCCGGTCGGCGCGCACCTCGGCGCGGTGTGGCCGTGGGACAACGCGATCGTCGCGGCGGGGCTGCGGCGGTACGGCTACGACGAGGCGGCGGCCGACATCGTCGCCGGAGTGTTCGCGATGGCGGAGACGCTCGGCGGATCGGTCCCGGAGACGATCGCCGGCTACCCCCGTGCGGTGACCAAGTACCCGGTCCAGTTGCCGGAGGCCGGACGACCGCAGTCGTGGGCGTCGGGCGGGTTGCTGATGCTGTTGTCGACCATGCTGGGGCTGCGTCCGTGCGGAGAGAACCTGCTGGTGAACCCGGCCGTCCCGACCGGGTACGGGCGGATCGAGCTGCTCGACGTGCCGGGCCGGTGGGGGCGGGCCGACTCGTACGGCCGGGAACGCGGCGCGGGCCGCCGGGTCCGCGCGGGCGAGCCGGCCCGGCGCGCCGCCTGATCCGCCGGGCCGCTCAGGCCGAGCTGGTGGTCTCCCGCTGGACCACCGGCGGCTCGTCCGGCCCGGCCGTGGCCGGCGGCCCCACCGCGCCGGGCGTGGCCGGTGGGGTCGCCGGTTCGGCGCGCCCGGCCCGGGCGAGCAGCCGGTCCACGCCCACGAACAGCAGGCCCAGCAGCCAGAACACCGTGGCGAACCCGACCGCGCTGACCGCCAACCCGTCGTAGCCGAGCTCGCCCGCGTCGATGAACGGGTACGGGTACCTGTCCACGATCAGGCCGCGTACCAGCGCGAACCCGAGGTATCCGAGCGGGAACACCAGCCACCAGGCGGCGTACCGGGGGCGCAGCCGGCCGCGCCTGTCGAACAGCGCCCAGTCGGCGACCGCCAGCAGCGGCACCACGGTGTGCAGGAACTGGTTGCCCCACCACTCACCCGGTTGCCGGTCCGGCTGGGCCATCGCGAACGGGCTGGCCGGGTTGGCCAGCACCAGGTGGTAGACGGTGCCGGTGATGGTGATGTAGAGGGTCACCGCTCCCTTGAGGGCACTCGGCGGCTCGGGCCGGTCGCGCAGCGCGCACCAGGCGGCGTACCCGGCGAGGACGCCGACCGCCACGTTGCTCTGGATGGTGAAGTACGGCAGCAGGCCGGTCACCGTGGCCGGGCCGAGCGCGGTGAGGACGATGCCGGCCAGCACGGCGAGCACCACCGCCACACGGAGGAGGATCGCCGATCGGCGACGCCGGGGGGTCACGCGGGCAAGTTACCAGCCGGTCGTCAACCGGCCCG
Organism: Micromonospora sp. WMMC273; assembly: GCF_027460285.1. Lineage (NCBI taxonomy): Bacteria > Bacillati > Actinomycetota > Actinomycetes > Micromonosporales > Micromonosporaceae > Micromonospora > Micromonospora sp. WMMC273. Next base: position 1,601,992 of record NZ_JAPZBE010000001.1, read on the forward strand.
CCGCCCGGGCGGGGTGCCCGACGGCGGCCCGGCGTGCTCCGGCGCCGGGACGTCCACGCCCGGCGGTCCGCCGGACGGGTGGACCGGGTGCGCGGTCCGGCCGCCGCCTGGTCCGCCGTCGGCCCGGCCCGGCGGATCGTCGTCGCCCAGCAGCCCGGCGCAGTAGTCGGGCACCCGGTCGTGGCCCCCGGCGGCGGTGACGAGGTCGCTGAAGGCGGGTGTGGCGAGGGCGCGTCCCCGGTCCGGTTCGGCGAGCGCCCGGTACGCGACGCACAGTCCCGGCGGTGCGGACGGCTGCGGTGTCCCGGGGCCCGGCGAGCCGGTCGGCCGGGCGGGTCGGGTCTCCGGCGCGGGCGGCGCGGTGCCGATCGGCGGCGGCGCCGGTCGTGCGGCGCGCGGCAGGTTCCCGGTCGCGGCGAGCGCGACACCACCGGTGAGGGACGCGGCGAGCCCGGCCACCGCCATCCGGACACCGAAGCGGACACGGCGGCGACGGGGCATCCGCCGGGCCGACCGGTACCCGGCGACCGCTGCCGCCTCGCCGTCGAGTTCGCCCGCGCCCGGTGCGGCCCGGACCGCGGCCAGCACGGCGAGCAGTGCCGGCGGAGCGGGCGGCGCGTCGCCGGAGCGGCCGGCGAGCAGCCGCTCGACGGTTTCCTGGTCCAGGCCGGATGCGTCCATCTCGTGACCCTCAGCGCCGCAAACCGGCCGGGCGTCACACTCGGGCGGCGCGAAACCACGGTGAGGCCGGTCACCCGGTGCCGGTCCGGACCCGGAGGGCATCTCCGGTTGCCGATGTCCGGCGGTCGCGGTGAACTGAATTACATGGGTGTCATCAAGGTGGGCACGTCGTCCTGGGCCGACCAGATGCTGGTCCGCTCCGGCTGGTATCCGCGCGGGGTCAACACGCCCGCCGGCCGGCTCGGCTGGTACGCGGAGCGGTTCGGACTGGTCGAGGTGGACACGTCGTACTACGCCGTGCCGGCGCCGGAGACCACGGCGGGCTGGGCGGCCGCGACGCCGGACGGATTCACCTTCGACGTCAAGGCGTTCCGCCTGTTCACCGGCCACCACACACCGATCGACGCGTTGCCGAAGGACCTGCGTCCGGCCGGCGGCCCGAGCCGGATCCGCTGGCGCGACCTGCCCGCCGGGGCGTACGACGAGGTGTGGGACCGGTTCCACGCGGCGCTGGCGCCGCTCGCGGCGGCCGACCGGCTCGGCGCCGTGCTGTTGCAGTTCCCGCCGTGGCTGGCGCGTGGCGAGGCGGCTCGGCGGCGGATCCTCGACGCGGCCCGGCGCTGCCGTCCCTGGCCGGTCACCGTCGAGCTGCGGCACTCGTCCTGGTTCGACGGGGACGCGATGGCCGAGACCGTGACGTTCCTGCGCGAGCACGACCTCGGGTACGCCTGCGTGGACATGCCGCAGGGGCACGCCTCCTCGGTGCCGCCGGTCCTGGTCGCCACCACCGACCTGGCCGTGATCCGGTTCCACGGGCACAGCACGGCCTGGGAGAGCGGCGACAAGCAGGAACGGTTCCGCTACGCCTACGGCGAGCACGAGCTGCGGCACTGGTCGGTGCTGCTGCGCGAACTGGCCGACCAGTGCGCCGAACTGCACGTGCTGATGAACAACTGCTGTGGCGACCAGGCCCAGCGCGACGCCGCCCGCCTCGCCGACCTGCTCGACGTCGCCCCCGCTGCCGCGCGCGCCTGACGTTTCCGCCGCCACCGTCCGGGTACCGCCGGGGTCATGGACGACAGCGAAGGGGGATCGGTGGAGCAGCGGCGCAACGACGAGCGGGACCCGCGGGCGACCCGGGAGGCCGAGGAGGCACACGGCGGCAGCATGGCGCCGGGCCTGGTCGACGACACCGGGCATCCGGTGACCGAGTCGCCGGTGCCGGACAACGAGCCGTCCGCGCTCGGCGACCCGGGTGAGGACGGCACCGGGTCCTGACGGCTCAGGGACGCGTCTCCGGACGCATCCCGGTCGCCTCCTCCAGCGCGTTGTCGCCGAGGTCGCCGTCCGCCCTGTCGTCCGGGAACGTCCGCCCGGACGGGGCGGGATCCGGCGGTGCGCCCGGCCCGGCCTCGGCCGTCCGGGTCGGCTCGACGGATCCGAACCCGTGCCGGCCCGCCTTCGGCCCGCCCGGCCCGGCGCCGGCCGCCCGGCGCTCACCGCGCCGCCCCTGCGGTACGGCGGTCTCCTCGCTGCCCTCGTCCATCGGGTCGCTGTCACCGGCGCCCCACGGCGGGTCGGCGTCGAAGCCGTCGGTGGTCCCCCACGGCGCCGCCGACTCCGGCCCGCGCCCGTCACCGGTACCCGGCCGGTCCCTGCTGGTCATGGTCACCTCACCTCGCCTGCTGTGCCCGCGCCGCCCGACGGCGGCCGGTCCGGTCCCGGTGCACCGCGCGGCCGGCGACCCACCCCGATGTGGGTCGTCGGCCGCGCGGTGGTCAGCGGCTCGCCCCGACCAGGTGACGGCCGGCCGCGCCCACGGCGGCCACCTTGCCGATGTTCTTCGGCGCGGCCATCAGCCCGCCCGCGCGGTCGAGCATGCCCCGGAACACCTGGCCCGGCTTCTGCTGCTCGCCCATGTACGCCGACACCACGACGAGCGCGCCGGTCAGCGCCGGAACAGCCCACTGGAGCAGCTTCATCTGCCGTTGACTGGCGGCGACGTTCGCCGGGGTGTGGTGGTTCGGTTCGGTGGTCCCCTCGACCGGCGGCCCGCCGGCCTTCTCCAGCCGCATGCCGACCAGCCGGCTGTAGCCGGTCACGGCCAGCGCCCCGACCGTCAGCGCGGTCTTCACCGCGCTCATCTTCCCCACGCCCGCCTGGCGGGCCATCCGCGGGCTCTCGGTGACCAGTTCACCGACCGCGCCGGCCAGGTGCGCGCCGATCGCCGCCGCGTTCACCGGTGTCCACCGCGCCCACCCGGCCGAGGCCACCGGCAGCCGCTCGGTCGTGTCGTTGATCCGCGCCGCCGCGCCGTTCACGCCCAGCGCCCCCATCAGGGAACCGCCGAACCAGGCCGCCAGGCCCAGGTCGTGCATCGAGCGCAGCGTGGTGTGCCGTTCTGACATCAGATCCCCCTCCGCCGTGTTCGGGCGGTGCGGCATACCCACGATCGGGCGACTCACGCCCGGGCGTGGCTCACCGGCGGGGGAGCGTGCGCTCAGTGGCTCAGTGCCGGCGTGGGCTCAGCGCCGGGGGAGCGTGTCCGCGAACGCGGCGATCCGGGCGGCCAGCGGCGCCGACGCGCGTACCCAGGTGAAGTGGTCCAGCCGTGCGCCCGCCTCGGCGGCCGTGTAGCGGTGCCGCGTCACCGGCGCCGCGGTCAGCTTCCCGCAGAGGTGGTCGAGCGTCTCGTGCGGCGTGTACTGGTCGTCGTCGACGCTGACCGCGAGCACCGGCGTCCGGATCCGCCGCACGGCGGCCTCCGCGTCCACGCCGTCGAGTGCCGGGAACCGGCCGGTGCGGGCGGTGTGGGCCCAGTCGCGGATCACGCCGCGTGCCTGCCGGCCGCCGAAACCCCAGCCCGGCCAGACGCCGAGCAGCCGCGCCGTCGCCGCGATGGCCTGGGTGTACGGCAGCACGCCCCACCCGCGCAGGCCCGGGTACGTCCGCCACCACGGCAGCCCCACCGCCACCAGGGCCAGCCCGTCCACCCGGTCGTCGTCGTCCAGCGCCTGGTGCAGCACCGCGACCTGGCCACCGAGGGAGTGCCCGAGCAGCAGCCGGGTGCGGCCGTCCAGCCGGGGCTTGAGCGCGTCGAGCACGGCGCCGACGTCGGCGGCCATCTCCTGGTAGCCGTACCGGCAGGCGCGCGACGGCACCGGGGTGCTCTCGCCGGTGCCGCGCAGGTCGGCCACGATCACCGCGAGCCCGGCGTCGCGCAGCGCGGCGGCGAACGGCCGGTAGTAGCGGGCGCGTACGCCCATCGCGGGCCAGATCAGCACCACCGGCGCGCCGGGCGGACCGGCCGGCTCCGGGTAGACCTGCACGCCGATGCGCGCGCCGTCGACGTCCACGTACTCCTGGGTGTAGTCCCCGCTCACCCGGATCAGGGTACGGCCCGAACCTTACCGGTGGGTAGCAAGGGGTCGCCTCACGCCACCGCCGGTGCGGGCCGGGCCGCGTTCGTCAGCGCACCGTAGACCGCGACGAGCTGCTCCGCGCAGCGCCTCCAGGAGTACCGGCTGCGGACACGGTCGAGCGCGGCGGTGGCGTACGCGAACCGGCGCACGTTGTCGCCGAGCAGCCGGCGCAGCGCGGTGCCGAGCGCGCGGGGGTCACGCGGCGGCACCAGGTCGCCGGTGAGCCCGTCCACCACGCTGTCGGCGATGCCGCCCACGTTCGTGCCGATCACCGGCACGCCGCAGGCCATGCCCTCCAGCGGGGTGAGCCCGAACGGCTCGTACCAGGGGGCGGCCACGACCACGTCCGCCGACCGGTACCAGGCGGCCATCTCCTCGCGCGGCACGCCGCCGAGCAGCCGTACCCGATCGGCCACGCCGCACGAGTCGGCGAGCGCGGACAGCCGGCGGGCGAACGTGTCGGCGGGCAGCAGGTGGCCCGGCGGGCCGCCGACCACCACGCACTCCGCGTCCGGCACCGCCGGCAGCGCCCGGACCACGTCCAGGAAGCCCTTGCGTTCGACCATCCGCCCGACGGTGAGGATGCGCGGGCGGGCCGGGTCGCGGGGCGCGACCGGGCCGTCCGGGCGGAACACCGCCTCGTTGACGCCGGCCGGCACGAGCGCCATCCGGGACCGGGGTACGCCCATCCGGACCAGCTCGGCGACCTCGTCGGAGCACTGCACGACGACCCGGTCCACGGCCCGGCCGAGCGCCCGCTCGTAACCGGCGCGCCCCGGTGCACTGGTGTCCCGTACGCCCTGGTGGCGACGCTTGACAGTGCCGAGCGAGTGGTACGTCAACACGGTCGGCACGCCGGTGCGACGGCTCGCGTGCACGGTGGCCAGCCCGCTCATCCAGAAGTGCGCGTGCGCCACGTCCGGGGTCCAGCCGCCGCGCCGCCAGGTGTCGGCCAGCCGGCTTCCGAACTCGCCCGTGTACGGCAGCAGGTCGTCCTTCGGCACCCGCCGCGCGGGACCGGCCGGCACGTGGCACACCTGGTAGCCGTCCGGCGCGTCGACCGCCTCGGGCAGCGCGGGGGAGTCACGGCGGGTGTAGACGCGGACGTCGTGGCCGGCAACGGTGAGCGCGGACGCGAGTTCCGCCACGTGCGTGTTCTGGCCGCCCGCGTCCTCCTCGCCGGGGGCGGCGAGCGGGCTGGCGTGCTGGGAAATCATCGCGATGCGCATGTTCTCGTCCTCCAGGATCCGGTCCCAGTCGGCGAGGAAGCGGTCCGGACCGCTTCCTCGCCACTCGCGTGCCCGTGCGCCGAGCCGGTACGCGGCGTCGGCGTCCCCGGTCAGCCGGCGCGCGACCGCCACGAGCGTGTCGACGCGGGTGGCCGGCGCCCCGGCGTCCGGTGGGGCGGCGTCCACCGCTTCCGTGGTGGCCGGAAGGTCGCGTTGATGCCGGGGATGCGCATGGAGGACCCCTACCCTCGGCTTGCGCCCCTAACCAGGAGATCGTCGACTTCACCGCGGGGCGTCAGCCCGGCAGCATCCCGGGGCCGAACACCTCGTAGGCGATCCGCTCGGCCGGCACACCCCGGCGCAGCAGGTTGCCCCGGACCAGGTTCATGAACGGGACCGGGCCGCACAGGTGCACGTCCACCCCGGCGGGCAGCGGGAGCCGGTCCGGGTCGATCAGCCCGGCGGACACCTCCGCCTTCAGGCCGGGCAGGTCGGCCCCGGCGGCGTCGAGGTACCAGAGGTGGACGGCCAGGTTCGGCAGCCGCTGCTGGAGCGCGGGGAGTTCCGCGCGCAGCGCGTGCGCCTCGGCGTCCCGGTCGGCGTGCGCCAGCGTCACCCGCCGTCCGGGGTTCCGGTCGGCCAGGTGGGCCAGCGCCGCCATCGCCGGGGTGAGCCCGATGCCGGCGCTGACCAGCAGCAGCGGCCCGTCGCCGCCGGTGGCGTCGACCTCGCCGAACGCCGGGCTGAGCCGCAGCGTGTCGCCGGCGGCCACCCGGTCGTGCAGGTGACCGGAGACCATGCCGTCGGGGGCGCCGCCCTCGCCGCGTACCCGCTTCACGGTGATCCGCCACTGGTCGGCGCCGGGGCGGCCGGAGAGGCTGTACTGGCGGATCTGCTGCCCTCGGCCGCCGTCCAGGTCGACGGCGACCGAGACGTACCGGCCGGGGGTGAAGCCGGGTGCGGCGCCGCCGCCGGCCGGCGCGAGGGTGAGCGAGACGACGTCGGCGCTCTCCCGGGTCCGGCCGGTCACCCGCCAGTCCTGCCACACCGGACCGCCCTCGGGTACGCCGGCGCCGGCGTAGAGCCGCGCCTCGCGGGCGATCAGCTCGCAGGCCAGCAGCCAGTAGACCTCGTCCCAGGCGGCGGCCACCGCCGGGGTGACCGCCCCGCCGAGCACCTCGCCGACCGCGGCGAGCAGGTGGCGGCCGACGATCGGGTACTGGGTGGCGGTGATGCCGAGGGAGGCGTGCTTGTGCGCGATCCGGTCCAGGACCGGCCCCCACGGCATGCCGCCGTCGCCGGTCAGGTGCGCCGCGTACGCGACCACCGCCGAGGCGAGCGCGGCCTTCTGCGCCCCGGTGGCCTGGTTGCCCCGGTTGAACAGGTCCAGCAGGTCCGGGTGGGCGTCGAACATGCGCTGGTAGAAGCGGCCGGTGATGGCCTCGCCGTGCGCCCGCACGACGGGCAGGGTGGCGGTCACGACCGCCGCTGAGGATTCCGAGAGCACTACCGAATCTCCTTTCGGGGCTCGAACAGGTCGATCCCCACAAAACAGGATTCAGAGATTCCTCTTTTAGGGTCGAAGGTCCCGGTGCCGGGGTGGCATGGGTCACCGTGAATCTGCTGGTGTCCTGGGCGGCGCCGAGTGGCTAGGGTCGGTGCGTGAGGCTCAACCGGTCGACCGACATGGCGTTGCGGATCGCCATGCTGACCGCCGCGTCCCCGGTCCGGGCCACCGTCGACGAACTCGCCACCCGGCTCGAACTGCCCCGCAGCCACGTCGCCAAGGTGGTGCAGCGGCTGCAACGCATCGGGGTCCTGGTGACCATTCGGGGCCGCTCCGGCGGCGTGGCCTTCGCCGAGCACGCCGCGGACCTCACCGTCGGCCAGGTGGTCCGCGCCTTCGAGGGCGACGGCGAGGTGGTCGACTGCGCGCAGCCGGTCTGCCCGCTGGTCGCGGAGTGCCGGCTGCGCGGTGAGCTGCGCCGCGCGCAGGCCGCGTTCCTCGCCGTGCTCGACGGGGTACGCCTCGGCGACCTGGTGGACGGATCCGCCGGCCCGCTCCTGCTCAGCCTCGGCGCGCCACCGGCAGGTCGCTGATGGCCGTCTCCCATCCGATCTACGCCCGGCTGTTCGCCCGCGCCAGCGTCGGGATGGACCAGGCGGGCGTGGCCCGGCACCGCGTCCGCCTCGTCGCCGGGCTGCGCGGCCTGGTGGTCGAGGTCGGCGCCGGCAACGGGCGCAACCTCGCGCACTATCCGCCGCAGGTCAGCCGGGTGCTCGCGGTCGAGCCGGAACCCCACCTGCGCGCGCTGGCCCGCGCCGCCGCGCCGGGCGCCCCGGTCCCGGTCACCGTCGCCGCCGGGCTGGCCGAGGAGCTGCCGGTCGCCGACGGCGCCGCCGACGCGGTGGTGCTGTCGCTCGTCCTCTGCTCGGTGCCGGACCAGGCGGTCGCGCTGCGCGAGGCGCGGCGGGTGCTGCGGCCCGGCGGCGAACTGCGCTTCTACGAACACGTGGTGGCGCAGACCTCCGGCCTGCGCCGGGCCCAGCGCCTGGCCGACGCCACGCTCTGGCCGCTGTTCTGCGCCGGATGCCACACCGCCCGGGACACGGTGGCCGCGATCCGGGCCGCCGGGTTCACGGTGACCGAACTGGACCGGTTCCGCTTCCCGCCGAGCGGGCTGCCGGCGCCGGCCTCGCCGCACGTGCTCGGCACCGCGATCCGGGCCTGACGCCGGACCGGGCCGGACGCGCGTTCCGGCCGGCCCCGGCCCGGCGCCCCCGGGGTGCGGGGGCGCCGGCCGTCGCTGTCAGCTCACGCTCACCGTGCCGTCCGGGGCGCGGACGCAGGAGACGGTACGGGCGCCGGTCGCCGCCGCCCCGGCCAGGCACCGGCCGAGCACCTTGTGCCCGGCGGCGTTCGGGTGCCACGACTCCTGGCAGGTCTGGAAGTACGTGCCGCAGGCGTTGGCGATGCGCTGGATGTCGAGCTTGTCGTATCCGGAGAGGCTGGTGACGAACGTGCCGCTCGGGCCGTCCATCAGCCGGATCGGGGTGGCCAGGGCGTTGCCCGGGCTGCCCGTCGACTCGCAGAGCCGGGCGCCGTCGAACGCGCGCTGCACGTTCAGGTAGACCAGGTCGTCCTGCGGGAACTCACCGGCGAGCGTGCCGCGCACCGAGCTGACGAGCGTGCCGAGGCCCTGCGAGAAGCGGTGCCCGGGCGCCAGGCTGGCCCGGTGGATCGGGCAGCCGGCCGCGTACCGCTCGGCGCCGAGCGCGCGGAACTTGTCCCGGGTGTCGTCGCGGCTGTCCTCGGTCCAGTAGGTCTGGTCCAGCTCGAACGGCAGCGGGTTCGTGTAGTCCTGGAACACCACCCGGTGCTGGCCGTCGGCGTCGATCTGGTCCAGCGTGGTGAGCAGCTGCCGCAGCGCCGTGGTGGTCTCCGCGGTGGCGGCGGCGAACTGCGCGGCCGTGCCCAGGTCGGCGTCCGTGCACGGCTTCTGCTCGACCGGCCCGCCCAGGTACGCCCAGAACTCCCACCAGCCGGTCCACGCGTCGGCGATGAACCGGTTGGCGCACTTCTCCGCCACGCTGCCGAAGGTGAACGAGCTGTTGTTCGAGCCGAGGCCGACGAGCACCAGGTCGATGTCGTGGGTCCGCGCCACCGACCGGAGCTGGTCGAGCTGGGCGGCCACCTGCCGTCCCTTGGCCCGGGTGGCGGACGCGTTGGCGATGTCGTACGGCTGGCCGCCCGAGCAGGCCAGGTTGAACCGCGCGGAGATGCCGGGCAGGTCGGCCTGGAACAGCGAGGCGTTCGGTGAGCGGTGGCAGAAGTAGGCGTTGGCGTTGGCGGCGGACCAGCCGGGGAAGCCCTGGGCCACCCCGTTGACGTCCGCCACCGGCGCGTACGCCCCGGCGCCCTCACCGCTGATGAAGCTGTCTCCCAGCGCCACCGCGGCGGTGGGCAGTGCGGCGGCTGCGGGCCGGGCGGGCGCCGCGGCGGCGGGCAACGCCACCGTGGCGAGCGCCAGCGCCGCCGCGAGCACGGAACGACGGAACACGGACATGCCCGACCTCCCAAGACATCGAAATGTGAAAGATTCTTCAGGAGGGCGATCAGATCACGCGCGTGTGACGGACGTCAATGGCCCGACATCGGTGGCCGTTCACCGGGGAAGACATCCGGCGCCCGGGTCGTTGTGTCGGCTGGACACCCCGCCCGTCCCGCCGGGCCGCCGTGCTCGACCGCCGGACGGAACCGGACGGCAGGCCGATCGCGCAACGCACCGCCCCGGTGCCGCCGACCTGTCGGGGCACCCGGCTAGGCTCGCTCCGGCGCGCCGCGCCCGGCGATCATCGTGGGGGATCACACGGTGAACGGCACCACACCGCCGAGACCTGGGAGTACGACCAGTTGACCGCACAGCCTGAGACCCTCTACGGGGCCGACGACCTGACGCATCTGGAGGGCCTCGACGCCGTCCGCAAGCGCCCGGGCATGTACATCGGCTCGACCGACAGCCGTGGCGTGGGTCACCTCGTCAACGAGATCCTCGACAACTCGACCGACGAGGGTGTCGCCGGTCACGCCACCACTGTCGACGTGATCCTGCACGCCGACGGCTCGGTCCAGGTCGACGACGACGGCCGGGGCATCCCCACCGACGTGCACGCCAAGTCCGGCATCTCCGGCGTCGAGCTGGTGCTGACCCGCCTGCACGCGGGCGGCAAGTTCGGCGGCTCCGGCTACAAGACCTCCGGCGGCCTGCACGGCGTCGGCGCCTCGGCCGTCAACGCGTTGTCCCGCCGCTTCGACGTCACCGTCCGGCGCGGCGGCAAGGTCCACGCCATGTCGTTCCGCCACGGCGTACCGGGCGTCTTCGACGGCGACGGGCCGGACGCGCCCTTCACCCCCGGCCCCGGCCTGCAGATCGTCGGCGCGATGAAGCGCGGCCAGCGCACCGGCACCTCGATCCGCTGGTGGCACGACCCCCGCTACTTCGAGACCGGCGCCGCGCTCGACACCCAGACGGTCCGGCTCAAGCTGCGCAACACCGCGTTCCTCGTGCCCGGCGTCGCCTACCGGCTGCGCGACGAGACCGGCGAGCAGAGCGTCGAGGAGAGCTTCCACTTCCCCAACGGCCTCACCGACATGGTGGAGTTCCTCGCCCCGGCCGGCGACCGGCCGGTCTCCGGCACGCTGCTGGTCACCGGCGAGGGCACCTACCGGGAGAACGCCGCCGACGCCAACGGCGTCATGCAGTCCAACGTGCAGCGGCGCGCCGAGGTCGAGGTGGCCTTCCGCTGGGGCACCGGCTACGAGCGCACCGTCGAGTGCTTCACCAACACCATCCGCAACGCCCACGGCGGCACCCACCGCAAGGGCTTCGAGCGCGCGCTGGCCCGTACCCTCGCCGAGGCCGCCCGCAACGCCCGCGGCCTGCTCAAGCCCAAGGAGGACGCGCCCACCCTGGACGACGTCCTGGAGGGCATGACCGCAGTGGTGCACGTGCGCATCCCGGAGCCGCAGTTCACCTCGCAGACAAAGGACGAGCTGTCCACCGCCGGCATCACCAAGGTGCTCCAGGGCCTGGTCGAGGCGCACCTCAAGAGCTGGCTGGACGACCGCCGCACCAAGGCCGAGGCCCGCACGGTGCTCCAGAAGATCGTCGACGCGGCCCGGGTCCGGCTCACCCAGAAGCAGCAGAAGGACGCCGCCCGCCGCAAGACCGCGCTGGAGGGCGCGGCCATGCCGGCCAAGCTCGTCGACTGCCGGGCCGCGGGCATCGAGCGAAGTGAACTGTTCATCGTGGAGGGGGACAGCGCCCTCGGGACGGGGCGGCTCGCGCGGTCCTCCGAATACCAGGCGCTGCTGCCGATCCGCGGCAAGATCCTCAACGTGCAGAAGGCGAACCTCCAGCAGGTGCTGGACAACGCCGAGTGCGCCGCGATCGTCCAGGTGCTCGGCGCCGGCTCCGGCCGGACGTTCGACCTGTCGGCCCTGCGCTACGGCCGGGTCCTCATCATGGCCGACGCGGACGTCGACGGCGCGCACATCCGTACCCTGCTGATCACGCTGTTCGCCCGCTACATGCGGCCGCTGATCGAGGCCGGGCGGCTCTACGCGGCGATGCCGCCCCTGCACAAGATCACGACCAAGGGGCGCAACCCGCAGACCGTCTACACCTACACACAGGCGGAGATGGAGGCGACGGTGCGCAAGCTGGAGAAGGCCGGCAAGCAGATCGTCACGCCGATCCCGCGCTTCAAGGGCCTCGGTGAGATGGACGCCGACGAGCTGTGGGAGACGACCATGAACCCGGCCACCCGGGCGGTCCGCCGGATCACGCTCGACGACGTCGACGCCGCCGAACGGATCCTCGAACTGCTCATGGGGGAGAAGGTCGAACCCCGCCGCAACTGGCTGATCGACTCCGCCGACCGCGTCGACCGCGACGCCATCGACGCCTGACCAACGGGTTCTTCTCGGAAGGGAACCGCACCATGGCACGCCGCAAGGACGACCGCGCGAAGGCGGACCTCGCCGCCTTCGACCAGGCCGGCGCCCGCGTCTTCGACAACCCGCTGGTCACCGAGGTCTCGGACTCCTACCTGGAGTACGCGTTCTCGGTCATCCACTCCCGCGCCCTGCCCGACGCGCGCGACGGGCTCAAGCCGGTGCACCGGCGCATCCTGTGGTCGATGTACGAGCAGGGCTACCGGCCGGACCGCGGCCACGTCAAGAGCGCCCGCATCGTCGGCGACGCAATGGGCAAGTACCACCCGCACGGCGACACCGCGATCTACGACGCGATGGTTCGGTTGGCCCAGGACTTCTCGCTCAACGTCCCGCTCATCGACGGGCACGGCAACTTCGGCAGCCCGGACGACGGCCCGGCCGCGGCGCGATACACCGAGGCCCGGATGTCCCGGGAGGCGATGCTGCTCACCGGCGAGCTGGGCGAGGACACAGTCGATTTCGAGCCGAACTACGACGGCTCGCTGACCCAGCCCACGGTGCTGCCGGCGGCGTTCCCGAACCTGCTCGTCAACGGCGCGTCCGGCATCGCGGTCGGCATGGCGACGAACATGATCCCGCACAACCTCGGCGAGGTGGTCCAGGCCGCCCGCTGGCTGATCAACCACCCGGACGCCACACTCGACAAGCTCATGGAGTTCGTGCCCGGCCCCGACCTGCCCACCGGCGGGCTGCTGCTCGGCCTGGACGAGGTGCGCCGCGCGTACGAGACCGGGCGCGGCGTGGTGCGCATGCGCGGGCGGGTGGAGATCGGCCCGCTGGAGGGCAGCCGCGGCCGGCAGGCCATCACCGTCACGGAGCTGCCGTACGGCGTCGGCGCCGAGAAGGTCATCGCGGCCATCACCAACGAGGTCAACAAGACCAAGCGGCTGACCGGCATCGCCGACGTCAAGGACCTCACCGACCGCGAGAACGGCACCCGCCTGGTGGTGGAGTGCAAGGTCGGCGTGAACCCGCAGGCGCTGCTGGCCGACCTCTACCGGCTCACCCCGCTGGAGCAGTCCTTCGGCGTGAACAACCTGGTGCTCGTCGACGGCCAGCCCCGCACGCTCGGGCTCAAGGAACTGCTCGACGTGTTCCTGGCCCACCGCTACGAGGTGGTGACCCGGCGCAGCGCGTACCGCAAGCGCAAGCGGGAGGAGCGCCTGCACCTGGTCGACGGTCTGCTGATCGCTCTGCTCGACATCGATCGGGTGGTCAAGCTGATCCGCGCCAGCGAGGACGCGCAGGCCGCCAAGGACGGCCTGATGCAGAAGTTCAAGCTCTCCGAGATCCAGGCGAGCTACATCCTGGACACTCCGCTGCGCCGGCTGACCAAGTACGACCGGCTGGAGCTGGAGGCCGAGCAGGAGAAGCTGCGCGGCGAGATCGCCGAGCTGTCGAAGATCCTGGACGACCCGAAGGTGCTGCGGAAGGTCGTCTCCGACGAGCTGGCCGCCGTGGTCAAGCAGTTCGGCGCGCCGCGGCGCACCACGCTCGTCGACGGTGACCTCAAGGAGGTGCTCGCCGCCTCGGTGCCCGCCGGTCCGCTGGAGGTCGCCGACGACCCGTGCCAGGTGATCCTCTCCGCCACCGGGTTGGTGGCACGGACCGCGGCCGAGTCGGAGGAGGCCGCCGAGGCGCGCCGGCGCAGCGGCCGGGTCAAGCACGACGCGGTACGCGCGATCGTGCACTCCACCGCCCGCGGCCGCGTGCTGCTGGTGACCAGCGCCGGGCGCGCGTTCAAGATCGACGTGCTGCCGTTGCCGGTGCTGCCGGAGCAGTCCGGCACGGTGTCGCTGCGCGGCGGCATGTCGGCGGCGGAACTGGTGCCGCTGGAGCCGGGTGAGACGGTGGTCGGGCTGGCCCCGCTGGGTCCGTCCGCGCAGGGCTCGCCCGGTCTGGCGCTCGGCACCCGGGCAGGCGTGGTGAAGGTGTGCGCCCCGGACTGGCCGGTCCGCTCCGACGAGTTCGAGGTGATCTCGCTGCGTGACGGCGACGAGGTGGTCGGCGCGACCTGGCTGACCGACGGCGCCGAGACGCTGGCGTTCGTGTCCTCGGAGGCGTCGCTGCTGCGCTTCGCCGCATCGGTGGTACGCCCGCAGGGGCTCAAGGGCGGCGGCATGGCCGGCATCAACCTGCCGGGCGACGCCCGGGTGGTCTTCTTCGGCGCGATCCGCACCGACGACGCGAAGCACGGTGAGCCGATGGTGGTCACCTCGACCGGAGCCACGGTGAAGGTGACGCCGTTCAAGGCGTACCCGGCGAAGGGAAGGGCGACCGGCGGCGTACGCGCGCAGCGGTTCCTCAAGGGTGAGCTGGAGCTGTCGGTGGCCTGGATCGGCCCGCGGCCGGTGGGCGCGACGGCCACCGGAGACCCGGTGGAGCTGCCCCCAGCGGACCCGCGCCGAGACGGTTCCGGTTTCGCCGTGATGCTGGGCCCGACGGTCGTAGGCCACCACATCGACCGCGACTGACGAGGTAGGGCGGGCGCCTGGCGCACCCGCCCTACCGCTCAGCCGCGCCCGCCCGCGCACCCGGCGACCCTGCCCATCTCGGCCCTGTCCGACCCGGGTGATCAAGGAGTTTGCGGCCCTTTCACGCTCCCGCCGACCACAAACTCCTTGATCACCGCAGGGGGCGCCGTCGGCGCCTGGCGAGTTGCGGGTGTGTGGGCACTCGCCCCCACCCTGCCCGGTCGATCATGAGGTTGGCGGCGACAAAACGGACACCGATCGCCGTCAACTTCATGATCGACGCGGTCCGGCCCTCCGGGTGCCCCGATCGCACCCCCACCGTCTGTTGACCATGAAGTTGGCGGGCGTGAATCGGGCAATTTGTGCCGCTCACTTCATGATCAACGGGGCGACGGCGGGGCGACGGCGGGGCAGCGGGACGGGTGGGGGAGAGGACCCGGGTCAGAGTTCGGGTTCGGGGGACTGGCGGGACTCGGGGGTGGTGCCCCGCAGGCGGGCGATCAGGCGCATGCCGTGGTAGATGACCAGGGCGGCGGCAGTACCCAGCGCGATGCCGTTGAACGACAGGTCGCCCGCGGTCAGGGTGTAGTTGGCGGCGCCGATGATCACCGCCACCGCGGCGGTGAACAGGTTGATCGGATCGTGGAAGTCGACCCGGTTCTCGATCCAGATCCGGGCGCCCAGGATGGCGATCAGGCCGTACAGCGCGGTGGTGGCGCCACCGAGCACCCCGGCCGGGACCGTCAGGATCAGCGCGCCGAACTTCGGGCACAGCCCGAGCAGGATCGCCGTGCCGCCGGCCACCCAGTACGCGGCGGTGGAGTAGACGCGGGTCGCCGCCATCACGCCGATGTTCTCCGCGTACGTGGTGGTGCCGGAACCACCGCCGGAACCGGCCAGCACCGTGGCGACGCCGTCGCCGAGCAGCGCCCGGCCCATGTCGCGGTCCAGGTTGCGGCCGGTCATCGCGGCCACCGCCTTGACGTGCCCGGCGTTCTCCGCGATCAGCACCAGGATCACCGGGATGACCAGCACGACGGCGCGCGCGTCGAAGCTCGGCGTGTGGAACTCGGGGAAACCGATCCAGGCCGCCTGGCGCAGGCCCCGGACCGCCTGCTGGTCGAGGTTGCCGGTCAGCGCGGCGAGCACCCAGCCGACCACCACGCCGACGAGGATCGACAGCCGCGCCACGAAGCCGCGGAACAGCACAGTGGTGAGCAGGATCGCGACGAGCGTGACCACGGCGATCAGCGGCTGCGCCTTCACGCCGGTGCCGGAGCCGCCACCGTCCCACGCGACCGGCGCGAGGTTGAGGCCGATCAGCATGACGATCGCGCCGGTGACCACCGGCGGCATCAGCGCGTCGATCCAGCGGGAGCCGGCCACCTGCACCACCACGCCGACGATCGCCAGCGCGACGCCCGCGACGACGATGCCGCCGAGGGCCGCGCCGATGCCGCCGTCGGTCTTCGCCGCCAGGACCGGCGCGATGAACGCGAACGACGAGCCGAGGTACGAGGGCAGCCGGTTACCGGTGATCAGCAGGAACAGCAGCGTGCCGAGCCCGGAGAAGAGCAGCGTGGTGGCAGGCGGGAAGCCGGTGATCAGCGGGACGGTGAAGGTGGCGCCGAACATGGCGACCACGTGCTGCACGCCCACGCCGATGGTGCGCGGCCAGGAGAGCCGTTCGTCGGGCGCGACCACGTCGCCGGGGCGTACCTGGCGGCCGTCGCCGTGCAGGGTCCACGGGGACCAGCGGGAGGTGGGGGACTGGGTCATCGGTCGCCCTTCGCGTCAGCGGGTGACGGGGGCGTGATCGACCCTGGGAGTTGTTTCTAGCACGTGCCCTGGCCGGATGTGGGCCCGGCCCGGGCTCAGGCGACGCCGGTGGGACGGAACTGGACGCTGACGCGGGGGCCGACCGGCCGGGTGGTCTTCGGCACCGCGTGCTCCCAGGTGCGCTGGCAGGAGCCGCCCATGACCACGAGGTCGCCGTGGCCGAGCGGGAACCGCAGGCTGCCGCCGCCACCGCCGCGGGGGCGCAGCAGCAGCGCGCGCGGGGAACCGAACGACACGATCGCCACCAGGGTGTCGGTGTGCGCGGAGCGGCCGAGGGTGTCGCCGTGCCAGGCGACGCTGTCGCGGCCGTCGCGGTAGAGGCACATGCCGGCGGTGACGAACGGCTCGCCCAGTTCGGGCGCGTAGTGCCGGGTGAGCGCGTCCCGGGCCGCGGTGAGCACCGGGTGCGGCAGGGGCCGGCCGGCCGCGTACCAGCAGAGCAGCCGGGGCACGTCGACAGCGGTGTCGTACATGGTGCGGCGTTCGGCCCGCCACGGCACGTCGTGCCGCAGCGTGTCGAGCACCTCGTCGGAGCCGCGCACCCAGCCGGGCAGGTGGTCGACCCAGGCGCCCCGGCTCAGCTCGTGCCGGCGCAGCGCCCCGGCGAGCGGGCCCAGGGTCGGGCCCTGCTCGGCCAGGTCGAGCATCGAGGGCTGGTACGCGTCGGACACGCAGCCGATCGTACCGTGCTCTCGAACAGGCGTACGACGGTCAGCGCCGCAGCATCCGGCGGACGGTGCCCGGGACGGCCTGCTTGATCCGCTCCCGGAGCTGCTGCGAGCGCAGCGCGTCGATGGTGGCGGTGAGCTTGGCGTTCTCGTCGCGCAGCCGCTCGATGCGGGTCAGCAGTTCGGCCGGCGGGGTGGCGGCGGCGGGCCGGACGGCCGGCGGGAACACCGTCTCGGCGACCTGTCTGTCGAAGCGCGCGGCGCTGTCGCCGTCGGCGAACGAGGTGCCGAGGTCGTGCTTGCGCAGGAACCCGGTGATGGTCTCGAAGCGGGCCTTGTGGCCGTCGTTGAGCGACGTGTAGTCGGCCTCCGCGTAGAGGTCGGCGGCGTCGACGTCGGCCGGCACGTCCCGCATGATCCGGTGCGGGATGCCGAAGTAGCGGGCCAGTTCCAGGGTGCGTGAGTCGTGCGCGAACAGGTAGCCGGGCGTGCCGGCGACGAGCGCGGTGATGGTGCCGTGGATGCGGGTGCCGAACGCGAAGTCGTACCCGGAGAGGTGGTCCATCCACGTCCACGGGTCGACGAACATGCGCACCTTGTCCTCGGCGAACAGCGGGTGCGAGGTGTGCAGCGGGATGTCGCTGCTCTGGCCCCGGTACTCGGGCGCGTCGCCGTAGAGCAGGGTGCCGAGTGTGCGCAGGTCCTGCGGCACGTAGCAGAGGTTCGGGTAGCGCTCCTGGTGGTGGCGGACCACAGCGGCCATCGAGCGGACGTACGGGGAGATGGTGAGCGCGACCTTCGAGTCGGCGGTCAGCTCCGGGCGGTTCTTCTCCAGGTGGAACGTGTCGCCGTGCAGGAACATCGACGGGCAGCCGATCTGCTCCACGTCGGAGAAGCCCAGCGCGTTGAGGTAGCTCTCGGTCACCTCGCCGCGGACGCCGATGCTGTGCGACCGGTCCAGCACGGCCTTGCAGAAGGCGCGCACCGGCTCGTCGATCTGGCGCAGGTACTCGCGGTCGCCGTCGACGTTCGTCTGCACGCCGACGCCGAGCACCACCACCGGGATCTTCAGCCGTTCGATCAGCCGGGTCAGCGGCGTCAGGCGGTGCACGAAGCTGCGGCGGAACGCGTTGGCGAGGGGTACGACGAACACGTCGTGCCGCTCGTTGATCTCGTCGGCGAGACGCGGGTCGGCCGGGGTGCGGGTCGGTGTGATCTCGGCTGTGGAGGTGGCGAGCAGCTTGTACGCGGCGTGGCTGAAGACCAGGTTGCCGCTGTTGTCCCCGATCCAGTTGCCGGCGAACGTCTCCTCGGGTGTGAGGACGTCGAACGGGCCCTTGCGGGCGCGGAGCAGGATCCGCTGGTGCATCCGGTTTCGCTCACCTTCCGTACGGCACGGCGTGCGGGCGGGAGCCGGGTGGGTGCCCGCGCGTGCAGAACGGAAATCCTATCCGCCGCCGCTGTGGAGCCGAGCGGACGTCGGCTCGCCGGGAACGTCCCGGTTGCCCGGGGTAGGGTGCCCGGAATGACCAGCGCGCCGACCGTCACCCGTGCCCCGCGACTGCCGTCGCTGACCGGATTGCGGTGGGTGGCCGCGCTGCTGGTCTTCGGCTTCCACGCCGGGACGATGGGGATCGTCGCCGAGCCGCACCTGAAGCCCCTGGTCGACAAGGCGTTCAGTCTGGGCCTGTCCGGCGTCGAGTTCTTCTTCATCCTCAGCGGGTTCGTGCTGGTCTGGTCGTACCGGGACGGGGAGCGCGCGTGGACGTTCCTGCGCCGCCGGTTCGCCAAGATCTACCCGAACCACGTGGTGACGTTCGTCGCCGCGCTGGCGGTCGCGGCCTGGTTCGCCGACCCGATCGTGCCGTGGGCCGCGATCGCCAACTTCTTCCTGGTCCAGGCGTGGATCCCGCTGGGCGGCTACTTCTACAGCATCAACAACGTGAGCTGGTCGCTCTCCTGCGAGCTGGCCTTCTACCTGTGCCTGCCACTCGTGGTGCCGTGGCTGCGCCGGGCCCGTACCGGGGTGCTGCGGACCGTACTGGTCGCGGCGCCGCTGCTCATCCTGGCGCTGTGGCCCGGCCAGCAGCTCGTCCCGGAGGAGCAGCGGTGGTGGTTCACCCAGATCTTCCCGGTGACCCGGTCGCTGGAGTTCTGGATGGGCGTGGCCGCCGCCGAGCTGATGCGCCGGCACCGCTGGCGTGGCCCGAACCTCGCCGTCGCCACCGGCATCTTCGTCACCACCTGGGTGGTCGCCGCGCTGTGGATCCCGGCCGAGTTCTGGGCGGCGCTGCTCGCTGTCGCGTACCTCCTGGTCATCGCCGCCGCGGCGGACGCCGACGTGCGCGGCCGGCCCACCCCCTGGCGGTCCCGGGCGATGGTCTGGCTCGGCGAGGTGTCGTTCGCCTTCTACCTGGTCCACGTGCTGGTCATGGTCACCGTGCTGCGGCTGACCGGGCACTGGGGGACCGGCCTGCCCGGCTGGCGCGGCCCGCTCGCGGTGCTGGGCTTCCTGGTGATCACGCTCGCGCTGGCCGCCGCGCTGCACCGCTGGGTGGAGACACCGATGATGCGCCTGCTCGGCCCGTCCCGCCGGGCCCGCGCGGCGTCGCCCGCACCGGCCGTGCCGGCTCCGCGCACGCCCGCCGAGGCCGCCACCGGGCCCGCCTCCGACGGGGGCGCGGCGTCCGTCACCGGTCCGGCCGAGGACATCGAGTACGCCGGGCGGCGTCGCCCGCACTGACACGCGCACACGTCGGCCGGTCGATCCGCGACACGCCGTGCGGCGGTGCGTTCGTGGGGGATCGGCGGTAATTTGTACCCGTGCTTCCGATCGCGCTCACCTGCCCCGTGTGGTGGGTGGCGCGCTGGACCGCCCGGATGCTCGCCAGTCTCGCCGTGGTCGTCGCCTTCTCGTTCGGCGCCGCCACGCTGCCGTCCGGTGTCGCTGCTGCCGCCCCGGCCCCGGCTGCCGCCGTCCCGGCGTACCCGGTCGCGGGCGCCTCGACCACCGCGCGGCCGGAAGCCGACCGCGTGGCCGAGCGGCAGACCATCCCCGCCGGGGTGCCGGCGCCCGCGCCCCGGGCAGCCGCCCCGGCCGCACCGCAGCCGGTCCCGGCCGGACGGGCCGCCGCACCGGCCGGCCCGCGGGCCCCGCCCGCCCGCTGACCCGCTCACGGGCCGCGCCCGTCCTCCGCACCCACTCGCACGTCATCCCCGCACCCGCCCCGGCGGCCACCGGCCCGCCCCGGCGAGGTCGTGCGGGTCCTCCCGCCAGGTCCTTCCCGTGAGGTGCCGACCATGTCCCAGACCGCTCTGTACCACTTCCTCACCTCCGTGCCCGAGGCCGCCGCCATCTGGTCCTTCCTCCTGCTGCTCGCCCTCGGCCTGCTCGCCGCCCTCGTCGCCCGGCCCGAACGCGACCCCGTGCCGGAGGCCGCCCCCGAACCGGCCGACGCCGACGCCGCCCGCCGCGACGACCTGATCCGGTACGCCGAGGAGGTCGCGGTGGCCGCCGCCGGAGCCGCCCAGACGGCCCGTCGCCGCCGGGAGCGGTGGCTGGCCGCGCAGGACGAGGCGGACCGGGCCTGGACCGCGTACGACGAGGCGGACGCCGCCGCCCGCCGCCTCGCCGGTGCCGCCGCGCTGCCCGCCCCGCGCACGCCGCGCACCCCCGCCGAGTACGCGGCCCGGGAGCGCTGGCTGCACCACGCCGCCATGACGGCGCACTGGCGGGGCGACCTGACCGCCCGTCAGCTCGCCAACGTGCTGGCCCGCCGCAACGGATGGGATCCCCGCCGGCACCCGGCCGAGCAGGAGATCCTGCTGGCCCGCACCGTCCGGGACGGGCGCCGGGCCGGATGGGAGAGCGCCGCCGCGCGGGAGCGGACGGCCTGGCGGGACGCGGAACTGGCCGCCGAGGCCGCCCGGACGCTCGCCGCCGAGGCGTACGCGGCCACCGCCGCGCTGCGGCCCGCCCCGGCGTACCGGAGCGCGACGGCGAGCGCCGTGCCGGTGGCCGCGACGGTCCGCAACGCCCGCTGGCGCCCGGCCCGGGTCGGCTGAGACGACCGTCTCGACCGAATCGTTACCCGGAATATGGTGAGCCCGGTCACCCGGGCCGCCGAAACGGGCGCCGGGCGCAGAACGGGTCATCGAGTCCCGCGATTGCCGGTCGGGTGCTCGCCGTCTGTCCGCTTTCCGCCGCCGGGCGCCGTCGAAACTGCTTGTCCCATTGAGCGAAGTCAGTAACCGGGTGTTCCGAAATCCGTTACCGCGGATCACGTTTACGCAGGTGGGAGCGCTTGGCATGGGACATACCCACCGGTAGTGTCGGCGCGTCCGATGCGGTAATCGATCGCCGACGGCGACGCCGCACCGACCCGCCTAATCGTGTTCCACGAACCGGGGACCCATGAGCACCATCGGGGTGAATCCGCGGGCCCACGGCCCGCGGTAGGGCGTACTTCCCGCCCGAATCCGTCAGCTAACCCGGTCGGCGGCCACGGAAGGAGCAACCCCTCTTGCCCACCCCTCGATCGTCCCCCCGCCTCCACGGCGAAGCGGTGCCCGCGCGCGCCTGACGCGCGACCGGCAACCGCCCCCTGGGCGCCCGGCATCACGGGCGTTCCCGATCCCCCGGCCATCCGGCCCCGCCAGCACGTGTGAGTTCCTCCGCGTGCCGGGCCGGCGTGCGCCGCTCACGCCCCGTGGAGGATTTCGTGAAGCACCACCTGAAGCGTCAGCTGCGACGGATCGTCACCGAACGCCCGTACCAGATCATCGCCGGATCGGCCGCCGCGCTCGTGCTGGCCGCCGGTGCCGGAACCGTCGCCACCGCCGGTGACGACGCCCCGGTCCAGGAGAACACCGCCGCGGTCGCCGACCTCGGCTCCGCCCGTCTCGGCGAGCAGCCCGCCAGCCGCGGCGAGGCCCGCATCGCCGTACCGCCCAGCGCCTCCGCCGCGCCCAGCGCGTCGCCGAGCGCCTCCCCGTCCGCGAAGGCCACGGCGGACCCGGACACCACGCCCAAGGCCAAGCCGAAGCCGCCGTCGAGCAAGTCGCTCGACTACGACTACCAGGCGCAGATCAACTACTTCTACTGCGGCCCGGCCGCCGTGCGCAACGCGCTCAGCGCCGCCGGCATCGAGCGCAGCCAGGACGCGCTCGCCGGTCCTCTCGGCACCACCGAGATGGGCACCAACTCCGCCGAGGACACCACCCGGGTGCTCAACCAGCAGGTCAAGGGCAACCCGTACCGGACCCGCATGATTCCCGGCTCGGCCACCCCGGCCCAGATGGACCGCCTCCAGGCCGACGTGGTCGAGGCGATCAGCAACGGCCGCGGGGTCGTCGCGAACGTCGCCGGTACGGCCACCGACACCAACGGCGGCTGGCACTCGTTCCCGGGCGGCCACTACGTCGCCGTGGTCGGCTACAAGGACGACGGCCGGACCGTGCGGATCGCCGACTCGGCCGACCCGTCGCTGCCGTCGTACTGGGTCACCACGATCGACCTGGCGCACTGGATCGCCAGCCGCGGCTACTCCGCCTGACCGTCCCGCACACCCGAAGGCCGGCACCCCACCCGGGGCGCCGGCCTTCCTCGTCCCGCCCCCGCCCTCACGCCGTCTTGGCGCGCCGGTCTTGGACTTGTGGCACCCAGTATGCCCGGCTCGCCCGCTATGGAAGGTGCCACAACTCCAAGATCGAGGGTGAGGGCGGCGTGTGGGCGGCCGGAGCCGCAGCGAGGGGGTCGGCGGGGTTCGGTCTCGCGTGTCCGGGGCGGGCGGTGGCAGACTGCGCCAATGAGCGATGCGACGGGGAAGCGGCACCTGATTCTCCTGCACGGCATGGGTGCCACCGGCGAGGTGTGGCTACCCTGGGCGCCGCTGCTGGAACGCCGCTGGCCCGGCCGCTGGCTCGCCCCCGACCTGGCCGGTCACGGCTGGTCACCGCCGCTGCCCGGCTACTCGTTCGAGGCGCTGGCCCAGCGCGTGGTGGACGGGCTCGGGCCAGTGCGGCTCGGCCCCGACGACCGGCTGGTGCTGCTCGGGCACTCGCTCGGCGGGGTGGTGGCGCTGGCGCTCGCGGCCCGGCAGCGCGGGCTCCCGGTCGACGCGGTGGTCGGGCTCGGCATCAAGGCGGTCTGGTCGCCGGCCGAGCTGGCGAAGTCGGCGGAACTGGCCGCCCGGCCGGTCACCTGGTTCGCCACCCGGGACGAGGCGGCCCGGCGCTACCTGCGGGTATCAGGGCTCGCCGGGCTGTTCGCCCCGGACCACCCGGTGGTGGACGCGGGATTGCGGCGGGAGGACGGCCGCTGGCGGCTCGCGATGGACCCGGCCGCGTTCGCGGTCGGGGAGCCCCGGCTGCCGGTGCTGCTGGCGGCCACCGGTGTACCGGTGCTGCTGGCCCGCGGCGAGGCGGATCCGATGGTGACCGACGCGCAGCTCAAGGAGCTGGGCGTGCCGGTGGCGACGCTGCCGGGACTGGGCCACAACGCGCACGTCGAGGACCCGGAGGCGGTGCTCGCCCTGCTCGACCCGTACCTCTGAACGGGCGAGCCGGCCCGCGACGGGCCGGCTCGCGCTTCTAGCGGGCCGCGCGCGGCCCCGGGACCGCCCAGTCGGGTTCCAGTTGCCGGCGGGCGGCGGAGAGGAACGCCTCGGCGTAGGCGTCGGCGGGGAAGTCGCCCAGGTAGCGGGTACGCGCCGCCCAGCGCTGTGCCGCCTTCGGGTCGGCGTCCAGCAGGTCGGTGAGCACCTCGTCCACGTTTGACATGTCGCGCCGCAGCACGTAGCCGGACGCCGCGAGCGGGAACCGCTCGACGAAGTGCTCGCCGTCGGCGCCGGTGTCGGTGACCGCGTACGGCTTGCCGGAGTAGAGCCAGTCGGAGATGACCCCGGAGACGTCGGAGACCAGCGCGTCGGCGCGGTTGACGCACTCGGTGAGCGTCAGCTCGCGGCTCGCGGCGGCGCCGAACAGGTGCGGCCGGCCGGTCTTCGCACGGTCGGCGGCGAGCAGTTCGGTGAGCCGGGCGAGCTGGCGGGCCGAGGCCGGGTTCTTGCCGGTGTACGGGTGGGCGCGCAGGATCACCACGGCACCCCTGTCGATCAGCCGGCGGATCAGCGTCTCGGCCACCGGCAGCGAGCAGTAGTTGGCGTCGGCGTGGTGCCCGGTCCAGGTGGGCGTGTAGAGGACCGTCGGGTGCGTCGGCGGGGTGACCGGCTCGCGGCGTACCTCGATGGCCTCGACCTGGGGACGGCCGACCACGACGAACTTGTCGGCGGGGATCTCCACGCCGGCGCGGGCGTACCTGTCGATCGCGGCCTGACCGGCCACGAAGATCTTGTCGAAGATGGCCGAGACCGGGTTGGCGCTGGGGGCCTTGTCGCTGTCGCCGTGGTGCAGCTGCACGTGGGTGAGCCGGCTGAACCGGATCAGGTGGGCGTTCTTCGCGCCGTGGTTGACGTAGAAGGCGACCCGCAGGCTGGGCACCAGCGCCTCGTCCAGCGCCTTCAGCGTGGGGCAGAGGACGACCGGGGCGCGGGTGGCGGCGGCCACCGCGGGCAGGAGCTCCGGTTCGCGCAGCACCACCATGAACGGGCGGCCGATCCGTTCCAGGTACGGCAGCCACATGGTGACCTGGTACTCCGAGCCGGGCGGAGCGGAGAAGTGCAGCACGAACTCGGGCTGGTGGCGGCGCAGCGCCCGGCCGACCGGTCCACCTCCGGCGGGCGGCCGGAACCGGCGCCGGGCGAGGTCCAGCGCGACCGCCCCGCATCCGGCGCCGACCAGCAGTGCGGCGACCAGCGCGGTCCACGCGGGCAGCGTCAGGGCGGCGGCGAGCGCCACCACGGCGAGCAGCACCAGCAGCGCGTCGCCCAGCCGGGCGGCGACCATCGGTGTCCACGTGCGGACCGGGAGGTTCGCCGCGCGGATCTCCAGCGCGCCGGCCTGCCGCAGCGGCCCGACCAGCAGCACCAGCCCGAGCAGCACCAGCGCGGTGGCCGTGAGCGCCGGGTCGAAGCCGTCGTCGAGGCGACGGGCGTAGCCGACCAGGATGCCGGCGGCCACGAGCACCGTCTCGGCGAGCCCGTCGGCGGACGGCCGGACCCGGCGCTCCCAGGCGGTGGCGGCCAGCGCCGCGACCGCCAGGGCCAGGCCCCAGCCGGTGGCGCCGGTGAGCGCCACGACGAGGAAGGCCAGCACCGCCAGCCCGGTGGTCAGCACCCGGGCGAGCAGCTTGCGGACCAGGTCACCACGCATCTGGTACGTCCCGTCGGGTTCAGGCGTCGGCGGACAGCTCGGACCGGTGCGGGCCCGGCTGGGCCGGTACGGCGGCCACCTGCTCGCCGGGGGACCGGCGCACGTCGACCACCTGGCCGGTCAGGTCGGAGATCAGCACGTCCAGGGACGCCTGCGCGACCGCCTCGGAGGAGAGCAGCGTGTGCTCCGGCTCCTCGCCGAACGCCCGCGTCCGCATCGGAGTGGCGGTGCGCTCCGGGTTGACGCAGTTGACGCGTACCCCGAACTCGGCCCACTCGTCGGCGAGCGCCTGGGTCAGGTTGACCAGCGCGGCCTTGGTGGCCGAGTAGAGCGCGTAGCGGGCCCGGCCCCTGGTGTACGAGCTGGACGTGTAGAGCAGCAGCTGGCCCTTGGTCTGCTGCAGGTACGGCAGGGACTGGCGCGCGATGGTGACCGGGCCGACGAAGTTGACGTGCAGGAGACGGTCCATCGTCTCGGTGTCCATCTCGGCCAGAGCGCCCTTCTCGAGGATGCCGGCGGTGACCACCACGTGGTCGATCCGGCCGGTGGCCTCGAAGGCGGTCTTCAGCGCGGCGGCCACGTCCTCGGCGCGCTCGACGTGCGTGCCGGTGGTGGAGCGGCTGAACGGGAAGACCTGTGCACCGTAGGAGCGGGCCAGTTCGGCCAGGTCGTGGCCGATGCCGTAGCTGCCGCCGAAGACCACGATGGTCCGGCCGGTCAGCTCCTCGGCGTAGCTGCGGTGGTCGGTCAGCCGGGGCGCCTGCGCGGCGGCGAGCTGGAACAGCTTGTCGGCCAGGTGCACGTCGACCGGGTGGGTGACCTTGATGTTCTCGTCCGAGCCGTCGATCACCTTGATCGGCGTGCCGGGCAGGTAGCGCAGCACCACGCCGCAGTCGTCGGTGGCGGCGAAGTCGGGGTCGCCCTCGGCGTGCCGGTACGCCTCACGGATGGTGCCGGAGCGGAACGCCTGCGGGGTCTGGCCGCGGCGCAGCCGGGAGCGCACCGGGATGTCGGTGATGCAGTCGTCCGCGTCGACCTGGATGATCGTGTCGGCGGACGGGATGGCCACGTCGACGGCCGAGTAGGTCCAGAGCGCGTTCACGCACTCACGCACGATCCGGGCGCTGACCAGCGGGCGGACCGCGTCGTGGAAGAGGATGTTGACGTCGCCCTCGCCGACCGCGTCGAGCGCGATCCGGGTGGTGTCGTTGCGGGTCTCACCGCCCTCGATCACCTTGGTGACCTTGCGGAAGCCGGCGTCGGCGACGATGCGCCGCGCGTCGTCGACGTGACCGGTGGCCATCAGCACGATGATCTCGTCGATCTCCGGCGCGGCCTCGAAGACGGCCAGCGTGTGCTCGATGATCGGCTTACCGGCGATCTTGAGCAGCTGCTTGGGGATGCCCAGCCCGAGGCGCGTACCGGTCCCCCCGGCGAGGATCACGGCCACCGTACGCGCGGGGCGCCAGGGTGCCGGGCTCGCCGGCGCGGCGTCCGGTGCGGTGGTGTGGTCCTGCGTCATTGCCGTACCTCACTCTGGGTGAAAGGGGATGGGTCCGAAAACCTTAACGCGTACGCGGGAGCGCACCGCTCCGGGCGGAACCCGGTGCGGTGCGCTCCGAGGCGCTACTTCTGGTTCTCGTACGCGTCGCAGACCTCCTTGGTGGGGCCGTCCATCTTCAGGACGCCGCTCTCCAGCCAGATGGTCCGCTCACAGGTGTCCCGGATCGAGCCGATCGAGTGGCTGACCAGGAAGACGGTGCCGGCGCTGTCGCGCAGTTCGCGGACCCGCTGCTCGCTGCGGACCCGGAACTTGCGGTCGCCGGTGGCCAGCGCCTCGTCGATGAGCAGCACGTCGTGCTTCTTCGCCGAGGAGATCGCGAAGCGCAGCCGCGCGCCCATGCCGGAGGAGTAGGTGCGCATCGGCAGCGAGGCGAAGTCGCCGCGCTCGTTGATCCCGGAGAACTCGATGATCTCCGGGGCGATCTTCTTGACCTCGTCCGGGTGCATGCCCATGGCGAGGCAGCCGAGCACCACGTTGCGCTCACCGGACAGGTCGTTGAGCAGCGCGGCGTTGACGCCGAGCAGCGACGGCTGGCCCTGGGTGTAGACGGCGCCGCGGGCCGGCGGGAGCAGCCCGGCGATGGCCCGCAGCAGCGTGGACTTGCCGGAGCCGTTGCTGCCGATCAGGCCGATCGCCTCACCCTCGTACGCGGTGAAGCTCACGCCCTTGACCGCGTGCACCTCGCGGATGTTCGGCGCCTTGGTACGGGAGACGATCCGCTTGAGCGCGGAGACCGGTGTGGTGCCGCCGGTCGCGCCCTTGTGGATCCGGTAGATGACGTGCACGTCGTCCACCACCACTGTGGGGACGCGGCCCGAGTCGGTCACCGGGCCGGCGTTCAACGGCAGGGTCTGCTCAGCCACGGCCGTACTCCTTCTCTCCGCGCCAGAAGTAGACGAACCCGCCGACGCCCATCACGATCGCCCAGAACACCCCGAGCGCCCAGAGCTTCGCCGGGGAGCTCACCAGGTGCGCCTGGTGCGAGTCGAGCAGCGCGTAGCGGGCCAGCTCGATGAAGACCAGCGGCGGGTTCCACTCCAGGATGTTCGCCGCCCACGGCGGCAGGTGCTCGCGGATGAGCGTCACCGGGTAGAGCACGCCGGAGGCGTACAGCCAGGTGCGCATCACGAACGGCATGACCTGCTTGAGGTCGGTGGCCTTGGAACCGAGGCGGGCCATGACCATGCTCAGCCCGACGTTGAAGATCGTCTGGAGCAGCAGCATCGGGACGATCAGGATCCAGCGGAAGGTGAGCGGCTCGCCGGTGACGAGCACGATGCCGGCCAGCACCACCATCGACATGAGCAGCTGCTGGAGCTGCACCAGCGTGACGGTGATCGGCAGCGCCGCCCGGGGGAACTGGAGCGCCCGGATCAGGCCCAGGTTGCCGGTGATCGCGCTGACGCCGTTCGAGGCCGCGGTCTGCGTGAAGATGAAGATGAAGACGCCGGTGCACAGGTACGCGATGAAGTTCGGCACGTTCCGGTGCTGGCCCAGGATGACGCCGAAGATCAGGAAGTAGACGGCCGCGTTGGTGAGCGGTGTCAGCACCTGCCAGAGCTGGCCGAGCTGGGTGTTGCTCAGCGAGGAGGCGACCTTCGCCCGGGAGTACGCGGTCATGAAGTGCCGGTACGCCCACAACCGGCGGGCGTACTCACCCAGGGCGGGTCGTTCCCCGGCCACCCGTAGCCCGTACCGCTGGGCCAGTTGGGCCCGGGTCAGTCCGGATTCGGGGTCGGCCACCGCGGTGTTGGCCATGTTCAGGCGCTCCGATCTTTCGTGCTGATGGGGAGCAGTGCGGTGAATGAGATCCAGCGTGGCCGGGCGGGGAGGAGCCGCCTCGCTGCTGCATGGAAGGTAGTCCACCGAACGTCGGGACGCAACCGTACCGTCGTTGCGCTACATTGTTCCACGTGACGACCGAGAAGAGGCGTGCTCCGGCCGGCGCGGCGGTGCTGCGCGGGGAGATCACCAGTGCCATCCGCGCCGCCGTGATGCAGGAGTTGGCCGAGGTCGGCTACGGTCGCCTCTCCATCGAGGCGGTGGCCCGCCGGGCCGGTGTGAGCAAGACCGCCATCTACCGCCGCTGGCGTTCCAAGCTCGATCTGGTGCTGGACATGGTCTCGGCGGTGGCGGGCCGGAACATCCCGCTGCTGGACACCGGCAGCCTCCTCGGTGACCTGGAGATCCTGCTGCACGTGATGGCGCGTGCACTACGTCACCGGCTGGCCGCGCAGATCATCCCGGACCTGCTGGCCGAGGCGGCCCGCAACCCGCAGATCGCGGAGAAGTTGCAGGCCGCCCTGGACGACTACCAGCAGGCGGTGGGCCGGATCCTGATCGGCCGCGCGGTCGAGCGCGGCGAGCTGTCCCCGGCCACCGACAGGCGGGCCGCCGTCGATCTGATCGTCGGTCCGGTCTACTGGCGGATGGCGATCTCCCGGGCCCCGCTGGAGCCCGCCGAGGTGCCCCGGATGGCGGCCGCGATCGTCGCCGCCCTGCGGGTAGCATGCGTGGAGCCTGTGCGCGACGAGGTGGAAGTGTGAGCCCCGGGCCGCCCCCGGAGGTCCGTCGCCGATCATGAACAGAAGGTCACAACCGGTCGGACAATCAGTGCGAACGGCTGGTTTTCCCGACAGAGCGGTACCATCCCCCGAAATGTCTCCCATGAACCACGCGTCGACAGGAGGAAGCCCCATGGCCGGGCCGCATCCAGAGTTCATTCCCCCCGCACGGCCGATCATCGGCGAAGCCGAGATCGAGGCGGCCGTCCGGGTGCTTCGGAGCGGCCGGGTCGTGCAGGGCCCCGAGGTCGCGGCATTCGAGGAGGAGTTCGGCGATCTGGTCGCCGGCCGGCACTGCGTCGCCGTCAACTCCGGCACCTCCGCGCTCCAGCTGACGCTGATGGCGCTCGGCTTCGGCCCGGGCGACGAGATCGTCGTCCCCTCGTTCTCCTTCGCCGCCAGCGGCAACGCGGTCCGGCTGGTCGGCGCCGAGCCGGTCTTCGTGGACATCGAGCCGGGCAGCTTCTGCGTCGACCCGGAGGCGGTCGCCGCGGCGATCACGCCGAAGACCGTCGCGATCATGCCGGTGCACCTCTACGGCCACCCGGCCGCGATGGACCGGATCATGGAGATCGCGCAGCAGCACGGCCTCGCCGTGGTCGAGGACGCCGCGCAGGCGCACGGCGCCGAGCTGAACGGCACCCCGGTCGGCGCCTTCGGCACCGCCGGCTGCTTCAGCTTCTACCCGACGAAGAACATGCACTCCCTCGAGGGCGGCATGATCACCACCGCCGACGCGGACCTCGCCCGCACCCTGCGGCTGCTGCGCAACCAGGGCATGGAGCAGCGGTACGCCAACGAGATCGTCGGTGCCAACATGCGGATGACCGACGTGGCTGCCGCCATCGGCCGGGTGCAGCTCACCCAGCTCGCCGAGTGGACCGAGCAGCGCCGCGCCAACGCCAAGTTCCTCGACTCGGCGATCACCGGCATGGTCACCCCGCCGGTCGCCGACGGCGCCAAGCACGTCTACCACCAGTACACGGTGCGGGTGCGGGGCGACCGGGACGCCGCCCAGGCCCGCCTCACCGAGCTGGGCATCGGCAACGCGGTCTACTACCCGACCCCGATCCACCGGCTCAAGCCGTACCTCGTGGACGGCAAGCCGGGCGCGTGGGACCTGCCGGAGACCGAGCGGGCCGCCGCCGAGGTGGTCTCGCTGCCGGTGCACCCGTCGCTGAGCCAGGCCGAGCTGGAGCGGATCGCCGAGGGCGCGAACCTGGCCGGCGGTGCCCGATGAGCGACGGCGGACGGAAGCTGCGGGCCGGCCTGATCGGCCTCGGCGCGATGGGGCGCAACCACGCCCGCGTGCTGTCCAACCTGGACGGCGTCGAGCTGGTCGGCGTGGTCGACCCGGCCGGCGACGTGACCGGCACGCTGCGCGCCCCGGTCGTACCCGAGCTGAGCGACCTGCTCGCCCTCGGCGTCGACTACGCGGTGGTGGCCTGCCCGACGGCGCTGCACGAGCCGATCGGCATGGAGCTGGCCGCCAACGGCGTCTGCGCGCTCATCGAGAAGCCGCTGGCCCAGTCCGTCGACGCGGCCACCCGGCTGGTCGAGGCGTTCGAGAACGCCGGCCTGGTCGCGGGCGTCGGCCACATCGAGCGCTACAACCCGGCGCTGCAGAGCCTGCGGACCCGTCTGGAGGCGGGCGAGCTGGGCGAGGTGTTCCAGGTCGTGACCCGGCGCCAGGGCCCGTTCCCGCACCGGATCGCCGACGTCGGCGTGGTGATGGACCTGGCCACCCACGACATCGACCTGACCGCCTGGGTGACCGGCCGGCAGTACGCCTCGGTCGCGGCCCGCACCGTCTCGCGCAGCGGCCGGCTGCACGAGGACATGGTCGCCGTGGTCGGCCAGCTCTCCGACGGCACGATGGTCAACCACCTGGTGAACTGGCTCAGCCCGCTCAAGGAGCGGTCCACAGTGGTCACCGGTGACAAGGGCTGCTTCGTGGCCGACACGCTCACCGCCGACCTGACGTTCTACGCCAACGCCGCCATCGACACCGAGTGGGAGGCGCTGCGCGCGTTCCGCGGCGTGGCCGAGGGCGACATGGTCCGCTACGCGATCCCGAAGCGCGAGCCGCTGCTGGTCGAGCACGAGCGCTTCCGGGACGCGGTGGAGGGCAAGCAGAGCGACATCGTCACGCTGCGGCAGGGTCTGCGTACCGTACAGGTCGCGGCCGCCCTGCTGGAGTCGTCCGCCGACGGCAAGGTCGTGTCCGTGGCGGCCAGCGGCAGCGACGCGGAGCCGGCACTGCGATGAGCCCGGCGCCGGTGCGGCGGACGGTCTCCGCGGTGCGGCGGCGGATTCCCCGGCGGTGGCGCATCGCGCTCCGCCGGGCCGCCGCCGGCACGCGCCCCTGGGAGACTCCTTCGGTACGCGAACTGTGTGAACTTCCCGCCGGCACGCCGCTGCTGGTGCATGCCGGCGGGATCACCGGCGACCGGGCACTGGACGGCGTGCTGCGCGCCCTGGCCCGGTTGCCCGAGTTCCACCTGGCGCTGGTCTGCGACCC
The DNA here is from genome assembly GCF_027460285.1 of Micromonospora sp. WMMC273. Taxonomy (NCBI): domain Bacteria; kingdom Bacillati; phylum Actinomycetota; class Actinomycetes; order Micromonosporales; family Micromonosporaceae; genus Micromonospora; species Micromonospora sp. WMMC273. The sequence continues at coordinate 1,633,742 of NZ_JAPZBE010000001.1, forward strand.
GGCGGAGCAGGCGGCCGTCCAGGATTTGGTCCGCCGGGCCGGCAAGGCCCGACGCCGGGTCCACCCGGTGCCGCGCCCGCGCACGATGACGGCCGCGTTCCTCGCCTCGGGGGACGTGGCCGTGTTCGGGTTCGCGCCGGACGCCGGTCTCGGGCTGCTCGACACCTGCCTCGCCGCCGGCCTGCGGATCGTCGCCGCCGACAACCGGGTGGTCCGTGAGCACCTGGCCCGCCACCGGACCGGCGACTTCTACGCGCCCGGCTCGGTGCCCTCCTTCGCCAAGGCGGTGGAACGGGCCTGGCAGCGGGGCGACGACGACACGCCGGAGCCGCCGGAGCCGGCGGTCGCGCCGGTCGAGGCCGGCACTCCGGGCCGGTGGCGGGCGCTCGGCGCCGGGCCGGTCCGGCTGGGTCTGGGCACGGCGAACTACGCCGGGCAGCTCTCCGCCCTCGCGGTGGCGATCAGCGCCGCGCGGGCGGACGTCGGCATCGAGCTGGTCGTCGCCAAGCCACCGGCCACCTACCGCTACCCGGCCGACCGGTATCTGCACTTCCCCGGCGAGCACCGGCTCGACGTGCAGGTGCAGCAGGCCGCGCGGGTGCTCGGCTTCTACACGCACCTGATCGTGGACGCGTTCCGTCCGGTGCTCGGCCGGCTCAACGGCGACGACATCGCCGCGGACCTGCCCGCGCTGCGCCGGGCCCGGCTCAAGGTCGCGCTGCTGGCGCACGGCAGTGAGATCCGCCACCCCGGCGCGCACCTGGAGCGGCACGCCGAGTCCGCGTTCCGGGACGCGCCGGAGGAGCTGCGCGAGCGGCTCACCGTGGTGGCCGAGCAGAACCGGCGTACGGCCGAGGAGAGCGGCCTGCCGTTCTTCGTGACCACGCCGGACCTGCTGGACGACGTGCCGTTCGCCACCTGGGCGCCGCTGATCGTGGACGTGGACGCCTGGGCCTGCGACCGCCCGGTGCTGGAACGCACCCGGCCGGTGGTGCTGCACGCCCCGTCCAACCGCTGGACCAAGGGCACCGACCGGCTGCTGCCCCGGTTGCAGGAGCTGCACGATCGACGGATCATCGAACTGCGCCTGGTGGAGGGTCTGCCGCACAGCGAGATGCGCCGCCTGGTGCAGGACTGCGACATCGTGGTCGACCAGTTGGTGATGGGCAGCTACGGCACCTTCTCCTGTGAGGGGATGGCAGCCGGCAAGGTCGTGGTGGCGTACGTGAGTGAAGGACCGCACCGGGCCGCCGGGGTCCAGCCGCCGATCGCCAACGCCACACCCGGCACGCTCGTCAAGACGATCGAGTCGCTGCTCGACGACAGGCCCGCCGCGGTCGCCCTGGCCGCGGAGGGCGCGCGTTACGTCCGTGACCACCACGACGGCCGGCGGACCGCCGAGGCATTCGACGCCTTCCTCCGGTGACCCGCCGACCGCCCGTGCACCGCCCCGCCAACGAGGAGAAGCACCCGATGCAAGCTGTCCCGAGTAGCGATGCCCGACCGACCCGGGGACGGGTGGTGATGCTGGTCGACAACGGAGTCCACGGCGACTCCCGGGTGCAGAAGGCCGCCCGCTCCGCCGCCGAGGCCGGCTGGGAGGTGATCCTGGTCGGCATCCTCAAGGGCGCGGCGACCGAGGACACCTGGCGCATCGGCGACGCCGAGGTCCGCCTGATCCGGATGCCCCGGCGGCTGACCCACCCGGTCGCGTACCGCCGCGCGCTGCTGCGCCGCCCGCTGGCGTACAAGCCGGGGCCGGACGCCAAGCGGCGGCTGAACACGCTGCGGGCCCGCCGGGACGACCTGACGTTCCGTCTCTCCGAGATCAAGGTGAACCGGGCGGCGGGCGGGCCCCGCCTCGCCGAGCTGGCCGGCAAGGCCCGGCTGGCCGCGCCGTACTTCCTCAACAAGACGATGTTCCGTTGGGTCAAGTTCCGCTCGGCGCAGCTGCGGCGGCTCCAGGAGAGCCAGCAGAACCCGGACTCGCGGCTCGACCGCGCCGCGCTGCGGTTCTGGCAGCGGGTGCACGGTGACCGGGCCTGGCGCCGGCTGGACCCGGAACTGTGGGACTTCGAGCTGGCCTTCGCCTCGGTCGTGGACGAGCTGCGGCCGGATCTGATCCACGCGCACGACTTCCGGATGCTCGGCGTCGGCGCGCGGGCGGTCATGCGGGCCCGGGCCGGCGGACGCGACGTCAAGCTGCTCTGGGACGCGCACGAGTTCGTCCCCGGCATCATCGGCCGGCCGGCCAACCTGCGCTGGCTGCCCGCCCAGATCGCCTACGTGCGGGAGCACGCGCCGTACGCCGACGCGGTCATCACCGTCTCGTCCACCCTGGCCGACCTGCTGCGGGAGAGCCACGACCTGCCCGAGCAGCCGGCCGTGGTGCTGAACGCGCCGCCGCGGTCGCTCACGCCGGAACAGCGGGCCACGCCGGTACCGGACATCCGGGCGATGTGCGGCATCGACGCCGGCACGCCGCTGCTCGTCTACTGCGGCGGCATCAACCCCTCGCGCGGCGTGGACATCATGATCCGTGGGCTCACCGAGATGCCCGAGGCGCACGTCGCGCTGGTCTCGGTGCACCCCAACGGCAAGGCCCCGATCATGTACGAGCTGGAGGAGCTGGCCGCCGAACTGGGCGTGGCCGACCGGGTGCACCTGCTGCCGTACGTGCCGCACTGGCAGGTGTCCGCGTTCGTCGCCCCGGCCGACCTGGGCGTCATCCCGATCCACCACAAGCCGAACCACGAGATCGCGCTGATCACCAAGTTCTTCGAGTACGCCCACGGCGGCCTGCCGATGGTGGTCAGCGACGTGCGGACGATGGCCGAGGCGACCCGGGCCACCGGGCACGGCGAGGTCTTCCGGGCCGAGGACCTGGACGACTACGTCCGGGCGGTGCGTACCGTGCTGGCCGATCCGCAGCGCTACCGGGCCGCGTACGACCGGCCGGGTGTGCTGGAGCAGTGGACCTGGGAGGCGCAGGCCCGGGTGATGGACGAGGTCTACACCCGGCTGCTGCCGAACCACCCCGGCCCGATGCGGCCGGCGGCGGCGGACACCGCCGTCACGGCGGTGCCGAACCAGCGGACGGCGGTGCCGGTGCGCTGACCGGCGGAGAACGACAGCGGGGCCCGGCCGACCGGCCGGGCCCCGCACTCGTTGCGCCTGCTCAGTCGCCCAGCAGCAGCCGGTCGTAGTCGGCCTGGGTGACGGCCCAGTCCCAGGTCTTCAGCACGTGCTCCGAGGCGGCCCGGCCGGCGTCCGCCCACGCCTGCTCGGTCGCGGTGACGGCCAGGATCCGCTCCGCCGCCTCCGCCGGGGTGTCCGCCATCCAGTCGGCGGGGAAGAGGGTACGGGCACCGTGCGGCTTGCCGGCGAAGAACGGCCAGTCCCGCACCACCGGCACAGCGCCGCTCGCCACGCCCTCCACCAGACCGCAGTGGAAGCTCTCCCGCACCGAGGTGCTGAGGATGACGCCGACCTCCTGGAGCGCACCCGGCACGTCGTCGGTCTGCCCGTAGCGCCGGACCGCGCCCAGCGGCTCCAGCTCGGCCAGGTCCTTGGCGAGCAGCCGGCCGTAGTCCTTCGCCGGCTTGCTGGTCCGGTTGTTGAAGTTGCTGCCGATGAGCGTCAGGTTGTACCGCTCGTCGTGCTCCCGCAGCTTCCGCAGCACGTCGATCGCCCACCGCGGGTCCTTCGCCACCGAGCTGAACCCGACCAGCCCCAGCGTGAACCGGGCGTCGGCCGGCTTGGCCCGGGGGTAGCGCTGCAGGTCCATCGCGTTGTCGACCACCCACAGCCGGGGGGCGTGTTCGCCGGTGAGCTGCGGCAGCACCGCGGTGGACAGGTCCCGCAGGTGCTCGGAGACGAAGACGACGTCGTCGACCCGGGAGAAGTCCACCAGGTGCGGCCAGAAGTTGAACGCCTCGAAGCTGTGCAGCCGGACGATGATCCTGGCCGTCCCCGGGTCGTGCAGCGTGAAGAGCGCGGCGGTGGCCTGGCACCAGTCGACGAACACGGTGTCGGCCCAGTCCAGGTGCGGCCGAAGCCACTCCTCGATCTTGGCCCCGTACGTCGACTCGGCGCCGAGCAGGTGCTCCATCACGGTGCTGCCGCTGAGCGCCAGCGGACGGGTCACCGGGTCCTCGTACAGGTCCAGGAAACGGACCTCCACGTTCGGCATGCCCCGGTAGCGCTCCAGGATCTCCTGGAGGAAGTTGTCGTTGATCAGCGTGGTGACCAGCAGCCGCAGCGGCCGGTCGGTGGGCGCCGGGGCGGCCGGGGCGAGCCGGCCCCGCGGCTCGGACAGCTTCCGCGCCGCCGCGCTCTCCCGGAACGGCGCCAGGAAGGCGCCCGGGTCGTCGCTCATCGGCGAGGAAAGCCGGTCGAAGTGCAGCACCCGGTTGGACGCCAGGCTCCACGCCCGCGACACCGCAGCGGCGGCCTTCTTCGGGTCCTTCGCCAGCCGGGCGTCGGCAAGCGCGAGCTGGGCGCGGATCGCGTCGTGCAGCCCGGACGGGACGTGCCCGAGGGCCAGCTCGCCCTGCGCGGCCTTGGTGAGCACGTCCGCCCGGGTGGCGGCGCTGTTGATCCGGCTGACCGCGGCCGCGGCGGTCCGGGCCGCGACCGCCGGGCGGCCCGCCTTGACCGCGCTGTCGTGCAGCCGTACCGCGAGCTTGCTGCGCAGCCGGTCCGGTACGCGGGGCGCGGCCACCGCGCGGGACCAGAACCAGGCGCCGGCCGGGTTGCTCATGATCCGCTGGCCGGTCGCCTTCTGGACGGTGGTGCGCACGGTCTCCACCGCCGCCCGCTTGGCGCCCCGGGTGCCGATGCCGGCGGCCGCCGCGACCTGCCGCTCCAGCCGCTTGCCGACCGGCTCGGTACGCGGCGCGTCGAGCGCCCGCTGCGCCGGCACGAGCCCGAAGTGTGCGCCGGCCCGGGTGTTGCGCTGGGCCATCTCCCACACCGTGTAGACCGACCGAGGGTCCAGCGCCACCAGCAGGTCGGCGGAGCGGAAACGCTGCCGCAGCCAGGCATGGCGCTGCGCGTGCAGCCAGATCTTGCGGTTGGCCTGCGCCCGGCCGAGCGCCCGCCGCAGCCGGGCGTCGCGCTTCTCGGCGGGTACGACGAACGACCGCACCTCGGCCAGCGCCGGGTCGACCGGGAGTTCCGCGCTGTCGAAGAAGCACGCCACCGTGACGCGGGCGCCACGGCTGCGGAAACGTTCCAGCGCCTCGATCAGCACGGCCGGCTGCTTCGGTGCGGCGGCGGCCACGATGAGCACTGTGGTCACAGTCGGGCATCTCCCGTCGAGGAGGTAGTGGCCGGGGTGGCCGCGCCGGCGCCGGTGGGCCGGACGAGTTCGGTGAGGCGGCGGACCGCCGGGGCGAGCACAGCGGGCCGCGCGAAACGGCGGGCCAGGTCCCGGGCGGCGGCCCGGTCCGCGTCGGTCGCCTTCAGGGCCAGCCGGCCGGCCTCCACGAAGGAGCCGGCGAGGCGGTGCGGGTCGAGCCCGACCGCCCCGGTCCACAGCGGATGGCCGGCGAGCACGTTGCTGGCGTCGTGGTCGACGTCGTGGGCGGAGAGCACGGGCAGGCCGCTGGCCATGAACTCGTACACCTTGCCGGAGGTGACGAACCGTCCACCGACGAGCATCAGCACCAGCGCGTCCCAGGAGCCGTACGTGGCCGCCAGCTCCGCCTTCGGCACCGGGCCGCCGAAGCTGACCCCGTCGACGGCGGCCTCCTTGAGCAGGTCCATGTGCCGGTTGGCCTCACGCGACGCGCCCGCGCCGATGTGCCCGCGCACCTCGAACCGGGAGCGGGCCAGCAGCGGGTCGTCGCGCCGGGCGATGCGCCAGGCGTCCAGTACCGACTCCAGGAACGCCGGGCTGAAGTTGACCGAGCCCAGGTAGCCGAAGGTCAGCCCGGCTGCCGGGTCCGGCGAGCGGCCGGAGATGTCCGGCAGGCTGTCCTCGTCGTAGCCGTTGCGCACCACGTGCACCCGGTCGGCCAGGTGCGGGTAGCGCTCCCGGTAGAAGCCGGCGATCGGGTCGTTGACGCACCACACCGCGAGCGCGTTCTCCAGCACCGTGGACTCCCACCGGCCGGAGACCGAGTCGCGGGTGAACGCCTCGCCGCCGCCGATCACGTCGAGCGACCAGCCGTCGCGGAAGTCGACCGCGTACGGGACCTTGTGCTCCTCCCACAGCTTCCGGGTGGCCGCCAGGTTCACGTACGGAGCGCAGGAGGCGAGCAGCAGGTCGGCCGGGTGCTCGCGGTGCAGCCGCAGCACCGCCTTCTCCAGCTCGTACCGCCAGCCGCCGAACACCGGCTCCGGGAACGCCTGCTGCTCGCGCTTGCGAAGCCGCTTGATCCAGCCCGCCGGGTCCAGCGACCGCTCCTCGGAGAACGCCCTGATGTCGGTCTCCAGGTCCTCCCGGATCAGCGGCAGCTCGACCACCCGCACCCGCGGGTCGACCTTCTCCGACAGCGTGTGGTCCAGGCCGTACTCCCGCTCCCACGCCTGCTGGCAGATCGTGATGACGGTGATGTCCCAGCCCTGGGCGACGAACTGGTTCGCCGTCTCGCGCAGCCGGTACGCGCTGCTCTTCGCCGCGGGCGGGAAGCCGATCGCGAGGTAGATGGCGTGCGGCCGCTTCCCGCCCCGCGAGCGGGGGAGCGGGACGGTGTGGTTGGTCATCGCTGATAACCGATCGTGAGGAGGGAGCGCGTCGTCATGCCAGGTGCCGCCGCAGCGTCTCGGCGACCCGCCGGGCCGCCCGGCCGTCACCGTACGGGGTGCCGCGCGGCGCCTCCGGGGCGGGACGCGTCGCGGTGGCCGCCCAGCCGGCGCCCAGCTCGCGCGGATCCGGTACCAGCACGTTCCAGCCGTCGGCGAGCGTCTCGACCCACTCCGTCTCGGTGCGCAGCGTGGTGCACGGCCGGTCCAGCAGGTACGCCTCCTTCTGGAGGCCGCCCGAGTCGGTGACCACGCCGGCGGAGCCGACCACGGCGGCCACCATCGCGGCGTACGGCAGCGGCCGGCCGGCGTGCAGCGCGCCCCGGGTCAGCTTCAGCCCGTGCTCGTCGGCGCGGGCGACCAGCCGCGGGTGGGCCAGCAGCGCGACCGGCACGGGCAGGTCGGCGAGCGCGTCGAGCAGCGCGGCGAGCCGCTTCGGGTCGTCGGTGTTCTCCGCGCGGTGCAGGGTGGCGAGCAGGTACGGCGCGTCCGGGTCGATGCCGTCGGGCAGCGCCGGGCGGGGCTGCCCGCCCCGCGCCACGTCGTCGCGGACCCGCAGGCAGACGTCCACCATCACGTCGCCGACCAGTTCGGTACGGGCGGCCAGGCCCTCCGTGGCGAGGTGCCGGACGGCCTCCTCGGTGGGGGCGAGCAGCAGATCGGCGGCGTGGTCGGTGAGCACCCGGTTGTGCTCCTCCGGCATCCGCCGGTTGAACGACCGCAGCCCGGCCTCCAGGTGCGCCACCCGCAGGTGCTGCTTGACCGCCGACAGCGTGCCGGCCAGCGTCGAGTTGGTGTCGCCGTACACCAGCACCCAGTCCGGCGCCTCGGCGGCGAGCACCGGATCCAGGGCGGCCAGGGTGTTGCCGGTCTGCACGCCGTGGCTGCCGGAGCCGATCCCCAGGTGCACGTCCGGGTCGGGGATGCCGAGGCCGGAGAAGAAGACGTCGGACAGGTCGGCGTCGTAGTGCTGGCCGGTGTGCACGATCACGTGCTCGCACCCGTCCTCGGCGAACGCCGCCGCGATGGGCGCCAGCTTCACCAACTGCGGTCGGGCGCCGACGATGCTGACGACCTTCACACGTGACTCCTCGTGATCTGCGACGGATTCTCGGGGCGGACCGGCCGCCGCCCGAGACGGGAGGCCGTGGACCCCGGCCGGGTGGCCGGGCCGGTGCCCGCAGGCCCTAGAAATAGTAGTGCCCCACCCGCCGCCGGACGACGTACGCGGACGTGGCCGGTACGCGATGGTGGGCCGGGCCACCCGCCGTCACCGGACGCCGTCGCCCCGACGGGGAGCACGGTGACCGGTGGCGTGGAACGGGACACGAGGGACCAGCCTAACCGAACCGGCCGGATCACCCCGGTCCGGCGGGCGCCCGCCCGGCTGCTCGCCGCCGCCGCGGCACGGTCCGGTCACCGCCGGTACGTCCCGCCGCCGGGGGATCGTCGCCGAGTCTTCACCGGGCCGGGCGAGCCTGGCCCGGCGGCGCGGCCCGGCTTGCGTACACTACGGCGCCATGACCGCCCCCGGGCCCGAGACCCGTACCCGCACCGCAGACGCCGGTGGATCGGTGGCCGACGCCACCGGCGAGACCGCGAAGCCGCCGACCGCCGACGGCGCGGACCGGCCCGCCGACGCCGCGCAGCAGCAGGCGCAGCCGGAGACCGCCGCGGCGGAGCGTGCCGACCGCCCCGGGCGGTGGCACCGGATGCGGCCGGATCTGCTGGTCGCGGCGATCTACCTGGCCGGCGCGTTCTGGGTGACCGCGCGGGGCTGGGTGAACCCCGACGGGCGGTTGCTCGGCAGTCGCCCCAACGACCAGGGCTTCAACGAGTGGATGCTGGCGTACGCCGCGCACGCGGTCAGCAACCTGGAGAACCCGTTCTTCACCTCGTTGCAGAACGCCCCGGACGGCGTGAACCTGATGACGAACGTCGGCATGCAGCTACCAGGGCTGGTGCTGTCTCCGGTCACCCTGCTGTTCGGCGCGCCGTTCGCGTACCTGCTGTTCATCACGCTCAACCTGGCCGGCACCGCGTACGCCTGGTACCACGTGCTGTCCCGCAACCTGGTCTCGTCCCGGGTGGCGGCCTTCGCCGGCGGCCTGTTCTGCGCGTTCGCGCCGGCGCTGGTGTCGCACAGCAACGGCCACCCGCACATCACCGCCCAGTGGCTGGTGCCGTTCATCCTCTGGCAGGTGATCCGGCTGGCCCGGGACGGCCGCCCGGTGCGCAACGGCCTGGTGCTGGGCGCGCTCGTGGTGGCGCAGTTCTTCGTGAGCCTGGAGATCCTGTTCCTGACCGCGCTCGGCTGCCTGATGATGGTCGTCGGCTACGTGATCTTCCGGCCGCGGGAGGCGCTGCGCCGGGCCGGGCCGATGCTCGGCGGGCTCGCCATCACCGGCGTGCTCGTCGGTGCGGCCTCCGCGTACCCGCTGTGGATGCAGTTCGCCGGCCCGCAGCACCGGGTCGGTCACCCGGGCGACCCGGACGTCTACGCGCTGACCCTCGGCTCGTTCGTGCGGTACGCCACCGAGTCCGTGGCCGGCAGCCCCACCAGCGCCCTGCGCTGGGGCCCGAACACCACCGAGCAGGCCAGCTTCTACGGCTGGTCGGTGGTGATCCTGGCGATCGGCGCCGCCCTGTGGCTGCGCCGCGAGATCGTGGTCCGGGTGCTCGCCGTGGTCGCGCTGATCTCGGCGGTCTTCTCGATCGGCACCACCTGGACCGTGGGCACCCGCCGCACCGACGTGCCGGCGCCGTTCGCGCTGGTGTCCGAGCTGCCGGTGTTCGACTCGGTGGTGGTGTCCCGGTTCGCGCTGATCACCACGGTGGCGCTCGGCGTGCTGTTCGCGGTGGCCGGGGACCGGGTGGCCCGGGTACGGGCGGACGAGCCCGGCCAGTCCCGGCTGGTGCCCCGTCTGGCCGCTGTGGCGCTGTTCGCCGCGCTGCTGCCGATCCTGCCCACCCCGCTGGAGGCGCGCGGGCGCAACCCGGTGCCGGACTTCGTCACCGCCGGCGTCTGGAAGGAGCACGTCGCCCCCGGCCGCACCCTGGTGCCGGTCCCGGTCGACGGCATGACGTCGCTGTACTGGAGTTCCGCCGCGCTGGCCGGCTTCGCCGTACCGGAGGGGTACTTCCTCGGGCCGGTCTCCAAGACCGACAACACCGGCCGGTGGGGCGTCGAGCCGCAGCCGACCGCGAAGCTGCTCACCGCCGTGTCGCGGGGCCAGCGGGACACCGCTGTCGGCCCGGCCGACGTCGAGCAGGCCCGCGCCGACGTGCGGCACTGGAAGGCCGACGCGGTGGCGCTGCCGGACCGGGCCCGCCGCCACGACGACCTCAAGGTGGTGCTCGACGCGCTCTACGGGCCGGGGCAGCGGGTGGCGGACGTCTGGCTGTGGGACGTCCGCCCGCTCACCCGGTGAGGGTCACGGCGACCGGGTCCAGATGAGCAGCAGGTAGCCACCGAAGTAGGTCGAGAACGCGGTGAGCGCGACCAGCACGGTGACGGCCCGGGCCCGCCCGGCCCGGGCCAGGCCGACGGCGGCCGGCAGCAGCAGCGCGAACGCCGGCACCAGGAACCGCGCCTTGGAGTGGTAGTAGCCCGCCGCGCCGAGCGTGGTGACCAGCATCAGCCCGCTGAACAGCAGCAACTCCCAGGGCTGGCGGTCGATCACGCTGAGCACGAAGAACATCAGCGCCAGCAGCAGCACCAGGCTCACCACGAGCATCTGCGGTGTCGCGGACACCGCCAGCACCTCGCGTCCCCGCCGGAACGTGTCCACGCCGAAGTCGAAGTGGCTGCGCCAGCCGGCGGACTGGATGTGGAACCAGCCGTCCGGCCGCCCGGTCTGGACGCCCACCCAGGCCAGGTAGGCGAGCCAGCCGGCCGGGGCGAGCATCATGGCCACCCACGGGCGCCAGCCGTCCCGGCGCCGGACCACGGCGAGCAGCGCGGCCAGGCCGACCACCGGGATCAGCGACGAGGCGGTGGGCCGGGTCAGACCGGCGAACAGGCAGAGCACGCCCGCGGTCAGCCAATGGCGGCGCAGCAGCGCGTAGAGCGTCCACGCGGCCAGGGCGGTGAACAGCGTCTCGCTGTAGGCCATCGACTGCACGACGGCGTGCGGCAGCGCCGCCCAGAGCGCGGCGAGCAGCACGCCGGTGCGACGGTCGTGCAGGTACGAGCCGATCGCGTACAGCGCCCAGGCCGCCGCCAGGCCGGCCAGCGCGGCCACCGCGAGCCCGGCGGTACGCGGCCCGAGCGGGGGGTGACCCGTTCGACCACGCCGATCAGGGCCGGGTAGAGCGGGAAGAACGCCATGTCGCTCTGCACCCGTTCGTACCCGTCGTAGCCCCGCTGGGCGATGGCGAGGTAGTACGTCGCGTCGGACAGCGTCAGCTCGCGCACCGGGGAGAGGTTGAGCGAGCGGGCCCAGACGTAGACGGCCAGGACGCCGACGAGCCGGATCACCGCGTAGACCGCCAGCGCGGGCGCCGCGTCCCGGGCGGCGTCGCGCAGCCGCCGGACGGGACCGGGCCGGGCGCGATCGGCTGTGGCCGGCTCGGTCGCCGGGGCTGGTGCGGGCCGGCGGGGTTCCTCGGTGGTCACCACGTCCATTGTGCGGTCCCGTTCGCGCTGAGCTGGGGTTGGCCGAGGGCCCGCGTGGCGCGGCCGGCGACCCGGCGAACGACCCGGAGCGGGCGCCGGTCGTTGGACAGGGTGGAGGGTAGCAACAGTCACAGCAGGTCGGGGGGCACCGGCGGCGGCGGACGTCCGGGCCCGATCCGCTGTCGTAGACTCGCTCGGGTCCGCGGGCGCGGTGCTGGCGACGACGAAACGGGCAGGAATGGGATCTGACGGCACGACCGCAGCGGCGGGCACCCGGGGACGGGTCGTGATGCTGGTGGACAACGGGGTCATCGGTGACTCCCGGGTGCAGAAGGCGGCCCGCTCCGCCGCCGACGCCGGCTGGGACGTGGTGCTGCTCGGGCGGGCGCCGGTCGGCAGCCCGCAGAGCTGGCGCCTCGGCGCCGCCGAGGTACGCCTCGTGCCGATGCCCGAGCCGCTGGCCCGCCGCCGGCACGAGTTCCGCCGGGCCTGGCTGCGGCACCCGCTCGCCTATCCGCCCAGCGGCATCGCGGCGCACCGTACCCAGGCGGTCAAGGCCTGGCGCGCGGACCTGGCGGTCCGCCGGGCGGCGCTCACCGTCGCGGCCCGCGAGTCCGGCGCGGGCCGGCCGGGCGGGCTGCCCTGGGCCGCGCTGCGTGCCGAGGAGAAGCTGTCCGGCCTGACCCGCAAGTGGGTCGGGTTCCGCAACCGTCAGCTCACCCGGGCCCGCAAGGGCCGCAAGCTGGACGGCCCCTGGGACCGCGCGTACACCATGTTCTGGCGCGGGCTGCGCGGCGACGGCGCGTGGCGGCGCCTGGAACCGGGCCTGTGGGACTACGAACTGGCCTACGGCCCGGTGGTCGACGAGCTGGCGCCGGACCTGATCCACGCCAACGACTTCCGGATGCTCGGCGTCGGCGCCCGCGCGAAGGTCCGGGCCGCCGCGAAGGGCCGCCGGATCGCCCTGCTCTGGGACGCCCACGAATATCTTCCCGGTGTGCAGCCGTGGCGCGACAACGCCCGCTGGCTACCAGGCAACGTGGCGCACGAGCGGGAGTACGTGCCGTATGCCGACGCCACCATGACCGTCTCCGGTGGCCTGGCCGACCTGCTGCGCACCGAGCACGGGCTGGCCGAACGGCCGGCGGTCGTGCTGAACGCCCCGGCGGTGGCGGAGCTGCCGGCCGACCCGGCCGAGCCGGTGCCGGACATCCGCGCCCGCTGCGGGCTCGGACCGGACGAGCCGCTGCTCGTCTACAGCGGGGTGGCCGCCGCCAAGCGCGGCCTCGGCGTGATGGTCGAGGCACTGCCGCGGCTGCCCGGCGCGCACGTCGCGTTCGTGGTCAACAAGCCCGACTCGGCGTACGTCAGGGGCCTCGTCACCCGGGCCGGTGAGCTGGGCGTGGCGGACCGGCTGCACGTGCTGCCGTACGTGCCGCACCACCAGGTCGTCCGGTTCCTCAGCGGCGCACAGGTCGGCGTCATCCCGATCCAGCACTGGCCGAACCACGAGATCGCGCTGATCACCAAGTTCTTCGAGTATTCACACGCCGGTCTGCCGCTGGTCGTGTCCGACGTGCGCACCATGGCCGAGACTGTCCGGGAGACCGGTCAGGGCGAGGTGTTCCGCGCCGAGGACGTGGCCGACTTCGTCCGCGCGGTCACCGCGGTGCTCGCGGACCCGCAGCGGTACCGCGCCGCGTACGACCGGCCGGGCCTGCTGGCCGGCTGGACCTGGGAGGCGCAGGCGCGGGTGCTCGACGAGGTCTACTCCCGGCTGCTGCCGGACGCACCGCCCCGGCCGGCGCCGGCGGCGCACGCACCGGTGCAGCCGGCGCAGGTGGAGGTGGGGGCGTGAGCGGGCCGGACGTGACAGTGGTGGTCGCCGTCTACAACACCATGCCGTACCTGACCGCCTGCCTGGACTCGCTGGTCGGGCAGACCATCGGGCTGGACCGGCTGGAGGTCGTCGCCGTGGACGACGGCTCCACCGACGGCAGCGGCGCCGAACTGGACCGCTACGCCAAGCGGTACCCGGGCACGGTCCGGGTGCTGCACCAGGCCAACTCCGGCGGCCCGGCGGCGCCGAGCAACGTGGCGCTCGACCACGCCCGCGGCCGGTACGTCTTCTTCATCGGCTCGGACGACCACCTCGGTCCGGAGGCGCTGGAGCGCCTGGTCGACGCCGCCGACCGGTGGGACTCCGACGTGGTGCTCGGCCGGATGGTCGGCACCAACAAGCGCTACGTGCACCAGGCCGTGTACGCCACCACCCAGGAGCGGCTCGACCTGTTCGGCAGCGACCTGCCCTGGTCGTTGTCGAACACCAAGCTGTTCCGCCGGGACCTGATCGAGCGGCACGGCCTGCGGTACCGCACCGACATGCCGATGGGCAGCGACCAGCCGTTCACGCTGGAGGCGTGCTTCCGGGCCAAGAAGGTGTCGGTCCTCGGCGACTACGAGTACTACTACGCGGTCAAGCGGGACAACGCCCAGAACATCACGTACGCCAGCCGGTTCGAGGAGCGGCTGCGCTGCGCCGAGGAACTCGTCGGTTTCGTCGCCGGGCTGATCGAGCCCGGCCCGCGGCGGGACGCGGTGCTGGTGCGTCACTTCACCTGGGAGGTGGCGAAGCTGCTCCGCGCGGAGTTCCTCGCCCTCTCCCCGGACGTGCAGCGGCAGGTCCACGACCGGATCCGCAAGCTCGCCGAGGCGTACCTGACCGACGGGGTGACCGCCCGGATGGCACCCGAGGAGCGGCTGCGGGTCGCGGTGGCGCGGGACGGCGACCTCGACGCGCTGCGCACGATCGTCGGCCAGCACGCCGACCGGTCGCTGCCCGAGGTGATCATCGAGGGTGACCGCTGGTACGCCGCCCAGGTCGGCTTCCGCGACCCGGCGTTCGGCTACCCGGACGACTGGTACGACGTCACCGACCGGGCCGCCGCGATACTGGCCAAGCTGACCGCGACCGGGCTGGCCTGGGGACGCGACGCCGCCGGGGCCCGGGCCCTGGTGGTCACCGCGCGCAGCCGCTGGGCCGAGCTGGCCGAGCTGAACGCGGAGGCGCTGCGGGTCAGCGTGGGCGATCTGACGGGTGTCACGTCGGTCGAGGCGTCCGGCCCCGGTACCGTCGTACGGACGGACTTCGCGGTGGACCGGTTGCTGGCGGTCGTCGCGGGGACAGGTGAGCGTCGTATCGTACGCGCCGAGGTCTCCGCCCTGGGCGGGACGGGCTCGGCGCCGTTGCGCACCGAACGCCCTGTCGCCGCACCCCGGCTGGTGGCCCGGCGCGGTGTCCGCTGGCACCTCGTCACGCCCACCACGAACCACAAGGGCCAGGTGATCGTCGCGATCACGCCGGTGACCCCCGGTCGGTTCCTTGCCCGCCTGCGCCGAATCTGGCCCTCTGGAGGAAAGTAGTTCATGAACATCTGCGTCGTCGCGCTCGGCAAGATCGGTCTGCCGCTGGCCGTGCAGTTCGCGTCCAAGGGGCACCGGGTGATCGGCGCCGACGTCTCCGAGCGGGTCGTCCAGCTGGTCAACGACGGTGCCGTGCCCTTCCCGGGTGAGGCCGACCTGGACGTCAAGCTCAAGGAGGCGGTGGCCGCCGGCCTGCTGTCGGCCACCACCGACACCGCCACCGCGGTCGCCGAGTCGGAGGCGGTCGTCGTGGTCGTGCCGCTGTTCGTGGACGCCGAGGGCGTGCCGGACTTCGGCTGGATGGACGACGCCACCCGGGCCATCGCCCGTGGGCTGAAGCCGGGCACGCTGGTCAGCTACGAGACCACGCTGCCGGTCGGCACCACCCGTAACCGGTGGGCGTCGATGCTCGCCGAGGGTTCCGGCCTGACCGCCGGCACCGACTTCCACCTGGTGTTCAGCCCGGAGCGGGTGCTCACCGGCCGGGTCTTCGCCGACCTGCGCCGCTACCCGAAGCTGGTCGGCGGCATCGACGAGGCGTCGGCCGCGCACGGCGTGCGGTTCTACGAGGCGGTGCTCGACTTCGACGAGCGCCCCGATCTGGACCGGCCCAACGGCGTGTGGGACCTCGGCTCGGCCGAGGCGTCCGAGCTGGCCAAGCTCGCCGAGACGACCTACCGGGACGTGAACATCGGCCTGGCGAACCAGTTCGCCCGCTTCGCCGACACCGTCGGCGTGGACGTCACCAAGGTCATCGAGGCGTGCAACACGCAGCCGTACAGCCACATCCACTCGCCGGGTATCGCGGTCGGCGGCCACTGCATCCCGATCTACCCGCGGATGTACCTGTGGAACGACCCGGCCGCCACAGTGGTCCGCTCGGCGCGTGAGGCCAACGCGGCCATGCCGGAGTACGCGGTCGACCTGCTCGCCGCCGCGTACGGCGACCTGACCGGGGTGGGCGTGCTGGTGCTGGGCGCCGCCTACCGGGGTGGCGTGAAGGAGACCGCGTTCTCCGGCGTCTTCCCGACCGTGGAGGCGCTGCGCCGCCGGGGCGCGGTGCCGTACGTCTCGGACCCGATGTACACGAACGAGGAACTGGTCGCGCACGGCCTGCCCGGGTACGACGGCGAGCCGGTCGGCGCCGCCGTCATCCAGGCCGACCACGCGGAGTACCGCACCCTCGCCCCGGCCGACCTGCCGGGCGTGACGGTGCTTGTCGACGGCCGCCGGGTCACCGACCCGGCGCGCTGGACCGGCGTGCGCCGGGTGGTCATCGGGGGCTGACCCCAGCGCTTTCGTCGGGCCCCGGCCGTTCTCGGACGGCCGGGGCCCGTCGCATGCCGTCATCGTCATGACGCCGTCCGCAGTTCACCTGCCGGACACCCCGGCAATACTTGTGTCATGTGATCCGTTTAGGGTCGCAGCCGTCGGAGATCGACTCGGACCGACATCGGCGGGGCAGACAGGGAGCGTTCGTTGTTGAGCAGAGTACGCAGCCAGCAGGGTCTCGCCGCGGTCGGCGCGACGCTTCTCGGCTACGCGGTCATGGTCCTCGCCGGAGTCCTCGGCCTGGTGGTCCCGTACGCGGTGGCCGCCGTGGTCGCCGTCGCCGGTGAGCTGGCCCTGGCCGGGCGGCACACCGGGACCGCCACGCTGCTGGACAAGGCCGGTCTCGGCACGACCTTCCGGCGGCTGGTGCGGGACCTGTCGGTGGCCCTGCTGGTGGTCGCCGCGGTGCGTCCCGGCGTGGCGGGCACCGTCGCCGTCCTACTGCTGCCCGCCGCGCTGTGGACGGTAGCCGTCGCCACCGGCGCGGTGACCAAGGTGATCGACGGCCGGGTCGACCCGCCGGCGTACACCCGCAACATCGACCTCGGCGCGCTGCGGCGGGTGCCGGTGCCGCCGGCCTGGGCGCGGCGGCTGGCCGGGCTGCAGATGCCGCTGCTGAACGTGCTGCTGGTGCCTGCCGCGGTGGTGGCCGCCGCGCTCGACCGGGTCGCCCCGGTGGTGGTCACCGGCCTGGTCACGCTCGCCGCCGGCCTGGTCACCGCCGCGGTGCTGGCGCTCACCGCGCTGCGCGGCCGGGGCAGGGCCCCGGGTGTGCTGCCCGCCGTGCACGACTGGATGGCCCGGGAGCGGCCCGAGGTGGCGCTCTACTTCGCCGGCCCGGCCAAGGACGTCTACCAGGCCAACATGTGGCTCGCGCCGGTGGAGGCGACCGGCCGCCGCGCCGTCGTGCTGCTGCGCGCCGCGGACGCGTTCGGGCAGCTCGCCGACACCCGGCTGCCGGTGATCTGCGTGCCGGCCGGCGTGGACTTCATGAACCTGGACCTGAGTTCGCTGCGCGTGGCGATGTACGCCGCCAACGTCGGCGCCAACATCCACCTGCTGCGGGAGCCGGGCGTCAAGCACGTCTTCGTGGGTCACGGCGACAGCGACAAGCAGGCGAGCGTGAACCCGTACAGCAAGGTGTACGACGAGGTCTGGGTGGCCGGGCCGGCCGGGCGGGAACGGTACGCCCGCGCCGACGTCGGCGTGCTGGACCGCGACATCGTGGAGATCGGCCGGCCGCAGCTCGCCGGGGTGCACACGTTCGGTTCCGGGGCCGCCGACCACCGCTTCACCGTGCTGTACGCGCCGACCTGGGAGGGCTGGCTCGACGACGACCCGTACCACACCTCGCTCGTGCTGATGGGGGAGCGGATCGTGTCCGGCCTGCTCGCCGCCGGGGACGTCCGGGTGATCTACAAGCCGCACCCGCTGACCGGCACGCGCTCGCCCAAGGCCCGTGCTGTGCACGAGCGGATCGTGGCCCGGATCAAGGCGGCCGGCGGCGAGACCGACGCGTCCTCGCTGGACAGCGCCGCGCACCTCGTGGTCACCGGCCGCACCCCGGGGCTGTTCGACTGCTTCAACGTCACCGACCTGCTGGTCAGCGACGTGTCCAGCGTGGTCTCCGACTTCGTGCAGAGCGAGCGCCCGTACGTGGTGGCCAATCCGGCCGGCCTGCCCGAGGACGAGTTCCGGCGGCAGTTCCCGACCGCGCGGGCGGCGTACCTGCTCTCGGCGGATTGCGGCGAGCTGGCGAAGATCCTCGACGTGACCCGGACCGGCGACGACCCGATGACCGGGGCGCGGCGGGAGCTGAAGGAGTACCTGCTCGGACCGGCCGGGTCGAACCCGATGGACCGGTTCCGGGACGAGATCGGCCGGCTCTGCGGCTGAGGCGTACCGGTGACAGGGGCGACGACCGCGCCGGTCGTCGCCCCTGTTCGTCCGGTCAGCCCTGCTGCGGCGGGTTGTCGACGTCGCGGGAGATGACCTCGCCCTTGGCGTCCACCCAGCCCTTCGGGCGGGCCGGGTTGCCGGCCACCAGCTGGTACGGCTTGACGTCGCGGGTCACCACCGAACCGGCGGCGATCATCGCGTACTCGCCGACCTCGATGCCGCACACGAGCGTGGCGTTCGCGCCGATCGACGCGCCCCGGCGGACCAGCGTCGGGGTGATCGTCCAGTCCGGATTCTGGGCGCGCGGGCGGAAGTCGTTCGTGAACACCGCGCACGGGCCCACGAACACCTCGTCCTCGATGGTCACGCCCTGGTAGACCGAGACGTTGTTCTGGATCTTCACCAGGTCGCCGACGGTGACGCCCGCGTCGACGTAGACGTTGCGGCCGATCACGCAGCCGGCGCCGACCTGGGCGCTGGACCGGATGTGCGCCAGGTGCCAGACCTTGGTGCCGTCGCCGACCTGGGCGCCGGACTCCACGTCGGCCGTCGGGTGGACGAAGACGGAGGCGGACCGGTCGTTGCTGTCAGTCATCTCAACTCGCATCACATGCCAGGGCGCGTCGCGCCGTCGGGCGGGCTCGACGCAGCATAACGAGCGCTCACCCGAGCAGTTCGGCCACCGCGTCGGCGGCCGGACGGTCGGCCGGCAGCGGGTGCGTGGCCACCACGGCGTCCACCGGCAACGCCGCGTACAGGTGCGGGAACAGCGCGCCGCCACGGGACTCCTCCCAGCGCAGCGCGTCACCGAGCCGGGCCTCGTCGACCGCGAGCAGGGTCAGGCCGGTGACCCCGGCGAAGAACCTGCGCGCGGTCTCCACCACCTGGTCGGCGGCGGAGAGGTGGACGTAGCCGTCCTGGCGGTCCATCGCGGTGCCGGCGAACCGCCCGTCCGCCCGCGCCTGCGCCCACTCGTCGTCGGAGAGAATCTTGTAGATCACGGCAGTAGCCTAGAGCGGCCTCGCGTCCCGGCGGCGCGTCTGCCACCATTCCCAGGGCAACACGTCGAGTCGAGGGAGGAACGGGTGCGGATCCTCCTGGTCGAGGACGACCGCCGGGTCGCCGCCGCGCTGTCGTCCGCGCTGACCCGGCGCGGCTACCAGGTGGAACACGCCGCGACGGTGGCGGCCGCGCTCTCCGCCGCCCCCTGCGACCTGGTGCTGCTCGACCTGGGGCTGCCCGACGGCGACGGCACCGACCTGTGCCGCGAGCTGCGGCGGCGCAGCAGCCGGCTCGGCATCATCGCGGTGACCGCGCGCGGCGAGGAACGCGACCGGGTGCTGGGGCTGCGGCTGGGCGCCGACGACTACGTGGTGAAGCCGTTCTCGATGGTGGAGTTGCAGGCGCGGATCGAGGCGGTGCTGCGCCGGGCCGCGCACACCGCGCCGCAGCGCAACCTGATCGAGGCCGGTACGGTCCGCATCGACGTGGGCGGCCGGACCGTGACGGTGGCCGGCCGGGACGTCTCGCTCACCCGCAAGGAGTTCGACATCCTGCTGTCCCTGGCCCGCCAGCCCGGGGTGGCGGTGCCGCGCGAGCGGATCCTGCTCGACGTGTGGGGCACCACCTGGGCCGACCGGCACACCGTGGAGGTGCACGTCGGGTCGCTGCGCGGCAAGCTCGGCGACCCGACGCTGGTAGAGACCGTACGCGGGGTCGGCTACCGGCTCCGCGAGGCGTGAGGGCCGGGTCGTGCGCCGCCGGCTGGTGATCAGCTACCTGCTGCTGATGGTGCTGGTCCTGATCGCCCTGGAGACACCGCTGGCGGCCACGCTCGCGACCCGGGAGACCGACCGGGTCCGCGCCGACCGTCTCGCCGACGCCACCCGCTTCGCCTCGCTGGCCGGGCCCGCGTTGCGGGGCGGCAGCCCCGGCCCGCTGGACGGGGAACTGGCCGCCTACGACGCGCTCTACGGCATCGGCGCGGCAGTGGTGGACCGGGACCGCCGTACCGTGGTGGCCTCGTCCGGGTGGGAGCCGGGCGCGGGCACCGGCCCGGCGCTCGACACCGCGCTGTCCGGGCAGCAGTTCAGCGGCCCGGAGTCGGTCTGGCCCTGGGTCGGCGGCCCGGTGGTGACGGCGGTGCCGATCAACGACGGCGGCGAGGTGCTCGGCGCCGTGGTCACGACCAGCCCGGCGGACGGTGTGCGCCGCACGGTCACCGTGTGGTGGCTGCTGCTGGCGGGCATCGGGCTGCTGGCGGTGCTGGCCTGCGTCTCGACCGCGTTCGGGCTGGCCGGCTGGGTGCTGCGCCCGGTCACCGAGCTGGACGCGGTGACCCACGAGATCGCCGAGGGCCGCCGCGCCGCGCGGGTCCGCGCCGGACTCGGGCCGCCCGAGCTGCGCCGGCTGGCGACCAGCTTCAACGACATGGCCGACGCGGTGTCCGACGTGATGGACCGGCAACGCGCCTTCGTCGCGCACGCCAGCCACCAGCTGCGCAACCCGCTCACCGCGCTGCGGCTGCGGGTGGAGGAACTGGGCCCCAGCCTCACCGACCCGGACGGGCGCGCCGAGCACCGGCTCGCGCTGGAGGAGACCGACCGGCTCGCCACGGTGCTCGACGCGCTGCTCACGCTGGCCCGCGCCGAGCGGGAGGAGAACCAGCGGGTCACTGTGGACGCCACCGCCACCGCCGCCTCCCGGGTGACGGCCTGGCTGCCGCTGGCCCGGCACCGGGAGGTCACGCTCCGCCTCGACGCCGAGGACGCGCCGGCGTACGCCCGGACCGTGCCGACCGCCATCGACCAGGCGCTGGACGCCCTGATCGACAACGCGGTGAAGTTCAGCGGCACCGGGGGAGAGGTGACGGTGACCGTACGCGCCGTCGGCGGCGGGACGGTGCTGACCGTCAGCGACACCGGTCCGGGCATGACCGCCAGTCAGCTCGACCAGGCCACCGAGCGGTTCTGGCGGGCGCCGGACGCGCAGAACGTGGACGGCGTGGGCCTCGGGCTGACCATCGCGGCGGTGCTCGTCGACGCCTCCGACGGCCGGCTCACCATGCGCCAGGGCGAGCCCCGGGGCCTGGTCGCCGAGCTGTGGTTCCCGGCGCCCGCCGACGCGCCGGTCCGGTGCTGACCCACGTCAGGGCTTCGCGGCGCGATACCACTGCGCCGCGCCCGGATGCAGCGGCAGCGGAGTGGTGACGATCGCCGACCGGGGACTCATCCGTCCCGCCGCCGGGTGCGCTGCGGCCAGTTCCTGCCGGCGGTCCATCAGCAGGCGGGTCACCTCCCGCACCAGCGCGGCGGGCAGGTCGGCGCGGACGATCAGGTAGTTCGGGTTCGCCACGGTGCTGACCGGGTCGGCCCGGTACACCGAGCGCGGCACGTCCCGGGTCACGTAGACCTGCCCGTACGCCCGGCGCAGCGGCTCGGTCCAGTCGCCGAGGTCCACGATCCGCAGCGAGGTTCGCTGGGCCAGCTCGGCGACGCCGCGTACGGGTAGCCCGCCGGAGAAGAAGAACGCGTCGATCCGCCCGTCCCGCAGGGCCGCCACCGAGTCGTCCAGCCCCAGGTGCTCCTGGCGGACCCGGTTGCCGCCGAGCTGGGCCACCTCCAGCAGGCGGCTGGCGGTGATCTCGGTGCCGGAGCCGTCGGCGCCCACCGACACCCGCCGGCCGCGCAGGTCGCCGAGGGTGCGGATCGGCCCGCCGGCGCGGGTGACCAGGTGCAGCAGGTCGTCGTAGACCCGGGCCACGGCGAGCACCGACGGATGTTCGGGCTCGCGCGGCGGCAACACGTCGGCCTGGGTGAAGCCCAGCTCCGCCTCCCCGGCGCCGACCAGCCGGACGTTCTGCGCCGACGCGGCGGTGACCACCACCTCGGCCCGTACGCCGGGTACCTCCCGGTTGAGCAGGGACGCCAGCGACTGGCCGAAGGCGTGGTAGACGGCGGTCGGGCTGCCGGTGGCGATGCGGATCCGGGTCGGCTCGGACGGCTCGTCCCGGCATCCGGCCAGCCCGGCGACGAGCAGCAGCACCAGCACGAGCGGGGCGGCGGCGCGCACAGGCCAGTGTCGGCTCACGGGCTGCACTCTGCGCCGTGCACCCGTCACGGCGCAAGCCCGCACGGTGGGGGCACCGCCGCGCGAGCCCGCACGGGGCCGGTCAGCTCGCCGGGGCCAGCTCCGCGCTCTCGGTGATCCGCTGCCGGTGCTCGCCGTTCGGTACCACCACCAGGAAGCAGCCCGAGCCCGGCCGCAGTGCCGCCGGCACGTCCAGCAGCGCCGCGCCGCGTACCAGCACCGCCGCCAGGTCCCGGTCGGCGAGCCGGATGCCGAGGCAGTGCCGGCGGACGTGCCGGCCACCGGCGAGCAGCGCGGCCCGCCAGGCCGCCGCGGCCAGCCGGGGCCGCCACAGCCGCCGCGGCGCCGATGCGCCGGGGAACGGCCCGCCGAGCAGCTCCCGGCGTCCCTGCCGCCAGCCCGCGGCCAGCAGATTCGCGTACGCCGCCCGGTGCGGCGGCGGCACCGACAACCGGTGCAGCTCGTAGCGGCGGCGCAGGCCACCGGTGGTCAGCTCGTGCTCCACCGGCACGTCCAGGCGTCCCAGCAGCTGCCGCATCCGCTGCGCCGCGTCCTCGCGGTTGAACTCGGCGATCCCGCCCCGGTGCGGTCCGGAGTCGAGACGGCGGACGTCGGCGGCCGGCGGCGGAGTGCAGCGCACCATGCAGGCGACCTCGAAGGCGTCGGTCAGGGTCAGCCAGTCCAGTGGCGGCGGCGACGGGCGCGGGCGGTCGAGCAGCGTGGTGAGCATCGGCGCGGCTCCTCGGTCAGAGTCGGGGTACCTCTACCGTCGCTGCCGAGCGCCGGACCGGGAACCGATGCGCCCCAGCCTTGAGCAAAATTTGCGGGAAGCCCGCGGCTCAGAGTTCGGTGACCACCAGGTCGACCTGCCGGGGCCGCCCGGCCGCCCGGGGCGCCTCCTCGACCGTGTACTTCAGCTCCCGCAGCGCCCCCACCAGGGCGTCGGCGGTACGCGGCCGGGCGTCGGCGAGCAGCAGATCCCGCACCAGCCGGCCCTTCGTGGCCTTGTTGAAGTGGCTCACCACCGACCGGGTCGGCGTGCCGTCCACGATCCGTTCGTGCAGCACCCGCACCGTCACCGTGCGTTCGGCGAGCGCGCCGCGCGGCGTCCAGGTGGCCGCGTACGCGCCGGACCGCAGGTCCAGCACCGGGCCGCGTCCGGCGGCCGGCTCCAGCACCGGGCCGAGCGCCTCCCGCCAGTACGCCGACAGCGCGCCGAGCCCCGGCAGCCGCGCTCCGATCGGGCAGCGGTACGGCGGGATCCGGTCGGCGAGGCGTACCGCGCCCCACAGGCCGGAGCTGATCAGCACCTGGCGGCGGGCCGCCCGCTGCGCGTCGGGCGGCAGCGTGTCCAGACCGAGCGCCTCGTAGAGCACGCCGGTGTAGAGCCGCCCGGCCGGCGCGGTGGCCGCCTCCCGCAGCCGGGCGTTGCGCCGCAGTTCGCCGCGCTGCCCCTCGGTGAGGCCCAGCGCGGTCCGGGCCGCCGTCTCGCCCGGCCCGGCGCACAGGTTGACGAGCGCGGTCAGGACCGCCTCCCGGGCCGGGTTCAGCTCGGTCAGGGACAGCCGGGACAGGTCCAGCCGGCGGCCGGTGCCGGCCTCGGCCTTCCCCTCCGACGGGGGCAGCAGGATGAGCACCGGCACAGCGTACGGGCCGGGGTCAGCGCCACGGCCGGACGGCACGCTCGGGGTGGTACACGCGACTACCGCCCACCTCGGCTACCACCGCCGCGTCGGCGCGGTCTCCCAGCAGCCGCCGCAGCGTGCGCTCGGCCGGGGAGCCGGCCGCCACCACGTACCCGGGCCGGTCCGCGCGCGCCACCCGCTGCCAGTACGCCGGATAGCGGTTCTGCCCGGGAGTGAGGGCGCCGTCGAGCACACCGCAGGCGACGGTCTCCCCGGTGTTGAAGATCAGCCGGTTGCAGGTCCAGTAGTCCCCGTACACCTCGTGCAGACCGGCCTGCCGCACCGTGTCGGCCAGGCGGCGGGCGGTACGCTCCTCGTCCCGTACGCCCGGCACACCGGTCAGGAATGCCACGGTCCCGGCGACGGTGGCGGCGGTCAGCCCGGCCAGCACCGCCGCCGCCGTGGCGCCGCCCAGCCGGGCCGCCCGTCCGGCGGTGCCCCGCACCGCGTGCGCGGCGGCCAGCCAGAGCGGCCACAGTACGGCCGGCAGCGAGATCTGGAGCACCGACAGGTAGCGGGCGTTGCCGAGCGGGTCGGTCGCGGCGAGCGGACTGCGCACGTACGCCAGAAGTGTCAGCGCCGCGCCCACGACCAGGGCGAGGATCGCCACGGCCCGGACCCGCGCGGCGTGGTCGGCGGCCCGGCGGTACGCGAGCAGCCCGAGCCCGGCGGCGGCCACCAGCAGCACCGGGTAGAGCACGCCGAACCACTGCGCCCAGCGCGCGCAGCCGTCCATCGGGCACATGCCCGACGCCAGCGGCACCCCCTCCAGCAGCCCGCCGCGCAGCCGCTCGGCGAGCGACGGCGCGACCCCCTCCTTGGTGCTGATCTCGCGGAACACCGACAGCGAGTCCTGCCCGGGCGGCGCGACGAGGTTGTCCTTGACCACCGGGGCGATCCCGGCCAGGAAGCCCACCACCAGCAGCACACCCGGCCAGCCGATCAGATCCCGGGGCACCGCCACGGCGAGCACCACCGCCGCCACCAGCAGGTACGGCGCGATCAGCCAGTCCGACCACAGCGCCAGCCCGGCGAGCAGCCCGAACGCGCCGGTGGCCAGCCAGTGGTGCCGGATCCGCCGGTCGCCGAGGGCCACCGCGATCAGCAGCATCGCCAGCACCGCCGGCTTGACCTCCGGACGGCCGCCGACCACCGTGAGCTGGTCGCGGACCACCCGCTCCGAGCCGAGCGCGAGCAGGCCCACCACGACCACTGCGAGCCAGGGGGAGAACAGGCGGCGGGTCAGCCGGTACGCCAGCCACAGGAAGACCGCGAAGAGCGCCAGCAGGGGCAGCCGCAGCAGCGGCCAGCTCGGCCCGGCCCAGCCGACAAGCGGCGCGGCCAGGTACGACTCCAGCACGCCCATGTAGCGCTGGCCGTAGAGGAAGACCGGCCGCTCACCGCGCTCGGCGATGTGCAGCGCGGCCAGGCCGAACGTGGCCTCGTCGCTGTTCGACGCGGGCACCGTGAGCAGCGTCAGCACCAGCCGGTAGCCGACGGCCGCGACGCCGAGCAGCAGCGCCACCAGCGCCGGCGCGTCCGGACGCGGCAGTACCCGGTCCCGCTTCGTCGTCGACACGACAAACGCCCCCGTCGTCGTCCCGACCGCAGTCTGTCACGGCGGCGCCCGCCGCCGGGTCGGATCGGCGTGGATCACTCGCGTGGCCCGGCCGGTCCGGTTGTGGCACTGTTGCCGTGTGCCGCCCACACCACCGGACCAGCTTGCCGTTCCGCAACTGCACCGCGCCGCGCGCTTCGAGGACGCCGTGCACGGCCTGGTGGAGCGCCGGTTGCGGCGCACCGGGTGGCAGCCCAACATCATCGCGTACGCGGGCTACGGCGCCCCCGGCTGGGCGCGCGTGCTCTGCCGCGTGCTGCTCGGGCGTCCGGACACCCGGCGGCGGGGCCGGCTGGACAAGGTGCGGGGCTGGCGCAGCTTCGCCACGCTGCCCGCCAAGCACGTGAAGGTGACCATCGAGGCCGACGGCGTGCGCCAGGAGGTGACCGCCGACCGCAGCGGCTTCGTCGACACCGTGATCGAGGCCGACTTCGCCCCCGGCTGGGGCTGCGTACGCCTCAGCGTCGCCGACGCCGAGCCGGTGGAGGCGCTGGTCCGCGTGCTCGACCCGGCCGTCCGGTTCGGCATCCTCTCCGACATCGACGACACCGTCATGGTGACCGCGCTGCCCCGGCCGCTGCTCGCCGCGTGGAACACGTTCGTGCTGGACGAGCACGCCCGCACGGCGGTGCCCGGCATGGCGGTGCTGTACGAGCGGCTGGCCACCGCCCACCCGGGCGCGCCGGTCTTCTACCTGTCCACCGGCGCCTGGAACGTCGCGCCGACGCTCACCCGGTTCCTGTCCCGGCACCTCTACCCGGCCGGGCCGCTGCTGCTCACCGACTGGGGGCCGACCGCGGACAGGTGGTTCCGCAGCGGCCGGGAGCACAAGCGGGCCACGCTGGCCCGGCTGTCCCGGGAGTTCCCCGAGGTGCGATGGCTGCTGATCGGCGACGACGGACAGCACGACCCGGAGATCTACCGGGAGTTCGCCGCAGCGCACCCGGACCACGTGGCCGGGGTGGCGATCCGGCAACTGTCCCCGACCCAGTCGGTGCTCGCAGGCAGCCTCCCGGCACCGGCGGGCCGTTCGTCGTCGGGCCCGATCGGCCAGAAGTGGCTGAGCGCCCCCGACGGCGCCGGCCTCTGGAAGCTGCTGCGCGAAGCCGACCTGGTCTGACCGTCTTTTGCTTCTCCGCGTCGATCATGAAGTTGACGGCGTTGTGGATCTCTTAGAGTGCCGCCAACTTCATGATCAACGGGGGTCGCGAGGCCGGCACGGGGTCAGCGGGGGGAGAGCCAGAGGACGCCCAGCGGGGGGACGCGCAGCGCCACCGACGCGGGCAGGCCGTGCCACGGCACGTTCTCGGCGTGCACCTCGCCCAGGTTGCCCACGCCCGACCCGCCGTAGTGGTGGGCGTCGGTGTTCAGCGCCTCCGCCCACGTACCTGCGGCCGGGAGGCCGATCCGGTAGTCCTCCAGCGGAGTCGCGGAGAAGTTCGCCACGCACACCAGCGTCTGCCCGTCCGGGGCGATCCGGATGAACGACACCGCGTTGTTGGCGACGTCGTCCCCGGCGATCCAGCGGAAGCCGGCCGGGTCGGTGTCCTGCGCCCAGAGCGCCGGGCTGGCCCGGTAGACGCGGTTCAGGTCGGCCACCAGCCGCTGCACGCCGGCGCGCGCCGGGTCGTGGGTCAGGTACCAGTCGAGGCCCCGCTCCTCGCTCCACTCCCTGTCGTCGGCCAGCTCGCAGCCCATGAACAGCAGTTGCTTGCCCGGGTGCGCCCACATGTACGCCAGCAGCCCTCGCACGGTGGCCAGCCGCTGCCAGGTGTCGCCGGGCATCTTGCCCGCCAGTGACCCCTTGCCGTGCACCACCTCGTCGTGGCTGATCGGCAGCACGTAGTTCTCGCTCCACGCGTACGCCAGCGAGAACGTGAGCTGATGGTGGTGGTGCTGCCGGTAGATCGGGTCCTTCGAGGTGTAGAGCAGGGTGTCGTGCATCCAGCCCATGTTCCACTTGAAGCCGAACCCGAGCCCGCCCTCCGAGGTCGGCTTCGTGACGCCGGGCCAGGCGGTGGACTCCTCGGCGATCATCAGGACGCCCGGGTGGTGCCGGTAGACGGTGGCGTTGACCTCCTGGAGGAACGCGATCGCCTCCAGGTTCTCCCGGCCGCCGTGCACGTTCGGCGCCCACTGCCCGTCCTGCCGCGAGTAGTCCAGGTAGAGCATCGACGCGACCGCGTCCACGCGCAGCCCGTCGATGTGGAACTCGTCAAGCCAGTACAGCGCGTTGGCGACGAGGAAGTTGCGCACCTCGTTGCGGCCGAAGTCGAAGACGTACGTGCCCCAGTCGGGGTGCTCGCCGCGACGCGGGTCGGGGTGCTCGTACAGCGGGGTGCCGTCGAAACGCGCGAGCGCCCACTCGTCCTTCGGGAAGTGCGCCGGCACCCAGTCCAGGAGCACGCCGATGCCGGCGGCGTGCAGCCGGTCCACCAGGTACCGGAAGTCGTCCGGGTCGCCGAACCGGGCGGTCGGCGCGTAGTAGCCGGTGACCTGGTAACCCCACGAGCCGCCGAACGGGTGCTCCATCACCGGCAGGAACTCCACGTGGGTGAAGCCCATCTCCAGCACGTACGCGGTGAGCTGCTCGGCCAGCTCCCGGTAGCCGAGGCCGGGTCGCCACGAGCCCAGGTGCACCTCGTACACGCTCATCGGCTCCTGGTGCGGCGCCTGCCGGGACCGGCGCGCGAGCCAGTCCGCGTCACCCCACTCGTACCGTGACTCGTGCACCACCGACGCGGTGGCCGGCGGCACCTCGGTGCGCGCGGCCATCGGGTCGGCCTTGTCCCGCCACCGGCCGTCGGCGCCGAGGATGCGGTACTTGTAGCGGCTGCCCACCGGCATGCCGGGCACGAAGATCTCCCACACGCCGCTGGAGCCGAGCGAGCGCATCGGCCACCCGTCGTCCGGCGCCCAGCCGGTGACGTCGCCGATCAGCCGCACCGCGCGCGCGTTGGGAGCCCAGACGGTGAACGCGACGCCCTCGTCGAAGACACGGGCGCCGAGCGCCGCCCAGAGCCGCTCGTGCCGGCCCTCGCCGATCAGGTGCAGGTCGAGGTCGCCGAGCGTGGGCGGATAACGGTACGGGTCGTCGTGCGGCGTGCCGTCCACCTCGACCCGGTAGTCGAGCACCTCGCCGGGGAGCACCGCCTCGAAGACACCGGCGTCGTGCACCCGCTTCATCGGGTGCCGTTCGCCGTCGGCGAGCACCGTCACCTCACCCGCGCCCCGGCGCAGCGTCCGGATCGTGGTGCTCCCGTCGGCCGGATGCGCGCCGAGCACGGCGTGCGGGTCGTGTACCTCGCCGGCGATCAGCTGGTCCATCGGGCGTCGTCCTTGTCGGCCGGTGCGGTCGGGGCGGTGCCGCCGGAGAGGTCGGCGGGTACGTCTTCCACTGTCAGGTCGGGCGCGGCCGGGTGCTCCGGCTCGGCGGGGGCCGGTGCGGCCGGGCGGCGCACGGTGAGCACGTGCGCCGGTTGCAGGTACGGGTCCAGGCGTACCGCGTTGCGCTGTCCCCAGTCGTACTCGGCGCCGGTCAGCTCGTCGCGCACGGTGAACCGCTCGTGCCAGTCCAGGCCGAGCGCCGGCATGTCGAGCGTGGTGTTGCCCCACTGCACCTCGCGGGAGTCGAACGAGCAGACCACGATCACCGTGTTGCCGGTCTCCGGGTCGTGCTTCGACCAGCACAGCAGTGCCGGGTTGTCGATGTCGTGGAACCGCAGGTTGCGCAGCCGGTGCAGGGCGGGGTTGTCCCGGCGTACCCGGTTCAGCGTGGTGATGAACGGCGCCAGCGACCGGCCCTGCGTCAGCGCGGCGTCCCAGTCCCGGGGCCGCAGCTCGTACTTCTCGTTGTCCAGGTACTCCTCGGCGCCCGGCCGCGCCACGTGCTCGAACAGCTCGAACCCGGCGTACATGCCCCACGAGGGGGACAGCAGCGCCGCCAGCACCGCCCGGATCTTGAACATCGGCGGCCCGCCGTGCTGCAACGACGAGTGCAGGATGTCCGGCGTGTTCGGCCAGAAGTTCGGCCGCATCCAGTCGACCGAGGCGACCAGCTCCTCGCAGTACTCCCGCATCTCGGCCGCCGTCGTGCGCCAGGTGAAATAGGTGTACGACTGGGTGAAGCCGATCTTGCCGAGGCCGTGCATGATCGCCGGCCGGGTGAACGCCTCGGCCAGGAACAGCACATCCGGGTCGACCTTCTTGACCTCGGCGATCAGCCAGTGCCAG
This sequence comes from Micromonospora sp. WMMC273, assembly GCF_027460285.1. NCBI lineage: Bacteria > Bacillati > Actinomycetota > Actinomycetes > Micromonosporales > Micromonosporaceae > Micromonospora > Micromonospora sp. WMMC273. The sequence continues at coordinate 1,663,389 of NZ_JAPZBE010000001.1, forward strand.
AAGTCGAACGGCTTGGTGTGCGGGTTGTCCACCCGGAAGATCCGGATTCCCTCGCCGACCCAGTGCAGCACCACCCGCAGCACCTCGGCCCGGATGCCCTCGGGGTCGTTGTCGAAGTTCAGCGGGTAGATGTCCTGGTACTTCTTCGGCGGGTTCTCCGCGTACGCGATGCTGCCGTCGGCCCGGGTGGTGAACCACTCCGGGTGCTCGGTGACCCACGGATGATCCGGCGCGCACTGCAACGCCAGGTCCATCGCCACCTCCAGCCCCTGCTCGGCGGCGGCCGCGACGAAGTCGCGGAAGTCCTCCGGCGTACCCAGGTCGGGGTGGATGGCGTCGTGGCCGCCCTCGGCCGCGCCGATCGCCCACGGCGAGCCCACGTCGTCCGGCCCGGCGGTGAGCGCGTTGTTGCGGCCCTTGCGGTTGACCCGGCCGATCGGGTGGATCGGCGGCAGGTAGAGCACGTCGAAACCCATCGCCGCGACACCCGGCAGCCGCTCGATCGCGGTGGCGAACGTGCCGGAACGGGCGGGCGCGTCGACGGTGGCCGGGACCGCGCCCTCGGAGCGGGGGAAGAACTCGTACCAGGCGGAGAAGAGCGCCCGCGGCCGGTCCACCCAGAGCGTGCGCTCCTCGCCGGTGGTGACCAGCTCGCGGACCGGGTGCTCCCAGAGCAGGCCGGCCAGATCCAGCGCCGCGCTCACCCGCCGCGGCAGGTCCAGGCCGTCGTCGGCCAGGGCCCGCACGGCTTCGCGTACGCGATCACGGTCGACCTTCGGCACCAGGTCGAGCGCGGCGGTCAGCACGCGTACGCCCTCGGCCAGGTCGTTCGCCAGCTCGGCCGCGCCCTGGCCGACGGCGAGCTTCTTGGTGACCGCGTTCTGCCAGGTGAGGTACGGGTCTTGAAACGCCTCCACGGCGAAGCGCCACAGGCCCACCGCGTCCGGGCGGATGGTGGCGTGCCAGCGGTCCTGGCCGGGCTCGCCGGGGCGCATCCGGGTGAACGGGCGGGCCGCGCCGTCCGGGCCGAGCCAGACCACGTTGCACCCGAGCGCGTCGTGGCCCTCGCGATAGGCCCGTGCCGACACCGGCACGACCTCGCCGACCACCGCCTTGGCCGGGTAGCGACCGCAGGAGACGACGGGGGAGACGTCTTCGATCGGGAACCGTCCAGTCACCCGCTCAACCTACTGCGCGAGATCCTCTCGCGCTCGGTTGCGCGCTGCTTCCACGGCGCCACGCCTTGGCGCGCCGCATGTAACGCAGCACCCCGGCCGGCCCGGTGGAGACGGGCCAGTCGTCGGTGCGGAAGTAGGCGTCCGAGCCGCCGTCCAGGAAGATCACCGAACCGCAGAGGAAGTCGGCGGCCGGCGACAGCATGAACGCCACCCACTCGCCGACGTCCGCCGGCCTGCCGCGCCCGCCGATCGGCACCGGCAGCCCCTCGACCGCCTCCTTCTCGCCCCGGGCGATCTGCTCCTCCAGCAGCGGGGTGGCGATGATGCCGGGGGCCAGGACGTTCACCCGGATGCCGGCGCCGGCCCACTCCGGCGAAATCGCGGCGCGGCGTGCCCACCGCGTCACCGCCAGCTTCGAACTCGCGTACGCGAACGGCGCCGAGCGCTTGCCGAAGCGCCCCACCACGCGCAGCGCCCGGTCGGCGTCGCGGTCGAGCAGGGCCCGCACGGCGCGCTCCGGCACCATCGGGGTGAGCGTGACGGAGTTCGAGCCGAACACCACCACCTTGCTGTTGCCGGCGGCGGCCAGCGCCGGTCGCCACGCCTCGAGCAGCTCCACCACGCCGAAGAAGTTGACCTGCTGCACGAGCCGGTCCCGGCCGGGGATGCCGCCGAGCCCGGCAGCGCAGACCGCCCCGTCGAGCCGCCCTCCGGCGCGCTCCAGCACCTCGGTCGCCGCCGCCGCGCGCCCGGCCGGTGTGGAGAGGTCGGCGACGACCTCCACGTCCCGCAGGTCCACGCCGACGACTGTGTGCCCGTCGCGCCGCAGCCGCTCGGCGGAGGCCCGGCCCATGCCGGAGGCCGCGCCGGTCACCGCGTACGTACCCATGTCGGTTCCTCTCCGCTTCGCCGGCGGTCGGTCCGGGCCGGCCCCGTGCGTCTGCCGGATGCTGGCACGCGGGGCGGGCCCGGGTGCGACAAAACCGTGCCTATTCCGCCGTCCGGCGGCCCTCGGCCCGGTCGGCGGCGGGGAGCTTGCCCGCCGCGTGCCGCCCGACGATGTAGCCGTAGACCAAGCCCTGGCCGATGGTCGCCCCGGCCCCCGGGTAGGTGCGGCCGAAGGCGTTGGCGGCGGCGTTGCCGATCGCGTACAGCCCGGGGATCGGTGTCCCCGCGTCGGACAGCGCCCGGCCGAGGCCGTCGGCCCGGACCCCGCCGCAGGTCCCGAGGTCGGACAGGACGACCCGGACGGCGTACAGGTTGCCGGCCAGGGGCCGCAGGTTCGGGTTGGGCGTCACCGTCGGGTCGCCGTAGTAGCGGTCGTACGCGCTGGCGCCACGCGCGAAGTCGTCGTCGACGCCCGCGGCGGCGAGCTGGTTGAACCGCGCCAGCGTGGCGCTCAGCGCGTCGGCGTCCACGCCCATCGACCGGGCGAGGTCACCCGGGGTGCCCGCGCGGTGCGCGATGCCCGCCGCGTACCAGGACTTCGGCAGCGGGGCGCGGGGGAAGTGCGTGCCGGCGAAGACGTAGCTGTTGCGGTACCGCTGGTCGAAGACCAGCCACATGGCCGGCAGTGCTCCGACCTCGTGGGCGAGGCCGAGCACCCGCTGCCCGAACGTCATGTAGTCGCAGGACTCGTTGACGAACCGGCGGCCCGTGCCGTCCACCATGAGCGACCCGGGCAGGGAACGCTCGGCGAGGAGCACCGACGGCGCGGCGTCGCCGACCGGCGCGACGGCGGGGAACCACCACGCTTGCTCCATCAGGTCGGTGCCGGCGCCCGCCGCCTGGGCGGCGCGGATCCCGTCGCCGGTGTTGCTGTCCGCGCCGAGGCTCCAGTCGCCCAGGTCGCGGTGGTGGTGGACGTGCCGCAGCGGCAGGTCGTGGTCGAAGCCGCCGGTGGCGAGCACGACACCTCGCTCGGCCCGTACGGTGAACGTCGTCTCCCCGTGGCGCAGCTCGGCCCCGACGACCCGGTCCCCGTCGACCAGGAGCCGCTCCAGCGCCGTCCCGGTCCACACCGGGATGCCGGCGCGGCGGACGCCGGCGAACAGGCCGGCGGCGATGGCCTGGCCGCCGGCGGCGTACTCGCGCCCGAGCGCGAGGCCGCCGAGACCCTGGGCGAGGCGGGTCACGATGCGGGGCAGCGCGCGGACCGGGGTCCTCGCCATCAGGTTGAGCCACTTGTAGTCCGCGCCGGTGACCGGCATGGGCACTGGCGCGGAGAGGACGGCGGGACGCAGCCGCGCGCGGTCGGCGCCGAGGACCTTCAGGTCGAGCGGGCGGCACTCGCAGCTCCGGCCCTCAGCGGTGCCGCCGGGCAGCTCCGGGTGGTAGTCGGAGTAGCCGCGAGCCCAGAGGAACCGCATCGGGGTGGTCCGCGTGAGCATCTCGATCGTGGCGGTGCCGTGCTCGAGGAAGCTGCGCCAGCGCTGGTCGGGCGCGGAGCCGTCCACGACTGCCTCCAGGTACGCCGCGCCGCGCTCGGGCGTGTCCCCGGAGCCCTCGGCGGCCAGGACGGGGTTGGCGGGGATCCAGAAGGCGCCGCCGGAGCGGGCTGTGGAGCCGCCGACCCAGCGCGACTTCTCCACGACCACGACGGAGAGGCCTGCCTCGTGGGCGCTGAGCGCGGCGGCGAGGCCGGTGCCGGAGCCGATCACGACGAGGTCGACCGAGGCCGGCTGGGGCTGCCGGGGTACGGACATCGGGGGACTCCTTGCTACGGGGCGACGACGGGCCGGGTGCCGGCGGCGACGAGCGCCGCCGTCCCCTCGGCGTCCAGGGGACAGTGGGTGCCGGTGAAGATGCTGGCGGCGCAGAGGTTGCAGTGGGTGCAGCGCGACCGGGTGGTGGCGTCGCGGCTGATCTTGCTGATCAGATCCGGCTCCCGGAGCAGGGCGCGGGCCATCGCGACGTACTCGAAGCCGTCGCTCATGGCCGTGCGCATCCCGTCGAGGTCGGTGATGCCGCCGAGCAGGATCAGCGGCATGGACAGCTCACGGCGGAACTGGAGCGCGAGGTCGCGGAAGTAGAGCGGCTGGTAGGGGTAGTCGTGGAACAGGAACCGGCCGAACATCTTCATGCCGAGCCGCAGCAGCGGCGGCTGGGGCGCGGCCATCGCCGCGAGCGGGATGTCGCCCCGGAACAGGAACATCGGGTTGAGCAGCGAGGACCCGCCGGTGAGTTCCAGGGCGTCCAGGTGCCCGTCGGCCTCCAGCGTCCGGGCGAACGGGATCGACTCGTCGAGGTCGAAACCGCCGCGTACGCCGTCGCTCATGTTCATCTTGGCGATGACGGCCACGTCGTCGCCGACTGCTTCCTTGACGGCGGCCAGGATCCGGCGCGGGAACTCGGCGCGGTTGGCCAGCGCACCGCCGAACTCGTCCCGGCGCCGGTTGAGCTTCGGCGACAGGAACGATCCGGCGAGGTAGGTGTGGCCCAGGTGCACCTCGACGGCGTCGAAGCCCACCTCGCGGGCCGCCGCGGCGGCGCTGCCGTGCGCGGCCACGACGCGGCGGATGTCGTCGTGCGTCGCGGCGCGGTCGAAGCCCATCGCCAGGGGGTTGAACCGCGCCGACGCGGCGAGCGAGGGCAGCCCGTTCGAGCGGGAGTTCGCCACCGGCCCGGCGTGCCCGATCTGGGCGCTGACCTTGGCGCCGGTGGCGTGCACCGCCTCGGTCAGTCGCCGCAGCCCGGGCAGCGCCTCGGGCCGCCAGTAGACCTGGCCCCGTTCGGTGCGTCCCTCGGGCGCGACGGCGAGGTAGGCGACAGTCGTCATGCCGACGCCGCCGCGGCCCACAGCGGTGTGGTAGTCGATCAGGCGGTCGGTGACCAGGGCGTCCGGGGTCGCCCCCTCGAAGGTGGCGGACTTGATGACCCGGTTGCGCAGGCGAACCGGACCGAGGGTGGCGGGGGCGAGCGGGTCGGGGATCGGGCGCGTGGTGGTCACGGGGCTTCCTCGGGTGTGGTGATGCGGATGTCCAGCAGACGCAGCAGGGCGTCGACGGCGTGGGCGGGCGAGCCGTCGGGGCCGCCGCGGGCCCAGTCGTACAGCGCGGCCTGGGCCGCCTCGCGGTACGCGGCGGCGACGGCGTGGCAGATCGCCCTTGGCGCTCCCGGTCGACGCCGGGCGATCTCCCGGGCGAGGGCCTCGGTCCAGGGCGCGTAGGCGCGGGCGGAGGCTTCCGCCAGTTCGGGTTCCTCGGCGACGACCCGCATCCAGTACCCGCCCGCGCTGAGCACGAGCGCGTCGTCGGAGACGGAGGCGACCACTGCGGCGCGCAGCGCGTCGGACAGCGGGACGTCGAGGGGCAGCGCGCGGAACGTCTCGGTCAGCCGCCGCGTGGCGGCGGGCACCCCCACCCAGGCGAGGGCGGCCTTGGACGGGAAGTGCCGCATCAGGGTGCGGGCGCTGATCCCGGTGGCCGCGGAGAGGTCGTCCCAGCCGGTGGCGCCGTAGCCGCGCTCCGACCAGAGCCGCAGGGCCGCGGTGCCGACCGCTTCGGGATCGAGCACCGTGGGCCGGCCGCGTCGGCGCCGCGCGGGCGGGTTGTCCGAGGCCATGCGGCAAGTGAAGCATTTTTGGCGGGAAGCGTCAATAATCGGTGACCGCCCTGCGACGTGACCCGCGCTCCGCCTCTAGCTCGTCCGCTGCGCGACGAACACGAACTCCCGATCGGGGCGATCAGGCGCCTGCCGCACGTCGAGCACCCGGTATCCGGCGGCGGTCAGGCTCGACTCGACCTCGTCGCGGTCGCGGAACCGCAGCGTCGAGTCCGACGTGACCACCGCCCCGTCGGACAGGAAGCGGTAGGTGAAGCGGAAGGACACGAACGGCAGGTCGATCGCGGTTACCCGAAAACGCCGTTCCACCCGCCCGACGCCCGGGGCGGATCGGATGACCGGGCCGGTGTCCGTCGCCCACTCCTCCCAGGCGCGATGGTCGGGACGCCGGGTCTCGAAGACGAGATGCCCCTCCGGCCGGAGCGCGGCATGGATGCTCCGGAGCGTCCGTCCCCAGTCGGCGTCGGTCAGGAAGACCTGCGCCACGTTCCCGGTCATCGTGGCCAGGTCGGCGTCGAGCGCGGGCAGCGCCGCGGCGTCGCCGTGGATCCAGTGGACCGCGCCGGCCCCGTCCTTGGCCCGCGCGACGTCGAGGGACGCCTCGGCCGGGTCGACGCCGACGACCGCGTGTCCGTGCCGGGCCAGCAGGACCGCCAGCGACCCCGTCCCGCAGCCCACGTCGAGCACCGTGCGCGCGCCCAGCTCCCCGGCGAGCGCGAGGTAGGCGGCCAGGTCGTCCCGGTCGGGGTCGAAGGCGTCGTAGACCGGCGCGAGACGCGGATGGGCGAAGATCGCATCGGGCATCGGGCGACCCTAACCCGGCTTGTGGCGCCCGCACGTCGTAGCGCCCGGCGAGGTGGGCCGCGCCCGTTGATAAGGGGCCCTTCCTCTACCGGAGGCGTTAACAGGGTGCCCCTCCTTACACCCCCACCGAGCGGTAGACGTCGAGCGTCTGGCGGGCGATCGCGTCCCAGGAGAAGTGCTCCACCGCCCGCCGCCGCCCCGCCGCCCCGAACGCGGCGATCCGCTCCGGGTCGGCCAGCAGCTCGTTCATGCGCGCGGCCAGGTCGGCCACGAACCGCTCCGGGTCCAGCGGGGTGCCGGAGCCGTCGCCGGCCTGCTCGATCGGCACCAGCAGCCCGGTCTCGCCGTCGGCGACCACCTCGGGGATGCCGCCGGTGGCGGTCGCCACCACGGCGGTCTCGCAGGCCATCGCCTCCAGGTTGACGATGCCCATCGGCTCGTAGACGGACGGGCAGGCGAAGACCGTGGCGTGGGTGAGGACCTGGATCACCTCGTGCTTGGGCAGCATCGCCGCCACCCAGATCACCCCGGACCGGGTGGCCCGCAGCTCCGCCACGAGGCCCTCCACCTCGGCCGCGATCTCCGGGGTGTCCGGCGCGCCGGCGAGCAGCACCAGCTGGGTGTCGGCGGGCAGTTCCCGGGCCGCCCGCAGCAGGTACGGCAGGCCCTTCTGCCGGGTGATCCGCCCGACGTAGACGACGCTCGGCCTCCCCGGGTCGATGCCGAGCCGGTCGAGCACGTCGGTGCCCGGGTCCGGGGCGTACTGCGCGGTGTCGATGCCGTTGTAGACCACGCGTACCCGGTCGGGGTTCACCGCCGGGTACGCGGTGAGCACGTCGCGCCGCATGCCCGCGCTCACCGCGATGATCGCGTCGGCCGCCTCGAACGCGGTCCGCTCGCACCAGGAGGAGAGCGCGTACCCGCCGCCGAGCTGCTCGGCCTTCCACGGCCGCAGCGGTTCCAGGCTGTGCGCGGTCACCACGTGCGGCACCCCGTGCAGCAGCTTTGCGGTGTGCCCGGCCAGGTTGGCGTACCAGGTGTGGCTGTGCACCACGTCGGTGCCGGCCGTCCCGGCGGCCATCTCCAGGTCGACGCCCATGACGCGCAGCGCGGCGTTGGCGCCGGCGAGCGCGGCCGGCTCGGCGTACGCGGTGACGCCCTTCTCGTCGCGCGGCGCGCCGAAGCAGTGCACCCGCACGTCGGCGAGCCGGCGCAGCTCACGGGCGAGGTATTCCACGTGCACCCCGGCACCGCCGTACACCTCCGGCGGGTACTCGCGGGTGAGCAGGTCGACGCGCATCGGTGCCATGCCCGCACCCTAGTGCAGAGCGCCACGTCGCACGCGGTGGCAAGTGTGGGCGTCCGAGTGGTGAAGTCGGTTCCGGGTCGTTAGCGTCTGAGCATGGCTGCCAAGGTGCTCGCGATCGTCCTGGCCGGCGGGGAGGGCAAGCGCCTGATGCCCCTGACGACCGACCGGGCGAAGCCCGCCGTCCCCTTCGGCGGGATGTACCGCATGGTCGACTTCGTCCTGTCCAACCTGGCGAACGCCGGCTTCCTCAAGATCGTCGTCCTGACCCAGTACAAGTCGCACTCCCTGGACCGCCACATCACCAAGACGTGGCGGATGTCGACGCTGCTCGGCAACTACGTCACGCCGGTGCCCGCGCAGCAGCGCCGCGGCCCGTGGTGGTTCGCCGGCTCGGCCGACGCGATCTACCAGAGCTTCAACCTGATCAACGACGAGCAACCCGACTACGTGATCGTCTTCGGCGCGGACCACATCTACCGGATGGATCCCCGGCAGATGGTCGAGGACCACATCGCCTCCGGCGCCGGGGTGACGGTGGCGGGCATCCGGCAGCCGCTGTCGACGGCCGACCAGTTCGGCGTGATCGAGGTCGGCGAGGACGGCAAGCGCATCCGCGCGTTCCGGGAGAAGCCCACCGACGCGGTCGGGCTGCCCGACGCGCCGGACGAGATCTACGCCTCGATGGGCAACTACGTGTTCACCACCCGGGCGCTGTGCGAGGCGGTCGAGCGCGACGCGGCGGACAAGACGAGCAAGCACGACATGGGCGGCAGCATCATCCCGATGCTCGTCGAGCGCGGCGAGGCCAACGTCTACGACTTCAAGGACAACGAGGTGCCCGGCAGCACCGACCGCGACCGCGGCTACTGGCGGGACGTGGGAACGCTCGACTCGTTCTACGACGCGCACATGGACCTGATCAACGTGCACCCGGTGTTCAACCTCTACAACTTCGAGTGGCCCATCTACACCGAGCAGCCGCCGTACCCGCCGGCCAAGTTCGTGCACGCCTGGGGCGAGCGTGTCGGCCGCGCGGTCAGCTCGATGGTCTCGCCCGGCTCGGTGATTTCCGGCTCGCTGGTGGAGAACTCGATCGTGGCGCCGAAGGTGAAGGTCCACTCGTGGGCGCACGTCGACGGGGCAGTGCTGATGGAGGGTGTCCAGATCGGCCGCCACGCGGTCGTCCGGCGCGCGATCCTGGACAAGAACGTCCACGTCCCGGAGGGCGCCGAGATCGGCGTCGACCTGGAGAAGGACCGCCAGCGCTACACCGTCTCCGACAACGGCATCGTCGTCATCGGCAAGGGCCAGCGCGTCGAGCCCTGAGCAGTCCCCACCGCATCAACGAGGAGGATCCCGCAGTGGCCCACCCCCGTGCCGGTCAGCCCGCACAGCCCGCCGACCTGGTCGACGTGCCCCGGCTGGTCACCGCCTACTACGCCGAGCACCCGGACCCGGACGACCCGGCGCAGCAGGTCTCCTTCGGCACCTCCGGGCACCGCGGATCCAGCCTCCGCCACGCGTTCAACTCCGACCACATCCTCGCCGTCACCCAGGCGCTCTGCGACTACCGCCGCGAACAGGGCCTTTCCGGGCCGCTGTTCCTCGGCCGGGACACCCACGCGCTCTCCGCGCCCGCCGAGGCCGACGCGCTGGAGGTGCTCGCCGCCAACGACGTCACAGTGCTGCGCGACAGCCGCGACGGCTACACCCCGACGCCCGCCGTCTCGCACGCCATCCTCACCCACAACCGGGGGCGCACCAGCGGCCTCGCCGACGGCATCGTCATCACCCCGTCGCACAACCCGCCGTCCGACGGCGGGTTCAAGTACAACCCCACCCACGGCGGGCCCGCCGACACCGACGCCACCAAGTGGATCCAGGACCGCGCGAACGCCATCCTCGCCGCCGGGCTCAAGGAGGTGAAACGTATCCCGTACGCGCGGGCGCGCGCCGCCGCCACCACCGGGGAGTACGACTTCCTCGCCCGGTACGTCGACGACCTGCCCGCCGCGCTGGACATCGACGCGATCCGCGACGCCGGGGTGCGCATCGGCGCGGACCCGATGGGCGGGGCGAGCGTGGCGTACTGGGGCGAGATCGCCGAACGGCACCGCCTCGACCTCACCGTGATCAACCCGCTGGTGGACCCGACGTGGCGGTTCATGACGCTCGACGGCGACGGCAAGATCCGGATGGACTGCTCCTCGCCGAACGCGATGGCCTCGCTGATCGCCGCCCGGGACGACTACGCGGTCTCCACCGGCAACGACGCCGACGCCGACCGGCACGGCATCGTCACGCCCGACGGCGGCCTGATGAACCCCAACCACTACCTGGCCGTGGCGATCGGCCACCTGTTCCGTACCCGGGAGCAGTGGGGCCCGGCCGCGGCGGTGGGCAAGACGCTCGTCTCCTCCTCGATGATCGACCGGGTCGCGGCCGATCTCGGCCGCCCGCTGCTGGAGGTGCCGGTCGGGTTCAAGTGGTTCGTGCCCGGTCTGCTCGACGGCACCGTCGGCTTCGGCGGCGAGGAGAGCGCCGGCGCGTCGTTCCTGCGCCGCGACGGCGGCACCTGGACCACCGACAAGGACGGCATCCTGCTCTGCCTGCTCGCCGCCGAGATCATCGCCACCACCGGCCGTACGCCCAGCGAGCACTGGGCCGAGCTGGCCGACCGCTTCGGCGCGCCCGCGTACGCCCGGATCGACGCCCCGGCCGACCGGGCCCAGAAGGCCGTCCTGGGCAAGCTGTCGCCGGAGCAGGTCACCGCGACCGAGCTGGCCGGTGAGCCGATCACCGCGATCCTCACCACCGCGCCCGGCAACGGCGCCGCGATCGGCGGGCTCAAGGTGACCACCGAATCGGGCTGGTTCGCCGCCCGCCCGTCCGGCACCGAGGACGTCTACAAGATCTACGCCGAGTCGTTCCAGGGCCCGGAGCACCTGGCCCGGATCCAGGAGGAGGCCAAGGCGCTGGTCGACGGGGTGCTCGCCACCGCCTGACCGCTCGGGCGGCCGGCGTTCACCGGGCGGGTTTCTGCCTGAAATCCACCCTTGCGAGTGGTCTGCGTCCTATGGTGTGGGCCATGTCGGTCGTCCCGCGTCCTGCGCCTCTGTCGGATTCGATGTCGCCCGTATCCGGCACACATGCCACGGCTGCTCCACCCGACGTGCACGTCCGTCCGGCGGTGGTCGCCGACGCCGCCTGGCTGGCCTCGGTCAGCCAGGCGTCGTTCGTCCGTCACCTCCATGACTATCTGACTTCGGCCCAGCCCGGCGTCGGACGGTTCTGGGAGGTCGTGCTGGCGCATCCGGCATCTTTCCCCGGCCGTTGTTTCCTGGTGGCCGAGACCGACGGCGGCGAGCGGCTGGGCTTCGCGGACCTGACGCTCGTCGAGCCGGGACTCGCGCACCTCTCCTACATCTGCGTGGTCCGAGCCGCGCGTGGCCGGGGCGTCGCTCGCGCGCTGCTGCGGGCGTACCTCGTTCGCCATCCCGGCGTCCGGAGAATGCAGCTCGACGTCTTCGCGGACAATCCCCCCGCCCGGGCGTTGTATGACCGGCTCGGCTTCACCACCGAGTCCACGAGCACATGGTGGGTCACGGACGTCGCACCCGACCGATCCGCTCCGTTCGCCGGCGTACGGCTCGACGGTCTGCACGCCGCCCGTGCCTGGTTCGACACCTACGGATTCGGCGAACTCACGGCCGTCGTCGGTGACTCCGACGTACGGTTCGGTCGCCCGAGCGCCCGCGTGCTGCGCTGCTTCGACGTCGCGACCCTACGGCAGCCGGCGGTCGTCGCCGCCGTGCTGCGCGAGTTCCCCGAGATCGATCGTGTGCTGGTCATCGCGCCGGGTGACATCCCGCCACCCAGCGCCACCGGTGCCCTGCGCGCCGCCAACCGCTCGCTGAGGATGTCCACAACCGAGATCCGCACCCGACTGGAGCTGCCGTGACGAGGACGATCGCCAAGACCGCCGTCGACCCCGACGGCTTCCGCACTCCGAGCCTGTACTACGGCGCGGCCCGGGAGGGGATGCGGGACCTTCTCGCGCAGCCCGAGGTGTGGCGAGGCGAGCAACGCGACATCCTGTTGCCGTCATTCATCGGCTGGTCGGCGCACGAGGGCAGTGGCGTCTTCGACCCGGTGACCGATCTGGGTCTCGACCCCGGCTTCTACGATCTGACCCCGGACCTCGCGGTGGACCTGTCGTCGCTGGAGGCCCGGCTCGCCGAGCGCCGGTACGACGTGGTCGTGGTCATCCACTACTTCGGCCGTACCGAGCGTGCGGTCGGGCGAATCCGTACCCTGACCGATCGGCACGGGGCACTGCTGCTGGAGGACCTCGCGCACGCCTGGTTCACCCACGCGCTCGGTGGTCCGGCCGGGCGCACCGGGGAGGTGTCGCTCTACTCCCTGCACAAGATGCTGCCGATGCCGGGCGCGCGCGGCGGGATGGTGACCTACCGAAACCCCGATCGACTCACCGGCCAGCGCGAAACCGCGCCCGAGCTGGCGCGACACCTGCTCAACTACGACACGCTGGGCGTCGCCCGGCGACGTCGGCAGAATTTCCGCGCCCTCACCGGCTTGCTCGGCGCGTTGCCGGAACTCGGTGATGCCTTCGAGCTGATCTGGCCCGAGCTGGACGAGGACGACGTGCCGCAGACGTTGCCGGTGCGGATCCTCGGGGACGGACGCGAGAACCGTGACCACGTCTACGCCGAGATGAACCGCGAGGGCTACGGCATGGTCAGTCTCTACCACACGCTCATCGAGCACCTCCGCGACCACCCGACGACGGCGCGCCTCGCGCGGCACATCATCAACTTCCCGGTGCACCAGGACGTCGAGCCGGACGACTACCCCGAGCTGGTCGAGTGCTTCCGCCGGGCGTTGAACTCGGCTCCTGGCCAGGACCGCGCCGCTGCCGTGCCGTGGGCGGAGAGCGACGCCGGGGGACGCGGCGCCACCGTCACCGCGGCGGGGGCAGCTTCCGGCGGTCGAGTTGCTCCCGTAAGCCCTCCGGCAACAGCTCGCGCAACTGGTCGGGCAGCAACGGCAGGTCGAGCAGGCTCAGCTTGAGCTGGTTGCGCTCCTGGTAGCGGCGCGGATCGAGGCGGACGACGCGGCCGGCGTCGCGGACGTATCGGACGTGCACCGAGCCCTCCGTCGCCGCCTGACGGATCAGCAACCCGTCCATCTCCACCGCCACCGGCGCGGAATCCGGGCGTAGCTCCAGGTGCACGCTCTCGTGCGCGGAGAGCAGCACCGATCGGGAGATCCCGGCCATCGGTGCGGAGGGCGTCACCACCATCGCCTCGGTCGCGGGCGAGATCAACGGCCCACCGGCTGCGTAGCTGTACGCGGTGGAGCCGGTGGGCGTGCTCACCACCAGTGCGTCGCACCGGTAGTAGCCGTAGCGCTGACCGTCGACCGCTAAGGTCGCGGTGACGAAGCCCGCCCCGGGCTGCCGGACCAGGGCGATGTCGTTGAACGCCACCACGTCGTCGCCGCAGACGTCGCAGGCCAGGCAGGCGTGCGACTCGACGGTGAAATCGCGTGCCACCAGCCGCTCCAGTGCTCGCGGCAGGTCGGGCGGTTCCACCTCCACCAGGAAGCCCAGCCGTCCCAGGTGCACCCCGAGCACCGGCTTCGGATCGCGGACAGCCATCCGCAGCGCGCCCAGCATGGTGCCGTCGCCGCCGATGCTGATGAGCGCGTCGCAGTGAGCGGCGAGGTCACCGACGGGGACCGCTTCCACCGAGGCCGGCACCCGGTGCCGGTCCTCGCATCTCACGGCAAGGGTCTTGCTGTGCCGGGCCGCCCACCGCGCGATCGTCTCCACCACCTCGGAGACGTTCCGGGTCGGGTGCAGCACCAGCCCGAACACATAGCCCGCCACCCGTACAGCTCATCACACCGGAATGCGGACCGTCGGGGGTACGCGATGCGGAAGCAGATGATTCGGGTGTATGGGATTTTCCCGTACCCTGTCGGCCCTTTCGTCGTTGGACGCAGGTGGAGTGGGGACGAACGGAGGGTCGATGCATGCCGTGATCATGGCGGGTGGCGCTGGAGTGCGACTCCGTCCCTACACGTCGACCCTACCGAAGCCGCTCGTGCCGATCGGGGACAGCTACGCGATCCTTGAGATCGTGTTGCGTCAGCTCGCGGCCCGCGGGTTCACCCACGTGACGCTGGCGATCAACCACCTCGGGGCGCTGATACGGGCGTTCGTCGGCGACGGCTCGCGATTCGGGCTGACGGTCGACTACGTCGAGGAAGACCGGCCGCTGTCCACGATCGGCCCGCTCTTCGGCATCCGGGACCGGCTGCCCGAACACTTCCTCGTGATGAACGGCGACGTGCTCACCGATCTCGACTACGTCGACCTGCTGACCACGCATCAGCGGTCGGGGGCGCCACTGACGATTGCCACCTACCGGCGGACGGTCAAGATCGACTTTGGCGTCCTCGAGTTGGCCGGCGACAAGATCACCTCGTTCGCCGAGAAGCCGGTCCTCCACTACCGGGTGAGCATGGGCGTCTACGGCCTCTCCCGGAGCACCATCGCCCGCTATCAGGTCGGCCGGCCCTTCGGGTTCGACCAACTGGTCCTTGACCTCCTGGACCGGGGCGAGCCGCCGGCGAGCTACGAGTGCGACGGCTACTGGCTCGACATCGGTCGCCCGGAGGATTACGACGAAGCAAACCGTTGCTTCGCTGACGTTCGGGACATGCTGCTGCCCGCCGGTGCGCCGGTGACGGCCGGCACGAGTTGAGCCGACCGGGTGGCCGGCCGGCAACGAGGAGGAATGCCATGACCACGCACTCGTACGGCGACCCGGTGGTGGTGACCGGAGCCGGTGGCTTCATCGGATCCCACCTGGTTGAAGCACTCGTCGGCGCGGGTCACCGGGTGCGTGCCTTCGTGCACTACAACGGTGCCGGCACTCACGGCTGGCTGGACGCCCTTGGGGAGGACCAGAGAGCGGGCGTCGACGTGGTCGCCGGCGACATCCGCGACCGGGGGATGGTGCAGCGGCTCGTCGACGGCGCCTCCGTCGTCTACCACCTGGCCGCCCTGGGCGGTATCCCGTACTCCTACCTGGCACCGCAGTCTTATGTCGAGACGAACATCACCGGCACACTCAACGTGCTGGAGAGCGCCCGGACGGCCTCGGTCGGCCGTGTGGTGGTGACCTCCACGAGCGAGGTGTACGGGACGGCCACCACCGTGCCGATGACCGAGGAGCATCGGTTGCGCGGGCAGTCGCCGTACTCGGCGTCGAAGATCGGCGCTGACAAGCTCGCGGAGAGCTACCACCTCAGCTTCGGCCTCCCGGTCGTGACGCTTCGACCGTTCAACACGTACGGTCCACGGCAGTCGACCCGAGCCGTCATTCCCACCATCATCAGCCAGTTGGCGAAGGACGAGGGAAAGGTCCGGCTGGGCGCGCTCGGTACCACCCGCGACCTGCTCTACGTGACCGACACCGTCGCAGCCTTTCAAGCGGTCGGTACCGCTGCCGATGACGCCGTGGTGGGTGGGGTGTTCCAGGCAGCGACTGGTCGGGAGACGTCGATTGGTGATCTTGTCAGGAAAATTTCCGCCATCTTCGGCGTCCAGCCGGAGCTGATCGTCAGCGACTCCCGGTTGCGTCCGCCGGAATCCGAGGTGGAACGCCTGGTCGGCGATCCTGGTCTCCTGCGGGCGCGGACTGGTTGGCAACCGACCAAGGACATCGACGACGGGCTGAAGGCGACGGTCGAGTGGTTCCTCGATCCCGCCAATCTCGCCCGCTACCGCTCGGACCGGGCGGTGTGACCGGTCAGCAGGCGCTGCCCGAGAGGATCCGGTGTGATGGTGGCGTATGACCACGCCCGTTTGCCTGGTGCGTTCGGCCGATCTACCCGTGGATCGTTCGGCGCACCAGTGCGGAGCAAGGCACGGGAGGGCGGGCGGCTCTCGGCAGTGTTGCGGGCCGCAGCGGTGGTGATGCTGCTCAACTTCGACGTGTTCCCGCGCCTGATGGGCCGAAGCTTTCTGGTCGTAGCGGTGCTCCTGGCGGTGCCGCTGGCTCTGCACGAGATCCTTCGGGTGTCCTCTCGCGCCCGGGTGGTGGTCTTCTGGAGCTTATTGATCTTCGGCATCCTGGCGTCGCCGGGAATCCTCTCACCCCCGCAGACGGAGTACGGCCAACAGAAGCTCCTGCTTCTCGTGACCTTGACGATGGCAGCGGCGCTGGCAGTCGCGTTGCTGCGCGGCAGGCGCGACGTCGAGATGTTCGCCGCCCTGTTCGCGCTGTGCGGTCTGGTGCTCGCTGTCGCCGCAATGACCGGCGAATCGGAGGCCGGTCGGGCGAGCGGCTTCGGATCCAATCCGATCTGGCTGGGGCGGGCGATCGGTGGCGGAATTCTTGCCCTGACCTGGCTGTGCCTGCGCAAGCGCATCACGGCCACCTGGGCCGCCGGCCCGATGGTGCTGCTCTTCCTCGGCCTGTTCGCTACCGGCTCCCGAGGGCCCTTGCTGGCGACCGTCCTCGCTCTGTTCGTCCTCGTCCTCGCCGGGCTCCGGATGCGCAAGAGCCGTCGTGCGTGGGGCGCCCTCGCGCTGATGGGAACCCTGGCGATGGCCGTGGCCGCCATGCCCTCCTTGATTCCGACCCGGATGTATGAACTGGTGGTGGATCCGAGCGACGAACTGTTCGACAGCACCCGGGCGACGATGCGGGAGGTCACGCTGCCGATCATCGCCGAGCACCCCGGCGGAGTCGGGTACGGCAACTGGGGAATCCATGCCGGGATGGAAATCCACAAGTACCCGCACAACCTGTGGTTGGAGTTGCCGGCCGAGGCCGGCTGGCTGGTGGCCGGTGCGTTCGGCCTGGCAGTCCTGACCGTGGTCACCGGACTGTGGCGCGCTGCCCGGCGTGATCCCGCCGCCGGGTTCGTTCTCGCCCTGGTGGCGTTCTACGCGGTGGCGGTGTCGACATCCGGCGACATAAACGGGGACCGTCCACTCTTCGCCGCACTGGCTCTCGGCGTGCTCGTCCTGTCCGGGGCCACGATGCCCAGGGTGTGGCGCCGGCCGCGGACAGGCCGGGCGGGAGTTGGCGGGCGTGGTATGCCACCACCTCCGTCGGTCCATCCGTGGCGCGGTGCCGGGCTCCCCGTACCGATCGGTCCGGCCAGGGGCGTCGAGTGAGATGGCGACCTTTACTGCGTCCTACGTTGTCGGACGGCCGACGGGGAGTGTTGAGCATCGCGGCCGGCTCTGCGGGAGGCCAACTACTCGCCTTGGCGGCCGTTCCGCTGCTGGCCCGGATCTACCGCCCGGCTGACTTCGGTCATCTCGCTGTCGTCACCGCGTTGGCGGTCACCCTCGGCACGGTGGCGGCGCTGCGGTTCGAGATGGCGATTCCGCTGCCGAAGCGGGAGAGTGACGCACAGGCGCTGGTGACCCTCGGCCTCGTCGCTGCCTGTGGGACCGGCTTTGTCGGGGCTGTTGCGGTCCTCGTGGCGGGTGGCGAGGTGGCATGGTGGTTCGGTCAGCCCGAGCTGGCGCCCTGGCTATGGGTGGTGCCGCCCTCCGCAGCGGCGTTGGGTGCGGTTCTCGTGCTCAACCAACTCGCCGTTCGGCACTTTCGGTACGCGACGATCGGCCGGCGCAACCTGTTCCAGTCCCTTGGCGTGGTGTTCACACAGATCACTGCCGGTGTCGCGGGCCTTCGGTCCGGCGGTCTGATACTCGGCTTCGGATTCGGCCAGGTGGTGGCCGCCGCAGTTCTGCTGCGGGACGCGCGTCGACGCGGCCAGGACGGGAAGGCCGACCACGAACCCCGGCGACTGCTGGCGGTGGCCCGGCGGTATCGCCGTTTCCCGCTGCTGATGGCACCGTCAGGCCTGCTCAACGTGCTCGGCACGCAGCTACCGGTCCTACTCGTCGCCTACTGGTACGGCAGCACGGTGGCGGGCTGGTTGGGTCTCACCCAGCGAGTGGTCGCGATGCCTGTCGCTCTGGTGGCATCCGCGGTCGCGCAGGTCTACCTGGCCGAGATCGCCCGGATCGCGCGGGAGCAGCCGGCGGCCGGCCGGCGCGTGTTCGTGAGGGCGAGCCGGAAGCTGGCCCTGGTGGCGGGCCCGAGCGCCCTTGCCGTCGTGGTCGCCGCGCCGATGCTGTTCTCGCTGGTCTTCGGTCCGCAATGGCGCAGCAGCGGCGGCTACGCCCAGGCCATGGCCGTCTTCATGGCAGCGCAACTCGTGGCGTCGCCGCTGTCGCAGACACTCATCGTGTTCGAACGCCAAGGGCTGCAACTTGCCTGGGACGCCGGGCGTCTCCTTCTCGTGGCGGGCACCGTCGCCGTCGTGGCGTCGGTTGGCGGATCACCGCTGACCGCCGTCTGGTCTTTCGGTATCGCCGGCGCGCTTTCGTACGGCGTCGGCTGGCTGATGTCGTTGCGAGTGGTCACCGCGGCAAGCCGGGTCGGTGGCGGGGCAGGCGCGGAGCGGCATCTGGTATCCCCGGGCTGAACACCAGTCTGCCTCTTCTTGAAGGTTCCGCGTTTCTTCGACCATTTCTACACGTTGATCCCTGTATCAACCGGGGAAGGAGTGTGCCCAGATGCAGGGTTCGTGCCGCCGATGGTGGGGGTGCCGGCAATGACGGACCACCAGCGGGATCCCGCGTCCACACCACGACTGCTTGTCGTCTCGTACCACCTTCCGTCGGCCGAGACGGTTGCCGCCAGTCGACCGGCTGCCCTTGCGGCCTTCGCTGACGAGCACGGATGGGACGTCCGGATCCTGACCGCCACAGGCGCGGACCGGGTCGGCGAATCGGCGCGGTTTCCGCGGGTTCGGGTGATCCACGCGCCACCATCGCCGCGGCTTCCGCGACTCGGCAGCGACCCGGACATGTCCTCCTCCGCCGGCGGGCCGGCGCGGCGAGTGTCGCGACTGACTTGGCTGAAAGCGGGCGTCAAAGGCTCAGTCCGGAGGGCCGGCCTGGAACTCCTCGTGCCCGATCCGCAGGTCAACTGGATTCGCCCGGCACTGCGGGCCTTCGGCCGAGCGGCTGGCGACTGGCGTCCCGATGTCGTCCTGGCGTCGGCGCCGCCATTCTCCGGGTTCTTGGTGGCGGCGGCGATCGCCCGCCGGCTGGGCGTACCGTGGGTGGCCGACTACCGGGATCTCTGGTCCGTCGGCAACGACTACTGGGTGCGTTCCTCGCTGCGCCGCGCGATCGATGAAAAGCTGGAACGCCGGGTGCTCCGATCGGTGACGAGGTGCGTCACCGTCTCGCAACCACTTGCGGAGACGCTCCGGAGTACGTTCGGTGTGGATGCCCGCGTCGTCATGAACGGGATCGACCGTCGGCCCGTGCTCTCCCGTTCCGTGGACGTTCGTCCGGTCTCCGGAGTGCGGGGTGAGGCGACACTGACCCTTGCGTACACCGGGCATCTATATGGGGGTAGGCGGGATCCGGGGCCTCTACTCGCCGCGATCGCCCTGCTCGGTGATGACGCCGCTCGGGTGCATGTCGTCTTCGCCGGTGAGGACGACGGCATCGTTCGTGCTGCGGCCGAGCGTGCAGGCGTTGCTGACTGCGTCACCGTCCTCGGCTATGTCACCCCGGAGAAGTCATGGCAGATCCAGGCAGACGCGGACGTTCTGGTTCAGCTCATGTGGAATGACCCCCGGGATGCCGGAACGGTCACCGGCAAGATGTTCGACTATTTCCAGGCGCGGCGTCCGATCCTCCTGCTGGGCTATGAGCACGGGGTGGCGGCGAATCTGGTGCGGGAGCGAGGCGTGGGAGTCGTCCACAACGAGCCAGCTGCGATTGCCGCTCAGCTGCGGGAGTGGCTCGGGGTGAAGCAGCAGGCCGGTGCGGTACCACCCGTTCCGCCCGGTGCGCTGGACGGCCTCTTTCGCGAGGATCAGTTCGGGCCATACCTTCAGCTCCTCCGCGAGGCTGCTGACGGACCAGCCCGCACCGGCCGCGGATAGATCTCATGGCACGCTCCCCGCGCCGTCGTGTGCGGGGAGCGTCCGATCATCGAACGCAGGTGAGGCGCCGCTCCTCGTCGAGATCGAGCATCTCCGACGAAGGATCGACGGACACCCCGGAAGCCCGCAGAACCTTGCCGACCGTTCGGGCGAGGATCCGTAGGTCGAGCCAGAGCGACCAACCGAGGACGTATCGGACGTCGAGTTCCAGGCGATCGGTCCAGCCAAGACCGTTGCGCCCGTTGACCTGGGCGAGACCGGTGATACCCGGTTGGACGGCGAACCGCAGCCGCTCCCGCTCCGTGTACCAGGGGTCGTAGCGCAGGAGGAGGGGGCGTGGCCCGACCAGGCTGAGGTCACCGCGGAGCACGTTGACCAGTTGGGGCAGCTCGTCGATGCTCAACCGACGCAGCGTACGACCAACGCCCCGGCAGCGGACCCCGTCCGGCAGCAGCCGACCGTGCGCGTCGCGTTCGTCAGACATCGTCCGCAGCTTGAGGACACGAATCCGGCGTTCGTGGCGGCCGGTACGCTCCTGCCGAAAGAACACCGGAGCTCCGAACTGGGCCAGCACCAACAGCGCGGCGACCGCCAGGACCGGTGCGGTCAGCACGAGGACGACCAGGGCCACGGTGACGTCGATGACCCGCTTGATCCGCCGCTCGACCGTGCGACGAGGACCGGTCACCGGGCCAGCACCTTTCCGGTTGCCGGCGGTGCGTACTCCTGTGGTGACCCGCCGATCCCCGCGGCATACTCGACGATCTCGGCCATCCGCACCGCTGAGATCCGGTTGTCGAAGTGCTGCCACGACCGTTCGCGAGCCCGCACCCCGCGCTCGGCGAGCCCACCCGACCGGAACTCCGTGTGCGCGTGCGCGAGGGCCCGGGCCAGCATCATCACGTCGTCCCGGGGCACCACCCACCCGCACGTCTCGTCCACCGTCTCCGGCAGCCCGCCGGCGTCGCTGACGATGCTCGGCACGTCCAGCAGCGCCGCCTCGGGTGGTGCGCCGTGTCCCTCGCTGAGCGACGGGCTGACGCTGAGATCCGCCGCCCGGTAGTAGGACCGCACGTCGTCGGCGGTGTCAATCCAGCGCACGGACGGGTCGTCGGCAAGGCCGAAGCGGCGGATGAGATCCTGCCGATGCTCCTCGCCGGCCTCGTCCGAGCCGCCGCCGACCAGCATCAGCACCGCGTCGGGATGCCCGGACCGAAACTTCTGCCAAGCCGCGAGCAGCACGTCGTGTCCCTTGAACGCGCGGTTGCGGTGGGCAGCGAGCTTCCGGGGCGGGTACACGTACGCCACCATGATCACCACGAACTGGTCGGGCGTGAGCCCGAGGTCCGCTCGGGCCTTCGCTCGGGCCTCCGCGCGTGTCGCCGCCGTGTCGTCGGGCAGGTCGGCGGTCGCCCAAGCCAGATTGAGCCCGCTTGTCACGGCTGGTCGACGCGACGCCGGCACGCCCAACTCGCCGTAGCGGTGGGAGGTGTACCGGGTGCCACAGATGATCACGCGGTCCAGCCGCCAGAGCACGCGTTCGACGACGCGGACCGCCCGCGACTCCAGGAAGGCGGGGCCGGCGACGAACTGCACCCGCGCCAGCGGCAGGCCGACAGTGGCCAATCGCGCGGCCAGGGTCGCCGCGTACAGGTGGTGGTAGAGCACCTGCACACGGAGACGGCGGACCAGGCGGCGGAGCTGCCAGAGCTGCACCACTGTGGCCGGTGTGGGCCGGAAGCGGAACGAGAAGGGCGACGCGACCGTGCGGATGCCCGCCTCGGCCAAGCGGGCGTTCAGACGACCACCTGGCGGACAGATCACCACGACGACGTGACCGCGGTCGCGTAGAGCGCACGCCTGCGGGATGGTCCACAGTCCGCCGTAGTTGGTCTTGACGATCAAGGCGACACGCAGCGTCCGGCCCCCCGGTGCGTCGTCCTCGGGAGAGTGCGGAGGGACCGGCTTCACCGAGCCGCCTCCGGCCGCTCGGAACCAGAACGAACCTGTTCTATCAGCATCTGGGGTCTTCTCTTACATGGTTCGGTTTGCATGGTTTGCACCCGATCAGTGGGTTGCTGGGGAGCTATGACAGATAAAACGAGACACGAAGGCTTTAGTAACTAATGCCGGAGCCTTCCGTTGGCCCTGCCGAGGGTGGACGTGACCGGTGTGCGTCGTCTCCGGGCAGCGCAGGTCCCATCAGCTCCGACCCGGTCAGAAGCGGGCCGGCTGGCGAACGGGGAGATTCTGTGAGAACCGTGCTGCTCTTCGGCGCGACCGGCTTCGTGGGTCGCCACGTGAGTGCGACACTCGCCCCGGCGTACGCCGTTGTCCGTCCGAGCCGCGCCGGGTGCGACCTGGTCCGTGCCACGACGGATGAGCTGGTGGAACTGATCCGGATTCATCAGCCTGTCGCTGTGGTGAACTGCGCGGGCCGGCTGACCGGGACCGACGCCGACATGGTCGCAGCTCATACACTCGTGACCGCCAGGCTCATCGAGGCCGTGGCGACCGCCGCACCCCGGGCCAGGCTGGTGCGACTCGGATCGGCCGGGGAGTACGGTGCTGTTCCTGCCGGTACCGCCGTACCGGAGACCTGGCCCGCCGAACCCGTGAGCGGATACGGACTGAGCCATCTGGCCGCCACCCGGCTGATGGATCTCGCTGTCGCAGCGGGTCGGCTGGACGGCGTCGTGCTCCGAGTGTTCAACCCCATCGGCCCAGGGCTGTCGGTGGAGAGCGTGCTGGGCCGGGCGGTACGCCTGCTCCGGCGGTCCGGACTGGTACACGGCGATTCGGAGATCACGCTAGGGCCGCTAGACGCGTACCGGGACTTCGTGGACGTGCGGGATGTCGCGCACGCGGTGGCCGCCGTCGTTGCGGCGCCGACCGTGCCGCACCGCTTGCTCAATGTCGGCACCGGCCGGGCGGTGCAGGTGCGCGCAGTGGTCAGAGCCCTGGCCGGTGTCGCCGGATTCACCGGCGCGGTCCGGGAGGCTGCGCCGACCGGAGGCGGTCGTCGATCGGTCGGGGTGCCGTGGATGTGTGCCGACATCTCCGCCATCCGTCAGCTCGGCTGGAATCCACACCACGAGCTGAACGACACGGTGAAGGCTGTCTGGGCAGCCGTTTCCGACTCGACCGTTGACGACTGACGCCGCCTCGGATCGTCTGGGTACAGGCCCTCAGGCCGTCCGGTCCGAGGGCCGGACGGCATCCGGGACGGCGGCGGGCCGAGGCAGTGATCGGCGGTCGGTCATCAGGTTACGGGCCGCCCGGTAGAACTCCGTGCGGTGAACCGCCAGTCGGTCCGCGGCGAACGCGCGGGCGACGTCGAGGTTGCGCCGTGAGGCGGCGGCCAAGCCCTCCGGGTCCGCCAGGACCCGGCCCAGCACTGCAGCCAAATCGTCCGGATCGCCGGGGCGGAACAGCATCTGC
Organism: Micromonospora sp. WMMC273; assembly: GCF_027460285.1. NCBI lineage: Bacteria > Bacillati > Actinomycetota > Actinomycetes > Micromonosporales > Micromonosporaceae > Micromonospora > Micromonospora sp. WMMC273. The sequence continues at coordinate 1,686,705 of NZ_JAPZBE010000001.1, forward strand.
GGGGGCAGAAGCTCCGGGATACCGCCGACGTCGGAGGCCACGGCCGGTAGTCCACGGGCCATCGCCTCGATCAGTGCGCGGGGAAGACCTTCCGTCCGGGACGGCATGACCAGCAGGTCAGCGGCGTCGAGTTGATTCCGGAGCCCTTCGACCGTGGGGATCCAGCCGGCGAAGGTGATCCGGTCGCGCACTCCCAACCGGTCGGCGAGCTCCTCCAGCGTGGGCTGGTAACGGCCGGGGCCGATGTGTACGTGGCGGACCGACGGATCCAACTGCGGGATGGCCTTGATCAGAATGTCGATCCCCTTGTAGAGCTGCTCCAGCGAGCCCACTGACACGAGCGTCATCGGCCCGTCCGCTGATCGCCGGCCACGGGGCTGTGGCACGTACGCCTCCGGCGGGAGGTTCACCGAGCTGATGCCGGTGCAGAGCGTGCCGGGCCGGGTCGGGTAACGGGCCTGGAGGGAACGGCTCGTCTCGTAGGACACCGCTACCGCCGAGCGGCACTGCCGCTCAAGGTTGCGTGTGCTCCACACACGTAGAAAGGGCCGCAGCGGATGCTCGATCACCCCCGGGGCGAAGACGGCGTGGGGGTCGCCGATGACCTCCATGGCGTAGCGGAGCCCACGTCGAGTGATGTGCCGATGCATCAGCGTGGCGATGGTCGACGGCGCTCTCAGCAGCACCGCCTCCGCGTCGGCTGCGATCGCCCGTACTGTCCTGTCGATCCGTGGCAGCTGCCGCAAGTACTGCTGAGGGCCCTCGTAGTAGGGGAGCGGGGCCACGGTTACTCTCTCGCCGTCCACGCGCAGGGCGTTCGGCGGAATCTCCCCGACGTCCCGCGCGCGGGCCACGACCTGTACTTCGTCGAAGGCGACCAGGTAGCGCGACCAGAGTGCGTAGTCGGTGCCGAATGTGACCCAGAACTGGTTGTCGGGAGTGCGGACGAATCGGCACTCCTCCGTGATGGTTAGCCGCACAGCAGTCCTTCCGATGGAGAGTCGCAAGCTCTGCCGATCACACGTTGAGCAGGAAATCACTGATCGTGTCGTCGATCAGTCGGGCCTCGCCTGCAGTGAGGTTGGAGCCGCTGGGCAACGCGAGCCCGCGGTCGAAAAGCCGCTCCGCGGCTCCGGTGGTGATGCTCCGGGCGTGCCGGAAAACCGGTTGCAGGTGCATCGGCTTCCATACTGGACGGGTCTCGATTCCGCGCTGTGCCAGATGCGCGGCAAGATCGGACGCCTGCCAACCGGCCTGATCGGGATCGACCACGATGACCGTCAGCCAGCAATTGGCCGCCGGATCGGCATCGTTGAGCAGGCGCACTCCCGGGCTGGCGGCGAAGAGTTTGGCATACCGCTCCCGGGTCTCACGGCGTCGCGTGATCATCTGGTCCAGCCGACGCAGTTGGGCGCGGCCCAGAGCGGCCAGGAGATTGCTGAGCCGGTAGTTGTAACCGACCTCGGTGTGCTCATAGTGCACCGTCTCCTGCCGTGCCTGGGTCGCGAGGTACCGGCAGCGCGCGATGAGTGCCTGGTCGTCGGAGACGAGCATTCCTCCGCCGGATGTGGTGAGGATCTTGTTTCCGTTGAACGAGAAGGCGGCGATTCGGCCGAACGACCCAGCTGGCCGGCCCTCGTGGGTGGCGCCCAGCGATTCGGCGGCGTCGGCCACCACCGGCACACCCGCCGCCGCGCACGCCGGAAGCAGCGACGAGTAGTCCGCGCAGGCGCCGAAGAGGTCGACCGGCACCACTGCTGCGACCTGGGCGTCCTCGGCGCGCAGCCGGTCCAGGGCATCGCGGAGCAGGGGCACGTCGATGTTGCCGGTGGTTGGATCGCAATCCACAAATACCGGTTCCGCGCCGGTGTAGACCACGGCGTTCGCCGTTGCGGCGAAGGTCAGGGTCGGGACCACGACCACCGTGCCCGGCCGGGCGCCGACGCCGAGCAGCGCGAGATGCAGGGCCGCCGTACCGGAACTGACCGCGACTGCGTGTCTGCGTCCCGCCCGCTGCGCAATCTCCTGCTCGAAGGCGTCGAGGTCGGGCCCGACCGGCGCGACCCAGCCGGAGCGCAGAGCCGACGACAGGTACGACTCCTCGAGCGGGCCGACATCCGGTGGAGATAGGAATACGTGAACGCCCATGACGCTCCAATGCGATTTTGGGACCGCCACCATTGTTCACCACAATCGGCCCCGCCGGTTGCTGTTCGGGTTGTTGAGATAATCGTTTCAACGCCGTCACCCAATAAGCTGTCCGTTCGTTGAGCGAATGCTTGGCGGCGCCATTCGGAAAACTTCTCGTACGGCGTCAGTTCGCGTCGGGCAACGCGCTCCGGTACTCGGGAAAGAAGTCTGGCGACGCCGGCCAAGCCGGATCCCGCCGGACGGCCTCCTCCCGGTGAGCGGCACACAGGCGCCGGTAGACGGGTTCGTCGAGCACCCGGGTGCCGAGGTGGAACGGGACGAGCCCGTGGGGAGCGAAGGAGCGCTTGTAGCGAAAGATCCCGTCGTCCGGTGCGTATCCGCCGCCCAGGACGAACCGGGTCCGGCGCTGGGACCGACCCCAACGGCAGATCTCGAACTTGAGCAGGTCGTTCGGTCGCAGGTCGAACGCGTCCTGGTCGGTGCCGCCGAGGTAGGAGTAAAGGCTCCGTGCGGACAACAGCACCAACTCGGTGGAGACGACCCGTCCTTCGTGCAGCGCGTGGAAGAACGCAAACTGTCCCGGCAGTTCGCGGACGATCGTGGTGAAGAAGCCACGCGGGAAGTAATAGCCGCTTGTCGCCGCCCGCCGATCCATGGTGCTCTGGTAGATCCGTAGGAAGTCGTCGAGCCGCGCGCCGGCGAGGTCGACCTCGACGGTCACTCCGTTCCGGCGGGCCTTGTTGACGTTCTTCCGCACCTTGTGGTCGAACTCCCGCCACATGTCCTCGTCGCTGGTCCGCAGGTCACGCACCACGTTCAACTGCTTCTCCTGGACCGGGCCCGGCGGGGAGAGCCGCTCGTCCTCGAATAGCGACAGTCGGGTGACCTCGGACACCACGTGGCGGCGGGCGCAGAAGGCGTCGAACGACTCCCAGAACTCCTTGGCCTCCCGCTCGTCCGTGTCCTCCTGGAAGGCGCCGCCATAGCCGTACGGACTGGTGATGTCGTGATACCGGCCAGGTGGCAGGTCCAGGTGTGGCGCGTCAACGGGACGGAGCAGGAACGGATACAGCACGAAACCGTGCTCGGTCCGGGCGTACGCGGCCAGCGGCTCGTCCTGCGGCCCGGCGAAGAGCCGGAGGTAGGCCGGGTGGGCGAAGACCTCACGCCGGTCCCAGTCGCGGTGCAGAGCGCGCCAGCGCTCGTCGTCCGCCGGCTTGCGGGCGTCCAGGATCTCCAGTCGCATCTGCGCTCCCCGTCGCCTGGCCACGGCCGCCCCGCTGGCGGCCGGCCACGTGTCGTCCGTTCTGGGTAACGAGGATCGGCCGGGACGGTGTCGACAGGTGACCGGGCCGGGTCAGGGCCAGTCGTCGCCCGCTTCGAGGCGCGCGCCGAGCAACGCCGTCAGCGGAAGGGACTCCCCGTCGCGCCCGCCGCGGCCGATGACTAGTGACGGCGTGGACGGCTCCGGCCGGGCGCCGAGCAGCCGGGCGCGCAGCCCGGCCGGCACGGTCAGCAGGTAGTAGCGGCCCTCGGTGTCCACCGCCCGGCTCCGGGCCCGGTCCACGTACCAGCCGACCAGCGGGGTGCGGTAACGGCCGCGTCCGCTGTAGGGCGTGGCCACGAGCCGCTCGGTGCGCAGGCCGCGCCGGGCGGCCTCGGCCGCGAACCGGGCGACCAACTCCGCGGCTTCGGCCTGCTCCGCGGCGCGCTGCCGGGCGTCGGCCTCGGCGTGCGCCCGCACCGCGTGGCGTCGCCGCTCCCGCCACCGCTCGTCGTCGGCACCCACGACCGCGAGGGTACGCCCACAGCCGCGCCCGCCCCGCGGCCGCTCCGGGCGGGGGAGGCGTGCCGGGCCGTCGCGCGACCTCCTGCCGCCCTCGCGCGGATCGTCTAGAGTGCTGACGTCCGTCGCGCCCATCGAGGAGCCTGGTCCGTGCTGCACATCCGGGTGATCGCACCAGCGGACCGCTCGTCCGACATCGCCGACATGCTTACCGCGGAGCCCGGCGTGACCCACCTGGTGGTGTTGCCGGGCGCGGCCCGTCAGCCGGCCGGCGACTACATCACCTGCGACGTGGTCCGGGAGAGCGCCGACGGTGTCCTGCGCCGGCTGCGGGAGATGGGGGTCGAGGCGCGCGGGGCGATCGCCGCCGACGACGTGGAGCTGACCCTCTCGGCCGCAGCGGACCGGGCCGCCGAGGCGGCCCCGGGCCACGGTGACGACGCCCTGATCTGGGACGAGGTCGCCGCGAAGACGGGTGAGCAGACGGTGCTCACCGGTATCTTCCTGGCGCTGATCGTCGTCGCCACCATGATCGCCGGCATCGGCGTGCTGCTCGACCAGCCCATCCTCATCGTCGGCGCGATGGTCGTCGGCCCGGAGTTCGGCCCGCTCGCGGCGCTATGCGTGGCGCTGCTGCGCGGCAAGGGGGGCGTCGTCGTCCGGTCGGTGCAGGCGCTCGTTGTCGGCTTCGTGGCGGCGATGCTCGCCACCGTGGTCAGCACCTGGGCGCTGGACGCGGCCGGTCTGGTGAGCCGGGAGATGCTGCTGGCCGAGCGGCCGTTGACGGACTTCATCTGGCGCCCGGACGCCCTGTCGTGGGTGGTCGGCCTGCTCGCCGGCATCGCCGGGATGCTGTCGCTGACCTCGAAGAAGTCCGGCTCCCTGGTCGGCGTCCTGATCTCGGTGACCACCGTGCCGGCGGCCGCGAACGTGGCGGTCGCCGCCGCGTACGGCGTCTGGCACGAGGCGGCCGGTTCCGCGCTCCAGTTGGTCGTCAACCTGGCCGCCATCGTGCTGGCGGGTCTGCTCACGCTGCTGGTCCAGCGCTCCTGGTGGCGGCGTGTGGCGCGGCGGTCCCGGCAGCCGGTGCCCCGGCAGCGGGCCGACCGTGACCCGGCGTCCGCCCGGACCGATCCGTCGTCGGGCGGGCACCGGTCGAGCTGACTCGTTCGTGACGTCAGCCCGACCGGCGGCCGCGGACCGTCAGGCCAGGCCGGCGCGGCGCAGCGCCTCGGCCATGGCGTCGTTCACCGGTGCCGCCGATCCGCCGCCTCGTCCCTGCCGCTGCGACGGACCACCGCGTGAGCCGCCCCGTTCGCCCTGGCCGCCACGCCGGGCGCCGGCGTCGCCGCGCTGTCCGCCGCGGTCACCCCGCTGCCCACCGCCGTCGCCGCGCTGCCCGCCACCGCGCCGGCCGCCGCGCTCCTCGCCGCCCGGACCCTTGGCGGCGGGACGGCCACCGGCCGGCGCCTCGTCGTCCAGCCGCAGCGTCAGCGAGATCCGCTTGCGCGGCACGTCCACGTCGAGTACCCGGACCTTCACCACGTCGCCGGACTTCACCACGTCGCGCGGGTCCTTCACGAAGGTGTGCGACATGGCCGAGACGTGCACCAGTCCGTCCTGGTGCACGCCCACGTCGACGAACGCGCCGAACGCGGCCACGTTCGTCACCACGCCCTCCAGCACCATGCCGGGCGTCAGGTCGCTGATCTTCTCCACGCCCTCGACGAACGTCGCGGTACGGAACTCCGGACGCGGGTCGCGGCCCGGCTTCTCCAGCTCGGCCAGGATGTCGGTGACGGTGGGCAGGCCGAACGTCTCGTCGACGAAGTCGGTCGCGCGCAGGCCGCGCAGGATGGCCGACCTGCCGATCAGCGCGCGCAGGTCCTGCCCGGTGGAGGAGAGGATGCGGCGCACCACCGGGTACGACTCCGGGTGCACGCTGGAGGAGTCCAGCGGGTCGTCGCCGCCGGGGATGCGCAGGAAGCCGGCGCACTGCTCGAACGCCTTCGGCCCGAGCCGCGGCACCTTCTTCAGCTCCGCCCGGGTGCGGAACGGCCCGTTGGCGTCGCGGTGCAGCACGATGTTCTCGGCCAGCCCGGCGCCGATGCCGGACACCCGGGTGAGCAGCGGCGCGGAGGCGGTGTTGACATCCACGCCGACCGCGTTGACGCAGTCCTCGACCACCGCGTCGAGCGAGCGGGACAGCTTCACCTCGGACAGGTCGTGCTGGTACTGCCCGACACCGATCGACCGCGGGTCGATCTTCACCAGCTCGGCCAGCGGGTCCTGGAGGCGACGGGCGATCGACACCGCACCGCGCAGCGAGACGTCCAGGCCGGGCAGCTCCTGCGAGGCGTACGCGGAGGCGGAGTAGACCGACGCACCGGCCTCGGAGACCACCACCTTCGTCAGCTTCAGTTCCGGGTGCCGCTTGATCAGGTCACCGGCGAGCTTGTCGGTCTCCCGGCTGGCGGTGCCGTTGCCGATCGCGACCAGCTCGACGCCGTGCGCGGCGGCGAGCGTGGCGAGCGTGTGCAGCGAGGCGTCCCACTGCCGGCGCGGCTCGTGCGGATAGATCGTGTCGGTGGCGACCACCTTGCCGGTGGCGTCGACCACCGCCACCTTCACACCGGTCCGCAGGCCCGGGTCGAGGCCCATCGTCGCCCGCGCCCCGGCCGGCGCGGCCAGCAGCAGGTCGCGCAGGTTGGTGGCGAAGACCCGGACGGCCTCCTCCTCGGCCGCCTGCCACAGCCGCATCCGCAGGTCGGCGCCGAGGTGGATGAGGATCCGGGTACGCCAGGCCCAGCGCACCGTGTCGGCCAGCCACTTGTCGGCGGGCCGCCCCTGGTCGCTGATGCCGAAGCGTCCGGCCACGGCGGCCTCGTAGCGGCTCGGTCCGGTGGCGTCGGCGTCGCCGTCGGCCTCCGGGTCCATGGTCAGCTCCAGCACGCCCTCCTTCTCGCCCCGGAACACGGCGAGGATGCGGTGCGAGGGCAGCTTCGGGTACGGCTCGGCGAAGTCGAAGTAGTCGGCGAACTTCGCGCCCGCGGTCTCCTGGCCGTCGCGTACCCGGGAGACCAGCCGGCCCCGCGACCACATCTGCTCGCGCAGCGTGCCGATCAGGTCGGCGTCCTCGGCGAAGCGCTCGATCAGGATGGCCCGCGCCCCGTCCAGGGCGGCAGCGGCGTCCGCGACGCCCTTGTCCGGGTCGGCGAACCCGGCGGCGACCGTCTTCGGGTCCTGCGCCGGGTCGGCCAGAAGCGTGTCCGCGAGCGGCTCCAGCCCGGCCTCGCGGGCGATCTGCGCGCGGGTGCGCCGTTTCGGCTTGTAGGGCAGGTAGATGTCCTCCAGGCGGGACTTGGAGTCGGCGGCGAGGATCTGCGCCTCCAGCGCCTCGTCGAGCTTGCCCTGACTGCGGATCGACTCCAGCACCGCCGCGCGACGCTCGTCCAGCTCGCGCAGGTAGCGCAGCCGCTCCTCCAGCGTGCGCAGCTGCGCGTCGTCGAGCAGGCCGGTGGCCTCCTTGCGGTAGCGGGCGATGAACGGCACTGTGGCGCCGCCGTCGAGCAGCTCGACTGCCGCCCGTACCTGCCGTTCGGCGACGCCGAGTTCCTCGGCGATCCGCTGGTGCACAGACTGGGTCACGATTGTCATCCGCCTTCTCGGGTGGTTTCCGCCCTGCATTGTGCCGTTCGCCTCCGACCGGCTGTGCCCGGCCCGCCGCCGGCTGCGCTAGCGTGGCGATCATGGAGGCACCTGCGGATCCGCGGGCCCGGCGGCTGTTCGGCGGCAGCGCCCGGGCGCTCGGCGACCTGGCCGCCGGCCCGTTCCGGGCCGACCGGGACCGGATCGTCGGCTCGCCGTTCTTCACCCGGCTGGGCGGGGTGACCCAGGTGATCAGCCCGGGCGGGTCCGGGCTGCTCGTGCACAACCGGCTCACCCACAGCCTGAAGGTGGCCCAGGTGGCCCGGGCGATCGCCGAGCGGCTCATCGCCGACCCGGCCGATCGGGACCTGCTGGACAAGCTCGGCGGCTGCGACCCGGAGGTGGTGGAGGCCGCCGCGCTCGCGCACGACCTCGGGCACCCGCCGTTCGGGCACCTGGGGGAGCGGGTGCTCGACCGGCTGGCCCGCCAGCGGCTCGGGCTGGCCGACGGCTTCGAGGGCAACGCCCAGTCGTACCGGATCGTCACCAGCACCGAGATCCGCGGCGCGGCGACCACCGGCTTGGACCTGACCGCGGCGGTCCGGGCGGCCATGCTGAAGTATCCGTGGACCCGGCTGGACCACCCCGATCCGCATCCGCGTCACCTCGACCCCGCGCCCCGGGGCGCGGCGGCTCCGCCGGAGGATCCGGAGAGCGGTTCGGTGAAGTTCGGCGCGTACCGCACCGAGCTGGACGACCTGCGTCAGGCGCGGGAGCCGTTCGCCGGGCGCATCCCGGACTGGCAGCAGACGCCCGAGGCGTCGGTGATGGACACGGCCGACGACATCGCCTACGCGATCCACGACGTCGAGGACTTCTACCGCGTCGGAGTGCTCCAGCAGGGCGCTGTGGCGGCCGAGCTGATGGCCTGGCAGCGCGAGTGCGGGCACCTGCGGTCGATCACCGCGCCCGCGTTGGAGGCGGCGGGCCGGCGGCCGGGAGCGGCGATCGAGCGGCTGCGCCGGCAACTGCACCGCAAGGACGCCTGGATCGCCGACGACGAGGCGTTCGCCGCCGCTGTCGAGCACGTACGCGAGGAACTGGTGGAAGGGCTGCTCGCGCTGCCGTTCGACGGCTCGATCGAGGCGGAGCAGTACGTGGCCCGGTTCTCCGCCCGCTGGACCACCCGCTTCGTGGACGCCATCACCGTCACCCCGGAGCCGCACGTCCGCTCCGGATACGTGCTGCTGGCCAAGGCGCAGTGGCACGAGGTGCAGGTGCTCAAGTTCGTGCACCACCGGTTCGTGCTGGCCCGCCCGGACCTGGCCCTGCACCAGCGCGGCCAGGCCCGGCTGCTGGGCACGCTGGTGGAGGCGCTCTGGGAGTGGCTGCTGGACCCGGACGAGGAGTCCCGGCTGCCGCGCCGCCTGCACGACCTGGTGGAGCTGGCCGAGGCGGAGCTGCACCCGCGTACCCCGGACCGGATCGGCCGGGCCCGTGGCCGGGCGATCATCGACTTCGTCGCGCAGCTCACCGACGGTCAGGCGGTGGCGATGCTCGACGCGTTGTCGGGCCGCTCCGGCGCGCTGTGGACGGACGCCTTCGTGCTCTGAGCCGGCTCAGAGCACGAAGGCGGCAGCGCCACCCAGGGACAGCTCCGGGTCAGGCGACCGACTGCCACCACCCGTCCACCGCCGGCGGCTCGTCGACCACCACCCGCTCACCGGGACGCGGCACCGCGAGCCGCACGTCGCGCGCCTTCGCCTCGGCCCAGAGCCGGTCCACCGGCTCGGACCAGTCGTGCAGGGCCAGGTTGAACGTGCCCCAGTGCACCGGCACCAGCAGCCCGCCGCGTACGTCGAGGTGGGCGGCGACCGCCTCCTCCGGGAACATGTGGATGTGCGGCCACGCCCTGTCGTACGCGCCGATCTGCATGAGCGTCAGGTCGAACGGGCCGTGCTCGGCGCCGATCGCGGCGTACCCGTCGAAGTAGCCGGAGTCGCCGGTGTAGAAGACCTTCCGGTGCGTGCCGGTGATCGTCCAGGAGCTCCAGAGCGTGCCGTCGCGGCGCAGCCCGCGCCCGGAGAAGTGCTGCGCGGCGGTCGCGGTGAGCGTCAGGCTGCCGGCCCGGTGGCTCTCCGACCAGTCCAGCTCGACGATGCGGTGCTCGGGTACGCCCCAGCGGGCCAGGTGGGCGCCGACGCCCAGCGGCACCACGAACGGCGCGGACTGGAGGTCGGCCAGCGTGCGGACGGTCTCCATGTCGAGGTGGTCGTAGTGGTCGTGCGAGATCAGCACCGCGTCCAGCGGGGGCAGGTCGGTCAGCCGGACCGGCGGCTCGTGGATGCGCCGGGGGCCGACCAGCCCGGACGGGGAGCACCTGTCGCTCCACACCGGGTCGAGCAGCACCCGGTGTCCCTCGATCTCGACGAGCGTGGAGGCGTGGCCGTACCAGACGACGTTCAGTTCGCGGGCCGGGTCGGCGGCCGGTGCGGCGCCGGGGCGCAGCAGCGGCACCGGGCTGCCCGGCCGCCGCTTCTGCTTGCCGAAGATCAGCTCCCGGAGCAGGTTGCGGCCCGGGTCGGCGACCATCGTGGCGCTGGCGCCGGCCGGGTTGTGGAAGGTGCCGTCGCGGAAGCGCGGTGACCGGGCCGCCCGTTCCGCCCGATTGCCGGTGAGCCGGCCGCCGAGCTGCGCCGGTACGTCCCGCGCCGCCCAGGCCAGCCCGGCGACGGCGGCCAGCCCGGCGAGCTTCCACACCCGCCCGCCGCGCGTCCGGTCCGGTTCCTGCCCCGTTGCCTGCCCCATGCTTATCCCTCCGCCGTGTCCCGCCGTACACGGTAACCACAGTCGTCCCGGCCCGCCCACGCGACGGCCCGCCCGCGCGACAGCCACCCCCGCGACGGTCAGGGCACCCGGCGGCGCACCGCGGACGCCACTGTCGCCGCGCGTCCGCCCACGGCCCGGACCACCTGGGACACGTCGGGCAGCCAACCGCCCCGGACCGCCTCGCCGGCCGGGTTGGGCGTGAACACGATGCCCTGGTGCGCGGCGACGGGCGTCCGGGTCAGCCCGGCCCGGCGCATCAGCGGCCCGACCAGGACGTCGTACACGCCGGGCAGGACGGTGAACCCGAAGCGCATGACCACGTTGAGCCGGCCCACCGACACCTCCCGACGCGGCCGGTCGAGGCATCCGACGATGGCCCGCGCCACCCGTTCGGGCGAGGCGATCGGGGGCGGCGGCCGGCCGATCCGGCCCAGGTAGTTGGCCGCCTGCCGGTAGACGGGCGTGTCGACGCTGCCCGGGTTGACCAGGCAGATCGCGACGCCCGGCGTCTCCCGCGCCTCCTGCTGGAGCGTGCGGGCCAGTCCCTGCAGGCCCCACTTGGCGGCCACGTAGCCGCTCATGTAGGGCGCGGTGATGTGCCCGAGCACCGAGCCGGTGAGCACGAGCGTGCCGCCGCCGGCGTCCCGGAACCGGCGCAGCGCCTCCCGGGCCACCGCCGCGGCGGCCAGCAGGTCGGTGCGGACCACCTGCTCGAACACGTCGGCCGGCGTCTCGTCGAAGCGGCCGTAGGACATCACCGCGGCGGTGTGCACCCAGGCGTCGACGCGGCCGAACTCGGCCTGCGCCGCGTCGGCGAGCGCGGCCAACGCGCCGGGCTCGGTCACGTCCATCGGTACGGCGATCGCCCGCGCGCCCGCCGCCCGGCACTCGTCGCGCACCTCGTCGAGCGTGGCGGGGGAGCGGGCCGCGAGGACCAGCCGGTCCCCGCGGCCCGCCAGCTCCCTGGCGGTCGCCCGGCCGATCCCGCTGGTCGCGCCGGTGACGACCACCGTCCGGGTCACGGCGCGAGCACGACCTTGACGCAGCCGTCCTCCTTCTTCTGGAACATCTCGTACGCCTGCGGCGCGTCGGTCAGCGGCAGCCGGTGGGTCCGCAGGTCCTCCACGCCCAGCGGGTCGTCGTCGCGCTCCAGCAGCGGGATGATCTCGTCGACCCAGCGCCGCACGTGGCACTGGCCCATGCGTAGCTGGATGCCCCTGTCGAACATCTCCATCAGCGGCATCGGGTCCTGCTCGCCGCCGTACACGCCGGAGATCGACACGGTGCCGCCGCGCCGTACCGCCTTGAGCGCGGCGTGCAGCACCACGAGCCGGTCCACGCCGGCCTTGTCGGTCATGGCCTGGGCCAGCTTGTCCGGCAGCAGCCCGGCGGCGGTCTGGGCCATCTTGCCCAGCGGCGCGCCGTGCGCCTCCATGCCGACCGCGTCGATCACCGCGTCCGGGCCGCGCCCGTCGACCAGGTCGATGAGCGTTCCGGGTACGTCGTCGAGCTGGCTGACGTCGAGCACCTCGATGCCGTGGCGGCGGGCCATCTCCAGCCGCTCCGGCACCAGGTCGAGCCCGATCACCCGGCCGGCGCCGAGGTGGCGGCCGATCCGGGCGCTGAACTGCCCGACCGGGCCGAGCCCGAACACGGCGAGCGTGCCGCCGGGCGGGACGTCGGCGTACTTCACCGCCTGCCAGGCGGTGGGCAGGATGTCGGAGAGGTATAGCCAGCGCTCGTCCGGGCCGCTGTCCGGGATCTTGATCGGGCCGAACTGGGCCTGCGGGACGCGCAGGTACTCGGCCTGGCCGCCGGGGACCGAGCCGTACAGCGAGGTGTAGCCGAACAGGGACGCGCCCTTGCCCTGGCTGGTCACCTGCGTGGTCTCGCACTGCGCGTAGAGCTGCCGTTCGCACATCCAGCACGAGCCGCAGGAGATGTTGAACGGGACGACCACCCGGTCGCCCTTCTTGAGCCGGGTCACGCCGGGCCCGACCTCCTCGACGACGCCCATCGGCTCGTGCCCGAGGATGTCGCCGGGCTTCAGGTACGGCCCGAGCACCTCGTACAGGTGCAGGTCGGAACCGCAGATGGCGGTCGAGGTGAGCCGGACGATCGCGTCGGTCGGCTCCTCGATCCGGGGGTCCGGGACGTCCTCGACGCGGACGTCCCGCTTGCCGTGCCAGGTCAGTGCCTTCATGCCTGTCTGTCCCCTCTCCGGTGCCGTCCATCGGACTGCTACCCGGCACGGGGCCGTTGAATCGGCGGCGCGGTCACCGTGACGTGAGGTCGACAGTCACGGCGATGGTGCTGGTGCTGGCCGCGGTGGCGGCGAGGGCGCCGATGTCGAGGCGGCGGCCGGCGCGGTCGGTGACGGCGCCGGCCGTGAGCCGCAGGCCGGCGACGGGCGTACCGAGCGCCGCCGACGCGGCCTCCAGCAGCCGCCGCCGGGCCACCGCCACGGCGACCCGGACCGGGGTACGGGTTCCGACGGCCGGATGGGGTGCGCCACGCGCCCGGCCCGCTGCCGGCCGTGGCGGTGGCACACGAACGCGGCGGCGCGGCACCGACAGCCCGTCGGCGATCAGTTCGGCGGCCGAGGTGTCGCCGTCGTACCGGTCCGGCGGCAGCGTGAACGACACGGTCCCGTCCGGGCCGACCTCGACGGAGATCAGTGCCGCCCCGGGCAGGGCCGCCGCCGTCATGATCTCGCCGAGGCCGAGCAGTCCGGCCACGTCCGGCGACGGCGTCCGGGCGGCCGGGTACGCGGCGCTGAGTTCGGCCGCGGCCACGAGGACCGGCGCGGCCAGCACGTACCCCAGGAACGGGGGGAGGGGCGCGGTCATGGTGCCCACCGCGACGCGGTGGTCAGAACTCGCGGTTGCCGAGCGGGATCTCGATGTTTATGGACTGCCCCTCGGAGAGGAACAGCAGGGCGAGCTTGCGCAGGAACTCGTCGAACAACCAGTAGCACTCCGGTGCGAGCGGGAACGGCAGCAGCGCCTCGCGGACCGCGATGAACGGACCCCAGCTCGTCCGCAGCAGCGTGTCCCAGAGCAGGTCGCGCGGGATCTCCAGCCAGTTGGCGATCTGGTTGCCGAGCATGAACCGGGTGAACGAGCCGAGGATGGGCTTGCTGAGCAGCCCGGCGTCGATCTCCTTGCCGAGGCCGAGCAGGATGTCGGCGAGCGCGTTGCCCTCGCGGGTGGGCGCGAGGATCGGGTCGAGGACCTCGCCGGCCTGGGAGTTCGCCTCGCTCCACGTGGCGGGGATGTACTCGTCCCTGATGCCGAGCATGTGCGCGGCCACCTGCCACAGGTGCAGGAAGGCGGTCGACTCGGCGGCGGGGATCGGCACCCGCCAGTCGGTCAGCTTCCGCATCACAGTGGTCGGCAGGCTGTGCCAGGTGACCATCATGTCGCGCTGGCTGATCGGGATGTCCTCGGGCGCGACGTCGGCCCACTCGGGCGACTGCGGCAGGAGGTGACGCACACCGGCGTGCGCGAGCCGGGTCTTCACGGCGGTCACGATCATCGAGCCGTCGGGCTGGTAGGCGTTTGCGGTGCCGATGTCGTACCCGAGCTTGGCGGTCTTGGAGATGCGGTCCTTCATGTCCGCGCCGCCCTTGGAGTAGTAGACGGCGCGCGCCTCCTTCGGGATGACGGTGCTCATCATGCCGCTGGCCAGGCCGTAGAGCACGCCGAGGTAGAGGCCGCGCTTCTCGTTGAAGCGCACGGCGGTGGCCAGCTTGCCCTGGTCCACCCAGGACGGCAGCACGCGTGCGCGTTCGATGAACGCGCGGACGTCCGCCGGGAGGCCGGAGGGCAGCGGCTGGCCGTTCTTCGTCCACGTCCGCAGCAGCTGGTTGACCAGTGGTGCCTCGCCCCGGTCCAGGAGGGAGGCGACGAGTGGGTCGGCCTCCTCGTCCCACACCCAGCGGGGGTCCACGCCCGCGCCGGCGCCGGCCACTGATCCCGTCGGAGACCAGGTCCACGCCGACCGGGCCTGTGCCGGAGCGGCGACGCTGAACGCGCCGAGCGCTCCCAGTGCCCCGCCGGCCTTCAACATCTTGCGCCTGCTTACCGGTTCCACGCTCACTCCTCGGGGTCGAGGCCACTGATACGGTGAAACAAATGTTGCGCCCGTGTATCACATGAGAGCACGTGGTAACGGTGTCCACAAGGCTCATGACGACATCTGTCGATGGTTTGCGATGAGGGGAGTCCACGGTGGCGGTGGTCGAGGGGATGCTGTCGGGCAGGGTCGCGTGGGTGACCGGAGCCAGCCAGGGCGTCGGCGCGGCGATCGCCGAAGGGCTGGCGCGGGCCGGCGCGTCGGTGATCCTCCAGTCCCGGCGGCCGGACGCGCTGGACGAGGTGCGGGACCGGATCGCGGCCGGCGGCGGCACGGCGGCTGTGGTCGCCGGGGACGTCGCGGACGAGTCCGCCGCCGACGCCGTCGTCGGCCTCGCGCGGCAGCGCTGGGGCCGGTTGGACGTCCTCGTCAACAACGCCGGCATCAGCCCGGCGCTGCACCGCAGCGAGCGGCTGAGTCTCGGTGACTGGCGGCAGGTGATCGACACCAACCTGTCCGGCGTGTTCGTCTGCGCCCGCGCGGCCGGTGCGCTCATGGTCGAACAGGGCGCGGGCAGCATCGTCAACATGTCCTCCGTGCACGGTCAGGTCGGCTTCCCGCGCCTGGCCGCGTACAGCGCCAGCAAGGGCGGCGTCGAGCAGCTCACCCGCACGCTGGCGCTGGAGTGGGCGGCGGCCGGCGTGCGCGTCAACGCGGTCGCGCCCGGCTACCTGGAGACCCCGATGACGGAGGGGCTACGCGGCCACGAGCAGTGGTCGAAGCGGTTGCGCGACCGCATCCCGATGGGCCGCTTCGGCCGTCCCGAGGAGGTGGTCGGCGCGGTGCTGTTCCTGGCCTCGGACGCCGCGAGCTACGTCACCGGCAGCGTGCTGCACGTGGACGGTGGCTGGACCGCGCAGTGACCGGCGACCCGCTTGGTTAGTCCCGGTTCGTCGCCGGATCATTGATGCGGCTCGTTTCAGGCGCGATTCACCGGCACTTCTTCCCAGAAAGTTAACCCTCGTTTACAGTGCTGCCATCGGCTGCGGAACCCGAGCGGGCACCACGGCGAGGGGTGCGGCCAGCCCTGCCACCACCAGGCCCGGTTGCGTGTGAAGGAGTAGCCCATGGACCCCGCCGACGTCCTCGCCGAGGACTGCGCCAAGAAAGCCGCCGACCTGACCGTCCCGGCGCTGCTGCACCGCAACGCCACCGAGTACGCCGACCTGCCTGCCCTGACCACGCTCGGCCGGGACGACACCCGCACCTGGGCGCAGCTGCGCGACGAGGTCGCCGAGCTGTCCGCCGGCCTGGCCGAGATCGGCCTGGAGGCCGGGCGGCACATGCTGATCATGATGTCCGGCCGCACCGAGCACTGGCTGGTCGACCTCGCCGCGGTCCACCTGGGCGCGGTGCCGTCCACGATCTACCCGACGCTCAGCGCCGAGCAGATGCGCTACCTGGCCCGGCACAGCGCCGCCCAGGTGCTCGTGCTGGAAGGTCCGGCGGAGCTGGAGCGCTGGCGGCCGATCCTGGCCGAGCTGCCGGACCTGCTCCGGGTGGTGCTGGTGGACGAGCCCGCCGAAGCGGCCACCGACACGGTGCCGCTGTCGCGCGTGCGTACCCTCGGCCGGGCCGCCCGCGAGGCGGACCCGGACGCCTTCGAACGGTGCTGGCGCACGATCCGGCCCGAGCAGCCGGTGACGCTGCTCTACACGTCCGGGACGACTGGTGACCCGAAGGGCGTCGTGCTCAGCCACCACAACGTGATCTACCAGGCGGTGGCGCTGGACGCGATGGTGTCCGTCCCCGACCACGCGCCGACTGTGGCCTACCTGCCGCTCGCGCACATCGCCGAACGGTTCCTCGGCATCTACAACCCGATCTACCGCGCCGGGCACGTGACCATCTGCCCCGACGCCACACAGCTCGTCGCGGCGCTGCGCACCGTCGGTCCCGCCTCGTTCTTCGGGGTGCCGCGGGTCTGGGAGAAGATGGCCGCCGGCGTCCAGGCCCACCTGGCCGCCGCCGAGCCCGCGGTTCGCGCCGCCGTCGCCGCCGCGACCGCGGTGACCCTGGAGGCGTACGAGCTGCGCGCGGCCGGGAAGCCGGTGCCGGACGAGCTGGCCGCCCGGGTGGCGCAGGCCCGGGACACCGTGCTGCGACCGCTGCAGGCGAGCCTCGGTCTGCAGAACATGACCTGGCCCGGCAGCGGCGCCGCCCCGATCCCGGTGGACGTGCTGCGGTTCCTCGCCGGGCTCGGCATCGACGTGCTGGAGGTGTGGGGTCTGACCGAGACCACCGGCACCGCCACCCTCAACACCCCCTACTGCTTCCGCACCGGGACGGTCGGCCGCCCGAACGTGGGCATGGAGGTACGCCTCGCCGACGACGGCGAGATCCTCGTCCGGGGTCCGCTGGTCTGCTCCGGCTACCTGCGCGAGGACGGCGGCGTCGAGCCGGTGGTCGACGCGGACGGCTGGCTGGCGACAGGTGACGTCGGGACGCTCGACGAGGACGGGTTCCTCACCATCACCGACCGCAAGAAGGAACTCATCATCACGTCCAGCGGGAAGAACATCTCACCGGCGCAGATCGAGAACCTGCTGCGGGCGCACCCGCTCATCGGCCAGGCGGTCGCGATCGGCGACCGGCGGCCGTACGTCACGGCGCTGATAGTGCTGGACGAGGAGGTGGCGCCCCAGTGGGCGCGTACGCACGGCATCAGCGACCCGCGGCTGCCCGCGCTGGCCTCGGATCCGGTGCTGCGGGCCGAGATCCAGGCCGCTGTGGACGCGGCGAACGCGCGGCTGGCCCGGCCCGAGCAGGTAAAGACGTTCCAGGTGCTGCCGTCGGCGTGGACGCCGGAGTCGGGCGAGCTGACCCCGACGCTGAAGCTACGGCGCCGGGTCGTCGTCGACCGGTACGGCGACCGGATCGACGCCCTCTACCGGCCGGGTGACGCGGTGGCGGAGCCCGTCACGGAGTAGCGCCGGGTCGATGCCGGGCGGGGGTGGCGGCGCGCCGAGATCGGCGGGCCGGTACCCCCGCGGGTAGCCGGGATAGGTGCGGTTGCGCGGCGCGCGGGTCAGCCGGCTCACCGTTCGCGCGGGCAGCAGCCGCACCACGGCGGCCCGGGCGCGCAGCGCGCCGCCGACCAGCGCGGTCAGCGGTCGCGGCGCGGCCGGCAGCCCGAAGGCGGCCCGCATCTCGGGCGGCAGCAGTGCGCGCACCGCGAGCCGCGCGGCCGGGCGCAGCGGCGCCGGGTACCAGGACGCGAACAGGTCCAGCGTGTACGCCGCGACCCGCTCGTTGCTCGGCGTGCGGCGGAACGTCTCCCGCTCGTACGCGTCCTTGACGGCGCGGAACGCGTCGAAGTCCGCCGGGACGTCCCGGATGCCCATGCGCGCGCCGAGCGCGCGGTAGTAGTGGAACGCGGCCAGCCGCTCGTGCTCGTGCAGCGGGCGCCAGCCGTACCGGTCCAGCCAGTCGATCGGCTCGTAGACGAACGTGGACAGCACGTAGCGCATGTCGTCGTTCGAGATCGCGTACCGGCCGTGCGCCCGGTTGACCACCCGCAGCGCCTCCCGGCCGCGCGGCGAGTCGTAGCCGTGCTCCAGCAGCTCGGCCATCAGCAGCGCGGTGTCGTCGTAGCGCTGCTGCGCCCGCAACCGGAACTCGCCTGTCGCGTCGAGCAGCGCGGAGATGCTCGGCACGCAATACGTGCGCAGCAGCGCCAGCTCCAGCGCCCGCTGGTAGTCGAAGGGGAACTCGTACCCGGCGGAGAGCCGGTAGATCTCGTGGTGGTCGTGGACCGGATCGAGCGTCTCGATCCGGCGCAACCAGCGGTACCGCCCCTCACGAGCCATCGCCACCACCCCCACCGTCCACCCTTGCCGATGCAGTCAAGCTCCTCTATGTTAATAGAAAATCACATCCCCGGATAACTCGAAACCTGCTTGTGCGCACCTCACGGGCCGGTGTTCAGGGCGATGTCCGGTCGAAACCGGGAAGTGGTGCTAATGGAGAATCTCAGTAGACGAAGCGTCCTGACGCTCGGTGCCGCGCTGGGACTGGTAGCCGTGGCGGACGCCCCGAAGGCGTGGGCGTGGTCGTCGTCCGGCTCGATCGCCGGAACCGACACGGTGACCGACCCGTGGGACGTCTGGGACGACGACACCGACCCGCTCGTCGCCTCGCTGCTGGACGCCGGTCAGATCCCGGCGGTGAACACCGCGTTCGCGTCCTGGATCCGCAACGGCGACGCGCTGCCCGCCGGCCTGCCCCCGGCGCTCACCACCTATCTGCGGCGCGTCAACACGCTGCCGTCCTGGGCCGATCAGGCCAAGCTGGACCGCGCCGCCCAGTTCAACAAGCGCATGAGCATGTACCTGTTCCTGCTCTACGGCCTGGGCAGCGGGATCATGAGCACGGTGATCCCGCGCGAGGCCCGCAACGTCTACTGGTCCGAGGGCGGCGCGGACATGAAGTCGCGCGCCGCGAAGACCTTCACCTACGGCTACGACCTGAGCGCCCCCGACGCGTTCAAGGCCACCGGCAGCTTCGTGGTCACCTCGCACAAGACGCGGCTCACCCACGCGGCCGTACGGCACCTGCTGCCGCAGTCCGCGCCGTGGCGCGGCGTCACCGACCACCCGATCCCGATCAGCAACGGCGACATCCTCATCACCTTCCACAGCCTCGGCACGTACGTGCACCGCAAGCTGCTCGACTGGCGTCGCTGGGGACTGCGGATGTCGGCCGCGGAGGAGGAGGCCTACCTGCACATGTGGCAGGTCGCGCTGCACCTGCTCGGGGTCCGCGACGAGTTCATCCCGAACAGCTGGGCCGCCGCCGAGGAGCAGTCCCGGTACGCGCTGTCCCCGCTCCTCGCGCCGACACCCGAGGGCATCGACCTGGCCGACATCCTGCTGAACCTGACGTCCTCGGTGGACCTGGGCGTCACCCGGGGATTCCAGCGGGAGTTCGCCCGCTACGTGCTCACCGACCGCATCGGCGACTGGCTGCGGCTGCCGCGCGACTACATCTCCCGGGGCGTGATCGAGGCCGGATGGCCCACGTACGTGATGTTCCGCGAAGGGCTCTCGCCGCTCATGCCGGAGACGTTCGGCCTGTTCGACAGGTTCATCCGCGGGCTGGCGATGCTGTTCCTCAACAACGGCTCGTCCGCGTCGCACACCCCGATCACGATCCCGGTCATGAACCGGCCGGGCACCTGAGTCCGTGCCGGTTCAGAGCGTCAGGGCACCGGTGACCAGCGCGGTGACCGCGTCCCGGTGGCCGGGCGAGTCCTGCCAGCGCAGGGCGCGCCCGGCCTCCACCGCCACGCCGAACCCGGCGTGCACGAGCAGCCGGGCCTGCCGCCGGTCCAGGTCCGGCCGGACCGCCCGCAACTGCTGCTCCCAGACCGCGATGTGCTCCCGCTGGGCGAGGATGAGCGGGCGCCGTACGTCGTCCGGCAGGCCGGCCACCTCCGCCTCGGCGACGCTGTTGAGGGTGTTGTGCTCGAAGCAGTAGGCCACGTACGCCGCCGCCAGCGCGACCACCGCCTGCCGGGGGTCGGCCGCCCGCTGGAGGCTGCGGTCCACCGCCTGCGCGAGCAGTTCCGCCGCCTGGAGGCAGGCGGCCACGAGGATGTCCACCTTGCCGGGGTAGTGGCGGTAGATCGCGGACGGTGCGAGCCCCACCGCCTGGGCGATCTGCGCGTTGGTGACGGTGGCGAAGCCGTCCCGGGCGAACAGCGGTACGGCCGCGGCCAGGATCTCCGCGCGCCGGGTCCGGGGCACCGGCTGGGCGGGCAGCTCGACCAGCCGCGCCGTCCCGGCGGCGGTGGTCGGATCGGTGGCGACGACCCGCATCGCGGACCGCAGCACCAGATCCTCGATCCGGCGCTGGGCGATCGAGGTGCGGTGCATGGTCACCGAGCCGATCACCCCGAGCGCGGCCACCGCCCGCAGCCGCTCGTCGGGCAGCGGGTACTCCCGCCGTACCATCTCGGTCACCCGGCCCACGACGTGGCCGAACTTCGCGCGGAGCAGGTGGCGGTCCGGACGGCCGAGGTAGCGGGCCTCCCACCGGTAGAGGCCGCCGGAGGCGCGGTGCGCGACGGTGACCCGGGTGAGGGCCAGCAGCACGTCGGCCAGCGCCGCGTCCGGCGGCCACGCGTCGACGGCCCCGACCAGGTTGTCCACCATCACGTTGGCGCACTCGGCGAACAACGCGTACTTGTTCGGGAAGTGCCGGTACAGCGCCGGCGCGCTGATCCCGACCGCCGCGGCGATCTCCTCCATCGACGCGCCGTGGTAGCCGCGCTCGCTGAACACCTGCCCGGCCGACTCGACGATGACCTGCCTGCGGTTGCGGGGCCGGGTGGCCGCGGCCGGCCCGGTGGTCACCGGATCGCCCGGGCGGACGCGGACGGGCACGGGACCATGAGTGTCAGTCAACCACAGCGCCTCACGCCGCCCGCGCGCTCGCGGTGACGCCGGTCAGGCGTGCAGGACGGCGAGCGCGAGCCGGGCGGTCTGGTCGTCGTAGCCCTCGCTGCGGTCGAAGCGGCCGAGCCGCCCGACGTCGGTGACCACGTTCAGCGCGGCGTGCACGAGCACACGGGCGTCGGCGGCCGGCAGGTCCGGTCGTACCGCCCGGACCAGGCCCACCCACTCCTCGACGTGCAGCCGCTGCGCGCCGCGCAACTGGTGGCGGTCCCGGTCCGGCAGGTTGTTGTTCTCCGCCAGGTACACCGCGATCAGATCGCTCTGACCGAAGGCGAAGTCGACGTACGCGCGCACCACCCGGTGCAGCGCGTCGGCCGGGTCGCTCGCCTCGGCGATCGCCGCGGTGGTGGCCCCGGTCAGCCGGTCGGTGGCCCGGTAGTAGGCGGCCGCGAGCAGGTCGGCCTTGCCCGGGAAGTAGCGGTACACACTGGAGGCCTGCATGCCCGCGGCGCGGCCGATGTCCTCCACCGCGACGGCGTGGTAGCCGTGCCTGTGGAACAGCCGCATCGCCTCGACGAGCAGCAGTTCGCGCCGCGAGACCGGGCGCACCGGCCCGGTGGCGGGCGTGTCCCGCGGCGCGGGATCGCGCCGGGGCGGCACCGTGGGCGCGTCGGTCCGCAGCAGCGTCCAGGCGACACGGGTGAGCAGATGCTCGGTGTCGGCGCCGGCGGTCCGGTACGTGGTCACGCTGCCGAACGCGCTCAGCGCCGCGTTCACCAGCAGGTCGGCCTGCGCTGCGGTCAGCTCGGGACGCAGCTCGCGCAGCGGCGCGGCGACGCGGCCGACCAGCGTGGCCATCGAGACGGCGAACTCCTGCCGGTGCTCGGGCGTCAGGTAGCGGCCCTCCCACTGGTACAGCCCGGCCACCCGCCGCCTGCTCACCGCGACCTCGGCGAGCGCGCGCAGCAGTTCGTCGAGCAGCCCGTCCGCGCTGCTCGCCGCCGGCTGCTCGGTCGCGGCGAGCAGGGCGCCGACGACCTCCCGGGTGGCGTGCACGAGGATCGCGTACTTGTTCGGGAAGTGCCGGTAGACGGCCGGCCCGCTGATGCCGACGGCGGCGGCGATCTCGTCCACCGAGACGCCGTGGTAGCCCCGCTCGCAGAACAACTCGGCGCCGGCGAGCGCGATCCGGGCCTTGCGGTCCTTCGGTCGTCTGACCGGGGCCGGGGCGGTGTCGCCTGCTGCTCGTCGCACCCGTACACGTTAGCGCTCCCTCGCGTGCCCCAGGTGAGACCCCTCGGCGGTTCTCGTCGCCCAGGTTCGGAGCCGGACAGCGCCTGACGCTTCTTGACAAGCGGCGGCAGGCTCAAGAAAAGTTAGGCGAAATTCGCATGCGGGTGAGCGATGAGGAGCTTGGCATGACGACCGATGCGTTCATCTACGACGCGTTGCGCACGCCGCGCGGGCGGGGCAAGCCGACCGGATCGCTGTACGGGGTGAAGCCGGTTTCGCTGATCACCGGCCTGATCGAGGAGACCCTGCGGCGGATGCCCGGCCTCGATCCGGCGCTGATCGACGACATCGTGCTCGGGGTGGTGTCCCCGCTCGGCGACCAGGGCGCCGACATCGCCCGGACCGCCGCCGTCGCCGCCGGCCTGCCCGACACGGTGGCCGGCGTCCAGCTCAACCGCTTCTGCGCCTCCGGCCTGGAGGCGGTGAACATCGCCGCGCAGAAGGTGCGCTCCGGCTGGGAGGATCTCGTCCTCGCCGGTGGTGTCGAGTCGATGTCCCGGGTGCCGATGGGCTCCGACGGCGGGGCGTGGGCGCTGGACCCGGAGACCAACTACACCACCGGCTTCGTGCCGCAGGGCATCAGCGCCGACCTCATCGCCACCATCGCCGGCTTCGACCGGGAGACGGTCGACGCGTATGCGCTCCAGTCGCAGGCGCGGGCCGCGAAGGCATGGGCCAACGGCTACTTCACCCGGTCCGTGGTCCCGGTCCGCGACCGCAACGGGCTGACCGTGCTGGACCGGGACGAGCACATCCGGGCCGACTCGACGGCGGAGAGCCTCGGCGCGCTGCGCCCCTCGTTCGCCGAGATCGGCGAGAAGGCCGGCTTCGACGCGGTCGCGTTGCAGAAGTACCACTGGGTCGAGCGCATCGAGCACGTCCACACGGCGGGCAACTCCTCCGGCATCGTCGACGGCGCCGCACTCGTCGCGATCGGCAGCGCGGCCGCCGGCGCGGCCGCCGGTCTGACCCCGCGCGCCCGCGTCGTGGCCACCGCGCTCAGCGGCGCCGACCCCACCATCATGCTCACCGGCCCGGCGCCGGCCGCCCGCAAGGCGCTGGCGAAGGCCGGTCTCGGCGTCGACGACCTCGACCTGGTCGAGATCAACGAGGCGTTCGCCGCGGTGGTCCTGCGGTTCGTCGCCGACCTCGGCCTGAACCCGGACATCGTCAACGCCAACGGCGGGGCGATCGCGATGGGCCACCCACTCGGCGCGACCGGCGCCATGATCCTCGGCACGCTCGTCGATGAACTGGAACGACGCGGCGGCCGCTACGGCCTGGCCACGCTCTGCGCGGGTGGCGGCATGGGCATCGCGACCGTGATCGAACGAATCTGAGGAGCACGAATGGCAAACACCATCCGGTGGGAGCACGGCGACGACGGCATCGTGCTGCTCACCCTGGACCACCCCGGCCGCTCGGCGAACGTGATGAACGCGGAGTTCGGCGAGAGCCTGACCGCCACGGTGGACCGGCTCGAGGCCGAGCGCGACCGGATCACCGGCGTGATCGTCACCTCGGCCAAGAAGACGTTCTTCGCCGGCGGTGACCTGGAGACCCTGGTGCGGCTCACGCCCGCCGACGCCGAGGCGTCGGCGGCCGACGCGGCCGCGCTCAAGCAGGCCGTACGCCGGCTGGAGACGCTCGGCCGCCCGGTCGTCGCCGCCGTCAACGGATCCGCGCTCGGCGGGGGACTGGAGCTCGCCCTGGGCTGCCACCACCGCATCGTGCTCGACGACCCGGCCATCGAGATCGGCTTTCCCGAGGTCACGCTCGGCCTGCTGCCCGGCTGCGGCGGCGTGGTGCGTACCGTCCGGCTGCTCGGCGTCACCGCCGCGCTGACCGACTGGCTGCTGGGCGGCCAGCGCCGCCGGCCGCAGGACGCGCTCGCGCACGGGCTGGTCGACGAACTCGCCGCCGACCGGGACGCCCTGATGGCCGCCGCCCGGGAGTGGATCGCCGCGAACCCGGCCGCGACCCAGCCGTACGACCGCAAGGGCTACCGGATGCCCGGCGGCACCCCGTCCGGCCCGGGACTCGCGATGCAGTTGCCGGCCATGCCCGCGCTGCTGCGCAAGCAGCTCAAGGGCGCGCCGTACCCGGCGCCGCGCAACATCCTCGCCGCCGCCGTCGAGGGCGCCCAGGTGGACCTGGACACCGCGTTCACCATCGAGGGGCGGTACTTCACCGAACTGGCCACCGGCCAGGTCGCCAAGAACATGATCAAGGCGCTCTTCTTCGACCTCCAGACCGCCCGGTCCCGTACCGCCGGCGGCGACCACGAGCCGGTGCGCAGCGTCGCCGTCGTCGGCGCGGGCATGATGGGCGCCGCCATCGCGTACGTCTGCGCCCGCGCCGGCATGCGGGTGGTGCTCAAGGACGTCACCGCCGAGGGTGCGGCGCGCGGCAAGGCGTACTCGGCGGGCCTGCTCGACAAGGCGGTCGCCCGAGGCCGGTCCACGCCGGAGAAGCGGGACGAGATCCTGGGCCGCATCCACGCCACCGGCGACCTCGCCGACCTGGCCGGCGTCGACCTCGCCATCGAGGCGGTCTTCGAGGACCCGGCGCTCAAGCACAAGGTGTACGCCGAGATCGAGCAGGTCGCGCCGGACGCGCTCATCGCCTCCAACACCTCCACACTGCCCATCACCCTGCTCGCCGAGGGCGTCAGCCGGCCGGAGGAGTTCGTCGGGCTGCACTTCTTCTCCCCGGTGGACAAGATGCCGCTGGTCGAGGTGATCCGCGGGGAGCGGACCGACGAGGCCACGCTGGGCCGGGCGCTGGGCGTCGTCCGTCAGCTGCGCAAGACGCCGATCGTCGTCAACGACAGCCGGGGCTTCTTCACCAGCCGGGTCATCGGCACGTTCACCAACGAGGGCGTGGCGATGCTGGCCGAGGGCATCCCGGCGGCGACCATCGAGCAGGCCAGCAGCCAGGCCGGGTATCCCGCGCCGGTCCTCGCGCTGATGGACGAGCTGACCCTGACCCTGCCCCGGAAGATCCGCCTGGAGACAGCCGCGGCGACTGTGGCCGCCGGGGGCACCTGGCAGCCGCACGCCGCCGACGCGGTGATCGACCGGATGATCGACGAGTGCGGCCGTACCGGACGCTCCGGCGGCGCCGGCTTCTACGACTACCGCGACGGGAAGCGGGCCGGGCTCTGGCCAGGGCTGCGGGAGCAGTTCGGCGGCACGAACCTGGACACGCCGTTCGAGGACCTCAAGGAGCGGATGCTCTTCATCGAGGCGATCGAGTCGGTGCGGTGTCTGGACGAGGGCGTGCTGACCTCGGTGGCCGACGCCAACGTCGGCTCGATCCTGGGCATCGGATATCCGAGCTGGACCGGCGGCGTGCTGCAGTACGTCAACCAGTACGCCGGCGGGTTGCCGGGCTTCGTGGCCCGCGCCCGGGTGCTGGCCGAGCGCTACGGCGAGCGGTTCGACCCGCCCCCACTGCTGGTGGCCGTGGCCGAGCGGGGCGAGCGGTTCGAGTAGGCGACGACGCGGCCCGGCCGGTGGGTATGCCCCTCACCGGCCGGGCCAATTCGTGTCAGGACATCTGTTCGGACAGCCCGTACGTCTTGGCGATGATCTCGCGCTGGATCTCGCTGGCGCCGCCGTAGACGGTGGACACGATCGCCGAGCGGACCAGGCGCTCCATGTCGAACTCGGTGGTGTAGCCGTAGCCGCCCATCATCTGCATCGCGTCCAGCGCGACGCGCCGGGCCGTCTCGGTGGCCTTGAGCTTCGCCATCGAACTCTCCCGGGGCAGCACCGTGTCCGGCGCCTTGTCCACTTGCGCGGCGGTGTCGTAGACGAGCAGCCGGGCGCACTCGATCTCGGTGGCCAGGTCGGCCAGGCGGTGCCGAATCACCTGGAACGACCCGATCGGCCGGCGGAACTGGCGGCGGTCCTTCACGTACGCCACCACGTCGTCGAACGCGCGCCGGGCGATGCCGAGCACCACGCTGGCGAGGATCAGCCGCTCCATGTTGAGCCCGGCCATCAGCTGCCGCCAGCCGTGGTCGACCCGGCCGACCACCGCGTCGGCGGGCAGCACGCAGTCGGTGAAGTAGAGGTCGTTCACCTCGCGGCCGCCCATGGTGTCGATGCCGGAGACGGTCAGGCCGGGCGCGCCGGCCGGGACCAGGAACATGGTCAGGCCCTGGTGGTCGCCGGCCCGGCCCGAGGTGCGCGCGACGAGCAGGATGTGCTCGGCCAGGTGGGCGTTGGAGCACCAGGTCTTCTGCCCGTTGACCACCCACCCGTCGCCGCGCCGCTCGGCCCGGCAGCTCAGGTTCGCCACGTCGGAGCCGGCCTCCGGCTCGGACATCGCGACCGCCTCGACCACGCCGCGGGCCACGCCGCTGAGGATCAGCTTCTTCTGCTCCGGCGTGCCGAACCGCTGGTAGGTGGCGGCGACGATGATCGAGGTGGTGAAACCGCCGATGGGCGCCATCGCCCGGCTGGTCTCCTCCAGGAACAGGCACAGCTCGGTCATGCCGGCGCCGCCGCCGTCGAACTCCTCCGGCAGCGACAGGCCCAGCCAGCCGAGGTCGGCCATCTTCCGGTACAGCTCCGGGCTGTGCGGTTCCCGCCCGCCGTCGGTGAGACGGTGCCGTTGCTCGCGGGTGCCGACCTCGCGGCGGCAGAAGTCCCGCACCGCCTCGACAAGTGACAGTTGCTCGTCGCTCCACTCCACCGCGGTACCTCCAGCGCATCGTGAGGGATTGACAGCAAGGCTAGACTATCGAATATCAAATGTCAGGAGGCTGCCGATGACGTCCCTCGTGGAGCACCCCCGCCGGCTGCGCGTCGTCGACCCGGTGACAGGTGAGCACCGCGCCGACTACGACATCGCCGACGACACCGCCGTACGCGCCGCCGTGACGCGGGCCCGCGAGGCGGCCGGCTGGTGGGCCGGTCTGGACGCCAGGCAGCGTCGCCGGCACCTGCTGGCGTACAAGGCGGCGGTCGCGGGCGGCATCGAGGAGCTGGCCGGGATCGTCCGGAGCGAGACCGGCAAGAGTCTCGCCGGGGCCCAGCTCGAGGTGATGCTCGCCGTTGAGCACCTGGACTGGGCGGCCCGGCACGCCGCACGGGTGCTCAGGCGGCGGTCGGTCTCCTCCGGCATGCTCGCGTTCAACCAGGCCGCCTCTGTGGAGTACGTGCCGTACGGCGTGGTCGGCGTGATCGGGCCGTGGAACTACCCCGTCTACACGCCGATGGGTGCGGTGTCGCACGCGCTCGCCGCCGGCAACGCGGTGGTGTTCAAGCCCAGCGAGTTCACCCCGGGCGTCGGGGTGTGGCTGGCCGAGCGCTGGCACGAGATGCTTCCCGCCCACCCGGTCCTCCAGGTGGTCACCGGTGACGGCACGACCGGCGCCGCGCTGTGCCGCGCCTCGGTCGACAAGATCGCGTTCACCGGCTCGGCAGCGACCGGGCGCGCCGTCATGGCCGCCTGCGCCGAGAGCCTGACACCGGTGGTGATCGAGGGCGGCGGCAAGGACGCACTGATCGTCACCGCCGACGCCGACCTCGACGCGGCCGCGCACGCGGCGGTCTTCGGCGGCCTGGGCAACGCCGGGCAGACCTGTGCCGGCGTCGAGCGCGTCTACGTCGAACGGTCCGTCTACGAGCCGTTCCTGGCCACACTCACCGAGCTGGCGCGGCAGGTGCGGCCGGGTGCCGAGCCGGACGCGCCATACGGGCCGATGACCACGCCCACCCAGCCCGAGGTCGTGCGGCGCCACGTCACCGACGCGCTCGACCGGGGCGGCCGGGCGGTGGTCGGTGACGCGGCTTCGGTGCGGCCCCCGTTCGTGGAGCCGGTCGTGCTGACCGACGTGCCCGAGGACAGCACCGCCGTCACCGAGGAGACGTTCGGCCCGGTGCTCGTGGTCAACCCGGTGGCCGACGCGGACGAGGCGGTCCGCCGCACGAACGCGACCAGCTACGGGCTCTCCGGCTCGATCTTCACCCGTGACCGCCGTCGTGGCCTGGCGCTCGCCGGGCGGCTGCGGGCCGGCGCGGTGTCGGTCAACTCGGTGCTGGGGTACGCGGGCGTGCCGTCACTGCCCTTCGGTGGCGTGGGCGACTCGGGGTTCGGGCGGGTCCACGGCGCGGACGGCCTGCGCGAGTTCGCCCGGGCGCGATCGGTGACGTGGCAGCGGTTCCGGCCGCTGATCGAGGTGATGACGCTTCAGCCGTCCGCCGCCGCGATGAAGCGCTCGCTGGCGATGTTCGCGTGGCGTCATGGCCGCCGGTGACTCACTCGTTCCACACGCCCAGGCCGTCCAGGTGCTTGACCAGCCGCTCCGCGCCGTCGGTGAAGTGCCGGGCCATGACCGGCCGGACCGCCTCCGGGTCGCCCGCCGCGAGCGCGTCGAGCAGCGCCTCGTGATCGGCGACCATGCCGGCCCGCCACTCCGCGTCGGCGGCGTAGAACCGCGACGGCGTGTAGCGGGTGACGGTGCGCAGCAGCCAGGACAGCTTGCGCGCGTCGGCGAGCCGGTTGATCCGCCGGTGGAACTCGTATTCGAGCTGCTCGACCCGGCTGATCTGCCGGGCCTGGGCGGCGCGGCGCAGCCGCTCGTGCTGCTGCCGCAGGTCGTCGAGCTGCTCCGGGGTGATACTGACGGCGACCCGGGCGGCCAGCTCACCGGCGATGTGGCCCTGGAGGCTGAACACGTCGATGATGTCCTGCCTCGACAGCGGCGCCACCACGTGCCCGCGACGCGGTTGCAGCTCGACCATGTCCTCCGCGCGCAGCATCAGCAGCGCCTCGCGTACCGGCGTGATGCTCAGCCCGGTCTCCTGGGCGACCTCTTCGAGCCGGATGCGTTCGCCGGGGCGCAGCTGGCCGGACATGATCCGGTCGCGCAGCAGGCTCGCCACGGTCTCGGAGAGCTGGGGCTGAGAGACGTTCTGGATCCTGCCGCGGTCCGCCACCAGTTCAGGGTATCAAATGTCAAATGTCAGAACAGGAGCGCCGATGAGCTCGACCCTGCCGGAGTCCGAACCGGCCGGCGCCGGACTGCGGGCCGCCACCAGCGACGGCGTGCGGACCATCTGGTTCGACCGGCCCGACCGGCGCAACGCGATGTCGCTGGAGATGTTCCGCGACTACTACGCGGCCCTGGTGGCGGCGGACGCCGACCCGGAGGTCCGGGCGGTGGTGGTCACCGGCTCCGGTGACTGGTTCTGCGCCGGCGCGGACCCGGAGGCGCTCGCCGCGCTGCTCGACGAACGCAACCGCGACCTGCTCGCCGGCGAGTTCGGCTTCCCGCCGCACCTGCCGCTGACGCTCGGCACACCGATCGTCGCCGCGATGAACGGCGGCACGGCCGGCCTCGGCCTGGTCCACGCGCTCTACGCCGACGTGCGCTTCATGGCGGCGGAGGCGCGCCTGTCCACCTCGTTCAGCCGGCTCGGCCTCGTCGCCGAGTACGGCAGCGCCTGGCTGCTGCCCCGGCTGATCGGCGTCGGCGCCGCGCTGGACCTGCTGCTGTCCGGCCGCAAGGTCGACGCGGTCGAGGCGTTCCGGATCGGACTTGTGCAACGCGTGCTCCCGCGCGACGAGGTGCTGGCCGAGGCACAAGCCTATGCCGCGGCCCTGGCGCAGCACTGCTCACCGGCGTCCATGTCGGTGATCCGGCGGCAGGTGTGGTCGGGCTCGGAGACCGGCGCCGCCGAGGCCGCCGCCGACGCGATCCGGCTCATGGTCGAGTCCCTGGCCGGCCCCGACTTCGGCGAGGCCCTGCTCAGCCGGGCCCAGGGCCGCGCACCCCGCTTCGCCCCCCGGGCCGGCGCGTGAGCGGGCCCCTGGACGGCGTCCGGGTCGTGGAACTGGCCGGGATCGGACCCGGCCCGTTCGCCGCCATGCTGCTGGCCGACCTCGGCGCCGACGTGGTCCGGGTCGACCGGCCGGAACCCGGCGCGCTCCCGGCCGGTGACCCCGCGCGGAACCTGCTCAACCGGGGCAAGCGCTCGATCGTGGTGGACCTGAAGCACCCCGACGGCGCCGAGGTGGTCCTCGCGCTGGCCGGCCGGGCCGCGATCCTGATCGAGGGCTGGCGCCCCGGCGTGGCCGAACGGCTCGGCGTCGGACCGCAGGCCGCGCTGGCCCGCAACCCCGGCCTGGTGTACGGGCGGATGACCGGCTGGGGACAGGACGGGCCGCTGGCCCGCGCCGCCGGCCACGACATCGGCTACATCGCCGTAGCGGGGGCGCTGCACCCGATCGGCCGCGCCGGCGGGCCGCCGCAGATCCCGCTCAACCTGGTCGGCGACTTCGGCGGCGGCTCGCTCTACCTGGTCGTCGGCATCCTGGCCGCGCTGCACGTCGCCGCCGCCACCGGCCGGGGCCAGGTCGTCGACGCCGCCATCGTGGACGGCGCGGCGCACCTCACCACCCCGTTCGCCGGGATGCTCGCGCAGGGCACCTGGCTACCCGAGCGGGGCCGCAACCTGCTCGACGGCGGCGCGCCGTTCTACGACGTGTACGCCACCGCCGACGGCGGGCACATGGCGGTGGGCGCGCTGGAACCGCAGTTCTACGCCGAACTGCTGCGGCTGCTCGGGCTGGGCGACGCGGACCTGCCGGCACAGCACGACGTGGCCGGATGGCCGGTGCTGCGCGCCCGCTTCGCCGAGGTGTTCGCCGGCCGCACCCGCGCCGAGTGGACGGCGGTGTTCGACGGCACCGACGCCTGCGTCGCGCCGGTGCTGTCGCTCGCCGAGGCGCCGGGCCACCCGCACCTGGCCGCGCGCGGCACGTACGAGGAGCACTTCGGCGTCCGGCAACCGGCCGTGGCGCCCCGCCTGTCCGCGACACCCGGCCGGGTCGGCGGCCCGCCGCCCGCGCCCGGCGCGGACACCGAGCCCGTCCTCACCGACTGGGGACTGGGCGCACACCTACCGCGGTGGCTGGACGACGGCGTCGTCGGCCGGAAGCAGGGAGCAGCGCACTGATGCGTATCGGGACGACACTGGCGTACGCCGCCGACCCCCGCGGCGGCGCCGACGACGTGGCCGCCTGGGAACAGGACGGCCTGGACGTGGTCTGGGTGTCCGAGGCGTACGGCTTCGACGCGCCCACCGTGATGGGTTACCTCGCCGCCCGGACGAGCCGCGTGCACATCGGCTCCGCGATCCTGCCGATCTTCTCGCGTACCCCGGCTCTGCTGGCGCAGACCGCGGCGGGCCTGGACGCGATGTCCGGTGGCCGGGCCATCCTCGGCCTCGGCGCGTCCGGACCGCAGGTGATCGAGGGCTGGCACGGCGTCGCGTACGACAGGCCGCTGGCCCGCACCCGCGAGGTGATCGACATCTGCCGCCGGGTGTGGCGACGCGAGACGCTGACGAACGACGGCCTCTACCGGCTGCCGCTGCCGCCCGGCGAGGGCACCGGGCTGGGCAAGCCGCTGAAGATCCTCACCCACCCGGTCCGCGACCGCATCCCGATCCACGTGGCGAGCCTCGGTGACCGGAACGTCCGGATGACCGCCGAGATCGCCGACGGGTGGCTGCCGTTCCTCTACGACCCGCGGCGCGCCGGCGACGTCTGGGGTGCCGCGCTGGCAGCCGGCCGGGCGAAGCGGTCCCCTGACCTCGGGCCGCTGGAGGTGGTGGCCGGCGGGCCGCTGGCGATCGGCCCGGACGTGACCGGGCTGCGCGACCTCGCCCGGCCGCTGATCGCCCTGTACGTGGGCGGGATGGGCGCCAAGGGCCGCAACTTCTACCACGACCTGCTGTGCCGCTACGGCTACGAAGCCGAGGCCGACCGCATCCAGGACCTCTACCTGGCCGGGCGCAAGGCCGAGGCCGCCGCCGCAGTGCCGGCGGAACTGCTGGAACGCACCAGCCTGATCGGACCGGAGAGCTACGTGCGCGACCGGGTCCAGGAGTACCGCGACGCCGGCGTGACGATCCTCAACGTCGCGCCGCTGGGCGAGGACCCCCGGCGCCTCGTCGCCGCCGTCGCGGACATGGCCCGGTAGCGCAGGGGAGGAGCCGACACACATGGACCGCGCGATCTTCACCGCCGACCACCTGGCGTTCGCCGAGCTGGTGCGCGCCTTCATCGACAAGGAGATCACCCCGCACCACGAGCGCTGGGAGGCCGACGGCATCGTCGATCGCGGCGTGTGGCGGGCCGCCGGCGCCGCCGGGCTGCTCGGCTTCTTCGTCGACGAACGGTACGGCGGCGCCGGGGTCACCGACCGGCGCTTCCACGCCGTCCTGACCGAGGAACTCGCCCGGGCCGGTGCGAGCGGACCCGCGTTCGGCCTGCACAACGACATCATCGGCCCGTACCTGACCGACCTGACCACCGAGGAGCAGAAGCAGCGCTGGCTGCCGGGCTTCTGCTCCGGTGAGATCGTCACAGCCATCGCCATGTCCGAGCCCGGCGCGGGCAGCGACCTTCAGGGCATCACCACCACAGCGGTACGCGACGGCGACGACTGGGTCCTCAACGGGCAGAAGACGTTCATCAGCAACGGCATCCTGGCCGACCTGGTCGTCGTGGTCGCCCGTACCGATCCCGGCGCCGGGCGGCGGGGGATCAGCCTGCTCGTGGTCGAGCGCGGCATGCCGGGGTTCGAGCGCGGCCGCAACCTCGACAAGCTCGGGCAGAAGGCGCAGGACACCGCCGAGCTGTTCTTCTCCGACGTCCGTGTACCGGCGGCCAACCTGCTCGGCACGGAGGGCGAGGGCTTCGCCTACCTGATGCGCAACCTGCCGCTGGAGCGGCTGTCGATAGCCGTCGCGGCGCTCGCCGGCGCCGAGACGGTGTTCGCGCAGACGCTCGACTACTGCAAGCAGCGCCAGGCGTTCGGCCGTCCCATCGGCAGTTTCCAGCACAACCGGTTCGTGCTCGCCGAACTCGCCACCGAGCTGCGTCTGGGCCGGGTCTTCGTCGACAACTGCCTGGTCGCGCCGGACCTCACCGCGGAGACGGCGGCGATGGCGAAGTGGTGGTGCACCGAGTTGCAGCAGCGCGTCGTGGACCGGTGCCTCCAGCTGCACGGCGGCTACGGCTACATGCGCGAGTACCCGGTGGCCCGCGCCTACCTGGACGCCCGCGTCCAGACCATCTACGGCGGCACCACCGAGATCATGAAGGAGGTGATCGGCCGGTCACTCGGTCTGTGAGCCGGGCTCCAGCATGGGTACGAGGAACCGCCGGGCCATCTCCCGCAGCGCGTCGGCGTCGTCGAGGTCGACGACGTGGCTCGGGGTGAGCAGGAAGGAACAGGACAGGCGGGTCATCAGCTCGGCGGCCACCTCCACGTCCACTGTGGCGGCGATGGTGCCGGCGCGCTGCTCGCGGCGCAACTGCCCGGCGACGAACCGCTGCACGGTCGCCAGCGTCCGCCCGCCGTCGCTGATCATCGAGGGGATGAGCACGTCCGGTTCGACGCTCATGAGCCCGCCGATCAGCGGGTTGCGGCGGATCGCGTCCAGCGCGCTGACGAAGCCCAGCACCACCCGGTCGCCGACCGTGGCCGCCTGCTGGATGTCGACCAGGAACCGGTCGAAGTAGCGCCGGAACTCGCGGCGGACCACCTGCTCGACCAGCCGGTCCTTGGTGGCGAACCGGCGGTACGCGGTGATCCGGGAGACTCCCGCCCGCTTGGCCACGTCCTCCATCGTGGAGCGGCGGATGCCCATCCGGCAGAACTGGTCGTAGGCAGCGTCGAGGATCCGGGTGGCCACCTCGTCGCTGTCGTCGGCACTGTGCAACGCCTCGGTGAAGGCGCGTTCCAGCAGCGACTCGGGCCGGTCGGCCGGTTCGTCGTGAACCGCCTCGGGGGAGGACGCCTGCACGGGAGCGGTCCGGGCCATGAATGCCCTCCCGGGAGAGACGGTGACGCGGTTGGCGCTTCACCGTACCAATCGCCGGGGCGTACCCCTGGACAAGCGCGACCGCCGCGTCCCGGATGCAGGACGCGGCGGTCGCGTCTGTGGTGCGGTGTCCGGTCAGGAACCGGAGCGCTTGGCGGTCGCCTTGAGGTAGTCCCGGTTGAGGCGGCCGATGGTGTTCAGCGGGATGCCCTTCGGGCAGGCCGCCGCGCACTCGCCGATGTTGGTGCAGCCGCCGAAGCCGGCCTCGTCGTGCGCGTCCACCATGCCGATCACCCGGGTGTAGCGCTCCGGCTGGCCCTGCGGCAGCAGCGAGAGCTGGGTGATCTTCGCGGCGGTGAACAGCATGCCGGAGCCGTTCGGGCAGGCCGCCACGCAGGCGCCGCAGCCGATGCAGGCGGCCGACTCGAACGCGGCGTCCGCGTCGGCCTTCGGTACCGGCACCGAGTGCGCCTCCGGGGCGCTGCCGGTCGGCGCGGTGACGTAGCCGCCGGCGGCGATGATCTGGTCGAACGCGTTGCGGTTGACCACCAGGTCCTTGACGACCGGGAAGGCCCGGGCCCGCCACGGCTCGATGTCGATCGTGTCGCCGTCGGAGAACTGCCGCATGTGCAGCTGGCATGCGGTGGTGCCGCGCTGCGGGCCGTGCGCCTCACCGTTGATCATGAGGCTGCACATGCCGCAGATGCCCTCGCGGCAGTCGTGGTCGAACGCCACCGGCTCCTCGCCGTCGAGGATGAGCCGCTCGTTGAGTACGTCGAGCATCTCCAGGAAGGACATGTCCGGGGACACGTCCTGCACCGGGTAGGTCACCATCCGACCCTTGTCCTCGGGGCCGGTCTGGCGCCAGATGCGCAGGGTCAGGTTCACTTGTAGCTCCGCTGCGTGGGGTGGACGTATTCGAAGGTCAGGTCTTCCTTGTGCAGCACGGGTTCACCGGTGCCGGTGAACTCCCAGGCCGCCACGTAGGCGAACCGGTCGTCGTCGCGCTGCGCCTCGCCGTCGGGCGTCTGGTGCTCGGCCCGGAAGTGGCCGCCGCAGGACTCCTCGCGGTGCAGGGCGTCGATGCACATCAGCTCGGCCAGCTCGAAGAAGTCGGCCACCCGGCCGGCCTTCTCCAGCGACTGGTTGAGGCCCTCGCCGTCACCCGGCACGCGCACCCGCTGCCAGAACTGTTCGCGCAGCGCGCGGATCTCGTCGATCGCCTTGCGCAGCCCGGCCTCGGAGCGCTCCATGCCGCAGTGCTCCCACATGATCTGGCCCAGCTCGCGGTGGAACGAGTCCACCGTGCGGTCGCCGTTGATCGCCAGCAGCCGCTTGATCCGGTCCTCGACCTCGGTCCGCGCCGCGACCGCCTCGGGGTGACTGGCGTCGACCTTGTCCAGCGAGCTGGAGGCCAGGTAGTTGGCGAGCGTGTTCGGCAGCACGAAGTAGCCGTCGGCCAGGCCCTGCATCAGCGCCGAGGCGCCGAGCCGGTTCGCGCCGTGGTCGGAGAAGTTGGCCTCACCGATCACGAACAGGCCGGGGATGCTCGACTGCAGGTCGTAGTCGACCCAGAGGCCGCCCATCGTGTAGTGCACGGCGGGGTAGATCCGCATCGGCACCTCGTACGGGTCCTCGCCGGTGATCCGCTCGTACATCTCGAAGAGGTTGCCGTACTTGGCCTCGATGGCCTTGCGGCCCAGCCGGTTGATCGCGTCGGCGAAGTCCAGGTAGACGCCGAGGCCGGTCGGACCGACGCCGCGTCCCTCGTCGCACACGTTCTTCGCGGCGCGGGACGCGATGTCGCGGGGGACCAGGTTGCCGAAGGACGGGTAGATCCGCTCCAGGTAGTAGTCCCGCTCGTCCTCGGGGATGTCCCGCGGGCTGCGCTGGTCGCCCTTGGCCTTCGGCACCCACACCCGGCCGTCGTTACGCAGCGACTCGCTCATCAGGGTCAGCTTCGACTGGTGGTCGCCGGAGACCGGGATGCAGGTCGGGTGGATCTGCGTGTAGCAGGGGTTCGCGAAGTACGCGCCCTTGCGGTGCGCCCGCCAGGAGGCGGTGACGTTGCAGCCCTTGGCGTTCGTGGAGAGGTAGAAGACGTTGCCGTAGCCGCCGGAGGCGAGCACGACCGCGTCGGCCATCTCGGTGCTGATCTCACCGGTGACCATGTCGCGGACCACGATGCCGCGCGCCCGACCGTCGACGATCACCAGTTCGAGCATCTCGTGGCGGGCGTTCATCTCCACGTTGCCCAGGCCGATCTGCCGCTCCAGCGCCTGGTACGCGCCGAGCAGCAGTTGCTGGCCCGTCTGGCCCCGGGCGTAGAAGGTGCGCTGCACCTGGGCGCCGCCGAAGGAGCGGGTGTCGAGCAGGCCGCCGTACTCGCGGGCGAACGGCACGCCCTGCGCCACGCACTGGTCGATGATGTTCACCGACACTTCGGCCAGCCGGTGCACGTTCGACTCGCGGGAGCGGAAGTCGCCGCCCTTGACCGTGTCGTAGAAGAGGCGGTGCACCGAGTCGCCGTCGTTGCGGTAGTTCTTGGCGGCGTTGATGCCGCCCTGCGCGGCGATCGAGTGGGCCCGACGCGGGCTGTCCTGGTAGCAGTAGGACCGCACCTGGTAGCCCTGCTCGGCGAGCGTGGCGGCGGCGGAGCCGCCGGCCAGGCCGGTGCCGACCACGATCACCGTCATCTTGCGGCGGTTGGCCGGGTTGACCAGCTTCATCTCGAAGCGGTGGCGCTCCCACCGCGTCTCGATCGGGCCGTCCGGGGCCCGGGTGTCGGCGATCGGGTCGCCCTCGGTGTAGAGATCCATGTCAGGACACCAATCCGGTGATCACGGCGAACGGAACCAGCAGGTAGCCGCCGACGAGCGCGACGGCGAAGACGAGCGCGGCGATCCGGGCCCGCCGCTCGCCCTTCGGCGTTTGCTGGCCGAGACTGCGGAACGCGCTGAAGGCGCCGTGGCGCAGGTGGAAGCCGAGGGTCACCAGCGCGAGGGTGTAGAAGAGCGTGACGTACCAGCGCTCCGGCGCGAAGTCCGCGACGACGTTGCCGTACGGGTTCGACGGGTCGCCCTGCGGGTTCAGGTGACCCGTGGTCAGGTCGAGGATGTGGTAGATCACGAAGAGCAGGATGATCACACCACCCCAGCGCATCGTGCGGGCCGCGTAGTTCACGTGGATCTTGCGACGGTGCGCGTACCGGACCGGGCGGGCGGCCCGGGAGCGCATCGCGAGCACGGTGGCCGCGCCGATGTGCCCGAGGACGGCGACGGTGAGCACGGTGCGCTGGATCCACAGGAACCACGTCGTCGGCAGCAGCGGCGTGCCGATGTCCCGCAGCCAGTGCGCGTAGTGGTCGAACGACGTCTCGCCCGTGAAGATCTTCAGGTTGCCGAGCATGTGCGCGATCAGGAACAGCACGAGGATGATGCCCGTCACCGCCATGACGGCCTTGAGGCCGACGTTCGAGCGGATGGGCGACCGAGTTTTCGTGATTACCACGCGGTCGACGCTAGGAGCACTTCGATCAGGCGTCCAATGCATCGAAATCGCAGCGTTGATAGCCGTAGGCTATGTAGATGCAGCTCCATCAGCTTCGGTACTTCGTGGCGGTCGCCGAAGTACGACATTTCACCCAGGCGGCTGATCTTGTCGGCATAACCCAGCCCTCGTTGAGTAAGCAAATTCACGCGCTGGAGACCGACCTGGGGGCCCCGCTGTTCGAACGGGTAAGGGGCAACATCACACTGACCGCGGCAGGTGAGGTGCTGCTGCCGCTGGCCAAGCGGATCCTCGCCGACGTGGAGACCGCCACCCGCGAGGTGCAGGAGCTGGTGGGACTGCGCCGGGGCCGGGTCCGGCTCGGCGCCACACCCAGCCTCGCCACCTCGCTCGCCCCGCCGGTGCTGCGCCGGTTCCGCGACGCGCACCCCACGATCGACCTGCGCGTGGAGGAGGGCGGCTCGCAGGACCTCGTCCGCGACCTGCTCCGCGGCGACCTCGACCTCGCCCTGATCATCATGCCGTCGGCCGGCACCGACCCGGGCCTGCGCGCCGACCCGATCCTGCGGGAGAGCCTGGTGGTCGCCTCGGTGGACCCGCTACCCGGTGCCTCGGAAGCCGGGGAGCTGCGCATCACCGACCTGCGCGACCAGCCGCTCGTCATGTTCCGCGAGGGCTACGACCTGCGCGACGCCACGCTCCAGGCGTGCCGGACGGCCGGGTTCGAGCCGACCCTGTCCGTCGACGGCGGGGAGATGGACGCCGTGCTCAGCTTCGTCGAGGCCGGGCTCGGCGTCGCGCTGGTGCCCGGCATCGTGGTGGCCCGCCGACCCGGCATCCGGGTCACCCGGCTCGTGCCGCCCGGCGTCCGCCGGACCATCGCGGTGGCCCGCCGCCGCGACGTGGTGCCCACCCACGCCGGGCGCGAGCTGCGCCGCATCCTCCTGGAGTACGTCCACGACGCCACCGCCACCGCCGAACTCCCCCCAGGCGTAGAGCCCTTGTAGCCCCTGTGCCCCCGCCCCGTTGATCTTGCACTTTCCGCCCCGGCGAAAGGTGCGAAAGCCCCGGCGCGGGGGCACGAAGTGCAAGATCAACGAGCAGTGGGCCAGGGTCAGCGGGACTCGGCGTCGTCCATGGCTCGGTAGATGCGTTGCTCCGAGACGGGGTAGGGGGTGCCGAGGGCCTGGGCGAAGACGTTCACCCGCAGCTCCTCGATCATCCAGCGGATCTGGCGGGCCGCCGGGGTCGCGCGCCTCGGCGGGGGCAGCGCGGCCAGCATGTCCTGGTACTCCTTCTGCACCACGGCGACGCGGTCCTGCTGCTGTTTGTCGCGCTGCGGGTTGCCCGGCAACCGGTCCAGCCGCCGCTCGATCGCGGTCAGGTAGCGCAGCACGTCGGGCAGCCGCGCGTACCCCGTCTCGGTGACGAAGCCCCTGTGCACCAGGCCGGTGAGCTGGTTGCGGATGTCGGCCAGCGCGGCCACCACGGCCAGGTTGCGGGTGGCGCCGAGCCGCTGCTCCACCGCGTACGCGGACGCGAGCACCCGGCGTACCCGCTCCATCACCTCGACGACCGTGTCCACCAGGTCGGCGCGGACCCGGTCGCGCAGCGCGGCGAAGCCCTCGGCGTCCCAGGCGGGGCCGCCCGCGTCGCCGATCAGCTTGTCGATCGCCGCCCCGGCCGCGTCCTCGATCAGCTCCGGCACGCTGCCGTGCGGATTGCGGGACAGCGCCAGCTTCGCCTCGTTGCTCAGCCGCCCCTGGAGGAACTTCGCCGGGGACGGCATCGTCAGCCGCAGCAGCCGCCGGGTGCCCGCCCAGTGCGCCGCCTCCTGCTCGGCGGCGGAGTCGAACACCTTCACCCCGACCGTCGCGCCCTCGTCCACCAGTGCCGGGTACGCGGTCACCGCGAAGCCGGCGCGTACCTGCTCGATGGTGCGCGGCAGGGTGCCGATCGACCACTCCGTCAGCCCGGTACGGGCCACGTCGGGCGCGGCGGCGGCCACGACCTGGCGTACCTCCTGGCGCAGCTCGCGTTGCAGCGCCGGCAGGTCCTTGCCCTCGGCGACCGGTTTGTCGTCGTCGCCGAGCACCCGGAACGTGACCCGCAGGTGCGGCGGCAGCCGGCCCAGGTCCCACGCGTCCGCCGGGACGGTCACCCCGGTCATCCGGCGCAACTGCCGGGTCAGCGCGGCGAGCAGCGGCTCCTCGCCCGGCGTGATCGCGGCGAGCGCGGCGCGGGCGTAGTCGGGCACCGGCACGAAGTTCCGCCGTACCGGCTTGGGCAGCGACCGGATCAGCGCGATCACCAGCTCCTCGCGCAGCCCCGGCACCTGCCAGTCGAAGCTCTCCGCCGGCACCTGGTTGAGCAGCGGCAGCGGGATGTCCACAGTCACGCCGTCGGTGGGCGCGGTCGGGTCGAACGTGTACGTCAGCGGCAGCGTCACGCCGTCGGCCCGCCACTCGTCCGGGTAGTCCTCCTCGTCCACCCCGCCCCGGCCGTTGTTGACGAGCAGTTCGCGGGTGAACGTGAGCAGGTCGGGCCGCTCCCGGCGGGTCTTCTTCCACCACGAGTCGAAGTGCCGGCCGGAGACCACGTCGGCGGGGATCCGCTGGTCGTAGAAGGCGAAGATGGTCTCGTCGTCGACCAGGATGTCGCGGCGCCGGGCCCGGTTCTCCAGCTCCTCGATCTCGGTCAGCAGCTTCTGGTTGTCCCGCCAGAACTGGTGGTGGGTCTGCCAGTCGCCCTCCACCAGGGCGTGCCTGATGAACAGCTCCCGGCTCAGCACTGGGTCGATCCGCCCGAAGTTCACCTTCCGCGAGGTGACGAGCGGGATGCCGTACAGCGTGACCTTCTCGTAGGCCATCACCGCGGCCTGCTTCTTCTCCCAGTGCGGCTCGCTGTAGCTGCGCTTGACCAGGTGCTGGGCCAGCGGCTCGACCCACTCCGGCTCGACCCGCCCGGCCACCCGGCCCCACAGCCGGGACGTCTCCACCAACTCGGCGGCCATCACCCAGCGCGGCGGCTTCTTGAACAGCGCCGACCCGGGGAAGATCCCGAACTTCGCGCCCCGCGCGCCCAGATATTCGTGCTTCTGCGCGTCCTTGAGGCCGAGGTGCGACAGCAGGCCGGGCAGCAGCGACTGGTGCACCTTCGGGGTGTCGATCTCCTCGGGCAGGTCGGCGCCGGCGCCGCGCCGGCCCTCACCCTTGTCCGAGGTACGCAGGACCTGCCGCAACTGGCTGACGATGTCCTGCCATTCGCGTACCCGAAGGTAGTTGAGGTATTCGGCCTTGCACATCCGGCGGAACGCGCTGGAGGACAGTTCCCGCTGCTTCTCCCGCAGGTAGCGCCACAGGTTCAGGTACGCGACGAAGTCGGACTCCTTGTCGGCGAACCGGGCGTGCGCCTGGTCGGCCTGGGCCTGCTTGTCGGCCGGGCGTTCACGCGGATCCTGGATGGACAGCGCGGCGGCGATCACCACGACCTCGGTGGCGCAGCCGTTGCGCTCGCCCTCGAGGACCATCCGGGCCAGCCGGGGGTCGACCGGGAGCTGGGCCAGCCGCCGGCCCAGCGCGGTGAGCCGCTTCGCCGGGTCGGTCTCGGCCGGGTCGAGCGCGCCCAGCTCGTGCAGCAGGTTCACGCCGTCGGTGACGTTGCGCCGGTCCGGCGGATCGATGAACGGGAACGCCGCGACGTCGCCGAGCCCGATCGCTGTCATCTGGAGGATGACCGAGGCCAGGTTGGTCCGCAGGATCTCCGGGTCGGTGAACTCGGGCCGGGAGTCGAAGTCCTGCTCGTCGTAGAGGCGGATGCAGATGCCGTCGGAGGTACGCCCGCAGCGGCCCTTGCGCTGGTTGGCGCTGGCCTGCGAGACCGGCTCGATCGGCAGCCGCTGCACCTTCAGCCGGCTGGAGTAGCGGGAGATCCGGGCCGTGCCCGGGTCCACCACGTACTTGATGCCGGGCACCGTCAGCGAGGTCTCCGCGACGTTCGTGGCCAGCACCACCCGGCGGTTGGAGTGCGCGGCGAAGACCCGGTGCTGCTCGGCGGTGGAGAGCCGGGCGTACAGCGGCAGGATCTCGGTGCCGAGCAGCGATCGCTTGGACTGCACCAGCTTGCCCAGCGCGTCGGCGGTGTCCCGGATCTCCCGTTCCCCGCTGAGGAACACCAGGATGTCGCCGGGCCCCTCGGCGGCCAGTTCCTCGACCGCGTCGCCGATGGCCTGGATCTGGTCCCGGACGTTCTCCTCGTCGGCCTCGTCCTCCTCCTCGGCCTCGGCGACCTCGACCAGCGGCCGGTAGCGGACCTCCACCGGGTACGTGCGCCCGGACACCTCGACCACCGGCGCCGGGTTGCCCTCGGCGTCGGCGAAGTGCTTCGCGAACCGGTCGGTCTCGATGGTGGCCGAGGTGATGACCACCTTGAGGTCGGGCCGGCGGGGCAGGAGCTGCCTGAGGTACCCGAGGATGAAGTCGATGTTGAGGCTGCGCTCGTGCGCCTCGTCGATGATCAGCGTGTCGTACTGCCGCAGCATCCGGTCGGTCTGCAACTCGGCCAGCAGGATGCCGTCGGTCATCAGCTTGACCAGGCTGTTGTCGCCCACCTGGTCGGTGAAGCGCACCTTGTAGCCGACCACGTCGCCCAGTTCGGTGCCGAGTTCGTCGGCGATCCGGTCGGCGACGGTGCGGGCCGCCAGCCGGCGGGGCTGGGTGTGCCCGATCAGGCCGGTGACGCCGCGCCCCAGTTCCAGGCAGATCTTGGGGAGCTGGGTGGTCTTCCCGGAGCCGGTCTCGCCGGCCACGATCACCACCTGGTGGTCGCGGATCGCGGCGGCGATGTCGTCCTTGCGCTCACTGACCGGCAACTGCGGCGGATAGGTGATCGCCGGGACGGCCGCGCGGCGCGACTCCAGGCGCGCCTCGGCCCGGGTCACCTCGGCCGCGATCTCGGCCAGCGCCGTCTCCCGCCGCTGCGGGTCGCGCAGCTTGCGCACGCCGTCGAGCCGCCGCTGAAGCCGGCGCTGGTCGCGGAACATCAGGGGGGCGAGGCGGCGGTGCAGGTCGCGGGCGGTCTCAGGGGCGGCGGGTACGGCTGGATTCTGCATGACGTCGCCAAGGATAGGCAGCCGCGCGGCGGACCGCCCCCGGGTTACCGGGCGCCGCCGGCATCGGCCGCCACGGGCGCGGGTGGGGCGCCGGGGACCGGACGCGCATCCTCGGGGCGGCGCAGCGTACGGATCCGGCGGGTGAGCATCGGCACCGTGGACAGCGCGAGGCCGGCGGCGCCGGCTGCTACCGCCGCCCGGCTGCCGAGCGCTTGCCCCAGGAAGCCGCCTCCCGCTGCGCCCAGCGGGAGGACGCCGTAGATCAGGAAGCGGTAGCCACCGTTGCTGCGGGCCAGTTCGTCGCGCGGGATGACGGTCTGCCGAAGCGTCACCGAGAGGACGTTGGCCACGCCGAGGCCGACGCCGCTGACGAACTGCACCGCCGCGAGACCGAACGCCAGGGTCGCGGTGGACCCGGAGAGCGTGGCGATCAGCAGTGGGGTGCCGGTGGACAGCGCCAGGGCGCTGACGAACGTCCGGCCGTAGCCGAGGCGGCGGGCCGCCGCCAGCGAGCCGAGGGTCCCCAGGAACGCGCCGACGCCGGCCGCGCTCAGGGCGAGCCCGAACCACCCGGCGCTCAGACCTCGATCGGTGACCACCCAGATCACCAGGTTCACGGTGAGGATCTGCGCCGCGCCGTTGTAGAGGGTGGCGTGTGCGGTCAGGGCCCGGAGCCAGGGGTTGACGGCGACCACTCGCAGGCCGTCGAGGATTCCGGCGCGTCGCGTACCGCGGGGCGGAACCGGTTCCGGTCGGCGGGCCCGGCCCACACCCACCGCGCTGGCCAGATAGCTCGCCGCGTCGAGTGCGAGGGCCGGCGCCGGGCCGGCGATCTGGGCCAGCCCTCCGGCCAGGCCGGGACCGGCGACCTGCGCCGCCGTGCTGGAGCCCTGGACGGCCCGGTTGGCTGAGGGCAGGTCCGTCTCGTCGACCAGGGTCGGCAGGTAGGCGAACCCGCCGATGTCGAACACCACCCCGGCCGCCCCGACGACCAACGCCACCGTCACGAGCATCGGCAGCGAGAGTGCCCCGGCGATGAACGCGGCAGGCACGACGGCCAGCGCCGACGCCCGGACCAGGTCGGCCGCGACCATGAGCCGCCGTCGGCGGCGCCGGTCCAGCCAATGCCCGACCAGCAGGGGAAGCAGCAGGTTGGGCAGGTGGCCGGCGGTGGCCACGGCGGCGACGCCGGCCGCTCCGGCGTCCAGCGTCACCGAGGCGACGAGCGGCAGG
Organism: Micromonospora sp. WMMC273; assembly: GCF_027460285.1. Classification (NCBI taxonomy): domain Bacteria; kingdom Bacillati; phylum Actinomycetota; class Actinomycetes; order Micromonosporales; family Micromonosporaceae; genus Micromonospora; species Micromonospora sp. WMMC273. The sequence continues at coordinate 1,730,652 of NZ_JAPZBE010000001.1, forward strand.
GCGACGACGGTGACCTGGGCGCCCAGCACGGAGATGGTGTGGCCGGACCAGTACCAGCGGAAGTCGCGGTTGCGGGCGAGAAGAGAGGACCTGGTTACCATCACTAGCCTCCATCCAGTAACGGTTACCGGATGAGGATGCCATGCCGGTAAGCTCGCCGCATGCGACAGCCCGGTGACCGCGCTCCGGCCCCCGCGCCGCTCACCCTGATCCAGGACCTGGCCAACACCTGGGACATCGAGGCCGGGCGGGACACCCTGCGCACCGCCGAGGACCTGGCCGCGTTCTGCGCCGCCCGGGGCATCGCGATCACCTGTGCGGACGACGACGTGGTGACCGCACGCGCCCTGCGTGAAGGGCTGCGCGACGCCTGCCAGGCGCACACCGGCGCCGACCTGTCGCCGCCGACCCGGCAGACGCTGGCCCGGTTGTTCGACCGGGCCCCGCTGACCGTGGCGTTCGACGAGGCAGGGGGCGCGCGGCCGGCGCCCGCCCCGGGACTGGCCGGCGCGGACGCGCTCGTGGCCGAGATCGGGCGGGCCGTACTCGACGCGGTCGCCGCCGGCACCTGGCAGCGCCTGAAGGCGTGCGCGGCGCACGGCTGCCGGTGGGTCTACTACGACCACAGCCCCGGCGGGCGGAGCCGCTGGTGCACGATGGACATCTGCGGCGCCCGGGCCAAGATGCGCGCCTACCGGGAACGCAAACGGCCTGGCTGACAGGGATCGCCGGCCGCCGCGACTAGAGTTGCCGCCGACGGGGTCCGACGAGAGGCGGGGATGATCATGCGGGACACCGACCGGGCGCTCGTGCAGGCCGCCACCGCCGTCGCGAAGCTGCGCTGCCGCAGCGACAACCACACCGTCGCCGCCGCCGTACGCAGCACCGACGGCCGGGTGTTCAGCGGGGTGAACGTCTACCACTTCACCGGCGGCCCGTGCGCCGAGGTGGTGGCCCTCGGCGCCGCCGCGACCCAGGGCGCCGGTGAGCTGGAGGCCATCGTGGCGGTGGGGGACCGGGGCCGGGGCGTCCTGCCGCCGTGCGGGCGCTGCCGTCAGGTGCTGCTCGACTACTTCCCGTCGATCAAGGTGATCGTCGGCCCGCCCGACGGGCTGCGCGCGGTCCCGATCGCCGACCTGCTGCCCGAGACGTACGTCTGGTCGGACCAGCAGGTCGAGGTGCCGGCCGGACCGCGGGCCCCGCTGTGGCCGACCCCGGTGGTGCCGGGAGTCCGGCAGGCCGCCGAGGACTGACCCGCGCCCCGGCCGAGCCCCGACACTCAGTCGCCGGCCGCGGCCTCCAGCATCGAGCGGGGGACCGGCACCTGCTCGAAGCGGACCTGCCCCTCCGGCACCATCCAGCTGCTGATCTGCGCGACGAGCCGGCCCGCGCGGACGGCCGGGTCGTTGGCGTACAGCTCACGGGCCATCTGCGGGTCCACCGACAGCACCACGAAACCGCGGACGCGCCCGTCGTCGCCGTCCAGGAACGGTCCCGCCGCGAGCACCGCGCCCTGCTCCACCAACCCGGCCTGGTGCGCCAGGTGGGCGTCCTGGATCCGGTCGAGGGCGTCCTGCGGCAGGTCCGGCGCGTCGTCCGGCCGGACCAGGAGCACCACCGTGTGCCTGTCGAATCGCATGACCTCAGGCTAGGTGCTGCCGGGCCTGTAGTGCCCGGATCGACCAGTCCAGCACCGGCGCCAGGCTCTCGGCCGGTGGCCAGCCGTTGACCAGCGAGAGCAGCTCCAGGTACCGCTCGCGGCGAGGGTCGCGCGCGGTCCGCAACCGGTCCAGCATCCGCCGGCGCAGGCCGGCGTCGTCCGGCCGGCCGCAGAGCCGCGCGTACCGGGCCGCCGCCCGGGCCAGGATCGGATCCGCGTCGGGCGAGGCGGGCTCGACGCCGTCGGCGAGCGCCGGAGCCACCTCCTCCCGGACCACGGCGACCACGTCCCGGCGCACGCCTTCGACGCCGGCCCGGTCCGCCGCGTGCTGCTCGGCCAGCCGGCGCAGCCCGGCCCGGAATCCCGGGTCCAGAGCCAGCTCGGCCAGCTCCACCCACGCCTCGATCTGGGCGTCGTCCGGATCGTCCGGCAGCTCCGGCGTCAGCGACCGGCGGATGCCCGCGAACCCCGGATCGGTCAGGCCGCCGAACGCCGCGTCGAGGAACTCGTCGGCCAGCCGCCGTCGCTCCCGCGCGACCAGGCCGGCCAGCCGGTGCAGCAGGTCGGCCTCGGACGGGGTGGCCCCGCGCCGGGCGATCACCGTGAGCACCGCGCGGCGCGTCCGCAGCAGCCGGATCTGCGCGGTCAGCGCGTCCGCGTGCGCCGAGGCGACCTCGGCCAGGGTGACCTCCCGGGTCACCACCCGGCGCACAGTGGGCAGGTCCACACCCAACTCGCGCAATGTCCGTACCAGGTCGAGCCGGGCCACCGCGGCCGCGTTGTAGCGGCGCTGACCGGCCGGTCCCCGGTCGGTGGGCGGCACGATGCCGCGGTCGGACCAGAACCGGATGGTCTTCACCGGCAGCCCGGTCCGCCGAGCAAGGTCACCGATCGAGTAGCGCTCCGCACCGTCCATGGCATCCACCTTTGCGCCTCCCCCTGGTGGAGGCGCAACCCGTTCAGGTACGCCTTAGCAGGTCAGCTAAGGTAAGGCGTACCTAACCGGAAGGCAAGATCCCTCGTGACCACCGTCGCCGTCCGGCCCGCGCGGGCCGGGGCTCCCGTCCGCCGCGGCACCGTCCGCCGCGTCGCGGTCACCGTGGCGGCGGCGCTCCTGCTCCTGCTCGCGCTGCTGGCCAGCCTGGCGCTCGGCAGCCGGCACCTCCCCGTCGACCAGGTGTGGCACGCGCTGGTGTCGCCGGACGGCGGCGACGCCACCACTGTGGTCCGGGAACTGCGGATGCCGCGTACCGCCCTCGGGCTCGTCGTCGGCCTGGCGCTGGCGCTGGCCGGGGTGCTGTTCCAGGCGGTCACCCGCAACCCGCTGGCCGAGCCGCGCATCCTCGGCATCAGCGCCGGGGCGTCGTTCGGCGTGGTGCTGGCCATCGCGGTGTTCGGGGTGGGCACGCTCGCCGGGTACGTCTGGTTCGGCATCGCCGGCGCGCTGCTCGCCGGACTGCTCGTGTTCGCCATCGCCAACCGCACCCGCGAGGGCGCCAGCCCGGTCACCCTCGCGCTCGTCGGCGCGGCCCTCGACGCGGGTCTCGGCGCCATCGTGTACGCGCTGCTCAGCATCGACGCCCGCACGTTCGAGGAGTACCGCTTCTGGGTGGTCGGCGGACTGACCGGCCGGGGCGTCGGCGTGGCCGGGCAGGTGCTGCCGTTCGTGGTGGCCGGGGTGGTGCTGGCCGCGCTCGCCGCCCGCGGACTGGACGCGCTCGCCCTCGGCGACGACGTGGCCCGGGGACTCGGGCACCGGGTCGCGCTGGTGCGGCTCGCCGCCGGGGCGGGTGGCGTGCTGCTCACCGGTGCGGCGGTGGCCGCCGCCGGGCCGATCGCCTTCGTCGGGCTGGCGGTGCCGCACCTGGCCCGGGCGCTCGTCGGCGCGGACCAGCGGTGGACGCTGCTGGTCGCCGCGCTGCTCGGCCCCGCCCTGCTGCTCACCGCCGACGTGGCCGGCCGCCTCGTCGCCCCACCCGGCGAGATCCCCGCCGGTATCATCACGGCCCTGCTCGGCGCGCCCCTCCTGGCCTTCCTGGTCCACCGAGCCAAGACGGTGACGACATGACCACCCCCACCCCCACCCCCGGCTCCCGCGATCTTGCACTTGCTGCCCGGGCGGAAGGGGCATTCCGGGCACCCGAGGGGCCCGAAGTACAAGATCAACGGCGAGGGGTGCGACGGCCGCGGGGGCGTGGAGTGCTGCGGGCCGGGGCGGTGGTGGTGCCGTTCCGGTGGCGGCCGGTCGTCGTGGCGGTGGTGCTGTTCGTGCTGCTGTGCGTCGCGGTGGTGGTCAGCCTGTCGCTGGGTACGCCGTACGTCGCCCCCGTCGACGTGGTGCGGTCGCTCTCCGGCGCGGGCACCCCGTACGACCTCGTGGTGCGCGACCTGCGACTGCCTCGCGCGGTCCTCGCGGCGGTGGCCGGGGCGGCCTTCGGCGTGGCCGGCACGCTGATCCAGAGCGTGGCCCGCAACCCGCTGGCCAGCCCCGACGTCATCGGCGTCACCCAGGGCGCCGGGCTGGCCGCGACGATCGCGCTGACCAGCGGCGCGGCGGCGGTGCTGGTGGCGCCGGCGGCGCTGCTCGGCGGCCTGGCCGCGGCGGTGGCGGTGTTCGCGCTCGGCGCCCGGCACGGCCTGGCCGCCCAGCGGTTCGTGCTCGCCGGTGTGGCGGTGGCGTTCGCGTTCCGGGCGCTGATCGAGGTGGTGATGCTCACCGCCGACCCGATCGACGGGCTGCGCGCGCAGATCTGGCTGATCGGCACGCTCGCCGGCAAGGGATGGAGCGAGGCGGCGTGGATCGCCGGCACGCTCGCCGTGCTGCTGCCGGTGCTGCTCTGGGCCGGGTGGGCGCTGCGCAGCAGCGCGCTCGACGACGACACCGCGCGGGGGATCGGCCTGCGGCCGGTGGCCCGGCGCATGGGGCTGGCCGGCACCGGTGTGCTGGCCGCCGCGATGGTCACCGCCCAGGTCGGCGCCGTCGACTTCGTGGCGCTGGTGGCCCCGCAGGTGGCCCGGCGGCTGGTCCGCGCCGAGCGTCCGCCGCTGCTGTGCGCCGCGCTGCTGGGCGCGTTGCTGCTGGTCCTCGCCGACCTCGGCGCCCGCCGGCTGCTGGCGCCGACCCAACTGCCGGCCGGCGTGCTCACCGCGGCGATCGGCGGGCCGTACCTGATCTTCGTGCTGCTGCGCACCCGAGGGAGGCGGTCGTGACCGCGCTGCTGTCCACCCGCGACCTGGTCGTCGGCTACGAGGGCCGGACCGTGCTGGACGGACTCGACCTCGACCTGCCGGCCGACACGTTCACCGTGATCGTCGGCCCGAACGCCTGTGGCAAGTCGACGCTGCTGCGCACGATGGCCCGGTTGCTCACGCCCCGGCGCGGCGCGGTGCTGCTGGACGGCGCGGCGATCCGGGACCTGCCGACCCGGGACGTGGCCCGGCGGCTCGGCGTCCTGCCGCAGAGCCCGCTGGTGCCCGAGGGGATCACCGTGGCCGACCTGGTCGGGCGCGGCCGGCAGCCCTACCAGCGCTGGTGGCGGCAGTGGTCGGCCGAGGACGGACGGGCGGTCGAGGAGGCCATGCGGCTTGCCGACGTCAGCGCGCTCGCCGACCGCCCGGTGGACACGCTCTCCGGCGGGCAGCGCCAGCGGGTGTGGATCGCCATGACGCTGGCCCAGGACACCGACGCGCTGCTGCTGGACGAACCGACCACGTTCCTCGACCTGGCCCACCAGGTGGAGGTGCTGGACCTGCTGCACCGGCTGCGCGCCGAGCGGGGCCGCACAGTGGTGGCCGTGCTGCACGACCTCAACCAGGCCGCCCGGTACGCCGGCCACCTGATCGCCATGCGCGACGGCGCGGTGGTGGCCGCCGGCGAGCCGCGCGAGATCCTCACCGCGGACCTGGTCCGCGACGTGTTCGGGCTGGACTGCGTGGTCGTGCCCTGCCCGGTCAGCGGCGCCCCGCTCGTGGTGCCGGCCCTCAGCCAGGGCGCCCCCACCCGGGCCCTCCACACCCAGACCTCGGCCGTTCCGGCCGTCACGCCGGCTCCGTCCGGCGCCCCCGTCGGCGACGCCTGAGCGCGCCGACCCGCACCACCGAAAGGAACCTGATGCGTCGTCTCGCCGTCGCACTCACCGCCGCCCTCGCTCTCGGCGTCGGTCTCACCGCATGCGGGGAGAGCGACCCCGTCGCCGGCACCGGCACCGGGGAGACCCGGGAGATCACCCACGCCATGGGCACCACGAAGGTGCCCGCCGAGCCCAAGCGCGTGGTCGTGCTCGACACCGACAAGATCGACACCGCGCTGTCGCTGGGCGTCACCCCGGTCGGCGCGGCGACCGCCGGTGAGGCGAAGAGCTGGCCCACCTACTTCGGCGCGGACAAGCTCGCCGGCATCACCGAGGTCGGCGTGCTCACCGAGCCGGACCTGGAGGCGATCAACGCGCTCAACCCGGACCTGATCCTGGGCAGCAAGTTCCGCCAGGAGAAGTTCTACGACGAGCTGTCCAAGATCGCCCCGACCGTGTTCACCGAGAAGGTGGGCATCACCTGGAAGGAGAACTTCCTCCTCGACGGCGCGGCACTGGGCAAGGAGCAGCAGGCGAAGGACCTGCTGGCCGAGTACGAGAAGCGGGCGAAGGACTTCGGCGCGAAGCTCGGCGACGCCTCGTCCCGCAAGGTCTCCATCGTGCGCTTCATGCCGACCGAGATCCGCCTGTACGGGCCGGACTCGTTCTCCGGCATCGTCGTCGGCGACACCGGCCTGGGCCGCCCCGAGCGGCAGATGCTCGCCGGCAAGGAGGACAAGCGGATGGACCGGGTCAGCCCGGAGCGCATCGCCGAGGCCGACGGCGACGTGGTGTTCGTGACCGCGTACGGCGAGAAGGCCGCCGCCGAGCAGGCGAAGGTCACCGGCGGCACGTTGTGGAAGGGCCTGTCCGCGGTCAAGGCCGGCAAGGCGCACGTGGTCTCCGACGAGATCTGGATGACCGGCATCGGCGTGGGCGCCGCCAACAAGATCCTGGACGACCTGGAGAAGTACCTGGCCGCCTGAGCCCCGATCACCCGCGCCCGTCCAGCCGCACCAGGCCGGACGGGCGCGGGTGTGTCTCAGGCCGTCAACTGCCAGAGCAGGAACGCGTTGAGCGCCACCACGAACGCGGTGATCGCCACCGCCGCGGCGGTGGTGGCCCGGCGGTTGACCAGGCTGCCCATCAGGTCCCGGCGGCGCGTGAACATCACCACCGGGATCAGCGCGAACGGGATGCCGAAGCTCAGCACCACCTGGGACAGCACCAGCGCGCGGGTCGGGTCGACGCCGATCGCGAGCACCGCCAGCGCGGGCAGCAGCGTGATCATCCGGCGTACCAGCAGCGGGATCCGGCGGCGCAGGAAGCCCTGCATGATGATCTCGCCGGCGTACGTGCCGACGCTCGTGGAGGCGAGGCCGGACAGGAGCAGGGCGACCGCGAACCCGACCGCGGCGGCCGTGCCGAGCGTGGTGGCGAGCCCGGCGTGCACGCCTTCCAGGGTGTCGGTGCCGGGGATCGAGGTGCCGTGGAAGCTGCTCGCGGCCACGAGCAGCATGGCCAGGTTGACCGCGCCGGCGATGCCCAGCGCGATCAGCACGTCGATCCGCAGGCCCTTGGCGATCACCCGCCGCTGCGTCTCGCCCTCGGCGGGCAGGCGGTTCGGGGTCAGCGCCGAGTGCACGTAGATGACGTGCGGCATCACCGTCGCGCCCAGGATGCCGGCGGCGAGCAGCATGCTGTCGGTGCCCTGCATCCGGGGCAGCAGCCCGGCCGCGGCGTCGGACACGTCCGGTTGTGCACTGACCAGGTTGACCGCGAACGCCAGCACGATCACGCCGAGCAGCACCGCGATGGCGATCTCGAACGACCGGAAACCCCTGGCGCGCAGCGCCAGGATGGCGAACGAGGCGGCACCGATGATCAGGCCGCCGGGCAGCAGCGGGACGCCGAACAGCAGGTACAGCGCGACCGCCCCGCCGATCACCTCGGCCAGGTCGGTGGCCATGGCGACCAGCTCGGCCTGCGCCCACATGACCCGGTTGAGCGGCCGGGGCAGGTGCTCCCGGCACAGTTCGGGCAGGCTGCGCCCGGTGGCCAGGCCGAGCTTCGCGGTCAGCGTCTGCACCAGCATGGCTGCGAGGTTCGCCGCCACCACCACCCAGACCAGCAGGTACCCGTACCGGGCGCCGGCGGTGGAGTTGGTGGCGAAGTTGCCGGGGTCGACGTAGGCGACCGCCGCCACGAACGCGGGCCCGAGCAGGATGAGCCGGCCGCGTACCGGGCGCGGGGCGCGGGCGGTCCGTAGCGGGGGTACGACAGGCGAGTCGTTCGTTACCACTGGTGCTCCTCGACGACGACTGACGACGAACGGCGGGGGTGCCGGGAGGGCGGCCACGCGGGGGTGTTCCCGACGGATGCCCGCATATGCCACCAACCTGAACCCGTAGGGAGAAAGCAGGCACGGACGATGCCGCCCGCTGTTCGTCCACCGGGCGGAGTCCCCCTGCGGCGCACCGCCCGGGACGACGAACGGCCGCCCCCGGGTAGCGGGGCGGCCGTTCGGTAGGTGGGCGGTGCGGCGGTCGCCGCCGGATACGTTGGTCGGGCGGTGCTCCGGTTCGCCGGACGGGGATCGCGGCGGTCGGTCAGGCGGCGGTGGACCAGATGGCCCGGAACGCGGCTGCCTCACCGGCCAGCCACTGCTCGATCTGCTCGGGCTTGACGTCGGCGGGCATCCGGTGCGCCTCGCCGCGCCGCACGTCGACCAGGACCGGCTCGGCGTGCGGCAGCACCGCGTCCATGTGCCGGGCCATCAGGTGCAGCGTCGCGAGCGTGGCCTCCTCGCTCGGCGGCGCCTCGTCGAAGTGCAGCCGGATCGCCTCGGCCCGGCCGTCGGCGTACCGGACGCCGAACTGTGGGTTGATCTTCACGGGCAGGTCACCCAGCATGGCCAGGGCGTCGCGGGTCTGGGCCAGGTCGACGCCGGCCGGCTCGCCCAGCGAGTGCAGCCAGCGGGTCGCGCCCGGCACGAGCGCCTCGTAGAGCGGGCGCCAGCGCGGCTTGACCAGGTCGGCGACCTGCGCCAGGTGCGTGCCGCCGGTGTGGAAGGCGACGTCGGCCTTGAGCGCCTTGACGAACTGGCCGTGCGGGTTGAAGCCGTGCCGGCTGGCCCGCTGCCGGCGCAGACCGCCGACGAAGGTGGCCTTCGTGGGGCCGGTGCGGTCGACGTACCGGGTGAATCCGAGGAGGGTGGCGTAGGGGGTGACAGGGGTCGCGGAGGTGGGCGCAGTCACGAGCATCCTCCCAGGTCAGCAGCTCGATTAGTACATACATTCTAATCGACGGGTCTGACATCGCCCAGGGCACGAAAAGGGCCGCCCGGACATCCCGGGCGGCCCTTTTTCGCGTAGTCCTACAGCTGGCCGACGTCGGTGATCCGGACCGCAGCCGCGCCGATCTCGTCCGAGGCGGCCAGGTCGATCTCGGCGCTGATGCCCCAGTCGTGGTCGCCGTCCGGGTCGTCCAGGATCTGCCGGACGGTCCACCTGTCGCGGCCCTGCTCGATCATCAGCAGCGCCGGCCCGCGCGCATCAGGCCCCACCCCGATGGAGTCGTACGTCTCGAAGTACGGCTCCAGCGCGTCGGCCCAGGCGTCGGCGTTCCAGCCGTCGCCCGCGTCCAGCTCGCCGAGCAGGTCCCAGCGGCGCAGCGCGGCCAGCTCGACGCGGCGGAACATCGCGTTGCGCACCAGCACCCGGAACGCCCGCGCGTTGCGGGTCACCGCGGGCGGCCGGTCGTCCAGCGAGGTGGCCACCTCGGCCACGTCCGACGGGTTGCGCAGCCGCTCCCACTCGTCGATCAGGCTGGAGTCGACCTGGCGGACCAGCTCGCCCAGCCACTCGATGAGGTCGACCAGCTCCTCGGTCTTGGCGTCCTCGGGGACGGTCTGCCGCAGCGTCTTGTACGCGTCGGCGAGGTAGCGCAGCACCAGCCCCTCGGACCGGGACAGCCCGTAGAACTGGACGTACTCGGGGAACGTCATGGCCCGCTCGTACATGTCCCGCACCACGGACTTGGGGGAGAGCTGGTGGTCGGCGACCCACGGGTGGCCCTGCCGGTACATCTCGTACGCGGACTCCAGCAGCTCGGCGAGCGGCTTGGGCCAGGTCACCTCGTCGAGCAGTTCGAGGCGTGCCTCGTACTCGATGCCCTCGGCCTTCATCGCGGCGACCGCCTCGCCGCGGGCCTTGAACTGCTGCGCGGACAGCACCTGGCGCGGGTCGTCGAGGATCGACTCGATCACGCTGAGCACGTCGAGCGCGTACGACGGGGACTCCCGGTCGAGCAGCTCGACGGTGGCCAGCGCGAGCGGCGACAGCGGCTGGTTGAGCGCGAAGTCGAGCTGGAGGTCGACGGTGAGGCGTACCCGGCGGCCGGTCTCGTCCGGCTCGGGCAGCTCCTCGACCACGCCGCCGGCGCGCAGCGCCCGGTAGATGGCGATGGCCCGGCGGATGTGCCGTCGCTGCGCGGCCGGGTCCTCGTGGTTGTCGGTGAGCAGGTGCCGCATCGAGGCGAACGCGTCGCCGGGGCGGCCGATCACGTTGAGCAGCATCGAGTGGCTGACCTGGAAGCTGGAGGTGAGCGGCTCCGGCTCGGCCTCGACCAGGCGCTGGAACGTCGGCTCACCCCAGCCTATCGAGCCCTCCGGCGGCTTCTTCTTCACCACCTTGCGGCGCTTGCGCGGGTCGTCGCCGGCCTTCGCGAGCGCCTTCTCGTTCTCGATCACGTGCTCGGGGGCCTGCACCACGACCCGGCCCAGCGTGTCGAACCCGGCCCGCCCGGCCCGGCCGGCGATCTGGTGGAACTCGCGGGCCTTCAGCAGGCGCGTCCGCACCCCGTCGTACTTCGAGAGGCCGGTGAACAGCACGGTACGGATCGGCACGTTGATGCCGACACCGAGCGTGTCGGTACCGCAGATGACCTTGAGCAGGCCGGCCTGGGCGAGCGTCTCGACCAGGCGGCGGTACTTCGGGAGCATGCCGGCGTGGTGCACGCCGATGCCGTGCCGGACCAGCCGGGACAGCGTCGTGCCGAAGCCGGAGGTGAACCGGAAGTTGCCGATCGCACTCGCGATCATGTCCTTCTCGGCGCGGGTGCAGACGTTCACGCTCATCAGCGCCTGGGCGCGTTCCAGCGCGGCGGCCTGGGTGAAGTGCACGACGTACACCGGGGCCTGCTTGGTCTCCAGCAGTTCCTCGAGCGTCTCGTGCAGCGGCGTGGTCGCGTACGAGAAGAGGAGCGGGACCGGCCGCTCGGCCGAGCGGACGACGGCGGTCGGCCGCCCGGTGCGCCGGGTCAGGTCGTCGACGAAGCGGGTGGTGTCGCCGAGCGTGGCCGACATCAGCACGAACTGGGCCTGCGGCAGCTCGATCAGCGGCACCTGCCACGCCCAGCCGCGGTCCGGCTCGGCGTAGAAGTGGAACTCGTCCATGATCACCTGGCCGACGTCGGCGCGGCGGCCCTCGCGCAGCGCCAGGTTGGCCAGGATCTCCGCGGTGCAGCAGATGATCGGCGCGTCCGCGTTGACGCTGGCGTCGCCGGTGAGCATGCCGACGTTCTCCGCGCCGAAGACCTCGCAGAGCGCGAAGAACTTCTCCGAGACCAGCGCCTTGATCGGCGCGGTGTAGAAGGTCGTCCGGTCGTCGGCCAGCGCGGCGAAGTGCGCCGCGATCGCGACCAGGCTCTTGCCCGAGCCGGTCGGCGTATTCATGATCACGTTCGCGCCGGAGACGATCTCGATGACCGCCTCCTCCTGATGGGGATAGAGGTCCAGGCCGCGCTCGGACGCCCAGGAGGCGAACGCGTCGTAGAGGGTGTCGGGGTCGGCGGTCTTCGGCAGCGCGGCGGTGAGAGTCATGGCGGCTCCCATCGTGCCTGGATCACACCCGGCCGCGCCAACCGGGTTCAGCGCAACGGGTTCAGCGCCGCCGGTGGATCAGGTCGAAGACCTCCCGGCCGGCGGTCAGCGCGCGGCGTTCGAACTTCGTCACCGGCCGGTGCGCCGGGCGGGGCGCGAAGCCGCCGTACACGTCGACCAGCTCCGGGTCGGCGGTGAGCGTCTCGCGCATCGACTCGGCGTACTCGGCCCAGTCCGTCGCGCAGTGCAGCGTGCCGCCCGGCGCCAGCCGGGAGCGCAGCAGCGCCACGTGCGCCGGCGCGATGATCCGCCGCTTGTGGTGGCGCGTCTTCGGCCACGGGTCGGGGAAGAAGACGTGCACCGCGTCCAGGCAGCCCTCCGGCATGGCCCGGACCAGGTCCAGCGCGTCCCCCTCGGCCACCCGGACGTTGTCCAGACCGTGGCGTTCCACCAGGTCGAGCAGGTTGGCGATTCCCGGCGTATGGACCTCGACCGCCAGATAGTGTCGGTCCCGGTCGGCCGCCGCCATCACGGCGGTGGCGTCGCCCATGCCGGAGCCGATCTCCAGCACCAGCGGCGCCCGTCGTCCGAACAGAGCCGTCGGATCGCACGGCCCGTCGAGGGCGGCGATCTCCAGGCCGTACGCGGGCCAGAGCCGGGTGAGCGCGTCGCGCTGCCGCTCGCTCATCCGTCCGCGACGCGGATGGAAGGTGCGGATGCGGCCGGCGGCGATGTCGGGGAGGGTCACAGCGACCCGAGCCTAGCCCGGATCGGATGTGATGTGCGCCCAGGGGTGAGAGGATTCATCCCGTACGCCGGGAGGGGTCATGGGGTCGTTCAGGGTACGTGAGGCGCTGCTGGTCGCGGCCGCCGCGTGCGCCGCCCCGCTGGCCGGCGCGCTGCCCGCCCAGGCCGAGCCGGTGCCGGAACAGCCCCCGGCCGACGTGATCTTCGTGGAGGTCACCCCGGGCACCGTCTCGCCCGGCTACCTCGTCGGCATCCGGGCGAGCTGCCGGAACAACACAGTGCCGGCGATCGTCACCTCGGACGCGTTCGGCAGGATCCAGGTCCAGCCGCAGCGCGGCCTGCTCACCGCCTCGCCGATGGTCCACGAGCGCACCCGGCCCGGCAACTACCGGGTCAAGCTGGAATGCCCGGGCGGGGAGACCGCCTCCACCATGCTCCAGGTGGTCAAGCAGGGGCAGCCCACCCGGCAGCCGACCCACCCGCCCAGTCACCTGCCCAGCCGCGGCCCGGCGACCGGTTTCGGCGGCACCGCCGGGCCCGGGCTCGGTGGCCTGCTGGTGCCGGTCGGGCTGGCGGTGACAGTGGTCGGCGCCGGGCTCGGCGTGGCCGCGTCCCGCCGGCAGGCCCGCGGCGCCGCCGGACGCTGAGGCCGGTCATGGCCGAGCACTTCGTTCCGCCGCCCGCCGGATCCCGGCGCTTCGGCCGGCCGTTCCTCGCCCTGCCTCCGCCCGCCGCGCCACCGACCGGCACCGCCCGGTTCTCCGGGGCTGATCCGGCCGCCGCGCCCCGGACCGGACCGCGCTCGGGGAGTGGGTCTGCCGCCGGGACGGGTCCGACCGCCGGGACCGGACCGTCTGCCGTGCCGGTCTCCGGGTCGCGGCCGTGGATGCCGCCGCCCGCCGCGTCGCGACCGTGGTATCCGCCCTCGGCCGACCCGCCGGCCCTGCGCCCGGGGCCCGCCGGGCCGCCGCCGGTCGAGCCGCCACCGGCGCCGCCGGGCAGGGGGGACCGGGGCCGGGGTTCCTGGTCGAAGCCGCTGGCGGTGGTGCTGGTGCTGGTCGGCGTGTTCGCCACCGGGGCCGGCCTCGGGCGCACGGCCGGGCCGTTCGACTTCGCCGATGCGTCCACCGGGTCGAGCCGGTCGAACGGGCCGGGTGCGGCGGCCCCGGCGAGTGCTGCCGCACCGGTCCGGAAGCCGGCGAGCCGGCCGGTACGCCTGGCCGTTCCGGCCATCAAGGTCAACGCGCCGGTGACCCCGGTCGGGCAGGCGAAGGACGGCTCGGTGGACGTACCGCCGCTGACCGAGCACGACCAGACCGGCTGGTACGACAGGGCAGCGGTGCCCGGCGACCCGGGCCGGGCGATCATCGTGGGCCACGTCGACACCAAGAGCGGGCCGGCCGTCTTCTACCGGCTGCGCTCGCTCAAGCCGGGCGCCCGGATCCAGGTGACCCGCGCCGACCGCAGCGTGGTGACCTTCAAGGTGGACAGCGTCGAGTACTTCGACAAGTCGAACCTGCCCGCCGCCCGGGTCTACGGCGATTCGGGCCCGGCCGAGCTGCGCCTGATCACCTGCGGCGGCGAGTGGGTCGGCGGCCGTACCGGCTACCAGGACAACGTGATCGTCTTCGCGTCCCTCGCTCGCTGACCGCTCCCGCCCGGCCCACCCGACCCGCCCTGACCACGTCGATCATGAGGTTAGCGGCGCAGGTTGCCCGCTTCGTCCCCGCCAACTTCATGATCGCCGAGCGGAGACACGGAGCGCCGGGACCGTGGAAGATCTTGGTAGGAAACGGCCCCTATGGGGGCGCAAATCTTCCAAGATCTGCGCGCGCCCCGGCCCTGACCACGTTGATCATGAGGTTGGCGGTGACGAAACGGGCAACCTGTACCGCCAACTTCATGATCGACCGAGAAGACAAGGGAAGGCGGGGTCAGGGGGTGGCGGGGACCTGCTGGACCACCTCGAACTCCAGCAGGGTGGCGCCGGTGGCGACGGGCTTGCGGGGTTCGCCGCCCTCGGCGTGCGCGGCCCGGGACGGGCCCTGCGCCCACGCCTGATAGGCCTCCTCGCTCTCCCAGCGCGTGTACACGAAGTAGCGGGTGTCCCCGGCGACCGGGCGCAGCAGCTCGAAACCGAGGAAGCCGGGGGAGTTCTCCACCGCGCCGGCCCGGGCCGCGAACCGCTTCTCCAGCTCCTCGCCGGCGCCGGACGGGACGTCGATCGCGTTGATCTTCACGACAGCCATGTGTCCACCCTAACCAGCGTCGCGCTCAGAACGTCTCGACGGCCGGTGCCAGGTCCGCGTCGACCACGATCGGGGCGTGGTCGGACGGGCCCTTGCCCTTGCGGGCCTCCCGGTCCACGTACGCGGAGCGGACCGTGCGGGCGAACGACGCGCTCGCGTACACCAGGTCGATCCGCATGCCCTTGTTCTGGTGGAACATCCCGGCCCGGTAGTCCCAGTACGTGAACGGGTGCGGCCCCTTCATCGGCGTCGGCACCACGTCCTCCAGTCCCAGGTCACGCAGCGCGGCGAGGGCGGCCCGCTCGGCTGGGGTGACGTGGGTGGAGGTGACGAACAGCGCCGGGTCCCAGACGTCGGCGTCGGTGGGCGCCACGTTGAAGTCGCCGCAGACGGCCACCGGCAGGGGGCCGGCGACCTCGGCTTCCAGCGCGTCGCGCAGCGCCGCGAACCAGGCCAGCTTGTACGCGTAGTGCGGGTCGTCCGGCGCACGGCCGTTCGGCACGTACACCGACCAGACCCGCAGCCCGTCGCAGGTGGCCGAGATGGCGCGGGCCTCGGGCTCGGGGAACCCGGGCTCGCCCGGGAAGCCGACCGCCACGTCGGCCAGCCCGACCCGGGACAGCACGGCGACGCCGTTCCACCGCCCGTCGCTGTGGCTGGCCACCTCGTAGCCCAGCTCGCCCACCTCGGCGACCGGGAACGCCCCGTCGGGGCACTTGGTCTCCTGCAGGCACACGACGTCGGGTTTCGTGGTGGCCAGCCAGTCGAGCAGCCGGGGCAGGCGGGCCTTCACCGAGTTGACGTTCCAGGTCGCCAGGCGCATGTCCCCAGCCTGCCGCATCGCCGCCCGCCCCGCCGCCTCAGCGCTCCGGGGTGTCGCCGGGGCGGGTCTGCTCGGCGAGGAAGCGTTCCAGCTCGGCCCCGAGTTCGTCGGCGGTGGGCAGCGGCCCGGTCTCGCCGGCGAGCAGGTTCTTCTCGCCCCGGCCGCGGGCGAACGCGTCGTACTGCTCCTCCAGCGCCTGGACCAGCGTCGCCGCCTCCTCGGTCTGGGTGACCTGGCGGTCGATCTCCACCCGGACCGCCTCGGCGGCGGTCCGCAGCGCCTCGACGGGCAGCAGCAGGCCGGTGCTGCGGGACACGGCGGACAGCAGCGCCTCGGCGGCGGCCGGGTACTCGGCCTGGGCCACGTAGTGCGGCACGTGCGCGGCGAAGCCGAGGGCGTCGCGCCCCTGCTCGCCGAGGCGGTACTCCAGCAGGTGACCGACGCCGGCCGGCACCTGCACCTTCTGCAGCCACGGCTCGTGCCCGGCGATCAGGTCCTTGCGGGTGGCGTGCGCGGTGACGCCGCTGGGCCGGGTGTGCGGCACGGCCATCGGGATCGAGTTGAGCCCGACGGTGAGGCGGACGTCGAGGCGGGCGCTGAGCCCGGCGACGGCGGCCACGAAACGCTCCCACTGCAGGTCCGGCTCCGGGCCGGTGAGCAGCAGGAACGGGGTCTCGTCGTCGTCGCGCAGCAGGTGCAGCTCCAGCGCCGGGGCGTCGTATGACTCCCAGTGGTCCTCGACGAACGTCATCACCGGGCGGCGGGAGCGGTAGTCGAAGACCTGGTCCACGTCGAAGCGGGCGATGACCTGGGCGTCGAGCGAGGTGAGCAGCTGTTCCCGGGCCAGCCGGGTGGCGTTGCCGGCGTCGACGAAGCCGGTGAGCGCCTGGATCAGCACCGGCTGGCCGAGCTCGGGCAGCTCGTCGGTGAGTTCGTAGAGCTCGTGTGGATCGAGCACCGGTGGGGTCCTCCCTGTCGACGCGTGCGGGGGAGCGCCGAGTGTGCGGACTCCCCGGTTCGGCAAACGTACCGGGGTGGGTGGTCCATTCCGTTACGGCCACGTCCGATGCCCGGATGATGATCACGATTCGGCTACGCCCCGGTCCGGCGACCCATATCCGGATCGTCCGAACGGACGAGTTAGTCGATCATCGGGCGGGACCTGGAGGTCTGCGGCGTTTCTGCCCGCGCCGCCGCGCGCGCCGTCGCCCGGGTGATTGGTCCGGTTCCCGAGGTCCGTGGTTCGCCGGCCCGCACCGGGGTGGACCGTCCGCTTCGGAGCGGCCAAAGTGTGGCGAGGGCCACCCTTTCGGCCTGGGTGATCCCGGTTTGCCCTGCCTAGCCTCGTCGGATGCGTAACGACGGCAACCTCGACGACCCGTTCGGCTCCGGCCGCCCGGCTGACCGTTCGGACGGTACCCCCTCCACCAACCGTTCGGCGAAGCTCCAGGGACTCTTCCGGCGTACCCGCTTCTGGGCACCCATGAACCCCCGGCCCGGCCGGACGAAGCTGGCGGTCGCCACCGGCGCGGCCTGCTGCCTCGGCCTGGTCGGTGTCAGCCAGGCCGGCTTCGGCGCCCCGGACCGCGCCGCCGCCCCGGCGCCCTCGGCGGAGGTCGCCGAGCGCGCGGAGGTCGACCCGGCCTCCCGGGCCATGACCCGGCCGAGCACCGCCCCCGCCACCCCCAGCGCCACCCCGTCCGCGACGGCGAGCCCCAAGGCGACCACCAAGCCCAAGCCGAAGAAGACCGTCCGGCAGATCGTCCCGGTCGCCGGTCTGGACCGCACCCAGATGAACAACGCCAAGAAGATCGTGCAGGCCGGCAGGGAGATGGGCATGCCGCGCCGCGCCCTGGTCATCGCGGTGGCCACCGCCATGCAGGAGAGCACCCTGCTCAACTACGCCAGCGGCGTGCTGCCCGAGTCGCAGAACTACCCGCACCAGGCCATCGGCTGGGACCACGACTCGGTCGGGCTGTTCCAGCAGCGCCCCAGCAGCGGCTGGGGCACCGTCGAGCAGCTCATGGACCCCGAGTACGCGACGAAGGCGTTCCTGTCCGCGCTGGCCGAGATCCCCGGCTGGCAGAGCCTGCCGCTCTCGGTGGCCGCCCAGGCCGTGCAGATCTCCGCGTTCCCGGACGCGTACGCCCAGCACGAGTGGCGCGCCGGCGAGGTGGTGGCCGAGATCCTGGGCTGACCCGGACGGGTGGTTGCGGAAGGGCCGATTCGGGTATCAGGGGGCTTGCCGGTCCCAGGTACACATGAAGGGGACCGCGGGACGGGAGGACTCTCATGTCGCTGATGCAACGGATCACCGCCTTCCTGCGGTCGCCGCGGGGCCAGCAACTGGTCGATCGCGGCCGGCGTGAGATGTCGAAGCCGGAGAACCAGGCCCGGCTGCGGCAGATCGCGACCCGGCTGCAGTCGCGCCGGCGCTGACCCGCGTCACCCCGCCGCACGAGCCTCCGGAGCCCTTCGTGACCGACCCCGCCCCCGTCGACGGGGAGCCCAACGCCGTCCCCGCCGCCCCCGTCCCGCCGGTGGAGGTGCCCGAGGCGCCACCGGCCAAGCTGTGGGACCGGATGCGGGAGGATCCGCAGTACGCGCCGGAGCACCTGGCCCTGGAGGCGGTGCGCCGGCTCGGCCCGGAGGCCGCCCAGTGGGCCGCCCGGGAGCGGGCGCTGCGGCCGGACGCCCCGCCGGAGCACCTGGCCGACCAGGCGGTCCGCAAGTTCGTCAACCACGCCCGGCTCTCCGGTGCGGTGTCCGGCGCGGCCGGGCTGCCCGGCGCGGTGATCGACGTGGGCGTGCTGGCCTGGACCCAGGCCCGGCTGGTGCTGCACGTCGCGGCCGCCTACGGCGTCGACCCGGCGCACCCGGACCGGGCCACCGACCTGCTGGTGCTCCAGCGGGTGCACAAGGTCGCCGAGACGGCCCGCCTCGCGCTGGGCGTGGCCGCCGGCCGGGAGCGCGCCGGAGCCCTGTTCGGCTCCGCCGGTGACCGGGCGCTGGGCCGGGTGATGCTCCAGCTCGGGGTCCGGCTGGCCCGGATGGCCGGGGTGCGGGCCGCCAAGCGGATGTTCGCCAAGGTCGTGCCGGGCGCCGCGATCGTGCTCGGCACCTGGGCCAACTCGTCGGCCACCAAGGAACTGGCCGACCGTACGCGTGCCCTCTACCGCGCCGCCGGTCCCCCGCAGCTACCCGGCCCGCGCCAGCCCTGACCAGCCGGAGGCGTCCCAGGCCACCTCGGCCAGCCGGCCCTGCCCGGTCGCGTTCGGGTGGAACCAGTCGAGCGCGTTGACCTGGTCCAGGTCGAAGCGGTGGCGGTGCACCGCGCCGCCGTCCCACCGGCAGCGTGACCCGTACGCCCGGCAGGCGGCGCGCAGTTGCCCGTCGTACGCCTCGATCCGGTCCTTGACGCGGGCCCGGCGGGCCACCGCGGCGGGTGCGGTCGACGTGGCGCCTGCGAGCAGCGACGGGCAGACGCCCCGCGACCAGGCCCGCACGGCGCGGGGCTCGGTGTGCCCGATCTGCCAGAGCCGGTACAGGTCCGGGATGCTGACCACCAGCACCCGGGCCTTCGGCCGGCCCTCGCGCAGCACGCCCAGCCCCGCGTCGACCTGGTCGCGGAAGGTGGCGACCGGCGTCATGTCGTCGACGTCGCCCCGGCAGGCGTCGTTCGCCCCGATCAGCACGGTGACCAGGTCGGCCTTGTCGCGTACCGCCGACCGGGCCTGGCCGGCCAGCGCGGCCGCGCGCGCCCCGGGCACCGCCCGGTTGTACGCCCGCAGCCCCGGCGCGTCGGCGCGCAGCCGCCGGTAGAGGCTATCCACCCGCAGGCCGTCCCCGGTCGACCAGGAGTTGCGTTCGCAGCTCACCAGCACCAGGCAGGAGCCGTAGCCGGTGCTGACCGAGTCGCCGAGCGCGACCAGCACCCGGGGCTCGCCGGGGGCGGGTGTGCCGGACGGCCGGGGTGACGCCTCGCCGGAGCCGTCACAGGCCAGCGCGACGAGCGCCGCCAGGCAGGCCAGCGCGGCGATCCAGCGTCTCATCGGTCCCCCGTCCGGCGGCGGCAACGGGCGCGTCGACCCTATGCCCCGGCGAGGCCCCGGTGGCGGTTCTGTCGGCTATCGGGCATCGATCACCGTCGTTCACATCTGTCGTGTCGGCGCAGGCCGGCCGTGCAGCCACCGGTGCAGCGCCCGGGTGATCCGGGGCAGCACCAGGTAGGTCATCAGCGGGGTGAGCACGAGCGTCATCAGCAGCGTCCGGCCGGCCAGCGGTACGCCGGCGAGGAACCGGGTGGTCAGCAGCGTGGCGGCCAGGCTGAGCGGGAAGAACGCCAGCCAGATCGTGACCGCCTGCTTCCAGCGCGGCGGCGCGGCCGGTTCCGGCTCGCCGAACGTCTCGACCACGTGGTCCACCGGCGGGCCGAACCAGCCCTCGATGCCGGTGCGGCGCTCCACCCGGGTGTGCTCGACGATGCCCTGCGCCGAGCTGAGCCACCAACGCCGTTGCGGCGAGTCCTCCCAGTCGCGCAGCGTGTCCGCGTCGGCGAAGCGGTACATCACGTGCCACTCGCCCGAGCCGGGGGCGCTGCGGACGAAACCGGCGCCGAGGAAGCCCGGGAAGCTCTCCGCGAGCGCCGTCCCGGCCCGCATCCACGCCACCACCTCGTCGGTACGCGCCGGATCGGCGCGCCGGGACACGGCGACGGTAACGGGTACGGCCTGCGTCGTGGTCATGCCATCCTCTCCACCGTCCGCGGGATCTCCGCCGGTACCGGCGCACCGATGTAACGCACCCGCTGTCCGGGCGCATCCGGCGCCTGCCCGCCGGGTGTCCCGGATCACCGGCGTTCCCGCCCTGGCCGGTTATCCCCGCCCGTGCCGGGGTAGGCCCCAGGAATGACCCGATCACAGCCCCGCCGTGCCCGCGGCACGGTCGGCCACGCGAACAGCGCCCTGAACCTGCGGCTCGCGCTCGCCACGTTCGGTCTGGTCGTGATGACCGTCTTCGCGGTGCTCGCGTTCGCCGCAGACATCGCCTGGCTGGGTGTCGTCTGCGCGCTGCTCGCCGTGGTGGCGGTGGTCGACCTGGTCGTGATCCAGCGCCGCCGCGCCGCGCGCCGCCGGGAGGAGCCGGGCGTGCGGCACTCGCTGTTCGAGTGACAGGAGTACGAGATGCCCATCGCCACCACCAATCCCGCCACCGGACAGGTGCTCAAGACGTACGAGGCGATGTCGGACGAGCAGATCGACGCCGCGATCGAGCGGGCCGACCTCGCCTTCCGGCAGTTGCGCGACACCACGATCGCGCAGCGGGCCCGGTGGCTCGTCGCCGCCGCCGACCTGCTCGACGCCGAGCGCGACGAGACGGCCCGGCTGATGACCACCGAGATGGGCAAGACGTACGCCGCCGCGAAGGCGGAGGTCACCAAGTGCGCCACCGCCTGCCGCTTCTATGCGCAGAACGCGCCGCGGATGCTCGCGGACGAGCCGGCCGACGCCGCCGCGGTCAAGGCGAAGCGGGCGTACGTGCGCTACCAGCCGATCGGCCCGGTGCTCGCGGTGATGCCGTGGAACTTCCCGCTGTGGCAGGTGATGCGGTTCGCCGCCCCGGCCCTGATGGCGGGCAACACCGGCCTGCTCAAGCACGCCTCGAACGTGCCGCAGACCGCGCTCTACCTGGAGGACCTGTTCCGCCGGGCCGGATTCCCCGAGGGCGCGTTCACCACCCTGCTGGTCGGCTCCGACGCGGTCGACCGGATCCTCAGCGACCCCCGCGTCCGCGCCGCCACGCTCACCGGCAGCGAGCCGGCCGGCCGGTCCATCGCCCAGATCGCCGGCCGGGAGATCAAGAAGACGGTGCTGGAGCTGGGCGGCAGCGACCCGTTCGTGGTGATGCCCTCGGCCGACCTGGACACCGCCGCCGAGGTCGCGACCACGGCCCGCTGCCAGAACAACGGGCAGTCCTGCATCGCCGCGAAGCGGTTCATCGTGCACACCGACGTCTTCGACGCGTTCGCCGAGAAGTTCGCCGCCCGGATGGCGGCGCTGCGGGTCGGCGACCCGATGGACGACGGCACCGACGTCGGTCCGCTCGCCAGCGAGCGCGGCCGCGACGAGGTGCACGCGCAGGTCACCGACGCGGTGGACCAGGGCGCGACGGTGCTCTGCGGCGGCGAGAAGCCGGCCGGGGACGGCTGGTACTACCCGCCGACGGTGGTCACCGACCTGCGCCCGGAGATGCGGATGTGGAGCGAGGAGGTGTTCGGGCCGGTCGCCGGGCTCTACCGGGTCGGCTCGTACGACGAGGCGATCGCTGTCGCCAACGGCACCAGCTTCGGCCTCGGCTCCAACGCCTGGACCAACGACCCCGCCGAGCAGGAGCGCTTCGCGGTCGACCTGGACGCCGGCAACGTGTTCATCAACGGCATGACCACGTCCTATCCGGAGCTGCCGTTCGGCGGCGTGAAGAACTCCGGGTACGGCCGCGAACTGTCCGCCGCCGGGATGCGCGAGTTCTGCAACACCAAGACCGTGTGGATCGGCGAGGGCGAGGCCGGCGCGGGCGCCGGCGCGCACTCCGAGTAAAGGCGATTGGCCGGACGCCGTCACGGGTAGGAAAGCCCACCATGACGGCGTTCGGCTTCCACGCATCCCACGAGCAGATCCACCCGGCCCGGCTGCTGGAGGCGGTGATCCACGCCGAGCGCGCCGGCTTCGACGCGGCCATGTGCTCCGACCACTTCTCACCGTGGAGCGAGCGGCAGGGCCAGTCCGGGTTCGCCTGGTCCTGGCTCGGCGCCGCGCTCCAGGCCACGAACCTGTCCTTCGGCGTGGTGAACGCGCCCGGCCAGCGCTACCACCCGGCGATCATCGCGCAGGCCATCGGGACGCTCGGCGCCATGTACCCGGGCCGGTTCTGGGCCGCGCTGGGCACCGGCGAGGCGTCGAACGAGCACATCACCGGCGAGGTCTGGCCGCGCAAGGACATCCGTACGGCCCGGCTGCGTGAGTGCGTCGACGTGATCCGGGCGCTCCTCGCAGGCGAGGAGGTCAGTCACGACGGCCTCGTCACCGTCGACCGGGCGAAGCTGTGGACCCGGCCGGAGGAGCCGCCCGCGCTGGTCGGCGCCGCCGTCAGCATCGCCACCGCGCGCTGGTGTGCCGAGTGGGCCGACGGGCTGATCACCGTCAACGCGCCGGTCGAGCACCTGCGGCGGATGATCGACGCCTACCGGGACGCGGGCGGACGCGGTCCGCTGCACCTCCAGGTGCACGTGAGCTGGGCGCCCGAGCAGGAGCAGGCCGAGGCGATCGCGTACGAGCAGTGGCGCAGCAACGTGTTCGCGCCGCCGGTCTGCTGGGACCTGGAGACACCCGAGCACTTCGACGTGGCGAGCGCCGACGTGCCGATGTCCAAGGTCGCCGAGACCGTGAACGTCTCCGCCGACCTGGGCCGGCACATCGGCTGGCTGGAGGAGTACGTGGCGCTGGGCTTCGACCGGATCGCGCTGCACCACGTCGGGCAGGAGCAGCGCGCGTTCATCGACACGTTCGGCGCCGAGGTGCTGCCGAAGTTGCGCTCCGCCGCCTGATCACACATCTGCCCGTCGCCGCCTAGGCTCGTCGTTCGTGGATGCTCTGTTCGAGGTCGTGGTCTTCCTGGCCATCGCGACCTTCGGTGCGGCGCTGGCCCGCCGGCTCGGCCTGCTCGCGCCGATCCTGCTGGTGGTGCTCGGCCTCGCGTTGTCCTACCTGCCGTTCTTCCCGCACGTGCGGCTGGACCCGGACCTGGTGCTGGTGGGCATCCTGCCGCCGCTGCTCTACGTGGCGGCGCTGGAGACGTCGGTGCCGGCGTTCCGGCTCAACCTGCGGCCGATCCTGCTGCTCGCCGTCGGGCTGGTCGTCTTCACCGCGTTCGCGGTGGGCACCGTCGTGCACTGGTTCCTGCCCGAACTGCCGTACGCGATCTGCCTGGCGCTCGGCGCGGTGGTGGCGCCGCCGGACGCGGTCGCCGCCACCGCGGTGGCCCGGCGGGTCGGCCTGCCCCGGCGGGTCGTCACCATCCTGGAGGGCGAGAGCCTGGTCAACGACGCCACCGCACTGGTGCTGCTGCGGGTGGCGATCGTCGCCGCGACCGCCACCACCGGCGGCGTCGGCGTCGGCGACGTGGCCCGCGAGGTGGTCGTCGCGGCCGGCGGCGGCATCCTGGTCGGCCTGCTCGGCGTGGTGGTCTTCGGCTACCTGCACAAGCGCATCACCGACCCGGTGCTGGACAACGCGCTGTCGCTGATCGTGCCGTTCGCCGTGGTCTTCGCCGCCGAGGAGATCCACGCCTCCGGCGTGGTCGCGGTGGTGGTGACCGGCCTCGGCATCGGGCACAAGCTGCCCACGCTGCTGTCGGCCGCCTCCCGGCTCCAGGTGACCGCGTTCTGGCGGCTGATCCGGTTCCTCCTCGAAGGACTGGTGTTCCTGCTGGTCGGCCTGCAACTGCCGGAGGTGGTCCGCGACCTCGACGAGCCGTTCGGCTCGCTGGCCGCGATCACCGCCGCGGTGCTGGCCGCCGTATTCCTGTCCCGGTTCGTCTGGGTGTTCCCGGCCACCTACCTGGCCCGCCTCGTGCCCCGGATCCGGCAGCGCGACCCGGCGCCGCCGGTGCAGTTCCCCGTCGTCATCGGCTGGGCCGGCATGCGCGGCGTGGTGACGCTCGCCGCCGCGCTGGGCCTGCCGCTCACGCTCGCAGACGACGCGCCGTACCCGCGTGCGCTGCTCATCTGGCTCGCCTTCGCGGTGATCGTCGCGACGCTCGTCGGGCAGGGCGCCACGCTGCCCTGGGTGGCCCGGCGGCTGCGGCTGCCCCCGGACGACCCGGTGCAGGACGCGCTGTCCGCCGCCGGGGTGCAGCAGCGGGCCAGCCGGGCCGCCCGGGAACGCCTCGACGAACTGGCCGAGGGCGCGCCGGAGGCGGTGGTGGAACGCCTGCGCGGGCTCACCACCTCCCGGGCCAACCTGGCCTGGGAGCGGCTCGGCGGCACCGGACGGGAAACCCCCTCCCAGGCGTACGCGCGCCTGCGGCAGGAGATGATCGACGCGGAGCGGGAGGTGTTCCGGGCCGCCCGCGACTCCGGCCAGATCCCGGAGGAGGTGCTCACCCGCGCCTATCGTGATCTGGATCTGGAGGAGTCCATGCTGCGACAGGAGGTCGTCGAGTGAGCTGCCAGCACCTGGCCGAGGCGGGCACGGCCGAACCCGCCACCACGACCGAGTGCCCGGACTGCGTGGCCATCGGCAACCCCGACTGGGTGCACCTGCGCGCCTGCCTGACCTGCGGGCACGTGGGCTGCTGCGACTCCTCGCCGTACCAGCACGCCACGAAGCACTTCGAGTCCACCGGGCACCCGGTGATGCGGTCGGTCCAGCCGGGGGAGTCGTGGCGCTGGTGCTTCGTGGACGAGGAGATCGGCTGACTCAGCCGACCCGGCGCTCCAGCACCTGCCCGGTCCACGTCGGGCGGCCCGGCCGCTCCACCGTGAACGGCTCGGTGGCGGTGAAGCCGCAGCTCTCGTAGAACCGTACGAGCGCCCGGTCGGGGCTGCGGAAGCAGTCCACCCGCAGCAGGCCGACGCCGCGTTCGCGGGCCAGCTCCGCCGCGTACGCGAGCAACCGCGCCCCCACGCCACGCCCCGCGTACGCGCGGTCGGTGACCAGCAGGTTCACGTACAGCTCCGGCTCGGTGGCGGGCGGCACGTAGTCGGTCGCCGCGCCCACCACCAGCGCGCCGGCCACCGTCGCGTCGATCTCGGCGAGGTACAGGCCGTCCCCGGCCGCCCACGCGTCGGCCTGGGCGATGCGGCGCGGATCGATCGACGCCGGCTCGGTGCCCCACTGGTCGGTACGCCCCAGTTCGGCCAGCCAGGCGGTAGCGCTGTCGAGCAGCCGCAGCAGCGTGGGCGCGTCGCCGGGCCCACCCGGACGGATCGTGATGCTCTGCCGGTCGGTCATCCCGCCATGCTGCTACACGCGGCTCACCCCGGCACACCGGCGGGCCGTGGTTCCGGCGCCCGCCGGTTCGCGATCGCCCGGCCGGCCAGCGCCGGGGCGGCCAGCCCGGCGGTGGCGAAGATCCCGCCGAGCACCAGCCAGCCGACCGGACCGCCACCGAGCACCAGCAGCGTGAGCAGGCCCCGGCCGAGCGCCTGGGCCAGCCCGGTGAGCAGGCCGTCCGCGCCCTGGTAGGCCCCGATCGCGCCGGGCGGGGCCAGGTCGTAGGCGAGGCCCGCCCCGGCCGCGCCGTGCCACAGGTCGCCCACCGTCCACACCGCGGTCGCGACGAGCAGCAGGACGACCGCCGGGAGCACCGGCAGGCCGGCCGTCGCCGCGTACAGCGGTGTCGCCGCCGCGAGCACCAGCCCGGCCCGGCGCAGCTTCCGCGCGGCCGGCGCGGCACGCTCCGCGCCCCGGCTCAGCCGGACCGCGAGCAGCACGGTGAGGACCGTGTTGGCGAGCAGCACCGCCGACACCACGGGTGGCGGCGCGCCGGCTCGGTCCACCGTCCACAGCGGCACGACGAGCACGAGCACCGTCACGTGCGTGCTCAGCACCGCCGAGACGCCGCTCACCGCGAGGAACCGTCCGTCGCGCAGCGGTCCGCCGCGCCTTCGTCCTCCGCCGCGCCGCGTGCCCGGCGTGCGTCGCGTGCCGGCGCCGGCCGGCTGCGGCGGCAGGCGCATCAGCAGCGCCGCCGAGAGCAGGTAGGTGGCCGCGTTGCCGACCACGAGCACCTGGTACGCCCGGTGCGTGTCCACCGCGAGCGCGATCCCGGCCAGCGCGGTACCGACGGTGATGCCCAGGTTCGCCACCGCGCGCAGCGTGGCGAAGGCGTGCACCCGGCCGTCCGGGCCGCCCACCGCGGCCACGAGCGCCGCCCGTACCGCCAGGTTGCCGGCCGCGAGCAGCGCCTCCGGCACCGCCACCGCCAGGAACGCCGGGAACGAGCCGACCAGCAGGTACGCGAGCGCGGCGACCGCCTGGCCCACCTGGAGGACGGCCCGGAGCGTACGCGGATCCCATCTGTCGGCCAGCGCGCCCAGCGGCACGCTCGCGCTGAGCCCGACCAGCCCGGCGACGGTGAGCCCGGCGCCCACCGAGGTGGCGGAGAGGCCCACGTCCCGGGTCAGGTAGAGCGCCCCGCCCGCCAGCCACAGCCCCGCGCCGACCGTGTTGACCAGCGTGGCGTACGCGAGGGTGCGCAGCGGCCCAGGCGGCGGGAGCGGCGAGACGCGTCCCATCAGCGGGGTCGGGCGAGGGGCATGGGGTCGACGCTAGGACTGTTCCGGCTGGCCCGGAGCCCCGCTCGGGGCGACGCCCGTCACACCGCGAGCCCGCCGGGCGTCGCCGCCGCTGGTCACCGCCGAAACATCCGGAGCGAGCGCGGTGCGGGAAATCCGCTCGCCTGCCGGTCCCCGCTCTGCCAGGGTCGGCGCCGTGGAGCGCAGCAGGATCGCCAGGGCCGAGGAACTGACCGAGGTGCAGCGGATCGAGGTGGCTTCCGGCACCCCGTTCCGGGAGATCGGCATGACCCTGGTGGCCGACATGCCGCCGTTGCCGCTGGAGGCGCTGGGCGCCGGGCAGCGCGCCGGCCGGCTGTGGGTGGCGACCGACCCGGCCGACCGGCCGATCGCGTTCGCGCTCGCCGATCTGGTCGACGGCGCGGCGCACGTGCAGCAGCTCAGCGTCGATCCGGCGTACGCCCGCCGTGGCATCGGGCGGCGTCTGCTCGACCGGGTGGCGGGGTGGGCGTCGTCGCAGGGGTTGCCGGCGCTGACGCTGACCACGTTCCGCTCGGTGCCGTGGAACGGCCCCTACTACGTGCGATGCGGATTCCGCGAGCTGAGCGGGACGGAGCTGACGGCGGGCCTGATCGAGCTGCTGGCCGCCGAGGCGGCGCTGGGCCTCGACCCGGCCGAGCGGATCGCTATGCGCCGCCCCGTCCCCGCACGCCTACCCGACTGAGCGGTTGACCCGTCGACCGGGCATCGCGGCCGTGCCACGTTCCGGTTGATCGCCGCCCACACCCGATGTTCCGCGTCGCCGCCCACGTGGCCCACGGTCGCGCACCTGCCTGTCCGAGTCCACCGGATTCTTGGCGGAACGGTGACGCGGCGCCGCAACGGCGCTCGGCGGGGGGCGGGCCGCGCTCAAGCGCGGGCGGCGGCTCCCGCGGAAGGATGAGCTTTTCGAGCCTTATGCCTCTCGGTCATATTTATGACGGAGAGGCATGACGCCGGCGGGGCAACTCTTCTCTTCCGGGGCGACACGCCGAGCCCGGGCGGCGCGTTAACCGGTCGACCGCGGGCGTGGGCCGTGCCACGATCGCGCGATGCCTGCCTCCGTGACCGGCCTGCTGCGCCGCCAGTTCGACCTGACCTGGGCGCTCGCCGAGTACCACCTCGACCGGCTGGAGCCGGCGGACTTCCTCTGGGAAGTGGGCGGCGTCTGCTGGACCATGCGCCCCGAGCCGGACGGCGGGTGGCGTCCCGACTGGGCCGACAGCGAGCCGGACCCGGTGCCGGTGCCCACGATCGCGTGGCTGACCTGGCACGTCGGCTGGTGGTGGTCGGTCGCGACCGACCACGTGCGGCAGCGTCCGGTGCGGGAACGCGACGACATCCGCTGGCCCGGGCCGGGCCCGGAGACCATCGCCTGGCTGCGGGAGCTGCGGACGGAGTGGACGGACGCGCTGGACGGGCTGACCGGGGCCGACCTGGAGCGGCCGTCGGCGTACCCCTGGCCGGCCGACGCGGGGTTCACCGTCGCGGACCTGGCCGCCTGGGTGAACGCCGAGCTGATGAAGAACGTGGCCGAGATCGGCCAGCTCCGGCTGCTGCGAGCGGCCGGGCTCAGTGGGCGCCGCCGAGGTTGAGCACCACCACCCCGGCGATGACGAGCCCCGCGCCGATCACCTTGGTCACGCTCAGCGGCTCACCGAGGAACGCCGCGCCGATCGCCATGATGGCGGCGGTGCCGAGGCCGGACCAGACCGCGTACGCGACACCGACCGGGATGTCCTTCACGGCCAGGGAGAGCAGCCCGAACGCGGACAGGTACGCCACCGCCAGGCCCAGTGTGGGCCAGAGCCGGGTGAAACCGTCGGTGGCCTTGAGCAGACTGGTGCCGATCACCTCGGCGGTGATCGCGCCGAGCAGGAACAGGTACGCCATCGCAGGACCGTACCCGGTCCTGCGATGGCGTCCGGTCAGCTCGGTCAGGAGACCGTGCAGGCCTTTCCGTTCAGGGTGACCAGCCCCGGATCCGGGTTCGGGAACCGGGAGGCGGTCCCGTTGAAGCCGAACGTGGTGGACGCGCCCGGCGCCAGCTTCGCGTTCCAGGACAGGTTCTTCGCGGTGACCGTGGCGCCGCTCTGGCCGAGCTGTGCCGACCACGCGTGGTCGACCTTCTGGTCGCCGAGGAACGCCCAGCGCAGGCTCCACCCGTTCACCGCCGTCGTGCCGGTGTTGCGCACCGTCACCTGGGTGGTGAAGCCGGACGGCCAGCTCCCGTGCGTGGTGTAGGTGACCGCGCAGGACGGCGCCGGCACCGCGCCGGCGTCACCCTGGTCGGCCAGGAACGACGCGAGCCAGGCCAGCGCCGAGTTCCAGTTGATCGCCACCTCGTTCGTCGCGTACGAGTTGATGTCGTCGACGTAGCAGAACATCGGCGCGCACCCGGCAAGCAGGTTCGCCGCGAACGGGTCCTGGAGCGCGGCGTTCGGACCACCGGCGAGCGAACCGGCCGGCGGGCGCGGCAGGTCCGGGTTGAGCTGGTGGCCGAAGATCCGGCTGTGCTGGTTGCGGGCGTGCTGCTCGCCCCACCCGGTCACGTACGACATGTTCAGCGCGTTGCGGCCGAACAGGTAGTCGGCGGCCTGCACCGCGCCGTCCCGGTACTTCGCGTCCCGGCTCAGGTCGAACGCGGTGGCGAGCACGATCGCGTTGTTCACCAGGTTGCTGTTGCTGCCCCAGACGTACGCGTCGGCGCTGCCCGGGAACGGCAGCCCGTACGCCTGGCCGGCGATCGTGGCCAGGTATCCGTCGGCGGCGGCGGTGATCGACTCGCGGATCCGGGTCTTCTCCGCCGCGGGCAGCGTGTTCGGCACGGTGGCCAGGTCCAGGCGGCCCAGCGCGGCGACACTCTGCCAGCCGAACGCGCCGGTCGGGGCGAACACGTCGGCGGTGTGCAGCGGCGAGCCGGTGATGTCGGCCAGGTACGCCTTGTCGCCGGTGGTCAGCCACAGCTCGACAGCGGCCCAGTAGAACTCGTCGGTGACGTTCGTGTCGTCGTACGCGCCGCCGCCGGTGCCGTCGCTGGCCGAGGCGTAGATCGCCGGGTGCGCCTTGGCCGCCGCGTACGCGGTCTTCGCGGCGGTGCCGCAGCGCGCGGCGAACGCGGCGTCGTACGGGGCGTACAGCCGCTGGCACTGCGCGGCGACGGCGGCCAGGTTCAGCGTGGCGGCGGTGGACGGCGCGTGCAGCTCACGCGGCTGCGGGTCGTCCTGGGGCTGCAGCGGCAGGCCGGTCCAGTTCCGGTCGTGGATCTTGTGGTGGACCATCCCGGCCAGCGGTTTGCCCGCCGGCACCTGCATGCGCAGCAGGAACTCCACCTCCCAGCGGGCCTCGTCGAGCACGTCCGGCACGTCGTTGCCGCGCTCGGGCAGTCGCAGCGTCGAGTCGCCCAGGGCGGCCCCGCCGGCGGCGGTCTCGGCCGTCTTGGTCCGCTCGAACGTGCTCAGCAGCTGGTAGGCGGCGATGCCGCCGTTGACGACGTACTTGCCGTGGTCGCCCGCGTCGTACCAGCCGCCGCGCACGTCCAGCGAGTAGTCGCAGACGCCGGCCTGGCACGGCACGTCGGTGTCACCCTGGTTCGGCTCGACGCCGAGGTGGCCGGCCGGGCGGGCGTACTCCTCGCCGATCAGGTCGCCGTCGATCTCGATGCCGCTGCGCTGGGCGTAGAAGAACTGCAGCGAGTCGGCGCGCAGCCGGTCGTAGAGCGCGCCGGAGATGTCGAACGGGTGGCTGGTCTCGCCGTCCACTGCCAGCGTGTAGCCGGTGCCCGGCGTGCGGTACGCGGAGAAGTCGACAGTCTGCACGTTCTGCGCCGAGGCGACGTCGGTGCCGCGCGGCGTGGTCTGCCCGCTGGCGACCACCGCGCCGCCGGCCGACTTGAGCTGCCAGGGCAGGGCGTCGGTGGCCTCGGTGACCACTGTGGCGTGCTTCGGCCCGCCGGGCAGGTAGCCGACCTGGTTGACCCGGACCCGGGGCCCGGTGTCCGGCTCGTACGGCGGCGCCGGCTCTCCGCCGCGCAGCGACACGTTGTCCAGGCAGAACGTCTGCGCCTGGGCGCTGCCACCGACCTGGAAGATCAGCTGGGCGGTGGGGTTGTCGGCCGGGGAGGTGAACGTGGTGGTGACGTGCTTCGCGGTGCCGGTGGCTGTGGCGTCGACGCTGGCGTAGGTGGTGTAGGGGGCGCTGCCGAGCTGGAGCACCGCCTTGACGGCCGCGCCGGGGGTCGCGGAGACGTCGAAGGACAGCTCGTACTCGGCGCCCTGGGTCAGCGGCACCGCGTCCTGGCCGATCCCGGCGTCCCACGGGTTGGCTGTGCCCGCCGCGACGGAGGTGCAGAGCCGGCCGTCGACGACCGCGAGGTCGCCGGTGCCGTACGAGAACCAGGGGGAGACGCCGGCGCTGAAGTCGCCGTTGCGCAGTTGTTCGGGGGCATCCGGCGGCACCTCGGCGCTCGCCGGGCCGGCGGTGAGGCCGGTGAGCGCCAGCGTGGTGGCCGCGAGTGCGGCGAGCCGACGACGGGATCGGGTCACGGAGGTTCCTTCCGTGCTCGGGGGTGGTGGGGGAGACCGGGAGCTGGGAGCGCTCCCAATATCAGCCCGATGTTTCCACCGCGTTCCGTCGCTGTCAATCGATCCGGCCCGATGAGGCATCCCGCCCGCGCGCGGCCCGATTCGGCGCGCCACGTACGATGTCAGTGATCTCCTAGAGACATCCGAGCCCTCGACCTGGCAGGCTGCGACCCATGACCCTGAAGCTTCGTTCCGTCGGAGCGAGCGACCGTGGGCTGATCCGCAGCGGTAACCAGGACGCGCAGCACGCCGGTGCCTGGCTGGTCGCGGTCGCCGACGGCATGGGCGGCATGGCGGCCGGCGACCTGGCCAGCCGCATCGCCATCGACGCGGTCGCCCCGCTGGACGTGGAGACGCCGGAGGACGCTCTCGTCGCCGCACTCCAGGGCGGGATCGAGCTGGCCACCGCGCGGATCCGCCAGGCCGTCGAGGAGGATCCGGAGCGTCAGGGCATGGGCACCACGCTCACCGCGCTGCTGTTCGCCCGTACCGGCAGCTGTCTCGCGCTGGCGCACGTCGGCGACTCCCGGGCCTACCTGTACCGCGAGGGCGTGCTCAAGCAGGTCACCCGCGACGACACGTTCGTGCAGATGCTCGTCGACCAGGGCGTCATCACCGCCGAGCAGGCCAGCAGCCATCCCCGGCGGGCGGTGGTGACCCAGGCGTTGCAGGGCGACGAGGTCTCCCCGTCGTACGCCACGATGGTGCCCCGGGCCGGTGACCGCTGGCTGCTGTGCAGCGACGGCCTCTCCAACGTGGTCCGCGCGGACACGCTCACCGAGGTGCTCAGCGAGCAGCCGGAACGCGACGCCTGCGCGGCCCGGCTGATCGACCTGGCGTTGCGGGCCGGCGGCCCGGACAACATCACCGTCGTGATCGCCGACGTCGTCGAGGAATAGCCCTCACCGCCGTCGCGGGGCGGCCCTTCGGGTCGGCTCGGCGGTGGTCGGGTCCTCCGGCCACGGATGGCGCGGGTAGCGTCCGCGCAGCTCCGCCCGTACCTGCTGATAGCCGGTGCGCCAGAACGAGGCCAGGTCGGCGGTGACCGCCACCGGCCGCCCGGCGGGGGAGAGCAGGTGCAGCAGCACCGGCACCCGCCCGTCGCCGATGCGCGGCACGTCCCGCCAGCCGAACGTCTCCTGGAGCTTGACCGCCAGCACCGGCGCGGCCGGGTCGGCGTAGTCGACCCGGATCCGCGAGCCGCTGGGCACCTCCAGGCGCTCCGGGGCCAGCTCGTCCAGCCGCGCCGCCTGCCGCCAGTCCAGCAGCCGCCGCAGCGCCGCCGCCACGTCCACCCGGCCGAGGTCGGCCCGGCGGCGGGCGCGGGCCAGCTCCGGGCCGAGCCAGACGGGTGCGTGGTCCAGCAGCGCCGCGTCGGAGACGTCCGGCCAGTCGTCGCCGAGCGCCTGGCGGCAGAACGCCAGCCGGCGGCGCAGCCCGGTCGCCTCCGGCGTCCAGCGCAGCAGGCCCGGTCCCTCCTGCCGCAGCCCGTCCAGCAGCGCCGCCGCGACCAGCTCCGGGTCCGGCGCGGTGAGCGGCCGGTCGACCAGCTCGACGGCGCCGAGCCGGACCACCTCGCGGGCCACCACGTCCCCGCCGGACCAGGCCACCTCCCGCCCGGTGTCCAGCAGCGCCGCCCCGGCCTCCCGGGCGGTCGCCTCGTCGATCGGCGCGGCGAGCCGCACCCGGGCGGCGGGCGCGCCGGGGGAGCGGTCGGCCACCGCGACGGCCAGCCACGCCGCTCCGGCCAGCCCCGAGCCGGGCGCCAGCTCCGCGGCGGTCCCGCCGGCCATCAGGTACGCGGACCCGCCCGGCCGCCGTGCCCGGGCCAGCCGTTCCGGGTACGCCAGTCCGGCGAGCAGCCCCGCGGCCAGATCGTCCGGCAGGCGCCCCCGCTCGGCCGCGCCGTCGGCGGGCAGGGCGGCGCGCAGGCGGCGTACCTCGGTGCGCCAGCGCGCGGTTGCGGCCGGGTCGGTGCCGTCGCGCAGTCGCCGCCAGCGGGCGGGCAGGTCGTCCCCGGTCCCGCCCAGCGTGTCCTCGCCGAGGATCGCCACCACCTGGGCGGCCCGTTCGGCACCGACCCGGGGTGCGCCGTCCAGCAGCGCCCGCGCCAGCCGGGGATGCGTGCCCGCCGCCGCTACCGCCCGTCCCCGCGCGGTGATCCGGCCGTCGTGGTCCACCGCGCCGAGCGTGGTGAGCGTCTCCCGCGCCACAGTCAGCGCGGCCGGTGGCGGTGGGTCGGGCAGCGCCAGCCCGGTGCCGTCCGGTGTGCCCCAGGCGGCCAGCTCCAGCGCGAATCCGGTCAGGTCGGCGGTGGCGATCTCCGGTTCGGGCTGCGGGGCGAGCCGTTCGTGTGCCGCCTCCGACCAGCAGCGGTAGACCGCGCCGGGCGCCTCCCGTCCGGCCCGGCCGGCGCGCTGGGTGGCCCCGGCCCGGGACACCGGCACCGTGACCAGCGCGCCCAGCCCTCGGGCCAGGTCGGTGCGCGGCACCCGGCTCAGTCCGGCGTCCACCACCACCCGGACGCCGGGCACGGTCAGGCTGCTCTCCGCCACCGCCGTCGCGAGCACCACGCGCCGTCCGGCGGCCGGGGTGAGCGCCGCGTCCTGGGCGGGCCCGGGCAGCCGGCCGTGCAGGGGCAGTACCGCGATGTCGCGCAGGTCGGCCAGGCGGCCCGCGACGGCGGCGATCTCACCCGCGCCGGGCAGGAAGACCAGCACGTCGCCGTCGCGTTCGCGCAGCGCCCGGCGCACGGTGGCGGCCACGTGGTCGAGCAGCGCGGGATCGACCCGGCCCGCGCCGGGCGGCGTCACCGGGCGCGGCGGTGGCGCCCACACCCGCTCGACCGGGTGCAGCGCGGCCTCGGCGCGTACCACCGGGGCGGGGTCGCCGGCGCCGAGCAGCGCCGCGAACCGGTCCGTCTGCGGGGTGGCCGACATCGCCAGCAGCCACAGGTCCGGGCGCAGCGTCGCGCGGGCCTCGACGCTGAACGCCAGCGCCAGGTCGGCGTCGAGGTGCCGTTCGTGACACTCGTCGAGCACTACCGCGTCCACGCCGGGCAGCTCCGGGTCGTGGTGCAGGCGGCGGACCAGGAGGCCGGTGGTGACCACCTCGACCCGGGTACGCGGGCCGGTCCGGCGCTCGCCGCGCACCGCGTATCCGATCCGGTCGCCGACCCGCTCGCCGAGCAGGGCGGCCATCCGGTGCGCGGCGGCGCGGGCGGCGACCCGCCGGGGCTGGGCGATCACCACGCGGCCGGGCACCGCGTCGGCGACCGCGAGCGGCGCGGTGGTGGTCTTGCCGGTGCCCGGCGGCGCCACCAGGACGGCGGCGCCGCGCTCGCGCAGCGCGCCGACGAGCGCCGGCAGGACCGGGCGGACCGGCAGGTCGAGCGGGATGTCGGCGAGCACGGCCCCACTCTCGCACCGCGCCGCCGGACGGTCCGCGCTGCCCCCGGAACGCGGAACGGCCCGGCCGGCGCACCGCCGACCGGGCCGGGTGGCCGCCGCGCCGGGTCCGCCGACCCGGCCGCAGCCCCCTTGCTAGTACGTTCCGTCGAGCTGACCGCGCAGCTTGGTCAGGGCCCGGGCCAGCAGCCGGGACACGTGCATCTGCGAGACGCCGATCTGCTCGGCGATCTGCGACTGGGTCAGGTTGCCGTAGAAGCGCAGCGTAAGGATCTTCTGCTCGCGCCGGTCGAGCGTGGCGAGCGCCGGGCCGAGGGCGACGCGCATCTCGGCCAGCTCGAACTCGCCGTCCTCGCCGCCGAGCAGGTCGCCCAGCTCGGTGGCCCGCTCGCCGTCGCCGGTCGGGGTGGACAGCGACACCGCGTTGTAGGCGCGGGCGCCCTCCAGGCCCTCCAGCACCTCTTCTTCGGTGAGCTTGAGGTGGGCGGCGATGTCGGCGACCGTCGGGGAGCGGCCGAGCGTCTGGAGCAGCGTGCTGTTGGCGTCGGAGATCGCCAGGCGCAGCTCCTGGAGCCGGCGGGGCACTCGGATGTCCCAGGTGCGGTCGCGGAAGTGGCGCTTCAGCTCGCCGATGATGGTGGGGATGGCGTAGCCGGCGAAGTCGACGCCGCGCGACGGGTCGAACTTGTCGATCGCCTTGATC
This sequence comes from Micromonospora sp. WMMC273, assembly GCF_027460285.1. NCBI lineage: Bacteria > Bacillati > Actinomycetota > Actinomycetes > Micromonosporales > Micromonosporaceae > Micromonospora > Micromonospora sp. WMMC273. Next base: position 1,766,110 of record NZ_JAPZBE010000001.1, read on the forward strand.
AGGCCGATCGCCGCGGTCTGCGCCAGGTCGTCGTTCGGTTCGCCGCGGCCGCTGTAGCGGTGGGCCAGGTGGTTCGCCAGCGGCAGCCACGCCTCGATGGCGCGGTCGCGCAGCGCGGGCCGGGACGGGTGGCCGGCCGGCAGCGCGGCCATCGCGGCGAGCAGGTCGGCGGCGCTGTCGGTGAGCGAGCGGGGGTCGAGCTTCGCGGAGCCGGCCGGCGTGGTCGCCGGGGCGCTGGTCGTGGGAGCGGTCATGGGTGGTCCTCCCTGCACCTCGTCCACGGAAGAAAAAAGACGTGACGCTCAGGTTTAGGTGTCGGTAGTACGTTCGGAAGCCACCATAGCCCGATCGTGCTGCGGAAATCTAGCCGAAAGTACGATGTACTTAAGGTGTGGCGGGGTATGGACCTCGTTTTTCCGGGCATAGCGCGTCCCGATCGGTCAACGAAGAATCCGACAGGTGGTCGATGTGTCGGCTTTCTGTCGTTGTCCCGCCGACGGGACCGCCCGTAGCGTCCGTAGCGACACGTCAACGGAGGCACCGTGCTGGATCCCGCCGCGCCGCAACTCGTCATCAACGCCCGGACGCTGCTGTTCAGCTGGCTCCCGGCGGATCCCCGCGCGGTCGACACGCTGCTGCCCGCGGGGCTGCGCCCGCACCCGCAGCGTCAGGTGTTCGTCAACCAGTACGTGGTCGACGACGAGACGCAGACCTCCGGCTTCGGCGCGTACTCGCTCACCTACCTGGGTGTCTCACTGGCGGATATGGATCCGCCCGACGGCGAGACGCCGGGTGGCTGGTGGACGCACTACCTCACCTCCAGCGAGCGGGTCCGGCAGTACGCCGCCGCGCGGGGCGCACCCGCCGCCGCCGGGCAGACCCGCCTGGACCTGCGGGGCGACCGGCTCACCGCCGAGACCCGGGCCGCCGACGGCACGCTGCTGATCCGGGTCACCGCCCGGGTCGGGCACACCGGCACCGAGGCGCACATGGGCCATCACCGTTACCTCACAGGCAACGACGGCGAGCTGATCGTCACCGACTATCCGTACGTGGCCGAGCCGGTGTCCCCGTTCGAGGTCGAGTCGGTGGAGTTCCCGGCCCCGGAGCACCCGGTCCACGCGTTGCGGCCGGCCAACCCGCTGCACGTGTGCTGGGGCTTCTACTCGCCGCGCGTGTCGTTCGCGTACCCGGCCCGCCCGAACGTGCCGGACGAGCCGGCCGACCTTCACCAGGTGCCGGCCCGGCGGGCCCGCAGCGGCCTGCCGTCCGGGTCGTAGACCAGCCGGTACGCGGGCAGCGCCCAGAGCCGCGTACGCCAGGGCAACCGCTCCGGGCGGTGCGGCCGCAACCGGCCCGGCGGACGGGGACCGGCCCGGCCCCCGGCGTGCCAGCGCTCCAGCTCGTCCGCCGCCGCGGTGATCGCCGCGACCGCGTCCGCCGGGTCCAGCAGGTCGTCGTCCTGCGCGCCGCCCGGATCGCGGTCCAGGTGTTCGCGCCACAGCCGCAGCCGCAGGTCGCGGGCGAACACCCGGGCGCCGTCGCCCAGCCCCGCCGGGTCGGCCGGCGCCCGCTCGTCGCGGGTGTCGTCGAGCACCGCGCAGGACAGCTCGCTGTCGTGCGTCCAGGACCGGCGGTTGAAGTTGTCGCTGCCCACGCTGGCCCACACGTCGTCCACCACGCAGACCTTCGCGTGCACGTAGACCGGCGTGCCGTCGTGGTTCTCCACGTCGAACACGTGCACCCGCTCCGGCGCGGCCCGGTGGCACAGCGACAGCGCCTGCTCCCGGCCGACCATGTTCGGCGGCAGCGCGAGCCGGCCGTCCACGTCCGGATGCCGGGGCACGACCGCCACCAGGTGCAGGTCCGGGTGCTCCTGCAGCGCCTGCGCGAACAGTTCCGCCACCTCGGTCGACCAGAGGTACTGGTCCTCCAGGTAGATCAGCCGCCGGGCCCGGCGTACCGCCTTGGTGTAGCCGCGGGCCACTGTGCGCTCGCCGTCCGGGGCGAACGAGTAGCGGGGGCGCACCGCCGGGTAGGTGCGCAGCACCTGCACGTGGTGCGGTCCGCAGGGCGGCGGGTCGGCAGGCTGCTCGGGCAGCGGGTCCGGGCGCAGGTCGGAGCCGCGCAGCCGGTCCCGCAGGTACGCCATCGGGTTCTCCGAGTCCAGCGGCATCGGGTCGGTCCACCGCTCCCGGAACGTGGTGTCGAGCGCGCCGACCACCGGTCCGCGTAGCGCGAGCTGCACGTCGTGCCAGGGTGGCGTGGGGCCGTACCGCGGGGACATGCCGACCGGCTGCGGGTCGCCGGCGTGGCCGGCGTCGTCGCGGCGGCTGTGGCACAGGTCGATGCCGCCGGCGAAGGCGATGTCGCGGCTCGGGTCGCCGGGCCGGCGCAGCACCACGAGCTTCTGGTGGTGCGAGCCGCCGCGCCGGACCCGCTGGTCGAGCAGCACCTCGCCGCCGGCCGCGCGGACCGCCTCGCTGAGGTCGCGGTTCTCCGCCTCGCTGTAGGAGAGCGTGTCGAGGTGGGAGCGCCAGAGCAGGCCCTTGACGATGACGCCGCGCTGGGCGGCCTGCGCGAACAACTGCGCCACGGTGGGGCCGTCCGGGCGCATCCGCTCGTCCGGGTCACCGCGCCAGTCGGTGAAGAACAGGTGGTCGCCCGCGGACAGCGCCTCCACCTCGCTGACCAGGCGGTCGAAGTACGCGGCACCGTGAATCAGCGGCTCGGCGAGGTTTCCATCGGCCCAGACGGGTAACTCAGACCCCGGGTTGGCGCGTTCCTGTGCGGTGAGGAACCAGTCCCGCAGAGTCACGTTCCACCCCCCGAGGTCGACGACGTCCTCACACGGTAGGACCCCCGGCAGGGCCCCGCACGTCGAGCAGCAGGTCGGCGTCGGTGCCGCGCGTCAGGGGTGCGCCGGACCCCTGGATCGCGATACCGAGGAGGCACCGACATGCCCGCCGAGACGACGAACACCGTGACCGACCGCGACCAGGTGGTGGAGGGGGAGCGGGGTGCGCTGGTGGCGGTCCTGTTGATGGTGATCCTCGGGGTGGCCGGGATCTTCGCCGTCTCCTGAGACCGCGGCCGGGCGCCCCGGCGAACCGGGGCGCCCGTAGCAGGTCAGGGCCGGTCGCCCTGGCCGTCGGTGTGCGGCACCCGCCCGGTCGGGATCACCCCGAGCCGGCCGGCCTGGAAGTCCTCGACCGCCTGGATCAGCTCGGCGCGGGTGTTCATGACGAACGGGCCGTAGTGCGCCACCGGCTCGCGGATCGGCTGGCCGCCCATCAGGTAGAGCTCCAGCGCCGGGGTGTTGGAGTCCTGTGTCCGGTCGGCGGTGATCCGCAACGCCTCACCGGGCCCGTGCACGGCGAGCTGGCCGAGGTGGATCGGCCGCCGGTCGGTTCCGACGGTGCCGCGGCCGGCCAGCACGTACACCAGCGCGTTGAAGTCGGACCGCCACGGCAGGCTCAGCTCGGCGCCGGGTTGCAACGTGACGTGCGCGATGGTGATCGGCGTGTGCGTCGAGCCCGGACCCTGGTGCCCGGCGACCTCACCGGCGATGACCCGGATCAGGCCGCCGCCGTCGGGCGTGGTCAGCAGCGCCGACTCCCGGCCGCGGATGTCCTGGTAGCGGGGCGCGCTCATCTTGGCGACGCTGGGCAGGTTGACCCAGAGCTGCAGGCCGTGGAACAGCCCGCCGCTCATCACCAGGTGCTCCGGCGGCGCCTCGATGTGGAGCAGGCCACTGCCGGCAGTCATCCACTGGGTGTCGCCGTCGGTGATGGTGCCGCCGCCACCCGTCGAGTCCTGGTGGTCCATGATCCCGTCGATCATGTAGGTCACCGTCTCGAAGCCGCGGTGCGGGTGCCAGGAGGTGCCCTTCGGCTCGCCCGGCGCGTAGTCGACCTCGCCCATCTGGTCGAGGTGGATGAAGGGGTCCAGCTCGGTCATCGGCACGCCGGCGAAGGCCCGGCGGACCGGGAAGCCCTCGCCCTCGTACCCGCTGGGGGCGGTGGTGACCCGGCGGACCGAGCGGTATTCGGTGGCCTCGCCGAGCTGCGGCAGGCGGGGCAGGACGAGGACGTCGTCGACGGTGATCGCGGGCATCGCGGGGCTCCTTACTTGTCGGCCGGGGTGGACGACGCGGTGCGGTCGGCGCGCAGGCGCCGGCCGAGCCGCTCGAAGACCCGGGTGAGGCAGGCGACCTCGGCGTCGTCGAGGTCGTCGATCAGGTGGGCGCGCACGGAGCGCAGGTGGTGCGGCGCGGCCTCGCGCAGGGCGAGCAGGCCGGCGGCGGTGAGCACGGCCTCGCTGCCGCGCCGGTCAGCCGGACACGCCTCCTTCGCCACCAGGCCGCGCTTGCGCATCGTGGTGATCTGGTAGGTCAGCCGGCTCGGTGAGAACACCAGCCGGTCGGCCAGCTCACCCATGCGCAGCCGGTGGCCGGGCGCCTCGGAGAGCAGCACCAGCACGTGGTAGTCGGCGAAGCTCAGGTCGCTGTCGGCGCGCAGGTCGTCCTCGAGCCGGGTGAACAGCCGCTGGCTCGACTCGATGTACGCGCGCCAGCAGGCCGTCCGCTCCGCGTCCAGGCTCTCCGTCATGGCTCCGAGAGTAGCACTATTTAAAATTTAAACAAGCTCTGCTGCCGTGGGGACCTGCTCTCCTCCGTAGGCCTCCTTCAAACCTGAAGAGATGACCCGGCTAGGGTCGGGGGATGGACGATCTCGACCTGCTCGACTGGCGGGAGCGGGTGGCCCGGCTCTACCTGTCCGGCCTCGACCTGGCCGGGTTCCGGGCCGCGCGCGACGAGCTGTTCCGCACCCACCCGAGCAGCCCGGTGCCGCCCGCCGACCGGCCCGCCTTCACCGGGCTGCGCTGGTACCCTCCCGACCCGTCGGCTGTGGTCGAGGCGCCGCTGCGCCCCGCTACCGGGGAGCTGCGCATCGACACCGGCGGCCCGGACGGCGTGGTCGCGTACCGGCGGGTGGCGGTCGCCGAGACGCCGTGGGGCCCGCTGACGCTCTGGTGGATCGAGGCGTACGGCGGCGGGCTGTTCCTGCCGCTGCGCGACGGCACCTGCGGCGACGGCTCGTACGGCGGGGGCCGGTACCTCACCGACACGGTCAAGGGCACCTTCGGCCGGGGACTGACAGTGCTCCCCGGCGACCGGGTCCGGCTCGACGCCAACTACCTCTACAACCCCAGCTGCGCCTACGACGACAGGTGGGCCTGCCCGCTGGCGCCGCCGGAGAACCGGGTGGACGTGCCGCTGCGCGCCGGGGAGCGGGCGTACCACGAATGAGGGGAGGGCCGCCCGGCCCTCCCCTCATTGCCCTACCGGTCAGCGGGCGGTGGCGCCGGTTGGTGTCAGGTGCATCCGGCTGAGCAGTTGCTGGGCCTGACCGGCCATCTCCGCGTCCACAGTCACCGCGTACTGCGCGGCCCGCAGTGAACTGGCCGACGTGAAGTCACGCTGCCCACCGCTCATGGCGTGTGCCACAGCACCGAACACCGCACCCCAGATCGCACCGATCACCAGCCCGACCAGGATCACCGCCAGCCAGTTCCCGGCGGTGAAGATGCCGAACAGCAACCCGATGAACAAACCGAACCAGGCGCCGGTGCCGGCCCCGAGCAGGGCCGCCCGGCCCGTGGTGAGCCGTCCCATCACGGTCTCCACGAGCGTGAGGTCCGTACCGACGATCGAGGTACGTTCCACCGGGAAGCGGTTGTCGGCCAGATAGTCCACCACGCGCTGGGCGGACGGATAGTCCGGGTACGAGCCGATCGTGACGGTCGGCGCCCCGGCGTGCGGTCCGTGCCCGTCCCCGCTCGGCGGCGTCGGGCGACCGCCCGGGCCGGACGGGAGGTTGTCGCTGCCCGGCATTCCGGGTTGCCAGGCCGCGGTCGGAGTCGAGGGTCTGGTCATGAGCATCCTCCTTCGTCAACCCACCGCGTTCCCGGCGCCGGGCAGCGGTAACGCGCCGGGCCGGACCGATGTGGCGAGGCATGCCGATGCCCCGGGCCGGGTAGCCACATCCGTGCCGACCCGACACATCAGCGAGCACGGCTTCCTCGCCGACGGGCGCAGCGCGGCCCTGGTCGACCGCGACGGCTCGGTCAACTGGTGGTGCCCGCCCCGGTTCGACGCGCCGTCGGTGTTCGGGCGGTTGCTCGACGAGCACGCCGGGCACTGGAGCATCCGACCCGAGGGCGCGGCCACCAGCACTCGGTCCTACCTGGACGACACGCTGGTGCTGCGTACCGTCTTCACCACGGCGACCGGCACGGTCGCCGTCACCGACGCACTGGCGCTGGAGCACGGCGCGCGGGGCCACGACATCGGGATGCGCTCGCCCCGGGTGCTCGCCCGGCTGGTCGAGGGGCTCACCGGCGAGGTGGCGATGCGTGTCGAGTACGCGCCGCGCTTCGAGTACGGCCGGGTCGGCGCCTACCTCACCGAGCACGACGGGGTGGTGGCCGCCACCGCCGGCGCCTGCCGGCTGGAACTGCGCGCCGACGTCCCGCTGGCAGTCGCCGAGGGGGCCGCCGCCGGCCGGTTCACCGCCCGCGCCGGCAGCGTCCACCGCTTCACCCTCGGGTACGCCCCGGCGTACGCCGGCGCCGCACCGGCGCTGCCCGACGCCGCCGAGGCGGTGGCCGAGACCGTCGCCGCCTGGCGGTCCTGGTCGGCGCTGCACGACTACCAGGGTGAGTACCGCGACGAGGTGCGGCGCAGCGCCCTCGCGGTGCAGGGCATGACGTACGCGCCGAGCGGCGCCGTCGTCGCGGCGGCCACCACCTCGGTGCCGGAGAAGCTCGGCGGCGACCGCAACTACGACTACCGCTACGTGTGGCTGCGCGACTTCAGCCTCACGCTCCAGGCGCTGTGGCGGGCGGCCTGCCCGGACGAGGCGGACCGGCAGTTCACCTGGGTGGCGCGGGCGATGGGCCGGATCGGCGACGAGCCGGTGCCGATCATGTACGGCGTCGAGGGGGAACGGGACCTCACCGAGCACGACCTCGACCACCTGGCCGGGTACGAGCACAGCCGGCCGGTGCTGGTCGGCAACGACGCCTGGCGGCAGCGGCAGAACGACGTGCTGGGCGAGGTGCTCGACGCCGCCTGGCTGATGCGGTACTACCTCGACCCGATGTCACCGGAGGTCCGCGACCTGCTGCGTACGCTCGCCGACCAGGCCGAACGCGGCTGGCACCGGCCCGACGCGGGGATGTGGGAGGGGCGCGGCCCGCAGCGGCACTACGTGTCGTCGAAGGTGGAGTGCTGGACCGCGCTGGACCGGGCGGTCCGGTTCGGCTCCCGCATCGGCGAGCCCGCCGACGTGGCGCGCTGGGCAGCCGCCCGCGACGAGATCCGGGCGGCTGTGCTCACCCACGGCTGGAACGAGCGGGTCGGCGCGTACACCGGGGCGTTCGGCGCCGACGACCTGGACGCCTCGGTGCTGGTCATGCCGCTTGTCGGTTTCCTGCCCGCGAACGATCCCCGGATGCGCGCGACGATGGACGTGCTGGAGCGGCGGCTGTCCCGCGACGGGCTGCTGCGCCGCTGGGACGGCGACCCGGCCGGGTTCGTGATCTGCTCGTTCTGGCTGGCCGCCTGCCTGGCCGAGGCGGGGGAGCTGGACCGGGCCCGGCGGCTGTTCGAGCGGCTGGCCGCCCGCACCAACGACCTCGGCCTGTACGCCGAGCAGATCGACCAGGACACCGGCGAGCAGACGGGCAACTTCCCGCAGGCGTACTCGCACATCGGCCTGATCATCGCCGCCGGCCGCATAACGGACGCCGCCGCCTCTTCCCGCCACCCCGCGCCTGCTTCGCGTCGATCATGAGGTTGACGGCGAAGTCGATCTCCCTGAGTGCCGCCAACTTCATGATCGACCCGGGGAAGCGGGGGTGGGGGAGGATGAGGGGGTGGAACTGGTCGTGATGGCTGACACGCATGTGCCCAAGCGGGCGCGGGATCTTCCGGGGGCGCTGTGGGGGGCCGTCGAGGCCGCGGATGTCGTCGTGCACGCCGGGGACTGGGTGGACGTGGCGCTGCTGGACGCGCTGGAGAAGCGGTCGCGCCGGCTGGTCGGCGTGTACGGCAACAACGACGGGCCGGAGTTGCGCGCCCGGCTGCCCGAGGTGGCCCGCGTCGAGCTGGACGGCCTGCGCGTCGCCGTGGTGCACGAGACCGGCCCGAAGACCCGCCGCGAGGAGCGCTGCGCCGCCGCGTACGGCGACTGCGACCTGCTCGTCTTCGGACACTCGCACATCCCCTGGGACAGCGTCGCCCCGGGCGGCCTGCGCCTGCTCAACCCCGGCTCACCCACCGACCGGCGGGCGCAGCCGTACGCCACCTACCTGACCGCGCGGGTGGCGGCGGGGCGGCTCGACCGGGTCGAACTGCACCGCCTGCCCCCGCGCTGACCTCAGCGGCCCCGGCCGGTCTCCGCCTGGAGCTCGTCGATCCGCCGGGACGCCTCGGCCTTGGTCAGGCCCTCCGGCACCGGCTCGCCCGCCTCCTGGGCCAGGGTGTGCAGGTACGACTCCTGGGCGGCGGTGGGCGGCTCGTCGCCGGTGACCCAGTCGTCCGGGTCCTTGACGGCGGCGTCCGGATTCACGTTCCTGCCGCTGGTGTTGGCGCGCTCGGCCATGCTCATCACCTCTCCTCGAACAGGTGTACCACTACCCCCGGCCCGGCGGGTTCATGCCGCCCGCCGCCTACGATCACCTGGTGACGGCGGAGCGGGCGGGCGTGGTGGTGGTCGGCGCGGGCATCGCCGGGGTGGCGTGCGCGACCGAGCTGGCGCGGGCCGGCATCCCGGTGCGGGTACGCGAACGGGCCCGGGTCACCGGCGGTCGGATGGCCAGCAAGCGCTTCGACGGCCGCCCTGCCGATCTGGGCGCCGCGTACTTCACGGTGGACGACCCGGACTTCGTCGCCGTGGTGGACCGGTGGCGGGACGCCGGGCTGGCGCGGGAGTGGACCGACACGCTCGTCGCGTACGGGCCGCGCGGACGCGAGCAGGTCGCAGGCCCGATGCGCTGGGCCGCCCCGCGCGGGCTGCGCTCGCTCGTCGAACACCTCGCCGCCGACCTGCCGGTGACGCACGACCGGCTGGTGATGACGGTCGAGCCCGGCCCCCGGGTGGACGGCACCGCTGCCGAGGCGGTCGTGCTCGCCATGCCCGGCCCGCAGGCGGCGCTGCTGCTGGACCCGGCGCTGGCCGAGGCGACCCGGGCGGTCGCCGCACAGCGCTGGTCGTCGGCGCTGACCGGGGTGCTGCACTTCCCGGCCCGTCGCTGGGCGGACTTCCGTGGCGCGTTCGTCAACGACCACCCCGTGCTCAGCCTGGTCTGCGACGACGGCGACCGGCGTGGCGACGCCGCGCCGGTGCTGGTCGCGCACACCACCGCCGGGTTCGCCGCCGGGCACCTGCTCCAGCCCACCGCCGCCCGCCCGGCTGTCGAGCAGGCGGTCCGCGACCTGCTCGGACTCCCCGAGCCGGCGGTGTCGGTCCACGTGCACCGCTGGACGTACGCGTCCCCGGCCGCGCACGCCGGGAGCGCCACGTACCACCTGGACGACGACGGCATCGGCCTGGCCGGTGACGCGTTCGGCCGCCCGCGCGTACAGACCGCCTGGCGCTCCGGCCGGGACCTGGGCCGCGCGCTCGCCGCCCGGCTGGGCGGATAGCCCGGGCCGGTCAGCCGGTGGCGCCCACCGGTTGGGCCGCCGACCCGGCCCGCGTGTCCTCGCCGGTGCGATCGCCCTCCCGGTCCAGCAACTGCATGACCGGTGTCGCGGCGATCCCGTGCGCCACCACCGACACCACCACCACGAGACCGACGGTGGCCCAGACCAGATCCGCCTGCGGGAAGTCGGTCTTGCTGGTGGCGTACGCCAGGTAGTAGAACGAGCCGACGCCGCGGATGCCGAACAGCGAGATCACCCAGTGCTCGGCCGGTTTGCCGGGCGCACCGCGCAGCGACAGCCACCCGGCCAGCGGCCGGATCACCAGCACCAGGGCCAGCCCGGCCAGCGCCGCCGGCCAGGTCAGCGGCGCGAGCAGCCCGCCGATCACGGCCCCGCCGAACAGCAGCAGCAACAGCACCGTGAGCAGCCGCTCCACCTGCTCGGCGAAGTCGTGCAGCACGGAGTGGAACTCGTGCGTTCGCTCGGCGGCCCGGATCGCGCGAGCGGCCACGAACACGGCCAGGAAGCCGTACCCGCCGATCACCTCGACCAGCCCGTACGCGAGGAACGTCGCGGCCAGCGCGAGGAAACCCTCGGAGTGCTTGGCCAGCCGCAGCTTGCTCGGGGCGCGGAAGAACAACTTGCCGAGCAGCCAGCCGACGAGCAGCCCGCCGCCCACCCCGGCGGCGAGCTTGTAGAGCACGTCCACGGCGAACCACTCGGCGAGCCAGCCGGACGGCGCGAGCCCGGTGGTGGCGATCGCGATGGCCGCGTACACGAACGGGAAGGCGAGCCCGTCGTTCAGGCCCGCCTCGGAGGTGAGCGCGAAGCGCACCTCGTCCTCCGAGTCCTCCACATCTGTCGGTTCACCCACCTGCACGTCCGAGGCGAGCACCGGGTCGGTGGGCGCGAGCGCCGCGCCGAGCAGCAGCGCCGCGGCCGGCACCAGACCGGCCCACCACCAGCCGAGCAGCGCCACCGCGGCGATGCACAACGGCATGGCGATCGCCAGCAGCCGCCACGTCGACGACCAACGGGCCCAGCTCAACGGGCGGTCGATCTTCAGACCGGCGCCCATCAGCGCGACGATCACCCCGACCTCGGTGAGGTGGGTGGTCAGCTCCGGCCAGCGCAGCGGGTCAGGTGTGGGCAGACCGGTGGGCAGTACGAACACGAGCATGCCGAGCCCGAGGAACGCGATCGGCATCGACAGCGGCCGTCGCTCCAGGACCCGGGGCAGTACCCCGGCCAGCAGCGCACCGACGCCCAGCAGAGCGAACGCGACATCGACCGGTTCCACGACACCACCCTTCGGCCGCCCGTGGACCGGGCGGCGGAGTCCAGCAGTGCCCCGAAGCGGGCCCGGTTAAGCGTGTGCGTGCCCGTCGATCGGACGGGCCGTCAGCCGAGCGTGGCGATGGCGCTGTCCGGCAGGGCGTCCAGCAGCGCCGCCGGGTCGTCGTAGACCGCCACCGCGCCCGCGCCGGCCAGCTCCGCCCGGCCGGTGCCGCCGCAGGTCAGCCCGATACAGGGGATGTCCAGCTTGCCGGCGGCGGCCACGTCCCACACCGAGTCCCCGACGAACACCACCCGCTCGGCGGCCAGCCCCGACTGGTCCAGCGCGGCGACCAGAATGTCCGGCGCCGGCTTGCTCTCCTGCGCGTCGGCCGACGAGGTGACCGAGTCGATCACGTCGTCCGCGTCCAGCGCGGCGCGCAGCGCTGTCACCTCGTGCTCGGCGGCCGAGGTCGCCAGCACCACCCGCAGCCCGCGTTCCGCGCAGGCGCGCAGCAGTTCCCGCGCCCCGGGCAGCGGCGCCAGCCGCTCCCAGTACTCCGCGTACAGCGTGTCGTGCGCGTCGCGCAGCCGGCCGTCGGCGTCCCGGTCCCGCTCCGCGCCGAGCAGGTGGTCGAGGATCTTGTCCGAGCCCATGCCGATGGACCTGTGGATCCGCGCCATCGGCACCCGGTGGTCGGCCTGGCGCAGCGCCTCCCACCAGCTCACCGTGTGCAGGTACGTCGTGTCGACCAGGGTGCCGTCAACGTCGAACAGGACACCGCGTCGCTTGTCGTCGGCCATGTCCGGCTCCTACCCGGCCGGGGCGTCGCCGACGCGCGACTCACCCGCCGGAATGAGGATCTCGAACCACACGGTCGATCCGCGTACGGCCGGGTCGGTGCCCCACGCGTCGCTCAGCTCCTCGATCAGGCCGAGCCCGCGGCCCCGGCTGCTGAGCGTGTCGGTCTGCGCCCGGGTGACCTGACCCCGGGTGCCCGAGTCGGCCACCGACACCAGCAGCCGCTCCGCGGACAGGTCGACCTCGACCCGGGCGGCGGTGCCGGCGTGCAGCAGCGCGTTCGTGGTCAGCTCGCTGGTGCACAGCACCGCCGCGCCGATCACCGCCTCCGGCACCCGCCACTCGCCGAGCTGCGCGGTCATCCAGTGCCGGACCCGGCTCGGCGCAGTCGGCTCGGCCGGCACCTCCATGCTCGCCGACCGGCTGGGGCGCACCGCGTACTCGACGGCGAGCACCGCCACGTCGTCCTCGGTGGCGCCCGGCACCGACGCGGTCGCCACCGCGCACAGCGCACGCGGATCGCCGCCGGCCGCCCCGGTCACCGCCGCGCCCAGCCCGGCCATCCCGGCGGCCAGGTCCTGCCAGCGCCGCTCCACCACGCCGTCGCTGTAGAGCAGCAGCGTGTCGCCGGGCCGGAACGGCACGGTGGTGGTACGCGCCCGTCCACCCAGGCCCAGCGGAGGTGCGGGCGGCACGTCGACGAACTCGGCCACCGGCGCGCCGGGGCCGGCGCGCCGGATCAGCGGCGCGGGATGACCGGCGCTGGCCAGCGTGACCAACTCCCGGTCCGCCTCGACCACGCCGAAGACCACTGTCACGAACAGCTCCTGGGTGCCGCCCTCGACGCCGAGGCTGGCGACCAGCCGGTCCAGCCCGTCGAGCACCGCGTCCGGCCGGGAGTCGACCAGGGCGAGCGCGCGCAGCGCGGCGCGTACCTGGCCCATCCGGGCGGCAGCCTGCACGTCGTGCCCGGCCACGTCGCCCAGCACCACACCGAGAGCGCCGGTGGGCAGCAGGAACGCGTCGTAGAAGTCGCCGCCCGCGGCGTTGCCGTCCACGCCCGGGTCGTAACGCGCGGCGATGCGCAGCCGGGGCAGGTCCGGCAGCCGCTCCGGCAGCATGCTGCGCTGCAGCATCTGGGCGGTGCCATGCTGGGTCTCGAAACGGCGGGCCCGCTCGGCGGCCTGGCCGACCAGCTCGGCGGACGCGGCCAGCAGCGCCCGTTCCGCCGGTGACCAGGGCCGCGGCGTCCGGTAGCCCACTGTCAGCGAGCCCCGCACCACAGTCGTCCGCAGCGGCAGCGCCGCCAGCGCCCGGATCTTCTCGTCGTGCCGGTCCGCCGCGACGCCGCGCAGCGGCTGCCCGTCGGCGGTGAACGAGGCGACCCCGCTCCGCGCGGTCACCACCGCGGGCAGCGCCGACTCGGCGGACATCCGCCGCCACAGCGGGGGCAGCCGCTCGTCGGCCTCGTCGAGCAGCTCACCGCGGATGCGGCGGACCAGACGCCACGCGCTGCCCTCGTCCACCGCGAACGACACCCGGTCGGCGTCGAAGGAGTGCAGGCAGTAGCGCAGCGCCACCCGCGCCACGTCGTCGAGCGTGAGCGTGCCGGCCAGCGCCGCCGCGAAGTCGCTCAGGCTCTGCAACTGCTGGGTCAGCTGGGTGGTCTGCGCCGAGACGGTGAGCACGCCGGCGATGCGGCCGGCCGAGTCGCGGACCGGGCAGTGGCCCCTGGTGAACACGGCCGGTTCGGCCGGGCCCTGCCGGTCGGCCGGCAGCACCGCCTCCCGTTGCAGGAACGGCTCGCCGTGCCGGTAGACCCGCTCCAGCGCCTCGCCTGCGCCCGGGTCGCGCCACACCTCGGCGAACGCCTCGGCCGCGGGCCGGCCCAGCGCCTCCGGGTGCCGGTCGCCGATCAGCTCGGCGTACCCGTCGTTGTAGAAGACCACCAGGTCGTCGCCGAGGAGCAGGGCCATCGGGACCGGGGAGGCGAGCACCACGTCCGCGACGGCGCGGACCGCGGGGTCCCAGGTGTGCGGGGCGCCCAGCGGCGTACCGGCCCACGGGTGGGCGGTCCCGGCCGCCTGCCCGCCGACGACGGGATCGGTGGGCGCTCCCGGTGCGGTAGCGGACGGCGTGGGAATCCGACCGACGGTGCCTGGCATGACCGCAGCCTAACCGGAGCGTGGCCGGGCGGTTCCGATCATGCGTCCGTGGCGGATACGGGTGCCGCCCGGCGCGGATGTTCGGGCAGGTCAGGGCCGGTTCGGCGGACCATGTCGGGAAATTCCCCCGGTCCGGCCCGGCGTGCTGCCCAGGTCACCGGGTATGCGGGCGGCGCAGTTCACGCGACAGGAGGGACATCATGCCGAAAACCCTCGCGGTCGGGCAGGTCGACATCAGTGCGGCCTGGACCGACTTCTGGAGGTCGGTGCTGCTCTTCGTACCGCGGGCGATCGCGTTCATCGCGATCCTCGTCGTGGGTTGGCTCATCGCCCGAGCCGTCCTCAAAATCGTGGACGCGGCACTGGAACGGGTCGGCTTCGACCGCGCCGTCGAACGCGGCGGCGTCAAACGGGCCCTGGAACGCACCAAGTACGACGCCAGCGACATCCTGGCCAAACTGGCCTACTACGCGGTCCTGCTGTTCACCCTGCAGTTCGCCTTCGGGGTGTGGGGACCGAACGCGATCAGCGACCTGATCCGTGGGGTGGTGTCCTGGCTGCCGCGGGCCTTCGTGGCGATCGTGATCGTGGTGATCGCCGCCGCCATCGCCAACGCCGTCCGGGACTTGGTCTCGGGTGCGCTCGGCGGGCTCTCGTACGGCCGGGTGCTGGCCGACGTGACGGCGATCTTCATCCTGGCGCTCGGCATCATCGCCGCGCTGAACCAGGTGGGCATCGCCACCACGGTGACCACGCCGGTGCTCGTGGCGTTCCTCGCCACCGTGGCCGGCATCCTGATCGTCGGTGTCGGTGGTGGTCTGGTCAAGCCGATGCAGGACCGCTGGGACGGCTGGCTGCACCGGGCCGCCGAGGAGTCCCGGGCGATCCGGCAGCAGCGGCAGGCGCAGCAGGCCGGCCGCGGCGACTACGAGCGGCGGATGGCCGACCGGGGCGGGCAACCGGCACCGGCGGCGCCGCAGTCGTCCATGTCGGGCGCGGGCACGTACCGCTCCGGCGAGATGGGCGACGAGACGCAGCAGTTCCGCCGGCCGAACGGCTGACGGCAACGGGTGACGGGGTGTCCGCGGGGTGATCGCGGGCACCCCGTAGCCGTGTCCGGGTCAGGCGAGGTGGCGCGGGTCCAGTCCACGGGCCAGCAGGCACACCGCGAGCAGGCGGGTGAGCGTCCAGTCGGGCGCGGACCAGTCCGGCTCGGTCGGCGGCGTCCAGCCGTACTCGGCCGCCGCGTCGCGCAGACCCTCGGCGTACCCGGCGAGCGCCGCCACGGTGAGCGGGCGGCGGTCACCGTCGAGGGTGTCGCGTACCCCGGCGGCGTGCTGGTCGACCTCGGCGAGCAGCCCGGGGTTCGCGTGGGCCGCGGCGAGGCCGGCGGTGCCGACGGCGGCGATCAGGGAGGTGAGGGTCGTCCGCGCGGCCACGGCCGCGGAGCGGCGGGTCGCGACCCGGTTGTTCGGCACGCGCATGGTGTCCGAGGCTAACGCCGCCCGCCGGGGGCCGGCCTCGGCCGAGCGGGGGATGCCCGGGTCGTCCGGGGGAGCCGTCGCGCCGTCCGGCGGGATTGAGTCGCCCGTGCGGGGGCAGAAGTCCGGTACGCAGAGCACGCGATCGGGGTCACGGAGGGACACGATGGGACAGCGGGCCGACGGACCGGACCGGGCGCACCGGCGCCCGGAGGGAGTGAGTGACGCCACGGTCGAGGCGCTGGGCAAGCTCAGCGAGGCCCTGGAGTGCGTCGAGCGGGCCCGTGGGCACCTCTACGAGCTGCACCAGCTCATCGGCCACGCCGACCTGATGCTCGACGACGCGGTGGAGATGTTCCGCACCGCCGGTCACCCGGCGCTCGCCGAGCGGATCGACAGGGAACTGCTCGGCCGCAACGTCATCGCCGGGCGGTGGACGTTCCAGATCGTCGAGGACTTCGACGACGGCTACTACGCGCTCTTCCGGGAGCTGGACCGGCAGGCCCGCGACGAGCTCGTCGCGGGCCGGCGGCACCTCTACGAGGCGGAGATGAAGGAGCGCCGCCGCAGCCGGGGGATGGCGGGGCACGAGGCGCGCCCCGGCACTCGCTGACTCAGTCGGAGGAGCGTGCTTCGGCCGGGCGACGGCGGGCGCCGTCGTCGGCGATGATCACGGTCGCGACCATCAGCGCCACCACCAGGCTGAACAGCCAGGAGCTGTCCTCGGTGAACCGGGCGGAGACCGGAGCCTGGATCGCGGCGAGCAGGAAGCCCAGCCACGCGAGCTTGCGCTGACGGTTGGAGAGGAAACCGGAGCCCTGTTGCATCCCGAAAGTCTTGCGCGCATCAGGGGGAGTGCCGTCAGCCGTTCGGCCGATTCTGGATGGGCTGTCCGTTTTCCTGGCTGTCCGTACCGCACTTTTTGTCGTGTCGGCCGAGCATGAATCCGGCGGCTGCGGGAATCGGCACCGATGCCCGCAGCCACCCCGCGATCACCCGCCGTCCGGGCCGGTCCGCCCGATCGTCGACGGCCGGTAGGCCCGGTCCGCATCGGTCATCTCACGCCGCTCGGCCTCGGGGCCGGCGCCCCGGTCCACCGCCTCCGGGCCGTGGCCGAACGCGGCCTCCTCGCCGGCGTCGTTGGCGGTGACGTCGTCGCCCTGGCCGTCCGTGGCCGACCGGGCGATGGCCTGGTCCAGCTCGTGCAGGGGAGTGCGGTCCTCGTCGCGCCACTGGCGGTCGTTGTCGGTCATTCCCCTGCGGTACCCGGACCGGATGATCGCAAACGGCCGGACACGGCGATGGCCGCCGGCACCGCCGGCGGCCATCCAGACTCGGGTACGGGGGGAGGTGGCTCAGGGGGTGGGGCGGTCGACAGCGCCGCGCCAGGCGCCGGTCTCCTGACCGCGCCGCTCGATGAACTGCTTGAACCGCTCCAGATCGCCCTTGGCGCGCCGGTCGACCACGCCCAGCTTGTCGCCGGCCTGCTCGACCACGCCGTGCGGCTCGAACTCCATCTGCAGCGTGACCCGGGTGTGCCCCTCGTCGAGCCGGTGGAAGGTCACCACGCCCGCCTGCTGGGTGCCCCCGGTGGAGCGCCAGGCCACCCGCTCGTCCGGCAGCTGCTCGGTGATCTCGGCGTCGAACTCGCGCTTCACGCCCGCGATCTCGACGGTCCAGTGGGTCATCGTGTCGGAGAGCTGCCGCACCTCCTGCACGCCGTCCATGAAGTGCGGGAACTCCTCGAACTGGGTCCACTGGTCGTACGCGGTCCGGATCGGGACGTCCACGTCCACGTGCTCGGTAACGCCACTCATGTCGGGGTTCCTCCTGTTCCGCCGGTGTGTGTCTCGTACGGGCCGTGGGCCGGCCCGCTCACCAGCGCGTCGTCTCGTTCCTGTGCCCGAGTGCGGCCCACACCTCGGAGATCGTCTGGTAGTGGGCGCCCGCGGGCAGGGTCTCCAGGGCGGCGACGATGTCCGTCGGCGCCTCGTTCTCCCGTGCGTTCGCCAGCAGCGCCTCCCGGTCACCGGGCAGGGCGGTCATCGTGATGAACCGCCCCAGACGGCTGCGCGCCTCGACGTCCTCGGAGCTCATGCCCTGCGGCGTGCCGCTGCGCAGCTCCCCGGCCGGCGCGGTGGTGGCCTCCGGCTGGTCCTCGCCGGCCGGCTCCGGGATCCGGAACTCCTCGGCCCGCGAACCGCCGGTGCCGGCGCTCTGGACGAGACCGCTGACCTCGCTGCTCATCTGATCGTCGACCCTGGGCGAGTGCTTGCTGCTGCCACGTTCCATGCCTTGGGAGATGCCCCGGGGGACCGCCGGTAAACCGGCGCCGCCCGGGAGAGCCGGTCATCCGGGCGGCAACCGGTCGGCCGTCTTCTCCGCATCTGCCGTCTCGTCGCCGGCCTTCTGCCCGTCCGTCTTCTCGTCGTCGGCCGGGGCACGGGGCGGCAGCACCGGGTCGTCCGGCTCCTCGACCCCGGCCTGCATCGCCCGCCCGCGTTGCAGTTCGGCGTTCACCTGCACGCCGAGCATCAACGCGCAGTTGGACAGGTAGAGCCACACCAGGAACGCGATGACCGCGCCGAGACTGCCGTACGTGACGTCGTACGAGCCGAAGTTCGCCACGTACAGGCCGAAGCCGAAGGACGCGAGCACCCAGGCCACGAGTGCGAGCGCGCCACCCGGGGTGAGCCAGCGGAACCGCGGCTGCCGCACGTTCGGCGCGATCCAGAACAGCAGCGACAGCAGCGTCATCGCGACCACGGCGAGCAGCGGCCACTTCGCCACCGACCACGTCGTGCGGGCCACCGCTCCGGCGTGCAGCAGGTCGCCGACCGCGTCGGTGACCGGGCCGCTGACGATCAGCCCGGTGGCCACCACGGCGAGCAGCACGATCGTCACTGCGGCCATGCCGATCTGCAACGGGCGCAGCCGGTAGAACGGCCGGCCCTCCCGCACCCCGTAGATCGCGTTGGAGGCGCGGGTGAACGCGCCGATGAACCCGGACGCGGACCAGAGCGCGCCGAGCAGACCGAAGCTGAGCAGCACCTTCGCCGAGCCCTGCTGCTCGACCACGTTGCGCACCACACCCACGAACGCGTCGTTGCCGACCACCGAGCCGGCGCCGATCTCCCGGGCCAGGTCGATCACGGTGTCGACGGTGCGCGGGCCGTCGGAGACCAGGCCGACCAGCGCGACCACCACGATCGTGGACGGGAACAGGGCCAGCACGCCGTAGTAGGTGAGCGCCGCGGCCCAGTCCGCGCAGTTGTCCGTGACGAAACCCTTGCCGCTGCGCACCAGCACGCCGCGCCAGGTGCGCCAGTTGAGCTGGCGGATCCGCCGAGGCAGACGCGACCGCGTCCGGCCGCCGACCGTCTGTGGTGTCGTCGCGGTCATGTCCGCCTCCTCCAGGGCCCGCCACGGGCGTGGGCGGGCGGTACCCCCGGGGGGAAATCGACAAACCGGGTGCCGGTTTGCCCGCCGGGCGGGAGGGAACCACACCAGACACCCGATCGAGACTCCAGGAGGACGAGATGCCCGGGCGCGAGGTACTGCCCAGCACGCTGCGGCGCTCCCCGGCGAAGGCGCAGCGGACCTGGGAGAAGACGCACGACTCGGCGGTCGAGACGTACGGCGAGGGGGAGCGGGCGCACCGCACCGCCTTCGCCGCGGTCAAGCACGAGTTCGAGAAGGTGGGCGACCACTGGGAGCCCAAGGGCCGCAAGGGGCCCAGCGACAAGCAGGCCGCAGGCGGCGGCCCGGCCCGGCGCGCGCCGACCGCCGGTGGGGTGGACGCCAACGCCACCAAGGACCACCTCATGGAGGTGGCGAAGAAGCTGGACGTGCGCGGCCGGTCCCGGATGACCAAGCCGGAGCTGGTCAAGGCCATCGAGAAGGCGAACAACAACGCGACCCGCAAGGCCCGCGGGGGTCGCTGACCCCTGGGGGTACGCGTCGAGCCCGGGACCGCCTCGGTCCCGGGCTCGTGTCGTGCCGCCTCACCAGTGGCCGCCGCCCGGCGCCTCCAGGTGCACCGCCTTCATGGTGCTGAACTCGTCCAGCAGTTCCGGGCCGTACCCGAAGCCCTGGCCGCTGCCCCGGCGCGGCTGGGCCGCACCGCCGGGTGCCCCGCCGAACACCGAATTGATCTTCACGGTCCCGACCGGCAGCTCCCGCCAGGCGCGCTGGGCGTGGCTCATCGAGCCGGTCAGCACGGTGGCGGCCAGGCCGTACGGGGAGTCGGCGGCGCAGCGCAGCCCCTCGCTGAACGAGTCGACCACCACCACCGGCGCGACCGGCCCGAACGTCTCCTCGCGGACCAACGTCATGTCGTGGCGGCAGCCCTCGATCACCGTCGCCGGGTAGAACGCGCCCGGCCCGTCCGGCAGTACGCCGCCGGCGCGTACCCGGGCGCCGTCGGCGAGCGCGGCGGTCACCTGACCGTGGACGTGGTCCCGGTGCCGCCGGTCGACCAGCGGCGCGAGCTGCGTGCCCGGGTCACGGCCAGGGCCCACTGTGAGCGCCTCGGCGCGCGCCACCAGCGCGTCCAGGAAGCCCTCGGCGACGTCGCGGTGCACGTAGATCCGCTCGACCGCCACACAGATCTGACCGGCGTTGGCGAAGCACCCGAGCGCCGCCTGTCCGGCCGCCCAGACCGGGTCGACGTCCGCGTCCACCACGAGCGGGTCGCTGCCGCCGTTCTCCAGCAGCACCTTCGCCCCGGTACGCGCGCCCGCGGCGGCGATCGCCCGGCCGGTGGCGGTGGAACCGACGTGCGCGATCACGTCCAGTTCCTGCCCGGCCAGCGCGGCGCCCACCTCGCTACCGCCGGTGAGCAGCGACAGCACCCCGGCCGGCAGCGCCGAGTCCAGCGCGCGGGCCAGCAGCCAGCCGGTGGCGGGGGTCCGCTCGCTCGGCTTGTGGACCACCACGTTGCCGGTGACCAGCGCGGCGCCGAGCAGGCCGCAGGACACCGCAACCGGGTCGTTCCACGGGGTGATCACGGCGACGACGCCGCGCGGCTCGGGGGCCATGAAGTCCAGCGCGTCGTGCGCGCCGTGCAGCGTCCGGCCGCCCCGGACGGGGGCCAGTTCGGCGTACTGTCGCAGTGTGCCGACGCCCGCCGCCACCCCGCCCCGCGCGTCTTCGAGCGGCTTGCCCATCTCCGCCGTGGTCGCCTCGGCCAGCTCGCCTGCCGCCGCCTCGACCGCGTCCGCCGCCCGGTGCAGCGCCGCGGCCCGTTCCGCCGGTGCGGTCGCGGCCCACTCCGCCGCCACCCCCCGGGCCGCCTCCACCGCCTTGGCCACCTCGTCGGCCGTCGCGACGGGCGTCCGCGTCACCGGCGACCCGTCCGCCGGATCGTGGACGACCAGCTCGCCGCCCTCGCCGCCGGCGCCCCACACCCCACCAATGAGCTGCGCAACCGTGTACATGCGGCCGTGCTTGCCCCGGCCTGGGCGGGACAAACGCGTTTCGCCCGGTGACCGGCCGGGTAGCCGGATCCGATGACCTCCACCGCAGACGCCGTCGTCATCGGAGCCGGGCACAACGGGCTGGTGGCCGCGAACCTGCTGGTGGACGCCGGCTGGGACGTCGAGGTCCTGGAGGCCACCGAGGCGCCCGGCGGAGCCGTGCGATCCGCGTACGTCACGGCGCCCGGTTACCTCAGCGACCTCTACAGCTCCTTCTACCCGCTCGGCTACGCCTCCCCGGTACTCGACGGGCTGGACCTGGAACGGCACGGCCTGTCCTGGACGCACGCGCCGGACGTGCTGGCGCACCTGCTCCCGGACGGGCGCGCCGCAGTGGTAAACCGCGACCTGGACGTCACCGCCGCCTCGCTGGAGGCGTTCGCCCCCGGCGACGGGGAGCGCTGGCGGCACGCGTACGCCGACTGGTGCCAGGTGGCCGAGCCGATGTTGCAGACCATCACCACCCCGTTCCCGCCGGTACGCGGCGGGCTGGGCCTGCTGCGGCAACTCCGGGTCGGCGGCGCGCTGCGCCTGGGCCGCCGCCTCGTGCTGCCGGTCCGCAAGCTCGGCGCGGAACTGTTCGAGGGCGAGGGCGGCACGGTGCTGCTGGCCGGCTGCGCCCTGCACACCGACCTGTCCCCGGAGGACGCCGGTTCCGGGGTGTACGGCTGGCTGCTCGCCATGCTCGGCCAGCAGGTGGGCTGGCCGGTGCCGATCGGCGGCGCCCAGAAGATCACCGACGCGCTCGTCGCGCGGCTGCTCGAGCGGGGCGGGCGGATCACGTACGGCGCCCGGGTCGAGCGGGTGCTCACCGCCCGGGGCCGGGCGATGGGCGTGCGCACCGCCGGCGGCACCGACTGGCGGGCCCGGCGCGCGGTGCTCGCCGACGTACCCGCCCCGGCGCTCTTCCTCGACCTGGTCGGCGCGGCGGCGCTGCCGCCCCGGATGGTGGAGGACCTGGCGCACTTCAAGTGGGACGGCTCCACCCTCAAGGTCGACTGGGCGCTGTCCGCGCCGGTGCCGTGGAAGAACCGCGACCTGGCCGGTGCCGGCACCGTGCACCTGGGCGCCGACCTCGACGGGCTCACCACGTACGCGGCCGAGCTGGCCCGCGGCGAGCTGCCACGGGATCCGTTCCTGCTGGTGGGGCAGATGTCGGTGGCCGACCCGAGCCACTCGCCACCCGGCACCGAGTCGCTCTGGTCCTACACCCACCTGCCGTTCCGCCGCGACTGGCGGGCCGAGGAGGTGGCGGGGCACGTGGAGCGGATGGAGGAGGTGCTGGAGGCGGCGGCACCCGGGTTCCGGGCGTCGATCGTCGGGCGGCACGTGGCCGGCCCGGCCGACCTGGAGGACGCCGAGCCGAGCCTGGTCGGGGGAGCGCTCGGCGGGGGCACCGCCGCGGCGTACCAGCAGTTGTTCCTGCGGCCGATCCCCGGCCTGGGCCGCGCCGACACCCCGGTCGACCGGCTCTACCTGGCCAGCGCCTCCGCCCACCCCGGCGGCGGCGTGCACGGCGCGCCGGGGGCGAACGCGGCGCGGGCCGCGCTGGCACGCGACCGGGCGGTCACCGGCGAGGTGTACGCCCGCACGATCGCCGCCGCCCACCGCACCCTCTACCGCTGACCCGCCCGGATCCCCGTCACCACCGCACCCGCTGTCGCTGACCGCCGCCGCTGACCGGCGGCGTTGCCCGGCATACGAGATCGGCCTTCCGTATCCCGGGATCCGCCGTAGATCTTGGTACGAAAGTGCCCCTATGGGGGCCGTTTCCTACCAAGATCTGCTGGCTGCCCGGGACGAGGCGCGACCGCACCGCCGCCTTTGCTCTGCACCCGCATACGCATCGGTCACGCACCGTGTCCGCGGCGGGCGGCCGGCGAGACGGTGTCCCGGACAGCGCCCCTGCTCAGAGCGCTGCTGCGCCGATGGCTGCAGAGCAAAGGGCCGACGAGGGAATGTGGCGGGACGACCGCGCCCTCACGCGCGGTGACGATGACGCGGCGTGAGGGCGCGGGGAGGCGCGGGAGAGCGGGTCAGGAGTCCAGGTTGCGGTGCCGGCTGCGCAGCTTGAACGGCATCAGCGCACTCTCGATCTTCGTGGCCGTGGTCATCTTCGAGTCGCCGTCGCGGCGTTCCTCGAAACGGATCGGCACCTCGAGGATCGTGTGACCGAGCTTGGTGGCGAGGTAGTGCATCTCCACCTGGAAGCTGTAGCCGTTCGACTGGACCCGGTCCAGCCCGATCGCGCGCAGCGCGTCCGCCCGCCAGATCTTGAAGCCGGCGGTCAGGTCGCGGATGCGGACCCGCAGCAGCGTGTGCACGTACAGGTTCGCCCAGCCGCTGAGCGCGCGCCGGTACAGCGGCCAGTTCTCGTCCAGCTCACCGCCGGGCACGTAACGCGAGCCGATGACCACCGAAGCCTGGGTGGACAGCAGCGCGCCGAGCATGCCGGGCAGCGCCTCCGGCGGGTGCGACAGGTCGGCGTCCATCTGCGCGACGAAGTCCGCACCGTCGTCGAGCGCCCGGCCGATGCCGTCCACGTACGCCCGGCCGAGGCCCTCCTTGCCCGGGCGGTGCACCACCATCACCCGGTCCGGGTGCTCGATGGCCAGCTTGTCGGCGACCTCGCCGGTTCCGTCCGGGGAGTTGTCGTCGGCGACCAGCACCTTCAGCCCCGGCAGCGGCAGCGCGAGCAGGCGCTCGACCAGCACCGGGAGGTTGCCCGCCTCGTTGTAGGTCGGAACGACGACGGTCAGGCGCGCATCCCCCCACGGGGAGGGTAACTGCACGGGTTCGATCATCACGGACATCCTCGGTCAGCCGACAGGTTCACCTGAGAGGGTAGCCAGTCCCTCGCGCGGCGGCCGCACAGACGCCCCGCCGGCGATCGATCACCGCTCCGGCTTCTGCCGCGTCGCGATGTCGGACAGCCGGGCCAGCGTCTCCCGGTTACGAAGATGCAGCACCAGGTCGTTGAGCTTGGTCCGGATCCACCGCAACGGCCCGGCGGCGAAGTCCTCGCCGAGCGTCACCCGGGTCCTGCCGTCGTCGAGCGGCTCGAGCACGAACGCCACGACCGCCTCCCCGGCCGGCCACAGCCCGGCGCGCAGCACCAGCCGGTGCGGCGCCTGGCACTCCAGCACCGTCGACTTGTCCTGGAGCGAGAACGGCCACGGCCCGGCCCGGTGGTGCAGGCGGCTGCCGACGCGCGGCCACGTGTCGTCCACGTCCCGCACGTGCGCGGTGCCCACCACCCAGTCGCTGTACGTCCACCCGTCCGCGAGCACCTCGAAGACCTGCTCCGGGGGCGCGTCGATCACCTTCTCCACAACCGCCATCACCGAGCGGTACCCCCGCGCGGGCGGTCGCTAACGGCGATCCGGGTTAGCTTCTCCGGGGCGGCGGGTATCGCCGGACCGGGCCGGTCGTGGCAGGTGCGCACCCGGCAGTGCGGCACCGGCGGGGCGGCCTGGCGCCGACGCCGACGTTTACTCCTCGGGGCCTCGGGAACCCGCCGCCCGTGCGACGGGACCAGGAGCGGGATCAGTGCAGGTCAGCCCGGTTTGACCCGGGTACTGACCGCTTCCCGTCCGGCCTGTACGACGCGGTCCTGCTGGACCGGGACGGCACGCTGGTGGAGGACGTGCCGTACAACGGCGACCCGGAGAAGGTACGGCCGGTGCCCGGCGCCCGGGAGGCGCTGGACCGGTTGCGGGCGGCCGGGCTGCGGCTGGCGGTGGTCACCAACCAGTCCGGCCTGGCCCGGGGGTACTTCACCGCGCACGACCTGCGCCTGGTCAACGCCAGGGTGGAGGAGCTGCTCGGGCCCTTCGACCACTGGGTGATCTGCCCGCACGCGGAGGCCGACGGGTGCGCCTGCCGCAAGCCCGCGCCCGGCCTCGTCCACGAGGCGGCCCGAGCGCTCGGCACCACCCCTACCCGGTGCGTGCTGATCGGGGACATCGGCGCGGACACGGCAGCCGCCGCGGCTGCGGGCGCCGCCGCGATCATGGTGCCCACGCCGGCGACCCGGGCCGCCGAGGTCGCCGCCGCGCCCACAGTCGCCGCGGACCTGCCGGACGCGGTGGGCATCGTGCTGGCCCGGATGCGCCTGACGGCCGCGCCGCACCCCGCGCGCCGGTCGCGTCGCGGGACGGTGCTGGTGGTCCGCAGCGACGCGGCGGGCGATGTGCTGGTGACCGGGCCGGGCATCCGGGCGGTAGCGGCCGGAGCGCAGCGGGTGGTGCTGCTGTGCGGTCCACGTGGCCGGGCCGCCGCCGACCTGCTCCCCGGCGTGGACGAGATCATCGAGGCGCCGCTGCCGTGGATCGACGCGCCCGCCCCGCCCGTCGACCCCGGCGCCGTGCGCGCGCTCACCGACCGGTTGTCGGAGGTACGCGCCGACGAGGCCGTCGTGTTCACCTCCTTCCACCAGTCCGCCCTGCCCCTCGCGCTGCTGCTGCGCCTGGCCGGGATACCGCGGATCAGCGCGATCAGCGACGACTACCCGGGCAGCCTGCTCGACGTCCGCCACCGCGTTCCGGCAGGCGTACCCGAACCGGAACGTGCCCTGTCACTCGCGGCCGCCGCCGGCTTCGCGCTGCCCGGCCACGACGAACCGGCGCTGCGCATCCGCACCGACCGGCTTCCGCCGCCCGCGGCGGACGCCGGCGAACCCGGCTACGTGGTCCTGCACCCCGGCTCGTCGGTGGAGACCCGCGCCTGCCCGGAGGAGCTGGCCACCCGCGTGGTCCGCGTGCTAGGCGCGGCCGGCTACCGGGTCGTGGTCACCGGCGGACCCGACGAGCGGGAGCTGACCGCGCGCGTGGCCGCCGCGGGCGGCGTGGACCTGGGCGGGCGGACCGGGCTGGACGACCTGGCGGCGGTGATCGCCGGCGCCGGGGCGCTGGTGGTGGGCAACACCGGTCCGGCGCACCTGGCCGCCGCGCTCGGCGTGCCGGTGGTGAGCCTGTTCGCCCCGACGGTGCCGTTCGGGCAGTGGGGGCCGTACCGGGTGCCGACGGTGCGCCTCGGCGACGCGGGGGCGGCGTGCCGGGACACCCGCGCGACCGTCTGCCCGGTGCCCGGGCACCCGTGCCTGTCGGCCGTCGAGCCGGGACGGGTGCTGGAGGCATTGCGGCTGCTGCGCGTGCCGGCGCCGGTGGCGGGCGGGGTGGCCGGATGAACATCCTGCTGTGGCACGTCCACGGGTCGTGGACGACCTCCTTCGTGCACGGCAAGCACCGCTACCTGGTGCCGGTCACCCCTGATCGGGGGCCGTACGGGCTGGGCCGGGCGCGCACCTACCCGTGGCCGGACAGCGCCGTCGAGGTCACCCCCGACCAGCTGCGCGACACCGACGTCGACCTGGTGATCCTGCAACGCCCCGAGGAACTCGACCTGGCCGCCGAGTGGCTCGGCCGCCGGCCGGGCCGGGACGTGCCGGCCATCTACGTCGAGCACAACACGCCGAAAGGCGACGTGCCGAACACGCGGCACCCGATGGCCGACCGCGACGACCTGCTGCTCACCCACGTCACCGCGTTCAACGAGCTGTTCTGGGACAACGGCGGCACCCGCACCACTGTCGTCGACCACGGCGTCGTACCACCGAACGTCGAGTGGACCGGGGAACTCGACCGCCTCGCCGTGGTCATCAACGAGCCGGTACGCCGCTGGCGGGTCACCGGCACCGACCTGCTCGCCCGGTTCGCCGCGCTGGCGCCGCTGGACGTCTACGGAATGAAGGTGGACGGTCTGGCCGCCCACCTCGGCCTGCCCGAGGACCGGCTGACCAGCCACGACGACGTACCCCAGCACGCCATGCACGCCGAACTCGCCAAACGGCGCGCGTACCTGCACCTGTGCCGCTGGACCTCACTCGGCCTCAGCCTCATCGAGGCCATGACCCTGGGCATGCCCGTGGTGGCACTCGCCACCACCGAGGCGGTGGAGGCGGTGCCACCGGCCGCGGGCGCGCTGTCCACCCGCGTCGACACGCTCGTCGACGCCGCCCGTGGCCTGCTGGACGACCGGGAGTCCGCCCGCCGGGCGGGCGCCGTGGCCCGGGCCGCCGCCCGGGACCGCTACGGCCTGGAGCGATTCCTCGCCGACTGGGACCGGCTGCTGGAGGAGGAAGTATGCGCATCGCGATGATCTCGGAGCATGCCAGCCCGCTCGCCGTCCTCGGCGGGGAGGACGCCGGTGGCCAGAACACGCATGTCGCGGAGCTCTCCGCCGCGCTCGCGGCCGCCGGTCACGACGTGCGCGTCTACACCAGGCTCGACGCGGTGGACCTGCCGGTGAGCGTCCGCACCCCGGACGGGTACGAGGTGGTGCACGTACCGGCCGGGCCGGCCGAACCGGTGGCCAAGGACGACCTGCTGCCGTACATGCCGTCGTTCGGGCAGTGGCTGGCCGACCGGTGGCGCACCGGCGACTGGCAGCCCGAGGTGGTGCACGCGCACTTCTGGATGAGCGGGCTCGCGGGTCTCGCCGCGGCCCGCCGCGCCGGGGTGCCGGTGGTGCAGACGTACCACGCGCTCGGCACCGTCAAGCGCCGCCACCAGGGCGTGCAGGACACCAGCCCGCCGGGGCGGGTCGAGCACGAGCGGAAGCTGGGCCGCTCGGTGGACCGGGTGGTCGCCCAGTGCCAGGACGAGGTCGCCGAACTGGTCCGGATGGGCGTGCCCCGGTCCCGGATGACAGTGGTGCCGTCGGGGGTGAACCTCACGACGTTCTCCCCGCTCGGCCCGGTCGCCGACCGCGACGGCGGCCGGGCCCGCATCCTCACCGTCGGCCGGCTGGTCGAACGCAAGGGTTTCCAGGACGTCATCCGGGCCGTGGCCGAGGTGCCGGACGCCGAGTGCGTCGTCGTGGGCGGGCCGCCGGCCGGACTGCTGGAGACCGACCCGTACGCGTTGCGGCTGCGCGCGCTGGCCCACTCGCTCGGCGTCGCCGACCGGGTACGGCTGGTCGGCGCCGTCCCCCGGGAGGAGATGGGTCGCTGGTACCGGTCGGCCGACGTGCTCGTGGCCGCACCCTGGTACGAGCCGTTCGGACTCACCCCGCTGGAGGCGATGGCCTGCGGCGTACCGGTGGTCGCGACCGCCGTCGGCGGGCTGATCGACACGGTGGTGGCCGGACGTACCGGCGACCTGGTGCCGCCCCGGGAGCCGGCCGCCCTCGGCGCGGCGCTCCGGGGCCTGCTCGGCGACCGGATCCGCCGCTTCGCCTACGCCACCGCCGCGTTGGATCGGGCCCGCACCCGCTACTCCTGGGCCACCACCGCGGACCGGCTCACCGAGCTGTACGGCGAGGTGGCCACCGTGCGCCGCCCGACCCGGGTGGTCGCCTGATGAGGGCCGGGACGCCGGCCGCCGGCGCGACCGTGCTGGAGGATCACCTGAGCCTGCTGGCCGCCGCGCTGCTGCCGCTGCGGGAGGCGGAACAGATGCTGGCCCGCTGGGGTGAGGAACTGGCGCAGCGGCTCGCCGCCGGTGGCCGCCTGCTGGTGGCCGGTAACGGCGGCAGCGCCGCCGAAGCCCAGCACCTCACCGCCGAACTCGTCGGCAAACTCCGCCACGACCGCCAACCCCTGTCCGCGATCGCCCTGCACGCCGAGACCAGCGCCGTCACCGCGATCGCCAACGACTACGGATACGACGAGACCTTCGCCCGGCAGGTCCGTGCCCACGGCCGACCTCACGACATCCTCCTGCTCCTCACCACCAGCGGCACCAGCACCAACCTCCTCACCGCCGCCCACGCCGCCCACCACACCGGCATGCGCTGCTGGGCCTTCACCGGACCCGCACCCAACCCCCTCGCCGACCTCTGCCACGAGCACCTGGCGATCGACTCGCCGGACGGGCAGGTCGTGCAGGAACTGCACCTGGTGGCCTCGCACGTGCTCTGCGAGTACGTCGAACTGGCGCTGCCCGCCGCGCTCGCCGCCCAGCCCGCGGCCGGGCCGGTACGCGCCGGCGTCGAGGTCGTCGTCGGCGAGCCGGACCCGGCGGCGCCGGCCGGGCGGGGAGGACCGGCATGAGGGGCCCGGTGGTGGTGCTCGGTGACACGCTGCTGGACCGCGACGTCGAAGGTCTGGTGAACCGGCTCTGCCCGGACTCCCCGGTGCCGGTGCTCGACGAGACCGTCTCCGCCGACCGGCCCGGCGGCGCCGGGCTGGCCGCCGTCTTCGCCGCCGCGCAGGGCGCCGAGGTCGCGCTGGTCACCGCCGTCGCCGACGACGCGGGCGGGGCCCGGCTGGGCACGCTGCTCGCCGCCGCCGGGGTCCGGCTGTACGCGCTTCCGCTGGCCGGCGCCACCCCGGAGAAGATCCGGCTGCGGGCGCGCGGCCGGGTGCTGCTGCGCCACGACCGGGGCGGGAGCGCCGGTACCCCGGGTCAGCCCAGCGATGCCGTGCTGCGGCTGATCGCCGACGCGTCCGCCGTGCTGGTCAGCGACTACGGCCGGGGCGTGGCGGCTCATCCGGCGCTGCGCGCCGCGCTCACCGCCACCCGGGCACCGGTGGTCTGGGATCCGCATCCGCGCGGACCGGCCGCCGTACCCGGTGTGCACCTGGCGACCCCGAACGAGCCGGAGGCCCGCGAGCTGGCGAAGACGCCGCCGGGCGGCTCCCGCCTGGCCGTCGCGTCCCGCAGCGCGCACGCGTTGCGCCGCCGCTGGCAGGCGCGCGCGGTCGCGGTGACGCTCGGCGGGGACGGCGCGCTGCTCAGCCACGCCGGGTCCACGCCCCTTGTGGTGCCGGCGCCGCCCGCCGAGGGGGACACCTGCGGGGCGGGCGACCGGTTCGCGTCCACCGCGACCCTCGCCCTGGCCCGTGGGGCGCTGGTGTCCGAGGCGGTGCAGGAGGCGGTCACCGAGGCGTCCGCGTACGTGGCCGGCGGCGGTGTCGCGGCCGCGCTGCCCGCGCCGGTGCGCGCGGTGGCCCCGGAAGTGGTCACCGGAGGCGGGGACCGGATCGGCGCCGGGGCGGCCGGCGAGGTGGTGGCCCGGGTCCGCGCGGCCGGCGGCACCGTGGTCGCCACCGGCGGCTGCTTCGACCTGCTGCACGCCGGGCACGTGGCGACGCTCCAGGCGGCCCGGCAACTCGGCGACTGCCTGGTGGTCTGCCTCAACTCCGACGCCAGCGTCGCCGGGCTCAAGGGCCCGGAACGCCCGGTCGTGCCGCAGGGCGACCGGGGACGGCTGCTCGCCGCGCTCGGCTGCGTCGACGCGGTGCTGATCTTCGACGAGCCGACCCCGGAGGCGGCGCTGTCCTGGCTGCGCCCGGACATCTGGGTCAAGGGTGGCGACTACGCCAGCGGTGGCGGCCCGGAGACGCTGCCCGAGACGGAGATCCTGGCCCGCTGGGGCGGCCACACGGTGGTCGTGCCGTACCTCGACGGGCGCTCGACCACCGACATGATCGCGGCGGCGCGGGCCGGGCGGGGCAGCGGCGGCTGGCCGGCCCCGTCGGTCGACCCGGCCGAGGCCGTCGCGCAGGTCCGGTCCACGGCGAAGGGAGCACGATGAACGAGCGACGCATCCGACCCGGCGCGGTCGCGCCCGCCGGTCCGACGGTGGCGGCGTGAGCGCCGGCGCGCCCGGAGCCGGGCCGACCGTCCTGGTCACCGGCGGCTCCAGCGGGCTCGGCGCGGCGGTGGTCGCCGCGGTGGCCCGCGCCGGTGGACGCCCGCTGGTGCTGGACCGGCAGCGCCCCGCCGACGGGGTGCCGTGGGTCGAGTGCGACCTGGCCGACACCCGCGCCGCCGAGGCCGGCACCCGCGATCTCGCGGAACGCTCCGGCGGGCTGGACGCCGTGGTCACCGCCGCCGGGATGGACGTGCCCGGGAAGCTCGCCGACATCCCGGCGGAGACCTGGGAGCGGATCGTCACCGTCGACCTGCTCGCCACGGCCGCGGTGATCCGGGCCGCGCTGCCGTGGCTGGAGGCGTCCCGGGGCAGCATCGTCACAGTCGCCTCCACGCTCGGCGTGAAGGCGGTCAGTGACGCGACGGCGTACTGCGCGGCGAAGTTCGGGGTGGTCGGGTTCACCCGGGCGCTCGCCGCCGAACTCGCCGGAGCGGTCGGCGTGACGCTGCTGATCCCGGGCGGGATGCGGACCGCGTTCTTCGACGAGCGGGACGCGCAGTACCGCCCCGGCACGGACGCGGTGCTCAACGAGCCCGCCGACACCGCCGCCGCGGTCATGTTCGCGCTGTCCCAGCCGGCCGGCTGCGCGGTACGCGAGATGGTGGTCTGTGCCGCGCAGGAGTCCTCGTACCCGTGATCCTGGTGCTGCGCGCGCTCGGGGTCGGTGACCTGGCGACCGCCGTGCCGGCGCTGCGCGGCCTGCGCGCCGGCCTGCCGGGCCGGGAGCTGGTGCTCGCCGCGCCGGCCTGGCTGGCGCCGCTGGCGGAGCTGACCGGGGCGGTCGACCGGGTGCTGCCCACCACCGGGCCGGACCGGATCGGGTGGACGGGGCCGCCGCCGGAGGTGGCGGTCAACCTGCACGGCCGGGGACCGCAGTCGCACCGGGCGCTGGCCGCCGTCCGCCCCGGGCGCGTGCTGGCCTACCGCAACCCGGGCGCCGGGCACCCGGACGGCCCGGCCTGGGACGACGACGAGCACGAGGTCCGCCGCTGGTGCCGGCTGCTGCACGCGTACGGGCTGCCGGCCGACCCGGGGGACCTGGCGCTGCGGCGTCCGGCGGCGGCCGGCGTACCGGCCGGGGTGACGCTGCTGCACCCGGGCGGCAAGATCCCGGCGAAGCGCTGGCCGGCGGACCGGTTCGCCGGGCTGGCCCGGGAGCTGGCCGCGCGCGGGCACCGGGTGGCGGTGACCGGTTCGCCGGACGAGCGGGCGCTGGCCGAGCGGGTCG
Organism: Micromonospora sp. WMMC273; assembly: GCF_027460285.1. Classification (NCBI taxonomy): domain Bacteria; kingdom Bacillati; phylum Actinomycetota; class Actinomycetes; order Micromonosporales; family Micromonosporaceae; genus Micromonospora; species Micromonospora sp. WMMC273. The sequence continues at coordinate 1,797,910 of NZ_JAPZBE010000001.1, forward strand.
CCCGCGACGCCGGGCTGCCGCCGCGGGCGGTGCTGGCCGGCCGGACCGGGCTGGCCGAGATGGCCGCGCTCGTCGCGGGCGCGCGGCTGGTGGTCAGCGGGGACACCGGCGTGGCGCACCTCGCCACCGGCTACGGCACCGCCTCGGTGGTGCTGTTCGGTCCGGTGCCGGCGGCACACTGGGGCCCACCGCCGGACCGGCCCCGGCACCGGGCGCTGGGTGCGATCGAGCCCACGCCCGTCAACTCGGATTCGACCGGGTCGGGCGGGGTAGGAACCCATCCGACATTGGATGCCATCGGGATCGACGAGGTGGTGGCTGCGGTGGCCGACGTGGAACGGGTCTCCGGTGCGGTTGCGGCGTAGCGATCCGGGCCGGCCGGGGTACGCGCGCCGGCGCCGCGGCAAGGGCTGGCTGTTCCTCGACCCGGCCGGCGAGCCGGTACGCGACGCCGGGGAGCTGACCCGGCTGCGTGAGCTGGTCATCCCGCCCGCGTGGCAGGACGTGTGGATCTCGCCGTACCCGAACGGCCACATCCAGGCCACCGGCATCGACGCGGCGGGCCGCAAGCAGTACCTCTACCACCCGGGCTGGCGGCGCAAGCGCGACGAGGCCAAGTTCGACCACGTGCTGGAGGTGGCGCACCGGCTGCCCGCACTGCGCGACCGGGTCACGCACGACCTGGCGCTGCGCGGCCTGCGCCGGGAACGGGTGCTCGCCACCGTCGCCCGGCTGCTCGACATGGGCGCGTTCCGGGTCGGCAGCGACCAGTACGCCACCGGCGACGACCCGACGTTCGGGGTGGCCACCCTGCGCCCCGAGCACGCCCGTTCCCGGGGCGGCTGCGTGGTCTTCGAGTTCCCGGCCAAGGGCGGCATCGACCAGGTCCGCCGGATCGAGGACGCCGAGCTGTGCCGGGTGCTGTTCGACCTGCGCCGTCGCCGGCGTGCCCAGGAGCGGCTGTTCGGCTACTGGGACGGCCGCTCCTGGCGTGACGTGCGCAGCGACGAGGTCAACGACTACCTGCGCGACGCCAGCGGCGGCGAGATGACCGCGAAGGATTTCCGTACCTGGCACGCGACGGTGCTGGCCGCCGCCGAACTGGCCACAGTGGGCCCGCAGCGGTCCGCCACCGCCCGCAAACGTGCGGTGGCGGGGGTGATGCGTTCGGTGGCCGAACTGCTCGGCAACACCCCGACGGTGGCCCGCACCTCGTATGTGGACCCGCGCGTGGTCGATCTCTACCACGACGGGGTGCTGGCGCCGGTGCAGCCGGAGATGCCGCGCGAGGCGGTGGAGAAGTCGGTGCTGGCGCTGCTGGAGGAGGAGGCCGGCTGACCGCCGACCGGCCCCGCCGGTCCTGGGGGGAAGCGCGACGGGGCCGGAAATCTCGGCCGCCGGTGCGGTCCCGGGGAGCCATCACCGGGCGGGGCCGCCCGCGGCCGGGACCGCCGCGGGCGCCACGCCCGGCCCCCCGATATCCGTGGGCTCACCGCGAGCGGTAGCCCGAGTTTCAGTATGTACGGGACAGGTTGACGGCGGATGCCTCGCTGTTGACGATCCGTGCCGGTTCCAGGTGACGAGCCCGGTACGCCTGGGGTGTCTCACCCTGCGCGGCCCGGAAGACCCGGCTGAAGTGCGCCTTGTCGCGGAAGCCCCAGCGGGCGGCGATGACCTGGATCGAGCGGTCGCTCAGCGCCGGGTCGGCGAGGTCGCGGCGGCACCGGGCCAGTCGCTCGTCCCTGATGTACGCGGCCACAGTGGTCTCCTCGTCCTCGAAGAGCCGGTGCAGCGAGCGCACCGAGATGTGGTGCGCGTCGGCGATCGCGCCCGGGTCCAGCGAGGCGTCACCGAGATGCTGGCGCACGTATGCGCGCACCTGGGCCCGGAGGGCGCGACGCCGGACCTCGGTGGGCACCTCGTCCTCGGAGACCAGGTTGCGGCCGAGCAGCGTGGCGATCAGGTCGAGCCCGACGGCGCCGAGCCGCTCCGCGTCGGCCGCGTGGTACTGCTCGGGCTGGGCGGTGATCCGGATGAGGAAGTCGGCGACCAGCCCGCCGACGCCCTCGGAGCCGGACATCCGGCCGGCGAACAGGGGAGCGAGCCGGCGTGGCGGCAACGGCAGCGCGTCGTACGGCATCAGGGCCACGATCGAGCGCGCGTAGTCGAGCCCGGCGGGGTCGGCGTGGTGACTGAGTTCGTGCGGCCGGGAGCAGTCGTAGAAGGTGAGGTCGCCGGGGCGGCACCGGGCGCGCCGCCCCTCCTGGTCGGCCTGGCTGGCGCCGCTGACGGTCAGCGCGAGCATGTAGTAGTCGGGGTCGGAGCGCTGGATCAGTTTCGCGGTGCGCACGCAGTCCACCGACGGGTAGCGGTGGCGGATGAGCTGCATCGGGCCCAGGTCGATGAACTCCGCGCGCGCGACGAAGTCGTCGGCGTGCGCGCTGCGCACGCGCAGCGGCGTCGGGGTCCTCGCCATCGTGTCCAGCCACATGCCGAAGCGCTCCGGCGGCGGCAGCGCCGCCGTGTCGAGGACCTGACGTTGCAGCTTCCCGTCCATCAACGACCCCCCGTGGCTCGTCACTCCTCCTCTAAGCAGGACGCCCCACGGGGTCGAAAAGCGACACCCGTGGGGCGTGACGTCCGTCATTGACGGATTTGGAAACCTTCTGTTAGGAGTCCGTTCAGTCGTTCAGCACCTGGGACAGCCGGTCCCGGAAACGACGCTCGGAATCGGTCACCGCGTCGCCGCCCAGACCCAGGATGCCGCCGGTGGAGGCCGCGCCCACCACCTGCTCGGCGATCTCCACCAGCCAGTGCCGGTACGCCCCGGCCTGCCCCTCGTCCACCCGCGCGGTGAGCAGCGCGGACGCCTGCCCGGCCCGGGCCAGCACGTCCTCGATCATCGCCTTCGGGTCCTGCGGCGTGATCACCGGCAGTTCCGCGCCGGTCTCCGGGTCGCCCACCCGGTCGACGACCTCACCGGCCACCGCGGCGACCAGCGGACTGGCCGACTCGCGGCCGGCCGCGATGGTCTCCAGCCCGGCGGCGTTCTCCGCCATGGTGCGGCGGGTGCCGTCGGACTCGGCGGCGGCCGCCGCGGTGAGGACCGACTGCGGCAGCCCCACCAGCAGCCCCCACTCCTCGTCGGAGACGCCGAACCGGGTGTACGCCGGCTGCTCGATCACGATCAGGCCCCTTTCGCCGTGGTCGTCGTTGTCGACGGGCGCCCCCGTGGCGCCCGGGTCAGGCTAGTCCAGCTCCAGCAGGCCCTGTTCGGACACCACGCGCACGGACAGCGTCTTGTAGCCCACCTCGTCGAAGAGCACCGTCATCCGGTCCTCCTCGTAGCTGAGCACCAGGCCGGCGCCCCACTCCGGGTGGCGTACCTGGCTGTGTACCGGGAACGGCCCGACCGCGCCGTCACCGGCGACGCTGGTGCCCGCGTGGCAGTTGTCGCAGTGCCCGCAGACCTCGGTCATCTGCTCACCGAAGTACGCCAGCAGGGCCTGGCCCCGGCAGCCGGTGGTCTCGGCGAACGCGCGCATCATGTCGGTGCGCGACCGGGTCACCGTCTGCTGCCGTTCCGCCTCGGCCAGCGCGGCCCGGCCGGACTCGGCGGCCGCCGGGGCGTACCGGGGTGCGCCGATGCGCTGCCCGGCGCGTGGCTCGGCGGCGCCGACCTGCTCCAGCAGGGAGAGGTACTGCCCCATCTTGCGCGGACCGAGGCCGGTCAGCTCGCGCAGCTCCCTGCGGTTACGGGCCTTGCCGCGCAGCAGCGCGGCGAGTTCGGTCAGTTCCTTTTCGTCCGGCAGGCCGCCGCTGAAGTAGCGCTGGAGGCCGACGTCCTCGGAGCGCCACAGCAGCAGTACCCGGGCCGGCGAGCCGTCGCGACCGGCCCGGCCGATCTCCTGGAAGTAGCTGTCCGGCGAGTCGGGCAGCGCCATGTGCACCACCCAGGCGATGTTCGGCTTGTCGATGCCCATGCCGAACGCCGACGTGGCCACCATGATCGGCACCCGGTCGGCGAGGAACGCCTCGTGCAGCTCGTGCCGGGCCGCAGTGGGCATGCCGCCGTGGTAGAACTCGGCCGGGAAACCGGCGCCGGTGAGCCGCTCGGCCAGCTCCTCGGCCGCCCGCCGGGTCGGCACGTAGATGATGCCGGGCCGCTCGTCGTCGCGCAGCAGCGCGACCAGTCGCCGCCACCGGTAGTCGTCGGTCGGGCAGTGGGCCACCTCCAGGAAGAGGTTGGGCCGGTCCAGCCCGGAGACCACCACCTCCGGCTCGCGCAGTCGCAGCCGGGCGATGATGTCGTCGCGTACCGGCGGGGAGGCGGTCGCGGTGAGCGCCACCACCGGCGGTCGGCCCAGGCCGTCGATCAGGTGACCGAGCGCCAGGTAGTCCGGCCGGAAGTCGTGGCCCCACGCGGAGATGCAGTGCGCCTCGTCGATCGCCACCAGCGCCGGCTTCAGCTCGCGGACCTCGGCGAGCCGGTCCGGGTTGCTCAGCGCCTCCGGCGTGATGAACAGGAACTCCGCGCGCCCGGCCCGGATGTCCTCGATCGCCTCGGCCTGCTGGGCGGCGCTCTCGTCCGAGCTTATCCGTACCGCGCGCAGCTCCGGGCGCTGCCGTTCGTTGAGCGCGGCGATCTGGTCCTGCTGCAACGCCAGCAGCGGGGAGATCACCACCGTCGGGCCGGGGATCAGGCTCGCCGGGATCTGGTAGATCGCCGACTTGCCGGCGCCGGTGGGCAGCACCACGAGGGCGTCGCGGCGCTTCATCACGGCGCGCATGGCGGCGAGCTGGTTGGGCCGCAGCGCGGTCCAGCCGAACAGGTTCCGCGCCGCCCGGCGCAGGCTGGAGGAGTGCGTGGTCAGTTTCATCAAGCGCCTCAGCTACCCCCGGCGATCCCGCGCGAAACCGGCACCGCCGCTCACCGCCGGGGCGCGGATCAGCGGCGGAACATGGCCCGGATCGCGATCAGCAGGAAGAGGCCGCCGACCACCAGGCCGAGCAGGCGTACGCCGGGGATGTCGGCGGCGCTGGTGGCGTCGGCGAGCGGCTGAACGGACATGTGGGAACTCTCCCACGCGAGGTCCGGGGGCGCCAGCGGCTAACAGTAAGGATTGTTGACTATTTAGCGGTGCGGTGTGACCATGTCAGCACCCGCCGGCCCCGGCGGGTCCGTGGGGGAGACGGGGGTACGACAGCACATGAGCGAGCGGACCGAGGGATCGACCGGAGACCTGGCGGCGCTCGCCGCCGCCGTCCTGCAACCGGGGTTCGTCGGCACCACACCGCCGTCGTGGGTGTGCCGCTGGCTCGGCGAGGGCCTCGGCTCGGTGGTCCTGTTCGCCCGCAACGTCGTCGACCACGAGCAGGTCGCCACGCTCACCGCGAACCTGCGCGCCGAGCGGCCGGACGTCATCGTGGCGATCGACGAGGAGGCCGGCGACGTCACCCGGATCGAGTCCGCCCGGGGCAGTTCCCGTCCCGGCAACTACGCGCTCGGCGCTGTCGACGACCCGGCGCTGACCGAGGAGGTCGCCCGCGACCTCGGCGCCGAACTCGCGGCCGTCGGCGTCACGCTGGACTACGCCCCGGACGCCGACGTCAACTCCAACCCGGCCAACCCGGTCATCGGGGTGCGCTCCTTCGGCGCCGACCCGGACCTGGTCGCCCGGCACACCGCCGCCTGGGCACGCGGCCTCCAGGCCGGCGGCGTCGCCGCCTGCGCCAAGCACTTCCCCGGGCACGGCGACACCCGGGTCGACTCGCACCACGACCTGCCACGCATCGGCGGCGACCGGGCCCGGCTCGACGCGGTCGAGCTGGCCCCGTTCCGCGCCGCCGTGGCCGCCGGGGTGCAGGCGGTGATGACCGGCCACCTGCTGGTGCCGGCGCTGGACCCGGAACTGCCCGCCACGCTCAGCCCGCGCGTGCTCGGCGGCCTGCTGCGCGAGGAGATGGGCTTCGGCGGCGTGGTGGTCACCGACGCGGTCGAGATGCGCGCGGTGGCCGACCGGTACGGCTTCACCGGCGCCGCGGTGCGCGCGCTCGTGGCCGGCGCGGACGCGATCTGTGTGGGCGGGGAACGGGCCACCGAGGCCGACGCCCGCGAGCTGCGCGACGCGATCGTGGCGGCGGTGATCAGCGGGGAACTGCCCGAGGAGCGGCTCGCCGAGGCGGCCAAGCGCGTCGGTCAGCTCGCCGCCTGGAGCGTCGCCGCCCGCGGCCGCCGGGTCGCCGGCCCGCCGTCCGCCGACGGCTCACCGATCGGGCTCGCCGCCGCCCGCCGTGCGGTACGGGTCACCGGCGACGCCGCGCTGCTGCCGCTGACCGGTCCGGCGCACGTGGTGGAGTTCGCGCCGCCGCGCAACATCGCCATCGGCGAGGAGACGCCGTGGGGCATCGCCGCGCCGCTGGCCCACCTGGCGCCCGGCACCACCACCGTCCGCTACGCCGCCGACGCCGTACCGGCCGACGCGGGCGCGACACCCGCCGGCCGGCCGCTGGTGCTCGTGGTACGCGACCTGCACCGCCACGACTGGATGCGGGACGCGGTACGCCGGGCGCTCGCCGCCCGCCCCGACGCGGTGGTGGTCGAGCTGGGCGTGCCCGAGCTGGTCACCGGCGCGGTGCATCTGGCCACCCACGGCGCCACCGCCGCAGCGGCCCGGGCCGCCGCCGAGGTGCTGACCGGGGCGCGCTGACTCCCGGTCCGGCCGGGTGGGGAGGTCCCCCGGCCGGGCCGGGCCTCACGGCTTGTCGGCCACCAGGTCGGCGTACTCCGGGTGGCGCTCGATGAACGAGGCCACGAACGGGCACTGCGGCACGATCCGGCCGCCCCGGGTGCGGACCTGGTCCAGCGCGCCCCGGACCAGCGCGGCCCCGACGCCCTGACCCTGGAACCGGTCGTCGACCTCGGTGTGCGTGAACACCAGCGTCTCTCCGCGCGGCGTGTACGCGGTGAACCCGGCCAGCGCGTCGTCCACCAGGATCTCGAAACGGCGCTCGGCGGTGTTCTCCTCGACCAGAAAGCTCACCGGATCATTCTCCCTCCGGGCCCGGCCAGCCGGTCCAGTTCGACCAGCAGCCGGTCCACCTCGTCGACGGTGTTGTAGTGGTAGACGCTCGCCCGCACGGCCCCGCCGCTGCTCCGCAGGCCCATGCCCTCGAAGTACTCGTAGGCGTAGTAGTCGCCGTGCGACAGGCACAGGCCTGCCTCACCCAGCGCCGCCGCGGTCTGCGCCGGGGTCAGGCCGGCGACCCGGAACGACACCGTCGGGCAGCGCCGGGCCGGTGCGCCGTACACGGTCACGAACGGGCGGTCGGCGAGCCCGGCGAGCAGCCGGTCGAAGACCGCCTCCTCGTGCGCCTGCGCGGCGGCCAGCCCGGCGCGTACCCGCTCCCGCCGGTCGCCGGTCGCGGCCGGATCCAGGCCGGCCAGGTGGTCCACCGCGGCGGTCACCCCGGCCAGCAGCGGGAAGCTCGGCGTGCCGTACTCGAACCGGTCCGGCACCGCGTCGGCGGAGGGCACGAGCTTCGCCGGGCGTAGCGCCTGCCACCGCGCCGGGTCGGCGACCATCGCCGCCAGGTGCGGCCCGGACCACTTGTACGCGCTGGTCACCAGGAAGTCCGCGCCGAGCGAGGCCGCATCGGTCGGGCCGTGCGGCACCGAGTGCACGCCGTCCACGCACACCAGTGCGCCGGCGGCGTGCGCGGTCTTGGCGATCGCCGCCACGTCCGGCACGGTGCCGATCGCGTTGCTGCCGGCGGTCACCGCGACCAGCCGGGTCCGCTCGGTGACCAGGTCGGCGTACTGGCCGGCGGGCAGCTCACCGGTCGTCGGGTCGAACTCTGCCCAGCGCACCGTGGCGCCGGACGCCTGCGCGGCCTGCACCCACGGGCGGACGTTCGCGTCGTGGTCCAGCCGGGAGACGACCACCTCGTCGCCCGGACGCCAGCCGGCGCCGAGCGTCCGGGCCAGCGTGTACGTCAGCGCTGTCGCGCTCGGCCCGAGCACCACGCCCGACGGCTGCGCGCCGAGCAGGTCGGCGACCGCCGCCCGCGCCCCGGCGACCAGGTCCAGCGCCCGGCGGCCGGGCAGGAAGGCGGTGCTGCGGTTGCCCGTCGCGGCGCGCATCGCCCCGGCCACCGCCTCGACGACGGCGGCGGCGGTCTGGGTGCCCCCGGCGCCGTCGAAGTGGGCGAATCCCTCGCTCAGGGCAGGGTAGGCGGCCCGGACCCGGGCGACGTCGAAAGCCATTCCGGCACCCTAGCGCGCACCCCGGACGCCCCGCCCGGCGTGGCCGTCCCGCGCCCGCCCGCGAGGGCGCCGTGGCGTTCGCCGCCTATCCTTGGACGGGTGACGATCCGACGCGCCACCTCCGCCCCCGCCCGTCGCGCCGCCGGTCTGCTCGCCGGTCTCGCCCTCGGCGCCGCACTGCTCGCCGGATGCAGCTCCGAGGGCGCCGAGACCGACTGCGGCCTCGACGCCTGCACGATCACCTTCGACCGTGGCGTGGAGGCCAGCGCCCGGATCCTCGGCGTCGAGGCGAAGCTGATCGGCGCCCAGGACGACCAGGTGACCGTCGAGGTCGCCGGGGAACAGCTCTCGCTCACCGTGGGTCAGCAGGCCACCGAGGTGGCCGGCTTCCAGGTCAGCCTGGACAGCGTCACCGACCAGCAGGTGGTGCTGCGGGTCGCCCGCGACCTCGCCGGCTGATCCGTTTCGGCCGTCCCGGCGGGCGGCGACGTTTGGAAAATCGCCCGCCGGGAGATTGAGGGCTCATGTCTCTCACCCGGAATGCCGGAGCCACCGCCGCACAGGCTCGAAACAGCCGGTGGCTCGAACTGTTGACCCGTGCCGGATTCATCGGATACGGGGTGGTGCACCTCCTCTTCGCCTGGCTGGCGCTGCAGATCGCCTTCGGGAACTCGGGCGAGGAGGGAAACCAGAACGGCGCGCTGCGCACCCTCGGTGAACAGCCGCTCGGGAAGTTCCTCCTGATCGCGGTCGCGGTCGGCCTGTTCGCCATGGCGATCTGGCAGGCGTTCGAGGCGATCTCCGGCCACGTCTCCAGGACCGGCAAGGAACGACTGTTCGAACGGATCGCCTCGGCGGTCCGGGTCGTCGTCTTCGTCTGGCTGGGCTGGACCGCGATCAAGGTCTTCCAGGACGCCAGCTCCAACGCCTCGGACCAGCAGCAGCAGCTCTCCGAGAAGCTGATGGCCTCCGACGGCGGCCGGTGGCTGGTCGGGCTGGCCGGGCTCGCGCTCGCCGCGCTCGGCGTCGGCATGGTGATCTACGGCCTGAAGAAGAAGTTCGAGCGCAACCTCAAGACCGGCGAGATGAGCCCGAAGACCCGCCAGCTCACCCGTCGTCTCGGCATGGCCGGCTACGCCTCCCGGGGCGCCGTCTTCGCCATCGCCGGCGTGCTTGTCGTCGTCGCCGCGGTGAACTACGACCCGGAGAAGGCGCGTGGCCTGGACGCCGCCCTGCGGACGCTGCGCGACCAGTCGTACGGGCCGTGGCTGCTGGCGCTCATGGCGCTCGGCATCGCCGCGTTCGGTGTCTACTGCTTCTTCCAGTCCCGGTACCGCAAGGTCTGATCCTGGTCGATACCCGGGCCGCCGGGCACCATTGGGCCTTTGCCCGATTCCCGCCCGGTCGGAGGGAGAGAGAGTTCGTGCAGAGTTACGTCGTGACAGTCGCCGCCGCGCTCGCCGCGGCGGCGATCGCGTTGGTGCTGGCCCAGGTGGTGCACCGCGTCATCCGCCGCCTCGGCCGCCGCTCGCTGCTGATGACCGAGCTGACCGAGCACGCGCACCGCGCGTTCCAGCTCGCCCTCACCGTGGCCGCGGTGCAGTTCGCGGTCCGGTTCACCACCGCGTACGCGGTCGGCAGCCCGTGGCGGCAGTTCGTCCTGCACACGCTGGTGCTCGCGACGATCGCCGCCACCGCCTGGCTGGTGGCCTCGCTGCTGGTCGTGGCGGAGGACACCGCGCTGGCCCGGTTCCGGGTCGACGTGCCGAACAACAGGCACGCCCGCCGGGTGCGCACGCAGGTGGTGCTGCTGCGCCGGCTCACCATCGCGGTGATCGTGATCCTCACGGTCGGCGTGATGCTGATGACGTTCCCGGCCGTACGCGGCGTCGGCGCCGGTGTGCTGACCTCCGCCGGTGTGATCGCCGCGGTCGCCGCGCTGGCCGCGCAGAGCCTGCTCGCCAACGTCTTCGCCGGTCTCCAGCTCGCGTTCAGCGACGCGGTACGCCTGGACGACGTGGTGGTGGTCGAGGGGGAGTGGGGCCGGATCGAGGAGCTGACGCTCAGCTACGTGGTGGTGCAGATCTGGGACGACCGCCGGCTGATCCTGCCCACCTCGTACTTCACCAGCCGGCCGTTCCAGAACTGGACCCGGACCGAGGCGGCGGTGCTCGGCACGGCCGAGTTCGAGCTGGACTGGGCCGTCCCGGTGCAGGCGATGCGGGAGGAACTGCGCCGCCTGTGTGAGGGCACCGAGCTGTGGGACGGCCGGGTCTGCGTGCTCCAGGTGACCGACGCGACCGGCGGCATGGTCAAGGTCCGCGCGCTGGTCAGCGCCGCCGACGCGGGCAGCCTGTGGGACCTGCGGTGCCTGGTCCGCGAGCACCTGGTGACCTGGGTACGCGACCAGCGCCCGACCGCCCTGCCCCGGCTGCGCGCCGAGGTCGGCGAGGTCAACGGCCTGCTGCCCTGGCAGGCGGTGCAGCCGCGCCGCCCGGTACGCCGCCCGACCGGCACCGAGGCGCCCGACGACGCGCGTGTCTTCGGCGGCAGCGACGACGGCGAGGCGCGCAGCGAGGTGTTCGTGGGCCGGGAGGAGCACGCCGAGGCGCGTCGCTGACCCGTACCCCGATCGGAGCCCCCGGCCGCCCACGGCGCCGGGGGTTCGGCGCGTACGGGCGGCTTTCCGGCCGGACGGGTTTGGCCGGGCGGTTGCGGGGGACGTGGTGCGCACGCCCCGGATCCGGTGCCCGGCACCGGATTCCGGCGGCGCGCGGCCGGGCGGACCGGCTGCTCCGCGCAGGATTGACGGGCGGCGACTCCGGGCATACAGCGCGGTGATGACGAAAGGAGGACAGCATGGCTGACGTCGCGAGTCGCAGCACGTCGCGGACCGGGAGCGAGCCGTCCACCGCCGAACTGGTACAGCGCGCCACCGAGCAGGTCACCCGCCTGGTGCGGGACGAGCTGGCCCTGGCCCGCGCGGAGCTGACCCAGAAGGGCAAGCACGCCGGAATCGGGATCGGTCTGTTCGGCGGCGGCGGGGTGATGGCGCTCTACGGAGCCGGCGCCCTGGTCGCCACCGTGATCCTGCTGCTGGCGCTTGTCATGCCGGCGTGGCTGGCCGCCCTGATCGTGGCGGTGGCGCTGTTCCTGCTCGCCGGGATCCTGGCTCTGGTGGGCAAGAAGCAGGTCAGCCGTGCCGTCCCGCCGGTGCCTGAGGCGGCGGTCCGCAGCGTGCGGGCTGACGTCGACACGGTCACCGCCGCGGTGAAGGACGGGAGGCGGGCATGACCGGTAACGGGACCGGGGACGTGGCGGCGCTCCGGGAGGAGATCCGCCGGACCCGGGTGGAGCTCGGTGAGACGATGGAGCTGCTCGCGGCCAGGGCCGATCCGAAGGCGCTGGTGCGGCACTCGGCTGAGCAGGCGAAGGCGCGGATGCGCGAGCAGGCGTCGCTGACCGCGGCCCGGGTGCGCGGGCGGGCGGCCCAGCGCGCCCGGCTGGTCCGGGCGCAGGCGTACGAGAAGGGTGAGGCGGTCGGGCGCAACCCGTTGCCGTGGGCGGCCATCGCGGCCGGCGCGCTGGTGACCGCGGTGGTGCTGGTGATCGTCCGAGGGAGGCGCAGGTGAGCGGCAGGATCGGCAAGGCGGCGTACAAGCCGGTGGGGGTGCTGCTCGGCCTGGCCGCCGGTGCCGTCGCCGGGGCGATCTTCCGCCAGGTCTGGAAGGTGACGGCGGGCGACGGCGAGGCGCCGAGCGCCACCGACGAGGACCGCCGCTGGGGCGAGGTGCTCGCCGCCGCGGCCCTGCAGGGGGCCATCTTCTCGGTGGTGCGGGCCGCCGTCGACAGGGGCGGAGCGGTGGGCGTACGCCGGCTGACAGGTCGCTGGCCGGACTGACGAAAAGGCCGGAAAGGCCCCTTTCCCGAGCGCGGGGAGGGGGCCTTTCGCATGGCTCCGGCGGGGCCGCGCAGCGCCGTCCGCGCGACCTTCAGGTCACATGTCGGAGAATTTCGTCCGCTAGGCTGTGCGAAGTTTTTGCGTACGTGGTTTGCTTTCTCACGCTGTTGAGAGACGCGTGGGTTGAGAGAAGTCTCCTGCATTGGGGGCCGCCTCAGGCACCGCTGCTCGAAAACGGCCAATCGGCCGCACGGCGTGCTCGGCCGCCAGTTTTAGAAGGAGATACACATGGCGCAGGGAACCGTGAAGTGGTTCAACGCTGACAAGGGCTTCGGCTTCATCACCGTCGACGGCGGGGGTGCTGACGTGTTCGTCCACTTCTCGGCCATCCAGACCAGCGGCTACCGCACGCTGGAGGAGAACCAGCGGGTGGAGTTCGAGATCGCCCAGGGTCAGAAGGGTCCGCAGGCCGAGCAGGTCCGCCCCATCTGAGCTGACCGCACCGGCCGCGCCGGCCGGTGCCGGAAGCCCCGCATCCCGTACGGGAGGCGGGGCTTCGCCTTGCCGCGCCTCAGCGGCGCCGCGCCCGCATGCCCCACCAGAGCCCGGCCAGTCCGAACAGGACCAGCACCGGGCCGACCATCGCCCAGATCCGCTTGTCGCTCATGACGCTGCCCTCGACGTAGCCGAGGCCGAGCACCGTCCACAACGCGCCGATCACCACGGCGAGCAGCCCCACTGTGAGCCGGAACCAACCCCTCATCGTTCCCCCTCCGACGACAGTCCCGCTCCAGCATGCCCGCCGCCGGCGCCCGGCGACGCCGCGCCGCGCGGCCGGTTCACCACCGGTCGTGCACCTGCGGGCGGATCAGCTCGTCGTAGGTGGCCCGCACCGCGGCCAGCTCCACCTCGGTCAATGCCGGCTGCCCGGCCGCCTCGGCGTTGCGCCGTGCCTGCTCGGGGGAGCGGGCGCCGGGGATCACCACAGTCACGCCGGGCTGGTCGAGGATCCAGCGCAGCGCGAACTGCGCCATCGTGCGGTCGTCGCCGACCAGCGGCGCGAGCCGGCGTACCGCCTCCAGGCCGCTGTCGTAGTCCACACCGGAGAACGTCTCGCCGACGTCGAACGACTCGCCGTGCCGGTTGAACGTGCGGTGGTCGTTCGCCGGGAAGGTGGTGTTCTCGTCGTACCGCCCGGAGAGCAGGCCGCTGGCCAGCGGCACCCGGGCGATGATCCCGACCCCGGCGGCAGCGGCGGCGGGCAGCACCCGCTCCAGCGGCTTGTGCCGGACCGCGTTGAGGATGATCTGCACGCTCGCCACACCGGGCCGGGCGATGGCGGTGAGCGCCTGGTCGCAGGTCTCCACGCTGACGCCGTACCCGGCCACGCGGCCCTCGGCGACGAGCGTGTCGAGGGCGTCGAAGACCCGGTCGTCGGCGAAGACGGCGGTGGGCGGGCAGTGCAGCTGCACCAGGTCGAGCGTGTCGACGCCGAGGTTGGCCCGGGACCTGTCGGTCCAGGCCCGGAAGTTGTCCAGGGTGTACGCCTCCGGCGTCTGCTCCACCCGGCGGCCCATCTTGGTGGCGACGGTGAGCCCGTGCCCGGGGCGGGAGCGCAGGAACCGGCCGATCAGGGCCTCGCTGCGGCCGTCGCCGTACACGTCGGCGGTGTCCAGGAAGGTGACGCCGGCGTCGACGGCGGCGGCCAGGACGGCGAGCGCCGCGTCCTCGCTGACCTCGCCCCAGTCCGCGCCGAGCTGCCACGCGCCGAGTCCGATGATGCCGACGTGCCGGCCGAGCCGGTCGAAGCTGCGCTGTTCCATCCGGTCGAGCCTAGTGAGCGGCTTGCCGTGGCGCGCGCCGGGCCGTACCGTCTAACAAGACGTACGTACGGTTTGGAGGCTGCCATGTGGGACCCGCGCACCTACCTGCGCTACGGCGACGAGCGCTCCCGGCCGTTCCACGACCTGCTGGCCCGCGTCGGCGCCGAGCACCCGCGCGCCGTGGTCGACCTCGGCTGCGGCCCCGGCACCCTCACCGCCACGCTCGCCGCCCGCTGGCCCGGCAGCCGGATCACCGGCCTGGACTCCTCCCCGGAGATGATCGCCCGGGCGGCCGCCGAGGGCGGACCGGTCGGCTACGCGGTCGCCGACGTCCGCGACTGGCGGCCGGAGCCCGAGGTGGACGTGCTGGTCGGCAACGCCGTGCTCCAGTGGGTGCCGGAACACCGCGACCTGCTCCGCCGCTGGGCGGCGGCGCTGCCCACCGGCGCCTGGATGGCGTTCCAGGTACCCGGCAACTTCGACGCGCCGTCACACCGGCTGCTGCGCTCCGTCGCCGCGCAGGACCGGTGGCGCGACGCGCTCGCCGGCAAGCTGCGCGAGGCCCCCGTCGACGAGCCGGTCGGGTACGCCACGCTGCTGACCGACGCGGGTTGCGCGGTCGACGCCTGGGAGACTACGTACGTGCATCTGCTGCCCGCCACCGGCGCCGACCACCCGGTGCTGGCCTGGATGGAGGGCACCGCGCTGCGCCCGGTCCGCGCCGCGCTGGACGCCGCCGGCTGGGCCGCCTTCCGCGCCGAGCTGGGGGTACGGCTCGCGCAGGCGTACCCGGTGCGGCAGGGTCAGGTGTACTTCCCGTTCCGCCGGATCTTCATGGTGGCCCGCACCGGCACCCGCGCAGAGGAGAACTCGTGACCGACCTGCCCACCTTCATCGCCGGACTGCCAAAGGTGGAGCTGCACGTGCACCACGTCGGCTCGGCCTCGCCCCGGATCGTCGCCGAGCTGGCCGCCCGGCACGAGGGGCGCAGCCCCGTCCCGGCCGACCCGGAGGCGCTCGCCGACTACTTCGCGTTCCGCGACTTCGCCCACTTCATCGAGGTCTACCTCAGCGTGGTGGACCTCATCCGCGACGCCGACGACGTCTGGCTGCTCACCCACGAGGTCGCCCGGGAACTGGCCCGCCAGCAGGTCCGCTACGCCGAGCTGACCGTCACGCCGTACTCGCACGTCAACCGCGGCATCCCGGCGCCGGCGTTCTGCGAGGCGATCGAGGACGCCCGTAAGCGCGCCGAGGCCGACTTCGGCATCGCGTTGCGCTGGTGCTTCGACATCCCCGGCGAGGCCGGCCTGCCCGCCGCCGAGCAGACGCTGCGGATCGCGCTCGACGAACGACCCGACGGGCTGGTCAGCTTCGGCCTCGGTGGCCCCGAGATCGGGGTGCCCCGGCCGCAGTTCAAGCCCTGGTTCGACCAGGCGCGGGCCGCCGGGCTGCGCTCGGTGCCGCACGCCGGCGAGACCACCGGCCCGGAGACGATCTGGGACGCGCTGCGCGAGCTGGGCGCCGAGCGGATCGGCCACGGCATCTCCGCCGCGCAGGACCCGGCGCTGCTGACCTACCTCGCCGAGCGGCGGATCCCGCTGGAGATCTCCCCGACGTCGAACGTGCGCACCCGGGCCGTGCCCAGCCTGGACGCGCACCCGCTGCCCCGGATCGTCGAGGCCGGCGTGCCGGTCAGCATCAACTCCGACGACCCGCCGATGTTCGGCACCACGCTCAACGACGAGTACGCGGTGGCCGCCCGGCTGCTGCGGCTCGGCCCCGACGGGGTCGCCGCGCTGGCCCGCGACGCCGTGGCCGCCGCGTTCCTGACGCCGGCCGAGCAGGCCCGGATCACCGCCGAGATCGACGCGTACCTGGGGAGCGCGGCACGCTGAGCGGCCGTACCGGTGCCGGCCGCCGGGATCCCCGGGGCGGCCGGCGCCGCGCGGTCAGCAGCATCGCGGACAGCGCGAGCACGGTGAGCGCGACGGTGGGACCGGGAGCGGCGGGCGCGGGCCGGACGGGCCCGTGCGCGAGCACCGGGTCCTGCCAGACCGCGAGTGTGAGCGCGATGCCCAGGCCGATGACGGCGGCCCAGCGGAGCAGACGACTGACGGCCGGTGGCATGACGGTCACCTCGCGCCCGGGATCGACGGGAGAGCGCGCGCGACGGGAGCGAGGTGTGGGGGGACCGGACTCCCGCCGCGCGCATGATCCGTCGGCCGGAAGGTCTTACGGGGCGTCCCGGCCGACGGAACTGATGGGTTCTGTCAGCGATCCTGGCAGTTCACGCCGGTTTTCCGGCCGTCGTTAAACCACCTTTAAGGAGAACTTGCGCCCGTACACAGCCACGGGTCAGCGCGGGCGCGGCCAGCGCCGCCCGGCACGCGGCTCACGGGCCTCCCGGGCCATCCGCCCGACCAGCCCGAACCGGTTCACCTGCCGGGGTGCCGCGTCCGGGTCGGCCAGCAGCATCACCACGCTCGCCCCGCCGAGCCGGGCCCGGTCGATGCTCACCGAACCGTTCGCCTGCAACGCGACCCGCTTGGCGATGTCCAGCCCGAGCCCGGTCGAGCCCTTGTCGCTCTCACCCCGGCGCAGCGCCCGGTCCGGGTCGGCGATGCCCGGCCCGGCGTCGTCGATGCGGATCGCCACCCAGCCGTCCCGGCGGCTCACCGCCACCTCGAACGCGGTGCCCTGCGGCGTGTACCGGAACACGTTGCCGATCACCGCGTCCAGCGCGGCGGCCAGTTCGGCGCGGGGCACCGGCGCCGGGATGCGGAACTGCGCCCCGACCACCCGGTGCGGCCGGTTCTGGTCCCCGGCCAGCGCCGACCAGAAGACCATCCGGTCCCGGACCACCTCGCTCACGTCGCACGACGCCGGCGCCGACTCCTGGGCGACCGCCTTGCGGGTCGTCTTGATGAGCTGGTCGACCTCGCCCTCCAGCGTGACGATCGCCTGCCGGATCCGCCGGATGCCGCGTCGCCGGTCCAGCTCCGCCTCGCTGAACGTGCCGATGCTCGTGTCGTCGGACTCCAGCGCCTCGGCGTCCAGCCGCAGCGCGGTCAGCGGCGTACGCAGCCGGTGCGACAGGTCGGCGACCAGCTCGTGCTCGTCGGCACGCAGCGCCACCAGCCGTTCCGTCATCCGGTTGAACGCGTGCCCGGCCTCGGCCAGCTCACGCGGGCCGGTCGGCTCGACCCGTACCCCCAGCTCGCCGTCGCCCACCGCGAGCGCCGCCTTGACCAGATCGCCGGTGGCGTCCACGGCCCGTGCCGCCACCCGGTCGACCACGGCGACCGCCGCGCCGACAAGCGCCAGGCCGATCGCGAACAGCAGCAGCCACCGCCCGCCGCCCCCGGAGTCGAGCACTTCGTCGGGGACGAACACCTCCACCACGGCGACCCGGTCACCGAGCACCACCGGGTCCAGCCGCAGCACCCCGCCGTCCACCTCGGTCACCACCGACTGCCGCCGCGCGGCCGCCTCGGCGAGCACCCGCGGGTCGGCGCGACCGGCGGACTCGTCCGCGCCGATGCCGTGCACGACCGGGCGCATGGCCGGATCGTCACCGGCCGCGGCGGCCACCGCCCGTTCGATCGTCGCGGTGTCGGTGCTGACCGCG
Organism: Micromonospora sp. WMMC273; assembly: GCF_027460285.1. Taxonomy (NCBI): domain Bacteria; kingdom Bacillati; phylum Actinomycetota; class Actinomycetes; order Micromonosporales; family Micromonosporaceae; genus Micromonospora; species Micromonospora sp. WMMC273. Next base: position 1,815,531 of record NZ_JAPZBE010000001.1, read on the forward strand.
AGCGCGCCGGTCACCAGCGCGGCCCGGCGGGCGGCGTCGGCCAGCTCCGCCTCCCGGGTCCGGTCGGCGAGGGTCAGCCCGAGCGGGATGAGGAAGGCGAGCGCGATCAGGCCGCACAGCCCCGCGGTGAGCCCGGCGAGGCTGAACCTCAGTCCGGCGCCACCAGCCGGAAGCCGACCCCCCGCACGGTGCGCAGGTAACGCGGCTTCGCCGCGGACTCGCCCATTTTGCGGCGGAGCCAGTACAGGTGAACGTCGATGGTCTGGTCCTCGCCGACCGATGGCTGCCGCCATACCTCCTCCAAGAGTTCCCGCCGGGACACTACCCGGCCGGGACGCGCGGCGAGATACGCCAGCAGGTCGAATTCCTTACGGGTCAGCGCCAGCGCCTCCCCGTCCAGCACCGCGCTGCGCTCGCCCACGTCGACGCGCAGGCCGCCGACCGTGTGCACGGCCGGCGCGACGGTACGGCTGGCCCGGCCGGCCCGGCGCAGCACAGTGGTGATCCGGGCGTCCAGGTGCGCCCCGGTGAACGGCTTGACCATGTAGTCGTCCGCGCCGGCGCGCAGCAGCCGCACCACCGACTGCTCGTCGTCCCGGGCGGTGGCGATGATGATCGGCACGTCGGTGATGCCGCGCAGCATGCGCAGCGCGTCCGAGCCGTCCAGGTCGGGCAGACCGAGGTCGAGCACCACCAGGTCCGGCGTCTCCGCGGCGACCCGGCGCAGCGCGTCCAGCGCGGTGCCGACGGCGTGTACCGCGTGCCCCCGATCGGTCAGCGACCGCAGCATGGCGCCGCGCACGACGTGGTCGTCTTCGACCAGCAGGACGGTTGCCACGTCAGCACCGTACTCGGCGTGGCAAGCCGGTCGCGTTGCGGCGGTCCGGCCAACCGGGCAAGCTGGGACGGCGATGACGTTCACGCTCTTCCCCGACACCCGCCTCACGCTCGCCCGCGACGCGCTCGCCGGCCTGTCGGTGGGCGACGCCCTCGGCTCCCAGTTCTTCGTCCCCGGCCGGCACCCGGACGACCTCGCCGCAGGGCGGCTGCCCGAACCGCCCTGGGAGTGGACCGACGACACCGAGATGGCGTGCTCGGTGGTGGCCGAGCTGGCCGCCGGCGGCCGCATCGACCGGGACCGGCTGGCGCTGGCGTTCGCGCAGCGCTGCGAGCCGTACCGGGGGTACGGGCCGGGCGCGGTGACGGTGCTGCGGCTGATCCGCACCGGCACGCCCTGGCCGGTGGCCGCCGCGTCCGCGTTCGACGGGCAGGGCTCCTGCGGCAACGGTGCCGCGATGCGCGTCGCGCCGCTCGGCGCCTGGCACGCCGACTCCACCCGCCGCGCCGCCGAGCAGGCCCGCGCCTCCGCCGAGGTGACACACGCCCACCCGGAGGGCGTCGCGGGTGCGGTAGCAGTCGCGGTGGCCGCCTCGCTCGCCGCCCGCGCCCGCCTCGACGGCGGCCGGCCCGACCCGGCCCGGCTGCTCACCGCCGTCGCCGGGACGCTCGACCCGGTCGGCGAGGTGCACCGCGGGGTACGCCGGGCCGCCGCGCTGCTCGGTCACTCCGCCGCCGCGGCGGCCGACGCGCTCGGCAACGGCTCCCGGGTCACCGCGCAGGACACCGTGCCGTTCACGCTCTGGGTCGCCGCCACACTGCTGCACGACTACCCCGCCGCGATCCGCGTCTGCGTCGAGGCGGGCGGCGACGTGGACACCACAGCCGCGATCGTGGGCGGGATCGTGGCCGCGTACACCGGGGTGGGCGCGCCGGGCGGCGTGCCGGAGAGCTGGCTGACCGCCCGCGAGCCGCTCCCCGGCTGGCTGACCGCCCCCGCCTGACCGCCCGTACTTCCGTTCGTTTCGACCGGCACGCGCCAGCTCGGGGAGGTGGCGGGGTCGGCGGGGGTGGGATGCAGCCACCTCGGCGAAGTGGAGTCGATCATGCGCTCCGGCGTGCACCACCAGCGGGGACGGGCTCGCCGAGGGGGTCCGCGGCGCTCCTCGAATCCGGGGAATCCGGTGCCGGGTCTCCGCTGGACGAATGCGGTTCCGAGCCGCCGTGGGGCGAATCGGGTGCGGGCCTGCTGCGGGACGAGTCGGGTGCCGGGGTGTCGGCGGCGGGAGCGGGGGCACGCTCGGGGGAGTCGGAGCGGTTGTCCGCGTCCGGACGCTCGGTGGCGGCGGGCGCGTCGGGGGAAAGGCTGTCGTCCGGGGTAGGGCTGCCGTCGGGCGGCAGGGTCATGGTGTCGCGCCGGCGGCGACTGAGCAGCCAGCCGATCGCCGCGCCACCGGCCAGCCCGGCGAGCAGGCCGCCGCCGAGCAGCAGGTCCGCGCTCGGCCCGTCGTCGGCAGCCCCGGCCGCCGGTGCCGTGCCGCCCTGCGCGCCGCCCTGCGCCCCGCCGGGTGCGCCCGGCGCGCCGTGCCCGCCGTGCCCGGCGCCGCCCGCTCCGGAAGCGCCGTCGTGCGTCACGGTGCCCGGCAGCGGCGGCAGCAGGTCGACCGTCGGCGCGGGGTGCGGGCCACCCGCCGGGTCCGCCCACCGGACCACAGTGCCGTCGTCGTACGTCTGCGTCACGGTGAACGTGAGCCGGTCGGTGGCGGGCATCGGTCCCATGCCCAGCGGCAGCCGGGCCGCCCCGGTGCCGGTGCCGGGCATCCGCAGCCAGCTCACCGCGTGGGTCACCTGGTTCAGTTCGGCCGCGTGCATGCCGGGGACCGGCTGGTCGAGCGTGCGGGTGGTGATGGTGGGCGCCCAGTCCGGCACCGACAGCGGGTACACCTCGCCGATCGGGGCGTCCGCGGGCATGGTCAGCTCGATCCGGGTGGTCCGGGTGCCGGGCCTGTCCGCCGGCACCAGCACGGACAGTTCGATCGCGTCGCCCTGGCGTACCTGGGCGGGCGAGGTCGTGACGGTCACCCCGGCCGCGTTCGCCGCGGCGGGCCAGCCCACCGCCCCGGCGAGTACCGCCGCCAGCAGCGCCGCCGCCCACCGGCCCTGACGGGTCATCCTCATGGTCGTCCCCATCCTTCTCGGCTGGGGCCGGTACCGGCTCCGGCCCCACCTGGTAGTTCGGGCGGCGGGGCGAAAAGGTTCAACCCGGCAGGGAACTCGCCGGAGGCGGGCACCGGCGTCGGCGGCGGTCCGGGTCCGGGCGACCGATAGCATCGCAGGGGCCGGTCACCGGCCCTTCCGTACCGTCGACGACAGGAGTCACCGTGTCCGCACCCCGTACCCCCGTCGTGGCCGACCCCGTCGTCGTCGCCGCCGGGACCACGGCGGCCGACGCGGTGGCCGCGGCCGGCCTGCCGATGAGCGGGCCGAAGGCGATCGTGGTGGTCCGCGATCCGCAGGGCCAGCTGCGCGACCTGGACTGGCGCCCGGCCGAGGAGGTCGCGGTCGAGCCGGTCACGCTGGACAGCCCGGACGGGCTGAACGTGCTGCGCCACTCCACCGCCCACGTGCTGGCCCAGGCCGTGCAGGACGTCTTCCCGGACGCCAAGCTCGGCATCGGCCCGCCGATCGAGAACGGCTTCTACTACGACTTCGGCGTGGACAAGCCGTTCCAGCCGGACGACCTGACCAAGCTCGAGAAGCGCATGCAGGAGATCGTCAAGTCCGGCCAGCGGTTCCGCCGCCGCCGGTTCGCCGACCTGGACGAGGCGCGGTCCGAACTGGCCGCCGAGCCGTACAAGCTGGAGCTGATCGAGGTCAAGGGGGAAGGGCTGGACTCCTCCGAGGTGATGGAGGTGGGCGGCGGCGAGCTGACCATCTACGACAACCTCGCCGCGAACGAGGACAAGGTCTGCTGGTCGGACCTGTGCCGGGGCCCGCACCTGCCGAACACCCGGCTGATCGGCGCGTTCAAGCTGATGCGCTCGGCCGCCGCGTACTGGCGCGGGTCGGAGAAGAACCCGCAGCTGCAGCGCGTGTACGGCACCGCGTGGCCGACCCGGGACGAGCTCAAGGCGTACCTGAAGCTGTTGGAGGAGGCCGCCCGCCGCGACCACCGCAAACTCGGCGCGGACCTCGACCTGTTCAGCTTCCCCGACGAGATCGGGTCCGGCCTGCCGGTCTTCCACCCCAAGGGCGGCGTGCTCAAGCGGGTGATGGAGGACTACGTCCGGGCGCGCCACATCGAGGAGGGCTTCGACTACGTCGGCACGCCGCACATCTCCAAGGAAGGTCTCTTCCACACCTCGGGACACCTGCCCTACTACAAGGACACGATGTTCCCGCCGATGGAGATGGAGGGCAGCGACTACTACCTCAAGGCCATGAACTGCCCGATGCACAACCTGATCTACCGGTCGCGCGGGCGGTCCTACCGGCAGTTGCCGCTGCGGCTGTTCGAGTTCGGGTCGGTCTACCGGTACGAGAAGTCGGGCGTGATCCACGGCCTGACCCGGGTGCGCGGCTTCACCCAGGACGACTCGCACTCCTACTGCACGAAGGAGCAGGCGCCGGCCGAGATCAAGCACCTGCTCGGCTTCGTGCTCAGCCTGCTGCGCGACTTCGGCATCGACGACTTCTACCTGGAGCTGTCGACCCGCGACGAGTCGAAGCCGGACAAGTTCGTCGGCTCCGACTCCGACTGGGCGACCGCCACCGCCGTGCTGGAGCAGTGCGCGCTGGAGACCGGCCTTGAGCTGGTGCCGGACCCGGGCGGCGCGGCGTTCTACGGCCCGAAGATCTCCGTGCAGGCCAAGGACGCGATCGGCCGCACCTGGCAGATGTCGACCATCCAGTACGACTTCAACCAGCCGAAGGGCTTCGGGCTGGAGTACCAGGCCGCCGACGGCACCCGGCAGCAGCCGGTGATGATCCACTGCGCCAAGTTCGGGTCGATCGAGCGGTTCATCGGCGTGCTCACCGAGCACTACGCGGGCGCGTTCCCGGCCTGGCTGGCGCCGGTGCAGGTGGTCGGCATCCCGATCCGCGAGGAGCACGGCGACTACCTGGTCGACTTCGCCGCGACGCTGCGCCGGCACGGCGTCCGGGCCGAGGTGGACCTGGGCGACGACCGGATGCAGAAGAAGATCCGCAACGCGCAGCAGCAGAAGATCCCGTTCATGGTGATCGCCGGGGACGACGACGTGGCCGCCGGCACCGTCTCGTTCCGCTACCGGGACGGCTCGCAGCGCAACGGCGTGCCGATCGACGAGGCGGTCGCGCACGTCCGCGAGGTGGTGGAGTCGCGTACCAACGCCGGTCCTGCCGCCGAGCGGGCCGGATCGTAGGATCGCCTGTGTGACAGGGGCGGAGCGGGACACCGGGTACGGCGGCGACAACGGTCTGGCGGACGGGCTGGACCGGCTCTGGACGCCGCACCGGATGACCTACATCTCCGGCGAGGACCGGCCCGAGGGCGGATACGAGAAGCCGGCCGGCTGCCCGTTCTGCCTCGCGCCCGGCCTGCCGCCGGAGGAGTCCCTGGTGGTGGCCCGGGGCGAGCACGTGTTCGCGGTGCTCAACCTCTACCCGTACAACCCCGGGCACCTGCTCGTCTGCCCCTACCGGCACGTGGCCGACTACACCGAGCTGGACGAGCCGGAGACGGTCGAGCTGGCCGCGTTCACCAAGGCCGCCATGCGGGTGGTCCGGCACGTCTCCAGCGCGCACGGCTTCAACCTGGGCATGAACCAGGGCGGCGTGGCCGGCGCGGGCATCGCCGCGCACCTGCACCAGCACGTGGTGCCGCGCTGGGGCGGCGACGCCAACTTCATGCCGGTGATCGGCCGGACCAAGGTGCTGCCACAACTGCTCGCCGACACCCGGGAACTGCTCGCCAAGGCGTGGGCGGCGGCCTGACGGGGGCCCGCCCCGACAGTACGATCTTGCGCATGGCTCTCCTGCACCGCGCGGAACTGCGCCCCTCGAAACTGGAGTTGCTCGTACCCTGGCTGCCCGGCCGGTCCTGGTTCGCCGGCGAGGCGGGCGCGGAGGTCAGCCGGGTCGCGGCGTACCGGTTCGACGACCCGGCCGGCGAGGTGGGCGTCGAGACGCTGCTCGTGCGCGCCGGTGACGGCCCGGTGCTCCAGGTGCCGCTGACCTACCGGGGCGCGCCGCTGGCCGGGGCGGACGACTTCTTCGTGGGCCTCGTCGAGCACTCGGTGCTCGGCCGCCGCTGGGTGTACGACGCCTGCGGCGACCCGGTGTACCCACCGCTGCTGGCCGCCGCCGTGCTCGCCGACGCCGGGCAGGCCGAGGAGTACTTCGAGGTCGACGGGAAGCGCGAGGTGCGCCCGGCGAGCATGAGGCTGACCGGCAGCCGTACCGGCCGCCCGGTGCCGACCGGTCCGGTTTCGACCGGCTCGGGTGACGGCGGCGTGACGGTGGTCCGGGTCGGGGACGTCGAGCTGGCGGTGGTCCGGCGGCCCGTGCCGGCCGAGGTGCCGGGCTCCGGCGGGCTCACCGGCACCTGGTCGGGCCAGGACGAGCCGGTGCTGCTGGCCTACGCCCGCTGACGGCTCGCCGGGCGGCCTTCTGCGTCGGAGGCCGGATCGAAGGGACGCCTCGCACCGATATGCCTCAGAGGCATATTCGTGACTCTCAGGCATATCGCGTTCACCGCGACTGTTCGCCGCCTGGCGTCACGCGGCGTGATCGCGGCCGGACTCTTCGGCCACGAACCGGCCCGCGGTCGCCGGGGAGATGACAGGATGCGGCGGTGGCAGTCGACAAGCGACAGTTGGGGCGCAGCGGCATCGAGGTGAGCGCCCTCGGCATGGGGTGCTGGGCGATCGGCGGCCCGTGGGCCGAGGGCGCCCGCCCGCTGGGCTGGGGCCGGGTCGACGACCACGAGTCGGTACGCGCGATCCGCCGCGCGCTCGACCTGGGCGTCACGTTGTTCGACACCGCCGACACGTACGGCGCCGGGCACGGCGAGCGGGTGCTGGGGCGGGCGCTGGCCGGCCGGCGCGACGAGGCGGTGATCGCGACGAAGTTCGGCTACACGTTCGACGAGCGCACCCGGCAGGCCACCGGCGAGAACGCCTCACCGCACTACCTACGCCGGGCGGTGACCGACTCGCTGCGCCGGCTGGGCACCGACCGCATCGACCTCTATCAGCTGCACCTGGGCGACCTGCCGCTGCCCCGGGCCGAGGCACTCATCGGCACGCTCGACGACCTGGTCGGCGCCGGCCTGATCCGGTCGTACGGGTGGAGCACCGACCGGGCCGACCGGGCCGCCGCGTTCGCGCAGGTCGCCCGCGGTGCCGCCGCCGTGCAGCACGCGCTGTCGGTGCTGCGGGACGCCCCGGCCATGCTCGACGCCTGCGACAAGCACGACCTCGCCGGCCTGGCCCGAGGGCCGCTCGGGATGGGACTGCTCACCGGCAAGTACACGCCGGAGTCCACGCTGCCCCGCGACGACGTACGCGGACTCGGGCCGACCTGGCTGGAGTGGTTCCGCAGCGGCCGGCCCGCCCCGGAGTGGCTGCGCCGGGTCGCCGCCGTCCGCGACGCGCTGACCGCCGACGGGCGCACCCTCGCGCAGGGGGCGATCGGGTGGATCTGGGCGCGCAGCGACCGGGCCGTGCCGATCCCCGGTGCCCGTACCGTCGCCCAGGTCGAGGAGAACGCGGCCGCGCTGGCTCGGGGCCCGCTCGCGCCGGACCAGTTCGCCGAGGTGGAGCGGCAGTTGGCGGCGGTACGCTCGGCCGCCCTCCGCGACGCCGACCGCCCCCACTGGCCGATGCCCCCGGTCCCCGCCGTCCGCCCCTGACCCACTTCCTACCAGGATCTGCGCAGTCCTGACCCGACCCCGCCCTCGTCGGCGTCGATCTTGCACTTACCGCCCCTCGGTTGCCGGAAACGCCCCATTTGGGGGGGCGGTAAGTGCAAGATCGCGGGGTCAGCGGGTGGTGGACTCCTTGCGGGCCTGGTCGGCCAGGTGGGCCGGCATGGGCTCGTGGCGGGCGAACTCGCGGCGGAACGTGCCGGTGCCGGCCGTCATCGAGCGCAGCTCGACGGCGTACCGCAGCAACTCGGTCGCGGGCACCTCGGCGCGGACCAGCGTCCGACCCTCGGCGTCCGGGTCCGGCTCGGTGCCGAGCACCCGGCCGCGCCGCCCGGACAGGTCGCCCATCACCGCGCCGACCGACGAGTCGGGCACCCGTACGGTGATCTCGTCGACCGGCTCCAGCAGTGCCGGCTGGCCCTTCTCGGCGGCCTCGCGCAGCGCCAGCGCGCCGGCGGTCTGGAACGCCGCGTCGGAGGAGTCGACGCTGTGCGCCTTGCCGTCGACCAGCGTGACCCGCAGGTCCACCACCGGGTAGCCGGCGACCAGACCGCGCTCCATCTGCGCCCGGACGCCCTTCTCCACCGACGGGATGTAGTTGTGCGGGACGGCGCCGCCGACCACCCGGTCGACGAACTCGAAGCCGGCGCCCCGGGGCAGCGGTTCCACCTCGATGTCGCAGACCGCGTACTGGCCGTGGCCGCCGGACTGCTTGACGTGCCGGCCGTGCCCGCGCGCGGCGGCGGTGAACGTCTCGCGCAGCGGCACCCGGACCGGCTCGGTGTCCAGCTCGACGCCGCCGCCGCGCAGCCGGTCGAGCACCACGTCGGCGTGTGCCTCGCCCATGCACCAGAGCACGAGCTGGTGGGTCTCCGGGTTGCGTTCGAGCCGTAGCGTCGGGTCGCCGGCGACCAGCCGGGACAGGTTGCGGGCCAGCGCGTCCTCGTCGGCCCGGCTGCGCGCCGTGATCGCCACCGGCAGCAGCGGCTCGGGCATCTCCCAGGGCGCGATCAGCAGCGGGTCGTCCTTGGCCGAGATGGTGTCGCCGGTCTCCGCGCTGCCCGACTTGGTGATCGCGCACAGGTCACCGGCGACGCAGGCGGCCACCTCGCGCAGCGTCGCGCCCAGCGGGCTGTAGACGTGGCCGACCCGCTCGTCGGCGTCGTGGTCCGGGTGGCCGCGCTCGGCCATGCCGTGACCCGACACGTGGATCACCTGGTCGGGGCGGAGCGTGCCGGAGAAGACGCGCACCAGCGAGACCCGCCCCACGTGCCTGTCGACTGTCGTCTTGACCACCTCGGCGACGAGCGGGCCGTCCGGGTCGCAGGTCAGCGGCGGGCGAGGCGAGCGGTCCACGCCGGTGACCGCGGGCAGGTCGTGCTCCAGCGGCGACGGGAACGCCGCGACCAGGCCGTCGAGCAGCGCGTCCAGGCCGACGCCGGTCTCCGCGCACACGGGCACCACGGGGTAGAAGTGGCCTCGGGCGACGGCGGTCTCCAGGTCGGTGATGAGCACCTCGGGGTCGATCTCCTCGCCGCCGAGGTAGCGGTCCATCAGGGTCTCGTCCTCGCTCTCCGCGATGATCCCCTCGATCAGCTCGTTGCGGGACTCCTGGATGGCCGGCAGGTGCTCCGGGTCCGGCTCACGCACCGCCGCCGGCAGCCCGTCGGAGTAGTCGTACACCCGGCGGGTGATCAGCCCCATCAGCCCGGCCACCGACTCGCCGTCGTCGCCGAGCATGGGCAGGTAGAGCGGCAGCACGTTGTCGCCGAAGACCCGCTGGCACAGCGCGACCGCCTCGTCGAAGTCGGCGCGCGGGTGGTCCAACCGGGAGACCGCCACGGCCCGGGGCATGTCGACGGCGGCGCACTCCTCCCAGAGGGCGGCGGTGGCGGCGTCCATGCCGTCGACGGCGGAGACCACGAACAGGGCCGCGTCGGCGGCGCGCAGCCCGGCGCGCAGCTCGCCGACGAAGTCGCCGTACCCCGGGGTGTCCAGCAGGTTGACCTTGACGTCGCGGTGCGTCAGCGGGGCGCAGGCCAGGCTCACCGAGCGCTGCTGGCGTACGGCGGCGGGGTCGTGGTCGCAGACGGTGGTGCCCTCGGTGACGGCGCCGGCCCGGCCGATCGTGCCGCTGGCGGCCAGCAGCGCCTCGACGAGCGTCGTCTTTCCGGCACCGGAGTGCCCGACGAGCACCACGTTGCGAACCCTGCCGGGCTCGGTCACCACCGGCGCGCCGCCGGTGACACCCTTCTCGTTCTTCTGCGCCATCGCGGCGCACCTCCCTCAACCGGTGGTGGTGGCGACCGCCGCGGGCGACGGGGGAGCGGACCCGGGACGGGCGCTGCGGCGATATCTTCCGGTGATCTCCTGCTGGACGGGAACGCGGACCGGTGATCCGGTGAACTGGCTCACCTCCTGGCTCGATCTCACACCCGCGCGGGTGCCCGCACAAGGGCCGCCGGGCGGGTCGTACGCCCGGCTGTGTCCCCGGCGGTTGCGGGCCGTTATCGTGGGACCGCCATGGCGAAGATCTTCCAAGTGACGGCCCGCGCGGGCATGACCCGCGTCGTGGAGCCGGTCGCCCGCGCGCTGCTGCGTGCGGGCGTGTCCCCCAATGCGGTCACCGTGACCGGAACCGCCGGCGTGCTCGTCGGCGCGCTCGGCTTCGGCGCGCGCGGCCATCTGGTCGCCGGCGCGCTGATCGTCACGGTCTTCGCTCTCACCGACCTGCTCGACGGCACGATGGCGCGGATGAGCGGCGGGTCCACCCGGTTCGGGGCGTTCCTCGACTCGAGCATGGACCGGATCGCCGACAGTGCGGTGTTCGGCGCGGTCGCGTACTGGCTGGCCACCGAGCACGACTACTCGGGCGTGGCGGCGGCGCTGATCTGCCTGGCCGCCGGTGGTCTGGTCTCCTACGTCAAGGCCCGCGCCGAGGGGCTCGGGATGACCTGCAACGTGGGCATCGCCGAGCGCACCGAGCGGCTGCTCATCGTCGGCGTCGGCGGCCTGCTCACCGGCGTCGGCGTGCGTCCCGCGCTGGAGATCGCCCTCTGGCTGCTCGCCGCCGTCTCGATCTTCACCGTGGGGCAGCGGATGGCCCACGTGTACCGCCAGGCCCAGCGGGTCGGCGTCGAGTGAATCTCACCGAGGCGGGCTTCGTCGCGGGCTGGCGCCTGATCCGCGCGCTGCCCCGGCCCGTCGCGGCCGCGGCCTTCCGGGCGGGCGCCGACCGCGCCCACCGCAAGGACGGCGGGGGTACGCGTCGACTGCGCGCCAACCTGCGCCGGGTGGTCGGCCCGGAGCTGCCCGACGCGGAGCTGGACGTGCTGGTGCGTGAGGGCTTGCGCTCGTACGCCCGGTACTGGATGGAGGCGTTCCGGCTGCCTGGCCTGAGCCGGGCCGAGATCCTCGCCGGATTCCGCCTGGACGGGCAGGAACTGCTCGCCGCCGACGTGGCGGCCGGCCGGGGCGCCGTGGTGGCGCTGCCGCATGCCGGCAACTGGGACGCCGCGGGCGCCTGGGTGGCTGCTACCGGCTGGCCGATGACCACGGTGGCGGAGCGGCTCCCGGACGGCGTCTACGAGCGGTTCGTCGGGTTCCGGGAGGGGCTGGGGATGGAGATCCTGCCCAACCGCGGTGGCCCGCGTCCCGCGTTCGACGTGCTGGTGGACCGGCTGCGTGCCGGTTACGTGGTGCCCCTGCTCGCCGACCGGGACCTGTCCGCCCGGGGCGTGGAGGTGGACTTCTTCGGCGGCCGGACCCGGACGCCGGCCGGCCCGGCGCTGCTGGCCATCCGCACCGGCGCCCCGCTCTACGTGGCCTCGATGTGGTACGAACCGGACGCGGCGTGCGCGTCCATCGACGGCCCGCTGCCGCTGCCGGACCCGGACGGCGCCCCGCTCGACGAGCGGGTACGCGCGGTGACGCAGCGGATTGCCGACGGTCTGGCGGCGGGCATCGCCCGGCATCCGCAAGACTGGCACATGTTGCAGCGGATGTGGCTGGACCAGGACCGGGACGGTACGCCCACGTCGCCGCGGCCACCGGCCACCACCGGGACGGTCTAGGGGGGGCGCAGTGCGTATCGGCATCGTGTGCCCGTACTCGTTCGACGTGCCGGGCGGCGTGCAGAACCACGTCATGGACCTGGCCGAGGCGCTGCTCGGGCTCGGCCACGAGGTGAGCGTCCTGGCGCCCGCCGACGAGGACTCGGCGCTGCCGCCGTACGTGGTGTCGGCCGGCCGGGCGGTGCCGCTGCCGTACAACGGGTCGGTGGCCCGGATCGCGTTCGGCCCGGTCTCCACCGCCCGGGTGCGGCGCTGGATCACCCGCGGCGACTTCGACGTGCTGCACGTGCACGAGCCGCTCACGCCGAGCCTGTCGATGCTGGCGGTGCTCTGCGCCCGCGGCCCGGTGGTGGCCACGTTCCACACCGCGATGACCCGTTCCCGGGTGCTGTCGGCCGCGCAGGGCGTGCTCCAGATCGTGCTGGAGCGGATCACCGCCCGGATCGCGGTCAGCGCCCTGGCCCGCAAGGTGCAGGTCGAGCACATGGACGGCGGCGCGGTGGAGATCCCGAACGGGGTGGCGGTGGCGAAGTTCGCCGGGGTGCCGCCGCTGCCGGGCTGGCCGGGGGAGTGCGCCCCGGGCACCGGCGGCACGCTCGGGTTCCTGGGCCGCTTCACCGAGCCGCGCAAGGGCTTCCCGATCCTGCGGGACGCGTTCGTCGCGTTGGCGCCGCACCGCCCCGGGCTGCGTCTGCTGGTCGCCGGGCCGGGTGACGCCGACGAGCTGTACGGGCGGTTCCCGGCCGGCCTGCGCGACCGGGTCACGTTCCTCGGCCTGGTCTCCGAGGCGGACAAGGCACGCATGCTGCGCAGCGTGCACCTCTACGTCGCACCGAACACCGGAGGGGAGTCCTTCGGGATGATCCTCACCGAGGCGCTGGCCGCCGGAACCACCGTGGTCGCCAGCGACCTGGACGCGTTCCGCCGGGTGCTCGACGGCGGACGGGCCGGGCGGCTGTTCCCGACCGGCGACGCGACCGCACTGGGCGCCGCGCTGTCCGAGCTGCTCGACGACGACGGACGCCGCGCCGGGCTGACCGCCTGCGGCGACCAGGTGGTGGCGAATTTCGACTGGCCCGTGGTTGCCCGCCGCGTTCTGGAGGTATACGCAGCCGCGATCGAGGCCACCGACGGCCGGGTCATGGACCAGGAGTGGGCGGGTCTGGGCTGACCGCTGTGGCCGCTGCGGCCGCTGTGACGAGCGCGTCTGCCGGTGCGAGCGCCGGCCGGCCGGGATGAGGAGCAGCACTACGATGCCGGGCATGTGGTGGGTGGTGGGCGCGGTCGCGGTGCTCGGGCTGCTCTCGGCGTACCTGATCTGGACCTCCGGCCGCGTGCAGCGGCTGCAGGTCCGCGCGGACTCGGCGGCCCGCGCGCTGGACGCGCACCTGCTGCGCCGCGCGGCCGCCGCCGCGGTCCTGGCCGAGCAGCGGTACGGCGTGGAGCTGTACGCCGCCGCCCGGATCGCGCTGGACGCCGCTCCGGAGGAGCGCGAGGCGGCCGAGAACGACCTGACCCGGCAGTTGCGCGGGGTGCGGCTGGACCCGGACGACCCGGCGTGCGCGGCGGTGATCGCGGCGAGCCGGCGGCTGGCGCTGGCCCGGCAGGTGCACACCGACCTGGTTCGGGACGCCCGCTCGGCGCGGGGGCGTCCGGTGGTACGGCTGTTCCGGATGGGGTGCGGCCGGGAGTGGCCGCGCTACTTCGACATCGACGACCCGACGCTGGCGTCGCACGCGGACGTGACCACCGGCTGATGCACCGGCCGTGACGGGGGCCACACGGCAGGCCACCGGGGGTTCGATTGGCGCTCGGACCGGCGTCGCGCCGGTCGTAGCATTCCTGCGCAGTCACCTCCCGAGCACGCCGAGGAGCGATGTCCCGTGTCTGAATCCGCAGCCCCGACCCCCGCCACCGCCGTCGGCACCGCCCGCGTCAAGCGCGGCATGGCCGAGATGCTCAAGGGCGGTGTGATCATGGACGTGGTCACCCCCGCGCAGGCGAAGATCGCCGAGGACGCCGGCGCTGTGGCCGTGATGGCCCTGGAGCGCGTACCGGCCGACATCCGCGCGCAGGGCGGCGTGTCCCGGATGAGCGACCCGGACATGATCGACGGCATCATCTCCGCCGTCTCGATCCCGGTGATGGCCAAGGCCCGTATCGGCCACTTCGTCGAGGCGCGGATCCTCCAGGCGCTCGGCGTCGACTACGTCGACGAGTCCGAGGTGCTGACCCCGGCCGACTACGCCAACCACATCGACAAGTGGGCGTTCACCGTGCCGTTCGTGTGCGGCGCGACGAACCTGGGCGAGGCGCTGCGCCGGATCACCGAGGGCGCCGCGATGATCCGCTCGAAGGGCGAGGCGGGCACCGGGGACGTCTCCAACGCCACCACCCACATGCGCAAGATCCGGCAGGAGATCCGCCGGCTCCAGTCGCTGCCCGACGACGAGCTGTACGTCGCGGCCAAGGAGCTGCAGGCCCCGTACGAGCTGGTCAAGGAGGTCGCCGAGCAGGGCAAGCTGCCGGTCGTGCTGTTCACCGCGGGCGGCATCGCGACCCCTGCGGACGCGGCCATGATGATGCAGCTCGGCGCCGAGGGCGTCTTCGTCGGCTCCGGCATCTTCAAGTCCGGCAACCCGGCCCAGCGGGCCGCCGCGATCGTCAAGGCGACCACGTTCCACGACGACCCGGACGTGCTCGCCAAGGTCTCCCGTGGGCTGGGCGAGGCGATGGTCGGCATCAACGTCGACGAGATCCCCCAGCCGCACCGCCTGGCCGAGCGCGGCTGGTGAGCGCGGCGTGACCGTACCGGTGATCGGCGTGCTCGCGCTTCAGGGCGACGTACGCGAGCACGTCGCGGCGCTGACCGGCGCGGGCGCCGACGCCCGGCCGGTGCGGCGGCCGGGCGAGCTGGACGCGGTCGACGGCCTGGTGGTGCCCGGCGGCGAGTCGACCACGATCAGCAAGCTGGTGGACATCTTCGAGATGCGCGAGCCGATCGACAAGCGGATCGCCGCCGGCATGCCGGTCTACGGCTCCTGCGCCGGCCTGATCATGCTGGCTGCCGAGGTGCTGGACGGCCGCCCCGACCAGCGCGGCTTCGCCGGCGTCGACATGACGGTGCGGCGCAACGCGTTCGGCCGTCAGGTCGACTCGTTCGAGGCGCCGGTGGCGCTCACCGGCGTCGACGGGGGCCCGTTCCACGCCGTCTTCATCAGGGCGCCCTGGGTCGAGCGCGTCGGCCCGGACGTCGAGGTGCTCGGCCGGGTGACCGACGGCCCGGCCGCGGACCGGATCGTCGCGGTACGCCAGGGCAACCTGCTTGCCACCTCGTTCCACCCGGAGCTGACCGGCGACCTGCGGCTGCACCGGCACTTCGTGGAGCTGGTCCGGGCCGCCTCCTGAGCGGCCGGTCCGTCCCTGGTTGTACCGGTTCGGGTGGGCTGGGACGGGCCGGTGCCGTGCGGCGCGTGACAGTGACCCGCCCGCCGCCGGTAGGATTGCCGAGATTCGGCAGGGCCATCAGCCCGCCGCGGCTCCCAGCGAAGATCACAGCACCTCGACGTGCGCCGGTGGGGGAGCGGGGCGTGTGCGGTGCGGTCGATGCAGACGGCGGGTAGCAACGGAGGTAACAGATGTCCGGCCACTCAAAGTGGGCGACGACCAAGCACAAGAAGGCGGTCATCGACGCCAAGCGCGGCAAGATGTTCGCCAAGCTGATCAAGAACGTCGAGGTGGCCGCCCGTACCGGCGGCGGTGACCCGGCCGGTAACCCGACTCTCTACGACGCCATCCAGAAGGCGAAGAAGAACTCGGTCCCGAACGACAACATCGACCGCGCGGTCAAGCGCGGCTCCGGCCTGGAGGCCGGCGGCGCCGACTGGCAGACGATCATGTACGAGGGTTACGGCCCGAACGGCGTGGCGATGCTGATCGAGTGTCTCACCGACAACCGCAACCGTGCCGCCACCGAGGTGCGTACCGCGCTGACCCGCAACGGCGGCTCGCTGGCCGACGCGGGCTCGGTGTCGTACATGTTCTCCCGCAAGGGCGTGGTGATCGTCCCCAAGGCCGGCACCAGCGAGGACGACGTGATGATGGCCGTGCTCGACGCGGGCGCGGAGGAGGTCAACGACCTCGGCGAGGCGTACGAGGTGGTCTCCGAGCCGGGCGACCTGGTCGCGGTCCGCACCGCGCTGCAGGACGCCGGTATCGAGTACGAGTCGGCCGAGTCCTCCCTCATCCCCAGCGTGAACGTGCCGCTGGACGAGGAGGGTGCGCGCAAGATCTTCAAGCTGATCGACGTGCTGGAGGACTGCGACGACGTGCAGAACGTCTACGCCAACTTCGACGTCTCCGACGAGGTCATGGCCGCGGTCGGCTGAACCGCCCCGACGCGCGGAGCGCCGGCCACCCTCATCGGGTGGCCGGCGCTCACCGTCTCGCGGTCAGCCGATCGGCTCGCGTTGCCGCCACGCCGTCCGAACCGAGGTCCGGCCGTTGGTGCGCAGCAGCGAACCCTCGTAGATCCGCGCCCCGGCGAGCAGGAACCCGGCCGCCGCGAGCAGCAGCAGCGCCAGCGACACGAACGGCTCCCAGGGCGCCGCGTCGCCGGTGAACAGCCGTACCGGCATCGCGGTGGGCGAGGAGATCGGCAGGTACGACAGGATCCGCATCGCGGCGGCGTTGTCGTTGAGGAACACCACGGCGAAGAACGGCGCCATCACCGCGAGCTGCACCGGCGTGGACGCCCCGGCGATGTCCTCCTGCCGGTTCACCAGCGCCCCGGCGGCCGCCCACATGGCCGCCAGCAGCAGGAAGCCACACAGGAAGAACGGTACGAACCAGCCGATCGCGGGCGCGATCAGGCCCAGCAGGTCACCGCCGTCGGTGAGGCGCATGCCGATCAGCGCGACTGCCGCGATCAGGGTGATCTGCCCGAGCGCCAGCGCGCCCGCGGCGAGGATCTTGCCGGCCAGCAGCGCCCGGGCCGGCACGGCGGCGACCAGGATCTCCACGATCCGGGTCTGCTTCTCCTCGGTGACGCTCTGCGCGATCTGCAACCCGAACGTCTGGGACATGAAGAAGAAGACGAACGCGAACGCGAACGGCACCAGGTAGGCGACGAGCGGGTCCACCGCGTCCGGGTCCAGCAGCTTCACCTGCGGAGCCGCGCTGAGCGCGGAGACCACGTCGTCCGGGGCCCGCTCGTCGGCGACCACGACCGGGCCGGTCACCACCGCGGCGTCCGCGTCGCCGTCGCGTACCGCCTGTTCGGCGGCGCCGTCGTCGGCGACGAGCATGACGTCCAGCCCGGCCGCGCGCAGCGGTTCGGCGCCGGCCGCGGTCACCGCCACAGTGGATGGACCGCTGCTCATCAGCGCCGGCACGACGGTGGCGACGACGGCGAGCAGCAGGAAGATCAGCGTGCTGTAGAGGAACGTCTTGTCGCGGACCTTGACCTTGATCTCGCGGGCCGCGACCAGCCGGGTGGCCTGGAACGTGTTCACTGGTTGACCTCTCGGAAGATCTCGGCGAGGGACGGGGTGACCGGGCCGAACGCGCGCACCGGGCCGCGCTCCAGCGCCGCGCGCAGCACCGACTGGTCGTCGGCGGGCGGGTCCACCTCGAACACGGCGCGCGCGCCGTCGAGGTCGACCAGCCGCACGCCGGGCTGGTCCCGCAGCCAGCCGGCGTCGCCGTCGACCACGAGCGAGAACCGGGGCAGCGTGTACGCGGCGCGCAGCTCCTCGCGGGCACCGGCGGCCCGGATCGTGCCGCCCGCGATGAGCACCAGGTCGTCGCAGAGCCGCTCCACCACGTCGAGCTGGTGGCTGGAGAACAGCACCGGCGCGCCGGCGGCGGCCCGTTCCCGCAGCACGGCGACCACCATGTCGACGGCGAGCGGGTCGAGCCCGGAGAACGGCTCGTCCAGGATCAGCACCTCCGGGTCGTGCACCAGCGCGGCGGCGATCTGCGCGCGCTGCTGGTTGCCGAGCGACAGCGTCTCCAGCAGGTCGTCGGCCCGCTCGCCGAGACCGACGCGCTCCAGCAGCGCGTCGGTACGCCGGCGCGCCCCGGCGGCGTCCAGCCCGTACAGCCGGCCGAGGTGGACCACCTGCTCGCGGGGCGTCATCTTCGGGTAGAGGCCGCGTTCCTCGGGCATGTAGCCGAACCGGGCCCGGGCCTCGCGGGTGAGCGGCTGTCCCCGCCACGTCACCTGCCCCGCGTCCGGGGCGAGGACGCCGAGGACGATCCGCATGGTGGTGGTCTTGCCGGCGCCGTTGCCGCCGACGAATCCGGTCATGCGCCCGGCGGTCACGTCGAAGGAGACGTCTTTGAGCACCTGACGGCCGCCGAAGCTGCGGTCGACGCCGTCGAGGCGGAGCACGCTGGTCATGATCCCGACGCTACGGCCGGCCGTCGCTCCCGTCGTCCCACCACGGAGCGATCATCGGGTCCGTCGCGCGGCGGACGGGCCTCATCCGCCGGGCCGGACCACCCCGTGCTCGTACGCGAACACCACCGCCTGCACCCGGTCGCGCAGCCCGAGCTTGGCCAGTACGCGGCTGACGTGGGTCTTCACCGTCGCCTCGCCGACGTGCAGCACGTCCGCGATCTCGGCGTTGCTGGCCCCGCGCGCGACCAGTTCCAGCACCTCCCGCTCGCGCGGCGTCAGGTCCGCGGTGGCCGCGTCGTGCCGCGGGTCCGGCGGGACCGCGCCGGGCCGGGCGAACGTGGAGATCACCCGCCGGGTGAGCGCCGGCGCGATGAGTCCCTCGCCGCGCGCCACCACCCGGACCGCCTCGATCAGGTCCTCCGGGGTGCCGTTCTTCAGCAGGAAGCCGCTCGCCCCGGCGCGCAGCGCGGCGAACAGGTAGTCGTCGTGGTCGAACGTGGTGAGGATCAGCACCGCCGGGCCGCCCGGTGTCGCGTCGGCGGTGATCCGGCGGGTGGCCTCCAGCCCGTCGAGCACCGGCATCTCCACGTCCATCAGCACCACGTCGGGACGCAGCGCGGCCGCCATCGACACGGCACGCTGCCCGTCGGCGGCCTCGCCGACCACCTCGATGTCGTCCTCGACCTCCAGGATGACCCGGAAACCGGTCCGGACCAGGTGCTGGTCGTCGACGAGCAGCACCCGCACCGGGGCGGTCACGCCGCCCGCCCGGTGGCCTCGACCGGCAGCGGCATGCGGGCCCGGACCCGGAACCCGCCGCCGGGGCGTGGTCCGGCCTCCACCTCACCGCCGTGCGCGGCGACCCGCTCCCGCATGCCGATCAGGCCGAGCCCGGCCCCGGCGGCCGGTACGGCGCCGTGTCCGTCGTCGCTCACGTCGATCTCCAGGTCCCTCGCCAGATAGCGGATCCGCACGTCCAGCGTGGTGGCGTGGGCGTGCTTGACCACATTCGTCACGGCCTCCTGCACGATCCGGTACGCCGCCTGCGACACCGAGCGCGGCAGCGGCACCGGTTCCCCGTACACGCCGACGTCGGCTCGGAGCCCGGTCTCCCGGGCCCGGTCGACGAGCGCGGCGACCTGGTCGATGCCGGCGGTGTCCTCCGGCGCGGTGGCCGTGCCGGCAGCGGCGTCCGGGTCGCGCAGCACGCCGAGCATCCGGCGCAGCTCGTCGACGGAGGTGCGGGCCGTCTCCTCGATCGCGGCCAGGGCGGTACGCGCTTTGTCCCGGTCCCTGTCGAACACGCGCCGGCACGCGGCGGCCTGCACGCCCATCACCGACACGTGGTGGGCGACCACGTCGTGCAGTTCGCGGGCGATGCGGACCCGCTCGCCCATCACCGCGCGCTCGCGCGCCTCGACCTGCGAGCGGCGCAGCTGCTCGGCCTGCTCGTGCAGTTCGTGCCGGCGGCGCGCGGCCACCCAGGCGGTCTGCCCGGAGTAGTAGGCGAACCCGAAGAACAGCACGTTGTAGAGCACGCCGTTCACGACGGCGGCGAGCACCGGCGGCACCGGGCCGGCGGCGTCGGCGAAGGAGGCGGCGGTGATCTGGTCGGCCCGCAGCGCGAGGGACAGCGCGAGCCAGCCGAACATCGCCACGATGATGCCGGCCCGCAGCCGCCCGGCCAGCCGCCGGTCGGTGCCCCACGCGCCGAGCGTGAAGAGGGCGGCGAACAGCGCGCCCGACGGGAGCTGGGCGAGCGGGACCGCCCGCGCCTGCCCCGCGACGAAGGCGATCGAGACGAGCACGGCGACGGTGGCGGGCCACCGCCGCCGTACGGCCAGCGGGGCGGTCACCGCCACGGTCCACCAGATCTGCTCGGCGACGCTCGGCGGTGGCCCGAGCAGGAAGGCCCCGGTGCTGTGCGCCAGCGTCAGCTCGAACAGGGCCAGCACGGTGACCGCGAGCCCGACCCAGAGGTCGGCGCGCAACTGCGCGGCTGTGGGAGCCGGCCGGCGCCAGGCGGTGGTGGGTGCGGTGCTCACCGTACGACCATGCCACCGCTGCCGCCGATGCGGTGCCCGGGGCGTAAACGGGTGGGCCGGATGACAGTGCCGACGTAGCCTGCCGGGGTGTTCGTGCCCGATCTGCCGTTACGTACCGAGCGCCTGCTGCTGCGCGCCTTCACCGCCGAGGACCTCGCCGTGGTCCGGGACTACCGGGGCCGCCCGGAGGTGACCCGCTACCTCTACCACGAGCCGTACGACGACGCCGCCGCCCGCGCCGCGATCGACCGGCTGGTCCGGCGGACCGCGCTGCGCGCCCCCGGCGACGTGCTCAACCTGGCGGTGACGCTGGCGGACACCGGGCAGTTCCTCGGCGACGTGCTGCTGAGCTGGACCAGCGGGGAGCACCGGCAGGGCGAGATCGGGTACGTGGCGCATCCCGCGCACACCGGCCGCGGGTACGTCACCGAGGCGGCCCGGGAGCTGCTGCGGATCGGCTTCGACGGGCTCGGGCTGCACCGGATCGTCGGGCGGCTCGACGCGCGCAACACCGCCTCGGCCCGGGTGCTGGAACGGCTGGGCATGCGCCGGGAGGCGCACCTGCGGGAGAACGAGTTCGTCAAGGGGGAGTGGACCGACGAGGTGGTCTACGCGCTGCTGGCCCGGGAGTGGCGGCCGGCGGCCTGACTGTCCGCGTACCCGGAAGGCCCGGCACGCCCACGACGGGGCGTGCCGGGCCGTTCGGGGCTCAGGCGGCGCGGCGGGCCTTGACCGCGCTGTCGACCACGTCCCAGATCGCGACCAGCACGACCACCGCGCCCGCCACCCGGGCGAACTCGACGGTCCCGCCGTCCCGCAGCCAGGCGAACCGCTCGACCAGCTCCGGGTTGAGCAGCCGGTCGGTGGCCAGCAGCCAGAGCACCGGGGCGGCGAACGCCACGTTGAGCACCGCGTTGACCGCCACCAGCGGCCAGGTCCACCGCCCCGACCGGTACTTGGCGATCTCCAGGCCGACGGTGGCCAGCAGAACCACGATCAGGGCCGGCAGCCAGAAGCTCCAGAGCGCCGGGTCGAGCGCCGGCAGCCGGGTGCCGTCGTCGGTGGTCCAGCGCTGGAAGTGCTGGCCGATCAGGAGGCCGATGGTGGCGAGCAGGAACACCACGGAGGCGATGCTGTCGGAGTGGCTGATCTGCCGTTCCCGGGTCTCCTCGGGGAGCTGGTCGACGGTCCACTCGGGCAGGCCGAGCGGGGTCCGGGTGCGCTCCAGTACGGCGAACACCAGCGTGACCCAGAACGCGATCTGCACCGCGGTCTGCATCGCGGCCACGACCGCCGTGCCGATCGCCGCGCCCGGCTCGCCGTCGACGAGCGCCTTCGTGACGCCGGAGAGCACGCCGACGATCGCCGGGATCCAGGTGAGCAGCAGACGCAGCAGCCGCCACCAGGTCAGGAAGTACCGCGGGCCGATGAGCTGCAGCGTGCGGTCGCTGTAGCCGGCCGCGAGCTTCTCCGGGTTGCCCAGCTCGGTGAGCACCTCGCGCTCGGCGGAGGCGTGGTCCTGCCCGCCCGAGGTCCGGTCGTCGATCATGTCGGCGATGGAGCCGCGCAGTTCCTCGGCGAGTTCCAGGCGGCGTTGCGCGGGCACGGCCCGCATGGTGGCGGCGACGTAACGGTCGGTCAGGGAACTCATCGTTCCGCTCCTTCGATCAGTTCGGTGACGGACGTCCGCACCGCGGTCATGTCATCGAGCAGGCGGTTCAGGACGGACTCGCCGTCGTCGCTGGTCCGGTAGAACTTGCGCGGCCGGCTCTCCTCGGTGTTCCACTCGCTGGTCAGCAGGCCCTGGTCCTCCAGCCGGCGCAGCAGCGGGTAGAGCGTGTTGGCGTCGACGGCGAAGCCGTGCGCGGCCAGCCGTTGCAGCAGGGCGTATCCGTAGTCGGGGCGGCGCAGGGCGACCAGGCTGGCCACCACGACAGTGCCGCGTCGTAGCTCCTGGAGGTGGGTCCGGAGGACCTCTTCGCTGACCATGTGCAACACGATACTGTGTGCCACACACCATTGCAATGGAGAAGAACATCGCGTGCCGCACACCGGTCGGTCGGAGAGACCCGGACCACCCTCGGTGTGGACGGTGGAGCCCGCGAGATCACCTCGGTAGGGTGGGTCGGTCGACTCCGACGCAGCTTGATCCACAACCCGGGGGGCGCCACGCATGGGCGATTCGTTCGCGCATCTGCACGTACACACCGAGTACTCGATGCTCGACGGGGCGGCCCGGCTCAAGGACCTCTTCGCCGAGGCGGCGCGGCTCGGCATGCCGGCGGTGGCGATCACCGACCACGGCAACATGCACGGCGCGAACGACTTCTACAAGCAGGCCATGGACGCCGGGGTCAAGCCCATCCTCGGCGTCGAGGCGTACGTCGCGCCGGAGTCGCGCTTCCACAAGGCCCGGGTCAAGTGGGGGCGCCCTGAGCAGAAGAGCGACGACGTCTCCGGTAACGGGGCGATCACCCACATGACCATGTGGGCGGCCAACCGCGACGGCCTGCACAACCTGTTCAAGCTCAACTCCCGCGCCTCGATGGAGGGCCACTACGTGAAGTGGCCCCGGATGGACATGGAGCTGATCGCCGAGCACGCCGAGGGCATCATGGCCACCACCGGCTGCCCGTCCGGCGCGGTGCAGACCCGGCTGCGGCTGGGCCAGTTCGACGAGGCGCTCAAGGTCGCCGCCGCGTACCAGGACATCTTCGGCAAGGACAACTACTTCCTGGAGATCATGGACCACGGCCTCGACATCGAGCGCCGGGTCCGCGACGGGCTCACCGAGATCGCCCGCAAGCTCGACATCCCGCCGGTGGTCACGAACGACTCGCACTACACGCACGAGGCGCAGGCCGAGGCGCACGACGTGCTGCTCTGCGTCCAGACCGGCAGCAACGTGGCCGACCCGAACCGGTTCCGGTTCGAGGGCGGCGGCTACTTCGTCAAGTCCGCCGACCAGATGCGCGCCGTCGACTCCTCCGAACTGTGGCAGCAGGGCTGCCGCAACACGCTGCTGGTGGCCGAGAAGGTCGACCCGGCCGGCATGTTCACCTTCCACAACCTGATGCCGCGGTTCCCGATCCCCGAGGGCGAGACCGAGGAGTCCTGGTTCCGCAAGGAGACCTTCGCGGGGCTCAAGCGCCGTTTCCCGAACGGCATCCCCGAGGGCCACGTCGTCCAGGCCGAGTACGAGCTGGGCGTCATCATCCAGATGGGCTTCCCGTCGTACTTCCTCGTGGTCGCCGACTTCATCCAGTGGGCCAAGAGCCAGGGCATCGCGGTCGGCCCGGGGCGTGGCTCGGCGGCCGGCTCGCTGGTGGCGTACGCGCTGGGCATCACCGACCTCGACCCGATCCCGCACGGCCTGATCTTCGAGCGGTTCCTCAACCCCGAGCGCGTCTCCATGCCGGATGTCGACATCGACTTCGACGAGCGCCGGCGCGGTGAGGTCATCAAGTACGTGACCGACAAGTGGGGCGAGGACAAGGTCGCGCAGATCGCCACGTTCGGCACGATCAAGGCGAAGGCCGCGATCAAGGACTCGGCCCGCGTGCTCGGCTTCCCGTACGCGGTCGGCGACCGGATCACCAAGGCCATGCCCCCGGCAGTGATGGGCAAGGACATCCCGCTGTCCGGCATCTTCGACCCGAAGCACCCCCGCTACGCCGAGGCGGGCGAGATCCGCGGCCTCTACGAGTCCGACCCGGACGTCAAGAAGGTCATCGAGACCGCCAAGGGCATCGAGGGCCTGATCCGGCAGACCGGTGTGCACGCCGCCGGCGTCATCATGTCCGCCGAGCCGATCATCGAGCACATCCCGCTGATGCGGCGCGACTCCGACGGCGTCATCATCACGCAGTTCGACTACCCGACCTGCGAGTCGCTCGGGCTGCTGAAGATGGACTTCCTCGGCCTGCGCAACCTGACGATCATCGACGACGCGGTGAAGAACATCCAGCTCAACCACGGCCGGGAGCTGGACCTGCTCGGCCTGCCGCTTGATGACAAGCCGGCGTACGAGCTGCTGGCCCGCGGTGACACGCTCGGCGTGTTCCAGCTCGACGGCGGGCCGATGCGCTCGCTGCTGCGGCTGATGAAGCCGGACAACTTCGAGGACATCTCCGCCGTTCTGGCGCTCTACCGGCCCGGCCCGATGGGCGTGGACTCGCACACCAACTACGCGCTGCGCAAGAACGGGCTCCAGGAGATCACCCCGATCCACCCGGAGCTGGAGGAGCCGCTACGCGAGATCCTCGCGCCCACGTACGGCCTGATCGTCTACCAGGAGCAGGTGCAGCGCGCCGCGCAGATCCTCGCCGGCTACACGCTCGGCCAGGCCGACCTGCTGCGCCGGGCGATGGGCAAGAAGAAGAAGGAGATCCTCGACAAGGAGTTCATCCCGTTCCGGGACGGCTGCCGCGAGCGCGGCTACTCCGACGAGGCCATCCAGGCCGTGTGGGACGTGCTGGTGCCGTTCGCCGGCTACGCGTTCAACAAGGCCCACTCCGCCGCGTACGGCCTGGTCTCCTACTGGACCGCGTACCTCAAGGCGCACTACCCGGCCGAGTACATGGCCGCCTTGCTCACCTCCGTCGGTGACGACAAGGACAAGATGGCCATGTACCTGTCCGAGTGCCGCCGGATGCGCATCCAGGTGCTCCCGCCGGACGTCAACACCTCGGCCGGGCCGTTCACGCCGGTCGGCAAGGAGATCCGCTTCGGTCTCGGCGCGGTACGCAACGTCGGCGCGAACGTGGTCGCCTCGATCATGCGGTGCCGCGAGGAGAAGGGCGACTACGCCGACTTCTACGACTTCCTGTCCAAGGTCGACGCCGTGGTCTGCAACAAGAAGACGATCGAATCGCTGATCAAGGCGGGGGCGTTCGACGTGCTCGGCCACCCGCGCAAGGGCCTGCTCGCCGTGCACGCCGACGCCATCGACGCGTACGCCGACGTCAAGCGCAAGGAGGCGGTCGGCCAGTACGACCTGTTCGGCGCCGGCTTCGGCGAGGCGGAGACCGGCGGCACCACCACTGTCATGCCGGTCATCGGCGAGGGGGAGTGGGACAAGCGCGACAAGCTCGCGTTCGAGCGCGAGATGCTCGGCCTGTACGTCTCCGACCACCCGCTGTTCGGCCTGGAACACGTGCTCGGTGCCGCCGCCGACACCACCATCGCCGCGCTGTCCGAGGAGGGCACGGTGCCCGACGGTGCGGTGGTGACCCTGGCCGGCATCCTCTCCGGCGTGCAGCGCCGGGTCACCAAGCAGGGCCGGGCCTGGGCGTCGGCCACCCTCGAAGACCTCGCCGGCGGCGTGGAGACGCTGTTCTTCCCGAACACGTACGAGGTGATCGGGCAGTACATCGCCGAGGACGCCATCGTGGTGGTCAAGGGCCGGGTGGACCGGCGTGACGACACCCCGCGCATCATGGCGATGGACATGTCCATGCCGGACGTCACCAGCAACCCGGCGAACAAGCCGGTCACGCTGACCATCCCGGTGCACCGCTGCACGCCGCCGCTCGTGGAACGGCTCAAGGAGACGCTCGTGCTGCACCCCGGCGACACCGAGGTGCACGTCAAGCTGCTCAACGGCGGCAAGGTCACCACGCTGCGCCTCGGCCCGTTCCGGGTCGCGCCCACCACCGCGCTGATGGGTGACCTGAAGAGCGTGCTCGGCCCGGCCAACGTGAGCTGACCGGGCCGGGCGCGCCGGCGCGGAGAGCTAGACGCGGGTCACGCGGATGGCGTCGGCGATCACGTACCCGGTACTGCCGGACCACCTGCTGACGCCCACCTTGTTGGTGTCCCCGGCGGCCAGGGTGAAGGTGCCCAGCGAGCGCCACGTACCGCCGTTGGCGCTCTGGTTCACCGCTACCGTCTGGTTGCCGCTGGTGGTCGCGACGATGTACGGCGTGCTCGTGTTGTATCCGGCGACGGCGGGATACCAGACCTCCACCCGGTAGGTGGCGGTCGCCGGGATGTTCACCTTGTACCAGGCCGTGTCGCTGGCCGCG
The DNA here is from genome assembly GCF_027460285.1 of Micromonospora sp. WMMC273. Classification (NCBI taxonomy): domain Bacteria; kingdom Bacillati; phylum Actinomycetota; class Actinomycetes; order Micromonosporales; family Micromonosporaceae; genus Micromonospora; species Micromonospora sp. WMMC273. The sequence goes on from NZ_JAPZBE010000001.1 coordinate 1,841,822, forward strand.
ACGGGGTTGGCGTACCGGTAGTCGGCGCCGTAGCGCTGCGCCGAGTACGTCGAGGTGCCCCAGTTGGCGCTCGCGGTGAACCGGCCGGCGGTGGTGTTGTCCACGATCGTCGACCAGGCTGTCGGCGGCGGCGTGGTGCCGCCGGTCACGAGCTGCATGTAGTAGGTCCAGTTCCAGTTCGAACCCGGGTCGGTGTGCGTGGCGCCCGGCACCTGGTTGTGCCCGATGATGTTGGTGCGGGTCTTCGGGATGCCGTACTTGTCGCACAGGTACCGGGTCAGCGCCGCCGACGACCGGTACATCGCGTCGGTGTACCAGGAGGCGTTGTCGACGTAGCCCTCGTGCTCGATGCCGATCGACTGGGTGTTGTAGGTCCAGTTGCCGGCGTGCCAGGCGATGTCCTTGTCCCGCACCATCTGGGTCACCGCGCCGTCTGAGGAGCGGAGCAGGTAGTGCGCGCTGGTGCCGGCGGCGGCGTTCTGGAACCAGCTGATCGAGCCGGCGTAGCTGCCCTGCATGGTGTGGATGACGATGTAGTTGATCGGGTACGCCGACTCGCGGCTGGAGACCGTGTAGTTGGACGAGTTGGCCGGCACCCAGGCCGCCGGGCCGTAGTCGGTGCTCAGGGTGCCGAAGTCGCCGGTGCCCAGCGGCGCCACCGCGGCGTACCGGCCCCGCTGCGGCGCGACCGGACGGCCGTCCACGCTGACCTCGCCGCCGGCGGTGGTCGCGATGAAGCCCCGGGCGAGCAGCTCGTACACGGAGTCCGCGTACAGCCGGGCGGTGGCCGCGTCCGTCGAGCCGCCGTAGCGGGCGATCGGGCCGTACCACTGATTGACGTCGTCGCGCTGTGCCGCGGTGAGCCCGGCCTCGTCGGCGTAGGAGCGCAGCACCGCCGCCGCGCCGGCCACGTTCGCCGCGTCCCGGGTACGCAGGTCGGCGCGGTCCAGCCGGGTCCGGCGCGCGGCCTCGTCGAGGGTCCGCACCTTCGGGTTGCTGGTCAGGTGCATCACGCCGTATCCGCCGGAGGCGCTGGGCTCGCCGCCGTGGCCGTCCAGGCGGGTTTCTGCGTAGCCGAGCGCGGCGAGTACGTCACGCGGCACGTCGGAGCCGGCGGCGGCCCGGTCGAAGGCCGCGGCGAGCGGCTGCGCGTCATGCTGGGGCGCGGCCTGGGCCGGCTGGCCGGTCAGGCCGATCACGATGATCAGGGCGCCGCCGAGCAGGTGGCTCACCCGACGCGAGGGTCTCCGAATCGTCACAGGCACTCCTCGTCCACTACACGGGGCGACGGGCTCACGTCGCCGGTTCGCCGCACCCTATAGCGTGACGTTCGTCTATGTCGATACCTTGCATCGACATACTCTCTGCTGAAGACTTCCTTCAGATGTGGAGCTGCCCCCGTACCGTCGCGGTGTTGCCCGGCGGGCCACGGCCGGGCAACATCGGGCGGATGCCGCCCACCGACCTGCTGCGCGTCCGTGACCTGGTGCCCGACTTCCTGGCCTGCGCCGAGCGGTTCACGCCGCCGGAACCGTGGCCCTCCCGGTATCTGGCCGGTCATCCGGACGTGGTCCGGGCGCTGCGCCGCGACGGCGACTGGTCCGACGCCGCGGGCGTGGCCGCCACCCTGGACGGGCTCCGCGACCGCGCCGCGGAGCTGGCGGCACGAGCCGAGACGGTACGCGCGCTGCTGCCCGGCGGCGTCGCGGCGGTGGCGGACGCGCTCGGCTGGTCCGGCGACGGCGGGCCGGTCGAGTGCGTGGTGCTGGTCGGGCTGAACCAGGCCAACGGCTGGGCCGGCGAGCTGAACGGCAGGTACGCGCTCTTCCTCGCCGTGGAACAGCTCGGGCCGCCGGAGGACGTCGAGCTGCTGGTGCGGCACGAGGCCGCGCACGTGGTGCACGACCGCGGCGCCGCGATCCGCGACTGGCCCGAGTACGGGGTGGCGAACGCGCTGTTCACCGAAGGGCTCGCCACCCAGGTCACGACGGAACTGGACCCCGGCCGGCCGGACGAGGAGTACCTCTGGTTCGGCCGCCCCGGGCACCGGCAGTGGCTCGACGAGTGCCGCCGCCGCTGGCCGGAGATCCTGCGCCGGGTCCGCGCCGACCTCGACGCCACCGACGTCGACCATCACGCCCCGTACTTCCTGATGCGGGACTCGCCGCTGGCGGGCGACCTGCCCAAACGGTGCGGCTACCTGGTGGGCCTGACCGCGGTACGACACCTGCGCCGCCACCACTCCCTCCAGGGGCTAACCACCTGGCCCCTGCCCCGCGTCCGCGCAGAGATCGCCGCCGCCCTGCCCGACCTCCCCCCACCACCCTGACCCCCACCCCTCCGCCCCACCTCACCTCCCCCCACCTAACCCCACCTCCCCCCGCCCGCCCCGGCGATCATGAAGTTAGCGGCGGACAAATCGGACCGCAGGCACCGCCAACTTCATGATCGGCGGGGCGGTGCGGTGGCGCGGACACCCGCGCCCCGGGCCGCGCCGCGCCCCCCCTGCTCCCCGCTGCGCGATCTTGCAGTTTCGGCCCTGCGATTCGGGGTTTTGCACCATTTGCCGGGGCAGAAAGTGCAAGATCGCCGGGGCCGGGGTGGGCCACGGGGGTGGGATTGGCGGTGTCGGGGTGGAGGCGGGGGTGGCTAGCGTCGGTGGCATGGAGCTGGAGCAGGCGCAGAAGTTGTGGCAGCCGGAACCGGGCTGGTTGAACACCGCCACCTACGGGCTGCCGCCCGAGCCGGTGTGGGACGCCGTGCAGCAGGTGCTCGCCGACTGGCGGACCGGGCGGGTGTCGTTCGAGGTGTGGGACGAGTCGGTGGACCGGTCCCGGGCCGCGTTCGCCCGGCTGACCGGTGTGGACGTCGCCGACGTGAGCATCGGTTCCGCCGTGTCGCAGCTGGTCGCGCCGATCGCGGCGAGCCTGCCGGAGGGCGCGACGGTGGTGGTGCCCGAGAGCGAGTTCACCTCGATCCTGTTCCCCTGGCTGGTGCAGCGGGAGCGGGGCGTGCGGGTCCGCACCGTGCCGCTGGCCGGCCTGGTCGACGCGATCGACGCCGACACCGACCTGGTGGCGTTCAGCGTGGTGCAGTCCGCCGACGGCACCGTCACCCCGTACGACGAGATCGTCGCGGCGGCCCGGGCGCACGACGCCGTCGTGGTGGTCGACGCCACGCAGGCGTGCGGGTGGCTGCCGTTCGCCGCGGACCGCGCGGACGCGGTGGTGGTGGGGGCGTACAAGTGGTTGATGGCACCGCGCGGCTCGGCGTTCGCCTACCTGGCGCCGGAGCTGCGCGAGCGGATCCGCCCGGACGCGGCCGGGTGGTACGCCGGCCAGGACCCGCACGCCTCCTACTACGGGACGCCGCTGCGCCTGGCCGAGGACGCCCGGCGGTTCGACATCTCCCCGTCCTGGCTGTGTTACGTCGGGGCGGCGCCGGCGCTGGAGCTGCTCGCCGACCTCGACCCGGAGGCGGTGCGCGCGTACGACGTGGGGCTGGCCAACAGGTTCCTCGCCGGGCTGGGCCGGCCGCCTGGCGACAGCGCGATCGTCAGCGTGGACGTGCCGGACGCGCAGGAGCGGCTGGCCCGCGCCGGGGTGCGCGCGGCGGTACGGGCGGGCCGGGTCCGCGCCTCGTTCCACCTCTACACGACCGAGGAGGACGTGGACCGGGCGGTCGAGGCGCTGACCGGCTGACCGCTCCGCTCAGGCCAGGTGGCCGCCGATCTTCGTGTAGCCGCGCAGCAGGTCCCGGGAGATGATCAGCCGCTGCATCTCGTCGGTGCCCTCGAAGATCCGGTACAGCCGGACCTGCCGGTACCAGCGTTCGATCGGCAGTTCCCGGGTGTAGCCCATGCCGCCGTGGATCTGCAGCACCCGGTCCACCACCCGGTTGACCATGCCCGCGCCGTAGAGCTTGCCCATCGAGGAGGCGTGCCGGGGGTCGAGGCCCGCATCGACGGTCCAGGCCGAGCGCAGGATCAGCCAGCGGGCCGCCTCCAGTTCGGTCTCCGAGTCGGCGATCATCCACTGGATGGCCTGGTTGGTGGCGATCGGCGCGCCGAACGTCTCGCGCGTGTTGGCGTGGTCGATCGCCATCTGCAGGGCACGCTCGGCGATGCCGACGGCGTGCGACGGGATGGTGTAGCGGCCCTTGCCGATCCACTCCATGCCGAGCGTGAAGCCCTGCCCGATCTCGCCGAGGATGTTGCGGTGCGGCACCCGTACGCCGTCGAAGATCAGCGAGGCCGGTCCGCCCTCGCCCATGGTCTGGATGAACTCCGAGCGCCAGCCCATCGCGCGGTCCACCAGGAACGCGGTCGCGCCGCCGCGGCGGGCGCCCTTCTCCGGGTCGGTCACCGCGACCACGATGGCGAAGTCGGCGTCGTTGCCGTTGGTGATGAACGTCTTCTCGCCGTCGAGGACCCAGTCGTCGCCGTCGCGGCGGGCGCGCAGCTTGATGTTCGCCGCGTCCGAGCCCGCGCCGGGCTCGGTGATGGCGAAGCAGGAGATCCGTTCCCCCTCGATGGTGGGGATCAGGAACTCGCGCTTCTGCTCCTCGGTGGCGTGGAACAGGATGTTGTCGGCCTCGCCGCCGAAGCGGAACGGCACGAAGCTGCGGCCCAGTTCGGTCCAGATCAGCGACTGCATGACCGCCGGCAGGGCCATGCCGCCGTACTCCTCCGGCGTGGCCAGCCCCCAGAAGCCGAACTTCTTCGCCTTGAGCTGGAGTTCGCGCAGCTCGGAGCGGTCCAGGCCGGGCTGGTGGGCGCGCTCGCGGCGCAGCACCTCCGCCTCCAGCGGCATCACCTCGCGGGTGACGAACGTGCGAACGGTGTCCCGGATCGCGCGTTCCTCGTCGGACAGTGCGAAGTCCACGGTGCCCCCTCAGGTCGACTGGCTCTAAACTAGCGCTGGAAGTTTTCCCGCGTCCAGACCCCGGGCCGAAAGGAGGATGATGACCAGGTGCCCCGACCCCGACAGGCCCTGCTCACCCGCGACCGGATCGTCGAGACCGCGCTGGCGCTGATCGACGCCGACGGGCTGGACGCGCTCTCGACCCGGCGGCTCGCCGCCGCGCTCGGCGTCCGCGGCCCTTCGCTCTACAACCACTTCGCCACCAAGGAGGAGATCCTCGACGCGGTGGCCGACGGCGTCGCGGCAACGGTCGACATCACCGTCTTCGACGAGTGCGAGTGGCTCGACGCGCTCGGCCGCTGGGCGCGCTCGTACCGGGCCGCGCTGGCGGCGCACCCGAACATCGTGCCGTACCTGGCGCAGGGGCCGGGCCGCCGTCCGGCGGCGCTCGCCATGGCCGACGCGGTCTACGGCGCGCTGGTCCGGGCCGGCTGGCCGCCCGCGCGGGCCACCCACATCGGCGCCGCGATGCGCTACTTCGTGGCCGGGTCCGCGCTCGGCTCGTTCGCCCGCGGTTTCGTCGAGGACCCCTCGCTGTACGCCGCGCACCCGCACCTCAGCCAGGCGCACCGGCTCGCCGGCCACCAGCGCAGCGTGGACGAGGGCGCCTTCGCGCTCGGCCTGGACGCGCTGCTGCACGGACTCGCCGCCGAGTACGCCGCCACCGTCGCCCCGCTGGAACGGGTCGGCGGTCCGGAGTAGCGTCGAAACTCCCACCGCTAGTTTCCACCACCACCGAAGGACGCCATGGATCTCGCCGACGCCCCTCCCGCCCTGCTGACGCGCCGCCACCTGCACATCGCCGGTGACTGGGTCGACCCCTCCTCGGGCGACAACGTCCCGGTGGAGAACCCGGCCACCGGCGGCATCGTCGGCGAGGTGCCCGCCGGTACACCGGCCGACGTGGACCGCGCGGTCGCCGCCGCCCGCGCCGCGTTCCCCGGCTGGGCCGACACCGCACCCGCCGAGCGCGCCGCGCACCTGGACCGGCTGCACACCGCGCTCGCCGCCCGCGCCGACGAGATCGCCCGCACCGTGGCGACCGAACTGGGCACCCCGCTCAAGCTCGCCACCCGCGTCCAGACCGGCCTGCCGCTGACAGTGCTGCGGAGCATGGTCGACCTGGCCGCCCGCCCGGCCACCGAGCACACGGTCGGCAACTCCCTCGTCGTCCGGGAGCCGGTCGGCGTGGTCGGGGCGATCACCCCGTGGAACTACCCGTTGCACCAGGTGGTCGCCAAGGTCGCGCCCGCGCTCGCCGCCGGGTGCACGGTGGTGCTCAAGCCCAGCGAGCTGACCCCGCTCACCGCGTACCTGCTGTTCGACGCGATCACCGACGCCGGCCTGCCGCCCGGCGTGGTGAACCTCGTGCCCGGCACCGGCCCGGTGGTCGGCGAGGCGCTCGCCGCGCACCCCGACGTCGACCTGGTCTCGTTCACCGGCTCCACCGCCACCGGCCGGCGCATCGCGCACCTGGCTGCCGAGCGGATCGCCCGGGTGTCGCTGGAACTCGGCGGCAAGTCGGCGAACGTCGTCCTGGCCGACGCCGACCTGCCCACCGCGGTCAAGGTCGGCGTCGGCAACGCGCTGCTCAACTCCGGGCAGACCTGCACCGCCTGGACCCGGATGCTCGTGCACCGCGACCGCTACGCCGAGGCGCTGGACCTGGTCGCGGCGGCGGTGGCCGGCTACCGGCTCGGCGACCCCTTCGACCCGGCCACCCGGCTCGGCCCGCTGGCCTCCGCCGCGCAGGCCCAGCGGGTACGCGACCACGTGGACCGCGCGCTCGCCGACGGCGCCCGGCTCGTCGCCGGCGGCCCGGACGCGCCACTACCGCCCCGGGGTCACTTCGTGGCGCCCACCGTCTTCGCCGACGTGCACCCGGACAGCGCGCTCGCCCAGGAGGAGGTGTTCGGTCCGGTGCTCGCGGTCATCCCGTTCGCCGACACCGACGAGGCGGTCGCCATCGCCAACAACTCCCGGTACGGGCTGGCCGGCGCGGTCTGGTCCGCCGACTCCGACGCGGCGCTGGCGGTGGCCCGGCGGATGCGTACCGGCCAGGTGGACGTCAACGGCGGCGCGTTCAACCCGCTCGCCCCGTTCGGCGGCTACAAGCAGTCCGGCCTCGGCCGGGAGCTGGGCGCGTACGGCGTGGAGGAGTTCACCGAGCTGAAGGCGATCCAGCGATGAGGGCGCTCGTGGTACGCGGCCGGGGCGAGACACCGGCGGTCGAGGACGTACGCCTGCCCGCGCCCGGTCCGGGTGAGCTGCGGGTCCGCATCCGCGCCGCCGGCATCTGCCACTCCGACCTGGCGATGGTGGACGGCACGCTGGCGCCCGCGTATCCGCTGGTGCTCGGGCACGAGGCGACCGGCGTGGTGGCCGAGGCCGGGCCCGGCACCACTATCGCGGTCGGCACACCCGTGGTGCTGAACTGGGCGCCCGCCTGCCGGGAGTGCTGGCACTGCCGGCACGGCGAGCCGTGGCTCTGCGCCGCGAACCCCAACCCGTCCACGCCGCGGGGCGAGACGGCCGCCGGTGAGCCGCTGGAGGTCACACTCGGGCTCGGCGCGCTCGCCGAGGAGGTGGTGGTGCCGCAGCGCGCCGCCGTACCGGTGCCCGCCGGACTGCCACCGGAGCAGGCCGCGGTGCTGGGCTGCGCGGTGCTCACCGGCGTCGGTGCGGTCCGCAACACCGCGCGGGTCGCGCCCGGCGAGTCGGTCGCGGTGATCGGGCTCGGCGGGGTGGGCCTGGCCGTGCTGACCGCCGCGCGGCGGGCCGGCGCGTCGCCGATCCTCGCCGTGGACGTGGTGGAGGCCAAGCGGGATCTGGCACTCGCCGCCGGGGCCACCGACTTCCTGCGCTCCGACGACCGGCTGGGCAAGGAGATCCGGGCCCGCACCGACGGGCGCGGCGTGGACCACGCGTTCGAGTGCGTCGGCCGGTCCGCCACCATCCGCGCCGCCTGGCGGGCGACGCGGCGCGGGGGAGCGGTCACCGTGGTCGGCATGGGCGCCCGCGACGACATGCTCAGCCTCTCCGCGCTGGACATCTTCCACTCCGCGCGGACGCTGCGCTCCTCGGTGTACGGCTCGACCGACCCGGACCGGGAGGTGCCGGAGCTGGCCGCCGCGCTCGCCGCCGGTGACCTGGACCTGGGCCCGCTGGTGAGCGGCACGGTGCCGCTGACCGAGGCACCAGCGGCGCTGGAACGGCTGGCCCGCGGCGAGGGCGCCCGCTGGGTGGTCACGTTCCCCGAATGACCCCTCCGGTACGGCGGTGGCCGTGGTGCGGGCGGGCGGCGGCGCCCCCCACGTGACGCGGAGCGACGCTACGCTTCCCGATTCATGGCCGTCTCGCGTCTGCGTGCGCTCGCCACCACGGTCCCCGCCGACCGGCCGGCGCCACCGCCGGTCACCCTGCCGTCCTGGTTGCTCCTGCCCGGTCTGGTGGCGTTGGCCGGGTCCCTCGCCGCGTACGCGGTCTTCCTGGACCACGACCCGCTGCGCGGGACGGACCTGTCGATGTACGTCGGTGGTGCGCGGTCCTTCCTGGACGGCGAGCCGGTCTACCGGCTCGGGTACACGACGCTGAACCTGCCCTACACCTATCCGCCGATCACGCTGCCGTTCCTGACGCCACTGACGCTGCTCGACGACCGGGCCGCCCTGTACGTGTGGACCGTGGCGGGCCTGCTGGCGATGCTCGCGGCGCTGTGGTTCACCACCCGGATGCTCGGGTACCGGGGCGCGCGGGGCGGGCTCGGCCTCGCCGCCGCGGTCCTCGCCGTGCTCGTGTGGACCGAGCCCTTGCACCGCACCTTCTATCTCGGCCAGATCAACATCTTCGTCCTGCTGCTCGTGGTGGCGGACCTGGCGCGTCCGGACCGGAGCCGGTTCAAGGGTGTCGGCATCGGCGTCGCCACCTCGGTCAAGCTGCTCCCCGGCCTGTTCGTGGTCTACCTGCTGCTGACCCGCCGGATCCGGGCCGCCCTGGTGGCCGGGGCGACGTTCGCCGGTCTCACCGTGCTGGGCGTGATCATCCAGCCGGGCGGCTCGTACGACTACTGGATCGCCGGCCGCGCGTTCGACTCGTCCCGGCCGCTCGCGACCTCCGGCCCGCGGTACGCCGCCAACCAGTCCCTTCAAGGTCTCGTGGCACGGGTGCTCGGCAGCGACGAACTCAACAGCGTGCCGTGGATGCTGGCCGTGGTGCTCGCCGGGGTGGCCGGCCTGGCGCTCGCCGTCGCGCTGCACCGGCAGGGTGAGGAGGCGGCCGCGATGGTGGTGGTCGGGTTCACCACGCTCGCCGTCTCGCCGGTGAGCTGGTCGCACTACTGGCTCTGGATCGGCCCGACGGCGCTGGTCCTGATCGATTTGGCCCGGCGTGCCCGCGGCCCGGCCCGGGTGCCCGCGGCCGCCCTCGCGGTGGCCGCCGTGCTGCCGTTCCTGCTGTGGCCCGGCCGCGACCGCACCGGTGCGACGGTCCCGCGCGGCCTGATCTGGAAGGCGGCCCACCTGGAGGGGGCGGCGAAGACGCTGGCGGTCGACGCGTACCTGCTGACGGTGCTCGCCCTGGGCCTGATCGCCGTGGCGTGGCTGTCGCTGCGCCGTCGTCGCCGCTCCGTCGCCGCGGCGGAGCCCGTCCCGCCGGAACGTGGGCCGGTGTGATCCGGCCCACCGGCCCGGTGCCGGGACCGCATCTCGTCCGGACCGGTCCGGCCCGGGCGCATCCAAACCGTGCCGTCGCGTCGAACCCCGGGTAGTGACCGTCTACCCGGGAGGTGCTTCTGGTGGTGACCGAGGCGATGCCCGGCGACGCCGTCGAGGACGTCCGCAAGCACCTCACCCTCGCCGCGGAGGACCTGGACGGCAACCGGGTCGCCGCGCTCGTCGTCGAGGCCGCGGGTCGGTGGGGCGTGACGGCGGTGTGGGAGCGGGTCTGCGCGCCGATGCTGGCCGCGCTACCGGGGCACAGCGCCGTCGAGGTGGCGGTGGAGCACGCCTTCTCCGAGGGGATCCGGTCCGGCCTGGACGCACTGGTGCGCGAGCCGGGGCGGGCGTCGCCGGGCGGCGGCATCCTGCTCGCCGCGGCGGAACAGGAACTGCACTGTCTCGGCCTGCACGCGCTCGCCGCCGCGCTGCGGGAGGCGAACCTGGGCAGCCTGCTGCTGGGCGCCGCCCTGCCCTGGCCGGCGCTGGCCAGCGCCGTGCGCCGCAGTCGGCCGCACACGGTGGTGGTGTGGTCGCAGACCCCGGTGACCGGCCGGGCGTACCGGATGGCCCGGTTCGCGCGGGAGTTCCCGTCGGTGTGGGTGCACAGCGCCGGGCCGGGCTGGATCATGCCACCGGACGGGCATCTGACGACCCTGTCCGACGCGCTGCGCACCTGCCGTGCCGCGGCCGGGCGCCCCGCGGCCCAGCCCTAGGCGCGGAAGCCGCGCAGCAGCGTGGCGACGGCGGCCTCCGGGTCGACGTCGTCGCCGGGGGCGGCGAGCCGGTTGCTCAGCAGCCCGTCGACGAGTGCCAGCAGCATCCGGAAGTGGGCCGGCGGGTCGGTCGAGCCGAGCGTGGCGAGCAGCGGCTCCCCCCAGCCGGCCAGCCGTGCCCGGGCGGCCTCGATCGCCGGGCGCAGGTCGGGCCGCACGGCCGCCTCGACGAACAACGCGTACCTGGCGAGCGTGACCACCCGCTGCCGGTCGGTGAACTCCCGGATCAGCCGGCCGACCACTGCGGCGAACGCGGTGACGTCGCCCGGCGGCAGGTCCGCGGCGAGCCGTTGCCAGGCCGCCGTCTCCACCTCGACGAGCCGGTCGAAGACGCCGGTGACCAGTGCCTCCCGGGTGCGGAACCGGTTGGACGCGGAGCCCTCGGGCAGGCCCGCCTCGGCGTCAACGGCCCGGTGGGTGAGCTGTCGCGGCCCGCCGGTGCCGAGCACCCGGATGGCGGCGTCGAGCAGGAGTCGCCGGCGATCGGTCACCCGGTCAGACTACAGGCGTAGTGCAGCCGACTACATCTGTAGTACGGTGACGGGCATGGGCGGACGCACGGTCGTGGTCGGGGGCGGGATCGGCGGGCTCGCGGCGGGCGTCGGCCTTCGGGCGGCGGGCTGGGACGTGACCGTACTGGAACGGTCGTCCGCACTGCCGGAGACCGGCACCGGGCTCGGCATCTGGCCCGCCGCGATGCGCGCCCTGGACGCCCTCGGCGTCGGCGACGAGGTGCGCCGCCGGGGCAGCCGTCAGGCCGGCGGGTCGATCCGGCGCCCGGACGGCAGCCGGATCGCCACCATCGACGTCGACCGGCTGGAGCGCCGCCACGGCGAGCCGGTGTACCTGGTCACCCGGCCGGTGCTGCTCGCCGTCCTGGCCGGCGCGCTGCCCGGACCGGTGTTGCGCCTGGACGCTCCGGTGGCCGACCCGGGGCCGCTGCGCGAGGCGTACGACCTGGTGGTGGGCGCGGACGGGATCAACAGCGTGGTGCGCGAGGCGATGTACGGCCGGCGGCACCCGCTGCGCTACGCGGGCGCGGTGGCCTGGCGCGGTGTGGTCGACCTGGACCTGGCCGAGGGTGGCGAGACCTGGGGGCGGGGGCGCAAGTTCGGGCTGACCCCGGCCGGGCCGGGCCGCACCAACTGGTACGCCGCGGTGCGGCTGCCCGAGGGGCACCCGGCGCCGCCCGACGACCGCGCCGAGCTGCGCCGACTCTTCGGCGACTGGCATCAGCCGGTGCCGCGCGTGCTCGACGCGCTCACCCCGGACGGCATCCTGCGGCACGAGATCCACGACCTGACGCCGCTGCCGTCGTACGTGTCCGGCCGGACGGCACTGCTCGGCGACGCCGCGCACGCGATGACCCCGGATCTCGGGCAGGGCGCCTGCCAGGCGCTCATCGACGCGGTCGCGCTCGCCGACTGCGTCCGCGAAGCAGGCGACCTGCCCGCCGCGCTGCGGGCGTACGACAGGCGCCGCCGGCGGCCCACGCAGCGGATCGCGGCGGGCGCGCGGTGGGCGGGGCGGTTGTCCGGCGCGCGGCGGCTGCTGCCGGTGCGGGACGTGCTGCTGCGGCTGGCGCTGGCGGCCGGGCCGCCCGCGTGACCTGAGACACATTCGATACGAACCGGTTCCGTATCGAAACCCGCTCACCTACGCTCGGCTCCGTTACGAGTCTGACCCGTATCGTATTCCGATCGCGGGGAAACCGGGGGGAGCACGGACGTGGAACCACGCGAGAACACCGGACACCCGAGGAGGTGGGCGATCCTCGGGGTGCTGGTGATCAGCCTCCTCGTGGTCGTCCTCGACAACACCATCCTCAACGTCGCGCTGCGCACGCTGGCCGACCCGGTGCACGGCCTCGGCGCCACCCAGGGCGAGCTGGAGTGGGCGATCAACTCCTACACGCTCGTCTTCGCCGGGCTGCTGTTCACCTTCGGCGTGCTCGGTGACCGGCTCGGCCGCCGCCGCTTCCTGATCCTCGGGCTGGCGCTGTTCGGCCTGTCCTCGCTGCTGTCCGCGTACGCGCAGGACCCGGGCCAGCTGATCGCGGCCCGCGCGCTGATGGGCGTCGGCGGCGCGGCCATCATGCCGGTGACGCTCTCGATCATCTCCAACGTCTTCGACCCGCGCGAGCGCGCCAAGGCGATCGGCGTCTGGGCCGGCGCGGTCGGCCTCGCGGTGGCGATCGGCCCGGTGCTCGGCGGCGCCCTGCTGGAGCACTTCTGGTGGGGCTCGGTCTTCCTGATCAACGTGCCCGTGGTGGTGCTCGGCGTGGTGCTCGTCGCGGCCCTGGTGCCCGAGTCCCGCGACCCCAAGCCCGGCCGGGTGGACCTGCTCGGCGTGCTGCTCTCGGTGGTCGGCCTGGTCGCGCTCACCTACGGCATCATCGACGGCGGCGAGCACGGCTTCGGCCGCCCGCAGGTGTGGGTCGCGGTGCTCGGCGGCCTCGCGGTGCTCGGCTGGTTCGTCGCCCACGAGCTGCGCAGCGACCACCCGTCGCTCGACGTACGGCTGTTCCGGGTGCCCCGGTTCGCCGCGCCGGTGGCCCTGGTCGGGCTGGTCTTCTTCGCCGCCATGGGCGTGATGTTCTTCGGCGCGTTCTATCTCCAGCTCGTCCGCGGCTACAGCCCGCTGGAGAGCGGCCTGCTGTTCCTGCCGTTCGCCGCGGCCCAGCTGATCTTCGCGCCGCGCAGCGCCGCGATGGTCCGCCGCTACGGCGGCCGTGCGGTCGCGGCCGCCGGGCTGCTGCTCACCACTGTGGCGCTCGCCGCGTTCGTCTTCATCGACGCGGACACCCCGATCTGGATCTTCTCGGCGCTGGGCTTCCTCCAGGGCGCCGGGATGGCGAACATCATGCCGCCGGCCACCGAGTCGATCATGTCGTCGCTGCCCCGGGAGAAGGCCGGCGTCGGTTCCGCGGTGAGCAACACCGTGCGGCAGGTGGCCGGCGCGCTCGGCGTGGCGGTCCTCGGCTCGGTGCTCTCCGCCGTCTACCGCGACCAGGTCGGCCCGGCGGTGGCCGCCCTGCCCGCCCCGGTGCGCGACGCGGCCCGGGAGTCGGTGTCCGGGGCGTACGCGGTCGCCGGCCGGCTCGGCCCCGACGGGCCGCGACTGATCGACGCGGCGAACGACTCGTTCGTCTCGGCCATGCACTGGGCGGCGGGCGCCTCCGCGGTGGTGGCCGCGCTCGGCATCGTGATCGTGCTGCGGTGGATGCCGGGCCGGCCGGTCGTCGCCCCCGACGCGGCGCCGGTCACCGACCGGGAGTTGGCCGGTACCGCATAGGTTCGTGGACAATGTCTGACATGACTTCCACGGCGGATGCTCCGCGGTCGCCCGGGCGACCGCGGAGCACCCGCGCGGACGAGGCGATCGTCGACGCCACCCTCGACCTGCTGGCCGAGGGCAGCACCATAGAGTCGCTGTCGATCGAGGCGATCGCGAACCGCGCCGGAGTCGGCAAGGCCACCATCTACCGCCGCTGGGCGGGCAAGGACGCGTTGCTGCTGGACGCGCTGCGCACGCTCAAGGGGCCCGCGCCGCGCACGGACGGGCGCTCCGTCCGCGACGACCTGGTGGTACTCGTCGGCGCGGTGGGCCAGCACGCCGATGTCCGCGTCCGGAAGATCATGCCCTGTCTGGTGCCGGAGGTGAACCGCAGCTCGGCGCACCGGCAGGCGTACGAGGCGATCATCGAGCCCCGGCGGGCGGCGATGCGCGAGGTGCTGCGCCGCGCGGTCGACCGGGGCGAGCTGCGCGCGGACCTCGACATCGAGGTGGCGATGGCGCTGCTCACCGCGCCGATGCTCACCCAGCGGATGCTGCGCTGGCACCCCGAGCGCGACGAGCGGCTGCTGCCCGAGCGGATCGTGGACGCGGTCCTGGACGGCCTGCGCGTGCGCTGATCCCGGGCCGGGCCGCCTGCCCGGCCGGTCCGTCGCCCGCCGCTCAGCGGGCGGGTGTGCGCAGCCGGTGCAGGCGCAGCGCGAGCTGCACCTCCAGCGCCCGCTCCGGCCGCTGCCAGTCCGCGCCGAGCAGGTGACCGACCCGCTCCAGCCGCTGGGTGACCGTGTTGACGTGCACGTGCAGCTGTTCGGCGGCCCGGGCCAGGCTGCCGCCCACCCCGAAGTACGCCTCCAGCGTCTTCACCAGCGCGGTGCCCCGCCGGGCGTCGTAGTCCAGTACCGGTCCCACGGTGGTGGCGAGGAACCGCGCCACGTCCCGGTCCCCGGCGTCACCGACCGCGCCCAGCAGCAGCCCGACGAAACCCAGCTCGGTGGTGCTCGCCCCCTGCCCGGCCCGGCCCAGCGCACCCAGCGCGGACAGGCAGCGCTCCGCCTCGGCGAACGTGACAGCGAGCGACGCCGGGCCGGTGGAGGGCCCGCTCGCCCCGGCGGTCACCGGACGGCCGGTCACCCGGGACAGGTCCCGGGCCACCGCGCGGGCCGCGCCGCCCGCGTCCCGGCCGGGCAGCATCAGCACCACCCGCCCGTCGCGCGCCGCGGCCAGGCCACCCCGGGTCGAGGCGTACGTGGTGGCCCAGGAGAGCACCCGCTGCCGGGCCGAGCCGGTCTCGGCGAACGCGTCGTCGCCGACCGCCACCAGCACGTGCGGGGCGTCCAGGTCAACAGCGATCCGGCGGGCCCGCGCGCGCAGCGCGTCCGCGTCGCGCAGCGGCCGGGCGATCAGGTCGTCCAGCAGCTCACCGCGGACCCGCCCCTCCGCCTCGGCCACGGTCCGGCGGAACAGCAGCAGCAACGCGGTCACCAGCGCGGCCCGCTCCAGGATGCGCTGGTCGGCGTCGACCAGCTCGTCGTCCGGGCGCAGCACCAGCGCGCCCAGGTTCTCCGCGCCGGCCACCACCGCGGCGTACCAGAGCGGACCCCGGCGCACGCTGCGCCCCTCGGTACGGGACGCGGCCACCGCCTCCACGATGTCCGCCCGGTCCGGCTCCTCGATCTCACCGACCCGGGCCAGCCGCCGGCCCTCGGCGTCCAGCGCCAGCAGCGCGCCGCCGAGCACCTCGGTGACCGCCGCCGCCACGTCCTCCATCCCACCGCCGCGTAGCACCAGCGCGGTCATCCGGTCGTGCGCCGCGGCGGCGCGCTCCACCGAGCTGCTGTGCGCCCGGATGGTGCTGTTCGCCGCGGACAGCTCGGCCAGCGCCGCCCGGGTCTCGGCGAGCAGCCGCGCGGTGTCGATCGCCACCGCCGCGTGCGCCGCCAGCGACACCAGCAGCGACACCTCCTCGCGGGCGAACGGCCGGGCCGAGCGGTTCGCCGCGTACAGCACGCCGATCACGCTGGACCCGAGCCGCAGCGGCACGCCGAGGATGGCCACCAGGCCCTCCTCGCCCACCCCGCCGTCGATCTCCCCGGTGTGCCGGAACCGCTCGTCCTCCTGGTAGTTCGAGGTGACGTACGGGGTGCCGGTCTGCGCGACCAGCCCGCCCAGCCCGTCGCCCAGCTCCAGCCGCAGCCGCTGGAACCGGGCCGAGATCGAGCCGTCGGTGACCCGCATGTACGTGTCGCCGCGTTCGTCGTCGTTGAGCGTCATGTACGCCACGTCGGTGCCGAGCAGGATCCGCGCCCGGTGCACGATCGCGCGCAGCACGTCGTCCAGGTCACGCAGCCCGGCCAGGTCGCTCGCGGTGTCGTACAGGCCGGACAGCTCGGTCTCCCGGCGGCGCCGGCGCGCCAGCAGCGCCCTCACCCGCAGCGCCACCACCTTCGCCTGCTCCAGCTCGGCGAGCCGTTCGGCGGGCAGGCCGGCGGCGCGCGCGGCCACCAGCGGGCCCTCGAACTCGACCGCGGCGGCCTCGCGCGCCAGCAGCTCCAGGAACTCCACCGGCGACGACATGACCGACATTGTGCGCGGGCCCACTAGTTCGCCGTCCAGCCCCCGTCGAGGGCGATCGAGGTGCCGGTGAGGAACGCGGCGGGCGGGGAGCAGAGGTACGCCACCAGTTCGGCCACCTCCTCCGGCTCGATCAGCCGCTTGATCGCCGCCCGGGCCAGCATGATCTTCTCGACCACCTCGTCCTCGCCGATGCCGTGGGTGGCCGCCTGGTCGGCGATCTGGCTCTCCACCAGCGCGGTGCGCACGTACGCCGGGTTGATGCAGTTGGCGGTGACGCCGTGCGCGGCGCCCTCCAGCGCGACCACCTTGGACAGGCCCTCCAGCGCGTGCTTGGCCGAGACGTACGCGGCCTTGAAGGGTGAGGCGCGCAGCCCGTGCACCGAGGAGATGTTCACGATCCGGCCCCAGCCGTTCGCGTACATCCGGGGCAGCGCGCGGCGGATCAGCAGGAACGGCGCCTCCACCATGACCCGCTGGATGTACTCGAAGCGCTCGACCGGGAAGTCCTGCACCGGCGCGACGTGCTGCAGCCCGGCGTTGTTGACCACGATGTCGGCGTCGACGCCGAGCCGGTCCACCGCCGCCGGGTCGGCCAGGTCGATCCCGACCGCCCGGCCGCCGGCCTCGGCGGCCACCGCCTCGGCCGCCGTCACGTCGCGGTCCAGCACCACGACCGTCGCGCCGGCCGCCGCCAGGCGCAGGGCACAGGCCCGTCCGATGCCGCCGCCACCACCTGTGACCAGCGCGGTGCGACCGGTCAGGTCGACGTGTACGACGTGGGGGACCGCCACGGGTTCTGCCGTCATGGCGCATGAACGTACGAGCCGGTTGCCCCCTGGCACATGGGGCGGCGACACATACTCCACCGCCCGCCTGTGTGGTGCGCCGGGTCACCGTCCGCACCCGGCGTGTCCGGCGGTCCCGGCGTCGGCGGGCACCAGTAGGGTGTGTCGAACACACGTACTGCTGGCGGCTCGGGGAGGAGGCGGCGTGCGCGTGCTGGGCGTCGACCCGGGGCTGACCCGGTGCGGGGTCGGCGTGGTCGAGGGCGTGCCGGGCCGTCCCTGCACGCTCGTGGCCTACTACGTGGTCTACACCGACCCGGAGGACGACCTCGCGCTGCGCCTGCTGCACCTGGACCGCTCGCTGACCGACCTGGTCACCGAGCACCGGCCGGACGCGGTCGCGGTGGAGCGCGTGTTCAGCCAGCACAACGTCCGCACCGTGATGGGCACCGCGCAGGCCAGCGGCGTCGCGGTGCTCGCCGGAGCCCGGGCCGGGCTGCCGGTGACGACGTACACGCCGAGCGAGGTCAAGGCCGCGGTGACCGGGTCGGGGCAGGCGGACAAGAAGCAGATGACCACCATGGTCACCCGGCTGCTGCGGCTGCCCGAGCCGCCGAAGCCGGCCGACGCCGCCGACGCGCTGGCGCTGGCCATCTGTCACGTGTGGCGCGGCGGCACCCGGTCCAAGCTGGCCGAGGCCGCGCAACGGGCCCGACGAGGAGGGACGCGATGATCGCGAGCGTACGCGGCACGGTGACCGCCACCGGCCCGGATCACGCGGTGGTGGAGGTGGGTGGCATCGGCCTGGCCGTGCAGTGCGCTCCCGGCACGATCGCCGACCTGCGCGTGGGCCAGCCCGCCCGGCTCGCCACCAGCCTTGTCGTCCGGGAGGACTCGCTCACCCTCTACGGCTTCGCCGACGACGACGCCAAGCAGCTGTTCGAGCTGCTCCAGACCGCCAGCGGGGTCGGTCCCCGGCTGGCCCAGGCGGTACTCGCCGTGCACACGCCGGACGCGGTCCGCAAGGCCATCGCCAACGCCGACACCGCGGCGCTGACCCGGGTGCCCGGCATCGGCAAGAAGGGCGCCGAGCGGCTGGTGCTGGAACTGCGCGACCGGGTCGGCCCGGTGCCGGTGGGCGCCGACGGCGCGGCCGGGGTGACCGCGGGCGCCTGGCCGGAGCAGGTCCGCCAGGCCCTCGTCGGCCTCGGCTGGACGACCGGCCAGGCCGAGCAGGCGGTGGCCGCGGTGGCGGAGACCGTCGACGGCGAGACCCCGGCGGTGCCGGTGCTGCTCAAGCAGGCGATCCGCCTCCTGGGCCGGACCCGATGACCGGAGAGAACCTGGTCTCGGCGTACGTGAACGACGCCGAGCGGGACGCCGAGGCCAGCGTCCGGCCGAAGCGGCTGGCCGAGTTCATCGCCCAGGACCGCGTCCGCGACCAGCTCGACCTGCTGTTGCAGGGCGCGATGCGGCGCGGCTCGCCGCCGGACCACATCCTGCTCTCCGGTCCGCCCGGCCTCGGCAAGACCAGCCTGGCCAACATCGTCGCCGCCGAGCTGGGCACCGGGATCCGGGTGACCAGCGGCCCGGCCATCGAGCGTTCCGGCGACCTGGCGGCGATCCTGACCGGCCTCGCCGAGGGCGACGTGCTGTTCATCGACGAGATCCACCGGATCGCCAAGCCGGCCGAGGAACTGCTCTACAGCGCCATGGAGGACTTCCGCGTCGACGTGGTCGTCGGCAAGGGCCCGGGTGCCACCGCCATTCCGCTCGACGTGGAGCCGTTCACGCTCGTCGGCGCCACCACCCGCTCCGGCCTGCTGACCGGCCCGATGCGCGACCGGTTCGGCTTCGTCGCGCACCTCGACTTCTACGCGCCGGCCGACCTGGAGACGCTGCTGCACCGGTCGGCCCGGATCCTCGGCGTGCCGATCACCGCCGACGGGGCGGCGGAGGTCGCCGGCCGGTCCCGGGGCACCCCGCGCATCGCCAACCGGCTGCTGCGCCGGGTCCGCGACTACGCGGAGGTCCGCGCCGACGGCGTGGTCACGCTGGAGACCGCACGGGCCGCGCTGACCGTCTACGACGTGGACGCGCTCGGCCTGGACCGGCTCGACCGGGCGGTGCTGACCGCGCTCGTCGACTCGTTCCGGGGCGGACCGGTAGGCCTGTCCACGCTCGCCGTGGCGGTGGGCGAGCAGCCGGACACGGTCGAGGAGGTCTGCGAGCCGTTCCTGGTCCGGGCCGGGCTGCTGGCCCGGACGCCCCGCGGCCGGGTGGCGACCGAGGCCGCTTGGCGCCATCTGGGCCGTACGCCCCCGAATGGTACATTTGGTGCGGATGCCCCTCCGGGGCCCGATCTGTTCTCGGTGCAGACCGATCAGCCGTGATCCGTTCGTGATCTGTGCCGCATTCGGTCTTCTCAGGAGCAGGGACTAGACTTCGCCGCGGTTTGTACAGGACGTGAGAATCCGCTTCCGCTGCGGCGCCCTCCGGCGCCGGGGCGGACGCCAACCGGAAGGTCTACACCGTGCTTTACGCAGCAGCGAGTGGCGGGGGAGCCGGCAGTCTGACGCCGATCCTCATGATCGCTCTGCTCTTCGTCGTCATGTACTTCATGATGATCCGTCCGCAGCAGAAGCGCCGCCGCGAGGCCGAGCAGATGCAGGCCGCCCTCTCCCCGGGCGACGAGGTGGTCACCATCGGCGGCCTGCACGGCACGGTCACCGCGGTCGAGGACGAGACGGTCCTGCTCGAGGTCGCCCCGGGCGTGCAGACCCGGTACGCCCGCCCCGCCGTCGCGCGGGTGATCAAGCGCGCCGAGGCGCCGGCGGCCGAGACGATCACCGAGGAAGCCGAGCCGGTCAAGGAGTGACCACCCGTCCCGGACGGGGCAGCGGATTCATCCGTACAAGTGGATAGTTGGGGTCGGCGCGCGGCGTCGGCATCCGGCCGGGCCGTGCGGCGCCCCCGCGCCGCGCTCCAGTCGGCGTGCCGTCCTCCGGTGCCGACCCGCCGGAGCAGTCGGGCGGACACCCCCGGCCCGACAGTTGTCGCCGCCGTGGAAACGGCGCGACCGTACAGGGAGACAGGACAGCCGTGGCACCACCTCAGGGACAGATGCGGCCCGGACGGCAGCTCGCCGTGCTCGGGCTCATCTTCGTCGTCCTCTATCTATTGGTGTTCTTCTCGGGCGGCGCCAGCGGTGGCTGGAAGGACCGGCTGGAGCCACGGCTCGGCCTGGACCTCGTCGGCGGCACCCGGCTGACGCTCGAGGCCACCAACACGGTGGACGGCAAGCCCCCGACCGCCGACAACCTCGAGGAGGCCCGCCAGATCATCGAGAGCCG
This sequence comes from Micromonospora sp. WMMC273, assembly GCF_027460285.1. Classification (NCBI taxonomy): domain Bacteria; kingdom Bacillati; phylum Actinomycetota; class Actinomycetes; order Micromonosporales; family Micromonosporaceae; genus Micromonospora; species Micromonospora sp. WMMC273. Next base: position 1,862,238 of record NZ_JAPZBE010000001.1, read on the forward strand.
GGTCAACGCCTACGGCGTGGCCGAGGCCGAGGTGGTCACCGAGGGCAACCGCAACATCGTCATCTCCCTGCCCGGCCAGAACCGCGACCTGACCGACGTCGGTGAGGCCGCCGAGCTGCGCTTCCGCAAGGTGCTCAAGGCCACCGACGGCAGCGGTGCCGCCGCCGCGCCCGCGCCGGTCCCGAGCGCGACCCCGTCCGGTGCCGCCAGCCCGACGCCGTCGGGCAGCGCGTCGCCGAAGGCGAGCACGAGCCCCAAGGTGAGCGGATCGCCGAGCGCCGGTGGGCAGGGCGGCATGGCCCCGGCCTCTCCGTCGGCGACGCCGAGCGCCGCCGCGCCGAGCCCGAGCGCCAGCGCCGAGCCGGTGCCGCAGAGCATCGAGCAGCAGCGCAAGGCCGTCGAGCAGAAGGTCGGCGCGGCCGCCTGGGCCGCCGCCTCGGGCCTGCAGGCCCCGGCGGACCTGACCACCGACCCGTCGCTGGCCGACAAGCTCAAGCCGTTCGGCACGCTCTCCCCGCAGGAGATCGCGGTCCTGCCGGTGGAGATGCAGTTCAACGTCCCGACCATCACCTGCGCCCAGCTCGACGCGCGGCCCGCCGCCTCGATCAAGGACGAGAAGCAGAAGGCGGTCGCCTGCGAGTCCGGCGCGAAATACCTGCTCGACGTGGCGAAGGTGCTCGGCACCGACGTCAAGAACGCCTCCGCCCAGCTCGACCAGACCAGCTCCTGGGTGGTCAGCCTGAACTTCACCGGCAGCGGCCAGGAGAAGTGGACCGCGCTGACCCGCGAGGCGTTCAACAACGAGGGCCAGGCCTGCGACCAGACCGCACTCGGCCAGGACGGCAAGTGCCGGGTCGCCGTGGTGCTGGACAACGAGATCGTCTCGTCCCCGGAGATCCAGGGCGTGCTGACCGGTGACTCGCAGATCACGGGAAGCTTCGACAACAAGGCCGCGAACGCGCTCGCCAGCCAGCTGCGCTACGGCGCGCTGCCGGTGACGTTCGAGCCGCAGGAGCAGCAGAACGTCACCGCGACGCTCGGTGACAGCCACCTCAAGGCTGGTCTGCTGGCCGCCGGCATCGGCATGCTGCTGGTCATCATCTACTCGTTCTTCTACTACCGGCTGCTCGGCTCGGTCATCTTCCTGAGCCTGGTGCTCTCCGCGCTGCTGGTGTTCGGCGCGCTGGTGGTGCTCGGCCGGTCGATCGGCTTCACGCTCACGCTCGCCGGCATCGCCGGCATGATCGTCTCGCTGGGCGTCGCGGCGGACTCGTTCGTCATCTACTTCGAACGATTGAAGGACGAGATCCGGGAGGGCCGCAGTCCACGCAGCGCGGTGCCGCGCGCCTGGATCCGCGCCCGCCGGACGATCATCTCGGCGAACGCCATCACGCTGATGTCGGCGGTGGTGCTCTACATCGTTTCCGTCGGCGCGGTGAAGGGCTTCGCCTTCGCGCTCGGCCTGGCGACAGTGCTCGACCTGGTCGTCGTGTTCCTGTTCCGCCACCCGATCATGACGATGTTCGCCCGGACCCGGGCGTTCCTGTCGCCGCGGGTCAGCGGTCTGGGCCGGGCGCTGCCGGCCCGGTCGGCCGAGCCGGGCACCGCCCGCAACCCGCGTGTGAAGGAGGCCTGAGATGGCTAAGAGCGGTCTGGCCGCCCGGCTCTACCGGGGCGAGGCGGATCTCAACATCGTCGGGCGGCGCAAGCTGTGGTTCGGCGTAGCCGGCGTGCTCGTGCTGATCGCCGTGCTGAGCTTCGCGATCAACGGCTTCAAACTGGGCATCGAGTTCGCGGGCGGCAACTCGTTCCAGGTGCCGGCGAGCGTCGGCACGCTGGACCGCGCCGAGCAGGTCGTCGACGAGGTGCTGGCCGACGAGGCGCCAGGCGTCGAGGTGGTCAGCGCGCAGAAGGTCGGCGGCACCAGCGGCGAGTTCTACGAGATGCGGACCGGCCAGCTCTCCGCGGAGCAGGCCAACGCGGCCAAGACCGCGATGGCGCAGGAGTTCGGCATCCAGGCCGACCAGATCAGCGGCAGCCAGGTCTCCGAGGCGTGGGGCAGCCAGGTCACCTCCCGCGCCTTCCTCGGCCTGCTGATCTTCATCGCGGTGGTGTCGATCTACCTGGTGCTGCGCTTCGAGTGGCGGATGGCGGTCGCGGCGATCGTCTCGCTGCTGACCAACCTGGCCCTGACCGCCGGCATCTACTCGCTCGTCGGCTTCGAGGTCACCCCGTCGACGATCATCGGCTTCCTCACGATCCTGGGCTTCGCGCTCTACGACGTGGTGGTGGTCTTCGACAAGGTGCAGGAGAACACACGCGGCATCACCGCGAACAACAACGTCACCTACGGCGAGGCGTCCAACCTGGCGCTCAACCAGAGCCTCATGCGGTCGCTGAACACCTCGGTGGTGGCGCTGCTGCCGGTCGGCGGTCTGCTCTTCATCGGCGCCGGCCTGCTCGGCGCGGGCACGCTGAAGGACCTCGGCCTGGTGCTGTTCGTCGGTATGGCGGTGGCGTTCCTGACCTCGATCCTGCTGGCCACGCCGCTGCTGGTGCTGCTGAAGAACATGGACCCGCGGATCAGCGCGCACAACAAGCGTGTGCTGTCCCGCCGGGCCGCGATCGCCAAGGGCGAGATCACGCCGAAGGGTCGGCCGGCGACCGCGCCGGCCGCCGACGCGCCGATCGACCCGGAGGCGGCCGCGCTGGCCGGCGCCGCACCCAAGGTGGGCGCCCGGCCCGCGGGCAAGCGCCCCAGCGGCGCCCGTGGCGGCCGTCCCGCCGGGGGCGGCGGCAACCGGCCCGGCGGCAAGCGCCGCTGACCGCGGGGCCGGACGGAATCGGTCCGACGGCGTCCGTCATGCTGTTGTCACGGCATGACGGACGCCGTCGTCGTTTCGAGAGGACATGGGACGAACCGTGACGGAGACCCACACCACAGGGGTACGGGGAGACAGCGGCCCGGAGGTCGCCCAGCTCGTCGCCAACCGGCTGCTGGACGTGCCGGACTTCCCCAAGCCGGGTGTCGTGTTCAAGGACCTGATGCCCCTGTTCGCCGACGGTGAGGCGTTCCGGGCGGTGATCGACGGCATCATCGCGTACCACGGGCCGGACTCGTTCGACACCGTCGCCGGCATCGAGGCGCGCGGGTTCGTGCTGGCGGCAGCAGTCGCGTACGCCACCGGCGTGGGCGTGGTGCCGGTGCGCAAGGCCGGCAAGCTGCCCCGCGCCACGCACTCGGCGTCCTACGCCCTCGAATACGGCGAGGCGACGCTGGAGGTGCACCAGGACGCCTTCACCGCCGGCCACCGGGTGCTGGTGCTCGACGACGTGCTCGCCACCGGCGGCACCGCCGAGGCCACGCTCGACCTGGTGGAACGCGCCGGCGGGACGGTGGCCGGGTTCACCGTGCTGCTGGAGCTGGGCTTCCTGGAGGGCCGTAAGCGGCTGGCCCAGCGTCCGGTCCATGCCCTGCTGACCGTTTGACCAGGCCGCGCCGGTCGGGCCGGTCGGCGCCGACCGTCCGGGGGAGCGGTGGCGTACCCTGCGTACGGGTAGCATTGCCCTTTGCCCGCCCCGGCCGAGCTGTCCGGAGCGGCGAAGGCGCCGGGGCCCGGCCCCGGTGACCGCGTGGAACAAGACCGGCCTCCGGGCCGGTTGAACCAGACGTCGGCCGGACGGCCGGCGCATCCCGGCGAGCGGTGAGGAGGCCGGTGTCCCACGATGTCGTCCCTCCGGTGGAGGGCACGGTGCACCCGACAGGCGACGCGGACGGCTCGGTGACCGAGCGCAGCGGCAACCCGCCGGCCCGGGCGACCGGCGCCACCGGCGGCGCGTCCGACGCGACGGCCGACGGCGGGGCGGTCGTGGTGCCGTTCCCCACCGAGGGTTCCACCGAATCCACGCCCGGCAGCGGCTTCGCCCTCTCCAACGCGCCCACCGGCCGGCGGGTACGCGCCCGGCTGGCCCGGTTCAACGCGCCCTGGCAGACCTCGCAGGTCAGCGAGGTGCTGGAGCCGCTGATCGCGACGCACCGGGAGAACCACCCAAAGGCCGACGCGCGGCTGCTGCAGCGCGCGTTCGACACGGCCGCGCGGTGGCACTCGGGGCAGTACCGCAAGTCCGGCGACCCCTACATCACGCACCCGCTCGCCGTGGCGACCATCCTGGCGAACCTGGGCATGGACACCACCACGCTGGTCGCGGCGCTGCTGCACGACACCATCGAGGACACCGAATACACGCTCGATGCGATGCGCGCCGACTTCGGCGGTGAGGTCGCGCTGCTCGTCGACGGCGTCACCAAGCTCGACAAGGTCAAGCTCGGCGACGCGGCCAAGGCCGAGACCATCCGCAAGATGGTCGTGGCGATGGCGAAGGACCCCCGGGTCCTGGTGATCAAGCTGGCCGACCGGCTGCACAACATGCGGACCCTGACCTTCCTGCCCCGCCCGAAGCAGGAGCAGAAGGCCAAGGAGACGCTGGAGATCCTGGCCCCGCTGGCGCACCGCCTCGGTATGAACACGATCAAGTGGGAGCTGGAGGATCTGGCCTTCGGCACGCTGTTCCCGAAGCGGTTCGAGGAGATCAACCGGCTGATCGGGGAGCATCAGCCGCAGCGCGAGGCGCTGCTGCGTCAGGTGACGCAGAAGGTGTCCACCGACCTGAAGGCCGCCAAGATCAAGGCGGAGACGACCGGCCGGCCGAAGCACCTCTACTCGATCTACCAGAAGATGATCGTGCGGGGGCGCGACTTCAACGACATCTACGACCTGGTGGGTGTGCGGATCCTGGTCGACACGGTTCGGGACTGCTACGCGGCGCTGGGGGTCATCCACGCCAACTGGCAGCCGGTGCCGGGCCGGTTCAAGGACTACATCGCCATGCCCAAGTTCAACATGTACCAGTCGTTGCACACGACTGTCATCGGGCCCACCGGCAAGCCGGTGGAGATGCAGATCCGCACGTACGCGATGCACCGCACCGCCGAGTTCGGCATCGCCGCGCACTGGAAGTACAAGGAGCACAAGGGCACCCCGGTGGTGGGCCCGCCGGCGCACATCGACGAGATGACGTGGCTGCGGCAGCTGCTGGACTGGCAGCGCGAGGCGGCCGACCCGAGCGAGTTCCTGGACGCGCTGCGGTTCGACCTGTCCAGCCAGGAGGTGTACGTCTTCACCCCCAAGGGCGACGTCATCCCGCTGCCGACCGGGTCGACGCCTGTCGACTTCGCGTACGCGGTGCACACCGAGGTCGGGCACAAGTGCATCGGCGCACGGGTGAACGGCAAGCTGGTGCCGCTGGAATCGACGCTGTCGAACGGCGACGTGATCGAGATCTTCACGTCGAAGTCCGACACGGCCGGGCCGACGCAGGACTGGCTCGGCTTCGTCAAGAGCCCGCGGGCGCGTACGAAGATCCGCCAGTACTTCAACAAGGAGCGGCGCGAGGAGGCGATCGAGGCCGGCAAGGACGCGATCGTCAAGGCGATGCGCAAGCAGGGCATGCCGTTGCAGCGGATGCTCACCTCGGACGCGCTGATGGCGATCGCCCGGGACCTGCACCTCGCCGACGTGGCCTCGCTGTACGCGGCGGTCGGCGACAGCCAGGTCTCCGCGCAGTCGGTCGTACAGAAGCTGATGGCCTCCTACGGCGGCGAGGAGGGCGCGGCGGAGGACATCGCCGAGACCGCCGTCGCCACCCGGCCGCCGCGCAGCCGGCAGAGCAGCGCCGACCCGGGTGTGGTGGTCCGCGGCGTCAGCGACGTCTGGATCAAGCTGGCCCGCTGCTGCACGCCCGTACCGCCGGACTCGGTGTTCGGGTTCGTCACCCGCTCCGGCGGGGTGAGCGTGCACCGGGACGACTGCGCCAACGCCGAGGACCTGCGCGCCCAGCCCGAGCGGGTGGTCGAGGTGAGCTGGAAGCTCACCTCCGCCTCCACGTTCCTGGTCGCCATCCAGGTCGAGGCGCTGGACCGGCACAAGCTGCTCGCCGACGTGACGAGGGTGCTGTCCGAGGAGCGGGTGAACATCCTCTCCGCGACCGTCACCACCACCCGCGACCGGGTGGCGGTCAGCCGGTTCAGCTTCGAGATGGCCGACCCGAAGCACCTCGGGCACCTGCTGGCCGCGGTCCGCAAGGTCGACGGCGTGTTCGACGCGTACCGGGTCACCTCGGGGGCCTGAGCCACCACGCACGCGAAAGCGCCCGCCGGCTGCGATCAGCCGGCGGGCGCTTCGTCGTCGTACGGGTGCGGTCAGCCGCCCTCGACCGGGCTCATCGTCACCTTGGTCATGGTGATCTCCTTCTTCGGGTGACCACCGCCGGCCTGCTTGGCGAACGCGCCGTCGTCACCGGCCGCGGCGACCTGCTTCACCACGTCCATGCCGCCGGTGATGGTGCCTAGCACGGTGTAGTTCGGGTCGAGCGGCGAGTCGCCGTACACGATGAAGAACTGGCTGCCGGTGCTGCCCGGCTGGCCGGAGTTGGCCATCGCGATGACACCCTCCGGGTACGGCGGGCGCTTGTCGGTGGGGAGGTTCTCCTCGGCCAGGTTGTACGACGGGCCGCCGGTGCCGTCGGTGTCCCGCCAGCCCTTGCCGGTGGCGCTCGGGTCGCCGCACTGGAGCACCTTGATGCCCTCGGTGACGAGCCGGTGGCACTTGGTGTTGTCGAAGAAGCCCTTGCTCGCCAGGTGCGTGAAGCTGCCGGCGGTGCAGGGCACCTTGGTGCGGTCGATCTTGGCGGTGATCGGGCCCAGGTTGGTGTCGATGGTCATCGTCTGGGTGCCCTTGCCCGGCTGCTGGGCCGGCGGCAGGCCGACGTCCTTGATCTGCGCCGGACGGCCCTCCTTTGGCACCTCCGTGTACGCGCACTGGACGGCCCCGGCGGCGGCGGTGGTGCCCTGCTCGTCGTCGTCGTCGCCGAGCGCGGCGACGAGCCAGACCGTGCCTGCTACGACGAGCACCAGCACCGCCGCGGCCCCGACGATCGCCTGGGTCTGCCGGCGCTTACGGGCCCGGCCGGCCCGTTCCGCCATCTCCCGCTCGAGCTTGGCCCGCGCCGCCGCGCGCTGGCGGTCTCTGGTGGACGTCACGGTCACTCCTCACCTGCTGCGTATGGGTTCGGCACGCGCGCCGCCGGGTCAGCCGACGGCCCGCCGCCTGCTCGCCTGTGTTCTCAGCCCGCGCTGGCGCTGGGCGACGGCGCGGGACTGCCGGCCGGCGCCGCACCGGGCTCGCCGACGGTGACGCTCTGGACCAGCACCTGCGTCTTCGGCTTGACCTTGGCGCCGTTGCCATTGTCCACCGTCGGCATGGCGCCGATCTTCTCCACCACGTCGAGCCCGCCGGTGACCTTGCCGACCACCGAGTAGGCCGGCTTGGCCGGGCTGGCGTCCTTGAAGAAGATCAGGAACTGGCTGCCGTTGCTGCCGGGCGGGTTGCCGATCATGGCGACCGTGCCCTTCGGGTACGTCGCCGGCTGCCCGGGCGCCGGCGAGGCCGACGGGCTGGGCTCCGCCGCGGCCGGAACGTTCTCGTCGTAGAACGAGTAGGTCGGGCCGCCGAGGCCGGTGCCGGTCGGGTCACCGCAGCGCAGCGCGCCCTCGGCGGTGATCTCGTGGCAGGTGGTGTTGTCGAAGAACGACCGGCCGGCCAGGTAGCTCAGGCTCGCCGCGCCGCACGGCGCGTCGGTCTGGTCCAGTTCGACGGTGATCGGCCCACCCTGGTTGGTGGTGATCGTCATCGGGCGGGTGCCGGAGGTGGGCAGGCCGGTGGTGGGCGGCTCGCCGACGTCCTTGAGGTTGGTGTTGACGGCGCCGTCCTGCGCGGTCCAGAGGCAGACGTCGTCGGCGGTCTTCTTCTCCGGCTCGGAGTCGAACGCGCCGAGCGCCCAGGCGGAGCCGGCCACGATCAGTACGAGCACCACCGCGGCGCCCACGCCGGCCCGGATCTGCCGGCGCCGCTTCGCGGCCGCCGCCCGCCGGGCGAGCTGCCGGTCGAGCTTGGCGCGCGCCAGTTTGCGCTGCCGGTCCCTGCTGGAAGCCACGCGCGCTCCCCTTCCTCTGCCTGATCGCCGCCGGCGCCGGGCGCCGTCCGCCGTTCCGATCGGGGTGCGCCACGCCACACGCCCGCCAGAGTGTACGGGTAGCGACTGTGAATGTGGTGTACGAGGTCCCGCCGTCTCAGACCGGCCGGGGCGGACGGGCCGGTGGCGGACGGAACCCGCTGGCCCCTGCGACTAGGCTGCAGGGGGACGACGACCGGACGGAAAGGGGAGCGACGTGCTCGTGGCCGGCTTTCCCGCGGACGCCTTCGGCACCAACTGCTACGTGGTGGCGACCGCTCCGGGGGAGCAGTGCGTGGTGGTCGACCCCGGCATCGGGGTGCTCGACCGGCTCGACGCCGTGCTCGCCGAGCACCGCCTGCACCCGGCCGCCGTGCTGCTCACCCACGGCCACCTCGACCACACGTTCTCCGTCGCCCCGGTCTGCGGCGCGCGGGGCATCCCCGCGTACGTCCACCCGGACGACCGGGAGCTGCTGGCCGACCCGAGCAAGGCGCTGTCGATGGACCTGACCCAGCTGTTCGGCGGCCGGCTGCCGTACGCCGAGCCGGACGACGTGGCCGAGCTGACCGACGGCGCGACGCTGTCGCTGGCCGGGTTGGAGATCACCGTCGACCACGCACCAGGCCATACCGGCGGGTCGGTGCTGTTCCGGTTGCCCGGCGCCGGCTCGCCCTGGGAGGCGGAGCAGATCTGCCTCTCCGGTGACGTGCTGTTCGCCGGCTCGATCGGCCGTACCGACCTGCCGGGCGGCAGCATGCCCCGGATGCTGTCCAGCCTGCGGGAGAAGGTGCTCCCGCTGGCCGACGACACGGTCGTCCTGCCCGGCCACGGCCCCGCGACCACGATCGGCCGCGAGCGCGCGACCAACCCGTACCTCGTCGAGGTGGCGGGCACCGGCGGCGCGCGCCCGGCCGCGCCCACCCGAGGCCTCTAGACCCTCACCCGCGCCCGCGCGGGTTCTCAAGGAGTTCGTGATGAGCAAGCCCACGCCCATTTCCGGCTTCCCCGAGTGGACGCCGGCGCAGCGGATGATCGAGCAGTTCGTGCTCGACCGGATCCGCGCCACGTTCGAGCTGTACGGCTTCGCCCCACTGGAGACCCGTTCGGTCGAGCCGTTGGACCAGCTCCTGCGCAAGGGGGAGACCTCCAAGGAGGTCTACCTGCTGCGCCGGTTGCAGGCCGACACCGACGGTCCGGCCGGTGACGACGCGCTCGGCCTGCACTTCGACCTGACCGTGCCGTTCGCCCGCTACGTGCTGGAGAACGCCGGCAAGCTCCAGTTCCCGTTCCGCCGCTACCAGATCCAGAAGGTGTGGCGGGGTGAGCGCCCCCAGGAGGGCCGCTACCGGGAGTTCCTCCAGGCCGACATCGACATCGTCGACCGGGACACCCTGCCGGCCCACTACGAGGCCGAGATGCCGCTGGTCATCGGTGACGCCCTGCGGTCGCTGCCGATCCCGCCGGTGCGGATCCAGGTCAACAACCGCAAGATCTGCGAGGGCTTCTACCGGGGCATCGGGCTGACCGACGCCGAGGCGGCGCTGCGCGCCGTCGACAAGCTCGACAAGATCGGCCCGGCCGGGGTGACGGAGCTGCTGGCGAGCACCGCCGGGGCGAGCGAGGCGCAGGCCAAGGCCGTGCTGTCGCTGGCCGAGATCTCCGCGCCGGACGCCTCCTTCGCCGACGCGGTGCGCGGCCTCGGGGTGAGCGACCCGCTGCTGGACGAGGGCGTCGCGGAGCTGACCGCCGTGGTGGAGACCGCCGCCGCGCACGCGCCCGGCCTCTGCGTGGCCGACCTGCGCATCGCGCGGGGCCTGGACTACTACACGGGTACGGTCTACGAGACGCAGATGATCGGCTACGAGCGGTTCGGCTCGATCTGCTCCGGCGGCCGGTACGACAACCTGGCCAGCTCCGGCAACGTCCGCTTCCCCGGCGTGGGTATCTCGATCGGGGTGACCCGGCTGCTCGGTCTGCTGTTCGGCGCCGAGGCGCTGTCGGTGTCCCGTTCGGTGCCGACCTGCGTGCTCGTGGCGGTCACCGCCGAGGAGGACCGGGCAGCCAGCGACGCGGTAGCGGCGGCGCTGCGCTCGCGCGGTGTGCCGACCGAGGTGTCCCCGTCGGCGGCCAAGTTCGGCAAGCAGATCCGGTACGCCGAGCGGCGTGGCATCCCGTACGTCTGGTTCCCGGGCGCGGACGGCGACGAGGTCAAGGACATCCGTTCCGGCGAGCAGGTGCCGGCCGCGGCGGGCGAGTGGACGCCGCCCCGGGCGGACCTGAAGCCGCTGGTCGGCCCGGCCGGCACTGGCGTCTGAAGGCGTTTCGACCTACGGTGGCGTAAGTTACGCCACCGTAGGGAGAACGTCGTGACCGTGCTCAGCCAGACCGCTCTGCTCACCGAACTCGAGCCGGTGGTCGAGAAGAACCTCGACCGCCACCTGTCGCTGGCCAAGGAGTGGTTCCCGCACGAGTACGTGCCGTGGAGCGAGGGCCGCACCTTCGACGGCCCGCTGGGCGGCGAGGCCTGGTCGGCGGAGGACTCGACGCTGCCCGAGGTGGCGCGTACCGCGCTGATCGTCAACCTGCTCACCGAGGACAACCTGCCCTCGTACCACCACGAGATCGCCACCCTGTTCGGGCGTGACGGCGCGTGGGGCACCTGGGTGCACCGGTGGACCGCCGAGGAGGGGCGGCACGGCACGGCGATCCGCGACTACCTGACCGTGACCCGGGCGGTGGACCCGGTGGCGCTGGAGCGGGCCCGCATGGTGCACATGTCGGCCGGCTACCAGAACGTCCACGACCAGGAGATGCTGCACTCGCTGGCGTACGTGTCGTTCCAGGAACTGGCGACCCGCATCTCGCACCGCAACACCGGCCGGGCCACCGGCGATCCGACGTGCGAGGCGCTGCTGGCCCGGGTCGCGGCGGACGAGAATCTGCACATGGTCTTCTACCGCAACCTGCTCGGCGCGGCGTTCGAGCTGGCGCCGTCGCAGGCGATGCGTGCCGTCGCCGACGTGCTCGCCAACTTCCAGATGCCGGGTGTCGGCATCGACGGCTTCGCCCGCAAGTCGGTGGCGATCGCGCTGGCCGGGATCTACGACCTGCGCCAGCACCGTGACGAGGTGGTGATGCCGGTGCTGCGCCAGTGGAACCTGTTCGACGTGACCGGCCTGAACGCCGACGGCGAGGCCGCCCGCGACCAGATCGCCGCCCACCTGGACACCCTGGAGACCCAGGCGTCCCGCTTCGAGGAGCGCCGCGCCGCCCGAGCCGCCCGCACCGCCGCCAAGGCCTGACGCCCGCCCCTCACTCCCGCGCGATCTTGCACTTACGGCCCCCGCGAATGCCGCGAAACCGGCACTGCGGGGGCCGAAACTGCAAGATCGCCGAGAACAGGGGCGGCGGCGGTCAGGGGAGGGGGAAGATGAGGCAGGTCGAGGTGGCGTGGGCCACCAGGCGGTCGGCCGGGTCCGTCAGGCGGGCCTCGGCCAGGGCGGTACGGCGGCCCCGTTGGAGCACGGTGCCCTCGCAGCGCAGCGTGCCGGTGTCGACTGTCACCGGGCGCAGGAACTTCACGTTGAGGTCCAGCGACGTGTAGCCGACCCCGGCCGGCAGCGTGGTGTGCACGGCGCACGCCGCGGCGGTGTCGAGCAGCGTGGAGAGGACGCCGCCGTGGACGGTGCCGAGCGGGTTGTAGTGGAACTCCTGCGGCAGCAGTTCGACAGCGACGCGCCCCTCCTCGGCCTCCATCCGGGACATGTCGACGAGGTGCATGATCGGCGGCGCGGCCAGCTCGCCGACGATCATCGCCTGCATCAGTTCCAGGCCGCTGCGCCGGCCCAGGTGTGCGGCGCCGGCCGCCGGGTCGGACCAGGTGAACGTACGGGTGCGCTCCTGCGTCTGCGTCATGGACTCAGCCTCGCAGCGCGTTGCTGAGTCTGTCAATCAGACCTAGCCTGGCGGCATGAGACCCGCGGCACTGGACTGGTCGGTGGAGAACTGCACCATCGCGCGCGCGATGGAGATCCTCGGCGAGCGGTGGACCCTGGTCGTGCTGCGCGAGGTCTTCAACGGCGTACGCCGGTTCGACGACATGCGGGTGCGCACCGGCATCCCGCGCCAGGTGCTCACCAACCGGCTCGCCATGCTCGTCGAGCGCGGCGTGCTGCGCCGGGTGCCGTACCGCGAGCCGGGCAGTCGGCCGCGCCAGGAGTACCGGCTCACCGAGATGGGCCTGGACCTGTGGCCCGTGCTCGTCGCGGTGCTCGGCTGGGGTGACCGCTACCTGGCCGACCCGGAGGGCTCGCCGCTGAGCGTCGCGCACCGCGACTGCGGCGCCGAGGTCCGGGTCGCGTTGCGCTGCGCCGAGGGGCACGAGATCACCGAGGCGCGGGACGTGCTGCCCCGCCCGGGCCCGGGGGCCCGCAGCCGCAACCTCTGAATCGGCTCTGACAGATGATGTCGATGTTGTTGCTCCGGCGTTACATCGGGCGCTGGTGCGAATCCGGGCAAAGCCATGTCTTGCTTACGATCTTAAATGTGTGAATACTTTGGGCACCCGGGCGGTTTCCCCAGGTCGCCCGGGTTGTCCTCGGGCGCGCCCCCATGACAGCGCCCGTTCACCCCCATTCGGAGGTTGTTACATGCGACCCACGAGGTCCACGCTCCGCCGCGCCGCCGCAGTAGCCGTCGCCGGCACCCTGGTCACCGGCTCGCTGCTCGGCGCACCCGCGCAGGCCGCCCCCACGGCCCTCTCGCCGGACGCCGCCGCCACCCTCGTCGAGAAGCTCGGCGCCCGCGCGGCCGGGACGTACGCCGACGCCAGCGGCAAGATGATCGTCACGGTGACCGACACCGCGACCGCCCGCCAGGTGCGCGACGCCGGCGCCATCCCGAAGATCGTGGCGCGCGGCGCGGACAAGCTCAACGCCGCCACCAGCGAGCTGGAGCGCTCCGCGAAGATCCCCGGCACCGCCTGGTGGACCGACCCGGCCACGAACCAGGTCGTCGTCTCCGTCGACAGCACCGTCACCGGCGCCAAGCTGGAGCGGGTCAAGGCCGCCGCCGCCCGGCACAACGGCGCGATCCGCATCGAGGCCGAGGCCGGCACGCTGAGCACCCGGATCTCCGGCGGCCAGGCGATCTACGCCAGCGGCGGCCGGTGCTCGCTCGGCTTCAACGTGCGTAGCGGTTCGACGTACTACTTCCTCACCGCCGGGCACTGCACCAACATCGGCTCGACCTGGTACTCCAACTCCAGCCGCACCACCGTGCTCGGCACCCGGACCGGCACCAGCTTCCCGGGCAACGACTACGGCATCGTCCGGCACAGCAACTCGGCCAACGCGGCCGGCAACGTCTCGCTCTACAACGGCAGCTTCCAGGACATCACCTCGGCCGGCAACGCGTACGTCGGCCAGTCCGTCCGCCGTTCCGGCAGCACCACCGGCCTGCGCAGCGGCAGCGTCACCGCGCTCAACGCGACCGTGAACTACGCCGAGGGCAGCGTCTCCGGCCTCATCCGCACCAACGTCTGCGCCGAGCCCGGCGACAGCGGCGGCTCGCTGTTCAGCGGCACCACCGCGCTGGGCCTCACCTCCGGCGGCAGCGGCAACTGCTCCTCCGGCGGCACGACCTACTTCCAGCCGGTCACCGAGGCGCTCAGCCGCTACGGCGTGAGCGTCTTCTGATCCGCGCACCGCAGTGGACGGGCCGCCGGTCACCCGGCGGCCCGTTCCGCGTACCCGGTCAGGCGCCCGCTCCGAGGCGGCCCGGACCGACCGGCGGCCCGTCCGGGCGCGGCGGCTCCGCCGGCTGGGCCGTCCAGTGCCGGTGGGCCCGCCGGGCGGACAGCACCGCCGCCAGCGGCCAGAGCGTCACCGCGAGCGCGGCCACCCGCTCGGCCAGCCCGGTCCGGGAGCCGCCCGTCACCTCGGCCACCGACCAGCCGAACAACGCCAGCAGGACGGCCGTCACGGCCAGCGCCACCGGCCGGCGGAACGCCCACGGCGGCCGGCCCGCCGGGGAGGCGGCCACCTCGCGCGGCACTCTGCGGGGCAGCCGCAGCGCCGTACCGGCCGGCCACAGCGACAGCGCGAGCACCGCCACGGTGGCCACCACGCCGTGCGCCGGGGAGCCACCCACCTGCGGCCGGGGGAACGCGATGAGCGCGACGGTGGACACCCCACCCACCGCGAGCAGGAAGCGACTGGGCAGCCCGGCGGCGTGCAGCGCGGCGGCGGTGGCGCAGTAGCAGCAGCCGAGCAGTACCAGCGCGCCGCCCATCAGCCACGGATCGGTGGCGCCCTCGCCGGCCAGCTCGCTGATCGTGTCCCGCACCGGGTCGTACCCCGGCCCCTGGCGGGCGCCCGCCACCGTCCAGCCCGCCACCAGCAGCGCGGGCGCGGCGGCCGCGGTGGCCACGGCCCAGCTCGGTACGGCACGCACCCGGTCACGGTAGACCGCCGGACCCGGCCCGCAGGGCGCTTTCGCCACCGCCGAGGCGGACCGGCTCGACGGGTGCCCGGGAGCGGGCCCGCCCGCCCTGACAGAATGCGGGGGAGCAGTGAGTGGACCAGATTGAGGAGACGCCAGCCGTGATCCGTACCCACAATGCCGGAAGCCTGCGCGCCGCGGACGCCGGCTCGACGGTGACGCTCGCCGGGTGGGTGGCCCGCCGGCGCGACCACGGCGGTGTCATCTTCGTCGACCTGCGTGACGCCTCCGGCGTCGTGCAGGTGGTCTTCCGCGAGGAGGACGCGCACGCGCTGCGCAACGAGTTCTGCGTCAAGGTCACCGGCGAGGTGACCCGCCGCCCGGAGGGCAACGAGAACCCGGACCTGCCCACCGGCGAGGTCGAGGTGACCGCGACCGCGCTGGAGGTGCTCTCCGAGGCCGCGCCGCTGCCGCTGCCGGTGGACGACCAGATCGAGGCCGGCGACGACATCCGGCTCAAGTACCGCTACCTGGACCTGCGCCGGGGCGGCCCGGCCAAGGCCATGCGGCTGCGCTCGCGGGCCAACCAGATCGCCCGCGGCGTGCTGCACGAGCGGGACTTCCTGGAGATCGAGACGCCGACGCTGACCCGCTCCACCCCGGAGGGTGCCCGCGACTTCCTGGTGCCGGTGCGCCTGCAGCCCGGCAGCTGGTACGCGTTGCCGCAGTCGCCGCAGCTGTTCAAGCAGCTGCTCATGGTCGGCGGCATGGAGCGGTACTACCAGATCGCCCGCTGCTACCGCGACGAGGACTTCCGCGCCGACCGGCAGCCGGAGTTCACCCAGCTCGACATCGAGATGTCGTTCGTCACCGAGGACGACGTGATCGACCTGGGCGAGGCGATCGTCTCGGCGCTGTGGAAGGACCTCGCCGGCTACGAGATCTCCCGGCCGATCCCGCGCATCACCTGGCACGACGCCATGTCCCGGTACGGCTCGGACAAGCCGGACCTGCGCTACGGCGTCGAGCTGACCGAGCTGACCGACTACCTGCGCGGCACCGAGTTCCGGGTGTTCGCGGGCGCGATCGACGCGGGCGGCTACGTCGGCGCGGTGGTCATGCCCGGCGGCGCGTCGCAGACCCGCAAGGAGCTGGACGGCTGGCAGGACTGGGCCAAGGCGCGCGGCGCGCGCGGCCTGGCGTACGTGGTGCTGGACGCCGAGACCGGCGAGCCGCGCGGCCCGGTGGCGAAGAACCTGTCCGAGGCGCACCTGTCCGGCCTGGCCGACGCGGTCGGCGCGAAGCCGGGCGACGCGGTCTTCTTCGCCGCCAGCACGAACACCCGCGAGGCGCAGGAGCTGCTCGGCGCGGCCCGCATCGAGATCGCCAAGCGGTCGAACCTGGTCGACGAGAGCGCCTGGGCGTTCTGCTGGGTCGTGGACGCGCCGATGTTCGAACGCACGGACGAGGGCGGCTGGACCGCCGTGCACCACCCGTTCACCTCGCCGAACGCCGAGTGGGTGGACCGGTTCGAGGACGCGCCGGACCGGGCGCTGGCCTACGCGTACGACATCGTCTGCAACGGCAACGAGATCGGCGGCGGCTCGATCCGTATCCACCGCGGCGACGTGCAGCAGCGGGTGTTCGACCTGCTCGGCATCACCGCCGACGAGGCGCAGGACAAGTTCGGCTTCCTGCTGGAGGCGTTCAAGTACGGCGCCCCGCCGCACGGCGGCATCGCGTTCGGCTGGGACCGGGTCTGCATGCTGCTGGCCGGCGCGGACTCGATCCGCGAGGTGATCGCGTTCCCGAAGACCCGGGGCGGCTTCGACCCGCTGACCGGCGCGCCCACCCCGATCACCGGGCAGCAGCGCGCCGAGGCCGGCATCGACGCCAAGCCGAAGGCCCCGACCGGCCCGCACGCCGGCACCGCCGGCCCGGCCGCCCCGGTGGCCGACCCCGTCTGATCCTCGCTCTCCGGAACTGGCCCGCGTCATGATGACGCGGGCCTTTTTCGATCTTCGGGGGAGACGACATGAACCTGCTCGTGGTGGGAGCCAGCGGTTTCCTCGGCACCGAGGTGTGCCGGCAGGCGGTCGCCGCCGGGCACCGGGTCGCCGGCACGTACCACCGCGCCGCCGTCGCGGTGCCCGGCGTCGCGCCGCACCGGCTCGACGTGACCGACCGCGCCGCCGTGCGTGAGCTGCTGACCCGGGTACGCCCCGACGCTGTCGTCGCCACCCCCTACCGGTACGACGACTGGGCGGTCACGGCGGACGGGGCGGCCCACATCGCGGTCGCCGCCGCCGAGGTGGGTGCCCGGCTGGTGCACCTGTCCAGCGACGCGCTGCACGCCGGGCGTCCGAAGCCGTATGCGGACGAGGACGTGCCCACGCCGCTGCACCCGTACGGGGCGGCGAAGGCGGCGGCGGAGACGGCGGTGCGGGCGGTGGACCCGGGCGCGGCGCTGGTGCGGACGTCGCTGATCGTGGGGGAGGGCAGTAAGCAGATCCAGCTCTGCCGGGACGCGCTGGCCGGCCGGGCCACGCTGTTCACCGACGAGCTGCGCTGCCCGGTGCACGTGGCCGACCTCGCCGCCGCGGTGCTGGAGCTGGTGCCGGGCGAGTACGCAGGGCTGCTCAACGTGGCCGGGCCGGACGCGGTGAGCCGCGCCGAGCTGGGGCTGCTGGTGGCCCGGCACGACGGGGCGGACGCGGGCGGGCTGCGGACGACCACCATCGCCGCCGCCGGGCTGCACCGGCCGGGCGAGGTGGTGCTGGACTCCACCCGGGCGGCGGGGCTGCTGCGGACCCGGCTGCGGGGCGTCGCCGAGCTGTACGGCTAGTTGCACAGAATCTTTGCAAGCATCTTGTGCATGGAAAGTGTGCACAGATATTGTGCATCGCATGGAGGAGAAGAAGGAGCGCACCGTACGCATCGACCACCGCCAGGTCCGCGCGCTGGCCCAGCCGCTGCGCATGCGGCTGATCGGGGCGCTGCGCGTGGTGGGCCCGTCCACCGCCACCGCCCTGGCCGAGATGCTCGGTACCAACAGCGGCGCGACCAGCTACCACCTGCGCCAGCTCGCCGAGGTCGGCCTCGTGGTCGAGGACCCCGACCTCGGCACCGGCCGGCAGCGCTACTGGCGGGCCGCGCACGACGTCACCAACTGGGAGTCGAGCGACTTCGACGACGACCCGGACGCGCGCGCCGCGATCGAGTGGATCGAGGCGGACTACGTCCGCTTCTTCGCCGGGCACGCCGAACGCTGGTTCGCCCAGCGGCACCAGTGGTCGCCCGCCTGGCGCGACGGGTTCGGCATGGGCGACTTCTTCATGCGGATCCCGGTGGACCGCCTGGAGGCCATCAAGGAGGAGGTCTTCGCGCTCTTCGAGCGGCACCGCGACGAGACCGACCCGGACGACCCCGACGCCGAGACGGTGCAGCTCTACCTCGCCGCCTTCCCGATGGACGCGGCGTTGCCGCGGACCACCCCGCCGTCCACTGAGGAGAAGTCGTGACCGCGCTGTCCGTACGCCAGATCCGGATCCGCTACCTCACGCTGTACGGCCTGCGCTGGCTACCGAGCGGCCTGCTCATGCCGGTGATGATCCTGCTGATGCAGGAGCGCGGCCTCACGCTCTCCCAGATCGGCCTGGTCGCCACCGCCCAGGGCCTCGTGGTGCTGGCGCTGGAACTGCCCACCGGCGGCTTCGCCGACGCGCTCGGCCGCAAACCGGTGCTGGTCGCGGCCTGGGCCGTCGGCCTCGGCTCGCTGGCGCTGATGGCGGTGGCCGACTCGTTCTGGATGTTCTTCCTGGTCTGGGCGCTGCAGGGCATCTACCGGGCGCTCGACAGCGGCCCGATGGAGTCCTGGTACGTCGACGCCACGCTCGCCGTCGACCCGAAGGCCGAGTACGAGCGCGGCCTCGGCTGGGCCGGCACCGTCGTCGGTGTCGCCATCGGCGCGGGCGCCCTGCTCAGCGGCGGCCTGGTCGCGCTCGGTCCGATCGGCCCGGTCAGCGCCCTCGCGCTGCCGGTGATCGTCGCCGCCGTGCTCCAGGCCGTCTCCATCGTGGCGCTGCTCGCGCTGATGGCCGAGCGGCGGCCCGCGTCCGGCCCGGCCGCGCTGCGCGCCTCGGTGGTCGATGCGCCCCGCATGGTCGGGCAGGCCGTCGGGCTGCTGCGCCGCAACCGGGTACTGCTGGCCCTCGTCGCCGTCGAACTGTTCTGGGGCTTCGGCATGGTCACCTTCGAGTCGCTGCTCCCGGTACGCCTCGCCGAGGTGCTCGACGACCCGGCCCGCGCGGCGGCGCTGCTCGGCCCCGCCGGTACGGCGGCCTGGCTCGCCAACGCCGCCGGCGCCGCGCTCACCCCGTTCCTGCTGCGCCGCCTCGGCGCCGCCCCCGCTGCCGCGCTGATGCGCATCCTGCAGGGCGTGACTGTGGTCGGCATGGGCCTGCTGGCCGGCCCGGTCGGCATCCTCATCGCGTACCTCGCCTGCTACGCCGTGCACGGCGCGTCGAACCCGCTGCACATGGGACTGCTGCACCGGCAGGTCGACGGCCCGTACCGGACCAGCGTGCTCTCGCTGAACTCGATGGCCGCCCAGCCGGCCGGCGCGCTCGGCGCGGTCACGCTGACCGCGCTGGCCGACGCCACGAGCGTCAGCGTCGCGATGTTCGTCGGCGCGGTGGTGCTCGCCGTGGCCGCGCCGCTCTACCTGCCGGCCTGGCGCGCCGCCCGCCGTGCCCGCTCTTCGGTCGAGGTGGCGCCGGAGGTGACGGGCGGCGGCCCCGGCCACGCCGGCCCGCCCCTCGACCCCGCCCCCGCGGTGGCCGCGCCCGCTCCCGCCGGCCGCGACTGAGCCGACCGGCCGGGTGGAACGTCATGGGTGTCTCGGACGCCGTTTGACACCCATGACGTTCCACCCACGCGGTCGGGGCGTCGCGTGTCAGGCGAGTTTGACGGAGGTGCGGCGTTCGGCGGCGGTGAAGCCGAGCCGGCCGTAGAGCCGGATCGCGCCCACGTTGTCCGGGTAGACACCCAGCGCCACGGTGTCGTACCGGCCGAACAGGGCATCCGTCATCCCGGCGGTCAGCGCCGCGCCCAGCCCTCGGCCGCGAAGCCCGGGCGCGACAGTCAACCCGGCCAGGAAGCCGATGTCGCCGCGGCTGCGATCGGCGCCGCAGGCGAGCAGGCGGTCACCGTCGCGGATGCCGTACCAGTCGACGATGCCCGGCTCGCCCGGCCGCGAGGTGGTGGCCGGGAACGCCTCCTCGATCAACGCGGCCAGGGCGGAGTGGTCGGCGGCGGTGAGGCGTACCACCCGCTCCTGCTCCGGCCGGCGCGGCGGCGGGCCGCTCGTCCAGAGGAAGTCCCACTCGGTCAGCCGGGCCACCGGCAGCCGCGCGGCCACCTCGTCCGGATCGGCGTGCGACAGGTTGATCGACTGACCGGCCCGCAGCGTCCCGTCCGCCCGGTGGGCGGCGAAGACGTCGAGCGCCGGGCCGGGTGCGCCGACCGCGCCGCCGGCCGACCACTCGCCCGGCGGGAGCAGCCATCCGACCGCGCCGGCGTGCCGCCATCCGCGCGCGGCCTGGTCGCGCCGCAGCGCGTGCCGGGCGTACGGGTGGCGGCCGGCCGCGTCGAGCAGCGCGTCCCGCCCGGTCAGCGATTCGTCGACCGTGATCATTCCGCCAGCGTACGAGCATCCCCGCTGGTACCGAGGGTTGAGGCACCGCCTGTTCCACGGTGGAGATTGACGAACAGACCGATTGGGTACATCCGTCGCCGACCTGCTGGGAACCCCCACCGGAGGAACGACATGCTCGCCATTCTCGCGGCCATCGTGTTCGGTTTCGCGCTGCTGCTCGACTTCATGAACACCGACCTCGGCGCCCCCGATCTGTTCAGCACCTCGACCCTCATGCTCATCGGCTTCCTGCTGCTCTCGCTCTACCTGGCCGGCGTCGGCTCCGGCCCGCGCGGCGGCGGTGGCGGCCGGTGGTACCGGGGCCGGCGGCCGGGTCGCGGCTGACCGGAAAAGACCACCCCGGGCCGGGGCGGCGGCGCGATTCCGGCGTCGTCGGCCCGGCCCGGTACTGTCTTCGTGATGGAATCGGACGCCCTCTTCAGCCTCGGCGAGCCGGCCGGCGCACCCGCGGGCGCGGGCGGCGCCGACGGCTTCACCGACGCCCGGGCGGACTCGCCCCTGCCGGTCCGGATGCGGCCGGCGGGCATCGACGAGCTGGTCGGGCAGGAACACCTGCTCGCGCCGGGAGCGCCGCTGCGTCAGCTGGTCGAGGGCGCGACGCCGATGTCGGTGATCCTCTGGGGTCCGCCGGGCAGCGGCAAGACCACCATCGCCCACCTCGTGGCCCGGGCCACCGACCGGCGGTTCGTGGCGATGTCCGCGCTGACCGCCGGCGTGAAGGACGTCCGCGCCGTGATCGACACCGCCCGCCGGCAGCGGCGGTCCGGCGGCCCGCCGACGGTGCTGTTCATCGACGAGGTGCACCGGTTCAGCAAGACCCAGCAGGACTCGCTTCTCGCCGCGGTCGAGGACCGGACCGTCACGCTGCTGGCGGCGACCACGGAGAACCCGTACTTCTCGGTCATCTCGCCCTTGCTGTCGCGCTGCGTGCTGCTCACCCTCCAGGCCCTCGACGACGACGACGTCCGCGGCCTGCTGCGCCGCGCGGTCGCCGACGAGCGCGGACTCGGCGGCGCGCTGGTCCTGGCCGAGGAGGCGGAGGACCACCTGGTCCGCCTCGCCGGAGGCGACGTGCGCAAGGCGCTCACCGCGCTGGAGGCGGCCGCGGCCACCGCTACCGCGCTCGGCACCGGCCGGATCGACCTGGCGGTGGCCGAACAGGCGGTCGACGTGGCGGCGGTGCGATACGACCGCGACGGCGACGCCCACTACGACGTGACGAGCGCGTTCATCAAGAGCATGCGCGGCTCGGACGTGGACGCGTCACTGCACTGGCTGGCCCGGATGCTGGTGGCCGGTGAGGACGCCCGGTTCATCGCCCGCCGGTTGGTGATCTTCGCCAGTGAGGACGTCGGCATGGCCGATCCCACCGCGCTGACAGTGGCCACCGCGGCCGCCCACGCGGTCGAGTACGTGGGCCTGCCCGAGGCGCAGCTCAACCTGGCCCAGGCGGTCATCCATCTGGCCACGGCGCCGAAGTCGAACTCGGCCACCACAGCGATCGGCGCCGCCGTCGCCGACGTTCGCGCGGGTCGGGGCGGTCCGGTGCCGCGCGGGCTGCGCGACGCCCACTACTCCGGCGCGCGGGGCCTCGGTCACGGCCGCGGCTACCGCTACCCGCACGACGACCACCGGGGGGTGGTCACCCAGCAGTACGCTCCGGACGACCTCGTCGGCACCGACTACTACCAGCCCAGCGGGCACGGCGCGGAGCGGGCGGTGGCCACCCGGCTGCCGCTGCTGCGCCGGATCGTACGCGGGCTGCCGGCTCCGGCGACCCGGGCGGAGGCCGGCGCCCCGGCCACCGCGAACGGGGCCCGGGTGGGGGGCGGCGAGCAGGCCAGCGGGGCGAGTGAGGGCGGCAGCGACGCCGCCGAGGGGGGTCAGTAGTGATGGCGCGTGGTCCGGAGCGGCCGGCGGACGGCCCCGACGAGCGGCGCGACCCGCGGGGCAAGGGCCGCCGATGGGGACGCGGCCGGGCCGAGCCCGAGCTGGACCCGACTGTCGTCGGCGAGGAACTCGGCTGGATCGACGACCTGCGCACCGCCAAGCACCAGGGCGGTGAACTCGGGCCGGACGGTGACGTCCCGGCGCCGCACCCCGGCCCCGACCCGTCCTGGCCGGCCGCCGAGCCGCGTCGCCCGGCCCCCGCGCCGGGCCCCGCCCCCGGCATGCCGCCCGCCGGCCGACCGGCTGCGCCGCCCTCGGCACCGGGCCCGCAGCCGCCCTCGGCCGGTCAACCGGGTACGCCTGCGCCCGCAGGCCGGTCCGGTCCGCCGCCGGCAGGCCCGCAGGCGCCCGGCCGTCCCGTGCCGCCCCAGGCAGGCGCGCCCCAGGCTCCCGGCCGTCCCGTTCCGCCATCGGCCGGCGCACCGCAGGCCCCAGGCCGTCCCGTGCCGCCACCGGCCGCCGCGCCCCAGGCTCCCGGCCGGCCTCACCCGAGCGGGCCCGCTCCGGGCGGCCGCACCGACCCGACGATGCCGCCCGTGACCGGCCGTGCCGGACCGGCGGCGCCCCCGGCCGCGGGCCGCACCGGCGGACCCGGTAACGACCTCCCTCCGGCCCCCGGCCGTCCGGGCATCGACCCGCCTCCTCCGCAGCGACGGTCCGGTGCGGACATCGCCGCACCGGCCGGCCGGCCCGGCATGGACACGCCCCCGGCCGCCGGGCGTCCGGCGGGGGCGATGCCGCCGGGAGCCCGCCCGCCGGTCGAGGACGCGCCTGCCGGTCGCCCCGGCCCGGAGACGCCGCCCGGCGGCCGTCACGGTCCGCGTCCCCCGGTCATGCGCCGCCCCGACGCGCCCGCTCCCGCCGCCCCGCCGGTACGCCCCGGCGGTCCCGAGCCGGGTGCCCCGCGCCGGGCCGCCGACGGTCCCTGGCCCGGCGGCCCCGAAGCCGCCGCCCCGCGCCGCCCGGTCGACGGTCCGTGGCCGGGTGTGCCCGAGGCGCCGCGTCCGCCGGATGCGCCGTACCGCCGCCGCCCGGACGGACCCACCGGTCAGCAGCCACCGGTCACCGGCACCCGCACGCCGTCGGGGGCGCCGTCGCCCGGCCGCGTGCCCGCCGACGCGGGCCGGCCTTCCGCGGACGGCGACACCCGCGTACCGCCGGCGCCCCGCGGCGGGCACGGCGCCGGGCCCGAGGGCCCGCACCCGGCCGACCCGACGATCCCGCCGCCCGCCGGACGACGGGCCCGCCCCGACGACACCGCCGGCATCCAGCCGGTCTCCGGTGCGGGCCGCCGAGCGCGTGCCGACGGTGTTCCGCCCGGCACCCGGCCCGTCTCCGGTGCCGGCCGCCGCGCCGCGCCGGAAGGCGTCGCACCCGGCGCGCCGGCCGGGCGAGCAGTTCCGGACGCCGCCCCGGTCTCCGGTGGCGGGCGCCGTGCCCGGCACGACGAGCCCACCGGCGGTCACCACCTGCCCGCACCCGGCGCCGAACCCGCAGCCACGCCCGGCCGGCGGGCCGCCCCGGATCGCTCCCCGGTCGTGCCGCGCAGCGGCAACGCACCGGACGTGCCGGGCGCGCCCGTGTCCGGCAGCCCGGCGACCGGCCCGACCTCGCCCACCGGCCGTCGCGGCGCGCCAGCCGGCCGCGGCTCCGCGCCCGACACGGCCGGCGGCCGGAGCGGCGCACCCGACACGGCCGGCGGTCGACGGAGCGCACCCGAGGTACCCGGCGCCCGGCGGGCCGCGTCCGACGAGCCGGGTGGCCCCGGTGTCGCCGCCGAGACGCCCGGCCGACGGGCCGCCCGTGACGATGCCGGTGAGCAGCGGCCGCAACGGCCCGAACGCCCCGCCGACTGGCTGCGGCAGGCCGGTCGTTCGCCGCACACCGACCCCGCCATGCCGGTCACCCGCCGTCCGGCCGGCCCAGCCGCCGAGGAGCCGCCCGGCCGTTCCGGTGGCCCCACCGGCCGGGCCGGTGTCGCCGTGCCGCCGGTGCGTCCCGAACCGGGTACGCCGTCCCGGCGACAGGGGCAGCCCGGCCCCGATGTGCCGGCGCGCGCCGAACCGGCGGCCCGCCCCGACCAGTCCGGCCCGGGCATGCCCCCGGCCCGGCCTCAGCCGTCCGACCCGCCGTCCACCCGGCCCGGCCCGGCCCGCGGCGCTGCCCGTCCCGGTGTCGCCGCCGTCCCCGGTGGCGGACCGGCCGGCCCGGTCGAGCCTGGCCCGCGCGGCGACCTCGATCGCACGGGCGGGATTCCGGCCGGCGGTGGCCGTCCCGGTGGTGCTCCGGCCGGCCCGGCCGGACCCGGTGGCGACGGCCGTGGGGTGGCCCGCCCCGACGACATCTCCCGGCCCGGCGCCGGGCCCCGACCGCCGGTGCCCCCCGGCGCCCGAGGACCGGCGGGCGACGCCCCGATGCCGCCCGGCGCGCCGGTGGCCGCCCGCGCGGCCGCGGGTGTGGCCCGTCCGGTCGCGCCGGACGACCGGCCCGCCGGGCGGGCGACACCACCCGGACCGGAGACGGGCCGGCCCGGACCGGGCGGCCCGGCGACACCGGCGGCGGCCCGGGCGGCTGTGGTCGTACCCCCGGGGGAGCCGGCGGGGCCACGGCCCGGCGGTCCCGGACCGGCCGACAGCGGCGCGGAGGCCGGTGGCCTGCGTGGCGCGCGGTCCGAGCTGCGCCGGCAGATGCGCGAGCGCAGCCGGCTGCGGCTGGGCATCCTCGCCCTGGTCAGCCTCGTGCTGCTGGGTGCGGTGCCGCTCTACTTCGGGATGCGGACGCTCAGCCGCGACCCGGTCTTCGACACCCTCGACGAGCTCTCGGTGCCCGCCTGGGCGCAGAGCAACACGGTGGACAACGTCAGCGGCAGCCGCTGGTGCCTGCAGGACTGCCGCCTGCGCGAACGGTCCGTCGAGTCGGAGCAGGGGTGGAAGGAGACCGTCGCGGTCTACGAGAAGGCGCTGGCCGGGGACGGGTGGCGGCGCTGGAAGGTCGACCGTTGCCCGGACGAGAAGGTCCCTGGCAGCTACACCTGCTGGCGCCGGGACGAACTCACGCTCGACCTGTGGGTACGCGACCGCACCTGCACGCCCCCGCCGATCGACGGAGCGCCCGCGCCGTCCACGCCCGCCGAGCCCGCAGCGGCGGCGTGCACCGGCTCGTTGGTGTCGGTGAAGGTGCGCAACGCGATCGATGACGAGCGCACCGGACCGACACCGACCACCGATCCGTCACTCACCGGTGAGGATCCCTACCCGACGCTGACCGACGACCCGCTGGGCGAGGTGACCCCCTCACCGTCGTGAGCCGACTTCCATCACGGACGGTAGGGTCTGGGGCTGGCACGCCCGTCCGTGCCCGGTGACCGGGTCGGCGTGGCGCGAAGTGGGTAGGTACGGTCGCGCGTTCCGGGGCGTCGGGTTCCGGGACACTGCTTGAGGAGGACTTTCGCGTGAGTGGTGGAGAGATCGCTGCGCTGATCGCGGCCGGCGCGTTCCTGATGCTGGTGCTCGTGCTGGCGGTGCCGATCCTGCGGCTGCGGCACACCGTGGACGCGACGACCCGCATGATCACCGACGTGAACGAGCGCACCGCGCCGCTGCTCGGTGACGTGAACACCACGGTGAAGAACGTCAACGTGGCGCTGGAGCAGGTGCAGACCTCGCTGGACGGGGTGAACCTCCAGCTCGCCAAGGTGGACACCATGACCAGCCACGCGCAGAACGTCACCGCGAACGTGGCGAACCTGGCCACCGTGGTCTCCGCCGCCGCCGCGAACCCGCTGGTCAAGGTGGCCGCGTTCGGCTACGGCGTGCGCCGGGCCGCCTCCGCCCGCCGGCACGCCGAGACCGAGCGCGAGGTGCGCGACACCATCAAGCAGCAGCGTCGCGCCGCCAAGCGCGGCAACCGCTGACCCCGACCGGCGTACGCGGGAAGGATGAGAACATGAGGCGGTTGTTCTGGCTGGGCATCGGGCTGGCCGTGGGCGTCCTGGTGGTGCGCAAGGCCACCCGGACCGCGCAGGCGTACACCCCGGCCGGCATCGCCAGCGGGCTGTCCGAGTCCGCCGGCGGTCTGGTCGAGTCGCTCCGGGCGTTCGTGGACGACGTCCGGGTCGGCATGGCCGAGCGTGAGCAGGAGATCCACGAGGCCTTCGCCCGCGGCGAGGTGTACGACGACCAGTTCGCCGAGCTGCGGGAGGACCCGCGGATCGGCGACCGAGAGATTTTCCCGGAGGACCACCAGCGATGAAGACGGCGGAGATCAAGCGGCGGTTCCTCGCCCACTTCGAGGCGAACGGGCACACCGTGGTTCCGTCCGCTCCGCTGCCCGCCATCAGCGACCCGAACCTGCTGTTCATCAACGCGGGCATGGTGCAGTTCGTGCCCTACTTCCTGGGCCAGCAGACCCCGCCGTACGCGCGGGCGACGAGCGTGCAGAAGTGCATCCGGACGCCTGACATCGACGAGGTCGGCAAGACCAGCCGGCACGGCACGTTCTTCCAGATGAACGGCAACTTCTCCTTCGGTGACTACTTCAAGTCCGGGGCGATCCCGCTCGCCTGGGACCTGGCCACCAAGTCGGTCGAGGCGGGCGGTTTCGGACTGGACCCGGAGCGGATCTGGGCCACCGTCTACCTGGACGACGACGAGGCGTACGACATCTGGCGTGCCACCGGCGTGCCGGCCGATCGGATCGTGCGCCGCGGCAAGGCTGACAACTTCTGGTCGATGGGCATCCCCGGCCCGTGCGGCCCCTGCTCCGAGCTGTACTACGACCGCGGCCCGGCCTACGGCCGCGAGGGCGGTCCGGAGGTCGACGAGGACCGTTACCTGGAGTTCTGGAACCTCGTCTTCATGCAGTTCGAGCGCGGCCCGGGCACCGGCAAGGAGGACTTCCCGATCCTCGGTGACCTGCCGGCGAAGAACATCGACACCGGCATGGGCCTGGAGCGGATGGCCTCGCTGCTGCAGGGCGTGGACAACCTCTACGAGATCGACGAGGTCAAGCCGATCCTCGACCGGGCGGCCGAGCTGACCGGCAAGCGCTACGGCGTGCACTCGGGTCACGCGGCCAACGAGTCGCACCCGGACGACGTGCGCCTCCGGGTCATCGCCGACCACGTGCGCACCTCGCTGATGCTCATCGGCGACGGGGTGACCCCGTCGAACGAGGGCCGGGGCTACGTGCTGCGGCGGATCATGCGCCGGGCGATCCGGGCGGTGCGGCTGCTGGGCTACCAGGACCGGGCGCTGCCGGAGCTGCTGCCGGTGGCCCGCGACTGCATGGCGCCGTCGTACCCGGAGCTGGCCGAGGACTTCGGCCGGATCTCCCAGTACGCGTACGCCGAGGAGGACGCGTTCCTGGCCACGCTGCGCGCCGGCACCACGATCCTGGACACCGCCATCGCCGAGACCAAGTCGGCCGGCAAGGCGGCGCTCTCCGGTGACAAGGCGTTCCAGCTGCACGACACGTACGGCTTCCCGATCGACCTGACCCTGGAGATCGCGGCCGAGCAGGGGCTGCAGGTCGACGCGGAGGGCTTCCGCCGGCTGATGGCCGACCAGCGCAGCCGGGCCAAGGCCGACGCGCAGGCGCGCAAGACCGGGCACACCGACGTGTCGGCCTACCGGTCGGTGCTCGACGGCGGCGGGCCGGTGGAGTTCACCGGCTACACCGAGCTGAGCCGGGAGTCACGGGTCCGCGCGCTGCTGTCCGGCGGCGCCGCGATCTCCGCGGCGGTCGAGGGCGACACGATCGAGCTGGTGCTCGACACCACCCCGTTCTACGCCGAGGGCGGCGGCCAGCAGCCCGACCAGGGGCTCATCACCGTCGGCGGCGGCCAGGTCGAGGTCTTCGACGTGCAGCAGCCGGTGCCCGGCCTGATCGTGCACCGGGCCAAGGTGGTGCGCGGCGAGGTCCGCTCCGGGGAGACCGGGTACGCCGAGATCGACGTGTCCCGCCGCCGGGCGATCTCCCGCTCGCACACCGCCACGCACCTGGTGCACCAGACGATGCGCAACTTCCTCGGCGAGTCGGCGACCCAGGCGGGTTCGCTCAACGCGCCGGGCCGGCTGCGGTTCGACTTCAACACCCCGACGGGTGTGGCGCCGAGCGTGCTGCACGACGTCGAGCAGCAGGTCAACGAGGTGCTGCTGGCCGACCTGGAGGTGCACGCGTTCGTCACCAGCCAGGAGGAGGCCCGCCGGATCGGGGCGATGGCCCTGTTCGGCGAGAAGTACGGCGAGCGGGTCCGGGTCGTCGAGGTCGGCGACTACGCCCGCGAGCTGTGTGGTGGCACGCACGTGGCCCGCTCCGCCCAGCTCGGCCTGGTGAAGATCCTCTCCGAGGCGTCTGTGGGTTCCGGCGTCCGCCGCATCGAGGCGCTCGTCGGCATGGACGCGTTCGGCTTCCTGGCCCGTGAGCACCTGCTGGTGTCCCGGCTGGCCGAGCTGTTCCGGGTGCCCGGCGAGCAGGTGGCCGACCGGGTGGAGCAGACCGTCACCCAGCTGCGCGACGCGGAGAAGGAGCTGGAGAAGCTGCGCGCCCAGCTCGTGCTCGGCGGGGCCGGTGCCCTGGCGGCGCAGGCGAAGGACGTGCGCGGCGTCGCGTACGTCGGCACCGAGGCGCCGGAGGGCGCGGCCGCGAACGACGTGCGGACCCTCGCCCAGGAGATCCGGGGCCGGATCGACGCGGCCCGCCCGGCGGTGGTCGCGGTGGCCGCCCGGGCCAACGGCAAGGCGTCGCTCGTGGTGGCCGTCAACCAGGCCGCCCGGGGGCGGAACCTGAGCGCGAAGGACCTGGTCAAGGCGGCGTTCTCCGGCCGCGGCGGCGGCAGCGACGACCTGGCCCAGGGCGGCGGCCTGCCCGCGACGGAGGCGCCGAACCTGCTGGTCACCGTCGAGCGGGCGGTCGCCGGCACGGCATGAGCGAACGCACCGAGCGAAGCGAGGGCCGCGAGCGCATGCCCGGCGATACGGCATGAGCGCAACGATCGACGCCAGGGCGGACCACCCGGTCCGCCCTGGCCCGTACCGGCGGGGAGGTGTCCGCTCGTGACCGAGCTGTCCCGTGGCGTCCGGCTGGGCGTCGACGTCGGCCAGGTCCGGGTGGGGGTGGCCCGCTGTGATCCGCACGGCATCCTGGCCACGCCTTTGGTGACGCTGGCCCGTGACCTGACCGCCGAACCGGACGCGGTGCCCGGCGACATGGCCGAGCTGGTCCGGCTCGCCGCCGAGCACGAGGCGGTGGGGATCGTGGTCGGGCTGCCGGTCAACCTGGCCGGAAAGCACGGCCCCGCGGCGGCGAACGTATCAGCATATGCCAGCCGATTGGCTGATGTAATGAGGCCGATTCCGGTGACGCTGACGGACGAGAGGATGTCTACCGTCGTCGCGAGTCGTAGGCTGGCCGAACGGGGCGTCCGGGGAAAGCGCCAACGAGCGGTGGTCGACCAGGCCGCCGCGGTGGAGATTCTGCAGAGCTGGCTGGACGCACAGCGGAGGCGGACGCAATGATCGACGATCTTGATCTGGGGTTCGACGAGCCGGACAGGGGGGAGAAGGGCCGGCACCGGCGCGGCGCGGTGCGCCGACGCCAGGGCAAGTCCGGCGGCGGCCGGGGCAAGACCCTGCTCGCCCTCGCCCTCGCGCTGGTCCTGCTCGGCGGCATCGGCGGCGGTGCGTTCTACGGCTTCGACCGGGTCCAGAACTACTTCGTCACACCCGACTACGACGGCTCCGGCACCGGCGAGGTGACCGTCGAGATCAAGCAGGGCGCGTTGATCGCCGACATGGCCGACGCGCTCGTCGCCGCCGACGTGGTGAAGAGCACCAAGGCGTTCATCGAGGCCGCCGAGGAGAACTCGCGCAGCAAGAACATCCAGCCCGGCACGTACAAGCTGCGCAAGCAGATGAGCGGTGACGCGGCGGTCGCGGCGATGCTGGACCTCAAGAACAAGATCGTCAACGGGATCACCATCCCCGAGGGCCTCACCGCGAAGACGGTCTACAAGCGGCTCTCCGAGAAGACCGACATCCCGGTCAAGGACTTCGAGGCCGCGGCGAAGGACCCGGAGGCGCTCGGCGTACCGGACTGGTGGTTCAAGCGTTCCGACGGCAAGAAGGTCAACCCGTCGATCGAGGGCTTCCTCTTCCCGGACACCTACGAGATCCCGCCGAAGGCCACCGCCGAGACGATCCTCAAGCTGATGGTGGACAACTTCCTTACCGTCACCTCCGGCATGCAGTACGCCGAGAAGGTGCAGAAGGAACGCGGCGGCATCACCCCGTACGAGGCGCTGATCGTCGCCTCGCTCGCGCAGGCCGAGGCCGGCAACAAGGTCGACCTGGGCAAGGTCGCCCGGGTCGCGTACAACCGGGTCTACGGCGAGTTCCCCTGCAACTGCCTGGAGATGGACGTCACCGTCAACTACTACCTGGAGCTGACCGGGCAGAAGACCAAGGCATCCAAGGACATGACCGCCGCCGAGCTGGACAACCCGAAGAACCCGTACAACCGCAAGCTGCGCGGGCTGGTCCCCTCGCCGATCAACAACCCCGGCAAGGAGGCGCTGGAGGGCGCGCTGAGCCCGCCGGACGGCAAGTGGCTCTACTTCGTGGCGATCAGCAAGGACGGCCGCTCCGCGTTCGCCGAGACCTACGCCGAGCAGAAGCGCAACGAGCAGAAGGCCAAGGAGGCCGGGATCATCTGATGGCCGATCCCCGCCGCGCCGCGGTGGTCGGCAAGCCGATCGCCCACTCGCTCTCCCCGGTGATCCACACCGCCGGGTACGCGGCGGCCGGGCTGACCGGCTGGTCGTACACCCGGATCGAAGCCGGCGCCGACGAGCTGCCCGGCCTGGTCGCGGGCCTCGGCCCGGAATGGGCCGGGCTGTCGGTGACCATGCCGGGCAAGGAGGCGGCGCTCGCGCTGGCCGACGAGGTCTCGCCGGTCGCCGCCGCCGTCGGCGCCGCCAACACGCTGGTACGCCGGCCCGACGGCACCTGGTACGCGGACAACACCGACGTCACCGGCATGGTCGAGGTGCTCACCGGCGCCGGCTGCGTGGCCGGGGCGGTGGTCACCGTGCTCGGCGCGGGTGGCACCGCCCGGGCGGCCATCGCGGCGGCGGCCCGGATCGGGGCGGCCGAGGTGACTGTGGTGGCCCGCCGCCCGGAGGCGGTCGACGAGCTGCGTCCGGTCGCGGCGGCCGCCGGCGTTCCGCTGGCCGGGGCCGAGTGGGACGGCGCGCCCGCGCACGCCCGCGCCGACCTGGTGATCTCCACGGTGCCGAAGGGCGTGGCCGACCCGCTCGCCGACAACTTCGACTGGCGGCCCGAGTCGGTCTTCTTCGACGTGGTCTACGACCCGTGGCCGACGCCGCTCGCGGCGGCGGCGCTGGCCGCCGGGTGCCGGGTGGTCTCCGGGCTGGATCTGCTGCTGGCCCAGGCGTACGGCCAGTTCGAGCAGTTCACCGGTGTCCCCGCGCCGCGCGCCGCGATGGCCGACGCCCTGGCACGGGAACGGGTCGGCGCCGGACCGGCGTGACCGGTGCGCGGACGGGCCCGTCCGCAGGGCGGGATGCGGCGGGCGGCGTACGCCGGCGACCACCGGGCGTGACACACTGACCGTCGTGTTGCGCTGGCTGACTGCAGGTGAATCGCACGGACCCGCCCTCGTCGCGATGCTGGAGGGCGTACCCGCCGGCATCGAGGTGACCACCGGGGAGATCTCCGGCGAGCTGGCCCGGCGCCGGCTCGGCTACGGCCGGGGCGCCCGGATGTCGTTCGAGCAGGACGAGATCGAGATCATCGGCGGGCTCCGGCACGGGGTGACGCTCGGCAGCCCGGTGGCGATCCGGGTCGGCAACTCCGAGTGGCCCAAGTGGCGCACCGTGATGGCCGCCGACCCGGTCGACCCGGAGGAACTGGCGAACCAGGCCCGCAACGCGCCGCTGACCCGGCCCCGGCCGGGCCATGCCGACCTGGCTGGCATGCAGAAGTACGGGCACACCGACGCCCGGCCGATCCTGGAGCGCGCCAGCGCCCGGGAGACCGCCGCCCGGGTCGCGGTGGGCACCGTCGCCAAGGCGCTCGTGCGTCAGGCGCTCGGCGTCGAGATCGTCTCGCACGTGGTCGAGCTGGGTCCGGTGGCGGTCAAGCCGGGCCTGCGCCCCACGCCGGAGGACGCCGCGCGCATCGACGCCGACCCGCTGCGCTGCCTTGACGCCGAGGCCAGCGCCCGGATGGTCGCCGAGGTCGACGCCGCGAAGAAGGCCGCCGACACGCTCGGTGGCGTGGTCGAGGTGCTCGCGTACGGGGTGCCGCCGGGCCTGGGCAGCCACGTCCAGTGGGACCGGAAGCTCGACGCCCGCCTCGCCACCGCGCTCATGTCGATCCAGGCGATCAAGGGCGTGGAGATCGGCGACGGCTGGCAGCAGGCCCGCTCGCGCGGTTCGGAGGCGCACGACGAGATCGTGCCCACCGCCACCGGCGTGCGGCGGATCACCGACCGGGCCGGTGGCCTGGAGGGCGGCATCACCACGGGTGAGCCGCTGCGGGTGAAGGCGGCCATGAAGCCGATCTCGTCGCTGAACCGGGCGCTCGCCACCATCGACGTGACCACCGGCGAGCCGGCCACCGCGATCAACCAGCGTTCCGACGTGTGCGCGGTGCCGGCGGCGGCCGTGGTGGCCGAGGCGATGGTCGCGCTGGTGCTGGCCGAGGCGGCGGTGGAGAAGTTCGGCGGCGACTCGGTCGCCGAGATGCGCCGCAACCTGACCGGTTACCTCGACAGCCTGGTGATCAAATGAGCACCCGGCCGGTCTGCGTGCTGGTCGGGGCACCCGGCTCCGGCAAGACCACAGTCGGCACGGCGCTCGCCGAGGCGCTCGGCGTCGGCTTCCGGGACACCGACGCCGACATCGAGGACCTCGCCGGCAAGCCGATCCCGGAGATCTTCGTGGACGAGGGGGAGGAGCACTTCCGTACCCTCGAACGGGCCGCCGTGGCGGCGGCGCTCGCGTCGCACGCGGGCGTGCTTGCGCTCGGCGGCGGCGCGGTCCTGGCCGAGGAGAACCGGGCCGCGCTGATCGGCCACACGGTGGTGCACCTGTCGGTGGAGCTGCCGGACGCGCTCAAGCGGGTCGGTCTGGGTGCCGGCCGGCCGCTGCTCGCGCTGAACCCGCGCGCCACGCTCAAGCACCTGCTGGACCAGCGCCGCCCGCTCTACGCCGAGGTGGCGACCGCGACCGTGGTCACCGACGGGCGTACGCCGCAGGAGCTGGCCGCGGAGATCGCCGCGCTGCTCAAGCCCTGACACCCGCCCCGCCGCGCCTGGCTCCCGCCCTCGGTGGAACGCCGTGGGTGTCTCCGGGGCGTTATGACACCCGTGGTGTTCCACTCGTCGGCTGATGCCGTGGTGGGTGGAACGTGGTGGGTGTCTCCTCGGCCTCTTGGCACCCGTGGCGTTCCAGCCGGCGCGCATGACGTCGGTGGGTGGAACTTCGTGGGCGGGTGAGAAGGCGCGTCGGCCAGGTCCGGCCGGTCAGGCGTTTGCGGCGACGGTCCCGGCCGCGCGGCGGCGGCGCTTGGCCGGTTCGGGCCGCCAGGTGGCGAGCAACGCCAGCGCCAGCGCGATCTCGGCCAGGTCGCCCAGGTAGTACATGAGCGTGGCCCCGGCCCGCAGCTCGGCGGCGGTGGCCGGCACGTCGACGAACAGCCCGGCGTAGAGCAGCTGAGCGATGGTGGCGTGCGCGGCCACCCCGAACCCGATCACCACGAGCCGGACCGGTACGCGTGGGCGGTGCGGTCCGGGATCGGGACCGGCGATCGACCAGGCGAACAGGCAGCCGCTGAGCAGGAAGTGCGCGTTCACCAGCGTGTGCAGGGCCGGGTTGTCGAGGGTGGCCCGGTACAGCGGGGTGAGGTAGAGCAGCCACAGCCCGCCCGCGGTGAGCACCAGGCCGGTCACCGGGTGGCCGAGGACCCGCGCGACCGGGTGCCGCAGCAGGTGGACCAGGGCCCGGCCGGTACGCCGGTCCAGCGTGCGCAGCAGCAGCGTGACCGGGGCGCCGAGCACCAGCGCCAGCGGCGCGAGCATGCCGATCAGCA
The DNA here is from genome assembly GCF_027460285.1 of Micromonospora sp. WMMC273. Taxonomy (NCBI): domain Bacteria; kingdom Bacillati; phylum Actinomycetota; class Actinomycetes; order Micromonosporales; family Micromonosporaceae; genus Micromonospora; species Micromonospora sp. WMMC273. The sequence continues at coordinate 1,896,531 of NZ_JAPZBE010000001.1, forward strand.
GGTGCTGCCACATGTGCCCGACGAAGTCGCCGGCCGGCCAGAGCAGCCCGGTCACCAGCAGCAGCGCGCCCAGCCCGAAGCTCGCCATGCGGGCGTGCGGCCAGCCCGGCCCGCCCGGGTCGCGCAGCCGCAGCGCGGCGGCCAGGTACGCCCAGAACAGCGCCGCCGGGACCAGCGCGGTCGCCGGGAAGCCGCCGTCGGCGTGCCCGGCGTGGGCCAGGCTCACCGGCGCTCCGGCGCGCAGAGGTCCACTGCGCGGGCCCGGCGCTGGATCGCCCAGCCGACTGCGATCAGCACCACGCCGAGGGCCAGGAACCCGAGGTCCCACCAGAGCTGGTTCGGGCCGCCGCGTACGTGGTGGATGCCGAGCAGGTGGTGGTCGATGACGCCTTCGACCAGGTTGAACAGGCCCCAGCCGATCAGCGCCCAGCCCCACAGCATCGGCGAGCGCCACAGCCGGCCCCGGGAGCTGGTCACCCGGGAGTAGAGCAGGGCCAGGCCGGTCAGCACCGCCACCCAGGTGACCACGTGGAACAGGCCGTCCCAGAGCGTGTTCATCTGCAACCCGGGCACGGTGTCCACCGGGTACTCGCGTACGCCGACCCGGTCGCTGCCGGTGCTGCTGAGCATGTGGTGCCACTGGAGGACCTGGTGCAGGACGATGCCGTCGACGAAGCCACCGAGCCCGACGCCGAGGATCGTGGCGGGCAGCCGGATGCTCGTCGCGGATTCCGGTCGGGTTGCGTGTGCCGTCGTCTCGCTCATTCCGGCCGCCCTACCCGCGGTGCGGCCGGGCAAACACCCAGCCGGTGGACAACGGCCGCGCGAGGGCGGCGCGCTGGACTAGGCTGCCCGCGATGGACGAGGTGACCCGGATTCCGGTCGGCGGCGAGCGGCCGTACGACGTGCTCGTGGGACGTGACCTGCTGGACCCGCCGCCCCGGCTGCTGCCGGGCGCCGAGCGGGTGGCCTTCCTGCACGCGCCGCCGCTCAAGGCGCTCGCCGACCGGCTCGCCGACGCGGTTCGCGAGGGCGGCGTGACGCCGCTGCTGATCGAGGTGCCCGACGCCGAGGCGGGCAAGCACGTCGACGTGGCGGCGGCCTGCTGGGACCGGCTCGGTGACGCCGGGTTCACCCGTACCGACGCGGTGGTCGGGGTGGGCGGCGGCGCGGTCACCGACCTGGCCGGCTTCGTCGCGGCGACCTGGCTGCGCGGCGTGCGCTGGGTGCCGGTCGCCACGTCGCTGCTCGGCATGGTCGACGCCGCCGTGGGCGGCAAGACCGGCATCAACACCGCCGCCGGCAAGAACCTGGTCGGCGCGTTCCACCCGCCGGCCGGCGTGCTGGCCGACCTGGCGACGCTGGACAGCCTGCCCCCGGCGGACCTGGCCGCCGGGATGGCCGAGGTGGTCAAGTGCGGGTTCATCGCCGACCCGGTCATCCTCGACCTGGTCGAGCGGGATCCGGCCGCCGCGCTGGACCCGGCCGGGCCGGTGCTGCGGGAACTGGTCGAGCGCGCGGTCCGCGTGAAGGCCGACGTGGTCGCCGGAGACCTGCGCGAGTCCGGGGTACGCGAGGTGCTCAACTACGGGCACACCCTGGCGCACGCGATCGAGAAGGTGGAGGGCTACCGCTGGCGGCACGGCCACGCGGTCGCGGTCGGCCTGGTCTACGCCGCCACGCTGGCCCGGCTCGCCGGTCGCCTCGACGCGGCCGACGCCGAGCGGCACCGCCGGGTGCTGACCGCGCTCGACCTGCCCACCGGCTACCGGGCCGACGCCTGGCCGGAGCTGCTCGCCGCGATGCGGGTGGACAAGAAGGCCCGGGGCAGCCGGTTGCGGTTCGTGGTGCTCGACGGGCTCGCCCGCCCGGCGATCCTGGAGGCGCCGCCGGACGACCTGCTCGCCGCCGCGTACGCGGAGATCAGCTCGTGAGGGTGTACGTGCTCAACGGACCGAACCTGGGCCGCCTCGGCACCCGCCAGGTCGACGTGTACGGGGTGACCAGCTACGCCCAGCTCGTGGCCGACTGTGAGCGGCACGGCCGGGAGCTGGGCCTGGACGTGGAGGTCCGGCAGACCGACGCCGAGCACGAGATGCTGGCCTGGCTGCACGAGGCGGCCGACGAGGCGGCGGCGGTGGTGCTGAACCCGGCCGCCTGGTCGCACTACTCGGTCGCGGTGCGGGACGCCTGCGCCATGCTGCGCGGCCCGCTGGTCGAGGTGCACATCTCCAACATCCACGCCCGGGAGGAGTTCCGGCACCACTCGGTGGTCTCCGCGGTGGCCACCGGCGTGATCTGCGGCCTGGGTGTGGACGGCTACCGGCTGGCGCTGCACCACCTGGCCGCCCGGCTCGCCGCAGGAGCCTGAGCCGGTCCGTTCCGTGGCGCGAGTCCGATTCGACAGAGCGAGTAGACTTGGACGGTCTGTCCGCCAATTGATGATCAAGGCAGGAAATGGCCACCACCAACGACCTGAAGAACGGCCTGGTACTCAACCTGGACGGCGAGCTGTGGGCCGTCGTCGAGTTCCAGCACGTCAAGCCCGGTAAGGGTGGTGCCTTCGTGCGCACCACGCTGAAGAACGTGCTGTCCGGCAAGGTGGTCGACAAGACCTTCAACGCGGGCACCAAGGTCGAGACCGCGACCGTGGACAAGCGCACCATGCAGTACCTGTACGCCGACGGCGAGGACTACGTCTTCATGGATCTGGAGACGTTCGACCAGATCACCGTCCCCGGCGGCACCGTCGGCGAGGCCGCCAACTACCTCCTCCCCGAGGCCGAGGCGACCGTCGCCACCCACGAGAGCGTGCCGCTGTACATCGAGCTGCCGACCTCGGTCGTGCTCGAGGTCACCTACACCGAGCCGGGCCTGCAGGGCGACCGGTCGACCGGCGGCAACAAGCCGGCCACCGTCGAGACCGGCGCCACAGTGCAGGTGCCGCTGTTCATCACCACCGGTGAGAAGATCAAGGTCGACACCCGCGACGGCCGTTACCTCGGCCGAGCCTGATGGCCGAGGGCCCCAAGCAGCAGATGCCGGCGCGCCGCAAGGCGCGCAAGCGGGCGCTGGATGTGCTCTTCGAGGCCGACCTGCGGGACCGCCCGCCGGTCGAGGTGCTCGCCGGTTACCTGGAACGGATCGAGCAGCCGCGCCCCGACCACCTCGGCTACGCGGTCGGGCTGGTCGAGGGCGTGGCGGCGCACCTCGACCGGATCGACGAGACGATCGCCAGCTACGCCGAGGGGTGGACGCTGGAGCGCATGCCGGTGGTCGACCGCAACCTGGCCCGGATCGCCGTGTACGAGCTGCTCTACGTCGACGAGATCGACGACGCGGTGGCGATCAGCGAGGCCGTGGAGCTGGCCCGGCAGATGTCGACAGACGACTCGCCCCGCTTCCTCAACGGCATCCTCGGCCGGATCGCCGAGTACGCCACGCGCTGACGCGCCGCGACGACGAAGGGCCCGTGCCGGTAGGCACGGGCCCTTCCTGTCGTACGGGGTGTCAGGACGCGAAGAACGCCCGCGGGTCGGCGACCAGCACGCCGTGCTCGGTCAGCCGCTCGATCAGGCCCGACGGCGAGGCGTCGTAGACGATCGCGAGGGCGCGCAGGTCGTCGGCGCGGATCGAGAGCACCCGGCCGTTGTAGTCGCCGCGCTGCTGCTGGATGGCGCGCGCGTAGCGGGCCACGTACGCGAGGTCCTCGGAGGCCTCGTCGTAGAGCCGCTCCAGGTCCAGCACGATCTTGCTGGTGGGCTCGTGACGCACCCCGCTGCCGTCGGGCAGCAGCTCCGAGACGGGAACGCGGTAGAAGTCGGCCAGCTCCGCCAGGCGGGACACGGTGACGGCGCGGTCGCCGCGCTCGTACGAGCCGACCACCACGGCCTTCCACCGCCCGTTCGACTTCTCCTCCACCCCCTGCAGGGACAGGCCCTGCTGCTGGCGGATGGAGCGCAGGCGGGCGCCCAGCGACTTGGCGTATTCAGAGGGCATTCGGACACTCCCAGTGCTGTTCGGGTTCTCCGAGCTATCGCTACGGAGCGTGACGGTACGGGGATTGCGACAAGTGGTCAAGTGTTGCCGTGCACGAGGTCCGGCACCCACGTGTGGCTTGTCCCCATTTCGCCGGGCTGACCAGCAGGTCAGGACCGGCGGCGGGTGGCCCGGTGACCGCTGGTAACGTGGCGTGAAGCCCCGGTCCGGGCCCCGCGCGGGCCTGCCGGAGCAGAACAGACGTCCTTTAACGACCCGTCCCGTGAGGCGGGGAAGGAGGTCCGCCGTGGCCTACCCACCGGCTGCCCACTCGTCGCCGCCGCGACAACCCTCGGTGAAGGTGATCCTCGCCGCAGCGGACGTGTCGCGGGTGGTCGACCGCATCGCCCACCAGATCCTGGAGAAGACCCAGGGCGCCGCCGGCACCGTGCTGCTGGGCATCCCCACCCGGGGCGTGCCGCTGGCCCACCGCCTCGCCGCCCGGATCAGCACCTTCGAGGACGTCACCGTCCCGGTCGGCGTGCTCGACATCACGCTCTACCGCGACGACCTGCGCCGGCACGCCACCCGCGCGGTCGGCCCGACCGACCTGCCACCCGGCGGGATCGACGGCAAGCGGGTGATCCTCGTCGACGACGTGCTGTTCTCCGGCCGCACCGTGCGGGCCGCGCTGGACGCGCTCAGCGACGTCGGCCGCCCGGCGTCCGTGCAGCTCGCAGTCCTGGTCGACCGCGGCCACCGCCAGCTGCCGATCCGCGCCGACTACGTCGGCAAGAACATCCCCACCGCGCTGGCCGAGAACGTCAAGGTCACCCTCGCCGAGACCGACGGCACGGACGAGGTCAAGTTGTACGGGGGTACACCCGCATGATCCGGCACCTGCTCTCCGGCGCCGACCTGGACGCCGACACCGCCACCCTGGTCCTGGACACCGCCGCGGAGATGGCGACGGTGGCCGGGCGCGAGGTCAAGAAGCTCCCCGCGCTGCGCGGGCGCACCGTGGTCAACCTCTTCTACGAGGACTCCACCCGGACCCGGATCTCGTTCGAGGCGGCCGCCAAGCGGCTCAGCGCCGACGTGATCAACTTCTCCGCCAAGGGCTCCAGCGTGGCCAAGGGGGAGAGCCTGAAGGACACCGCGCTCACGCTCCAGGCGATGGGCGCGGACGCGGTGGTCGTCCGGCACCCCGCCTCCGGCGCCCCGCACCGGCTCGCCGAGTGGGTGGACGGGTCGGTCGTGAACGCCGGTGACGGCACCCACGAGCACCCCACCCAGGCGCTGCTCGACGCGTACACGATGCGGTCCCGGCTGGGCCGGCTCGACGGCCTGCACGTGGCGATCGTCGGCGACGTGCTGCACTCCCGGGTGGCCCGCTCGAACGTGCTGCTGCTGTCCACGCTCGGCGCGAAGGTCACCCTGGTCGGCCCGCCCACGCTCATCCCGGTCGACATCGCCGCCGCCCTGGCCCCCGGCACCGACGTCTGTTACGACCTCGACACCGTTCTCCCAGGTGTGGACGTGGTGATGATGCTGCGGGTGCAGCGCGAGCGGATGGGTGACTCCTACTTCCCGTCGGCCCGCGAGTACGCCCGTCGCTACGGGCTCGATGGGCCGCGCATGCGCCGGCTGCCCGAACACGCGATCGTCATGCACCCCGGCCCGATGAACCGGGGCATGGAGATCACGCCCGAGGTGGCCGACTCGCCCCGCTCCACCATCGTCGAACAGGTCGCCAACGGGGTCTCCGTGCGGATGGCCGTGCTCTACCTGCTGCTCGGAGGGAACAACCGGTGACCGCGTACCTCATCAGAAGCGTCAGCATCGTCGGCGGCGAGCCGACCGACCTGCTCATCCGCGACGGCGTGGTGGCCGGTACGGGCCGCGGGCTCGCCGCGGGCGACGCCACGGTCGTCGACGCGACCGGCCTGGTCGCGCTGCCCGGCCTGGTCGACCTGCACACCCACCTGCGCGAGCCCGGCCGGGAGGACGCCGAGACCGTCGAGTCCGGCTCCCGGGCGGCGGCGCTCGGCGGCTACACGGCGGTGTGCGCGATGGCGAACACCTCGCCGGTCGCCGACACCGCGGGCGTGGTCGAGCAGGTCTGGCGGCTCGGCCGGGAGGCCGGCCTGGTCGACGTGCAGCCGATCGGCGCGGTCACCGTCGGGCTGGCCGGCGAGCGCCTGGCCGAACTGGGCGCGATGGCCGACTCGGCCGCCGAGGTGCGGATCTTCTCCGACGACGGGCACTGCGTGTCCGACCCGCGGCTGATGCGCCGGGCGCTGGAGTACGTCAAGGCGTTCGACGGCGTGATCGCCCAGCACGCCGAGGAGCCCCGGCTCACCGAGGGCGCGCAGATGCACGAGGGCGAGGTGTCCACCCGCCTCGGCCTGACCGGCTGGCCGGCCGTCGCCGAGGAGGCGATCATCGCCCGCGACGTGCTGCTCGCCGAGCACGTCGGCAGCCGCCTGCACGTCTGCCACGTCTCCACCGCCGGCAGCGTCGAGGTGCTGCGCCAGGCCAAGGCGCGCGGGGTACGGGTCACCGCCGAGGTGACGCCGCACCACCTGCTGCTCACCGATGCCAAGGCGGAGAGCTACGACCCGGTCTTCAAGGTCAACCCGCCGCTGCGCACCGCCGCCGACATCGCCGCGCTGCGGGAGGCGCTGGCCGAGGGCGTGATCGACATCATCGCCACCGACCACGCGCCGCACGCCGTGGAGGACAAGGAGTGCGAGTGGGCGTACGCCCGGCCGGGCATGCTCGGCCTGGAGACGGCGCTGTCGATCGCGCTCGACGTGTTCGGCCCCCGCTGGGACCTGATCGCCGAGCGGATGTCCCGCACGCCGGCCCGGATCGCCGGGCTGGCCGGGCACGGCCTCGACCCGGCGCCCGGCGTACCGGCCAACCTGACCCTTGTCGACCCGGCCGCCCGGCGCGTCATCGAACCGGCGGAGCTGGCCAGTCGCAGTCGCAACACCCCGTACGCACGCATGACGCTGCCGGGTCGCATCGTGGCGACCTTCCTGCGCGGCGAGCCGACGGTCCTGGACGGAAAGGCTGTCAAGTGATCCGAGCGAGGAACGTAGCGGAGCGGAGTCCCGCAGTCCGGATCGAAGGGGGCGCAGCATGGTGAAGCGTAGATCGGCGATTCTCGTCCTCGAGGACGGGCGCACGTTCCACGGCGAGGCGTACGGCAGCGTCGGGGAGACCTTCGGCGAGGCGGTCTTCAACACCGGCATGACCGGCTACCAGGAGACGCTCACCGACCCGTCGTACCACAGGCAGGTGGTGGTGCAGACCGCGCCGCACATCGGCAACACCGGCGTCAACGGCGAGGACGACGAGTCCGACCGGATCTGGGTGGCCGGGTACGTGGTGCGCGACCCGGCCCGGATCAGCTCCAACTGGCGGGCCGGCGGCGGCCTGGAGGACCGGCTCGCCGCGGAGGGCGTCGTCGGCATCAGCGGCGTGGACACCCGGGCGCTGACCCGGCACCTGCGCGAGCGCGGCGCGATGCGCGTCGGCATCTCCAGCGTCGAGGACGACCCGGCCGCGCTGCTGGAGCGGGTGCGCCGCTCGCCGCAGATGGTCGGCGCGAACCTGTCCGACGAGGTGACCACCGCCAAGCCGTACGTCGTGCAGGCGCAGGGCGAGCACCGGTTCACGGTGGCCGCGGTGGACCTGGGCATCAAGCGCAACGTGCCGCGCCGGCTCGCCGCCCGCGGCGTCACCACCCACGTGCTGCCCGCCGGGTCGACCATCGAGGACCTGCTCGCCACCGGCGCGGACGCTGTCTTCTTCTCGCCCGGCCCGGGCGACCCGGCGACCGCCGACGGCCCGGTGGCGCTGGCCCGGGAGGTGCTGACCCGGCGGATCCCGCTGTTCGGCATCTGCTTCGGCAGCCAGATCCTCGGCCGGGCGCTCGGCTTCGGCACCTACAAGCTGGGGTACGGCCACCGCGGCATCAACCAGCCGGTGCTCGACCGGGCCACCGGCAAGGTCGAGGTGACAAGCCACAACCACGGCTTCGCGGTGCAGGTGCCGGGTGCCGGGGACGGCGCGGTGGTGCCGGATCAGGTGATCCAGACCGAGTTCGGCGGTGTCCAGGTGTCACACGTCTGCCTCAATGACAACGTGGTCGAGGGGCTGCGGGCCGTGGACGTGCCCGCCTTCACCGTCCAGTACCACCCCGAGGCGGCGGCCGGCCCGCACGACGCGGACTACCTCTTCGACCGTTTCGCAGAGCTGATCGAGGGGCGCAAGAATGCCTAAGCGGACCGACCTCAAGCACGTCCTGGTGATCGGCTCCGGGCCGATCGTGATCGGACAGGCCTGCGAGTTCGACTACTCCGGCACCCAGGCCTGCCGGGTGCTGCGCAGCGAGGGGATCCGGGTCAGCCTGGTCAACTCGAACCCGGCGACGATCATGACGGACCCGGAGTTCGCCGACGCCACGTACGTCGAGCCGATCACCCCGGAGTTCGTCGAGCTGGTCATCGCCAAGGAGCGCCCCGACGCGCTGCTGCCGACGCTCGGCGGGCAGACCGCGCTGAACACCGCTGTCGCCCTGCACGAGGCGGGCGTGCTGGAGAAGTACGGTGTCGAGCTGATCGGCGCGAACATCGAGGCGATCAACCGGGGCGAGGACCGCCAGCTGTTCAAGGAGATCGTCGCGAAGGCCGGCGTACGGCTGGGCCTGGACGATCCGTCGGCGCTGGTGCCGCGGTCGCGGGTCTGCCACTCGATGGACGAGGTCCGCGAGACGGTCGCCGACCTGGGCCTGCCGGTGGTCATCCGGCCGTCGTTCACGATGGGCGGCCTCGGGTCCGGCATGGCGCACACCGACGAGGATTTGGAGCGCATCGCCGGGTCCGGCCTGGCGGCCAGCCCGGTGCACGAGGTGCTCATCGAGGAGAGCGTGCTCGGCTGGAAGGAGTACGAGCTCGAACTGATGCGCGACCGCCACGACAACGTGGTGGTGGTCTGCTCGATCGAGAACGTCGACCCGATGGGCGTGCACACCGGCGACAGCGTCACCGTCGCCCCGTCGATGACGCTCACCGACCGGGAGTACCAGCGGCTTCGTGACCTCGGCATCGCGGTGCTGCGCGAGGTCGGTGTGGACACCGGCGGCTGCAACATCCAGTTCGCGGTGAACCCGGCCGACGGCCGGATCGTCGTGATCGAGATGAACCCGCGGGTGTCGCGTTCCTCGGCGCTGGCGTCGAAGGCCACCGGCTTCCCGATCGCGAAGATCGCCGCGAAGCTCGCCATCGGCTACACGCTCGACGAGATCCCCAACGACATCACGCTGAAGACGCCCGCGGCGTTCGAGCCGACGCTCGACTACGTGGTGGTGAAGATCCCCCGGTTCGCGTTCGAGAAGTTCCCCGGCGCCGACCCGGAGCTGACCACCACGATGAAGTCGGTGGGCGAGGCGATGAGCCTGGGCCGCAACTTCACCGAGGCGCTGAACAAGGCGATGCGCTCGATGGAGACCAAAGCATCGGGTTTCTGGACCACTCCGGACCCGGACGGCGCCACGAAGGAGAACACCCTCGCCGCGCTGCGCACGCCGCACGACGGCCGGCTCTACACGGTCGAGCGGGCGCTGCGCCTCGGCGCGTCGATCGCCGAGGTGTCCGAGGCGTCCGGCGGCATGGACCCGTGGTTCCTGGACCAGATCGCCTCGCTGGTCGAGCTGCGCGCCGAGATCGTGGACGCGCCGGTGCTCGACGCCGCACTGCTGCGCCGCGCCAAGCGGGCCGGCCTGTCCGACCGGCAGCTCGCCGCGCTGCGTCCCGAGCTGGCCGCCGAGGACGGCGTCCGGACGCTGCGGCACCGGCTCGGCGTCCGGCCGGTCTACAAGACGGTGGACACCTGCGCGGCCGAGTTCGAGGCGACCACGCCGTACCACTACTCGACGTACGACTCGGAGACCGAGGTGGCGCCCTCGGCGCGGCCGAAGGTGCTCATCCTGGGCTCCGGGCCGAACCGGATCGGTCAGGGCATCGAGTTCGACTACTCGTGTGTGCACGCCGTCCAGGCCCTCCGGGCCGTGGACTACGAGACCGTCATGGTCAACTGCAACCCGGAGACCGTCTCCACCGACTACGACACCGCCGACCGGCTCTACTTCGAGCCGCTGACGTTCGAGGACGTGCTGGAGGTCTGGCACGCCGAGGACTCCTCCGGCAAGGAGGCGGGCGGCCCCGGCGTCATCGGGGTGATCGTGCAGCTCGGCGGGCAGACTCCGCTGGGCCTGGCGCAGCGGCTCAAGAACGCCGGCGTGCCGATCGTCGGCACCTCCCCGGAGTCGATCCATCTGGCCGAGGAGCGCGGCGCGTTCGGCGCGGTGCTGGCCCGGGCCGGGCTGCGCGCGCCCGCGCACGGCATGGCCACCTCGTACGACGAGGCGAAGGCGATCGCCGACGAGATCGGGTACCCGGTGCTGGTCCGCCCCTCGTACGTGCTCGGCGGGCGCGGCATGGAGATCGTGTACGACGACGCCACGCTGCGCGACTACATCGGCCGCGCCACCGCCATCTCGCCGGACCGCCCGGTGCTGGTGGACCGGTTCCTGGACGACGCCATCGAGATCGACGTGGACGCGCTCGTGGACGCCGACGGCGACGTCTACCTGGGCGGCGTGATGGAGCACATCGAGGAGGCCGGCATCCACTCCGGCGACTCGTCCTGCGCGCTGCCGCCGATCACCCTGGCCGGCTCGCACCTGGCCCAGGTGCGGCACTACACCGAGCAGATCGCCCGCGGCATCGGTGTGCGCGGCCTGCTCAACGTCCAGTACGCGCTGCAGGGCGACATGCTCTACGTGCTGGAGGCCAACCCGCGCGCCTCCCGGACCGTACCGTTCGTCTCGAAGGCCACCGCGGTGCCGCTGGCGAAGGCGGCGGCCCGGATCGCGCTCGGCGCCACCGTCGCGCAGCTGCGCGCCGAGGGGATGCTGCCGCCCACCGGCGACGGCGGCACCATGCCGGCCGACGCGCCGATCGCGGTCAAGGAGGCGGTGCTGCCGTTCAAGCGGTTCCGCACCCCTTCGGGCAAGGGCATCGACGTGCTGCTCGGCCCGGAGATGAAGTCCACCGGCGAGGTGATGGGCATCGACACCGGCTTCGGGCAGGCGTTCGCCAAGTCGCAGGCCGCCGCGTACGGGTCGCTGCCCACCGCCGGGAAGATCTTCGTCTCGGTCGCCAACCGGGACAAGCGCGGCATGATCTTCCCGATCAAGCGCCTGGCCGACCTGGGCTTCGAGATCGTGGCCACCACCGGCACGGCCGAGGTGCTGCGCCGGCACGGCATCGCCTGCGAGCAGATCCGTAAGCACTACGAGTCGGGTGAGGGCGCGGACGCGGTGTCGCTGATCCTCGGCGGGGACGTGGCGCTGGTGGTGAACACGCCGCAGGGCTCCGGGGCGAGCGCCCGTTCCGACGGGTACGAGATCCGCAGCGCGGCGGTGAGCGTGGACATCCCGTGCGTCACCACGGTTCCCGGCGCCGCCGCCGCGGTAATGGGCATCGAGGCCCGCATCCGAGGCGACCTGAAGGTCCGCCCCCTGCAGGACCTGCACGCAGCCCTGCGGGCCGGCGAGTGACACCGCGCCTTCACGCGCCGATCATGAGGTTGGCGGCGATGTGGATCTCCAAATCCGCCGCCAACCTCATGATCAACGGGGAGACGGGGGAGACCGGGGAGACCGGGCGAGGGGGCGCGGCGTGATCTTCGAGAAGGTGGTGCGGCCCCGGTTGTTCTCGCTCGCGGGCGGGGACGCCGAGGGGGCGCACGAGTGGACCCTGGAACGGCTGGCCGCGGTGTCGCGGCAGCCGGCCGTTCTCGCGGCGCTGCGACGGGCGTACTTCCGGTCGGCGCCGCGCACCGTGTTCGGGGTGCGCTTCCCCAACCCGGTCGGACTGGCGGCCGGGATGGACAAGAACGGACTCGCGTTGCCGGCCTGGCCGGCGCTGGGCTTCGGCTTCGTCGAGGTCGGCACCGTGACCGCGCACGCCCAGCCGGGCAACCCCCGGCCCCGGCTGTTCCGGCTGCGCGACAGCGAAGCCGTGATCAACCGGATGGGCTTCAACAACGCCGGTGCCGAGGCGCTGGCGGACCGGCTGGCCGCGTTGCCGCGCCCGCTCGGTGTGCCGCTGGGCATCTCGCTCGGCAAGTCCAAGGTGACCCCGCTGGACGAGGCGGTCGAGGACTACCTCGCCTCGTACCGGGCGCTCAAGGACCACGGCGACTACTTCGCGGTCAACGTGTCCTCACCGAACACTCCCGGGCTGCGGTCGCTTCAGGACCGGTCCCATCTGGACGCCCTGCTCGCCGCGCTGGTGGGGGAGAAGCCGGTGCTGGTGAAGATCGCCCCGGACCTGACCGAGCCGGCCGTGGCCGAGCTGCTGGAGGTGTGCCTCGACCGGGGCGCGGCCGGGGTCATCGCCACGAACACCACGCTCGCCCGCGACGGGCTCGCCCCGGCCGACCGGGAGCGCGCCGCCGAGGCCGGCGGGCTGTCCGGCCGGCCGCTCACCGCCCGGGCCCGGGAGATGGTCGCGTTCGTGCACCGCGAGACCGGGGGCCGGCTGCCGGTGATCGGTGTGGGCGGCATCCTGCACCGGGACGACGCGACACGCATGTTCGACGCCGGCGCCTCCCTGCTCCAGCTCTACACCGGCTTCATCTACCGCGGCCCCGCCCTGACCCGGGCCATAACAACCCGAACCACCCGACCCTGACCCACCCACCCCACCCCCGCACCGCCCCCACCCCCGCGCGATCTTGCGCTTTCGGCCCCGGCATACCGCCCATTCCGGGCCCGGTCGGGGCACCAACTGCAAGATCGCGGGGGAGAGCGGGGGAGGGAGGGGGAAGGGCGGGGGCGAAGGAGGAGGAGACGTGACGCCTGAGGAGATTCTGGAAGCCGACCGGCGGCACGTGTGGCACCCGTACGCCGCGATGCCTCCCGCCGGCGCGCCGTACGTGGTCGACAGCGCCGCGGGGGTGCGGCTGCGGCTCGCCGACGGGCGGGAACTCGTCGACGGCATGTCGTCGTGGTGGGCGGCGATCCACGGCTACCGGCACCCGGTGCTCGACGCCGCGGTGACCGACCAGCTCGGACGGATGAGCCACGTGATGTTCGGCGGGCTCACCCACGAGCCCGCGGTACGCCTGGCGCGCACGCTCGTCGAGCTGACCCCGGACGGCCTGGAACACGTCTTCCTGGCCGACTCCGGCTCGGTCAGCGTCGAGGTGGCGGTGAAGATGTGCCTGCAGTACCAGCGGGCGCTGGGACGCCCGCAGCGCCGCCGGCTGGGCACCTGGCGGGGCGGCTACCACGGCGACACGTTCCACCCGATGAGCGTGTGCGACCCGGAGGGCGGCATGCACCACCTCTGGGGCGACGTGCTGCCCCGGCAGGTGTTCGCGCCGGTGCCGCCGCCCGGCTTCGACGCGGCGCCGGACCCGGCGTACGAGGCGGCGCTGGTGGACGCGGTGGAGCGGCACGCCGACGAGTTGGCCGCGGTGATCGTGGAGCCGGTGGTCCAGGGCGCCGGCGGGATGCGGTTCCACCACCCGCACTACCTGCGCGTGCTGCGCGAGGTGACCAGCCGGCACGGCATCCTGCTGGTGTTCGACGAGATCGCCACCGGCTTCGGCCGGACCGGCCGGATGTTCGCCGCCGAGCACGCCGGCGTCGCCCCGGACGTGCTCTGCGTCGGCAAGGCGCTCACCGGCGGGTACCTGACGCTCGCCGCGGCGCTGTGCACGCCCGAGGTGGCGCGGGCGATCTCCGCCGACGGGGTGCTGGCGCACGGGCCGACGTTCATGGGCAACCCGCTCGCCTGCGCCGTCGCCAACGCCTCCCTGGACCTGCTGCGGGCCGGGGACTGGGCGGGACGCGTGGCGGGCATCGCCGACGGCCTGCGGACCGGTCTGGAGCCGTTGCGGGACGCGCCCGGCGTGGCCGACGTCCGCGTGCTCGGCGCGATCGGGGTGGTGCAGCTCGACCACGAGGTGGACCTGCCCCGGGCGACCGCCGCGGCGGTGGCCGAGGGGGTGTGGCTGCGCCCGTTCCGGGATCTCGTCTACACGATGCCGCCGTACGTCTGCGACGCCGCGGACGTGGCGCGGATCGCGGCCGGAGTGGCCGCGGCGGTCAAGGCCGGCTGAGCCCGGCCGGATACGACAGGGCGCGACGGAAGGCCCGTCGCCGGACACGCCAGGCGGCCCGGAGCCGCCGGGAGAGGGAGAGACGTGATGGAGACGTTCGGCGCCCGTCTGCACCGGGCCGTGGCGGAACGAGGGCCGCTCTGCGTGGGCATCGACCCGCACCCCGGGTTGCTGGCCGCCTGGGGCCTGACCGACGACGTGGCGGGCCTGGAGCGGTTCTGCCGCACGGTGGTGGAGGCGATCGGTGACCGGGTCGCCGTGGTCAAGCCGCAGTCGGCGTTCTTCGAGCGCTTCGGCGCCCGCGGTGTCGGTGTGCTTGAGTCAACTATCCGACAGTTGCGAGATTTGGGAGCGCTCACTCTGCTTGACGTGAAGCGCGGCGACATCGGCTCGACAGTCGCCGCGTACGCGTCGGCGTACCTCGACCCATCCAGCCCTCTGTATGTCGACGCGGTCACCGCGAGCCCCTACCTGGGAGTAGGTTCGCTCGCCCCGATGTTCTCCACCGCCGCCGAGCACGGCGGCGGGGTCTTCGTCCTGGCGCTCACCTCCAACCCGGAGGGTGCCTCCGTGCAGCGCGCCGTGGGCGCCGACGGGCGCACCGTCGCGCAAACCGTGATCGACGAGATTTCCCAGCTCAACAGGGGTGCGGAACCACTCGGCAGTTTTGGTCTGGTGGTCGGGGCGACGATCGGTGAGACGGGTCACGATCTGGACTCGGTGAACGGTCCGCTGCTCGCGCCAGGGCTGGGCGCACAGGGTGGAACGCCCGCCGGGTTGCGTACCGTGTTCGGCGCCGCGCTGCCGTCGGTGCTTCCCTCGTACTCCCGGGAGGTGCTCGGCGCGGGCCCCGACCCGGCCGACCTGCGGGCCGCCACCGAGCGGGTGCTGGCCGACTGCCGGGCCGCCCTGGGCGCGGCGGACTGACTGACGGCTCGGTCACTTTGGGTTGATCATCGCGCGTCCACGTTGCCGAAATCTCCGTTGACCGCTAGTTTTCCCCGCGCTGGGAACCACGGACCCCTTTGGTTGCCAGCGACACCACGTTTCACAGATGCGGTGGGGCGCTCAGCCCGCCGTACTAGGGACCTGAGGAGAACTGGTGCCGCTCCCGTCACTGACCCCCGAGCAGCGCGCTGCCGCGCTGGAGAAGGCCGCGGAGATCCGCAAGGCCCGCGCTGAGCTGAAGGAGCAGCTCAAGCAGGGCAAGACCACCCTCGCCACCGTCCTCGAGCGGGCCGAGTCCGACGACGTCGTGGGCAAGCTGAAGGTTTCGGCCGTGCTCCAGGCGATGCCGGGCATCGGCAAGATCCGGGCCACCCAGATCATGGAGAAGCTCAAGATCGCCGACAGCCGTCGCCTGCGCGGCCTCGGCGAGCAGCAGCGCAAGGCTCTGCTCGGAGAGTTCGCCGCCAACTGAACGGCCCGCCGTGTAGAAACAAGCGGTGAGCACGGATGACGAGGCGCGCTCGGCGGCTCGGCTCACTGTCCTGTCCGGTCCCTCCGGGGCCGGCCGGAGCAGTGTCGTCGAGGCGGTCCGGGCGCGCCTTGCGTCTGTCTGGGTGCCGGTGGTCGCCACCACCCGCCCACCCCGTCCGGACGAGCGCGACGGCGTCGACCGCGTCTTCCTCGACGCGCCCGGCTTCGACCGGCTGATCGCCGCCGGGGAGCTGCTGGAGTGGTGCCGGATCGGGCCGTACCGCCGGGGGGTGCCCCGGGCCGGGGTGCGGACGCGGCTCGCCGAGGGCCGGCCGGTGCTGCTGCCGCTGGACCTGGGCGGCGCCCTGGCGGTACGGGCGGCGGCGCCCGGCACCCGGCTGGTGCTGCTCGCGCCGCCGGCGTACCGGGCGGACCCGGACGTCGCGGCCGTCTTCGCCCACGCCGTGGCACACGACCACACCGAGCGCGCCGCGGCGGAGCTGGTAGGATTGCTCGGTTCGTCCTTCCTGGCTCCGGCCCGACCGCCCGCGGGCGGCGCACGAGACGCAGAGGTTTAATTCGTGGGATCCATCGCCACCAACCCCGAGGGCATCACCAACCCGCCGATCGACGAGCTGCTCGAGAAGACCACCTCGAAGTACGCGCTGGTCATCTTCGCCGCCAAGCGCGCCCGGCAGGTGAACGCCTACTACAGCCAGCTCGGTGAGGGTCTCCTGGAGTACGTCGGCCCGCTGGTGGAGACCACCCCGCAGGAGAAGCCGCTCTCCATCGCCATGCGCGAGATCAACGCGGGCCTGCTCACCGCCGAGCCGACCGACCAGCCGTAACCGCGCCCGCGCCGATGCCCGCCGAGATCGTCCTCGGGGTCGGCGGCGGCATCGCCGCCTACAAGGCGTGTGAGCTGCTCCGGCTCTTCACCGAGTCGGGTCACCGGGTCCGGGTGGTGCCGACCGCCTCGGCGCTCCGCTTCGTCGGGGCGCCGACCTGGGCGGCCCTGTCCGGCCGGCCGGTCGCCGACGACGTCTGGTCCGACGTGCACGAGGTGCCGCACGTGCGGCTCGGGCAGCACGCCGACCTGGTCGTGGTCGCACCGGCCACCGCCGACCTGCTCGCCAAGGCCGCCCACGGCCTCGCCGACGACCTGCTCACAAACACGCTGCTGACCGCGCGCTGCCCGGTGCTGCTGGCCCCGGCCATGCACACCGAGATGTGGGAGCACCCGGCGACCGTGGCGAACGTGGCCACGCTGCGCTCGCGCGGCGTCCGCGTGATCGAGCCCGCAGTGGGCCGGCTCACCGGGCGGGACACCGGCAAGGGCCGGCTGCCCGACCCGGCGGAGATCTTCGCGGTGGCCCGCCGGGCCCTGGCCCGCGGCGCCGAGGCCGAGGCCGACCTGGCCGGCCGGCACGTGGTGGTCACCGCCGGGGGCACCCGCGAGCCGCTGGACCCGGTCCGGTTCCTGGGCAACCGGTCGTCCGGCAAGCAGGGGTACGCGTTCGCCCGCGCCGCCGTCGCCCGGGGCGCCCGGGTCACGCTCGTCGCGGCGAACGTGGCGCTGCCCGACCCGGCCGGGGTGGACCTGGTCCGGGTGGGCACGACCGAGGAACTGCGCACCGCCACGCTCGCGGCGGCAGCCGACGCGGACGCCGTGGTGATGGCCGCCGCGCCCGCCGACTTCCGGCCCGCCAGCTACGCCAGCGGGAAGATCAAGAAGTCCGACGACGGCGTCGCGCCGACCATCGAGCTGGTCACCAACCCGGACATCGCCGCCGAGCTGGGGCGCGTCCGCCGTCCCGGGCAGGTGCTCGTGATCTTCGCGGCCGAGACCGACGACGCGGAGGCCAACGGCCGGGCCAAGCTGGCCCGCAAGGGGGCCGACATGATCGTGGTCAACGAGGTCGGCGTGGACAAGGTCTTCGGCGCCGACACCAACGCGGCCACCGTGATCGGTGCCGACGGTGCCGTGCACCGGCTGCCCGAGCAGCCCAAGGAGGCCCTGGCCGACGCCGTCTGGGACCTCGTCTGTCCGCGGCTGCCGTCACGTTCCTGACGGTTGGTCGACCCGCGTTCATCGGGTCACGGCGGAACGACGGTGACTAAACTGCCGCCGAGCGACCTTTAAAAGTCTTCACATGCTTAGGAGTGCCGTGACACGTCTCTTCACGTCCGAATCGGTCACGGAGGGCCACCCGGACAAGATCGCCGACCAGATCAGTGACGGCATTCTCGACGCCCTGCTCGCCCAGGACCCGCACAGCCGGGTCGCGGTGGAGACGTTGATCACCACCGGTCAGGTGCACGTGGCCGGCGAGGTGACCACCAAGGCGTACGCCGACATCCCGACCATCGTCCGCGAGACCATCCTCGGCATCGGCTACGACTCGTCGAAGAAGGGCTTCGACGGCGCGTCCTGCGGCGTCAGCGTGTCCATCGGCGCGCAGTCGCCGGACATCGCCCAGGGCGTCGACAACGCCTTCGAGCTGCGTACCGGCGGGTCGGAGAGCGCGCTGGACGCGCAGGGCGCCGGCGACCAGGGCATGATGTTCGGCTTCGCCTGCTCCGAGACCCCCGAGCTGATGCCGCTGCCGATCGCGCTGGCGCACCGGCTGGCCCGCCGGCTCGCCGCGGTCCGCAAGGACGGCACGATCCCGTACCTGCGGCCGGACGGCAAGACGCAGGTGACCATCGAGTACGACGGGCTGCGCCCGGTCCGGCTCGACACCGTCGTCGTGTCCAGCCAGCACGCCGCGGACATCTCGCTGGAGTCGCTGCTCACCCCGGACATCCGCGACCATGTCATCGCCCCGGAGCTGGAGGGGCTCGGCCTGGACACCGAGGGCTACCGGCTGCTGGTCAACCCGACCGGGCGGTTCGAGATCGGCGGCCCGATGGGTGACGCCGGCCTGACCGGCCGGAAGATCATCGTGGACACGTACGGCGGGTACGCCCGGCACGGCGGCGGCGCGTTCTCCGGCAAGGACCCGTCGAAGGTCGACCGGTCGGCCGCGTACGCGATGCGCTGGGTCGCCAAGAACGTCGTGGCGGCCGGGCTGGCCGAGCGGTGCGAGGCGCAGGTCGCGTACGCGATCGGCAAGGCGCACCCGGTGAGCCTCTTCATCGAGACGTTCGGCACCGAGACCGTGCCGGTCGCCTCGATCGAGAAGGCCGTGGCCGAGGTGTTCGACCTGCGTCCGGCCGCCATCATCCGGGACCTGCACCTGCTGCGCCCGATCTACCAGCAGACCGCCGCGTACGGCCACTTCGGCCGGGAGCTGCCGGAGCTGACCTGGGAGGGCACCGACCGGGCCGCCGACCTCAAGTCGGCCGCGGGAGCCTGACCACCACCACGCGCCGCGACCGGCGACCCGCACCGGGGTCGCCGGTCGCGCGCGTCTGCGTGGACGTGCCGCTGCCGCACCTGGACCGCCCGTTCGACTACCTGGTGCCGGAGGCGCTCGACGCCGACGCCCGGCCCGGGGTGCGGGTGAAGGTGCGCTTCGCCGGGCAGCTCGTCGACGGCTGGCTGCTGGAGCGCGCCGAGTCGTCCGCGCACCCGAAGCTCGCGTACCTGGAGAAGGTCGTCTCCCCGGTGCCGGTGCTCTCCCCGGAGGTGGCGCGGCTGGCCCGCGCGGTCGCCGACAGGTACGCCGGCAGCCTCGCCGACGTGCTGCGGCTGGCGGTGCCGCCCCGGCACGCCCGCGCCGAGAAGGCCGTCACCGCCGCGGCCGCGCCCGACGTCGGCCCCGCCGACGGCACCGAACCCACCGGCAGCCCCGCCGACGGCACCGCGCCCGACGGCGTACCGGCCGAGGCCGCCGACGCCCGGCCGGGTGCCCGGGCGGAGGTGGACCCGCGCGGCTGGCGGGACTACCCGGCCGGTCCGGCGCTGCTGCGCGCGCTCACCGACGGCAAGCCCGCCCGCGCGGTCTGGTCGGCGCTGCCGGGGGAGGACTGGGCCGACAGGTACGCCGACGCGGTCGCCGCCACGGTGGCCGGCGGCCGGGGCGCGGTGGTCGTGGTGGCCGACGCCCGCGACCTGGACCGCCTCGACGCCGCCCTGACCGCCGTGCTCGGCGCGGGGCGGCACGTCCGGCTCACCGCCGCCGACGGTCCGGCCCGCCGCTACCGGGCCTTTCTCGCCGCCCGCACGGGCGAGGTGGACGTGGTGATCGGCACCCGGGCGGCGATGTTCGCCCCGGTGCGGCGGCTCGGCCTGGTGGCGATCTGGGACGACGGCGACGACCTGCACGCCGAACCGCGCGCGCCCTACCCGCACGCCCGCGACGTGCTGCTCACCCGGGCGCAGCTCGGCGACATCGCCGCGCTGGTCGGCGGGTACGCCCGTACCGCCGAGGCGCAGTTGCTGGTGGAGACCGGCTGGGCGCGCGAGGTGGTGGCCGACCGGGCGGTGGTGCGCGCGCGTACCCCGGCCCTGGCCCCCACCGGCGACGACCCGCAACTGGCCCGCGACCCCGGCGCGGCCTCGGCGCGGCTGCCGAGCCTGGCCTGGACCACCGCCCGGGACGCGCTGCGCGCGGACCTGCCGGTGCTGGTGCAGGTGCCGCGCCGCGGTTACGTGCCGTCGGTGGCCTGCGCCGACTGCCGCGCCCCGGCCCGCTGCCCGCACTGCGCCGGGCCGCTCGCGCTGCCGTCGGCGCAGGGCACGCCCGCCTGCCGCTGGTGCGGGCGGGTCGCAGCCGCGTACGCCTGCCCGGAGTGCGGCGGGCGGCGGCTGCGCGCCTCGGTGACCGGCGCCCGGCGGACCGCCGAGGAACTGGGCCGGGCGTTCCCCGGCGTGCCGGTGCGGACCTCGGGGCGGGAGGAGGTGCTGGCGAGCGTGCCGGGTGGAGCCGGGCTGGTGATCGCCACCCCGGGCGCCGAGCCGGTCGCCGAGGGCGGCTACGGCGCGGTGCTGCTGCTCGACTCGTGGGCACTGCTGACCCGGGCCGACCTGCGGGCCGGAGAGGAGGCGCTGCGGCGGTGGATGGCCGCCGCCGCGCTGGCCCGGCCCGGTACGGCAGGTGGCCGGGTGGTGGTGGTCGCCGACGGCGCGCTGGCCCCGGTGCAGGCGCTGCTGCGCTGGGACTCCGCCTGGTTCGCGGCCCGGGAACTGGCCGAGCGGCGCGAACTGGGCTTCCCCCCGGCGGTCCGGATGGCGAGCGTCACCGGTGCGGCCGAGGCGGTGGCCGACCTGCTCGCCGGCGCCCGGCTGCCGGGTGACGCCGAGGTGCTCGGCCCGGTGCCGGCCGACGAGGGCCGGGAGCGGATGCTGGTCCGCGTGCCCCGGTCACGGGCCGCCGCGATGGCCGAGGCACTGCACGCCGCCGCCGGGCAGCGCAGCGCCCGCAAGGCGGCCGACCCGGTGCGGCTCCAGGTCGACCCGCTCACGCTGTTCTGATCGGCGCGCCCGCGTGACAGTGCGCACGCGGACCCTCGCGCACGGTCGTGACCTGGGGTTTGCCGCACACCTGGTCCGGCAATCGAGTAGCGGGCGGTGATAGCATCGCCCGTCATGCCCAGCCGCGCGGTTTTCCCGTGCGGGACGCGGCGCGGCGGGTGCCAGAGCACGTCGGGCCGACACGGATTCGATGTCGTCAGTCAGCCGGTGAGCAGGGGTGGACCAGTCGTGACCGTTCGTCAGTCGATCGTCTTCAACGGTGACCTCGGCAGTGGCAAGAGCACCGTCTCGGTCGAGATCGCCAAGCGGCTCGGGCTGCGCCGGGTCAGCGTCGGCGACCTCTACCGCCAGATGGCCCAGGAGCGGCAGATGACCGCCCTCCAGCTCAACCTGCACGCCGAGCTGGACCAGGCCGTCGACGGGTACGTCGACCAGCTCCAGCGCGACATCGCCGCCTCCGGTGAGTCCCTGGTCATGGACTCCCGCCTGGCCTGGCACTTCTTCACCGACGCGCTCAAGGTGCACATGATCACCGAGCCGACCGAGGCGGCCCGGCGCGTGCTCGCCCGGCCGTCCGGCCCGGCCGAGAGCTACACCTCGCTGGAGGAGGCGCGGGCCAAGCTGCGCGAGCGCAGCGAGAGCGAGCGCGGCCGGTTCATCGTCCGGTACGGCGTCGACAAGGCCCGCCTGCGCAACTACGACCTGGTCTGCGACACCACCCGGGCCGACCCGGAGCAGGTCATCCAGCACGTCATCGACGTCTACGAGGGCCGCCTCGGCGCGGACGTGCTGCGGGCCGGCCGGCCGCTGCTGCTGCTCGACCCGAACCGGGTGTACCCCACCGAGGACGTGTCGACGCTGCGCGGCCTCTGGGACGCCGACGCCGCTGCCGAGACGGCCGGCAACGGCGCGGAGCCGGAGCCGCTGAGCATCGGCTACACCGGCGAGTACTTCTTCGTCGTCGACGGGCACCGGCGGCTGAGCGCGGCGGTGCGCGGCGGCCTGCCGATGGTCGCGGCCCGGCTGGTCGCCGAGGTGGACGAGCCGGTGGTCGGCGGGATCAGCGCGCTCGACTTCTTCACCGCGCAGGCCCGCCCGGGGCTGATCCACGACTGGGAGGACGCGCACGGCATCACGCTGCCGCTGCCGGAGCACGCGCTGCTCGGCGGCGGCCCGGTGCTCGCCGGGGAGCCGGGCGCCGGCGTCTGACCGCCGGGGACACCGCCACCTCGCCGGCACGGGTTCACCCGATCCGGCGGGCCGGAGCATGATGAAGGCCTCCGATGCCTGGGGAGGCGGAATCGTGGATCCGACCGACGCGCTCGCGTTGCTGATGTCCCCCGAGGGTCGTCTCGACCCCTATCCGACGTACGAGCGGCTGCGCGCGCACGGTCCGGTGGTCCAGGCCGGGCCGGTCTTCTACGTGGTCACCGGCTACGCCGAGGCCGACGCGATCCTGCGCGACCCGCGCTTCGGTGTGATGGACGACGCGCTGCGCGACCAGTTCATGCCGGGCTGGCGGGAGAGCCCGGCGGTGCTGTCGATCTCCCGGTCGATGCTGCGCACCAACCCGCCGGACCACAGCCGGATGCGGCGGCTGGCCGCCGGCGCGTTCACCCCGCGCCGGATCGCCGCGATGCGCGACGTGGTGCGGGCGCAGGCCGACGAGCTGGTCGACGCGATGCTCGCCGCCGACGGGCCGGTCGACTTCATGGCCGCGTTCGCGTACCCCCTGCCGGTCGGCGTGATCTGCGCGCTGCTCGGCGTGCCGGCGGCGGACCGGCCGCTGTTCCGGCGCTGGGCCACCGACCTGACCGGCGTGCTCGAACCGGAGATCACCGCCGACGAGCTGGCGGTGGCCGACCGCGGCGCGACCGAGCTGCGGGACTACTTCACCGAGCTGGTGGCGGCCCGCCGCCGGGCCCCGGCCGACGACCTCACCACCGCGCTGGTCCAGGCCCACGACGGCGGCGACCGGCTCTCCGGCGACGAACTGCTGGCCAACCTCATCGTGCTGCTGGTGGCGGGCTTCGAGACCACCACCAACCTGCTCGGCAACGGCCTGGTGGCGCTGCTGGAGCATCCGCGCGCCGCGGCGGCGCTGCGCGAGCGGCCCGACCTCGCCCCCGCCTACGTCGACGAGCTGCTGCGCTACGACTCGCCGGTGCAGCTCACCTCGCGGATGAGCACCGCGCCGTCCCGCTACGGCGACGTCGACCTGCCGCCGGAGAGCTGGGTCATCGTGCTGCTCGGCGCGGCCAACCGTGATCCCCGCCGCTATCCGGATCCGGCCCGCTTCGACCCGTGGCGGGCGCAGATCGCGCCGTTGTCCTTCGGCGCCGGGCCACACTACTGCCTCGGTGCGGCGCTGGCCCGGCTGGAGGCGCAGGTGGCGTTCCCGCTGCTGCTGCGCCGGCTGCCCGGGCTGGCGGTGGCGGGCCGGCCCGAGCGGCGGGTCCGGCTCACCCTGCGTGGTCACGCCACGTTGCCGGTGACAGCGGGGCGGGAGGCGGCCCCGGTCACCGTTCCCGGTACGCGACCCGGGGCGGCCGGGCCGACTCCGTAGACTGGACGCGCATCGTTCGACCCAGACAAGGAGCCACGCCGAGTGACCGTCCAGCCCATCCGTCTGTTCGGCGATCCGGTGCTGCGCACGCCGGCCGACCCGGTCGTCGACTTCGACGCCGAGCTGCGCAAGCTGATCGCCGACCTGACCGACACGATGCGCGAGCAGAGCGGCGCCGGCCTGGCCGCGCCGCAGCTCGGGGTGGGCCTGCGGGTGTTCACCTTCGACGTCGACGACGTCCTCGGCCACCTGGTCAACCCGGTGCTGGAGTTCCCCGACGAGGAGGAACAGGACGGCCCGGAGGGCTGCCTGTCCATCCCCGGGCTCTACTTCGACACCAAGCGCCGGCAGAACGTGATCGCCAAGGGCTTCAACGGCTACGGCGACCCGCTGCAGATCGTCGGCACCGGCCTGATGGCCCGCTGCGTGCAGCACGAGACCGACCACCTCGACGGCGTGCTCTTCGTCGACCGGCTCGACGCGGCCGGCCGCAAGGAGGCCATGAAGGCGATCCGCCAGGCCGAGTGGTACGACCGGGCCGCGCCGCCGACGGTCAAGCTCAGCCCGCACGCCGCCGGCAACCCGTTCGGTCTGGGGCGGTGACCCGGATGCGCCTGGTCTTCGCCGGCACGCCGGCCGTCGCCGTACCGGCCCTGGACGCGATCGCCGCCTCCGGGCACGAGCTGCTCGCCGTGGTCACCCGCCCCGACGCCCCGGCCGGGCGGGGCCGGGGACTGGTCCGCTCGCCGGTCGGCGCGTGGGCCGACGCGCACGGCGTCGAGGTGCTCACCCCGGCCCGTCCGCGCGAGCCGGAGTTCCTCGACCGGCTGCGCGAGCTGGCGCCGGACTGCGTTCCGGTGGTCGCCTACGGCGCGCTGGTGCCGCCGGTCGCGCTGGAGATCCCCCGGCACGGCTGGATCAACCTGCACTTCTCGCTGCTGCCCGCATGGCGCGGCGCCGCGCCGGTGCAGCACGCCGTGCTGCACGGCGACGAACTGACCGGGGCCAGCGTCTTCGAGCTGGAGGCGGGGCTGGACACCGGTCCGGTCTACGGCACCGTCACCGACGAGATCCGGCCCGCCGACACCTCCGGTGAGCTGCTGGAGCGGCTCGCGCACTCCGGCGCCGGGCTGCTTGTCGCCGTGCTCGACGCGATCGGCGCCGGCACCGCCCGGGCCGTGCCGCAGCCGGCCGACGGCGTCTCGCTCGCCCCGAAGCTGACGGTGGAGGACGCCCGGGTCCGCTGGGGTGACCCCGCGTTCGCGGTGGACCGGCGCATCCGCGCCTGTACGCCCGCGCCCGGCCCGTGGACGACGTTCCGCGACGATCGGGTCAAGCTCGGCCCGGTCACGCCGCTGCCCGACGGCCCGGAGCTGAAGCCGGGGGAGCTGCACGTGGAGAAGTCCGGTGTGCTCGTCGGTACCGCCACCACGCCGGTGCGCCTCGGCGAGGTGCGCGCCGCCGGCAAGAAGGCAATGCCCGCCGGCGACTGGGCGCGTGGCGCCCGGGTCACCGCCGGCGAGGTGTTCGCGTGACGGGGCCGCAGCGCCCGGACCGGCCCGTCGAGGGCGAGCGTCCCCGGGGGTACGCGCGTGAGCACGGCGACCGGCGGGGCGGGGACCGGTTCGGTGGCGACCGGCGGGGCGGGGACCGGTTCGGTGGGGACCGGCGGGGCGGGCGTCCGGTCCGTCCGGCGGTCGACCTGCCCCGGCAGATCGCGTACGAGGCGATCGCGGCGGTGCACCGCGACGACGCGTACGCCAACCTGGTGCTCCCGGCGATGCTGCGCGAGGCCGGGCTGACCGGCCGGGACGCCGCGTTCGCCACCGAGCTGACCTACGGCACGCTGCGGCACACCGGCACGCTGGACGCGATCGTCACCGACGCGGCCGGGCGGGACGTGCAGCGCATCGACCCGCCGGTGCGCGACGCGCTGCGGCTCGGGGCGTACCAGATCCTGCACACCCGGGTGCCCGCGCACGCCGCGGTGTCCTCCACTGTGGACCTGGTCCGATCGGTGGGGCCGGGCGCCACCGGGTTCGCCAACGCGGTACTGCGGGAGATCACCACCCGGGACGCCGACGCCTGGGTGGCGAAGCTCGCCCCGGCGCAGGAGACCGACCCGATCGGGCACCTCGCGCTGGCGTACAGCCATCCGCAGTGGATCGTGCGGTCGTTCGCCGAGGCGCTCGGCGGCGACATGGGCGAGACGACCCGGCTGCTCATCGAGGACAACGAGCGCCCGCCGGTGCACCTGTGCGCCCGGCCGGGCCTGGCCGATCCGGTGGCGCTGGCCGACGAGGTGGGCGGCGCGCCCGGCGCGTTCTCGCCGTACGCGGTCTACCTGCCCGGCGGCGCGCCGGGTGACCTGCCGGCGGTGGCCGACGGCCGCGCGCACGTGCAGGACGAGGGTTCCCAGCTGGTGGCGGACGCGCTGACCGCGGCGCCGCTGGACGGCCCGGACGGCCGCTGGCTGGACCTGTGCGCCGGTCCAGGTGGCAAGTCCGGCCTGCTGGGCGCGCTCGCCGCGATCCGTGGCGCGCGGCTCACGGCGGTCGAGGTGGCCGAGCACCGGGCACGGCTGGTGGAGCAGGCGACCCGAGGGCTGCCGGTGACGGTGCTGCACACCGACGGGCGCAGCGTGGGCAGCGATCCGAAGCTGCCGGAGGAGCACTTCGACCGGGTGCTCGTGGACGCGCCGTGCACCGGGCTGGGCGCGCTGCGCCGCCGCCCGGAGTCGCGGTGGCGCCGCCAGCCGTCAGACCTACCGCCGCTGACCCGGTTGCAGCGGGAACTGCTCACCGCCGGGCTGCGGGCGGCCCGGCCGGGTGGCCTGGTCGCATACGTGACCTGCTCGCCGCATGTGGTGGAGACGCACGTGACGGTGACCGAGGCGGCTCGGCGGTGCGGTTTCGGTGTCGACTTCGTCGACGCGCGGCCGCTGCTGCCGGCCGGCATGCCGGGTCTGGGCGACGGCCCCACGGTGCAGCTGTGGCCGCATCGCCACGGCACCGACGCCATGTTCCTGGCGGTCCTCCGCCGGGTCTGACCCACCCCTCTTCGCAGTCGATCGAGGAGTTCGTGTCCCCGGCGCCGCCGTGCCCGGACACGAACTCCTTGATCGTCATGCGGCGAAATGGGGAGGGATGGAGCGTGTGCGGCATCCCGGTGGGGGGAGGGGGCCGGTGGGATGTGACAGCCCGTTGACTGTGCGATCGATACATGTAACTGTTCCGATCACCGGTCCCGGCACCCCCGCCCGCCGAACCCCCACGAGGAGTCTCCATGAGACGCAGAACGCCGACCACGAGCCTCGCGCTCGCCCTCGTCGCCACCCTGACGACGGCGAGCCTGGCCGGCACCGCCTCCGCCGCGCCCGCTCCGGCCCCCGCCCCCGCCCCGGCCGCCGCCGCGCTCGCCGCGCCGGACGTCTCCCTGAGCAACATCCAGGCCCACCTCACCCAGTTCAACTCCATCGCCACCAGCAACGGCGGCAACCGGCGCTCCGGCTCGGCCGGCTACACGGCGTCGGTCAACTACGTCAAGGGCAAGCTCCAGGCCGCCGGCTACACGGTCACCGAGCAGAACTGCTCCACCTGCACCTACCCGGGCAACAACCTGATCGCCGAGTGGCCGCAGGGCCCCTCCGACCAGGTCGTCATGTTCGGTGCCCACCTGGACGGCGTCGCCGCCGGCCCCGGCATCAACGACAACGCCTCCGGCTCGTCGGTGCTGCTGGAGAACGCGCT
The DNA here is from genome assembly GCF_027460285.1 of Micromonospora sp. WMMC273. NCBI lineage: Bacteria > Bacillati > Actinomycetota > Actinomycetes > Micromonosporales > Micromonosporaceae > Micromonospora > Micromonospora sp. WMMC273. The sequence continues at coordinate 1,923,868 of NZ_JAPZBE010000001.1, forward strand.
GGTGCTGGCCGCGCAGAACCCGACCATGACCAAGCGGGTCCGGTTCGCCTGGTGGAACGGCGAGGAGCAGGGCCTGCAGGGCTCCAAGCACTACGTCAACCAGCTCAGCTCCACCCAGCGCGGCTACATCAAGGGCTACTACAACTTCGACATGGTGGGCTCGCCCAACGGCGGCTACTTCATCAACCGGATCACCTCGGCCACCGCCGCGCCGCTGAAGGCGTACTGGGACTCGTTCGGCATCTCGCCGGAGGAGAACACCGAGGGCCAGGGCCGCTCGGACGACTACTCGTTCGCCAACGCCGGCATCCAGACCTCCGGCTACGCGGCGGGCGCCAGCTACACCAAGACCTCGGCGCAGGCCAGCAAGTGGGGTGGCACCGCGGGCGCGGCGTACGACGGGTGCTACCACCGCTCCTGCGACAACACCGGCAACATCAACACGACCATCCTGAACCGGGCCGCGGACGGCGTCGCGTACGCGATCTGGCAGCTCGCGGTCGGCGGCGGCACGCCGACAAACGACTTCTCCGTCTCGGTGAGCCCCACCTCCGGCAGCGTCGCCCGGGGCGGCTCCACCACCGCCACGGTCAGCACCGCCACCACCGCCGGCAGCGCGCAGACCGTGGCGTTGTCCGCCAGTGGCACCCCGAGCGGCGTCTCGGTGAGCTTCAGCCCGTCCTCGGTCACCTCGGGCGGCTCGGCCACCATGACCGTCACCGCCTCGTCGACGGCCACCACCGGCACGTTCACGCTCACCGTGACCGGCACCGGCTCGGCCACCCGCACCGCGAGCTACACGATCACGGTGACCGGCGGCAGCGGCGGCTGCACCGGTGGCCAGCTGATCGGCAACAGCAGCTTCGAGTCCGGCACCACGCCGTGGACGGCCAGCTCGGGCGTGATCACCAACAGCTCGAGCCAGGCGGCCCGCACCGGGTCGTACAAGGCGTGGATGAACGGATACGGCTCCTCGCGTACCGACACGCTCTCCCAGTCGGTCACGCTGCCGTCCGGGTGCAGCAGCTACACGTTCTCGTTCTGGCTGCACATCGACTCGGCCGAGACGACCACCTCGACCGCTTACGACAAGCTCACCGTGCAGGTCGGTTCGACCACGCTGGCCACGTACTCGAACCTGAACAAGGCGACCGGCTACACCCAGCGCACCTTCAACCTGGCCGCGTACGCGGGTCAGACGGTCACGCTGAAGTGGACCGGGGTCGAGGACTCCTCGCTGCAGACCAGCTTCGTCGTGGACGACGTGACGCTGCAGGTCGGCTGAGCGGTACCGGGCGGGGTGGGCGCCGGCCCGTCCCGCCCGGTTCTCAGTTGATCGGCAGCGCCTTGGCGCCCGCGCCCTTGACCGAGCGGGTCAGCGACCGTCCGGAGACCCACAGGAAGCACTGCACGCCCCGGTCGCCGTCGCGCCACTGCTCCTCGTACGGGTGGTAGATGATGGTGCCGGCCCGGTACTGCATGTTGCCGTCGTTCGGCAGCCCGGCGTACTTGGCGATCAGGCCGCGGCAGGCCTTGTGCGCGCGCAGCGGCGTGCGGTCGAACTCCGCGTAGCTGATGTCCGGCGCCTGGTAGACGCCGACGAACTCGGCGTGGTGCTTGCTGGTGCAGGCCACCGGCCGCATCGACTGCACCTTGTCCTTGCTCAGCTTCGGGTTGAAGCAGCCGAGCGCGAGCTTCGAGCCGGGCTTCAACGCCCCCCGCAGGCTGCCGGTGCGCTGGGACACGGCGCCCTCGTCCAGATCGCTGATCTCGGCGACGTCGCAGCGGTACCAGCGGGCCCCGCCGGACCACGCGAGCGCCGACGGGAAGACCACCGCCAGGCGCAGCCGCCCGGAGCGCCAGTCCGCGCCGACGGCGCGGGTGACCTGGCGGGCGCACTCGGCGTGCGCGGCACGCATCCCCGCCGAGCCGGTACGCGGCGGCGCGGAACGCTCCGCCTCCGCGCCGGTCATCGTGCCGACGTGCAGCGTCTCGGTGCGGTGCGGGGTGGCGCAGTCGACCGGCTGGTAGCCGCTGAGGTAGCCGACGTCGGCGACAGTGGGATGACAGGCGCCGGACTTCGGCACGAACCCGACCGGCGCGGCGAACGCGGGCCAGTCGTCGACCAGGTCCCGGTCCACTCCGGCCGGCGCGGCACAGCCGCCGAGCGCCAGCGCCAGCGCCGCGCCCACGGTGACCGCCACCCGCCATCGCCGCATCCCGACCGACCTCCCCCGCGCATCCGGCGCCGTCCGGTCACCCGGTACGCCTCGGCGGTGGAGCATACGGCAGCCGATCAGGTGACCGGGAGTCCCTCGGGGCCGGCGCCGCGCACCGATCGGTTCAGCTTGCGGTCGTCACTCCACAGGAAACAGCGCACGCCCCGGTCGCCCTCCTCCCACTCCCGCTGCGACGGCGGGTAGAAGATGGACCCGGCCCGGTACGGCAGTTCGGCGTTGTCCGGCACCTCGGCGAACGCGGCGATGAGCGTCATGCAGCGCCGGTGCGTGGCGGGCGCGCCCTTGGTGAACTCCGCCCAGCTCATGTCGCGTTCCTCGTACACGCCGACGAACTCCGCCCGGTGCGGTTCGGTGCACAGCACCGGGGCCATGTAGTTGAGGTTCTGGCCGATCAGCTTCGGGTCGAAGCACCTGTGCACCAGCGGGTTGTCGCCGACGAGCGCGCCGCGCAGGCTGCCGACCCGGTTGACCGGGCGGGTGTTGTCGATGCTGTCGGTCTCGGCCAGGTCGCAGCGGAACCAGCGGGCGCCGGACGTCCAGGCGGTGACGGTGGGCAGCGCGATGTTCAGCGTCAGCCGGGCGGCCCGCCAGTCCCCGCCGATCATCTCCCGGGCCCGCTGGTCGCACTCTGCGCGCGCGGTCCGCAGCGCCGGCGAGCCGGGTTCCGGGCGCACGCCCTGCGCCGCCGGTCCGCTGAACCGGCCGACGTGCACGGTCTCGGCCAGGTGGCTGCCCGCGCAGTTGACCGTCTCGTAGGTGGCGGCGGCCACCACGGTGCTCAGCCGGGGCAGGCAGGCCTCGGTCGCCGGGACGAACAGCTGCGGCACCGGCAGCGCCGCCCAGTCGTCGATCAGGTCGCCGTCGGCCCGATGCACCTGAGCGCAACCCGCGAGCACCGCAGTCGCCGCGCCGGCCAGCGCGAGCACGTGGAGCCACCGTCGCATCGTCCGCCCCTTCCGGGAGAGATGACAGCCGGTCGTCATAGGCCCGACCGGCGTCCCCCGCGCCCGGGCGTGCAGCATACGTGACCGTCCCTGTAGGAGTTTCGTCATCTTTCAATCGATCGGCCAGTCACCGGCGACTATTCGTGCCGACTTTCTCCCCGGACGGCCGGACGGTGCACCGCGGGTGACGGAAGGATCACCGCTGGTCGCTCCGGGAGCCGTGCCGCTACCTCCGGATCACCGCGTTCGTACACTGGCCCCGTGACCGTACCGCCGCCGATCGTCGCGCCCAGCATCCTGGCCGCCGATTTCGCCCGCCTCGCCGACGAGGTCCGTGCCGTGGAGCCCGCCGCCGACTGGCTGCACGTCGACGTCATGGACAACCACTTCGTACCCAACCTGACCATCGGGCTGCCGGTGGTGCAGAGCCTGCGCGCCGTCACCGGGATCCCGTTCGACGTGCACCTGATGATCGAGGATCCGCGCCGCTGGGCGCCCGGGTACGCCGACGCCGGGGCGTACAACGTCACGTTCCACGCCGAGGCGTGCGACGACCCGGTGGCGCTGGCGAAGGACCTGCGCTCGGCCGGGGCGAAGGCCGGGCTGGCGATCGACCGGGACACCCCGATCGAGCCGTACCTGGAGCTGCTGCCGAGCTTCGACACGCTGCTGATCATGACGATCAAGGCCGGCTTCGGCGGCCAGCGTTTCCTGCCGCAACTGCTGGACAAGGTGCGCGCGGCCCGCCGGCACGTCGACAGCGGGCACCTGGAGCTGCGCATCGAGGTCGACGGCGGCATCGCCGCGGACACCATCGAGCAGGCCGCCGCGGCCGGCGCCGACGCGTTCGTCGCGGGCACCGCCGTCTACGGCGCCGACGATCCCGCGGAGGCGGTGCGCCGCCTGCGGGGCCTGGCGGAACGCGCGATGACCGGGGCCTGAGATGGACCCGGCCGGCGAGCGACCCGACGTGATCCTCGTCGTCGACGACGACGAGGACATCGCCCGCTTCGTCGAGTTCAACCTGCGCCTGCACGGCTTCGAGGTGCTGCACGCCGCCGACGGCCAGGAGGCGCTGGAGGTCATCGAGCGGCAGCGGCCCGACCTCGCAGTGGTCGACCTGATGATGCCGCGCATCGACGGGCTGGAACTGACCCGGCGGCTGCGCGCCGACCCGATGACCTCGGCCCTGCCGGTGATCATGCTGACCGCCAAGGGGATGACCCAGGACAAGGTCAACGGGCTCAGCGTCGGCGCGGACGACTACCTGGTCAAGCCGTTCGACACGCTGGAACTGGTGGCCCGGGTCAACTCCACGCTGCGCCGCAACAAGGAGTTCCGGGAGGTCTCGCCGCTGACCGGACTGCCCGGCAACAGCCGGATCCGGCGGGAGATCAGCGACCGGGTCCGCAACGGCGTCGACTACGCCGTCGGCTACATCGACATCGACCGGTTCAAGAGCGTCAACGACCGGTACGGCTTCGTGCGCGGCGACGAGTTCATCTCGGCGCTGGCCCGCAGCCTGCACCGCGCGGTGGTGTCGATCGGGATGCCGCCGGCGTTCCTCGGCCACGTCGGCGGCGACGACTTCGTCATCGTCTGCGCCCCCAGCCAGGTCCGGCCGCTGACCAGCCGGGCCGTCGTCGACTTCGAGAAGGCCGCGGACGCGCTGTACGACGCCACCGACCGGGAACGCGGCTTCGTCGAGCTGAAGGACCGGCGCGGCAACATCCGCCGCGCCGCGCTGGTGACGCTCTCCATCGGCGTGTCGCTGTCCGATTCCGGCAAGCGGTTCACCGACCCGCTGGAGGCGATCGCGGTGGCCTCGGAGATGAAGACGGTGGCCAAGAGCCAGCCAGGCTCGTACGTGGCGGTGGACCGCCGGCGCGGCGTCACCTGAGGCGGTCCTGTGAGGTAGCTCGCCTCTGTGGCGCACGCCCGGGCGGAACGTGTAAGACTTCCCGTATACCCACCACGCGCTGGCGGGGCTCGGTGAAATTCCGAACCGGCGGTGATCCACGGTCCGACCGTGGTAAGCCCGCGACCCGGACGGCTTCGGCCGGACGGTGGACCTGGTGAGAATCCGGGGCCGACGGTTGGGGTGCGGCTCGTCCGCCCCCAGAAAGTCCGGATGGGAGACAGCGCGCGGAACGGGGGAGGCCCCTGCCGGCCGCTGAGCACCCTCAGCCGCCGCGTGGGCTCCCCGGGGTCGGCGTCGCCGTCCCCGGGTTCCCGCCGCCGCGTGTCCGCGGCTTTCCTGCCGCTGTTCCCGAACCGCCCGCGCGCGACCGGCGAGCGGGAGGACAGGCGGCCATGGCGAGCGTCTCCGTCGACGAGGCGATGCGTCGTGCCATCGAACTGGCCGCGCGCGGCCTCGGCACCACCAGCCCCAACCCGGTGGTCGGCTGCGTGCTGCTCGACACCGAGGGCGAGGTCGTCGGCGAGGGCTTCCACGCGTACGCCGGTGGCCCGCACGCGGAGATCGTCGCGCTGGCCCAGGCCGGCACGCGCGCCCGCGGCGGCACCGCTGTGGTCACCCTGGAACCCTGCGACCACACCGGCCGCACCGGCCCCTGCAGCCACGCGCTCATCGCCGCCGGGGTGTCCCGCGTGGTGATCGCCGTGCCCGACCCCAACCCGGTCGCCTCCGGCGGCGCCGCCACGCTGCGCGCCGCCGGGGTCCAGGTCGCTCTCGGGGTACGCGCCCAGGAGGCCGAGGCCGGCAACGTGGCCTGGCTCACCTCGATGCGCCGCGGCTGGCCGTACGTGATCTGGAAGTACGCGGCCACGCTCGACGGGCGTTCCGCCGCCGCCGACGGCACCAGCATGTGGATCACCTCGGAGGCGGCCCGGGTCGACGTGCACGCGCTGCGCGGCACCGTCGACGCGGTGCTCGCCGGCGTGGGCACCGTGCTCACCGACGACCCCCGGCTGACCGCCCGCAACCTGCGCGACGGCACGCTCGCCATCCGGCAGCCGCTGCGGGTGGTGGTGGACAGCTCGGGGCGTACCCCGGCCGACGCCCGGGTCCGCGACGGCGCCGCCCGCACCTGGGTGGCCACCGCCGCGGAGGTCGGCGCCGGCCCGGACGGCCGGGTCGACCTGGCGGCGCTGCTGGCGGAGCTGCACCACCGTGGCGTGCGGGCCGCGCTGCTGGAGGGCGGGCCGACGCTGGCCGGCGCGTTCCTCGCCGCCGGCCTGATCGACAGGATCGTCGGGTACGTGGCGCCGAAGCTGCTCGGCGCCGGTCCGACCGCGCTGCTCGACGCCGGCGTGAGCACCATCGCCGACGCCATCGATCTGGAGATCACCGACGTTACGCGGGTCGGTCCCGACCTGCGGATCACCGCGCTGCCCCGGAAGAGGGAGGGCTGACATGTTCACCGGCATCGTCGAGGAACTGGGCGAGATCGTCCGGAGCACCGAGACCGGCGACGACTCCGCGCTGGTCGCCATCCGTGGCCCGCTCGTCACCTCGGACGCCCGGCACGGCGACTCCATCGCCGTCAACGGCGTCTGCCTCACCGTTGTCGACGTCGACGGCGGCGTGTTCACCGCCGACGTGATGGGCGAGACGCTGCGCCGTACCGCGCTCGGCGCGCTGCGCCCCGGCGACCCGGTCAACCTGGAACGGGCCGCCGTGCTGAACAGCCGCCTCGGCGGCCACCTGGTGCAGGGCCACGTCGACGGCGTCGGCGAGATCGTCGCCCGGGAGCCCGCAGCGCAGTGGGAGACGGTCCGGTTCCGGCTGCCCGACGGGCTGGCCCGGTACGTGGTGGAGAAGGGCTCGATCACCGTCGACGGCGTGTCCCTGACCGTCGCCGAGGCGGGCGACGACTGGTTCTCGGTCGGTCTGATCCCCACCACGCTGAAGCTCACGGTGCTCGGCACGAAGCAGGTCGGCGACCCGGTCAACCTGGAGGTCGACGTGCTGGCCAAGTACGTCGAGCGGCTGCTCGGCGACCGGAGCGTGGGGGGTGCCCGGTGATGGGCCCGCTCGGCTGGCTGCTCGACGCCCAGGTGCACGTGGCCGGCTCGCCGGTGCTGGTCCGGGAGATCGTCGGCAACGTCTTCGGGCTCGGCTCGGCGCTGCTCGGGCTGCGCCGCGTGGTCTGGGCCTGGCCGGTCGGCATGATCGGTAACGCGCTGCTGCTCACCGTGTTCCTCGGCGGCGTCTTCGTCACCCCGCAGGCGCACGACCTCTACGGCCAGGCCGGCCGGCAGGTCTTCTTCTTCGCCGTCAGCGTGTACGGCTGGTGGCGCTGGTCGCGCAACCGGCGCGCCGGTGGCGGGGACGAGCCGGCCGTGGTGCCGCGCTGGGCCACCTGGCCGGAGCGGCTCGGCCTGCTCGTCGCGGCCGTCGCCGGCACCGCCGCCGCGTACCCGGTGCTCGCCGCGCTCGGTTCGTGGGGGCCGCTGCCCGATGCCTGGATCCTGGTCGGCAGCCTGCTCGCCACGTACGGCATGGCCCGCGGCTGGGTCGAGTTCTGGCTGATCTGGATCGCCGTCGACGCGGTCGGCGTACCGCTGCTGCTGCGCGGCGGCTTCTACCCGTCGGCCGCCATGTACCTGGTCTACGGCGCGTTCTGCGCGGCCGGCCTGTACAGCTGGTGGCGCACCTCCCGGGCCGTCGCGACCGCGCCCGCCCCGATCCCGGCGACGTACTCGGAGGCCGTGGCATGAGCACGTTCGGTTCGATCGAGCAGGCGGTGGCGGACATCGCCGCCGGGCGTCCGGTGGTAGTGGTCGACGACGAGGACCGCGAGAACGAGGGCGACCTGATCTTCGCGGCCGAGCTGGCCACCCCGGAACTGGTCGCGTTCATGGTCCGCTACACCTCCGGCTACATCTGCGTGCCGCTGACCGAGGACGAGTGCGACCGGCTCGACCTGCCGCCGATGCACCACACGAACCAGGACCGGCGCGGCACCGCGTACACGGTGACGGTGGACGCCCGGGAGGGCGTCAGCACCGGCATCTCGGCCGCCGACCGGTCGCACACCATCCGGCTGCTCGCCGACGCCGCCACCGGCCCGACCGACCTGGCCCGGCCCGGCCACGTGGTGCCGCTGCGCGCCCGCGCCGGCGGGGTGCTGCGCCGCCCCGGGCACACCGAGGCGGCGGTGGACCTGACCCGGATGGCCGGGCTGCGCCCGGCCGGGGTGCTCTGCGAGCTGGTGAACGACGACGGCACCATGATGCGCCTGCCGGACCTGGAGAAGTTCTGCGCCGAGCACGGGCTCACGCTCGTCACCATCGCGGACCTGATCGCACACCGGCGGCGTACCGAGAAGCAGGTCGAGCTGGCCGCCGAGGCCCGGATGCCCACCCCGTACGGCGTGTTCAAGGCGCTCGGCTACCGCGCCGAGCACGACCCGGCCGAGCACGTCGCGCTGGTCATGGGCGACCTCGGCGACGGGCGGGACGTGCTGGTGCGGGTGCACTCCGAGTGCCTCACCGGCGACGTGTTCGGCTCGCTGCGCTGCGACTGCGGGCCGCAGTTGCAGGCGTCGCTGGCCCGGGTCGCCCAGGAGGGCCGAGGCGTGGTCCTCTACGTGCGCGGGCACGAGGGCCGGGGCATCGGCCTGCTGCACAAGCTGCAGGCGTACCAGCTCCAGGACCAGGGCCGCGACACCGTGGACGCGAACCTCGACCTCGGGCTGCCGGCCGACGCCCGCGACTACGGCACCGGCGCGCAGATCCTCTACGACCTGGGCGTCCGGTCGATGCGGCTGCTGACGAACAACCCGGCCAAGCGGGCCGGGCTGGAGGGGTACGGCCTCACCGTGACCGGCCGGGAGGGGCTGCCCGTGCGGTCCAACCCGGAGAACGTGCGCTACCTGCGCACCAAGCGGGACCGGATGGGGCACCTGCTGGACGGACTGGACGAGGTGACCGAGGCGCCGATGGGCCGCCCGGTCGCCGGTGACGAGATCGGAGCGTAGGGCGATGGCGGGTTTCGGTGAGCCGGGCGTGACCGCGGTGGACGCCGCCGGGATGACCGTCGGCGTGGTGGCCGCCCGGTGGCACGGCGACCTGACCGACCACATGACCGAGCGGGCCGTGGCCGCCGCGCAGGCCTGCGGGGCGCGGGCCGTGGTGGCCCGGGTGGCCGGTTCGGTGGAGCTGCCGGTGGTGGCCCAGGCGATGGCCCGCCGCTTCGACGTGGTGGTCGCGCTCGGCGTGGTGGTACGCGGCGCAACGGCGCACTTCGACTACGTCTGCCAGTCGGTCACCGAAGGGCTGACCCGGGTGGCGCTGGACGAGGGCAAGCCGGTGGCGCACGGTGTGCTCACGGTCGACACCATCGAGCAGGCCCGGGATCGGGCCGGGCTGCCCGGCTCGGCCGAGGACAAGGGCTGGTCGGCGACGGTCGCCGCGCTGGACGCCGCGCTTGCCGTCCGCGCGCTGGACGCCCAGTCCGCCCACCGGGTCGGCTTCGCCTGACCCACCGGCGTCCCGGAGCGCGCGCCCAGCCCGGCGATCATGAAGTTGACGGAGACAAAAAGGACAGCGATTGCCGCCAACTTCATGATCGGCGCGTGGCGGGGAGGACGGGGAGGCAGCGCGGTGACGGAGATCGGGTACGCGGACCTGCCGGGGCTGCGGATGGCGTACCGGATCTGGGGCCCCGCCGACGGCCGCCCGCTCGTGGCACTGCACGGCGGCACGGGATCGGGGGAGAGCTGGGCCGCCCTCGCGGCCGCGCTCCGCGCCACCACCCGCACGTACGCCCCCGACCTGCGCGGCTACGGGGCCACCGGGCCTGCCGACGCGTACTCGCTGGAACTGGTCCGCGACGACGTACGAGGACTGCTCGACGCGCTGGCGCTGACCCGGGTCACGGTGCTGGGCCACTCCTCCGGCGCGGTGGCCGCCCACCTGCTCGCCCGGGCGTCTCCGGACCGGGTGGCGGCGCTGGTGCTCGTCGAACCGCCGCCACCGGTGCCGCTCGGCCTGCGGCTGCCACCTCGGCCGGCCGGCCCGCTGCCCTATGACTGGGCCGCCCGCGAAGCGGTCGTCGCGGAACTCAACGCCCCGCCTCCCACGTGGTGGGAGGAGTTGACCGAGATCACTGCGCCCACCCTGGTGGTGGCCGGTGGTCCCGCCAGCCACCTGCCGCAGCACGAGCTGGCGCGGATGGCGGCCCGGATCCCCGCCGCCCGCCTGGTGACAGTCGAGGCCGGTCACGCGGTGCCGGCCGCGCGCCCCGCCGAGCTCGCCACCGTGGTGCGGGACTTCCTCGCCGCGCTGCCCGGGTGAGCCGGACGACGCGGGTGGACCCGGTGGGCGTGCTCACCCGGGGCGGCTGGAAGAATCGCCTTCCGTGAAGACGTTCGAGGAGTTGTTCGCCGAGCTGCAGGCCAAGGCCGCCGCCGGCACCCCGGGCTCGGGCACTGTCGAGGCGCTCGCCAAGGGCGTGCACTTCATCGGCAAGAAGGTCGTCGAGGAGGCGGCCGAGTCGTGGATGGCCGCCGAGCACGAGGGCCCGGAGCGGGCCGCCGAGGAGATCTCCCAGCTGCTCTACCAGGCGCAGGTGCTGATGCTCGCCACCGGCCTGGAGCTGAAGGACGTCTACCGACATCTCTGAGTGCCCGTCCGCTGATCATCCGATCGAACGAAGGAGCACTCCCATGCTGCGTGTCGCAGTACCCAACAAGGGCGCCCTGGCCGAGTCGGCCGCCGGGATGCTGCGCGAGGCGGGCTACCGCCAGCGCACCGACCCGAAGGACCTGGTCTGCCGGGACGAGGCCAACGACATCGAGTTCTTCTACCTGCGTCCCAAGGACATCGCCACCTACGTCGGCTCCGGCGACCTGGACGTCGGCATCACCGGCCGTGACCTGCTGATCGACTCCGGCGCGCCGGCCGAGGAGATCGTCGACCTCGACTTCGGGCGGGCCACCTTCCGGTTCGCCGCCCGGCCCGACGACGTGGCGTCGGTCCAGCAGCTCGGCGGGCACCGCATCGCCACCGCGTACCCGGGTCTGGTCGAGCGGCACCTGGCCGAGCTGGGCGTCAAGGCCGACGTGATCCGCCTGGACGGCGCGGTGGAGAACGCCATCCGCCTCGGCGTGGCCGACGTGGTCGCCGACGTGGTGGAGACCGGCGCGACGCTGCGTCAGGCCGGCCTGGTGGTGTTCGGCGAGCCGCTGCTGCGCTCCTCGGCGGTGCTGGTCCGCCGCGCGGGTGCGCCCGGTGGCCCTCAGCAGGAGCAGTTGCAGCGTCGGCTGCACGGCGTCCTGGTCGCCCGCCGGTACGTGATGCTCGCCTACGACGTGCCGGCCGGCCTGCTGGACCGGGCCAGCTCGCTGACCCCCGGCATCGAGTCGCCCACGGTCTCGCCGCTGCACCGGGAGGGCTGGGTCGCGGTGCAGGCGATGGTGCTCCGCGACGACGTGCACCGGATCATGGACGAGCTGTACGAGCTGGGCGCCCGCGCGATCCTCGTCACCAACATCCACGCCTGCCGGCTGTGAGGCCGCTGCCGCTCCCGGCCGCGCTCGCGGTGGTCGTCCTGGGTGGCGTGGCTTCGGCCGCGCAGGGCGCGGTCAACGCCGAGATGGGGGAGCGGACCGGTGCCCCGGTCCTCGGCGCGGTCGTCAACAACCTCGGCGGCTGCCTGCTGGTGCTGGCCGGGATCGTGACCCTGCCGTCGATGCGCGCCGGGCTGGCCGGGCTGCGCCGCTCCGGGCTGCCGTGGTGGGCGTACCTGGGCGGGGTCGGCGGCGCGGTGATCGTGCTGGTCGCCCCGGTGGTGGTGCCGGTGCTCGGGGTGGCGGTGTTCACGATCGCCCAGGTGGCCGGTGGCAGCCTCGGCGGCCTCGCGGTGGACCGGGCCGGGCTGGCCGCGACCGGGCGGATGCCGCTCACAGTGCCCCGGGTCGGCGGCGCGGTGCTCGGCGTCGGCGCTGTCGCGCTCGCGCAGCTCGGCCGCCCGGTCGGTGACCTGGCGGTCGGGCTGGTGCTGCTCTGCGTCCTGGGCGGGCTGGCGGTGGCCGGGCAGTCCGCGCTCAACGGGCGGGTCGCCGCCTCGGTCGGCCCGGCGGCCGGGCTCGCCGTGAACTTCGCGGTCAGCACCGTGGTGATCGGTGCGGTCGCGGCGCTGACCGGCGCGCTCGCGAGTCAGCCCCGCTGGCCCGGCCAGTGGTGGCTCTACCTCGGCGGCGTCCTCGGCGTCGGCATCGTGCTCTCGCTGCTGGTCGGGGTACGCGCCGCCGGCGTGCTGCGGACCGGCCTGGCGCTGGTGGCCGGGCAGCTCGGCGGCGCGCTGCTGCTCGACCTGGTCCTGCCCGGCGGCCCCGGTGTCCGGCTGCCGGTGCTGGCCGGCGCCCTGCTCACGCTGCTCGCCGTGGTGGTCACCGGGCTGCGCCGGCGCGGCCCGGACCGTGTGGCGGCCGAAGGCGCGCGTGAACCGGATGGCAGACTGGTCGGGTGAGCGATTCCGTGGTGACCGTGCGACCCCGCCGCGTCCGGGTCGTCTGCTGGGTGTCGGCCGTCACGCTGATCGTGGTGTTCAGCCTCGTCGCGACGTCGCTGACCGGCGCCACCGGCAACGGCTACGGCACGTTCCAGCGTGGCGACCAGTTCGCCATGATCGGCCTGGGTGTCTTCGGCGCGCTCGGCTTCCTGCTGTTCACCCGCCCCCGCGTGATCGCCGACGCCAAGGGCGTCCGGGTGCGCAACGTGTTCAGCTCGTACGAGCTGCCGTGGGAGGTCGTCCGCGGTGTCCGGTTCGACCGGGGCGCACCGTGGGCCAGCCTGGAGCTGCACGACGACGACCTGCTGCCGATGGTCGCGTTGCAGGCCGCCGACAAGGAGAGCGCGGTCGAGGCGGTCCGCGCGCTGCGCCGCCTGCACCAGGCGCACCTGGCGGCGCTGTCCGCCGGGCAGTCGGCACCCCGCTGACCAGCGAGCCCGGTTTGGGCGGGCCTGGGCCGAGGGTGTAGTGTTGCGGAGTCGACCAGACTGCCCCCGTCCCTGACGCGCGGGCGGTCGAGAAGCGGAGCGCCCGCTCCCACCCGAGTCGCCGCCACGGTGGCCGGGTCCGGTCCCCGGTTTCGGGCACGTCCCGACGCCGGATGCGCGATCCTGTGATCGTGCCGACCGGTCGAGTGGGCCCTGGCATACGCCGGGGCCTTCTGCTTTCCGGGTCGGCTCCCACCCGGGAGCCCACGGAGTCGGCACCGTAGGAGACTCGACTCGAGGAGGCCCCATCAGCGTCGAACCACGCGTGAACGAGCAGATCCGGGCACGTGAGGTCCGACTGGTCGGCCCTGAGGGTGAGCAGGTGGGCATCGTCCCGCTTGAGCGCGCCCTGCAGCTGGCCGCGGACGTCGACCTGGACCTGGTCGAGGTTGCGCCGATGGCGCGCCCGCCGGTGTGCAAGCTCATGGACTTCGGCAAGTTCAAGTACGAGAGCGCACTGAAGGCGCGCGAAGCGCGGCGTAACCAGCAGCAGACCGTCATCAAGGAGATGAAGCTCCGGCCGAAGATCGACCCGCACGACTACGAGACCAAGAAGGGTCACGTGGTGCGGTTCCTCAAGGCCGGCGACAAGGTCAAGGTGACGATCATGTTCCGCGGTCGCGAGCAGAGCCGCCCGGAGCTGGGTTACCGGCTCCTGCGCCGGCTCGAGTCCGAGATCACGGACCTGGGATACGTCGAGGCCGCGCCGAAGCAGGACGGCCGAAACATGATCATGGTTCTCGCTCCGCACCGGGCCGTCAAGGCCTCCGCGGTCGCCGCCACGGCGTCCCGCGGTGGACCGCGCGACCGGGCGGCGGAGGAACCGGCCGCTCCGGCCGGCGAGACCCCGGCGGCCGGCGACACCGCAGCAGCCGGCGAGACCGGCACGACCGCTGAGACCAGCGGCCAGTAACAGGGGAGAAGACGTTCCAATGCCGAAGATGAAGAGCCACACGGGTATGGGCAAGCGGGTCAAGGTGACCGGCAAGGGCAAGATCGTTGCCCAGCAGGCCGGCCTTCGCCACAACCTGGAGAAGAAGCCCAGCACCCAGACCCGTCGGCTGACCGGCACCGTCGAGCTGGCCAAGGCCGACACCAAGCGCATCAAGAAGCTGCTCGGCCGCTGACGCGAGCCACCTGAACCGAAGAAGGAGTTGAGATGGCACGCGTCAAGCGGGCTGTGAACGCCCAGAAGAAGCGTCGTACCCTGCTGGAGACCGCGAGCGGTTACCGCGGTCAGCGCTCCCGGCTGTACCGCAAGGCCAAGGAGCAGGTGCTGCACTCGATGCAGTACTCCTACCGGGACCGTCGCGACCGCAAGGGCGACTTCCGGCAGCTCTGGATCCAGCGGATCAACGCCGGCGCCCGGGCCAACGGCCTGACCTACAACCGCCTGATCCAGGGCCTGCGCCTGGCCGGCATCGAGGTCGACCGGAAGATCCTGGCCGACATGGCCGTCAACGACGCCGCCTCGTTCGCGGCGATCGTCGAGCTGGCTCGCGCCGCCGTGGCGGCCGAGGGCACCGGTGGCGCCGCGGCTCAGGCCGCCTGACCCACCCCGTACGGCACAGATCGAGGCGTCTCCCATGCAGTCACGTTCGCAGGGGAGGCGCCTCGACGCCGTTCCCGGACCGTTCACCCCGCGTACCCCCAGGGTCGTGGCGGCCCGCCGGCTGCAGCGCCGGCGCGACCGCGACCAGGCCGGCCGGTTCCTGGCCGAGGGACCGCAGGCGGTCCGGGAGGCGCTCGCCCGCACCGGCACCGTGGTCGAGCTGTTCGGCACCCCGGCGGCGCTCGACAGGTACGCCGACCTCGCGGCCGCGGCCGCCCGGGCCGACGTGCCCGTCTCCGAGGTGACCGACGACGCCTTGGCCGCGCTGGCCGAGACCGTCGCGCCGCAGGGCCTGGTGGCGGTGTGCCGGCACCTCGACGTACCCCTGGAACAGGCAGTGGCGCGCGCGCCGCGACTGGTAGCGGTGCTCGCCGGCATCCGCGACCCGGGCAACGCCGGCACCGTGCTGCGCACCGCCGACGCGGCGGGCGCGGGTGCTGTGGTCTTCGCGGGCGAGGCGGTCGACCCCTACAACGGCAAGTGCGTGCGGGCCTCCGCCGGCAGCCTCTTCCACGTCGACGTGGTGCGCGCCGCCGACCCGCTCGCCGCCGTCGAGGCGCTGCGTGCCGGCGGCCTCACGATCTTCGCCACCACCGGGTACGGCGACAGCGACCTCGACGACCTCGCCGACTCGGGACGGCTGGCCGCCCCCACCGCGTGGCTGTTCGGCTCGGAGGCGCACGGCCTGCCCGAGGAGCTGACCGGCGCCGCCGACGCCCGGGTCCGGGTGCCGCTGCACGGGCGCGCGGAGAGCCTGAACCTGGCTGCGGCCGCCGCAGTCTGCCTGTATTCTTCCGCCAGAGCACTGCGTGTCCCCCGGGGCACGCGAGAGACAGCAGGGGAGTCCGCCTCGTCATGAACGCGCCACGGCGTTCGTTTAGCCAGCCCGCCGGTGTCGGCGGGCGGCGGGCCTGACCTTCCCCCTGCACGACTCCCCACCGGCGGGCTGCGGCGAAGCCGCGCGTCCGTAGACTCGCCTAGCCACCCGCGAGGGTCGGCGCCGCCGTGAGGGAGTGCCCGTTCACCATGAGCTACCGCAACGATCCGTACGACCCGAAGCAGGTCGCCCTGCTCGACCCGGACGCCCTGGCCGGAGCAGTGGCCGACGCCGAGAAGGCGTTCGCCGAGGCCGCCGACCCGGACGCGCTCACCGCGCTGCGCCCCGCGCACCTCGGTGACCGGTCCCCGGTGTCGCTGGCGCGCCGGGAGATCGGCGCGCTGCCGCCGGCCGCGAAGGCCGACGCCGGCAAGCGGGTCAACGAGGCCCGCCGGGCGATCGAGTCCGCGTACGCCGCCCGGCAGGAGATCCTGGACCGGGAACGGGCCGCGCGGGTGCTGGTCGAGGAGCGGGTCGACGTGACCCTGCCGTACGACCGCCGGCCGCGCGGCGCCCGCCACCCGCTGAGCGTGCTGATGGAGCAGATCAGCGACCTGTTCATCGGCATGGGCTACGAGGTGGCCGAGGGCCCCGAGGTCGAGCTGGAGTGGACCAACTTCGACGCGCTGAACATCCCGGCCGACCACCCGGCGCGCGGCCTGATGGACACGTTCCACATCGCACCCGAAGGCTCGGGCCTCGTTCTGCGCACGCACACGTCGCCGGTGCAGGCGCGCACCATGCTCAGCCGCAAGCCGCCGATCTACGTGGTGGTGCCCGGCCGGGTCTACCGCACCGACGAGCTGGACGCCACCCACGCGCCGGTGTTCCACCAGGTCGAGGGCCTGGTAGTGGACAAGGGCATCACCATGGCGCACCTGCGCGGCACGCTCGACCACTTCGCCCGGGCCATGTTCGGCGAGGGTGCGAAGACGCGCTGGCGGCCGCACTACTTCCCGTTCACCGAGCCGTCGGCGGAGTTCGACGTGTGGTTCCCGGAGCACCGGGACGGTCCGCAGTGGGTCGAGTGGGGCGGCTGCGGCATGGTCAACCCGCGGGTGTTGCGCGCCTGCGGCATCGACCCGGAGGTCTACTCCGGATTCGCGTTCGGCATGGGCATCGACCGGACCGTGATGGTCCGGCACGGCGTCAGTGACATGCGGGACATGGCCGAGGGCGACGTGCGGTTCACCCGCGCGTTCGGCGCCTGAGCTACGGGAACGGTGGTTTAACAGTCATGCGAGTCTCTGTCAGTTGGCTGCGGGAGTACGTGGACCTGCCGGCCGACCTGCCCACCGGCGACCTGGAGCAGGCGCTGGTCGACCTCGGCATCGAGGTCGAGTCCGTGGTGGACCTGCGCGAGTCGGTCACCGGCCCGCTCGTCGTCGGCGAGGTCCTGGAGATCGAGGAGCTGACCGGCTTCAAGAAGCCGATCCGCTTCTGCCGGGTCGACGTCGGCGCCGCGAACGGCACCGGTGAGCCGCAGGAGATCGTCTGCGGGGCGCGCAACTTCGCCGTGGGCGACAAGGTCGTGGTGATCCTCCCCGGCGGTGTGCTGCCCGGCGGGTTCGCGATCGGCGCGCGCAAGACGTACGGGCGCAACTCCCACGGCATGATCTGCTCGGCGCAGGAGCTGGGGCTCGGCGACGACCACGCGGGCATCGTCGTGTTGCCCGAGGACGTCAAGGCCCAGCCCGGCGACGACGCCCGGCCCGTCGTCGGCCTGGACGACGTCGTGGTCGAGATGGAGATCACCCCGGACCGCGGGTACGCGCTGAGCGTGCGCGGCATCGCCCGAGAGCTGTCGCACGCGCTCGGCGTGCCGTTCCGCGACCCGGCCGACGCGCCCGCGCCCGGCGCGACCGCCGAGCCCGCGTACCCGGTGGAGGTCCGCGACACTGTCGGCTGCGACCGGTTCGCGGCGCGGATGGTGCGCGGCGTCGACCCGACAGTCGAGACGCCCGGCTGGATGCGGCAGCGGCTCACGGTGGCCGGGGTGCGCAGCATCTCGCTCGCCGTCGACATCACCAACTACCTGATGCTCGAACTCGGCCAGCCGATGCACGCCTTCGACGCGGACCGGATCGCCGGCACGCTCGTGGTGCGCCGTGCCGAGGCGGGGGAGAAGCTGACCACGCTGGACGGGGTCAACCGCACGCTGTCCGCCGAGGACCTGGTCATCTGCGACGACTCGGGTCCGATCTCGCTGGCGGCGGTGATGGGCGGCGAGACCAGCGAGGTGCTCGCCTCCACCACGAACGTGCTGTTCGAGGCGGCGCACTGGGATCCGGCCACCGTCGGCCGTACCGCACGGCGGCACAAGCTGTTCAGCGAGGCGGCGAAGCGGTGGGAGCGGGGCGTCGACCCGGCGCTGCCGCTGGTCGCGCTGGAGAAGGCGGTCCGGCTGCTCACCGACCTCGCCGGCGGCACCGCAGGCGAAGAGGTGCTCGACATCGACCACGTCGCGCCGCGTACGCCCGTGACGCTGCCGGTGGACCTGCCGTCGCGCCGCGTCGGCGTGACGTACTCGCCGGACCGGGTGGTGGAGCTGCTGGAGCAGGTCGGTTGCACCGTCACCCGCGGCACCGACCGGCTCGCCGAGGACCCGGGCACGGTGGGCACGGCCGCCGGTGCCGGCTCGGGTGCCGGTGAGGTGCTGACCGTGACGCCGCCGAGCTGGCGGCCCGACCTGACCGACCCGGCCGACCTGGTGGAGGAGGTGGTACGCCTCGACGGCTACGACCGTGTGCCGTCGGTGCTGCCCACCGCGCCGCCCGGCCGGGGCCTGACCTGGCAGCAGCAGCGCCGCCGGGCCGTCGCCCGCTCGCTCGCCGAACGCGGCTACGTCGAGGTGCTGGCGCAGCCGTTCGTCGCGCCGGAGCTGGTCGACCAGCTCGGCCTGCCCGCCGACGACCCACGCCGCCCCGCGGTACGGCTGGCGAACCCGCTGTCGGAGGAGGAGCCGCTGCTGCGCACCACGCTGCTCGGCCCGCTGCTCGGCATCGTCAAGCGTAACGTCGGCCGGGGCCAGCGGGACGTGGCGATCTACGAGATCGGCACGGTCTTCCACCCGCGCCCCGGCGCCGGTGCTCCGCCCGCGATGGGCGTGGACCGACGGCCCACCGACGAGGAGTTCGCCGCCGCCGACGCGGTGGTGCCCGCCCAGCCGCGGCACGTCGCGGTGGCGCTCACCGGCGAGATCGAACCGGCCGGCTGGTGGGGTGCGGGCCGCACGGCCGGCTGGGCGGACGCGGTCGAGGCGGGCCGGGCGGTGCTCGACGCCGCCGGCATCCCCGCCGACCGGGTGACGGTACGGGCCGGCGAGCGGGCGCCCTGGCACCCGGGCCGCTGCGCCGAACTGGTGGTGGACGACGTGGTCGTCGGCCACGCCGGTGAGCTGCACCCGGCCGTGCTGGCCGCGCTGGAGCTGCCCCGGCGTACCAGCGCAATGGAACTGGACCTGGACGCGCTGCCCGCCGCGCCGCTGGCGGCCGGCCCGACCATCTCCACGTTCCCGCCGGCCCTGATCGACGTGGCGTTGGTGGTGGACGAGTCGGTGCCGGCCGCCGAGGTGCGGGCGGCACTGGTCGAGGGCGCGGGCCCGCTGCTGGAGGACGTGCGCCTGTTCGACGTCTACACCTCCGAGCAACTCGGCGAGGGACGCAAGTCGCTGGCGTACAAGCTGACGTTCCGCGCCCCGGACCGGACCCTCGCGGGCGAGGAGGCGGTGGCGGCGCGCGACGCGGCCGTCGCGGTCGCCGCCGAGCGCTTCGGCGCCACCCTGCGCGGCGCCTGAAAGGAGGGGCCCCCTCTTGACGCCTCCGGTAGAGGAGGGGGCCCCGTTTAACAGCCGTCGACCGTACGGCTTACTCGTCGTCGGAAGGCAACTCGCCGAGACCTCGCAGGCCTGGCAGATCCCGGACCGTTATCCGCCGGTAGTCCGTGTCCACGAGCCGCTCAGCGCGTAGCTCGCGCAGGGCCTTCTGAATCGATGTCTCCGCCGCACCACAGATCGTGGCGAGTTCCGGCTGGGTCAGACGGACGTCGATGACCACACCTTCCGGACTCCGCCTACCGTGCGTCCGGCACAGCTCCGCGATCACCCGGGCCACGCGGATCTTTACGTGGTACGAGGTGAAGTCGATGCGGCGCCGGTTGGACCAGCGCAGCCGATCCGCCACCATCGCCGCGAGTTCGAGCGCGGATTCGGGGTGCTCCTTGAGGAATCGGGTGAACCGGTCTCTGGGAATGACGCTGTACCGCGTGGGGCCGCAGGTGGTGATTGTGGCCGAGCGGGGTTGATCGTTCAGGGCGGACATCTCACCGACCAGGTCACCACCGACGCGCAGCGAGAGCAACGCCGACCTACCGTCGGGGAGACTCGCTGTCACCTTGGTCAACCCCTCCTCCAGGAGCACCAGGTGCGATTCCCGGACGCCCTCGTGGATCAGGATCTGACCGGCGGGTACCTGACGTCGGACACCGAGACCCAGGACGATCTCCCGATCTGCCGGGCGCAGCCGCCGGAGGAAGGTCCCGTACGGCCACTCGGCCTGGGGCGGTGCCCCTCGACGCATCGACAACCCCATTCTCGCCAGCCAGCGAAGACCGTCGAAGCGTAGCCGAAGCTGAGCGGAGCGCGACGCGCGGCGCAACAGTGCGGCGGCCCCGACGTAGATCGCCACCACGGACAGCACTGCCGCCGGGTGCCAGCCCGCGTCGAGAAGCAACTCGCTGAGGACGTCGATCATGCGTCCAGTCCATCGCGGCTCCGCCTGCCGAATCCCGGACGAAGACGGGAAGACCGGTTCCGGACAGGCACGGCGGATGCCGTACTTCTACGGGGTGCGGCTCGGGCGAGCCGGATTCGATGTCCCTTGTGATCCCGCCGGTTCCGGCGGGTGAGTGACGAAGGGGCGACACCGGATGCACCATCCCGAGCGACGAATGTTGATCAGCGTGGACATGGAGCGGTACAGCCGCCGCAGCAATGTCCAGCAGTACGAGGCGCAGCAGGAGTTCCGGCGCCTCCTGCATGAGGCCGCCGCGCTGGTCGGACTGGACCGGACGCAGTGGCATACCCAGCAGGCCGGTGACGGGGAATTGGCGATTCTCCCGCGGGACGCCCACGAGGCGCTCATCATCGGCCGATTCGTCCCCGAGCTCAACCGACGGCTGCGTGCGTACAACGTCAGCCGGGTGCCGGCGGCGCGGATCCGCTTGCGGGTGGCCGTCCATCAGGGCCTCGTACACCTGGACGGCGCGAACGGCTTCCCGGGTTCGGCAGTCGTCCTCGTCTGCCGGCTCTGCGACTCCGATCCGCTGAAGCGGGCTCTTGCCGCCTTCCCGGACGCTGGAGTCGCGCTCGTCGTCTCCGACGACATCTACCGGAACGTCGTCCAGGAGTACCCCGAGGAGATGCGGCCCGAGCGGTTTCGCAAGGTTCAGGTGAGCCACCCGGACAAGGGCTTCGAGGAGACCGCCTGGCTCTACGTGGTCGACGAGGACATGTCGTCGTTGCCGGTCGGTGAACCGCGAACGGTAGACCCGGCAGGCGGCGTCGAGTCCGACTCCATCGGCCGTTCGGTCGAACCGCCGCATTCCGGCGACGCCGGCATCCGGATCGGCAGCCTCCAGGTCCACGGGCAGAGCGCTGTCGGCCCGAACGCGACGGCGATCGGATCGGTCGGCCGCGACGCGATCATCGACCGGGACGGGACCGAACGATGATCGCCCACGTGCCCCCGCCGGAGACCGACGGCGTCCCGGTGCCGGTCCCGCCGGTCCACCCGGATGACGGCGGAGAGGCTGCACGCGCCACGGTCGACGGGGCCGCCCCCGGCGCCGATCCGTCGGATGCGGATGAGCAAGGCCTCGCGGAGGAGACGGAGGACGATCCGTCTCTCGACCCGCGCGAGATCATCGGCCGGCTCTCCGCGCTGCTCGGCGCACCGGCGGGGATCGAGGTCGGGGATGTACACGTTCAGGGCCAGAACGCGACCGGGACCGGAGCCACCGCCATCGGCGCGATGCACGTCACCATGGCCGGCGTCGGGGACGGCCGGAGCTGGTCGGAGACGTTGAGTGGAGCCACAGTCCGACAGTCCGCGGACGGGTACGCGCCGGCGTCGAGCGATCAGTACCTCGACCGGCGGCTCAAGCGCCGAGGGCTGCTGTGTCTCTCCGGACCGGAAGGTACGGGCCGCTACACGGCCGCATGTCTGGCCTCCGCCAGACGGCACGGCTACGACCGGGTGGGCCTGATCAACGTGGAGAGCCTCGGAGATCTGATCCGGACCGCCGGCATCCTCCGAGCCGGGCACGGTTACGTCCTGCCCTTGGGCGACGCGGCGATCCGGGACCTGGACGGTATGACCCTGGTCGGCGCGGCAGCTCGGGCCGAGGCGGTGGGCTGCACGGTGGTGCTCGTCGGTGATTTCCAGTCGCGGGGCCGGGAGTTCACCGACCAGATCGTCGAGCATCGGCCTCCCGGCGCTGCGGATGTCTTCCGGGCCCAACTACGGCGGCATCTGCGCGGCCGGTGCGTCGGGCGATGTGGCAACGAGTGCGTCGGAGCGTGCGTCGATCGCTATGTCGAGGACGAAGCCGTCGGGCACCCGCTGATGATCGCCTACCTGCGCGGCGATCCGCGCCCGGGCGAGGTGGTCCGCTTGGTGGAGTCCATCGCCCGGAACCCCGTGAACGGTGTGGATCTGACGCAGCGGTTGGAACGCCTGCTGCCAGGGCAGGTGCGGGAGCGGGCGGCGCGCATTCTCGACTGCTCCGACGGGCAGCACCCGTCGGAGTTCTGGGCTGCCGGCGACCGTCGTGCGTTCCGCCTGTCCTGTGCGGTACTCGCCGGCCAGCCGGTATCGGAGGTCCACCACGCCGCACGACTGTTGACCGGGCCTTCGGCGGATGACCTGCCGCCAGCGGTCATGCCTGGCCGCGGGTCCGCGCTTGACGAGTTGATGGGGCCCGAACTTCGTCAGGCGGTGCGGGTGGTCGACGACGATCGAGTGCCGGGCGGGCGACGAGTGGAGTTCATCCCGGCCAACGACGCGCTTCGTTCCAGCCTCCTGGAGGTCGCCTGGCAGGACTGGTGGCACCCGGAGCGGCTTCTGCGGTGGTGGGTTGATCTCGCCCGCAGCGATGTGCCCGGCGTCCGGCAGGCCGCAGCGGGCGCCATCGGCTGGTCGGCAAGTCTCGCGGTGCGCTCCGCGTTGCAGGCCGTGGACGAGTTGGCACGGGAACGACGCGCCGGTGTGCGTCAGACGGCGGCCATCGCTCTGGTCGCGATGGCCATGCAGCCCTCGCTGCGTCATCGGCTTCGCGCCGAGTTGGACCGCTGGGCCGACAGTGGCACGGCGCATCGCCGGGACACCGTGGCCCGGGCCTACGCTCTCGGCCTCGCTCGTCTCTGGCCCGAGAGCGCGCTGCTCCACCTGCGTCAGGTGGCGGAGGCACGGATGCAGCGCTGGCACAACTCCGTGGTCCGGGGCCTCGTGGAGGTGTACGACGCAGGGCACACGGCGGAGGTGACGGCCACGCTGGCGGAGTGGGCCGTCTCGGCCCACCCGGAGGTGCGCCTGCACGCCGGCCGGGCGCTGCGGATCCTGGCCGACCGGTGGTCACCCGTGCCGCGGGAACACTGGCCCGAACTGCTCGACCTGACACGGCGCGGCACCGTCCAACTACAGGATCTGGCCACCTGCTGGGCCGCCGCGCTCGCCATCCCAGGAACCGCGTTTCGCGCCTGGCGAACGCTCGGTTTCTGGCTCAGCCGCGCGGACGGACAGCCTGAGGTGGCGATGTACTGCGGACAGCTGCTCACGGCGGTGGTGGCCGGCCGAGAGCCCCTCCGGCGTCGCTTGGATCACCAGATTCAGCACGTCTGGCAGCCCCTGATGCCCGGCAACTCCCTACTCGACGACGTACGACGACTCACGAACGAGGAACAGAGATGACCACCCCTCCCGCAGCGCCTTCGAGCACCCCTTCCTCCGCTCCGGATCAGCCGGCACGCCGCTGGTGGCACACCGTCTTCCCGCCCGCCCCGTCGACCATCGCTTCCCCCACCCCGGCTGCTCCCGTCGCCGTGTCGTTTCGCCAGGAGGCCCCGCAGCCCCTCCTGGTGCCGGCGAAAGGTGACGCCTTTGACTTCCGCCTGTACGCCGTCTACGTCTGGACGGCGCACCGGATGACGTTCGAGGAACTGCGGTTCCGGGCCGAGGGCTACCTGACGTGGGCGTGCGGCATTCTCCGGGAACAAGCGGTCGAGTTGGCCCGGCGGCATGAGCCGCACCGCTCCCACGAGCTGGAGCAGGCTCTGAACGCGCATCTGTCCGGCCAGCGCTGGCCCCGGCAGGGGACAGCCCCCTCCTTCACCGCCCAGGTCCGTGTCAGCCCCGACGAGCGGGTCCGCGAGCGGCTGCGGCCGTACTGGGAGGACCGGATCAAGTTGGAGTGCGACCACGAGCTGCAGAAGGTCAGGGCCCGCCAGGCCGATGACCTGACCCGACGGTGGTGCGCGGTGCTCCAGAATCTCGAAGGCGACCCGGTGACGATGCATGCCGCCCGGCTGACCGGGGAGCAGTTCGCCGAGGTGTTCCGTCGGTACGTGGCAGAGCGCCGGGAAACCGTGCCGGAGTTGGTGGAACTGCTCCGGGAGGCGGTCCGGGGTCACAACGACTTGAACATGGGCCCGTCGGAGTACACCCAGGCCTGGGATGCGGCCCTCCGCACCTATGAACGTCAGCACGGGCTCGTCGAGCGAGGTTGATCCTGGCCGGGCGGCCCTTCCGACCCCCTCCCAGGAAGGGCCGCCCGCCGCAGCTTCATGCAGTATGCTGCATGAACTTGCACTGCTCGCCTTGTCGCTGGTAACCTTCTCTGCATAGTCATGCGGAGGTGGGTATGGGCATTCGGGTTGCTGTTGCCGGGGCGAGTGGATACGCCGGGGGCGAGCTGCTGCGCCTGCTCGCCGGTCACCCCGAGTTCGAGCTGATCACCGCCACCGCACACAGCCAGGCCGGTCAGCCCGTCAGCGCCGTACACCCGCACCTCGCCGGCCTCGACCTGGTGTTCGCCGCGACCGAACCGGCGACCCTCGCCGACGCGGACCTGGTCTTCCTGGCCCTGCCGCACGGGCAGTCCGCGGCGCTCGCCGCGGCGCTGCCCGACACGGTCAAGGTGGTGGACCTCGGCGCGGACCACCGGCTGCGCGACGCCGGCGCCTGGTCCCGCTACTACGGCGGCGAGCACGCCGGCGCCTGGACCTACGGGCTGCCCGAACTGCCCGGGCAGCGGGCCGAGATCGCCGCCGCGACGCGGGTCGCCAGCACCGGCTGCTACGCGGTGGCGACCACGCTGGCGCTGGCGCCGCTGATCGCGGCAGGCGCGGTACGCCCCGACGACGTGGTGGTGGTCGCCGCCTCCGGCACCTCCGGGGCGGGCCGGGCTGCCAAGGCCCATCTGCTCGGCAGCGAGGTGATGGGCGACCTGACCCCCTACAAGGTGGGCGCGCACCAGCACGTGCCGGAGATCAAGCAGGCCACCGGCGCGACCGGCCTGTCCTTCACCCCGGTGCTCGCGCCGATGCCCCGGGGCATCCTGTCCACAGTCACCGCGGTGCCCACCGGCGACGCCGACCCGCGCGCGGTGCTGGCCGCCGCGTACGCCGACGCGCCGTTCGTGCACGTGCTGCCCGAGGGAACGTGGCCGCACACCGCCGCCACCGCCGGGTCGAACTCCTGCCACCTCCAGGCGACTGTGGACGTCGACTCGGGCCGGGTGATCGTGGTCAGCGCGATCGACAACCTGGGCAAGGGCGCGGCCGGCCAGGCCGTGCAGAACGCCAACCTGATGGTGGGTCTCCCCGAGACCACCGGTCTGTCCGTGTTTGGAGTGGCCCCGTGAGCGTCACCGTCCCCCGTGGGTTCCGCGCCGCAGGTGTCGCGGCCGGACTGAAGTCCTCCGGCGCCGCCGACGTCGCCCTCGTGATCAACGACGGCCCGGACGCCGGTGTGGCCGGTGTCTTCACCGCCAACCGGGTCAAGGCCGCGCCGGTGCTGTGGAGCCAGCAGGTCGTGCACGGCGGCGTCGTGCGCGCCGTGGTGCTCAACTCCGGCGGCGCGAACGCCTGCACCGGCCCGGCCGGCTTCCAGGACACCCACGCCACCGCCGAGCACACCGCCGCCGCGATCACCGCGGCGAACGCCCGGCTGATCGTCGGCGCGGGCGAGGTCGCTGTGTGCTCGACCGGCCTGATCGGCGAGCGGCTGCCGATGGACAAACTGCTTCCCGGCGTACGCGATGCGGTGCGCGGCCTGTCCCGCGACGGCGGCCCGGCGGCCGCCGAGGCCATCATGACCACCGACACCCGGCCCAAGACGACTGTGGCGCAGGGTACGGGCTGGACCGTCGGCGGCATGGCCAAGGGCGCGGGCATGCTCGCCCCGGCCATGGCCACCATGCTCTGCGTGCTCACCACCGACGCGGTGGCCGGGCCTGATGCCCTGGACGCCGCGCTGCGCGCCGCCACCCGGATCACGTTCGACCGGATCGACTCCGACGGCTGCATGTCCACGAACGACACGGTGCTGCTGCTCGCAAGCGGCGCCTCCGGCATCGAGCCGACCGCCGAGGAGCTGACCGCCGCGGTCACCGCCGCCTGCCACGACCTGGCCCAGCAGCTCCTGGCCGACGCCGAGGGCGCGACCAAGGAGGTCGCGATCGAGGTGGTCGGCGCGGCGAGCGAGGACGACGCGGTCGAGGTGGGCCGCACGGTGGCCCGCAACAACCTGGTGAAGACCGCGCTGTTCGGCAACGACCCGAACTGGGGCCGGATCCTCGCCGCGGTCGGCACCACCGCCGCCGTGTTCGAACCGGACGGCGTCGACGTCGCGGTGAACGGCATCTGGGTGTGCCGGGGCGGCGCCGCCGCCGAGGACCGCGCCAAGGTGGACCTCACCGGCCGCGGCGTCACGGTCCGGATCGACCTGCACGCCGGCACCGACGCGGCCACCATCTGGACCAACGACCTGTCCCACGCGTACGTCCACGAGAACTCGGCCTATTCCACATGAATCTGAGTGCTGACCTCACCAGGGCCCAGGCCAAGGCCGCCACGCTGATCGAGGCGCTGCCCTGGCTGGCCCGTTTCTCCGGCGCCACCGTCGTGGTCAAGTACGGCGGCAACGCCATGGTCGAACCGGAACTCCAGCGCGCCTTCGCCGCCGACATGGTGTTCCTGCGCTACGCCGGCCTGAAGCCGGTAGTGGTGCACGGCGGCGGCCCGCAGATCTCCGCCATGCTCGGCCGGCTGGGCATCGCCAGCGAGTTCCGCGGTGGCCTGCGGGTCACCACCCCGGAGGCGATGGACGTGGTCCGGATGGTCCTGGTCGGTCAGGTCGGCCGGGAACTGGTCGGGCTGATCAACGCGCACGGCCCGTACGCGGTCGGCCTCTCCGGTGAGGACGCCGGACTGTTCACGGCGGTGCGCCGCCCCGCGTACGTGGACGGGGAAGCGGTCGACGTGGGCCAGGTCGGCGACGTGGAGTCGGTGAACGTCTCGGCGGTCACCGACCTGATCGAGGCCGGCCGGATCCCGGTCATCTCGACAGTCGCGCCGGATGCCGACGGGGTGCTGCACAACCTCAACGCGGACACCGCCGCCGCCGCGCTCGCGGTCGCGCTGGACGCCCGCAAGCTGGTCGTGCTGACCGACGTGCCAGGCCTGTACGCCGACTGGCCCGACACGTCCAGCCTGGTCAGCGAGATCACCGCGGACGACCTGGCGAAGCTGCTGCCGTCCCTGGAGTCGGGCATGGTCCCGAAGATGGAGGCCTGCCTGCGGGCGGTGCGCGGGGGAGTGCCGGCCGCGCACGTCGTCGACGGCCGGGTCGCCCACTCCACGCTGCTGGAAGTGTTCACGTCGGAGGGCTTCGGAACGATGGTGATCGACTCATGAGCACGCTCGTGCAGCGGTGGAACGCCACCATGATGGACAACTACGGCACGCCGCCGCTGGCGCTCGTCTCCGGCTCCGGCGCCGTCGTGACCGACGACACCGGCCGGGAGTACGTCGACCTGCTCGGCGGCATCGCCGTCAACGCGCTCGGCCACGCCCACCCGGCGGTGGTGGCCGCCGTCAGCAAGCAGGTCGCGACGCTCGGGCACGTGTCGAACCTGTTCGTCGCCGAGCCGCCGGTGGCGCTGGCCGAACTGCTGCTCGCGCTGGCCGGCCGCCCGGGCCGGGTGTTCTTCGCCAACTCGGGCGCGGAGGCCAACGAGGCCGCGTTCAAGCTGTCCCGGCTCACCGGCCGCCGGCACGTGGTCGCCACCCACGGCGGCTTCCACGGCCGGACAATGGGCGCGCTGGCGCTGACCGGGCAGCCGGCGAAGGCCGACCCGTTCCGCCCGCTACCAGGCGACGTCACACACGTGCCGTTCGGCGACGCCGACGCGCTGGCCGAGGCGGTCACCGACGACACCGCCATGCTGATCATCGAGCCGATCCAGGGCGAGAACGGCGTGGTCGTCCCGCCGCCCGGCTACCTGGCCGCGGCCCGGCGGATCACCGCCGCGCACGGCGCGCTGCTGGTGCTCGACGAAGTGCAGACCGGCATCGGCCGCACCGGCCACTGGTTCGCCCACCAGGCCGACGGCGTCGAGCCGGACGTCGTCACGCTCGCCAAGGGTCTCGGCGGCGGGCTGCCGCTGGGCGCCTGCCTGGCCTTCGGCCGGGCCGCCGACCTGCTCACGCCCGGCTCGCACGGCACCACGTTCGGCGGCAACCCGATCAGCTGCGCCGCCGCGCTCGCGGTCGTCTCCACGATCGCGCACGAGGGCCTGCTCGACCACGTCAAGCGGGTCGGCGAGCGGCTGCGGCGCGGCGTCGAGGCGCTCGGGCATCCGCTGGTCCGCGAGGTGCGCGGCGCCGGGCTGCTGCTCGGCATCGTGCTCGACCAGCCGGTCTCCGCCGCCGCCGCGGTGGCGCTGCGCGAGGCGGGTTTCCTGGTCAACCCGGTGCAGCCGGACGTGGTCCGGCTCGCCCCGCCGCTGATCCTCACCGCCGCGCAGGCCGACGCGTTCGTCGCCGCGCTGCCGGCCGCGCTGTCCGCCGCCGCGCCGCCCACTTCCACAGACGCCGCCACGCCGGCCGGCATCGCCGCGACCGCCGAGGCCACCGCGCCCGACGCCACGACCCCGACGGAGGCTCCCGCATGATCCGCCACTTCCTGCGCGACGACGACCTCACGCCCGCCGAGCAGGCCGCCGTGCTCGACCTCGCCGCCCGGATGAAGGCCGACCGGTACGCGCACCAGCCCCTGACCGGGCCGAAGTCGGTGGCGGTGCTGTTCGACAAGCAGAGCCTGCGTACCCGGATCTCGTTCGACGTGGGCATCGCCGAGCTGGGCGGGCACCCGCTCGTGGTGGACACCCAGGTCACCCACTTCGGCCGGGGCGAGACGCTCGGCGACGCCGGCCGGGTGCTGTCCCGCTACGTCGCCGCGATCGTGCTGCGCACCCACGGCGACGACCGGATCGCCGAGGTCGCCGAGCACGCCACGGTGCCCGTCGTGAACGCGCTCACCGACACGTACCACCCCTGCCAGCTGCTGGCCGACCTGCTCACCGTGCGGGAGCGCTTCGGCGGCACCGCCGGGCGGATCGTGACGTACGTGGGCGACGCGGCGAACAACATGGCCCACTCGTACCTGCTGGCCGGGGCGACAGCCGGGATGCACGTGCGGATCGCCGGTCCGGAGGGGTTCCAGCCGGACCCGGAGATCGTGGCCCGCGCCGAGAAGATCGCCGCCACCACCGGCGGGTCGGTGCAGCTGTTCACCGACCCGATCGAGGCGGTACGCGGCGCGCACGTCGTCGCCACCGACACCTGGACGTCGATGGGGCAGGAGGACGACGGGCTGGACCGGATCACCCCGTTCCTGCCGTACCAGGTCAACGCCGCGCTGCTCGGCCACGCCGACGCCGACGTGATCGTGCTGCACTGCCTGCCCGCCCACCGGGGCGAGGAGATCACCGACGAGGCGCTCGACGGCCCGCACAGCGCGGTGTTCGACCAGGCGGAGAATCGGCTGCACGCCCAGAAGGCGCTGCTGACGTTTCTCCTGGAGGAATCCGCATGACCGCTCCGCTGACCCGCGCCGCGCGGCACGCCCGCATCGTCGAGCTGATCCGCGACACCCCCATCCACTCGCAGACCGAGCTGGCCGACCTGCTCGCCGGGGACGGCATCCAGGTCACCCAGGCCACGCTGTCGCGCGACCTGAAGGAACTGGGAGCGGTGACCGCGCGGGGCGGCGACGGGCGGGGCGTCTACCTGATCCCGGAGGACGGCCACCGGCCGCTGCGCGACGCCGAGGGCGCGCCGGCCCGGCTGATCCGGCTGCTGCGTGAGCTGCTGAACGGCGTCGACTCCAGCGGCAACATCGCGGTGCTGCGCACCCCTCCGGGCGCAGCGCAGTATCTCGCCAGCGCGCTGGACCGGGCCGGCCTGTCCGAGATCGTCGGCACCATCGCCGGCGACGACACCATCCTCGTCGTGGCCCGTGAGGCCGACGGCGGCGCCGCGCTGGGTGAGCGGCTCGCCGCCTGGGCCCGCCGCGACGACACAGTCGAAGGGGGCACCTCGTGACCGAGCGGGTCGTGCTCGCGTACTCCGGGGGCCTGGACACCTCGGTTGCGATCCCGTACCTGGCCGAGCGGACCGGCGCTGAGGTGATCGCGGTAGCCGTGGACGTCGGCCAGGGCGGCGAGGACATGGCCGTGATCCGGCAGCGCGCGCTCGACTGCGGCGCGGTCGAGTCCGAGGTGGTGGACGCGCGCGACGAGTTCGCCGCCGACTACTGCCTGCCGGCGATCCGGGCCAACGCCCTCTACATGGACCGCTACCCGCTGGTGTCCGCGCTGTCCCGGCCGCTGATCGTCAAGCACCTGGTCGCGGCGGCGCGTGCCCACGGCGGCACGATCGTGTCGCACGGCTGCACCGGCAAGGGCAACGACCAGGTCCGGTTCGAGGTCGGCCTGGCCGCCCTCGCGCCGGACCTGACGGTCGTCGCGCCCGCCCGGGACTTCGCCTGGACCCGGGACAAGGCGATCGCGTACGCGCAGGAGAAGGGGCTGCCGATCGACGTGTCGGCGAAGTCGCCGTACTCGATCGACCAGAACCTGTGGGGCCGGGCCGTCGAGACGGGGTTCCTGGAGGACATCTGGAACGCCCCGGTCGAGGACCTCTACGCCTACACCGAGGACCCGGCGTCGGAACGCGACCCGGACGACCTGGTGATCACCTTCGACGGCGGCGTACCGGTCGCCATCGACGGCGAGACGGTCACGCCTTACCAGGCGATCCGGGAGCTGAACCGGCGGGCCGGGGCGCACGGCGTGGGCCGGCTCGACATGGTCGAGGACCGACTGGTCGGCATCAAGAGCCGAGAGGTGTACGAGGCGCCCGGCGCGCTCGCCCTGATCACCGCCCACCAGGAGCTGGAGGCGGTGACAGTCGAGCGGGATCTCGCCCGGTTCAAGCGCGGCGTCGACCAGCGCTGGGGTGAGCTGGTCTACGACGGGCTCTGGTTCTCGCCGCTGAAGCGCGCGCTGGACGCGTTCATCGACGACGCCCAGCGGCACGTCACCGGCGAGGTGCGGCTGCGGCTGCACGGCGGCCGGGCGGTCGTCACCGGCCGGCGCTCCGAGGCGAGCCTCTACGACTTCGGTCTCGCCACCTACGACACCGGCGACACGTTCGACCAGTCGCTGGCGAAGGGATTCGTACGACTGTGGGGACTGCCCAGCACGATGGCCGCGCAACGGGACGCCCGGATGGGAGGGGCCTGATGGGGGGCACCACAATGGGTGGGGTGGACGACAAGAGCCTGACCGAGAACAGCGCCCCCGCCAACCGGACGAGCCTCTGGGGCGGCCGGTTCGCCGGCGGTCCCGCCGAGGCGCTCGCCCGGCTGTCGGTGAGCGTCCAGTTCGACTGGCGTCTCGCCCCGTACGACATCGCCGGTTCCCGCGCGCACGCCCGGGTCCTCGCCGGCGCCGGCCTGCTCGACCCGGACGAACTGGGCCGGATGCTCGCGGCGCTGGACGACCTGGAGGCGGCCTGCGCCTCCGGCGCGTTCCGCCCGACAGTGGACGACGAGGACGTGCACACCGCGCTGGAACGCGGCCTGCTGGAACGGCTCGGCAGCCTCGGCGGCAAGCTGCGCGCCGGCCGGTCCCGCAACGACCAGGTCGCCACCGACCTGCGGCTCTACCTGCGCGACCACGCCCGCGGCGTGGCGGCCCGGCTGGTCGAGCTGGCCGAGGCCCTCGTCGAGCAGGCGGAGCGGCACGTGGACACCGCCGCGCCGGGCATGACGCACCTTCAGCACGCCCAGCCGGTGACGTTCGGGCACTGGCTGCTGGCCCACGTGCAGCCGCTGCTGCGCGACCTGGAGCGGATGCGCGACTGGGACGAGCGGACCGCGATCAGCCCGCTCGGCGCTGGCGCGCTGGCCGGCTCGGGGCTGCCGCTGGACCCGGTGGCGGTCGCCAAGGAGCTGGGTTTCCGCACCTCGTTCGCCAACTCGATGGACGCGGTCGCGGACCGCGACTTCGTGGCCGAGTTCCTCTTCGTCACCGCGATGATCGGCGTGCACCTGTCCCGCCTCGGCGAGGAGGTGGTGCTCTGGACGTCGCAGGAGTTCGGCTGGGTCGAGCTGGACGACGCTTTCGCCACCGGCTCGTCGATCATGCCGCAGAAGAAGAACGCGGACATCGCCGAGCTGGCCCGGGGCAAGTCCGGCCGCCTGGTCGGCGGCCTGATGAGCGTGCTCACCATGCTCAAGGGCCTGCCCATGACGTACGACCGGGACATGCAGGAGGACAAGGAGCCGGCGTTCGACGCGGTCGACACGCTGGAGCTGCTGCTGCCCGCGCTGGCCGGGATGATCTCCACGATGACGGTCCGGGTGGACCGCCTGGTGGCCAGCGCGCCGTCGGGCTTCTCGCTCGCCACCGAGGTCGCCGACTGGCTGGTGCGGCGCAACGTGCCGTTCCGTGACGCGCACGAGATCACCGGCAAGCTGGTGGCGCTCTGCGCGGCCCGCGACTGCGCGCTGGACGAGGTGTCCGACGCCGATCTGGCCACGGTGAGCGAGCACCTGGATCCGTCGGTGCGCGACGTGCTGTCGGTGCGTTCGGCGCTGGCCGCCCGCATCACGCCCGGCTCCACCGGCCCCGGCCCGGTCGCGGACCAGCTCGCCGCCGCGGCGGACAAGCTGACCGGCTGGCGGGATTGGGCCGCCGAGCGGGTCGTCCCCCGCTGACCTGCGCCGCTGATCCGGGGTAGGCATCCGCCTGCCCCGGACCAGTTCCGCGCCCCGCGCCCCGCCCCGCGCCGAGATCTTGGTACGAAATGGCCCCCATAGGGGCGCAAAGCTTCCAAGATCTACAACGGTCCTGCTTAGTGGAACGCGGATCCTGTTCTGAGGGACGTTGTTTCTCCGGTCAGCCGGCGGGGCGCTCGCGTTTCGGGAGCTTGGCGACCACCGCGTCGTACGACCCGTCGACCGCCTCGATCAGCTCGTCGTCCGGGATGCCGCCGGAGAGCCGCAGCGTGTTCCAGCCCGACCGGCCGATGTAGGGGGAGGGGCGCGCGTCGGCCGGGAACCGGTGCAGCCACTCGTCGGCCACCTCCCGGGACGCCCCGCACTTCACCCCGACCCGGGCCTCACCGTCGGGGGAGCCGAGGAACGCGAAGATGCGGCTGCCCACCTTCACCACCTCGTCACCCTCCCACGGCCGGTCGAGCCAGGCTCCCGGCTTGGCCAGGCAGTAGGCCAGCATCTCCTCGCGCCTCATCGCGTCCTCCCGTGCCGTCGTCCGGCACAGTCTCGCCCGCCGCTGTGACAGTGCGCGCCGGCGTCAGTCGCCGGTGCCGGTGCGGACGGTGAGCCGCTCGTAGCGCTGCCGGGCCGCCTGGGCGCTGCCCAGCCCCAGCCCGAAGGCGATCGCCTGCCAGGTCATGCCCCGGCCGCGGGCCACCTGCAGCAGCCCGGCCTCCAGCGCGTCCACCTCGGCCCGTACGTGCGGGATCAGCGTCAGCGCGGCCATCAGGTCGGCCTGGTCGACCGGCTCCTCACCCTCGTCCAGCTCGGCGCCACCGGCGAGCGCCATCACCAGCGTGGCCGCCTCGTACGCGTCGGGCACGTCGGGGTGGGCGTAGCGCCGGCGGCGGGAGTTGGTGCCGGCGTGCCGCTCGGCGATCCGCAGCAGCGCCGCGTAGTTGCGGTGCGCCCGGGCCTGGGCAGCATCCGGAGCGGTGAACGGGTCGTTGTCCACGGTGACCATGTCGTCCATCCCACACCCACGAATGGTCTGTTGTCAACACCCCGTTGAAAGCCCTTCGTGTAAAACACCGTGACCTCAACGCATGGTGAAGGGTCGGCGCGTCATGCCACCACAGACGCGCCGCGGGGTGTCCCGGGTTGCCGGAACGGCCGATTCAGGCCGGAGAGTTCCGCACCGGGGCGGCCGGAGCGGGCCGACGCCGCGGGGCATGCCGCCGGTAGACGCTCACGCTCGGCTCGTCCGCCAGCCAGAACCGCCACGGCAGGTCGTGCGCGGCGGCGACCCCGACGCGCGGCCCGGCCACGATCCGCGCCGGGTCGACCGGGCTCGCCGGTGGCGTCAGCAGCAGCGGGCCGCTGCCGTCGATCGCCGAGGTGCCGTTCGCGTCGCGCCCGAGCCCGAGCGCGGTGACCAGCCGGGCCGGCCCGCGGGCCAGTTCCCGGTCGGCGGCGCGCGGCCGGCGCTCGCGGGCGATCTCGACGCCGTCGACCACCTCGCCCGCGCGCAGCAGCACCGCCGCCGCCTCGCCGTCGCGACCGCAGACGATGTTCGCGCACCAGTGCATGCCGAACACGAAGTACACGTAGACGTGCCCGGCGGGCCCGAACATGACCTTGTTGCGCGGCGTCGGCCCGCGGTGGGCGTGCGACGCCGGGTCCTCGCCGGTGCCCGCGTACGCCTCGACCTCGGTGAGCCGGACGGTGACGCCGCCGGCCGACACGGTCCAGCCGAGCAGCGTCCGCGCGGTCTGCGCGACCTGCGCGGCGGGCGCGGAGAGCCAGGGGTACGTCATCGCGGCAAGGGTAGTCGGCGGGTGGCGCGTGATTCGGGCCACGCCGGGGCGGGCGGCCACCGGAATAGTTGACTCGTCAAATATGTTGTGAGGAGCGATCCCGGGCCGACCGGTCCGGACCCCACGCGAGGAGCTGGTCATGCAGTTCGGAGTCTTCACCGTCGGTGACGTCACCGTCGACCCCACGAACGGGCGACTGCCGTCCGAGCGTGAGCGGATCAAGGCCATGACCGCCATCGCGCTCAAGGCCGAAGAGGTCGGCCTCGACGTCTTCGCCACCGGCGAGCACCACAACCCGCCGTTCGTGCCGTCGTCGCCGACCACCATGCTCGGCTGGATCGCCGCGCGTACCGAACGGCTGCTGCTGTCGACATCGACCACGCTGATCACCACGAACGACCCGGTGAAGATCGCCGAGGACTACGCGATGCTCCAGCACCTGGCCGACGGCCGGGTGGACCTGATGATGGGCCGCGGCAACACCGGGCCGGTCTACCCGTGGTTCGGGCAGGACATCCGCAACGGCATCCCGCTGGCCATCGAGAACTACGACCTGCTGCACCGGCTGTGGCGCGAGGACGTGGTCGACTGGAAGGGCCGGTTCCGTACGCCGCTGCAGTCGTTCACCTCGACCCCGCGCCCGCTCGACGGCGTACCGCCGTTCGTCTGGCACGGCTCGATCCGCAGCCCGGAGATCGCCGAGCAGGCCGCGTACTACGGCGACGGCTTCTTCGCCAACCACATCTTCTGGCCCAAGGAGCACACCCAGCGGATGGTCGGCCTCTACCGGGAACGGTTCGCGCACTACGGCCACGGCTCGCCGGACCAGGCCATCGTCGGCCTCGGCGGGCAGGTCTTCATGCGCCGCAACTCCCAGGACGCGGTACGCGAGTTCCGCCCCTACTTCGACAACGCCCCGGTCTACGGGCACGGCCCGTCGCTCGAGGAGTTCACCCGGGAGACGCCGCTCACAGTCGGCAGCCCGCAGCAGGTCATCGACCGCACGCTGGGCTTCCGCGAGTACGTCGGCGACTACCAGCGGCAGCTGTTCCTGATCGACCACGCCGGACTGCCGCTGAAGACGGTGCTGGAGCAGCTCGACCTGCTGGGCGAGGAGGTGGTCCCGGTGCTGCGCAAGGAGTTCGACTCGCTGCGTCCGGCACACGTGCCGGAGGCGCCCACCCACGCGAGCCTGCTCGCCGCCCGCGACGCCGCCCCGGCCGGGGAGCAGCGATGACCGGCCGTACCCTCGCTGTCGTCTCGGCCGGTCTCGGCCAGCCGTCGTCGACCCGCCTGCTCGCCGACCAGCTCGCCGCGGCCGCCCGCGACGAGCTGGCCGGCTGCGGCGCCACTGTGGAGCTGCGCGTGGTCGAGCTGCGCGAACACGCCCACGACGTGGTGAACCACCTGCTCACCGGCTTCGCGCCGGCCGCGCTGCGGCGGACGCTCGACGAGGTGGCCGCTGCCGACGGGCTGATCGCGGTGACGCCGATCTTCAACGCGTCCTACAACGGGCTGTTCAAGTCGTTCTTCGACGTGGTCGACCGGGACGCGCTGGCCGGCAAGCCGGTGCTGCTCGGGGCGACCGGCGGCACCGCCCGGCACTCGCTGGCGCTGGAGCACGCGGTCCGGCCCATGTTCACGTACCTGCGGGCCGCAACACTGCCCACGGCGGTGTTCGCCGCGCCGGAGGACTGGGCCGGCGACGACGGCGACAGCGCGCTGCGGTCCCGGATCCGCCGGGCCGGAACCGAGCTGGCCGAGCAGGTGGACCGCCGCCCGCCCGCGACCGGCCCGGCCGACCCGTTCGCGCTCACCACCGACTTCGCCGACCTGCTCGCCGGCCGCGACCCGTCCTGACGCCGGGCGGATCGGCGGACCGGGCCGGACCCTGCCGGCCGCGTGGCGCGTCAGTCGTCGGCCGGCTCGGGCCGGTGGGCGACGAGCACCGGGCAGTGGGAGTGCTGCACCAGCGCCTGGCTGACCGAGCCGAGCAGCAGCCCGGCGAAGCCGCCCCGGCCCCGGGAGCCGACCACCACGAGCGACGCCTCGCCGCTGGCCTCCACGAGCGCGGTCTCCGGCGAGGCGGCGGTCACAGCCCGCTCCGTCACGCGCAGGCCCGGGTGCGCGGCCCGGACCCGGTCCGCGGCCTCCACCAGCAGCCCCGCCGCCTCGGCCCGCTCGGCGGTGGACGCCTCCGCCGCGACCTCCGGCGCCACCGCGCCGCGTTCCGGCGACCGCACGTGCATCAGCACCAGCTCCGCGTCGCGCCGGTCGGCCTCGTCCGCGGCCAGCTCGATCGCGTACGCGGCCGAGTCGGAACCGTCCACGCCGACCAGCACCGGACCGTCCACCGGGATCGGCTGCTCCTCCGGGCGGACGATCAGCACCGGGCAGTGCCCGTGCTGCGCGAGCTGCCCGCTGACCGAGCCGAGCAGCAGGCTGGCGAAACCGCCCACGCCCCGGCTGCCCACCACGACCAGCTCGGCGCGGCGGGACTCCTCGACCATCGTGGCGCCGGGGCCGCCGGCGACCTGGCGCACCTGCACCCGCAGGCCCGGGTGCCGCTCGGCCAGGTCGGCGGCGACCGACTCCAGCATCTTCTCCGACTCCGCGGTGGGAGCCGGCACCCCCAGGTCGTACGGGTTGAGCGGCACGCCGTAGCCCATCGGGTGCAGGTAGCCGTGCACGAGCAGCAGCGGCCGGGAACGGGCGACGGCGGTCGCGGCGGCCAGGTCGGCGGCGGCCAGGCTGGACGGCGATCCGTCCACTCCCGCCACGACGGGTCGGTTCATCTGGTGCTTTCCCTCCGGTCGGCTCAGGCCATTGTGGCGGTACCGGCCCCGCCCGGGCCGGGGAACCGGCTCAGTGGGTCCGGTCGCCCCGGTGCCGGACGACGGCGAGCGGGCTGTGGCAGTGGTGCAGCACGGCGTGGCTGACCGAGCCGAGCAGCAGCGCACCGAGGCTACCGCGCCCGTGTGCGCCGACCACCGTCAGCTGCGCGCCGACGGACTCCTCGACGAGCACCCGGGACGGGGTGGCGGCGGCGACCAGCTTCGGCCGTACCGTGACCTCCGGGTAGCGCTCGGCCCAGCCGGCGATCGCCTCGGCCAGCACCCGCTGCTCGTCGGCGCGCAGCTCCTGCGGGTCGTACGCCAGCGGCACGACGTCGCCGAACGCCTCCCGGTAGGTCACCGGCTGCGGGTACAGCCAGGTGTGCACCACGACCAGTTCGGCGCCGCGCGCCGCGGCCTCGGCGAACGCGAACCCGACCGCCGCGTCCGACAGCGCCGAGCCGTCCACGCCGACCACCACCGGGCCGTCGGCGCGGGCCTCACCCCGGGCCACGAGCACCGGGCAGTCCGCGCGGGCGGAGAGCTGCACCGCGGCGGAGCCGACGAGCAGTTCGGCGAAGCCGCCCAGTCCCCGGTGGCCCAGCACGAGCAGCGCGGCGTCGCGGCTCTCCCGCAGCAGGACCGCCACCGGCCCGCCGTCGACGACAGCGCCGGTCACCGCCAGCTCCGCGTCGACCTTGCGGGCCTCGTCCACCGCCTCCTCGACCAGCTTCTCGGCCTCCTGGCGCAGCTCGATGTCGGGCAGCACCGGGGCGACCATGCCCAGCGGCGTGCCGACCAGCGGCCACAGGAAGGCGTTCACCACCCGCAGCGGCCGGTGCCGCAGCACCGCCTCGCGTGCGGCCAGCCGTACCGCGTCCAGCGCGGACGGGGAGCCGTCCACGCCCACCACGACGGGGGCACCGGTTCTGTCGGTCATCACGTCCTCCTTCGGTTCCCCCTCAGCCTGCGCCGACGGCTCCCACCTGGGCAGAGTCGATCCGCCCGGCACGGCCGGGACCATCGGCCCCTACCGGCCGGGGCGGTGGCGGGGTGGAATGGAAGCCAGTGCTCCCCTCCTGTCGACCCTGGAGGCGCGATGACCCCGCTGGAGATGCTCCGCGTCCACCCCTTCCTGGCCGGGCTGCCCGACGAGTGGCTGCCCCGGCTCACCGGGTACGCCCGTCCGGTGGTCTGGCATCCCGGGCACCGGCTGTTCCGCGCCGGCCAGCCGGCCGACCGGTTCTGGCTGGTCCGCGGCGGCCAGGTGGCGCTGGACTTCCCGGTGCCGGGCCGCGGCGACGTGGGCATCGAGACGATCGGGCCGGGCGGGGTGCTCGGCTGGTCCTGGCTGTTCCCGCCGTACCGCTGGCAGTTCGGCGCGGTCGCCACCCAGCGCAGCACCGCTGTGGAACTCGACGCCGACGGGGTACGCCGGCTGATGGAGTCCGACGACACGCTCGGCCGTCAGCTCACCACCCGGTTCATGAGCGTGGTGGTGGACCGGCTCCAGGCGTCCCGGGTCCGGCTGCTCGACCTGTACGGCTACCCGACGGCCGCGGCCAGCTAGGGCTCAGCGGTCGCGGACGACCAGCTCGTCCACCTCGAGCCGGCCGATGCGCAGCTCGCGGATCACCGCGCGGCGCACGGCGAGCCGGCCGACCACGAGCGAACCCACCGCCACGGCGCCGAGCGCGAACGCGCCGAAGGCCAGCGCGCCGATCGCGCTCGCGCCGAGCGCCCGCGCGCCCGTCGCACCGGCGCCGGTGGCCTGCGCCCCGACGGCCCGCGCCCCGGTGGCCTGCGCGCCGGTCGCGGCCAGCGGGCGGACACGGGCGATCGGGCGCAGACGAGACATGCCCCGATCCTAGTGGTGTCATGGCGGGCCGGTCAGGTGACGGTGAGGCCCCGGGCGGCGAACTGGCCGCGTACCCGGGCCAGCAGGTCGGCATCCGGCGGCTCGGTGTCCGCCAGCGGGAAGGTCAGGCCCAGTTCGGCGTACTTGTGCGCGCCGAGCCGGTGGAACGGCAGCACCTCGACGCGCTGCACCGTGGCCAGCCCGGCGGCCACGTCGGCCACCCGCTCCACCTCGTCGGCCGCGTCGGTCAGGCCGGGCACCAGCACGTACCGGATCCAGATCGGCGTACCCCGGTCGGCCAGCCGTTGCGCGAAGCGCAGCGTCGGCGCGAGCCGGCCGGTGCCGGTGACCCGGCGGTACGTCTGCGGGTTACCCGCCTTGACGTCGAGCAGCACCAGGTCGGTGGCGTCCAGCAACGCGTCGTCGGCGCGGACGCCGAGGAAGCCGGACGTGTCCAGCGCGGTGTGCAGGCCGAGGTCGTCGTGGCAGCGGCGCAGCAGTTCCCGGGTGAACGCCGGTTGCAGCAGCGGCTCCCCGCCGCTCACCGTGACGCCGCCGCCCGCCACCTGGATGAACCGGCGGTACCGGCCGGCGAGCGCGATCATCTCCTCCACGCTGCGGCGGCGGCCGCTGCGGCCGTACCAGGTGTCCGGGCTGTGGCAGTAGCGGCAGCGCAGCGGGCAGCCGGCCAGGAAGACCACGAACCGGGTGCCCGGCCCGTCCACCCCGACCGAGGTGTCCCACGAGTGCACGGCGCCGGTGACGGCACCCGGCGCCGCCGCAGTGACCTGCGGCGGCGCCGGCGGGCGGCCGTTCACAGCGACCCGTGGAAGGTCCGCGACACCACGTCGCGCTGCTGCTCCGGCGTGAGCCGGACGAAGTTCACCGCGTACCCGGAGACCCGGACGGTGAGCTGCGGGTACCGCTCCGGGTGCGCCATCGCGTCCAGCAGCGTGGCCCGGTCCAGCACGTTGACGTTGAGGTGGAACCCGCCGGCGTCGGCGTAGCCGTCGAGCACCCCGGCCAGGTTCGCGATCCGCTCGTCGCGGGTGTGGCCCAGGCCGTCCGGCGTCACGGTGCCGGTCAGCGAGATGCCGTCGCGTGCCGCGTCGTACGGCAGCTTCGCCACCGACAGCGCCGAGGCGACCAGGCCGTGCGTGTCGCGCCCGTTCATCGGGTTCGCCCCGGGCGCGAACGGCTCACCGGCGCGCCGGCCGTCCGGCGTGTTGCCGGTGTGCTTGCCGTACACCACGTTCGAGGTGATGGTGAGCACCGACATGGTCAGCTCCGCGTCGCGGTAGGTGCGCTGCCGGCGCAGCTTCTCCGCGAACGTCTCGACCAGCCACACCGCGATCTCGTCGGCTCGGTCGTCGTCGTTGCCGTACGTCGGGAACTCGCCCTCGACCGCGTAGTCGACGGCCAGGCCGGTGTCGTCGCGCAGCACCTTCACCCGGCCGTACCGGATGGCCGACAGGCTGTCCACGGCGACCGACAGGCCGGCGATGCCGGTGGCCATGAACCGGCGCACCGGGTGGTCGTGCAGCGCCATCTCCAGCCGCTCGTAGGCGTACCTGTCGTGCTGGTGGTGGATCACGTTCAGCGCGTCCACGTACGTCTCCGCGAGCCAGTCCAGCGTCCGGTCGTACGCGGCCAGCACCTCGTCGTAGTCGAGCGTCTCGCCGCCCACAGGCGCGGCCGGCGGGGCCACCTGCGTGCCGGTCAGCTCGTCCCGGCCGCCGTTGATCGCGTACAGCAGCGCCTTCGCCAGGTTCGCCCGGGCGCCGAAGAACTGCATGTCCCGGCCGACCCGCATGGCCGACACGCAGCAGGCGATAGCGGTGTCGTCGTCGTACGCCGGGCGGATCAGCTCGTCGTTCTCGTACTGGATGGCGCTGGTGTCCAGCGACACCTGGGCGCAGAACCGCTTGAACCCCTCCGGCAGCCGTGGCGACCAGAGTACCGTCAGGTTCGGCTCCGGCGCCGGGCCGAGGTTGTAGAGCGTCTGGAGGTAGCGGAACGCGGTGCGGGTGACCAGCGGCCGGCCGTCCGCCCCCATCCCGCCGAGCGACTCGGTGACCCAGGTCGGGTCGCCGGAGAACAGCTGGTCGTACTCGGGGGTGCGCAGGAAGCGGATGATCCGCAGCTTGATCACGAAGTCGTCGATCAGCTCCTGCGCGCCGCTCTCGTCCAGCCGCCCCTCGGCGATGTCCCGCCGCAGGTACGCGTCGACGAACCCGGCGGTGCGCCCGAGCGACATCGCGGCGCCGTTCTGCTCCTTCGTGGCCGCCAGGTAGGCG
The DNA here is from genome assembly GCF_027460285.1 of Micromonospora sp. WMMC273. Taxonomy (NCBI): domain Bacteria; kingdom Bacillati; phylum Actinomycetota; class Actinomycetes; order Micromonosporales; family Micromonosporaceae; genus Micromonospora; species Micromonospora sp. WMMC273. Next base: position 1,965,658 of record NZ_JAPZBE010000001.1, read on the forward strand.
AAGTAGAGCCACTGGATCGCCTGCGCGCCGGTGGCGGCCGGGCGGGAGATGTCGAAGCCGTACGAGGCGGCCATCTCCCGCAGCTCACCGAGCGCGCGGATCTGCTCGGCCAGTTCCTCCCGGTCGCGGATCACGTCGTCGGTGCTGCGCCGCTCGTCCAGCGCCGCCTTGAGTGCGCGGCGCTCCTCGACCAGCCGGTCCACGCCGTACAACGCCACCCGGCGGTAGTCGCCGATGATCCGCCCGCGCCCGTACGCGTCGGGTAGTCCGGTGATGACGTGCGACCGCCGCGCCGCCAGCACGCTCTCCGGGTACGCGTCGAAGACCGCGTCGTTGTGGGTGCGGCGGTACCGGGTGAAGATCTCGTGCACGCGCGGGTCCGGTTCGCGGCCGTACGCGCGCAGCGCCGTCTCCACCATCCGCAGCCCGCCGGCCGGCATGATCGCCCGCCGCAGCGGCGCGTCGGTCTGCAACCCGACGATCAGCTCCCGCTCCCGGTCGATGTACCCGGGTGCGTGCGAGGTGATCGTCGACGGGGTGGCCGCGTCGACGTCGTACACGCCGCGCCGCCGCTCCTCGCCGAACATCTCCCGCAGCCGGTCCCACACGGCGAGCGTGCGCGGCGTCGGCCCGGCGAGGAACGACGCGTCCCCGGTGTACGGCTCGTGGTTGTGGCGGACGAAGTCGGCCACGTCGATCGTCTCCTGCCACGCTCCGGCGTGGAATCCGCGCCAGGGGGCCAGGGGTTCGGTGGCGGTCATGTCGGTCCCTCTCCGGGCGTCGGCGGTGCCCCGGTCCCCGCGGGTGCGGGGACCGGGGCGGGGGTCAGGGTTGGAGCACGAGCCGGGCGGCGACCCGGCCGGCGAGGACGTCGTCCACCGCGTCGTTGATGTCGTCCAGCTTGCGGGTCTCGTAGACGACCCGGGTGCGGCCTGCGGCGTGCAGCGCGAACACCTCGGCCAGGTCGGCGCGGGTGCCGACGATCGAGCCGAGCACCGTGATGCCCTTGAGTACCGTCTCGAAGACGGGCAGGGTGATCGCGTTGTCGGCCGGCAGCGACACCAGCACCAGCCGGCCGCCGCGCCGCAGCGAACGGTGGGCCTGCTCGATCACCCGAGGGCTCGCGGCCAGCACGATCGCCACGTCCACGCCGCCCAGCGCGGTGATCCGCTCGACCGGGTCGGTGGTGGCGGCGTCGACGGTGTGCGCGGCGCCCAGCGAGGTGGCCAGTTCCAGCTTCTCGGCGGTCACGTCGACCGCCACCGTCTCGGCGCCGAAGATCTGCGCGTACTGCTGGGCGAGGTGACCCAGGCCGCCGATGCCGAAGATCGCCACCCGCTCGCCCGGCCGCACCCCGGCGACCTTGACGGCCTTGTACGTGGTGACGCCCGCGCAGGTCAGCGGCGCGGCCTCGAACGGGTCCACGCCGTCCGGCACGCGTACCGCGTAGCGGGCCGAGGCGACCGCGTACTCGGCGTGCGCGCCGTCGATGCTGTAGCCGGTGTTGCGCTGCGACTCGCACAGCGTCTCCCAGCCGGTCACGCAGTACGCGCAGGTGCCGCAGGCCCAGCCCAGCCAGGGCAGCGCGACCCGGTCGCCGACGGCGTGCTCGGTGACGCCGGGGCCGACCCGCTCGACCAGGCCGACGCCCTCGTGACCGGGGACGAACGGCGGGGCAGGCTTCACCGGCCACTCGCCGCGGGCGGCGTGGATGTCGGTGTGGCAGAGTCCGCTGGCTTCGACGCGGACCAGGATCTCGCCCGGGCCGACCTCCGGCACGGGACGCTCGGTGATCTCCATCGGACGGTCGAACGCGGTGACGACACTGGCGCGCATCGGGGGCCTCCCTCGGTCTCGTTCTCACCCTCAGCGTCGTCCGTCCGGGCGCTGCCGGGCAGGGGCGCAGGACCGCGATGACCCGGGACCAACGGCCCGTCCGAGGCCGGAACGGCGGTACGGCCGCCGGTGACGTACCGGCGGCCGTACCCCTGGGGTGCTCAGCGGTCGACGACCAGGCGGCGGGCCCGCAGCAGGCGCGCCCACCAGGGCCTGTGGTCCGGGCGCAGCCGGGGCGCCGGCACGCCGCGCAGGCTGACCCATCCGCCCGGCCCCATCGTGACGGTGCCGACCGACGGCGGGCGGCGCCGCGACCACACCGCCACGGCGGCGGTGAGCGCCGCGACCGCGAACGCGCCGGTGGCGGCCGCGACGAGCTGGTCGGGTTCGACCACGCGGCGGTAGCGGACCCGGCCGCCGGCCGCGACGAACACGCCGACCGGGCGGCCGTCGTGGTTCACCGGAACCAGCGCGGTGTCCCCGGGCAGTTCCAGCACCGGGCCGACCGGCCCGGCCGGCGTCGCGGCCGGGGTGGGGGCGGGCGTCGCGGCCGGCGGCGGCGCGGGCCGGGGGAGCGGCGTGACAGCCGGTCCGGTCGGGTTGAAGATGGCGGTCATGGTGCTGCCCTCCTAGCGGGAGTCGGACTTCTCGGTGCGGGCCTCGACGGCGGCCCGGCCGGCGGCCAGCCGCGCCACCGGCACCCGGTACGGCGAGCAGGAGACGTAGTCGAGCCCGGCGTCGGCGAAGAACCCGATCGACTCCGGGTCGCCGCCGTGCTCACCGCAGACGCCGACGGTCAGGTCCGGCCGGGCCGCCCGCCCCTCGGCGACGGCGAGGCGGACCAGCCGGCCCACGCCCGTGGCGTCGATGCTCTCGAACGGCGACACCGGGAAGATCCCCCGTTCCAGGTACGTGGAGAAGAACGCCCCCTCCACGTCGTCCCGGGAGAACGCCCAGGTCATCTGCGTCAGGTCGTTGGTGCCGAAGGAGAAGAAGTGCGCCTCGGCGGCGATGTCCCCGGCGGTCAGCGCCGCCCGGGGCGTCTCGATCATGGTGCCGACCGGGATGTCCGGTGCATCAGGCACCTCGGCCAGCACTCGCCGAGCCTCGTCCGCCACCGCGGCGAGTTCCCGCACGTCGCCGACGAGCGGCACCATGATCTCCGGGCGCGGGTCAGCGCCGGCCCGGACCCGCTGTGCGGCCGCCTCGGCCAGCGCCCGCACCTGCATCGCGAACAGGCCCGGCACCACCAGTCCGAGCCGTACGCCGCGCAGCCCCAGCATCGGGTTCGTCTCGTGCATCCGGCGCACCGCCGCCAGCAGCACGCCGTCGTGGCCCGGTTCCTCGCCGCGCGCCTGTGCGCCCGCCACCCGGGCGGTCAGCTCGGCGAGCGGAGGCAGGAACTCGTGCAGCGGCGGGTCGAGCAGCCGGACGGTGACCGGCAGCCCGTCCATCGCGGTGAGCAGCCCGAGGAAGTCGGCCCGCTGCAACGGCAGCAGCTCGTCCAGCGCCGCGCCGACCTCGGCCGGGCCGTCGGCCAGGATCAGCCGCTCGACCAGTTCCCGGCGCTCGCCGAGGAACATGTGCTCGGTGCGGCACAGCCCGATCCCGGCGGCGCCGAGCTCACGGGCCCGGCGGGCGTCGTCCGGCGTGTCGGCGTTGGCGCGGACGCCGAGCGTGCGCACCGCGTCGGCGTGCCCGAGCAGCCGGTGCACGGCGGTGACCAGCGGGTCCGCCTCCGGCCGCAGCTCACCGGTCAGGTACCGGGCCACCGGGGACGGCTGCACCGGCACCTCGCCGAGCCAGATCCGCCCGCTGGTGCCGTCGATCGAGATCACGTCGCCGGCCCGCACCACCCGGTCGCCCACCGTGAACTCGCCGCGCTCGACGTCGATGCCCAGCGCCTCGGCGCCGCACACGCAGGTCCGGCCCATGCCCCGGGCCACCACCGCGGCGTGCGAGGTCTTCCCGCCGCGCGAGGTGAGCACCCCGGTCGCGGCGATCATGCCGGGCAGGTCGTCCGGGTTGGTCTCCGGGCGGACCAGGATCACCGGCCCGTCGGCCGCCGCCGCGGCGGCCGAGTCGAACACGACCCGCCCGACCGCGGCGCCGGGCGAGGCGCCGACGCCGACCGCGAGCGGCTCGGGCGCGCCGGCCGTGTCGAAGGCCGGGAACATCAGCTGGGCGAGCTGCGCCCCGGTGACCCGGGTGAGCGCCTCGTCCGCAGTGATCAGGCCTTCCTCGGCCAGCTGCGCGGCGATCACGAACGCCGCCGCCGCGGTGCGCTTGCCGACCCGCGTCTGGAGCATCCACAGCCGGCCGCGTTCGATGGTGAACTCGACGTCGCACAGGTCGCGGTAGTGCCGCTCCAGCGTCGCCATGATCTCCCGCAGCCGGTGGAAGCTGACCGGGTCCAGCCGCTCCAGCTCGGTCAGCGGCACCGTGTTGCGGATGCCCGCCACCACGTCCTCGCCCTGCGCGTCGGTCAGGTAGTCGCCGTACACGCCGGGAGCGCCGGTGGCCGGGTCGCGGGTGAACGCCACACCGGTGCCGGAGTCCGGGCCGAGGTTGCCGAACACCATCGCCATCACGTTGACGGCGGTGCCCAGGTCGTCCGGGATGCGCTCCTGCCGCCGGTAGATCCGGGCCCGCTCCGAGTGCCAGGACTCGAACACCGCGCGCACGGCCAGGAACAGCTGCTCGTGCGGGGCCTGCGGGAAGTCGTGCCCGACGTGCCGGACGAAGATCTTCTTGTACGTCTCGACCAGGTCGCGCAGCTGCCCGGCGCCCGGCCCGTCCGGCCCGGCGGTGGCGCGCAGGGCGGCCAGCTCGTGCTCGAACTCGTCGGCCGGGATGCCGTGCACGGTCCGGCCGAACATCTGGATCAGCCGCCGGTACGAGTCCCAGGCGAACCGCTCGTCACCGGTGCGGGCGGCCAGCCCGGCGACGGTGGTGTCGTTGAGCCCGATGTCGAGGATCGTCTCCATCATCCCCGGCATCGAGTACCGCCCGCCGGAACGCACCGCCAGCAGCAGCGGGTCACCCGGGTCGCCCAGCCACCGGTCCAGCCGCGCCTCCACCTCCCGCAGGTGCGCGTTGATCTCCTCGTACAGGCCGTCCGGCGGCGCGCCGGTGGCCAGGTACGCCCGGCACGCGTCGGTGGTGACGGTGAACCCGGGCGGCACCGGCAACCCGAGCCGGGTCATCTCGGCGAGGTTCGCGCCCTTGCCGCCGAGCAGGTCGGCCCGGCTGCGGTCACCCTCGATGAAGTCGTAGACGTACTTCGACATGGTCCGGCCTCCTCGACTGCGTCGTTCCACCTCCTTGGTAACCGGGCCGCCCGGCGGCGCGGCAGGGCCGGACGGGACACACACCGGGCCGGAGGTCCCGAGAGTGTCGGTGGGTGCCCGTATCGTTCCGGCCGTGACCAACGAGGTGCTGCTCCGCCCGGTGCGCGACGACGACCTGCCCGCCTTCTTCGCCCACGAGCAGGACCCGCAGGCGAACTGGATGGCCGCGTTCGGCCCGAAGGACCCGTCCGACCGGGTCGCGTTCGATGCACACTGGGCGCGCATCCGCGCCGACGAGCGGATCGTCAACCGCGCCGTCACCGTCGACGGCCGGCTGGTCGGGCGGGTCGCCGCTTTCCCGGTCGGCGAGCAGACCGAGGTCAGCTACTGGATCGACGCGGCCCACTGGGGGCGGGGCCACGCCACCGCCGCGCTGCGCGCGCTGCTGCGCGAGGTGCCGCACCGGCCGCTGCACGCCCGCGCCGCGAAGGACAACGCCGCCTCGCTCGCGGTGCTGCGCAAGTGCGGCTTCGTCGTGGTCGGCGAGGACTCGGGGTACGCCCCGTCGCGCGGCACCGAGGTCGAGGAGTACGTGCTGGAGCTGCCCGCCGAGGGGCCTGACCAGGCAGACCGCTAGTCTCCCCGGGTGAACTGGCTGGAACTCGTCGGCTGGGCCGGCTCCGCGCTGCTGGTCTGGTCCCTGCTGCAGACCCGGATCCTGCGGCTGCGCGCGCTCAACCTGGTCGGCTGCCTCATCCTGATCGGCTACAACACCGCGGTGCAGGTCTGGCCGATGGTCGGGCTGAACGTGGTGCTCGCCGTGATCAACGTCTGGTACCTGCGCAAGTTGCTGGCCACCCGGCACGACGAGCAGACCTACCAGGTGGTCGAGGTCGGCACCGGCGACGCCTTCCTGGCGCACACGCTGCGGGTGCACGCCGCCGACATCGCCCGGTTCAACCCCGGCTTCCACTGGGACCCGGCCGCCGCCGACCGCTCGGCGTTCCTTGTGGTACGCGCCGACGAGGTGGTGGGCGTGATGCTCTCGCACGCCGAACCGGGCGGGGTGGCCCAGGTCGACCTGGACTACGTGACCCCGCCGTTCCGCGACTTCACGCCGGGGGAGTTCGTCTACCGGCGCAGCCGGCTGTTCACCGACCGGGGCTTCCGCCGGGTGGTCAGCCCGCCCGGCATGATCGCCCCCTACTACCACCGGCTCGGGTTCCGCCCGGAGGGCGGCGCGTACGTGCTCGACCTGCCGGTCCCCGCCACGCACGGGTGAACCGGACACCCGCCGTCCGGCGCTCAGTGATCGCACAGGATTCAGGCGCGGGCCCGCGGGGCAACAGAGGGCCACGCCGACCGGATCTACCGGCCGGCGAGTCGGCCATCGGCCGACCCGGATCGGGCCGAGGGAGATAACCGGTCGTGCAGAGCTACTGGAGCCAGCTTGCCCTGGTCGGTGTGCTGGTGATCCTCAACGCGGTGTTCGCCGGCAGCGAGATGGCCCTGGTGTCCCTGCGCGACAGCCAGGTGCAGCGGCTGGAGCGCAGCAGCCGCGGCGGACGGACCCTCGCCCGTCTCGCGAAGGACCCGAACCGGTTCCTGGCCACGATCCAGATCGGTATCACGCTCGCCGGGTTCCTGGCCTCCGCCGCCGCCGCGGTGTCCCTGGCCCGGCCGCTCGTCCCGCTGCTGGGCGTCTTCGGCAACGCCGCCGAGACCGTCGCCATCGTCGCTGTCACGCTGGTACTCACGTTCGTCACGCTCGTCTTCGGTGAGCTGGCACCGAAGCGGATCGCCATGCAGTCGGCCGAGCGGTGGGCGCTGCTGGTGGCCCGCCCGCTGGACGTGCTGTCCAGCATCACCCGGCCCGCCGTCTGGCTGCTGGGCGCCACCACCGACCTGGTGGTACGCCTGTTCGGTCTGGACCCGAAGGCCGAGCCGGACGAGATCGGCCCGGACGAACTGCGCGACATCGTGGCCGGCAACCACGGCTTCACCAAGGAACAGCGCACGATCATCGCCGGCGCGGTGGAGATCGCCGACCGGCAGTTGCGGGCGGTGCTCGTACCCCGGTTGCAGGTCTTCACGCTCGACAGCGGCACCACGGCGGAGGCCGCCCGGCTCGTCCTCGCGGCGACCGGCCACTCCCGGGCGCCGGTGGTGCGCCACGGCGGCCTGGACGAGGCGGTGGGCGTGATCCACCTGCGGGACCTGGTCGGCGTCTCGGACGACCGGCCGGTCGACGAGATCGCCCGACCGCCGATGCTGCTGCCCGACTCCCTGCCGGTGGTCGACGCGCTGCGCCAGTTCAAGGCCGAACGCCAGCACATCGCGCTCGTGGTCGACGAGCGCGGCGCGGTCGACGGGATCGTGACGCTGGAGGACATCCTGGAGGAGATCGTCGGCGAGATCTACGACGAGACCGACCGGGACCTGCGCGCCGTACGCACCGAGGCCGACGGCACGCTGGTGCTGCCCGGCACGTTCCCGGTGCACGACCTGACCGACCTCGGCGTGGAGCTGCCGAACCGGCCCGCCGGCGACTACACCACAGTCGCCGGGCTGGTGCTGATCTGCCTCGGGCACATCCCGACGGTGGCGGGGGAGCAGGTGACCGTGGACGGCTGGGAGCTGGCGGTGGCCGACGTCGACCAGCGGGCCATCACCGAGGTGCACGTGCGCCGTCACCGCCGCGGCGAGCAGTCGGCGGACGACGACGCGGCGACCGGCAGTCCGGACGACGACGCGGCCGACCCGGCCGACGCCCCCGAACTCGACGACGCCCGCCGCTGACCGGCGCCGGGCGGTCGCCTCACCGGTGTCCGGAACGCCTGGCGCGCCGCCGCCCGGCTTCCGGGGCCCGGCGTCCGCGACCCGGTTCAGCGGTCTCCGGCCGGCGGGCCGAACGGGAAACCGGGCACCGGCGGGAGCAGCTGTACCGCGTCGGCGGGCAGCTGACGGGTGCTCCGCCCGACCAGCCGGGCGATCACCCGCAGCAGCCACGGCCCGGACGGGTGCAGCTCCGGCCCGATCAGCCGGCTGATCACCCGGGTCCACCAGTGCCCGGCGACGATCACGTCGGTGATCCGCAGCCGGTCCGGCGGCCACCCGCCGCGCACCACCACGTCCACCACCCGGCCCAGCCGCCGCCCGTGCAGGTCGTACGCGGTGCGGCCGAGCAGCTCACCCGCTCGCACGGCCGGACCCCGGAATGCGTTCGATCAGGTGCCGGCGCAGCCACGCCTCCACCGGTGACGGCGGCAGGTCCGCCGCCGGGCAGCGCAGCCGCACCGCGCTGTCCACCCGGGCGACCTGCGACAGCGGTACGCGCAACGGCGGCACCGGCGGGTCGTCGGTGAACCGGTCCGCCACCGCCACCAGCAGCCGCCCGACCCGCCCGCCGATCCGCTCCCCGAGCGCGCCCTGCCCGGTGAGCAGGCAGTCCACGTACGGGTAGCCCTCGTCGTCGACGGCGAACGCGATGTCGTCGACGCGCCCGACCAGCCGCCCGTCAACGTCGACGATCTGCCGGTCGAGCAGCCGCTTGGCGAGCTGAACCCTCATGGCCCCATCCCCGTCATGATCGCCAGCGGGATCGCCGCCACCGAAGCGGCGACGATGAGCAGCAGGAACACCGCGCCGAGCAGGTTCATCCACCGCCCGTTGACCCGGTCGCCGAGGTACCCGCGGTCGTTGGCGACCACCAGGATCGGCAGGTACGTCAGCGGCAGCACCACAGCGCTCAGCACCAGCATGTACTCGGTCAGCCGCACCGGGTCCACAGTCGTCATCAGCATCACCACACCGAGCAGCAGACCGACGAGCAGCACGCTGTGGAACCGGGCCGCCTCCCGCGGGCGGACCCGCTTGCCCCACTGCCATCCGAAGTACTGCGCCGCCGCGTACGCCGCCGACAGTCCCGTCTCCAGCGCCGCCCCGAACGTCACCGCGAAGAACGCCAGCACCGTGGCGGCCAGGCCGGCGCCGCCGAGCGCCGTCGCCACCGGCCGCGCCACCTGGTCGAGCGTGCTCAGCGACGCCTCGGACGGGTGGTAGGCCACCGTCGCCACGGCGACCAGCGACAACGCCAGGAACCCACCCACCGGGAAACCGATCAGCACGTTCGAGCGGGCCCGCGCCAGGTCCGCCGCGCCCCACCGCTCCTCCACGCCGCCGGAGGAGAAGAAGAACACCTCGTACGGGCTCACAGTCGAGGCGAACAGCGCCACCGCCACGAACCAGTACAGCGGCCAGCCGTGCCCGGACGCGCTGACCTGCCACACGCCCTCCCCGAGTGCCGGCCAGTCGGTCGGCAGCGCCACCAGCGCGACAGCGAACACCAGCAGCGCCAGCCCGGCCAGGCCGAAGATCCGTTCCATCAGCTCGAACCGCAACCGCCACAGCACCAGCCAGACCGCCAGCGCTGCGAGCGGCACCCAGAACAGGTGACTCAGCCGGGTCGCCAGTTGCAGCGCCAGCGCCACCCCGCCCAGCTCCGCGGCGAGCGTGACCACAGTGACCAGCCACGACGCGACCAGGTTCAGCAGCGCCACCCGCGGCCCGAGCCGCTCCCGAACCAGGTCGAAAACCGCCCGTCCGCTCACCGCCGCGATCCGGCCGGCCATTTCCGCGTACGCGCAGATGCCGACCACCCCGACCAGCAGCACCCAGGTGTGGGCCATGCCGAACAGCGCGCCGGCCTGACTGGCCGCCACCAGGTCACCGATGTCGACGAAGCCGCCGACGGCCGACAGCACGCCGAGCGTGGCGGCGAACAGCTTCCTCACGTCGGGCCGGGAGCGGACGTCCTCACCGAGGCGACGATATCGCCGTCAGCGCCCGGTTTCGGGCGAATGCGTCAGGAGGCGGTGAGGTTCTGCAGCCGCACCTGACCGCGGGCCACCAGCCGGCCGTCGGCGTCGGTGATCTCCACGAGCCAGAGCTGCTGACTGCGGCCCCGGTGCACCGGCGTGCCGACGGCGGTCAGCTCGCCGTCGCGCACCGCGCGCAGGAAGTCGGTCTGGTTCGACACCCCGACGACGTTGCCCTTGTCGCCCAGCCAGAGCGCGCCGCCGATGCTGGCCGCCGTCTCCACCACCGAGCAGTAGACGCCGCCGTGCTGGATCCCGTACGGCTGGTGCAGCTCCGGGCGCACCTTCCAGCGGATCACCACCCGTTCCCCGCTGACCTCGTCGAACGTCAGGCCCAGCAGGGCCACGAAGCCACCGGTCAGGTTCGGCATGTCCACCGCGGTTCCTCCTCGCGTTTCGACGGCGCCGCCAGCCTAGTCGGCCGTACCTCGGCAAACCCGGTACGGGCCGGGCCCGGTGATGGGGGAGAATCGGTGACCGTGACCGACAGCAACCTCCCGCAGGGGCGGGACTCCCTGACCGACGACCTGCTGTGGCGGGGCCTGATCCAGGACTCGACCGGCCTCGACGAACTGCGCGAGCTGCTCGACGGCGGGAGCACCACCTTCTACGTGGGCTTCGACCCCACCGCGCCGAGCCTGCACATCGGCAACCTGATGCAGGTCGTGATGGCCCGCCGGCTCCAGCAGGCGGGGCACCGGCCGCTGCTGCTCGTCGGTGGCGCCACCGGGCAGATCGGCGACCCGAAGGAGAGCGCGGAACGGACGCTGAACCCGCCCGAGGTGATCGCCGGCTGGGTGGAGCGCATCCGCGAGCAGCTCTCGCCGTTCGTCACGTACACCGGGGAGAACGCGGCGCAACTCGTGAACAACCTGGACTGGACCGGCGAGATGTCGGTGGTCGAGTTCCTCCGGGACGTCGGCAAGCACTTCCCGGTGAACAAGATGCTCGCCCGCGAGGTGGTCAAGGCGCGGCTGGAGACGGGCATCAGCTACACCGAGTTCAGCTACCAGCTCCTCCAGGCGAACGACTACTTCGAGCTGCACCGCCGGCACGGCTGCCGGCTCCAGTACGGCGGCTCCGACCAGTGGGGCAACATCACCGCCGGGGTGGACTACATCCGGCGGCGCGGCGCCGGGCCGGTGGAGGCGTTCACCACGCCGCTGGTGACCAAGGCCGACGGCACCAAGTTCGGCAAGAGCGAGACCGGCACGGTCTGGCTCGACCCGCAGATGACCAGCCCGTACGCGTTCTACCAGTTCTGGGTCAACGCCGACGACCGCGACGTCAGCCGCTACCTGCGGTACTTCAGCTTCCGCTCCCGTGAGGAGCTGGAGGAGCTGGAGAAGGCGACAGCGGAGCGCCCGCAGGCGCGCCTGGCCCAGCGGGCGCTCGCCGAGGAGCTGACCACGCTGGTGCACGGCGAGCGGGAGATGGCGCAGGCGGTCGCCGCGAGCCAGGCGCTGTTCGGGCGCGGCTCGCTCGACGAGCTGGCCCCGGAGACGCTGCGTGCCGCGCTGACCGAGGCCGGCCTGGTGCACCTCGACGAGCTGCCGGACGTGGCCGGCCTGCTCAAGGAGTCGGGCCTCGTGCCGAGCATGAAGGAGGCACGGCGGGTCATCGCCGAAGGCGGCGCGTACGTCAACAACACGCGTATCTCCGAGGTGGACGCCACCGTGTCGGCGGGCGACCTGCTGCACGGCCGCTACCTCGTACTGCGCCGGGGCAAGCGCTCGTTCGCGGGCGTCGAGCTGCGCGGATAGCCGCCTGTCGACTGTGTGACGCGGGACGCGCCCAGCGGATTTGACGATCACTCCGCTGGGCGCGTAACTTTCTCTCT
>NZ_JAPZBE010000001.1:1980000-4737500 GCF_027460285.1 Micromonospora sp. WMMC273
TAGGCCTGGGGGAGCTGTCAACCAAGCTGTGATCCCAGGGTGTCCGAATGGGGAAACCCGGCATCAGTCATGTGATGTCACCCGCACCTGAACACATAGGGTGTGTGGGGGGAACGCGGGGAAGTGAAACATCTCAGTACCCGTAGGAAGAGAAAACAAATAGTGATTCCGTGAGTAGTGGCGAGCGAAAGCGGATTGAGGCTAAACCGGCGGCGTGTGATACCTGTCAGGGGTTGCGTGGTCGGGGTTGTGGGACCCTGCTCAACAGACTGACATCTGTTGGAGAAGTTACAAAGCTAGTGGCTAGTCGAACAGTCTGGAATGGCTGACCGTAGACGGTGATAGTCCGGTAGGTGAAAGTTGCTGGTCTTCTGTGGGTGTTCCCGAGTAGCGGCGGACTCCTGAAATCTGCCGTGAATCTGCCAGGACCACCTGGTAAGCCTAAATACTTCCTGGTGACCGATAGCGGACGAGTACCGTGAGGGAATGGTGAAAAGTACCCCGGGAGGGGAGTGAAATAGTACCTGAAACCGTTCGCCTACAATCCGTCGGAGCCTTGCGGGGTGACGGCGTGCCTTTTGAAGAATGAGCCTGCGAGTTAGTGGCATGTGGCGAGGTTAACCCGTGTGGGGGAGCCGTAGCGAAAGCGAGTCTGAATAGGGCGTTTTTAGTCGCATGCTCTAGACCCGAAGCGGAGTGATCTAGCCATGGGCAGGCTGAAGCGCGGGTAAGACCGCGTGGAGGGCCGAACCCACCAACGTTGAAAAGTTGGGGGATGACCTGTGGTTAGGGGTGAAAGGCCAATCAAACTCCGTGATAGCTGGTTCTCCCCGAAATGCATTTAGGTGCAGCGTCGCGTGTTTCTTGCCGGAGGTAGAGCACTGGATGGTCTAGGGGGCCCACAAGCTTACCGAAATCAGCCAAACTCCGAATGCCGGTAAGTGAGAGCGCGGCAGTGAGACTGCGGGGGATAAGCTTCGTAGTCGAGAGGGAAACAGCCCAGATCACCAGCTAAGGCCCCTAAGCGTGTGCTAAGTGGAAAAGGATGTGGGGTCGCATAGACAACCAGGAGGTTGGCTTAGAAGCAGCCACCCTTTAAAGAGTGCGTAATAGCTCACTGGTCAAGTGGTTCCGCGCCGACAATGTAGCGGGGCTCAAGCACACCGCCGAAGCTGTGGCATTCACATTTTAACTTCGTGCCTCCTTGATGGGGTATGCAGGTGTGTGGATGGGTAGGGGAGCGTCGTGCCGGGGGTGAAGCAGCGGGGTGACCCAGTTGTGGACGCGGCACGAGTGAGAATGCAGGCATGAGTAGCGAAAGAAGGGTGAGAAACCCTTCCGCCGGATGACCAAGGGTTCCAGGGCCAGGCTAATCCGCCCTGGGTGAGTCGGGACCTAAGGCGAGGCCGAGAGGCGTAGTCGATGGACAACGGGTTGATATTCCCGTACCCGCGAAAGAGCGACCCTGATGAACCTCGTTGTGCTAACCACCCGAACTGCCGGCGGTCTTCGGACCAATGGTGGGGAGCGTGGGAACCTGGCGGGTAGTAGTCAAGCGATGGGGTGACGCAGGAAGGTAGCTGAGCCCGGCCGGTGGTTGTGCCGGGGTAAGCGTGTAGGCCGGTGTGTAGGCAAATCCGCACACCACTAGGGCTGAGACGTGATGCCGAGCCGATTCAGGTGAAGTCAGTGATCCTATGCTGCCGAGAAAAGCCTCTAGCGAGTTCTTAGCGGCCCGTACCCCAAACCGACACAGGTGGTCAGGTAGAGAATACCGAGGCGATCGGGCGAACTGTGGTTAAGGAACTCGGCAAATTGCCCCCGTAACTTAGGGAGAAGGGGGGCCGGAGACGTGAAGCCCCGCGCGGGTGGAGCGTTGTATGGCCGCAGAGAGCAGGGGGAAGCGACTGTTTACTAAAAACACAGGTCCATGCGAAGAAGTAATTCGATGTATATGGACTGACGCCTGCCCGGTGCTGGAACGTTAAGGGGACCTGTTAGCTCTTCGGGGCGAAGCGGAGAACTTAAGCGCCAGTAAACGGCGGTGGTAACTATAACCATCCTAAGGTAGCGAAATTCCTTGTCGGGTAAGTTCCGACCTGCACGAATGGCGTAACGACTTCCCCACTGTCTCAACCACAGGCCCGGCGAAATTGCATTACGAGTAAAGATGCTCGTTACGCGCGGCAGGACGGAAAGACCCCGGGACCTTTACTATAGCTTGACATTGGTATCTGAATTAGCTTGTGTAGGATAGGTGGGAGCCGGTGAAGTCCATACGCCAGTATGGGTGGAGGCAATCTTGAAATACCACTCTGGTTGATTTGGGTATCTAACTTCGGACCGTTATCCGGTTCAGGGACAGTGTCTGGTGGGTAGTTTAACTGGGGCGGTTGCCTCCTAAAGGGTAACGGAGGCGCCCAAAGGTTCCCTCAGCCTGGTTGGCAATCAGGTGTTGAGTGCAAGTGCACAAGGGAGCTTGACTGTGAGACTGACAGGTCGAGCAGGGACGAAAGTCGGGACTAGTGATCCGGCACTGGCATGTGGAAGCGGTGTCGCTCAACGGATAAAAGGTACCCCGGGGATAACAGGCTGATCTTCCCCAAGAGTCCATATCGACGGGATGGTTTGGCACCTCGATGTCGGCTCGTCGCATCCTGGGGCTGTAGCAGGTCCCAAGGGTTGGGCTGTTCGCCCATTAAAGCGGTACGCGAGCTGGGTTTAGAACGTCGTGAGACAGTTCGGTCCCTATCCGCCGTGCGCGTAGGATACTTGAGAAGGGCTGTCCCTAGTACGAGAGGACCGGGACGGACGAACCTCTGGTGTGCCAGTTGTCCCGCCAGGGGCACGGCTGGTTAGCTACGTTCGGAAGGGATAACCGCTGAAAGCATCTAAGCGGGAAGCTCGCTTCAAGATGAGGTATCCCACCCACATTGTGGGGTAAGGCCCCCAGCTAGACGACTGGGTTGATAGGCCGGAAATGTAAGCCCGGTAACGGGTTCAGTTGACCGGTACTAATAGGCCGAGGACTTGACTACCAAGCTGCTACGCGTCCACTGTGCAACTCTGAACAAACGATCACCCACCAGGGTTGGGTTGGTTGACATGTTCATAGAGTTACGGCGGTCATGGCGGAGGGGAAACGCCCGGTCACATTCCGAACCCGGAAGCTAAGCCCTCCAGCGCCGATGGTACTGCACTCGGGAGGGTGTGGGAGAGTAGGACACCGCCGGACAATCTTCCAGTCGAGGGCCGCCCCAGCAGGGGCGGCCCTCGACTGCGTTAGCGTTCTCGGCGGAAACGCCATCAGGAAGGATGTACCTGTGAGCTCAGGACCCCAGGGCGGGGACCGCCCCCGTCGTTACGAGGATCGCGCCGACCGTGGCCAGGGGCGTGGTGACGCCGGCCGCGACGGCCGTCGCGATGACCGTCCCTCGTACCGGGGCGGCCGCGACGACCGCCCGGGCGGCTTCCGTGGTGGCGACCGTGACAGTGGTACCCGTGGCGGTGACCGTCGCGAGGGTGGTTTCCGCGGTGGTGAGCGTCGTGAGGGCGGCTTCCGCGGTGGCGATCGTCGTGAGGGCGGCTTCCGCGGAGGTGACCGTGACGGCGGCTTCCGTGGTGGTGAGCGTCGTGAGGGCGGTTTCCGCGGTGGTGAGCGTCGTGAGGGCGGCTTCGGCGGTGGCGATCGTCGCGAGGGTGGTTTCCGTGGCGGTGACCGCGAGGGTGGCTTCCGGGGTGGAAGCCGTCCGGGCGGCGACCGTCGTGAAGGCGGGTTCCGTGGCGGCGACCGTGACGGTGGTTTCCGTGGTGGTGAGCGTCGTGAGGGTGGCTACCAGGGCGGCGACCGCCGTGAGGGCGGTTTCCGTGGTGGGGATCGTCGTGAAGGCGGCGCCCGCGAGGGTGGTTTCCGCGGCGGTGACCGTCGTGAGGGTGGTTTCCGTGGCGGCGACCGTGAGGGCGGTTTCCGCGGTGGTGAGCGTCGCGAGGGCGGCTTCCGGGGCGGCGACCGTGAGGGCGGTTTCCGGGGCGGTGACCGTCGTGAAGGCGGCGCCCGTGACGGTGGTTTCCGGGGCGGTGACCGTCGCGAGGGCGGTTTCCGCGGTGGCGACCGTCGTGAGGGTGGTTTCCGTGGTGGCGACCGTGAGGGCGGTTTCCGCGGTGGGGATCGTCGTGAGGGCGGCGCCCGCGAGGGTGGCTTCCGTGGTGGCGATCGTCGCGAGGGCGGTTTCCGCGGTGGCGACCGCGACGGTGGCTTCCGGGGCGGTGACCGTCGCGAGGGCGGCTTCCGTGGTGGGGATCGTCGTGAGGGCGGCACCCGTGAGGGAGGCTTCCGGGGCGGTGAGCGTCGTGAGGGCGGTTTCCGTGGCGGCGACCGTGAGGGCGGTTTCCGCGGTGGGGATCGTCGTGAAGGCGGCGCCCGCGAGGGTGGCTTCCGTGGTGGCGATCGTCGCGAGGGTGGCTTCCGGGGCGGTGAGCGTCGTGAGGGCGGTTTCCGTGGCGGCGACCGTGAGGGTGGTTTCCGTGGTGGGGATCGTCGTGAAGGCGGCGCCCGTGAGGGTGGCTTCCGTGGTGGCGATCGTCGCGAGGGCGGCTACCAGGGCGGCGACCGCCGGGAGAGCTACGCCGGCGGCGAGCGCCGCGACGGCGGATTCCGCGGTGGCGACCGCGACCGTGGTTTCCGGCGCGACGACCGACGTGACGACCGAGGGCCGGGTGGCTTCCGGGGCGAGCGGGACGGTGAGCGCCGTGGCTACGGCGACCGGCCGGGCGGCGACGACCGCCGTGGCTCCTACGGTCCGCAGCGGGAGCGCCAGGACGAGCGCGGCGAGGGGCGTACCGGTGAGGCGCCGGAGCTGCCCGACGACGTGGTCGCGAGTGACCTCGACTCGGCCGTCCGGGCGGAGTTGCTCTCCCTCGCCAAGCCGGTCGCGGAGACGGTCGCCCGGCACCTGGTCGCTACCGGTCTGCTGATCGACGAGGACCCGGCGCAGGCGCTGGCGCACGCCATGTCGGCCCGCCGGCTCGCGTCGCGGATCGCCGCCGTGCGGGAGGCCGTCGGGCTGGCCGCGTACCACGCGGGTGAGTGGCAGACCGCCATCGCCGAGCTGCGGACGTACCACCGGATGACCGGCCTGCAGAGCCACCTGGCCGTGCTGGCCGACTGCGAGCGGGCGCTGGGCCGGCCGGAGCGGGCCATCGACCTGTTCCGCGGCGCGGACCGGGACAAGCTCGACCAGGCCGTCGCGATCGAGCTGCTGATCGTGGCCGCCGGGGCGCGCGGTGACCTCGGGCAGAAGGACGCCGCGGTGGCGATGCTTCAGGTCCGCGAGCTGACCGGCGACTCGACCGAGCCGTGGGCGGCGCGGCTGCGCTACGCGTACGCGGACGCCCTGCTGGCGGTCGACCGGCGCGAGGAGGCACGGGAGTGGTTCTCCCGGGCCGCCGACGTCGACTCCGAGGGGGAGACGGACGCCGCGGAGCGGCTGCTGGAGCTGGACGGCGTGGTCATCGAGGGCGACGACGAGCCGGAGGACGACGCGGACACGTCCGAGGCGTCGGCCGACGACGACGATGACGACGATGACGACGACGACGATGACGATGACGACGATGACGACGACGACGATGACGATGACGACGACCGGGACGACGACGCTCGGCTGAGCGACGACGGCGGTGACGCGGCTCGGGCCGGCTACCGGGACCGGGACGCCGGCGACCTGGCCGACGACGAGCTGACCGACACCGAGGCCGGCTCGCTCGCCGCCGACACCCCGGCCGCCGCCGACACGACCGAGGAGCCGGCCGTCGGCACCCCGGCCGACGAGGTCACCCAGTCGCGGGCGGCCGGCGAGGGCGAGGCGGCGGACCGCCGATGACCGGCTACGCCGGTGACACCGCCTCCGGCGCGGATCGGGGAGAACCCGACCGCGCCGGGGCGGGGCGGCTCGTCGACGCGTACTCGCTCGTCGTCTTCGACCTGGACGGCGTCATCTACCTGATCGACCGGCCCATCCCCGGCGCGGTCGAGGCGGTCGGCCGGCTGCACGCCGAGGGGCGCGCGGTCGCGTACGCGACGAACAACGCCTCCCGCCGCTCCAGCGAGGTGGCCGACCTGCTCACCGGCATGGGCGTCGCGGCTGAGCCGGCGGAGGTGCTCACCTCCGCGGCGGCCACCGCCGAACTGCTCCGCGACCGGCTGCCCGAGGGCGCGCCGGTGCTCGTGGTCGGCGCGGAGGCACTGCGCGCCGAGCTGCGCGCGGTGGGCCTGCGGCCGGTCGCCACCGCCGACGAGGAGCCCGCCGCGGTGGCGCAGGGCTACGGCCCGCAGGTCGGCTGGTCCGACCTGGCCGAGGCGTCCCTGGCGGTACGGGCGGGCGCGCCCTGGTACGCCACCAACACCGACCGCACGCTGCCCAGCCCGCGCGGCCCGCTGCCGGGTAACGGCTCGCTCGTCGCGGTGCTGCGGACCGCGCTCGGCCGTGACCCCGACGTGGTGGTGGGCAAGCCGGAGCCGGCGCTGTTCACCACCGCCGCGCGGCGGGCCGGAACCGGGCGCACGCTCGTCGTGGGCGACCGGCTGGACACCGACATCGAAGGCGCCCGCCGGGCCGGGCTGGACAGCCTGCTGGTGCTCACCGGGGTCAGCGACGCCGCCGAGCTGCTGGCCGCACCAGAGGAGCGCCGCCCCGCGTACGTCTCGTTCGACCTGGCGGGCCTGTTCGACCCGGCCGCCGTGGTGGCGGTGCCGGCCCGGGCCGCAGACGGCGGCTGGTCGGTGACGAAGGCCGGCGCGGACCTCCTGCTCGACGGCGCGGGACCGCCACTGGAGGCCCTCGCGGCGCTCTGCGCGGTGGCCTGGTCGACGGGGGCCGGGCCGCGCGTGCGGGCGCAGTCCCCGGCGGCGGAGGAGGCCCTCGCCGCGTTCGGTCTCGACGACTGAGGCGCCGGGCCGCTCAGAGCAGCTTGCGGAGCTTCATCAGGTCGAACGGGTTCGCCTTGATCGACACCCGGCGGGAGGCCACCGCTGCCATGACGTCGAGCCGGCCGTGCACCAGCGCGACGAGGTCGTCGCTGCCGGTGCTCAGCGCGATCTTCGCCTTCGGGTCGTCGCCGTCGGCCAGGTCGACCAGCCGGCCGCCCTCCAGCCGCCCGTGGAACGCGGTCCCGAGGTCGGTGATCCGGCAGGCCAGCGTGCGGTCGAGGTCGATGCGTCCCTGCGCCTCGGCGTTGCGGTCCAGCCGCGCGGCCAGGTCCTGCAACGCCTGCCGGCACTCGTCCACGC
Organism: Micromonospora sp. WMMC273; assembly: GCF_027460285.1. Lineage (NCBI taxonomy): Bacteria > Bacillati > Actinomycetota > Actinomycetes > Micromonosporales > Micromonosporaceae > Micromonospora > Micromonospora sp. WMMC273. The sequence continues at coordinate 1,987,289 of NZ_JAPZBE010000001.1, forward strand.
TGGCCACATCGTCTCCTCACCACGAACCACGCCGTTTCCCGGCACCGTACCGCAATGGGGCGTCCGGGGTGCCCGGTAGCGTGGCACCTGCACACCTCGCCCCGCGGAAGGACTCAGGCATGCAGGACGCGTGGCGCGCCTACCTCGAGCTGGCCATGGGCCTGACGGAGGCGCCCCGGAAGAAGGCACAGGACGCGGTCATGCGCGTCGTCGGCCAGGGCGGTGCGACCGCCGCCCAGATCCAGACGCTCGCCGAGGAACTGGTTGCCACCGGCCTGGCGAACCGGGAGTCGCTGACCAAGCTGGTCCGCTTCGAGGTGGACCGGGCACTGGGCGCGGTCGGCCTGGCCACCGCCGACGAGGTCGCCGAGCTGACCCGCCGGGTGCACGACCTGGAGCGGCAGCTGCGCGAGGCGCGCGGCCACCTCGGCCCGGCCGACACTCCGCCCGCCGCCGCACCGGCCGGGACAGCCGCCGCACCGCCCGGCGCGACCGCACCGAAGACCGAGCCGTCCGAGCCGGCGCCGTCCGGGGCCGGGCAGCCGAAGACCGCGTCGCCCGCCGCCGAGAGCCCGGCCAAGGCCCCGGCGACGACGCCCGCAAAGGCCCCCGCGACGACACCGACGAAGGCGGTGGCGAAGAAGACGGTGGCCAAGAAGGCGATCGCGAAGAAGCCGCCGGCCACGGTCTCCCGTACCCCGGAAGCCGCACCGGCGAAGAAGGCCACCGGGCGCCGGGCGGCCGGCTCGTGACCGCGCCCCGGCCCGGTCCGCCGCCGGGTCCGCGGCCCGGACCACCCCCGGGGGTACGCCCGGCGCCGGTCGAGGAGGTCGGCGAGGCGAGCCACCCGGCGGTCGACGCAGCGGTGCTCGGCATGGCCAACGCCGAGGCGCTCGCCCCGGCCGACCAGATCGCCCAGTACGAGGCGGCGTACGAGACGCTGCGCGAGACCCTCGCCACCATCGACCAGGCCTGAGCAGAGGCGGAGACACACCTGATGGCTCGTCGTACCCGGCTGGACGCCGAACTGGTCCGGCGCGGGCTGGCCCGCTCCCGGGAACAGGCCGCCGCGCTGGTGGAGGCCGGTCGCGTCCAGCTGCGCGGAGTGCGGGCGCGCAAGCCCGCGGCGATGGTCGACCCGGCCGATCCGCTGCTGGTCACCGGCGAGGATCCGGCCGACGAGTACGTCTCCCGGGGCGGCCACAAGCTGGCCGGCGCGCTCGCCGCGTTCGCCCCCGGCGGGCTGACCGTCACCGGCCGGCGCTGCCTGGACGCGGGCGCGTCGACTGGCGGTTTCACCGACGTGCTGCTGCGCGCCGGCGCCGCCGAGGTGGTCGCCGTGGACGTCGGCTACGGGCAGCTCGCCTGGTCGCTGCGTACCGACGAGCGGGTGCGGGTGTTCGAGCGCACCAACGTGCGTACCCTCACGCCGGAGGCGATCGGCGGCCCGGTCGACCTGACGGTGGCCGACCTGTCGTTTATCTCGCTGCGGCTGGTGCTGCCGGCGCTTGCGGCGTGCACCGGCCCCGGCGGTGACCTGGCGCTGATGGTCAAGCCGCAGTTCGAGGTCGGCAAGGAGCGCGTCGGCGCCGGCGGTGTGGTCCGCGATCCGGCGCTGCGCGCCGAGGCGGTGCTGGACGTGGCCGCGGCGGCCGCCGGGCTCGGCCTCGGCCTGGCCGACGTGGCGGCCAGCCCGCTGCCCGGGCCGAGCGGCAACGTCGAGTTCTTCGTATGGTTGCGCGGGGACGCGCCCGCCGCGGACCCGGAGCGGGTCCGCGCGGTGGTGGCCGCCGGTCCGCAGGGCGCCGCCGCGACGGCGGCCACGACCGAGGAGGTGTCCGGGTGAGCCGTACCGCGCTGCTGGTCACGCACACCGGCCGTCGACGCAGCACCGAGCACGCCCGGGCGGTGGCCGCCGACCTGATCGCCGCCGGGTTCGAGGTGCGGGTGGTGGCCGAGGAGGCCGACGACCTGGACCTGCCGGGTGTGGTGCCGGTGACCGGCCCGGAGGCCGCCGAGGGCGCCGAGATCGTGTTCGCGCTCGGCGGGGACGGCACGTTCCTGCGCGCCGCCGAGCTGGCCCGCCCGGCCAAGGTGCCGTTGCTCGGCATCAACCTGGGCAAGGTCGGCTTCCTCGCCGAGGCGGAGATCGACGACCTGGACACCGCCGTGCGGGACGTGGTCGACCGCAACTACACGGTGGACGAACGGCTCACCCTCGACGTCACCGCCGAGTTCGAGGGCGGCCCGACCATCGAGTCGTGGGCGCTCAACGAGATCAGCGTGGAGAAGGGCGAACGCGCCCAGATGCTGGAGCTGCTCGTCGACGTGGACGGCCGGCCGCTGTCCCGGTACGGCTGCGACGGCGTGATCTGCGCGACCCCGACCGGCTCGACGGCGTACGCGTTCTCCGGCGGCGGGCCGGTGGTCTGGCCCGAGGTGGAGGCGCTGCTGCTGGTGCCGATCAGCGCCCACGCGTTGTTCAGCCGCCCGCTGGTGACCGCGCCGACGTCGACGTTCGTCATCACCGTCGACCCGTTCACCACACTGGCCGTGCTGTGCTGCGACGGGCGGCGCGTCTACGACCTGCCGCCCGGTGCCCGGGTGACGGTGCGCCGGGGCACGCTGCCGGTGCGCATCGTGCGACTGCGGGCCCGACCGTTCACCGACCGGCTGGTGGCCAAGTTCGACCTTCCCGTCCAGGGCTGGCGGGGCAACCGTCGCTGACCAGCGGCTCAGCGGAAATCTCCGTTCGGCCCACCGGTCCCGGCCCCCGCGCGCGTTACGGTGGGCGTACGGGCCGCGAAGAGGTGAGTCCGGGCGCGGCGGTGAGGCCCGCCGCTTCCCGGATGCGGCCCGGCGTCGCGGGGCTCGGCCAGGGGGTGGTCGGGGCCGCGACGGTCGGGACGCCGGAGCGTCGTAGCCGGCCGCGGCGGGCGGACCGGCACGCCGTGTCCGGTCGGGTGTCGACCCCGGCCGGGCCGACAGGTCGCAGGGCCGCCGCCGGAGGAAGCGGCGGCACGCGAGCTGGGCGACGCGGTCTCCGGCGTCCCGGCCTCCACTCCGTCGTGCGCGTGTCCACCTGGCGACATGTCGCCGGTGCGGCGGCCCGTACCCGGTGACCCGGCGGCGGACGCCGTCGCAGACTCCGATCGCCGGGCCTCACGAGGTCGGCCTCGGAGTAGAGGAGCGTCACATGCACCGGTTCCCCCGCTGGCTCGCCGCCGGCGCGGCCGGGGCGTTGGTGGTCGGGCTCGCCGTACCGGCGTCCGCCGTACCGCCCGCCCGGCCCGCCGGCCCGCCCCCGGGCACATCCGCCCCGGGCGCGCCGCCCGCCCGCGTCACGCTGATCACCGGCGACCAGGTCGAGCTGGTCCAGGCCGCGCCGGGCCGGATCGCCGCCACCGTCCACCCCGGGCCGGGCCGCGACCGGATCGTCTTCCAGACCACGCAGGCCGACGGCGGGCTGCGGGTGCTCCCCGCCGACGTCGTGCCGTACGTGTCGGCGGGCGTGCTCGACCCGGACCTGTTCGACGTGCAGGAACTGGCCGAGCAGGGCTACGGCGACGCGGGCCGCACGGCGCTGCCGCTGATCGTGCGCTACCGGGAACCGGCCGCCGGGCGGGTGCGCCCCCTCGCCGTCGCCGCCGAGTCCCGTCCGCTGTCCAGCATCAACGGCGCCGCGCTGCGCGTCGACAAGGACGACCTGGGCGCGCTGTGGACGTCCCTGCGGGAGACGCCGCAGGCCCGCGCCACGGGCGCCGGACCGGTCCGGCTCGGCGCCGGCGTGGAACGCGTCTGGCTCGACGGGCGGGCCCGGGTGGCGCTGGAGCACAGCGTCCCGCAGATCGGCGCGCCCACCGCGTGGGCGGCCGGACGCGACGGCGCCGGGGTGCGGGTCGCGGTGCTCGACACCGGCGTCGACGCCGAGCATCCCGACCTGGCCGGCCGGATCGCCGAGGCGCGTGACTTCACCGGCGGCGGCAGCGCCCGGGACGGCCACGGCCACGGCACCCACGTGGCGGCCACCGTCGCCGGCAGCGGCGCGGGCTCCGCGGGGCTGCGCAAGGGCGTCGCGCCGGGCGCGCGGCTGCTGGTCGGCAAGGTGCTCGACGACTCCGGCTCCGGCTACGACTCCGGCATCATCGCCGGGATGGAGTGGGCCGCGCGCTCCGGCGCGAAGGTGGTCAGCATGAGCCTCGGCGGCGCGCCCACCGACGGCACCGACCCGATGAGCCAGGCCGTGAACGACCTGACCGCCGAAACCGGCGCGCTGTTCGTGATCGCCGCCGGCAACGACGGTGAGCCGCGCAGCGTCGGCTCGCCCGGCGCGGCCACCGCCGCGCTCACCGTCGGCGCGGTCGACCGCGACGACGTGCTCGCCGACTTCTCCAGCCGCGGCCCGCGCCTGGGCGACAACGGCCTGAAGCCGGAGATCACCGCGCCGGGCGTCGGCATCGTCGCGGCCCGCGCCGCCGGCACCTCGATGGGTACGCCTGTGGACGACGCCTACACCCGCGCCTCGGGCACCTCGATGGCCACGCCGCACGTCGCGGGCGCGGCGGCCGTCCTGGCGCAGGAGCATCCCGGATGGACCGCTGCGCAGCTCAAGGACGCGCTGGTCAGCACCACCCGGCCGAGCGCCGGCGCGACGGTGTTCGAGCAGGGCGCCGGGCGGGTCGACGTGGCCCGCGCGCTGCGCCAGCGGGTGTACGGCACTGCCACCGCCGACTTCGGCCGGCTGACCACGGGCGGGCCGGCCGCGACCCGGACGGTGCGCTACGTCAACGGCACCGCCGCCGCGCAGACGCTGCGGCTGGCGCTGGAGCTGCGCAACCTGGACAGCGGCGCGGCCGAGACCGACGGCCTGACGCTCGACGCCGCCACGGTGACCGTGCCGGCCGGCGGCGGCGTGGACGTGCCGCTGCGCGCCGACCCGGCCCGGCTGGACCGGGGTCCGCACGGCGGCTGGCTGGTGGCCACCGGCGCGGACGGTGTGACGGTGCGTACCGCGGTCGGGCTCACGCTCAGCGGCCCGCAGCACACCGTGACGCTGCGCGCGCTGGACCCGGCCGGGCGGCCCGGATCGTCGCCGGTGGTGACGCTGTTCGGTGAGCACCCGGAGTCGGACGCGATGGGCTGGCTCGGCGGCGGCGACGAGTGGCAGGTCCAGGTGGAGGAGGGCCCGTACCTGCTGCACGCGCTGATCGAGCACGGCGCGCCGCTGGACGAGCAGCTCACCCTGGTCACCGACCCGGAACTGACAGTGGACCGGGACCTCACTGTGGTGCTCGACCCGCGGCGCGGCACGCCGGTACGGATCGAGACGCCGAAACCGTCCGAGCAGCGGGCCGTGCTGAGCTTCTACCAGCACCGGGTATTCGGCAACGGCCGGCAGGTCGACCACGGCGTGATGACGTTCAGCACCGTGCAGCAGCTCAACGTCACCCCGACCCGGCAGGTACGCCACGGCGAGTTCGAGTTCTCCTCGCGCTGGCAGCTGGTCGCGCCGATGGTCGACATCGACGTCAGTGGCGTGTCCGGCGCGCCGGACGTCAACCTGATGGGCCAGTCGCCGGCCCCGGCCGGGCGGCAGCGGCTGCGTCTGGTCGCCTCCGGCACCGGCGCAGCAGGTGAGCTGGCCGGGGTGCGGGGTGCGGCGGCGCTGCTCACCGCGTCCGTCGACCGGTCCGAGGAGGAGCAGGTGGCCGCCGCGGCGGCGGCCGGTGCGAAGGCGGTGCTGATCGTGCGGCCGGCGGACCAGAGCGCGTGGACGGTGTGGCGCCCGACCGGGGAGCGGCTCCCGGCACCGGCGCTGGCGGTGGCGTACGACGACGGGCAGCGGCTGCTCGCGGCGGCGCGTACCGGCCGGGCCCGCATCGACCTGACGCTCACCGTGGACAGCCCTTACCTCTACGACGTGTTCCAGGTGTCGAAGGGCCGGGTGCCGGAGCGGATCCTCCACCGGGTCACCGCCGCCAACACGGCCGAGGTGACCGGGCGCTACGGCGACACCGGCGGCCTGGACTGGGCCACCGAGCAGCGGTTCGGGTGGCGGCCCTGGCAGGAGTTCTCCTGGAACGACGACCAGCGGATGGTGCGTACCGGGACGACCCGGCGGGAGTACGTCAGCTCCGGTGACTCGTGGTGGCAGCACCGGGTGCTGCACCGGCTGATGTTCTCCAGCATGGGGACGCTGACCGGCGGCCTGTCCGACCGGCCCCGGCGCTACGCGGCCACCGACCGGACCACCGAGTCGTGGCACGCGCCGCTGGTGCGCCCCGCCGTGCCGGCCGGTGCGGCCGCGCCGAGCCGGACCGCTGACACGCTCGACCTGCGAGTGGCCGAGTTCGTCGACGCCGACGGTCACGCCGGCGTGGACAACCGGTCGGAGGAGCAGGACACGGTGACCCGCCGGGTCAGCCGGGACGGCCGGCCGATCGCCGACCTGTCCGCCGGCTGGGCGCCGGTGCCGGCCACCGCCGGTCCGGCCCGCTACCGCCTCGACGTGACCACGGCGCGGTCGTCGGCGGAATGGCGGTGGGCGACCCGTACCGAGACGGCGTGGGAGTTCACCTCGGCCCGCCCGTCCGGTGACGCGGCCCGGCCGCTGCCGCTGCTCCAGGTCGACTACCGCGTGCCGGCCGACCTGCGCGGCGAGGTGCCCGGCAGGCGGAAGCACACGGTCGGGCTGACGCTGCGCCACCCGGCCGGGCTGCCCGCGCCGGCCGGCACGGCGGTACGCGCCGAGGTGTCGTTCGACGGCGGGCGCACCTGGCGCACGGCGCCGGTACGCGGCTCCGGCACCCGCTTCACCGCCGAGGTGCCGGCCGGGCGCGGCACGGTGTCGCTGCGCGTCTCGGCGCGGGACCGGTCCGGCAGCACCGTGACGCAGACCGTGATCGACGCGTACGGGCTGCGGTGAGACGCCGGGGCGGGGCGGTCCTGGGGCCGTCCCGCCCCGGCCCCGGTCAGATCCACCCGCGCCGTGCGGCCTGGAACGCCAGCCCGGGCCGGGTGTCCACACCGGCGGCGGCCATCAGGTCGGCCAGCCGCCGCTGCACGGTACGCCGGCTCACCCCGAGCTGTGACGCGATCGACTTGTCCGGCACCCCGGCGACGAACAGGGACAGCAGCCGCGCCTCGTCGCCGTCGGGCTGGTAGCCGGTGGCCGCCCGGTCGGCGGGCGTGCCGAGCGGCGTCGCCATCAGCCAGTGGCTCTCGAACAGCGCCAGCAGCGCGTCCAGCAGCTGGCTGCGGCCGATCACCGCGGCTGTCGGCTCCCCGCCGTCACGGTCGGGCACCAGCGGGCAGACCGCGGTACGACCGTCCACCACGGCCAGTCGCACCGGCAGCCGGTCCAGCACCCGGGCCTGCTCCCCGGCGTGTACGCCCCGCTCCACGTCGGCGAGCGCGCCCGGCTCCAGCAGCATCGCCCGTTCGTAGATGGCCCGGTACCGCACCCCACGGGCCAGCGCGTCGAACTCCTCGACGTTCTCCGGGCCGGGCATCGCCAGCGGGTTCGCCCGGCAGAACCAGAGCACCTCCTCGCGCGCGCCGTTCTGCAGCTCGCGCAGCCGTTCCCGTAGTGCCCGCGCGCCGGTGACCACCTCGACCAGGTGCGCGGCGTCGTGGCGGCGCATCCCGGCCCGGTAGTCCTCGGCGAGCCGGCTGACGGCGGCACGGGCCTCCTCCAGCGCCGACTGGCGGCGCAGCAGCGCCTCGCCGAGCGGCACGTCCGGCGCGAGCGGCCGCAGCGGCGCGTCCGGTTCCGGGCCGGTCGGCAGCACGAGACCCTTGTCCCGCAAGGCGTCCAGCCGGGCGACGACCTCCGCGCGGGGTCGTCCCAGCCGCTGCGCGAGCTCACCGGCCCGGGCCGTGTTCGCCCGTACCAGGCTGCGGTAGAGCTCCTCCTCGTCCGGGGTCAGGCCGATCTCCTCCAGCACGGGGCTGAACTGTACGGGTGCCCGCGGCCCGCCCTGCCGGCTGGTCAACTGTCACACGGCGGGGCTACTGTCGGGTGCTGTGCTGGAAGAGCTGCGCATCACCGGACTGGGCGTCATCGAGGACACCACGCTGCCGCTGGCCGCGGGGATGAACGTCATCACCGGCGAGACCGGCGCCGGCAAGACCATGGTGGTGACCGGCCTCGGCCTGCTCTTCGGCGGCCGTGCCGACGCCGGCCGGGTGCGCGCCCAGCCGGGCCGCGCGGCGGTGGAGGGCCGGCTTCGCCTGAGCGGACGGGTGGCCGAGGCGGTGCACGCCCGGATCCTCGACGCCGGCGGCGAGCCCGACGAGGACGGCTCGCTGCTGCTCAGCCGCACCGTGACCATCGAGGGCCGCTCCCGGGCCCACCTGGGCGGGCGCGCGATGCCGGTGTCCACGCTCGGCGAGGTCGGCGAGCAGGTGCTCGCAGTGCACGGCCAGTCCGACCAGCTGCGGCTGCTGCGCCCGGCCGAGCAGCGCGCCTCGCTCGACCGGTTCGCCGGGCCGGAGCACGAGAAGCTGCTCGACGCGCTGCGCGAGACGTACGCCCGGTGGCGCACCGTCGTCGACGACCTGGCCGACCGGCGGCGCAACGCCCGCGAGCGCAACCAGGAGGCCGACCTGCTGCGTCTGGGCCTGGACGAGATCACCCGGGTCGACCCGCAGCCGGGCGAGGACGACGAGCTGAAGGCCGAGGCGCAGCGGCTGGAGCACGCCGAGGGGTTGCGTACCGCCGCGCAGGTGGCGCAGCAGTGCGTGGCCGGCGGCGTCGAGGCGACCGACGAGACGCCGGACGCGACGGTGTTGCTCGGCACCGCGCGGCGCACGCTGGAGGCGCAGGCCGGCACCGACCCGGCGCTGGGTGAGCTGGCGGCCCGGCTGGAGGAGGCGGCCACGCTCGTCACCGACGTGGCCGCCGAGCTGTCGGCCTACCTGGCCGCGCTGGACGCCGACCCGGCCCGTCTGCAGACCGTGTACGAGCGGCGGGCCGCGCTGCGCGCGCTCACCCGCAAGTACGCCGACGACGTCGACGGGGTGGTGGCGTGGGCCGAGCGGGCCCGCACCCGGCTGTCCGATCTGGACACCTCCGACGAGCTGCTGGACGAGCTGGACCGCGAGGCGACCCGGCTCGCCGGTGAGGTGGCCGACCTGGCTGGCCGGGTGTCGGCGTCCCGGCGGGAGGCGGCGGTCCGCTTCGCCGAGGAGGTGACTGCCGAGCTGGCCGGGCTGGCGATGCCGCACGCCCGCATCGAGGTGGCGGTGCTGCCGCGCCCGGCGGGCCGGTCCGAGCCGAGCCTGCCGGTGAACGGCGTCGAGACCGGCGTCGGCGCGGACGGTGCCGACGAGGTGGAGTTGCGGCTGCTGGCGCACCCGGGCGCGCCGGCACTGCCGTTGCAGAAGGGCGCGTCCGGCGGTGAACTGTCCCGGGTGATGCTCGCCATCGAGGTGGTCTTCGCCGGTTCCGGCGGCCCGCCCACGCTGGTGTTCGACGAGGTCGACGCCGGTGTCGGCGGTCAGGCCGCGGTGGAGATCGGCCGCCGGCTGGCCCGGCTGGCCCGCAGTCACCAGGTGCTCGTGGTCACGCACCTGCCGCAGGTCGCCGCGTTCGCCGACCGGCACCTGGTGGTGGCCAAGGACACCGGGGGAGCGGTGACCACGAGCGGGGTTCGCGTGGTGGAGGACACCGAGCGCGCCCGGGAACTGGCCCGGATGCTCGCCGGTTTGCCGGACTCGGATCTGGGTATCGCCCATGCCGAGGAGCTCCTGGCCGTGGCGGCCAAGGAAAGGCGTCCGTGATACCCCGATTGTGAGCGCAAGCACACCGGCGCGGGTTCCGGTGTGCTTCCCTGGGTAGGCGGCCCTGCTCAGGCATGTCGCGACAGCAAAACCTGCCTCACATGCCAGGATGGTCACGATGCGTCTACCCACACTGCGCCGGAGCCGGAACCCGGAGCCGGGCTCCATCGTCGGCACCGCGCGCCTCGACCGGCGGACGAAACGGCTGGTCGGGCGGCTGCGACCCGGCGACATCGCGGTCATCGACCACGTCGACCTGGACCGGGTGGCGGCCGACTCGCTCGTCGCGGTGGGTGTGGCGGCGGTCCTGAACGCCAAGCCGTCGGTCTCCGGCCGCTATCCCAACCTCGGCCCGGAGGTGCTGATCTCGGCCGGCATCCCGCTGCTGGACGACCTCGGCGAGAGCGTCTTCGAGCAGGTCCGCGAGGGCGACCGGGTCCGCATCGAGGGCAACACCGTCTTCGTCGGCGACGAGCCGGTCGCGCACGGCTCGCTGCAGGACGCCGAAACGGTCGCCAAGGCGATGGCCGACGCCCGCGAGGGCCTGTCGGTGCAGTTGGAGGCGTTCGCCGCCAACACGATGGACTACCTGCGCCAGGAACGCGACCTGCTGCTCGACGGCGTCGGTGTACCGGAGATCCAGACCCGGATCCAGGGCCGGCACTGCCTGATCGTGGTCCGCGGCTACGACTACAAGGCCGACCTGGACGTGCTGCGCCCGTACATCCGGGAGTTCAAGCCGGTGCTGATCGGCGTGGACGGCGGCGCCGACGCGCTGGTCGAGGCCGGCTACACGCCGGACATGATCATCGGGGACATGGACTCGGTCACCGACGACGTGCTGCGCTGCGGCGCCGAGGTGATCGTGCACGCCTACCCGGACGGGCGCGCGCCGGGCCTGGCCCGGGTCAACGGGCTCGGCGTACCGGCGATCACCTTCCCGGCGGCGGCCACCAGCGAGGACCTGGCCATGCTGCTGGCCGACGAGAAGGGCGCCTCGCTGCTGGTGGCTGTCGGCACGCACGCCACCCTGGTGGAGTTCCTCGACAAGGGGCGCGGCGGCATGGCGTCGACGTTCCTGACCCGGCTGAAGGTCGGTGGCAAGCTGGTCGACGCCAAGGGCGTCAGCCGGCTCTACCGGCAGAGCATCTCCGGGTCGTCGCTGCTGCTGCTGGTCCTGTCGGCGGTGGCCGCGATGGCCTCCGCGGTGGCGGTCTCCACCGTCGGGAAGGCGTATCTGGGCGTGGTCTCCGAATGGTGGGACAATTTCGTGTTCCAGCTCGGCCAGCTCTTCTAGCTCCCCGACGATCAAGAGGCTGCAAGCGTGATCAACTTTCGCTACCACGTGGTGTCCCTGACCGCGGTGTTCCTGGCACTGGCGATCGGCCTGGTGGTCGGCACAGCCGCCCTCAACGGGCCGGTCGCCGACTCGCTCCGGGAGAACGTCAACGGCCTGCGCAAGGACAACTCGCTGATGCGCCAGTCGGTCAACAGCATGCAGAAGCAGCTGGAGACCGAGGAGGAATTCGCGGCCGAGATGGCCCAGCTCGTCCTGCCCGGCAAGTTGACCGGCCGCCGGGTGCTGGTGCTCACCCTGCCCAGCGGCCGCGACCAGGCCGAGGGCGTGGTGAAGATGCTCCAGACCGCCGGCGCCGACGTCACCGGCCGCATCGACGTGCAGGACAAGTTCGTCAACCCGGACAGCAACAACAACCTGCTGGAACTGGCGGTCACCGCGGCCCGGCCGAACAGCGCCCCCACCGGCAACCTGCCCGGCAACGGGCACGGCGTGGAGACCTCCAGCGCCCTGCTTGCAAACGTCCTGGTGGACCGCCCGGCGGGAAGCCCGGCGGTCAGCGAGGCCGACCGGCGCGCCGTGCTGGAGCAGTACGCCACCGCCGGCTACCTCACCCCGGCGGACAAGATCTCCGCCGCCGCCGAGGCGGTGGTGATGGTGACCGGCCAGCCGTACGTGGACAAGGACTCGGCGAAGAAGGACGAGTCGGTGGTGAAGATCGCCGAGCAGTTCGACCGGGCCGGCGCGCTCGTGGTCGCCGGCATGGGCTCCACCGGCGGCAACCTCGTCTCCGTCGTGCGCGGCGACCCGGTGCTGTCGCAGACCATCTCCACCGTCGACAACGCCAACACCGTGCAGGGCCAGCTGGGCACCAGCCTCGCCCTGGCGCAGCAGCTCACCGAGAAGAAGACCGGCCAGTACGGCGTGGGCGACAACGCCACCTCCCGGGTGCCTACACTGCCCCGGTGACCGCCGCGGGCCGCCCGGTCCGTGCCGCGTCGCGTTCGAAGTCCGGATCGAGGAGGTCCCGTGAGACTGGGTCGGCTGCTCGCAGTGGGCGCGGGCGCGCTGGCCGCCCGCTACGTGCTGCGCCAGACGCGCACGTCGCCCGGCGGGCCGGCGCTGGAGCGCACCAACTACCGGGGCCGCACCGTGACCCTGGCCGCCGGTCCGGCCCTGGCCGTCGGCGCGGCCACCGGGGCCGCGCTCGGCGCCGGTAGTGCCCCGGCCGGCGCCGCCGCACTCGTCGCCGGGCTCGGCGCGGGCGCTGTCGGCCTCTACGACGACGTGGTCGGCGCGCGCCCCGAACAGAAGGCCGCCAAGGGGTTCGCCGGGCATCTCGCCGCGCTGCGCGAGGGTCAGGTCACCGCCGGGATGGTCAAGGTCGCCGGGGTGGGCGTGGCCGGGCTGGGCGCCGCCGCGCTGCTCGCCGCCGACCGGCGGGTCGCCGCGCATCCGCGCCGCCGGCAGGCGGGGGCGTTCGGCCGAGGGCTCGACGTGCTGCTCGGCGCCGGCGTGGTGGCCGGCACCGCGAACCTGGTCAACCTGCTCGACCTGCGACCCGGCCGGGCGCTGAAGTCCGGCATGCTGCTCGGCGCGCCGCTGACCACCGGCCCGTACGGCGGCGTCGCGGCGGGCGCGGTGGGAGCGTCGGCCGCGCTGGTCGGCGACGACCTCGGTGAGCGGGTGATGGTGGGCGACAGCGGCGCCAACGCGCTCGGCGCGCTGCTCGGCGTGAGCCTGGCCGCGCGTACCGGGCCGCTGGGCCGGGCCGGTGTGCTGGCCGTGCTCGCCGCGCTCACCGCCGCCAGCGAGAAGGTCAGCTTCACCCAGGTCATCGCGTCCACGCCGGGGCTGCGGCACCTCGACGAGCTGGGCCGGCTCCCGGACTGACGTGACGAAACCGGCTCCTCTCGCCGCCGCCGGCCGGGTCGCCGGGGCGGCGGCCCTCATCGCCGTCCTCACCGTCCTCAGCCGGCTCGCCGGCTTCGGCCGCACCGCCGTGTTCACCTGGATGCTGGGCCCCACCGACCTCGGCGGCGCCTATCTGGTGGCGAACTACGTCCCGAACTTCATCTTCGAGATCGTCGCCGGTGGGGCGCTCGCCAGCCTGGTCGTACCGCTGCTCGCAGGCGCCGTCGAGGCCGGTGACCGGCGCGCGGTGGCCGCTACGACCGGCGCGCTGCTGACCTGGACGCTGAGCCTGCTGGTGCCGCTGGCGGTGCTGCTGGCGGTGTTCGCCGACCCGCTGCCGGGGCTGATCGGAAACGGTCTCAGCGAGGCCCAGCAGGCGTCCGGCGCGCGGATGCTGCGGGTGTTCGCGCCGCAGTTGCCGCTGTACGGCGTGGGGATCGTGCTGACCGGTGTGCTCCAGGCGCACCGGCGCTTCGCCTGGCCGGTGATCGCGCCGCTGCTGTCCAGCGTCACGGTCATCGCCGTCTACCTGGGCTTCACCGTCGCCGAGGGGCGGCTGGCCACGATCGGTGAGGCCGGGCGCGGCGGTGAGCTGCTGCTGTCCGCCGGGACCACGCTCGGCGTGGTGGTGCTCTCGCTGTCGCTGCTGATCCCGGTGCGTCGCCTGCGGCTGCGGATCCGGCCGGGCTACCGCTTCCCGGCCGACGCCCGCGCCCGGGTCGGCGGTCTGGTGGTCGCCGGTGCGGTCACAGTTGCCGCCCAGCAGATCGCCCTGGTGGTCGCGCTCAACCAGGTCACCTACGGCCGCACCGCCGACGTCAGCGTCTACAACCTCGCCCAGACCGTCTACTTCCTGCCCTGGGCGGTGCTGGCGGTGCCGCTCGCGGTGGCCGCGTACCCGACGCTCGTCGCGGCCCGGGCCACCGGCGACGAGCGCGCCTACCGGGAGACGCTGGCCCCGGCGGCACGCGGCGTCGTGCTGCTCAGCCTGCTCGGCGCCGCCGCTCTCGTCGGCACCGCCGTCCCGGTCGGGCACTTCTTCTTCTCCGATCCCCTCGACGCGCGCACCGCGGCGGCCGGGATCGCCGGGTTCGCGCCCGGCCTGGTCGGCTACGGCCTGTTCGCGGTCCTCACCCGTGCGCTGTACGCCCGCGGCGAGACCCGCGCGGCCACCGTCGCCACCGCGCTCGGCTGGCTCAGCGTGCCCGCGCTCGCCGTGGTGTCCGCCCAGGTGGCGCCGCTGGCCGACCGGGTGCTCGCGGTGACGCTGGCGACGTCGGCCGGCATGCTGCTGCTCGGCGCGCTGCTGATCGCCGCGGTCCGGCGGGCGGCCGGCGGCGAGGCGCTCGCCGGGATCGGCCGGGCCGGCGCCGCCGGGCTGCTCGCCGCAGTGGTCGCCGGAGCGGGCGGGGCGGGCGTCGCGGCGGGACTCGCCGGGCTCGGTGACGGCACCCCGACGACACCGTGGGCCCTCGCGCAGGGCATGCTGTCCGGGGTCGTGGTCGGTGTCCTGTTCCTCGCCGTCGCCTGGCTGACCGACGCCCGCGACCTGCGGCCGCTGCTCGCGACCGTGACCCGTCGGCTGCGCCGGCGACCCCCGGCCGGCGGGGACGACGGCCCGCCGGCGCAGCAGCACCCCGGCGAGCGGGGTGACGGAAGGGAGACCGTTTCCTCATGACGGACGCCTCGCCGGCACCGCGCTGGCCCGGGTCGGTGGCCCTGGTGCTCGCCTCCAGCACCGGCGGGGTCGGGCAGCACGTGCGCTCGATCACCCGAGGGCTCACCGAGGCCGGCGCGTCCGTGCTGGTCTGCGGCCCGGCCGCCACCGAGGAACAGTTCGACTTCACCGGCGCCGGGGCCCGGTTCACGCCGGTGGAGATCCCGGCCAGCCCCACGCCGGGCGACGCGCGCGCGGTCACCGCGCTGCGCCGGGCGCTCGCTGACACACCTGTCGACGTGGTGCACGCGCACGGGCTGCGCGCCGGCCTGGTCGCCGCGCTCGCCCGTCCCGCCGCGCCGCTGGTGGTCACCTGGCACAACGCGGTCCTCGCCGGTGGCCTGCGCGGCGCGGTGTCCCGGCTGGTCGAGCGGGTCGTGGCCCGGTCCGTGCGGGTCGCCCTGGGCGCCTCCGCCGACCTGGTCGACCGTGCCGCCGCGCTCGGTGCCGCCGACGCTCGTCTCGCTCCGGTCGCCGCGCCGGCGCTGCCCGCGCCGCGCCGCCGCCGCACCGCGGTACGCGCCGAGTTCGGCGTCGCCGCCGACCGCCCGCTGATCCTGTCGGTGGGCCGGCTGCACCCGCAGAAGCGGTACGACGTGCTGATCGACGCCGCCGCCCGCTGGCGGACCCGTACCCCCGCACCGCTCGTGGTGATCGCCGGCAGCGGTCCGGCGTATCTGCCGCTGGCCGCCCGGATCTCGGCCGCCCGCGCGCCGGTGACGCTGCTCGGGCACCGTAACGACGTGGCGGACCTGCTGGGCGGCGCCGACCTGGCGGTGGTGACGAGCGACTGGGAGGCCCGCCAGTTGTTCGCGCAGGAGGCGCTGCGGGCCGGCGTACCGCTGGTCGCGACCGCCGTCGGCGGTCTGCCGGACCTGGTCGGCGACGCGGCCGTGCTGGTGCCGGCCGGCGACGTGGACGCCGTCGACGCGGCGGTGCGCGACCTGCTCGACGACCCGGCACGCCGGGCCGACCTGGGCCGGCGCGCCCTGGCCCGGGCGGCGACCTGGCCCACCGAGGCGGACACCGTGGCCGCGCTCGCCGGCCTCTACGCCGAGCTGACTCCGCAGCTGTCCACCGGGAACCGCTGATGCTGCGCAGACTGACCCCGGTGCTGCTGACCCTGGTCGTGGTGGTGCTTGGTATCACCGCGCTGTCCGCCCGCCCGGACGACGGCGCGACCCGGCCGAACGCCGACTACGTGGTGCTCGTCGGCGCGGCGGGCCTGCGGTGGGACGACGTCGACCCGGAGAACACGCCGACGCTGTGGCGGATGGCCGAGCAGGGTGCGATCGGATCGCTCTCGGTGCGCTCCGCGCACCGCCCCACCTGCCCGGTCGACGGCTGGCTCACGCTCGGCGCGGGGAACTTCGCCGCCTGGCCCGGCGCCCGCCCGAGCGGCGGCTGCCCGGCCACCGCCGTCACTGTCGAACGGCCCGACGGCATCGGCGCGAACCTGCCCGACCAGGCCAGCGCGGTCGTACACAACCAGGAGCAGCTCTCCTGGGGCGCCACACCCGGCGCGCTGGCCGAGTCGGTGCGCTGCTCGGTTGCGGTCGGGCCGGGCGCCGCGGTGGCCGCCGCCCGCCCGTTCGGCCGGGTCGACAGGTACGCGCCCACGCTCCCGGAGGACCCGGCGGAACTGCTCGGCTCCTGCGTGCTGAGCATCGTCGACGTCGGCACCGTCGACGACGACGACCCGGAGGTACGGGCCGCGCAGGCGCGGCAGGCCGACGCCCGGCTGGCCCGGGTGCTCGCCGCCCGGCCGCCGCGCTCGCTGGTGCTCGTCGCCGGCGTGTCCGACACCGACTCCCCGGCGCGGCTGCACGTCGCTGTCGCCGACGGCCCCGGCTGGGAGGGCGGCTGGCTGACCTCGCCCAGCACCGCCCGGTCCGGCTATCTGCAACTGATCGACCTGGCCCCGACCGTGCTCGCCGTGCTCGACAAGCCGATGCCGGAACGGGCGTTCCTCGGCCGGCCCGCGGTGACTGTCGACGACCGGCCGGACGACCTGCGGGCCGCGATCGAGGCGCCGGCCGACGCGGACCGGGAGGCCGCCGCCCAGCGCCGCGTCGCCGGCTGGTTCTTCACGCTGCTGGCCGCCGCGCAGCTCGCCCTCGCCGTGGCGGTGCTACCGGTGCTGCGCCGGGCCCGCCGGCTCGCCGGCCCGCACGGGCCGGAACCGGTGTCCCCGCGGATCGTCGCCGTGGTGGAACTGATGCTGATCGCCGCCGCGCTCGCCGTGCCCGCGGCGCTGCTCGCCGACGCCGTGCCCTGGTGGCGTGGCGACCACGCCGGCCTCTGGTACGCCTCGGTGACCGCGCTGCTCATCGTCGGCGGCACCGCGGCGGTCCGGTTCACTCCCGGGCACGAGCGCACTCTCGGCCCGCTCGGGGCGGTGGCCGGGCTGGCCACGCTCGTCGTCGGCGTGGACGTGCTCACCGGCTCCCGGTTGCAGCTCAACGGCGTGGTCGGCTACTCGGCGCTGGAGGGCGGCCGGTACGCCGGACTCGGCACCGTCGGGCTGGGCGTGTTCATCGCCGGGGCGCTGCTGTGCGGCGGCTGGCTCGCCCAGCGGTTCCGCAAGGGCTGGCGGCCGATCGTGATGGTGACTGTCGGCGGGCTCGCAGTGGTGATAGTGGGCAGCCCGTACCTGGGCGCCGACTCGATCGGCGCGATCGCGCTCACCGCCGGCGTCAGCGTCGCGGCCGCGATCTGCAGCGGCGGCTGGCTCACCGTGAGCCGGCTGGCCTGGGCCACCATGGCCGCGCTGGCGGTCACCGTCGGATTCGCCCTGGTCGACCTGGGCCGTCCGGCGGACGAGCGGGGCAGCCTGGGCCGGTTCCTGGCCGCTGTGGGCGACGGCACCGGCGGCCTCACCGTGCACCGGTCCAGCAGCTCCAACATCCAGACGCTGGTGAACAGCCCGCTCACCGTGCTGGCCCTGGCCGGGGCGGCGCTGGTCTGGCTCGCGCTGCTCCAGCCGTGGGGCGGGCTGATGCGGCTGTTCGGCATCTACCCGGCGATCCGGGCGGCGATGGCCGGTACCGGCGTGGCGGTCGGGCTGGGCGGACTCCTCGGCGGGTCGGCGCTGGACGTGGCCGGCGCGGCGGCGGCTCTCGTGGTGCCTATGGCGGCCCTGGCGGCGCTACGGGTGCTCGACCATTCCACCGACCGTACGGTGCCCGACAGCGGCCGTGGCGGCGGCGAGACGGGCGCGGTCCCACCGGGCGGCCCGGACAAGTCCTCCCGGGGCGGCGCCGCTGCCGACGGTCCGACGGACGGTGGTCCACCGGCCGGTGACGGTCCGGGTGGTGGCCGGTCGGCGGGTGACGGCCCAGTCGGTGACGGTGCGGGCGATCCGGGGGAGGCCGGGGAGCAGGCCGCACCGGGCCGGCAGGGCCCGGCCGACAGGGAAGCGCCGAACGGGCCGCCCACCGCCGGGGCGCGGGTCCCCGCCCAGCCGAACCCGGCGTCCGCGGAGATCCCCGCCGGCTGACCCGGCAGGTGCTCGCCCCGGCCTGCCCTCGCCAGGTCGGGGAGGTGGCGGGGTCGAGGCCCGGCGGAAGGCACCACACCGGCGAAGTGGTGTCGATCAAGGGCCCGGATCCGGGCCGGATCCGGCCTCACGTGCGCCGACAGCGGGTGCGACGCCGGCTCACGGTCCGGATGGTGTTACCGTGGAATCCCGTGGATCGCGTGATCACTCTGCTGATCGGCACGGCGGTTCGCACGACCGCTACGGACGACACGGGAGCAGGCCTTGGCCCCTACAGCACGGACGACCAGGCACATTTTCGTCACCGGGGGCGTCGCCTCCTCGCTGGGTAAGGGCCTCACCGCCTCCAGCCTCGGGAGTCTGCTGACCGCGCGCGGACTGCGCGTGGTGATGCAGAAGCTCGACCCGTACCTGAACGTCGACCCCGGGACGATGAACCCGTTCCAGCACGGCGAGGTCTTCGTCACCGAGGACGGTGCCGAGACCGACCTCGACGTCGGGCACTACGAGCGGTTCCTCGACCGGGACCTCTCCGGCAAGGCGAACGTCACCACCGGCCAGATCTACTCGGCGGTGATCGCCAAGGAGCGGCGGGGGGAATACCTCGGCGACACGGTGCAGGTCATCCCGCACATCACCAACGAGATCAAGGCCCGCATCCGCGGCATGGCCGACCCGGACGCCGACGGCCAGGTACCCGACGTGGTGATCACCGAGGTCGGCGGCACCGTCGGCGACATCGAGTCGCTGCCGTTCCTGGAGTCGATCCGGCAGATCCGCCACGACCTGGGCCGGGACAACTGCTTCTACCTGCACGTGTCGCTGGTGCCGTACCTGGCGCCGTCGGGCGAGCTGAAGACCAAGCCGACCCAGCACTCGGTGGCGCAGCTGCGCAGCATCGGCATCCAGCCCGACGCGCTGGTCCTGCGCTGCGACCGGGAGATCCCGGACAAGGTCAAGGAGAAGCTGTCGCTGTACTGCGACGTCGACCGGGAGGCGGTCACCGCCGCCCCGGACGCGCCGAGCATCTACGACATCCCGAAGGTGCTGCACCGGGAGGGCCTCGACGCCTACGTGGTGCGCCGGCTCGGCCTGTCGTTCCGCGACGTGGACTGGACCCGCTGGGACGACCTGCTGGAGCGGGTTCACCAGCCCCGGCACACGATCACCGTCGCGCTCGTCGGCAAGTACGTCGACCTGCCCGACGCGTACCTGTCGGTGAGCGAGGCGATCCGGGCGGCCGGGTTCGGCCACCGCGCCCGGGTGCAGCTCAAGTGGGTGCCCAGCGACGACTGCGTGACCCCGGCGGGCGCCGCCGCCGCGCTGTCCGGCGTCGACGGCATCGTGATCCCCGGCGGTTTCGGCGTCCGCGGCATCGAGGGCAAGGTCGGCACCGCCCGGTACGCGCGGGAGAACGGCATCCCGCTGCTGGGCCTCTGCCTCGGCCTGCAGTGCATGACCATCGAGGTGGCCCGCCACCTGGCCAACCTCGACGGGGCGAACTCGCTGGAGTTCGACGAGGAGGCCGTGCACCCGGTCATCGCCACCATGGCCGACCAGGAGGACATCGTCGCCGGGCGCGGCGACCTGGGCGGCACCATGCGGCTCGGGGCGTACCCGGCGAAGCTGGCGGAGGGCTCGATCGTCGCCGAGGCGTACGGCAGCACCGAGGTCAGCGAGCGGCACCGGCACCGGTACGAGGTGAACAACGCCTACCGGGACCAGCTCACCAAGGCCGGGCTGACCATCTCCGGCACCTCGCCGGACGGGCGGCTGGTCGAGTTCGTCGAGCTGGACCGCAACCTGCACCCGTTCTTCGTGGCCACCCAGGCGCACCCGGAGCTCAAGAGCCGTCCCACCCGGCCGCACCCGCTGTTCGCCGCGTTCGTCGGCGCCGCCGTGGCGTACTCGCAGGCCGACCAGCTGCCGGTGGACCTGGACGGCGCGGCGAAGAAGGCCGGCCGCGGCGGTGGCGCGAAGGCGTCCGCGAAGTGAGCGGGGCGGCGGCGTGAGCGGCGTCGAGCACCGGTACGAGGTGACCGGCCGCCGCCAGATCTGGTCCGGCCGGATCTTCTCGGTGGTCAGCGACGACGTCACCATGCCCGGCGGCGGCAGCGCGACCCGCGACTACGTGCGGCACGTCGGCGCGGTCGCCGTGGTGGCGCTCGACGACGCCGGTCAGGTGGTGCTGATCCGCCAGTACCGGCACCCGGTCGGCCGGCACCTGTGGGAGCTGCCCGCCGGGTTGATGGACGTCGGCGGCGAGGACCTGGCCGCCGCCGCGCTGCGGGAGCTGGCCGAGGAGGCGGACCTGACCGCGGGCCGCGTCGACGTGCTCGTCGACCTGCACAGCTCGCCCGGTTTCACCGACGAGGTGGTGCGGGTCTTCCTGGCCCGCGACCTGGCCGACGTGCCGGCCGACCAGCGGCACGACCGGCACGACGAGGAGGCCGACCTCCAGGTGGTCCGCGTGGACCTGGACGAGGCGGTGCGGATGGTGCTGGCCGGCGAGATCACCAACGCGTCCTGCGTGGCCGGGCTGCTCGCCGCCGCCCGCGCCCGGGACACCGGCTTCAGCGAGCTGCGCCGCCCGGAGGCGCCGCTGCCGCGCTGATCCGGGACGGACGACGAAGGGGCCGCGCGGTGCGACGCACCGTGCGGCCCCTTCCGTGTGCCTGCGCTCAGTCGCGCAGCGGGCGGCCCTGTCCGTCGACGCCACCGTTGACCAGGATCAGGATGCCGTCGATGGTGCCCCAGAGCGCGCCGAAGCCACAGGTCACGACGCTCACCACGAGCTGGAGGACGCCGGTCTTGGTGTCGCCCATGTAGAACCGCCCGGCGCCGAAGAAGCCGAGCAGGATGCCGAGAATGCCCGCGACGACCTTGCTCTTGTCCGAGACGCCCTGCGGGTACTGCTGATAAGGAGTGGTCATGAGCGGACACAATAGTGATCGGTTCACATCCTGTCGGCCTCGCCACCCAGCCGGTGGGAAGATGTCATCGAACTTTGTCCTCTCGGCGGATGGCGTCTCCACCGGGCAGTCCGAGGCATGCCTGACACACCGTCAGGACCAGCGGGCACCGGATGTCACAGTGTCGCCGTCCGTGGGCTTCCCACGGGCCTAGACTGCCGCCGGCGGGACAGGAGGACCGCGCCGGCAACGGAGCCGGCGCGGCCGCGCAGTCGGGGGTGAGCCGCCCCGGAGGAAGGTGTCTGCATCGTGAAGGTCGGAATCCCCCGCGAGGTCAAGAACCACGAGTACCGGGTGGCGATCACGCCCGCCGGCGTCAACGAGTTCACCCGCCACGGCCACGAGGTCTTCGTGGAGGCAGGCGCCGGAGTCGGCTCCAGCATCACCGACGACGAGTTCGCCGCCGCCGGCGCGAAGATCCTGGCCACCGCCGACGAGGTGTGGGACACCGCCGATCTGGTGCTGAAGGTCAAGGAGCCGATCGCCGAGGAGTACCACCGGATGCGCGAGGGGCAGGTGCTGTTCACCTACCTGCACCTGGCCGCGTCCCGTGAGTGCACCGACGCGCTGGTCGACCGGAAGGTCACCGGCATCGCGTACGAGACGGTCGAGCTGCCCGACCGCTCGCTGCCGCTGCTGGCCCCGATGTCCGAGGTGGCCGGCCGCCTCGCCCCGCAGGTGGGCGCCTTCTACATGATGCGTACCGGCGGTGGGCGGGGCGTGCTGCCCGGCGGCGTCTCCGGCGTGTACGCCGCGAAGACCGTGGTCATCGGCGCGGGCGTGTCCGGCCTGAACGCCGCCGCCATCGCGCTCGGCCTGCAGTCCGAGGTGCTGCTGCTCGACAAGAACGTGGCCCGGCTGCGCTCCGCCGACGCCATCTACCGGGGCCACCTGCAGACCGTCGCCTCCAACGCGTACGAGATCGAGCGGGCCGTGCTCGACGCGGACCTGGTCATCGGCGCGGTGCTGGTGCCCGGCGCGAAGGCCCCGAAGCTCATCTCCAACGAGCTGGTCTCCCGGATGAAGCCGGGCAGCGTGCTCGTCGACATCGCCATCGACCAGGGCGGCTGCTTCGAGGACTCGCGCCCGACCACGCACGCCGACCCGACCTACAAGGTCCACGACTCGATTTTCTACTGCGTGGCGAACATGCCCGGCGCGGTGCCGAACACCAGTACCTACGCGCTGACGAACGTCACCCTGCCGTACGCCCTCGAACTGGCGAACCAGGGCTGGCAGCAGGCGCTGCGCAACGACCCGGCGCTGGCCCTGGGCCTGAACACCCACGCCGGCAGGGTCGTCTACGGCCCGGTCGCCGAGGCGCACGGCATGGACGTGCTGCCGCTGGACGAGGTGCTGAGCTGACCGACGCCGCCGTGCGCGCGGCCGGCGCGGAACCCGCGCCGGCCCTGCGCCGTGCGGTCCGGACCTATCTGGACCACCTCACCGTCGAACGCGGGCTGTCCGCGAACACGCTCGCCTCGTACCGCCGGGACCTGGACCGCTACCTCGCCACCCTGGCCGCCGCCGGGGTGGACGACCTGGCCGCCGCCGGACCCGCGCAGGTCGAGGCCCACCTGGCCCGGCTGCGTGCCGGCGACGACGACCACCCGCCGCTCGCCGTCTCCTCCGCCGCACGCGCGGCCAGCGCGGTACGCGGCCTGCACCGCTTCGCGCTGCGCGAGGGACTGGCCGGCGCCGACCCCAGCCGCGACGTCCGCCCGCCCGCGCCGCCGCGCCGGCTGCCCCGCGCGCTGCCCGTCGACGCGGTCCTGCGGCTGCTGGAGGCCGCCGACCTGCCCGGCGCCACCGGCGACGCCGCCGCCCGCGCGCTGCGTGACCGGGCGCTGCTGGAATTCCTGTACGGCACCGGCGCGCGCATCTCCGAGGCGGTCGGCGCGGCCGTCGACGACCTCGACCTGGACGCCGGCGCCGTGCTGCTGCGCGGCAAGGGCGGCCGGACCCGGCTGGTCCCGGTCGGCGGGTACGCGGCCGACGCGCTGCGCGCCTGGCTGGTCCGGGGCCGCCCGGCGCTGCTCGCCGCCGGGCGCGGCACCCACGCGGTGTTCGTCAACGCGCGTGGCGGCCCGCTCACCCGGCAGGGCGCCTGGGCGGTGCTGCGTACCGCCGCCGCCCGGGCCGGCCTGCCGGTCGACGGTCCCGACGCGGTCTCGCCGCACACGCTGCGCCACTCGTACGCCACCCACCTGCTCGACGGCGGCGCGGACGTACGCGTGGTGCAGGAACTCCTCGGTCACGCGTCGGTGACCACCACCCAGGTCTACACGCTGGTGACTGTGGAGCGGCTGCGCGAGGTGTACGCGACAGCGCATCCGCGCGCCCGCTGAGCGCAGCGGGCGCGCGCGAGCCGCGCCCGCTGCTGACGGGCGGCCGACACGCCGACCCGCTACCGAACGCGCTGCTGGCCGGTGGCGTACAGTCGGCATCGGCGCGGGCCTCCAGGTGCGACGGACCGGGGGTGCGCAGCGGCGCCGCGAGGGACGTCGGACGGCTCCGACGCCGGGTGGTCGTCGGGAGGGGGCAACGAGGACATGGCAGGAAACGGTGACCGTGCCGAGACCTGGACGTCGGAGCTCCGTGAGCAGCAGGCGACGCTCGGTGCCGATCTCGGCCCCGCCGACCCGGCCGCGTACACCATGCGCAAGCCGATCCCCGAACCCATGCCGACCGACCGGCACGGCCCGGCGCGGATCATCGCGATGGCCAACCAGAAGGGTGGCGTCGGCAAGACCACGACGACCATCAACCTGGGCGCGGCCCTGGCCGAGTACGGCCGCAAGGTGCTGCTCGTCGACTTCGACCCGCAGGGCGCCCTCTCCGTCGGGCTGGGCGTCAACCCGCACAACCTGGACCTGTCGGTCTACAACCTGCTGATGCAGGACGACGTCACCGCCGAGGACGTCCTCATCAAGACCGACGTGGCCGGCCTGCACCTGCTGCCCGCGAACATCGACCTCTCCGCCGCCGAGATCCAGCTCGTCAACGAGGTCGCCCGCGAGATGGCACTGGCGCGGGTGCTGCGGACCATCCGCAAGGAGTACGACTTCATCCTGATCGACTGCCAGCCCTCGCTGGGCCTGCTGGCGATCAACGCGCTCACCGTCGCGCACGGCGTGCTCATCCCGCTGGAGTGCGAGTTCTTCAGCCTGCGCGGTGTCGCGCTGCTGCTGGACACCATCGACAAGGTGCGCGAGCGGCTCAACTTCGACCTGGAACTCGAAGGCATCCTCGCCACCATGTACGACAGCCGCACCACCCACTGCCGCCAGGTGCTGCAGCGGGTGGTCGAGGCGTTCGGCGACAAGGTCTACCAGACCGTCATCACCAAGACGGTGAAGTTCCCCGAGTCCACGGTGGCCGGTGCCCCGATCACCACCCTCGACCCGGCCTCCTCCGGCGCGCGCAACTACCGGCAGCTCGCCCGGGAGGTCATCGCCGCCCAGGCGGACCGGTAGGGCGCACGCCGGCCGCCCGCCGCGTCGTCTACGGTTTCCCGGTGACCGCACCGCCCCTCGACCCGCCGCACGGCCCCGGCGACCCCGCCGTCGCCGCGGAGCTGGCCGCCGAGGTCGACGGTGTGGTGCCCGCCGACCCGGGCACCGGCGAACAGGCGAGTGGCTTCACCGTCCGGCTGGACAACTTCACCGGCCCGTTCGACCTGCTGCTCCAGCTGATCAGCAAGCACAAGCTGGACGTCACCGAGGTCGCGCTGCACAAGGTGACCGACGAGTTCATCGCGTACCTGCGCGCCCTGGGCGACCAGTGGGACCTGGACGAGACGAGCGAGTTCCTGCTCGTCGCCGCCACGCTGCTCGACCTGAAGGCGGCCCGGCTGCTGCCCTCGGCCGAGGTCGAGGACGAGGAGGACCTGGCGCTGCTGGAGGCGCGGGACCTGCTGTTCGCCCGGCTCCTGCAGTACAAGGCGTACAAGGAGGCCGCCGCGCACATCGCCGAGCTGGAGGCGGTCGGCGGCCGGCGCTACCCGCGGGCGGTCACCCTCGAACCGCGGTACGCCGAGGCGCTGCCCGACCTGGTGCTCGGCATCGGTCCGGAGCGGCTGCGTACGCTCGCGGTCAGGGCGATGAGCCCGAAGCCGGTGCCCGAGGTCTCGATCGCGCACGTGCACATGGTCCGGGTCAGCGTCCGGGAACACGCCGGCATCATCGCCGACCGGCTGCGCCGCGCCGGGGTCGCCACGTTCTCGCTGCTCTGCGCCGACTGCGAGATGACGCTCGAGGTGGTGGCCCGGTTCCTGGCGCTGCTGGAGCTGTACCGGCAGGGCCTCGTGGCGTTCGTGCAGGAGCAGGCGCTGGAGGAACTGACAGTCCGCTGGACCGGCCCGGCCGACGGCGAGGCCGAGCTGACAGTCGACGAGTACGCCGGCAGCCCCGAACCCACGACCGCGTCCGTCTCCGCCGCCCCGGCCGACGCCGCTGCTCCGGCCGGCGACTCGGCCGCGGTGGCCGGCGACCCTGCCGCGGTGGCCGGCGATGCCGCCGAATCCGCCGGCGCCGCGGTGCCGAGCGGCGTCGCCGCAGATGCCGCATCCGACGCCGCCGTGCCCGCCGAGGCGGCGGGCGAACCCGCACCGACGCAGGAGTGAACGGATGAGCGACGAGGAACGCCGCGACTCCCTGGCCGACCAGGCCGCCGCATGGGTGCCCCCGTGGGAGCGCCCCGCCCCGCCCAAGCCCGCCCCGGACGACTCCGACTCGCCCGCCGAGCACCCGGACCCCGACATCACGGACACCGCGTCGGAGTCCTCCGCAGATCTTGGAAGCGAAGGGCCCCCAGAGGGGCCATTTCCTTCCAAGATCGCCACGATCGGGACGGATCTTGGCACGGGGGCGCCCCTCGGAGGGCGGGACCGTACCAAGATCTCGGGGGAGAGCGGGGCCGGGGACGACGCCGCCATGACCGCGCGGGACGCGGGGCAGCAGGCGGGTGCTGACGGCGTACCCGCTAAGCGGGGACGGCGGCGAGCCGTGCCGGAACCGGTGCCCGCGCCGGTCCTGGACGACGCGGAGCTGCGCGGCGCCCTGGAGGCGATCCTGCTCGTGGTGGACCAGCCGGTCAGCGAGCTGGTGCTGGCCGAGGTCCTCGAACAGGCCCCCGAGCGGGTCGGCGCGATGCTCGACGAGATCGCTGCCGGGTACACCGCGGCCGGGCACGGGTTCGACCTGCGCCGGGCGGCGGGTGGCTGGCGTCTCTACACCCGGCCGGAATACGCGACGTACGTGGAGCGGTTCGTACTGGACGGGCAGTCCGTGCGGCTGACCCAGGCCGCGCTGGAGACCCTCGCCGTGGTCGCCTACCGGCAGCCGGTGACCCGTTCGCGCATCTCGGCCATCCGGGGTGTCAACTGCGACGGGGTGCTCCGTACCCTGGTGGGTCGCGGCCTGGTCGAGGAGTGCGGCACCGAAGCGGACAGCGGGGCCTACCTCTACCGGACCACCACCATGTTCCTGGAGAAGCTGGGGCTGAACTCGGTGGACGACCTGCCGCCGCTCGCCCCGTTCCTTCCCGACGACGTAGAAGAGCTTGCCGATGCGACGCGATGACCGTGCCCCGAAGCCCGACGCCCCCGTGTACGAGGGCGCCGAGCGCCTCCAGAAGGTGCTCGCCGCCGCGGGGGTGGGTTCCCGGCGCGCCTGCGAAGACCTGATCTTCCGGCGCCGGGTCACCGTGAACGGGCGGGTGGCGCAGCTCGGCGACAAGGCCGACCCGACCCGCGACGTGATCGTCGTCGACGGGGAGCGGCTCCAGGCCGACGTCCGCCTGGTCTACGTGGCGATGAACAAGCCGCGTGGAGTGGTCACCACGATGGCCGACGAGAAGGGCCGCACCGAGCTCGCCGACTTCATCGGCGCGCGACTGGAGCAGCGGGTCTACCACGTCGGGCGGCTGGACGCCGACAGCGAGGGCCTGCTCCTGCTCACAAACGACGGCACCCTGGCCCACAAGCTCATGCACCCGTCGTACGAGGTGCTCAAGACCTACCTCGCCGAGGTGGCCGGGCCGATCCCGCGCAACCTGGGCAAGCGGCTGACCGCCGGCATCGAGCTGGAGGACGGGCCAGTGAAGGTCGACGGGTTCAAGCTGGTCGACACGCTCGGTAAATCCGCCCAGGTGGAGCTGACCCTGCACGAGGGGCGCAAGCACATCGTCCGGCGCCTGATGGCCGAGGTGGGACACCCGGTGTCCCGTCTGATCCGTACCTCGATCGGGCCGATCAAGCTCGGCGACCTGCGCACCGGGCGGATGCGGCGGCTCACGAACGCGGAGGTCGCCGCCCTGTTCAAGGCGGTGGGTGACTGACCCGCCGATCCGGGTACCGCTCCCGGTAGGCTTCGACGCGGTCCGCGGCCCGGCACACATGCCGGCCAGGCGGGACGCCCGCGCGGCGCGGGCAGAATTGACGACAGAACCATCCGCTCAACGGCGCCGGACATATCGGGCGACCTGCGAGGTACGGGCTGAGGAGGACAACGGTGGAGGAAAACGTACCGGCCGGGCTATGCGTGGTCGCTGTGGACGGGCCGTCCGGTTCGGGGAAGTCCACCGTGTCGCGGCGACTGGCGACGGGCCTCGGCGCCCGCTACCTCGACACCGGCGCCATGTACCGGGCGCTGACCTGGGCGGTCCTGCGCTCCGGCGTGGAACTCACCGACGCCGAGTCGGTGGCCAAGGTCGCCGCTGAGGCCGACCTCCGCATCGGCACCGACCCCCAGGGGTACGCCGTGACAGTCGACGGCACCGACGTGTCCACCGCCATCCGCGGCGCCGAGGTGACCGGAGCCGTCTCCGCTGTGGCCGCCGTCGCCGCCGTACGCGAGCTGCTGGTGGACCGGCAGCGGCGGGTGATCGCCGACGCGGGCCGCATCGTTGTCGAAGGCCGGGACATCGGCTCGGTGGTCGCGCCGGACGCGGACCTGAAGGTGTACCTGACCGCCTCCGAGGCGGCGCGCGCGAAGCGGCGCAGCGCCGAGGACGCCGCCGACGTCGCAGCGACCGCCGCCGACCTGGCCCGCCGGGACCGGCTCGACTCGACCCGCAAGGTCAACCCGCTGCAGCAGGCCCCCGACGCGGTGGTGCTGGACACCACCGAGCTGGGCATCGACGAGGTCGTGGCCCGCTTGCGCGAGATGCTCACCGAGCGGGGTGTCGCGTGAGCGAGGATTTCGAAGGCTGGGTGGAGTTGCGCGAGCCGGAGGCCGACTCCGGTGAGCCGACCGGCCCGCAGCCCGTGGTGGCAGTGGTCGGCCGTCCCAACGTCGGCAAGTCCACGCTGGTGAACCGCATCATCGGCCGCCGGCAGGCGGTCGTGGAGGACATCCCCGGCGTGACCCGGGACCGGGTGCCCTACGACGCACAGTGGAACGGCCGGGCGTTCACGGTGGTGGACACCGGCGGCTGGGAACCCGACGCCAAGGACCGTGCCGCGGCCATCGCCGCCCAGGCCGAGATCGCGGTGGTCACCGCCGACGTGGTGCTGTTCGTGGTGGACGCCATGGTCGGCTCGACCGACGTGGACGAGGCCGCGGTGAAGATGCTGCGCCGCAGCGCGAAGCCGGTCATCCTGGTCGCGAACAAGGCCGACAACACCACCATCGAGATGGAGGCGACCGCGCTGTGGTCGCTCGGCCTCGGTGAGCCGTTCCCGGTCTCGGCGCTGCACGGTCGCGGCTCCGGCGACCTGCTCGACGCCATCCTGGACGCGCTGCCCGAGGCGCCGAAGATCGTGGAGAACCGGCCGCGCGGTCCGCGCCGGGTGGCACTGGTCGGCCGTCCCAACGTCGGCAAGTCCAGCCTGCTCAACCGCTTCTCCGGCGAGGAGCGGGCGGTGGTCGACTCGGTGGCCGGCACCACTGTCGATCCGGTCGACAGCCTGGTCGAGATCGGCGGCGAGACGTGGCAGCTGGTCGACACCGCCGGCCTGCGCAAACGGGTCGGCAAGGCCAGCGGCACCGAGTACTACGCCAGCCTGCGCACCGCCTCGGCGATCGAGGCGGCCGAGGTCGCCGTGGTGCTGATCGACTCCAGCGAGGTGATCAGCGAGCAGGACCAGCGGATCCTCACCATGGTCGTCGAGTCCGGCCGGGCGCTGGTAATCGCCTTCAACAAGTGGGACCTGGTCGACGGTGACCGCCGCTACTACCTGGACAAGGAGATCGACCGGGAGCTGCGGCGCATCCCCTGGGCGATCCGACTCAACCTGTCCGCGAAGACCGGCCGCGCGGTCGACAAGCTCGCGCCCGCGCTGCGGAAGGCACTGGCGAGCTGGGAGACGCGCATCCCCACCGCGCAGCTCAACCAGTGGCTCACCGCGCTGGTCCAGGCCACCCCGCACCCGGTACGCGGTGGACGCGCGCCACGCATCCTGTTCGCCACCCAGGCCGGGGCGGCGCCGCCGCGGTTCGTGCTGTTCACCACCGGCCCGCTCGACGCGGGGTATCAGCGCTTCGTCGAGCGCAAGCTCCGCGAGGAGTTCGGCTTCGAGGGCAGCCCGATCGAGATCTCGGTACGCCCGCGCAAGAAGCTCGGCCCGGGCGGCCGGGGCAAGGCCCACGGCTGAGGCCCTGCTTGCCGCGTTGTTGTCGCGCCCACCCTCCTAGGATGCTCTAGGGCGTGTGGCGCGCGGCGCGGGAGGGGCCTCTGCGCACGGTGCGAAGATCCTGCGCTAAGCTGTACCGGCCGCCGCGGGGGAGACCTGGCGGGGGCATCGGGACGTGGCGCAGCTTGGTAGCGCACTTGACTGGGGGTCAAGGGGTCGTCGGTTCGAATCCGGCCGTCCCGACTGGTATTCACCAGCGGATATAGAAGATCGTGTGTGATCTTGCGGTAACGCTGGCGGTAACGGAGATCGCTTAACGTGGGCTGCATCCCTCGATCCCGTTACTGCGGAGGTGCAGCCGCATGGCTGTCTACAGCTACCGCCTCGCCAACGGCCAAGCCCGCTGGTTCTTCATCATCGACCTTCCGCCCGACACCAACGGGCGCCGTCGCCAGCACAAGCGGCAGGGGTTCCCCAACCAGGCCGCCGCGTTGAAGGCGGAGGACGAAGCGCGCGCCGCGTACGGCGGAGCGGATCTCGGCGCCGACGGCAGCGTCGCCGCGGAGTTGGAGGGCTGGCTCAACGAGCGCGAGTTGGACGTTCAGGAGACGACGCTCAGCAACTACCGGGACGTCATTCGTTGCTACGTGGTGCCGCACATCGGCGGCCGGCAGCTCTATGCACTCGACAAGCGGGTCATCCACGACCTCTACAAGAAGCTGCTGAAGAGTGGCGGCAAGAACGGTGGGCCGCTGTCGCCGACCACCGTCCGCATCGTCCACCGGATCCTGATGAAGGCGTTGGGCGACCTCGGAGTCAACGTCGACGGTGTACGGCAGCCCCGGCAGGCCGAGCGGGAGACGATGGGGCGTAAGGGCGTCTGGACGCCGGCGCAGTCGGCAAAGTTCCTGAAGCACCACGCCGACCACCGGCTGCGTGCCGCTTGGGTGCTAGCGATTGTCGTCGGTGCGAGGCGAGGGGAGTTGGCCGGGCTCAAGTGGCCGCGGGTCGACCTCGACCGGGGTGTCCTGCTGCTGCACTGGCAACGCACCACGACCAGCAACGGGGTGGTGGAGAAGGCGCCCAAGGGCAAGAGCAAGCGGGCGGTAGCGCTCGGACCGGCCCTGGTAGCGGAGCTGCTCGCCCACCAGACGCGCCAGGCGGTGGAGAAGGCCGACGCCGGCGTCCTCTACCACGACGGCGGTTACCTGTTCTGCCGAGAGGACGGGGAGCCGTACTACCCGAAGTACTTCACCGACCAGTGGGCGAAGGCGTGCGTTGACGCCGGCGTTCCCGTGATCGCCTTGCACGATGCGCGGCACACCTCCGCTACCACCGGTGCTGACGCTGGCGTTCCCGAGCACGTGATGCAGCGGCGGCTCGGTCACGCCGACAGCCGGACCACGCGGGAGGTCTACACCCACGTGTTGCCGGAGAGCGAGCGTCGGGCAGCGGAGCTGATGGAGGCGGTGCTCGGGGACGCTGCGACCTGGTCACCTGCGGCGTAATCCACGTTGGCTGGTAACGCCCGCTCGCGCTGGCAGTTCATTGCGTGCGGCAACGCAGCAGGTAAGGGGCCGACTGCACCGTGAGAGTGACGCCGGAACCGGCGTGCTCACGACTGCGGGGAGGGCGCGGACGATGTCAACCACAACGACCGGCGGACGTAAGGCGAGCCAGATGCAGGGCCGGGTATGGACGATCGAGGCGGTGCGTGAGCTCGGGGTCACGACCGATGTGGAGACCGCCGCAGCGATCCTCGGTATCGGACGTACCACGGCCTACGCCCTGGCCAGGAACAATCAGTTTCCAGTACGTCTCCTACGCGTCGGCCGGCGGTACCTGGTCCCCGTACAGGCGATCCTCAATCTGCTTGCCATGGAGTAGCCGGCAAGATTCGATAGGCTCCCAGGTCATGAAGCCCTGGCAGGTCAGTGTCGTTGTCGTGATTCTCCTGCTGGCTGGGTTCCTCGGATGGCTCGTGGCCTCTTATCGCAAGAGCCGCGACGGGCGGTGAACTAGATCCGCAAACACCACCTTCCAGATAGCTCGTGGCCGGCACCCAGTCAGGTGCCGGCCATGCTGCTGTCGACGACGCGCTGTTCCAGTCCGCCGTTGGCAACTGCGCGGTCGTCGACGGGCCTGTCCGGCTTACGCGGCCAACGGCAGCCGGTCGCTGGCGAGCCAGAACGAGGACCAGGGCCGGACCGCCGCCGCCGACGAAGGTGAGCGCGGCGGCCACCCTCCACGGGTGCGGACTGCCCACGCAGTCCAAGTGGCGTGCGACGCCCACCGCGAACACGAGCGCGGCTAGGGCGAGCACGATCGGCGCAATCCGAGCGCCGGCCCGATCGCTCCACTGCTGGCCCGACCAGTGCGCCATTAGCGTGGGCGCGATCACGGCCACCTCCGTCACCGCGGCGGCGCCGAGCGTTGCCAGATCTGGTAACCCTTGAAGGCCAGCGGCCCCGCCAACAAGCCTTCAGGAGGCCGGCAATGCGCTCGACCAAATTCGGCCGTCCAGGTTCCGACTGGATCATCACGCCGCCACTCCGCTCGCTCAAACCATTAAGTTGGCGTGCGCCGCGCAGCGGAGGCAACGCTACGAACGCCCCCTGAGCCACCCCCTCCCACCAGGGGTCGTGCTGGCCAGCCCCCTCTTGCGTCGCCGGTAAACCGGAATGGTCCGCGGTGGGTCTGTCAAACGAACGGTGTAACTCGGGTTGTTGACGGCTACTTGCGGCCTGCGGACAGGCGTCCTTCGAAGGCGATGTCGAAGGCGTTCAGGGCGGGTTTCCAGCGCATGGTCCACCGTCGGCGGCCCTGCCCGGTCGGGTCGAGGCTCATCACGGCGAGGTAGACGCATTTGAGCGCGGCGGCCTCGTTCGGGAAGTGCCCACGGGCGCGGACGGCGCGGCGGATGCGGGCGTTGACGCTCTCGATGGCGTTGGTGGAGCACACGACGGTGCGGATCTCGGCGTCGAAGGCCAGGAACGGCACGAACTCCGCCCAGGCCTGCTGCCACAACCGGACGATCGCTGGATACTTGCCGCCCCACGCCTCGGTGAACTCGGCGAAGCGAGCCCTGGCGGCGGCTTCGGTCGGCGCGGTGTAGACGGGCTTGAGAGCTTTGGCGATGGCGTCCCAGTGCTGCCGGCCGGCATACCGGAACGACGCCCGCAGCAGATGAATCACGCAGGTCTGCACCACCGCTTCCGGCCACACCTCGCCGATCGCATCAGGCAGCCCTTTGAGCCCGTCGCAGACCACCATGCACGCATCCGCCACGCCCCGGTTCTTCAACTCGGTGAGGACCTGAAGCCAGAACTTCGCGCCCTCGCCGCCGTCGCCGGCCCACAGACCGAGGATGTCCCGCGTCCCCTCGACGGTGACGGCCAGGGCCAGGTAGATGGGCCGGTTGGCGACCTTCCCGTCGCGGATCTTCACGTGCACCGCGTCGAGGAAGATCACCGGGTAGACCGGGTCCAGGGGCCGGTTCTGCCACTCCGTCATCCCCTCGATCACCTTGTCCGTGATCGTCGAGATCGTCTGCCGCGACACCTCGGCGCCATACACCTCAGCCAGGTGAGCCTGGATCTCCCCGGTGGTCAGGCCCTTGGCCGACAGGGAGATCACCATGTCATCCACGCCGGACAGTCGGCGCTGCCGCTTCTTGACGATGTGCGGGGCAAAGCTGCCATCGCGATCCCGCGGCACCTCAATCTCGACCGGGCCGACGTCGGTGAGCACCGTCTTGGCCCGCACACCGTTGCGGGAGTTCCCGCTGTTCTTGCCCGCCGGGTCGCCCTTGTCATAGCCCAGGTGATCGGTGATCTCACCCTCGAGCGCGGATTCCAGAACCCGCTTCGTCAGCTGCTGCAGCAGACCACCGTCGCCGGTCAACTGAAGACCCGCCGCACGGGCCTGCTCCACCAGCTGGGCGACCAGCTCCGCGTCGACACCCTCCGCCGGTTGCCCCGGCACGTTCCTCGCCCCAGCAGCAGTATCCACGGCGATCGTCGATCCATCAGACATCAGATGCTGCTCCTTGATCAGGAGTTACACCGTTCGTCTTACAGTCCCTCCGCGGTGGTTGGCTGGCAGCCGCGCGTATTCGTATGGTGCGAGTTCTTAGCTGTCACGCAGCCGCTGTTACTACGTGTGCTTATCGTTCTTGGCTTGCTCGAGCCGGTAGGCGAGGTTACTGCGCATGATTAGGGGTGTCGGGTGGTGGGGTTCCAGGACCTGCAGCCGGTCGGTGAGCAGCGGTTCGTAGGGGCGGCAGCGCTGGCCGGGTCCCGGCCTGTTCCCGCCAGTGGGCGAGGTTGTGGCGGGTGTCGAGGGTGTCGGGGTGCTCGACGCCCTGGACCCGCTCACGGATGGGGAGCAGCTCGGCGAGCAGGTCACGGGCGCCGGCTGGATCGCCCGCGGCCCCGATCGAGCGTGCGAGGTTGTGGCGGGTGTCCAGGGTGTCGGGGTGCTCGACGCCCACGAGCCGCTCACGGATAGGGAGCAGCTCGGCGAACAGGTCACGGGCGCCGGCTGGATCGCCCGCGGCCCCGATCGAGCGTGCGAGGTCGTAGCGGGTGGTCACGGTGTCGGGGTGCTCGACGCCCAGGACCCGCTCACGGATAGGGAGCAGCTCGGCGAACAGGTCACGGGCGCCGGCTGGATCGCCCGCGGCCCCGATCCAGTGCGCGAGGTTGTGGC
Organism: Micromonospora sp. WMMC273; assembly: GCF_027460285.1. Lineage (NCBI taxonomy): Bacteria > Bacillati > Actinomycetota > Actinomycetes > Micromonosporales > Micromonosporaceae > Micromonospora > Micromonospora sp. WMMC273. The sequence goes on from NZ_JAPZBE010000001.1 coordinate 2,021,756, forward strand.
GGGTGGCCAGGATTTCGGGGTGCTCGACACCCAGGACCCGCTCGTAGATGGGGAGCAGCTCGGCGAGCAGGTCACGGGCGCTGGCCGGATCGCCTGCCTTCCCGAGCCAGTACGCATGGTGGTTGCGGGTGTCCAGGGTGTCAGGGTGCTCGACACCCAGGACCTGCTCACGGATAGGGAGCAGCTCGGCGAACAGGTCACGGGCACCGGCCGGATCACCCGCCGCCCCGATCCAGCGTGCGACATTGTGGCGGGTGGCCAGCGTGTCGGGGTGCTCGACACCCAGGACCCGCTCGTAGATGGGGAGCAGCTCGGCGAACAGGTCTCGGGCGCTCTGGTGGAGGCCGGCTTCGCCGAGATAGCGGGCGGTTTTTTGTGTCAGGCCGCAGACGTCGATAAGTGTTTCGTCGCTGGTATCGGGTTGCGTGGTGGCTTGGCTGAGCAAGTCGGTGGTGTGCGGGGCGAGTGTCTGCCAGATGGGCCAGGTCGTGGGGTTGTCGGCGTCGAGATTGGTGGTGTTCTTCAGCAGGAGGGTGATGGACACGGCGAGGTAGGTGGTGTGCCGCTGGGTGGTGTGCAGAGGGCGGCGGCTGGTGTCGCGGACGAGTGGATGCAGCCGCGCGAGGGTCACGGGTGTCGAGCGCTGGGTTTGTTCGAGGGTGACCAGTCCTACACCGGTCAGGGCTTGCAGGAGCGTCGCGAGGCGCTCGCCGGTGAGATTAGGCAGGAGAGCGGCGGCGGCCAGGGTGGTCGGGTCGAGCAGGTGGGTGGGGATCGGGGCGTCGGCGAAGGTGGCCAGCAGCCGCAGCAGGATGCGGGCCTGCGGCAGGCCTCGCGTGTCGAGCAGGTCCAGCGATAGTTCCCAGGTCTGGTCGATGGTGCGGCGCGCCTGCGCCTCGCTGAGTGCGCCCGCGGCCAGTGTCGGTGTCGGTGTGTCGCCGGTGTCCAGTGCGGTGCGGTACCCGGCGAACGTCGCGGGTGAGCCCGCGACCCCGGTGCGGCGGACCTGGCTGATGGTCTGACCGGCAATACCCAGGGCCAGAGGTAGCCCGCCGAGGCGTTCGGCCAGTGCAGTGGCCTGCTCGACAGTGCCGGCGGCGGCGCCGGCGTGGTCTAGGAGCACGGCTGCGCCGTCGGCCGGAGTGAGCATCTCCACCGGATGCAGCCGATACCAGCCGCCGCGATCCCCGCCGTCGTGATACCGGGCCGCGGGCCAGGTGGCGGGATCACCGTCGCGGGTGGTGAGCAGCAGCAAGCCGCGGCGGTGCGGAACGGGCCGGATCCAGCCGCGCCCGGCAGCGACCGGTTCGTCGGGTGGAGTGAGCAGCCGGGTGTCGTCGGCGTTGTCGATGACTAGCAGCCAGCGCTGCGTCAACTGGTCCAGCATTCCCCAGACCAGGTCGGGGCCGCTGCCGGTGTCGGACCAAGCGTGCTCGATATCAGCGGCGGACGCGCCCAGCTCGACGGCGAGCTGCCGCATCCCGGTATCCAGCTGGGTGGCCGTGGCTGCCGATACCCACCACACCCGTACCCCGGCGCGAGTCAGCCGGCCCGCCACCAGCTGCGCGACGGTGGTTTTACCCGCCCCGCCCATCCCGTGCAGAACGTTGACCCGCGGCCGGTGACGACCTCGCCAGCTGTACAGGGCGGTCATCTGGTCGACCAGCCGGTCACGTCCTCGGATGTCGCGGTCGGTCACTTGCGGCGGGCGAAGCGACGCAATCGCCGGGCGGGTAGCGGCGGCCCGCCGAGGGACGAATATGTGCCGCACCGTCGCGCCGAGCCCTGGCGGGGTGTCCGTGCTGGCCACGCGCTGCTGGATCACCGCTAGCACCATCAGCAGCAGAACGGACGTGGCCACCACCGACCAGATCACCGTCGGGCTGTGCACCCACCGCCAGGCTGGCAGCATCCCAGTACCGATATTGGTCGCCATACCCAACGCCGCGGTGAGCACGACCACCACGGCTGCCATCGCGGCTAGGACCGCACCACGGCCATGCTGGCCAGGGCCGCTCACGAGCACCCCCGCAGGTCGATGTCGCGGCCGGCAACGGCCTTATCGTGTCGGCCCATCAGGCAACGACGGCCTTAACCTCTACCCAGCTCACGCCCCAGGCTGCCAACCGTCAGCCGCGCCCGACGAGGCGCGGCTGATTCATATCCGACACCCCGAACCAAGATCGAAATCCGTGGTGCTGGGACAGCTAAACAAGCGTGGGGCCGTCAACAGCGGACATGATCACTCCCGTCGATACCTGACATCCCAGTCTGACGGACCGGCACCCCGTCGTCACCTGTGAGAAGTATTCACGCTTAGGTCGCTGTCGGCTTGGCAGGCGTGCGTTCACCGGTAGCGGTTCCAGGTTCCGCTGGCGTGACGGCGTTGCTGGCGTAGCGCGGGAACGCGGGCGTCGACGAGCGGGAGATCGAGTTTTCGGAGCCAGCGGTGCAGGTTTGTGGGCGATGGGCTGGCCAGGAAGCCGGCCCGAGAAAGCCACCGGTCGGTGTATCCACTCGCGTCGAGGTCATCAGTCAGCCGTCTCAGGGAGTGCCGCAACGACGTCCGGAATGGGGCTCGGCGGGTCGCCGAGGCGTACCGTCTACGGCGACCAGGTCGGCACGGGTGAGTTCCCGAATCCTGTTGAGCGGTTGGGCATAGAGCAGTAGCAGGACGGCCGCGGCCCGCGCCGGTGTTGCAACCGGCGGACCGATCGCAGGTCCATGCTCTACTCGTCGACCATCTGCGGTACCCATTGCCACGGGTAGCTGCCCGCATGGTCAGAGAAGGCTCGAATCACCCGCAGCCGCGACGCGATTGTCACCAGAGACAAATTGCGAGCTGCTTGCTGATCGTGCCAGCCATCCGACATCGATGTGCACGCATGCTCTTCCGGCCGTAGTAGGGCGACGCCTGAGGCTAGTTGGAGGGCGGCGGCGCCTTTGACTGTCACGCTGCGTGTAACGCGTGAGGCCCGCATCAGATGCGGGATTTCCGCGTTCGATGCGAGATGCCTGTAGAGCCGCAGTTCAGCGCCTTCCTCGATCAGGGGTAAGACGCTGTTCTTCGATGAGGTTTGCCGTCACTTTGTTGCCGGCGGCGAGCGTTGTCAGCTCGACTAACCGGTGCTCGAGGCGCGCGCTAACGCTCGCGTAATCGCATCTGATCGAACAGGCGATGGTTGGAGGAACAGACGGTGGTTGGAGCAAGATATGGCCATTGCTTATCGATCTGCAACCGGGCGCGGTCGCAGATCGGCAATGGAGACAGGTCCGCGCCTGCCGCGCCGGCCCCGTATGGACGTTCGGTTGAGTGCGGTCAGGTACGGACGAACGGGACCAGTCTCCGGCCCACGCCCAGGCGTAGCGTGACGAACGGCGGTGGGGTGGAGCCGCAGGATTACACCTGCTACCGCGCCGCTTCCGCTCCTCGCCGCTGCGCGGCTGCGGTGCGGGTCGGCTTGCTCTCGAATGACTACCGCAGCGCCCGCCGGCGACCGCAACGACGCCAGCAGGTCGGGCAGGCGCCCGCTTGGCCTTCCCGGACCAGAACGGCAGACCGCGCCCGAACTGGTCTATACCCCAGCGTCGTCGGTTGGTACACGGATGGACCCCACTCAGGCATACGTGACCGAGACCTTGTACGCCGACAAACCGGCGCTGGTAGCCCCGGACGCTCACTTGCCGGCAGCGCCCGGGGCACACAGTGGCGGGTGATGGAGAACGATCAGCCCGCCCCACCCCGGAAGGCCCGGCACCGTGCCCACCATCGACCGGCCCGCCCGCACGCGATGCTGCTCCGACTATCGGACGAGGAAAAGGCTGCGATCGACGCGGCAGCCGCAGCCGCGGACCTGACCCCAACGGGATACGCGGCCAAGGCGGCCGTCGCCGCCGCGACCGTCGGCCAAGCTCCCAGCGACGCGATCGGTGACCTGCGAGACCTGCAGCACGAGCTGTTCGCCGCTCGTCGCGCTGTGGCGATGTTCGGCAACAACGTCAACCAGGCAGCCGCTGCCTTCAACGCCACCGGCCAGCTCCCGGACTGGGCCACCGACGCCGTTCGACTGTGCGCTGCAGCGGTGGTCCGGCTCGACGAGGTGATTGCCCTGATCCACCGGAGACTGCGGTGATTACTCGCGTGCACCGACGTGGCTCGCGGGTCGGCGGACTGCTGCGCTATCTCTGGGGCCCGGGCAAAGCGGAGGAGCACACCAGCCCCCACCTTGTAGCCGCATGGGACGGCGCGGGACTGCTGCTGGGTCTGGAGCCAAAGGTCACCGCTAGCGGTAGGCGAGACCTCCGGGCGCTGACCGCGCTACTCGAGCAACCGGTCCGCGCCGGCTACCGACCGCCGAACAAGTTCGTCTGGCACGCCAGCATGCGCCTCGCACCCGAGGACCGGCACCGCACCATCAGCGACTCGACGTGGGCGGGTATGGCGGTGCAGATGCTCACCGAGGTTGGGATCGCCACCGCCGCTACTGATCCGGGCCTGCGCTGGATCGCGATGCGGCACGCTGATGACCACATGCACATCGTCGCCACGTTGGTGCGCGAGGACGGGCGAACCAACTGGATGCGCAACGACTACCCGCGCTGTGTCGAGGCCACCTACAACGTTGCTCGCCGCTACAACCTGCACCGCCGGGTCCCGCCGGCGGACCGGACCGCCCACCGCCGTCCCCACCCGGTGGAGGTCAGCAAGGCCCGCCGCACCGGCCGCACCCAGACCCCTCGCGACGAACTGCGTCGGCGAGTACGTAGGGCCGTGGCCGCAGCCGCCTCGGAGGAGGAGTTCTTCACCCGGCTCCGGGAGGCAGGGGTGCTGGTCCGACTCCGACGCAGCAGCACCGACGCCCAGCAGGTCACCGGGTACGCGGTGGCGCTTCCCGGCGCCCGGACCGCCGTCGGACAACCGGTGTACTTCGGCGGCGGCCGGCTGGCGCCCGACATGACCCTGCCCAAGCTGCGGCTGCGCTGGGGCACCCCGACACCGCAGCAGACGGCACCGACGGTAGGCCGTAGCGAACGCGCCGAGGCGATGTGCCAGGCCGCCAAGGTCGCCACCGCAGCCGCCGACGACATCCGCCGCGCCGCCCGTACCGAACCGGGCCGAGCGCAAGCCACCGCGGTCGCCGCGGCAGATCTGCTCACCAGCCTGGCGCACGCGATGGAGGGTGACCGGCGCGGGCCCCTGCACCGGGCCGCCGAGGTCTTCGACCGGGCAGCCCGCGACCTGTACGGGCGGGTCCGTCGACCCACCGGCCGCGGCCAGGAGATGCGCGCCATGTCGCGGCTGGTAGCGCTGATGGGCCGCATCTCCGGCGACGACGACGCCATCGCCGCGCTCGCGCTGGTGATGGACCTGGCCCGCCTCGCCGACACCCTCGAGCAGCTGCGCACGGCACAGCAGCGTCTCCACCAGGCCGAGACGGCGCGAGCCGCGGCCGATGCGCTGCGGCTGGTAGCGGCTGGCCGGCAACCGGCGGTAACGCTGCCGCTCACTGCCACGCCCACCTCCGAACCGACAGTGGGAGGCGGCCGACGCATGGCGCGCGGCCGCTGAGCAGGCAAGGGAGGTGCACGTGCCGTACCCGCAGCAACACGAGGACCCGATGGCCGACACCCGCCAGCAGTTCTTGCAAGGGCTGGCCACGATGGCAACCGTCGGTGAGGCCGGCGCCCGCTGGGCCGCCGTCGGCATCCAGAACAAGGCAGCCGACCGCGAACGCCAAGCCCACCGCGACCAGGCCGCCGCGGCAGCCCGTCGCGAAGCCGACCGATTGGCCGCCAAGGTACGCGTGGACCGCGATCGGATGGCATCGTCACTCGACGGCGACTGGCTGGTCGATAAGGCCACCTTCGCCGAGGCCGCCGCCGTCTGGCGGACCGCGACGATCCACGCCAGCGCCGACCCGGTCGCCCGGCGGGCAGCGGAGTTCGCCGAGCAACGACTACGCCAGTTCCGCCCCGACCTGATAGCCGCCTACAAGCGCCACCGGCAGGCCGGCAGCGCTATCCCCGAGGCCATGCGCGCCGCCGCCCGGGATGTGTGGGAGAACGACGCTTGCGCGGGCTACCGCCAGCACAGGGCTCGCGCCCACGGCGGAACGCCTGACCGGCAGGGAATCACCCCCGACGGACCCGCCGCCCTGCCGCCGGGTGGCCGTGGGCAGGTCGACGACTTCGACGCCGCTGTCCGGAAGGAGGCCATGACGCTGGCGGAACACGTACGGCCCGAAGCCCTCGACGAGCTACAGCGCCAGTGGCGTGCCGTCGGCAAACTCCCCGCCGGCGAACCCGTGCAGCTCCTCCGCGACCTCGCGGCAGAGATGAGCCAGGCCATCAGGAGCAGCGACTCGTACGGACGGCCCGTCGAAGGCATCCGCCTCGCGCACAGTCACGTGGAGGAGGCCCTGGCTCGCGACCTGCACGGCAGAGCTGCCGTTGAACGCGGTGAAGGAGTCCGCGATGGCGGGACGCTGGACGATCCCCGTACCTTGGCCGACGAGCACGCGACCGGGCAGACGGCGAGCGTGGTTCACGACGACAACGCTGGCCACACCGCCAACATCGCAGCACACCACGCTGAAGTACTCGCAACGCCCGCGTGGACACAGGCTTTCCCCAAGCTTCGCGTCGCCCAGGTCAGCGCGGCAGTCACCGTCAAGCAACCCACGGCGGCGGTTACAGCAGTCCAGACGAGCGGCAGAGCGCGATGACCGCCACCGCCCCCCAACAAGCCGCCAACGACGCTGCAATCCGATTCGATGAGCTCGCCGCGGAGGTGGCGAGAATGACGAAGCAGGTCGCCGACCTCCAGCAGACCCATGCCGAACGTGGCCACGGTGGCGGTGGAGACGGTCAGCAGCCGCTGTACTCAACGGTCGAGGAGTGGGTGAGCACGTATCTGCTGCGAACCTTTCCGCGGCCGGTAGGCGAGGTCGGCATGTCCCGCTGGCACTGGTGCGAGCAGTGGTGGCGCCACGACGAAGCGGTCACCCGCCTGACCGCGCTTTGGTATGGCTGGGAAGAAGCCCGCTTGCAGATGACCGGCATGCTGCTCTGGCTCAGAGAGCTCGACCACCAGTTGCCCATCCTCTACGGCGACGACGGGCCGTTCCGCAACTGTGCTGCAAGCGACGACCTTCGGGTAGCGCGACATCACCCATCGCCGGAGGTGGCAGCCACGCCTGCGCCCGCGGACTGGTGGAGTTGGTGGGACTGAGGTCGCTCGGTCGATGCGAATGGACACCTGTTGGTCGATGCTCCTCGCCCGCCAACCGCAAATCCGGACCTTTCGACGGTCTCGGGCCCTGGCTCAGCTTAGTGAGTCGATTTCTGACAAGCGTTCAGGCCTGTGTTTGTGTCGGGGCATCATGCTAAGTACGGTCACCGACGCGGTCCGAACGGAAGTTGACGTAGACAACCCGGGGAGGTTTGCGTGGCCGACACGAGCTGGGTCCCAGTCGCGAGCGCGGGAGTTGGCGCAGTCATCGCCCTAGCCGGAACGATGGTCGCCGGTGTCCGTGCCGACCGCGCCCAGCGCAGCCGAGACCGGGAATCGGAGCGTCTGGCCACATATGTCGACTTCGCTGCAGCGATCCACGATGCTCATTCTGCCCTGCGCGACGTGGTTCGGACCGTGGCGAACGCCGAAGAGCGGTCGATTGCGGCGGGGCAGGCCCTGCAGGACTCGAAGGTGTATAGCACTCGGGAACGATTGCTGATGTCGGCGACGATCGAGATGGCGAAGGCCAGTGAATCCGTGTTTTTCGCGCTGGTCGCGATCCGGGACGCTGTCCGTTCTGGCACCGAGCTCTCCGGCACCGCATACCACGACGCCTACCACGCGTATGCTGATGCGATCTGGAAATTCCGTATCGCCGCCCGCCAGGAACTGAGCCAGCGCCCGATCGCTCCCGCCGACCTCAACCGGATTAGCTGGTCCGAGAGGGAGGAATGTCCTGTGTGCGGCCGGACCGTCGCGTCGGTCTGACCCCAGTCGGATGGCCGACTCCCATCGGTGGCATTGAGTGACACCATGGTCGTCATGTTGGACGGCACGGCGGGTCCGCCCCTCCGCGTGCTCGCGATTGATCATCACTGGCCTTCCGCACGGGGCGGGGTTGGCACGTTTAACCGTAACCTGTGCATCGCCCTCGCGAACGCTGGCGCCGAGGTGCACTGCCTCGTACTGGCCGCGACCGAGGAGGACCTCGACCACGCGCAGCGAAGTGGGGTCCGGTTGCTGTCTACCCGAGTCCCTGATGGCTCGGAGGGCGAGCGGATGATGCCTCACCCACGGCTTCCGATGAATTTGCCGGTTGACGTGATCATTGGACATGGCCGTGTCTCCGGAAGGTTCGCGCGGGAGTACCGTGCTCACTGGCACAACGCCGTCTACCTGCATTTCGTTCATACCGATCCGGACGAGATGGAGTGGCATCGGGACTCAACTGAGGACCCCCAGGGCCGCCTCGCCGAGCTCAAGTGGGAGCAAGAACTTCGCCTGATGCGGGCGGCCGATGGCGTGCTCGCCGTCGGGCCCCTCCTTCACGAGCGAGCAATGATCGATCTCGAAACGGCCGACGGCGTGGAGGTACGGCCGGTCCAGATCGACCCGGGATTTGACTCGCCGGACGGAAGCGACGTGGGCCGGCAGAGGCCATCGTCGCGGCGCCTCAAGACTCGGATCCTGATTCTCGGGCGGCTCGGTGACGCCGAGATCAAGGGCGTTGACATCGCCGCACGTGCATTTGGGGAGGCGACCCGGATCCTGTCAAAGGACGGCGAAGACCTTGAGCTGACTCTGCTCGGTGTTCAGGACGGTCAGCAGCGCGCGACCCGCCAAGCGGTCCAGGACTGGGCCGGCATCAAAGGGTTGGACATCCGCCTACGGAGGTACACGACCAACAGTAAGTCGGTACAGGACGAGCTCGTTCGCGCCGATCTCGTGCTCATGCCCTCCCGGGCGGAGGGTTTCGGCCTGGCAGGCGTCGAGGCGATCAAGGCCGGGACGCCGGCGCTGGTCAGCAACCGAAGTGGGCTGGCTCGCCTACTACAGCAAGAGGCGCCGGGGATGATCGTGCCGGTGACGAAGGACGCTGCTCAGGATGGGCAGAAGTGGGCGCAAGCGATCGCCCGTGTGCTCCGACAGCCAGCTGAGATACGTCTCCAAGCAGCCGCTGACCTGCGCGATCGTCTGCAATCAACGGTGACCTGGGCGAAGGCAGCGGAACGCGTTCTGGAGACGGCGTCAGTCCTGCTCCGGCCCAACGCACGGAACAGCCCGAACCACGTCGCCGCCTTCATCTGTCATGCCGGCGCGGACGAGTTCGTCGACCGGCTCACCCGGAGCGCAAGGCTCTCACTCGACCATGTAACTCCGTTTCATTGGCCCGAACCCATTTCCACCGAAGCCGCCATAGACAAGATCCTCAACAAGGCCGAGGTCGTCTTGTTCGTCCTGACCGCCGAGAGCGCCCGGCAGAGCGACGCCAATTTCTGCGTCGCGTTCCTGCGGCTCGCTGCCGAACGGAACAAGCCGATCGTGGTGCTGCGACAGCAGTACGGGGCCCGGCCACCGGTCGACCTTCCCGAAAGCCATGAAGTCGATTTCACCGGCAGCTATCGCCGGGGAATCACCGACCTGGCGAGCGCCCTGGACACGATCGGCAGCGCCGGGCAAGCGCCGATCGCTCGGGCGGATCCGGGCCGGCTGCGGACGGGCGCGCCGAATCACGACTTCCTGGTGATCAACGAGATGCCCTCGATCGCCACGGTCGTTTTTCGAGATCGGAAGAGGGAGAGAGAGTTCCTGGCGAACGCCGTGTCCCGTCCGGGCTTCCGGCTGGTGCGGCTTGAGGGCGGAGATGGCATCGGGAAGACCGCCATGCTGCGGACGCTCCGCGATGAACACGTAGACGGCAAGGGTGCGACGGCGCTGCGAGCATTTGTGTACTTCTCCGCTCGCGGATACCGGTGGATTACTGTGCCGACGCTGCTCGAAGACCTAGTGGCGGCAGCTGGTCCGACTGCACCTGCCGACCTCGTCGAAGACGTGCGCGGTAACCCGTGGCGAGTGATTCTGCCCAAGGTGATCGCGGCGCTGGGCAAACGCCCGGTTGCGGTGGTCATTGACGACGCCGACGAGCTCTTTGACGGCAGCGGCGCCTGGCGAGATCGCGACCTTGCCGACCTTCTGCGTGAGCTGGCCGGGCAGGACAACGAGATCAAGGTCGTCATGTCGGTCCGAGGCGCGGAGTCCGGCGGTTCGGACGCCCTTGCCCCCGCGCTGGGTGGCCGTACCGAGCCGGTGAACCTCGACCGCGGGCTTCCTGTCCCGGACGCTAAGTCATTCCTGGGAGGATTGGTTGGCGATGGGACGATACCGGCGGACCGGATCGAGCTGTTGCTCGACCGCACCGGCGGTCATCCACGAGCGCTGGAGTGCGTCGCTGGAATCGTGGTGCGGTACGGCCTGGCCACCCTCGATGCCGCGACCCGCGTGCTTACTGAGCCCTCCCAGGCGTACGCGCAGCTCTTTAAATTCCTGTTTCAGCGCCTGAGCCTCGACGAGCGCAGGGTTGTGCAGGCATTGGCCGTCTTCGGCCGGCAGGTCCCGGCAAGGGCCGTCACCGCGCTGCTCAAAGAGGTGGCACCGGCGTTGGACGCCGAGTCTCTGCTGGGGTCGCTCTCGGCGGCGTTCGTCATTCGCGGCTACGACGAGCATTACTATCTCCCGGCGGCAGAGGCAGAGCTGGCCCTTGCTTCGCTGGTCACCGAGGACGAGGCGGGCTCGCCGAGCGCCCTCACGGTCGAGGCTCTCTGGCGGCGTGGAGTGATGTATTTCGCGTCGCAGCGTTTGCCGGAACCGAAGCGGGCGGAGGACCTCTGGCCCCAGTACGGCGAGGTGGAGCTCTGCCTGCGGTCACGTCGCTGGGAACACGCCCTGCGAGTGATGAACCGAATCGACGACAACTTCCTGACGCGGTGGGGTCAGAGCCACGTCCTCCGATCTTGGCGCGAACAGCTCAGAGGACACCTCAGGCGGCCCGAGCTGGAGGGCATGAACCTTTCGTACCTGGTCGCAGCTCGGCGCCAGTTCGAGGGCCATACCGACGACCTGAGCGACATCAGGGATGCGTTGCAATTCGCCGAGTTGAGCAGCCCACGCAACGTGCCGACCATCACCGTGCAACTGGCCAATGCCCTCGTGGACATGGGCCACACTGCGGATGCCGAGCGGTACTTCCGGCGGGCGACGGTGGACGCGGCCCGCAACGATCTGATGGGCGTGGAGATTAACGCCCGGGCGGGCCGAGCGCGGTGCCTGGTCAAGGCGGGCGCTTTCGACGAGGCCGAGACAGAGCTAGACGAGGCCGCGCTACTCACGCGGGAGTTGACGCCACCCCGATCCCGGGATGGGACGTGGATTCATTTGCTCCGGGCGCGGGCCTGGGTGGCTCGGCAACGCGGCGACTACTGGCTCACCAACCGGCTTCTTCAACGAGCCTTGGACCTGGCTGAGGAGGCCAGCGACGATTTACCCCGCGGTCAGGTGCTGGCCGCGATGGCCACGACCGCGCTGGTGGCGGCACGCCCAGACACGGCCCTAGACCTGGCCGTCGAAGCCGCCGCGATCGGCGTCCGCCTGGACAACCACAGGTTGCTGCGTGAAGCGAATCTGGCCCAGAGCCTGGCGCTCCTTGACACAGCGGATGTCAATGAGGCCGGGAAGGCGGCCGATCGCGGCGCTCGATATGCGAGCAGGCCCGGGGCGCTTGGAATCCTCGGAGTTCAGGGTCTGACCGCGATCCGCCAGCACGACCATGACAAGGCCCGCCAGGTTTTCGGCGAAGCGCTCAATCTCCTCCGTGCCCTCGATGGGCGTGATGTTCGCGGTGATCGGGATTACCAGCTCTGGGACGCCGAGGGGATCGTACGCTGCGGGTTGGCCCTGCTCGGCGATCATCCAATCGATGAAGCCGTCACCGCTTTCGCTGCCGCGCGAGCGATTGCGGCTGAGCCTGGCGTTCTCTCCTACAACGACCTGGTCCTCAGGCAGTTCGGCGATCGCGCCGATCAGACGATGCTGACGCGCGCACATCGGGCTGCGTGCGGCGCCGGCCATGGCGGGTTGAAGGTCGACGGGCACTTCACACCTTGACGAGAAAGCACCGCGGCACAGGTTTCTCACCGTCCGGCCAGCGGACCATCGCGTATCGGCGTCCGTGCCAGGATGTGATTCGGACGATCTGCCCGATTGGCGGGTCGTTGAAGGGGCTCGGGTCGATGAGATTCAGCCGCACCGCTTGGCCCACGACAAGTTCCCCACCCGCAGGGTTGTACTGGCAGTGACCCCACTCGTCGCTGTCGTCGATCCACGGCGTATCCGGCATGCCAAAGTCTTCATCAACCATCATCCAACCCCCGGCAGGGACGCTACGGCCGGTTTCAGCTGCCGGTCTACGACGACTCCGGTGACAGGGGTACGCCACGGCTGGGGTGGTTCATGTCGCACACCGGCCGGCGGAAATGGCCCCTCGACGATGGTGGTGCGAACGTCCCGCGGCGGAAGATCTACGCCGGGAGGCAGCCAGATCGATGAGTGTTCGCGTCGCCGTGGTCGACCCGCTGCCGCTATGCCGCCGCGGTGTCGCCGCCGCGCTGGGGGAGCTCGGCCATGCCGTTGACTCGCCGGACGATGTGGTGCGCTGGTTGGACGACGTAGATCAGGCAGTGGTGCTCGGGCTTTCCCGCGACTTCGGCTGGGACGTCCTTGCCGAGCTGCACGAGCGTCGCCCCGCGCTGCCGATCCTCGTGCTGATCGACAAGCCGGACATCCGGTCGTACGTGCAAGCGGTCAGGGGCGGCGCTGCGAGCGCCGTCGCCCGTACGTGTTCGCCGGCCGAATTGCAGCGAGCATTCGTCGCTCTGCTCGACGGCCAGTCTCTTCTTCCCGTTGACGTCGTTCGGTCACTCGCGACCGACGAGCGTGCCGTCGACATGCCGTCCGAGCAGGAACGATCCTGGCTCCGGCAGCTTGCCGACGGCGGCACGGTGGCAGAGCTCGCGAAGAGCGTCGGCTACTCGGAGCGCATGATGTTCCGGCACCTGCGGGAGCTCTACGGCCGGATGTCCGCTCGCAATCGCACCGAGGCGCTGATGTACGCCCGCGACCGCGGCTGGATCTGAACCAGCTACCGTATGGCATCACCAAGCCTCGGTGAACGCACTCAAATCGACCGATCCGCTCACCCGGCCCGGCGCGCGCGGTCGGCGGCAGATGAGGACACCTGGCCTTCAGATACCGCATCAATCAGCCGACACGAGCCGACGAGCCCGGACAACGCACTCAATGCCGCCGTCGATGTACCAGGATGGCCACCGCTCGAGAACGAGGCCGAATCCATGCTGGCCGGCGGTCACAAGCACGCCTCTCACTCCATCGACACGACCACCCGCCGTCCAGAGGAGGTCAGCCGTGGTTCCAGGCGGCGGCCGCGGACCAGAAAGGCCGGCTAGCGACCAAGTGCGCTGCCTGGCGTGTCCTGCCTCTGGCTTGACGACGTGGTGATGATGGAGCGTGTATGGGGACGACACCGCGCCTGCACCAGCTTGTTTGAGTCGTAATGGGCGTGAACTGGGCACAAGGGGGATCCGTAATGAACAGGCTCCGGACTTCCTGGAAGGCCGCCCGGGATAACCTAGACAGTGCAGTTGCGCTCACACTTGCTGTAGTTGTAAGTATTGGAGGAATGGCCGATGTTGTCGGCAGTGCTGTTGTCACCAACGCCACCCTCGCGACTTTGGCCGTCCTTGCCGTATCGTCCCTGCGTCAGCGCCGGCAGGGTCAAGAAATAAAGCGGTCGCTCACTGAATTCGAGGCGGCGGCCCGTACCGGAAATGGCTGTACTGCGGATAGCTTCTTTGGTCGCGAGCAAAGTGATCTGGCACTACTGGACGAGGCCCGAGAAACGGTCATCCTGGTTCAGGAGACTGGTTCACTTGTGAGCGAGACTGGACGGAAGAGAATCGTCGCGATTCTCCGCTCCGGCGGGTCCCTTACTGCCGTGTTGGCAGCTCCGGACAGTTCTAGCGCTGCACTCCTCGCGCTTCGGAATGCTAACCTAAAGCCGCGAGATATCGAATTCCGCACGTCCGCTTTTATGGCGCAGCTGGCGGATATCGTAAGCGAGTCCGGAGCTACCGGAAACCAGGTCCAGGTCCGCTGGTTGCCCTACCCAGTTGACGCGACGTTCCTGCTCGTCGACTCGAACTCTCCGAATGTCCGATACCGTCGAGGTCTTGTTCGGCTCGCCGGATATCGCGTACCGTTCTCCGACAAACTGGACTTCGTCTTCGATGCCGCAGCATCGCCTCGAACATTTGATCATTATCTGCAAGAGCATCACAGGTTGTTTGTCAACGCCCACAAAGTTATCCTTATCGAAGGGCCGCCACGAGCGGGCAAGACGACGCTCCTGGCGCAATTGGTTGAGCAGTTCAGATCCGACGAGTTTCTGTATTACTTACTAACGCCAGCGCGGATTCGAATCGACTCCGAGACGTCTGAGCGGATCGGCTTCGACCTTAGTAGCACCGACCAACCAACACCTCGAGCTTTCGCAAATCGCCTTGGTCCTCGAAATTATGAGGTAGTTGGGAACGCCCTGACGGAGTCGATGCCTCTCCTTGTAGATGCAGCGAGAAGCGGCAAGGTTGTGGTTCTGGACGAGATCGGCCCACTGCAACTTCAACAACCAGGCTTCCTTGACATGGTCGAAAGGCTAATCGATGAGCCCTCCGTGACACTTTTGGGTGCGATTGGCCAGGAGAGGTCGGCGCAGCTCGACCGACTGCGCAACCACCCGAGGGTCACGGTAGTGCAGCTCGGAGATGGGGATGCGTCGCTTGCTCACATGTCCGAAGAGCTAAGGGGCGCGCTTCGCACTGCACGATACGCGGCAATCAGTCGGGAGGCGAAGGGGTGACTGGTTCGGGTAAGGAATTTGCGGGCTTCAGTGCGACCATACCGACCGCAACGTGGGGAAAGCTCGAGGTCGAAGCTGCATTCTTGAGTGGCGCAGTTGATGGGGACTTGGTTATATGGTTCGGTGAAGGTCGGTCAATGGAGTGGCCTCTAGTTCGAATTCACTCCGAGTGTGTCTTCGGAGAGGTTCTCAGTAGCCTTCTCTGCGACTGCTCCGACCAATTGCTTCTCGCCATGAAACGGTTACGCCAGGAAGGTGGAGCGCTCGTCTATCTACGAATGGACGGGAGAGGCGCTGGACTTGCTGCGAAGGTGGCGGCAACGGCGCTAGAGCTGCAGGGTACAGATACCTGGGATTCCCGAACGGCGATTGGGGTGGAGCCAGAAGGAAGAGACTTTCAACCAGTCGCCAAATACCTTAAGGCAGTCGGCGTCGAGAAGATTCGCCTGCTGACAAACAACCCCGAAAAGGTGATGCACCTTGCGCGACGCGGGCTTACAGTCGAGCGCGAGCCACTTGTTGTGAGTAAACCAAACGAGAATGTCCGTCGATTGTATAAAACAAAGTCCGAGCGCTTTGGCCATCTCATTAATGGGGAATTGGCGGACTAGACATAGAAACAATTCATATGGAGTCGCCATGGTCGCTATTGCCGAGTACGCCGACGCCGTCTACCAGTTCGTGCAAGCACACGCCACCGTCGAGGACGGACGACGCGTCTGCCGCGAGCCTCTCTACCCTTGGCTAATGAAGGCGTTCGACCTGAACCTTTACGAGGTCAAGGGCGTCCGCACCGCCGCAGTCAAAGAACTTCAGCGCCGTGGACTCGTCGAGCGTCCGAATCCCAGAGGCATCCTCCTAATCCTGACCGACTGAGCACCGACCCGGCAGCTACACCTCGCGAAATTCGGCGGGAGCCAGGCGAGGGCGTCGGCGCGACTGCTAGCTCCGCACCTAACCGCGACTGGGTTTGCCGGCTCGCGAAAGAAGCAGCGATGAAGCTCGACGGACCCGGCGCCCGATCGGCCCATGCCGCCGCGTTCTCTAGCGTCTCACCGCAGGTCTTGCTGTAGTGCTCGTCCAGTTATAACCCCAGCCAAACGGAGCCGAGGCATTCCGCGCGGTGGTGGACGACGTGCGGCGCACCGGGAATCGGATCATGTTTGACAACGAATGCGTTCGGATGCCGATCGCGCCGATCCTTGAACTCAACGTCGCGGTCGGAGGAGGTCACTCGCAGAATGGCCGCACGCCTGCACCAGTCACGGCGATAGCGGGCGGTTTCCGTATTATGATTGAGAGCGCTGCTCTCGTCAGATGAGGTCGCCTTCGATCGCTCTGTCTGGGTACTCAAGGTTCCGGTGCCACCTTGAGAGCGAGTTAGGGACGATGCAGCGCTTCTATAAGGTGCGTGAGCGCGGTGATTGCGACGGTGTCGACCCCGACCGCGGTGAGCTCGACGATGCGTCGCCCGACGCGGACCGCCTCATCCGGGCTCGCCGCCTCATACAGCAGCGGCACTAAGGCGCGTACTGCGGCGCACCTACCGTCGATGTCCTCCAGCAAGCGTGGATGCCGCTCGACGAGCCGGGCGAGACGGTGATCCACCAATGCGTTGAGCATCGGCCTTGCTCGTTGCTGCAACGCGGCCCGCAACTGGGCCCTTCCGTTCGGCTGTCGCAAAAGGTCCGCCGGGTCAGCACCGGCAGCGAACTCAGCCACCAGTAACGGCCCGGGCGACCGTGGCTGCCGAAGCAGCTGCCAAGCCCGATCCACTGCTTCACGGCCAGCCGAATCCGCGTCGAAAGCAGCAACAATTCCTTCTGCGGCGCCAGGTAGCTCCCGCAGCATCGCGGCCTGGTGGCAGGTGAGCATGATGCCGCACGGCGCGAGGGCGACCGCGCCCTGCCGGCCCGATCGGGAGTAGGACAGCCACACCGCGAGGACATCCGCAGGCCCTTCCACCAGGACCGGCGTCCACCGCGCGTCGAGGCGATCCTGCTGCTCCGCCACCCCGAACAGCAGCCGTCCCTTGTCGTAGATCGCAGTTCCAGGACTATTGATGTACTTCGGCACCCCGTCACGGGCCGCAGGCCCGGCGCGGCCCAGGAACGCCACCGCGCGCCCGGCCGGATCCCGTACCGGAAACACAATCCGGTCCCTAAACACGTCGGTAAGCCGCCGCGCTCGCACGCACCTCGACAGCCCCGCACCGACCAACTCGTCGTCACTGAAGCCCATGGAACGCAAGTGACGCGTCAGCGAACTCCGGCCAGCTGGGGCGTACCCGACCCGCCACGGCCACTCCCGCTCAACGATTGCACCGAGGCCACGATCGACGAGGTACGCGCGGGGACCGTCAGCGTGGACGAGCTGGTCGTGGTAGTACGTGACCGCGGCTTCGACGGCCGCGATCAGTCGTCCGGGATCGAGCCCGAGTCCGCGTGTCGGGGAGGACGGGGGAGTAAGTCGAGGTTCGCCCATGGACTACCTCCGTTGTCCAAGCTAGCTTCGCCCGGCCTAGCCCCGCCAGGAGCGTTGCATCATCCGAACCCTCCGCGCAGCACGCGTGCGTTCCGCATGACGGGCCATCTCCGCGGTAGAAGCGGCAACGGCGCTGGTCAGCCGTTCGGCGCTCGGCTCGTCGTACCAGGGCAGCAGGTTGAGCATGGCCACCTTGAGCCCGGTGGCGAACAGCAGTGCTGTGCCCTTCGGCAACGCTCGGATCTGCGCGGGGTCGAGGATCCGCTGCCGGCGCACCGATGTCTGGTATGAGGTGCGGCCCTGTCCTTCACGGCTGCGGGAGGCAATGGTGACGTCGTGTTCGCCGACGAGTCGGGACAGGTCGTCGGCGAAGCGTGCGTCGTCGATGCCGGCGCCGACCAGCTTGACCGTGGCGGCGGACCAGAGAGCGTCCATGCCGTGCTCGCCCCAGACTCGCGTGCCTTGGCGGTAGGACTGCAGGATGGTCAGCGGGATGATACCGCGGCTGCCGAAGTGGCTGTACAGCTCCGGCAAGTCTCTGATTTTGCAGATGTTCGCGGCCTCGTCGAGGCAGGCGACCAGCGGCGGGTCGAGCCGGCCGCCGTGCGCTTCGGCGACGGTGACCGCAGCGCGCAGCACCTGATCGGTGAGTCCGGCAACGAGCGGCGCCGCGGCCCCCGCGCCATCCTTGGACAACAGGTAGAGCGTGTCGGTGCTCTCGACGAACGCCTCGACGTCCAGCGCTGGCAGGGGCCGGTTGGGTGGGGTGACCCAGGCCATGATGGTCGGGTTGGCCAGGCAGGCCGCAGCGGTGCGGGCGGTCTCGTAGAGCCCTTCGCGGGTCTCGGGAGCGCCAGCTTGCCGGCCAGACATGGCGCGGGCGGAGGCGCCGAAGCCGTGGCTCTTGAGGATCGTGGCCGGCTCGCGGGACGTGGAGTCCGACAGCCACGCCTGAACCGAGGTCAGGGTGCGGCCCTCGATCGCGGCGGCAAGGATCAGGGAGGTGAGCAGGTCCAGCGCGCCCTGGATCCAGAAGTCGTCGCTGCCGTGGGAGTTACGTACCTGTTGGACGAAGTGGTTGGCCAGCCGGTGGGCGTCCTCGACGTCTTCCACTGCGGCGAGGGGGTTCCACCACCAGTCCTGCGGTACGTGGGCGATGGACTGCGGGTCGAACACCCACACGTTGCCGCGCTCGGCGCGTGCGGTGGCGGTGGTGGCCCACAGGTCGGGCTTGTTGCTGGTAGCGAGCGTGGCCCCGGGCGCGTTCAGAATCGACTGCACGGCCAGGGCGGTTGTCTTGCCGGCGCGGGGTGCCATCACCGCGAGGATGACGTCCTCCCAGGAGGAGTAGAGCCGAGGCCCTGAGCCGCGCCGGCGCCGGTGTGCGCCGAGCACGACCCCGGCCGCCTCAGCCGAGATCTCCTTCACCGGCACGCGGGCCAGGCCGGGTCGCAGGCGTCGGGCCTTGGTGGCGACCGCCGGCAACGTCATCGCCCGTACCTCGGGCGGGCCGGCGAGCGACGGCAGCGGGTCCTCTGCGTGGGGCTTGCGCCCCTGCCACCACACCGCCGCTACGGCGACCACACCGACCAGCAACAGCAGCAGCACCGCGTAGACGACACCGACCGTGGTGGGGGAGACCCCGGGCCAGAGCGCGGCCCATTCGGCGCGCAGCAGGTGTTCCAGGTAGGAGGACCCGAAGTCCGGACCAGCAGCGGGCTGCCCGGTCACGGCGGCGGCGATCTGCCCTGCCAGCCAGGACTGCCACATCAGCGCGATCACCGCCCACGCCAGGCCGAGCAGCAGGAACGGGGTGAGCGGGCCGCCGGCGGCGCCGTGGGGTTCGATCGGCCGGGTGCTCATGGCTGCACCTGCCGGATCGCCGCGTCGGTGTCGTAGAGCTCCCATTCCTCGCCGACGAGGGTCAGCGACACCGGCAGTCCGTTGCGCTCACCGGTTTTGATCAGGTACTTGCCCCGGCCCGGGTGCACGGAGCCGGCGAACCAGGCCTCCGGTGCGGCCCAGGACGCCACCAGTTCGCGTTCCGGGCCGGACAGTTTGATGACGTCGTTGATGCGGTTCAGCTCGCGCGGGGGCAGCCCGGCGAGGATCTTGATGGCGGAGCGTTCGATGAAGCCCTGGGCCTTGGCGCGGTCCTCGGGTGTGGGTAGGGCGTCGAGATCGGCGAGGGAGTGGGTGACCATCACGCTGGCCATGCCCCGCTGCCGGTTGAGCCGGGTGAGCGCGTCGGCGTGCTCGACCAGCCCGGACGCACCCCGCAGCGCCCGCCACAGCTCGTCCATGACGCCGAGGTACTGCCGGCGCGGCGCCAGGCCCTGGTCGGCCAGCACGGACGCGGCGTCGACCATGCCGAAGCCGTACGCCCAGGTGCACAGCATCGCCGCGGCGACGAGCTGGTCGCCGGCGGCGGCGACCTGGGAGATGTCGACGCTGACGGCCGGGGCGTCCAGGTCCAGCGGCTTGGTGGTCGGGCCGTCGAACACCCCGCGCAGGCTGCCCTCACACAGCAGCGCCAGCGTGGGCACGAGCTGGTCGACGCGGCGGCGGTACTCGCCGTCGGTGCGCGCCCGGGCCGCGGTCAGCAGCTCGTCGGCGCCGGCTTCGACCAGGCCGAGCACGTCGGGCACCGTCGGGTCGCGGTCGAGACGATCAGCGAGTACGTCGATGGCCCGCCCCAGGATGATCTCCTCGGTGTTGTTGAGGGCCTGTCCGCGTACGAGGGCACACAGCGCCAGCAGCAGCGACATGCGCCGCCCGCGGATCTCCAGCCGTAGTTGGCGGGCGTCGGCGGTGCCCATGCGGGCGAGTGCGCTGCCCAGCGGGCCGGAGTCCAGCGGGTTGAGCCGGTTTAGGCCGCGCCCGACCCGGATGACCTGCCCGCCGAGGTGCTCGACGAGCCGGGTGTAGTCAGGCTTGGTGTCGCCGAGGATCAGCGCGCTGGTGCCGAACCCGGTCATGCCGGTGATGAGCCGTTTGACCACGGTGGACTTCCCGACGCCGGGCTGGCCGAGGACGAACACCCCCGGGTTGGTGATGAGGCCTTCGCGGAGCCATTCGAGGGGGTCGAGGCAGACGACCTCGCCCCACAGCATGTGTCGTCCGATGGGCACGCCGATGGTGGGTGCTCCGGAGCCGGCGACGAAGGGGAACAGGCCGCACAGCTGGACGGTGGTGCCCTGGTACTCCATGCCGGGAGCGATGTGGCTCGCCCGACCGGCGCCGGGCGCGCGTACACCCCAGGCAGGGGCGGTAACGGTGCTCGTCATCGAGTTTCTCCTGGTGGTGAGGTCAGTGGGGCCAGTGGCGGGCCAGCTGCGGTGGGCACACGCCGCAGGGCAGGGTGGTGGCGAAGCCGGCGGCCTGGCTGGCGCGCAGCCGACGGAGCCGGATCTTGGCCACGTCGGCGCGGGACTCGATGTCGGCTACGGCCCGCCCCAGATCCTCGGCGGAGACCACGGTGGTGGTGACGAACAGCGACATCAGCCCCACCCCGGAGCCGGTCGCCTCCTCGCGTGCGGTCTGCAGGGCCCGTTCGCGGTCGGCGTGGTCGCGGGCGGACTCGTCGCGCTTCTGCGCCCGGTGGTACGCCGCCCGGAATGCCGCGGCGTTGACCTCGCTCTCGACGACCCGCGCGGCCTCCCCTGCGGGGAAGGGCCGGTAGAGCAGCGACACCCGCTTCGGGTACGGGCCGGGGGCGAGTAGCCGGGCGAGGACGTCGGCGTGCACGTGCTGACGTGGCGCCTCGTGCCACGCCCACGACACGGACGTGCCGGAGTCGTGGACGTACCGGTCGAGGTGCTCCTCGGCCATCACGGGTCCGGCGCTGTCCCAGTCCACCCACCGGCCCAGATCGAGCCCGGGCGTCGCCGCAAGCCGCGCGACGTCGCCGCGGGCGGCCGGGTCGAACGCCGTACGCACGATGGCCGAGATGGTGTCGGCGCTGGCGCAGTCGAGCACGGTCAGGCCGCAGCTGCCCAGGGAGTCCTGCAGACCCGGCAGGGTGCGGCTGATCTCGTCCAGGGCCTCGTCGAGGTTCTTGGGCTTGCTGGGGGAGGCGCCGGGCTTGAACGTCACCGACACCCGGGTCTCCACGTCGGCGGCGGCCGCCGGGGACACCTCCACCAGCCGTTGCAGTACCCGTCGGGCCGAGGCCGGCCCGTGCGGCACGATCCGCCGGCTGACGTGGTCGGCCAGCCGGGAGCCGGGGTCCGGCGCGGTGTCCACGGTGACCGCGACGTGGTCGACGATCGGCAGGTAGCCCAGGTTCGCCAGCCATCCGCCCCAGTTGGCCACCCATGCCGCGCTGGCGTCCGGGTCGGCCAGCCAGGTGGAGGTGGCCGCGCAGCGCAGCGTCACCGTCATGGTTCCCAGCCGCCGGTTGTAAACCACCGCGTACCCGCCGCCGCTCTCGTCGGCGACGGTCAGCAAGGTGGTGGGCGCGAGCACGCCCGGCAGCTGCCAGGCATGCTCACCGGCCACCATTACCCCGGAGCGGTACGAGGTGTAGCCGCGACTGCTGCCGACCAGCCACCGCAGCCGCTGGGCGAGCCCGGCCGACAGCGGCACTCCGTCCCACCGCAGCACCAGCAGCGCTACCAGCAGCGCACACGGGCCGGCGGTAACGGCCACCGCCCGCAGGCCGAGCGAGCCGGAGACGATCAGCGCGGTGATCGCCGCGAGGACCGTGAACGTCTGCATCGGCCCGAGCCCGAACAGACCCATGCCGCGAGCGCGCCGCCAGCCGCCGTACGTGCGTACCTGCGCTTGATCGCTGCTCACGACGGCGAGCTCCCGTCTCGCATCGCGGAGCCGGCGGTGTTCGCAACGCCCTTTGCCACCGCGGTCCCGGCCTGAGCGGCCAACACGGTGCCGATGACCACCGGTGCCGCCGGCCCGGTCGCCGCTCCCGCCGCACCGGCCCCGGCCATGCCCCCGGTAGCAGCGCCACCACCGGTGGACGCGGTAGCGCCGGCACCGGCCGATCCGGTCGCTGCGGGCGTTACCGGCCCGGTCGAGCCGCCGGTGACGGTGCCGTTCATGACCTTCGGCCCGCTACCGCTCGTACCGCCGGGCCCGCTTGTGGGTGCGGGAGCCGACGGGACCGTTGCCGCCCCGCTCGGGCCGCCGCCCCCGCCGCTACCCGGCCCCTGGGAGTCAAGGTAGCGGGCGTGACCGCCGGCGCTGTGGCCACCGACCGCCCCACGCACCGACGACGCGGCGTGCAGGCCGGCCGCCGCGCCGGCGCCGGCCATGCCGAGGCCGCCGCCTGCGGAGGCGACGCCGCCGGTGAAGGTGGTGAAGAACTTCATCAGCGCCGGCAGGGCGATCACCGACAGGGCGAGCATGCCGAGGCCCATCAGCCAGTCGCGCCCGTTGCCGCGCATCATCACGAACGAGGTGGCGTATACCGACACGGCCGCCGGCTTGTACAGCGCGAGCGCCAGCGACCAGCCCAGGGTCTTGTGCAGCCACTGGCTCGTGCCCCGGCTGACGGATCCGGCCGCGGCCAGTTGCAGCAGCCCGGCCAGGATGACCACCGAGCCTTCGCGGAAGACCATCAGGATGGTCTGCACGACGGCGACGAGGATGACCACGATGCCGACGAGGATCATCACGAACGGCGCCACCGCCGCGCCGGGGAGCAACACCCCACCGAGCGCCGTGGTCATCGCCTCGTTGGGCGGCTTATTGGACTCCTTGAAGAGCGCCTCGTTGAGCAGCCACATCGAGTAGCTGTCCCCGGCCTTGAGGACCAGGTGGGTACCGGCGACGCCGATGCTGCCCCACAACGCGGTGTTCCAGACGCCGCGTACGGCCTGCAGAAGCGGCTCACCCCGGCGGCTGACGACGATCGTGATGCCCTGCCAGACCAAACCCCCGACCAGGACCAGGATCGTCAGCGGCAGCATGAATCCGCGCAGCTGCTGCGCCGGGCCACCGGCCGAGTTGCACTGGGCCATCCAGTCGGAGGCCCATCGCCCTGGATCCGAGCCATTGGTCGGGCACAGATTGTTCGACGGGATCAACGTCCAGCTGGTCAGCAGGCCGGCGACCCACTCGATCCCCTCCCGGACTGCGTTGGCCAGACCGTCGAGGATCCCGTTGACCATCGAGTCGCGGACCGAGGCGCCCGGGTTGACACCGCCGACAATGACGCCGGAGCAGGTGGCGGGCAGGAACGGATTGCAGAGCGGCATCAGGTCACCCACCTACGGTGAAGGGAAGGAACGTCGCGGTATCGGCGTCCGACGCCGCCATCACGGTCTGCTCGAACGTCCCGCCGGCGGGCGCCAGCAGCGCCCAGTCGGAGCCGGTCCAGCGCACGCGCACCTCGGCGACCACCGCCAGGGGTACGCCGTTGGCGCCCGGCGCTTCGGTCAGCAGCCGCACCGCCGCCTCGTCATCGCGGTAGCTGACGATGCGGTAGCCCCGCAGGATGGCGTTCAAGCGTCCGAGAGGCTGTCCGCTCAGTTGTGCGCGGAGCTCGTCGTACGCCTGCGCGACCTGGACCCGCATCGCGGCCGCATGCGGCCCGACCACCTGGTCGCGCAGCGTCGGTTCGAAGACGGCCGGGCCGACCTGCGGGTTGATGCGTACGACGATGTGTACGGCAGCGAGCAGCGCGCCGACCTGGTCGTGCGTGAACCCGCGCGCCTGCCCTCCGTTGGTGATGCGAGGACCGGAGCGGCTCGACACGGGCACCGAGACACCGGCGACGTCGACCCACTCGAGATCGGTGAGCCTCTGCGTCTCGCTACCGGGGGTCGCGCCGGTGACGGCGAAGGTCGACATCGCGCGACCCGGGGGTGAGTCGGCAGGCCGGCTCGGGGTCGTGGTGGCGACAACGGCGGCGGCCCCGGCAGCGCTGAGTGCCACCGCAGTCAGGCAGATGGTGGTGAGCCGGCGGCGCGTGGCGCGGCGGGCGCGGTCGATGACGTCGTAGGTCATGGCTCAGCCCGGGATAACCGTGCCGACCACGACCGCGGCGACCGCCCCGCACGTCAACCCCGCCAGCACCCACGGGATGCCGGCGGCGCCGTCGGCGGCGAATGCCGACCGGTTGCGTCGACCGACGGCCATCATGATCCCGCAGATGAGCAGGCCACCGACGCCCGCCACGATGAGGATCCACTTCATCCAGCCGATGAACATGTTGCCTGCGCTCTCCAGACCCGGGGGAGGGAGAGGAGCCGGAGTCGGAGCGGCCAACAGCTCGGCCGCGGCGCCGGCGAGGTGGTGAGCAAGCACAGCAAACTCCTGACGGTCAGGACACCCGGGCGGGCGTCTGCCACGGACCCTGGCTAGGAGCTGCTGACGGCAGAGTTGATGCCGGAGTGGCCTTCTCCGCTACCGCTGCTGCTTGCAGCCGACGGCAGCGGTAACGGCCCCGACGGCCCGACAGGGTCGTGCCATGAATGCGCCACAACGAGTCGCGGCGGAAGTGATCATGGCGCTGGCCGTTACCGGCTGCGCTGCCAAGACCGAGCCGACACCGCCCGAACCGAGCGCTGGCGGCTCGTCCGTTCCCGGGCCGACCATCGTGGCGGTCCCGGTGCCGCCACCTACGCAGCTCGGCTTCTCGTACGCGGACCCGGGCCCGGTGTGCCAGCGGTTCGTGACGTCCCTCTACAGCGTCGACACCCGCCGCGACGCGCGGCCCGGCGACGTCTACCGGCGCGCCGTGCGATTCGCCAGCGGCACCCTGGCCGACCCGAGCGCTGCTGCCGACCACGACGGCCGCTGGACGACGTGGGCCGTCCACCGCGCCTGCGTCCAAGCTGTCGTGACGCTCCTCGACGAGCCGCAACCGGCGGGAAACGGCGGGATCATCGCCCGGCAGACCTACCGGGTGAGAGCGACCCTGGTGGGCGAGGGTGGCTGGTGCAGCAGGACCCAGCGCATCGTCGTCGAAGGCGCCCTGCACCGCAGCGGGCCTGCCGGCCCCGGCCTGCGAGTCACCAGCTACGAGGTTTGCCTGGGGGGTCTGCGATGACCCGTCGCTGGCCGATCGTCGTGGGCGGACTCATCGGCGTCTTGCTGGCGGCGCTGGCGCTGGTCGTGTTGGTTCCGTTCTCGGTCCTCAGCGCGAACCCCGTCATGGCCTGCACCATCAGCCCGCCCAGTGCGGCGCCCAGCGCGACAGCCGCGCCGGCGGTCTGGCCAGGCCAGGGCTCGTGGAGCTCCGATCAGGTCGGCAACGCAGCTGCCATCGTCGCGGTTGGCGCCGAGATGCAGGTGCCGCGCTATGGCTGGGAGATCGCCGTCGCCGCCGCGATGCAGGAATCCACCCTGCGCAACCTCGGCCACCTCGGTGCCGACAACGACCACGACTCACTCGGTCTGTTCCAGCAGCGTCCCAGCCAGGGCTGGGGGACACCCGAGCAGATCCTGGATCCGCGATACGCCAGCCGGAAGTTTTACGAGCGTCTGCTCGACGTCAACGGCTGGCAGACCATGCCTCTCACCCGGGCGGCGCAAGCGGTGCAGCGTTCGGCGTTCCCTGATGCGTACGCGAGATGGCAGTCCGAGGCCGAGCAGCTCGTTGCGGCGATCAGCGACGGCCTGGGCATTGTCTGTACCAGTGACGGCGGTGACGGGATGCCGCCAGTGGACGACGAGGGCCTGCCGGTGGGCTTCATGCTGCCGGCGGATCCGCAGCTCCGGGCCGTCGTCGCGTTCGCGCTGGCCCAGCGAGGCAAGCCGTACGTCTGGGGCGCTGAAGGACCTGACAGCTACGACTGCTCGGGGCTGATGATGGCCGCCTGGGCCAAGGGCGGCGTTCGGATTCCTCGGGTGACCGCAGAGCAGGTGCACGTCGGCGTCGCTGTTCCGTCGCTGGCGGCGATGCGACCCGGCGATCTGATCTTCATCCCGGGCACCGACGGCACGATGTCCCGGCCCGGTCACGTTGGCATGTACATCGGTACTGGCAGCGGCTGGCGGCAGTACCTCGTTCAGGCACCTAGGACCGGCGACGTCGTGAAGGTTGTCGCTGTAAGCGATTGGAGAGAACGAGTCGCCGCCATCCGCCGGCCGTTGTGATGATGAGCCGATCTGCCGCTACCGCCGTGACCATATGACGATACAAGTTAGCTGATGTACGAACTGTCTGGACAAATATGACTCGGCTCAGTGATTGTGCAGGCTGTGGATGGGCTGGACAGTACGAGGGCGTGGCTGTAGCCAGTTCGGTTAGGGTGCCTGCGTTAGGCGGTAAGAAGGAAGCGGGTAGTATCATGCCCAAGTCAATTGCATTGGTATCGGCTTGAGTAGCCCACCTCCGGGGGGTCAGCCGGAGCGAAGGGGCGGTCATGCAAACGACTTGCGATGAGGTGGTCGCAGTAATCGGAGAGGCGCTAGGGTGTGACGTCGAATCATCCGATGACGAGTACCTCTTTGGAGGCGGCCAGCTTTCGTCCTTGCTTCCGGTCAAGAAAGCTGCCATCGAGGAACTTGTTGACACTGTTGGCAAGTATGAGGAATTGAACCCAGCATGCGTCGTCACGGAGACCAGCTATGAAGTGATGGTGCGTACCGAGTCGCGATCCCTCATGACGTCGCGCTTGTTCGAGGATGGGGTTTCATTAGAAGACCCGCAATCGGAGACTTCTTACGAGCTCGGCCCGGCTAGCCCTGCCTTTATGGTTCACCTGATCCTCCGGATGCGGGACCAGGTGGGGCCGCGATGGCGCCGCAACGTACGGGCGCCGCTTTCGTGGAGGGATCGGCAACGTCGAGAGTCGGTAGACGGGCTTGCGGCATTTCGGTCAGTTATCAGGGTTCGGACTCTCCGGCTTACCTCTGCGGCTCGTCGCTCCCCGGCTTGGTGGAAGCCATACGCCGATGCCTTCTTCTTCCATATCGGCTTCAACCTTGATGTGCCTGTGATGCCCCTGGCTGGAATCGATCATCTGCTTGAACCTTCAAAGATTAGAGGGATGAGGCGTTCGAGTATGGACGATCTCGACCCGCCGCGGCGACACTACGTCATGGACCTTGTGCATCACTATCAGCTCGGGGTTTCGGCGGACAGCGCGATGTTAAAGTACTTGTCTTATTACCATGTCGCAGAGCATTGGTTCGAGAATATATTCCAAGACGACTTGGTAGAGAAAATCCAAGGCTTCCTCACGTCGCCGGACTTCTCTTATCGGCGAAAGCAGGATGTGCGAAGTTTGATTAAGCGTGTTAGCAAAGAGATTCAAGTAAAAGACGATGGGGTTGTTATCAGCGAGCAGGCCGCCTTGCGGTTGACGCTGGAGCGTTACGTTGACTTGCCGAGGCTCTTAAATGACCTCAATAGCTTTGATCGGACGCTGCATGCGACCTATGCCAATCGTGTCGTCAGCTTTTCTGGTGGCGACACGTTTGACTTAATGAACCGCAATAGGTCGGAAGTTATCGCGGCCATGGGGCGCCGCATATATAAGACGCGAAATTCGTTGGTACACAGCAAAGAGGGCGCAAAGGGACGCTTCATCCCCTTCGCGCACGATGCTGAGCTGTCAACCGAAGTGCCCCTCATGCGCTTTGTGGCTGAACAGATAATCGTGGCAACGTCGAAAATGGCACCGGCCGGCGGCGGTCACGGATAAGGTGGCTGTATTGCGTAGTTAGACGAGTGGTGACTTCGAAGCCTCGCCTTACTGAGGGCCGAGTTCGCTGATCGCGTATCCTTCGGGGTAGGTTTTGGTCTTAATGCCCTGATCGAACAACGGCGTTTTCGGCGGATTTCCGAGCCATCGCTGCAGCCGGGCGCGCAGCTTCAGCGTGAGGTGCAGGCCGATCTGCACAGGTCGAGCTGGAAGGTTGACCTGTGTCGCACGTCGCAGTCGATCGTCGTACATGGCGCTGACCAGCCCGTCGCCCAGCGGCGCGAGAAGCCGGGGGATTCGGCCGAGCAACAACGATCGCGTCGCGCGCTCGATGGCGGCAGTGTCGTCGTTGGGCGTCAGGTGCACAGCGTCGTACGCGTCGAACCAGACCTCGAGATCCTCGAACGAGCCGGGGATGTCGGTGATGCCCATCCGCCGGCCCAGCTCCCGATAGAACAGGTACGTCGCCCGCCGTTCGTGGCAGCATGGCCGACGCCAGCCATACCGTTCGAGCCATCGCGTCGGGATGACAACCAGGCAGCCGAGCACGTACAGATAGTCCTCGTTTGGGATGTCGTACGGGCGGTGGATCTGGTTGACCCGGCGCAGTGCCTCCCGGCCACGTGGCTGGTCGAAGCCATTGAGCACCATCTCGTACATCAGCAGGCCAGTGTCATCGATCCGCTTCTGGGTGCGCTCGGTCAGCTCCCCGGTGCCGACGTGGACCGCGGCGATGGCCGGGATGGAGAACGACCGGTTGAACGCGAGGTTCAGCCCCAGCTTCATGTCCCACGGGAACTCCAGCCGCAGCATGGTCTGGTAAATCTCCAGCCAGTCGCGCTCGGGGTCCAGCGTGCGGATGCGGGCCAGGTTGGCGTAGCGCTTTCTCATCGTGCTGCATCTCCAACCCGGGGCTTCGCGGCATCCTGGGCGGCCGCGAGCCGGGCCGCGACGAGCGTCCGGGCCACCACGGGGGATCGGGTGTAGGCGGTGGTGACCTGGGCCAGCCATCCGATCTCGCCGGCGTAGCCGCCTTCCGGGCGGTACAGCTGGTCGGCCGGCTGGGGGACTGCAGCCATGAGGCCGGCCCGGTGGCGGCGTAGGGCGCAGGCAAGGTGGGCCGCCTCGACGTTGGCTCGCTGCTCGTCAGCACTCATGCCGGCCTGCTCGGCGAACTGCTCGGCCAGCTCCGTCACCTTGACGTCCATGTACGGGCGAAGCGCCAGTCGGCCGTCGCGGATCTCGGCCACACGCCGGGTCAGGGCGTAGTCGATGTCGCGGGCGGCGCCGAGCGGACGCCGCAGGCTGGGGTCGAGTTCGAGCTCCGGCAGGGCAGCGACGAGGTCCCGCCACAGCGGTTCGAGCTGGCGGTACGAGCGGTAGTCGTCCCAGCGTCGGGTGATGGTGAAGATCGGGCCCCACGCCGGCATGGTCAAGCCGATCATCATGAGTAGCGCGCCGATGGTGACTAGGACGGAGGCGATCTCCCGCTCGCCGGCCGGCTGGTAACCGAGCCAGTAGGCGACGAGGTAGACGATCTTGTTGGTGCTGTAGAGCAACGCGAACGCGGCGCCGACCGCGGTGAGGCGGAGACCGCGGCGCAACCATGGCCGCCCGCAGATGCGGGCGAATCGCCAGCACAGCCGGGCGATGTCGGTGCAGTAGGCGAAGAAGCCGACCAGCATGAAGATCAGCAGGTACGCGGTGACGGCGGGATCCCGCGCGTACTCGACGGTCAGGAGCACCGGCTCGTCGTAGGTGAGCGTGTAGGTGAACAGGGCGACCATGACGAGGAAGGCGCTGCCGGTGACCCACACCCAGATCCGGCTGCGGGCTGCTGCCTTCGCCGGCGGTAGGGACAGGTGAAGGAGCATGTTCTCGGCGCTCGCGGCGATCGTCATGGCGCAGCCGTGAGACATGACCTTGGCCAGGTTCGACAATCCGGACGCCGAGTCGATGCCCGCCGCGATGGGCGGGATGGCGAGCGTGATTCCGGCGGCGAAGGCACCGAGCGCCACGCAGATCGCGCCTCGGACCTGGCTCGGCTGGCGTCGCTGGAGCCGCAGCATGTAGCCGAAGGCGAGCCAGCCGGCAGCCGCGCACAGCGTGTACAGGATGGTGTCCATCTCGGCTACCAGTCAGGGTGTTCCAGCGAGTGCCGCAACCGGCCGTACAGCTCGGTGTGCCGGCTGTCCAGCGGCGAGTCCTGCTCGACCATCCGGCCGGCGCGTGCCCGTCGCAGCAGCAGCGAGCCGATCATCTCGGCCTCGCGCTCCTCGGCGGCCGCGTAGTTGCTCCGGCCGAGGCTGCGCTGGACCAGTTGCGGGTCCAGATCGGGCAGGAGCAGCCGGGAGGCTTCCGGGTCCAGGATCTCGGTCGTCTGGTGGCCGGCGAGCAGATGCCCCAATTCGTGACCGATGATCAGCAGTTGATGCAGGGGAGAGGTGTCCTGCTCGAAGAAGATGGCGTCGAACTCGCCGGTCGGTACGCACATGCCGCAGACCGTGAGGGCGGGGAGCCGGATCGGCACCAGATGGATGGGTCGGCCACGCCGCTCTCCGAGCACGTCGCACAGCCGCTGGATGTCGAACGGCTTCGGTATCTCCACCTCCGCGGCTATCTGCTCGCAGCGCTTGCGTAGTCGGTGCAACTTCACGTCTGGTTTCCCCCGCTCGTCGGCGTACTGCCACCGAAGGATCAACACGGCTATCTGCGACCGTCTGGCGCGGTGTTGGTCTCGTCCGGGCCGGCCGCTTCGGCGACGGCGCGCAGTCGGGCGACCATCTGCTCGATGAGCTGCGTGTCCCGCGCTGACAATCCGTTGTCGGCGAGTACCTGGCGCAGCGCCACCTGCTTGACGTCCATCCGACGCAGCTCGCTGAGCAGCGTGATCTGTTCCTGTATCCGTCGTGCCGCCGCGTCGTCGACGAAGTAGCCGGAGCTCACGCCGAAGGCGGCGGCCAGGGCGCGGACGTGGGAGGTGCGGGGGTCGCTGGCCACGCCGCGGCGCAACTCTCCGATGTAGGCCGCGCTGATCGAGACACCGGTCTCGGCCGCAGTCGCGTTGATCTTGTCGGCGATCTCCTTGTTGGTGTACCGGCGGTCGGGCTCATCGGACTCGCCGAGTTCCTCAGGGGTCGGCCGAATCCGGTCGAACAGGTACTCCAGCCGGGCGGCCAGTGTGTCGAGGGATGGCAGCTCCTGCTCCACATGCCGATCGTCGACCATGACTCATCACCCTCCAGCGACTAAACGACAGTGTCGCAGATGCAAGCGCCAACAAAACAGATGTTGACACATGCACGGAACGTGAGCGTATGCTCGCTCCTGTTTGGAGCAACGGGCGTTAAGTCACGACGCAATCTGCTCAACACCCGTTGTGTTGGCTGGTCAAGGCGATAGTTGGCCAGTCATAAGGGGGAGTCTATCTATGTCGGGAGTGAAGTTTTCCCGGCCCCGACGCTCGGAGGGGGACGCTGGGCTGCTCGGGCCGGTCAATGTTCCGGACCCGGGCATCCCAGAGTCATCAGTCGTCGCGCTCGCGGCAAGGAGCCGCTCCTCCGCACCTGCCGGCAGCGTGGCCGCGACAGGAGCCCGAGCCGCGCGTCCGTCACCAACGGGAGGATCACGTTGACCGCAACGGTAAGCAGGATCCGGCGGGCTGACGTCCGCGTTACCGCCTGGCTCGCCGTCATCGTCGTTGCCGGCCTGGCTGGCTGCGGTAACGACAAGCCGAAGGCAACGCCAAGCCCCGCGACGGCAACTTCGTCTGTAACGCCCTCTTCGACGGCCGACGCAGAGAACACCGCCGCCAGTGCTGCCGCGTTGGCGGCCTACCGGAACTACGTTCGGGCCTACGTCACCGCGTCGAACAAGGGTGACTACAACGCTAAGCTCGACAGGTTCGTGGCCGACCCGGCGTTGCCGACCGTGCGCCAGGACCTGTTGATCAAGTTCCAGCAGGGACTCATCACGGAAGGCGAACCGTCCTCGACGCCCGCGGTACGCAGTGTCGACACGAGCCGCCGTCCCTTCACCGCCGAGATCGAGGAC
Organism: Micromonospora sp. WMMC273; assembly: GCF_027460285.1. Lineage (NCBI taxonomy): Bacteria > Bacillati > Actinomycetota > Actinomycetes > Micromonosporales > Micromonosporaceae > Micromonospora > Micromonospora sp. WMMC273. The sequence goes on from NZ_JAPZBE010000001.1 coordinate 2,053,911, forward strand.
TGCTTCGACACCGGCACGTGGGACGTGGTCTCCAAGAAGACCGGCAGATCGGTACGCACCGAGGGCCAGGCCACGAGGTACGTGGTGACCGCCAAGGCGGAGCTGTTCGACGACGGTCAGTGGCGCATCCGGGAGGTCAACGCCCAACGGGAACGGCCATGCTGACCCGAAGGCTCGTGGCGCTGCTCCTGGCGGTCGGCGCCGGCGCGCTGCTGGCGCCCGACGTCGCACACGCCGACTACGAGCACTGCGACGCGCTGGGCAACTGCTACTGGGTGGTGGAGAAGCCGGGCACCGGAGGCGGCGGTAACGACGGCGGTGGTGACAGCGGCGGCGGCGCCGGGCAGGGCTGCCGCTACGAGGGACAGACCGTGCCGTGCGTGGTCGACAGCTTCGGGGTGTGGGACGGGTCCTGCTACGTCAGGCGGATTCCGCCACCACCCGGCGGTCGGACCGATGGCTACTGGAGCATCCGCACCTGTGGCGTCTACGGCGGCATCGCCTCGCAGACGACGGCCTGGTCGCCGGAGCCGCCCGCCGGCATCCTGCCCAGCTACCAGGAGCTGGCGCAGCGAGCCATCGCCCAGATGAACCTCGACGGTCCCGACATCGGGATCGCCCCGCGCACCGACGGCGCCGGCCTCGTCGGGCTGCCGATCTGGCTCTGGAACCGGGTGAGCCCGAGCACCTGGGGACCCGTCACCCGTACGGCCGCAGTGCCGGGACGGTCGGTTACCGCGACCGCGCGGGCGCAGATGGTCGTGTGGGACATGGGCGACGGGCAGTCCGTCACCTGCACCAAGCCCGGCAGCCCGTACCAGCCCTCGTTCGGCAACAGGCGGTCGCCGGACTGTGGATACGACGGCTACCGCCAGCCCAGCAGCACCTTCGCGGGCGGCCGCTACACCGTCACGGCCACAACGACGTGGCTCGTCACCTGGAGCGGCGGCGGCAGCACCGGCTCCCAGTCCATCGACCTGTCCTCCAGCACCACGATCGACATCGACGAACTGCAGGTGATCACGTCATGACCAGTGCGCCGCCCAAGGCCGGCCGCACCGCCTCGCCGGTCAATGCCCCTTACGCCGTGCCCCGCGTCGCGCCGCAGCGTCGTTGGCGTCCGGCGCTGGTCTGGCTGGCCGTGGCGCTGGTCGCCGCCGGCGGGCTGATCGCGGTCGCCGTGCTGCGCAAGGTCGGCACCACAGCGGAGTACCTGGCGGTGAACACCACCGTGGAGGTCGGCTCGACAATCGAGCGGTCCGATCTCAGCACGGTACGGATCACCGTCGACCCGACGCTCAAGCCGATCGAGGCGAGCGCCGCCGACCAGATCGTCGGCAAGTTCGCGGCCGTCGCGCTGGTGCCCGGCACCCTGTTGACGCGGGCCCAAATCACCAACCGAGCTGTACCCGGGGAGGGCAAGCAGCTGGTGGGCCTCAGTCTGCCGCCGGAGCGCCTGCCCGCCGATCGCGTCAAGCCCGGCGCCGCGGTGCTGCTCGTCGTGACCGCCGACAGCGGCCCAGCCCCGAACCAGCAGCCGAACGCCACCGCGCCGATCAGCATCAACGCCACTGTCGTGGACGTGCACGCCGGCATCAGGGAAGGCACGACGCTGCTCAACGTCGCCGTGGCCGAACGCGACGGGCCGCTCGTCGCCTCACGCGCGGCGGCCGGCCGGATCGTCGTCGCCCTGATCACGGGGGGCTGACGTGGCGATCATCGCGATGGTTTCGGCCAAGGGCTCGCCCGGCGTCACCACCACGGCACTCGCCTGCACGCTTGCCTGGAGAGAACGCACGGTGCTGGCCGAGTGCGATCCCGCCGGCGGCAGCGTCCTCAGCGGCTACCTGTCCCGCCTCGAGATCCCACCCGTCGGCCTACTGCCGCTTGCCGCGGCTGCCCTCCGCGACCAGCTCGCCGAGACGTTCGCCGACCAGCTCGTCGACCTCGACGCGCGGGATCCGGGCCGACGACTCCTCCTGCCCGGCATCAACGACGCGGTCCAGTCCGGAACTCTGCGACCCACCTGGGAGATGCTGAGCGCGCACTTCGCCGACCTGGAGCGCGGCGAGCCGGGCTACGACGTCATCGCCGACTGCGGGCGGCTGGCCACCAACGCGCCGCCGTGGCCGCTGCTGTTCCGCGCCGACCTCGTGCTGCTCGTCGTACGCGCGGCGACCCTGCGCACCATCGCGCCGGCCGTCGGCGCGGCGGAGTTGCTGCGGCGGGAGCTGACGCAGCACGGCCAGGGGACGGGAGCGCTCGCCTTGGCGCTGATCGGTGACGGCCCCTACGGCCGGCGGGAGATCGAGCAGCGGCTGCAACTGCCGACGGTGGTCGAGCTGCCCGACGACCGGCGTACCGCCGAGGTGCTGAGCGACGGCGGCGGTCGGCTGCGCGGCAGCCAGCAGCTGCTGCGCGCCGCGGCGAGCGCCGAGTCGGCCGTACGCGAGGCGATCGCGCGGCGGCGCGTACACCTGGCTCCGACAGCATCGAGGGGGAGTGGCCGTGCCTGACGAGCGCCGACACAGCCGCCCGGCCCGGCCGGCAGCGGTCGACCGCGTCGCCGCCAACGGCCACCGCTGGCCGACCAACGGCACGTCCCCGGAAGCACCTCGGCTGCCGGCCGTCGACCAGCCACAGACCATCGACTACGCGGCGGTGCGAATGCTGCGCGCCCGGGTCAGCGCGGAGCTGACCGCGGCGCTTCGGGAGACGCCCAACGTCTCCACCGAGCACCGCCAGGCCGAGGCGGAGCGCATCGCGGCCCGTCTCGTCCGGGAGCACGTGGACACGCTGCACCAGGCCGGCCAACCAATCTCGCAGGCTGAGGAACATGCGCTGCTCGACGCGGTCGCCGCGGACATGTTCGGCCTCGGCCGACTACAGCAGCTGCTGGACCGGCCGGACATCGTGAACATTCACATCCTCGGCTGCGACAACGTCCGGATCGAGCACACCGACGGGCGGATCACGGTCGGCGAGCCGGTCGCGGAGACCGACAAGGAACTCGTCGACATGTTCCAGGTCCTGGCCATGCGCGCCGGCGCGACCGAGCGCTCGCTGTCCTCGACCAAGCCCTGGCTGGACATGCAACTGCCCGACGGCAGCCGGCTCACCGTACTCATGCAGGTGTCGGTCCGTCCCTACGCGGCCATCCGTCGCCACACGCTGATGGACGTCAGCCTGGAGGACCTCCGCGACCGGTACGGCGCCCTCGACGACCTGATCTGCCGGTTCCTCAAGGCCGCCATGGCCGCCGGTCTCAACATCATGGTCGCCGGGCTGGCCGACGCAGGGAAGACCACCCTGCTACGCGGCCTGGCCCAGGAGATCCCCGACCGCGAGCAGTTCGTCACCCTGGAGGAGTCCCGCGAGCTCGGTCTGCACACCACCGGGCGGCACCGCTGGGCGATGAGCCTCGAATCCCGGGAGGGCCACGGCTCCCGAGGCGCCGACGGTCGGCCCGCCGGCGAGGTCACGATCATGGACATGATCCCGCTGACGCTGCGGATGTCCGTGCAACGGATCATCGTCGGCGAGGTCCGCTCCCGTGAGATCGTGCCGATGCTGCAGGCCATGGCCACCAGCAAAGGCTCCCTCTGCACCATCCACGCCCGGCACCCCCGCGCCGTGATGGACCGCGTCATCGAGCTGGCCATGCAGCACGGGCCCGAGATGACCGCCGAGCTGGCGCGGCGGATGGCTGCCGGCGCGATCGACCTGATCGTGTACGTCAGCGTCGAGGACGAAACCAAGCTCGGCGGCCGCAAGCACCGGTACGTCTCCGACGTGCTCGAGGTGGGCGGAATGAGCGGCGACCAGCTCGTCACCACCCAGATCTTCGGCCCGGGCCCGGACGGACGCGGCGTGCCACGGCACCTGCCGGAACGGCTACGCGAACCGCTGCTGCGGGTCGGCTACGACCCCCGCCAGCTCACCGGCTACATCCAGCAGGGCGAGCACAACTACGGCGCCTGGAGCAGCCAGCTCGACACCCTGGCGAGGCGGCCATGAGCCCGCTCGACCTCGCCGCCGTGCTGGCGGGCATGCTCGCCGTCTCCGGCGCAGTCGTCGGCGTCCTCGGCGTCGTCGGGACCACCCGGCCACCCCGGCCGCCATCGGCGCTGCACCAGCAGGCACGCCGCTGGTGGACCGGGTCGGGACGCACCCGCCGGGAACAACGCGCCCACCAGATCAAGGTGGTGACGTCGGTCGTTGCCGGCGCGGCGACCTGGCTGCTGACCGGCTGGCCGGCCGCCGGCGTGATCATCGGCGTCGCCGTTCCCGGCGTACCGTGGCTGTTCGCCGCGGGCCGCGCGGAGAAACAGGCCGTCGCCCGCCTGGAAGCCGTCGAGGCCTGGACCCGCCGCCTGGCCGACATCGTGGCTCGTGGCATCGGCCTGCAGCAGGCCGTCGTTGCGACCGCCGCGACCGCGCCGCAGCTCATCGAGCAGGAGGTCCGTGACCTGGCCGCGCGTCTGCAGGGCAGCGGCGATCCGATCGCCGCGCTGCAACAGATGGCCGACGACCTCAACGACTACACCGCCGATCAGGTCATCGCGCCGTTGATGCTCCACGTCACGGACCGCGGCGAAGGCCTGCATGAGGTGTTGAACGCGATCAGCCGGTCCATCGCCGCCGAGATCGAGATGCGCTCGACCGTCGACGCCAAGCGCGAGGGCCCACGCTTCGCCGTGCGGTTCCTGACCGGCATGACCGTCCTGGTGCTGGCGTACGGGGTGATCAACCCGCACTACCTCCAGCCGTACGGCAGCGTGCTCGGCCAGCTCGTGCTGCTGTTGCTCGCCGGTCTCTACGTCGTGCTCATGGCCTCGGTACGCAAGCTCAGCCTGCCGCCCCGGCGGGAGCGGCTGCTTCCGCCGGCCGAGGTCCAGACGCTCGGAGCGGCGGCATGACCAACGGCTACGTCACCGCCATGGTCATCGCCGGCGCGATGACCGGCCTCGGGGTGTTCCTGCTGGTCGTGCAACTGATCCCCGCCCCGCCGGCGCTCGGCCCGGCGCTTCGGCGCCTCCAGCCGCTGACCGCGACGAACACTGCACCGACCGGCGTCAACTGGCTGCGGCGCCGGTTCACCGTGCCGCACGCCGACCTGCGGCTGCTGGGCCGCAGCACCGACCAGTACTTCCTCACGCTCGGGCTGTCGGCGCTGTTCTGCCTCATCCTGCCGGCGCTCATCACCATCGCGGTCGCGGCGCTACGCGTACCGATTCCGGTCGTCATCCCGGCGGGCGGGACTGTCGCCGCCGCGCTGGCCGGCGCGGCGCTGGCCCACCGGGAGGTCGTCGCCAAGGCCGCCGTCGCCCGGGCCGAGTTCGGCCGCGCCATGTGCACCTACCTGGACCTCGCCGCCCACCAGGTCCTCGGCGGCCACGGTCCGGTCGAGTCGCTCGACCGCGCCGCCAGCGTCTGCCACGGCTGGGTCTTCGCCCGTATCCGGGAGGCCCTGCTCGGCGCCCAGCTGCAGCTCCGGCCGCCGTGGGACGAGCTGAAGGCGCTCGGCCGGGACATCGAGGTGATCGAGCTCGGTGACCTGGCCGACATCATGCGTACCGCCGGCAACGAGGGCGCCAGCGTCCACCAGACGCTGCGCGCCCGGGCCGACTCGATGCGGGACCGGATCCGCACCGAGGCACTCGCCCAGGCGGAGCTGCGCACCAACAAGCTCGACATCCCCGCCGCCGCGCTGATCCTCGTGCTCCTCGTCCTCATCGGCTATCCGTTCATGGCCCGCCTGTTCGTCCGCTGATTCCGGCACCACCCACACGGAGGGAACCGCCATGCACACCATCCACGACGTCCTCGCGCAGCTGGCAACGAACTGGCAGCGCATGACCGATCCGGCCGAGGCCGAGCGGGGCGACAGCCCGGTCGGCACGGCCGTCATCACCGCGATCCTCGTCGCCGGTGCCGTTGTCGTCGCCGGGGCGATCGTTGCCGTCGCCAACGGCTGGGTCGCGCTCATCCCGACGCAGCCGTGACGCAGCCCCTGGCCACCGCCCGTCCGCGTCCCACCCGGCGCGGGCGGGCCGTCCGGTGGCGCCACGATCGGGGTAGCTCGCCGGTGGAGTTCGCCGTCATCGCGCTGCCGATGCTCCTGCTGACCTTTGCCGTCGTGCAGACCGGGCTGGTCTACTTCGCCCAGTCGATCGCGCTGGGCGCAGCCACCCAGGGCGTGAATGCCGCACGGGGTTACCAGTCGACTGCCGCGGCCGGTGAGGCACGTGCCGCCGCCTTCCTCTCGACCGCCGGCGCGGGCCTGGACGACCAACAGGTCGTCGTCACCCGCACCGGGTCGGAGGTGCGGGTCACCGTCACCGGTAAGGCGATCACCGTGTTTCCCGGGCTCAGCTGGACGATCAGCAAGACCGCGCACGGTCCTGTCGAGCGGCCGACCGCGCTATGAGCACCCGGCGGAACCGCTCGGAGCGCGGCTCGGTGAGCATCGAGATGGCCGTGGTCGCACCGGCCATCCTGGCGCTGTTCGCCGGCGCTGTCATCGGCGGTCGGGTCAACATCGCTCGCCAGGCGCTCGAGGCGGCCGCGTACGACGCCGCACGCACCGCGTCGCTGGCACGTACCGCCGGCGATGCGAACGAGCAGGCGTCGGCCGCCGCCGACTCGACGCTTGATGCGCAGGGGCTGAGTTGCACCAGCCTGGAGGTCACCATCTCCACCTCCGGGTTCGACGTGCCGGTCGGGCAGGCCGCCACAGTCACCGCCACGGTTAGCTGCACCGCGACGTTCTCGGATGTGGCGCTGCCCGGCATGCCCGGCACCGTGCCACTCGAGGCCTCCTTCACCAGCCCGCTCGACACGTACCGGAGCAGAACGTGACCGCCCTCCGCCGACGCCTGCGCGGCGACGACGGCCGGGTCACGGTCTGGTTCGCCGTCCTCGTGCCCGCCTTCCTCGCCCTGATCGGCCTCGTCGTCGACGGCGGCGCCAAGGTGCGGGCCTACCAGCGCGCCGACAACATCGCCGCCGAGGCGGCCCGCGCCGGCGGGCAGGCGATCAAGGCCGGCCAGGCCATCGACGGGGGCACGAAGGAGATCGAGCCCTCAGTCGCCGCCGACGCCGTACAGGCGTACCTCGACGACCTCGACGGGGTCACCGGCTCGGTGACCGTCGACGGCGCGCAGCAGCTCACCGTGACCGTCACGGTCACCTACAACCCGATCCTGCTCGACCTGTTCGCCGGGGGAGCAGGCACGACCGTGACCGGTCGCGCGACCGCCACTTTGGTCGCGCAGTAGCAGCCCGCGAAGGAGCAACAGTGGCACGCACCGCACCCGCCACCGGCCGCGGCCGGCAAGTACTCGCGGGCGTCGGCGCGTTCGCCGTGGTCGCGGTGACCGCTGCCCTGCCCGCGCTGCTCTTGTGGGCCGTCGGCAACCCGCTGCCCCGCCTGGGCACATGGCTCTCGACGCTCACGAACGATCCGGGTGCTGCCGCCGGCCAGATCTGGCAGGCGCTCAGCAGCCGGGACGACGGGGACCTGTTCCTGCAGACGTTGACGCTGATCGGCTGGATCGCAGCGCTCCTGGCCGCGTGGACCTGGGTCACGTTCCTCGTCGCCCTGGTGGTGGAGACTGTCGCACAATTGCGCGCACGCCGTCGGGGACAGGTGCCGCGCAACGCCGCCCGGATCCCGGGGGCGCGGTTCCAGCAACGCGTGGCCGCCGCGTTGATCGCGGCCATTCTCGGCGCCATCGCCGCGCCGACCCTGGCCTCCGCCGCCGCGCCGGCCGCCCTCACCACCCCGGCGGTGGCCGCACCCCGCTCCGACCACGTGGTGGCCAAACCCACCGCGCCGGTGGACGCCACGACCACCACCGGGTACGTGGAACATCCGGTCGAGCGCGGGGAGAGCCTGCTCGACATCGCTGAGGCGTACAACGTGCCCTGGCAACGCCTGGCCGAGGCCAACCACGGCCTCGCGCAGCCGGACGGCCGCAGCCTCCAGCCCGGCAACACCCGGGTGTACGCCGGTTGGACGCTCCGGATCCCCATCGTCGGGTCCCCGGTGGCCAGGACCATGCATGCACCGGGACGGCTCGTCTACGAGGTGGCGCGCGGCGACTGGCTGGCCGGTGTCGCCGAGCGTTTCCTCGGTGACGCCGACCGCTACCCGGAACTCGTGGCCATCAACTCCGACCTTGAGCGGCGTGACTACCGGTTCCCTGACCACATTGAACGCGGGTGGCGGATCACGCTGCCGGCGGAGGCTCGCGATCGCGGCGCCGGCGACCACGCCCGGGGCCGGGTCGTTGTCGATAGCCGCACCCGGCCCACCCCGAGTGCTCCCGAAGCCGGCAGCAAGCCGCCGCCGAGCGTTCCGGAGGCCGAGGCCGAGGCCGGGGGTGAGCCGACCTCCTCCCGTTCGCCGGACCGCGGCGGGAGCGAGCCAATCCCCCCAACTTCATCCGCGCAGGCTCGACCGAGCGATGCTCCGACGCCACCCACTTCAGCCAGCTCGTCCTCGACGACTGCACGCCCAAGCGGCGAGTCCGGGGCGGCAGATCCGGTACGTGAGCCCGGGCCGACGGGCGACGACAGCGCCAGCGAAACCATCGTGTTGGGATCACTCGCCGGAGCGGGCCTGCTCTCCGCGCTGTTGCTGACCGCAGTGTTCCGCCGTCGACGCAGTCAGAGGCAGCACCGCCGGTCCGGCCGTCGACTACCGCACCCTCGCGGTGGCGCCACGGAACGCATCCTGCGCGTGGCCGAGCAACCCGCCGACGTCGACCGGCTCGACCTCGCCCTGCGCAGCCTCGCCGCGGCGCTGGCGGAGCGGGAACAGCCGGTGCCGGACATCGCCGCCGCGTGGATCGTCGACCAGGCCGTCACGCTCGTGCTCACCGAGCCCTGTCCGCAGCCACCCCCACCGTGGGTCGAGGACGGCGCTCAGTGGACCCTGCCAGGGGACGCGGCCGTGCCGGCCGTCGCCGAGCAGCTCGCACCGCTGCCCACCCTCGTGGCGGTCGGATCGCAGCCCGGCCGGCATCTGCTGCTCGATCTCGAACGGCTCGGCGACCTGACCATCGCGGGCAACGGCGAACAGGCCGCTGCCCTGCTGCGCTACCTGGCCTGCGAACTCGCCTGCAACACCTGGTCGGACGACGTCGAGGTCATCATCGCCGGCTTTCCCGCGCCGGAGACCGAACTGCTCGTCGCTCTCAACCCGGACCGCGTCCGCGCGACGTCGTCGGTTCACGAGGCCGTCCCACGGCTGCGACGGCGGGCCGCCGCGGTGACGGCCGGCCTGCACGCGTCCGGAGCGCCCGACACCCTCGCCGGTCGCCTCATGGACGTCGGCGAGGCCTGGGCGCCCCAGGTGCTGCTCGTCGCCGAGCCCGACGAGGACGACCTCGACGTGCTCCACGATTTCGGTAAGGAGCTGCGGAACTCCGGCAGGTGCGCCGTCGCCGTCGTCAGCACCGGCACCCGAGCCGCCGCCGGCTCGAACACCATCGTTCTGGACGAGGACGGCCGGCTCCGCCTCGCATTGCCGTACCTCCAGGTCGAGGGGGCCCCAGCCGGCCTACCTGTACGCGAACTGGAGCCGCTCGTCGAGATCATGGCGCAGGCACGGGCCGCGACTGACGAATCGACGCCGCCGGCCAGGGAGCCGGAGGAGTGGGCGGAGGGCACCGACGCTGCCGGATCGGTGCTCGATCTCCTGACCGGTGGCGAGGCATCGGTCCCGAGGACGGCGCCAGCCGATACCCGCTCGTCGCCGCCGGCGGATTCCATCGTCGCCATACCTACCCTGGACCGACCTCGCACAGCCGGCGTCACCCCGCGCCGGGAGGTCACCGCTGCGATCCGCCAACGACGCCGCCAGGCTGACCCGGATCTCGACACTGATCTGCGGTCCTGGCGCGAGCAGGATCCGACGCGCCCGCGCGTCAGCGTGCTCGGGCCTGTCGTCGTTGACGCGCCCGGCCCGGTTCCGGACCAGCGTCGGCGCTTCCACGGCGAGCTCATCGTCTACCTCGCCCAGCGTGGCGCCCGTGGAGCCTCCGCCGAGCAGCTCACCGACGCGCTGTGGCCCGACCAGCAGGTCAAGGACGCCAGCCGCCGGGTGGCCATCACGCGAGCCCGCCGCTGGCTGGGCGAAGCGCCTGACGGCACTTCCTGGCTGCCCGAGATGGGCTCCGACCGGCTCTACCGACTGCGGGCCGGCTACCTGCTGGACTGGCATCTGTTCCGCCGACTGCGCAGTCGCGGTGAGAGCCGCGGAGTGGCCGGCGTCAAGGATCTGCGTGCCGCGTTGGAACTCGTCCGGGGCGTACCGCTCGACGGCGCCGAGCGTGCCTACGCTGCCGGCACACGCAACCCGTTCACCTGGCTGCCCGAGTCCGACATCTACCCGGGACACCTCACCTCCGCGATCGTGGACACCGCCCACGAACTGGCCGAGCTGTACCTCGACGCCGGTGACATCACCGGCGCGCGCTGGGCCGTACAGCAGGCCTGGCTGGCCGACCCGGAGCGCGGTGACGACGGACCGTGGCACGACATCATGCGCGTCGCCCACGCCGAGGGACACACCGCTGAGCTGCGGAATCTGCTGGGCGAGCTGATGCGGGTCCGCGAGGCCGAGGTGCCGGAGGACCTGACCCCTGCCACGTACGCCCTGCTGCGCGAGCTCCTGCCCGACCTGCTCACGGCCAGCACCAGCAGCGGATGACGCGAGGCTTGAAAACGACCTCAACTGACCGACCGATTGGAGTGGACGACCTTGCTGACATCGAATCAAGCCCACGGCATGGACTACATCGAGGCGACGAAGGAGTTGTGCGCCGACAGTGCGCATGCTTGGGACGACACCACCGCAGCCGGTGCCGTCCAGCTTGCGATCGAGGCATGGAAGCGCCTCTCCGGGACCGACCTCGCCTGGGACCACTTCGGCCTGGAGATGCTCGACATCCGTGCGCGGCTGTACGCCGACCACGATGACGTGGTGGTCGACGCCGCGGCGCCGGCGCGCGACGACATCGAAACCCGCCACGCGGTCGCGACGCTGGTGGAGCACCTTGCCCGCTATCACGAACACCTCGCTGCCAGCGGCGGTGATGACCTTGCCCGGCGGCTCGACCACGACGCCGCCGCCCAGCAGCTGCGACACGCGGCGGCGGCTCTGGCATGACGATCGGCCACTGGCACAGCAGGGCCGAGCGGGCACTGCGCGCCGCGGCCACGGCGATGCGTCAGCATCCGCCGGGTTCCGCAGCAGACATCAACGTGGTGGTCAACGCCCGGTCCGCTGTCTACGCGCAGCTGATCCGGGCAACCGAGCTGCTGGCCGGTGGCCGTCCGGCGGTGGAGGAACTGGATCGGGCCGGTGCCACGGCACTGATGACCAGGCGCGGACAGCGACTTACCCAGTTCTACGCGGGCCTCCGCGCAGCCGCACTTGTCGACCGGCAGTTTCCACCGTCCGGCAGCAGGGTGAGCGCTGAACCGGCACGGTCGCTGCGCCGTGCCGCGGACGCCGTCGGCGTGATCGGTGACATCCTCGCCTGCCACGTGCCCCCAGGTCAGCGGCCTCCGACCCCGGAGGGGTTTGCGATCCGGCGAGGAGGCGGCGTTTCGTCCGGCCTCGCTGACGTCGCCAGGCTCACGTCGGGCCTCGTGGTGCTCGACATGGCGTTGCCCGGATGGCTCGACCACGGACAAGGGCATCTGACCGAGATCTACCGCCCGGTGGCGGAGGCCGCCCGGTGGACGGCGAACAGCGGTCTCGCCAGGACAGCACGAGCTCTGGTCGTTGCAGGTAAAGGGCAGCCGTCCCTGCACGGGCTTGATGTCGCGCGTTCGCCGCTCGATCCGGCACCCGACATCCGTACCGTTGACGACGCGGTCGCGGCTGTCGCGGCCGCGCGTAGCTGGCTGTGGCAGTACCCGCAGCAAGTCGCCGGAGTTCACCTGCAGCTCGGCACTCAGCTCGGCTTGGCCGTGCACGTTGCCACCAGCGACGGTGCCCCGACGAAGGTGGACGGTTGGCGGCGTGCCGCCATTGCCGCTGCCGAGTTGCGGGCCACCCCACCGGTCGGTCCAGCCCGCGACGCTGCCGGGGAACTGGCGGAAGCGTTGCGGTGGACACGGTCGCACCTGATGAACGGATCCGACGGGAAAAACCGGGAGCTCATGCGTCTGAACGCCGAGCTGCCGTTTCTGGCTGCGACCCTGCACAGAGGGTTGTCCGCAGCGGTGCGTCGTGGTGATCTGTTCATCAAGACCGAGGGCGCCCTCGTGCGTCCGGCTGGCTCACTCGTCTTCCGTGCCGTCGAGCGGTGGCGACCCGCCAGGAGCCACGATGACCTGGTCCAGGATCTCGGCCGAGGACTGCTGGAGCGTCGTGACCTGGAGAACGCCGGCGATCTCGCGAGGGCTGCGGCGCGTGCTTTCCCTCGCCCACCCCGTCCTCGGTCTCCAAATGACCAGCCCTCGAACCCCCCGACGGTCGAGGCGACGCCGAGTCGAGGTCGTGGGCACTCACGCTGAGCCCAATCGGTAGGGAACCGCTCCTGTCGCTGCTCTCTGGATTGGGTCGGCTACTGTAGGCTCTCGTCATCTCGGGGGAGGGCGTTCAGTGGTGCAATTCGATCTCGTGCCGCGGCCGTGCATCGCGGTCGGTCTTCGAGACGACCCGATTCAGATCGTCTCTCTGCAGTCGACGGTGCGGGGTCGTGCATCCGGCCCCCTCCCAGGCTGAGAGGGCCGGCAATGGGCACCTGGGAGCAGTGCGTACGCGAGGTGACGCTGTCGGCGGACCCGGACCTGGTCGGTGAGGTGGGCGTCGGCTGGAACAACCTCTCCACCACCCTGGGATACCTACGGGATGCATTGGTCGGACGTTCCTTCGTCGGCCCGATCGCGCCGGGCGCCGTGCGTCCACACACCGATGGTCTGCCCGGCCTGCTCGCCGGCTGGACCGGCAGCGGAGGCGACGCGTACCGCGAGCACCTGAGCGACATCGGCCGCAGCATCGAGGACCTGATCACCACCGCGAGCAACGTCGGTGGCGCGCTGTCGCGGATCGAGGGTGACATCCGTAAGGCGGTTGCGAGCATCCCGATTCCCCTGATGGACGACTTCGGTGTCAACGAGTGGAGCCTGCCCAACGGCGGCGAGCTCGACGACGCCAACGACGGCGGGAACGCCTCCGGCTTCCTGGCTGCGCTGCGAGCGGACTACCGGACCGATCCTTCCTCGTACGCCGACGGCGCCTTCCGGGAGAAAGCCGACGACCTGGAGGCGACCATGAAGGTCGACGGCCGGGCCGGTGACCAGAAGCGGGGCGGCCTGTGGGATACCAGTTCGCACTTGAACAACTGGTACCGGGACAACCAGCAGGTGGCCAACAGCGCAATGGTCCCGCTGCCGCAGGCACTGGAGACCGAGCGGCCGCGGCTCGAGGTACCGGAGTTCGACGAGCGTGGCAACTCTGACGGGTTCCGTCCTCGCACTCCTCCGGCTGGCTACACCCCTGCCGGATTGGACGGCGGGGTCGGGGCAGGCGGCGCCCCCACAGTCGGTGGTGGCTCCGGGTACGACGGCGGTGGGGCTTCCCCCGGCGTTGCGGGCATCAGCGGTGGCGCCTCCTCCGGTGGAAGCCATTCCTCGGTCTCAGTGCCGTCGGCCGGTGGCAGCTCCGGTAGTGACCTCACCGGCGGTAGCACGGGCTCGTACCCCGCTCCCTTGCCTCGGAGCGGCGATCCGATCGCGGATCTGGGTCTCGGCACCAGCCTGGCCGGTGCCGGCGGACCGATCGCCCTCGGCGGTGGCCCCGGCGGTTCTACAATCCCGGGTCTCGGCGGCCACAGCCCGCTCGGTATCGGAGCCGGACCCGGGCTCGGTTCGCCGAGCGGGATCGGCGGCGCCGGCTTCGGTGCCGGGGGTGGGCTCGGCGTCGGTGGGGGCGGCCCCGTCGTCGGCGGTCAGATCAGCCCGGTCGGCATCCCCGGCATGGTCGGCGGTGGCAACGGCCGAGTGCCGCCGATGACCAGCGCCGCCAGCGCCCTGCGTAACGCCGCCGGTAGTCGTGCCGGCGCCGGCACGGGCGGTTCGCGTGGCAGCGCCGGCGGAATGATCGGTGGCGTCGGACGGGAGAGCGGCGCTGAGGACGACGGCGCCGGTCCGGAGTCGTTGTGGTTGACTGAGGACGGCGATCCGTGGGGCCGTGATGACACCGGTTCCCCCGGCATTCTGCGATGAGGGCGGACAGATGAGCGTGAATGCCAGCATGCTCCGGCCGGTCGCGGCCGGCCTGCTGAGCGTGCTGCTGGTCGGTGCCGCCGCCCAGCCTGCTGTCGCCGCGCCGCAGCGGGCTGAGCAGTGGTACCTGGACGAGCTTCGCATCGAGCAAGTGCGCAAGCTGTCGACCGGTCGCAGCGTAATCGTCGGGGTGGTGGACAGCGGCGTCGACGCCACCCACCCGGACCTCCGGGGCCGGGTGCTTCCCGGCGGTCGCAGCTATGGCGCGACCGGGGACGGTCGCGCCGACGAGGACGGTCATGGCACCCATATGGCCGGCATCATCGCGGCGACGAACGCGGCCGCCGACGGTGTGGACGGGATCGCCCCAGGCGCCAGGATTCTCCCCATCAAGATTAAAAAGGGCAAGGGGCGGGCCAGCAGTCAAGCGGTGGCCCAGGGCATCCGGATGGCCGTCGATGGCGGAGCCACGGTGGTCAACGTGTCCGTCGGCGGGGCGGCTGCGGCATCGCCGGGGGAGAAGGAGGCCATCACGTACGCCCTCGCAAAGGACGTCGTCGTGGTCGTCTCCGCCGGCAACATCGCCAAGGGTGAGAAGGCCGTCACCTCGCCGGCCAACATTCCCGGCGTCATCGCGGTGACCGGCACGACCCGTGGAGGAGCCTTCTGGTCCGGCTCTGTACAGGGCCCGGAGGCCGCGGTGTCGGCCCCTGGCGACGGCATCTTCAACATCGGCCCGAACCACGGCTACGGCTGGGGCGACGGCACCTCGGACTCCGCCGCCATTGTCTCCGGTGTTGTGGCGTTGATCCGGTCGAAGTACCCGGATCTCGACGCGGCGAATGTGATCAACAGGATCATCCGCACGGCCCGTGACGCCGGCCCGGCGGGTCGTGATCCCCAGTACGGCTTCGGTCGTATCGACCCGGTGGCCGCGTTGACCGCCGACGTGCCGGCGGTCTCCGAGAATCCTCTGCTCGGCCCGACGCCCCCGGCTACCGGTGCAGACCAGGCAGCCGGGGACGACAACTTCGACGTCACCAGGTATGGCGACCAGGGTGGCCCGAGCGACCAGCAGGTTGCCGTGATCGCTGTTGGCGCCGGCCTGGTGGTTCTCATCCTGCTGATGTTGACGATCTTCCTCATCCGGAACCGCCGACGCCACAGGGCCGAGGAAGCTGTACGCCACGACCTGGCTGATGAGGTGCCCTCCGCGGGATTCTCTCGCCAGTCGCATTGATCCGTCATCGTCGGGCGGGCCGACGCGGGCGCTGGAAGTCCGATCTGCGGCGATCACTCAGGGCGGCGAGGCGGTGACACGCGTTGATAGGGTCGTCGCCATGATGGCGTTGCGGCGGAAGGACGCATACGTCGGGCGTGCGCACAACCTGAGCGCAACGGCTGACACGACCGGGCAGAGAGGACGAACCCGATGATTCCCGGGTCGCGAGAGCCCTCTGCTCCCGAGGCCGCGAACCATTGGCATGACGTGGATGTACATTCGCCTGACCGGTCCGTTCGCATCGCTGCTTCAAGGCGGGGCGACATCGCGGTCGAGGTCGACGGTCTGCACCGGCACACGGACGAGTCGTTGGCCCGCCAGGTGAGAGCCGCCGCCAGGGTCGCATTGGCGTCGCTGCAGCGGCCGGTACGTGAGGTGGACGCGCCGGTACGCGACCAGCGGTCCGGTTGGTGAGCGGCCCCATGAGCAAGAAGGCGCTGATCGCCGTGGCTGCCGTTGCCGTCGTGGCGCTCGGCCTGGTCGGTCTGTGGCGCTGGGGCCCGCTCGGCGACGACGCAGCCGTTCCGTCGTGCGGTGATGTGGCCGACGCCCTACCGGAGATGGTGTCCGGGTCGTGGACGCTGACACGTACCGAACCGAAGCGCGATGTCGACCGGTCCCGGGTGCGATGCGAGTACGAATTCACATCGGCCGACCAGGCCTACCGGGGCAGGATCCTGCTGAGCCTGATCGAGAGCGACGACGAGGCGTTTCTCCGCAGAACGGCCACGTCGGGCCCATGTGACGGTGAGGCGGTCCCGAACCCGAGCGCGGCCCGGTACGAGGTAGCCCGCTCCTGCGCGCAGCGGATCAACGACAAGATCTTTACGAGTGTGCTCCTGGCCTCCGACCGGCGCTACGCCCACATCCTCGCGGACTTCAGCAGCCCTGATCGTCCGCTGGAGCAGGTCATCGCGTATACGAACACCAGCGCGCAGCGCATCGCCGACCGGACTATGACCCTCAACGCCACCGACTAGGAGCAGGCTGTGGGCAAGCTGGAGCGCTACTTCGATGACGTCGCGCGGATCAGGGCCGATGGTGTCTCCACCAACGGTTGGGTGACGGTCGTCCGCGGCCACGACGGGGATCTCAAGGTCGACATTCGGCCTGGAATGCTGCGCCGGTGCAGCCCGGACGAGGTGGCATCGGAGATCCGCACGGCCCTGCTGGCCGCAGTGGCTGATCACCGCCGGCAGTACCGGCAGTTGCGCGTCGACTACTTCGGTTCCCCCATCGGGGTGGAGCTGTTCACGCCGGCCGAGTCACCGCACGGGGAGAGAAGCAGACCATGACCACGGACACGTCGGCTCTGCGGGTCGAGTCCCGGGCGCTGGTGGCCTTCGGTAAAGAGCGGTACGAGGACGCTGTCACCTACAGCGCCGTTCGCCGCTACCTCGGCGACATCGGCGCGATCCCGGCTGCGGCCTGGGGCACGCTCGAGGGCATCTCCGACAAGCTCAACCGGGATTGGGCAACCGCCTTGGGCAGCCGGCTGTCCGAAGCGAACATCGCCCGTAACGAGATGGAGCGCATCGCCGACGGATTGATGCAGATCGCCGCCGACTACGAGGGCACCGATCTGGATATCTCCACTGACTTCGACCTATTCAACCGGGACCTGGGCCCGTACCTGCCGCTCGGCGACGGGTACGGCAACAGCGTGCGCGTGCGCCCGGGCGGCGCCGGCATCCTCTCCCAGCCCCACGACCGCAGGCTTCCCGACGACCGGCCGGTGGTGGTGATCCCCGAGGGCAACGACCGGCTCGGGGCCACCCGCAACGAGCGGCTGCCGCGGACCCGGGAGGTGGAGGAGCCGATCACCATCGGCAGCACCGACGGCAACAACCTCGGCTTCACCGGAGGCCGGACCACCTACTACGAGAACGGTGAGGGCGACCGTCTCGACACCTTCATCCACGAGCACCGCGACACGCTGCTCCAGCTGGAGGCGATCCTGATCGAGCTCGGCACCGGCGACCGCCTTCCCCTGACCGATCTGATGGTTCACGCGTGGCGTTCAGCGCCGAAGGTGATCTGGAACCGGGCCGACCTCGTGCACTCGGCCGCTGGCACCTACGCCGAGCTGCGGGCCGAGATGGACGCTGAGCTGAAAAACCTCAAGCTCTACTGGGACGGCAGCGCCGCGCAGGCGTTCGGCCAGTACGCCGACCGTGCTTCCGCCTACCTGCTCCAACTCGAGACCCAGGCGCGGTGGCTGGCCGAGGAGGGCAAGAAGGCCGCCAGCATGCTGGAAGGACTGCGCAACGCGTACGCGAGTCTGGGCTACCAGCACATCGGGACGCTCATCGACGTCCTGAAGGGCTACATCGAGGCCGTCAACGGGCTCTTTTCATCGTGCTCGAACCCGGAGGCCGCGGTGCAGAAGGCGGTGCAGGAGTTCGTCACCTTCCTGTTGGTCGCGGAACGCCAGTACGTCGAAGCGATGGCAGACCTGATCAAGGTCGACGAGCAGGAACGCAAGGAACGGCCCGACCTCGGCACCCGCGGCCACAACACGACACCGTTCCCCCAGGCGGAGGTGGGCGGCACCGCCTGGCTGAACGGTGGCGGGTGGAGCCCTAAGCCCGACCGGCCGGCAACCTGACGTCGACTCCGCGCCCCGGGAGAGCGGGGAGCTGCGATGGGTGCACCAGCAACCTCGCTCTGGCGGACAACAGTCAGTACCGATCATCGGTTGTTCCGGCTCCACGATTCGACCTGCGAGGAGTCGGAGAGTGACTTGAACAGGCTCGCCGGTGGCTCAGGCGGCCGGATCACCAGCGACCGCCGTGTTCCTGTCCTCAGGCCTCTCAGTCAGCCACTTGGACATCTGCCACTCGTACGGCGCCGAGGACTCGTCGAACTTCACACCCAGATCCCGGCGAGCCGCGGTGTAGAAGCGGCCGCGTGCTTGGCCGGTAGCCCGAACCGCCTCGTTCCACGTCAGGTCGCTGGTCTGGCCCAGCGCCAGTCGCATGAGGCGGAACGCCACATCGTGCCACTGGCGAGCAGCTGCGACCACAGCATCGTCGCCCAGCATCAACACCGCCTCCCACCGTGTCGTCCGTTCCTCCTCCGCCATGAGGAGATCCGCTTCGGTGATCTCTCCACCGAACCAGAAGTCGTCCTCATAGACACCCCGCTTGGCCGCGAGGCGCACCGCGACGGAGATGACCCGCTTGACGGCATGGGCGTAGTCCGTGTACGCGGCTATCCGCCGCTCATCCCAGCGAGCCGCCTGCTGACGGCGCCAACGACTCCGCTCCTGGACTGTCGTTGTGATGTATGTGGCCAGCGCACCGATGAGTACACCGATAAGGGCGGGCAATTGCAGCAGGAACAAGCGCATGCCGGATCCAATCTCGGAAGACATTGACCATGCTCAGTGTGGCGAGTCGGCACAACCCTTTGAAGGGCCCGAGCTGTAGTCAGATCTCGACGTCAGGGGGATTCTCAGCCTCTTGCTGACAGCTGCTCCGCAAGGCCGCGTAGCACAGGGCGAGAGACTTCGAGAGACGCTCCTCCACCAAGATCGGGAGCTCTCCGAGGCCGAGGCCGCTGTTCAGCACGATCCCCGCAAGCTGCACTGCCTGGCGGTGGCTGATGCCTGCCGCCATACCCTGGTGGCGGAGGATCTCCCGAGCGACTCGAGCATCGCCCCAGGCGGCGCAGTTTGCGACCAGAGTCGCAGCGAGACGCAGCAGCGGTGCATCCGCTGTTCCGCCGGCCGCCTCGATGAGCGTCATGCCGAGGCGGGCCTGGAAGATGGCAAGAGGCTTCGCTGGCTGCATTCTGAGGCAACCGTCCACCGCAAGCCTCAGCTGGCCCTCGGAAGACCTGTCACACAGGTAGGCCAGGCATGCGGTGACTGCGTCCTCCCAGGGTTCGCCAGGGGCGGTCTCCGCGACCATCGAGCAGGCCGACGCGATGTCGCCGGTCGTCAAGCGCGCGATGACCGCCACTTGACGTCCGTCGAGCATTCGTCGGCCGATGCCGTGATGTCGCTTGAGATGTTCATGCGCCTCGTTCCATCGACCCGCGCCGGCCAACGCGCGGGCACCCTCCGCGACGAGCACGCTCCACAGCCATCGCCTGACCTCGCGGTGGTCGTCCTCACCGCGGGTCAGCCGGCTCGCCGGCAGGGCCTGGCCGTCGATCACCGCGTCCGTCCGTGACGACACCACCTCGAAGAGACTCGTGAGGAGTCGGAGGGCGGCGTCGCCGTTGCGGTCGCGAATGTGCAGCCGGGCGAGATTGACCAAGGGCTCCAAGGCGTGGCGTGCCGCCCGCGCGTCCAGAGGAACAGCCCGCAGGTACGCGGCTGCATGCTCGTGGCACCACCGACGGGCCAGATCCGGCTGGCCGCAGTCCGAGGCGAGGAGAGCGGCCTGGTTGTAGACGGCCGAGGCCGCGGCTCGGTCGTCCTCTCGGGCGGCGCGATCCGCCAACGCGCACAGATCGTCGATGCGGGCGGCCAACGGTCCGGCGATGGGCCGTGGTCGCGCGACCAGTGGGAAGCGCCGAAACAGCGCGCTGTCCGACTCCACGGTCACTGCCAGGTGACGGTGATGGGGTGCTGCGGCCGGGGAAGGACGAAGCGTCCGGCCGAGGGGTCCGCCTCGACGGGAGCGTCGGGGATCTCGAAGCGGACGCGCCGGGAGCGATAGGTGGCATTCCAGACGCGGATCTCCTCGCTGACGAGAGCCGCGAGACCTGCGCCGTCCGGGCCGTGACCGATGACGCCTACCTCGTACAGTCTGCTGTCGCCGGGTCTGGTCGGCGTTGGCCTGATGGTGAGGTAGGCGAGGTCGGCGCCGCGGGTGGTGGCCATCGCGCCCCACGGGAACATCGGGGTGACGGCGCCGCGTTCGATGGCTGCGGGTTGGACGTTCATGCGCATGATGGCGTTGTCGAGCCGGCAGGCCAGCCAGAGGTCCATCCACTCGTACGGCACCATCGGTGGGAAGAACACGTCTGTCCAGATCTTGCGCCGCTCGGTGTCCAGCACGCCGGCCAGTGCCGCGGTGTCGACGTCCTGTTCCTTGTGCACCTGCAGGATCACGTCCTGCTCCGGTGTGATCGGTACCTGCCGGCGGGCGTCGTCGCCGATGCCGCGCAGCGGCATGAAGACGGCCAGCTCGCTGCCCTGGTCGCGCCATCCGCCGTCGTGCTGCTGGAAGATGATCGAGCGGGAGGCGGCGCCACGCAGGCGCAGCGGTACGACGAGTCGCCCGTGCGGGGCGAGCTGCTCCAGCCAGGCAGTAGGGGTTTCGTAGGCGCCGACGGTGGCGATGATCCGGTCGTAGGGTGCGCCGTCGGGGCAGCCGAGCGCTCCGTCGCCGAGGATGACGTCCACGTTCGTGACGCCGGCGGCGGCGAGGTGTTTGCGGGCCCCGTCGACGAGGTCCTCGTCGACGTCGAGGGTGACGACGCGTGCGTTGTCGCCGGTGATGGCGGCGAGCAGGGCGGCGTTGTAGCCGGTTCCGGCGCCGGCTTCCATGACCCGGTGGCCGGGTCGTACATCGAGTTGTTCGAGCATCATGGCCACGATCCGTGGCTGTGAGGCGGCGCTGATGGAGGCGCCGCGGCCGTCGGTCTTGGTGTAGACGGGAGCGTCGGCGTACGCCTGCTCCAGCGGTACGCCGGGCAGGAACAGGTGCCGCGGGGTGTCGCGGATGGCGGCCTCGACGCCGGGCGTGCGGATGATGTTCTCGGCGCGCAGTCCGTCGGTGAGCGCGGCGCGCAGGTCGGCGGGGTCGCTGGTCACTCGATCGACGCTAGCGCTCGTGGGAGTGGGTTCTGCGATCGACACGGTGCTCCTCGTGGTGTGGTGGAAGACGTTGCGGACCGCGAGCGCGGCGAGGGTGGACTGGTCCTGAACGGACAGGCCAACTCGGTTGGCGTGGAAGATGACGTGGTGGGCGATCACGGCGCGCAACCCCCGTCGAAGGCGGCCGTGTCGGGCGAGGTCGGCGAGCGCCTGGCCGGCGGTTGCGAAGGCGTCGAGCCACGGGCCGAGCCCCACGAGCGGTCCGCCTGTCCTCGCGAGGCTGTGGGCGTCGACAGTCATGAGCCGGTTGATCGCTCGGGCCAGTTCGGCGGCCGGCTCTGGTATTGCGAGGCCGGGAGAGGGCCGCAGGTCGGCGACCTTCGCCCAGGTGTCGCCCTGCTCGTACCAGTCCAGACCGGCGCCGCGCATCAGGACGCTGCACAGCAGCACGGCGAGCTCGCGCCTTCCCAGCGTGGTGGCGGGAGGCAGGTCGAGCAGCAGGTGCCGACTGTCCTGATGAAACAGCTCGTGGGCTATCTGCATGCCGGCCGACCCGCCGAAGGCCAGGGTCTCCGGTTCGTAGACGCCTCGGGTCCAGTTGGTGATTCGGTCCTGGCCCGCAAGTGTCTCCAGCAGATCCTCGACGCGGTGGGAGGTCGGGTCGTCGGCCAGGTAGCGCCACCGCCAGGTGGGGTACTTCCGGACGTACCACCACCCGTGCAGCACGCCCTCGTCCTGCGCGGCGGCCAGCGCCGGGGCCAGGACGGAGGCGGCGACGTCCTCGGCTGCGGTGGGGTCGGGGAACTCGACGGTGTACTGCCGCCAGCCGGGCATTGGCATTCGACGTCCTCACGACAGGAGATGGGCGATGGGGGCGGTGAGTAGGCAGGCGTCCCAGGAACTGGTGTGCACGCCCGCGCTGCTGCAGCTGAGGGCCGCCAGCGCGATGCCGGCGGCGCCTTCGAGCAGGCCAGGGCTCGCGGCGACCAGCGCAGCTGCGGCACGTCGAGGCCCGGCGCCGTCCGGGTCGAGCGCGCCGAGAAGCCGAGGGACCAGCACGCCGAGGGTCCCGGCGGTGTCGGGCAGGGCGTCGGCGGCCATCCGGTGCGCGATGTGGGCCAGGCCGGCGTGGCCGTGGCAGAGCGACGGGTCGGTGGTCGCCGCGAGCTGGCACGGGTCAGCGAGAGCGCGTACGAGTGTGCCTTCGGCCGTGGCGCGGCGGACGTGATCGTTCAGGGCCAGGGCGGCGAGTTGCTGGGCGCGCGCCAGGCCGGCGGTGCCGTAGCACCAGGACGGCCGCTGCACGCGGTGGGTCGCGGCGCGGTCCGCCCGGAGTTGCGGTCTGGTGATCCAGTACGGCCAGAGCGCACCGGCCATGGATTCGTGACGCCATCGGTCGAGCCAGGCGCAGATCGTTGCGATGGCAGCGGTCTGACCGTCGACGACAATGCCGTGCAGGGCCCCGAGCGCCAGTAGCGCCAAGGGCCCGGCGATGCCGTGGGCCGTGCCGTTGTTGCCGTGTCCGCCGGGGAAGCGGGAGTCGGCGCGGCCGGAGGGCCCGCTGCCGGTCCACCAGCCTGGTAACACCTCGCTGCCGACGGGTAGGGGCTGCGTCAGCCGGACCAGATACCCGAGCACCGCGGGCAGTTCCTCTCCGTCGGGTGCTCGGCGGAGCAGGTACGCCCCGACCCCGGCCAATCCTCGGATGGCGTCGAACTCGGCGAGCGCCGGTAGTTCCCCGACGTCGATGCGGGCGTGCGCGGCGGCCACGCGGCGCCGGGCATCCGCGGCTATCACCTGGTCGAGCTCCTCGAGTGCGTGCGCATAGGCGCCGGGCCGGTGGGTGGCGGCGCAGGCGAGGACGTGAGCGAGCGCGGGTGCGCCGTGGAAGGGGTGGCTGTCGGGGCCCGCCGTTACCGGTTGGCTGGTAGCGGCGGTGAGCCAGTGGTGGGCGCGTTGCCAGGGTCTTAGCCCTGCCGCTGCCAGCTCGACGTGCAGCAGGGCGATGCCGGGTACGCCGAGGGCGAGTGACTGCTGCCACCAGGGTTGCCGGATCGGCAGCCGTGGGTCGTCGGGATGGGCGAGCAGATCGGCGACTGCGACAGCGAGGTCGTGGCTCTCGTACGGAAGGGTCATGGCCGGCTCCGGGCGAAGTAGGCCAGGGCGGCGGCGCGGGCGAGGTAGCGGCACCGGTCCTCGTCGTCGAAGTCGATGCCGACCGCGCGGATGTAGTGGGCGTGCATGAGGGAGCCGAGGACGTCGTCGCTGTTGATGCCGTCGGTGTGCGGTCCGGGTAGGTGGGTCCGGTAGACGGCGAGGGCGATGTCGCGGTTCTTCCAGGCGTCGACGATGGCGGTGCCGCCGGGGACAGCACGCAGTGCGGCCCAGTCGTCGCCGGGGTGGGCGAGTCGTACGGCTTCGTGGAACAGCGGCCGCTCGACGGGCTGCGGCGCGGTCGCGGGTACGTGGTCGATGAGCCAGCGCATGCCGGCGTCAACGCTGCCGGTGTAGGCGACGGCGATAGCGGCGATCTGCGCGGCAACGAGTGCCTGTCGGCTCGGGCGGACGGGCTGGCGTAGCTGCATGAGGACGGCGTGGGAGTCGGCGATGAAGACCGTCTCCGCGGCCTGCATGGCCGCGCCGGATCCCCACCGCCCGGTCTCGGGGTACGAGGTGGCGTACTGGACCTCCCGCAGCAGGCCACGTCGGCGTAGATCGTCGGCCCATGCGCTGACACGTCCGGCGGCCGGTCCGAATGCCGACGGTTCGGGCAGGACGATGCGGAGGCGGAGATGCTGGTCAGGGTCGCGGAACCGGAGGAACCACCAGTCCGGCGGCACCTCCCACTCGGCGAACAGTCGAGGTAGATGCTCGGCGAGGAGGAGGTCTTGCCGGCGGATGTCTCCGTAGAGCTTCGCGAGCAGGAGCCGGGAGGTGCCGGGACTGAGGCCTTGGTCTCGTCCGATGACGCGGGCCGGGATCGGTGTGGGCAGGGGCGGCCAGGGTGGTCGCTCGGTGGCGTGCAGCGTCAGGATGACCTCATGCGGACGGCCGCCGCACCAGCCGAGGTCCTGCGGGCTGGGTGCTTCCACGAGGACCGCTCGCGGTGCGGTGAGCAGGTGGGTGCGCAGCAGGACGCGGTGCGCGGACTCGTCGAGGTCCAGCGGCAGGCGCCGGTCGGCTTCAACCAGCTGCACCAGGCGGGGCAGGCGCCGGCGGGCCCGCCACTGGTCGAGGGCGTCGTCCCAGGCGTACCAGGGCTGCCGCCGGTCGGGCAGCTCGGTAGCCTCCAGCCGCCAGGTGGCGGGGGCGAGGATCGCGCGCCCGTAGCGGATGCGGGGAAGGAACGGCAGCTTGGCCCGGGCGGCGGCGCCCCAGTCGAAAGCGGTGACCTGGGCGCACTGGGCGCGGCCGAGTTCGATGAGGAACCGGGCCAGTGGTGGGGTGTGGATGCGCAGGTTGAGCGCGTGCATGCCCACGGTTTCGATTCGGTGGCCGTGGTCGGGTGCGGCGAGGTACATGCGTCGGCCGTCGCAGCCCACCGCCAGGTCGTCCACGGTGAGTACCGCTCGGTTCGGGCGCCGGTGCTCGGCCAGGCTGATGACGGTGGGCAGGATCTGCATGCAGCGGGTGACGTGGGCGGTCGCGGGATCCAGCGGCGGGAACGACATCTGGGCGGGCACCGTGCCGTGATCGGCGGTGGGCAGGTCGGTCAGGCCAGCGGCCAGCTTCGCCGCGTCGACCGCCCGCAGCACGCTGAGGAACCGGCCGGTGAGTCCGCCGGCGCCCCGGGACACGGAGGTGACCTCGACGGTGAACCTGCCGCGCGCCAGGGCGGCTTCGTCGGCGGCGTGCACGCGGACGCTCGCCTCCAGGTGTGCCGGCAGCCGCAGCTGTGGCGGTCCCAACTCCAGTTCTGCGATCAGCTCCTCGTCGAGCAGCACCTCGTCCGCGCCGTTCAGGGCGGCGCGCTGGGCGAGGGCGAGGAGCAGCTCGTCGCGGCGGGACAGGGGTGATCGTGGCTCGTCTGCTGGGGTGCCGGGGTATCCGTCCGGGAAGCCGATGCCGCTGTCCGGGTCGACGACGTCGCGTA
Source organism: Micromonospora sp. WMMC273 (assembly GCF_027460285.1). Taxonomy (NCBI): domain Bacteria; kingdom Bacillati; phylum Actinomycetota; class Actinomycetes; order Micromonosporales; family Micromonosporaceae; genus Micromonospora; species Micromonospora sp. WMMC273. The sequence continues at coordinate 2,079,309 of NZ_JAPZBE010000001.1, forward strand.
CCGGCATGAGCGAGCCGATCCCGTACCGCTCGTAGAAGCGCTGATGGTAGGCCCGCCACGCGGCGGTGCCGTAGGGGTGGGCGCTGAGCCGGGTCAGTGCCAGGACGGCGCGTTCGACCTCCCGCGCCACCTGCTCCGGCAGCGTGACCGACGCGTCCAGTCGGAGATCCACCGCGAGAGGCTCGTGGACGGAGATGCCGAGGTCGCGCATCCGGGAGGTCACCTGGGCGCGCGTCTCGCGGCCGTCTGCGTCGTGGGCGGTGCAGTGGCGTCGCAGCGCGGTGTGGATGTCGCGCAGGGCGCGGACCAGGTCGGCGACCGCCGCGATGCCGCCGGCCTCGACGTCGTCGAGCTGGAGCAGCAGGTACGCCAGGGCGTCGGGTTCCGTGCCGGGCGCGCGCAGGCTGGTGATCAGCGCGCCGCGGGTGATCAGCTCGGCGAGCATACCCTCAACGGTCGCCGTTGCGGCGTGCGGGAACGCGGCACACAGCTGCGCGGACAGTGCTTCCACCCGGATCGGGGCGTGGGCGGCGGTGATCGCGGCGCGGACCGGCGCGGTGTACCGCAGCGACACCTCCACAGCCGTCGTGCCCTGCGGTCGGGCGTCCGGCTGGTAGGGCAGGACGAGCCGGTCGTCGCGTACCGTCATGGTGTTGTTCGCGACCACCGGGAGCCGGGCGACCAGGTCCGGGCATCGTTCCAGGTGGGTGATCACGTCGGCGAGCCACGCGGCGCCCGCCCGGGCGACGGCCTGGTGTGCGGTGCCCCATCGGGTGGGCGAGCGTGATCCGAACACGGCGGGTGCCACCCCGGCGAGGAGACCGAACGGGGTCGGCCGGCCGCGTAGGCGCTGCGTGTAGCGGGCGACCGCCTGGATAACCCGCCGGGTCTCCCGGACGGTGAGGGCCTCGTCGGCGCACAGCCTGGCGACCTGCGCGGCGAGTACCGGGCTGGCGTGGCTGATCGCGTCCACGATGGTTTCGTTCGTCCACACCTGCCGCAGCCATGCCACCCAGCCGGGGACGAGGGCGTCGCGTGGTTCGGTCAGGTCGGGCCACGGCGGCAGGTCGATGTCGGGGTGGGCGGCCGCGCGGACGAGCGCGGCACCGGTCGACCGGTATGCCGGAGAGCCTGTGGGAGAGCGCACGCTGCACCTCGGTTGGATGTCGGTTGGGGTGCCGGCCGGCGCGGAGAGTGGGGGCGTGTTGCCGCGCCGGCCGGCCTTTCGGGGGGAGGGTTCTTCGGTCAGGCGACGTTTGTGGTGCAGGCGGTACAGGTGCTGCCGCAGCCGTCGTCGGTCAGGTTGACCAGGCCGGCGACGTCCGCCACCTCCAGCAGGCTGACGTCCAGGTCGAAGTCCCCGCCGTCGGTGGCCGTGGTCTGCTCCGCGGTGCTGGTGGACATGTCTTCCTCCGATCTCGAGATCTCCCCGGGCCGCGGTGACCCGAGGTGGTGCCGGGTGGCCGCGTCCCGGTGACGCGTCACCCCTACCGCCCGATGCGGACGGAGCTTGAAGCGGCAGTCGGCTGGGTTCGCCGACGTGGTCGTTGCTCGGTGTCGGGAAACGCCGCCGTGCCGGCGGCGTCGGCCGGCCCGCGCCACATCCGCCAGATCGTGGGTCCGCTGATGGGCAGGATCAGCGGCGGTCCAGCCCGGTAGCCGAGCCGCAGGTACAGCCTGCGGTTGCGCATGTTGCTGGCCTCCAGGTAGGCGGGCAGCCCCAGCGCGTCGAGCCGGCGGTGGTAGCTGTCGAGCAGGGCGGTTCCGACGCCGGAGCTCTGTTGGTCGGGGCTGACCGCCACGTACGCGAGGTAGTGGTGCGGTTCGCGGGGGTGGAACACGTCGAACATGGCCTCGAGGAGGATGAACTTCGGCGCGTACGGTCCGGTGGCGGCTTCCACCGCTGCCTGGTGCTCCGGCGGCGCCGCGGGTGGAGGTACGGGCCGGGCGTACCAGATCGCGACGGCGGACCGGTCGGTGGTGGTGTCGACGTGGCCGTGGGCGAGACCGTGACGCAGGACGAGGGTGAAGTACCGGCGGTAGACGGCGCGACGGTCGTCATGGTCGGGGACCAGCCAGTCGGCGACCGGCCCGTCGAAGAACGCGTCGACGAGTACGGAGACCAAGGGGTCGATGTCGGCGGGAGTGGCGCGACGGATGCTCACGCCGGTGCTGGGGACGGTCATGGTGAGCTCCTTGTTCAGACCGGCAGGCGGAAGCTGTCGGTGCGGCGCAGGGGCGCGGTGGCGCTGTCGGCGCCGAGTCCGATGGCGTCATAGACCTGCGGCCGCGTTGCGCGCAGGACCAACGCCCAGGCGGTGCCGGCGAGGGCGGCGATGGCGTAGGTGGCCGGGAAGAGCCAGCGCAGCGGTGAGTGCACGTCGACGCCGAGGAGGATGTCGAACTCCCGTAGCGTGGCGGCGAGAAACCCGGTCAGCGTGAGCGTGGCGAGCAGCGGCGCGGCGAAGGCAGGCCACCAGCCCTCGCCGTGGGCGATGCGGGCGAAGAAGCCGATCACGGCGGCGGAGGTGACGGTCATGAGGATCAGGACGCCGAGGCCACCGGTCACCGTGACCCAGAAGAACAGGTGCACGATCGGGTCCGCGCCGGCAGTGGCGTAGGCGATGAGGACGACCACCGCGAGAATGCTCTGCAGGATCGAGCCGACCTTCGGGGCGCCGGTGCGGCGGCTGGTCCGGCCCAGTACGCCGGGCAGGACCCGCTCCCGGCCGAGAGCGAACAGATACCGGGCGACGGTGTGGTGGAAGCTCAGCAGCGCGGCGAACAGGCTGGTGATGAACAGGACCCGCCCGACGGTCACGATGCTGGACCCGAGGTGCGGTGAGACGAGATTGAAGATGAGGTCGGTGCCGTCGGTGCGGGCCGCATCGACGATCCTGTCCGGGCCGGTGGCGACGGACATCGCCCAGGCGGACAGGCCGTAGAGCAGGCCGGTGGCGGCCACCGCGATGTAGGTGGCCCGGGCGACCGTCCGACGTGGGTCCCTGGTCTCCTCGGAGAACACCACAGTGCCCTCGAAGCCGACGAAACCCGTGATGGCCGTGACCAGTGCGGCGCCGATACCCGCGGCGAGGATGTGCGACGGGGCGAGGGTGTCGAAGGTGACCGTCCCGCCGGCGGGGTGCCCGACCATCACCGCGTCGAAGACCAGCGCGACCGCGCACTCGGCGACGAGCATGACCGCCAGGACCTTGCCGTTGAGGTCGATGCGCAGCACGCCCAGCACGGCCACCACGGCCCACCCGATCAGCGCCGGCACCCACCAGGTGACGTGCAGGCCGTACTGATCACGCAGGAACGTCGCGAGGACCGCGCCGAACCCGCCGTACAGGCCGATCTGCATCGCGTTGTACGCCACCAGCGCGACCATGGCCGCGCCGACGCCGGCCGGCCGGCCGAGCCCTCGGGTGACGTAGGTGTAGAACGCGCCGGCGTTGACGATCCGCCGGGACATGGCCACGAACCCGACCGCGAACAGCGCCAGCACGGCCGCGACGACGAGGTACGCCACCGGAATACCCGAGACGCCGGTGACGGCGTAGCCGGTGGTCGCACCGCCGGCGACCACCGTCAGCGGCGCGGCGGCGGCGATGACGAAGAACACCACCGAGGGGATCCCGAGCCGGCCCCGCGCCAGAACTTCGGAAACAGTGTCAGTAGTCGAATGCGACATCAGGTCTCTTTCGCGAAGAGTGGATGGGGTGTTGCCGTCAGGAGGTGCGGTGGCTCAGGACCGCGCCGCCGACGACGCTGCCGAGATCGGCGAGCAGATCCCGCAAGGGCGGCCACGACTGCTCGACCAACCGCCGCAGATGCGAGCGAACCGCCAGCGAGGCGCCGTCGAGCAGCGTCGTGTCCAGCTGGGTGTGCAGCGCCAGGCCGGCCAGGGCGAGGTCCACGCCGTTCAAGCTCCGGCCGTTGCGCAGGTGCTGGGACAGCCGCGCCCACGACCAGGCCGCGGTGTTGATGTCGGTCGGCACGTACAGGGTGCGTTGCCGCCAGAACGGGCCCGCCTGCTGCGGTCGCACCAGACCCGACTGCCACATCCGCTGGGCGACCTGCTCGTAGGCGGACGAGCCGAGGAAGGCCAGCCACACCCGTGTCGCGGTGTGCTGCTGCTCGGCCGCGATCCGGTCCAGGACCAGGTGCTGGAGCCAATCCTGCGGCGGCCGGATGTCCTTGACGCGCACGTGCCCGCGCTCGAACGTGATCCGCCCGCCGTAGTAGAGCTCGACGAGCAGCCCAGCGGCCAGGCCGTGCGCCACCGCCGAGTCGAACAACCGAGGGCGACCGGTCCGGTCGTCGTGGCACATGAAGAAGAACTCGTCCGCGATCCGGCTGGTCCGCTCGGAGGCGGCGCCGGCGGGCACCGGACGGGGGACCGGGACAGGCTCGGAACGGACGTACGAGGCGGCGTGCTCGTCAGCGGCGCCGAGGGCTGGATTCACCGCGGCCGGCCTTCCTGAATCGTGTCGTCTACGGGGTCGAGAAGCTGGAGCTGTACGAGGAGGCGACGGCCACCGGGATGACGGGACAGCTCCTCCAGCGCCCACTCGTTCTGGCGACATTCGCCGTCGTGGCACTGAAGGCAGGCTCCGCCCTCCTTGTGGGCGAGCACGGTCCGGCGAGCCGCGTCGAAGCGGTCGACGGGACGGTCGCTCTCCTCGGCGCCGGTCACGGGGCGGGGTCGCGGCAGGGCAGCGAGGCGGCGGAGGCACGCGGCGCGGACCGAGGCAGGTGCCTGCTGCTGCATTCGTGGTCCGGCTCGTCGCGAAGCCGGGCGAGCGTCGCGATGCTGGCGATGCCGAAAGGCGCGAAAGACTGACTATCCTGCCCGGAGACGAACCATTTGATACGCGTCATCCCGTCACCTCCTCATGGGATGCGCGGCCGGGCCTCTCCCGGCTCCGGCCACGCCCCCGGTTGATGGGTGCAGGGACCGTTCGCGCGCCGGAGAGGCGCCGGTCCTGCACTTGCTGGTGCCTGACCAGCCAACGAAAGGTGGACCGGTGTCGGGAACGGTCGGGATTGGATCTACGACACTGCGTTGACATGCTCGGTCTACTGATCAGGAGGGTCCTACTCCTGGAAGTCGACGGCGCCTGCGGCGAGACCCTTCAGGGCTGGCTGCCGTGCCGACCGGCACGTTGAGCGACGGAAAGAATGTCGGAGGATTGTCGGAATCCGCCGACCCCCTTACCGACAACCCCAGTGACGGGATCCCCTGAAATCCGTCACGATCCGACCAGCAACGCGCACGCTGCTCGTCGTCATCCGGGACGAGGGCGCGGGAACATCAAGGGCCATTCGCTGGCGGCCGGAGCGCATACGCTACCGGCAGGCTGTTGAGTGCCAGCTCGACTGAGGAGCAGTGTTGCTTGCTGCCGACATTCGCAACCGCCGAGGAGAAGGGTGCCAGGTGCCGATGGGCGACGTAGACGGTTGGCGGACGCTCGGCGTCCGGCTAGCGCAGCTTCGACGCGCGGCCGGCTACAACCAGCACTCCTTCGCACCCCTGACTGGCTACGCCCGCAGCACGATCGCGAACGTCGAGACCGGCCGGCAGAGGGCGCCGCGTGAGTTCTGGCAGCGCTGCGACGAGCTCCTCGGGGCAGCCGGCTCACTGCTCAGCCTTTATGACCAGGCGATGCGCCAACAGCAGGCTCCGCCCCCCATGCCTGAGGAAGCGGAGCTCGAAGCCGTCGACACGCATGCTGCGCCCACCGCGGTGGCAAGAACGTCGACGAGTCCTGTTGACCCCGCCATCGTGCCGCACTGGATGAGCATGCTCCGCATCCTCGCCGCTTCCCACGACGCGTTCGGCCCACGTCGGCTCCACGACGTCGTTCGGGGTGAGCTGAACATCATCCGAAGGCATCGCGCCGGCGCAGCCGGGCAAACCCTGCGGGAGCTGCTGCGGGTCGAGTCGCGGTGGGCGGAGTTCGCCAGCTGGACCGCCGACAACCTCGGCGACAGCCAGGATGCAGCGTACTGGTTGCGGCAGTCACTATCGATGGCCCGAGAAGCGGCTGACGGCAGGATGGCGACCTACGTCCTCATGCGGCAGGCGCAGCGCGCTGTCGAGAGAGGGGACAGCGCCCAAGCTATCGCCCTCGCCGAGTTCGCCGATGCCAGGAAGGAGCCGACAGCTCGTGATCGGGCGCTGTGCGCCGTCCGAACCGCCCAGGCCGCCGCGCTCGCTGGACAACGAGCGCGCTGCCAATCCGCGCTGCAGAAGGCGCATTCACTGGTAGGGGATGCCGAAGGCCTCGACGACCCAGACACCATCGGCCTGCACTGCACCCGCACCTACGTGCTGGCGTACGAAGGGCAATGTCATCTGATACTGGGCCAGGCGAAGCAGTCTATCGCTGTTCTTGAAGCTGTGCTGAGGGCCTGGCCATCCGCGTACCGGCAGGACGAAGCGCTCGCCCGCGCCTGGCTCGCAACCGGCTACGCGAACCTCGGTCGAGTGGATGAAGCTGCTGACCAGGGCGAGCAGGCGCTCACTATCGCACTCGATGCCGGATCTATCCGTCTGATCAAGGCGCTGAGTCGTGTGGAGCACGAGCTCAGGTCTCGACGAGTGACGGATGAGGCGCAGCGTTTCCGCGACCGACTTGCCCTTGCGGATCAAGTAGTCGGCAGAATGGGCCAGTGAACCTATGGACCACAGCAACGACCACGGAGGCCGGCCGCCACGCCGCATCAGTAGCCGTTCTGCCAGTCGGCAGCTTTGAGCAGCATGGTTCCCACCTCCCGCTGGCCACGGACACGATCGTCGCCAGCGCGATCGCCGCAGCCGTAGCTGATCGCTACGACCTGCTGCTACTCCCACCGATCACGATCTCCTGCTCACACGAGCACGCCGCCTGGCCCGGAACGGTGAGCATCTCCGCACGCACCCTAGACGCGATCATCACCGATGTGAGGGAGTCGCTTCAGCGCTCGGGCGTGGAGCGCCTCGTCATCGTGAACGGCCACGGCGGGAACTACGTGCTCTCGAATATCGTGCAGCAGGCCAACGTCGCCGGACCTCAGCTCGCGCTATTCCCGAATCGGACAGCCTGGGAGGCTGCATGCCAGCATGCCGGCATCGTGAGCACCCTGCATGACGACATGCACGCCGGGGAGATCGAGACCTCGATTCTGCTTCACGTGGCGCCGGAGACCGTGCGCGACGGCTACGAGCTGGGCGATCACGTCGCCGAGCATCCGCACCTGCTCACGCTTGGAATGGGCGCTTACACCGAGTCCGGGGTGATCGGACGTCCCTCACTCGCAGCGAGTGGCAAGGGGCAGCGGATCGTTGAAAGCCTGAGCGCTAGCTTCCGGAACACGTTGAACTTGTTGGTGTCGTAATACCTGCATTTTGGAGGAACAGAACTCGACGAGGTGAACGATTTAGCCCTGCATGCGCGGGGCGCGGTCGCGGCGATCCGCGTTCCCCGTCTCGGCCTGGGGATCACCGCTGCGTGCGCGGGGAGCAGAACACGAGAGACCGACCCTGTGCATCCACGACAGGATCACCCCCGCGTGCGCGGGAGCAGGGGCATCAGGCCACCTCCGCCCTGAGTAGCGCCGCATCACCCCCCGCGTGCGCGAGGAGCAGCGCAGGAGGTATTTCCCGTGCCGGGCCTTCGGGGGATCACCCCCGCGTGCGCGGGGAGCAGACGGCAAGCTCTTCGGCTTCCACCTTGGCCTGCGAATCACCCCCGCGTGGCCGGGGAGCAGGGGCCCGGCTTCCGGCGCACCGAGCCGTCACGGGGATCACCCCCGCGTGCGCGGGGAGCAGATGTGAACCGTGGTCAGGGCGCGCTCGGCGGGAGGATCACCCCCGCGTGCGCGGGGAGCAGGGCGAGGTCTACCGGGACCCGTGGGGTCTCGGGGGATCACCCCCGCGTGCAGCGGGGAGCAGGCCACGACCTGCTCGCTGCCCTCGATGCCGCGCGGATCACCCCCGCGTGCGCGGGGAGCAGGCCCGGTCGCGGTTGCGGCCGGGCTTCGTCGTGGGATCACCCCCGCGTGCGCGGGGAGCAGACTCGGGCAACTCCACCGGGGCGCCTCCCTACGGGATCACCCCCGCGTGCGCGGGGACCAGCGGGCACGTTGAGGGAGGCGAGCACGGTCAGGAGGATCACCCCCGCGTGCGCGGGGAGCAGTGACATCGAACGCCTCCAGGGCTCCCTGGAGACGGATCACCCCGCGTGCGCGGGGAGCAGTGACATCGAACGCCTCCAGGGCTCCCTGGAGACGGATCACCCCGCGTGCGCGGGGAGCAGTTCGTGCGCGGCGGCTTCTCCATGGACACCGGCGGATCACCCCCGCGTGCGCGGGGAGCAGACTCCGTGCCCGGGGCGGACGGGGCCATGGGTGGGATCACCCCCCGCGTGCGCGGGGAGCAGGGACCCTCTGGTCCAACCTGGCGGACGCCACCGGGATCACCCCGCGTGCGCGGGGAGCAGCCCTGATCCCACGTCTCGCGCAGCACCTCGACCGGATCACCCCCGCGTGCGCGGGGAGCAGGCCACCTGGAAGGTGTCACCGACCTGCATCGCGGGATCACCCCCGCGTGCGCGGGGAGCAGGACGCGGTCGCCTACTTCAACAACGCCGCGCAGGGATCACCCCCGCGTGCGTGGGGAGCAGTTCTCGGCCGCGCTGCCGAACTGGTTGGCGAGGGAATCACCCCCGCGTGCGCGGGGAGCAGGTTCGCGTTCAGGTCGCCACGCCGCCGACTACGGGATCACCCCCGCGTGCGCGGGGAGCAGGTGCGCGCGAGTCCGCGGCGCACGGCCTGCCGGGGATCACCCCCCGCGTGCGCGGGGAGCAGGGACAGGTACTCGTGCACCTCGTCCACCTCGCGGGATCACCCCCGCGTGCGCGGGGAGCAGGGGGGCGGGGTCTTGCTGGAGCGGATCTGCGGGGGATCACCCCCGCGTGCGCGGGGAGCAGTCGAAGTCCTCGGGCGTCTTCGCCTCGGAGAGCGGATCACCCCCGCGTGCGCCGGGAGCAGAAGATCAACGGGGACGCGACCAACGGCGTGCGGGGATCACCCCCGCGTGCGCGGGGAGCAGCCCCGACCCCCACCCCGACCGCCAGCACGATCCAGGATCACCCCCGCGTGCGCGGGGAGCAGGCGCTGCCGTTGCCACCGGCCGATAGCGCCGTGGGATCACCCCCGCGTGCGCGGGGAGCAGGCCGACAGCACCTCCACCGACCGGGGGATCCCGGGATCACCCCCGCGTGCGCGGGGAGCAGGTCCGCCGCCCGGACTGCGTAGCGCTGCATGCCGGATCACCCCCGCGTGCGCGGGGAGCAGGCTGCGATGAATCTCAGCCCTGTGACTGAGACGGGATCACCCCCGCGTGCGCGGGGAGCAGCCGTCCTGTAGCCCAGCGCAGTACCAGAGCCGGGGATCACCCCCGCGTGCGCGGGGAGCAGCCCGGCGTTGCCGCGGCTACTGCCCACCCGCGGGGATCACCCCCGCGTGCGCGGGGAGCAGGCACCGGCAGGCACCAGGGCACCGCACCATGTCGGATCACCCCCGCGTGCGCGGGGAGCAGGTAGGGCTGCGCGACCATCTTGGAGGTGCCGAAGGATCACCCCCGCGTGCGCGGGGAGCAGGCGGACGCCTGCTTCGCGTCGAGCTGCGCCTGGGGATCACCCCCGCGTGCGCGGGGAGCAGGCCGGGCCCCGCCTCCCCACACGCAAGGTCAACGGATCACCCCCGCGTGCGCGGGGAGCAGCTCTTCGGGAACGTCGCCTTGCTCTGCGCCGGCGGATCACCCCCGCGTGCGCGGGGAGCAGCACCGGCGACGCCCACCACACCATCCCGGTCGGGGATCACCCCCGCGTGCGCGGGGAGCAGGTGGTGAACGAGGTGGTGGTGCCGGCCGCCGAGGGATCACCCCCGCGTGCGCGGGGAGCAGGTCTCCTCGCTGTACCGGATGGCGTGCGACCGGGGATCACCCCCGCGTGCGCGGGGAGCAGCATGAGCGGCGCGACGCTCTCGCGCATGTTGGCGGATCACCCCCGCGTGCGCGGGGAGCAGCGGATCCACGGCCGCACACGCGATCATGTGCCGGGATCACCCCCGCGTGCGCGGGGAGCAGGCGATCCCGTACCGGTTCGACCGGGGCGGCAACGGATCACCCCCGCGTGCGCGGGGAGCAGAAAAGCGACCCGCACGGCATCGACATGTCCGCGGGATCACCCCCGCGTGCGCGGGGAGCAGACTACTTGACCTGCGGCGCTAAAGATCGACTTCCAGGATTTCGTTCACAAGGGCCTGCAAGATCATCCTTTCGGCGCCGGCTGACCATAGGAGGTCGGTACTCGCAATAGAGTAGTTGGTGCGGCCGACGCAGGGCGAGCGGCGGACACGACGACGACTGGCGATAACAGGGGGCGCGCCCAGACGCTGACGCCCTAGTAGGGGCTGCCGATAGCCAAGAGGGCGATGTGACGTGTGGAGCCGTCGCACCAGCGTGCCGGACTCTGGACACGTCCGAATACGGCAGCTGCCGGCGCAGCGGTTCGCCGTGATTCTCTAGAGCCCAGCCCGCTGTCTGTGGGCAGGCCTACTCGATGTCGGGGAGTTCGAGGTTCCCGCCGAAGAGGTTGTCGCCCACTTCTCGCGCGAGTGCCGCTCCGGCCTTCGCAGTCTCTTCAAGGGCCGTACGGAAGTCGACGAGCTTTCGGAATGCTTCGCCGTATGCCTGCTGCTGGGCCAAAGGAAGTACCGGGATGGTCAGGCGCTTCACGTCGATGCGTACCGAGCCGGTGGAGGCTCGGCCGGCGACCCGCACGTTGTCTGTAAGGGACAGAACACCCGCGATGAACCAGGGGTCGAATCGGGTGTTGTCGACGCGTACGAGCTGAACCCCTGGGCCCAGTGCCGCGCCGATCTGCTCTGTCGTGGCGACCCGTGCATGCACCTTCGTGCCGATGGCTGGCATGAGTATGTCGCCGGCGTGAACCAGTGGCGATGCGTCGTCGGCGTCACGGCTTGTTGATCCACTTGCGGGGCTTCCGCTGATGATGTCGGCGGCGGTGAGCACCGAGGAGGTGACGGCGTTATGACTGGCTTGTCGGCGGCTGGTCGCGCGAAGCACGGAGATACTGCCCGAGCGGATCAGATCGGCAATGTCGGCTTGCGGCGCAGCGCGTAACGGTGCGACCTGCACCCCTCGTACCGCGGGAAGGTGGTCTCGCAGTTCACCCAGCAGCCGTTCGAAGCCTTCGATCCGGCGGACGATCTCGTTTGGATCGGTCGGCAGCGTGCTGGCGCGTGGCAGGTAACGCTGGGGCGTCAGGTCGACTTGATCGTCGAGCGTGTCGATGACGGGTACGGTGCGGCATACCCCCGGTTCGTCGACATGCTCACCTGACAGGTACGCATGCCAGGCTGGCTCCACGATGTTGAGGAGGGTGCGGTCGGGCAGTGCGGCTGTGGTGTCGACGACCAGAAGGCCATCGGTTGGTGTCAGATGAGCGTCGGGTTGCGTGAGGACCCAGATGTGCAGGCCGATGGCGGTCGGCGGCATGAGGCCGGCTGGTAGGGCGACAACGGCGCGAAGAGCCCCGCGGCGGATGAGCTCGGCACGGACGCGGCGCCCGGCGGGACGGGACGCAGCGGCAGGTGGCATGAGTACGACGGCGGTGCCACCAGGTGAGAGGTGGGCCAATGCGTGCTGGACCCAGGCTAGTTCGGGCTCGGTGCGCGGAGGTAGCCCGTAGACCCAGCGAGGATCGTAGGCGAGCCGATCATGGCCCCAGTCGTGAATGCCGAACGGAAAGTTCGCCACCACGACGTCGGCTCGCATATCGGTGAACGCGTCTGCGAGCAGACTGTCGCCCACATGCACCACCGGTGGGCCACTGGGGGTCCCCGCCTGTTGAGCGCGTAGCTGGACGAACCAGAGACGGAGAAGCGTGATCAGCGCGTATTGAGGTTTGATCTCCTGCGCGTAACAACGTACGTCGTTGCCTGCTCGCAGCGCCTTGTCGGCAGCCATGCGCAGGAGCGACCCGGTGCCGCTGGTGAAGTCGAAGATCCGGGCGCCGGAGCCGGTCAGCGCAAGCATGACCTCGGCGACGCTGTCGGGTGTGCCAGCCAGTCCGGACATCGAGTTGGCAGAAGTGACATACCGGTTGTGCAGATATTCGAAGGCTGCTTCCGGAGCCTGCTCCGTGGCGAGTTGCCGCACGGCTTCCAGTACGGCGGCAAGTTGTGGCGTCCACTTTGCGGGTAGAACTTGGCCGATGGCGTCGGCCAGGTTCTTGTCCAGGGCGCGTAGGCGGGCGACGAGGCGCTTCGGGTCAGGCAGTGCTTCCTCCGCCGATTCGCGCTGCCGGCGCACGAGGAGATAGGCGCCGGCGATGGCGAGCGCGTCGGTCATCTCCGCCGCCGGCTGGTAGCTCTCGATGTGTTGCCAGGCCCGTTCTCCGGCATCCGCCTTAGGTAGTCGTCCGTGCTGGAGCAGCCACTGCTCGACCTCACGTGCGTCGAAGGACGGGCTGCTCGGGGTGCCGCCGATGGGGGCCGGGAAGTCGGCGTACCTGCGGCGCCAATTGCTGACCGCCGCACGGCCGACGTTGGCGAGCCGTGCGATGCCGCTGGCGGTCAGGGTGGTCTGTCCGCGGAGCGGGTCGGCCTGTGTTGTCACACGTGAACGCTACCATGCGGGCAAGGCTTGTGTATCGCATTCACAGCCGCTACTTTGCTCCATGTTGGATTACATCCATCCAGGTTCGTGGGAGGACCCAATGCCACGTCGCGGACGCAGCACGACCGTCGGAAAGTTCGCCAAGCTGTACCAGGACCGCCGGGTCTCCGAGATCCGCATGCTCGGCGAGTCGATCCGTCTGGAGCAGTTGATGGCGTCGCCGGAACGCACCATCGAGCCCTCGATCTCGGAGCTCGTCTCAGCCCGCTGACCAGCCCTACCGCTACATTCACCGTCTACTTGAGGAGGACCATGAACACCCTTGTTCGCAGCCGTCTCGTCAGTCGCTTCGACATGCTTCCCGCCAGTGGAATACCTGCTAGCTGGCGCGCAACGCTACGGTGGTCGCGCCGACATCTCTATCGATACGCTTGCGCGGGTTCGTCTTGACCCGGACGTCGGTCGTGCTGTGGCCCGGGCGTACATGGCGGCGCCGACGTGTGAAGAGCGTGCCTTCAAGTCTTACGCCGCGTTCTGCCGAGAGACCGTGCGTCAATATCACTTCCTGGTGGGCCGAGTCGAGTTCGGCGGCCTCGGACTGGCCGTGCGCGTCGTCGACGATGACCCGTACCCGTGCGCCGAGGCCATGGCAGCCGACCTGCGGCGGCGTCGGTTGAGAGTGTGGGCGAGCGCGGCGAGCGGCAACTCGCACCCCTACCTCAGCGACGGGGAGAACGACATGTTCCGCGCGGTCCACGACGCGTTCGGGCATGCGGCCAGCGGTCGCGGCTTCGACCGTCACGGGGAGGAGGCGGCCTGGATGAAGCACGCGTCGATGTACTCAGCGCTCGCCCGGCGTGCCATGACGACAGAGACGCGAGGGCAGAACTGCGCACAGATATTCCACTACCAAGGGGCCCGATTTCCCGAGCAGAAGGCAGCTCTGCTGCCGTCGGCGTTCAGCGACCCCGGCCGGCGGCCGATCCTGGTCGGGAACCAGCAGCCGTCTTGATGTTGCCGAGCTGTGCGATCTCTTGGCGCAGCTCCGCAACGATCGCGTCGTCGGACGCGGCCACGCGCAGGCGGTCCTGCAGTAGCTTCTCCAACTGCCGGCGCGCTCGGTCGTGTTCGCCGAGGGAAACATGGGCCAGCGCGGCGCGGCGCCGGAAGTCGAGGACCAACTCGTGGCCGTCACCGTGCCGCTGTGCGACATCGTCGGCGAGTTGTCGCCACGCTCGAGCGGCGGCGCGGTGTTCCCCGGTCTCCTGGAGGCGCTCAGCCTGCTGCTTGGCCAGGTCGGCGTCCCATTCGCTCTCATGGGCCAGCGGTCCCGCGGGCGCCGCCGTCGACGTTGCCGACTGGCCGAGGACGGCAGCGTAGGCGCGCACGGGATCGATGCCGTCGGTGACGACTCCGGGCAGAGGTGGAAGGTTGTCGGCCAGCACCACGAGCGCGCGGTACGTCTCGGCCGCGCTCGTCGGCCGATCGTGCGGACTGACCGCCATCAGCGAGTAGATCAGGTCGTCGAGCTCGGCCGGAACGTCGGCGCGGAACTCGGTCGCCCGCGGCGGGGGATCCCCCATCTGGCGATGAACCGTGGTCATGGTGGTGAGGCCGTCGAAGGGCGCCCGGCCCGTGAGCACGTCGAACAACGTAGCGCCCAACCCGTACAGATCGGTGCGATGGTCGACAGGGCTGTTGGTGACCTGCTCCGGAGCCATGTAGCCGATGGTGCCGAGGATCTGGCCCGACTGCGTGATCCGCGAGTATCGCTCGTCATCTCGCATCACGGCCAGGCCGAAGTCGAGGACCTTGACGGCGCCACTGCGGTCCAGCATGACGTTGCTTGGCTTGATGTCCCGGTGAACCAGATCGATGCGCTGCGCGGCAAGCAGGACGCTGCTGATCTGGGCGCCGATGGCAGCTACCCACGCGATCGGGAGTGGGCCGTGCTCGGCGACCAGGTCCGACAGTGTGATGCCATTGATCCTCTGGAGAACCACGAAGGGCCGGCCGTCGTGCTCGCCGATGTCGTAGATGGCGGGTATGCCAGGGTGGTCGAGCCGGGCGGTCAGAAGCGCCTCTCGGCGAAAGCGACGCACCAGGTCCGCTTCCAGGGCGCCGACGACCTTGACGATCACCGGACGGTCCAATAAGGCGTCACGGGCTGGCCAGACCTCGCCCATCCCCTTGTGCGCCAACGGATACCGGCCTACCGCGTACCGACCCTTGAGGCACTCGCCCGCCACCACGTTCGTCAGCATAGCCGCCGTCCACACTTCAGCGGACTAACGACATCACCGTGAGCGTCAGCTACAAGACAGACGCTTGCAAACGCACTTCACAAGTGCTCTACTGGCGACGAGTGTGAGCCGGATGGATGTCTCTTCCGGCGGGCCGCGGTCGCCTGCTCAGGTCACGGGCGGCTGCAGGGGTGCACCGAATTCTGTTCGCCGATCCATGCCGGGGGAGAAACGATATGGCTGAGTTGGCCATCGACAGGGGTTTTCTCCCCGCGTACGCCAAACTCGATCGCCGCGTGCAGCGCGCCGTCGACGCAGCCATCGGAAAGTTCGCGCAGCACACCCACGCCGGCATGCACCTGGAGAAGCTCACCGGGGCACGAGACCCAAACATCCGTACGATCCGCATCGATCAGTTCTATCGCGGAGTCGTGGTCGCTCTCGGCGCGCAACGCTACGCGCTGCTGAACGTCCTTCCGCACGACGACGCGATCGCCTTCGCCGTGAGCCGACGCTTCACCGTCAACCAGGCGATCGGCGTCCTGGAGATGCGCGATCAGGCGGGCATCGAGGAGTTCGCCCGCACGACCTCGCACGAAGACTCCAGCAAGGGCTTGTTCGTCGATGTCTCGATCGCGGACCTGACGCGACTCGGCGTGGACGAAGACCTCATCCCGCTGCTGCGGCTCATCACCACCGACCGGCAACTGGAGAGCCTGGCCGGGCGGCTTCCTGACGTGCAGGCCGATGTCCTACGCGGTCTTGCCAGCGGGCTGACTGTCCAGGATGTCTGGATCGAGTTGGCCGACCGGATCGTCAGCGGCGTGGACACCGAGGACCTGCTGGCAGCTGCCCGCCGCACACCCGAGCGAATCGCGTTCGTCTCCGGGCCGGTGGAGTTGGCCGCCATCCTGGCTCATCCGTTCGACGTGTGGCGCACCTTTCTGCACCCCACCCAGCGCGACGTCGCCTTCCGCGAGGCCTACAGCGGTCCGGCGCTGGTCACCGGCAGCGCCGGCACGGGTAAGACCGTCACCGGCCTGCACCGGGCGGTCTTCCTCGCGCAACGCCTGCCCGGCGACGGTACGAAGGTGCTGCTGACCACCTTCACCAGGGCGCTCGCCGACGCCCTCAGCCGGCAGCTGCACCGTCTGACCGAAGACCCGACCGTGCGCGCGCGCATTGACGTGATCAGCGTCGACAGGCTGGCGTACGAGATCGGCACCCGAGGAGACAAGAAGATCAACATTGTCGAGAACGAAGTGCTCGACGGTCTTTGGGAAGCCGCGGCGAAAGCCGGCCCCACCTACCTCAACCGGGCCGGCCGGACGACCACGTTCAGCGGCGCCTTCCTCCGACGAGAGTGGGAGCAGGTGGTGCTGGCGCAGCAGCTGAACAGCATGACGGCCTACCGTGACGCCCCACGTCGAGGGCGTGGGGAAGGGCTCCGCGCGGCGCAGCGGGAGCAGGTATGGGCCGCCATCGAGTCGGTCGTACGCGAACTGGCCAAGCGGCGGCTGCGCACCCACACACAGCTCGCCGACGATGCAGCCGTGATGGCCAGCCAGTCACCCACGCCGTATCGACACATCGTCGTGGACGAGGGGCAGGACCTTCATCCGGCTCAGTGGCGCCTGCTACGTGCGCTCGTTGGACCTGGCCCCAACGACCTGTTCCTGCTCGCCGACCCATATCAAAGGATCTACGACAGCCACGTGTCGCTGGCGCAGCTCGGCATCCACGTCCGAGGCCGGACTCGCAGGCTCAACGTCAACTACCGAACCACGCACGAGATCCTGGACCTGTCGGTCCGGGTCCTCAACGGCGAGGCGGCCATCGGCCTCGACGGCGAGGACGACACGCTGCGCGGCTACCGCTCCGTGACTCGCGGCGGCGCGCCCACCGTGAAGGCGTACGTGAGCCGGGAGGACGAGCGCGAGGCGCTGATCGAGCAGGTTGGTACCTGGCTCGACCATGGCGTCGAACCCCACGCGATCGGCGTCGCCGCCCGTACCGGACAGATGGTCACCTTCATCAGCAGGACGCTACGGGAGGCCTACATCCCAGTGGCCGACGAGAAGCGCGGAACAGACGGAGTCCGGGTCGCCACCATGCATCGCATGAAGGGTCTCGAGTTCCAGTGCCTGGCAGTCGTCGGACTGGACGAGGGCGCCCTTCCCGCGCCTCACGCGGTGACGCCGCTGACTGAAGATCCGCACGCCCACAAGCAGGACCTGCAGCGCGAGCGGTGCCTGCTGTTCGTTGCGCTGACCCGGGCCCGCGACGTGCTCTACCTGTCGCACAGCGGCCATCCCAGCTCACTCCTGCCGGAGCAACGATGAACCTCCACACCGACTCGCACGGACCGAAGCTGGGCGACGCCGCCCGGGCGGTCTGGGGAAAGACCGACCGCAAGGGCACGTCGCCGGTCGGATGGCTTCCGCTCTGGCGGCATCTCGCCGACTCCGCCGATGTGGCGGGCCGGCTGTGGGACCACTGGCTCAGCCCTGCGGTACGCCGCCGTATCGCCGACGAACTGCCCGACGGCGACCGCGACGCCCGTACCCTGGCCGTCTGGCTCGCCGGCGTGCACGACATCGGCAAAGCCACGCCCGCTTTCGCCATCCAGGCACCCGCTCTGGCGCAGCGTATGCGCGACCGAGGGCTCGACTACGACCGGGATCTGATCCGTTCCGATCGCAGGTACGCCCCGCACGCTACCGCGGGGCACGTCATTCTGGCCGACTGGCTGGGCCGACAGGGCCTGACCGACCCGCACCCGTACGCCGTCGTCGTCGGAGGTCACCACGGCGCCCCGCCCACCGACGAAGGTCTCCGCGACGTTCAAATGCGTCGGCACCTGCTCGGAGACCAAGCGTGGGAACAGGCGCAGGAAGAGTTGCTCGCCTGGATGACCGAGCGCTGCGCGGCAGCCGATCGGATCGTCTCCTGGGACGCGGTGCCACTGTCACAGCCCGCACAAGCCGCGCTCACCGGCATCGTCATCGTCGCCGACTGGATCGCCAGCAACGAGGAGTTCTTTCCCTACCTGCTCGACGGCCCCGACGCCGACCGGCTGCAAAGCGGCTGGCACCTGCTGGACCTCCCCGTACCCTGGCTTCCGGCCGCGGCGCCGGCGCGGTTGGACGACCTGTTCAAGGTGCGGTTCGAGCTGCCTGTGGGGGCCACCCCTCGCCCTGTCCAGCGCACCGTCGCTGAGCTCGCCGCGACTATGCCCGCCCCTGGGATGATGATCGTTGAAGCGGCGATGGGAGAGGGCAAGACCGAAGCGGCCCTCGCCGCGGTCGAAATCCTCGCCGGGCGGACCGGAGCCTCCGGCTGCTACCTGGCACTGCCCACCCGGGCCACCAGCGACGCCATGTTCGGTCGGATGCTGTCCTGGCTACGCCGCCTGCCCGACGCGCACGCCGACCGCGGAGACCGTGATGTGCGGTTGGCCCACGGCAAGGCGGCCCTCAACCCGGACTACGACCGACTCCGCGCCACATCGCTGCCAAGCGGCATCGCGGAGGATGTCGGCGGTGCCGCCGTCGGGGTGCACAAATGGCTGGCCGGGCCAAAGCGGACTCTGCTGTCCAGCTTCGTCGTGGGAACGATCGACCAGCTGCTGTTCGCCGCGCTGCGCGGCAAACACCTCGTGCTGCGACACCTCGGACTCGCGGGCAAGGTCGTCGTCATCGACGAGGCACACGCATACGACGTCTTCATGAGTCAGTTCCTGGACCGCGCTCTGGAATGGCTCGGCGCCTATGGTGCACCGGTCGTCGTGCTCTCCGCGACCCTGCCCGCCCACCGTCGTGCTGAGCTGATGGCGGCCTATGACCGGGGACGGCTCGGGCCCGAGAAGCCGCCCGGCTGGCGTGACCGAGGCAAGCCACGCATCGACCGGTACGCGGTCCTCCGCAACGATCTGCGCTATCCCCTCGTCACCACGTCCACGGAGACGCGAGGCGCCACCGCGGTCAGCTGCCCCGAGTCCGGACGCAGCATCGAGATCACGGTCCGTCCACTGGCCGACGATCTGCCGACGATGGTGGAGTTGCTTCGCGACCGTCTGGCCGACGGCGGCTGCGCCCTGATCGTCCGCAACACCGTCGCGCGGGTTCAGGAGACCGCCGCTGCTCTGCGCGCGGCGCTCGGACCGGACACCCCGGTATCGGTGGCGCACTCCCGGTTCATGGCCGTCGACCGCGCCGCGAAGGACCGGTGGCTACGTGACACATTCGGTCCGCCGGGTAGCGCACAACGGCCACGACGCCACGTCGTGGTCGCCAGCCAAGTCGCCGAACAGTCCCTCGACATCGACTTCGATCTCCTCGTCACCGATCTCGCCCCGATCGACCTGGTGCTGCAGCGCATCGGCCGGCTGCACCGCCATCCGCGCGGCGATCGGCCTACCCGCCTCACGAAGCCGGAATGCTGGATCGCCGGAGCTGACTGGCTCACCGAGCCGCCGCAGCCGGTCAACGGCTCCCGCCGTGTCTATCAGCCAGCCGCACTGCTGCGCAGTGCCGCCGTGCTCGTGCCGTACCTCGAGGGCCTACGGCTGCGGCTCCCGGCGGACATCGCCCCTCTCACTCAAGCTGCCTACGGTCCTCAACCGGTCGGGCCGCCATCCTGGCAGCCCGCGATGGCCGAGGCCGAAGCGAAACAGCGTGACGAGATCGCCGCCAAGGAGCTCAAGGCTGACGGCTTCCGGCTGGCCAGCGTCGCCGAACCCGGAGTTTCATTGATCAGCTGGATCTCAGGTGGCGTCGCCGGCGCCGACGACCGGATGGCTCAGGGGCATGTCCGCGACAGTGACGCCGAGTCGCTCGAAGTCCTCCTTCTGGTACGGACCCCGGAGGGACTAATCCTCCCGCCATGGATCGACGGAGGTGGTGTACCCGTGGCAACCGCCAGCGTCCCACGATGGCCGTTACCCCGTCTGATCGCTCGCTGCACCCTGCCGCTGCCTCGCACGATGACTGCCAACGACGTGATCGATGAGGTCATCGCCGACCTGGAACGACGCACCGATGTCAGCGCCTGGCAGGACAACCACTGGCTCGCCGGCGAACTCGTGCTTGACGTCGACACCGATAGCAGAGCCACCCTGGCCGGCTTCGATCTGCAGTACAGCCCGGACGAGGGTCTGCGTGCCGTCCGATCCGGCACCTGAAATCACGCTTGTCAGCCAAGGAGACGGATACAGATGAACGCTCCACCCAGCCCCGCGGGCTTCTCGCTCTTGGACGAGGCGTGGATCCCGGCACTGGACAACGGGGGCCGCTGCCGTGATCTGTCACTGCGTGAGATGTTCGACCAGGCCGGTGAGGTTCGCATGATCGCCTGCGAGCTGCCGACGCAGACGTTCGCGATCCTACGGCTGGCGCTGGCGATCTTGCACAGGGCCACCGACGGCCCCTCCGGAGAGGCTGCTTGGTTGGCGCTGTGGCGCGACCGGCGGCTACCGGCCGCGGATATCAGTGACTACCTCGGAGAGTTCCGAGACCGGTTCGATCTTCTGCACCCGGAACAGCCCTTCTACCAGGTCGCCGATCTGCGCGCCTCCAATGACGGCCCGTACGGGCTGGAGCGCCTCATCGCCGACGTGCCCAACGGCCTGCAGTTTCTCACCACCCGCGCGGGCGAGGGAATGGCATCGATTACACCGGCCGAGGCTGCCCGCTGGCTGGTGCACTGCCAGGCCTACGACCCCTCCGGCATCAAGACCGGCGCGGTGGGAGACGCGCGGGTGAAGAGTGGTAAGGGTTACCCGATCGGTGCCGGCTCGCTCGGTTGGCTCGGCGGTGTCTACCTGGAGGGTGCCACCCTGCTCGAGACCCTCTTGCTCAATCTGGTACCGGTCGCGCCCGCCTGGCAACGAGCTGACGAGCGAGACGCGCCGGTGTGGGAACGCGCACCACAGAGCTCTGCAGAGGAGTCCGACACGACGCGGGGACCCTTCGGCCTGCTCAGCCTCTACACCTGGCAATCCCGACGAGTCCGGCTGTTTGGCGACGCCGTCGCCATCACCGGGGCAATGGTCTCCAACGGAGATCGACTCGATTGGCAGGATCGTCAGCTCTTGGAGCCTATGAGCGTATGGGGCCGTAGCGCGCCGCGCGAGCGAGAGCAGAAGGTGATCCCGGTCTACCTGCCACGGCCGCACGACCACGGTCGGGCGCTCTGGCGCGGGCTGCAGACGTTGCTGCCGGCTCCGCCACAGCCTGGCGCCGAGCCGCCTCAGCGGCTTTCGCCGATGGTGCTGCAGCGGTTGGCCCGCCTGACCGTTACCGAAGTTGTCGAGCCTGATTTTCGGGTTCGGACAAGGGCTGTGAGCATTTCGTACGGTGCAAAGCAGGCAGTGATCGACGAGGTGTTCAGCGATGCGCTCACGATGAACGTGCTGCTCCTGGTCGACCAGTCGGAGCTGCGCGTGACGGCTATTGACGCTGCCGCCGACGCCGAGACGGCTGTCAACGTCCTGCGCCGGCTCGCGGACAACCTCGCGCGGGCCGCTGGCAGCCGTGACCAGGACAGCGGAGAGGCCGAGAGGGCAGCAGAACGCGCCTACGCCGTGCTGGACCATGCCTTCCGCAACTGGCTGGCTGGGCTTGGTCCCGATAGTGAGCCAGCCACCGAGCGTGCGGCATGGCAACGCTTGGTGCGCCGTGCTGTCGGCCGTCTCGGTGGCGAACTGGTTGCCGCAGCTGGACCGGCGGCATGGATCGGCCGCGTCGGCAAAGACCGCGCCGGCAAAGACGTGCACTACTCCAGTTCCCAGGCCGACGCGTGGTTCCGCGCAGGCCTCGCCAAGGCGCTACCGATGGCGGCCGAGGTGCCCCAGCAGAAGCAGGAGGAAGCAGTATGACCGCGGTCGACGAGCAGCCAACAGCCGGCGTGCAGGCCAGGTCCTGGACTCGCCGACGTGCCGAACTCGGAGAACACGTCGCCCGAACGGTGGGTGCCCTTCAGGCGCGGTTGTTTCGCGACGCGACCCAGCCGGAAGCGGTCAGCGCACTCGCCCGGCTACGGCGCGGTCTGGGACGCCCGCCGGGCTTCGACTTCACCCTTGAGCGATACCTGCAGGTGCCGGATCACCTACTGGGTCGCCGGCCGGACGACGACGCGCAGCCCGCCGACACGGAACAAGCGGTGCACGACGCGGTGACCCTGTACGCACTGCACCAGCAGTCACGCCGGGAGCGGATGCACGTCGACGGGCGAGGCCTGGGCCGGAGCCTGGCCGACCTCGTACGCGTATCCGGAAGTCCCGAAGGCGTACGTCGCCGCTTCGCCGCGCTCGGCACCGCCAGCACCTACCACGAGAGCATCTACCACCTGCGCAGCCTGATCACCATGCTGCGAGAACACCAGATCCCCCTCGACTACGGGCTGCTCGCCGACGACCTACGGACCCTGCTGCGACCCGGCGGTCAAGCCAGGATCCAGGCCGTCTGGGGTCGCGAGTTCTTCCGCACCAGGCCCGCCACCAACGCTGACGCCTCTACCGACACTTCCGAGGAGAACCTGTCATGAGCCGCACCATCATCGACGTCTACGCGCTGCAGACCGTGCCTCCGAGCAACCTGAACCGTGACGACACCGGCTCGCCGAAGACCGCCGTCTACGGAGGCGTACGGCGCGCACGGGTTTCCAGTCAGGCATGGAAGCGAGCCATCCGGCTGGCCTTTGCCAACCTGCTCGACCGCTCGCAACTCGGTGAACGTACCAAGCGGGTGGGTGAGTCGCTGGCGGCTCGGATCAAGGCCCTCGACCCGAACCTTTCCGACGAAGCAGCCTCGGCCCTGGCCGCCGAGGTCTTCGTCGCGGCGGGGCTGGCCAAGCTCGACAAGAAGAAGGGCGAGATCAAGGACATCGAGTCCAGCTACCTGCTCTTCCTGAGCCACCGACAGCTGGACAACCTTGCTTCCGCCGCGCTGGAGGCCTCGGCCGCCGGCACACCTCTGGACAAGGGGCGATTCAAGGAGTTGGCCAGGACCGACCACTCCGTTGACATCGCCATGTTCGGCCGGATGGTCGCCGACATGACGGACATCAACGTCGACGCGGCGTGCCAGCTCTCTCACGCCATCAGCGTTCACGCCGTCGACAACGAGTTCGACTATTTCACCGCCGTCGACGACCGTAAGGCCGATGCCGCCGAGACCGGTGCCGGCATGATCGGCACCATCGAGTTCAACTCCTCCACGCTGTACCGGTATGCGACCGTCGACGTCGACGCACTGCATCGGACGTTGGGCGACGCAGCCGCCACCCGTGCCGCGGTGGAGGCATTCCTGGTCGCCTTCGCCCGTAGCATGCCGACGGGCAAACAGAACACGTTCGCTCACCGGACGCTCCCCGACGCGGTCCTCGTACGGATGCGCGACACACAGCCGGTCAACCTCGTCGGCGCCTTCGAGACGCCGGTACGGGAAACGCACGCCGCCGGTCGGGTCGAGCTGGCCGCGGCCGCATTGGCGAAGCACGCCATCGCCGTCGAGCAGGCCTACGGGGAACGGCCGGTCGCCAGCTGGGTCACCCAGGTCGGGGAGCAGACCGCTGTGCTGGCCGACCTCGGCAAGGCGGTCAGCTTCAGCGAGTTGGTCGCCGGAGTAGGGGAGCAGGTCGACCTGGCGCTCGGACAGCCAGCATGAGCGTACTTCTGATGAGGCTGGCCGGCCCGCTCCAGTCGTGGGGCTCGTCCAGCCGGTTCGCTCGCCGCGGCACCGAGGTCGCCCCGACCAAGAGCGGTGTACTCGGCCTGCTCGCCGCCGCGAAAGGCATCCGCCGCACGGAGCCGCTCACCGAGCTGCTGGGTCTGGAGTTCGGGGTACGCCTCGACCAGCCCGGGCAGATCCTGCGGGACTTCCAGACGGCCCGATCGCTGGATGGCCGGCAAAGCGCTCCACTGACCTACCGCTTCTATCTATCCGACGCGGTTTTCCTCGCTGCGGTCGCGGGGGAGCAGGAGCTTCTGTCGGGCCTCGCGGAAGCGCTCGCTCGACCACACTTCCCCCTCTACCTGGGCCGCCGGTCATGCCCACCGGACGGTCCCATCAGTCTCGGTGTGCACGACGTGGCCCTCGACGACGCTTTGGCGGAGTGGCCCTGGCTCGCCTCGCAGTGGTATCAGCGCCGGGCTGCCCGGACCGTCCGACTGGAGATCATCCGCGACGCGCGAGCCGGTGAACCGATAAGCGAGACCGTCCCCGATGAGCCCGTCAGCTTCGACCCTGCTCACCGCCAGCACACCTGGCGGTCGGTGATTCGCCGACACGTCGACGTCAGGAACGACCTCACAGAACGGGCCGCCGTCCCCGAGCACGATCCGCTGAGCCTGCTGGGAGGCTGACCATGTTTCTGACCCGGTTCCAGATCAACCCCGCTCGACGCGGCGCACGCAAGGTGCTCGGATCACCCCAGGCCATGCACGCCGCCGTCCGCGCCGCGTTTGCTGCTCCCGAGGACTACGAGCGGGATGGCGCCCGCACCCTGTGGCGGCTCGACGCCCAAGTCTCCACGACGGTCTACCTCTACATCACCAGTCCGGGCAGGCCCGACCTGACCCACCTTGTCGAGCAGGCCGGCTGGCCGACGACCGACGCGTGGGTCACCCGCGACTACGGCGGCCTGCTCGACTCACTACGCCCCGGCCAGGACTGGGCGTTCCGGCTCACCGCCAACCCGGTCCACAGCGGGCGTAAGACCGCGGACTCCAAGGAGACTCAGCGTTTCGGCCGCTTGCGAGAGGAGGATCAGGTCAACTGGCTGTTGAGCCGAGCAGCCGACCGCGGATTCCGCGTCGCCACGCAACAGGATGGACGTCCCAACCTGCGGTTGCACCACAGCCAGACGCTGAACTTCACGCGCGGCCTGGCCAAGGTCACCCTGGCCACCGTGACGTATGACGGCATCCTTCAGGTCGCCGACGCGGAGGCTTTCCGCCGCGCGCTGCGTTCTGGCATTGGCCACGGCAAGGCGTACGGTTGCGGCCTTCTGACCCTGGCTCCCGCTGGCTGATTCGGCTCGTCCATGAAAATCCCAGGGGTACCGCCTGCCGAGATTGCCGACTTGGCTCGAGCCGAGGACCGGATCAGCTTCCTCTACCTTGAACGCAGCGTCATTCACCGTGACAGCAATGCCATTACCGCTACCAACGACCAAGGGGTCGTGCACATCCCCGCGGCCTCGATCGGCGTGCTGCTCCTCGGACCGGGCACCAGCGTCACCCACCAAGCCATTGCCCTGCTCGCCGACCACGGCGCCACCGCCATCTGGGTTGGGGAGCGAGGGGTGCGTTACTACGCTCACGGTCGATCACTGGCAGCATCCAGCAGGCTACTTGTGGCGCAAGCTGCTGCAGTTAGCCATCGAGACCGGCGGTTGGCCGTCGCACGCACCATGTACGCGATGCGGTTCCCGGGCGAAGACACCACGCGCCTGACCCTGCAGCAACTGCGAGGCAAAGAGGGCGCACGAGTCCGCCGCATGTACAGGGAGCAGGCCGAACGTACAGGAGTAGCTTGGCGCCAACGTGAATACGACCGGGAGGACTTCGACAGCGGCGACCCGATCAACCAGGCCCTGTCAGCCGCGCATGCCTGCCTCTACGGAATCGTTCACGCCGTCATCGTCGCGCTCGGCGCCGCGCCTGGTCTCGGCTTCGTGCACACGGGCCACGAACGAGCCTTCGTCTACGACATCGCTGACCTGTACAAGGCCGAGATCACGATCCCTGTGGCCTTCGACGTCGTAGCCGGCGACTCGACGGACATCGGATCAGACACCCGCCGTGCAGTACGCGACCGAGTGCATGACGGAGCCATTCTCGCGCGATGCGTACGCGACATCCGCATGCTGCTTCTTCAGCAGCAGGGCGGCGGCGAGGTCGAAGAAGAGGGAGAGGATCTCCGCCTGTGGGACGGGAGCGGGATCGAGCTGGCCGCAGGGCGCAACTACGCCAACACGGGTGAGGTCGATTTCTGATGACGGTCATCATCCTCACTGCGTGCCCGGCCGGGCTCCGAGGCCACCTGACCCAGTGGCTCTTCGAACTCTCAGCCGGCGTGTACGTCGGACACGTCAGCGCCCGCGTACGAAACAGGTTGTGGAATCGGGTGACCGAAATGGCGGGTGCCGGGCGCGCCCTGATGGTGTTCCAAGTGCGGGGCGAGCAGCGACTGTCGTTCGTCGCGCACGACCATCACTGGACGCCAGTAGATGCCGAGGGCGTCACACTTATGCGCCGACCCGCGGTGCCGGTGACCAATCCAGCAGCCGCGGGAGGTTGGAGCAAGGCGGCCAAGCGCCGTCGGTTTGGCCGGCGCGGCCGCGCAGCGACGGCGACTAACGAAACGGAATCGTCGGGATCTTGATAAGACCGCGGTAGGAATCACCATCACCCCTGCTTGCGCGAGATGCGAGTAGGGACAGGATGCAGGTCCCGAAATGATGGGCAAATCATCCGCGGGTACTGAACATCAACAACCAGCGAGGGGGTCAAAATTCGGCCGGAACAGAGGGGTCAAATTTCAGGCTCTGGCGCACATTTTGTGAGTCGCGTTCGTCGGTAGTTCGGTTTGGGTGCCGGGATGGAGATCATTCCAGCGTTGCTGCCGCACCTGACGGGCCTGCGGCTGGAAGCGGTGGTGGTCCGGGCTGTCGGGGTCAGGATCAACGCGGCGACACAGACGGTGCGGGCACGGTGTAGCACCTACAGCACCTGGTCGACCACTGTGCATGGTCGCTATGTGCGGCGGCTTGCCGATGTCAGGTTGGGTGGTCACGAGGTGCTGGTCGCGCTGACGGTCCGCCGGTTCACCTGCGCGAACACCGAATGCGGGCGACGGATGTTCGTTGAGCAGGTGCCCGGTCTGACTCGTCGGCATGCCCGTCACACCGTCGTCGCGGCCGGTGACCTGGAAGCTGTCGCGGTGGCGTTGGGCGGTCGAGCGGGCAGCCGACTGGCGCAGCGGCTGGCGGTGTCGGTGTCCCGCTCCACGTTGATCCGGATGATCCGCCGGATCCCCGACCCGCCGCCGGCGACACCGGCGGTGCTGGGCGTGGACGACTTCGCCCGCCGTCGTGGGCACCGCTACGCGACCGTGCTGCTCGACATGCACACCCGCCGGCCGATCGACGTTCTGCCCGACCGCACCGCCGACACCCTCGCCGCATGGCTGCACGAGCATCCCGGCGTGCAGATCATCTGCCGCGATCGAGGCGGCAGCTATGCAGACGGCGCCCGCAAGGGTGCACCTGACGCGATCCAGGTCGCCGACCGGTGGCACCTGCTGAAGAACCTCAGCGACACCGTCGAGAAAGTCATCCGCGGCCACCGCCGATGCCTACGCACCCACACCGATCCGACACCCACCCTGGCCGCGCCGGCTGACGAGCCGGTCAGAACGGGGCGTCGGGCGGCGAACACCCGCCAACGCCACGCCGCCGTGCACGCCTTACGCGCCGAAGGACTGTCGATCAGCGCGACCGCCCGCCGTCTCGACATGAACGTCAGAACCGCCCGCAAGTACGCCCACGCCGCCACCGCCGAGGCGTTGATCGGACCGAACGCCAGTAGCCGACCCAGCGTCCTCACCCCGTTTCACTCCTACCTACGGCAACGCCTCAGCGACGGCGTCCAGCAGACCGCTGACCTGCACGCCGAGATCCTGGCTCGCGGCTACCAAGGCAGCTTGCGGGTGCTGCGGGACTGGCTCACCAGCAACCGCACCCGGCCTGCCCCTGCGACCGTGGTCCGGGTGCCGTCGGCCCGGCGGATCACCGCCTGGATCATGCGACCCGGTCACAAAATCACCGACGAAGAACACGCCGACCTCGCCGCCGCCCGCCGCCGCTGCCCGGACCTCAACACCGTCACCGAACTCGCCCGCGGGTTCGCCGCCCTGGTTCGCCACCAAGGAACCGGGCAGCACCTCGACGCTTGGATCGACCGCGCCCGCCACGCCGGCTACCCCGAACTCCGCGGCTTCGCCGCCGGCCTCGCCAGCGACCGCGACGCCGTCGTCGCCGGCCTCACTCAACCCTGGAGCTCAGGCCCGGTCGAGGGCCAGGTCAACCGCATCAAGACGATCAAGCGACAGATGTATGGCCGGGCGAACCTCGACCTCCTCCGCAAACGCGTCCTGACCACCCCGTAAGCCACCACCAAGATCAATCACAGAATATGCGCCAGAGCCAAATTTCAGCCGGCGTTGACAGCCGGTGCAGGATCACCCCCGCGTGCGCGGGGAGCAGGGGTCCAGGCCACGGCCAGGGACAGCTCGGGCGGATCACCCCCGCGTGCGCGGGGAGCAGAGCGGCCAGGGAGAGGGTGAGGTCGCTCAGGTCGGATCACCCCCGCGTGCGCGGGGAGCAGCGGCTCTGCACCGGGCGCGTTGGGCCTGCCATGGGATCACCCCCGCGTGCGCGGGGAGCAGGCGGCCCGCACCAGGGCGGCCCGGTCGACGCCGGGATCACCCCCGCGTGCGCGGGGAGCAGGCGGCCCGCACCAGGGCGGCCCGGTCGACGCCGGGATCACCCCCGCGTGCGCGGGGAGCAGAGCGGCGCCGGCATGACGGTCGTTCACCGCACCGGATCACCCCGCGTGCGCGGGGAGCAGGCTATCCGGTTGATTTTCTCTGGGACGGACGCCGGATCACCCCCGCGTGCGCGGGGAGCAGAGGCCCTCGGTGTCGCCGCGCGCGTCGGCGCGGGGATCACCCCCGCGTGCGCGGGGAGCAGACCCGTTGTCCTACCCACTTCGAGCCTCACCCCGGATCACCCCCGCGTGCGCGGGGAGCAGCGGCCGGTCCGGATCGGGCGCCGTCGCCGGCGCGGATCATCCCCGCGTGCGCGGGGAGCAGGGGGAGCGGTGCCCGGGCAGCACGATCGGAGTGGGATCACCCCCGCGTGCGCGGGGAGCAGGCCGCGCTGTCCGGGCGGGCCCTGCCGGTCCGGGGATCACCCCCGCGTGCGCGGGTAGCAGACCGGAGGAATCCCTCATGAGCGCAGATCCGTCGGATCACCCCCGCGTGCGCGGGGAGCAGGACGGGTTGCCCGGGGTGAGCGAGTGGTCGGTGGGATCACCCCCGCGTGCGCGGGGAGCAGCGGCCAGCGTTCGCGATCCGCGCGGCCTTGCTCGGATCACCCCCGCGTGCGCGGGGAGCAGGGCCGGTGTTGGGCGTACGCGACGGCGTTCGCGGGATCACCCCCGCGTGCGCGGGGAGCAGGACCTGTACGCGGTGCGGTACGGGCTCGACGGGGGATCACCCCCGCGTGCGCGGGGAGCAGCACGAGGAAACTCCCTTAGCGACCTTAGCGACCGGATCACCCCCGCGTGCGCGGGGAGCAGCTGCTGGCGGTGACGCTGGGGACGTGGGCGGTGGGATCACCCCCGCGTGCGCGGGGAGCAGCCCGGATCGGTGCTCTCCGCCCGCCAGCCGCGAGGGATCACCCCCGCGTGCGCGGGGAGCAGCCTACGTCTCCCGGGAGCAGGCCCCCGCGCCGGGGATCACCCCCGCGTGCGCGGGGAGCAGGGCCGCTTCAAGCTGAGCAGCACGGGCGGATCCGGATCACCCCCGCGTGCGCGGGGAGCAGCTACGAGTCGCTCTCCTTCGATGAAGAAGGAGCGGATCACCCCCGCGTGCGCGGGGAGCAGGACGTCGACGGCGGAGTGCTCTACGAACGGCCGGGATCACCCCCGCGTGCGCGGGGAGCAGGGGTGGTGTCGATCTGACATGGACGCTTACGGGGATCACCCCCGCGTGCGCGGGGAGCAGTCCAGGTCACCCAGGATGAACGCGCCCAGATCCGGATCACCCCCGCGTGCGCGGGGAGCAGCTGGACACGGCGGTCCTGGCCGAGGATGACCTGGGATCACCCCCGCGTGCGCGGGGAGCAGATCAACATCTACGGCTGAAGCGTAAGCTACGGCGGATCACCCCCGCGTGCGCGGGGAGCAGAGGGTGAGATTGTGTTTCTCGGACACGTCCCACGGATCACCCCCGCGTGCGCGGGGAGCAGACCATCCGGTCCTCAGCCGGCCAGCCGATCGAGGGATCACCCCCGCGTGCGCGGGGAGCAGAGAACGACGCACAGCACCGCGACCAGGGCCAACGGATCACCCCCGCGTGCGCGGGGAGCAGGTGTCGGCGGACAAGGAGCACACTGGCGACGGCAGGATCACCCCCGCGTGCGCGGGGAGCAGCGCCACACCGGCCAGGCCGACACGTTGCCGGGGGGATCACCCCCGCGTGCGCGGGGAGCAGTAATTCCCCTCCAACGGGATCAGAAAGTGTGCGGGATCACCCCCGCGTGCGCGGGGAGCAGTGACGGAGCACCGGCACCACTCACCCCGTAACCGGATCACCCCCGCGTGCGCGGGGAGCAGCGTCCGGTACGCCAACGCGGCCAGCGACCACGGGGGATCACCCCCGCGTGCGCGGGGAGCAGACACCACGTAGGTGGAGTGTCCCCACAGCCCGGGGATCACCCCCGCGTGCGCGGGGAGCAGACGGTCTTCGCGCTGATCGGCCGGCGCGCCCACGGATCACCCCCGCGTGCGCGGGGAGCAGGGAGTGATCCCGGACCAGCAGCGCGCGGCCCTCGGATCACCCCCGCGTGCGCGGGGAGCAGGCCCTGGCTGCCGTCGGCGGGTTCGGCGCGGACGGATCACCCCCGCGTGCGCGGGGAGCAGAAGCTAATGCAGGCCCTCATGGTCATGCTCATGGGATCACCCCCGCGTGCGCGGGGAGCAGACTTCTTGACCTGGGGCGCTAGAGATCGACTTCGCGGTTTTCATTCACTATGACTCGCAAGATCGTTTCCCTTGCCCTCTGGCTGATACCTAGCTGACGCTCCGACAACCTCCACCTGAGCGTAGTGAATCGGTGCGACTTGGGCGAACGGGTCCGGCCGTTCACTGCACCTCCTCCGGCTCGAGTCGAGCGTCCGTCTCACAACCGGGAAGCGGTCGGCCGTTGAGGACTCAGATCCAAAACATCAGGCACGTCGTCCTCGCCTTTCGCCTGCCGCTGCAGAAGGAGCAGCAGGTCTTCCTGCCGCGGCTGGCCGAACGCGAGCCGATACCTCACTAGATCCGCCTTGAGCCGGTCGAACCGCGCCCGGTCACGGCTGAGCGGATAGGGCAGCACGTGTCGTTCGATCTTCGCCGGCCCGGAGAACACCCAGTACGGCGCGAAATCACCCAGCTCTCCGGACTCTGCTCGAGCGGCGTCGTACAGGGCTCTCCAGACGTCCGGATCAGCCGAGCGCAGGGCATCGGCCCGGTGCGCGGCGGCGACGTTGCGCCGCACGGCATGCCCGCCGAATCGGTGTACGCGCCCTTCGCGCTGCTCGAAGTCGACTGGGTTGGCCGGGGTGTTCCAGTGCACGACAGCTGAGCACCAATGGTGGAAGTCGATGCCTTCTTGGCCGGCGCTGGTGGTGGCGACGACGAATGGCCAGAACGGGCTATTGAAGGCGGCGCGTACGACCATCTTGCGGTTGACCTGGGATTGCTCCTCGCCGCGGCCGCCGTAGCGTAGGGCGAACCGCCCGGGCAGCTTGATGGGCTGCTCCGGGTTGTGTGGGTCGAAGGCTTCGTACGTCGACTGTCGGCTGGCCATCGCCTGCCGTGCATCGTCGGCGATCTTCCACAGTTCGCAGTCGTCGAGTGGGGTGTCCGAGGCTGTGCTGCGCAACGTGTGCAGGTGCTCGTCGAGGACGGCCTGCAGCCCGCCGGCCGCGCAGTACCGCAGCACTGCTTGCCAGTAGACCTTGTCCATCGCCAGGTGGTCGAGTAGCTGTGTGGACTCTGGCCGGTTGAACAGGGAACGCAGACCACTGGCGAGGAGCGCGGCTGCACGCCAATGCCCCGCCGGTGTGACCTGGCTGCCGGGTTCGATCAGCCGGGACAACGCTCGCCAGGCGATGTTGCCAGGGCCGTGCAGGCCGATTGCCGCGATGCTGTCGATCAGCCCGTCCAGCTGGTTCTGCGTCGGGTGGCCAGCCTGTTTCGTCAGAACCCGCGCCCGGGCGACGTGTCGGTCCAGACCTGTTGCCGAATGCTCCTCGTCTGCCGACGAGCCAAGGGCGGCAGCAGCGTCGTCGGCGGCGGGATCGGCGCCCGGCCATCGGAAGAGCAGCTCCCACGGCTCAGCCGGCGCTGGCAGGCCGGACCCTTCTTCGGCTGTGGCGTGAGCACGGAGCCGGTCCCGTACCTCGGATTCGAAGTCGTCCAGCAGCGCGAGGTCGTCCGGTCGCTGCCGAGCCAACGCCAGCGGATCGCACAGTGCCGCCAGAGTGGGATGGGGCCAGAAGAGCGCGAGGACGCTCATCGCCGCGGGGCGCTCGTGTTCGATGCGGTAGTCGAGGTGGCGGTGCCCCTCTCCGGCCGTGCCCAGCCGGCGCTCGGCTTCGTAGCTGAGGAGGCCCGCTACCGCGGTCGGAGTGGCGCTCCAGGATGAGAACAGCAGCCGCTTGGTGATGCCCTCACGCGCCGCGGTAGCGAACGGCTCATCGAGAGCGTGGTAGGGCAGCGACGGTGGCAGCCAGAGGAGCTTCCACCACCCCCGGTCAACGGTGTCGGCGGCGAGCTGCCGTAGCCGGCCGTTGCCGAGATCGACGGGCTCACGTCGGCGGATCGTCTCGGCATCAAGCTGCTGGGCCATGCCCAGCAGCGGTGGCACGTTCGAATCTGTCTGGTCCTTCAGCGCCGCGCGGACCTTGGCACCGAGCTGGTAGCCGTCGAGGAAGTTCAGGAAGTACGGTGCGGACTTCCAGTACTCAACCGTCATGGGAGCCCCGACAGCCTTGGCAATCTTGCGCATCGCGACGTAGCTACGTACGTCCTGCGGGTTGACGTCGTCGGCCAGGGTGACGTGTTCGCGCAGCATGTCGTGCTGGCCGAGGAGGGGTCGCTCGGTGCGGCACATGACCGTCAGCAGCAGGCGGCGCAGCCACTCGCGCAGGTCAGCGCAAGGTTCGCCGCGGACCAGAGCTTCCCGGTACGCCTCGAATGCCTTCGTCACGTCGGCGTGCCAGGATTCGTCGTCGCTGAGGAAGCGCAGGACCTGCCGGAAGTCGCTGTAGTGGTCCTCGCCGGTAGCGGCTTCTTCGGCGAAGGTGAACGGCTTGTACGGGGTGGCGGACAGTAGCAGCACCCGGGCGTCCCGGTAGTCGAACAGGTGCTGGGCGAGTTCGGCGCCCTCGCCTCCGTTGTCGTCGAGCAGCTCCCGGAAGCGCTGGAACTCGTCGAGGATGATCAGGTCGGGTTCGAGGACCTCGACGCCGGCGGTGGCCAGCGCCGTACGGAGGTCACCGGTGAGCTTGCGAGCGGTCTCCCGCAGAGCGGTTGGTAGCGCGGGACGTCGGCCGATGCCGTCCAGCAGTGCGTCGAACCTGTCGAGCAGGCCCCGTTGCCGGGCGCGGCGCAGGAACTCGTCAGCGATCGTGCGATTGACCTTTCCGCCCAGCTCCTCCCGCAGCCGGACACACTCGCGCTCGAAGCGTCCAGGTGTCGCGACGCCGGCCTGCAACGCCCGCAGCGCCGCCCGGGTTCGCCAGCCGTCCCACGAGCCTGCTTGCTCAAGCAGCAGGAACAGTAGGGCGCGCTCTTCGGCCGTGCCGGTGCGCCAGCCCTGGTCGAAGGAGGTGCCAGGGGTGAAGGCGACCAGGTTGATCGGTTTGCCGGCGGTAGCGGTCGCGGCATTGAGCTTGTCCGCGTGCTTGGCGAGCAGGGTGAGCCGGCTGGACAGCGTTACCGTCTCGTCCGGGGTGACCCGAAGCCGGTCGATGTTCTGGCGCGCCACATCCTGGTTGGAGCAGACGTAGATGACGTCGACCCGCTCGACGCTGTCGTCGTCCTGAAGACGCTGCAGGGTCTGTGCGATCACGCCTCGGGCGACCACGCTCTTGCCGAGACCGGTCTCGTCGGCGACCAGGAACCGGCGGGTCGGGTCGGCGCCGAAGTAGCGGTCGACGACATGCGCGACGGTGGTGCGCTGGAAGTCCTTCAAGCCGGCCATGACCGGGCCGGCGTCGTACCGCTTCACGCGCGCGCCTCCTCTGCCATCGCGTCCCGCGCCTCTGTGATGATCTTCCAGAGTTCGGCGAAGCCAGGTGGAAGCAGCCGCTTGCTGCTGCCGCTGGCCTCGATGCGACTGACGAGCCGGGCCAGGTCGTCGAGTTGCTCCGGCCGGTCGACGAGAGCGTTGAGAAGCAGCTCGAAGATCCCGGTCCCGCCTGTACGCCAGGCGCCGGCTCCGCCGGCGCCGCCGCTTACCGCGGCGGCAGCTTCCGTGCCGAGGCCGAGCATCAGAAGCAGAAACCGCAGGAACTTCTCCGGCGTGTCGATCTGCTCGGCGATGACGTGGTCAAGCCGGTGCTCGGGATCGCCGACCAGGGTGGCGAGGACGACGGCTTGTTCGCGGCCGGTGCTGTCCTCCGCGGTGACGATGACGAAAGGGGTGATGTCGACCAGCGTGAGCCCGGTGAACGCCGCGTCGACCGGCTGCCCCGCTGCGAGTGTGGTCGCCTCGCCCCGGCGGGTGTGCAGCTGCGCGGTGATCCGTACACCTGGCGCATCTGGCACGGCGTCTTCAGAAGTCAGCCGGATGCTGTAGCGGTCCGACTCGGACGTGACGGTAGCCAACAGCGGTACGGCCGCCAGGTCGCGGATCAGGTTTCGCAGCCGGTCTGCCTCGGGATCCGCATCGGCGCTGGTCTGACGCTCGTAGGGTTCGAGAATCTCGCGGAACGCTGCCTTGGGGCCGAGGAGGGCATCGATGCCCCACTGAGTGCGGCCACCAACCAGCTCCACCAGCAGCTCGACGTTACCGTCGAACGCCGCAGCGGTCGCGTTGGCGGAGCCGAGGAGAACCCGGGCCTGGTGGCCTTTCTCCACGACGTACACCTTGGCGTGCAGCCCGGTGAGCACCTCCTGGCCGGACGGCGACTCCTCAGTCGGCAAGCCGGCCAACTCGTTGACCACCAAGGCCTCGGCGCCGGTCAGGCTCTCGTCGGGTAGGCAGTCGAGCGTCTCCTGGCGGCTCACGACCGCCAGCTTGCCGCTCGGCGCGTACCGGTCGAGGCCGTCCGGCGTGCAGAACGGCGAGATGACCAGATGTCGTGTGCCGGCGAAGTCCACTCGGTGAGCACCAGGCACCCCCAGCGCGTGGAAGAACATCGCCGAGGCCCCGTCGGGGTACTCCCACTCGGCTCGACGCAGATCCTCGCCCAGCGCTTCGATCGCCACCTGCCGATCAGTAGGCAGCGGCGCGACTGCCAGCAGCATCGCGCGTTGCAGCAGGTCGAAGAGGGGCTTGTTGCCGGCCACCCGGCGAGTGCCCGGATAGCCCTCCAAGCGCAGGCATACATCCCAGCTGCGGTCCTTGGTCAGGTTGCGGCTCAGCACCAGCAGGCGCAGCGAGGGTTCACCGGTGGCCTCGTCCTCGAAGCGCAGAGCCCACAACTTCGGGTGGAACAGACGACCCGGCCTGGGACGGCGGACCTGGTGCACCATGGGCTCGACGAATGCCAGCAGCGCCGACTTCGTCGGCGGAACTGCGATCTGCCCGGCCTGACAGAACACATCGATCCGGTCGGCGCAGCGCCGTACGCCCTCCATCACCGTGATCGGGTCCGTCGACTCGCGTAAGCCCTGCGCGGCGAAGGCCAGCGGGGCGACCAGCAGACTCTCCAGATCCAGGGTGAACGTCAGAGCCACGGCGCGGGACATCCGCATACCCGGCGGCGGGCGCAACGCGTCGAGCAGCAGGGAGCGAGTATCAGGCGCGAGCACCGGCAGCCTCCGGCAGGTCAGCGGCGCAGCCGTCGTGGATGTCGATGAGGATCCGGCGTACCTGCGGCCACCGGTAGACCAAGGGCCTACTGCCGGAGGCACCACTCCACGTACGCAGCAGCTTGTCGTTGACCAACCGCGACTGACCCTTCTTGACCGACCGCTCCCGCTCAGCCACCAGGGTGCGCAGGCTCTGGTCCGTGACGGCGTCGTGCGCCGCTCCGCTCGTGACCGCGTCAAGCCAACGGTCAATGAAGCGTCGGGCAGATGCGTTCGATGCGATCCGCGGGTTCTTGTCGATCAACCGGTCCCACATGCCCGATCGGTCCCAGCCCTTGAGGCCGTGCTCGGTCGACACACGCTGATTCCAGTCCAGCAGCAGGTCGCGGTATCGGGTCACCGGCTCCTCACGTTCGGTCAAGCCGGCAGCCTCGTACCGTTGGGCCACGAGGAGGTTGTACAGCAACGCCGCTCCGTGGATCGCCAGCGAGAACAGCGCGGCGTCTCGTACCACCGGACCGATCGGACCCGGCGCGGCCGCCACCGCCGGCTCCTCCCACGGCGCCTCACTGTCCCAACCGGGGCGATGCGCGGGCTCGAGAAGGTATGCCAGCAGCGTGTCCGGCACCGCGGCCAGGAGCCGCTCGCGCAGCCATCGCCCCTCTTCCGGCCGAGGCTTCAATCCACCCTCGACCTCGTCCGGAAAGCCCTTCGGCGCGGCCGGCAACGTCGCGTGCCAGGCGCCGTGTACTCGCTCGGTCAGCTCATCCGCCTCGTCCGAGCCAACGCTGAACCGGCGATCCGATGAGCCCACATCGCCGTCATCGATACGGATGCCGTAGCGCTGCAACGCGGCCGCGTAGATGGTCGACGGCAGCGTTCGTACCGCGACACCAGCGCGACGGCCGATTACGCCCTCTGTGTCGTCGCCCTTCATCAGGGCGGAGATCACCTTCCGCTCGCTGCGGTCCACGTGCTTAGTGAGGCGGTCGCCGCGCCATCCCCGCCGCTCGGCCTCCTGGTAGCACCAGGGCACGATCAGCAGGTACCGCGCCCGGGTCTGCAGGACGGACGTGCCGGGGAAGAGCAGGTCGCTGAACGCGTCGCGGACCTGGCCGATACCCAGCTCGTCCCGGCTCTCTGTGTCGCTGAAGAGTTTGAGCAGCTCGCGCATCCGCTGCTGATCGTTGCGGGAGCTGTCCAGCCAGCTCAATCCTGAAGCCACGATTACCCTCCGCCTACGCTTCTGCCGCATCCATAAGGCCACTCAGAGGGGACGTCGGTAACGCGATCCACCCCTCGGACCGTGCGGCGACCCGCTGCTCGTCATCCGGCGTCGTGGCCTTACCGATCACAGCTGCGCGGGCAGCCAACGACGCGATCACTGCGTCGAACGCGTCGTGGCTGCGCCGAGCCAACGCCTCGAAGGTGCCCAGCTCCAGCCAGGGCGCGGCAGCGCGCAATGCAGTCACGAGGTCGGCATGCTGGACCTGTTGACCTCGCCCCTTGTAGCCGCGGTGCGCCAAGCCCCAGCAGCTCAGTGCCGCCGCCGGATACACCTCGACGATTCGGCCGTCTCCGCAGCGATCCACATCCTGACCGTCGGCGGCGAGCATCGACAGTAAGCCGGCGCAGCGGAAGGCAGCGTGCCCGATACGATCCGCGGCGACGCTGAGCGGGATGATCCCGGTCTGCTCGCGCACCACCTCGTCGGTGTGGCGATATGCCAAGCGGCGCCGCCATAGCCCGCCCTCGCCTTCGCTCGCGGCGATATGGCCAGCCTGGTGGGTCGTGACGAGTGCGACGAAGGGTGCCGGCCATCCGAATGGACAGTCGAGCCCGGTCTTGTCCGCGCGGCGGCTTGCCTCAACGATCTGGGCGTCGCTGACCCCGAGTGCCAGGTCGCGCACTACTGCGCGGCCTGGCAGCCATTCAATTGCGGCCATTGCCGTGCGCTTATCTGCGGCTGCCAGGTCAACGCCGACGGTTAGCACGGCACCACTCTAGGTACCACCAAGCATGGCGGCCATGATCCGATCGACGGTCGTTGTGGAACGTTTAGCCGCCCATGAACGCCGGCCAGCCATGATTCACTAGACACGAACTTAGACATCGGACCTCTATGTGCAGCTCCATCGGGCAACGCCGAGCAGCTGTGCCCGTAGCGGGAGGGCTACTTCGGGTCGGCCTGGAAGAAGCAACCGCCGCATGGATCCCAGCGCGGGCGGGAACAGGCGACGAAGGGAAATTGCTATTACAGGTCATGTCACCCCGCGTGCGTGGGGAGCAGTCCGGCCGTAACGGCATGCTCGTCGCCCTGCGCGGATCACCCCCGCGTGCGCGGGGAGTAGGCCAACAAGAACACCTACACCCTGATCCGCCAGGGATCACCCCCGCCTGCGCGGGGGCAGGCGCGGCAGTTGGGCTGCCAGCTCTGGTGCCACGGATCACCCCGGGGTGCGCGGGGAGCAGAGGGCGTTGGCCTCGGCATGGACCGCGATGCAGGGATCACCCCCGCGTGCGCGGGGAGCAGGTCGGCCCGAACTCGTTGCGGGACCGGCTGGCGGGATCACCCCGCGTGCGCGGGGAGCAGCGGGTGCTGGGCCACACCACCCGCCCGAGGTCGGGATCACCCCCGCGCGCGCGGGGAGCAGGAGCGCATCACTGATGTCGCCAGTGCCGTCGGAGGATCACCCCCGCGTGCGCGGGGAGCAGCTGGAGGACAAACGCCGGGTCAAGGCGCTCAAGGGATCACCCCTGCGTGCGCGGGGAGCAGGCGCCGAGCGCACCCTGAATGAGCACGGCCCGGGGATCACCCCCGCGTGCGCGGGGAGCAGAACAGCGCCATCACGCGGCGGCCGGCGTCGGTGGGATCACCCCCGCGTGCGCGAGGAGCAAATGCCGAGTTCTTCCGGCTCGACGCCGAGCATGGGATCACCCCCGCGTGCGCGGGGAGCAGGCGATCCGGGCGGAGACGCTGGACGGCTACCAGGGATCACCCCCGCGTGCGCGGGGAGCAGCCCGGCTGGAGCCGATACATGGCGCCGCGGGCCGGATCACCCCCGCGTGCGCGGGGAGCAGGCCTGCTGCGACGGCCCGTCGGTGAGCGCGTAGGGATCACCCCCGCGTGCGCGGGGAGCAGCGTCGAGTCCGTACATGTCGAGCGCCCCCATTGGGATCACCCCCGCGTGCGCGGGGAGCAGCGGTCCAGGCTGTCCCGGTATCCCTCCACGGCCGGATCACCCCCGCGTGCGCGGAGAGTAGTCGTCGAAGTAGACGCCGAGGTCGTCGCCGCCCGGATCACCCCCGCGTGCGCGGGGAGCAGGAGGTAGCCGGGATCCGACGGGTTCACCTCGACGAATCACCCCCGCGTGCGCGGGGATCAGCTCGTGGACACCCTGGACACGCTCGCCAAGGTGGGATCACCCCCGCGTGCGCGGGGAGCAGAGCCGATGGCGACGCTCTGCTCAATTGACGTCAGGATCACCCCCGCGTGCGCGGGGAGCAGAGCAACTTTTCGCTTTCCGTCATGCACTGCTCCGGATCACCCCCGCGTGCGCGGGGAGCAGTCCTTCGTCAGGCCGAGCCGTTTCGCTTCCTCCGGAGCACCCCCGCGTGCGCGGGGAGCAGGTCAGGCCACATAGGGGAACTCCCTCGGGTCGGGGATCACCCCCGCGTGCGCGCGGAGCAGCCCTGAACGTACTTCCCGAGATCGGCGAAGGGCGGATCACCCCCGCGTGCGCGGGGAGCAGGGGTCGTCAAACCCCTCGGTCAAGACCATGCAGGGATCACCCCCGCGTGCGCGGAGAGCAGGTCTTTCAGCCCGGATGCGAAGGACCCTACGCCGGATCACCCCCGCGTGCGCGGGGAGCAGAGGATGCGGTCTCCGACCTGGACCCGGCTGGCGGGATCACCCCCGCGTGCGCGGGGAGCAGGAGTGCCCCCGAACCGGATCGGAGCGGCGTTCGGGATCACCCCCGCGTGCGCGGGGAGCAGATCGCTTGCCCGCGGGTTGATCAGGTACCGCGGATCACCCCCGCGTGCGCGGGGAGCAGGTGGTCGGCTCGTACCAGTCGATGCCGAAGATGGGATCACCCCCGCGTGCGCGGGGAGCAGCGTGGGGCGGTTGGCCGGATTTGCGGCGCAGTCGGATCACCCCCGCGTGCGCGGGGAGCAGCAGGGCCCGGCGAGCGTCCGCGAGCGTTTCGACGGATCACCCCCGCGTGCGCGGGGAGCAGAAGAACCTGAACGAGATTTTCCAGGGCGGGTCGGGATCACCCCCGCGTGCGCGGGGAGCAGTCCGCCCCGGCCTTCCCGGCCTCCGTGGCAGCCGGATCACCCCCGCGTGCGCGGGGAGCAGGGCGTCAGGTCGATCCCGCCGGACTCCCACATCGGATCACCCCCGCGTGCGCGGGGAGCAGGCGATCTGCACCTCACCGGTCGTCGCGTTCGCCGGATCACCCCCGCGTGCGCGGGGAGCAGACCACCGATGCGGACCAGTTGGCGTGGGGCCGGGGATCACCCCCGCGTGCGCGGGGAGCAGAATATCCCGCGCCCTGCTCCACACCGTTGTCACGGATCACCCCCGCGTGCGCGGGGAGCAGCGGACGAGGAGGAGGTGGCTACTGTCCTGTCCGGGATCACCCCCGCGTGCGCGGGGAGCAGATGGAGTTGCCGGCCACGCCGATCACGTACACAGGATCACCCCCGCGTGCGCGGGGAGCAGGGGCACGCCGCACGGCAACCTCCAAGGTTGTGGGGATCACCCCCGCGTGCGCGGGGAGCAGGCCGCTAGATCGGTGGCGTTAATCCCTCGTGACGGATCACCCCCGCGTGCGCGGGGAGCAGGCCTCGGTCGCGATCGTGGCGACCCGGGTCGACGGATCACCCCCGCGTGCGCGGGGAGCAGGGGGGTTCGGGCACCTGCGAGTAGATGAATTTGGGATCACCCCCGCGTGCGCGGGGAGCAGCCGAACGCCTGCGGCCACAGCCGATCCGGATCCGGATCACCCCCGCGTGCGCGGGGAGCAGATGGACTGGGCGCCGGAGCCGCCGATCGTGCCCGGATCACCCCCGCGTGCGCGGGGAGCAGACTACTTCACCTGCGACGGTAGAGATCAACTTTCCGGATTTCATTCACTAGGACGCGCAAGATCGTCCCTCCCCAGCAGTCGCTGACGCAGCGAGCTAGCGTTCTCCACTGGAGCCTAGTTGGTGGGCTCAAAGTCGAGCTCCGGCGGAGTTGAGAAGGCCTGCGAGGACTGGCTGCGGTAGGGGCACTGCCGCGTCTTCTCTCGATCGAGCAAGCCTCCTTTCCTAGGATGCTTGTAGAAGGTGTGGCCGGCTGCACGCTGCCCGCGGACGCGTTGTCGGCGCCGGTCCTTGACTGGATTGCGTAACGGACGCAGTAACGAATCGAGGCTCGCCGTAGCCGAGCGGCTGACATCAGCCGGCAGCGAAGGTCGGAAGAGATGAAGTGACCCCCTGAGACCGGACACCTCTTGACTTGGCATCCTGCCGAGGAGGAGGAAACCGCTGTGGCTCGACAGAGCAAGTACCCCGAGGAGTTTCGCCGCCAGGCCGCGGCGTTGGTGCTCGACTCTGGTCGCACGATCCGTGACGTGGGTCGGGAGTTGGGCGTTAACCACGAGACGCTGCGCAACTGGGTCGACCGGCTGCGGCAGGAACGCGATGGCGGCTGGCCCAGTGACCTGGCCGCTGATGAGCGGGCCGAGCTGGCGCGGCTGCGGCGGCAGGTGGCCCAGCTGGAGCTGGAGAAGGAGATCTTGAAAAAAGCCGCGGTCTTCTTCGCACGCGAGACGGAGCGGTGAACCGGGCGGACGTGTACCGGTTCATCGACGCGGAGAAGACCAGCTACCCGGTCCGTCTGCTCTGCCGCCTGCTCGGCGTCGGCCGCAGCGCCTTCTACCAGTGGCTGCGCGGCGGTCGACAACGTGCCGCCGACCGGCAACGCCATGACGAACAGCGCGTGGAGGTCACCCGGCGGGCGTGGTCCGACCACCGAGGCGTCTACGGCGCCCGCCGGCTTACCGCTGAGCTGCACGAGCGCGGTCACCGTTGGAACCGCAAGTCGGTAGCGAGACTGATGCGGCTGGCAGGGATCGAGGGCGCTCACCGGCGCCGGCGCGGCAAGCCCCGGCGGAAGGCCGCGTCCACCGCTACCGCACCGGACCTGGTCCAGCGGCAGTTCCACACCACCGCACCGAACCGGCTCTGGGTTGCCGACATCTCCTACCTACGCACCTGGGAAGGATTCCTCTACCTCGCCGTCGTCATCGACGCCCACTCGCGTCGCGTCGTCGGCTGGGCGATGGCCGATCACCTGCGCACCGAGCTCATCCTCGACGCGGTCGGCATGGCCATCCAGCACCGCCGACCCGCCCGTGACCAGCTCATCCATCACTCGGATCGGGGGACGCAGTACACGTCGTTTGAGTTCGGCCGCACCCTGCGTTCCTGCGGGGTCCTGGCCTCTATGGGCTCGGTGGCCGACTGCTACGACAACGCCATGGCGGAGACGTTCTTCGCCACCCTCAAGACCGAACTGGTCTACACCGCGCCTGGCCGTCACGGCACGAACTGGAGATGGAGGTCTTCTCCTACATCGAAGGCTTCTACAACCCCCGCCGACGGCACGGCCGGCTGGGTAACGTCAGCCCCGACACCTACGAGAAGATCCACCAAGAGTCCCTGACACACATCGAGGTGTCCGGCCGATAGGGGTCGCTTCAGGTCGCTGCTGTCGATAGCCCTGGCGGGAAAAAGCGTATAGGGCTTTTCCGGGGACGTGGACGCCTGCAAGGCTGCAGCGTGATTTCGGCGCCGCTCAGGTCTTGCGAACGGCGCCTGTGAATCCTGCGATGAACAGGGCAGCTAAGGCCCACGCGAACACCTGCAGAAGCCAAGCAGCCACCGTCAATGCGTCGCCTGTGGCGCTGCCGGTGGGATGACAGTCCGCCGCAGTGCCGGTGCGTAGCATCGGCAGGTTTAAGTCCAAGCCCACGCCGACTTGTTCCAGCAGCGAGCACGGCGTTGCCTTCGCGCCGTCGGTATGTGCGAGGCCACCGCGTGGGCCCAGGACGACAGCCGCCAGGATCACGGAGGAAGCGATCACCGCAACAAGCCCTATCAACGCTCGCCAGGGCTGGTAGCCGTAGCCGAGGGTAAGTCCGGTGATCCTCGCCCACATCCGATCCGCGCCGCTCACGACGCCGCGGCGAATCTGATCCCGCCGCTGGTCCATCAGTATCTGGCGCAGCCGCTGGTCATGCCCGGCCGCGCGCATCGCGTTGGCGAACTGCTGATAGGGCTGCGCAGCGTATGCCGGCGTGCCGTGCACAAGAATCCGTCGCCAGTCGTGCCAATCAACCCCAACGGGCACACCGGCGTACGACAACCCGTCTACATCGAGCACTGCCTGCGCGTAGCTGGTGTTTGCTGCCGGCCACGCGCTACGGTCAGCCGCCGCCCACCGCTGATCGAGAAGCAAATGGCCACCGATGAGGGCACCGCTCAAAGACACGACTGCGGAAGTTCCGGCGCCGGCGGCCCGAAACCGACTGTTAAGTACGACATCCTGGTCGACCCTTAAGCCGTCTGCATAGAGCGCAGGGCCCGAGTCGCTGGTAATAGTCAGGTCCGTGCAGTCCAAGTCCCCGGCGACGTGGGCACCGGGTATGCGGACGGCGGCCCCGCTGCTGGTGCCGGTGGACTTGAATACGCCGGCGAGAGCAACGTTCTGATCGACCCGGAGGCCGTCGGCGTAGAGGGCGGGGCCGGAGTCATTGCTGACCGTAGCCCTTTCGCACATCAGTTCCCCAGCGATATGCGCACCGATCAGCCGGACGGCGCCGCGTTCCCCGGCACCAGTGGCGCAAAACCCGTGGACAAGCCCGACGTCCTGAGACACATACAGTCCGTCGGCGACCAAGGCGGGTCCTGAGTCGTTGCGGATGGTCGCGCCGATGCACATCAGCTGGCCGCTGATGTGCCCACCGATTAGCCGGACTGCTCCGTCGTCCCCAGCGCCGGTGGCGTGGAACTGTCCGATGAAGGCGACGTTCTGGTCTGCCTCAAGCCGGTCGGCCTGCAACGCCGGTCCTGAGTCGTTGCGGATGATCGCCCCCGTGCAGTTCAGCTGCCCACCAACGTGCGCGCCGATCAGACTGATGGCTCCGAGGCTCCCGCAACCGGTGGCACGGAATCCCTCGATGAAGGCGAGGTTCTGGTCGACGTGCAAGCCGTCGGCATGGACGGCAGGGCCTGACTCGTTGCTGATGTCCGCCCCCTCACAGCTCAGCATGCCGGCAACGTGTGCGCCGAGCAGGCTCACGCTGCCGCTGCTCCCGTCGCCGGCGATCCGTGCGCCCGCCAGGCTGAGCAGCTTGACGGTGAGCCGATCGCAAGCCAGAGGGGAGTCATCCCGATCCGATGGCTGATCGACTACACACCCGACGAGGGCCAGCCGGGGTAACTCCGCGTCGCGCGCGACCAAGCCCTGCGGCAACAGGCAGGAATAGAGTTCCAACGCTACCGGTGTGGTGAGGCCCTCTAAATCAACGCGCCCCTCTATGCGGGCCCCGCACAACCGTAGACCGCGAGGGTCCGGATTCGCGGCGAGATGCCCACGTAGGATGTCCCGCAGCACCCAGGAACGGATCGTGCGCTCGGCACCCCATGAGCGCATGCGTTGCTCGTCAACCGGCTCATTACCGGCCAGATCATATGGCTGCCCGGCAACGATCCGATCGACGAGGTCCTTCTCGATCCGGCGGAGTCTGTCGTTGGCCCTAGCTCGTCCCCACTACATCACCGTACGACCTGCTCAGACGCGCAGGCAGGTTTTCGCGAGGATTGTGGCGACGAGGCAGGCTCGGCAATTCACCCACCGCATGACCCCACACCTGAACCGCCCCGAATCTTGAAGAGACCCCTCCCGCAAACTGGGAACCCACCTCAGCCGGTGGGAGATCTGCTGTGGGCTCCCCACGTTGGCCCAGCTGTCGGCTCGGCCTGAGAAGGTTGAGCTGGCGTTGACACCAGCGCCGGTCCTGATGCCTTGCCTTGTTGCGCCCTTCCAAGTGTCGCCACCAG
Source organism: Micromonospora sp. WMMC273 (assembly GCF_027460285.1). Classification (NCBI taxonomy): domain Bacteria; kingdom Bacillati; phylum Actinomycetota; class Actinomycetes; order Micromonosporales; family Micromonosporaceae; genus Micromonospora; species Micromonospora sp. WMMC273. The sequence continues at coordinate 2,124,172 of NZ_JAPZBE010000001.1, forward strand.
ACCCTGCAGGCCGATGTTCATCTGGACGGGCGGCTGGGCGCGCCAGTTCGCCCCCAGTTCCACCCGGTGCTGCTGTGGGTTTGCTGGGTCTGTGACGTGCAGCCGCGCGACTGTGATCGAGTCGAAGATCGATGTCGACGCCGAGCCCTTCGGCGCGGTATGCGGCGATCACCTCGTCGACGGCGGTGGGGAAGTCGGCACGGCGTTGCCAGTCGGCGAACAGGTCGACGTCTTCGCTGGGGCGGTCGAGGACGCCATGGGCGGCGATGGCATGCCCGCCGGCCAAGGCGAACCCGTACTGGCCGCCGACTTGTAGGGCGATCTGCGCCAGCCGGCGATGGATCGGCGGAGTCTGGCCGCCCACTATGCGGCGTGTCGGCGCGTGTTGGCCAGCTCGGGGAATCGTGCTTCCCACAGACGGCGAACCTGTGGGGCACCACGAGGGCCGGCCATAGGCGTTGCAGGGTCCGGCCATCCAGCCATCGGGAGATCGTCGGGGGCGGTGGCCTCGCGAAGGACGGTCTCGTACATGCTGGCCAGGCGCCGCGGGTTGTCCAGGTCGTAGCGCGCCCGCCCGGACCAGTCGAGCCGGCGATCCAGGCTCACCCGTTGGTCGGCCCCCGCAGAGCGTCGAGCTGGTCGGCGACGATGTAGGGCCGCTGGTCGGCGTAGCGGGAACCCGCCGGTGCTCCGCCGGTGCCTGCACCACCCATGATCGACCAGCCTCCTCCGGCTGCTTCCTGACGGCAACGTTCAGACCCACGGTAGTCGACGGTGCAGCGGGCGAAGGGTTCGCGGCACTGTGTCGGACACTATCCAGCCTGACGTCGATGATCGGCCCACTGGCGATCGCACCTGCGCCGGAGCCCGGCGGACTGCCCGACAGAGGAAGTCCTTGACGATCCGCAGTAACGAGCCCGGTAACGCATCGAACCGCAACGGCCGGACGGGGCGGCAAAGCACGGCACGAGACAGCATTGCGAGGTGTCGTTCTTGTCTGAATCTGAGAACGTATTAGCCTGCTTCAGCATACCGTGACAGAATCGTTGTCAAACTGGGGGTCAAGGGGTCGTCGGTTCGAATCCGGCCGTCCCGACAAAGAAAAAGCCCTGACCAGTGAGAATGCTGGTCAGGGCTTTGAACTTCTTCTATGGAGATTTGAACCGCCCCCCGAAAACCCCCGTTTACGCGGTGCGGCCCAGCGCCGCCGGCAGGGCGGCGCCCAGTTCAGCACCACGCGCGTGCCGGGCCGGACCCGGTCGACGCCGGGGCCGACCTCGATCACCTCGCCCGCCGCCTCGGGCCCGAGCACCAGCAGGTACGGCGGCGCGACCGTGCCGTTGACCATGGACAGGTCCGAGTGGCAGACCCCGGCGGCCCGCACCCGTACCCGCACCCGTACCTCACCCGGCCCGGGGTCCGGCAGCTCCACCTCCTCCACCGTCAGCGGCTGGTCCACGCCGTAGGCGAGCAGCGCCCTCATCGCGGGATCGCCTTGGGCTGGAGGAATTCGTCGAGCCCGTAGCGACCCAGTTCCCGGCCGGGGTCGGACTGCTTGTAGTCACCGAACGGGGCGAGCGGGTTGAACGGCGCGCCGTTGATGCTCACGGCTCCGGTGCGGATCCGCCGGGCGACCCGCACCGCCCGCTGCTCGTCGGCGGACCGGACAGCGCCGGCCAGGCCGTACCGGGAGCCGTTCGCGACGGCCACCGCTGCGCTGCAAGTTTTTTTGCCCTAGTGCCCCGGATCGGCTGGCGGGAGGGGTGGTAGCGGCCCGACGTGCTCCTCGTAGGTGCGGGCGAGCCCCTGGATGAGCGCGTCGAGGCCGAGCGCGAAGGCGCCCTCGTCCACCCGTTGCTGATGTTCGGCGAGCCGGTGCGCCTGGGTCAGGTGCGGGTACCGCTCCCCGTACAACCCGGGGTCCTCGACGAAGCCACGGGCGAACGATCCGAGCGCGGAGCCCGCCACGAAGTAGCGCATCAGCGCGCCGATGTGCGTCGCGCGCGCGGGCGGCCAGCCGGCAGCGACGAGCCCGCCGTAGACCGCGTCGGCCATCGCCAGCGCCGCCGGCCGCCGGCCCGGCCCGCGGGCCAGGTACGGCACGATGTTCGGGTGCGCGGCCAGCGCCGCCCGATACGAGTGCCCCCACCGGCGCAGCGCCTCGCGCCAGTCGAGGTGCCCGAAGAAGGAGACGTCCACCTGGGCGGTGACGCTGTCGGCCACCGCGTCGAGAATGTCGTCCTTGGTGGCGAAGTGGTTGTAGAGCGAGGGCCCGCGTACGCCGAGTTCGGCAGCGAGCCGGCGGGTGGAGAACGCCTCCAGCCCGTCCGCGTCGATCAGCGCGGCGGCGGCATCGACGATCCGCTGCCGGCTGAGCAGCGCCTGCCTCGGCCGGGGCATCCGCGCCTCCCTCGCTCACTCGTCGGTCCGCGGCAACTCTGCCACAGCCGGGTCTGGACGTATTTAAACTTGCAGCGCTAGTTTATGCCGCATGGACCTTCAGCTCTCCGCGGAGCAGGCGGCGGTTCGTCAGCTCGCCGCCGAGTTCGTCGACCGTGAGGTTGTCCCGCACGCCGCGGCCTGGGATCGGCGCGAGTCGGTCGACCCGGAGATCGTGGACAAGCTCGGTCGGCTGGGCTTCCTCGGGCTGACCATCCCCGAGGAAGACGGCGGGTCCGGCGGCGACCACCTCTCCTACTGCCTGGTGCTGGAGGAGCTCGGCCGGGGCGACTCCGCCGTCCGGGGCATCGTCTCGGTGTCGCTCGGCCTGGTCGCCAAGGCCATCGCCGCGTACGGGTCCGCCGCGCAGCGGGCCGAGTGGCTGCCCCGGCTCTGCGCCGGCACCGCGCTCGGCTGCTTCGCCCTGACCGAACCGGACAGCGGCTCGGACGCGGCCGCGCTGACCACCCGGGCGACCCGCGACGGCGGCGACTGGCTGATCACCGGCGCGAAGACGTTCATCACCAACGGCACCGTGGCCGACGTGGTCCTGCTCTTCGCCCGCACCGGCGGGCCCGGACACCGGGGCATCAGCGCGTTCCTGGTGCCCACCAACGTCGCCGGGCTCACCCGGAGGGAGATCCACGGCAAGCTCGGGCTGCGCGGGCAGGCAACCGGTGAGCTGCGCTTCGACGCCGTCCGGGTGCCCGACTCCGCGCGCCTCGGCCCGGCCGACGGCGGGTTCCGGCTGGCCCTGGCCACCCTGGCCAAGGGCCGGATGTCGGTGGCCGCCGGCTGCGTCGGCATCGCCCAGGGCTGCCTCGACGCGGCGGTCGGCTACGCCGGGCAGCGCACCCAGTTCGGCAAGCCGATCGCCGGGCACCAGCTGGTGCAGCAGTTGCTCGCCGCCATCGCCGTGGACACCGCCGCCGCCCGGCTGCTGGTGTGGCGGGTGGCCGACCTCGTGGACCGGGGCGAGGCGTTCGCCACCGAGGCCTCGATGGCCAAGCTCTTCGCCAGCGAGGCAGCAGTCCGGGCGGCCAACAACGCCGTCCAGGTCTTCGGCGGGTACGGCTACATCGACGAGTACCCGGTCGGCAAGTACCTGCGCGACGCCCGGGTCGCCACCCTCTACGAGGGCACCAGCCAGATCCAGCAGCTGCTCATCGGACGCGCGCTCACCGGCGTCAACGCCTTCTAGCAAAGGGGAGAACCGTGACCAGATTCGCCGACCGGGTGGCCGTCGTCACCGGCGCCGGGCAGGGCATCGGCGCGGCGACCGCGCACCGGCTGGCCGCCGAGGGCGCCGCCGTCGCCGTGGTCGACCTCGACGAGGAGCGCAGCCGGGCGGTCGCCGACGAGATCACCGCGGCCGGCGGCCGGGCCGTCGGCATCGGCTGCGACGTGACCGACCCCGCGGCGGTGGCCGCGATGACCGACCGGGTGGTGCAGGCCTACGGCGGGTTGCACGTGCTGGTGAACAACGCCGGCATCACCCGCGACGACCTGCTGTTCAAGATGCCCCTGCCACACTGGGAGGCGGTGCTGACCACCAACCTGACCAGCATGTTCCTCTGCTGCCAGGCCGCCCAACAGCACATGGTCGCGGCCCGCTACGGCCGGATCGTCAACCTCAGCAGCCGCTCCGCCCTCGGCAACCGGGGCCAGGTCAACTACGCGGCGGCCAAGGCGGGGGTGCAGGGCCTGACGGCCACCCTCGCCATCGAACTCGGCCCGTACGACGTCACGGTCAACGCCGTCGCCCCGGGCTACGTGGCCACCGCGATGACCGCCGCCACCGCGCAGCGGGTCGGCAGCAGCCCGGAGGAGCATCAGCGGACGGTCGCCGAGCACACCCCGCTGCGCCGGGTCGCCCAGCCGACCGAGATCGCTTCGGTGATCGCCTTCCTGGCCAGCGACGACGCGTCGTACGTCAGCGGGCAGACCCTGTACGTCAACGGCGGCGCGCGCTGAGGCGCGCCGGCGGACCAGCACCCGGAGGGGACATGGACTTCGCGCTTTCCGACACCGAGCGGGCGATCCGCGACACCGCCCGCGACTTCATCACCAGGGAGGTCATGCCGCTGGAGCAGGAGCTGCTGAGGCGGGAACGGGCGCACCGGCCCGGACTGGAGCACAGCGAGCTGCGCGAGTTGCAGCTCAAGGCGCGCAAGTTCGGGTTCTGGGGGCTGGCCACCCCGGAGGAGTACGGCGGCATGGACCTGCCGGCCGTCACCCAGTCCCTGATCTGGACCGAACTCGGCCGCTCGTTCGTGCCGTTCCGGTTCGGCGGCGAGGCGGACAACATCCTGTTCCACGCCAATGACGAGCAGAAGCGCGAGTACCTGGTCCCGACCATCGAGGGGGAGCGGCGCAGCTGCTTCGCGATCACCGAGCCCGGCGCCGGCTCCGACGCGGCCAACATCAAGCTCAGCGCCCGCCGTGACGGCGACGACTGGATCCTCAACGGCGAGAAGACCTTCATCACCGGCGGCCACGACGCCGACTTCGCCATCGTGATCGCGGTGACCGACCGGGAGAAGGGCGCCCGCCACGGCGGCGCGACCGCGTTCCTGGTGGACCGGTCGATGGGCTGGCGCTCGGAGTTCATCCAGACGATGGGCGAGGGTGGCCCCGCCTCGCTGGTCTTCGACGACGTCCGGGTGCCCGGGCGCAACATCCTCGGCGAGCCCGGGCAGGGCTTCAGCCTCGGCATGGAGTGGATCGGCAAGGGCCGCTACATCATCCCGTCGCACGCCGTCGGCATCGCCGAGCGGGCGTTGTCGATGGCCATCGACTACGCCAACACCCGGGAGACCTTCGGCGCGAAGATCGGCACCAACCAGGCCATCCAGTGGATGATCGCCGACTCGGAGACCGAGCTGGAGGCGGCCCGCTGGCTCATCCTGCGCGCCGCCTGGACCGTCGAGCAGGGCATGGACCCGCGACACGCCTCCTCGATGGCGAAGCTTTACGGCGCGGGCATGGTCAATCGGGTGGTCGACCGCGTCCTGCAGATCCACGGCGGCATGGGCTACACCCGCGAGCTGCCGATCGAGCGCTGGTACCGGCAGGTCCGGCTCTACCGGATCTTCGAGGGCACCGACGAGATGCAGCGACTGATCATCTCCCGCGACCTGCTGCGCGGCTACACGAAGCTGGGAGGGCACCTGGCATGAGGGTCTTCGCGTCCATCGAGGAGTTGGCCGAGGCGACCGGCGAGACCCTGGGCCCCGGCCCCTGGTTCCGGATCGACCAGCAACGGGTCGACCGGTTCGCCGACGCCACCGACGACCGCCAGTGGATCCACATCGACCCGCGACGGGCCGCGGCCGGCCCGTTCGGCGGCACCATCGCGCACGGCTACCTCACGTTGTCCCTGCTGCCGGCGCTGGCCGGTGGCCTTTACCGGGTCGAGGGGGTGGCCATGGGGGTCAACTACGGCCTCAACCGGGTGCGCTTCCCGGCCCCGCTCCGGGTCGGCAGCGCGGTCCGCGCCACCGCGACCCTGGCCGAGGTGTCACCCGTGGACGGCGGCGTGCAGGTGGTCACCGCGGTCACCGTGGAGAGCGACGCCGGCGGCAAGCCGGTCTGCGTCGCCGAGACGGTCAGCCGTCTGGTGCGGGGCGTGGCCCGATGACCGCGCTGTCGCTGGCCATGGTGCTGGCCGAGTCCGCCCGCCGGCACGCCGACACCGTCGCCGTGGTCGACGGCGACACCCGGGTGACGTACGCCGAGCTGTGGCTGGAGGCGCGCAGCTACGCCGCCGGGCTGCGCGAGCGGGGGGTCGGCCCCGGCGACAAGGTGGCCCTGCTGGCCCCGAACGTGGTGGACTTCCCCCGGGTCTACTACGGGGCCCTCGCCGCCGGCGCGGTGCTCGTCCCGGTGCACCTGCTGCTGACCGTGGACGAAGCGGCGCACGTGCTGACCGACAGCGGCACGAAGCTGCTGGTGTGCCACAGCTCCCAGCTCGCCCTGGGCGCCGCCGCCGCGGCGGCGGCCGGCGTGCCGCTGGTGACCGTCGGGCCGGCGGCCGCCGGCGCGGTCGCGCCCCGCCTGGAGGAGCTGAGCCACCCGCTGCCACCGCTGCCGTCGTACGTCACCCGGTCGGCGGAGGACCCGGCGGTGGTGCTCTACACCAGCGGCACCACCGGGGTGCCCAAGGGCGCCGTGCTCACCCACCTCAACCTGGTCATGAACGCCACCGTGAACGTCTTCGACGCCAACGACGCGCGCAGGACGGACGTAGTGCTCGGCTGCCTGCCGCTGTTCCACAGCTTCGGCCAGACGGTGGCGATGAACGGCACCTTCCGGATCGGCGCGACGCTGGTGCTGCTGAGCCGGTTCACCGGGCCGGCCGCCATCGACCTGATGTTGCGTGAGGGGGTGGACGTCTTTCACGGCGTGCCCACCATGTACGTGGCGCTGCTCGACGCCGCCCGGGACCGGGACGACCTGCCTCGGCTGCGGCTCTGCGTCTCCGGCGGGGCGTCGCTGCCGGTGGCCGTGCTGGAACGGTTCCACGCCGCCTTCCAGACGACGGTCTTCGAGGGGTACGGGCTCTCCGAGACCTCACCCACCGCCACCACCAACCAGCCGCACTTCGGCACCCGCGCCGGGACCATCGGGCACCCGGTCTGGGGCGTGGAGGTGGAGATCGCCCGCGCGGAGGTGGACGAGCGGATCGAGCTGCTGCCGACCGGAGAGCTCGGCGAGATCGTCATCCGGGGGCACAACGTCTTCGCCGGTTACCTGGGGCGGCCCGAGGCGACCGCGGAGGCGGTGGTGGACGGCTGGTTCCGTAGCGGTGACCTGGGACGCAAGGACGCCGACGGGTTCATCACCATCATCGACCGGAAGAAGGACATGATCATCCGGGGTGGCTTCAACGTCTACCCACGCGAGGTGGAGGAGGTCCTTGCCCGGCACCCGGCGGTCGGCCAGGTGGCGGTGATCGGGGTGCCCGACCCGCGTCACGGCGAGGAGGTCTGCGCGGTGGTGGTGGCGGACCCGGCCGGCCCGGGCCTGCCCGACGAGCAGGAGATGATCGACTGGTCGCGGGAGCATCTGGGCCGGCACAAGTACCCGCGGCAGATCCGGTATGTCGACGACCTGCCGCTCGGGCCGAGCCACAAGGTGCTCAAGCGGGAACTGCGTCGCCGGATGGCCCCGCCCGACTGACCACCGCCCGCCGTCCACTGCCACCCGCCCAGGCCGCGGCCCTCGTCGCGCTCACCGCGCGTCGAGGGCCGCTTCCTCCGGCTGTCGCGCCGGCGAGCGTCGCCCGTCGTCGTGCTCGGCGGGCGGCCCCGGCGGTGGCGTCGAATACTGAGCCGATGGCCAACCCCGACCTCGATCCGAGGTGTGCCCGCCGATCGGCCCGCGTGTGGACGTGCCGGACGACCCCGGCGCACTCCTCCCGGACACCCCCGGGTGACGATCGTGCTGACCGAGGACGGGCTGCCGCAAGTCCGGTCGGTACACGATCTGGTGCTCGGCTGCCGCCTCCAGGCGGCTGCTGTCGGGGTGGACGTAGACCCGCTTGGCGAGCTGCCGCCGTCGGCGTGACCGCCCCAGGCCACCAGCACGACTCGGGGTAACCCGGCGCCGGCGAGGTAGGTCAGGGAGGCTCGGAGACAACGTCAAGCGCCCGCAGGGCCGTTGACCGGCGACGGGGCGACGGCATGCCGACAGGCGTGGGTGACGAGCGGCGGGCGGTAGGCGGCTCCGGCGATGCGGAAGTATGGCGTGCTGGCGACTGTCGGAGGGCGGGCTTGCCGAGCCGCCCTCTCAGTCCAGCTTCGGTTGTTCGTACAGTTCGCGCGCGGACAGGTTCACCGCGCTGCCGTCAGCGAGGCGGACGGTCAGTGTGGTGATGTTGCTGCTCGACTCGTCGGGGCCCTCGGGGTACCAGGCGCCGAAGTAACCGTCGCGAAGGGTTGCCCGCGCCGTCCGTGACGAATCGCCATCCTTGGTCCGCAAGTTGATCTCCACACTCGTCACCTGTGAGCCGACGTGTCCCGCCATGATCCGGACGTAGCCTTCGTCGGTACGTAGTTGACCCCACGAGTACATCTCGACACCCCCGGCGCCGAGCCGCTCGGTGCTGGTCAGCACGGTAAGGATGCTGGTATTCCGCACGTCTCCGTTGCGATCGCGGAAGCACGTCTGGCTTCCGGCCGGCGACACGGCATTCACGTATGCGTACTCGCCGCGTCTTTCACCGATGACCACCCTTGCGACGCTCGCATCCTGGGCAGGCAGGCATTTGCTGACGAGGTCGCGTGCCTCGGCATCCGAGATCGGACTCGGCTCGGGCGTCCACGACGCAAACGCGGGACCGGCGTTGAGAAATGTCAGGGTGAAGGCGACAGCGGCGGCGAGCGCTCCGGCAGCACCGGCGATCGCCAGGCGAGGCCGGCGGTGCGGTGTGCGCGCTGGTGCTGGGCGTGGTCGCCGATCAGTGGCGACGATCCGCTCGAGCAGTTCTCGCGCGGGTTCCTGCCCGACGCGTGCGGGCACCGGGACCGCGGCAGAGCGGATCGTCTGGTTGAGGACATCGTCGTCGGTCATGCGGAGCCTCCGCGTCGTGAGGGGCCGGCCGGTGCAGGGACGTTTGTGGGTTCGCTGTTCGGCCGCTGACCGAGATGCTGACGCAGGCGGCGGCGGGCGCGCAGCAGGCGCAGACTGAACGCGGGCCGGGAAATGCCCAGTACGTGTGCTGCCTGCGGCCCGGTGAGGTCTTCGATCGCGGTCAGCGTCAGCACTTCCTGATCGGCGGGTGACAGGCGCTGCCAAGCCTTCACCAGGTCGATGCGGGTGGCCGCGAGGTCCGCCTCGGCGCTGCTCGGAGCATCGGGTTCCCGCAGGACGCGAAGCGCGAGGCTCTGCTGCCGCTGGTCGCTGCGCTGCCGGTTGTGCAGGACATTGCGGGCCACGGTGAACAGCCAGGCGCGCGCCTCGCCGAGTGATTTCGGTACTTCGTCCAAGCGGCGCCACGCTACCAAGAACGTCTCCGCGACCACGTCTTCGGCAACGGTGAGGTGTGCACGGCGTTCGACGAAGAGCAGCAAATCGTCGTACGTGGCCCCGAACAGCTCGCGGAAGGCGGAATCGGCATCCGCGGTCGTTGGATCCACACTCTTCCTCGTGTTCGGCGCGCTGCGGCTGATGGTCATTGTCGTGGCCGGTCCAAGACGAAGCCGCGGATCAGGGGTGCGAGTGGGCGCTCGACGAAGCGATGGACAAGCCAGGCTGCCGCCAGCAGCCCGAGCACGGCGCCGCCGATCAGTACCGACGCGGGGAGGTGGGTTTCCTCGTACACGTTGCGGATCACGCTGTATCCGATGCGCGGGTGCAAGAGGTAGAAGGGGTAGCTGAGTGCACCCGCGGTGGCCAGCCAGACCATCTTCACCCGGTCGGTGTAACCGAGCGCGATGACGAGCATCAAAAGGTACACCCCGGTGAGCAGCACCGGTGCCGGCCAGACGGGCACCTCGAAGCCGGGCTTCAACTCCAGGGTCCGCTCGTGCACACGCTGCAGGCTGACCAGCCACGCGGCGACCAGCAGCACCCAAAGCCATCGATCGGATCGGTTGCGGCGAAGCAGAAACAGGGTAATTCCGGCGACGAAGTACGGCGCGAAATCGGACATCACGACCTCGTCCAGGGCGGCACCCCGGAAAGCGGGCATGACCACGGCGACGGCCAGCCACACGGCAGCGAACATCTTTGCTCCCCGGTCGGTCAGCTTGGCCGCAAGAATGCACGCCGCGATCAGATAGAACCGGAGCTCGATCCAGAGGGTCCAGTACACGGTGTCGACAAGCGGCGTGTCGAGAGGCTCCGCCAGCATGGTCAGGTTGACCAGCACGTCCCACCCGTCCGGCGGAGGTGGGAAGGGCAGCCCGCCGCTGATCGGTAGCACTGTCGTCACGGCTGTCGTGGTCAGCACGCATACCCAGAACGCCGGATAGAGTCGCGCGGCGCGAGAGGCAGCGAACTCGCGAACGGTGCGTCCCCAGCCGCTCATGAGGATCACGAACCCGCTGATCAGAAAGAACGTCTCGACTCCGAGGAAGCCGTAGATCAGCACCGGTGCCGCGTCCGGCAGGAAGTATGCCGGCGGGCGTACCCCGTCCAACCTCCATGAGTCGCCGAAGTGGTATCCGGCCACGGCAAGAGCACAGACCAGCCGCAACCCGTCCAGCACGTACAACCGCGGCGCCTGCCCGGGAGGGCTGTTGACGGGCGGCGGCGTCGGCGCGCGGTCGAGCAACGCGGTCGTCATGCTCTGCTCCTGTCCTGGATACACGACTGCATCCAGGACAGACATGTGCAGCACCGCGTCAAGTGCTACAGGTGATCACCGTCACCATCCTCTGACGAAGCCGGGCCAGTATCGCGAACCAGGACGCAGCAGTCATCGACGTCGGCCGACAGCCGCCTTGATCTCACCAGCCCTCGGTATCCCGCCCGCGGCCGCAGCGGGCCTATCGTCCGATTCCGGTGGCACACCTGCGCAGCTACCGCCCGCGTATGCCCCCCTCTCAGCCGCCTCGACCGCGGATCCGGACCCGCAGCGGTGTGGGACGCCGAGTTCCATGCGCCGTCGGCGACGACGACAAGTCAGCTGGCCGTTCGACCGCCGACCAGCAACAGTGACTTGCCCACGGTTGTGCGTGCGGCAAGTGCACGGTGGGCATCAGCGGCCTGTTCCAGTGGGTAGGCGGCGCCGATCGCCGGCCGCAGCCGCCCTTCCGCAGCCCGTTCCAGCGCACGTCCCAGCAGCTCGCGCACGGTTTCCTGGTTCGGGGGACCGTCCAGTAGCGGAGCGAGCACCCGTATACCGCGGCGCGCGGCCGACTCCGGGTCCGGTGCGGCGAACCCGTCGGCGGTACCGTAGGTGACGAACCGGCCGCCGTCGGCCACCGCGCCCAAGGCGGCCGTGCCGAGCGGGCCACCCGCCCCGTCGTAGACCAACGCCGCACCGCCACCGGTCGCCTGCCGCACCCGGCGGATCCAGTCCGACCGCGTGTAATCGACGGTAGTCTCCGCGCCCAACTCGCGGGCCAGTGCCAGTTTGACGTCGCTGGATGCGGCGGCGACCACCCGGGCGCCGGCATCGACGGCCAACTGCACCAGTAGCGAGCCGGCTCCACCGGCAGCCGCTGAGACCAGCACCCATTCTCCCTTCTCCGGCCTGCCCAGCCGGTCCAGGCTGAGCGCGGTCACGCCGTCGTGCACCAGCGCGGCCGCCACCTCGATGGCCAGTCCGTCGGGCACCGGCATGGTCTCCTCGACGTCCGCGACGATCCGTTCGGCGTAACCGGTGCTGGTCCGTACAACCACACGGCGACCGATCCATGCCCGGTCTACCCCTTCGCCGGTCTCCACCACCGTGCCCGCTCCTCCGCCACCCGGCACGTACGGCAACGTCCGCGGGAAGAGGTCCTGGCCCCAGCCGCTGCGCAGCAGGGTGTCGAGGAGAATGACGTCTGCCGCAGCCATACCGACGACGACCTGGCCGGGTTCGGGTACCGGGTCGGGCAGTTCCGTGGGACACAGCACCTCCGGACCACCGAACACGGCCACCTGTATTGCGCGCATCTGTAGCACCCCTTGCATGGGACAGCGTCCCGGCCAGTGTTCAAGCTGAAGCTTGGTTGAGGTCAAGGCACGTGCTGAGGCGGGGCTGACCCAGGTCACCACTACCAATTGATTCCGTGCGTTCTCTTGCTTCGATTCGGTCGCTCAACCTGCTTCCGAGGTACCGGATGGTCTGATCGGGGCACATGCGCGAGACATGAGCCGTGGCAACGGCGACAGAGTTACCTGACGGCGGAGAGCCCGACTCAAGACCGAGCACCCTCTCAGGCCGCTTCGCCACCCTCAAGACCGAACTGGTCTGCACCCGGGCACGGCCATCCCGTCACGAACGGGAGATGAGGTCTTCCCGTACATCGAAGGCTTTCTTGGGCCGCGCCGCGTCGATGTATCCAAGGGTGGGTCGATCTCCATTGAGCTCTTTCGGCAAATTCCTGCATTCCCTGCGGGGGTTCCGTCCTACTGGTTGCAGCGCGACTCAGCCAGGGCGCACAGGGAGGGGCTCGATCCTGAAGATCGTCGTCATCGGTGGCAGCGGGCTCATCGGCTCCAAGCTCGTGAAGATCCTCGGCGGCCAGGGCCACGAGGCGGTGCCGGCGTCGCCGAAGACCGGCGTGAACACACTGAACGGCGAGGGAGTGGCGGACGTGCTCTCCCGTGCCGACGCCGTCGTCGACGTGTCGAACTCGCCGTCGCTCGAGAGCGGCGCCGCCCTGTAGTTCTTCGAGACGTCCACCCGGAACCTTCTCGCCGCTGCTGCGGACGCCGGGGTGGGGGTCACTACGTGGTCCTCTCGGTTGTGGGCTCCGAACGGCTTCCGGACAGCGGTTACATGCGGGCGAAGATCGCCCAGGAGAAGCTCGCCTCGCGCCCGTGCTCATCCAGCCGATGGCGCCGCCGCGACCGGCGTCGGGCCGCTGTCCGGGCGTGGACGAGAGGGTCGCCGACGGCCTCCTTCCGAGAGGGCCGCGCCACCCGCTCCGAAACTTTCGGCGCTCGTCCGGTCGGAAATCCACCCTGCCGTCAAGCGCTCTCCCTGGCAGCGCGCCTGTTGACGGATGGCGGGGCAGTTAGTAGCCTCAGCGCACAAAATCATGGCATATAAATATCTCGATAAGTTTCGGAGGCGGCGAGCGCACTGACGACGGGACGACGACTGACCCGTCGGTGCGGCCACTCGTCGGCTTCTGCCTGCGTGCCCTGCGCCGGCGAGAACCCCCACCACCGCCGCTCACGATCACACCGCTGGAGGGCCGTTGAAACGCGTCCGGACCACCACCACAGCCGTCATGGCCGCCGTCGTGCTCCTCCTCGCCGGCTGTGGCGGATCAGACGGCGAGTCCGACTCGAAGACCTTCGAGTTCTGGTCGTTCGCCAACATCAACCAGAAGGCCGACGTCGACGTCTACACCAAGGCGCACCCGGATGTGCGCGTCAAGCTCACCGAGGTGGGCACCACGACCGAGACCGCGCAGGCGCTCACCGCCGCGCTGGCCGGTGGGAAGGTGCCTGACCTGGTGCTGATCCAGGCCGACGACCTGCCGAAGTTCATGCAGTCTCCGGACAACTTCGTCGATCTCACCACGCTGGGCGCGAACGACATCAAGGGCAACTATCTCGACTGGGTGATGGCGCAGTCGACGACGAAGGACGGCAAGATCATCGGTGTGCCGACCGACGTCGGCGGCTTGGCGGTGGCCTACCGTACGGATCTGTTCAAGGCGGCCGGCCTGCCCACCGACCGGGAGTCGGTCTCCAAGCTCTGGCCGACGTGGGACGAGTTCATAAACGTCGGCAAGACGTACGTCCAGAAGACCGGCAAGCCGTTCGTGGACAACACGCCGACCAGCGTCTTCTTTCAGGCGGTCAACCAGGGCAGTCAGCGCTACTACAGCGCCGACCGCCAGCTGGACTACGACAACGAGCAGGTCAAGGCGGCGTTCGACGTGACGCTGAAGGCCTTCGGTGCGGGCATCTCCGCCAAGCAGGGGTCGTTCTCGTCCGGCTGGACCGCGGCGATGAAGAAGGGCGACTACGCGGTGGTGTGCTCACCGTCGTGGATGCTCAGCCAGATGAAGACGAACGCCCCCGAGACGAACGGGAAGTGGGACATCGCCACCATCCCCGGTGGCTCGGGGAACTGGGGCGGCAGCTTCCTCGCCATCCCCAAGCGCGCCAAGAACGCGAAGGCGGCGTGGAACTACATCTCCGAGATGCAGTCGCCGAAGGGGCAGCTGGACCACTTCCTGATGCAGGGGTCGCTGCCCACCACCCCGTCGGTCTACACGGACCCGCAGCTGGTCGGGAAGACCGACCCGTTCTTCAGCAACGCACCGATTGGCAAGATCTACACCCAGTCGGTGCTGGGAATCAAGCCCTTCTACTTCGGTCCGCAGGACGGCCCCATCGGCACCGAGTTCCTCAACACGCTCACCAGTGTCGAGCAGGGCAAGGTGGACCCGGCGAAGGCCTGGGACACCGCGCTGACGAACGTCAAGAACGCCGTACGCGAATGACCGAGGGCTGATGCGCGGCGGCCGGGTACCGCCCGGCCGCCGCCCATCGGGAGGGTGACGCTTTGACCACCATGCTCGGCCCGGCCCCGGCACCACCGGACGTCCGGAGGCCCGCTCGCAACAGGCGGATCCAGCAGGGCGTACGGGAGTTCCTGGCGCCGTACGCGTACATCTCGCCGTTCTTCGTGCTCTTTTTGATCTTCGGCCTCTTCCCGCTGCTGTTCACCTTCTACATCTCGCTGTTCGACTGGGATCCGATCGGTGAGCACCGTTTCGTGGGGCTGGACAACTTCTCCGAACTGCTGGACGACCCCCGTTTCTGGGGGGCGCTGCGGAACACGTTCAGCATCTGGGTGCTGTCGACGGTGCCGCAGTTGCTCCTGGCGCTCGGCCTGGCGCACCTGCTCAACCACGCGCGGCTGCGGCTGGCCGCCCTGTTCCGGATGTCGGTGCTCGTTCCCTACGTCACCTCGGTGGCGGCCACGACGATCGTCTTCGCCCAGATGTTCGACAGGGACTACGGCATGATCAATTGGTTCCTGGGACTGCTGGGCTTCGAGCACATCGACTTCACGGCGTCGCTGTGGGGCAGTCACATCATGATCGCCACGATGATCGCCTGGCGCTGGACCGGATACAACACACTGCTGTACCTCGCCGCGCTGCAGGCGGTGCCGCGGGAACTGTACGAGGCCGCCGCCGCCGACGGCGCGAACGGCTGGAAGCAGTTCCTGCACATCAGCATCCCGTCGTTGCGGCCGATCATCGCGTTCACCGTCGTGACGTCGACCATCGGCGGGCTGCAGGTCTTCACCGAGCCGCTGCTGGCCAACCCGGTCGGCGGCCTCACGTGCGGGGCGGCACGGCAGTGCCAGACCGTCACCCTCTACCTCTACGAGCAGTCCTTCGGGCAGTTCCACTTCGGCTACGGCGCGGCGGTCGGCGTCGCGCTCTTCGTCATCGTGGTGGTGTTCTCCGGACTCAACTACCTGCTGACCACCCGCATCCGTTCGGAGCGCCCATGAAGCCCGTACCCCCGACCGCCGCGCCCCGGCGGGCCCGGCGGCGCCAGGCCAACCGCGTCCCGATCCCGGTGTACGCGCTGCTGACCCTCATGGCGCTCGCCAGCGTCTTCCCGCTCTACTGGATGTTCGTGGTGGCGACGACGGACTCCGCCACCGCGACGACTCTGCCTCCGACCCTCACACCCGGCGGCAACTTCCTGCACCTGGCCGAGCTGGTCTTCACCATCGTGCCGTTCGTGCAGTCCCTGCTGAACAGCCTCATCGTCGCCGGCACGATCGCCGTGGGTCAGGCGGTGCTCTGCGCGCTGGCCGGCTTCGCCTTCGCCAAGCTGTCCTTCCCGGGCCGTAACACGCTGTTCCTCATCGTCGTGCTGACCATGACGGTGCCGGCGCAGCTGGCAGTGGTGCCGCAGTACCTGATCATCTCCCAGTTGGACTGGGTGGACAGCCTCCAGGCGGTGATCGTTCCCGGGCTGGTCAGCGCGTTCGGCATCTTCTGGATGCGCCAGCACATCGGCAGCACCATCGACGACGAGCTGATGCAGGCGGCGCGGGTGGACGGCGCGACCACCTGGCAGATCTTCTGGCGGATCGCCTTCCCGTTGGTCCGCCCGGCGGCGTACGTGCTGGGGCTGTTCACGTTCGTCTACGCGTGGAACGACTTCCTGTGGCCGTTCATCGTGTTGAAGTCGCCGGAGAACTACACCGTCCAGATCGCCATCAAGGCACTGCAGCAGAACCGGGACATCGATCTGGGCCTGGCCATGTCCGGTTCCTTCCTGGCCACCATTCCGCTGCTGGTGCTGTTCGTCTTCGTCGGGCGCCGTCTGGTGCAGGGGATCATGGAAGGCGCGTTCAAGGGGTGAGGGATGACGAGCCTCCGCCGCCGACTGACCGGCCGGCTCCGGAGTGCCCGCCGCAGCCCGTACCCCGTCACGGTGCGGCGCGGGCTGCGGGTGCCGATGGACGACGGCGTCGAGCTGGTCGCCGACCTCTACCTGCCCGCCGGCCCGGTGGAACCGCCGCTGCCCACGATCGTCGTCCGCTCGCCGTACGGCCGGCACGGCTCGCTCACAGACGCGCCGGCGCTGGCCGGCGAGGGGTTCACGGTGCTGGTGCAGAGCTGCCGCGGTACCGGTGGCTCGGGTGGCAGCTTCCGCCCCCAGCTCGACGAGCAGCGTGACGGCATGGCCACCCACCGGTGGGTACGCCGCCAGCACTGGTTCACCGGCACCGTCGCGACGTACGGCGAGAGCTACCTCGGCTACACCCAGTGGGCGGTGGCGGGACGGATGTGCCGGGACGACCCCGCCAACGCCCCTGACGCCCTGTGCCTGAACGTGACGATGGCCGACTTCGGCGCGGTCACCTGGACCAATGGCGCCTTCTCGCTGGGCGGCTCGCTCGGCTGGTCGCGTCTGATGGCCCTGCGGGGCATGCGCGGCGCCCTGGTCCGGGCGCGGCTCGCGCGGCGGCCGGACCGGAAGCTGGCCGAAGCGTTCGACATCCTGCCGCTGTCGCGCGGCGACTCCACCGTGGCGGGCCACCCGATCGGCTGGTACCAGGACTGGTTGACGCACGAGCAGCTCACCGACGACTACTGGACCCGGCAGTCGCACACCGCGTCGGTGCCCGACGTGACAGCGCCCGTCTACATGGCCACCGGCTGGTACGACCTGTTCCTCCCCTGGCAGCTGCGCACCTACGCCCAACTGGTCGCGGCCGGTCGCCCGCCCCGGCTGACCATCGGCCCGTGGGGCCACCGCAGCGATCAGAGCCCGTTCCTCGCCGAGTCGATCGCGTTCCTCAAGGAACACTTCGCCGGCGTACCGGCGGCCCGGCCCGCGCCCGTGCGCGCCTTCCTGACCGGCGCGGACCAGTGGCACGACCTGCCCGCGTGGCCGCCGCCGGGCACCGCCGTGCGGCGGTGGTACCTGCACCGGTCCGGACTGCTCGACCCGGCCGTCCCCGACGGCGGCGGCACCCGCTACACCTACGATCCCGACCGGCCCACACCCGCGGTCGGTGGCCCCGGCCTGGGCCCGTCCTGCGGGCCGGTCGACAACAGCGCCCACGAACGCCGTAGCGACGTGGTCGTCTTCGGCAGTCCACCGCTGGATCACGCCGTCGTCCTCGCCGGGGAGCCGATCGCTCGGGTCCGGTTCCGCTCGACGGCGGCCGGCGCGGACGTGTTCGTCCGGATCTGCGACGTGCACCCCGACGGCCGCTCGATGAGCGTGTGCGACGGCATCCGCCGCATCGGCGGCGTCGGCACCGCGGCCACCGACCCGCGACCTCGTGAGGACGGTTTCGTCGAGTTGGACGTGCCGCTGTGGCCGGCGTTCCACCGCTTCGCCGCCGGCCACCGCATCGCCGTGCAGGTCAGCTCCGGAGCGCATCCGCGCTACGCCCGCAACCCCGGCACCGGCGAACCCGCCGCCACCGCGACCACCACCGTACGGGCGCAGCAGGAGATCTCCCACGGCGGCGCCCACCCGTCCGCGATCGACCTGCCGGTATGGACGTGAACGGGCGCGGACGCGCCGCCGAAGACATCTCCATCAGTCGACGAGGAGGCTCCCCGGATGGCATCCGTGTTCCATGTGGCGATCACCGGTTCGGATCGCGCCGACGGCTGCGCCGAGCGGCCCTTCCGGACGATCAACCGGGCGGCGGGCGTAGCGCAGCCCGGTGACACGGTGGTGGTGCACGCGGGGGAGTACCGCGAGTGGGTGAAGCCACGCCACGGCGGTCTCAGCGACTCCCGCCGCATCACCTACGAGGCGGCGCCCGGCGAGCACGTGGTGATCAAGGGATCGGAACGCGTCACCGGCTGGGAGCCGCTCGGCGGGACCGTGTGGCGGGCGGTCGTCGACAACGCCGTGTTCGGCTCGTTCAACCCGTTCGCCGAGGAGGTGACCGGCGACTGGATCGTCTACCGCCCGGGTGCGCCACGGCGGCACCTCGGCGACGTCTACCTGAACGGCCTGAGCTTCTTCGAGGTGGGGAGCCGGGCGGAGGTCGACGATCCGCCCCGGCGCATCGAGGTCGTCGACGACTGGACCAGGCTGCCCCGTCCGGTAGGCGATCCCGACCGGACCCGGCTCGTCTGGTACGCCGAGGTCGGTGAGCGGACGACGATCTGGGCCAACTTCCAGGGTGCCGACCCGAACGCGGAACTCGTCGAGATCAACGTACGCCGCAGCGTCTTCTACCCGGACCAGCCGCACCTGGACCACATCACCGTCCGTGGCTTCGAGCTGGCGCACGCGGCCAGCCCGTGGGCGCCGCCGACCGCCGACCAGCCGGGACTGATCGGGCCGGGCTGGGCGAAGGGATGGGTCATCGAGGACAACGTGATCCACGACGCCAAGTGCGCGGCGATCTCGATCGGGAAGGAGGGGTCGACCGGGCGGAACTTCTCGGCTCTGCGCGGTGACAAGCCGGGCTACCAGTACCAGGTGGAGTCGGTCTTCGCGGCCCGCCGGATCGGGTGGGACCGGGAGCACATCGGCTCGCACGTGATCCGCCGCAACACGATCTACGACTGCGGCCAGAACGCGATAGTGGGTCACCTGGGATGCGCGTTCTCCACCATCGAGGACAACCACATCCACCGCATCGGCGTGAAGCGCGAGTTCTACGGGTACGAGATCGCCGGCATCAAGCTGCACGCCGCCATCGACGTGGTGATCCGGCACAACCGGATCCACGACTGCTCGCTCGGCACCTGGCTGGACTGGCAGGCACAGGGCACCCGGCTCTCCCGCAACGTCTACCACGACAACTCCCGGGACCTCTTCGTCGAGGTCAGCCACGGCCCCTACCTGGTCGAGCACAACATCTTCGGCTCGCCCGCCGCGCTGGAGCTGTTCAGCCAGGGCGGCGCCTTCGTCTGCAACCTGATCTGCGGCACCGTGCGGCTGGAGCCGGTGCTGGACCGCGCGACGCCGTACCACCTGCCGCACAGCACCCAGGTGGCCGGCTACGCGGTGATCTACGGCGGCGACGACAGGTACGTGGGGAACCTCTTCCTGGGCGGCGACCCGGGCGCGGCCTACGGTGCGGGCGCGGAGGGCGAAGGGCCGCCGCTGGCCGGCACCGCCGGATACGACGGGCATCCGGCGTCGTTCGCCGAGTACCTGGCCCGCCTCGCCGACCAGCCGCCGAGCGACCAGCAGAAGTACGTCGAGGTGAGACAACCGGTGTACGCCCGCGCGAACGCCTACGCCGCCGGGGCCCGGCCGTTCGAGGGTGAGCACGAGCCACTGGTGCTGGGCGCCGCGTCGGCGGCAGTCGTGGACGAGGGCGACGCGGTCTGGCTCGTCACCGACCTCCCGCAGGCGTTCGACGAGGCCCGCATCGGTGTGGTCACCGGCCGGGACCTGGAACGGGTCCGGTGCGCCGACGCGGAGTTCGAGGAGGCGGACGGCAGCCCCGCCGTGATGGACGTCGACCTCACGGGCGAGCCCCGGCAACCCGGGCGGGACGGCGCCGTCGGCCCGATCGCGGGCCTCGCGTCCGGTCCACGCCGTACACGCGTGTTCTGACGGCGGACCCGCGCGTGCGCGACGGGGACGGTGGCGCCGACCGGCGCCACCGTCCCCGTCGAACTCAGCCGCGTGCGGCCCAGTCGCCCAGGGCCCAGTCGCGGACCTCGGGCATGTCCTCCAGGTGCTCCACCACGTACGCCTCGTGGCGGTCGAGCTGACTGCGGCACCACGCCTTGAGGTCCGCCGCACCGCGCGGCAGCCGCTTGGCGTTGTTGATGGCGTCCATCACGAGGTGGTACCGCGACGCCTTGTTGCGCACCGTCATGTCGAACGGGGTGGTGGTCGTGCCCTGCTCGATGAAGCCGCGCACGCGGAACCGGTCCGCGTCCGGGCGGCCGTGGACGAGCTGGTGGATCGCGCCGGGGTAGCCGTGGAAGGAGAAGACCACGTCGACGTCGTCGGTGAACAGCTCGGTGAACAGGGTCTCGCTCATGCCGTGCGGGTGGTCCTTGGGCCGGACCAGGGTCATCAGGTCGACCACGTTGACGACGCGCACCTTCAGACCGGGCAGCCGGTCGCGCAGGATCTGCGCCGCCGCGACCGTCTCCATGGTGACGACGTCGCCGGCGCAGGCGAGGACGATGTCGGGGTCGCTGGTGCCGTCGTCGGTGCCGGCCCACTCCCAGATCCCCGCCCCGCGCGCGCAGTGTTCGATCGCCTCGTCCATCGAGAGGTACTGCAACTGCGGCTGCTTGTCGATGACGATCAGGTTGATGTACGACCGCGACCGGAAGCAGTGGTCGGCCACCGACAGCAGGGTGTTGGCGTCCGGCGGCAGGTAGACCCGGGCGACGTCGCCGCGCTGGGTGAGCACCACCTGGATCAGGCCCGGGCCCTGGTGGGAGAAGCCGTTGTGGTCGTTGCGCCACGCCGTCGAGGTGAGCAGCACGTTGAGGCTCGGCACCTTCGCGCGCCACGGCAGGTGCTTGGCCTCCTGTAGCCACTTGCCGTGCTGCACCGTCTGGGAGGCGCTGACCATGGCGAATGCCTCGTAGGTGGCGAACATGCCGTGCCGGCCGGTCAGGTTGTAGCCCTCCAGCCAACCGTGGCAGTTGTGCTCGCTGAGCACCTCCATGACCCGGCCGTCGCGGCTGATCGCCACGTCCTCCGGCGTCACCCGCTCCATGAAGGCGCGGTCGGAGACGTCGAAGACGCCGCCGAGGCGGTTGCTGTTCGTCTCGTCCGGACAGAACAACCGGAACCGGTCGGCGTTGCGGGCGTAGATGTCGCGCATCATCTCGCCCAGCTTGCGCGTCGACTCGGCCCGCTGCTGCGCCGGCTGGGACACCTCGATCGCGTAGGAACGGAAGTCCGGCAGGTCCAGGTCCCGGGTGAGCAGCCCGCCGTTCGCGTGCGGGCTGGCGCTCATCCGCAGGTCGCCGTCGGGGGCCTGGTCCCGGACCAGCGCCACGGGCGCGCCGGTGGAGTCGAACAGTTCCTCCGGACGGTACGACCTGAGCCAGCGCTCCAGCAGCGCGAGGTGCTCCGGATTGTCCTTCACGCCGGACAGCGGCACCTGGTGGGAGCGCCACGTCCCGGTGACGGTGACCCCGTCGACGGTGTCCGGCCCGGTCCAGCCCTTCGGCGACCGCAGGACGATCAGCGGCCAGGTCGGACGCGTACCGTCCCAGGAGCCGTCCCGGGCGGCGGTCTGGATGTCGCGGATCCTCGTCCAGGCGGTGGCCAGGGCGGCGGCGAAGCGGTGGTGCATGCCGGGCAGGTCGGAGCCCTCGACCTCGATGACGTCGTAACCGTGGCCCCGCAGCAGGTGGCGTACCTCCTCGGGGTCCTTGCGCCCCAGCACGGTGGGCCCGGAGATCTTGGCGTCGTTGAGGTGCAGGATCGGCAGGACCGCGCCGTCGCGCTCGGGGTTGAGGAAGGACACGCCCTTCCAGGAACCCTCCAGGGGCCCGGTCTCGGCCTCGCCGTCGCCCACCACCGCGATGGCCAGCAGGTCCGGGTTGTCCATGACCGCGCCGAACGCGTGGACCAGGACGTAGCCCAGCTCACCGCCCTCGTGAATGGAACCCGGGGTGGTCACCGACACGTGCGACGGGATACCGCCGGGGCTGGAGAACTGCCGGAACAGGCGCAGCATCCCGGTCTCGTCCTGGCTGACGTCCGGGTAGATCTCGCTGTAGGTGCCCTCCAGGTAGCCGGCGGCCACCAGTGCCGGCCCGCCGTGACCCGGACCGGCCAGGTAGATCGCCTGCTGGCCGGTGCGCCGGATCAGCCGGGAGACGTGCGCGTAGATCAGCGACAGGCCGGGGCTGGTTCCCCAGTGGCCGAGCAGGCGCGGCTTGATGTGCTCGGCCGCCAGGGGCTCGCGCAGCAGTGGGTTGCCCTGCAGGTAGATCTGACCGATGGTCAGGTAGTTGTTCGCCCGCCACCACGCGTCCAGACGGGCGAGTTCGGTGTCGTCGAGTTCGGCGAGCGTACGGAGTTCGGATTCGACCGCGGTCACCGTGCTTCCCTTCCACTGATCTCGTCTTGTCCGGACCTAGCCTAGGCCCGGCGGCGCCCGGCCACGGGGGGCCGCGGGCCGGAAGCCGAGGGACCTTCGGCCCTCGCCGGCGGCCGTCGCGCACCGCCGGGCCCCTCCTGGGCGAGGCGGCGGTCACCGCCGGGATCAGCCGGCGGTCGCCGGTCCGTAGTAGGCGGCGCGCATCAGTTCCTGCATGTCGTCGAGCATCGGCATCCGGGGGTTCGCCGGCGCGCACTGGTCCTCGTACGCGTTCAGCGCCTGCTGCGGCAGCGCCGCGAGGAAGGCCTGCTCGTCCACGCCGACCGCCGCGAACGACGGCTCGATGCCGACCTCGTCGCGCAGGCGCTCGATCGCCGTGGCCAGAGCTTCGACCGCTTCGGCGTCGGTCGCCGCGGGGAGCCCGAGGGTACGGGCGATGTCGGCGAAGCGTTGCGGCGCCCGGTAGGTCTCGTACCGGGGCCAGCCGGTGAGCTTGCTCGGCACGGTGCCGTTGTACCTGATGACGTGCGGGAGCAGGATCGCGTTGGTGCGCCCGTGTGCGACGTGGAAGGTGGCACCCAGGGTGTGCGACATGGCGTGCACGATGCCGAGGAAGGCGCTGCCGAACGCCATGCCGGCGATCGTCCCGGCGTTGTGCATCTTCTCGCGGGCCACCGGATCGGCGGCGCCCTGGTGGACGGCCCGGGCGAGGTTGCCGAAGATGAGCCGGACGGCATGCAGGGCCAGCCCGTCGGTGAAGTCGTTGGCGTAGACGGACACGTACGACTCGATCGCGTGGGTCAGCGCGTCGAAGCCGCTGTCCGCGGTGACCACCGCCGGCAGGTCGGCGGCCAGGACCGGGTCGACGATCGCCACGCTCGGCGTGAGGGCGTAGTCGGCGAGCGGGTACTTCTTGCCCGACGCGGTGTCGGTGATGACCGCGAACGGGGTGACCTCGGCTCCGGTGCCGGAGGTGGTCGGGATGCAGACGAGCTGGGCCAGCGCGCCGAGGGTGGGGAACTTGAAGGCACGTTTGCGGATGTCGAAGAACTTCTCCCGCAGATCGGCGAAGACCACCTCGGGGTGCTCGTAGCGCAGCCACATCACCTTGGCGGCGTCCATCGCCGAACCCCCGCCGAGCGCGATGATGGTGTCCGGGCGGAACGAGCGCATCGACTCGGCGCCCCGGTCGACGGTACGCACGCTGGGCTCCGGCTCGACGTCGTCGATGATCTGCAGGGCCACCTGCTCGCGGCGGCGGTGCAGCACGGACGACACGCGGTCCACGTACCCCAGTCTGGTCATGGTGTGGTCGGTAACCACGGTGACCCGGTGCACGTCGGGCATGTCGGCGAGGTAGCGGATCGCGTTCGGCTCGAAGTAGATCTTCGGCGGAACTTTGAACCACTGCAGGTTGTTCGTCCGCCGGGCCACCCGCTTGATGTTGATGAGGTCGACAGCCGTGACGTTGTGCGACACCGAGTTGTGGCCGTAGCTTCCGCAGCCCAGCGTCAGCGACGGCAGGAAGGCGTTGTACATGTCGCCGATGCCGCCCTGCGAGGCCGGCGCGTTCCAGATGATCCGGACGGCCTTGACCCGGCGGCCGTACGCCTCGGCCAGGTCGGCGTCCCGCGTGTGGATGACGGCGCTGTGACCCAGGCCGTCGAACTCGACCATCTGCTCGGCGTACCCGAAGGCCTGGTCGTGACCGGTGGCGGGCAGCAGGGCGAGCACCGGGCAGAGCTTCTCCCGGGTCAGCGGCTCGGCCGGGCCGACCCGGTCGACCGGGACCAGGATGATCGAGGTGTCCGGGGCGACCGGGAATCCGGCGTGTTCGGCGATCCAGGTCACCGGCTGCCCGACCACGTCCGGGTTGAGCTTCCCGGAGCCGAAGAGCAGCTTCTCCAGCAGCGACTTCTCCTCCGGTGTCGCGATGTGGGCGTGCAGTCGCCGGAACTCGGCGAGGGCGGCCGGCCGGATCGGGTCGTCGATGATGACGGCCTGCTCGGAGGCGCAGATCATGCCGTTGTCGAACGCCTTCGACAGCACCACGTCGTTCACCGCGCGGGCCACGTCGGCCGACGCCTCGATGTACGCGGGGACGTTGCCGGCGCCGACACCGAGCGCCGGTTTGCCGGTGGAGTAGGCGGCCCGGACCATCGCGTTGCCGCCGGTCGCCAGGACCACCGAGACGGCGGGATGCCGCATCAGCTCGTTCGTCGCGGCCACCGACGGCTCGTCGATCCACTGGATGCAGTGCTCCGGCGCCCCGGCGGCGACGGCGGCGTCGCGGACCGTGCGGGCCGCCTCCGCGCTGCAGCGCTGCGCCGCCGGGTGGAAGGCGAAGATCACCGGATTGCGGGTCTTGAGGGCCAGCAGCGCCTTGAAGATGGTGGTCGAGGTCGGGTTCGTCACGGGCGTCACGGCGGCCACCACGCCCACCGGCTCGGCGATCTGGGTGATGCCGGTGATGTCGTCCTGCGCGATCACCCCGACGGTACGGATGTCGGCCATGTGGTTGGTGACGTGCTCGCAGGCGAAGATGTTCTTCACCGCCTTGTCCTCGAACACGCCGCGGCCGGTCTCCTCGACCGCCAGCATCGCGAGTTCGGCGTGCCGGCCGAGCGCGGCCACCGACGCCTTCTTCACGATCTCGTCGACCTGTTCCTGGCCGTAGGAGTCGTAGCGGGCCAACGCCGTGAGACCGTTCTCCACCAGGGTTCCGATCATGGTTCCGCCCTCCACCGGTCCGTCACCTCGAACCTAGATCCGCGGCGATCGATGCGACTACGGCCGGTGGACCCGCGAGGACGGGACCACCGGCCCGCGCTTGGCCCGCTGGATCTGCTCGTAGACGTGGGTCCGCAGCTCGGTGAACCGGGGCAGGGCCCGGGTGGTGAGCTGGTCGCGTTCCCGGGGGAGGTCGATGACGAGGTCCTCCTGCACCCGGGTCGGCGAGTTCGACAGGACGAGCACGCGCTGGCCCAGATACACCGACTCGTCGATGTCGTGCGTCACGAACACGGTGGAGATGCCACGGGTCAGGTGCAGTTCGCGGACGAGGTCCTCCAGATCGGCGCGGGTCTGTGCGTCCACGGCGGCGAACGGCTCGTCCATGATGAGCACGTCCGGCTGGTACGCGATGGCGCGTGCGATCGCCACCCGCTGCTGCATCCCGCCGGAGAGCTGCCACGGATGGCTGCGCGCCGACTGCGGCAGCCCGACCGCGTCGAGGGCGTCGGCGACCGTCCGGGCGCGTTCGGCGCGGGAGAGCTTCTTGTGGCGGAGCGGAAGCTCCACGTTGCCGCGGACCGTCAGCCACGGGTAGAGGCTGCGGCC
This sequence comes from Micromonospora sp. WMMC273, assembly GCF_027460285.1. NCBI lineage: Bacteria > Bacillati > Actinomycetota > Actinomycetes > Micromonosporales > Micromonosporaceae > Micromonospora > Micromonospora sp. WMMC273. The sequence continues at coordinate 2,150,114 of NZ_JAPZBE010000001.1, forward strand.
GTACTCCTGGAAGACCACCGCCATCGCCGGGCTCGGGCCGGTCACCGGCGCCCCCTCCATCTCGACGAGGCCGCTGGTGGGGCGGAGCAGCCCGGCGAGGCATTTCAGGAGCGTGGTCTTCCCGCAGCCCGAGGGACCGACGACGCACAGCAGCTCGCCGGGGTTCATGGTGAAGCTGATGTCCCCGATCGCCTCGACCTCACCCCGGCCGGAGGCGTAGACCTTCCGCAGGTGCTCGACCCTCAGCAGGGGACGCCCGTCAGCCACGGGTCACCTCCTTCATTCCGTGGTACCAGCGCAGGACGCGGCGTTCGACGACACCGAAGACCACGGCGAGGACGACGCCGATGAGGCCGAGCAGCAGGATCCCGCTCCACATCTCGGCGATGAGGTAGTTCCGCTGGAAGTAGGCGATCCGGTAGCCGAGCCCTGCCGACGACGCGAACATCTCCGAGATCACCATGAGGATCAGGGCCACCGAGAGCGCCTGCCGTACGCCGGTCATGATGCGCGGGCTCGCCGCCGGGAGGGTCAGCCGCCACAGCCGGTCCCACCGGGAGATCCGGAACGAGTACGCGGTCTCCGTCATCACGCTGTCGGTCGCCCGGACGCCTTCGATCGTGTTCAGCAGGATCGGCCAGATCGCGCCGGAGGTGATGACGACGACCTTCATGGTGTCGGTGATGCCGAGCAGCAGCATCGCGACCGGGATCAGCACGGGTGGCGGAATCGCCCGGAAGAACTCCAGCAGCGGTTCGAGCATCTCGCGCAGCGGGCGGATCCGGCCGATGACGACGCCGGCGGCGACGCCGAGCAGGATCGACGCGAACAGTCCGATCAGGAGCCGGTACAGGCTGGGCAGGACGTCGTCGACGAACGCCGGGCCGATCCAGGTCTGCCGGAACGCGTCGAGGAGCGTGCCGGGGCCGACGAGGAAACGGTTCGTCGACCGGGTGGACCAGGCGGCCCAGAGCGCCACGGTCAGGACGGGAAGCCCGACCGCGAACAGGACGTTCTCGGCGACCCGGATGCCCAGATCGCGAGGGCGGGCCCGGCCCGCGCCGAGGGCGGTCACCGGGTCGCCTCGTCCGCGAGCACCGACTGGTGCCAGGCCAGCGAGCGCCGTTCGACGAAGCGGAACACGACGTTCACCAGCAGCCCGAGCATCCCGGTGACCACGACGAGGCCGTACAGGCCGACCGCGTCCCCGGCGGAGCGGGAGAGTTCGATCATGCGCCCGAGGCCGGGGTTGCCGATCACCATCTCCGCGGTGACGGCCAGGATGAGCGCGACCGCCGCGCCGAGACGCACGCCGGTCATCAGGTACGGCAGCGCGGTCGGCAGGACGAGGTATCGCAGACGCTCGGCGCGGGTGAGGCCGAAACTGCGCGCGGTGTCCCGGGCGACGGTGTCGACGTCTGCGACGCCGTAGATCACCTGCACGAACACCTGCCAGAACGCCGCGTAGACGATGATGACGAGCGCGGCGCGCATCTGCAGGCCGAACATCAGCACGGCGAGGGGGATCAGCGCGACCGACGGCACCGGCCGCAGGAACTCGACTGTCGTGTGCGTCGCGCGGCGCAGGAACGGCACCATCCCGACCACTGTCCCCAGCGCGACCGCGGCGAGCGTCGCCACCGTCAGGCCGATCGCCCACGAGGTCATGGTGAGCCTGACCCGTCGCCAGAACGCCAGGTCGCGCACCTCCTGGGCCAACCGCCCGAACACGTCGGTGGCGTACGGCAGGTAGTGCGGGTCGACCAGTCCCAGGGTCGGGATCAGTTGCCAGACGACGAGGAACCCCAGCAGGCCCGCGGCGCCCAGCAGGATCTTGCGCATCGGCCGGCTACTGCTGCTGGATGAGGCGGTCGAAGTCGGGTCGCCGGTCGAGGACGCGGTACTTCTGGGCGAGCGTCGCCAGTTGCTCCAGGCCGGCCCGGTCGAGCTCCCACCCGAACGCCGGGAGCCGCACGGAGTCCGCCACCGCCTCCGGTAGTTCGAGATTGTCCTTGATGGCCTGACGCAGGTCCTTCTCGTTGGCCGGATCCTTGGCCCAGGTGAGCGTCTTCTTCATCGCCGCCGAGAAGTCCGCGACCAGGGCGGCGTCGGAGTCCTTCAGCTTGCTCGACGTGATCGTCGTCAGGGTGGTGAGCCCGGGGACGGTGGCCTGGTACGGGGCGACCACGAGGACGTCACCGCGCTTGCGCATCTGGGTGATGAACGGCTCGGTCACCCAGGCGGCGTCGATGTTGCCGGCGGCGAGCTGGGCCGGCGCGTCCGGGAAGGCCACCTCGACGAACTTGACCTTCGCGGGATCGCCGCCGTCCTTCTCGACCGCCGCCATGATCGTGACGTCGCCGGCGGCGCCCAGGCTGTTCACCGACACCTTGCGCCCGGCGAGCTGGGCGGGCCGGGTGATGCCCGACTTCGCCGACGCCACCACGGCGTTGATGTCGTCACCGTCGGCGTAGGACGACGCGTAGTTTCCGATGATCACCACACCGAGGTTCTGCAGGTCGGCGCGGAACGGGCCGAACGGCTGACCGATGGCGAAGTCGATGTCGCCGTTTAGTAGCGCCGGGATGGCCTGTGCGCCGCCCTGCGCGGGCACGACCTCCACGTCGAGCCCCTGCTCCCGGAAGATGCCCGCCTTGATGCCGCCCCACAGCGCGGCGGTCTCGCTGATCGGCAACGCGGCCACGCGGACCTTGCGCAGGTCGCCGCTCGCTCCGGGAGACGGATCGGTGGCGTCGGAGTCCGTGCAACCGGTCAGGGCGATCGCGACGCCGGCGAGAACAGCGAGGGCGGTGACCTTCTTCATGGACGAGCCCTTCCGTGCGAAGCGCTGGTGCATCCGGAGGATTGGGGGCCGGTGAGGTGAGGTGAGGTGAACCATCCGACCGCGTCGATCAGCGTCATGCAGAGGTGATTGATTGTCAAGAATTCCGATAAGGCGAATCGCATTGCGGGACGAGTGGTCGGAACTCGATGTGAATACGTCTTGACGAGTGACGATTTTGTGACCAAACTGTGCGGTTGGTGGTCCGGTGGCGGAGGGAGCGACGACTTGGCGATCGTGATCGTGGGCGCGGGGATCGGTGGCCTCACCACCGCTCTCAGCCTGCACCGGGCCGGCTTCCGTGAGATCACCGTCTACGAGCGGGCCGACGTGCTGCGCCCACTCGGCGTCGGGATAAATCTGCTCCCGCACGCCGTCCGCGAGCTGACCGAACTGGGCCTCGGCGACCGCGTGGAAAGGCTGGGGGCCGCCCCCGGCACGCTTGCCTACTACAACCGGCACGGTCAGCAGATCTGGAGCGAACCGCGCGGACTGGACGCCGGATACCGCTGGCCGCAGCTATCCGTGCACCGCGGCCGGTTCCAGATGGAACTGCTCGACGTGGTGCGGGAACGGCTGGGGCCCGACGCGGTACGCACCGGGCACCGGCTCGTCGGCGTCCGCGACGGCGTCGCGCACTTCGAGACGGGGGCGGGGGAGGTGAGCGTCGCGGGCGACCTGATCGTCGGAGCGGACGGCATCCACTCCGCGTTGCGCGGGCAACACCATCCCGGCGAGGGGCCGCCGATCTGGAACGGGCTGACGCTGTGGCGGGGCACGGCCCGGGCACCCGGATTCCTGGACGGGCGAACCATGATCATGGCGGGGGACGCGGAACAGAAGTTCGTCGCGTACCCGATCGGCGCCGGTTTGATCAACGTCGTCGCCGAGCGGCGCGGGCCCGGTTTCGCCGGGCCCAACGCGGACTGGAACCGGACCGTCGACCCCGCGCCGGTCGTCGCCCTCTTCGCGAACTGGCGTTTCCCGTGGCTCGACGTGCCGGAACTGCTCGCCGCCGCCGACGAGATCCTCGAATACCCCATGGTGGACCGCGACCCGATCGGCACCTGGACCCACGGGAACACGACGCTGCTCGGCGACGCGGCGCACCCGATGTACCCGAACGGTTCCAACGGCGCGTCGCAGGCGATCCTCGATGCGCGTACCCTCGCCTTCCACCTCGCCACCGCGCCGACGGTCCGGGCGGCGCTCGACGCCTACGAGGCGGACCGGCGGCCGGCGACCACCGCGCTCGTGCTGAGCAACAGGCGGCAGGGCCCGGAACAGGTGATGGTGCTCGCCCATGAGCGCGCGCCGGACGGGTTCGACCACGTCCACGACGTCATCCCGCCGGAGGAGCTCACCGAGATCGCCACCGGCTACAAGAAGGCGGCCGGCTTCCTGCCCGCCGACCTCAACGAACGGGCCTCCCTCACGCCGACTGTCTTCTCCGGTGTCCTGCCGTGACCGGCCCGGAGCCGGCCGAGCTGGACGCGGCGCGACTGGCGTCGGTGATCTCGCCGCTGCGCCGCACGCTGCTCGCCGCCGCCCGCGCCGCCGAGCACCTGCCGGAGATCCCGGACGCGCAGATCGAGATCGTGCGGGCCCTGCCCCGGGGCACCGTGTCCGGCCCCGGCGAGCTGGCCGAACGACTCCGCCTGAGCCGCTCGACGGTCAGCAACCTGCTGACCACGATGGAGGGCAACGGTCTCGTCGAGCGCCGCCCCCGCCCCGGCAACCACCGCCACGTCGACGTCCTCGCCACCCCGAAGGCCCTCGACCTGTTCGACCGCTTCGACCTCGCGAGCGGAGACCTGGTCGCCCGCGCCGCGGCCACCCTTCCGGCGGCGGACCGCGCGGCCCTCGCCGCCGCGGTGCCCGCGCTGGAACGCCTCCGCGACGCCCTCGCGCAGACCAAGGACACTCCATGAGTACGCGCCGACACGTCGGCCGCGACCCGGCGGTTCCCGGTCTGGAGGCCGCGTTCGACGTGGAGGTCCGGCTCGGCGCGCTGGAGGACCACGGGGTGACCCGCGCGGGCCACCGCCGCGTGGTGCCTGTCGTCGGCGGCCGGGTCACCGGCCTCGTCGAGGCCGACATCCTTCCCGGCGGCGCCGACTGGCAGCTGGTCCGCCCCGACGGCGCGATCGAGATCGACACGCGCTATTCGGCGCGCACCGCCGACGGCGGTCACGTCTACCTCCGCACGTTCGGCGTCCGCAGCGGCCGCCCGGAGGTCCTTGAGGCGTTGCTGCGCGGCGACGCGGTCGACCCCGCCGAGTACTACTTCCGGCTGGGCGTACGACTGGAGACGTCGGTGCCCGCGCTGGCCGTGCTGGAGCAGTGCGTCTTCGTCGCGTCGGCGATCCGTGAGGCCGACCGGGTGCGCTACACCGCCTACCGCGTCACGTAGTCGTTCCCGCGCGGCGCGTTGTGCGCGTTCGCCCTCCCCGTGCCCGGCCGCCGTGATACCCCATCTACTATGCGCCTGTAGTAGACGCTGGTTGTCGAGGTGGACGCCACGCGCCGGGCCGGACGTGCGGAGGGCATGGGATGGGACGCGCTCACCCGCTGCTGCGGCTGGCGCTGTTCGTCGCCGTGACGTTCGGGGTGTTCGGCATGCACACCTTCGGCCACCCGGCCGGACCCGACGCCGCCCACGCGAGCGCCGTACACGGGAGCACCGGCCACGCCGCCGACGCCGCCCGCGAGATCGCCGCCGCGCCCGGCGCCGCACACGGAGACGACAGCTCGCCCGGACGCCACGACGGGACGCACGTGTTCACCGTGTGCCTGGCGGTGCTGGGCGGCGCGCTCGTCCTCGGCGCCCTGTCCCTGCTGTGGCGGCCCCGCCGCGGCACCGGCACGCCGGCCGGCCCTCGGTCCCGCGGGCCCCGCCCGGACCGGGGTCCACCCCGCCGGCGCATCGGGCTGCTCCTGCGAGCCGTCACGGTCCTGCGCACGTGAGGAGAACACGGTCCGGCGTCTCGCCCGGACCCGACGACTCCGTTCCGGCACACCTCACGACAAGGACCACGTACCGATGAAACCGACCATCCTGCGCCGCGCCGCCCTCGCGGGCGTCGCCCTGACCGCCCTGCTCGCGACCGCCGCCTGCGGCGGCGCTGACGACACCGGCGGCATGACGCACGGCACCGGCAGCAGTTCCGCGGCGGGCGCTTCGGCCTCCGCGGACGCCACAGTAAACGACGCGGACGTGATGTTCGCCCAGATGATGATCCCGCACCACCAGCAGGCGGTGACGATGGCCGACCTGGCCCCGACGCGCGCGAGCGACAGCGAACTGAAGGACCTGGCCGCGAAGATCAAGGCGGCGCAGGATCCGGAGATCGCCACCATGAAGGGGTGGCTCACGGCCTGGGGCAAGCCCACGGACCTGCCCAGCGACCACAGCATGCCCGGCATGAGCGCCACGCCCGGGCACGGCATGCCGGGGATGGACGCGGGGATGCCCGGCATGATGTCCGAGCAGCAGATGAGGGACCTCGCCGCGGCGAAGGGCCCCGCGTTCGACAAGATGTTCGCCGAGATGATGATCGCCCACCACAAGGGCGCCATCGACATGGCCAGGACCGAGCAGGCCGACGGGAGCAACCCCGAGGCCAAGGCGCTGGCCGCCAGGATCGCCTCGGACCAGGCCGCCGAGGTGCAGACCCTGCAGAAGATCCTCGACCGCCTGTAGGCGACCGGGCGCGGCCGGTCCCGGCTTCGGGGCCGGCCGCACCGCCACGACACCTGACGTACCCTGACCGGCACGAAGGGAGAGCACGTGGCGGAACTGGGCAGACTCGAATCGGCGGTGATGGACGTCCTGTGGCGTGCCCCCGAGCCCGTGCTCGTGCGTGACGTCCTCGACGCGGTGACCACCGACCGGGTCCTGGCGTACACGACGGTGCTCACCGTGCTGGACAACCTGCACCGCAAGGGCTGGGCCGTACGCGAGAAGGTCGGCAAGGCCTACCGCTACCGGGCCGCCGGCACCCGCGAGGAGATCATCGCGCGGACACTGCGCCGGGTCGTCGAGACGAGCACCCACCCCGACCTGGTGCTGCTTCACTTCGCCCGGTCCGCCTCCGACCACGAGCTGCACATCCTGCGGCAGGTCCTCGACGAGCGGGAGTCCGGGGCGTGAGCCTCGCGCTCGCCCTCGTCGCCGGCGCGGCGCTGGTCGCCTGGTGTGGCCCCGCCGCGTTGCGGCTGTGCTTCCGGCACGTCGCCGACCCCGTCGCGATGCTGCTCGGCTGGCTCGGCCTGATCGTCGCGGTGCTCGGCACCTTCGTCCTCGCCACCGTGATGCTCCTCGCGCCGGGCAGCACCCGGCAGTGGGCGCTGCACGACCTCGCCCGCATCTGCTGGCACTGGGCACAACCCAGCCGGCCGCCCGCCGTCGACGAGATCGTCGGGGCGACCGGAGCGCTGCTCCTGCTGGCCGTGCTCGCCCGGTTCACGGTGACGAGTACCCGCCTGGCGATGCGCGCCCACCGTGCTCGCCGCGTCCACGCCGACCTGCTCACGCTCGCCGGCGGCCCGCCGGAGCCCGGCGAGGCGCCGGTGCTGTGGATCCCGCACCCGACCCCGATGGCCTACAGCCTCGGCGGGTCCGGCGGGCTCACGGTCCTGGCCAGCGCCGCCGGTGACCTGCCGGCGGACCAGCTCGCCGCGGTGCTCAGCCACGAGCGGGCACACCTGCGGGAGCGCCACCATCTCCTGGTGGCCGCCGTGGAAGGGCTCGCCGCCGCCGTACCGTGGCTGCCCCTGACCCGCCAGGCGCCCGCAGCAGTGCGCCTGCTCGTCGAACTGCGCGCCGACGCCGCCGCCGTCCGCGAATGCGGCCCGACTGCCGTACGCGACGCGTTGCTGACGTTCGCCGGCGCGCCGCGCCCGCCGTCGGCGCTGTCGATGGCCGGCGCCGACGTGGCGATCCGGCTGCAGCGCCTCCAGGGACGCCGCCCGCACCGCCGCAACCTGCTCGCCCGCGCCCTGCTCGCCTCGACCGCCCTGGTCGCCCCGCTGGGCGCCGGCGTGGTCACCGGCATCCTGTTCTGCCTGTAGACCCCGGGGCCGCCCCGGTCGCGCGGGCCCGGGTCTACATGCCGGTGTTGACCAGGACCGCGGTGGCCAGCAGGACGGCGACCATCAGCACCGCCTCCGCCAGCACCGTGCGGCGCAGGCGACGCATGCCCTCCGGGGTCGGGTGGTCCAGCCGGGGCACCACCCGCCTGCTGTTGTAGAGCCCGACGACGGCGACGACCGCCACCAGCGCGACCTTGACCAGGAGCACCTGGCCCCATCCGGTGCTCACCAGGTGACCGGGCCGGTCCAGGATCGTCAGCGTCAGCGCGGCACCGGCGACGCCGGTGAGCGTCACCGCCGCGGTGGCCGGGACGGAGAAGCGCACCGCCATCTCGGCGGCGCCCGTCGGCACACCGAGGCGCGCACGGCCCAGCAGCAGCGCCGCCAGGAGCAGAACGCCGCCGACCCACACCGCCGCGGCGACGGTGTGCGCCACGTCCGCCGCCACGACGACCGCCCGTGGCCCGGCGGTGACGGTGTGCCCGTCGAACAGGAACGAACCGAGCAGCAGCGCCACCGTGACGCCGAGGAGCACCGGCCGGACCGCTCGCGCGCGTACCCGCTGCGCCTCGTCGCCGCTCACGTCGCCGGTGGGCGGCACGACAAGAGGGCGAGGGGCGGTCGGGATCGCGGCGACCGTCACCACGGCGTGCCGCCCGACCGCGTGCCGGCCCCGGATCAGCGCCGCCTCCAGGGAACCGGCCACGAGCAGCCCGGCCGCGCCGGCGAACCGCAGACCCAGTCCGGCGGCGACCGGCGTACGGCCGAGCGCGGTCAGCGCCTGCGTGCTGACCGCCGAGGCGAGACCGCCCCCGCCGAACACGGCCGCCAGCGCCGCCAGTTCGAGCAGCACGCCGGCCACCACCGTCAGCCCGGCGATGCGTACCCAGACCTGGACCAGCCGGATGTCGCTGCGTGTACCCACCAGTGTGGTCAGCGCGAAGACGAGACCACCCACGCCCAGCAGGATCGCCCCGTAGGACAGCCAGCGCCCCGCCGTGCCGACGAACCGCACCGGACCCTGGCCGGCGTCGGCGGTGTGGCCCACCGCGTGCCCGCCGGAGTGGGCCGGCGGCGACGCCGACGGAACGGCCGGTCCGCCGTGACCGGTGTGCCCGTGCGAACCGGCCGTGGGCCGGGGGGCGACGGTCGCGCCCGCTGGCGCGTCGGCCGGGACCACTGTGAACGTCACATCGCCGGTCAGCGGATGGGCGTCCGGGGCGGCCACGCTCCAGCGCAGCGTGAACTTCCCGTCGGGCAAGGCGGCGGAGGGGTGGACCAGCCACGTACGGCCCCCGTCGGGGGTGTGCGTGGTCACCGGAACGGCAGCACCCTCGCGGGAGAGCTTGAAGCCGGTCGCGGTGGGCGTGCCGGGGGCGGTGAACGTCAGCCGGATCTCCGTGACCGTGCCGTCCACGCGGGCGCCGTCCGCCGGTACGACCTTGAGCAGCTTGAAGTGCGCGGCGGCGGGCGACGCGAACCCGAGCACCACGAACACGGCGGGACAGCACGCCAGCCACACGAGCAGCAGCCACCGCGCCACGCGACGCGTCGGCGAGCGATGACGCCGCGGGAGAGGCACCACTGATCCCCTTCGTCAGGGAGACATGGACCCGGCGCCCATCGCTCCGACCTGATGCGGTCGCCATCCTAGGGGAACTACTAGGACCTGGTAGTAGAGCGTCGGCCTGATCAACGTCGTGGCCGAGCGGCGCGGTTCCGGTTTCGCCGGGCCGAATGCGGACCGGAACCCGTCACGTCCTCGTTCCCGGAGGCGGACGGAACCGCGGGCTTCAGAACTGCACGCCCGAATAGATCCGCGGCACGATCAGCGCGTACGCGAGGACGAGCGCGGCGACGGTGACCACTGGAGTGCCGACGAGCACCACGGCCGATGCCACGCGGACCCGGGCTCGCAGCCCTCTGTGCATGCCGGGGGTCTGCGTCAGCACCATCAGCGCGGTGACCCACGTGGCGAGGCCGACCGTGGCGACGATGCCGAGCCACGACAGCAGCACCATGACGTTGGTCCCGAACCGGTCACCCGCGTCGCTGCCGTACTGCAGCAGATACGGCCGGTTCCGCAGCCCGATCCAGAGGTTGACGCCCGCGAACGCGGTGAGGGCGACGGACCACAGGGCGGCGAATCCGACGGCGGTGCCCCGCAGCCGGGTGCGGGTACGCTGCGCTGCCTCGTCGAGTACGGCCATGCACGGATGCTAGGCCATCGGTGGTTCACCTGATCAGCGCGCGCTTGTCCGGCTTTCCGCTCGGTGCCGTCGGCACCCGCTCGATCGGCTGGATCGCCTGCGGGACCGACGCCTCGCCCAGCGCCTCCGCCACCACCGCGCGCAGCCGCCCGGCATCAGGTACGCAACCGGCGGCGGGCACCACGTAGGCGTGCACCGCCTCCCCGGTGACGTCGTCGGGACGGCCGACGACGTACGCCTCGGCGACTGTGGGATCGGCGGCGAGGACCCGCTCGATCGGGCCCGCGTACACCAGGTTGGCCTGCACGATGACGACGTCCCGGATCCGGCCGAGCAGGTGCAGGTAGCCGTCGCCGTCGAGCCGGGCCAGGTCGCGGGTGCGGACCCAGCCGTCGGCGAACACCTCGGCGCTCTCGGCCGGATCGTTCCAGTACGCGGTGGCCTGCGCCGGTGTCCGGACGAACAGTTCCCCCTCGGTGGCGGGACGGCCCTCGGCGTCCCGGATGGACAGCGCCGTCACCGGGGGAGGCCGGCCGACCGAGGCGAGCGCGGCCGGGTACGCCAGCATCTCGGCCGGCGTCACCATCGTGATCATGCCGGTCTCGGTCTGGCCGTAGCCGTGGAAGACGACGGGCCCGAGCACGTCGAGCGCCTCGGCGAGCCGGCCCGGTGCGAGCGGGGAACCGGAGACCAGCAGGGCCCGCAGGCTGCTCAGGTCGACCGGGTCGGTGCGCTGGTCCCGCACGAGCTGGTACAGCTTGCCCACGGTGATCACGCTCGCGGTCGCCCGGTGCCGGGCGATCATGCCGGGGAAGCCAGGGGGCCGGGCCGCGACCAGGGTGCCGCCCGCGGCCAGGGTGAGGATGCCGTACTCCAGCATCACCTGGCTGCTCAGCGAACCGAAGACGAGATACCGCTGGAGCCGGGTGGCGAGGTCCGCGACCGCCGGCGGCCAGCGATCGGGGTACGGCGTCCAGGCCGCGCTCATCGCCGCGTACGTCTGGGCGCAGCCCTTCGGGCTGCCGGTGCTGCCGCTGGTCCAGATGATCCGGGCGACGTCGTCCGGGTGCCCGGCGGCGATCAGCGGTCGTCCGTCGTCGGGGGTGCGCGCCAGTTCGGCGACCCGGGCGTCGTCGACCAGCAGCGTGGTGCCGCCGAGCTGCCAGGCGCGGTGCGCCGGGCCCAGGTCGGGGCGGATCCCGGAGACCCGGGCGCCCACCGCGAAGGCCGCGATGATCGCCGCGAACGCTTCAGCTGTGACACCGAGCCGCAGCGCCACCCCGACACCGGGCCCGGCCCCGGCGGCGCGGAGCCCGGCGGCGATGCGACGGACCAGCCGGTACATCTGGGCGGTCGTGACCGTCCGGTCGCCCTCCTCGAAGACCGGCCGGTCGTCACCGGCGGCGAGCAGGTCCAGCACGGGCTGGGGCCAGACCTCAGCCGGCATCGGAGAGGACGCCCTTGACGAAGAGCACGAGCGGCTGGTGGTGCACGTCCGGCAGGTTCCAGTGGTTCTCCAGGTTCTCCGCGAGGTGGTGCGCCGCGACGACCTTCCCGCCACGATGGACCCGGACGACCGGGTGCAGGTAGCTCGCGTCGTGCGCGTGCGCCGCGTCGTTCTCGGCGATCCGCGGCACCGTGATGTCGAACGGGTCGACCTGGTCGTGGTCCGGCCCGTACTCCAGGGTGACCACGAACGCGAACGGTTCCGGGCCCAGCCCGCCGTCGTGCACGTACGCGACGGGCACCTCCTCGTGGTAGCGCGCGGTGTCGCCGGAGACGACGACGACGTCACCGAGGACGGCGAACTGCTGCCACAGCGCCGAGGTGCGGTTGATCCGCGCGATGATCGCGTCCGCGATCGCCTCCGGGGTGAGCTCCAGCGGCGTGGCCGGCCACGGCGTGTCGTGGTGGCGGGCGCCGAGGATCCGGTGCAGGGCGCGTACGCCGTACCGGAAGCCGTGGATGAACCCGTTCGTCGAGCGCTTGAAGTCGCGCTGCTGGGTGAGCGTGCCGGCGAAGTAGAGTCCCGGTACGTTCACCGACTCGTACGCCGAGGTCTGCTCGGGAAAGCGGTCGTTGATGACGAGCCGCGGCCGGGCGGACGGGTCGAAGATGCCCGCGTCGAACCGGAAACCGGTGCAGAGGATGACCCGGTCGTAGTCGATCCGCCGGATCGCCTCGACGGTGCGGGCGTAGCGGAAGTCGATCCGGTAGCCGCCGTCGTCGTCGCGCCGGACGATTCGCTCGACGGTGCCGTCGAGGACCGCGTTCTGCGACTTGAGCTGGTACGTGTCGAGGAAGTTGTTGTTCACCGCGCGCAGGTGCCCGACGTAGTGCGTCTGCCACGCCAGCTTGATCGAGTGCGGGCCGGCGACGTGGATGACGGCTGCCGTCTCGACGAGCGCGTCGGCGGTCTCGAACGCGGAGTTGCCCTTGCCGATGATGAGGACGCGCTGGTCGGTGAAGTCGTCCGGGTCGACGCTGACCGTGTCGTACCGTTCGGCGAGTTCGGCGCCCTCGATCGGCGGCACGTACAGCTGGGACACGCCGGTGGCGACTACCACCCGGCGGGCGGTGAGCGTGTCGTCGCCGGCGTCGACGGTGAACAGGTCGCCGTCGCGCGCGACCCGGGTGACCCGGGTGCCGTACCTGATCCGCAGGCCGCGGGCGACGTCGGCGAGGTAGCGCACCATGTCCGCGGCGTCCGGGAAGTAGCGCCGGCTGTAGTTCTTGAACAGCAGCGCCGGATCGTCGGTGAGCAGTGAGTTCCAGTCCGCGCGCAGGTTGAACTCCGGGTCGTCGGAGCCGGTCCAGACCTTGTTGATCGAGATGAGCTGCCGGTGCCGGGGGTAGGTGGCGAAGAACGTGCCCGGCGCCGGGCCGGCCTCCAGGACCAGGTAGTCGTGGCCGTCGCGCTCGAGCAGGTGAGCGAGCTGCAACCCGGCCGGTCCGGCTCCGATGATCAGATAGTCGAGCGTCATGCGCCGCAACGTAGCGACTCGATCTCAGAGCGTTCTGAGAATTCGTCTCTAGGGTGCGATCCCATGACGACAGGGGTGGACCTCGATGTCCCACTGCGGATCGCCGACCTCCGCGCCGCCCGCGACCCGATCAAGGTCGTGGCCGGGCCGCAGGTCCGGGGCCGGGTCACCGCCGCCCGCACGTTCCTGTCCGCGGTGCTCGGCGAGGACCGCGCGGTGTACGGCGCCACCACCGGCTTCGGCGCCCTGGTGGGGTACGCGGGCCGCCCCGACCTGCGCGACCAGGCCGACAACACGCTCGCCCACCTCGGCGCCGGCCAGGGCCCGGACATCGATCCGGACGTGGTCCGCGCGACAGTGCTGCTGCGGGCCGCGTCGCTGGCCCGGGGCGCGTCGGGGGTCTCCCCGCACGTGATCGACGCCCTCGCGGCGATGCTGGCGACCACGTTCGTCCCCGCGATGCCCCGGCTGGGCTCGGTCGGCGCCAGCGGTGACCTGATCCCGCTGGGCGCCGCGGCGCAGGCGTTGCGCGGCCGGGGGCACGCCTACCTGGACGGGGTGCGGATGCCGGCGGGCGAGGCGTTGACGCTGGCCGGCCTGGAGCCGTTGCCGCTGGACGGCCGGGACGCTCTCGCCCTGGTCAACGGCACATCCCTGACCACGGCGGCGACGGCGCTGGCGCTGGACGCGGCCCGCGCCGCACACCGGGCGGTCCAGGTGCTCACCTGCCTGCTCGCCGATCTGCTCGGCAGCGACACGCAGTTCCTCGACGCCCGGCTGCTGGGCGCGTACGGCCATCCGGGCGCGATCGACGTGGGCGAGCGGATGCGACGGGTCAGCGCCGGCCTCGTCGCGTCCGGCGCGCGTCCGTTGCAGGAGCCGTACAGCATCCGCTGCACGCCGCAACTGCTCGGTGCGGCCGAGGACGCCCTGCGCTACGTCGACGCCGTGGTCGCGGCCGACCTCGCCAGTGTCACCGACAACCCGCTGTTCTTCCCCGGCGACGACCTGGTGGTGCACGGCGGCAACTTCTTCGGCCAGCCGGCCGCGTTCGCCGCCGACGTGCTGTCGATGGTCGTCGCGCAGGTCGGCAACCTCGCCGAACGACAACTCGACCTGCTCGTCGACCCGAACCGCAACGGCGGCCTGCCGCCGATGCTGGCCGCCGGCCCGGGACAGCAGCACGGGCTCCAGGGGGTGCAGCTGGCGGCCACCGCGCTGATCACCGAGATCCGCCGGGACACCATGCCCGCGAGCATGCAGAGCGTGCCGACGAACCTGCACAACCAGGACGTCGTCCCGCTCGGCACCCAGGCCGCGTTGCGGGCACTGGACCAGGCCCGGCTGCTGCACCTCGTCGTCGGGTCGCTCGCGCTGGGGCTGCGCCAGGCCGCCTACGTGGGCGCGCGTACGCCGACCGCGTCCGGCTGCGCCGAGGCGCTCGCGGCGCTGGCCGCTGTCGTACCGCCGGTCGATCCGGACCGGCCGCTGGACGGTGACGTGCGGCGCGCGGCCGACGTGATCGCGGATCTCTCCGTTTCTCTTCCCTGAGGGTGGGCGCACATGACGCTTGACTATCTGATCGTCGGGGCCGGGCCGGCGGGCCTGCAACTCGCGGCTCTGCTGGAGGCCGACGGCAGGCGCGACTATCTGGTCCTGGAACAGGCGGACGTCCCGGGGGCGTTCTTCGCCACCTATCCCCGCCACCGGCAACTGATCTCCATCAACAAGCCGCACACCGGCTCGGACGACCCGGAGCTGAACCTGCGGCTGGACTGGAACTCGCTGCTCAGCGACGACCCGGCGCTGCGTTTCACCGGCTACACCGAGCGGTACTTCCCGGACGCCGACGTGATGCTCCGCTACCTGGCGGACTTCGCCGCGAAGACGGGGGCACGGGTCCGGTACGGCACCCGGGTGACGTCGATCGGCAAGGCCGACGGGGTGTTCGAGGTCCGGGCGGGGGAGGAGGTCTTCCGGGCGCGGCGGCTGATCGTCGCCACCGGCGTCTCCCGGCCGTACCTGCCGCAGATCCCCGGGCTCGAACTCGCCGAGCAGTACGCGGACATGTCCGTCGACCCGCGCGACTACCTCGACCAGAAGGTGCTGATCATCGGCAAGGGGAACTCCGCGTTCGAGACCGCCGACAACCTGATGGAGACCACCACACTGATCCACGTCGCCGGGCCGAGTTCGGTGCGGATGGCCTGGCGTACGCACTACGTGGGTCACCTGCGCGCGGTGAACAACAACTTCCTCGACACGTACCAGCTGAAGTCGGCGAACGCGATCCTCGACGGCGAGGTCAGACGTATCGAGCGCGACGACGCCGGCTACACGGTGACGTTCTCCTTCTCCCGCGCCGACGAGGTGGTCAAGGAACTGCGGTACGACCGGGTGCTCGTCTGCACCGGGTTCGCCTTCGACGCGTCCGTCTTCGAGGACACCTGCCGGCCGGCGCTCGCGATCAGGGACCGCTTCCCGGCGCAGACCCCGGCGTGGGAGTCGGTGAACGTCCCCGGCCTCTACTTCGCCGGCACGATCAGCCAGGAACGGGACTTCAAGCGCTCCACGAGCGGCTTCATCCACGGTTTCCGGTACGCCGTCCGGGCGCTGCACCGGATCCTGGAGCGACGGTACGGGGACACGCCGTGGCCGGCGGAGAAGCTGGACGCGACCGGCGAGGTGATCGCCGACGCCGTCGTCGCGCGCGTCAACCGCACGTCGGCCCTGTGGCAGCAGTTCGGCTTCCTCGGCGACGTGGTCACTGTGGCCGGGTCCGACGCGCGCTACCACGACGAGGTGCCGGTCGAGTACTTCACCCGCACCGGCCTGCGTACCCCTGACCACGACTACACGGACGCCTTCGTCGTCACCCTCGAGTACGGCCCCGACCACGACCGGGTGGACCCGTTCGACATCACCGTCAGCCGGATCGCCCAGGACGTCCCCGGTCAGGCCCACGACGCGGCCTACCTGCATCCGGTCGTCCGCCACCACCGGGCGGGCCGGGTCGTCGCCACCCACCACCTCGCGGAGAACCTGGAGAACCGGTGGGACCGGCCGGAGACGCACGTCGCGCCGCTTGTCGCGTTCGTCGACAGCTGCCTGAGCCGTGCCGAGGCTTGAGATGCGCCCGCTCGCGGGCGCCGCGCTGGACGGCGCGGCGCTGAACCTGACCGAGCTGGCCACCGACGCGCGGGGCCGTCTGGACCCGGTGCACTGGGACTTCTTCTCCGGTGGAGCGGGCGAGGAGCGCACGGTCCGCGCCAACGAGGCGGCCTTCACCAGGCGGTACGTGGTGCCCCGCGTCCTGCGCGGCGCCGGACGGCGCGACCTGCGGATCTCGCTGCTCGGCACCCGGATCTCGATGCCGTTGCTGATCGCGCCGACCGCGTTCCACCGGCTGGCCCACCCCGAGGGCGAGGTGGCCACCGCCCGCGCCGCCGCCGAGGCGGGCACGATCATGGTGGTCAGCATGGCGGCCACCCGGCGGGTCGAGGAGGTCGCCGCCGAAGGCGGCCCGCTCTGGTTCCAGCTCTACCCGCAGGCGGACCTCGACTTCACCGCGCTCGTGGTACGGCGGGCCGAGGCGGCCGGCTGCTCGGCCCTCGTCGTCACCGTCGACTCGCCGGTGTTCGGCCGGCGGGAACGCGACCTGCGGCACGGCTTCGCCGACCTGCCGCCGGGGATGGCCTGCGAGAACATGCGCGACGCGAGCGGCCGGGTACGCGACATCGGGATGGACGCCGGGCTGGACTGGGACCGGATCGCCTGGCTGCGCGAGGTGACCACGCTGCCGATCCTGCTGAAGGGGGTGCTGCATCCGGCTGACGCGGCGCTTGCCGTCTCGTACGGGCTCGACGGTCTGCTGGTCTCCAACCACGGCGGCCGGCAGCTCGACGGCGCGCTCGCCACCCTGGACGCGTTGCCCGCCGTGGTGGAGGCCGCCGGCGGGCGGCTGCCGGTGCTGCTCGACGGCGGCATCCGCCGGGGAACCGACGTCCTGGTGGCGCTGGCGCTCGGCGCGAGCGCGGTGCTGGTCGGCCGCCCGGTGCTGTGGGGGCTCGCGGTGGGCGGCGCCGCCGGGGTACGCCACGTGCTCGACCTGCTGCACGCCGACCTCGACCGGGCGCTGGCGCTGGTCGGCGCCGCCGGTCCGGCCGACCTGAGCGCCGATCTGGTCGCCACGGTGGCGTGCGGATGAGCGCCCTGATCGTCCTGGCGGGGGTCGGCGTGGCGTGGACCCTGCCGTACTGGCTGCCCCGCACGGTGGTCCGGCTGCGGGAGTGGGTGTTCGTCACCGTCAACGGCGTCGAGGGCGTACCGGTGCCCGGCCCCACTGTCGGCATGGAGCACTTCGAGCGGGTGTACGCCGATCCGGCGGCGGACGGGCGCAGCCGGGGAGCCGGGTTGTCCGACCTGTTCTGGTACTGGCTGGCGCCCGGACCGCACATGCACCAGGAGCACCTGGAGCCGGGCGAGCGGTACCGGACCGTGGCCGCCACCACCCGGCGGGTGCTCGCGGTACGCCGCGGGCGCTGCGACGACCTGGCGACCGCCGCCACCGGGCGCGCGCTCGACCGGCTGCCCGCCGGCCGGACCAGCCACGTCCGGCTGCGCGACCTCATGATGCCGGTCTGGGCCGAGGTCTACTACGAACTCGTCTTCGGTGAGGCGTGCCCGGCGGACGCGCGGGCGCTGATCGTCGCAAACGCCGAGGACGTGGTGAACGGGCTGAAGTGCACCGGCCTGCGGCACATGCGGCGGCGTGATCGGCTGACCCGGTATCTGCACGACCGGATCGAGGCGGGGACCTGCCCGGTGACGCTGCCGCCGCCGTTCACCAGCCGGGAGACGGCCTGGTATCTCCAGGGTGCCTTCTTCAACACCGCCGTCGTGCAGATGTCCGAGGCGATGGCGCACGTGCTGCTCGCCCTCGCCACTCATCCCTCCCTGCAGCGCGGACTCGACGACGACGAGGCGCTGGACCGGGTGATCGACGAGACGCTGCGGGTGCATCCGCTCTTCGGCGTGGCGCACCGGATCACGTCCGCGCCGATCACGCTGCCCACCGGCGTGTCCCTGCCCGCCGGAACCGTACTGCTCTTCAACTATCTGGCGTTCCACCGCGGCGGAGCCGCCGGCGACGACCGGTTCGACCCGGACCGGTGGCTGACGCTCAAGCGCGGCGACGCGCACTTCATCCCGTACGGGGTCACCGCGAACCGCGCCTGCCCGGCCCGCGGCGTCGCGCCGGTGATGATGCGCGCCGCGACCCGTGAGGTGCTGCGCCGGTACGTCCTGACGTCCTCCGCGTCACACACCCGCTCGCTGCCCAGCCGGGGTCCGGCGTACCTGACGCCGGCCGGGTCCCCCGTCCCAGGGCGGCTGCGGCTGGCCGCGATGCGGTCGCGGGACCGGTGGGCCGACGTGGGCCGCAGCGTCCGGCAGTTGGTTTTCGGCACCTGGATGGTGCTCGACGCCCGCCGGCAGCGGTTGTGCACCGACTACTTCGAGAGGGCTGTCCGATGACACCAACGGAGCTGGCGCCACGGTTCTTCATCGCGGTCACCGTGATCCTGATCTTCTGCAAGGGGGTCGCGTGGCTGCTCGGCAAGGCGGGTCAGCCCGCCGTGGTGAGCGAGATGCTCGCCGGCGTGCTGCTCGGCCCGTCGTTGCTCGGGCTCCTCCTGCCGGACGTGCAGGACGCCCTGTTCCCGGCCCCGCTGCTGCCGGTCCTCTACGTCGTGGGTCAGGTCGGCCTGGTGCTGTTCATGTTCCAGGCCGGGTACGCGTTCAGTGCCCACCGGGTCACCGGGCTCGCCGGCACCGCCGGGGTGATCTCCCTGGCCGGGGTCACCGCACCGCTCCTGCTGGGGGTGCTGCTGGTCCTGCTCACGGCGGGCGCCGTGCCGATCCAGGCCGACGGGACGGCACTCGGGGTCTCGGCCGCGTTCGTCGGCGTCGCCCTGGCCATCACCGCGTTCCCGATGCTGGCCCGGATCATCACCGAACACGGGCACGCCGGCACCCGGCACGGCACCCTCTCCCTGGCCAGCGGCGCGATCGACGACGTGGTGGCCTGGATCATGCTGGCTGCCGTCCTGGCCTTCGCGTCCGGCCGGGCCGGTCCCGCGCTCGTCACCGCGGGCGGAGCGGTCCTGTTCGGACTGGTGCTCTGGTTCGGCGGGCGGGCGGCGGCCTCCACGCTGATGACCCACCGGGCCCTCAGCGACCGCGCCCGGCTGCTCGGCACCGTCGCCCTGCTCTTCCTGGTCGCCTGGTACACCGACGAGATCGGCCTGTACGCGGTCTTCGGCGCGTTCGCGGTCGGCGTGGTGATGCCCCGGACCGACAACACCGACCGGGTGGTGGACACGCTCACCCCGGTCGCCGCGACGCTCTTCCTGCCGCTGTTCTTCACCTACTCGGGGCTGCGGACCGAGTTCGGCCTGCTCGGCTCCCTGCCGGTGCTGTTGTTCGCGCTCGCCTGCGTGACGGCGGCGATCGCCGGCAAGTTCGGCGCCTGCTGGGCGGCGGCCCGGCTCCGTGGCGAGCCGCCGGGTGTAGCGCTGCGGGTCGGCGCGCTGATGAACGCCCGGGGCCTGATGCAGCTCATCGCGCTGAACGTCGGGCTGGAGGCGGGCATCGTCAACCCGGCCCTGTTCACCGTGCTGGTACTGGTCGCGCTGGTCACCACGCTGATGACGACGCCGGTGCTGAGCTGGATCGAGCGCCGCGAGGCCCGGCAGCCGGAAACCGTCCACACGCCGGCGCTCGCGGTTTCAGATAGTTGAAGAGGCAAATACCGGTGCTTCCATCGGCCGCTATCTATGAGATCGTTAACATATGCGGGGCGGAAGATCGAACCGGCTGCTGCTGGTCGAGGACGACGCGGACCTGACCGAGATGCTCACCGAGGCGCTGGGTCAGGAAGGCTACCTGGTCGACCGGGCCTTCGACGGCCAGCGCGGCCTGCATCTCGGGCTGACCCGGTCGTACGACGTGATGGTCATCGACCGGATGCTGCCGGCGCTCGACGGCCTCGACCTGGTTACCCGGCTGCGCGCCCGGGCGGTCCCGTCCCGGACCCTGATGCTCACCGCGCTCGGCGCGGTGGACGACCGCATCGCCGGGCTGGACGCGGGCGCCGACGACTACCTGGTCAAACCCTTCGACCTCGACGAGCTGAGCGCGCGGGTCCGGGCGCTGTGCCGGCGCACGCCCGAGCCGACCGATGTGCTGCGCATCGGCGCCGGGCGGCTCGACCTGGCACCACGCGAAGCGGTGCTGGCCGACGGCACCCGGGTGGCGCTGTCCACCCGCGAGTTCGAGCTGCTGCGGGTGCTGGCGGTCCGGCCGAACGCCGTCCATCCCCGCGCGGTGCTGCGCCGCAAGGTCTTCGAGGAGGCCGCGGCGGCGTCGATAGTGGACACCTACGTCTACTACCTCCGGCGAAAGCTCGGCCGTGCCGTGGTCCGCACCGTGCACGGCCTCGGCTACCGCCTCGGGACGCTCTGATGGAGGCGTCCGAGCGGGTGATCGTCCGGCGGACCCGGCTGCGGATCGGCCTGTTCGTCGGGCTGACCATCGGGGCCCTGCTGCTGCTGGCCGGCGGTATCTCCTACGCGGTCCTGGTCCGCGGCCAGGAGGCGCAGATCCAGCGCGAGCTGACGTGGGGCACCGAACACGGCACGATCGCCGGGCCGCCCGCCTGCAGCTGGATCTTCCAGTACGACGGCGCCACCGTGCGCACCGGCGCGAACCCGCCACCACCCGGCTTCCCGTTGCGCGACGCGCTGGACACCGTGGCGGCCACCCGGGCCACCGAGATCATCACCGTCGCGCGCAACGGCACGACCTACCACGTGCGCACCGAGGCCCGCGGCGACACCGTCGTCCAGGCGGTGTTCGACGCCCGGTTCCAGCTGTCCGACCGCCGGCACCTCCTGCTCGCGTTCAGCCTCGCGGCGGTGGCCGGGCTGCTCGCCGCCATGCTGACCGGTGTGCTCGTCGGCCGCCGGGCCGTCGCGCCACTCGCGGAGGCGCTGACCCGGCAGCGGCGCTTCGTCGCCGACGCCAGCCACGAACTGCGAACCCCGATCGCCCAGGTGCACACCCGCGCCCAACTGCTCGCGCGGCGGGCGCGCCACGACGGCACCGCCCGGAACCTGGACGACCTGGAACGCCTCGTCCGCACCACCCGCCGGCTCGGCGAGATCGTCGACGACCTGCTGCTCTCGGCCCGGCTCGCCGCCGCTCCCGCCGACCGGGAACCGGATCCGCCGGTCGACCTCACCTCGCTGGTCGGGACGACGGCCGCCGCCGAGGGCGACCGCGCCGCCGAGCGCCGGGTCACCCTCACCCTGGACACCCCCGGCGACCCGCTGCCGGTGCCGGGCGTCGAGTCGGCCCTGCGCCGGGTCGTCGGCGAACTGCTCGCGAACGCGCTGGCCCACACGCCGGCGGGCGGCCGGATCGACGTGACGCTGCGGGCCGCCGGCGACGCCGCCGAGTTCGTCATCGCCGACACCGGCAGGGGGTTCGACCAAGCCGACGCCCGGCGGATCTTCGACCGGTTCCACAGGGGTGCGGGCGCCGGGGACCGGCGTTTCGGCCTGGGTCTGGCGTTGCTCCAGGAGGTCGTCACGAGCCACCACGGCACGATCGAGGCCGAGGGCCGTCCGGGGCG
The DNA here is from genome assembly GCF_027460285.1 of Micromonospora sp. WMMC273. Taxonomy (NCBI): domain Bacteria; kingdom Bacillati; phylum Actinomycetota; class Actinomycetes; order Micromonosporales; family Micromonosporaceae; genus Micromonospora; species Micromonospora sp. WMMC273. Next base: position 2,171,939 of record NZ_JAPZBE010000001.1, read on the forward strand.
GGGAGCCCGATTCACGGTGCGCCTGCCCCGGACGCGATCGCCGGGCACTACGAGTAGGGCCTCGCGGATCAGGAACCTCCGGGTGTGGCAGCTCGGTGCCGGTGCGTGAGCGCCGGATCGTGGAGCGCGTTCTCCGGCCCACCGCCGGAAGGCCCGAGGTGCAGGATCGCGGTCGGCGCGTCGGCCAGGTTCCCGCCGGCCGGCAGCCGGGTCGCCGGGGGAGTCGCCGCCTCGGCCACCGTGCCCGGTGCGCTCCTGCGCCGCACCAGCACCAGTGCGAGCGCGCCCAGGCCCGCGGCGACCAGCAGGCCGCCCAGGAGGAACATCGACGTACTGCCGCTCTCCTCACCGGTGGCCTTGAGCGTGGGCGGCGCAGCCGCGGGAAGGTCGTCGCCGGCCGCCGCGGCGGGAGGGCTCGCCTCCTCGGCGGGCGACGGCGACGCAGTGGCCGGCGTGGCCACCGCGGCAAGGGTCAGGCGTACGGTGGCGACGTCACCGGCCCTGCCCCGTACGGTCGCGCGGGCGGTGCGGTAGCCGTCCACGGAGGCGCGGACCGTGATGGATCCCTCCGCGATCGTCCGGCCGGCCCTGGCGGTGATCGAGAACTGGCCGCTGCGGTTGCTGGTCGTCCGGTACTCGTGACCGGCGCTGTCCCGGATGGTCAGGTCCGCGCCGCCGATCGCCTTTCCGTCGGCGTCGAGGACCCGGCCGGAGACCCCGCTCACCCCGGCCGCCGGTGCGGCCCCGCCGGTAAGCGAGGCACCCGGTCCGTGGACGTAGACCATCTTGTAGGCGTAGCTGTTCTGCCCGGCGAGCCGCACGCCGATCGAGATGTTGAGGCCGGTGGTCTCGCCCGGGCGCGCATCCGGGGCGACGACTGTCGCGTCGAAGGTCCGGCTCTGGCCGGGGCCGAGATTCGGCTCCACCCGGCAGCCGGTGGTGCACCGCAGGCCGCCGCCCACCACCACGATGGCCGTCTCGGCCCGCCGGCCGTCGTTGGTGACGCGGAACTGCACGCGTACCGTCTCGCGGGGTTTCACGTTCTCCGCCGAGACGCTCAGGATGCTCACCGTCTCCGGTGCGGCCGTCGCCGGTGCCGCCGCCACCGCGAGCGTCCCTCCGGCCAGCATGGCCAGTACGGCCGCCCGGGCCCGTCGGACACGTGCGCGCGTCGTCACTTCCCACCACCTTCGCGGAGAGCAGGCAACATCGGTCGATGGAGCCGCGGGCCACTATGCCCTGTGCGGGACGGGTGGCGCGACCCGCCCCGATGACCGCGGCGGCCCGCCACGGGATCGACGGGTCCGTTCCGGCGACTGCTAATCGGTTGCCCGGCGTGCCGAGGGCTGCCTAGATTGCCGATCATGAACGACATCGACGGGTGTGCCGGATGAGCAGCCGTCTCCGCGAGATCGCCCGGCAGACGGTAGCGATCGCCGAAGCGGGACGCTACCGCAACGATGCCGGCGAGGACGTCGCGATCGAAACGGTGGTACGCGCCGCGGTCGACGGCACCCGTGAGCACCTGCCGGACGACGTCCTCCACCTCGACGGCGCGAAGCCCGGCGCCGGTGACGTGGAGGTGACGCACGAGTCGACGTTGCAGGCGGCCCGCCGGCTCGGGCCCGGCGCGGCGTGTCTGGTGTTCGCGTCGGCGAAGAACCCGGGTGGCGGGTTCCTGGGCGGGGCGAAGGCGCAGGAGGAGAGCATCGCCCGTTCGTCCGCGCTGTACCCGTGTCTGCTCGCAGCGCCCGGCTTCTACGCCTTCCACCGCGGCCAGCGGGATCTGCGCTACAGCGACCGGGTCGTCTACTCCCCGGGCGTGCCGGTGTTCCGCGACGACAAGGGAAACCTGCTCGACCGGCCGTACACCACGTCCTTCCTGACCGCGGCGGCGCCGAACCTGGGCGCGATCGTACGCAACCAGCCGGAGCACGCCGCGGACGTGCCGGCGGTGCTGGCCCGGCGGGCCCGCCGCGTGCTGGAGGTCGCTGCCGCGCACGGGCATCGCACGGTGGTGCTGGGCGCCTGGGGTTGCGGGGTGTTCCGGAACGACCCGGCGACGGTGGCCGGCGCGTTCGCCGACGCACTCCTGGCGGTCGGCCGGTTCGACCTCGTGGTGTTCGCCGTGCGTGACGGGCTGCCGGGCACACCGGTGTACCGCACGTTCGCGGAACGCTTTCGGTAGGTTCGTCGCATGAGCGACGACACCTTCCGGTCGGTGGAGATCGAGCGCACAAGCGTGGGCAGATACGTGGCGCGCAACGCCCGTGGCGGCGAGCTGTCGATGGGTACGGGGGAGGACGCGACCTTCACGCCCGTGGAGCTGCTGCTGGCGGCCCTCGGCGGCTGCACCGCTGTGGACGTCGACCACGTGACGAGCCGTCGCGCCGAGCCGACCCGGTTCGCCGTCACGGTGAGCGGCGACAAGATCCGCGACCCGGAGGCCGGGAACCGGATGGAGAATCTCACCGTCACGTTCGCGGTGACGTTCCCGGACGGCGCGGACGGCGACCGGGCCCGCGAGGTGCTGCCCCGCTCGCTGCGGCAGTCGCACGACCGGCTCTGCACCGTGTCCCGGACGGTGGAGCTGGGCACACCCGTCTCCATCGTCGACGCGACCGCCGACCCGGCCTCGACCGAACCGCGGTAGCGGCCGGAGGCGCCCGTCGGAGGGCGATCGATGCCCGTCACCTTGACACTCGTCTATGTTAACGAGAACATTGCCGTAACCCGGCGGTAATGCCGTTGCCATGAGCGTCACGGGCGAGGCGAGCCGCCGCAGCCGGCCGGAGGCGGCCGAGCGCAGGAGGTTTCGGTGACAGGGACCGCTCGGACGACGCGTACGGCCACGGTCGTGGTCGCGGCCGTCCTCGCCGCGGGAGTGGTGGCCGGGATGCCCCCGGCGTCGGCGGCGACAGTGGACACGTCCGCGTCGTACGTCGTAGTGAACCGGCACAGCGGCAAGGCGATGGACCTGTACGACTGGTCGACGGCGGAGAACGCCCCGGTGAACCAGTGGACGCGCAACGACCTCGCCGTGCAGCAGTGGCAGTTCGTGGACGCCGGCGGCGGGTTCTACAAGGTGCGGTCCCGGCACAGCGGGAAGGTGCTGGAGTTGCCGAGCGGCGGCGACGGCACCCAGCTCGTGCAGAGCACCGACCGGTCGTCGGCCACCCAGCAGTTCCGGTTGCAGGATTCCGCGGGCGGGTTCGTGCGGTTCGTGAACCGGCAGTGGGGCAAGGTCGTCGACGTGTGGCAGTGGTCCACCGCCGACGGTGGGCGGCTGGCCGGCTACACCGATCTGGACGGCGTCAACCAGCAGTGGCAGCTGATCCGGCTGGCCGGCGGCCGGCCCACCACACCGGCGCCCACGACCCCGGCACCGACCAGCCCGGCGCCCGCCTACCCGCAGCCCGGCCGGGTGACCGGGGACATCGGCGTCCACGATCCGACGGTGGTCAAGCGACCCGACGGCACCTACCTCGTCGCGCACACCGGTGACGGCATCGCGCTGAAGACCTCCGCCGACCGGATCGCCTTCCGCAACGCGGGCGCCGTCTTCCCCGGTGGCGCGCCGTGGACCACCACGTACACCGGGGGAGCGCGCAACCTGTGGGCGCCCGACCTGTCGTACCGCAACGGGCGTTACCACCTGTACTACTCGGCGTCGACGTTCGGTTCCAACCGCTCGGCGATCTTCCTCGCGACCAGCACTACCGGCAATGCCGGGAGCTGGACCCACGAAGGGCTGGTCGTCGAGTCGCGGACCACCGACGACTTCAACGCCATCGACCCGAACCTCACAGTCGACGACCAGGGCCGCTGGTGGCTCACCTTTGGCTCGTTCTGGTCCGGCATCAAGATGATCCCGATCGACCCGGCCACCGGACGCCGGCTCGGCACCGCCGTGTACGCGCTCGCGAACTACGGCCCCGGCATCGAGGCGCCCGTCCTGGTCAAGCGCGGCTCCTGGTACTACCTGTACGTCTCGTTCGACCGTTGCTGCCAGGGCGCCGCCAGCACGTACCGGATCATGGTCGGTCGTTCGGCGAGCCCCACCGGGCCGTTCGTGGACCGCACCGGCCGGGACATGCTCGCCGGGGGCGGCACGCAGATCCTCGCCTCGCACGGCAGCGTGCACGGCCCCGGCCACCAGGCGGTCCTCGCCGACACCGACGGCGACGTCCTCTTCTACCACTACTACGCCGACGACGGCGCGTCGCTGCTCGGTGTCAACCGCATCGGCTACGACGCCGCCGCCTGGCCCTATGTGTACTGACCCGGCCGGCGCCCCGGCACGGACCGACGAACCCGCCGACCTGGGAGGGCGCGTATGTCGCCTCGGCACCTTCTCCGCCCGGTCCTGGCCGCGGCGCTCGCGCTGCTCACCACCTCGGCCGGCCTCGCCGTGCCCGGCCCCGCGCAGGCGGCGCCCGCGGTGAGCTACACCAACCCGCTGGTGAGCCAGCGGGCCGACCCGCACATCGTCCGGCACACCGACGGCTACTACTACATGACCGCGACGGTGCCGCAGTACGACCGGATCGTGCTCCGGCGGGCCACCACCCTGCAAGGGCTCGCCACCGCCACCGCCACCGAGACGACGATCTGGCGCCGGCACACCAGCGGCGAGATGGGCGCCCACATCTGGGCTCCGGAGATCCACTTCATCAACGGCAGGTGGTACGTCTACTTCGCCGCCGGGCGGACCGACGACGTGTGGCGGATCCGGATGTACGTGCTGGAGAACGCGAGCGCGAACCCGCTGACCGGCTCGTGGACCGAACGCGGCCGGATCACCACGCCGTGGGACACGTTCAGCCTGGACGCCTCGACGTTCGTGGTGAACGGGGTGCGGTACCTGACCTGGGCCCAGCAGGAACCGGGCATCGCCACCAACTCCAACGTCTACCTCGCCCGGACGGGCGCCGAACCGTGGCAGATCACCGGCCCGGTGGCCCGGCTGGTCGTGCCCACGTACGACTGGGAGACCCGCGGTTACCGCGTCGCCGAAGGGCCGACGGTGATCCAGCGCAACGGCCGGGTCTTCCTCACGTACTCGGCCAGCGCCACCGACGCGAACTACTGCCTCGGCATGCTCACCGCGTCGGCCGGCGCGAACCTGCTCGACCCCGCCTCCTGGAGCAAGAGCCCGACACCGGTGTTCGCGAGCAACGCCGCCACCGGCCAGTACGGCCCCGGCCACAACTCCTTCACCGTCTCCGAGGACGGGCAGAGCGACATCCTGGTCTACCACGACCGCAACTACCGGGACATCAGCGGTGACCCGCTCAACGACCCGAACCGGCGGACCCGGATCCAGAAGCTGTACTGGAACGCCGACGGCACCCCGAACCTCGGCATCCCGGTACCCGACGGGGCCACCCCGGTCCGGTTGCGCTCGCACGACCTCCCGGCCGCCTACGTCCGGCACTACGACTACCGGGCCCGCGTCGAACCGAACGTCACGAACCTCGCCGACTCGCAGTTCCGCATCGTGCCCGGCCTCGCCGGCGCCGGATCGGTGTCGCTGGAGTCGACGAACTTCCCCGGCTACTACCTGCGGCACCGGGCCTTCGCGCTCTACGTGGAACGCGACGACGGCTCGGCCCTGTTCGACAACGACGCGAGCTTCCAGCGCCGCTCCGGCCTGGCCGCGGCCGACGGGCTCTCCCTCGAATCGCAGAACTACCCAGGCCGGTACGTCCGCCACCGGGACGGCCTGCTCCAGCTCGAAACGGTGGCCGCCGACGCGGACCGGGCCGCGGCCACCTTCCACCTGGAGTAGGCGCCCGACAACCGCTGCGCCGCACCCGGCGTACCCCCTTCCCGGAGGTCGAACGATGTTCAACCCCGCAGTGACGTCGTCGCCCGCACGCCGCCGGGCCGGTCTGGCGCTGGCCCTGGTGGCGGCGCTGGCCGCCGCGGTCGGCGTCGCCGTCGTGGCCGCGCCGTCGGCGCAGGCGGCCACCATCGACACCAGCGCCTGGTACGTGCTGGTCAACCGCAACAGCGGCAAGGCCCTCGACGTGCGGGACACCTCGACCGCCGACGGCGCGGCGATCCAGCAGTGGTCCCGCAACGACGGCGAGTGGCAGCAGTTCCAGTTCGTCTCCTCCGGCAGCGGCTACTACCGCCTGCGGGCCCGCCACAGCGGCAAGGTGGTGGACCTGTGGGAGTGGAACGTCGCGGACGGCGCGGAGTACCGGCAGTGGCCCGACCTCAACGGCACCAACCAGCAGTTCCAGGTCCTCGACTCGGACGGCGGCTACATCCGGCTGATCAACAGGCACTCCGGGAAGGCCCTGGAGGTCTGGGAACGGTCGACCGCCGACGGCGCCCGGATCAGCCAGTACGCCGATCTCAACGGCACCAACCAGCAGTGGCAGATGGTCCGGGTGGGCACCGGCGGCACGCCGACCACGCCGCCGCCGTCCACCGGGTGCGGCAGCGGCTCCTACCAGGCCGAGGCGGTGCTGAACGGTGGCACCTGGACGGCCCGCAACGGATCGTCGACCGTGTACTCGGGCGGGGACATGCTCGCCGCGATGCAGGCCGCGGTGAACTCGCTGCCGGCCGGCCGGACCGCCAAGCAGCGGGTGGTGGTGCGCGGCTCCGGCTCGATGAGCGCGGGCTCGCGGCTGTCGCTGCCGTCGTACACGACGCTCGCGGTCTGCGGCACGATAAACGTGACCGGCTCGGGGTCGGGTGACTACGCGCCCGTCTACTCGCGCGGGACCACCGACGTCGAGGTGCAGCACCTCACCCTCACCGGCGCTCCGCTGTACGGGATCTTCATGCGCAACGTGAACAACCTGACGCTCGGCCAGATCGACATGCGGCTGTCCGGCGGCCTGGGGGTGCGGATCGACAACCACGGCGGCGACCGGGCGGTCAAGGTGCGCAACGTGCGCATCGACAGCGTGTACGTGTCGGGGACGGGCGCGCACGGCGTGGAGACGTACGGCGTGGACGGCCTGACCATCGGCACCGTCACCGCGCGCAACACCGGCTACTCCGGCCTGCTGCTCAACGACACGATCAACGCCACGGTGGGCACGGTCGACGCGCAGGGCGCCGGCACCGGGACCGGGTACGCGGCGTTCCGGATGGCCAACCGCAACGGCCGCATCGGCAGCTCGTACCCGACCAACATCCGGGTCGGCACGGTGATCGCGTCCGGTGGCGGCCGGGGGATCTTCTGCGTGTCGGAGTCCGGCGGCGCGGTCATCGACCGGGTGACGATCTCGAACACCGGCAACAACTCGATCCTCCTGGAGAACTGCTACAACGTCACCATCGCCGGGGTGTCCGGCACGGTGACCGGCGGCGGCGAGGTGCGCATCGCCTCGCGGACCGAGTTCCCGATCTCCTCCGGCATCCGCTTCCAGAACCTGACTGTCACCAACACCAACATCACCCAGAACCCGTGCGGCGGCGCGAACAACACGATCAGCAACGTCACGCGCGTCAACTCGACGCTGACCTGGTGCTGACGATCCGGCTGCCCGCAGGGCGTGAGGTCCGCGGTGTTCCGCGTTCGGCAGCGCGGGACGGGCCGTCTTTGTGACGCTTCGATCGTGGAGACACCGGGCGGCGACAGAGGCGTCGAGCTGCGCGTCCACGGGGTGTCCGGCGCGTCGGCGGAGACGATCGTCGACCATCCCATCGTGGTACGCGTGGCCGGCGACGGGCACGCCGGGTTCTACCGGGTCCGGGAAGGGCTCGGCTCGGCGGGCGGCGCGACAGCCGGGGTGGTGGTGGAGGCGTACCGCTGGGGGACGCTGACCGCCGGGGTGGCGGTGCGTACGGCGTCGATGCTGGTGCTGCTGCCGTTCATGCTGAGCAACCTGGCGGTGTGGATGCGTTCCACCCCGGTGGACCGCTACGGCCTGCTCGGCGGACTGTGCCGCCTGCTGGCCGGATCGCTGACCGTGGCGTTCACGCTGGCGCTGGTCGGGGTCACCATGAACCTGACCGGCTGGCAGTGCGTCCCGTACGCCGAGTGCCGGGAGGGTAGGCCGTACCTGTCGTGGCTGGTGGCGTTGCCGATCGGCCCGCGCCTGGCCGTGCTGGCACTGGTCCCGCTGCTGGCGCTGCGGGTGTTCTGGGCCGTCGGGAAGCGGTCGGCCGCCGCTTTCGAGGGCTTCGGATCGGCGCCGCCGCGCGGGCGGCTCCTGGAGTCGACCGGGAGTCTCGCCGCCCCCGGGGTCTGGCACGACGAGCAGATGACCTCGTGGCTGCGCCAGATCCACGTGGGTCTCGGCGCCGGCACCGTCGGCGTCAGCCTCGTCGTCGCGGTGTCGCACGGCCGGTGGAGCGCCGTCGCCCTCGGGCTGCTCGGCCTCCCCGCCGGGCTCGTGGTCCTCTGCGCCGTGCTGCTGACAGTGACCGTCCCCGCCGGGTGGGCCGGGCCGTTGCGCCGCGTGGTCTGGAGCCTGGTCTTGGTGGCCACGGTCTCGAGCCTGGGGTACGCCGTGTCCCGGCGGGAGGTTCCCGTGCCGGCCGGGCAGATGCCCGGCTACGAGGGTGCCGTCGCCGGTCTGGTCGCGGCGCAGGGGCTGATGCTGGTCCTGATCGCCGCGGTGACGCTCGCGCGCCGGCGTGCCCGGCCGGCCGGTTCCCGCGCCCTGCTCCGCGGGCTCGGCACACCGCTGGTCGCGGCCATGTCGGTCACCGTCGCCTCCGCCTACACGGCCACGCTCGTGTTCCGGACGGCGGACCAGCTCGACCGGGGCCGCATCCCCGACCCGATCCGGAACAACCCGCCCGCCCTGGGACCGCTGGAACCACCCGTCGGGTACTGGTGGGCGGCGCTGGCCGGGCTCGCCGCTCTGCTGGTCGTCAGCGCGGCGATCGCCGTCACCCTGCCGGTGGCCCGGCGCCGGCGGCGGGCGTACGCGCGACGCGTGGTCGAGCACGACTATCCCGACGCGCCCGCCGAGGCGACGCCACGACTCGACGCGGTCCGCTCGACGATCGCCCGGTCCTTCGTGACCGACGAGCTCGGGCCGACATTCGTGGCGTTCTTCGTGATCTCGTCGGTCGGGCTCGCCACCGTCGCGCTCGACCTGATCGGGATCGGCCCCACCCAGCTCGTCGCCCGCCTCGGCCGCCGGCACGACACGCTCGCCGTGCTGACCGCGTACGTGACGGACGTCGGCATCTGGGCCATCAGTCTGCTCGTCATCGGGCTGCTGATCCTGGGCTACCGGGCGTACCGGTCGCCGGAGACCCGCCGGCTCGTCGGCGTGCTGTGGGACCTGGGCACGTTCTGGCCGCGTACGGTGCACCCGTTCGCGCCGCCGTGCTACGCCGCCCGCGCCGTACCGGAGCTGGCCCGGCGGGTCACCGCGCTCGCCGCGCAGGGCCCGGTGGTGATCTCCGGACACAGCCACGGCTCCGTCCTGGCCGCCGCCACCGTCCTGCAACTGCCGCCGGAGGCCCTGCCCCACGTCGCGTTGCTGACCCACGGCAGTCCGCTGCACCGCATCTACGCCCGCCTCTACCCGGCGTATCTCGGTGAGCAGGCGCTGCGCGACGTCGGCGACCGGATCGGCTGGCGCTGGCGCAACCTGTGGCGCGACACCGATCCGATCGGCGGCCCGATCTTCGCCGACCCGGGTCTGCGGGCCCACCTGCCCCCGGCCGCCGGGGCGGTCGACGTCCGGCTGCGGGACCCCCGCAGCGTCGTCGTGGAGGCGCCGGACACCGTGCCGCCGCCCGTCGAACGCCACTGGCACTATCACACCGAGCCGGAGTACCGGGAGGCCGTACGGGAACTCGTCGACGACATCCGGGCCGGCGCCCCCGGCTGAGGCCGCCCCGCGTACCGGCGCCGGCCACCGCGAGGACCGGTGGCACCGGGATGGTCTCGTTCGCCACCGGTCAACCCGTCGAGGGCGACAATCGGCTGGTGGTGGACACGGTGGTGGAGACGCTCGTCGGGCTGCCGCCGGTCCTCGTCCTGACGCTGGTGTTCGTCCTGCCGGCGCTGGAGTCCTCGACGCTGCTCGGGCTCGTCGTACCGGGTGAGACAGCGATCCTGATCGGCGGGCTGGTGGCCCACGGCGGCGCGCTGCCGTTGTGGGCGGTGGTGGCCGCCGGGGCGGCCGGGGCCTGCCTCGGTGACCAGGCCGGGTACGCCCTCGGCCGCCGGTACGGCCCGGGTGTGCTCGCCCGCGCTCCGCGGGTGCTGCGCCGGCGCCTCGACATCGCGCGGGCCCGCCGCCTGGTCGCCCGGCGGGGGGCGTGGGCGGTGCTCATCGGACGCTGGGTGGCGGTGCTGCGCGCCGTGGTCCCCCTGATCGCCGGCACCGGTGGGATGCGGTGGCCGGTGTTCCTCCGGGCGAACCTGGCCGGCGGGCTGGTGTGGGCGACGGCCGTGGCGCTGCTGGGCTACCTGGGCGCCGCCTCGTACCGCTATCTGGAGCGGGAACTGGGCATCGGGGAGTGGGCCCTGCTGGCCGTGATCGGCGTCGTCGTGGTGCTGCGGGTCTGGCGGATCCGGCGCCGCGCGGCGCGCCGATGAACGGTGGCGTCAGCCGTGACCGCGTACCAGGGGCAGAAACACCTCGTCCACGATCTCGACCAGCACCTCGTCGGGGACGGAGGGGACGCCGCGCATCGCGTACTCGGCGCGCAGCAACATCATCGGTACCGTCGCCACCCGGTGACGGACTGCTGCCGCCGGCGCTTCGCCCCTGGCCGCGGCCCGTTCCAGCATCCCGATCCACGCGCGGTCCATGGTGTCGGCGCCGGACCGTTCGCGCATGAGGGTGAGCAACTCCGGGTCGTCGGCCGCGGCGGCGAGCAGGCCGCGCAGGACGGCCCCGTGCGGCGACGACCACGTCTCGTTTGCCAGCCGGAGCATCTCGAGCGCGTCGCCTCGCAGCGTGCCCGTGTCCGGGTTCGGCATGGCGGCGTCGGACAGGTGGCGGTACGCCGCGACGCCCAGCGCCGCCCGGTGCGGCCATCGGCGGTAGATGGCGTTCTTGTTGGTCCCGGCGCGGGCGGCCACCCGGTCCATCGTCATCCCCGCGTATCCGGACTCGCGTAGTTCCTCCGCCGCGGCCCGCAGGATCGCCTGTTCCAGTTCTTCGCCCCGTCGCCTCCTCATGCCTTGCAGGGTACGCGCCGTACCTTATAGGGTACGGCTCGTACCCTAAGAGTGGAGTTCTCGATGCGCGTCTTCGGCATGAACTACGACACCGGCTTCGTCAGCGCCGGATCCACCACCCACGAACCGTTCGACCCCGACGTCGTGCGCAGCGACCTGCGCGTCATCCGCGACGAGCTGCGCTGCGACGCGGTCCGCGTGACCGGCGGCGTGCAGGACCGGCTGGAGCTGACCGCGCGGCTGGCGGCCGAGGCGGGGCTCGAGGTGTGGTACTGCCCGTTCACCAACGGCCTGGACCGCGACGGCCTCATGGCGTTCCTGCTCGACGGCGCCGAGCGGGCCGAGCGGCTGCGGCGTGACGGCACCCCGGTCGTCTACCTCACCGGTTCCGAGATCTCCCTGTTCACCGACGGTTTCCTGCCCGGCCGTGACCTGACCGAGCGGATGGCGGTGTTCACCGACCCGATGCGGATGCGGGAGGCGGTCCCGGCCGCGCGGGCCGCGGTGCGCGACTTCCTCGCCGAAGCGGTACCCGCGGTGCGGGAGCGCTTCGGCGGCCCCGTCGGGTACGCCTCGATCCCGCTCGAGGACGTCGACTGGACGGCCTTCGACATCGTCGCCAGCGACGCCGGCTACCGCGACTCGACCAACTCCGCGGCGTTCCCGCAGTCCCTGGCGGCGGCCGTGGGGCAGGGCAAGCCGTACGCGGCGACCGAGTTCGGCTGCTGCACGTTCCGCGGCGCGGCCGATGTCGCGGGCGCGACGGAGCCGGTGGCATACGACGAGCACGGCCGTGCGGCGAAGCTCACCGCGGAACTGGAGCGCGACGAGGAAGGCCAGGCACGCTACCTCGTCGACCTGCTGCGCGACTACGAGGCCGGCGGCGCGGAGGCGGCGTTCGTGTACACGTTCGCGAACCGGCACCTGCCGACCACCGGCGACCCCGAACACGACTACGACCTGGCGTCACGCGGGATCGTGCGCGTGCTGCCGGACGGCTCGTGGACGCCCAAGGCCGCCTTCCACGCCCTGGCCGAATACGGCCGCGCCCGTGCGCTGAGCCGGCCCGAATTCGGTGGTGGCGGTCGCGGCGGACGGGCAAAGTAGGACTGCACACCGGCGGCGAGCGCCGCCACGGCGACGACCACCAGGAGAGATGATGCGAGCAGCTTCCACGCTTCGGACCCTTGCCCGTCCTACCGTGGAGCTCCGCCTTGGCCCTGTTGAACCTCGGAATCGTCGCGCATGTTGACGCCGGAAAGACCAGCCTGACCGAACGCCTGCTCTACGAGGCAGGCGCCGTGGCCGAGCCGGGCAGCGTCGACGCCGGCACGACCCGGACCGACTCGATGGACCTGGAACGCCGCCGCGGCATCACCATCCGGGCGGCCGTCACGTCGATCACCATCGGCGACCTCGGCATCAACCTGCTGGACACCCCCGGCCACCCCGACTTCATCGCGGAGGTCGAGCGCTCCCTGGCCGTCCTCGACGCCGCCGTGCTCGTGGTGTCGAGCGTGGAGGGCGTCCAGCCGCAGACCGTCGCCATCTGGCGGGCGCTGCGCCGCATCGGCGTACCGACTGTGTTCTTCTTCAACAAGGTCGACCGCGGCGGCGCCGACGTCGACCGGGTGACGGCGCAGGTACGGCAGCGGCTCGGCGCGCGGCCGGTCCTGCTCGGCACCGTCACCGGCCAGGGCACACGCGAGGCCCGGGTGCACGCCGTGGGCCTCGACGCCGAGCCGGTGGTGGCCGAGGTGGCGGAGGTCGACGACGCGGTGGCGGCGCGCTGGCTGGCCGACCGGCCGGTCCGCGTACGCGACGTCCGCCGGGCGCTGCGCCGCGCGGTGCGCCGCGCCGAGCTGGTCCCGGCGGTGTGCGGCTCGGCCATCACCGGCGCCGGGGTACGCCGGCTGTGCGACGTCCTGGCCGACCTGCTGCCGTACGGCGAGGCGCGGGACGGACCGCCGGCGGGCACCGTCTTCGCCGTCGACCGCGACGGGCACGGCCGGCGCGTCTGGCTGCGGCTGTGGTCCGGGCGCCTGCGGGTACGGGACCGGGTGCGGCTCGGCGACGGCCGTCCGGAGCCGGTGACGGAGATCGCCGTCATCGAGCCCGCCGGCGTGCTGGTGCGCCGGTCGGTCTCCGCCGGGCAGATCGCGGCGGTACGCGGGGTGTCCGCCCGGATCGGCCAGCACATCGGCGACCCGCCTCGGCGGCACGACTACCGGTTCCCGCCACCGACCCGGCAGGCGGTCGTCGAGCCGGTAGACCCGGCGCAGCGCCTGGCGATGTTCGCCGGCCTGGCCGAACTGGCCGACGAGGATCCGCTGGTGGACCTGCGCCTCGACGAACAGCAGGCGGAGGCGGTGATCCGCCTGCACGGCGAGGTCCAGAAGGAGGTCCTCGCCGCCCTGATGGAGGACCGGTACGGCGTCCGGGTGCGGTTCTCCGGCACGCTCACCGCCTGCATCGAACGGGTCGCCGGCACCGGTACTGCCGAGGAGCGGGTACGGGAACGCGGCAACCCGTACCTGGCCGGGCTGGGGTTGCGCGTCGAGGCCGCACCGGCCGGGCACGGCATCGGGTTCCGGCCCGGGATCGAGCCGGGCCGGCTGCCCCCGGCGTTCGTCGCCGCCACCGAGGAGGGCGTACGGGCCGCGCTGCGGCAGGGCCGGCACGGCTGGCCGGTCACCGACTGCACCGTCACCATGACGGCGTCCCGGTACTGGCCCCGGCAGAGCCGCCCGCACCAGAAGTTCGACAAGTCGATCTCGACGGTGGCGGCGGACTTCCGCAACCTCGCCCCGGTCGTGGTCGCCGCCGCGCTGCGGCAGGCCGGTACGCGGGTGTGCCAGCCGATCGAACGGTTCGACGTCAACCTGCCGCGGCACGCGGTGGAGACGGTGCTGGCGCTGCTCGGCCGGCTCGGCGCGGTCGTCCACGACACCGCCGTCGCGGGCGGCTACCTGGAGGTGAGCGGCACCGTGCCGTCCGCCCGGGTGCCGCGGGTCGTCGCCGCCCTGCCCGACCTCACCGGCGGCGAGGCGGTGCTGACCACCACCTTCGACCACTACGCGCCGGTCGCCGGCGAGGTGCCGCCGGCACTGCCCCGGCGCGGGCCCGACCCCTACGACCGGGAGGCGTGGTTCCGGGCGGTACCGAGGTAGGCGGCGACCGCGGCGCTCCGGGGATAGGATCACCGGCGCCCGCCGCCGCCCGTACCCCGTTGGAGCCCCGCTGTCCCCGCAGCCGGCCACCCACCTCGCCCGGCGAGTCCGCCGGGTGCTGGCAGTGGTGTGCCTGCTCGTCGTTGCCGGGCTGCCCGCCGGATCCTCGAACGCCGGCGCCGCCGGCCCGGGAACGCTGCGGGTGCTGCAGATGAACCTGTGCAACAGCGGCCGGGCCGGCTGCTACACCGGCCGGGCCGTCCCGCGGGCCGCCGACGTGATCGCCGCCGAGGCACCCGACGTGGTCACGCTCAACGAGATCTGCCGCGACGACGTGGCGACGCTGGAGCGGACGCTGCGGGCCGCCCGCGCCGGCGGCACCGTGGTGTCCGCGTTCCAGGCCGCCGGTGACCGCCCCTCCGGTGGTCCTACCCGGTGCGACAACGGCGAGCCGTACGGGATCGGGCTGCTGACCCGCCTCGACGGCCGGGACGCGCGGTCGTCCGTGCACCGCGGGACCTATCCGGCGCAGGACCTCGCCGACCCGGAGGAGCGGGTCTGGCTCTGCGTCCGGGGCGACGGGCTGCACGCCTGCACCACGCACCTGGCGAACACCAGCGGCCAGGTGGCGCTGGCCCAGTGCGGGCAGTTGCTCGGCGCGGTGGTGCCGGGGACCCGGGGCGACACCGGGAGCGCGCCGACAGTCCTCGGCGGTGACCTCAACCTGCGCGCCGGCGGCACCCCGGACGTGCGCTCGTGCGTGCCGGTCGGTTACCGGCGGATCGACGACGGTGCCCGGCAGCAGATCATGGCGTCCGGCGGCGTGACGATCTGCTGCCGCCGCGCGGTGGACATGCGCGGGACGACTGACCACCCGGCGCTGGTGGCGACCATGATCGGCGCCCGCCGTCACCTGTGATCAGAGGAACCGCCAGCGCTGGTGCGCCGCCCCGGTGTCGTCTGCGAGGACCGCCTGCGCCCCCTGGGCGCCGGAGCCGCCGCTGAGCCCGAGCACCCGGCCCCCGTTCGCGCACTGGATCCGGAACCAGCCGCCTCCGCCGTGCCGCAGCCGCCACCTGTGGTCGGCGGTGCCGTTGTCGGCCCACTGGACGATCCGGGCGTCCGCCGCGGTCGAACCACCCTCGACGCCGAGCACCTTGCCGCTGTTGCCGTTGCGCAGCCGCAGGTAGCCGCCGGTGTCCACGAGCGCGGTCCAGAGGTGGTCGGCGGTGCCGGTGTCGCCCCACTGGATGACCGGCCCGCCGTCGGCGGTGGACATGTTCTGTACGCCGAGCACCAGCCCGCTGCCGAGGTTCTGGATCCGCCGCGCGCCGTTGGGCAGGAACCGCCACTGGTTGTCGAGGCTGCCGTTGTCCGGGTCCTGCACGGCGAACGCGCCCTGGGCGGTCGAGCCGCCGGAGATGCCGAGCAGCTTGCCGGTGTGCACGTTGCGCAACTTGTGGCTGCCGTCGCCGACGTCGACCACTGTCCACAGGTGGTCGGCGGTGCCGTTGTCCGCCCACTGGAGGATCCGAACGCCGTCGGCGGTGGACATGTTCTCCACCCCCAGCACCTTGCCGCTGTTGACGTTGCGCAGCCGCAGCGCCGACCCGTCTACCACAAGCTGCCAGTCGTGGTCGGCGGTGCCGGTGTCACCCCACTGCAGCGCGAGCCCGCCGTCGGCGGTCGACATGTTCTGGATGCCGAGCACCAGCCCGCTCGCCGCGTTGGCGAGCCGGAAGCTCGCCTCCCCGCCGCCACCGCCCGCGCCGACCCGCCAGTAGACCGTGTAGTTGTGCCCGTGGGCGTCGTAGAAGGGGCCGAGGTTGACGGTGGCGCCGTCGGCCCGGGCGGTGAACGCGAGAGAGCCCGTGCCGGTACGGGTGATGGAGGCGGGATCCAGCGTGGGCAGGCCGCTCAACGTGGTGTTGCCGTAGTTGCCGGAGAGCACCACCGGCCCGTACGTGACGGCCTGCACCGCGGCGTCGTCGTTGGCAGGCACCGTGGCGACCCGCATCGGCAGCCGGACCGTGACCGTGTCGCCGGAGGTCCAGGCACGGGTCAGGACGGCGTAGCTGCCGGGCGCGGTGGCGATACCCGCCGCGACGCCGTTGACGCTGACGCTCGCCCCGCTGGTCCATGCCGGGATCCGGATCCGCATCGTCCACGAGCCGCTGACCGAGCCGGTGACGGTGAGCGTCGTGGTGTCGCCGACCGGGTACGACGTGGCCTGGGTGACGGTGATGCCGCGCTGGCTCCAGGTGAGAACGGACGGGACGAACAGGTTGACGGTCAGCGTGGTGCCGTTGTGGAAGTAGATCGCGTCCGCCAGCGTCGTGTTGGTCTCCAGCCCGGTGCCCTGGCAGCACCAGAACGAGTTGTAGTCGGTGCTCCACGTGCCGCCGCCCCACGCCGGGCCGACACCGCGCCGCCCGCCCGGGTTGAGCGGGGTGAAGTACGTGACGTGACCGTGCGCGTCGGCCGGGTTCTGCTGGCCGATCATGTGGTTGAGCAGCGCACGCTCGTAGAAGTCGGCGTACGCGACCCGGTCCGGGTCGAGCTGCCACAACTCCCGGGTCAGCTTGAGCATGTTGTACGTGTTGCACGCCTCGCACGTGTCGTTGCGCAGGTAGCCGGCGATCGCGTTGGGCGCGCGGAAGTGCTCGGCCTGGCTGTTGCCGCCGATGGCGTACGTGTGGGCGCCGACGGTGATGGCCCACGCGTTCGCGGCGATGTCCCGGTAGCGGGTGACGCCTGTCGCCTTGTACTCCCGGGCCGCGCCGATCCACTTGGGCACCTGCGTGTTGGCGTGCAGCCCGTTGAGCTGGTCGGAGTTCGCGGCGAGCGGGTTGAACACGGCGGCGTGGTCGAACCGCTGCGCGACAGTCAGCCACCGCGCGTCGCCGGTCTGCTGGTAGAGGTCGGTCAGCACCGCGTTCATGCCGCCGAACTCGGTGCCCAGCATGGCCTGCATCTGGGCCGAGGTGAGCCGGCCGGTGCGCTGGTCGACCCAGCCGGCCAGCGCCAGCAGCACGTCCCGGGCCTGGGTGCTGCCGATCAGCCGCCACACGTCCAGCAGCCCGGCGAGCGTCTTGTGGATGCAGTAGTAGGGGACGTTGCCGTTGCTGAGGGTCCGGGCCTCCAGCGCGGTGAAGTCGGACTCCGGGAAGCCGGACAGGTAGCCGGTGCTGAACCCGGCCGCGCCGTTGTTGGCCTGGCAGCGGGCCAGCTCGGCCACCGTGGTGAGCGCCTTGTCCCGGCAGGTGGTGTCGCCGAGCACCGCCCACGCCTGCGCCCAGGCGGTCAGGAAGTGCCCCTGCATGTGGGTGCGGAACGGGAAGTTCGGCGCGTCCCAGCCGCCGTTGGCGGCGGCGCCGCCGGTGGACAGGCGGTGGTTGGCCCGGAAGTTGTAGAGCAGCCGGTTCACGTCGACGAAGCGCAGGTAGGCGACCGTACGATTCTGGTTGTCCTGCCATCGGCCGGCGGTCAGCCGGACCTGACCCGGGTCGAAGGCGTACGCGGACACGCCGATGTCGGGGCGGGCCGGTGGCAGCGCGGCGTGCGCCGTACCGCCTGCGGTGACGGACCCGGCGGCGGCGCCGGCGGTGGCCGCGACGGCGGTGGCGCCGGTGGCGCGGAGCAGGAATCGGCGGTTCACCAGGGGAGCGGGCATGGACGGCCTCCGTGGCGGGACGGTGGTGGTGGGGGACGGCGGTGGTGGGGGACGGTTACGCGGTGACCCGGAACGTGGCGTCCTGCCTGTCGATCGCGGGCGAGCCGGTGCCGAGCGGGTCGATGCGCAGCCGGTAGTCGTAGTGCCGTAGGTAGCGGGTGGGGAAGTTGTGCGAGCGGAACGACGACCAGGTGCTGTCCGCCAGGCCTGCGGTGCGGTGGAAGGTGGCGTCGGCGCGGAACGTGGCGGTGCCGTCGTTCGGGTCGAGCCGGACCGCGTAGTCGTAGTGCCGCAGGTAGTTGCCCGGGTAGTTGACCGACTCGAACGAGACGCCGGCGGCGTCGGCCAGGCCGGGGACCATCCGCCACATCTGGTCCTGGTAGGGGTCGAACGGGTACGCGTCGACGCGGGCGATCCGGTCGGCGTGCCGGACGTAGCGGTCGGGCAGGTTCGACGACTTGAGCCGGACCCAGTTCGGTGTGCCCCAGCGGTTGACCAGGCCGGCGTACTCGGCGTCGCTGATGCCGATCATCGAGCCGTGCTTGGAGTTCAGCGGCGGGGTGTAGTCGCGCTGGTTCAGCGGCGTCCACGAGTTGCCCGAGATGGTCGTCGTGGACCAGGCGTAGTAGTCGTTGTTGACCGGGCTGAACGAGTCGCCCCACAGCCGCCAGCTGCCCTCGTTGGTGCGCAGCAGCAGCGGTGCCTCGATCGCGGTGCCCTGCCGCAGCCCGCTGGTGTACGTGGTGAAGCTGTTCGGCGCGGCGGTGGTGGAGCGGGCGCCGTACAGGTAGCCGTCGTTGAGGTTCTTGTAGTACAGGTACGTGGTGCCGCCGTCGACCACGACGTCGCCGTCGAGCACGCCGAAGGCGGGGCTGAAGTAGACCTGCGGGGCGCTGACGGTGCGGAAGTCGCTGGTGTAGTTGACGAACAGCACGTCCCGGCCGTTGTTGGCGGAGTAGACGATGGCGTACTGGCCGCGGGCGGCGTCCCAGAACGCGGTCGGCGCCCACGTGTGGGTGTCGAGCGTGTGCATCCGGATGCGCCGGTAACCGGTGAACGCGGTCAGGTCGGTCGAATCCCACACGTGCAGGTACTGGCTGGCCAGCCCCCAGTTGGTGCCCTTGAGGTCGGTGGCCAGTACCACGAACGTGCCGTCGGTCCTGCGCAGCACGAACGGGTCGCGCAGGCCGAGCTGCCCGGCGGTGGGGGTGACCACCGGGTTGTTCTGGTTCAGCGGGGTCCAGTTCAGGCCGTCCCGGCTGACGGCCAGGTGCAGGCCGTAGTCGGCGCCGAGGCCGTTCGGCGTCTCGGTGAAGTAGGCCATCGCGTAGGCGGTGTTCGCCGCCGCGAGCGCGCCGCGGGGCAGGCTGAGCGCGCCGGTGGCGGCGGCAGCGGCGGACAGGGCGCCGACTGTGAACGCGCGTCGGGTCAGGGGCACGGGAGGGCCCTCCTCTGCGGGGGAGATGACGGCCGCGTTAACGCTAACAATCTCCCCTAGCCTGGCGTTCACATAGTCGTCTGTCAATCGAATGGTGGCGTTAACGCGTTCAGCTGCGAACCTCCCGGCGCACCGCCGTGGTCTCCGCGTACACGATCAGGATCAGCAGCGCGGCCAGCAACGCGGAGCCGGCCAGCAGCGGCAGCCCGTACGCCAGGACGCCCAGCGCCACGATCACCGCCAGCCCGGCCGGCCGGTACCAGGTCACCCGGCGGTGCACGGCCGCGGCCAACCCGATCCAGCCGATCAGGAACAGTGCCGGGCCGCTGAGCGCCACCACGAGCGCGGCCGGATCGCGGGACAGTGGATCCCCGATCATCACCTGCGCGCCGACCGCCGTGGCCACCACCCCGGCCACCATCACCAGGTGCAGGTAACCGGCCAGCAGGCCGAGCCGGCTCCCGGACGGCCCGCGCGCCTCGATCGCCTCGCCGAGCCGCATCCCGCCCGGCACCAGGTAGAGCCGCCCCACGGTGACCGCGTTGACGAACGCCAGCGCGAACGCCACGGTCCGGTAGCCGTCGAAACCGGCGTTGCTGAACACGATCCCGGCGGACAGGATCAGCTCGCCCAGCGCGATGATGTAGATCTGCTGGTAGCGCTCGGCCAGGTGCTCGCCGACCACCTGGAGATCGCGCCAGCTCGACCGGCCCAGCCCCGGTGTCGGCCAGCGCAGCCGCGCCAGGACGAGATCCAGGACGATCGCCGTGGTCCAGAGCGCCACCTGCGCCGTCCCGGCGAGCGCGCCGGTCACCCACAGCACCCCTGACACACCGAACCAGATCGCCACCCGCAGGCTGCGCACCCGCAGCGGATGTCCGCGCAGCGCCGGCAGCAGGATCAACGGCCGGCCCAGGTGGATCGCTACGTACGCGCCGGCGAACACGAGCGCGTGCCCGGTGTACGCGGTGGGCGCCGCCGCCGCCATCAGCAGGCCGCCGAACATGACCCAGATCAGCAGCGTGACGATCGGCGGGGAACGCGGGTCGAACCAGTCCGTCGACCAGGCGGTCACGAACCACACCCACCAGATCGGCACCAGCAGCAGTGCGGCCCGGTACGCCCCGCCGAGGCTCAGATCCTCCTCCAGCACCAGGGACACCCGGTTCAACGCGAGGATGAAGGCCAGGTCGAAGAAGAGTTCCAGGAACGACGCCCGGCGGGAGGCCTCGCGGGGCCGCAGCAGGTGCCCACGCGGCTCACTCGCCATCCGGTCCCTTCCGTACGCGCCGTCGACGACACCAGTCGTACCAGCCGCGGACGGGGTCGCGCGGGCGAACGCCGCAGGGCGGGCCGACGGTCGTCCCGGCCCGCCCCGACGCGGGTCAGCGGTTGCGGTAGTGGTTCATGGCAAGGGCCACGCCGGACGCCAGCGCCAGCACGCCGAAGGCCGAACCGGCCCACGGGTTTTCCAGGACGTTCGACAGCGTCACGTTCGCCACCACGCCGACGACGAGCACCAGCCAGAGCAGCGGGCGCATCCGGGTGACGGGCGTCGTCGCGGCGGTGGTCTCGGCGGTACGGTCCAGGTCGTTCACGGCTGCCTCCTCGGGTGATGTCCTTGCACCTGAACGTTAGGCGCGCGGCCGGCCGGCAACGATCCCGCCAGCACGACAACCGTGGTACAGCAGGCTGTACTTTCCGCCCCCGGCCCTGACGCACGGCGACGGCGGTGACCTATCGTGACGGCCGGGGGTGGGCCGGGGATGGAGTACGTACGCGGGCGGTTCCGTGCCGCGGTGACCGCGCTGGAGCACCTCGTCAGCGGGCTGGGCACCGCTGTGCTGGCGCTCGGCCTGCTGCTCGGGACGGTCGTGGTGGCGGCGGCGTGCGTCGGCGGGGTCGGGCTGCTGCTCGTACCCGGGCTGCTCCAGGCCATGCGGTCGGTGGCCGACCGGGAACGCGCCCGGCTGTCCCGGTGGGGGCCGCCGATCCCGGCGCCCGGCCCGGTGCCGGCCGGGGTGCGCCAGGCACTGCGCGACCCGGTCGTCCGGCGGGAACTGCGCTGGGTGGCCGTCCACGGAACGCTCGGCTTCGGCGCCGGGCTGATCGCGCTCGCACTGCCGATCTACGCCGTGCAGGACATGACGTTCCCGCTCTGGTACCGGCTGGTGCCGCCGGAGGCCGGCGCGCCCGGCCTCGGCTGGTGGCACATCGACGGGCTCGGCGACGCGCTGGCGGTCGCCGTGCTCGGGGTCGGCTGGCTGTTCCTCGCGGTCACGACCGGCCCGGCACTCGCGCGGATCCAGGCCCGGCCGGGCCGCCGGCTGCTGCCCCCGCCGCCCGGGTTCGACCTGTCGTTGCGGGTCGCCGAACTCACCGCCACCCGGGCCGCCGCGCTCGACGCGCACGCGGTGGAGCTGCGCCGGATCGAACGCTCGCTGCACGACGGCACGCAGAACCGGCTGGTCGCGGTGAACGTGCTGCTCGGCGCCGCGCGGCGGGCGGTACGCCGCGACCCGGACCGCGCCGACGAGATCCTGGAACGCGCGCAGAACGCGGCCGAGCAGGCGCTCGGCGAGCTGCGTACGGTGGTGCGCGGCATCCTGCCGCCGGTGCTCGACGACCGGGGCCTGGCCGGGGCGCTCGACGGACTCGCCGCGGAGTGCGCGGTGCCGTGCCGCCTGTCGGTGGACGTCGACGTGCGCTGCGCGGCGTCGGTCGAGGCCACCGCGTACTTCGTGGTGGCCGAGGCGCTGACGAACGTGGTCCGGCACAGCGGCGCGAGCGCGGTGGACGTCTCCGTGCGCCGGGAGGGGGACCGGCTGCTCGTGACGGTCACCGACGACGGGCGCGGGGACGCCGACGAGACGCGCGGCTCCGGGCTGACCGGCATCCGCCGCCGGGTCGAGGCGTACGACGGGCGGATGACGTTGACGAGTCCACCGGGAGGACCGACGAGGATGCACGTGGAGCTGCCATGCGGATCGTGATCGCCGAGGACGACGCGCTGCTGCGCGAAGGGCTGGCGCTGCTGCTGCGCGCCGAGGACCTGGACGTGGTGGCCACCGCCGGCACACCGGGGGAGTTCCTGGCCGCTGTGGACGAGCACCGGCCGGACGTGGCGATCGTCGACGTGCGGATGCCGCCCACCCACACCGACGAGGGCATCGTCGCCGCGGTCGAGGCCCGCCGCCGCCGACCGGGCCTCGCGGTGCTGGTCCTGTCCGCGTACGTCGAGCAGGCGTTCGCCACCGAGCTGTTCTCGGTCGGCGCCTCCGGGCTCGGCTACCTGCTCAAGGAGCGGGTGGGCCGGGTCGAGGAGTTCCTCGCCGCGCTGCACCGCGTCGCGGACGGCGGCAGCGTGATCGACCCCGAGGTGGTCGGCCAGCTGCTCGCCCGCAACCGGCGGCCGGACACCGCGCTGGCCGAGCTGTCGCCGCGTGAGCACGAGGTGCTGGCGCTGATGGCCGAAGGGCTGGGCAACGGCGCGATCGCGGAACGGCTGTTCGTCACCGACGGCGCGGTGCACAAGCACATCCGCAGCATCTTCGCGAAGCTGAGCCTGCCGCCGGACGACCGCGCCGACCGCCGGGTCACCGCCGTGCTGCGCTACCTCGACGGCCGGCGGTAGACGTACGCACGCGCGCCGCCTCGCGTGAGGCGGCGCGCGTGCGGTGAACCGGGGATCAGCGGCCGGTGCCGCACAGGGCCGCGTCGACGGTGCTGGTGACCGCCTCCAGCATCTCCATGCTCGTCGGCAGCCCGGTCACCGCGACCACCGCGCTGCGCCCGTCGGTGGTGGACAGGTTGCGGGTCTGGAAGCCCTGGATGTCGCCGCCGTGTCCCCAGGCGTGACCGCCGCAGGGCAGTTCGTGCCGGGCGATGCCCAGGCCGTACTCCCAGACGCCGGTGGGCTCGAAATCGGGCGCCGGCACCGTGCGCATCAGCGCCGCCTGCTGGGCCGGCTCGAGCAGCTTGCCCGCCAGCAGCGCCTCGAAGAACGTGCGCAGGTCCGACGGGGTCGAGACGAGCTGGCCCGCGGCCCAGCCCAGCGACGGGTCCATCCGGGTCACGTCGACCCACGGCGCGCCCGGTTCCACCGCCACGTATCCGCGCGGCAGCCGGCCGGGCAGGTCCTGCTCGCCGGTCTGCGGCCAGTACGTGTCGCGCAGCCGCAGCGGCTCGATGATCCGCCGGGTGATCTCCTCACCCACCGGACGTTTGGTGACCCGCTCGATGATCAGCCCGGCCAGCACGAAGTTGGTGTTGCTGTACTCCCACTTCTGACCCGGCGGGAAGCGCCGGTCCTGGGTGAGCGCCTCGTCCAGCAGCCGGCGCGGATCGAAGTAGTCGCTGCGCCGGTCCACCAGGTCCTGCGCCTCGCTGAACACGACCTCGTCGTAGTCGGGCAGGCCGCTGGTCTGCTGCAGCAGCTGGCGTACGGTGATCCGCCGCCCGTCGTTGCCGTTGGCGCGCACCATCCCGGGCAGGTAGCGCTCGACGGTGGCGTCCAGGTCGACGCGGCCCTCGCCGACGAGCTGGAGGACGACCACGGCGGTGAACGTCTTGGTGTTGCTGCCGATCCGCACCCGGGCGTCGCGGGGAATCCCGGCGCCGGTGCGCAGGTCACCCACGCCCGCGGTGTAGTCGCGTACCCGGCCGTCGCGGCGTACGGAGGCCAGCGCCCCGGGGAAGCCGTGCTCGGAGACCAGGCCGTCCAGTCGCTGCTGGACGGTGTCGCCGGCGGGACGCCGGGCGTCGGTGGTCGTGGCGGACGCGGCGGGCACACCCAGCGCGGTGACGGTGAGCAGGGCCGCGGCGCCGACGGCGACCGGGAAGGTACGGCGGGTCATGGGAACTCCTCGACGGAGGTGAACGGGTACGGGATCAAGCCTCGCCAGAATCGGTTCCGCGCTCCATCCCGCCTGCTACCGAGCCGGGGTAGCGCTGGCACTACTTGATGGCGCCGATGCCGCCGGTTAGGCTCCGCCCAGCGTCGCGTGCCGGTGGCAGACCGTGTCAGGCATGGAGGCGCCGGATCGAAGGGAGCACGACGATGACACTCGTCGTCCCTTCGCCCTCGCCACGTGGCTGAGGGCGAACAGACCAGGCTGGTGGCCTGGAGCCGGGAGATGCGCGCCGTCCACGAGCGGCTGCGCGAGGCGCTGGCGGTGACCCGGCGGGCGCTCGCCGACGGTGCGCCGGCCCGCCCGGCGACACGTGAGCTGCTGTTGTTCTGCCACGGGTTCTGCGCGGCGCTGACCGCGCATCACGAGGGCGAGGACCACAGCCTCTTCCCGGCGATCGCGGCGCGGCATCCGGACCTGCGCGGCACGCTGGACCGGCTGCGGCAGGACCACTCGATGATCGGGTACCTGCTGGCCGGGCTGAGCGCGGCGGTGGCCCGCGACGCCCCGCCCGACGAGCTGGCCCGGCACCTGGAGGGCGTGGCGGCGATCATGGAGTCGCACTTCCGGTACGAGGAGCGGCAGCTGCTCACGGTGCTGGAGACGCTCTCGCTGGACGCCGACCCGGGCGACGTGTTCGGGCCGTTGTGACCACTGTCGCGGCCCGGCGGATGCGCACCGCCGGGCCGCGACCGGTCCCTGTCAGTTCAGGCCGCAGGTGGCGAACCCGTCCAGGTTCGGGCGCTGCGCGCCGACCCGGTTGAACGCGATCTCGATGCGGTCGAGCGCCGCCACGCGCTTGCTGCGCAGCGGGCCGAGGATGGCGTTGTCGATGAACGCCGGTCCGCCCTCTGGGCGTACCGCGAGGCGGGCCAGGCGGGCGTCGGCCTCGGCGATCTGCTTGTCCAGCGTGGCCAGTTCGGCCTGCACCTGGCCGGCGGCCGCCGCCGGGACGGCGGGCAGCGCCACCCGGGGGCAGTTCACGGTCCGCGCCGCGCCGCCGGCGTTGCCGTTCTGGCCGCCCGCGTTGCCGTTCTGACCGTTGCCGTTCTGCCCGCCGGCGTTGCCGTTGCCGTTCTGGCCGGCACCGTTCTGGCCGGCACCGTTCTGGCCGGTGCCGCCGTTGACGGCGCTCGGCACGCCCGGGGCGTTGAGCGAGCAGGCCGCCAGCGCGTCCAGGTCCGGCCGCTGCGCGCCGATCCGGTTGAAGGCGATCTCGATGCGGTCGAGCACTGCGACGCGCTTGCTGCGCAGCGGGCCGAGGATGGCGTTGTCGATGAACGCCGGTCCGCCCTCGGGGCGTACCGCCTGCCGGGCCAGCCGCTCGTTCTGCCGGGCGATCTCCTGGTCCAGGTTTGCCAGTTCCCGTTCCACCTGGGCCGACGCCGCCGCGGGGACGGCGGGCAGCTTGTCGCGTACGGTCGGGCAGTTCACGGTCTGCGCGGCGGCAGTGGTGGCCGGGCGGTTGTTCTCGCCCGCCGACGCCAGTTGCAGTCCACCGGCCAACAACAGCGCCGCGAGGGCACCCACCCCGCCGAGCTTCAGGACCGCGGTCTTGCGCGTACCCCTGGCCATGCACCTCTCCTCTGGTTGACCGGGAGGGCCGGCGCGGCGGGTGCCGCCCCGTCTCCACGGTGCGAAGTGACGACTGGAGGAATCGTGCTCGTGCCCGCTCCGGCATCGCGGTTCCGGCCGATGTTCCGGTCGGCAGTGGATACGGACGGCGCGGCGGGATCGTTCAGTGCGGGCCGAGGTTTGACCACATCGATGTCCGTCGTTAGGCTGCGCTGAAAGCGCTTACTGCGCGGGAGCGTGAGCGTTCGTGGCACGGCCGTCCGGGTATCAAGGCCCGCCCCCGACACCGACCGGGCATCGGTGCCGGCGTGGGCACGGCACCACCACCCGCAGGAGACCAGCATGATCAACCGACACCGCCGTACGGTGTTGTGGACGTCCGCCGCGGCGACGGCCGCGCTCGCCGCGTCCGGCCTGGCCGTCGGCGCGACCGCCGCCCAGGCGGCCGCCGGCTGCCGCGTCGACTACGCCGTCACCGCGCAGTGGGGCGGCGGCTTCACCGCCAACGTCAACCTGACGAACCTCGGCGACCCGCTCAACGGCTGGGCCGTCACCTGGACCTTCGCCGCCGGTCAGACCGTCGCCCAGGCCTGGGGCGCCGAGATCACCGCCAGCGGCGCCTCGGTGCGGGCCGCAAACGTCAGCTACAACGGCAGCCTGGGCACCAACGCGAGCACGTCGTTCGGCTTCAACGGCACCTGGAACAACAGCAGCAACCCGGTCCCGACCTCGTTCGCCGTCAACGGTGTCACCTGCACCGGCGGCGTCACGCCCACCACCGGCACGCCACCGACCAGCGCCCCGCCGAGCAGCCCGCCCCCGAGCACCCCGCCACCGACCACGCCGCCACCGGCCGGTGGCGCGATCTACGCCGCGCCGAACGGCACCGCCGGGGCGGCCGGCACCCAGGCCAGCCCCACCACGATCGCCGCGGCGATCACCCGCGTCGGCGCCGGGGGCACGATCTACCTGCGCGGCGGCACGTACAACCTGTCGCAGACGGTCACCGTCGCCGCCGGCAACAACGGCACGTCGAGCGCCCGCAAGAACCTGTACGCCTATCCGGGCGAGACGCCGATCCTGAACTTCTCCGCGATGAGCGAGGATCCGGCCAACCGGGGACTGGCGCTGAACGCCTCATACTGGCACGTGCGCGGGCTCGTGGTGGAGCGGGCCGGTGACAACGGCATCTTCGTCGGCGGCAGCAACAACATCATCGAGCGGACGGTGACCCGCTTCAACCGCGACACCGGGCTGCAACTGTCCCGGATCGCCTCCAGCACGCCCCGCGACCAGTGGCCGGCGAACAACCTCATGGTCAGCGTGGAGTCGCACGACAACGCCGACTCCGACGGCGAGGACGCCGACGGCTTCGCGGCCAAGCTCACCGTCGGCGGCGGCAACGTCTTCCGGTACGCGGTGTCGCACCACAACATCGACGACGGGTGGGACCTCTACACCAAGTCCGACACCGGCGCGATCGGCACGGTGACCATCGAGGACTCGCTCGCGTACAGCAACGGCACGCTGAGCAACGGCACGCAGAACGGCAACGGCGACCGCAACGGCTTCAAGCTCGGCGGTGAGGACATCGCCGTCAACCACACCGTCCGGCGCACCATCGCCTACCGCAACGGCAAGCACGGGTTCACGTACAACCGGAACCCGGGCACGATGACGATCTCGAACAACCTGAGCATCGACAACACCGAACGCAACTTCTCGTTCGACGCCGGTACCTCGGTGTTCCGGAGCAACACGTCCTGCCGCTTCGCCGGCAGCGGCTCCAACGACAAGACGGTCGGCAACGTGGACGGCTCGAACCAGTTCTGGTCCGGCTCCAACGGTTCCCGCTGCGCCACGTACTCCGGTGCCCTGGCCTGGTCCTTCGCCGGCGACGGCCGCCTGACGGTGACCCTCGGCGGCCGCCCGGTCTCGCTCTGACCCCGGCACCCCACCGGGTTGATCATGAGGTTGGCGGCCGGATCGGAGATCGACATCGCCGTCAACCTCATGATCGACCGGGGAGGGGCGGGCTGGGGAGGGTGGGGTGGGGGGTGGGACGGGGGAGGGAGATCGGACCGAAGGACCGGCTTGACAGGATGATCGAGTCTTAGGTTAGCCTAACCTGCGTGACGAGCGGAACGATGCGGGCCGACGGCCTGCGCGGCAGTGAGCTGCGGCTGGGCTACCACGGCAAGACGGTGGTGCACGACGCCGCCATCACGCTGCGGCCCGCGGCGGTGACCGCGCTGGTCGGCCCCAACGGCAGCGGCAAGTCGACGCTGCTGCGCGGACTTGCCCGCCTGCACCCACTGGAGCACGGCGAGATCGTGCTCGCCGACGGCACACCGGCCCGGACGCTGTCCGCCCGGGACTTCGCCCGCCGGGTCACGCTGCTCGCGCAGAGCAGGCCCACCCCCAGCGGGGTGACGGTGCGGGACGTGGTCGGGTACGGCCGGCACCCGTACCGGCAGCGGTGGCGCGCGAACGACCTCGACGGACCGGCCGCGATCGACCGCGCCATGCGGGTGACAGGCGTCGACGGCATGGCCGGACGGCCGGTCGACGAACTCTCCGGCGGCGAACTGCAACGGGTCTGGCTGGCCACCTGCCTGGCCCAGGACACCGCGATCCTGCTGCTGGACGAGCCGACCACGTTCCTGGACCTGCGCTACCAGGTGGAGATCCTCGACCTGATGCGCGACCTCGCCGACACCGCCGGCGTCGCCGTCGGTGTGGTGCTGCACGACCTCAACCAGGCGGCCGCCGTCGCCGACCAGGTCGTGCTCCTGCACGAGGGCCGGGTACGCGGTACCGGCACCCCGCACGAGGTGTTCACCGAGGCGGCGCTCACCGAGGCGTACGGCATCCGCGTCGAGGTGAGCGTCGACCCGGTCACCAATCTGCTCTCCACACGTCCCGTCGGCCGGCACACGACCCGCGTCTCCGCCTGACCGACTCCTGCACACAGAAGAGAAACCCGATGCTGCGTACCCGAATGACCCTGCTCGTCGCCGCCGCGGCGAGCGCGCTGCTGATCGCCGGCTGCGGCACCACCGAGGAGCCCGCCGCCGCACCGTCCCCCTCCGACGCCGCGTCCACCGGCCCGGTCACCGTCACCGACAGCCGGGGCAAGACCATCACGCTCAAGAGCCCCGCCAGCAAGGTCGTCGGCCTGGAGTGGGGCGAGGTGGAGATGCTCGTCGGCCTCGGCGTGATGCCGGTCGGCGTGGCCGACCCCAAGGGGTACGCCACCTGGGTGACCGCCGCCCCGCTCGACGCGAGCGTCAAGGACGTCGGCACCCGGGGCGAGCCGAGCGTCGACTCCATCGTCGCCCTCCAGCCGGACCTCGTGGTGATGGAGGCCGAGCGCGGCTCCGCCGTCGTCACCCAGCTCGAGAAGTACGTCCCCGTGCTGGTCACCAAGGGCAGCGACGCCTCCGACAACATCGGCCGGATGCGCGCGGACCTGAAGATGATCGCCACCGCGACCGGGCGCACCGCGCAGGCGGACAAGCTGCTCGCCGACTTCGACGCCGCGCTCGCCGACGGCAAGAAGAAGATCGCCGACGCCGGTGCGGCCGGCAAGCAGTTCGCGATCGCCGACGGCTGGAAGGAGGGCAGCACCGTCTCGATCCGGATGTTCGGCGAGGGCGCGCTCGTCTCCCAGCTCGGCATCCAGCTCGGCCTCAAGAACGCCTGGACCGGCAAGACCGACGAGATGTGGGGCCTGGGCCAGACCGACGTCGAGGGCATGACCGTCCTCAAGGGGCAGGACGTGCACTTCTTCTACAACGCCTCGGACGGCACCGACGTGTTCGCCGACGGCCTCGCCGGCAACGCGATCTGGCGTTCCCTGCCGTTCGTTCAGCAGAACAAGCTGCACAAGATGCCCAACGGCATCTGGACCTTCGGCGGCACGCTGTCCGCCAAGCAGTACATCGACGAGCTGGTCAAGGTCTACACGGCTTGAGCGCGATGACCGCCCCCGCCCCGCCGGGGCCGGCCACCCGGCCGGCCCCGGTCGGGCCGCCGCCCGCCCGGCGCAGCCGGGTCGCCGGCGCGTTCGCCCTCGCCGCCGCGCTGCTCGTCGCGATCACCGCGGTGCACCTCACCCAGGGCACCTCCTCGGTGGGGGCGCTGGACCTGCTCCGGCTGCTCACCGGCGGCGACGACGAGACCGCCCGGGTGCTCGTCGCCTCCCGCCTGCCCCGGCTGCTCACCGGCCTGGCCGTGGGCGTCGCGCTCGGCTTCGCCGGCGCGGCGCTGCAGTCGACCACCCGCAATCCGCTCGCCTCGCCGGACACGCTCGCCGTCAACGCGGGCGCGCACCTGGCGATCGTCTCCACCGCCGCGTTCGGGATCGCGCTGCCCGCGCTGCCCGCGGGCGGGCTGGCGTTCTGCGGCGGCCTCGCCGCCGCCTCCCTGGTCATGCTGCTCTCGGCCGGCGGTCAGGCCGCCACCACCCGGCTCATCCTCGCCGGCTCGGCCACCGCGATGGCGCTCTCCTCGCTGACCATGCTGCTCATGCTGCTGTTCGAGCAGGCCACCATCGGCCTGTTCGCCTGGGGCAACGGCTCGCTCGTGCAGGGCGACCTGGTGGCGTTCACCCAGCTCGCCCCCGTGATCGCTGTCGCCGCGCTGGTGCTCGTGGCCCTCGGGCACCGGCTGGACCTGCTCGCCCTCGGCGACGACACCGCCACCGTGCTCGGGCTCAACGTGCGCCGTACCCGGCTGACTGTCGTGCTGCTGGCGGTGCTGCTCTCCGCCGCGGCGGTCACCCTGGCCGGCCCGATCGGCTTCGTCGGCCTCGGCGCGCCGGTGATCGTCCGGCTGCTCGGCCGGTGGGTGCCCGAGGTGCATCGGCACCGCGTCCTGATGCCGCTGTCCGGCATCGTCGGCGTGGTCATCGTCCTCGGCTCCGACGTGCTGCTGCGCGCCGTGCTCGGCGGGCAGGCCGGGGTCGACGTGCCGACCGGCGTGGTGACCACGCTCTTCGGCGCGGTGCTGCTGGTCTGGCTGGCCCGCCGCCACCGCGACGCCGGACCGACCCGGCAGGCGCCGGGCGGCCACGCTGCCGTCCGCTCCCGCGGCTTCGTCGCCGTCGTCGTCGCGGTCTGCGCGGTCGTCGTCACCGCCGCGCTGGTGCTCGGCATGCTCGCCGGCGACACCTGGGTGCTGGTCGGCGACATCGTCAACTGGGTGCAGGGCCGCACCGGACCGGCGTACACCTTCGTGCTGGACGCCCGCTGGCCGCGCGTCGCCGCAGCGCTGCTGGCCGGCGCGGCGCTGGCCCTGGCCGGCACCACGGTGCAGGCGGTGTGCCGCAACCCGCTGGCCGAACCGGGCATCCTCGGCATCACCGGTGGCGCCGGCATCGGGGCGGTGTCGCTGCTGACGTTCGCGCCGATGGCCGGCGTGCTTGCCCTGTCCGGCGCCGCCGGACTCGGCGCGGTCGTCGCGTTCGCACTGGTCTACGGCCTGGCCCGGCGGCGGGGGCTCAACTCCGACCGGCTGGTGCTGATCGGGTTCGCGGTCTGGCAGGGCGGCACGGCGATCATCACGTTCATCGTGGTGTCCTCCGACCCGTGGAACACCGGCAAGGCGCTGACCTGGCTGTCCGGCTCCACCTACGGGCGTACCGCGCCGCAGGTGCTGCCGGTGGCGATCGCGCTGCTGATCGCGCTGCCGGTGGTCGCCGCGGTGCGCCGCGAGCTGGACCTGCTCGCGCTCGACGACGACACGCCCCGGGTGCTCGGCGTCCGGCTGGAACGCGCCCGGCTGGTCGCGCTCGGCCTGGCGGCACTGCTCACCGCCACCGCCGTGTCGGCGGTCGGCGTGATCGGCTTCGTCGGCCTGGTCGCGCCGCACGCGGCCCGGGCGCTCGTCGGCGGGCGGCACACCCGCGTCCTGCCGGTCGCGGTGCTGCTCGGCGCCACCCTGGTCAGCCTCGCCGACACGCTCGGCCGCAGCGTCATCGCCCCCGCCCAGGTCCCCGCCGGTCTGGTCACCGCCATGATCGGCACCCCGTACTTCGTCTGGCTGTTGTGGCGCTCCCGCGCCGCGGCGGCCGCCCGTTGACCCGTTCGCCGACGAACCACCCCCCGCACGTGAGAGGAATGACGCATGACCAGCACCTTGGCCGTCGCGCCCTGGCGAGTCTTCACCGTCGAGGTCCGCGCGCTGCGGCGGCTCGGCCCGTCGTTCCTGCGGGTGACGCTCACCGGCCCGGACCTGGACCGGTTCGCCGACAACGGGTACGACCAGCGGATCAAGCTGGCCCTGCCGCCGGTCGACGGGGCGCCGGGGGAACTGCCCGACGGGCCGGACTGGTTCCCGCGGTGGCGTGAGCTGCCGGACGGGCTGCGTAGTCCGATCCGCACCTACACGGTGCGGGCGGTGCGGCCGGAGGCATACGAGGTGGACGTGGACATGGCGCTGCACGGCGACGGCGGCCCGGCCACCCGGTGGGCCCGGCGGGCCCGCCTCGGCGACCGGATCGCCGTGGTCGGCCCGGATGCCGGCTGGGACGGGCCGCACGGCGGCGTCGAGTTCCAGCCGCCGGCCGGCGCGACGCTGCTGCTCGCCGGCGACGAGACCGCCGCGCCGGCGATCTGCGCGATCCTGGAGCGGCTGCCCGCCGAGGCGCGCGGGCACGCGCTGGTGGAGGTGCCGGAGACCGGTGACGAGTTGCCCTGCGCGGCCCCGGCCGGCGTCACGGTGACCTGGCTGCCCCGCGACGGCGCCCCGCACGGCAGCCGGCTCACCCCGGCCGTGACGAGCCTGGCCGGCCGGCTGGTGCCGGTGCCGGTCGCGGCGGGCGCCGCGCCGCTGGCCGAGGTGGACGTGGACCGGGACATCCTCTGGGAGGTGCCGGAGCGGCCCGACGGGGCGGCGCTCTACGCCTGGCTGGCCGGGGAGGCGGCGGTGATCCGCGGCCTGCGGCGGCACCTGGTCACCGAGCGGGGCATGGACCGGCGCGCGGTGGCGTTCATGGGCTACTGGCGGGCCGGTCGCGCGGAGAACTGATCGTCTCCACCGCTGTGCGAAGCGGGCCGGCGCATGGTGCGCCGGCCCGCTTCGTCATGCGCGCGGCGCGTACGGGGCGAGCGGGTTGACCAGCGTGCCGGCGAACTGCAACGCGGCCGACGGGTCGGACAGGTCCACCATCTGCTGGTTGTTGCGCAGCTGGAGCCGGTTGAGGCAGGACAGCGTGAACTCCGGCGCGAACAGGTCGTGCCGGCGCATCCGGTCGGCCAGGTGCGGCACCGTGGCGGCGTAGTCGGTGGCGCACGCGGCGACGGTGCGCCAGAACTCGTCCTGGTCGAGCACGCCGCGGGTGTGCAGGGTGGCGCTGAGGTGCCGCAGGAAGCAGTCGAAGACGTCGGTGAAGATGGACAGGATCTTCTCGCCCTCGGGCACGGCGGCCCGGATCCGTCCCACCCGCTCGGGCAGGTCCGCGTCCGGGTCCATCACCACGATCTCCTCGGCGATGTCCTTGAACACGGCCCGCTCGACCACGCCGTCGCGCAGCACCAGGATGACGTTCTCGCCGTGCGGCATGAACGCCAGGTCGTAGGCGTACAGGCTGTGCAGCAGCGGCACCAGGTAGGCGTCCAGGTAGCGGCGCAGCCAGTCGGCCGGCGCCAGCCCCGACTCGTCGATCAGCGCCGCGGCCAGCGACCGCCCGTCGGAGTCCAGGTGCAGCAGCGAGGCCATGGTGGCCAGCCGCCGCCCGGGTTCCAGCCCGGGTACCGGGCTCTCCCGCCACAGCGCCGCCAGCATCTTCCGGTACGGGGAGTACCTGTCGGTCGCCGCCTCGTACTGCCGGTGGCGGTAGCCGATCGCGGCCCGCTCCCGGATGATCGACAGTCGGGTGCGCCTGAGCACCGGGTCGCCCTCGATCAGCCCGGCCAGCCAGTCGTTGATGGCCGGCGTCGCCTCCATGTACGCGGCGGACAGGCCACGCATGAAGCCCATGTTCAGCACCGACAGCGCGGTCTTGACGTAGTGCTTCGCCGGGTCGCTGACGTTGAAGAAGGTCCGGATGGACTGCTGCGCGAGGTATTCGTCCGGCCCCTCGCCGAGGCAGACCAGCCGGCGCCGGGCCACCTCACCGGCGAACGTGACGGCGAGCTTGTTCCACCACTGCCACGGGTGCACCGGGACGAACAGATAGTCGGCCGGGTCCAGGCCCAGCCCGGTGAGCGTGGCGGTGAACCCGGCCAGCGTCTGCTCGCCCAGCTCGGCCCGCATCAGCGTGTCGTAGTCCAGGTCGCCGGCGCAGGTGAACGTGGTGTGGTCGCGGTGCGCGGCGAGCCAGAGCAGCCGTACCGGCGCGGCGGCCTCCGGGGCGTACGCGTGGTACTCGTGCACGCCGAAGCCGATGCGGCCGTTGTTCGCCACGAAGCAGGGGTGTCCCTCGGTCATGCCGGTCTCGATCGCCTGGAACCCGGCGGCGGCCAGCTCGGCGGCGCTCACTGCGGGCTTGGCCAGCTTGTACGCGGTCCCGGCGAGCGTGGAGGTGATCTCCTCCAGGTAGACCGGCAGGATCGCGTCGGTGAGGCCGAGTGCGCCGCGCAGCTCCACGCAGAGGTCCACGGCGTCGGGCGGCAGGTCAGCGCCGTCGCGGCGGCGCACGATGCTGTCCGCGTCGACCTCCCAGTGGTCCAGCGCCAGCCGCTGCGCCGCGAACCGGTACTCGACGGCGCCGTCGTCGCTGCGGACCAGCCACCGTCCCGGGCCGTCGGGCTCGGGGGTGATCAGGCGCTCGTGGGCGAACTCGGCGAGCGCCTTGCGCACCAGCAGCCGGTTTGCCGTCGCCCACGCCTCGGGGGTCAGGTGGTCCACGGATGCGCTGGCGTTCACGCCGGTGCCCCTTTCTCGCCTGTGGGCGCGCCGGTGGCGGCCCGGAACTGGTCCCGGGTGCAGAAGCTGAGCAGCGCCTCCTTCTCGGGCTTGCGGATCGGGCCGACGACGGTGAAGCCGACTGCCGCGTTGAGTGCGTGCACGGCGGTGTTGCGCACGTCCGGTTCCACCACCACCCGGCGGGTCGCCGGGTCGGCGAACAGCCAGGCCATCACGGTGGTGATGACGGCACGGGTGAAGCCGTGCACCGGCGTGTCGGCGGGTGCGCAGAGGAAGTGCATGCCCACGTCGCCGGGCTCCGGGTCGTACAGGCCGGCCAGCTCGACGTGCGCCGGGTCGTACCGTTCGGCCAGGAACGCCGGGCTGCCGCGCCACGACCCCAGGTACGCGTCGTGGTGCGGGTGGTCGGCGATGCGCCGGTACTCCTCGGCGACCGCGTCAACGTCGGCGTCCTGCATCAGCCAGAACGCGGACTTGGGATGGGTCACCCAGCGGTGCAGCAGCGCGGCGTCGGCGTCCGGGTCCAGCGGGCGCAGCGTGAACTCGCCCAGCGCGTCGTCGATGCGGGTGAAGCTGGTCATGCCGGGCTGTTTGGGCATGCGCTCGCGGCCCTCGCTTCGCTCGGTGCGCTCGCTCATGCCGGTACTCCGAACTCCTGGAACGCGATGGTCTTCTCCACCGGGTAGTGCTCCCGGCCGGTCATCTCCCGGATCAGCCACGAGTTGCGGTACGGGCCCATGCCGAGGTCGGGCGAGGTGATGCTGTGCGTGTGGGTGCCGCCGTTCTGGAGGAACACGCCGCGGCCGGTGTGGTCGACGCTGTAGTTGCGGGCCACGTCGAAGCGGCCGTGCGCGTCGAAGCGCAGCCGGTCGCGTACCGGCGCGAGGAACTCCGGCACCCGGTAGTGGTAGCCGGTGGCCAGCACCAGCCCCTGCGTGTCCAGCGTGAACGCGCGGTTCTGCTCGGTGTGGCGCAGCCCGAGCCGGTAGCGACCGTCGGTGTACGCCGCCTCGACCAGTTCGGTGTTGGTGAGCAGGCGGGTGGGCACCGGCCCGGGCAGGCTCTTGGCGTACAGCAGGTCGTAGATGTCGTTGATCAGGTCGGCGTTGATGCCCTTGAACAGCGGCTTCTGCGCGGCCTCCAGCGCGTAGCGGGTCGGCTCGGGCAGTGCGTGGAAGTAGTCCACGTAGTCCGGTGAGGTCATCTCCAGCGTGAGCTTTGTGTACTCCAGCGGGAAGAACCGGGGCGAGCGGGTCACCCAGGTGAGCTGGTAGCCGTACGTGTCGATGTCACCGAGCAGGTCGTGGTAGATCTCGGCGGCGCTCTGGCCGCTGCCGACGATCGTGATGCTGTCCTTGGCCCGCAGCGCCTCCCGGTGTTCCAGGTAGCGCGAGTTGTGGATCATGTCACCGCCGAGCCCGGTGCAGGCCGGCGGCAGGTACGGCGGTGTGCCGGTGCCGAGCACGAGGTGCCGGGCCCGGTGCGTGACCGGCCCGTCCGGCGTGTCGGCGTGCACCACGTACCTGTCGTCGGCCTCGTCGTACTCGACGGCGGTGACGGCGTGCCGGAAGCGCAGGTTCGGCAGCTTGGCGGCGGCCCAACGGCAGTAGTCGTTGTACTCGGCGCGCAGCGGGAAGAAGCTCTCCCGGATGTAGAACGGGTAGAGCCGGCCGGTCTCCTTCAGGTAGCTCAGGAACGAGTACGGCGAGGTCGGGTCCGCGAGCGTGACCAGGTCGGCGATGAACGGCGTCTGGAGCCGGGTCGATTCGAGCAGCATGCCGGGATGCCAGTCGAAGCTGTCCCGCGCCTCCAGGAACAGTCCGTCGAGGTCGTCGATCGGGGCGGTGAGGCAGGCCAGTCCGAGGTTGTAGGGGCCCAGCCCGACGGCGATGAAGTCGTGGGTCGACATGGGGTTCTCGTTCTCCTCGACGGGGGTCAGCCGACCGGGCAGGACAGCTCGGTGGCGGTGGCGGTCCGGGCGTACCAGGCGGCGTGGTCGGCGACGAGGTCCAGCACGTGGGCGATGTCGTCCACTGTGGTCTCCGGGTTGAGCACTGTGAGCTTCAGGTGGTGGGCACCGTCGACCCGGGTGCCGGCGACCAGTGCCGCGCCGGAGGCGGCGAGCGCCTCGCGGGCGTACAGGTTGGCCTCGTCGACCAGGTCGGCGGCGAGGCCGGCGGGCCGGTACCGGAAGACCACTGTGCTCAGCTGCGACGGCGCGGCCACCTCGAAGCGCGGGTCGGCGTCGAGCCGCCGCCACGCCTGCGCCGCGAGATCGACGACCTGGTCGAAGAGCGCGCCGATCGCGTCCGGCCCCATGATCCGTAGGGTCAGCCAGAGCTTGCAGGCGTCGAACCGGCGGGTGGTCTGGATGCTCTTGTCGACCTGGTTCGGGATGCCCTGCTCGACCGCGCGGGCCGGGTTGAGGTAGTCGGCGTGCCAGGTGGCGTGGCGCAGCGTCCGGCCGTCGCGGACCAGCAGCGCGCTGGAGCTGACCGGCTGGAAGAACGACTTGTGGTAGTCCACAGTCACCGACGCGGCCCGTTCGATGCCGTCGAGCAGGTGCCGGCGGGTGGGGGAGACCAGCAGACCGCAGCCGTACGCGGCGTCGACGTGCAGCCAGACGCCCGCGGCGGCGCAGATGTCGGCGATCTCCGGCAGCGGGTCGACGGTGCCGAAGTCGGTGGTGCCGGCGGTGGCGACGACGGCCATCACCACCTGACCGTCGCGGTGACAGCTGTCGATCGCGCGGGCCAGTTCGTCGGTGCTCATCCGGCGGTTCGCGTCGGTGGGCACGGTGAGCACCGCGTCGGCGGCCAGGCCGAGCAGCTTGGCGGCCTTCTGCACGCTGAAGTGCCCTGCTGCGGAGGTGATGACGCGAAGCCGGGACAGCACCTGTGGCCGGTCCGGCCGGCCGCCGGTGCCGCCCACCACCGTGCGGTACGCCTCCTCGCGCGCCAGCAGCAGCGCCTGGAGGTTCGACTGGGTGCCGCCGCTGGTGAAGACCCCGTCGGCGCCGGCGCCGAGCCCGATGCGCCCGGCCGTCCACTCGATCAGGCGGCGCTCCATCAGCGTCGCGCCGGCGCTCTGGTCCCAGGTGTCCAGTGAGGAGTTGACCGCGCTGAGGACCGCCTCGCCGAGCAGCGCCGGGATGACCACCGGGCAGTTCAGGTGGGCCAGGTAGCGCGGGTGGTGGAACCAGACGGCGTCGCGCAGCCACACGTCGTGCAGCTCGTCCAGGGCGGCGTCGGTGTCGCCGAGCGGCCGGTCCAGGTCGATGGCGCCGACGAGCGGGGCCAGTTCCTCGGGCGTGACGCCGGTGAACGGACGGTCCGCCTCGGCCACCCGGCGGGCCACCCGGTCCACGCCGCGCGCCAGCACGTCCCGGTAGCGCCCGAGCGAGCCGGCGTTGAACAGGTGGCCGCGTGCCGTGGCGGCGGCGCGGCCGGTGTCGGCGGGCGCGGCGCCGGTCGGGCTCCCGATCGAACTCATGCGACATCCCAGCGGTCGTACGGACAGGACGCGGCCAGAGCCGCGGCGATCAGGTTAGGTTAGGCTGGCCTAACTATCAAGCGCGACTCGGGATGCTTTGTCCCGGATGTGCCGCCGGTTGGCGCCCCGTCCGCGTCGCGGTAAGGTCGCCCTCGGTTAGGGGAGGTTATCCTAAGTTGACTGTCGAACGGAACCGTCGCCCGGCGCGCCGAGGTGGCGCGAGACGATGACACACGTCGATCGCGACCAGTGGGGCGTGCCCCAGCTGTGGGCCGGCGGCGTCGACGCGCTCGCGCGTCTGCAGGGGCGTGTCGCCGCGCTGGACCGGGCCTGGCAGCTCAGCGTCGAACGATGGCGCGCCGAGGGTCGCCTGGCCGCCCACGTCGGCCCGGCCGAACTGGCGTGGGACCGGTTCGCCCGCCGCGTACGGCTGGACGACACCGCCCGGCGCTGCTACGAACGGCTCGACCCTGATACCCGGCGGTGGGTCGGGGCGTACGTCGACGGGGTCAACTCCGGGCTCGCCGAGGGCGCCGCCGCGGCACCCGAGTTCGCCGCCACCGGCGCCGCGCCCGAGCCCTGGCGCCCCTGGTCGCCGCTCGGCGTGTTCCTCGTCCAGCACGTGCTGTTCTCCACCTTCCCGAACAAGCTCTGGCACGCGCACGTGGCCCGGACGCTCGGCCCCGAGGCCACCGGACTGTTCGCGGTCGAGGGACCCGCCTCGTCCGGCAGCAACGCCTGGGCGCTGACCGCCGACCCGGCCACCGGGCGCGGCCCGCTGATCGCCGGTGACCCGCACCGGCTGCTCGAACTGCCCGGCGTCTACCAGCAGGTCCGGCTGGCCTGCCCGGAGTTCGACGTGGTCGGTCTCGCCTTCCCCGGCGTGCCGGGCCTGCCGCACTTCGGCCACACCGGCCACGTGGCCTGGGCCGTCACCAACGCGATGGCCGACTACCAGGACCTCTACCGCGAGCGGCTGCGCCGCGACGGCGACCGCGTGCTGGCGCGCGACGCCGACGGCTGGACCCCGGTCGCGCGTCACGTCGAGGAGATCGAGGTCCGCGGCGGCGACCCGGAGACGGTCGAGGTGATCGAGACGCCGCGCGGGCCGGTGATCGACCACGACCGGGTCACCGGCGAGGCCATCGCGCTGCGCGCCCCGAGCCGGGTGGAGGCCCGGCTCGGCTTCGAGGCGCTGCTGCCGCTGCTGCGCGCCCGGCGCGCCGCCGACGTCGCCGACGCGCTGCGCCACTGGGTCGAGCCGGTCAACAGCGTGCTCACCGCCGACACCAAGGGCGGCGTCCGCCGTCTGGTCGCCGGCCTGGTCCCGGTACGCGACGAACGCTGCCGCCGCGAACCCGTGCCGGCCTGGGAACCGGCCTACCGGTGGCGGGGCGACTACCTGCCGCTCGTGGACGAACCGGTCGACGGCGCGGCGGTGTGCGCCAACGACCGGCGCGACGACGTCGCAGCGCACGGTGTCGACTTCGCTCCGCCGCACCGGGCGCGCCGGATCCGCGCGCTGCTCGCCGAGGGCGCCGAGGCGTCCACAGTGCACACCGACGACCGGCTCCCGGCCGGCCCGCTGTACCGGCTGCTCGACCGGCTCGACCCGGGCCGGCTCGACGAACCCGCCCGCGCGCTGCTGCTGCGGCTGCGCGGATGGGACCGGGCGATGGCGGCCGGCTCGGCCGAGGCCGGCGCGTACGCGGCCTGGCGGGCGGCGTTGGCCCGGCGGTTGCGCGTACACCCGAGGTTGCGTGCCCTCGACGAGCCGTGCGGGTTCGACGAGCTGTTCGCCCCCTGGACCGACCCGGCCGCCCGGATCGGCCTGGCGCTGGACCACCTGGCCGCCGCGCTCGACCTCGCGGAACCGGCGGCCGAGGCGCTGGCCGAGGTGGCCGCCGGCCCGCCGCCCGGCGAGTGGGGCGGCCGGCACCTGCTGCACCCGGTGCACCTGGGCGTCGCCCCGGCGGTCACCGACGCGGTCACCGCGATGCGGCGGCGGGTGGCGCTGGCCGGTGACACCGACTGCGTGCTGGCCACCTCCAGCGTGCCGGGCGTGTCGGACGCCTGCTGGCGCGGCCCGGTGGCCCGCTACGTGTGGGACCTGACCGACCGGGCGGCCAGCCGCTGGATCGTCCCGTTCGGCGCGTCCGGGCGCCCCGGCGACGCGCACTTCGCCGACCAACTGACCCACTGGGCCGCCGGGACGCTGATCCCGGTGCCCGCCGGCCCCCTGACGGGAGACGAGACGACGTGATCCACCTGGAGCGCATCCCCGGCCTCGGCGAGCTGGCGCTGGAGCCGGTACGCCCCGACCGGGACGCCGGCCTGCTGCACGGCTGGGTGATCCGGCCCCGCAACCGGTTCTGGGGCATGGGCTCGCACACCGTCGACGAGGTACGCGAGATCTACGCGTTCGTCGACGGCCTGGAGACCCACCACGCGTACCTGATCCGGCTCGACGGCGAGCCGATCGGGCTGTTCCAGACCTACCAGCCGGAGGCGGACCCGGTCGGCGAGCGCTACCCGGTGCAGCCCGGCGACGTGGGGACGCATCTGCTGCTCGACGCGCCCCGGCCGTACCCGGGTTCGCTGACCGGCGCGGTCTTCCCGGCCCTGATCCGGTTCCTGCTGCGCGACCCGGCCGCGCGCCGGGTGGTGGTCGAGCCGGACGTGCGCAACGACGCCATGCTG
The DNA here is from genome assembly GCF_027460285.1 of Micromonospora sp. WMMC273. Taxonomy (NCBI): domain Bacteria; kingdom Bacillati; phylum Actinomycetota; class Actinomycetes; order Micromonosporales; family Micromonosporaceae; genus Micromonospora; species Micromonospora sp. WMMC273. The sequence continues at coordinate 2,212,890 of NZ_JAPZBE010000001.1, forward strand.
CGCCGCCTGCGCATCGAGGGCTTCACGTTCGGCCCCGACATCGACATGCCGGACAAGCGGGCGAGGCTGGCGTTCCTCACCCGGGAACGGTTCGAGGCGGACCACCCGGCGGCGTGACACCCGGCCCGCGTCACGGCCCGGCGGCGCGCAGCCGCCCGGCCAGGTCCCGCACCGTCTCGGCGTACGCCGGGTCGTCCTCGGACGGGAGATGACCCTTGATCGGTGGCGGGACGCTGTCCCAGGGCGGGGCCACCAGGCTCTCCGGATCCCGGAGACGACGGTCCACAGTCGCCTCCGGGCCGGTGACGCGGGCCGGCTCGTCCGGGCGGTGCGGGGAGAAGATCCAGCCGCCCAGCGCGTCGGTGTCGCGCCACAGGTTGCGCCACCGCCAGCCGACCCGGCCGCCGATCCCGCGCAGCATCTCGCCGCCGACGTAGGCGGGGAACAGCCGGGCGTAGAGCCGGCGCAGCGGCGAGCTGTAGGTGAGCAGGGCGACCCGCGAGCTGACCTCCGCCGGCAGTTGCAGAACGGTGGCGGCGACGAGCACCGAGCCGTGGCTGTAGCCGGAGAGCAGCACCCCGTTGCCGCTGTGCACCAGGTACGTGATGCGCCGGGCCAGCTCCGGCACGGCCCGCTCGGCGTAACAGGGCGGTGCGAACGGATGCGCCGCCCGGGGCCAGAACGTGGCCAGGTCGAAGAGCACGCCGACGTGGTGCCGGAACCCGGGACTGCGGTAGGCGAAGATCCCGGCGAGGATGAGGGCCAGCACCGCCGCCGAGATCGCCACCCCGCCCACCTCGATACCGAACATGACCAGCTCCGCCGGCACGTGCGTGCGGTGCTCCAGCGTCTCGCCCGGATCGGGACGGACCAGCGCCATCGCGGTGGTCGCCGCGCCCAGTCCGGCCATGACGGCGAACAGCACCGCCAGCGGCACCAGCAGGTCGGTGAACCGGGCCCGCACGATCATCGTCCGGACCTGCCGCAGCCGGGGCGCCGCCTCGGCCGGCGGCGACGGGAAGTCCCGCTCGACGATCGCCTCGGCGGCCCGCGTCCGGCCGCGCCTGGACACCAGCGCCACCACGGCCGCGACCACCAGGGTCACCAGCAGCGCCCGGAAGAAGCCGTAGATCGCCCAGGTGTACGCGTGCGCCGGACCCGGTATGTCGTCCGCCGGGGACACGCCCCGGTCCAGCAGGTCGGCGGTGCGCTGGACCAGCTCGGCGGAGTACGCCACCGCGAGCCCGCCCGCCGCCGCGGCGACCACGAGCGCCCCGAGGCCGTTCGGCGGCTGGTGGCCGCGGACCCGTAGGCGGTGCCAGATCAGCACCGCGGCCAGGCCGCCGAGCAGTACCGCGTGCGTGACCAGCAGCCAGGTCAGGATCGAGCCGTAGCCGGGCAGCCCGCCGCCGGTACGCCAGCGGGCCGGGGCGAACAGCAGGTACCCGGCCACCACGACGGTGAGCCCGATCGCGGTGCCGCGCAGCACCCGGGCGACCCGGTCGCGTCGCGGGTCGGTGGGCGCCCGGTCGACGAGCGGCGGCACGCAGACCAGGACCAGGCAGGCGAGCAGCACCGCGCCGGTGACCGCCAGCAGCACCGCCACCGTGGGCGGGACGCCCTGCGCGGCCCGGGCGGCGAGGAGACAGCCGTCGAGGGTGGCGAAGGCCGCCGCGATGTGGATCGAGCGCAGCCGGCCCATCAGCGGCTCGGTGTCCCACTGGCCGATCGTGCTCAGCGGGGGCCCGGCGGACGCTCGCTCCGGCGCCCGGAACGCGGTGAACGAGCGGCCCGGCCGCCGGGCGCCCCACCAGACCAGGCTCACCGCGGCGGACGGGACCAGCGCCAGCACCACGAGCCGCAGCCCGACCGGCCGGCCGCCCATCCAGGACAGCCACTCCCGGTCGGCGACGCAGGCCGGGACGGACAGGCACTGCCAGGCCACCAGGTCCAGCGCGACCCCGGCCCCGGCGAGCACGTACAGCGCGGTCAGGCTCAACCCCAGTACCCGGCACAGCGCCCGCACCACCGCGCCGCCGACGGCGTCCCCCGGCCGCATCCACACGGCCACGTTGAGCAGCATGAAGGGCATCAGGAACAGCAGCGAGAGGGTACGCAGCGCGGTGCCGGACGGCAGGTCGTTCCACTGGTACGCCTCCAGCGTCACCCCGCTCGCGCCGCGCCCGTCGGCCAGGTCCGGACGGGGACGGTAGAAGCCGGCGCTGCGGTCGCCCGCGACCTGCCGGACCAGCGGCCTGCCCAGCACCTCGGCGGCCCCGCCCGCGGAGACCCCGTGCACCCGCAGCTCCACCACCTCGCCCGGTGGGGCCTGCGCCCGCCCTGGTCCAGCCGTCATCGACCCTCCGCGACGTCCCGGCCGCCCACGCCGCCTGCACGGCCCGCCCTCGGGTGGCGCAGCGTCCTACCCGGCCGGGCCGGAGGCAAACGCCCGCGCGGGCCCGGCGGACGTCCGTTCGAAGCCCCGCCGTCCGGGTAACCGCCGCCGGACGTACTCGGGAGGGAGATCGGATGACCGGCACACCATCACCGCGCGGCGCGCCCGGATGACGGGGGTCACGGCGGCGACCCGGCTGCCGCCGATCGACGTCAGCCGGTGGGTGAACTCGGCGCCGCTGACGCCGCAGGAGCTGCGTGGGCGCGTGGTCCTGGTGGACGTCTGGGAGTACACCTGCGTGAACTGGATCCGCACCTCCCCGTACGTGCGGGCGTGGCACCGTGACTACCGCGACCTGGGGCTCACGGTGATCGGCGCGCACGCGCCGGAGTTCGGCTTCGGCCGGCTTCCGGAGAACATCGACCGGGCGATCCGCGACCACGGGCTCACCTACCCGATCGCGATCGACGACGACTACACGTTCTGGCGTGCCCTGCGCAACGACGCCTGGCCGGCGAGGTACCTCTTCGACGCCGACGGGCGGCTGGCCGACCGCTGGGTCGGCGAGGGCGGCTACGACCGGACCGAGTCGCTGATCCGGCGGCTGGTCGAGGCCGCCACGCCCACTCCCGCGCTGCCGCCGGTCACCCCGGAGGTGACCGCGTTCGTGACCGGCCCGCAGCCCACGTACGCGGGGATCACCCCGGAGACCTATCTCGGCGCGGACCGGGGTGTGCCCGGCACGTACGAGCTGACCGGCGACTGGCGGGTCGAGGGCGAGTACGTCGAGACGGGCGGCGCCGGTGCGGAACTGGTCCTGCCGTTCACCGCCGGTGAGGTGAACCTGGTGGCCGACCCGGGACCGGAGGGACCGGTAGTGGTTCGGGTGCTGCTGGACGGGAAACCGGCAGCCGACGCGCGCGGCACCGACGTGGGACCGGACGGCCGGGCCCGGGTCGACCGGGCGGCCATGTTCCGGCTGGTCGACGGCGCGACGCCGGGGGAGCACCGGCTCACCCTGCGCGCCGAGCGGCCCGGTCTGCGCGCGTACGTCTTCACGTTCGGTCCCTGACCCGACCCGAGGAGGACAGCCCGTGGCCGTCAAGACCATGACGCGTACCGGCACCGACATCCGCGAGTTCCGTGTCGACGTGCCGGAGGAGGACCTGGCGGACCTGCGGTCCCGGCTCGCGGCCACCCGCTGGCCGGAGCGGCAGACAGTCGACGACCAGTCGCAGGGCGTGCCGCTGGAGACGAGTCAGGCGCTCGCCCGCTACTGGGCCACCGAGTACGACTGGCGCAAGGTCGAGGCGCGGCTGAACGACCTGCCGAACTTCGTCACCGAGATCGACGGCCTGGACATCCACTTCATCCACGTCCGGTCCCGGCACGCCGACGCGCTGCCGCTGATCGTCACGCACGGCTGGCCGGGGTCGGTGATCGAACAGCTGAAGATCATCGGCCCGCTCACCGACCCGACGGCACACGGCGGCAGCGCCTCGGACGCGTTCCACCTGGTGATCCCGTCGATGCCCGGCTACGGCTTCTCCGGCAAGCCGGACCGGCCCGGCTGGGACCCGCAGCACGTCGCCCGCGCCTGGACCGAACTGATGCGGCGGCTGGGCTACACCCGCTTCGTGGCCCAGGGCGGCGACTGGGGCGCGCTGATCACCGACATGCTCGGCGTGCAGGCGCCGCCGGAACTCGCCGGCATCCACACGAACATGCCCTGCGTGGTGCCGCCGGACATCGACGCGCTGCTGCAGAGCGGCATCACCGGCGTGAACAACCCCCTCGAGGAGCTGCCGGCCGGGCTCTCGACCGAGGAGCGGGCCGCCTGCGAGCGGATCGACTTCTTCTGGAAGCACTCCGCGTACGCGCTGATCATGACGACCCGTCCGGAGACGCTCACGGCGCTCGCCGACTCGCCGGTCGGCCTGGCGACGTTCATGCTCGACCACGACGCGGCCAGCCTGGACCTGATCTGCGCCGCCTTCGCCGGGCGGCCCGGCGGGCTGAGCCGCGACGACATCCTGGACAATGTCACGCTCTACTGGCTGACCAACACGGGCGTGTCGTCGGCCCGGCTCTACGCGCAGAACGCGCTGTCGTTCTTCGCTGCCAAGGGCGTCCAGGTGCCGGCCGCGGTGAGCCAGTTCCCGGACGAGATCCTGCTCGCGCCGCGCAGCTGGGCGGAGCGGGCGTACCCGAACCTGATCCACTACAACACGCTGGACCGGGGTGGGCACTTCGTCGCCTGGGAGCAGCCGGAGCTGTTCGCCCAGGAGATGCGGGCGGCCTTCCGGTCGCTGCGCTGACCGACGGCGGACGCGGCCGGGTGGGGCGCCCACCCGGCCGCGTCGGTACGCCCGGACTCAGACCTCGGTCAGCCGGACCGCGTCGGCGATGACCAGGCCGGCGGCGGAGCTCCACCGGCTGACCGCGACGCGGTTGGCGTCCCCGGCCGGCAGCGTGAACGTGCCGAGCGAGCGCCACTGCCCGCCGGTGGCCCGCTGGTCGACCACCACCGTCCGATTGCCGGTGGTGGTGGCGACGATGTACGGCGTGGCCGCGTTGTAGCCCGCGTTCGCCGGCCACCACGCCTCGACCCGGTAGTTGCCGGTACGCGGGACGTTGAACTTGTACCAGGCCGCGTCGCTCGCGGCGACCGGGTCCGCGTAGCGGTAGTCGGCGCCGTAGCGCTGCCCGGAGTACGTCGAGGTGCCCCAGCTCGCGCTGGCGGTGAACCGGCCGGCGGTGGCGTTGTCCACGATCGACGTCCAGCCGGTGCCACCGCCGGCCATCTTGGCGGCCACGTCGGCGCGCATCGTGTTCAGGTCGATGAAGGACGGGTCGATCTTGCCGGTGGTGCTGGTCTCCCGGTGGCCGCGGGCGTAGCTGGAGTCCCGGCCGAGCCGCTTGAGCACGGCGGCGGTGGCCGCGATGCTCGCGTTGTACTGGGCGGTGGTCATCCGCTGGTCGACGCCGTTGTAGTCGATCTCCCACCCGATCATCAGGGTGTTGCCGTCCCCGGCCGGGATCGGGCCGCTGCCGCCGCTGGTGCCGGCGTGGTTGCACCGGCCGGCGGAGATCACGTGGAACACGCCGTGGTAGTCCACGAGCGCCTGGCAGAGCGGGCCGGGCAGGTCGGACCGGCCGTTGATGCAGATGTTCAGCGCCGGGTGCGGGTTGGTGGCGCTGGACGTGGCGGCGGTGTGGTGCCAGAGCACGCCGATCGGGTCGAACGAACCGGAGCGCATCCGGTTGAGCCAGTCGCCCTCGACCACGACCTGTACGCCGGCGCCGCGCAGCACGTCCACGAGCCAGGGAATGGTGGCCATCACTGCTCCCCGAGCAGGTCGGCGAGGCACTCGGCCTTCGGCGCGGCGTGCGCCGTACCGGGACGGACGGCCACCGCGAGGGCGGCTGCCACCAGGGCGGGTACGCCGAGCAGACCTCGGCGTCGCAGACGGGGGGATCGTGACGTGGACATGGCGCTCCTCGGGTGACGACGCTCACCGATCGACGGATGTGAGTGCGGGCACGCTATACCGGCACCCGCCGTTCTGTCGATACCCTTCAATGATCGTTTCCGTCGTGAAAACTTTCGCCACCGCCATCTGTCGCCATTCGTCGATGCGTGGTAGAAATCCTGCCCAAGTCTCGCCGTCGAGCGAGGAATCCTTCACAGGAGGGGCGCCGATGAGAGCGATCGCCACGGCCCTGACACTTCTCGCCGTGCTCGCGGCCACGGCCCCGGCCGCGCCTGCCGCCGCGGCCGGGACGCCGGCCGCCGTCGCCGCGGTCGGCCCGCAGCCCGGCACCTTCACCGGCAAGGGCTTCGACACGTGCACCGCGCCGTCGCAGGCCGCGATGGACGCCTGGCTGAGCGCGTCGCCGTACCGCGCGGTCGGCGTCTACATCAGCGGCGCCAGCCGCACCTGCGCCCAGCCGAACCTGACCGCGACCTGGGTCGCCGACCAGACCCGCAAGGGCTGGCGGCTCATCCCGATCGAACTGGGCTACCAGGCACCGTGCGGCACCCGTACGCCGAAGATGTCCGCCGACCCTGCCACCGCCCGCGGGCAGGGGAGGACCGCTGCGGACAGCGCGGCCGCCGCCGCCGCGGCGCTCGGCATCGGCGCGGGCAGCACGCTCTACAACGACGTCGAGCAGTACCCGTCGAACGCGAGCTGCCGGGCCGCCGTGCTCTCCTTCCTCTCCGGCTGGGTCGAGCGGCTGCACACGCGCGGCTACCTCGCCGGCATGTACTCCAGCGGCTCGTCCGGCATCACCGACGTCTGCGCCGCCTACGACGACACCCGGTACCTGCGCCTGGACCAGATCTGGATCGCCTGGTGGAACGGCGTCGCGGACACCGACGGGGGCACGTACTGCGCCGACGACCGCTACGCCGACCAGCAGCGCCTGCACCAGTACGCCGGGGACGTCACCGAGACGTGGGGCGGCGTGACCATGAAGATCGACCGCAACTACCTCGACCTCCGGGCCGGCACGGCGACGCCCGCGCCGTGGAGCGTGACAGTGGACAACGCCACGTCGGGCGGGTTCAGCGCGGGCGCGGCGTGGGGCACGTCGGCGTACTCCGGGCAGCGGTACGGCGCCGACTACCGCTTCGCCACGCCGGTGGCGTCCAGCGACGTGGCCTGGTTCCGGGCGAGCCTGCCCGCGACCGGCTCCTACGAGGTGTCGGTGTGGTACCCGGCCGACCCCGGCTACAACGACCGCACCCCGTACCTGGTCGCCACCACGACCGGCAACCGGTCGGTGGCGGTCGACCAGCGCACCGGTGGCGGACGCTGGGTCTCGCTCGGCGTGTTCACGCTCGCCGCCGGGACCGGGGACAAGGTCGGGGTGAGCCGCTGGAGCGCCGGCGCCGGCTACGTGGTCGCCGACGCGGTCCGCATCACCCGGGTGTGAGGCCGCCGAACCGTGAGCCGGCTCCGCCTCGGCGGGGCCGGCTCACGGCGTGCTGTCAGCTCAGGTGCGCCAGCAGGGCGGTGGCCATGCCCTGCTCACCGCGGGCGTTCGGGTGGAACGGCGCGGCGGAGTTCTGCGGCACCAGTCCCTCCACCCAGCGGGTGCCGCTGCTCTTGCACGCGTCCCGCCCGATCGACGGCGTGTAGACGTCGGCGTAGCTCGCCCCGCCCGCCGCCGCGGTGTCGGCGAGCATCGTGTTCAGTGCCTTCTGGACCCCGCGCAGGTACGGCACGTCCTGGTAGGCGATCGGCACCACCGGCCAGCAACCGTACCCGCTGTCGGGCAGGATCGCCGGGTAGCCGAGCACCACCACGCGCGCGTTCGGCGCGGCCTGGCGGACCGCCCGCAGGACGGCCGTCACCTTCGGCGCGGTGGCGGCGATCCGGGCCCGCAACTGGTCCGTGCCGCCCGCGGTGAACCGGTCCTTGCAGGGCGATCCGAGCGGGCTGCTCACGCTCGCCTCGGCGCAGTCGCCGATGATGCCGGAGAAGCCGATGTCGTTGCCACCGATCTGGACGGTCACCAGCGCGGTGGCCGAGGTGACGGCGTTCACCTGCGGCGGCAGCGCGATGCCCAGCGCGCCGTCCCCGCCGTACAGGATGTCCTCCGTGGTGGCGCCGGAGCAGCTCACGTCGGCGAACGACGACGAACCGGCGGACGTCGCGACCAGGGACGGGTAGTTGCGGTTGGAGCGCAGGCAGTTCAGGTCGACCTGGGTGGGCACGAGCGGTGCGGAGGTGTAGGAGTCGCCGAGCGCGACGTAACGCCCGGCGGGTGCGGCGGCGACGGCGGGTGCGGCGACGGTGAGCAGCACGCCGGCGGTGGCCGCGGCGACCGCGGCGAGTCTGGTGGCGGTCCGCATCAGCGGCAGGCGGGGACGGATCATGGGGCCCTCCCGGAGGGGTCCTGGTGGTGGTGCTGGGATTCTGTCCGCGCCTGTGACATGCGTCAATATAGACGATACTCACTAAGTGGCGGTCCAGGATGTGGTCCGCCGCCGCCCCGCCGGCGTCGGCCGGTGTCGCGTACGTCACACTTTTCGGCGTCGTGGATGCCGGGTACAGGTCGATCGCCGATCGGTCGATCCGTTGCGTCACAACGGTCCCCGGCCCGTCACGCCTGATGGGCGGGCGGATGCCGGATCCGGGCGCGCACGCACCGGAGTGACCCCGGCACGGCTGGTGAAGAACGTATCGAATGTCGGCGATCGTGAATTTGCAGGCGTCATTACGCTGCGGGGTGGTTGATCGCCGGAACCACGGACGACAGGTGGAAGAACCTCAGATGAGTGACAATCACCCTCCCTACGGAGGCTATCCGGACCCGAACGCCGGAGCGTGGGGCAACCAGCCCGACCCGAACGCCCCGTACGGCGCGCAGCCGGCCTCCGGCGCACCCTACGGCTCGCAGCCGGCATCGGGTGCGCCCTACGGTGCGCAGCCCGCGTCGGGCGCCCCCTACGGCGCCCAGCCGGGGTCGGGTGCCCCGTACGGCGCGCAGCCGGGGTCGGGCGCTCCGTACGGCGCGCAGCCCGCGGCGCCGTACCCGGGTCAGCCGGGCTACCCCGGGCCGGCGCCGTACGCGCCCACCCCGCCCCCGAGCGGCGGCAAGAGCAAGGGCCTCATCGTCGGCCTCGCCGCCGGCGCGGTCACGCTGACGCTGCTGTGCTGCGGCGGCGGCCTCGCCTACGTCGCCTTCAACGGTGACGAGGAGGACCCGAAGCCGGTTGCCTCGGGCAGCGCCACCCCCGGGCCGGACAACAGTCCGTCCGCGACCCCCAGTGCGGGCGGGCCGGAGTCGACCGGGCCGGACGGGCCCACAAACAACGACTCGATCACCGCGCGGTACGCCAGCGAGATGTCGGCGGTCTGCGACGGGGGAGCGATCCTCAACGCCGCGCCGTACACCGCGCCGGCGGGCTCGAAGGCGTACGTCTTCTCCAACTCCCCGGACCGGCCGTCGTTCTGGTCGCAGAAGACGATCAGCTCGGCCAAGCCGTACTACGCGAAGTCGGCCGACTTCGCCACGGTGTCGGTCATCGGCTGCCTCAAGATGGTCGAGGGCAGCGAGGGCACGCCGAAGAAGTGCCAGTACAAGAACAGCGAGGACAAGGTCGTCACCGTCGACTACATCTCCTCGCGGTACACCCTGACCTTCCACGCCGCCAAGACCGGCGAGAAGGTCGGTGACGGCGGCACGGTGACCGCGCCCGCCGCCCGGTGCCCGAGCTTCATCTCCTACAACAAGGTGACGATGAAGTCGTACGCGTCGCCGGACAGCGGCACCATCGAGGCCGCGCTGGACCGCTTCCTCAAGTAGGTGACACCCGGTCGCGGTGTGCGGGTCGGACCGACCCGCACACCGCGACCGGCGTTCAGGCCGGACGCGGCCGGCCGTGCGCGTCCACGCGCTCGCGGGCGAACAGCCGCAGCAGCTCCGGCAGGTGGAGACGCTCGTCCGGGGCGCCGGGGTCGACCGGCACCAGCAGATTGTGCTGGACCAGATGCTCCACCATCCGGTTGGCCTGCTGCCGGGGCAGGCGCAGGATCTCCACCGCGCTGGCCGGGGTGATGAACGAGTCGGTGCGGGCCAGCGCGTGCAGCGCCCGGCGGGCGTCGACGTCCAGCGCCTGGTAGCTGACCGAGAGGCTGTCGCGTACCGAGATGTCCCCGACGGACAGCTCGGACAGCCGGTTCTCCTCGTCCTCCAGATGCGCGGCGAAGCCGGGCAGGGCGACGTCGGGCTGGGTGACGAGCCGGCTGCCGACGATCCGCAGGGCCAGCGGCAGCCGGTCGCAGGCCGCCGCGATCCGGCCGAACACCTCCGGCTGTTCCCGTACCCGGCGCTCGCCCGCGATCGTGGCGAGTAGTTCCACCGCGTCGGCCCGGTCGAGCGCGCCGAGCGTCAGCCGCCAGCCGACGTCCAGGTCCAGCAGGCGCTGCCGGCTGTTGATCAGCACCAGGCTGCGACCCGCCCCGGGCAGCAGCGGACGCACCTGCTGCGCGCAGTCGACGTCGTCGATGATGAGCAGCAGCCGCCGGCCGGCGAGCGCGCACCGCAGCACGGCCGAGCGCTCCCGGATGTCCTCGGACACGTCGGTCAGCGGCACGCCCAGCTCGACCAGCAGCTCCCGGATCAGCTCCCCGCTGCCGCGCGGCGGCTCGTCGCCGCTGTCGAAGCTGACGAAGAGCTGACCGTCGGGGAAGAGGTCGGCCAGGTCGTACCCGCTGCTCACCGAGAACGACGACTTGCCGACGCCCGGCGCGCCGGAGACGAGCACGACCCCGGCGTGCTCGTCGGCGCCGGCCGGGTCGGCGATCCCCTCGGCGATGGCGCGCAACTGGCCCGCCGTGGTGTCCCGGCCGACCAGGGACGGCGGTTTCATCGGCAGGGCCTGCGGGCTCGGCGGCGGGTCGGGCGGCGACGCGGGCCCGGCGCCGAGGGCCGCCGGCCAGCCGGCCGGTGGACGGACCTCGGCGGACTCCGCGTCCAGTGCGGTCTGGAGGGCGCCCTGGAGGGTGGGACCGGGGTCGACGCCGAGTTCGTCGACGATGCCGCGCCGGGCCTGCTGGTACACGGCCAGCGCCTCGGCCACGCGCCCCTCCAAGGTCAGCGCGGTCACCAGTTGCGCCTGCCGGCGTTCGTCGAGCGGCTCCTCGGCCACCATCCGGCGCAGCGGCGGGATGACCCGGGCCGGCTGACCCAGCCGCAGGCGCAGGTCGATCAGCTCGGTCGTCATCTCCCGGTGCTGTTCCCGCAGCGCCGTGACGGTCGCGCCGAGGTCGGTGCCGAGATCCGCCAGGTCCTCCAGCGGATGCCCGCCCCACAGCTCGACCGCCCGGTCGAACAGGTCGGCGGCGGCCTCGGGGCGGTCCCCCCGCGCGGCCCGGCGGGCCTCGTCGGCGAGACGCCGGAACCGCAGCAGATCCAGCTCGTCCTCGTCGACCCGCAGGTGGTAGCCGGTGCCGTCGTGGACCAGCCGGTCGGCCGAGTCGCCACCGCGGTCCAGCGTCTGCCGGAGCCGGTGCACGTACGTGCGCAGGTTGCGGACCGCCGACGCGGGCGGCGCGTCCGGCCAGAGGCCGTCGACCAGCCGGGATGTGGGGACCGTACGTCCCGGGCTCAGCAGCAGTACGGCGAGCAGGAGGCGGGGCTTGGTGCCGGTGAGCGTGACCGGCCGGTCGTCCACATGAACGGTCAACGGGCCGAGAACACTGAACCGCATCGATGCATTCCCCCGCTCCGCAGTACCGTCCACAGTGTGGTGTACCGATGGATTTCCCACCTTCGGCTGGGGAATGCCTCGCTCCCAGATGGTGCAAGTAGTCACCGATCGGTGTGTACTTCGTGACCCCGAGTCAGCTGTGCCGTCGCCCGCCGCGCCGCGTCGAGCACCGCCACCGCGTCCGCCACCCCGGCACCCGCCGACCGGCCCTCCCGGACCAGCCCGGCGAAGTCCTCCGCCTGACGGGCCAGGGCCGCGTACATGGTGGCGTCCCCGTCGGCCGGGTCGAGGAAGGTCAGCCGCTCGTGGTCGCGGGTGCCGAAGACCTCCACCGTCGCCATGTCGCCGCCCCGGTGGTGCCGGCCGAGCGACACCAGCGCGGTGCCGCCGCCGGACAGGCCGAGCAAGGCCTGCGCGCTGTCCACGTCCCGGCCGCGTACCGCCGGGTCGGTGACCGGACCGGCCGGCTGCACCGCGAGCCGGTCGATCTCCTGCCCGGTCAGCCACCGGATCTGGTCGAACTCGTGCACGCCCATGTCCACGAAGATCCCGCCGCTACCGGTCCGGAACGCCGCCGCCGGTGGTTCACCGTCCCACTGCGCCGCGGCCACGAACAGGATCTCGCCGAGCTCGCCGCCGGACATCCGCTCCCGCAGCCGTCGTAGCTGCGGGACGAACCGGCGCCAGTAGGCGACCTGGAACGGGATCCCGGCCGCGGCGGCCACCCGGCCCGTCTCCGCCGCCTCGGCCGGGCCGAGCCCGGCCGGCTTCTCGCACAGCACCGGCAGTCCCGCCTTGGCGGCCGCCGCGACCAGCGCGCCGTGCCGCCCGGTGGGCGCGGTCACCAGGAGACCGTCCGGCACGGCGTCCGCGAGCAGGTCCTCCACGCTCGGGTACGCCGGCAGCCCGGCGGCGGTGACCGCCTCCCGTGCCGCCGGAACCGGATCGACCACGTACCGGATCCGGACGGCCGGGTGGTCGGCCAGGGCCCGCAGGTGGTGGTGGCCCATCCGGCCCGCCCCCACCAGTGCCAGCCGGAACTCATCGCTGCCGGTCATCGTCGGTTCCCCTCTCCTCGTCGGTGTCGGTATCGGCTTCGTCGGTGCTGTCGGCGCCGCTGCGGCTGTCGATGCCGTCGCGGCCGTCCGCGCCGTCGTCGCCCAGCCAGCCGGCCAGCGCGGCCACCACGGCCGGCGCGCCGGTGGCGAAGACCACGAACCCGTCGTGGGCCCACCGCCGGCTCACGCCGCCGGCGGCCTCGACCAGCGCGGCGCCGGCCGCGATGTCCCACGGCGCGGGGTCGAAGCTGACGAACGCGTCCAGCTCGCCGCGGGCCACCGCCGCCAGGTCACAGACCGTCGAGCCGGTGTTGCGCAGGTCGGCGACGCGGGGCGCGACGCCCACGAGCGCCTGGTACGCCCGCCGTCGCGGCCCCGGCGCGTTCGGCACCGCGAACGCCACCAGGGCGTGCCCCGGCTCGGCCTCGTGGTTCACCGCGACCGGTGCGTCGCCGTCGAGCGCGCCGTCGTCGTCGAGTACCAGGCAGGCGCCGGTGGCCGGTTGCAGCACGGTGGCCGCGACCACCCGGCCGTCGCCCACGTCGCAGCCGGTCGCCACCGCGATGCTGACCGCGTAGCGGCTCGCCCCGTGGCTGAAGTTCAGCGTGCCGTCGAGCGGGTCGACGATCCAGCGCAGGCCGGAGCAGCCGTCGCTGGCCCCGGACTCCTCGGCCAGCACGGCGTCCTGCGGCCGGTCGCGGGCGAGCAGGCCGAGGATGGCCCGCTCGCTGGCGTGGTCGGCGCTGGTCACCGGGTCCTGGGCCGCGCCGCCCTTGTGTTCGGTCTGCAAGCCCTTGCCGCGCGCCTCGCGGATCGCGTCCGCCCCGGCCCGCGCCGCGCGCAGGCTCAGGTGGCGCAGGTCGCCGGGAGCGGCACCGATGCTCATCGCGTCACCTGCGCTTCCCGCGGCGCGGCGACCCGGGCGTAGCCGCCGTCCACGAACAGCAGCGGCGGGGTCGGCCGCAGCAGACCGGCGGAGCGGACCGCGCCCATCAGCACCGCGTGGTCACCGGCCGGATTCGCGGAGACCGCCTCGCAACCGAAGTACGCCACCCCGTCGGTCAGGCGCGGGCAACCGGTCGCCCGCTCGTCGTCGTACGCCACACCCGCGAAACCCTCGGCGCCCGCAGGCCGGCCCCGGCTGGCGAACCAGGCCGCCTCCTCGCGCTGGTCGTCGCCGAGCACCGTCACCGCGAACCGGCCGGTACGCCGCACCGCGCCGAGCAGCCGGCAGTCCCGCCGCAGGCAGACCAGCAGCATCCGGGGCGACAGCGACACGGTGGTGAAGGAGTTGACTGTCATCCCCACCGGTCCGTCGGGCCCGACGGCGGTCGCCACCGCCACTCCGGTGGCGAAGCGCCCGGCCACCGAGCGGAACGCCCGTTCCTGGTCCTGTCCCTTTCCTGTGCCGGTCATCACCGTGCTCCTCTCGTCGCGCCGCCGACCAGGTCGGCGGCCCGCCGTCGGTCGGTCTTGCCGTTGGCGTTCATGGGCAGCGCGGCCACGTGGTGGATCCGCGCCGGCACCATGTAGGCGGGCAGACGCTCCGCGCACCTGCGGGTCAGCTCGCCGGTGATCCCGGCGGCGCCGGTGTAGACCGCGCGCAGGGAGACGTCGTCGCCCGCGCCGAACGCCAGCACCACCGCGTCCTGCACCCCCGGGTGGCCGCGCAGGACCATCTCGATCTCGCCCAGCTCGATCCGGTAGCCGCGCAGCTTCACCTGGTCGTCCAGGCGGCCGTGGTGCACGAACGTGCCGTGCTCGCGCCGGACCCGGTCACCGGTGCGGTAGTACCGGCGGCCGGCGTACGTGACGAACCGGCCGTCGTCGTCGGCCGGGTCGAGGTAGCCGTCGAACCGCTGCGGCCCGTGCACGCACAGCTCGCCGTCGTCCACGCCGACGGCGCCGTCCTCGGCGCGCAGGATCGCGTCCAGCCCGGGGTGCGCGTCGCCGATCGGCACGGTGCCGTTGGAGGTGGCCGGCCAGGCCGCCGGATCCGCCGGCAGCCGGTGACCGGTGCAGGTCACGGTCAGCTCGGTGGGACCGTAGAGGTTCTCCACCACGCTGCCCGGCGCCGCCGCCGCCCACGCCCGCGCCTGCTCCAGCGTCAGCGCCTCGCCGGCGAAGAGGCTGTGCCGCAGACCGGGCATGGCGCCGGGGGAGAGCATCCGCATCCGGCGGGCCAGCGAGACCACCGAGGGCACCGAGAACCAGTGCGTGATCCGCCGTTCGTTGACGAACCGCACCGGCGTCAGCACCTCGTCCGGCTGCGGCACCACGAGCGTGGCACCACCGCCCCAGGCGACGAACATGTCGAACACGGACGGGTCGAAGGTCAGGTCGAAGGTCTGCGACAGCCGGTCACCAGGGCCGACGGGGTAGCGGTCCCGGCAGTACGCGAGGAACGCGTCCACGTTGCGGTGCCGGACCGGCACGCCCTTGGGCCGCCCGGTCGAGCCGGAGGTGAACAGCAGGTACGCCACGTCGTCCGGCGCCACCGGGGCGGCCGGCGGCGGGACGGCGGGCGCGCCGTCGAGGCGTACCGTCACGGCGTCGCCCGCGACCTGCGCCGCGGTCGCGGCGCCGGCGTCGTCGACCACGAGCGCGTCCACGCCCGCGTCCCGGCACTGCCGGGCGGTGCGGGCCGGTGGGAAGGCCGGGTTGAGCGGCACCACCGCCGCTCCGGCGCGCAGCGCGGCCAGATATCCGGCGTACGCGGGCAGGCTGCGGGCGGCCAGCAGGCCGACCGCGCGCGGTCGGTGGCCCACCTCGGCGTGGATCCGCCCGGCGAGGCCGTCGGCGAGGTCGCGCAGCCGGCGGTAGGTCACCGGCTCCCCGCCGACCTCCAGCGCGACCGCTTCGGGCACGCGTGCCACGGTCCGCTCGAACCAGGAGTAGAGACTCACGGCGTTGCTCCCTTCACTGTGCTGTCGTCGATCGGTCTTCCGGCGCACCGGCGCGGGACGTCGTGCTCAGGTCACCGTGCCCACGAGTTCGTCGGCGTGGTCGGCGATGCCGGCGAGCATCGCGCCGGTGGCGCCACCGGCGATGCCGAACATGGCCGCCTCGGTACGCAGCTGCGCCTCCCCGCCGTCGCGGAACGCGTCCGCGCCGCGCAGGCGCACCGCCTCGGCGGCGACCCGGTCCACGGTCTCGGCGGCGCTGACCTTGAGCAGCATCCCGGTGACCGCGGACGGGACGGCGGCCGGCGCGTCCAGCAGCGGCGCGCACAGCGCGTCGAGCTGGTGCGTGGCGACCAGGCACCGGGCGTACCGCTCGCGGACCGCCGGGCGGTCCCACAGCGTGCCCGCCCCGGCCGGCCGCCGCCGCAGCCAGTCGTGCAGGCCCGCCAGCATCCGGTGGCACATCGCCCGGGCCCACAGCGCCCCGGCGACCCGTTCGACGCCGACCTGCCGGGCGAACCCGGCCAGCGCCCGGCCGGGGCGGCCCAGCACGGCGTCCGGGCCCAGCGCCACGCCGGCGAAGCGCAGGTGGCCCACGCCGGACCCGGCGAACGCCCGCCCGGCGGACTCGGCCGTCACGCCCGGCGCGGCGGCGGGCACCAGCACCCAGCAGAAGCTGGTGAAGTGCCGCGCCTCGCGGTGCCGGGCCAGCACCAGCGCCGCGTCGCAGCTCGTCGCGTTGGTGATCCAGTCCTTGCCGCCGTCCAGGACGGCGCCGTCGTCGCCGGGCTTCACCCGGGTCGTGGCGTCGAGCAGGTCCGAGCCCGACCCGGCGGCGTCGGTGACGGCCAGCGCCACCACCGTCTCGCCGCGCAGCATGCCGCGCCGCGCGGTCTCCGCCGGGCCGGTCGCGCCGGCCAGCAGCGGCAGTACGGTGGCGACCTGCACGCAGACCGACAGCGTCACGCCGAGCGGGCACCGGGCGTCCAGTTCGGTGAGCAGCGCCGACAGCCGTCGGGGGTCCGGCTGGACGCCGTCCGGATAGAGCGCCTCGACGATCCCGGCGGCGCCCAGCGCGCGCCACACCGCGCCGGGGTCGGTGGGATCCGCACCGGACAGGGCGGCCCGCACCGCGGCGGCGTCGTCCCCGGCCGGCGTCGGCTCAGGCAAGACGCACCCCCGGGTCGCGCAGCGACAACGCCCCGTTGGCCAGGCGCAGCCGGTCGTTGGCGTAGTTCAGCGAGGCCGAGCGCAGATCCCGGAAGGCGCGCTCCAACGTCAGCGGCGAGTCGGTCAGGTAGCCGTGGCGTAGGCCGGTCAGCTCGACCAGCTCGTCGGCGGCGGCGAAGGACTCCTCCGCCGCCCGGATCTTCAGCGTGTTGAGCAGCAGTTGCACCGGCGCCGCCGACATGTCCGGCGCGTCGGTGACCACCGCGACGGTGTGCCGCAGCAGCGCGTGCGCCGCGTCCAGCCGGGTGCGGATGCCGGCCAGCCGCAGCAGCACCAGCTCGGAGGAGGGGGCGAACTGGCGCCGTCCCGCCTCGCTGCGGGCGTGCCGCAGCACCCGGGCGTACGCACCGGCCGCCGCGCCGATCCAGGCCGCCGACCAGCCGACGTGGGCCAGCGGCGCGAAGACCCGGGTGGCGATCTCCCGGAACCCGCCGTGCTCGCCGATGACCTGCCACTGCGGCACCGCGCCGCGCAGCCGCATCGGCACGCTGTGCGTGGCCCGCATGCCCAGCGGGCGCCACCCGCCGGTCACCTCGGTCTCCACCTGGTCCCGGTCGGCGTAGACCAGGTCCACCTGGGCGGCCGAGCCGGCCCCCGGCGCGCGGGTGGTGATGAGGAAGGCGTCCGCGTAGGGGCCGCCGGTCACGATCGGCGCCTGCCTGTCGATCAGCAGCATCTCGCCGTCGTGCTCCAGCGCCGACTCGGCGGTCAGCAGGTGCCCGCCCTTGCCGGCCTCGGTGGTGACCGAGCCGAGATACCGCTCGCCCCGGGCCACCGCCGGCAGCACCTCGGCACGCAGCTTCTCCCCGCCGTACGCGGTGATGGCGGCGACCTGCTGGCAGTGCATGGCGAAGACCATCGCCACCGACATGTCCACCCGGCCCAGCGTCAGCGTGACGTCGACAAGGTCCGTCAGCGTGCCGCCGGCACCGCCCTCGGCGGCCGGGACCAGCAGTCCCAGCAGCCCGGTACGGCGCATGGCGGTCAGCGCCTCGGTGGGGAAGGCGGCGTCCTCGTCGGACTGGCGGGCATGCTCCGCAGCCACGTCGGCGACGGTCTCGACGGCCGGGGCGTACCCGGCGGGCGCGGTCATCGGGAACCACCGCCGACCGGGGCGCGCAGCTCCTCGACCACGCCCCACAGCCCGCCGGCCGTGGCGAAGGTCGAGTCGACCAGCTTGTCGTCGGGCACGGCCACGCCGAACGTGTCCTCGATGGCGAACAGCAGCTCGATCTCGCGCATGGAGTCCAGGCCGAGGTCGCGCAGGCGCGACTCCTCGGTGATCTCGTCCGCGCCGGCGAACTTGAGGAACGGGCGGAGCAACTCGGTGAATTCGGCGTTCATTGACGTCACCTTTCTTCTCGGGTTTCGGCAGTGGCGCCCGGCGCGTCGACCGGGTGCCGCGTCAGGGTCAGCCGGGACGTCTCGACGACGCGGTCGCCGTCGCAGACGACCTCGACCGGCGCCGGGTGGCCGAGGAAGGCCAGCAGGCTCGCCGAGAGCCCGTACGCCCCGACGTTCGGCACGGCCAGCACGTCGCCCGGCCGCACGTCGGGCAGGTTCGCGGCGCGGGCCCAGGTGTCCAGCGGCGTGCACAGCGGCCCGGCGACGATCGCGGCCTCCAGCGGCGCGCCGTCGCGGCCGTCGGCGGCGTGCAGGGCGGGTACGAGCGGCGGCAGCCGGCGCAGGCCGGACATCCCGCCGAGGTGGTTGATGCCGGACTCCAGCACCACCACCGGCGTACCCTGCGACCGCTTGACGTCCAGCACGCGCGTCAGCAGCGTGCCGGCGGTCGCGGTGAGGAACCGTCCGGACTCGAAGGCGACCGTCGGCGCCCCGTCGCGCCAGCCGGGGAAGAGCTCGTCCAGGGCCGCGGCGACCCGGTCGGCGAGGCCGGTCAGGTCCGCGTTGCGGCCGGGCCGGGCGAACGGCGCGCCGAAGCCGCCGCCGAGGTCGAGCAGGGTCAGGTCGATGCCGAGCAGGTCCCGCAGCCGCCGGGCGGTACACGCCGCCGCGGTGAACTGGGCCACCAGCGCGTCCACCGAGTCGACGTTGCTGCCGGTGTAGAGGTGGAATCCGCGTACCGGGGCCGACGGGCGGGAGCGGAACCGTTGCGGCTCCTGTTCGATCCAGTCGGCGTCGGCGCCGAACTGGGACGCGACGCCGGTCATGGTGAGCCCCTGACCCGGGTTGGGCACCCGGTCGTTGACCCGCAGCAGGCACCGCACTTCGACGCCGTGCGCGGTGGCGATCCGGTCGGCCTGGTCCAGGCCCTCGGGCGAGTCGACGGAGAACCAGCGGACACCGGCGCGCACCGCCTCGGCCACCTCGGCGTCGCGCTTGCCGGGTCCGGTGTAGAGCATGCGCTCGCCCGGCACACCGGCCCGTAGCGCCGCGGCCAGCTCGCCCGGCGAGCAGATCTCCGCGTCGCAGCCGGCGGTGTGCAGCGCCGCGACCAGCGCCGGGTGCGGGTTGGCCTTGAGCGAGTAGAACAGCCGGCTGGGCGCGGGCAGCGCGGCGACCAGGGTGGCGTGGCTGGCGCGTACCCGGGCCAGGTCGTAGCGGTACGCCGGGGTGTCGAACGGCAGGTCAGCCATCGTGCTCACCCGCCAGCCGGGCCAGCGCCCGCCGGTCCACCTTGCCGTTGCCGGTCAGTGGCAGGTCGGGCAGCACGACGCAGCGCGCCGGCACCTTCATCTCCTCCAGCTGTTCCCGCAGCCGGCGCAGCACGTCGGCGGGGGTCAGCGCGGCCACCACGAACAGCGTCGCGCCGTCGCGGCCGTCGGCCGGCGGCAGCACCCCGGCCGCGTCCACGCCGTCGACCCGGTACGCGGCGGCCTCCACCTCGGTGGCGCTGACCCGGGTGCCCTTCTCCTTGTAGACGTCGTCGCGGCGGCCGGCGAAGTGGACGTACCCGTCGGCGTCCACGTGACCGTGGTCGCCGGTGTGCAACTGCGGGAACAGCCCGTGGGCGCGGCGGAAGCGTTGCGCTGTCAGTTCGGGTCGCCGCCAGTAGCCGGCCATCACGTGCGGGCCGCGTACCACAAGCTCGCCGCGGACGCCCGGTGGCTGACGCCGCCCCTCGGCGTCCACAGTGAAGATCTCGGTGCCGGGCAGCGCGCGCCCGCAGGCGCCGGGCCGGCGCAGGTCGGCGTCGGGCGGCATGATCGCCGCGCGTTTGCACTCGGTGAGGCCGAACATCAGCTGGACGGCCAGGCCGGGCAGCAGCCGGCGCAGGCCGGCCAGCACCTCCGGCGGCATGGCGGCGCCGGTGTTTGTGAGCAGGCGCAGCGGCGGGCGCGGCGCGCCGGCCCGGCCGAGCAGCCGCAGCAGGTTGATCGCGAGCGACGGTACGCAGGGCAGCACCGTGGCGCCGGACTCGACGAGGGTCGCCAGCAGGCGGCCTCCGGTGTCCCCGGGATCACCGAGGCGCAGCCGGGCGCCGGCCACGGTGCTCAGGAAGATCTGGTAGAGGCCGTAGTCGAACGACGGCGGCAGCAGGACGTGCACCACGTCGTCGGGCCGGTAGCGCAGCTCCGACTGGATCGCCCGGACCGCGAACGTGACCTGGGCGTGCGTGGACACCACGGCCTTCGGCATGCCGGTGCTGCCGGAGGTGTAGATCAGGCAGACCGGGTCGACCGCGAGCGGGGCCGGGCCGGTGGGCGCGTCGCCGATCGCCGCGGCGGACGCGGCGTGCCGCGCCTCGGCCGCCCTGTGGACCGGGACGCCGCGGGCGCGGGACAGGCCGGTCAGGACCGGGTCGTCGGTGAGGACCAGGCCCGGTTCGGCGTCGTCGAGCACGTGGGCGAGGGCGACTTCGGGGGCCGGCGTCCGGAGGACGACGAAGACCGCGCCGGCCCGGGCGACCGCGTACAGCAGCGCCGGCAGGGTCGCGTCGGCGGGCAGCGCCACCAGCACCCGGTCGCCGCGCCGGACGCCCTGCCCGCGCAGCCAGCCGGCCAGGCGCAGGCTGTCGGCCCGGACCTGACGGTACGTGAACTCGACGGTCCCGTCCCCGGCGGCGGGCGCGTCGGGTCGCGTCTCGGCGGTGCGGTCCAGCAGGTC
Organism: Micromonospora sp. WMMC273; assembly: GCF_027460285.1. NCBI lineage: Bacteria > Bacillati > Actinomycetota > Actinomycetes > Micromonosporales > Micromonosporaceae > Micromonospora > Micromonospora sp. WMMC273. Next base: position 2,233,770 of record NZ_JAPZBE010000001.1, read on the forward strand.
GTGCAGCAGTTCGGTACTCATCGGGCACCTCCGGTGGCGGCGCCGAACATGGCGCACAGGGAGCCGACGTCGCGCAGGTCGGCCGCGGACAGCGCGGTGGCCGGCACCTCGACGCCGAGCCGGCGTTCGACCCGGTCGATGACGTCGACCAGCCGGAACGAGTCGAAGCCGGGCAGTTCCCGGAGCACGTCGGTGGTGCGCAGGGCCGAGCCGTCCAGGTCCAGGGTGTCGCCGAGCGCGCCGAGCACCGCCGCGCGTACGCCGTCGTCACCGGCCCTCTCCGGCGCGGGCCGCGCGGTGTCGTCGCCGGTCGCGCCGGCCGGTCCGGCGATCGACTCCAGCGCGGCCAGGTGGTCGGCGATCAGCCCGCCGAGCGTGTCCGCCAGGTCCGGCGCGGCCGGCCGGCCCGCCTGGGCCCGCCGCAGTGCCACGTAGCTGCGCGTGGCGAGTTGCTGCCAGCGCGCGGCCTGCCCGGCCAGCGCGGCGGCGGCCTCCGGCGCGACCGCGGCGAGCCAGTGTTCGTGCAGGTCGCGGGCGCGGGCCAGCAGCCAGACGTCGAGGACGAAGCGGTGCAGCCCGGCCACCGTGTCCAGGGCGGCGCCGGTACGGGCCAGGTAGCCGTCGATCTCCGGACGGGCCCGGCCGGCCCGGGCGGCGTTGCCGGCGAGCATGGCCGGTACGTCGATCTCCGGGGCCGGGTGCGCCGTCACCGCCAGGGTGTGCGCGCCGCCGGCCAGCGCCGTGTCGAACGCGGCGGCGGGCAGCCGCCACACGCCGGGACGCGCAGGACCCCAGGCGGTGTCGTTGTGATACGCGTCGACCACTGTGACCTCGTCCGGCGCGGCGGCCGTGACGAGGAAGCTGTGCCGCATGTGCTCGTGCTCGTGGTACGGGCACCAGGGCAGGTCGTACGCGTCAGCGGTCACGTAGAGCGGCTGGCCCGGGGCGGACAGCCGGCGCACCTGCGGGCCGTCGAGCTGCATCCACCGGCCCTCCACCCGCAGGCCCAGCAGGTCGACCGCCTCGGCGGCCCGGTCGTCCGAGGTCGCCTCGACGGTGACCAGGCCGTCCTTGTCCCGGGTGTGGAACCCGAACCGGGCGCCGAGGGCGAGGTGGCTGCCGGACCCGTTCGCGTGGTCGGCCAGCAGGGCGAAGCTCGTCTGGAGACAGTCCAGCGCGGTCGCGTGCAGACCGGTCAGGATCGGTGTCCACACCGGATCCGTGCTCGGCCGGTCCGGCGCGTTCGGGACGTGGTGGGACATGGGGGACTCCTCGATGCGGATACGTGGGGCGGGGCCGCCGGCGCGGTGGGTGCCGCGCCGGCGGCCGGTACGAAGGTCAGCTGTCGGTGCGGCCGTCCAGCCCGTTGGCCCAGGTGGCGAGCGCCTGCGCCTGCTCGGCGAGCGCGTGCTCGTCGGTGCCGATCGGGTCCTTGAAGAAGAAACCCAGCTCCTCGATCGGGCCGACGTGCCCGGCCCGGTGCGCCGCGGCGGTCAGCCGGGCCAGGTCGAGCACCAGCGGGGCGGCCAGCGTGGAGTCCACTCCGCTCCAGGTCAGCTGCATGGACATCCGGACGCCGAGGAAGCCCTCGAACGAGACGTGGTCCCAGGCGGTCTTGTGGTCGCCCAGGTCCGGCACGTTGTCGATGTGCAGCGGGGCGGTGACGTCCTCACCGAGCAGCGCGGGCAGCACGCCCGACTTCGAGCTGAGCTTGCTGCGGGCGTTGCGCGGGTCCTCCAGCGTCGCGCCGTCACCGCCGCCGAGCAGGTTCACCCCGGCCCAGGAGAGCACGTGCAGGGCGCGGGAGGTGAACATCGGCGCCAGGGCGGTACGCAGCAGCGTCTCCCCGGTCTTGCCGTCGGAGCCGGCGAACGGCACGCGCTCCCGCTGTGCCATCATCTCCAGCGCGGGCAGCCGGGCCCCGGTGGACGGGGTGAAGTCGACGAAGCCGCAACCGGCCTGGAACGCCGCGTACGCGACCACCGAGCTGGCCGGCAGCGCCTTGTCGTCCGGGTCGGCCATGGCGCGGGTCAGCGCGTCCAGGTCGTCGTACTCGGGCCGGTGGTCGGCCGGCGGCTCGGTCGAGGAGACGTTGATGACGACGACCCGGGACAGCCCGTGGCGGCTGCGGAACTCCTCGATGTCGCCGGCCAGCCGATCGACCACCTCGGCCAGTGGCGCGGTCTCGGTACGCGCGTCGTACCCGGTGCGCAGGTTCTGCTCGACCTCGGGCAGGCTGCCGCGCACGGCGGCCAGCACCGGCGCCGGGATGACCCCGGAGTCGACGAGCGACTCGGCCTTCTTCTCCAGCGGCGTGTCGACGATGTCGTGCCCGCCGACCACCATGTCGTTCCAGCTCGCCAGCGGCGCGTCGCGCAGCATGCCGGTGTCGGTGACGCAGCCGGTCGAGTCGGCCATGCCGGCGCGCAGCGCCAGCAGACCGGTGATCGCGGTGGTGGCGACCGAACCGCGGGCGCCGTTGAGCCACACGCCGACGGGTGCGTCCGTGTCGGGGGACGAGGCGCGCGAGGTCTCGCGTTGGGTGACGGTCACGGGAAGACTCCTTCTCTGGGTGCGCCGGGACGGCGCGGTTCAGCGGGTGAGCACCTTGGTGACGGCGGCGGCGATGTCCTCCATGTCCTGTTCGGTGCCGAGGAAGGTGCTGTGGTGTGTCTGGACGGTGTGGGCGGCGAGCCACTCGGTGTTGGGGTACGTGCGCTCCCGGTGGATCGCCGCGAAGCGTTCGGCCAGCGGCGCGAGCAGCGGCTTCGTCCACGGCTGGAGCAGCCGGCTGCGGTGCAGCGGCTCGTCGGTGCAGTAGAACCGCCGGCCCAGTTCGGCGGTGAGCGCGGCGGCCACGGCGGCGTTGTCCATGCCGGCCGGCAGCTCGTCGAAGACGATCGTGCCCTCGTAGATCGAGATGCGCGTCTGGTCCGGCGCCGGTTGCAGCAGCCGTACCCCGTCGACGCCGGCCAGCAGCTCGCCGAGCAGCCGGTAGTTGTGGTTGCGCACGTCGTGCTGCTCGTCCAGGGTGGTCAGCTGGGCGCAGGCCACCGCGGCGGAGAACTCGTTCAGGCAGAAGTTGGCGCCCTGCACCCCGGCGCTCTCCTCCAGGTCCAGCTCGCCGGCCGGCGTCCGGTCGCCGCGGTAGCGGCGCGAGTCGGCCCGCAGCTCCTCGAGCACCGGCGCGAGCGTGTCGTCGTCGGTGACCACGGCCCCGCCCTCACCGCAGGTGAGCACCTTGCCGTGCTGGAAGCTGAAGCAGCCGAGCCGGCCGAGCGAGCCGGCCTGGCGGTCCTGCCAGGTGGCGCCGTGGGCCTGCGCGCAGTCCTCCACGACGGAGATGCCGCGCGGCCGGGTGACCGCGTCGAGCGCCGGCACGTCGGCCATGTTGGAGGCCCAGTGCACCGCGACCACGGCGCGCGGGTCCACCGACAGGTCGATGTGGTCCGGCCCGACGCAGCCGGTGTCGCGGTCGACGTCGACGAGCACCGGGACCAGGCCGGCGCGCAGCGCGGCGGTCGCGGAGGCGGTCCAGGTCAGCGCCGGTACGAGCACCGTCTCGCCGTAGCCGAGGCCGAGTGACTCCAGGGCCACGACGAGGGCGCTCGATCCGTGGTCGACCGGCACGCAGTGGCGGGTGCCGACGTAGCGGGCGAAGTCGGCGGCGAAGCGCCGCTCGTACAGGCCGGTGCCGCCGACGGACGGGCTGCTGATCGCCCACCGGCCGCCGGTCAGCACCGCGGAGAGGTTGCCGGCGGCGTCCGGCGCGGGGATCGGCCAGCGTGGCCACGGACGGTCGGGCGGGCGGACCGGCCGGCCACCGTCCACGGCGAGCCGCCGGTCGAGAGGAATGGAGGTCGTCATGTCCTCGACCTTGATGCCCATCGATACATCAGCGGTACACACGCGGTAGCCGGCCCGGCCGGCGCCGTGTATCGGCGTTGTATCCGGGTGGTCGAACCTCGGGACATGAGCCGATCCGCATCGCACGTGAGCGAACCGACCGAACCCCGCGCCGTCACGCGCGGCGTCTCCGTCGTCATCCCGGTCAAGGACCGGGTGGCGGAGATGCGCCGTCAACTGCGCAGCCTGCGTGACGCCGCCCCGAACTGCCCGGAACCGGTGGAGGTGGTGGTCGTCGACGACTCGGCGCCCGGCGCGGCCGCCGCGCACCGCGCCGCCTGCGCCGAGTACGGCGCCCGCTACGTGCGCGGCCCCCGGCACGTCGGCGCCAAACGGAACCTGGGCGTCCGGCACGCCCGGTACGACCTGCTGCTGTTCACCGACTCCGACTGCCGGGTGCCGGCCGACCTGATCACCCGGTACGCGGCCCGGCTGCGCGCCTCCGGCGAGGAGGTCGCCGGCGTCACCGGCCCGGTGATCGTCGAGCCCGGCGACAGCGCGTTCTTCCGCGTGATGCGCCGCTCCTACCTGCTGCTCGGCGACCTGACCCGGCCGCTGCACTACGAGCGCGTGTCCTGGGGCGCCGGGGCGAACATGGCGGTGAAGCGCTCCGTCTTCGAGGCGGTCGGCGGATTCCCGGAGGACTCCCCGATGCCGCTGGGCGGCGAGGACCTGCACCTCGGGCTGCTGCTCACCGACGCCGGCTACGTGCTGCTCACCGACCCGGCCGGGGTGATCACCCACGACACCGGCGTCGCCGACACGTTCCGCGCTGTCGCCTACCGGTTCACCACGTACGGGCGCTCCGAGCAGTGGCTCTGCCTCGCCCACCCGCACCGGCGCAGGTTCGTGCTCAACACCGCCAGCACGCTCGCCGTGACCGCGCTGGCCGGGATGCTGACCGCCCGGCGCAGCGGTGGGCGCAGCCTGCTCGCGGTGCCGGCCGTCGCGGCCGCAATGATCGCCGCGAAGACACCCGGCCGGCTCGGCGGCGACCGGGGACCGCGCGCGGTGGCCGAGTCGATGGCCTGCGCGGCGATCGAGACGCTCTTCGACGGGGCCGCGTTCGTCACGTCGCTCCGGCTCGGCCGCCCCGACCTGCTCTTCACCGGCTTCCGCGCGCCGGACGAGGCCGACTACCAGCCGTACGGGGCGGACCACCGGCCGGTCGCGCCGGTGGCCGTGCCGCCGGTGGCGGTCTGACGGAGGGAGTGGTGGTGCCGACGACGTACCCGCTGGCCCCCGGCCAGCAGATGATGTGGGAGTTCATGACCGCGCTCGACCCGGGCCACCCCGGCGCCTCACGGCTCGTGGTGGTGGAGTTCCGCCGGCTGCGGGGCACCCTGCGGGTCGACGTGCTGCGGCAGGCGATGCAGGACGTGGTGGACCGGCACGACGCGCTGCGGATGCGGTTCGACCGCATCGGCGTGCAGCCCGAGGTGCGGATCCTGCCGCACGTCGAGTCGCCGCTGGAGTACGTCGACCTGTCCGGCCTGCCGCCGGCCGAGCAGCAGGCCCGCGTCGAGCGGATCGCGTACGCGCACCGCAACGACGCGTTCGACCCCGGCCGGGCGCCGCTGTGGCGGGCCGCCCTGGTCCGGCTCTCCGAGACCGAGCACGTGCTCGCGCTCTGCTTCTTCCACATGGTCTCCGACGGCTGGTCGTGCCGCGTCGTGGTGGAGGACCTGTGCCACGCGTACGCGGCCCGGCTCGGCGCGGCCGATCCGCAGCCGCCGCTGGGCGTGGATCCCACCGCGCTCGCCGCGCTCCAGGAGGCGGAGCAGGCCGGCAACGGCGTCGACGCCGCCGCCCGGGCCGCGTACTGGCGGGACCGGCTGCGGCCGGTGGAGCCGTACCAGCTCTTCCCGGCGTCGCCGCCGGCGCCGGACGTCGCGCTCAGCGCCGAGGTGGCCACCCGTTTCGCGTTCCCGCCGGAGGTCACCGCGCGGCTGCGTCCGGCCGCCCGGCGGGCCCGCACCAGCCCGTACGTGCTGCTGCTCGCCGCGTACCTGGTGCTGCTGTCGCGGCGGGCCGGCCGGTCCCGGGTGGTGCTGGGCACCACCACGCTGGGCCGGGAGAGCCCGCTGTCCCGGCAGCTCGTCGGTCAGTTCACGAACAACGTCTACCTGCCGGTCGACGTCGCGGCGGACGCGCCGATGAGCGCGGTGGTAGGCGCCGCGCACACCTCGCTGGCCGAGGCCGTCGCGCACGCCACCGCGTTCCACCGGCTGGCCCGGGCGGTCCGCCCCGACTTCGCGGCGATCCGTCCCTGGCCGGACAACCACCTGTTCGACGCCTGGTTCCAGTCCGCCGCGTCGGCGTCGCCGGTGCTGCACTGCCCGGGGCTGCGGGTGGAGCCGGTCGACATCACCGCCCGGCCCGCGCCCGGCACGCCGCCGCCGGTGGTCGCCGCCGACGTGCCGCCCGAGTGCCTGCCCGTCTGGGTCAAGCGGGGTTCGCCGATCGTCGTGGTGGACGACGACCGGGCCGGCGGCGTGGTGATCCGCAACCGGGGCGTCTTCGGCGACGACCTGGTACGCGGCCTGATCGACGACTACGTCGCGGTGGTCTCGGCGCTCGTCACCGACCCGGGAACCACCCCGGAGCGGGTGCGCCTTCCTGACGGTGCGTGCTTCCTCGACCACGCGATCGGGTAGGAGTCCCGACGGACCGATCGGAGAGAGGTACGACGACCATGACGGACACCTCGACGAACCAGCACACGGCGGAGCAGCCCGCGCCGCCGGTGCCACGCTCGGCCGTACGGGCCCGCTGGTCGGTGGCGCTGCTCTTCGTCATCATGGGCCTGGCCATCGGCGGGTGGTCGGCCCGCGTACCGGAGGTGCGGGACGCGGTAGGCGTCGGCAACACCGGCTGGGGCCTGGCGAACATCGCCACGAACGCCGGGGAGCTGGTCTCCCTGGTCGTGGTGGCGGTGCTGATCAGCCGGATCAACACCCGCCGGCTGGCGCTGGCCGGGGCCGCGCTGATCCTGCTCAACGCGCCGCTGCTGGCCGCGTCCACCACAGTGGTGGCGCTGGTCGGCGGTCTGGCGGTCTGGGGCTTCGCGGCGAACCTGCTGGCCACGCCGATGAACGCCCAGTCGGTAGAGGTGCAGAAGCGCTACGGGCGGCCGATCCTGTCCACGTTCCACGCCGGCTTCAGCATCGGCATGCTGGCCGGTGGTCTCTGCGGCACCGGCGCCGCGGCGATCGGGATGTCCCCGTCGGCGCAGATGGCCGTCACCAGCGTCCTGCTGGGCGCGCTGCTGGTCGGCACGCACCGCTGGCTGCCCGATACGCCCCGGCAGGAGACGAAGGACGGCGAGGACCGGCGCCGGCTGCGCGACCGGTTCACCCCGCAGCTGCTGCTGCTCGCGGTGATCGCGTTCCTCGCCTCGTTCATCGAGATGGCCGGCGCACAGTGGAGCGCGCTGTACGCGACCGAGGTGGCGGGCGCCGCCGCGGTGCTCGCCGCGGCCACGTACACCTGCCTGTCGCTCGCCGCGACCGTCGCCCGGCTGGTCGGTGACCGGCTGGCCGGCCGGTTCGGGCGGATCCGCTTCGTGCGGCTGTCCGCGCTCGTCGCCACAGTGGGTGTGGCGCTGCCGGTGGCGTACCCCCATCCGGCCGCGGTGATGGCCGGCTTCGGACTGCTCGGCTTCGGCCTGGCGTGCGTGACCCCGACGGTGCTCGGCTTCGCCGGCGAGCAGCCGGGCCTCACCTCCGGTGAGGGCGTCTCGGTGGTGGCGATGGGCCAGTGGCCGGGTGCGTTGCTCGCGGCGCCGGTGATCGGCCTGCTCGCCGGTGCCCTGAACCTGCGCAGCGCGTTCGTGGTGGTGGCCGTGATGGCGATCGCCGTGGTGGCGTTGATCGGACGGGTCCGGGCGACGGCGCTGCCCGGTGAGAGCCCGGTCCCGCCCCGGCCGTGACGGCCGGGGCGGGGGCGGCGGTCAGAAGTCGTCGTCGAAGGTGACCGACCCGGTCACCCCGACCTGGTACGCCGACACCCGGCGTTCGAAGAAGTTGGACAGCTCCTGCACGTCCTGCAACTCCATGAACGTGAACGGGTTGCCGCTGCCGTACATCGGGGCGATGCCGAGCACGGCGAGGCGCCGGTCGGCCACGTGCTGGAGGTACTCGCGCATGTCCGCCGGCGACATCCCGGGCACGCCCTGCCCGAGCAGGTCGTCGGCGAAGCTCACCTCGCACTCCACCGCCTCGGCCAGCATCTCCTTCACCTGCTTCTCCATCTCGTCGTCGAACAGGTCCGGTTCCTCGGCGCGTACGGTCTCCACCACGTCGAAGGCGAACGCCATGTGCATCGACTCGTCCCGGAACACCCAGTTGGTGCCGGAGGCCAGCCCGTTGAGCAGGCCCCGGGAGCGCAGGAAGTAGACGTAGGCGAACGCGCCGTAGAAGAACAGGCCCTCGATGCACGCGGCGAAGCAGATCAGGTTGAGCAGGAACGCCCGCCGGTCCGCCCGGGTCCGCAGTTCCCGCAGCTCGAAGACGGAGTCGATCCACCGGAAGCAGAACTCGGCCTTGCGGGCGATCGACGGGATGTTCTCCACCGCCGCGAACGCGGCGAACCGTTCCTTCTCGTCCGGCACGTACGTGTCCAGCAGGTTCAGGTAGAACTGGACGTGCACCGCCTCCTCGAACAGCTGCCGGGACAGGTAGAGCCGGCCCTCGGGGGAGTTGACGTGCTGGTAGAGGTTGAGCACCAGGTTGTTGGCGACGATGGTGTCGCCGGTCGCGAAGAACGCCACCAGCCGCGACACCAGGTGCCGTTCGGCGGGGGACAGCTTCGCCAGGTCGGCGAGGTCCGAGTGCAGGTCCACCTCCTCGACCGTCCAGGTGTTCTTGATCGCGTCCTTGAACCGGTCGAAGAAGCGCGGGTAGCGCATCGGTCGCAGGGTCAGGTCCATGCCGGGGTCGAGCAGCATGTGCCGGGTCGGTGCGGTGGTGGTCACTGGCATGCCTCGCAGCTCTCGGGGTTCTCCAGGGAACAGGCCAGCGCCTCGTCGTCGCTCACGGAGGAGACCACGCCGGAGACCGGGGCGAGCGCCGGCGCGACGGTGGCCTGCTGGATGCGGGTGGCGGGACGGGAACGCAGGTAGTAGGTGGTCTTCAGCCCGGCCTTCCAGGCGTACAGGTACATCGAGGACAACTTGCCGATGGTCGGCGCGCTCAGGAACAGGTTCAGCGACTGGGACTGGTCGACGAACGGCGCCCGCGCGGCGGCCAGGTCGATCAGCGCCCGCTGCGGCAGCTCCCAGGCGGTGCGGAACAGCTCCCGCACCGGCGCGGGCAGCTCGGCGATGTCCTGCACCGAGCCCTCGGCCCGCTTGATCCGGTCGCGGACCTGCGGCGTCCACAGCCCGCGCGCCTTCAGCTCCCGCACCAGGTACGTGTTGACCTGGAGGAACTCCCCGGACATGGTCTCGCGCTTGAACAGGTTGGACACCTGCGGCTCCACGCACTCGTAGCAGCCGGCGATGGAGGCGATGGTGGCGGTCGGCGCGATCGCCACCAGCAGCGAGTTGCGCAGCCCGTGTGCGGCGATCCGCTCGCGCAGCGCCGCCCACCGTCCGGCCTGCGCCGGCTCCGCGCCCCACAGGTCCGGGTGCAGGTCACCCTTCGCGGCCCGGGTCTGCGGGTACGCCGGATGCGGCCCGAACCGCTCGGCCAGCCCGGCGGAGGTCTCCAGCGCGGTCAGCAGGATCTCCTCCTGCACCCGGGTGGACAGTTCCTTCGCCTCGGCGGAGTCGAACGGCAGGCGCAGCGTGAAGAACGCGTCCTGCAGGCCCATCAGCCCGAGCCCGACCGGCCGCCAGCGCGGGTTGGACGCCGCCGCCTGCTCGGCCGGGTAGTAGTTGATGTCGATCACCCGGTCGAGGAACACCACAGCGGTGCGTACCGTGGCGCGCAGCCGCTCCCAGTCCACCCCGTCGGCGCTGACGTGTGCGCCGAGGTTCACCGAGCCGAGGTTGCACACCGCGGTCTCGGTGTCGTCGTTGACCTCCAGGATCTCCGTGCACAGGTTGGACAGGTGGATCACGTTGCCCGGCTCACCGGTCTGGTTGGACAGCCGGTTCGCGGCGTCCTTGAACGTCATCCAGCCGTTTCCGGTCTGCGCGAGCGTGCGCATCATCCGCCCGTACAGGTCCCGGGCCTTCACCGTGCGCACCGCGTTCTTCTCGGCCGCCCGGTACGCGGCGTCGAACGCCTCGCCGTACAGGTCGGGCAGCTCCGGGGCGTCCGACGGGTCGACGAGCGACCACTCGCCGTCGGCCTCGACCCGCCGCATGAACTCGTCCGGGATCCAGTTGGCGAGGTTGAGGTTGTGCGTCCGCCGGGACTCCTCGCCGGTGTTGTCCCGCAGTTCCAGGAACTCCTCCACGTCCGGGTGCCACGGCTCCAGATAGACGCAGGCCGCGCCCTTGCGCCGGCCGCCCTGGTTGACCGCTGCCACCCCGGCGTCGAGCGTCTTGAGGAACGGCACGATGCCGTTGGACCGGCCGTTCGTGCCCCGGATCAGCGCGCCCCGGCCGCGCACCCGCGACCAGGCGATGCCGATGCCGCCGGAGAACTTCGACAGCTTCGCCACCTGGTGGTACCGCTCGTAGATCGAGTCCAGCTCGTCGCGCGGCGAGTCGACCAGGAAGCACGACGACATCTGGGTGTGCCGGGTGCCGGAGTTGAACAGCGTGGGGGAGCTGGGCAGGTACGCGAGGCTGGACATCAGCCGGTAGAAGCCGACCGCCTCGCCGGGGGTGCGGGACAGCCCGCAGGCCACCCGCAGCAGCCAGTACTGCGGCGTCTCCACCACCAGCCGCGACTGCGGGTGCCGCAGCAGGTAGCGGTCGGCCACCGTGCGCAGTCCGAAGTACTCGAACCGCCTGTCGGCGTCCGGGTCCACGGCGTCGTCGAGCTTGCGGGCGTGCCGGGCCACGAACGCGGCCGTCTCGTCGCCGATCAGGCCCAGCCCGTGCGCGTACGCGATCGACTGGCTGAAGCTCGCCACGCCCTGACCGCGGACCTCCTTGTCCACGTACGCGGCCAGCAGCCTTGCTGCCAGCTTCGAGTACTGCGGCTCCTCGCCGATCAGCTCCGCCGCGGTCTGGATCGACAACCGGTCCAGCTCGGCGGTCGTCGCCCCGTCGTAGAGCCCGCTGATCGTCTTGGTGGCCACCCGCAGCGGGTCCACCTCGTCCAGGTCGGCGACCCAGCGCTCGACCGCCCGGACGATCTTGCCGACGTCCACCGGCTCGGTGTCGCCGTCCCGCTTGCGTACCCGCATCGCCGGCCGGCGGGCCTCGGACCCGCCGGTGGCGGACGGGGGACTCTCCTGCACGACAGTCATGACCTCTCCTCGCTGTCACCGTCTGGAGACGGCGGGAGACGCCAACGGGCACGGCGCGGCCGGCCCGGCTGCTGGCGTCGGTCGTCCCGCGCGACCTCCGGCCGCCGTACGCGGAGGCGTACGGCGCGCTGGCAGGTCTTCGGACTCGCGGGCCCGACCGGGGTCGCCGGTCGCCTACCGGCCGTCGCTTCCCAGGCCGGTGGCCCAGTGCTGTTGACGGCTGTCGTTCCCACTCACCGCTGCGGGGCAGTCCCGGATTCCCACCGGGTTCCCTCTTGCCTCGGCCCCGCCCCGGAGGGCTCGGCCGAACCAGCTGCGGCACCACCATATATGGCGGTGAGGGCTTGTGTGCAACACCAGATGTCGTGTCGGCGTGTCGGAATGATCTCACTGTCCACAGTGCCTACCCCCGATTCCGGCGCGACCCGGCGGGCGCGATACTCGGCGTATGGGGAATACCGGGCGCCGCTGGGCGTGGGTGGCGGTCCTGTTCGTCGGCGTCGGGCTTCACCTGCTGGTGCTGGAGACACTGGCCGGCACCGGGACCGTCACGTTCGTACCGGCGCTGATCGTGCTCGGCGCGTGCGTCGCGCCCGCCACGTTCCTGGCCTTCGCCCAGGGACGGCCGGCCCGCCGCCCGGTCCCCGGCTCCGTCGTCGGCGTCGCCGCGCTCCTCGGCGGCGTGGTCGGCGTGGTCGCCGCCGGCTGGCTGGAGTACGGCACGCTGCACCGCCTCGGCGTCCTGCCGATGGCGCTCGTCGGCCTGGCCGAGGAGACCGCCAAGCTGATCGTGCCGGCCGGCATCCTGCTGCTGTGGCGGCGGCACCCGTCCCCGGCGCAGGGCCTGGTGATCGGCGTGGCCTCCGGCGCCGGGTTCGCCGCGCTGGAGACCGTGGGGTACGCGTTCGCCGTCTTCGTCGGGTCGGAGGGCAACCTCGGCGCGGTCGAGCGGACGCTGCTGGTGCGCGGTCTCACCGCGCCCGCCGCGCACCTGGCCTGGACCGGGCTGACCGCCGCCGCGCTGTTCACGTTCGCCGCCGCGCCCGGCGGCCGGAGACTGGCGGCATTCCTGCTCACCTTCGCCGCCGCCGTCACGCTGCACACCTGCTGGGACACGTTCGGCACCCAGCCCGCGTACGTGTTCATCGGCGCCGTGTCGCTGGGCTGGGTGTTGCTGCGCCTGCACCTGGACCGCGAGCGGCCGCCCGCGTCCGGGACGCCGGTCGTGCCGGCATCCCGGGAGACGGCAGCGCGTGCCGGCTGAGCCGGGCGGCCGGCCCTCCGGCTCCGCGCCGCCCGGCACGTCAGCCGACGGCCAGCCGGACGCCGAGCGCGACGAAGGCGACAGCGCAGAGCCGGTCGACGCGCCGCGACCAGCGGCTGTCGCCCCACCGCCCGGCGAACCGGCCGGCGCCCACGCCGAGCGCCAGGTCCACGGCGAGCTGCACCGCGACGAACAGCGCCCCGAGCAGCACCAGCTGCGCCGCCACCGGGCCCGCCTCGGGCCGGACGAACTGCGGCAGGAACGCCACACTGAACAGGATCATCTTCGGGTTGAGCAGGTTCGTCAGCAGCCCGCGCCGGAACGCCCGCCCGGCGCCGCCGTCCGGGCGGTCCGCCGGGGCTCCGGGCCGGCCGGTGCCGCGCAGCGCCCGCAGGCCCAGCACGATGAGGTACGCCGCACCGGCCCACCGGATCGCGGTGAACAGCACCGGGGACGCGGCGATCAACGTGGCGAGCCCGGCCACCACGGCGGCGACGTGCACCGCTTCCCCGGCGGCGACCCCGAGCGCGGCCACCGCGCCCGCCCGCGGGCCGTACCGGGTGGCGTTCGCGAGCACGAACATCATGTCCGGCCCCGGGGTGAGCATGAGCACCACGATCGCGGCCAGGTAACCGGCGAGCGTGGCCGCCGACAGTCCGAGCACCGCTCAGCCCTCCCCGGCGCCGTCGAGCAGCGCCCGGCGCAGCGCCAGCCGGTGCTCGCGCCGGATCTGCGCCTCCCGGTAGCGCCGCCGGTCACCGTCGGTCTCGGCGTGCAGCGGCGGCACCGGCCGGGGCTGCCCGTCGTCGTCGACCGCCACCATCACCAGGTGCGCGGTCGCCACGTCCACCGGCGGCACCGCGCGGTCCCACCGGTCCGCGCTGACCTTCACCGCCACCTCCATCGAGCTGCGGCCGGCCCAGGTGATCCGGGCGTCCACGTGCACCACGTCCCCGACGCGTACCGCACGCAGGAACGCGGTCTCGTCGATGGCGGCGGTGACGGCCGGGCCGTCGGAATGGCGGGCGGCGACCACACCGGCGACCGAGTCGATCAGGTTCAGGATGCGCCCGCCGTGGACCGTGCCCATCAGGTTGGTGTGGTGCTGGTCCATGATCTGCGACAGGGTCAGGTGCGAGGCCGACGGTGGTCGGCCGGTGAGCGTGATGGTGTCGGGCACTGTGCGGTTCCGTCCTCGCAGAAGCGGACCGCCGACCGGCCGGGGTGTGCACGTCGAGGACCCGCCGACGGCCCTGCGTACGACGTGTCACCCGCCCGACCCACCCGCGAGGTCGACGGCGGCGCGCACCGGTGGTACGCGCGACGCGGGCAGGTCTTCGGACTCGCGGGCGTGACACGAGGTCGCCTACCGGCCGTCGCTTCCCAGGCCGTGGCCCAGTGCTGTTGACGGCTGTCGTTCCCACTCACCGCTGCGGGGCAGTCCCGGACTTCCACCGGGTTCCCTCTTACGACACCCGGCCGTCGCCGACCGGGTGAACCAGCGCTTCCCGCAGCGTAGCCCAGCGCCCGAGGCCGGCGGCACAGGCGTCAGGCCGGCGCCGATCCCGTCACAGCGGCAAGCGGCGCCGCGCCGAACGACACCGCGAACCGCTTGCACCAGATCGACACGCTGCGCAGGCCGTCCAGGTCCACCGACGCCGGGATGTCGTACGCCTGATCGCCGATGTTGCCCTTGAGCCGGCCCAGCTCGACCCAGCGGCCGTCGTCGAACACCTGCCAGCCGGCCCGGCCGGGCAGCACCTTCCGGTCGGTGAGCCACACCCGCAGGTCGGGCCCGTCCGAGGTGTCCAGTCCGCGCAGGAGCAGCTGACGGCGGCCGTCGGCGAGACGGACCAGCTGCGCCCGGCCGGACGTGTCGTGCTCGTGGGTGACGAAGTCACCGGCGGCGAGCACCACGTCGGCGGGCGGTGCGCCGGTCGGCGACGGGCCGGCCGCCGGTGAGCCGGTCGTGCCGGCCGGCTGCGGCTCCGCCACAGTGGGCAGCGCCTCGCGTACCTCGCGGTCGGTCACCAGCCGCCACGGCTGGAACAGGTACAGGCTCACCCCGAGGCCGGTGACGGCCGCGACGGCGAGCACCGACAACACCACACGTCTTCTGCCCATGCTCCGACGGTAGGCGCGGACCCGGCGGAAAGATCTTTCCGTCCGCTTACGGCTCGACCGCGGGCCGCCGCGCCGGGACGCCGATGGGTAGCGTCTGGCGCATGGGGCGCTACGTGCTCGTCGTCGACGACGACCGGACGGTGAGCGACGTCGTCCGGCGCTATCTGGAGCAGGACGGTTGCCGGGTCCGGCTGTCCTTCGACGGGCCGGACGCGCTCGCCGCGGCCGAGGAGGAGCCGCCCGACCTGGTGGTCCTCGACCTGATGATGCCGGGTCTCGACGGCATCGAGGTGTGCCGGCGGCTGCGGCGCCGGCTGCCCGGCCTGCCGGTCGTCATGCTCACCGCGCTCGGGGACGAGGCCGACCGGGTCGCCGGGCTGGAGGTCGGCGCGGACGACTACGTGACCAAGCCGTTCTCGCCGCGCGAACTGGTGCTGCGCATCAGGTCGGTGCTCCGGCGCGCGGCCCCGCAGGACCGGGGACCGGCAGGGACGCTGCGCGACGGCGACCTCACCGCGGACACCGGCCGCCGCGTCGCGGAGCGCGGCGGGCAGCAGCTGTCGCTGACCGTACGGGAGTTCGACCTGCTCGCGTTCCTGCTGGCGAACCCGGGACGCGCCTGGTCACGGGCCGAGCTGCTGGACCGCGTGTGGGGCTGGCGGTTCGGCGACCAGTCCACAGTCACCGTTCACGTCCGGCGGCTGCGGGAAAAGATCGAGGACCACCCGGCGCAGCCGCGCCGCATCGTCACCGTGTGGGGCGTCGGTTACCGGTACGAGCCGTCGGAGGCGTCCCGGTGAACGAACTGATGGTCATCGGGCTCTACGCCCTGCTCGCCGGCGCTGCCGTCGGCGCGCTCGGCGTCGGCGCGTTGCGGCTGGTGCGCCACCGGTCGATCCTCGCGCACATCGCGGTGCTGCTCGCGGTCACCATCGCCTCGGTGACGGCGGGCGTCACCGCCGTCGCCCAGGCCATGTTCCTGTCCGCGCACGACCTCCAGGTCGTCCTCGTCACTGTCGCGGCGTCCGCGGCGCTCAGCCTGGCCGTCGGGGTGGCGTTCGCCCGCCGCCTCGCCCAGGCGGCGGTCTGGGCCGACCAGGCCCGGCAGCGGGAGCGGCAGCTGGAGGCCGGCCGCCGCGAGCTTGTCGCATGGGTCTCCCATGATCTGCGTACGCCGCTGGCCGGGCTGCGGGCGATGGCGGAGGCGCTGGAGGACCGGGTGGTCGAGGAGCCGGCGGCGGTGGCCGAGTACCACCGCCGGATCCGGGTCGAGACGGACCGGATGACACGCCTGGTCGACGACCTGTTCGAGCTGTCCCGGATCACCGCCGGAGCGCTGCGGCCCGCGCTGTCCCCGGTGCCGCTCGGCGACGTGGTCTCCGACGCGATCGCCGCCACCGCGCCGCTGGCCGCCGACCGGCGGGTCCGGGTGCTCGCCCCGGAGACCGGCTGGCCGACCGTCCGTGCCGCCGAGGCCGAACTCGCCCGCGTCGTGACGAACCTGCTCGTCAACTCGGTGCGGTACACGCCACCGGACGGCACTGTGCGCATCGACGCCGGGCGGGACGACGACGACGCGTGGCTCGCCGTCTCCGACACCTGCGGCGGCATTCCCGAGGCGGACCTGCCCCGGGTGTTCGACGTGGCGTTCCGGGGCACCCGCGCCCGTACCCCCGCACCGGCCGGCGCCGACGAGTCGGCGCCGGCCGGCGGCGGGCTGGGTCTGGCGATCGTGCGCGGACTGGTCGAGGCGCACGGCGGGCGGGTGCACGCGCACAACGTGACCGGCGGGTGCCGGTTCGTGGTCCGCCTGCCGGCGGTCTGACCGGGCCGGTCAGGCGGCGTCCGGGGGACCGGTCTCCACCAGGCGTCCGTCCGCCAGGCGCAGCCAGCGGCCCACGTCGATCGCGGCGAGGAACCGCTCGTCGTGGCTGACCACCAGCAACGCGCCCCGGTAGGCGTGCAGCGCGCTCTCCAACTGGCCGACGCTGACCAGGTCGAGGTTGTTCGTCGGCTCGTCGAGCAGCAGGAGCTGCGGGGCCGGTTCGGCGCCCAGCACGCACGCGAGTGTGGCGCGCAGCCGCTCCCCGCCGGAGAGCACACCGACCGGAAGGTGCGCGCGCGGGCCGCGGAACAGGAAGCGGGCGAGCAGGTTCATCCGCTGCGCGTCCGGGGCCTGCGGCGCGAACGCGGCCAGGTTCTCCGCCACGGTACGGTCCAGATCCAGCAGGTCCAGCCGCTGCGACAGGTACGCGATCCGGCCGTCCGCGCGGGTGATCCGGCCGCTCTCCGGCTCCAGGTCGCCGTCGATCAGCCGCAGCAGCGTCGACTTGCCCGCGCCGTTGTCGCCGAGCAGGGCGATCCGTTCCGGACCACGGATCGTCAGGTCGACCCCGTCGGCGGCGAACAGCGACCGCTCGCCGTGCCGGACCTGCACCCCTTCGGCGCTCAGCAGCGTGCGTCCGGCCGGGACGGTGGTGGCGGGCAGCTCCACCGTGATCGTCTTCTCGTTGCGCAGCGCCCGCTCGGCCTCGTCGAGGCGCGCCCGGGCGTCGTCGACCCGCCCGGAGTGCATCTCGTTCGCCTTGCCCGCTGCCACCTGCGCGTCCCGCTTCAGGCCGCCGGCGACGATCCTCGCCAGACCCGCGTTCTTCAGGTTCCGGGAGGCGTTGCCGGCTCGCCGGGCCGCCCGCTCGCGGGCCTCCTGCAACTCCCGCTTCTCCCGCTTGAGGTCCTGTTCGGCGCTGCGGACGTTCTTCTCCGCCACCTCCTGCGCGGCCCGTACGGCCGCCTCGTACGAGGTGAAGTCGCCGCCGTGGAAGCGCATCTCACCGCGATCGAGTTCGGCGATGCGGTCCATCCGGTCCAGCAGCGCCCGGTCGTGACTGACCAGCAGCAGGCAGCCGTGCCACTGTTCCAGCACGTCGTAGAGCCGGTGCCGGGCGCCCAGGTCGAGGTTGTTCGTGGGTTCGTCGAGCAGCAGCACGTCGGGCTGCTTGAGCAGTTGCGCCGCCAGCCCGAGGGAGACCACCTGCCCGCCGCTGAGCGTGCCCAGGCGCCTGTCGAAGGCGAGGTCGCCGAGGCCGAGCCGGTCGAGTTGCGCGCGGGTGCGCTCCTCGACGTCCCAGTCGGCGCCGATCGTGGTGAAGTGCTTCTCGTCGGCGTCGCCGGCCTCGATGGCGTGCAGCGCCGCGATCAGCGGGGCGATCTCCAGGACCTCGGCCACTGTCAGGTCGGCGGCCAGCGGCAGGCTCTGCGGGAGGTAGCCCAGCACGCCGTCGACGGTCACCGACCCGGCGGCCGGGCGGTACTCGCCGGCGATCAGCTTGAGCAGCGTGCTCTTGCCGGCGCCGTTCGGCGCGACCAGACCGGTCCGGCCGCCGCCGAGGGTGAAGGAGAGGTTCTGGAAGACCGGGGTGTCGTCCGGCCAGGAGAAGCTCAGGTTGGAGCAGACGATGAAGGAATCGGACATCGGGAAGACGACCTCGACGATGAGGGCGGGCGGACCTCAGCCGCCCGGCGGGGGACACGGTCTCGGGGTACGACGGAACGACCACGGCGCTCGCCTGCGGTCGGTCACATGTCCGGTCTCACCCGGAGATGTCGTCGTCACCCGCCATGTCTGGTCTCCCTGCCTGCCTGATCGCCACTGGATCACTCCGGTCCACCGTAGCACCGGCGGTGGTCGCCAGGCGGTCCTGGAGACGGGCGTGCCGGAACTGGTAGACCGGCCCCACCGTGCGCAGCACCGACCGGCGGTGCGCGTCGTCGAGGAATCGGAGCAGCCGCAGCGGCGCCACCCCGGTACGGCGCAGCTCGACCATGACGAGCAGGGCGCGCCAGGTCTGCGAGGACGTCACGCCGAGCAGGAAGCCGCCGACGATGCCACAGGCGATGCCACCTTCCGCCGATCCGGCGAGCCGCCCCACCAGGCCACCCAGGACGCCGAGCACGGACCCGAGCCAGAGGCCGCCGCCCACCGCGGACCACAGGTCCCGCCGCCAGGACAGCCGCGACGACACCGGGTCGTCCTCGTCCGCCGACCCGGCCATCGCCAGGTACACGCCCAGGGAGAGGCAACCGAGGAAACCGGTCGCGGTGAAGGCGAGGAAGACCGGGAAGGCCCGGCCGGACCCGATGCCTGTGACGTCGGCGCACGCGGCGACGAGGAGCCCGAAGAAGCCCAGGAACAACGCACCGGTGAGCCCGGCGCCGAGCACGTTCTCCATCCGCTGACGGCTGATCACCCGGCTCCACCTGATCCGGCGGAGCCGCAGTGGACGCCGGCCGATCAGCACGTCCCGGGAGAGCTTGGCGGTGAATGTGAGCACCAGCCCGAACGCCAGCCCGGCCAGGACGCCGAACGCCGGGCCGGCGAGCAACCCCGCGCTCAGTCCGGCGCCGAGGCCGGTGACGAGCACCGTCGAGACCGCGTACAGGTCCCAGGAGGTGAACGACGCCAGGTGCCACCACACCAGATCGCGGCTGCCCACCCGGTTCATCAGGTGGGCGAGGTGACCGAGCCAGCGCGCCGCCTGCGCAGCCGTGTAGCGCGGCTCCGGTACGCCGGGCTGGACGGCGTACGCCGCGGGGAGCACCCGGTCGAGCAGGGCGTCCTCCACCGCCTCCCGGCTGTGGTAGCGGTCGAGCAGCTCCGCGGCATCGTCGTCGGTGGTCACCGTGTCCCGGAACAGGCTCAGCATCAGCGGGCTGCGCAGCGCCTGCGCGACGGGACCGTCCGGCCGGTCGCGCACCTCGTCCACCAGCCGTTGCCATCCCGGCGGCAACGGCTGGGTCCGGCTCCTGGTGACGTACGCGGCGATGTCCGCGCCGGTCAGCGGCTCCAGCTCCAGGGCGGCGGCGCCGGAGAGGTGCCGGGCGGCGGCCACCGCCTCCACCAGCTCGCGGCTGCGGGTCGTCACCACCAGCCGGAACGTGGTCTGGACGTCGAGCGCGCGCAGGGCGACCGGTCGCAGCTCCGGCGGCAGTTCGTCCAGCCCGTCCAGGAAGAGGGCCACGTGCCCGCCCGTGACGAGCCGGCGGGCCGGTTCGAGCCCGCCGAGGACATCGTGATCGGCGGCCAGCCGGGCGGCCAGCCAGTCGGCGACCGGTTGCCGGCGCGGATCCCAGCCGGACACGGTCAGCAGCACCGGCACGGGTACCCGTGCGCGTTCCTGCTGCGGCAGGCGCTGCCGGTGCTCCAGCGCGTCGATCAGCAGCAGGACGACCGCTGCCGACTTGCCCGCACCGGGCCCGCCGAGCAGCAGGAGGCGGCCGGAGCCCAGGCCCGCGTACACCCGGAACAGGTCGTGCAGGTCGCCGTGGGCGAGGTCGGCCGCCCGCACCGGCGGGACGGCCGGCAGGGGCGGGAACCGGACCAGGTCGCCCTCGGTCGCGGCGGCGTCCACCGGCCCGGTGACCGGCCGGTCCGACCACCGCCAGTGGACCCGGATCGGAACCGGCGCCCACAGCCCGCGTTCGGTCGCCGCGCGGCTCCACTGCGCGAGGACGGCGGCGGCCAGCTCGTCGGCCGCCCGCTGCGCCGCGGGGCCGGGGTGGCGTGCACCCCGGTGGTTGCGCCGCCACAGCCAGCCCAGGATCGGCCCGCCGGCCGCCAGGACGGCGAGGACCGACTGCAGCAGGGTGAGCTGCCGGTCGGTGGCGTTCGGCAGCCAGGCGACCGACGCGCCGAGCCCGGCCGCGACGAGCATCGCCAGCACCGACCAGACCCCCCGCCGCATCCCGGTAGTGTGCCAGCCGGCTGGCTGTCCACACAGGCCCGTTCGCCGAGCCGGGAGTGTTCCGGCCCTATGCTCCTGGCCATGTCCCAGGTGACTGCGAGCCGCTGGTTCGGGCCGGCCGGATCCACGGCCGGTGACGCCCAGGTGTTCGTCTTCCCGTACGCCGGTGGCGTCGCCGCCTCCTTCGCGCAGTGGCGGGACCTGGCCGCGCCGGAGCTGTCGGTGCAGGTCGCGCTGATGCCGGGCCGGGGCGCCCGGCTGCACGAGCCACCCGTGGGCGACCTCGCGGAGCTGGTGGACGCGCTGGCCACAGCCGTCGCCGAGCGGGCGTCCGGGCCGTACCTGCTGTTCGGCCACAGCCTGGGGGCGCTGGTGGCGTTCGAGGTGACCCGGGAGCTGCGCCGCCGGGGCGCGCCCGCGCCGCTGGCGATGCTGGTCGGCGGCGCGGAGGCGCCGCAGACCCGGCTGGTACGGCGGCGCGTGCACGACCTCGACGACGCCGGTCTGATCGACGCGCTGCACGACTTCGGGGCCACGCCGGCCGCGCTGCTGGCCGATCGCGACCTGATGGAGCTGATCCTGCCCGGGGTACGGGCGGACTTCGCGCTGTCCGAGCGGTACGCCTACCGCCAGGGGCCGCCGCTGGAGGTGCCGGTGCACGTGCTGCTCGGCGACCGGGACGAGCACGTGGACCCGGGCCGGGCCGCGGGGTGGGCGCGGGAATGCGTCACCGAGCCGCAGTGGCACGTGTTTCCCGGCGGGCATTTCTTCCTTACCGACCATCTGCCGGAAATCATCGACCTAATGCGACACATCGTCGCCAGTCACACCCCTGTGGCGGAATAGGCGACAAAGAACGGGTAAGGACTCGTACCCGTACCGGACCTTCCGCAATGTCCGGTATTCGACCTGGTGAACGGCCGAGAAGCGGTGTTAAAGTCTGCCATCCGTTCGCCGAAGGGACGTCGCTGACGAGGCGGCATACTGTCGCGTGCGCCGAGGTGTCCATGAGCCGGCCGTACCTTCCGTCCCTGGTCCTGCGCGATTACCTGCACACCGTGGCGACCCTCCACCCGCAACTGCGCGAACTGCTCGACTTCGGCCGCCCCGGCGCGGACGCAGCACTCGCGGAACTGGCCGGCACGGTCAGCGAGTTCGACACCGACTCCACCGGCCGGGGCGATTCCTACCGCCGGGCCCAGCGGGACACGCTCGTCCGCTGGACCGGCATGCGGCGGCTGCTGGACCTCGCCACCCCGGACGCCGCCGCCCCGGTCACGCTCATTCTCGACGTGCTCGGCGGCGACGGCACTGTGGCCCGCGCCGCGAGCAGCCAGTCCGCCTGCTTCGAGTCCAAACTGGCGTTCATCACCGGCGACCTGTCCGGCCACATGGTCGACAAGGCGCTCGCCCACGGCCTGCCTGCCGTCCGTCAGGCCGCGCACTTCCTGTTCCTGCGTGACGCCGGTATGGACGCGGTGCTGCTGGCGTACGGCACGCACCACATCCCGGCGGCCCGGCGGCCGCAGGCGGTGGCCGAGGCGGCCCGGGTGGTCCGGCCCGGCGGCCGGATCGTGCTGCACGACTTCGACGAGTCCAGCCCGATGGCCGGGTTCTTCGGCGAGGTGGTGCACCCGCACGCCGCCGGCGGCCACGACTACCGGCACTTCAGCCGCGCCGAGCTGACCGGACTGTTCACCGCGGCCGGGCTGCCGGTACGCGTCGTCGACCTGTACGACCCGCTGATCGTGCGCGCCGACAGCGCCGAGTCCGCCTCCGCGGGCATGCGCGACTACGTCGGCGACATGTACGGCGTGCGCGACTACTTCGCCACGCTCACCGATGACGAGGTGTGGGGGCTGCTGACCCGCCACTTCGACCACACCGGCTACCTGGCCGGGATCGGTCGCGACGACGTGCCGGCCCGTCCGCTGGTCTACCGGGCCGACGGGCAGTTCGTCGCCGAGGTGCCCCGGATGGCGATCGTCGCGGTCGCGACGAGGACGCGGTGAGCGCCGTGACCGGCCCGCGCGACCTGGCCGGCCCGCGCAATCTGACCGGCCCGCGCTACCTGATCGACCTGGTGCACCGGCCCGCCGGTGCCGACGACGACCGGCCCGCGATCGTCGGCCCGGACGGCGAGCTGAGCTACACCGCGCTGTGGGAGCGGGTCGGCGCGACGGCCGAGCTGCTGCGCCGCGCCCGCGTGCGGCCGGGTGACCTGGTGGGCCTGTACCTGCACCGGTCCGCCGACTATGTGACGTCGCTGCTGGCGACGCTCGCGGTGGGCGCGGTGGCGGTGCCGATCGACCCCGAGCTGCCGTCGGGCCGGGCCGAGCAGATGCTCGCCGCCGCCGCGCCCCGGCTCGTCCTGTACGCCGACCGGCCGCCTGCCGTCGCCGCGCCCGCGCCCACCGGGTGGCGGGACGTGCGTACCGCGCGGGCCGGGTCGCCGGCCGACCTGACCGATCGCACCGGCTGGCTGCCGCCGGGCGAGCATGCCGCGCTGGTGCTGTTCACCTCCGGCTCCACCGGCCGGCCCAAGGGTGTCGTGCTGCACCACGCCGGGCTGGTCAACCGGCTGGCCTGGGGTCACGACTGGTTCGGCTTCACCGCCGACGACCGGGTGCTGCACAAGGCGTCGATCGGGTTCGACGCGTCGGTGCACGAGATCCTCTCTCCGCTGATCGCGGGCGGCGCCGTTGTCGTCGCCGGGCCGGGCCTGCAGTTCGACAGCCTCGGGCTGGTCCGGCTGATCCAGCGGGAGGCGGTCACCACCGCGCACTTCGTACCGACCATGCTGCGGCACGTGCTCGACGAGCCGGAGCTCGCCGGCTGCGGCACGCTGCGGCGGGTGCTGTGCGGCGGCGAGGCGCTGGACATGCGGCTGGTCCGGCGGCTGCGCGAGGTGCTGCCGTGCGGGCTGTTCAACGGGTACGGCCCGAGCGAGACCTCGATCAACGTGTCCTACTGGGACTGCGCCGAGGCGTACGCGGGAAGCATCGCCCCGATCGGCCGGATCATCGACGGCGTCACCGCCCACGTGCTCGACGACGACCTGCGCCCGGTGCCCGAGGGCGGGACCGGCGAGCTGTGGATCGGCGGGGTCGCGGTCGGGCTGGGCTACCTGCGCGACGACGAGCGGACGGCGGAGCGTTTCCGCCCCGACCCGGCGCGGCCGGGCGCGCGGCTCTACCGCACCGGTGACCTGGTGCGGATCGCGCCGCAGGGCTTCCTGGAGTTCCGCGGCCGGGCCGACGACCAGGTCAAGATCCGCGGGGTCCGGGTGGAGCCGGGCGAGGTGGCCGCCGTGCTGCGCGAGCATCCCGCCGTGCACGACGCGGTGGTGGTGACCGTCCCGGACACCGACGACGGTCCGCGCCTGGTCGGGTACGTGGTGCCGCAGCCCCGGCAGGCCCCGGCCGTCGGCGGGCTGCCGCGGTTCCCGCTTCCGAACGGCATGGCGGTCACCGCGGCGTCGCCGGACGAGGCGGTCTTCCTCTACCGGCAGATCTTCGACCAGGCCGAGTATGCCCGTTTCGGCGTGCGCGTCGGCGACGGTGCCGTGGTCCTCGACGTCGGCGCCAACATCGGGCTGTTCTCGCTCTGGGCGTCCCGGCAGGCGCGCGACGTGCGGCTGATCGCGGTCGAACCGAACCCGGACACGCTGCCGTACCTGCGCGCCAACCTCGGCCTCTACGCCGGCTCCGCGTCGGTCGTCGAGGCCGCCGTGACCGACGCGGCCGGCACCGCCGAGCTGACCTCGTTCCCCGAGCTGAGCTACCTGTCCGGCCTCGGCGCCGACCGGGCCGGCGCCGCCTCCGACCTGGTCCGGTCGCACTACCGCCACGGCGGCGGCGACGCCGACGAGACCGAACAGGCGGCGCTCCTGGCCGACGCCCGGCGCCGCCTGGCCTCGGTGGCGCACGTGGTGCCGACGGTGACGCTGTCGGACCTGCTGGACCGCTTCGAGCTGGACCGCGTCGACCTGTTGAAGATCAACACCGAGGGTGCCGAGCTGAGCGTGCTGCGCGGGCTGCGCCCCGAGCACTGGCCCCGCATCCGCCAGGTCTGCCTGGAGGTCGAGCGCAGCAGCGTGACCACCCCGCAGGTGCGCGAGCTGCTGTGCGCGGCCGGGTTCGAGGTGCACGACATCGGCGACTGGAACGTCGGCGCGGACGCCGACGTCAGCTACGTCTACGCCGTACGGCCGCAGGAACCACCACCGGCGGCGACGCCGCGGGACGAGCCCGCCGACCACCTGCTGACCACCGGGCTGCTCCAGGGCTACCTGGCCTCGGCGCTGCCGTCCGCGATGCGCCCGGACCAGATCGTCCTGGTCGACCGGCTGCCCCGCCTGCCCAACGGCAAGGTCGCGCGGCTGGAGCTGCCACCGCCACCGCCCCGGCCCGCCGGGGTCGCGGCGGAGCCGGCCGGTGGCGCCCTCACCGACCGGCTGCGCGAGGCGTGGCGGGCCACGCTCGGCGTCGACGCGGTGCACGACGACGACACGTTCGTCGCGCTCGGCGGGCACTCGCTGACCGCGCTGCGGATGGCGCTGCGGGTACGGGAGATGGCCGGGCTGGAGGTGTCCCCGGCGAGCTGCCTGCGCGCCGGATCGTTCGCCGACTGGGTCGACCGGGTCACGGAGGCGGGGCGCGATGTCAGCCCGGTCCGCTGACGCGCGGCACGTCGTCGTGGTGGGCGCCGGCCGGCTGGCCCGCTCGCTGTGCCACACCCTGGCCGCGACGCCCACCCCGGTGCCGCTGCGCGTGACGGTCCTGGCCCGCGACCCGGACGCGGCGCACGCGCTCGCCCGGGCCGCGCGGGTGCGCGCCACAGTCGCCGGAACCCCCGTCGCCGTCACCGCCCGGCCGTTCACCGCCGAACCCGGCGCCGACCCGGGGGAGGGGTACGCCGCCGACGCCGCCTCGATGGCCCGGCTCCGGCCCGACGTGCTGGTCTGCGCCGCGTCCGCGCAGTCGCCGTACGAGCGGGCGGCGGCGCCGTCGGCCTGGACGGACCTGATCGCCGCGGCCGGCTTCGGGGTGACGCTGGCGCTGCAGGCCGAACTGGTGTCCCGGCTGGCCGCCGCGCTGGCCGGCGGCGCGCCCGGCGCGACGCTCGTCAACGGCGCGTTCCCGGACGCGGTCAACCCGCTGCTCGCCGCGCGGGACCTGCCGGTGCGCTGCGGCATCGGCAACGTGGCGACGCTCGCCGCGTGCCTGGACGCCGCGCTCGGCCGTCCCGGCCAGCGCCGGCTGGCGGTGCTCGGCCACCACGCCCACCTCGCCGCGCCCGGCCCCGACGACGAGGACACCGCCGAGGTACGCGCCTGGCTGGACGGCCGGCCCGTCCCGGACGTCACCGGGCTGCTCGCCGGCTACCGCGCGCTGCCCCGGCCGGAGCTGAACGCGCTCGCCGGGCACGCCGGGGCGGCCCTGGTGGCGGCGCTCGCCACCGGCGACGAGGTGACGGCGAGCCTGCCCGGGCCGCTGGGACTGCCGGGCGGCTACCCGGTCCGGCTCACCGCCGGCCGGACCGAGCTGCGGCTGCCGGCCGAGCTGCCGGTGGCGCAGGCGGTCGCCTGGAACACCGCCGCCGGGCGCCGCGACGGCGTCGAGGTCGGTGGCGGCCACGTCCGCTACCCGGAGCGGGCCCGGGCGGCGCTGGCGGCGTACCGGCCCGACCTGGCCGGCGGCTGGCACGCGGGCGAGCTGCCCGAGATCGCCTGCCGCTTCACCGCCCTGCGTGACCATCTGCGAACGGTGCCGCCGGCGCCGGCCCGGAGTGTGTTGGAGGAAGCCCGATGACCGTGACCACCCCGGCCACCCGCAACATGATCACCGACTACTACGACGTCGTCGCGTCGGCGGTGCGCCGGTGCGGCGCGGTCCCCGGCGACGCGCCCGGCACGCCCGGCTTCGCGCCCGGCTTCGACCTGCCCGAGCTGACCCCCGCGGTACGCGAGTTCTACGCCGCCGCCACGGTCAGCTGGTCCCCGCTGGGTCACTACGGCGGGCACGACCTGACGATGCTCGACCTGACCGCCAACCCGGGCACCCGGACCACGAAGACGTTCGCCTCGATGGTGATCGTCGCCCGCGCGGTGGAGCACATCCGGCGTACCGGTGAGCGGCTGTGCATCGTCACCCCGACCTCCGGCAACAAGGGCGTGGCGCTGCGCGACTCGGTGGCCCGCGCGTACGCGGCCGGGCTGGTGACCCCGGAGCAGCTGTCC
This sequence comes from Micromonospora sp. WMMC273, assembly GCF_027460285.1. Lineage (NCBI taxonomy): Bacteria > Bacillati > Actinomycetota > Actinomycetes > Micromonosporales > Micromonosporaceae > Micromonospora > Micromonospora sp. WMMC273. Next base: position 2,260,414 of record NZ_JAPZBE010000001.1, read on the forward strand.
ATCGTGGTGCTGGCGCCGGCGGCGACCCGGCACAAGTTCCGCCACGACGCGCTCGCCGACGATCCCGCGACCCGCGCGGTCAACCCGCTGCTGCGGTACACCGGCGCGGACCCGGAGGGCGTGAAGGCGCTCGGCCGCGCGTTCGTCGACGAGTACGCCGCCACCGCGTACGACAAGCACGGCGTCACCCTCTGGTACACCCTCGACCTGCGCAACTACCTGGTCGCCGACGCCGCCCGGGCCGCCTTCGAGGCCGACGTGTCGCCGGCCACCGGCTCGCGCTGGCACGCGCACGCCGTGTCCAGCGCGTTCGGCCTGCTCGGCTACAACCTGGGCCGCGACGTACTGGAGGCGGCCGGCGACGCCGACCCGGCCGACCGGCCCGGTTTCCTGCTCGTGCAGCACCTCGGCACGCCGGACATGGTGCTCAGCCTGCGCCACGGTTCGTTCGAGCGGGACCACTGCCCGGCGTACACGTTCGACGAGAGCCGGGGCGTCTGGACGCAGGACGCCGACCTGCGCTTCCCGGCCGTCACCGACGACCCGGCCGAGGTGCTCGACCCGACGTTCTACACGCACCGCCCGGTGACCTCCCCGGCCATGAACGCACTCATCGAACGGCACGGCGGCGACGGCATCGTGGTGTCGCGGCGCGAGTGCGTCCGGCGCTACCCGGTCGCCCGGCAGTGGCTCGCCGACGCCGGTCTGACCCTGCCCGAGGATCCGGCCCGGCTGCGGGAGTGGTCGATCCTGATGGCGCTGACCGGCGTCTGCAACGCCGTCGACCGGGGCCTGGTCCCGGCCGGGCACGAGATCGTGGTGCACGGCACCGGCAGCTACTGCGACGACTTCCGGATCGCCGAGGCGGACGCCGAGGTGTCCACGCTCGCCGACGTGGTCGCCGCCGCCCTGGACCAGCGGTGAGCCCGTCTCCGCAGCCGCTCGGCCTGCCGCCGCGGTTCGCCGCCCGGGCGCGCGCCGCGGGCGCCGACCCGGCCGCCGTCGTCCTCACCGCCACGGCTCTGGTGGTACGCCGGTACACCGGATCCCCCGTGGTGACGCTGCGGCACGGCGGCGACCCGGTGACGCTCGACCTGACCGCCGACGCGCCGATCCGGGAGTTGTGCCGCTCGGTGCGCCCGGCGTCGCCGGACCACCCGGTCGACGCCACTGTCGAGGTGCGCCCCGGCCTGGCCGGCGTCACCGTGTCCGGGCTGCCCGCCGCGTACGCCGACGACCTCCGCGCCGACCTGGCCGACGTCCTGTCCACGCTGGACCCGGACGCCTCGTCGGCGGGGGTGCTGCCGTCGGCCCGCTACGAGCGGCGTCCGGCGCCGGACCTGTGGCGGCTGCACGGCGGCGACGGCACCGAGGCCGGCCGGGTATGCGGCGACACCATCCCGGCCGCGTTCGCCGCGGCGGTGCGGGCGTACCCGGAGCGGGCGGCGGTGCTCGCCGACGACGCGACGGTGACCTACCGGGAACTGGGCGCGGCAGTGGCCGCGACCGCCGAAGCGCTGGCCGGGCCGGGTGACGTCGCGGCGCCGGTGGCGGTGCTGTGCCGCCACGGCGTCGCCACGATCACCGGCATCCTGGCGGCGCTGGCGTCGGGGTCGCCGTACGTGCCGCTGGACCCGGCGTACCCGGCGGCCCGGCTGGCCGCGATGCTGCGCGACGCAGGCGTCCGGGCGATCGTCGCGGACCCCGGCCACGAAGAGCGGGCCGCCGCGCTCGCGGCCGACGCGGGGCTGGAGCTGCCGGTGGTGTCGTTGCGCCGGGGCGAGGCCGGCGTGCCGGTGCCGGCCGGGCCCGCGCGCCCGGACGACCCGGCGTACGTGCTCTACACCTCCGGGTCCACCGGGAAGCCGAAGGGCGTGGTGCAGAGCCACCGCAACGTGCTGTTCGGTGTCCGCAACCACGTGCGCAACTTCGCCGTCCGGCCGGACGACCGCACGAGCGTGCTCACCTCGTTCGGCTACGACATGGCGGTCACCGACACGTTCAGCGCGCTGCTGTCCGGCGCCGCCGCCGTCCCGGTCGACGTCCGCACGCACGGCCTCGGCCATCTCACCGGCGCGCTCGCCGACCGGGGCGTCACCGTCTACCACTCCACCCCCACCGTCTTCCGGTACGTGGTGGCGAGCCTCGGCGAGCACGGGCGGCTGCCGTCGGTCCGCGCCGTCGTCCTCGGCGGCGAGGAGGTCACCCGGCACGACGTGACGCTGGCCCGGCGGGCGTTCGCGCCGGGCGTGGTGTTCGTCAACGGGTACGGCACCACCGAGATCAGCTTCGCCGCGCAGCACCACCTGCCGCCGGACGCCGACCCGGGGCGGGCAGTCGTGCCGATCGGGCACCCGCTGCCGGGCGTCGAGGTGGTGCTGACCGACCCGGCCGGACGCCCCGCCTGCCTCACCGGCGAGGTGGTCGTGCGGACCCCGCACGTCGCGCTCGGATATCTGGGCCTGCCGGAGCTGACCGCGGCCCGGTTCACCGAGTACGACGGGGTGCGCGCGTACCGGACCGGGGACATCGCGCGGCGGCTGCCCGACGGCACGCTCGTCTACCTGGGCCGCGGCGACCGGATGGTGAAGATCCGCGGCTACCGGGTGGAGCTGGGCGAGATCGATGCGTGCCTGGCGGCGCAGCCCGGCGTGGCCCACGCGGCGGTGGTGGCGCGGCGAGGCGCGTCCGGCGCTGGCGAGCAGGAGATCGTCGCGTACGTGGTCGCCGCCGCCGGGACTGTCGTCGAGCCGTCGGCGCTGCGGGAACGGCTGGCCGCCGTGCTGCCGGACTTCATGGTGCCCCGGGCGGTGGTGGCGGTGCCGGAGCTGCCGATCGGGCCGACCGGCAAGCTCGACCAGGCCGCCCTGCCCGACCCGGACGCCGGAGGACCGGTCACCTCCGGGCCGCCGGCCGGGCCGGTCGAGCAGGCCATCGCGGCGGGCTGGTGCGCGGTGCTCGGACTGCCCACAGTGGATCGTCTGGTGAACTTCTTCGATGCGGGCGGGCACTCGCTCCAGCTCGCCCTGGTGCAGGGGTACCTGGAGGAACACCTCGGCCGCCGGGTGCCGCTGGCCCGGCTGGTGGAGTTCCCGACCGTGGCGGCGCTGGCCGCGTACCTGGAGACGTCAGGGGACGCTGCGGGCATACCGGAGGACGGCCGGCTGGCCGCGGTCGGACGCCGGATGGCCCGTCGCGCCGCCGCGCGGGCCGCGGGCGGTGGGGAGGGACGGGCGTGAGCGCGGACGAGCGGATCGCGGTGGTGGGCCTGTCCTGCCGGGTCCCCGGCGCGGACGACGCGCAGGCGCTGTGGCGCAACCTGCTGTCCGGGGTGGACTCGGTGCGCCGGACCCCGGCCGGCGAGGGCGTGCCGGGCGGACCGGACTGGGTACCGGCGTTCGGCCGGCTCGACGACCTGGAGGGTTTCGACGCGGACCTGTTCGGCTATCCCGCCGAGGCGGCGGCGCTGCTCGACCCGCAGCACCGGCTGTTCCTGGAGGTCGCCTGGCACGCCCTGGAGGACGCCGGGATCGACCCGGACCGCGACCCGGCCCAGATCGGCGTGTTCGCCGGATGCGCGCCCAACCGCTACCTGCACCACCACCTGCTCGGCAACCCCGCGCTGGCACCGGCGGCGGGCACGCTCGCCGAGGACTGGGACGATGCGCTGACCGGTTCCGGCTGCGACTACCTGCCGACGCGGACCGCGTTCGCGCTGGGGCTGTCCGGCCCGGCCGTGGCGGTCCAGACCGCCTGCTCGACAGCGCTCGTCGCGGTGTGCCAGGCCGGGCAGAGCCTGCTGGACTACCGCTGCGACGTGGCGATAGCGGGCGGCGCGGCGGTGGTGTCCACCCGGCAGGCCGGGTACCGGCTGCGGCCGGGCGGGCTGCTGGCCACCGACGGGATCTGCCGCCCGTACGACGCCGCCGCCACCGGGCAGGTGTTCGGCAACGGCGCCGGGGCGGTGGTGCTCAAGCGGCTCGCCGACGCCCGCGCCGACGGCGACCACGTGTACGCCGTGCTCGCCGGGTGGGCGGTGAACAACGACGGCGCCGACCGGCCCGGCTTCACCGTGCCGGGCGTGTCCGGGCAGGCGGCGGTGCTGGCGGAGGCGCTGGCGTCGGTGGGCTGGGACGCGGCCGACGTGGGTTACCTGGAGGGGCACGGCACCGGCACGCCGGTCGGCGACGCGATCGAGGTGGACGCGCTGGCCCGGGTACGCCGGGGCGCCCGCGCGCCGCTGCTGCTCGGCTCGGTGAAGGGCAACCTCGGCAACCTGGACGCGGCGGCAGGCGTGCTCTCGCTGATCAAGGCCGTGTACGCGGTCCGCACCGGGCAGGTGCCGGGTACCGCGCACTTCACCGCCGCGCACGGCGACATCGACCTGGCCGCAGCGGGTGCCGAAGTCGGCGCGGAGACCCGGCCGTGGACGGGGGAGCGACGCGCGGGCGTCAGCTCGTTCGGCCTCGGCGGCACCAACGCGCACGTACTCGTCGAGCCCGCGCCCGCGACGGACGAGCCGGACGCCGGGGCACCCGGCCCGGTGGTGCTGGGACTGTCCGCGGGCAGCCCGGCGGCGCTGCGGGAACTGGCCCGGCGGCTGGCCGTCCGGCTTGCCGACGGCGACCTGGCGGTGGCCGACGTGGCGCACACGCTCGCGGTGGGACGGCGGCGGCTGGCGTACCGGGACGCTGTCGCCTGCGCCGACGCGGGGGAGGCGGTGCGCCGGCTGACCGCGCTCGCGGCCGGCGACCCGGCCTCCGACGACGACGCCGCAGTTCGCGCCTGGCGCGCCGGTGACGAGCCGGCCGTCCCGCCGGGCCGGCGGGTGCCGCTGCCCGGCTACCCGTTCCGGCGGACCCGGCACTGGATCGAGGCACCGCGATGACCGTCCGCGACGATCAGCGCGACCAGCGGGTCGGTCCCGAGCTGCCCTACCCGCAGGTGTGCCTGCCCGACCTGGTCGCGGCGCACGCCCGGCGGCGTCCCGGCGCCCCGGCCGTGGTGCAGGGCGACCTGACACTCAGCTACTCCGTCCTGGTCGGCCGGGCCGCCGCGCTCGCCGCGTCGCTGCGTGCCCACGGCATCGGCGCGGACGACCTCGTCGGCGTCTGCGTGGACCGCCGCCCGGACCTGGTGGTCGCGCTGCTCGGCGTGCAGACGGCCGGCGCCGGGTACGTCCCGCTCGACCCGGCGCTGCCGGCCGGACGGCTGCGGGAACTGGCCGCCGAGGCCCGCCTGCGTGTCGTCGTGGGTACGCCCGCCGCCGAGGCGTTCACCGGACGCACCGTGCTGGACGTCCCCACCGGCACCGCGCCCTGGCAGCCGACCCCGGCGACGCTCGGCACCACCGCGTACGCGATGTTCACGTCCGGGTCGACCGGGCAGCCCAAGGGCGCGGTGATCGAGCACCGGGCGCTGACCGAGAAGATCACCTCGATCGCGGAGTTCTCCGGGTTCGACACGGCGACCCGGTGCCTGGCGTTCGCCTCGATCGGGTTCGACGCGTCGGTGGCCGACATGCTCGCCCCGCTCGCCGCCGGCGGCACAGTCGTGCTCGCCGGTGACGCCGAGCGGGCCGACCCGACCCGGCTCTACCGGATCTGCGCCGAGCACGCGGTCGACGTGGTGGTGCTGCCGCCGCCGATCCTGCCGCTGCTGGACCCGGACCGGCTCCCCGGCGTGCGGCTGGTCGTCACCGGCGGCGAGGCCACCGGCCCGGAACAGGTCGGCCGCTGGACCGCCGGCGGGCGCCGCTTCATCAGCGTGTACGGCCCGACCGAGGCGACGGTGCTGGTGACCTGGTTCGAGGGCAGCGGCGACTGGACCCGGCCCATCCCGATCGGCCGGCCCGCCGCCAACCACCGCATCCACCTGGTCGACGACGAGCTGCGCGAGGTCGGCCCGGGGGAGATCGGCGAGGTGCTCGCCGGTGGTCCCGGGCTCGGCCGCGGATACCTGTTCGACGCCGCCCGCACGGCGGAACGGTTCCTCCCGGACCCGTTCTCCGGCAAGCCGGGGGAGCGCCTCTACCGCACCGGTGACCTGGCCCGGTGGCTGCCGGACGGGAGCCTGGAGTTCCTCGGCCGGGCCGACCGGCAGGTCAAGATCCGCGGGCAGCGGATCGAGCTGGGCGAGGTCGAGGCGGTGCTGCGCCGCCACCCGGACGTCGACCTGGCCAGCGTCCAGGTCCGCGCCGGCGCCGGCGGTCAGGAACTCGTCGCGTACGTGGCGACCGGCCTGGCCCCCGCCGAGCTGCGCGACTACTGCGCCCGGCTGCTGCCGCCCGCCGCCGTACCGGCCCGGATGCTCACCATGCCCGCGTTGCCGATCACCATCAACGGCAAGATCGACACCGAGCGGCTGGCCGCGCTCGACCTGGCCGGACCGGCTCACGTGCCGTCCGGCGAGCCGCCCGCCACCGACACCGAACGCCTCGTCGCGCAGGCGTGGGCGGCGCTGCTGGACGTCCCGGCGGTCGGCCGCGACGACGACTTCTTCCACCAGGGCGGGCACTCCATCACCGCCATGCGGCTGGTCGCCGATCTGCGCGAGCGGCTGGGCCGCGACCTCGCCATCGAGGACGTGCTGGTGGGGCGGACGCCACGCGGCATCGCCGCCCGCGCCGTCGCCGCCGCCGGAACCGGCCCGGCCGACGCCGCCGTCCGGGGACGGCCACCGGCGCTGTCCCCGGCGCAGCAGCGGCTGTGGTTCCTCGACCGCTACTTCCCGGCCGCCGCGTCCGCGTACAACGTCGCGTTCGCCGAACGGATCACCGGCCCGCTCGACGTGGCGGCGCTCGCCACGGCGCTCACCGCGGTCGCGGACCGCCAGCAGATCCTGCGCTGGCGCATCCCGGAGCGCGACGGCGTGCCGTACGCGGTCGCCGACCCGTCCACACCGGTGCCGCTGCCGGTACGCGACCTCGCCCCGGGCACCGATCTCGCCGGCCATCTCGCGGCGAGCGCCGCCACACCGTTCGCGCTGGCCACCGACACGCTGTGGCGGGCCGAACTGATCCGCGCCGGCGCCGACGAGCACGTGCTGGCCGTGTACGCCCACCACGCCGTGTTCGACGGCTGGTCGCAGTCGCTGTTCTACGCCGACCTCGCCGCCGCGTACCGGGCCGCGCTCGGGGACGGGCCGCCACTGCCGCCGCTGCCCGCCACCTACGGCGACTACGTGGCCTGGCGCGCCGACCGTGCCCGGCGCCGCGCCGCCGCCGACCTCGACTGGTGGCTGGAGCACCTGACCGGGGCGCCTGTGGTGCTGCGACTCCCCGGGGGACGGGACCGGCCGGCCGAACAGACGTACACCAGCGCGACGGTGCGTACCCGGCTGGACCGGGCCGCCACTGCCGCGCTCACCGACCTCGCCGCCGGGCTCGGCGCGACCCCCGCCGCCGCCGTACTCGCCGCGTTCACGCTGGTGCTGGGCCGGCGTACCGGCCTGCCCGACCTGGTGGTCGGCACCCCCACTGTGGACCGGCGGGCCGCCGACTTCGAACCGATGGTCGGCTTCTTCATCGAGATCGCGCCGCTGCGGCTGCGCCGGACGCCCGGGGCCGGCTTCGCCGCGCACGTCCGCGCCGCCTGGGAGGAACTGCTCGCCGCGCTCGCCCACCCGGAGGCACCTGTCGAGCGCATCGTCGGCGGTCTCGGACTGGGCGGCCTGCTCGACCGCAGCCCGCTGGTGCAGGTGCTGTTCAACATGTACACGTTCGACGAGCCCCGGCTGGACCTGGCCGGACTGTCCGCCGAGCCGGTGCCGGTGCCCGCGCCCGGCTCACCGTTCGACCTCACGCTCTACGGCATCACCCGGGACGGGCGGCTGCGCGTGGAGATCGTCTTCAACCCGGACGTCTACGGTGAGGCCCTGATCAGCGACGTGCTCGCCGACGTCGAGCGGTTGCTGCGGGCCGGCGCCGCCGACCCGGAGCGGCCGGTGGCCGAGCTGCCCGCCTGGACCGCCGTCCCGGCCGGGACGGCCGGCGACGTGCCCCGGGCCGCCCGCGTCACCCGGGCCGCGGGTCGCGCCGGGGTGCCCGCCGCCCGCCCGGCAACCGCCACCGAGCGGCGGATCGCCTCGGTCTGGTGCGACGTGCTCGGCGTACCGGAGGTGGCCGCCACGGACAGCTTCTTCGACGTCGGCGGCGGCTCGCTCGCGGTCGCCGTCGTACAACGGCAGCTCAACCGGCTGCTCGGCACGAACCTGCGGGTCGTGGACCTGTTCCACCACCCGACCGTCCGCGCGCTCGCCGCGCACCTGGACAGCCTCGGTGCCCCGTCGTCCGGCGAGGACGCCGAGGACGAGGCGGTGGCACGGGCCGCGCGCCGGGGCGCGCTGCGCCGCCAGCGGGTCCAGCGCCGCCCGGTGGTGGAGGAGGAGCCGCGGTGACGTACCTGGTCCCCCTCGGCGACACCGGCTGGTCGGTGTGGCGGGACGTGCTGCTGCGCAGCGCCGGGTTCCCCGCCGACGGACTGGACCGCCTCGCCGCGCCGGACTGCGCCGACGCCGCCGACCGGCACCTGTCCGGTGAGCTGGACGAGGCGTCGTTCAGCGCCGCGTACGCCACCGCCGTCCGGGCGTCGTCGGCGGCGCTGTGCGGGATCGCCGCCGACCCGCTGTTCCGCGAGGCCGTGGCCTGGCAGAACCCGGAGGCGATGGTGGCGCTGGACGGGCTGCTCCGCGACGGCCCGGACGCACCCCGCAACGTGCGCCGCCGGGGCCGGGAGAACGTCGTCGCCGGGTACTGGCAGCGCTACGTCGCCAAGTGCGAGACCATCGGCTTCTTCGGGCCGGTGTGCTGGGGCACCGTGGCACCGGGCGCGCCCGGCGTCACCGCCGTGCCCGGCCCCGGGCTGCTCCGCCGCCGCGCCGTCCACCTCGAACACTGGGCGCTCGCCGCGTACGCGGACCGGCTGGCCGCCGACCCGCAGGTCCGGCAGTGGCTCGCCCCGGTCCGGGCGCCGCACGTCCACCTGGCGGACCGGGTCGTGCACCGGCCGGCCCAGCGCCCGGAACCGGTGTCGCTGAGCGAGTCGATCGCGCTGTGCCGGTGCGACGGCACCCGCCCGGCCCGGGACGTCGTCGACGACCTGGTACGCGACGGGCAGACCGGCGTACGCCGCGCCGAGGAGGGGTTCCTGCTGCTGACCCAGCTCGTCGAGCGAGGGCTGCTGCGCTGGGACTTCGACCTGCCGCAGGGCTTCGCCGCGCAGGAGCACCTGCGGGAGCGGATCGCCGCGATCGGTGACCGGGACTGCCGCGCGCGGGCGCTGGCCGGGCTGGACCGGCTGGCCGCCGCCCGCACCCGGGTCGCCGACGCCGCCGGTGACCCGGCCGCCCTCACCGCCGCGCTGGCCGCGCTGGACGCCGAGTTCACCGCGCTCACCGGGCTGCCGCCGCGCCGCCGGGCCGGGCAGAACTACGCCGGGCGGGCGCTGTGCCACGAGGAGACCGCACGCGACGTGGACCTCACCGTCGGCGGCGGCCTGCTCGACTCCCTCGCCCCGGCGCTGGACCTGCCGCTGCGGGCGGCACGCTGGCTCACCGCCGAACTGGCCACGGCGTACGGCGACGCGCTGCGCGACCTGTACGACGACCTGAGCGGCGACGGCCCGGTCCGGCTCGGTGACCTGTGGTTCGTCGCGCAGGGGCCGCTGTTCGGGCCCGGTGACCGGCCGGTGGACCGGGTCGCGGCCGAGTTCGCCGCCCGCTGGGAACGGGTGCTCGGGCTGGCCGGACTGCCCGAGGGAACGGCCCGGGTGGAGTTCGGCGCGGCCGAGCTGGCGCACCGCGTGGCCGACCGGTTCCCGGCGGCCCGTCCCGGCTGGAGCGCGGGCCGGGTGCACAGCCCCGACCTGCAACTGTTCGCCGAGTCACCCGAGGCGCTGGCCGCCGGCGAGTTCGGGGCGGTGCTCGGCGAGCTGCACGCCGCGTACGCCACGTTCAACGCCGAGCTGTTCACGCACTGCCACCCCGACGTGGACCGGCTGCGGCGCGCGTACGCCGCCGACCTGGGCCCGCGACGGCTGCGCCCGCTCTACCCGGTGGACTTCCCCCGCGTCGGCGGGCGGCTGTCCGCGTCCCTGCCCGGGCCGGACGATTACCGGCTCGCGTTCGCCGACGCGCCCGGCGCGCCGCACGACCGGCTCGTCCCGGCGAACGCGGCGATCGTGTCCGAGGTGGACGGCATGCTGGTGGCGACCGGCCCGGACGGCTCGCGCTGGCCGTTGGTCGAGGTGTTCTCCGACCTGATCGCGGTGCACGCTGGTGACGCGTTCAAGCTGATGACCGACCGCCCGCACAGCCCCCGGGTGACAGTGGACCGGCTGGTGCTGGCGCGGGAGACGTGGCGCACCACCGTCGGGGCCACCGGCCTGGCCGACGCCGTCGACCAGGCGCGGCGCTACCTCGCGGTACGCCGCTGGCGGGCCGCGCTGGGCCTGCCGGAACGGGTCTTCGTCCGGGTGGCCACCGAACTCAAGCCCACCTACGTGGACCTGACCAGCCCGCTCTACGCCAACCGGCTCTGCCTGCTGCTGCGCGCCGCCCGGCGGGCCGGCGGCGACGACGTGGCGGTGACCGTGTCGGAGCTGCTGCCCGCGCTCGGGCAGGCGTGGCTGCCCGACCGTGCGGGCCGCCGCTACGTGAGCGAACTGCGCCTGCACATCAGCGATTCGGCCGAGCCGGAGGTCATGGCGTGAACGAGACAGTGGAGCCGATCGCGATCGTCGGGCTCAGCCTGCGCGTGCCGGGGGCGGCGTCGGCGGAGGAGTTCTGGCGCAACCTGGTCGTCGGCGCCGAGTCGCTCACCCGGTTCACCCGCGCGGAGCTGCTGGCCCGGGGCGTCCCGGCGGAGCAGCTCGACGACCCGGCGTACGTGCCGGTGGCCGCCGTTCTCGACGGCGTGGACCGGTTCGACGCGGAGCTGTTCGGGCTGAGCCCCCGCGACGCGGAGCTGACCGACCCGCAGCAGCGGCTGTTCCTGGAACACGCGCACGCCGCGCTCACCGACGCGGGCTGCGACCCGGCCCGCTACGACGGCGAGATCGGCGTGTACGCGGGCGGCAACGCCGACCTGTACCAGTGGCTCAACGTCCGGCGGAACCCGCGGGCGCTCGCGGACGCCGGTGAGCTGCGCGTGTCGCTCGGCAACAAGCCGGACTACCTGGCCAGCACCGTCGCGTTCCGGCTCGGCCTGCGCGGCCCGGCGATGACGGTGCAGACCGCCTGCTCGTCGTCGCTCGTCGCGGTGCACCTGGCCGCAGAGGCGCTGCGCAGCGGCGAGTGCGACACGGCGCTCGCCGGCGGCGTGTGCGTGGAACTGCCGCACGGCGTCGGGTACGTCGCCGACGAGGGCTACACCTCCGCCGACGGGCACTGCCGCCCGTTCGACGCGGACGCCGACGGCACCGTCTACGGCAGCGGCGTCGGCGTGGTCGTGCTCAAGCGGCTCTCCGACGCGCTCGCCGACGGCGACGACATCCGGGCGCTGGTCATCGGCAACGCGGTGAACAACGACGGCTCGGCCAAGGCGAGCTTCACCGCGCCGAGCGTCACCGGTCAGGTGGAGGTGGTCACGCAGGCGCTCGCGGTGGCCGGCGTCGCCCCGCGTTCGGTCGGGTACGTCGAGGCGCACGGCACCGGCACCGTCCTCGGCGACTCGATCGAGCTGGCGGCGCTGAGCACGGCGTACGGGCGGCGCACCGCCGAGCGCGGCTGGTGCGGGGTCGGCTCCACGAAGGCCAACATCGGTCACCTCAGCGCGGCCGGCGGCGTGATCGGCCTGATCAAGACCGTGCTGTCGATGCGGCACCGGCTCATCCCGCCCACCGTCAACCACGACCGGCCGCACCCGGACATCGACATCGAGGCGAGCCCGTTCTACGTGGTGTCCACGCTGACCAAGTGGGAGCCCGAGGACCAGCGGCCGCTGCGGGCCGGCGTCAGCTCGCTCGGCCTCGGCGGCACCAACGCGCACCTGGTGCTCCAGGAGGCGCCGCCGCGCGTACCCCCGGAGCCGGATCACGGCGGCGGCGAGCTGCTCCAGGTGTCCGCCGCGACGCCCGACGCGCTGGCCGCTGCTTGTGCCCGGCTGGCCGAGCGGCTCACCGGCGCGCCCGATGTGGGGCTGCGCGACGTGGCGTACACGTTGCGGGAGGGCCGGCCGGCGTACCGGCACCGGGCCGCCGTCGTCGCTGTCGACCGGGCCCGGGCGGCGGCGGCGCTCACCGACCCGAAGCGCCGGGCCGCCGGGGACGCCGCGACGCCGCCCCGGGTGGGCCTGCTCCTGCCCGGGCAGGGCGCGCAGCACCCCGGCATGGGCGCGCACCTGGCCGCTACCGAGCCGGTGTTCGCCGCCGCCGTGGACGAGTGCGCCGCGATCCTCGGCTGGGACGCGGGCGAGATGATCTTCGACGCCGGACCGGGCGCGGACGAGCGGCTGGCCGGACCGGCGGTGGCGCAGCCCGCGCTGTTCGCCGTCGAGTACGCGCTCGCGGCGCTGTGGCGGCACTGGGGCGTCACGCCCGCCGCGATGATCGGCCACTCCGTCGGCGAACTGGTCGCCGCCACGGTGGCCGGGGTGTTCGACCTGCCGGACGCGCTGCGGCTCGCCGCCGCCCGGGGCCGCCTCGTGCAGGCCGCGCCGGAGGGCCGGATGCTCGCCGTGCAGCGCGGCGCCGACGAGATCGCGCCGCTGCTGCCCGACGGTGTCGCGGTGGCGATCAGCAACGGCCCGCACACCTGCGTGGTGGGCGGCGCGCCGGAACCGGTCGCCGCCGCCGAGGTCCTCCTGCGCGAACGCGGCATCGGCTGCACGCCGCTGCGGTCGCCGTACGCGATGCACGTGCCGCTGCTGACGGCGGTGCGCGACGAGTTCGCGGCGCTCGTGGCGGCGGTGCCGCGCCGGGCGCCGGACGTGCCGGTGTTCTCGGCCGCGACCGCCGCGCCGTTCACCGACGAGCAGATCACCGACCCGGCGTACTGGGCCGACCAGCTCTGCCGGCCGGTGCGGTTCGGCGCCACGGTGGCCGCGCTCGCCGCGACCGGCGCCGCCGACGACTGGCTGCTGCTGGAGTGCGGCCCCGGCCGGCAGCTCGCCGGTCTGGCCCGGCTGAGCCTGCCGGCGGGAGCCCGGGCGCCGCTGCGCACGCTGCCCGCGCCGGGGGAGCGGCTGACCGGCAGGCAGACCGCGTACGAGGCGGCGGGCCGGCTGTGGACGGCCGGGGTGCCGGTGCGACTGCCCGCCTCCGGCACGCCGCGCCGGGTGCCGCTGCCCGGCTACCCGTACCAGCGCGCCCGGCACTGGATCGACCCGGAGCCGGCGGCCGCGCCCGCCGGACCGGCCACCGACGAGCGGTACGACGACGGCGTGGTCGAGGTGCCGGTCTGGCACCAACTGCCCGACACGACACCCGTCGAGGCGCCCGGCCCGCTGCTGCTGTTCGCCGCCGGGGAGCGCGGCACAGCGCTCGCGGACCGGCTGCGCGAGCGCGGCGCGGACGTCACTGTGGTCCGCCCCGGAACGGCCTTCGCGGTCCGCCCGGACGGCTACCGGCTGCGCCCGGCCGGCGTCGCCGACCACCAGCGCCTGCTCGACGAGTGCGCCGACGACGGCCGGGCCGCCCGGATCGTGCACGCGTGGGCGCTCGACGGCGACCCGGCCGGCCCGGACGCCGACGCCGTGGCGGCGGCCCAGGAACACGGGTACCTCGCGCTGCTGACGCTGCTGGAGGCGTTGCCGGCCGCCGACGTGACGCTGGACGTGGTGACCGCCGGGACGGCCGACGTGACCGGCGCCGACCTGCTGCGCCCGGAACACGCCACAGTCGCCGGGGTGGTGCGTTCGGTGCCGCTCGAGCGTCCGGGCCTGCGCTGCCACTGGGTCGACGCCGACCCGGCCGAGCCGGGTGCGGACGCGCTGGCGGACGAACTGCTCGGCGCCGAGCGGGCCGAGGCGGTCGCACTGCGGCTGGGCGGGCGCCGCTGGACGCGCGGGTTCTCGGCGGCGCCGGCTCGCCGGCGTGCCGGGCCGGCACTGCGCGACGGCGGGCGCTACCTGATCACCGGCGGACTGGGCCGGATCGGCGGGGCGTTCGCCGCCGAACTGGCCCGCCGGGGCGCCCGGCTGGTGCTGGTCGGCCGGACCGCCCGGCCGGACCTGGTCGAGGCGCTGGAACGGGCCGGGGCGCAGGTCCGCCACGTGCGCGCCGACGTGACGGACGTGGACGCGCTGCGGGCGGTACGCGCCGACATCGAGGACGACCTCGGCGGACTCGACGGCATCGTGCACGCCGCGCGGCTGCCCGACACCGGGCTGTCCGCCGGGTCGCGGCTTGCCGAGGCGACCGCCGAACTGCTGCCGAAGGTCACCGGCACGCTGGCGCTGCGCGCGGTCTTCGGCGATCTGCCGCTCGACTTCGTGCTGCTCAGCTCCTCGGTCACAGCGCTCGCCGGTGGCCTGGGCCGCGCCGACGACACGGCCGCCAACGCGTTCCTCGACGCGTACGCGCGCAACCCGCACGGCTGGCGGGCGCCGGTGCTGTCGGTGGCCTGGGGCGCGTGGCGGGAGGAGGGCGTACCCGACCACGACGGGCTGGCCCCGGACGCGGCGGTACGCGCGGCGTGCCGGGCCCTCGCCGAGGGGCGGACCGGCTCGGTGGCGGTCGGCGCCTACACGGTGGAGGCGGTCGCCGGGCACGAGCGGCGGCTCGCCGCGACCACGGCGGCCACCGCCTCGACGGTGACCGCCACCGACGGCGACCTCACCGCCACCGTCGCCCGGATCTGGCGCGACGTGCTGGGCGTGGCCGAGGTCGGCCCGCACGACGACTTCTTCCGGCTCGGCGGCACCTCGCTCGTGGCCGCGCAACTGGTGCTGCGGATCCGGCAGGCGGTGGGCGCCCGGCTGTCCATGCGGGTGCTGTTCGACGCGCCCACCGTCGCGGCGATGGCCGCCCGGATCGAGTCGCTGCGCGCCGCCCCGTCCGCCTCCGCACCGGCCGAGGCGCCCATCCCGCGCCTGCGCCGACCGGGACGGCCGGGATGACCGAGTCCCGCCACGACGTCACGCCGGTGGACGACGTCTACACCGTTCCCGCGTCGTACGCCCAGGAGCGGGTCTGGTTCACCGCCCAGCTCAGCCCCGGGCAGCCGCTGTTCACCATGACCGACGCGGTCACCCTGCCGGCGGGCGCCGGGCCGGAGCAGGCGCTCGCCGCGCTGCGGGCGGTCACCGACCGGCACGAGGCCCTGCGTACCACGCTGCGCCTGCACGACGGACGGCTCTACCAGGACATCCACCAAGCGGTCCCGGTGGAGCTGCCGGTCACCGACCTGTCCGCGCTGCCCGGGCCGGAGCGGGACGCCGCCCGCGCCCGGATCGTCGCCGAGCACGCCCGGCTCGACCTGCCGATGGACGCGGCCCCGCTGTGGCGGGCCCGGCTGCTGCGGCTCGACCAGGACACCTGGTGGCTGCTGTTCGCCGGGCACCACGTCGTCCTCGACGGCACCTCCCTGCTCCACCTGCGCGCCGAGCTGACCGAGCTGTGCGCCGCCGCCGTCGCGGGCCGCGCGCCGGACCTGCCCGAGCTGCCGATCCAGTACGCCGACTACGCGGCCTGGGAACGCGACCGCCTCGACGGCCCCCGGTGGGACGAGCTGCGCGAGTACTGGCGGGAGGCGCTGACCGGCCTGCCGGCAGTGCACGCGCTGACCACCGACCGGCCGCGCCCGGCGACGCTCACGTTCGACGGCGCCGACGTCCGCCGCACGCTGCCCGGCGACGTGACGGCGGCGCTGCCCGAGCTGTCCCAGCAGGCCGCCGCGACCCCGTTCATGGTGCAGCTCGCCGCCTACGTGGCGCTGCTGCACCGGCTGTCCGGGAGCGACGACGTGGTGGTCGGCATGCCGGTGGCCGGCCGGGACCGGGCCGAGCTGGAACCGCTGCTCGGCATGTTCATGAACATGCTGGTGCTGCGCGTCGACGTGTCGGGTGACCCGCCGTTCCTGACGCTGGTCCGCCGGGTCCGCCGGGTCGTGCTCGACGCCTGGGACCACCAGGACATGCCGTTCCAGAAGCTCGTCGAGGAGCTGGCGGTACGACGCGACCCGGGCGTGCCGCCGCTGTACCAGCTCACGTTCCACCACCTGCCCACCGGCCGGGGCGAGGCGTTCGGCGGCGCAATGGACGACCTCTCGCTGGAGATCGCCGGGAACGAACTGCGGCTGGAGTACCGCACCGCGCTGTTCGAGCGCGCCGCGATGGAGGCGTTCGCGGACCGCTACCTGCTGCTGTTCGCCGCCGCGGTGACGGCGCCCCGGACCCGGGTGAGCGCGCTGCCGGTCATGCCGGACGCCGAGCACGCGGCGGTCGTGACCGGCTGGAACGCCACCGCCGCGCCGGTTCGCCGGACCACGCTGGCGGAGCTGTTCGACGTCCAGGCCCGTCGTACGCCCGACGCTGTCGCGCTGGTCGACGGCGACACCCGGATGACGTACGCCGAGCTGTCCGACGCCGCCGAGCAGGTGGCGTCGCGCCTGGTCGCGCACGGCGTGGGACCGGAGTCGGTGGTCGCGATCCACGAGCCCCGCTCCCGCCGCCTGATCGCCGGGCTGCTCGGCATCCACCGGGCCGGCGCGGCGTACCTGCCGCTGGACCCGGACCACCCGCCGCAGCGGCTGGCCTTCATGCTCGCCGACGCCGGCGCCGGGGTGCTGCTGGCCGACGAGGTGCCGGACGGGCTCACCGTGCCGAGCACCGTGCTGCCGCTGACCGCGCCGGATGCGCCGAGCACCGCCGGGGGCACCGCCGCCGGGCCGGGGAACGCAGCGTACGTGATCTACACCTCGGGCTCCACCGGGCGGCCGAAGGGCGTGGTCAACGAGCACGCCGCGATCGTCAACCGGCTGGACTGGATGCAGGACGCCTTCGCGCTCGGCCCGGACGACGTGGTGCTGCACAAGACGCCGATCGGATTCGACGTGTCGGTGTGGGAGGTGTTCTGGCCGCTGCTCGTGGGCGCGCGGCTGGTGCTCGCCGCGCCGGGCGGGCACCGCGACCCGGCGTACCTGCGGGAGCTGATCGAACGGGAGCGGATCACCACCGTCCACTTCGTGCCGTCGATGCTCGACGCGTTCCTGTCCACCGCCGACCCGGCCGACCCGGCCCGCTGCGGGTCGCTACGGCGGATCGTGTGCAGCGGCGAGGAACTGCCCGCGGACCTGGCCCGCCGCGCCGTGGCCGCGATCCCGTCGGCGGCGCTGCACAACCTGTACGGACCCACCGAAGCGGCGATCGACGTCACCGCCTGGGCGGCCACGCCCGACGCACTGGCCGGCGTGACCCGGGTGCCGATCGGCGCGCCGATCCGCAACGTCCGCACGTACGTGCTCGACGAGGCGATGCGCCCGGTCCCGGCCGGCGTGGCCGGGCAGCTGCACCTCGGCGGCGTGCAGGTGGCCCGCGGTTACCTGAACCGCCCCGGACTCACCGCCGCCTCGTTCGTCCCCGACCCGTTCGGCGAACCCGGCGGCCGGCTGTACGCCACCGGCGACCTGGCCCGCTGGCGTGCCGACGGGACGCTGGAGTTCCTCGGCCGCATCGACGACCAGGTGAAACTGCGGGGCCTGCGGATCGAGCTGGGGGAGATCGCCGCAGTGCTGCGCGAACAGCCGGGCGTCGGTTCCGCCGCCGTCGTCGTGCGCGGCGCCACGCCCGCCGAGCAGCGCCTCGTGGCGTACCTGACGGGCGAGGCCCCGGAGCCGGCGGAACTGCGGGCGGCGCTGAAACGGCGGCTGCCGGAGTACATGGTGCCGTCGGCGTTCGTGACGCTCGACGCGCTGCCGCTGTCCGCAAACGGCAAACTCGACACCGCCGCGCTGCCCGCGCCCTCGTCCGGTGTCGCCCCCGCGCAGCGCCGTCCCCCGGTGACCCCGGTCGAGCAGACGGTGGCCGCCACCTGGCGCGACGTGCTCGGCGTACCCGAGGTGGGCCTGGACGACGACTTCTTCGAGCTGGGCGGGCACTCGCTGCTGGCGATCCGGATGCTGGCGCTGCTGCGCGAGGCGTACGGGCAGGTCGACGTCGGCGTGATGGACGTGTTCGCGCACCCGACGGTGCAGGGGCTGGCCGCGCTGATCGACGCCCCGGCGGACGGGGACCGGCAGCGCCCGCTGCTGTACGAGCTGACCCGGCCGGTCCCGGCGGACCAGCGGGTGCGCTCGTACGTGTGCGTGCCGTACGGCGGCGGGCTCGCCAGCATCTACCAGCCGCTCGCGGACGCGCTACCGGCCGGGCACACCTTGTTCTCCGTGGCGATCCCCGGCCACGACGTCGGCGTCCGCGACGCCGAGCTGCCCTTCGACGAGCTGGTCGAGCGGTGCGTGGCCGAGATCGAGGAGCGGGTGGACGGCCCGCTGGTCCTGTACGGCCACTGCGTCGGCGGCGCGCTGCTGACCGGTATCGCCCGGCGGCTGCACGAGCGGGGACGCCCGATCGAGGCGATCTACGCCGGTGGCGTGTTCCCGACCGCCCGGCCGGACAACATGCTCGGCCGGCTCGTCGACTGGGCCGACTCCCGGGGCGCCGACCGGCGGTACGAGACGTTCCTGCGCTCGATCGGCGCGGAACTGGCCGACCTGGACCAGGCGCAGGTCGACCGGTTCGTGCACCACGTACGCCGGGAGGCCGCCGAGGCGCAGGAGCGGTTCACCGGGTGGCTGGACGGCGAACCGGTCCGGGTGCCCGCACCGGTGATCTCCGTCGTCGGAACCCACGACGTGCTCACCGAGTACTACGAGGAGCGGTACCGCGAGTGGAGCTTCCTCGGCGAGTCCACCGCGCTCGTGGTGCTCGACGAGGCCGGGCACTACTTCGTCAAGCAGCGGGCCGAGGCGCTCGCCGAGGTGCTCACCCGCACCCATCCCCGGCTCGCCGCGCCGGCCGCCGCGCCGCGCCGCCTCGCCGGTGACGGCTGGGCACTGGCGGCCACCAGCACCGATCCGGTCACCGCCGAGACCGGCGTGCAACCGGGCGTACGCCGGTTCCTGGCGATCACCGCCAGCCAGCTCATCTCGTCGACCGGCTCGGCGCTGACCCAGTGGGCGGTGCCGGTCTGGGTCTACCTGGAGACCGGCTCGATGCTGTGGTTCGGCCTGTCCGGGGTGATCGCGTACCTGCCGGCGCTGCTGACGCTGCCGGTCGCCGGCGCGGTCGCGGACCGGTTCGACAGGCGCCGGGTGCTGCTGGCGGCGTGCGCGACGGCGGTGACCGCGGAGGCGCTGCTGGCGCTGCTGCTCTGGACCGACCGGCTCGGGCTGGCGGCCGTCTACACGCTCGTGTGCGTGCTCGGCGCGGCGTCGGTGTTCCAACGCATCACCTACCTGGCCGCGATCCCGCAGGTGGTGCCGAAGCGCTACCTGGGGCACGCCAACGGCATCGCGCAACTCGCGGTCGGGCTCAGCTCGCTCGCGGTGCCGCTGCTGGCTGCGGGACTGCTCGCCGCGATCGGCCTGGCCGGCGTCCTGGTGATCGACATCGTCAGCTACGTGGTGGCGATCGGTGTGCTGGCCGCGGTGCGGTTCCCCGACCTGCTCGGCCGGCGCCGCAAGGAGCCGTTCCTGGCCGAGCTGATCGGCGGTGCGCGGATGGCGTGGGCGGAGCCGGGCTTCCGGGCCATGCTGGGCTTCTTCTCGCTCTACAACCTGTGCCTGGCGAGCCTGCTGCTGGTGCCGCCGATGGTGCTCGCGTTCGGCACGATGGGTCAGGTCGGCACGGTGGCGTTCGCCGAGGCGCTCGGCGCCGTCCTCGGCGGGCTCGCCATCGCCGTGTGGGGCGGCCCGACCCGGCGCCGGATGCCCGCGCTGATCGCCATCGCGTTCGGCGTGGCGGTCAGCCTGGTGCTCAGCGGCGTCCGCCCGAGCCTGCTGCTGGTGGCGCTCGGCAGCTTCGGCGTGGGGCTGGGCCTGGGCCTGCACAACGGCATCTACCTGTCGATCATCCAGGTGAAGGTGCCGCAGCGGTTCCACGGCCGGGTGCTGGCGATCATCCAGACGCTGACCTGGGCGACGCTGCCGCTGGGCTTCGCCGTGCTGGTGCCGCTGAGCGGGTCGCTGCTGGAACCGATGTTCGCCCCCGGCGGGGCGCTGGCCGGCAGTGTCGGCGCGCTGATCGGCACCGGCCCCGGCCGGGGACTCGGGTTCGCGTTCGTGGTGTCCGGGCTGGCCCTGGCCGTGGTGGCGCTCGGCGCCTACGGTGTCCGCCGGTTGCGCCGGTTCGACACCGAGACCCCCGACGCGCCGGCGGACGCCACCGAGTGGCTACCGCACCTGCGCCGGGTCGACGATCTGTAGCCGCAGCTCCGAGGCGTACGCCCGGCCGGTCCCGTCGGTCAGCCAGGCGTCGTCCGGACCGGGCAGCAGCTCGGTGACGGTGAGCCCGACCTCGTCGCCGCCCTTGGCGTGCGCGCCGCGCAGCAGCGTGCACAGCAGCCGGGTGTAGACGCCGCTGGTCAGGTCCACGTAGCTGGGTTTGAGTTCGGTGTCGACCCGCACGAAGATCCGCTCGGGCAGGCCGAGCGCGAGCCGCCAGCGGCGTACCGTGAGGTAGCGTTCCCGCTCGCCCTTGACCGTGTGCAGGCCGGTCTCGCCCACAGTGGTGCGCCACGTCTCGCGGACCAGCACCAGGCCGTCGACCGTGATGCGCGGCGTGCGCCCGGCGTTGCCGGCCAGCTTCCACGTGTCGAACACCTGGTGGTCGAACAGCGGCGCGAACACCTCCAGCAGCGGCCACCGGCGCCCGTCGTCGGCGTGCGCGGTCAGCGTGCCGTCGTCGTCCGGCCGCACGGTCAGGGCGGTGATCGGCACGAGGCGGTCCGGGTCGGCGCCGGGCGCGTCGACGAACCCGAGCTGGGCGTCGGCGGGCCCGTGCAGCCACTCCGCGATCCGGGCGGTGT
This sequence comes from Micromonospora sp. WMMC273, assembly GCF_027460285.1. Taxonomy (NCBI): domain Bacteria; kingdom Bacillati; phylum Actinomycetota; class Actinomycetes; order Micromonosporales; family Micromonosporaceae; genus Micromonospora; species Micromonospora sp. WMMC273. The sequence continues at coordinate 2,281,374 of NZ_JAPZBE010000001.1, forward strand.
GCCGGGGCCAGTCCACCGGCGGCAGCAGCCGGACCCGGCCGCCGGGCAGGTCGGCGCGCATCCCGTCGCGCAGCCGCCGCGGGTCCGGGTGCCCGTACGCGAAGAAGTGCGTGTCGAACGCGGCCAGGGCCACGTGCAACTCGCCGAGCACGACGGTGAAGTCGCCGCGCAGCAGCGCCGCCTCGTCCGGGGCGCACACGTGCACGTCCGGGCTGTGGATGCGGGCGGCGGCCCAGCCGGGCGCGTCGGCGGGAAACGCGGCGGCGACCCGCTCGGTCAGGGCGGCGGCGTCGAACCGCAGCTCCCGGGCGTCGGAGTCGGCGTCGGCCAGGCCCAGCACCTCTGCCCACCGGTCCAGGAACTCGGCGGTGACTGCGGCGGCGGGCGGGTCCGTCCCGAACACCACCGCCTGCGCCAGGAACCACAGGTCGGCCACGGGCACGTCGTCGGTGGCCGACTCCGCCGCCAGGTCGCGGTACAGGGCGGCCAGCGCGTCGGCGTACGCCTGCCCGATCGCCGCGGTCAGCCACCGCGCCGACAGCAGCAGCGGTTCCAGCGGCGCGAGCCGTGCCAGCAGCGCGTCACCGAAGCGGACGTCCAGGTCGCGGACCGTCTCCAGGTGGCACAGCGTGCGCCCGGCGTACACCTCGCCGGGCTGCTGCCGCGCGTCCCGTCCGGTCAGTTCCACGAACCGCCGGTCCAGCGCGGACATCGCGGCGGCCAGCGCGTCCGGGCCGTCGGCGGCGGCCACCGCGTCGCGCAGGTCGCTCACCGTCGCGAGGTCGCCGAGCACCCGCTCGCGGACCGGGTCGTCGCCGATCGCGGCGAGCTGCTCGCGCAATGCGTCCTCGGCCGTGAGGTCGACCGGCAGGTCGAAGCCGATCCGGAGCACGCCGCGCCCGGCCAGGTCGTCGAGCTGCGCGTGCACGTCAGCGGCCCGGCGGAAGCCGCTCGCCGGGTCCGCGAGCAGCGCGGCGACCAGGTCGGCCACGCGCGGTCCGCGTCGCGCCAGCGTGAGCAGCGCGGCGGTCGCCGCCGGGAGCGTCTGCGGTGGATGGTGCGGGTGCCGCAGCACGCGGTCGCGCAGGCTCAGGTGCGGGGCGAGCCGCACCGGCAGCCAGTCCCGCACGCCTGGTACGCGGGCGAAGGCCGCCGCGAGCGCGTCCAGGCCCCACCGTTCCAGGAACACCTTCCGGGTACGCGTCAACGCCGCACCCTGACGCACCGTCGCGATCGGAGCGCTGCCGCCCAGCTCGATCCAGCAGATCGGCCCGAAGAAGCCCACCGTGTCGTTCTTCAGGCAGTACCGCTGCCAGTACTTCGCGACGACCTCCTCCCGGTGCCGGCGGCGCAGGTTGCGCGGGGCGTGCGGGCCGTCGCGCCGGATCGCGTCGACGGCGAGCAGGACCGCCGGGTTCTGCCAGGTCAGCGCCGTGCGGAAGGCGTCGTCGCAGGCGATGTCGTAGACCGCCTGCCCGAGGTCGGCAGCGGCGGCGTCGAACGCCGCAGCGAACTCCGCGGCGTCGCCGTCCCCGCGCAGGTGCCGGTCGGCCGCCTCCGCGAGCGCCGGAGCGGCGAACCGGCTCATCCCGTCGGCCGGAAAACCGGCCGACCGGAGCAACGCGGAACGCCATACGTGCCAAGGGGTTCCGGGCAGGGACGTGAGATGCTCTCGGGGCATGGGGGAATGGTAAGCAGCGGCGGATCTGCGGCGGGACGGTCGAGCATGAGCTTCGGGCTGGTGTCCTTCGGTGCGGCGCTCGGCGACCCGGCGCCCGTCGCCGACGTGGTGGCGCAGTACACCGACGACGTCAACCGCGTCCTCGGCTACGGCTACCGGCGGGTGCACCGCGCCGCGCCGGACGTCGGCCTGACCGACCTCGCCGAGCGGGCCGGCCGCCGCGCCCTGGACGCCGCCACGCTGCCCGCCGCGCGGGTGGACCTGCTGGTGCTCGCCGTCACCGACCTCACCGAACACCTCTACTGGGACGCCGCCGCCGACCTGGCGCACCGGCTCGGCGCGGCCGGTGCCGAAGCGGTGCTGCTCACCCAGGCGTGCACCACCGGCGTGCTCAGCCTCGACACCGTCGCCGGAAAGTTCGCCACCCACCCGGAGTACGCCACCGCGCTCGTGATCGCGGCCAACCGGACCTGCGAGACGTACTGGAACCGGATGGACACCCAGCCGATGGTGTTCTCCGACGGCGCGGTGGCCACAGTGGCCCGGCGCGGGCATCCCCGGCTGCGCTGGCAGGTCACCGAGGCCGCCACGGACGGCCGCTACGCCGGGTTCTACCGGCTCGACGGCGGTGGCGCGGCGGCGCCGTTCGCCCCCGGCGCCGAGCCGCCCGCCGCCCGCGACGTGTGGCACGTGATGGAGTTCTTCGACTACGACCCCGAGCAGTTCGCGCAGTACGCCCGCCACCTCGACGAGCGGATGGTGCGGGTCACCGAACGCGCCTGCGAGCGGGCCGGCGTCACCGTCGCCGACCTGGCGCGGCTGATCCTGGTCGCCGACAACGAACGCGCCATGACGTCGCTCGCCGAGGCACACAAGGTGCCGCCGGAGCGGACCAACCGGGAGCTGGCGGCCGAGTACGGGCATCTCGGCGCGGCGGATCAGTTGTTCGGACTGAGCCGTCTGCTCGACGCCGGTGAGCTGCACGACGGCGACCGGGTCGCGTTGATCTCGCTGGGCCGGGGCACCCACTGGGCCTGTACGATCATCGAGGTATGAGCATGTCCAGCCGGCTGGTGCGGCTCGTCGCCGACGTGCTGGAACTGCCCGTCGACCAGGTCGACGCGCAGACCGGCCCCGCGACCACCGCCGCGTGGGTGAGCCTGCGGCACCTCCAGATCGTCGCGGCCGTCGAGGACGCGTACCGGATCTCGCTGACGCCCCGGGAGATCCGCACCGTGCGGTCGGTGGCCGACCTGCGCGCGCTGCTCGCCCAGCGGGGCGTCCCGGAGTGAGCGTCGCGCCGGCCCCGCTCGACGACGCCGACCTCGGCGCCGGGCTGCTCATCCGCCGCTTCGAGGAGCACCTGCTGCGCCTGTACGCCGACGGTCACCTCGCCGGCACCACGCACACCTGCCTCGGCCAGGAGTACGTCCCGGTCGCGCTGGCCCCGCTGCTGACCGGCGACTTCGTGTTCAGCAACCACCGCGGCCACGGGCACTACCTGGCGCACTGCGGCGACCCGGAGGGCCTGCTGGCGGAACTACTCGGCCGCGACGGCGGGGTGTGCCACGGGTACGGCGGCAGCCAGCACCTGCGCCGGGACCGGTTCCTGTCCACCGGCGTGCAGGGGGAGAGCCTGCCCGCCGCTGTCGGCGTGGGACTGCACCTCAACCGCACCGGGCAGGACGCGATCGTGGTGGCGTACATCGGCGACGGGACCTGGGGCGAGGGTGCTGTCTACGAGGCGCTGAACATGGCCGCGCTGTGGCGGGTGCCGCTGCTCGTCGTGGTCGAGCACAACCGGATCGCCCAGTCCACCCCGACCACCGCGCAGCTCGCCGGCACCATCGCCGGCCGGGTCGCCGGGTTCGGCATCACCGTCAGCGAGTCCGGCTCGTTCGACCTCACCGAGGTACGCGCCGCCGCCGCGCCGCACGTCGAGCGGGTCCGCGCCACCCGGACGCCGCACGTGCTCGTGCAGCACACGGTCCGGCTCGGCCCGCACAGCAAGGGCGACGACACCCGGCCCGCCGACGAACTCGACCGGCTGCGCCGCCTCGACTGGCTCCAGCGGTACGCCGAGGCGTACCCGGAGCGGTTCGCGGCCGCCGACGCGCGGGCCCGGCAGCGGGTCGCGGAGGTCTCGGCCGAGGTGCTGGCTCGGCCGCTCGCGCGCGGAGCGGCGGCGTGACGCGCGCGGAACGGGTGAGCCGCAACCTCAACCGTGCCCTGCACGCGCTGTTCGCCGCCGACGAGCGGGCCTGGCTGCTGGGGGAGGACGTCGCCGACCCGTACGGCGGGGCGTTCAAGGTGACCCAGGGCCTCTCCACCGCCTACCCCGACCGGGTGCTGTCGACGCCGCTGAGCGAGAACGGCATCACCGGCGTCGCGGGTGGCCTGGCGCTGTGCGGCGACACAGTGATCGTCGAGATCATGTTCGGGGACTTCGCCGGTCTCGCCTTCGACCCGATCCTCAACCTGATCACCAAGTCCGTCGCCATGTACGGCGAGCGCACCCCGATGCGGGTGGTGATCCGCTGCCCGGTCGGCGGTGGGCGGGGCTACGGCGCGACGCACAGCCAGAGCCCGCAGAAGCACTTCATCGGCATCCCGCACCTCGCGCTCTACGAGCTGTCCCCGCTGCACGACGCGGCCGACGTGCTGGCCGCCGCGCTGCGCCGCGACGAACCGGCGATGCTGTTCGAGGACAAGATCCTCTACACCCGGCGGCGGTACGTGGACGGCCGCGTCGACGACCGCCTCGCCTTCGAGTTGCGCGGCGCGGACGGCAACTGGGCCCGCGTCCACGACCCGGACGCCACCGGCGCGCCCACGCTCGTCATCGCGCCGGGCGGGGTCGCCGACCGGGCGATCGCCGCCGCCACGCGGGCCGCCGAGCGGGGACGTCCGGTCGAGGTGCTGGTCCCGGCGCGGCTCTACCCGGTGGACGTGGACGGCCTGCGCGACCTGCTCGACGGCGCGCACGGCGTGATCGTCGCCGAGGAGAGCACCGCGGGCGGCACGTGGGGGAGCGAGGTCGCGGCCCGCCTGCACGCGGAGGCGTGGCCGCTGCTGCGCGGCCCGGTCGAGCTGGTCAGCTCCGCCGACCGGGTCATCCCGTCCGCGCCGCACCTGGAACAGGCCGTGCTGCTCGGCACCGACGCGATCCTGGACCGGATCATGCGCCTGCCCGCCCCGAGGACGGCGGCCGGCGACCGGGGTGGACGGACTGTCGCCGGCCCGGCGGCTCCGGCCGGCGTGTCTCCGGGCGTCCCGGTGGACGTACCCCGGCTCAACCCCAACGACGACAGCTACGTGCTGCTGGAATGGCTGGTCGCGGACGGCGCCACTGTCGAGGCCGGCGAGCCGGTCGCGGCGGTCGAGACGTCCAAGGCGATCGAGGAGCTCGCCGCGACGCAGGCCGGCGTGCTGCGCCAGGACGTGGCCGCCGGCGCCGACTGCGCCCCGGGCACGCCCATCGGCCGGATCCTGCCCGAGCCGGCCGTGCCCGCCCCGGTGGAGCCGCCGGGCGCGCCCGCTGCGGCGTACCCGGAGCCGGTCGAGGCCGTGGGGACGCGGACCGTGCCGCCGGGACGGCCGCTGCCACCGGCGCAGCGCCGCATCGCCGACGTGGTGTCCACCTCGCACCGGGAGATCCCGGTGGCCTTCACCGCCGTCCGCGTGGACGTGACGGCAGCGCTCGCGTACGCCCGCCGCGCCGCCGACGAGACCGGCGCGTCGGTCGGCCTGACCGAGGTCGTCATCGCCGCCGTGGCCGCGCTGCACGAGCGGTTCAGCGGCCTCTACGCCCGGCTCACCGGCGACGGGTTGGTGGTCGACGCGGAGGCGCCGTCGATCGGGCTCACCGTGGACGTCGGCACCGGACTGTTCCTGCCGGTGATCCGTGACGCGGCCGGACTGGACCTCGGCGACCTCGCCGACGCCGTGGTCGCGCTGCGGATGAAGGCGCTGCGCGGCCGGCTCCGCGAGGAGGACATGGCCGGCATGAACTTCCTGGTCGCGCTGAACGACACACCCGGCGTCACGGTGGCCCGGCCGGTCGTCCCGCCCGGCGTCACCTGCGCCCTGTCGGTGCCGGACGTGCACCGCGAGGTCGTGCTCGACGGCGACGGCGGGGTACGCGAGCGGACCGTGGCGGACCTGGGTCTGGCGTACGACCACCGGCTCGTGAACGGTGCGCAGGCCGGGGCGTACCTGGCCGCGCTCGCCGAGGTGCTGCAACGCTGACGGTCACTGCGGCCCGGCCGCCGTGCGGTCGTGGCGCGTGCCGGTTGCGACGCCGGACCGGTGAGAACCTTGCGGCAGCGGTGCCTCTGGCCGGGGGATGACCGAACCTGCATCATAGATGTCCATGAGTGCGCAGCAGTCCGCGGCCCGCATGTCGGTGGCCGGCCCGCAGCGCGACCGATGGGCCACTGTGCTCGGTCACGTCACTTCAGCGATCCCGGCCGGCACCGCCTACGTGCTCGTCGACGGCCACGAGCGCCACGCGACGGTGCTGGCCGACCGTCTGGCCGCCGCCCTGCGCGACGCGGGCCGCCCGCGCATACGACTCAGCCGGGCGATCTGCGCCGGCCCCGCCGACCTCCGTGGCGGACTCACCCCCGGTTCCGTCGTCATCGCCGCCGGCCCCGCCTGGCGGGCCCAGCTGCCCACCGGCCACTGGCACCTGACGATCCGGGTGCGCGGCGCCTCCCCGGAACGCGGACGCCGCCACCGGAGCGACGCCGCCGACATCGTGGTCGACCTGGCCGACCCCGCGTGGCCGGTGATCCGGCACATCGGCGCCTGGTTCACCCACACCGACGCCTGGTACCGCACGGAGACGCAGGCGTTCTTCGCCGCCCGCGCCGCCACCTGGGACACCGAGTCCGGCGACGACCTCACCGCGTACGCCGCCGCCGTCACCGACGCCGCCATCCCCACCGGAGCGAACGCCATCGACGTCGGCTGCGGAACCGGCCGCGCGCTACCGGCCCTGCGCGACGCCGTCGGACCAGCCGGCACCGTTCTCGGCGTCGATCTGACCCCCGCCATGATCGACGTAGCGCGCTCCCGCGCCCACGCCGCCGACGCCGCGCTCGCCCTGGCCGACGTCCGCCGCCTCCCCCTGCCCGGCCGCGCCGTCGACGCCGTCTTCGCCGCCGGCCTGCTCCTGCACCTGCCCGACACCGACGCCGGACTGCGCGAACTCGCCCGCGTCACCCGCCCCGGCGGCCGGCTCGTCCTCTTCCATCCCTCCGGCCGCACCGATCTCGCCGGTTGCGGCACGCATAGCGGTGATCCGCTCACCGAGACGTCCCTGCGCCTCGCCGCGCACCGCACCGGATGGCACCTCACCGGCTACGACGACCCGCCGCACCGGTTTCTCGCCCTCGCCACCCGGCGGTGACCTTTCGCGGATGAGCAATCTGGGAGAAGAGGGGCTCACCCCATGACGTCTAGCGTCGATGCGTGTACGTTCCGTGATCGCCGGCGAGGGGGATACCGCATGTCGAACGGGTTCATCGGCGCGCTCAACGGTCGTCATCACCGCGTGGCACTGTCGGGCTTCATGGTGGTCGTGCTCGCCCACTGGGCGGAGCATCTGGTTCAGGCGTACCAGATCTGGGTGCTCGGCTGGCCCCGCCCGCAGGCGCGGGGTGTCCTCGGTGAGTTCTACCCCTGGCTGGTCACGTCCGAAGTCATGCACTACGGGTACGCGCTGCTCATGCTCGTCGGTCTGTTCCTGCTGCGCCCGGGGTTCGCCGGGCAGGCGCGCACCTGGTGGACGATCGCCCTGGCCCTCCAGTTCTGGCATCACATCGAGCACCTGCTGCTGCTGATCCAGGCGCAGACCGGGCACTTCCTGTTCGGCAGCGCGGCGCCCACGAGCCTGCTCCAGGTGGTCTATCCGCGCGTCGAGCTGCACCTGTTCTACAACTCCGTCGTCTTCATCCCGATGGTCGTCGCCATGTACCGGCACCTGCGGCCCTCCGCCGCCGAGGAGCAGGCCACGGTGTGCACCTGCGCCGGCCGCCGGGTGGCGCCGGCGCTGGCGGTGTCGCGGGGTGGTGTGTGACCCGCGCCGGGTGGGCGTCCGCTGTCGTCGTGGGCCTCGCGGTGCTGTTCGGCTGGACCGGGGCCGCGTGGGCCGGCTCCGGCGCGGCGAGCAGCGTCCCCGCCGACGGCGCCGTCCTCACGTCGGCGCCGTCGGCGGTCGAGCTGGTCTTCACCGGGCGGCCGGTGGCAGCCGACTCGCACGTGGCCGTGCGCGACGCCGCCGGACGGTCGCTGGCCGTCGGCGAGCCGCGGCGAAGCGGGGACCGGTCCCTGGTGCAGACGGTACGCAGCGCCGAGCGCGGCGATGTCGTCGTCGCCTACCACGTGGTGCTCGCCGACGGCAGTGAGAAGAGCGGCACGCTGTGGTTCAGCGTCGGCACCGGTGTGCGGCCGGCCCGGGCGTCGGATCAGGGCGCCGAGGCGGCCGCCCCGCTGCACGAGCACGGGATCGATCCGTTGAGTGCCGTGCTGCTCCTGATCAACGCCGTCGTCGTGTTCGTGGCGGTCGCCATGCTCGTCCTGCGGCCACGGCGGAGCGTCGAGCCGCCGCCCGCCCCGGCTCAGCACCCGGAGATGAGCAGCCGCTGAGCCCGGCCGGGCGCGGCGGGCAGACCCCACAACGCGTCCACCGCGGCCATTCCCGGCCCGAGCGGCACCGGCGGAAGGTTGAGCCGCCGGGCCGCCGCCACCGCGCCGGGCGTTCCGTGCGCCATGCCGGCGCCGCTCCAGATCGACCACTCCGCCACCAGCGTCACCGCCGCCGGCAGGTCGGCCGCGACGCGTACGGCGCAGCGCCGCAGCAGCTCGTTCGCGAGCGCGTACGCGCCGAGGCTGCGGTGCGGCCGCTCGGCCGTGATCGAGCCGAAGACGAGCACCCGGCGCAGGGCATGGCGGTCCACCGCGTCCAGCGCGTGCCGCAGGCCGTCCACCTTCGCCGCCTGGACGGCGCTCAGCCCGGCCGCCGTGCCGGCCGTGACCGGGCCGCCGCGCAGCAGCCCGGCGCAGTGCACGACGCCGGCCAGCCGCAGGTGTCCGGTGGCCGCGAGTGCCCGGCGCAGGGCGGCGCTGTCGGTGACGTCGGCCCGGAGCACTGTCACGCCTGTGGTCCCCGCCATCCGGTCGAGGTGCCGGCGGCCCGCGGTGCCGAGCCGGTCGGGCGTGGCCGTGTCGGCCAGGACCGGGTGCAGGCCGTGCCGGCAGGCCAGGACGGCGGCGGCCCGCAGGCCGAGCCCGCCGAGTCCGCCGGTGACCAGCACGGCTCCGCCGGGACCGGCGGGGCCGGCCGCCGGGGGCAGGTGAACCGGCTGCCAGTCGGTGGTGCGGAGCCGGCCGTCCCGGTCCACCCGCACCTCGCCGGCGACCGGGGAGGCGGCAGTGACCAGGTCGGTGGCGGCGCGCACCGCGGCCGGTGCGGGGCCCTCGGTCAGCTCCGCCACCACGCAGGACAGGCCGGGATGCTCGACCGCCGCGGCGCGTGCCAGGCTGCCGCCGCCCGCGCCCAGGTGCACGACCGCGAGCCGGCTGCCGCGTGCCACGGCCGCCCGGATCGCCCGCAGCAGGCGCCTGTTGTCGACCCGGTGGAAGGCGCGGCCGAGCAGCACGGCGACCGCCTCCGGTGCGTCGTCGCGGCTCGCCGCCCGCAGCGCCGGGGCGAGCGGGTGCCGCTCGGGGCCGACGATCGTCCACCGGTACGCCCGCGCGTCGCCGGGCGGCGCGGCCTCGCGTTCCCGGGGCGTGCGGATGTCGAGCGCGGTCCTCATCGCAGGACCGCGAGCAGGGTGGGGATGGCCTCGGCCTGGAAGTCCACATCCACGTCGAAGTCGTTGATCATCCCCTCGAGGACGAGCAGCGACATGAGCGGGAAGACGAACTCCGGCGCCGCCGTGATGCCGTACCGCCGCTGCAGGTTGAACAGCTCCGCGGCGAACGGCGCGAGCCGGAACTGCCCGGCGGTGCGGCGGTGGTTGCGCACCACGAGATCCCGTACGCCGGCCTGGAACGCCTGCACGTCGCACCCCGGCGGTACGTGTTCGGCGCTGCGCAGGATGACCTCGGCGGCCTGCTGGCCGCGACCCATTGACATGGACAGGAAGAACTCGGCGAACAGCCGCCGTACGTGCGGCTCGAGCCGGACCACGAACCCCGCGTCGAGCAGCACCACCTCCTCGACCCGCAGGTAGAGGTTGCCGGGGTGCATGTCGCAGTGCACGAGCCCGTCGACGAACAGCATCCGGTACACGCCGTGCAGCACCCGCCGGACGATCTGGCGGCGCTGCTCGCGGTTGAGGTCGCCGGGCTTGAACTGCCGCAGGTCCGGGATCCATTCCATCACCAGGACGCCGTCGCGGCAGAGCGCCGGCCGGGGTGCCGGGATCCGGAACGCCGCGACATCGGCGAGGTTCTGCCGCAGCTGTAGCAGCGCGGTGGCCTCCTGCGCGAAGTCGAGCTGCCGCAGCACGGCGGTGGAGACGTGGCCCAGCATGCGGCGCATCGGCACCTTGCGCAGGCCGGGCAGGCGTTCCAGCAGCCCCGCGCCGGCACTGAGCAGGTCGAGGTCGCGGCGCATCTGCGGGCCGATGCCGCCGCGCCGCACCTTGACGGCCACCGGCGTCCCGTCGTGCAGCCAGGCCCGGTAGACCGAGGCGATGCTGCCGCTGGCCACCGGCTCGCTGCCGATCCGCGCGAAGGGCGTGCCGTCCGGGTAGGCCGCGTCCAGCACCGCGCGCGCCTCCCGGGCGGACATGGCCGGGACCCGGTCGTTGAGGCGGGCGAGCTTGTCGCACCACCGGCCGGGCAGCAGGTCACGACGCGTACCGAGGATCTGGCCGCCCTTGACGAAAGTCGGGCCGAGCCGGGTGAGCAGTGCGGTCACCCCGGCGGTGGTGGGCGAGGCCCGCCGGGTGAGCCGCCGGCCGGCCGCGACGGCGAGGTGCCGAGCCGTGATCGCCGCCCAGGCGGCGGCGCGGCCGGACATCTGCGGGAGGGACGAGCGCGGTACGGACGTGGGCGTGTAAGCCACCATCGGAGCCCCCGATCGCTACATGTACTGACAGCTTAGGGAGGGATGGAAAGGCGTGAGAAGTGTCCAGGTTCATTTTTCTATAGCGTCGTCGATGTTGAGCCTGACGGAACCGACCGAAGGGAATGCGAGATGGCGATCGACCTATGCAACAAGTCTCCAGTGTCCGCCGACGGTGAGGTCCGGACGTGGCCGCAGGAAACCGCGCTGCTCGAGGATCTCGGCACCGAACAGCGCGATGCGCTCAACTTCGCGTACCGCACCACCCTGAGCAACGTGGATCCCCGGCTGGTGGCCGGCGACCCGGCGGCGTGGGCGAGCGACTTCGGGTACGCCCTCAACCGGGTGGCGATCCGGCTCGACAACCGCACCAACGACGAGCTGCGGCACGACGCCCTGCACCACGCCGACCCGGCCATGCGCGAGCAGGCGATGTACGAGTACGCCGACCGCGACCAGGCCGACGCCTTCGAGCTCCTGGAGCAGGTCGTCCGGCACGACACCAACCGGGAGGTGCGGTGGGACGCGCTGTGGGCGATCGAGAAGCTGGGCGGTGCCCAGGCGATCTCGACGCTGCAGAAGTTCCTCGGTGACGCCGACCCGGAGATCGCCGAATGGTCCAAGCTGTTCATCAGCGAGCTGCAGAGCGGTGACCCGTCGTTCGACGGCCGGGACGCCCTCTACACGCCGGGCCGCACCTTCGACGAGACCATCTACCTGCTGATCCACTGCGACCTGTACGTGCGTCTCGACGAGTCGAACACGCACTGGGGCAAGATCTCGCTGGCCCCGCAGGGCCTCGCGCGGATCTACGGCCAGGCCCACGCCTGTCCCAACGTGCAGACCCGCGAGCGCCAGCTGGTGATCGCCAAGACGATCTCCGGCCTGCACGCCGACGGCTCGCCGCACTGCGACAACTACCTGTTCCGCGGCTTCACCGACCGGACGCGCCGCGACCGGGGCAACTTCTTCTTCGAGTCCCTGGTGCCGCGGACGTTCTTCAAGTCCGGTCGCGCCGACGACCCGAGCGAGGGCGTGCGCAAGGCGAACATCGGCTTCGCCCGGTACGGCACCTGGCACCTGGAGCCGAAGTTCCAGATCCGCGAGGAGGCCGCGATCCGCTACGTCCGCGGCCGCTTCCAGGGCTGGGGCTACGTGAACCTGGCCCGCATCGCGGGCCGCTCGATCGAGCAGGTCCTCACCCCGGGCAACGGCGTGCTGTCCACGCTGCACGACCCCGAGGTCGGCCCGATGACCAACGCCTTCATCCTCGGCACGTTCAAGGGCAAGCTGAACGACTGGGACGGCGACGGCCGCATCGACATGAACTCGCGTGACGTGTACTCCACCGTCGACGGCGAGATCGACTCCGACCAGGACGGCGTCGCGGACGAGCCCGGCCTGACCTGCTGCGACCACACCACGCTGATGCCCTGACGGGCGAGGCACCCCGCATCCGTTCCCACGATCCATGCGATGCGTCCGGGCGGCCGAGGCCGCGCCGAACTCTCAGGAGGAGAAGACAATGACAGCCCCCGCCAGCAAGCCCTCCGTGATCTACGGCCGGCCGGTTCCCACCGACGGCGTCCCGAACCGGTACGTCGGCACGGAGGTCAAGCCGTGGACGCCGCCGGTCCCCGGCATCGACAACCTCGGCATCACCTCGGTCGACACGTTCGCCGTGCCCGGCGTCGGCGAGTACACAGTGCCGTTCGAGGGCTACGTCCGGGTCGTGCGCTCGGAGCCGACCTCCGAGGACTGGGCGACCGCCGAGGTCTACACGAACCTGATCGAGATGAAGATGACCGGCAGCTGCGAGGAACTCGGCGAGATCACTGTCACGCTGAACCCCGACTGCCTGTCGACCGGCCAGATCCGTACCCCCTTCGACCCGTACGCCGGTGAGGGGCCGTCGGCGAAGGCCTGCCGGATGGCGGTCGGTGCCATCTTCGACATGCCGAAGCTCGGCCTGAAGCTGATGAACAAGGAACCGATCATCCTGACCATCGACGACGTCCGGCAGATCCCGCCGGCCGGCTCGCCCGGCAAGGGCCAGATCTACCGGATGCTGCCGCTGCACGACACCCGGTACCCGGAGAAGGACCCGGTGGCGTACGTGACCAGCCTGCGGTTCACCATGGGCGGTTACCTCGCCGAGGACGCGATGTAGCAGTGAGATGGACGCGGGCCGGACGCGACGTGGTCCGGCCCGCGCTCGCTGGCCGGGAGGAGGGACGATGGACGACCACAGTGGTGACCGGGGTCGACGGCTTCTCGGCGCGCCTCCGGTCCGGACGGCGATCACCGTGCCGGTCGGTGTGGACGAGCTGTGGGCGGCCCTGACCGACCCGGTCCGTCTCGCCGCCTGGTTCGGCACCACCCGCGGCGACTGGCACGTCCGGACGCCGTGGCGGATCGACTTCGGCGACGGTGACTTCTTCGTGGTCACGCCGGTGCGCGTCACCGACCGGCTCATCGAGTTCACCTGGTCGTTCCTCGGCGTCGGGCCCGAGCAGCACATCACCTGGCGGGCCGAGCCCACCGCCGGCGGCGCGCGGCTCACCGTCGAGGACGCCGACCCGGTGCGGCCGCCGGCCGAGATCGAGCAGATGCGCGCCGGCTGGACCGACTTCCTGCAACGACTCGACGGGTACCTGCGCACCGGACGCTCGACGCGCTACGACTGGCGGTCCGACATCGACGGCTCGGTGGACCTGCCACCGGCCTGGGACGCGTTCGAACCGTCGCTGCTCTACCGGTGGCTCCCGGTGGCGAGCGACGGCTTCCGGCCCGCCTGGTTCTTCGTCGTCGACGCCGACGGGCCACGTCGTTTCCCGCTCGACGACTGGTCGGTGCGGGAGGGCACGGTGACGTTCACCGTGCAGGTCACCGAGCGCGGTGCCGGCACCACCGCCGAGCTGGCCCTGCACCGGCTGGCCGACCGTCAGCGGCTGGAGTTCAGCCACCAGGGCTGGCGCCATCTCGGGCTGCCGGACAACCGCGCGCACGCGCTGCGCCGCCGTTTCGCCGCCGCCTGGACGGCCGCCGCGGACTGCGCGCGGGAGCTCGCCCGCCTGTCGGTACCGCCCGGATAGGCGGTCACTCGCCGCCACCACATTGTCATGCAATACTCAAGTAGCATGACAGCCGGAGGGTGGACGAAGTGAACGCGGTCCGCGGGAAACGCTCCTATGACCAGCAGTGTGCCCTCGCTTACGCGTTGGATGTGGTGGGCGAGCGGTGGACCTTGCTCGTCATTCGCGAACTACTCCACGGCCCGCGTCGCTACAATCAGTTACTGGAAGCGCTACCCGGCATCGGCACCAACCTGCTCGCCGCCCGGCTCGCCGCGCTCGTCGACGCCGGCCTGCTGACGCCCACCGAACCCCGCAAGCGCACCGGTGGCTACCAGCTGACCGACCTGGGCCGCTCGCTGCACGAGCCGATCCTCGGGCTGTCCCGCTTCGGGCTCGCATACGCCGCTGGGCACGAGCTGCCCTCCGGGTCCACCGTACGCGCGTCCTGGGCCGTCCTCGCCATCGAGGCGATGGTGGACGACGGACGCACCGGCGAGATCGACGAGAGCTACGAGTTCCGGGTCGACGAGGAGATCTTCCACGTCGACGTGCGGGCCGGTCACGCCGAGGTCGTGGCCGGGCCGGCCGACGCGCCGTCGCTGACCGTCCGGACCGACGCGCGCAGCTTCTTCAGCCTCGGCATGCGGCAGCTCGACCCGATCGAGGCGCTGGTCAGCGGGCAGGTCGCGGCGGTCGGCGTGCCGGCGGCGGTCACCCGCTGCCTCCGGCTGCTCGGCATCACCCCCGACGTGGCGGTTTCCACGGACCGGCTGGCCGACGTGGGGCCCGCCCCGGTGTGACGCCGCCGGTCCGCGGACGAGAGGTGAGGGAGCGCAGATGAGCGAGACGTTCGGCGGCACACTCGTGTGCGAGCAGGTCGGGGCGTGGACCTATGTCACAGTCCCGCCCGAGATCGCCGGCCGGCTGGGCACCGCGGCGCGGATCCCGGTGACCGGCCGGATCAACGACACCCCGTACGCCGGCTCGGTGATGACCGGGCCGAACGGCAACCGCTACATCGTGGTCAACAAGACCGTACGCGCCGCCGCCGGGGTGGAGGCGGGAGACGACGTGCGCGTCACCCTGGAACCGGACACCGAGGCGCGCACGGTGGAGGTGCCCGACGACCTGACCGCCGCGCTCGGCGATCATCCCGATGCCCAGGCATTCTTCGCCACGTTGTCCTACTCGCGGACCAAGGAGTACGTCACCTGGATCACCGGCGCCAAGCGGCCGGAGACCCGGGCCCGGCGGATCACCCAGGCCGTCGAGCTGCTCGGCGCCGGCCGGGTGCTCAAGGGCTGACCCCGGGGGATCGGCGCGCTGCGCAAGTTGCGAGAAGCGGCGAGACCCCCGGCCTTCCTACGATCGGCGTACGCGTTCCGGCCCCGGACGGCGGCACGCGACGCACCTGATCCTGACTCCCACGCACCGATCGACGCCACGCGGGCGGCGACCGGTGATCAGTGGTGCCCGTCAGCGGCCCGGTGAGCGTCCGCCGTCCTCGAGCCGGCCCAGGTCGCACCCCAGGGAGGCAGACCGTGACCGTCGAATCGGCAGAGCTGAACGGAGCACACACCACGGAGACGTCCTGGCCGGACTTCGCCGAACTCGAACCGTCGCGGGCCCTGGACACCTTTCCACCGCTCAACGCGATCCAGGCCCGCTCCATCGTCCAGGACCGCTGGGAACGCCTCGTCGCGGTCGTCGAGATCCCGAACCCGATCGAGCGGGTCTGGCAGGCGCTCACCACGCCGGAGGAGATCCGCTCCTGGCTGGCGCGGTGCCGCGGCTCACTGACCGCAGTCGGCAGCGACGTCCTGCTCGACTTCGAGGACGGCGAGTTCTTCCACTGCCGGCCGCTCGTGGCGGAGCCGCCGCGTGACGGCCACGCCGAGCTCAAGTACTTCTGGCGCTGGGTCGGCGTCGGACCGGCCACCCGGGTCGTATGGGAGCTGGACGCCACCGGCGACGGCGGCACCCGGATCACCGCGACCGAGGAGGCCCTGAACTCGCCGTCGGACTGGCGCGGCTGGAACGGCAACGGCTGGCCGGGGATCCTCGACCAGCTCGCCGGCTACCTGCGTACCGGCACGACGTGGCGCTGGCCGTGGCGGCGGATGGGTCCGTACGTGCAGATCGAGCTGGAGTCCACGCCGTACGACGCCTGGGAGCTGCTGACCAAGCCGGAGTCGCTGCGCTACTGGCTGCAGCGCCGCTTCGGCACGTTCACCGACGGCGACAAGCTCACGCTGATCATGGGAGACGCCAGCGGCGTGGTGGAGATGTCGGTGCACCGCCACGTGGAGCCCAACCAGCAGTTCCCCTCCTACCTGCCGTGGCTGGAGTTCGGCCTGCGCCGGGCGTCGTGGCCGGTCGAGCTCAACGGCAAGCTCTACATCGAGCCGGCCGGCGTGGGCCGCAGCCTCTTCCAGATCTTCGTGGACAACTGGGAGAACCTCCCGGCCGAGCTGCAGCGCGAGGAGCGCGAGATCATCTGCGGCTTCTTCCGCGACTCGATGGTCCGGGCGCAGAACCTGACCTCGCCCCGGCCCTCGCCGTCGCACCAGCACGGCTGGACCTGACCCGCGTCGTCACCCTCCGAGGAAGGCAGCTGCGATGACCCTGTCCGACCAGGTCGAGACCGGGGCGCCGGACGCCCTGATCCAGCTCATGTCGCCGGCCGCCGCCGCCGACCCGTACCCGATCTACTCCTGGCTGCGCGAGACCGCGCCGGTCTACCGCAGCCGGTTCGGCGCGTACCTGGTGAGCCGGTACGCCGACGTGCAGTACGTGCTCAAGCACGCCGAGGTCTTCCCCGGCGCGCACCCGGACGCGATGGCGCAGATGTTCCCGCAGGCCGTCGAGCACGAGGCGTACGACGTGCTGGTCAGCTCGCTGGTGGGCAGCAACCCGCCCAAGCACACCCGGCTGCGCAAGCTGATCGGGCACGGGTTCACCAGCCGCCGGGTGGCCGACATGCAGGCCTCGATGGAACGGTGGTCGGACCGGCTCGTCTCGGACGTGCTGGAGCGCCTGGTCGACGGGGCCACAGTGGATCTGCACACCGACGTCTCGGTGCCGATGCCGATGCACATGATGTCCGACCTGCTCGGCATCCCGGAGCCGGACCGCGAGTCGCTGGCCCGCAACGTGCCCGAGATGATGAACGTCGTCGACCCGGCCGCGACACCCGACGCGGTCCGGCGGGCCGACGAGGCGTTCCGCGAGCTGGGCACCTACTTCGACGCCATGATCGCGCAGCGCCGCCGGGACCCGCGCGACGACCTGGTCTCGGCGCTCGTGCAGGTGCGTGACGCCGAGGACGGCAGCCTCGACGACGCCGAGCTTCGTACCCTGCTGTTCACCCTCTGGTCGGCCGGCTTCGAGACGACGGCGACCGCCATCGACAACGCGATGTTGCTGCTGCTGGAGGACCCGGGGCGCGGACGCTGGCTGGACACCGAGGACGGCACCCGCAGGTTCGTCGAGGAGACGCTGCGCTTCGAGTCGTCGGTGCAGGTCGCGCCCGGCCTGCGCTTCACCGGCGCGGACGTGGAACTGGGTGGGGTCGTCATTCCACAGGGCTCCCAGGTGCGGCTGCTGATCGGGTCCGCGAACCGGGACCCGGAGGCGTTCCCGGACGCGGACGCGTTCGACCCGGGCCGCGCCGGTCCCCTGCCGCTGAGCTTCGGCGCCGGCATCCACTACTGCCTCGGTGCGGGTCTGGCCAGACTGGAGATCGCCGTGTTGCTCCGCCGGCTGCGCGCCGCCGCTCCCGGGCTGGTTCTGGCCGCCCCGCCGGTGCGGCGGCGCACAATACCGCTCCGCGACTTCGCGTCGCTGCCGGTACGGCTCCGTCAGCTCGACTGACACTACGCGAAACGCAAGCTCATTAACTGCGCGAAGATATAGTGGATGATAGGGTGTCGCCATGGCGGACGCGATCAGAGCGCGAGACATCAGCAAGCAGCTAGGCAAAAGTAAGGTTGTCAGCGCCTTGTCGCTGGACGCCGCGCCCGGCACTGTGGTGGGCCTGCTCGGCCCCAACGGCGCCGGCAAGACGACGACGGTGCGGATTCTGTCCACTCTGCTGCGGGCCGACTCCGGCACCGTCGAGATCTACGGCGTCGACGCCGCGAAGCAGCCGGGGCGGGTCCGTTCGATGATCGGGCTCACCGGCCAGTTCGCCGCCGTCGACCCGGTCCTCACCGGCCGGGAGAACGTCGAACTGGTGGCCCGGCTCTACCGCATCGGCCGGGCCGAGGCCCGCCGGCGCACCGGTGAGGTGCTCACCCGCTTCGGTCTGGACGAGGTCGCCGACAAGCAGGTGAAGACCTACTCGGGCGGCACCCGGCGGCGGCTCGACCTCGCCACGAGCATCCTCATCCGCCCGCGCGTGCTCTTCCTCGACGAGCCCACCACCGGCCTCGACCTGGAGTCACGGCTCGGGTTGTGGGCCGAGATCGAGATGCTGGTCCGTGAGGGCACCACAGTCCTGCTGACGACGCAGTACCTGGACGAGGCCGACCGGCTGGCGAAGACGATCACCGTGCTCGACAAGGGGCGGGCGGTGGCCCAGGGCACTCCGTCGGAGCTGAAGTCGCGCGTCGGCGGAGACCGTGTGGAGTTCGTCCTGGAGGATCCCGCCCGGCTCGACGACGCGGTCGCCCTGCTGCGGACGCCGGGCGCCGAGGAGCCCGTCGTCGACCGGCCGCTGGCGCAGATCACCGCCCGGATGGGCGACGATCTCGTCCGGGTCGCCGACGCGCTGAACCGGCTGGCCGACCACGACATCCGGGTGGCGACCCATGTGGTCCGGCGCCCCACCCTCGACGACGTCTTCCTGGCCCTGACCGGCAGCCGCGCCGCCGCGGCCGGCGTCGCCACGTCGTCCGCTCGGAAGGGAGAGGGCAAGTGACCGTCGACGAATCGACGACCCGACAGCGGGACACCCCCACGCCGGCGTGGGAGGCACCGCCCGAGCGGCGGGGGCCCGGCTGGTTCGTGGGTGACGTGCTGCTGCTGGCCGGCCGCAACATCCGGCACATGCAGCGCCGCCCCGACCAGCTGATGGCGGCGATCCTGCAGCCGATGATGTTCTTCATCCTCTTCACCTATGTGTTCGGCGGCGCCATCTCGGTGCCGGGCGGCGACTACAAGCAGTTCGTGCTGCCCGGCGTCTTCGGGCAGATCGTCGTCTTCGGCGGCATCGCCGGCATGTGCGTGGGCATCGCGGAGGACCTCCGCAACGGCATGATGGACCGGTTCCGCTCGCTGCCGATGAGCGACAGCGCGGTGCTGATCGGCCGCACCCTTGCCGAGACCTTCCGCAACCTGATCGCGCTCGTGGTCACCGGCGCGGTCGGGTACGCCTTCGGGTTCCGGCTGCACGGCACGTTCCTGCAGGTGCTGGCGGGGATCGGCGTGCTGCTGCTGTTCGGCTTCGCGCTCTGCTGGGTGCTGTCGATCGTGGGCGTCACCGCCTCCAGTGCCGAGGGCGCGCAGAGCACCGCGATGCCGTGGATGTTCCTGCTCGGCTTCGTCAGCTCGGCGTTCGTGCCGTCCGAGTCGATGCCCGGCTGGCTGCGGCCGTTCAGCGACAACAGCCCGGTGACGCTGACCATCAACGCGGCGCGCGACTACTTCAACGGTGTCTCACCGGGCGGGGACGCCCTGGCGTCGGTCCTGTGGTCGCTCGGCCTGCTGGTGGTCTTCGTGCCACTGGCGACGGCACTGTTCCGCAAGGCCACGGCACGCACCTGACGGTGGGGGTCGACCCGGCGATCGGCAGGAGGAACCCACGACATGGAGGTCATCGGCGTCGGCTTCGGCCGTACCGGCACCGCCTCGCTGCGGGAAGCTCTCAACATTCTCGGGATGGGTCCCACGTATCACACGAAGGAGATCCTCAAGGACCCCGCCCGGCTGGCCGACTGGCAGGCGGCTGTGGGCGGGGCCGACGTGGACTGGGACCAGGTGTTCGCCGGCTATCGGTCCACAGTCGACTGGCCCGCCGCGGCGTTCTGGCGCGAGTTGGTGGAGCGGTACCCGGAGGCGAAGGTCATCCTGACCGTGCGCGACCCGGTGCAATGGCACCGCTCGTGCATGCGCACCATTTTCATGGCGTACCGGCAGGATCTGTTCAGCCGCCTCCTCGTCCCCGCCATGCAGTTGCCGCTGCGGGCTCTCGATCGGCGTTTCGGCGCGTTCAACGAGATCTTCGACGGCGTTTTCCGCCGCCATTTCGGGGACGGGCCGATTCAGGACGAGAAATACGCCGTCGAGGTTTTCGAAAAGCACGTCCGCGACGTCCAGGAATGCGTTCCGGCTGAGCGCCTCCTGGTCTATCGAGTATCGGAAGGATGGCCCACCTTGTGTAAGTTCCTCGGTGTGGGAGTGCCCATCGTCGCCTTCCCGCACGACAACGACCAGGATGCCTTCCAGCGGGACAGCCGACTGTTCGTCACCCGCGGCCTGGCCCGCATGGTGACCGGTCCGGTGCGCCGCGCGGTCGGCCGGTTCCGGCGGACGCAGGACGCCCCGGAGGCGGCCGGCCAGAACCGCTGAGGCCGCCGTCCCGGGCGTCCCGCCGACCGCTCCGGCACTCCGGTCGTGTCCGGCGCTGCCGCCGCGGCCGGCCTTCGGCCTGCGTTCGTCCGGCCGACCCGTTTGCACGATCCCTGCGACCGGACGGGAGTGTCGATGGACAAGGAACTCGAGGAGTACGCGGACCGCGCCTGGCGCGGTGACGAGCCGCTGTTCGCCTACTACAAGGGTGAGCTCCGTAAGGACGGGCTCCGCCGGATCGACGACGGTGTGTGGATGTGGGCGGCGACCGGCAACGTCTACGTCTTCGAGACGGCCGACGGCCTGGTGCTCTTCGACACCGGCGACCGCAACACCGCGGCCGCGCTGCACGCGGCGGTGCGGGCACGCAGCACCGCACCGGTCGTCACCGCCGTCTACTCCCACGGCCACATCGACCACGTCCTCGGGCTGTCACCGTTCGAGGCGGAGGCCGCCGAGCGCCACGACCCCGGCATCTCTGTCGTGGCGCACGCCGCCGTGCCGGAGCGCTTCGCCCGGTACCGGCTGACCGCCGGGTACAACGCGACAGTCAACCGCCGGCAGTTCCGCGCTCCCGGTATCACGTGGCCGACCGACTATCGCGAGCCCGACCGCACCTACCTCGACACGCTCACGCTGCGGCACGGCGATCTGACGATGGAGCTGCGGCACGGTCGCGGCGAGACGGACGACGCGACGATGGCCTGGCTGCCCGAGCGGCGCATCCTGTGCTGCGGCGACTTCTACGCCTGGGTGGCGCCCAACGCCGGCAACCCGCAGAAGGTCCGCCGCCACGTGGCCGAGTGGGTGCGGGCGCTGCGCTGGATGGCCGGCCTCGGCGCCGAGATCCTGCTGCCCGGCCACGGTCTGCCGGTGGTCGGTGCCGACCGCGTCCGCGAGACGCTGCTCGGGTCGGCGACGTTGCTGTCGACACTGCACGACGGTGTGGTGGCGATGATGAACGAGGGCTGCACGCTCGACGAGATCCTGCACGCCCCCCTGGTCACGCCGGAGGTGTCCGCCCTGCTGGCCCAGCCGTGGCTGCGCCCCACCTACGACGATCCGCAGTTCATCGTCCGCACCGTCTGGCGCACCTACGGCGGCTGGTACGACGGTGACCCGGCCACCGTGCGACCGGCGCCGCGCGCCGACCTGGCCGCCGAGGTGGCGCAGCTCGCGGGCGGAGCGTCCCGCCTGGCCGAGCGCGCCCTCGACGCGGCGGACCGCGGCCGGCTCGACCTCGCCGGTCACCTCGCCGAGTGGGCGGCGTTGAGCGCTCCCGAGGACCGTGACGTGCAGCGGGCCCGCGCCGACGTGTTCGGGCGGCTCGCCGCCGGCACGCCGGCGTTGATGGCGCAGGGCATCTACACCTGGGCGCAGGCCGAGGCCCAGGCCAAGGCCGACGACGTCGACCCGTGGTCGACGATGCGCGGGGGCCGCTGGGCGCCCTGACGCCGGAAAACACGGCCGGACAGGACGGTGGGGGTGGTACCCGGATCCGGGTACCACCCCCACCGTCCTGCCGTCAGTCGCCGGACTCCTCGACGATCATCACGCCGTTGCCGTCCGGGTCCTCCACCGAGAAGAACGCGCCGAACGGGGCGTCGAAGACCGGCGACGCCTCCACGCCCGCCGAGGCCAGCTCGTTGTGCAGGCCCTTGACGTCCTTGCACGCCACCGAGATGTGCTGCGCCCCGGGGCGGAGACCGCCCACGCCCCAGGTGGCGAGCACCACTGTGGTCTCGCCTCCCGGAGTGCCCAGCTGCAGCCAGCGCAGGCCCGGCTCCGGCGGCATCTCGTCCGGGGTCATCTCGTGGTCATTGATCACCTCGAATCCGAGGCGGGCGTAGAAGTCTTTCGCCTTGTCCTGGTCGGTGACCGGGATGGTGATCAATGTGATGTGGCTGATTCCCATGGAATTTCCCATCTCACGGCATATGGGCGAACAGTGCGATCATCCTACCGAACCGGTCCCCGTTGTGCATGCCTGAGACGCGCATGTCCGGCGCGGATTGTCATGGTCGCGCCGGACGAGTGCGATGGCGAGATCAGTTCGATTTCACCATTTCCCGGCGCAGGGTGTCGGCCGCGTTTCCGGTACGCATTTCACACACCCGGACGAGCGTGTCGTAGGCGACGAGCGCCCCGCGTACCGTCTCGTTGTAGAGATCCTGCGCGGCCACGCCGAGGTCGCGCATGGGCTGCATGAACAGCAGGAAGAACGCGTTGAAGTCGTACCCGTTCAGGATCTCCTCGCCGATCGGCTCCATGCGCTGGAGCAGCTGCACCCGCACCCGCAGCTTGCGCAGGTAGGCGATGCGCGACTGGGCCATGCCGGCGAAGCCGCCCTCGCCGGCCTGGATCAGCCGGTTCTCGAAACACTCGTCCCGGCCCTTGGCCAGCGCGAGTGCGCTGTACCGCTGCAGCTCCCCGTACTCCCGGACCGCGGTGTCGATCTGGTCGACGGTCCCGTCCAGGGCCCGGAAGGTCTGCGAGTAGGTCTTCAGGACGCCCGCCATCTGCTCGGCCACGTTGGCGGCGTCGAACGAGCCGTCCGGTGACACGGCTCCGGCGGAGGCTTCGACGACGTACCGCACCGTGTCGTCGAGGCAGGCCAGCGAATCGAGGCAGTCGCGAACGGCGCGCAGCGTCGCGCCGGTCGCGACCGCGTCGGACACCAGACCGGTGACGATCTCGGCGGCGTCTCCGGCGGCGTAGTTGGTCGGGGGGCACTCATTGTGTAGACCCAGTACACCCACAGCTTCCTCCCTCACTGGTGATCGAGCTCTCCCTCGACCCTAGGGGCGCTGCGGGGGCCGGGACTTCTCCTGTGTTGCCCGCCGGTACGGCCGGCCCGGATAGGCAAGCGGCGAGAAGCCGGGCCGCGGACCGGCGCGAAGAATGATCGCGGAGAGCGCGGCGAACCTGCGGAAAGGGTGGTGCCCGATGCCCGGCGACGCGACGACGGATGCGGTGTCGACTCCGGAACTGGCGGAGGTGTTCGACCGGGCGGCCCCACGCTACGACCGCACCGGCGTCCGCTTCTTCGGGCCGATCGGCGCTCGCCTGGTGGCAGGGCTCGATCTGCGCCCGGGCGAGGACGTGCTCGACGTCGGCTGCGGGCAGGGCGCCTGCACCGTCCCCGCCGCCCGCGCCGTTGCGCCGGGCGGCTCGGTGATCGGCATCGACGTGGCGCCGGTCATGGTGGAGGGCGCCCGCGCGGAACTCGCCGACGAGGGCCTGACGAACGCGGAGGTACGGATCGGTGACGCGGCCACACCCGGCTTCGCCCCGGCCCGGTTCGACGCGGTCGTCGCGGGCCTGGTGATGTTCATGCTGCCCGACCCGGCGGACGCCGCGGCCCGCTACCGACGGCTGCTGCGCCCGGGCGGCCGCTTCGCGATGACCACGTTCGGCGCCGACGACCCCGCGTTCTTCCACGTCACCGACGCCGTCGTGCCGTACGTGGACGGTGGCATGCCCCCGGTCCCCGGCCGCACCGACAATCCGTTGCGCTCCAAGGAGGGGATCCACCGCCTGCTGCGCGACGCCGGCTTCGCCGACACGCGGATCGAGGACGAGACGCTCGACCTCGAGTTCACCGACCCGCGGCAGTGGTGGGCCTGGCTGTGGCAGACGGCCGGCCGGATGGTGCTCGAGCGGGTGCCCGCGGAGCGGCTGGGTGCGGCGCGGGCGGCCGCCGAGGCCCGGATGGAGGAGGTCGCCGCCGACCGCGGACGCCTGGTCGTGCACTGGAACGTCTGGTACTCGTACGCCACCGCCGGCTGACTTCGAGCCCGTCCCGAAGGGGGATCCGTCATGGCCGCAACCAGCCCGCCGACGTTGCAGGGCCTGCCGCTGTTCGGCAACGCCTTCGCCTTCATGCGTGACCCGGTCGCGCTGGCCCGCGCCGGCTACGCCGAGCACGGTCCCGTGTTCGCACTGCGGATGGGGCCGCGGCGCTCGGTCGTCGTGGCCGGCGTCGAGGAGAGCCGGCACGCCATCGCGCTGCCCGAGACGATCCTCGCCGTCCAGCCGGTCTACCAGTGGCTGAAGCCCATGTTCGGCGCGGTCATGCAGGCCGCCGACCACCCGGACTACCTGCGTCAGCGGGCCGCGTTGCTGCCCGCCTTCCACAGCCGCAACCACGCGGACTACCTGGCCGCCATCATCGGTGAGACGAGCGACTGGATGGACCGGCTCGGCCCGCGCGGCGAGTTCGACGCGCGCGCCGACCTGGAGCGGCTGAGCATGGACATCGCCGTACGCCTGTTCCTGGGGTCCGGCTTCCGCGCCCGGCACGGCGACCGGTTCCGGTCGCTCTTCCTCGACATCGCGGCCGGGATGGAGTTCTTCCTGCCGGCCAACCTGCCGACGCCGCGCCTGCGCCGGCGCGACCGCGCGCGCCGGGAGATGTTCGAGCTGATGGGGCCGCACCTGCGGGCGGTCCGGGAGGATCCGGACACCGGACGGTACGGCTTCCTGCCGCACCTGCTCTCGGGCGGCGCGGCCTTCGACGACGAGACCGTCATCGGGCTCATCCTGATCCTGGTGTACGCGGCGTACGAGACGACAGCGGCCCAGATGGCCTGGTCGCTCATTCTGCTGCTGCAGCACCCGAAGGAACTGGCGGCGATGGAGGAGGAGATCGCCGATCTGCCCCGGCAGGCCGGCGACTGGACCGTCACGGACCTGCACCGGCAGCGACGGCTGTTCGAGGCGCTGCTGGAGTCCCAGCGGCTGCGGCCGGTCACGACGCTGCTGACCCGGCAGACAGTCACCGCGTACGAGGTCGGTGGTTTCACCGTGCGGGCCGGCTGGCAGACGCTGTTCTGCCCGCCCGTGACGCACCGCGTGCCGGAGGTGTTCCCGGACCCGGACCGGTTTGACCCCGACCGGTTCAGCAGGGACCGGGACGCCGACGGCCGGGCGGCAGCCGGCCTGCTCAACCTCGGCGGCGGCCTGCACGCCTGCCTGGGCGCCCGCTTCGCCGACCTGGAGATGAAGGCGGTGCTGGCGATGCTGACCCGCTCGTACGACATGGAGCTGGGGATCGCCGAGCCGCGGCAGGCGCCGGGGCTGGGTGTGGCCCGGCCCGCGTCGTGCCCGGTGCGGTACACCGCCCGGTCCTGACCTCGTGGCCGTCGGTGGACCCGGTTCCACCGGCGGTCACGGGCACCGGCACGGCCGGGGCTCTCAGCGGACCTGCGCCCGCCGCGGCCCGGCCTGGGACTCGAGCATCAGCAGGGGGAACGCGAGCAGCAACGGCGGATCCAGCAGGGCCGGCCGGCGCAGCGGGATGCCGACCGCGACGGTGGCCTGCGCCGCGACCGGCTCGTCGGGGATCTCGGCGGCGCCGACACAGATGCCGGCCGAGGGCTCCTCGGTGAGGACCTCGCCGATGGTCGCGTCGGTGCGGGCGCTGACCGCGAGCACGCTCGCCCGGCCCGCCGCCGCGAGCGGTAGCGGGAACACCGCCGGCGAGAGGATCGCGGCGCAGGACGAGGGCCGTTGCTGCGGTATTCCGGACCGGAAGGTGGCGACCACGGTGAGGCCCGGGTGGCCGTCCGGGCGGGCCCCGACGTGGAGGAGCGCGAACGGCTGACGTGCGGGGGTCGGTGGGGTGGAGACCAGTTCGCGCAGGGGCAGGTCCGCGACGGCCCGGCCGTACGTGCGGAAGCGGCCGGGTGACACACCGACGAGGCGGGTGAACTGGGTGGTGAAGGTGCCGAAGCTGGAGTAGCCGACCGCCATGCTGATGTCGGTCGCGCTGGCGTCGCTGCCGAGGAGCCGGCGTTTCGCCTCGGCCATCCGCACGGCGGTGAGGAACCGGCCCGGCGTGACGGCGGTCAGCATCCGGAACACGCGGTGGAAGTGGAACGGGCTCATCAGCGAGGCCCGGGCGATGTCGTGCAGCCGGTGTGGCTCGTCGAGGTGGCGCCGCATCGAGGTCACCGCCTGGGTGATCGCTCCGATGTGCACGGAAGCCGCGGTCGCGGTGGTGGTCCCTGTTTCGTGGACGGCAGGCATGGGGCGTCGGACCTCCTGAGGGGATTGCGGAGATCGATCAACGACGGCAGCAGCAGGGCCGGATGGACGTCGGCGGAGCGCTGTCCGACTCGATGCTATAAATTCATATAGCAATCGGCAAGCCCGTGAGAGCTATGTGTGAACAGTCCGCCACGGTAGGTGCTGCACCGGTTGGAGGGTAGCTGCGCCATTTTCGGCACCGGCAATCGATTTCATAGGTTTGTTTCCCGACAGAGCGCATTCGCCACCGAAGGCGCCGCGCCGAAACGGTCGAGCAGTTGCAGACCGATCCGGCGGATTGTCCGCAACATTCGATAGGATGTGCCGTGCTCGTCATGCCGGGCCATCAGGAGCGACTTGTCGACCAGGCGGTTGAGCAGCGGACGCAGGTCGATCCGGACCTCCCGGTCGCAGTAGGAACGGGCCGTCCTCTCCACCATGTCCGGGCTCACCGGTTCCTCCATCCCGCTGACCAGCGCGAGGCACTGCTGTTCGGCGAGCGTGAGCCGGTCCACTGTGCGTACCACCGCCGCGTGCAACGAGCGGTGGTGCGCGGGCGTGCCCCGGCGGCTCGCGTCCAGCAACCGCAGCGGGTCGCGGCACTGCTCGGCGAGTTCGGGCAGACCGGTGGTGCGCAGCACGCGGGCGGCCAGTTCCAGCGCGAGCGGCAGGCCGTCGAGCCGGCGGCAGATGGTGGCGACCAGGGCGCAGTTGTCCTCGTCCACCGAGAAGGACGGGCACGCCTGGGTGGCGCGCCGCGCGAACAGCGCCACGGCGGGCACGCGCAGCAGCGCCGCCGGGTCGGCCGGAGTCTCCGGCCCGGGCGGGCGGAGCGGACCGATCGTCAGGATCGTCTCGTACGGCAGGCCGAGCAGCTCCCGTGAGGTGACCAGGACGCGCGCCTGCGGACAGGACCGCAACAGGTCGTCGACGAGCCCGGCGCAGGGCTCCAGGACGTTCTCGGCGTTGTCCAGGAGGAGCAGTAGCTGCTGGCCGGCCAGATCGTCGAACGGCCGGGCCGCAGGGGCGTGACGCTGCGGGAGCATCGGGTGCAGGGTTCGCCGTACCGCGTCGGCCGCCTCCGCGGCACCGCAGGCAGTGGCCAGTTCCACCACCGCGACGCCGTCACGGAAGTCCCCCCTGGCGGCGGTCGCCGCCGCGCGCGCGACAGCGCTCTTGCCCACCCCCGCGGGCCCGCTCAGCGTGATCAGCCGCTGCTGGACGAGCAGGTCACGCAGCTGTCGCAGCTCGGTCTCGCGGTCGATCAGCGGGTCGACCGCCGGTCCCGGCCCGAGCCAGCCGCCGGGTGGTGCTGGGACTCGGCTCCCGCCGGCGGCTACCAGTTGCCGGTGCACCCGGCGCAGCTCGTGGCCGGGTTCGACGCCCAGCTCGGCCTGCAGCCGGGTGCGGATCCGGTCGTAGTGGGACAGCGCCGAGGCACCGTGGCCGGCGCGCCGCTGGGTCTCCAGGTAGAGCGCCTGCGCGGCCTCGTTGAGGGGGTCCACCTGGGCGAGACGTTCGGCGGTGGGCAGGACCGCGACGGCGCCCTTGCTGGTCAGGCCGGCCCGGACGTACGCCATCGCCACTGTGGTCCACTTTCCCCGAAGCAGGGTGACGTCCTCGCACCCGGGCAGCAGGGACTCGAGATCGGTGGTCAGCGAGGCGGGCCACTCGCCGAGTGCCCGGCGCAGCAGGCCGTACGCCTCGCCGGCGGCACCGGAGGCCAGCAGTTGCAGCCCGTGGTCGGCGTGGCTGTGGAAACGGCTGACATCCACCGCGTCCGGTGGCAGCCGAAGCTGGTAGCCGGTGCCGCTGTGCCCGATCACGTTGGTGCGGCGCCGCGCCGGGGTGTCCGGCTCCATCACCTGGCGCAGCCGGGCGATGTACGTGTGCACCAGCGACTGCGGGGTGCCGGGCGGCTGGTTCTCCCAGAGGGCCTCGATGATCTCGTCGATCGGCACCGGGGTGCCGTGGCGCAGGGACAGCAGGGCGATGATTGCCCGTTGTTTGCGGGACCCGAGGTCGACCTTGCGGGAATCGATTACTGCGTGGGTGGCGCCGAGGACTTTAATCTCCACAATTGCCGCACGCAACACGTTGCCCCCAGGTCGCCCGTATCGACGTCAACCAACGTCAGAGTAGTAATTAATTCGGGAAACCTGAAGTGCACAAATATTGCGCCGTAAATTGGTTTTCTATATGTAGCCTGGGTTGTGTGCCGAGGACCGGGCGGCCGAAGGCCGAGTTGGTGTTGACCGACGAGGAGCGCGCGACGCTGGTGCGCTGGTCGCGGCGGGCGAAGTCCTCTCAGGCCCTGGCGCTGCGGTGCCGGATCGTCCTGGCGTGTGCCGAACCCGGGGCGACCAATGCCGCAGTGGCGGCCGACCTGGGGGTGTCGCGGCCGACGGTGGGGAAGTGGCGCAGCCGTTTCGTGCAACGGCGTCTGGAGGGTCTGGCCGACCGGGACCGCCCGGGCCGGCCGCCGTCGATCGGCGCGGACCGGGTGGAGGAGGTGCTGGTGTCCACGCTGGAGGAGGCGCCCCCGGGTGCTACCCACTGGTCCCGCAGGTCGATGGCCGAGAGGACCGGGCTGTCGCGGTCGACAGTCGGGCGGATCTGGCGCCGATTCCACCTCAGACCGCACCGGGATCCGCCGTTCAACCTCTCGGCCGACCCGGTGTTCATGGCGAAGGTGGTCGATGTGGCCGGGTTGTATCTGAACCCGCCGGCCGGCGTGGTCGCGCTCGTGGTTCACGAGGCGGCACGGATCCCGCCAGGGCCGCCGACGGCGCCCGGCCGGCCTGCCCCGGAGCGCCCGCGCGCCGGCGCCGCCGGCCTGTTCGCCGCGCGCACCGTGGCCGACGGCGCCGCCGCGGGCCGCAGGTACCGGGCGGCGGATCTCAAGAGGTTCCTCGCCCGGGTCGACGCCTCGGTCCCCGCCGAGCTGGACGTTCACCTCATCTGGGACAACCACGGCGCGCACCACGCCCCGGCCGTCACGTCCTGGCTGGACCGGCACCCCCGCTTCCGCGTGCACGTCACCCCGACCGACTCGGCCTGGTTCACCCAGCTCGATCGCTGGTTCGGCTTCCTCGCCGACCAGATGGTCCCGCGCGGCACCCCCCAGTCAGTGCAGGCCCTGGAGGTCGGCATCAGCGCGTGGGTCGCGGAGCGGGGCGAGAACCCCGGCCCCTTCACCTGGACGAAGACGGCCGAGGAGATCATCGAGTCCCTCGGTCGATTTAATAAACGGACATCTGGCGCGGGCGAGTAGTGAGATCGGCCGCGGAAACGCGATTTCGTTACTATATGTAATTCAAGTTTTCTTCAAGAACGGATGTGCAGACTGGCGCCGCACGGACACTGTGGACCGACTCCGCGGGAGCGTCATGAGAACCGACAACGCCACGCTCGACGAAACCCGCCCCCGTAGCTGGCGCCGCCTGCTGCATCAGCCGGACCGCCTCGCCGACTTCACGGTCCGGGGCTTCGCGTCCGACCCGCCCGAGCTGCGCGCGAGACTGGAGACCGCCGCGGGAACCTTCCTGGACGGCTTCAACGCGGGACTCGACGCCCCCGCCGGCGCGCCTCCGCGATTCGACGACCAGCCGGACCACCTGCGCGGTTTCGCCGTGGAAGGGCTGGCCATGCAGGCCGCACTGCTCGACCTCCTCGTCCCGGGCAGCCGCCGGCTGCCGGCCGTGCTGCGCCTGCACGGCCCGGCCCACATCCACCTGATCCATGTCGGCGTGGGATGGGCGATGGCCAAGCTGCGCTGGCCGTTCTGGGCCCGGCTGTCCGGCCTGGACCCGCTGCTGCGCTGGCTCGCGCTCGACGGCTGGGGCTTCTCCGCGGGCTTCTTCGCCGACGCCGGTGGGCTGCGCCGCATCACCGCCCACCCGCGCCGGTGCTCCGAGCGCTGCGCCATCCGCTACCAGGGTGTCGGCCGCAGCCTGTGGTTCCGGGGCACCGCGGTACCCACCCGGGTGGCGGACCTCGTCGCCACGCTGCCGCAGTGGCACCACGGCGACGCCTGGAGCGGTGTGGGCCTCGCCGCCGCGTACGGCGGCGGGGTCTCGCCGGAGGGACTCGCCACGCTGCGCGAGCGTGCCGGAGCGCACGCCGGCGACCTCGGCCAGGGTGTGGCCTTCGCCGCCGCGGCCTGGCAGCGCAGCGGCTGGACCCCGCCCGAACTCGCCAGCACCGTGCACGCGCTCACCGGCACCGACCCGCGTACCGCTGCGGACTGGACCCGCGAGGCCGAGGCCGGGCTCCGCACGCCCGCCACCGGCCCGGTCGAGTACCAGACGTGGCGGCAGCGCATCCGCGCCCGCGTGCTGCTCGCGTCGCTCTGATCCGCCCGCGACCATCCGAGGGGGAACCTGTGCCGTCCGCTGTTCGTAGAACGCTCGTACCCGCCCTGGCCGTGCTGCTGTGTGTCGTGGCCGGCCTGTTCACCCGGCTGCCGTCGGTCTCCGCGTCCGACGCCGACGCCCTGAGCGCCCGCTTCGCCTTCACGCCCGCTCCGTTGAACGCCACCGGGGACACCCGCCGGCTCCGCGAGGTCCAGCCCGCACTGAACCATCTCGCCGCGTGGATCTCCGCGGTCGGCGCAGGCGTCGGCCTCGGCGACTTCGACGGCGACGGCCTGCCGAACGACCGCTGCCTGGTCGACCCCCGCGACGACTCGGTCACCGTGGCGCCGGTGCCGGGCACCGGCGAACGGTACGCCGCCGTCACCCTCCAGCCGGCCGGTGTCGCGTACGACGCCCGCACCACAGCGCCGATGGGATGCCTCCCCGCCGACTTCAACGGCGACGGCGCACTCGACGTCCTGGTGTACTTCTGGGGCCGCGTACCGCTGCTCTACCTGCGCCAGCCCGGCGGCGGCGCACCCGGCGCCGCGGGCTTCCGGGCGAGCGACGTGGTCGCTCCCGGCGAGATCTGGAACTCGACCACCGCCAACGTCCTCGACGTCGACGGCGACGGCGGCCTGGACATCCTCATCGGCAACTACTTCCCGGACGGCGCGCGGGTGCTCGACCGGACCGCCGCCGACGACCCGGTGATGCGGATGCAGGACTCCATGTCCCTGGGCCGCAACGGCGGCCGCAACCGGCTCCTGATGTTCGACGGGAACACCCCCGCCGCCGGCGGCGCGCCCGTTCCCGCGTACGCCGACCGGTCCGACGCCTTCACCACCGGCCAGGCGCGGGCCTGGACCCTGGCCACCGGGGCGCAGGACCTGACCGGCGACGGCCTGCCGGAGCTCTACTTCGCCAACGACTTCGGGCCCGACAACCTGCTGGTGAACGAGTCCCGTCCCGGCCGGCCCGAGTTCCGCGAGGTGAGCGGCACGCGCGACCCGCTGGCCCCCAAGTCCAAGGTGATCGGGCACGACTCGTTCAAGGGCATGGGCGTCGCCTTCGACGACCTGAACGCCGACGGCCGGCCGGATCTGCTGGTCAGCAACATCACCTCGCCGTTCGCCCTGCAGGAGAGCAACTTCGCCTTCGTCAGCACAGGCGGCCGGTTCACCTCCGGGCGCGCGCCGTACCGGGACCGCAGCGAGGAACTCGGGCTGTCCCGCAGCGGCTGGGCCTGGGACATCAAGGCCGCCGACTTCGACGCCGACGGCCGCCGCGAGATCACCCAGGCGGTCGGCTTCCTGCACGGTGGCACCGACCGCTGGGCCGAGCTCCAGGAACTCGCGATGGCCAACGACACCTTCCTGAAGTACCCGTGGGCCTGGCCGAACTTCCGGCCCGGCGACAGCCTGTCCGGCCACGAGCGCAACCCCTTCTTCGTACGCGGGCCGAACGGCCGGTTCGTCGACGTGTCGAAGCGGCTGGGGATGACGAGCACCCAGGCCTCCCGGGCCATCGCCGTCGGCGACGTCGACCACGACGGGCGGCTCGACATGGCGGTCGCCAACCAGTGGGCCGCCTCGGAGCTGTTCCGCAACACCGGTCCGGCGACGACCCACCTCGGGCTGCGGCTGGTGGTGCCCACCGCCAACGGCGCGACCCGTGCGGCGATCGGTGCCCGCGTCGAGGTGCGCCGCGCCGACGGTACGACGCTGACCGACCAGCTCTACCCCGCCAACGGACACACCGGCGTGAACGCCGACGAACTGTACTTCGGCCTCGGCGGCAGCCCGTCCGCCCAGGTCCGGATCACCTGGCGCGACGCCGCCGGACAGCACGAGACGAGCACCACGCTCGCCTCGGGCTGGCACACGGTCACGCTGCGACCCGAGTCCTGATCGAGGAGAGAACCATGGCCAACAAGGACCCCCGGATCGTCGCGCTGCGCCGGTTCGCCCTGTCCATCACCGTGTTCACGCTGCTGGGGCACACGGTCCTCGGATTCGAGCAGTCGTGGCTCACGCCGATCGCCGCGCTGCTCATCGCGTACGCTCTCGAGCTTCTCCTGGAGACGCTCGAGGCCCGCGTCGAGCGCCGCCCGGTGCGCTACCGAGGCTCCGCCATCGACCTCGTCAACTTCCTGCTGCCCGCGCACATCGGCGGGCTGGCCTGCGCGATGCTGCTCTACGGCAACGAGCGGCTGTGGCCCACCCTGTTCGCCGTCACCGTCGCGATCGCGAGCAAGTACGTGGTGCGGGTGCGCTTGACCGCCGGGGGAGCGGCGAAGCACGTCCTCAACCCGAGCAACTTCGGCATCGTCGTGACGCTGCTCTGCTTCACCTGGGTGGGGATCGCACCGCCGTACCAGTTCACCGCGAACATCAACGGGATCTGGGACTGGGTGGTGCCCGGCGCGATCCTGGCCGCCGGCACGATGCTCAACGCCAAGCTGACCCGGCGCGGGCCGCTGGTCGCCGCCTGGGTCGCGGGCTTCGCCGCACAGGCGGTGCTGCGGTCGGTGATCTTCGACCACGCTCTGGTGGCGGCGCTCCTGCCGATGACCGGCGTGGCGTTCGTCCTGTTCACCAACTACATGATCACCGACCCCGGAACCACCCCGCACGCGCCGCGCCGGCAGGTCGTGTTCGGTCTGGCCACCGCGGCGGTCTACGGCACGCTGGTGCTCCTGCACATCGAGTTCGGGCTGTTCTTCGCGCTCACCACCGTGTGCGTCGGCCGCTGGGTGGTGATCGTGACCGCCCGCCGGATCCGCGAGCGGCGGCAGCCGGTCACCGGACCCGGTGCGCCGGAACGCGCCTCCCAGTCCGCCGTCCCGGTCGGAGCCCAGGCATGACCGGCACGAGAGCCCCGATCGTCGTGGTGGGCATGGCCTGCCGGTACCCGGACGCCGCGGACCCGGGGCAGCTCTGGCAGACGGTGCTCGGGCGCCGGCGCGCCTTCCGGCCCCTGCCACCGGAACGGCTGCCGGTCGCCGACTACCACCGGCCCGGACCCGAGGAGGTCGACCACACGTACGTCGACCGCGCCGCCGTCCTCAGCGACTGGGTGTTCGACCGGTCCCGCTTCCACGTGCCCGGTGAGGTCTTCCGGGCGGTCGACCTGACCCACTGGCTGGCCCTGGAGGTGGCCGCGGACGCGCTCGCCGACGCCGGCTGCCCGGCGGGCGCGGGCCTGCCCGACGACCGGGTCGGCGTGCTGCTCGGCAACTCGATGACCGGCGAGTTCAGCCGCGCCAACGGGCTCCGCCTGCGCTGGCCCTACGTGCAGCGGCTGCTCGCCGAGACGCTGGCGGGGCTGGACCTGTCGGACGCCGAGCGGGAGAAGCTGCTCGCCACCGCGGAGGACCGGTTCAAGGAGCCGTTCCCGCCGCCGGGCGAGGAGACGCTCGCCGGGGCGTTGTCAAACACCATCGCCGGCCGGATCTGCAACCACTTCGACTTCCACGGCACCGGCTACACGGTCGACGCCGCCTGTGCCTCGTCGCTGATGGCTGTCGCCACGGCCGCCCGGATGCTCGCCGACGGCGATCTCGACGTGGCGCTGGCGGGCGGTGTGGACCTCAGCCTCGATCCGCTGGAACTGGTCGGCTTCGCCCGCGTGGGCGCGCTGGCCACCGGCGACATGCGGATCTACGACTCGCGGCCGACCGGGTTCCTGCCGGGGGAGGGCTGCGGGATCCTGGTCCTGTGCCGTGAGGACTTCGCCGCGGAACACGGCCTGCGGCCGTACGCGCGGCTGCACGGCTGGGGCACGTCGTCGGACGGCAACGGCGGGCTGACCCGGCCCGAGCCCGCCGGCCAGCTGCTCGCGCTGCGGCGCGCGTACGACCGGGCGGGTCTCACTCCCGAGCAGGTGTCGTTCGTGGAGGGGCACGGCACCGGCACCGCTGTCGGCGACGAGACCGAACTGTCCGCGCTGCGCGACCTGCACGCCGGCCGCCGCCTCCCGGCGGTGCTCGGCAGCGTGAAGGCGAACATCGGGCACACCAAGGCGGCGGCCGGAGTCGCCGGGATGATCAAGGCCGTACTCGCGATCCACCACCAGGTGATCCCGCCGACCACCGGCTGCGAGTCACCGCATCCCGCACTGGCCGCCGCCGGGTCGCCGCTGGTGGTGACCGACGAGCCGACGCCGTGGCCCGGCCCGGACCGGTACGCGTCGGTCAGCGCCATGGGCTTCGGCGGCATCAACGCCCACGTGGTGCTGGGCGGGATCACGCCCACCACCCGCCGGGTCGTCACCGACGCCGAGCGCCGGGCCGCCCGTCCCATGCCGTCCCACGAGGTGGTGGTGTGCGCGGCGGCCGACCGTGCGGCCCTGACCGCGCGGCTGACCGACCTGGCCGATCTGGCCGGCCGGCTGTCCCGGGCGGAACTGGGTGATCTCGCGGCCACGCTGGCCGCGGAGCCGGTCGCCGAGGGCGCCGTCCGGTTCGCCGCCGTGGTACGCGACCCGGACGGCCTGGTCCGCGCCGCCCGGCGCGCCGTGACCGCGCTGGCCGACGCGAACACCGAGCTGTTCGACCCGGAGGCCGGTGTCTTCCTCGGCGCCGGCGCGGCGCCCCGGATCGGTTACCTGTTCTCCGGACAGGGATCCCCGGTCCGTCCGGGCGCGGGCGCGCTGGGGGAGCTGCTCGACGGACCGCTCGCCGGGTACGACCCGGAGGTGGAGGTCGCGGCGGGCGCCGTGCCGGACACCGCAGTCGCCCAGCCCGCCATCCTGCGGGCCTCGCTCGCCGGTCTGACCTGGCTGCGCCGGCTGGGGGTGGAGGCCGAGGCGGCCGTCGGGCACAGCCTCGGCGAGATCGGCGCGCTGTGCTGGGCGGGGGCACTCGACGACAAGGAAGCCCTCGACCTGGTACGCGTTCGAGGCCGGCTGATGAGCGACGCGCCGGGTCGCGGCGCGATGGCCGCCGTCGCCGGGCCCGCGGACCGGGTCCGCGAGCTGCTCCGCCCGGGCCCGGTCGTGGTCGCCGGGGAGAACAGCGCGGAGCAGTGCACGGTGTCCGGCCCGGCCGCGGAGGTGGCCCGGTTCGTCGCCGGCGCCCCGTCCGCCGGCCTGCGGGCCACCGCACTGCCGGTCTCGCACGCCTTCCACTCGCCGATGATGGCTGCCGCGAGCCTCGCCCTGCGCGATCACCTCACCGGACTCGCCGGGCGGGCACCCCGACGGCCGGTCTGCTCCACGGTGACCGGTGACTGGCTGGACACCGGCACCGACCTCGCCGGCCTGCTCACCCGTCAGCTCGTCGAGCCGGTCCGCTTCCGCGACGCGCTGGCGCGCCTGGCCGAGCGAACCGACCTGCTGATCGAGGTGGGCCCCGGCGCCGTGCTGGCCGGGCTGGCCGCGGATCTGCCGGACGCCCGCGTGGTGGCTCTCGACTCGGGCGCACCCGGCCCGCACGGCATCGCCACCGTGACCGCCGCGCTGTTCGCGACGGGCGCCGGGCCGGACGTGGGCGCCTACTACGCGCGCCGGGCGTGCCGCCGGCTCACGCCGGACTGGCGGCCGGTCTTCCTGCGCAACCCCTGCGAGGGCACCGGCGGACCGGCGCGGTCGCCGCAGCCGCCTCGTCCCCGTCCGGCGCCCGCCACGCCGACATCCGCCCCGCCCGTGGTCACCGTGGACGACACCGACCTGCTGAGCGCCGTCACCCGGCGGGTGGCGGCCATGGTCGAACTCGACGCGGCCACGCTACGCCCGGACACCCGGCTCGTCGCCGACCTGCACCTCAGCTCGCTGCGGGTCAGCCAGCTCGCCGTGGACGCCGCTGCGGCGGTCGGCCGGTCGGCACCTGCGGTCCCGGCCGCCCTGGCCGACGCCACCATCGACCAGCTCGCCGCGATGCTCGCCACGCTGCCCGCGGCAGGGGAGGCCGACGCCCCACCGGCCGGCATCGCCAGTTGGGTGCGCGCCTTCACCGACCGGTTCGTCGAGTCCGCCGCCCCGACGACCAGGCCGGGCGCCCGGCGCGGGTGGACGGTGCTCGGTACCGAGGACCACCCGCTGAGCAAGGGGGTGGCCGAGCACTTCCCGCTCGCCGACCCCCCGGACGCGCGGTTGCTGCTGCTGCCACCGGGCCTCACGGTGCCGGCGGAGCTGGTCGTGACCGCGCTGCGCGCCACCGCCGCCGACGGGCTGCCGCTCGTGGTGCTGCACCACGGCGGGGTGGGCGCCGCGGTCGGCCGCAGCCTCGCCGTGGAGCGGCCGGGCGCCGCGGTGATGGTCGCCGAGACCCCGGTGGACGACCGCTGCCTCAAGCTCGTCGCCGAGGCGTCCGTCGACTGGACCGGCTACGTCGAGGTCGTCTACGACGAGGACGGT
Source organism: Micromonospora sp. WMMC273 (assembly GCF_027460285.1). Classification (NCBI taxonomy): domain Bacteria; kingdom Bacillati; phylum Actinomycetota; class Actinomycetes; order Micromonosporales; family Micromonosporaceae; genus Micromonospora; species Micromonospora sp. WMMC273. The sequence continues at coordinate 2,318,526 of NZ_JAPZBE010000001.1, forward strand.
GTCCGCACCACCCGGGTCGCCGCTCCGCTCGCGCTGTCCCGCCGGGACGAGCGCATCCCGCTGGCTCCGGGCGACGTGCTGCTGGCCACCGGCGGGGCGAAGGGCATCGGGCTGGAGTGCGCCGCCGCGGTGTGCCAGGCCACCGGTGCCACGGCGGTGCTCTTCGGGCGCAGCCCCGGCACGGACCCGGAGGTCCGGGACGGCCTGGACCGGCTGACCGCGCTCGGGATCACCGCCGGCTACCACGCCGTCGACGTCAGCGACGGGCCCGCCGTCACCGTCGCCGTCACCGCCGTCCAGAAGCGGTACGGACCGGTACGCGGGCTGCTGCACGCCGCCGGCCACAACACGCCGCGGCGGATCGAGGACGTGACCGTCGAGGGTCTCCGCGCGACGCTGGCACCGAAGGCCGACGGCTTCGACCACCTGGTCGCGGCCCTCGGCGACGATCTGCGCTTCGCCGTGGCCTTCGGATCCGTCATCGGCCGCACCGGGTTGACCGGCCAGTCGGAGTACGCCGTCGCCAACGAGTGGCTCGCCCGGCGCTGCGCGGAACTGACGCGGGAGCGGCCCGGCACCCGTTGGCTGACGGTGCAGTGGTCGGCCTGGTCCGGCGTCGGCATGGGGGTCCGCCTCGGCGTCCTCGACGCGCTGGTGCGCGACGGGCTCGAGCCGATCAGCGTCCTGGCCGGCACCGACCTGCTGTTGCGCCTGCTGGCGGCACCGGACACCGGGCCGTGCGTGCTGGCCGCCGGTCGTCTGCCCGCCGGACCGACCCTGCGCTACCGCGACGACGACCGCACCGGCGGGCGGTTCGCCGAGCGGGTGCTGGCGCTGACGCCGGGGGTGGAGAGCGTCGTCGGCGCCACCCTGACCGCCGGCACCGACCCCTACCTGTCCGACCACGTCGTCGACGGCGTCCCGCTGCTGCCCGCCGTGCTGGGGCTGGAGGCGATGACGCAGGCCGCCACAGGGCTCACCGGGGCGCCGGGGACGCCGGTGCGCCTCACCGGCGTACGGCTCGAACGGCCGGTGACGGTGACCGACCGGCGCGACATCCGGGTCGCGGCGCTGGTCCACGACGACGGGCGGGTGGAGGCCGCGCTGCGCAGCGACGACACCGGCTTCGCGGTGGACCACTTCGCGGCGGTCGTGACCACCGGCGCCGTGCCGGCACCCGATCCGGCGGTGCCGGCGCCGGCCGTGCGGCTCGGGGAGCCGGGCCTGCCGGCGACGGGCCTCTACGGCGGCCTCTACTTCCACGGGCCCGCGTTCCGGCGGGTGCGCGGATATCACGCGCTGAGCGCGTACCGGTGCGTGTTCTCGGTCCGCGCCGAACCCGGCACCGCGTGGTTCGGCATGTACCTCGACGCGTCGCTGCGGCTCGGCGACCCGGGCGCCCGTGACGCCGTGCTGCACGGGCTGCAGGGCTGTGTCCCGGACCGGCGCGTGCTTCCGGTCTCCGTCGAGCGGATCACCGTGTGGCACCGGCCGTCCGGCGTGCTCACCGTCACCGCCCGGCAGCGCGCGGAGGACGGTGCCGAGTTCGTCTACGACGTGCTGGTGACCGACGAGTCGGGCCGCCCGGTCGAGGAGTGGACGGGGCTGGTCCTGCGCGCGGTGGCCGAGATCGGCTGGTCCGAGATGCCGGCGTTCCTCGCCGGTCCGGCAGTGGCCCGGCGGCTGCGGCACCGGCATCCCGGCATCGATGCCGCGGTGCTCCCCGCGACGCGCGGCGACGGAGGGCCCACCGTCCGGTTGGCCGACTGGCTCGACGGCGCCGCGCTGAGCGAGCCCGCAGGTGCACGGCACGCCGGCGACGGTCGGGTCACGGCGCCGGGCGGCGGTGGCGTCTCGGCCAGCCACCTCGACGACCTCGTGCTCGTGACGGTGGCCCCGGGCCCGGTCGGCGTCGACTGGGAACGTGTGGACGACCGCCCGCCGCCGCTGGAGGAACGGCACCGGGCCCTCGCCGTGCGGCTCGCCGCCGAGTCCGGGGAGGACGAGGTGGTTGCGGCCGTCCGCGTGTGGACGGCGATCGAGGTGACCCGCAAGCTCGGGCTCGGGCCCTCGGCGCCGCTGGTGTTCACCGGCCGGGAGCCGTCCGGCACGCTCGGCCTGCGCAGCGGCGACCACGTCCTGAGCAGTGTGCTGCTGCGGACGGCCGGGGACGCGCGGCAGGTGGCGGTGTGCGTGGGGACGCCGGCATGAGCGCCCCGGTCTACCGCTACCGGCACCGGGTGACGTTCGACGAGACGAACCTGGTGGGAAACGTCTACTTCGCCCACTACGCCCACTGGCAGGGGCACTGCCGGGAGCACTTCCTCGCCGAGCAGGCGCCCTCCGTGCTCGCCGCCCTGTCGGACGGGCTGGCGCTGGTCACCGTGTCGATGTCGGTCGAGTTCTACGCCGAGAGCCACGCCTTCGACACGGTCGAGATCGAGATGTCGCTCGTCGAGCTCAACGGCAATCGCATCACGATGGGCTTCGACTATCGCCGGGTCCGCCCGGACGGCGCTCCCGCCGCGCTGATCGCGCGGGGCCGGCAGACGGTGGCCGTCATGGAGCGGGTCGACGGTCAGTTGCAGCCGACCCCGGTGCCGGCCGACCTGGCGGCCGCGCTCGCCGTCTACCGCCGTTCCGCGGCGGGGGTGTGGGTCCGATGACAGTCGGCGTCATCGGCTGCGGGCGGATGGGCGTCGCCGTCACCCGCGCGGTCGCCGCCGCGCGCTGCAGCGTGCTGCTCGCCGGACGGACACCCGGGGCGGCGGCCGCCGCCACCGCCGGCGTACCGGGAGCCTTCGCCGCCGACATCCGCGTCGTCCTCGAACGGGCCTCCCTCGTCGTGCTCGCCGTTCCGCTCGGTCCGGCCTGCCGGGTGCTGACCGAGACCCCGGTGCCGGGCCGGGGCCGTCCGCTCCTGGACGTCACCAATCCGGCGCTCGGCGGCGAGGAGGTGCCGCCCGGCTCGTCGGGGGCCCACCTGATCGCGGCGGCGGCACCCGCCGGCTGGCACGTCGTCAAGGCGCTGAACACCGTGCCCGCGGCGATGGTCGGCGAGCCGCGCTGCGGCGGGCTGCCGGTCTCCCTGCCGCTGGCCGGCGACGACGCCGGGGCCAAGGGGGTCGCCGGTGCGCTGCTGTCCCGGCTCGGCTTCGCGCCGATCGACGTCGGCGGGCTCGAACACGCCCGGGAGCTGGAGTGGCTGGCCATGCTCCTCCAGGCCGTCAACCAGCGTCACGGCGTACACGGGCGGATCGGGCTGCACATCTGCGGCCCGGACGGCCCGGTGCGATCACTCCACACACCCGCGGTGCCGGGTGTGCGTCTCCCGTAACCGATCACCCATCGAGGAGGAACCATGTCCGTAGCCGACCGGGGAGCAGTCCCGGTAGTCACCGTCGACGCGACACCGCAGGGCCGCACGTCCGCGGCCCTCGGCTTCGCCGTGGCGGGCGCGGTGGCCGGGGTGCTGCTCGCCGTCGCCTGGTCGTTCACCTTCGTCGACTCGGTGATCGGCGACAACATCGCGAACTCTCTCCTGGGTCACGACGCGAAGGCGACGGCGATCGGCGGCTCCGTCGCCGGGCTCGCCTTCGCCTTCGTGTCCGGCCTGGCCGGCACGTTCACCGCCTGCAACGTCGCCGCGTTCGGGATGGTCCCGCAGGTCACCAGGGAGACGACGAGGTCCGGACTGCGCGGACTGCTCGCCCCGCTGGGCTGGCTCACCGCCGGGAGCATGGCTGTCGCGCTGACCTACGGTGCCGTGGGCGTGCTGCTCGGGGACCGTCTGCCGCAGCTGTCCACCGCGACCACGGCCGGCGGCGTACCGGTGCGGCTCGTGCAGGCGTCCGTCGTGTTCGGGCTGGCCGGCCTGGCCCTGCTCTACCTCGGCCTGGCGGCGTTGAAGCTGGTTCCGGACCCGTTCGCCGGCCGGCCTCGGGCCCGCCTGGTCGCGCTGGGCGTCATCATCGGCGCCTTCCTGATCGGCCGCCCGTTCCCGCTCTTCCACAAGCTCTTCCTCTACGCGGTGGCCGACAACAACCCGGCGTACGGCGCGGCCGTGTTCGGCCTGCAGACGCTCGGCAACATGCTGGTGATGGTCCTCGTCGTGGTGATCGCGTCGAGGCTGACCGGCGGGCGCCTGCTCACCGCCCCGAGCCGGCGCGGCACCGTGCTGTCGGGCGTCGCGCTGGTGCTCGTCGGCGTGTTCCTCATCGTCTACTGGGACGTACGGGTGCCGGCCCTCTTCGGGGTGGGCTGGTTCCCGACCGCTCCCTGGAACTGATCCTGCCCGCCCCGAGCTGCCGGTGCCGGCTCAGCCGGCGCCGGCAGCGACGCCGGTCCCTGTCCGGCGGCGTGCCGCACCGGCCGGTAGGCGGGTGACCTGCGTTACCTCTTGCCGAGACGGGAATGTGATCACCGGGGGCGCATTTGACTCACTGTGTGAGTGCCGCACCCGCCCGCGCCCGGTCGCACGACCGGGCCGGGACGCCCCAGACGACCGATGCCGCCCCGACGCCCACCCCTGGTGACCTGAAGAGCCGAGGCCAGCGGCTGAAGCTCGTGCTGGTCCTCGGCTCGCTGATCGCCGTGGGTCCGCTGACGATCGACATGTACCTGCCCGCGCTGCCCGCGATCGTCACGGACTTCGCCACCACGTCGGCGGCGGTCCAGTTGACGCTCACCGGCACGCTCGCCGGGCTCGCCGTCGGGCAGCTGCTGATCGGGCCGCTGTCGGACGCGGTCGGGCGGCGCCGCCCGCTGATCGCCGGCCTCCTGCTGCACATCGTGGCGTCGGCGCTGTGCGTGATCGCCCCGAACGTCGCCGTCCTCGGCGTCCTGCGCGTCGTGCAGGGCCTCGGCGTCGCCGCGACCGCCGTGGTGGCGATGGCGGTGGTGCGTGACCTGTTCAGCGGCGCGGCGTTCGCCACGCTGTTGTCCCGGCTGCTGCTGGTGATGGGCGCGGCCCCGGTCCTCGCGCCGACGCTGGGCGGCGGCGTGCTGCGGTGGACCGACTGGCGCGGCGTGTTCGTGGTCCTGGCCGTCTTCGGGGTGCTGCTCGTCGTGCTGGCCACGATCGCGCTGCCCGAGACGCTGCCGCCCGTGCGGCGCCGGCGCGGCGGAGTCGTCGCGACCGTCCGGACGTACGGCGGGCTGCTGCGGGACCGGGTCTTCGTCGGGCTGGTCCTGGTCGCCGGGCTGGCCATGGCCGCGCTGTTCGCGTACGTCGCGGGGTCGTCGTTCGTGCTGCAGGACGGGTACGGGCTCGACGAGCAGCAGTTCGGCCTGGCGTTCGGCGCGGGCGCGATCGGCCTGATCGGCGCCACCCAGTACAACGTGCGGCTGCTGCGGCGCTACCCGTCGCAGTGGATCCTGGTGACCTCGCTGGCGGCGGGCACGGTGGCCGGGCTGGCGCTGGTGGTGTTCGCCGCGACCGGCTTCGGTGGGCTGCCCGCCCTGCTGGTGTCGCTGTGGCTGGTGCTGGCGGCGGCGGGCCTGGCCATGCCGAACGCCCCGGCGCTGGCGCTGTCCCGCCACGGGGAGGCGGCCGGCACCGCCTCGGCCCTGCTCGGCGCCGTGCAGTTCGGCGTGGGCGCGGTGGCCGCGCCGCTGGTGGGCGTACTCGGCACCGGCGCGGTGGCGATGGCGCTGGTGGTGGCCGGCGGGATGGTGGCGGCGCTGGTGGTGCTGCTGGTGGTCGTGCGGCCGTCCCAGCTCGCCGGCCTGGAGGCGGCACCGGCGGTCGCTGTCGCGCACTGACCGGGCCGCCCGGATCGCGCCGGGTGCGCGCGGTGCCTACGCTGCTGCCATGACCGCCCCGGCCCGCATCCTGGTCGAGGGGATCCACGGCTCCGGCAAGTCGACGCTCGCCGCGCATCTGGCGCAGCGGTTCGGTCTGCCCTGGCATCCGGTCGACGACCTGCTGTGGGAGCCCGGCTGGGTCGAGGTGCCGGTGGCCGAGCAGCGTCGCCGGATCGAGGCGATCTGCCGGCGCGACAGCTGGATCCTCGACGGCGCGTACCACGGCTGGCGGGACGTGGTCCTCGGCCGCGCCGACCTGGTGATCGGCCTGGACCTTCCGCGCGCGGTCTCGTTCCGGCGGCTGCTGCGGCGCACGCTGCGGCGGCTGGCCGGTGGCGAGCTGATCTGCAACGGCAACCGGGAGACGCTGCGCAGCGTATTGTCCCGCGACTCGATCCTGGTGTGGCACCTGACCGGGTTCGGCCGGGCACGGCGGCGGATGCGGGCCTGGGCGGCCGACCCGGCCGGGCCGCCGGTGCTGCTGTTCGGCGACCAGGCCGCGCTCGACGACTGGCTGGCCCGCGGAGCGCCGCTGCCGCCGCATGCCGGCCCGGACCGGGGCGGCATGCGGCCGCTGACGTGACTACATCGGGAAGCGGCCCTGGCGCCACTGCCAGTGGCGACCGGCCCGCATGTGGTCGATCACCGCGCGCTGGAGGGCGGTGCGGCGCGGCAGCCGGTCCAGCGGCGTGCTCAGGCTGCGGAACACGAACCGCAGCACCTCGACGTCGCCGTCCGGCGTGTCCTGCTCCTGGTGGGGCTCGAGCGTGAACCGCCGCTGGAACCGGATGATGTTGGAGTCCTCCGGCAGGTATTCGCGCAACTGCGGGTCGAGCAGCCAGGAACCGCAGGAGAACGCGGTGTAGCGCTCGCCGGGGAAGTGGCGCGGGAAGAACGCGCGGGCCCGGTCCAGCGACGCGTCGACCGCCTCCGGGGTCAGCGGTCCCGAGTCCGGGATGTGCAGGCCGATCGCGCCGCCGTCGCCGCGCTGGTGCTGGAGCCGGCCCAGCTCGTAGAGGCCACCGCGCACGTGCAGCGTCAGCCAGCTCTGCATGACCGGCCAGCCGTCGCCGTTCATCCGCCGGTCGACGGCGAGGTTGTTGCCCAGGTCGGCGAGTGTCGCCCAGGACACGTCGTCGGGGACGCCGTGGTCGCGGTGGTAGGCCCGGACCACGTCGACGAGTGCGAGGTACGCGTAGACGTAGAGGTGCCGCCAGGCCGGACCCCGGTCGCGCGGCAGCGCCGGGCCCGGGGTCAGCCAGGCGTGGCCGCCGAGGTCGGCGCGGACCAGGGCGGTCGAGCGGTCGAGCAGCCAGCGCAGCTCGGCGGTCCACAGTGGTGACCCCGGTTCCGGCCAGCCCGCGAGGATCTCGGCGGCGTCGTCGGGGCGTACCGCGAGCCGGGCCAGCAGGGCCGGCGCGTCCGCCCGGCCGGGCAGCGGCGCGGAGGGCAGGTCACCGGCGAGCCGGTGCACCCGGTCGACCTCCTCGGCGGGCACGCCGAGCCGGCCGGCGACGTCATCGACATTCATGGCGGTGACGCTACCGGCCGGCGCCCGCCCCGACCGCCCCGTGCGTGCTCAGCGGCGTTGCTGGCACGGCACGCAGAAGCGGGCCGAGGGCAGGATCTCCAGGCGGGCGGTCGGGATGTCCAGCCCGCAGCGCTCGCAGACGCCGTACGTGCCCTCGGACATGCGCTTCAGCGCCTGGGCGGTGTCCGCGACGCCCTGCCGGGCGGTCTCGACGAGCCGGCGCAGCGTGTCCGGGTCGTGGCCGCCGTAGTCGGGCTGCCGCGTGTGCAGCGTCAGCTCGGTGAGCTGGTCGGTGTACTCGCCGAACTGCCGGTCCAGCAGTTCGCGCAGCGTTTCGGTGCGGTTGAGGGCGTGCGTCATGATCAGGCGTTCCTTTCCGGGCGGCGCGGGGTGTCGTGCGGGTGTCGCAGGGCCGAGATGGCGGCCATGCCGGCGCCGGTCAGCGCGGCGGTACGCGGTGACGCGGCCCGGTGCACCGTCGCGCCGAGCGTGGCGACCAGGCGGGCGGTCACGTCGGGCCGGGTGGCGCCGTCACCGATGACGATCGGGCCACGGGCCAGCGCGTCGCGGACCAGGGGCCGTAGCGTCGCGTCCTGCCGCAGCTCGCGTACCAGCCGGGCGGTGGTGTCGGCGAGCATGGCGGCGGTCGTCGCGTGGTTGAGGTCCCGCGTGCCGACATCGGCCCGGCGGGCGGCGACCACCCGGCCGTCCTCCAGCAGCGCCACCTCGGTGAGCTGGGCGCCGATGTCGGCGACCAGCAGGGTGCCGGCGGCGGCGCCGGCGCCGATGGCACCCGCCCGGACGCTGTCGAGGAACAGCAGCCGGGACGGCGCGAGCACGGCGGTGAGCACCCGGCGGGTCGCCTCCTGCTCGGCCGGCGCGGCGAGCACCGGACGGCAGGCCACGACCAGCGCCCCGACCGGGACCGGGGTGCGGTGGTCGCGCAGGATCCGCCGCAGCTCGGAGACGCAGGCCGGGCCGTCGACGATCCGGCCGCGCCGCACGACCGGGCTGCGCAGGCCGTGGCCGAGCGGGACGCTCAGCGTCCGGCCCGGTCCGAGCCAGATCCGCAGCAGGCTGCTGCCGAGGTCCACGGCGATCGGCGCCGCGTCGACGGTGACCGGCGGGCGGCTGCCGTGGGAGCGGCCGATCAGCATGCCGGTACGGACCGGTGGGCGAATGGCGGTGACAGGGTGCGGCATACCGACCTCTTTCGGATCAGGGTGCCCAACGGGCGGTGGACGTGCGGGGGAGGGGCGTGGCCGGGGCCGCGGGCGTCGGATTCACTCGACGACGCCGGCGGCCGGGGGCTCAGACGCGCTTCTGGTCGCCGCTCGCAGATCGGGACGCGAGGAGACCGGCGAACACCGGTGGCGGAGCCATCGACGTGCGGGTCATGCTCACCACCTCCTCGCTACTCGGGTACCGCCTCGGACCTCCAGCGTCGCCGGGAACGTCGCGCGCGGCACTGCGCACCACCGGCCAACAAAGGGCGCAATGATTGCCGGTCGCCGGAACCCGGATCCGCCCATACCCCCTGGCTATGGTTGACACATGGAGAACGCGAGCTCAGCTCGAACGTCCACCGCGTCGCCGTAGCTCCGGCCGGCTCCGGCGGCCGCGTGCGAAGGAGGTCCCCGTGATCGTCGAACGTACGAACCTCCCCGGCATCGGGGTCCGGCACACGCTGGTCACCGAGGAGGGCCGTCGCATCGGGGTGATCGACTACCAGGTGGGCGGCCGGCGTGACGTCGTCCACGACGACCCGGACGACCCGGACCGCATGGTCACGCTCACGCTCACCCGTGACGAGGCGTCGGCCCTGGCCAACCTGCTCGGCTTCCCGGAGCTGGTCGCCGTACCGGCCTGAGCCGCCGGTCACACCGGCGGCGGGCCCGGGCCGGCGCCGGTCCTACGCCGGCAGCGGCCGGCGCGGCCAGTCCAGTGCCCGCGCGCCGAGCACTGCGGCGTGCAGCGTGAACCGGTCCCGCGCGTCGGCGGGGTCGTAGCCGCTCAACGCCCGGATCCGGGCCAGCCGGTAGGTGACCGTGCGCACCGACACGTGCAGCCGGCGGGCGGCCTCGGTCGACACCTCGCCGCAGGCGAAGTACTCGGTGAGCGTGTCCAGCAGCGGCTCGGCGCCACCACGCGCCTGGGCCAGCGGCGTCAGCACCGCCCGTACCAGGTCGACCATGGCGGGCTGGTCGCGCAGCAGCACGCGGTAGATCAGCAGGTCGTGCGCGTCGATCACGGATGCCTCGCTGTGCAGGCGGCGCGCCGTGGTGAGCGCCTCCCGGGCCTCCTCGTACGAGCGGGCGATGCCGTAGACGCCGGGGTGCGGACGGCCCACCGCCACCTGCCACGGCCGGCCCCGCACCAGGCGGTCCAGCTCACCGTGCATCAACGAGCCGAGGTTGCCGGTCGCGCCGGCGCCGCGGCCCCGGTCGGCGGTCACGGGATCCGCCGGGGCGATCACCACGAGCAGTCCTTCCTTCGTGGCCACCAGCACGTCCCGGTCACCGAGCCGGTCGAAGATGACCCGCTCCAGCGCGCTGATCGCCGCCTCGGTGTCCGGCAGCCGCCGGCCGGGCGCGGCCAGCGCGACCTGGTGCACCCGGGCCAGGTCCAGGCCGAACGGCTCGGCCCGTTCCACCAGCCCGCCCAGGTCGGAGTCGCCGCGCAGCAGGTCGTCGACGAGTTCCCGGCGCAGCGACTCCTCCCGCCGGACCAGTTCCCGGCGGGCCACCGCGTACCCCTCGGCGAGCGTGGCCACCGCGGTGTCGACCACGTGCAGCACGGCGTCGGCGGCGGCGCGGACCGCCTCGCTGTCGTCTGACCGGTCCAGGTGCGGCAGTTGCCGCCAGACGCGCCGCGCCGCGGAGAGGTAGAGACGTACCGCCCGGCCGGCGGAGATCCCCTGCTCGGCGGCGCGCCGGCCCAGCGCGCCGACCGCGTCGAGTTCGGCGCGGCGCGGGCGGCGGCCGGTCACCGCCGCGTCGGTCAGCAGCCGCAGGTAGTCGCCGAGCAACTCCACCGGCACGCCACCGGCGTCGGCGCCCGCCGCGCGGGCCACCTCGGCCAGCCACTGCTCGTCCTCGCCGCCCGCGACCGGCGCCGGACGGCGGGCGCTGTCGGTCATCGCGGTCCCCCCGGGCGGGGCCGGCACCGGACGCCGGCCCATCGCATCAGCCTAGGCGGGCCGTCCGGCGACCGGCCCGCGTGCGCCGCCTGTGTCATGCCCGCGACGACGGGTCGATCACCAGCGCCGGGCCGGTGCGCCGCCCGCCCCGGGGCCCGCGGGTCAGCAGCTCCGCGGCCCGCGCCGGGTCGTCGCCGGCGGCCACCTGATCGAGTACGTGCAGCCAGCGCTCGCGGTGCGCGTCGGTGAAGCCGGTGCCGACGACGGCGATCCGGCGGCCGGTGACCGGGCCGGGCGCGGCGTGCCCGCCCGGCTCGGTGGACCCGATCGCCGGCCCGGCCGGCACTCCTGCGGGGTCGGCGCGGTCCCCGGCGACGACGACGAGATCCGGTGATCCGCACCGGATCGCGCGGACCGATCCGGCGCGGTCCACCTCCACGATCGTGGCGCGCAGGTGCCCCGCCGGGGCGAGGTCGCGGACCACCTTCTCGAGCGCGCCGGCCAGGTGCGGCACGGTGCGCCGCGGTCCGGCGGCGGCCCGGCGGAACGCCTGCTCGATCGCCCGGCGTCCGGCGGGCGTGTCCAGCGCGGCGCCGGTGACAGTGCCGAGCAGGACGCGCAGCCCGCCACCGCGGACCGGTACGGCGGCGCCGATCTCGCCGGTCGTACCGCAGATCGCCAGCGCGGCGCTTCCCGGCCCGGCGGGCACGGTGAACACCGCGACGTCCGGCGGCGCGGCGGCGCGCGTCACCGCAGCGGTCCGCGTCCGGCGGCGCGCCCAGGCCAGGAGCGGCACCGCGGCCAGGCCGGCCGCCGAGGCGAGCAGCGCCTGCGGATCACTGCGGTGGCCGGGGACCACCGGTACGACGACGGACAGCGCGACCAGCACGCCCGCCCACGCCGACACCAGCGCCGCGACCCGGGGCCGGGCGGAGACGCCGAGCAGTCCCGGCAGCAGCACCCAGCCGACCGGCGTGCTGACCTCGGCGAGGCCCATCAGCATCGCGTTCCCGGTGGTGCCCGCCAGGGCGGCTCGCATCGGCAGCACGCCGACAACCCTATCGGGGCGACCGCCGGACGCCGACCGGTGTACCGGGCAAAGCAAACCTCACTCCTTACCCGAAACGCAGCGGAGCCGACACGACACGTTCGCGTGATTCTCTCGACATACCGCCTCGCCGAATCGCCGGTTAGGGTTGACGTACCGCAGGTCGATCTTGAGGAGTGTGTGTGCTGGTTCTGGTGGCGGTCCATGCGTTCGCAGCCGTGACCGCCCCCGTGCTGGTACGCCTCCTCGGTCGGCGGGCTCTCTACCTGCTGGCGGCCGTCCCGGCGGCGGCCCTGATCTGGGCGGTGACCCGCACCGAACCGGTCCGCGCGGGCCGGCCCGTCGTCGAGACCGTCACCTGGGTGCCGCAGCTCGGTCTGGAACTCGCACTGCGCATGGGCACGCTGTCCTGGCTGCTGGTGCTGCTCGTCGGTGGGGTCGGCGCCCTCGTGCTGGCCTACAGCGCGCGCTACTTCCGTTCCGACGATCCCGGCCTCGGCCGGTTCGCCGCGGTGTTCGTCGCGTTCGCCGGCGCGATGCTCGGCCTGGTGGTCTCCGACGACCTGCTGCTGCTGTACGTGTTCTGGGAACTCACCACCGTCTTCTCGTACCTGCTGATCGGCAGCGACCCGACCAAGCGGGCCAGCCGCCGCGCGGCGATGCAGGCGCTGCTGGTGACCACGCTGGGCGGCCTGGCGATGCTCGCCGGGTTCGTGATGCTCGGCCAGCACGCCGGCTCGTACCGGTGGTCGGAGATCGCCGGGAACCTGCCCGAGGGCGGCTACCTCACCGTCGCGCTGGTGCTCGTCCTGCTCGGCGTGACCAGCAAGTCGGCGATCTTCCCGTTCAGCTTCTGGCTGCCGCGCGCGATGGCCGCGCCCACGCCGGTCAGCGCATACCTGCACGCCGCCGCGATGGTCAAAGCGGGCGTGTTCCTGGCCGCGCTGATGGGCCCGGCGGTGGGCCAGACCACCGTGTGGCGCGGCGTCCTGCTGGCCGGCGGCCTGATCACGCTGTTCCTCGGCGGCTGGACGGCGCTGCGGCAGGTCGACCTGAAGCTGCTGCTGGCGTACGGCACGGTGAGCCAGCTCGGCCTGCTCATGGTGATCCTCGGCGCGGGCACCCGGGACACGGCGCTGGCCGGCGCCGCGATGCTGCTGGCGCACGCCCTGTTCAAAGCCACACTGTTCCTCGTCGTCGGCGTCGTCGATCACGTCACCGGCACCCGCGACCTGCGGGAGCTCAGCGGGCTGGGCCGGCGCGCGCCGGTTCTGGCGGCGGTCGCCGGACTCGCGGCCGCCTCGATGGCGGGCCTGCCGCCGCTGATCGGCTTCGTGGCCAAGGAAGCAGCGCTCGAGGCGTTCCTGCACGGCGGCACCACCGAACTGGTCGTGCTCGCCGGGGTGGTGGCCGGCTCGGCGCTGACCGTCGCGTACACCGCGCGGTTCCTGTGGGGCGCGTTCGCCGCCAAGCCCGGCGTCGCGGAGACCCGGCCGCACCGGATCGAGCCGGCGTTCATCGGCCCGGCGGCGGTGCTCGCCCTCGCCGGTCTCGCGGTCGGCGTCCTCGCCCCGGCGGTGGACCGGGTGCTGGCCCCGTACGCCGATCAGTTCCCGACCGCCGACCCCGGCTACCACCTGGCCCTCTGGCACGGCCTGACCCCGGCGCTGGGCCTGTCGGCGCTGGCGGTGACCGCCGGTCTCGGGCTGTTCCTGCTGCTGCACCGGCGCCGGCCCCACCTGCCGCGGCTGCCGTTCGACGGTGCCACCGGCTACGACCGGCTGGCCGGCGCGGTCGACCGCGCGGCGGTCGAGCTGACCGGCGCCACCCAGCGCGGCTCGCTGCCCTTCTACCTCGGCGTCATCCTGCTGGTGCTGGTCGTGCTGCCCGGTGGCGCGGTGCTCGCCGGCGCGCCGTGGGTCAGCCGGTTCCAGCTCTGGGACACCCCGTTGCAGGCCGTCGCCGGCGCGGTCATCGTGGTCGCGGCACTGGTGGCCGCGCGCGCCCGCCGCCGGCTGACCGCGATGATCCTGGTCGGCGTGACCGGCTACGGCACGGCGCTGATGTTCATCCTGCACGGCGCGCCCGACCTCGCGCTCACCCAGTTCCTGGTGGAGACCGTCACGATCGTGATGTTCGTGCTGGTGCTGCGTCGCCTGCCGCGCCGGTTCTCGGCCCGCCCGATCCGCGCCACCCGGCGGTTCCGGGTCGCGCTCGGCGTCGCCGTCGGCGTGGTCACCGCCGGGATGGCGTACGTGGCCGCGGGAAGCCGGACCGCCACGCCGATCTCGGTCGGCTTCCCGGACGAGGCCGTCTCCTACGGCGGCGGCAAGAACGTCGTCAACGTGACGCTCGTCGACATCCGGGCCTGGGACACGATGGGCGAGATCGCCGTGCTGGTGGTGGCCGCCACCGGCGTGGCCAGTCTGATCTTCCGCCGCTCCCGCGCGCTGGACCTGCGCAGCGGCATCCCCGGCGCCGGCCGGCAGCAGTCGTCGCGCCCGCGCTGGCTGACCAGCGGCGCGACCTCCCGGCAGCAGTCGGTGATCCTCCAGGTGGTCACCCGCCTGCTCTTCCACGCCATCCTGCTGTTCTCGATCTACCTGCTCTTCTCCGGCCACAACGCCCCCGGTGGCGGCTTCGCCGCCGGGCTGGTCGCCGGGCTGGGACTCGCCGTGCGATACCTGGCGGGCGGGCGTACCGAACTCAACGGCGCCGCACCCGTCGACGCCGGCCTGGTGCTCGGCGCGGGCCTGTTCGTCGCGGTCGGCACCGGCGTGGCCGCGATGCTGCTGGGCGGCGAGTTCCTGCAGAGCGCGACGCTCGACTTCCACCTGCCGCTGCTGGGCCACGTGCACTTCGTGACGTCGGTCTTCTTCGACGTCGGCGTCTACCTCATCGTGGTCGGCCTCGTCCTGGACATCCTGCGCAGCCTGGGCGCCGAGATGGACCGCCAGGAGGAGGTCGACGAACAGGAGACCGAACCGGCCGGCGTACGGGAAGAGGAGCTGGTGTGAGCCCGAACATCCCCAACCTGGTCTACGTCGTGGTCATCGGCGTCCTGTTCGCCACCGGCGTCACCCTGCTGCTGGAACGCAGCCTCACCCGTGTCCTGATGGGGGTCATCCTGCTCGGCAACGGCGCCAACCTGCTGCTGCTCACCGGCGGCCGGGCCGGCGGCCCGCCGATCGTCGGCACCACCGTCCAGGAGGACATGTCCGACCCGCTGCCCCAGGCGATGGTGCTGACCGCGATCGTGATCACGCTCGGCATGACCGCGTTCCTGCTCGCGCTGGCCTATCGGAGCTGGCACCTCAACGGGCACGACGAGGTGCAGGACGACGTCGAGGACCGCCGGATCATGGAGCTGGCCGACCGGGACGAGGGCCCGGGCACCTCGGACTCGGACACCGTCGACGCCGCCGACGGCAGCCCCGAGGCCCGGGTGCTCGCCGCCGGTGAGGCGGAGGCCGTCCGATGACCTGGCTCGTCCCGCTGCCGGTGGTGATGCCGCTGCTCGGCGCCGCCCTCACCCTGCTGCTCGCCCGCCGGGCCCGCGCCCAGCGGTGGGTCAGCATCATCGTGCTCGCCGCCACCGTCGCGGTGGCCGCGATGCTCCTGGTCCGCTCCTCGCTGGACGGCCCGCTCGTGGTGGAGGTGGGCGGCTGGGTGGCGCCGATGGGCATCGTGCTCGTCGCCGACCAGCTCGCCGCGCTGATGCTCGTGGTGTCCGCCTCGGTCACCCTGTGCGTGCTCGTCTACTCCATCGGGCAGGGCATGGCCGACGGCAACGAGGAGACGCCGCTGTCGGTCTACCACCCGACCTACCTGGTGCTGACCGCCGGCGTGTGCAACGCCTTCCTCTCCGGCGATCTGTTCAACCTCTACGTCGGCTTCGAGATCCTCCTGGTGGCGAGCTACGTGCTGCTCACGCTGGGCAGCACCGAGACGCGGATCCGGGCCGGCACCACGTACGTCGTGGTCAGCTTGCTCTCGTCGCTGATCTTCCTGGTGGCGATCGGTCTGGTCTACTCCGCCACCGGCACGCTGAACCTGGCGCAGCTCGCCGACCGCCTGGACGCGCTGCCCGACGACATCCGCCTGGTGCTGCAGGGCATGCTGCTGCTCGCCTTCGGCATCAAGGCGGCGGTGTTCCCGCTGTCGGCGTGGTTGCCGGACAGCTATCCGACCGCGCCCGCGCCTGTCACGGCGGTCTTCGCCGGCCTGCTCACCAAGGTCGGCGTGTACGCGATCATCCGGACCGAGACGCTGCTGTTCCCCGGCGGCCGCACCGCCGACCTGCTCATGGTGATAGCGGCGCTGACCATGGTGGTGGGCATCCTCGGCGCGGTCGCGCAGTCGGACATCAAACGGCTGCTGTCGTTCACGCTGGTCAGCCACATCGGGTACATGCTGTTCGGGGTCGGCCTGACCACCCCGCTCGGCCTGTCCGCGGCGATCTTCTACGTGGTGCACCACATCACCATCCAGACCACGCTGTTCCTCGCCGCCGGCCTGGTCGAGCGACGCGGCGGCAGCACCGCGCTGGACCGCCTCGGCGGCCTGGCCCGGCTGTCACCACTGCTGGCGGTGCTGTTCTTCGTGCCCGCGCTGAACCTGGCCGGCATACCACCGTTCTCCGGGTTCCTCGGCAAGCTCGGCCTGGTCCAGGCCGGCGTGGACGACGGCGGGTTCCTGGCCTGGTCGCTCGTCGCCGGGGGACTGCTCACCAGCCTGCTCACGCTCTACGCCATCGCCCGGGTGTGGAACCTCGCCTTCTGGCGGGCGCCGCACGCGGACATGCCGCAGCCCGGCGACGCCGAGCAGGCGGCCCGCACCGACGGCGCCGAGCAGCCGCACGACGGCCCGTCGCCGGCCGGTGCGGTGCTGCCCCGGCTGATGACCGTGTCCACCGCCGCCCTCGTGGTGCTCGGCCTGGCGTTGACGGTGGTGGCCGGGCCGCTGTTCGACATCAGCACCGACGCCGCCGACGACCTGTTGCGCCGTGCCCCGTACGTCGAGGCCGTGTTCCCGGAGGGACCGCCGTGACCAGTCAGCCGAAAGCGCCGCTGACCCGCCGTGACCGCTGGCGCAACCGGGCCATCGCGGTGACCGGCCTGGTCACCGTCTGGGTGCTGTTGTGGGGCACCTTCAGCTGGGCCAACGTGATCAGCGGACTCGTGGTCGCGGCGGTGCTGCTGGTCGTCTTCCCGCTTCCCCCTGTCACGTTCGCCGGCCGGATCCGGCCGGTACCGCTTCTGCGGTTCGTGATCCGCTTCCTGTACGACCTGGTGGTCGCGTCCGCCCAGGTGGCCTGGCTGGCCGTCCGGCCCGGGCACCCGCACTCGGCGATCATCGCGGTGCGCCTGCGGGTGAACACCGACCTCAACCTCACCCTCAACGCCGAGGCGCTGTCGCTGGTGCCGGGCAGCCTCATCCTGGAGGCCGACCGGAGTACCGGGACGCTCTACGTGCACGTCATCGGGATCCGGAGCCCCGACGAGGTGGAACGGTTCCGGCGCAGCGTGCTCGAGCTGGAGGCGCGCATCGTCGCCGCCGTCGGCTCGGTCGAGGAGCGCGACCGGATCCGCCACGACGAGGCCGAACCCTCCGGTTCGGTCGAACTGGAAGGAGCACCGACGTGACCGTCGTCGCCGTGATCGTCACCGCGCTGCTCGTCGCGGCCGGTGGACTCACCCTCGTCCGCATCATCCGCGGGCCGTCCATCCTCGACCGGGCCGTCGCCACCGACGTGCTGCTCGCCGTCGCGGTCGCGGCCATCGCCACCGAGGCGGCCTACAGCCGGGACGCCACCGCGCTGCCGGTCCTCGTCGTCCTCGCCCTCGTCGGTTTCGTCGGATCGGTGAGCGTCGCCCGGTTCGCGTCCCGGAGAAGCACGAAGTGACCGCCGACGCGATCCTGGACATCGTCGCCGGCGTCTGCCTGATCGCCGGCGCGCTGCTCTGCCTCGCCGCGGGCATCGCGCTGGTCCGCTTCCCGGACGTGCTGTCGCGGATGCACGCGGCGGCCAAGCCCCAGGTGCTCGGGCTGCTGCTGGTGCTGCTCGGCTGCGCGCTGCGGCTGCGTACCGGGGTGGACATCACCACGCTGGTCCTGGTCGGCCTGTTCCAGCTCGCCACCGCCCCGGTCGCGGCGCACATGGTCGGGCGGACCGCGTACCCGCACGACGACATCCGGCGGGACCTGCTGATCACCGACGAGCTGGCCGATCACATCGACCGGATCCGCGCGGACCGGGCCGGTGAGCCGGAGGAGACGGCGCCGGTCCGCACGTCCTGACCCTCCGTACGAGCGCCGAGGCAGGGGAGCCCATGAGCGGCACGGTCTACGAGAACGCCCGCATCCACACCCTCGACCCGGACCGCCCGTACGCCGAGGCGATGCTGGTCCGCGGCGAGCGGATCGTCGCCGTCGGTGACCTCGCCGACTGCCGGGACCGGGCCGGCGGCGGCGCGCGGCGGGTCGACCTCGGCGGGGCGGCCGTGCTGCCCGGGCTGATCGACAGCCACATCCACGCGGCGTCCTACGTGCGCGGGCTGGACCAGGTGGACCTGCGCGGCACGGCGAGCCTCGACGAGGCGCTGACCCGGATCGCGGGACACGCCGCCACGCTGCCGCCGGACGCCTGGCTGCTCGGCGGCGGGTGGGACAGCAACAGATGGACCCGGCCGGTGCAGCCGGCCCGCACCGACCTGGACCGGGTCTGCCCGGACCGGCCGGCGGCGCTGCCGAGCATCGACGGCCACACCATCTGGGTGAACACCGCCGCCCTGGCCCGCCTCGGCATCGACGCCGCCACCCCCGACCCGCCCGGCGGGCAGATCGCGCGGGACGAGCACGGCGAGCCGACCGGCATCCTGCGCGAGGCGGCGGCCGACGCGGCGTACGCGGTGGTGCGCTCCCCGCACGCCGGTGACCTGGTGGCGCAGCTCCGCGCCCACCTGCCCCGGCTGCTCGCCGCCGGTCTGACCGGCATCCACGACCTCGACGGGCAGGACGCCCGCGCCGCCTACGAGACGCTGTACGCCCGGGGCGAGCTGCCGCTGCGGGTGCACAAGACGATCCCCGCCACCGCCCTGGACGAGGCGATCGACGCCGGCTGGGCCACCGGGGACGGGGACCGCTGGCTGAGCACCGGCCCGGTGAAGATCTTCACCGACGGCGCGCTCGGCTCGCACACCTGCCTGATGACCGAGCCGTACGACGGGGAACCCGGCAACCACGGCATCGCCGTCACCCCGGCCGAGGAGTTCGAGCGGCTGGTGGCGACCGCCGCCGGGGCGGGGATCGCGGTGGCGGCGCACGCCATCGGCGACGCGGCGAACCGGATGGTGCTGCGGGCGTACGCACGCTGGCGCGAGTCGGCCGGCCCCGGCCCGGTGGCGCGGCTGCGGCACCGGATCGAGCACACCCAGCACCTGCTGCCGGACGACGTCCCGCTGCTCGCCCGCCACGGCGTGATCGCCTCGATGCAGCCCACGCACTGCACCAGCGACATCCCGCTCACCACCCGGATGCTCGCCGGCCGGGGCCTGGCGTCGTACGCCTGGCGCAGCCTGCTCGACGCCGGGGCGACTGTGGCGTTCGGGTCGGACGCCCCGGTGGAGGACCCCGACCCGTTCTTCGGCATCCACGCCGCGGTGACCCGGCAGCAGCCCGGCGGCACCCCACCCGGCGGCGTCGACCCGCACGAGCGGCTCGACCTGGACGCCGCGCTGCGCTGCTTCACCGAGGCCGGAGCGTACGCCTCCTACGAGGAGCACCTGAAGGGCCGGCTGCGCCCCGGCATGCTCGCCGACTTCATCGTGCTGCCCACCGACCCGTACCGGGTCGAACCGGCGCGGCTGCGGGACCTGACCGTGGCGCTCACCGTGGTCGGTGGCGTGGTCCGCTGGCAGCGCTGACCGTGTCCCGCCCGGACGCCGCTGTCCGGGCGGGACACTGCGGTCAGGCGCCCTTCACCCAGTCGAGGCTGAACCGGGCGAAGTAGATGCCGCCGGTGTCGCCCACCTCGTACAGGTTGCCGACAGTGCCGTCGGCCAGGACCGCCATCGTCGAGTAACCGGCGCCGCCGGGCTTGACCAGCGCCCGCGCCGGCCAGGTCGCGCCGTCGTCGGTGGACAGCCGGACGGTGAGGTCGTTGCGCGCGCTCGGGTGCGCGTTGTTGCTGAACAGCGCCGTGCGGGTGCGTACCGGCGCGCGGTTCGCGCCGACCTCGGCCGGGCGCAGGTAGGACATCTCGTCGGCGTTGCAGAGCGGGTCGGTCAGCACGGCGCTCGCCGTCGCCGGACCGAACGTCGCGGCGCCGTCGGTGGAGGTGGCGTAGAAGCGGCTGCGGGTCGAGTTGTGCCGCATGTTCTGCATCACTGCGCCGGTGCCGCGTTCGATCGCCTTGCTCTCGTTGATGTTCGCGCCGGCGGATCCGCCGCGGCGCCAGGTCGCGCCGTGGTCGTCGCTGTAGATGTTCGCGGCGTGGCTGGTGCCCGCGGCGTCCCGGTAGGCGATCGGCTGGATCAGGCGGCCGGTGCTGGTCTGGATGCCGTGGCCGGAGGAGAAGAACACCTGCCGCCAGGTGGGGTCCTTGACGGCCGGGTTCAGCTCGACCGGGGCGCTCCAGGTGGCGCCGTCGTCCCGGCTGGTGATGTAGCGCAGATGCATGCTGTTCGGGTCGTCGGCGGTGTTCAGGCCGGAGCCGCCGGACCAGAAGCTGATGCCGGGCCGGGGGGAGTAGGTGAAGAAGCAGTAGACGACGCCGGTGGCGCGGTCCACGAGCAGGCTGGGGTCGCCGACGCCCTCGCTGGTGGTGGGCGGCGCGTGGATGACGCGGGGCTGCTCGAAGGTGCGCCCGCCGTCGGTGCTGCGGATCATCACGATCTGGATGTTGTTGGTGCCGCCGCCGAGGTCGTACGAGCCGTTGACCCGGGCGTCGGCCACGGCGATGACGGTGCCGTTGTTGCTCACGGCCAGGCCGGGGATGCGGACCGAGGCGACGGTGCCGTTGTAGCGGCCGTTCGCGCCGTTGAGGTCGCGGATCACTGTCTGCGTGGTCAGCAGCGTGGTGGTGGCGAGCTGCGGGTTGCCGGCGGCGAGGTCGCAGGAGGTGGTGCCGCGCAGCGTGGTGTCGAAGCCCGGCGCGGTGACCCGCAGCGTGTACGGCGTGCCGGCGCCGACGGTCCAGTAGTGCAGGAAGTTGCCGCCGGCGGCGATGGTGCGGGTCCACGGCGAGCCGGTGCGTCCGGGCCAGGTGACGGTGAAGTCGCGGGCCGTCGTGGTGCGGTTCTCCAGCGCGAGCTGGAGGCGGCCGTTCGTGCAGTCGAAGCCGGCCAGCGCGGACATGGCAGTGCCGCAGTGGAAGATGCCGCCGGTGGTCTCGTCCAGGCCGGTCGGGGTCGTCGTGCGCAGTGTGTACGGCGTGCCGGGGGACAGCGTCCAGTACAGCTCGGCGCTGCCACCGGCGGCGACCGTGCGGGTCCACGGCGAGCCGGAGCGACCGGGCCAGGTGACGGTGTAGGTCTGCGTCGTGGCGCTGCGGTTGTCGAGGTCGAGCAGCAGCCGGCCGGCGGTGCAGTCGGCACCGACGGTGGCTGTCACACCGGCGGGGGCGGCGGCCTGGGCAGCGGTGGCGGGCAGTACGGAGAGGAGGGTGAGGGCGGCCACCGCGAGGACGGTTGCGCGGCGCGGTATGGCGCGGCGAGGGGACACGTGGTTCCTTCCGGACGGGGGAGGGGGAATCGGACTTAGCTATAAGACGTCAGATGTCCGATGTCTGCACGCTAGGCGGATTCACCCCGGCCCGTCAAGGATCGGTTGCGGTCGACGTCCCCGTCCGGCCCGGGGAGTCGTCAGCGGTCCGGTCCGTGCGTCTCGCCGAGCAGTGCCTCGCCCATCGCGGTGAGCCGGTGCAGCACCAGGTTGCCGTGCCGCTGGCTGGTGATCAGTCCGGCCTCGCGCAGGATGGTGGTGTGATGGCTGGTGGTGGCCGGCGAGATGCGGGCACGCCGGGCCAGCTCGCCGGTGGTGGCGCCGCTCGCGGCGGCGCGCAGGACCGCGACCCGGGTGTGGCCGAGCAGCGGACCGAGCCGGCGTTGCGGGCCGGCCGGCGGCGTCGGTTCCGCTCGCTGCCGGCGCGCCGGATAGACGAGCGTCGGCGGCAGGTCGGGGTCGGCCAGCGTGATCGGCGCGTGCCAGCAGAAGTACGACGGGACCAGCGTGATGCCCCGGCCGTCGAGATGCATGTCCCGGTCCTCCGGGTAGCCGTGCACGGACAGCACCGGCGGATCCCAGGAGGTCTCCGGGCTCAGGTCGTCGAGGATCTGCCCGGCGCCGTTGTCGAGGACCCAGGCCCCGCGCAGCGCCCGGTCGCCGGAGACGGCGGAGGTGATCTGCGTCCAGTAGGGAGCGAGCGCGACCCGGAAGTAGGCGCGCAGCGCGTCGCCGAGGCCGTGCCGGGCGGCGAGCCGGCCGGCTGCCAGGTCGCTCATCCACGCGCCGTCGACGGGCGTCACCATCCGCCCGAGTTCGGTGCGGATCCGCCGGGCCGGGGTGCCGAGCACCCGGTCGATCCCCTCGTCGAGGTCGGTGACGGGGCCCGGTGTGAGGAAGTCCGGGAAGTAGCGCTTGAGCGGCGCGACGGGCAGGAGCCGCTCGCGGACGACCGGGACGAGACCGGCGCGCTCCAGGTCCGGACGGATCTGCCGGTGCCACCGGGCGTAACCCGCGTAACCGGCCCGGGTCTGGAGGCGGTGCAGGCTACAGATGATCTCCCACAGTGGATCCGGCCGGGCCGCCAGCCGGGTGCGGCTGAGGTCCCCGGCCGTGAAGTGGATGCGTAGCGTCCCCATGACGCACAGTGTTCCGACGCGCGCCGCCGCGCTCAGTCTCGTCCACGACATTGACGTATATCGCTGGATTGGACGCGGCGGGGCGGCAGCCGCACGGCTGCCGCCCCGCCCTGTCCCAGCTCAGCCCGCGCTGCAGCTCGTACGCCACCGGTGGGAGGCGATGTTGTCGTTTGTGGTCTCCCCGTAGCCGCCCCGCGTGGAGCCCCAGTTGAAGGTGTGCTGGGTGAGGTTGTCCCACACCTCGCCGGCGCCGAGACACGCGTACGCGCCGGTGTAGTCGGGGTGGATGTAGAGGGCGACCGGCCGGCCGGTGTTGGAGTCGTTCCAGGCCGAGGACGCCAGGTTGCGCATGCTTGCCCGGTTGTTGTAGTCGCAGTTGGCGTTCTCCGCCGTGTTGATCGTGTCCCAGTTGTTGTCGGCGTTGTACCACCAGCACCACCGGCCGGCCCAGTTGGCGTCCTGGCTGACGTACAGGTAACCGCTGCCCGCGGCGGCACGCTGCGCCGTGTCCGCGTGCGGGGTCGGCCGGGGCGCGGCCTGGGCGGCGGTGGCGGTGAAGGCCAGCGCGGCTGCCGCCGCGACCACTGTGGCCAGCGCGGACCGTAGTGCTCTCATGGTGTTTCCCTTCAGTCGGGTCCTTCCGTGGCGGGCCGCCACGGACGTCGTGGGGGTGGGTCAGCCGGCGGCCAGCACGGCGCGTGCCAGCGGCAGCGCGGCGGCCTCCAGGCGGAGGCGTTCGGCGACCTCGGTGTGGAACCGCCTGTCGAGGGCGGCCCGATGCTCGGCGTCGAGCCGCCGGGCGAGCGGGCCGAGCCCGGTCCGGGCCGCACAGGTCGCCTCGGCCACCGCCAGCCTGATCTCGCCGGGCGTGGCGGAGCCGGCAGCCGGCTCGGGCACCGACGCGCGGGCCGATGCCGGGTCGGCCACGTCGTGCCCGTCGGCGTGCATGCACC
The DNA here is from genome assembly GCF_027460285.1 of Micromonospora sp. WMMC273. Classification (NCBI taxonomy): domain Bacteria; kingdom Bacillati; phylum Actinomycetota; class Actinomycetes; order Micromonosporales; family Micromonosporaceae; genus Micromonospora; species Micromonospora sp. WMMC273. The sequence goes on from NZ_JAPZBE010000001.1 coordinate 2,341,864, forward strand.
GCCGCCACGCCCGTACGCCGTCGGCGTAGCGGGGGTCGGCGAGCACCCGGCCGACGCGCAGGCCGGCCAGGTTGTCCGTGACTTTCGTGGCGCGGTACCAGCCGGGCAGGTCGCGGTAGAGCTGCCGCTCCGCCTCGGACGTGCAGCTGTGGCTGCTGCGGCGCAGCACGCCGCCGGCCGGCAGCGTCGCGCGCAGGGCGTCGGGCTCGCCGGGGTCGCCGTTGACCGCGCGTACGGCGGCGGCGCCGCGTTCGGGGGGCAGCTCCCGGACGTACCGGGCGTTCGGGTCGGCCGCCATCGCCTCCTGGAGGCGGCGTTCCAGGGCGCCGCCGTATCCATACCGGCGGGCGTAGGAGACGTCGTCGAGGCCGTACGGGAATTCTCGCAGCTCCGGCACCGGCTGCCGGGGAACCGGCCAGTAGCGGAAACCGCGACGCTGCATGCAGTCGCGGATCAGCACCTGCGTGGCGGCGTACCGCACGTCGGCGGCCGGGGCGGCGGCGGGCAGGACCGGTACGGCGGCGGCACTCACCGCGGGCGCGCGCTGACTCTCGGGCGGCGGCGCGACGTCCGGGCGCGCGCCCAGCGCCCCGGCCACCGCCGCCGCGAGGGCGGCGGGGACCGCGACGGCGTACCACCTCGACCGCGCTCGGCGCGACACCACCGCCATGACGTGCACCTCGGCTGTCCGGGGCGCCCGGTGCGCCCGTCAGAAGACAGCTTCGGTGCGGGGCGTGCGCCGGGACAGAGACCTTCGATCAGGCTCGAACGACAGGTCCCGGCGTACGGCGGATCAGGTCTGTGCGGCGCGGGCGATGCTCGCCCGGATGGGCGCGTAGTGCTCGGCGACGGCCGATCGCAGCGCCGCCGCGTCGGCGGCGGTGAGGGCGGCGACGATCGCCTGGTGCCGCTGGGCGGTGATGACCCGGTCCTCCGGCTCGGTCTGCAGCGTGGGCGCGACGATGGCCTGCACCTGCCAGAACGCCTCGGTGAGCTGGACCAGCAGGTCGTTGCCGAGGGGTTCCATCAGCTTCAGGTGGAAGGCGCGGTCGACGTCGAGGAAGTCCTCGCCCCGGGCGGCCCGGCTGTGCATCTCGTCGGCGAGCGCGGACAGCTCCGAACGGTGCCGCTCGTCCAGGGCGTCGATGACGGTGGCGGCCAGTCCCTGCTCCAGCGTCTGGCGGATGTCGACGACCTGGGCCAGTACGTGGTGGTCGTCCTCGCCGCTGAGCAGGCCGCGGAACGTCAGGCTCTCCACCAGGGCGTTGAGGGACATACGGCCGACGAACGTGCCGTGGCCGTGGCGCACCTCGACGATGTCGAGCGCGGAGAGGATCTTCACTGCCTCGCGGACGCTGGAGCGGCTGGCGCCGACGGCCTCGCACAGCTCCGTCTCGGTGGGCAGGAGGTTCCCCGGCTTGAGGCGGTTGCGCAGGATGTACTCCTTGATCCTGGTGGCGACCTCCTGTCGGCGAGGGCTGGGCCGCTCGGCGCCGCGTAGCGGACTGGCGTCAATGGTCGTCATCTGCCCCTTGCCCTTCGTTCCCGAATCTGACACCCTCACCCTACCGGCATCAGACGTCAGACGTCATACACCTTATGCTTCACATCCCCGAGCGCGAGCGGTCACGCGAGCGCATGAAGAGCCTATGGAGGCAGCTACGTGAGCACCACCGGTAAGCCGTCGAGGAGCCGGCGCGCCCTGCGCGGCCGCGTCCGCTCCCTGACCGTCGCCTCCCTCGCGGGCGGCCTCGCGGTCGCGCTGGCGGCCTGCAGTGGCGGTCCCGCCTCGACAAACGCCGTGGGCGACGGGAAGGGGGGCACGTCCATCGAGGCGACGCTGGCCTTCACGCTCTCCAGCGGTTTCGATCCCAGCAACGCCTCCTCGGCCGTGGCGACAGCGGTCAACCAGCACGTCTTCGAGGGCCTCGTCGACCTCGACCCGATCACGCGGGAACCCTACAACGCCCTGGCCAAGAGCGACCCGACCCCCGGGGCCGACGGCCGGACGTACACCGTGACGCTGCGTGACGGGGCGAAGTTCTCCGACGGCACCCCGGTCACCGCCGAGGACGTGGCCTGGTCCTTCACCCGCGTGCTCAAGCCCGCGGACCCGAAGGCGCCGCCGCTGATGCAGGGCTTCGTGTCGTTCCTGGACACCGTCACCGCCAAGGACGCGACGACCGTCGAGTTCACGCTGAAGTACCCGTTCGCGCTGTTCAGCGAGCGGATCTCGGTCATCAAGGTCGTCCCCAAGGCCAAGACCGGTGACCCGGCCGCGGCCAAGGCGTTCGACACCGCCCCGATCGGCTCCGGCCCGTTCAAGGTGGACAGCGCGTCCAAGGAATCCGGCATCAAGCTGAGCAAGAACGCGAACTACAACGGCCCGCGCGCCGCCAAGGTCGAGACGATGACGTGGAACACCACCACCGAGGCGTCGGCCCGCGTGTCGGACCTGCAGGGCGGCCGGGTGCAGGCCATCGAGGCCGTGCCGTACCTGAACGTGGACTCGCTCAAGGACAAGTACACGATCGACGTGAAGCAGGCCTTCAACCAGGTCTTCCTCATGTTCAACAACTCCGCCGCGCCGTTCAGCGACAAGCGGGTGCGCCAAGCCCTGCACTACGCCATCGACAAGGAGGCGGTCATCAAGACCGCGCTCAACGGCTACGGCAGCCCGGCGACGAGCTACCTCGACGAGGGCAACAAGGCCTACCAGAAGGCCGCCACCGTCTACGACTACAACCCGGACAAGGCCAAGGCCCTGCTCCAGGAGGCCGGCGTCACCAACCTGTCGTTCCGGCTCGACACCACCGACAGTTCGGTGGTCAAGGACGTCGCCCCGCTGGTCATCGAGCAGTGGAAGAAGATCGGCGTCAACGCCACGCTCAACACCGTGCCGTCCTCGGCCATCTACGGCGACATCGTCCCCAAGGACACCTTCCGGGTGCTCATGGCCACCGGTGACCCGAGCGTCTTCGGCGTCGACACCGACCTGCTGATGCGCTGGTACTACTTCGGCGAGACCTGGCCGGGCCAGCGCTACCGCTGGAGCGACGCCGACCGCAAGGCCATGAGCGACCTGCTCGACAAGGCCGCGCAGACCTCCGACGAGACGGCCCGCAAGGCGCTGTGGAAGCAGGCCCTGGACATGGCGGCGGACCAGGTGCCGCTGTACCCGATCCTGCACACCAAGGTCGTCACCGCGTACGACCCGGCCAAGGTGGACGGCTTCTCCGGCGCTTCCACCACCGGCCTGTACTTCCTGGGCACCGGCCGGACCGGCTGAGCCCGCGCTCGGGGTTCCGGCCCCGCAGGCGTCCCGCCCGGCCCCACGTGACCCGTGCGGCCGGGCGGGGCGTCCCGGCGCCCCGCCACGAGAAAGAGAATCCATGCTGACCGTCCTGAACCTGGTCGCACGACGATTCCTGACGCTGATCCCCCTGGTGCTGGGCATCACGCTCTTCGTCTTCGTGATCATGCAGTTCTCCCCGATCGACCCGGCGTTGTCCGTCCTCGGTGACCAGGCCACGCCGGCGCAGGTCGAGGCGTTCCGCGCCGCCAACGGCCTGAACGACCCGCTGCCGCTGCGCTACCTGCACTTCCTCGGCGACCTCGTCCGCGGCGACCTCGGCATGACGTTCCCGCCGTCGGTCCCGGTCGCCGAGAAGATCGCCATGGCGCTGCCGCTGACCATCCAGCTCACCGCGCTCGGCGTCGTCGGCGCGCTCGTCATCGCGCTGGCGCTCGGCATCCCGGCCGCCCTGTACCGGGACCGCTGGCCCGACCAGGTCATCCGGATCGTCTCCATGGCCGGCATCGCCACGCCCTCGTTCTGGCTGGCCCTGCTGTTCATCCAGGAGTTCTCGGTCCGCCGGCCGATCTTCCCGACCGGCGGCTACGTCAACCCCGCCGACTCGGTCGGTCTGTGGTTGCAGTCGCTGGCCATGCCCGCGCTGGCGCTTGCCGTACCGGTCGGCTGCTCGCTGGCCCGGATCGTCCGGACGTCGATGGTCGAGGAACTCGACAAGGACTACGTCCGCACCGCGATCGGCGCCGGACTGCCGCCGCGCGTGGTGATCGGCCGTAACGTGCTGCGCAACGCGCTGGTCAACCCGCTCACCGCGCTCGGCCTGCGGATCGGCTACCTGATCGGCGGCACCGTCGTCATCGAGGCGATCTTCTCGCTGCCCGGCATGGGCACCCAGATCATGAGCGCCGTCCAGCAGAACGACACCGCGCTGGCCCAGGGCACCGTGCTGACCATCGCGCTGTGCTTCGTCCTGGTGAACCTGGTCGTCGACATCCTCTACCTCTTCGCCAACCCCCGACTGCGCGGAGGCCACTGATGCGCCGGTCCCTCACCACGCGGCTGTCCCGCCCCGGCATGGCCTTCGCCCGGCTCGGTCTCGCGGCCCGGTTCGCGCTCGGCTTCGTCGCGCTCATCGTCGTCGTCGGCGTGCTCGCCCCGCTGCTGCTGCGTCACGACCCCACCCAGACCGGGCTCGGACCGGCGCTGACCGGCCCGAACGGTGACTTCTGGTTCGGTCTGGACAAGCTCGGCCGGGACGTCTTCTCCCGGCTGGTCGCCGGCACCCGGCGCTCCCTGATCGTCGGGTTCGGCGCGGCCGGCATCGCGCTGGTGCTCGGCGCGATCCTCGGCGCGATCGCCGGCAGTAGCCGGACCGTCGTCGACGAGATCATCATGCGCTGCCTCGACGTGGTCATGGCCTTCCCCACGATCGTGCTCTCCGCGCTGCTGATCATCTCGTTCGGCAAGAACAGCCTGCTGGTCCTCGTCATCGCGATCGGCTTCGTGTTCACCCCGTCGGTCGCGCGCATCGTCCGCGCCAACGTGCTGTCCCAGTACGGCGAGGACTACGTGGCCGCCGAGCGGATCATCGGCGCCCGGCGGCCGCACATCCTCTGGCGGCACGTCCTGCGCAACTGCGCCGCGCCGATCCTCGTCTTCGTCACCGTCATGGTGGCCGACGCGATCGTCTTCGAGGCGTCGCTGTCCTTCATCGGCGGCGGCCTCGCCCCGCAGGAGGCGGCCTCCTCGTGGGGCTCGGTGATCGCGTTCGGCAAGGAGATGGTGCAGATCGGCGGCTGGTGGGCCACGTTCTTCCCCGGCCTGCTGATCCTGCTCACCGTGCTGGCGCTCAACGTGCTCTCCGAGGGCATGTCCGACGCGTGGGCCGCCCCGGCCGCGCGCCGTGTCACGTCCACCACCAGCGGCGACGCGCTGGAGCAGGCGAAGCCCGGCACCGGCGAGGTGGTCGAGCTGCCGGACCTCGCCGAGGCGGCGCGGCGGCTGCGCGAACGCGCCCGCCCGCTGCCGCAGGGCAAGCCGGTCCTTCAGGTCAGCGACCTGTCCATCGGCTTCGAGGGCCGCCACCGCGGCGTGGACATCGTCGACGGGCTCTCCTTCGACGTCCGCCCCGGCGAGGTCGTCGGCCTGGTGGGGGAGTCCGGCTCGGGCAAGTCGCTCAGCGTCCTGGCGGTGATGGGCCTGCTGCCGCAGGGCGCCCGGGTACGTGGCGAGATCCGCTTCCAGGACACGAACCTGCTGAAGCTGAACGCCAAGGGCCGCCGTGCCCTGATGGGGCGCGAGATCGCCATGGTCTACCAGGACGCGCTGTCGGCGCTGAACCCGGCGCTGCGCGTCGGCGCCCAGCTCGCCCAGATGATCCGCCGCGGCGGCACCCGCTCGGCCGAGGAGCTCATGCGGCTGGTCGGGCTGGATCCGCAGCGCACGCTCGCCGCGTACCCGCACGAGCTGTCCGGCGGGCAGCGGCAGCGCGTGGTGATCGCCATGGCGCTGTCCCGCGATCCGAAGCTGATCATCGCGGACGAGCCGACCACCGCGCTCGACGTCACGGTGCAGGCCCAGGTGATGAAGCTGCTGCTGGACCTGCGCGAGCGGCTCGGCTTCGCCCTCATCCTGGTCAGCCACGACCTCGCCCTGGTCAGCGACGTCTGCGACCGGGTCGTGGTGATGTACGGCGGCCAGATCGTGGAGACCGGCGTGACCGCCGACGTGATGGAGGCGCCCGCCCACCACTACGCCCGCGGCCTGCTCGGTTCCGTCCTGTCCCTGGAGACCGGCGCGGAACGGCTCACCCAGATCCGCGGCGTGGTGCCGTCACCGGCCGACTTCCCGAAGGGCTGCCGGTTCTCCGACCGCTGCCCGATGGCGACCGAGATCTGCCGGGGCACCGCGCCCGCCCTGGAGGGCACGGACGGCCACGGGTACGCCTGCCACCACCCCGCCGTCACCGTCAGCGAGAAGGAGCCGGCCCGATGAGCGCCACCGCCGAGCACCGGCCGATCGCCGAGCTGAGCGACGTGCACGTGGTGCACGCCTCGCGCGGCGGCGGCATGTTCAGCCGGGAGAAGGTCTACGCGCTCACCGGCGCCGACCTGGTCATCCGGGCCGGCGAGACGGTCGGCATCGTGGGCGAGTCCGGCTGCGGCAAGTCGACGCTGGCAAAGGTGCTCGTCGGCCTGCAACGGCCGACCGCCGGCACGGTGTCGTTCGCCGGCAAGGACGTGTGGTCGATGAGCGCCGCCGAGCGGCGCGAGCACATCGGCGCGGGCGTCGGCATGATCTTCCAGGACCCGGCCACGTCGCTGAACCGCCGGATGCCGGTACGCGACATCCTGCGCGACCCGCTCGACGTGCACCGCCGGGGCACCCGGCAGCAGCGCGAGCAGCGGGTGACCGAGCTGATGGCCCTGGTGGGCCTGCCCCGCTCGGTCGCCGACGTGCTGCCCAGCCAGCTCTCCGGCGGGCAGCGCCAGCGGGTGTCCATCGCCCGCGCGCTGGCCCTGGAACCGGGTCTCGTCATCGCCGACGAGCCGACGAGCGCGCTCGACGTGTCGGTGCGGGCCCAGATCCTCAACCTGCTGCTGGACCTCAAGGACCGGCTCGGGCTGGCGATGGTGCTGGTGTCGCACGACATCCAGACCGTCAAACGGGTCAGCGACCGGGTCGTCACCATGTACCTGGGCCGCATCGTCGAGCAGACGCCCGCCGCCCTGCTGCCCGAGGGCGGCCGGCACCCGTACACCAGGGCCTTGTTCTCGGCCACGCCGGGCCTGCTGTCACCGATCGAGCCCATCCCGCTGGTCGGTCCGGTCCCGTCGGCCACCCGGCCGCCGAGCGGCTGCCCGTTCCGGACCCGCTGCTGGGCCGCCACCGACGGCTGCGCCGTGGACATGCCGGCGCCGCGCCCCGCCGAGGGTGAGGGCCACGAGTTCCGCTGCCACCACCCGGTGCCCGCCGGAACCGCGAACACCGAACTGGTCGCGCTCGCCACCTCGGCGACCGGCCGCACCACATCTGAGTCTGTCGAGGAGAACCTGTGACCACCCCAGCCCCGCGGTTCGCCGGAGTCGTGCCGCCGGCCGTGACCCCCCTGACCGATGAGGGCGAGGTCGACGTCCACTCGCTGGAACGGCTGGTCGAGTGGCTGCTCGACGCCGGCGTCGACGGCATCTTCGCCCTCGGCAGCTCCGGCGAGACGGTCTTCCTCACCGACCGGCAGCGGGACCTGGCCCTGGAGACCATCGTGAAGACCGCCGGCGGCGCCGTGCCGGTCATCGCCGGCTGTATCGAACCCACCACCCGCCGGGTCGTGGAGCGCGCCGAGGCGTCCACCCGGCTGGGCGCGGACGGCCTGGTCGTGACCGCGCCGTTCTACGCCATCGTCGGCCCGCACGAGATCGAGCGGCACTTCCGGGCCGTCGCCGCGGCGGTCGAGCTTCCGCTGCTGGCGTACGACATCCCGGTCTGCGTGCACAGCAAGCTCTCCGTCGACCTGCTGACCCGGCTCGCCGCCGACGGCGTGCTGGCGGGCGTCAAGGACTCCAGCGGCGACGACGTCGCGTTCCGCCAGCTCGCGCTGGCCGTCGCCGAGCACGCGCCGGAGCGCGACTTCAGCCTGCTCACCGGCCACGAGGTGGTGGTCGACGCGATGATGCTCGCCGGTGGCTCCGGCTCGGTGCCCGGACTGGGCAACGTGGACCCGGCCGGGTACGTGCGGCTGCACCGCGCCTGCGTGGCGGGCGACTGGACCGCCGCCCGCCGGGAGCAGGACCGCCTGACCCGGCTGTTCCGCATCGTCGACGCGGCCGACCCGGCCACCTCGGCGGGCGCCACCCGGGGCGTCGGCGCGTTCAAGACCGCACTGTCCCTGCTCGGCGTCATCGCCGGCAACGCGGTGTCGCTGCCGCTGCGGCCGCTGGACGCGGCCGAGACGGGCCGCGTGCGTACCCAGCTGGAACTGGCCGGGCTGCTCTGACCATGCCCGACGTGAGCACCACCGGTCTGGTCGCCGCGCTCGACATCGGCGGCACCAAGACCACCGCCGCCCTGGTCACCGCCGCCGGAGAGGTCGTGGGCCGGCGCACCGCGCCGACACCTGGTCGCTCCGGTGCTGCCGCGGTGCTCGACACCGCGGCCGGCCTGGTGGAGAAGCTGCGGGCGGACGCGCCGGGCGTCGTACGGGCGCTCGGCGTCGGTAGCGCCGGAGTCATCGACAGCGGCTCCGGCCTGGTGCTGTCCGCCACCGACGTGCTGACCGGGTGGACCGGCACGGACCTGCGCGGCGACCTGAGCCGGCGCCTGGGCGTACCGGTCACCGTGATCAACGACGTGCACGCCCACGCGCTGGGCGAGGCGCGTCACGGCGTCGCGGCCGGCTACGACACGGTGCTCTACGTCGCCGTGGGCACCGGCGTCGGCGCGTCGTTCGTCCTCGGCGACACCGTGCTCACCGGTGCGCACAGCGCGGCCGGGCACGCCGGGCACCAGCCGTCGGCGTACGCCGGAACGCTCGCCTGCACCTGCGGCGGGCGCGGGCACCTGGAGGCGATCGCCGCCGGGCCCGCGCTCACCGCCGAGTACGTCCGGCGTACCGGCCGGGCGGTGGCCGACCTGCGGGCCGTCGCCGCGCTCGCCGCGGACGGCGACGAGACGGCCCGGGATGTCGTCCGGCTCGGCGGCGCGGCTGTCGGCTCCGCCGTCGGCGGCCTGGTCAACGTGCTCGACCCCGCCGCCGTGGTGATCGGCGGCGGCGTCACCGGCCTCGGCGAGCCGTGGTGGCGGGCGCTGCGCGACGCGGTGCCCGCCGAGACACTGCCCGCCCTGGCCGCAGTGCCGGTCCTCGCCTCCACCCTCGGCCCCGACGCGCCACTGCTCGGCGCCGCCTCGCTCGCCTGGAAGGTCTCATGAACACGCTCGTCGACCAGCTCCGTGACCGCCTGGTGGTCTCCTGCCAGGCGTACCCGGGTGAGCCGATGCGCGACCCGGACACCATGCGCCGGGTCGCGCTCGCCACCGCCCGCGGCGGCGCCGCCGGTATCCGCGCCCAGGGGCTGGCGGACATCGCGGCGATCCGCGCGGCGGTGGACCTGCCGCTGATCGGGCTCTGGAAGGACGGCGACGACGACGTCTTCATCACCCCGACCCTCGAACACGCGCTCGCCGTCGCCGACGCCGGGGCGCACGTCGTCGCGCTCGACGGCACGTCCCGGCCCCGGCCCGACGGCCGTACGCTCGCCGAGACGATCGCCGCCGTGCACGAGCGCACCGGCGCGCTCGTGATGGCCGACTGCTCCACGTTGGACGAGGGCATCGCTGCTGCCGCCGCCGGCGCCGACCTGGTCGGCACCACTCTCTCCGGGTACACCGCGTACACCAGGAAGGGCGACGGGCCGGACCTGGACCTGGTCGCCCGGCTCGCCGCCGCGGTCGAGGTCCCGGTGGTCGCCGAGGGACGCATCCACACCCCGGAGCAGGCCGCGCAGGCGCTGCGGGCGGGCGCGTGGACGGTCGTGGTGGGCACCGCCATCACCCACCCGAGCACGATCACCGGCTGGTTCGCCTCGGCCGTGCGGGAGGCCGCGTCGTGCCGCTGACCGACCTCGACCTGGCCGGCTGTCTGGCGTACCGGCCGGAGCTTCACGTGCCGGCGGACCTGGACGCGTTCTGGGCGCGCACGCTCGGCGGCGGCGGCGACCCGGAGCGTGCGGTCTACGAGCCGGTCGACACCGGGCTGACCCAGATCCGGACGTACGCCGCCACGATCCCCGGTTTCGGCGGTGAGCCGGTACGCGGATGGCTGCACCTGCCGGCCGGTGCCGACGGGCCGCTGCCCTGCGTGGTCGAGTACCTCGGCTACGGCCGGGGCCGCGGCCTGGCGCACGAGAAGCTGTTCTGGGCCGCGGCGGGGTTCGCGCACCTGATCATGGACAGCCGGGGCCAAGGCTGGAGCGCCGCCACCGGCGGCACGCCCGACCCGCACCCCTACCCGGCCGGCACCGTGCCCGGCTTCCTCACCCGGGGCGTCGACGACCCGGCCGAGCACTACTACCGGCGGCTGATCACCGACGCGGTGCGCTTCGCCGAGGCGGCCCGGCGGCACCCGGCCGTCGACCCCGCCCGGGTAGCGGTGACCGGCTTCAGCCAGGGCGGCGGCCTGGCCCTGGCCGCCGCAGCGCTGTGCCCGGACGTCGTGGCGGTCATGCCGGACGTGCCGTTCCTCTGCGACATCCGCCGGGGCGTGCGCGTCGCCGGCCCGGACAGCCCGTACGCCGAGGTCGTCGAGTACCTCGCGCTGCACCGCGACCGCGCCGACCGGGTGTTCCGCACGCTGTCCTACCTGGACGCCGCCGTGCTCGCGCCGCGCGCGACAGCGCCGGCGCTGTTCTCGATCGCGCTGCGGGACCAGGTCTGCCCGCCGTCGACCTGCTTCGCCGCCTACCACCGCTACGGCGGCGACAAGGACGTGCGGGTGTACGAGTTCAACGACCACGAGGGCGGCGAGGCGGCACACCAGCGCGAACAGCTCACCTGGCTGCGCGCGATCCTGGGCGCCTAACGCGCGCGTTCCACCACGTAGTCGGTCAGCTCCAGCAGGAAACGGCCGTCCTCGCTGTCGGCGGCGGCGCCGAGCGCCCGCTCACCCTCGCGGCGGGCGGCCAGCGCGAGGTCCCGGGCGCTGCGCCGCGCCGACTCCACACAGTCGTACGCGAGCAGTCGCCCGTGCAGCCAGCGCACCTCGGCGTCGGTGCGCTCCGCGCGGGTACGGCTCAGCAGCCGCACGAGCCGTTCGCGTTCCTCCGGTGTGCACCGCCGCATGAAGTCGATCAGGATCAGCGTGCGTTTGCCCTCCCACAGGTCACCGGCGATCTCCTTGCCGTACCGGGCGTAGTCGCCGGTGAGGTTGAGCGCGTCGTCCTGGATCTGGAACGCCGCGCCCAGATACCAGCCGTAGCGGTCGAGCACGTCGACGGCGTTCTCCCGGCCGGTCGCCACGAGGACGCCGGTGCGGCACGGGTAGATGCACGTGTACCAGGACGTCTTCTTCAGGCACATCCGGTAGTAGTCGTCGGCGTCGAGGTCGCACACGTTGTCGCGGATCCAGCCGATCTCGATGGCCTGCCCCTCCAGCGAGTGGCGCATCATCAGCTCGGTCTCGGTGAACAGCCGCCAGGCGATCCCGGAGCCGAGGGCCGCCCGGTTCGCCGCCAGCCGCCGCAACGCCAGCAGGTTCGTCATGTTGCCGACGTTCAGCGCCACGCCCACGCCGTACTCGGCGTGCAGCGTCCGCCCGCCGCGTCGCTGCTCGCTGGAATCCTGGATGTCGTCGTGGATGAGGAAGGCGTTGTGGAACAGCTCCACCGTCACTGCGGCGTTGAGGCCCACCGCGTCGCCGCCGCCGAACGCCCGGCACGTGGCCAGGCACAGCGCGGCGCGCAGCCCCTTGCCCCACCGGCGCGGATACTCCGCGACCAGGTCGTAGAGGTAGCGCGGGCCGCCGTCGGGCACGTCGTCGAGCAGCGCGCCGAGGGCGAGCCCGCGATAGCGCTCCAGCATCCGTTCCACGTGCCCGCCGGCCACCCCGGTGGGCGGCGCCATCGCGCGGCTACCGGTCCGTCGGCCGCTTCGGGGCCGGCGACGCCAGCCGGTCCGCGAGGCCGTTTGCCACCTCGGGCGCCAGCCGCGCCAGATTGAGTACGGTGTCCAGCGCGTCGTGCGCGTCCGACGTGTACCGCCGGATCACCTCGCCGCGCTGGTCGTCGGCCATCTTCAGTTGCCCGACCACGGTGTCGATCAGGGCGTGCCCGTCGGTGCGGACCCGGGCGACGAGTTCGTCGAACGCCTCCGGGTCCACGCGCCGGCTCTCGGTCAGCTTCTCCTCGAGCCGCCGGGCGCCGGCCAGCCCCGCCGCGAGTTCCTCCTCCAGCACCGTGGCCGCGTGGGTCACGGTCTCCGAGGTCTCCTCGGCCACCTTCTCGAAGCGCTCGTTCGTGCGCTCACGCTCCACGTTCTCCATGCGGCGGAGTCTCCACCCGGCTCCGGGCGCCGGGCTAGGCATGTGTCGCGATGGTGACTGACGGTAATGACCGCAGGTGGTGGTCAGGGGTGTCGGCGCGAGCGCCGGGTCAGGACCAGACCGGCGACCAGGAGCACGCCGAGGGTCACGGCGGCGAGCCCGATCGAGGTGATGGTGACCATGCCACTGCCGGTCACCGGCAACGGTGGGATCGGCTTGGGCGGCCCCGGCTTGGGTGGCTTCGGTGTGGGCGGTTCCGGTGTCGGCGGTGTCGGGGTGGGCTGCACCGGCCCGGCGACGACGACTGTGGCCGAGCAGCTCGGGGTGCAGCCCGGGTCGGTGGCGCCTTCGGGTGGTGTGACTGTGGTGGTGTTCGTGAGGTCTCCGGTGGTGTCGGCGGGCACGGTTCCGGTGATCGTGTAGGTGAGCGTGCCGCCCGCGAGGACGGTCACCGTGTCGGCGATGTTGCCGGTGCCGGAGGTGGTGCAGGTGCTGCCGGTGGACGCCGCACACGTCCAGGTGAAGCCGGGCAGCGGCAGGGTATCGGTGACCGTGGTGCCGACGGCGTCGGACGGGCCGCCGTTGGTGACGGTGACCGTGTAGGTCAGGGGAGTACCCGGCACGTACGGGCTGGGTGCCGCCGCCTTGGTCACCGCCAGGTCGACGTTCGGCCGACCCGGGGTCACGACCGTCGCCGTGCAGTTCGGCGTGCAGCCGGGATCGGAGACACCCTCGGGCGGGGTCACGGTGGTGGTGTTGGTGAGGTCGCCGGTGGTGCCTGCGGGTACGGTCCCGCTGATCGTGTAGGTGAGCGTGCCGCCGGCGAGCACGGTGACGGTGTCGGCGAGTTCCCCGCTGCCGGAGGCGGTGCACGTGCTGCCGGTGGACGCCGCGCAGGTCCAGGTGAAGCCGGGCAGCGGGAGCGTGTCCGTGACTGTGGCGCCGACGGCGTCGGACGGCCCGCCGTTGGTGACGGTGACCGTGTACGTCAGCGACGCCCCCGGCACGTACGGGTCAGGGGTTGCCGTCTTGGTGACGGCCAGGTCGACGGCGGGTGCCGCCGGGGTCACCACCGTCGCGGTGCAGGTGGGCGTGCAGCCGGGGTCGGAGACCCCGTCGGGTGGGGTGACCGTCGCGGTGTTCGTGAGGTCGCCGGTGGTGCTCGACGGCACGGTCCCGCTGACCGTGTACGTGAGCGTCCCGCCCGCGAGCACGGTCACGGTGTCGCTGATGTCCCCGGTGCCGGAGGCGGTGCACGTGCTGCCGGTGGACGCCGCGCAGGTCCAGGTGAACCCGGGCGCCGGCAGGGGATCGGTGACGGTGGCGCCGACGGCGTCGGACGGCCCGCCGTTGGTGACCGTGACGGTGTACGTCAGCGGTGCGCCCGGCACGTACGGGTTCGGGCTCGCCGTCTTCGTCACGGCCAGGTCGACGGTGGGGATGACCTGGAGCGTGGCGGAGCCGGGCGGGTTGATCCCGAGGATCGTCGGGAAGTTGCTCTCACAGCCGGGGATCGGCGTGCCGTCCGGCCCGGCGCATCCGGTGTTCGTGTACGAGCCGACCACGTCCGCGGTCACCTCGACGGAGACGGTGCAGGACGCGACGCCCAGGCCGATGTCGCCGTCGAAGACCACGGAGGTCGCGCCGGCTGCCGCGGTCACCGTGGCGTCCGAGCAGGTGGTGTTGTTCACCCCGGTCGCGGTCACGCGCGCCGCTGCCTCCCGGCCCCGGCACGTACACCGAACCGGGTGATCCGGTGTAGGAACCGATGCGGATCGGCGCGTCGACCGCGCTCTCGTTGGAGAAGTCCTCGGTGAAGATGGGAGTGCCGGGCTGGGGCACTCCTGGCTGGCCGGGAACGGTGGCCGAGGCGGGCGGGGGCGAGACCACCACCGCGAACGTCGACGACGACGCCAGCACGGCGAGCACCGCCAGCGCCGACGCAGGTCGCCACCATCCCTTGTGAACCATCTTCCTCTTCCCCCGTTGTGGCTGGTCGGAGCCGGAAGGCCTCGACGCTCACAGCGGTAAAGGTGCCAGGTCATTGCCCCTTAAGTCCGTCTTTTCATGATTCCTGCGTCCGCTCACGGCGGTCGGCCGGCTGGGTACGGGTACTCAGCGCAGTACCGTCCCGTCGCTCATGTGTCCGCGTCGCGGCGTCGACAGGATGCTTCTCATGGCCGAGACGCTGCACCGACACGCCGCTGCACGTACCGTCGACACGCCGTTGCCCGCCGAGGCCGCGCTGGCCCCCGCCGGCCGCGCGGTCGCCGCGCTGGCCCGGCTCGTCGCCCACCACCCCGCCGGCTGGCGCTGGCTGGCCCGGCGCCACCACCCGGTCCTCGACCGCCTCGCCGCCGCGAACGCGCGGTCGACCTGCGTGCGGGCGGCCCGGCGGGTGCCCGCCTACCAGGCGTTCCTGCGGGCCCGCCCGGGCGGCCTGCGCCGCCGGCTGCGGGACTTCCCGGAGACCGACAAGCGCGGGTACGTCATGGCGTACGACGCCTCGGCCCGGTGCCGGAACGGGCGGATGCCGGAGCGGGGCGTGGTGGTCGACGAGTCGGCCGGATCGTCCGGGCGGCCGTTCAACTGGCCGCGCGGCGAGCGGGAGCTGCGGGGGGTGCACCGGGACATCGCCGGCTACACCGGACTGGCGTTCCCGATGCGCCGTCCGTTCGTCATCAACGCGTACTCGATGGGCGCCTGGGCGACCGGCACCACCACGGGCGCGGCGATGGCCCGGATCGCCACCGTGAAGAACACCGGCCCCGACCTCGGGAAGATCGTCGACACGCTGCGCGAGTTCGGTCCCGGCCACGACTACCTGGTGACCGCGTACCCGCCGTTCCTCAAGCACCTGCGGGACCGGCTCGACGCCGAGGACTTTCCGTGGTCGCGGTACCGGATCTTCGCCAGCTGCGGCGGCGAGGGCATGACCGAGGCGCTGCGCGACTACCTGGAACAGCGGTTCGTGCGGGTGCGGTCGGCGTACGGGGCGTCGGACCTGACCATCGGCATCGGTGCGGAGACCCGGTTCACGGTGTGGCTGCGGCGACGGCTGCGTACCGACGCGGGACTGCGCGCGGAACTGCTCGGCGCGGGGGAGCAGCGGCTGCCGATGGTGTTCCAGTACAACCCGTTCGCCACCTACCTGGAGACGAACGAGCGGCGGGAACTGCTCTGCACCGTGACGAGCCCGCACGTGCTCCAGCCCCGGCTGCGCTACAACGTGGGCGACGAGGCGCTGCTGGTGCCGTACCGGCGGATCGTCGAGCTGGCCCACGCCGACCCGGTACGCCGCGCCGAGTTCCGTACCGCGGTCGCCGAGGAGCGGATGACGCTGCCGTTGCTGCTGCTGTTCGGCCGCAGCGACTCCACCGTGTCCTACCTGGGCGCGAACCTCTACCCGCAGGACGTCGAGTACGGCCTCTACACCGGCAACCCGTACGCCGCCGAGATCAACAGGTTCTGCCTCACCCTGCACGAGGACGCGGCGCTGGAGACCCGGCCGGTGATCCACGTCGAGCTGCGCCGCCCGCTGGACAGCGCGGCCCGCGCGGCGCTCGCCGACGCGTGCCGCGACGGGGTACGCGCGCACCTCACCTCGGTGTCGCGGGACTTCGCGCAGTCCCTGGTGGAGGACCCGACCGCCGGTGACCTGCGGGTGGAGCTGCACGAACCGGACGGCGGCCCGTTCGCCGGCATGCAGAAGATCAAGAACGTCTACCTGGTGAGGTGAACGATGCGTACCCGTGACTTCTCCCGCGCCCCGGCGCAGGCCCGCGCCGGCGCCATGTTCATCGGCGGCACCCGGTACGCGAACCCGCTGGTGCTGCTGCGCCTGGCCCCCGACTGGATCCGGATGGTGCGCGACATGCGCCGGATGTCCGGCTACTGCTGGCACACCGTCTACTGGCAGTTCCCGCTGACGCTCGGCACCATCGCGTTCTTCACCGACCGGGACGCGCTGCTGCGCTTCGCCCGCACCCGGCACCACCGCAGGCTGATGATGTGGCTGACCGACGGCAACCGCAACGCCACCGCCGGGTTCATCCGGCTCTACACCGCCTCCCCGGACGGCTACTCAAACGGCGCGTGGCGGGCCGAGGACGGCGCGATGGGCCACATCGAGCGGTTCACGCCGCTGGGCGCGGAGACGACCGGACCGGCGGTGCGCCGGTGACCGGCCACCGGTTCGAGCGCGTCACCGGCCGGCGCGGCCTGCGCGACTTCCTCACCCTCACCGACCGGCTGTACGCGGACGAGCCCCGGTACGTGCCGACGCCCCGGCAGCAGATCCGCCGCTGGTGGCGCGACGGCGTGCCGATGTACGTGCTGCGTGACACCACCGGCGCCGTGGCCGGGCGGACCACGCTGCACACCGACGCGGACCTCGACGCGAAGCTGGGCCGCCGGTGCCAGCTGTTCGGGCTCACCGAGTTCACCGCGTCCGCCGCCGGGCCGCTGTTCGACGCGATCACCACGCACGCCACACCCGGCCGGGACCTGCTGTTCGGGCCGGTGGCGCTGCTGCCCAACCAGGCCGGTGGCGTGATCACCTCCGGGTACGCCGACCGGGGTTTCGTGGACAGCGCGTGGAACCCGCCGCACTACCCGGAGGCGTACGAGGAGAACGGGTTCACCGGGCGGTTCGTCTCCGACACCTGGATCTGCCCGGTGCCGCCGCCGGCCGGGCCGCCGCCCGCGCTCGGCGTGCAGCCCGACGGCGTGCTGCTGGAGCTGCACCGGGGGAGCACCCGGCGGCTCGACGAGCAGCTCGACCTGCTGCGGGGGATGCTCAACGACTCCTTCGCCCAGCTCGGCTACTACACGCCGATCGCGGCGGCCCAGCTGCGGCGGCAGACCGACGGCCTGGCGTACCTGCTGGACGAGTCCCTGCTGCTCTACCTGACCCGCGACGGGCGCCCGGTGGCGTTCGTGCTCTGCGTGCCGGACATCAGCGACTTCCTGGTCGCGGTGCGCGGCGACCTGAACCCGGTCAACCAGCTGCGGCTGCTGGCGACCCGGCGCCGGTACCGGCGGGAGGCGGTGCTGATCGTCAAGGGTGTGGTGCCGGAGTTCCAGGGGCGCGGCTACCAGCGGCTGCTGTCGGAGCACCTGCACCGCAACCTGCACGCCGGCGGCTACACGGCGCTGCGCAGCACGTACGTCGGGCGGGACAACCCGGCGTCCGCGGCCCAGTACCGGCACCTCGGCGGACGCCCGCTGCACGGCTACACGTTCTATGCCAGGGAGCGGTGACCATGGACCTCGCCGCGTTCCACGCGCTGGAGCCGCTGTGCTGGCGGGCGCCGAGCGCACACAACACCCAGCCGTGGCGGCTGCGCTACGAGCGCTGGGCGATCACCGTCGGCTGGGATCCGGCCGACGCCCTGCCCGCGGGCGACCCGACCGGCCGGGACCTGCGGCTGTCGCTGGGCGCGTTCGTGGAGACCTGCCTGATCGTCGCCGCCGACGCGGGGCTGCGGCTGGACTGGGCCGCCGACCACGACGAGTCCGACCGGCGGGTGGGGCGGCTGCGTCCGGCGCGGCAGCCGTACCGGACGCCGTTCCGCACCGCCGACGTGTGGGATCGGCGTACCCACCGGGGCCGGTTCACCGGCGGCCCGGACGCCGACGTGGTCGCGGCCGTGGACGCGGTTGCCCGCCGGGCCGGTGGCGCGGTCCGCGCGGTGCCGGCGGCCGGGCGGCTGCGCGCGCTGCTGCGCACTGCCGACCGGCACGTGTACGCCGACCCGGCGGTGGTCGCGGAGCTGCGCCGCTGGCTGCGCCTGGACCGGTCGGGCCCGCGCTACCGGACCGACGGGCTCAGTGACAGGTGCCTCGGGCTGGGCCGGGCCACGGCCACCGGGCTGCGGGCGGCGCTGGCGGCGTACCCGGCGTTGCGCCCGCTGGGGCTGCCCCGGCTGCTCGCCGCCGCGGGCGGTGATCCGCTGGCGCAGGGCGGCGGGGTGCTGGCGCTCGTCGCGCCGCCCGGTCTGGACGCGGCCGGGCAGGTCGAGTTCGGACGCGTGCTGATGCGGATGTGGCTGACGTTGCACACGGCCGGGCTGGCCGCGCACCCGCTCAGTCAGCTCGTCGACGTCGCAGCCACCCGGGACGCGCTCGGCGCGCTGCTGGACGTGGCGCCGGAGCGGATCGTGCACGTGGCCCGGGTGGGCCGGCCGGCCGTCCCCGCGCCCCGTTCGGCCCGGCGAGTGCGCCACGGATCGGATCTGTTAGCGGTAACACCCCTTGACGCAGTGTCACTTCATCCATGAGAGTCCATGTTGGCTGATGTGTCGCCCGGTCGGGAGCCCTGGGCGCGTAGTGGCAGGAATGCGGCGTCCGGGTGCGCGAGCGATGTCTGTTAGCGATAACAGCATCGGCGTGCACTCGGGCCCCGCCCGCTGATCTGCGCGGTTGGGAGCAACCATGTCCGAAGTGACACGACGAAACATCATCAAGGCCACGGCGGCGGGCGCCGGTGCCGCGCTGGTGCCGGCCGCCTGGAGCGCCGCCGCGCGCGCCGGCTCGGCGGCGCCACCACAGGTGCTGGCCGCGAACGACCTTGCCCTCTGGTACGACGAACCGGCCGGCACCGACTGGCTGCGCGCCCTGCCGATCGGCAACGGACGGCTCGGCGCGATGGTGTTCGGCAACGTCGACACCGAGCGGCTCCAGCTCAACGAGGACACCGTCTGGGCCGGCGGCCCGTACGACTCGGCGAACACCAGGGGCGCGGCCAACCTGGCCGAGATCCGGCGTCGCGTCTTCGCCGACCAGTGGACCTCGGCCCAGGACCTGATCAACCAGACCATGATGGGCAGCCCGGGTGGGCAGCTCGCCTACCAGACCGTCGGCGACCTCCGGCTCTCCTTCGGGTCGGCGAGCGGGGCGACCCAGTACAACCGGACGCTCGACCTGACCACCGCCACCGTCACCACCACGTACGTGCTCAATGGTGTGCGGCACCAGCGGGAAGTGTTCGCCAGCGCGCCCGACCAGGTCATAGTGCTCCGGCTGACCGCCGACCGGGCGAACGCGATCACGTTCTCCGCCGCGTTCGACAGCCCGCAGCGGACCACCGTGTCCAGCCCGGACGGCGCGACAGTCGCGCTCGACGGCATCTCCGGCTCGATGGAGGGAGTGAACGGCTCGGTGCGGTTCCTCGCGCTGGCCAACGCCGCCGTCACCGGCGGCACGGTCAGCAGCTCCGGCGGCACGCTGCGGGTGTCCGGCGCCACCAGCGTGACGGTCCTGATCTCGATCGGCACCAGCTACGTCAACTACCGCACCGTCAACGGCGACTACCAGGGCATCGCCAGCAACCGGCTGAACGCCGCCCGGAGCGTCTCCGTCGACCAGCTCCGTTCCCGCCACCGCACCGACTACCAGGCGCTGTTCAACCGGGTCACGATCGACCTGGGCCGTACCGCCGCCGCCGACCAGCCCACCGACGTACGGATCGCGCAGCACGCGAGCACGAACGACCCGCAGTTCGCCGCGCTGCTGTTCCAGTTCGGGCGGTACCTGCTGATCTCCTCGTCGCGGCCGGGCACCCAGCCGGCGAACCTCCAGGGCATCTGGAACGACTCGCTGACGCCGTCCTGGGACTCGAAGTACACGGTGAACGCCAACCTGCCGATGAACTACTGGCCGGCCGACACCACGAACCTGTCCGAATGCTTCCTGCCGGTCTTCGACATGGTCAAGGACCTCACCGTGACCGGCGCGCGGGTCGCCCAGGCGCAGTACGGCGCCGGTGGCTGGGTCACCCACCACAACACCGACGCCTGGCGGGGCGCATCCGTCGTGGACGGCGCGTTCTGGGGCATGTGGCAGACCGGCGGGGCCTGGCTGAGCACGCTCATCTGGGACCACTACCTGTTCACCGGCGACAGCGGATTCCTGCAGGCCAACTACCCGGCCCTCAAGGGCGCCGCCCAGTTCTTCCTCGACACCCTGGTCGCCCACCCGACGCTCGGCTACCTGGTGACGAACCCGTCGAACTCGCCGGAGCTGGCCCACCACGCCAACGCCAGCGTCTGCGCCGGCCCGACGATGGACAACCAGATCCTGCGCGACCTGTTCGACGCCGCGGCCCGGGCCAGCGAGGTGCTCGGCGTCGACACCACGTTCCGGTCCCAGGTGCGTACGGCCAAGGACCGGCTGCCGCCGAGCCGCGTCGGCTCCCGGGGCAACGTGCAGGAGTGGCTCGCCGACTGGGTGGAGACCGAACGCACCCACCGGCACGTCTCCCACCTGTACGGGCTGCATCCCAGCAACCAGATCACCAGGCGGGGCACGCCGGCGCTGTACGAGGCCGCCCGCAAGACACTGGAGCTGCGCGGCGACGACGGGACCGGCTGGTCCCTCGCCTGGAAGATCAATTTCTGGGCCCGGCTGGAGGACGGCGCCCGCGCCCACAAGCTCCTGCGCGACCTGGTCCGCACCGACCGGCTCGCGCCGAACATGTTCGACCTGCACCCGCCGTTCCAGATCGACGGGAACTTCGGCGCCACCTCGGGCATCGCCGAGATGTTGCTGCACAGCCACACCGGCGAGCTGCACCTGCTGCCCGCGCTGCCCAGCGCCTGGCCCGCCGGGCAGGTCGCGGGGCTGCGCGGCCGGGGCGGCTACACGGTGGCGCTGGCCTGGAGCAACAGCCAGGCCGACGAGATCAGCGTCCGCGCCGACCGCGACGGCACGCTGCGACTGCGGTCCCGGCTGTTCACCGGCAGCTTCACCCTCACCGACGTCACCGACGGCAGCACGCCCGCCACCACCCGGCCGGAGTCCGACGTCGTCGCGCTCAGCGTCCGCGCCGGCCACACCTACCGGGCGGCCCGGCCCGGCGTGACCCCCTCGCCGACGGTGACGCCGACGTCCACGCCGTCACCGACCCCGACTCCGACCCCGACCCCGACCCCGACCACCGGCTCGCCGGCGCCGTCCGGCGCGCGTGCCACGTACGCGATCACCGGCTCCTGGTCCGGCGGCTTCCAGGCCGAGGTGACGGTGACCGCCGGCACCACCGCGATCCGCGGCTGGACGGTGTCCTGGACGTTCCCGAACGGTCAGGTGATCAACCAGATCTGGAGCGGCACGCACACCCAGAACGGCGCGAACGTCACGGTGCGCAACGTCGACTACAACGGATCCCTGCCGGCCGGCGGCTCCACCACGTTCGGCTTCATCGGCACGGCCGGCGGCACCAACAACCCGCCGACGAACCTCACCTGCACGACCACCTGACCGCTGACGCGCCCCGCCGCGGCCACCCGGCCGGGGCGGGGCGTGCCGCCGGTCAGGCCAACAGCGTCTCGCGCAGCCGCGCGCCCAGATTGAACTCGCCGACCACCCGGGGACCGGCCGGGTCGTACACGGCGATGCGGTGGTTGCGGCGCATCATCTCCCGCACCGCCGGCGGCAGCCGGGGCGGGTCGTCCATCGTCGCGAGCACCCGCGCGCCGGTGCCCATCAGCCGTTCCACCAGCGACGCGCTGTCGGTGTCCACACGCACCCGGCCGAACTCCCAGCCGGCCGTGGTCAGGTCGAGCACCTCGAACAGGCGCGTCACGAACGGCTGCGGATCGGTCACCTTGTCCAGCCGGTCGGCCCGCCCGCCGACCGCCGCCACGGCGCCTGCCACCTGCGCGTACGGGTGCAGCCCGCTGGGCAGCGCGCCGAGCGGCCAGCGCAGCGCGGGCCCGGCCTCCTTCCACAGGGGCCGGTAGTTGCGGCGGTGCACCAGCAGCCGCCGGCCGGTACGCCGGAACACCTCGTGCGCCTGGCCCTGCAGGTCGGCGTGGGCCTGATCGGCGGCCTCGCAGACGATCCCGGCGGCCACCACGAGACCGTCGTCATCGGACAGCAGCCGGGTGATCGCGTCCACCTGCTCCGGGAACCGGAGGCGGGCGTGCGCCCCGTAGGACTGCCGGACGTCCCGCAGCAGCTCCTGCTGACGTGTGGGGTCCAGTTCGACCCGTCCGCCACCGAGCAACCGCTGGAGCCAACCCATCGCGCCTCGCTTCCGTCGCCGTCTGCGGACCGGGCAATGCTAGTTCGTCGGCCGATGCTCGTATGGTGACGGGGTGACCGATCGATCCCTGACCCTGATGGCGGTGCACGCGCACCCCGACGACGAGGCGACGAGCACCGGCGGCATCCTGGCGCGCTACGCGGCCGAGGGCGTCACCACGGTGCTCGTGACGTGCACCGACGGGGGGTGCGGCGACGGTCCCGGCGGGATCAAGCCGGACGACCCCGGCCACGACCCGCAGGCCGTCGTCGAGATGCGCCGCGCCGAGCTGGCCGCGAGCTGCGAGGCGCTGAAGGTCACCCACCTGGAGACCCTCGACTACGGCGACTCCGGGATGATGGGCTGGGCGACGAACGACGCGCCCGGCGCGTTCTGGAACACGCCGGTGGCCGAGGCGGCCGGCCGGCTGGCCGAGCTGATCCGGCGCTACCGCCCCGACGTCGTCGTCACCTACGACGAGAACGGCTTCTACGGCCACCCGGACCACATCCAGGCCCACCGGATCACCATGGCCGCCGTCGAGCAGACCGGCATCCCGGCCAAGGTCTACTGGACCACCGTGCCGCGCAGTGCGTTCCGGCAGTTCGGCACCGTCATGCGGGAGATCGGGGTGGAGTTCCCCGAGCCGGAGGCGACCGACGAGATGCCGGCGCTGGGCCTGCCGGACGACGAGATCACCACCTGGGTCGACACCAGCGGCTACGGCGGGCAGAAGTTCGCCTCGCTCGCCGCGCACGCCAGCCAGGCGGAGAACATCTTCTTCCTGCGCCTCGGGCAGGAGCGGTTCACCGAGCTGATGGGCATGGAGACGTTCGTGCGGGTACGGGACACCACCGGCGCGCCGACGCCGGAGGACGACCTGTTCGCCGGGCTGCGCTGACCGGTCGCCGGTCCGGTCCGGGGAGGTCATCGACTCACGTCGAGACGGTCTGCGCGGCCAGGTGCGCGAGCACCACGCGGATGTCGCCGCCGGTGTCAGCCATGACCTGACGCTGCCGGGTGGCGCCGGTGCCGTCCCGGCGCACCCGGTCCAGCTCGCGCCGGACCAGGTCTAGGTCGCCGTGGCGGGTCAGCGCGGGCGTGACGGTGACGAACAGGTCGTCGACGAGGTCCCAGGCGGGCCGGGGCCGCCCGGTGCGCAGGTCGACCAGCTCGCCGTCGACGCCGTCGTGGGCGGCCCGCCAGTGCGCGGCGGCGACCAGGCAGTCCCGGATGCGGGGTGCGGGTACGCCGGCGCGGACGTCGTCGATCAGGGTGGCCACGAGCGCCCGGACCAGCCCGGCGACCAGCACCGTGTCGTCGACGGTGGGACACACGTCGCCGACCCGGACCTCCACCGTCGGGTACGACGCGGACGGGCGGGCGTACCAGTAGACCATCGCGGCGTCGAGCATGATCCCGGCGGTGATCAGGTCCGCCACCGTGGCGTCGTAGTCGGCGGCGGAGTCGAAGTGCGGTGTCGGTCCGATGCTCGGCCACCGTTCCAGCTGCATCGAGCGCCAGCTCGCGTGGCCGGTGTCCCGCCCGTCGTGCAGCGGCGAGTTGGTGGTGAGCGCCTGCACCACCGGCAGCCACTGGCGCAGGTGGTTGCAGACCTGCACGGCGAGTTCCCGGTCCGGGACGCCGACGTGGACGTGGCAGCCGCAGACCGCCGGGTCGTGGGCCACCGGGCCGAACCGGCGGGACATGTCGTGGTAGCGCTGCTCGTCGGGCACCGTGCGGTGGGCCTCGCAGACCGGGGTGGCGCCGACGGCGACCAGCTGCGCCCCGGCCGCGTCGGCCGCCCGCGCGGCCGCCCGGCGCAGCGTGACCAGGTGCTCCCGCAGCTCTCCGAGATCGGGGCTGACCGGCGTCACCATCTCGACCATGCTGTGCCGGAACTCCTGCCGGCTCTGCTCGCGGGCGGTGCCGGAGAGCGCGCCGCGTACCCGGTCGGCGACCGGCATGCTCTCGCCGGTGGCCGGGTCCAGCAGCAGGAACTCCTCTTCCACCCCGAGGGTCAGGACGTGAGGCGGAGTCATGTCCCGACGGTACGAGGGCGGGGGCCGGCCCGAGGCCGTTTCCGCCGACCACCGCCCCCGCGGGTGGCGGCACGCAGAGCGGCAGAATGACGAGGTGACCTCACCTGGTGTCTCCTACGGCGACCTCGACCTGCTTGCCGACGCTGGACGCTGGCACGACCTGCTGAGGTTCGCTGCCACAGTCGAGGCGGGGCCGGTCGACCAGCGGCGGGAGACGGCGCACGTCGTGGCATTGGAAGCGCCGGCCGGGATCGCCGCCGCCGCAGCCGAACTGTTTCCCGGCGATGACAAGGGCTCCCCGGGGCCCCTGTGGGAGGTGGTAGCCCAAAACCACACGTGGCGAGAACTGACCCCCCATCTGGCCGACCCACGCACGCGGCATCTGACAGCCCACACTCGCGTGCTGCACGGCGAGGATCTCCGTGCGGCCGCCGACCTCGATCCACAGCTGCTCGATGCCCCGCTGTGCCTTCTGCCGTGGGAAGCCGCCAACTGGTACAGCACCTTGGACATCCCCGAGTACGACCGGTCCGGCAGTTCGGGATGCACCATCTGGGCCTGTCCGAGCCAGTTGGCCGACCCGAAGCCGCTACCCGTGACCACCGTACGGCCGGCACAGCACGCCGCGGTGGCACTCCTCGGCCGCTTGTCACCGGCTACCCAGGCGTACGCGTTCCACGGAACCGCATGGGAGGCGGCCTCGGTGGTGGCCACCGACCAGGCCAGGATGCCCAGGGGCCAGCGGTGGCAGGGCCTGCGGGGCCGCCAGGGATCACAGGTTCCCTTCGCCGATGTCTACCCCAGCCTGGTGCACCTGGCCACCGGTGAAGGGCCTTACGCGCGTCGGACCGGACAGGCGCTCGGACGGACGGCTCTCTGGAAGGCACTCGCCGTCATGGCTGACGTGACCCCTGCCGCAGGGGCGGGCAGCGTCAGCGCGTTTGTCGAACGCCTGCACTGCGTCGTCTGGCAGGAGCCCGACGACGAGATCTGGTACCTGCACCTGGCGATGGAAGACCCGGCGCAGGGCATCGCCTGGGTCCTCACCGGCAACGACTTCGACTGACCGGACAGCGACCGTCAGCGCATCGGAGCGGCGGCCATGCCCGCTGTGAGCCGAGCATGACCGCCGTCCGCGAGGTCGTGCAGTGCTTCTGTTGATCCGGGTCAGCGCCGTGATCGGTCTCAGCAGTCGAAGTAGAGCGCGAACTCGTGCGGAGTGGGCCGCAGCCGGACCGGGTCGACCTCGTTGGCGTTCTTCCAGTCGACCCAGGTGGAGATCAGGTCGGCGGTGAAGACGTCGCCGTCGAGCAGGTAGTCGTGGTCGGTCTCCAGCGCCGCCAGTGCCTCAGGCAGCGAGCCGGGTACCTGCTTGACGTCGCCCCACTCCTCCGGCGGCAGGTCGTACAGGTCCTTGTCGATCGGCGCCGGCGGCTCGATCTTGTTCTTGATGCCGTCGAGACCGGCCATGAGCATGGCCGAGAAGGCCAGGTAGGGGTTGCTGGACGGGTCCGGCACCCGGAACTCGACGCGCTTGGCCTTGGGGTTGCTGCCGGTGACCGGGATGCGGGTGCAGGCGGAGCGGTTGCGCTGCGAGTAGACCAGGTTGACCGGCGCCTCGAAGCCCGGCACCAGACGACGGTAGGAGTTCACCGTCGGGTTGGTGAAGGCCAGCAGCGACGGGGCGTGGTGCAGCAGGCCGCCGATGTACCAGCGGGCGGTGTCGGACAGGCCGGCGTAGCCGGTCTCGTCGTAGAACAGCGGTTCGCCGCCGCGCCAGAGGCTCTGGTGGGTGTGCATGCCGGAGCCGTTGTCACCGAACACCGGCTTGGGCATGAACGTCGCGGTCTTGCCGTGCGCCCACGCCTCGTTCTTGATCAGGTACTTGAAGAGCTGAAGCTCGTCGGCGGAGTGCAGCAGCGTCGAGAACTTGTAGTTGATCTCGGACTGCCCGCCGGTGCCCACCTCGTGGTGCGAACGCTCCACTGTGAAACCGGCGTCCACCATCCGGCGGACCATGCTGTCGCGCAGGTCGGCGTAGTGGTCGACAGGCGGCACCGGGAAGTAGCCGCCCTTGTAGGCGGTCTTGTAGCCGCGGTTGCCGCCCTCCTCGACCCGCCCGGTGTTCCAGGCGCCCTCGATCGAGTCGATGTAGTAGAACGACTGGTGCGCCGAGGTCTCGTGGCGGATCGAGTCGAAGATGTAGAACTCCGCCTCGGCGCCGAAGTACGCGGTGTCGGCGATGCCGCTCGCCGCCAGGTACGCCTCCGCCTTCTTCGCCACGTTGCGCGGGTCGCGGGAGTACGCCTCCCGGGTGAACGGGTCGTGGACGAAGAAGTTCAACGCGACGGTCTTCTGCGTGCGGAACGGGTCCACGAACGCGGTCGCCACGTCCGGCAGCAGGAGCATGTCCGACTCGTGGATCGACTGGAAACCGCGGATCGACGAGCCGTCGAAGGCGAGACCGTCGGTGAAGACGCTGTCGTCGAACGACTCGACCGGCAGGTTGAAGTGCTGCATCACGCCGGGCAGGTCACAGAAACGTACGTCGACGAACTTCACGTCCTCGTCGGTGAGGTATCGCAGGAGTTCCTCGGAATTGGCGAACACACGTCCTCCTGGCAGGCGTCGTTGATCCTGGCCACGTCCCGTGGCCGGACCGCCCGGGGACATGGCCCGTACCGCCACCGTACGACGGCTCGCCGTGCCCGGCTCGCCAACCGCCCATCAGGGTTTCCTTCGCCACAGGCCGGGTAGTCGCCGTACCCGGCGGACCGCCCGGGAGACGACGTGGCGGGAGGTTGGCGTGGTGGGTGCTGCTCGACTGACCGGCGGACGCTGAGATGTGCGGGATCAGCGGTGAGGCCAGACTCGACGGGGCCACCCCCGACGCGGCCGCGGTGACCCGGATGACCGCCGCCATGCGCTCCCGCGGGCCGGACGGCGAGGGCGCGTGGAGTGACGGCTGGATCACCCTCGGGCACCGCCGGCTGACAGTGATCGACCTGTCCGAGGCCGGCGCCCAGCCGATGGTCCGCGACGACCTCGGCCTGGCCCTGGTCTTCAACGGCTGCGTCTACAACTACCCGGAGCTGCGCGACGAACTGCGCGCGGCCGGGCACACCTTTCACAGCACCAGCGACACCGAGGTGATCCTGGTGGCGTACGCGCAGTGGGGGGAGCGATTCGTCGACCGCCTGGTCGGCATGTTCGCGGTGGCGCTGGTGGACCGGCGGCGGCGATGCCTCGTGCTGGCCCGCGACCGGCTCGGCATCAAGCCGCTCTACCTCGCCGAGTCGCCCGGCCGGCTCCGGTTCGCCTCCACGCTGCCGGCGCTGCTGGCCGGCGGGAACGTCGACACCGGCATCGACCCGGTCGCGCTGCACCACTACCTGTCCTGGCACTCGATCGTGCCGGCGCCGCGCACGATCCTGCGCGGCATCCGCAAGCTGCCCCCGGCCACCGTCCGGGTGGTCGAGGCCGACGGGCGCAGCCGCGAGCGCGTCTACTGGCGGCCCGAGTACCGGCGCGACCCGGCCCACGAGGGCATGGACGCCGCCGACTGGCGGGCCGCCGTCGGGGACGCGCTGCGCACCGCCGTACGCCGCCGGCTGGTCGCGGACGTGCCGGTCGGGGTGCTGCTCTCCGGTGGCCTGGACTCCAGCATGATCGTGGCGCTGCTGGACGGCGCCGGACAGCACCACCTCCAGACGTTCAGCATCGGGTTCGACAGCCGCGGCGACGAGAGCGGCGACGAGTTCCACTACTCCGACCTGGTGGCCCGCGCGTTCGGCACCGACCACCACCGCATCCGGCTCGCCGACGGCGACCTCGGCCCGGCCGTGCGCGCCACCGTGGCGGCCATGACCGAACCGATGGGCAGCCACGACGTGGTGGCGTTCTACCTGCTCTCCGAGCAGGTCGCCCGGCACGTGAAGGTGGCGCAGTCCGGCCAGGGCGCCGACGAGGTGTTCGCCGGCTACGGCTACCACCACCGGCTGGCCGACGCGGCCCGCGACGACGCGACGGCCGGGTTCACCGCCGCGTTCTTCGACCGCGACCACGCCGAGCTGACCGAGGTGGTCGAACCGGCGTACGCCTGCGACGGTGACGCCAGCGGCGAGCTGGTCGCCGCCGACCTGGCCGCGCCGGGCGCGCAGACCGCCGTGGACGCCGTGCTGCGCCTGGACACCCACCTGATGCTGCCCGACGACCCGGTCAAGCGGGTGGACAGCATGAGCATGGCGTGGGGGCTGGAGGTGCGTACGCCCTTCCTCGACCAGGACCTGGTCACGCTCGCCGCGGCGTGCCCGCCTGAGCACAAGCTGGCCCAGGGCGGCAAGGGCGTGCTCAAGGAGGTGGCCCGCGAGGTGCTGCCGGCCGAGGTCATCGACCGGCCCAAGGGTTACTTCCCGGTGCCGGCGCTGCGCAACGTCGACGGTCCCGTGCGAGAGTTGGTGGTCGAGGCGCTGGGTGCGCCCGAGGCGCGCCGGCGCGGGCTGTTCCGCCGGGCGTACGTCGACGAGCTGCTGGCCGAGCCGGACCGGGCCCAGGCCGCCGCCGGCAGCAACAAGCTGTGGCAACTGGGCCTGCTGGAGCTGTGGTTGCAGACGCACGGCGTGAGCTGAGCGGGGCGGGAGAAGCACTGTGAAGTTCGTCATCGAGAGCGAGGCCGACGGCAGTGTGGGGTTCACCGTCGTCGGTGGCGACGGTCAGCTGCTCGCCA
This sequence comes from Micromonospora sp. WMMC273, assembly GCF_027460285.1. Taxonomy (NCBI): domain Bacteria; kingdom Bacillati; phylum Actinomycetota; class Actinomycetes; order Micromonosporales; family Micromonosporaceae; genus Micromonospora; species Micromonospora sp. WMMC273. Next base: position 2,371,000 of record NZ_JAPZBE010000001.1, read on the forward strand.
CCGGGGCGCCCTGCCCGGACAAGGGCTCGGCGCTCGCCGTGGTGGGGGAGCTCATGCACGGTCTGGGCGACGCCTGCGTCGAGGACCGCACCGAGGCCGGCGCCGGGCCGGTGGCCGGCACCCGCACCGAGATCGGCGACGACATGTCGGACATCGGCCGCTCCGGCATCCCGCCGGTCTGACCGCGGCACGTCCCGCCCGGCCGGAGGGCCGGGCGGGGCGGTGCTCACCGCTCGTCGTCGAGCACGTCCGTGTGGCCGTCGCGGGTGACCGTGGGCGGCAGGTGTTCGTCCGGCTGGGGCGCCTCGGCGAGCGTGTGGTGCGGGTCGCCGTCGGGCGAGAACAGCACCCGATCGGTCTTGCGGGTCTTCTCCTGCTCCTCCTCCGGCTCCGTCACCGCGTTCTCCCTCCGCTCACCGGCGCCTCCGGCAGGCCGCCCCTCGTCCCACGCTAAGCGCCGGACGAGCGCCGGGAGCGGGTTTCCGCGCGACGGCCCCGACGCTCGACGGACGGGGAGCGCACGGACCGATCCGACTCTCATCATCCGCGGAGCGCCGCGGCGGGACAACGTGCACGCTGCCCACCCCGCACACCCGCGGATACGCTGCCAGCCGCAGGCACCAGCGACGGAGGGGCAGCCGTGGCGCTGACGATGACCGTCGACGGCCGCCCGGCCGCCGGCGCCGGAACCTTCGACGTCGTCGACCCGGCCACCGGCGCGGTGTTCGCCACCGCCCCGGCCTGCCCGCCCGAACTGCTCGACCGGGCGATGGCCGCGGCGACCGCCGCGTACCCGCAGTGGGCTCACGACGACGAGGCGCGGCGCGGCGTGCTGCGCGCCGCGGCCCGGGCGGTCCTCGGCGCCGTCGCCGACCTCGCCGCGCTGGTCACCGCCGAGCAGGGCAAGCCGCTGGCCGAGGCGACCACCGAGGTACGCGCCGCCGCCGCGTGGCTGCACTACTTCGCGGGCATCGAGACCGGACCACAGATCGTCGACGGGCGACGCGACACCGCGATCGTCACCGCGCGGCCCCTCGGCGTCGTCGCCGCCGTCACCCCGTGGAACTATCCGCTCGCGCTCGCCGCCTGGAAGATCGCACCGGCGTTGCGGGCGGGCAACACCGTGGTGCTGAAGCCCTCCCCGCACACCCCGCTCGCCACGCTCGCCCTCGGCGAACTGCTGCGGGACCTGCTCCCACCCGGCGTCCTGAACGTGGTGACCGGGCCGGACCCGCTCGGGGCGCGGCTGTGCGCCCACCCCGTACCCAGGAAGATCACCTTCACCGGGTCGACAGCGACCGGCCGGCGAGTAGCGGCGGAGGCCGCCGCCCGGCTCCGGCGGGTCACGCTCGAACTCGGCGGCAACGACGCCGCGGTGGTGCTCAACGACGCCGACCCGGCGCGGATCGCCGATGACCTGTTCTGGGCGGCCTTCACCAACAGCGGCCAGATGTGCATGGCGGTCAAGCGGGTGTACGTGGCCCGGCCGGTGCACGACGCGCTCGTCGAGGCGCTCGCCGACCGCGCCGCCACCGTCCCGATGGGCCCCGGCGCCGACCCCGGTGTCCGGCTCGGCCCGGTGACCACCCGGGCCCAGCGGGAGTACGTGGCAGGGCTCGTCCGCGCGGCCGTCGCCGGCGGCGCGACGGTGGCCGCCGGTGGTCGAGCCGCCGGCGGGCCCGGTCACTTCCATCCGCCCACCGTCCTGTCCGGGGTGTCCGACACCGACCGGGTCGTCACCGAGGAGCAGTTCGGGCCGGTGCTGCCGGTGCTGGCGTTCGACGACGTCGAGGAGGCGCTCACCCGGGCCGACGCGACACCGTTCGGCCTGACCGCCTCGGTCTGGTCGGCGGACCCGGACCGGGCCGCCGCGGTGGCCGCCCGCCTGGACGTGGGCCAGGTGTCGGTGAACGCGCACGCCGCCGGGGTCCGGCCGGACCTGCCGTTCGGCGGGCGGAAGGACAGCGGCCCCGGGGTCGAGAACGGACACTGGGGACTGGCCGGGTACACCCAGCCGCACGTCCTGGTCCGGCCGCCCTCGGATGACCAGCCCTAGTCGAGCAGGTCCGGCTCGGCGTGCACGACGTCCTCGTACATCGGGCGGAAGTTCAGCCGGCCCAGCCCCGGCGTGCCGATGGTGGCCCGGGTGAGACGGGCCTCGGCGGGCGCGATCGGCACCGGCGTGCCGGCCGCCTCCGCCGCGAGCTGGATCCGGCAGCAGCGGTCCATGCTGAAGAACCACCAGGCCGCCTCGTCCACGCTGCCGCCCACGGTCAGCAGGCCGTGGTTACGCAGGATGACCGCCTTGCCGGGGCCGAGCGCCGTGGCGATCCGGTCCGCCTCGTCGCGGTCGAGGACCACCCCGGAGTAGCCGTCGTGCAGGCCGTGGTCCTCGTAGAACGCGCACGCGTCCTGGGTCAGCGGGTCGAGCAGCCGGCCCAGCGTGGCGAACGCGCGCCCGAACACGCTGTGGCTGTGCGCGGCCGCCACGACGTCCGGGCGGACCGCGTGGATGCGGCTGTGGATGGCGTAGCCGGCCGGGTTGATCGTGCCCTCGCCGTCCACGACGGTGCCGTCGGAGTCCACCAGCAGCAGGTCGCTCACCCGCAACCGGCCGAACGAACGGCCGAACGGGTTGATCCAGAACCGGTGCGGCTCGCCCGGGTCGCGGACGGTGAGGTGACCGCCGGCGCCCTCGTCGAAGCCGTACCTGTGGAACAGCCGCAACGCCGCCGCGAGGCGCTGCTTGCGGCGCAGCCGCTCCTCCGCGACGCTCCGGGCCCCCATCACGCCCTCCCGAGCAGCGCGGCGACGACCTCGTCGTCGAACTCGGCCAGCCGTCCCGCGTCCGGGCCGCGGCTGATCGCGTACCCGTGCAGGATGCGGGCGTGGGCCACCGGCACGCGCTCGCCGTCACGCCGCACGGCGAAGCGGACGTCGGCGTCGAACATGGTCCCGCGCAGCACGTCGGTGACGGTGAACGTGGTCTCGATCTCCTCCTCCATCCGTGCGGCGGCGAGGACCCGCACGGACGCGCGGGACACGACCGGGATCCAGCCGCGCACGTCGAGCATCCGGCCGACCGAGATGCCGCGGGCCGCCAGGAACCGGTCCACCACCTCCTCGACCGCGCGCACGTAGCCGGAGTGCTGCACCGGCTGCGAGTACTGGCAGTAGAAGTACGGTGCCCGCCACCGCCACTCGAACGGCGTACCGGCCGCGTCGCCGGCGGGTGCGGGAGCGTCCGCCCGGACCTCGGCCACGACCGGCACGTCACCGGGGACCGCGACGTCGACGGCCGGGCCGGTCCGGACCAGCGCCGCGCGGACCCGGCCGCGCAGCACCGGCACGCCGCGCGCGGTCAGCCGTACCGCGAACTCGCCGCCGCCGCGGTGCCGCGCCTCGGCGGTCACCTCGTCGTCCACGTCGAGCACCGCCGGTAACTGCACCGAGGCGTCGGCGATCACCAGGCCGAGGCCGTGCTCGTGGTACAGCCGCGAGGGCCCGGCGCCGCGCTCGCGGAACCAGGCGAGCACCGCCTCCTCGGCCAGGTACATGAAGTGTTTGAACCCCACCCAGGTACGGATGTTGGCGCCCTCGAAGCGGGGGCGCAGCGCCACGGTGGTGGTCTCGTCCGGCAGGACCGCTGTCACCGGGTCTCCTCTCGACTGTCGGATCGGGGCGCGGGCCCGGGGTCCGGCGCGGCGCGTACCGTGACCGCGCGGAACCCGTCCTCGTCGTCGCCGCAGCGGACCTCCACGACCGCCGGCCCGCCGGGCGCGCGCAGGGCGTCCGCCGCCAGCGCGACCGGGACCAGGCCGTCGGCGCCGTAGTGGCCGCCCCCGCCGCCGGTGCCGTGGCCGTCCGGCGGGTCACCGGGCACCGTCCGCACCGGACCGACCACCAGGTGCGGCGCGGGCACCCGGTCGAGCGGCTCCAGCACCAGGCAGGCGGCGCCGGCACGCAGCGGACCCGGGCGGCCCGGGCGGGTCGCGTGCAGCGCGACGGCGATGTCGTCGTCCGGCTCGGCGCCGACCACCACCACCCGGCCGGCCCGGCCCGCCGCCAGCAGCCGCAGCCCGGCGGCGAGCGCGTCCAGGCCGGAGGTGGCGCCGGAGCAGCACATCAGGTTCGGGCCGCCGAAGCCGAACCAGATCGCCACCGAGCTGGCCACCACGTTGGGGGAGGCGTTCGGCGCGGACAGCGGGGACACCGCCCGCCAGCCGTCGGCGCGGGCGGTGGTGACGATCCCGGCGACGGTGCCGACGTTGCCCAGGTTGCTGCTGGCCACCACCGCCGTGTGCGGGTCGACCCGATCCGGCGGGGTGCCGTCGCCGTCGGCGCGGCCGAGCGCCCGGTGCACCGCGCACAGGGCCAGCCGGGTCGCCGTCTCCTTGTACAGCAGTCCCTTGCGCCCGAGGACGGTCCGGGCCCGCTCCGCCGGTGGCGCGTCCGGCCCGGGCAGGTACGCGTACCAGGCGGTGAGTGCCGCCGCCGGCCCGGAGGCGGTCATCGGGCGGCCTCGACGAGCGTCACCGCGTTGACCCCGCCGAAGCCGAACGCGTTCACCTGCGCCAGCGTCGCCCGAGTCCGGGCCGGACGGTCGCGGACCAGGTCGAGGCCCTCGGCCTCGGGCAGCGGCGTGCGCAACCCGGCGATCGGTGGCACCACCCCGGCGCGCAGGCAGCGGACGGCGACGTCGAGACCGTGCAGCGCGGCGGTGCCGGAGGTGTGCCCGATCGCGCCCTTGAGGCCGGTGACGGTGGTGGGGCCGCCCAGCGCCACGAGCGCCGCCGCCTCCGTCGGGTCGTTGAGTGCAGTGCCCGTGCCGTGCGCCACCACCAGGCTTGCGTCGGCCGGCTCCCGGGCACCTCGGGCGTACGCGTCGTCCATCGCCCGGCGCACACCCTCGGCCGACGGCGCGGTCTCGTGGTACGCGTCGCAGGACAGTCCGGTGGCGACCACCCGGGCCAGCACGCGTGGCGCCAGCCCGGCCCGGGTCACCACGAGCGCGGCGGCCCCCTCGCCCAGCAGGACGCCGGCCCGGTCCCGGTCGAAGGGGCGTACCCGGTCGGCGGGCTCGTCGGCGACCCGGCCGATCATCGCGAGCATCGACTCGGTCATCGCGTCGGTGGCCGCGACGACGACGGCGTCGGCCTCACCGAGTTCGATCATGTCCTGCGCGAGGGCGAGGACGTGCCCGCCCGCGCTGCACGCGTTCGCGACGGTGACCGCGCCGGGCACGCCGGCGTCCGCGACGGCGGACCGGAAGTGCAGCCCGCCCGCGCGGAACGGCGCCCGGTCGGCCACCGCCCGCTCGACCGCGCGCAGCTCGCGCAGCCCGGTGCCGACAAGCGCCGCGACGCGGTGCCGGGCCGGGTCGAGCGCCGCGTCGGCGAGCGCCCGCCGGACGCAGTCGCGCAGCCAGCCGGCGGCGGGCCACAACTCGCCGCCGGAGCCGTCCGGGATCGGATAGCCGTGCCGCACGTGCACGGCGGCCGGGTCGTAGCCGGACAGCGGCGCCACCCCGCACCGGCCGCCGAGCAGCGCGGCGAACGTGGCGTCGCCGTCGCCGAAGCAGGTCCGCACCGCGCTCGCCGCGATCTCCACCGGCATCGCGGCCTACCCCAGCTCCGCGAGCGCGGCGCCGGGCCGGACGGCGGCGATCAGCTCACCGATCACCGCAGTGGTCCGCCCGCCGACCGTGACGGTGCCCGACGCGACGGCCGCGCCGTCGACGACCTTGTCCAGCCGTACGTCGTGGCGCAGCACGTCTCCCGGGTACGCGGCGCCGGACAGCCGCAGTTCACGCACGCCGACGAACAACGGCAGCAGCCCGCTGCCCGGCCCCGGCACGCCGACGCCCGCGCGCAGGAACCAGGCGAGCGCGGCGGCCTGGCCGAACGACTCCAGCAGCAGCGCCACCGGATACGCGTACGCCTCGGGAGACGTGGTCTCGTCCAGGCCCGCGTAGCACCACTCGGCGGCGGTGACCGCCTTCTCGGCCACGATCCCGTCGGGCCGGACCTCCACCACCCGGTCCACGAGCAGCAGCGGGAACCGTTGCGGCAGCAGCCCGCGGATCGCCTCCTGCCCGACCGGCGCACTCACCGATACCGCCCGGCGTCGAACTGCGCCTCCAGGCGGGCGCACTGCTCCCCGTCGCCCCGGTGGCAGCGGGCGCGGGCGGTGAGCGGTCCGGTCGCCGGGTCACCTGTCACCTCGACGCGCATGGTGAACTCGCCCGGCGCCAGCACGGGCGCGGTGAACCGGGCCGAGCGCAGCACGGTCAGGCGCGCGCCGTCCACTCCGGCGCAGACGGCGCGCAGCAGCGTGTCGACAAGGAACACCCCGGGCAGGATCGGCCGGCCGGGGAAGTGACCGGACAGGTACGGGCCGTCCGGCTCGACGACGGTACGGGTGCGGATGCGCACCCCGTGACCGGAGCGTTCGATCTCGATGCTGTCGAAGGGGCTCAGTGGGGGCGGGTACACGCCGGGGCCTCCTGTCGGTCGGTGGCGCCGCACGCGCGCAGCCGCGCGAGCTCCGCCCGGTCGACGCCGGCCTCGGTGAGCAGCGCCTCGGTGTCCGCGCCGACGGCCGGCGCGCCGTGCCGCACCCGGGTCGGTGTCCGGGAGAACTTGGCAGCCGGGCCGGTCAGCGGGCCCGTGGTGCCGTTGCACAGCGGGACGGTCTGCACCATGTCGCGTTCCCGGACGTGCGGGTCGGCGGCGGCGTCGGCGAAGTCGCGTACCGGCTCGGCCGGGATGCCCGCGGCGGCGAGCCCGGCCGCCGCCCCGGCCACGGTCCGCGCCTCGCACCACGCGCCGACCAGCGCGTTGACCTCGTCGCGGCGGGCACGGCGCTCCTCGTTCGTGGCGAAGCCCGGGGCCCGGGCCAGCTCCGGCCGGTCCATCGCCGCGGCGAGCGAGCGCCAGTGCTTGTCGAGCGCGACCGCCAGGTAGAGCCAGCCGTCCCGGCAGCGGTACGTGCCGGCCGGTACGACGAAGTCGGCCTGGTCGCCCCAGCGGCGCAGCGGCACGCCGGTCGCGCCGAGCGTCAGGTAGCCGCCGCTGTTGGCGAGCAACGCGTCCAGCAGTGACACGTCGACGTGCTGGCCCTCGCCGGTGCGGTCGCGGTGGCGCAGCGCGGCCAGCGCGCCGATCGCGCCGTGCAGCCCGGCCAGATCGTCGGCGAGGAAGGACGGCGCCTTCATCGGTGTGCCGTCCGGCTCGCCGTTGAGGCCCATCCAGCCCGCCGCTGCCTGCGCGATCGGGTCGAAGCCGGCGTCGGTGGCGCGCGGGCCGTACTGGCCCCAGCCGGAGATGGAGACGAAGACGATGTCGGGATTGACGCGCCGGCACTGCGCGTAGCCGACGCCCCATCCGTCGAGCGTGCCCGGCCGGTAGTTCTCCACCACCACGTCGGCGGTGACCACCAGCCGCAGGAACGCCTCCCGGGCCGGTTCCCGGCGCAGGTCCAGCGACACGCTGCGCTTGTTGCGGTGCACCGTCTCCCGGAACCAGGACAGGCCGGTGCCGGGGATGTCCGGCGGCATCCGGCCCTCCCGGTTGCCGGGCATCTCGATCCGGATCACCTCGCAGCCCAGGTCGGCCAGGACCGCGCCGGTCATCGGCCCGGCCCACACCTTGCTGATCTCCAGCACCCGTACGCCGTGCAGCGGCCCGTCCACGTCGTGACGTGCCTCGCGGTAGAAACCGGCCTTGTCCATCTCACCGCCAGCTGTCTGGTATCTGCGATCGGTGTGCCGAACTGCGGTGCAGCGCCTGCCGCCGCACCTTCCCGGAGTCCTCCCGGGGCAGCGCGGTGGACAACTCGTAGGAGCGCGGCACCTTGAACCCGGCCAGTTCGCGGCGGCAGTGCCGGTCCAGCGCGGTGGTCAGGTCGTCGGTGAGCGCGTGGGTGTCCACCTCGACCACGGCCCGGACCTGCTGCCCGAACTCCTCGTCCGGCACGCCGAAGACGACCGCGTCGCGGACCGCGGGGTGGCGCAGCAGGACGGCCTCGACCTCGGCCGGGTACACGTTCACCCCGCCGGACAGGATCATGTCGTCGGCGCGGCCGGTCAGGTAGAGGTAGCCGGCGGCGTCCAGGTAGCCGCGGTCGCCGTAGGTGAAGCTGCCGTCGGCGCGGTGCGCGGCCCGGGTCTTCTCCGGTGCGTCGCGATACTCGAAGCCGTCCGGGCGGCGCAGGTAGACCCGGCCCTCGTGCCCGGCCGGCAGCGGCATGTCGTCGGCGCCGACCACCACGATCTCGGTGCGCGGCAGCGGCCGGCCGACGCTGCCCGGGTGCGCCAGCCAGTCCTCGGCGTGGATGATCGTGGCAATACCCGCCTCGGTGGCCGCGTAGTACTCGCTCAGCACCGGGCCCCACCAGGCGATCATCTGCCGTTTCACGTCCACCGGGCAGGGCGCCGCCCCGTGCCAGACGCGCCGCAGCGTGGCGCCGCCGAACGCGGCCCGTACCGCGGGGTCCAGCCGCAGCAGCCGCACGAACTGGGTCGGCACCAGGTGCGTCATGGTGACGCCCTCGGCGTCGATCAGCCGCAGCGTCGCGGCCGGGTCGAACCGGGGCCGGGTGACCAGCCGGAACCCGCGGATCAGCGGCAGCAGCGAGAAGAACAGCTGGCCGGAGTGGTACCAGGGGCCGCTCAGCAGGTTCACCCCGTCCGCCGGCATGCCCAGCACCGTGCAGAGCCGGTTCAGGCGTCCGCGCAGCCGGGGGAGTGGCTCGCCCTGGCGGAACAGCCGGCTGACCACCGCCTTCGGCGCGCCGGTGGTGCCGGAGGTGTAGAGGCCGGTGGCGCCGCTGCCCGCCTCCGGCGGCTCGGCGGCGTCGGCGTGCGCGAGCAGCGGCTCGGCGGCGGCGAACCCGTTCACCGGCTCGTCGCCGAGCACGACGCGCAGTCCGGGGCGGCGGTCGTTGCGCTGCCACGCGTCCCGGGCCGCCGGGAGGCGCTCGGTGTCGGTGATCAGCGCCCGGCAGCCGGAGTCGGAGAGCAGATACGCGACCTCGGCGCCGGTGAGGTGCCAGTTCATCGGCACGATCACCAGACCGGCGTGCAGACAGGCGAGCAGCAGCTCGAACACCTCGTGCCGGTTGCCGGCGAGCACGCCCACCCGGTCGCCCGGGCGCAGCCCCTCCCGGCGCAGCAGGTCGCACCAGCGGTTCACCCGCTCGTCGAGGGCCCGCCAGCTCAGCGCGGCGTAGCCGTCGTCGAGCGCGACCGCGTCCGGCGCGGCGGCCACCATCGGGTGCAGCAGCTGCGCCATCGCGGATCCTCCTCGCCCGGGCGGTGCCACCCGGCCCGTCGGTGACCCCAGCAACGTAGGTTTCGGCGGCCTCCTTTGTCGACTCTCGTATGTGCGGAGTCGTAACGTGTGCCCGGCCCGGTGAAGGGACGATCGGATGACACTGCACCTGCACTGGTTCCTGCCGTCGCACAGCGACGGGCGGGACATCGGCTGGCGTCCGCGGGGTGCCGGCGCGCGGCGCACGGTACGCCGGGAGCCCGACCTCGCCTACCTCGCCCAGGTCGCGCTCGCGGCGGAGCGGCTCGGCTTCGAGGGCATGCTGATCCCGGTCGGGATGTTCTGCGAGGACCCCTGGCTGGTCTCGGCCGCGCTGGCCGGGCGCACCGAGCGGATCCGGTTCATGATCGCGCTGCGGCCCGGGCTGATGTCGCCGACCCTGGTGGCGCAGATGGTGGCCACGTTCCAGCGCCTGTCCGGGGACCGGCTCATGCTCAACGTGGTGGTCGGCGGCGACCCGGACGAGCAGCGCCGCTACGGCGACTGGCTGGACCACGACCGGCGCTACGAGCGCGCCGACGAGTTCCTCACCATCCTGCGCGGGGCGTGGACCGGCGAACCGGTGGACTTCGAGGGGGCGCACCACCGGGTCCGGGCTGCTCTGGTGACACGCCCGCCGCGGACCGCGCCGACGGTGTTCGTGGGCGGCTCGTCGGCCGGTGCGCAGGACACCGCGCTGCGCCACGGTGACGTCTATCTGGCCTGGGGGGAGTCGCCGCCGGAGCTGGGCGCGTTGCTCGGCGAGGTACGCGAACGCGCCGGCGGCAAGCTCTCCTGCGGCACCCGCTTCCACGTGATCACCCGGGACACGCCGGAGCAGGCGTGGGCCGAGGCGGACCGGCTGACCGCCGGGATGGACCCGAAGACGGTGGCCGCCGCCCAGGAGCGGTTCCGGCGCAGCGAGTCCGAGGGACAGCGCCGGATGGCCCGGATGAGCGCCGGCGCCGAGGGCCGGCTGGAGGTGTACCCGAACGTCTGGGCCGGGTACGGCCTGCTCCGGCCGGGCGCCGGGGCGGCCCTGGTCGGCAGCCACGAGCAGGTCGCCGACCGGATCGCCGAGCTGCACGGGCTGGGCGTGGAGCATCTGCTGCTGTCCGGCCAGCCGCACCTGGAGGAGGCGTACTGGTTCGGCGAGGGCGTGCTGCCGCTGCTGCGTGAGCGCGGCATCCTGGCGGAGGTCCACGGATGACGGCGGCGGTGAGCCCTGACGCGTCGCCGGAACTGCTCGCCGACCCGGCCACGTACGTGTCCGGACCGCCGTGGCGGGAGTTCGCCAGGCGGCGGGCCGAGGCGCCGGTGGCCTGGGTACGGGAGCCGGCCCTGCGCCGCCGCTCCGGGCGCGCGGGCGACGGACCGGTGGGCGAGGTGCTGCACCGCGGCGACGGGTACTGGGCAGTGACCCGGTACGACAGCGTGGTGCGGGCCTCCCGCGATCCGGCGTTGTTCTCCTCGGCCACCCGCGGGCCGTTCCTCGCCGACCCGAAGACCCGGGGCGACCTGCAGCGCACCCGCCAGCTGCTGTCCGGCATGGACCCGCCCGGGCACACCCGCCTGCGCCGGGTGCTGACCGCCGCGTTCACGCCGCGCACGGTCCGGGCGCTGCAGGACTCCATCGACGCGCACGCCGCCCGGATCGTCGCCTCGGCGGCCGGCCGGGGTGAGGTCGACGCGGTACGCGACCTGGCCGCCGAGCTGCCCCTGGTGGTCCTCGCCGACCTGCTCGGCATGCCGCCGCAGGACCGGCACCTGATGTTCACCTGGAGCAACCACCTGGTCGGCTTCGACGACCCGGAGTTCGGCGGTGGCGACGTCCGGACGTTCAAGCGGGCCATGACCGACGCGTTCGGGTACGCGGCCGACGCCGCCGCCGCGCGCCGCCGCGACCCGGGCGACGACCTGACGAGCGTGCTGGCGACGGCGGAGGTGGACGGCCGGCCGCTGACCGAGCCGGAGCTGTGCGGCCTGTGGCTGCTGCTCGTGGTGGCCGGCAACGAGACCACCCGTCACCTGGTCTCCGGCGCGCTGGAGCTGGCCGCCGACGACCCGGCCGTCCGCGACGCGCTGGCCGACCCGGACCGGGTGCCGGCGGCGGTGGAGGAGCTGCTGCGCTGGGTCACGCCGATCATGCAGTTCCGCCGGACCGCCACCGCCGACACCGAGCTGGACGGCCAGCCGATCCGGGCCGGTGACAAGGTGGTCCTGTACTACGCGTCGGCCAACCGGGACGAGGCGGTGTTCGCCGACGCGGACCGCCTGCGGCTGGACCGGGCCCCGAACCCGCATCTGGCCTTCGGCGTGGGCCCGCACTTCTGCCTGGGCGCGCACCTGGCCCGGGCCGAGGCGGTGGCGCTGCTGCGGGCGCTGCACCCGCACCTGCCGCATCTTCGCCGCGTCGGCCCGACACAGCGGCTGGCCTCGAACTTCATGAACGGGATCAAGTCGTTGCCGGTGCGCCTGGTCCGGTAGCGGTGTTCAACCGGGGAAGGCGCCCAGTCGAACACGTGCCGGCAGGTGGTCGTACCCCCGGAAGCTCATGTGCCGGCGGCGTACCGGGACGCCGGCCGGCTCGAAGCCGGCCAGGCCGCGGGCGATCCGGTCGAACACCGCCGCCCCCTCCAGCCGGGCGAGCGTGGCGCCGAGGCAGAAGTGCGGGCCGGCGCTGAAGGAGACGTGCGGGTTCGGGGTACGGGCGATGTCCAGCTCGTCCGGGCGGGCGAACCGCCTGCCGTCCCGGTTGGCGGCGGCGAGCAGCAGCACTACCAGCCGGTTGGCGTTGATCCGCCGACCGGACACCTCGATCGGGGCGCGGGTCAGCCGGGCGGTGGCCTGGATCGGCGCGTCGAAGCGCAGGAACTCCTCGACCGCGCTCGGCACCAGCTCCGGCTCGGCCCGCAACCGGGCCAGCACGTCCGGGCGGGACAACAGGGCGGCGCAGCCGGTGGCGATGAGGTTGGTGGTCGTGTCGAAGCCGGCGAAGAACAGGAAGATCACGTTGTCCACCAGCGCCTCGGCGGTGATCGCGCCGCCCGGGTCGGCGGTGGCGAGCAGACCGGCCAGCGGATCGTCGTCGCGACCCCGGCGCTCGCGCTCGGCCAGCAGCTCCCGCACGTAGGCGCGCAGCCAGGTCACCGCGGCGGCGGTGGCGTCCCGGTCGCCCTCCACCCGAATGCCGGCGCCGAAGGCCCGGGCCAGCGTCATCGCGTACGGGCGCACCAGGTCGCGGTCGGCGACGGGGATGCCGAGCAGTTCGGCGGCGACGGTCACCGGCAGCGGCGCGGCCAGCCCGGTGACCAGGTCGGCGTCCCCGTCCATCGCGGTGAACAGCTCGCCGACCAGTTCGTCGACGCGGCCGCGCAGCCCGGCCACGGCCCGGGGCGCGAGCAGCCGGGACATCGCCCGGCGCAGCACGGTGTGCACGGGCGCGTCCCGGTTGAGCACTGTGGCCCGGAAGAAGCCGGTGACCGCGTCGGGCTCGCCCGAGGCCTGGTATACGACGTCGGGGAACTCGTGGCCGACGCGCGGGTCGGCCAGCAGGGCGGTGACGTCGGCGTGCCCGGTGACCGCCCACACGCCGGGACCGGCGGGCACGACCGGCCCGGCCTCCCGCAGTGCCGCGTAGGCGGGGTAGGGGTCGTCCAGTCCGGCGATCGCGGTCGCGTCGTATCGCACTCGCACGACGGGATCGTAGCGCCGGTGGGACGCTTGAAAGCGAGATAGTGCAGCGACGGCGATCACTGACCTGTCGCGATCCCGGCACGTCTGGGGCGTGTGCTCGGCTTCTCCGTCTGATTAGGATTCGCGTATCACGGCTCTTGCGACGCGACGAGAGACGTAAAAGCTAGATACGACATCCCCTGGAGGCGGCGTGACCAAGGGAGCAGCCATGACGGTGGTGGCGGACCTCGACGAGGAGCCGGCGAGGGCGACCGAGGGCGGGCCGGTGCAACTGCTGCCGATCGCCTGCCTGCGCGCGGCCGACTCGCCCCGGCTGGCCGGCGAGGACGACCTGCACGCGCAGACACTGGCCGAGACGGACGCGCCACTGCCGCCGATCCTGGTCCACCGCGGCACCATGCGCGTGATCGACGGCATGCACCGGCTGCGCGCCGCGGTCCTGCGCGGCGAGACGCAGATCGCCGCCCGCCTGTTCGACGGCACCGTCGAGGCGGCGTTCGTGCTCGCGGTGCAGGCCAACGTCACCCACGGACTGCCGCTGTCGCTGGCCGACCGCGAGGCGGCGGCCCAGCGGATCCTCCGGTCGCACCCGCACTGGTCCGACCGGGCGGTGGCGACCGCGGCCGGGCTCGCGGCGAAGACTGTGGCGAGCATCCGCCGGCAGGACATCGGGGCTCCCGACGTGCACGCCCGGCTCGGCCGCGACGGCCGGCTGCGCCCGGTCAACAGCGCCGAGGGCCGCCGCATCGCCAGCGAGCTGATCAGCCGCAAACCGGAGGCGTCGCTGCGCGAGATCGCCAAGACCGCCGGCATCTCCCCGGCCACCGCCCGGGACGTACGCGAGCGGATGAAGCGCGGCGACGACCCGCTGCCGCTGCGTCAGCGCGGTGGTGAGCCGCGCCCGGCCCGGGCCGGCCTGAGCCGCCGGCCACCGATGCGGGAGCGCTCGGTCAACCTGCAGAACCTGCGGCACGACCCGTCCGTCCGGTTCACCGAGTCCGGCCGTGCACTGCTGCGCTGGCTCGACAGCCAGGCCACCGGGCCGCAAGGCTACGCGGAGCTGATCGGCACCATCCCGGCGCACTGCACGTACGTGGTCGCCGACATCGCGCGCAGCATCGCCGAGGAGTGGCTCGAGTTCGCGGACCAGCTCCGGCAGCGGGCGAACGAGGCGGCCTGACGTCGCCACCGGTGGGATTGGGGACAAATGGATACGCAGCACGAGCTGACGCTCGACCGCGTCCGCGCCGACATCGGCGCCGCGGTCGGCGACACCGACGCGCTCGACGCCTCGGACGGCGACCTCATCGCCTGCGGCCTCGACTCGCTGAAGGTGATGCGGCTGGCCAGCCGGTGGCGGGCGGCCGGAGTGGACGTCAAGTACGCCGAACTCATGGAACGGCCGACGCTCGCGGGCTGGATGGACCTGCTCACCGCACGACAGGCGCCCGCTCCCGCCACCGCCGCTCCCGCCGCGTCCGGTGCCCCGGCGGACGCCCCCGGAGAGCCGTTCGACCTCGCCCCGATGCAGTACGCCTACTGGGTCGGCCGGCACGAACAGCTCGTGCTGGGCGGCGTGGCCACCCACTTCTACGCCGAGTTCGACGGCGCCGCGATCGACACCGCCCGGCTCGACGCGGCCACCCGGGCGCTCATCGCCCGCCACGACATGCTGCGCGTGACGATCCTCGACGACGGCCGGCAGCGGGTCGCCGACTCCTCGCCGTGGTCCGGCGCCACCGTCCACGACCTGCGCGACCTCGACGGACCGGCGGTCACCGCGCGGCTGGCGGAGATCCGCGACCGCCTCTCGCACCGGCGCTTCGACATCGCCCGGGGCGAGGTCTTCGACCTGGCCGTCTCGGTCCTGCCCGGCGGCGCCAGCCGGCTGCACCTCAACATCGACATGATCGTCGCGGACGCGCTGAGCTTCCGGATCATCCTCAACGACCTGGCCGAGCTGTACGCCGACCCGGACGCCGCGCTGCCGCCGATCCGCTACAGCTACCGCCGGTACCTCGCCGAGCGCCGCGCCGCACCGGCCCGGGGACGGGAGGCGGCCGTCGCGTACTGGCGCGAACGCCTGCCGGAGATGCCGGCCGCGCCGCAGGTGCCGCTGGCGACCGCGCCCGAGCGCCTGGCGGTCCACCGCGTGGTCCGGCGCTTCCACCGCCTCGACGCGGCCTGGCGCGAACGCCTCGACGCGCGGGCCCGGACGCACGGCGTCACGTCGTCGATGGTGTTCGCCGCCGCCTTCACCGAGGTGCTGTCCGCGTGGAGCGCCGAGCCCGACTTCCTGCTCAACGTGCCGCTGTTCGACCGGGATCCGCTGCACCCGGACGTGGCGCACCTGGTCGGCGACTTCACCAACCTGCTGATCGTGGCCGTGCACACCGGGGAGGGCACGTTCCTCGACGCCTGCCGCCGGCTGCAGGACCGCGTCCGCGCCGACGCCCTGCACAGCGACTTCTCCGGCCTGGAGGTGCTGCGTGCGCTCTCCGCCGAACGCGGCGCGCAGGCGCTCGCGCCGGTGGTGTTCACCAGCGCGCTCGGCCTCGGCGAGCTGTTCAGCCGCAAGGTACGCGACTGCTTCGGCGACGCCGGCTGGAACATCTCCCAGGCCCCGCAGGTCTGGCTGGACCACCAGGTCACCGAGGACGACGGCGGGCTGCTGCTCAACTGGGACGCCGTCGACGGCCTGATCCCCGCCGACGTGCTCGACGACATGTTCGCCGCGTATCTGTGGCTGCTCGACCGGATCGTCACCGACGCGGGGGCCTGGACCGAGCCGGTGCCGAGCCTGCTGCCGCAGGCGGCCGCCCGCCGCCGGGCGGCGCTGAACGACACCGCCGGCCCGCAGCGGCGGACCACCCTCACCGAGGGGTTCCTGGCGCACGCCGCCGCCGAGCCGGACCGGATCGCGCTGCTCGCCGCCGGGGCCGTCGTGCGCTACGGCGAACTCGCCGAGCGGGCCCGGCGGATCGCCGGCCGGCTCGTCGCCGCCGGACTGGATCCGGGCGACACCGTCGCGGTGACCCTGCCGAAGGGACCGGCGCAGATCGAGGCGGTGCTCGGCGTGCTGTGCGCCGGCGGCGTCTTCGCCCCGGTCGGCGTCGACCTGCCACCGGTGCGCCGCGTCGCGATCCACCGGGCCGCCGGGGTGCGGATCGTGCTCACCGACACGGCCACCCGGGACCAGCCGATCTGGAGCCACGGACTGCCGGTGCTCGCCGTCGAGGAGGCGACCGACGCGCCACCGCTCGCCGAACTCCGGCCGGCCGGGCCCGACGACCTGGCGTACGTCATCCACACGTCCGGCTCGACGGGCGGCCCGAAGTGCGTGGAGATGACGCACCGGGCGGCGATGAACACCATCGAGGACATCGGCGACAGGTGGGGCATCGGCCCGGACGACCGGGGGCTCGCGCTGTCCGCGCTGGACCACGACTGGTCGGTGTACGACATCTTCGCGTTCCTCACCGCCGGCGGCGCGCTGGTCTGCGTCGACGACACCGCCCGCCGCGACGCCGAGCACTGGCTCGACCTGGTCCGCCGCCACCGCGTCACGGTGTGGACGTCGGTACCGGCGCTGCTGGACATGCTGCTCGTGGCGGCCGAGGGCGAGGCGGCGGAGCAGGCCGGTGACCTGCCGTTGCGGCTGGCCCTCGTCGGCGGCGACTGGGTGGGGCTCGACCTGTACGACCGGCTCACCGCGCGGGCGCCCGGCGCCCGCCTGGTCGCGCTCGGCGGCGCCACCGAGGTCGGCATCCACTCCACCTGGCACGAGGTGACCGAGGTGCCGGCGCACTGGCGGTCGGTGCCGTACGGCGCACCGCTGCGTAACCAGCTCACCCGCGTGGCCGACGGGCTCGGCCGGGACCGGCCCGACCTCGTGCCCGGCGAGCTGTGGCTCGGCGGCGTCGGCGTCGGGCCGGGCTACCGGGGCGACCCGGAACGCACCGCCGCGCGGTTCGTCGAGCGGGACGGGCAGCGCTGGTACCGCACCGGTGACCTGGCCCGCTTCCACCCCGACGGGCGCCTGGAGTTCCTCGGCCGCCTCGACGGCCAGGTGAAGATCCTGGGACACCGGCTCGACCTCGGCGACGTGGAGGCGGCGCTGCGCGAGCACCCGGGCGTGGCCCGCGCGGTCGCGCTGACCGTACCCGGCGAGGCCGGGCCGCGGCTGGTCGCCGCGGTGACCCCGGCGGCCGGCGGGCCGGTCGACGCGCAGACGCTGCGGGCGTACGCCGGGGAGCGGCTGCCGCCGTACATGGTGCCGTACCGCGTCGGCGTGCTGGACGCGCTGCCGCTCACCGCGAACGCGAAGATCGACCGGACCGCGCTCGCCGCCCGGTTCAGCGACGACGCCCGGCCCGCACCCGAGGCGGCGGGCCGGCTGACCGGCCCGGCCGAACTCGCCGTCGCGGCCGTCTGGGCCGACCTGCTCGGCCGGCCTGCCGTCGGCCCCGACGACAGCTTCTTCGCCCTCGGCGGCAACAGCCTGCTCGCCACCCGCCTGGTCACCGCCGTGCGGGCGGCCGGATTCCCGGGCGCGCGCCTGTCCACGCTGTTCGCCGCGCCGACGCTCCGGGCGTTCGTGGACCGGCTCGGCGAGGCGTCCGCGCCGGTCGCCCCGGCCGCGCCCGCCACTGCCGTGCCGGTCGAGGCCCACCCCGAGCGACGGTACGACCCGTTCGACGCCACCGAGGTCCAGCGCGCCTACTGGCTGGGCCGGCGTCCCGAGTTCACCCTCGGCGGCGTCGGCTCGCACTGGTACTGGGAGTTCGAGGGCGAGCAGGTCGACCTGGAGCGGTTCGAGGAGGCGTTCAACCGGGTCGTCGCCCGGCACGACATGCTGCGCGCCGTCTTCGACGACGACGCCCGGCAGCGGGTGCTGCCCGAGGTGCCGCGCTACCGGATCACGGTCACCGACGCCGGCGGTGACGCGTACCCGGTCGCGGTCGAGCGGATGCGCGACGACCTCGCCCACCTGGTGCACGACCCGGCCGCCTGGCCGATGTTCGCGGTCCGCGCGGTCCGCTCGGCGGATCGCACCCGCATCGGCCTCAGCCTCGACTTCCTGGTCCTCGACGCGCTCAGCATCATGATCGTGCTGGCCGATCTGGCCGAGCTGTACGCCGACCCGGCGGCCGCACTGCCCGAACTGGGGATCACCTTCCGGGACTGCGTGGTGGCCGGGGACCCCGATCCGCAGCGCCGCGAGGCCGCCCGGCGCTACTGGGTCGAACGGCTGCCGCACCTGCCGCCCGGCCCGCGGCTCCCGCTGGCCCGCGATCCCCGCCAGATCGACCGTCCCCGCTTCACCCGGCGGGAGGGACGCCTGAACGACCAGGCGTGGTCGCGCCTGGTCGCGCGGGCCGCCGAGCACGGCGTGACCCCGTCCACCGTGGTCGCCGCCGCGTTCGCGGCCGTCCTCGGGAGGTGGAGCGCCACGCCGGACTTCACGCTGAACCTCACGCTGTTCGACCGGCTCGCCACCCACCCCGACATCTCCCGCATCGTCGGTGACTTCACCTCGCTGCTGCTGGTCGCGAACACGCCCGAACCGGGGGAGAGCTTCGCCGCCGCCGTCCGCCGGCTCCAGGGCCGCGTCTGGGCCGACATCGAGCACAGCTCCTTCTCCGGCATCGCGGTCCTGCAGGAACTGGCCCGGCACACCGGCTCGGCGGAGGTCGCCATGCCTGTGGTGTTCACCAGCACCATCGGCGTCAGCGCCGCCACCGATCGCCCGTTCGGCCTGACCACACCGTTCGGCCGGTACGTCACCGGCCTGTCCCAGACCCCGCAGGTGTGGCTCGACCACCAGGTCACCGAGCACGAGGGCGGGCTGCTGTTCAACTGGGACGCGGTCGAGGAGCTGTTCGCGCCGGGCGTGCTCGACGCGATGTTCGACGCGTACCGCGGGTTGCTGCGCCACCTCGCCACCGCCGGCTGGGACCGGCCCGCGCCGGTGCCGCTGCCGGCCGGGCAGGCGCAGGTGCGGGCCCGGGTCAACGACACCGGCGCACCGGTCACCGACCGGCTGCTGCACGCCGGGTTCGCCGCCGTCGCCCGCGACGACCCCGGCCGTACCGCACTGGCCTGGGGCGACGGTGAGTCGCTGAGCTACGGCGAACTCGCCCGGCGGGCCCGCCGCGTCGCCGGTGCGCTCGTCGCCACCGGCGTGCGGCCCGGCGACAACGTGGCCGTGTCGCTGCCCCGGGGACCGGACCAGGTCGCCGCGGTGCTCGGCGTCCTGCACGCCGGTGCCGCGTACGTCCCGGTCGCCGCCGACCAGCCCGAGCTGCGCCGGGAGCGGATCCATCGGGGCGCCGGGATCCGGGTCGCGCTCACCGCGTCGGCGGTGCCCGACGGCGTGACCGCACTGCCGATGGCGCGGGCGCTGGCCGCCGCCGAGCTCGCCGAACCGGTCACCGTCACGCCCGACCAGCCCGCGTACGTCATCTTCACCTCCGGCTCCACCGGCGAGCCCAAGGGTGTGGTGACCGCGCACGGCGCCGCCTGGAACACTGTCGACGACATCAGCACGCGCTTCGGCGTCGGCCCCGGCGACCGGGTGCTGGCGGTCAGCGCCCTCGACTTCGACCTGTCCGTCTACGACCTGTTCGGCGCCCTCGCGGCCGGCGGGACCGTGGTGCTCACCGCCGAGGACGAGCGCGCCGACCCGGCCGCCTGGCTGCGCCTGGCCGACACCCACCGGGTCACGGTCTGGAACTCGGCCCCGGCGCTGCTGGACATGCTGCTCACCATGTCGGGCGACCGGCCGCCGCTGCCGCTGCGTCTGGCCCTGGTCTCCGGCGACTGGGTCGGGCTGGACCTGCGGCGGCGCCTCGACGCGGTGACCTCCGGCTGCCGGCTGATCGCCCTCGGCGGCGCCACCGAGGCGGCCATCTGGTCGAACGCGTTCGAGGTGACCGAGGTGCCCCCGGAGTGGACGTCGGTCCCGTACGGCTTCCCGCTGCGCGGCCAGCGCTACCGGGTCGCCGACCCGGCCGGCGCGGACCGCCCCGACTGGGTGCCGGGTGAGCTGTGGATCGGCGGGGCGGGCGTCGCGCTCGGCTACCACGGCGACGAACGCCGCACCGCCCAGCGTTTCGTCCGCCACGACGGCGGCCGCTGGTATCGCACCGGCGACCTGGGCCGCTACTGGCCGGACGGAACGCTGGAGTTCCTCGGCCGCGCCGACCACCAGGTGAAGATCCGCGGCCATCGGGTCGAACTGGGCGAGGTCGAGGCGGCCCTGGAGAGCCACCCGGCGGTGACCCGGGCGGTGGCCGTGGCTCCCGGGGGACGGCAGCGCCGGCTGCTCGCGGCGGTGGTCGCACCCGGCGGCGTCGATCCCGGCGACCTGCGCGCGCACCTGGCCCGCCGGCTGCCCGAGCACATGGTGCCGGCCCGCGTCGAACACCTCGCCGAGCTGCCGCTGACCGCCAACGGCAAGGTCGACCGGGCACGCGTCGAGGCGATCGTCGACCGGCCCGACCACACCGGCGGGGAACGGATCAGCGACCCGGTCGAGGAGGCGGTGGCGCAGCTCTGGACCGACCTGCTCGGCCAGCCCGTCACCGGCCGCCGGGAGAGCTTCTTCGCGCTCGGCGGCAACAGCCTGCTCGCCACCCGGCTGGTGGCCGCGTCCCGGGCCCGGTTCGGGGTCGAGCTGTCGCTGCGTCAACTGCTCACCGCGCCGACGGTCGCCGAGCAGGCCGCCCTCGTCGCCGCCCAGTCCACCGTGGAACTCGCCGTCGAGGAGGGTGTGCTGTGACCGCAGCGCTGCGTGCCGACGCCGCCGCGATCCTGGCCGAGCTGGAAGCCGCCGGCGTCCGGCTGTGGGCCGAGGACGCCCGGCTGCGTTTCCGCGCGCCCCAGGGCGTGCTGACCGAGGAACGGCGGGCCCGGCTGCTCGCCGCCAAACCCGAGCTGCTCGCGTACCTCGCCGAGGCCGAGTCGGGACGCATCGAGCCCGAACCGGAGGCCCGCCACGAGCCGTTCCCGCTCACCGACATCCAGGCCGCGTACCTGATGGGCCGGCGCACCGTGTTCGCGTACGGCGGGGTCGGCTGTCACGCCTACGGCGAGGTGCGGCTGCGCGACCTGGACCCGGAGCGGGTACGCGACGCCTGGCAGGCGCTGGTGGACCGGCACGACATGCTGCGGGCGGTGATCGACGCGAACGGCTCGCAGCGCGTCCTGGCCGAGGTACCGCCGGTCCGGGTCGCCGCCACCGACCTGCGCGGGCGTCCCGCCGAGGAGGTCGAGGCGCACGTCGCGGCCGTGCGGGCCGACATGGACCACCGGGTCTACGAACCGCACGAGTGGCCGCTGTTCGACCTGGCGGTGACCCGCGCCGACGACGGCGCGCTGCTGCACGTCTCGATCGACTTCCTGATCGCCGACTTCGTCAGCATCCAGCTGCTGCTCACCGAGTTCCAGGAGCACTACACCGATCCGGACCTGGTCCGGCCGCCGCTCGACGTCACGTTCCGTGACTACCTGGCCGCCGAACGGCGGCTGCGCGGCACCCGCCGCTACGAGCGGGACCAGGCGTACTGGTTCGACCGGATCGACAGCCTGCCGGCCGCGCCGGACCTTCCGGTCCTCGGTGACCAGTCCGCCGGCGACCCGGTCCGGTTCCGGCGCCACCAGCTGCGTCTCGACGGCGCCGGGTACGCCGCGCTGCGCGAGGCCGCCGCCGCGCACGGGCTCAGCCCGACCGCGGCGGTCCTCACCGCGTACGCCGAGGTGATCGGCAGGTGGAGCCGGCGGCGACGGTTCGTGCTGAACCTGACGATGCTCAACCGGCTGCCGTTGCACCCGCAGGTGGATCGGCTGGTCGGCGACTTCACCTCCGCCGTGCTGCTGGAGGTCGACGGCGCCGAGGGGACCACGCTCGCCGAACGCGGTGGCGCCCTGCAACGCCGGCTCTGGCAGGACCTCGACCACCGGCTGGTCGGCGGCGTCACCGTGCTGCGGGAGCTGGCCCGCCGCCGGGGCGCCGACGCCGCGCTCATGCCCGTCGTGTTCACCAGCGCGCTCGGTCTCGGCGACACCACAGCGCCCGGGCCGGAGGCGGGGGAGACCGGCTACGGCATCAGCCAGACCCCGCAGGTGTGGATCGACTGCCAGGCGCTGGAACGCGGCGACGGCCTCGAACTGCACTGGGACGTCCGGCAGGGGGTGTTCCCGGACGGTGTCGCGGAGGACATGTTCGCCGCGTTCGGCGACCTGGTACGGCGGCTGGCCGGCGACGCGCCGCCCTGGTCGCAGCCGTCCCCTGTGGACCTGCCGGAACGGCAGCGCCGCCGCCGCGCCGAGGTCAACGACACCGCGGCCCCGCTGTCCGGGCGGCTGCTGCACAGCGGCGTGGTCGAGCAGTGCCGGCGCACCCCGGACCGCCCGGCGGTGCTGTCCGGGGAGCGCACGCTCACGTACGGCGAACTGCTCGGCCGGGCCGGCGCGGTGGCGGCGGCGCTGCGCGAGCGCGGCTGCGCGCCCGGCGACATCGTCGCCATCGTCATGCACACCGGCTGGGAGCAGCCGGTCGCGGCGCTCGGCGCGCTGCTGGCCGGCGGCGTCTACCTGCCGATCGACACCCGCAGCCCCCGGGCGCGCCGCGAC
Organism: Micromonospora sp. WMMC273; assembly: GCF_027460285.1. Classification (NCBI taxonomy): domain Bacteria; kingdom Bacillati; phylum Actinomycetota; class Actinomycetes; order Micromonosporales; family Micromonosporaceae; genus Micromonospora; species Micromonospora sp. WMMC273. The sequence goes on from NZ_JAPZBE010000001.1 coordinate 2,393,643, forward strand.
GCGCTGCTGTCCGGTGCCGGGGCGCGGCACGTGCTGGCCACCGCAGCCACCGCCGACGGGCTCGACGCCCCGATCCTGGTCGAGCGGCTGGACCCGGTCGACCCCGACGAGCGGCTACTGACGCCCGCCGCCGGCCCGGCGGACCTGGCCTACGTCATCTACACCTCCGGCTCGACCGGCACGCCCAAGGGCGTGATGATCGACCACCGGGGCGCGGTAAACACCGTCGAGGACGTCAACGCCCGCTTCGGCGTCGGGCCGGACGACCGGGTGCTGGCCCTGGCCAGCCTCGCCTTCGACCTGTCCGTGTACGACCTGTTCGGCCCGCTGGCCGTCGGCGGCGCGCTGGTGCTGCCCGACCACGACCGGCGCGCCGACCCGTCGCACTGGGTCGACACGATGCTGCTGCACAGCGTCACGCTGTGGAACTCCGTCCCGGCGCAGATGCAGATGCTCGCCGACTACCTGACCGTGGAGGCCGGCGTCGACCTGCCGTCGCTGCGGCTGGCACTGCTCAGCGGCGACTGGATCCCGGTCACCCTGCCGGACCAGATCCGCGGTCGGCTGCCCGGGCTGCGGCTGGTCAGTCTCGGTGGCGCGACGGAGGCGTCGATCTGGTCGATCCACCACCCGATCGAGGCGGTCCCGCCGCACTGGCGCAGCATCCCGTACGGCACGCCGCTGACCAACCAGACGTTCCACGTGCTCGACGAGGCCGGACGTGACTGCCCGGACTGGACGGTGGGGGAGCTGTACATCGGCGGCGTGGGCGTCGCGGCCGGCTACCTCGGCGACCCGGAGCAGACCGCCCGCCGGTTCAGCGTGCACGAGCCCGGCGGCGAGCGCCGGTACCGCACCGGCGACCTCGGCCGCTACCGGCCCGACGGCGTCATCGAGTTCCTCGGCCGGGAGGACGACCAGGTCAAGATCCGCGGCCACCGGATCGAACTGGCCGAGGTCGAGGCGGCGATGCAGTCGCACCCGGCGGTCGGTGCCGCCGTCGCGTTCGTGGAGGGGGAGCCGCCGCTGGACCGGCGCCTCGCCGCCGTGGTCGAGACCGCACACCGGGAGCCGGACCGGGAGGCCGCCGTCCGCGACACCGCCCGGCTCCTCGACGGCGCCCGGCGCCGGCTCGCCGAGGTACGCCGGGAGATGGACGCCGACGCGGCAGTCGCGTTCGCCCGCGAACTGGACCGCACCGCGCTGCTGGCGATGGTGACCACGTTGCGCGGCGCCGGCCTGTTCCGTACCGCCGGGTCGGCACACACGCTGCCGGAGGTGCTCGACGCCGCCCGCGTCGCCCCGAAGCACCACCGCCTGGTCCGGCGCTGGGTGAAGGGCCTGATCGCGGGCGGCATGATGCGCCGCGACGGCGACCGGCTCACCGGCGTACCGGCGGTGACCGCCGACGACGTGGCGGCGGCCTGGGCGCGGGTCGACGAACTGCTGCCCGGTGGCGGGCACCGGCCCGAACTCGTCGAGTACTTCCGCGCGGCCACCACCCGGCTCCCCGAGCTGCTGCGCGACGACGCCGACCCGATCCAGTTGCTGTTCCCCGAGGGGCGGCTGGACATCCAGGAGTCGGCCTACCAGGGCAACTTCCTCAGCGACACGGTCAACCGGCTGGTCGTGGAGGCGATGTGCACGCTCGCCGCCGACTTCCCGGCCGGGCGGCCGATGCAGGTGCTGGAGGTGGGTGCCGGGGTGGGCGGCACCAGCATCGACCTGATCCCGGCGCTCGCCGCGCACCCGGTGCGCTACCTGTTCACCGACGTCTCCACCTTCTTCCTCAACGCCGCGCAGGAACGCTTCGCCGCATACCCCTGGGTCGGCTACGGCATCTACGACCTGAACGCCGACTACCGGGCGCAGGGCCTGGAGTCCAACGCGTTCGACGTGATCCTCTGCGCCAACGTGCTGCACTACGCCCGCCACGCCGGCCGGGCGCTGGCACGGTTCAGGGAGATGCTGCGCCCCGGCGGCTGGCTGGTCTTCATCGAGACGACCCGGGACAACTACCAGATCCTCACCTCGATGGAGTTCCTGTTCGACGCCACCGCCGGCGACTTCGAGGACGTACGGGCCGGACAGGACGAGACGTTCATCTCCCGGCCGCAGTGGCAGGCGCTGCTCACCGAGGCCGGTGCCTCCACTGTGGTGTGCCTGTCCGACGAGGACGAGGCGCTGGACCGGATCGGCATGCACGTGTTCGCGGTGCGGTTCAAGGCCGACCGGGTGCCGGTCACCCCGGCCGAGATCACCGCGCACCTGGGCGAGCGGCTGCCCGGCTACATGGTGCCGGGCACGATCGGGGTGGTCGACGCGCTGCCGCTGACCGGCAACGGCAAGGTCGACCGGGCCGCCCTGCCGGCGCTGCTGCGGGCACCGGAGCTGGGCGGAGCCGCGCCGGTGTCGGCGGAGCCGTCCGGCGAGGTCGAGATCGCGCTGGCGAAGGCGTGGGCGGAGGTGCTGGGCGTGCCCACCGTCGGCCGCGACCACACCATCTTCCAGCTCGGCGGCGACTCGCTGCTGGCGGCGCAGCTCGTCGCCCGGATCCGCGAGTCGGTGCCGGCGGCCGCCGACGCCTTCTTCGACCAGATGCTGCGCGACCTGCTGGAGGGGTGCACGCTCGCCGAACTCGCGGCCGGTCTCGGCGCCGGTTCCGCCACCGAATCCCGGTCCGGGGACGAGACCGGGCCGGACGGGCCGGTGACACTGGTCGGCCTCGACGGTCCGGGGCCGGACGTGCTCGTGCACGACGGCACCGGCGGGCTCCCTCCGGTCGCCGGTGACCTCGCCGCCGCCGGGTCCGGCCTGGTGGTGGCCGCGCCGCAGACGTACCTCGGCCTGGACCCGGCGGTGCTCGTCGACTGGCACGCCTCCGCCTGCGCCGACGTGCTGGCCGGGACCGCGCCGCTCGCGCTGGCCGGGCGGAACTTCGGCGCCCTGCTCGCGGTCGAGGTGGCCCGGCGCCGGCTGGAGCAGGGCGGCGAGATCAGCCGGCTGGTCGCCGTCGTCACCGAGCCGTTCACCCCGGACCTGCGCGACGACCTGCTCGTCGAGTACGCCTTCGCCAGGGCCCTCGGCGTGGCGCCGCCGGACGTCGGGCTGCCCGCCGAGGCGGACCTGGCACGTGCCGTCGAGGCGGCCGGTGGCGGCGTGCTGCCGCCGGGCCGGCTCACCTATCCGCCGGCCGGGCAGGAGGCCCCCGGCGTGACCGACGTGCTGCTGCGGCAGACCGAACGCCCGGCCGGCGAGCGGCTCGCCGCCATCGCCACGCGGGCCGGGCTGACCGGGGCCGAGACCGAGCGGCGGTACGAGATGTTCCGGCACAGCCTCGACGCGGCGGCCCGGCACCGCGCCGAGCCGTACGCCGGGGACGTCACGCTCGTGCTCGCGTTCGACAGTGGGCTCTGGCCGGCGGCGGCGGAGGCGATCCCGGCCCGCTGGCGCGACCAGTGCCTCGGCGCGGTCGACGTGCGGTGGTCGCGGTGACCGCCGGCCCGGTCGCCGTGGTCGGCGGGTACGGCGCGGTGGGCAGCGCCGCGGTCGCCCGGCTGCACCGCGACGGCGTCGGCCCGCTGCGCGTCGGCGGCCGGAACCCCGACCGGGCCGCGGCGCTGGTCCGCGACCGGCTCGGCGGCGCCGGGGAGGCGGTCGCTGTCGACGTGTACGACAGGGACTCGCTGGCCCGCTTCTGCGCCGGCTGCCGGCTCGTGGTCTGCGCGGGCGGCGCGTCGCACCAGGTGCTCGACCGGGTGGCGGTGGCCGCTCTGGCCGCCGGCGCGGACTACGTGGACGCCGGCGGGGACGAGCCGTTGTACGACCGCCTCGCCGGGCGCGACCTCGCCGCGCAGGGCCGGATCGCGCTCGTCACCGCCGGGATGATGCCGGGACTCAGCGGGCTGCTGCCCCGCTGGCTGGCGGCGCGGGGCGTGACCCGGCCCCGGCGCCTGGTCGCCCACCTCGGCGTGATGGACCGGCTCACCCCGGCCGGCGCGGTCGACTACCTGCTCAGCCTGCACGACCGCGAGCGGGAGTCGCGCGCCGTGTGGATCGGCGGCCGGCCGGTCGCCCGCGCCGCCGAACCACAGGTGGACGCGCTGGTGCCGTTCTTCCCCAACCCGGTCGGCGTGCACCCGTACCTCGGCTACGAGGCGCGCCGGCTCGGTGCCGGACTCGGCCTGGACGAGGTCCGCTGGAACTCCGTCTTCGACGGCGGCGCCGCGATGATGGCCACACTGGGCCGCCTCCAGGGGGCGATGGCCGGGCAGAGCGACCTCACCCGGGCCGCCGCCGAACTGGCCCGCGCCGCCGACCTGGACATGTTCTCGCGCCGGCCGTACCAGTTGATGCTGCTGGAACTGTCCGGCGCGGACGCCGCGGGCGACCCGGTCACCCGGACCGTGCTGGCCCGCTCGACCGACACGTCCGCGCTCACCGGCACGGTCCTGGCGCTGGCCGCGCGGCAGGTGCTGGACGGGCTGGTGAAGCCGGGGACGCACTTCGCGGCCGAGGGCCTGCACCCGGAGCGGCTGGTCGAGGCGCTGCTACGCACCGGCGCGCTCACCGCGTTCGAGACGTTCGACGTGCCCGCCGCCGAGGCGGCGTCAGCGGTCGAGGAGGGCGCGTTGTGACAGGGCCCCGGGTGGTCGTCGCCGGCACCGGGTTCGGCCGGGTCTACCTGGCCGGCGTCGCCGACCCGGCGTTCCCGTTCGAGCTGGCCGGCGTGCTCGCCCGGGGCAGCGAGCGGTCCCGGGCCTGCGCCGAGCGCTACGGCGTGCCGCTGTGGACCCGGGTGGCGGACCTGCCCGGCGACGTGGACGTGGCCTGCGTGGTGGTCGGTTCCGCGCCCACCGGCGGGCCCGGCGCCCGGCTCGCGGTCGAGCTGATGCGCCGGGGCGTGCACGTCCTCCAGGAGCACCCGGTGCACCCGGGGGAACTGGCGGAGTGCCTGCGCCAGGCCCGCGCCTCCGGGGTGCGGTACCGGCTCAACAGCCACCACGTCCACGTGGCCGCGGTACGCCGCTTCATCGCCGCGGTACGCGACCTCGCGGCCCGGCAGGACCTGCTGTTCGTCGACGCGGCCACCAGCGTGCAGGTGCTCTACACCCTGTTCGACGTGCTCGGCGAGGCGCTGCCCCGGCTGCGTCCGTGGACGTTCGCCCCGCCGGTCACGCCGCCCGGCGTACCGCCGGCCGAGGCGCCGTTCCACAGCCTCGCCGGTGTGCTCGGCGGCGTGCCGGCCACGCTGCGGGTGCAGCACCACCTCGACCCGCGCGAGCCGGACAACCACGCCCACCTGTGGCACCGGATCACCGTCGGCGCCGAGGGCGGAACGCTGACGCTGGTCAGCAGCAACGGGCCGGTGCTGTGGTGCCCCCGGCCGCACCTGCCGCCGACGGACGGGCTGGCCGGGTTCGACGAACTGGCCGACGCGCACCTGAGCTACGGCGTCGCGGAGCCGGTCGGTCCGGCGACCGCGCCGACGTTCGCGGAGGTCTTCACACGACAGTGGCCCGCGGCGGTCCAGACCGCCCTGACGGGATTGTGGGACGCGGTGACCGACGGCGAGGATCCGATGACCAGAGGCCAGTACCATCTCACGCTCGGCCGGCTCACCCAGGACGTGCTCGATCTGCTCGGGCCGATGCACCTGGTCCGGCGGGACACCCCCACGGTGCTGTCCGCTCGGCACCTGTCCGCGGGACCGGAGGCGGCATGACCCCGCTGACCCGCTGCCTCCAGCGGTACGCCGCGCCCGCCGCGCCGGCCACGCGGCTCGTCTGCTTCCCGCACGCCGGTGGCGGGGCGAGCGGCTTCCGGCAGTGGGCGGGGCACCTGCCCGGCGGGGTGGAACTGCTGGCCGTGCAGTACCCGGGCCGGGAGGAGCGCATCGCCGAACCGCCCGCGACCGACCTGTGCCGCCTCGCCGCCGAGGTGTCGCACGCGCTCGCCGGTCTCGACCCGGCGCCCACCGTCCTGTTCGGGCACAGCCTCGGCGCGGCTGTCGCGTTCGAGACCGCCCGCCGCCTGCCGTCGCCGGTGCTGCTCGTCGTGTCCGGCCGGCAGGCGCCGGTGGACCCGGGCCGCTCGGTGCACCTGATGAGCGGCGACGAGCTGTGGCAGGACGTGGCCCGCTCCGGCGGCACCCGGCAGGAGGTGCTCGACAGCGACGAGTTGCGGGCGCTGCTGCTGCCGGTGCTGCGGGCCGACTACCGGCTCAGCGAGACCTACCGGCCGGCGCCGCTGCCGTTGCTGGCCTGCCCGGTGCTGGCCTGCTCCGGCGACCGCGACCCGGAGGTCGACCCGGCCGCCCTGGACGGCTGGCGGTCGGTGACCACCGGGACGTTCACCGCCCGGCTGTTCCCCGGCGACCACTTCTACCTGGTGCCGCAGCGGGGCGCGCTGATCGCCGAGGTGCTGCGTACCGCGTGGTCGTTGCCGGCCGCCGCGGCCTGGCCGTCGACGCCGTGACCAGCGAGGCGCTCACCGGCGCGCCGGACACCGGCACGACCGACCGGATCGCGGCGCTGTCCGCCGTCGCCGCCGCCGGGGGCGAGGGGTTCGCCCGGCTGGCCGCCGCCGACCCGGCGCTCGTGGCACTCGCCCACCGGCAGCGGGAGCGGCGGTGCCGGCAGCTCAACCTGGTCGCCGCGGCCAGCCCGACGCTGCCGGCCGTGCTGGCCGCCGGTGCGCTGGGCTTCGGCGCCGTCACCGCCGAGGGGTACCCGGGTCAGCGCTACCACTCCGGCGCCGAGACCGTCGACGCGGTGGAACGGCTCGCCCGGGCCCGCGCCGAACTGCTGTTCGGCGCCGCGCACGCGAACGTGCAGCCGGCGTCCGGCTCGGCGGCGAACCTGGCCGTGCTCTACGGGCTGCTCGGGCCGGACGACACAGTGCTGTCGCTGGAACTGAGCCACGGCGGGCACCTGTCGCACGTCTCCGGCGCGGCGAGCGTCTCCCGCCGGGTGCGGGCCCGGCACTACCGGGTCGGCCCGGACGGACTGGTGGACACCGACGAGGTGGCCGCGCTGGTCCGCGAGATCCGGCCCCGGCTGCTCATCTGCGGCGGCTCGGCCTGCCCCCGGGCGGTCGACTTCGCCGCGTTCCGCCGCGCCGCCGACGAGACCGGCGCGCTGCTGATGGCCGACGTCAGCCACGTGAGCGGCCTGGTCGCCACCGGGTTGCACCCGTCGCCGTTCGACCACTGCGACGTGGTGACCACGTCCACGTACAAGCAGTTGCGCGGCCCCCGGGGCGGGCTGGCCCTGCTCGGCGCCCGGTCCCGGATCCGCGCCGCCGACCTGGACCGGGCGGTGTTCCCCGGCTTCCAGGGCACGCCCGACTTCGGTGCCATCGCCGGCAAGGCGGTCGCGCTGCGCCACGCGGCCCGGCCGGCGTTCGCCGCCGCGATGGGCCGGGTGGTGCGCTACGCCGGGCAGCTCGCCGACGCCCTCGCCGGCCGGGGCGTACCGGTGCTCACCGGCGGCACCGACACCCACATGGTGCTCGTCGACCTGCGGCACGCCCCGGTGTCCGGCCGGTACGTCTGCGACGTGCTGGAGGCGCACGGTGTGCTCGCCAACCGCAATCCGGTGCCGGACGACCCGCGACCGGTCGGGCAGACCAGCGGTCTGCGGTTCGGCACCAACGACCTGGCGTTCCGGGACGTCGGCGACGACCTGGTGACCACTGTCGTGGCGGCCGTCGCCGGTGCCGTGGCGGAGCTGGCCGAGACCGGCGACCAGGCGCGCTGCCCGTCCCTGGCCGTACTGCCGGACCTGGTCGCCGAGGTCGCGTCGCGCGGCTACCGGGAGGAGTGAGGCGCCCGGTCGACGCGCAGCGGCAGCGCGGTCAGCGCCCGCAGGCTGAAGCTCGGCACCGCCCGGCGCGGCGCACCGGCGAGCGCCAGCCCCGGCCGGGCGCGCAGCAGCGCGGTGAGCGTCGCGGCCGTCTCCATCCGCGCCAGGTAGCCGCCCACGCAGGCGTGCGCGCCCCGTCCGAGGCCGAGGTTGCGGTTCGCGCCGGGCCGCTCCACGTCGAGCCGGTCCGGGTCGGGGAAAGCCCGCTCGTCCCGGTTGGCGGAGCCGACGAGCAGCATCACCGGCTGCCCGGCCGGGATCGTGACGTCGCCGACCCGGTGCTCCCCGGTGGTGACCCGGGTCGCGGTCTGCACCGGGCTGTCGTAGCGCAGCAGCTCGTCCACCGCGCCCGTCGTCAGCGCCGGGTCGGCGCTGAGCCGGTCGAGCTGCTCCGGGTGCCGCAGCAGCGCCAGCATCCCGTTGCCGATCAGGCTCACCGTGTTGTGGTGCCCGACGATGAGCAGGAAGACGCCGTTCACCAGCAGCTCGGCGAGCGTCATCGTCCGCTCGGCGCGCTGCGCGGCCAGCCACCTGCTCATCAGGTCGCCGGTCGGCTCGCGCCGGCGGCGGGTCAGCAGCCGGCCGAAGTAGTCGCCCGCCTCCCGCGTCGCCTCGGCCGCCGCGTCCCGCTGCGCGTCGCTGAGCAGCGCGTCCGGGTCGGAGGCGGCGCCGAACGCGCGGGACCACCGCTCCAGCAGCGGCCAGTCCGCCCGGGGCAGCCCGAACAGGCGTCCGATCACCGCGATCGGCACCGGGTACGCGACGTCGGCGACGAGGTCGATCTCGCCCCGGTCCGGCAGCGCGCCCACCACCTCGGCGACGGCCGCGTCGATCGCCGGGCGCATGGCGTCCACCGCCTGCGGCACGAACTCGTGACTCATCGCCGAGCGGATGCGCGGATGGTCCGGCGCGTCGAGCGCGTTGAGCGGCAGCGGGAACCGGGTGTCGATGCCCCGGGTACGGAAGTACTCGTCGTACGCGGTGAGCCGGCCCAGGTCGCAGCTCAGTCGCGGGTCGCGCAGCCCGGCGCGGACGTCGTCGTACCGGGACACCAGCCAGATGCCCGCGTTGGTGCGTACCGCCGGCGCCTCGTCGCGCAGCCGGCGCAGGAACGGGTACGGGTCGTCGGCGTACGCGGCGCCGGTGACGGTGGCGAGGAAGTCCGCCGCGATTCCGGGCGGGGAGGAGGTGGTCATCGGTGGCCTCCGTCGACTGTGGTGCCTGCGGATCGGCTGGGCGAGAATACCGGGGGCCAGGGCTCCGTCACCCATTATCCGGAGGTGGATGGCCCTCATGAAAGTCGTGGTGACCTGCCAGCCCGCGGTCGGGCACTTCCATGCGATCGCCCCGCTCGCGCTCGCCGCCCGCACCGCCGGGCACGACGTCACGGTGGTCACCGGACGGGGTCTCGGCCCCTGGGTGACCCGGGCCGGGCTGGACGTGGTGGAGGTCGGCCCGGCGTGGCTGGCCGACGGGCCGAGGACGTCGGCGTTCGACGACGAGCGCCGGCGGCTGCGGCTGATGGCCCTGGCCACCGCCGCGCTCATCCCCGGCGTCGTCGAGGTGCTCCGGGACACCCGCGCCGACGTGCTGCTGCACGAGTCGCTGGAGTGGGCCGGGCCGCTCGCCGCCGACGCGGTGGGCGTGCCCTACGCGGCGCTCGGCCAGCTCCCGCGCCTGCCCCGGGCGGTCACGGCGCAGACGATGGGCGCGGGCTGGAGCCAGGCCCGCACCCGCCTCGGGCTGCCCGCCGACCCGGGCATGGCGCGGCTCTACCCGTACCTCTACCTCGACGCGTACCTGCCGAGCATGCAGCCGCTGTCCGACGACCCGCTGCTGTGGTTCGGCGGACGGGCCGAGGACGAGGTGGTGCACCCGATCATGCCGCCGCTGTACCAGGTGGACGGCCCGGTGCCGGACTGGCTCACCGCCCCGGCCACACGGCCGCTGATCTACATGACCATGGGCACCGCGTTCAACCAGACGCCGCACCTGTTCCGCGCCGCCGCGCGGGGCCTGCGCGACGAGGACGTCGACGTGGTCATGACGCTCGGCTCCGGCGTCGACCTCGCCGCCACCGGCATCGACGCGCCGAACGTGCGGCTGGCCACGTACATCCCGCAGGACGAGGTGCTGCGCCGCACCGCCGTGGTGCTGCACCACGCCGGTTACCTGACCACAGTCGGCGCGCTGCGGCACGGCCTGCCGATGGTGGTCGTCCCGGTCGCCGTCGACCAGCCGTACCACGCCCACCGGCTCAGCGCGGCCGGGGTGGCGATCCGCCTCGACGAGGCCGCGGCCACGCCGGAACGCATCCGCGACGCGGTGCGCGCCACCCTGGACGACGACCTCTACCGGCGCAACGCCGCCCGGCTCCAGGCGGAGATGGCCGGGATGCCCGGCGTGGAACGGGGCATCGAGCTGCTGGAGCGGCTGGCCGAGGAGCGCCGGCCGCTGCGCGCGGCCGCATAGGACGGATCCCGGCCGCGTACGCCCGTACCTGTTCGCGCGGCCACCTCGCAGAGAGGCGACAGCCATGCGCGTACCAGTGGAGACCGTCGACGCCGAGCCGGCGCCGCTCGGCCGGATCCTGCTCACCGGCGCGACCGGCCGGGTCGGTGCCCGGCTGCTGCCCCACCTCAAGCGGCTCGGCGGCAAGGCGCGCCTGCTGGTGTGGGGCCCCGGCCCGGGGCCGGGCGGCGGCCGGCTCGTCACCGGCGACCTGCGCGACCCGGCGGTGTGCCGCAGCGCGGTCGAGGGGGTCGACGCGGTGGTGCACATCGCGTCCGCGTTCGTCGGCCTGGACGGGCCGGGCGCCGAGGAGGTGAACCGGACCGCGACCGCGGCACTGGCCCGCGCCGCGCTCGACGCCGGGGTGCGCCGGTTCGTGCAGATGAGCAGCTACCTCGTCTACGCGCCCGCCGGCGACCGGCCGGTACGCGAGGACGGCCCGCTGCTGGAGTCGCCGGAGTCGTCGTTCCCGGCCGCGAAGCTCGGCGCGGAGGCGGCGCTGCGCCAGTTCACCGGCGGGGAGCTGGAGGTGTGCGTGCTGCGTGTCGCGTTCACCTACGGCGAGGGCGACCCGCATCTCGCCGACGCGCTGAGCTGGGCCGCGCACCGGCCGGACGACGAGCGGCTGCACCTGGTGCACCACGCCGACGTGCGGGCCGGCATCTTCGCCGCGCTGCGCAGCCCGGCCGCGGCCGGGCACACGTACAACCTGGCCGACGACGAGCCGGCCCCGGCGGCGTTGCTGCGCCCGCTGGCCGAGGAGTTCACCGCGCGCGGCGCCGGAGCCGGCGACGCGGAGGAGGGCGGTCCGCTGGGCTGCGTCGTGGACACCACCGCCGCCCGCCGGGACCTGGGCTTCCGGCCCGTCTACCCATCGATCGAGGACGCCCGCCGCGCGGGCCGCATGTGACGGAGGACGCCACCATGACCGCGACCGCTGAGCACGCCCCGGCGATGACGATCGGCGGCGTGGCCGAGGAGGCGGCCGCCGTCCTCCCGGTCGACAACCCGGCCACCGGCGCGCCGCTGGGCGCCGCCCCGGTCTGTTCCGGCCGGCAGCTCGACCGGGCGATGGACGCGGCGCTCGCCGCCGCCGGCGGCTGGGCCGCCGACGACGAGGCCCGGCGTGCCGCGCTGCTCGCCGCCGCGAAGGAGGTGTCGCGGGCCGCGTCCCGCCTGGGCGCGCTGGTCACCGCCGAGCAGGGCAAGCCGACGGCGATGGCGATCGCCGAGGCGTACGGCGCGGCCGGCGCGCTGCGCTACCACGCCGGACTCGACCTCGGTGCCGAGCTGCTGCGCGACGACCGGCGCGGGCACGTCGAGCTGGCCCGTCGTCCGCTGGGCGTGGTCGCCGCGATCACCCCGTGGAACTTCCCGGTCGCGATCGCCGCGGCCAAGCTGGCCCCGGCGCTGCGGGCCGGCAACACGGTCGTGCTCAAGCCCTCGCCGTACGCGCCGCTGGCCGTGCTGGAACTGGGGCGGCTGCTGGCGCCGCTGTTCCCGCCCGGCGTGGTGAACGTCGTGTCCGGCGGGGACGACCTCGGCGCGGCGATGGTCGCGCATCCGGTGCCGGCGCACGTGTCGTTCACCGGGTCGGTGGCCGCCGGGCGCCGGGTCGCCGCCTCCGCCGGCGCCGGGCTCAAGCGGGTCACCCTCGAACTCGGCGGCAACGACCCGGCGATCCTGCTCGACGACGCCGACCCGGACGCGATCGCCGAGAAGCTGTTCTGGGAGGCGTTCGCCAACAGCGGGCAGGCGTGCATGCTGGTGAAACGGCTGTACGTGCCGGCGTCGCGCCACGGTCGCGTGGTCGACGCGCTGGCCGACCGGGCCCGGGCCACCCGGGTCGGCGACGGCGCGGTGAAGGGCACCGAGCTGGGGCCGCTCACCACCGGGGCGCAGCTGCGCCGGATCACCGCGCTGGTCGAGGCGGCCACCGCCGGGGGAGCGCGGGTCGCGGCCGGCGGCGCGCCGCTGCCCGGCCCGGGACGGTTCTACGCACCCACCGTGCTCGCCGGCGCCACCGACGACCTGGCGGTCGTGACGCAGGAGCAGTTCGGGCCGGTGCTGCCCGTGGTGCCGTACACCGATCTCGACGACGCGGTCCGGTCCGCGAACGCCGGCCCGTACGGGCTGGGCGCCTCGGTGTGGTCGGCGGACCCGCAGCGCGCCTGGGACGTCGCCGCGCGACTGGACGCGGGCACGGTGTGGGTCAACTCGCACGCCGAACTGACCCCGGACCAGCCGTACGGCGGCCTGAAGTGCAGCGGGCTGGGCGTGGAGGGCGGTGTGGCCGGGCTGCACGGCTACACCGGCGCGCAGGTGCGTCACCGTCCCCGGTGAGCCGCCGTCCGGGCGCCCTGTCCGGGGCGCCCGGAGCGCGGGTCAGGTCAGGCCGCTGTAGAACAACGCGCCGATGACGGCCCGTTCCGCCTGCGGCAGGCGGGCGTGCGGCACCGCCCGGCCGGTCAGCGCCAGCCCTTCGCGCGGCTGGTAGATGAAGTCCAGCCCGCCGTCGGGGAAGTTGCCCGCCTCCCGCACCCACCGGTCCAGCCAGGCCGGGTCGTGGCCGGTCTCGTCGAGGTACGAGCGCATCGGCCCCGGGTCGCCGGCGATGGTGAACAGCAGCGACACCTCGCACGTCGGCTGGTCGGTGTGCACGCCCAGGTAGTCGCCCTTCTCGTAGCGCAGGTACGTGCACCGGGTCGGGTGCATGGGCCGGCCCATCCGGGCGCTGATCTCGGCGACCAGCGCCGGATCCTCGTGGATCTTGATGAGTGTCGGCCCGGCGCCCAGGTACGCGTTCATCGACCGGCTCACCAGTGCGTCGTGCTCGACGTCCCAGCCCGGCTGCAGCCCGCCCGCGAACGACTCCCCGCGCGGGGCGGCCAGCAGCACCTCGACGTCCTTCATGCACTCCCGCGCGGTGGCCGCCGAGATCAGGTCCGGCATGTGCCAGTAGTACCCGGACGGGTCCAGCATGGACAGGTAGTCGCTGCGCCGGCCGCTGGACTCGCGCAGCAGCGCCGCGTACTCCTCGTCCACCTCGTGGTCGGTGGGCCGCCGCACCACCCGCGACTTCACCGCCCGGATGATCAGCGGGCCCTGCGGGAACATCTGGTCGTACGTCGCGTCGACCAGCGGCCCGCCGCCGGCCAGCGGTGACACGTCGGCCGGCGGCACCCCGGCCGACACGGCCAGGCGCTCGTACAGCCGGATCGAGGCCGGCGGCTCGTCGCGCAGTCCGAGGTGGTGACGCAGCCGCCAGCGCCGCCACTCCAGCTCCACCTCGTTGATCCGGTGCCGGGGCCACCGGTACGAGCCGCCGGGCGCGTACAGCGCGTCCCGGATGTGCTGCACGTCGATCGCGCGGACCCGGTCCGCGGCGGTGCGGAACAGGGCCGACGCGTCGGCGCCGGACGCCCAGGTGGCAGTGGACATGGTGTCCCTCCGGTCAGGCCGGCGCCCGGCGGCGCCGGCTCACTCGTCAGGCCGGTCGGTGGTCCCGCCGCCCTGCGCCAGCGCGGCGGCGTCGCGGGCGCATCCCCACGAGAGCATGACGCCGTTCCCCGCGTGGCCGTAGTTGTGCACGACGAGCGCGTCCCCCCGACGCTCGGCCTCCACCCGCGGGGCCGGGCGGCCGGGGCGCAGCCCGACGGTGTGCGCGAGCACCTCGGCGCCGGCCAGGGCCGGCTCGATCGCGGCGCACCGCGCGACGATGTCCCGCTCCTCGGCCGGGTCGGGCGTGGTGTCGTCGCTGCGCCGCTGCGCGCCGCCGAGCACCACGTGGTCGCCGTGCGGGAAGATGGACGCCCAGGTGGGTGTCATGGGCGCCTCCAGGAAGAACCGCTCGATCCCCGGGTTGCGCACCACGATCTTCGGGCCGCGCACCGGGTGCAGCTCGTCGTCGCCGGTCAGCGCCCGCGCGGCCAGCCCGGTGCAGTTGACCACCACCGGCGCCACCGCCGCCGCCTCGTCGAGCGAGGCCACCGGCTCGGCGCGCAGCTCGCCGCCGGCGTCCAGGAAGCGCTGCTGGAGGTACGCGAGGTAGACGGGCATGTCGACGAGCGGCAGCCGGACGGTGAACGCGGTGCCGAAGCCCGCCGGGCGTTCGTGCTCGTCCAGCGGCCGGAACCCCGGGGTCTGCTCCACGAACGGCGGGGTGGCACCGGCGGGCCGGGCCGCGAGTACGCCCTCGCGCAGCGTCACGCCCGGCATCGGCTCGTCGCGCAGCACCCGCAGCGTCTCGTCGGTCCAGGCGCGCTGCGGGTCGTCCGGCGGTGACAGGTTCGGGCCGACCAGCGCCGAGGCCTGCATCGAGGTCGTCCGCGCGGGCGGTTCCGCGGTACGGATCAGCACCCGCGCGCCTCCCTCGGCCAGCCGGATGCCGGTGCTGAGACCGGTGACACCGGAACCGAGGACGACGACGTCCGGACGTGCGGTCATGAAGGATCCTCCGAGTGTGCGGCGGCTGTGGTCAGCTGTCCTGTCAGGAAGATTCTCCACAGCTCACGCCGCTTCGGCTTGCCACTCGTGGTTCGCGGGATGGTGCCGACGCCGGTCCGGACGAACACCAGGTCGGCACCCTCGGTCACCCGGCCGACGAGCCCCTGCGCCGCCTCCAGCCGCAGCGGGTCGGCCTGCTCGACCACCACCACCGCGGTCGGCCGATCCCCGCGCATGCCCAGCAGGACGGTCTGCCGGTGCCGCGGCAGCCCGGCCGACTCCAGCGCCGCCTCCACGTCCTCGGCCAGCAGCGTACGGCCGCGCACCTTCACGCTGTCGCCGATGCGGCCCAGCACGAACAGCTGGCCGTCGTGCAGGAACCCGGCGTCGCCGGTGACCAGCGGCCCGTCCCGGCGGCCGGTGTCGGCGTCCGGCGGCTCGTTGTGGTAGCCGTCGGTGAGGCAGGGACCGTCCACCACGATCTCGCCGACGTGGTCCTCCGGCAGTTCCCGGCCGTCCCGGTCCACGATCGCGACCCGGATCCCGTCCAGCGGGCGGCCGGATCCGACGAGCGCGCCACCTGCCTCCGGCGCCAGCGGCACCGGCCCGTCGAGCACCACCCGCCGCGGGTCCAGCGGCACCGACGTCCACAACTCGTCCAGCGGCAGACCGGTGACGGCGAGTGTCGCCTCGGCCAGCCCGTACGCGGGCAGGACGGCGCGCGGATCCAGCCCGTACGGGGCCAGCAGCCGCACGAAACGCTCCACCGCGCCGGTGCCGACCCGCTCGGCGCCGACGATGACCGCCCGCCAGGCGGAGAAGTCCATGCCCGCCAGGTCCTGCGGGCGTACCTTCCGCGCGACGTGTTCCAGCCCGAACGTCGGCATCGCGGTGAGCCGCGCGCCGTGGACGCCGAAGCAGCGCAGGTAGCGCAGCGGGGACCGGACGAACTGCTCGGGGGAGAGCAGCCACAGGTCGCTCTGCCGCACCACCGGCGTGATGAGGCAGCCGATCAGCCCCATGTCGTGGTGCATCGGCAGCCACGACGCGGTCGGGTCCTCCGGCCGCATCCGCAGCCACTGCGCGATGGCGGCCACGTTGGCCTCCAGCGCCGGCACCGGCACCCGGACCCCGCGCGGCGCCCGGGTCGAGCCGGAGGTGAACTGGAGCATCGCCAGCTGGGCCGGGGCCCAGCCCGGCCACGGGCCCGGGTCGGCGGTGGCGATCACGTCGTCGTCGACCCGCACCGGCACCGGTGGCGGCACCAGCCCGGCGAGCTGCCCGGCCAGCGCGGCGGACGTCACCACCATCCGCGGGGCGGCCCGGCCGACCAGGTGGGCCAGCGCCCGCGCGTACCCGGTCAGATCCTGGCCGAACGCGGGCGGCGCGGTCGGCACCGGCACCGCGCCGGCCACCATCGCGCCGAAGTAGAGCTGGATGAACCGGGGCCCGGTGGGCTCCACGATCACCACCGTGTCGCCGTCGGCGGTCCCGGCCGAGCGCAGCCCGGCGGCGACCCGGCGGGCGCCCTCGGCGAGCCGCTCGTAACTCCACTCGTCCCACCCGTCGCCGGGTCCGGCGAAGCGGACCGCCGCGTCCGGGCGCGGCCGGTGCACCCAGTCGGTCAGCGGCGAGCCTGCCGCCGCGGCGCGATCCTGTCCGTCCATCGGGGACCTCCTGGGCACGGGTGGGCGGAGCGTAACGCGGTGCCACGCGACGGCGGCAGGCCCGCGCGAGCCGGCCGGCGGGCACGCTTGCGGCGCCGGCCGGCCCGGCGCGAGCATGCGCTCGACGTGTGACGTGGGCGCGATGTCCCTGGCACGCCTGCCCGGTCAGGTGCGGGCAACTGGGCATTCTGCCCAGTTGAACGGACCCGGCGAGGAGGCTGCGAAGGTGCCTGGACGATCCCTGATCTGCGGACTGAAGGTCACGCACGACGGCGCGGTGGCCGTGATCGACGACGGTCGGCTGCTGTTCTCCACCGAGGCGGAGAAGCTCGGCAACCACAACCGCCACTCGGAACTGCACGACATCGACGTGATCCACGACGAACTGCGCCGGCACGGCCTGTCGGCGGGCGAGCTGACCGGCGTGGCAGTCGACGGCTGGGCCCGGGACCGCGACGGCACCTCGTACGTGTGGCTGCTCGACGGTGCGCGCCCGCACCCGCTGGACGTGGCCGGTTACGAGGACCCGGTGACCGACGCGGCGCGGCCCCTGGACGCGCGGCACGGCCCGCTGCCGCAGCGGTTCGGCCCGGCCGGTTTCACCAGCTACACCCACGCCACCGGGCACCTGTTCGCGAGCTACAGCACCAGCCCGTTCGCGCAGCGCGGCGAGCCGGCGCTCGGCCTGGTCTGGGACGGCGGGATGCCGCCCTTCCTCTACCTGGTCGAACCGGACGGGCCCCGGGTACGCGGCGTCGGCCGGGTCAACGAGTTCATCGGCGGCCTGTACCCGATCTTCGCCTCGCACTTCGATCCGTTCCGGGTCGACCGGCGCAGCGCCGACCCGGACCGCCGGTTCGGGATGGAGGCGCTGCTCCCGGTCTCCGGCAAGGCGATGGCGTACGCCGGGCTGGGCAAACCGGTGGAGGCGGTGATCGACGTGATGGGCGCCGTCACCGCGCAGTTCGGCGCGGTCGACACGCCGATGCGCTCGTTCCAGTGGAGCCAGCGGGTGCTCCAGCTCGCCCGGGGCCTCGGCGCCACCGACGCCGAGCTGCTGGCCTCGTTCCAGGAGTACCTGTTCCGGGCCCTGGTCACCGGCATGGTGGCGATGCTCGACCGGCACCCGGAGCTGCGGGCGTTGCCGCTGTGCCTGTCCGGCGGCTGCGCGCTGAACATCAAGTGGAACTCCGGCCTGCGGAGCAGCGGGCACTTCCCGCGGGTGTGGGTGCCGCCGTTCCCCAACGACGCCGGTTCGGCGATCGGCGCCGCGTGCGCCGAGATGGCCCGCACGACCGGGCGTACCGGCCTGCGGTGGAGCGAGTTCGCCGGGCCGGAACTGCGCTGGGACGGCGTGGTGCCGCCGGGCTGGACGTCGCGGCCGTGCCCGGTCGAGGACCTCGCCGCGCTGCTGCACGAACGCGGCGAGGTGGTCGTCGTGCTCACCGGCCGGGCCGAGCTGGGCCCGCGCGCGCTCGGGCACCGCAGCCTCATCGCGCCCGCCACCAGCCGGGACATGCAGCAGCGGCTCAACGAGATCAAGGGCCGGGAGTGGTACCGGCCGGTGGCGCCGATCTGCCTGGAGGAGCGGGCGCCGGAGGTGTTCGCGCCCGGCACCCGCGACCCGTACATGCTCTTCGACCACGACGTCCGGGCCGGCTGGGTGGAACGCATCCCGGCGGTGGTGCACGTCGACGGCAGCGCCCGGCTGCAGACCGTCGACCCCGGCAACCGGGTGGTCCACGACCTGCTGCGCGCCTACGAGCGCCTCAGCGGCGTACCGGTGCTCTGCAACACCAGCGCGAACCTGCCGGGACGCGGTTTCTTCCCCGACCCGGGCACCGCCATGTCCTGGGGCCGCACCCGGTACGTGTGGTCCGACGACGTGCTCTACGAGCGCCTCTGAGCCCGCCTCCGGAGGGTGTCCGCGGTCGAGTTCGCGCACGCTTCCGGGGGCGCTCGGGGCGGGGTTACGGTGCCCCCGTGCCGATTCCGAATGAGCAGCAGACGCGGAAGCGGGTGCGGGAGCTGGTCCTCGAACTGGCCCCCAACCCGGAGAAGGGCGACCAGGACGAGGTGCTCCTCGTCGAGGACCTGGAGTACCACTCCCTGGCCCTCCTGGAGCTCGCCTTCGCCCTGGAGGACGAGTTCGACCTGCCGCCGATCGACGAGCAGAGCGTGCAGAACATCCGTACCGCCGCCGACATCGAGAACCACGTGGTGCGGCAGCTGGAGAGCAAGGACGCCGAGCCGCTGGCCGCCACGACGGACTGACGGTCCACCACGGACCGTGCGAGGGCTGGCAACGATCGGTGGAGGTGCGGACTTGTCCGAGCACGACGAGGTCATCTGCGGGCTGAAACTGACCCACGACGGCGCGCACGCCCTCATCCGGGGCGACCGTCTGCTCTGGTCGGTCGAGGAGGAGAAGGTCGGCAACCGCCGCCGCCACGCCCGCCTCACCGACCTGAGCGGCGTGGTGGCCGAGCTGGAACGCCACGGCCTGGGCATCGGCGACATCGACGCGATAAGCGTCGACGGCTGGGTGCAGTCCGGCGACGGGCGTACCGCGGCGGAGATCGAGCTGCCCGACGGCGGCCGGCAGATGATCGACCTGGCCGGCTACGCGGTCATCGCCGAGCCCGGCAACCCGCTGCCGGCCCACCCGCGCACCACCGGCAGCGGCCTGCCGCTGGGCTCGAAGACCTTCGACTACTCCAGCTACCCGCACGCCACCGGCCACGCGTTCGCCGGTTACAGCACCAGCCCGTACGCGGCGGCGGACCGGGCCGCGCTGATCCTGGTGTGGGACGGCGGCATGCCCGCCACCCTCTACCGGTTCGACCCGGCCACGCCCGCGCTGCACTCGCTCGGCGTGGTGGTCCCGATCGTCGGTGCCCTCTACCCGATCTTCGCCTCGCTGTTCCCGCCGTTCGGCGTCCCCGCCGACGAGCGCCGCCGGCTCGGCGGGCTGGGCGACTTCGCCCAGCTGGAGGCGCTGCTGCCGGTCTCCGGCAAGGCGATGGCGTACGCCTCACTGGCCCCGGCCAGCGAGGAGGCGATCACGGTGATGACCGAGCTGGCCGAGTCGATGCTGCCGATCGGCATCACCGGCGCGTTCCTCTGGAGTCACCAGGCGCGGCGCCGGCTCGCGCCGCTCGGGCTCTCGGACGCGGCGATCCTCGCCTCGTTCCAGGAGTTCCTGTTCCGGCTGCTGCTGCGCGGGCTGCGTACCGGCCCGGGCGCCGCGTACGTGCGGGCCGGCGAGCCGCTCTGCCTGTCCGGCGGCTGCGCGCTGAACATCAAGTGGAACTCCGGGCTGCGGGCCAGCGGCGACTTCAGCGACGTGTGGGTGCCGCCGTTCCCGAACGACGCCGGCTCGGCCATCGGCACCGCCTGCGCGGAGCTGTTCCGCCGCACCGGCCGCGCCGCGCTGCGCTGGTCGGTGTTCGACGGCCCGGACCTCGTCGACTCGCCGGTCCCGCCCGGCTGGACCGGCCGCCCGTGCAGCGTCGCCGAACTCGCCGAGCTGCTGCACCGCACCGGCGAACCGGTCGTGGTGGTCGACGGCCGGGCCGAGCTGGGCCCGCGCGCCCTGGGCCACCGCAGCATCATCGCCCCGGCGCACGACCCGGCGATGAAGGACCGGCTCAACGAGATCAAGCTGCGCGAGTCGTACCGGCCGGTGGCGCCGATCTGCCTGGAGGATCGGGCGCCGGAGGTGTTCGACCCCGGCACCCCCGACCCGTACATGCTCTTCGAGCACCACATCCGGCCCGGGTGGCGGGACCGCGTGCCGGCGGTGGTGCACGCCGACGGCAGCGCCCGGCTGCAGACCGTCGGTCCGGCCCATCCGCTGCTGTTCGAACTGCTCACCGCGTACGAGCGGCACTCCGGCATCCCGGTGCTCTGCAACACCAGCGCCAACCACCCCGGACGCGGCTTCTTCCCCGACGCCGCCTCCGCGATGCGCTGGGGCGGCGTGCCGCGGGTCTGGTCGCGGGGCCGGCTGTACACGGCGGACCGCTGACCATGGTGGCCCGTCGCGCCGACATCTCGGCGATGCTCGAGATGCTCCCGCCGTTCGCCGTGCGGGTCGCCGCCACGCTGCGGCTGTCCGACCACATCGCCGACGGTCACACCGGGCTCAAGGCACTCGCCCGGGCCGGCGGAGCCGACCCGGACGCGCTCGGCCGGCTCCTGCGCTACCTGGTCCAGCTCGGCCTCTACACCGAGCCCGAGCCGGGCACGTACGCGGTCACCCCGGCCGGCCGGATGCTCGCCACCGCCCACCCGTCGGGCCTGCGGGCCTGGCTGGACCTGGACGGGCCGGGCGGGCGGATGGACCTGGCGCTGGCCGGGCTGCTGCACGCGGTGCGCACCGGCGAACCCGGCTACGACCGGGTCCACGGCCGCTCCTTCTGGGACGACCTGGCCGCCGACCCGGCCCGCGGTGACGCCTTCGACGCGCTGATGGCCGGCAAGTCCCGGCGCGTCGCCGCCGACCTGGCCGCCGTGGTGCCCTGGCACGGCACTCGGCACCTGGTCGACGTGGGCGGCGGTCGCGGCGCCACGATGATCGCCGTCCTGGGCGCCCACCCCGGTCTGCGCGGCACCGTGTTCGACCTGCCCGGGCCGGCGGCCGGGGCGCGCGCCGCGGTGCGGGAGGCGGGCCTGGCCGACCGGTGCGACGTGGTCGCCGGCAGCTTCCTCGACGCCGTGCCCGAGGGCGACACCCACCTGCTGTTCGACATCCTGCACGACTGGGACGACGCGACCGCCGCGGCGATCCTGCGCCGCTGCGCCGCGGTGAGCCGCCGGGTGCTCGTGGTGGAGGACATCCCGGCCGGCGAACCGGACCGGTGGTCGGTCGCCGCCGACCTGAAGATGCTGACCCTCTTCGCCGGCCGCCAGCGCACCGCCGCGCAACTGGCGGCGCTGGGGGCGGTGGCCGGCCTGCGGGCCGTGCATCCGGCCGCGCCGGTGGCGCTGCCGGGCGGGTTCGCCTACGTCGAGTTCCGGCCGGGCGCCGGGGAAGGGGGTACGCCGGCATGAGCGGCTCCGAGTCCGCCGGGCACGTCCTGGTCACCGGCGCCTCCCGGGGCATCGGCCGCGCCGTCGCGGTGCACCTGGCCGGCCTGGGCTACGACGTCACCGGCTGCTACCGGCGCGACGGCGAGGACGCCGAGGCGGCCGAGGCGGAGGTCGCCGCCCACGGCGTGCGCTGCCTGTTCCAGTCCTGCGACGTGTCCGACCCGGACGCCGTCGAGGATCTGGTGGCGCTGGCGGAGAAGAAGATCGGCCCGCTGACCGGGCTGGTGAACAACGCCGGCATCACCCGGGACGCCCCGGCCGTGCTGATGCGCGCCGACCAGTGGCGGGACGTGCTGGACGTCAACCTCACCGGCACCTGGAACCTGTGCCGCACCGTCGGGTTCCGCTTCCTCAAGCGGCGGGCCGGTGACATCGTCAACATCTCCTCGGTCGCCGGTGTCTACGGCAACGCCGGTCAGACCAACTACGCGGCGGCGAAGGCCGGCATCATCGGCCTGACCCGCTCGCTGGCCAAGGAGATGGCGCCCTACGGGTCGCGGGCCAACGTGGTCGCGCCCGGGTTCATCGACACCGACATGACCTCGGCGCTGCCGTCGAAGTCGCGCGCCAAGGCGCTCGCCGCCATCCCGCTGGGGCGCTTCGGCGTACCGGACGACGTGGCGCCGCTGGTGGCCTTCCTGCTGTCGCCCGCCGCGTCGTACATCACCGCCCAGGTCTTCCACGTCGACGGCGGGATCGTCCTGTGACGCCCGTGCCGTGCCCGACCGACCGTCGTACCAGGAGAGGAACAGTGTCATGTCGGACAAGCAAACCCACCTCGAGGAGCTGCGCGAGCTGGTCGCGGAGGTGCTCGAGGTCGAGCCGTCGGAGCTGACGGACACCGCCGACTTCCAGGACGAGTACGAGGCCGACTCGCTGCGGGCGATCGAGATGCTGGCGCGGATCGAGAAGCGCTACAAGGTGGAGATCCCGCAGCGGGAGCTGGCGGGGATGGAGAACCTCAAGGCGGTGTACGAGATCACCGCCACCTACGCGGGCTGGGACAGCTAGTGCGATGAACCGTGTCGTGATCACCGGCGTCGGGCCGGTCTCCAACATCGGCATCGGGGCCCGCGCCTTCGAGCAGGGGCTGCGCGAGGGGCGCGTGGGTGTCGGGCCGATCCGCAGCTTCGACACCACCGGCTTCCCGCGCACCATGGCCGGTGAGGTCCGCGACTTCGTCCCGGCGGACCTGCTGCGCCGGCTCGACGTCGCGGCGTGGGGCCGCTCGTCCCTGTTCGCGGCCGCCGCGGCCCGGCTCGCGGTGCGTGACGCCGGCCTGGACGCGGCGCTCGACGCCGGTGCGCTGGCACCGGACCGGGTCGGCGTGGTGGTCGGCACCACCAGCGGTGAGTCGAAGCTGACCGAGGAGTTCGGCCGGCGGGTGGTCGACGCCGGGTTCGCCGCCGTGGATCCGGCGCTGCTGGCGGGGTTGCCGGCCGGGCGGCTGGCCTTCGCCGTGAACGAGGAGCTGGGCGTGACGGGTGAGTCGGTGACGCTGGCGACCGCCTGCTCGGCGAGCAACTACGCCATCGGCTACGCGTACGACGCGATCGCCGCGGGCGACGCCGAGGTGATGCTCACCGGCGGCGCCGACTCGGTGTGCCGGTGGGCGCACGCCGGGTTCGTGCGGCTCGGTGCCGTCGCCGAGACCGCCTGCGCGCCGTTCGACCTGAACCGCTCCGGCATGGTCACCGCGGAGGGAGGCGCGATGCTGGTGCTGGAGTCCGCCGACCACGCCGCCGCGCGTGGTGCCCGGCCCTACGCCGAGGTGCTCGGCTACGCGCTGAACTGCGACGCCAGCCACATGGTCGCGCCGAACGCGGCCACCATCGCCGCGTGCATGCGCCTGGCCTTCGACAACGCGGGGATCAGCCCGTCGGACGTCGACTACGTCTGCGCGCACGGCACCGGCACCGCCGCCAACGACGCCACCGAGGCGGAGGCGCTGTTCGAGGCGTTCGACGGGAAGGTGCCGCCGGTCAGCTCGATCAAGTCGATGCTCGGCCACACCATGGGCGCGGCGAGCGCGTTCGGCGCGATCGCGTCCGCCGTCGCCATCGCCCGGGGGTTCCTGCCGCCGACGGTGAACTGGGCGTCGCCGGACCCGGCCATGTCGTGGCTCGACCCGATCCCGAACCGGGCCCGCCCGGCGCCGGTACGGGTGGCTCAGAACAACGGCTTCGCGTTCGGCGGCAACAACGCCATCGTCCTGCTCGGGGGGGCGCCGTCGTGACCGCGTTGACGATCGCCGGCTGGGGCGTCGTGGGCCCGGCCGCGGACGGCCCGGAGGCGCTCGCCACGGCGCTCGGCGCCGCGCCGCAGCCGGTGCCGGTCACCGGCATGTACGCCGACGAACTACCGGACGCGCGGGCGTACGCCCTGGTCGGCTTCGACGTCAAGGCGCACCTGCGCCGCCGCGGCACCGCCTTCTTCGACCGGCGCACCTCGCTGACCGTGGTCGCCTGCGGCCGCGCGATCGAGGACGCCGGGCTGGTGGTGACCGACGACAACCGGGACCGGATCGGCATCGTCACCGGCACCACCGCCGGCAGCGTCAAGTCGAGCGTGGACTACGCCGCGGAGACGTTCACCCAGCAGCCGCCGTACCTGGTGAACCCGGCGCTGTTCCCGAACACCGTGATGAACTGCGCGGCCGGTCAGTCGGCCATCTGGTACAAGCTGCACGGCCCGAACGCCACCGTCGCCGGAGGACCGCTGGCCTTCCTGACCGGGCTGCGCTACAGCGCGAACCTGTTCCGGCGGGGCCGTGCGGACGTGCTGCTGGCCGCCACGGTGGAGGAGTTCACCCCGCACGCCGCCTGGACCGTGCGGCGCACCGGCGGGACCGTCGCCGGGGAGGGCGGCGCCGCGTTCGTGTTGCGCCGCGAACCGGACGGGCCGGCCGACGGCGCCGTCCTCGCCGTGCGGGTCGGCTTCTGCCCGGCCGGCCAGTCCCGGCCCGCCGCGCTCTCCGCACTCGTCCGGGCGACGCTGGCCGAGGCCGGCGTGGACGGCGCGGACGTGACCACTGTCGCCTGCGGCCGGCGCGGCGACGCGCGCGACGACGCCGAGGTCTGGTCGGCGGTGGACGACGGGCTCGGCGGGCGCTCGCCGGCCGAGCGGCTGCACGTCGACGACGTGGTAGGGGACTGCCAGGCGGCGACCGGGGCCTGGGAACTGGCCGCGGTGCTCGCCCGGCACCGCGCCGACCCGGGCCGCGACGGCGCGTACGCGCTGCTCGTGGCGCGGACGCCGGAGGGCGGCGTCGGCGCCGCGGTGGTCCGGGGCCGGAGCCGGCGATGATCCAACCGCGACTGCACGGCCTCACCGCCGACGATCGGGACGCCACTGCGGCCGACGGCGACGGCCCGGTCGCGGTGTTCGTGCACGGCATGGAGGACGACTGCCGGGGCTGGACCGCGCTCGCCCGCAGCCTCGGCCCGCAGTGGCGGACGCTGGCGATGTGCGTGCCCTGGCACGCCGGCAACGACTACTCCTGGCGGTACGCCGGGCGGCCGGGGGAGTGGGTGGCGGCCGGGCTGTCGAAGCTGCCCGCGCCACCGACCGTCCTGGTCGGGCACTCCTTCGGCGCCAACGCGATCCTGGAGCTGCTGGCCACCAGCCCGCAGCCGCCGGCCCGCTCGGCGGTGCTGACCACGCCGTTCTACCGGCCGCACGACGCGCCGGTGACCTGGCGCGCGTTCGACAGGTCGCGGCGGATCTTCCAGCGCCAGATCAGCGACGGGCTGCGCTCGCGGCTGACCGCCCGCAAGACGTCACTGGAACCCGACATCCTCGAGTCGATGCTCGAACGGGCGTGGGAGCGCACCGGCCCGAGCGCGTTCCTGGCGGTCTTCGAGCAGTACCTGGCCAGCGGCCACCTGCCGGTGCAGACGGTGGAGATCCCGGTGCTGGTGGTCGGCGGTGAACGCGACCCCGGGCTCAACCGGGACCACCTGCGGGCGCTCACCGACCGGCTGCCGCTGGGCCTGCTCGCCTGCGAACCCGACTACGACCACTTCTGCCACCGGCGGCACGCCCACCGGCTCGGCCGGTCGATCGACCGGTTCGCCAGGTACGGCACCGACGCGGAGAGGCCGGCCCGATGACACCGAGGACACAGCCGCGCGTGCACTTCTCCTTCCGCAGCCCGTTCAGCTGGCTGGCGATCACCGTCCTGCGCCGGCGGGTACCGGACCTGGACGACCGGGTCACCTTCGTGCCGTTCTGGAACCCGGACGCGGTCACCGAGGCGGCGCTGCGGGAGCGTGGCGCGGAGCTGCACTACGCCCCGATGAGCAAGGCGAAGCACCTCTACATCCTGCACGACACGAAACGGCAGGCGGCCCGCGTCGGCGTGCCGATGCGCTGGCCGATCGACGACGACCCGTGGTGGGAGCTGCCGCACCTGGCCTGGCTGGCTGCCCGCCGCGCCGGCCGGGCCCGGCAGTTCTACGAGGCGGCGTGCGCGGCCCGCTGGGAGCGCGGCGAGGACATCTGCACCGTCGAGGCGGTCGAGCGCATCGCCCGGGAGGCCGGGCTCGACCCCGGACCGGCGGCCCGGGCCACCGACGACCCGCTGATCCGGGCCGAGGCGGTCGACTGCCTGGAGCAGGCGTACCACGACGACATCTTCGGCATCCCGTACTTCCGGATCGGCCGACACCGGTTCTGGGGCCTGGACCGGGTGGACGACTTCGTCGCCGAGCTGGAACACCCCACCCCGGTGCGGCGGCCCGCCCCGGCCGGCGCGGCCCGGCGGATCGGGGCGTACGACACCGACACGGCGGGAGGCTGCGGATGACCGCGAGCGCACGGGAGTCGGCGCGACTGTTCGACCCGTTCGACCCCGCCGTCCTGGCCGACCCGTACCCGGCCTACGCGCGGCTGCGCGACCACGACCCGGTCAGTTACCTGCCCGAGTACGACGTGTGGATGGTGACCCGGTACGACGACGTGGTGGCCATCGCCCGCGACCCGGCCCGGTTCTCCTCGAAGATCGGCATGAGCCCGGACTTCGCGGTCGCCGGCGGCCCGCAGACCGGCGTCAGCTACCGCATCGGCGCGCCATCGGTGCGGGTGCTCATCGCCACCGATCCGCCCGAGCACCAGATCTTCCGGCGCGCCGTGGCCGGCGCCTTCACCCCCGCCTCGGTGACCGCGGCGACGCCCCGGATCCGCGCGCTGGCCCGCGAGCGCGTACGGGTGCTGCGGGAACGCAGCGAGGCCGGGTGCGGGGACTTCTTCACCGACCTGGCCGAGCCGCTGCCGGTGCTCGTGCTCGCCGACCTGCTCGGCGTG
The DNA here is from genome assembly GCF_027460285.1 of Micromonospora sp. WMMC273. NCBI lineage: Bacteria > Bacillati > Actinomycetota > Actinomycetes > Micromonosporales > Micromonosporaceae > Micromonospora > Micromonospora sp. WMMC273. Next base: position 2,420,530 of record NZ_JAPZBE010000001.1, read on the forward strand.
CCGGCGGACATGCACGAGGAGTTCCGGGACTGGTCCACTGTCATCACCAAGGACCTCGACCAGGCGTCCGGGCCGCCCCGGGTGGGCCGGGGGATCGAGATGTTCCGCTACTTCAGCCGTCAGCTCCGCCGCGCCACGCCCGGCCGGGCGAACCTGTTCGACGCGATCGCCACCGCCCGTTCCGCCGGGGTGTCCGAGCAGGAGCTGCTGGCGTTCTGCGCGTTCCTGCTCGTCGCCGGCATCGAGACCACCACGAACCTGCTGACCAACCTGATGGCCGCGCTGCTGCGTTTCCCCGGGCTGCAGGACCGCATCCGCGACGACCCGGGCCTGGTGCCGACCGCCGTGGACGAGGCGATCCGCTACGACACCCCGGTGCAGGCGCTGTGGCGGGGCACCCGCGAGCCGGTGGAGCTGCACGGTCGTACGCTGCCCGCCGACGCCCGGGTGCTGCTGGTCTGGGGCGCGGCCAACCGAGACGGCCGCCGGTTCGACCAGCCGGACGAGTTCCGGCCGGACCGCCGCCCCAACGACCACGTCGGCTTCGGCGCGGGCCCGCACTTCTGCCTCGGCGCGCGGCTGGCCACCGCCGAGGTCGCGGCGGTGCTGCACGAGCTGTTCGCCGCCGCGATCCGGGTGGAGCCGGCCGGGGAGCCGGTGCTGACCCGCAGCCTGGTGCTGCGCGGCCGGACCAGCTTGCCGGTGCGGTTGGTGCCCCGGTGACCCCGCCCGACCGCGACCCGGTCGTCGTCGAGGCGGTCCGCACCCCGATCGGCCGCCGCCGGGGCGCGCTCAGCGGCGTGCACGCCGCGGTCCTGCTGCGCCACGTGCTGCTGGCCGTGCTGGAGCGCACCGGCGTCGCGCCCGCGGACGTCGACCAGATCATCGGCGGCTGCGTGACCCAGGTCGGCGAGCAGGGCCTCAACGTGACCCGCAACGCGTGGCTGTCCACCGGCCTGGACCACCGGGTCGCGGCGACCACCGTGGACGTGAGCTGCGGCTCGGCCCAGCAGGCAAACCACCTGGTCGCAGCGCTCATCCACGCCGGGGCCATCGACGTCGGCATCGCCTGCGGGGTGGAGTCGATGAGCCGGGTGCCGGTGGGCAGCAACTTCACCGGTGCGGCCGACTTCCGCACCGAGGACTACCCGTGGGACGACCCGCCCCGGCTGCAGTTCGGCGGGGCGGAGCGGATCGCCGCGCGCCAGGGGCTGACCCGGGACGAGCTGGACGCGTACGGCCTGCGCTCGCAGCGACGGGCCGCCGCGGCCTGGGCCGCCGGGCACTTCGACCGCGAGGTCGTGCCGGTGCCGGTGCCCGGCGGCCCACCGGTCGCAGTCGACGAAGGGCTGCGCGCCTCCACCCCGGAAGGGCTGGCCGCGCTGCGCCCCACTGTCGACGGCGGCCTGCACACCGCCGGCACCACCTCGCAGGTCTCCGACGGCGCCGCGGCGGTGCTGTGGATGTCGGCCGGCCGGGCCCGGGCGCTCGGCCTGCCGGCCCGCGCCCGGCTGACCCACCAGGTGGTGACCGGCGCCGACCCGTACTACCTGCTCGACGGCCCGGTGGAGGCCACCGGCCGGATCCTCGCCCGGGCCGGGATGAGCCTCGGCGACATCGACAGGTACGAGGTGAACGAGGCGTTCGCCGCAGTGGTGCTGTCCTGGGCCGGGCGCCTCGGCGCGGACCTGGACCGGGTCAACGTCAACGGCGGGGCCATCGCGCTCGGGCACCCGATGGGCGCCACCGGCGCCCGGCTGGTCACCACCGCGCTGCACGAGCTGGAACGCACCGGCACGGAGCTGGCCCTGATCACCATGTGCTGCGGCGGCTCGCAGGGCACCGCCTCGATCCTGCAGCGCTGCTGACTGGCACACACGTACCCGGCCGGACCGCAGTGGAGGGAGCACCAGGATGCGGATGGGAGTGTTCGTCGGCGACTTCACCGGTCCCGGCGGGACGGCGGCGCTGGGCGAGCGGCTGGCCGCGTTCGCCGTACGGGCCGAGCGGGCCGGCGCGGCGAGCCTCTGGCTCAACGACCACCTGTTCCAGATCCCCATGTTCGGCGGCGAGGACGACCCGGTGCCGGAGTCCTGGACGGCGCTGGCGTTCGTCGCGGCCCGGACCAGCCGGATCGAGCTGGGCACGCTCACCACCTCGGCGACGTACCGGCACCCGGGCGTGCTGCTCAAGACCGTCGCCACGCTGGACGTGCTCAGCGGCGGGCGGGCCTGGCTCGGCATCGGGCCGCCCTGGCACGAGCGGGAGCAGCGCGACATGGGCATCCCGGTCGGCTCGTGGCCGGAGCGCTTCGCCCGGCTGGAGGAGATCCTGCGGCTGACCCGGCAGGTGTGGGACGGCGACACCGCCCCGTTCGCCGGCGAGCACTACCGGCTCGACCGGCCCCGGCTGTGCCCGCCGCCGCTGCGCCGCCCGCCGATCCTGGTCGGCGGCGCGCACGAGCGGCGGGTGCTGCGGCTCGTCGCCCGCTACGCCGACGCCTGCAACCTGTTCGAGGCGGGCGGGCTGCCGATGCTGCGGCTCAAGCTGGACCTGCTGCGGCGCAACTGCGAGCAGGCCGGCCGTCCCTACGACGACATCCTGCGGACCACGTTCGGCGCGCTGCGCGCCGAGGACGTGGCCGACCCGCGGGCGGCGCACCGGCGGTTCCAGGACCTCGCGGAACTCGGCGTCGACGTGGCGGTCGTGGACCTGGGCGCGGACGCCGACGAGCGCCGGTTCGAGCTGTTCGCGGCGCTGGCCGAGGCGGTCGCGCCGCTCGGCCGCACCCAGCCGGCCGCTGTGCCGGCGCACATCGTTGTTCCGGCCGTACCGGCGTTGGCAGACTGACCCGGCGACGGCCGATCCGCACGCGTGTCGAATGTGGAGGAACGTCAAATGACCTCGACCACCCCCGTGACGATCGACGCCCTCAAGGCGGCCCGGGAACTGGCGCCGACGATCGCGGACCGGGCCGCCGAAGGCGAACGCCTCGGCTGCGTACCCCCCGATCTGCTGGACCGGATCTCCCGGGCCGGGCTGATCGACCTGATGCTGCCGCAGGCGTTCGGCGGCCTCGAACTCGACCCGATGGCCGTGGTGGACGTCATCACCGAGCTGTCCCGCGCGGACGGTTCGGTCGGCTTCACCATCCTCAGCCTCAACGCCACGTTCTTCGTCGCCTGGCTGGAGCCGGACGTCGCCCGCTCGGTGCTGGCCGACCGGCCGCGCGCCATCGCCACCGTGTTCGCGCCGCTGGGCAAGGCGACGCCGGATCCGGGCGGCGGGCTGGTCGTGGACGGCCGCTGGCCGTTCAACAGCGGCTGCCGCAACGCCTCCTGGTTCGCCAACGGCGTGATGGTGATGGACGGCGACAAGCCGGCCGTCGTCCCGCCCGGGCGCCCCGACTGGCGGCTGGTCTTCGTCCCGGCCGCGGACGTCGAGGTGCTCGACACCTGGGACGTCGCCGGGCTGCGCGGCACCGGCAGCAACGACGTGCGCATGAGCGGCGTACGGGTGCCGCCGGAGTACACCGCGAACCCGATCTTCGAGTCGGCCAAGCTGGACGGGACCATCTTCCGCTGGTCCTTCTTCGCACTCATGGGCGTGCTGTTCGCCGGCTTCCCGCTGGGCATCGCCCGGCGCGCGATCGACGAGTTCGTCACCGTGGCCCCGCACAAGTCGCGGGGCAGCCGGCCGCTGGCCGAGGAACAGTCGGTCCAGCTGACCGTCGCGCGGGCCGAGGGGCAGCTGCGCTCCGCGCACGCGTACGTGCAGGACACGCTGGGCCGGGCGTGGGACCGTACGCTCGCCGGCGACGAGATGACGATGGACGACCGGGTCGCGGTCCGGCTGGCCACCGGCAACGCCATGCGCGCCGGGACCGCCGCCGTCGACTCGATCTTCCGGCTGGCCGGGGGCAGCGCCCTCTACAACCGGTCGCCGCTGCAACGCTGCTGGCGCGACATCAACGCCGGCAGCCACCACGGCTACTTCTCCGAATACCACGAGACCCGCGTGGGCCGGGCGCTGCTCGGCGTGCCGGTGCCGGACCCATGGATGATGTGACGACGGACGGGCGCCGGCCGTGGACCGGCAGGTGGATCTGGTGCCAGGACACCGGCATCCGCCGCACCGGCGAGTTCCAGAGCATCCCGGAGGTCGACGAGCGGGTCCACGACCGGCGGGTGCTGTTCCGGCGCGAGTTCACACTCGACCGGGTGCCCGGGCGGGCGCCCATGCGGATCACCGCCGACTCCCGGTACGTGCTGTGGGTCAACGGGGTGGAGCTGGCCCGCGGCCCGGCCCGCAGCCATCCCCGCCGTTTGCTCCACGACACCGTCGACGTGGCCCCCGCGCTGCGTCCCGGCGTCAACGTCGTCGGGGTGCTGGTGCGCTTCTACGGCGAACCGACCGCCTGGTGGATGCCGGCGGTGCCGACGTTCAGCCACGGCGCCGGGGTGCTCGTCGCCGAGGTCGACCTGCCCGGCGGCGTCCTCGGCACCGACCGGACCTGGCGCTGCCGGGTGAGTGACGCGTGGACGCGCCAGCGCCCGTCCGGTCTCGGCCAGGCCCGCCCGGAGGTGCTCGACGGCCGCCGGCTCGACCCGGACTGGCTGCGGCCCGGCCACCCGGACGAGGGCTGGTCGGCGCCCCGCGTGGTCACCGCCCTGCACCTCGGGGGCATCGGCCGGGCGGTCCCGCCCACCGACCCGTACGGGCCGATGCCGCCGCGTGTCACCGCGCCGCCGGCCGTGACGCCGAGGATCCCGGCAGAGCTGCGGCGGCACCGGCCCGGCATGCCCGGTGAGCCGGTGACGCTACCCCTGACGGTCGACCTGGACGCCGGGTCGCCGGAGGTGCTCACCGCCGACTTCGGCCGGGTCGTCGCCGGCACGCTCGCGCTGCGGCTGACCGGCCCGGCCGGCGTGGTCGCCGACGGTTCGCTCGGCGAACGCCTGGACGGCGAGGGCGCGCCGGCACCGTCGAGCGCCGCGTTCTCCTACACGCTGCGCGGGCACGCCGACATGTTCGAGACCGCCGACCCGGGCGGCGGCCGGTACGCGGTGCTGCGCCTGACCGGGTCCGGCCGGGTCACGGTGGACGCCGTCACCGTGACCGAACGGCTGCGCCCACGACCGGCCGGCCCGTTCTTCACGTGCAGCGACCCGCTGCTGGACGAGATCCACCGGGTCGGCCTGCGGACCGTCGACCTGACCGCGCAGGACGCGTACATCGACTGCCCGACCCGGGAGCAGCGGGCCTGGACCGGCGACTCGGTGGTGCACCAGGCCGTCGACCTGGTCACCAACCCGGACTGGCGGCTGGCCCGCTGGCATCCGCGCCTGGCCGCCGTCCCCGGCCCGGACGGGCTGCTGCCGATGGCGGTGGCCTGCGACTTCGAGCACCGCGCCACCACCACCATCCCGGACTGGTCGCTGCACTGGATCCGGTCGGTACGCAACCTGTGGTGGTGGGCCGGCGACCGGGACGAGGTGGCCGCGCTGCTGCCGGTGGCCGAGGGCGTGCTGCGCTGGTTCGCCGAGTTCGCCCGCGACGGGCTGCTCACCGACGTCACCGGCTGGGTGCTGCTGGACTGGGCCAGCGTGCAGGGACGCGGCGCCGGCGCGGTGCTCAACGGGCTGTGGGGGCGTGCGCTGACCGACTTCGCCGAGATGGCCGCGTGGCTCGGCGACCACGGCCGGACCCGCTGGGCGCGCGCGCAGCACCGCCGCCTCGCCGAGGCGTACCGGATCTTCTTCGACCCCGCGCGTGGCGGCTACCGGGACTGGGCGCGCGACGGCGTGGCCGCTCCCGGCCTCAGCGACCACGCCGCCGCGGCGGCAGTCGTCGGCGGCCTCGTTCCGGCCGCTTCGCGGGCCGCGGTGCTGCGGTTCCTGCTGGCGCGGGAGGACCGGGTGACCAGCGCGTGGTCCTTCGGCGTCATGCCGCTGCGGGCCGCGATGGGCCCGCCGCAGCCGGACTGGGACGTGGACCGCCAGGTGGTCGCGGCACAACCGTTCTTCCGGTACGTGGTGCACGACGCGGTCGCCGCGCTCGGCGGCGCGGAGCACGTGGCCCGGCTGTGCCGGGACTGGCGGGCGCTGCTGACGGAGGAGACGGACACCTGGCCGGAGACCTGGTCGGGCGGCTCGCTCTGCCACGGCTGGTCCGCCACGCCGAGCCGGGACCTGCCGCTGTACACGCTCGGCGCGGGCCCGGCGGCACCCGGCTTCGCCCGGGCCCGGGTCGCACCGCGCCTGGGTGACCTGGACTGGGCGCGCGGGGCGGTGCCGACGCCGCACGGCCCGCTCACCGTCGACGTGGGCACGGAGGTGACGGTGGAGTCCCCGGTGCCGGTGGAGATCGACGTGGGCGGCGTCCGGCACCACCGGCCGCCCGGCCGGTGGACGGTCCCGGCGGGACGGGCTCACGACCGGGACCGCCCCGGCGCCGCGGTGACGGCATGACCGGCGAACCGGCGGGCGCGCGGACCAACGGCACCAGGCTGACCGTCGCCAACGGCCGGCGGCCGGCCACCGACGCCGCCCCGGCCGCGCGTACCGTCCCCGTGGAACGGGCCGACGCGCTGCTGTCCGCCGTCGCCGACCTGGTCGGACCGCGCGCCGACCCGCTCGGCGACGCGCTCGCCGCGGTGCTCGACGCGGCCCGCGACCTCGTCGAGGTGGCGGCCCGGTGGCCGGCCGGCTCCACCCCGGGGGCCGAGTCGCACGAGCGCCTCCGGCAGGCCCACGGCAGCGCCCGCGCCGCGTGCAGCGTCTGCTGGTACGCGGTCGTCGAGGTGGGCGACCAGGTCCGCCGCGCGGACGGCGGCCGTCCGGCTCAGTAGCCGGGCGGGGCCGTGTAGCCGCCGGTCAGCTCGTGCACCGCCGCGGCGAAGGCCAGCGTGCCCCGGTCACCCCAGCGCGGCCCGATCACCTGCACCCCGACCGGCAGCCCGGCCGCGGTACGGCCCACCGGCACGGCGGTGGCGGGCAGCCGGGCCAGGCTCGCCAGGCTCGCCCACACCAGCTGCCCGGCGTACGGCGCCGGCCGGCCGTCCACTGTGAGCTGCCGGGCCAGCGGGGGAGCGTCGGTCTGGTGCGGGTACGCCGGAAGCGGCGCGGACGGGGTGATCACCAGGTCCACCCGCTCGAAGACCGCCTGCCACGCGGCGGCCGACCGCGCCTGCCGCTCGGCGCTGCGGTGCCAGGCCCGGTACGGCTGGGCGAGGCCCCGGGCGAGCCGCACCACCGGGCGGTCGTCGTCGGGGCGCGCCCGGCGGGCGATCCGGGCCAGCTTGGCGAAGTCGGCGTCGGAGAAGTCGGTGCTGAGCACACCCAGCAGCAGTTCCAGGTAGATCTCGTACGACTCGTAGAACGGCCGGGGCGGCCGGAGCCGGTCCTCGACGAGCGCGCCCGCGCCGGCCAGACGCGCCACGAACTCCCGGAGCACCCGCAGCGTCTCCCGGTCGGTGCGCATCAGCGGGTTGTCCAGCCAGACCGCGATCCGGCAGCCGCTGATCCGCCGCGTCGCCGGGGGCGCCGGGGGCAGCGTCCCGCCCGGTACGCCGCCCGCGTCGCCGCCCACCAGCACGCCCAGCGCCAGGTCGAGGTCGGCCGGGTGCCGGGCCATCGGGCCGACAGCGCCCAGCGGCGACGCACCGAGCGTGCCGGGCGGCCCGGGGATGTGCCCCCGCGTCGGCACCGCCGAGAAGGTCGGCAGGTGGCCGTACACGCCGCAGAAGTGGCTCGGCAGCCGGATCGACCCGGCGATGTCGCTGCCCAGTTCCAGCGGGGTGAGGCCGGCCGCGAGCGCGGCGGCGGAGCCGCCCGAGGACCCGCCGGCGGTGCGCCCGGGATCCCACGGGTTACGGGTCAGCCCGTACACCGGGTTGTCGGTCTGGAAGTCGCCCGCGTACGGCGGCACGTTCGTCTTGCCGACCACGACGGCGCCGGCGGCCCGCAGCCGGGCGACCGCCTCCGCGTCGCGGTCCGGCCGGTGCCCGGCCAGCTCGGGCGCGCCCGCGGTGGTCACCAGACCGGCGGTCTCGAACACGTCCTTCACCGTCATCGGCAGGCCGTGCAGCGGGCCGCGGGGCTCCCCGGCGGCGCGTGCCCGGTCGGCGGCTGCCGCCGCCGCGAGCGCCCGGTCCCGGTCCACCGCCACCACCGCGTTTACCGCCGGGTTGAGCCGCTCGATCCGGTCCAGGTGGGCCCGGACCAGGTCGGCGCTGGACACGGCGCCGGCGTCGAGGGCGCGCAGCAACGCGGTCGCGCTCACCGTGGCCAGTTCCTCCATCGCACCTCCCGGCCGCACCCGCGCCGACTGCGCCGGCCGCACGGGCTGGGTACGGTCGTGGCACCGTACCGCCCGGCCGGTCGACTGCGGACCGGTCGCAGTTGCGCGGCGTCCTGAACGCTTGTGCGGCGGCGGCGCGGCGGGCGACGCTGCCGGGGACACCGCGAGCGTGCTCCGGGCGGGCAACGGGCCTCGTTACGGGGCGGCCGCCGCAGCGTCCACGCGTGCATCCGTGGCGATCGTCGCCTGCCCACAGGGGAGACTGGCATGACTTCCGCTCCGACCAGGTCGACCACCTCGAAGACTCCACCGGGGTCGAACGCGCCGCGGTTCGTACAGACCGCGTCGTTCGTCCGGGGTCCGATCGACTACCTCGACCAGAACCACCGCAAGTACGGCGACATCTTCACGGTGTCGCTGATCGGCATGCCGCCGATCGTGTACGTCGCGAACCCGGACCTCGCCCGCCAGGTGTTCGCCACCGACCGCAGCGTCGGCAACGCCGGCCGTACCCGGCAGGACTTCCTGCAGCGGATGGTGGGCGACTACTCGATCCTGGTGCTCGACGGCGACGAGTGGCTGCGGCAGCGCAAGATGATCGGGTCCGCGTTCCACACCCGCTACCTGCAGAGTTACCAGGAGGAGATCCGCCGCATCGCGGTCGAGTCGGTCGCCACCTGGCCGGTCGGCACCCCGTTCCCGGTCCGGCCCAAGATGCAGACCATCGCGCTGGACGTGCTCCTGCGCGTCGTGTTCGGCATCCGCGACCTCGAACGGGTCGCCCAGCTGCGGGAGATGCTGCCCCGGCTGACCGCGTCGGCGTCCAGCATGGAGACGCTGGCGTTCGTGCTGTCCCGCTCGGCGTGGGCCGGCATCGAGCCGATCTTCCGCAAGATCCCGGGCAGCGCGGCGGCCCGGTTCACCCAGGCGCGCGCGGACTGCGACGCGATCCTCTACGACGAGATCCGGCGGCGGCGGGCCGAGCCGGACAACGCCGAGCGCAAGGACATCATGTCCCAGCTGCTGCGTGCCGCGGACGACCAGGGCACGCCGATGACCGACCTGGAGCTGCGCGACGCGCTCATGACGCTGCTGGAGGCGGGATACGAGACGACCGCCGCGGCGATGGCCTGGGTCTTCGAGCGGCTCGTCCGTCACCCCGACGTCTACCGGCGACTGCTGGAGGAGACCAAGGACGGCGACGAGACGTACCTGGAAGCAGTCATCAAGGAGACCATGCGGACCCGGCCGATCGTGCCGGTGATGCCCCGGGCGCTGTCCGGCCCGCTGGAGATCGGCGGCTACACCGTGCCGGGCGGCTGGTGGGTCGCGCCGTCGGTGCCGCTGCTGCACGGCCGGGAGGAGTCGTTCGAGTCGCCGGAGGAGTTCCGGCCGGACCGGTTCCTCGGCGAGGACGTGCCGAAGTCGGCGTTCCTGCCGTTCGGCGGCGGCCGGCGGCACTGCCTGGGCGCGCAGTTCGCCATGATCGAGATGAAGGCGGTCATTCCCGAGGTGATCAAGCGGATGGACCTGCGCCGCCCCGACGGCGCCGGTCCGGAGGCGCAGAAGACCTCGCACGTGCTGCTCACCCCGTCCGAGGGGGCGACTGTCGTGGCCGAGCCGCGTAAGCAGGCGGCGAGCGCCTGAGACGTACCGATCGACCGGGCCGGCCCTCGACGAGGGCCGGCCCGTCCCGTGTCGGCGGTCGGCCCGGGACCGCGCCCGACGGCCCCCGGAGCGCGCCTGACGCCGCGACCGTGCGCCCGACGGCGCGGCCGAGGGCTCAGCGGCGGGCGGCGGCTCAGCGGCCGGCGGCGGCGACCAGGCGGCGCAGCGGCGCATCCGGGTCGGCCAGGACGCGCCCGGCCAGCTCCGCGTAGCGGCGGACGAAGTCCTGCGCCCAGGCCGGCTCGAACTGGTCCTCGGCGTAGGACAGCCGGGCGTCGAACCGGTCGGCGCGGGGGATGACGGTCAGGCTCAGGCCGAAGCGGCTCAGTCCCTGGCTGGGCCGGAACGTGTCGATCTCCAGCCCGTTGCGCACGGCCGTCGGCGACCAGGAGTCCGGCGCCCGGTCCGGCAGCATCTGGAAGACCACGTCGTTGACCCGGCCGCCGGCCTCGCGCAGCGCCGGCACCGGCACCGTCTGGTACGGCACGCCCTGGTGCACGACGGCGTCCAGGACGGTACGGCGGGTCGCGGCGAGCAGGTCGCGGAACGAGCCGCCGTCGGCCAGCCGGGTGCGCAGCACCAGCATGTTGGCGAAGAAGCCGACGGTCAGCTGCACCTCCGGCCGGGTGCGGTTGGCGAACAGCGAGGCCACCGCCAGATCGTCGGCGCCGGTCTCGGTGTGCAGCAGCAGGTAGTAGAGGCCCAGCATCACCGGGAACAGCGTGGTCCGCTCGGCCTTGGCGAACGCGCGCAGCGCCGCCGCGTCCGCGTCGCCGAACTCGTGCAGCGCCAGCCCGGGGCGCGGCGCGCCCTGCCCGGGGCGCCGCGCGGGCAGGTCGGGCACCCGCATCCCGTCGAGCTTGGCGGCCCAGTAGTCGTGGTCGGCGCGCAGCTGCCCGGAGGCGCTCTGCTCGTGCTGCCAGGCGGAGAACTGCCGGTACTGCCAGCCGACCGGCGCGGGTGGCGCGCCGTCACCGAGCAGCGCGATCACGTCGTTGATCAGCACCCCGCAGGACCAGGCGTCGGAGACCAGGTGGTGCATGTTGGCGCAGAGCACGTGGTCGTCGGCGCCGATCCGCCAGGCGTGCCAGCGCACCGGGGCCTGCTCGACGGCGATCGGGGCGCGCAGTTCCTCGGCGTACTGCCGCTGGACCTCCGCCTCCGCGCCGGCCGGCAGCTCGGTCCACTCGACGCGGGTCGGGCCGGGCTCGTGGACGCGCTGCACCAGGTCGCGCCCGCGCCGGTGCAGTGTGGTGCGCAGCGACTCGTGCCGCCGCATCAGGACGTCGACGGTGCCGGCCAGCTTGCCGGGGTCGAGCGGCCCGCGGATGCGGAAGCCGGCCGGGCAGTTGACCGACGCCGTCTCGGCTCGGTAGTGCGCCAGGAACCACATCAGCCGCTGACCGATGGAGGCCGGGATCTCCGTGTACGACATGGCGAGGAGTCTATGGGCGTATCTGCTATCTGCGCTCTACTGCCGGTCCGGACACTCGTGGTAGTCCTAACCCATGTCTGAGGATGCGATCGAACACCGGACCCGGGTCATCGTCGTCGGCGCCGGCTACGCCGGGCTCACCGCGGCGCTCTTCCTGGCCTGGCGCGGTGTCCCGGTGACCCTCGTCGAACGCCATCCGAGCACCTCGGTGCAGCCGAAGGCCTTCGGCATCGTGCACCGCAGCATGGAGTTGCTGCGCCAGATTCCCGGCCTGGAGGAGAAGATCCTCGCCGCCGACGTCATCGACTTCGTCAACGAAGCCCACATCACCATCGCCACCGACATGAAGGATCCGAACCCGGAGGTCCTCCTGGCCGGCAACGACGACACCATGTCGCGGCTGATCCGGTTGACCCCGGCCGGCTTCGGCGCCCTGCCGCAGTCCAAGATCGAGGCGATCCTGCGCCGCACCGCCGAGGAACTCGGCGGCGACCTGCGCTTCTCCACCAGGCTGGAGTCCTTCGACGAGGACGACGACGGCGTGGTGGCCACCCTCGTCGACCTGCCCACCGGGCGCCGCTACCGGGTGGCCGCCGACTACCTGGTGGCCGCCGACGGCTGGCAGGCGCCGGTCCGCGAGTGGCTGGAACTGCCCACGCACGGCGTCGGCGAGCTGTGGCGGTGCCGGACCATCCTCTTCGACGCCGACCTGACCGAGCTGCTGGCCGGGCGGAAGGCGCTGCTGACGTACTTCAAGAACGACGAGTTCACCGGCCTGTACGCGTACCTGGAGAACGCCCGCGAGGTGTTCGGCGTCTCCGGTGCCCACCTGCTCGGCATCAACTACTTCATCGAGCGCGGCGAGAGCGACGACGACTTCACCGACGAGCGCTGCGTGGAGCTGGTCCGCAAGGCCATGGTGGAGCCGGACCTGGAGGTCACCATCACCGACCAGTCCACGTTCGTCATCGCCCACCGGGTGGCCGACCGGATGCGCGAGGGCCGGGTGTTCCTGGCCGGCGACAGCGCGCACGTCATGCCGCAGACCGGCGGCCTGGGCGGCGCCACCGCGATCCAGGACGGCTACGACATCGCCTGGCGCATCGCCGCCGTCGTCGTCGGATACGCCGGGCCGAACCTGCTCACCGGCTACGACGCCGAGCGGCGGCCGGTGGGGGAGTCGACCGCCAACCGGCAGCTGCACCGCCTCTCCGAGCGGATGGCGCCGCAGCTCAAGACGTTGCAGTTCGCCGAGGAGGTGAGCCCGGTCTGGGAGCACCTGGGCTACCGGGTCCACTCGCCGTTCGTCGGCACCGAGCCCGACGACGACGGCGACCTGCTGGAGGACCCGGAGCTGGCGCAGGCCCGGCCGGGCAGCCGCGCGCCGCACGTGCCGGTCCGGCACGGCGACCGGGAGATCTCGCTGCTTGACCTGTTCGGCCGCGACCACGTGCTGCTGCTCGGCTCGCCCGGCACGCCGTGGCGGGCCGCCGCCGAGAAGCAGGCCGCCGCGCTGGGCGTGCCACTGCCGGTGTACGCCTTCGGCGCCGACCTGACCGACCACACCGGCGAGGCGGCACGCCGCTACGACCTCGGCCCGGACACCGCCGTCCTGGTCCGGCCGGACGGCTACGTGGTGTGGCGGGCCCTGTCCCGGCCCGACGACCCGGAACGGGCGCTGCGCGACGCCCTCACCACCGTCCTCGGCCGCGCTCCCGAGCCGGTCGAGCCGCCGCAGTGGTCCGAGCCGGCGCTGCGGCGTACCGCGATCCGGTTCTTCACCAACATCCGCCGCTGACGTGAGCCGGATCGCCGTCGTCGGGGCCGGCATGGCGGGCCTGGCCGCCGCGTTGTTCTGCGCCCGCCGGGGCCACGAGGTGACGCTGCTGGAACGCGACGCCGCCGCGCCGCCGGACGGCGCGGGCGCGGACCGGTGGTTCACCGACTGGCACCGGCCGGGCCTGCCGCAGGGACGGCACTCGCACAAGTTCCTGGCCCGGTCGTGCCGGGTGCTGGCCGAGGAGGCGCCGGACGTCCTGGACGACCTCGTCGCGGCCGGCGCGGTGCGGGTGCCGGTCAGCCGCCTGCACACCGGGCCGCCGCCGGCCGACGAGTTCGCGCTCGCCGCGCGGCGGCTGATGCACGAGGCGGTGCTGCGCCGCGCCGTCGGACGCGAACCGACCGTACGTCTGCGACCCGGTGCGACCGCCCGCGCGCTGGTCACCGGGAGCCCGGACGGCGGCGTGCCGACGGTGGACGGCGTCCGGCTCGACTCCGGCGAGGTGGTGTCCGCCGACCTCGTCGTGGACGCCGCCGGACGGCACGCCCGGCTGCTCGACTCGATCGACGTGCGCCGCCCGCCCGCGCTGGTGCATCCGTGCGGGTTCGTCTACCTGACCCGGCACTACCGGCTGCGGCCCGGCGCCGAGCTGCCGCCGCTTGATCGGCCGCTCGCGATGAGCCTCGGGTACGCCGCCACGCTCGCGTTCCCGGCCGACAACGGCACGTTCTCGCTGTCGGTGACGCTGTCCGACCAGGACGAGCTGCGTCACGCCCTGCGCCGCCCGGCCACGTGGGACCGGTTCATCGCCGCGGTGCCGCACACCCACCGCTGGGCCCGCCGGGGCGTACCCCAGGGGCCGGTGCGCACCATGTCCGGCATCGCCAACCGCTGGCAGCGGATGCACGACGACGACGGGCCGGCGCTGGCCGGGCTGGTCCTGCTCGGCGACGCCGCCCTCCAGACGAACCCGACGTACGGCCGGGGCGTCTCGATCGCGTTCCTGCACGCCCAGCAGCTCGCCCGCACCCTGGACACGGCCGGTGACCCGGGCTCGGCGGCGTTCACCGACGCGTTCGAGGCGTGGACCGCCCGCAACCTCGGCGTGTGGTACCGCACCCAGGTCACCGCCGACACCGCCGGTCTGCGGCGGATGGCGGCCGGGCTGCGCGGCCAGCCGCCGCCGGTGTCCGACGACCCGTTCGCCCGCTTCATGGCCGGCATGGAGGTGCTGGCCGGGCGGGACGAGGTCGTCGCCCGCGCGCTCGGCCGGATGGCGCACCTGCTCATCACACCCGCCCAGCTGCTCGGCGACCGCGACGTGGTGCGCCGTGTGACCGGCTTCCTCGACGGCCGGACCGTCACCGACGACGCCGTCGAGGGCCCGGCCCGGCGGGAGTTCGAGGCGATCGTCGCCGCCTGAACCGCGACCGGACGGCACCTTCGGAGGCCACAATGGACGCACGGCCCGCCCGGACCGACGCTCCCGCCCGCTGCCCGGTGACCGGCGCCGCGGACTTCGAGCCGTTCGGCCCCGCCTACAACGCCGAAGCCGGGGCGAGTCTGGCCGGCGCGCGCGCCGAACGGCCGGTCTTCCACCACCCCGGCCTCGACTACTGGATCGTCACCCGGTACCGGGACGTGCGTGCCGTGTTCGGCGACCCGGACACGTTCTCGGCCGCAAACGCGATGGACCCGTACCGCCCGCTGTCCCGCCCCGCCCTGCGCGAGCTGGTCCGCCGGCGGTTCACCGGCGGCCCGGTGCTGGCGAACGAGGACGAGCCGGTGCACCTGCGGCGGCGGCGCCGGCTCGCCAGGCCGTTCACCCGGCGCCGGGTGCAGCGGCTGGAACCACGCGTGCGCGCGCTCGTCGGCGAGCGGATCGACGCGTTCGCCGGCCGGGGCCACGCCGACCTGGTGGCCGAGCTGTTGTGGGAGGTGCCCGCCCTGGTCGTCGCCGTCTTCATGGGCGTACCGGACGAGGACCTGGCCGAGGTGCGCGGCTACTCGGTGTCCCAGGCCGTGTTCAACTGGGGGCTGCCCACCGACGACGAGCAGGTGGCCGCGTGCGACGTGATGGGCCGGTACTGGCAGTACGCCGCCCGCCTGGTGAGCGGGCTCAAGGAGACCGGCGGCGGGGGCGCCGGCTGGATCGCCCACGCGGTCCGCGCCCAGGCCCGCAACCCGGAGCTGTTCAGCGACTCGTACCTGCAGTCGCTGGTACTCAACGGCACCACTGCGGCACACGAGACCACGGCGTCCGGCGCGGCCAACGCGGTGCGGACGCTGCTGGAGACGCCGGGGGCGTGGGCGGCGCTGTGCGCCGACCCGGCCGGCATCCCGGCCGCGGTGGAGGAGTGCCTGCGGCTGCGGCCCCCCGTCGTCGCCTGGCGGCGCCGCGTGGTCCGGGACACCGTCCTGGGTGGCGTGCCGCTGCCCGCCGGGGCCCGGCTGCTGCTGGTGACGGCGTCGGCCAACCGGGACGCCGAGATGTTCGCCGACCCGGACACGTTCGATCCGGCCCGGCGCGGCGTGCGCCGGCACCTGGCCTTCGGCGACGGCAACCACGCCTGCCTCGGCGCGCACCTGGCCCGGCTGCAACTGCGTGTCGTCCTGGAGGAACTGACCCGCCGCCTGCCCGCGCTGGAACTGGTGCCCGGCCAGGACTTCGGTCACGCCCCGAACACCTCGTTCCACGGACCTGAACGGCTGTTGGTGCGCTGGCCCGCGTCGTAGCGTTCGGGCATGACGGAGAATGCGGTCGGCATCTACCCGTGTCTGCTGTACCGGGATGCCGAAAAGGCGATCGAATGGCTGGTCGAGGCGTTCGGGTTCACCAAGAACGTGGTGTTCCCCGGCCCCGAGGGGACCATCGCGCACGCCGAGCTCGGCTGGCGTGGCTCAGCGGTGATGGTCAATTCCGTCGGCACCGGCACCCGCCTGGCCACCGAGGTCGGGCAGGGCGGCCTCTACCTCGTGGTGGACGACCCGGACGCGCACCACGCCCGCGCCGTCGCGGCCGGCGCGGAGATCATCCGGGAACTCAAGGACGAGGACTTCGGGACGTCCCGCGGGTACGCCGCCCGGGACCTCGAGGGCAACGTCTGGATCATCGGCACCTATCAGCCCGGCAGCACCCCGGCCCCGGCCTAGCGGCTCACGAGCGGGTCGGCTGCACCTGGCGGGGTGCCATCGCGGCGCCCCGCCGGGTGGAGGTGCTCAGCATCTGCTGCATCCCCGCCGCCACCAGCCGGCCGTCCGGCGCCCAGACCTGGGCCGCCCCACCCAGCACGCCCCGGTGCGACGCCACCCCGGCCGCGTTCACCAGCAGCCACTCGTCGCCCGGGGCGCTGTCGTGGAACGCCACGTACAGGTCGATGCTCGGGGCGAACAACTGCGTCTCCAGCTCCGGGAACGCGTTCATCACCGCCGGCCACTGGAGACTGTCCACCAGGATCACCGAGCGGCAGGCGTCCAGCCACGGGTCGTCGAAGGTGGCCTGCGGCTGGAACCGGGCCCAGCTGAACGCCACCGGCGCCGGCGTCTCCAGCGTGGTCCGCCCGGCCAGCTCCCGCAGCGTGACGCAGTCGTGCCAGGGCGGCACGCCCCGCCCCTCCGCCTCCAGCAGCTCCCGCAGGTCGGGCAGCTCGTCCGGACCGGGCACCTCGGGCATCGGCGTCCACGGTCCGTCCGGGCCGGTGAGCCCGTCGTGCGCCGCCCACACCATCGCCTCCAGCACCGGCCGGCCGAACTGCGTCATGGACACCCGGGCCGCCGCCGCCCGGCGGGTCGCCCGCAACGTCACCACCGCCAGGTCGACGTAGCCGAACCGGGGCGGGCTCAGGAACTGGCAGGACAGGCTCGCCGGGCGGGGCAGGGACAGGGTCTGCTGGGCGGCGCGCAGCGCCACCGCGGCCAGGTAGCCGCCGTTCGGGCCCATCAGCGCCCAGTCGGAGCACAGCTTCGCCCGGAACAGGCCGTCGCCGGCCGGTTCGATGGTGGTGTCCTCGGCGAGGTGGCCCACGGCTCAGCCCGCCGTCGCCGGCGTCGCCGGGCGGCCCGGCGTCAGCAGGCTGACCACGGTGCCGACGCCGATGAGCACGGCGGCCAGCAGGAAGCCGCGGTCGTACCCGGCGGCCAGCGCGACAGCCGGGGACCGTCCCGCGTCGGCCAGGTGCGACGCGTGCGCCACGGCGGCGGTGACCAGCGTGGCCAGGCCGATCGCGCCGCCGAGCTGCCGGGTGCTGCTGATGACCCCGGACGCCAGGCCCGCCTGGGCCGGCGGGATGCCGCTGGTGGCGGCCGCGGTGATCGGCACCATCACGATGCCGATGCCCAGTCCGATCAGCACGGTCGGGGCGAGCAGGTCGACCAGGAACGTCGCGTCGGCCGGCGTCCGGGACAGCCACAGCAGCCCGGCCGCGGCGACCACGCCACCGGCCACCAGCGGCAGCCGCGGACCGGTGCCCGGCAGCAGCTTCGTGGAGACGCCGGAGCCGGCGACGATGCCGATCGACAGCGGCAGGAACGCCAGCCCGGCCTCGATCGGCCGGTAGCCGAGGACCTGCTGGAGGAAGAGCGACAGGAAGAAGAACATCGACACCATCGCGGTGCCGCCCACCAGCGCGATGACGTTGGCGAGCGCGACGTTGCGGTGCCGGAAGAAGCCCGGCGGCATGATCGGTTCGGCCGCCCGCGTCTCGACCACCAGGAACACCGCCAGCAGCAGGACGCCGACCCCGATCGGCACCAGGACGGGAGCGGAGAGGAACGGGTGCTCCCGTACGCCGACGATGCCGTACACGAGCGTGGCCAGACCCGCGGTGACGGTGACCGCGCCGGTGACGTCGAGGCGGCGGCGTGCCCCGGCGGCCGGCGCCGACTCGGTGAGCGCCCAGGCCGCGCCGGCGAACAGCAGTACGCCCAGCGGCACGTTGCAGAACAGCACCCAGCGCCAGCTGAGCAGGTCGGTGAGCACGCCGCCGGCCAGCGAGCCGATCGCGCCGGCGGACGCGGCCACCGCGCTCCACAGGCCGATCGCCCGCCCTCGCTGCTTCGGGTCGGTGAACGTGGTGACCAGCACCGTCAGCGTGGTCGGGGCGAGGATCGCGCCGCCGAGGCCCTGCACCGCCCGGGCGGCGATCAGCGTGCCCGCGTTCGGGGCGAAGCCGCCGACGAGGCTGGCCATTGTGAAGACGGTCAGGCCGGTGAGGAACATCCGCTTGCGTCCGAACAGGTCGGCGGTACGGCCGCCGAGCAGCAGGAACCCGGCGAAGACGATGGTGTACGCGTTCACCACCCACTGCAGCTCGGCCGGGCCCATCGCCAGCGACTCGCCCATCCGGTCCAGCGCCAGGTTCACGATCGCGACGTCGAGGATCACCATGAACTGGGCGAGGCAGACCACCGCGAGGATCGCCCCGCTCGGCGCGCCGGCGGCGCGGGCCGGCGCCGACGCCGCCTTTCCTGTCGTCGTCACTTGCGGGCTCCAAGGGCTCGGGCCGGCCCGGGACGCGCCGGCGGCGGGGAGGCTCGTGCGCTCGGGAGCGGCGGCCGGGGCTGGCATACTGCCCGCATGGCCGATCTCACCGGAACACACTATCGGGGTTACAGTCCGTATCTCTACTACGAGGACGCGGGCGCCGCGCTGGACTGGCTGGTCCGCACGTTCGGCTTCACCGAGAAGGTCCGCTACCTCGACGAGGCCGGTGTGGTCCGGGAGGCGGAGCTGCACGCCGGGGACACGCTCATCATGCTGCACGGCGCCGACCCCGGCTACTGGGCGAAGCAGTCGGCGCCCGGCCCGGTCGGGCACATGTGCATCGTGTACGTCGAGGACGTCGACGCCCACCACAAGGCCACTGTCGCGGCCGGTGTGGACGCGCCCGAGCCGGAGGACCAGCCGTACGGGGCTCGGATCTACATCGTCACCGACCCGGGCGGGCACCAGTGGACGTTCTGGCAGCACCTGACCGACGAGGTGCGGCTGGCGCCGGGCTGGCGCGAGGTACGCCCGGCGTAGCGCCGTCGCGTCAGACCGGGTCCGGCTGCGGCCGCCGGTCCGGCGCGCCCGCCGCCCGCACGGCCAGCGCGACGTAGTCGGTGAGGAACGCCCGCGCCCACTCCGGGTCGAACTGGTCGTCGTAGAACAGCAGCGCCCGGCAGTCGCCGCCGGGTTGCGGGATCAGCCCCAGCTCCAGCCCGAACCGGCTGCGCAGCGCCTCCGGCACGTAGAGGTCGAAGTCGACGCCCCGCGCGGTGACCTTCGTGCCCGGTGGTGGCGTGAGCAGCATCTGGAACACCACGTCGTCGGCGCGCCGCCCGTTCGTCTGGAACCGCACCGGCAGCATCTGGTACGGGATGCCCTCGTGCAGGAACGCGTCCACCACGGTCCGGCGGGTCGCCTGCACCACCTCGCGGAAGCTCGCCCCCTGCGGGATCCGCGTGCGCAGCATCAGCATGTTGGCGAAGAACCCGACGGTCGACTGCACCTCGCGGCGGGAGCGGTTGGCGAACAACGACGCGACCGCCAGGTCGGTGCTGCCGGTCTCCCGCTGCAGGATCAGGTAGTACAGCGAGAGCATCACCGTGAACAGCGTGGTCCGCTCGGTGCGGGCCAGCAGCCGCAGCCGGTTGAACGTCTCGCGGTCGATCGTCTCGGCCTCCAGGTAGCTGCGCCGCGGCGCCTGCGGGTCCAGCTCACGCATCGGCACGTCGGGCAGCGTCAGCCCGGTCAGCTGCCCGGTCCAGTAGTCCTGGTGCGGCTTCAGCTCGCCCCTGGTCATCAGCTCGTGCTGCCACTGCGCGAACTCCGGGTACTGCCAGCCGATCGGCGTCAGGTCCGGCTCGCCGTCCGGGCCGGCCTCCAGCAGCCGGATCAGGTCCTGCACGATGATGCCGCACGACCAGGCGTCGGAGACCAGGTGGTGCATGTTCACCGACAGCACGTGCTCGTCCGGTCCCAGCCGCCACAGCGTCACCCGGACCGGCCACTCGCTGACGTCCACGTTGTCGCGGACCTCGGCCGCGACCGCCGCGCCGAGCGTCTCCTCGTCCGGGTCCGGCAGATCGACGTGGCGGACCCGGACCGGCGCCGGGTCGTGCACGTGCTGCACCAGGTTGCGCCCCTGCCGCACCAGCGTGGTGCGCAGCGCCTCGTGCCGCGCGGCCAGCCGGTCCAGCGCGATCTGCAGCTCGCCGACGTCCAGCGGGCCGTGCAGGCGGCACACGACGGGGCAGTTGAGCGATGCCGAGTCGGGCCGATAATGCTCCAGGAACCACAGCAACCGTTGTCCGATCGAGGCCGGCACTTCGCGTACGCCCATGCCCCGGAGTATCGAGATCCGGCGACGCCCGGCGCAATGCGATCCGGCCGGTGAAACGAGGTCGAGGGTGGAACCGTCCAGCTCACCGGCACGGCAGGCGCAGGCCCTGTCGATGCGGTTGTTCCTGCACAGCCTCGGCGCGGCCGAGCTGATGACGATGTACCTCGGCCATCGGCTGGGGCTCTACCGGGTGCTCGGCGACGGGCCGGTGACCGGTGCCGAGCTGGCCGCGCGCGCGGGCGTCGGCGCCCGGCACGCCACCGAGTGGCTGGAGCAGCAGGCCGCCGCCGGAGTGGTCGAGCCCGCCGGGGACGGCCGCTTCCGCCTGCCGGAGGGACACCGGCAGGCGCTCACCGACGCCACCAGCCCGTTCGCGGTGCTGTCGCTCGCGGTGCTGCCGGTGGCCGGGCTGGCGCCGATGCTCGACCGGCTGGTCGAGGCGTACGCCAAGGGCGAGGGCGTGGGATACGACGAGTACGGCGAGGAGTTCCGCGCCGCGCAGGCCGGCATGAACCGGCCGGTGTTCACGCACGAACTGCCGCGCTGGATCCGGACCGCCCTGCCGGACGTGCACGCCCGGCTGTCCCGGCCCGGCGCGGTGGTGATCGACGTCGGGTGCGGCACCGGTGACTCCTCGCTGGCGCTGGCGCAGACGTACCCGTTCGCCACGGTCCACGGTGTCGACCTGGGCGCTGCCGCGATCGGCGCGGCCCGTGACCGCGCCGCGTCGGCCGGGCTGGCCGAGCGGGTCGTGTTCACCGTCGCCGACGTGGCCGAGCGGCCCGGCGCCGAGCGCGGCGACCTGGTGTGCGTGTTCGACGCGCTGCACGACATGAGCCGGCCGGTACGGGTGCTCACCGCCGCCCGGGAACTGCTGCGTCCGGGCGGTTGCGTGCTGCTGATGGAGCCGCGGGTGGGGGAGCGGTTCACCGCGCCGGCCGGTGAGGTCGAGCGGTTCATGTACGCGGTGAGCGTGCTGCACTGCCTGCCGGTCGGCCTGACCGGTGACGGCGACGACGGCGGTGCCCCGGCCGGCACCGGCACCGTCATGCGGCCGGACACGGTGCGCCGCTACGCCGAGCGCGCCGGTTTCGCCGCGACCACGGTGCTGCCGGTGGAGCACCGGTTCCACCGCCTCTACCGCCTGGACCCGCCGGCCTGACCGGACCGGCCGTCCTCACGGGGCCGGCCCGGCCGGGCCGCCTGCGGATCAGGCGGATCAGGCGGACGGGTCGCGGCGGGCCGCCACCCGGGCGCTCAGTCGGCTCGCCGTCGACTCGGACAGCACCCGGAACTCCGCGGTGGCCTCCACGCACACCCGGTCGGCGCCGTCGACGATCGTGCCCGTCGTGCCGAGCCGGTCGGGGGCGGGCGTCGCGATCCGGGCACGCACCCGGTAGTCGGCGCCGATGCGCAGCGGCCGGACGAACCGGGCCGTGGTGTCGACGGTGACCGCGAAGCGCCGGGCACCGGCCACCACCGCCCACGCCATCGCCTCGTTCAGCACGGCCAGGCTCAGCCCGCCGTGCACGTACGTCGGCGCGCCGGAGTGCCGCTGCGCGAACGTGAACGAGGCGAGCACCTCGGCGCGCTCGTCGTCGTAGGAGAACGGGATCCGCAGCCCGTGCTCGTTGATCGGGCTGCACACGAAACAGTGCGTCTCCAGCGGGCCGCTGTGCTCGTCCAGCCGTCGTACGGCCATCAGGCGCCGTCCCCGGTGAGGGACCGGCGCAGCGCCCGCTTGTCGACCTTGCCGGCGCCGGTGTGGCTGAACGCGGGCACCACCTCCAGCCGGTCCGGCAGCTTGTACGCGGCCAGCCCCCGGCCGGTCAGGAAGGCGCGCAGCTCCGCCAGGTCGAGTCCGCCGCCGTCGTCGCGCCGGACCACCACGGCACAGATCTTCTCGCCCAGAGCGGGGTCGGGCACCGCGATGACGGCGGCGGCGCGTACGGCCGGATGCGCCTCGATCTGGCTCTCCAGCTCGGCCGCGCCGATCTTCTCGCCGCCACGGTTGATCACGTCCTTGATCCGGCCGGCGACCATCAGGTTGCCCTCCGGGGTGAGCCGGACCAGGTCGCCGGTGCGCAGGTAGCCGTCGGCGGTGAACGCGGTGGCGTTGTACTCCAGCGCGTCGTAGTAGCCGCGCAGCGTGGTCGGCCCGCGGACCAGGAACTCGCCGACGCCGCCCGGCGGGACGTCCCGGTCGTGCTCGTCGACGACGCGGTACTCGTCGGCCGGGATCAGCGGCCGGCCCTGGGTGGTGGCGATCGTCTCCGGCGGGTCGTCCAGCCGGGTGTACCACAGCGGTCCCTCGGCCATCCCGAACCAGTGGCTCAGCCGCAGCCCCCGGCCCAGGATCTCCCGGGCCACCTCCGGGCGCAGCGGCGCGCCGCCGACCTCCAGCAGCACGCCGGACAGGTCCACGCCGTAGTCGGCGGCGAGGTCGAGCCAGACCGCCAGCAGCGGCGGCATCAGCGTGGTCAGCGTGACGCCCTCGGCGGTGATCAGGGGGAACACGTCGTCCGGGCTCGGTGTCGGGCTGAGCACGACCCGGCCGCCGGCGCGCAGCGTGCCGAGCACGCCGGGGCAGCCCAGCGCCGCGTTGTGCGCCGCCGGCAGCGAGGCGAGGTAGACGCCGTGCTCGTCCACGCCGAGTGCCTCGGCGCTGCGGCGCAGCTGGTAGGCGTAGTCGTCGTGGGTGCGGGGGATCAGCTTCGGCAGCCCGGTGGTGCCGCCGGAGAGCAGGAAGAACGCTACGTCGCCGGGGTCCGGCGCGGGCAGGTCCCGGGGTTCGTCGCGTACCTCGCTCAGGGCCAGGTGCGGCCCGGGCTCCCCGGCCACGATGACGTGTTCGAGGCCGGCGGCCGACGCGGCCACCGTCGCGGCCAGCGGCCGGTGGTCGTACCCGCCGAAGCGGTCCGGCACGACCAGCGCCCGCGCCTCGGTGTGCCGGGCCAGGTAGGTCAGCTCGGCCTCGCGGTGCGACGGCAGCGCGAACACCGGTACGGCGCCGAGGCGGAACAGGCCGAGCGCGACCACCACGAACGCGGCCGTGTTCGGCAGTTGCACCACGACCCGGTCCTCGGCGCGCAGGCCGAGCCGGTGCAGACCGGCGGCGATCCGGTCTGCGGCGGCGTCGAGTTCGGCGTAGCTCATCCGGCCGCCGGTGTCGACGACGGCGGTGCGGCCGGGATGCCGGCGCGCCCCCTCACGGCCGATCTCGCCGAGCAGCTCACCGGTCCAGATGCCCGCGGCGCGGTAGCGTTCCGCGTCCGTCTCGGGCCAGGCGACACAACCTTTCAGCACCGCACGACTCCCCTGTCAACTGTGGACGCGTCCGCCTCGGGCGAGGTGCGCTCCACCTTGGCCGGTGCCGTCGCGGCCCGGCAAGCGGTCAGCGTTGCCGCCCGCGGGGCCCGGCTGCGATCCTGCGCGGGCGCAGGTCCCCCCGGTCGTGACCGGGTGCGACTGCGGATGCGCATCAGTTGCACAGCCGGCCGCCGGCCGGGGCACTGTCATCCGACGGGAGGGGACGCATGGGCCCGGATGTCAACGGCGGCGACGGGCGGGGCAAGGAGTGCCGGTCGGACGCGGGTGAGCTGACCGCGCGCACCGAGGCCGGCCGGCGGATGGTGGAGCTGGCGCAGGAGCACGCCGCCGACTTCGCCACCCGCGCCGCCGACCACGACCGGGACAACACGTTCGTCCGGGAGAACTTCGAGGCGATGAAGGCCAGCGGCTTCCTCGCCGCCACCGCGCCGCGGGAGTTCGGCGGCCTCGGCGTGTCGTCCCTGCACGACCTCGTCGTCGCGGTGTCCCGGCTCGCCCGCGGCTGCCCGTCCACCGCGATCGCCGCGAACATGCACCTGGGGTTCGTGTGGAGCACGGCCCGGGGCTGGCGGGCCGCCGCGCAACCGCCGCCGCAGCTCACCATGCTGCTGCGGCTGCTCGGCCGGGGCCGCATCGTGGTGTCGCACGCCGGCACCGAGCCCGGCGGCGGGGCGATCAGCTTCCCGCGCACGACTGCCGAGCCGGTGCCCGGCGGCTACCGGATCAACGGGCACAAGATCTTCGCCACGAACGCCGAGATCGCCGAGACGGTGGTGGTGTTCCTGCGGGTGCCCGACGGCGCGGGCTGGTTCAACGCCGGCACCGCCGTGGTGCGGACCGGCACACCAGGGATGACAGTGGAACGCACCTGGGACGCGCTCGGCATGCGGGGCTCGGGCAGCCACGACATCCGCTTCACCGACTGCGTCGTCGGGCGGGACATGGTGCTGGTCGGCCGCCCACTGGGGGAGATGGCCACCGAGTGGCCGGGCCTGCTGGCGGTGAACTTCCCGCTCGTGGCCGCGTACGTGGGCATCGCCGAGCGGGCGATGAGCCACGTGACGGAGCTGGCCGTGACGCGCCGCCAGCAGCCCTCCGGCCAGTTGCTCGCGCACCGCGCGCCGGTGCGGTCGCAGGTGGCGGAGATGGCGGTGGAGCTGGCCGTCGCGCGGGCCACGCTGGGCCGGGCCGCGGAGGCGATCGACGCGTTCCTGGCCCGCCCCGACGCCGAGGTGGAGCCGGCCGACGCGTACCGCGCCATCGAGGACTTCCAGGTCGCGAAGCTGGTCGTGAACCGGTCCGCCGCCGCGGTGGTCGACCGGGCGATGGCGGTGACCGGCGGCCAGTCGTACCGGACCGGGCACCTGCTCAACCGCCTCTACCGGGACGTGCGCGCGGGCGGGTTCATGCAGCCGTACTCGCCGCCGGAGGCGCTGGAGTTCGTCGGGCGTACCGCGCTGGGCCTGGACCCGTTCGAGGAACTGCGGGACAGCCTGGCGTCGGCCCGCGCGGCGGCGGCCGCCGGCTGACGGGAAAGGGCCCTCAGCCCGTGCGGTCGGCCGGTCGGCCGTCGCGGCGCAGGTACCACAGCGGGATGCCGACGACCTCGACGGTCTTGGTCAGCTCCCAGCCGAGCGCGGTGTAGAAGCGCACGTTCGCCTCGGTGTCGGTCTCGCCCCAGGTGGGTCGCGGGTCGCCGGCCATCACGTCGAGCAGCGCCTGCATGAGCGCCTCGCCGATGCCGCGGCCCTGGAAGCGCGGCTCGACGCCGACCGGACCGACGTGCCAGTGTGGCTCGGCCAGGTCGTGGATCGCGTAGTGCGCCCGGACGTACTCGGCTCGCGCCGGGTCGCCCACCGGCGGTGCCGCGCCGAGCGCTATCCGGCGGGCGTCGCTGTCGAGTGCGGCGCCGATGCAGCCGCCGGGCGGGACCGCCGCGGCGGCCCCCACCAGGCAGCCCTTGTAGAACGCGCCGATCTGCGGCGGCGCGGGACGGTGGAAGAACGCCGTCCAGATGGGCATCAGCCCGGCCAGCCGGTCCAGCGGCTCGTCGCCGAACATCGCGTACGTGGTGGGGTTGTCCCGCATCGCGCGGGCGACCAGTCCGGCGGCCGGCCGGCGGTCGTCCTTGCGCAGCTCTCGTATCTGGAGTGTGGGCAGGGTCCGGGGTACGGCTCTGGTGTCGGTCACGGGCGCACGCTAACAGCGGCGCGACGGCCCGGGCAGGGGCGTGACGGCGGCGTCCGTGATCCTTGTGGCGGCGGCGATCCGGCACCTATGTTGCCTCGGAGTTCTCGGTTCTGTCGCACCGACCGGAGTGGGGAAGACGAGATGGCTTTGGACCAGGCGAGCGGCCAGGAAACGAACAGGGCGGATCCCGCCACCGTCGTGCACGGCATCGTCGAGGAGGTCGCGGGCGTCGACGTACGGCCCGACGAGAGCTTCTTCGACCTCGGCCTCGACTCCATCCAGCTGATGCAGGTGTGCAACCGCATCAACGAGGAGTTCGGCGAGGTCATCGATCTGTTCCTGCTGTTCGAGAATCCCACTGTCAACGAGTGCGTGTCGGTCATCAGCGCGCAGCGGTCGGGCTGAGCATGCCGACGCCCGAGGTGTGGTGCGGCCTGAAACTCACGCACGACGGCGGCGTCGCCGCCATCGAGGGGAACCGCCTGCTGTTCTCGATCGAGGCGGAGAAGCTGGAGAACCGGCCCCGGCACGCCACCATGCACGAGGCGGCCGACATCGTCGCCCAGCTCGCCGCCAACGGGCTGGCCCCGGGTGACCTCGCCGGCGTCGCGGTGGACGGCTGGGCGCGCGGCGCGCAGGGCGAGACCTGGGTCGAGGTCGCCGACGCCGCCGGCACGCTGCACCCGGTCGAGGTGGCCGGCTACCACGACGAGCCAGGCGCCGGCCGGTTGCTGACCGGGGTGACCGGCAGCGCGCCGCTGCTCGGGGTGCCGACGCCGTTCCGCAGCTTCAGCCACGCCACCGACCACGCGCTGTCCAGCTACTGCACCAGCCCGTTCGCCGCCCGGCGGCAGCGCGCGCTGATCACCGTCTGGGACGGCGGCATGGTGCCGTGCCTGTACGTGTTCGACCCGGAACGGGTGAGCCTGGAGTGCCTGGGGCCGGTGGGCTCGATCTCCGGCGCGCTGTTCCCGATCTTCTGCTCGCACTTCGCGCCGTTCAAGATCGACCACGGCACCCGGCGCGCGAACGATCCCGGCCCCGGCCTGGAGGCGCTGCTGCCGATCGCGGGCAAGGCGATGGCGTACGCGGCGCTGGACACGGTCAGCGAGGAGGCGGTGGCCGTGATGGCCGCCGTGACCGAGGAGATCGGCCTGGTCGACGCGGCGATCCCGGCGTACCTGTGGAGCCGCCGCGTGCTCACCCGCACCGCGCCGCTCGGCCTGTCCGACGCGGCGCTCGTCGGCTCGATCCAGGAGTTCCTGTTCCGGGTCTTCGCGGCCGGGCTCGACGGCCTGCTGTCCCGGCGGCCGGACCTGGACGGCCTGCCGATCTGCCTGTCCGGCGGCTGCGCGCTCAACATCAAGTGGAACGCCGGGCTGCGGGCGAGCGGCCGGTTCGCCGGCGTCTGGGTGCCGCCGTTCCCCAACGACAGTGGTTCGGCGATCGGCGCGGCCTGCACCGAGATGGTGCGCCGCACCGGCCGGGCCGACCTGGAGTGGTCGGTGTTCGCCGGGCCCGGCGTGCGCGACGTCGGCCAGCCGCCGCCCGGGTGGTCGGCGCAGCCCTGCGAGATCGAGGAGCTGGCCAAGATCCTGGAGGTGCACGGCGAACCGGTAGTGGTCGTCAGCGGCCGGGCCGAGCTGGGCCCGCGCGCGCTGGGCCACCGCAGCATCATCGCGCCGCCCAGCTCGGCGGCGATGAAGAACCGGCTCAACGCCGTGAAGGGCCGGGAGCCCTACCGTCCGGTCGCGCCGATCTGCCTGGAGCACCGGGCGCCGGAGGTCTTCGACCCGGGCACACCCGACCCGTACATGCTGTTCGACCACCAGATCCGGCCGCAGTGGCGTTCCCGCATCCCGGCGGTCGCGCACGTCGACAACAGCGCCCGGCTGGAGACCGTCGGACCGGACAACGAGCTGATGTGGCGGCTGCTGACCGCGTACGAGCGCAGCACCGGCGTGCCGGTGCTCTGCAACACCAGCGCCAACTTCCGCGGCAGCGGGTTCTTCCCCGACGCCGAGTCGGTGATGCGCTGGGGTCAGGTCCGGTACGTCTGGTCGAACGGGACGCTGTTCACCTCCGACGCCGACCCGGGAGCCGGCGCCGCCGGATGACTCACCGCTGCGGCACCCCGGTGGCCCGGGCGACCGGGAAGAACCGGTGGTGCCGCGCACCGGTGATCTCGTAGATGGCCGTGCCGGTCCGGCCGTCGTCGGTGCGTACCGCCATCAGCTGCTGGCCGCCGCCGAGCCGGCCGTACCGTGCCGACCAGGCGCCGGCGCCGGTCAGCCGGATCGTGGTGCCGTCGGCGAAGGCCGTGGTGACGGTGCCGGCCAGCCCGGTCACCGCCTCGCCGTCGCGGCCGTAGCCGACCGGGACGCCGTCCGCGCCGGTCCAGTCCAGCTCGTGCGTGAACGAGGTGAGCGGCACCGGCGGCGCGGCACCGGCCGGCGCCCAGCAGCCCTCGGTGAACACCCGCGAGCCGTCCGGGTACTCCCAGCACCACAGGCCCAGCATGCCGTCGGGCAGCTGCACCGCGAACCACATCCAGGCCGGCACGTTGCGGTGGTCGCGTACGCCCCACGAGTGGTCCCGCTGGCCCCACCACCGCCGCACCGGCCGGCGTTCCCCGTCGACCCAGTAGGCGCCGTCGAACCAGCCGGACTGGAACATGTGCCGCTGGTCCCACACCGGGCCGCGGGGGCCGTCCAGTACGCCCCGGGGCAGCGCGTGCGGCGCGGTACGCGCGGTGAACGTCAGCTCCAGCGGCACCGGCACGCCGGGACCGGACGCGCGGACGCCGACCCGGCGGTACGGCTCCTCGACGGTCACCGCGACCGGCCCGGCCACCGGGTCCGGCCGGTCACCACCGGCCGGGCGGGAGAACCTGTCGAAGCGGAGCCGTCCGTCCACGCGCACCATCACGTACGCGTCCACCACACCCCGGTACGGGTGGTGGCCGAGCGTCACCAGCAGCACGTCGCCGTCGGCCCGGTCCGGGTGGGCCACGAAGAAGTAGCTCTCCCGCCAGTGCCGGTACGCCCGGGGCAGGCGCGGGCCGGGCGGGCGGGTGAAGTGGACGAAGTCCTCGTCCGCGGCGGTGAGGATGTCCATCGCGCTCCGATCTCAGCTCAGCAGGGTCAGCGCGTCGAGGTCGGTGACGTGCGCGGCGTGCCGTTCGGCCATCGCCACGAACATCGCGTCGCCGCGCCCGTCGCGGGCGACGAGCATCGCCCCGACGACGGTCATGTGCAGGCCGGCGACGGTGTTCACCCGGTACGAGCGCCAGCACTCGTCGCGGCTCCACCGCACCCCGGCGGCGCGCAGGGCGTCGTGGTACGACGCGAACAGCTCCGCCTCCCGCGCCCGGCGCACGTCGGTGGGCAGGCTGCCGCCCACCAGGTACGCGGCGTCGCTGGGCCCCGGTCCGAGCTGGACGGTCTGCCAGTCCACCACCGTCACCGCCGGTTCCGGGCCGTCGGTGAACAGCAGGTTGTCCACCCGGAGGTCGCCGTGCAGCAGCGTCAGCGGCGGCCGGTCCGCCCGCACCCAGCCCCGGATCCGGGTGCGCAGCGCCTCCACGACGCCGAGCGCGGCGGGGGAGAGCAGGTCGCCGAAGCGTTCCGTGAAGGCTCCGGCGGTGAGCCGGTACGCCGCGCCCAACCGCCGTCCGCCGTCCGCGCCGCGCACCGGCAGCCAGCCGGGCGCCGGGCGGTCCCAGTGTTCGGCCTGCGCCGCGGCGAGCCCGGTCAGCACGGTCGCCACCTCGTCCACGGTGCAGCCGGTGAGCTGGTCGCCGGGGCGGGCCGGCGCGGCGTCACCGAGCAACAGCACGAAGTCGCCGGAGGACTCGTCGTACCCGGCCGCGTAGCAGCGCGGCACCGGCAGCGGCAGAGCGCCGGCCAGCTCCCGGTAGAACGCCACCTCCCGGCGGTACGCGTCGCTGCCCTGCCCGGTGTGGCGGCTGCGCTCGTCCAGCGCCGGGAACTTGCCGACGACGCTGGCCGGTCCGCTCCCGCCGGCCCAGGCCAGCTCGTACCGGACGTTGTGCCCGAGCTTGCCCAGCCCGAGCGGGGTGGCGGTGACCGCGTCGACCCGGTCACCGGGGGCGGCGGCGCCGGCGGCGACCAGCACCTCGGTGAGCCGGTCGGGGGTGACCAGGCCGGGCTCCCGGAACGGACGCACCGGCACGGTCACCGGAGCGGGGGCGCTCATCGGGGCCCGGCCGGTGACGCGGCGCGGGGACTGACGACGGCCTGGAGGATGCGCGCGATCGGCACTCGCACTCCGTATCTCGTATCGACACTGATGCGTCATCGGCGAGGATAGCGACGTGAACCCGCCGGGTGCACCGGCGCGGAGGACCGCCGTCGCCCCGTCCGGGCCGGTGGCGCGAGGGGAGCCGTGTGGTGATCGAGTCGAACGGGCCGCACCCGGTGACGGTCCTGCTGGGCAACCCGCGTGCCGGGTCGCGCACCGCGAACGTGGCGCGCCGGGCGGCGGACACGCTGGTGGAGTGCCTGGCCGCGCGCGGCGTACGCCTGGCCGAGCCGTCCGTGGTGGACCTGTCGGGGCTGACCCCGCTGCTTTCCACCGCCGACTGGGCGCAGCCGCCGCCGGCGGCGCTGGCCGAGGCGTACCGGCAGGTGACGTCGGCCCGGCTGCTGCTGGTGGCCACGCCCACGTTCAAGGGCTCCTACACCGGGCTGCTCAAGCTGTTCGTGGACCCGCTTCCCCGGCGGGCGCTGGCCGCGACGGTGGCGATACCGGTGATGACCGCGGCGCGCGCGGCCGACCAGCACGCCGTCGACAGCCACCTGCGGCCGCTGCTGCTGGCGCTGGACGCCAGCGTGCCGGTGCCCGGGCTGTCCGTGCTGGAGTCGCAGTTCGACCGGCTCGACGACGTGGTGGGGCGGTGGTGCTCAGCGGCCGCGCCGGTCCTGGCCGGGGTGCTGCCCGCGGTCGCGGATCCGATCCTGCCGATGCTGCCCGATCCGTCCCTGCTCACGTTCGTGTAGGGCGGTCCGGAGCCGGCCCGGCCCGGCTCCGGACCGGTCAGGCGGCCATGCCCTGTGCGATCCAGTTGCGGAACAGCTCGACCTTCTCCGCCTCCCACGGCGCGTCGCAGGGCATGGAGCCGTCCGCGACCCGCTCCAGGATGGACTCGGCGTAGTCCCGGACGTCGTCCAGGCTGGTCAGGTCCAGCAGGAACGTCATCTCGGCCACGTCCATCTCGCGGAACAGCGGCCGGATGTCGCGGGCGAAGCTCAGCGTTCCGGCGCCGGGGCGCTGGCCGGCGGTCTCGGTGTCGGTCACCCGATGCTCCTCTCGACCGGGGCGTTCGGCGGCCCGGATCCGCCAGTGATCCTAGGAGAGCCGGTGTCGCCTGTCATGCCTTGTCGCTTCGTGTATCTCGCCTTTGCCGGGTGGGTCGGCTAGCGTCCGGTCATGGACCTGCGTGACTCGCCCGACGAGGCCGCTTTCCGGGCCCGGGCACGTGCCTGGCTCGCGGAGGCGGTCCCGGCCGTGGACGACCCGGCCGCCGCCCGGGCCCGCTGGTTCGACAGGGACTTCCTGACCACGTACGCGCGCCGCCTGCACGCCGCCGGTTACGCCGGACTGGGCTGGCCGGTCGAGTACGGCGGCCGGGGGCTGCCGCTCGGGCACCAGGCGATCTTCCTGGAGGAGTCGGCCCGCCGGGGCGCCACCGAACAGGCCGGCGTGATCGGGCTGGGCATGGTCGGCCCGACGGTCGTCGCCTGGGGCACGCCCGCGCAACGGGCCCGCTACCTGCCCGGCATCATGCGCGGGGACCTGCTGTTCTGCCAGGGCTTCTCCGAGGCCGAGGCGGGCAGCGACCTGGCCGCCGTGGCCACCACCGCGCGAATCGACGCTGACGCCTACGTCGTCGACGGGCAGAAGCTGTGGTCCTCGTACGCCGCCGTCGCCGACCACTGCCTGCTGCTCGCGCGTACCGGCGGACAACGCCACCGCGGACTCACCTGCCTGCTGGTGGACCTGCGGACGCCGGGCGTGACGGTACGGCCGCTACGGCAGATCACCGGGCGCGCGGACTTCGCGGAGATCTCGTTCGACGGCGCGCGGGTGCCGGCCGGCGCGGTGCTCGGCGAGCCCGGTGACGGGTTCCGAGTGGCGATGACGACCCTGGCCCACGAGCGCGGCACGTTCGGCTTCACCCTCACCGCCCGGCTGGAGGAGCACCTGCGCCAGTTCGTCGCGCTGCTGCGGGCCTCCCCGCTGGCCGACGACCCGGGCGTCCGCGACCGCCTCGCCACCGTCTGGACGGACCTGACCGCGCTGCGCTGGACCAACCTGCGGCTGCTGGCCGAGCTGGCCGAGGGCGGCGAACCCGGTCCCCGTACCTCGGTGGTGAAGCTGCTCTGGTCGCAGGCCAACCAGCGGCTGGCGCACCTGGGCGCGGAGGTCGCCGCGGCCGACGAACACGCCACGGCGCTGTGGCGGGACCGCCTGCTGCGCAGCCGGGGCAACACCATCGAGGGCGGCACCAGCGAGGTGCTGCGCGACGTCCTCGCCGAGCGGGTGCTCGGCCTGCCCCGATCACGCTGAACCCGTGGAGGGACCGTGCGCTTCGCGTTCACCCCGGAACAACTCGCCCTCGCCGAGACCGCCCGCCGGTACCTGGCCGAGCAGCAGTCCCCCGACGCCGCCGGTGTCCCGGAGACCGACCCGGCCCGGCGCGAGGCCGCCTGGAAGACGCTCGGCACGCTCGGCTGGCTCGACGCCGACCTCGGCGCGGTCGAGTGGGGCGTGCTCGCCGAGGAGTGCGGCTACGGGCTGCACCGCGAGCCCTGGCTGACCACCGTCGCGCTGGCCGGCCCGGCGCTGCGGGCCGCCGGTCAGCCGCCGGCCGGCCCGGTGGCGCTGGCGTGGGCGGAGGCACCCGCCGGGCGGGCCCGTCTCGACGAGGCGCACCTGCCCGGCTGCCGGGCGGCACCGGACCGGGACGCGGTCCGGCTGCACGGCCGCAAGGAACGCGTCGTCGACGGCCTGGCCGCCACCTCGGCGGTGGTGGTCGCCCGAGGGCCCGACGGCCCCGGCCTGTACCTCGCCGACCTCGCGGCGACCCGTCGCGTCCCGCTGCCGGCGCCGTGGGACGCCACCCGCGCCGAGTGCCGGGTGGACCTCGCCGGCGCGCCGGCGGAGGACCTGTGGCTGGACACCCGCCGGGTACTGGCCGACACCCGGCGGCTGGCGCTGGCGCTGTTCGCCTGCGAGGCGGTGGGAATCGCCCGCCGGGCCCACGAGATCGCCGTCGCCCACGCCCGCGACCGGGTGCAGTTCGGCCGCCCGATCGGCGCCAACCAGGCGGTGTCGCACCCGCTCGCCCAGGCGTACGCCCGGATCGAGACGGCGCGGTCGCTCGCCTACCGCGCCGCCTGGTGCGTCGCGGAGCGGGAGCCCGGCGCGGAGCCGGAGGTCGTCGCGGCGTCACTGGCCGCGCGGGAGGCGGCGCTCACCGCCACCGAGGCCGCGATCCAGACGCTCGGCGCGGCCGGGTTCACCTGGGCGCATCCGGCCCATCGCTGGTACCGCCGGGCGCTGTGGCACCAGGACTTCGCCGGTACGGCGTCGGATCTGCGGGCCGAGCTGGCCGCGATGGTCCTCGCCGCGGCCTGACGCCCGGGGTTCAGCTGTCGGTGGCCGCGGAGTGCTTGCGGCGCAACCGGGTGATCCAGCCCTGCGCGGTGTGCGCGGGGACTCCGAAGTGCCCGGCCACCCCGGCGATCGTGCCGGTCTGCCGGTAGACGGCCTCCAGCTCGTCGTCCTGCGGCGCCCGCCGGTACGCCCGCCCGGCCTGGATCCGGGCGGTCGCGGACGGCTTGCGGCTCAGCCCGCCCTTGCGGGACCGCCCGGCCGTCGGGCTCGCCGGTTCGGCACGCGCCGGCTCGGCCGCGCCGGTGCTGACCCGGGGGAGGGCGCCACCGGTCACCGACACGCCCGGCCGGTCCCCGGCGGCACCCGGGATGAACGCGGACAGCAGCAGTTCGAGATTGACGTACGGAAGCTCGCCGCCGCGCATCTCCGCGCCCTCGACCGGCTGGATCACGACCTCCTTGACCGTCGGACGGCCGCCCTCGAGTTCGAGGCGGACCCGCGTCTGCACCGCCGGACTGGCGAAGC
This sequence comes from Micromonospora sp. WMMC273, assembly GCF_027460285.1. Lineage (NCBI taxonomy): Bacteria > Bacillati > Actinomycetota > Actinomycetes > Micromonosporales > Micromonosporaceae > Micromonospora > Micromonospora sp. WMMC273. The sequence continues at coordinate 2,454,725 of NZ_JAPZBE010000001.1, forward strand.
TGTCGTCGACGACGGGGACGATGGTGACGATGTATTCGTTCATGTCATGCCTTCTTCGGGCACCTGCGGTCCAGAGTTTCTGGTCCCGCGGTGGCGCGGCCCGGGCGTCGGAGGTAGGGTGCGCGGCTTGCGTCGAAGCACGGTTGACACATCGTAGCGGAACAGAAGACGCAATACACCAAGCGGCGAACGCGGAATCGCCGGACCCCAGCACAGAGACTCAATACTCGTCGGTGCCGGGGTCCATCATCGAGGCGATGAGCGCGGAGCGTGACGACACCCCGACCTTACGGAAGATGCGGGTCAGGTGTGCCTCGACGGTCTTGACCGTGACGTAGAGCCGCTCCGCCGCCTCGCTGTTGCTCATGCCGGTCGCGATGAGCTGGACGATCTCCCGTTCCCGGCGGGTCAGCGTCGGCATGTCGGCCGGTGGCCCGGAGGTCCGCCGGCCGGCACGACCGGCCCGGCCCAGCAACCGGCTCTGCGCGCTGATCGAGGCCCGGTGCAGGATCCGGGCGCCGCACGCCTCGGCGATACGGCGCACCTGGGCCAGGCTCGCCTCGGCGGCCTGCCAGTCGTGCAGCCCGTCCAGCGCCTTGGCGTGCACCAGACGCGCGGCGGCCTCCTCCAGCGGCCAGCCGAGCTGGGCGAACGCCTCGGCGGCGCCGGCCGCGCCGGCCGCCGCGGCGGGCAGGTCGGTGGCCATCGCGATCCGCGCCCGGGCCAGCGCCACGTGCGCCTGCTGCCCCGGCAGGTCACACGCGCCCGCGTGCCGTTCGGCCTGTTGCACCCAGCGCCGGGCCTCCTCGACGTCGCCCCGCCGCCGGGCCGCGCCGGACAGCGTCGCGGCCCAGTAGGGCCGGTGGCACACGTCCACCGCGCGCAGCGTCGTCCCGCCGCAGGCCCGGATCAGCAACGTCAGCGTGTTGGCGCGGTCGGCGCACTCGTCGCGCATCTGCGCGTGGATGCGCTGGACGACCGAGCCGAACCAGTCGTCGGCCGAACTGCGCACGACCGGCTCGGCCAGGCGCAGCGCCGCGGCCGGCCCGTCCTGCCAGTACACGACGGCGGTCCGCATGATGCGCGCGAACCGGTGCATGGTGTCCAGCTCGAGCCGGTCGGCGTACCGCTCGGCCTCGACGGCGTCCGCGCGCGCCTGGTCCAGCAGGCCGAGCTGGCGGGCGGCGCAGGACCGCCCGCTGCGCAGATACGGCACCAGCACATCGTTGCGGGCGGTGGTGGCGATGCGCAGGGCCCGGTCGAAGTGCCGGATCGCGCGCGTCTCGCGGCCCTGGAGCAACTCCACCCAGCCGAGCAGCGCCAGCACGTCCAGGTGGGTGCTCAGCTCGGCGTCGGTCGAGGCGTCGGCGGCCGCCGTGGCGTCGGCCACTGTCGCCGTCACGTCCACTGTGCTCGGCACGTAGCAGGCGGCGAACGCCGAGACCACCCCGAACCACGCCGCCTCCACCGGGCGGCCGGCCTCCCCGCCGGTCCGCCGGGCCAGCGCGGCGTAGCGGGCCGCCTCCCGCTCACCGGCCAGCGCCCCGCAGATCGCCAGTTCCGCGGCGACGGCCGCGGTCAGCCGTCCGGGCAGCGGCGCGGTGTGCGGCTCCGGCATCAGGTCACGCAGCAGCGTGTACCCGAGGCGGCTCTGCCCGCGCAGCCGTTCCACCCGGGCCTGGGCCAGGACCGCCTCCGCCCGCACGTCCCCGTCCGACCGGGCCGCGACGTCCTGAAGCACCCCCCGCCCGTCGGCAACCCGGCCGGCGCGCACCAGCGCGTCGGCCAGGTGCAGCCCTTCGGCCGGGGGCAGCCCGGAGCGCGCCGACGCCGACGGGGCCAGACGCGCGGCCACCGACAGCCAGCGCACGGTGTCCGCCGCCGGCACGAACGGATGACCGGCGGCGGAGAGCAGCGTACGGGCGGCGTCCGTGTCGCCCGGGCGGGCCGATCGGGCCAGGTGGTCGGCGTAGGCGGGCGCGGGATGGCCCAGCTCGCGCAGCACCCGGGCGGCGGTGGCGTGCAGCGTGCGGCGGCGTCCCGGCGGCACCTGCTGGTAGACCGCGGCGCACAGCACCGGGTGCCGGAACCGCAGCGCCGGCTCCTCGTGCAGATCGGCGCGCAGCACCTCGCGGGCGACGAGCCGGTCGGTCAGGTCCTGGCAGTCCTGCGGGTCCAGCTCGCACATGGCGGCGATCAGCGTCGGGTCGAAGCTCACTCCGAGCACCGCGGCGGCCTCGGCCACGGCCCGTTCCGTCGGCGGCAGCGCCAGTTCCGGCGCGAGCACCCGCACCACCTCGGGCGGCAGCGCCTCGGCCAGGTCGACGGGCTGGTGCCGGCTCGGGTCCAGGCAGTCGTCGTCGAGGTGCCGGTACGCCTGGCTGTACAGCGGGTTGCCCCCGCCCAGCGCGTGGATGCGCTCCGCGCGGTGGCACGGCTGGGCCAGCATCCGCCCGACCTCGACCACCGACAGCGGCGGCACCTCCAGGCGTTCGTGCCGGCCGCTGGTCACCGCCAGAGCCGCGGCCAGCGGGGCCGACATCCGGGCCAGCCGGTACGCCAGCACGAGGACCAGCCCGGCCGGCGGATTGCGGACCAGCTCGCCGATCAGCTCCAGTGAGGACGCGTCGGCCAGGTGCGCGTCGTCGACCAGCAGCATCGGGCCGCCCTGCCGGCTGTGCCCGGCGGCGAGCGCCGCGAGCAGCCGTGACCTCGGGTCACGCCGGCCGCGCGCGCCGTCGTGGGAGCGCCAGAGCGGGGCGAGCATCGCGTACGTCGCGGGGGCGCGCCCGACCGCGGACAGCACGTTCAGTCCAGCGGCGCGGGCGAGGCGTCCGCAGCGTTCGAGCAGCGCCGTCTTCCCGATCCCCGGCGCGCCGGGCAGTTCAAGGACGGTGGACGTGCCGTCGGCCGCCGCGGTGACGGCCCGGCGGGCCGCCGCCAGCAGGGGTGCCCGGCCCACGAACGACGCCGGTTCGGCTCCCTCCGGGTCGTCGTCGAGGCTCGCCATCGGACACCTGCATCCTTTCGGGACGTGCGCCGGGCGGGCGCCCGACCCCGGCCTGCTCCGCCCGGGCGTTGCCGTCCATGATGTGCCGTCGCTCGGCACGGCGCCGGGCGGGTGCACCGTTGCGCCGGATACCGGCGTAATCGACGGTTGTTGACGCCACGAACCCTAACGCCCCGATGCAATGTGGGGTTTCCCCCACTGTCGACGACGGGCCGGCGATCGACACTGGTCGCGGTGTTTCGCGGAAAGGGTTCGCCCATGCGCAAACGAGGTCAGGAAACCGGTGACTGGGTGCTGTTGCACTGTCCGTTACCGGGCCGTTCGACCCATGCCGACTCCTTTCTGACGAGGGGTATCGGTCCGCTCTTTTCGGGCTTGCACCGAAGCGGTGAGGTTACCGGCTGGTATTACGACCGGCGCGGTTCCGCCGACGTGCACGTGCACGGCCGCTGCACCGACCCCGGCGTGGTCCGGGCCCGGCTGGCCGGTCTCGTGCTCGCCGGCCGCAGCGCCGGCCGGCCGGTGACCGTGTGCCCCGAGCCCGGCGCGCTGCCGGTACGCCACACCGACCTGCGGGAGCAGTCCAGTGCGCTCGCCCTGGAGATCATCGCGGCGACCGCCACCCGCCCGGCGCGGATCCGGACGGGCTGCGATCTCGCCCTCGCCACGTTCCTGTGCGCCGGGGTCGCCGCCGCGTACCCCGGCTCGGCGCGCGTCACGCCGGCCGGGACGGACGCCTGTCCGCACTGCGTGGAGTGGCTGCGGTCGCCGCAACCCGGGGTGCCGGCGCGGCTGCGCGGCGTGGCCGGGCTGCTCGCCGAGGGGCGCGGCTGGGTGGCGCGGTGGACCGCGGTGCTGCGCCGGTCGGGGATCGTCCCGGTGGCCGGCGGACCGGACGAGCTGACCACCCCGCTGCGGTGTCTGCTCAACCAGATCGGCCTCACCGGGGCGGACAGCCGGCGGATCGAGGCGACCGCGCGGCGGGCGGTGCTCGCCGTCACCTCCGGCGTCCCGTTGCGGGCGCACCGCACCCGCCGCGCGCCCGGTTACGACTGGTGCGGCTGACCGCGGTGACCGTTCACCGAAACTGCCACCGCCGGTTCACCCTGCGTCGATTCGGGAGCCTGGGAGCGCGCCCACGGAACAGTTGTTCCAGCCGTTTGCCCACTTCTTCCGGCCGCAATTATTGACCAATCGGCGGAAGTGCCGCACGTCAGCGGCGCATCCGTTGTCGTTGCGCCCCGGCCGGGTACGAAACCGGCGGTTTCCGGCGCAGTTCTCCGACAGCTCCTCATTGCGGTCCGCGCTGTTTCCGGTGGTACGGCCCCCGGGTGAGGCTCGCGTACGCCATCGTCGTCAACGTGACGATGTCGAACACCGGCACACCCAGCCGCGCCTGGATCCGGTGGGCGAACGGCACCAGGTCCGTGCACTCGACGACCAGCGCCCCCAGATCCGGGTGCGCGGCGGCCACCGCGTCGACCCGCTCGTCCACCTCGGCCGCCAGCCGCTCGACGTCCAGGGCGTCGCGCCGGCCCTCCAGCATCACCTCGCGGAACTCCGGCTGCCCGGCCATGCCGGTGACCGCCACCGGCACGTCGGCCGCGCCGATCGCGGCCAGGTGACGCGGGGTCAGCGCCGCCTCGTCGGCGACCAGCAGCCCGACCGGGCGCCCGACCATCCGGTGCACCATCGGCAGTTGCACCAGGCTCGACGACCACAGCGGGACGCGTACGGCGGTGGCGAGTTCGGCCTGGAACAGCACGAGGAACCCGCACGCGCCGGTGATCCCGGCGACCCCGGCCGCCTCCAGGTCACGGGCCGCGTCGACGAACGGTCGCAGCAGCGTCGGGTCGGCCTCGCGGACCAGCCGCTGCGGGGTGGCGCCCTCCACCACCCGGTAGCGCACCGGGAAGTCGAACGTGTCCGGGTTGCGGATGTGACCGGGGATCTTGTCGAAGCTGGTGTCGAGGCAGAGCACGCCGATCTCCGGCCGGTCGTTCACGAGATCCCCTTCCGGAAGCGGTCCACCGCGAACGTGTCCAGCGGCAGGTCCGGCTCGGCGCCGGAGACGAGCTGGGCGAGCAGTTGCCCACCGGCCGGTGCCAGGCCCATCCCGATGTGCCCGTGCCCGGTGGCCACGCTGACGTTGTCGTAGGCGCCGGCCCGCCCGATCAGCGGCAGGCTGTCCGGGGTGCACGGCCGCAGTCCGCTCCACACGTCCAGCCGCCGGCCGGTGTCCAGTGCCGGCAGGTACCGCCGTGCGGTGTGCAGGATCCCGTCGACGCGGCGCGGCGAGATCGACGTGTCCAGCCCGGACAGTTCCAGCGTGCCGCCGACGCGTACCCGGTCACCCAGCGGCATCACCGCGACCTTGCCCTCGCTGAGCAGCACCGGCCGGGTGGGTGTCCCCGGGCCGGCGGGCAGCGTGACGGTGTAGCCCTTCGCCGGTTGCAGCGTCAGCCCGACGCCGAGCATCCGGGCGCAGGTCGCCGACCACACCCCGGCGGCGATCACCACCTCGGCCGGGCGCAGCTCGCCCCTGCTGGTGCGCACCGCGCGTACCCGTCGCCCGGTCACCTCGAAGCCGCGTACCTCCGCCCCGGTGACGACGTCCACGCCCCGCGCCCGCAGCGCCGCCGCGAGCGCCACCAGGAACGCCGGGATGCGCAGCGCGGCGCCCTCCTCGTTGAGCAGCGTCCCGGCCACCGCGAAGTCGACACCGGGTTCCAGCCGGGCCAGCTCGGCCCGGTCCAGCTCCCGCAGCGGCACGCCGCGCGCGGTGGCCGCCGGGATCGTCCGGCGTGCCTTCGCGTACCCCTGCTCGGTGTGGCAGGCCAGGATCATGCCGCGTTCGGTGAGCGTCCCGGCCAGCTCGTCCTCGGCGCAGATCTCGCGCAGCAGCGTGAGGCTGCGCTGCTTGAGCGCGAGCAGCGTCTCGAAGCCGGCGCGGGCGTGCCGTTCGGTGCAGTGCCGGCGGAAGTGCCACAGCCAGGCCAGCAGCGCGCCGTCCAGCCGGGGCCGGACCGCGAACGGGCTCTGCGGGCTGAACAGCCAGCGGATCCCGGTGGCCGGCACCCCCGGCTCGGCCAGCGGCGCCGAGCCCTGGGTGCCGACGAAACCGGTGTTCCCGGCCGAGCAGGCCGCCGGGTCACCGACCTCGCCCCGGTCCACCACCGTCACGCTGAGCCCGGCGCGGCGCAGGAACCAGGCGCAGCACAGGCCCACCACGCCCGCGCCGACCACCAGCACGTCGGGGTCGGTACGGCCCGGCGTCGTCATCGGTCGCCGCCGGTCAGAGCGTGACGACGAAGAAGCAGGTGGGCAGGTTCACCACGACCCGTTCCCAGATCTCGGCGCGCAACGCCACCCCGGGTTCGGCGAACGTGCCCGGCGGCGGCTCCGCGAACCCGATGGTGGACCGGCCGGCGTCGAACAGCAGCGCGCCGTGGCCGAAGTCCCCGACGATCGCGGTGCCCGGGTCGACCAGCCGGGTACGCACGATGAACACGCCGTTGTCCTCCACGTCGCGCATCAGCGAGCCGCTGCCCAGCAGCCGGTAGTAGTCGGCCGGGTTGATGATCAGCCCGTCGGCGGTGCTGCCCATCTGCTCGACCTCGTTGCACGCGGCCAGGACGGTGGACGCGAACGGTCCCGGGTCGGTGAGCCGGCCCAGGTCCGGCATGGTCAGCAGCCCGCCCTCACCGCGCAGGATCGTGTGGTTCTCCGCCGTCGCCAGCCGCACCACCAGCCGGTAGTCGATGAACTGCGCGAAGCTGACCGGGTCCTCCCACAGCGTGTCCGGCACCTGCACCCAGGCGGTGGTGGTGAGCAGCGGCGGAATGGGGGAGCGGTGGAAGTGGTTCGCCGCCTCCCGGCGCAGGTCGGCGCCGTCCACCGCCGGGTCGTCCGGCCGGGGCGGGCTCTCGTGCCAGTAGAAGTCCTGCGGATCCCGGGACAGGTCCACCACCTTGAGCATGTTCCGCGACGGGTAGCGGGGCTTGCGCCGGGAACTGGTGAGCGAGTCGGTGATCGTCACGTCGTAGTCGACGCTGGTGTCGAAGCCGTCCTTGGTGAACGCCTCGACGAACGTCGCGCCGGGCGACATCTGCGTCCTCCGCTCGGCGACCACCTCGGCGATCGTCCGCTTCACGGTGTCGGTGCGCTGCGACATCTGCTGTCCCTCCCTCAGGCCGGCTTGCGGGCGACGAACATGCCCCAGCCGAACTCGCCCCTGTCGATCGCCGCCTGGATCTCGTCGCACGAGTCGGCGAAGCCGAGGATCCAGGTCCGCGCCGCCTCGTCCGCCGTCGTCTCCGCACGCTCCCGGGCGGTGCGGCCCAGCACCCGGTACGTCTGCCTGATGTGCGCGTCGAGACTGCGCGCGACCACGTCCACGAACCCGGCCTCGCTTAGCGCCCGGCGGTAGCCGTCGAGCGAGTAGCCGTCGTTCCAGCGCACCCGGTCGTAGACGTGCCTGCGGGCCGCCTCGCCGATCCGCTCGGTGGGCTGGAGGAAGTCGGACACCGCGAGCACCCCGCCGGGGGCGAGCACCCGGAACATCTCGGCGTGGCTGCGCGGCTTGTCCGGCACCAGGAACAGCGCGTCCTGGCTGACCACGTGCGTGAACGTGCCGTCGTCGTACGGCAGGGCGGTGGCCGAGCCGTGCCGGAACGACACCGGGAGCGAGGGGCCCCGCTCGGCGCGCCGCTGCTCGGCGAAGCGCACCCGCTCGATGCTCAGGTCCAGCCCTTCGCCCCGGCAGCCGGTGCGCTCGGCCAGGCGCAGCAGGAAGTTGCCGCAGCCGCAGCCCACGTCGAGCACGTTCGCCGAGGCGTCGATCCCGGCGTCGGCGGCGAGGATGTCGGAGGTCCGGTCGGCCGCCGCGTGGTAGTCGGTGTCGTCCTCCCCGGCGAAGTAGCCGGTGTGCAGCACGCCCTCGCTGTCCCAGAAACTGAGGTACGTCTGCGTGGTCTGGTCGAAGAACTCGGAGACGTCCCGCTCGGTGAACCGGCTGGTCGTGGACATGGGCACTCCCTTGTGCGGCGGTCGGTGGGTCAGGCGTAGGTGTCCTTGCGGACGCCGGTGAGGTGGGGGAGGTCGGGGCCGGTGGCGGAGGCGCCGCCGTCGATCAGGTGCACCCCGGCGGTCACGTACGACGCGCGTTCGCCGGCCAGGAACGCGGCCACCGCGGCCACCTCCTCGGGCCGGGCCAGCCGGCCGACGGCGCTGTGGTGGCCCATCGCGGCCAGCCGCGCCTCGACGTCGCCGTCGGTGCCGGCGAGCCGGGCCGCGGCGCGTTCCATCGGCGGCGTCCGCACCCCGCCGGGCGCGAGCACGTTGACGGTGATGCCGTCGCGGCCCACGTCGACGGCGAGGCCCTGCGCGAAGCGGACCAGCGCCGCCCGGGTCACCCCGGACAGCACGAGCGGGCCGATCGGCACGCAGGCGGTCTCGGAGGCCACCAGCAGCAGGCGGCCCCAGCCCGCGGCGCGCATGTGCGGCAGCGCGGCGAGCGACACCGCGACCGCCGGCAGGAGCACCCGGTCGACAGCCGACCGGTAGTCGTCGGCGTCGAAGCCGGTGGCGGTGCCGACCGGCGGGCTGCCGCCGCTGACCAGCAGCACGTCCACGCCGCCCAGTTCGGCGGCGACCCGGTCCACCCAGCGGGCGGCGGCGCCGGTGTCGGTGAGGTCCACGCCGGTCGCGCTGACCCGGCCGGACGCCACCGCCGTCAGCTCCCGCTCGGCGGCGGCGAGCCGCTGCGGGTCACGCCCGCAGACCGCCACGTGGGCGCCCTCCGCGGCGAACTCCTTCGCACAGGCCAGCCCGATGCCGCTGGTGCCGCCGGCGACGAGCGCCACCCGGCCCTTGAGCCCCAGATCCACGTCCTCACCTCTCCGTCTCGCCGACGCGGGCCGCCGCGCCGGGGTACGCCGGGTCGCCGGCCGGCCCGCCGGACCGGTAGCCGTACCGGGTGGACAGCGGCCAGGCCAGCGCCGCCACTGCGAGCCGTTGCCGGCCGGTCAGCGTGCGCCGCCACCCGTCGTCGCGGTCCCGGATGACGGTCCGGCCGGTCCGGAAGCGGTCCGGGTTGCCGGTGACCGTGTGGTTGCCGCGCAGCTCGACGCTCCGGTCCCGTACCGGGTTGGCCGCCGGGTCGACGCCCACCAGTTTCAGCAGGTCACCGATCGTGCCGGCCGGGTCGGCGGTGAAGTCCTCGTAGCGCAGGAACGCCGACCGGTCCGGGTGACGCCTGTTTATGGCCGCCGACGCGAGGTTGAACCCGTGCCAGTACGCGGTGCTGCGCGCCGCCGACATCGCGTAGACGTACTCCTTCGGCTCCCGCCACGAGTGCGCCACCGCACGCGGGTCGCGCACCAGGTGCAGCCAGTACGCCTCGACGCCCGGCACGTGCGGCAGCAACGCCGACTCGCCGGGGATCTTGGTGCTGTCCACGATGACGCGGGCGCCGGTGCGTGCGGCCACCTCCCGGTAGATCGCGCCGAGCAGGTCGGCGTGCGCCCGGGTGTCCGCGTCGTACGCGCCCCGGCGCAGCACCCGCCACGTGTGCCGGGTCCGCAGCCGGGCCCGTTGCCGGCGGATCACCTCGGCGGCGTGCGCGTCCGCCGACATCCCGGCCGGACGGCCCAGCGGCAGCACCGCCGACCACAGCGGACACGCGGTCAGCGCGGCGCCGCAGCCGCACCTGTCGTTCACGCCGCGCCCGGTCGAGTTCTTCCACAGGAAGTGCAGCTCACCGACGTGTACCACGCCGGGTGCCTCGCCGAGCACGTTGCCGATGATGGTGCTGCCGTTGCGGCACCAGCCGTTGACGCTCAGGACGGTCACCGGTGCGCTCATGCCGCGCGTACCTCCGCCGCCGGAGCGGGCGCGGGCGCCGGCCGGCCGATGCGCAGCGCCATCGCGGCGGCGACCGCCGCGCCGGCCGCGCCCGCGACGAACACCGCCGGATAACCGAGACCGGCGGCGACCAGGCCGGTCGCCGGCCCCCACACCGCCAGGCCCAGATCCCAGAACGAGGTGTACGCCCCGATCGCTGCGCCCTGCCGCGCCGGGTCGGTGCGGTTCATCACCATCAGCGCCAGCGACGGGTGCAGCAGGGAGAACCCGACGCCCATCACCACGCTGCCGGCCACCGCCACCGGCAGGTTCGGCGCGACCGCGATGACCAGCAGGCCGACCGCCTCGCCCACCCCGCACCAGGTGGCCACCCGGCGCGGGCCGAGCCGGTCGGGCAGGTGCCCGATGGCCAGGCGGGTGCCGGCGTACACGGCGCTGAAGACGCTCAGCACCACCACGCCGTGGCCGATGCCCCGCGCGTCCAGGTGCAGCACGACGAACGCGGCCAGACCCGCGTACCCGGCGGCGCCGAAGGTGAGCGCGATGCCGGGCAGCAGCGCCGGGCGCAGCAGCAGCCCGGCGCCCTTGGCGGCGGGTGCGGTACGCGCCGGCGCGGGCACCAGCGCGACGAGCGCCGCGCCGACCGCCGGGGCGACCGCGCTGAGCAGCCACACCGCCGGATAGCCGGCCTGCTGCACGGTGGCGCCGAGGAACGTGCCGGCGGAGATGCCGCCCCACATGCTCACTCCGTACAGGCCGATGAGCTGACCGCGCCGCTCGTGCGGGGCGAGCTGCACGATCCACACCGCACCGGCGGTGAACAGCGCCGCCTCACCGGCGCCGAGCAGCAGCCGGACCGCGACCAGCGCGGGCACGCTCAGCGGGGCCAGGTAGAGCAGGCCGCCGCCGGCCACCACGAGCGCCCCGGCCAGCATCACCGTGCGGTGGCCGTGCCGGTCGGCGAGCGCGCCCGCGACCGGCCGGACCAGCAGCGCGGCCACCGCGGTCACGGTGACCACCACGCCGACTGTGAGGTCACCGGCGTCGTGCCGTTCGCGCAGGAAGCCGGGCAGCACCGGGATCACCGCTGTCAGTCCGAGGTAGCCGGTGAACAGTCCGCCGAGCAGCCCGGCCAGCGCGAGCCGGGGCAGCGGCCGGGCCGGAGTGTGCGCGCCGGTCACGACCCGACCAGGGCGGTCTCACGGGCGGCGGCCACCTTGCGGACCGCGCGGACCAGGTCGTCGCAGTCCTCGGGCGTGAGGTTCGATGACAGCGGCACGTCGACGGTCTCGGTCAGCAGCCGTGCGGTACGAGGCAGCGTCGCACGGATCTCGCCCGGGTCGGCGCTGTCGTACAGGAACCGCCAGTTCCAGAACGCCCGCACGTTGAGGTCGTCGTCCGCGCCGATGTTGCGGGCGTCGATCCCCTCCGCCCGCAGCGCGCGGGCGAACCAGCCCGCGTCGCCCCAGCCCGCGTCGCCGCCGGGCACGCGGAACACGAACGCCTCCCCGAGGTACGCCCCGGGCGCGACCGGCCGCCGCACCGCGATCCCGGGCAGTCCGGACAGCGCGGCGCTGACGTGGGCGTAGTTGCGGTGGAACAGGGCGAGCCGCTGCGGCAGCCGGGTCAGCTCGGCGCGCAGCAGGGCCGCCCGGATCTCGTCCATCCGCAGGCTCAGCAGCGGCAGGTCCAGGCCGGTCAGCGGCGGCTCGCCGTGCGGGAAGTGCCGCCGCAGCCGTCCCTCGTACGCCCCGGACAGCGCCACCGCCCGCGCGAACAGCGTGCTGTCGTCGGTGATGAGGAAGCCGCCCTCACCGCAGTTGAGCGCCTTGTCGGACTGGGTGCTGAACGCTCCGGCGGCCCCGAACGTGCCGAGCTTGCGCCCGTTGAGTTCGGCGCCGAGCGCCGGCACCGCGTCCTCGATGAGCGGCACGCCCATCTCGGCGGCGAACGCGGACAGCGCTTCGACGTCGGCGGCGAAGCCGCGCATGTGGACGACCATGACGGCACGGATCTCCGGCCGCCACCGGCGGCGCAGGTCGTCGAGGTCCATCCGCAGGTCGTCGTCCACCTCGACCAGGAATGGCCGGCAACCGGCCAGCACAATGGCGCTGGGGGTGGCGACGAAAGTGAATCCGGGGCAGGCCACCAATGAGCCCGGTGGCACTCCGGCGCCCATCAGGGCGAGCGCCAGCGCGGCGGTACCGCTGGAAACGGCCAGCGCGTGCCGGGTGCCGAAATAACGACACAGCTCGGCCTCGAACCGCCCGCATTCGGTTTCATTAGGCGGCCGATGGTCATATCGGAAGTAGAGGTGGCTGCGGACGGCGCGAATAGCCGCGTCCTCGTCCTCGCTGTGCACGAAGACGGCGCCCTTGTCGTACGTCGGCCAGGGCGTACGCCGCACCGGCTGCCCGCCGTGCAAGGCGAGCTGTTCGGGCAGCTCAGAGCCGTTCTGCACCGGCCTCGGCGGGCTCGGTGCGGGAGCGTCGTCGTTCCCGTCCACCGGCGGACTCCTCGGGCGAGCGGCGACAATTCCTAGCGACTCGATAGGATTGGCCGGGCCGTGCGCCGGGCATGGTCGCCCGGCGGAATCGCAGTCCCGGCGCGATCCCGTCGAGGGGTAAGAAATGCCACCAGATCCGACATTCATGGTACGTCGATCCAGCGAGAGTAATGATTGTCGTCGATCCCGTACGCGTCAACAGATAGACGTGAATATGTTCGGCGCCGGGCTGTGCCGACAGTGGACTATGCGGAATTGTCGCTGCCGGCCCGCTGATCCGCCGGTGCGGCGCCCCGCCTCTGCCGCCGAAGGTGGCGCGCCGCCCCGGCGCCTCGATCCGCCGCCCCGGTGCGCCGCCCCGGCGCGTCGGGCGACGCCCTGGGTGCGCCGGGCTCGATGGCATCGGGCCTGATTGCACCGCGCCCGATCGTGCGGGGTTCGGTCGTGCCGGGGTCCGGCCGCCGTCGGGACCCGCCGTCACCGAAAGTAACCTTCGCCGCTCGCGGCAGAACTCACTCCGCGCCCTTTGCTCTGCAGCCACCGGCGCATCGGTGACTCACGGCCACTGCCGCCTATGTGGCTGCAGAGCAAAGGGCGCGAAGGGGTATGCGTCCAGCTATCGGCTCGCCGCGCATCTTCGCTGTTCAGGAGCATGCTGCGGACAATTCGACCCATTCGGCCCCGGCAACTACTGTCACCCTCCGTGATTGGCCGCCGAATCGGGCTGCTGTAACGGAAAGTCACCCACAAGGGCGAGCGTGCCGTCGATACCCGGCCTGACGAGGCCGGGGAATCAGGCGGCTCGCCAGTCGCGAACCAATGCGGCCACGGTGGCGTACCGCTGCGCCGGATCGGACCGGCCGGCCCGGCCGGCGACCGCGCGCTCGGCGGCGGTGCCCCGCCAGCCGGACGGGCCGTCGAGCAGGTGGTGCAGCGTACGACCCAGCGCGTGGACCGTGGTGCGCTCGTCGATCGTCGCGCCCCGGGTCAGCTCCTCGGGCGACAGGTAACGACGGGAACCGGGCAGCCGATCGGAGTCGAGCACGAACGGCCCCGGGCGGTACTCGTCCAGGTCGATCAGCCGCATCCGGTGGGCGTCGAAGTCGTAGAGGAAGCATCCGTCGTACAGGTCGACCGCGACGTACCCGGCCGCACTCACGGCCAGGTGGGCGTCGAGGATGACGTCCAGCGCGACGCGGACCTCGGCGACCGGCAGCCGCTGGAAGCGGGCCAGCCCGCTCCGGTCGCTGCCGCCACCGGTGGTGGCGTGGTTGAGCACGACGCCGTCGCACCACGGGTACACCAGCGTCGGGTCGTCCGTGCCGTCGAGGACCAGCTCGGGCCGGACCACTGCCGGGTGCCGGACCGCGGCGTGCAGGCCCAGCGCGCGGGTCAGCGACTCACGCGCCGCGGGCGTCCCGGCCCGCTTCACGAACCAGCGCCGGCCCGCCGACTCCACGCCGTAGGAGACGCACCCGGAGTCCTGGTCGCCGAAGACCACGAACGCGTCGGCCGGGTCGAGGTTCTCCACGCGTCGAGGCTACGACGACGGCCGCGCCGGCGGCGGCCCGCCGGACCGCGCCGGGTCACCGCGGCTGGTCCACCACCTCGATCACGTCGGCCGGCGCGCGGCGCGGCGCCGGCGGCAGCTCCGCGTCCGGGCCCCAGCCGACGCGCACCACCAGGTACGGATCGCCGATGCCGGCCAGCAGGTCGCGCATCATCCGGCGCGGCCAGGCCAGCTCCACGGCGTCGCTGAGCGGCGCGCTGGCCAGCCCTTCGGCGGTGGCGGTGAGCAGCAGCGCCGACAGCGCCTCGCCGCCGCGCAGCCAGGCCGCCGGCTCGTCGGATTCGCCGAACAGGATCAGGTACGCCGCGCCCCGGTCGAAGTCCGCGCCCGCGCTGAGCCCGGCCGCCCCGCCGGGGGCGTAGTCGCGCAGCGGCACCCGGCGCGGGGACGGCCGCACGGCGGTGGCGGCGGGCACGCCGTCGCCGCTGCCCTCCGGGCGGTGGGTCCAGCGGTGCAGCTCCTCCCGGTACGCGGGGTCGGCCAGCTCCGCGTCGGCGGCGCGACCGGTGGAGACGGCGAGCATCGGCATCTGGTCCGGCCGGACCACGTGCAGATGGGCGCCCTCGGCCTCCGCGGCGTCACCGAGCCGGGCCAGCACCGCCTCCGGCACCGGCCGGTCCCCGTACGCCCGGCGGTCGGTGCGGCGGCGCGGAATGGCGTCGACCAGGCGGCCCGCCGGCACGTCCAGGTCGGCCGGGCCGGTGGTACGCACCCGGGCCAGCAGCGACGGGTCGGCCGGGTCGGGCAGCCGCTCCACGGTGACCGCCCAGCCGACCGCCGTCAGCGACACGCGCGCGTGGTGCAGGGCGGCCCCGCAGCTCAGCATGAGCAGCCGGCCGTCCGGGTCGGTGTGGGCGAGCTGCCGGTCCGGGTCGGCGCGCAGCTCCAGCGCGTCGCCGGTGACCCGCCAGCGCCAGGGCTGCGTGTTGAACACCGACGGGGCGTGCAGGGACTGCCGGGCGGCCGCCTCCAGCACCCGTACCCTCGGATCCTGCTCGGTGCGGGTCGATGAGCTGTTCATGGCGGCCCTCCTGGTTGCTCGTCCCCTTCCGACCCTGCCCGCCGCCGTCGCGGGCGGACAGGGCCGGAGGTCCCGGCCGCACCGGGCCGTGCGCCCCGGCGCGGCGTCAGGCCCCCTCCGGCTCCGGGGGTACGGCCAGAGCGATGGTCAGGTCGAGCACCGTCGCCGGGTCGTGCAGGCGGTCGCCGAACAGCTCCCGCAGCTTGCCCATCCGGTAGCGGACGGTCTGCGGGTGCACGAACAGGTCGGCCGCCACGTCGTCGCGCCGTCCCTGGTGCAGCAGCCACGACCGCAGCGTCTCGGCCAGCCGCTGCGCGGTGGCCGGGGGCAGCGCGGCCAGCGGCGCGAGCGCCTGCGCGCGCAGGTCGGCCAGGGCCTCCGGGTCCATGCTGAGCAGCAGCGTCGCCAGGTGGCGCTCGGTGTCGACAGGTCCGGCGTCCGCCTCGCCGAGGCCGAGCGCGAGCGCCCGGGTGGCCCGCTGGTACGACGCGGCGACCCGGTGCCAGGGCCGGGCCGGGCCGAGCACCGCCCGGTGCCCGTGCAGCAGCCGGGTGAGCTGGCGGCGCCGGCCGCCGTGCATGTCCGGCACCAGCAGGACGGCCAGATCCTCGACCGAATTCACGCCGGGCAGGTCCTCCCCGCTCTCCAGCGTGTACGGGCTGAGCAGCGCCAGCACCGCGCGCAGGTGCCGGCGGGGCAGCAGCACCACGGTCAGGGTCTGCGGCGGCGGCCAGTCGGCGCGCTCCGCGCTGCGCCGCAGCGACTCCTCCGGCTCGCCCGCCAGCAACTGCTGGGTGAGCCGTTCCAGGTTGCGGCGGCGCATCCGGCCGGCGCTGGCCAGCTCGTCGGCGTGCCCGGCCACGCTCGCCGCGGACAGCTCGTCGATGTAGGCGAACATGAGTTCGGCGAACTCGGCCACCGTCTCGGCGGCCAGCCCGCTGCGTACCGTCGTGGTCGACACCTCGCGCCAGGCCACCCGGGCGCCCACCCGGTACGCGGCCAGCAGCGCGTCCATGCTGCGCCCCGAGCGGGCCTCGCCGCTGCCCAGCGCGTACGCGGCCTCCAGCGCCGGGGCCAGGGGAGTGCTCGGGTCGAACGCCTGGGTACCCTCGATGAGCTGGAGGAACGTGCCGAGTGCGATGCGTACCGCGTTTTCGATCTTCGCCCGCATGGCGCCGGTGAGCGCGCCCGAGTAGTCAGGCACCTCGGCGGTGATCGCGGAGACCGTCCGCTCGGCGACCACCGGCAGCCGGCCGCGCAGCGTCGCGGCCATGCCGGCGTCGAGGTTGAGGTGCGCGGCGCGCTGCCCCGTGCCGGCCTCCGACGTCATCGTTGTTCCCTCCGAACAAGAAACCGCGACTGTTTCACCTTTGCCGGTCAAGATGTTATGCGATCGGGCGGTCACGCTGGTCATATGACCACAACTGCCCCCCGCCGCCCCCAGAAGGTCTCCTTCCGGGACAGGCTGCTGCGGCTGGCCGGAACGGTCACCACACCGGTGCTGCCCGACGACTACCTCGACCTGATCGCGCCCCTGCGCGCGGGCGCCCCGCTGCGCGGCAAGATCGTCGCGATCCGCCCGCAGACCCGCGACGCCGCCACGCTGGTGATCCAGCCCGGCCGCGCCTGGCAGGGCCACACGCCCGGGCAGTACATCCGCCTCGGCGTGGACGTCGACGGGGTGCGCCAGTGGCGCGCGTACTCGCTCACCTCGCCGCCGGACGCCGCCGACGGCCGGATCTCCGTCACGGTGAAGGCGATCCCCGACGGCAAGGTCAGCAACTACCTCGTACGCCGGCTCCGGCCCGGCACGATCGTGCACCTCGACCAGGCCCAGGGCGAGTTCGTGCTGCCCGCCGCGACGCCCGGGCGCGTCCTGTTCCTCACCGCCGGCAGCGGCATCACCCCGGTCATGGGGATGCTGCGCTCCGGGCTGGCCGATCGGGCCGACGTGGTGCTCGTGCACTCGGCGCCCACCCGCGACGACGTCATCTTCGGTACGGAACTGCGCGCGCTCGCCGACCGCGGCGCGCTGCGTCTGGTCGAGCGGCACACCGACACCGACGGACTGCTCGACGTCGCCGAACTGGCCGACCTGGTGCCCGATCACCTCGACCGGGAGACCTGGGCGTGCGGGCCGATCGGCATGCTCGACGCGGTCGAGGGGTACTGGTCCTCGAACGGTCTCGTCGAGCGGCTGCACACCGAGCGGTTCCGCCCGACGGTGATCACGCCGGGCGAGGGAGGCACGGTGACCTTCACCGGGGCGGGCGTGACAGTCGAGTCCGACGGCGCCACCACACTGCTCGACGCGGGGGAGAACGCCGGAGTGCTGATGCCTTCCGGGTGCCGGATGGGCATCTGCTTCGGCTGCGTCGTACCGCTGCGCCAGGGCGCTGTCCGCGACCTGCGCAACGGCGACGTCACCACTGCCGTACCGGGGGACGGCGTGCTGGTCCAGACGTGCGTGTCGGCCGCCGCCGGTACCTGCGACATCGATCTCTGACAGGAGCCACCCACGTGACCGTCATCCAGAAGAAGGCCGTCAACCCGATCGCCCACCTGAGCGCCGAGGACATCGAGATCATCGGCAAGGAACTGGACGCGATCCGGGACCGGGCCCTCGCTGACCGGGGGGAGCGGGACGCCCGCTACATCCGCAAGGTGGTCAAGACCCAGCGGACACTGGAGATGAGCAGCCGTGCGGTGCTGCTGTTCTCGCTGTTCCCGCCGGCCTGGATCGTCGGCACGGCCGGGCTCACGGTCGCCAAGATCCTGGAGAACATGGAGATCGGGCACAACGTCCTGCACGGCCAGTGGGACTGGATGCGTGATCCGAAGATCCACTCCACCACCTGGGAGTGGGACCACGTCTCCCCGGCCGACCAGTGGAAGCAGTCGCACAACGAGCTGCACCACCGCTACACCAACGTGGTCGGCAAGGACAACGACCTCGGGTACGGCATCATGCGCGTCGACGAGGACCAGCCGTGGCACCCGATGCACCTCGGGCAGCCGCTCTGGAACCTGATCAACGCCATGTTCTTCGAGTACGGCATCGCCGCGTACGACATGGAGCTCGGCGACCACCTCAAGCAGCGCAAGCTGAAGGACCCGAAGTTCCGGGCCAAGGCGAAGGCCGTCGGGCGCAAGATCCGTCGCCAGGTGCTCAAGGACTACGTGGTGCACCCGCTGCTGTCCGGCCCGTCGTTCCTGTCCACGCTCGCCGCCACGTTCACCGCGAACCTGCTTCGCAACGTGTGGAGCCACTCGGTGATCATGTGCGGGCACTTCCCCAACGGCGTGGAGACGTTCGAGAAGACCTCCATCGACGGCGAGACCCGCGGTGAGTGGTACCTGCGGCAGATGCTCGGCTCGGCAAACATCAGCGGCAGCCGGCTGCTGCACATCATGACCGGCAACCTGTCGTACCAGATCGAGCACCACCTCTTCCCCGACCTGCCCAGCAACCGCTACCAGGAGATCGCGCCGCAGGTACGGGCGCTGTTCGACAGGTACGGCCTGCACTACACCACCGGCCCGCTGCCCAAGCAGGTCGCCTCCGCCTGGTGGAAGGTCATCCGCCTGTCGCTGCCCAACCGCAACGACAGCCGGCAGCCGGTCGCCCCGGCCCCGCTGGTCTCCTCCGGTACGGCCTGACCCGCCCGTTCGGTGCACGGCCGGTGAACGTTCACCGGCCGGCACCTGACCATCCGCTGCACAGTCGGCATCACCGCAGCTCAGAGCCGGTTTAGCGGCCGTCGTGACGGTCCCGCGTCCCCGTACACTCGCGCCCGTCGGGGCGTACGGGTGAAGGGTGTTCGACGATGCGGCTTCGCCGGCGCGTGGTCATGCTCGTCGACAACGCGATCGACGGTGACTCGCGGGTGCAGAAGGCGGCGCGCTCGGCCGCCGACGCCGGCTGGGACGTCACCCTGATCGGCTGCGCCCACGTCGACGCCGAACGCCGCTGGCGGCTCGGCGACGCCGAGGCCCGCGTCCTGCCGCTCGCCGCTTCACCGGCCGTCGTCGCCGGCCAGCGCGGCGTTTCCGCTTCGGGTGGCCGTGCGGGCTCGCGCGAGGGCTTCGCGAGCCTGGGCGGCGTGTCCGGGCTGCGGGCGCGGCTGGTGGCCCGGGGCGGGCTCCCGTTGCGCGCGGCGCGGCTGGCCCGCTGTCCGGTGGAGCACGCCCAGGTCCGCTACTGGCGGGCCCGGCTGCGGGACGGGGCCTGGCGGCGGCTGGAGCCGGGCCTCTGGGACTACGAACGGGTCGCCGGGCCCGTCGTTGACGAGCTGCGACCCGAGCTGATCCACGCGCACGACTTCCGGATGCTCGGCGTGGCCGCCCGCGCCGTGGACCGCGCCCGCGCCGCCGGACGCGACGTCAAGCTGGTCTGGGACGCGCACGAGTGGCTGCCCGGCGCACGACCCCGCCGCGAGAACCGCCGCTGGCTGCCCGCGCACCTCGGCTACGTCCGCGAGTACGTCGGTCACGCCGACGCGGTGGTCACCGTCTCCGACACGCTCGCCGACCTGCTGGTACGCGACCACGCCCTGCCCGAACGCCCGACCGTGGTGCTGAACGCCCCGGTCACCACCGCCCCCGAGCCGGCTGCTCCCGTGCCGACCGCCTCCGACCCGCCCGTCCCCGAGCCGGCCGTCCCCGAGCCGGCCGTCCCCGAGCCGGCCGCCCCCGAGGCGCCCGCCTCCGAGCCGCCCGCCCTCGAGTCGGCCGCCTTCGAGACCGCCGACCTGGCCGCTCCCGACCTGCGGCAGCGGTGCGGTCTGCGCCCGGACACGCCGCTGCTCGTCTACAGCGGGGCGATGGCGGTCCAGCGCGGCGTGGACACCGTGGTCGAGGCGTTGCCGCTGCTGCCCGGCGTACACCTGGCGCTCGTCGTCGCCGACCCGGCCGCCGCCTACGTCCGTCAGGTCGTCGCCCGCGCGGCCCGGCACGGCGTGGGTGACCGGGTGCACGTGCTGCCGTACGTGCCGCACCACCAGCTCGTCGAGTTCCTCGCCACCGCCGACATCGGGCTGATCCCGCTGCACCACTGGCCCAATCACGAGATCGCGCTGATCACCAAGTTCTTCGAGTACGCGCACGCGCGGCTGCCGATCGTGGTCAGCGACGTCCGCACCATGGCCGAGACGGTCCGGGCCACCGGCCAGGGCGAAGTGTTCCGCGCCCGCGACGCCGCCGACCTGGCCCGCGCCGTCCGGACGGTGCTGGCGGATCCGGCCCGCTACCGCGCCGCGTACGAGGGCCCGGACTCGCCACTCCCGGGGTGGACGTGGGAGGCGCAGGCCGAACGCCTCGACGCCCTCTACCGCCGGCTGCTCACCCCCACCCGCTGACGCCCGCCACCCACCTCCTGCCACCCACAACCCGCCATCCGCGACCCGCCACCCGCGACCCGCCACCCGCCACCCGCCCGGGTGGAACACCATGGGTGTCTCCGGCCCGTTTTGACACCCATGCCGTTCCACCCGCACCTCGGGAGTCGCATGATCAACTCCACCTCGGTGAAGTGGCGGTATCCGAAGGGCGCCGACCCCGCCATTTCGGGGAAGTGGTGTTGATCTTGAGTCAGCGCGAGCGAGGGCGAGGGTGGGCGCGGGCGAGGGCACGGGGGCGCGCGGGAAAAGGGCTGGGCGGGACGGGGCGGCCGGGCTAGCGTCGAAGTATGCAGAGCAGGCGCACCTTCACCGCCGCAGCCGCGCGAGCTTCCCGCTCGCCGGTTGCCGCCGCCTGACCTGCCCCACACCCACGCCGGCGACCGGAAACGGTCCGCCGGCGTCGTCGTGTCGACGCCAACGCGCGCGGCGGGCCGTCCGGTCACCCGTACCCGGAAGGCACCCGCCATGACACCCGACGACATCACCCGGACGTTCCTCGACCACTACCACCGGCACGGCCATCAGGACGCGCCGGAGAGTTCGCTCGTTCCGCCGCCCGGTGACCCGGTGCTGTTCACCACGTCCGGCATGCACCCGCTCACCCCGTACCTGCTGGGGCGCCCGCACCCGGGCGGACGGCGACTGGCGAACGTGCAGCGGTGCCTGCGCACCACGGATCTGGACGAGGTCGGCGACAGCACCCACCTGACCGTGTTCCAGATGCTCGGCTCGTGGTCGCTCGGCGACTACGACATCGTGACCAGCCTGCGCTGGGGCTTCGGCCTGCTCACCGACGGCTTCGGCATCCCGGCGGGGAGGCTGCACGCCACGGTCTTCGGCGGCGGCGGCGACGGTGAAGGGCCGGACGACACCGCGCGGGACACCTGGACCGGGCTCGGCGTCCCGGTGGAGGCGCTGGGCGAGGACAACTGGTGGTCCAACGGCCCGACCGGCCCCTGCGGACCGGACTCGGAGATCTTCGTGTGGACCGGCGACGGCCCGCCCACCGGCACACCCAGCACCGACGCGCGGTGGGTGGAGGTGTGGAACCACGTGCAGATGCGCTACCACAGGCACCCCGACGGCCGGCTCACGCCGCTACCGCACTCCAGCATCGACACCGGCATGGGCCTGGAACGGCTGGAGATGGTGCTGCGCGGCGACCGGTCCGTGTTCACCGGCGACGGGCTGCGGCCGTGGGTGGACGCGGTGGGGGAGCGGTGGGACCTGCGCGGTGCGGACCTGCGCGTGGTCTCCGACCACCTGCGGTCCGCGGTGGTCGTGCTCGGTGACGGGGTACGTCCCGGCAACACCGGCCGCGGGTACGTACTCCGGCGGCTGCTGCGCCGCGCGCTCACGGTGTTGTGGCGCGACGATCCGGCGCGCACCCTGGACGATCTGCCACCCCAGGTGTACGGGGACACGCTGCGCCGCTTCCGCCAGCCGGTCGACGTCGGCTCGCTGCACGCGACGCTGGTGGACGAGGAACGCCGCTTCCGCGGACTGCTGCGACGCGGACGGTCGCTCGTGGACCGGGTACGGGCGCGCGGGCCGCTGACCGAACGCGACTACCACTGGCTGCACGACACCCACGGGCTGCCCCGCGACCTGGTCGACGGCCTGCTCGCCGAGGCGAGCTGAACAGCGGCCTGGCGGGCGGCGGCCAGGCCAGCGGCGGCGGCGCAGCGGTGGCCGCCCGGCCGGGCCGGTGCCAGACTCGGAGGCGGACGCCACGCGAGGGAAGCGGACGCCGCCGCGAGGAGAGGGCTGCCGATGACCGAGGTACGGCCGGATGAGGAGACGGTGCCGCTGTTCGGCGCCGAGGTGCGCATCGCCGACGCGGCCGGGCTGCTCGCCGCCGCCGTCGACGGGCCGGTGGAGCTGCTCGTCGACGGCGACTTCCCGGCCCCGGTGCGGGAGGTCCGCTGCACAGTGCGCGCCGACACCGCAGCCGAGCCGCCGGTGCACCGCTTCGAGGCGTACCTGCGGGTGGAGAGCACCCCGGCGGGCCTGATCGCCCTCGGTCTGGCCGGGCCCGTCGGCGTGCTGCTCGCCGAGCGGCTGGCCGCGCGCGGC
Organism: Micromonospora sp. WMMC273; assembly: GCF_027460285.1. NCBI lineage: Bacteria > Bacillati > Actinomycetota > Actinomycetes > Micromonosporales > Micromonosporaceae > Micromonospora > Micromonospora sp. WMMC273. Next base: position 2,477,171 of record NZ_JAPZBE010000001.1, read on the forward strand.
GGCGACGGCCCGGCCGCCGCGGTGGGCCGGATCGCCGCGGAGGCCGGCCGGCGCATCTGGCCGCGACCGGTCGCCACGCTCGCCGCGCCGCCCGGCGACGAGGCCGGCCGGGAGGTGCTGCGCGTGGCCCGCGAAGCCGGGCTGCGGCCCCGCGTCGACCAGGACAACGGCACGGTACGCATCCGCGCCGACGTACCAAGCGCCGAGGTGGGTCCGGCGCACCTGACGGCGATGGTCGGCCTGCTGCTCCAGGCCGTACGCGAGTTGTCCGGCGACAGCGACGAGCCGACGGTGCTGCGCGGCCGGACGTATCTTGTGGGGCGGCGACCGGTGACGGCGGCGGCGGGGCCGCGCAGCGCGACGGTGACCCTCGACCAGGTCGGCGGCCTGCCCGACGTGGTCGCGCGGTTCCGCGAGGTGGCGGTGTCGTTCCGGCACCCGGCGGCGATGGCCCGCTGGGGTGCGCGCCGGCCGCAGGGCATCCTGATGTACGGGCCGCCCGGTACCGGCAAGACCATGCTGGCCCGGGCGCTGGCCAACGAGGTCGGCGCGGACTTCGTGGAGATCCGTACCCCGGAGATCCTGGACAAGTACCTCGGCGGCTCGGAACGCAACATCAAGCGCATCTTCCGGGAGGCACGCCGCTACCGGCGGCCCACAGTCATGCTGTTCGACGAGTTCGACTCGATCATCAGCTACGCCGGTGCCGGCGGCGACGCGGCCAGCCAGGCCGTCAACGCCGTCGCGGGCATCTTCAAGCAGGAGATGAACACGCTGTTCGAGGAGAACCCCGACGTCATCGTGGTCGCCACCACCAACTTCCCGCACCGCGTCGACGCCTCGCTGATCCGCTCCGGCCGGTTCGACCTGAAGATCGCCATTCCGGCGCCGGACGAGAACGGACGCGCGGAGATCCTCACCAAGATGATCCGCGAGCTGATCGACCGGCACGAACGGCCCGGCTTCACAATGTTCGCCGACGACCTCGACCCGGCCGCCCTCGCCGCCGACACGGCCGGGCTGACCGGCGCGGACCTGCGGGAGGCGCTGCGCCGGGTGCAACTCGCCAAGGCACTCCGGGAGGCGGCGGAGGGTGCGCCACCGGCTCCGATCGGTCAGGATGACCTGCGGGAGGCCGTCGCCGGGTTGCGCCGCGGCTGACCGGAAGGAGTCCACGTTGTCCTCGTCCGATCTGCTGCTGTCCCGCCGCGACCTCGCGTTCCTGCTGCACGACTGGCTGGACGTGACCCGGCTGACCGAACGCCCCCGCTACGCCGAGCACACCCGGGAAACAGTCGACGAGGTACTCGACCTCGCCGCCCGGGTCGCCGCCGAACGCTTCGCCCCGCACAACCGGGCCGCCGACACCGGCGAGCCCACGTTCGACGGGCAGCGCGTGCGGACCATCCCGCAGGTGAAGGCCGCCCTGGAGGCGTTCGCCGAGACCGGGCTGCTCGCCGCCACCATGGACGAGTCGGTCGGCGGGCTGCAACTGCCGCACACGGTGGCCGCGGCCGCCTTCGCCTGGTTCCAGGCCGCCAACGTCGGCACGTCGGCGTACCCGATGCTCACCCTCGGCAACGCCAACCTGCTGCTCGCCCACGGCAGCGCCGAGCAGATCGACACCTGGGTACGCCCGATGGTCGAGGGACGGTTCTTCGGCACCATGTGCCTGTCCGAACCGCAGGCCGGCAGCTCCCTGACCGACCTGACCACGCGGGCCGAGCCGCAGGACGACGGCACGTACCGGATCGTCGGCACCAAGATGTGGATCTCCGGCGGTGACCACGAACTCGCCGAGAACATCGTTCACCTGGTGCTGGCCCGCATCCCCGGCGCGCCGCCCGGCGTGAAGGGGCTGTCGCTGTTCATCGTGCCGAAGGTGCTGCTCGACGACGACGGCAACCTCGGGCCGCGCAACGACGTGGTGCTGGTCGGCCTCAACCACAAGCTCGGCTACCGGGGCACCACCAACACGCTGCTGAACTTCGGTGAGGGCGTGCACCGGCCGTACGGGCGGGTCGGGGCGGTCGGCTACCTGGTGGGACAACCGCACCAGGGGCTCGCGGTGATGTTCCACATGATGAACGAGGCGCGCATCGGCATCGGGGCCGGCGCCACCGCGCTCGGCTACACCGCGTACCTGAAGTCCGTCGCGTACGCCCGGCAACGCCCGCAGGGCCGCCCGGTCGCCGACAAGGACCCGACCACGCCGCAGGTGCCGATCGTCGCCCACCCCGACGTACGCCGGATGCTGCTGGCCCAGAAGAGCTACGTGGAGGGCGCGCTCGCGCTGGTGCTCTACTGCGGACGGCTGCTGGACGAGCAGAAGACCGCGCCGGCCGAGGCCGACCGTGAAAGGGCGCAACTGCTGCTGGACCTGCTCACCCCGATCACCAAGAGCTGGCCGGCGCAGTGGTGCCTGGCCGCCAACGACCTGGCCATCCAGGTGCACGGCGGGTACGGCTACACCCGCGACTACGACGTCGAGCAGCACTGGCGCGACAACCGGCTCAACGCCATCCACGAGGGCACCCACGGCATCCAGGCCCTCGACCTGCTCGGCCGCAAGGTCACCATGCGCGACGGCGCCGCGCTGGAACTGCTGCTGGAGACCATCCGTGGCACCGTGACCCGGGCGTGGAAGGCCGAGGGGTTCGCCTCGGAGCTGGCCGGTCAGCTCGCCGCGGCGGTGGACCGGATCGCCGTGGTGACACGACGGTTGTGGGCTCCGGGCGATCCGGAGCTGGCGCTGGCGAACGCGTCGGTGTACCTGGAGGCGGTCGGGCACGTGGTGATCGCGTGGATGTGGCTGGAGCAGGTGCTGGTGGTGGAGGCGTTGGGTTCGCCGGACGGAGCCGAGGGGGAGTTCCTGGCGGGAAAGAGGCAGGCGGCGCGGTACTTCTACAGGTGGGAGCTGCCGAAGGTGGGGGCGCAGTTCGACCTGTTGGAAGGGCTGGACCGGACGACGCTGGACATGCGCGAAAGCTGGTTCTGAGGATTGTCAGCCGACGTCTGGGCGGTTCTGACCGACGAACAGCGACTGCGCTGGACGTTCACACCGTTCGCGCACGTCGGCCCGCTGGTGTTCGGAATGACGCACGAGCAGGTGCAGGCTGCTGTGCACGGCGTCCTCGGTGTCGCTTGCTCCGACAGGTGGGCGGATTTCTGGCTTGAGCGGAGTGCGGGCGCGGCGCCGACCGGACCCGCGGTCACCACCTATTACGACGAGTCGAACAGCTTGGCCGGCGTCGCCGTCAACGCCCTTCGCGGACCGCAGGTGACACTGGACGGATTGCGGCTGGTGGGACAGCGGCCCTCACGGCTGGAGCACGATTTCACCGAGCACCTCGCGGAGCGCAGCCTGGAATTGAGGTACTCGCAGGGCGCCGATCCGTGTTCGTCGCAGCTCGGGTTGGTGCTGCGGGTACAACGGGCCGGTGATGTGGTGCTGAGCCGCCCGGTGATGGTGGCGAAAGCATGGGCAGAGGGCTGCTGGGACGTGAGCGAGGGCTGCATCCCGACTCGGGAATGGACGACGTTCGCGTCGTGAAAGGACGTCCTCGGCGGAGAGCGCGGCTCGGCACAGCCATAGACAAGGTGTAAAGTCTAAACTCTACGGATCACCGTTGGCGCGCTCCTCGAAAGCGGGGTAACGGTTGAGAGGAAACGCGCGGTGGCTGGTAGCCACCGGTGCCAGCGCAATGTTGGTGGCCGCGACCTGGCTGGCGTGCCAGGTGTGGGCCGACTTGGACGTACAGACCTCAGCAACCGTAGCGGCGCTCGTATGTCCGGTCATCGGTGCGGCCCTGGCTGCGTGGGCCGGCCATTCGGGAGAGCAGAAGGCGGTGGCCGACTCCGACCCGCCGAATAGGCGCCGCGAAGTCGTCTACAACCTCCCGCCACGTAACCCCTGTTTCGTCGGACGAGACATTCAACTCGCCGCTTTCGAGAACGGCATCGAGGAGCGGACGCCGACTGTCGTCCAGGTGCTCCATGGAATCGGCGGCGTCGGAAAAACCACGCTGAGCACCGAATACGCCTACCGTCGACTGCAGCGCTACGACCTGGTCTGGTGGATCGACGCGGAGACGCCGTCAATGATCGGCGGCCAGCTGACGTCGCTGGGCGTCGCGGCCGGATGGGTGAAGACTGCGGCCGACATCCCTTCGGCTCTCCGCGAGGTGAGGCTCCAGTTCTCCCGGACCGATCGATGGCTGCTCATCTTCGACAACGCGGAGGATCCGGCCGCACTGGCGCAGTGGGTGCCCCAGGGGCCGGGGCACGTCATCATCACGTCCCGGAATCCCGCTTGGGAGTTGATGGGAGATCCGGTTGCATTGGACCCGTTCTCGCGGGCCGAATCGGTGGCTCTCATGAGGCGTCTGTCGCCCACGTTGAGCAGCGCTGAGGCGAACGACATCGCCAGTCGTCTGGAAGATCTGCCCCTGGCGGTCGCCCAGGCGTGCTCCCTCATGAACGAGACAGGTATGTCCGCGACGGAATATCTCAAGGAGTTGGACCGCAACGGTAGGGAACTGCTGGAGGACGGGCGCCTGCCCACCTACCCCACGCCGCTGACACAGGTGGTGGTGACCGCTCTCCGGCGGCTGGAGGAGGAATCCCCGGCGGCCGTGCAGCTTCTCGAGATCTGTTCGATGATGGCGGCCGAGCCGATCCCCGTCGAGTTGTTCAGGCCAGAAACCGCCGTCGTGCTGGCAGAGCCGCTGGCGGCGCAGTTGCAGACGACGCTGGGGATGCGCCGGACGCTCGGCTGGATCTCGCGCTACGGCCTGGCACGGGTGGACGGGAAATCGATTCTGCTGCACCGGCTCGTGCAACTGGTGATCAGTGGAAGCATCGACGCGGAACGCCGCCCGGAGATCCGCCGAAGGGCCGACGAGGTCCTGGCGAGCGTCTGCCCGGCCGACAGCAAGAGCACGTCGTCGTGGGAACTCTGGGACCGGCTGATGCCGCACCTGCTGGCTAGCGACCTCGTCGCGACCCCGGCAACATCTCTGCGATCCGCTGCTCATAGGGCGGCCTGGTATCTGGCCGAGCGTGGTGAGCTGGAACACGGTCGAGAGCTGGCCGCGACCCTCTACGAGCACTGGCAGGTCTACCTCGGACCTGATGATCGGCAAACACTTTCCGCCGGCCACACCGTGGGCGGCGCCCTCTGGCGGCAGGCACGGTACGCGGAGTGTCAGGACATGGCTGTCGAGGTGTACAGGCGGAGCCGCCGAGCCTTCGGTGAGGACCAACTGCTCACCCTCAACGCGGCGGATCTCTTCGCGTCCACCCTCCGTGAACTCGGAAAGCCCCGAGACGCGCGTGCCCTGCACGAGGACACCTTGAAGCGGAAGGCGAGGATCTTCGGCGAGGAGCACCTGGAGACACTGGGAACCGCGCACAACCTGGCTCTGGATCTTCGGGCGCTCGGGCGGCACGAGGAGAGCCTGGCCCTCAACCAGGAGACCTACGTGCGTCGGCGGAGAGTACTCGGCGACGACCATCCCCATACGCTGCTCTCGGCCTACGACGTGGTGATCGATCTGCTTGCCGCCGGTCGCACCGATGAAGCTCTGACCCTTTGCCGGGAGACGGTGAGGAAACGGGTCGAGGTGCTCGGGCAGGAGCATCCGGAGACGGTGAAGACGACACGTCTCGCGGAACAGATCGTGTCGGGCGCGGAGGTGGACACCCGATCGCGACTGTCCGGCTGACCGTTATCGGATCGGGTCCGCCGGCCTGCCCGTCTACGATGTCTCGCATGACTTCGTGGTTCCGCCTCGGCCGCGTCGGCATCCTCGTCATCCCCGTCGCGACTGCAGTCGTAGCGTGCGGCACTGACCACCGCCCCTCTACTCCGGAGCCCGGATCGGCGGCCCGGAAGGTCACTGTGGTCCGAGGAGACCAGACCTACCCGGTGACCGCCGAAGTGACCGCCTGGAAGACGACTGTCCACCCCCAGGCACCCGAGCGGGGTCCGGCGGTGCACTTCCACTACCGCTTCACCAGCGGGGACCGGTGGACCGCCACGGAACGCGTCGAGCTTCAGGCCTGCGCGGTCGACGGTCGCAGAGTCGTCATCCTGTGTACGTTGATCGTCAAGGACTCCCTCGTGGACGGCTGGTTCGGGCCCAGCACGGAGCTGGACCTTGCCCGTACATCTGATGTCCTGCTCCTGCCGTACCAGATGTACGCGGGACTTCACGCCGGTGATCCCAAGGACCACGACGGTTATGTCCCGCCGGAGATTCTCGGCCCAGGCAGCCAGCTCTGACAGGCCGATCCACTCGCCATGTCGGGATGCTCGAACCCGTCGGGCACTGCGCCGAACGGCACCGGTCCGCCAGGCGGCTACCGCGCTGCCATGATGGCGAGGTGATCATCCCCGGATACCTGGACGGTTACGAACCGCCGATCCTGCGGTCGCCGCTGGTCGACGGATCCGACCTGATGTCGTACGCGATGTTCTGGCCCACCTTCCTCGCCACCGTCGGCGGAGCCGCGTCGGCACCGGACGCGTTCGGCGTCGATCCAGCCGATCTGGAACCGATCGTCGACGCATTCCTCGACCCGGACCGATGGCCGGTGTTCTCGCTACCGCTCGCCGAGGGCTGTCGCCTGCACGTCGTCCTGCGCAACTACGAGGGCGAGGGGGGCGTCGACTACGTGCTCGACCCCGGCACCGGCGACGTGTCGATCCCCCTCGCCGCGATGGAGGGACATTTCCGAGGGCCGGCGTTCGCATGGCAGGAGGTGGTCGCCGCAGCGCGGCAGCCGGATCCGGACCACACGCCGGCCGAGCGGTTGCTCCTGCTCGTTCCGGCCTGTGCCGACAGCAGCCGCCCGGACACGGCGGTCGACATGACAGCGGAAGCCCTGACCACCCTCGGCGCCCGGTCCGGTGGGCGTCAGCTCAGTGAAGAACTGCTCACCAGCCCCAGGTACTGGGGGCCGTGCCGATGGACGTACGTGGACGACGTTCTCGTCGGCCTCGGACCGGCTACCTACCGCCGTCACGGAGGTGAACTGTCGCCGGAACAACTCCGCCTCGTCGCCACCGCGCTTCAACCTGGCGATGCCGGCATCAAGCGGTAGTCAGGGGAACCTGCTTGGCACCGACAGAGCCTCGTTCGCCGGCTTGGTGCCGGACGCCGTCAGTCGGACGTCAGGTTCCATCGTGCGGGCAGGGTGTCACCGCACAGGGCCGTGGTGTCCTCTGACGTCTACGTCACGGGCGGGCTGGCGGGCGGATTCAACCATGCCATTGGAGCGCCGGTGAGGGCGACGTCGGCGAGACGATGGGCAGACGATGTCTTGAGCGCAGATCGTGAGCTGTCGATCCAGCGCTGCACGTCCGCGACACCCTGATGCCGGTACTCAACCGCTTGGACGAGGCACTCCAACTTGTCCGCGTCGCGGGCCACGATGGCTTCCAGGGTTTCGCCGGCCTCGTACTCTGCGACGGCAGCGTTGATCACGTCGGCAACGGCGGGTGGGCAATCGGCTACCTGGTCGGCGGTGACGGCGGTGTTGGGTGGGGCCGTGAGATAGCGCTTGGCGATGTGGGGGATGTCGGTGATCCGGGTCTCCTGCGTGTCGTGCAGGACGCACAACATCGAGACGCGACCCGGGTCGGCGCCCTCCATGGCCGCGAGCATCATGCCGATGAGTGCCGTGCGGAACGAGTGGTCGGCGATCGACTCGGGGTGCTTCACACCGGCGAACCACCAACCGGTACGGGCAGCGCGCTTGAGCACGCCGGCCTCGAAGATGAAGCTCATGGCTCCTGCGTGCGGATCGTCGGTCATCGGAAGCGCCCTCCCATCCGGCGAGCTTGTCGACATCACGTCACCTCCGCCGTCTCGTCAGTTGATGGGGAGACGGTAGACGAGGTCGTATCGCCCGCCCGGTAGCACAATGTCGGCCGTCTCCACAGGCGTGCCGCTCGCCGTTTAGGTCCGCTCGATGGTGTGCACAAACGTGCGGGCCGGCAGGTTGAGAGCCTCGACCTCCTCGGCCGTCGCTGATCGATGGCTGACACGCTCCACGACCTCGTCGACCCGTACGCCGATGGTGTCCATGCGTGCGACGACGCCCTTGATCTCTCCGTCCTCGGGCCACTCGACCGGAGTGCCCTTGGTGAGGGCACGTGGCTCGTACGACACGGAGAGCTGTATCGGGTCGCCGTCGGCGAGGAAGCGGTATGACGTCCGCATCACCGGTGCGCCCGGCTCGATGCCGAGCCGGGCGGCAATCCGCTCATCGGCCTGCTCGTGTCGGCTTTCGTGCTCCCACGTGCCGTGCTGTCCGGCGTCGGCCGCGTCGCGGGCGAACGGGGACGCCGGGCCGTCGGCGGAGCGGACGTCGCGGCCTCGGGCATGACGGACCAGCCGGGTGGTGTGTCGGACGTACACGCCGGATCCGGCGCGACCCTCCACGATGCCCTCGCCCTTCAGCACGGCGATGGCCCACTTGGCGACGGTCCGGCTCACCTCGTACTGGCGCATCAGGCCGGACTCGGACGGCACCTTGGCTCCAGCGGGGAGTTCTCCGGACAGGATCGCGGCACGTAGGTCGGCGGCGATCGTCAGGTAGGCAGGCGGCGTTGGCATGTTGGCGGCACCTCCGGTCAGCCCGACCAGTCGACCACAGGGCGCAGGGGAGCGGCAGGTAGGAGACGTCTCGACGTCAATACAAGAGCACCGATCCACGTACACTGGCGCACGGGTATGCCGGCTTACCGGCCGGTGCCGAAGTCCCAGCCCTCGTCCTGGGAGGCAGGCGAGACATGGCCAGCAAGGCCGACACGATCGGTGCCCGGATCCGCTACTGGCGGATGCGCCGTGGCGGGATGAGCCAGGCCGTTCTCGCCGGGCTCGCCGGGGTCAGCCAGTCCTACATCTCTCAGGTCGAGTCCGGCCGCAAGACGATTGACAGGCGCTCCACCCTGGTCGCTGTCGCCGCCGCGTTGCAGATCACGGTCGCGGACCTGCTCGGTCAGGGCACCGAGACGGGTGACCCGGCACGCGAGCGCGCGGCGGAGTGCGTGCCGGCGATCTGGTCGGCGCTGATCGAGATCGAGGACGGCGAGCGGCGGCCGTCGACGCGTACCCCGGGAGAGTTGGCGGCAGGCATCGCGCGCAGTGAGCAGCTTCGCCACCGCTCGAACTTCCCGGCCATGTCGCAGATGCTGCCCGGCCTGCTGCTGGAGGCTGCCGCGGCGGGCGGCCCGGCGCTCGCGCAGGTGGCGTACCAGGCGTCGGCCTGCCTGCGGCACCTCGGGTACCGACACCTGGCGTTGAACGCGGCGCGGGTGGCGGTGACGGCGGCCGAGGACGTGGCGGAGGCGGCGTGGCTGGGCGCGACCCGCTTCGCGTACGCGCAGAGTCTGCCGATCGAGTCGGCGTCGCTCGCCGCGCGGGCGGCTGACCGGTCGCTCGCGGAGCTTCAGTCCGCCGCCTCCGATGAGCGGGTCCGGCAGATGCTCGGCCAGTTGCACCTGTCGGCGGCTCTGGCCTCGACAGTCAGCGGGCGCCTCGACGCCGCGCGTGACCATCTGACCGAGGCCGCCCGGGAAGCGGCGACCCTCGGTGACCCGACGGACGGCATGGGATTCAACGGCTGCGGATTCGGGCCGACGAACGTGACGCTGTGGGAGATGTCCATCGCGGCCGAGTCCGGCGAGCCCGGCCGGGTGATCGAGCTGTCCCGCACCGTACGGCCGCAGGTGCTGGCGGCATCGATCCGGCAGATGTCGTACTGGCTCGACCTCGGGCGGGCACTGGCCGATTCCGGTCGCCGGGACAACGAGGCGATAGCGGCGTTCGTGCGCGCGGAGCAGGCAGCGCCGGTGCCGTTCTCCCTCAACCCGCTCGCCCAGGACGCGGTCGTCGCGACGGCGCAGCGAGCCAAGCGGCGGGCCGTGCCGAACGAGCTGCGTCTGCTGGCGGGGCGCCTCGGCATCAGCCTGGCGGCATAACCAGCGGTAATTTCTCCATCACCATGCGGCCCTAGTGTCCGTTTTCGGGTGAGGAAACGCCTCATCCTGCCGGGCGCGACACGGCACTCCCTTGTGAAGTGATCCGTCGCGCTGGAGCGGACGGAGGTGGTGATGGACGGTCGGAACCGATGGCGCCCGACAGGCCAGGAAGCGCAGCAGGCCGAATGGGAGGCGGCGAAACGGAGGATCCTCGGCCTGGCTGATTCCGATCACGCGCAGACAGCATCCAGCGAGTCGGCGGCAGCGCAAGCGCCGCACCGGGATGCGGACGTCGCCGCGCCCGCCAAGCCGCGCCTGCCGTACGAGGGCTACCTCCTCGCCGTCGCGTCGACGCTCGTACGCCGGCATCGCCCGGCCTGGTCGTGGCGGAAGTGGCGGTGGGTGTGCCGCTGCGGTGCGGACCTGCCGTGTCGGAACCGTCACCGCGTACCGATCAATCGCGGTCACTGGCCGTCGCAGGAGGACCAGTGAGCACCGCTGAACAGGCGATCCTGGCGGTGCACGTACGGGGTCTGGACGGGATGTGCGTGGGTTGTCGGCTGTGGTGGGCGCGGCTGACTCCGTACCCCTGCTGGCAGGTCGCGTGGGCGACCAGCCGGCAGGCGCGCGCGAGCGTCGCCGCTTCCTGGGGGTGCGCGGGTGAGCACCCACGGGCCGGTGCTGCCGGTCTGGACGTGCGGCGGGTGCGGTGCGCCGTGGCCGTGCGCGACGCGGCGGCGGGAGCTGCTTGCGGAGTACGAGGGCGCGCCGGTGTCGCTGGCGGTGTACCTGGGGGCGCAGCTCGTGCGGGCGACGGCGGATCTGAGCTGGGCGCCGGCGGGGACGTTGCACCGGCGGTTCCTGGGGTGGCTGCGGTGAGCGTGTTGCGGGCCGGGGACGAGAAGTTCCACTACAGCGACGGGTCGCACCGGTGGACGGCGCCGGATCCGGGGTACGACCAGGAGGTGTGGGAGGAGCAGGTCCGCCAGCACAAGCTGCGGCACCTGCGCAACGAGCGCCGGGGGTACGCATCCGACGGATCGTGTGACGGGTGCGAGACTGGGCCGGTGACTCACCCGCTCGCGCGCCGCGTCTACGACACCTGCCATCTCACCGGCCGGTTCCATCTCCGATCCGGGCAGGTCAGCGACGAGTACTTCGACAAGTACCTGTTCGAGGGGAAGCCGGAGCTGCTGCGCGAGGTCGCCGAGGCGATGGTGGCTCTGCTGCCGGAGTGCGACGTGCTGGCGGGGATGGAGATGGGCGGCATTCCGATTGCCACGGTGATGTCGCAGCTGACCGGGCTGCCGACGGTCTTCGTGCGCAAGCAGGCCAAGGAGTACGGGACCGCGAAACTGGCCGAGGGCGGCCGCGTGAGCGGTCTGCGGGTCGTGGTGATCGAGGACGTCGTGACCACGGGAGGCGCGCTCCTGGCCTCGTGTGGACAACTCCGGTCCGTCGGTGCCCAGGTGGAGACGGTGGTCTGCGCCATCGACCGCGAGCAGGGCGGGCGGGAGAACCTGGCGGCCGAGGGGCTGCACCTCCGCGCCGCCCTCACCCGTCGTGATCTGGAAGCATCGCTGACGGCGTAAAGCTAGGGCTGCTCCGGGCCGCTGCTGGCGTTGTACGAGTTCTTGGCGGCGACCACTGCCACCTGGATGTGCTCGGGGTCGACGCCGTGGACGTTGAGCGGGGGGTGCAGGCGCCGGACGAGTTCGGCTTCGATGACCGTCGGCTCGGGGTCTTCCGCCCAGGTCAGGCGCAGATTTTCGTGCATCCAGGCGGTCAGCCGTGTCTCGTCTGCGGGGACCAGGACGACGCGGTCGGTCCAGGTGGTCCGGTAGCCCTCGGAGACGAGGAGGCCGGCAAGTGTGCGGCGCAGGGTCGAACTGCCCGAACGCCTCAGATGGTTGCGCAGGATCCGGCCCCGCAGGCTGGTCGCCCGGCCGAGATAGATCATCCGCCGCGACGGGTCGGTGTCGTTCGGTGGCCCGGGGAGGTCGGGAAGGACCGAGGGCAGGGCCCACCAGGCGTAGACGCCGCTGCCGCGGGCGAGCCGCTTGACGGCGACGTCGAGTGCGACCGGCGGGCCGGTCAGCAACCGCAGGGCCGCGTCGACCCGTTCTTCGTCGGTCGGGACGACGGCGGGCCGCCGTTCGGGGAAGGTCACCGGGACCATCCTAGGCGTTCGGCGGGTCGAGATCGGGGGGAGGTGCCCGACTACCTGGATACCGGCAGAGGTGCGACCAGTGGCGAAGCCGAAGCCGGGTACGTCGGCAAGGAATCCGCTGAAGTCGCTAACGTCGTCCTCGTGAGCGATCATCATGGCGGCGCTTGGACGCTGCATCGGCGCGACGACGGCGGGTTACTTGCTGATCTCGTGGTGACCGGTGGCGACCTCCCGTGGCTTAACGCTCGTGTCGACCCGAGGGAGGGGCTCGCAGAAGTCCGGCCGCTCTTCGCCGAGGAACTGCGGCTGCTCGATGGCATCGATGAGGATGTCGAGTCATGGGAGCGCGCATACGACGCAGTCCGAAACGCCGTGACGCTTCGGTACCCGGAGGGCCAGGAGGTTCCTGAGTTCCTCCTCCACATCGATGGCAACGAGGCGTGGTGGCGGTGGAGTGACAAGCCGTTTGACCAGGAGGACGCCTAGCCAGGGCGCTCGCTGGGCGGCAGAGGCGCGCACGTGACCTTGGTCAGCGCGTCCGGTCGAGCCGTCAGGCGTACGAGGGCCGGCGCGGGTCCAGCAACTCGGTGATGCGGCCACGGTCGAGGACTTCGATGAGTGCGTCGGTACCGCGTTCGACCTTGGCTGCAATCTCCTCTGGGTGCAGAGGGATCAGCGCGAGCAACACGATTCGGATGCCGCCGTCGACGTCGATCGTCCGCGCCTCGGGCGGCACCCGCAGCATCGGCGTGACGACGACTCCGGCGAACGGGGTGTCCGTAGCGTACGGCTGCGCGGGATCGCCGTTCGGCACGGAATGCCATTCGCCTATCCAGGTTCCGTACTCGTGCGGCAGCCGAGCTACCTGCTTGAGGATCCGCAGCGGCCACCCGGTTTCGTCGCCGAAACCGGCTGCATCGGTCAGCGGCCAGTCTGCCGGCAGGCTGAGCATCAGTTCGGCGTACGGGCTGATGTCGTGGCCCTCCGGGACCGTCATCGGCAGCTCGCTCATCCCTGAAGTGATCAGCGTCCGGTACGGGCGTTCCTCGGTCGGGGCCACGACATGGACATGCACACCGACCAGGTGTGAGGCGATCTCGTGGTAGACGAACTCGACGGGCCCGAAGTGTTCCTCGATGTGTCGGTCGATGGCGTCGGCGAAGGCCTGCTGCGGCCCTTGCGCCGGTGTGCGTGCACGGGGATCGAGCCGATACATACGCCGTCGACACGTGCGCTCACGCACCCGACGACTGGACCTGAGCTCCGCCCGCCGGGAGAGCAACACCTGTCCTCGCTCACTCGGTGAACTCGGTCCAGGAGACAGCGCGGTCGAACCGCTGGGCGGCGAGGTCGTCGACACGGATCATGAAGCGGCCGAAGTAGACGTAGTCACGGGTCTCGAACTGCACCAACGGGAGCCACTCCCGGCGGACCCGCTGCAACTCCTGTTCCACGAGGAAGGCTTCCTGGGCGCGGTCGATGCCGGTCAGGCGGCCTCGAAGCTTCGTCTCCGCCATCTCCAGCTCGGGATCGTCGTACAGATTGCCGTAGGACACGCCACCGGTGTGCCACGAGTAGCCGCCGAACTGGAAGGCGGCGAAGTCGGCGGCCGGCCAGAGCCGGTCGACCAGGGCACACAATTCCCGACGATGCGGCATGTCGCGCGCCAGCTGCTGTTGAAAGACGGACAGGTCCGCATCCTCCGCGGTCAACCACGAGGGCAGGGCGGCCTGGACGACAGCGAAAAGGTCCTGCTCGGGAGCGATGAAGTCACGGTCCGCGTAGTAGGGATGGGCAGCGTAGTCAGCCGGCAGCTGCGCTGTGGTCTCCGTGCCGGCCCGCACATACAGCAGCCTCCCGTACTGCTGCTCGTCGCTGCGCTCACACACGTCGTAGTCCTCTTCGTGATGCAGGAACACCAGCAGGGAGCCGTCCGACGGTAGCGGCAGGCGCTCGACCCGCGGCAGCGCGGCACAGTCGAAAGACGCGATGAACGGCAGCGGGTAGCCCTCCGGGTCGGTGGGCCACGGCATGCCGACCGGGAGCTGCGGCAGGCCGCCGGCCCGGCCGACGAGCAGGTCGGCGGGCCGCTGGGGCGGCAGATCCCGAGAATGCGCCGCGAGCTCGCCGTTGTACCGCTGACTTGTCCAGATGGCGAAGCGCAGCAGTTCGGCGAACGTCGCCGTCTCCGTCTCGGTGAAGCCCGCGTCGGTCGCGGCTCGCCGCAAAAGCCCGTAGTGATCCACGGACATCATGCTGACAGGTCTGATTTGACCGGCGGCGGCAGGCATCCCGTATTCGATCTTCGGCATTACCGGACGTTTCGTCTTCGGCTGACCTGGCCTCACGAGGGCTGCGGTGATCGTCTTGCCTCAGAGCTGATAAGCCGCTGAACTGCGGTGGCGGAGGTGCACCCGGCAGGATTTCGAACCTGCGGGCTTGGGGCTAGAGGAAGATCGGAGTTGGTGGGTCGACTTGGCTGTACGGATGGCTGTGCGGCTACGGCGGAACGACAGTGACTTGCGGCCAGCGTCTGCCGGGGTCATGGCGCGAGAGACGCGCTCGTGAAAGCTCGACCGTGATCCTTCGTGGATTGCGCCGCCACACCCCATCGAGCAGGTCTTCCAGCCCACGCGGGGCACAGACGTGCAGTGTCTCGGCAGAGTCGAGACGCACGGCGACACAGGTAGCGGTTTCGGGCCAGGTGGCTACGGCATCGGCCACGGATCCGAGTGCATCGACTGGACCCGTACCGAACACGCTCTCGTACCAGATGTGCACCGCGGCTTGGTTGGTCGCCTCCCACGGGACCGCCGGATCATGGCGTCGTAGAAGCTCGGTTGCCGCGACGTCGCTGCCCGGGGTGAGGTCGCTGGCGTCGAAGAATGCAACGTCGACGTCCCGAACGTCCCGGGGGTTGAAGCCGGCTCCATACCGTTGGTCCCAGACGAGATCCCGCAGGACACCCGCCCCTACCCACGCGTCCGGTAGACCAGCTTCCCGCACGGTCGTCAGGACGTTGAGTAGCCACGGACACGACACGATCAGCTCGGCCAATTCGGTCGTCTGCGGACCGCGCGGCTCAAATGCGAGCGGCAATGGTTCCCCCAGATACGTGCGCGCGCCCCGATACAGCCTGCGAAGTCATCAGCGCGGCGAGTAGTCGATCGGTCGGCGCCGAATTGCTTCCCACTGGATCCACTTCCCGGGGGCGGGCGGTGTACTGCACGGTGAATCCTCCGTGTGTTGGCCACACGTCGTTGCGGATCACCCGGGAACTGATTCCGTTCAAGTGACGGTGTCGGTCTGCCACATCACGACGGCATCCTCTCACCTCCCGGCACCACTAGACCGACCTCGTAGGCGCACACGACGAGCTGGGCTCGATCACGGGCCGACAATTTGAGCAGCAGTCGGCTCACGTGGGTCTTCACCGTGTTGAGGCTGACGGTGAAGTGTTCGGCGATCTCCGCGTTCGACCGGCCTGCCGCAACCTGAACCAGCACTTCCCGTTCGCGCTCGGTCAGTTCGTCGAGCGCTCCCGGCGCGGTTGCCAAGGCGCGGCCGGACGTGCTTCGCACGAACTCCGCGACCAGTCGGGTGGTCACCCGTGGGGTCAGCAGGGCCTCACCACCGGCGATGATGCGGATGGCGCTGAGCAGGTCTTCCGGAGGGGTGTCCTTGAGTACGAAACCGCTTGCTCCGGCACGCAGCGCGGCGAAGACGTGCTCGTCCTCACCGAAGGTCGTGACGATCAGCAGTCGGGCGTCGATGCTGTCGTCGTCGGCGATGTGCCGGGTGGCTTCGAGGCCGTCCATGACCGGCATGCGGATGTCCATGAGCAGGACGTCCGGCCGAAGTGCACGGCTCTGCCGGACCGCCGCGGCACCGTCGGATGCCTCGCCGACCACCGTGAGCCCTGGTGAGGTTTCCAGGAGCACCCGGAATCCGGCTCGTACCAGCGCCTCGTCGTCCACGACCAGGACACGGATCGGCTCGGTGGTGCCGTCGGCGCCGACCGCCGGTTCAGCCACGGCGCTTCCCCTCGCTGCGGTCAGCGTGTGCCGTCCGGCTCGTCGATCGTAGTGGGAACTGAACGCGCACTGCGTAACCACCGTCCGGACATGGGTCGGCCGTGACGGTGCCCTCGTACAACGCGACACGGTCCCGCATCCCGGCCAGGCCGTGTCCGCTGCCCGGCCCGGCCCCGGACGGACCGGCGACGGGGGCGGCGTTGAGCACCGAGATGCTGAGTCCGTCCGGGCCGCTGGTGACCTCGACGGATGTTGTCACCCGGCCGGCGTGGCGGACCACATTCGTCAGCGCCTCCTGCACGACCCGGTAGGCCGACTCCTCGACCGGTGGTGGTGCGCCGGCCGTCTCGGACAGTGTGAGCGTGATCGGGTAGCCGTCATCGCGGAGATTGTCGACGAGCGACCGGATGTGTGCGAGTGTCGGTCGTTCGACGGCCGGGCCGGCCGTCAGCGCACCCGCCGTCAGCGCACCCGCCGTCCCCAACGGATTCCCCGAAGCGTCCCGCAACGAGTGCAACACCGCTCGTAACTCGTCCAAAGCGCTGCGGCTGGCCGTCTCGATCGCCGACAGCGCGGCCCGCGCCTCCTCCGGCCGCTGTTCGAGCACCACCCGTGCCACGCCCGATCGGACCGCGATCATGCTCAGCGTGTGCGACACGATGTCGTGGACGTCCGCCGACACCCGGACCCGTTCCTCGGCGCGGACCCGGCGCTCCGCCTCCCGGGCCCGCTCCGCCGTCTCCGCGCGCAGCCGACGCTCCGCCTGTCGACGGGTACCGAACGCGTACCCCACCAACCAGGCTGGAATGGCGAGAACCAGTTGGATCGCGTTCTTCCCGGTGGCCGGATGCAACTGCATCGCGATCAGTTCCGCCGTGGTGACCAGCCCGACCGCGGCCACGCTGGCACGCAGCGACACCTCGCGCGGAAGCCGATCGGCCACGGTCAGCACCGCGATCCCCAACGCCGGGCCCGCGTTGCTGTGGAACACCGTGAAGCCGACATCGGCCAGCGCCGCCACGGCGAGGACCAGCGACACCGTCACGAGCACCGGTATCGGGACCGCCCGGCGCGCCGCCAGCGGCACGGCCGCGGCGGTGCCGAGGAACAGGATCGCCGCCGTCGGCCCATGTCCGGAACCGCGGAGCAGGACCGGGAGAGTGAACAGTCCGAACGACCCGACGGCCAGAGCGATGTCGAGCAGATCGGGCGATGGCAGATCGGTCCGGCACAGTCGCATGTGGATCACGCTAGCGAGACGTATCGACGAAGGCGTCATGCGCGAGAATGACCGTGCCGCCTCCGAGGGAGGCCCCGGATCATGCCGGAGAGCGACGCCCGGGCCGGTCGGTGTGGCGCAATGTTCCAGTCATGACAAACCACCGGCTGCAGCTGTCCCGTCCCGCCGTCGTCACCGCGACCGTTTCCGTGATAGCCGGACTGGCCAGCGGAGTCGCGAGGTACCTCCACCGATCCGACACGCTCGAACCACAGATCGCGGGCACTGAGGCGTGGCTGCCGCATCTCGGCGTCCTCGTGGTCGTGACCGTCTGGTTCGCGGTGGCATCCCGCCGCAGCCAGCTCGGCTGGAAAGTGGTCTTCGTGCCGCTCGGACGTCCGATGGCAGCACGGATCGGAGCCACATTCCGGTCCGGGGCCGGCGTTCGGGCTTTGCTGCGCTGCCTGGCCGTCGCCTTCCTCGTACTGCTGGAGGTGTACATGGCCTGGCGCATCGGACTGCAGGTCTTCGCCGGGCTGGACCCGAACTTCACCCGCAACGCCTGGGGCGGCCCGTCGTACCTCGGCGCGATGTTCTGCCACTACCTCGACGGCGCCCTGCTGTACCCGATCTGCCACGTCCTGCTCCGGCGAGTCACTGTCCCCGCCCCCGGGAAGAAGGCGTCGCCGCGTGATCGGACGAGGTGAACCCGGGCCACCTACCAAATGCCGATTCGGATAGAGCGGAATTCGGCAATGCAATACGCCGACGGCTTGTCCTCCGTCGACTGATGCGCGACAGCCGTCCACCAACTGTTCTGCGACGCCATGCCGATCGCGCCCTGGCAGTGCGCGACGCGGCGGCGGGAGTTGCCTGGGGAGTACCAGGGTGCTCCGGCCCCTTTCCGCCTGGCGGACGGTTGGTGGCGCGTGGGACGCTCCGGTCATGCGCATCGCCGAGCACATTGCCGCGCTGGATGAGGAAGGCGTCCGACTGGCAGAGGCGGCGGACCGGGCGGGCCTGGACGCACCCGTGCCCACCTGCCCCGGCTGGCAGGTCCGTGATCTGCTGCGCCATGTCAGCGGTGTCCATCGCTGGGCCACGGGCCACGTGATCACGGGACGCCGTCAGCCTTACTCCACTCGCGAGGAGGCGGAGTTCTTCGCCGCAGTCGAGGACGACGAGCTGCTGGACTGGTTTCGGGAGGGCCACCGCGCACTCGTGGACACGCTGACGGCGGCCGACGAGAGCGTTGAATGCTGGACGTTTCTGCCCGCGCCCTCGCCGCTGGCGTTCTGGGCACGTCGCCAGGCTCACGAGACCGCAGTACACCGCGCCGATGCCGAGTCGGCTGTCTCCACGGTTCCCTCCTGGGATCCCTCCTTCGCCGCTGACGGCATCGACGAACTGCTCAGCGGCTTCTTCGGCCGGCCCGGTGGGCGTCTGGTGGCCGATCCACCCCGCAGCATGGCCCTGGCGCCCACTGACGTCGACGCCGGATGGACCTTCCACATCGAGCCGGCCGGGCGCCGCCTGGTCGCCGCTGAGATGCCGGCCCAGCTGACCATCGTGGGACCCGCATCCGAGCTCTACCTCCTGCTGTGGAACCGGAACGGGACTGAACGCCTCGAACTACGCGGGGACGCGGCCGTCCTGGACCTCTGGCGGGCACGGGCCACGATCACCTGGAAATGACGCCGTCATCCCGGCGAGGTCAGCCTGTTGCCGCCCACCGTGGTTCCCATCCGCTCATCGACAGACCCGGATGGGCGAGACAGGCGGTTCGGAAAGCTGGATGCGACCGGCTGCCGTTCGACCTCTGCATTACAGACGCAGTGGGTTCAGCCAAACCATCGGGCAGGTAGGAGCCGCCTCGACGTCAATACGAGAGCTAAGAGCCACTCCGCCATCGCTCCAACTTCCCGGCCATGGCCCAGATGCTGCCCGGCCTGCTGCTGGAGGCAGCGGCAGTCGGTGGCCTGCGCTCGCCCAGGTGGCGCGGCCTGCCTGCGACACGTCGGGTACCGCCGCCTGGCGTTGGGCGCGGGCGCGGGTGGCGGTGACGGCGGACGAGGACGTGGAGCAGGCGGCGTGGCCGAGGGCGACCCGCTTCGCGTACGCGCGAAGCTCCGGACGGGGCCGAGGGGGAGTTCCTGGCGGGTAAGCGGCAGGCGGCGTGGTACTTCGACCGGTGTGAGCTGCCGAAAGTGGGGCGCAGTTGGTGCGCCACGCAGATAACTCTGTCGCCGTGTCGTGCCGGGCCCGGTGACAATGCTTGCCGGACGGTGATACGACGAGGGTCGAAGGGCGTTGCTGTAGTGGGTCGACGGTTGGGCGGACACGAATGGCCGGTGATGGTCAGTACCGTTCACCTCGGGCGCCATCGGTACCGGGTCATGCGGCCGGCAAAGCCGCCGGGTCACGTCCGCGCTGGTGGTGTAAGAGACGGCCATCGTGTGATCCGGTCTGATGTTATGCGGCGATCGATGCCGCGTCGGTCTGGTCGGTGTCGTGTTGGCTGGTGTCGATGGTGATCAGGCGGGCTTTGGCGAGGAGTTCCAGGCCCATGTAGCGGCGTCCTTCGGTCCATTCGTCGGTCTGTTCGGCCAGGACGGCGCCGACGAGGCGGATGATCGCCGCCCGATTCGGGAAGATCCCGACGACATCGGTGCGCCGGCGGATCTCCTTGTTCAGGCGTTCCTGCGGGTTGTTCGACCAGATCTGACGCCAGATCTCGCGCGGGAAACTGGTGAACGCGAGGAGGTCGTCGCGGGCGGCGTCGAGATGCTCAGCGGCGGCCGGGAACTTCGCCTCAATCGTGGCGACGACCCGCCGGAACTGCGCGTGGACGGCGTCGGTATCAGGCTGGTCGAAGATCGTGCGGACCAGGGTGGCGATCCACGGCTGCGCGGACTTCGGCACCTTCGTGAGCAGGTTGCGCAGGTAATGGGTGCGGCACCGCTGCCAGGTAGCGCCGGGCAACGCCGCGCCGATCGCCGCGACGAGGCCGCGGTGGGCGTCGGAGATGACGAGCTGGACGCCGGACAGTCCGCGGGCGGTCAGCGATCGCAGGAACGCCAGCCAGCCGGCGCCGTCCTCGTCCGAGGCGACGTCGACGCCGAGGACTTCCCGTTGACCGTCGGCGTTGACCCCGACCGCAATCAGGGCGTGGACATTGACGGTGCGTCCGGCCTCGCGGACCTTCATCGTCAACGCGTCCATCCACACGAACGTGTAATGCCCAGAGTCGAGGGGCCGGTTGCGGAACGCCTCGACCTGGGCGTCGAGGTGGGCGGCCATCTCCGAGACCTGCGACTTCGACAACTGCCGGATCCCGAGCTGCTCAACCAGCTTCTCCACCCGCCGCGTCGACACCCCGAGCAGATAGCTCGTGGCCACGACCGAGACCAAGGCCTGCTCGGCCCGCCGCCGGTGGGTGAGCAGCCAGTCGGGGAAGTAGCTGCCCTGACGAAGCTTGGGAATCGCCAGGTCAATCGTCCCCGCCCGGGTGTCCCACTCCCGAGCCCGGTAGCCGTTGCGCGAGTTGACCCGCTCGTCGCTGCGCTGCCCGTAGCCAGCGCCGCAGATCGCGTCAGCCTCGGCGGACATCACCGCCTGCGCGAACGTTTTGATCATCGCCTGCAACACATCCGGCGACGCGCCCTCGATCTGCTCGCGCAGCAGGTCAACAGGGTTCACACTCTCTGAAGCGGCCATCGCGTTCCTTCTTCCTTCTCTGACTTGGTCGTCTTGAAGGATCGACGCGATGGCCGTCTCTCATCTACGCAACACGCCCATCACGGGCAAGTCGTACACCACTCCCGTGGACGCAACCAAGCCGCCGGGGTTCGCCGGTCTGTACGAGGGCCGTCTTGGAGCCCAGTTCTGCCTCGACAAGGAAACAGCGATGCTGCTCGCTCTGGCGTGGGGGCTGGCTGCCCGGTCGCCGCACACGATCGTCTATCTTCCCCTACGTCGCGCGACAGTTCCTGACCATCATGGTCGGGGGCGCCCGCTCGACCTGGTGTTGCTGCATCACCGCCTCGCGTTCCCGCCGTCGCGGTGGAAGCAGGTCCGTTCCCGGTTGGGGACCGGTCGGCCACACACCGTCGTCCTACCTGGCGAGGCGTGGCCGGCGCGGTCGACCGATGATCACCGGCGAGTCCGGTACCAAGAGTTCCGCGATCATCGGCGGTGGGACATCGCCGCCGACACGTTGGTGCTCACCGGCAGCCGCGAAGCGTTCGGTTTGGAAGCCGACCAGGTCCGTGCCCTGGCCGAGGAGTGCCCCGCCCATCGCGCTCGCATGCCAGGCACGCACTGTTGCGCCGAGATCGGCATGGGCAGAACCCGCCGCCACCCCGACCGACGCCGGCCGTACGCCGAACTTCATGCCGAATACGCGCAGTGACGTTACTGGGTACTGCTTCGATGATCAGGTTCCGGTTCGAGCTGTACCCACTCGACGAGGTGTCGCCGTGGGGCAGGGGCCAGCCGAGGCTCCACTGGTTCGGGCTCACCGAGGGCTGGTACTGGCTCGAAGCAGGCGGGCAGGAGCTGCTGCGCGGCGCCCGGGAGGTTCATCCGCATCCCTACGTCGAGTACTACCTGGCCCGGCTCTGGGAAGACGTCATTGCCCTTACACCCGAGGTGATGGAGCCGGTGCCCGACGATCTGCAGTCGTTCATCGCCTCCCACCCCGAGCAGTGGACGTGTGACCCTCTCGAGTTCGTGGCCGAACCGGATGAGGGACAGACCGACGACGGGAACGCGGACGTGCCCGACCATCCAGTCGTCACGGCCGCGATCTGGCACGGCGAGCATCACCTGGATTTCGGTTACCTGCGTAATCCTCCCAAGCTCCGATTCTGGCGTGCCATCCGTGGCGATCGCGACGAGATCACCATGGATTGGCGGCACGAGGACGACGGCGAGATCGGTTTCACCGCCGACCCCGCAGTCCGACGCAGCGTCCCGACCACCGCTTACCTTGAGGCCGTGCACATCCTCAACCGAGAGTTGATGGACGCCATGGGGCAGCGGGTCGAGGAGCTGGAACGCCGTGGCGGGCTACCTGCGTGGACCTTGACGTCGTCCATCTGCGGCGGGAACACGAAGACCGGCGGCACTGGTTTGCCAAGAACCTCGATCGCTCCCCGAAGACCGACTGGAACGTTGTCCGCCAAGGTGCCCGCCTGCTGCTCGGCGACGTTCAACGGGCCGACGCCCCGGCGGGCTAGGCATTCCTTCGAGCACCTGACCGGGACATCATCCGCTTATCGGCTAGATGCGGAGGTTGGTGGCGCCGTTCCTGCCTCGCTCGAGGTCTTCGGGGTACGCGGAACATCAGTAGGTGGACCTAGACTGCGGCTCGTGACGACACCCCCCACTGCGGTCGAGGTGGCCTTCGCGCTGTTGCGGGAGGGCCGGATGGGTGATGCCGAGAACCTCATGACGCGCGAGTTGCAGGCCGTTACTGACAAACACGGTCACGGCGGCCCGGAATGGGCCTCGGCCCAGTGCGACCTCGGCAATGTGCTGCTCAACGCCGATCAGCTCGACCGCGCGATCGAGTGCTACCGGCGTGCCGTCTCCGCGACGCCGCGGGATCACGAGTCCCGCAAGGAGCAGTTGACCTGCCGACTCAATCTGGGCTTGGCGCTGCGCATGGCCGGACGGTTCGACGAGGCCGAGACGGAGTTGCGCCTGGGGGTGCAGGAGCGGCTCGCCTTCTACGGCCGCGAGCACGCCGGGTACGCGTTCGGTCTCGAGCCACTGGCAGACCTGCTGCGGCAGCGTGGCGACGTCGCAGGTGCCCGGCAGGTCGTCGAGGAGGCGGTGGCCAACCTGTGGCGCAACGGGCACGATCGGGTGGCCTCCGCGTTGGCGCTGCGAGCAGCGATCGTGCACGCCGGTGGCACCGGCGAGCCGCTCTTCGTGGGCCTGGACCAGCTGCCGGACCAGGTCGTCGAGGAGATCGGACGAGTCGTCATTCAGATGCTGGACCACGACGACCCGGCAACCAGGCCCCTGCTCACCTCCCTGGTCGCCGCGTTGGAGGAGCGGCTCGGCATCGACCACCAGGCGACGCTCAATGCTTTGTCCGCACTGGCGAACCTCGGCCGTGATCTCGGTGACCAGGTGGGGCGGGTCGACGCGATCGAGCGCGTGCTCGCTTCGTACGACCGGCAGGGCCGGCAGGAGGAGGCGCTGATGGCGGCGCTCGGCTTGGCTGTGGCGCAGGGCGAAGTCGGCGACGCCCAGGCGGCGCTGGGCACGTACGCGTCGTCGTACGCGAGGGCGGAGCGCATTGGTCGTCCGGAGCTGCGGAGTCAGGTGCTGCGCAACTGGGGTCTGGCGCTGAAGGAGGCCGGCCAGGTGGACCTGGCGGAGCAACGGCTGACCGAGGCAGTGAACCAGGCGCGCCGCGGCGCCGACCATGAGATGGTCGGGCGGGCCTGCATCGCCCTCGGACTGTTCCTTCAGCATGAGGCACGGCTGTCGGAGGCCCGCACGGTCCTGGAGGAGGGCCTGACCGTCATGGATCCCGTACACCCGGACGCGATCATCGGCCGCAGCCACCTCGGTGCGGTTCTGGATGGCCGCACCTGCGGATGCGGCGACATGGCGGGCACGATCGCCGACGCGTTCCGTGGGTTCGTCATCACCAGGCTCCCTGCGGACCTGCTCGACCGCCTCGACGTGGCGATCGTCGACGGCGACTTCAAAATCGACGTGGCACTGCGGCGAGAACCCACCGAGTCCGAACTCGAACGGCTCAACGACGTCTTCCGGACCGCCCACGCGGAGTTCCGCCGCCGGATCAGCGAGCCCCGCTACGCCGGTTGACCGCACGACAGCCGCCGCAGGACCAGGCCGTGCCGGTCGAGGTCCGGACGGGATGCGAGGCTGGACGCGTGGCTTCCCGATCGATGTACGCGTGGACGGCCCTCGGCTGCCCGTCGGCCACCCGGTAGGCACCGTGGGCGCGTCGGTGTGTCTGACGACCGGCGAGAGTGCGGTGGAGTGTCACGGAACCGTGCTCACCCTGCGGCAGGCCCATGACAGCCTCGCCCAGGTGGAGATCGTCGCCCGGCTCCTCGGCTCGTACGCTCCGGACGCCCGCCGGCCCCTGACGTGGCGCGACGCATGAGCCTGGTGTCGGCGTTCGTACCGATCTGGATCCTCACCGCTGTGGGTTACGCGGCCTGTCGCTGGGGACTGCTGGGCGAGGCGGCGGCGTCGGTGCTCGGCCGGTTCGTGTTCCAGCTCGCGATGCCGGCCGCCCTGTTCCTGGCCCTGGCCCGGATGCCGCTGTCCGGGTTCGCGGGCCGCTCGCTGCTCGCCTTCGGGGTGAGCACCGTCGCGGTCGTCGGGTTCGGCTGGGGCGGCGCGAGCCGGCTGTTCGGTCGCGAGCCCGGCGAACGGCCGGTCTGGGGCATGGCCGCCGGGTACGTGAACTCGGCGAACCTCGGCATCCCGATCGCGACGCAGGTTCTCGGCGACGTGTCGTTCCTGGCAGTGGTGGTGCTGCTGCAGGTGCTGGTGGTGGCGCCCGTGATCGTGGTCGCCCTGGACCGGCGCAGCGACCCGGCCGGACGGGTGCGGGTTCGCCGGGTCGCCTCCCTGCCCGTACGCAATCCGGTGATCCTGGCGTCGCTGCTCGGTGTCGCGTGCTCGGCGGCCGGCCTGCGTCTGCCGTCGGCGGCCGACGCGTCGCTGACGCTGCTGGCGGGCGCCGCGGCGCCCGCCGCCCTGGTCGCGCTCGGCGCGTCGCTGCACCCCACGGCGCCGTCGCGGGCAGAGCCGGCCGAGCCCGCCGAACTGGCCGTGATCACCGCGCTGAAGCTTGTCGCACAGCCGGTCATCGCGTACGCGGCCGGGCTTGCCCTGAATCTGTCCGCGCCGCAGTTGCTCGCCGTGGTGGTGTGCGCGGGCCTGCCGACGGCGCAGAACACGTTCATCTTCGCGCAGGAGTACGGCGTCGGCGAGGCGGTTGCCAACCGGGCGGTGGTCGTGACCACGACGCTGTCGCTGGCCACCCTGGCCGCAGCGGCGGCGCTCCTCGGGTAGCCCGGCCATACAGTTCTGCCATGTCCGACGGCCCGTGCTACCGCCCCGACCGACACCCGTCGGCACCTGTCACTCCCGGATCTCCATCTCCGTCACCAGGCCGTCGCCGAGGCGGTATACGTGCGTGACGGTGTGATCGGCGAGCGTCGCTCCCGCTTGGTCGTGGACCACTTGATGAACGGTGACGGCGATGCGGCCGTCGGCTTCCGTGCGGAACGCCGTCGGCGTTACTGTCGGATCGAGCTGCTCCCACTGCCGGCGCCAGTAGGCACTCACCTGGTCCCGGCCGTGAATGACGCCTCCCTCCCAGCCGTTGGGCCACGAGACGTCCGGCGTCATGGCGGCCAGCAGCGTGGGGATGTCACGCCTGTTGAAGGCCGCGTAGAGGTTCGTGAGCAGGGCCTGGGCAGTGAGGCGTCTCGGCGAATCCATCGAGTCAGCATGGCCCGTGGGCACGACCGGACGCAGTCCTCTTTGCGCTCAGCAGAACGCGCGATCCTCGCCGGGGGCGGGCGTCAGGGAGCCGGATCGTCTGAGCGCGCCCCTGTAGATCGGCATGCCGGTTTCCCCCGGCACTGTCGACACGTCGTACTGGCAGTAGCTGACGGCGATCCGCGTCCAGTCGGACACCGGGCCCTCACGTCGCTGCCCTCCACCGCCCGCATCGGCCATCGCCGGATCGTAGCGCCGTCCTGACCGCACGGTGGGGCACCCGGACGGCGGTCCCCAGCCCGTCGCGGACGATGACCGGGCCCGGCGGGGCGTCGGCCGTGACGGCGCGGCGTCCGCGATGCTGTGGGGCGTGGAGTACGTGTCCAGAGTGCCGCGACCGCCGCTGGACGGGCTGATCGACGACCTCTACTACCTGGCGGGTACGCCCCCGTACCCCCGGCTGACGCTGCCGCCGATGCCCGCGGCGCTGCTCATCGTCAACCTCGGGGCGCCGTTCCGTGTCCGCGCCGGCACCGACATCGAGAGCACGGAGTACGCCGACGGCTGCGTGATCACCACACCCACCCGGGCGTTCGAGTTCGGCTATCCGTGCCCGACCCGGTCCGTCGGCGTACACGTCAAGCCGTGGGGTCTGGCGCCGTTCCTGCCGATGCCCGCGGCCGAGCTGCGCGACCGGCCGGTGACGCTGGAGCAGGTCTGGGGCCGGCCCGCCGTCGCTGAGCTGCGCGACCGGCTGGCCACGGCGGACGGGCCGCACGAGATGCTGGCGCTGCTCGAACAGGAGCTGATAGGACGGCTGTCCGAGACCACCGGACTTGGGCTGGTCCGGCATGCGAGCGGCGTCATCGCGGCGACGAGCGGCGCGGTGCCGATCGGCGACCTGAGGACAGCGGCCGGTGTCAGCAGCACCCATCTGACGCAGCGGTTCAAGGAACTCGTCGGCGTCACGCCGAAGCGGCTGGCCCGCACCTACCGCTTCGCCGCCGCCGTGTTCGCGATCGACCCCGCCCGGCCCGTCGACTGGGGCGAGCTCGCCAGTGGCGCGGGCTACTTCGACCAGGCCCACTTCGGCCACGAGTTCCGGGCGTTCACCGGGCTCACACCGACCCGGTACGTCGAGGTCCGGCGGCGGTTCCTGCGCGAACACCCCGGCCACGCGATGGACGGCTGGCCGCTGCCGGTCGATTGATTTCGTACAAGAACCGCGGCTCACGGCCCGCTAGCGTGAGGAAATCCAAGGCAGAGGGGAACCGGCGTGGGCACTGTGGTCCTGTACAGCTCGGTGTCGGTGGACGGCTTCGTCGCGGACGACAACGACCAGCCCGGACCGCTGTTCGACTGGTTGACAAGCGGTGACGTCCCACTGGACGACAGCGGCGCGCTGAAGGTGTCGCAGACGTCCCACGACTACGTCGGGCCCTACTGGGACCGGATCGGGGTGACTGTCGTCGGCCGGCACGTCTTCGACCTGACCGACGGCTGGGACGGGACGCCGCCGAGCGGGATCGACCACGTGGTCGTCGTGACCCACCGGCCCGCGCCCGACGGCTGGGACCCTGCGGCGCCGTTCCACTTCGTCGACGGCGTCGAGGCAGCCGTGGCAAGGGCGCAGGAACTCGCGGGGGACCGCATCGTCGAGGTCGCCGCCGGTGACGTCGGAGGCCAGGCGCTCGCCGCGGGCCTGGTCGACGAGGTACGCATGGACGTCGTACCAGTGGTGTTCGGCTCCGGCAAGCGCTACTTCGGGTCGGTGGACGCGCAGCACCTCCTGGAGGATCCGGACGTGGTGCTCCAGGGCGATCGGGTGCTGCACCTGCGCTACCGGGTGCGCCGCTGACCGATCCGGGATGATGTCGCCGTGGACTTCCCGCCGCCGATACCGGATCCAGCTGACGGCACCATCCGCCGCTATGTCATCGCCCCGTCGGACCGGGGAAGCGCTCGCTATCTGGACCTCCTGCACGGTGGCATCGTCCGTCCGGACGCGCACGAGAACGCTCCAGTGGTGTACGCCCTGCGCCAGGATGCTCGACGCGTCAGCGACGAGGAACTCGTCTTCCTGCTCCAACCCGGCGGCCTGCCGAACTGGCGCTCACGGTTGGTCGCCGGCTACCTCATCGGGCTCGACCGGCGTACCCGGTTCCGGCAGACCGTCGGCGAGCTGCTCCTGGGCAGCGAGGTCTGCTTCAGCGGCCAGGGCTACTGCTTCGCCCTCGCGGCCTTCGGTGACCACCCGGACGCGGAGATCCTGACCGCATACCTCGACCGCTACCTGCCCGCACTCGACCTCCGCTACGACCAGCACTGGGCGCTGGGTGCCCTGCGTTACGTCGATTCGCGACTCGGCACGAGCCACGCCGACCGCTACCTCGGACCCGGCGGCCGGTGGGAACGCTGGGCCGGCGCCGTACCCCAGCCTCCGGACGCCGACACCTATCGAGCACTGATCGCTGATCTGTGCGCGCTGTGAGCGTGCGGCGGCGCCGTGACCGACGCGGTCAGAGCAGCGCGAGTTGGCCCGGCAGCGGCTCGTCGTCGAGGCGAGCGTCGAGCTGCCACAGCCGGAGCTGATCGTCCTCGTGCTGGCGGGTGAGCCATCGGCCCGGCTGGTGAGCGGGGTGGACGGAGCCGGACCCGTGGTGGCGCGGGTAACGCACCTCGGAGCGGCACCCGAGGCCGAGCGCCGACAGCAGGAGATGGCCCCCGGCGTCGTTCGGCAGGTCTGCGGTGTTCACGGCGACGAGGATCAGGTCCTCGGTGAGGAACAACGCGTGGTCCACGTATCTGTTGCCCGCGAGCCAGTGTGGCGCGCTCCGCAGATCTTCCAGGTGTCGTTCTGCGATCGCTGCGTCGGACGCGACGTCGCGGACGGACAGGAAGCCGTCGGTGGTCAGGGTCAGACAGCGGCCGCCTGCCGGGCTGAAACCGGCGAGATCTCCACCGGCCAGTGGCCGCGACACGATGTGCTCGGCGTCGAGCCTGATGAGCATGGCGTCTGACCGGTCGGGGTCGAGCAGCGTCAAGCCGGTCCAGGCATTGCGGGGCGAGTGCACGAACCAGGCGGCCTCGGGCCCGGGCAGCGGGATGCGATGGATCTCCGTGCCTCTCGCGCCGTGGAGGGCGACGAGTTCCCCGGTGCCGGCCAAACGGATCCAGAGGGTGTCGTCGCCGTCGAGGTGGAAGTCGGCGCCGGCGCTGTCGCCGAGTCGCTGCCAGGTGCTGCGCCAGCGAATCGCGCCGTCGCGGTCGAGCACGACGATCTGTTGCTCGTCGCCTGCCGCCACGAGCCGGCGGGTGGCACTGACCTTCATCTGCGGGCCGTCGAGCGGCACCGCAAGCCGCGCCACGCGACGCAGTTCCTGGTCGAACAGGTTTACCGTGACACTGTCTCGCTCAGTGACCACCCAGCCAGGGCCCGTTGCCTGCGTGACGTGCCGAATGCCGGGCAGCCGCACCTCGTTGACCAAGCGGGGTTGCATCGCAGCAGCATAGAACCGCTGCATGCGCCCGTCAGGGTGCGTGCGCGGACCCGCGTCCACTCGCCCGTGCCCTTACCGCGGCCGTCGGAATCGACCTGAGCCGAGGGCCGTCGACATCAGAGTCGTGCGACTCCGCCCCGCTCGTCTCACCGCGGCCCGAGCCCGGTGCGACCGTCGATCAGCTCGCGGACGACGTCCAGGTGGCCGGCGTGCCGGGCGGTCTCCTCGATGACGTGCAGAACGATCCGTCGCAGGTCGGTGGTCTGCGACGCCAGCGTCTCGTCCGGATGCCGGCCGGCGGGTGCCGCCGTCAACGGTGCCGCGGCGATGATCGCGTCGGAGACGTCGCACTGGTCGCGGTAGAAGCCGAAGACCTGGGACGGCGATCGAGTCGTGCGAAGTGGTGTGTTCTCGTCCGGCCAGGGCAACGGCTCCACCGAACCACGAAAGACCTCCTGGAACCAGTGGCGTTCCGCATGCCCGAGATGCTCCACCAGCCCGAGCGGCGACCATCCGGAGGGCAGGACCGGCTTGCGCAGCGAGGCCAGGTCCAGATCGGCCAGGATGGCTCGGACACTGGCACGCTGATACTCGAGGAACTCACACAGCGCGGCCTTCTCCATATCGACCTTTGTCACGCCGGCAGGCTAGCGGCCGGCACCGACAGTTTCGCGGCCCCTTGCAGATGGCGGACAAGGCACGTACCGATGTTCCCCGAGTGAGGCGCACCGTCAGGTCGTCCGTCCATTGCACCCGACGAGTACCCCCGCCCCGATCTTGATCCACAAGCGAGTTGCTTCTCGACGTCCGGCCGTACGCGATTGACACGTCCGGGTCGGGAGGGGCAAGGTTGCGATTGGCCACGCGCACCGCGTGGGCACTCCGCATGAGGGAATGACGCCTGTGATCCGGGTAGGCCGAGCGGCCGCCTGAGTGTCGGCCACGCGACGGATGACCGTCGCGTGCCTGCGACACGGCGGGGCGGCCCGACGCTTCTTCCGCCCGTCGCAGCTTCTCTCATGCATCGAGGTCCCCCGTTGAGCATGGATGCCCGCATCCAACAATCAGTCGTCGTCAACCTGTCCCGCCGGCCCGCGCCGGTCGAGGTGGGGCCGTTCGTGATCGGGCTGGACCCGACAACGGCCAGCCCGTACGTCAACTACGCGACGCCGCGTCCCGGCGCCGCCGTCACCGCGGCCGACGTCACCGCCCTGGTCGCGGCGTTCCACGCCGCCGACCGCAAACCCCGCCTGGAGTACGTCACCAGTTGCGCCCCCGATCTGGAGGCGCTGCTGACCGCCGCCGGCTTCACCGTGGAAGCCCGGCACACCTACCTGGTCTGCGCGCCGGACACGCTGGCGTCCCCACCCGTGCCGGACCACCTGAGGCTGTGCGAACCGGGTACCGACTCCCAGCGCGCCGCGCTGATCAGCGTGCAGAACGAGGCGTTCGGCGACGATCCGGTCGCCTCCGAGGCCGACGTGGCTCGCCTCCGGCGCCAGCAGGACACCGGTGGCGTGGTCGTCACGGCCGTCACCGAGGACGGTGACTGCGCGGGCGGCGGCGGTGCGGCGGCGCCCGTCGGCGCGGTCAGCGAGGTGGCCGGCATCGCCGTCCGCGCGTCCTACCGCCGTCGGGGACTGGCGTCCGCCATCACCGCCGACGTCACCCGGCGGCTGTTCGGCGCCGGTGCGGAGGCCGCCTGGCTGGAGGCCGGTGGCGAGGATTCGTGGCGGGTCTACGAGCGCGTCGGCTACCGGCCCGGCGGGCAACGGCTCTACACAGCGGTGAACTGAGCCCCGGCGAGGCGGCCCGGGCTGAGGTTCGACAACCGAGGCCTGGGCCGCGCGCTCCGGGTACACCTGGGCGGTGATCCTCATTCAGCGGGTCCGCGTCCGGTGGACCGCCGCCGCCCGCGGTTCGCCGGCGGCGAACGCCCGCCGCGGCCTCGTCCGGGCGATGCCGCCGCCCCGGCCGCTTCCGGACGCCGAGCTGGTCGTCCACGACGTGCTCGCCGACCAGGAGGCCGGCTACGAACACCGGGAAGGGGTACGCGCCGGAGGCGTCGAGCTGGCCCGCGAGGTCGGACTGTGGCTCGGGCACTACCGGGCGTCGGGCGTCGTGGACCGGCTACCCGGATCGCCGCGCGGGGCGCCGCTAGCTGTCGAACCAGACGACGAGCCGTACGTTGTCGTCGCCGTACCGCTCGGCAAGCTCGCGCATGCGGTCGAGCAGCGCGCGTAGCTGCGGGTCGGCGCGCAGCACATCACCGTGGGTCAGGCGCTCCACCCGCCACATCCGGTCGCCCGCCCGCCATTCGGTTCCCTCCGGGTAGCTGCTGCCCCGGTGGTCCGCGTGCTCGCCGGCCACCTCGTGCCAGGCTCGTCCGTGGTGTCCGGCCTTGCCCACGAAGCGCGGCCCCTGCCTCGTCAGCTCGTACTCATGGATCCGGTCGTCCACACGGGGCGCCTGCGCGCTCCAGTCGACGGATGCCAACTGCGCCCACGTCGCCCAGGTGTGGTCGTGTTCGCCGTCCGCGAGGAGAGCGCGCAGGTCGGCGCCGGCGTCGTCCGGCACGCCACGGCCGGGCGCGACCGGCTCGAACCCGGCATAGTTGCGCACACCGAACAGCAGCCCGAAGGCGTCGTAATGGCGAGGTAGCGCATCCAGGCCGACGTGGGCCAGCCTCCAGGGCGAACCCGGACCGTGCGGCCGGAGCTCCACCCCACCGGCGATGTCGGTACCCACGTCACCCCACCTTGCAGCCGAGATGGTGCCCGCCACCGGACCATTCGGAACGCCGGCGCGGTGTCACGAACGCGGCGTCCGATCCCCGCCGGACATGCGACCCATTGTCGACCAGGCTCTCCACCATGAACAACGCACTTGACGGCAAGGTAGCTCTCGTCACCGGTGGTGGCCGTGGCATCGGCGCGGCGGTGGCCCTGCGCCTGGCCGAGGACGGCGCCGATGTGGCGCTGACGTTCCAGCAGAATCAGCGTCGCGCCGACGACGTGGTGGAGCAGATCAAGGCTGTGGGACGGCGCGCGATCGCCGTGCGGGCCGACAGCGCCGATCCGGCGGCGGTGATCGCGGCGGTGGACCGGGCCGCCGGTGAGCTGGGCCGGTTGGACATCCTGGTCAACAACGCGGGCGCGTTCCTGCTGGGGCCGCTGGAGCAGTTGAGTCTCGACGAGTTCGAGCAGACAGTCGCGGTGAACGTCCGGGCGCCGTTCGTCGCCTCGCAGGCCGCGGTACGCCACATGCCGGCGGGCGGACGGATCGTCAACATCGGCAGCAACACGGCCGAGCGGGCGGTCTTCCCGGGCTTCTCGCTCTACGCGATGAGCAAGACCGCCCTGATCGGCCTGACCAAGGCGCTCGGGCGCGAACTCGGCGGTCGAGCGATCACGGTGAACCTGGTGAACCCCGGCGCCACGGACACCGAGCTGAACCCGGCCGACGGCCCGAACGCGGACACGATCAACGGGTTCACCGCCCTCGGCCACTTCGCGCAGCCGGTCGACGTGGCCGCCGCCGTGGCGTTCCTGGCCGGCCCGGACGGGCGTTACGTCACCGGCGCGACGGTGAACGTCGACGGCGGATTCACCATCTGACCATCGGTACGGCCCCGAAGGACATCGACGGCCTGCCACCGGACGGCGGCGCGGCGGCTAGGCTGTGCCGGTGTGGAAGGCGGTGTGCCGGGGTGACCGTCGTGGCTGATGCGGACGATGTCCGTCGGGTGGCGCTGTCGCTGCCGCACGTGGTCGAGATCGACAGTGACGGCTTCGACTTCCGGGTCGCCGGCAAGGGGTTCGTCTGGTCGTATCCCGAGCGCACGTCCGGTAGGCCGCGGCGCATCCGCACCGACATCGCCGTGCTGTACGTGGGCGACGAGGCGGAGAAGCAGGCCCTGCTCCTCGGCGAGCCCGACCTGTTCTTCACCACCCCCGCGTATGACGGGTCACCCCTGGTCATGCTGCGGCTGGCGCACGTCGGCGTCGAGCGCCTGACCGAACTGGTCACCGACGCGTGGCGGATGCGTGCCCCCGACTTGTCGACCGGTGACCCCGACGAGGGCGCCGGCGCGTGACGCCGGCCGTTACGACGACGAACCACCGCCGGCCGCCCGCTGTCCGTCGAGGATCTGCTCCCGGAGGATGTCCGCGTGCCCGCAGTGCTGGGCGAGTTCGCGCAGGACGTGGAGGTACACCCAGCGCAGCGGAAGCGGGCCCCGTCGGTGCCCGGTGAGGATGTCGTCCAGACGCCGCGTGGAGGTCGCCCGGCGTGACGCGTCGCGGGCGTCGCGGTATGCCCGCCGGACGCCGGTGATCGTGTCGCCGTCGTCGAGGAGGAACGAGTCCTCCGACCGCTCCGGGATGCCGATCTCGGCTCGCGACCGGCCCGTGACGGCCTCGTCGAACCAGACCTTCTCGACGAAGGTCGCGTGCTTCACCAGACCCAGCAGCGTGGTCCGGGAGGCCACCAGTGACCGGCGCGCCTGTTCCTCGGTCAGTCCGTCCAGGCAGCGGTCGAGCGCGTCGCGCTGCTCGTCGAGAACGCCTCGAACTGGGCCTGGATCGGCTGCGCGACGATCCCGGCGGAGAAGGTGGGCGGGAAGGACGGCATGGACGAAGCATTCCAGATCGACGCCCACCGCCCGGCGGACAAACGCCGGACCGGTGCCTCACCGCTCGGGCACGCTCACCGGGTCCACGGGCTGACGTGCCGCGACGATCTCGGCATGGTGAGCGACCGCCCAGTCGGCCAGCGCGGAAAGCGGCCCCAGCAGGCTGACACCGAGCGGCGTCAGCCGGTACTCGACGCTCGGCGGCACCGTCGGAAACACCTCACGTTCGACCAGGCCGTCGCCTTCCAGCGCGCGCAGTGTCCGGGTGAGCATGCGCGGGCTGATGCCCTCGACGGCCCGGTGCAACTCGTTGAACCGGTGCGGATGCCGGCCGAGCAGGGTGATCAGCAACAGCGTCCACTTGTCGCTCACCCGCCCGCAGCACGTCGGTGACCGGGCAGCGATCGTACTCGCCGGCCGGAACCGGCACCGGCAGCCGATGATCGCGCAGCGAGGCACTCACATCGATGTTACCTGTGGACATGAAAGTGCCTTCTTTCGCCTCCGCCGGCCTGCTGCCCAGGATGAGGCAGGCCGATGAGCAAGACGATAAGGGGGCGACGTGGGCGTCGTGGTGGTCAGTGGCGGCACGAACGGGATGGGACGTGCGTTCGCCCTGGGACGGGCCGAACGTGGCGACCGCGTCCTGGTGCTCGGCCGCAGCCGTGCACGGGGCGAGGCGATGGCCGGCGGCCTGATCACCTTCGTACCCGTCGATCTGTCCAGCATGGCCGAGACGCGGCAGGTCATCGCGCACATCCTCGGCGAGCATCAGGTCGTCGACGCGTTGACGCTGTTCGCCAATGCCGTGACGCCGCGCCGCGTCGAGACGGTGGAGGGACTGGAGCGTACGTTCGCGCTCTACTACGTCAGTCGCTACCTGCTCAGTTTCGGTCTGCGTCCGGCCCTGGACCGGGCGACCGCTCCGGTGATCATGAACGTCGCCGGTGTCGGGGTCACGAGAGGCGAGGTGCGCTGGACCGATCCACAGATGACCGCGGGCTACTCGGCCGTCGCCGCGCAGTTGCAGGCCGGGCGGGCCAACGACCTGCTCGGCGTGGGCTTCGCCCAGCGGTCCGGCAGCCGGGCCCGATACGTGCTCTACCATCCCGGTTTCACCAGGAGCGGTGACCGTAGCGCACTCCCGTTCGTGGTACGAGGGCTGCTCGCGGTGGCGGCGGCCGTCGCCGCCCGGCCCGTCGCGGACGCGGTGGCGCCGATTCACCAGTTCCTGGACGCGCCGCCGACCGCGCCGGTGACCGCCGTCGACCGGGGGAAGCTACTTCCGCCCGGTTTCCCGACCCTCGACCCCCATGACGCCGAGCGGTTGATGGACCTCACGGAGAGGCTGCTGCGGTGAGGTGGCGCGCCGACGCTACGGCCGGAAGTAGTCGGACATCATGCCGCTGACCCAGTCCGGCTGGCGGACGTCGGCGGGGACGAACTCCACCATCACCGGCTTCAGGTCGATCACGGGCGTGCCGGCCACGGCGTCGAGGCCCACCACCGTCAGCTCGCGGCCGTCGACCGACTCGATCCGGCAGCACGTGACGCCGATGCGGTTCGGCCGGCGCGGGCCGCGACCGGCGAACACGCCCATCGGCGGCAGGTCGGCCCGGCCACGGTAGGGGCGGGGCTCCCGGAAGTCGCCGCCGTCCGGGAACCGGTCGAAGACGAACAGGACCTCCACGTGGGAGAACCCCTCCAGGCCCTGCAGGCACGCCTCGCCGAAGCGCTCGTCGACGACGACGGTGCTGCGGACCGCACCCCAGTTGTCGCTGTGCTGGATGTCCGTCCGGTCGTTGCGGACCGTACCGATGGGGGTGATCTCGAAGCCGCTCATGCCCGGAGAGTAGTTCGGCGTGGCTCGTCTCGGGGCAGACGAGCCGGAGCATCGTCGCTAGGCTCGTGATCATGGACATTCTCCGATACGCCGCGTTCACCGCCGACCCCGCCGGTGGCAACCCGGCCGGTGTCGTCCTGGACGCCACCGGGGCGGGCGACGCGGAGATGCAGCGGGTGGCGGCCGAGGTCGGCTACTCCGAGACGGCGTTCCTCGTGCCCGCCGGCGGGGGCGGGCGGTTCACCGTCCGCTACTTCAGCCCCAAGGCGGAGGTGCCGTTCTGCGGGCACGCGACGATCGCGTCGGCGGTCGCGTACGCGCAGCGGCACGGCCCAGGTGTGCTGCACCTGGACACTCGCGCCGGGCTGGTCGAGGTCGCCACGAGCGTGCAGGCCGACGGCGCCACCACCGCCACGCTGACAAGCGTCGCGCCGCGCACCGTACCCCTTGCCGCGGACGATCTGGCGGCGCTGCTCGCCGCGTTGCGCTGGTCGCCGGACGATCTCGATGCGACGCTGCCGCCGCGTGTCGCGTACGCCGGGGCCTGGCATCCGATCGTGGCCGCCGAGACCCGGCAGCGCCTGGCGGACCTGGACTACGACACGGCGGCGTTGAGCGCGCTGATGGCCGAACGGGACTGGACGACGATCGACCTCGTGCACCGCGAGTCCCCGCTGGTGTTCCACGCGCGCAACCCGTTCCCGCCGGGCGGCGTGGTCGAGGACGCCGCGACCGGCGCGGCGGCGGCCGCGTTCGGCGGTTACCTGCGTGAGCTGGGCGTGGTGCGGCCGCCCGCGACGGTGACCGTGCGGCAGGGTGACGACATGGGCCGTCCGAGCCTGCTCACCGTCAGCATCCCCGCCGGGGACGGCGCCGGGATCGCGGTGACCGGCACCGCCGTGCCCATCCCTGCGGATGATGTCAGATCGGGTGCGGCTCGTTCGTAGTACGGGTGAGAGGCGGCCGGACCGGGCCGCCCGGACAAGGGAGTCATGGCATGCCGCGGTACCTGATCTCGTTCAACGACGGCGCGATGGACCACATCCCCGCCGAGGAGATCCCCCAGGTGGGCAGGGAGGCGCACGCCGTCATCCAGGAGGCCGTGAACGCCGGTGTGTTCGTGTACGGCACCGGGCTCGAACGCCAGCAGGCGACCATCGTGGGTGCGGACGGGGTGGTCACCGACGGGCCGTTCCCGGAGACCAAGGAGGTCATCGGCGGGTTCGTGGTCCTCGACGTGGCGTCCCACGACGAGGCGCTGAAGTGGGCCGCCAAGATCGCCGCGTCGTGCCGATGTGCCCAGGAGGTCCGGGAGGTCATGCCCGACCCCGAGACGGAGGCGATGCTCCGCGCGGCGGGCCGGTGACAGGTTCGATGTCGACGCGATGAGGGTGGGTGTGGCACCCGGACGGCAGCCACGCCCACCATGATCGCTAGCCTCGTGCGGTGAAACGTGAACTCGCCGCACTCTCCCTGCTGTTCGTCGTCTCCGCGTGCGCGCCCGCGGAGCCCGCACCGTCGACGTCGGCCACCCCGTCGTCGTCCGCTGCGGCGTCCTCCGCCGCTCCGCAGGCCGGCTCGACCGCGCCCGCGGACAAGGTCGCGGCCGGTGCGTGCAACATGGTGGCCCGGGTGGTCGAGCAGCAGGACGTCCGTTTCACCTCGAACTCGCCGATCGCCATGCGTGCCCGCAAGGCGGCCGACCCGGGCGTCCGGGAGGCCGGCGAGCGACTGGCGGTGGCGGCGAAGGAATCCGGGGACATGTTCATCCGCAACGACCCGAACGCGGACACCGGCCCGGTCGACGCGCGCATGGCCGAGGCGCAGCGCGGGCTCCTCACCGCGTGCACGGAGCTGTTCGGCCCGCAGCCGTGGCCGTTCGCCCCGTCGCCGACCCCGTCCTCCTGAGCGCGGCGCCCCTGTCGTGATCCAGCCTCATGCCTGGCCGGCGGCCTGAGCGATGGCGAGCGTGTGCTGGTACTCGCGCCAGTGGGCCAGCTTGCCGTCCCGGGTCCGCAACACCCCGATGAAAGGCGCGGAGGCGGTCACCCCGGTCACCGTGTGTGTGCCGACGAGTTCGTACTCGACCACGATCACCTCGGGATCCGCCGTCTCGTGCACGACCACGCCGCGGCAGTCGTCGAACCGCACCGGGAACACCGCCCGGCCCGCCCGCGTGTAGTCGAGAACGGGTTGCTTCCCCTCGGTGCGCGTCGGCTGGCCGGGCGCGGCGAAGGGCGTCTCGACCACCACGTCGTCGGCCAGCGAATCCGCGTCGAAGGCGGGCAGACCGGCCAGCCATCTGGCGCGCATGCTCTCGAAGATCTCCTGTGGTGTCATGCCGGCCTCCGAGATAATGAGTCGTGACTCGACTTGTGTCCGTGAGAATAGTGAGTGGAGGCTCATTTTGGTAGAGGGTCCGCCGCTGCGCGCCGACGCGCAACGCAACAGGGCACGCATCCTGGACGCCGCCGAGGCGGTCTTCGCCGAGTTCGGCACCCGTACCTCGACCGAGCAGGTGGCTCGCCGGGCGGGCGTGGCCATCGGCACGGTCTTCCGTCATTTCCCCACCAAGGAGGACCTGCTCGTCGCGCTCATGAAGCGACTGCTCGCGCAGCTCGCCGACGAGGCGGGACGACACGACCTCTTCGGGTTCTTCAGATACACCGTGGCGCAGGCCGCCGCGAAGAAGACCGCAGTCGAGCTGCTCGCCGGATCCGGGGTGGACATCCGGCTTCCGGACGCGGTAGGTCACCTGGAGGAGGCGGTGGGCAGGCTGCTGGAACAGGCCCAGGCCGCCGGAGCCGTCGCCGGCTCGGTACGGCTACCCGAGGTGATGGCGCTGCTCACCGGCATGTGCCAGGGCGCCCTGCACGGGGGCTGGGACGAGCATCTGCAAGCCCGGACGCTGGCTGTCGTCTTCGCCGGCTTCGAGCGCGGCTGACGGTCCGGCGCGGATCACGCCGCGACAAAACCGGTTGGCCGGCCCCGGCGGACGCTGTTAGCTTGCCGGTGGCCGTGCCGGAGAACGAGGGAGGTGGTACCCGTGACCGCAGTATCGACATGGGTGCTCCCCTCGGGGGTCACGGCCGGGCGATAGGTCGTCCGGGAGCGCCGACGCACTCCCGAGAGGCACGACCATGCGCTTCACCTCCGAACAACGCCTCGCCGACGACGTCCGCGAACGCGAGTTCACCCTCGGCGGGATCCCCGGCCTCCTGTGGACGCCCGCGTCCGCGTCCGCCCCGGTCCCGCTGATCCTGCTCGGCCACCCCGGCGGACTGCGCCGGATGTATCCCCGCCTGCTGGCCCGGGCGGAGGGCTGCGTCGCGCAGGGCTTCGCCGCCGCCACAGTCGAACTTCCCGGCAGCGGCGACCGGCCCGCGTCCGCCGCCGCCGAGCAGGCCCGCGCCGACCTG
Source organism: Micromonospora sp. WMMC273 (assembly GCF_027460285.1). Classification (NCBI taxonomy): domain Bacteria; kingdom Bacillati; phylum Actinomycetota; class Actinomycetes; order Micromonosporales; family Micromonosporaceae; genus Micromonospora; species Micromonospora sp. WMMC273. Next base: position 2,516,485 of record NZ_JAPZBE010000001.1, read on the forward strand.
CGCCGGGCACTTGGAGCCGGTGAGCCGGTCGCCGACGAGGTGGTCGACCGGCTCGTCCTGCCGCTGGTGGAGAAGGCGGTCCCGGAGTGCCGGGCCACCCTCGACGCCCTGCTCGCGCTGCCCGGGATCGGTGGCCCGGTCGGCTACGCCGGCGGCGTGATCTCGATCGGCGTACGGCTGGCGCTCGTCGAACCCCGCATCGTGGCCGCGCTCCTGTTCGCCGGGAGCTTCGTGCCGCGCGCCATCATCGAGGAGGCCCGGCAGGTCACCATCCCGCTGCATGTCCTGCTCCAGTGGGACGACGAGGGCAACGACCGGCAGATGGCACTGGACCTGTTCGACGCCTTCGGCTCGGCGGAGAAGACGCTGCACGCCAACATGGGCGGGCACACCGGCGTGCCGTGGTTCGAGGGGGAACCCGCGAACCGGTTCTTCGCCCGGCACCTGAGGTAGGGCAGGGACGCCGGATGTTCGCCTACCAGCTCGCGGTCCAGCTGTACCAGGGACCACCGAGATGCGTGAAGCTCGGCGCTTCGAAGTCCTCGTTCGCGAGGTCCTCGGTGGGGCCCTGCGGCAGGTAGGCGAACCCGGCGTCGTCCAGCATGTACCCGTTGCTCTCGTAGAGCACCACTCCGCCGGGCACCGTGTAGGCCGAGGTGATGATGTAGGCGCCGATCCGGTGCGGCACCCGCACCTTCGACCACTCGGCGTCCTGCGCGCTCGCCGCGGGCAGCGCGGCGACCACCCGGTCGAACGCACCACGGCTCACCGCCCAGCGGGCCTGGAACGGCGCTCCTGCGACGACCAGCGCCGCCGTGAGCACGACGATCACCGGGGCGACCAGGAACCGCCAGGACCAGCGGCGGCGCTCGACCACGAAGAAGCCCACCAGGATGGCCCAGCCCAGACCGGTCACGGCGAGCAGGAAGACCACGCCGAGCATCACGACGAAGACGAAGCCGGGGACACTGACGGCCCAGAGCAGACACGCCGCGGTGATCGCCACCCCGAGGTGCAGGGTCCGCCAGGCGTTCCTCGTCCAGCGGTCGGCCGGCCGGCCGCCGCGCGCGCCGGTCATGCGGATCCGTCCACCGGCGACGCCCAGGTGGGGCGCCTGATCAGGCAGAACGGGTGACCGGCCGGGTCGGCGTACACGTGGTCGCCCGGCAACCGCCGTGCGCCCAGCGCGAGCACCGCCTCGCCCGCCGCGTCCTGGTCGTCGACCATCACGTCGAGGTGCATCTGCTGCGGCACCGCCGGATCCGGCCATGTCGGCGGCGTCAGGCCGGGGGCGCGCTGGAACGCCAGCCCGGACGTCGCCGTACTCGCCGACACCACGGTGAAGTCGTCGTCCGCGTACGTGATCGGGTCGCCGAGGACCGCGCTCCAGAACCGTGCCTCGGCCATCGGATCCGGGCAGTCGACGATCAGGTGGTGGAGTCGCCCGAATGGCACAGCGGTCACCCCGTCAGCTCAGCCGCAGGTCGTGCTCGGCGAGGGCGGCCTCGATGACGGCCAGCGCCTTCGGCCCCATGCCGTGCAGCCGCGCCAGCTCCGCGCGTGGCACCCCGGCGAGCCGGCGCAGCGTGGTGTAGCCGGCGGCGGTCAGCGCCCGCGTGGCCGGTGCGCCGATCTTCGGCAGGCGATCCAGGGGCGAGGCCATCGCCAGATGCTAGACCGCCACGGGTACGGCTCGCCTGCCGTACCTCGGCGTCAGGGACGGAATGGGGGAAATACCCGACGGGCATATCGGGGCGTTTCCGTATATGACTCGGGTGGGACGCCGCTGAAGAATCGATGAGCATCCAGACACCGGGAGGCACCGTGTTCCGACGTACCGTGGCCCTCGCTCTGACCGCGCTCACCGTCCTGGCGGGACTGCCCGGCGCGGCGCGCGCCGGTCTTCCGCCGCCGCGACTCGCCTGGGGCGAGTGCGCCGACGACCTGCCGGACGTCCCGCCGGATCCGCGCGTGCGGTGCGCCCGGCTCCGACTGCCGGTGGACTGGGCCCGGCCGAACGGCCCGACGTTCGACCTCGCCGTGGCACGCCGGTCCGCGCGCCTGCCGGAGCAGCGGGTGGGCACGCTGGTGTTCGGACCGGGCGGCCCCGGCGACTCGGGGGTGGAACGCATCCGCAGGGGCGACCGGTTCAGCGACGAGCTGCTGGACCGGTTCGACCTGGTCAGCTTCGACCCGCGTGCCGTGGCCCGCACCGCCGCGCCCGTCTGCACGCCGGACCCGGCGCTGCGCAAGCCGCCCGTCCCACTGACCGGCCAGGCCGACTTCGACGCCGCGGTGGCCTACAACCGGGCGCTGTGGAGCAGGTGCCGCCCGACCAGCCCGGTGTTCGACCACGCCGACACGCCCAGCACCGTCCGTGACCTCGAGGCGTTGCGGCGTGCGCTGGGGGAGCGGCGGCTGTCCTTCCACGGCAGCTCGTACGGCACCCTGCTGGGTCAGCAGTACGCCGAGCGGTACCCCGGCCGCGTGCGGGCGGTGGTGCTGGAGGGCGTGTTCGACCACAGCCTCGACGTGCGGTCCTTCGTACGGACGCAGGCCGCCGCGTTGCAGGACGCGTTCGACGAGTTCGTCTCCTGGTGCGACAGCTCGGCGGACTGTGTGCTCCACGAACGGGACGTGCGATCGGTGTGGGCGCGGGTGCTGGCCCGCGCGGACCGAGGTGAGTACGCCCCCCGTACCGCCTTCGACGTCACCGCCGTGGCACTCGGCATGCTCGCCGGCCCGCGCTGGCCGCAACTCGCCGCGATCGTGCGGGACATGGACGCCGGTACGCCGCCACCGGCTGTGAACCTCTCGATCTCGGTCGCGGCGTTCTGCGCGGACTGGCCCGCCGAGGTACGCGACTACGCCGAGTACGCCGGACTGGTCCGGGACGCCGCTGCTGCCGCCCCGGACGTCCGGTACGGCGCCGGTCTGCTCGCAGTGCAGACCTGCCTGGGCTGGCCGTCCCCGGTCCGCAATCCGCCGCACGAGCTGAACGTGCACACCCGCACGCCGCTGTTGCTGCTCAACTCCCGGCACGATCCCCGTACCGGCCACGCCTGGGCGGCGAACGTCGCCCGGCAACTCGGCCGGCACGGGCGTCTGGTCACCTACGAGGGCTGGGGCCACGGCACCTACCAGCGCAACGACTGCACGACTGCCGTGGTGGACAGGTACCTCGTCGATCTGACGGTGCCCGCCACCGGCACGCGATGCCCGGCGAGCTGACCCGGCGGCGCTAGACCGCCGGGTCCGACGCCCCGGCGAGCGTGCGGCCCGCCGGGCGCCGGTGCGGCAGCGCCGCCAGCCCCAGCGCGACGATCAGCAGGACCGCGCCGAGCAGGAACGGCAACGACAGGGTGGGCTGGCCGAGCCACTCCCACGGCATGTGCCAGCGGGGATGCGGCTCGCTCAGGTGATGCGTGAGCATCATCGGCGCGCCGAGCAGGGTCGGCGCGGCCCAGAACACCATCGCGACGCCGTACAGAACCTTCGCCGGGCCCTGCACCAGCGGGCTTCGTCCCTCGGTGCGGCGGCTCGCCCAGCCGAACAGCACCCAGCCGCCCAGCGTGCCCAGCACGAAGCCGAGCAGACCGGCGGGATACGCGGCGCCGGGGGTGGCGCGGCTGAGGGTGAGGTTCATCGAACCCTCGGCGTTGAGCTCCGCGGCGAGGATGTGGTCGCCGCGTCCGGCGTACACGGTGATGTCGGAGGGGATGGACGCCGGGTCGCACTGCGGACTGCCGGGGACGCAGCCGTACGCGTCGGTTCTGACGGGCTCGCTCCGCTCCCACCCGGCGGCGTGCAGGCGCTGCCGCAGGTCGGTGAGGCCGCCGGCCGGCGTCTGGTCGAACGACGCGGTCAGCTCGGCCAGCGCGTACTCGCCGCCGTCACCGAGGAGCAGCTCGGACAGGAGGTCCTCGTTCAGCGGGTGGCCGTAGATGAGGAACACGGCGGGCGGGTCGTCCCGGTCGATGTGGCTGACCTGCCGGTCCGGGTAGAGCTGCCCGACCACGGCGGCGAGGTCCCGGTGGTCGAGCGGGCGGGAGCCGAGCCACGCGAGCCAGGTGCCGAACGACGCGGCGAACAGACCGCAGACCACCGCGAAGACCGCCGCCCAGGCCACCACGGTACGGCTCGCCGGCCGCCCCAGCCGGGCACGCAGACCATGACGTACGAGATTCGCCGCGATCCGGGTACGCCGATGGGCCGGGCCGACGTCCCGTACCGTCTCCAGGATCTCGGCCCCGCGCGCCCGGCGGTAGTCGCGGGGGTAGGCCAGCAGCAGCCAGCGATGCATGGGTTTCTCCCTCGGGAGCCGCGACGGTGGGGGTCAGGCGGTGCGGGGCCGTAGGGCGCGCAGCCGGGACTCGGCGGCGGACGCGAGCTGTCGCAGCCGCTCGGTCTGGCGTGCCAGCTCGGCCCGGCCGTCGGCGCGCAGCCGGTAGTAGCGGCGCAGCCGGCCGTCGACGACCTCTTCGTGACTGAGTTCGGCGAGGCCCTGCGCGACGAGGCGGTCCAGGGCGGCGTAGAGGGTGCCCGGCAGCAGGTTGACGCGACCGCCGGACAGGCCGGTGACCTCCTGGATGATCCCGTAGCCGTGGCGCGGCTCGTCGGCCAGCGCGGTCAGGATCAGGAAGGTCGCCTCGCGCATCTCATTCACCGAGGCAACATATACAGCCGATCAATACATGGTCAACGGTGGCCGAGCAGTCGCCGCTCGGCCATGAAGGCGCGCAACGTCCCGGCGTCCTCGGCGGACATCAGCCACCGGGGGATCACCGTGGCCGGCATGCGTCCCACGTACACGATCCAGAAGTCGGGGGTCTCGGTGACCCGCGTGACGCCGTCCCAGGCGATGCCGCCGGACTCCGAACCGCTGCGCATCATGATGTTGCGGTCGTCGATGTCGTAGCCGCCCTCGACGGCGTACCCGCCGGAGCGGCGCCGGGCCCGCCACCGCACCCACGGCGCGTACAGCATCGACAGCACGCCGGCCACAATCAACGCGGTCCACAGCGACGCGAACCGCGCCGACGCCTGGGAGGCGATCCAGCCGATCACCCCGATCGCGGCGAGGGCCGCGCCGATGTAGCCGAACCGGCGCAGCCGGGCGGCGGCGAGCGCGGCGGCCACGCGGGCCGGATAGGCGGGATCGGCCGGTACGGCGAAACGGATCTGCACGCCCGAACGATAGTGCCCCGCCCGCCTGTGCCGAGCCGGACCCGCGCGGCCGGTCAGGTCCGGCGCAGCACCAGCGTCGCGAACCCGAGCACGCCGCGGTATCCGCGCAGCCACTGGTCCCGGTGCTCCCGGGCGGCGGCGAGCGCGTCGGCGGCATCCGGGTGACCCGGGTTGTCAAGCGCCCACTCGGTCAGCGAACCGGTCCACGACCACTCGTAGTCGTCCCACTCGGCGGTGTCGCTGACGTGCGCGTACACCGGGGTCCAGCCGGCCTGCTCGGCGGCCGCGACCAGACCGGCGAGGTCGGTGTGGTCGTCGGGTTTCGCGCCCAGCGCGGCCAGTGCCTCCGGCGTCGGCGGCACCTGCCAGAAGCCTTCGCCCACCATGAGGATGCCGTCGGCGTTCACGTGCCGGCCGGCCAGTTCCAGCGTCTCACCGAACCCGCCGAACGCGTGCGTCGACCCGACGCAGAGCACAAGGTCGTGGTCGCCGTCCGGGACGTACGACCGGGCGTCGCGCTCGTGCAGCGTGAGCCGTTCGGCGAGGCCGCGCACGGCGGCGGCCTCGGCGGCGCGTTCCAGCGCGTACGGGTTGAGGTCCACGCCGTCGGCGTGCCCGTCCGGGTAGTGCGCGAGGGCCTGCAACGCCCACGCCGCCTCACCGCAGCCCAGGTCGAGGATCCGGGCCGCAGGCCGGCGACCGGCCCGGCGCAGCAGCCGGTTGACGTTGACACCGGAGAGCGGGGCCGCGATCGGGTGGTGCGAGTGCGCGATGCTGCTGAGCCGTCGACGGTCCATCGTCGCAGTCAACACGAGCACGACCGGATTGTCGTGCCGGTCAGGTGCGGCAGACGATCGTCGCGTCGTCGGTGGCGACGCCCCCGCGTGCCTCCGCCTCGCGGACCCGGCGGATGACGTCCGCGGGGCCGTCGGTCTCCAGCAGGCGCAGCAGCCCGGCCCAGTCGGAGAGCCCGAACGTGTCCACGAGCCGGCTCGCACCGTTGCTGAGCAGCGCCGCCGTGCCCGCCTCGCCGGCCGGGCACTCGCCGGTGACCGCCTCGGCCACCACCGTCGGGTCGTCCTTGGCGACCCAGAAGCCGCCGGGACTGTTACGGCGGGATCGCAGATCCAGCAGCAGCCGCCGGTACTCGTCGCCGCCCTCCGGCACGTCCTTCAGCCGCTCCTCGAAGGACCGGGCGATCACCACCTCCCGCGGATCGTGGGCGACGACGGGATCCCCCGCCGCCCGGCCGACGACCGCGACCGCGTCGCCGAGGACCAGGTGCTCGACGATGTCGCCGGAGAACCGCAGCATCGCGACCGCCGCGAACGGGCTGATCGGATGGGCGACGTCGCACGTGTCGCGGTGCGCGTCGGTGACCCGCTCGATGCCCTCGGCCAGCACGTCGCGCAGGCTCCGCCCCTGCGCCAGCGCGCCGAGCAACGCGCCGCCGAGCCGGGTCGCGTACCAGGCGATGCCGTGGTGGCAGACCTCGCCCGCCCCGGCGATGCCGCCGGCACCGTCGACCAGCACCATGCCGCACGGTACGGCGCCGGCGAAGTCCTCATTGGCCCGGCCGGGATGCCCCGCGTCGGTCGCCATCGTTACCCGCATCGGCTCATCATGCCGGGGCCGGCCGGAACGCGATGTCCCGCGCGGCTTGATCTGAAGCCCGGTTGAGGTCCTAGCGTCGTGCTCACCCGATCACCGCCGGAGGTAGCGCACCATGACGACACCGCACCTGTCCGACGCCGAACTCGCGGGCCAGCCGGCCGCCTACTGGACGGGCGTCGCGTACGAGTCGCTCATCGCCTTCACCCGGGCCCAGCAGGCCGCGCACGGCTTCACCCAGCCCCAGTTCTGGCTCCTGCGCAACCTGTCCCCGAACGACCTCCTGCCCGGTGGCGGCGGACTGACCGTGCCCGAGCTGCGGCACGCGATGCGCTCGTACCTGCGGGCCGAGGACGACCTGGACGCCGAGGCGGAGGTGCTGCGCGAACGCGGCTGGCTGACCCGCGACGCGGACGGCCGGCTGCGGATCACCGAGGCGGGGGAGGCCGCCCGGCTCCGCCTCAAGCAGCACGCGCCGGGGATCCGGGCCCGCATCCACGACGGCGTCGACGACGCCGACTACGTCACCACCCTCAAGGTGCTCCGGCGGATGATCCGGAACACCGGCGGCACCGGGTAGCGCACGGGCCCGACTCAGGACGCCCGAAGGCTCCGGATCGCCAGGCGGGCTCCGTGGTGGAGCAGCACGCCGGCACCGGTGTTCGCGACGGCCAGCCCGGCCGCGCCGAGCAGCCCGGCGCCGACGTCCATCACGCCGGTCGCGACCAGGAGGACCGGCCAGCCCAGCGCGGCGGTGACGAGCGACGACCGCCACCAGCGCCCGAGGAGAAGCCCGAACAGGATCAGCACCGGGATCATCGCGGGCGACCTCCTGCCGTCGGCTCGTTCGAGCGTACGCCCGGCTCACCCCGCCGGTCGCCGGGCGCGGGGTCGTCGCGGCTGCCGGAATCGGCCGTACGGGCGCGGCACGTCACGGAGCGGTCGGTGGCTTCGCCTTCTGCGGGTGGAACGTGTCGTGGCGGGCCAGCATGGCGACGAACTCGCCGACCTTGCGCGTCCGGGTCTCCGCGCGTTTGACCGCGTTGAGCCGGTGGATGAGCGCGAACCGGTTGGCGCTGGTCAGGACATCGAACATGGCCTGGGCGGCGGGCTCGGCCGCGATGGCGGCGAGCAGGTCGGCCGGCACCTCGGCCTCCGACGGCGGCGCGTAGGCCGCCGCCCACCGGCCGTCCGCCTTCGCGGCCTCCACCGCGGCCCGGCCCGCCGGCGTCATCCGCCCCTGTTCCTCCAGCCGGGCCACGTGCCCGACGTTGCGCTGCGACCACGAACTACGGGCCCGGCGCGGGGTGAACCGGATCCAGGAGCTCTCGTGGTCGCGCTTGCGGGCCTGCCCGTCGATCCAGCCGAAGCACAACGCCTCGTCGACCGCCTGCTGCCAGGTCAGCGTGGTGACGGTGCCGCCCTTGCGGGTCAGGGCGAGCCAGACGCCGGGAGACGTGTCGTGATGGGCGGACAACCACGCGCGCAGCGCGTCCGCGTCGGGCACGATCAGCTCGTCCAGCTCAGCGGTTCCCATGACAAGCAGGCTATGCCGGGGGTACGACGCTACTGCCGGACGCCCGGCTCAGCCGCCCGCTGATCCCCGTCGGGCGACGCGTCGGCCGCCCGCCGTATCCGCCGTCCGGCCACCAGCATCGCCACGCCTGCGCCGGCGAGCCCCGCGCCCATCAGACCGCCTCCGATCCCCGTCGCCGGACGGCCCTCACGGAACGCGTACCCCACGGCCGAGGTGAGGATCGGCGTGCCGAGGGCGATCGCCGTCCACCCGGCGAGGACGTCCCCCTTGTCGGCGAAGGCGTTCGTGGTGATGAGGAACGTCAGCACGACGGCCGCGGCGAGGCTGACGAGGATCAGCGCCGCGACGATCAGCGCGGGGTCGCGCGGGAGCAGCCCGGCGGCCGCGGCGAGCACGTAGATGATCGCCGCCGCGATGAGGTTCGCGAGGACGTTCGTCATCACGTTCGCGGCGAACCTGCGCAGGCCGCCGCGCCCGGTGTCGTTGCCGCTGATGGCGTCCCCCGATCGCCGTCGATGCCTACCAGAGCGAGGTTAGGGCGACCGGTCGGCCCGGCACAACGCCCGGTGCCGACAGGTGTGGTCACGGCATCCGTGAGTCGTGCGACCTCCGGGCCGCCAGCACCTCGTCCAGGTGCCGCTCGCTCCACGATCGGGCCGCCGCGACCAGCGTCAGCAGGCTGCGGCCCAGCGGCGTCAGCGCGTACTCCACGCGCGGTGGGTTCTCGTCGTAGGCGCTCCGCGTGACCAGCCCGTCGCGTTCCATCGCCCGCAACGTCTCGGCCAGCACCTTCGGCGTGATCGTGCGCAGCGGCACCCGCAGCTCGGTGAACCGGCGCGGCCCGTGCTCCAGGCACAGCACCACCATCGCGGTCCACTTGTCGCCGATCTGCAACGGCATCATCCGCGACGGACAGGCGGGATCGAACATGTCCGGATCGAGCGGCGTCACCGCCCGAGCGTAACCCCGGTACCGTTGCGGTAACCGGCACCCGGCGCTCTAGCGTCGCGCCATGACCAGCATCGCCGTCCTCGGGGCGGGTGGCCGCGCCGGCCGCGCCGTCACCGCCGAGGCCCACCGCCGCGGCCACCGCGTCACAGCCGTCGTCCGCGACCCCGCCCGCCATCCCGACCTCACCGCCGCGGTACGCGGCGACGTCACCGACCCGGAGGCCGTCACCTCGATCGGGTACGGGCACGACGCCGTCGTCCACGCGGTCAGCCCGGCGTCCGGGCCGGAGGCGCTCGCCGCCGCCGGCCTCGATCCGGAGTTCTTCGTCCGGGCCGCAGACGCGCTGCTGCACGGCCTGGCCCGCGCCGGCGTGCCGCGGCTCGTGGCGATCGGCCTGTTCGCCACGCTCACCGACGCGCACGGCCGGCCCCTCCACGACGACCCGGCCGTCCTGCCCGCCGAGTTGCGGCCGTTCGCGCTCAGCCACGCCGCCGGCCTGGACCGGCTCCGCGGCGCGGACACCACAGTCGACTGGCTGGTGCTCACCCCGCCGGCCGCGCTCGACGTGGACGGTCCCCGCACCGGCCGGTACCGTCTCGGCGGCGAGCAGGCCCCGGCGCTCGCGTACCTGTCGTACGCCGATCTGGCGGTCGCGGTGGTCGACGAGATCGAGTCACCGCGCCACCACCGCACCCGGGTCTCGGTCTTCGGGGACCTGCCGAGCTAGCCGCCCGCCGCGTTGTGCCGCGCGACCAGGGCCGGCAGCTCGTCCAGCGAGTCGATGCGGAACAGGCACCGGTCGGCGACGTCCGGCATGTCGAGGATGTGGCCCCACGGTCCGCGCCGGATCAGGCACGCCGTCATGCCGGCGGCCATCGCCGGGGCGGCGTCGTTGTCCGGCCGGTCACCGACGTAAAGGAGCGCCGACGCGTCGCCGCCGCCCTCGCGAACCACCCGGGCGAAGAACTCCGGCGCCGGCTTCGCCACGCCCCAGGCCGCCGACGTGCCGATCACGTCCACCGACAGGTCGAGCGCCCGCAGCGTCGCCTCGGCGTGCTCCGGCTGGTTGCCGGCCAGGCCGACGCGCAATCCCTGCTCCCGCAGGGCGGCCAGGCAGGCCCGTGCGTCCGGGTACAGATCCTCCTCACCGAACGACTCCGGGTCACCGGCGGCGACCCGGCGCGCGAGTTCGGCGGTGAGGTCGAAGTCCGGCCGGAACGCCCGGAACACCTCCTGGTAGTCCAGGCCTCTGGCGATCACCGCGCCGAAGACCGCGGAGAACGTGTGCCTCGGTACGCCGAGCCAGTCCGCCCAGGTCGCGAACTCGCGCGTCTCGTCGAGGATCGTCCCGCCCACGTCGAAGAAGACCGCCCGGATCATCAGCGGATCGTACTGTCGTTGATCGGCCAGTGGGGGCCGCCCGGGTGGCGCAGACTGCCCGCATGAATCCCGCCTTCCTCCCCGAACCGCCGCAGAGCCCGGCGGCGAAAGCCGCGTACGAGGACGACCTCGCGTCCGACGGCTACGTCAACAACCTCACCCGCGTCTGGTGCTGGCGGCCCGACGTGCTGATGTCGTTCCAGAACACCCGCACCGAGCTGCTGTCCGAGTCCACGCTGTCCTCCCGTGAGGTGGCGGTGCTGGTCGCCGCCACGGCCGCCGCCCGGGGCGACTCGTACTGCTCGCTGGCCTGGGGCGCCCGGCTGGCCGGGATGAGCGACGAGGAGACGGCCGCCGCGGTGCTGCGCGGCGACGAGGCGGATCTTTCGGAGCGGGAGACCGCGCTCGCGGACTGGTCCCGCCGGGTCGTGACGGATCCGAACGCCACCACCGAGGCCGACACGCGACGCCTGCGCGACGCCGGCCTGAGCGACCGGGAGATCTTCGAGGCGACCACGCTGATCGCGTTCCGGCTGGCCTTCTCCACGGTGAACGACGCGCTCGGCGCTCGGCCGGACGCGCAACTGGCGGAGAAGGCGCCACGGCTCGTCCGGGAGGCGGTGACGTTCGGCCGGCCGGTCTGAGCGAGCGGGCCTGCCCCGCGGCCACGGGACAGCGGGCCGCCACGCGAGCGGAGATCATCATCCGGTGACAGACACCGCCGCGTACACCTTGGCCGTTCCGCCGTTGTTCGCCGCCCTGGCCCCGGCACGCGACGTCCTGATCGCCGGCGCCGGTGGCGGCTTCGACGTCTACGCCGGCCTGCCGCTGGCGCTCGCGCTGTGGCAGGCCGGCAAGCGGGTGCACCTGGCCAGCCTCTCCTTCTCGGAGCTGGAACTGCTCGACCGGCAGGTGTGGGTGGACGAGCACGTCGCGGCGATCCGGCCGGACACCCTCAGCCCGGACTGGTACTTCCCGGAGGCGCACCTGGCCCGCTGGCTCGCGGGCCGGGACCTGCCGTCGACCGTGTACGCCTTCCCGCCGCTGGGCGTGCAGCCGCTGCGGGAGGCGTACCGGTACCTGGTCGACCGGCTCGACCTCGACGCGATCGTGCTCGTCGACGGCGGCACCGACATCCTGCTGCGCGGCGACGAGAGCGGCCTGGGCACCCCGGTGGAGGACATCACCAGCCTGGCCGCCGTGGCCGGGCTGGACGTGCCGGTCCGGTTGGTGAGCAGCCTGGGTTTCGGCATCGACGCGCACGACGGCGTCAACCACGTCGAGGTGCTGGAGAACCTGGCCGCGCTGGACCGGGAGGGCGGCTACCTCGGCGCGCTGTCCATTCCCGGCTCCAGCCGTGAGGCGGTGCTCTACCGCGAGGCGGTCGCGCAGGCCCAGGCCGCCACCCCGCACCGGCCGAGCATCGTCCAGGGGCAGATCGCCGCCGCCATCGGCGGCGCGTTCGGAGACGTACGCTTCAGCCGGCGCACCGGCCACGGCGACCTGTTCGTCAACCCCCTCATGGCGATCTACTTCTCCGTCGACCTGCCCCGGCTCGCCGCCCGCTGCCTCTACCTCGACCGGATCGAGAACACGATCGGGCGGCGTCAGGTCATCACCCGCATCGAGGCGTTCCGCGACGAGCTGCGGGCCGCCCGGGTGCCCCGGGCGTACCCGCACTGACGGCCACGGCATGTCGCACCGGTGTGGGAGGGTCCGGGCATGACGACGTTCGTGCTCATCCACGGTGGCGGGGGCAGCGCGTGGGACTGGCATCTGCTGGTTCCCGAGCTGGCCGCCCGGGGTCACGACGCGGTGGTGCCGGAGCTGCCGATCGGTGACCGGTCGGCGGGGTTCGCCGAGTTCGGCCAGGCGGTGATCGACGCGGTCGGCGACCGCGACGACCTCGTGGTGGTCGGGCACTCGTACGGCGCGTTCACCGCACCGCTGGTCGTCGACCGGCTGCCGGTGCGCCTGCTGGTCCTGCTCACGCCGATGATCCCGCGACCGGGCGAGAAGCCGGGGGACTGGTGGGGCGACACCGGCTACCGCGAGCCGGAAGGGCTCAGCGAGGAGCAGCAGTTCTACAACGGCGTGCCGGCCGGGATCGTCGCCGAGGCGCCCGCGCACGGCCGGGAGCAGGTCAGCGCGGAGTGGGACGAGCCGTGGCCACTGCCCACCTGGCCGGCCGTGCCGACGAGGGTGCTCATCGGCCGCGACGACCGGTTCTTCCCCGCCGACTTCCAGCGCCGGGTGGCCGCCGACCGGCTGGGCGTGGTGCCGGACGAGATCGACGGCGGCCACGCGGTGGCGCTCAGCCGTCCGGGCCCGCTCGCCGAGCGGCTGACCGCCTACCTGGCGTCCTGACCGTCCGGGCGCCGGCTTCAGGAGACGGCGGCGGCCGGGCGCGCGGGCTCCGGCTCGCGCGTGTGCCGGCGCGTCGGCAGCAGCAGCGGCGTGGCGAGCAGCAGCACCCCGGACACGGTGATCGCGGCGAGCGGGCCGACGACGGTGGCGAGGACGCCCCACCCGGCCGTCAGCGCGGCCCGGGTGAGCCGGCCGGTGACGCTCCACGCGGTCAGGACCTGCGCGGTGTGCGCCTGCGGGGTGCGGCGCAGGCGCTCGGTCGCGTAGATCGGGTTGAACACGCCCATGCACGTGATGAGCACCGACTCGACGGCGATCACGGTCAGCAGCCCGATGATCCCCGGATGGGTGAACGCGAGACCGAGCGGGACGATCGACCGCAGCCAGCCGGACGCCGTCATGACGCGCTGCCGCCCGTACCGCCGCACCAGACGAGGGCTCAGCCGTGCACCGAGCACGCCGCCGAGCGCGGAGACACCGAAGACCAGCCCGTACTGCCACGCCGCCACCCGGTACTCACCCAGCAGGAGCACGGCGAGCAGCGGCGCGGTCGCCATGATCAGGCCGCCGACCAGCACCGAGTTGAGGAACAGCCGCCACAGCACCGGGTCGCGGCGCACGAACCGCCAGCCGGCGCCCAGGTCGGCGACGCGTGAGGCACCCGACGGGTCGCGGGGCGCGGCCGTGTCGGCGGCCCGGATCCGCCGGACCGCGAGCGCCGACAGCAGGTGGCTCACCGCGTCGGCGGTGATGGTGACGACCGGGCCGAGCAGCCCGACGAGCGCACCGCCGAGCGGCGGCCCGGCCGCCGTCGCGGCCCAGCTCGTCGCTTCGAACCGTCCGTTCGCCGCCAGCAGCCGATCACCCCGGGCCAGGCTCTTCAGGTACGCCCCGGAAGCGGCGGTGAACGTGATGCCGGCCGTCCCGCAGACCACCGCGACGACGAGCAACTGGCCGTACGACAACACCCCGAGCGCGTACGCGGCCGGCACGCTCGCCAGCGCCGCGAACCGGACCAGATCCGTCGCGATCATCACCGGCAGCTTGGGCCGGTAGGCCACCCACGGCCCGAGCGGGATCGCCAGCCCTGCCGCCACCGCCAGTCCCGCCGCCTCCAGGAGCGACACGGCGAACGCCGACGAGTCCAGCACCCGCACCGCGATCAGCGGGAACGCGCCGAACGCCAGCCAGGTGCCGTACGTGCTCACCGCGTACGCCGACCACAGCCACCCGAAATCCGAACCCAGCTTCCGCACACCGCCCCCGTCACCGATGCCCCGCGCATCAGATCGGCCACGTGGACGCCGGGGCAAACAACCGCCGCCCGGCGCGCCACAACCATCGGCTGGACCCGCCTACTGTGGGCCGATGGACAGCGAGGCGGTGCGGTCGTTCGTGCGGGCGGCCGAGCTCGGGCAGTTCCGGCACACCGCCGACGATCTGGGCGTCACCCAGCAGGCCGTGTCGAAGCGGATCGCCGCGCTGGAGCGGGAGCTGGGGGTGCGCCTGTTCACCCGTACACCGCGAGGGGTCGAGCTGACACACGACGGCCGGGCGTTCCTTCCGCACGCCCGGGGCGTCGTCGCCGGCGCGGACCGCGCGGTCGCCGCGGTCCGGCCCGGCGCGCGGGCGCCGCGCATCGACGTGCTCGGCCTGCGCAGCGCGCAGGCCGTCCTGCTGCACGACTACTGGCGCGCCCACCCGGGCGTCGACCTCGACGTGGTGACGCTGCGGGTCGACGACCCCCGGCAGGTCGCCGCCGCGGTCCGGGCCGGCGACGTCGACGCCGCGTTCCGCACCGTCACCGACCCGGCTGCGCTGCCGCCCGAGGTACGGATGGTCCGCGCCTTCGACTCGCCGCTGCAACTGCTCGCCGGTCCCCGGCACCCGCTCGCGTCCGCGCCCACGCTCACGCCGCCCGAGCTGCGCGGACACCGGCTGCGGGTGCCGGGCATCGTGCCCGGAAGCGAGTGGGGCGAGTTCTACGAGCAACTCGCCGACGCCTTCGACCTGTGGGTGGACGCGACCGGGCCGAACTTCGGCACCGAGGTGCTCCTCGACGAGCTCGCGGACTCCGCGGACGTGGCGACGCTCGTCGGCGCCCGGGACCGCTACGTCTGGTCCACCGGCCACGACCTGCGCCGCATCCCGATCACGGATCCGGTGCTCGCGTACCCGATCAACCTCATGCTGCCCCGGACCGGCCCGCACCCGGGGCTGCGGCCGGTGATCCGCCACTTCGCGGGCCTGCCGCCGCTGCCCGGGCCGGTCTGGCTGCCCGCCTGGCCCGGGTGATCAGGGCTGCGACGTCCGCCGAGCCAGGTGGACCGTGACGTCCGAGGTGACCTCGACCGTGCCGGGCAGCACGTCCCGGACGCGGGGGAACACCTGCTCGCGTACGTGCGGCGGCAGTTCGAGATAGGCCGAGACGGTCGACAGGAGACCGAGGTAGTCGTCGGCGGTCATCGTGATCCGCCGCTCGATCTCCGACTGGCGTACGTCGGTGAACCACTCGGACGCGCGCAGCTCCGTGCCGGGCCACTGCATGCCGGCCTCCGGCGGCGTCCCGTCCGGCGACGGGATCTCGTCGTCGGCGAGGAACTCGGACCGGGCCGCAGCCACCGCGTCGCGCAGCGCCGGGTCGGCCAGCCGCAGCGGCCCGCCGAACGACGCGAACACACCACCGGGCGCGAGCAGCCCGGCGATCCGATCCCACCGCCGGTCCGGGTCGGTCCAGTGCAGCGCCGCCGCCGCGTACACCAGGTCGTGGTGCTCGCCGGCGCGCAACTGCTCGAACGCGGCCTGCCGGACCCGCACGTCCGCGGGCACGTGCCGGCGCAGTTCGGCGAGCATCGCGGAATCCGGGTCGGTGGCGGTGACCGCGATGCCGCGCCGGGCGAACAGGCGGGTCGCCTTGCCGGTCCCGGCGCCGATCTCCAGTGCGGTCCGGACCGGCCGGTCCGCGTACGACAGCACCAGGTCGGCCAGCTCCTCGGGGTAGCCGGGCCGGAACCGTTCGTACGCCTGCGCTGCCGCCCCGAAGCTCAACGCGCGATCCGGCATGCCGGCCATCCTCCCACGATCGGTCCTTCGTTCGCGGCTATCGTGCGCGGCGTGAGCGAACCCGGCTGGCTGGACGACACCCGCACCTCCTACGACACGGTGGCGTCCAGCTATGCCGACCTGCTGCGCGACGCCCTGGCGAACGAGCCGTTCCAGCGCGGCATCCTTGCGCTCTTCGCCGAGCTGGTCCGGGCGCGGGGGAGCGGGCCGGTCGCGGACGTCGGCTGCGGACCGGGCCGGATCACCCGGCATCTCCACGATCTGGGCTTGAGCGCGTTCGGCATCGACCTGTCACCGGCGATGATCGACCTGGCGCGGCGCGACCACCCGGACCTCCGTTTCGAGGTGGGTTCGATGACCCGTCTCGACCTCACCGACGAGTGCCTGACCGGGTTGCTCGCCTGGTTCTCCCTCATCCACGTCCCGGACGGTGAGATGCCCGCCGTCCACCGAAGCGGGTCGCGGCCTGGCTGACCGACGCCGGCTTCACCGTCGAGGCCGAGATGACGCATCACCCCGCCCCGGACGTCGAAGGCGGCTTCGTCTTCGCCCACCGGTGAGATCAGGCCCTCGCCCTACGCTTCCGGATCCCCGGTCACGTGCGCGGCGACGGCGTCGGCCACCTGCTCGGGCGGCACGGTGGCGTCGATCAGGTGGGTGTCGGTCACCGACGCGAAAGTGGCCAGCGCCCGGGCGACATGGTCGTGCCGCCAGCCGCGCGCGCCTGCCTCGATCTGGTCGGCGTCGATGCGGGCCCGCAGCCGGTCCTCGGGGAGCGTGAGCACGACCTCGCGGACGTCGATGCCGCAGGCGCGGATGCCGCCGAGGATCTCCGCCCGGTACGCCGGGTCGAGCAGGCTCATCGGCACGATCCAGACGCCCGGGTGGTGCCGGTCCAGCCCGGTGACCGTCTGCACGACGAGGTGACGCCACAGGGGCAGGTCCTGGAAGTCGCCGGTCGGCGGGGTGACGAACGCGGTGAGCATCGAGCCGAGGAACTCGGGGTCGAACAGCCGCGCGTCCGGAAGCGACTCCGTGAGCAGCCGCGCGGTGGTCGTCTTGCCGACACCGAACGCGCCGTTGATCCAGACGATCACGCGATCATGATGCCATCACGCGGCGAAGTCGACGCCGGCGAGCGGCACGCCCCGGTACGCGGCGAGGCGCTCGGCCTGCGCGACGACCGCGTCGCGGGTGCTGCCGGTGAGCTCTCGCCACGGCTGGACCGCGACGGTGAACGACCGGCCGGACTTGCGGGGCCGCCAGGTCCCGGCCAGCTCACCGTCGGCCAGCACGGCGCCGGGGCGGCCCAGTACCGGCCACAGCTCCTTGACGCGGGCCGCGTCCGGCACGAGCGTCGCCCGGTCCTTCGCCTGGAGGAACAGATCGAACGGGCCGAGCAGGCGGGTCGTCGTGGCGTCCGCCGACGCCAGCGCCGCCTCGTCGGCGGCGAGCAGCCAGCGCGTCTCACCGTCGACGCTCACCTCGACCGCGTCGTGCGGCCAGCGGGCCTTGACCTCCTTGACCGGGGCGTCGAGGTAGTCGGCGACGTGCTTGGGCGTGGCCGGGCCGAGCAGCCGCAGGTAGGCGCGGATGAGCTCGAACCGGTCGTCGGGCGCGGCGGCCGCACGGAAGCCGCGGATGCGTTCCAGGATCGGCGGTGACGTGTCGAGCCGCAGCTCCAGGCCGGCGCGCACGGCGGCCAGCCGGAACGGCATCTCGTAGAGGTGGATCGCGTTGCACGGCCGGCAGAACCGCAGGTAGGGCTCCGGCATCACCTCGGCGAGCCGCCCGGAGACCGCGCCCTTGACCGTCGGCGTGCGGACGATCTCCCGCATCCGCGCGGCCACCTCGTCGAGCGCGGCGACGATGCCGATGCCGGCCGCCTTCAACGGCTTCGCCGCGTCGTAGATGCGCTTGCCCGCGTCGGCGTCGGAGAACGGCTCGACCGCGGCGGCCACCACGCCCACGTCGGCACGGCGGTAGAGGTGCGGGGCGCCGCGTACGGTCCAGAGCAGGACCAGGTCGTCACCGGTCAGCGGGGCCACGTCGACGCCGCGCGTGGCGAGCGCCCACCGGCCGCCGTCGGGACCGGTGTCCTGCACGCCGATGTCGAGCACAGCGGTGTCGGCGAGCGAGCCCCGCGCCCGGTCGAGCTGCTGAGCGCGGATGCGGAAGGCCAGCACCTGACGCCTGTCGATCATCGCCACAGCGTAGGCGGCAGCACCGACATGTCCGGCGCGGAGCGCCGACCGGCGTGGCCGCGTGCGGTCAGCGGGCGGCGCGCGGCGCGGGGTCCGTCCGCCGGTCCGGGCCGGAGCGCTTGAGCAGGAACACGCCGCCGCCGATGAACAGGACGCTGAGCACGATCCCGACCAGGTTGCCGTCGGCGAGCGTGGCGAAGATGCCGAGCAGGCCGAAGATGACGGCCACGCCGCCGACCAGGCGCATGAGGTAACGACCGACTGACTTGCCCCGTGAATCCACCATGTACGCCCGTCTGCCCCCGCCGCCGCGCCGGCAAACGGGCGGATCGGGTCAGCGAGCCGCGAGCAGCCGTTCGCGGACCTCGCGGCGCAGGATCTTGCCGATCTGGGAGTACGGCAGTTCGTCGACCACAACGACCCGGCGGGGCACCTTGTAGCCGGCCAGGTGGGTGCGGCACGACGTCCGGATCGACTCCGGGGTGGCGGCCACCGCCGGGTCGACAACCACGGCGGCGACGACCTCCTCGCCGTCGTCGGTGGGCATGCCCACGGCGGCGGCCTCGCGTACGCCGGGGACGCGGCGCAGCGCCTCCTCCACCTCGGACGGGTAGACGTTGAAGCCGCCGGTGATGATCAGCTCCTTGATCCGGTCCACCACCGTCACGAAGCCGTCGGCGTCCATGATGACGATGTCTCCGGTACGCATCCAGCCGCCCGGCAGCAGCACCTTGGCCGTCTCCTCGGGCCGGTGCCAGTAGCCGGTGAACACCTGCGGCCCGCGGACCAGCAGCTCACCGGCCTCGCCCGGGGCTCGGTCCCGGGACGGGTCCTCCGGGTCGACGATGCGGACGTCGGTGGAGGGGAACGGCACGCCCACGGTGCCCGGCCGGCGGGTGGGGGCGACCGGGTTGCCCACGGTGATCGGGGACGTCTCGGTCATCCCGTACCCCTCGACCAGCAGGCCGCCGGTCACCTGCTCCCACAGCTCCACGGTGGCCGGTGGCAGCGACATCGCGCCGGAGATCGCGTACCGGATGGAGGTGAGGTCGACGCCGCGTTCGCGCGCGGCGGCGGCCAGCTTCGCGTAGACCGGCGGTACCGCGGGCAGGAACGTCGGCGGGCGGCGACGGACCGCGTCGAGCACCTGGTCGGCGTCGAAGCGGGGGAACAGCACCAGCGTCGCGCCGATGCTCACCGCGAAGGTGAGGCAGAGCGTCAGGCCGTAGGCGTGGAACAGCGGCAGCACCGCGTAGATGGTCTCCGCGCCGTCGCGCAGGCCCGGCACCCAGGCCCGGCCCTGCGCGGCGTTGGCGCGCAGGTTGCGGTGGGTCAGCACCGCGCCCTTCGGCTCGCCGGTGGTGCCACCCGTGTACTGGAGCAGCGCCACGTCCCCGGCCTCGGGCGCGGGATGCCCGGCGGGCAGCGGCCCGGCGGCGGCGACCAGCTCCGACCAGGGCAGCGCGCCGGGCGCGGGGGCGGTCATCGCGGCCCGCGCGGCGCGGACCTTCGGCAGCGGCACCCGCAGCGCCCACCGCTTGAGCCGCGGCAGCGCCGCGGTCAGGTCGACCGCCACCACGGTACGCACGGCGCCGCGTCCCGCCACCAGCGGCGCGACCTTGTCCCACACGATCGCGACCGTGGCGCCGTGGTCGGTGAGCTGGCGGTCCAGTTCGTCGGCCGTGTAGAGCGGGTTGTGCTCGACGACCACCGCGCCGAGGCGCAGCACGGCGTAGAACGCGACCACGTGCTGCGGGCAGTTCGGCAGCACCAGCGCCACCCGGTCGCCCGGGCCGACGCCGAGCCGGCGCAGCGCCTCGGCGGCGCGGGCCACCTGGTCGGCCAGCTCGGTGAACGTGGTGGTGGCGCCGTAGAAGTCGAGCGCGACCTGGGGCCCGAACCGTCCGGCCGCCTCGGTCAGCAGGTCGACGAGCGAGCCGTCCGGCTCGGCGATCTCGGCCGGTACGCCGGGTGCGTAGCTGCGGGTCCAGGGTCGCTGGGCGGTCGCGTCCATCGCCGTTACTCCTCGTCGCGCGGTTGACGCCCCCAGCCTAACTTGACCGCCCGGTAACCTACGCTCACGTAGGTTGCCGGGTCGGTCACATCCGCCGCAGGTCAGCGGCGGCGGGTCGAATGCTGGTGCACCACCCGCCGGCCCTTCACGATCCCGAAGATGATGACCGCGGCGAGCGCGATCACGCCGATGATGACGAGCCAGCGGACCGCCTCCAGCAGCAGCCCGAGCAGGATGAGCACCCCGGCGACCACGCCGACCACCCAGAGCAACGCGCGCATGTCCCAGCCTCCCGTCGTACGGTCGGCCGCCCGCTTTCCCGCTGGACCGGCGGGCATGCCGCCGCCTGGTGGATCAGTGCCGGGCCACGTACACGGTGTTCGCCGCCTCCCGGCCCTGCAACGGGTTCGGGAACCGGACGACGTGCGCCACCGAGGTCGGGAACACCTCGGTGAGCGTGCGCTGGAACGCCGGATCCGGTGGGTCGTTCGACCACAGCGCGAAGACGCCCTCCGGGTGCAGCAGCGCGGCCAGCCGCCGCAGCCCGTCGACCGTGTAGAACGGGGCGTGGCTGGGGTGCAGCACCTGGCGGGGGGAGTGGTCCACGTCCAGCAGCACCGCGTGGAAGCGGCGGCCGGGCTCGTCCGGGTCGAGACCGTCGCCGGCCATCGCGGCGAAGAAGTCCGCCCGGACGAACCGGGTACGCGGATCGGTGGCCAGCCCGGCGGCGAACGGCAGCAGATCCCGCCGGTGCCAGTCGATCACGTCCTCGATCGCCTCGACCACCACCAGCGAGCGCACCCGGGGATCCTCCAGCGCGGTACGCGCGGTGTAGCCGAGGCCGAGCCCGCCGACCACCACGTCCAGCGCGTCACCGGTGAGCGGGGCCAGCCCGAGCCGGGCCAGTTCGATCTCCGCGACCGGGAAAGCGCTGGACATGAGGTACTCGTCGTCGAGCTTCACCTCGTAGACCTCGGAGTCCAGTGCCGGGTCGCGGCGCCGCCGCAGGCTGATCTCGCCGATCGGCGTCTCCCGCCAGGCCAGTTCCTCGAAACGCGCGCCCACCCGGTGTCCTCTCCGCTGATCCGTCCCCGGATGCTACCGGCCGGTCCCGGCCCCGGCCCGGCGAAACGGCGGCGGACGGCGGTCAGTCGGCGGGGCGGGTGGCGACCACCACCGTGTCCAGCGCGTCGACGCTCCCGCCGTCGGTGCCCGGGACCGGCCGGCGGGTCGTCTCGGCCCGCTGCACGCGCAGCCCGGCCAGCCCGTCGACCACCGACTCCGGCGTGAGCAGCACGTCCGGGTCCTGCGGGCCGCCGATGCCGCCGGAGAGGTTGGCCAGGTCGTGGCCCACCACCACGAGCGTGCCGCCGGGGCGCAGCGCGGACTTCGCCGCGGCGAGCACCCCGGCGAACTCCGGCGCGGGCAGGTGCAGGTAGCTGATCAGCACCAGGTCGTAGCTGTTCGGCACCGGCCGGTACGCGGTCACGTCCGCGATCCGCCAGTCGACTGTGACGCCCCGCGCGGCGGCCAGCTCCCGCCCCCGGTCGACGGCCACCGCGGAGAAGTCCACCGCGTTGACCCGCCAGCCCAGACCGGCCAGCCAGACCGCGTTGCGGCCCTCGCCGGCGGCGATGTCCAGCGCTGACCCGGGAGTCAGCCCGGTGACCGACTCGACCACAAAGCGGTTGGGCTCAGCGCTCCACACCAGTCCGGGCGTGTCGGCGTACCGGCTGTCCCAGGCGCTGCTGTCCACTGTGTCCCCTCCTCCGGCGGCCCCACACCGCCACGGTGACCGTACCGGCCACGGCAAGCGCTCCCACGGCGAGTCCCCACACCGGCGGCAACTGCTGCGCGAGCACGAACACGCCCATCACCACGACGAACCAGCCGAACACCCGGCGCAGCAGGTCGGCCGGGATCCGGCCGGCGAGCCGGCCACCGAGCAGGCTGCCGACGACGGCGGCGGCGGTGACCCCGGCGGCCAGACCCCAGTGGATCTGCACGCTGGACAGGTAGCCGGCCAGGCCGGCGAACGACTTCATCGCGATGACGACCAGCGAGGTGCCTACCGCTACCGGCATCGGCAACCCGCCCAGCAGGGCCAGGGCCGGTACGACCAGGAAGCCGCCGCCGGCGCCGACCAGGCCGGTGACCAGGCCGACGACCACGCCGTCCCCGACCACCCGCAGCATCGGCAGCTCGTGCGGCACCGGGCGGCCCTCGGTGGACCGGCGGCCCCGCAGCATCGCGACCGCGGTGGCGAGCATCATCAGCGCGAACCCGGTCAGCAGGACGCCGGCCGGGACGAACTCGGCCAGCCGGCCGCCCGCGTACGCGCCGGTCATCCCGGCCACACCGAAGATGAGCCCGGTACGCCAGCGGACCCGGTTCGCCCGGGCGTGCGGCAGTACGGCGACGGCACTGGTCACGCCGACGACGAGCAGCGAGGTGGCGATCGCCTCCTTGGCGGGCAGATCGGCGACGTAGACCAGCAGCGGCACGGCGAGGATCGACCCGCCGCCGCCGAGCAGGCCCAGCGTCACGCCGATCAGCACCGCGCCGGCCAGCGTCAGGACGAGAGTCGTCACTTGCGGCTCCCGTCCCGCAACTGCCCGACGATCGTGTCCAGGTCGCAGCTCGCGCCGCGGTTGTACGGCAGCTTGCTCAGCAGCATGCCCATGGCGCAGGTGTTGGTGAGCGCGGCGAACGTGAGGCCCGCGCCGATGAACGCGGCGACCCACTTCAGGCCGGGGACGAACACCGAACCGACGATCGCGGCGAGCACGATCGAGCCGGCGACGAGGCGTACCTGGCGCTCCAGGTCCCAGCGCGGCCGGCCCTGGTTGACCGGGGCGTTCGTGGCCTGCCAGGCCAGCATGCCGCCGTCGAGCACCTTCACGTTGGGCAGGCCGACGGTGCCGAGCGCCTGACCGGCCTGGCTCGCCCGGACACCGGAGCGGCAGATCAGCACCACGTCCTCGTCCAGGTGGCTGCGCAGCTCCGCGCGGTGCTCCCGGAGCAGGTCCAGCGGCACGTTGTACGCGCCGGGGATGTGCGCCGCCTCGAACTCACCGGGCGTGCGCACGTCGAGCATCCGGGGCGTACGGCCGGCGGCGATCAGCTCGCGCAGGGTCGCTGCGTCGATGGTGGTGGGGGTGGTCGTGGTCATGCTTCGGTCTCCTTCAGCGGGTGTTTTCGGGCAGGGTCGGGCGCCGGCCGGCGCAGGGGCACGCCGGCCGGGCGCTCGGGGAGAGGTCAGGCGGTGGGCGTCATGCGTACGCCGGCCGCCTCGGCCCGGCCGTACGAGTCGTCGATCAGCACCACGTCACGGCCGGCGTTGGCGAGCAGGGACGCGGCGGCGGTGGCCCGGTAGCCGGAGCCGCAGTGCACCCAGACGGTCCCGGCGGGGATGTCGGCGAGGCGCTTCGGCACGTCCGGCAACGGCACGTGCACCGCACCGTCGATGTGTCCGGCCTTCCACTCGTTCGTCATCCGCACGTCGAGGACGACCTGCGGCGCGGGCAGTCCGGCCGGGGTCTTCCCGGCCTGCGCGGCGGCGAGCGCGGCGAAGTCGGCCACCGCCATCTCCCGCAGCTGCGACGGGTCCGTGGTCCACTGCTCGGGCTCGCCGGTGGCCTGGGCGGCCGGGCGGTCGATGCCGATGCGGACCAGTTCCCGCTGGGCATCGGCGACCTGCTCCGGGGTCTGCGCCAGGAACGTGATCGGCACGCCCCAGTCGATCAGCCAGCCGAGCCACGTCGACATCGGCCCGTCCAGGCCGAGGCTGACGGTGCCGGCCAGGTGCGAGGCCGCGTACGCCTTGCGGTGGCGCAGGTCGACCACCCACTCGCCGGCGGCGATACGACGGCGCAGCTCGCCGGCGTCGGCGCGGGCCACCGGCGTGAGGTCGACCGGGGCAGGACCGGCGGCGTTGGCGACGCCCATGTGGGCGTAGTACGCCGGGTAGGCGTCCAGCCCGGCCAGCGTCTCGGTGACGAACTGGTCGGCGGCCAGCCGCAGCACCGGGTTGGCCTCCTTCTCCCGGCCGATCGTCGACTCGGGGGCGTCGGCCTGGCTGGCCGAGCAGAAGCTGCCGAAGCCGTGCGTGGGCCAGACCTGCGCGCCGTCGGGCAGCAGGTCGGCCAGCTTGCGCGCGGAGGCGTACTGGTGGTGCGCCAGCTCGTGGGCGTACTGCTGGCCGAGCAGGTCGGTACGGCCGGTGGTGCCGAACAGCAGCGAGCCGCCGGTGAACACGCCGGCCGCCGTCCAGCCGCCGTCGGTGGCCTCGTCGAGTGCGTACGACAGGTGGTGGAACGTGTGACCCGGGGTGCCGATCACCCGCAGCCGCATGGTGTCCGACACCGGCACGGTGTCGCCGTCGGCGGCCGGGGTCCGGTCGAACTCGACCGTGTCGGCGGCGGCCACCAGGTACTGCGCGCCGGTGATCCGGGCCAGCTCCAGGCCGCCGGAGACGTAGTCGTTGTGAATGTGCGTCTCCACCACGTGGGTGATCCGTACGCCCTTGTGGCCGGCCAGGTACAGGACGCGGTCGATGTCGCGCTGCGGGTCGACCACGATCGCCACCCGGCCGTCTGAGGCGAGGTAGCTGCGGTCGCCGAGCGAGGAGGTCGCGATGACGGACACGTCGAGAGTCATGCCGTTTCCTCTCATTGCCTATATACCCCCGGGGGTATGCGTCGGACAGTCTGCGGCCTGGGTTCTCCAGGCAGGTGTTTACCCGCCCGCGTCGCGGTCACACGGCGCGGACGGGGCTCAGTCGGTCAGGCGGGTGCCGTCAGGCCAGCGACAGGAAGAGCTTCTCCAGCTCCTCCTCGGTCATCTCCGGCTCCTCGCCCGCCTGGCGGGCAGCGTCGCAGTAGCGCATGCCGGAGGCGATGATCTTGAAGCCGGCCCGGTCGATGGCCTTGGAGACCGCGGCGAGCTGGGTCAGCGCGGCGCGGCAGTCCTCACCGTTCTCCATCATCTCGATGACGGCGTTGAGCTGCCCCCGGGCCCGCTTGAGCCGGGTCAGCGCCTCGCCTGTCATCTCCGGTCGAAGATTCACGTCGTACCTCCTGCGCTCGAAGATACCCCAGGGGGTACCTGTGCCGCCACCCGTCAGGCGGTCTTGGTCCGGACCTCGTCCATGTCGAGGTCACGCACGGCCCGGATCAGATCCTCCAGCCCGGCCGTCGGCAGGGCGCCCGGCTGGGCGAACACCAGCACGCCGTCCCGGAACGCCATCAGTGTCGGGATCGACCGGATCTGGGCGGCCGCCGCGAGGGCCGGCTCGGCCTCGGTGTCGACCTTGCCGAAGACGATGTCCGGGTGCTGCTCGCTGGACTTCTCGTAGACCGGCGCGAACGCCCGGCAGGGGCCGCACCAGCCGGCCCAGAAGTCGACCAGGACGATGCCGTCCCGGTTGACCGTCTCTGCGAAGTCGGTGGTGGTCAACGCCACGCTGGCCATCGGTACCTCCGTCGGTTCGGGTTCCGCCATGTGTAACACACCCCCGGGGGTATCCATTCCGGGCGGGTGGTCCTGGCCGCCTTGATCGACGCCTGGCTTGACGGGTCCTGGCCGCCTTGATCGACTCCAGTTCGGGGAGGTGGTGGGGTCCGGGGCGGTGTGATGCAGGCCACCTCGGCGTACTGGCGCCGGGTTGAGGCGAGGGATTGAGGCGAGGGCGCGACTGTGGCGGTGTTCGTGCGAAGTGGGCGGGCGGCACATCGCGTGGTGCGCGTCGGTGAGCGTGCCCAGCGGACCGGCCGACCCGGTGCGCTTGATCGACTCCAGTTCGGGGAAGTGGTGGGGTCCGGGGCGGTGGGATGCAGCCACCTCGGCGTACTGGCGGAGCGGGGGACGACGAAGGGGCGGTGAGGGACACGCAGGGTCGCCGGGGCATCGACGGAGCGCTTATCCTGTGCGCCGACCATCCCGGCGGGAAGGGACACGATGGCGTCGCGGCAGGACCAGCTGCACTCGTACCAGTTCACCGTCCAGCGGGCGGTCGCCGCGCTCGTCATGCGGGAGACGGACCCGCCGCAGTCCCCGTTCCGCCGGCTGGCCGGCGCCGGTCTGGCCAGCGTCCTGGTCGCCGCGATCGCGCTCGGCGGCGTCGCCCTCTACGGCCTGTTCACCGGCGGCGGTGACTCGTGGCGCGAGACCGGCGCGGTGATCGTGGAGAAGGAGTCGGGCGCGCGGTTCGTCTACCGGGACGAGAAGCTGCACCCGGTGTTGAACTACGCCTCCGCGCTGCTGATCATCGGGGCGGAGCAGCCGAAGACGGTGCTTGTCGGCCGCCGCGCCATCGAGGGAGTGCCGCGCGGCCTGCCGCTGGGCATCGCCGACGCGCCGGACTCGCTGCCCGTGTCGAACCGGCTCGTCCGCGACGCCTGGACGCTCTGCTCGGTGCCGGGCGACGACACGGGGCGCGGGGAGGCCGTGCGCGGCGCGCCCCGGTCGGTGCTGCTGATCGGGCGGCAGGCCACCGGCGGCCGGGCGCTCGGCGACCAGGGGCTGCTGGCACGGCACCCGGACGGCGGCCTGCACCTGCTCTGGCACGACCGGCGCTACCTGCTGCGCGACACCGACCGGGTGCTCGCCGCGCTGGCCGCCACCCGGGAACGGGCGGTGCCGGTCGCGGCGGCGCTGCTCAACACGCTGCCGGCCGGCGCCGACCTGGCCCCGCCGCCGGTGGACGACCTCGGTGAGCCGTCCGAGCGGGTCACCGGCGCGAGCGTGGGTGACGTGTACCTGGTGCGCAACTCCGGTGGCGGGCGGCAGTACGCGGTGGCGCAGCGCGGCGGGCTGGCCGGTATCACCGAGTTGCAGGCGGCGCTGCTGCTGGCCCGCACCGGCCAGGGGGAGCCCGAACCGATCACGCTCGGCCGGTTCGCCGCACTGCCGAAGCTGCCCGGTCTGGTGCCCGGCGGACCGACCGCGCCGCCCGCCGTGCCGCCCCGGCTGGCCGCCGCCGAGAACGGTGCGGTCTGCGCGCTGGCCGGGGACGACGCCGGCGTACGCGAGATCCGCGTCGGCGTCACCGCGCCGGACCTCGCCGCCGCCACGCGGACGCCCGGCGGCCGGGCCGGGCTCGCCGACGAGGTGGTGGTGGAGCCGGGACGTGGCGCGCTGGTGGAGGCGGTGTCCGCGCCGGGCGCCACTGGCGGCACGGTCTGCGTGGTCACCGACCTGGGCCGGCGGTATGCGCTGACCGGCGCTGACGTGCCGGGCATGCTCGGCTACGCCGGGGTGCGTCCGGCGCGGCTGCCGGCGGGCCTGGTGGACCTCCTGCCGGCGGGCAGCCCGCTCGACCCGGAGGCCGCCCGAACTGTCGCCGCACCCGCCTGACCGGCCCGGCGGCGGGCGTCCGCCTCGGCCGCACAGTGGCCGCCCTCGCCGACCGCCGTGGCCAGCCCGTCCGGCAGCGCGCGCAGCCAGCCGGCGGGCGAGCCCGCCACGGCCCGTCAGGTGGGGGAGCGGGTCAGTCGGCGGGGCGGCGCAGCACGGTGACCGCGAAGTCGGCGTCGTCGCGCCACGGCCGCAGGTCCCAGGTGGCGAAGCGGTGCTCGGGGCGCAGCCCGGCGGCGACCGCGTCGGCGTCCAGCTCGGCCACCGGGTAGCCGCGGTCGGTGGCGAAGCCGACTACGACCAGGCCGTCCGGCCGGACGTGCGCGGCGACGCGGGCCAGCACGTCGCGTTCCGTGCCGGGGGCGACGAAGACCATCACGTTGCCGGCCAGCACCGCGGCGTCGAACGGCTCGGCCTCACCCTGGGCGGCCAGATCCAGCTCGGCCAGGTCGGCGACCAGGAAGCGGGGACCCTGATGGTCGGCGCGGGCCGCCTCGACCAGCGTCGGGTCGGCGTCCACGCCCACGGCGGTGTGCCCGCGCGCGGCGAGCGCGGCGGCGACCCGGCCGGTGCCGCAGCCGGCGTCCAGGACGCGTGCGCCCGGCGGTACGAGCGCGTCCAGCAGCCGCGCCTCACCGGCCAGGTCGGCGCCCTCGGCGGCGAGCTGACGGAACCGGTCCACGTACCACTGCGAGTGGCCGGGATTCGTGTCGGTCACCCAGCGGGTCGGCTTGCCCATGAGGCCACCGTAGCTGATCTTGTGGCGGCGGGTCAGGCGAGCGCCAGGAACGTGCCGGCGGCGAGCGGCCCGCCGAGCGCGACGCCGGCCAGCACCTGCGGCCAGGTGTGGTCGTCGAGCCGTACCCGGGACCAGCCGACGGCCGCGACGAGCACCCAGCCGAGGTTCGCGGCCGGGCCGGCCAGCGGCACAAGCACGGCGACCGTGGCGGCGGCGACCGCCGCGTGGATGCTCAGCTTCCACCAGTGGTTCACCAGCGCGCAGGCCGCGCCGACCACGAAGATCACCACGATCACGGCGAACAGTTCGGCCGGCGCGCGGACCGCCGCCAGCAGCAGCACCCCGGCCGCGACCGAGGCCAGCCCGATCGACAGCGGCCGGGCGCGCTGGGTGCGGTCGCCGACGTGCCGGTCGGTGAGGCGACCCCGGCGGACGCCGTGCGCGAGCACGCCGATCGGGATGACGGCGCAGAACGTCAGCGCGATG
The DNA here is from genome assembly GCF_027460285.1 of Micromonospora sp. WMMC273. Lineage (NCBI taxonomy): Bacteria > Bacillati > Actinomycetota > Actinomycetes > Micromonosporales > Micromonosporaceae > Micromonospora > Micromonospora sp. WMMC273. The sequence goes on from NZ_JAPZBE010000001.1 coordinate 2,545,380, forward strand.
CCGCCCCAGAGCAGGAACTGGCCCGCCGAGCGGCTGACCCGGGCGGCGGCGATCAGCGGCAGCGCCGTGACCAGGACGGTCGGGGCGAGCGCCTCGGTGAGCAGCCGGGCCGCCCGCGCGCCGGCCCGGCGCTCCCGTGATGCTCGCACCCGATCATCCTGGCACGGACGCTCAGCCCTTCTCTGCCCCGCTGGTGAGTCCCTCGGTGAGCAGGCGTTCCCCGGCGAAGAACAGCACCACGATCGGCAGCGTGAGGATGACCGAGCCGGCCATCAGCGCCGTCTTGGGCACCTCGACGCCGTCGGCGAGCAGCGACAGGCCCAGCGACACGGTCCACCGGTCCGGCCGGTCGACCATGAACAGCAGCGCGAACAGGTACTCGTTCCAGGCGATCATGAAGTCGTACAGCGCGACGGCCATCACCGAGGGCGCCGCGAGGGGCAGGCTGACCCGGCGGATGATGCCGAGCCAGCCCGCGCCGTCGATCGCCGCCGACTCCTCGAGGCTGACCGGAATCGTCTCGAAGTAGTTCTTCAGCATGTAGACCGACACCGGCAGCGTCTGCGAGATGTAGACGAGCACCAGGCCGGTCAGCGACCCGCGCAGCCCGGCCCGGGTGAAGACCACGAACAGCGGGATCGCGATGACGATCGACGGGAACAGGTAGACCGCCAGGAACAGCGCGCTGACCTGCCGGCGGCCGAAGAACCGCAGGCGGGACACCGCGTACGCGCCGGGAATGGCGATCACCAGGGTGAGCGCGGTGGCGGCGAGCGCCACCAGGCCGCTGTTGCGGATGAACGTGAGGAAGCCCTGGCCGCCGTCGGAGACGGACTTCAGCACCTCGGCGTACGTGGCGACGGTCAGCTCGCCGAACGGCACCCAGAGCGAGCCGGGTTCGAGCAGCAGGCGTTCGATCGGGCGTACCGACAGCACCAGCATGTACCAGAACGGCAGCAGCGTGACCACCAGGAACCCGGCGATCACCAGCCGGCGCAGCCAGCGCAGGCTGACCGTCTCGATCCGGTCCCGATCCATCACGCCTCCCGTCGCGCGCCGAAGAAGCGCAGGTAGATCGCCACGAACACGAGCAGCACCACGGCGAGCACGACGGCCTGGGCGGCGGCCGCGCCGATGTCGGTGCGGGCGGTGAGGAACTGGTAGACCCGGACGCTCACCACCTCGGTGCCGGCGGCGCCGCCGGTGAGCAGGTAGACGTCGTCGAACTTGTTGAACGTCATGATGAAGCGGAGCACGCCGATGAGCGCGATCACCGGCATGAGCTGCGGCAGCAGGATGTGCCGGAACCGCTGGGTGGGTGTCGCCCCGTCGACCCGAGCGGCCTCCTCCAGCTCGCCGGGCACCGCCTGGAGCCGCGCGAGCAGGAACAGGAACGCGAACGGGAAGTAGCGCCACGCCTCGAACGTGATCACCGTCCACAGCGCGGTGGACTCCTGGGACAGGAACGGCACCGGCTGGTCCCAGCCGAGGAAGCGCCGCCCCCAGTCGTTGACGATGCCGAGCTGCGGGTCCAGCATCACCTGCCAGACGAACGTCATGGCGACCACCGGCGCCACGTACGGCAGCAGCATCGACGCGCGGACCAGGGTGCGGCCCCGGAACGGCCCGCGTACCGCGAGCGCCGCCGCCAGGCCGACCACTATCGAACCCGCGGTGCCGCCGACGCTGTAGAGCACAGTGGTCCAGAGCGTGTCGGCGAACCCGGGGGTGTGCAGCACCCGGTCGATGTTGTCCAGCGTCAGCTCGCCGAACAGGCCGGTCTTGCGCAGTGTCGCCAGGCGTACCCGCTGGAAGGCCAGCACCACGGTCCAGACGATGGGTATGCCGATCACCGCGACCACGACGAGCAGGGTCGGGCTGACCAGCGCGAGCCCGGCGCGGGACTCGCGGCGGCGCAGCGTCAGCGGACGTCGGCCGGGTCGGCGGGGTCGCTCCGGTGCGGGAGAGCGGCCGGCCTCCGGCGCGGTGGTGGTCAATTGACGCCCTTGGCTATCGCCTCGACGTCCTTGCGGGCGCGTTCGGCGGCGGCGCGGGCGTCGGACCTGCCGCCGACGACATCGGCGAGCGCCTTGGGCACTGGTAGCTCACCGAGGATGGCGCCGACGAGCTTGCCCTGGTTCTCGGTCAGGCCCCAGCGCTGGAACGTGTCCGGGCTCTTCCGCAGGGTGGCGAGCACGTCCTCGCCGTAGACCTCGGACAGCGGCTTCTTGGTGTCCACGCCGGCCGGGCTGGTGTTCCAGGCTGTGCGGAACTTCTGCTTGTCCTCCGGCGTGCCGGTGCGCACCGGGAAGCGCCCCTCGGGGGACATGCCGAACCAGCGCGGGTAGCCGTCGGAGAGCATGTACTCCACGAACGACTTCGCCGGGTCGACCGCGCCGTCGAGCACGGCCCAGGAGCTGACCTCGCCGTACTGGGCCGGTTCGGTGCCGTTCGGGCCCTTGATCGCGGTGACGAAGCCGCTGTTCTTGGCCAGCCACGCCGGGTCGGACTGGCACTGCGGGCAGGTGGGCCGGGCGTCGGCACGCAGCCCGGCCAGCTCGTCGAGGATGAACGGCGACCAGATCAGCATGGCCGCCTTGCCGGCGAAGTAGGTGGCCCGGGTGGTGTCGACGTCCTGGGCGCCCTTCACCGAATTGTTCCGCATCAGGTCGCCGTAGAAGCGGAACGCCTCGACGCACTCGGGGGAGTCGAGCGTGACCTTCCCGGAGTCGTCGGTGAGCCGGCAGTTGTTCGCCAGCGCCAGGTGCTCGAACGTCTGCTGGGTGAACACGTCGCCGGGAGAGGTGGCCGCGGTGATACCGGCGACGCCGCCGGTGTTCAGCTTCGCCGCCGCGGCGGCGATCTTCTCGTACGTGTCGGGCGCCGGCAGGCCGGCGGCGGCGAACAGGTCCTTGCGGTAGACGAGCAGCTGACCCCACCCGTCGCTGGGTACGGCGAGCTGCTTGCCGCCGTCGCTGGTGAGTTCCAGCGCGCGGGGCGTGAACGTGTCCTTGCCGAGCCGGTCGACGACAGTGCCGTTGGCGTCGACGTCGAGGAGTTCGTTGGCGGACAGCGTCCGCACCCCGGCCAGGGAGACCGAGCCGACCACGTCGGGCAGGTCGCCGGCGGCGGCGCTGGAGGCGATGAGGGACGGGAACTGGTCCTCGTTGACGGTGACCAGGTTGACCTTGACGCCGGTCCTGGCGGTGTAGTCGGCGATGATCGCCTTGGTGGCGGCGACGCGGTCCGCCACGTCTTCCAGGCTCCAGACAGTGATCTGCGAACTGTCGGATTTCTGCCCGTCGTCGCTGCATGCGGCCACGCCGGTCCCGGCCAGTGCCAGGATCAGGCCTAGTGCGAGCCGCCGTGTGGAGGGTGATGACATCGGTGGCACTCCTCTCGAAAGAGTACGGCTTTCCGCCAATACCCATCAATTCATCAATGTAATCACATATGCCCATTTTTTGGGTTAGAATCGAGGTAGGCACTTTCTTCGGAGCGACGCCATGAGTAACTGGGTTGTCTCTCTGGCCGGGCCCCGGCACGTACGCCTGGAGCCCTGCCCCACGGACCGGCTCGGTCCGGGCCAGGTCCGCGTCCGCACCCGCTACTCGGGCATCTCCGCCGGCACCGAGCTGACGCTCTACCGGGGCAGCAACCCGCGCCTGCGCAAGGACTGGGACGCCGGCAGCCGCATGTTCGTCCCCCGCCAGGCCACACCCGCGTACCCGGTGGTGGGCTTCGGATACGAGGAGGTCGGCGAGATCGTCGAGGTCGCCCCCGACGTGGCCGGGCGGTGGCCCGGCCAGCTCGTCTGGGGCATCTGGGGGCACCGCGCCGAGGCGGTGCTCCCCGCGACGGCGGCGCACCCGCTGCCGTCCGGCCTCGACCCGCTCGCCGCCGTGTTCGCCCGGCCCGGCGCCATCGCGCTGACCGCCGTACTCGCAGGTGACCTGCACCTGGGCGACTGGGTGGGCGTGTTCGGGCAGGGCGTGATCGGGCTGCTCGGCACGCGTCTGGCCGCGCTCTCCGGCGCCCGCGTGGTCGCCGTCGACCGGATGCCGGGCCGGCTCGCGCACGCCGTGCGGCTCGGCGCGCGCCGGGTGGTCGACGCCGCCGCCGACTCGCCCGCCGCCGCGCTGCGGGCCGCCACCGACGGCCGGGGTGCCGACGTCTGCCTGGAGCTGTCCGGGTCGTACCCGGCGCTGCACGAGGCGATCCGCGCCACCGCGCACGCCGGGCGCGTCGTCGCGGCCGGCTTCTACCAGGGGTACGCCCACGGGCTGGAACTCGGCGAGGAGTTCCACCACAACCGGATCCAGCTCGTGGCCGCCCAGGTCTCCGGGTCCGATCCGGCACCCGGCACGGCCGGCCGGTGGTCCGGGACGCGGATCGCACACACCTTCATGGACCTGGTGGCCGAGGGCAGCGTCGACCCGCTGCCGCTGGTGAGCCACGTCGTCGACGCGGGCGCGGTGGCCGACGCCCTGGCGTTGCTCGACCGCGGTGACGGTGACGTCCTCCAAGTGGTGCTGAGGTTCTGATGGACATTCCGCTTGCCTGCCAGGAGCAGCTGCTTCCCGGCACCGACCTGACCCGGAAGTACGCCCTCGCCGTCTCCCTCGGCTACCAGGGCATCGAGCTGCGCGGGCGGGGCGACCTCGCCCTGGCCCGGCGGCTGCCGGAGCTGCGCCGCGCCCGCGCCGCCGGCGTGGTCGTGCCGACCGTCTGTGTCGAGATGGACCACTTCATCGGCGACTTCGACCCGGGCCGCTCCCGCGACGCGGTGGACAACCTGCGCTCCCAGCTCTCGGTGATCGCCGAACTGGGCGGCGTCGGTGCGATGACCCCTGCCGCCTGGGGCATGTTCTCCCGCCGGCTGCCCCCGTTCGACCCGCCACGCTCGGCCGACGACGACCGGCGGGTGCTCGTCGACGCCCTGGGCGAGCTGGCCGGGCACGCCCGCGCCGAGGGGGTCACCCTGTTCCTGGAACCGCTCAACCGGTACGAGGACCACATGGTCAACCGGCTCGACCAGGCGGTCGAGCTGTGCCGCGCGGTCGGGTCACCGGCGCTGCGGGTCGCCGCCGACACCTACCACATGAACATCGAGGAGGACGACCCGCACGCCGCGCTGCGCGCCGCCGCGCCGTACCTCGGGCACGTCCAGGTCAGCGACTCCAACCGGCACCAGCCCGGCGCCGGGCACCTGGACTGGGGCGCGCTGCTGGCCACGCTCGACGCGATCGGCTACACCGGCTGGCTGGCGCTGGAGTGCCGGCTGCGCGGCGAGCCGGTCGCCGCGCTGCGCCAGGCCGCCACAGCGCTGGCCCAGGCCCGTCCCCGGCGGGCCGCCGCATGACGCTGACCACCGGGGTACGCGCCGACGCCGACCGCCACGCCCGGCTGCGCCGCCTCGCGCTGGCCACCCTGGACGCCAACTGGGAACACGACCACACCGTCCCGTCGCGCACGCTCTACCCGCACCAGTGGAGCTGGGACTCGGCGTTCATCGCGATCGGCCTGGCCCACGTCCGCCCGGACCGGGCCTGGCGGGAACTGCGCACGTTGTTCGCCGCGCAGTGGGTCGACGGGCGGGTGCCGCACATCGTGTTCAACCCGGCCTCGCGCGCCGGGCCGTACTTTCCCGGGCCGCAGTTCTGGGACTCGGCCCGCGCCGACGGCTCGCCGGCCCGAGCCACCTCCGGGATCGTCCAGCCGCCGGTGCACGCTCCGGCCGCCTGGCTGGTGCACCGCCGCGCGCCCGGCGAGGCGTCGGTGGCCGCGCTGCGGCGGCTCTATCCGAGGCTGGTCGCGCAGCAGCGCTACCTGACCGGTCGGCGCGACGCCGGGGGCGGCGGGCTGGCGTCGATCGTGCACCCGTGGGAGTCCGGGCTGGACAACAGCCCCGCCTGGGACGCGCCACTGGCCGGCGTGCCCGCCGACGAGGCGGTGATGCGCGCGTACCGCCGGCACGACACCGCGCACGCCGACGCGGCGCAGCGCCCCACCGACCTGGACTACGCGCGCTACGTCGCGCTGGTGGAGAGCTACCGGGCCGGCCGCTACCGGGACGAGGGACTGCTCGGCCGGCACCCGTTCCTGGTGGAGTGCCCGCTGGTCAACGCCGCGCTCGGCGTCTCCGAGTACGCCCTCGCGCGCATCGCCGCGGTGATCGGCGCCGACCCGGGACCGCACCGCGACCGGGGCGCCCGGATCACCGAGGCGCTCGTCAGCCGCCTCTGGGATCCGGTGGCCGGCACGTTCCGTCCCCGCGACGTGCGCGCGGACCGGCTCGTGCCGGCCCGGACCGTGCTCGGGCTGATGCCGCTGGCGCTGCCCGAACTGCCCGCCGCGCAGGTGTCGGCGCTGCTGGCCGAGGCGTGCTCGCCGCGCTTCGGGCTGGCCGCCCGGATGGACCGGCCGCTGCCCACGTACGACCGCACCGCGCCGGACTTCGAGCCGCTGCGCTACTGGCGCGGCCCGAGCTGGATCAACACCGGGTGGTTGCTCTGGCAGGGGCTGCGTACCCACCGCCGGGCCGACCTGGCCGCCGGGCTGCGCGAGTCGCTGCTCGACCTGGTCGACCGGGCCGGCTGCCACGAGTATTTCCACCCGGACACCGGCGCCGGTCTCGGCTCACCGGCGTTCAGCTGGACCGCCGCGCTGGTGCTGGACGCGCTCGCCCAGGAGTGACGGCGGTGGGCGCCGGTTATGCCGGCGCCCACCGGGCCGTCAGGGCTCAGGCGATGCCGGCCGGGGTGCCGCCGCCGGTGCGCAGCGCCGACATCGGCGAATCGTCGATCGCGTAGCCGAGCGCGTCGACCACCTCGACCACGCCGCTGACCTGCCGGGCCAGCCGCACCGCGAGCTGCGCGGTGGACCGGCGCTCCACCTGGCCGGTGAGCGTCACCACGCCCCGGTCCACTGTCACGTCCACCACGCCGTCGCGGACGCCGAGGCTGCGCCACAGCACCTCCTCGACCACGTCCCGCCGGACGCCGGCGTCCGGGCGCAGGTGCACCTTGAGCAGGTCGCCGCGGGTGACGATCCCGACCAGCCGGCCGAGGTCGTTCACCACCGGCAGGCGTTTCACGCCACGCGCGTCCATCAGCCGGGCCGCCTCGACGATCGTGGCGTCCGGGGTGATGGTGACCGGGGGAGCGGTCATCAGGTCGGCGGCGAGCGTCGCGCCGGCCTTCGCCCGCGCCTCGCGGCGGTGCCGGTCCGGCAGGATCCGCCGCTCCCGGGGCTGTCCCAGGAACTCCACCTTGTACATCAGGTCCGCCTCGGACACCACGCCCAGCACCCGGCGGGTCTCGTCCACCACCGGTGCCGCCGTGACGTGCCGGTCGGTCAGCACGTCGACGATCTCCCGGTACTCCGTGCCCTCCCGTACCGACGCCACGTCCCTGGTCATCACGTCCTGCACCTGCCACGTACGCATGGCGAACCTCCCTGTTGTCCGCCTCCGACGCTAGGCGGCGGCGACGGGCCGGAGCAGGGGCGCAAAGACCAGGTCAGGGGGCCGGAGGTCCCGAATCACCCAGCCGCGACGGGCTCCGCGACCTCGTCGAGGGGCGGCTCGGCGGTCAGCAGGGCGGCCGGCACCGGCTCGACCTCCACCCGGCAGTCGTGGAACGTGGGCGCCTCGCCCAGGTCGGTGTCCCGGACGCCGGTGACCGCGTTGACAGTGGACCGCCCCGGGCTGCGCCGCGCCCAGTACGCCTTGTACGTGAACGCCAGCCCGGGCCGGGCCGCCTCGTCCACCGCCACCGCGGCGAGGAACGCGCCCCTGTCGTTGTGCACGCGTACCGCGTCGCCGTCGGCGAGCCCGCGCTCCGCCGCGTCGGCCGGGTGCAGGTGCACCCGGGGCGGCCCGGCGCGGCGGGTGTGCCACGGCAGCGACGCGAACGTGGAGTTCATCAGGTAGCGGTTGGCCGGGGTGAGCAGCGTCAGCGGGAACCGGCGGGCCAGCTCCGGGTCGGCCGCCTCGGCCGGTGGCGTGTACCCGGGCAGCGGGTCCACCCCGAGCGCGGCCAGCGCCGGATCGTGCAGCCGGGCCCGCCCATCCGCTGTGGGGAAACCACCCTGGGCGTACGGCGCGGAACCCACCGGCACGCCGGTGAGCCGGGCGTACGTGCGCTCGCGCAGTTCCTCGTACGTGATCGGGGCGCCGGCCAGCAACTGCCGGGCCAGGTCCTCGTCGCTGTCGGAGAACGCCGGGTGGTCGATCCCGAGCGCGGCGGCGATCCGCCGGAAGATCTCGGTGTTCGGCAGCGCCTCGCCCGGCGCGCGGGTGACCGGCAGGTTCAGCGTCGTGTAGTGGTGCCCGTAGGACGTCTGGAGGTCCAGGTGCTCGGGCTGCATGGTGGCCGGGAGCACCACGTCGGCGTAGTCGCAGGTGTCGGTCCAGCGCTGCTCCAGCACCACGGTGAACAGGTCGGCGCGGCCGAGCCCGGTCAGCAGCCGGGCCTGGTCCGGGGCGGTCGCCGCCGGGTTGGCGTCGAACACCACGAGTGAGGTGACGGGCGGGTCGGCCTCCCCGGTGAGCACGGCGGCCAGCCGGCTCATGTTCAGCGACCGGGCCGGCGGGGCGGGCATGCCGGCCGGCCGGATCTCCGGGCCGTTGTCGACCGGGTGGTGGCCGCTGGTGGTGACCAGGGCACCGCCGCCGGGGTACCGGAAGTCGCCGGTGACCAGCGGCAACGCGCAGATCGCCCGGATCGCCTGCCCGGCGCCGTGGTGGCGTTGCAGGCCCAGCCCGACCCGTACCGCTGTCGGCCGGGTGGTGGCGATCCGGTCGCCGAGGCGGCGGATCGTCCCGGCGGGCAGGCCGCACTCGGCGGCGGCGCGTTCCACCGGCCAGTCGTCGAGCCGGGCGCGCAGTTCCGGCCAGCCGGTGGTGTGCGCGGCCAGCCACTCCTCGTCGGCCGCCCCGGCGTCGCGGACGTGCCGCATCAGCCCGAGCGCGAGCGCCGCGTCGGTGCCGGGTAGCGGCGCGACGTGCTCGTCGCTGCGGGCCGCCGTCTCGGTGCGCAGCGGGTCGATCGTCACCACGTACGCGCCGCGCTCGCGGGCCTGCTGCACGAACGGCCACAGATGCAGGTTGGTGACGAGCGGGTTGGCGCCCCAGAGGACGATCAGGTTCGCCTCGACGATCGACTCCGGTTCGAAGCCGACCGAGGCACCGTAGAGCGAGCGCAGCGCCGCCCGTGCCGCCGCCGTGCAGATGGTGGTGTCCAGCCGGGACGCGCCCAGGTGGGCGAAGAGCCGGGGCCCCATGGTCCAGCCCTGGACCAGGCCCATCGTGCCGGCGAAGTAGTAGGGCAGCACCGACTCCGGGCCGTGGAGTTCGATGCTCGCACGCAGTCCGGCGGCCACCCGCTCGACTGCCTCGTCCCAGCTCGCCGGCCGGTACGCGACCCGGCCGGCGCCCTTCGGGCCGGTGCGGACCCAGGGCGTGGTGAGCCGGTCCGGCCCGTTCACCGCGTCCAGGTAGCGGTTCACCTTGCCGCAGAGCGCGCCCCTGGTGAACGGGTGGTCGCGGTCGCCGCGCAGCGCGACGGCCCGGCCGTCCTCCACCGTGAGCTGCCAGACGCAGGTGTCCGGGCAGTCCAGCGGGCAGGCACCGGGGTGGGTGGTGACGGGGGCCATGGGCGGATGCTACCCCCGGTTCGTGGTACTGCCGCCGCTCGTCGTGGCCGGGGGCGTTTGGCCTCGGCCCCGGCGGGTACCCGCCGGGGCCGAGCGGGGTGGGCGTGGTGCCCGCCGCCGGCGAGGGGAGGGGTGGGATGCGGTTCCCCCTGTTCGTCGAGGCGGTGGCGCGGCGGGCCGAGTTGCCCGCCGACGAGGCCGCGACGGTGTCCCGTGCCGTGTTGCAGACCCTCGCCAACCGGATCACCGCGGACGAGGCGACGGACCTGGCCGCGCAGCTGCCGGACGACGTGGGCGGCTATCTGGAGCCCGCCGGCACCGCCACCACGGGTGGCGCTGTCGACTTCCTGTACCGGGTGGCCGAACGCGCGGCGGTGGACCCGGCGGTCGCCGAGGTGGGTGCCGTCGCGGTGCTCGCCACCCTGCGTGACACGGTGACGGTGGGGGAGTTCCACGACCTCGTCGCGCAGCTCCCGAAGGGCTTCGACGCCATGGTGGACCCCATCCCGCGACCGCCGTACGATGTCTGAGCAGGCTCCCCGCGACCCGGGTCGAGCTGCGGCACCGAGGCCGTCTGCGGCGAAGATTCCACGGCCTGGAAGTATTTTCACCGTAAAATAACTTGTCGCCGGTCACCTACGCTGTAAATCGTCTACGCGCTAGAGGGATGATCGGACGAATTCCTCCGTCCGAGGTTCCAAGGTGCCGTCCCCTCTTCGGCTCGAGCCTCGTCGCCGCTCTTCCGGCGCAGGAATCGAGCCATATTCTGCTTCCAATGTGAAGTCCTGGGGGGGATCAATGATCACATTCGTCGATTGCTGCCTGCCTGCCCTCTGTGGAGCGCGACCCGCATCCTGACATGGCAGAGACGATGATCATCAATCGTTTCGGCGCGATCACGGCGGTACACGGCGGACGTCCGGCACTTCTCGGTGAGACCCACGAGGTCACCTACACCGAGCTGGCCGGGGCGGCCGGCGGGCACGCTGCCGTGTTCGCCGCCGCGGGCCTGCGCGCCGGAGACCGGATCGCGCTGCTCACCGCACACGGTGCACCGACCGTGGCGGCGATGCTCGGCGCCCTCGCGACCGGATGCGCGTACGTGCCGCTGGATCCGGGCTTCCCGGTCGCCCGGCTGCGCCACATGGTCGACGCCGCCGGCGTCACCGCAGTGGCCTGCGCCGCCGAGCACCGCGACCTGGCGTCCACACTGGCCGGCGAGCGGCCGGTCGTCCCGCTGGACGAGGTGCCGCCGGCGCCGCTGCACCCGGTCGCGGCCGACCCGGACGCGCTCGCGTACGTGCTGTTCACCTCCGGCTCCACCGGCGTGCCCAAGGCGGTCGGGCAGACCCACCGCAACCTGGCCCACGTCGTCGACAACCAGATCGCCGCGCTCGGTGTCGGGCCCGACGACCGGCTCAGCCTGCTCGCGTCGTTCAGCTTCGACGCCGCCATCCCCGACCTCTACCCGGCGCTGCTCACCGGCGCCGCCGTCGTCCCGGTCGACCTGCGCCGTCAGGGGCTCGCGTACGCCGTCGAGCAGCTCGACCGGCACCGCGCCACGGTGCTGCACTGCACGCCCACCGTCTACCGCTTCCTGCTCGACACGCTCGGCGCGCGCCGGCTGCCCACGGTGCGGGCGGTGCTGCTCGGCGGCGAGCAGGCCACCTGGGCCGACGCGGCCCGCGGCCGGGACCGGTTCGCCCCCGAGTGCGTGCTCGTGAACGGCTACGGCGCGACCGAGATGACGTTCGCCGCCCGGCACGTGCAGCCGCTGTCCGAGGTGGACCCGGACGCCCGCGGGCCGCTGCCGGTGGGCGTCGCGTTCCCCGGTTACCGCCTGGACCTCGCCCCGGACACCGGCGAGATCGTGGTCCGCAGCCGCCACCTCGCCCCCGGCTACCTCAACCAGGACAGCGACCGGTTCGGCGTCAACGCCGACGGGCTGCGGTCGTACCGCACCGGTGACCTGGGCCGGCTGCTGCCCGGCGGGGAACTGGTCTGCCTCGGCCGGCTCGACCGGCAGGTCAAGGTGCGCGGCCACCGGGTCGAGCTGACCGAGATCGAAGCCGTGCTGTCCGCCCAGCCCGGCGTCGCGGGCGTCCGCGCCGTCGTGCGCGACGGCGAACTGCTCGCGTACGCCCGGCCGGCCGGTGCCCGCCCGGACCCGGTGGCGCTGCGCGCGGCGCTGACCGCCGCGCTGCCCGACTACGCCGTGCCCCGAGCGGTGGTGGTGGTCGACGAGTTCCCCCTCACCGTCACCGGCAAGGTCGACGAGCGGGCGTTGCCCGGCCCGGTGACCGAGGTGCCGGCCGAGGAGGCACCGGCCACCGACACCGAACGCGCCGTGCACGACATCTGGTGCGCGGTGCTCGGCCGCGACGCGGTCGCCCGCACCGCCAGCTTCTTCGACGTCGGCGGGCAGTCGCTGCTGCTGGGCCAGGTGCAGCAGCGCCTCGCCGAGCGGTTCGGCGTACGCCTGCCGATGCTGCGCCTGTTCGACCACCCGACCGTCGCCGCCCAGGCGGCGCTGCTGGACGCCCCGCCCGAGGCGGTCCGCGCCCCGGTGCTGCCCGCGCCCGCCGCGCCGGTGCGCGCCGCCCGCGAGTACACCGGCGACGAGATCGCCGTGGTCGGCGTCGCCGGGCGCTTCCCCGGCGCGCCCGACGTGGCGACGTTCTGGTGGAACCTGTGCACCGGCGTCGACTCGGTGCACGACCACACCGACGAGGAGCTGGCCGCGCTCGGCGTCGGCCCCGGCCTGCGCGCCGACCCCCGGCACGTCCGCGCCGCCGGCCGGCTCGACGGGGTGGCCGACTTCGACGCCGAGTTCTTCGGCTTCGCCGCCGACGAGGCCGCCCGTACCGACCCGCAGCACCGGCTGTTCCTGGAGACCGCCTGGGAGGCGCTGGAGGACGCCGGGCACGACCCGGAGCGCTTCCCCGGGCTGGTCGGCGTCTACGCCGCCACCTCGGCCAACCGCTACTTCCTGTTCCACCTCATGGACAACCCGGCGGTGGTCGGCGACGTCGACCCGGACGACTGGGAGGCCCGGCTCGTCGGCCGCCAGTTCACCGACCACCTGCCCGGTCAGGTGGCCTACCGGCTCGGCCTGACCGGCCCGGCGATGGCCGTGCAGAGCGCCTGTTCCAGCTCGCTCGTCGCGGTGTGCGTGGCCGCGCAGAGCCTCGCCGACTACCAGTGCGACCTGGCGCTGGCCGGCGGTTCCACGGTGATGTGGCCCCGGCACCGCGCCACGCCGGGCGGGCTCGCCTCGCCCGACGGCCGGTGCCGCGCCTACGACGAGGGCGCCGCCGGTTCCGGGTTCGGCTCCGGCGCGGGCGTGGTGGCGTTGCGCCGGCTCGCCGACGCGCAGGCCGACGGCGACCGCATCTACGCGATCCTGCCCGGCTGGGCGGTCACCAACGACGGCCCGGACCGGGCCGGCTTCGCGGTGCCCGGCCCGGCCGGACAGGCAGCCGCCGTCGCGGGCGCGCTCGCCACCGCCGAGGTCGCGCCCGGCGAGGTCCGCTTCGTCGAGGGCCACGGCAGCGGTACGCCACTGGGCGACGCCATCGAGGTCGCCGCGCTGCACGAGGTGTACGCGGGCACCGCGCCCGCCGAGTCCACAGCGCTCGGCTCGGTGAAGACGAACATCGGTCACCTCGACGCCGCGGCCGGCATCGCCGGGCTGATCAAGACGGTGCTCGCCGTCCGGCACGGGGTGATCCCGCCGAACCTGCACTTCACCCGCCCGCACCCGGAGATCGACCTGGCCGCCGGGCCGTTCTACGTGCCCACCAAGGCGCGGGACTGGCCGGACGACGCGCGCCGGGTCGCCGGGGTCAGCGCGTTCGGCCTGGGCGGCACCAACGCGCACGTCGTGGTGGAACAGCCGCCGCCCGCCGAACCGGCCGACCCGCCCGGCGAGGGACCGTGGCTGCTGCCGGTCTCCGCGCGTACCCCGGCGGCGCTGCGGGCCGCGCTCGCCCGCCTGCGCGGCCACCTGGCCGGGGTCGCCCCGGCACTGTCCGACGTGGCCGCCACGCTGGCGCTGGGCCGGCGGGCGTTCGCCCACCGCGCGGCGGTGATCGCCGCCGACCTGCCGGCCGCGCTGACCGCGCTGGACGTGCTGCTGGACACCGGCGCCCGCATCGCCGGTGACGGCGGCCCGCTGCGCGAGACGGCAGCCGAGTGGGTCGCCGGGCGCGACGTCGACTGGCACGCGCTGCACCCCGAGGGCACGGTCCGGCGCACCGGACTGCCCACCTACCCGTTCCAGCGCCGCCGGCACTGGATCGACCCCGTGCAGAAAGGTCCGCGGTGAACTGGTTCGTCTCCGCCGGAAGCCGACCCGAGGCGCCGGTGCGGTTGTTCTGCCTGCCCTACGCCGGAGCGGGCGCCAGCGCGTTCCGGCGCTGGGCGGCCGAGTTCGGTGCGAGCGTCGACGTGGTGCCGGTGCAACTGCCCGGCCGGGAGAACCGGATCACCGAGGACCCGCGCTTCAGCGTCGCCGAGGTCGCCGACGCCATCGCCTCCCGCGCCGACCGCCCGTACGCGATCTACGGCCACTCGATGGGCGGACGGCTCGGCTTCGACGTGGTCCGCGAGCTGCGCCGTACCGGCCGCCCGCTGCCGCTGCGGCTCTACGTCGGCGGCGCCCGCGCCCCGCACGTCGCCACGCCCGGCCCGTTCGACGGGCTGTCCCGGGCCGGCGACGACGAGCTGCTGCGCCGCCTCGGCGAGGGCGGCGGCCTGCCCGCCGAGCTGCTCGACCACCCGGAGCTGGTGGAGCTGCTGCTGCCGCTGCTACGCGCCGACTTCGGCCGGGTCGACGACTACCGCCACGTCCCCGGCGAGCCGCTGCCGGTGCCGATCGTCGTGTTCGCCGGCCGCACCGACCGGGCGGTCAGCCGGGAGCAGAGCGCCGCCTGGGCCGAGCACACCGCTGCCGGGTTCACCCTGCACGAGCTGGACGGCGGGCACTTCTTCCTGCACGACCGGCTGACCGAGCTGGCCGCGCTGATCCGGGCCGACCTGACCGCCGCGCCCACCGACACCCGCCCCGGCACGCCGGACGCGGGTCCGGACCCGGTGCGCGCCGCCGGCCGCGGGACCGCCGGCGCCGCGCACCGGGTTCCGCTCGGCGACACCGGCTGGTCGGTGTGGCGCGACGCGGTGCTGCGGACCACCGGCTTCCCGGCCGACGGGCTGGAGCTGTTCGCCGCGCCCCGGGCCGCCGCCGCGGCCGACGAGCTGCTGACCACCGGCGCGGATGAGGACCGGTTCACAAAGGAGTTCGAGGAGGCGCTGCGTGCCGGCGCGCAGCGGTTCAGCGAGCTGGCCGCCGATCCGCTGCTGCGCGAGGCGGTCACCTGGCAGAACCGGGGCGCGCTGGTGGCGTTCGACGGGCTGGTGCGCGGCGGCGCCGACGCGGCCCGCAACGTGCGCCGACGCGACCGGGAACGGGCGCTGCTGAAGTACTGGCAGCGCTACTGCGGCAAGAACGAGACCGTCGGCTTCTTCGGCCCCAGCTGCTGGGTCACTGTCGATCCCGCGCAGCCGGAGGTTGCCCGGGTCAACCCCGGCGACAGCCTGACCCGGCGGCGCTGGGTGTGGTTCGAGTCGTGGGCGCTGTCCGCGTACGCCGAACGGCTCGGCGCGGACCTGGCCGTACGCCGGTGGTGGCCGCCGATGCTGCGGGCCCACCTGGCGGTCCGGGACCGCGACGTGCTGCGGCCCGGCCGGCCGCCGCTGACGCTGACCCCGGTGGAGGCCGCCCTGCTGCGCGCGGCCGACGGCCGGCGCGGCGCCGCCGACCTGGTCGCCGACCCGGCGATCGGGCTGCGCCGCCCGGAGGACGGCTACGCGCTGCTCGACCGGCTGGTCGAGCGGGAACTGATCACCTGGGACGCGGCCCTGCCGGTGAGCCCGGACGCCGAGCGGGTACTGGCCGACCGGATCGACGCGATCGGCGACGAGCCGGCCCGCGCCGCCGCGCGCGCCGGGTTCGACCGGCTGCGCGCCGCCCGCGACGCGGTTGCCGCGGCGGCCGGTGACGCGGACCGGCTGCGGACCGCCCTGGACGCGCTCGACGCCACGTTCACCGAGCTGACCGGCGTGCCCGCGGTACGCCGGGCCGGGCAGATGTACGCCGGCCGCACGGTCTGCTACGAGGACAGCGCCCGCGACCTCGACGTGGTGTTCGGCGCGCCGCTGCTGTCCGAACTGGCCGCCCCGCTGGACGTGCTGCTGCGTGCCGCCCGCTGGCTGGCCAACGCGCTCGCCCGCGCCTACCTCGACGTGCTGCGCGGCCTGTACGAGGAGCTGCGCGCCGAGTCCGGTGCCCCGGTGCCGCTGGCCGACCTGTGGTTCCTGGCCCAGGGCATGTTCTGGGGCGACGGGGAGCGGCCGGTCGACGCGGTGGCGGCGGACTTCGCGGCCCGTTGGGCCGGGTTGTTCGGCCTGGACACGCTGCCCGCCGGCACCACCGACGTGCGGCTGCGCGCGGCCGACCTCGCCGGCCGGATCGACGCGGTGTTCCCCGGCGAGGGGCCCGAGTGGTCGAACGCCGCCATGCACAGCCCCGACCTGCAGATCTGCGCCACCGACGCGGAAGCGCTGCGGCGCGGCGACTACACGGTGGTGCTCGGCGAGCTGCACGCCGCCTGGTCGTCGTTCGACTGCGCGGTGTTCACTCCGTCGCACCCGGACGTGGAGCGGCTGCGCGACGCGCTCGCGGTGGACATGGGGCAGCGGCGGGTCCGGCTGCTGTTCCCGGCCGACTGGCCGCGGCGGACCAGCCGTACCGCCGAGTCGCTGACCGGCCCGGCCGACCGGCACCTGGCGTTCCTCGACGCGCCGGGCGCCGACCCGGCCCGCGTGCTGCCCACCGTCGACCTCGTCGTCGACGAGGTGGACGGCGAACTGGTCGCCACCGCCTCGGACGGTCAGCGCTGGCCGCTCGTCGAGATCTTCGCCGAGCCGCTCAGCGCGCACGCCGTGGACGGGTTCAAGCTGGTCGCCGCCGCGCCGTACACGCCCCGGATCACCGTGGACCGGCTGGTGCTGGCCCGGCAGACGTGGCGGACCACAGTGGGCGAGAGCGGCCTCGCCGTGCCCAACGGCGAGCGGGACCGCTTCCTCGCCGTCCGGGACTGGCGGCGCCGCCTCGGCCTGCCCGAGCAGGTGTACGTCAAGTTCGGCACCGAGACCAAGCCGTGCTTCGTGGACCTGTCCGCGCCGGCGTTCGCCACCACGCTGTGCGCGATGGTGCGCGCCGCCCGGGTCGACGGCGGCGACGACGTGTCGTTCACGGTCAGCGAGATGCTGCCCGCACCGGAGCAGGCGTGGGTGCCCGACGGGGCGGGCCGCCGCTACTTCAGCGAGCTGCGCCTGCACATCACCGACGCCGGGCGGGAGGACCACCGGTGAGCCACCTGCTGCCCCTGGGCGACACCGGCTGGTCGGTGTGGCGGGACGTGGTGCTGCGTACCGCCGGGTTCCCGGCCGCCGGGCTGGACCGGTTCGCCGCGCCGGACTGCGCCGCCGCCGCGGACGCGCTGCTCGCCGGCGACACCGGCGCCGAGGTGTTCGGCAAGGCGCTGGCCGAGGCGTTCGCCGAGTCCTCCGCGGTAGCCGGTGAGCTGGCCGCCGACCCGCTGCTGCGCGAGGCGGTCACCTGGCAGAACCCGGACATGCTGATCGCGCTGGACGGGCTGCTGCGCACCGACCCGCAGGTCCGCAACGTGCGCCGCCGCAAGCGCGAGCTGAGCCTGCTGCGCTACTGGCAGCGCTACTGCGGCAAGGCCGAGACCATCGGCTTCTTCGGCCCGGTCTGCTGGGGCACGTTCGAGACCTCCCTCCGCGGGGTGCACACCGTGCCCGGCGACGCGCTGGTGCACCGGCGGCGGGTGTACTTCGAGGCGTGGGCGCTCATCGCGTACGCCGACCGGCTCGCCGACGACCTCGCGGTGCGGCGCTGGTGGGCGCCCGCCCTGCAGCCGCACCTGACCGTCGCCGGGCGGGAACTGCGCTGGCCGCTGCACCCGCCGATCGCGCTGACCCCGGTCGAAGCGCTGGTGCTCGGCGCCTGCGACGGGCGGACGCCCGCTGTGGAACTGGCGCAGCGGCTGTGCGACGCCGGCGAGGTACACGGCGCCGACGACGTCTACCTGCTGCTCGACCGCTGGGTCGAGCGCGGCCGGCTCAGCTGGGGCGCGAACCTGCCGATCGCGCCGGACGCCGAGCGGGTGCTCGAAGCGCGGATCGCCGCGATCGGCGACGAGCCGGTCCGCGCCGCCACGGCGGCCGAGTTCGGCCGGCTGCGCGCCGCCCGCGACGAGGTGGCCGCCGCGGCTGGCGACCCGGACCGGCTCGGCGCCGCGCTCGCCGCGCTCAACGCCGGGTTCACCGCCGTCACCGGGCGCCCGGCCACCCGGCACAGCGGGCAGATGTACGCCGCCCGCACCGTCTGCTACGAGGAGACCGCCCGCGACCTGGAGTTCCGGATCGGGTCGGCGGTCATCGACGCGCTCGCCGAGCCGATGGCGGTGGTGCTGCGTACCGCCCGCTGGTTCACCGGCGAGGTGGCCGCCCGCTGCGGCGAACTCTTCACCGAACTGCACGAGGAACTGGCCGCCGACGGCCCGGTGCGGCTCGCCGACCTGTGGCTGCTGGCCCAGGGCACGCTCGTCGCCCCGGACGGCCCGATCGGCCGGGCCGGCGCCACGCTCACCGCGCGCTGGGCCGAGCTGTTCGGCCTGGCCGACCTGCCCGAGGGGCAGGCGGAGCTGCGGCTACGCGCCGCGGACCTGACCGAGCGGGCCCGGGAACTGTTCCCGGCGACGCGGCCCGGCTGGCCGTCGGCCCGGCTGCACAACCCCGACGTGCAGCTCAGCGCCGCCTCGCCGGAGGCTGTCGAGCGCGGCGACTTCCTGCTGGTGCTCGGCGAGCTGCACCCCGCCTCGGTCGCCTTCGACAGCGCGGTGCTCAGCCCGTTCCACCCGGACCCGGCCGCGCTGCGCGCCGACCTCGACGCCGACCTGGGTCCGGTCCGGCTGCGGGTGCTCTGGCCGGACAGCTTCCCCCGCCGCACCACCCGCACCACGTACGCGCTGACCGGCCCGGCGGACCGCCAGCTCGGCATCGACACCGCGCACGGCGCCGACGTGGACCGCCTGGTCCCGGCCACCGCAGTGCTGGTCGAGCGCACCGGTGACCAGCTCACCGCGGTCTTCCCCGACGGCGCCCGCTGGCCGCTGATGGAGGTCTTCGCCACGCTGCTCGGCTCGCTGCTGCTCGACGCGTTCAAGCTGCTCGGCGCCGCCGCGTACACCCCCCGCATCACCATCGACCGGCTGGTCGTGGCCCGGCGTACCTGGCGCACCACGGCCGGGGCGTGCGGGCTGGGCGGCCACGCCGACGAGACCGCCCGCTACCTGGCGGTACGCCGCTGGCGCGCCGGGACCGGCCTGCCCGAGCGGGTGTTCGTCAAGGTCGGCACCGAGATCAAACCCTGCTACGTGGACCTGACCGGCCCGCTGTACGCGCAGTCGCTGTGCGCGATGGTCGACGCCGCGCTGCGCACCGGCCCGGACGTGCCGGTGGTGGTCTCCGAACTGCTGCCCGCACCCACCGAGGCGTGGGTGCCCGACGCCCGGGGCCGCGGTTACGTCAGCGAACTGCGCCTCCAGATCACCGACCCGGCCGAGCACCTTGGAGCACTCCGGTGACCGACACCCTGACCGTCAGCGCCGTCCACGGCCCGGACCTGCCGTGGCCGGACGCCACCCTGGCCGACCTGATCACCGCGCAGGCGGCCCGCACCCCGGACGCGGTGGCGGTGCGCCAGTGGGACACCCGGCTCACCTACCGGCAGCTCGTCAACCGGGCCGCCGGGGTGGCCGCCGCGCTGCGTGAGCACGGCGTCGGCCCGGGCGACCGGGCCGGCGTGTGCGGCGCGCGCACCCCCGACCTGGTGGTCACAGTCGTCGGCGTGCTGCTCGCCGGCGCCGCGTACGTGCCGCTGGAGCCGGGCGGCCCCCGGGCCCGGCTGCGCGGGATCGCCCGCGACGCGGGCGTCCGCGTGGTGGTCGGCGACGCGGCGGCGGCCGAGTTCGGCGACGAGCCCGGCGTGACGGCGCTCGGCCTGCCCGGCCCGGCCCCGCTCGCACCCTGCCCCGCCCGACCCGGCGATCCGGCGTACGTGCTGTTCACCTCCGGCTCCACCGGCCGCCCGAAGGGCGTGCTGACCACCCACCGCAACGCGGTCGAGTTCGTCACCGGAGTGAGCGCGCTGACCGGCGCCGACGCCTCGGTGCGCAGCCTCGGCATCGCCTCGCTCGGCTTCGACGCGGCCACCATGGACCTGTTCGTGCCGCTCACGCTCGGCGGCGCGGTGCAGCTGCTCGGCGCCGACGACCGGGCCGACCCGGTACGGCTGGCCCGGTTCGTCGCCGAACACGAGGTCACCTGGGGCTTCATCACCCCGGCCGTGCTGTCGCTGCTGGACCCGGCCGGGTTCCCGTCGTGGCGGGTGCTGCTCTGCGGCGGCGAGGCGGTCCCGGCCGAACTGGTCGCCCGCTGGGCGCCGGGCCGCCGGTTCCTCAACGGCTACGGCCCGACCGAGACCACCGTGCTGGCGGTCACCTGCGACCTCACCCCGGTCGACACCGACCCGATGCCGATCGGCCGGCCGCTGCCCAACCACCGGGCGTACGTGGTCGACGCCGACCTGTGTCCGGTGCCGGCGGGGGAGACCGGCGAGCTGCTGATCGGCGGGCCCGGCCTGGCCGACGGCTACCTGAACCGGCCCGGCCTGACCGCCGAGCGGTTCGTGCCCGACCCGTTCGGCGAGGCACCCGGCGAGCGGCTCTACCGCACCGGTGACCTGGTCCGGCAGGGCCCGGACGGCCGGATCGTCTACCTCGGCCGCGCCGACCGGCAGGTGAAGGTGCGCGGCCAGCGCATCGAGCTGGGCGAGATCGAGGCGGTGCTGGCCGCCTGCCCCGGCGTCGAGCGCGTCGCGGTGGAGGCGGTGCCCGGCCCGGCCGGCGCCGAGCTGGTCGCGTTCCTCACCCCGGCCGGCGCGCCGGACGACGACGAGCTGCGGGCGTACGCGGCGACGCGGCTGACCACCGCGATGCTGCCGGCCCGGACGGTGCGGCTGGACGCGCTGCCGGTCAGCGCGACCACCGGCAAGCTGGACCGGCCGGCGCTGCGCGAGCTGGCCGCGACCGCCCCGGCCGCCGTCGCCGACGCGCCCGGCGACGACGACCCGGTGACGGCGGCGGTCCGGCGCGTCTGGACCCGGCTGCTCGGCGCCGCGCCCGCCCCGGACAGCGACTTCCTCGCCGCCGGCGGCAACTCCATCGCCGCGATGCGGCTGGTCGCCGCGCTGCGCGCCGAGCTGGGCCGGCAGGTCGACACCCGGGTGCTGTTCGCCGACCGCACGTTCGCCGCGCTCGTGGACCGGGTCCGCGCCGCCGACCCCGCCGACGCCGACGGGCTCACCACCGGCAACCCGCCGACGCTGTCCCCGCCGCAGCGGCGGCTGTGGTTCATGGACCAGCTCGCCCCGTCCAGCGCGCCGTACAACATCGCCGTCGCGCACCGGCTGCGCGGGCCGCTGGACGTCACCGCGCTCGGTGCCGCGCTGCGGGCCGTCGCGGAACGGCACGACGTGCTGCGCTGGCGCATACCGCAGAACGGCGGCGTGCCGTACGCGGTCCGCGAGGAACCCACCGACGTGGCGGTGCCGGTGGTCGACCTGACCGGCGCCGCCGACCCGGACGCCGAACTGGCCGGCATGCTCGCGGCCGGCGCCGGGCACGCGTTCGACCTGGCCACCGGGCCGCCCTGGCAGGTGGCCGTGTACCGGCTCGCCGCCGAGGAGCACGTGCTCGCGGTGACTGTGCACCACGCGGTCTTCGACGGCTGGTCGGAGGCGCTGCTCTACGACGAGCTGGCGCTCGCGTACGCCCGCGCACTCGGCCGGTCCGTGCCGGGCCGCCCGCCGCTGCCCGCCACGTACGCCGACTACGCGGTGTGGCGCGCCGACCGGGACCGGCGCCGGGGCGAGACGGACCTGGCCTGGTGGGCCGCGCACCTGGCCGGTGCGCCCACGGTGCTGGACCTGCCCCGCGACCGTCCCCGCCCGGCCGTGCAGACGTACGCCGGCGCGGAGGCCGCGGTGCGGCTGGACGAGACCGCCGACCGGGCCGTACGCGACCTGGCCGGCCGGCGCGGCACGACTGTCGCGGCGGTGCTGCTGGCCGCGTTCGGCGAGCTGCTGCGGCGGGTCACCGGCGACGACGAGCACGTGCTCGGCGCGATCGTCGCGGACCGGCGGCTGGCCGCGTTCGACGAGGTGATCGGGTTCTTCATCGACACCGTGCCGGTGCGGGTCCGCTCCGGCGGCGCGAGCTTCGCCGAGCAGGTCGGCCGGGCCGCCGCCGAGCTGCACGAGGTCACCGCCCACCCGGGCGCGCCACTGGAACGCATCGTCGAGGCGCTCGGCGTGGGCCGGGACACCTCCCGCGCCCCGCTGGTGCAGGTGCTGTTCAACGTGCTCAACTTCGTCGCGCCCCGGCTGACGCTGACCGGCCTGGCCGTCGAGCCGGTGCCGGTGCCCAAGCCCGGGTCGCCGTTCGACCTGACCGTCTACGTGGTGGAGCGCGACGGGCGGGCCGGCGTCGAGGTGGTGCACAACCCGGACCTGTTCACCGGCGACCGGATCGAAGCGCTCCTGACCGACCTGGCCGCCCTGGTCGGCGCGCTCGCCGCCGACCCGGACGCCCCGGCCGCCGAGGTCGCGCCCGAGCTGCCCCGCCCGGCGGTACGGGTCGCGGCGCTCGGCGCGATGAGCGTCGCCACCGCCGAACCGGCCCGCGCGCCGCTGCCCGCCGGGTCGGACGCGCTCACCGCGACCGAGGAGCTGATCGCCGGGATCTGGCGGGACGTGCTCGGCCGCGACGCGGTCGGCGTGAGCGACAACTTCTTCGACATCGGCGGCCACTCGATGGCCCTGGCCGCCGTGCACGCCCGCCTCACCGAGGCCACCGGCCGCTCGATCACCATGCTCGACCTGTTCCGCCACCCGACCGTGCGGGCGCTCGCCGCCAGCCTCGACGGGGCCGCCGACCGGCCGGAACTGGCCCGCGCCGCGATGCGCGCCGCCGCCCGGCGGGGACGCGCCCGCCGCACCCCGCCACCACGCCGACCTCACCCGTGACGCGATCCCTTGTGAATGAAGGAACCCCCATGCAGAACGACATTCCCGCCGACGACGGCGTCGAGCCCATCGCCATCGTCGGGCTCGCCGCCCGCCTGCCCGGCGCGGCCGACGTCGACGAGTTCTGGCGCAACCTGGTCGACGGCGTGGAGTCGACGACCGAACTGACCCGCGAGGAGCAGCTCGCCCGCGGCGCCCAGCCGCAGGAGGTCGACGACCCGGGGTGGGTCAACCGTGCCCCGCTGGTGGACGGCTACGACGAGTTCGACGCCGGCCTGTTCGGGATGACCGCCCGCGAGGCCGAGATCACCGACCCGCAGCACCGGCTGTTCCTGGAGACCTGCTACACCGCCCTGCAGAACGCCGGCTACGACCCGGGCCGCTACGACGGCGCGGTGGGCGTGTACGCCGGCACCGGCGGCAACACGTACCTGCACCGCAACGTGTACCGCAACAAGCGCGTCGGCGGGAACCCGCACGGCGCGGTCTCGCTGGCCACCGGGAACTCGCCGAACTACGTGGCCACGAACGTGTCGTACCGGCTGGACCTGCGCGGGCCCAGCATGACCGTGCACACCGCCTGCTCGACCTCGCTCGTCGCGTTCCACCTGGCCTGCGAGGCGCTGCGCAACGGCGAGTGCGACATGGCCCTGGCCGGCGGCGTCAACATCGAGCTGCCGCACGTCGGCTACCTCGGCATGGACGGCTTCACCTCGCCCGACGGGCGGTGCCGGCCGTTCGACGCCGGAGCGAACGGCACGGTGTGGGGCAGCGGCGTCGGCGTGACGCTGCTCAAGCGGCTCTCCGACGCGATCGCCGACGGCGACACCATCCGCGCGGTAGTGCTCGGCAACGCCATCAACAACGACGGCGCCGGGAAGGTCGGCTTCACCGCCCCCAGCATCGACGGGCAGATGGAGGCCGTCGCCCAGGCCGTCGAGCTGGCCGGCGTCGACCCGCGCAGCATCAGCTACGTCGAGGCGCACGGCACCGGCACCGCGCTCGGCGACCCGATCGAGGTCGCCGCGCTGTCCGCCGTCTACACCAAGGACACCGACGAGCGCGGCTGGTGCGGCATCGGCTCGGTGAAGTCGAACATCGGCCACCTCAGCCAGCCCTCCGGCATCGTCAGCGTGATCAAGACGGTGCTGGCGATGGAACACGGGCTGATCCCGCCGACCATCAACTACGAGTCGCCGAACCCGGCCATCGACTTCGCCGACACCCCGTTCTACGTGGCGAACACGCTGACCAAGTGGGACACCGACGGCGGACCGCGCCGCGCCGGCGTCAGCTCCTTCGGCATCGGCGGCACCAACGCGCACGTGGTGCTGGAGGAGGCCCCGGCCGCCGGCCGGCCCGAGCCGCCGGCCCGCCCGGCGCAGCTGCTCCAGGTGTCGGCGAAGACCCCGACCGCGCTGGACACCGCCGTGCGGCGGCTCGCCGACCACCTGGAGAGCGGCAGCGACGTGGCGCTCACCGACGTGGCGCACACGCTGCGCGTCGGCCGCCAGGTGTACGCCCACCGCGCCGCCGTCGTCGCCGGTGACCCGGCGTCCGCGGCCGCCGCGCTGCGCGAGCGGCGCAAGGGCCACCGGGGTGCCGCCGAGGGCGCCGCGCCCCGGGTGGCGTTCCTGTTCAGCGGTCAGGGCTCGCAGTACGCCGGGATGGGCGCCGAGCTGTACGCGCAGGACACCGCGTACGCCGCCGCCGTCGACGAGTGCGCCGAGCTGCTCCGTCCCGAGCTGGGCCTGGACATCCGCGACCTGATCCTGGGCCGCGACCCGGAGGCGGCGGACAAGCTCACGCAGACCCGCTACACCCAGCCCGCCCTGTTCACCGTCGAGTACGCCCTCGCCGCCGCCTGGCGGGCCGCCGGGGTCACCCCGGCCGCGATGATCGGCCACTCCATCGGCGAGTACGTGGCCGCGACGGTCGCCGGGGTGCTCGACCTCGCCGACGCGCTGCGCGTGGTGGCCGCCCGGGGCCGGCTCATGCACTCCCTGCCCGCCGGTTCGATGCTGGCGGTCACGCTCGACGAGTCGGAGGTGACCGGCAAGCTGCCCGAGGGCCTGTCGGTGGCGACGGTCAACGGCCCCGGCACCTGCGTGGTCGCCGGTGAGACGGCGCTCGTGGAGGAGTTCGCGGCGAGCCTCGGCGGCAAGAACAAGTCGAAGGTGCTGCGCACCTCGCACGCGTTCCACTCGCCGATGATGGACCCGATCCTGGACGAGTTCACCGCGCTGATGGCCACCGTGCCGCTGCGCGCCCCGGCGGTGCCGTTCGTCTCGAACGTGACGGGCACCTGGATCACCGAGGCGCAGGCCACCGACCCGGCGTACTGGGCCGCGCACCTGCGCCGCCCGGTCCGCTTCGGCGCGTGCGTGGCGACGCTGCTCGCCGAGGGCACCTGGGCGCTCGTCGAGTGCGGCCCGGGTCGGCAGCTGGCCAACCTGGCCCGGATGCAGGTCGCCAAGGCCGCTGAGGCGCAGCGCGCGCTGACCCCGCTGGGCAGCCTGCCCGGCCCGGGCGAGCCGACCGGTGACCTGGCGGCGCTGCTCGGCACGGCCGGCGCGCTGTGGTGCGCCGGGGTGCCGGTGAGCGTCCCGGCCGACCCGCACGCGCGGCGGGTGCCGCTGCCCACGTACCCGTTCGAGCGGCGCCGCTACTGGATCGACCCGGACCCGGAGCAGGAGCCGGCGGCGGCGCCCGTCGAGACCGGCCCGCGCCCGCTGCCGGAGTGGTTCGCGGTGCCGGTGTGGCGGCAGGCCGCGCCGGCCCGCACGGCCGAGCCGCTGGGCCGCTGCCTGGTGCTGGCCGACGGTCCGCGCGGCGACGCGCTCGTGGCCGCGTTGCGCGCCGCCGGCGACGACCCGGTCGAGGTACGCGCCGGCGAGGCGTTCACCGCCACCGCCAACGGCTTCCGGCTGCGCCCCGGCGTACGCGCCGACGCCGAGGAACTGGTCGCCGCGCTCGGCGCCGACCTGCCCCGGCGGATCGTGCACGCGTTCGCGCTCGACGGTGACCCGGCCGGCACCGACGCGGCGGCCGCCTGGGCGGCGCAGGAGCGCGGCTTCCTCGGCGCGCTGCACCTGGTGCAGGCCCTGGCCGGCGCCGGTGTGACGGCCGACGAGGCGGGCGTCCGCCTGGACCTGGTCACCGCCGGCATCGGCGACGTCCGCGGCGACGACCTGACCCGCCCGGAGCACGCCACGCTGGCCGGCCTGGCCCGGGTGCTCCCGGCCGAGCTGCCCGGCCTGACCGTGCGGCTGCTCGACACCGACCCGGCCGCGCGCGGCGTCGCCGCCCTGGTGGCCGAGCTGCGCAGCCCGGTCGACGCCGAGCACCCGGAGGTGGCGCTGCGCGGCGACCGCCGCTGGCTGGCCGGCTACGAGCAGGTCACAGTGGCCGCCGAGGACGAGCCGGGCGTGCTGCGCGAGGAGGGCCGCTACCTGATCACCGGCGGCCTCGGCGGCATCGGCGTCACCCTCGCCGAGGACTTCGCCCGCCGGGCCCGCGCCAAGCTGGTGCTGCTGGCCCGCTCCGGGCTGCCCGAACGGGACGAGTGGGACGCGCACCTGGCGGTGCACGGCGGCGCCGACCGGGCCGGACGGGCCATCGCGGCGATCCGCCGGATGGAGGCCGCGGGCGCCGAGGTGCTGGTGCTCGCCGCCGACGTCACCGACACCGACGACCTGCGCCGGGTCCGCGACGAGGCGGAGCGCCGGTTCGGCGGGCTGGACGGCATCGTGCACGCCGCGGGTCTGCCCGGCGGCGGCATGGCCGAGGTGAAGGACCGCGACGAGGCGCAGCGCGTGCTGGCCCCGAAGCTGGCCGGCACCCTGGCGCTGGCCCGGGTCTTCGGCGACCTGCCGCTGGACTTCGTCGTGCTCTGCTCCTCGATCACCGCGGTGATCGGCGGGTTCGGCCAGGTCGACTACTGCGCCGCGAACAACTTCCTGGACGCGTTCGCGCGCTCCGGCACCGGGTTCCGCGCGCCGGTGGTGTCGCAGAACTGGGGCGGCTGGGCCGAGGTCGGCATGGCGGTGGAGACCGCCGCCCCGGCCGCGTTCCGGGCCGCCGGGCGGGACACCGTGACCACGGCGGTCGCCCACCCGGTGCTCACCACGATGGTGGCCGGGCCGGACGGCACGGTGCTGCACGGACTGGTCTCGGCGGACACCCACTGGCTGCTCGACGAGCACCGGATCGCCGGGGTGCCGGTGGTGCCGGGCACCGCCCACCTGGAGTCGGTGCGCGCCGCGGTGGTCGCCGCGCTGCCCGCGCCGGGGCCCGACGCCGCGGTGGAACTGCGGGACGTGGTGTTCCTGGAGCCGTTCTCGGTGCCGGACGGCACCGTGGCCCAGTACCGGGTCGAGCTGACCCCGGCCGAGGACGGCACCGACTTCACCGTCGCCAGCCTCGCCGCCGGGCAGGCGCGCACCCACGTCCGCGGCACCGCCGGGTGGACCACCGACGCGGCCCCGCCGGCCGCCGTGCCCGCCGTCGCCGGGCGGCGGGTCGACGACGACGCCTCGTTCGGCCGGGGACGCACCAGCATGCTCACGTTCGGCCCGCGCTGGGCGGCGCTGGCCGAGCACCACCTCGCCGACGGCGAGGAGCTGGCCCGGGTGCAGGCACCCGCCGCCGCGGTCGGTGACCTGCCCTCCTGGGGCATGCACCCGGCGCTGCTGGACGTGGCCACCGCGTTCGGCCGTGGGCAGGGCTCCGGCACCTACCTACCGCTGTCGTACGGCCGGATCGTGGTGCGCGGCGCGCTGCCGGCGACGTTCCACAGTCACCTGCGGCACCGGCCCGCCGCCACCGACGAGGTGGTCGCCGCCGACCTGTCGCTGCGCGACCCCGACGGGCGGGAGCTGGTCTCGATCAGCGACTTCGTGCTGCGCCGGGTCGACCAGGACGCGGTCACCGGCAACCTGGGCGAGTCCCCGGCGGCGGACGCGGACGCCGCGGCGCCGGTCACCGAGGACATCCGCCCGGTCGACGGCGCGGAGGCGTTCCGCCGCAGCCTCGCCGCCGGTCTCGGCGCCCAGGTGGTGATCACCACCCGCACCGTCGCCGACATCCGGCGCCGCGCGGCGCGGGTCACCACCGACAGCCTCGCCGAGGAGACCGACGCGCCGGCCGGCACGACGGCGGCCACCGGAGGCGGCTCGGCGGCGCCCGGCACCGAGCTGGAGAAGACGATCGCCCAGGTGTGGCGCGACGGCCTCGGCGTCACCGACGTCGGCGTGGACGACGACTTCTTCGCCCTCGGCGGCAACTCGCTGGTGGCCGTGCAGCTCATCGCGGCCATGCGCAAGGCGACAGGCGTACGGCTGCCGATGCGCAGCCTCTTCGAGACCCCCACGGTGGCCGGCCTGGCCGCCCGGATCGAGGAGCTGCGCGCCGAGGCGCCCGCCGACGCACCGGCCGCCCCGGCGGCGATCCCGGCCATCCCGCGGCTGCCCCGCGGCTGACACCCCCGATCCAGAACCAGGAGACACCGCACCATGAGCGAGACAACCACGACGCTGCCGGTGGTCGTCGAGAGCGACGGCCGGGCGCTGACCGACCTGATCGCGGCCCGGCGCGCCGAGCTGCGGGACACCCTCGTCACCAGCGGCGGGCTGCTGTTCCGCGGCTTCGACGTGGGCGGCGTGGACGGCTTCGACCAGGCCGTCCGCGCACTCGCCGGCGAGCCGCTGACCTATACCGAGCGCTCCTCGCCCCGGCACTCCATCAAGGGCCGGGTCTACACCTCGACCGACTACCCGCCGGACGAGGAGATCTTTCTGCACAACGAGAACTCGTACCAGGCGCGCTGGCCGCTGACGCTGTTCTTCTACTGCGTCACGCCGCCGGACACCCAGGGCGCCACGCCGCTGGCCGACGTGCGCCGGGTGTACGAGCTGATCGACCCGGCGGTCCGCGAGGAGTTCATCCGCCGCCGCTGGATGCTGGTGCGCAACTTCCACGGCGACTTCGGCACCCGCTGGCAGGAGGTGTTCAACACCGAGAGCCGCGCCGAGGTCGAGGCGTACGCGGCGGACAACGGCATCACCGTGGAGTGGGTCGGTAAGGACGGCCTGCGTACCCGCGCGGTCCGCGACGTGGTGCACCACCGGCCCGGCTCGGACACCCCGCGCTGGTTCAACCACGCCACGTTCTTCCACCTCAGCACCCTGCCCAAGGACTACCAGGAGGGGCTGCTGGCCATGTTCGGCGCCGCCGGGCTGCCGTCGAACACCTACTACGGCGACGGCGGCGAGATCCCCGCCGACGTCATGGACCACCTGCGCGCCGCCTACCGGGCCGCCACCGTCCGCTTCGACTACCAGCGCGACGACGTGCTGGTGGTGGACAACATGACCGCCGCGCACGGCCGGGAACCGTTCACCGGTCCTCGCAAGATCGCCGTGGCGATGGCCGAGCCGTACACCCCCGAGACCGCAGGAGCGAACTGACATGGCCGAACCCCGATTCCTGGTCGTCCGCAACGACGAGGAGCAGTACTCGATCTGGTCGGCCGACCGGGACCTGCCCGCCGGCTGGGACGACACCGGCTTCGCCGGCACGCGCGAGGAGTGCCTGGCCCACGTCGACGAGGTCTGGACCGACATGCGTCCCCGCTCGGTGCGCGAGGCCCTCTCATGAGCACGATCCAGGAGTGGACCTTCCCGGCCTCCTACGCCCAGGAGCGGGTGTGGATGGCCAACCAGCTCGACGCCGGGTCGCCGGTGTTCAACGTGTCCTTCCCGTGGCTGTTCCCGGCCGGCGTGGACGCCGACACGGCCGGTGACGTGGTCAACCGGGTGATCGCCCGGCACGAGGCGCTGCGTACCCACCTGCGGACCGACGACGGCGCGCTGGTGCAGGTCGTGCGCGCCCACGAGCCGGCGTCGCCGCCCGTCACCGACATCACCCACCTGCCGGCCGGTGAGCAGCGGGCCGAGTTCGAGCGCCTCCGCGGCGAGATGGCCCGCACGCCGATCCCGCTGGACGCGGCGCCGCTGTGGCGGGCCCGGCTGATCCGCATGGAGGAAGGGCTGGCGCTGGCGTTCGTGGTGCACCACGCCGTCTTCGACAGCCACTCGGCGGTGCTGTTCCACGCCGAGCTGGTCGCGTTCTGCGAGGCCGCGCGCGCCGGCGCCGAGCCCGCCGTGCCCGAGCTGCCCATCCAGTACGCCGACTTCGCGGTCTGGCAGCGCCAGCAACTCACCGGCGAGGAACTGGACCGGCAGCTCGCGTTCTGGACCGGTCACCTGGCCGGCGCGCCGCCGGTCACCGGGCTGCCGCTGGACCGGCCCCGCCCGGCCCAGCTCGGCTTCGCCGGTGACGAGGTGCGCTTCACGCTGCCCGACGGGCTGCTGGACCGCGTCGGCGCGCTGGCCACCGGCGCGCAGGCCACCCCGTACATGGTGCTGCTGGCCGGTTTCGCGGCGCTGCTGTCACGGATCTCCGGCGACGCCGACGTGGTGGTCGGCGTCTCCACCGCGGGCCGGGACAATCCGGAGCTGACGCCGCTGATCGGCATGTTCGTCAACCCGGTGGCGCTGCGCTGCGACGTCTCCGGCGACCCGACGTTCGCGGCGCTGCTCGGCCGGGTCCGCAACGGCCTGATCGACGCGATGGAGCACGGGCAGACGCCGTTCCAGAAGATCGTCGAGGCGGTCGACCCGCAGCGTGACCCGTCGGTGCAGCCGATCTTCCAGACCGCGCTGAACTGGATCCCGGACTCCGGCCTCGACCCGGTGGAGCTGGGCACCACGAAGGACGACCTGGCCTTCGACATCACCACCGGCGACTGCCGCCTGGTCTACCGCACCGACCTGTTCGACCGGGCCACGGCCGAGACGGTGGTCAGCCGCTACGTACGGCTGCTCGCCGCCGCGGTCGCCGAGCCGGAGCGTACGGTCGGCGCGCTGCCGCTGCTCACCGACACCGAGCGGGAGCGGGTGCTCGGCACCTGGAACGACACCGCCCACGACGTGCCGGCGGCCACCGTGGTCGACGAGGTGCAGCGGCAGGCCGCCGCCACCCCGGACGCGGCGGCGCTGGTCTGCGACGGCGTGACGCTCGGCTACGGCGAGCTGAACACCGCCGCGAACCGGCTGGCCCGGCTGCTGGTGGCGCGCGGAGCAGGCCCGGAGACCCGGGTCGCGCTGGCGCTGCCCCGCTCCTGCGACCTGGTCGTGGCGATGCTGGCGGTGCTCAAGGCCGGTGCCGCGTACGTGCCGGTGGACACCGCGTACCCGGCCGGCCGGATCGCCTACCTCCTGGCCGACGCCGCGCCCGCGCTGGTGGTGACCGCGCCGGACACCGCCGCCCTGGTGCCCGGTGACGCGCTGGTACTCGACGGCGAGGTCGGCTCCGACCAGTCCGGCGACGACCTCACCGACGCCGACCGGGTCGCGCCGCTGCGCCCGGAGCACCCGGCGTACGTGCTCTACACGTCCGGCTCCACCGGCCGCCCGAAGGGCGTGATGGTCGAGCACCGGGCGGTGACCGCGTACCTGGCCTGGGCCCGCGCCACCTACCCGGGGCTGGCCGGGGTGGCGCTGCTGCACTCGCCGGTGTCGTTCGACCTGACCGTGACCGGCCTGCTCGGCACGCTCACCGCCGGCGGCACGGTACGGCTCGCCGCGATCGACGAGCCCGCCGCCCGCGCCGGTGGCCGGCCCGCGTTCCTCAAGGTCACGCCGAGCCACCTGCCGCTGCTCGACGGCGAGCTGTCGCCGACGGCCGACCTGGTGATCGGCGGCGAGGCGCTGACCGGTGAGCAGCTCGCCGCATGGCGGGCCGCGCACCCCGACGTGGCCGTCATCAACGAGTACGGCCCGACGGAGGCCACTGTGGGCTGCGTCGCGGCCCGGATCGCCCCCGGCGAACCGGTCCCGGCCGGTCCGGTGCCGATCGGCACGCCCACCTGGAACACCCGGGCGCTGCTGCTCGACGCCGCCCTGCGGCCGGTGCCGCCGGGCGTGGTGGGGGAGCTGTACGTCACCGGCACCCAGCTCGCGCGCGGCTACCACGACCGGCCCGCCCTGACCGCCGAGCGGTTCCTGCCCTGCCCGTACGGCCCGCCCGGCGCGCGGATGTACGCCACCGGCGACCTGGCCCGCTGGCGTGCCGACGGCACGCTGGACTACCTGGGCCGCCGCGACGACCAGGTCAAGGTGCGCGGCATGCGCATCGAACTGGGCGAGGTGGAGGCCGCGCTGCTGGCCCACCCGGACGTGCGCGCCGCCGCCGCGGCGGTACGCACCGACGGCGGCGAGCCGATGCTCGTCGGCTACCTGGTGGGCCCGGCCCACGAGGACTCGGTCCGCGCCGAACTGGCCCGCGAGCTGCCCGCGCACCTGGTGCCGGCCGCCCTGGTCCGGCTGGACGCGCTGCCGCTGACGCCGAACGGCAAGCTGGACCGTGCCGCGCTGCCCGCCCCGGCGACGACCGAGGCGGCGCAGGACAGCTACGTCGCGCCCCGCACCGACGCCGAGGAGCTGGTGGCCGAGGTGTACGCCGAGATCCTCCAGGTGGAGAAGGTCGGCGCCCACGACGACTTCTTCGCCCTCGGCGGCAACTCGCTGCGCGGCATGCGGGCGATGGCCCGGATCCGCGCCGAGGTGGACGTCGACCTGCCCATGCGGGCGCTGTTCAGCAGCCCCGTGGTGGCCGACCTGGCCGCCCAGATCGAACAGCGGATCGCCGCCGAACTCGACGGGCTCTCCGACACCGAGGTCGCCGCGCTGCTCGCGGCGGAAGAGGGAACCAACTGATGACGGACCTGAAGGATCCGGCCCGCGAGGCGGCCCGGCAGGCGCTGATCGCCAAACGGCTACGCGCCCGCCAGGCCGCCCCCGCGGCCCGGATCACCCCCCGCCCGTCCGGCGCCGAGGTGCCGCTGTCCTACGCCCAGGAGCGGGTCTGGTTCATGGACCAGCTCGCCCCGGGCGAGGCGGCGTACCACATCGCGGTGCCGCTGCGGGTGCGCGGACCACTCGACGTGGACGCGTTGCGCGTCGCGCTGACCGCCCTCGCGGACCGGCACGAGTCGCAGCGCACCCGCTTCCCGGCCGACGCCGACGGCCGCCCCACAGTGGTCGTCGCGGACACCGCCGACGTGCCGCTCACTGTGGTGGACGCGCCCGACGAGGCGGCCGCGCAGGCGCTCGTCGACGCGGCGGCGGCCGAGCCGTTCGACCTGGCGAACGGGCCGCTGCTGCGGGCCCTGCTGATCCGGCTCGCCGCCGACGACCACGTGCTGTTCCTCGCCCAACACCACATCGTCGGTGACGGCTGGTCGGTGGACGTGCTGCTGCGCGACCTGATCACGCTCTACCGGGGCGGCGAGCCGCCGGCCCTGCCGATCCAGTACGGCGACTTCGCCGTCTGGGAGGCCCAGGAGCTGGACGGGCCGCAGGCGCGGGCGCACGTCGACTACTGGAAGCAGCGGCTGGCCGGCATCACGCCGCTGGAACTGCCGCTGGACCGGCCCCGCCCGGCCACCCAGACCTACCGGGGTGACTTCGTCGAGTTCCAGCTCGACCCGGCCGCCACGGAGGCGCTCAACGCGCTCACCCGCGACAGCGGCGGCACGCTGTTCATGACGCTGCTCGCCGCGTACCAGGTGCTGCTGGCCCGGCACGCCGGCCAGGACGACTTCGCCATCGGCGCGTCGGTGGCCGGCCGGTCCGCGCCGGAGCTGGAGAACGTCGTCGGCATGTTCATCAACATGCTGCCGCTGCGCGCCGACCTGGCCGGCGACCCGACGTTCGCCGAGCTGCTGGAACGCACCCGCCGTACGGTGCTCGACGGGTTCGAGCACGCCGAGGTGCCGTTCGCCAAGGTGGTCCACGAGCTGGGCCTGCCGCGCGACGTCAGCCGCTCCCCGGTGTTCCAGACCATGTTCGTGCTGCAGAACTACGAGATGGGCCGCTTCCGCGGCGTGTCCCGCACCGACGAGGTCACGTTCTCCTGGACCCCGATGGAGTTGCAGGCCACCCGGTTCGACTTCGAGCTGCACGCGGTGGAGACCGTCGACGGTCTCTGGGGCAAGCTGGTCTTCAACACCGACCTGTTCGACCGTGCCACGGTGGAGCGGATGGCGCAGCGGTGGACCGCGCTGCTGGACGCGGTCGTCGCCGCGCCGGACACCCCGGTGTCCCGGCTGCCGCTGCTGCCCGCCGCCGAGCGGGACCTGCTGGCCGCCTGGAACGACACCACCGCCGACTTCCCGCGCGCCGAGACGCTGCACGGCCCGATCGAGGAGCGCGCCGCGGCCACCCCGGACGCGGTGGCGGTCACCATCGACGGGCACAGGCGCACGTACGCCGAGCTGAACGCGCAGGCCAACCGCGTCGCGCACCGGCTGCGCGTGGCGGGCGTCGGCCCGGAGACCCTGGTCGGGGTGTGCGCGGAACGGTCGGTGGAACTGGTCGCCGGCCTGCTCGGCGTGCTCAAGGCCGGCGGCGCGTACCTGCCGCTGGACCCGGAGTACCCGGCCGACCGGCTCGCGTTCATGGTCGGCGACGCGGACGCGCCGGTGGTGCTGGTCCAGTCGCACCTGCGTGACGTGCTGCCCGACACCGGCGCCACGGTGCTCGAACTGGACGACGCCACCGTGTGGAGCGGTCAGCCCGAGACCGACCCCACGCCGGCCGCCGGGCCGGAGAACCTGGCGTACGTCATCTACACCTCCGGCTCCACCGGCCGCCCGAAGGGCGTGCCGAACACGCACCGGGGCATCGTCAACCGGCTCGACTGGATGCAGAAGACGTACGGCCTCGGCGCCGACGACGCGGTGCTCCAGAAGACCCCGGCGAGCTTCGACGTGTCGGTGTGGGAGTTCTTCTGGCCGCTGCGCACCGGCGCCCGCCTGGTGCTGGCGAAGCCCGGCGGTCACAAGGACGCCGGCTACCTGCGCGACCTGCTGGTGTCCGAGCGGATCACCACCGCCCACTTCGTCCCGTCGATGCTGACCGTCTTCCTCGCCGAGGACGGCGTGGAAGCGGCCACCGCGCTGCGCCGGGTGATCTGCTCCGGTGAGGAGCTGCCGCCGGCCTCGGCGGCCGACTTCACCGCCCGGCTGCCCTGGTGCGGCCTGCACAACCTGTACGGCCCGACCGAGGCGGCCATCGACGTGACCGCCTGGGCGTGCGAGCCGGACCGGCTGGCCGAGGTGACCAGCGTGCCGATCGGCGCGCCGATCGCCAACCTGCGGCTGCACGTGCTCGACCCGTCCGGCGCGCAGTGCCCGGTCGGGGTGGCCGGGGAGCTGCACATCGGCGGTGTCGGGCTGGCCCGCGGCTACCACCGCCGGCCGGCGCTGACGGCGGAGAAGTTCGTCCCCGACCCGTTCTCCGGCGAGCCGGGCGCCCGCCTCTACCGCACCGGTGACCTGGCCCGCTGGGTCGCCGGCCCGGACGGCGCCGGGGTGATCGAGTTCCTCGGCCGCATCGACCACCAGGTCAAGCTGCGTGGTCTGCGCATCGAGCTGGGCGAGATCGAGAGCGCGCTGCGCGACCAGCCGGGCGTCACCGAGGCCACGGTGATCGTCCGCGAGGACAGCCCGGGCGACAAGCGGCTCACCGCGTACCTGGTGGGGGAGGCCGAGCACGCCGCGCTGAAGGCGGCGCTGAAGGACACGCTGCCCGAATACATGGTGCCGGCCGCGTTCGTCACGCTCGACGCGCTGCCGCTGACCCCGAACGGCAAGCTGGACCGCAAGGCGCTGCCCGCGCCGGTGGTCACCCGCGAGGCGTCGGTGGCGCTCGTCGAGCCGCGCGACGACACCGAGCGGGCGCTCGCCGCGATCTGGTCCGAGGTGCTGGGCGTGGACACGCTCGGCATCGACGACGACTTCTTCGACCTGGGCGGGCACTCGATGCTGGCCACCCAGGTGGTCGCCAAGATCCGCAAGGCGGAGCTGGGCGGCCGGGCGGTCGGCGTGATGGACCTGTTCCAGCAGCGCACCATCCGGGACCTCGCCGCGTTCATCTCCGGTGACGCCGCGCACGAGGGGCCGCGCCGGCTGCTCTACGAGCTGACCAAGCCGATCCCGGCGGGCAAGCGGGTGCTGACGTACGTCTGCGTCCCGTACGGCGGCGGCAGCGCCATCGTCTACCAGCCGCTTGCCGACGCGCTGCCGGCCGGGTACGGGCTGTGGTCGCTGGCGATCCCCGGCCACGACGTGGGTCTGAGCGAGGACGCGTTGCCGTTCGACGAGCTGACCAGCCGGGTCGCCGACGAGATCCTGGAGCGGGTCGAGGGGCCGATCGCACTGTACGGCCACTGTGGCGTGGGCAGCGCCATCCTCGCCGACGTGGCCCGCAAGGTCGAGGCGGCCGGCCGGGACCTGGAGGCCGTCTACATCGGCGCCATGTTCCCGTTCGCCCGTCCGAAGGGCGTGATCGCGGCGCTCCGCGACCGCCTCGAGCGGCTCAGCAGCAACAGGCACTCGGCGAGCTGGCTGAAGTCGATGGGTGTGGACACCGACGAGCTGGACCCGGAGCAGGCCGACCGGATCATCAGCAACATGCGGGCCGACTCCCGCGCCTCGGAGGAGTACTTCACCCGGCTGCTGGACCAGCAGGCGGCGAAGCTCCGGACGCCGATCATCTCGGTGGTCGGCTCCGAGGACCCGGTCACCGACTACTACCGCGAGCGGTACGCCGAGTGGCAGTTCCTCAGCGACACGCTCGGCCTCGTCGTCCTCGACCAGGCCGGGCACTTCTTCCTCAAGTACCGCGCCGAGGAACTCGCCGAGATCGTCACGCAGGTGCACCCGGCGGTGGTCGCCGGTGACGTCGGCGCGCTGACGCCGGAGGCCCGTGGTGAGGACGCCGGCTGGGTGGTGGCCGACACGCTGCGGGTGGGGGAGGCCCGCAAGCCCACCAAGACGGTCAAGCCGAGCATGGGCCGGTTCATGGCCATCACGACCGGCCAGCTCATCTCCAGCACCGGTTCCGCGCTGACCGCGTTCGCGCTGCCGATCTGGTTGTTCAACCGCACCGGCTCGGTGGCGAACCTCGGCCTGCTCTGGGCGCTTGCGCTGATCTGCGGCGTGCTCATGCTGCCGGTGGCCGGCGCGCTGGTCGACCGGGTCAGCCGGCGGCGGATCATGATGACGGCGAGCTGCTTCGCCGGGTCCGTCCAGCTCGTGCTGGCGACCCTGTTGTGGACCGACAACCTGGTGCTCTGGCACATCTACATGCTGGTGGCGCTCAGTTCGGTGGCCGGTTCGTTCCAGCGGATCGCGTTCCAGTCGGCGGTGCCGCAGCTGGTGCCCAAGCGCTACCTCGGGCACGCCATGGGCATCACCCAGCTTTCCACCGGTGTGGCCACGCTGCTCATGCCGGCGTTCGCGGCCGGCCTGCTCGCCACCATCGAGCTGAAGGGCATCCTGCTGGTCGACGTGGCCAGCTACGTGTTCGCGGTGCTCACCCTCGCCGTGGTCCGCTTCCCGGACGCGCTGGGCTGGCGGCCCCGGGAACGCCTGCTGGTGGCCATCGCCAACGGCATGCGCTACTCGTGGCGGCATCGCGGGTTCCGGCTGATGCTCGGCTACTTCGCGCTGGGCAACATCTTTCTGGCGCCCGCACTGGTGCTCATCACGCCGCTGGTGCTGTCGTTCGGCAGCCCGACCCAGGTGGCGCAGGTGGCGCTGGCCGAGGCGGTCGGCGCGGTGCTCGGCGGCGTGCT
The DNA here is from genome assembly GCF_027460285.1 of Micromonospora sp. WMMC273. Classification (NCBI taxonomy): domain Bacteria; kingdom Bacillati; phylum Actinomycetota; class Actinomycetes; order Micromonosporales; family Micromonosporaceae; genus Micromonospora; species Micromonospora sp. WMMC273. The sequence continues at coordinate 2,582,974 of NZ_JAPZBE010000001.1, forward strand.
CATGTCGCTGTGGGGCGGTCCGCGCAAGCGCCGCATGATCGGCGTGCTGATCGGCAACCTGGGCACCGCGATCGGGTGCGTGCTGATCGGCCTGGACGCGTCGGTGGCGATGATCTGCGTCGGCTTCTGCTGGCTGGCCATGTCGATGACCACCGCGCAGTCGATCTACGCGACGATCGTCCAGGTGAAGGTGCCGCAGCGCTTCCACGGCCGGGTGTTCAGCCTCAACCAGACCATCTCCTGGTCGACGCTGCCGATCGGGTTCGCGCTGCTCGCGCCGGGCGCCACCGCGCTGTTCGAGCCGATGCTCGCACCCGGTGGGGCGCTCGCCGGCTCGGTGGGCGCGGTGATCGGCACCGGACCGGGCCGGGGCATCGGTTTCGCGTACATCTGCTTCGGCGCGGCGCTGATCCTCATCACGCTCGGCGGGTTCGCGATCCGGCTGCTGCGCCGGTTCGACCTGGAGGTGGAGGACTCCCTGCCGGACGACCTGATCGGTGCCCAGGAACGGGAGAAGCGCCTGGCCGCCAAGGCCGAGAAGAAGGAGCTCGTCTCGGTCTGACCCCGCCTCCCATCCGGTTGATCAAGGAGTTCGTGTCCGGTCCGGGCCTCCCCGGCCGGCACGAACTCCTTGATCACCGGGGCTAGCATCGGTGCGATGAGCGAGGACGTCACCGAGGTGCTGTTGCGGGAGATGGGGCGCCTCGACCCGTGCGCCGCCGTGGTCGAGGCCGGTGAGCAGGACGTCGATGGGCTCACCGACTACAGCCCGGACGGTCACCAGGCCCGCGCCGACCTCGCCACCCGCGCCCTGCGCCGGATCGAGACGCTGCCCGCGAGCCCGCTGCACGCCCACCTCGCCGAACGGCTGCGCGCCCGGATCGCCTTCCACGACGCCGGGGAGGACCTGCGGGAACTGCACGCCGCGGCCACCGGCCCGCTCCAGCTCATCCGCCAGTGCGTGGAATCAGCGGTGCCGGGCCGCGACGCCGGGCGCGCGGCCTCCGAGGACGGCTGGGCCCGCGTCGGCGCGCGCCAGGCCGCGATCCCGGCCGCACTCGACGGGTACGCCCGGAGCCTGCTTCTCGCCGCCGGGCGCGGTCACCTGCCGGCCCGGCGTCAGGTGGAGCTGGTGACGCGGCGCTGCCGCACCTGGCTCGACGAGGACACGGCGCTCGTGCAGCGGTACGGCGACGGCCCGCAGCGCGCCTCGTTGCAGGCTGCGGCGCAGGGCGCGCGGGAGGCGTACCGGCGGTTCGCCGCGACGCTCACCGCGGACCTGGCGCCGCTCGCGCACGACGACGAGGCGTTCGGCCCGCAGCGGTACGCCCTCTGGGTGCGGACCTTCCTCGGCACCGAACCGGACCTGCGCGAGCTGTACGAGTGGGGCTGGGACGAGTTCGCCGCGATCGAGGCGGACCTGGTCGCCGAGGCGAAGGCCCTGGGCGGCACCGTGCCCGAGGTGCGGGACCGGCTCGACCGCCCCGACGCGCCGGGCGCGCTGGCCAGCCGGGACGAGTTCGCCGCCTGGCTCCAGGAGCTGCTGGAGGCCACCACCGAGCGGATGCACGGTGTCCACTTCGACATCCCCGCGCCGCTGCGGCGCATCGAGTCAAGGGTCACCACGTCCGGCGGCACCGCCTACATCGCGCCGTCGCGGGACCTGACCCGGCCGGGCCGGGTCTCGTGGCTGCTGCCCGAGGGGCGGGAGCACTTCTCCACCTGGTGGGCGTACAGCACCGCGTACCACGAGGGCGTCCCCGGCCACCACCTGCACCTCGGCTCGGAGGCGTGCCGGGGCGGCCCCGGGCAGCGGCTGAACCTGCTCGGCGGGCTCTCCGGCGCGCAGGAGGGCTGGGCCCTGTACGCCGAGCGGTTCATGGACGAACTCGGACTCTACGAGCAGCCGGGCGCCCGGCTGGGGCACCTGTTCATGCAACTGCTGCGGGCGGCCCGGGTGGTGCTCGACATCGGCCTGCACCTGAAGCTGCCGATGCCCTCCGGCGGCGCGCCGTGGACGCCGGACGCCGCGCTGGACCTGTTGCGCGACCGCTGCCACCAGGGCCCGTACGCACCACTGGAACTGGCCCGCTATCTGGGCCGGCCGGGGCAGGCGCTCACCTACAAGGTGGGGGAGCGGGTGTGGCGGGACGGCCGCGCGGCGTTCCCCGGCGATCGGCGCGCGTTCCACAACCGGGCGCTGGAGCTCGGCTCCTTGGGACTGGACCAGCTCACCAGCGCGCTCGCGGCCTACCCGGCGTCGCCGGCGGGCAGCTCCTCCGGGTCGGCCACCCAGGCGGAGTAGACAGGCAGCGCGTGCCACGGCCCACCGGCCGGGTCCGTGGTCACCGCGACCACCGCGTACGGGTGACCGAAGCGCAGCTCCGCGATGCGGGCGACCCGCTCCGGCGGCGCGCTGGTCACCGTGAAGAACCCGGTCACCGCGGCCGCCTCGAAGCCGTAGCGGCCGAACCGGGCCACCGCGGACTGCGCGGCGTCGAACCCCGGCCCGGTCATGCCCAGCAACTCGCCGAGCGCCCGGGCCGCCGCGTCGAAGCCGAACCCGGGCGCGGTCAGGTCGTGCCGGCTACGCGCCGACCAGCAGGGCAGCACCGCGGTGGCGCGTTCCACCCGGGCGTCCGCCGCGTACGTTTGGATCGGCTCCTCCCGCACCGTCCACAGCGGCGTCTCGTCCAGCGGAAGGTCGTACAGCGAACGGCGGTCCGGCGTGGAGTCCGGGATGAGCGCGGCGGCGCTCGCCAGTTCCTGCGCGGCGGCCAGCACGTCGGCGGCGGGCACCTCGGGTGCGGCGGCCACCGAGACCACGAGCATCCCGGCGCCGTCGTCGCCGGTTTGCGCCGGCACCGCGTGCACCGCCACGTCACCGGCGCGGTCGGTGGCCGCCACCCAGCAGCGGTGCCCGGACGGCGGCGTACGCAGCACCCGGCTCAGCCGCCCGGACCAGGCGCTGCCCGCGCCCAGCTCCGCGCCCGGGGCGGTGTCGAACGGGTCGGCCCACGACACCCGGGTCGCGAGCGCGCTGGCCAGGACCAGCAGGGTGTCCGGGGCGAGGTCGACCGGGAAGCTGTCGATCAGCCCGCCGGTACGCTCCCGGGCCCAGGCGTCCAGCGCCGCCTGGTCCGGCAGCGGACCGCGTTCGGTGCTCGCCGGCAGGGCGGCCCGCCAGGCGGCCAGTTCCGCCGCCGGGGCGCGTTCCCACAGCGCGGTGGCGGCGGCGACCATCGAATGCGGGGCGGCGAGCAGCGCCCGGGCCTCGGCGGCGGCGTCGTCCGGGTCGGCGTCGAGTGCCTCGGCCAGCGCCGCCCGGGTCTCACCGGTGGCGGCCGGGCCGGTCAGCGCCAGCAGCAGCCAGGCACCGAGCGGCGAGGCGACGTGGTGGGTGTCACCGGCGGCGCGGTGCAGCCGCTCGGCGTAACGGGCCAGGGGTGCGCGCAGGGGAGTCACGGCTCCACTCTGCCCGCCGGCGCGCCCCGTGTCAGGACCACAGCTCGAACGGCTCGTCGATCTCCGTCCCGGCCAGGAACGCGGGCAGCAGGTCCGGCAGTCGCCCGGGATAGCAGCGCGGCCGTTCGGCGAGCACCTCGGCCAGCGGCCACCAGCGGAACCCGAAGTAGTCCTCCACCTCGTAGTCCAGCCGCAGCGCCTCGTCCACGTCCGGTCCGGGGCCGGGCAGCCGTACCGTCACGACGACCTCGTCCTGGAGGTGGCGGCGTTGCCGGTGCCGGAAGCTGGCCCGCCGCCGCCACGTCGGCGCGCCCACCTCGTCCGGGCCGATGACGATGCCGGTCTCCTCGCGCAGTTCGCGTACCGCCGCCTCCCGGTACGTCTCGCCCGGGTCCAGGCCGCCGCCGGGTAGCTCCCACCACACGCCGAGGTCCGGGTGGTCCGGGTCGCGGGTGTGGAACAGCAGCAGGTGGTCGGCGGCGTCGAGCACCACCAGCCGCACCGCGCTGCGCTCGAACAGCGGCAGATCGTCCGGCAACTCCACGCCCCCACTGTAAGGAAGGGCCTCCTGTTAACGCCTCCGGTAGTAGAAAAGCCCCTATTGACAGCGCGCCTCGCGGCGCCCGCCCGGTGCCGGGGTCGCTCAGCCGGCGTCGACGATCCGGGCCACCTCGACCGGCAGCGGGTACGGCCGCTCCACCGGCAGCGGCGCCAGCCGCAGCGAGCGTTCCGGGTCCCACTGCACCCGCACCGGGCTGACCCGCAGGCTGTGCCGCCAGGCGTCCCGGTCCGGGTGCAGGCGTGGGTCGTAGCTGCTGAGGCAGGCGTGCCGCAGGGCCCACTCGAAGCCGGACCGGCTGATGTCGACCGCCAGCACCCGTTCCTGGCCCGGCTTGAGCGCCCAGCCGCAGCGGTACATCATCCAGCGGAACGACGGCTTGATCCAGGTCATCCGCTCCCGCTTGAACGGCGGCACGAACCGCCCCGCCCGCAGCGCCGCGTCGGCGATCTCCGGCGGGTACGCCTGGTAGACGGTGACCGACGTGTCGGTGTACGCGGCGCGGATCTGGTGGCGGGGCACTGTCACCGGGGCACGATGGCACCGCGTACCCGCTCCGGCGACCCGATTCCGGGCCCGGCGCCCCGGCCGATAGGCTGCCCGCCGTGGCAGGTCTGTTGAGGAACGTGGCGTCGAAGCTCGGCCGGATCACCCGGGGCGTGCCCGCCCCCGCCCGCCCCGGCGGACCGATCCCGGCGCAGGTCGCGCGCCGCCGCCAGGTCAGCGCGTTGCAGCGTCGCGAGCTGTCGTACGCCCCGGAGCCGGACGGGCAGGCCGACCCGGGCGAGATCGTCTGGACCTGGGTGCCGTACGAGGACGACCCGCGCCAGGGCAAGGACCGCCCGGTGCTGGTGGTGGGCCGGCACAGCCGCACGCTGTTCGGGCTGATGCTGTCCAGCCAGAGCGACCGGGACGGCCAGCGGCACTGGCTGGCGCTCGGCCCGGGGGAGTGGGATCGGGACGAGCGGCCGAGCTGGGTTCGCCTGGACCGGGTGCTCACCATGCGCGAGGACAGCATCCGCCGCGAGGGCGCGGTGCTGGACCGGCCCCGGTTCGACCGGGTCGGGCAGGCGTTGCGCGCCGGCTACGGCTGGCGCTGACCCACCGGACAGAGCCGCCCCGGCGACCCCGCGACGAGCTGGCGGACGAGCCGCTCAGCACTCCGCGACGAGCTGGCGGGTCGGGCGGGACGCGCCGAGCGTCTTCGCCTCGTACATGGCCGCGTCGGCGCGGCAGAGCGCGTCGGCGAGCTGCGTGGGGCAGTGCACCGGCGCCAGCCCGACCGAGGCGGTGACCTGGATGCTGCGCGCGCCGAGCGGGATCGGCGCGGCGAGCGCCTCGCAGAGCCGCCGGGTGGCGTGCTCGATCCACCGGCGGTCCGGCGTGGGGCTGGCGAGCAGTCCGGCGAACTCGTCGCCGCCGAGCCGGGCAACCAGGTTGGGGCCGGCGAACGCGGCGAGCCGCTGCGCGACGCAGACCAGCACCTGGTCCCCGGCGGCGTGCCCGTAGCGGTCGTTCACCTGCTTGAAGTTGTCCAGGTCGAGCACGACCGCGACGAGCGGCTGGCCGGCAGGGTCGGTGAGCAGGGCGGCGGCCAGCCGGAAGAACGCGCGGCGGTTGGGCAGCCCGGTGAGCGGGTCGTGGCTGGCGGCGTGCCGTTCGGCGGCCAGCTCGGCCTGGAGCAGCTCGATCTCGGCTTCGGCGCGCAGCGCGCGGCGGCGTAACTGCCAGGCGGAGACGAGTGCGCCAGCCGCGGAGATGCCGGAGGCGATGGTCATCGGATCCGCCAACGCGTCCTCCTCACCGCAGTCCCGAAGCCGCGCGGAGCGGCGTCCCCGGGGCCGGGTTCAGGTCACCGTACGTGAGCGAACCGGCACACCGTATTTCGAGTATCATCCTCTCCGTCCATTGCAGATGCAATAGCAGATGCACGTGCATCTCACTCCTCAGTCGACAGACGTCGCCACCCACCGCTCCTCCCCGCGGCCTCGGCTGGCTCATCCCGAAGGACGCCCATGCAGCATCCCCCGAACGGCGTGCCCGTGACCGAGTTGCCACCGATGCGCTGGCTGAAGAGCCGCCGCAGCAACCCCAGCGGCAACTGCGTCGAACTGGCCGAGCTGCCCGACGGCGGCGGCATCGCGGTCCGCAACTCGCGGCACCCGGAGGGCCCGGCGCTCATCTACACAGTGGACGAGATCGCGGCCTTCGTGCTCGGCGCGCGGGACGGCGACTTCGACCACCTGATCCCGCCGTCCCGTACACGGGACTGACTCCGTCCGTCCGGAGGAGTTCACCTCACTGTCGGTTCATGGCATGCTTACTCGTCGGTCCGGGAGGGTGCCCGGCCGGGTCGGTCGGGATGCGAGGGCGGTCAGGTGGCGACGGTGCCCGTCGAGGGTGGTCCGACAAGCGGTCCGACAGTGCTGCGCATGCTGCTCGGCGGGCAGCTGCGCCGGCTGCGGGAGAGTGCCGGCGTCAGCCGGGAGACCGCAGGCTGGGAGATCCGCTCGTCGGAGTCGAAGATCAGCCGGATGGAGCTGGGCCGGGTCGGCTTCAAGGAGCGCGACGTGGCCGACCTGCTCACGCTCTACGGCGTCACCGCGCCGGAGGACCGCGACGCGCTGCTCAAGCTGGCCCGCGACGCGAACAGCCCGGGCTGGTGGCACCGCTACGGCGACGTGCTCCCCGCCTGGTTCCAGTCGTACCTGGGCCTGGAGGCGGCCGCCGCGCTGATCCGCACGTACGAGGTGCAGTTCGTACCCGGCCTGTTGCAGACCGCCGCGTACGCCCGGCAGGTGATCCTGCTCGGCCACCGCGGCGCGTCGGCGGCGGAACTGGACCGGCGGGTGGAGCTGCGGATGCAGCGCAAGGAGCTGCTGCGGCGGCCCAACCCGCCGCAGCTGTGGGCGGTGCTCGACGAGGCGGTGCTGCGCCGCCCGATCGGCGGCGCCGCGGTGATGCGCGAGCAGATGGACGCGCTGATCGAGGCGACCTCGGGCCCGCACGTACGGTTGCAGATCGTCCCGTTCGCCGCCGGCGGGCACGCCGCGGCCAGCGGCGCGTTCAGCATCCTGCGCTTCGGTGACGCCGACCTGCCCGACATCGTCTACATCGAGCAGCTCACCAGCGCCATCTACCTGGACAAGCGCGACGACCTCGACTTCTACGCCGAGGCGATGGAACGGTTGTGCGTGGAGGCGGCGCCGCCGGAGCGGACCCCGGAACTGCTGGCCCGCCTGCGCGACGAGCTCTACCCGGCCTGACCGGCGCGGTGGCGGGCAGTAGCATGACCGCCGACCGGAGACAGTGGACGGTGGCACCCGAGTCGTGGAGGCGGCCTTGACCAGCGACGCACCAGGTACGGCACCCGAGTCGGGCCGGATCGACACCACTGTGGCGCATCCCGCCCGCCGGTACAACTACTGGCTCGGCGGAAAGGACAATTTCCAGGCCGACCGTGACTCCGGCGACGCGATGGCCGCGCGGTTCCCGACCATCCGGATCAGCGCGCTGGAGAATCGGCGGTTCCTGCGCCGCGCGGTGCGCCACCTGGCCGGTGAGGCGGGCATCCGGCAGTTCCTGGACATCGGCACCGGCATCCCCACTGCCGACAACACGCACGAGGTGGCGCAGGCGACCGACCCGCGCGCCCGGGTGGTCTACGTCGACAACGACCCGATCGTGCTGGCCCACGCCCGCGCGCTGCTCACCAGCTCCGCCGAGGGCGCCACCGCCTACCTCGACGCGGACCTGCGCGACCCGGAGCGCATCCTCGCCCACCCCGACCTGCGCCGCACGCTGGACTTCTCCCAGCCGGTCGCGTTGATGCTGCTGGCGGTGCTGCACTTCGTGCCCGACGGCGAGGACCCGTACGCGATCGTCGGCCGCCTGCTGGACGCCCTGCCCGCCGGCAGCTACCTGGCCGCCTCGCACGCCACCCACGACTACCTGCCGGCCGAGGTGGCCGCCGAGGCGAAGGCGGCGGCCCGCGGCGGCGGCCCGCACGGTGTGATCAACCTGCGCAGCCGGGAGGAGGTCGTGCGCTTCTTCGACGGCCTGGAACTGGTCGAGCCGGGCATCTGCTCGGTCGCCGAGTGGCGCGCCGACGGCGAGCCCGAACCACGCCCGTCGGTGATCGACGTCAGCATGTACGGCGGGGTCGCCCGCAAGCCCTGACGCCGGGCTCCGGGCCGGGCGGTTGACGGGCACGGGGACCGGACGGGCACACTGGAGGCATCATGTCGCCGTTCACGCCCGCCCTGCGCCTGCACGACCGGTACGTCCTGCGCGAACGCATCGGCCTCGGCGGGATGTCCGAGGTGTGGCGCGCCGACGACGAGGTGCTGCACCGGCCCGTCGCGGTCAAGGCCCTCGCCGGGCAACTCGCCGCCGACCCGCAACTGCGCGCGGTCATCCAGCGCGAGGCCCGCGCGGCGGCGCGGCTTACCCACCCGCACGTGACCCAGGTGTACGACTACGGCGAGGCGACGCTGGACCGCGGCGTCGTCGTCCCGTACCTGGTGATGGAGCTGGTGGAGGGTCAGACGCTCGCCGACCGGCTGAACGGCGGGCCGCTGGCCTGGCCGGACGCGGTCCGTACGGCCGGGCAGGTCGCCGGGGCGCTGGCCGCGGCGCACCGGATCGGCGTGGTGCACCGCGACGTCAAGCCGGCGAACGTGATGCTCACCGAGACCGGCGCGAAGGTGCTCGACTTCGGCATCGCCGCGCCGGCCGGCCCGCACCCGGTCACCGGGCAGACCGGCGCGCTGCTGATGGGCACCCCCGCCTACTTCGCCCCGGAACGTCTCGACCCGGGTCCGGCGAACCCGGCCGGCGACGTGTACGCGCTCGGCGTGCTGCTGTATCGCAGCCTCACCGGCCTGGCGCCGCTGCCGGTACGCAGCTGGGACGACGTGCTGGACGTGCGGCGCAACCGGCCGCCGGTGCCGCCGCCGCGGGTGCCCGGTCTGCCGCCGGAGATCGCCGACCTGGTCCTGGCCTGCCTGGACGTGGACCCGGAGCGGCGGCCCACAGCGGCCCGGCTCGCCGACCGGCTCGGCGCGGGCCGCCCGGTCGACCCGCCGACCGCGATCCTGCCCACAGTGGCGCCGGCGGCGCACCCGCCCACCCTGGTCGAGCGGTCCCCGGCCGCCGCGTCCCGCTCGGTCCCGCCGGCACGTCCCGTCGCGCCGCCGCGCCCGGCGGTCTCGTCGAACCGGCTGCTCGGACTGCTCGTCGCCGGTGCCCTGGTGCTGCTGCTCGCGGTGGTGGGCTCGCTGGTGTGGGGTGACGGCTCCGGCACGCCGCCGGCCGCCGCGCCCACCGCCGGCCCGTCGACCGGCGCCGCCGAGCCGCCCGCCCCGGAGCCCAGCAGTGCCGCGCCGCCGTCGACTGTGCCCGAGCCGGTGACGCTGCGTCAGCTCGGCGATCGGTTCGGTGAGCTGATCGACCGGGCCGAGTCGATCGGGCTGGTCGACCGCAAGACCGCCGACGACCTGCGCAAGAAGGCCGCCGAGCTGGACCGGGGCAAGCCGAAGGACCGGGGCAAGCGGGTCGAGGACCTGCGCGAGAAGATCGACGACGCGGCCGAGGACGAGAAGATCGACCCGGTCACCGCCACCGCGCTGCGCAAGCTGCTCGACGGTTACGAGCGGCTGCGCGGCGGCACCGACGAGGGCTGAGCCGCCGCCGGCCCGACAGTTCTGATCATCTCTGTGACGAGGACGGCCGCCTCGGGCAGCAGCTCCGGATCGGGCGCGCGACCGGCGGCCCGGTGCCGGACCGCCTCCATCAGCCGGTCGAGCGGCCCGGACACGGCGACGTACGCGGACAGCAACTCGCCCGCCGCCACCCGCAACGGGTGCCCCGGAGTGACGGCGACCTCCGCGAGGATCAGCGCTGTCGTCGTCCGGTCCAGTGCGGGCGGACCCTCGGCGCTGTCGGTCCAGTCGATGACCACCGGACCGGTGGCCGTCAGCAGCACGTTGTCCGGGTGCAGATCGAGATGCAGGATGCGGACCGCCGGATCGGCCGACCGAAGGGCCGGCAGCGCGTGCAGGCGGGCGTGCAGGTCGGCCAGCATGCGGGCGCCCGCCGGCGCGGTGACGGTGCCCGCGCGGAACGCCTCCACCAGCGTCGGGCCGGTGATCCGGTCGAGCACCAGGTCGGCGCCGTCGGCGTGATGCACCCGGGGCACCGGATAGCCAGCCCGGCGCAGGTGCCGCATCACCTCGGCCTCGGCCCGCACGTCGCCACCGGCGCGGTAGCGGCGCAGCACCCGGCCGCCGGGCAACAGCCACACGTCGGCGGTGCGGCCGGTGGCGAGCGGGGCCGGCGGCGGGCCGCCCGCCGCAGCCGGTTCCGGGGCGGCGCCCTCTGACGATGCCATCGTTACCAGCGTAGGTGATCCGTCCTCAGTGAAGCGTCGCCGCGAGCACCTCGCCGGTGCCCGTACCGGCCCGGGCCACCGGCTCGCCGTCCGGCGACCAGATCCCCGAGCCACCCGCGGCCCGCGCGTACCCGCCCCCGGTCGAGCCGGCGAAACTCGCCGTGACCACCCACACGCCGTGCGCGGCGGCGACCCGGCGGGCGCGTTCGTCCGGCACCGCCGCGTCGTCCGCCGACTCCAGCACGCCGGCCAGGTAGGCGTCCGCGCCCAGCGCCACCGTCGCCGCCGCGTGCTCCGGCGTGCCGGTGTCCTTGCACACCGCAAGCCCCAGCCGCCAGCCGTCCACATCGAGCACCGTCGGCTCCCGGCCCGGTCGCATGTGCCGCGGCTCCGCGCCACCCAGGCACATCTTCCGGTACGCGACCCGTACGCCCCCGGCGTCGACCGCGAGCACCCCGATGTGCGGGCCGGGCACCGGCGCCCCGGCCAGCGCCAGCGTGCCGGTCTCGGCGCAGGCCGCCCGCAGCGGCGCGAGCCTCGGGTCGGCCGGGTCCAGCGGCGCGGCGGTCAGCTCGTACCCGGTCAGGGACATCTCCGGGAAGACCACCACGCGGGCCGCGGCGGCGCGCACCGCGTCGGCGTGGCGGGCGGCGTTGCCCTCGACGTCGTGGGAGCGGGTGAGCGGCTGGGCGACGGCGATCCGCAGCGGCGTACGCATGGCGTACACGATAATGGTTTCCATGACGCGTGGTCGTCCGCGGCTTCGCCCCGTAACGTTGGTCCGATGATCGGAAACGCACAGCTGCTCGCCGTCCCCCGGGTGAGCACCGCGCGGGCCGCGGAACCGTCCGGCGACGGGGTGACCGGATGGGTCACCGGCCTGATGGAACGGCTCGGTGGCCCGGGCGCCGGCCTCGCGGTGGCGCTGGAGAACCTGTTCCCGCCCATCCCCAGCGAGGTGATCCTGCCGCTGGCCGGCTTCACCGCGAGCCAGGGCAGGATGAGCCTGGTCGGCGCGATCGTCTGGACCACGATCGGGTCGATCGTGGGCGCGCTGGCGCTGTACTACATCGGCGCGGCCCTCGGGCGGGACCGGATGCGTGCCCTTGCCGCGCGGCTGCCGCTGATCAAGCTGGAGGACGTGGACCGCACCGAGGCGTGGTTCCTGCGCCACGGCGTCAAGGCGGTGTTCTTCGGCCGGATGATTCCGATCTTCCGCAGTCTCATCTCCATCCCGGCCGGGGTGGAACGGATGCCGGTGCCGGTCTTCCTGCTCTACACCGCGCTCGGCAGCCTGATCTGGAACACCACGTTCGTGCTCGCCGGGTACTTCCTCGGCGAGCAGTGGCACGTGGTCGAGGCGTACGCGGGCACGTTCCAGAAGCTGGTCATCGTGGCCGTGCTGGCCGGTGCCTGCTGGTTCGTGGTCAGCCGGGTCCGCCGCTCCCGCCGCACCGCCGGGGCCGCGCCGCAGGAGGCGGAGGCGCCGCCGGAGCCGCAGCCGACCCCGCAGGGCACCGTCTACCGCGGCGGCTGGTACTCCCGCGCCGAGGACTGAGGCGGGCTCAGCACGGCGGGTAGAGCGGGCGGGTGCCGGTGCCGGCGGCCCGGGCCGCCCGGTCGCTGAACCGGCAGCCGAAGTCCGGCGCCGCCACCGCGCGCCGGTCGGTGACCGCGTCACCGGCCGGCCGCTTCCCGGTACGCACCCAGCGGACCAGGTCGTCCCAGGCGGCACCGGCCTCGGCCGGGCTGAACTCGCAGTGCTGCGCGGTGCGCACCGCCCGCTGCACCAGCAGCCGGGACCGGCCGTGCCGGGCCACGTCCCGGGCGTACGCCTGCTCCATGCCGAACGGCACGAACAGGTCGCCGAGCCCGTGCAGGCTCAGCACCGGCACGGTGGGCCGCCCGGCGATCCGGGGCACCTCCGTCAGACTCGGCGAGAGCCGCTGGCGCAGGTTCTCCGGCGCGACCCGCTGCACCGTCGCGTTCAGGTTGACCGGCTGGTTCGGCGCGTACCTGGTGAACAGGTTCGTGGCGAGCTGGCCGGGCCGCCGGGCGGGGGAGCCGTCCGCCTCGCCGACAGCGATGCCGAACAGGAAGTCCTTCCAGACCGCGAACGCGGCGTCGGCGCCCGGCCGCGGCCCGCCGGAGCGCTCCGCGGTGACCGCGCGCAGCTGCTTGCCGAGGTCGTTGGTGGTGTCCGGGCCGCCCGGGGTCAGCCCGGCCAGGCCGAGCGTGACCTGGATCCGGGGCACCGCCGAGGTCAGGTAGTCGGGCGGCGTCGGGTATGCGCGCACCCCCGCGAGGGCCTGCGCCACCAGGTTGTAGTCCAGGAAGAAGTCGAACAGCTCCTGGTCGCCGAGCACCCCGCACATCGGCAGCGCCCCGGCGTAGAAGCCCGGGTACTGCTCCAGCGACCGGCCGATGACGTGACCGCCCATCGACACCCCGGCGATCAGCACCCGGTGCGGGCGCCGGACGGTACGGCTGAACAGGTCGGCCAGGGCGCGGGTGCTGCGCACCCCGGAGCGCACGTCGTAGCCGTTGCGGTCGTACGACGACGACGCCCACGCGTACCCCTGCGCCACCAGGCGCTGCCGCAGGTCGTAGGCGGGCGGCTCGGGCGACAGCTCGGTGCCCTGGCCACGGTAGCCGTGCGACCACATCACCAGCTCGCCGTTCCAGCGCGCCGGGATCTCGATGACGTACCCGGCGTTCGCGTGCACGCCCTGCCGCACGGTGGTGGCGGCCCCGCCGACGACCAGTGGCGGCAGCGGCGGGTTGACGATGGTGTAGCCGGGCAGCGGGCCGCTGCCGTCGTCGCGGCCGGTGGCGGCGGCGGGGGCCGCGCCGGCGAGGCCGAGCGTCAGCGCGAGGGCAGCGCCGACGGCGAGCACCCGGCGGCGGACGGGTGAGGGCTGCATCGCTGCTCCCCGGGGGACGGGTGCCACCCCGGGACGGGGGTGACGACGCGGGACGGATGCCTACCAGCCGGTAGCGACCTGAACCTAGGCCGGGCGTCGAGGGCTGTCAATCACTGACTGACCACGCCGTCAGCGTCCGTCCCGTCGCCCGCTCACACCAGGCCGTGCGCCAGCATCGCCTCGGCCACCCGCCGGAACCCCTGGATGTTCGCCCCGGCCACGTAGTCGCCGGGCAGGCCGAACTCCTCGGCGGTCGCCCAGCACCTGTCGTGCACGTCCCGCATGATCTCGCGCAGCCGCTGCTCCGACTCGCCGAACGTCCACGTGTCGCGGCTGGCGTTCTGCTGCATCTCCAGCCCGCTCACCGCCACACCGCCGGCGTTCGCCGCCTTGCCCGGGGCGAACCGCACCCCGGCCCGGCCGAGGATCCGCACCGCCTCCGGCGTGGTGGGCATGTTCGCCCCCTCCACCACCGCGACGCAGCCACCGGCGACCAGCGCGGCCGCCTCCGCGCCGCCGATCTCGTTCTGCGTGGCGCAGGGCAGCGCCAGGTCGCAGGGCACCTCCCACACGTTGCGGTCAGCGACCGCCACGGCGTTGCGCGCGTGCTCCGCGTACTCGGCCAGCCGGCCCCGGCGCTGCTCCTTCAGCTCGCGCAGCAACGCGAGGTCGATGCCCTTCTCGTCGACCACGTAGCCGCCGGAGTCCGAGCACGCCACCACCGTGCCGCCGAGCTGATGCACCTTCTCGATCGCGTAGATGGCCACGTTGCCGGAGCCGGACACCACGACCCGCTTGCCCTCCAGGCTGTCCCCGGCCTGGCGGAGCATCTCGTCGGCGAAGAACACCGCCCCGTACCCGGTCGCCTCCCGGCGCACCTGCGCGCCCCCGTACGCCAGGCCCTTGCCGGTGAGCACGCCCGCGTCGTACCGGTTGGTGATCCGCTTGTACTGCCCGAACAGGTAGCCGATCTCCCGGCCGCCCACCCCGATGTCACCGGCCGGCACGTCGGTCTGCGGGCCGATGTGCCGGTACAGCTCGGTCATGAAGCTCTGACAGAACCGCATCACCTCGCGGTCGGAGCGGCCCTTCGGGTCGAAGTCCGCGCCGCCCTTGCCGCCGCCGATGGACAGCCCGGTCAGCGCGTTCTTGAAGATCTGCTCGAACCCGAGGAACTTCACGATGCCCAGGTAGACCGACGGGTGGAAGCGCAGACCGCCCTTGAACGGGCCGAGCGCGCTGTTGAACTCCACCCGGAATCCGCGGTTCACCCGTACCCGGCCCTGGTCGTCCTCCCACGGCACGCGGAAGATGACCTGCCGTTCCGGCTCGCAGACGCGTTCGACCACCTCGGCGTACTCCGGATGCCGGGCCAGGGCCGGACCGATGCTCTCCAGCACCTCGCGGACCGCCTGGTGGAACTCGGGCTCTCCCGGGTTCCGGGCGACCACGCCGGCGAACACCGACTCGACGGTCTCTGGCATCACGGGCACCTCCTCTCGCCTGGGACGCGGGCCCCCTGGCCTGCGTCGCCCCAGGATACGAACGGTGCGCGGGGTGGGGTTCACTGGTCGGCGTGGACGCCACCATCTGGACGACGGCGCGGGACGCGCGCGCCTGGCTCGACGCCGCGAACGGCCGCGGCGACACCGAACTGACCTGTCGCATCCTCAAGATCGGCGAGGAGGCCGGCGAGGTCGCCGCGGCCTGGATCGGGCTGCTCGGGCAGAACCCGCGCAAGGGGGTGACGCACACCCGCGAGGAGGTCGCCGCCGAACTCGCCGACGTGGCGTTCACCGCGCTCGTCGCGATCGAGAGCCTCGGCCTGGACGCGCAGGCCGTGCTGGCCGCCTGCGCCGGCAAGGTGCGGGAACGGACCGGAGTGGGAATGAACCGGGACGCCGACACGGACGTATGACCCCAGGGGGACCGGCGAGAGGGGACGACCATGACCGTATCCGAGGACGACCCCGGCCGGGCCCGGCCCCGCTGGTCCGGCGGAGCCCGGCTGCTCGCGGCGGCGGCGGTGCTCGTGGTGGTGCTCGGCGCGGTGGCGGTGGCGGTGACGCTGTCCAACCCGGCTCGGCTCGGCGTGGTCTTCTCCGGCGGCGCCCCGCCGTCGTCCGCTCCCGGTGGCGGCTCCGGCGGGGCCGGCGCCGCCGAGGTGGCCGGCGCCGAGACGCTCGCCGCGCCCCGCGGCGACCGGCAGCGCGCCCAGTTCGAGCTGGTCGACGGGCTGACCCGGTTCACGCTGCGGGCCGCCGACCTCGGCGACGACCTGTACCGGATCGGCGCGCCGGACGGCTCGGGTGTGACCCCGCGCCCGCAGCTCGTGGGCGACCGGGTCCGGCTGAGGATCGAGGAGAACGGCCGCCCCGGCCCGGCCGCCGTGGAGGTGGTGCTCAACTCCCGGGTCACCTGGCGGCTGCGGCTGATCGGCGGCGTCAGCGAGCAGCGGCTCGACCTGGGTGAGGCCCGCCTCGCCGGGATCGACCTGGTCGGCGGCGCGTCGCGTACCCGGCTGCTGCTGCCCCGGCTCGACGGCTCGCTCATCGTCCGGATGACCGGCGGGGTCAGCGAACTGACAGTCACCGTGCCCGGCGGGCCGCCGGCCCGGGTGCGGGTGGCGTCCGGCGCCGGCTCCCTGACCCTGTACGACGAGCGTCGCGGCGGGATCGCCGCCGGTGACCTGGTCAGCTCGCCGGGCTGGGACCGGGCCGCCGACCGGCTCTACCTCGACCTGGTCGGGGGCGCCAACGCGGTGAGCGTCACCGCGGAGTGAGCGTACAGTCGGGGCGGTGGACCGCACCGAATCCCTGCCCGCGCAGACGCTCCCACCGGGCGTCGGCCCGACCGACCCGGGCAGCGTGCTGCTGCCCGGCCACGACGTCCCGCTCGGCCGCTACACCACTGTGCGCCGGCTGCTGCCGCAGCGGCAGCGCCGGATGGTCGGCGCCTGGTGCTTCGTCGACCACTTCGGGCCCGACGACGTCGCCGACCGGCCCGGCATGGAGGTGCCGCCGCACCCGCACACCGGGCTGCAGACCGTCACCTGGCTGCTCGACGGGGAGATCCTGCACCGCGACAGCCTCGGCAACGTGCAGCCCATCCGCCCGGGCCAGCTCAACGTGATGACCTCCGGGCGCGGCATCGCCCACTCCGAGCGCTCCCCGCTGGTGCACCCGCCCCTGATGCACGGCGTGCAGCTGTGGGTGGCGCTGCCCGACCCGGCCCGCGCCGGTGACCCGGACTTCGCCCACCACGCCGACCTGCCCCGGTTCCGCGACGGCGACCTGGACGTCACGCTGCTCGTCGGCGACCTCGGCGGGGAGCGCTCGCCCGCCGTCGTGCACACCCCGCTGGTCGGCGCGCAGATCGAGGTCCGCGGGCCGGCGCCGGCCACGCTGCCGCTGCGCCCGGACTTCGAGTACGGGCTGCTCGCCATGTCCGGCGCCGCCGAGTGCGACGGCACGGCGCTGGCCCCCGGCGCGCTGCTCTACCTCGGCCTCGGGCGGAACGCGCTGACGCTGCGCGCCGAACCGGGCACCCGGCTGCTGCTGCTCGGCGGTACCCCGTTCGAGGAGCCGCTGGTGATGTGGTGGAACTTCGTCGGCCGCTCGCACGAGGAGGTGGTGGCCGCCCGGGAGGACTGGATGGCCGGCCGCCGCTTCGGCGTGGTCGCCGACGACGCGGCGCCGCCGCTGCCCGCGCCCGCGCTGCCCACCACCCGGCTCAAGGCGCGCGACCGCGGCGGCGACGTACGGGGCTGACCGTCGTACCCCCGAATGCCGCGCCGTCGCCGGGGTAGTCGGCGGCATGCCGACAACCACCGCCCCGCGCGACGTCGCGGAGAAGAAGCGGCTCGCCCGGCGGCTCGCCGGAGACGGCCGCGGGTTCGCCGAGTGCTTCGGGTTCCGGGTGACCAACAACCCGGCCCAGTTGTTCCAGGTGCTGTACCTGGCCGTCCTGCTGGCCCGCAGGGGCGACTTCCACCGCGCCGTCGACGCGGCCGGCGCGCTGCGCGACGCCGGCTGGGACACCGCGGCCCGGATGGCCCGCTCCCGCCACGAGGACCGGGTACGTGTGCTGCGCGCCGCCGGACTGCGCGGTGATCTGGCCGGGATCGCCGACACCATCGGCGACCTGGCCCGCACGGTCGTCGAGACGTACCGGGGTGACCTTCGGCGGCTGCGGACCGCCGCGCACCAGGACCCGGGCGAGGAACGGCGGCTGCTGACCGCGCTGCCCGGAGTGGACGACGAGGTGTGCGACCTGTTCCTGCGCGAGGCGCAGGCGCTGTGGCGCGAGGCGGCGCCGGTGGCCGACCGGCGGGCGCTCGCGGCGGCCCGGCGGCTCGGGCTGGGCCGCACCGCCCGCGACCTCGCCGGACTCACCGGCAGCGGGGAGTCGGAGCAACTGTCGTGGCTGGTCGGAGCGCTGGCGCGAGTGGACCTGGAGCGGCGCTACGCGGAGGTGACCGCCTGAGCGCACGTGCGCCCGGCCACAATTCCGCGATTCTCACCCGTTCGGCTGATGTCGCGTCGTATGATGATCGTGGCAGCGATGCCCGCCCGGTTCGGGCGAACATCTCACCGCTGCGCGGTCGCGACCCGGTTCGGGCGTGAACCGCGCAGGACAGGTGCTGCGTGGCGCCCCAGGTCGCGGTTCGTGACCCGGGGCGCTCGCCTGTCCGGGCACGCCGACCCGCCACAGGGGAGTGCCCACGCGCGACAGTCGTACACCGGCCCTTCTCCGCACGCGCGGAGGCCGGCGGCCGTGTCGCCCGCCGGCCCGCCGCGGTGCTCAGATGCCGCGCAGGTGCTGCGACACGCGCGGGTGGTCGACCCGGGCCTGCGCCGCGCGCTGCGACGGGCTCACCTCGGGCGCCGCGTCGATGCCGGCCGAGCGGGCCACCTCGGTGCCGTTGGCGTAGTCCACCGGGGGCAGCGCGCGCAGCGCCCGCAACACGTCCGGCGGTGCGCCCTCCCGTTCCGCCTCGCGGATGACGTCGTCCTTGCCGGCCGGGTAGTCCAGCGCGGACAGGTACTCAAGGACATCCGTGTAACTCGCCATGGGTCGGGCTCCTCGTGGCAGTAGTCGGGGTCATGACCGGGCGGCGGATACCCGTCGCGCCGCCCCTCACGCCCGCAAGCGCGGAAAACCCGCAGTCGCCGCGCGCCGGTCGCCGGCGCCGTTTCCGGCGCGCCGTCGCGGGTAGCCGCGGTGGGCGCACCGAAGGGGGTACCACGGATGCACTACCTGACCTTCGTGAGCCGGGTCGCCCGGCTCACCGGCACGAGCGAGGACCGGGCCGCCGCACTCACCGGGGCCACGCTGGAGACGCTCGCCGAGCGGCTGACCGGCGGCGAGGTGATGGACCTCGCCGCGCAGCTGCCCAAACAGCTCCAGGGGCTGCTCCGGCCCTATCCGCGCGACGAGGCGGCCGAACGGTTCGGCGCGGCCGAGTTCGCCGCCCGGGTCGCCCGCCGGGCGGACTGCGACGAGAACACCGCCCGGGACGCCGTACGTGCGGTCTTCGTCACGCTGCGCGAGGCGATCCGGGGCGGGGAGTTCCAGGACGTCGTGGTGCAGTTCCCCCGCGACTACCGGGACATGGTGGAACCGGCCCTCGCCCCGGCCGCCGCGCGCCGCTGAACCGGCGGCCGGTCAGCCGATCACGCCGGCGTCGCGCAGCGCGGCGATCCGGCCGGCGTCGACCCCGGCGTCGGCGAGCACCTCGTCGGTGTGCTCGCCCGGCGAGGGCGGTGGGCGCCGCACCGACGTCGGGGTGGCCGAGAAGCGCGGCGCGGGGGCGGGCTGGGTGACCCCGTCCGGCGCGACGAACACGTCCCGGGCGCGCAGGTGCGGGTGCTCGGGCGCCTCGGCCCAGTCGAGCACCGGCGCCACGCAGGCGTCCGTGCCGGCCAGCAGCGCCGTCCACTCGTCGCGGGTACGGGTGCGGAACAGCCGCGTCCAGGCCGCCCGCAGCGCCGGCCAGTTCGCCGGGTCGTCCCGGTCCAGCGCGTCCTCCGGCGCGTCCTCGCCGTCCAGCGGGAAGCCGGTGAGCCGGACCAGTTCGGCGTAGAACTGCGGCTCCAGCGCGCCCACCGCGACGTACCGCCCGTCGGCGCACTCGTACGTGTCGTAGAACGGCGCGCCGCCGTCGAGCAGGTTCACCCCGCGCGGGTCCTGCCACAGCCCGATGTCGCGCAGCGCGTGGATCTGCGTCGCCAGCACCGACACACCGTCCACGATGGCCGCGTCGACCACCTGGCCGGGCGCGCCGCCGCGCACCGCGTACAGCGCCGCGACCACGCCGAGCGCCAGCATCATGCCCCCGCCGCCGTAGTCGCCGAGCAGGTTCATCGGCGGCACCGGGCGTTCCCCGGCCCGGCCCACGCCGTGCAGCGCACCGGTCAGCGCCAGGTAGTCGATGTCGTGCCCGGCGCGCTGCGCCAGCGGCCCGTCCTGCCCCCAGCCGGTCATCCGCCCGTACACCAGGCCGGGGTTGGCGGCGAGGCAGTCGTCCGGGCCGAGGCCGAGTCGTTCGGCCACGCCGGGCCGGAAGCCCTCCAGCAGCGCGTCCGCGCCAGCGACCAGGTCGAGCACCAGGTCACGCCCCGCGGGCTGCTTCAGGTCGACGGCGATCGAGCGGCGGTTGCGGTTCAGCAGGTCGCCGGGGAAGGCGCCGAACCCGCCCCCGCCGGCCCGGTCGACGCGCACCACGTCGGCGCCGAGGTCGGCCAGCATCATCGCCGCGAACGGACCGGGGCCGATGCCGGCCAGCTCGATCACCCGTACGCCGGTCAGTGGTCCCTGGTTGGTCACCCGCGTCACCATAGGGGCAGGTGTGGCCCGGCGCCACGCCCTCCGCCGGCGCCCAGTGGTTGACCAGGGCAATCATGCGTGTCCCGACTTGGCGTCCGGTCCGGCGGTGACCTAGCCTTGTGCAGGCGAGGGGAGTACTTCCCACGAATCATTCCGGTCAGTACGGCGAGCCTCCGAGGCGAGCCCCGGGTGGTTGCCCACGAAACGTGGGTGAAGGAGACCTCGAACATGACACGGTGTTCGAGGAGGCTCCATGCCCGAATTGTCGCCCCTGGCTGCGGCCGGGTTGTCGTCTGTCGGCACGCCCACGCTGTGGGCCGTGACGATCGTCGGTGTGCTCGTCCTGCTGGTGCTCGACTTCCTGGTCACCAGGAAGCCGCACGAGGTCTCCATCCGTGAGGCGCTGGGCTGGTCCGCCTTCTACATCGCCCTGCCGCTGGCCTTCGGCGCCTGGATCTGGTCCCGGTACGGCAGCCAGCAGGGCGTCGAGTACCTCACCGGCTACCTGGTCGAGAAGTCCCTCTCGGTCGACAACCTGTTCGTCTTCATGCTGCTGCTGGCCGCGTTCGCGGTGCCCGCCGTGCTCGCCCAGCGGGTGCTGCTCTACGGCATCGCCGGCGCCCTGGTGCTGCGCGGTGTGTTCATCGCGCTCGGCGCCGCCGCGCTCCAGACGCTCGACTTCGCCTTCCTGCTGTTCGCGCTCATCCTGATCGCCACCGCGGTCAAGCTGCTGCGCGACGCCCTCTCCGGGCACGAGCAGGAGGTCGACATCAACAAGATGCGGTCGGTCCGGCTGCTCCGCAAGATCATGCCGGTGGTCGACGACTACCACGGCACCCGGATGACCATCCGGCAGGCCGGCCGGCGGGCGCTCACCCCGTTCGCGCTGGTCGTGGTCGCCGTGCTGGCCACGGACATCGTGTTCGCCGTCGACTCGGTGCCCGCCGTCTACGGCATCACCGAGGACCCGTACCTGGTCTTCGCCACCAATGCCTTCGCGCTGCTGGGCCTGCGCGCGCTGTACTTCGTGCTGCACGCCGCGCTCAGCCGCCTCGTGCACCTCAGCTACGGCCTGGCCGCCATCCTGGCGTTCATCGGCGTCAAGCTCGGCCTGCACTGGGCGCACGGCATCTGGAAGGGCGTGCCGGAGATCCCCACGCTCGCCTCGCTCGGCGTGATCATCGGCGTCCTGGTCATCGTCACCATCACCAGCCTGCGGGCCACCCGCAACAGCGGCGACGGCAAGCGCACCGTCGTGCACGAGGTGCAGGGCGGGGGTTCCGCCTGACTCGGCGGGAACCCCTGCCCCGGCGGTACCGGCGGTGGTACGACTGACGGGTGGGAATCGTCTCGCCCGGCTTCCAGGGCCGGCCCCGTACGTCCGCGCCCGACCTGCCGCCGGGGCAGTACCTCACCGAGGACTTCCCGGTGCTCTCCGCCGGTCCGACGCCACGCGTGCCGCTGGACACCTGGGAGTTCGTGCTGACCAGCGAGACCGGTGCGGAGTACCGCTGGTCCTGGGACGAGCTGATGGGCCTGCCGCAGGACACCCCGACGGTGGACCTGCACTGCGTCACCCGCTGGTCCAAGCTCGGCACCACCTGGCAGGGCGTCTCCCTGGACACGCTGCTCGACGGCGTCGACACCGAGGCCCGGTACGCGCTCGCGCACTCGTACGGCGGCTACACCACCAACCTGCCGCTGGACGACCTGCGCGGCGGGCGGGCGTGGGTGGTGCACACGTACGACGGGGGGCCGCTGCCGGCCGAACACGGCGGACCGGCGCGGCTGCTCGTACCGCACCTGTACCTGTGGAAGTCGGCGAAGTGGGTGCACGGCATCCGGCTGCTCGCCGACGACCGGCCCGGCTTCTGGGAGACCGCCGGCTACCACGACTACGGCGACCCGTGGCGCGAGCAGCGCTACCAGGGCGACTGAGGTGACCGCGCAGGCGCAGGGCCGCCGCGTCGCGCCGCTGATGTGGCGGGTCGCCCGGCTGGTCGAGCGGCGGATCGAGACGCCCACCGCGCAGACGCTGGTGCTGGACGTGCCCGGCTGGCCCGGACACCTGCCCGGGCAGCACGTCGACCTGCGCCTCACCGCCGAGGACGGCTACCAGGCCGCCCGGTCGTACTCGCTGGCCGGCCCCGCCGACGGCGAGCGGATCGAGGTGACGGTGCAGCGGGTGCCCGACGGTGAGGTGTCGCCGTACCTGACCGACACCTACGCCGAGGGCGACCCGGTGGAGGTACGCGGACCGGTCGGCGGCTGGTTCGTCTGGCGTACCGACGACACCGCGCCGGTGCTGCTCGTCGGCGGTGGATCCGGCGTGGTGCCGCTGATGGCGATGATTCGCGCGCGCCGGGCCGCGGGCAGCCGCACACCGTTCCGGCTCGTCTACTCGGTGCGCACCCCGGACGACGTCATCTACGCCGACGAGCTGCGCCGCCGCGCCCGCGACGACCAGGGCCTGGACGTCGCGTACGTCTACACCCGGTCCGCGCCCGAGGGCTGGCGCGGCGAGCCGCACCGCATCGGCCTGGCCGACGTGAACAGCCACGGCTGGCCGCCCGACCTGGAGCCGCTGTGCTACGTGTGCGGCCCCACCGGATTCGTGGAGACCGTGGCCGACCTGCTGGTGGGGCTGGGTCACCCGACCCGGCGCGTGCGGACCGAACGGTTCGGCCCGACCGGCTGAGACCCGAGGAGGGCGTATGACCGACCTGTCCTACGTGGATGGCAACATGCTCGACGGGCCGCTGCGCGAGTTGTTCGCGGTCGACCTGAGCGCCACCACCGGGCGCTGCGACACCTGCGGCATGACCGGCCCGATGGCCGGGCTACACGTCTACTCGCACGCCCCGGGCCTGGTCGGGCGCTGCCCCGCCTGCGCCGGGGTGATGGTGCGGCTGGTCCGGGCGCCGCAGCGGGCCTGGCTGGACCTGCGCGGCACCACGTACCTCCAGGTGCCCATGCCGGCCGAGCAGGGCTTCCGCGCCGCGCCCTGACGCCTGCGCCGTGGCTGGGCCGCGTCCGGACGTCTGCGCCGTTACCGGTCTGCGCCTGCCGCGCCGGCGCAGCCGCCCGACGAGCTGACCCACAGTGACCGGCACCACGGAGAGCACGAGCTGACCGTTGCGCGGGTCGACGGTCGCCGTCACCCCGTACAGCCGGGCGCCGTGCCGCAGCAGCCGGGGCCGCCCGGCGGCGAGCCGAGGTGCGCGCACCGCGGCCCCGCCGCGCCCGTGACCGCCGTCCACCTCGGCGCGTACCGGATGGCGCTGCCCGCTGGCGGCGCTGGCGGCCAGGAGCCGGTCCAGCGCGAAGTCCGTGCGCAGGGTGCGGCCGGCCGGATCGCCGGCGTCCATCCGGGTGGCGCCCACGACCGGACCGGCCAGCATCCGCACCGGCCCGGCCTCGGTGGCGAACCGGGGGTACGGGCTGCGCGTGGTCACCGTCAGCGTGTGCCCGTCGACCCAGCTCACGTCGACGGTGTCCAGCCGCGCCAGCCAGTCGGCGCGCACGTCGGTGACGTCGGTCCACCGGGCCGGAGCGCCCGGGTAGCCCGCGTGCCAGCGGTCACCGGCGAACACCGTCGCCGGCACGCCCCGGCCGCTGTCCTGCTCGATCACCGCCAGCAGGTCGTCCACCCCGCCCACGGTGACCGCGCCCAGGCGCAGCCGGGCCTCGATGTCGAGCCGGTCCCGCAGGCGGTCGGTGACGTGCCGCCGTACCAGCCGCGCCACCGTGGCGTGCACCCGCTCCTGCGCGGCCCGGTCCAGGTGCCGGAAGTCGTCGCCGACCAGGTTCGCCAGTTCCAGCCCGGCGTGGCGGCGCAGCACCGCGTCCCGGCGCTCCCCGGCGGGGATCAGCTCGGCCACGTACGCGACCAGCCGCTCCACGCTGACCAGGCGCTGCTCGATCCGGCTGTGGTAGGTGATGTTGCGGGCGTCCAGCCGGCGTACCGCGTGGTAGTAGTCGTAGTCGGCGAGCACCGAGATCCGCCGGGCGTGGTAGCAGGCGGCGAGCGTGAACGGCTGGTCGCTGAGCACCGGCATGTCCTCCGGGAACCGCAGCCCGAGCCGGTCCACGAGGTCGCGCCGGAACAGCTTCGTGTTCGCCGGCGACCACGGCAGGGCCGAGTCGAACAGGCTCACGTCGACCGCGTTGCCGTCGGCGAACACGTCCGAGAAGACGTGCCGGCCGTTGACCCCGACCACCTTCCCGAGCACCACGTCCGAGCCGTACCGGTCGGCGGCGGCGACCAGACGCTCCAGGGCCTCCGGGCCGAGCCGGTCGTCCGAACCGAGGAAGAAGACGTACCGGCCGGTGGCCAGGTCCAGCCCCCGGTTGCAGGGCGACGCCGGGCCACCGGAGTTGGGTTGGTGCACGACCCGCACCGTGCCGGGGTGCTTGGCGGCGTACCGGTCGAGCAGGCGGCCGCTGCCGTCGGTGGACCCGTCGTCCACCGCCACGATCTCCATCCGGTCCGGCCCGATCGTCTGCCGCAGCACCGAGTCGAGGCAGGACCGCAGGTAGCGCAGCGTGTTGTAGACAGGCACGACGACACTCACGTCGGGGCGGCTCGTGGTCGGTGGGTGGTGCGTCGCCTCCTCGGCTGCCACGGCTGCTCCTTCACGGTCGCCCGGACGATCCGGCGCGACCCAGCGTGGTGGAGCGAGCCGTCCGGGTGACGACACCGGCGTGACGGCGAGGTGACCGGAAGGCAGCCGTTGGACACGCGGAAGGGCCCGACCCGTGTTCTGGGGTCGGGCCCTTCGGCATTGTCACTCGGTCAGGAGCTGTAGCCGCGGCTGGCGATCCAGTGGGCCAGGGCGTCCACGTCCATGCGGTACGAGGCCTGGTTCGGGTTGGCCGAGTCGGCGATCGTCACGACCTTCCCGCCGTCGCGGTAGCCGACCACGCTGATGTAGTGGCCACCCTCGAACGAGTGGGCGTTGCCGTCGGTGTCGGTCGCGGTGCCGGCGATGTTCGCCACCACGGCCCGGCCGTCGTCGACCGTGCGCACCACGTCGGCGCGCAGCTTCTCCACCTTGTCACCGGCCTTGTCCACCGGGATCTCGGTCGACTTGTAGACGTCCTTACCGGTCTCCTTGTTCAGCACCGGCGTGATGTCGTTGATGGAGTTGGTGCCGTCCTCGGTGGTGCCCATCTCCTCGGCCATCGCGTGCACGTCGATGTTCTTGCCCTGCACGCTCAGTGCGTTGCGGGCCGCGGCCGGGCCACAGAAGTAGAAGTTGGGCTGCGCCTCGTAGCGTACGTCCAGTTCCCGCTCGCCGTGCTTGCGGTCGGTGGTGACCTGGGCGGCGGCGCGCTCGGCCGGGGTGGCCTGGGCGGCGATGGCGGGGCCGGCGATGCCACCAGCGGTGGCGACGACACCAGCAGCGGTCAGAACGGTCTTGCGCAGCAGAGTGGTAGCCATGATGGTTGCCTCCCTGAAGTGGGGGATCACGCGGCGATGGGGGTGCCGCGCGAAAGGGGGAAAGTCTGGGGTGCCCGTCGAAACCGGGCTGGCGCGCGGGCGACCCGGGGGGCCTGCTCCGCGGCTCGGGGGTTTAACGACGCGCGGGCCGGGGTCATTCCCGGAGACGGCGGGGTGCCCGTCGCTCGGGGATGTAACGACGACCGGGCCGGGTCGATTCCCTGACCTGCCGTGGGTGCCAGGCGGGCCGGTGTCCGGCGCTCGACCCTGCTGCCTGGGCGGTCAGCCATGTACAACGCCCCGCGCCCGCCACCGATTCCACCCGCACGATGGCACCGACACAGCCACGCCAGGCCAGCACAGCGAACCGGACATCGCCCACCGAACACCCAGCGGCGGTGCGAGCCGCCGTCACAATCCACCCGCCCGCCCACGCGATCTTGCAATTTGGTCCCCAGCGAACCTCGCAAAGCGGGCATCCTCGGGGCACCAGGTGCAAGATCGCGCGAAGCGCCGATCCAAGATCTACTGGGCCGGTGGACCGGCCGGGCGGGCGGCACGTCCGGGCCGGACGGGTGGCCTCACGTCGGGCTGGGACAAGGGGGCGGGAAGGTCGTGCCGGAAGGGGCGCTGGTGGGGAACACGAACTCCTGCGGCGGCCCGTGTGGCGGTGGGAGAGTGCACCCCGGGTGGGGTGGGGTGGACGCGGTGGCGGAGAGTGGCGCTGTGCGATATCTGCGCAGTGACGGACGCGTCGCCATCCGCCGTCCCCGACCGGCTGACGAGGCGGAGTTCGTCGCCGCCGCCCGGCGCAGCCGCGACCTGCACCATCCGTGGCTCTCCGCGCCCGACGACGCGCAGCGCTACGCGGCCTACCTGCGCAAGATCCGGGGGCGGGACAGCTCCGGGTTCCTGCTCTGCGACCGGGCCACCGGGGACATCGCCGGATACGCGAACATCAGCGGCATCGTGCTGGGCGCGCTGCGCGGCGGTTACCTCGGATACGCGGCGTTCCGCCCGTACGCGGGCACCGGGCACGCCTCGGCCGGGGTGCGGCTGGTGATCGAGTACGCGTTCGGGCCGCTCGGTCTGCATCGGCTGGAGGCGAACATCCAGCCCGGCAACGAGCCGTCGAAGCGGCTGGCGCGGCGGCTCGGCTTCCGGCTCGAGGGGTTCTCCCCGGACTACCTGTTCGTCGACGGTGCGTGGCGGGATCACGAGCGCTGGGCGGTCACCGCCCCGGATCGGGTGGACCCGGCGCCGGGGCGGTGACCGGCCGGCCTCAGCTGCCGGGCTTCGGGAAGGCGACCGGGCTGCGGTGCCCGTCCCGGTCCACCGCCCGTACGCCGAAGAACACGTTGTCCTTGGACAGGTCGATGGTCACCTCGGTGACGTCGCCGACCGGCAGCACCTTCTGCCACTGGTCGGCGGTGGTCTCCCGCCACACCACCTCGTACCCGGCCAGGTCCGGCTCGGGGCCGCGCTGCCACCGCAGGGTGGTGTCGTTCGTCAGGTTCGTGGTCACCACCGTGACGCCCTTGGGCGTGCCCGGCGCCTGGGCCAGTGACCACAGCGTCGCGGCGTTCACCCGCGCCACCCGGGTGATGTAGCCGAAGTCGCAGAACTCGGGCAGGTCGCCGTACTGCACCCCGTCGACCACGCGCACGTCCTGGTGCTGGTGGGCGAAGTCCTCGTTGGGCTCGGTGAACCGGCCCGCCGGCCAGCCCTCGCGCAGGAACGAGATGTGGTCGCTGCCGCGCAGGTAGCGGTCCCGCCGGTAGATGACGCGCACGTCCATGCCGGTGGCGGAGTTCTCGGCCACGTCGGTGACGAAGCGGGCGAGCTGCCGCGACGGCGAGTCGTTCTCGCCGCCGACGGACTGCCGCACGCTCGCCTCGGCCGGGGTCTCGGCGGTCGGCACGCCCTCGGCGAACAACCGCACGGTACGCGGGTCGCGGGTGCCGTCGTCGGCGGTGCTGGACCCGACGATGTCGTTGCTGAACATCGCCTGCACGTCGGCGCCGGCCGCCTTCAGCTGCGACGCCAGGTACGCCGAGCCGTACAGTCCCTGCTCCTCGGCGGCGACGGCGGCGAGCACGATGGTGGCCTCGGTGCGGCGGGTGGACAGCACCCGGGCCAGCTCCATCACCACCGCCACGCCGGAGGCGTCGTCGTCGGCGCCCGGCGCGTCGCTGACCGCGTCCATCACGTCGGTGGCCCGGGAGTCGTAGTGGCCGGTGATGACGTACACCCGCTCGGGCGTGACGTCGCCGCGCACTGTCGCCACCACGTTGGTGATGGTGGTGGGGACGGGGATGCGGGAGGCGGGCTGCTGCACGTACGACTGCAGTTCGACGCTCATCCGGCCGCCGGACGCGGCCGCGTACCCGGAGAGCTGGGCGTGGATCCAGTCGCGGGCGGCGCCGATGCCGCGTACCGGATCGGTCTGGCTGGACAGGGTGTGGCGGGTGCCGAACGCGGCGAGCCGGCGCACGACGGCCTCGATCCGGCGGCTGTCGATCTCGCGCAGCAGCGCGGTCAGCTCGCGGCCGGGCCGCTGCGGCCGGGCCGGACGGCCCGGGCCCGGGGGAGCGCCGGTCGCGGCGGCGGCCGGGGCGGCGGTGAGCGGGGTGGCGACGGCGGCGGCGGTGGCCGCCGCGGAGGCGGTGAGGAAGGTACGCCGGCTGGACCTCGTGGGCCGACCCTCGGCGGTCTCGTGGTTTCCCATCCCGGCATCCTCGCGCCGATCACGAGGAATGTCCATATAGCCGCTGATGGATGGATCGTGGGCACGTTTGTCGCAGGTCTGCCCGGGAACGGCAGCAGGCATGACGAAACCACGTGTGGTGATCGTGGGGGCCGGGTTCGCCGGGTACCACGCGGCCAAGACGTTGCGCCGGCTGGCCCGCGACCGGGCCGAGATCGTCCTGCTGAACACGACCGACTACTTCCTCTACCTGCCGCTGCTGCCCGAGGTGGCGGCCGGCGTGGTGGAGCCGACCCGGATCGCCGTGCCGCTCGCCGGCACGCTCGACGGCGTCCGCGTGGTGGTCGGCGAGGCCGACCGGGTCGACCTGCAGAACCGGTGGGTCGGCTACCGCTCGATCGAGGGCGAGCACGGGCAGCTCGCGTACGACCGCCTCGTGCTCAGCGTCGGCAGCGTCAACAAGCTGCTGCCGATCCCCGGCGTGACCGAGTACGCCCACGGCTTCCGCGGCCTGCCCGAGGCCCTGTTCCTGCACGACCACGTGGTCCGGCAGGTGGAACTGGCCGAGCTGACCGCCGACCCGGCCGAGCAGCGGGCCCGCGCCACGTTCGTGGTGGTCGGCGCCGGCTACACCGGCACCGAGGTGGCCGCGCACGGGCAGCTGTTCACCGACCGGCTGATGGCCCAGCGTCCGCACCTGAACGTCCGGCCGCGCTGGATGCTGCTGGACGTGGCGCCCCGGGTGCTGCCCGAACTGGACCGGCGGATGTCGGTCACCGCCGACCGGGTGCTGCGCAGACGCGGCGTGGACGTGCGGATGGGCACCTCGGTCGCCGAGGCCACGCCGGACGGGGTGATGCTCACCGACGGCGAGTACGTGCCGACATGCAGCCTGATCTGGTGCGTCGGCGTACGTCCCGACCCGTTCGTGGCCGAACTGGGGCTGCGCACCGAGAAGGGCCGGCTGGTGGTCGACGAGTTCCTCAACGTCCCCGGCTACCCGGAGGTGTTCGCCTGCGGCGACGCCGCCGCCGTGCCCGACCCGACCCGCCCCGGGCAGGTGTGCGCGATGACCGCGCAGCACGCCCAGCGGCAGGGCAAGCTGGCCGCGCACAACATCGCCGCCTCGTACGGGCAGGGCGTGCGCAAGTCGTACAAGCACCACGACCTGGGCTGGGTGGTGGACCTGGGCGGCAAGGACGCGGCGGCGAACCCGTTGAAGGTGCCGCTCGCCGGGCTGCCCGCCAAGGCCGTCACCCGCGGTTACCACCTGCTCGCCATGCCCGGTAACCGGCCCCGGGTCGCGGCGGACTGGGCGCTGGACGCGACGCTGCCCCGGCCCGCCGTGCAGCTCGGGCTGGTCCCGGCGAACGCGGTGCCGCTGGAGAGCGAGTCACCGGAGCTGGCCCGCCGCCGCTGAACCGCACACGCACCCGCCGGCCGGCCCTCACCCGCCGGCCGGCGGCCGTTCCGGCGTCTCCGGCAGCTGCGGGACAGTCGCGCCGTCGGCCGAGCCCGTGTCGGGCGGACCCGCCGGACCACCGTCGGCGGGCTGCGGCAGCGCCTGCCGCCCGGCCGGCGCGAACTCGCGCAGCAGCACCTGCACGATGCCGGCGGCCGGGATCGCCAGCAGCGCCCCCACCAGCCCGGCCAGCTCGACCGACAGCAGCACGCTGACCAGCACGGTCAACGGGTTCAACCGCACCGCGCGGCCCATGATGACCGGTTGCAACAGGTGGTTCTCCACCTGCTGGTAGACCACGAAGAAGACGAGCACCACGAGGCCGGCGGTGGGGGAGTGCAGGAACGCCGCGCCGGCCGCGGCGAGCGCGCCGAGCGTGGCGCCGACGAGCGGGATCAGGTCGAACACGGCGACCGTCAGCGCGATCACCGCGGCGAACGGCACACCGAGCAGGAACAGCACGACGAAGGTCAGACCGCCGCAGATCACGCTGATCAGCAGGTTGCCGCTCAGGTAGCCGGTGACGATCCGGGACGAGCCACGCCCGATGCGCCGCAACCGCGCCGCCGCGCCGTCGCCGGTGAGCCGCAGCGTGGCGGCCACGATCTTCGGCGCCTCCAGGACCATCAGGTACGCCAGCACCACCACGGTGACCAGCGCGGCGACCGCCTGGGCCACGCTGCGGACCACCCCTACGGTCGGGTCGCCGAGCCGGGCGCCGTACCGGCGTAGCTGGCCGGGTTCGGCGTACCGGAGCAGGTGGAAGCGGTCCAGCAGCCGCCCGAGCGGCCCCTGCCCGGCCTGCGCCTCGCGTACCAGCTCCGGTGCCCGGTCGGCGAAGCGGCCGACCTCGTCCACCAGCGGCACCACGATCAGCGCGCCCACGGCGGCGAACAGCGCGAACGCGGCCAGGAACACCAGGAGCGTGGCGAGCGCACGGCGGCGTACCCGGCGTTCGAGACGGTCCACGAGCGGTTTGAGGGCGACCGCGAAGAACACCGCCACCAGCCCCCACACCAGCACCCGCCGGGTCGCCCAGACCAGCGCCAGCCCGACCCCGGTGGCGAGGACCAGACCGATCACGATCAGCGTCCGGCGCGCGATGGACCGATCGTCGGCGGCGCTCATCCGGCGCGGCTACCCGCGCTGGGGGTACGAAAACCGGCTCAGCCCAGGTCGGCGTCGGTGACCGGGTGGGCGCCCGCGGCGAACGCGTCGAGCGTCGTGCCGTGCAGCACCGTTCCGGGCACCGGGTCGGCGGCGACGCGGGTGGCGAGCCGGATCACCGGGATCCGGCCCGCCGTGGGCGTGGCGGCGAGCACCACGTTGCCGTAGCGGCGTCCGCGCAGCATCCGCCGGTCGGCGACCAGGCAGACGTCGGCGAACACCGCACGCAGCGTGGCCACCTGGGCCCGGGTGTGCGCCAGCGGCGGCAGATCGGTGAGGTTGATCAGGTAGAGGCCGTCCGGGCGCAGCACCCGGGCCACCTGCGCCGCGAACTCGACCGCCGCCACCTGCGGCGGCATCCGGGCCGCCCGGTACACGTCGGCCACCACCACGTCGTACGTTCCGGACGGCTCCCCGGTGACGGCCTCCCGGGCGTCGCCGAGCGCCACCACCACCTCCGGCGGCAGCCGCGGCAGCCTCCGCCGGACCAGCTCGACCACGCCCGGATCGCGCTCGATCACCCGCTGCACCGAACCGGGCCGGGTGCTCGCGAGCCAGCGCGGCAGCGTGAGCGCGCCGCCGCCCAGGTGCAGGGCGGTCAGCGCCACGCCGCGCGGGGCGGCCAGGTCGATCGCGGCGGCGATCCGCCGCACGTACTCGAAGTGCAGGTACCGGGCGTCGGCCACGTCCACGTACGACTGCTCGACCCCGTCGGCCAGCAGCGTGCGCCCGGACGGGCGGGCCGGGTCCACCACGATCTCCAGCGTCTCGGTGTCGTCGTGATCCACGGCGGGACACGGTACCGCGCGGCCACGGGCGGCCCCGGCCCGCGTGGGACCGGGGCCGTTCCGCCGCCGGGTCAGCCGGCCGCCATCCCGGCGCCGGCCTCGTCGACCGCCGCGTCCACCCGGTGCGCGAGGTCCACGTCCGCCGCCGTCACGCCGTCGACCTGCTGGGTCCGGACCGTCAGCACGGCGTTGTCCGGGTCCGGCCGCCCGATCTGCGGCGACCGCCCGACGTCGGACTTGAGCCGGTCCAGCCGGTCGAGCACCCGGTCCAGGTTGCCGCCGGGCAGCTCGATCGTGCGCACGAGTGAGCGCCGGTCGCTGGACCAGTAGGGCAGCGTCGCGAGCGCGTCGCGCAGCTCGGCCTCGGTCAGCGGCGCGGTGGCCGAGGACGCGCCCACCAGGCCGCCGCCGAAGTCGGTCGGCCCGAGCAGGTCGCGCAACTCGTCGGGTACGTGCAGCGACTCGACCAGTTCCGCGTCGGCCTCGGCGAGCGCGGCGAGCGTCGCCTCGGCCTGGTAGCGGGCCTGCTCCGGGGTGAGGCGGCTGTACCGGCCGACCTCGGCCAGGAAGCCGGGCAGGTCGCGGCGGCGTTCCAGGCCGTACACCGGCACCACGTCGTGCAGGGTCAGCGGCACCGCCTCCAGCAGCCGCTCCCGTTCCGCCTCGTCCAGCGCCTGGGCCAGGGCCAGCACGGTGCCCTCGGCCGCGACCTTGGCCGTGGTGAAGTCCACCCCGGCGCGCCGGCTCACGTCGTCGACGAGATCCCGGTAAGCCATCGAGACCCCGGGTGACGGCGTCGGTTCCGGCAGCGGGCGCTGCTGCTCCGCGACGGCGACCGGCGGCGGCGCGGGACCACCCCGGGTGGTGTCCGGCTTGTGCCGTCCGGCCGGCGGCGGGCCGGACCGGTCGTGCTGGTCCAGCGAGGTGACCTGCTTGGACGCGCTCAGGCTGGCGCCGGTCTGGCTCGGCCGCAGCCCTCGTTCGCGGGCCTCGCGGGCCAGGGCCCGGCGGCGCTGGTTGTCGCCCTCCATCTGCTTGCGCATCGTCGCACCTCGTTCCTGGGTCGGTTGCGCTTGCGCCCACCGCGTTCCCGGCGCTGCCGGGAAGGTAACGGCGGACCGCCGGGGCGGACGCTTCATTCGCTGCGGGTGAGGAGCGCTCACCCCGGCGGGCGGCAGGCTCGGACGGACCGGACAACTTCCGACGCACGCGGAAGGGCAGGTCGACATGAAACGGATCGTGGAGATCGTCCCCGCCCGTCCCGGCTGGTACGCCCGTTGGCGCATCGGCCCGGACGACACCCGCTCCTACCCGGTGACCCTGTGGGCGCTGCTGGAACACCACGACGGCAGCGGACGCGAGGTGGTCGGTGTCGACTGTGTCGGGCAGTGGCCCGGCGCGGACGACGACGACATGAGTGGGGACTTCGTCCGTTATCTGTTCCAGACGCCTGATTCCGGCGCGCCGGAGGACGTCGAGCCTCCGCTCGCGGGGCAGTCGCGCGACGAGACGCGGCACCGGCAGGCCGAGCCTGCCGCCTGAGCCATCCTCCCGGCCCCCGGCCCCTGGTCCCAGGGTCGGGGGCCACCCCTGTCCGCCCGTCGCTCAGCCCGCTTGACGGGTCGAACTGGGCAGGGTCAGCCGACCTCGCGGACGCCGCCGGTCAGGTCGCGCGGCGGGGCGGCCAGCAGTTCGGCCAGGCCGGTGCGGTCCAGCAGGTGCCTGATCTGCGGGTTCAGGTTGACCAGGCGGATCGCCCCGGTGCCGGCCCGGTGGATCACCACGAGCGCGCTCAGGCCGGAGGAGTCGCAGAGGTCCACCCCGG
This sequence comes from Micromonospora sp. WMMC273, assembly GCF_027460285.1. NCBI lineage: Bacteria > Bacillati > Actinomycetota > Actinomycetes > Micromonosporales > Micromonosporaceae > Micromonospora > Micromonospora sp. WMMC273. The sequence goes on from NZ_JAPZBE010000001.1 coordinate 2,616,533, forward strand.
CGAAGTCGAGTTCCAGCTCCTGGTGACCGTCGCGGCGCAGGTCGGCCACGGCGTCGACGAGTTCCGGCGCGGTGTCGAAGTCCAGCTCTCCGGTCAGCCGCACCCGGGCGGAACCGGCGTCGAGCCGGTCCACCTCGATGGTCAACATCTGGGAGGGCACGTTCCCATGTTCCCAGCCGTGCCCGGCCGGGAAACCCCCGGGGTCACGCGGACGCGGCCGAACCCGGCGCGGCGAGGCCCGGCGCGTCGTCGACCGGCGAGCGGTCGAGCAGACCGGTGACGCCGGTCAGGTCGAGGATGGTCTCCAGGAACCGGGGGACCGACCGCAGCTCGATGGTGGTGCCCGCGTGCTGGCCCTCCCGCCAGGCGTGCACGATCACGGACAGGCCGGTGCTGTCCATGAACTGCAGGTCGCCGAAGTCGAACACGAGCGTCACCGGACGCGCGGCGAGCAGCCGGTCGATCTCGGCGCGCAGCGGGGTCGCCGTGGCGTACGCCAGGTCGCCGCCGACGACCACCACCGGAACGGCCGGGTCGGAACGATCCACGGAGATGCTCAGCGGGCTCGCCTCGGGCCTTCTCCGTTGAGGAACCACGTCACGCCTTTCCGCGGGGCTGCCGGCCGGGACCGGGATGACAGGATCGTAACAACAGCGGCATCACCTCGCTGGACGCGCGAGCGGGCCTGGCAGCGCCGTGGGGTGGCGGTCCCGGCATACCGGCGTAGGGTGGGCGGGGAGACGTGACCACAGGCGCCGGGTCCGGCGCCCCCGGGTGTCGACGAGGAGAGTGGGGCTCAGCTGGTGACTGCTGCCGACGTCAGGGGTGCCGACCCGGGCGACGGACGGATCTCCACGCCGAGCGTCGCACGGGCTCCGGCGTGGTCCGCCGGCGCGCCCGCGCCGTCCGCCCTGCCGCCGCTGGCCGCCGACCGCGACCTCACCGTCCCGAACTGGTCCGAGGTGGTCGAGCACTTCCGTGAGGGCCTGGTCGTCTGCGACGCCGACGGTGTCGTCCAGCACGTGAGCCCGGTCGCGGAGCGCCTGATCCCCGAGGTGACGCCCGGCGAGCTGCTGGCCGCCGCCGGTCCGGCCCCGCTGCGCGGCGACGGGCCGGCCGAGTTCACCCACCACGGGCGGCGGCTGCGCGTACGCCCGGTCGCACTGTCCCGCCGCCGGCGCTGCTGGTACGTCGACGACGTCACCGAGATCGTCAGCCGGGCCGACGCGCTGCTGGCCGAGCGGGCCCGCTCGGCGTTCCTCGCCGTGGTGGGCGAGAAGCTCGGCAACCCGCTGCACCCGGACCGGGCCGCCGCCGCGGTGGTGCGCCTGGCCGTGCCCACGGCGGCCGACGTGGCGGTCCTGGTCCTCGCCCCCCGCTCCGGCCGGGCCCGCTGGTGGCGGGCGGTACGCGCCGACGACCGGCCGCCGGTGGTGGACAGCGGGGTGCTGCCGGCCACGGCGCTTCCCGCGGCGATCGAGGCCGGCCTGGCCGGCACCGAGCCGCACGAGCTGGACTGGCTGGTCGAGCAGGCCGCCGATGCCGGCTGGCTGCCCGGCCTGGGTGCCTCCGGCGCCACCGCGCGGGTGGTGCCGCTGCCCGGCCGGGAGGCGCCTGCCGGTGCGCTGCTGGTGGCGCGGCGCGCCGACCGCTGGTACGACGAGGCCGACATGGACCTGGTCCGCGCGTTCGCAGCCCGGGCCGGTGCGGCGCTGACCACCGCCATGCTCTACCGCGACCAGGCTGAGGTCGCCGACACGTTGCAGGCCAGCCTGCTGCCGGTCGAGCCGGCCGCCGCGACGGGCGTGCAGTGGGGCACCGCGTACCGGCCGGCGCAGGCCGGGCTGCGCATCGGCGGTGACTTCTACGGCTCGCACCGGCTCGCCGACGGCGGCTCGGTCTTCTTCCTCGGTGACGTGTCCGGCAAGGGCGTGGAGGCGGCCGTGTTCACCGGCCAGCTGCGCCAGTGCCTGCAGGCGCTGCACCGGGTCGAGACGCAGCCGGGGCGGCTGCTGAAGCTGCTCAACGACGCGTTGCTGGAGACCACGCAGGCGCACGGGCAGGGTCGGTTCGCCACCCTGGTGCTCGGCGTGGCCCGGCCGCACCGCGACGGCGGCCTGACGCTGAGCCTGGCCGGCGGCGGGCACCTGCCGCCGCTGGTGCTGCGGGAGTCCGGCGAGGTCGAGGTGGTGCCGCTGCGCGGCATGCTGATCGGCGTGGTGCCCGATCCCCGCATCGGCGAGGTGACAGTGCACCTGGCGCCGGGGGAGACCTGCCTGTTCTACAGCGACGGGGTGACCGAGGCGCGCGGCGGCCGGCGCGGCGACGAGCAGTTCGGCCCCGAGCGGCTGCTCCACGCGGTGACCGGCTGCCACCGGATGCCCGCGCCGGCGCTCGCCGAGCGGGTCGAGCAGGTGACCTGCGACTGGCTCGCGCACGGTGACCACGACGACATCGCGGTGCTGGCGCTGCGCGCCACCGGACCGGCCGGGCGGGCGCCGCGGCACCTGCACGCGGTGCCGGACCCGGCCGTGACCGAACCGACGAGGGAGTTGTCCGCGTGACCGTGCCGACCGTCGAGGCCGATCCGGGCAAGGCCTTCCCCCGCTACCTGGAGTGCCTGGCCGACGCCGACGAGTCCGCCGCCGTGGCGGTGGCCCGGGGGCTGCTGGAAGCGGGTGTGCCGGCCGAGCGGGTGCTGCTGGACCTGGTCGCACCGGCCCAGGCCGAGGTGGGAGAACGCTGGGCCCGCAACGAGTGGAGCGTCGCCCAGGAGCACGCCGCCACCCACATCAGCGAGCGGGTGGTGGCGGCGGTGGCCGGGTACGCCGATCCCCGCCCGACCCGCGGGCGGATCGTGATGGCCTGCATGGACGGCGAGTGGCACGCGCTGCCGGCCCGGCTGGTGGCCGAGGTGCTGCGGCTGCGCGGCTGGCAGGTGGTCTTCCTCGGCGCCAGTGTCCCGGCCGCGCACCTGGTGTCCTACCTGCACCGCTACGACGCGGAGGCGGTGGCGCTGGCCTGCGCGCTGCCGATGCGGCTGCCGCACGCGCACCGGATGGTGGAGGCGTGCCGCCGCTCCGACGTGCCGGTGGTGGTCGGTGGCCGGGGCTTCGGCGACGACGGCCGCTGGGCGCGTGTGCTCGGCGTGCCGTGGGCGCCCGACGCGCCGGCCGCGGCGGACCTGGTGGCCGACGAGCGAGCGCTGCGCGAGGCGCCGCCAGCGCGGCTGGACCACCTGGCCGACGACGAGTACGCCAGCCTGGTGAAGCGGCGTGGCGAGCTGATCGACAGCGCCCTGGCCGATCTGCGGGAGCGGGTGCCGTCGACCGCGGACTACACGCCCGCGCAACTCGACTCCACGATCAGCGACCTCGGCTACATCGTGGACTTCCTGGCCGCCGCGCTCTACGTGGACGACGCGACGCTGTTCACCGGGTTCGTCGAGTGGCTGGTGGAGATCCTGGTCAGCCGCGGGGTGCCGGCGGGCGCGGTCGGGCTGACGCTGGAGCACTATGGACAGCAGCTGCGGGACTTCCCGCGCGCGGCCGCCTTCCTCGACCGGGGCCGCGCTCTGGTGGGCGGGCTGTCGGCGGCGGGCCGCTGACGGGCACCGGGGCGACCGTCGCATATACTTGCACCACTGCAAGTGTTTCCTGTGGTGGGAGCGAGGGGGGCCACTGTGACGTTCACCGTCACGTACGCCCAGCGGGACGGGGGCGGCGCCCGCCTCCGGCTGGCCGGCGAGCTCGACCTCGGCACGGCCGGAGAGCTGAACTCGGCGATCGACCGGCTGATCGCCGAGGGGCACCGTAAGCTGCTGCTCGATCTCACCGACCTGACGTTCTGCGACTCCACCGGCATCGCGGCGTTCGTCCGGGGGGACAACGTCGCCGCCGCCGACGGCGGCTGGCTGCGGCTCACCGGGGCGACCGGGCGGGTCGCCCGGGTGCTCCAGGTGACCGGGCTGGCCGAGGTGCTCCACCACGACCGCGACACCGTCGACCCGACCGCGCCGGCCGCCTCCTGATCCGATACATTTCCCCGCCAGCAGCCGGCCGTGCGGCCGGACGCCCTCCTCACCGAGAAACAGGTAACCCCATGGGTCAGACCAGTCCCAGCCCCGTTCGCATCCTGGTGGTGGACGACGACCCGGGCGACGTCCTGATGATCGAGGAGGCGCTCGCCGACTCCGACGTCGACAAGGTCATCGACGTGGTCGCCGACGGCCAGGAGGCGATGGAGTTCCTCCGCCGCGAGGGCCGGCACACCGAGGCGCAGCGCCCGGACGTGATCCTGCTCGACCTGAACATGCCCCGGATGGACGGGCGGCAGGTGCTCGGCGAGGTCAAGGGTGACGAGAGCCTGCGGACCATCCCGATCGTCGTGCTCACCACCTCCAACGCCGACACCGACGTGGTCAGCAGCTACACGCTGCAGGCCAACGCGTACGTGACGAAGCCGATCGACCTGGACGACTTCAACGACGTGGTGCGCCGGATCGACGAGTTCTTCGGACGGGTGGTCGTGCTCCCGAAGCACCAGTAGGGGCGGGAAGTCCGGGCCCCCGCATCCTGCACATTTTGTGGGAACGGCCGCGCCCGGGAGCGCCCGGACCGCAGGATCGGCTGGTGGGGACGCACACCGGCTGCCTGGGGGGCGACGCATGAGGTTCTCGGTGGTGGAGACCGGCTACGACAGGCGGCAGGTGGACGCCTGCCTGGACGAGCTGAGCCTGCGGCTGGGACGGCTGGCGGCGCGTGCGGAGGGTGCCGCCGGGGCCGGCCGGGAGTGGGACCAGATCCGGTCGGACGCCCTGCACCTGTGCGATTTCCTGCATCGCCGTACCGCTCCGGTCGAGGGCGGCACGTCCCGCCCGCCGGCCGCCGAACGGGAGGCGGCCGTGCTGCTCGCGCAGGCCCGCGCCGAGCTGGAGGCCGCCCGCGAGGAGGCCCGCCGGTTGCGGGAGGAGGCGTACGCCGAGGCCGTGCGGGCCCGCCGCGAGTTCGAGGCGGCCCTGCTGGCCCGCCGCCGCCGGGAGTCCCGGGTCGACGAGATCCTGGCCGGTGCGCGGGGCGATCGGGTGGCGGTGGACACCCCCACCGCCGCGGCGGGCGTGCGCCCCGGTGGCGACGGGCGCAGCGCCGCGTGACCCGCGCCGGTCAGACCAGCGCCGCCACCACGGTCGTGGCGCGCTTCTCGTGCCGGGCGTACGCGTCGGGGTAGGCGGACACCTGCACCGCCTGGGCCGCGGCGGTGACGCTCATGTCCGCCCAGCCGGGCACCTCGCGCAGCGCGGCGTAGAAGGCCCGGGTCGCGTACGCCGGCCGCATGAGCTGGGCGACGGTGCCCCAGCCGCTGCTGGGCCGCTGCTGGAACAGCCCGACCGAGTCGTGGTCGGAGCCGCTGCCCTGGTGCGGGTGGTCGAAGGACTCCGGCAGTACGTCGCTGGCCAGGTTGTAGAGGTCGCTCTCCTGCATGGCGGTGGCGACGGCGACGACCAGGGCCCGGCGGGGCATCTTCATCTCCCGCCCCACGTCGACGATGGCCTTGGCGTTGTCCATCTGCCGCTGGTCCAGGCCGGCGACCGGCCGAGGGCGCTTGGGCGGCGCAGGCTTGCGCGCCGGCTTCTTCGTCGCCGGGGTGGCGCTGGGCGTGGGAGCCGGCGGCGGCAGGGCCGCAGCGGCCGGTGGCGCGATCCGGGTGAAGTCGCGGGAGGCGCGCTGGTCGGCGGCGGCCCGGTCGGCGACCGCCTCGCGTACCTCCAGGTGCGCCGGGCCGGTCTCGCCGACGCCTGCCACGCCGATCAGGCCGAGGCAGCAGGTGACGCCGGTGGCGACAGCGATCCGGCCGGGTACGGTCCGGGCCGGGCCGCGTCGCGGCGGTCCCGGGGCGCGGTGACGCCCCACTCTCCGTTCGGCTGATGCCGGGTCAATCGTTCGGCGAACCGGGCGGTTGGCGGGCAGCGGCTGATGATCGGAGTCGTCGGGATGCACCCGCCGAGGCTAGAAAGCTTCCGGGCCTTTGCCATCGGGGTGATTGGTGGCATGCGCCACAATCTGCCGGATTCGCGGGCCGCATTAGGGGTGCTGAATCATGAAAACCGCCAACCTCGCGTACCCGGAAGAATGCCTATGTCGGTTTCAGCGGTGTGAAACGGACGTCATGCCGAGCCGGTGGCGGCGTACCCCCGGCTCCTCCGTTCGGCGGAGGGTGCCCTGGTCGGAAAGCCTGCGCGGGGCGGCGGTCCACCGACCCGCCGGGATCGACGCCTCGCTATCGGACACTCCGCGCCTGCGCCCTGTGGATCATGGCGAGGCCGCCGCGCGGCGGCCCGGGCGCTCGATACGATTCCCACGGTGACGGAGCGGATGGTCGACGAGCGCCCGAGCGGCCCCCGCAGCCGGCGCGGCACGCTCGTCGTCGTCTGCGCCGTGCTGCTCGCGCTGCTGCTCGCCGGGCACCGGCTGGTGCCCAACGTCCACGGCCTGGGCAGCCTGGTGGACAGCGTCACCCCGCTGCTCGGGATCGCCGTACCGCTGCTCGCGCTGGCGGCGCTGCTGCGCCGCTCCCGGCCCGCGCTGCTGGCGGTGCTGCTACCGGCCCTGATCTGGGCCGGACTGTACGGACGCGCCTGGCTGCCCCCGGCCGCCGGCGCGGACGGCGCCACGGTCCGGGTGGTCAGCCAGAACCTGCGCGTGAGCAACCCCGACCCGGCCGCCACCGTCGGCGCGCTGACCGGCGACGCCCCGGACCTGATCGGCCTTCAGGAGGTCGCCGACGGCGGCCGGGTGGCGCCGGTGCTGGCCGAGCGCTACCCGCACCGGGCGGTCGTGTCGACAGTCGCGCTGTGGAGCCGGTGGCCGATCCGCGAGGCGCACGGCGTGGACACCGGGCTGGGCTGGGACCGCGCGCTGCGGGCCGTGGTGGCCGCGCCCCGGGGCGACCTGACCGTGTACGTGGTCCACCTCGGCTCCGCCCGGGCCGGCCACACCGCCACCCGGGACCAGACCGTGGCCGCGCTGGCCGACGCCGTGCGCGCCGACCCGGCCGACCGGCTGGTGGTGCTCGGCGACCTGAACACCGCCACCACCGACCGCGTCTTCGACCCGCTGACCCGGCTGCTCGGCGACGCGCAGGCCGAGGCCGGGCAGGGATTCGGCTTCACCTGGCCGGCGGAGCTACCGGTCACCCGCCCGGACCACGTCCTCTACCGGGGCCTCACGCCGACCACCGCCGGGGTGCTGCACACCCCGGACAGCGACCACCGCGCGGTGACGGCCGGCTTCCGCTGGTGAACGCTCAGTGCCGGCCGTTCTCCGCCGGGGTCACGGTGAGCCGGTGCCGGCTCGGGTCGCCGCTGGAGAACGGCCACAGTCGGTCGGCGTACGCGACCAGGTCGGCCAGCTGATCCCGGGTCAGTCCCGCCGAGGAGATCTCGGCGTGCACGTCGGCCCGGTAGCGGCCGTCGTCGTCGCGGCCCAGCTTCGCCTCGGCCGTCACCTGCACGGTGTGCGCCTCGTCCGTGATCTCCCCGGCCGCCTCCACCGCCGCGTGGTGCAGGCAGGAGGCGAACGCCGCGGCCAGGAGCTGCTCCGGCGTCAGGCCGGTGCAGTGCGGCGCCAGCGGGGACGCCAGGGCGGAGGAGAGCCCGCCGTCGTCGGTGCGTACGTGACCGCCCGCCGCGGTCGCCGTGGCCGTCTCGGCCAGCCAGGAACTCGGATCCGGCATCGCGTTCCTCCCGTCACTCACCGGACCGCGTTCCCGGACCCGCAGCGGCGAAACCGTGCCCGGGCGGGCAGTAGGAGCGCTCAGCCGACCCGGCCGCTGGTCGCGGCGTCGACGGCCATCGCCTCGGTGGCCTCGGCGGCGGCCCGGCTGGTCCACGGCGACACCTGCGGTTCGCGCTGCCGGGGCAGCGTCGCGGTCATCGGTACGTAGACCCGGGCGTCCACCGCCTCGGCCAGCAGCAGCGCGGCCATCGGGCTGGTCGGCCGGGCGGACGGGTCGGCGTCGAGGCAGCGCCGGCACAGCTCGGCCACCTCGGCGGGCAGCCCGGGCACCTCGGGCAGGGGGCGGGGCGGCCGGCGGCGGCGCGACCCGAGCAGCTGGGTGGTGCTGCCGGCCTCGTACGGCAGCTCGCCGGTGAGGCAGTAGAACAGCAGCACGCCGAGCGCGTACATGTCGGCGGCCGGCGTGACCGGCCGCCGGTCGAGCTGCTCCGGCGCCAGGTACGCCGGGGTGCCCACCACCACGCCGTCCGGAGTGTGGTCCGGTGCCCCGGCCGGGGTGGCGATGCCGAAGTCGAGCACCTTCACCCCGCACGGGGTGAGGATCACGTTCGCGGGCTTCACGTCCCGGTGCACGATGCCGTGCGCGTGCGCGGCGGCGAGCGCGGCGCACACCTCGGCGCAGACCCGGACCGCGATCCGCCAGTCCAGCGGCCCGCTGCGCAGGTGCGCGGCGAGCGTCTCGCCCTCGGCCAGCTCCATCACGATGTACGGCACCGGCCGCCCGTCCGGCAGCGTCGCGGTGCCGAAGTCGTGCACGCTGGCGACGTTCGGGTGCACCAGCCGCGCCGCCGAGCGCGCCTCGGCCCGGATCCGGTCCACCGAGCCGGCGTCGCCGTCGAGCGCGGGGGAGATGAGCTTCACCGCGACGGTCCGGTCCAGCACGCGGTCGTGCGCGCGCCACACCTCCGACATGCCGCCCAGGCCGGCTCGCTGTTCGAGCTCGTACCGCCCGCCCAGCGTCCGCATCACCCACTCCTCGCCTCGTCGGTGCCCTCCGGTCCCGCTACCCGGCCCCGGAGCTGTGCAAACCGCCGAGGGGCGGCGCCGCGGCGGGGTAGCTTCGCGGCGGGGGCGTCGAGGAACGGGGGCAGTGGTGACCGTGGTGCGCGTACGGTTCGTCGGCGGACCGGCCGACGAGCTGACCCGGGAGCTGCCGGCCGGGCCGGACGGCGCGCCGCCGCTCCGGTGGGTGCTGCGTCATCCGGAGGAACCGGCCGAGGGCATCGCCGACCACCTCTACGAGCGCGACGACCACGCGTCGCCCGGTGGCTGGACGATGCGGTACGTGCACACGTTCCCGTTCGGCGCGACCGAGTGAGGCCCGGGAGCGGCCGGGCGCGCCGCGTCAGGCCGGCCGGACGCCGGTGGTGCCGAGGATGACCGAGGCGACCAGCTCCGGGTCGTCGTGCATCGGCACGTGCCCGCAGCCGGGCAGGTCCAGGTGCCGTGCGGCGGGCAGCCGGGTACGCGCCAGCGCCGCCTGCCGGTAGGGCAGGATCCGGTCCCGCGTACCCCAGGCCACTGTGACCGGCACCGTCGGCGCGCCCGCGTAGGCGTACCCCCGTCCGGCGCGGGCGACGGCGCGGAACGCCCGCGCCTGGCGCAGCGCGCGGGCGTCGGCGAGCGCGTCGTCGAGGGCCATCCGGTTGGGCCGGGCCAGGATCATGCCCATCGCCAGCATCCGCAGCGCGGGCGCGGCGAACAGGCGGCGCAGCACCGGTTCGGGCAGCCGGGCCGCGTTGCGGTGCAGGGACAGCACGGTCAGCGCCCAGCGCAGCTCACGCGCGGTGCAGAACCCGGCCGGCGACAGCGCGGTGGCCGACGAGACCGCGCCGAGCGCGGCCAGCTCCAGCGCGATCGCCCCGCCCAGGCTGTTGCCCGCGACGTGCGGGCGTTCCAGCCCGAACGCGGCGAACAGCTCGACCATGGCCACGGCCAGGCCGGGCATGTCGGCGGGCAGCCCGGCGGCGGGCACCGGGGAGCGGCCGAAGCCGGGCAGGTCGACGGCTATCACGTCGTGCGCCTCGGCGAGGCGGTCCAGCACCGGCCGCCAGGCGCCGCCGTGGTGGCCGATGCCGTGCAGCAGCACCAGCGTGGGCCCGGCGCCCCGCCGCTCGTAGACGACGTCCACCGGCGCGGTCACGGTCGCCCCTGCGGCGTGCTGGCGCCGAAGCCCCGGCCCAGCGCCCGGGACTGCTCCTCGATCAGCGGGACGGTGGCCCGTGCGGTGCGCCCCACCAGCCGGTCGGCCAGCGGGCTGACCAGCACCGATCGCATCGCTTGCACGCCGGCCACGGCGCGCGGCACGTACACCCGGCGGCTGCGGCGCTCGATCGCCCGGACGAACGCCTCGGCGCACTCGGCCACCGTGGTGGTGCGCCGCAGCGGCCAGGGCAGCTTCGCCAGCGCCGTGGAGAAAGCCGGCAGGTCGGCGCGCGCCTCGCGAACCAGGTCGGTGTCCACCCACGACGGATGTGCGGTGCCCACCGCCACGCCCCGGTGCGCCAGTTCGAGGCGGATCGCGTTGCCGAACTGCTCGACGCCCGCCTTCGACGCGCAGTAGGCGGCCATGCCGGGCAGCGCGGCGAACGCCGCGGCCGAGGAGACGATCAGCAGGTAGCCGCCCCGGTCCACGAGCGCCGGCACGGTCGCCGCCGCCGTGCGCATGACCCCGATCAGGTTGACCTCGACGGTACGCACCAGCGCCTCGACGTCGCCGACGGCGATCGTGCCGCGGTTGGCGACCCCGGCGTTCGCGACCACCGCGTCGATCCCGCCCAGCGCTGCCACGGTGCCGTCGACCGCCTCGGCCAGCGCCTGCTGGTCGGTGACGTCGGCGGCGAACCAGGCGTGCCCCGGGCCCAGCTCGGCGGCGAGCGCGGCGAGCCGGTCGGGTTCCAGCCCGACGAGGGACAACCGGGCGCCGCGTGCGGCGGCGAGGCGGGCGGTGTGCTCGCCGATGCCCCGGGCCGCGCCGGTCACCAGCACCACCTTGCCGGCCAGCCGGCCGGAAAAACGACCGTCGATGGACATGCCGGGAAGTTACCACCGGGTAGCCCGGGTGCGGAAGACCTCGCCGGACCTGCCCGGAACGGCACCGTACGGCGCGCACAGCTGGTACACAGGATCGGGACAGCCCGGCGACAGCGGGCCCGCCCACGATGGGGGCATGGTCATGAACGCGCAGTCCGCGCAGGGCCGCATCGAGCTGCGCCGCCCGGACGGCGAACCGGTGCGGGTGCTCGTCGTCGACGACGAGCCGACGCTCACCGACCTGCTCTCGATGGCCCTGCGGTACGAGGGCTGGCAGGTCGCCACCGCCGGCAGCGGCATGGCGGCGGTCACCACCGCCCGCCAGTTCCGCCCGGACGCCGTGGTGCTCGACGTGATGCTGCCCGACCTGGACGGCTTCCAGGTGCTGCGCCGCCTGCGCGAGGAGTCCCCGAGCGTGCCGGTGCTGTTCCTCACCGCCCGCGACGCCGTGGAGGAACGCGTCGCCGGGCTCACCGTCGGCGGCGACGACTACGTCACCAAGCCGTTCAGCCTGGAGGAGGTGATCGCCCGGCTGCGCGCGCTGCTGCGCCGCTCCGGCTTCGCGGTCGCCGCCCGCCAGGAGGCGGTGCTCACCGTCGGCGACCTCACCCTCGACGAGGACAGTCACGAGGTACGCCGCGGCAACGACCTGATCACGCTCACCGCCACCGAGTTCGAGCTGCTCCGCTACCTCATGCGCAACCCGCGCCGCGTGCTCAGCAAGGCGCAGATCCTCGACCGGGTGTGGAACTACGACTTCGGCGGCCAGGCCAACGTGGTCGAGCTGTACATCTCGTACCTGCGCAAGAAGATCGACGCGGGCCGCGCGCCCATGATCCACACATTGCGCGGGGCGGGTTATGTCCTCAAGCCCGCCGAGTGACAGCCGTGGCCGGCTGCGCCGCCGCCTGGCCGGCTGGTCGCTGCGCCGCCGGCTCGTGCTCTCCGTGGTGGCGCTGCTCGCGCTGGTCAGCCTCGGCATCGGCGGCCTGACCACAGTGGCGCTGCGGCACTTCCTGACCGACCAGATCGACAACCAGCTCACCTTCGGCGACCGTCGGCCCGCCGACTTCGAACGCTGGGCCCGGCGCGGCATCGACCCGCCGCGCCCGGATCAGCGGCCCACCCCGCCGGACTCCGACGAGGTCGCGCCGGACCCCCCGGGCGGCTTCCCGCCCGGCTCCATCGCGGTCCGGGTGCCCGCCGCCGCCGAACCCGTCGGCCGGGTCCGGTCCGAGAGCGGCGGCAGCGAAGAGGTGCCCGCCGCCGACCTGACCGCGCTGGCCCGCGTACCCGTCGGCGACCGCCCGCGCACCGTCGTCGTCGGGGACCGGGGGGACTACCGCGCGATCGCGCTGCCCTCGCCGCGCGGCGACGGCGACGTGCTGGTCCTCGCGATCCCGCTGGCCCAGGTGGACGACACCGTCATGTGGATGATCGTCGCGCAGGCCGGGGTGATCGGCGCCGGCCTGGTCATCGCCGGCGCCCTCGGTCTGCTCATCGTCCGGGTCACGCTGCGCCCGCTCAACCGCGTCGCCGCCACCGCCGCCCGGGTCACCGAACTGCCGCTCGACCGTGGCGAGGTCGCCCTGTCCGTGCGGGTCCCGGCCGCCGACACCGACCCCCGCACCGAGGTCGGGCAGGTCGGCGGCGCGCTCAACCGGATGCTCGGCCACGTCGCCGCCGCGCTCGCCGCCCGGCAGGCCAGCGAGACCCGGGTACGCCAGTTCGTCGCCGACGCCAGCCACGAGCTGCGCACCCCCCTCGCGGCCATCCGCGGGTACGCCGAGGTGGCCCGCCGGGGCCGCCAGGAGGTGCCGCCCGACGTGGCGCACGCGCTGCGCCGCGTCGAGTCGGAGAGCACCCGGATGACCAGCCTCGTCGACGACCTGCTGCTGCTGGCCCGGCTGGACTCCGGCCGCCCGCTCACCGCCGAGCCGGTCGATCTGACCGCCATGTCGGTGAACGCGGTCAGCGACGCGCACGTCGCCGGTCCGGACCACCGCTGGCAACTCGACCTGCCCGACGAGCCGCTCACCGTCACCGGTGACGCCCACCGGCTGCACCAGGTGCTGGCGAACCTGCTGGCGAACGCACGGGTGCACACCCCGGCCGGCACCACAGTCACGGTCCGGCTCGCACCGGCGCCCGACGGCGTCGAACTGCGCGTCACCGACGACGGGCCGGGCATCCCGGAGCAGTTGCAGCCGGAGGTCTTCGAGCGGTTCGCGCGCGGCGACACCTCCCGCTCCCGCGCCCAGGGCAGCACCGGCCTGGGACTGGCCATCGTCGCCGCCGTGGTGGAGGCACACCACGGCCGGGTCGACGTGATCAGCCGGCCCGGCCGTACCGCGTTCACGGTCTGGCTGCCCGGATCCACAGCCGACGCATAGGCCGTTCACGGGAGCGGGCCAGCGGGCCCGCCGAGTCTTGCCGGCATGAACCGAACCGACAGCCTGCCGACCGTGCCCACGGCCGCGTCACCCGGCACCGAGCCGGCCCCCGCGTCCGTACCTCTGGAGACCCGCACCGGCCGCGATCCGCGCTGGGCCCGGCCCGCCCTGCTCGGCCTGCTGGTCGTGACCGCGCTGCTCTACCTGTGGGGTCTGGGCGCCTCCGGCTGGGCCAACGCGTTCTACTCGGCCGCCGTGCAGGCCGGGTCGCAGAGCTGGACGGCGTTCTTCTACGGCTCGTCCGACGCGGCCAACTCGATCACGGTGGACAAGACCCCCGCCTCGCTGTGGCTGATGGCGCTCTCGGTGCGCATCTTCGGCCTGAGCGGCTGGTCGATCCTCGTGCCGCAGGCGCTGCTCGGCGTCGCCTCCGTCGGCGTGCTGTACGCGACGGTCCGCCGCTGGTACGGCCCGGCCGCCGGACTGCTCGCCGGTGCGGTGCTCGCGCTCACCCCGGTGGCGACGCTGATGTTCCGGTTCAACAACCCGGACGCGCTGCTGGTGTTCCTGCTCGTCGCCGCCGCGTACGCCACGGTGCGTGCGGTCGAGACGGCGAGCACCCGGTGGATCGCGCTGACCGGCGTGCTCGTCGGCTTCGGTTTCCTCACCAAGATGCTCCAGGCGTTCCTGGTGATCCCGGTCTTCGCCGGCGTCTACCTGCTGGCCGCCCCGACCGGCCTCGGACGGCGGATCCGCCGGCTCCTGCTCGCCGGGCTCGCAGTGGTCGTCTCCGCCGGCTGGTGGGTGGCGATCGTCGAGCTGGTGCCGGCGAGTGCCCGCCCGTACATCGGCGGTTCGCAGAACAACAGCATCCTGGAGCTGACGCTCGGCTACAACGGCCTGGGCCGCATCACCGGCGACGAGGTGGGCAGCGTCGGTGGCGGCGGGCGGCCCGGTGGGGGAGGCGGCGGACCGTTCTCCGGCCAGACCGGGCTGCTGCGGATGTTCGACACCGAGGTCGGCGGGCAGATCTCCTGGCTGCTGCCGGCCGCGCTGATCCTGCTGGTCGCGGGGCTGTGGCTGGCCGGGCGGGCGCCGCGTACCGACCGCACCCGGGCCGGTCTGCTGCTCTGGGGCGGCTGGCTGCTGGTCACCGGACTGATCTTCAGCTTCATGTCCGGGATCTTCCACGCGTACTACACGGTCGCCCTGGCCCCGGCGGTCGGCGCGCTGGTCGGCATCGGGACCACCCTGCTGTGGCGCGCCCGCTCCGCGGCGGTCCGGTGGCGCCGGCTGGCCGCCACGCTGGCCCTGGCCGGCACGCTGGCGGTCACCGCCTGGTGGTCGTGGCACCTGCTCGGCCGCACCCCCGACTGGCACCCCTGGCTGCGCCCCACAGTCCTGGCCCTGGGCCTGACCACCGCCGTCCTCCTGGCTGTCTCGGCGGTGATCAAGGAGTTCGGGTCCGGGAACGGCGTTCAGGACGACGCGAACTCCTTGGTCAACTCGGAGGCGCGGGCAACGGCGGGGCACCGGACCGGGTTCGCCGGGCGGGTCGTGCGGTGGGTCGCGCCGGTGGTGTCCGTCGCCGGGATCGCGGTGGCGCTGGCCGGGCCGGCCGCGTACGCGATGCAGACCGCTGCCACCCCGCACAGCGGCGCCATTCCGAGCGCCGGGCCGGCCGGAGCGGGTGGCTTCGGTGGCCCGGGTGGACCGGGCGGGCGGATGCCCGGGAACGGGCAGTTCCCGGGTGGCCCCCCGGGCGGGACCGGGCAGTTCCCCGGCTTCCCGGGCGGACCGAACGGCACCGGCCGGGACGGCGGGGCGAACGCCGGCGGATTCCCCGGCTTCCCGGGGGGCGGCCAGGCTCCGGGCGCACCCGGCGGCACCGGGCAGGACGGCACCACGCCGGGTGGCATCCCCGGTCAGGGTGGCTTCCCCGGACAGGACGGCGGGACCGGGCAGGAGGGGCGGGGGCAGCGCGGCGGTGGCATGGGCGGGCTGCTCGACGCCCGCGAGCCGAGCGCCGAGATGACCGCGCTGCTCACCGCCGACGCCGACGACTACACCTGGGTCGCCGCGACTGTCGGCTCGAACAACGCCTCCGGTTACCAGCTGGCGACCGGCCGGCCGGTCATGCCGATCGGCGGGTTCAACGGCAGTGACCCGTCGCCGACGCTCGCCCAGTTCCAGCGGTACGTCGCGGACGGGCGGATCCACTACTTCCTCGGCGGCGGCGGGTTCCGGGCCAACGGCGGCAGCAACGCCTCGGCCGAGATCGCCGCCTGGGTCGCGGAGAACTTCACCGCGACCACCGTCGACGGCGTGACCGTGTACGACCTGAGCAGCGGAAAGCAGGGCTGAGCGATGACTGACACGTACGCGCCCCGGGCCGCCGTGCAGGCCCGGCCCGCCGCAGACAGCGCGGTGCTCGACGTGGTGGTGCCGGTCTACAACGAGGAGGCCGACCTCGGGCCCTGCGTCCGGCGGCTGCACGCGCACCTGACCGCGCACTTCCCGTACCCGTTCCGGATCACGGTGGCCGACAACGCCAGCGTGGACGGCACCCCGGCGGTGGCCCGGGCACTCGCCGACGAGTTGCCCGAGGTGGGGGTGCTGCGCCTGGACGAGAAGGGCCGCGGGCGGGCGTTGCGGGCGGCGTGGTCGGCGTCGCCGGCGCCGGTGCTCGCGTACATGGACGTGGACCTGTCCACCGACCTGGCCGCGCTGCTGCCGCTTGTCGCGCCGCTCATCTCCGGGCACTCGGACCTGGCCATCGGCACCCGGCTGGCCCGCACCAGCCGGGTGGTCCGGGGCACCAAGCGGGAGGTCATCTCGCGCGGCTACAACCTGCTGCTGCGCGGTGCGCTGGCGGCGCGTTTCTCCGACGCCCAGTGCGGGTTCAAGGCGATCCGCGCCGACGTGGCCGCCGAACTGCTGCCGCTGGTGCGCGACACCGGCTGGTTCTTCGACACCGAGCTGCTGGTGCTGGCGCAGCGGGCCGGGCTGCGCATCCACGAGGTGCCGGTGGACTGGGTGGACGACCCGGACAGCCGGGTCGACATCGTCGCCACCGCGCTGGCCGACCTGCGCGGTATCGGGCGGCTGGGCCGGGCGCTGGTGACCGGGGCGCTGCCGCTGGCGCAGTTGCGCGCCCAGCTCGGCCGGGGGCCGTTGCCGGCACCGCCGGCGCAGGTGCCGATCGGGTTGCCGCGCCAGCTCGCCCGGTTCGCCGCGGTGGGCGTGGCGAGCACGCTCGCGTACCTGCTGTTGTTCCTGCTGGCCCGCGGCCCGCTCGGGGCGCAACCGGCGAACCTGCTGGCGCTGCTACTCACCGCGGTGGCCAACACGGCGGCCAACCGGCGGCTCACATTCGGGGTCAGCGGGCGCCGGCACGCCGGCCGGCACCACCTCCAGGGGCTGCTCGCGTTCGCGCTCGGTCTGGCCCTGACCAGCGGCTCCCTCGCCGTGTTGCACGCCACCACCACCCCGAACCGCGCCCTGGAGCTGACCGTCCTGGTCGCGGCCAACCTGGCCGCGACCGCCCTGCGCTTCCTCCTGCTCCGCCTCGCCATGCACCACCGCCCCTGACCCCCACCCCCCAGAAACATCCCGTCGATCATGAGGTTGGCGGTGCGACACGCCGGACGCCGGTGCCGTCAACTTCATGATCGACGGGGAGGGTGGCAGGGTTGTGGTGTGTACCGGGAGTGGGAGGCAGCGGGGGTTCCGGGCGCGGTTCTGTGGAGCAGCGTCTCCGGCGAGGGCGAGACGCGGGTGCTGCCGGACGGGTCCCTCGACCTGCTCTGGTCCAGCCGGTCCGGGCTGCTGGTGGCGGGTCCGGACCGCACGGCGTACCTGTCGCGGTCCGCGCCGGGGGACCGGTGGATCGGGCTGCGCCTGCCGCCGGGGACCGGCCCGGCCGTGTTCGGGGTACCGGCCGAGGAACTGCGGGACTGCCGCGTACCGCTGGCCGACCTGTGGGGCCGCGCCGCCGCCGAGGTGACCGAGCGGGTCGAGGCGGCGCTGGCCGCGCCGATCCGCGGCGACGCACCCGACGCCGTCAGCGCCGCCGATGCCCACGCCGCCTCGGTGCTCACCCGGGTCGCCCGGGACCGGCTGCGCGCGGCCGGCGGCCCCGACCCGGTCGGCGCGCGGGTCGCCGCCCGCCTGGCCGCCGGGGCCACCGTCGCCGCGACCGCCGCCGAGGTCGGCCTCGGCCCGCGCGCCCTGCACCGCCGCAGCCGGGTCCTCTTCGGGTACGGCCCGAAGACGCTGGCCCGCATCCTGCGGATGCGCCGCGCGCTGGACCTGGCCCGCGCCGGTGCGCCGCTCGCCGAGGTGGCGGTGCGCAGCGGGTACGCCGACCAGGCCCACCTGACCCGCGAGGTACGGGATCTGGCCGGGGTGCCGCCGACCCGGCTGCTCTGACCGGTGCGGAGCCGCCCGCAGGCGAGCTGACCGGTCCGGAAGCCGCAGGGCGAGCCGGCCCGCGCCTACTCGGCCGCGGGCAGCGGGGCGAACAGATCCACGCCGTTGCCGTCGGGATCGTGCAGGACCGCGTACCGCTGGCCCCAGAAGGCGTCCCACGGCGGCATCTCGCCGTGGTGCCCGGCGCCGGTCAGCTCGGCGTACCAGCGGTCCACCTCGGCCGGGTCGGCGCACCGGAAGGCCAGGCTCATCCGGTTGTTGCCGCCGGACGGGTCGAACCCGGGATGGAAACTGCGGATCACCTCGACCGTGTCCCAGGCCAGCCGTACCCCGTTCGGCAGGGTGACCTCGACGTGCCCTTCCGTCTCGGCGCCGGGCGGGATCGGCAGCCCCAGCCGCCGGTAGAAGTCGAGCGTGCGGGCCATGTCGGTGACCACGGCCCCGACCAGATCGAACTGCGGTGTCATGCCGGCCACGGTAGGCGCGACCGGCCCGGCCCGTCTTGAACGGATCGGACGGGGGACGAGTGGCCGGTGTGGCCGCGCACCCGGACGTCGAGACGTTACGGTGGGGGACAAGTCCGGCGTGGAGCAATAAAGCTCGCATTCCGGGCGTGCTCCGATGACCGGCGAGGGAAGGAAAGCAGCCGTGACGCATCTGGCCTACCTGGACGCGGGATCCGGCAGTCTCATCGTGCAGGCGGTGGTCGGCGGGGTGGCCGGGGTGGCGGTGGCCGCCAAGCTCTACTGGCGCCGTCTGGTGTCCCGGTTCCGGCGTCAGCCCTCCGACCAGGGTCCGGCGGCGTGACGATCCCCGACACCGGCGTACGCGTCGAGCCCGGCTCCTTCCGCGACCCCGGCAACCGGGTGTTCCACCGGGGCGAGGAGGTGCTGCGCGGACTCGACGAGCGCTCCGCCCGCGACTGGCGGGCGCTGTCCGTCACCGACTTCTTCCGGCAGGCCACCAGGGCCGGGCAGATCGTCGGCACCGAGGAGCTGACCCCGACCCCCGTCGACGCGCCCTGGACCACGGTGCTGCGGCACGAGCGGATCCCGTTCGTCTCGCACCCCTACGAGTGGTCGTACGCCATGCTGCGCGACGCGGCGCTGCTGCACCTGGACGTGCTGCGCGCCGCGCTGGAAGCCGGCTTCACCACCAAGGACGGCTCGGCGTACAACGTGCAGTGGCGCGGCGCCCGGCCGGTCTTCATCGACGTCGGCTCGTTCGAGGCGCTGCGCGACGGCGAACCCTGGGCCGGCTACCGGCAGTTCTGCCAGACGCTGCTCTATCCGCTGCTCATCCAGGCCCACCTCGGGCTGGACTTCCAGCCGTTCCTGCGCGCCCGCGTCGACGGCGTCGAGCCGGACCAGATGCGCCGGCTGTTCGGCGGCACCCGGCGCTGGCGGGCCGGCGTGCCCACCCACGTGCACCTGCACGGCGCCATGCAGGCCCGCAACTCCGCCGCGAGCACCACCGACGTCCGCGCCCAGTTGCGCGCCGCCGGATTCTCCCGCGAGCTGGCGCTGGCCACGGTACGCGGGCTGGCGAAGCTGGTCCGCCGCCTCGACCACCGGCCCGGCGACAGCCACTGGTCGGACTACCAGCGCACCTGCGCGTACTCGGTGCCGGACCGGCAGGCCAAGGAGGAGTTCGTCGACCGGGCGGTGGCCGCCGTCGGTGGCGGCTCGGCGCTGGACCTGGGCGCCAACGACGGCCGGTACGCCCGCATCGCCGCCCGGCACGCCGCGCACGTCGTCGCCGTCGAGCAGGACCCGGCGGTGGTCGACACGCTCTACCGCGCACTGCGCGACGAGAGCGAGACACGGATCCTGCCGCTGGTGATGGACCTGGCCGACCCGTCCCCGGGTGGCGGTTGGCGCGGCGTCGAGCGGGCCGCGTTCGCCGACCGGGCCCGAGCGGACATCGTCCTGGCCCTGGCCGTGGTGCACCACCTCGCGATCGGGCGCAACGTGCCGCTGCCCGAGGTGCTCGACCAGCTCACCGCGCTCACCGCCACCGGCGGCAGCCTGGTGGTGGAGTTCGTCCACCCGGACGACCCGATGGCCCGCCGGCTCCTGGCGAACAAGCCCGACGGCCTGTTCCCGGACTACCGGCGCGACGCCTTCGAGGCGTTGCTCGCCCGCCGGGGCCGGGTGGTCGCCCGCACCGAGCTGCCGTCCGGCACCCGCACGCTCTACCAGGTGGTGGTGGGTGGCTGAGGAGACCCTCGCGCCACCCCGGGACCACGCCGCCGTCCCGGTCCGGCGGGAACGCCGGCAGTGGTGGCGGGCCGAGGCGGCCCGGCTGGCCGAGGTGGTGGCGCTGGTCGGGCTGGTGGTCACCCAGCCGCTGCTCGACGTGCTCGGCCGCAGCCCCGACTTCTTCCTGTTCCACCGCGCCTCCCGGGCCGACGTGCTGCTGCTTGTCGCCCTGATCGCGCTCACCCCGACAGTGCCGTTCGCACTGCTGGGCGCGCTCACGCTGCCCGCCGGACGCCTCACCCGGGCCGCCGTGCACACCGCGTTCGTGGGCCTGCTGCTCGCCGCGCTGGCGGTCCAGGTCGGCCGGCACCTGACACCGCTTCGGGGCGTACCCCTGCTCGTCGTCGCCGGTGTGGCCGGAGCCGCCGGCACGGCCGCCCACCGGCGGTGGCGGGCGCCCCGGCGGGTGCTGCGGGTCGCCGCTGCCGGGCCGCTGGTGTTCGTCGGGCTGTTCCTGTTCGCCTCGCCCGCCTCGGCGGTGGTGCTGCCGCGCGGCGAGGGCGGCGCGGCCGGTGTCGCCGGCGCGGGCGCGCACCCGCCGGTGGTCATGATCGTGCTGGACGAGCTGCCGCTGGTCTCCCTGCTCGGGCCGGACGGCCGCATCGACGCCGAGCGCTACCCGAACTTCGCGGCGCTGGCCGGCGGGTCGACGTGGTACCGCAACGCCACCGGCGTCAGCGGCTGGACGCCCTACGCGCTTCCCGCGATGCTCACCGGGCGCTACCCGGAGCGGGGGGTGGCACCGCACTACTCGCAGTACCCGGACAACCTGTTCACCGCACTCGGCGGCCTCTACCGCATCAAGGCCGAGGAGAGCATCACCCGGCTCTGCCCGCCGAGCCGCTGCGAACAGGCCACCACCCCGGAACAGGGGCTCGGCGTGCTGGTCCGGGAGAGCGGCAAGCTGCTCGGCCGGATCGCCGCGCCGATGGACAGCCGGATCGACCCGGAGGACTCCTACCGCGAGCGGACCGCCGCCGAGGCCGGGCTGGACGCCGCCGAGCCGGTGCCGGACGACCCGAAGTTCCGCTGGGACACCCTCGACGACAACCAGCCGGCCCGGTTCACCTCGTTCCTGGCCGGGCTGCGCCCCGACACCCGGCCCACGCTGCACTTCCTGCACCTGCTGATGCCCCACTCGCCGTGGGCGTACCTGCCGTCCGGGGCGCACTACGCGGCCCCGGAGGACCTGCCGAACGACGGCGCCGGCTGGGTCGACCTGGCCCGCGCCCGGCACCTGGCGCAGCTCGGCTACACCGACCGGCTGATCGGCGAGACGCTGCGGACGCTGCGCGCCACCGGCCTCTACGACAAGGCGCTGGTGGTGGTCACCGCCGACCACGGCGTCAGCTTCCGCCGCGACTGGCAGGGCCGGGGGATGGACGCCATCGACCACGCCGCGAACGAGGTGGCCTGGGTGCCGATGTTCGTCAAGGAACCCGGCCAGCGCGCCGGACGTGTGGACGACCGCAACTGGGAGCACGTCGACCTGCTGCCCACGATCGCCGACGAGACGCACATGCGGGTGCCCTGGCCGATGGACGGCCGGTCGGCGAAGGCCGCGCCGCGCGAGCGGGCCGACAAACGCTTCTACGACCGCCCCGGCCAGCCGGTCACCGTCACCGGCGGCGTGCCCGCCCCGCTCCCACCGCTCCCGGTCGACCGGCTCGTCGGCACCCGCGTCGGTGACGTGCCGGTCGGCGGGACCGCCACGGTGGCGAACCGGGACGCGTTCGACGCGGTCGACCCGGCCGGCGGCGGGCTGCCCGCGATGGTCTGGGGCACCGTGCCGGACGGCGTACCCGACGGCACCCGGCTCGCCGTGGCGGTCAACGGCACCGTCGGCGCGGTGGTGCCCGTGGTGCCGCCGGACGCCGGTGGGCGGCGGTTCGCCGCGCTGCTCGCCGACGACCGTCTGTTCGCCGCCGGCGCCAATCGCCTCGACCTCTACCGGGTGGGCGACGACGGGACGCTGCGGCGGCTCACGCTGTCGTGACGGACCTCCCGAACATGCCCGTGGCCGCGCTCCCATCCGGTTTCCGGACCGGCTGGCCGGGAAACAGGTGACGCACACCTCACCCTCAAACCATGACGAGCGGTGTTCTCCGCGCCGTGATTACGGTAGAAGCGAAGGCAATTCAACGAAGATCTTGCCGGCGAAGCGAGGAACAGATGACGGAAGTCAAGCTCGACCACCCCGGTGGGCAGCTGTCGATGCCGGTGCAGTCCGCGGTTGAGGGCCCCGCCGGGATCGGGGTGAGCAAGCTGCTCAAGGAAACCGGGATGACCACGTACGACCCCGGTTTCGTGAACACCGCGTCCTGCTCGTCCGCCATCACCTACATCGACGGTGATGCCGGCATCCTGCGGTACCGGGGTTACCCGATCGACCAGCTGGCCGAGAAGTCCTCCTTCCTGGAGGTCTCCTACCTGCTGATCTACGGCGAGCTGCCGACCCAGACGCAGCTCACCGAGTTCAGCGAGCGGATCCGGCGGCACTCGCTGCTGCACGAGGAGATGCGCCGCTTCTTCGACGGCTTCCCCCGCGAAGCGCACCCGATGGCCGTGCTCTCCTCGGCCGTCAGCGCCATCTCGACCTTCTACCAGGACAGCCTGGACCCGTTCGACTCCGAGCACGTGGAGATGTCCACGGTGCGGCTGATGGCGAAGGTCCCCACCATCGCCTCGTACGCGTACAAGAAGTCGATCGGGCAGCCGCTGCTGTACCCGGACAACTCGCTGGGCTACGTCGAGAACTTTCTGCGGATGACGTTCGGCGTACCGGCCGAGCCGTACGAGGTCGACCCGGTCGTCGCCCGGGTGCTGGACATGCTGTTCATCCTGCACGCCGACCACGAGCAGAACTGCTCCACCTCGACCGTGCGGCTGGTCGGCTCCAGCAACGCCAACCTGTTCGCCTCGGTCTCGGCCGGCGTGAACGCGCTGTTCGGCCCGCTGCACGGCGGCGCCAACCAGGCCGTGCTGGAGATGCTCCAGAAGATCCAGGCCGACGGCGGCGACGTCCGCTCCTTCGTGCAGAAGGTGAAGGACAAGCAGGACGGCGTGAAGCTGATGGGCTTCGGGCACCGGGTCTACAAGAACTACGACCCGCGCGCCGCCATCGTGAAGAAGGCCGCCCAGGACGTGCTCGGCCGGATGGCCAAGCCGGACCCGCTGCTGGACCTCGCGGTGCAGCTCGAGGAGATCGCGCTCGCCGACGACTTCTTCGTGTCCCGGCGGCTCTACCCGAACGTGGACTTCTACACCGGCCTGATCTACAAGGCCATGGGCTTCCCGACGAAGATGTTCACTGTGCTGTTCGCGCTCGGCCGGCTGCCCGGCTGGATCGCGCAGTGGCGCGAGATGATCAACGACCCGGAGACCAAGATCGGTCGGCCGCGGCAGATCTACACCGGCGCCACCGAGCGGGACTACGTCCCCGCCGCCCAGCGCTGACGCAACCCCGGCGAAAGGCCGCCGCCCCCCACCCGGGGGCCGGCGGCCTTTCCCCTGTCCCGGCGCGCCGCCCTCGCTCCCGCCGATCTTGCACTCGATGCCCGGGTATTCCGGGCACTCCGGACCTCCTGCGGGCACCAAGTGCAAGATCGCGGGGGAGAGGGGCGGGGGAGAGGGGCTAGCGGAGGCCGGCGGCGGTGAGGAGGTTGCCCTCGGGGACGCGCGGGGTGGTGTGGCCGTGTGCCATGCGGTGCTGGGCGCGGGCGGCCGTGAAGGCCGGGTCGCCGGCGATGGCGGCGGCGTACGCGGCGGCCGTACGGGACGCGATCGCCGCCCAGCCGTACTGCTCGTGCACCATCGCGCGGGCCCGCCGGGCGAGCGCACGCGCCCGGTCCCGGTCGGACAGCAGCGTGTGCACCGCCTCGGCGAGGCCGTCCGGGTCGTGCGGGGCGAACGTCATCCCCGTGACGCCCGGTTCGACGATCTCGGCCAGCCCGCCGGTACGGGCCACGGCGAGCGGCGCGCCCGCGGCGGCCCCCTCCAGCGCCACCATGCCGAACGGCTCATAGATGCTCGGCACCGCGAAGCAGTCCGAGGCGGCCATCACGGCCGGCAGGTCGGTGCCGCCGAGGAACCCGGGCATGCTCACCGTGGCGCCGAGCCCGAGGCGGTGCACCTCGGCCTCCAGGTCCGCCTTGTACGGCCCGTCGCCGACGATCACCGCGCGCAGCCCGGGGTGCCGGTCGCGCAGCCGGGGCAGCCCGGCCAGCAGGTGCTGCACGCCCTTCTCGTACACCAGGCGGCCGGCGAACGTGACCAGCGGGCCGTCGGCGGCGAACCGGGCCCGGGCGGCGGCGACCGCCGACGCGGGCACCCGCCAGCGGTGCGGCTCGACGCCGTTGGGCACCACGTCGACCCGGGCGGCGTCCACACCGAACAGCGCGCCCACCTCGTCGCGCATGTAGCCGGAGCAGACGATCACCCGGCCGGACTCGCCGGCGAGCCAGTGTTCGACGCCGTGGATGGTGCGGTTCATCTCCTCGGGCAGCCAGCCCTGGTGCCGGCCCGCCTCGGTGGCGTGGATGGTGCTGACCAGCGGCACGTCCAGGTGCTCGCGCAGCGTCATCGCGGTGTGCGCGACGAGCCAGTCGTGGGCGTGGATCACGTCGTACGAGCCGGCGGAGGCGGCGCGCAGCGCGGCCCGGGTCAGTGTGTGGTTGAACGCCATCGTCCAGGCCAGCAGCGAGCCGGTGGCGAGGGGAAAGGTGACCGGGTCCTCGGCGGCGCGGACGACGCGCACGCCGTCGGCGTACTCCTCCAGGGGAGCGCCCTCGGCGTGGCGGGTGACGACTGTGACCTCGTGCCCGGCGGCGGCCAGGGCGACGGACAGCGCGTGCACGTGGCGGCCGAGCCCGCCGACGAGCACCGGCGGGTACTCCCACGACAGCATCAGGATGCGCCGGGTCCGGGGCGCGGACCCGGCCGGCGACGGGGGCGCCGGGCGGGAGGTGAGGGTGGGCCGGTGGAGCCGGTCCGTCGCGGTGGCGGGCTGAGCGCCGACCCGCAGAGTGGTCACGTGGATCTCCGTCCATGCATGGTGAGGCACGCCGGCATCGGTGGCGGCGACGAGCGGTGGTGGTGAGGGGTGGCCGAACGGCCGGGCGGGCCCGCGCGCGCGTGGGCCCGGATCCAGGAAAGTCCATCCGCCGCCGGTCCGCATCTCGAAAAGGGCGATCGTGACGGATGACACCCGAACGTCTATCCGTTCGCACGAGGGCGGATTCGGTTACGGTCCGAACGGGTGGATTGACGGCGGGTACGACTGGGCATCACCGGCGTGCGCATCGGCGGTTCCCCCTGTCCGGTGCGCTCACGATCATGGGCCGAAGGAGCGACATGCAGGTCTGGCCGGGCGAGAGCTACCCCCTCGGCGCCACGTACGACGGGATGGGCACCAACTTCGCGATCTTCTCCGAGGTGGCGGAGAAGATCGAGCTGTGCCTGTTCGACGAGTGGGACATCGGCACCGAGCGCCGGGTGGAGCTGCGCGAGGTCGACGCGTACGTCTGGCACGCCTACATCCCCGGCGTCGAGCCCGGCCAGCGCTACGGCTACCGGGTGCACGGGCCGTGGAACCCGGCCGAGGGGCTGCGCTGCAACCCGCACAAGCTGCTGCTCGACCCGTACGCGAAGGCGGTCGACGGGGAGGTCACCTGGCACCCGTCGGTCTACGACTACGAGGTCGGCGGCGACCCGGACCGGATGAACACCGAGGACTCGGCGCCGTACATGCCGAAGTCGGTGGTGGTGAACCCGTACTTCGACTGGGGCAACGACCGGCCGCCGCGCACCCCGTACCACCATTCGGTGATCTACGAGGCGCACGTGCGGGGCCTGACCATGCGCCACCCGGGCATCCCGGAGGAACTGCGCGGCACGTACGCGGCGATCGCCTCACCGGTGATGATCGAGCACTTCAAGCGCCTCGGCGTGACGGCGGTGGAGCTGATGCCGGTGCACGAGTTCGTGCACGACCACCGCCTGGCCGACCTGGGGCTGCGCAACTACTGGGGCTACAACACCATCGGGTTCTTCGCCCCGCACCACGGCTACTCCGCGCTGGGCCGCCTGGGCCAGCAGGTGCAGGAGTTCCGGGGCATGGTCAAGGCGCTGCACGCCGCCGGCATCGAGGTCATCCTCGACGTGGTCTACAACCACACCGCCGAGGGCAACCACCTCGGCCCGTCGCTGAGCTTCAAGGGCATCGACACCCCGAGCTACTACCGGCTCTCCGAGGACGACAGGCGCTACTTCGTCGACTACACCGGCACCGGCAACAGCCTCAACGTGCGCAGCCCGCACTCCCTGCAACTGATCATGGATTCGCTGCGCTACTGGGTGACCGAGATGCACGTCGACGGCTTCCGGTTCGACCTGGCCGCCACGCTGGCCCGCGAGTTCTACGAGGTGGACCGCCTGTCCACGTTCTTCGAGGTGGTGCAGCAGGATCCGGTGGTCGGCCGGGTCAAGCTCATCGCCGAACCGTGGGACGTCGGCCCCGGCGGCTACCAGGTCGGCAACTTCCCGCCGCAGTGGACCGAGTGGAACGGCAAGTACCGCGACACCGTCCGCGACTTCTGGCGCGGCGAGCCGGCCACGCTCGCCGAGTTCGCCTCCCGCATCTCCGGCTCCGCCGACCTCTACCAGGACGACGGCCGCCGCCCGTTCCACAGCATCAACTTCGTCACCTGCCACGACGGGTTCACGCTCACCGACCTGGTCTCCTACAACGACAAGCACAACGAGGCGAACGGCGAGGACAACCGGGACGGGGAGAGCCACAACCGGTCCTGGAACTGCGGCGTCGAGGGGGAGACCGACGATCCCGGTGTACGCGCGCTGCGCGCCCGGCAGCGGCGCAACTTCCTGGCCACGCTGATGCTGTCCCAGGGCGTGCCGATGCTCGGCCACGGCGACGAGCTGGGCCGCACCCAGCGCGGCAACAACAACGCCTACTGCCAGGACAGCGAGATCGCCTGGGTGGACTGGGACCGGGCCGACGACGAGCTGCTGGACTTCGTCCGCCGGCTCACCGAGTTCCGCAACCGGCATCAGGTGTTCCGCCGCCGCCGGTTCTTCACCGGCCTGCCGGTGGGCGGCCGGGCCGCCGGTTCCGGGCTGCCCGACCTGGCCTGGTACACCCCGGACGGCCGGGAGATGACCGGCGAGGACTGGGGCAACGACTTCGGCCGCTCGGTGGCCCTGTTCGTCAACGGCGACGGCATCGGCGAGCGCGGCCAGTACGGCCAGCGCCACCGGGACGACTCGTTCCTGCTGCTGTTCAACGCGCACGACGCGCCGCTGGACTTCACGCTGCCCGGCGAGGAGTTCGGCACCCGGTGGGAGCTGGTGATCAGCACC
Source organism: Micromonospora sp. WMMC273 (assembly GCF_027460285.1). Lineage (NCBI taxonomy): Bacteria > Bacillati > Actinomycetota > Actinomycetes > Micromonosporales > Micromonosporaceae > Micromonospora > Micromonospora sp. WMMC273. The sequence goes on from NZ_JAPZBE010000001.1 coordinate 2,643,821, forward strand.
GCGGAACCCGATCCGGAGAAGACGATGCTCGTCGAGGCGGGCGGCACGGTCTGCGTGCCGGACCGCTCGCTGCTGGTCCTGGAGAGGACGGCCTGACCGATGCCCGCCACCCCCCGCTCGACGTACCGGGTCCAGGTGCGTCCCGGCTTCGACCTGGACGCCACGGCCGAGCTGGCGGGCTACCTCGCCGCGCTCGGCGTCACCCACCTCTACACCGCGCCCCTGCTCACCGCCACCCCCGGCTCCACGCACGGCTACGACGTCGTCGACCACCGCGAAGTCAACCCGCAGCTCGGCGGCGAGGCCGCCCGGGCGCGGCTGGTCCGGGCGTTGCGCGCGGCCGGGCTGGGTTTGGTCGTGGACATCGTGCCCAACCACGCCGGGGTGGCCCGGCCGGAGGCCAACCCGGCCTGGTGGGACGTGCTGCGGCGGGGACGCGAATCGGTGTACGCGCGCTGGTTCGACATCGACTGGGACCGCGGGCGGCTGCTGCTGCCGGTGCTCGCCGACACCGCCGACGCGCTCGACGACCTGAAGCTCGTCGACGGGGAACTCCGCTACCACGAGCACCGCTTCCCGGTCGCCGACGGCACCGGCGACGGCACGCCCCGCCAGGTGCACGACCGGCAGCACTACGAGCTGGTGAACTGGCGGCGCGGCGACGCCGAGCTGACGTACCGCCGGTTCTTCGCCGTGTCCGACCTGGCCGGCCTGCGGGTGGAGGACCCGGAGGTCTTCGACGCCACCCACGCGGAGATCCTGCGCTGGGTCGACGCCGGGGTGGTCGACGGCATCCGCGTCGACCACCCGGACGGGCTGCGCGACCCGGCCGGCTACCTGGCCCGGTTGCGCGCCGCCGCACCGGCGAGCTGGCTGGTGGTGGAGAAGATCCTGGAGTACGGCGAGGACCTGCCGGACTGGCCGGTCGACGGCACCACCGGCTACGACGCGCTGGCCGCCGTGTCCGGGCTGTTCGTCGACCCGGACGCCGAACCGGAGTTCACCACGCTCGACGGCCGGCTGACCGGGCGGCACACCTCCTGGCCGGACCTGACGCACGCCACCAAGCTGGAGGCCGCCACCCGGCTGCTCGCCGCCGAGCTGACCCGGCTGACCGCGCTCGTGCCGGAGCTGCCGGGCGAGCAGGTCCGCGCGGCCCTGGCCGAGTTGGCCGCCTGCTTCCCGGTCTACCGTGGCTATCCGCCCTCCGGCGCCCGGCACCTGGCCGCCGCCCGCAGCGAGGCGGGCCGCCGCCGCCCCGACCTGACCGGCGTACTCGACCAGGTCACCGCCCGGCTGCGCGACCCCGGCCACGAGCTGGCCGCCCGGTTCCCGCAGCTGACCGGCGCGGTGATGGCCAAGGGCGTGGAGGACACCGCGTACTACAGGTGGAGCCGGTTCGTCGCCCTCAACGAGGTCGGCGGCAGCCCGGCCCACTTCGGTGTGCCCCCGGCCGAGCTGCACCGGTTCGCCGCCAGCCGGCACGTGCGCTGGCCGGCGAGCATGACCGCGCTGTCCACCCACGACACCAAGCGCGGCGAGGACGTCCGCGCCCGCCTCGCGGTGCTGTCCGAGCTGCCCGGCCGCTGGGCCGAGCGGGTCGCCGACTGGATGTCGCGCGCGCCGCTGGCCGACCCCGCGCTGGCCCACCTGCTCTGGCAGACCGCCGTCGGGGCGTGGCCGATCGAACGGGAGAGACTGCACGGGTACGCCGGGAAGGCCGCCCGGGAGGCGTCGGTCACCACGAGCTGGGCCGATCCGGACCCGGCCTTCGAGCACGAGATGCACGCCCTGGTCGACCGGATGTACGACGACCCGGAACTGCACGCCCAGATCACCGCGTTCGCCGCCGAGATCACCCCGCCCGGCTGGTCGAACGCGCTGGGGCAGAAGCTGGTGCAGCTCGCCATGCCCGGCGTGCCCGACGTCTACCAGGGCACCGAGCTGTGGGAGAACTCGCTCGTCGACCCGGACAACAGGCGGCCTGTCGACTTCGCCGTACGCCGGGACCTGCTGGCCCGGCTCGACGCCGGCTGGCGGCCCGCGGTGGCCGCCGACGGCGCGGCCAAGCTGCTGGTGGTGTCCCGGACGCTGCGGCTGCGCCGCGACCGCCCGGACCTGTTCGGCGGCTACCGGCCGGTGCCGGCGCGCGGCCCGGCCGCCGCGCACGCGGTGGCCTTCGACCGTGGTGGCGCGGTCGCGGTGGCGACCCGGCTGCCGCTGCGGCTGGCCCGTTCCGGCGGCTGGCGGGACACGGCGCTGTCACTTCCCGTTCACGAGTGCACCGACTTGTTCACCGGGCGGGTCTACAGTGGTTCTGAGCTGCTCCTTCATGATCTGCTGAGCACCTATCCCGTCGCCCTCCTCGCACCCACCGACTCAGTGGAGGCCGCCGCATGACCGAGTTCACGGTGTGGGCGCCCGAGGCCGCCCGGGTGCGGCTGCGCCTTTCCGGTGCGGCCGACCACGCGATGCGTCAGGGGCCGGACGGCTGGTGGCGGGTCGAGGTGCCCGATGCCGGGCCCGGCACCGACTACGCGTTCCTGCTCGACGACGACGAGCAGGCCCTGCCCGACCCCCGCTCGGCCTGGCAGCCGGCCGGGGTGCACGGGCCCAGCCGGCTCTACGACCACGCCGCGTTCGGCTGGACCGACTCCGCCTGGACCGGCCGGCAACTGCCCGGCAGCGTGCTGTACGAGCTGCACATCGGCACGTTCACACCCGAGGGCACGTTCGACGGTGCGATCGCCAAGCTCGACCACCTCGTCGACCTCGGCGTGGACATGGTCGAGCTGCTGCCCGTCAACTCGTTCAACGGCGAGTACAACTGGGGCTACGACGGTGTCTGCTGGTACGCCCCGCACGAGCCGTACGGCGGCCCGGACGGCCTGAAACGGTTCGTCGACGCCGCCCACGCCAAGGGCCTGGGGGTGATCCTCGACGTCGTCTACAACCATTTCGGGCCCTCCGGGGCCTACGCGCCGCGGTTCGCGCCGTACCTCACCGAGCAGAGCAACACCTGGGGCCGCACCGTCAACCTGGACGGCCCGCACTCCGACGGGGTACGCCGCTACATCGCCGACAGCGTGCTGGGCTGGCTGCGCGACTACCACGTCGACGGGCTGCGGCTGGACGCCGTGCACGCCATGCCCGACGGCCGGGCCGTGCACTGGCTGGAGGAGGTCGCCGCCGAGGTCGAGGCGCTGTCCACGCACCTCGGGCGGCCGCTGTCACTGGTCGCCGAGAGCGACCTCAACGACCCGCGCCTGATCACGCCCCGCGAGGCGGGCGGCTACGGCCTGCACGCCCAGTGGAACGACGACGCCCACCACGCGCTGCACACGCTGCTCACCGGCGAACGGCAGGGCTACTACGGCGACTTCGGCTCCCTGGAGTGCCTCACCGACGTGCTGACCGGCGGGTTCTTCCACGCCGGCACCTGGTCCAGCTTCCGGGGCCGCAGCCACGGCCGCCCGGTCGACAGGCAGCGCACACCCGGCCACCGCTTCGTGGCGTACCTGCAGAACCACGACCAGATCGGCAACCGGGCCACCGGCGACCGGATCTCCGCCACCCTGTCGCCCGGCCTGCTGCGCGTCGGCGCGACGCTGCTGATGACCGCGCCGTTCACGCCGATGCTGTTCATGGGGGAGGAGTGGGCGGCCTCCACGCCGTGGCAGTTCTTCACCAGCCACCCCGAGCCGGAACTCGCCGTGGCGGTCGCCACCGGCCGCAGACGCGAGTTCGCCGACCACGGCTGGGCCACCGAGGACGTGCCCGACCCGCAGGACCCGCAGACGTTCCTGCGGTCCCGGCTGGACTGGGCCGAGCTGGACAAGCCGGAACACCGCGAGACGTACGACCTCTACCGGCGGCTGATCGCGCTGCGCCGTTCCCGGGCCGACCTGTCCGACCCCCGGCTGGACCGGGTCGACGTCCGCCACGGCGACCGGTTCCTGGTGATGCGGCGCGGCGACACGCTCGTGGTGGCGAACCTGGCCGGCCGGGCGCAGCGGATCAACCTGCCCGGCGTGGTACGCCGGGTGCTACTCGCCACCTCCGAGGGCGTCACCGTGATGCGCGACGGCATCGAGCTGCCGCCGGAGAGCGCGGCGATCGTGGCGCTCTGAGCGCTCACCGGTGAAGTTTGCGCCGTACCGCCTCGGCGTCGGCGTGACCGAGTTCCTCGTACAACGCGAGTGACCGCCGCCAGGCGTCCCGGGCCGCGTCCGGCCGCCCGGCCGCGGCCCACGTGTCGCCGAGGTGGTCCAGCACGATGCCCTCGGCATGCCGGTCGCCGATCTCGGCGAACAGGGCGAGGGCCTGGTGGAAACAGTCGACCGCCTGGTCGTACTCGCCGAGGTGGTGGTGGGCGAAGCCGATGCTGTCCCACGTGTTCGCCTGCCCGTACGCGCTCCCGGCCTGCTCGGACAGGGCGAGCGCACGGCGGCAGAACGTGATCGCGTCGTGGTGCTCGCCGAGCTGCGAGTGGTACCAGCCGATCGCGTTGAGCGCGACCGCCTGCTTGAGCGGGCTCCCGACCCGTTCGTAGAGGGCGAGGCTCCGCCGGGCGTGCGGCAGGGCCTCCCGGGGCTGCCGTTGCCGGTCGTGCAGCATGCTGAGGTCGAAGTGGGTGTGCGCCCGTCCCTCGTCGTCGCCCAGGGCGGCGAACAGGTCCAGCGCGGCGAGCAGGTTGCGCTGCGCCTCGGCGTACCGGCCCAGGTTGGAGCAGGCCCCGGCGAGGAGCCGGTGCGCCTGCGCCTGCGCCGGGCGGTCACCCGAGCGTCCGGTCGCCTCGACCGCCCGGCGGGCCACAGTGGCCCAGTCGTGCCAGTGGCCCTGCCTGTCGAAGTACGTGGCCAGGGTCCACGAGAGCTGCCCGGCCGCGGCGTCGAGGCCGTTGCCGGCCGCGTACTCGATGGTCGCCATGAGCACGTGGTGCTCGCGGGTGAACCAGGCCAGCGCCGCCGCCAGGTCGTCGAGCCGTTCGACGGTAACCCCCGGCGCGGCGGGGGCCAGGGTCAGCGGGTCGCGCTGCGGTGACAGCAGCAGCGCGGCCGCGTGTGCCGTGTGCAGGTGGTGGTCGACCAGCCGGCACAGCGCGGGCCGGGGACCGGCGCGGTCACCTGTCGCCCGCTCGACCGCGAAACTCCGGACCAGGTCGTGCATGCGGTACCGGCCCGCGACGTGCTCCTGCACGAGATGCGCGTCGACCAGCTCGCGCAGCGACGGGCGCAGCTCGTCCGGCGTACGGGCGGTCAGGCTTGCCACCGCGTCCCGGCTGATGTCCGGGCCGGGGGCGAGGCCGAGCAGCGTGAACACGTCCGCCGCGGCCGGCGTGAGTGCCGCGAGCGAGCGGGACAGCACCACGCGCAGGTTCGTCGTCGGCTCGTCGCCGGCCAGCGCGTCCAGCGGGTGGACCGCCGTGGTCAGCTCCGCCGCGACCGACGACAGCGGGAGGTCTGGGTGAAGCGCCGCACGGGCCGCCACGATCCCGAGCGCCAGCGGCAGACCCCCGCAGAAGCGCAGGATGTCCGCGACGGCGTCCGGGTGTCCCGCCACCCGTGCGGCACCCACCTGCCGGACGATCAGCTCGTGGGCCTCGTCGTCGGGCAGCACGTCCAGCGGCAGCGGTCGGGCGCCGTGGGTGGTGACGAGGCCGGCCAGCTGCCGGCGGCTGGTCACCAGGACGGCGCTCGTGGGCGTGCCGGGCAGCAGCGGGACAACGGTGGCGGCGTCGCGGGCGTCGTCGAGGACGATCAGCAGCCGGCGGCCGGCGACGAGCGTCCGGTACAGCGACGCCTGGGCCTCCGGATCGGCCGGGACGCGTGCCGGTTCGACGCCGAGCGCCTCGAGGAAGCCGCGCACGGCCACCGGCCAACCGACCGGGTCCCCGGTCGGGTCGAAGCCGCGCAGGTTGACGTAGAGCTGCCCGTCGGGGAAGCGGCCGGCGTTGGCGTGCGCCCAGCGCAGCGCCAGCCAGGTCTTGCCGACGCCCCCGCCGCCGATGGACGAGATCACCACCGGCGATCCGGCGCCGTCCGGGTGGCCCGCGTCGGCGAGTTGTTCGTCGAGGCGCGCGAGCTGGGCGGTACGGCCGGCGAAGACCCCTGGTGACGCGGGTAGCTGCCGGGGCGCGGTGCCCGCATCCCGTGCCGTGCCGGGCGACCGGTCGGTGGCCGGCGTGCCCGGTTCCCCGTCTGCCGGGAGGTCCGGCGGCGCGATCGCCGCGTCGGCGGTGAGGATCTGCTGATAGAGCTGTGCCAGCGGCGGGCTGGGGTCGGCGCCGATCTCGGCGGCCAGCCTCCGGCGCAGCCGGTGGAAGTGCTCCAGCGCGTCGGCCTGCCGCCCGCACCGGTAGAGCGCGAGCATCGCCTGCGCCGCCAGGCGCTCGTCCCACGGGTACCGGCCGCTCAGATCCAGGACGTCGGGGAGGAGACGGGCATGTGTGCCCCGGCGCAGCGCGATGTCGTTGCGGTCCAGTGCGGCCGCGAGTCGCTGCCGGTCGAGGGTCTGCCGGTAGGCCGCCAGCCACGGCGTGGCCAGCCCGTCGAACGCCTCGCCGCGCCAGAGTCCGAGCGCCCGCTCCAGAGCGCTGATCGCCGTCGTGTCGTCCTCGGCGCGCCGGGCCTGCTCGGTCAGCGCGCGGAAGCGGTGCAGGTCGACGCGGTCCGGGTCGACGGCGAGCAGGTAGCCGGGATGACGCCGGACGATGCGGACGTCGTCCGTGCCGGCCAGCGCGTGCCGCAGCCGCGACAGGTAGCCACGCAGGGTTGCGGTGGCCCCGTCCGGCACCTCGTCGCCCCAGACCCGGCTGATGAGCTGTCCGGTCGCGACGACCCGGTTGGGCTCGACCAGCAGGGCGGCGAGGACGCACTGCTGACGGGCGTGACCGACCCGGACCGCCCGGCCGTCGACCCGGACGTCCAGGTCGCCGAGCACCCGGAACTCCACCGCCACGGACTGTCACGCTAGCCCCGGGTGGTGCTGGCCGGACCGGGCGTGACGACGATCCGACAGGTGGCGGCGCGACGGTCCGCGCTCCCGGTCTCCCGGTGCGCGGACCGCCGTGCCGGCGGGATCACGGGCAGTTGAGCGGGAGATCCAGTGTGGGCCGGGGATCGTCGATCACCGCGTCCGGGCCGCAGTCACCCTCGTCCCAGCCGGGGCCGCCGACCAGGGTGTCCACGCCCTTGTCGCCGAAGAGGTGGTCGTCGTTGCTGCCGCCGTCCACGCGGTCGTTGCCGTCCAGCGCGCTGGGCCCGATGAAGCGGTCCCCGTGGATGGTGTCGGCGCCACCGTCGCCGTGGAGGTTGTCGTTGCCCAGGTCGCCCCAGATGTCGTCGCCGTGAAAGCCGCCGTAGACGATGTCGTCGCCGGTGTTGGCCTTGATGTCGTCGTTGCCGGCGAGGCCGCAGATGATGTCGTCGTAGACGCTTCCGACGATGACCTCGCGAGCGGGCGTGCCGATGATGAACTCCCGGTTGTTGCTGCTGGTGCTGACGTAGACCCCGACGGCGTCCATCCTGGTGTATCCGGCCGGCACCGGAAACCCGGAGTAGGGGCCGCAGTCGGGGGGGACGATGTAGGCCGCCGACGCCGGGGTGGCGCCGCCGGCCAGGCCCGCGGCGGCCAGGACGAGCGCCCCGGCCACCGAGGCGGCGGTACGGGCGGTGGAGAGGTACCGGTGTGACATGACGCTTCTCCCTTGCGGTTGATGTGTACGAGAAGCGTCACCGGCGAGCGTTCAGCGGACGTGCAGCAAACGTGCAGCCCGCCCGTCTCAGCGTCGATCTTGGAGTTGTGGCGCCTCGAAGGTCGCACATGTCCGGTTCGCGAACCACCACAACTCCAAGATCGGCGGAGCGGGGAGCGGTGAGTTCGCCGAGGGGGCGCGGTCCTACCTCTGACGGCCCGACTCTGGAGGTTTCATGTCCGACACGCTGACCCGCCGCGAGCTGTGGGCGCTCGCGCACGCCGAGCGCGCCGCCCTGGCCGACGACCTCGCCGATCTCGACCCGGCGCACTGGGCCCGGCCCTCGCTGTGCGGCAGGTGGACGGTGCAGGAGACGCTCGCGCACATGACGGCGGCGGCGAGCGTCGGCCGCGTCCGGTGGCTCGCCAGCGTGCTCGGCGCCCGGTTCGACTTCGACCTGCACAACGACCGCCGGCTGGCCGAGCACCGCGGCGCCGGCCCGGGGGAGACGCTGGACCGGTTCCGCCGGATCATCGGCAGCACCACGTCGACGTTCGGGCCGACCGAGGCGTGGCTCGGTGAGGTGGTCGTGCACGCCCAGGACATCCGGCGTCCGCTCGGCCTGACGCGGACGCCGTCGGTCGAGGCCGTCACGCCGGTCGCCCGGTTCTACGCCGGGCGGGACTTCACGGTGGCCGGGCGCAGCGCGATCGAGGGCCTGCGGGTGGAGGCCACCGACGGGCCGTTCACCGCCGGCGCCGGCCCGCTGGTCAGCGGCACCACTGTCGCGCTGATGATGGCGATGGCCGGGCGGGCCGCGTACTGCGACGACCTCACCGGCCCCGGCGTGCAGACGCTGCGGGAGCGGTGCGCGCCCGCCTGACCGAGGCCGATGACCCGGGGGCGGGCCCGGTCACGACCGCGGCAGCGTCAGGATCTCCGCGCCGTCGTCGGTGATGGCGATGGTGTGCTCGCTGTGCGCGGTACGGCAGCCGGTCGCGCTGCGCAGCGTCCACCCGTCGGCGTCGGTGACCAGCGTGGCGGTGTCCGCCATGATCCACGGCTCCAGCGCCAGCAGCAGCCCGGGCCGCAGTGTGTAGCCGCGACCGGGCCGCCCGGTGTTCGACACGTGCGGGTCCTGGTGCATCGTCGACCCGACGCCGTGGCCGCCGAACTCGGTGTTGACCGTGTAACCGGCTCCGGCGAGGACCGAGCCGATGGCGTACGAGAGGTCGCCGACGCGGGCACCGGGGCGGGCGGCGGCGATCCCGGCCTGCAACGCCCGTTCGGTCGCGTCGATGAGCGCGACGCTCTCCGCGGGCCGGGTGTCACCGACGACGAAGCTGATCGCGGAGTCGGCCACCACCCCGCCCAAGGAGACGGCCAGGTCGAGGCTCAGCAGGTCGCCGTCGACGAGCGTGTAGTCGTGCGGCAGCCCGTGCAGCACCGCGTCGTTGACCGAGGTGCAGATGTAGTGGCCGAACGGGCCGCGCCCGAACGACGGCTCGTAGTCGACGTAGCAGGACTGCGCCCCGGCCTCGGCGATCATGCGCTGGGCCTGCCTGTCGATGTCGAGCAGGTTGGTGCCGACGGTGGTGCTGCCGCGCAACGTCTGCAGGATGTGGGCGACCAGGGCGCCGGTGTCCCGCGCCCGCCGGACGTCGGTGCGGCTCAGGATCTCGATCATGCAGGCGCCTTCCTCGCAGAACCAATAAGTATCCCGGCCATGTTATCCCGGTATTAGAATCCTGGCATGGTCCGGTTGCCCCTCACCCCCGCCGAGGTCGAGCGCGGGCAACGCCTCGGCGCGCTTCTGCGCCGCGCCCGGGGTGAGCGTTCGATGCTGCTCACCGCGCTCGACGCCGGAGTCTCCCCGGAGACCCTCCGGAAGATCGAGTCCGGCCGCGTCGCCACGCCGGCGTTCCCCACCATCGCCGCCATCGCCGACGTCCTCGGCCTCTCCCTCGACGAGGTGTGGGCCGAGATCAACCGCTCCGACACCGCGGTGCGTCTCGCGCCGTCGGAGCAGCGCCTGGCCTCGTAGCGCGCCCTGTCGGCGAGGAGAACATACCGAGTATGTAAGCTCCGTCGCATGCCGCCCTCGCGTCGCGCCGTCGCGCTTGTCGTACCCGTCGCCGGTTTCCTGCTCGGTTTCCTGGACTTCGTCTGGATCAAGTGGGTGCCGTTCCCCTTCGCCGAACTCGGCAACTCCACCGCCACCTGGGCGGTGGCCGCGTTCGCGCTCGGCTGGTGGATCCGGGCGGGCGCGGTGCGCGCCGCCGTGGCCGCCGGCGTCCTGCTGATCGTCGCGGTGCCCAGCTACTACCTGGCGGCGACGCTGCTCCAGGGCGACGACATCGCCGTGATCTGGGCGCTCACCTCGTTCGTCTGGATGGCGTTCGGCGTGGTGGCGGGCGTGGTGTTCGGCGTCGCCGGAATCTGGGCGCGGACGCAGGGATGGCGGCGCGTCGTCGGGGTCGCGCTGCCGGTGGCCGTGTTCGTCGAGGAGGCGCTGCGGTTCGCGCTGAAGTCACGGTCCGGTTATCCCGGAGCGTGGTGGAACGTGGCGATCGACCTCGCACTCGCCGCGCTGCTCGTGGTGCTGATCGGCCGGTCCGCCCGGGTGCGGCTGCTGGCCGCCGCGGTGGCGCTGCCGCTGGCCGCGGCGGGCGCGGTCACGTTCGCCGCCGTCGCGGGCTGACCTGTCCCGTCGGCCGGCGGGCCATCGCCGGCCGAGGACACGGGCCGACCAGGGCAGCGGGCCACCGCGCCGGCCGAGGCGGCGAGCGGCCGGCCCGACCGGGGTCGGCGACAATGACCCGAGTAAGGCGTGGTCCGGACGACGGGGGAGGAAACGGATGATCCGACGACAGGTGCTCGCGGCGGCGATGCTCACGGCGACGGCTCTGGTGGCCGGCTGCACGAAGGACCGGCCCGAAGCCGCACCGCCCACCAGCGCCCCGGCCGCATCCACCGCCACGGCCACGCCGAGCGCCACACCGAGCGCCGAGCCGGTGCCCGCGCCGGCCGAGCTGGCGGCACTGGAGCGGCGCTTCGGCGCCCGGATCGGCGTCTTCGCCCTCGACACCGGCACCGGCCGTACCCTCGCGCACCGGGCCGACGAGCGGTTCGCGTACGCCTCGACCTGCAAGGCCCTCGTCGCCGGCGCGATGCTGGCCGCCACGTCCGACGCCGACCGGGACCGGGTCGTCCGCTACCGGCGCGCCGACCTGGTGGCGCACTCCCCGGTGACCGAACGGCACGTGGAGACCGGCATGACGCTGCGGGACGCGGCCGAGGCAGCGGTGCGGTACAGCGACAACACCGCCGGCAACCTGCTGTTCGACGCGCTCGGCGGCCCGGCCGGCTTCGCACGGGCACTCCGGGACGTGGGCGACCAGGTCACCCGGCCCGCCCGCACCGAGCCGGAACTCAACGCGGCCACGCCCGGCGACGAGCGCGACACCAGCACGCCCCGCGCGCTGGCCGGCTCGCTGCGGGCGTACACGCTGGGGGAGACCCTGCCGCCCGCGGACCGCGACCTGCTGCTGGGCTGGATGCGGGCCAGCACCACCGGCAGCGGGCTGGTCCGGGCCGGCGTGCCGGCCGGCTGGCAGGTGGCGGACAAGTCCGGCACCGGCGGGTACGGCACCCGCAACGACATCGCCGTGGTGTGGCCGCCGGACCGGGCGCCGATCGTGCTGGCGGTCATGACCAGTCACGACAGCCGCGACGCGAAGCCCGACGACACCCTGGTCGCCCAGGCCGCGCGGGCGACAGTGACCGCGTTGCGCTGACCGGAGGCCCGGCTCAGGGGATCGGCCACTCGTGCACGGGCCGGTTGCTGTGCATCAGGTCGACGTAGTGGCGGACCACCTCGCGCAGCGCCGCCGGCCGGTCCAGGTGGTCGGCCGACTCCAGCCGGTGCAGCGTCTCCACCTGCCACGTCGCGCCGTTGCGGCCGGTCAGGCAGCGCTGCTCGACGATGCCGAGCAGCCGGTCCCGCTCGGCCGGGTCCAGGCCCCACCGGTCCAGCCCGTGGTGGGCCATCGGCAGCAGCCGGCGCAGCACCAGCTCGGTCACCGGCAGATAGCCCAGCCCCGGCCAGTACACCTGGGCATCGATGCCGTGCCGGGCGCAGGCGTTGAAGTTCTCCTCGGCCGCGCTGAACGACATCTGCGACCACAGCGGACGGTCCGACTCGGCGAGCGCCCGCACCAGGCCGAAGTAGAACGCGCCGTTCGCGACCGTGTCCAGCACCGTCGGCCCGGCCGGCAGCACCCGGTTCTCCACCCGCAGGTGCGGCCGGCCCTTGAGCACGTCGTAGACCGGCCGGTTCCACCGGTAGATGGTGCCGTTGTGCAGCCGCAGCTCGGCCAGCTTCGGCACGCCGCCGCTGTGCAGTGTGGCCGCCGGGTCCTCCGGGTCGCACACCGGCAGCAGCGCCGGGAAGTAGCGGACGTTCTCCTCGAACAGGTCGAACACCGAGGTGATCCAGCGTTCGCCGAACCACACCCGGGGGCGTACGCCCTGGGCCTTGATCTCCTCCGCCCGGGTGTCGGTGGCCTGCTGGAACAGCGGCACCCGGGTCTCGCGCCACAACTCCCGGCCGAAGAACAGCGGGGAGTTCGCGCCGAGCGCCACCTGGATGCCGGCGATCGCCTGCGCGGCGTTCCAGTAGTCGGCGAACTGCGCCGGGCTGACCTGGAGGTGGAACTGGGTGCTGGTGCACGCCGCCTCGGGGGTGATCGTGTCGGCGGTGGTGGCCAGCCGCTCCACCCCGCTGATCGCGATCGGCAGGTCCTCGCCGCGGGCGGCGAAGATCTGCTCGTTGAGCAGCGCGTACCGGGGATTGGCCGACAGCGTCTCGGCGGTCAGGTGCTCCGGGCGCAGCGTCGGCAGGATCCCGACCATCACCATATGCGCGCCCACCGTGCGGGCCTTCTCCTCCGCGGCGTTCAGGCTGGCCCGGACGTGCTCCTCGAACGCCGCGGTGCCGGTGCCGGCGAGCCGCCGCGGCTCGACGTTGATCTCCACGTTGAACTGGCCCAGCTCGGTCTGGAACGCCGGGTCGGCGATCGCCTCCAGCACGTCGGCGTTGCGCATGGCCGGGTCGAAGCCGTCGTCGACCAGGTTCAGCTCGATCTCCAGGCCGGTCATCGGCCGCTCCACGTCGAACCGGGACTCGCGCAGCATCTCGGCGAACACGTCCAGGCACCGCCGGACCTTCTCGCGATAGCGGGCCCGGTCCTCCCGGCTGAAGGTACGCACGCCGACGTCCTCGCCCATGGTCACCACCCTGTCACCGTTGGTTCTCCCCAACCTCGCACGGAGTGGCGGGTCAGGAAAGGCCCGGAGGCCCTTTTCTGTACCCCGTGGTGGCCCCGGTGATCCCCGTCGCGGGGCTGCGGGTTCCGTCCGGGCGGCCCGGCCCGGACGGCTAGCATGGCCGCCGACGGCGAAGGGGAGTGGCGGAATGCGCGACGGGTGGATCCGGGCGTTCGTGGTGGCGGCGTTCGCCGAGGGATGCTCGTGGGCGGCGCTGCTGGCCGGCATGGCGGTCAAGTACGGCCCGCCGGGCAACGAGATCGGCGTGAAGATCTTCGGCCCCATCCACGGCGCGTTGTTCGTGATCTACGGCCTGCTGGCGCTCGTGGTGGCCCGGCGGCGCCGCTGGACGCTCGTGCAGACCGGGCTGGCCCTGGTCAGCGCGGTGCCCCCGTTCGCCACAGTGCTGTTCGAGCGCTGGGCGAGCCGCCGGGGCCTGCTCGACGCGCCGGCGCCGGTGGGAAAGCCGCTCACCCCCGCCGGTCGCTGACCGCGGCGACGTCCTCCGCGAGGAAGCCGGCCAGCACGTCGGTCAGCTCCCGCGGCGCCTCCTCGGCCATGTGGTGCCCGGACGGGATCGACGCGGTCCGCACGTCGTCGGCCCAGTCGCGCCAGATCGCGGCCGGGTCGCCGTAGAGGTCGACCATGTCGTCGCGCTCGGACCAGGCGAACAGCACCGGGCAGCCGATCCGGCGCCCGGCGGCCCGGTCGGCGTCGTCCGCCGCCCGGTCCGGCCCGAGCCCGGCCCGGTAGTCCTCGCACATGGCGTGCACAGTCGCCGGGTCACCGATGGCCCGCCGGTAGTCGGCGTACGCCTGCTCGCCCATCTCCTCCGGTGACCCGCCGTACCAGGCGTCCGGGTCGGCGTTTATGACCCGCTCGGCCGGCTTGGCGAGCTGGCCGAGGAAGAACCAGTGCCACCAGCGGGCGGCGAACCGGGCGTCGCAGCGGGCCAGCGCCTCACCGATCGGCACCCCGTCCAGCACACCGAGGCGGCTCACCCGGTCCGGGTGGTCCAGGGCGGTCCGCATCGCCACGTACGCGCCGCGGTCATGACCGATCACTGCGGCCCGGCGGTGGCCGAGCGCGTCGAGCAGCCCGACCACGTCGGCGGCCATCGCCCGCTTGGAGTAGACGGTGTGCTCCGGGTCGCTCGGCGGCTTCGACGAGCCGCCGTAACCGCGCAGGTCCGGGCAGATCACCGTGTGTCGCGCGGCCAGCCGCGGCGCCACCCGGTGCCAGGTCGCATGGGTACGCGGGTGCCCGTGCAGCAGCACCACCGGTGGCCCGGAGCCGCCGTGGCGTACGCGCAGGCGGACCGCGCCGACGTCGATCTCGGTGAGTGTGAAACCGGGGAACATGGCCGCAGCGGTGCCCGCCACCGGCGGCCGGGAAACCTAGGTGAGCGCCGAGCAGGCGGCCACGCCGAACAGCAGCACGGCGCCCAGCATCGCCTGGAGCAGCAGCGCCGGACCCAGGTGCGACCAGAGCGTGGCCGTACGCGGGGTGAGCAGCTGCCCGGTGGTCAGGTTGACGATCCGCTCGATCCGCGGCGGCAGGTCCTCGTCGCGTTGCGCCCGCAGCGTGAGCTGGACGTGGTCGCCGGGGTGCAGCGCGCTCTGCGGCAGGTGGCCGTGCAACTCGACCTCGACCAGCCGGCCGGTGGCGTCGCGGACCCGGACCGGGGTGACCAGGAACTCCGGCCCCTTCTTCAGCTCCTTGAAGCTGCGCCGGGCCCCGCCGCCGCCACTGCTGAGCAACGCGCGCACCACCTTCAGCAGCAGCCCCACCACCCCCGCGGCGGTGAGCACCGCGACCAGCGCGGGCTGCCCGACCCGGACCTCCCGGGCGTAACCCTCCATCAACCGGACCAGACGCCCGGTGACGACGCGTTCCGTCGGGTGGACGACGCGTCGGGTGTACAACTCCGTATCCATGTTCACCACCGAGAGTCCCGTGCCGTGCACAGATGGTATCGGCCCTTCGGGTTGAACGACGTGAATGAACGGTGGTCACGCCCGGGCGGCCGGCAGGTGAACTCCGCCGGGGCGCGGGTATGCGTGCGGCCGAGCCGGAAAGGGGTCGAGCATGCAGCTGTCCTTCCTGCGCCCGCTCTACGACCGTCCCGGGCCGTGGTGCTCGGTGTACATGGACGCCTCCCGCGACACCCAGGACGCGCGAGCGCAGGTCGACCTGCGCTGGCGGGCCCTCAAGGGCGACCTGCTGGGGCAGGGCGCCGACCCGGTCACCGTCGAGGCGGTGGAGGAGGTCGTCCGCCGGCACCAGCCGATGCCCGGCGACTACGGCATCGCCGTGTTCGCCAGCCGGGGCCGCGTGGTGCTCACCGAGTACCTGTCCGCACCGCCGCTGCGTGACCTGGCGAGCTGGTCGGCGCTGCCGCACACCATGCCGCTCGTGGCCCAGCGGGGCGAGCAGGTGGCCTGGGTGCGGGTGCTGGCCGACCGTACCGGCGCGGACGCGATGGCGGTCAGCGCCGGCGGGGTGCCCCGGCGGGCCCAGGTGCAGGGCGGGCAGAGCCGCCAGCTGCGCCGGGTGCAGCCGGGCGGCTGGTCGCAGTCCCGCTACCAGCGCGCCGCGATGGAGGCGTGGCACCAGAACGCCGGTGACGCCGCCGCGGCCACCGCCGACCTGGCCGAGCGCGTCGGCGCGGACGTCGTCGTGGTGGCCGGGGACGTCCGGGCCACCGGCATGATCGCCGCCCAGCTCCCCGCCCGCTGGCAGGACGTGCTGGTGCGCACCGACGCGGGTGCCCGCGACGTGGGCGCCGACGACACGCTGATGGACGACATCACCGTGCAGACCGTCGCCGAGGTCGCCGACCGGCGGATCGCCGCCGCGCTGGACCGCTTCGGCGTCCAGGAGGACGTCGGCGCCGGGCTCGACGCCGTGGTCTCCGCGCTGCAACGCAACCAGGTCGACACCATGCTCATCGTGGACGACCCGTCGGCCGACGGCGAGCTGTGGGTGGGCCCCGAGCCGACCGAGATCGCCACCGACCCGGGGCAGCTGGCCGGCATGTCGGTGGCCGACCCCCAGCGGGTACGCGCCGACGCGGCACTGTTGCGCGCGCTGATCGGTACCGACGCGGACCTGACGGTGCTCGCGCCCGAGGAGGCGCCGGAGCTGACCGACGGGGTCGGCGCGGTGCTGCGCTACGTCGACGCGAGCACGCCGGGGCGGGGTAATGGCTGAGCGCATCGTCGCCGACCTGGTGGTCGAACGCCTGCGGGCCTGGCGGGTGCCGCGGGTGTTCGGCTGTCCGGGCGCGGCGATCGCCCCGCTGGTGGGCGCGCTCGACGACGCGGGCGGGGATCCGGTCTTCGTCCCCGCCCGGCACGAGGAGACCGCCTCGTACATGGCCACCGGGCACGCGAAGTTCACCGGCGGCGTCGGGGTGTGCCTGGCGACCCAGGGTCCGAGCGCGGTGCACCTGCTCAACGGGCTCTACGACGCCAAGCTCGACAGCAAGCCGGTGGTCGCGATCATCGGCGAGGACGTCACCGGCCCGCTCGGCGGCGCGCACGAGGAGATCGGGTTGAGCCGCCTCTTCGGCGACGTGTGCAACCAGTTCGTCCGCTACGGCCGCAGCCCGGAACAGGTGCCCGCGCTGCTCGACCAGGCGTTCCGTACCGCTGCGGCGACCCGCAGCCCGACCTGCGTGGTGCTGCCGCGCGCGTTGCAGGTCACCGCCGTACCGGACCTGCTGCCGCAGACCGCCGGGGTGGTCACCGCGACGCCCGGCGAGCCGCTGGCCCGGGTGCTGCCGCACGACGCCGACCTGGACGCCGCCGCCTCGCTGCTCGGCAACGGGCGGCGGGTGGCGATGCTCGTCGGCCAGGGCGCGCACGGCGCGGCCGAGGAGATCGTCGCGCTCGCCGACCGGCTCGGCGCGGGCGTGGCCACGTCGCTGCTGGGCAAGCCGGTGCTCGACGAGCGGCTGCCGTTCCACACCGGCGTGCTCGGCGAGGTCGGCACCACCGCCGCCGCGCAGCTCATGGGCTCCTGCGACACGCTGCTGATGATCGGCACCAACGATCCGTGGACCGACTGGTTCCCGATGCCGGGCCAGGTACGCACCATCCAGATCGACATCGACGGCCGGCGCATCGGCACCCGCTACCCGGTGGACGTGCCGCTGGTCGGCGACGCCGCCGAGACGCTGCGGGCGCTGCTGGCCCGGGTGTCGGAGAATCCCCACCGCGAGTGGCGCGGCATGGTGGAGAAGATGGTGGACCGGTGGCGTGAGGCCGCCGCCGAACGCGCCGCCACGCCCGCCGATCCGGTCGACCCGCGGCTCGTGCTGCGTGAGCTGTCCACCCGGCTGCCCCGGCACGCCGGCGTCGCCGTCGACGTCGGTTCGGTCGTCTACTGGTACGCCCGGCACCTGGAACTGCCGCCGGGGGTGCAGGCCCGGCTGTGCGGCACGCTCGGCTCGATGGGCTGCGCCCTGCCGTACGCGGTGGCGGCCAAGCTGGCCCGCCCGGACGAGCCGGTGCTCGCACTGCTCGGTGACGGCGCGATGCAGCTCAACGGCCTGGCCGAGCTGATCACTGTGGCGCACCACTGGACGCGGTGGCGCGATCCGCGGCTGATCGTGCTGGTGCTGAACAACAGGGACCAGTCCGGCGTCGGCGGCGGCCGGTCACCGGGGGAGCGGGGGCCCGAGGTGCCGTACGCCGGGTGGGCCCGCCTGCTCGGGCTGCACGGCGTCCGGGTGGACCGGCCGGACCTGGTCGGACCCGCCTGGGACGAGGTGCTGGCGGCCGACCGGCCCGCCGTCCTGGAGGCGGTGGTGGACCCGGCCGTGCCGCTGGACGCGCCCGAACCGGCGCTGGCCGACCTGCGCGGCCTGGTGGCCGACGGGGACGCGGCCCGCCGGGTGCGGGAGCGGGTGATCCAGACCGAGGCCATCGCGGCCGACGAAGTCGTTTAGCGGCATCGGGGCGGGGCACTGCGACCGGGCGCAACCGTCCCGGGAGGTCACCATGTCCGTCGCCGCCGACAGCCGTTACGGCCCCGCTCCGCTGCCCGCGGCGCGCGGGCCGGTCTCCGCCGCGCTGCTGGCCGCGCTGCGCGGCGCTCCGCGCGAGCTGCCGGGCGGGCTGGGCGCGGGGTTCGGCGCGCTGGCCGCGCCGCTGACCGACGACGACCTCCAGCTCACTCTGTTCCTCTGCTACGAGCTGCACTACCGGGGCTGGGCCGGCGTGGACGAGGCGTGGGAGTGGGAGCCGTCGCTGCTGGCGCTGCGCGTCCGCGCCGAGCGGCCGTTCGAGGCGGCGCTGCGGGAGCTGGCCGGCCCGCCGCCGGCGGTGCTGCCGGCCGGCGTGCCTGGTGCACTGGCCGATTTGGTGGCGGCCGACGACGGCCCGCCGCTGGCCGCCACGCTGCAACGCCGCGCGGATCTCGACCGGTTCCGCGAGTTCGTCGTCCACCGTTCGATCTACCACCTGCGCGAGGCCGACCCGCACAGCTGGGCGCTGCCCCGGCTCGGCGGCCCGGCGAAGGCGGCGCTGGTGGAGATCCAGACCGACGAGTACGGCAACGGCCGGCTGGACCTGATGCACGCCGAGCTGTTCCGCACCACGATGGACCGGCTCGGCCTGGACACCGGCTACGCCGCCCACCTGGACCGGGTGCCGGCGGTGACGCTGGCGACGAACAACCTGATGTCGCTGTTCGGCCTGCACCGACGGCTGCGCGGCGCGCTGCTGGGGCACCTGGCCGCGTACGAGATGACCTCGTCGCTGCCGAACCGCCGCTACGGCAACGGGCTGCGCCGGCTCGGCTTCGACGCGGTCGCCACGCGCTTCTACGACGAGCACGTCGAGGCCGACGCCGTGCACGAGCAGATCGCCGCGTACGACATGTGCGGCGGGCTGGTCCGGGCGGAGCCGGCGCTCGCGTCCGACGTCCTGTTCGGGGCCGCCGCCGCGCTGGCGCTGGACGCCCTGTTCGCCGCGCACCTGCTCACCGCCTGGTCCGCCGGCGAGTCGTCCCTGCGCCCGCGAGCCGAGACCCTGGCCGCAGCCTGACCCGCCCCGCCCCGCCCCTCGCGATCTTGCAGTTCGGGCCCTCAGGATGCCCGTTTCGCTACGTTTGCCGGGTCGCAAAGTGCAAGATCGCGGGGGAAGGGGCGCGGGGGTCAGGGTGAGCGGTCGCTGCCGGCCCGGAAACCGGCCACCTTGTGCGTGCCGTCGCAGAACGGCTTGATCGCGCTCTTACCGCACCGGCACAGCGCCACCGTGCCCCGGCGCGTCTCGATCGGCTTGCCCTCGGGCGTGACGAGCGCGAAGTCGCCGCGTACCAGCAGGGGTCCGTCCCGGTACGGGGTGATGGTCGCCGCCGGGGTGCTCTCGTCGTCGGGCATGCGCCGTGCAGTGCCCGTCCCGGTCCGGCCCAAACCCGCCCGCGACGGCGGGCACGCGGCGCGACGGCGTACCTGGGTGTGGCGGGCGGTGCCGGTACCGGGCGGGCCTTGGTCCTGACCCGTGGGGAGATGCCCCGTTTAGACCCCAGAGGGACGGGAAGCCGGGCCGCGTGGTGAGCGAACGAGTCGAACGGGCCGGCGGCGCGGGCCTGCCCGTGGAGCGGGTGGTGGCGGCCGGCAGTGCAGCCCGGATCCTGGTCGCCGCGACCGCCCGGGCGCTGCGCGGCGACGACTGCGGCGACCTCGGCCACCCGGGCGCGCTGTCCCGCCTCACCGGCGCGCCCGAGCCGGTACGCCGCGCCGCCACCCTCCGGGCCGCCGGGCGGGCGGCGCTCACCGCCGGCCAGATCGCCGCCGTGGACGCCGAGCGGGTCGCCGGATGGTTCGCCGATCAGTACCCGGAGCGGCGCTTCCCCGGCGTGGTGCTCGGGTCGCCGCACGGCGCCGCCGTCCACCTCGCGGCGGCGCTCGGCGTGCCCTGGCTCCCGGCCGGGTTCGAACTGGCCGGGCAATGGGCCCGGGGGGCGGTGGACCGCCCCGACGCCGCGTACGCGCACGGCGCCACGCTGGCCGCCCGGCTGCTCGACGGCAACCCGCGCGTGCACGTCCGCCAGGTGCACTGCCCGGCCAGCCGGGGCGCGGTGGCCGGCGCGGCGGTGACGTTCGCGGTGCGCTGGCGCACCCTGCCGGAGGCGTACGCGCGCTTCCTGGCCGACCGGCTGGAACCGGCCGCGCCGGTGCTGCTGCTGCACGACGCCCGCACCTGGCCGGTCCGCGACGGCGGCGACGGGCACAGCTTCCAGGCCGGCTGCCCGGCCGGCGGCCTCGACCCGGTCGACTTCCACCCGGACGCCCGCGCGCTCGGCCAGGTGCTGCGCGCCGCCGGCGGCGACGAGACGCGCTGGGCGGCGCCGGAGGTCACGGTGGCGGGCGCGTTCGCCGAACACGGCGTGGAGTCCGGTTTCGAGCACGACGCCCGCTGTCTCGGCGACCGGTACGGGCATCCGCTGCACCGGGTGGTCGTGCCGCAGCCGGACGCGCTGAGCGCGGTGACCGCCGACCTGTACCGGCGCTGGCTGCGACGGGCCGGCAAGACCGGCAACCGGCTGGTGGTGGAGTGCGGCCGGCTGCTCGACCCGGCGCAGGTGCTGCGGGCCGGCCTGGTGCCGTACTGGTGCGAGAACGCCACCGCGCGGCGGGTCGCCGGCGTCGAGTGGTGGCTGGCCGGCAGCGAGCCGTTCACCTCGGTGGATGTGCTGCCCGAGCCGCCCGGCCTGCGCTCGCCCGCGTCCGCGGGGCTGCCCCAGTGGCTGGCGGTGGCCGGCTTCGGGCGCAAGCGGCGGGCCCTCGACCGGGGCGCCGCGCGCGGCTACCCGGTCGCCTCGGTACCCACCCGACGTGCCACGGAGGTGTTGCGCAACCAGCCCTGCGACCTGCCCGCACCACCGCCGCTGCGGATGGCCGAGGCCCTCACCGCGCTGCGGGACGCGGGCGCACACCAGGGCCTGCTGGTCTCCTGAACCGCCGCCGGGACCGGCTGCCGGCCAACCTGGCGAAACTTCCTCGCGATCCTGCGGTCCGTGATTGAGTACCTACGGAGCGGGAAGACCGCTCGCCGCGAAACGGCCCACGACGCCGTGCGGCGGGCAGCCACCGCTTTCGACGTATCCGTCACGTAACCCAACTTCCTCACCCGGTGCGTGGTCCGACCACGCGCACGACCGGTTCCGACCGGGCGGGGGCTCTTCGGCGAGGGGGCGCGGATGTTCGGACAGACCACCACACCCACACCACCGACCACCGACCGGGGTCTGGAGGACCTGGACGCGGCGGCGCTCGCGTACGCGGCCCGGATCGAGGGCCTGCCACCGGAGCGGCGGCAGGAGGCGCGGGACGACCTGGTCCGGTTCGCCCTGCCGTTCGCCGGCCGGCTCGCCCGCCGCTACCGCGGGCGCGGTGAGCCGCTGGAGGACCTGGAACAGGTGGCCCGTCTCGGCCTGGTGAACGCCGTCGACAGGTACGACCCGGAACGCGGTTCGTTCACCGCGTACGCGGCCATCACCATCGTCGGCGAGATCAAACGGCACTTCCGCGACCGCACCTGGGGCGTGCACGTGCCGCGCCGGTTGCGGGACCTGATCCTCGAGGTGGGACAGGCGACGGCGACGCTGACCAGCGAGCTGTCCCGCGCGCCCACGGTGGCCGAGCTGTCCGCCCGGCTGGAGACGCCGGAGGAGGAGATCCTCGCCGCGCTGGAGTCGGCCGCCGGCTACAGCCCGGCGTCGCTGAACGCGCCGGTGGGCGGGGAGAGCTCGGCCGAGTTCGGCGATCTGGTCGGTGAGTCCGACCACGCGTTGGAGTCCGTCGACGACCGGGTCACCGTCAGCGGCCTGCTGCACCGGCTGCCCTGGCGGGAGCGCCGCATCCTGGCGATGCGCTTCTACGGCAACCAGACCCAGGCGGAGATCGCCGCCCGGTTCGGCATCTCGCAGATGCACGTGTCCCGGCTGCTGTCGCGGGCGCTGACCTGGCTGCGTCAGGCGATGCTGGCCGAGGCGCCGCCGCCCTGGCAGAACGGCGCGGCCGAGGCCGAACCGGGCAAGGCGCGGATCTCGGTGAAGCAGAACGGCGACCGGGTGGTCGTCGAGGTCGGCGGCGAGGTGGACCGGGCCGGCGCGGACCAGTTGCGCCGGGCCGTGCTCCAGGCGGTCACCGGGCAACCCCGCGAGGTGGTGGTCGACCTGGTGGGTGCCGGTGGCTTCGACGCCGGCGGGATCGCCGCGCTGATGGCCGGCCGGGAGGCCGCCGCGCGTACCGGCGTGCCACTGCGGCTGACCCGGGTGCAGCCGGCGGTGCGCCGATCGCTGGCCGCGGCCGGACTGCCGGCCGCCGACTGACCCCACCGCACGTACCGCGCCGGCCCCCCACCACGGGAGCCGGCGCGAGGCGTACGACGAGCGGGCCGGCGCCCGACGGCGCCGGCCCTCCTGCGATGTCTCAGTTCTCCGGGGTGTCCCCGTGCCCGCGCGGGTGCCGCCACCTGTCGTTCGGCTGCTCGTCGCGCTCGGCGTTGAGCGCGCTGCCCTCGGGCTCGTCGGTCTCCTCGAAGCTGGGCCGGCGCACCTCCTCCGGCTCCGGCACCTCCACCGGACGGGCGCCGGACTGCGGCGCGGGCTGGTAGTCCACCGCCTCGCGCGCGCCGTACGCGCCGCCGGCCGATGGCGACTCCGGCACGTGCCGCTCGTGGTGCAACTCCTCGCTGAAGCTCTGCGGCGGTTTCGTGGTGCGCTGCGGCAGGTCCCGGCCCAGGTCGGACACGAGCGGGCCGTACTTGAGGTCGAACGCGGGCCGCTCGGAGCGGATGCGCGGCATCCGGTCGAAGTTGCGCAGCGGCGGCGGGCAGGTGGTGGCCCACTCCAGCGAGTTGCCGAAGCCCCAGGGATCGTCCACGGTGACCATCGCGCCGTACCGCCACGACTTCCAGATGTTCCAGATCACGAACAGGGTGGACGCGCCGAGGACGAACGAGCCGATGCTGGAGATCGTGTTCAGCGTGGTGAAGCCGTCGCCGGGCAGGTAGTCGGCGTACCGGCGGGGCATGCCCTCGTTGCCCAGCCAGTGCTGCACCAGGAAGGTGGCGTGGAAGCCGATGAACATGGTCCAGAAGTGCATCTTGCCGAGCCGCTCGTCGAGCAGCCGCCCGGTCATCTTCGGGAACCAGAAGTAGAGCCCGCCGAACGCGGCGAACACGATCGTCCCGAACATCACGTAGTGGAAGTGCGCCACCACGAAGTAGGTGTCGGTGACGTGCCAGTCCACCGGCGGGCTGGCCAGCAGCACCCCGGTCAGGCCACCGAGCAGGAACGTCACCAGGAAGCCGACGGCGAACAGCATCGGCGTCTCGAACGTGATCTGTCCCTTCCACATGGTGCCGATCCAGTTGAAGAACTTCACCCCGGTCGGCACCGCGATCAGGAAGCTCAGGATGCTGAAGAACGGCAGCAGCACCTGGCCGGTGGCGAACATGTGGTGCGCCCAGACCGTCATCGACAGCACCGTGATGGCGATGGTGGCGAGCACCAGGCCGGTGTAGCCGAAGATCGGCTTGCGGGAGAACACCGGGATGATCTCGGTGATGATGCCGAAGAACGGCAGCGCGATGATGTACACCTCGGGGTGACCGAAGAACCAGAACAGGTGCTGCCAGAGCATCGGCCCGCCGGTCGTCGAGTCGTACACGTGCGAGTGCAGCAGCCGGTCCGAGGCCAGCGCCATCAGCGCGGCCGCCAGCAGCGGGAACACGAAGATCACCAGGACGCTGGTGAGCAGCGCGTTCCAGGTGAAGATCGGCATCCGGAACATGGTCATGCCCGGGGCGCGCAGCGTCACGATCGTGGTGATCAGGTTGACCGCGCCGAGGATCGTGCCCAGGCCGGACACGGCCAGGCCGACCACCCACAGGTTCCCGCCGACGCCGGGGGAGTGCTGCGAGGTGCTCAGCGGCGTGTACGCGGTCCAGCCGAAGTCCGCCGCGCCGGCCGGGGTGGCGAACCCGCCCACGACCATCAGCGCGCCCAGGAAGTAGAGCCAGTACGCGAACGCGTTCAGCCTGGGGAACGCCACGTCGGCGGCGCCGATCTGCAGCGGCACCAGGTAGTTGGCGAACCCGAAGAACAGCGGGGTGGCGAACAGCAGCAGCATCACCGTGCCGTGCATGGTGAACATCTGGTTGTACTGCTCCGGGGAGACGATCTGCATCCCCGGCCGGGCCAGCTCCGCCCGGATGATCAACGCCAGGATCCCGCCGACGATGAAGTATCCGAACGACGTGACCAGGTAGAGCAGGCCGATCTGCTTGGCGTCGGTGGTGCGCAGCAACCGCCACAGCGCGTTGCCCTTCACCGCCTCCCGTACGGGCCCGGGGAATCCCCCGAACCGGGCCGGCGCGAGGATCGCGGGCCCCCGGTCTCGTGCCGGTTCCGTGACTACCCGCTTGGGCATGGCTTCTCACCCCGTGTGACGACAGACAGGACGGGCGGGCGTACCCGGCCCTCTGCCCATGTAACCAGGCGAGAGCGGAGAATTCGGTCAATTAGCCGGGAGCATGGCCCAGACGACCTTGCCGGCGCCGACCGGCGTGCTGCCCCAGCGCTGGGTCAGCTCGCGGACCAGCATCAGCCCGCGGCCGCCCTCCGCACGCGGGTCACGGCTGCTCGCGGCGCGCGCGTCGGCCGGGCTGCCGTCCATCACCGCCACCCGCAGGTACGGCCGGCGCAGCGTCAGCGTCACCTGCATCGGGGTGCCGGCGTGCCGCACCACGTTGCCGACCAGCTCGCTGAGCACCAGCGATGCCGGGCCGGCCAGCTCCGGCACGTTCCACCTGCCGCACGCCTCGGTGACCAGCTCCCGGGCCCGCCGGCAGGCGCCGGCGACCGGCTCCAGCCGGGCCCGCAGCCGGGGCGACGCCGCCGCACCGGCCAGCGCCGTCGCCTCGGCGCAGTCCCGGCGCACCGGCACCACCCGGCAGGCGGTGGTCTCGTTCAGCCACGCTGCCGTCTCGGCGCAGGGAGCGGCGAGCACCATCGGCACCGCCGGCCAGTCGGCGGCCCGGCGGGCGGCGGCGGCGAAGACGGACAGCGCCAGCGGCTCGCCGACCTCGATCTCCTCCAGGTCGACCACCAGGGCGTCCGGCTGCGCGGCGAGGCAGCTGTCGAGCACCTCGTGCACCGCGCGCATCGTGCCCAGGTCGAGCGCTCCGGCCAGCCGTACGACAGTGACCGGCGACTCGTCGCGGACCTCGCACCTGATCCGGGTCACCATCGCCGCCTCGTTTCCTTCTCGTCGGGGAGGGTCGCCCTCGTCGGGGGAGGGCCGCCCGGCCGGGGCGGTCGCCGCCTCCCACAGCCGGAGGACTACGGACGTACCCGCGCCCCGGACCGGCGAAACCGGGCATCGGGGCCGCCGGGGCGCAGGTCAGCGGCGCTCCCCGCGCCGCGACGCGAGCAGCCCCAGCGCCAGCATGGCGGCACCCAGCAGCAGGTGCAGCCACGAGTCGGCCCGGTTGACCGCGAGCGCGTTCGCCGCGTCGCGCCGGTCGACCGCCAGCCCGTAGAGCCACAGCGCCAGGTAGACCGCGCCGGCGCCGACCAGGAACGCGCGGGCGCCGCTGACGGTACGGGCCAGCACCAGCCCGGCCACCCCCAGCACCAGGTGCACCAGGTTGTGCACCACCGAGACCTGGAACACACCGAACAGCCGGGCGCCGGAACCCGGCCCGGCGACGCGCAGATCCGCGAAGTGGCTGGTGACGCCCGGCACGAAACCCAGCGCGCCGAGCAGCAGCAGGAGCACGGCCAACCCCGAGGCGACCCGGCGTACCGGCGCCCGCCCGTCGGCCGGGTTGCGCCGCGCCCGGGAGTGCGCCATCGAATTCGTCACGCCGGCCTCCTCGCCACCGCGGAAGCGCCGGTTTCCCGCGGCCGGCGGGGGCAAACGCCGGCCCGGCCGCGCGGGACGGCCGGGCCGGTGGACGTGCTCGCGGGGGATCAGGCGGGCTGCAGCGGCTTCGTCGCGCCCGCCCGGACCCGGTCGTACAGCTCCACGTACCGCTGTGCCATCCGGGCCGGGGTGAACCGCCGGGCCGCCTCCCGCCGGCACTCGGCCGGCTCCAGCCCGTCGGAGGCGAGCACCAGATCACCCAGCTCCCGCTCGTCGCCGGTGAGCAGGCCGGTGCGGCCGTGCTCGATCAGCTCCGGCAGGCAGCCGCGGGAGGTGGCCACCACCGGCGTACCGAGTGACAGCGACTCGACCACCGCCGTGCCACCCGGCTCCTCCCAGCGCAGCGGGAACAGCGACGCCCGCGCCGAGGCGACCAGGTCGTCGCGCTCCCGGCCGGCGACCGTGCCGACCCAGCGCACCCGGTCGCCGTCCACGTGCGGCGCGACGTGGTCGTAGAAGAAACGCACGTCCGGGTTCTGCCGGGCCTCGTCGCCGGCCGCGGCCAGATCCTCCGGGCGGTGGTACGGGCCGACCGGCCCGGCCAGGACCAGCCGGAAGCCGGTCTCCTGCGCCAGCCGGGCGCCCAGGTCCTGCCCCTTGCCCGGGTTGATCCGGCCGAGGATCACCACATGGTCGCCCTTCGCCACCGGCGCGTGCCGGTCCGCGTCCACGGCGAGCGGGGTGGACAGGTGCACGTGTCCCACCGAGTGCGCGCGCAGCGCCTCCGGCGCGCGGGCCAGCTGCGAGGCGGACACGCCGTTGACCCGTACCCGTTCGCCGCCGTCGAGGTTGCCGTACAGCTCCGGGTGCTTGGCGAGGTCCCAGTGCAGCGTGTGCAGCACCGGCGGGGCGTCCGGGCCCATCGCGGCGAGCGTGGCCAGACCGACCGCCTCCACGTGGTCGTGCACCAGGTCGATGTCGTCGCGGGCGTGCAGCGCCCGCACCACCTCGGACAGGTGCGCCTGGGAGACGCCGCAGACCTGGTTGTACGGCCGCTGCAAGGCGTGGAACTGGCCGTCCGGGAAGACCGCGATCCGCTCGTCCACCGGCAGCGTGCTGCTCTCCACCGAGGCCAGCACCACCCGCATGCCCAGCCGGCGCAGCTCCGGCACCAGCGTGGCGATCACGTTCTCGATCCCGCCGTAGCCGGGCGGCGGCACGGACAGCCACGGCCCGGCGTTCATCAGCACGGTGAGCGTCATGCGCTGTCCTCTCCGGTGTTCTTGCTGTTCATGCGGCCGCCACCCGGCGGCGGGGAAGGCGGTTGCGCATCTGCGCCAGCGGCGGGCGTTCCTGCACCGACACGTCGTTCACGACGATCTCGCGGTCCAGATTGGGCAGCGCCTCGGAGCCGCCCCGGCGGAACTGGGTCAGCAGCGCGGTCGGCGCCACCCCCGGCGCCGCCCACCCGCGCCGTTGCAGCCGCGACCAGGCGGTCAGCATGATCTGCGCGGACATCCGGCCCAGCGCGGCGGTGTCCTGGTGCCGGTGCTTGCGCTCACCCAGGTCCACCTGGGCCAGCGCGTCCAGCCCGACCAGCTCCAGCAGGTCGATCAGCATGGCCGTCTCGACGCCGTACCCGGTGACGAACGGCACCCGCTCCAGCACCTCGCGGCGGCCGGCGTACTCGCCCGCGAGCGGCTGCACGAAACCGGCCAGCTCCGGCCAGAACAGGTTCAGCAGCGGCCGGGCCATCAGCTCCGTCACCCGCCCGCCGCCGTCGGGCTCCACACTTGTCGCACCGACAAGCGGCCGGTGGTAGAACCCCTTCACGAACTCCACGCTCGGGTCCGTCAGCAGCGGCCCGAGCAGCCCGGTCACGAAGTGCGGCCGGAACTCGCGCAGGTCGGCGTCGACGAACGCGACCACGTCCCCCTCGGCGGCGGCCAGCCCGGCCCAGAGCGCGTCGCCCTTGCCGGCCAGCCGGGGCAGCCCGCGCGTCATCGCGTCCTGGCTTACCACCTCGGCGCCGGCCGCGCGCGCCACCTGCGCGGTCCGGTCGGTGGACCGGGAGTCCACCACGATCAGCTCGTCGACGAGCGGCACGCGGTCCATCAGGTGTTCCCGGACGGTCGACACGATCGCGCCGACGGTCGCCTCCTCGTTGCGGGCCGGCAGCACCACGCTGACCCGGCTCGCGCCCTTGGCCCGGACCAGTCGTCGCGCCGGCCAGTCGGCGGCGGTGCTGGTGCGATACGTGGCCCACGCCTCCACCACAGGTGAGACGGTCGAATCTGATTCCCGCACGGGCACCCCCCATTAGTGGTGGAATCGCGAACCATGGTTTTCCCAATCCCGCATCTGCGCTAACCGGATCTTGCCCAACAACCTGATCACCAGGTGCGTACCGGGCGGTTCCGGGCAGATGAACGTTGCGTTGCGCCCCCCGGCGGCGTTTCGCGCGCGGCCGCCGGGGGGAGTGGTGACCGAAGTCTTCCAGTCGTGGCGAGAGGGTTGGTCGGATGCGTACCTGCCGGGTGGGACTAGTCGGAGCCGGTGGGGTGGCGCAACGCCACGCCCGGGTGCTCACGGGCTTCGAGGACGTGGAGCTGCTCGGTGTGACGGACGTCGCGCCGGACGCGGCGGGGGCGCTCGCCGGCACGTACGGCGGGCGGGTGTTCCGCGACGTGGACGAGCTGCTCGCGGCCGGCCCGGACGCGGTGTACGTGTGCGTGCCGCCGTTCGCGCATGGCCCGGTCGAGGAGGCGGTGGTCGCCGCCGGCGTGCCGATGTTCGTGGAGAAGCCGGTGGCGATCGACCTGGAGACCGCCGAGCGGGTCGCCGCGCTCGTGGAGCAGCGCGGGCTGCTCACCGGCGTCGGCCACCACTGGCGCTACCTGCACGTGGTGGAGGAGGCCCGGCGGCTGCTCGCCGGCCGTCCGGTGCGGATGGTCAACGGCGCCTGGCTGGACAAGGTGCCGCCGGTGGCGTGGTGGGCGCGGCGGGACCGCTCCGGCGGCCCGGTCGTCGAGCAGGCCGCGCACGTGCTGGACCTGGTCCGGCTGCTGGCCGGTGAGGCGGTCGAGGTGACCGCGTACGGCGACGGCACCCCGCCGCCGGTCGACGGCGCCGACATCGACTCGGTGACCGCGGCCACGCTGCGGTTCGGCTCCGGCGCGGTCGGCACGCTCGCCGCGTCCTGCGTGCTGGGCTGGAAGCACCGGGCCGGCGTGGAGATCCTCGCCGACGGGCTGGCGATGTGGCTGGCCGAGGACGGCCTGACCGTGCGTGACGCCGACGGCGAGCGGCACGTGTCCGCCGACCCGGACGCCGCGCGGGTCGCCGTCGACCGGGCGTTCGTCGATGCCGTGTGCGGCCTCGGCGACGACGTGCGGGTGCCGTACGCCGAGGCGCTGCGCACCCACCGGCTGGCCCTCGCGGTGGCCGAGTCGGCGCGTGCCGGGCGGCCGGTGGCGCTGCCGACCGGCCCGGCGGCCCGGCTCACCGCGGCGGTCGCGGACGCGGGGGTGAGCGTCGATGCGTGACCGGGTGGTGGTGGTCGGCGGTCCCGGCCGGGTGGAGCTGGCCGAACTGGACGCGCCGGAGCTGCGCGAGGGCACGTTCCGGGTGGAGACGCTCTACAGCGGTGTCTCCGCCGGCACCGAACTGAGCTTCGTCAAGGGCACCAACCCGTACCTGCACGTCACCTGGGACGCCGCGCTCGGGCTGTTCCGCCCCGGGGAGGCGAGCACGCCGTACCCGGTGACCCGGCTCGGCTACATGCAGGTCGGACGCGTGGTGGCCAGCCGTACCCCGGCCGTCGCGGTGGGCGAGGTCGGCGCCATGACGTACGGGCACCGCAGCGGCTGGGTGGCCGACCCGCTCACCGAACGGTTCGTGCCGCTGCCCGACGACCTGGATCCGCTGCTCGGCGTGTACGTCGCGCACATGGGCCCGATCTGCGCCAACGGGCTGCTGCACGCCGCCGCCGACCTGTGCGGCACCGACGTGCGCACGCTCGGTGACGGCGTACGCGGACGCCGGGTGGCGGTGGTCGGCGGCGGCGTGGTGGCGCTGCTGACCGCGCTGTTCGCCCGCCGGCACGGCGCCGCCTCGGTGGTGGTGGTCGACCCGACACCGGCCCGGCGGCAGGTCGCCGAGGCGCTCGGTCTGGACACGCTCGACCCGGACGCGGACGACCCGGCGGTGGTGCTCAAGACGCGGTGGAACCACGCGGCCGGGGACCGGGGTGCCGACGTGGTCTTCCAGTGCCGGGGGCAGGACTGGGCGTTGCAGCTCGCGCTGCGCCTGCTGCGCCCGCAGGGCACGGTGATCGACCTGGCGTTCTACCAGGCCGGTGCGGACGCGGTCCGGCTCGGCGAGGAGTTCCACCACAACGGGCTGTCGCTGCGCTGCGCGCAGATCGGCCGGGTGCCGCGCGGGCTGGCCCCCACCTGGGACCGGGAGCGGCTGTCGGCGGAGACGGTGGAGCTGCTGCGCCAGTACGGCGACGTGATCCGCAAGCACCTGATCTCGGCGGTGGTCCCCCTGGACGAGGCCCCCACCCTGCTGACCGACCTCGCCGACCGCCGCCGCACCGAACTCCAGGTGGTCCTCACCCCCTGACCCCCTCCCAGGGCGTCGATCATGAGGTTGACGGCGACAAAACGGACACGACATGCTGTCAACCTCATGATCGACGGAAGCGGGCGGACGGTGGGCGGGAGACGCGCGGTGGGCGGGGGTCACAATCGGCTCCGGTTCGCGTACCGTTGCCGCTCATGGGTGTGTCGCAACGGTTGAAGACCAGGTTCCGCCGGTTCCTCCAGCGCCCGGGGACGACAGTCGACCTGGCGCCGCTGGAGAAGCTGCTGCCGGCGATCGAGGCGCGCGAGGCGGACCTGGAGCAGCTCTCCGACGCCGAGCTGACCGAGGCCGCCGGCCGGGCCACGGGGTACGAGGAGATCTGCGCGATCGGCCGCGAGGCGGCCCGGCGCGGGCTCGACCAGCGCCCCTACGACGTACAGCTGCTCGGCGCGATGGCGCTGCTGTCCGGCAAGGTCGCCGAGATGGCCACCGGTGAGGGCAAGACGCTCACCGCCACGGTCGCCGCGTACGGCCACGTGCGGCTGGGCAACGGCCCGGTGCACGTGCTCACCGTCAACGACTACCTGGCCCGCCGCGACGCCGAGTGGATGACGCCCGTCTACGACCTGCTCGGCCTGACCGTCGGCTGGGTCAACGAGGCGTCCACGCCCGACGAGCGGCGTGCCGCGTACGGCTGCGACGTCACCTACGTTTCGGTCAGCGAGGCCGGCTTCGACTTCCTGCGCGACCAGCTCGTCACCGACCTGGCCGACCGGGTGCAGCCGGCGC
This sequence comes from Micromonospora sp. WMMC273, assembly GCF_027460285.1. NCBI lineage: Bacteria > Bacillati > Actinomycetota > Actinomycetes > Micromonosporales > Micromonosporaceae > Micromonospora > Micromonospora sp. WMMC273. The sequence goes on from NZ_JAPZBE010000001.1 coordinate 2,675,107, forward strand.
TGAAGACCGCGATCGTGGACGAGGCCGACTCGATCCTGATCGACGAGGCCCGGGTGCCGATGGTGCTGGCCGGCGCGGTTGGCGGCGAGCAGGATCCGGTGCACGCGGCCGCCGCGCTGGTGCGCGGCCTGCGCAAGGGCAAGCACTACACGATCGCCGAGGACGGCCGCAGCGTCGCCTTCACCTCGGTCGGCCTGGCCACCGTCGAGGCCAAGCTCGGTGGCATCGACCTGTACGACGAGGAGCACGTCGGGCAGCTCTCCGCGGTGAACGTGGCGCTGCACGCGCACGCCCTGCTGCACCGCGACGTGGACTACATCGTCCGGGACGACTCGGTCGAGCTGATCGACGAGATGCGCGGCCGGGTCGCGCAGCGCCGCCGCTGGCCGGACGGGCTGCAGGCCGCGGTCGAGGCGAAGGAGGGCCTGGACGCCACCGCCGAGGGCGAGGTGCTGGGCACGATCACCGTGCAGGCGTACATCGCGCTCTACCCGACGGTCTGCGGCATGACCGCGACCGCGGTGCTCGTCGGCGACCAGCTCCGCGAGTTCTTCGGCCTCGAGGTCGCGGTGATCCCGCCGAACACCCCCTGCGTCCGCGAGGACGAGCCGGACCGGATCTACGCCACCCGCGCCGAGAAGGAGGAGGCGCTGGTCGACGAGATCACGCGCTGCCACGAGGCGGGGCGGCCGGTGCTGGTCGGCACGCTCGACGTCAAGGAGTCCGAGGGGCTGGCCGCCGCGCTCAACGCCGCCGGCGTGTCGTGCGTGGTGCTCAACGCCAAGAACGACGACGAGGAGGCCGGCATCATCGCGGAGGCCGGCGCGTACGGCGCGGTGACGGTCTCCACCCAGATGGCCGGCCGGGGCGTCGACATCCGGCTGGGCGGCAGCGACCAGGCCGACCGGGACCGGGTGGCGGAGCTGGGCGGCCTGTACGTGATCGGCAGCGGCCGGCACGACAGCCGCCGGGTCGACGACCAGCTCCGCGGCCGGGCCGGCCGGCAGGGCGACCCGGGCGGGTCGGTGTTCTTCGTCAGCCTGGAGGACGACCTGGTGGTCCGGCACGCCGGCGACACCGTGCCGGCCTCGCCCCGGATGAACGCCGACGGTCTGGTCACCGACCCGCAGGTCGACTACGCGGTGGAGCACGCCCAGCGGGTCGCCGAGGGCGTCAACCACGAGATCCACCGCAACACGTGGCGCTACAGCCAGGTGATCGAGCAGCAGCGCAAGGCGCTGGCCGAGCGCCGGGAGCGGCTGCTGACCAGCGACATCGCCGCGCTGATGCTGCTGGAGCGGGTGCCGGAGAAGGCCGGCGACATGGACGAGGACCTGCTCGCCGACGTGGCCCGCAAGATCGCCCTCTACCACCTGGACCGGCTCTGGGCCGACCACCTGGCCGAGCTGTCCGAGGTACGCGAGGGCGTGCACCTGCGGGCGCTGGGCCGGCTCGACCCGCTCGACGAGTTCCACCGCAGCGCGGTGCCGGCGTTCAACGCGCTGGTGCCCGAGATCGAGACGCGGACCGTGGCCACGTTCGAGGAGACCGAGTTCGACGAGGGCTGGGAGCCGGACTCGTCGAAGCTGGTGCGCCCGACCGCCACCTGGACCTACCTCGTGCACGACAACCCGTTCGGCTCGGAGCTGGACCGGCTGATCGCCTCGGTGGGTCGGCGGCTCATCTCCGGGTCGCGCTGACCCGCGCCGAAGGCCCCTTCCGGTGCGACCGGGAGGGGCCTTTTTGCGCGGTTTCGCCTGCGGTCTGCGAGGGTAGTAGGCCGGGGCCCGGCCACAGGAGGGACGGACATGGGACAGGCAACGGTGCCGGACGGGGAGACCGCGCGGACGCACGCGGGGACGGTGGAGGCCCCGGCCCGGTGAACCTCGACACGCGCCAACCCATGATCGACAACCTCGGTGTGCTGGAGACGGCCGCGCTGCTGCGCGAGCTGACCGCCGGCCTGATCGGTGCGGCCGGGTTCGACGAGGCGCTTGACCGCCTGGTCCGGATCGCCCGCGACGCCGTGCCGGGCGTGGACTGCTGCGGCTTCACCGCGCTGCGCGCCGGTGAGCCCGCCGGGGTGGCCGCCTCCGACCCGGACCGGGCCGAGCTGGACGACCTGCGGCACGGCCCGGACACACCGGCGATGACGGCGATCCGCCGCCGGGAGATGATCATCGCGGGCGGGTTGCCCGACGAGACGCGCTGGCCGGCCTGGAGCGAGCGGGCCCGCGCGCTGGGCGTGCACGGGGTGATCTCCGCCCCGGTCGACGTGGACGAGCAGGTGATCGGCGCGATCAACCTGTACGCGGAGGCGCCCGACGCGCTCACCCCCCGGCACCAGCTCACCGCGATGCTGCTCGCCGAGCACGCCGGTCTGCTGCTGGCCGCCGCGCGTGACCGCGAGCGGGCCGCCTCCCGGGCCGGTGAGATCGACGACTCGCTGCTGGCCGAGGGCGTGGTCGGGCAGGCCGTCGGCGTGATCATGACGCAGCGTGGCTGTCCCGCCCCGGAGGCCCTGCGGGTGCTGCGCAGCGCCGCGTCCTCGCTGGACATCCCGCTGCGCGAGGTGGCCGAGAGGCTCGTGCTGACCGTCTCCCGGCCCCGGGACAACTGAGCGACAGTCGTTTCACCCCGCGGCACCTCGGGTAGCACTCTGGACTGGTGAGCTGCGCCGACCTGGGGAGGAAGCGATGCAGAGCCGACTGCGGGTGCAGGGGCATCCCATTCAACCGATGCTTGTCACGTTCCCGTTCGGCCTGTTCGTCTGCGCCGCGGTCTTCGACCTGGCCGACGTGGCCGGCGGCCCGGCGTTCCTCGGCGAGGTGGGCTACTGGACCGCCGTGGCCGCGCTCGTCGCCGCCGGGCTCACCACAGTCGCCGGCCTGGTCGACCTGTGGGACGTCCGCGCCGGGCGCACCAGCCGGACCGTGCTGACGTTCAACCTGGTCAACGCCGTCATGGCGGCGCTCTTCCTGCTGTCCTGCCTGATCCGGGCGAACGCGCCGCAGCGGGGCGCGAACGGCGCCCTGCTCGCCGCCGAACTCGTTGCGCTCGCCGTCGGCGCGGTCGGGGTGGCCCTGGGCGCGCGGCTGATGCAGCAGTTCGACCGGGCCGCCGAGCCGAGCGGCTTCGAGACGTTCGGCGACGTGCCCGCCGGGTCCACAGTCGAGATCGCCCGCCCGCGCCCGTTCTGACCCCTGCGGAAATGCGTTGCCGCAGCCACCGCCGGGCGGCAGGCTCACGGGCATGGTCGGCACGTTCGAGGAACTGGTAGCCGAAGCCGAGGCGGCGCCGGTCGAGGGCTGGGGCTTCGACTGGCTGCGCGGCCGCGCCACCGAGGAGCGCCCGCCCTGGGGGTACGCGCGCCTGGTCGGCGAACGGATGGCCGCCGTGAACGCGGCGCTGGACATCGACACCGGCGGGGGAGAGGTGCTGGCCGAGGTGCCCGCGCCGCCGCCGCTGCTGGTCGCCACCGAGGCGTGGCCGCCGAACGTGCCGGTGGCCCGGCGCCACCTGCGCCCGCTCGGCGCGTCCGTGGTGCGGGTGGGCGACCGCCCGCCGCTGCCGTTCCGGGACGCCGCCTTCGATCTGGTCGTGAGCCGTCATCCGGTGCACACCTGGTGGGGCGAGGTGGCCCGGGTGCTGCGACCCGGCGGCGCCTACCTGTCCCAGCAGATCGGCCCCGGCACGATGCGGGAGCTCAGCGAGGCCGTCCTCGGGCCGCTGCCGCCGCCGGAGCACCGCCATCCGGAGGCGGCGGTCGCCGAAGCGCGGGCCGCCGGGCTGACGGTGGTCGACCTGCGTGAGGCCACGCTGCGTGCCGTCTTCCATGACATCGGCGCGGTGGTCTGGTTCCTGCGCAAGGTGGTCTGGACGGTGCCCGGCTTCACCGTCGGCCGCTACACCGACGAGCTGCGCCGCCTGGACGAGCGGATCCGCGCCGAGGGACCGTTCGTCGCGTACGCCCGCCGTTTCCTCATCGAGGCGCGCCGGGACTGAGCGGGCCGGGCCGGTGGGCGGCGGCGTGGTGCGCGGCCAGCACGTCGGCGCCGAAGTCACCGGCCGGGCGGCGCAGCACGGTGTGCGCGTGGTTGCCGTCGTCGGTGGTGTTGTCGTACTCGATCAGCAGGTCGTCGCCCTGCACCCGGTAGTAGTGCCGCCGGCCCGGCTCGACCGGGCCGGCCCAGGCGAAGTGCAGCTCGCCGCCGTCGAGCCGGTCGGCCTCCCGGGCCGCCAGCTCCGGCGGGAGCCGGTCCAGGTAGAGCGCGACCAGCCGGTCGAGCAGCGCCCGGCCGGTGGGCCGCAGCCGCCCCCGGGGTACGCCGAGCGGGTCGAGCCGTCCCGGCGCGGTGGCCCGGGTGGCGCTGATGATGTCGGCGGGCGCCTCGTCGGCGATGATCGCGGCGGAGCGGCCGGCCGGTCCGAGCGCGTCGAGCAGCTCGCGGGCCAGGTCCTCCTCGGGGCCCAGGGGCCGGGAGACCGGGCGGCCGGCGTGCCGGACGGTGGCCGGGTTGGCGCCGAGGAAGACCGGCGCGGGTGAGACCCGGTCGTCGGCGACCGTCATGCTCACCGACAGGTGGTGTCCCTCGAACCGCCAGGCCCAGTCGTCGTCGCGGGCCGGGTCGCCGAAGACGGCCACCCAGTAGTCGCCGCTGTGCCGGCCGCGCCGCCAGTCCTCGGCCCGGTCCAGCACCTCCTCCAGCGCCATCACGGTCATGGCCTGGGCGTACGCGGCCGGGCTGAGCGCGGTGGCGAGCAGCCGGTGGGCGGCCTTGTGGGCGTCGACGTCCAGGCCGGCGAGCGCGACGCCGGGCCGGGGCCGCGGCCGGTACTCCAGCCACCGCCGGGCCGGCTCGTCATCGAAGGCGTGCCGGGCGGCGCCGCGGGCCGGCTCGTCCAGCGCGGCCAGGAACGCCGCGGCGGCCGTGCGCATCTGCTCGGGTACGGGATCCTCCACCGTCCCTGTATACCGCCCGCCGGTCACGCGCGGCCGAGCAGCGTCAGCATGTCGGGCAGCTCGAAGAACCGGGCGGTCTCCACCGCGGACGGTCCGCCGTGGTCCGGGTCGGCGCCGGCGTCGAGCAGCGCGCGGACGGCGGCCTCCTGGCGCCGGAACACCGCTGCGGCGAGCGCGGTCTGCCCCCTGTCGTTCACCCGGGCCGGGTCGGCGCCCCGCGCCAGCAGCGCGGCCACCGTCTCCGGGTGGGCGTGGTACGCGGCGAGGATCAGCAGCGTGTCGCCCTTGGCGTTGGTGAGGTTGACCGGCAGCCCGGCGTCCACGTTGGCGGCAAGTTCCTCGGTGGCGCCGGCCCGCGCCAGGTCGAACATCCGGTGGGCGAAGGCGATGGTCTCGTCGTCGAGTTCGTCGGGCATCCGCCCAGGCTATGGCGTCGCGGCCGGACGCGCCTGGTACCTTGCGCAGCCGGGCACGGGAGGCGCGCACATGGACGATCGGGTGTACGTGGGCAACGCGGCGGTGGACGGCGCGACCGACGCGGGCTGGCTGCTGGGCCACTTCAAGCCGGCCGGGGACGTGCGGCACAGCACCGACGTGGAGGTGAAGTGGGGCGTGCACCCGGCGGGGGAGACCCGGTCCCGGTGGGCCACCGGTGAGCGGCGTACCGCCCTGCTGGTGCTGATCAGCGGCGCGTTCCGGATCGAGCTGCCGGACCGGACGGTGGTGCTGCGCGCGCCCGGTGACTACGTGGTGTGGGGCCGGGGTGTGGACCACTCCTGGTACGCCGAGCGAGAGTCCACGGTGCTCACCGTCCGCTGGCCGTCGGTGCCGGGTTACCAGGTGGGCCCGCCGGTCCTCCGCTGAGCCGCGCCCGGCGTCCCAGTATTCGGTATTACCTACTAAACCGATAGGCTTTACCGTCTAAGCTGTGGGAGCACATCCGCTCCGCACCGTGAGGACGCACCGCCGATGACCAGCACCGTTCCCGCCGACCTGCTCGCCGTCGCCGCCCGCTGGGCCGACCCGGACGGCTGGCCGGTGCCGCTGCGATTCGAGGCGCCCGAGCGCTGGTACGCCCGGCTGGACGCCGGCGACGCACACGAGGTGTGGGCGCTGAGCTGGCTGCCCGGACAGGGCACCGGCCTGCACGACCACGGCGGCTCGGCCGGTGCGTTCCTGGTCGTGGCCGGCGTGCTCACCGAGGAGACGGTGAGCGGCGGGCGGCTGCGCCCGCACCGGCTCGCCGCCGGAGCCGGTCGGCGCTTCGGCGCCCGGCACGTGCACCAGGTCACCAACCACGGCGACGAGCCCGCCGTCAGCGTGCACGTGTACCGGCCGGCGCTGACCCGGATGACCCGCTACCACCTCGTCGCCGGCCGGCTCCGGGTCGCCGAGGTGGCCCGAGCCGGTGTGGCCTGGTGAGCCGCCCTCGCAACCCCGACGAACGGAAGGACGCCACGATGGCGCAGACCCCCACCCGCACCGAGCGCTGTCCGGTCCCGCCGCCCGGCTCGCGGGGCATCGACGAGATCCTCGCGGCCGCCCGCGCCCGCCTGCGCCGGCTCGACCCGGAGCAGGCCCACCTGGCGTGCCGGGGCGGCGCGCTGCTGGTGGACATCCGCCCGGCCGCCCAGCGTGCCGCGCAGGGCACAGTGCCCGGCTCCCTCGTGGTCGAACGCAACGTGCTGGAGTGGCGCTTCGACCCGCGCTGCGCGGCCCGGCTGCCGCAGGCGACCGGCTACGACGTCCCGGTGATCGTGCTCTGCCAGGAGGGCTACACCTCGTCGCTGGCCGCCGCCGCGCTCCAGGACCTCGGCCTGCACCGGGCCACCGACGTCGTCGGCGGCTTCGCCGCCTGGCAGATCGCCGGCCTGCCCACCCTCGGTCCCACCCCGCCGACCCGACCCTCGTCCGCCGCGCCCCCGGTCACCGCCGGCGGGGCGCTCCGCTGACCGTCCCGCCGCACCCGGCTGGGCGGGGCGACCGCCCGCACAGGAGGCTCCCATGTCCGTCGTCGCCCTCACCACCCGTCCGGCCCGCCCGGGCCGCCCCGACCGGGCCGTGCCGCCCCGGCCGCGTACCGCACCGACGCTCACCATCACGCTCGACCTGGGCGCAGGGCCGCTGACGCCGGGCCTCGCACGCCTGGTCGACCTGCTCGACGAACTGGCCGCGTCCGGCGAGGGACTGGCCGCCTCCGGCGAGGGGCCACCCGCCCGTACCGTGCTCGACCTGCGCCGCGGCGACGCCGCCGCCCCGGCGGCGCCCGTCCCCGGCGGCGTGCGCATCCTCACCGGCACCCGGCGGGTCCGGCACGGCGGCGCCGAGATCCCGCTGACCCGCATCGAGTACGACCTGCTGCTGTTCCTCGCCGAACATCCCCGCCGCGTGTTCACCCGCCTGCAACTTCTCGCGAACGTCTGGGGCTACGAGCACGCCGTGGCGCGCACCGTCGACGTGCACGTGCGCCGGCTGCGGGCCAAGTTCGGGCCGGACACGCCGCTGGTGACCACCGTGTACGGCGTGGGCTACCGCCTCGCCGACGACGCCGCGATCCTCGTGGACCGCGACGCCTGACGCCGGCCCGGCCGGCACGCGGCGCACCCCGGGATCGGGTGCGCCGCGTTCACGTTCGCCGCTGATCCGCCATTGTGAACGCCCGGGGAGACCCCCCGTACCACCGCGAATCGGTGCTCTGCTGTAATCAACGGGCCTCGCACGCAGAGCGAGCGCACGGCTGCGATGTGTTCGTCAAATGTCACATTCATGCAACGCGGCCGCCCCTTGACCCTCGCAGAGACGCCGGGAAGCATCGATGAAGCGGCGTCCCGGGCCGTGGGGAGATACCCGGACCAGCCCAAGGAGGACCATGTCGGTCAGCCCCGCCTCGTCGCGCGCCGGATGGCATACGTCCCAACCCGCGGTCCCCGGTCGCCCCCCGGGCGGCCAGCGTCGTCCCGCGAACACGGCCGCCGCGCCCATGCTCACCGTCACCCTCACCATTCCCCTGGCCTGCGAGGAGTCGCTGACCCCGGCCGCCCGCCGGCTGCTCGACGCCGCCCGCGAGATGCTCGAACGCGGCGACGCGGTGGTCAGCGCGGGCACGGTCCCGGCCGAGCGCCGGCCCGACGCCGTGCCGGGCGGCCGCGCTCCGGCCCGCCCGCTCGCTCCGACCATCCCCACCCTGCACATCCTCGCGTCGTCCCGGTCGGTGCTGCGCGACGGCGAGCCGCTGCCGCTGACCCGCCTGGAGTTCGACCTGCTGCTGCACCTGGTCGCCCACCCGCGCCGGGTGTTCACCCGGCTGCAACTGCTCAACGCGGTCTGGGGGTACGAGCACGCCGGCGTCCGCACCGTCGACGTGCACGTACGCCGGCTGCGCGGCAAGGTCGGCGTGGACGTCCCGCTCGTCACCACCGTCTACGGCGTCGGCTACCGGCTCGCCGACGACGCCCGCGTCACCATCGACCGCACCGGCTGACCGTCCGGGACCACCACCCGCCGATCGGCGCCGGACGGAGCCCCGACCGCCCGAACCGATCATGTGGTGACCCGCCCGCCCGCGCGGCACGATGGTCCGATGCGCGTGCGCCCGATCAGCCCCGACCGGCTCGTCACCGAGCTGGCCGAGCGTCTCGCCCGCACCGGGACGCCCGGCCGGCTGCGGGTCGCCGTGGACGGCCCACCCGCCGCCGGGCCGGACACGCTCGCCGGGGCGCTCGTCGACCCGCTGCGCGCCGCCGGCCGGCCGGTGCTGCACGTCCGCGCCGGCGACTTCCTCCGCCCCGCCTCGGTACGCCTGGAGCACGGCCGGACCGACCCCGACGCGTACTACGAGGGCTGGCTCGACGAACCCGGGCTGCGCCGCGAGGTGCTCGACCCGGCCGGCCCGGACGGCTCCGGCCGGCTGCTGCCGTCACTGTGGGACGCCGCCGCCGACCGGGCCAGCCGCGCCGCGTACGTCGATCTGCCGCCCGGCGGCGTGGTCCTGGTCAGCGGCGCGCTGCTGCTCGGCGGCACGCTGCCGTTCGACGTCACCGTCCACCTCGTGCTCTCCCCGGCGGCGCTTGCGCGGCGCACCGACCCGGCGCTGCGCTGGACCCTGCCCGCGTTCGCCCGCTACGCCGGCGAGGTCGACCCGGCGTCCTTCGCCGACGTGGTGGTCCGGGCCGACGATCCGCGTCGTCCGGCGCTCGTCGAGGCCGCCTGACCAGCGGCTGCGGACTCACCGGAAACACTCAGGAAACAGCCGGTTTGACCCGCCGAGGGCGGGGGTAATCGCCCGGCTCACAGAGCACGGGTGATCTCGTCGCCCGCGCATCCACAGTCGGACCGGGTCCGGGGCGCTGGCCGCCCCGGTCCGGTATGAGGGTGTAGGAAAGGCAGGCAGCGATGCTCGTCCACGACACGACAGCCACCGGCCGCTCCCAGGCGGAGGTCGACCAGATCCGGCAGTCCCTGCGGTCGCGGTACGACGAGCTGACCGCCGAGTACGAGAACACCGTGGCGCAGAGCCAGGTGCTGCGGCTGGTGGAGGTCGGCGACACCGCCGGCGACGACCAGGCCGACAGCGGCACCAAGACCGCCGAGCGGGACACCGCGCAGTCGCTGCTGCGCACCATCCTGGACCGGCGGGCCCAGTTCGAGCACGCGCTGACCCGCCTGGACGAGGGCACCTACGGCTTCTGCGAGGGCTGCACCGCCCCGATCCCGGTGGAGCGGCTGGAGATCTTCCCGTCCGCGACCTCCTGTGTGGCCTGCAAGCAGACCAGGGAGCGGCGGGCGGCCTGAACGCCGTTCCGGTTGCCGGTCGGTCCTGCAGCGCGGTGAACTCCCATCATGGGTGAGATCAAGGTGGGCACCGCCTCGTGGACCGACCGGACGCTGCTCGACTCCGGCTGGTACCCGGCGAGCGCCGACACCCCGGAGAAGCGGCTGTCCTACTACGCCCGGCAGTTCCCGCTGGTCGAGGTGGACGCCACCTACTACTCGCCGCCGGCCGAGCGGACCGCCAGGCTGTGGGCCGAACGCACCCCGCCCGGGTTCACGTTCAACGTCAAGGCGTTCAGCCTGCTGACCGGCCACCCCACCCGCGTCTCCGCGCTCTACAAGGACCTGCGCCCGGACACCGACAAGCGCAACGTCTACCCGGACGACCTGCCCGCGCAGGCGTACGAGGAGGTGTGGACCCGGTTCCTGTCCGCCCTCGACCCGCTCGTCGAGGCCGGCAAGCTGGGCGCGCTGCTGTTCCAGTTCCCGCCCTGGTTCACCATCAAGCGCGCAAACAAGCAGTACCTGCTGGAGGTGGCCCGCCGGTGCGCGCCGCTGCGTCCGGTGGTCGAGTTCCGGCACGCCTCCTGGTTCGACGGCGACAACGCCGAGGAGACGCTCGGCTTCCTGCGCGAGCACGACCTGCCTTTCGTCTGCGTGGACATGCCGCAGGGACACAAGTCGTCAGTACCGCCGGTGCTGGCGGCCACCGCGGACCTCGCGGTGGTCCGGTTCCACGGGCACAGCGACAAGTGGACCAGCAAGGACATCCACGAGAAGTTCGGCTACGACTACTCCGAGCGGGAACTGCGCGACTGGGCGCCGAAGCTGCGCGAGCTGGCCGGCGAGGCCGGGCAGACACACATCCTGATGAACAACTGTTATCGGGACTACGCGCAGCGCAACGCCACCACACTCGCCGGCCTGCTGGACGCCTGAGCGACTCACCCGGTCCGGGTGAGGTCCACTCACCCACCCCCGCCGCAGCATGAACGGTGGGCGCCGGCTCGGGCGCCGCGACGAGGAGGTGGGTCATGACGGTACGGGTGGTGGCGGACCGGCGCCGCGGTGGCGTACTGCACGTGGTCGGCAGCTCCGAGGCGCCACGGCGGGCCGAACGGCCCGGCCGGTTCAGTCCGACCCGGTTGTGGCGGGGCCCCAGCGGTCCGCCGCGCCGCGCCGACGACCGACGCTGGGAGACCGAAGTACGGGGGTGAGCCCGATGGCCGAACAGCTGTTGTCCGCGTTCGAGTCCTCGCTGGACAAGACGAACGTGATCCTCAAGGAGATCGAGTCCGCGTACGGCTGGCCGAAGGAACAGCGCAACCAGTCCTACGCCGCGCTGCGTACCGTGCTGCACCTGTTGCGGGACCGGCTGCCGGTGCAGGAGAGCGCCGAGTTCGCCCAGCAGTTGCCGGTGCTGGTGCGAGGGATCTACTTCGACGGCTGGCAACCGGAGAACGTGCCGATCAAGCTCAACCGCGACGACTTCCTGTACGAGGTGCGCCAGGGCTTCCCGTACGACGTCGAGGGCGGCGCGCAGCGGGTGGTGCAGGTCGTGCTGGACACGCTGCGGCGGCACGTCACCCAGGGCGAGTGGGAGGACGTGAAGGCCACCATGCCGGGTGACCTGCGTCAGATGATTCCCTGATCCGGCACCGGACCGGCCCGTCCCGCCCCCTCGGCGGGGCGGGCCGCCGGCGTCCGGGACACCGGCAGCCCGGCCCGCCGGGCCAGCCCGGCGAACGCGACCGCGTCGACGATCGCCGCGCCGCCCGGGTCGTTGTTGAAGTAGACGTACGCCGGGTCGCCGTCACCGAACTCCCCGGCCAGCCGGTGCACCCAGCTAGCCAGCGCGGCCCGCCCGTAGCGCGGCCACGGCCGGGCCCGCCCCTCGTGCAGCCGCAGGTACCCGAAGTCGGTGGTGCGCCACAGCGGGGTGATCGGCCGGCTGAGGCAGTCCGCCCAGACCAGCGCCGCCCGGTGCCGTTCCAGGACCCGCCGGGTGTCGTCGGTCCACCACGACGGGTGTCGCGGCTCGACGGCCACCCGCACGTGGGCGGGGAACCGGCGCAGCACGCCGGCCAGCGTGTCCGGGTCGGCGCGCAGCGTCGGCGGGAGCTGCACCAGCACCGGGCCGAGCCGGTCGCCGAGCCCGGACGCGCGGTCCAGGAACCGGGCCACCGGCTCGGCCGGGTCGCGCAGCCGCTTGATATGCGTCAGGTAGCGGCTCATCTTCACCGCCACGCAGAAGTCGCCGGGCGTACGCTCCCGCCACGCGACGAACGTGTCTCGCTCCGGCAGCCGGTAGAACGCGTTGTTCACCTCGACCGTGGCGAACCGCGCGGCGAAGTGCTCCAGCCAGCGCCGCTGTGGCAGCCCGGCCGGGTAGAACCGTTCCCGCCAGTCCCGGTACTGCCAGCCCGACGTGCCGACCAGGAACATCGCCGTGCCCTACTGAAGGTTGATCTGGAAGACCTCGAACGTGGCGCCGAACCGTGCGCCGAGCCGGCTGCCGGCCGGGCGGGCCATGCCCTCCAGGAACTCCTCGGCGTCGAAACCGCCGTCGCCGAGCCCGCTCAGGTACGCCCCGTGCGCCCGCAGCGACGCCACACCCCTGTCGAACGTGTCGGTCACGTCCACCCCGTGCCGGGCCATCGGCGAACCGGCCGCCCACACCTCGCGGACCCGCGACCACGGCTGTGTGCCGTCGGTGAGCTGCTCCGGGAAGATCCACCGGTTGCCGGCGTCGCGGACCGCGTCCAGCGTGGCCCGGCCGCAGGCGATGTGGTCGGCCTGGTTCAGCGCGTACGCCCCGTCCCACGTCTCCCGGAAGTTGTTCGTCAGCACCACGTCCGGCCGGTGCCGGCGCACCACGGCGGCGATGGCCCGGCGCAGCGGCACGCCGTACTCCAGCAGCCCGTCGGGCAGGCCGAGGAACTCGACCTCCGACACCCCGACCACGGCGGCGGAGGCCCGTTGCTCCTCCTCGCGCACCACCCGGGCGCGTTCCGGCGTCATCCCGTCGATGCCCGCCTCGCCGCTGGTGAGCAGGCAGTACACGACCTCCTTGCCCTGCCCGGTCCAGCGCGCCACCGCGGCGGCGGCGCCGAACTCCAGGTCGTCGGGGTGGGCCACCACTGCCAGCGCCCGCTGCCAGTCCTCGGTCAGCGGGGTGAGTGGCTCCGGCTGCGTCACGTGCGTCTCCTCGCGTCGTCCTCCCGCCATCCTGGCACTCGCCCGCTCCCACCGCTTGCCCCGCGAACCGTCCGTACGGCGGCGTCCGGGCGTCTACGGTGTGGTTAGAGAAGATCGGGCGTGGGGTACCACCCGCTGCACACGGACCCCGGCACCACGCGGGGCGGCACACCGAGGGAGCACCCATGGCATTGAACGACGACGACATCCAGAGCAGCGGCGGCAGCGGCCTGGAAGGCCCGGCCGACGGCGGTGCCACCCCGGGTCAGCACGACGGTGGCGCGGACGGCGGCGCGGAGGGTCCGGCCGACGGTGGCGCGACTCCGGGTCAGCACGACGGTGGCGCGGACGGCGGCGCGGAGGGCCCCGCTGACGGCGGCGCGACTCCGGGTCAGCACGACGGTGGCGCGGACGGCAGCGCCGAAGGTCCGGCCGACGGCGGCGCGACCCCGGGTCAGCACGACGGCGGCGCCGACGGCAGCGCCTGACACATGAGCACCACGCACGTCGACCCGCCGGGTGGCCACGGCCGCCCGGCGGTTCCGTTCTCCGCGACCGAGGCGCTGGCCCGGTGCGTGGCGGTGGAGCCGGCCAAGTTCGCCGCCGACCACTGGGGGCGCAGCCCGCTGCTGTCCCGCGCCGCCGAGCTGCCGAACGCCGACGGCTTCACCGACCTGCTCAGCACCGCCGACGCCGACGAGCTGCTCAGCCGCCGCGGCCTGCGTACCCCGTTCCTGCGGGTGGCGAAGGACGGCCAGTTGGTGCCGGCGGCGCGGTTCACCGGCGGCGGTGGCGCGGGCGCCGAGATCGGCGACCAGGTCCTGGACGAGAAGGTGCTGGCGCTGTACGCCAACGGCGCGACGCTGGTGCTGCAGGGCCTGCACCGCACCTGGCCGGCGATCGTCGACTTCGCCCGCGACCTGGGCACCGCGCTGGCCCAGCCGTTGCAGGTGAACGCCTACCTGACCCCGGCCGGCAGCCAGGGTTTCGCCACCCACTACGACACCCACGACGTGTTCGTGCTCCAGGTGGACGGACGCAAGCACTGGCGGATCCACCCGCCGGTGCTGGCCGACCCGCTGGAACGCCAGCCGTGGGGCGGCCGGGCCGACGAGGTCTCCGCGACCGCCGAGGGCCGCCCCGAACTGGACGTGGTGCTGGAACCGGGCGACGCGCTCTACCTGCCGCGCGGCTGGCTGCACAGCGCCCAGGCGCAGGAGTCCAGCTCGCTGCACCTGACCGTGGGCATCCGGGCGCTGACCCGGTACGCGGTGGTCGAGGAGCTGCTCGCGCTCGCCGCCGAGGACGCGCGGCTGCGCGCGAGCCTGCCGTTCGGGCTCGACCTGGCCGACCCGGACGCGATCGAGCCGGAGCTGACCGAGACCGTCGAGGCGCTGCGCGACTGGCTGCTGCGGGCCGACCCGGCGGCGGTGGCCGGCCGGCTGCGTGCCCGGGTGTGGCCGGCCGCCCGTCCGGCGCCGATCCGGCCGCTGGCCCAGGCGCAGGCGCTGGCCCGGCTGAGCGCGGACAGCGAGGTCGCGGTACGCGGCGGCCTGCGGTGGCAGCTCACCCCGGCCGCCGACGGACGGGTCACGCTGCGGGTGCCCGACCGCACGCTCACCCTGCCCGGCACCTGCGAGGCCGCGCTGCGCGCGCTGCTCACCGGCGAGGTGACCCGAGTCGGTGACCTGCCCGGCCTCGACGACGACGCCGATCGTCTGACGCTGGCCCGCCGCCTCCTCAAGGAGGCCGTCCTGACCCCCGCCTGATCCCGGCGATCATGAGGTTGACCGGCGGCGCGACGGCGTGTCGCGCCGCCAACCTCATGATCGACGGCGGGAGAGCCGGCGCGCGGGGCGGCGGTCAGCGGGTGTAGGTCACCGTCAGCAGGAGCAGCGTCGTGACCAGGCCGGAAGCGGCCACCAGGATCATCGGGCGGGGGGTCAGCACCGCGTGGCGGCGGTCGGCCAGCAGCCGCGCCGGCGCCAGCCCGATCACCGGGCCGAGCAGCGTCACCACCAGCGCCAGCACCGGCAGGCCCACCGCCAGATCGCCGCTGGAACCGGCCGCGAGGGCCCGCGCGCCCACCCCAAGCGCGTACGCCACCAGCGCCCCGCCGATCCCGCACGCGACGAGCAGCGGGTTCACCGAACCGGGCAGCTCGCCCGGCGAGCCGGTGCGGTCCAGCAGCTCCCGGACCGCCCGCAGCAGCGGCACCGGGTCACCGGCCGCGCCGCGTACCGGGCCGGGCGGGTCGCCCAGCCGCCGCGCGCTCCCGCCGAGCCGGGCCCGCAACTGCGTCCACAGGTGCGTGACCTCGCCGTCGACGCGTTCCACGAGCAGGGACGCCTCGGCCACCTCCGCTTCGGCCTGCCGCACCTGCTCGGCGGCCTCCGCGACCGCCCGGTCGGCCGCGGCCACCTGCTGGTCGTACCAGGTGTGCGCCTCGGCCCGCTGGGCGGCCACCCGGGCGGTCAGCTCGGCGAGCCGGCGGATCTGCGCGCTGTACGTCTCACTGGCAACCGGTTCGTTCATCGGGAGGGACCATAAGGGATGATCACCTGTCCGGTGCGGTGCACCGCCCGGTCGAAGTAGAGACCGCGCCACGGCCGGGGATACCAGTCCGGCCCGCCGCTGCCCGGATACAGCGAGGAGCCCAGCTCACCGCCCTGCACGTCCAGCGCCACCCAGGCGCCGATCTGATCCGTGCGCGCGCCCGCGCCGCCCAGGTCCACCCGCATCCGGGCCACGCCACGCCACCACGCCAGCACGTGCGTACGCCGTTCCGGCCCGTCGTGCAGGATCCGGCGCAACTGCTCCAGCCCGGTGCGCGTACCGGCCTTGCCGGCCAGCGCCGCGGCGGCCGCGTCCACCGCGTACAGCAGCAGGAAGTGCGGGGTACGCGCCGCACCCGGCGCGCCGAGTCCGTCACCCACCTCGGCCATCAGCTCCGGCACCGTCTCCTCGTCGTACCAGGAGGCGTCGCCTTCCAGGTCCTCGTACAGGGCGCGGGCGGCCGGGTCGGCGTCCGGATCCAGGCAGGCGATGGAGAACCGGGCGGTGCCGGGCCGGTACTGCCGCGCCAGCGACCGGGCGGCGGCGTCGAGCACCGCGCACGCCTCGTCCACCCGGGTGCCCAGCACCGCCAGGTTGCGGCCCGGCGCGCGGGGCAGCCGCAGCGCCGCCGAGCGGGACTGCACGTCGATGATCTCGCCGAGCAGCGCCACCGGGCTGCGCGGCACGCCCTGCTCCGGCGCGGTGAGCGCCCGGAAGTCCGGCGCGTCGGCCAGCCTCGGGATCGCGTCGCCGTCGAACAGCCGGGCCGGCGCGGCGTCCTGCGGGCGCATCCGCCACAGCCGGTGCTGAAGCTCGCTCCACGTCTCCCAGTCGCTCGCCGACGGGATCCGGGCCACCTCGTTCCCCTCGGCCAGGCCCGACTCGGCGTTGACGACCGCGTGGTGACGGGGCAGCGACTGCGCCGCGTCGTTGCGTTCGGCCAGGATGCGCAGCGCCTTCGGTAGCGCGATCCGCAGCGTGAACTGGGCGACCAGCGCCGGCCGTCCCCACAGCGCCTCGATGCCGCGGACGTCCTGCGAGGCGAGCACCAGATGGATGCCCTGCGACCGGCCCCGCCGGGCCAGGTCCTCCAGCAGGTCGGCGGCCTCCCGGGCGACCACGTCCCGCCCGGCGAGCAGCGCCTGGAACTCGTCGACCACCGCCACGATGCGCGGCCAGTGCCCGTCCGGGTCCACCGCGCGCAGCTCGGCCAGCTTGGTGACCTCGTGCTTCTTCGCCGCGTCGGCGCGACGGCGCAGCTCCTCGGCGAGGAAGCGCAGCAGCGCCAGACCGAACTCCCGGTCGGTGTTGACGTTGATACCGACCAGCCGCATGTGCGGCAGCCAGCTCGGGTCGCGCCGGCCCTGCGCGAACCGGGCGAAGGACACGCCCTCCTTGAAGTCCAGCAGGTAGAACTCCAGCTCGGCGGGGGAGTACCGGGCGGCGAGGGCGCCGATCCAGGCGAAGATCAGGTTCGTCTTGCCGGTGCCGGACGGGCCGCCGATCAGCGCGTGCGGCGGGTAGTCGCCGAGCGTGAGCAGCACCTGCCGCCCGTGCGGGCCCTCGCCGATCGGCGCGCTGAGGCCGTGCGCGGAGTCCTCCCGCCAGTACTCGTCCGGCGGCGGGAGCAGGTCGGTGAAGGGCGTCGGCGGCGGGCCGGCGGCCACCCGGGAGGCGACGGTACGGCACGTCTCGGTGACCAGGGCGGGCGGCGGCGGCGCGTCGAGCACCACCGGC
The DNA here is from genome assembly GCF_027460285.1 of Micromonospora sp. WMMC273. NCBI lineage: Bacteria > Bacillati > Actinomycetota > Actinomycetes > Micromonosporales > Micromonosporaceae > Micromonospora > Micromonospora sp. WMMC273. The sequence goes on from NZ_JAPZBE010000001.1 coordinate 2,692,331, forward strand.
AGCCCGGCCACCCGGGCGTCGTCCGGCTCCACGGTGATCCGGGTGACTGTCGGGTCGTCTGGTAGCTCGATGCCGCGGACCACGAGGTGCACGCCGCAGGCCGCGCCGGTCCGCACCACCCGGTCGAGCTGGCCGCGTTCGTGCCGGGACAGCTCGTCGCCGCCGAGCAGCACCGCCACCCGCCACGGCTCCGGGCGGCGTCCGGTGGCGGCGGCCAGCTCGCGCAGCGAGCCGTACTCACCGGCGAGCACGGTGGCGTTGATCCGGCGGATCTGTTCCACCAGGTCGTCCAGCAGCCGGCCCAACCCGCCCGGCCCGACGAACGTGAGCAGCCCGGCCGTGCCCAGCGGCGCGAACCCGGCCAGCCCGCCGCCCAGGTGCTCCGGGTCGTACCCGTAGAGCCGCACCGCGCCCGGGTCGGCCCGCCCGACCGAGCGCAGCAGCAGTGCCGGTACCACGGTGGCCAGCCCGGCACGGTCGCCGCCGGCCAGGTGCGCGTGCCCGGCATCGAGCAGCGGGACGAGCGCCGGCACCGGCTCGGCGCCGTCGAGGCGTACCGTGCCGACGCGCAGGGCACCCGGCGGCTCGGACCGGCCGGCGGGCGTGGCCTGCCAGCGGTCCCACGGCGCGGACGCCGCGCCGGGCGCCTCCCGCTGCGCCGCGGCGGCGGCCCGCCGGGCCAGCTCGGCGAGGCGGGCGGTGTGCCGGGCGTCGATCTCGGCCAGGCGCCGGTCGCGGGCGGCACCCACTCGGGCGGGCACCGCCGCGGCGGCCCGGCGGGTACGGGCCAGCCGGTCCCGCCCGGCGGCCAGGTCGGCCTCGGCGGTGGCGAGCCGGGTACGGGTGGCGCCGAGGGCCTCGGAGAGCATCCCCCGGACCCGCGTCACCAGTCGAGCGCGGACGTCAGCCACGGGACGGCTCCCGTTCGTCGGTGTCCTCGGGCAGGTCCCGGCCGAGCCGGTCGAGCAGTACGCCGGTGAGCACACCGGCGGTGACCGCAGGGTCGGCCGCGTGCGGCTGTTCCGCGTCGTCGTCGCGGCGCGGCGGGGGCATCCGGCACACCCGGGTCAGCAGCGTGTCGAGCACCGGCCGCGGCAGCCCGGGCAGCAGGTCGCGGACCCGGGAGTCCAGCGCGCCGCGCAGCCGGGGCAGGTCGTCCGCGCGGGGCGGATGGCCGAGCAGCTCACCGGCCAGTTCGCGCAGCAGCGGCGGGGTGATCGCGGCCAGCCCCAGCCCCACGTCGGCGTGCGCCCGGCGCAGCTCGCGGTGCAGCCGGTCCCGGTCGCCGGAGCGGACCCCGGCGGCCACCCGGCGCAGCAACTCGTGTGAGTCCACGACGCGCTCGTCCGGCTCGTCCGGCGCACCCTCCCGGCCGCCGGTCAGCTCCGCCACCCGCACCGCCCACCAGCGCCGCACCGCCGGCTGCTCGCCCGGCTCGGCGGCCGGGCCGGGCACGGGCGGCTCCTCGCCGCGCGGCGTGTCGTGCTTCGGCGGCCGCTCGCCCGGCAAGGTCGGGCGAGCGCCGTCGGGGGCCAGCCCGATCGCGGCCAGGTACGCGGTGAGCTGCTCCTGCGCCACGCGCAGCGCGTAGCCGGCCGTCTCGGCGTGCTCGGTGGCCGAGGACAGCTCCGGCACCCCCATCGGGTCGGACGACTCCTGGCGTACCCAGCGCAGCCGCTCCTGCGCCTGGCCGAGCTTCTCCAACGCGGCGGCGAGCTGCGCCAGCGGCAGTTCCTCGGCGGCGGCGCGCACCTGCGCGCCGATGTCCTCGACGATGGACACGGCCGGGCCTCAGAGCGTCGCGACGTAGAGCTGTGCCTGCTCCACCGCGACCAGTGTCGCGGCCAGACACTCCTCCAGCTCCTGGCCGGCCTGTGTCAGCGAGGCCTGCGCCGCCTCGACCGTCTCGTGGCCGCTGCCCTCCAGCGCGCCGGCCAGGGTCTGCTGCGCCTCGGCCAGCTTCTCGCCGGCGGCCTGCACCGCTGTCTGGCCGTCACCGATCTGCTGGAGAGCGACATCGATGGCGGCCTTCAGCTCGGCGACGCTCGCCACGGGGACCTCCTGGGGGCGGAAGAGATCTCCATTACAACCCATCGGAACGGGTGGACGAACATCCACCCTCGCGTGGTTGCGGCCCTCGTGTCCGGTTCCCGCGCTGACGTGCGCGAAGACCCCGGCCGGCGGTCCTGCCGGCGGACACCGCGGTCCCGCGAGCGGGACCGGCGTCCTAGCGGCCGAGCCAGCGCGGGCCGCGTACCTCCGCGCCGAGCGCGGTGACCCGCTCGCGCAGCTCGCGGTCGGCGGTGACCACCACCCGCCGCCGATCCGGCGCGGCGGCCACCAGCTCGACCATCGTGTCGTCGCCGGAGCCGGGCGCGGAGACCACGTCCACGCCGGGCGCGGGCGGCACGTGCCGGGCCGCGCCCTCCACCACCAGCACCACCTGCACCGGCGGCGGCAGCTCCGGCGGCACGCCCGCGTCCCCGACGGACGCCAGCGCGTCGCGCAGCCGGACCGCCGCGCCGGCCCGGTCCCGCCACCAGCCGTCCGGGCGCGAGCCCACCACGTTCGCGCCGTCCACGATCAGCAGCGGTCTGCTCTCCATGCCCCCAGCCTGCCATCCGGTCGCGTTTGTCGCGCCGACCGCCGGGTAGCCACCGCCGACCGTGCCGCGCGTGCCGGGTGCCGGTCGTGCCGACTGACTGCGGAGGACGAGATGATGGGACCGGGTGACTTCGGCAACGACCCCTGGGACGAGTTCTTGGCCCGATACTTCGGCCGGGGCGAGGGGGGACGCCGGCCGGCGCACCGGGTCGACATCACGCGCCTGATGACCGCCGACGCGCGGGAGATGCTCGCCGACGCGGCCCGCCGCGCCGCTCAGAAGCACAGCAACGACCTGGACACCGACCACCTGCTCTGGGCGGCCTTGCAGCGCGAGCCGCTGCGCGACCTGGTACGCCGGGCCGGCGCCGACCCGGAGTCGCTGCTGGGCGCGCTGGGCGGGCCCGGCGAGGGTGCGCCGCGGGGCGAGGTGCCGCCGAACCTGTCGCTGACGCCGGCGGCGAAGCGGGCGTTGCTCGACGCCCACCAGCTCTCCCGTGCGATGGGCGCCAACTACATCGGTCCCGAGCACATCCTGATGGCGTTGCCGCTGAACCCCGAGTCGCCGGCCGGCCGGATGCTCGCCGCCGGCCGGATCCAGCCCGAGTCGTTGCAGGCGGCCAGCGCCGAGCGCGGCGCGACGAACGTCCCGCGCCCGGACCGGGGCACCCCGACGCTCGACCAGTACGGCCAGGACCTCACCGAGCTGGCCCGGATGGACCAGATCGACCCGGTGATCGGCCGGGCCGACGAGATCGAGCAGGCGGTGGAGATCCTGTCCCGGCGGACCAAGAACAACCCGGTGCTGATCGGCGAGGCCGGTGTCGGCAAGACCGCGATCGTCGAGGGCCTGGCCGAGCGGATCTGCGACGGCGACGTGCCGCAGACGCTGATCGGCAAGCGGGTGATCCAGCTGGACCTGTCCGGCCTGGTCGCCGGCACCCGCTACCGGGGTGACTTCGAGGAGCGCCTGAAGAAGGTGATCGACGAGATCCGCGCCCACCGCGAGGAGCTGATCATCTTCCTGGACGAGATCCACACGCTGGTCGGCGCGGGCGGCGCCGGCAGCGAGGGCGGAATGGACGCGTCCAACATGCTGAAGCCGGCCCTGGCGCGCGGCGAGCTGCGGGTGATCGGCGCGACCACGCTCGACGAGTACCGGCGCAGCATCGAGAAGGACGCCGCGCTGGCCCGCCGGTTCCAGCCGGTGCTGGTGCCCGAGCCGACCGTCGACGACACCATCGCCATCCTGCGGGGTCTGCGCGACAGGTACGAGGCGCACCACCAGGTCCGGTTCACCGACGAGGCGCTGATCGCCGCCGGTGAGCTGTCCGACCGGTACGTCACCGACCGGTTCCTGCCGGACAAGGCGATCGACCTGATCGATCAGGCCGGCGCCCGGGTGCGGCTGCGCACCCGTACCCCCGCCGAGGACGTGCGCGAGCTGGAGCAGCAGCTCGACGAGACACGCCGGGACAAGGAGCAGGCGGTCTCCGACGAGCAGTACGAGCGGGCCTCCGCGCTGCGCGACCGGCTCGCCGAACTGGAGGACCAGGTCCGCCGTGCCCGCGGCGACGAGGGCCCCAACCACGTGCCCGAGGTGGGGCCGACGGAGATCGCGGAGGTGGTCTCCCGGGCCACCGGTATCCCGGTCACCCAGCTCACCGAGGAGGAACGCGACCGGCTGCTGCGCCTGGAGGGGCACCTGCACGAGAAGATCATCGGCCAGGACGACGCGGTCAGCGCCGTCTCCGAGGCGGTACGCCGCTCCCGTACCGGCCTGGCCGACCCGGACCGGCCGATGGGCAGCTTCCTGTTCCTCGGCCCGACCGGCGTCGGCAAGACCGAGCTGGCCCGCGCCCTGGCCGAGGCGCTGTTCGGCGAGGCGGACCGGATGGTCCGGGTGGACATGAGCGAGTTCCAGGAACGGCACACGGTCAGCCGGCTGGTCGGCGCCCCGCCCGGGTACGTCGGCTACGAGGAGGCCGGCCAGCTCACCGAGGCGGTGCGGCGCCGCCCGTACGCGGTGGTGCTGCTGGACGAGATCGAGAAGGCGCACCCGGACGTGTTCAACATCCTGCTCCAGGTGCTCGACGACGGACGGCTCACCGACAGCCAGGGCCGCACCGTGAACTTCAAGAACACCGTCCTGATCATGACCAGCAACCTCGGCTCGGAGCTGATCACCGGCACCCAGCGCACCGTCGGCTTCGCCACCGGCGCGCCCGGCGAGCAGGAGAGCGACGAGCTGCGGGAACGGCTGATGCGCCGGCTCCAGGAGAACTTCCGCCCGGAGTTCCTCAACCGCATCGACGAGGTGATCATCTTCCAGCGGCTGGAGGCCGAGCAGCTGCGCCAGATCACCGGGCTGCTGCTGGAGGAGACCCGCCGCCGCATGCACGCCCAGGACATCCAGGTCGACTTCAGCACCGCCGGCGTCGACTGGCTCGCCGAGCACGGCTACCAGCCCGAGTTCGGAGCCCGCCCGCTGCGCCGGGTGATCCAGCGCGAGGTCGACAACCGGCTGTCCCGGATGCTGCTGGAGAACGAGATCTCGCCCGGGCAGAAGGTCACCGTCGACACCCGCGACGACCAGCTCGTCTTCGACGTCACCGCCGGTGAGCGGGGCTACACGCCGGCCACCACGTCCCATCCCCGATGACCGGCCGGGGCCCGTCCCGGCCGGGCCGGGACGGGCCGTCACCGAAGGACCGGAGGGCGGACATGACCGAACCCGAGGAGATCCCCGACGACGACGTCGGGGCCGGTGACCCGATCGAGGCGACCCCGACGGCGAACCCGTCCCGGGTGCGGGTGCCGCCGGAGGGCCTGAAGCAGCACACACCCAACGAGGGCGAGCCGGCATCCGGGCCGCCGCCGGGAGAGGAGGCGTGATGGTACGCGAGGCGCGACTCGACCCCGAGGTCGAGGTGATCTGGGACGACTTCCACGCCGAGGTGAACGTGTCCTCCGAGACGCTGCGGCAGTGGCTGCTGACCCGTGGCTCGGGGGAGGAGGCGTTCGGTCCGGGCCCGGACCTGGACCTGCCGGAGCCCGGCCGGCAGATCCTCGCCGTGCTGCGCAAGCGCAAGGTGGACCTCACGCCGGAGGACATCGAGGTGATGCGCGAGGCGATCAGCCGGATCCGGGAGCTGACCGCGCAGCGGCCACGCCGGGGCAACGCCGACGACGAGTGGCGCCACGCCCTGCTCGACCTCGGTCACGACGTACTCGTCGAACGCTGAGCCGAAAGGCGGCGCCCGGGTGGACCACCCGCCCGGGCGCCGGCTGCTACTCCGACTCCAGGCTGGGCAGGCGCAGCCCGGCCGCGTCCGCAGCGGCCTGCCGGTCGGCGCGGGCGCGTTCCTCACGGCTGAGCAGGTTGGCGTACTCGGTCACGTCGGCCGGCCCCGGCACCTCCGGCAACCGGCGCAGGAACGCCTCCACCTCGGCGGCGGCGGTGGTGTGCGCGGTGGCCGCCTGGCGCAGCAGTTCCCGCTGGTCGGCGGCCGGATACAGATCAGTCATGTCGCCGGTGTTACCCGGGTTCAGGCGATTCGCACCCCACCCGAGCCGTTGGGCTGCACGCCGAACTCCGGATGCGCCAGCAGCCACCCCAGGTACTCCGGATGGTTCGCCAGCGCGTCGGTGTACGCCGCGACGGCCGCCGCCAGTACCGGCTCCGCCACCGCCGCGGCCGGCACATCCGGATGCCAGCCCAGCAGCAGCCGCCAGCGCAGCGGCGTACCGGCGAGCCGGCGGGTCACCAGACCGGCCACCGGACGGAACGTGGCCTGGCACAACGCCACCGCCTCGCCCGCGTCCACCAGGTCCAGCGCGGCCCGCACGTCCGCCTCGTACACCTTCTTCGGGGTGAAGCCGGAGCGGGCGCAGGCGGCGGCGAAGCAGTCGCCGAAGCAGCCGTCGCCCGGCGCGGCCACCCACCGCTCACGCCGCAGGTCGACCAGGTCGACGTCGGCGCGGCCGGCCAGCGGGTGGGTCTGCGGCAGCAGTACGCAGATCGGCTCCACCGCCACCTCCCGCCAGCTCAGCCCGAACCCGGCCGACGGCGTCGAGTCGCCGCACACGCCGGTCAGCGCGAAGTCGAGCCGGCCACCCGCGACCATCTGCGCCAGTTCGTCCACCGACCAGGAGCCGTACGTGGTGATCTGCGCGTCCGGCCGCTCGGCGGCGAGCCGGTGCACCAGCCGCCCGAGGATCGGGCTGTTCACCCCGCCGAAGCGGTACCGGCGCAGCGGATCGCCCGCGCCGGCCATCCGGGCCGCCTCGTCGCGCAGGCCCTTCATCGCCGGCAGCAGCACCCGCGCCCGGTCCAGCACCAGTTCACCCAGCGCGGTGGGACGGGCGCCGCGGCGGTCCCGTTCGAACAACGGCCCGCCCAGCGCCCGTTCGATCCGCTGAAGCTGGGCGGTCAGCGCCGGCTGGGCCAGGCCGAGCGCCGAGGCGGCCTTGGTGACGCTCCCCGTCTCCGCGATCGCGCAGACCACACGCAGGTGTCGCAGCTCCAGATCCATACCGTGACGGTAGGACCACGAACCGATACACGGAAGGGGCGATCGGCTCACCCCTGGCGATGGTGCTCCAGGTCGCTCAGCCGGGTACGCCGTCCGGTGACCGCGTCGCGCACCTTGTCCAGCACCCCGACGGCCGGTTCGACGATCTTGTTCCAGGGCGGGGTGGCGGGCGTGCCGGGGTGCGGCCGGGTCGGCGCCGCCTCCTCCGCGATCTCCCACCGGTTGCCCAGCCGGATCAGCTCGGCGTCGCTGGCCACCTCACGCAGCGGCGTGACCAGCGCCGCGACGCGGCTGACGTGCCGGCGTACCCGCTCGGCCACGTCAGCGACCGCCGGGTCGTCGGCACCGGACAGCTCCTTGAGCGCGGTCAGCAGCCCGGCGTCCGCCTCGATCTCCCGCTCGACCAGCTCGGCGGCCTCCGGCATCGCGGCGCGGGCCGCCGGAAACAGGTACTGCTCCTCGGCGGACAGGTGGCGGGACACCGCAGCGGTCAGCACGTCGAGCACCTCGCGCCGTCCGGCCGCGTCCAGCGCCGGGTCGGTGACCCGGTCGGCCAGCCCCAGCAGCGCCCGGTGCTCGGTGTCCACGAGGTCGGCGACGCTGCGCCCACCCGGCCGGTACGCGTCGTCGGCGGCCGGCGGCAACGGCGGCAGGGGGACGGTCATGGTGCCCTCCTCGTGACGGCCGGAGTCGATGTCCGGGCGGTCCGGCGGTACCCGGCCCGGCGATCCGCGAAACCGCCGCCGGGCCACCGGCGGCCCGCGACCACCTCACCTGCTGGTATAAGGAAGCGATGACGAGCGACGCCGCCCCCGCCCGACCGGACGCCACCGACGAGGTCGTCGACCTCTGCCGCGACCTGCTGCGCATCGACACCACGAACACCGGCGACAACGACACCAGCGCGGGGGAGCGGCGCGCCGCCGAGTACGTCGCGGAGAAACTCGCCGAGGCCGGCGTCGACGCCGAGATCCACGAATCCGCGCCCGGCCGGGCCAACCTGGTCGCCCGCATCCCCGGCACCGAGCCCGGCCGCGACGCGCTGCTCGTGCACGGCCACCTCGACGTGGTGCCCGCCGACCCGGACGAGTGGTCGGTGCACCCGTTCTCCGGCGAGATCCGCGACGGCTACCTGTGGGGCCGCGGCGCGATCGACATGAAGGACTTCGACGCGATGGTGCTCGCCGTGGTCCGCGACTGGCAGCGCACCGGCGTCCGCCCCCGGCGCGACATCGTGCTCGCGTTCACCGCCGACGAGGAAGCCGGCAGCGACTACGGCGCGCACTTCCTCACCCAGCGGCACCGTGACCTGTTCGACGGCTGCACCGAGGCGATCGGCGAGGTCGGCGGCTTCTCCTACTCGGTCGACGAGCAGCGCCGCCTCTACCTGATCGAGACCGCCGAGAAGGGCATCGACTGGCTGCGCCTGCACGCCAAGGGCCGGCCCGGCCACGGCTCGATGGTGCACGACGACAACGCGGTCACCGCGCTCGCCGAGGCGGTCGCCCGGATCGGCCGGCACCGCTTCCCGGTGGTGATGACCGACACCGTACGGGCGTTCCTCGCCGAGGTCTCCGACGTGCTCGGCATCGAGATCGACCCGGACGACCCGGAGACCGCGATCGCCAAGCTCGGCCCGATCGCCAACATCATCGGCGCGACCGTCCGCAACACCGCCAACCCGACCCGCCTGGCCGCCGGCTACAAGGACAACGTCATCCCCGGCCGGGCCACCGCCACCATCGACTGCCGCAGCCTGCCCGGGCAGAGCGAGGAACTGGAACGGCAGCTGCGCGAGCTGGTCGGGCCGGACATCGCCATCGAGTACGTCCAGCGCCAGCCGGCCCTGGAGACCACGTTCGACGGTGACCTGGTGGCGCACATGTCGGAGGCGCTGCGCGCCGAGGACCCGGGCGCGCACCCGGTGCCGTACATGCTCTCCGGCGGCACCGACGCCAAGGCGTTCTCCCAGCTCGGCATCCGCTGCTTCGGCTTCGCGCCGCTGCGGCTGCCCGCCGACCTCAATTTCTCCGGCCTGTTCCACGGCATCGACGAGCGGGTTCCGCTGGACGGACTACAGTTCGGCGTGCGGGTTCTGGACCGCTTCCTCCGTACCTGCTGACCGCGCCCGCCGCGGCGCCGCCGGCGCGGAACCTCCCCCCATCGCGAAGGGACTGCCACACATGACCGACCAGCACGGTGAGCTGGACGCCGCCCTCGAGCGGGTGATCGACGCGGCCCGCGCCCACCTGGCCGCCGTCCGGGCCGCCCAGGGCCGGATCGACGACGACGCCGTCTGGCAGGCGTACGTCGCGTTGAACAACGCCTCGTTCGCCTACGACGAGCAGCTGCTCGACGCGTTCGGCGAGGTGACGCCCTGGGACGTGGAGTCGATCGACCCGGACGAGGCCGACGAGCGCTTCGGCGCCGTCGAGGGCGGCGAGCCCACCGATCCGCACCCGCGGGTCATCTCGGTGCGGCAGCGGCGCGACTACCGGGTGCCGAGCGTCGCCGCGCTGCTGCGCGCGGCCGAGGCGGCCCGCCGGGAGGGCACCCCGGAGGAGGACGAGCCGGCACCGGTGGAGGGGGTCGGCGAGGCGGTGCTGGAACTGCTGCAGAGCGGTGACGGCTCGCTGTCCGCGCTCGACGTGCCGGAGCTGGAGCCGCTGGACGGTGTGGTGATGGTCAGCGAGGTCGGCACCCCGGTCGACCTGGAGTCGTTCGACGACGACGACCCGGTCGGGCCGTTCCAGCCGGCCGCCGACGACCGGCTGGTCGGCCGGCTCGACGAGCACCCGTTCATGGAGCTCGACGAGGAGCACGACCACGCCCACTAGGCCGTGCGCGTCCCCGGGGCGGCGCCGCGTCGCGCGGCCCCGGGGACGGGCCCGTCAGTACGACAGGCCCGGCTGCGACTGGTTGACCAGGCGGCGCCGCAGCACCACCTGCCGCGTGCCGTCCCGGTAGAGCCGCACCCGGGCCAGCTCCCAGCCGGAGAACTCGGCCTGGATCGCCAGCTGCGCCGCGGCGGTCAGCCGATCGACGTTCGAGGGCAACCGCAGCGGCGCGTATTCGTAGTCCATGCCCCTATGCTGCCCAGGTCGCGGGCCCTCCGCCACCCCCTGCGGGTGACCCGGATCGCCCTCGTACGGCTCAGCCGTCGCGCTCCGGGTAACCCACCGGCACCGCCGACACGTCGTCCAGCGCCGTGACGATCTCCTCCGGCAGCGTCATCCGCTCCACCTGCAACGCGCCGAGCAGCTGCCCGACGGTCCGGGCGCCCAGGATCGGCGCGGTCACGCCCGGCCGGTCCCGCACCCAGGCCAGCGCCACCTCAAGCGGCGACACGCCGAGCCCGCCGGCCGCGATGGCGACCGCCTCCACGATGCTGGAGCAGCGCGGCTCCAGGTACGTCGCGACGAACCGCTCGAAGTGCGGCGACACCGCCCGCGAGTCGGCCGGGCGGCCGTTGCGGTACTTGCCGGTCAGCACGCCCCGGCCCAGCGGCGACCAGGGCAGCACACCCAGTCCCATCCCGGCGCAGGCGGGCAGCACCTCCCGCTCCACACCGCGCTCCAGCAGCGAGTACTCCACCTGTGCGGCGACCACCGGCGCGCGCCCCGGCCAGGCGGCCTGCCAGGCGGCGGCCCGGGCGGTCTGCCAGCCGGAGAAGTTCGACACCCCCACGTAGCGGGCCTTCCCGCTGGACACCGCGTGGTCCAGGGCCGAGAGCGTCTCCTCCAGCGGGGTGTCCGGGTCGTACCCGTGCACCTGCCACAGGTCGACGTGGTCGGTGCCGAGCCGGCGCAGCGAGGCGTCGAGCGTGCGCAGCAGGTGCCCCCGCGAGCCGTCCCGGCGCCGGCTGCCCGGCCGCAGGCCCGCCTTGGTGGCGATCAGCAGCTCGTCGCGGTCCACCAGGGTGCCCAGCAGGGAGCCGATCACCGACTCGGCGTCACCGTCGGCGTACACGTCGGCGGTGTCGACGAGGTTGCCGCCCGCGTCGAGGTAACTCTTCAGCTGGGCGGCCGCGTCGTCGGCGTCGGTGTCCCGTCCCCAGGTCATGGTGCCGAGCGCGAGCCGCGATACCGCCAGCCCGCTTCGGCCGAGCGGTCGCTGTTGCATGCGTGAACCTTATTTCGAACCCGGCGTCACGGATATCCTCGCCGCAGTCAACTTCCCGCGCGACCTCCACCCGGTGTGACATGTTCGGGGCGAGCCGGACGTCGAGGGCGCCACGCTCATTGCGTAACCTGATGCGACCTGTGGTGCGGACGGTGGGAGGATCAGTGCGACTCGGGCTCAACCTCGGATACCAGACGGCGTGGAGCACGCCCTTCGACCACCTGGCGCTGGCCCAGGAGGCGGACCGGCTCGGCTACTCGGTGGTCTGGGCCGCGGAGGCGTACGGCTCGGACTCGCCGAGCATGCTGGCCTGGATCGCCGGTCAGACGGAGCGCATCGACGTGGGCTCCGCGGTCATGCAGATCCCGGCCCGTACCCCCGCCATGACCGCGATGACCGCCGCGACAATCGACACGCTCTCCGGCGGCCGGTTCCGGCTCGGCCTGGGCGTGTCCGGCCCGCAGGTCTCCGAGGGCTGGCACGGTGTGCGGTTCGCCAAGCCGCTGGCCCGCACCCGCGAGTACGTCGACATCGTCAAGCTGGCGGTGGCCCGCAAGGAGGTCGCGTACGACGGCGAGCACTACACGCTGCCGCTGCCCGACGGCCCCGGCAAGGCGCTGCGGCTGGGCTTCCACCCGCCGCGCGAGCACATCCCGATCTACCTGGCCGCCGTCGGTCCGAAGAACCTGGAGCTGGCCGGCGAGATCGCCGACGGCTGGCTGGCCGTCTTCTACTCCCCGGAGTTCGCCGAGGAGCACCTCGCCTCGGTGCGCGCCGGGCGGGCGGCGGCGGGCAAGGAACTGGCCGGCTTCGACGTGGTGCCGTCCGTGCCGGTCGTGGTCGGCGACGACATCGCCACCTGCGCCGAGCTGGTGCGCTGGTACGCCGCGCTGTACGTCGGCGGCATGGGCAGCCGCAAGCAGAACTTCTACAACCAGCTCGCCACCCGGATGGGCTACGGCGACGCGGCCCGCGAGGTCCAGGACCTCTACCTGGCCAAGCGGCAGCGCGACGCGGCCGCCGCCGTACCGATGGAGTTCATCGACCGCACCTCGCTGCTCGGCCCGAAGGAGCGCATCGCCGAGCGGATGCGGGAGTACGCCGCCGCGGGCGTGACCACGCTGTCGGTGTCGCTGTTCGTGGCCGACCGGGACAGCGGGGTGCAGACCCTGCGTACCGTCGCCGAGGCCCTGGAGCTGTCCGGAGTCGGGGAGTGACCTGGATCGAGGCCATCGTCCTGGGCCTGGTCCAGGGGCTGACCGAGTTCCTTCCGGTGTCCTCGTCCGGGCACCTGCGGATCACCTCGGAGCTGTTCTTCGGCCGGGACGCGGGCGCGTCGTTCACCGCGGTGACCCAGCTCGGCACCGAGGCCGCCGTCCTGATCTACTTCGCCAAGGACATCTGGCGGATCGTCCGCACCTGGTTCGTCGGCCTTGTCGACCGCTCGGTGCGGTCCAGCCTCGACTACCGGATGGGCTGGTACGTCATCGTCGGCACCATCCCGATCGGCATCTTCGGGCTGATCTTCAAGGACCAGATCCGCACCGCCGGCCGCAACCTCTGGCTGATCTCCTGCACGCTGATCATCGGCGCGATGCTGCTGGCCTTCGCCGAGTACTGGGGCCGGCAGACCCGTACGCTGGAGAACTTCCGGATGCGCGACGGTGTGGTGATGGGTTTCGCCCAGGCCGCGGCGCTGGTCCCCGGCGTCTCCCGCTCGGGCGGCACCCTGACCGCGGGCCTGCTGCTCAACCTGACCCGGGAGACCGCGGCCCGCTACTCGTTCCTGCTGGCCATCCCGGCCGTGGTGATCTCCGGCGTGTTCAGCCTCCCGGACGTGTTCGAGCCGTCCGCGCCCGGCACCGCCGCGCCGAGCGTGGCGCAGATGGTCATCGCGACGCTCATCGCGTTCGCCGTCGGGTACGCGGCCATCGCGTGGCTGCTGCGCTACGTCGCCCACCACACGCTGTACGTCTTCGTGCTGTACCGGGTGGCGCTGGGCAGCCTGGTGATCTGCCTGCTGGCGACCGGCACGATCAGCGCCACCTGACGTCGTCGTGCGAGAGGCCGGCCACCCCGATGTCCGAGGTGGCCGGCCTTCGGCTTCGTCGCCCACCCAGCCACGTCGGGCCGCGCGGCGTGTGCGACTGCGCGGCCCGGTGGCCGGGGGTGGCTACTCTCACCCGCATGTCGCGTTTTCGCCTCAGACCGCTGTACGGCGTTCCCGTGATGATCGGCATTCTGGCGGCCTTTGTGTGGAACCTGGCAGAGCCTTTCGACAAGCCGGAGCTGCCGGCGGAGATGTTCGTGGTGACGGGCACAGTCGACTCGGTACAGGAGACCTGGGAAAAGACGACGGGAGGAAGCAGAAACCTCGGCGTCGTGGTCCATCGGGTGCTGCTCCGCGAGCACCCCCGGGTCGAGTTCAGCGTACGAGAGCTGCCTCGCGAGGAACTGATGCCCGGCACGCCGGTCCGATTCGAGATGAGCAGGGATCCCCGGCCGGATCTGGAGCGCGCACGGTTGTACGACTACGCGACCTACCTGGTCATAGCCGAGACCTTCGTCGTCGACGGCACCGTGATCTACGACGCGTTCCAGGTCAGGGCGGAGGCCGAGGCACGGACCGACGCGGCGGTCAGGCGGTACCGCAGCATCTCTCTGGTGCTGTGGGCGGTGGTGGTCGTCTGGGTCGCGCTCCTGGTCCGGCGGCACCGGGCATCGCTGCGGTCCCTGCGATCCCTGGCGGAGCCCGACGGCGCGTCGGACGCGGCCGACAGGTTCCGGAGATGGGTGTACCGGGAGTAGGGCCGCACCATCGGAACGCGGCCTGTCGTGGCGGGACGATCATCCGAGGGGCGTACCGCCTAGGGTGGTCACCGTGGCGACCCTTCTGCTTCTGCGACACGGCCGGACCACCGCGAACGCCGACGGCGGCCTGGCCGGGCGGCAGCCGGTCGAGCTGGACGACACCGGCCGCGCGCAGGCCACAGCGGTCGGTGCCCGCCTCGCCGGGCTGCCACTGGCGGCGGTGGTGACCAGCCCGCTCATCCGCTGCCGGCAGACTCTCGACCTGGCGCTGCCCGGCGCCGAGCCGGTCGTCGAGGACGGGCTGATCGAGTGCGGGTACGGCGACTGGGAGGGGCAGTCGCTGAAGAAGCTGGCGAAGGAGCCGCTCTGGCCGGTGGTCCAGCAGCACCCGAGCGCCGCCGCGTTCCCGCAGGGCGAGTCGATGGCGGCGATGTCCGCGCGCGCCGTGGCCGCGGTACGGGCGTGGGACGCGCGGGTCACCGCCGAGCACGGGCCGGAGGCGGTCTGGCTGGCGTGCAGCCACGGCGACGTGATCAAGGCGATCGTGGCGGACGCGCTCGGCGTACACCTTGATCTTTTCCAGCGGATCGTGGCCGACCCGGCGTCGGTGACAGCGATCCGCTACACCCCGCTGCGGCCGTTCCTGGTCCGGCTCAACGACACCGGCGGCGACCTGTCGGCGCTGGTCCCGCCGCCGCGCAAGCGGCGCCGGCGCCCGGCGCGGGCGGCCGAGTCCGACGCGGCGGTCGGCGGAGGCGCGGGCGCGGCCGGGTGAGACCGGCGTACGCGGCGCGTTCGCTCTGGGCGGATTCGGCGTCGGTGGGCTGCGCGGTGCTTCCGGACGCCGGATAGGGTCGTGGGTATGACGCACCAGGTGCACGCCTTCGAGCCGCCGGAGCGGTTCGTCGCCGGTACGGTCGGCCCGCCGGGGGAGCGCACGTTCTTCCTCCAGGCGCGCGGCGGCGGCCGGCTGGTCAGCGTGTCGCTGGAGAAGGTCCAGGTGTCGTTGCTCGCCGAGAAGCTGGAAGAGCTGCTCGCCGAGGCGCAGCGCCGCTTCGGCGTGAAGCTGCCGGAGCCGGTCACGACCGTGACCGGCGACAACGAGCCGCTCGATACGCCCGTGGACGAGGAGTTCCGGGTCGGCACGCTGGGCCTGGCCTTCGACGTGGACACCGCCACCGTGGTGATCGAGGCGATCGCCGTCGGCGAGGCGGAGGTCGAGGTCGAGCTGGGCGACGCGGACGACGACGCCGACGAGGACCCGGACGAGCCGGACGACGACCTCGACCGCCTGCGGGTGCGGCTGACCCCGGAGGCGACCCGCGAGTTCATCGAGCGCGCCAAGCGCGTGGTGAACGCCGGCCGGCCCCCCTGCCCGCTGTGCGGCCAGCCGCTCGACCCGGCCGGTCACCTCTGCCCCCGGCACAACGGCTATCACCGGTGACCTCGTCGGAACTGCAGCCCCGACAGGACGGCGCCGAGGCGCTGCGGCTGCTCGCCGACGGTGAGCTGACCCTCCAGGGGCGGCTCGTCGACGCCTCCAACGCGACACTGCGCGGCGTCATCGCGCTCGGCGAGGTGACCGCGCACTGCGTCTACAAGCCGGTACGCGGCGAGCGCCCGCTCTGGGACTTCCCGGACGGCACACTCGCCGGCCGGGAGGTGTCCGCCTACCTGGTGTCCCGGGCCACCGGCTGGGACCTGGTGCCCCCGACGGTGCTGCGCGACGGCCCGTTCGGTCCCGGCTCGTGCCAGCTCTGGATCGACGAGCCGGACGACGCCGAGCCGCTCGTCGGGTTCGTGCCGGCGCGGGAGATCCCGCCGCGCTGGTTCCCGGTCGCCGCGGCGCGCGACGACGACGGGGCGGCGTACGCGCTGGCGCACGCCGACGACCCCCGCCTGGCCCGGCTCGTCGTGCTCGACGCGATCATCAACAACGCCGACCGCAAGGGCGGGCACGTGCTCGTCGGCCCGGACGACCGGATCTACGGCGTCGACCACGGCGTGAGCTTCCACGTCGAGGAGAAGCTGCGTACGGTGCTGTGGGGCTGGGCCGGCCGGGAGCTGCCGCCGGACGCGGTGGAGATGCTCGACGGCCTGGCCGGGCAGCTGCGCGGGCCGCTCGGCGAGGAACTGGCCGAGCACCTGACCATCGGTGAGCTGGCCGCGCTGGCGGAACGGGTCGAGCGGCTGGGCGAGAGCGGCCGGTTCCCGCTGCCGCCGCAGGAGTGGCCGGCGATGCCCTGGCCGCCGATGTGAGCCGCTGTCGCGTTGATCACCCGTAGGGCGGCACCCGAGCGTCTGACGGATCGTTAGGCTGGCGGTCATGGAGTCTTGGGCGGGACATGACGTGCCACGGCTGCCCGGCGAGGGCGTGTCGCTGAGGTTGTACGACTCGGCGCGGCAGGGCGCCCATCCCAGCCGGCCCGAGGGCGCGGCCTCGATGTACGTCTGCGGCATCACCCCGTACGACGCGACGCACCTCGGGCACGCCGCCACCATGATCACGTTCGACCTGGTGCAGCGGATGTGGCGTGACGCCGGCCTCGACGTGCGGTACGTGCAGAACGTCACCGACATCGACGACCCGCTGCTGGAGCGCGCCGAGCGCGACGGCGAGGACTGGAAGGTCCTGGCCATGCGGGAGACCGCGCTGTTCCGCGAGGACATGGAGGCGCTGCGGATGATCCCGCCGGCGCACTACGTCGGCGCCGTCGAGTCGATCCCGGACATCGCCGAGAAGGTGCTGGTGCTGCTCAAGGACGGCGCGGCGTACCGGCTCGACGACGGCACCGGGGACGTCTACTTCGACATCTCCGCCGCGCCCCGGTTCGGCTACGAGTCCAACCTGTCCCGCGAGCAGATGATCGAGCTGTTCGCCGAGCGCGGCGGCGACCCGGAGCGCGCCGGCAAGCGCGACCCGCTCGACCCGCTGCTGTGGCGCGGCGCCCGCGAGGGCGAGCCGTCCTGGCCCGGCGGCGAACTGGGCGCGGGCCGTCCCGGCTGGCACATCGAGTGCACGGTCATCGCGCTGAACCTGCTCGGCGACCGGATCGACGTGCAGGGCGGCGGCAACGACCTGATCTTCCCGCACCACGAGTGCTCCGCCGCGCACGCCGAGCGGCTGACCGGCGAGGCGCCGTTCGCCGACCACTACGTGCACGCCGGCATGATCGGCCTGGACGGCGAGAAGATGTCGAAGTCCCAGGGCAACCTGGTCTTCGTGTCCCGGCTGCGGGCCGACAAGGTCGACCCGATGGCGGTCCGGCTGGCGCTGATGAGCGGGCACTACCGTAGCGACCGCTCCTGGACCGACGAGCTGCTCACGGAGGCGCAGGAGCGGCTGGGCCGCTGGCGGCGGGCCGCCGCCGCGCCGGCCGGGCCGTCGGGGGCGGCGTTGCTGGCCGAGGTACGCGAGCGCCTGGCCGACGACCTGGACACGCCCGGTGCCCTCGCGGCAGCCGACCGCTGGGCCGAAGGAGCCCTGAACGTTGCGGCCGACGACCCGGACGCCCCGGCCCTCTTCCGAGACACGGTGGACGCCCTCCTCGGCATCGCCCTCTAGCCCCGCCCTTTCGTCGCGCCCTCCCGCCCCCTCACGCCGTCCGATCTCAGTCGCTCTCGGCGATCATGCAGTTGTGGCCCCGATGGTGTCGTTAATGTTCCCTTTGTCGGGGCGGAAAGTGCAAGATCGCGGGGAACCCGGCGGGTCAGCCCAGGACCAGGCCGGGGTCGGGGTCCTGGTCGGGAGCGGGGGCGGGGATCTTGTACTCCTCGGTCAGCGTGGTCATCGGGCCCGGCCAGGTGGCCTGCGCGACCTCGATCGGCTTGTGCCGCTCGTCGTACGCGACGTGCAACAGGTGCAGCACCGGCGTGTCCGGGCGGATCTGGAGGATCTCCGCCTCCTCCCGGCTGGGCTGGCGGGCGCTGATCGTGTCGGTGGCGGTGACGTACCGCCGGCCGGTGACCTCCTCGGCCTCCTGGTAGAGCGGGCGCCCGAACGCCTCGGCCCGCTCCAGTGACGTGCCGGCGGTGTCGGCGGGCAGGAACCACGACGCGCCGACCTCGACCGGGGAGTCGTCGGTGCGTACCAGGTGCCGGCGGCAGAGCAGCTCGGTGCCGTCGGTGACGCCGAACGCGTCGGCCACCTCCGCCGGGGCGGGGGAGCGGCCGACCGAGACGAGCTGCTGGCGGTACCGGGCGGCCAGGTCGGTGTGGTAGCCGCGGAAGCCGCCGTACCGGCCCCGGGACAGGCGGTTGAGGCGGCGCCGGGTGCCCCGGACGTACGTACCGGAGCCGGGTTTGGTGATCAGGATGCCCTCGACCCGCAGCTGGTCGACGGCGCGCTGCACGGTCTGCTTCGCGACGCCGAACATCTCGGCGATGGCCGGGATGGACGGCAGCCGCTCGCCCGGACCCCAGTCGCCGCGGCGCACCTGGGCCTTGAGCTGCGCGGCGATCTGCCGGTGCGGGAACTCGGCCGCGCCCGGGTTGATCTGCATGCCGGACCTCCTCAGAACAGCTAGGTTCCTAGGATGCCCTAGAGGGTGTGACGGCGCCACCCCGGACACGAAGAAGCCGGGCCCCGATCCGAGGCCCGGCTTCAGCGAAGCGGGAGAACTACCAGGAACCCGCTGTCGGTCCGGCGGAACCGCCGCGGCGACGCAGGTACTTCTCGAACTCCTGGGCGATCTCGTCCCCGGTCAACGGGGTGATGCCGGCGTCGCCGACCCGTTCCTCCAGTTCACGGACGTACTCACCGAGTTCGGCGTCCTGCTCGGCGGCGCTGCGCACCCGCTGCTCCCACTCGGCTGCCTCCTCGGCCAGGTCGGCCATCGGCACCGGCAGGTCGAGCACCTCCTCGACCCGGTGCAGCAGCGCGAGGGTGGCCTTCGGACAGGGCGGGTTGTTGGCGTAGTGCGGCACGTGCACCCAGAACGACACCGCGTCGACCTCGGCCCGGGTGCACGCGTCGTGCAGCACACCGACGATGCCGGTCGGCCCGTCGTACCGGGTGGGGGTGAGCTGGTAGCGCTTGGCCGCGTCGGCGTCCGACGCGCTGCCGCTGATCGGCAGCGGCCGGGTGTACGGCACGTCGGCCAGCAACGCGCCGAGCAGCACCACCCGCTCGACCTCCAGGCTGTGGCAGATCTCCAGCACCTGCTCGCAGAACGTCCGCCAGCGCATGCTCGGCTCGATGCCGCGGATCAGCACCACGTCCCGCTCGGTGCCCTCCGGACTGGCCACCATGAACCGCGTGGTGGGCCACTCGACGCGCCGGGTCTCTCCGTCGGCCATGGTGATCGTCGGCCGGCTCACCTGGAAGTCGTAGAAGTCCTCCGGGTCCAGCTCGGTCACCTGCCGGGCCTGCCAGACCTGCTCCAGGTGTTCCACGGCGGCGGTGGAGGCGTCGGCGGCGTCGTTCCAGCCCTCGAAGGCCGCGATGGCGACCGGCGAGCGCAGCACCGGCAGCCCGTCGAACTCGGTCACGCCGTCACCTCACCCTGCTCGTCGGGCGCGGCGCCGCCCCGTCGCACTGTCGCACCCCTGTTGTCCTTCACGTCCGTCAGCCTACGTGCCCCCGCGAGGGCCGGCCCGTCGGCCGCGCCGGTCGCCGGGCCGGACCACCCGGGCGAACCGGCGGAAAGGGGTACGACGGCCCGGTGGGCAGAATGTGGGATGGCCCGGTTCGGGTGACTCTGCCGTACTCGGGCGCACTACCCTGGAGCATGTGTCTATCTCGTTGCGTGACCTGCTGGCGGATCGGATCCTGATCGCGGACGGCGCGATGGGGACGATGCTCCAGGCGGCCGATCTCACCCTCGACGACTTCGACGGCCTCGAAGGCTGCAACGAGATCCTCAACGTGACCCGGCCGGACGTGGTCCGCGGCGTGCACGACGCCTACCTGGCCGCCGGCGCGGACTGCGTGGAGACCAACACGTTCGGCGCGAACCTGCCCAACCTCGCCGAGTACGGCATCCCCGGCCGCATCCGGGAGCTGTCCGAGGCGGGCGCGCGGATCGCGCGGGAGGCAGCCGACGCGTACGCGACGCCGGAGCACCCCCGGTTCGTGCTCGGCTCGATGGGCCCGGGCACCAAGCTGCCCACACTCGGGCACGCGAGCTACGCCTCGCTGCGCGACGCGTACCAGGAGAACGCCGCCGGCCTGATCGCCGGCGGGGCGGACGCGCTGATCATCGAGACCTGCCAGGACCTGCTCCAGGTCAAGGCGGCGGTGGTCGGGTCGAAGCGGGCGCGAGCCGAGGCCGGCCGGGACGTGCCGATCATCTGCCAGGTCGCCGTGGAGACCACCGGCACCATGCTGCTTGGGAGTGAGATCGGCGCCGCGCTGACCGCGATCGAGCCGCTCGGCGTCGACCTGATCGGGCTGAACTGCTCCACCGGCCCGGCGGAGATGGGCGAGCACCTGCGCTACCTGGCGCAGCACTCGCGTATCCCGATCTCGGTGATGCCGAACGCGGGCCTGCCGGTGCTGACCGCCGACGGGGCGTACTTCCCGCTCAGCCCGGACGAGCTGGCCGACGCGCTGGAGCAGTTCGTCACCGACTACGGCGTGGCCCTGATCGGCGGCTGCTGCGGCACCACCCCGGAGCACATCCGGGTGCTGGTGGAGCGGCTGGGCGGGCGGGCGCCGGTGGCGCGGGAGCCGAAGCCGGAGGCCGGGGTCTCCTCGATCTACCACCACGTGCCGTTCGCCCAGGACGCCAGCATCCTGATGGTGGGGGAGCGGACCAACGCCAACGGTTCGAAGGCGTTCCGCGAGTCGATGCTCGCCGGTGACTGGCAGGCCTGCGTGGAGGTCGCCCGCAGCCAGGCCCGCGACGGCTCGCACCTGCTCGACCTCTGCGTCGACTACGTCGGCCGCGACGGTACGCAGGACATGCGGGAGCTGGCCGGCCGGTTCGCCACCGCCTCGACGCTGCCGATCGTGCTGGACTCCACCGAACCGGCGGTGATCGAGGCCGGGCTGGAGATGCTCGGCGGCCGGTGCGTGGTCAACTCGGTGAACTTCGAGGACGGCGACGGCCCCGAGTCCCGCTACGCGCGCATCATGCCGGTGGTCCGGGAGCACGGCGCCGCCGTGGTGGCGCTGCTCATCGACGAGGAGGGCCAGGCCCGCACCCGCGAGTGGAAGGTACGGGTGGCCTGCCGGCTGATCGACGACCTGACCGGCCGGTGGGGCATGCGCCGGGAGGACATCCTCATCGACGCGCTGACGTTCCCGATCGCCACCGGGCAGGAGGAGACCCGCCGCGACGGCATCGAGACGATCGAGGCGATCCGGGAGATCGCCGCGCGCTACCCGGGCGTCAACTTCACCGCGGGCATCTCCAACGTGTCGTTCGGCCTCAACCCGGCGGCCCGGCAGGTGCTCAACTCGGTGTTCCTGCACGAGTGCGCCCAGGCCGGGCTGACCTCGGCGATCGTGCACGCCAGCAAGATCCTGCCGATGTCGCGGATCCCGGACGAGCAGCGTGAGGTGGCGCTCGACCTGGTCTACGACCGGCGTCGTGAGGGATACGACCCGGTGCAGCGGTTCATCGAGGCGTTCGAGGGCGTGGACGCCGCGTCGGCGCGCGCCACCCGGGCCGAGGAACTGGCCGCGCTGCCGCTGGACGAGCGGCTCAAGCGACGGATCATCGACGGCGAGCGCAACGGCCTGGAGGCCGACCTGGACACCGCGATGGCGCAGGGGCGTACGCCGCTGTCCATCATCAACGACCTGCTGCTGGACGGCATGAAGGTGGTCGGCGAGCTGTTCGGCTCCGGCCAGATGCAGCTGCCGTTCGTGCTCCAGTCCGCCGAGGTGATGAAGACCGCGGTGGCCTACCTGGAGCCGCACATGGAGAAGACCGATTCCGAAGACGCTGCCGGCAAGGGCAAGATTGTCCTCGCCACGGTGAAGGGCGACGTGCACGACATCGGCAAGAACCTGGTCGACATCATCCTGTCCAACAACGGCTACGACGTGGTGAACATCGGCATCAAGCAGCCGATCAACGCGATCCTCGACGCGGCCGAGGAGCACCGGGCCGACGCGATCGGCATGTCCGGCCTGCTGGTCAAGAGCACAGTCATCATGAAGGAGAACCTGGCCGAGATGGCCTCCCGGGGCGTGGCGGAGCGCTGGCCGGTGCTGCTCGGCGGCGCGGCGCTGACCCGCGCGTACGTGGAGGACGACCTGCGGTCGATTTACCCGGGCCAGGTGCACTACGCCCGCGACGCGTTCGAGGGGCTGTCCCTGATGGATCGCGTGATGGCGGCCAAGCGCGGCGGCGCGCCCGTGATCGACCCGGAGCGGGAGGCGGCACTGGCGGCCCGCCGGGAGCGCCGCGAGCGGCAGCGCACGCAGGTCCGCGAGGCGCTGCCCGGACTGGACGACGCGTCGGTCCGCTCCGATGTGGCGGTGGACGTGTCCGTGCCGATGCCGCCGTTCTTCGGTACCCGCGTCGTCAAGGGCGTACCGCTGGCCGACTACGCGGCGCTGCTGGACGAGCGTGCCACGTTCCTGGGCCAGTGGGGGCTGCGCGGCGCACGCGGCGGCAAGGGCCCGTCCTACGAGGAACTGGTCGAGACCGAGGGCCGGCCCCGGCTGCGGTACTGGCTGGACCGCCTGATCTCCGACCAGGTGCTGGAGGCAGCCGTGGTGTACGGCTACTTCCCGGCGTACTCCGAGGGCAACGACCTGGTGGTGCTGGACGAGAACGGGCACAGCGAGCGGGCCCGCTTCTCGTTCCCGCGGCAGCGGCAGGAGCGGCGGCTGTGCCTGGCCGACTTCTTCCGGCCCAAGGGCGACCAGCTCGACGTGGTGGCGTTGCAGCTGGTCACCGTCGGGCAGCCGATCAGCGAGTACACGGCGAAGATGTTCGCCGGCAACGAGTACCGCGACTACCTGGAGGTCCACGGCCTGTCCGTGCAGCTCACCGAGGCCCTCGCGGAGTACTGGCACCGGCGGATCCGGGCCGAGCTGGTGCTGCCCGGCGGCGGCACCGTGGCCGACGACGACCCGGCCGACCTGGCGGGTCTGCTGCGCACCGACTACCGGGGCTGCCGGTACGCGTTCGGCTATCCGGCCTGCCCGGACCTCGAGGACCGGGCGAAGATCGTGGAGCTGCTGGGCGCCGAGCGGATCGGGGTGCAGTTGTCCGAGGAGTTCCAGTTGGTGCCGGAGCAGGCCACCGACGCGATCGTGGTGCACCACCCGGAGGCGAACTACTTCAACGCCAAGTGACGCCGTTGTGTGGGCGGCTACGTGCTCTCTGCGGCTTGTGATGATGCCTCACAATCCAGGCCATGACGTGGTGGCGGCGGGTGGAGTGCCCGGTACGGCCGATCGAACAGGACTGGATCGAACGGTCGATGGACTGGTTCGTGGCGCAGTTCGGCACGGATCGGCTGCACGGCGAGGTTGTGCTGCCGACCGACGACTATTTCCCCGGCGTCTACCGGGGCACCCGCGACGACGTCCGATCAGTGCTGAACCGGCTCTGCACTCACATGGGCATCGACCCCGCCCGAGTGGAACTCGAGCACGACGCGGCCGACGACAACCCGGAGTTGTCCGCGCACGTCCCGATCCACGCGCAGTCGAGGAACGCGGCCGGGCATCACCGCATCCGCGATGGTCGTTCCGTCATCGGGATCCGCGACGATCAGGCGGCTCGTCCGATGGCGCTGGTGGCGACCGTCGCTCACGAGTTGGGCCATGTCCTGCTGCTGGGCGACGGCCGGATCTCGGCGCAGCAACAGGATCAGGAAGCACTCACGGACCTGTTGACCGTGTTCTTCGGCCTTGGCATCTTCAGCGCCAACGCCGCGTTCGAGTACTCGCGAGAAGCCCGGGGTGACTACGTCTACGCCCGTACCAACCAGCTCGGCTATCTGACCGAGCCCATGTACGGCTACGCGTTGGCCCGGTACGGGTGGCTGCGCGGCGAGGCGGACCCGGGATGGGCGAGGTACGTCGACACCAATCCGCGCAGCTTCCTCAAACGCGGCCTGCGCTACCTCGCCCACATGGACCGAACCGGGTAACGGCGGCGTCCTCATTCGCCGCTGACCGCGCGTCGTCCGGCCCTGAACGGCCGTACGCGTCGAGCGGCCACGTTCGCGGCACCTGCTGGTCCGCCACCGGCCGCATCGTCGGAGACACCAATTCCGGCTGTGAGGACCACAACGCCGGCCGTCACGTGTCGTAGAGCCCATCCCACGGCTCGTGGAATCCGAGGCGATCCGGATACAGCTCGACCCAGTCGACGTGGCTGCCGTCGCCCGCCCGGTCGCCGGACTCGTCGACCAGACCGAAGACGACGCCGTCCTGACGGGTCTGGAACAGTCGTACGGCGATGTCGCCGTACGACTTGCCGGGCAGGCTCGCGAGCAGCACGTCGAGTGCCTCACTGAGCGCGGCTCGATGCGGAACCCGCGTGATGGTCGAGTCCCGGTACGTCCCGTCGTGGTCGAAGCGGTGCACGTACGCGTGGTGGTCCCACGCCGAGGCGAGGAACAACCCGTCGTCGTAGCGGCCGATCGTGTCCGTCCGGTGGCCGGGCTCGTGCGCGATGGGAATCAGCCGGGGTACGGGCACTCGATCAAGCTACCGTGCGAGCGCGGGGCGCCCGCCGCGACGGCGGACGCCCCGAAGCGTCGATGTGCCGGCCAGCCGATCAGGGCCTCTTCAAGGTTCTTACGATCTGGCATTTGTCGGTGCAGAGGGAGATCACGACCCACGTGATCCCGCCTACCGGCCCCTCCTGCGTGAAATTGAAGTCCGTGCGATTCTCGCCGTAGCCCGATGCGGTCCGGGTCTGCGTGGAGAGGAGAACTGCACTGTCGAGCTTCTCTCCCTGGCGGAATTCGAACACGGCTGTCGTGCTGCCGGGGGTGTGGTCCGAGACATAGCCTTGCAAGCCGACCGAGCGGTTGTACCAGGTAACGCCGCCTTCCGTCAGGCCCCCGGAAAGGCTGGCGCTGAAGGGTGTCACGGGATAGGCGTATGCAGGCGAGGGTGCCCAGCCGACGGCTGACACGAGGGCGGCGATGATGAGTGGGAGAACGAGCCGTCGGCTTCTCATGATGTCCTCCTTGGACCTGGGGGTGCCGCCGGTGTGCACAGCGGGCGCAGTGCGCAGACGCATTCAACCAGAGCAATAGATGCCGGTGTGGCCCCTCCGCACCGATCGGACGACTCGTTGATCTGCGGCACCCGCCTGTCGGTCGGGTAGCCACTGACGAGCGCGGGGCGCCCGCCGGAATGGCGGACGCCCCGAGGCGTGAACGTGTCGGTCAGCCGATCAGCGTGACCGAGTAGTCGTACGTCGTCCCGGTCACCGAGTACGTCGCGGTCTGCCCGTTCTCGCAGTACGACACGAAGCTGCTCGGCGTCCGCTGCGCTCCGGCCACCGCGTCGACCACCGGCCGGACATCGGACCCGACGGGCAGCGCGGTGGTGGTGAGATCGATCGTCCGCGACTGGTTGATCGGGTAGGTGTCGGTGTTCGCCGTCTCCAGACCGTTGCTCGCCTGAACACTGAAGGACATCACGAAGGCGGCGTTGTTCACCACGGCGATGCGCTGCACGCAGGGTTCGGCCTGCGCGCTGGCCGTGGAGGCCGTGGCCAGTGCCGATCCACCGGCGGCGAGCGTCCCTACGAGTGCGGCTCCGACGAGCCTGGCGCGGAAGGTCATGGTGTCACCTCTCGGTCGTACGTGGCGCCGGGCGCCGACTGGCGGCGCCCGGCGTATGGTCCGTATCGAAGTGCCCGAGTGTCTTGGATCGAACCCTGCAGATCGCACGAAATTCTCCGGGACGGGCCCACAGCTTCCGATCCGTCAGAATGAGGGATCGATCCCGACGGCGTGCGAGCGTCCCGGCGCGAGGAGTCCGAAGTGGTGAACTCCGCCCTCTCCGTAGTCGTCCACACGGTCGGAGCCGGCCCGCCACCGATGGCGGACTCGGATCTCGACCCTGGTGCGACGTACTACACCTTCGTCGTCCTGTCCGGCATGTACTTCGCCCCGGTTGTCATGTCGGGGCTCGGTTTTCTCTGCGCCGCGGGCATCGGGCTCAGCCGCCGGATCGGTACGGCTGCCGCGATCGTGATCGTCCTGTTCTACGTGTTGTCGTTGCTCGGCAGTGCCTTCACCTGGCCGGAACTGGAGCACCAGGGAAAACCGAGTGAGACGCTGTGGCTGATCGTGATCGGCTGCGGCGGCTTCCTGGTGTTGCCCTGGCTCGTCGCGTTCGGCGGCACCAGGGTGGCCCTGCGCCGTCGCGGAGCCACGGCCGAGTAGCCGGATGGTCCGCCCGACCACGGGTACACGTCAAGGGTGCAGCTACCCGCGGTCGCCCTTCCTGGGCCATGTGGCCAGCGCCGCCAGGACGGCGCACGGGAGCAGACAGCCCAACACGCCGCACAGCGCGACGACGGGCATCCAGAACAGACCCTCCACGGGTGGGGATGGTAGGCGTTCGATCGGAGCCGTCGCGTGGTGGGAGGCTCGCGGACCACCGTGCCTCCGGCCGGAGGCAGCAGGTGCCCCGTAGCCGCGATTCGCCGCCGGAGGCGGAGCGTCAGCCGATCCTCGCGCGCAGGCCCCACGTCAGGGCGGGGATCATCACCGCCGCCGCGACCAGGTGCAGCCCGACCAGCCCGATCGTCGTGGCGGCGTCGCCTCCGGCGATAAGCGGCGGGACCATCGACAGCGCGGTCAGCGCCACCGCCGTCCACACGAACCGCCGCGCGGGGTAGGCGCTGAACCGCAGCAGGACGGCGGCGATGACGACGCCCATGAGCGAGAAGAATCCGGTCACCACGGCGAACCCGCCCAACGGGATCGTCTCGCCGCCGCCGTCGGGGATCTCGAAGTCCACACCGGCGGCCCGGGCGAGCGCCGCCGCGAGCGTGGTGACCACCGCCGCCGCGAGCGTGGCGACCAGACCGGTGACGGCGAGCCGCCGGAAGCCGTGCGCACGGCGAGAGACGACGCCGGTGTCGGTGCTGCTGATCATGTCGTTCCTCCGAACGTCTTCATGAGGGGTGAGGATCCGTACCGTCGCGGTGCGACGGCCGGGATTGCGCAGCGCGCGTACCCCGGTGCCGCGCAGCCAGAAGCCGGCGTCGCGGCCGAGGACCGGCCCGGGGCTGCCGTCGCGCAGCTCCAGCTGCACCCGGCCGCGCGTCACCACGCCGTACGCGTGACGCCACTGGGCCGCGACCACCGGAACGCGCGCGCCGCCGGGCAGCGCGAGCGTCCGCGCGGGCACTACGGCGTACGGTCGGCGGGCAGGCGC
The DNA here is from genome assembly GCF_027460285.1 of Micromonospora sp. WMMC273. NCBI lineage: Bacteria > Bacillati > Actinomycetota > Actinomycetes > Micromonosporales > Micromonosporaceae > Micromonospora > Micromonospora sp. WMMC273. The sequence goes on from NZ_JAPZBE010000001.1 coordinate 2,719,721, forward strand.
TCGGGCAGCCCGAGCCGCGGGAACCGGTCGGCGTGGAACGTGACGATCTCGGTGATCGCCCCGCCGGTGACGCGCAGGGCGTCGACGGTGAGCGGCAGGTACGCGCCGACGCCGTCCTGCCAGAGGTAGAACGCGACGGCGGGCTGCCGGTTCACGGCGGTGGGCACTGCTCGCAGGCTGCCCAGGCTCTCGAAGCCGTCCGCGATCCAGTCGCTCACCACCGCGTCGCGGCCGATCTGCAGCCCCGGGGTGGGCGGCATCGAGCAGCGCACGTCGTCGCGCAGCATGGCGGCGAGCGCGCCGACGTCCTTGGCGACGGCGGCGTCGGTGAAGCGGCGTACCAGCTCGCGGGTCCGGGTGTCCGTGTCGTCGCCGGTCCAGTCCTGCCGCTGGGCGGGCAGGTGTTCCCGCATGCCCGCGCGGGCGCGCTGCAACGCGCTGTTCACCGAGTTGACCGAGTCGCCGAGCAGCTCCGCGACGTCCTTGGCGGGCCAGCCGAGCACGTCCCGCAGGATCAGCACGGCGCGCGGGCGCGGCGCCAGGTGCTGCACCGCGACCAGGTACGCCAGCTCGATCGTCTCCCGCGCGACAGCGACCGTCTCCGGCTCGTCCGCGCCGGCGGCGGGCAGCTCATCGAGCAGCCGGTCCGGGTACGGCTGGAGCCACCGCACCTCACCGCCGGTCGCCGGCTCGGGCCGGCACTTGGCGAGCAGGTCCAGGCAGGCGTTCGTGGCGATCCGGTACAGCCAGGCCCGGAACGTCGACCGGCCCGCGAACGTCTCCCGCCGCCGCCAGGCGCGCAGGAACGTCTCCTGGACGGTGTCCTCGGCGTCCTCGAACGACCCGAGCATCCGGTAGCAGTGCACGTGCAGCTCCCGCCGATGCCGCTGTGCCAGCCCGGTGAACGCCGGTTCGTCGAACCCGGCCAGATCGCGTACGCCCGGCTCTGCCGGCCGCGTGTCCGCACCCATCACGTCATCCTTCCGCTTGTCGTGTCCCGTCGTACGTGTGACGGGCACGGGCGCGGAAACTCATCACCGTGACGGCTCAGAGCACCGCCGTCGGCACGAGGAGCACGTCCTCGACCCCGTCCATGCGTGCGATCTCGGGCGGGTTGATCCCGCCCTGGTGCGCGAGGGGCAGCTTCAGCCGCAGCGATGGGCGGGTCATGTCCGTCTCCAGCCGGCCGGCGAGGTCACCCTTGCCCCGGCACTGCTCGCGCAGGCGGTCGTAGGCGGCGTCGCGGTCCTCGAACCGGACCGACTCGGCCTTGGGCAGCGCCCGGACCGTCTCCTCCACTGTGGCCCGCTGCTTCTCGGTGATCGACGGTTCCAGCCGTACGATCATGCCGATCGCGGAGGGCAGCGGATCGGCGGCCGCAGCGGTGAGGACGGACGACGCGACACCGTCGACGGCGACCATCGTCAACTCGGCCGCCTCGGCGACCGACGGGTCGGTGAGGGTGGTGCGCAACGACTCCGGCATGGTCGTCGGGTCGACCTGCGCCGCCAGGTCCGGTGAGTCCTTCCGGAGCTGGTCGTAAGCCTGCTCGCGGGTCCGGCGGGTCACGTCCCCGGCGCTCGGTGTCCCGCGCAGGATCTGCTCCGCCGTCGCCTTCTGCTCCGCCGTCGCCTTCTGCTCCGCCGTCGCCTTCTGCTCCGCCGTCGCGTCGTGGTCCAGCAGGACGGTCAGGGTGGTGGCGCCGCCTCCTCGGGCTCGGACGCGCAGGCGGGCAGGGCGACCAGAAGCACTGGTGCGAGAAGCAGGGCGAAACGACGCATGAGGGGGAATCGTAGGCCGCCGGCGATCCTCGCGCCGCCCCGAAAACGCGCCGGTACGCCCGCACGGCCGTCCCGCACCGAGGCGTGCGGCGTCAGCCCGTGCGCGGGGCGTACATGATGACCGCGACGCCGACCAGGCAGATGGCCGCGCCGACGAGGTCGTAGCGGTCGGGCCGGAACTTGTCGACGACCATGGCCCAGGCGAGCGACCCGGCGACGAAGACGCCGCCGTAGGCGGCGAGGATGCGGCCGAAGTTCGCGTCCGGCTGGAACGTGGCCACGAACCCGTAGGCGCCGAGCGCGATCACCCCGGCGGCGATCCAGAGCAGCCCGCGGTTCTCCCGCCAGCCCTGCCACACCAGCCAGGCGCCGCCGATCTCGGCGAGCGCGGCGAGCAGGAACAGCAGGATGGACCGCACGACCGTCATGCGTCAGACCGTAGCGACACCGGGCCGGGGACCGGCCGGGCGGCCCGGTCGGCGGGCCCGGCGAACGGCAGGGGGCAGCAGGCGTTGCGCGGCCTTCACCACCCGCAGCAGGGTGACCGTCTCGGCCGGGTAGAGGCGATGCCCGCCCGGCGACCGCCGGGGCGCGGGCAGCAGCCCGCGCCGTTCGTAGCAGCGCAGCGTCTGCACGTTGACCCCGGCTGCGTCGGCGAGCCGGCCGCTGCGCAGCTCCGGCTCGCCCATCACCGGCCCCGCGCGGCCGTGGCCCGCAGGGCCAGGGCATCGAGTACGGCGACACGGGTCGCCGGAACGCGGATGTCGAGCGTCAGCGTGTCGCCGTCCGGGCGGACGAGATCGAAGGTGAAGAAGGAGCAGCATGCCGACTCGCGGGCGATCAGGTCCCGGGCGAGCGCTTCGGCACTGCCGTCGAGGTGCAGCCGCAGATGCCCGGCGGCCGGCCGGTCGGCGCCGCGCAGCGCGTCGTGGAACAGCCCGTCGAACTCGGCCAGCCGCAGCGGCCGTTCGGTGGTCGGCAGCGTGCAGGTGTCGGGCACCCAGGAATCGTCGGTCACCTCTCGACGGTAAGCCCGTACCGGGGTACCGGATGCAAGCCCGTCACCCGGAAGAAGCACGCGTTGTATGGTCGCGGCACGCGTACGCCGGATGCCTGCTGATGAGCCGCCCTGGTGATCGCCGTGGTCGCGGTCCGCGAGGGCCGCGACGCCTGGCGCGGCGACACCTGCGGCCCGGGCGGCCCGCAGGCGTGATCACCGGCCGCGACCTGCGGCGACGTCGGGAATACGGCTGTGCGCGGCGGCCCGGCGGGCTACCGTCACCGGAGTACGGGCCGGCGTGGGTCAGGCGCTCCGCGTCCACGCCCCCGCCGTCGGCGTTGACGTGGCGGAAACGCCCGCAGACGAGCATGGGTACGACGAAAGGGGCGGACATGACCGACGAGGTGACGTCGCAGGTCCCGCCGGCACCGGCTCCCGTGCTGCCCCGACCCGCCGGCGCGGGACCGGTCGGACCGCCGAGCAGCCTGGACCTGTGGGCGCGTGCCCAGGTGCTGCACCGCTGCTTCGGCGACGACGACGGCGAGCCGCACATCATGCGCGGCCTGGACTGACCGCCGCCCGGTCAGCGCACCGTCACGCCGGCCCGCGTCGGCACCTCCCACCAGGACGCGAGGTCGGGGACCGGCTCGGCGCGGGCCGTGTACTCCTCCAACCGCCGCCGCTGCTCCACGCTCGGCGCCGGTGAGACGGTGGCGCCCACGCCGACCAGCGGCGTACCGGTTGCCGCCGACGGTGAGCAGCATCGTGCCGACGATCGTTGCCCGGGCCGCGACCTGCCCGGCGGGCGCGCCGACAGTACCGTTCCCGCGCACGGTGAACGATTCCCGGCGGCGGTGCGTGAGAGCCGGTGAGCATCACCGGCGGCCGCCGGGGGTACTGCTGCGGTACACGGGAACGAACAGCCGGGAGGTCATGGTGGGGGACAGGGCGGGACGTCAGGGGCGCGGCCCGGTCGCCGGACTGGTGGTGGCCGCGCTGGTGGCGGCCGGTTGCATGGCCGGCGGCTACGACCAGGGCGAGCCGCAGCAGCCCGCACCCCCGCGCAGCGCGCAGCCCGAGTCGCAGACCACCCGCGCGGACGGCACGACGAGCGTGGCCGAGTTCAAGCAGGACATCCAGGACGCGGTCCGGCTGGCCGAACGCTACTGGGCGGAGCAGTTCCGCGCCTCGGGTCAGCGATTCACCCCGATCCGGCGGGTGGTGGCCTACAGCCGCGAGGGCGAGGTGGCCTGCGCCGGGCAGGGCCTGCCGCGCAACAACGCGGTCTACTGCTCGGCCGGCGACTTCATCGCCTACGACGTGAACTGGTCGGTGGCGGCGTTCCGGCAGATCGGCGACGCGTTCCTGTTCTACCTGCTCGGCCACGAGTACGCCCACGGCATGCAGGTGCGGCTGGGCATCCGCTACAACTTCACCATCCAGCAGGAGCTGCAGGCCGACTGCATGGCCGGGGCGTACCTCGGGGACAGCGTGCGGTCCGGGGCGCTGGAGCTGGAGGACGGTGACCTGGAGGAGTTCCGGGAAGGGCTGCTGGCGGTCGGCGACGACCCGGACCAGCCCTGGTTCGCCGAGGGCTCGCACGGCACCGCCGAGCAGCGCAGCGAATCGTTCTTCCGGGGGTACGAGAAGTCGCTCGGCGCCTGCGGCCTCCGGTGATGCCGCGGGTTACCCCGATCGGGGACGGTGACTGGCGCACCGGACGCGGCTGGCAGGATCGGCGGGGTACGCGTACCGAAGGAGGCCCCCGCTGAGCAGCAAGCACCCCGCCGCCGTGCTCTTCGACATGGACGGCACCCTGGTCGACAGCGAGAAACTGTGGGACGTCGCGTTGCAGGAACTGGCCGCCGTGTACGGCGGTGTCCTGTCCGATGACGCCCGCCGCGCGATCGTCGGCACCGGGATGGCCGACGCGATGCGGATCGTGCACGACGACCTGGGCCAGCCGGAGCGGGACGTGCAGGAAAGCGCCGACTGGATCAGCGCCCGGATCCTGGAGCTGTTCCGCACCGGGCTGCAGTGGCGCCCCGGCGCGCTGGCGCTGCTGCGGGCGGTACGCGACGCCGGCATCCCCACCGCGCTGGTCACCTCCAGCGGCCGGTCCCTGGTCGAGGTGGCCCTGGACACGTTGGGCCGGGACAGCTTCGACGCGGTGGTCTGCGGCGACGAGGTGGACTCGGCGAAGCCGCACCCGGAGCCGTACCTGACCGCCGCGCGTCTGCTGGGCGTGCCGGTCGAACGGTGCGTGGCGATCGAGGACTCACCGACCGGGGTGGCGAGTGCGCTCGCCGCCGGGGCGGCGGTGCTGGCCGTACCGGCCGAGGTGCCGCTCGCGCCCGCCGACGGCGTACACCAGATGGAGAGCCTGCTCGGGGCGGACCTGGAGTTGCTCGCGGCCCTGCTCAACCGATAGCGGAAAGGGGCCCCTCTCGACGAGAGGGGCCCCTTTTCCGGTGTGTCAGTCGTGGGCGATGGCGCCCAGGACGTTGATCCGCGCGGCGCGGATCGCCGGCAGCACCGCGGCGACCACGCCGATGATCGCGGCCAGGATCAGGAACGTCACCATCTGACCCCACGGCAGGACCAGGTCGCTGATGCCCTCGTCCTTGAGCGCCTCGACCACCGCCGCCCCGAGACCCGTGCCGACCACCACGCCGAGCAGCGCGCCGAAGATGGAGATCACCACCGCCTCGACCGTGATCATGCGCATGGTCTGGGCGCGGCGCAGGCCGATCGCCCGCAGCAGACCCAGCTCCCGGGTCCGCTCCAGCACCGACAGCGCGAGCGTGTTGATGATGCCCAGCACCGCGATCACGATGGCCAGCGCCAGCAGGATCTGGATCATCTGGAGCAGGGAGTCCAGCTGACCGGTCTGCTGCTCGATGAACCCGGCCCGGTCGGCCACCGACACCTCGGGGCTGTCCGCCAGCAGCCGCTCGATCTGCGGCTGCACCGCGTCCACCGACGTGCCGGGGGCGAGCTGCAGGAACCCCTGGATCGGCTGCGGGATGGCGAAGTCCGCGGCGGCCTGCGGCGGCAGCGTCACCGGGTTGGTCAGCTGCGAGCTCTCGTAGATGCCGCTGACCGTGTACGTGCGGGCGTCGCCGCGGGACAGCTGCACCGGCACCGTCGAACCGACGCTGAGGTTGCGTGCCTTCGCCGTGTCCGAGCTGACCAGCATCTGGTCCGGTGCCAGCTTGCCGATGTCACCGGCGGTGGCCTTCGCCCCGAAGATCTGCTGCAGCGCGGCCACGTTGCTCGACACGGCCACCCAGGTCCGCTCGCCGCCGACCACTGCCATGTCGCCGTACTCGCCGTCGACCATCTGGACGCCCGGGATCGCGGCGGCCTTCTCCAGCACCGCCGGGTCGAAGCTCGCCGGACGCGGCCCGGACGTGGACCCGGAGATCACCAGCTCCGCCTTGATGGTGTCCTCGGCCAGCTTGCCGATGCTGCCCTTGGCCGAGTCCAGGATCACCGTCACGCCGGTGACCAGGGCGATGCCCACCATCAGCGCGGCCGCAGTGATCGCGGTACGGCGCGGGTTGCGGCCCGAGTTGAGCCGGCCCAGCTTGCCCGGCACCGACCAGGAGAACATCGCGCCGAGCAGCGAGACCACCGGCCGGCTGATGATCGGCGTCAGCAGCGCCACCCCGATGAACGCGAACAGCACGCCGCCGAGGATGGTCGCCAGGGTGCTGTCGCCGGCGTGCCCGCCGAGACCGAGGAACAGCAGCACCGCGCCGATGCCGGTCACCACGGCGCCGCCGATGGTGACCTTCGTCAGCGGCCGGTCCGGCGTGGCGACGTCCTGCATCGCGGCGATCGGCGGGATGCGCGAGGCACGCAGCGCCGGCAGCAGCGCGGCGATCACCGTGATCAGCATGCCGACCGCGAACGCGCCGATCACCGCCGAGGCCGGCACGCCCAGCCCGGCCAGGGTCAGACCTCCGGCGAGCTGACCGAACAGGTACGCCAGCAGCGCGCCCACACCGATGCCGGCGGCGAGCCCCAGCACCGAGGCGATCAGGCCGACAGCGAGCGCCTCCAGCACCACCGAGCCGATGACCTGCTTGCCGCTGGCCCCGATCGCGCGCATCAGGGCCAGCTCACGGGTCCGCTGGGCCACGATGATCGAGAACGTGTTGAGGATCAGGAACGTGCCGACCAGCAGCGCCACCGCGGCGAACCCGAGGAGGATCTTGTTGAAGAACGACAACCCCTCCTTGAGGCCGGCCGACGCGTCGGCGGCGAGCTGCTCGCCGGTCTTGACCTGGTAGTCGGCGCCGAGCGTGCGGGCCACCTCGTCGCGCAGCGCGGCCGGCGTGGTGCCGTCGGCGGCCTGGACGCTGACGTTGCTGAACACGTCCGGCTTGCCCAGCATCAGCTGCTGCGCCACCGGAGTGGTGAAGTAGACCTCGTTGGCGCCACCGATCGAGTCCCGGCCGCCGCTGTAGCCGAACACGCCGACGAGCGTGAACTCCTTCTTCGGTGCGAGGGTCAGCACGCCGACCCGGTCGCCGACCTTGACCTTGCCCGCCTCGGCCAGCGCTGTGTTGATCACGATCTCGTCGTCGGCCTGCGGCGCGCGGCCCTCGCGGATCTCCACCAGGTCGCTCTCACCGAGCCAGTTCTGGCCCAGCTGCGGCGGACCGAACGAGGTGACCACCTTGCCGTTGCTGCCGATCATGCGGGCGCCGTCGGCGGCGACCACGCCCTTGGCGTCGGCGACGCCGGGCACCGCCTTGATCCGGTCGAGCACCGACGCCGGCATCGGGGTGCTCAGCGGCATGCCCTCCGCGGTGGAGACGTCGATCTTCGGCTTCGCCTCGACGCTGACGTCGACCTCGGCGTACGCGTCGGCGAAGACCGCGTCGAAGGACCGCCCGAGCGTGTCGGTGAGCACGAACGCGCCGGAGACGAACATGACGCCGAGCACCACCGCCAGGCCGGACAGCAGCAGGCGCAGCTTGCGCGCCAGCAGGCTCTTGAGCGTTGCCCGCAGCATCAGTTGCCCACCTCGACCGGGGCGTCCAGCTTCTTCATCGTGTCCAGCACCGTCTCGGCGGTCGGCTCGATCAGCTCCGAGACGATCTGCCCGTCGGCGAGGAACACGACGCGGTCGGCGTACGCGGCGGCGGTCGGGTCGTGCGTGACCATCACGATGGTCTGGCCGTGCTCGCGTACCGAGTTGCGCAGGAACTTCAGCACCTCGGCGCCGGAGCGGGAGTCCAGGTTGCCGGTCGGCTCGTCCGCGAAGATCACTTCGGGGCGGGCGACGAGCGCCCGGGCGCACGCCACGCGCTGCTGCTGGCCGCCGGAGAGCTGCGCCGGGCGGTGCCCGAGCCGCTCCCGCAGGCCGACCGTGTCGATCACCGTGTCGTACCAGGCCGGGTCGGGCTTGCGCCCGGCGATCGACAGCGGCAGCAGGATGTTCTCCTGCGCGGTGAGCGTGGGCAGCAGGTTGAACTGCTGGAAGATGAAGCCCACCTTGTCCCGGCGCAGCTTCGTCAGACCCGCGTCGTTGAGACCGGTCACCGTCGTGTCGCCGATCATCACGGTGCCCTTGGTCACCGTGTCCAGACCGGCGAGGCAGTGCATCAGAGTGGACTTACCCGAGCCGGACGGGCCCATGATCGCGGTGAACCGGCCGCGTTCGAACTCGGCCGTCACGCCCCGCAGCGCGACGACCTGCGCCTCGCCGCTGCCGTACACCTTCCACACATCGTTCGCCCGGGCCGCGGCCTGCTCTCGGCCTACCGTCGCGGTCACGTCATCTACCTCTTCCGTCTGTCGTTCTCATGCCGCACCGCCCCCGCTGGCCGGTGCGGCGGAATCCATCCTCGAGGTCGCGAGCCCGAAAGCCCTCCGACCTGGGGTGGAATCCGTGCCGATCTTCCGGTGAGGGTCGACCCCCATCCGGGCTCAGGGTGACCCCTGACCGGCAGGCGACGCCGACGTCAGGGCCTCACCTGGCGTGATGGTCAACACATCAGCCCCGCCGCTGGTCACGGTAGGTGACCCGCGCCACCTCAGCCGCCGGGACGGACCAGTCCCGTCTCGTACGCGAGCACGACCGCCTGCACCCGGTCGCGCAACCGTAGCTTCGTCAGCACGTGCCCGACATGGGTTTTCACGGTGGTCTCGCTGACCGACAGCACCCGGGCGATCTCCGCGTTGGACAGTCCGCGCGCCATGTGGGTGAGCACCTCGCGCTCCCGGTCGGTCAGCGGCGCCAGCGCCCGCGCCGGCGCGGCGGCCGGGTCCGGCAGCACCTGGGCGAAGCGGTCCAGCAGCCGCCGCAGGATGCGCGGGGACATCACCGCGCCCCCGGCGGCCACAGTGCGGATCGCCGCGACGAGGTCCTCGGCCGGCACGTCCTTGGTGAGGAAGCCGCTCGCCCCGGCGCGCAGCGACCCGACGACGTGTTCGTCCTGCTCGAACGTGGTGAGCACGAGCACCCGCACCGGCAGCCGGGCCGACACGATCGCCCGGGTCGCGGCCACCCCGTCCAGGCGCGGCATCCGGACGTCCATCAGTACCACGTCGGGCAGCAGCCGCCGGGACAGGTCCACCGCCTCCGCGCCGTCGCCGGCCTCACCCACCACGTCGAGGTCGTCCTCCGCGCCGAGCACCATCCGGAATCCGGTACGCAGCAGCGGCTGGTCGTCGGCGAGCAGAACCCGCACCGGCCGGGACACGGCGCCCTCGGTCATGCGTCCCCCTCGTCGTCCGGGGCGGGTGGTCCGGCCGGGACCCGGGCACCGGCACGCGCCCGCGATCCGTCCGGCGTGGAACCGGGCCGCCGCGAACCACCGTAGAGGGCGACGGCCGCCCGGCCGCCGATCAGGCCGCCCGATCCCGCGGGTTGGCCGGGCTCTGCGCGCCCGGCGAACACGGGATCGCGGGGCACCACGGTGACCCGGCGCCGCATTCGTCCGAGGGTGACCGGCATCCGATTCGCCCCGCGGTGACCTGCCACGGGACTCGCCCGGCTCGGGGAGCGCGGCGCGCCGGCTCGGCGAACCCGTCCCGGCCGGTGGTGCACGCCCCACACGCTCGATCGACTCCATTTCGCCGAGGTGGCTGCATCCCACCCCCGTCGACCCCGCCACCTCCCCGAGGTGGCGCGTCCCGCTCCCGTCTACCCCGCCACCTCGGCGAAGTGGCCGCATGCGCCCAGGTGGCGGGAAGCGGGCGGTCAGGCGGGGGTTGGTTTCCCAGCGGGATCGCGGGCGGCTTGCGTGCTGGCCCTGCACGGGAGCGCCTGCCGATCCGGTGCCGCCCGGCCCGGCGTCAGCCCGGGCATCCTCCGGCGGGAACGGAGGTCACTCGTCGGCGCCGGGTGGCGCCGGGCGGGAGCGGGCGTCCACGAGCGGGTCGGGTGCGGCGGCAGCCACCGGGAACGGCGGCGGCGTCCCGCCGTAGCTCGGGCACAGCGCCTGGTGGTTGCACCAGTCGCACAGGCGGCTCGGCCGGGGACGGAAGTCCTGCCGGTCGGTGGCCTGCTCGATCGCCCGCCACAGCGCCACCACGGTGCGCTCGAAGCGCACCAGCTCGTCGGCGTCCGGCGCGTAGTCGCAGACCTCGGCGTCCTTGAGGTAGAGCAGGCGCAGCACCCGCGGCACCACGCCCCGGGTGCGCCACAGCACCAGGGCGTAGAACTTGAGCTGGAACAGCGCCCGCGCCTCGAACGCCTCGCGCGGAGCCCCGCCGGTCTTGTAGTCGACCACCCGCAGGGCGCCGTCCGGCGCGACGTCGAGCCGGTCGAGGTAGCCACGGATGAGCAGTTCGTCGTCCACCACCGCGGAGATCAGCGCCTCGCGCTCGGCCGGCTCCAGCCGGCGCGGGTCCTCCACCGCGAAGTAGCCGTCGAGCAGCGCCGTCGCCGACCGGAGGAACTCCTGCGGCCCGACGGCGTCGCCGTCGGCGAACAGCGTGGCCAGCTCCGGCTCTTCGGTGAGCAGCCGGTCCCACTGCGGGGCGACCAGGTCACCGGCCGACTCCGGGGTGCGCGCGGCGGCCGGCAGGTCGAACAGCCGCTCCAGCACGGCGTGCACGAGCGTGCCCCGGGCCTGCTCGACGGTCGGCCGCTCGGGCAGCCGGTCGATGCTGCGGAACCGGTAGAGCAGCGGGCAGGTCTTGAAGTCGGCCGCCCGCGACGGCGACAACGAGGCCCGCACCGTGACCGGCGCCGCTGCCGCCGTCTGGTCGCCGGGACTGTCGATCATCGGTTCCGCCGTCATGCCCGGAAGGTTAGGGCACGCGTGTGACAGGGCCCCCGTCGCCGCACCGAAGCATGATCGGAACCGCGCGACCGCGGCGGCTCGCTCCCCGCGCTCACGTAGCATCGGGCCGGTGCAGCAGCGGAGCCGAGGACCCCGCCGGCCGGGCCTCAGCCTCGGCCGGGTGCTCGGGGTGCCGCTGCGCGTCGACGCCTCGATGCTGCTGCTCACGGTCGTGGTCACCGTGCTGTACGCGGCGCTGGCCCGCCGTCAGCTCGACCTCGGCCCGCTCGGCGGCTACCTCGTCGGCCTCGGGTTCGTGATCTCGCTGCTCGGCTCCGTGCTGCTGCACGAACTGGGCCACGCGCTGACCGCCCGCCGGTACGGCATCGGTGTGCGGGGGATCACGCTGGAACTGCTCGGCGGGTACACCGAGATGGACCGCGACGCCCCCAGCCCCCGGGTCGAGCTGCTGATCTCCCTGGCCGGGCCGGCCGTCTCCGCGGTGCTCGGCGCCGGCGCGGTCGCCGCCACCCTCGCCCTGCCCGCCGGCACGCTCGGCCACCAGCTCGCCTTCCAGCTCGCGGTCAGCAACGTCGTGGTGGCGATCTTCAACAGCCTGCCCGGGCTGCCGCTGGACGGCGGCCGGGCGCTGCGCGCCGCCGTGTGGGCGCTCACCCGCGACCGGCACCGCGGCACCGAGGTGGCCGGCTGGGTGGGCCGGGCCGTCGCGCTGGGCACGCTGGCGCTGGTCGTGGTGCTCACCATGCGCCGGGCGCTGGCCCCGCTGGCCCTGCCGCTGCTGCTGCTCGTCGCGCTGACGCTGTGGCGCGGCGCCGGCCAGTCGATCCGGCTGGCCCGCATCGGCCGCCGGCTGCACCTGATCGACCTGGCCCGGCTGGCCCGCCCGGTGCTGCCGGTGCCCGCCGGTACCCCGCTGGCCGAGGCGCAGCGCCGCCGCGACGAGGCGGGCACCCCCGACGCGGCGCTCGGCGTGGCCGACTCGGCCGGCCGTACCGTCGCCCTGGTCGACCCGGCGCGCGCCGCCCGCGTACCCGCGGAACGGAGGCCGTGGGTCGCGGTGGACGAGGTGGCCCGCGACCTGGCCGCCGTGCCGGCCCTGCCGCTCGGGGCCGACGGCGAGCGGGTGCTGGAGACGGTGCGCACCCACCCGGGCGCGCAGTACGTCGTGACGGCAGGCGAAGATGTGGTCGGCGTGCTGCACATCGCGGATCTCGCCCAGCTCCTGGAACCCGAACGGAAGACGAACACGTGACCGCAGAGATCTCCACCGTCCCGGCGTTGCCCCCGGTCCATCGCGGGCCGTTCCGGCCGGGCGACCGGGTCCAGCTGACCGACCCGAAGGGCCGGATGCACACCGTGACGCTGGAGCCCGGCAAGGAGTTCCACACCCACCGCGGGATCCTCAAGCACGACACCCTGATCGGCCTGCCCGACGGCAGCGTGGTCACCACCGCCGGCGGCGGCACGGCGTTCCTGGCGCTGCGGCCGCTGCTGTCGGACTACGTGCTGTCCATGCCGCGCGGCGCCCAGGTGATCTACCCGAAGGACTCGGCACAGATCGTCGCGATGGGCGACATCTTCCCCGGCGCCAAGGTGCTGGAGGCCGGCGCCGGATCCGGCGCGCTGTCCTGCTCGCTGCTGCGGGCCGTCGGCACCGAGGGCGAGCTGCACTCGTTCGAGGTACGCGACGACTTCGCCCAGATCGCCCGCCGCAACGTCGAGGCGTTCTTCAACGGCCCGCACCCGGCCTGGAACCTGCACGTCGGCGACGTCGCCGACTGCGCCGAGACCGGATTCGACCGGATCATCCTGGACATGCTCACCCCGTGGGAGATGCTCGACATGGTCGAGCGGGCGCTCGTGCCCGGCGGCGTGCTGATCGGCTACGTGGCCACCACCCCGCAGCTGTCCGAGCTGGTCGAGGCGCTGCGCGAGCGCGGCGGCTGGACCGAGCCGCGCGCCTGGGAGTCACTCGTGCGCGACTGGCACGCCGAGGGGCTCGCGGTCCGCCCGGACCACCGGATGATCGCCCATACCGCGTTCCTGGTGTCCGCCCGCAAGCTCGCCCCCGGGGTCACCGCGCCGCCTCGCCGCCGCAAGCCCAGCAAGGGCGCCGAGGCGTACGCGCAGCGCCGCGACGCCCTGCGCGCCGCCGCCGCGGCCCGCGCGGCGGAGGAGCCGCAGGAGTCCTGACCCCCGCCGCGCGGGCGCGCGCGCACGGGCGGATCATGTGTGCCGGTGGGGACGACACCTGAGCGGGTGGAGACGGTGGCATGAGCGAGCGGATCGGGGCGCGCGTCGGGCGGCGTGCCCGTGCCGGTGACCGGGACCGGTGGCAGTACGGCGGCGCGGCCGGGCGGGAGGCGGCGTGAGTAACCCCGGCTACGGCAACGGCGACCTGCCGGCCGTCTTCCCGGACTGGTCGCCCTACACGGATCTGGAGTCGGCCGCGCGGGCGTACCTGCGCGACCCGGACATCGCGCTGGAGGCGCTCGACGGCGTGCTGCGCGGCGCCTCCGTGCTCGGCTTCACGCTGGAACGCTTCGTCAACGAGGTGAACGGGGTGTGGCAGGAGGTCGTCGTCTGCGACGGCAGCCGGCTGGTGCTCTGGCACGGCGAGGACGTGCCGCCGGGGGAGGGGCCGCCCGGCGCGATGACCTCGTCGCTGCGGGTGGTGCCGTTGTCCACCGTCACCGAGGTCGGCTGCCGGCGGCGGCTCATGCGCGCCGACAACGGCACCGTACGGGTCGACAGCATCGACGTTTACCTGCTGCTCAGCTCGCTGGACGAGGCGCCACCCAGCGACGAGGCGATCGGCGCGCCCCGGCACGACGCGCTGCGCTTCGGCAAGACCCTCGACGACGGCGGGGCCGGGCAGATCGCCCGGCTGGAGGAGTTCGCCCGGCTGGTCGCCTCGGTGGTCGGCCGGCCCCTGCTCTGAGGCGGACGCACGACGGGCCGGGGACGTGTCGTCCCCGGCCCGTCGTCTCCGTCCACGGTCAGTCGTCGGCCTCCGGGCCGGCCACCTCCACGCCGTCACTGCCGCGCACCACGTGGATGCACTCGCCCGGGCACTCCTTCGCCGAGTCGATCACCTCGAGGCGCAGGTGCTCCGGCACGTCCACCCGGGCGCCCGGGGCCTGCCGCAGCTCGCCGTCCGGGCCCTTGACGTACGCCAGGCCGTCGACGTCGAACTCGAAGACCTCCGGCGCGTACTGCACGCAGAGCCCGTCACCGGTGCAGAGGTCCTGATCCACCCAGACCTGCAACTGGTCGGTCGCGACGTCGGTCACGAAGCACCCCCCATGTTCTCCCGTCCCACACTCCGACGGTACCCGAACGCCCGTACCCGCCCCGCGACCAGCCCTTCGCGATCAAGCTTCGGTGACGAGCGCGTTGCTGTGGACCGAATCGGGCTCATAGCGGCTAGTGTTAGGTCAGAACGTTCAAGCCCCCCGGGGAGGTGGGACGTGGCACGCAGCGACGACGCGGACTCGCGCGCCGCACGGTGGGAAAAGGAAGCCCACGATCTCTCCACGCAGGTCGCGTTCCTGCAAGAGGAACTCGCTCTGGTGCGGCGCAAGTTGACCGAAAGCCCCCGACACGTCCGGCAGCTCGAAGAGCGGCTGGCGGCCACCCAGGCACAGTTGGCGCGGCTGACCGAGAACAACGAACGGCTCGTGAGCACCCTCAAGGAGGCTCGCGCGCAGATCGTGACGCTCAAGGAGGAGATCGACCGTCTCGCCCAGCCGCCGAGTGGCTACGGCGTGTTCCTGGCCAAGCACGACGACGGCACGGTGGACGTGTTCACCGGCGGGCGCAAGCTCCGGGTGGCCGTCTCGCCGTCGCTCGAGGTCGACGAGCTGCGCCGTGGCCAGGAGGTCCTGCTCAACGACGCGCTCAACATCGTCGACGCGTTCGGCTACGAGCGGGTCGGCGAGGTGGTGATGCTCAAGGAGATCCTGGCGGGCCCCGAGGGCGCTCCGGGTGACCGGGCGCTCGTGGTCTCGCACTCCGACGAGGAGCGCATCGTGCACCTCGCCGAGACCCTGATCGGCAGTGCGATCCGGGCCGGCGACTCGCTCATGATCGAGCCTCGCTCGGCGTACGCGTACGAGCGGATCCCGAAGAGCGAGGTCGAGGAACTGGTCCTGGAGGAGGTGCCCGACGTCAACTACGAGGACATCGGCGGTCTCCAGGCGCAGATCGAGCAGATCCGCGACGCGGTGGAACTGCCCTTCCTGCACTCCGACCTGTTCCGTGAGCACCAGCTCCGGCCGCCGAAGGGCATCCTGCTCTACGGCCCGCCCGGCTGCGGCAAGACGCTCATCGCCAAGGCGGTGGCGAACTCGCTGGCCAAGAAGATCGCCGAGCGTGAGGGCAAGGAGCGGCACACCAGCTTCTTCCTCAACATCAAGGGCCCCGAGCTGCTCAACAAGTACGTCGGCGAGACCGAGCGGCACATCCGGCTGATCTTCCAGCGGGCGCGGGAGAAGGCCGGCGAGGGCACTCCGGTGATCGTGTTCTTCGACGAGATGGACTCCGTGTTCCGCACCCGCGGCTCCGGCGTCTCCTCCGACGTGGAGAACACCATCGTCCCGCAGCTGCTCAGCGAGATCGACGGCGTCGAGGGCCTGGAGAACGTCATCGTCATCGGCGCCTCCAACCGGGAAGACATGATCGACCCGGCGATCCTGCGCCCCGGCCGGCTCGACGTGAAGATCAAGATCGAGCGGCCGGACGCCGAGGCGGCGAAGGACATCTTCTCCAAGTACATCCTCGCCGGCCTGCCGCTGCACGCCGACGACCTGGCCGAACACGGCGGCGACGCCCAGGCCACCGTCGCGGCGATGATCGACGCGGTGGTCCTGCGGATGTACTCCGAGACCGAGGAGAACCGCTTCCTCGAGGTCACCTACGCCAACGGCGACAAGGAAGTCCTCTACTTCAAGGACTTCAACTCCGGCGCGATGATCCAGAACATCGTCGACCGGGGCAAGAAGATGGCCATCAAGGAGTTCCTCACCTCCGGACGCAAGGGTCTGCGGCTGCAGCACCTGCTCGACGCATGCGTCGACGAGTTCCGCGAGAACGAGGACCTGCCCAACACCACAAACCCCGACGACTGGGCGCGCATCTCCGGCAAGAAGGGCGAGCGGATCGTCTACATCCGCACGCTCGTCTCCGGCGGCAAGGGCGCCGAGGCCGGACGGTCCATCGAGACCGCCAGCAACACCGGCCAGTACCTGTAGTCCGACCCCCTCGACGAAGGCCCGTGGCGTACGCGCCACGGGCCTTCGCGCGCATCCGGCAAGCCGCCACACCGGACCCGGCGCTGCCGCCACGCCCCCTGCACGCGTGACGGCGACTACGCTCGACGTGACGGGGACCGGGACGGCGAGCGGAGCGGGCAGGTCGATGAGCGTTAGACGGATCATGGGCACCGAGGTCGAGTACGGCATCTCCGTGCCCGGTCAGGCCGGAGCCAACCCGATGGTCACCTCCTCCCAGGTGGTGAACGCCTACGGGGCGCGGCCGGAACTCAACCGGGGCGGCCGGGCCCGCTGGGACTACGAGGAGGAGTCGCCACTGCGCGACGCCCGCGGGTTCACCTACTCCGGCGCCGCGTACGACCCGGCCGAGGCGCTCGCCGACGAGGACCTCGGACTCGCAAACGTCATACTCACCAACGGCGCCCGTCTCTACGTCGACCACGCGCACCCGGAGTACTCCACGCCCGAGGTGACGAACCCCCTCGACGTGGTGCGGTGGGACAAGGCGGGGGAGCGGGTGATGGCCGAGGCGGCCCGCCGCGCCGCGACCATCCCGGGCACCCACCCGATCCACCTGTACAAGAACAACACCGACAACAAGGGCGCCAGCTACGGCGCGCACGAGAACTATCTGATGCGCCGGCAGACGCCGTTCGCCGACATCGTGGCGTACCTGACGCCGTTCTTCGTCACCCGGCAGATCGTCTGCGGCGCCGGGCGGGTCGGCATCGGCCAGGACGGCGGCCAGGCCGGTTTCCAGATCTCCCAGCGGGCCGACTTCTTCGAGGTCGAGGTGGGGTTGGAGACGACGCTGAAGCGGCCCATCATCAACACCCGGGACGAGCCGCACGCCGACGCCGACAAGTACCGCCGGCTGCACGTCATCATCGGCGACGCCAACCTCTCCGAGATCTCCACGTTCCTCAAGGTCGGCACCACCTCGCTGATCCTCGCCATGATCGAGGAGAAGGCGCTCGGCGCGGACCTGGGCATCGCCGACCCGGTGGCCGAGCTGCGCGCGGTCAGCCACGACCCGTCGCTCAAGCACCTGATGCGGATGCGCGACGGCCGCAAGCTGACCGCGCTGGACGTGCAGTGGGCGTACCTGGAGCGGGTGACCTCCTTCGTGGACGACCGCTACGGCAAGGACGTGGACGCGCAGACCGCCGACGTGTTGCGCCGCTGGGAGAGCGTGCTGGACCGGCTCGGCCGGGACGCCTTCGAGTGCGCCGACGAACTGGACTGGGTGGCCAAGCTGCGGCTGCTGGAGGGTTACCGGGAGCGGGAGAAGCTCGCCTGGGGCTCGCACAAGCTGCAACTGGTCGACCTGCAGTACTCCGACGTGCGGCCGGAGAAGGGCCTCTACCACCGGCTGGTGCAGCGCGGCTCGATGAAGACGCTGCTCACCGACGAGCAGACGCGTACCGCGATGACCGAGCCGCCGGAGGACACCCGGGCCTACTTCCGGGGCCGCTGCCTGGACCGGTACGCCTCCGAGGTGGTCGCCGCGAGCTGGGACTCGGTCATCTTCGACGTGGGCCGGGAGTCGCTGGTCCGGGTGCCGATGATGGAGCCCGAGCGGGGCACCCGCGCGCACGTCGGTGAGCTGTTCGACCGCTGCGAGAGCGCCAAGGATCTGCTGGAGACGCTCACCGGCGGGTGACCCCGATGCCGGAAGGCCCGCCGGGTGCCGGAAACGGGCACGCGACGGGCCTTTCGTCGCTCCCGCGAGGTAAGTTGATCGCAGGCGATCGTGGAGGAGGCACCACCATGGCGACGCAAGAGGGTGGGCAGACCCAGTCCGGCAAGTCCCGCGAGGAGGTCGAGGAGGTCACCGCTGAGGCCAACCCCGAGGTGGCCGAGCGGCACGCCGAGATCACCGAGGACGTGGACGACCTGCTCGACGAGATCGACTCCGTCCTGGAGGAGAACGCAGAGGAATTTGTGAGGGGCTACGTACAAAAAGGGGGCCAGTAGGGCATAGCCGATCAAATCGGACATGCCCAGGGCTCTCGGCGACCGGGACGGCTACCGCCGTTGCCGGGACTGTGGCGAGTGGAAGCCGCTTGAGGAGTTCTGCGCCAACAGTCGTCGCCCTGACGGTCGGGGCAGCTACTGCAAGCCGTGCCACAACGAGAAGGGCAAGGAGACGAGGCTACGCCTGTACGGCGGTAGCCGCGAGTACCACCTGCGCCGTCGCTACGGGGTCGGGGAGAAGGAGTTCCAGGAGCTCCTGGCCGAGCAGGGCGGCGTGTGCGCGATCTGCCGGCGCCCCGATCCGGAACATCTGGACCACGATCATCGCACCGGATGGGTGCGCGGGATACTCTGCTTCAACTGCAACGGTGGTCTTGGCCAGTTCAAGGACAACGCCGACGTCCTGGCCAGGGCGATCACGTACCTGAGAGGAACCACGTGGCAGCGGGTTTTGATCCATCCGGGCGTCTTCCAGATGTGTTCACCAACGCGGGGACGTCCTCCTTCACAGCGTTCCTGAGCAAGGTGGCCCCCGAGATGCTGCCCGGCCGTCGGCCGCTGCCGCCCGGCATGGCCGCCGACATGGCGCCGCACGCGACCACCATCGTGGCCATCTCGGCCGCCGGTGGTGTGGTCATGGCCGGCGACCGGCGCGCCACGATGGGCAACCTGATCGCCCAGCGCGACATCGAGAAGGTGCATCCGGCCGACGCGTACTCGCTCGTCGGCATCGCGGGCACGGCCGGCATCGGCATCGAGCTGATGCGACTGTTCCAGGTGGAGCTGGAGCACTACGAGAAGATCGAGGGCGCGATGCTCTCGCTCGACGGCAAGGCCAACCGGCTGGCGTCGATGATCCGGGGCAACCTGGGCGCGGCCATGCAGGGCCTCGCCGTGATCCCGTTGTTCGCCGGCTTCGACCTGGCCGCGAGCGACCCGGCGCGGGCCGGGCGGATCTTCAGCTTCGACGTGACCGGCGGCCCGTACGAGGAGACCGGTTACGACGCGATCGGCTCCGGATCGCTGTTCGCCAAGTCCGCGCTCAAGAAGCGGTTCCGGGCCGGTCTGTCGGTCGAGGACGCGACGCGGCTGGCGGTCGAGGCGCTCTACGACGCGGCGGACGACGACACCGCCACCGGCGGCCCCGACCTGACCCGGCGGATCTACCCGGTCGTGATGACTGCTACCGCCGAGGGCACCCACCGGCTCACCGACGCCGAGACGGCGGCGATCGCGGAGAGCGTGGTGTCCGGCCGGATGGAGAATCCCGGCGGCTGATGCCGCTCCGCACCGTCCACCGAGTCAGCAGTCCCGCAGAAGGAGAACCGCCGCCGTGGCCATGCAGTTCTACGCCTCGCCCGAGCAGATCATGCGCGACCGCTCCGAGCTGGCCCGCAAGGGCATCGCCCGGGGCCGCAGCGCGGTGGTCCTGAGCTACGCGGGCGGGGTGCTCTTCGTCGCCGAGAACCTGTCCAGCACGCTGCACAAGGTCAGCGAGATCTACGACCGGATCGGCTTCGCCGCTGTCGGCCGGTACAACGAGTTCGAGAACCTGCGTCGCGCGGGCGTGCGGATGGCCGACCTCAACGGGCTCAGCTACGACCGCCGGGACGTGACCGGCCTGGCGCTGGCGAACGCGTACGCGCAGACGCTGGGCGCGATCTTCACCGAGCAGTCGAAGCCGTTCGAGGTGGAGATCTGCGTGGCCGAGGTGGGCGCCACCGCCGAGGACGACTCCCTCTACCGGGTGACCTACGACGGCTCGGTGAACGACGAGCCGGGCCGGATGGCGATGGGTGGCCAGGCCGAGGCGATCAGCGGGGTACTGAAGAACGAGCACCGGCCGGAGATGTCGCTGTCGGAGGCGGTCCGCGCCGCGATGAAGGCGCTGAGCAGCGTCGGCGGCGAGGGCGGTGCGGCCCGCACGATCGCCGCGAACCAGCTGGAGGTGGCGGTCCTGGACCGGCGCCGGGTCGGGCGTACGTTCCGGCGGGTGACCGGCGCCGCGCTGACCGCGCTGCTGGAGGGCGACGCCGAGGCCGACACCGCGCCGGCACCGGGCCGGGCGAAGACGCCGGCCGTGCCGACGGAGGAGGCGAAGAAGCCGACCACGTCGGCGGGTTCGGCCGATCTGGAGGGCAACGCGCAGGACAAGCCCGGCGAGTGAGATCCGCGCTCGCGGACCCCGCCACCTCGCCGAGGTGGCGGGGTCTTTCGTGTACGGAGCCCGCCACCTCCACGATCCGGTGGGGGAGATCGCAAGCGGCGAGCGTCGGCGCTGCCCATCGGAGGCTCCGGGCGGCTAGTGTCTCATCATGGAGCGGCGAATCTTCGGCCTCGAAACCGAGTACGGCGTCACCTGCACCTATCGCGGGCAACGCCGACTGTCCCCCGACGAGGTCGCGCGGTACCTGTTCCGGCGGGTGGTGTCGTGGGGCCGGTCGAGCAACGTGTTCCTCCGCAACGGCGCCCGCCTCTATCTGGACGTGGGCTCGCACCCGGAGTACGCGACTCCGGAGTGCGACTCGGTGACCGACCTGGTGGCCCACGACCGGGCCGGTGAGCGGATCCTGGAAGGGCTGCTCGTCGACGCGGAGAAGCGGCTGCACGACGAGGGCATCGCGGGCGAGATCTACCTGTTCAAGAACAACACCGACTCGGCCGGCAACTCGTACGGCTGCCACGAGAACTACCTGGTGTCCCGGCACGGCGAGTTCGGCCGGCTGGCCGACGTGCTCATTCCTTTCCTGGTCACCCGGCAGTTGATCTGCGGCGCGGGCAAGGTGCTGCAGACGCCGCGCGGCGCGGTCTACTGCCTGTCCCAGCGGGCCGAGCACATCTGGGAGGGCGTCTCCTCGGCGACCACCCGCAGCCGGCCGATCATCAACACCCGGGACGAGCCGCACGCGGACGCCGAGCGCTACCGCCGGCTGCACGTGATCGTCGGTGACTCGAACATGAACGAGGTCACCACGCTGCTGAAGGTCGGCACCGCCGACATCGTGCTGCGAATGATCGAGGCCGGCGTGGTGATGCGCGACCTGACGCTGGAGAACCCGATCCGGGCCATCCGCGAGGTGTCGCACGACATCACCGGCCGCCGCAAGGTGCGGCTCGCCTCCGGCAAGGAGGTCTCGGCGCTGGAGATCCAGCAGGAATACCTGGCCAAGGCGACGGAGTTCGTGGAGCGCCGGGGTGGCGACCAGACCGCGAAGCGGGTGGTCGACCTGTGGGGGCGGGTGCTGCGCGCGGTCGAGACCGGCGACCTGGACCCGGTGGCCCGGGAGATCGACTGGGTCACCAAGCTGAAGCTGATCGAGCGCTACCAGCGCAAGCACGACCTGCCGCTGTCGCACCCGCGGGTGGCGCAGATGGACCTGGCCTACCACGACCTGCGGCGCGGGCGTGGCCTGTACGGGCTGCTGGAGCGCCGCCGCGAGGTGGACCGGGTGGCGACCGACCCGGAGATCTTCGAGGCGAAGGAGACGCCACCGCAGACGACCCGGGCACGGCTGCGCGGCGAGTTCATCCGGCACGCGCAGGAGAAGCGGCGCGACTTCACCGTGGACTGGGTGCACCTGAAGCTGAACGACCAGGCGCAGCGCACGGTGCTGTGCAAGGACCCGTTCCGGGCCTACGACGAGCGGGTGGAACGGCTGATCGCCAGCATGTGATCGTGCGGGCGGCCGGTGCCCGGCACCGGCCGCTCGTCCACGGGTACGCTGGCGTCGCGATGAACACTTCCGAATCCGCCGGTGGGCCCGGCCGCGAGACGTCCTCGGGCCGTGACGGCACCGAGAAGCTCAACTGGATCGACCGCCGCCGGGAGAAGATCCGCGCCGAGATCGAACGCAACAGGCGCGGCGACTACACGGTGCCGACGTGGGTACTGGCGGTGGCGCTGGCGCTGATCGTGGGCGCCTGGCTCGGGCTGATCATCTTCCTCGGCTGAGCGCCGCGCCGGTCGGCCCGGTCCCGCGACGCCGGCCGCGCCTGTCCCGCGACGTCGGCCACCGCGACGCCGGCCACCGCGGTCCGGCGGCGGGCCGCGCCGGTCAGGTCAGCAGGCCCGCCGCGTACCGGCCGGCGGCGGCCGCGGCCAGGAAGTAGACGTGGTCGGCGTCCAGGCCCCGGCCCATCGTGGACAGGCCGACCGGGCTGTTCCGCAGCGCCGCGTCCAGGCCGTCTGTGGGCACGGTGACGAGCCGGTGCCGGTCGGCCAGCGGCCTCAGCGCCGCGGTGACCTCCGCGGCCAGGCCGGGGTCGAGACCGTCCGGCACGACCAGCTCCGCGGGGGCCAGCGCGACCCGGCCGTACGCGGTCAGGCTGTGGTGGGAGACGCCACGGTGCCGGGGCCGGGCGTCGGCGTCGGAGATGCGCAGCGAGCCGACCGGGCGTCCGCCCAGCGTGGCGATCGCGTTCACCGCCTCGCCGACGGCGACGCCGGAGAAGCCCCACCGGGTGCCGGTGCCGAGGTTGCCCGGCCCCTGGGCGACGATCGTCAGGTCCGCGTCGAGCACGTGCCGGGCGGCGAGCAGGCCGCTGTGCAGCGTGCTCGCCTCCAGGTCGCCGCCGAACGCCTGGCCCACGCTCACCGTGCCCACGAGGTGCCCGGCCAGCCCGGCCAGGGTGCGGGAGAACCAGGCCGGCAGCGCCCCGCCGTCGGTCAGCACGTACGCGACCCGGGCGTCGGGCGCGTCGGCGCGTACCCCGGCCAGGATCGCCGGCAGCGCGGAGTGCAGGTCGGCGATGACCACCGGCATGCCGTCGACGGTGTCGGCGGCGGCGAGCCGGTCGTGGTGCGGTGACGCTTCCTCGTCCACGCCGAGCAGGATCGGTTGCAGTGGCGTGTAGCGGGCCTTGACCAGATGCCCGGCGTCGCGGCTGTCGCCGGCCTGCGGCGGGTCCGGGGGCAGCCGGTCGGGCAGCGCGACGACCAGCGCGTAGCCGCCGGTGCCCAGGCCCATCAGCAGCGCGCCGGCGTTGAGCAGCACCCGGTCACCGGGTTCCGGCTCGCCGACCAGGGCCGGGTAGGCCAGGGCGCGCATCCTGGTGCCGTCGGGCAGGTCGACGTCGAGTTCGACGGCGCCGGTCCACCGTCGCCGTACCGTCGTGACCGTGCCGGACCGCCATCGCACCATGCGGTGCACGGTATCGGCCGCCACCGGGACGGGCGCCGGGCGGGTCAGGCGTCCGGGTCGTCGACCGGGCGGCCCGCCTCGTCCTGGGTGGTGCGGGCGGGCCGGCCGGCGGAGCGGGACCGGGTGGGGTCGAGGAAGACGTACGCGATCTCCGGGAAGTGCCCGAGGAGCCGGCGTTCGGCCTCGTCGGCGGCGGCCTCGATGTCGGCGCCGGTGGCGTCGTCGCGGAAGTCGACCTTGGCGGCGACGAGGATGTCGTCCGGGCCGAGGAACATGGTCATCAGCGTGTCGACCCGGTCCACCGTCGGCACGTCCGCCAGCTCCCGTTCGATGCGCCGGTGCAGCCGGTCCGACACCGAGCGGCCCACAAGCAGCGAGATGTTGCTGCGGGCCAGGACGGCGGCGACCACCAGCAGCAGCACGCCGATGAGGATCGAGGCGATGCCGTCGTACAGTTCGTCGCCGGTCAGGTGCGACAGGGTGAGCCCGCCGGCGGCGATCAGCAGGCCGATCAGCGCGGCGCTGTCCTCCAGGAAGACGGCCTTGACGGTGGTGTCGGCGGTCAGGCGCAGGTAGCGGCGCGGGGTGGTGCCCCAGCGGCGGGACTCGCCGCGCACCTGCCGGACCGCCCGGGCCAGCGACACCGACTCGATCGCGAAGGAGACCGCCAGCACCACGTACGCGACGAGGTATTCGCCGCTGTGCTCGTGCACCAGGATGGTGGTGACGCCGTGCGTGATGGCGAAGCCCGCCCCGGCGACGAAGGTGAACAGCGTGGCGAGGAACGCCCAGATGTAGCTCTCCTTGCCGTACCCGAAGGGGTGCCGGGTGTCGGCAGGCCGCGCGCCGCGGCGCAGCGCCAGGTAGAGCAGCACCTCGGTGGTGGTGTCGGCGAGCGAGTGGGCGGCCTCGGAGAGCATCGCCGCGGAGCCCGAGATCAGGCCCGCGACCAGCTTCGCGACGGCGATGGCGAGGTTCGCCGCGCCGGCCACCACGACGGTGCCCACGCTCTCGGTCTTGACCTCCGGTTCCGCCATGCGATCACCCTATGGCCGGTCGATGCCCGCCGCCGTGTGGGAAGACCCCCGCGCCGCGCCGCGCGGGTGCCCGCGCGCCACGCGCGGGCTGCTAGCGTTTGGGCGTGTCCCGGACCCGTACCGAACGCCTGGTCAACCTGGTGATCTGCCTGCTGTCGACGCGACGCTTCCTGACCGCCGCGCAGATCGCCGCGACCGTGCCCGGCTACGAGCACGACCCGGACGACGCCAAGGACCACGAGGCGTTCCAGCGCAAGTTCGAGCGTGACAAGGCCGAGCTGCGTGAGCTGGGCGTGCCGCTGGAGACCGGCACGGCGAGCGTCTTCGACGCCGAGCCGGGTTACCGGATCGCGCCGCGCGCGTACGCGTTGCCCGACATCCCGCTCGAACCGGACGAGGCCGCCGCGGTGGGCATCGCCGCGCGGCTGTGGCAGCACGCCGGCCTGGCCGCTGCCGCGTCGTCCGGGCTGGCGAAGCTGCGCGCCGCCGGCATCGACGTCGACCCGCAGGCCACCCTGGGCCTGGAGCCGATGGTGACTGTCGACCCGGCGTTCGCGCCGCTCACCGCCGCCGCGCGGGACCGCCGCGAGGTGAGCTTCGACTACCGCGTGCCGGACCGGGACGCGCCCACCCGGCGCCGGGTGCAGCCGTGGGGCGTGGTGTGCTGGCGCGGCCGGTGGTACGTCGTCGGCCACGACCTGGACCGCGCGGCGACCCGCTGTTTCCGGCTGTCCCGGGTGGTGGGCACGGTGCGGGCGACAGGTGAGCCGGGCGCCTACGAGCCGCCCGCCGGTGTCGACCTGATCAGCCACGTGGCCCGCTGGTCCGGGCCGGTGGAGCGCACCGGCCGGGCCACCGTGCTGGCCACGCCGGGCCGGGCCGCCGGGCTGCGCCGCTGGGCGGTGGAGTGCCAGGCCGGTCCGGACGGCGACCGGCTGGTGCTGCCGTACGCCGACGCCGACTACCTGGCCGGCCAGATCGTCGGGTACGGCCCGGACGTGCGCGTGCTGGAGCCACCGGAGGTACGGGAGGCGGTCATCCAGCGGCTCAAGGAGGTCGCCGCCCGCCACGACGAGCTGGCAGTGACCGGGGGTGCCCGGTGACCCGCCCGGCGGCCCGCGCGGGCCGTGCCTCCGCCGACCGGCTGGCCCGGCTGCTCAACCTGGTGCCCTACCTGCTGGCCCGCCCCGGCATCGAGATCGCCGAGGCGGCGCACGACCTCGGGGTGACCGAGAAGCAGCTCCGGGAGGACCTGGAACTGCTCTGGGTGTGCGGGCTGCCCGGCTACGGCCCCGGCGACCTGATCGACATGGCGTTCGACGGCGACCGGGTGACCATCACCTACGACGCGGGCATCGACCGTCCGCTGCGCCTCACCCCGGACGAGGCCCTGGCCCTGGTGGTGGCGTTGCGGATGATCGCCGAGACGCCGGGCGTGGCGAACCGGGAGGCGGTCGAGCGGGCGCTCGCCAAGATCGAGAACGCCGCCGGTGACCTGGCCGGAGCGCCGGTCGAGGTCCGTCTGCCCGGTGACAGCGCCCGGGTACGCGAGCTGCGCGCCGCCGTCGAGCGCGGTCGGGCGCTGCGGATCACCTACTACACGGCGGCGCGGGACGAGACCACCGAACGCACGATCGACCCGCTGCGGATGCTGATGGTCGGCGGCCGGGCGTACGTGGAGGCGTGGTGCCGCCGCGCCGAGGCGGTGCGGCTGTTCCGGGCCGACCGGATCGACGCGGTGACCGAGCTGCCGGAGCAGGCGGTCGTGCCGCCGCAGGCCCGCCCGCACGATCTGAGCGACGGGGTGTTCCGCCCGTCGGCCGACCTGCCGCTGATCACGCTGCGGATCGGCCGGGGCGAGCGGTGGATCACCGAATACTATCCGTGCGAGCGGGTCGAGGCCGACGGCGAGCAGTGGCTGGTGTCGCTGCGCGTCACCGACCTCGGGTGGGCCCGGCGGTTCGTGCTCGGGCTCGGCCCGGAGGTGACCGTGGTGGCGCCGGCCGAGCTGGCCGAGCAGGTACGCGCCCAGGCCGTGGCCGCGCTCGACGCGTACGCCACCCCGGCCGGCAGCGCCGACCCGGCGGCCGCCGGCGTCACCCGATAGGCTGACCGCCGTGGTGAAGTGGATCGTGCTCGGGGTCGTGGTGTTCGCGCTGGTCGTACTGGCCCTGGCGATCCGTCCGGTGGTGAGCCGCCTGCCCGGGCTGCGCCGTTCCGCGCTGGCGTTGCAGCGCCGGGCGGGCGAGGCGGAGTCGCTGCGGTCGGCCGCCGAGCAGTTGCAGGCGCGGGCCGAGTCGCTCCAGGAGCGGGCGGCGCTCGCGCAGGAGCGGATCACGTTGATCAAGGCCAAGCGGGGCGACTGATCGACGGCTGTCGGCCCGGTGAGCGTCGTCTGCGCGTTCCCGGGTGGTTACGCGCAGGAATGCGCGGACCTGGACGGTTGACGGGACACTTCGGGTTGGTCGAAACTTCACCGATCGGGCCCGCACCGGCAGGCCCGCGGGGGTGGCAAGCCGCTGCGACACACGTACGATGGGCGACGACCCACCCCTCACCGACACAGAGCGACTGGAGCTTCCCATGGGTGCCCTCAAGCCGTGGCACATCGCCGTACTCGTGGTCGTGCTGATCCTGCTGTTCGGCGCGAAGCGGCTCCCCGACGCGGCCCGCTCGCTGGGCCGCTCGCTGCGGATCATCAAGGCTGAGACCAAGAGCCTGCACGACGACGACCGCGATCTCGCCGAGAAGGCCGACGCGCAGGCCGGCTACCAGCCGCTTCAGCCGCAGCAGCCCGTGCAGGGGCAGCCGTACGCCCAGCAGCAGTACACGCAGCAGCCGTACGCGCCGCAGCCGCAGCAGCCCGTGGCCCCGCCGGCCGACCCGGTGCAGCGCGTCCGCGAGAACTGATCCGAGAGGGCCTCAAACACCGTGGCCTTCGGGTTGAAGAAGCGCGGCCCGAGCAACTTCGCGCGGGCCGCCGACGGCTCGATGACGCTCATCGAGCACATCCGTGAGCTGCGTAACCGGCTGTTCCGGGCGTCGCTGGCGATCCTGGTCGGCTTCGGCTTCGGCATCTGGCTGGCCGAGCCGGTCCGGGTGTTGCTGTCGAAGCCCTACTGCGACCTGCCGCAGTCGTTCGACCCGGCGACCGGCAAGTGCAAGTTCGTGCAGCTCGGCGTCGCCGACGTCTTCCTGCTGAACCTCAAGATCGGCCTCTGGGTGGGCCTGATCATCGCCGCGCCGATCTGGCTCTACCAGCTCTGGGCGTTCATCGCGCCCGGCCTGCACCGGCACGAGCGGCGGTACGCGTACGTCTTCACCGCCCTGGCGGCCCCGCTGTTCGCGGCCGGCGCGGTGCTGGCGTTCTTCGTCACCACCAAGGGGCTCGAGTTCCTGCTCGACGTCTCCGGCGACGACATCGCGACCAACCTCGAGGTGACCCGCTACATATCGTTCGTCACGAACCTGATCCTGCTGTTCGGGGTGGCGTTCGAGTTCCCGCTGATCGTGCTGATGCTCAACTTCGTCGGCCTGGCCAGCGCGAAGCGGCTGCTGAGCTGGTGGCGGGTGGCGGTGTTCGTGTTCTTCGCGTTCGCCGCGGTGGTCACGCCGACACCCGACCCGTTCGGCATGACCGCGCTGGCGATATGCCTCTGCGCGCTCTACTTCGCCGCGGTGGGGGTGGCGTTCCTCAACGACAGGCGGCGCGGCCGTGGCCGTGAGGCCTACGCCGGCATCGCCGACGACGAGGTGTCACCGCTGGACCTGTCGGACGAGCCGGTGCCCACCGGTGGCCGGATCGAGGCGTCCGAGCCGATCGGCGCACCCGAGCCGATCGTCGCCCCCAAGCCGATCGAGCGCCGCTACGACGACATGACCTGACCGGCCTCGCTCACCGCCGGACGCCGTCCCCACCTCACGGGGACGGCGTCCGCGTTCCCACGGCAGCCCCTCCGAGCCTTCCCGGCACGCCCCACCCCATCCCACGTCGATCTTGGACTTTGTGCCCGCCCAGTGCCCGATATACACCCTTTGTCTGGGCCGAAACTGCAAGATCGGCGGGGCGGGGCGGGTCAGGTGAGGCGGCGGGCTGCTGTGGGGTGGGGTGGGGGGACGGTGTCGGGGTGCAGGATGGCGGCTACGGTCTCGGCGCCGTCGACCAGGCGGGGGCCGGCGCGCACGATCAGCCCGTCCGCGTCCAGCGCCCACACCTGCGCGTCCGGGAACTGCCCGGCCACCGCGGCGGCCTGCTCGGCCGCGCCGTCGAGACGGAACCCGCACGGCGCCACCAGCACCACCTCCGGACGGGCGGCCCGCAGCGCCGCCCAGGTTGTCGGCACGGACCGGGCGCCGCGATGGGTGGCGACCGGCTCGCCGCCGGCGACGTCGACCAGGTCGGGGATCCAGTGCCCGGCGCCGAACGGCGGGTCGACCCATTCGACCACCGCGACCCGTGGCCGGGGCCGGCCCGCCACCGCCGCGCGGACCGCCGCGAGCCGGGCCCGCAGGCCGTCGACGAGGGCCTCCGCGCGGTCCGGCACCCGGGCCGCCGCGCCGACCGCGCGGATCGACTCCAGCACGTCGTCCAGGGTGTACGGGTCCAGCGACAGCACGTCCGCCCGGCACCCCAGGTGCTCCACGGCGTCGGCGACCCGGCCCGAGGGCAGCGCGCAGACGCGGCACAGGTCCTGGGTGAGGATCAGGTCCGGGTCCAGCCCGGCCAGCGCACCGGAGTGCAGCGTGTAGAGGTCGGCACCGGCCGCCACTTGCGCCCGGACGTACGCGTCGATGTCGCCGGGACTCATGCCCCGGGTGTCCCGGCCGCCGACGACCACAGTGGTGCCCGACCGGTACGACGCGGGCACCTCGCACTCGAATGTGACGCCGACCAGGTCGTCACCGAGGCCGAGCGCGTACACGATCTCGGTGGCGGAGGGGAGCAGGGAGACCAGCCGCATGCCGCCATCATGCCCCGCGCGCGGACCACCGCCGGCCGGGGCCGGACTTCGGTCGCCCTCGGGCCTTGCCGGGACGCCGTACCCGCTTAGACTCTGCTGACTCCGCCGAGCCCCCCGGGCGGTGTGCCGGGGTGCGTCGGCGCCCCGTTCCGGTCAGCCCGTCTGACCTGCGCTCCGGAGAACCCGATGAAGAGCCGTACCGCCGCCGTCCTGACCGTCCTCTGCGCGGCCACCGCGCTCACCGCCTGCGGTGACGACGAGCCCGCGCCGAAAGGCCAGCAGGTGCCGGTGACCGCCACCGACACCAGTTGCGAGGTCACCACCACGCTGTTCACCCCCGGCACCGTCACCTTCACCGTGACCAACCGGGGCCAGCAGGCCACCGGGGTATACGTCTACGGCCGGGAGGGCGACGCCTTCACCAAGGTGATCGCCGAGGTCGCGGACGTGCCGGCGGGCCGCACCGGCGACCTGCGCGCGTCGCTGCAGACCGGCACGTACGAGGTGGCCTGCAAGCCCGGCCGGCAGGGCGACGGCGTGCGCACGAAGATCATCGTGTCCGACGACGGCAACCTGGCCAGCGCCGCGGCCGAGGTGGCCTACGACCGGTCGGTGACGATCGAGCTGACGGACGACGCGATGACCGGTGTGGACGCCCTGATCGCGGAGCCCGGCGAGAAGCTCGCGTTCAAGGTGACGAACAAGACCGCCGGGGCCCGGACGCTGTACGTGCTCAACCCCGACGGCAAGCGGGTCGCCGAGATGAAGGCCGAGGCCAACGGCACGGCCGAGACGGTGGTGACACTGGGCGCGGCGGGGGACTGGTCGCTGAAGGTCAAGGGCGACGGCGTGCAGTCGGTGAGCAAGCGGCTGGTGGTGCGCTGAGGCGGCCGCGAAAACCGTCGATCCGGGTGCATCCACCGGGGAGGGTCGGGGCGAAGCAATGGTCGTGACGACAGTCACGGACCTGGTCGCTTCGACGAAAGGCTCCCCGATGAACATCGCTCGTCTCGCCGCCCGGCTGGCCGTGGGCGCCACCGCGGCGGCGGTGGCCACCACCGCCGTCGCCGTGCCCGCCCAGGCCGGCGCCAAGCAGCCGGGTACGCGGTCGCTGGCCGCCGTGCTCACCGCCGACAAGAGCGGCTTCGACCGCAACTCGCGGGACTTCGACGTCCTCACCAAGGCGGTCCTGACGGTGCTGCAGGCCAAGCCGGACTCGCCGGTGAAGGTGCTCACCGACGGCACCGTCGCGCTGACCGCGTTCGTGCCGAACGACTACGCGTTCCGCGAGCTGGTGCGGGACATCACCGCCGCGAAGAAGCTGCCCGGTGAGAAGGCCGCGTTCGACGCGGTCGCCGGCCTGGGCGTGGACACCGTGGAGGACGTCCTGCTCTACCACGTCGTGCCCGGCGCGACGATCGACCGGAAGGCGGCGCTGAAGGCCGACGGCGCGGACCTGACCACCGCGCTCGGCGCCACCGTCGAGGTGGACGTGAAGCGCTGCTGGTACGGCCGCGAGGTGCGCCTGGTCGACGCCGACACCAGCGACCGCAACGCGAAGGTGGTGCGGTACGACATCAACAAGGGCAACAAGCAGATCGCGCACGCGGTGGACCGGGTGCTGCGCCCGATCGACCTGCCCTGAACCACCCCCGCCACGGCGCCCGGCACCCCCTGCCGGGCGCCGTCGGCGTGTACCGCCCACCCGCCGTGTGACCTGGCTCTGGTGGGCGGCGCGAGCTGTGCCGTACGGTGCTCGCCGTGACCGCGCACGATCATGTCCCGCCCGGCCCCGTCGCCGTGCTCGCCAACCGGACAGCGGGCCGGGGGCGGCACCGCGGCCTGCTGCCCGGGATCCTGGGGCGCCTCGCCGCAGCGGGCCGCCCGGTCGAGTTGCTGCGCGCGCGTACCCCCGAGGAGGCGGAGGTGGCGTGCCACGCCGCGGTCGCCGGCGGCGCCGGGGCGCTCGTCGCGGTGGGCGGCGACGGCACCATGCACCGCGCGTTGCAGGCGGTCGCCGGCACCGATGTGCCGTTCGGGCCGGTCCCGGCGGGCACCGGCAACGACTTCGCGGTGGACACCGGCTTCCCGGCCGACCCGACGGCCGCCGTCGAGGTGATCACCGCGGCGCTCGCCGCCGGCCGCTCCCGGCCGGTGGACCTGGCGCGGCTGTCCCGGCCCGGCGAGGCCGACCGCTGGTTCGGCGCGGTGCTCGCGGCCGGCTTCGACGCGATCGTCAACGAACGCGCCAACCGGATGCGCTGGCCGCGCGGCCCGCGCCGGTACGACATGGCGATCGTGGTGGAGCTGGCCCGGCTGCGGCCGCGCCGCTACCGGCTGGTGCTCGACGGGGTGGCGCAGGAGGTCGACGCGGTGCTCGTGGCGGTGGGGAACACGGCCAGCTACGGCGGCGGCATGCGGATCTGTCCGGACGCCGACCCGCACGACGGCCTGCTGGACGTGGTGGTGGGCGGCCGGTTCGACAGGCGCACGCTGATGCGGGTCAAGCCGCAGATCTACCGGGGCACCCACGTCACGCACCCGCTGGCGCGCGTCTACCGGGCGCGGACGGTGGAGCTGGCCGCCGAGGGCATCACCACGTACGCCGACGGGGAACGTTCCCTCGACCTGCCGGTGACAGTCACCGCCGCGCCGGCGGCGCTGCGGCTGCTGCGCTGACCCCCGCCGGGTCCGCCGCAGACGGCGGGCCGGGAACGGCCGGCGGCGCCGGAGAAGGCGGCGCGGGCGAGGGCGGCGGCGCGGCGGCGCGGACCGCGCCCGCGCTCGCGGCGACCACGAGCGCGATGGCGAGCACCTCGACCGGGCGCAGCGCCTGGCCGAGCACCAGCCAACCGGCCACCGCGGCGATCGCCGGACCGAGACTCATCATCACCGCGAACGTCGCGGTCGGCAGCCGCCGCAACGCGGCCAGCTCCAGGCTGTACGGCAGCACCGAGGCGAGCAGCGCCAGCCCGGTACCGAGCCCCAGCACCATCGGGTCGGCCAGCCGGCCGCCGCCGTCCGCAAGCCCGAACGGCAGCGTCAGCAGCGCCGCGACGGTCAGCGCGAGGGCCAGCCCGTCCGCGCCGGGGAACCGCGCGCCGATCCGCGCCGAGCAGACGATGTACGCGGCCCACATGGCGCCCGCCGTCAGCGCCAGCGCGGCGCCGGCCGGGTCGAGCCGGTCGAACCCGCCCTGGCCGAGCAGGACCACACCGGCCAGTGCCAGCGCGGCCCAGCACCAGGCGGCCACCCGGCGGGCGGCGATCACCGACAGCGCCAGCGGCCCGAGCACCTCCAGGGTGACGGCCGGGCCGAGCGGGATCCGCTCGATCGCCTGGTAGAAGATCGAGTTCATGCCGGCCAGGGCCAGCCCGAACGCCAGCACCGCCGCCCAGTCGCGCCGTCCGTACCCGCGTACCCGGGGGCGGCACACCACGAGCATCAGCAGCGCGCCGATGGTCAGCCGCAACGTCACCGCCCCGGCCACCCCGGTACGCGGGAACAGCAGTGCGGCCAGCGCGGAGCCGAACTGCACCGACAGCGCCCCGCCGAGGACCAGCGCGACCCCGCCGAGCCGTCCCGGCGCACGCGGCGGCAAGGGGTGGACACCGGTCATGCCCCTGACGGTATCCGGTGCGCCGCGACGCGTTCGCGCCGCTGGGGTGTGCTCAGGCGGCCCCGGCCAGGTCGAGCACCGCGCCGAGCCCGTTCGGGCGGCCCGCGTCGGCGCAGGGCAGCACCAGCACCCCGCACCCTGCGGCCACCGCGCCCGCGTCGGCCGGCGTGTCGCCCACCATGAGCGTGCGCTCCGGGTCGACGCCGAGCATCCCGCAGGCCCGCAGGAAGATGCCCGGGTCCGGCTTGCAGCGCCCCACCTCGTACGACAGCGCGTACGCGTCGACGAACGCGTCGAGGCCCCAGGCGGCGAACAGCGGCCGCAGGTCGAAACCGATGTTGCTGACCACCGCCACCTTCACCCCGGCCGACCGCAGCGCACCGAGCACCGGGGCGGTGTCCGGGTACGGCACCCAGCCCTCGGGGACCAGCACCCGCTCGTAGAGCGCGTCGGCGAACCCGTCGATGCCGGTGTCCACGGTCTCCGCCAGCCCGGTGTACGCGCCCCGGTGCGCGTGCGGGTAGAGATCCCGGTCGGCCCACAGCTCGGCCAGCCGGGGCGGCACCCGCGCCGGTAGCGGGCCACCGGCACGCCCGGCGGTGAGCAGCCGGTCGGCCAGCGAGGTGGCCCGGATCCGGTCCAGTTCGACGCCGCAGGCGGCCGCGGCGGCGAGCACCCAGGCCAGCGGCTCCTCCACCTGGGCGAGGGTGCCGTGGAAGTCGAAGAGCACCGCCTCCACGGGCCGGCGGGACGGGCCCGGGCGGACGGCGTCGTCGGCGCCGCTCGAGACGTGGGGCAGTTCGGTACGGTCCGGCACGTCGTGCACCCTACCGACCGCTCCGACCGTCCTGCCGGATGGCCTTGACCGGTACTCCTCGGCAGCACCGATTAATCTTGGATCCATGTCGAGCCCCGCCGAGCGGTACGCCGCGGCGCGCCGCCGGGCCGCGCAGGCCTCCGCCTTCCCGGCCCTGGACGAATTCTCGCTGGATCTCGGGTTCGATCTCGACGACTTCCAGCGCGAGGCGTGCGAGGCGCTGGAGCGGGGCAGCGGCGTGCTGGTCTGCGCTCCCACCGGCGCCGGCAAGACCGTGGTGGGTGAGTTCGCGGTGCACCTGGCGCTGCGCGGCCGGCCCGGCGGCGACGCGCCCGCGACCCGGCGCAAGTGCTTCTACACCACGCCGATCAAGGCGCTGTCCAACCAGAAGTACCACGACCTGGTGGACCGCTACGGCGCCGAGCAGGTCGGCCTGCTCACCGGCGACAACGCGATAAACGGCGACGCGCCGGTGGTGGTGATGACCACCGAGGTGCTGCGCAACATGCTCTACGCCGGCTCGGCCACCCTGGAGGGCCTGGCGTACGTGGTGATGGACGAGGTCCACTACCTGGCCGACCGGTTCCGCGGCGGGGTCTGGGAAGAGGTGATCATCCACCTGCCCGAGTCGGTCACGCTCGTGTCGCTGTCGGCCACCGTCTCCAACGCCGAGGAGTTCGCGGACTGGCTGGTCACCGTGCGCGGCGAGACCGCCGTGGTGGTCTCCGAGCACCGTCCGGTGCCGCTGTGGCAGCACATGCTCGTCGGCAAGCGGATGTTCGACCTGTTCCACGACGCCGACGCGGCCCGCAAGCACGACGTGCACCCGGAGCTGCTGCGCTACACCCGGGACACGATGCGCCGGCTGGAGCTGGGCGAGGGCCGCAGCGCCGGCCCCGGCGGTGGCCGTCGCGGCCCCCGCTGGCGCGGCCCGATGCGCCCGGACATCGTCGACCGGCTCGACCGGGAAGGGCTGCTCCCGGCCATCCTGTTCATCTTCAGCCGGGCCGGCTGCGACGCCGCCGTGCAGCAGTGCCTCGCCGCCGGGCTGCGCCTGACCTCCCCGGACGAACGCGCCGAGATCCGCCGGGTGGTGGAGTCCCGGGTCACCGCCATCCCCGGCGAGGACCTGTCGGTGCTCGGCTACTGGGAGTGGCTCGACGGCCTGGAGCGCGGCCTGGCCGCCCACCACGCCGGCATGCTCCCCGCCTTCAAGGAGGTCGTCGAGGAGCTGTTCGTCCGCGGGCTGGTCAAGGCCGTCTTCGCCACCGAGACGCTCGCGCTGGGCATCAACATGCCGGCCCGCTGCGTGGTGCTGGAACGCCTGGTGAAGTTCAACGGCGAGGCCCACGTCGACCTCACCCCCGGCGAGTACACCCAGCTCACCGGCCGGGCGGGCCGCCGGGGCATCGACGTGGAGGGCCACGCGGTGGTGGTCTGGTCGCCGGAGACCGACCCCCGGCACGTGGCCGGGCTCGCCTCCACCCGCACCTACCCGCTGCGTTCCAGCTTCCGGCCCTCGTACAACATGGCCGTCAACCTGGTCGGCAGCGTCGGCGCGGCACCGGCCCGGGAACTGCTGGAGTCCTCGTTCGCGCAGTTCCAGGCCGACCGGTCGGTGGTCGGCCTGGCCCGGCAGGTGCAGCGCAACACCGAGACGATCGAGGCGTACGGCGCGGAGGCCGCCTGCCACCACGGCGACTTCGACGAGTACTTCGCGCTGCGGGTGGCGATCGCCGACCGGGAACGCACCATCGCCCGGCAGGGGCAGACCCAGCGCAAGGCGGCGGCGGTCGCCTCGCTGGAGCGGCTGCGGGTCGGTGACGTGATCCGGGTGCCGTCCGGGCGGCGGGCCGGACTGGCGGTGGTGCTGGACCCGGCCACCGGCGGGTTCGGCGAGCCCCGGCCGCTGGTCCTCACCCAGGACCGCTGGGCCGGGCGGGTCACCCCCGGTGACTTCACCACCCCGGCCGAGGTGCTCACCCGGATCCGGGTGCCGAAGCACTTCAACCACCGTTCGCCCGCGGCCCGGCGAGACCTGGCCGCCGCGGTCAGCGGCACCGGCCTGGACCGGCACGGCGGTCGGCGGGGCGGCCGGTCCCGGCAGGCGGCGGGGGAGGACCACCGGCTCAGCCAGCTCCGCGTCGAGCTGCGCGCCCACCCGTGTCACGCCTGCCCGGACCGGGAAGAGCACGCCCGCTGGGCGGAGCGGCGGCGCCGGCTGGAACGCGACACCGAGGAGCTGCGTGAGCGGGTGTCCGGGCGGACCGGATCGCTGGCCCGTACCTTCGACCGGATCGTGGCGTTGCTGACCGCGCGCGGCTACCTGGCCGCCGACGGCGAGGTCACCGACGCCGGGCGGATGCTGGCCCGGATCTGGACCGAGGCCGACCTGCTGGTGGCCGAGTGCCTGCGCCGCCGGGTGTGGGACGGCCTGTCCCCGGCCGAACTGGCCGCCGCCGTGTCGGTGGTGGTCTTCGAGGCCCGGCGGGACGTCGACGAGCGGGCGTCGCTGCCGCGCGGCGCGGTGGCCGACGCGGTCGACGAGACGCTCAAGCTGTGGGGCGACATCGAGGCGGACGAGGCGGCACGCGGCCTGGCCGTGACAAGGGAGCCGGATCTCGGCTTCGCCTGGCCGATCTACCGGTGGGCGCGCGGCGAGGCGCTGGCGAAGGTGCTTGCGAGCGGCCACCAGATCGACGGGGAGATGCCGGCGGGCGACTTCGTCCGCTGGGCGCGCCAGGTGGTCGACCTGCTCGGCCAGGTCGCCGACTCGGGTGGCGCCTCGGCCGAGCTGCGCGGTACCGCCCGGCAGGCGATCGCGGCGGTCAACCGGGGCGTGCTGGCCTACCACGCCTCCGCATAGGGTCACTTTCGGTCACCGGTCGCCGGGAATCGACGCACCGCTGCGTCACGGTGCTGCCACCCCGCGAATTGTCGGGGGGCCGATGCACGCCCTGGTCAGGGCCTATCCCATCATTGCCCCGGGCGCCGTGGGTCGCGCTGAGCCGAGGGTGAGGGAAGGGCGTCGTGGGCGAGATCAATCACTTCGAGTACGGGTGGATCACACCCGCGCTCAGCTACGCGTTGTCGGTGCTCGGCTCGGCGCTCGGCCTGGTCTGCGCCGGGCGGATCCGGACCGCCACCAGCGCCGGCCAGCGCGCCTGGTGGGGCCTGCTGGCCGCCTGGGCGCTCGGCGGCACGGCGATCTGGGCCATGCACTTCATGGCGATGCTCGGCTTCGCCGTCGGCGGCACCCGGATCCGCTACGACGTGCCGCTGACGGCCGCCAGCACGGCGATCGCGGTGGCGGCGGTCGGCATCGGGCTGGCGATCGTGGGCACCGGCCGGCTGGCCGCGCCCCGGCTGCTCGCCGGCGGGTTCTTCACCGGCGCCGGGGTGGCCGCCATGCACTACACCGGCATGGCCGCGATGCGCCTGGACGGCTCGTTCGGCTACGACCCGCTGCGGGTGACGCTGTCGGTGGTCATCGCGATCGTGGCCGCCACCGTCGCGCTCTGGCTGGCGATGACCGTCCGGCGGGGGCTCGCCATCGCCGCCTCGGCACTGGTCATGGGCATCGCGGTGAACGGCATGCACTTCACCGGCATGAGCGCGCTGTCGGTGCACCTGCACGAGAGCCGCGGACCGGCCTCCGGCACCGAGGTGAGCGGACTGCTGGTGCCGATCGTGCTGGCGGTGGTCTTCGGTGTGGTCGGGCTCGTCTACGCGTTGCTCGCCGCGCCGTCGGACGACGACCGGGCCGGGGCCGCGTACGTCAGCGCGCGTCTCGACGAGGGGCCGCAGACCGTGGCCGCCGAGCCCGCGCCCGACCCGGTCGGCCTGCGCGCCCGCTCGACACTGGCGCAGCCCGGCGCTCAGTTCCCGACCCGCCGGAGCACAGACCGCCCCTAGTGATCAACTGATCACGATCGGTCGCCGGTCAGAGCGTCGACGAGGCGGCGGCACGAGCCGGCCAGGTTCCAGCGCTGCGCCAGCTCCAGCAGCCGGTCCGGGTCGGCGGGGGACGTCGGCAGTGCCGGGTCCAGCTGGGGCAGCGGCACGTCGGTGGCGACCCGGACCACCTTCGGCGCCACGGCCAGGTAGTCGCGGGCGGCGTCGAGCTTGGCCCGCAGCCCCGGCGCGAAACCGGAACGGGGGTCGTCGAGCGCGGCCAGGATGCCGTCCAGCCCGCCGTAGCGGTCGATCAGCCGCGCGGCCGTCTTCTCGCCGACACCGGCGACGCCGGGCAACCCGTCGCTGGGGTCGCCGCGCAGCGCCGCGAAGTCGGCGTACCGGTCGGCGGGCACGCCGTAACGGGTGCGGACCGCCGCGTCGTCGCAGTCGTCCAGCTTGGCCACGCCCCGGCCGACGTAGAGCAGACGCACCGGGTGCGCGTCGTCGACGAGCTGGAACAGGTCGCGGTCGCCGGAGACCACCTCGACCGGGCCCGGCTGGGTCACCGCGAGCGTGCCGAGCACGTCGTCGGCCTCGTAGCCGTCGGCGCCCACAGCGGGGATGCCGAGCGCGTCCAGCACCTCCAGGATCATCGGCACCTGCGGTGACAGCGTGTCCGGCACGACCTCGCCGCCCTCGGGTGCGACCCGGTGCGCCTTGTACGACGGCAGCAGCTCCACCCGCCACGCCGGCCGCCAGTCGTGGTCGAGCGCGCAGATCATCCGGTCGGGCCGGCGGGTGCGCACGAGCTGAGCGAGCATGTCGAGGAAGCCGCGAACGGCGTTGACGGGCTGGCCGTCGCCGGTCTTCGCGGCCGACTCGGGGATCCCGAAGTAGGCGCGGAAGTAGAGGCTGGGGGAGTCGATCAGAAGGATCGGCTGTCGGTGTGCCACGGCGACAAGCCTTCCACAGCCCTGTGACGGGATGGGGGAGGCGACCGCCGGACCGGAAAACCTGGGGGCGCACGGGGCATGGCATGAGCAGACTGGCGGGGTGAGCTTCGTACCCGGCCTGACCCTGGCCCGCCGGTTCCACGACGAGGTGGTGGGTCCGCTGCTGGCGCGGCGGCTGCCCGGCCTGCCGTACTCCGCCGGTCTGCTCGACGGCGGCTCCGAGCTGCTCGGCCTCGACACGCCCCGCTCCACCGACCACGACTGGGGCCCGCGTACCCAGGTCTTCGTGGGCAGCGCGCACGACGTGGCGCCGGTACGGGCGGCGCTGGACGCCGAGTTGCCGGCGCGGTTCCTCGGCTGGCCGACCCGCTACGCGAGCGGGCCGGAGGCGCGGCTCGGCACGGCCCGCGCCGACGGCGACCGGCACGGCGTTCCGGTGGACGAGCTGGGCGGGTGGCTGCGGGAGCGGCTCGGCGCCGACCCGCGCGCCGGACTGACGACGGCGGACTGGCTGGCGACGCCGACGCAGCGGCTCGCCGAGCTGACCGGGGGAGCGGTGTTCCACGACGGGCTCGACGGCGCGCTCACCGCCGTTCGCGCCCGGCTCGCCTGGTATCCGGACGACGTGTGGCGGCACGTGCTGGCCGCCGGATGGCAGCGGGTCGCGCAGGCCGAGCACCTGGCCGGCCGGTGCGCCGAGGTCGGCGACGATCTGGGCAGCCGGGTCGTGGTCGCCGGGCTGGCCCGGGATCTGATGCGCCTCGGCCTGCTGCTGCACCGGCGCTGGCCCCCGTACGCGAAATGGCTCGGCACGGTGTTCGCGGCGCTGCCGGGCGCGGCGCCGGTGGTGGACGGACTCGCCGCCGCGCTCGGCCCGGGCGACTGGCCGGCCCGGCAGCCCGGCCTGGTCCGGGCGCTGGAGACGGTCGCCGGCTGGACGAACGGCGCGACGCTGGCGGCGCCGGTGGATCCGGCCGCGCGGCCGTTCCACGGCCGGCCGTTCCTGGTGCTGCACGCGGGCCGGTTCGTCGAGGCGCTGCGCGCCGCGATCACCGACCCGGAACTGCGCGACCGGCCGCCGGTGGGTGCGGTGGACCAGTACGTGGACAGCGTGGACGTGCTCACCCACGCGGACCGCGCCCGCCGGGTGGCCGCGGTGGTTGTCGGCCCGCCGGGCGGAGCCTAGACTCCGATTCGAGTCGCATCGATCCGCGACTGTCTATCTCGTCTCCGAGGGTCCGGGCCGCCCGTCGCAGGCGCCTCGCCGGCGAGGACGCCGCCCCGTGCGGCGTTCCCACCACCGAGGAGAACAGCATGCTGTCCAGAATGAGCAGACTCCGGCTGCTCGGCGCGGCGCTGGCCGCCGCCGGGCTCGCCGTCGCAGCGGCGCTCGCCGTCCCCGGGCCGGCCTCGGCCGCCGCGCTGACCGAGGTGACGAACTTCGGCGCCAACCCGAGCAACCTGCGCATGTACCTGTACGTCCCGGACACCGTGGCGGCCCGGCCCGGGCTGCTCGTGGTCAACCACTACTGCACCGGCAGCGGTCCGGCCATGTACTCCGGCACCCAGTTCGCGTCGCTCGCCGACCGGTACGGCTACATCGTGGTCTACCCGTCGGTGACCCGCAGCAGCAAGTGCTTC
Source organism: Micromonospora sp. WMMC273 (assembly GCF_027460285.1). NCBI lineage: Bacteria > Bacillati > Actinomycetota > Actinomycetes > Micromonosporales > Micromonosporaceae > Micromonospora > Micromonospora sp. WMMC273. Next base: position 2,760,085 of record NZ_JAPZBE010000001.1, read on the forward strand.
GACGTCTCCTCGCCCCAGGCGCTGCGCCGCGACGGCGGCAGCGACCCGGTGGGCATCAAGTCGATGGTGGACTACGTACGGCAGCGCTACCCGGTGGAGTCGCAGCGGATCTTCGTCACCGGCACCTCGTCCGGCGCGATGATGACGAACGTGCTGCTCGGCGACTACCCGGACGTGTTCCGCGCCGGTGCCGCCTTCGCCGGTGTGCCGTTCGGATGCTTCGCCACCACCAACGGCTCCGAGTGGAACAGCGAGTGCGCCAACGGCCAGGTGCTGAAGACCCCGCAGCAGTGGGGTGACCTGGTACGCAACGCCTACCCCGGCTACACCGGTCCGCGTCCGCGGATGCAGATCTGGCACGGCACCAACGACGAGACGCTGCGCTACCCGAACTTCGGCGAGCAGATCGACCAGTGGACGAACGTGAACGGGCTGAGCCAGACGCCCGCGTACACGGACAGTCCGCAGCCCGGCTACACCCGCACCCGCTACGGCGGCACCGGCGGCACCGCGACCGTCGAGGCGATCAGCATGCAGGGCGTCACGCACAACCTGCCGGTCGACGCGGCGCAGGTCATCCGCTTCTTCGGCCTGGACTCGTCCACGCCGCCGCCGACCACCGCGCCGCCGACCACGCCCCCGCCGACCACCGCGCCGCCCACCACGCCGCCGCCCACCACGCCCCCGCCCACCACGGCGCCGCCGACCACGCCGCCGCCGTCGGGGGCCTGCCGGGTCGGGTACGTGGTGAACGCCTGGAACAACGGCCTGACCACGGCGGTGACGATCACCAACACGTCCACCACGGCCATCAACGGCTGGAGCCTCGCGTTCACGCTGCCCGGTGGTCAGACGATCACCGGCGGCTGGAACGCGACGTACAGCCCGTCCAGCGGCGCGGTGACCGCCCGCAACGTGTCCTACAACGCGTCGATCCCGCCGGGCGGCTCGGTGGACATCGGCTTCCAGGCCACCCACACCGGCAACACCGGCAGTCCCGCCTCGTTCACGCTCAACGGCAGCACCTGCACCACCTCCTGAGCGGGTCGCGCCGGCGTCCCGGCCGCGCCCGCCCCGACCGGGGCGGGCGCGGCCGGGCATGACCGCACCGGCGGCGGGTACCCGTGCCGGACGGACACCGGCGGGAACCGAAGGAGCGGATATGAAGGTCCGAAGCTCCCTGCGCGCGCTCAAGCGCAAGGCCGACTCGATAGTGGTCCGGCGCCGGGGCAAGCTGTTCGTCCTCAACAAGTCCGACCGGCGGCAGAAGGCCCGGCAGGGCTGAGGCCGCCGTCGCCGCGCGACCGGCTCAGCAAGTTCGAGACGCAGGTGTGGGGCGCGACGGCGTGACGGTGGCGGCGGGCACGTCGTCCACCTCGGCGCGCCCGGCCAGGCGGGCGAGCGCGGAGGCGGCCAGCGGCCGGTAGATCCGTACCGAGTCGGCGAGCGCGGAGAAGTGCGAACCCGAGTTGTCGCCGTGGTAGCGGGTGGCGATCTCCACCTGCTCGACCGGCAGCCCGGCGCGGACCAGCCGCAGCAGCGCCGTCATCTCGTACTCGAAGCGGTCACCGGGGATCGTGGTGAGCCAGCCGAGCAGCGCGGCCGGGTAGGCGCGCAGCCCGGTCTGGGTGTCGCGCACGTCCCGGCCGGTCGCCAGGCGGAACGCCACCCGGGTCGCCGCGTTGCCGAACCGGCTGCGCGCCGGGACCTCACCGTCGAACTCGCGGACGCCGAGCGTCGGCGCTCCGGTGGCGCGCATCCGGTCCGCCACGGCGCACACGTCGGGCACACCGTGCTGGCCGTCGGCGTCCACACAGACCACGTCGCGTCCCGGGTGGTGCGTCGAGGCGTACCGGAAGCCGGTGCGCAGCACCACGCCCTTGCCCCGGTTGACCCGGCGGCGCAGCACGGTCGCGCCCCGGGCGCGGGCCGCGTCCAGCACTCCGGCGGCGGCCGGGCCGCTGCCGTCGTCGACGACGAGCACGTCCGCCCCGGGCAGGGCGCCCCGCAGGTCGCCGACCAGCGGCGGCAGCCGGTCACCCGGTCGGTACACGGGCACGAGCACGATCACGGAACCTCCCGGGTGGACTCGCCCGCCGGCAAGGCCCGCCGGGTCGATCGAGGACGCTCGTACCCCGGGCGCGCGGCGGTGAATCACCGCCGGGGCGTGAGGCGTCCGATCCGCTCGGCCGCGCGGGTCAGCGCGCGCTCGCGGCGCAGCGACGCCTCCGGGGTACGCACACCGAGGAAGCCGATCCGGCTGAACGCCCGGGCGGCCCGCTCCCGCCGGACGGGCACCGGGTCGGGCGCGGTCACCGGCACGTCGGCCAGCGCCGGACCGGACAGGCCGAGCACGCGCGCGGCGAGCATCCGGACGCGGGGCAGGTGCCACGGGTGGGAGACCAGCCCGAGCGGGTGCCGCGCGGTGAACTCCGCCGCGCCCAACAGCCCGTCCTGGACGGTGTGCGCCAGGTTCTGCAGCGTGGTGCGGGAGCGGGTCTCGGCCGCCGACCGGGCGTACGCGTCGAGCCCGGCCTCGCGCGCCAGCGCCCGCATCAGCTCCGCCTCCCGGTAGCCGGCGGGCGGGCCGGGCGCGCCGGCCGGGCCGTGCGGCCAGCCGCCGGTGAACACCACCCGGGCGTCCGGCGCGCGGCGGAACGCCTCGGCGTGCGCGCGGACGTAGGCCACCGCGGCCTCGGTGCGCGCGACGCTCTCCGCGGTGAGCCGGTAGCCGTCGTCGCCGGCCACCACCCCACGGCCGAAGACCAGCAGCACGGTGGCGGGAGACGTCATCCCTTCACGGTACGGCGCGGATCACTCGTCGTCCGGCGGCCAGGGTGGCGTGCCGACGCCGGTGATGCGGATGCCGCCCCACGGGTCCACCTCGGCCAGCCGGGCCCGGGTGACCCGTTCGCCGATCCGGACCTCCACGTCGCGGCGGCCGGAGCGCAGCAGCCGGACCAGGCGCGGTTCCGGCTCGACCCGCCCGGCCCAGTGGTAGCGGCCGTCGACCGGCTCGAACCGCCCGCCGCCGTGCAGCCGCACCGTGGTGCCGGCGATCCGGGCCGTACCCTCCCAGGTCACCTGTCGATCCGTTCGTGCGCGCGGGTCAGCTCCGGTGGCAGGTCCGCGCCCCGGCGGACCCCCTCGATGCCGCTCCACAGCAGCGTGGTCAGGTATTCGGTGAGCGCGGCCCGGTGGATCGGCTGCCCGTGCGTGGTCCACCAGTCGCCGACCGCCTGCACGAACCCGACCAGCCCGTACGCCCACGGCTCGGCCGGGCCGGCGTCGAGGCCGAGCGCACGCAGCCGGTCGCCGATGACCCGGGCCAGCCCGGTCGCGACCTGTCGGCTGGTGCCCGTCACCACCTGCTGGATGCCGGGATGCCCGGACTCGTGCACGAGGAACCGGTAGAGCGACGGCTCGTACTCGACCACGCTCAGGTACGCGTCGATGGTCGCCTCGACCAGCGCGCGCTCCTCGCGTACCTGCTCCACGGCGGGGGCGATGGCGGCGACCACGCGCGCCGCGACCACCTCGCTGACCGCCAGCCAGAGCTGTGCCTTGTCGGCGAAGTAGCGGTAGAGCACCGGTTTGCTGACCCCGGCGGTGGCGGCGACCTGGTCCATGTCGACGCTCGGGCCGTGCTGCAGCAGCGCCTGCACGGCCGCCGCGATCAGTTCCTGCCGCCGCTGTTCACGGTGGTCGGCCCAGCGGTCGCGCCGCCCGCCGGAGCGGGGTGCGGCCGGCTCCCGGGGGGCGTCGGGGCCATTGACATCGGTGGTGGTCCGTCGCATGCTACCACTCGTAACAGTTACTCGAAGTTACGTCAATATGGAGGGGTCATGGCCGGATTCCCGCGCGAGGCGGTCGCCGACCGCCTGCTCTCCGCCTCGGTGCGCACCAGCTACGACCCGATGGTCGACATCGACTGGTCGGCGCCACCGGTGCCCGGCGCGTACTGGATGCCGCCGACGCGCAGCAGCCTCTACGGCACGTCCCTGTGGGACGGACTGACCGAGGACCAGCGGGTCGAGCTGACCAAGCACGAGGTCGCCAGCGCCGCCGCCGCCGGGATCTGGTTCGAGACGATCCTCATGCAGATGCTGATCCGGCAGTACTACGACGCGGACCCGACCAGCCGGCACGCCCAGTACGCCCTCACCGAGGTCGCCGACGAGTGCCGGCACTCCGTCATGTTCGGCCGGCTCATCGAGGCCACCGGCGCGCCGGTCTACCGCGCCGAGCCGTTCGACCACCTGCTCGGGCGATGGCTCAAGTCCACCGCGACCGGCCCGCAGATGTACGCGGCCATCCTGATCGCCGAGGAGATCCTCGACTCGTTCCAGCGCGAGATCATGGCCGACGAGTCGTTGCAGCCGCTGATCCGGATGGTGTCGCGCATCCACGTGGTGGAGGAGGCCCGGCACGTCCGCTTCGCCCGCGACGAGCTGACCCGCCAGGTCGAGGCCGCCGGGCCGGTGGCGCTCGCGTACGCGCGGCTGGTGATCGGCCGGGCCGCGTACTCGATCACGCGACGCCTGGTCCACCCGCGGGCGTACGCGGCGGTCGGGATCGATCCGGCGGCCGGGCGGGCCGCGGCGCGTACGAACCCGCACTGGCGGGCCACGCTGCGCTGGTCCGCGCAGCGGATCGCCGACCACCTGACCGACCTGGGTCTGGTCGCCGGGCCGGGCCTGGTGCTGTGGCGCCGGGCCGGGCTGGTGGAGGGCTGACCGGCGGCGACCCGAAGGGGAAAGGATCGCCGCCGGCCGCCCGGTCAGGAGGTGGGGAAGTCGTCGGCGGTACGGATCCGGTCGCGCATGTACGCGCCGGACTCGGTGAGCACCGACGTCCCGCCGAACGAGCCGGACGCGCAGGTGCCCGGCCGCAGCGCCGCCGAGCCCTCGGGGGCGTCGGAGAACGTCCAGTTCGCGTAGCTGATCTTCAGCCGGTCGAGCAGGTCGAGCCAGGCGTTGCTGCTCGCGGTGTCGACGGCGCCGTCACCGGTGTAGGTGACGGTGCCGAACTCGGTGACGAACAGCGGCAACCGGCTCGCCGCCCGCTGCACCTCGTTGCGGTAGTTGTCCTTGTGCGACGCGGCGTAGAAGTGGAACGTGTACATGATGTTCTGCGCCCGCACCGGGTTGTTCACGATCTCGTCGGAGTTACTGCCGTCGGACACACCCAGCGAGGACCATCCGCGGGTGCCGACGATGACCACCGCGTCCGGGTCGTTGGCCCGGATCACCGGGATGACCTGCTCGGCGTAGGTGCGGATGGTCGACCAGCTCACCCCGTTGGGTTCGTTGGTGATCTCGTAGATCACGTTCTTCTTCGCCGCGTTGCGCGCCGACACGGTGGCGAAGAACGTCTTGGCCCGGTCCAGGTTGTACATCGGGTCGCCGGGGGTCAGCGTGTGGAAGTCGATCAGCGCGTACATGCCCCGCGCCTCGGCCTTGTCCACGAGCGTGTTCACCTGGGCGGTGAAGCCGGCCGGGTTGGTCTCGTAGCCCTGCTCCTGCACGTACATCGAGACGCGCAGCAGGTCGGAGCGCCACTCGTTCGCCAGCACGTCCAGTGAGGCGTCGGTGTAACAGTTGGCGAACCACTGCAACCCGTGCGTGCTCATACCGCGCAGCTGGATCGGCCGCCCGTACTGGTTGCAGAGGTTGACGCCGCACACCTGGAGCTGGCCGTTGATCGCCACCGGCGTGGTGCCGGTCGGCGGCGGGGTGGTGGGTGGCGGGGTGGCGGGCGGGGGAGTGGTCGGCGGCGGCGTGGTCGCGGGCGGCGGGGTGCTCGTGCCGCCGGTGCAGACCGTGCCGTTGAGCGTGAACGACGTGGGGTTCGGGTTCGACCCGGTCCATGAGCCGTTGAAGCCGATCGTGGTGCTCGCGCCGGTGCCGAGCGTGCCGTTGTAGTCCAGGCTGCGCGCGGTGACCGCCGAGCCGCTCTGCTGCCAGGTGGCCGACCAGCCCTGCACCAGGCGCTGGCCGCCGTCGGGGAAGGTGAAGCCCAGCGTCCAGTTGCTCACCGGATCGCCGAGGTTGCGCACCGCCACGTTCGCGGTGAAGCCGCCGGGCCAGGAGTTGGTGGTGTAGGTGACGGCGCAGCCGGTCGCCGCCATCGCGTTCGGCGAGGGCAGGACGGCCACCGCCGCCAGGGCGAGCGCGCCGACCGCGCCGCCGGCGAGCAGGTGCCGCCGGGACGGGCGGGGAATCGAGAACATGCGGGAAGGTCCCATCGCTGGATGGTGATCGGACGGTGCCCGTCGTGAACCTGCCCGGAAAGCCCGACGCGGCGGCCTGGGGGGAGCGCTCCCAGGCCGAGCGTAGAGGTGGACGCCGATGCGTGCAACAACTGCGGCTCAGCGGCCGCCGCGCCGCCCGCCGTAGAGCCGCAGCGCGTTGCAGACGTCGAACACACCCGGCACGTCCCAGGCCAGCTCGGCGGCGACCAGGCGGGTCTCCGGGTCGGCCACCAGGCCGGCGAGGATGACCACCCGGTTCTGCACGGTCACGGTGATCTGCTGCCGGCGGGTGGTCCAGTCGGCGCTGAGCCGCTGCGCGACGAGCGACGCGAGCCGGGTGTCCGCGTCGTCGGGCTCCGGTCCGCCGCCGGTGTACGGGAACTCGGGGTACGGCCAGGGCATCACCACGGGGAGGGCTCCTTCTGTTCGGTCAGGACCGGTCGCCGGGTTGCGGGGCCCGGCGCCGGGGCGCGGCCGTCGACGACGGTGAAGACGCCGTCGAGCCGCATGGTGTGCAGCACGGTGAGCACGAACCGCGACGGCGACAGCAGACACAGTTGCCGTCCGTCGCGCCGCGCGTCCTGGTGCGCGCGCACCAGCAGGCTGAGCCCGGCGGAGTCGATCACCTCCAGGCCGGACAGGTCGACCAGCTCCATGTCGTCGCGGTGGGAGCGCTCGGCGAGGGCGCGGCGGACCGCGGTGGCCGGGTCGACGTCGTGCGCCGCCGGGGTGCCGGCGACCTGTTCCAGATCGTCCATGCCCAGGCCGTCGTCGGCGATGACCGCCCGGGTGCTGCACCGGGGACAGTGGTGGGGGCCGGACGCGAACGGAGAGCCGACCCAGTCGTGCTCGAACACGAGCGTCCACACCACCTCGGCGTCGGGCAGCGTGGCGCCGGTGCCGGTGACGCTGTCGCCGCAGCCGTCGCAGATGAGCATCATCAGGTGGTCAGCGGGTACGACAGTCACACCTCCTCCTTCCGCCGGCCGCCGCCCGCACCGGGCGGCGTCTGGCCCTCCGGCTCCGGCCGGCCCGCGGCGACCACCGCCAGCACGACCGCCACGGCGGCGAAGCCGGTCTGCACCACCAGCGGCAGCACCGGCGATCCGTCGGTGCGGTGGTCCACCAGGCCGACCACGATCGCGCCGAGCAGCGCGGACGCCACGCCGAGCGCGAGTGTCAGCCACACCGGGACGGCCTTGCGCCCCGGCAGAACGAGGCGTCCCAGCCCGCCGACGGCCAGACCCACCACGAGCGCTCCGACGAGCGTGCTGCCGGTCACCACTCCTCCTCAGCGAGATGCGGACGCGACCCGGGCCCGGCCGCGCACGGCCGGACGGGGCGTGTCGACGACAGGTACGGCACCGAGCCCGGAGTTCTCCAGGATGCGCCGGATCCGTGGAGGTGGATTGCTCAGCGTGAGCAGGCCGCCCTGCCGCGCCAGCCGGCGGTGCACGTCCAGCAGCAGCGCGACGGCGGCGGGGTCCACATGCCGGCACCCGGCGAGGTCGACGGTCAGCTCGCGGGGCCGCAGCGCGAGGATGCGGTCCAGCACGTGGGCGACCTCGGCCAGCCCGGCGGGGTCCAGCTCGTCGGTGATGTCCACGCGCACGTGCGGCACGGCGGACTCCGGCGGGGACGGCAGGCTGGCAGGCATCGGGTCGCTTCCGTGACGGGATCGGGTCAGTCCCCACTCTGCGCAGGGATCTTGGAGGTCACCGGACGGTTGTATGACGGTTCGATGACAAAAACCACGAACGGCCCACGCGATTGGGCGACCCGTGCCGGGCCGGTCATGATGCCCATATGACGGCCGTACTGGTGATCGAGGACGACGACCGCATCCGGCTCGCGCTGCAGCTCGCCCTGGAGGAGGAGGGCTACGAGGCCGACGGCGCGCCGACCGCCGAGGACGGGCTGCGCCGGCAGCGGGAGAAGCCGGCGGACTACGTGCTCGTCGACCTCATGCTGCCCGGCATGAACGGGTTCGACTGCATCCGTCAGCTGCGCCGCGACGACGACGTACCGGTCGTGGTGATCAGCGCCCGCGACGACACCCACGACATCGTCGCCGCGCTGGAGGCCGGTGCCGACGACTACGTGGTGAAGCCGGTCGCGATCAAGGAACTGTCCGCCCGGCTGCGGGCGCTGCGCCGGCGCGTCCGCACGGTGGCCGGGCCGGTGCCCGCCCAGTTCTTCGGCGACCTGGAGATCAGCGCGGAGGCCGGCGAGGTGCGGCGCTCGGGCCGGCCGGTGCCGGTGACCCGCACCGAGTTCCGGCTGCTCTGCGAGCTGGCCGAGCACGCCGGCCGGGTGCTGTCGCGCCAGCAGCTGCTCAGCCGCGTCTGGGGCTACGAGACCGGTGACGAGCGGCTCGTCGACGTGCACGTGGGCCGGCTGCGCCAGAAGATCGAATCCGACCCGGCCAACCCGCGCCACCTGGTCACCCTGCGCGGCCTCGGCTACAAGCTCCAGCGATGACCCGCCCCGGCCTGCGCGCCCGGGTCACCGCGGCGTTCGCCGTCGGTGCGTTGCTGCTGTCGGCGCTGATGGCCCTCTTCTCGTACGACCTGACCCGGCGCTCGCTGCTCGACGAGCGGGAGCGCACCGCGGTCCGGGCCGCCTACTACGACGCCGCAGTGGTTCGCTCCGGCCTGGACACCGGCACCCCGGACGTGGTGGCCGTGCTGCGCTCGCTCGACACCGGCAGCGCCCGCCGTCCGCTGCTGCACCTGCCCGACGGCTGGTACGCCCGGACCGCCGACGTGGGCGCCCGCTCGGTGCCGGTGGAGTTGCAGCGGATGGTGGCCGACGGCAAGCCCGCGGTGCAGCGGATCCGGCTCGACGGGCAGCCCGCGCTGCTGGTGGGCGTGCCGCTGCCCGGCGCGCTCGGCTACTACGAGCTGACCTCGCTGCGGGAGGTCGAGGAGACGTTCCAGGTGGTGGGCCTGGCGCTGATCGCCGTGGCGATCATGGTCGCCGGCGCGGGCGCGGCGCTCGGCTGGTACGCCACCCGGCACAGCCTGCGGCCGCTCACGGCGGTCGCCGACGCGGCGGAACGGATCGCCGCGGGTGACTTCGCCACCCGGCTCGACCCGACCACCGATCCCGACCTCACGCGCCTGTCCAGCTCGTTCAACGAGATGGTCGACAAGCTGGTGCACCGGATCGAGCGGGACCGGCGCTTCGCCGCCGACGTGAGTCACGAGCTGCGTTCGCCGTTGCAGACGCTGGCCGCCGCCGCGAGCGTGCTCCACCGCCGCCGGGAGCACCAGGACGAACGCACCGCGACCGCGGCGGGCCTGGTCGCCGACGAGGTGACCCGGTTCCAGCGCCTGGTCGACGACCTCATCCAGCTGGCCCGCACCGAGCAGCCGGCCCACCGCGAGACGGTCGACGTGGTGGAGCTGGCCCGGACGGTCTGCCGGGAACGGTCGCTGCCGGAGAGCCTGGTGACAGTCGACGGCGACGCCCCGCGCCTGTGGTGGGTCGACCGGCGCCGGTTCGCCCAGACGCTTCTGAACCTGCTGGAGAACGCCGAGCGGTACGGCGGCGGACCGGTCACGGTACGCCTGGCCGGGCGCGACGGCGTGGGCGTGCTGGAGGTCGATGACGCCGGTCCGGGCGTGCCACCCGGCGACCGCGAGATCATCTTCGACCGGTTCGTCAGGGGGCGGGCGGCGCACGACCGGGCCGGCACCGACGGCACCGGCCTCGGGCTCGCGCTGGTGGCGCAGCACGCCGCCGCGCACGGCGGTACGGCCGCGGTGCTGGACCGCGAGCCCGGCGCCCGGTTCCGGGTCGAGCTGCCCGGGGCGCTGCGATGAGCCGGCGGCGGCTCCTGCCCGGCCTGCTCGCGGTCGTGCTGCTGGCCGGCTGCGGGGTGCCGGTGGACGACGAGCCCCGCCCGGTGCAGACGCCGCCGGGGGCGTTCCCGACTCCCACGGTGTCCTCGACCGCCGACGTGGACGGGCGGGTGGACGAGCCGTTCTGCTTCGTCCGCGACGACGGGCTGGTCGTGGCCACGCGCCGGGTGGACGGGCTGCCCGGCGTGGACGCGCATCTGCAGCACCTGCTGGCCGGGCCGGACGGCGGCGAGCGCCGTCAGGGGCTGGCCACGGCGCTGCCGGGCACGGTGGCGGTGGCCGGCGCGACGCTGGCCGGCACGCTGGCGACAGTCGACGTGCGCCAGGCGGGGGAGGAGACCGGCCGCAACGACGAGGTGCTGGCCTTCGGGCAGATCGTGTGCAGCCTCACTCAGCGGCCGGACGTGTACAGCGTGGCGTTCCGCCGGGACGGGCAGCCGCTGGAGGTGCCCCGCGCGGACGGAAGCCTCTCCGCGCTGCCGCTCACCGCCGCCGACTACCGGCCGCTGCTGCCTCGTTGACGTGCCCCTACCGGCTCTATGTCCGGATATGACACTAAATCTCCATCGTCCGTTCGGTTGATTTGATGGTGGCCTTTGGTCTAGTGTGGCTGGCACGACCGGTGTGGGAGGCCACCCGTTCTCCGAGGACAGGAAGGGCAGCATGACCACGATGACCATGGCATCGACCGCGACCGAGGTGCAGCGCGCGCCGCAGACCGGTGAGGAGAGCCGCGCCAGTGAGCTGATCGTGGCGCTCGCCGCGCTGCCCGCCGACCACCCGCAGCGGGCCGCCCTGCGCAACCAGGTCATCGAGGCGTGGCTGCCGCTGGCGAACCACCTGGCCGCCCGCTACAGCGGTCGCGGCGAGCCGGCCGGCGACCTGGCCCAGACCGCCGCGCTCGGCCTGATCAAGGCCGTCGACCGGTTCGACGCCTCGCGCGGTGTCGACTTCGCCGGCTTTGCCATCCCGACCATCCTCGGCGAGATCAAGCGGCACTTCCGCGACCGCACCTGGAACATCCGGGTGCCGCGTCGCCTCCAGGAGCTGCGGCTGCGCATCTCCGAGGCGAACAGCACGCTGACCCAGACGCTCAACCGGGCCCCGACCGTCGCCGACATCGCCGCCCACCTCGACGTCACCGAGGAAGAGGTGCTGGAGGGCCTGGAGGGCGCCCGCGCGTACAACGCGGTCTCGCTGTCCACCCCGATCGGCGACGGCGACAGCGCCACCGAGCTGGGCGACACGCTCGGCACCGAGGACAACGAGTACGAGCTGGCCGAGCTGCGCGCCTCGCTCGGCCCGGCGCTCGCCACGCTCGACGAGCGGGAGCAGAAGATCCTCACGCTGCGCTTCTACGGCAACCTGACCCAGAGCGAGATCGCCGCCCGGGTCGGTGTCTCCCAGATGCACGTGTCCCGGCTGCTCGCCCGCGCCCTGACCAAGCTGCGCGGCCAGCTCACCGAGGCCTGATCCACCCGCACCGCGACCCCCACCGGCCCGGCCGGCGGGGGTCGCGTCGTGTGTCGGGGTCGCGTCGTGTGTCACCAGCGCGAGGGCGGGGGCGGCGGCACCACCGGCGGCCGGTCGTCGCAGGTGACGGTGTTCGGCAGCAGCCACGGCGCCAGCCAGCCGCCGTCGTTGCCGCCGAGGTCGGCCAGGCCGAACTCCGACCCGTCCGGGGTGAAGTGGAACGACCCGCAGTTGTTCACACCGACCGCGCCCACGCTGCGGGCGTTCACGTTCGCGAAGCTCGCCCCGCCCGCCGTACGCGCGCTGACCACCGACGTGCCGGTGCCGTCGACCCGGATGTCGCGGAAGCGGACGTTGTCGATGCGGACGCTGTCCTTCACCGGCCAGTCGCTGACCAGCATGATCGCGTTGTAGGTGCTGTCCAGGTACGCGTCGCCGGTCACCTGGATGTCCGCGGCGTCGATGCTGCGGTCCAGCGCGTAGAACCAGATCGCGCCGAGGCCGATGTTCCAGTTCAGGTCGTACGTGCCGGCCCGCACCGTGGTGTTGCCGGTGATCAGCAGCCGGCCGGTGAACGGCTCGGCCCCGAACCGGGAGCCCACCTGGATCGCGCTGCCCTCGCGTACCGGGTCGGCGATCAGGTTGTGCGCGACGGTCAGGTCGGTGCCGCCGTACAGCGCGATGCCGTTGGCGAGCACCGGCGACTGCACGGTGTTGTACGCGAACGTGTTCGACGCGTTCGCCGTGCCTTCCGACCACATCGCCAGCGCGTCGTCGCCGCTGTTGCGGACCACCGAGTTCGTCACCGACGAGTGCGTGACGCCGGTGTGGAGGTTCAGCCCGTCGGCGATCTGGTCGGCGATCACCGTGTTCGTGACCCGCAGGCCGGTCATCGGCCCGTCGAACCACATGCCGACCTTCGTGTGGTGCAGGTAGAGGCCGTCGATCGTGCTGTGGTTCAGCGCCCCGCCGACTGCGTTGACCTGGTCGGTGTCGATCCGCTCGCGTACGTCGCCCTCGATCGCGAAACCGGACAGGTGCACGTCGCTGCTGCCGCCGTCGGCGGCGTCGCGGCCGTAGAAGCCGACACCCGTGTGCCGGGAGCCGTCGGGCGCTGGGGTGCCCAGGGCGACCTCGCGCCCCCGCACGATCGTGTACCAGCTCCCGGCCCCGGCGATCGTCACGTCGTCGACGACGATGTGCCGGTTGACCTGGTAGGTGCCCGGCGGCAGGTAGAGCGGGCGGTCCATCCGGCGGGCGTACGCGATGGCCCGGTCGAACGCGTCGGCGGACTCCCGCCGGCCGGTCGGGTCGGCGCCGAAGGACAGCGCGTCCACCGCGCGGGGGACCACGCGGGGCGGCGCGACCAGGTGCGCGTCCACCAGGTCGATGACCGTCCACGCGGCGGCCGAGCCGCGCGGCGCGGTCAGCCGGACCACCTCACCGCCCCGATGGGTACGACCGAGCAGCAGGCGCTGCTCGTCGTAGAAGTGGTGCGGCCGGAACGGCTTGCTGATAACCGGCGTCGGCGTGGTGGCCGCCGGGACGCAGGAGCACTCGGTGATCCACCAGTCCGGGTGCAGCAGGTCGGCGCCGGGGTCGTTGGTGAACGGGTACTGGTTGTAGAGCCAGGCGTACTGCGAGGTCAACGTCATGGTGCGGGCGCGCGCGTGCCCGACGGACACCCGCAGCGGCGCGGTGATCCCGCCGCCGCCCGGCGCGTCCGGGATGCTGTAGCGCACGGTCAGCGCGTTCGTGGGCCGGGGGAGCGTGAGTTCGACGTACTGGCCGGGCAGCAGCCGTACGGCCCGGCGGCCGGACGCCTCACCGGCGAGTGTGTACGCCGACCGGTCCGGCCCGATCACGGTGCCGGTGGTCCGGCCGTGCTCCGCCTCCTGTTCGACGTAGTCCACTGTCGCGCCGCGCCCGGCCACCAGCGCGGGGTCGAGCCCGGCGCGGGTCACCACGGGAGCCGGTCCGCGCGGCGGGCCCGCCGTGGCGGCGCCGGGCGGGACGAGCAGGGCGGCGGCGACGACCAGCGCCGCGAGGATCCTCGGCACGCTCCGCGACATCGGAGCACCCACTTTCTCGGGGGACGGGTGGCCCCGGCGGCGCAGGCCATCGACAAGGTTCCCCATGTTATTCCGCTGCTCTGTCGCCTTTCAAGCATCAATCTGCTCGCATCTTTCGGACCGGCTGCGGCCGTTCGCGGCAAGACCCGACCCGCTCCGGCTGTTCATTTCTTGCAAGAATCCGACGTACGATTGCCGCCGTGACGAAGCGCCTGACCGAGGTGGCCCGCAAGGCGGGCGTCAGCGAGGCGACGGTGAGCCGGGTGCTGAACGGCCGCGGCGGCGTGTCCGAGGCGACCCGGACCGCCGTGCTGACCGCCCTCGACGTGCTCGGATACGAGCGCCCGAGCAAGCTGCGCGGCGAGCGCGCCCGCCTGGTCGGCCTGGTGCTGCCGGAGCTGCAGAACCCGATCTTCCCGGCGCTGGCCGAGGTGGTCACCGGCTCCCTCGCGCAGCGCGGCTTCACCCCGGCGCTGTGCGCCCGCACCATCGGTGGCGTGCCGGAGTCCGGGTACGTGGAGATGCTGCTCGACCACCAGGTCAGTGGCGTCATCTTCGCCGGTGGCTCGTACGCCCTGGCCGACGCCTCGCACGAGCACTACCGGCGCCTGACCGACCGTGGCCTGCCGGTGGTGCTGGTGAACGCCGGCGTCGAGGAGCTGGGCTTCCCGCGGGTGTCCACGGATGACGCGGTCGCCGTCGAGCAGGCGTACGGGCACCTGCGCTCCCTCGGCCACGAGCGTATCGGCATGGTGCTCGGCCCGGCCGACCACGTGCCGTCGCGCCGCAAGCTCGACGCGATGGTCCGGGCCGCCGGCTGGGGCGAGGACCGGTCCCTGGTGGAGCGGTCCAGCTTCTCCATGGAGGGCGCGCGGGTCGCGGCCACGAAGCTGATCGAGCGCGGCGCCACCGGGATCGTCTGCGCCAGCGACGTGCTGGCGCTGGGCACCATCCGGGCCGCCCGCCGCCTGGGTTGCGCCGTGCCGGCCGACGTCTCGGTGGTCGGCTTCGACGACTCGGCGTTCATGACCTGCACCGACCCGCCGCTGACCACTGTGCGGCAGCCGATCGAGACGATGGGCCAGGCCGCCGTCGACCTGCTGGTGACCCAGATCGAGGGCGCCGGCGTGCTGCACGACGAGCTGCTGTTCGAGCCCGAGCTGGTGGTACGCGGCTCCACCGCCCCCGCCCCCCGCCGCTGACCCCCGGCGGGCTCCGCCCGCCCGCCCCGCGTCGCCGCGCCCCGCCGCGTCCGTCGATCTTGGAGTTGTGGCGCCCGGAATGCGGCCTAGTTCCGGTATCCGAGGTGCCACAACTCCAAGATCGACGAGCCACTCGCACCGCAGTCGAGTTCTTGCATTCCTGCGTTCGCATCTTGCTGGGTTCGGTACGCGTCGCTACAGTGACTCCACTCACACCTGACCCGGGGCGCGGTTTCCGGAGGCAGGGCGCGCGCGGCTGCCGTTCCACCACCTGAGGGCAGCCGCGCGGTCACCGCACATCAGTGAAGGCCATGGATACACCCGTTCCCGAAGGGATGGACAGATGTCCGTACCGCAGTATCGGAAGGTCGCGGCCGTGGCGCTCGCGGCCGGCCTCGGGCTCAGCCTTGCGGCGTGCTCCACAAAGAGCGACGACAGCAGCGACGCCGGCGGCAAGGTCACCATCACCGTCGACTGCCAGCCGGTCGGCGCGCAGAAGGAACTGCTGAAGAACTGGAACGACGACGTCGCCGAGTTCCAGCGGCAGAACCCGGACATCGTCGTCAAGAGCGTCAGCGTCGGCGAGCAGTGCAACAACCCGCCGGACTTCACCGCCCGCCTCGCCGGCGGCACCGTCACCGACGTGTTCTACGGCTACATGACCGACCTGCAGCAGGTGCTGGACTCCGGCCAGGCGATGGACATCGGCCAGTACGCCACAAAGGACACCATCCCCACCTGGGACAGCGTCGACCCGGCGCTCAAGGAGGTCTTCACCGACGGTGGCAAGCTCTACGCCGTACCGGTGAAGAACTACTCGATGGGCCTGATCTACAACAAGGCGCTGTTCCAGCGGGCCGGGCTCGACGTCAACAATCCGCCGAAGACCTGGCCCGAGGTGCGGGCCGCGGCCAAGAAGATCTCCGCGCTCGGCGACGGCATCGCCGGGTACGCCGAGTACAGCGCCGGCAACACCGGCGGCTGGCACTTCACCTCGCTGCTCTACTCCCAGGGCGGCCAGGTGCTCAGCGCCGACGGCAAGAAGGCCGACTTCAACAACGCGATGGGCAGGCAGGTCCTGCAGAACCTCAAGGACATGCGGTACGGCGACAACAGCATGGGTGCCCGGCAGCTGCTCCAGTGGGGTGACCTGCTCACCAACGCCGGCGCCGGCAAGGTCGGCATGTTCATCGGCGCGCCGGACGCGACCCAGGCGATCGTCAGCCAGTTCCAGGGCAAGTACCAGGACTGGGCGATGGGCCCGCTGCCCGGCCAGGACGGCCCGGCCAAGGCGACGCTCGGCGGCGGCGAGGGCTACTTCTTCAAGAAGGGCCTGAGCCCGGAGCAGGTGAAGGCCGGCCTGAAGTGGCTCGCCTACCAGAAGCTGACCCCGGGTAAGGGCCAGTTCGACTACGTGCGCGCCAAGCCGCAGAACTACCCGGTCGGCCTGCCCCAGCCGCTGCTGTTCGCGAACGGCAGCGACGCGCAGAAGCAGGAGTTGGAGCTGCGCAAGGCCAACGCGAACGTGGACACCACCAACTTCGCGGTCTTCGAGGCCAACCCGGTGCCGATCAAGGGCGAACCGCGTAACGCCCAGGCGATCTACGCGGTGCTCGACGCCGCGATGTCCGGGGTGCTGACGAACCCGAACGCGAACATCGACGCGCTGCTCAAGACCGCCGAGGACAAGGTCAACCAGCTGCTGGCCGCGCAGAGCTGACCCGACCGGAGGTGGGGCCGGCGCACCGGCCCCACCTCCCCGAGCACCGCAGGAGTCGTCTTGGCGCTCACCACCGCCCCCGGTGCCACCCGCCGTCCCGGCCCCGTCGCGCCGCCGTCGTCGCGTACCGCCGGACGCCGCACCGGCCTCGGCCGCAAGGTCCGGGACAACCTCACCGGGCACACGTTCCTCATCGGCGCTGTCGTCTGCTTCGCCGTCTTCTCCTGGTACCCGATGGTCCGCGGCGTCGTGATTAGCTTCCAGCGCACCCGCCGGGGCGAGACCACCTGGGTGGGCTGGGACAACTACAGCCGGATCATCGCCGATCCGAGCTTCTGGACCGCCTGGAAGAACACGTTCGTCTTCACCGGCCTGGCGCTGGTGCTCGGCTACCTGGTGCCGTTCTTCGTCGCGATCCTGCTCAACGAGCTGCGCCACGCCAAGGGCTACCTGCGGGTGCTGGTCTACCTGCCGGTGATGCTGCCGCCGGCCTCAGCGCTGTTCCTGTTCAAGTTCTACGCGTACGACCCGAGCGAGGCGGGGCTGTTCAACGCGATCCTCACCGCGCTGGGACTGCCCACGTCGGAGTGGATGCAGTCGCCGACGATGACGATGCCGGCCATGGTGATCGCGTCGACCTGGATGAACATGGGCGGCGCCGTGCTGATCTACCTGGCCGCGCTGCAGAACATCCCCGGCGAGCTGTACGAGGCCGCCGAGATCGACGGCGCCGGGGTGTGGCGGCGCATCCGGCACGTGACGATCCCGCAGACCCGGCTGATCCTGGCGCTGCTGGCGATGCTCCAGATCGTCGCCACCATGCAGTTGTTCATCGAGCCGCTGATCCTGGCCAACGGCGCCGGTACGCAGGACTCGGCGACCTCCGTGGCGTACCTGATCTACCAGCACGGGTTCTTCCAGAACGACCTCAACGGCGCCGCCGCGCTCGGCGTGATCATGTTGGTGGTGCTGGCCGGGTTCTCCGCCGTCTACCTGCGACTGACCGCGAGACAGGACTAGGATATGGCCGCCGACAGCACCAACCGTACCCTCATCTCCCACGCCCAGCTGCGGCGCGGTCGCGGCCGCGTCCTCTACTGGGTCGTGCTGTCAGTGGTCGTCGCCGGGTTCACGCTGGTGTTCCTCGGCCCGCTCTACTGGATGGTCACCGGCGCGCTGAAGTCCGGCCAGGAGATCGCCCAGACGCCGCCGACGCTGTTCCCGCGCGATCCGCAGCCGGGCAACTACGTCGACGCCTGGACCAACCTGGATCTCGCGAAGCTGCTGTTCAACACGTTCTACTACGCGGCCGGGGCGGTGCTGTTCCAGCTCGTGTTCGACACCGCCGCGGCGTACGCGCTGTCGAAGCTGCGCCCGGTGCTGGGCAGGCTGATCCTCGGCATGATGCTGGCGACGCTGATGATCCCGGCGATGGTGCTCATCGTCCCGCAGTACGTGACGGTGATCGACCTGCCGATCGTGCACGTCAACCTGCTCGACTCGCCGTTCGCGATCTGGCTGCCGCTGGTGGCGAACGCGTTCAACATCTTCCTGCTGAAACGGTTCTTCGACTCGATCCCGGAGGACCTGATGGCCGCCGCCGTGATGGACGGCGCCTCGCCGCTGCGCACGCTCTGGTCCATCGTCCTGCCGATGTCCCGCCCGATCCTCGGCGTGGTCGCGATCTTCGCGGTGACGGCGGTCTGGAAGGACTTCCTCTGGCCGAAGCTGGTCATGCCGTCGCCGGAGACGCGGACCGTCAGCGTCGGCATCTACGCCTTCGCCGGCGGCACCCCGATGAACGTGGTCATCGCCGCGTCGGTGATCGCCGCCATCCCCACCGTCGTGCTGTTCCTGATCTTCCAGCGCAACATCATGTCCGGCCTGACCACCGGCGGCCTCAAGGGCTGACCGGGCCGCCGCACGGCCGCCGCCGGCCGAACCCGCCAGCGCAGAACCGACCCCGCAGAAAGCAGGTGCCCGTGTCCATGGCCGACAACAGCCCGTGGTGGCGCTCCGCGGTGATCTACCAGGTCTATCCGCGCAGCTTCGCCGACGGCGACGGCGACGGGATCGGCGACGTCGCCGGCATCCGGTCCCGCCTGGACCACCTCGCCGCGCTCGGCGTCGACGCGATCTGGTTCAGCCCCTGGTACCCGTCGCCGATGGCCGACGCCGGCTACGACGTGTCCGACTACCGCGACATCGACCCGGTCTTCGGCACCCTCGCCGAGGTCGAGGCGCTGATCGCGGAGGCGCACGCGCTCGGCATCCGCAGCATCGTCGACGTGGTGCCCAACCACTGCTCCGACGCGCATCCGTGGTTCCGGGCCGCGCTCGCCGGCGGCCCGGGCGCGCCCGAGCGGGACCTGTTCTGGTTCCGTCCCGGCCGGGGACCCGGCGGTGACCTGCCACCCACCGACTGGACCGGTGAGTTCGGCGGCCCCACCTGGACCCGCATCACCGACCCGGACGGCACCCCCGGCGACTGGTACCTGCACCTGTTCGCCCCGCAGCAGCCCGACTTCAACTGGGACCACCCCCGGGTCCGTGCCGAGTTCGAGGACATCCTGCGCTTCTGGTTCGAGCGGGGCGTGGACGGCATCCGCATCGACTCGGCCGGGCTGCTCGTCAAGGACGGCACGCTGCCCGAGGTCGGCCCGGACCGGCCGCACCCGTTCCGCGACCAGGACGGCGTGCACGACGTGTACCGCGCCTGGCGGCGCATCGCCGACTCGTACCCGGGCGGGCGCGCACTGGTCGGCGAGGTGTGGCTGCCCGACCGGCAACGGTTCGCTAACTACCTGCGCCCGGACGAGCTGCACACCGCGTTCAACTTCGACTTCCTCGGCTGCGCCTGGGACGCCACCGCGCTGCGGGCGAGCATCGACGGCACGCTCGCCGCGCATGCCCCGGTCGGTGCGCCGGCCACCTGGGTGCTGTCCAACCACGACGTCACCCGCCACGTCACCCGGTACGGCCGCGCGGACACCCGGTTCAGCTTCGCCGCCAAGCGCGAGGGCATCCCCACCGACCTGGAACTGGGCACCCGCCGGGCCCGCGCCGCCGCGCTGCTGTCCCTCGCGCTGCCCGGCGCCGCCTACGTCTACCAGGGCGAGGAGCTGGGCCTCTGGGAGGTCGAGGACATCCCGTACGAGCTGCGGCAGGACCCGATGTGGGAGCGGTCCGGGCGGGTCGACCCGGGCCGCGACGGCTGCCGGGTGCCGCTGCCCTGGCAGGGCGACACCCCGCCGTTCGGGTTCAGCCCGGACGGCGCGACCGCCGCGCCGTGGCTGCCGCAACCGGCGGACTGGAAGGACCGCACGGTCCGCGCCCAGACCGGCGATCCGCACTCGATGCTGGAGCTGTACCGGGCCGCGCTGGCGCTGCGCCGCGCCGAACCGGCGCTCGGCGACGGCACGCTCGCCTGGCTGCCCGCACCGGACGGGGTGCTCGCGTTCGCCCGCGAACCCGGCTTCACCTGCCTGGTCAACCTCGGCGGCGCGGCGGTGCCGCTGCCCGCGCACGACCGGCTGCTGCTCGCCAGCGGCCCACTCGACGACGACCGGCTGCCACCGGACACCGCGGTCTGGCTGCGTACCCGATCGGCCTGACCGCGGCGCCGGCGGCCCCGTCCCGCCGCCGGCGCCGCGACACCGGCGGCCCGTCCCGGCCGCCACCGCGCGACACACCTGGGGAGGAGGAAGGAGAGGCAACGCCGCACGGGGGGATCTGGCCACCGACGAAAGGGAGCACACCCCGCATGGCCGAGCACCGCACCGCGCACCGCCACCGCACCACCGGCGTGGCCGCCCTGGCCGCCGCCGCGCTCGCCGCCTCGACACTCGTCGTCGTGGCGCTCACCACGACCGCCACCCCGGCGTCCGCCGCCGGACTGTCCCCGTTCGACATCACCGGACGCGGCGCCACAGTGCCGTTCCGGGAGCAGGAGGCCGAGCAGGCCGCACACACCGGCACGAAGATCGGCCCCGACCGGCGCTACGGCACGCTGCCGTCCGAGGCGTCCGGCCGGGAGGCGGTCACCCTCGACGCCGTCGGCGAGTACGTCGAGTTCACGCTCACCGCCCCCGCCAACGCGGTCACGTTCCGGTACAGCCTGCCGGACAACGCCGCCGGCACCGGCCGCGACGCCACCATCGACCTGCGCGCCGACGGCACCCTGGTCAAGGCGGTGCCGGTCACCTCCCGGTACGGCTGGTACTACGGCGGCTACCCGTTCCACAACAACCCGGGCGACACCAACCCGCACCACTTCTACGACGAGACCCGGACCATGTTCGGCACCACCTACCCGGCCGGTACGAAGATCCGCCTCCAGGTCTCCTCGACCGCCCAGTCGCCCACGTTCACCATCGACCTGGCCGACTTCGAGCTGGTCGGAGGGCCGATCACCAAGCCGTCCGGCGTGCTGGACGTGGTGACCGACTTCGGCGCCGACCCGACCGGAACCACCGACTCGACGGCGAAGTTCCAGGCCGCCGTGGACGCCGGCAGGGCGCAGGGCCGGGCGGTGTGGATCCCGGCCGGCACGTTCACGCTCTGGGACCACGTGGTGGTCGACGGCGTGACGCTGCGCGGCGCCGGCCCCTGGTACTCGGTGCTCGGCGGCCGGCACCCGACCGACCGTAAACGCGCCGCCGGCATCTACGGCAAGTACGTGCCGGGCGGCGGCTACTCCGGCGAGATCCGCCCGCACGAGGCCGGCGGGCCCAGCCGCAACGTCACGCTGCGGGACTTCGCCATCATCGGCGACATCCGGGAACGCGTCGACGAGGACCAGGTCAACGCCATCGGCGGTGCGATGAGCAACTCGGTGGTGGACAACCTGTGGTTGCAGCACACCAAGGTCGGCGCCTGGATGGACGGGCCGATGGACAACTTCACCATCCGCAACAGCCGCATCCTCGACCAGACCGCCGACGGGGTGAACTTCCACTGGGGCGTCACCAACTCCACAGTCACCAACACGTTCGTCCGCAACACCGGTGACGACGCGCTGGCCATGTGGGCGCAGAGCGTGCCGAACGTCGGCAACTCCTTCACCCGCAACACCATCGGTGTGACGATCCTGGCCAACCACCTGGTCACGTACGGCGGGCGGGACATCACCATCGCCGACAACGTCACCGCCGACTCGGTTACGAACGGCGGCGGCATCCACGTCGCCAACCGCTATCCGGGCGTCACCGGGCCGACCGCCGTGGCCGGCACCATCACCGTGGCCCGCAACACGCTGATCCGTAACGGCAACTCCGACTACAACTGGCAGTTCGGCGTGGGCGCGATCTGGTTCTCCGCGCTCAACGAGCCGATCCAGGGCGCCGCGATCAACATCACCGACACCGACATCCTGGACAGCTCGTACGCGGCGCTGCACTGGATCGAAGGCCAGACCAGCGGCATCTCGTTCGACAACGTCCGCATCGACGGCGCGGGCACGTACGCGCTCCAGGTGCAGGCGCCCAGCCACGTCCGGTTCACGAACGTGCGCGCCACCGGCATCGCGCAGTCCAACCCGATCCACAACTGCGTCGGCAGCGGCTTCCAGATCACCCAGGGCGCCGGCAACTCCGGCTGGTACACGCCCACCCCGTACTGCGGGCCGTGGCCGCAGCCGCAGTGGGGCAACGGCCCGTCCAGCCCGCCCCCGACCAGCCCGGCGCCGACCACGGCAGCGCCGACGACGGCCCCGCCGACCACCGCGCCGCCGACCACGCCGCCGCCGGCCGGCGGGAACCTGGCCCTGGGCCGGCCGGCCACAGCCACCAGCACCACCCAGACGTACGCCGCCGGCAACGCCGTCGACGGCAACCCGGCCAGCTACTGGGAGAGTGCCAACAACGCGTTCCCGCAGTCGCTCACCGTCGACCTCGGCGCGTCCCGCACCGTCGACCGGGTCGTGCTCAAACTCCCGGCCGGCTGGGAACGGCGCACCCAGACGCTCGCCGTGCTCGGGTCCACCGACGGCTCCTCGTACACCACGCTGGCCGCGTCGGCGGGCCGCGTCTTCGACCCGGCGGCTGGCAACAGCGTGTCGATCGCGCTGCCTCCCGGCGACCGCCGGTTCGTCCGGGTCACAGTCACCGGCAACACCGGCTGGCCGGCGGGCCAGCTCGCCGAACTGGAGGTGTACGGCGGCACCACCACACCGCCGCCTGCCACGACTGCGCCGCCCACCACCGCGCCCCCGGCCGGCAACCTGGCGGCGGGCCGGCCGGTCGCCGAGACCAGCCACGCCGACGTGTACGGCGCCGCGAACACCGTCGACGGCAACGCGAACACCTACTGGGAGAGCGCCGGCAACGCCTTCCCCCAGTCGGTGACTGTCGACCTGGGCAGCGCCCGGCCGGTCGCCCGGGTGGTGCTGAAGCTGCCCCCGTCCGCGGCCTGGCAGACCCGCACCCAGACCGTCACCGTGCTCGGCTCCACCGACGGCTCGTCGTTCGCGACGCTCAAGGCGGCGGCGGGCTACACGTTCGACCCGGCGGGCGGCAACAGCGTGTCGATAGCGCTGCCCGCCGGTGACCGCCGCTTCGTGCGGCTGACAGTCACCGGCAACACCGGCTGGCCGGCCGGCCAGCTGTCCGAGTTCGAGGTGTACGCCTCCTGACCCGGCGCGACGGGGACCATCCCCGCCGCGCCACCGCACCCCCACCCCCGAACGCCTCTCCACCTCCCCCGGGAAGAAGGTGTCCGTCCACCATGTCCAGACTCCGTACCGGAATCGTCGCGGTGCTCGCCGCGGTCGGCCTGGTCGTCACCGCGGCCCCGGCCCCACCGGCCCTCGCCGCCGGCGGCCCGAACCTCGCCGCCGGGCGCACCGCCACCGCCAGCAGCGTCAACGGCCCCTACGTCGCGGCCAACCTGACCGACGGCAACCAGGGCAGCTACTGGGAGAGCAGCGGCGCGCTGCCCCAGTGGGCACAGGTCGACCTCGGCACCAGCCGCGCCGTCGACCAGGTCGTGCTGAAGCTCCCTGCTGTCTGGGAGGCGCGTACCCAGACGCTGTCCGTGCAGGCCAGCGCCGACGGCAGCGGCTTCACCACTGTCGTCGCGCCCGCCGCCCGCACGTTCAGCCCGGCCGCCGCCAACACCGTGACGCTCGGCTTCACCGCCACCGACGCCCGCTACCTGCGGGTCGTGATCACCGCGAACACCGGCTGGGCCGCCGCGCAGCTCGCCGAACTGGAGGTGTACGGCGCGGCCACCTCCTCGACCAACCTGGCGCTCGGCCGGACCATGACCGAGAGCGGCCACGCCGACGTGTACGGCGCGGGCAACGCCAACGACGGCAACGCGGCCACCTACTGGGAGAGCCCGAACAACGCGTTCCCGCAGTGGATCCAGGCCGACCTGGGCGCCGCCACCAGCGTCAACCGGCTGGTGCTGCGGCTGCCGTCCGGCTGGGGCGCGCGCACCCAGACGATCACCGTGCAGGGCAGCACGAACGGCTCCACCTTCGGCACGCTCGTCGGGTCCGCGTCGTACGCGTTCGACCCGGGCGGCGGCAACACCGTGACGGTCACAGTGCCCACCGCGTCGACGCGGTACGTGCGGCTGCTGTTCACCGCGAACAGCGCCTGGCCCGCTGGGCAGCTCGGCGAGCTGGAGGTCTACGGCCCGGTCACCGGCGACACCCAGGCGCCGAGCGCGCCCGGCAACCTCGCGTTCACCGAGCCCGCCACCGACCAGGTGCGGCTGACCTGGACCGCGTCCACCGACAACGTCGGCGTCACCGGCTACGACGTGTACGCAAACGGCGTGCTGCGCACCACCGTCGGCGACAGCACGCTGACGTACACCGACACCCAGCCGGCCGGGACGACAGTCTCCTACTACGTGCGGGCGCGGGACGCGGCCGGGAACGTGTCGGCGAACAGCAACACGGTCACCCGGACCGGCAACACCGGGGACACGGTCGCGCCCACCGCGCCCGGCAACCTGGCCTACACCCAGCCGGCGAGCGGGCAGATCCGGCTGACCTGGACCGCGTCCACGGACAACGTGGGCGTCACCGGCTACGAGGTTTACGCCAACGGCACGCTGCGCACCACGGTCAGCGGGTCCACGCTCACGTACACCGACAGCCAGCCGGACAGCGCCACCGTCTCGTACCACGTGCGGGCGCGCGACGCCGCCGGGAACGTGTCGGCGAACAGCAACACCGTCACCCGTACCGGCAGCGGCACCGGCGGCACCAACCTGGCGGCCGGCAAGCCCGCCACCGCGTCGTCGATGGTGCACGTGTTCGCCGCCGCCAACGCCGTCGACAACGACGTCACCACGTACTGGGAGGGCGCGCCCGGCTCGTACCCGAGCACGCTCACCGTCGCGCTCGGCGCCAACGCCGCGATCAGCGCCGTCGTGGTGAAGCTGAACCCGGACCCGGCGTGGGGCGCGCGCACCCAGACGTTCCAGGTGCTCGGGCGGGAGCAGTCCGCGTCCGGGTTCACCAGCCTGGTCGGCTCCGCCACGTACTCCTTCAACCCGAACAGCGCCAACACGGTGACCGTCCCGGTCTCCGCGACCGCCGCCGACGTCCGGCTCCAGTTCACCGCGAACTCCGGCTCCTCCAACGGCCAGGTCGCCGAACTCCAGGTCATCGGCGTCCCGGCGCCGAACCCGGACCTCACCGTCACCGCCGTCACCGCCTCGCCGTCCGCGCCGGTGGAGACCGACGCGATCACGCTGTCCGCCACCGTGCGCAACGCCGGCACCGCGGCCTCCGCCGCCACCGACGTCAACCTCTACCTGGGTACGACGAAGGTCGGCACCGCCGCCGTCGGCGCGCTCGCCGCGGGCGCGTCGAGCACCGTCTCGGCGAGCATCGGCGTACGCGACGCCGGCAGCTACCCGCTCACCGCGAAGGTCGACGAGTCGAACGCGGTGATCGAGCAGAACGAGGCGAACAACTCCTACACCAGCCCGACCCCGCTGACCGTCAGCCCGGTCGCCAGCTCCGACCTGGTCGCCTCCGCCGTCACCTGGTCACCCGGCACGCCGAGCGCCGGCGCCACCGTCTCCTTCGCGGTGACGCTGCGCAACCAGGGCACCATCGCGTCGGCGAGCGGCGCGCACGGCATCACGCTGACGGTGCGCGACCAGTCCGGAGCGGTGGTCCGCACGCTCACCGGCTCGTACAGCGGCACGATCGCCGCCGGGGCCAGCGCCGGACCGGTGTCGCTGGGCACCTGGACCGCCGCGAACGGCCGGTACACGGTGCGGGTGGTGCTCGCCGACGACGCCAACGAGCTGCCTGTCAAGCGGCAGAACAACACCAGCGACCGGGCGCTGTTCGTCGGTCGCGGGGCGAACCTGCCGTACGACGCGTACGAGGCAGAGGACGGCACGACCGGCGGCGGCGCGCAGGTGATCGGCCCGAACCGGACCATCGGCGACCTCGCCGGGGAGGCGTCCGGCCGCCGCGCGGTCACACTGAACACCACCGGCGCGTACGTCGAGTGGACCACCCGTTCGGCGGCCAACGCCCTGGTCGCCCGCTTCTCCATCCCGGACGCGCCGGGCGGCGGCGGGATCGACTCGACCATCAACGTCTACGTCAACGGCGTGCTGCACAAGCCGATGAGTCTCACCTCGAAGCACATCTGGCTCTACGGCGCCGAGGCCGGGCCGAGCGACTCGCCGAGCGCCGGGGCACCCCGGCACCTGTACGACGAGGCGAACGTACTGCTCGACACCACGGTCCCGGCCGGTAGCCGGATCCGGCTCCAGAAGGACCCGGCGAACACCACCACGTACGCGATCGACTTCGTCGACACCGAACTGGTGTCTCCGCGCGCCAACCCCGACCCGGCCCGCTACAGGGTGCCGACCGGGTTCAGCCACGCCGACGTGCAGAACGCGCTCGACGCGGTACGGATGGACACCACCGGCACCCTGGTCGGCGTCTACCTGCCCGCCGGCACGTACGAGACGGCGCAGAAGTTCCAGGTGTACGGCAAGGCGGTGCAGGTCGTCGGCGCCGGCATGTGGTTCACCCGCTTCCAGACGCCGCGCAACCAGCAGAACACCGACGCCGGTTTCCGGGTCGAGTCCTCGGCCAGCGGCTCGACCTTCGCCCACCTGGCGTTCTTCGGCAACTACACCAACCGGATCGACGGGCCCGGCAAGGTGTGGGGCGAGTTGAAGGACGTGGACGACCTGACGCTGGACAGCGTCTGGGTGGAGCACACCGTGTGCGCGTACTGGGGGGTGAGTGTGGACGGGCTGACCATCCGGGACAGCCGGTTCCGCAACACCTTCGCCGACGCGGTGAACATGACCAACGGCAGCACGAACAACCTGGTCACCAACTCGGAGGGCCGCTCCAACGGCGACGACGCGTTCGCGCTGTTCTCCGCCACCGACCAGGGCGGCTCCGGCGGCAACCACGGCAACGTGTTCGAGAACCTGACCGCCACGCTGACCTGGCGGGCGGCCGGGCTGGCGGTGTACGGCGGCTACGACAACGTGTTCCGCAACCTGTACATCGCCGACCAATTGACGTACTCGGGCATCACGATCAGCTCGCTGGACTTCGGCTACCCGTTCGTCGGGTTCGGCGCCAGCCCGCCCACCCGGTTCGAGAACATCTCACTGATCCGGTCCGGCGGGCACTTCTGGGGGGCGCAGACGTTCCCGGCGATGTGGTTGTTCTCCGCCTCGAAGGAGTTCCGTGGCATCCGGGTGACCGACGTGGACATCGTCGATCCGACGTACTCGGGGATCATGTTCCAGACCAAGTACAACGGCAGCCAGCCGGAGAACCCGATCACCGACACGGTGCTGACGAACGTGTCGATCTCGGGGGCGCGGCGCAGCGGTGACGCGTTCGACGCGAAGTCGGGCTTCGGCATCTGGGTCAACGAGATGCCCGAGGCGGGCCAGGGCCCCGCGGTCGGCGCCGCCACCTTCACCAACCTCCGCCTGACCGACAACGCCCAGGACATCAAGAACACCACCACAACCTTCACCATCACCCGCAACTGACCCCGACCCCCGCCCCCGCCACGCCCCCCTCCCACCCCCCGCGATCTTGCGCTTTCGGCCCCCGTGATGCCGGATTACTCCTGGTATGAGGGGCACCAAACTGCAAGATCGCGGGGCGGGGGCGGGGGCGGGGCCAGGGCGGGGCCCGGGCGGGGCCGAACGCCGATCTTGGAGTTGTGGCGCCTCTGATAGCGGGGCGAAGCCGGCAAGATGTGGCACCACAAGTCCAAGATCGACGGTGGTGTGAGCCGTTGCCGTGGTCAGTGGGGGAGGGTGGTGGAGAGGCGGCGGATCGCCTCGTCCATCTGCTCGGGAGGGGCGGCGGCGTAGGTCAGGCGCAGGTGGGGTGCGGGGGGTTCTGCCGCGTACCAGGGGCGGCCGGGGAAGACGATGACGCCCGCCGCGGCGGCCGCAGTGGTCACCGCCACGTCGTCGGTGTTGTCGGGCAGGCGTACCCACAGGTGCAGGCCGCCGCGCGGGACGTCGCGCGGCGCCAGCGAGGGCAGGTGCCGGTCCAGCGCGGCGAGCAGCGCCTCCCGGCGGGCGCGCAGCTGTACGCGCAGGCTGCGGCGGTGCCGGTCCCAGGCCGGCGCGCTGAGGAATTCGACTGTGGCCTGTTGCAGCGGCCCGGCCACGAAGAGGTCGTCGAGCAGGCGGGCGGCGCGCAGTCGCGCCCCGGCCGGCCCGCGCGCGCCGATCGCGGCGATGCGCAGGCCGGGCGCTGTGGACTTGGTCAGCGAGCGCAGGTAGACGACGTGTCCGTCCGGGTCGTCGGCGGCCAGTGGCGGCGGGGCCTCGCCGTCGATGGCGAGGTCGCGGGCGTAGTCGTCCTCGACCAAGAACGCCCCGGCCTCGCGTATCGCCTCCGCCACCTCGCCGCGCCGGGCGGCGGACAGGGTCGCGCCGTGCGGGTTGGCGTACAGGGGCTGGCAGTAGAACAGGCGCGCGCCGGTACGGGCGAACGCGGCGGCGAGCTGGTCGGGGCGTACCCCGTCGGTGTCGGCGGGGACGGGCACCACCCGCAGCCCGGCGGCGCGCGCGGCGGCGAGCGCGCCCAGGTAGGTGGGGGACTCGACCAGGATCGTGTCGCCGGGGACGGTGAGCGCCCGCAGCGTGGAGGAGAGCGCGGCCTGCCCGCCCGGGCAGATCACCATGTCCTCGGCGCGCAGGCCGCCACCCGCCTCGCGGGCGAACCAGGCGCGCAGGTCGGCGCGTCCCTCGACCGGGCCGCGCTGCCACGCCGCCGGCTGCCGAGCGGCGCGGGCGAGCGCCGCACCGAGCGCGGCGGCCGGCTGGAGATCCGGGTCCAGATAGCCGCCGGTCAGCGGGATCGTGCCCGACGGCGGTAGCGCCAGCAGCGCCTGCATCTCCTCCTCGCCGCCCCGCCGCGAGCCGAGCGCGACTGTCTGCCACGACAGGTCCGCCCGCGGTGGGTCGGCTCGGCGGGCCGCCACGTACGCGCCGCGGCCCGGACGTGTCTCGACCAGCCCGTCCGCGACGAGCCGCCGGGTCGCCTCGGCGACCGTCACGGGGGAGACGTGATGGTGCGCGGTCAGCTCCCGTACCGACGGCAGCCGCGTGCCGGGCGCGGCGTCAGCCGCCAGCGCACCCAGATGCCGGACCACACGGTCGATAGCGCTACCATCGTTCATGACGGAACAGAGTAGCGCTACTGCACCGACGACGGTAACGGTGAGACCGGGCGCCGGGATCGCCCTCGGCGCGCTGGGCGTCCTGGCCTTCAGCATGTCGCTGCCGGCCACCCGTGTTGCGGTGCACACACTCGACCCCTGGTTCGTGGCGTTCGGACGGGCCGTCGGCGCAGCGTTGCTCGCGTGGGCCTACCTGCGGCTGACCGGCGCGCCGCGCCCCACCCGGGACCAGTGGCGACGGCTGTCGATCGTCGCGCTCGGCGTCGTGGTCGGCTTCCCGCTGTTCACCTCGCTGGCGCTCACCACGCAGACATCAGCGCACGGCGCCGTGGTCGTCACCGTGCTGCCCGCGATGACCGCCGTGTTCGCGGTACTGCGCGCCGGCGAACGGCCGCCGCCGCTGTTCTGGCTCGCCGGTGCCGCCGGCCTGGCGCTGGTGCTCGCGTTCCTCGCCGCGAGCGGCTCGATGCGCGGCGCGCTGTCGGCCGCCGACCTGTTCCTGCTCGCCGCCGTGGTGCTCTGCGGACTCGGGTACGCCGAGGGCGGCCAGCTGGCCCGCGACCTCGGCGGCGCCCGGACGATCTGCTGGGCGTTGCTGCTGTCGCTCCCGGTCACCGTGCCGGTCACGGCGGTGGCCGCACTCGTCCACCCGCCGCAGGGCGGCGCCGCCGCCTGGACCGGGTTCGGCTACCTCACAGTGGTGTCGATGTTCCTCGGCTTCTTCGCCTGGTACGCCGGGCTGGCCCGGGGCGGCATCGCCAAGGTGGGGCAGATCCAGCTCGTTCAGCCGGTGCTCACGCTGATCTGGTCGGCAGTGCTGCTCGGTGAGGCGGTCACGCCCGGTGCGCTGGTGGTGGCGGGCGCGGTGCTGGCCTGCGTCGTGCTCATCCAGCGCACCCGGGGCGGCGCGGTGCCGGCGCACGCCCCGGGCGAGCCGGCCTCAGCAGGCCGCGATGGTGCCGGTCACGCTGGAGACGTACGCGTGGCTGACGAAGTGTCCTGACGCGAGGCGGTTCCACTGGCTGGTGGTCCGGTACGGGCCGCTCACCGACTGGCCGGTGACGGAGCACTCGATCGGCACGTCGGCGTACGTGGCGGCCAGCCCGACGACGGGGTTGCTCGTGCTGGGGCCGGAGCGGATGTTGAGCGGGCCGCTGCCGATCCGGCCCCGGGTGCCGGTGCCGGTCCAGAGGTAGGCGACGTCGACCCAGGCGTTGTCGGTCAGCAGCAGGCCGTCCCAGAACGTGCCGTCGGCGAGGTCGATGCCGGCCGGGCTGCCGACCACCCGTCCGAACTGGTCCCGCCCTCCGTTGTAGCCGCTCTGGTACGCCGCCTGCGCCTCGGGCCGGCCCTGCGGCAGGTCCTTCCACATCTCCCGGGTGCTGCTGGGGTTCCAGTAGTCGTCCCTGGTGTTCCACGGTCCGACGTCCCAGACCGGCGCGTACTCGCAGCGGCTGCGGGTGGTGGTGCAGACCCGCACGGTGTAGTCGCCGGTGTTCTTCGGCGCGAGGCCCCGGAACGAGGGCAGCGCGACGAAGTGGTCCCGGGAGACGATCACGTGCCCGTTGGCGGTGGTGCCGCCGACCAGGCCCTCGCGGGTGGCGTACACCCGGTAGGTGAGGCCCGGGGTGGCTGCCGTGACGGCGGCGACCGAGTCGGCGGTGAGCCGCACCCGGCGCAGGGCGGGCGCGGCGGCCGGCCGGCCGGCGGTGAGCGCGACGCGGATCTGCACCCGGGTGACCGGCTGGTCGAAGACGGCGCCGCCGGCGGCGGAGCGCCACTCGGTCCACCCGCCCGATCGCCAGCCGCGCGCCGCCACCTCGACGGCGCCGTCGGGGCCGGGTGTCGCGACGATGTCGGCGCGGACCCGGTTGGCCGGTACGGCGAGCGAATGCGGCGTGACGACGAGCGTGCCCTCGGCCGCGATGCCGTGCCGGGCCGCGGGTCGGTGGGCCGGGTCGGCGAGGCGGAGTTCCGTGCCGGTCCAGCGGACGTTGACGTCGTCGGAGTCGACGGCAGTGAGGTCGGCGCTCCACGTGTTCTCGGTGGCCGCCGGGGCCGTCAGTGGTGCGGCGGGTGCCGGCGAGGCGGCCAACACGGCGGCGACGACGCCGGCGACCGCCGCGAGCGGGCGGGTCCTGCGGGAATGGGGCATGACGCTCCTCGTGGGGGCATGAGGTAGACAAACTTCGATGCCAGGGTGGGGTGCAGGCAATCATCGATCTCGCGTCCCGTCAAGGCGGCGCCCTCCCGCGCCCGGTGGCCGGAGTAGTGCAAAAAACCTGCAAACGCCAGCTCTTGCCTTCCTGGAAAGCGCTTTCATACGATTGCGTTACATCGATGTTTCATGTGCGGGCCGGGCATCGCAGATGAACCACATTCGCTGGCGGCGCGCCTGATCGCGTCGCGGCTCCTCATTATTCCCATTCGGTGACTGCCGCTGCTCGGCGGCAATTCCCGCATGCTCGAAAAAGGAATGAGGCGACATGAGAAGACCAGTCGCGCTGCGACTCCACGCGGCACTGGCCACGGCGGCCGTCGGTATCGCCGTCGCCGTGGTGCTGCCGTCCCCGCAGGCATCGGCGGCGGCCGGCAGCGCCACCGGCTACGCCACCCAGAACGGCGGCACCACCGGCGGCGCGGGCGGGCAGACCGTACGCGCCACCACCGGCACCGCCATCCACACCGCGCTCTGCGGCCGGGCCAGCAGCAGCACCCCGATCACCATCGAGGTGACCGGTACCATCAACCACGGCAACACCAGCAAGGTCTCCGGGTCGAGCTGCAACACCGCGGACGGCGTGATCGAGCTGAAGCAGATCAGCAACGTCACCATCATCGGTGTGGGCAGCGGCGCCGTCTTCGACCAGCTCGGCATCCACATCCGCGACTCGCGCAACATCATCATCCGGAACGTGACGGTGCGCAACGTCAAGAAGTCGGGCTCGCCCACCTCCAACGGCGGCGACGCGATCGGCATGGAGAGCAGCGTCCGCAACGTGTGGGTCGACCACGTCACGCTGGAGGCGTCCGGCGGGGAGTCGGAGGGCTACGACGGCCTGTTCGACATGAAGGACGACACCCAGTACGTGACGCTGTCGTACAGCATCCTGCGCAACTCCGGCCGGGGTGGCCTGATCGGATCGAGCGAGAGCGACCGCGGCAACGGCTACATCACGTTCGAGCACAACCTGTACGAGAACATCGACTCCCGTACGCCGCTGCTGCGCGGCGGCATCGCCCACATGTTCAACAACCACTACACCGGGCTGCACGAGTCGGGCATCAACTCCCGCGCCGGCGCGCGGGCCAAGGTGGACAACAACTACTTCCGCAACTCCAAGGACGTGCTCGGCACGTTCTACACCAGCGAGCGCGGCACCTGGCAGGTCAGTGGCAACATCTTCGACAACGTGACCTGGTCCTCGCCCGGGAGCGACAACTACCCGGCGGGGCCGAACGTGACGTCCACGACCACCGTCAGCGTTCCGTACTCGTACCGGCTCGACGCGGCGAGCTGCGTGCCGGACATCGTGCGGCAGACGGCGGGCGCCAACACCGGCCTGCGGGTGTCCGACGGCAACTGCACGCCGCAGTCCCCGGCGCCGACCACGCCCGGGCCGACCACGCCCGCACCCACCACGCCGCCGCCCGGGACGACCACCCCGCCGCCGTCCGGCGGGACCAACCTGAGTCTGCTCTCCGGCGCCGGCGCGGACGGGTCCAGCAAGGCCGACGGCACCAGCTACGGCAACGTGCGCGACGGCAACCTGAGCACGTACTGGTCGCCGTCCGGGTCGACCGGCACCGTCTCGATCAAGTGGGGCTCGGCCACCACCGTGTCCCGCGTGGTCATCCGCGAGCCGTCGGGCACCTCGGGTTCGATCGGGTCCTGGCAGCTCGTCAACAACGACAACGGCGCGGTGCTGGCCTCCGGCAGCGGGGCCGGCCAGATCACCTTCGGCGCGACCTCGCTGAAGAAGATCAACTTCAAGATCAACAGCTCCAGCGGTACGCCGAGAGTCGGCGAGTTCGAGACGTACGCCAGCTAGCAGGTCACACGAGCGGGGGCGGCCGGTCCGGCCGCCCCCGCCCTTGTTCGTGTCCCCGGGTCAGAGGGTGAGCACGACGGTGGAGATGCTCCGCGCGCCGACGTTCACGGTGACCTGGTTGCCGTTCACGCCGACCGGCTGGCTCGCCGCGCTGGCGTTCTGCGACGTGGCCACGTACTCCGCCCGGCTGACGTTCTGCGGCGCCTGGATGATCGCGTTGTTCACCGCGCTGGTGGACCGGTTGAGGATCACCAGCGTGACCTTCCCGTCGCCGGAATAGGCGGTCACCTCCAGCGGCGACGCCTTCGAGCTCTTGGTCAGGGCGACCCGCTGGTAGCCGGGCCGCACGTACTTCGCGTACTGCGAGAACGCGTACCCGCGCTTGAGCGGCGCGCCCGCCACGGTGCCGTACGCGGACTCGCCGTCACCGATGAACGAGTAGTAGCGCTTGCCGTACCACCAGACGTACGCGCTCCAGTTCGACTCCATCGACTTGTGCACGGTGCGCATGATGTCGTCGAGCGTCTCGTTCCAGGCCGCGGCGTTGGCCGGGTTGCCCCAGATGTTGGAGCCGCCGCCGTCGGCCTCGTGCAGGTTCCACTCGGTCATCCACACCGGCTTGTTGTACTGCTGCGCCAGCGTGTACGGCTTCAGCCGGCCGGACGCCTCGGTGCCGTAGAGGTGACCGCCGATGTAGCCGATGTTGTTGCGGGCCGCCGCGTCGTTGAGCGTCGGGTCTGTGTAGCTGTAGTTCAGGTTCACCGCCTCGGCGACCATCAGCTTGGTGTTCTGCACCTTGGCGCCCTGCTCCCGCACGAAGGTCTGGAGTTCGGTGCCGCTCCAGTCCATCGAGTCGTAGTCCGGGTGCCAGTCCGGCTCGTTCTGCACGGACGTGACGTCGATCGTCACGCCCTGGTTGCGCATGTACTGGACGTAGCTGTTGAGGTGGCCTGCGTAGTCGTCGTAGTAGTCGGTGCGCAGCTTGCCGCCGTTGATCCGGCTGTTGTTCGTCTTCCAGGCCGCCGGGGCGGTCCACGGCGACGCCATGATCTTCACGTTCGACCCGTACGACTTCGCCGTGCGCAGCGCGCTGACCTGGGTTCCCCACTCGCCGGACACCGGCGAGATGCCGGTACGCACGATGGACAGGCCGAGCTGGTTGGGGCCGAGCCCGACGAGCGTCTGCGTCTCGGCCGTCGACCAGGCGCCGCCCCAGATCGACACGGCGGCGCCGAACCCGTCGATGGTCTGGTAGCGGCTGGCGGTGTTGACGGTGATGTCCGCCGCCCCGGTGGGCGGCGGGCTGCTCGGTGAGGTGGTCGGCGAACTCGTCGGCGACGTGGACGGCGAGGTGGACGGCGACGTCGGCGTCGTGCCACCGGTGCAGGTCACCCCGTTGAGCGCGAAGCTCGTCGGCGCGGGGTTGCTGCTGGTCCAGGCCCCGTTGAACCCGAACGACGTGCTGCCGTTCGTGGGGATGGACCCGTTGTAGTCGACGTTGCGGGCGCTGACCGCCGCTCCGCTCTGGGTCACCGTGGCGTTCCACGCCTGGGTGACGGTCTGGCCGGCGGCGTAGGACCAGGTGAGCGTCCAGCCGTTGACCGGATCACCCAGGTTGGTGACAGTCACGTTCGCGCCGAAGCCGCCCTGCCACTGCGACGACACGGCGTAGGTGACCGCACAGCCGGCGGCCGCCGCCCCGGCCGGCAGCGCCGCGGCCATCGCCGTCGACGCCAGCAGGACGGCCCCGGCCGACAACACCGCGGTACGGGTCGTTCTGTGCCTTCTCATCGGACCTCTCTCTCTCCTCGATCGGCCGGATCAGCGCTGGAGGGTGAGCAGTCCGGGTCGGTAGGGCAGGAGGCCGTAGTCGCCGCCGGAGTTGGGGGAGCGGCCCTGGTAGAGCAGTTGGAGGTTGCAGGGGTCGACGGTGAAGGTCTGGTCGGCGGTGGTGCGGATGAGTTCGCCGTGGCTGATGTCGTTGGTCCAGGTGGCGCCGCTGTTGGCCTTGCCGGCGAACGGGTTGGACTCGGTGGCGGCCTGCGGGGTCCACGATCCGCCCAGGCTGGTGGCGGTGAAGGAGCGGAAGTAGCGGCCCTGGGAGCCGATGGCCTCGACGATCATGAGGTAGCGGGTCTGGCCCTGGAGTTTGTAGACCTGCACGGCTTCGAACAGGTTGTTCGTCGAGTCGCTCATGATGGTGGTGTAGTTGGAGCCGAAGCTGCCGGGGAAGTTCCCGATCGGCATGCTGGAGCGGTAGATCTTGCCGTTGTCACCGGCGAAGAACAGGTACATGTTCTGGTCGTCGGCGATCAGGGTCTGGTCGATCGGGCCGGTGCCGGAGCCGGAGATGCTGCCGGTGAACAGCGGCTGCGCCGAGGACCACCCGTTCGGGTTCGTCGGATTCGTCGAGGTGCGGTAGGAGAACGCGGTCGGTCCCCACTGGTAGGCGAGCACCCAGATGTTGCGCGGCGCGAAGTAGAACAACGTCGGCGCCACAGTCCCCGACGACATCGCGTTCTGGCTGGCGGAGGCCATCTGCGACCAGTTCGAGAACAGACCGAAGTTCATCGACCCCCACGACGACCCGGTGTCGTGCGTGGTGGCGTAGACCAGGTGCTGCCCGTTGTACGGCACCACCGTGAAGTCCTTCAACGACACCCACCCCGAACGCGGCTGCGCCAACGCACCGGTCGAGGACCACCGGTACGACGACGGCAGGCTGCAGGTGTTGCCCGGCGGCGGGGTCGTGGGTGGCGCGGTGGTCGGCGGCGCCGTGGTGGGTGGCGCGGTGGTGGGTGTGCCGGTCGGGCCGCCGGTCGGCGTGGTGGTGCCGCCGGTGCAGGTCACCCCGTTGAGCGCGAAGCTGGTCGGCACCGGGTTGCTGCTGGTCCAGGAGCCGTTGAACCCGAACGACGTGTTGCCGTTCGTCGGGATCGACCCGTTGTAGTCGACGTTGCGCGCGGTGACAGCGGACCCGCTCTGGGTCAGGCTCGTGTTCCACGACTGGGTCACCGTCTGCCCGGCGCCGAACGACCACGTCAGCGTCCAGCTCGACACCGGGTCGCCGAGGTTCGTGATGGTGACGTTGGCGCCGAAGCCACCCTGCCACTGGGACGAGATCGCGTAGTTGACCGAGCAGCCCGCGGCGGCGGCCCCGGCGGGCAACTGCGCCACGGCGACCGACGCCGACGCGAGCAGCGCGGCGCCGGCCGACGCCAATATGGCATTGACTGACCTGGATCTGGACATGAATTGACCTCCTGCGGGGGCGGCGGCTCGGGCATTGGCGGTGGCGATTGTGTTGTGAGCGTTAACAGCCGCGTCAGGGATGTTACGGGAGCGCTCCCACGCACTCAACAACCCATTTCCCCACCCACCGAACCAGCCCGCACGCCCACCGCACGCCCACTCGCGCACCACCCACCCGCCCCAGTCTGGGTCGATCATGAAGTTGGCCGCACTCAATGCGGACAAATCCGCGGACTAACCTCATGATCGACGCGCTTCAGGGGTGCGGGCGGGAGGGGGAGAGGGAGGAGTCAGGCGGGGGTGCAGGGGGTGTTGTCGGCGGTGCAGGCGGCGGGGGCGTCGTGCGAGGGGTCCGGGTCGCGGACGTCGAAGCGGATGGTGGCGGACTCGCCGCCCGGCAACGCGCTCCCGGTGAACGTGACCACCGGTCCGTCCTGGGTGGCCTCGGCGCCGCTCACACTGCCCACTGTGGCGCCGTCGTGCAGCGTCACGGTGACCGTCCAGGTGGGACGTTGTGACGGGCCGGGATTGCGCAGCACCACCTGACCCCGGTAGCCGAAGACCCGGTCGGTGACCGTCTCGTAGGTGGCGCTCAGCGGTGCCGCCGCCACCGTCGAGGGCGTCGCGCTCGGCGTACGGCTGGGGGTGGGCGACGGTGTCGGCGAGGGCGACGCGCTGCGGCGGCTGGCGCTGGGCGTGGGTCGCGCGGTAGTGGGCCGGGCCGACGGCGTGGCGCTGGACGGCATGACCAGCGACCCCGTCGGGGCCGGCGCGGCCGGTGCGGGTGGCTCGCCGGCGGTGGCCCACACCGTCGCCCCGGCCGCAGCGGCGATCAGCGTCACCGCGCCGACCGCCAGCAGCACCCGGCGGCGCCCGGACCGGCGCTGGTCGTCGCCGAGCAGCCGGACCACAGGCAGTTCGGCGGTCAGGCCGCCCTCGGCGCGGCGCAGGTCGACGTTCTGGAACGCCAGCCAGTCGAGGATCGCGGGCAGTCGTCCGGTGACCGCCTGCTCGTGCTGCTCGGCGCGGGCGTCGGCGTCCCAGTCGCCCTCCTCGAGCACCTCGCGGACCGACAGCCGGGTGCCGTGCGCGGTGGGGGTGAGGTCGCAGGCGAGCCGGGTGGCCCGGCCGGCCTCCCGGCAGCGGACCACCAGCCGGTGCGGCGCGCGCAACTCGACGGTCTCCACCTCGGTGTCGCCGTCGTAGCCGGGCAGCGCGGCGGTGGCGAGGATCCACCGGTCGGACCTGGGCGCGCTGTCGGCGAACCACTTGGCCAGCAGCGCGCGTTCCGTGAGCGCCCGCCAGGTCCGGGCGGGCGGGTGGAACAGGTCGACCTCGGTGACGATCTCGATCACGCGGAGACTCTAGGGCCTGTGTCAAGGTCGCTGTGGGGCGCTGTCGCCCCCGTCGCGCCAGCGGGCCCGCCAGGCGGCCTCGCTCTCCTCGGCGCTGGCCTTCTCCTCGTGCATCAGCCGGCGCAACGCGACCCGCGAATCGGCGAAGATCACCAGTTCGGCCGCCACGAGCGCCACGCAGATCGCGGTGAGCAGACCCAGCGCGCCGAGCGCCGGCAGGTGCCGGCCGACCGGCAGCGCCGCGGCGAGCAGCACCACGGTGCCGACCCGGGTCCAGGACAGCGTCCGCAGCGCGCGCCACTGGAACGCCATGTTCGCGGCGAAGTAGACGAGCACACCACCGAAGAGCAGCGGCACCGCCGGTCCGTGGCCGCGCTCCATCGGGCCGCCGGCCGGGTCGGTGACGATGCGGACCAGTTCCTCGGCGCCGATCGCGAACAGGATCACCCCGGCGATCATGGGCAGGTAGAGGTAGGCGTACGCGTCGCGGGCGAGCGTCACCCGCGTGTGCCCCTGGGCGGCGTGCAGCGCGATCCGGGCGGCCGGGCCGATCATGTCGAAGTGCGCCCACCAGAGCGCCGCGGTGAACAGGATGCCGAAGATCGCCGCCGGGATGGCCGGCCAGGTCACGGGCTGGCCGAGCAGGTTGCCGCCGACGCCGACCGAGATGACCGACTCGCCGAGCGCGATGATCAGGATGAGGTCGTACCGTTCGGTCCAGTGCTCGGCCGAGGTGATCTTCCAGCCGTCGGTGCCGGCCAGCAGGCCACTGCTGTACTGGATGGCGACCACCGCGATCCACAGTCCGTCGCGCAGCCACGGGCCGACCTCCGGGGACACGCGCGGCGGCAGCAGCGCCGCCACCAGCAGCAGGCCGGCCGAGAGCAGCGCCTCCGGCAGGAACAGCCGCAGCTTGCGCCGGGCCGGCGGGTCGTCGCGCGTGGCGTACCAGTACAGGGAGGTGTGCACGAACCGGATCACCACGTAGCTGATGGTGACCAGGATCGGGCCGGCGCTGCCCTTGTCCAGGTCGCCGAACGTCTGCGGCAGCGCGAGCGCGAACGTGAACAGTGCGATCATGCCGACCACCATGAGGATCGGCACGAAGCCCTCGCCCAGGCGCAGCCGGGCGGCGACCGCGCTGTGCACCACCCAGCACCACCAGAGCACCGCGAGCACCAGTAGCGCGTGCAGCAGCTCGCCTGGGGTCACGTTGGCGGCGGTGGCGCGCGTGATGATGAAGAAGGACACCACGAAGACGAGGTCGAAGAAGATCTCGAACCGGTCGACCCGGGTGGCGGGGGCGACGCCGGTCGCCGGCCCGAGCCCTTTGCGCCACCGGTCGCCACCCACCGGGCGAGTGTGTCAGCCCAGGTCAGGCGGGGTGCTGCTTTCGCCGGCCATTCCACCGGTCCGACGGGCGAGCGGCGCGCTCAGCCCCCCGTGGGGGCGGCCAGGGCGAGCACGTCGCGCAGCACGTCGCGCAACGACCGCCCCGGGTGCTCCAGCCACTCGTGGGCGGCGATCCGCAGGGACGCGAGGAAGGTCGCCGCGACGATCCGGGCCCGCAGCACCGCGTCCGGTCCGGTCAGCCGGCGGGCCAGCTCCGCAGCCATCTCCCGCTCCAGGGCCGCGTACGCGCCGACCTGGTGGGCGGCGAGGCTCGGGTGGCCGTGCAGCCGGCGGCGCCGGCTGAGCCAGGGCTCCGCCGGGTCGTCGTAGCCGTCCTCGGCCTGGGCCAGGGCGGCCCGGGTCAGCGCCGCCCACGGCGACAGCTCGGCCGGTTGTTCCGCGACGAGCCTGAGGAGCCGGCGCAACCGCAGCGTGTCGCCGTGGAAGAGGGCCTCCTCCTTGCCGCCGAAGTAGTTGGAGAACGTCCGCCGGGAGACGTTCGCGGCGTCGGCGATCGCCTCGACGGTGATCCGGTCGGGCCCGTGCTCGACGGCGAGGGACAGCGCCGCCTCGTGCAGCGCCAGGCGGGTGGCCGCCTTCTTCCGCTCCCGCAACCCGGTGCACTCCTCCATGACAGCCAGCGTAGGTGACCGATTTCTCAATGGGCAAACTTGCCTACCGGGCAAGGTTTAGTGTTGATTGCTTGAGGCAACGAAGCGGCCACCCCCGTATCGACACACCTGGAGGACGCGCGCATGAGCGCACCCACCATGACGGCTGAGGCCGCCCCGATGAGCAAGCGCAAGACGCTGGAGGCACTCAGCGGTCTGCTGCTGGTGCTCTTCGTGGCCATGCTGAGCAGCACCGTGGTCTCGACGGCCCTGCCGAAGATCATCGGAGCGCTCAACGGCTCGCAAACGCAGTACACCTGGGTGGTCACCGCCACCCTGCTCACCGCCACCGCTACCACCCCGATCTGGGGCAAGCTGGCCGACCTGTTCAACAAGAAGCTGCTGATCCAGATCGCCATCGTGGTGTTCCTGGTCGGGTCGATCGCGGCCGGCTTCGCGCAGAGCGCCGGGCAGCTCATCGCCGCCCGCGCCTTCCAGGGCATCGGCGTCGGCGGCCTCCAGGCGCTCGTGCAGGTCGCCATCGCGGCCATGATCCCGCCGCGTGAGCGGGGCCGCTACAACGGCTACCTGGGCGGCGTCATGGCGCTGGCCACCGTCGGCGGCCCGCTGCTGGGCGGCCTCATCGTGGACACCTCCTGGCTCGGCTGGCGCTGGTGCTTCTTCGTCGGCGTACCGGTCGCGGCCGTCGCGCTGTTCCTGCTGCAGATCACCCTGAACCTGCCCACCGTGCGCCGGGACAACGTCAAGATCGACTATCTGGGCGCCACGCTCATCGCCGCCGGCGTCAGCGTGCTGCTGATCTGGATCTCGTTCGTCGACGACTCGTTCGCCTGGCTGTCCTGGCAGACCGGCGCCATGGTCGGCGGCTCGGTGCTGCTGCTCGCGCTCGCCGTCTGGGTGGAGGCGCGGGCCGCCGAGCCGGTGGTGCCGCTGCACATCGTCCGGGAGCGCACCACCGCGCTGGCGATCCTGGGCAGCCTCGCGGTCGGCATGGCGATGTTCGGCGGCGCGGTCTTCCTGGGCCAGTACTTCCAGATCGGCCGCGGCTACAGCCCGACCGAGGCCGGCCTGCTCACCATCCCGATGATGGCCGGTGTGCTGATCTCCTCGATCGTGGCCGGCCGGATGATCACCGCCACCGGGAGGATCAAGCCGTACATCGTGTTCGGGGCGGTCGTGCTGGTCATCGGGTTCGCCATGCTCGGCACCATCGACCACGAGACCTCGCTGGTCTTCGTCGGCATCGCGATGTTCATCGTCGGCGTCGGTGTCGGCATGACCATGCAGAACCTGGTGCTCGCGGTGCAGAACACCGTCGCGCTCAAGGACATCGGCGCGGCCAGCGCCAGCGTCGCGTTCTTCCGCTCGCTCGGCGGCACCATCGGCGTGTCGGTGCTCGGCGCGGTGCTCGCCCGCCGGGTCAGCGACCGGATCACTCACGACCTCGCCGCGGCGGGCATCCCCACCACCGGCGGAGGCGGCGGCAGCACGCTCAACCTCGACGCGCTGCCCGAGCCGGTACGGCAGATCGTGCGGGCCGCGTACGGGGACGCAACGGGGCACATCTTCCTGATCTCGGCCGCCATCGCGGTGGTGGGTATCGTGGCGGCGCTGCTGCTGCGTCCGGTCACCCTGCGTTCCAGCCTCGATCTGCCGGACACCGGCCGATCGGTGGCGGTGGGAGCGGACGCCGTCGACGGCGCGCCCGCCTTCGACGAGGTGAGCGTGGACTCGGCCGGCCGGGAGGAACGCACCCGCCGCTGAGCCCGTACCCCCAGGGCCGTCGCCGACCCCGGCGGCGGCCCTGGCCCATGCGGGGACGACCGAAGGAGGAGCCGTGGACGTCACGCGGACCGCGCCCACCCGTCTCGCCGCATGGCAGCGGGCCGCGCGTGAGCTGGCGCTCGTCGCCGTGCTCTTCCTGGCCTACAAGGCGGGCCGGCAGGTGGTGGCCGGGCACGCCGAGGTGGCCCTGGCCAACGGCGAGTGGGTCTGGCGGCTGGAACGGCTGCTGCGCCTGCCCGACGAGATGCTCGTGCAGGGGCCGCTGCTGTCGCACGAGCTGCTGGTACGTGTCGCCAACTCGTACTACGCCTACGTGCACTTCCCGGCCACCGTGCTCTGCCTGGTCTGGCTCTGGCTGCGCCGCCCGGCCCACTACCTGCGGCTGCGCCGCGCCCTGGCGTCGCTCACGGCGGTGGCGCTGGTGCTGCACGTCTGCGTTCCGCTCGCGCCGCCCCGGCTGACCGCGCTCACCGGAATGGTCGACACCGGCACCCGGTTCGGCCCGAGCGTCTACGGACCTCCCGACACCGACCAGCTCAGCAACCAGTACGCGGCCATGCCGTCGCTGCACGTGGGCTGGGCGCTGGCGATCGCGCTGGCGCTGATGGCGGTCACCACCGGACGCCGCCGCTGGCTCTGGCTGCTCCACCCGCTGGCGACAGCGCTCGTGGTGGTGATCACCGGCAACCACTACTGGCTCGACGGTGTCGTCGCGGTGGTGCTGCTCGTGGCGATCCTGGCCGTCCTGCCGACGGCCGTGCCGGAACCGCCCGTGCTCCCGTCCGGGCCGGTGCGCCCGCACGTGGTGCCCGCGCCGCGCCGGGCCGGCCGCCGCCGGAACCCGAAGGTCCCGGCGGCGGCCGACGTACGGCTGCGGCCACCCGGCCGCGGTTGAGGGCGCCTCAGCGCACCGTGCAGACCGTGCCGTTGAGGCGGAACGCCCCCGGCGGCACGTTCGGCCCGCTGTACGCGCCGACGAAGCCGACGGTCGTGCTGCCGCCGTCGGCGGCGAGCCGCCGGTTGTCGGCGGTGGGCGTCACCCGGACGGTGCGGCCCTGCTGGTCCCAGGTGGCGCTCCACCCGCTGCTCACCCGCTGCCAGGCGGTCGGCCAGGTCCAGGTGAGCGTCCAGCCGTCGACGGCCTTCGCGCCCGTGTTGATGACCTCGACGTTCGCCACGTACCCGTTGCCCCAGTCGTTGTCGTCGTTGAACCGCACCGCGCAGGAACTCTCGGCCGGGCTGCCGGTGGCGAACGTCAGCGGCGGGGACGACCACGAGACCCGTCCGGCGGTGTCCCGGGCGAGCACGTTGACCGTGTAGCGGGCGCCCGGTTCGAGGTTGCCCACCGTGAGCGACGTGCCGGCGGTCTCGCCGAGCTGCTCGCTCACCGCGCCGTACTGCCGGTGCACCTCGTACTTGGCGATCGGGGACGCGCCCGGCGTGGCCGCCGGCCAGGAGATGGTCGCCGCGCGGTCGGTCACCGCGCCCGCCGTCGGCCGGCCCGGGGCGCCGGGCCTCCCGGCCGAGCTGCCGGCCGGTCGCAGCACGAGCGTGGTCAGCGAGTACGGCGGCAGCGTGCGGGTGCTCGCGTCGCCCGAGCGGCCGGTGCTGATCCCGGTCGCGCCGTTGGTGAGCGTGTGCACCGTCGGCGCCTCGTCGGCCGGGGTGAACCCGGCGTAGTCGAGCGCCACCGGGTGGGCGTTGTCCGGGTCCTTGTTGAGCAGCAGGACCGCGACGCTGCCGTCCGGCCGGCGTACCGCGTGCGCGGCGACCAGCGGCTCGTCCGTCCCGGCCCGGACCAGTTGGTCCCCGGGCCGGACGAACAGGTTCATCATCGACAACGCGTGGTACGGCGCGAACGGCGTGTTGAACGCCGGCTGGCACACCTCGCCGTCACTGGTGCAGTTGCCGCTGGACAGCAGCCCGAAGTCGCCGTAGTCGGTCTGCCCGGCCACCTCGGAGACGGTGCCGATTCCGTTGTGCACGTTCCACCACTGCACCGTGAACACGCCCTGCTCCAGCAGGCCGCTGTAGGCGTCGGCCAGGAACAGCGCGCCCGGTGCGGTGGTGCGCCCGGCGTCCACGTTCAGCTCGGTGAAGCTGATCCCGATCCGGTCCGCGCCGGGGCCGGCGTACCTGGCGATCTGCTGGCGCAGCAGCCAGGCCGCGTCGGGCAGGTGGCTGGTGCGGGCCAGCGAGTCGGCGGCGCTGCCGCCCGGGTACCAGTGCACGTCCACGAAGTCGATCTTCGGGCCGGCGATGGACAGCACGGTCTGGTTCCACGGCCCCGGATCCGATCCGGCGGTGATGCCGTCCGGCCAGTTGCCGGGCATGGTGAGCACCGCGCCGACCTTGATGCTCGGGTCGACCGCCTTCATCGCGTCGGCGTACTCGATCACCAGCCGCGCGTACTGGGCGGCGCTTTTGTCCGGGTGGTCGTCGGCCTCCCAGGCCGAGCCGTAGTGGCCGTTGCCGTAGTTCTCGTTGCCGACGGTCCACCACTTGGCGCCGTAGCCCTTTGTGACGTTGGCGTAGCGGACCCAGGCCGCCGCCTCGGCGGGCGTGCCGGTTCCGTAGTTCGCGATGATCATCGGCTCGGCGCCGACGCGGCGGGCGCCGGCCATGAACGTGTCGAAGTCGGTGTTCGGCGCGACGTAGCCGCCGGGCGCGGTGTGCGTCTCCCAGTGGTAGATGTCGGCGTACGAGCCGCCGGGGTAGCGCAGCATCTTCACGCCGGCGGCCTTGAGCAGGTCGGACGTCTCGGCGCTGCCGAGCTGCGAGTCCCAGATGGCGTGGTTGACGCCGAGCGCGGTGGCCGGGACGGTGGCCAGCCCGGCGCGGGTGTTCACGGTGACGGTGACCGGGTCGGTGGGGTCGGCGGCG
The DNA here is from genome assembly GCF_027460285.1 of Micromonospora sp. WMMC273. Taxonomy (NCBI): domain Bacteria; kingdom Bacillati; phylum Actinomycetota; class Actinomycetes; order Micromonosporales; family Micromonosporaceae; genus Micromonospora; species Micromonospora sp. WMMC273. The sequence continues at coordinate 2,804,684 of NZ_JAPZBE010000001.1, forward strand.
GCTGGTCCGCCGGCGGTGCCGAGCGCGGTGGCGAGCAGCAGCAGGCCGGCCGCGAACGCAGTGGGTCTTCTCATCCGGGATGTCCTTCGGGGGAGTGGGACGACGGGGAGATGCCCGGTTCTGCGTCGTCCTCCCGGAGCCGCGACGGCGGCGGGATGCCCACGAACGACGATCGGCTCCGCGCGGCGAGCCATCGATCAGGATCATACGCCCGGCGCCCGGGTGTGCAGGGCTTAATTTATAGACAGGAGTCTTTACTGTTAACAATGTTTAATTTATGTTCGGGGCACCTTCCGATCCCCCCGAAGGAGTTGCCACCATGCGCCGAAGAATCACCCTCCCGCTGCTCACCGCCGGTGCCGTCACCGGGACGCTGGCGCTCGCCGCGCCCGCGCAGGCCCACGGGTACGTCTCCTCGCCGCCCAGCCGCCAGGCGCTCTGCGCGCAGAACCGGGTGCCGGACTGCGGTCAGATCAAGTACGAGCCGCAGAGCGTCGAGGGCCCCAAGGGCCTGCGCAGCTGCCACGCCGGCATCGCCCAGTTCGCGGTCCTCAACGACGACAGCCGCAACTGGCCGGCCACAGCGGTCGGCAGCAGCGTCACGTTCACCTGGGTCAACACCGCCCGGCACGCCACCGCCAACTGGGAGTACTGGATCGGCGGCACCCGGGTCGCCGTGGTCGACGGCGGGGGACGCCAGCCCGGCGCGACCGTGTCGCACACGGTCAACCTCGGCGGCTTCTCCGGCCGGCAGAAGCTGCTCGCGATCTGGAACATCTCCGACACCGCCAACGCGTTCTACTCCTGCGTCGACCTCCAGATCGGCGGCGGAGGCGGCAACCCGACCCCGTCACCCACCCCGACGGCTGCGCCCACCACCCCCACGCCCGCGCCCACGCCCACCCGGACCGGCACCCCGGCGCCGGGCGGTACGTGGACCGCCGGGCGGGCGTACCAGGTCGGTGACACGGTGACCTACGACGGCCGCAGCTACCGCTGCCGCCAGGCGCACACCGCCATCGCCGGCTGGGAGCCGCCGAACGTACCGGCGCTGTGGCAGCAGATCTGAGCCCGCGTACCCGCGCGGCGGAGCCGGCCGGTCCCCGGCTCCGCCGCGCGTCCGCCCGCCCCGCCACGGCGCTGCTCGCGGTGATGCTGGCCCTGACCGGATGCGGCGGGCCGCCCGCCGCCGACCCGTCCCCACCGGTCCCGCCCGCCACCGCCTCGGTCCCGGGCGGCGCGGACGCCACGATCAGTGGGATCGACGCGCTGTTCCTGGCCATGATGGTGGCGCACACCGAGCAGACGCTGGAGATCGTCCGGCTCGGCCTCGACCGCGCCACCGACCCGCGCGTCCGCACGCTCATCGCCGCTGTCCGGGCCACCGAGACCGACGAACTGGCCACCATGCGCGGCTGGCTGCGCGAAGCAGGCCCGTCGGCCGCCGCCGCGGCCGCCCGGCACGACCACTCCGGGCACAGCGACGCCGCCGCCGGACTGGCCCGGCTGCGCGCCGCCACGCCCGCCGACGCCGACCGGGTGCTGCTCGACGTGCTCAGCCGGCACCAGCGCACCGCGGCCGACCTGGCCCGCGCCCAGGTCGCCGCCGGCACCGACGAGCGGGTACGCGACCTCGCCCGCCGCATCGACCGCTCGCGTACGGCCGAGGTCGACCTGATGGCCGGTCTGGGCTGAGCGGCCGGCCCCACGAGGTGGCGGTGTGGACATGACCTTCGTCACGGTCGCGCCCGCCGGCCTCGCCCCGACAAGGCCGGCGAACCGGCGCGCACCAGCCCTTTCCGCGAGCCGGTCGAGCAGATCGGGGCCGGTGGCGCGGCCGGTTCGGGTGCCGCCGCGGTTCTCCCGTCGGCAAAACCGGCCGCGTCTCGTCCCAGGTCATGGCTACGCTGTCGCCCGGACGTCGCCTCGCCGCGCGTTCCGCCCGCGCTCCGCAGACGGCGCGCGGCGCCGCCACCGCCTCCCAGTGCCGGACCGGATCCAGGAGACCGTCAGTGACCCAGCAACCCGTAGCGACGTCGACGAAACTCGACGCCGCCGTACTCAAGGTGGCCGGCGTCGTCGTGCTCGGTGCGATCATGTCGATCCTCGACGTGACAGTCGTCAGCGTGGCGCTGCCGACGTTCCAGAGCGAGTTCGACGCCACGTACGCCCGCGTCGCGTGGACCATGACCGGCTACACGCTCGCGCTCGCCACGGTGATCCCGCTCAGCGGCTGGGCCGCCGACCGGTTCGGCACGAAACGCCTCTACATGGTGGCGCTGGCGCTGTTCACCATCGGCTCCGGGCTCTGCGCCACGGCCGACTCGATCGGCGAACTGATCGCCTGGCGGGTCGTCCAGGGCCTCGGCGGCGGCATGCTCATGCCGCTCGGCATGACGATCATGACCAGGGCAGCCGGCCCGCACCGCATCGGCCGCCTGATGGCGGTGCTCGGCATCCCGATGCTGCTCGGCCCGATCACCGGCCCGATCCTCGGCGGCTGGCTGATCGACGTCGCGAGCTGGCACTGGATCTTCCTGATCAACCTGCCGATCGGCGTGGTCGCCCTGGTCTACGCCCAGCTCGCCCTGCCGAAGGACAACGCCGAGCCGTCCGAGTCGTTCGACTTCCTCGGCATGCTCATGCTCTCGCCGGGTCTCGCGCTGTTCCTCTACGGCATCTCCACGCTGCCCGAGACCGGCACCGTCGCCGACACCAAGGTCTGGCTGCCGATGCTCGCCGGCGGCGCGCTCGTGGTCGCCTTCGTGCTCTACTCGTTCCGGCCCCGGCACCCGCTGCTCGACCTGCGGCTGTTCCGTAACCGCAACCTGACCATCGCCGCCGTCACCATGTTCGTGTTCATCATCGCGTTCATGGGCGCCGGCCTGCTGTTCCCCAGCTACTTCCTCCAGGTGCGCGGCGAGACGACGCTGACCGCGGGCCTGCTGATCGCGCCGCAGGGCATCGGCGCGATGCTGACCATGCCGATCGCCGGCATGCTCGCCGACCGGGTGCCGGTCGGCCGGACGGTGCCGTTCGCGCTGGTGCTCATCGCGGCGGGGTTCTTCACCTTCACCCAGCTCGGCACCGACACGTCGTACTGGCTGCTCTGCGGCTCGCTGTTCGTGATGGGCCTCGGCATGGGCGGCACGATGATGCCGATCATGACCTCCGCGCTGAAGACGCTCAGCGCGGCGGAGGTGGCGCGCGGCTCGACGCTCGTCAACATCCTCCAGCAGATCGGCGGCTCGGTCGGCGCCGCGGTCATGTCGGTCATCCTCACCAGCGAGCTGAACGGCTCGCGGCCGATCCCCGGCGTGACCGACCCGGCCACCGGCGCCCCGCTGACCGAGGCCCAGCTCGCCATCGCCTCCCAGCAGCAGCCCGAACTGATCCAGCAGTTCCCGGTGCCGCCGTCGCTGATCGAGCGCGGGCTCGACTACGCGGCGAACTCCTTCTCCACCACGTTCTGGGTCGCCTTCGGCCTGGTGCTGCTGACCTTCATTCCGGCCGCGTTCCTGCCCCGCCGCCGTGAGCCCTCGCACCTGCTCGACGGCGACCCGGGCGAGGACAAGCGTCCGGTGCCGGTCCCGATCCACTGACCGCCGCCGTCATCCAGGGCCGGACGCACATGCGTCCGGCCCTGGGCCGTTCCGGCGCCGAGATCCGCCACCCCGGTCACGGCCGGCGCCTAGGATCGGAGACGGAACCGGAGGAAGGCGGCCAGCGTGAGCGCAGACGACGCGCAGCGGTCGGCGCGACGGCGTAACCGGCTGCTGCTCGCGGGCCTGCTCGCCGTCGTCGGGCTGATCCTGCTGCTGCTCGGCCTCACCGTCGCCACCGGCACCGTCGCCGGCGTCGAGGTCGTGCTCGCGTTGTTGCTGCTGGTCACCAGCTACGCGATCCAGCGGGTGGCCCGCCGCGAGACCGTCTACCGCGACGAGCGGCGCTGACCGGTCCGGCGGTCCGGCCGGGCTAGGCTGCCGGTGTGGATCACGAAGACCGGATTGCGCTGTTCCTCGACTACGAGAACCTGGCCCTGGGCGTACGGGACCATCACGGCGGCCGGCCGTTCGACTTCCGGCCGATCGCCGACGCGCTCGCCGAGCGGGGACGCGTGGTGGTGCGCCGGGCGTACGCCGACTGGTCGTACTTCGACGAGGACCGGCGGATGCTGACCCGCTCACACGTCGAGCTGATCGAGATCCCCCAGCGGATGGGCGCATCGCGCAAGAACGCCGCAGACATCAAGATGGCCGTGGACGCGGTCGAGCTGGCGTTCGAGCGCGGCTACATCTCCACGTTCGTGATCTGCACCGGGGACAGCGACTTCACCCCGCTCGTGCACAAGCTGCGCGAACTCAACAAGCGGGTGATCGGCGTCGGGGTGGAGAAGTCCACCTCCGCGCTGCTGCCGCCGGCCTGCGACGAGTTCCTCTACTACGACCGCCTCGAAGGCGTGGACGTACCGCCACCGGCCGCCCGCCGGTCGCGTCCGGCCCGGCCCTCGCCGGTGGAGCCGGCGCCCGAGCCGGCCGTCGAGACCGCCCCGGCCGAGGAGGAGTCGGCCCGGGACGTCGACACGCTCGCCGTCCAGCTCGTGCAGACGGTGGCCGGCATGCAGGGCAGCTCCAGTGGCGACGTGACCGCCTCCGCGCTCAAGCGCGCGCTGCTGCGCAAGGACCCCACGTTCAGCGAGTCCGACTACGGCTTCCGGACCTTCGGGGAACTGCTGCGCCACCTCGCGGCGCACAACGTGGTGGAGCTGGCCGCCGGGCCGGCAAAGGGCGACCCGGAGGTGTCCCTTCCCGAGCAGGGCGACCGGGAGGTCGCGTTCGGGCTGCTCCGGTCCGTGGTGGTGGACCTCGCCGCGGACGGCGGGGCGGTGGCGCTGTCCGGCCTGAAGGACCAGCTGCGGCGGGCCCGGCCCGACTTCAGCGAGAAGAAGCTCGGCTACCGCAGCTTCCTCCAGTTCTGCAAGGCCGCCGCGACGAGCGGCGTGGTGGAGTTGCGCTGGAGCCCCGACGACGGCGACTACCTCCTCACTCCCCGGACTCCCTGACCGAGCCCTCCCCGCCCTTCGCCGCCGCCCGGCCGCCGCCCCCGCGATCTTGCACTTGCTGACCCGTGAAAGCGGGATGAATCGCCCATCCCGAGGGCAGTAAGTGCAAGATCGTCGGGGCTCGGAGACACCTCGGCTTGATCCACGCCAGCTCGCCGAGGTGGCGGGGTCCGAGCCCGCCGGATGCCGCCACCTCGGCGTAATGGTGTCGATCAAGCGGCCGCCACGGCAACCGCCCGGGCACGGACACCTCGTTCGCCGTCCTCGGCGGGACGTGAGGACGGCGGCACCTTCGTCCCCGGCTGGCACTCGGCTCTGCGAGGTCAGGAGAGGGCCGCGGCTATCTGGACTGTCCCGCCGAGCCCCACCGCCAGGCCGAGCCGTCGGCCGACCTGGCCCACCAGGTCCAGCAGTGGCGGCTCGGAGGAGACCGTCGGGCTCGGGTCGCCGGTGGGGCCGGGCTCCCCGGTCGGGTCCGGGTCGCTCGTCGGGCTCGCGGTCGGCGCCGGAGTCACCTGGCCGGCGGGAGGGCTGGGTGGCCCGACAGGCGTCGACGGCACGTCGCCGACCCGTGCCGGCGGCGACCCGGCGACGGGCGGTGCGGTGGTGAGGATCCGCGCCCCGGACCCCGCGGTCGCGTGCGGGGGACGCTTCGGTGGCGGCGCGGATCGGGTCGGCCGGACCACCGGCGACGACGGGTCGACCGGAGTCGCCACGGGCGGCACCCCAGGGACGGGAGGTGCGGCCGTGGTGGCGGGCGCGGTCGCCGGTCCGTGCGCCGGGTCGGTCTGCCCGGCTGTCGCCGTCCAGGTGCCGGCGGACGTGACGCCCAGCAGCACGGCCACCGCCGCGACGCCCGCCGCGGCCAGTCGCTGGGGGAGTGCCCGGTCGGCCGGGGCGTCCCACGGGCCGAGCGGCCGGGGTGGCCGGGGCCGGGCGGCCCGGTGGGCGGACCGCAGCGCCTCGACGTCCTCGACGAACGCCTCCCGCGTACCGGTGGCGTCGGCGTGGGCCAGGGTGAGGTAGAACCTGGCGTTCGCCGCGCCGGGGGCCGGTACGCGCAGGCCCGCCGGAGCGCCGCCGTCGGCGTCGTGCAGCAGGGTGACCGGACGGTCCGGGTGGTGCCCGAGACCGCGTACGTCCCGCAGCGACCAGTACCGCCAGGCGTCGTGCCCCGCGAAGGCCACGCGCCGGTCGGTCACCACGGCGGTGCCGCTGTCGACCACGCGCAGTCCCGCCGGCAGCGGGCCGCCGGACGGGTCGAGACAGCCGGCGAGCGTGCGACCCGGCACGGGCAGCCCGGGCAGGTGCCGGGCCGTGACCTCGACCAGGTCGACTGTGGGCAGGATGCGGTAGACGACCTCGCCGTCGTCCAGCGGCACCGGCAGTGCGGTGCCGGGCAGTGTGCAGCCGCGGAAGCCCGCCGCCTCCATCGACAGGCGGTCGAGGTGGTCGGCGCGGCGGCGCCAGATCCGGGCCGCCGTCTCGTACGCCTGGCGCCGGCGCTCGTTCTCGCGCCGCGCCCAGGCCAGTCGCCGCTGCGGATGAGCCCCGATCGCGTCGGGTCGCCTCGCCGTCACACCTGGTACAACGCCCTGCGAAGAGCCCGGATACGTGAGCGCGGCTATCGTCCGGTTTGGCGGTGTTATGCCCGCGATTAGACTTCGGGCATGCCGCGGATCGTCCAGTTGCTGGCCTCGCCCGTGCACCGGTACGTGGGCCGCCCGGCGGACGGACCCGCCCCCGCGCCACCTGGTGAACTGGTCGACCGGGTGGAGCTACGCGCCGGGCTCGGCATCGTCGGTGACCGCTACTTCGGCCGCCCCGCGCACCGGCAGGCGAGCGTCACGCTGATCGCGCGGGAGTCGCTGCCGCCCGGCGCGGACCTCACCCAGCTGCGGCGCAACGTGCTCACCGAGGGCATCCCGGTGGACGATCTGGTGGGCCGCGTGCTCACGCTCGACTCCGGCGACGGCCCGGTCCGGCTGCGGGTGCACCGAGCCGCGCCGCCCTGCGCCTGGCTCGACGTGGTGGTCGCTCCCGGTACGTGGAAGGCGATGCGCCGCCGCGGCGGCGTCCGGTGCGCCCCGCTCACCGACGGCGTGCTGCGGGTCGGGCCGGTCACCGTGTCCGTCGACGACTGACGGCGAGGGAACTTTCCCGGCCCGCCGGCCGACCAACCGGAGGGCGAGCGGCACTGCGGCGCCGGCAGGAGGGACGCGGAATGAACCGAGCGGGGCGCGCATCCGTACCGTCCGGCATGAGCATGCCGGACCGGCGGGCCGGCCGCGGATGAGCCCGGACGCCGACGACGAGCAGGTGACCGGGTGGGCGCGCCGCGCCGCCCGGGGCGACCAGCTGGCCGCTGCCGCGTTCGTGCGGGCCCTCCAGGCGCCGGTGTGGCGCTTCCTCGCTCATCTGGCCGGGCCGGCCGAGGCCGACGACCTGGCCCAGGAGACGTTCCTGCGCGCGCTGCGCAGCCTGCCCGGCTTCGCGGGCCGGTCGTCGGCGCGTACCTGGATCTTCACCATCGCCCGCCGGGTCGCGGTGGACCACGTGCGGGCGGCGACCGCCCGGCCCCGGGTGGCCGCGCTGCCGGACTGGCAGGCCGCCGCCGAGGCGGCCGGCGCGGTGACCGGCGGCGGGGACGACGGCGTGGTGCTGCGCGGACTCATCGCCACGCTGGCGCCGGACCGGCGGGAGGCGTTCGTGGCGACCCAGGTGCTCGGCCTGTCCTACGCCGAGGCGGCCGAGGTGTGCGGCTGCCCGGTGGGCACCATCCGCTCCCGCGTGGCCCGCGCCCGGGAGGACCTGGTCGCCGCCTGGTCCGGCGACGCCCGTGACCGCCGGGCCCGCTGAGACCCGCCCGCTGACACCACGACCGCCGGGGCCCGCCGGGATCGCGACCGGCCGGGTGAGCCGCGACCCGGTGACCCGCGCCGAGGGCCGTCAGGCGGCGCGCCGGTCGCGGGCCTGTGCGGGGTACGGGCCGGGCGGCACCAGCCGCAGCGCCGGCGCGGCCGGTTCCTCGGCCGGCAGCGCCCACCGCGAGCCCTCCGACCGGCGCTGCCCGGGTGGGGTGTCGCCGGGGCGCCGGCCGAGGCGGGACAGCACCAGCATCACGGCCCAGCCGACAAGCAGGAAACCGTGGCTGACCAGCCGGGTCATCGCCACCTGCCCGGTGATCAGGTCGTTGACGGACAGCAGTACGAGCGTGGCGACGAACGCGCTGAGCATCGGCAGCAGGCCGGACGGGGCGGACCGGCGCGCGGCCACGTAGAGGAACCCGGCGCCGACGGCGACGTTCCACGCCGCCGACTCGTGCCACAGGTGCTGGCCGGAGGCGTGCGCGTGCTCGACGACGGCCTCCCGGCCGATCTGGGCCAGGCCGAGGACGAGCTGCACCGCGCCGAGCAGGCCGAGCGCCCCGCGCAGGCCGAGCGTGATCCGGTGGCGGCGGCTGGGCCGGGGCGGGGGAGCGGCGGCCAGGACCGCGTCGACCAGGTCGGGCACCCGCGGGGCGAGCTGGGTACGGGCCCGCCGGGTCACCGACGCCGCGGAGTCGAACCAGCCGCGGCAGCCGGCGCAGCCGGTCAGGTGCGCCTCGGCCGCCTCGATCTCCGAGCCGGACGCCTCACCGTCCAGCTGTGCCGACAGGATCTCCCGCCACTGCTCACACGCCATGTAGGGATAGTCGTCGCCAGAGCCGCGCTGGTTCCCGGCGGGGTGCGGGTCACGCCTCGGTCAGGCGGGATTTCTGCACCTTGCCCATCGCGTTGCGGGGCAGCGCGCCGACCAGCCGCACCTGGCGGGGGCGCTTGTGCGCGGACAGGTGCCGCGCCACGAAGTCGATCAGCTCGGTCTCGGCCACGCCGTCGCCCACCACGTACGCGGTCACCTGCTGGCCCAGGTCGGGGTGGGGCGTGCCGACCACCGCCGCCTCCCGGACGCCCGGGTGGGCCAGGAGGGCGTCCTCCACCTCGCCGGCCCCGATCCGGTAGCCGCCACTCTTGATCAGGTCGGTGGCGGCCCGGCCGACGATCCGGTGCGCGCCGTCCGGGTCGACAGTCGCGATGTCGCCGGTGCGGAACCAGCCGTCGGCGGTGCGGGTGGCCGCGTCGGCGTCCGGCCGGTTCAGGTAGCCGTCGAACAGCGTGCCGCCGCGTACCTGCAGCTCACCCATCGCGTCGGCGGGCAGCGGGCCGCCGTGCTCGTCCACCACCCGCGTGCGCACGCCGGGCAGCGGCACGCCCACCGTGCCGGGCCGCCGGGGACCGTCGGCGCGGGCGCTCACCGTCACGAGGGTCTCGGTCATGCCGTACCGCTCCAGCGGCCGGTGCCCGGTCAGCCCGGCCAGCGCCGCGAAGACCGGCTCGGGCAGCGCCGCGCTGCCGGACACGAGCAGCCGGGCGCCGCGCAGCGCCCGCGCCGCCGCCGGTCGCGCCGCGATCCGCGACCAGATCGTGGGTACGCCGAAGTACAGCGAGCCACCGGCTGCCGCGTACCGCTCGGGGTGGGGCCGGCCGACGTGGTGCAGCCGGCTGCCGACGCGCAGCGGGCCGAGCACGCCGAGCACCAGCCCGTGCACGTGGAACAGCGGCAGGCCGTGCACCAGCAGGTCGTCCGGGGTCCAGGCCCAGGCGTCGGCGAGCCCGTCCAGGCAGGCGGCGACCGCGCGGCGGGACAGCACCGCGCCCTTCGGCGCGCCGGTGGTGCCGGAGGTGTAGAGGATCAGCGCGGTGGCCGCCGGGTCCGGTTCGGGATGCGCGGTGTCCGAGCGCCGGGCCAGGTCCAGCGGTACGACGGGCGGCGAGCCGGCGTGCGGTGTGCCGGGCGGCGCGAGCAGCAGTTCCGCGCCGGAGTCGCGCAGGATGTGGTCGCGTTCCATCGGGCCGGCGTCGGGCGGCACCGGCACCACCGCCGCGCCGGCGAGCAGCCCGCCGACCACGCCGACCACCGTCTCCAGACTGGCCGTGGCGGGCACCGCCACCCGGGTCGCGCCGCGCAGGTCGTCGGCGACGGCGGCGGCCGCCCGGCGCAGTTCCACCCGGGACAGCGACCGGTCGCCCACCCGGACCGCGCCGGGGCGTTCGTCGGTGGACCCGGCGAGCCCGCTCAGCAGCGACATGCGCACCCCTTTCCGGTATGCCCGCCCGATGTACCGAGACCGTAGCCGGGCCGGCCACCCCTGCCGGACGTGCCGTCGGGTATGTGTCATCGTGGTCGGCGGCGAGGGAGGGTGGCATGTCGGGTCCGTTGCACGGGGTGCTGGTCGCCGACTTCTCGCGGATCCTCGCCGGCCCGTACGCGACGATGCTCCTGGCCGACCTCGGCGCGGACGTGGTCAAGGTGGAGGCGCCCGGCGGCGACGACACCCGCGGCTGGCGGCCCCCGGTGCGCGACGACGTCTCCACCTACTACCTGGCGGTCAACCGCAACAAGCGCTCGCTGGTGCTCGACCTGACCGATCCCGGCGACCTGACGCTCGCGCACCGGCTGGCCGGCCGGGCGGACGTGCTGATCCAGAACTTCCGCCCGGGCGCGCTGCGCCGCTTCGGCCTCGACCACGACACGGTCACCGCCCGCAACGCCCGCCTGGTGTACGCCTCGATCAGCGGCTTCGGCGACGCCGGGGGCGCCGACCTGCCCGGGTACGACCTCATGGTGCAGGCCGCGGCCGGGCTGATGAGCCTCACCGGGGACGCGGACGGCCCGCCCTACAAGGCCGGGGTGGCGGTGTTCGACGTGATCGCCGGGCTGCACGCGGCGGTCGGGATCCTGGCCGCGCTGCGACACCGGGAGGAGACCGGGCGCGGGCAGCACGTCACCGTCGACCTGCTCTCCTCGGCGCTGTCCGGGCTGGTCAACCACACCAGCGCGTACGTCGCGGGTGCGGCGGCCCCGCACCGGATGGGCAACGCGCACCCGAGTATCGTGCCGTACGAGCCGCTGCCCACCGCCGACGGCGAACTGGTGGTGATCGCCGGGAACGACGCCCAGTTCCGCACCCTCTGCCGGGTGCTCGGCGTGCCGGAGTTGGCCGGCGACGCGCGGTTCGGCCGCAACGCCGACCGGGTCGCGCACCGCGACGAGCTGCGGGCGCTGCTGGTGGCGGCGCTGTCCCGGCGCGGAAGCGCGGAGTGGTTCGCCGAGCTGCGCGCCGCCGGCGTGCCGTGCAGCCCGATCAACTCGGTGGCCGAGGGGGTGGCGCTGGCCCACGGGCTGGGCCTGGAACCGGTGGTGACGACCGGCGGGGTGCCGGGCATCCGGAACCCGATCGGCCTGTCCGGGGCGCCGCCCCGCTACGACCTGCCGCCGCCGGAGCTGGACGAGCACGGCGCCGCACTGCGCGCCTGGCTCGCCGCGGAGTGACCGGCCCGGCCGCCGTCAGAGCGTCTCGACCAGCCGGAAGCGTTCCAGCACGGCCGCTGTGTCGTCGTCGACGGTGAACGCCGGGTCGCCGAGCCAGCCGCGGTAGTCCTCGCCGTGCCAGAACCGCTCGTGGCCGGCTCGCCAGGCGGCGATCGTCTCGAACCCCTCGCCCTCGTCCCGGGCGTGGTCGAGGTCGACGTCACCGAGGCGGGCGACGCGGACCTCGACCAGCTCGATCACCGCCACCCGCCGGCCGTCGGAGTCGATCACCGCCGAGCGGGTGCCGACCGCCGGCAGCGGCTCGCCGTCGATCTCGTAGTCCTGGACCAGCCCGGTGGTGGTGGTCTTGCTCCCGTCGAGCACCGCGGCGACGAGCTGGTCGCGCAGCGGGCCGGGGAAGGCGAACTCGAAGGTGGGCAGGTCGGCGTCCATGCGCGGCAGCGTAGCCGGGCCATGCGGGGCGGGCGACCGCGTTCTGCGGCGCCCGGCTGTTCAGTCCGGCCACTCAGCCCGGCAGCGGCAGCGTCCGGCCGAGCCAGTCCAGGAGCACCCGCTCGTACTGCGGGCTGACGCTGTCCAGACTCTCGCCCTCGCCGAGCGTGGGCGCATGATCGCAGCCGGCCAGCCGAGCCACCGTCAGCTCGGCGTGGCGCGCCGCCCGTCGCCACACCGCGAGGCTGTCCTCGATCGGGATCCACGCGTCCGTCTCGCCGTAGCAGAGCAGCACCGGGCAGGTCAGCCGCGCCAGCACCGGCGCCGGGTCGTAGTCCATGTCGGTCCAGGTGCCGGCCGTGGCGGGCAGCTGCTCGGGCAGGAACGCCAGCGGGAACCACGGCTGCCGGGCCGCCGCGTCGATCGCCGCCTGCGCCACTGGGCGCGGCACCTCACCGCGCTGGTAGCCCTCGGCGACGCGGCGCAGCCCGGCCAGCTCGGCGAGCTCGGCCGGGCCGTAGCCGTTGCGGCGGAGCTGCTCGGCGGTGCCGTGGCGCATCTGGACCGCGGGGCTCACCGCGCTGCACCCGACGAGGACGAGGAAGTCGACCGGGTGCCGGACGGCGGTCAGCGCCGCCGCCCACGCGCCCTGGCTGAAACCCCAGAGCCCGACCGGGGCCGTCCCGACGTGCCGGCGCAGCTCGGTGAGCGCGGCGGACGCGTCGTCGGCCTGCTCGGCCAGCGGCACGTCGTGCCCGTCGATCCGGGCGCGGCGGTCGTAGCGCAGCACCGCGACCCCGGCCGGCGGCAGCAGCCGGGCCAGGTGTTCGTAGAGGAAGTAGGACCGCTGCTCGGCGTGCGAGCCGTGCAGCACCACCAGGCCGCCGCGTACCGGCCCGGCCGGCAGATCGAGGACCGCCGGCAGGCCCGCCGCGCCGATCATCGTCTCCATGCCGGGCAGTGAACCACGAACCGTCCCGCCCGGTGGTCCCGGCCGCCGTCCGGGACACCCGCCTGCGTACGCTGACCAGGTACGTCGCCGCGACCGTGGAGAACCGCCATGACCAGCCCCGCATCCCGTACCGTCCGGGTCGCCCGCGCCGAGGACGTGACCGCCCTCGTCGACCTGATCGAGTCGGCGTACCGGGGTGAGCGCAGCCGGCAGGGCTGGACCCACGAGGCGGACCTGCTGGCCGGGCAGCGCACCGACCCGGAGATGGTGGCTGCCGCCGTCACCGGCCCGGGCGGCGTGGTGCTGGTCGCCGAGCAGGACGGCGGCCTGGTGGCCTGCTGCCAGCTGGAACGTCGCGACGACCACGTCTACTTCGGCATGTTCGCCGTCGCCCCCGGCCGGCAGGGCGGCGGCCTGGGCCGGGAGCTGCTGGCCGAGGCCGAGCGCTACGCGGCCGAGCAGTGGCACGCCGGTGAGATGCGGATGACAGTGATCGTCCAGCGCGACGACCTGATCGGCTGGTACGAGCGGCGCGGCTACGTCCGCACCGGCGAGCTGAGCCCGTTCCCGTACGGCGACGAGCGGTTCGGTGTGCCGCTGCGGCCGGACCTGGCGTTCGAGACGCTGCGCAAGAAGCTCGGCTGACTCAGCCCGCCAGATCCCGGCGACCGTAGGCCCAGCCGCCCAGGGCCGCCAGGACTAACGCCGCCGCGACCAGCACGCCCTGAGCCGTCCAGTTCGGCGCCGCGTCGGGCACCGCGGCGAGATGCGCGTACGGCGACAGCGCACCGACCCAGGCGGGGGCGCGCACGCTCTCCGTCACCACTGCCAGCAGGAAACCACCCGCTGTGGGCAGCATTCCCAGCACGGGAACCAGGCGGGGCGCCGCCCCGACGGCGAGGGTGGCCGCCCCGGCGCCGACCAACGCCAGCGGCAGCACGTTGAGCGTGCCCGCCAGGGCGGCGGTGAGCGGCAGGCCGGCGCCGACCACTGTGGTACCCAGCCACGTCGCGAGAGCGGCGGCGACCGCCAGAGCCACCGCCCCGGCGGACGCGCTGCCCACCTCGGCGGCGAGCAGCCGGGTCCGGCTGACCGGACCGGCCCGCAGCAGCGTGAGCCGGCCGGCGGCCTCGGCGGCGACGAAGGCGTTCAGCCGCGCGGTGGCGAACGCGCCGATCGGCACCGTCAGCAGCGCGAACAGTGTGGCCACGTACCCCCGCACCCGGTCGAGCCCGCCGAAGCCCGCCCGCGCGGCGAGATCGGCGAAGGCGGGATTCTGCTCGAGGAAGCCGGTCAGCGACGTGGCGAGCACGCCGATCAGCAGGAAGTAGGCGGTGACGCCGACGGTCCAGCCGGCGAGCGGGCGCAGGGCGCGTCGCATCGCGAAGGTCGGCACCGAGCCGAGCAGGCCGCGTCGCGGTGCGCGGCCGGCCGGTGGGCGCAGCAGTCCGGCGCCCACGTCGCGCCGCGAGCACAGGGCCAGCGCCGCCCCGGTCAGCAGGACGACGGCGGCCAGCGACACGAGCAGCGGCGTCCACCGGTTCTCGTGATAGGGACGGGTGAGCGCGAGCGGACCGTATGGCGGAAGCAGTCGGAGCCACGCCGGCGCCGCCCCGGAGTCGCCGGTCATCCGCGCCAGGAGGCCGGCCCCGAGCACGGCCAGGCCGCTGCCGGCCGCCCCCGCCCGGGTCGGCTGGACCTGCACGACGACGGCGCCCACCGCGACCGCGAACGCGCCGGCCGAGGCGACACCGGCACCGTGCAGCAGCGCCCCCTGCCACGGCGTGCCGGCGATCGTCAGCGGGGCCGCGAGCAGTGTTCCGGCCAGCGCCGATGCCGCCGTCAACGGTGCCAGGTGACGCCGCAGCACCGCCGCCGGCGTCAGCCGGCCGGCGAGCAGCAGCCCCCACCGGCCGGCCTCCTCCTCGCCCCTGGTCAACCGGACGGTCGCCAGCAGGCTCCACACACTGACCAGCACGGCCAGCACCATGCCGGTTCGCCACACGGTGAACCCGCCCGCGGTGTCCAGTGCGACGGGTTCGCCGAACAGGGTGCGGATCGCGGGGTTGCGCGCCAGCGCCTCCAGGCCGGAGGCGCCCATTCCCTCGCCGACGGTGCGCGCGTAGGTGCCCACCACGAGGACGGACATACCGACGGTCACGCCGGTCACGACGAGGGCCGGCCGCCAGATCCCGCGGGCGGCGAGCAGGCTGACCGCTGTGCCGGCCGGGCGCGTCACGCCTGCTCCCCGTAGTAGTCGAGGAAGATCTCCTCCAGGCTCGGCTCGCGCACCGTCAGCGTGCTGATCTCCGCGCCGGACAGGGCTCGCAGCGCGGCGGCGGGCGGGCCGGCGAGGGTGAAGCGCAGCAGCCCCTCCCGCTCCTCGACCGCTTCGACGCCGGGTACGCCGGCCAGATCCGGCACGGGGCCGGTGAACCGTACCGTCACCTCGCTCCGGTGCAGTCGCCGCAGCTCCGGCACCGGGGCGACGTCCACGAGCCGGCCGGCCCGCAGGATCGCCACCCGGTCACAGACCGCCTCCACCTCGGCGAGCTGGTGTGAGCAGAGCAGCACGCTCTGCCCGTTGTCCCGCGCTTCGCCGACCGCACGGCGGAACTGCAGTTCCATCAACGGATCCAGGCCGCTCGTCGGCTCGTCGAGCACGAGCAGCGGCGCCCGGGTGGCGAACGCAGCGACCAGGGCGACCTTCTGCCGGTTTCCGGTCGAGTAGGTGCCGGCCGGGCGGGACAGGTCGAGGGCGAACCGCTCGACGAGTTCGCCCCGGTAACGGGTGTCCGCACCGGGTCCGGTCGCGGCGAGCAGGTCGAGGATCTCCGCACCGGTGAGCTGCGGCCAGAGCGCCACGTCGGCCGGGACGTACGCCAGCAGCAGGTGCGCCTCACGCACGTCTGCCGCATCCGCCTCGAAGATCCGGGCCTCGCCCCGGGTGGGACGGGCGAGGCCGAGCAGCAACCGGATGGTGGTGGACTTGCCGGCGCCGTTCGGACCGAGGAGGCCGAGCACCTCACCCGCCTCGACGGTCAGATTCAGGCCGTCGAGGGCCACCAAGCGGCCGTAGTGTTTGGTCAGATCACGGGTGCGTACGGCGGGGCGGGCTCGCATCGCGCGGCTCCTGAGTCGGCGGGGCAACGACCGCCGACCAGGCTTCCCGGCACACCACGACCACCGTACTGCCGACGCCTCGCCTCTGGGAAGCCCCGCCGGGCGCCGTCACGGCCCCGGCGGCCGGTCGACCAGCGCGACCAGCTTCTTCGGGGCCAGCACGCAGTAGCTCTCGGTGAGCAGTTCGGCGACCTCGGTCCAGTCCGTGCCCGCGTCCAGTCGCAGGCCCACCACGTCGGCGGCCCAGTCCGGCTTGAAGAAGTGCGGCCCGGCCGCGAGCAGCCCGGCGATCTCGTCGCCGGGGGAGCGGAACGTCATCACGCAGACCGGCTCGTCGGTCGCCGCGGCCCGCGCGTACGCCGCCTGGTGGCCCGGGTCGACGGTGAGCACGTGGGCGAACGTACGGCCGCGGATCCGCCACCGCACGCCCACCCAGGCTGCTTCCTCGTAGGTCTCCGGCAGGCCGAGGCAGACCGGCCGCAGGCGGTCGAGGTGCTCGGGTGGGACGTCTCCGGGGCCGGTCATGCGCGCAGGCTAGCCGCAGCCCCCGACATTCCGGCCGCACCGGCGTGGCGACGCTGCCACAGGCCGTCCGACCAGGAAATGTCGTAGCCGGGGAGTACGACAGCGATGAGTTTCGGTGAGCCGCACGGTCATTGCCGGGAGAACCCCCTCGGACGAGAGGACGAGACATGAGCGGCATACGAGTACTTGTCGGCACGCGCAAGGGCGCGTTCATCCTGACCTCGGACGGCAAGCGTGACGACTGGACCGTCGGCGGACCGCACTTCGGCGGCTGGGAGATCTACCACCTGACAGGTTCACCAGTCGAACCGGACCGGCTGTACGCGTCCCAGTCCGGCGGCTGGTTCGGGCAGCTGATTCAGCGCTCGGACGACGGCGGCCGGACGTGGACGACGGCCGGCAACGACTTCGCCTACAGCGGCGAGGTGGGGCAGCACCTCTGGTACGACGGCACCCCACGGCCGTGGGAGTTCAAGCGGATCTGGCACCTGGAGCCGTCCCGCCACGACCCCGACACCGTGTACGCGGGCGGCGAGGACGCCGCCCTCTACCTGACCACCGACGGCGGCCAGAAGTGGTCCGAGCTGACCGCCCTGCGGCAGCATCCGACCGGCCCGTCCTGGCAGCCCGGCGCGGGCGGGATGTGCCTGCACACGATCCTCCTCGACCCGGCCGACCGGGACCGGATCTACGTGGCGATCTCGGCGGCGGGCGCGTTCCGCAGCGACGACGGCGGCGCGAGCTGGCTGCCGATCAACAAAGGGCTGCGCTCGGGCGAGATCCCGGACACCGACTCCGAGGTCGGGCACTGCGTGCACCGCCTCGCCCAGCACCCGTCCCGGCCGGACACGCTGTTCATGCAGAAGCACTGGGACGTCATGCGCACCGACGACGCGGGCGCGAACTGGCGGGAGGTCAGCGGTGACCTGCCGACGGACTTCGGTTTCCCGATCGCGGTGCACGCGCACGAGCCGGAGACGGTCTACGTGGTGCCGATCACCAGCGACTCGCTGCACTACCCGCCGGAGGGCAAGCTGCGCGTCTACCGCAGCCGCACCGGCGGCGAGCACTGGGAGCCGCTGACCGAGGGCCTGCCGCAGTCGCACTGCTACGTCAACGTGCTGCGCGACGCGATGGCCGTCGACACGCTCGACCCGTGCGGCATCTACTTCGGCACCACCGGCGGGCAGGTCTACCACTCGGCCGACGGCGGCGACACCTGGGCGCCGATCGTGCGGGACCTGCCGGCGGTGCTCTCGGTCGAGGTCCAGGTGCTGCCGTGATCCGGGTGGTGCTGCCGGCGCACCTGAAGAACCTGGCGCACGTCGCCGGCGAGGTACGCGTCGAGGTGGCCGGGCCGCCCACCCAGCGGGAGGTGCTCGACGCGCTGGAGACCGCGTACCCGATGCTGCTCGGCACGATCCGCGACCGGCACAGCGGGCAGCGCCGGCCGTTCGTCCGCTTCTACGCCTGCGAACTGGACCTCTCCAACGAGTCCCCGGACGCTCCGCTGCCGGAGGAGGTGGTCGCCGGCAAGGAGCCGTTCATCGTGCTCGGCGCGATGGCCGGCGGCTGAGCGGCGCGACCGGCGGTCGCGCCGCGCGATCGGGTGTCGAGCGGCACGGCCGGCGGTTGGGACGGCGCGATCGGGAACCGCGCCCGTCACCGCCACGTCTGACCGGCATGACAGGTCACGGACCCCGGACGCTTGGATGGACGATGGCCGCCGCGCTGGCTCTCGCCGGCTGCACCGCGTCACCCCCGGCCGCCGAGCCGCCGGCCGCCGGCCCGCCCGCCGGGCAGGTCGTGCCGGCCGGCGGGCTGCGGCTGGTGGCGTTCGACGGCTGCGACGAGGCGCTGCGGCAGCTCCGCACGGCCGCGAAGGCGGCGGTCGGCCCGTGGGGCTTCGGACCGGACGTCCTCCGGCAGTTCAGCGCGGAACGGGCGACGGCGCTCGGCGGCGCCGCCAAGGATGCGGGCGCGGCGGCCTACTCCGGCACCAACGTGCACGAGGCCGGTGTGGACGAACCGGACATGGTCAAGACCGACGGGCGGCGGATCGTCACTGTCACCGGGGGCGTGCTGTCGGTGGTCGATCCGGCGAGCCGCCGCGTGACCGGCCGGCTGGCGCTCGATCCCGACGCCGAGCGGTTCGCCGGTGACGAGGGGAGCCTGCTGCTGCACGGCGACCGGGCGCTCGTGCTGCTGCACGCGGGCCGGATCGTCAAGGGCCCCGTACCGGACGGGCAGACCCGCCCGGGCAGGACCCCGCAGGCCCGGCTGGTCCTGCTGGACCTCGCCGGACCGCCCCGCGTGGTCGGGGAGTACCGGATCGACGGCCTCCTGGTCGACGCCCGCCAGTCCGGTACGACCGCCCGGGTGGTGATCCGGTCCACGCCCCGGCTCGACTTCCCCTTCCGCTCCGACCGTAAGACCGACGCCCAGCGGATCGCCGCCAACCGGGCGATCATCGACAAGGCCACGCTCGACGACTGGCTGCCCCGCTACGAGATCCGCGACGGCGTGCGGACCGTCGGCACCGGACGGGTGGGCTGCGACCGGGTCAGCCGGCCGACCGGCTTCTCCGGCGCCTCGATGGTCACGGTGCTCAGCTTCGACCTGGGCGCGTCCGCGCTCGACGCCGGTGACCCGGTCACCGTGGTCGCCGACGGTGAGACCGTCTACAGCAACGGCCCGCGCCTCTACGTCGCCAACGACCAGCGCTGGCGGACGTGGCGTGGCGCGCCGTCCGGGGCGCGTGACGCCGGCACCGAGATCTACCAGTTCGACACCGCGGGGGCCACGCCACGCTTCGTCGCCGCCGGGTCGGTGCCCGGCTGGCTGATCGACCAGTACGCGTTGTCCGAGTGGGACGGTCACCTGCGGGTCGCCACCACCACCGGCGACACGTGGAGGCGGGAGAGGTCCTCCCAGTCCGGCGTCTACGTGCTGCGCGCCGACGGGGCCACGCTGAAGCGGGTCGGCGCGGTCACCGGCCTCGGCAAGGGCGAGCAGATCTTCGCGGTGCGGTTCGTCGGCGGCACCGGATACGTGGTCACGTTCCGGCAGACCGACCCGCTGTACGGCGTGGACCTGCGCGACCCGGCCGCGCCCCGGGTCACCGGCGAGCTGAAGATCAACGGGTACTCGGCGTACCTGCACCCGGCCGGCGACGGCCGCCTGATCGGCGTCGGCCAGGACGCGACCGGCCAGGGTCGGGTGACCGGCACCCAGGTGTCGCTGTTCGACGTGGCCGACCCGGCCCGGCCGGCCCGGATCGCGCAGCACCACATCCCCGGCGGCTGGTCCGAGGTGGAACACGACCCGCACGCGTTCCTGTACTGGGAGCCGGAGCGTCTGGTGGTGCTCCCGGTGCGGCAGCCGGGCGTGGTCACCGACCGCGCCGACGGCACCAGGCGTGCGCCGTCCGGCGGGGTGCTGGCGCTGCGCGTCGGCGACAAGGGCTTCACGGTGGCCGGGGCCGTCGACCACCCGGGCGCCCTGGACGACGGCCGCGAGTGGGCGCCGATCCGCCGCTCGCTGATGATCGACGGCGTGCTCTGGACGGTCTCCGACGCCGGTCTCAAGGCGACCGCCCTGGCCGGCATGACCACCCTGGCCTGGGTGCCGCTGACCTGACACCGGCCGGACCTCGCCGCGCGCGTGGGCGCGCGACGAGGTCCGGCACGTCACTGTTCCAGCGCCGCCTCGGCCGCCGCGACCTGTGGCCCCACGCGCAGCGCGTACGCGACGACGCCGCCGAGGAGGAAGGTCGCCGCGGTGACGGCGGCGATCCGGTTGCCCGGCTCCTGTGCCATCCACAGCGCGACCTGCCGCCATTTCGGCCCGCCCGGCGCGGCCAGCAACGCGCCCAGCGCGGCCCAGGCGGTCGGCACCTGCCAGGCGGCCCGGGCGCCGGCCAGCGCTGCGCCGAGCCCGACCAGCCCGATCAGGCCGGCCGTGTCGCGGGCCAGCACTGACAGCGGCCCGAAGTCGGCGCCGAGCACGCGGGCGGCGGCCAGCAGTCCGACCACCAGTGCGCCGTACCCGATCAGGTGCCCGGCCCGGCGCGGCGCCCACTGCCACGCGGCGGTCCGCTCCAGCGCCGGGTCGGTGCCGGCGAGCGTCGGCCCGAGCGGCGCCACCGCCAGCGCGGTGGTGAGCACGGCGAGCCGGGCGGGTACCTCGGGACGGTCGGTGAAGGCGGACCAGGAAAGAGCCATCACGGCGACGGCGACTGCCGATCCGGCCAGGGCGGCGGGTATCCGGCGGGACCGCACGTACAGCGGCAGCCAGCGGGTCACGGCGCGGCCCGTCCGGTGAGCGCCGGCATCAGGTCCGGCTCGCACCGCGCGGCCGCGTCCCGCAGCGCGGTGACCCGCCGCAACTGCTCCGGGGCGGGCAGGGCGCGCAGCTGCCGCACCCCGGCCCGGATCTCGTCCTGCTGCTCGTCGGCGTACCGGTATCCGGTCCAGGAATCCCACAGCCGTACGGTCTCGGCGTCGAGCAGCCAGGCCGCGGCGATCGCCGGGGCGATGTCGTCGCCGCTGCGCCCGCAGCCGGACCAACCGGTGCCGCCGCCCAGGGCGATGCGCTCGGCCACGTCGGCGACCCGGCCGGTGTCCGGGTCGATCTCCAGGAGGAACTGCACGGTGTCCGGTGCCGGCTTGGGCCGGTGCCACTGCTCGCTGTCGTTGCTGCCGATGGTGTCCAGCCGCAGTTCCACCGCGCGGGTCGGTGCGTTCGGCAGCTTCGCCAGCGCGTCGAGCCCGCGGCGGGCCTCGGGAGTGATCTGGGGCAGCAGGTGCGCGTTGATCGCGGTGACGCACACCTGCGGCGTGCCGTCGGCGCAGACGTAGCGGCGCGCAGACTGGTCGAGCTGCCAGATGCCGGCCGGACCCGGTGCGCTGATCAGCAGGAGTCCCGCGACACCGGCGGCGAGGCTCGCCGCCGCGCCGGCCCGGAGCGGCCACGACCGGCCCGCCGTCAGCAGCAGTCCGGCGAGGACCAGCCCGACACCCAGCGCCAGGCGGCTGAGCAGCAGCCGGTCGGACAGCGTCTCCCACGGCGTGTCCGGCGGCCAGGAGATCATGAGGGACGCGTTCGTCAGCCGGCTACCGGCCGGACCGCCGAGCATGGCGGTGCCCTCCTGCGCCACCAGGCCGGCGGCGGCCAGCAGCGGCGGCAGCAGCGGTGAGGACCACAGCCGGCCCGCTGCCACACCGACCCAGGCCGCGCCCACCAGCACCAGCACGTCGATCAGCGGCCCGGCGAGTCCGCGTACGCCGAGGTAGGTGCCGCCGGTGGCGATCACCGCCGCGCTGGCGGCGACCACGAGCAGGTGCGCGGCGGCGGCGGCGACGCCGAGCGCTGTCATCGCCGGCAGCGCGCGCTGCCAGCGGGGCCGGCCGGTGCTGTTCATCAGCTCGTCGGCGCGGGTACGGCGGTCCCGGCGGCCGAGCACCGCGCCACCGGCGAGCGCGAGCGGCATCAGCAGGAAGACGTTGGAGGCGTGCACGTAGCCCAGCCGCAGCCACTGTCCCTGCCAGAAGTCGTACATGCTGGCGGTGCCGATGACGCCGACGGCGATCAGCAGCACCGCCACGACCGGCGCGTTGGAGCGGCGCAGTTCGACGCGTACCTGTCGGATCATCGGGCGCTCCGGTGCTGCTGGAGGAGGTACGAGTAGCCGCGCTCGGCGGCGCTGTCGCCGACGCCGCCGGTCTCGCCGTGGCGGACCAGGTCGGCGGGCAGGCCCTGGAACACGCGGGCGCCGTGATCCATCAGGATGACGTCCGAGCAGGCCGCCACCACGTCCTCCACCAGGTGGGTGGAGACCAGCACGCAGGCGTCCGCGCCGAGTTCGCGGATCAGTTCACGGAACTCGACCCGCTGTTCCGGGTCGAGGCCGACTGTCGGTTCGTCGAGCAGCAGCAGGTCCGGTTCGTTCACGATCGCCTGGGCGATGCCGGCGCGGCGCAGCATGCCGCCGGACAGCGACTTGAGTTTGGCGTCGGCCCGGTCGGTGAGGCGTACCCGTTCGATGGCCCGCTGGGCCGCGCCCGGCACCGCCGAGGCCGGCATCTCCCGCAGCCAGGCCACGTACTCGACGTACTCCCGCACGGTGAACCGGGGGTAGTAGCCGAACTGCTGCGGCAGGTAGCCGAGCCGGCGGCGCACCGGCCGCAGCTCGCGGGTCGTGGTGGCGTCCGCGCCGAGCAGCCGCAGCACTCCGGCGTGCGGCTTGACCACAGTGGCGAGCGCGCGCATCAGCGTGCTCTTGCCGGCGCCGTTGGGGCCGAGCAGCCCGTGCACGCCGGCACCGAGTGTCAGGCCCAGGTTGTCGACGGCCAGGTGCCGCCCGGCCTTCACCGACAGTCCCACCGCCTCGATCCGCCAGGCGTGCCGGGTCGGCGCCACCTCGTCGGCGCTCACTGCGCGTACCAATGTCGTCTCCTTCTCGGGGCAGGGTGATCCGCGGCACCGTCGGGGCGCCGTGGCGTGGTTCCGGGGGCCGGCGTCAGCCGGCGGGCCGCCGCAGGTGTTCGGCGCGCAGCGTGGTCAGCACTGTGAGCACGACGGCGGCCGCCGCCCAGGCGGGCATGGTCGCGGGCCGGAGCAGGGCCTCGGTCGTGGCGGCGGCGCGGGCCGCGTCGGCGGCGCCGGTGAACGACATGGCCGCGACCGCTGCGAGCCAGCCGCCGCCGAGGAGCGCGGCGGCCAGCGGCACCCCGACGCGGCTGCCGAGCAGCAGCGTCGCCGCGGTGAACGTCAGGCAGGGCAGCAGCCACAGCGCGGGGTTGCGGCCGACCGCGAACCCGGCTATGGCGAGCACCGGCGCCACCAGGAGCAGAACCGCGAGGGTACGGCGAAGCAGCAGCTCCAGCCCGGCGCGGGCGGTGCCGGCGACCACCTCCCAGTTCGGGTTGGCGCGATGTGACCAGGCCACCGCGAGCCCCGCGAGCGGCGCCACCGGCGCGAGCAGCAGCACCGCCGAGGGCTGCTCCGGAAAGTTGCGGTCCAGCAGCACCGCCGCGAGGATCGCCGTGCACGTCATGGCTGCCCAGGCCAGCATCGACCAGTCGGTCCAGCGCAGCCACCACCGTCGCAACGGGCGCCGGCGCACCGGCTGCGGCCCGGTGCGCGCCTGTTCCAGGATCGCCTCCCGGGCGTCGCCGAGCAGCGCCCGCAGTGGCGGTGCGGCCAGGTCGCCGAGCCGGTCGCGGCACTCGGCGCAGCCCTCCAGGTGCACCTCGATCGTCCAGGCGGCGGCGTCGTCGTCGGGGCCGCCCGCCGCGTACGCGGCCAGTGCCGGCGGGGGAACGTGAGCCGTCATGCCAGTGCCTCCCGTAGCGCGTTGCGGGCACGCCGCGCCCGGCTCTTCACGGTGCCCTCCGGCACCCCCAGCAGGACGGAGGTCTCCCGGACGGTCAGTCCGTCCAGGACCATCGCGGCGAGCACCGCCCGCAGTTCCGGGGCCAGCGCGTCCAGCGCGGCTCCCACCTCCGAGCCGAACGACCCGGCGAGCGCCTCGTCCTCGGCGGCCGGCGAGCTGCGCACCGGCAGGATGTCGGTCGGCACCTCCTGCACCCGGGCGCGGCGGCGCAGCGCGTCGACCAGGCGCCGGGCCGCGATGGTCCAGATCCAGCCGGCGGCCGAGCCGCCCGGCGCGTCCGCGCCACCGGAGCGCCGCAGCCCGCTGAACGAGCCGGCGGCCCGCCACACCGTGAGGTACGTGTCCTGGAGGACCTCGGCCACGATGCCGTCGTCGGCGCACCGCCGCCGCAGCCGGATCGCGAGCCACGGCGACGTACGCCGGTACAGCTCGTCGAACGCGTCCAGGTCGGCGCGCGCGACCCGCCGCAGCAGCCGCTCCTCGTCCTGTTTGCTTCCTCCCACGCCTAGATGGTCGATCACGGACCCTCCGACGGATCACGGCGCGGCGTGACCTGGGTCACACCACGCCGTGGGTAGGTGTCCGTCACTCCGCCGCGGCGAACGGTCCCTTCGGTCCGAACGCCAGCGCGGCGAACCGCTCGCCGATGCGCCGGTCGGCGGCCGGGTCGGGGTGCAGCTCGTCGGGCAGCGGCAGCTCGGCGTAGTCGGCCTCGCCGTACAGCTCCAGCCCGTCGAGGTAGTGCAGGTTCGGGTCGGCGCCGGCCCGGGACGCCACGATCCGGGCCAGTTCGGCGCGGATGACGCGCAGCGAGAGCCGGCCGGATGCCACGTCGGCCGGGTCGCCGGTGGCCCGGAACCGCACCTTCCCGTCGACGAGGTCGACTGCGCCCGGGCCGGGCGTGTCCTCCTGGACCGGGCACAGGATCGACGACACGACAAGCAGCGGGGTCTCCGGATGCCCCTCGCGGATGGTGTCCAGGAAGCCGTGCACGGCGGGACCGAACGCGCGCAGCCGCATCAGGTCGGCGTTCACCACGTTGATGCCGATCTTGATGCTGATCAGGTCGGCCGGGGTGTCGCGCATCGCCCGCGCGGTGAACGGGTCGAGCAGCGCGCTGCCGCTGAACCCGAGGTTGACCAGCTCCACGCCGGCGAGCGTGGCGGCGATCGCCGGCCAGGTGCCGGTGGGGCTCTCCGCGTCCGAGCCGTGGCTGATCGAGCTGCCGTGGTGCAGCCACACCCGGCGGCCGTCCCTGCCGGCCGGCTCGACCGGCGCGTCGGTGCGCAACGCCACCAGCTCGGTGATCTCTCGCTGCGGCAGCCAGATCACCACCTCCTTGTCGGTGGCGGGCAGGCCGGTGAAGCGCACCGTGGCGACCGGACCCGGCTCGACGCCGGACGTGCCGGTGGCCAGGTCGACGGTGAGCACCTTGCCGCCGTCGGCGGTGGCCTGACCGGCGAGGTGGCCGTCGACGACCAGGTCGTAGCGGCCGTCGGGACGCGGCCCGGTGCCCCGGTAGACCATCTTCATGGGCAGCACGTCCAGTTCGACTGTGGTGGCGCGGGTCCGGAACGCCAGCCGTACGCCCGACGGCATCGCCTCGGCCATCGTCAGCTGCGGGTCGGTGTTCTGCGCCCGGGCCCACGCGGGCAGCCGGTGCGGCAGCACCCCGTCCGCTGTCCGTTCCAGGTCGAGCGCGCCGCGCAGCAGGTCGGTGGTGATCGGGGTGATGAGGTGCGGGGATGCCATGATCCCGATCCTGCCCCCGGATCCGGGGGGCCGGCCACCTGATTTATCCGACAGGCCGGACTCGTGACTCTGGGTCAGTCCGTGAGCACCAGATCCACGTACCGGGCGGTCATGGTGGCGAGGACCAGGTCCGGGTCGGTGGCCCACACCTCGGCGTTGAAGATCTCCACCTCGACGTCACCGGCGTATCCGGCGGCCTCCACCGCGCGGCGCAGCGGCGGGAAGTCGATGTGCCCGTCGCCCATCATGCCGCGCCCCAGCAGCACGTCGGCCGGCAGCGGGGTGAGGAAGTCGCACACCTGGAAGCTCGCGATCCGTGCCCCGGCGCGGGCGATCTGCCGCCACACGTCCGGATCCCACCAGACATGGAAGGTGTCCACCACGACGCCGACCTGCTCGGCCGGGAACGCCTCGGCCAGGTCCAGCGCCTGCCCGAGCGTGGACAGCACCGCCCGGTCGGCGCAGTACATCGGGTGCAGCGGTTCCAGCGCGAGGCGTACCCCGCGCTCGGCCGCGTACGGCGCCAGCGCGGCCAGCGCGTCGGCGACCCGCTGCCGCGCGCCCGCCAGGTCGCGGGAGCCGGGCGGCAGGCCGCCGACGACGAGCACCAGGCAGGCGGC
The DNA here is from genome assembly GCF_027460285.1 of Micromonospora sp. WMMC273. Lineage (NCBI taxonomy): Bacteria > Bacillati > Actinomycetota > Actinomycetes > Micromonosporales > Micromonosporaceae > Micromonospora > Micromonospora sp. WMMC273. The sequence goes on from NZ_JAPZBE010000001.1 coordinate 2,830,918, forward strand.
GCGCAGCTCGGCGGCCTCGTCGATCGCGCGCCGGTTGTCCGCGAGAGCCGCGGCCCGTCCGGCGGCGTCGGCAGCGGTGAGGAACCCGCCCCGGCACAGCGACGACACCCGCAGCCCGGCGTCCGCGACGAGCCGCGCGGCGGCCGGTACGCCGATCTCCGCCACCGGCTCGCGCCACAGCCCGATCGCCGGGATGCCGGCGCGCACGCACCCGTCGACCGCCTGCGCCACCGACCAGCGCTGCGTGGTGCGCTGGTTGAGCGACAGCCGCGCCAGCCGGGGATCGGCGGTCATCCGGGCACGCCCGCGACGTCCAGGTACGCGCGCATCCGCCGCGCCGCCAACTCCGGGTCACCGAGCAGCCCGGCGGCGTCGGCCAGCCGGAACGCCTCCACCAGGTGCGGGACGCCGCGCCCGCCGTGCAGACCGCCGAGCATGGTGAAGCCCGGCTGCCGTCCGTTGAGCCAGGACAGGAACGCGATGCCGGTCTTGTAGTACGGCGTGGGCGGGGCGAACAGGTGCCGGGACAGCGGCACCGTCGGGTCGAGGATCGCCCGGAACCCGGCCCGGTCGTCCGCGTCGAGCCGTTCCAGCGCGGCCGACGCGGCCGGGGCGATGGCCGCGAACGCGCCGAGCAGCGCGTGGCTGAACCGCTTCCCGTCGCCCTCGATCAGCTCCGGGTAGTGGTAGTCGTCGCCGGTGTAGACCCGCACGGCCGGTGGCAGCAGCTCCCGCAGCCGCACCTCCCGGGCGGCGTCCAGCAGCGACACCTTCACCCCGTCGACCAGGCCGGCGTGGGCGTGCACCAGCGCCGCGAACGTCGCGGTGGCCTCGTCCAGGTCGGTCGAACCCCAGTAGCCGGACAGCGCCGGGTCGAACATGTCGCCGAGCCAGTGCAGCACCACCGGCGCGCCGGCCTCCCGCAGCACCCGCTCGTAGACGCGCAGGTAGTCGTCCGGGCCGGTGGCGAGCGCGGCGAGGTGCCGGCTGGCCATCAGCACCGGCGTGGCACCGCACTCCTGGACCACGGCGACCTGCTCGGCGTACGCGGCGACCACCTCGTCGAGCGTGCCGGGGACACCGGTGAGCTGGTCGGTGCCGGCCCCGGCGACGATGCGCCCGCCGCAGGCGGCGGCCTCGGCGGCGCTGCGCCGGATCAGCTCCCGCGTGGCCGCCCAGTCCAGCCCCATCCCGCGCTGCGCCGTGTCCATCGCCTCGGCCACACCGAGGCCCCACGACCACAGGTCACGCCGCACCGCGAGCGTCGCGTCCCAGTCCAGCCCCGCCGGGCGGCCGGGGGAGTTGTCGGCGTACGGGTCGGCGACGACGTGCGCGGCCGCGTACGCGATCCGGCCGGCCGGTGGCCCGGACGGTCGTCGCCACGCGGGTGGTTCGCGCAGCGTCAGCTTCTCGGTGCCGCCGTCCGGTGTGGGCAGCGTGATGTGCTTGCTCACCGAGGGATCTCCTCGATCGTCACCCGCCGCCCCTCGCGGGCCGAGCGCAGCCCGGCCTCGGCGAGTTGCACGCCGCGCGCACCGGCGAGGAAGTCCCACGGGAACGGCTCGTCGTCGACGACGTGCCGCAGGAACGCCTCCCACTGCACCTTGAACGCGTTGTCGTGCTCGCCGTTGTCCGGCACGGTCTGCCACTGCGCGCGGAACGGCTCGGTGACCGGCAGGTCGGGGTTCCACACCGGCATCGGGGTGGCGCCGCGGTGCTGGATGCGGCAGTCGCGCAGCCCGGCCACGGCACTGCCGTGCGTGCCGTCGACCTGGAACTCGACCAGTTCGTCCCGGTGCACCCGGACCGCCCAGGAGGAGTTGACCTGCGCGACGATCCCGCCGGCCAGTTCGAAGATGCCGTACGCGGCGTCGTCGGCGGTGGCCCGGTAGCGGGTGCCGGACTCGTCGACGCGTTCGGGGATGTGCGTGGCGGTGACAGCGGTGACGGCGGTGACCGGGGCGATGATCTGCTCCAGCACGTAGTGCCAGTGCGGGAACATGTCCAGCGTGATGCCGCCGCCGTCCTCGGCGCGGTAGTTCCAGCTCGGACGCTGCGCGGCCTGCCAGTCGCCCTCGAACACCCAGTAGCCGAACTCGCCGCGCACGGACAGGATCCGGCCGAAGAAGCCGCCGTCCACGAGCCGCTTCAGTTTGCGCAGCCCGGGCAGGAACAACTTGTCCTGCACGACGCCGTTGCGGACGCCCTTTGCCTCGGCGAGCCGGGCCAGCTCCAGCGAGGCGAGGAACCCCTCGGCGAGCGGCTTCTCGGTGTAGACGTGCCTGCCGGCCTCGATCGCCGTCCGGATCGCCTTCTCCCGCGCGGTGGTCACCTGCGCGTCGAAGTAGATCTGGTGGGCGTCGTCGGCGAGCGCCGCGTCCAGGTCCGTCGTGTACGCCGTCAGTCCGTGCCGGGCGGCGATGGCGGCGAGCCGGTTCTCGTCGCGGCCGACGAGGGTCAGCTCGGGCCAGATGCGGCTGCCGTCGCGGGCCGGCACGCCGCCCTGCTCGCGGATGGCGAGCAGGGACCGGACGAGGTGCTGCCGGTAGCCCATCCGGCCGGTGACGCCGTTGAGGATGATGCCGACGGACGTGCGTTCCACTGGGCCTCCCCGCAGGTGAATGCGCTTTCAGTAAGCGCTTTCAGGGTGCTACCGTAGCCACGCCGGAACACCGGGTCAAGACGTTCCGCAGGGAGACGCATCGATGTCGCACGTGACGCTGGAAGACGTGGCCAGAGCGGCCGACGTCTCCCTGGCCACCGCCTCCCGGGCACTCAACGGCAGGCGCGTCACCCCGCACCTGCACGACCGCGTCCTGGCCGCCGCCGCGCGCCTCGCGTACACCCCGAACGCCCACGCCCGCGCGCTGGCCGGCGCGTCCCGGCGCAGCGTCGGCGTGGTCTGCCACGACGTCACCGACCCCTACTTCGCCGCCGTCGCCGGCGGCGTCATGCGGGTCGCCGCCGACAACGACCTGCTGGTCATGCTCGCCAGCACGTTCCGCGACCCGGAACGCGAGATCGCGTACGTGTCGATGCTGCGCGCCGAACGTGCCCCGGCGATCCTGCTCATCGGCTCCGGCTTCGAGGATCCCCGCTGGGAGCGGGCGATGGCCGCCGAGCTGGCGCCCTACCTCGACGGTGGTGGCCGGGTCGCGGTGGTCAGCCGGCACCGCACCCTGAAGGTCGACAGCGTGCTGCCGGAGAACCGGGCCGGCGCCGCCGAACTGGCCCGCACGCTGCTGGGCCTGGGGCACCGTCGCTTCGCGGTGCTGTCCGGTCCGCCCGAGCTGACCACCGTCGCCGACCGGCTCGGCGGGTTCCGCGACGAACTGGCCGCCGCCGGTGTGGCGCTCGACCCGGGCGCGGTGGCCGAGGCGGCGTTCACCCGCGACGGCGGCTACCGGGCGATGACCGAGCTGCTCGACCGCGGGCTCGACGCCACCTGCGTGTTCGCGTGCACCGACGTGATGGCCGTCGGCGCGTACGCGGCGCTGCGCGACCGCGGGCTGTCGGTCCCCGGCGACGTCTCGGTCGCCGGCTTCGACGACATCCCTGTCGTGCGCGACCTCACCCCGCCGCTGACCACAGTGGCGCTGCCGCTGCACCGGCTCGGCGAGGAGGCGATGAAGCTGGCCCTGACCGAGAACGCCGGCCGCCGCCGCCGGATCGTGCGCCTGCCCGGCGAGGTGGTGCTGCGCGCCAGCACCGCGCCTGTGGCCTGAGCCCGGCCGGTGGGGTGCCGTCATGATCGAGGACGCACCGCGCCGCTTGTCGGCCTGGCCAGCAGCCGCGGCGCCCAGGTGTTCGGCACCGCCCGGGTACTCGGCCCGGAGCACCCCGACCGGGCCCGCCACTGGGCCGCGTTCCGCTGGGAGAACGAGCACGCCGAGCGGGGCCGGTCGCTGTCCGAGCCGCCCGAGGACCCGCTCGTCGTGATCGAGGCCGACCGGATCGTCTACACCGAACACTGGCTGCGCCGCGAGGGCTACGCCCCACGCCAGCACTGGCGTCGCTGACACCGCTGGCGCCAGGCGGCCGGAACATTACGGGCCGGCGGGGGAGCGGGTGGCGCGGAGCAGATTCCCGGCCAGGCGCAGGTCCGCGCCGCCGACCCGGGCGAGCACGTCGATCGGCTCGATCGTGACGTGCGTCCAGAGCGGTGCGGGGAAGGCCGCGCGCAGCGTGTCCGCGTCCAGGCCCCAGCCCTCGCCCGCGTCTGGCGACACCGCCAGCACGAACACCGCGCCGCCGGGCGCGGTCAGGCGCGGCAGCAGAGCCAGGTAGTCGCGTACGGCAGCGCCCCGCCGGTCCAGCGAGTGCAGCAGCCCGGAGTCGAACACCGAGTCGTACGGCACCGGCGGCACCGGGATCCGGGTCGCATCGCACACCTCGAAGCGCACCGGCAGACCCGCCGCAGCAGCCTTGGCCCGGGCCTGGCCGATCGCCACCGGTGAGATGTCGACGCCTGTCACGTCGTGGCCGCGGCGAGCCAGCGCGAGCGCCAGCTCACCGGTGCCGCAGCCGACGTCGAGCACGCGCGGGCCGCGTACCCCGGTGTCGAGGACCGCGGCGAGCGCCGGCTGCGGGCCGCCGATCTCCCAGGGCGGGCGCTCGGCGTCGCGATAGAGGCGGTCGTAGTGGACGTCGTCCGGCTCGTCGGTCATCGCGTACCCCCTCGGTCGGCGCGGCCACCCCCGAGCGTGTCACGTCCGGCGGCGATCAGTGCCCCGCCGGGGGTCAGAACCGCAGGCGGCGCAGGTAGCGGTAGCCGACGGCGGCGGTCTGCTGCGGCGTCACATCAGGGGTGTCGTTCTCCACGATGTACTCCATCACCTGGTGCCCCCGGAAGATCCGCGCGAAATCGATCATGCCGGTGCCCAGGTCCGCCATGTCGCCGGTGGCCGGGTCGCGGTCCTTGACGTGGTACTGCAACACCCGCTGCGGCGCCGAGCGGATCACGTCGAGCGTGAAGCCCTCCGGGTCGTCGACACCCTCGCCGGAGGTGATGCCGCCGGTGACCGCCCAGTAGATGTCGATCTCCAGGTGGACCAGGCGCGGGTCGAGTTCCTCGGTCAGCACGTCCCACGGCCGCCGCCCGTTGCCGAAGTCGATGGTGAACTCGTGCGCGTGGTTGTGGTAGCCGTACCGCAGGCCCGCCCTGCGCGCGGCGGCGGCCTCGACGTTCATCTGCTCCGCCCAGCGCTTCCAGTCGTCCTCGCGGTCGGAGTTCAGGTACGGCACCACCATGAACCGCTGGCCCAGCGTCCGGGCGTTCGCGATCTTCTGGTCCAGCGCGGCGGCGTCGGCGGCGATGCCGTCGTGGCTGGAACTGGCCTTGATGCCGATGCCGTCCAGGAACCGGCGCAGCTCCCGCGCGGTACGGCCGAAGTAGCCCAGCGCCAGCTCGACCCGCGGGTAGCCGATGCGGGCCAGGTGCGCCAGCGTCGCGTCGTAGCCGGGCGAGCCGTTGAGCGCGTCGCGGACCGTCCAGAGCTGGAGACTGATCAGTTCCTTGGGCACCGGGCGCCGGCCGTGATGGTGCCCGCCGCCGGCCTGGGCGGCAGTCGCGCCGAGCCCGGTGGCGAGCCCGATTCCGGCCAATGCCGCCAGAGAGCCGCGCAGCAGGTCGCGCCGGTCCAGCGACTGCCGCAGCGCGGCCTGTCCGTCGAATCCGTAGCACATGGTCGTACTCCTTCGTCGCCTGTGCGCCGACGCTACAAAAGCCATGTTCATATGTCTATGGCTTTCGATGCTCCGAATCGAACTTTCGATCTGCATGGCAGAAAGTCGGGACTGCGCATCGCCAGTGCCGCGTGGCAGGCTCAGGACGTGGCCGCATACGACGTCGCTCTCGTCCTGCTCGTCGACCCGACCGGCGCGATCCTCATGCAGCACCGCGACGGCAACACCTCGGTGTCGCCGTACCAGTGGGGCCTGCCCGGCGGCAGCATCGAGCCCGGCGAGACACCGGAGCAGGCCGCCCGCCGCGAGCTACGCGAGGAGACCGGCCTGACCGCCGGTGAGCTGCACCTGCTGTGGAGCGGCCCCCGCCCGCACGAGGACGGCTTTCCGCACGCCGTCACCGTGTACGTGTTCCGCGGCGCCACCGACGCCCGGCAGGAGGACGTGGTGCTCGGCGAGGGACAGGCGATGGTGTTCGTGCCCCGCGACCAGGTGCTCGACCGCGAGCTGGCGGTGAGCGCCGCCAAGGTGCTGCCGATGCACCTCGCGGAAACCGCCTAGCGCCCGGTCAGCGCCCCGGCGAGCACGCCGGCGAACCGAGGGAGCAGCTCGTTGTCGGGCAGATGATCCGGGTTGATCTCGGTGACCGACAACCCGGCGAACCGCGGGCTCGCCACCAGCTCCGCCAGCGTCGCCGCCGCCTCGTCCAGGCTGAGCCCGAACGGCTCCGGCACGTCCGCCAGCGGCGCGTCCACGAAACTCAGCACGTCCACGTCGAAGTGGACCACGAACCGGTCGGCCGCGCCCTCGGCAACCGACCGGGCCCGGCGCGCCGCCGCCCGCGCGTCGGCGTGCACCTCGTCGGCAGGCACGTACGCCAGCCCCAGCTCCGCCACCAGTTCCCGCTCGTGGTCACCCCGGGGCAGCGAGTCCCCGTACACCACCACCCGCTCCGGCGACAGCAGCGGCACCGCCGGCCCGACACCGGCCACCTCGGGCAGCGTCCCCGGCAGGCCCAGCATGTGCGCCAGCCCCATCGCATCAAGGTTGCCGTTGGCGCGGGTCTCCGGCGTGTAGAGATCCGGGCCGCCGTCCACGTACACCAGCGCGGGCGACAGCCCGGCCCGCGCGCAACCGGCGACCAGGCCGACGGTCACCGTGCAATCGCCGCCGAGCACCAGCGGCGCGCGCCCCCGGCCCAGCGCCGCCGCGACCCGGTCGGCCACCGCCGAGGCGACGGCGGCCACCGCGCCCGCGTTCTGACCCCTGGGGTACGCCGGATCCGGCCGCCACCGGAAGCCCGGCACGTCACCGGCGTCCTCGACGTCGGCGCCCAGCAGGTCGAGCAGGCCGGCGGCGCGCAGGGCGGCGGGTGCGCGCTCGATGCCGGGGGTGTGGGCACCGGCGCTCGACGGCGCCCCGACGACCGTCCACTGACGATGATCCATCGCCCCACCTTAACCGCGTGTTTCAGCGCAGCACGAGCAGATCCAAGGCGTCGACGACCGGGCGGTCGACCGTCCTTGCTGCCTCGCGTAGCCGCTGGACGCCGGCGGCGTACTCCGCATCGGTGATGAGCTGAAGCGGCGTGTGCGCCTCCCGGCGCAGACCGGCCGCCGCCTCCCGCAGCGAGGGTGCGGTGACCTGCGGGACCGCCTCGACCGCCGCGGTGGCGAAGCCGGCGGCGGCGAAGGCGGCCCCGACGTCGGCGATGCTCGGGTACGTGTCGAGCACGCGGATCGCCTCCGGGAAGTAGTCGAACAGCGTGATCGCCTCGTGCCGTCCGGCGAACGCGGACCGGACGAGCACCGGGGCCCCGGGCCGCAGCACCCGGCGCAGCTCGCGTGCCGTCGCGGCCAGGTCGGGCACGTGGTGGATGACCGTGGACAGCCAGGCGCCGTCGACACTGCCGTCGGCCAGGGGGATGTGCCCGGCGTCGCCTGCGACGAGTAGCGCGAACATGCAGCGGGCGCGCATCGCCGCCGAAGGCTCGACGGCGACGACCTCGATGCCGGGGAACCAGTCGGTGAACGCGCGTGCCCAGCTACCGGTCCCGGCGCCCAGGTCGAGCAGTCGCATGCCCGGACGCGGGGTGAGGTGCCGGGCGACGGCGGCCCGCCAGGCCGTGAGACCGTCGTCGGTGAGGTGCCGGGTCGCGGCGAACGCCTCGGCGTCGGCGTCGTGGTACGCGATGCGGGCCATACTCGACAGCCAACTCCCCGGCGGGCCGCCGGGGCAAGAGACTGTGGCGGATCGGGCTCGGCTTCGGAGAGGGGTAGGGGTGCGGTATCGGATTCACTTCGAGGCCGAGCTGCCGGCGGATGCCGTGCGTGCGTTCCTGCTGACGGAGTACGGCGTCGCGCCGGAGAGCGTGTACGTCGGGCGGGTCGAGGACCGGGCCGTCGACGACCCACGGCCGGTGGCGATGCTCACCCCGCCCGATGCGGACGAGGGATTCGGCTGGATCCTCACCGGTGACACCGAGCTGGCCGCCGCCACCGGCCACGGCGAGCGCGATCTCGCGGTCACTCTCGCCCGCGAGTTCGGCGTACGGGCGCTCGTCGACGACGGCGGCGTCCATCCTGACCGGTGGGTGCTGGTGAGCGCCGACGGCAGCAGCGGCCGGGTGCTGACCGACCCCGACGCCGCCGCCGACGGGGACCTGCGGATCGTGCACGCGCTCGAACCGATCAGCGGGGAGCCGCAGCTCGCCGTCGTACCGCCACCGGACTGGGCCCGCGACTGGTGACGCGCCCGGGGTGAGAGGTCAGCGGACGAGGCTGGCGTGCCAGTCCCGCAGGAACGCCTCGGCCAGCGCCCGCGCCCGAGGGCGTACGTCGAAGCTCTCCCCGACCCGGCGCCGGGCCATGTGCGACAGGCCGTCGGCGGCCTCGTTGAGCGCGTGCCCGCTGTGCGCCTTTACGTGCTGGAAGGTCAGGTCCGGGCGCCGGCTGACCTGGTCGGCAAGACGTACCAGCGTCGGCCGGTCGGCCCAGCGGCGCCGGCGCAGGCTGTACCCGGCCGGCATGTCCGCCACCTCGCCGGACTGCCAGCGGTGCAACCACCGCAACGCGGAGAGGCTGTCCACCAGCACCGTCATCGCCGGCGGCGGGTCGTCGTACGCGGTGAGCAGGAAGTCCACCGCCCGCAACTCGTTGATCAGCACACGGGACGCGCCGGTCGGGTCCAGACGGCCCGTGCCCCGGCTGCGCAGCCCGTACCGGCCGTCGCTCACCACGTACCCGATGCCGCCGGCACGGCCCTTCCAGCTCGCGTCGGTCGCGGCGACGACCGGCGCAGACGCCGTCGCCCACCGCTGGACCTGCCCACGTCCCCGTTCCGGCTCGGGGCGTGGCCGGCAGTCGGTGCCGTGCTCCTCGGCGAGACGGGTGGCGTTGTCCAGGAGCTGTCCGGCCGAGGCGAGCTGGTCGTAGTGCGCCGCGGTCAGGGCGAGGGTGACCGCGTCGCCGATGCGCTGGCACTGCGGGCAGGTGGTGCGGAAGACGTAGCGGCGCAGCGGCAGGGCGCGCTCGTACAGGGGTGCGGGCAGCAGGCTCAGGGCGTGGCGGAACTCGTCGGGTCGCATGGTGTCTCCTGACGGGCGGGGGAGGGCGGACGGTCAGGCCGGTGCGAAGGTCCAGTTGCCGTCGGCGGTGATCTGCACGAGCGCGGGCGTGGTGAGCGGGCGGACCCCGGAGTAGGCGCCGATCTCGTTGACGAGCAGGCCGCCCTCGCCGTCGTCCAGCGAGTACGCGTGCACGACGAAGTTGGACGACCCGCGCCGGTGGGTGATCCGAACTGCGGTGGCGTCGCCGCCGAGCAGCAGCACGTCGTCACCCTTGCCGGACGCCCTTCCGGTCTCCGACGTGGTGGCCAGCTGCGCGACGGTGCCGATGGTCAGCGTCCACGAGCCGCTGGCCTCGATCTCGAACTGCGTGGTCAGCGAGCCGTCCTCCAGGTTGATCCACCGCTTGCCGGTGTAGGAGCCGATCTCGTTGACGAGCAACCCGTCGCCGTCGCTGGTGAGGACCGTGTTGCTGCTGCACCGGCAGGTGAACTTGACGACCGCGAGGTCGGTCAGGTCGGGGATGCGCACCACGTCGTCGCCGCGTCCCTTGACGACCTTCGGCTTCGGGGTGGGCGACGGAGCCGGCGGCTCGGTGGTGGCCGGCGCGGCCGAGGTTGGCGCGGCGGTGGTCGGAGCCGCCGTGGTGGGCGCGGCGGACGGGGACGCCGAGGCGGGGGCGGCGCTGCGCTGAGCAGCGGTGACCGGCTGCGCCTTCTCGTCCTCGGTGAGCGCGCCGGCCAGGACGACGCCGCTGATCGCGAGCGCGAGCACGACGCCGCCGGCGACGAGGGGACGCGCGCCTGCGGGGCGGTTCGCCGCGGCGGGCGGGGTCGGCATCGTCGCGTAGCCGGTCGGCTCGGGCGGCGCGGGCTGGGTCGGGTCGGACATTGCGGTTCCTCTCGGTTGGGGGGTGCGGGACGGGGGTGGGACCCGTCCCGCCGCGGCTTCCGGTCAGGTCAGCTCAGAGAGACGGTCACGCCGCCGGAGAACGGCGAGTCGTGCAGCTCCAGGCGGGCGAGCTTGACGTCCTTCGGGATGTCGAAGACGACCACGCCGGTGACCTGGTTGCCGGGGTTGATGTCGTTGAGGAACGTCTCGGCGTTCTTGTTGGCGTAGAGGGCGGCCGAGCCGTCGGCGGAGTACTCGGTGCCGTTGGCGGCGTACGCCTTCTGGCTGCTGCCGTCGAACATCTGCGACTCCTTGCCGATGTTCTTCACATTGAGCGTGACCAGGCAGAACTGGCCCTGCGCCTTGGCGCCGAACGCCGACGAGCCGACCTTGCTGACGCCGCACTTGGCGGACTTGACGGTGAACTCGAACTTGCCGTCGCGCGCCGGCTGACCGATCTTCGCGGTCTTCGGCTTGTCGTCGCTCTTGCCGGCGTCCGCCTTGCCGCCGTCGGTGTCGGCGGCGGTCGCCTCGGTGCCGGATTCCGCCTTGCTGCCGGTGGTGTCCTCGGCGGTGCCGGCACCGCAGCCCAGGGCGACAAGGGCGCCGGCGGTCAGGGCGAGCGTGGTGGTCTTGCGCATCGTTTTCCTCCTGCTGTGAACGTGGCGGCGTCAATGAGAGCATCATCTGTGAACCGTGTCAACAAGCATGATGCTTGACATGTGTGACACACTCCGAACGTGCAGGAGACACCGACAATCACCGCAGCGGAGATCGCCCGGCTCGCCGGTGTCGGCCGGGCCGCCGTCAGCAACTGGCGCAAACGGCACGGCGACTTCCCCGACCCGGTCGGCGGCAGCGCCACCAGCCCGGAGTTCGACCTCGCCCAGGTCGAACGCTGGCTGCACGCCCAGGGCAAGCTCCCGGAACTCGCCACCGCCGACCGGCTCTGGCGGCATCTCGCCCCGGCCGGCGCCTCACCGGCCGCCGGACTCGCCGCCGTCGGCGCCCGGCTGCTCACCCGGCAACGCGGCCAACGCCCCACCCGCCCGGCAGACCCGCAGCTCAAGGCGCTGGCACCGGACATCGACGCGCTCGCCGACGAACTCGGTCCGCAGGGCGCCTTCGACGCGCTCTGGCAGCGCTTCTCCGCCCCCGGACCGGCCCGCCCGCACGCCACCCCCGACGACGTGGCCGACCTGATGGCCGGGCTCGCCGCCGTCGCGGGCGGCTCCGTCCTCGACCCCGCCGCCGGCACCGGCGCCACACTGCGCGCCGCCGTCCGCGCCGGCTGCACCTCCGCGTACGGGCAGGAACTCGACCCCGACCTCGCCCGGCTCGCCGGACTGTGGCTGGCGCTGCGCGACGTACCAGGCGAGGTGAGCACCGGCGACTCGCTGCGCGCCGACGACTACTCCGGACGCACGTTCGACGCGGTCGTCTGCCACCCACCCTTCGGCGCCAGCAACTTGGGCGACGAGGAACTCGGCCACGACCCCCGCTGGATCGTCGGCACCACCCCACGTACCGAACCGGAGCTGGCCTGGGTCCAGCACGCGCTGGCCCACCTGCGCCCCGGCGGCCACGCCGTACTCCTCATGCCCCCCGCCGTGGCCGGCCGCCGGCCCGGCCGCCGCATCCGCGCCGAGCTGCTGCGCCGCGGCGTGCTACGCGCCGTCATCGCGCTGCCGCCGGGGGCAGCCGCGCCGCACGGCGTACCCCTGCACCTGTGGGTGCTGCGCCGCCCACCGGCCGACGCGCCGCCACCGGCGCGGACGCTGCTCGTCGACGCCGCCACCGGCGACCACACCCGCATCCTCGACACCTGGCGGTTCTTCGCCAACGACGGCGACATCGACGAGCCCGGCTACGCCCGCGCCGTCCCGGTCATCGAACTGCTCGACGAGGAGATCGACCTCACCCCCGCGCGTCGCCAGCCCGCCGTCGCGGGCGAGGCGACAGGCGAACATCTGGTACGCACACGCGAGCGCCTCGCCGCCGTCGTCGCCGACCTACCCACGTTGATGCCGCAGGTCACGCCAGCAGCCGACGAGGGTCAGGGAGAGTTCCTCACGGTCGGCGAGCTGGTCCGGGCCGGCGCGTTGCAGCTTCTGGGGCCAATCCGAGGCGCTGCCTCCGGCGAAGACGGTGGGCCGGCCGGTGACGGGAGACCAGTGCTGACCGTGCCGGACGTGCTCGGCGGTGGCGAGCCCTCGGGCCGCGACGACGGGCGACTTGGGCAGGAGATCGCCCTAACGACCGGGGACGTGGTGGTGCCGATGATCGCGCGGCAGCTCACCGCCCGGGTGGTGACGGCGGAGGGTGCGCTGTTGGGGCGCAACCTGTATCTGCTGCGGCCGAATCCGGCGGCGCTGGATTCGTGGTTCCTTGCCGGGCAGTTGCGGACGTCGACGAATGAGCGGCAGGCGTCGAGCTTGTCGGGGACGCTGCGGTTCGACGTGCGGCGGGCGCAGGTGCGGCGGGTGTCGCGGGAGGAGCAAGAGGCTTACGGGGAGGCGTTCCGGCGGCTGCACGCATTCGAGTCGGCGCTGCGGCAGGCGGCGACGCTCGGGGCGGAACTGGTGCAGCTCACCGCCGACGGGCTGGCCCGTGGCGCGGTCTGCCCCGCGGACGGGCCAACGTGATTCCCCGGCGGACATTCCTTCCGTCAGATATCCGACGCGGGGGCGGCGCTTCGGTGACAGATGCGGAAGCCTGCGGGCCGGTGGCCCGCCGTGCATCCTCCGCCTGAGACGACACGCTGACGCTCGGTTGATCGTTTCGGCCGAGTGGGCGACTACAACGATGCAGGACGGCAGTGATACTGCTTGTCTTAAGGCAATCGAAAGGAAACTGGTGAGCACCAAGCACCAAGAGTTGGCCAACTTCATCTGGTCCGTGGCCGACCTGCTCCGCGGCGACTACAAGCAGTCCGAGTACGGACGAGTGATCCTCCCGTTGACAGTGTTGCGACGGCTTGATTGCGTGCTGGAGCCGACGAAGGACGCGGTGCTCGCCCGGCACCAGCAGCTCAAGGACGCCGGCGTGCAGAACATGGACCCGGTGCTGCGGAGGGCAGCCGGGCTGTCGTTCTACAACACGAGCGAGATGTCGTTCCGCAAGCTGCTCGGCGACCAGGACCACGTCGCCCTCAACCTGCGCGCCTACATCGGCGGGTTCTCGCCGGGCGCTGTCGATGTGCTGGACAAGTACGGCTTCGACACCCAGATCAGCCGCCTCGCCGAGGCCGGGCTGCTCTACCAGGTGGTCGCCAAGTTCGCCGACATCAATCTGCACCCCGACGTGGTCTCCAACCACCAGATGGGCTACGTCTTCGAGGAGTTGATCCGCCGCTTCTCGGAAATCAGCAACGAGACCGCCGGTGAGCACTTCACCCCGCGCGAGGTCATCAAGCTGATGGTCAACCTGCTGCTGGCTCCCGACGAAGACGACCTGGTCACTCCCGGCATCGTCCGCAAGATCTACGACCCGGCCTGCGGCACCGGCGGCATGCTCACCGAGGCGCAGGAGCACATCCAGGCCCACAACCCACACGCCACCGTCGAGGTCTACGGTCAGGAGCTCAACGGCGAGACGTACGCGATCTGCCGCTCCGACATGATGCTCAAGGGCGGCGACCCGACGAAGATCGCCTTCGGGAACTCGTTCAACCAGGACGGCCACGAGGGCGAACGCTTCGACTACATGCTCGCCAATCCGCCGTTCGGCGTGGAGTGGAAGAAGGTCGAGAAGTTCGTCAAGGACGAGGCGGCCCGCGGCCACGCCGGCCGGTTCGGCGCCGGGCTGCCCCGGATCAACGACGGCTCGCTGCTCTTCCTCCAGCACATGATCTCGAAGATGAAGCGCCCCGAGGACGGCGGCAGCCGCCTCGCCATCGTCTTCAACGGCTCGCCGCTGTTCACCGGCGCTGCTGGGTCGGGGGAGTCGGAAATCCGCCGCTGGATCCTGGAGAACGACCTCCTGGAGGGCATCGTCGCGCTGCCCGACCAGCTCTTCTACAACACCGGCATCTCCACCTACTTCTGGATTCTCACCAACCGGAAGGACCCGGCTCGCAGCCGGAAGGTCGTGCTACTCGACGGCCGCGACTACTGGACGAAGATGCGCAAGAGCCTCGGCGACAAGCGCAAGATGCTCACCGACGACCACATTGCCGACCTGACCCGGGCGTACGTGAACGCGCTGGCCATCGCGGACGACCCGGAGCACCCGCAGCACGCCAAGGTGAAGGTCTTCAAGACCACCGACTTCGGCTACCAACGAATCACCGTCGAGCGCCCGCTTCGGCTGCGTTTCGAGGTCACGGAGGAGACGGTTGCGCTACTCGCGGAGGCGAAGGCGGTCCTCAAGTACGCCGAGCGGGAGACGCTCCTGGCGACGGCGAAGTCGCTGATCGGTACGTCCTCGGGGACGCGGGCCGAGTTCGCGATGAAGCTGAACGGGCTGGGGAAGCTGCCGGCGGCGGTGGAGAAGGCGGTGTGGGAGGCGTTCTCGGTCAGCGACCCGGAGGGCGAGGTGCAGACGGACCGCAAGGGCAACCCGCTGCCGGACGCGGAGTTACGCGACAGCGAGCATGCGCCGCTGCATGAGGACGTTCGCGATTACCTCAAGAGCGAGGTGCTGCCGCACGTCCCAGACGCGTGGATCGACGAGACCAAGACTAGGGTCGGGTATGAAATCCCTTTTACTCGCCATTTCTATGTCTACCAGCCCCTCCGGCCTCTGTCCGAGATTGACGCCGAGATCTCGTCGATGGATGAAGAAATTCGCGCGCTAGTCAGCGCGGTGAGGGCATGATGGCTGCTGCTAATTGGCCCCGACAACGGGTCGGACGCGTCGCGCGTACTATCGGCGGTTCTGGCTTCCCTCCGGAGTATCAGGGTTCCACCGAGGGCGACTTTCCTTTCGCGAAGGTGTCGGACATGCGGTTCCCTGGAAATGATTCCGGTATAAAATCGGCCGCGAACTATATTTCACGCGCTCAGGCTCGCCGCCTTGGTGCTCGCATCGTACCCCCGGGTTCTGTCGTATTTCCGAAGGTGGGCGCCGCGCTTCTGGGGAATGCGCGAGCCCGAACTCTTCGCGAGTGCTTCATCGACAATAATATGATGGCGATCGTGCCTCATGGGGGCGACTCGCGCTATTGGCTTCACCTTTTCTCGACCATCGATCTGGGGGAGTTATCTCCCGGTGGGCCGCTCCCTTATGTAAGCGAGGCTCAAGTCCGTGAGATCTCGGTCCCGATCCCACCCTTGGAAGAGCAGCGTCGCATCGCCGACTTCCTTGATGATCAGGTAACGCTATTGCGGAGGGCTGAGAGTCTCCTAATCAAGCAAGAGCAACTTGTTGGTGAACGCGAGGCCAGTCTTCTTCAGCAGGAAACCTCCATCTCTGATGCTCCAGCTATCGCCGTCAAGCGTATCGTCAGCCGCTTGACGAGTGGTCCTCGCGGCTGGGGATCTCTGATCGCGGACACAGGTATCCCGTTCATTCGTATTGGCAACATTCCCCGAAGTGGGATCGCACTGCTTCCAGATAACCTGGCCTTCGTTGATGTTCCTGGAGGTGCCGAACGTGAGCGAACGCGGACTCGAGCCGGCGATGTCCTTGTTTCTATCACGGCGGACATTGGATCGGTTGGACTTGTCGAGGAGTGGGCGATTGGTGGAAATGTAAGCCAACATGTTGCCCTGCTTAGGCCGATTGTCGAGCGTTGCCATCCAAGATGGCTCGCCTATTCACTAAAAGCTCCCAGTGCGAAAATGTCTCTGACGATGTCTAGCTACGGTGGTGCTAAGGTCGGTTTGGGATTGACGAATGTCGCGGAGACCGTCATTGCTCTACCCTCGATAGCCGAACAGGATCGGCGGGTCCGGCGTCTCGATGAAGCTATGAAATGGGCGGATAGCCTTCGCTGCGGCCTTAATCGGCAGAGGGCGTTGCTTGTGGAGCGACGGCAGGCGCTGATCAAGGCGACGGTTACCGGGCAGATAGACGTCGCGACAGCGCGGGAGGTGGGGCTGTGAATCCCGTTCATCAGGAGCGCTTGTTCGAGGTAGCCATTCAAGGGGTGCTACGAAGTTCGGGCTGGCTGGATGGAACGGCGAGCAACTACAACGTACAAGTGGGGCTGGACACCGCCGAACTGTCCGCATTCATCGGAGCGACCCAGCCGGACGCGTGGACGAAACTGCTGACCTATCACGGGAACAACCCCGACGAGGCGCAACGTCAGTTCGCCCAGTACCTCGCCAAGCAAATCGACGAGCGTGGCCCCCTCGACGTCCTCCGCCGTGGCGTGAAGGACAAGGGCGTCCTGATCCGGCTCGCCTACTTCAAGCCCGCCCACGCCATCACCGACGACGCGCTCAAGCTCTACCGCGCCAACCGCCTCACCGTCACCCGCCAGCTCGCCTACTCGACAAGCAACAACAACACCCTCGACCTGGTCCTCTTCATCAACGGCATCCCCCTGGCGACCGCCGAGCTGAAGAACCCGCTCACCGGGCAGACCGTCGAGGACGCCAAGGAGCAGTACCGCAAGACGCGCGACCCGAAGGAACTGCTCTTCGCCCGGCGTACCCTCGTGCACTTCGCCGTTGATCCCGACCTGGTCTTCGTTACGACGAAGCTCGTGGGGGAGAAGACCCGGTTCCTGCCGTTCAACACCGGGTCGAACGGGCCCGGCGTGTCCGGTGGGGCAGGTAACCCGCCGGCCACGGACAAGGGTTACCGCAGCTCCTACCTGTGGGAGCAGATCTGGCACCCCGACGTGTTCATGGACCTGGTCCGGCGGTTCCTGCACTACGACAAGGAAACCAAGGCGCTGATCTTCCCGCGCTACCACCAATGGCACGCGGTCACCCAGCTCACCGACCACGCGGCCCGCCACGGGTCGGGTCACAACTACCTGGTCATGCACTCGGCAGGGTCCGGTAAGTCGAACACCATCGCCTGGCTGGCGCACCGGCTGTCCAGCCTGCACACCGCACCCGACATCGCCAAGGACGGGCTGCGTCCCAACGAGCCGGTCTTCGACAAGGTCATCATCATCACGGACCGGGTCGTCCTCGATCGGCAGTTGCAGGACACGGTCTTCCAGTTCGAGCACGTGCCCGGCGTGGTGCAGCGGATCGACAAGGACTCCGCTCAGCTCGCCGCCGCGCTTCAGGGTGAGACGGCCAAGGTCGTCATTACCACGATGCAGAAGTTCCCGTACGTGCTCAACCAGGTGCAGGGGCTCAAGGGCAAGCGGTTCGCGGTCATCGTCGACGAGGCGCACTCGTCGCAGTCCGGCGACTCGGCTGCCGCGCTGAAGAAGGTGCTGCTCAAACTCGGCAGCGACGACGTCGACGAGTCGGGCGACCTGCTCACGGCGTCGGCGCTGGCCCGTGGCCGGCACGAGACGCTGTCGTACTTCGCGTTCACCGCCACCCCGAAGCCGAAGACGCTCGAACTGTTCGGCACGCCGCACCCGGTCACCGGCAACCCACAGCCGTTCCACACGTACTCGATGCGGCAGGCCATCGACGAGGGGTTCATCCTCGACGTGCTGCGCAACTACCTCACCTACAAGTCGTACTGGAAGCTGGCCAACGCCAACCCCGACGACCCGGAGGTCGACCCGAAGAAGGCCGGCGCCCAGCTCGCCCGCTTCGCCAGCCTGCATCCCACCATGCAGGCCCAGAAGGCGGAGATCATCGTCGAGCACTTCCGCAAGCACACCGCGCCGCGCCTCGGCGGACGCGCCAAGGCCCTGGTGGTCACCGGCTCCCGCGAGGCCGCCGTCCGTCTGCACACCGCCATCAAGAAGTACGTCGAGATGCAGGGCTACGTCGGCTGCGACTCCCTCGTGGCGTTCTCCGGCGACCTGGAGGTCGACGGCGTCGAGCACACCGAGGCGCGGATCAACGGTTTCGGTGAGGGTGAGCTTCCCGGCAAGTTCAGCTACACCGCCGCCGACGACAAGCACGCCGGGACGCCGAAGGCCAAGCAGGACACCGAGTACAAGATCCTGGTCGTTGCCGAGAAGTACCAGACCGGCTTCGACCAGCCGCTGCTCACCACCATGTACGTCGACAAGCTGCTCAAGAACGTCGCCGCGGTGCAGACCCTGTCCCGGCTCAACCGCACCCATCCGCTCAAGACGCAGGGTGACGTGTTCGTTCTCGACTTCGTCAACGAGGCCGGCGACATCGCCGAGCAGTTCAAGCCGTACTTCGAAACCGCAGCCACCACGCCCACCGACCCGAACCTGCTCTACACCGCGCAGAACACGGTCACTGGCTACCCGGTCCTCGTCGACTCGGAGATGCAGGCGTACGCCGAGGCGCTGCTGGAAGCGGAGCGGAAGGCAACCACGGAGACGGGGCTCCAGCGGGCCCACGCCGCCCTCTACCGCTTCACCGAGCCGGCCGTCCAGCGCTTCAACGCCCTGGCCGCCGACGACCCGGAGGCCGCGGACGGCTTTCGGTCCGCGCTGCGCGACTACACCCGGATGTACGCGTTCCTCAGCCAGGTGGTGCCCTACCACGACGAGGAACTGGAGCGGCTCTACCTGTACGGGCGTGCGCTGCTCAACCGGCTCCCGCGACGGCAGGACCCGTCCGTCGATATCGGCGAGGTGCAGCTGACCCACCTGCGGGTCAGCAAGACCGGTGAGCACGACGCCTCGCTGTCCCCCGAGGGGGAACAGATGCTGCCTGGCTTCGTCGGCGGTGGCGCCGGCTCGCAACACGACCCGGAGAAGGTCGCGCTCTCGGAACTGATCGACGTGTTCAACGACCGGTTCGGTATCGGCCTGGGCGAGGCGGACAAGGTCTGGGTCGAGCAGCAGATCGTTGCCCTGGCCGAGGACGGCACGCTGGAAGCCGCAGCGCTCGTCAACGACGAGAGCAACTTCGGCGTCGTCTGCGACAAGCGGATCGAGGACGTGATCCTGTCCCGCCACGACGACAACGGCAAGCTGATGCAGCGCTACCTCGACGACGAGAGCCTGCGGTCGCAGCTCAACCAGTTCGCGCGCCGGCAGGCGTACCAGATGATCCGCCGCCGCAAGGGCATCGCCTGACCCTTTGCACCTCGCCGAGAGGAGGACGGTTGTCCCCGTCCGAGCCCACCTTCCACCTCTGGATCGCGGTGGACGAGTCCCGGGTCATGACCGCGCTCACCCCGCTGAAGGTGACCCGCTCGCCACGTCGGCACAAGTGGGGCAGCATCACCGACCTGCGGGCGGTCCCGACCACCCCGGAGCCGTCCAAGCTTCCTGGCGTCGTCGTGCTCTGCACCGTCGCGGTGCTCATCTCCGTCGTGCTGTGCTCCGCGGGCGCGCCACTGCTGGTGATTCTGTTCCTGGTCGCACTCCTGCTGTGCCTCGGGCTCGCCGGTATCACGGCGACGAAGCCGCCACCTCAGATCGAGGCGCCCGACCAGGCGGCCTTTCCTGCCCTGCACCACACCCTGACCGAGGACGAGGACCGGGAAGACTTCCTCGACCTGGTGGAGCTGGCGGAGCGAGCCGGACGGGCGCTGCCCGAGGTGGACCGTGTGATGGACGCCGCGGAGGGCGGGCAGATCCTGGCCCAGGCGCTCTGGGAGGCGAGCGACGTGCTCAGCCGCCGGCAGCAGTTGCGTACTCAGATGGGGCGCCGGCAGCCTAGCCCGGCGGGGGACTCGACGAGCAGCGTGGGCAAGGCGCTGACCGAACAGCGGCAGCGCGTGACAACGCTGTGGGACGAGACGGAGGCGGAACTGACCCGGGTGCGTAACGCGCTCGAACTCGCTGCCGTGGCGGCTGAGAACGCGGCGCACGATCCCGGTGCGGACGACGCGGTCCGGGAGGCTTATCAGGAGTTGCTCGACATCTATGGGGAGCGGTACTAGCCGACGACTCGTTGGTGTCGTCTGACAGGGCTGCCGGGGGAGACGGATGCACGCGCAGGAACGAGTCGCGGATCGATACGAACTGACGTATCCGATCGGTCACGGCGGTATGGGGGAGGTGTGGGCGGGCTTCGACGAGAAGCTTGACCGGCCCGTCGCCATCAAGTTCCTGCGTAAGCTCGCCGTGTCCGAAGCCGACCGTGACACCGCTGTCGACCGGTTCATCCGTGAGGCCCGGGTGACCGCCCGCCTGGACCACCCCGGGGTGCCGAGCGTGCACGACGTCGGCCACCACGGTGACGATCTCTACATCGTCATGCAGCTCGTTCCGGGTGTGCTCCTGTCCGACCTGATCGCCGAGCGTGGTTGGCTCGCCGTTCCGTGGGCGGCCGCCATCGGCACACAGATCTGCTCGGTACTGGCGGTGGCGCATGCGGCCTCACTCGTGCACCGTGACCTGAAGCCGCAGAACGTCATGGTGACCCCCAGCGGCGCCGTCAAGGTCCTCGACTTCGGGGTGGCCGCCCTGCTTGGACCGGACGTGCCACGGCTGACCGCCACTGGTCACACGCTGGGCACGCCCACCTACATGGCTCCCGAGCAGGCGCTCAACAGTGCCGTGGGTCCGCGCACTGACCTCTACGCACTCGGTTGCGTCTTGTTCGAGCTGCTCACCGGCAAGCCGCCGTACCGGGCCGATAACCCACTCGGCATGCTGCACCGGCACCTGAACGACCCCGTCCCGTCGGTACAGGAGCACCGCGCGGGCGTGCCGGACGTCCTGGTGGACCTCCTCGTACGGCTGCTTGCCAAGGACCCGCAGCACCGGCCCGAGTCGGCGGCCGAGGTCTACGAGCTGCTGGCACCGTTCGGAGCGGTCGATGCCGAGAAGGCAGCCGACGCTGCCCCGACCGTGGCGGACGGGCAGCGGGTCGACCCGACAATGCCGTACCGGTATCCGTTCGGGCCGCTGCCGCCCCGCTCCCCGCTGCCGCCGACGCGCGTCGACATCGTCCGTCCACGAGCAGCGGCAGAGATCGTCGAGCCGCCGTCGCTCGACCAGCTCGCCGAGGTGGAGGAGCGCGCCTGGGAGCTCGCCGAGGAAGAGCGGTTCACCCAGGCCGCCGAGCTGCTCGAATCGGTGTTGCGGCCGATCAGCGGCGGGCACGCGGCAAGGCAGCCGCGAATCCTGGAGCTGCGGCTCAACCTGGCCAACCTGTACGTCCTGGCCGGCGCGTTCCGGCAGGCGCTTCCGGAGTTCCAGCGGCTCGTTGTCGACCTCGCCAAGCGTCCCGTGCCGGACGAGGAATTGATCTGGCAGTGTCGGCAGCAGGCGGCGAGCTGCCAGGCGGAGCTGGGCGAGGCGACCGAGGCGTTGAGAGAACTGCGGGCGCTTCTCGCCGAGGAGCAGCAGGTGATGCGGCCGGAGTCGCCGGAACTCTTTCCCCTACGGCAGCAGATCGCCATGCTTATCGCTGGCCTGGGTGACGTTCCCGAGGCGCGGCATCAACTGGAGGGACTGCGGCGTGACATCGGCGCGCTCCACGGGTCAGGGTCTGCGCCGGCAGCTGAGATTCAAGCGCTATTGAACCACCTGCATCGGCTGGGGGAAGAGACGCCCGGATCGACGGGCCGGACTTCGTCCGGGGCAACACAGCGTGAAAGATGAGGAGCATGTTCGAACTGGAAGACGCCGTCAAGCAATGCCTTGACCGGTTGGCGCGCTTCCGGCGCCAACACCAGCGCATCGGTGAGCAGAACACCAAGGCCGGACTCATCGAGCCGATCATCGGAGCCCTGGGCTGGGACCTTTTCGACGTCGACGAGGTCCATCGTGAGTATCGGCGCCGTGGCGCCGACAACCCCGTGGACTACGCTCTCCTGCTGCTGCGCACCCCACGCCTGTTCATCGAGGCCAAAGGGCTCGGAGAGAATCTCGACGATCCGCGATGGGCCAACCAGACCATCAGTTATGCCGCCGTCGCGGGTGTGGAGTGGGTTGCCCTGACGGACGGGGCGGAATGGCGCGTCTACAACGCCCACGCTCCGGTCCCCATCGAGCACAAGCTCTTTCGCGCCGTGCGGTTCGAGGAGGACTTCGAGGGCGCTGTCGAGCTGCTCTCCTTGCTCAGCAAGGAGAACATGCGCGACAACCGCATCGAAGAGTTGTGGAAGGGCTACTTCGTAGACCGGCAGGTACATGCGGAGCTGCGAAAACTGTTCGAGGCAGGAGAGCCTGCACCCGAGATGGTGGCGATGCTCGATCGCCGGCTCGGCCGGCTGACGCGGGATGAGGTGCGATCCAGCCTCGTCAGAGTGCGCGCCAGCTTCGATTTCCCTTCGTCCGCCGCGTCTGCCACCGGCATTGGCACCGGTCCGGCGGTGGTGGCCCGTGGGGCAATGGCGCCAGCAGCCGCACCGGCTGTATTGCCGACCCCGCGGCCTCCTCGATCGCAACCACCTGCGTCCGCGACCCGTCGTACCGCCAAGCGACCGGTTTCGGAGGCGGAGCGCGCAATCAAGCTTGTCGACCTGATCAGGGCTGGCCGACTGCGTCCCGGTACCAAGCTGTATGCGAAATACCTCGGCAAACAGTATGTTGCCGAACTGCTCGCCGATGGCACCATCCGGTACGGCAACCGTACTCATGCGTCCCCCAGCGCCGCCGGCGAGGCGGTGAAGATCGATGTGTACGGACCAGAGATCAGTGCCACACGTAGGGCAACCGACGGGCTGGACTTCTGGTCCGCCGAGGACGCACGAGCCGGTGATGTGGTGGCGCTCAAGGAGATTCGGCGGCGCGTGGCGATCGGAAGTGGGGCATGAGACGTCCACTGTCTCTCGTCGAAGTTCTTGCGGCCTTGGACAGTCCTCGCTCGGTACCCGAGCTTCAAGCGTATTTCGGGCTCGGAGGTGCGACGCCTCGTACCGGAAGCCAGTTCGAGCGGCTCGGTGGCGGTGGGGACCGTCCGGATTCCTGCAACGTCATCACCGCCGACGACCTGATCGCGATCGAGTTGCTCAGCGTGCGGGTGCCCCCTCAGACGGCCCTCGACCTGCTGCAGGGGCGGCTTGGCCGGGAGCTGTCGGCTCACCTGGCTGAGATCCCGACCGGCGTCGACCTGAGCGATGAAGGTGCCCTTGCCTTCGTCGACGATGGAAGCCACGCCGACCGAGCATGGCGTCTTGTCAAAAAGGCCGACGGTATCGGCTGGGTGATTGCAGGAAAGCTGCTGGCGCGAAAGCGCCCGGCGCTGGTGCCCGTTTACGACGAAGTCGTCTCCTGCGCGTTCGGGACCCGCAGGGGGTTCTGGCGCTGGCTGCACGGCCGTCTTCGCGAGGACAGCGGCATGCTCGTTGGGCGCCTCGCGGAACTGCAGGCTCAGGCGAGGTTGCCGCAGGAGGTATCGCGCCTGCGCACCCTCGACGTGGTGTTCTGGATGCGGCACCGAAGCGAGCACACGGCATACCGATGCCCTGGTCTGCGGCCGCAAGATGTCGGCCAGAGCCGGTAGCGCGCTTGTGCCCGAATCTGATGACTACACGCTGACGCTCACCTCAGACGACCTGTCGCTTCTCATCGTGGCCACGAATGCGGCCCAGGCGGCCGGCTCGAAGCTCAATAGCGGGCCGCCGGGGTCTCTGGAATCCCGTACCGCGACCATGCCGGGGAGGTTGGTGGCGACCTCCACACAGTTGCCGCCGTTGTCGCCGCTGCGGGTGCTCTTGCGCCAGGCGGCGCCGGTCAGGTCAGTCATGACGTGTCTCTCCGATGACCCTCTTGATCATGTCTCTCGATTCTGCCTCACTCAACGCCAGCGCATCCAGCCCGGTCCAGGCGTTCTCATAGGCGCGCAACTCGTCTGGCTTGTCCAGGTAGAGCGCTCCGGTGAGGGACTCGCTGTAGACGACAGACGGCTCAGCGGCTCGACCTCCCTTGCTGATGGGAAAGTCGAGGATGACGAACGAGCCGGCGACTGACCCCGGGTGAGGGCCGGCCGCGAAGGGCACGACGCGCAGGGAAACGTTCGGAAGTTCCGAGACTTCGAGCAAACGGGTGAGCTGGCCGGTCATGACCCCTGGTCCATGAACCGTCCTCCGGAGTACCGCCTCGGACAACACTGTGTCCAAGCGTGGGGGCTGCGGCAGCCTGCGGGTTAGGAGACTCTGCCGCTGGAGTCGCACCTCGACCGCGCGCTCGCGTTCTTCAACGCTGAGTCGGCTGCCGGGCTGGTAGAGGCCCAGAGCATAGGCGCGAGTCTGAAGCAAGCCGGGGATCAAGTTGTCGCCGTATTCCCGGAGGTGGGCGGCGGCGGATTCCAGGCCGACGTACAGCTCGAACCAGCTCGGCACCGCGTCCCCGTACGCGTGCCACCACCCCTTCGACTTCGTCTCCGCCGCCAGCCCTCGCATCGCCTCGGTCATCTCCGTAGACACGCCGTACAGCTCGCACATCGCCTTGACGTCCAGCACCCGCACCGGCCCGAGGCCGCACTCGATGCGCCAGATCTTCTGCCGGCTGTATTCCAGCGCCTCGGCGGCGGCGTCGAGGGTCACGCCGGCCTCGTTGCGGAACTGGCGTAGCAGCCGGCCGAGCTGTCGGCGCGGCACGGTCGAACCGATGTCTTCCGCCATCCGGGCACTCCCTGGTTCCATCCGGCAACAACGAGTGACGTAGCTCTGCAACGTCTACTCGTTTCCACGAAATAAGTCAATGCACAAACCAGAAATGCGCCCTTGGAACGTTGCGCGTCCACTGCGCACTGTCACAGGATGACTACCGGCACGACGGCCTGGCGATCTCTACGGCCCGGCCGCTGTGCCTGTCGATCGGTGATCCGTTGAGCAGCCCTGGTGCCGTACCGCTGAACGAAGCTGCGGTGTCAGGGCGGGGTGGGCGCGCCGGCGCGGGACGGGCAGGCGAGCCCACCCCTTCCACGACAAGGAGGACAGTCCGATGAGCAGCCGTAGCGATCGACCGGGGCGGGGTAGCGGGACGACCGCGTACCCCTCACTGCTGCCGTGGCAGGTGCGCGAGCGCCGCTTCCCGCCCGCCCGGTTCGGGCGCCGCGGCCTCGACCCCGACGCGGTGTACGCCTACCTCGGCCGTGTCGCCGGCGACATGGCCTCGCTCCACGCCGAGATCACCAGGCACCGCCAGGAGACCCTGCGGATCAAGGTGGCGCTGCGGCGCTGGCAGTCCGAGCAGGCGCGGCTGGCGAACGGCGAGCGCCGGTGACCGGACGCTGGGTCATTCATCTGCCGGTGACCGCCGCCGACCTGCCCGCCGCGCAGCGCCTGGCCCGCGTCGTCGCCCGGTGGACCGGGATGCTGCCGCAGGCCGACCCGGGGGAGACCACCGTGTCGGCCGAGGACGACCAGAACGTACGCCATCGGGTCTTCTGCGACCTGCTCATGCCCGGCGGCCGGCGGTGCCTGCTCCGCGCCGACCATGACGGCCCCTGCTCCCGCCGCGTCCTTCGCTGACGTGCTCAGCAGGGGAGGTGGTCGCGTCGGTGCGAGGGGCCCGCGCGGACACCGATCGTCGTCGATTGAGGGTCAGCATCGCGAGCGTGCGCCACGTAGGGTGGGCTTCGGACGTCTCCCCGTAACCGGAGTACATCTTGAGCCTCAAGTACTACCTCTATCTGTCGCATCTCAAGATCGGGCTCCTTGCGGCGCAGGTCGTCTCCTCCGCGCAGCACGAGACTGAGCTCGCCGTGGACCTGAAGGTCGTCCGCTACAGCCGCAAGGCGGTGCTGCCCGAGCGCCACGACCTCGACAAGCTGGAGAAGGTGATCCGGCACCTGCAGGACGCCGACCAGATCGGCGCCGCTTACGAGGAACGACCCTACGTCCAGGCCTGCCTGGAGATGCGCTGGCAGGTCTTCCCGACCGTCGGCATCGTGGTCTTCGCGGGGACGCTCGACGACCAGGTCATCGTCCTCGGCGGGTCGGCGTCGCACGTGGTCGGTGGAGGTGACGCCGAACCGGTCGGATCGGTCCCGCCGTACCTGTTCCGCAAGCTCCAGGAACTGCGAGCCGACCCGGGCGAGTTCGACGACGAGCGCTTCCACGAGTCGTTGGCGCAGATCGGGGCCGCGCTCCCGGGGCCGGCGCAACGGGTCGAGTTCGTCGCGAAGCGGCTGGCCGAGAAGCCGGGCCCGAACGGCACGCTGCTGGGCAGCCCGATCTACGTGGCGCTCGTCGACTAGGGCCTCGGCGTGGACGCGGGGCAGGTCATCCGGTGGCGGCCGGGGGAGACCGTCCTCGACACGTTCCGCATCGAGGCGGTCGTCGAGACGGGCGGCACGGGGTTCGTGTACCGCGCCCATCACCTCGCCTGGGGCGTCGACCTGGCGGTGAAGACGCCGCGCCCCGACCTGGCCTCGGCGCCCGGGATCCTCGATCTGCTCGCGCAGGAGGCGCAGGCCTGGACCGATCTCGATCCCCATCCGAACGTGGTCGGCTGCAACTACGTGCAGCGCGTCGGCGCGTACCCGGTGATCTTCGCCGAATGGGTCGCGGGCGGTGACCTGACCGCGGCGGTCCGGGACGGGCGGTGCCGCGACCTCCCGCGGGCCCTCGACGTCGCGATCCAGATGCTGCGCGGCATCGGCCACGCGCACGCGGCAGGTCTGGTGCATCAGGACATCAAGCCCTCAAACGTCATGTATGACGGCGAGACGGCGAGGGTGACCGACTTCGGCACGGCCAAGGCGAAGGCGTCCGTCTCCGCGCCCCCGCAGGGTGGCGACAAGATTTCGTACGCGACGCTCGGCGGCTTCACACCGCAGTACTGCTCGCCGGAACAGGTCGATCCGGAGGGCCGGATCGGCCGGGCCAGCGACATGTGGTCCTGGGCGCTGACGGTGATCGAGCTGCTGCACGGGCGCCGGCTCTGGAAGTGGGGACACGACGGTACGGATGCGCTGACGACGGTGCGCGGTGATCTCCCGGGGCCGCTGCGCGACCTCCTGTCCGGCTGCCTGGTGCGCGACCCCCGGTCGAGGATCGGCGACACCGCCGAGGCGGAGGCCGTCCTGCTGAACGTCTACGCGGACTGCGCATCTGGTCCCTACCCGCGCCCCGACGAGGTGTCGCCGTCTCTCCAGGCCGACGGCCTGTCCAACAAGGCGCTGTCCCTGTGGGACCTCGGCGACCAACGCCGCGCGATCGAGATGTTCGAGCGGGCCAAGGCGATCGACCCGCACAACGTCCGCGCGGTCTACAACCACGGGCTCCTCAAATGGGCCGACGGCCTGCTCACCGACGAGACCCTCCTGTCGGAGCTGCGCGCCACGGGCGACTCCTGGGAGGCGGACTACCTGGCCGCGATGGTGCACATGGAACGCGGTGACGGCGTCCTCGCGGCCCGGCACCTGGCTGAGGCGGACCGCAAGCATCCGGGATCGCCGGAGATCGCGGCCGCGCGGGAGCGCTGTGCCCGACTGGAGCCGAGGGGCACGCTCGAGGTGTTCGGGCAGCTGTCCGGCCGGGTCGTCGCGATGGCCTGCGATCACGACGCGACACACGTGGTGGTGGCCGAGAGGTCAGGGCGGGTGCGGGTCTGGGACGCCTTCGCGGGCCGGGTCGTCGCGGAACTCGCCGCCTCCGGCCCGGCTCCCGTCGACGTCGCGATCGACCACGCCGGAGCGCGGATCCTCGTCTGCTACCAGGACTCCCGCGTCGAGCGGTGGCGGCTCGCCGACGGCACGGCCCACCTCGAAGGCCGGCTGGACGGAGGAACAGCCGTGGCGCTCAGCCCCGAGGGTGGCTTCGCGGCTGTGGGTACGGCCGACGGCCGCGTCCTCGTCTTCCGCACCGGCGCGTGGAAGCCGGTCGCCGAGATCCGGCCCCACGACGGCACTGTCACCCGGGTGATCCTCGGCCCGGACGCCGAGGTGTGCGTCTCCGCCTCACTGGGCCGTCCCGGCTCCGCCGTCGACCACCGGGTGGAGCAGTGGTGGCCCATGCGGGACACGAGGATGCGGGGCCTGCACATACCCACCGACGAGATGGACGGCGACGGCCAGAAGGTCGCCCTGGCGCCGGACGGGTCGACCGTCCTGAGGATCGGCTACCAGTCCCTGACAGTGGTGGACATGCGGGTCTGGGACGAACCGCGACGGTGGGAGATCCCCTGGCTGACCGGATACCGCATGCTCGGCATCTCCGGCCGGGCCGGCTGGGCTCTGCTCGACCCCGGGACCGGAGACCTTCAGGTCCTCGAACTCGCCATCCGCCGATGCGTCCGCACCTTCCCGAAGGACTGGGCGCGGGGTTCACGCCGCGACGCGACGGCGTTCAGCGGGGACTGCGGCTACGCCGTCATCGCCGAATCGCACGGCTACAGTGGCCAGACCTCGCTCTCCCGACTTCCCATGCCACTCAGCGGACACCTTGCTCCCTGGTCGTACGCGCCGCCCCGCCCGGTCGGTGCCCTCGCGCGCGACGAGCGGGCGTTCGACCAGGTCATGGAACGCGTCGAGGCGATGATCGCGGCCGGAGAGGAACGGCGCGCAGCAGACGCGATCCGCGAGGCGCGTGCCGTTCCCGGCCACGAACGTCACCCGCGGCTACGCCGGGCCTCCAGGGCCCTGGGCCGGAGCCTGCGGCGCACCGGACTGACCGGCATCTGGCTGGAGCAGGAGCTGTCCGATGTCATGCTCACCCGTGGCACCTTCGACATCGGCGCCTCCGGCCGGTTGTTCGCCTTCGCCGCCAACGTCGACGAGGTCGAGATCTTCGACCTGGAGACGCTGGAGAAGGCAGGCGGGGTCACCGAGCGGCGGAACCCGGCCGTCAGCCTGTCCTTCGCCAGGGGCGGCCGGGACGTGATCATCGGCTACTCGGACGGATCGGTCGCCTGCCACGACACCAGGACGTTCCAGCCCCGGTTCAAGGTGGCCGGCGCCCTGCCTCGCGACGACGGGAACACCACGCTCGACATCTCGGGCGACCTGTTGGCGGTCGGCTTCGGCCACGGGTTGGCGACGGTGTGGTCGCTGGAGGCGGCCGCCTGCGTCGCGACGGTCCGCACCGGACCCGGCACGATCGTCGGCGTCACGGCCGACGAGGCGTCCCGCTCGATCGCCGTGCAGCTGCGAACCCAGGACGCGGCCGCCGTGGAGGTCCGGTCGATGAATACCGGAAAGCCGGTGAAGACCTTTGCGGACGTCGACCCGCACACGGAGATCCGGTTCGCCTCCGGGATGCTGCTGCTGGCCGAGATGACCCGCCTGGCCGCGTGGCGACCGGGTGACAGGCGCCCGTCGTACCGGCTCGACCGGGTCAAGCACAGCTCGTCGGCAACGTTGGCCTTCACGGACTCCCGTCGGCTCGCCGTCATCGCCGGGCTGACCGGCTTCGTCGTGTGGGACGCCGCGAGCGGAGAGCTGGTGTTCGACGGGAGGGCTCTCGACGGCCCGGCCGGAAGCCTCACCGGGGTCGAGGAGGTGGTGGTCTCGCCCGACGGGAGGTTCGCGGTGGCCGGAGACCCGGGAGAGCAGACCGTCGACGTCTGGGACCTGCGCGCCGGACGCCGGATCCGCTCCCTGCACGGTCACCACGTCCGGGTCAACGCGATACGCGCCGACGACGCGTTCGGCACCGTCGTCACCGGCGACCACCAGGGCAATGTCCGCATCTGGGGCCTCGATTGGGACTACGGAGAGTGATCCGATGACCGGACGCCGCCAGCGCGATGAACTGCGAGCCGCGTTCCTGGCCAACCGGGAGCGCGTCAGAAGCTGGCTCGATGCCTGGGAGATTCCCGAAGTGGTGTGGACCGACGAGTTCAACGAGATCCCTCTGCCCTGGATCGTGCGGGAGCGGGAAAGGGAGAGCTGGCTCAAGCGCCACGCACCCTTCCTGGACGCGTACGACTGGTTGTTCGTCGGACGGCCGCTGACCCCGGGGGTCCGCGAGGTGCGGGCACTGTGGCGCTTCGGGCCGGCACACCGGTTCGCGGAACTCGATCTGACGATCACCAGCGTCTGCGACCCCGAGTACCTGGCGGAGAAGCTGACCCTGGCGGTTCACCACGCCGGCTTGACGGGCTGGCGTGACGCGGACGCGCAGCCGCTCTATCAATGGCTCGTCGAGGGTGTGCACACGATGCCCCTCGGCAACGGTGTGCGGGGCAGCAACCGTTCGGGGTTCGTCCTGTTGCGGTTCACCCGCCTTCCGACCTCCGACGGCGACGTGATCGTGCGTCTGACCGCCGCGGAGACCGATCGCGCCCTGGACGGCTCACCTCTCGACGACGACGGTGTGTCGCTTCCTGGCGGCTAGACCAGCGGCACTGTGCGACACGGCCGCGGCACCTCCAGCTCACGCGGCGTCAGCCCCACGTCCGTCAGCGTGCCCTCGGCCGGGCGGCATACCGGCCGACGACCTGCCGCGTCGCCTCCGGTGCGAGCGGCGCGGCGCCGGAGGCGACGGTGCGGATGCCGGCCAGCAGGCGGGCCGCCGCAGTCGCCCACCGCGGCCATGTCCGGCTGCGCGCCGATGACGGTGGCGAATCCGGTACGGATCAGGGCCTGGTCGTCGCAGACCAGCACCCGGATCGGCGCGGTCACGGCGCGCTCCCGGGTGAGGATGCGCGCCCGGACGACGAAGCCGTCGCCGGCCCGGCGGTTGGGGCGTGCCTTGAGCAGAACTGCTGGCCTCGGGACGGTCGCGGCGGGCAGGCTGCCGGCATGGCGACGGGCTTCGGCGGTGAGGTGGCGACCTACTACGCACGGCATCGGCGCGGCTATCCGCCCGAGGTGCTCGACGCCCTGGCGGCAGCCTTCCGTCTCGGCGCCGATGACACGGTGGTCGACCTCGGTTGCGGCACGGGCCAGCTGACCATCCCGCTCGCCGATCGGGTGGGCGCGGTCATCGGCATGGACCCCGAACCGGACATGCTGGCGATCGCCCGGCGTACCGCAGTGGACCGGGGGACCGCCAACGCCACGTGGGTGCTCGGCGGCGACAGTGATGTGCCCGCGTTGTCCCGGCTGCTCAGCGGGGGGAGTGTCGGTGCGCTGACCGTCGCCGTCGCCATTCACTTCATGGACCGCGACACCCTGTCCGAGGCGGCCCGGCCGTTGCTGCGCCCCGGAGGCGGCATCGCCGTCGTCACAAACGGCGAACCCCTGTGGACGCAGGACACCGAATGGTCACGCGCGCTGCGGGGATGCCTGGAACGGATGCTCGGCCACCCCGTAATGGGGAGATGCCAGACCGACGAGGCCGGGCGCCGGCGCAACCGGGAGGCGCTCGTGCGTGCCGGTTACCGGTACGAGGAGACGTCGGTGCGGTACGACGCCCCGCTGACGGTCGACGACATGGTGGGCGGCGTCTTCTCCGCCATGTCCGCGGAACACCTGCCGTCCTCGTGGCAGCGCGCGGCGTTCGCCGCCGACGTACGCGATGCCCTCGGCGGGGTGGAGGTGGTGACCGAGCGGGTCACCGTCCGGTTGCAGTGCGGGATCCTCGGCTCATAGCCGATCACCGGACGGGGTTCAGCTACGTCACCAGGCGGTAGTTGGGAATGCCCTTGGTGCGTTCCTCGATCGGTGCGGCAGTGGACAGGGCGGTCACTCCGGCGGGAACCGGAGCCCGAGAGACGTGGATGCCCTCCAGGCAGGTGTCGCACCAGAACGAGACGTAGCCGTACCCGGCGCCGGGCGGCGTGGTGAACACCATGCGTAGGGTCCGGTGACCGCAGTTCGGGCACTGGTGGTCGGACTCGGCCGGCAGGGTGCGGTAGACGACTTCGTACGCGTCGAGCCACTCGTCGAATGAAGCCACCAGCTACTCCTCCGGTCTGACCGGGTGGTTCTCCCACCACTGGTCCTCGTGAGCATAGGCACGATCCTCGAATGCGATCGCCTCGTCACGGTTTCGGGGGTACGGGCGCCCTGCGCGGAGTTCCTCCACGTGGAACCGCTCATGCGCGAGCGTACGGGCGAGGTCCTCCTCGCTGTGGAAAGCGTTCCGGCAGAGCATGACCGACTGGTCAGCCCTGGTCACGCCGTGAATTGCCGACCGTCCCTTGTCGATCACGAACCGGATGTCGGAGGTCTCGATGCCGTACTTCGCGGCGATCTGCTGCACCGACTCCAGGGTCATCGGCATGCGGGGTCCGCGTCCTCTGCCGCGCACCCGGTTCAGGTTTCCCGCTTCGGGCTCAGCCGCTCGCAAGCGGCTCAGCGCCTCGCGGAGCTTGCCGATCAGGTCGCCGAGGCGCCGCATCTCCGGTATCAGGCGCCGCAGACTCGCCAGCAACCCCCGCAGCAACCGCCCGATCCGCGCCGCCCACGACGCCACGGTCGTCGTCACCTGCTCCACCACCAGCGGCGTCGCCAGCCCAGCCGTGGCGACCAGTTCGGCCGCGTACACGATCAGGCGGGACACGCACGCGGCGATCGCGTCGCGGACCAGCAGCCGCACGGCCGCGACAAGGCCGGCGGCGCCCTCGGTGATCGCTGCCATCGCCTCGGCGCCCTGCGCCAGCCCGGTGACGGCCTGCTGCTGCTCGGCCGCCCAGCGGCGGTAGCCGGTGGCGGCGGCGCCCGTCCACCCGGGGACCTCGGTGCGGACGGCATGGGCCAGCTCGGCGGCGTCCTCGCGCAGCGACGCGGCGACGTTGCGCCAGGTCTGCGCGTGCGCGGTGATCTCGGCGGGGTCGCCGGCCAGCCAGTCGAGGGCCTCGCTGAGCGGCTTGACGTGCTCGATGAGCCAGGCGATACCGTACTGGAGGAGGGCCCCGGCCGGGTCGGACACGAGGGCGAGCGCGTCGAGGCCGGCGCTGACCACGCCGAGGCTGCCGTCGATCCAGCTGCCGGTGCGGACGCCCTGAGCGATGAGTTCGATGTCCTCGCAGATCCACACGCCCGCCCAGGGACTCGGGCCGGTGTCTGAGGTGGCGGCGACCAGCGGGTTCGTGGTCACCGACGCTGTCGTACCCGGTCGAGCAGGTCCGCGGCGTGCGCGTCGGAGGCGCGGTAGCGCTCGGCGCTCGACCGCAGCTTCCCGGCGGTGTCCCGGACCGAGGTGGCGGCGGTGCCGATGCCGTCGGTGAGCGTCCGCTGGAGACCGTCGAGCAGGGCCGGCATGATCGCGCAGAGCTGCCCGTACGCGTCGGCGCTCAGCCGGACGTGCTGGCCGGCCTGCCGCGCGGTGTCGATGCTGTCGGCGCAGCGGCCGAGGTGGGCGGCGTGTGCGGTCAGGTCGTCCGGGTCGACCTGGAGGCCGTCACCGGGCGGCATCCGGCGCGTCCGGGTCGGGGCCGAGCCGCCGCTGGTGGGACTCGACGATCGCGCGTGCGGCCGGGTCGTCCGCGCCGAGCGTCTCGGTGGTGGCCTCGGTGAGCTGTCGCAGCAGGTCGGCGCGGGCGTCCCGGGTGACCGCCAGGATCTGCCGGGCGGTGTGTGCGGCGGAGTGCTGCCGGACGCGTTCGTCGAGCCGCAGGCCGGTGAGCAGCCCGGACGCGTCGACGATGACCTCGACCAGCCCGTCGGCGCTGCGGGCGGTGCCGGTCAGCGCCTGCGCGCGGGCGGACAGGTCCCGGGCGCGCGCCGCCCGGGCGGCCAGCGACGACTCCCACTCGTCGAGCCGTCGTGCCGCCGCGTCCAGCGCGGCCTCGTCCGCCCACATGGCCACCCTCCCCAGAGGACAACGGTGCCCGACACGGTAGCAACCGGTAGCGCTTCGTGTGGGCCCCGTGACGACACGGTGATGAGTGCGCTCCCCTGTGGAGGGACATCTCCGCGTGCCGGGCGTTGCTAGGGTCTGGTTGACCGTGACGGGGAGGCAACGGGATGACACAGGACGCCGCGGCCGACGACTACGCGCTGCGCGTCTCCGGCTACCGCGAGGAGCTGGCGGCCCTGCGCGCCGGCGCGCACCCCGCTGGCGGCGTGACCACCGACGGCCACACCGCCGGCGGGGTGACCGCCGAGGCGCACGGCCGGGCCGCCGACGGCCAGGTCGAGGTGACGGCGGAGGACGGGAGGCTGCGCTCCGTCGAGTTGGCCGCGCCGTTGATGCGGTTGTCCGAGGACGAGCTGGGCCGCCTGGTCGAGCAGGCGGTGAACGACGCGCTGACCGCGTCCCGGGGCAGCCTGGCGAGCAGTGAACCGGTGGCCGACCTGTCCGCGCTGACCGGAAGCCTCGGTGCCGTCCTCGCCGAGAGCGAGGCGGCGATGCGCCGGCTCCACGGCGCGATCGCCGACGCCGTCGCCACGGCCGGTCCGGCGACCGGGCTCGGCGGGGACGTCCCGGCGAACGGCCCGGCGGATCTCCTGCACCAGGTCATGGACGTGCTGGGCACCGCAACAGGCGGCACGCCGTCCGAGGACGGCGGGGACGAGCGGTGGAGCGGATCCGATGACGCCGGGACCGTGCGCGCGGAGGTCGACGGCTCGGCCCGGCTGACCCGGCTGGAGGTCACCCGCCCGCCCCGCCGGCTGTCCTCGGCGGAGCTCGGCGAGTCGATGGTGGTCGCGGTCAACCGCGCGCTGGAGCAGATCCCCCCGGCGGCGGCACCGCAGGGGCTCGGCTCGGCCGCGCTCGACGCGCGGCTGCGCGAGCTGCAGGAGGCCAGTGTCCGCCAGATGTCCGCGCTCACCGGCGCGCTGACCGGCGTGATGCAGACCATCCGGGACCCGGGACGATGACCGACGGAGGGGAGCGCTGATGGCCCGCGAGATCGAGATCGATCCCGAGTCGATCATCGGGGCGGGTGACGACATCGTCGCCTCGGCGCAGCGTATGCGTGCCGCACTGTCCGCGTTCGACGCCGAGCTGGCGGCCTTCGGCACGCCGTGGGGCAACGACGACCTCGGCTCGCTCATCGGGATGGTGTACGAGACGATCCGCGACCTGGCGCTGGAGAGCTACGACGCGAACCTCGTCGAGATCGAGGACATCGGCAAGCTGAGCCGGGTGATGGGCCTCAACTACCAGGAGACCGAACGCATGATCACTGAGAGCCTCGGCCGCTTCCGTGAGGTGCTCGGCTGACATGGGAATGACCCTGCCCGGAGAACTGGTGTCCCTGCTCGGCATGCTCGGCTACACCTGGCCGGAGGCCGACGAGACGAAGCTGCTGGAGATGGGCCAGGCGTGGCTCGCCTTCCCGGACCGGCTCCGTGCTCCGGTGGCCGACGCCGACCGGTCGGCGCAGCAGATGTGGACCCAGAACCGCGACGACGCCATCGAACGCTTCCAGACGAGCTGGCAGGCGGCCGACTCGGCGAAGACCAACCTGGACGACGGGGCCTCCGCGGCGGCGCTCATCGGGACCGGGCTCATGGTGTGCGCCGGGATCGTCCTGGCGTTGAAGATCAACGTGATCGTGCAGCTGACGCTCCTGGCCATCCAGATCGCGCAGGCGGTCGCCACGGCGGTGGTCACCTTCGGTGCCTCACTGCTGGAGATCCCGATCTTCAAGCTCATCACCGGTGTCCTCATCGACCAGTTGCTGAACATGGCGACCGAAGCGGTGCTCGGTGGGTAGGCGGGGAAAGGCAGGTCTCTTCACGCCGGTGGAGAAGTGGCTCCGGGCCCGGATGCGGCACCGCCGCTACGCGCACATCTTCCGCGGTCACGTGAACACCAACGCCAATCCGCCCCGGGGTACCGGCTTCCACCACCGGTTCATGGGGGAGAACCCGCCGGGGGCCCGGGTCCGCGTCGACGCGGACGGCCGCGAGATGATCCTCGAACGGCACGCCGACGGCACGTACCGCGCCCGCGTCGACGTGCAGGACGACGGCGGCGTCTGGCGTCAGAAGCGCGGTTCGAGCACCTTCTTCCCGGACAACTGGACGCCGCAGCGGGTCGACGAGACGATCGAGGGCGCGTTCCGGTCCGGCGGCCCGCACCCGGACGACCCGAACAAGTGGCAGGGGAGGGCCAACGGGCTGCTCGTCGAGGGCTTCTACAATCCCGGTGGCACGACGTGGTACTCGGCTTGGCCGGTGGGGGGACGCTAGCTGTGGGTGACATCCAGTTCGGGCGCAATCAGAACGGCGCGCCCACCATGACCAGCGGCGACGCGCGTTTCCGCCCGTTCGCCTCCCAGCTCGTCAGCGACATCCAGACCTACGCCCCGGACTGCCTCGAGCTGCTGCAGTGCATCGACGACGTGATGTCCGGGCGCTCGGACTACGAGGAGTACGAGGGCAACTCCGCGGTGGTGCGCTGCACGCCGACCGGCGTCAGCGTGGACAGCCTCGGCCCGGTGCCGTCGGGAGCGTCGTACACGGTCGACGAGGCCCGCACGGTGATCCTCGCCTACTTCGACTTCCTCGCCCCCTCGCCGGAGGAGAAGAAGCGCCACCTCGCCACCTGGGAGCGGGAGCACGGCGGCCCGTTCCCCGGGCGGCACCTGCTGCGTCTGCCCGGCTGACGCCGCTCAGCGGGCCAGCCGGGCGATCGCCGCCACGGAACGGTCCACGTCGGCCTCAGTGGTGGTCGCGTTCGACACCGAGATCCGCATCAGCCGCCGCCCCCGCCACGTCGTCCCACCGGCCCAGGACGTCCCGTCGGCCTGCACCGCCGCCACCACCCGGTCGGTGCGCGCGTCGTCGCCGAACCCGACCAGCACCTGGTTGAGCACCACGTCGTTCACCACCTCGAACCCGGCCGCGCTCAGCCCGTCGGCGAACCGCCGGGCCAGCGCGCAACACCGCTCGACCAGCGCGGCGACGCCGTCGCGGCCCAGCTCCCGCAGGCCCGCCCAGACCGCGAAACCACGGGCGCGGCGCGAGGACTCCGCGGTCAGCTCCGCGCCTACGGGCACACCACCGGAACCCACGAGGTACGCGGCCGCGAGCGACATGGCCGCCGCGTGCGCGTCGGGCCGGGCGCAGAACGCGAACGCGGTGTCGTACGGCAGGTTCAGCCACTTGTGGCCGTCGCACGCCCACGAGTCGGCCGCCTCCAGCCCGTCCACCAGGTGCCGGGTCGACGGGCTGACGGCCGCCCACAGCCCGAACGCGCCGTCCACGTGCGCCCAGCCGCCGTACCGGTGGACCAGGTCACAGGCGCGGCGCAGGTCGTCGCACGCGCCGGTGTTCACGTTGCCCGCCTGCAGGCAGACGATCGTCGGTCCGGGACCGGCGTCGCGCAGCGCCGCCGCCAGCGCGTGCGGGTCGATGGCGCCCTGCGGGCCGGTCGGTACCGGGCGCAGCGCGTCGGTGCCGAGGCCGAGCAGCCGCAGCGACCTGTCGACGGTGGCGTGCCGTTCGGCGCCGGCGAACACGCGCACCGCCGGTGCGCCGGACAGGCCGCGTCGTTCCACGTCCCAGCCGGCGTCGGCGAGGACCTGGTGGCGGGCGGCGGCGAGCCCGGCGGTGTTGGCGGCCTGCCCGCCGGTGACGAACCCGACGGACGCGGTCGCCGGGATGCCGAGCAGTTCCTTGAGCCAGGTACCGGCGGCCGACTCGGCGGCCACCGCGGCGGGCGAGGTGACGGCGTTGAACGCGTTCTGGTCCCACCCGGCGGCCAGCATGTCCGCGGCGGTGGCGGCGGGCAAGGCGCCGCCGATGACGAAGCCGAAGTAGCGCGGCCCGGCGGTGGCAACGAGTCCCGGTTCGGCGGCGGCCACCAGCTCCGCGAGGACCTGCTCGGGCGGGGTGGGAGCATCAGGCAGCGGGCCGGCGAACGCCTCGTTCAGCGCGGCCTGGTCCACGGGTACGCCGACCGGCCGGTCCGGCAGGGACAGCCGGTAGTCGGCCGCGTGGTCGGCGGCGCGCCGGAACAGGTGCCTCAGCTCGTCCATCGCCGCACCCTAGCCGAGGGCGCGGGCCATCCGAGCCGCCCTCATGAACGGTAGCGGCCGCCGGTCACCGCGAGTGCGGCGTCGAGCCGGTCCAGATGCAGGGCCACCGGCCCGACGGTGAGCAGGCCACTGCCCGCCCCGGCCAGCTCGCCCGCCGCCGGGGCGAGCGCGGCCCGGGCCCGCAGCATCGCGTCCCGGTCCTCGAGCGCCACGGCGGCCCGGCCGGTCAGGCACCACAGCGCCTCCATGAGCAGGTCACGCGGCGGCGCCGGGGCGCGACGCAACGCCCTTGCGGCCTCGTCGCGCCGCCCGTCGGCGAGCAGGAGCAGCGGGCGGGCCCAGGGCGCGTACGGGCCCCAGTCGGTGTCGGCGGGGAAGACGGCCGGCCGGTCGTGCCACGCCCGCAGGCAGAGCAGCGCCAGCGACGCCAGCCCGCGTTCCACGCCGGGCATCCCGCAGCCGGCCAGCCGGGTCGCCCACGACCGGTACGCGGCCTTCGCCTCCGGGTACGCGGCGCCGGTGGCGGCGGTCCGCATCGCGCGGTAGCCGCCGGTGAACACGCCGACGAGCGGGCTCTCGTGCCGGGCGGCGAGCCGGTCCGCCGCGTCGGCGTGCGCGTCGGCGGCGGTGAAGTCGGCGAGAGCGCTCCGCGCCTGCACCCGGATCAGGTGCCCGAGGATCTCGGCTGTGGCCAGGCCGTGCCGGGCGGCGAGCGCTACCAGTTCCACCCCGATCGCGTCCCGCTCGGCGGCCAGCCCGGTCCGGTGGAACGTCTGCATGTACACGCCGTTGAGCGCTTGGGCCAGCAGCGCCGGATCGGCCACCCGCCGGGCGATCGCCTCCGCGTCCCGCGCCGCCTCGGCGGGTCGCGGCGACGCCGTACCGCGGGACTCGATCGCGACGGTGGCCAGCAGCCGGGCGTGCGTCGCCTCCGGCGTATCGGGGCCCAGCCCGGCCAGGGCCCGCTGCGCCGCCGCGACGACCCGGGCCGCCTGCGCCGGGTCGTCCGAGCGGGTCCAGATCGCCGGTACGTCGTACCCGCCGATCACCCGCGCGGTGAACTCCGGGTCGCCCAGTTGCTCGGCCGCGGTGATGGCCGCCTCACGCTGGTCCCGGGCGGCCTCCAGTCCACCCGGCCCGGTCACCGCGAGGCTGCGCAGCAGCCCGACAGTCGACTCCAGCCGAGCCCGGGCGCCG
The DNA here is from genome assembly GCF_027460285.1 of Micromonospora sp. WMMC273. NCBI lineage: Bacteria > Bacillati > Actinomycetota > Actinomycetes > Micromonosporales > Micromonosporaceae > Micromonospora > Micromonospora sp. WMMC273. Next base: position 2,869,941 of record NZ_JAPZBE010000001.1, read on the forward strand.
GGGACCACACTGCGCTCGTACGCCGCTGCGGTCTCCGCCCAGACCCGCGCCGGACCGGTCGGCTCGGGTTCGGCCTGGCGCAGCAGGTCGGTCTCCAGCCGCCGCAGCCGCGGTCCCGGGTCCAGGCCGAGCTGGTCGCGCAGCAGCTCCCGGGCCCGGCGCAGCACGGCGAGCGCGTCGGCCTGCCGTCCGGCCCGGTAGAGCGCCGACGCCAGCAGCGCCCACCCGTCCTCCCGCCACGGGTACGCGGCGACGTGCGCGTCGAGGTCGGGTACGGCGTCGGCGGCCCGGTCCAGCGCCAGCAGCGCCTCGGCCCGCCGCTCCACGGCGGTCAGCCGGATCTGGTCGAGCCGGGACCGTTCGGCGTGCACCCACGGCTGGTCGAAGTCGGCGTACGCGGGTCCGCGCCACCAGCCCAGCGCCTCGTCGAGCCGGTCGAGCGCGGCCCGGGGCAGCGCCTCGGCAGTCGCGGTGACGGTGTCCTCGAACCGCCAGGCGTCGACGGTGCCCGGGTCGGCGCGCAGCGCGTACCCCGGTCCGTCGGTGACCAGCAGCCGGGCCGGCTCGCGCGGCGGACGGTGCGGTTCCAGGCGGCGGCGCAGCGCCGCGACGAACGTGCGGACCGCGCCCACCGCGCCGGCCGGTGGGTCGTCCCACAGGTCGTCGACGATCTGCCCGACCGGCACGGTCCGGCCCCGGGCGGCGACCAGCCGCGCCAGCACGGCCCGGTGCCGGGGCCCCTTCAGGTCGACCGGCACACCCGCGTCGTCCCAGGCCGTCACCGGACCCAGCACACCGAAACCGACAGGCACCGACCCTCCTCGACCAGGGTCACCGTATCGCGCTCATCGGTTGCTCATCCGGCGCCGCCACGCTGGTCAGGTACGACGAGACGAAAGAGGGATCATGATGAGCACCACCATCGCGGGATTCGACTACCAGCGCGTTCCGGTCGCCGAGGGCGTGACGCTGAACGTGGCGGTGGGCGGCTCCGGCAGCCCGGTCGTGCTGCTGCACGGCTTCCCGCAGACCCACCTGATGTGGCGGCACGTGGCCGCCGACCTGGCCGGCGGGCACACGGTGATCTGCCCCGACCTGCGCGGTTACGGCGCCAGCGACAAGCCGGCCGCGCACACCGAGGACACGTACAGCAAGCGGACGATGGCCGCCGACGTGGTGGCGCTGGTCCGCGCGCTCGGGCACGAGCGGTTCGCGCTGGCCGGGCACGACCGGGGTGCCCTGGTCGCGGTCCGGGCCGGTCTGGACCACCCGGACGCGGTCACCCACCTGGCGTCGCTTGATGTGCTGCCCACCCTCGACATGTGGGACGTGCTGCACGGCGTGAACGCCTCGGTGGCGTTCCACCTCTACCTGATGGCCCAGCCGCCCGGCCTGCCGGAGCAGATGATCGCGGGCAGCGCCGACGCGTTCTTCGGGCACTTCCTCGACGCCTGGGCCGGTGACCCGGCGGCCATGCCGGCGCAGGTGCGCGCCGAGTACCTGCGCGCCTCCCGGGAGGCGGTCGACTCCATCGTCGCCGACTACCGGGCGTCGGCCGGGATCGACGTGACGCACGACCGGGCGGACCGGGACGCCGGGCGGCAGCTGACCATGCCTACCACAGTCATCCAGCAGGACTGGGGCGCCGCGCTCGGCTACGACGCGGCGGCGGTGTGGCGGGCCTGGGCCCCGGACCTGGAGCATCGCACCACCACGGCCGGGCACTTCATGGCCGAGGAGGCGCCGGGCGAGATCGCCGAGGCGCTGCGCGCGTTGTTCAAGCGCTAGGTACGGCGGTCCGGGCGCGCGTGGCGCCCGGACCGTCCGCCCCCGTCCGCTCAGCCGGCCCGTCTCCGGACGTGCCACAGGCCGAGCGCCGCCAGCAGACCCGCCGCGCCGAGGTGGAGTGCCAGCTCGATCCACTGGAACGCCCAGAACCGGCGGTTCGGCTGGTACGCCAGGTCCACGTGCAGGCCGAGCTTGCCGAGGCAGACCGCGGTGTCGCCGAACGTGCCGGTGGCTCCGGTACGCGGCGGGTCACGGAAACAGGTGCCGAACGCCTCGTCGGAGAGCTGCCGCCCGTCGGCGGTCCGCAGCGGGCTGATGCCGGTGACCCACGCACCCGGCACGTCCAGCCCGCCGACGACCGGCGCGCCGGTGATGCTGCCCAGGTTGCGGGCCCGGTTGACGGTGTCGGCGGTCATCGGCACGGTGACCCGCTCCGGCGGCAGGTAGTGCGGGCGCAGCAGGTTCGGCACGGCGAGCTGCACCACGACCACGGCCAGGAACACCACTGCCATCGCCGGCAGGGTGCGGCGCAGCAGCAGCCCGGCGACCACGCCGAGGACGAGGCCGAACACGGCGTACCCGACCGGCGCGATCCCGCGCGCGCCGAACAGCACGGTGCTGAATCGGTCGCCGGCGACCCGGTCGACGGGCGCGGCCGCCCAGGTCAGCAGCGCGCCGAGCACACCGGCGACGAGCGCGGCGGCGGCCGACAGCACCGCCAGCTTGACCGCCAGCCAGCGGCGGCGCGGCACGCTCTGGTTCCACACCAGCCGGTGCGTGCCCTGCTCCAGCTCCCGGGCCACCAGCGGCGCGCCCCAGAACGCGCCGATCAGCGCGGGCACCAGCGCGAACCCGCCGGCGAGGAACAGCATCGTCTGCGCGTACCGGCCGGGCAGCCGGGCCGGATCGGGCACGGCCCGGATGTCCGCGCCGAGGCGCAGCAGGTAGGCGCCGGCCAGCACCAGCAGGACGGCGCCGACGAGCGCCGGGAGGCGGAACTGCCGCAGCGTCATCCGGATCATCTGGTCACCGCCGGGCGGGCGGCGGCCCGGGACAGGTACGCCAGGACCAGTTCCTCCAGCGTGACCGGCGCGTCGTCGCGTACCGCCGGGCCCCGGACCACGACGCGGCCGGGCTCGGCCCAGATCACCTCGGCCCCGGCGGGCGCGGCGGTGCTCCGGTGGTGCGTGGCGAGCAGGTCCGGGACCGGTCCGGCCACCTGCACCTGGGCGGCACAGAGCACGACCAGGTGGTCGCAGACCTGCGCCACGTCGCCGAGCAGGTGCGAGGAGAGCACCGCCCCGGCGCCGAGTTCCCGCACGAAACCGGCCAGCCCGTGCATGAACTCGCGGCGCGCGAGGGGGTCCAGCGCGGCGGCCGGCTCGTCGAGGATCAACAGCTCGGGACGTTTCGCGGCGGCCAACGCGAGGGCCAGTTGCGCGCGCTGGCCGCCGGAGAGCCGGCCCGCCTTCTGCGCCGGATCGAGGCCGACCTCGTCGACGCGCCGCCGGGCCAGCGCCGCGTCCCAGGACGGGTTGAGCCAGGCGCCCATCCGCAGGTGCTCGGCGACGGTCAGGGAGGCGTAGACCGGTGTGTCCTGGGCGACGAAACCGACCCGGGCCAGGTGCGCGGCGTCGGCGGCCGGCGGTGAGCCGAGCACCGTCAGCGAACCCGAGGTGGGCGCGATCAGGCCGCAGGCCAGTTGCAGCAGCGTGGACTTGCCGGCGCCGTTGGGGCCGACCAGGCCGACCACGTGCCCGCGCGGAACGCTCAGGTCGCAGTCGGCAAGCGCGGTGCGGCGGCCGTACCGTTTGGTCAGCCGCTCGGCGTGCAGGGCGAGTGGTGGATACATGCGGCTCATCCTGGGCACGCCCGGACCGGCGGGCATCGGTCCGGAGCAGGGTCCGGCACTCGGGCGGCCCCTACTTTCGGCCGGTTCGCGACGGCCCGCGATCTCCTAACGTGCTGGGCATGGCTGGTGAACGGATCACCCGCGTGGCGGCGACGGCGGGGCTCGCCGTGGTGCTGCTCGCCGCGATCGGCGTCCAGGCGGTGGCGATCGCCGCGAGCTGGGGGCTGCCGTACTGGCTTCCCGGCGGCACGGCCGCCGTCGTGGTCGGCGTGCTGGCTCTGGTACGCGACAGGCAGCGCGTCGTCACCGCCACCGCCGGACTCGTCGTCGCCGGGTCGGCCGTCGCCGTCGCCCGGCTGTTCGACCTGCCCACCGAGCCGGGGCCGGCGCTGGCGCTCGCGTCGGCCGTCCTGGTCGGATCGGCGGTACGCGCTCTGCCGCCGCTGCCCGCCGGACTGATCGGCGCCGGTGGTCTCGTGGTGGCGGCCGGGGCGTGGCCGGCCGCCCGGCCGGGGGCGGGCGGGTCGGGGGTGGTCGCGCTCAACGGGCTGTGCTGGCTCGGCGGGGTCGCCGCCGGGCTCACGCTGCGGCTGCTCGACGAGCGGGCGAAGGTCACCGCCGAGCGGGTACGCCGCGACGAGCGGCTGGAACTGGCCCGGGAACTGCACGACGTGGTGGCCCACCACGTCACCGGCATCGTGGTGCAGGCACAGGCCGCCCACCTGGTCGGGCGCCGGGATCCGGCGCGCGCCACTGAGTCGCTGGCCGGCATCGAGGCAGCAGGCGGCGAGGCGATGCGGGCCATGCGCCGCCTGGTCGGGCTGCTGCGCGACACCGCGGACGCGCCGCCGGCCTCGGCCGGTACCGAGCAGATCGAGGAACTGGTCGAGCGGTTCCGCCGGCAGGGCCCGCCGGTGCGGCTGCGGCTGCCGGCGGAGACGGCCTGGCCGCCGGAGGTCACCAGCACCGTGCACCGGATCGTCCGGGAGGCGCTGACGAACGTGGCCCGCCACGCGCCGCACACCGGCCAGGTCACAGTCGACGTGGCGCAGGAGCCGGACGCGGTGGTGGTCGAGGTGACCGACGACGCGTCCGCCACGCCCGCCGAGTCCCGGGGCGGATACGGCCTGATCGGCCTGCGGGAGCGCGTCGAGGCCCTCGGCGGCACGCTGACCGCTGGTCCCTGCCCCGGCGCCGGATGGTCGGTCCGGGCCTCCGTGCCGTACGGGAGGCGGTGATGACGATCCGGGTGCTGCTCGCCGACGACCAGGCGATGGTTCGCGGCGGGCTGCGGCTGATCCTGGAGGACCAGCCGGACATCACAGTGGTCGCCGAGGCGTCCGACGGTGTCGACGCGGTCGCCCAGGCCCGCCGCCTGCGACCCGATGTCTGCCTGGTGGACATCCGGATGCCGCGGCTCGACGGGCTCCAGGTGACCCGGGCGCTCGCCGGGCCCGAGGTGGCCGACCCGCTGCGCGTCGTCGTGGTCACCACGTTCGACCTGGACGAGTACGTCTACGGCACGCTGCGCGGGGGAGCGGCCGGGTTCCTGCTCAAGGACGCCGGACCGGCGCTTCTGGTGGAGGCGGTGCGGGCGGCGTACCAGGGTGACGCGCTCGTGTCCCCGTCGGTGACGGTCCGGCTGCTGCGGCACCTGACCCCGCCCGCGCCGCCCCGCGACGAGCGCCGCCCGGCGTTGTCCGAGCGGGAGATCGAGGTGGTACGCGAGATCGCCCGGGGCCGGACCAACCTGGAGATCGGCGCGGAGTTGTTCATCTCGCTGAGCACCGTGAAGAGCCACGTCTCGACGGTGCAGACGAAGCTCGGCCTGCGGAACCGTACCGAGATCGCGGTCTGGGCGTGGGAGCACCGGATGATCGGCTGAATCATTGGCGGACGCCATACCGTACGTTGTACGTTAGTGCCCTCGTCGACGGAGGGGGAACAGACGTGGAACATGCGATCCTCGCGGAGGGCCTGCGCAAGCGGTACGGGGACACGGCCGCGCTGGACGGCTTCGACCTGCGGGTGCGACCGGGCACCGTGTGCGGGCTGCTCGGCCCGAACGGCGCCGGCAAGACCACAGCCGTCCGCATCCTGGCCACGCTGCTGCGCTTCGACGCCGGGCGGGCCGAGGTGGCCGGCTTCGACGTGGCCGGGCAGGCCGACCGGGTGCGCCACCGCATCGGCCTGGTCGGCCAGCACCCGGCGGTGGACGAGGCACTGAGCGGCCGGGAGAACCTGGTCATCTTCGGTCGCCTGTTCCACCTGGACCGGGCCGCTGCACGACGGCGGGCCACCGAGCTGCTCGACCGGTTCGGGCTCGCCGACGCGGGCGGGCGGCCGGTACGCACGTACTCCGGTGGCATGCGCCGCCGCCTCGACCTGGCCGCCGGGATGATCCTCGCGCCGTCGGTGCTGTTCCTCGACGAGCCGACCACGGCGCTGGACCCGCGCGGGCGCAACGAGGTGTGGGAGGCGGTACGCGATCTGGTGCGCGCCGGCACCACGGTGTTGCTGACCACGCAGTACCTGGACGAGGCCGACCAGCTCGCCGACCGCGTCTGCGTGCTCGACGCCGGGCGGGTGATCGCCGAGGGCACCCCCGATGCGCTCAAGTCCCGCCTCGGCGGCGACCGGATCGACCTGGTCGTTCGTGACGCCGCCGACCTGGCCACCGCCGCCGCGCGGCTGCGCGCCGTGGCCCGTACCGAACCGGCGCTCGATCCGGACCGGCGGGCGGTCAGCGCCCAGGTCGGCGACCGGGCCGGCGCGCTGACCGAGGTGCTGCGTGCGCTGGACGCCGACGGCGTGGACGTGGCCGACGTGGCGCTGCGGCGACCCACACTGGACGAGGTGTTCCTCCAGCTCACCGGCGGGCCGTCCGCCGACCGGACCGGTGTGGAGGTGACCGCGTGACCGCGACGGTGACCCCGGCCCGGCGCGCGTCGCTGGCCGGTGACGGCCTGACGCTGACCGGTCGTGCGCTGGCGCACTGGCGGCGTGAGCCCGGACCGCTGATCGGCTCGCTGGGCTTCGACATCCTGATGGTGCTGATGTTCGCGTACCTGTTCGGCGGCGCGCTCCAGGTACCGGGCGGCGGCAGCTACCGCGAGTTCCTGATGCCCGGCATGTTCGCCATGACGATGGTCTTCGGCATCAGCATGACCACCCTGGCGGTCTCGGCGGACCTGGAGCGTGGCGTCACCGACCGGCTGCGGTCGATGCCGGTGTCCCGGCTGGCCCCGCTGCTCGGCCGCGCTGTGGCCGACCTGATGTTCGCGGTGGTGACGCTCGCCGTCATGCTGCTCGTCGGCCTGGCGATCGGGTGGCGGGCACGCGGCGACCTCGGCGACACGCTCGCCGCGCTCGGGCTGATCCTGCTGCTGCGGTTCGCGCTGGTCTGGGTGGGCGTCTTCCTCGGCCTGACCGTGAAGGGGCAGAGCGCGGTGACGGCCGTGCAGACGCTGGAGTTCCCGCTGGGCTTCCTGTCCAGCGCGTTCGTGGCGCCGTCCACCATGCCCGCGTGGCTGGGCGCGGTCGCCGAGTGGAATCCGCTGTCCGCGACCGTCGGGGCCACTCGCGAGCTGTTCGGCAACCCCGGCTGGGGCGGCGACTCGTGGGTGGCCGCGCATCACCCGCTGCTGGCGGTGCTCTGGCCGCTGGTGCTGGTGGCGGTGTTCCTGCCGCTGTCGCTGCGCCGCTACCGGGCGCTCAGCCGCTGAGCCGGACCCCGGGGGCGGTCTGTGCGCCGCCCCCGGGGCCCGGTCACGGCCCGGTCAGCACGACCAGTTCGCCGGTGGCCCGGGTCATCGCGACGTACCGGTCCACCGCCCCGGCGACCCCGTCGCCGAACGCCTCCGGGTCGACAAGCACCACCAGATCGAACTCCAGCCCCTTGGCCAGCACCGGGCTCAGCGACCGGACCCGCTCCGAGGCCGGGAACGCCGGATCACCGATGACGCACACGACGCCCTCGCGGTGGGCGGTGAGCCAGCCGTCCACCACCGCGCGCAGCTCCGCGCGGGAGCCGTACCGCACCGGAGCGCCGTCGCGGATCGACGTGGGCACGTTGGCGTCGGGCAGCACGGCCCGGATTACCGGCTCGGCCGCCGCCATCACCTGCGCCGGAGTGCGGTAGTTGACGGACAGCGTCGCCACCTCGACGCGGTCGAACCCGGCCCGCGCCAGCCGCTGCGGCCACGACTCGGTGAACCCGTGCCGTGCCTGCGCCCGGTCACCGACCACCGTGAAGCTGCGCGACGGGCAGCGCGCCAGCAGCATCTGCCACTGCGCGTCGGTCAGCTCCTGCGCCTCGTCCACCACGACGTGCGCGAACGGCCCGGCCAGCAGGTCCGGATCGGCCACGCTCAACACGCTGGAGTCGACCAGGCTGGTGCGCATGTCCTCGCCGTACAGCATGGTCATCAGACCCTCGCCGTCGTCGTAGGCGTGCGACGCGATCAGCGCGTCGACCACCGTGTCCATCTCGGCGCGCTGCGCCGCCAGAACCCCCTCGTCGCGGCGCCGCCGCAGCGACGCCTCCGGGTCACCGACCCGCCGCCGGGCCGCGTCCAGCCACGGCAGGTCCGCCGCCGTCCAGGCTCGAGGGTCGGCCCGCCTCAGCGTACGGATCTCCTCGACGCTCAGCCAGGGCGCGCACCGGCGCAGGTAGGCCGGCACCGACCACAGGTCGGCCACCACGTCGAGCGGGTCGAGCAGCGGCCACGCCCGGCCGAACGCGGTGACCAGTTCCCGGTCGCGCCCCAGCGCGCGGCGGACCGCCTCCTCCGGCTCGTCGCCGCGGTACTTCTCCACCAGGATCGTGAGCAGTTCCTCCCACACCTCGTCGCGGGCCTCGTTGTGCGGGACGCCCGGCCCGGCCACCTCGAACGCCGTCGCCCAGTCGCCGGCGGTCAGCCGCACCTCGGCGTCCCCGACCCCGACAGTCATTGCGGTCGCGGGCGGCTCCTCGTAGAACCGGACCGCGGCGTCGACAACGCGCACCACGTCCCCGGACGCCTTCAGCCGCGCCACCTCCGGGTCGGTCTCCGGCGCCGCCGCCGCGCCCTCCGGCACCAGGTCGGCGAGCGTGCAGATCTGCACGTCCTCCTCGCCCAGGCTGGGCAGCACGTCGGAGACGTAGTTCAGGTACGGCTGGTGCGGCCCGACCACCAGCACCCCGCCCCGGCGCTCGCCCAGCCGCGGGTCGGCGTGCAGCAGGTACGCGGTGCGGTGCAGCGCCACCACGGTCTTGCCGGTGCCGGGGCCGCCGTCGACCACCAGCGCACCCCGCGACCCGGCCCGGATGATCGCGTCCTGATCGGCCTGGATGGTGCCGAGCACGTCGCGCATCCGCGCCGACCGGGTCGCGCCCAGGCTGGCGATGAACGCCGACTGGTCGTCCAGCGCGGCGTGCCCGGCCAGCCCGTCGGCGGTGAACACCTCGTCCCAGTAGTCGGTGATCCGGCCCGCGGTCCACCGGTACCGGCGGCGGCTGACCAGGCCCATCGGGTCGGCGTGGGTCGCGCCGAAGAACGGCTCGGCGGCGGGGGAGCGCCAGTCCAGCAGCAGCCGGCCGCCCGCGCCGTCGGTCAGGCCGAGGCGGCCCACGTACACCGGTTCGCCGCCGTCCGCGCCGACCATCCGGCCCAGGCACAGGTCCAGGCCGTAGCGGCGCAGCGTGCGCAGGCGCGCGCTCAACCGCCGGACCTCCTGGTCCCGGTCGACCGCCTGCCGGCCCCGGCCGCCCGCGGCCCGGCGCGTGGCGTCGAGCCGGTCGGTCAGGTCGGCGATCGAGCGGCGCAGGCTGTCCGCGATGGCGGCGAAGTGCCGCTCGTCGGCGGCGATCAGCTCGGGGTCGGCCTTCGCCGACAGTCGCTCGGGTAGATCGAAAACGCTCGTGGCAGGCAGGTTCAACTCGTCTCCGATCGCGGGCACGGCCGAGCCTCCGCTCTTCGCGGCTTTTCGAATGGCACGGCAATGGGTTACGGCCGGCAATTGTGCGCCGTCACCCCGGTCTTGCGGCAAGACCGGGGTTGCGCTATATGTTGGTAGTGGCGGGAGAACCCGCCATTCTTTTTGCCCGAACAATTCTCGGGCTCCCCTTTTCCGGCGTCCCGCCGACGGCTGGTGACCGGCCCGGCCGGTAGGATGACGGCACCATGTCGAAGGAGCGCCGGCGCAAGGCCGATCCCGCCCGCAGCCTGGCCCTTCTCTGGCGCACCCGGGAACCGGCCAGCCGCGGCGCAGGTCCCGGTCTCAGCGTCGACCGGATCGTGCGGACCGCGATCGAGATCGCCGACGCCGAAGGTATCGACGCGCTCACCATGCGCCGGGTCAGCGAGGCACTCGGCGTGGGCACCATGTCCGTCTACACGTACGTGCCGGGTAAGGCGGAACTGCTCGACGTCATGGTGGACGCCGTCCTCGGTGACCTGCCGCGCCCGGCCGACGTGCCGGGTGGCTGGCGGGGCCGGCTGGAACGCATCGCGCGGGACAACCTCGCCCTCTACCGGGCCCACCCGTGGCTGCTGCGCGCCGAGACGACCCGGCCGGTGCTCGGCCCGAACGTGCTCGCCAAGTACGACTACGAGCTGCACGCCGTGGCGGACATCGGGCTCGACGACGTGGAGATGGACGCGGTGCTCACGCTCGTGCTGGGGCACGCCAAGAACGCGGCCCGGGTCGCGCTGGACGTGGTCGAGCTGGAACGTGAGACCGGGATGACCGACGACCAGTGGTGGCGGACGCACGGGCCCTGGCTGGAGAAGTTCATGGCCGCCGGCAGCTTCCCGCTCGCCGCGCGGGTCGGCACCGCCGCGGGCATGGCGCACGGCGCGGCGTACGGGCCGGACCACGCCTTCGAGTTCGGTCTGCAGCGGGTGCTCGACGGCATCTCGGTGGTGGTGGCCGCCCGCGCCGCGGGTGAGCCGGAGCGCGGGAAGACCTTGTAATCCTACTAGTTAAGTAGGAAACTCTCACTGGGGTCGATGATCCCTGTCACCCCTCGCCTCCGGCTGCCCTCCGTCGCCCGCGCGTACCCGTAGGAGCCCCGCATGAGCAACGCGCCCACGCCACCCGAACCGCCCACCGCCGGCACGTCCCGGCTCGCCTTCAGCGAGGACTGGGCCGCCACCGTACTCGGCCTCGCGCTGCTGCTTCTGGTGCTGGCCGGCGCGATCCCGGCCGGGCTGGTGCCGTGATGGCCGCCGCCCCGGAACCCGCCGTCCGCAGCACCGCCGCCGGGCCGTCCGCGGCCTCCACCGTGGACGCCCCGGCCGCCGCGACCTCGGACCGACCCGCCGGTACGCCCGCGGTCGCTTCACCCCGGGCCGACCTGCGCTCCGGCGCGTTCTGGGCCTGGACCGGCCTGGGCCTGCTGGTGGTGCTCGGTCTCGCCGCGCTCACCCGGTACCTCGAACAGAACGTGCCGGTCTGGGCCGAGGGCAGCGCGATCGAGGACGTGGCCGGCGCGGTCGAGTACCCGGTCTACGCGATCCTGCTCGGCCTGCTCGGCAACCTGATCGTCACGGTGACCGGGCTGCGGGACCGGATCTCCGCCGCGTTCCGTACCGAGTTCTTCATCAAGACCGGTCTGGTGCTGCTCGGCGCCTCGATCAACCTCGCAGTCATCGCGAGCGCCGCCGGTCCCGCCATCGCCCAGGCGTTGCTGCTGATCAGCGGCGTGTTCCTGTTCACCTGGTGGCTGGCCGGGCGGTTCGGCCTGGACGAGAAGCTGCGCGCGCTGCTCGCCTCGGCGGTGTCGATCTGCGGGGTCAGCGCCGCCATCGCCGCCGCCGGTGCGGTACGGGCACGCCGGGAACAGCTCGCGTACACGGCCAGCCTGGTCATCGCGTTCGCGCTGCCGTCGATCTTCCTGCTGCCGTGGCTGGCCGACGTGCTCGGCCTCTCCGACGCGGTCGCCGGCGCCTGGATCGGCGGCAACATCGACACCACCGCCGCCGTCACCGCGGCCGGCGCGCTCGCCGGTGAGGACGCGCTCCAGATCGCCAGCATCGTCAAGGTCACCCAGAACGCGCTGATGGGCGTGGTCGCGGTGGCGCTCACCGCGTACTTCGCGCTGCGGGTGGAGCGCCGGCCGGACGCCCCGCGCCCCGGGCTGGGCGAGCTGTGGCGCCGGTTCCCGAAGTTCGTCCTCGGGTTCGTCGCCGCCTCGGTGATCGCCACCTGGTACCTCGACGCCGCGGGCGCGGACGGCAAGACCACGATGGCGGTCGTCACCGACCTGCGCGTCTGGTTCCTCATCCTGGCCTTCGTCAGCATCGGCCTGGAGGTCCGCGTGTCGTCGCTGCGCGAGGCCGGCTGGCGGCCGGTGACCGTGTTCGGCGCCGCCACCGTGTTCAACCTGGTGCTGGCCCTCGGGCTGGCGTCGGTGCTGTTCCACGGTTTCACGGTCTGACCGGTCCCGTCCCGTACACCTTGGAGGAACACCGTGACCGAGCCCGCCGACACCCCGGTCGACGCCGACGCCGACGCGCTGCGGACGCTGCTGCGGCACCAGGCCAGCACCGTCACAGTGGTCACCGCCGCCGGTCCGCCCGCGGCCGGGTTCACCGCCACCTCGTTCACCGCGGTGTCGCTGCGACCGCCGATCGTCTCGTTCTGCCTGGACCGGGGGTCGTCGAGCTGGCCGGTGGTGTCCCGGGCCCGGCACGTCGGGGTGCACCTGCTCGGGCACGGCCAGCACGAGCTGGCCCGGACGTTCGCCACCAGCGGGATCGACCGGTTCGCCGGGCCGACCCGCTGGCGGCCCGGCCCGGAAGGGGTACCGGTCCTCGACGACACGCTGGCCTGGCTGCTGTGCCGGGTGGTGGACCGGGTGGTCGTCGGGGACCACGCCGTGGTGCTTGCCGAACCGGAACTGCTCCGGCACGCCGACGTCGGCTCGCCGCTGCTCTACCACAGGGGGCGGTACGCGGGCCTGGCCGACACGACCGACCCCGGCGACCGCCGCTCCGCCGCCTGACCGGCCGCCGCTATCGTGGCCGCGTGATCACCTGCGTCGTGCACTACACGATCGACCCCGCACAGATCGAGGCGTTCGAGCGCTTCGCCCGCACCTGGATGCGGCTGGTGGCACGGCACGGCGGCGTGCACCACGGCTACTTCCTGCCCGCCGAGGGCGCCAGCGACCGGGCCGAGGCGCTGTTCAGCTTCTCCAGCCTGGCGGCGTACGAGCAGTACCGGGCCCGGTTCGGAGTGGACCCGGAGTTCGTCGCCGCCGACCGGATCCGCGAGGAGTCGGGCTGCGTCCTGCGGTACGAGCGCACGTTCATGCGCCCGCTCCTGCCCACCGACTGACGCCCCGGCCCGGGGCTACCGAGGCGTGTGCCGGCCCTCTGCCGCGGCGGCGTAACGGCGGGCCAGGCGGGCGAACGCCTCGCGCAGCTCCGGCGGCCCGACCACCTCGATGTCGGCGTCGTAGCGGCCGAGCACGGCGGCCAGCCCGGGCCACGACCAGGCGCCCAGCACCAGCCGGCAGCGGTCCGGGCCCAGCGCCTCGACGATCCCGTCGCGGGTCCACCCGGACACCACCCGGGCGGGCAGGTCGAGGATCACCTCCCCGCGGCAGGGCCAGTCACCCGGCCCGGTGGCGCCCTTGAACCGGCCGGCGACGTACGCGGCCACGTCCCCGCCGGGCAACTCGCGGGGCGTGAACCGGGGGCCGGTGGGCGTACGCGGGCTGATCCGGTCGACCCGGAACGTGCGCCAGTCGTCGCGGTCGAGGTCCCAGGCGACGAGGTACCAGCGGCCGCCCCAGGTGACCAGGTGATGCGGCTGCACCCGGCGCGGCGGCCGGTCCGGATCCGGTGGCGCGGCGGACACCGGCTCGTAGTCGAAGCGCAGCTCCTCGCGGGCGTGCACGGCGGCGCTCAACGTCATCAGCAGCGCCGGTTCCACCCGGTGCTGTGCCGGCGTGCCGGCGCGTTGCACGTCGACCACCCGCAGCGCGTCCACCCGGTGCCGCAGCCGCGCCGGCATCACCTGCCGCACCGTGGTCAGCGCCCGCGCGGCCGCCTCCTCGATGCCGGTCACCCCACCGGCGGCGGTCTGCAACGCCACGGTGAGGGCGACCGCCTGCTCGTCGTCGAAGAGCAGCGGCGGCAGCGCCGAGCCGGCGCCCAGCCGGTAGCCGCCGTCCGGCCCCTTGGCGCTCTCGATCGGATAGCCCAGCTCCCGCAGCCGGTCGACGTCGCGGCGCACCGTACGCGGGCTGACCCGCAGCCGTTCGGCGAGCAGCGATCCGGGCCAGTCGCGTCGCGCCTGCAACAGGGACAGCAGGGCGAGCAGTCGGGCGGAGGTCTTCGGCACGACACGCATTCTGCCGCGAGAAGAGGACACTTCCTGACCGCTATGCCTGCGAGGGTGGACCCGTACCCGATCAGGACCGGAAGGAACCGATGACGATGACCGGCACCACCACGACCCCTGCCACCCTGGACGCCGAGCGGACCGACCTGCTGGCCGAGCTCGCCGAGGCCCGGAACATGCTGATCAACACGGTCCGTGGCCTGACCGACGAGCAGGCCGGGCAGAAGCCGACCGTCAGCGCGCTCTGCCTGGGCGGCCTGATCAAGCACGTCGCGTCCACCGAGGAGGCGTGGCTGCGGTTCGTGGTCGAGGGCCCCTCGGCGATGTCCTTCGCCATGCCCGAGGGCGTCACCTGGGAGGACTTCATGTCCGGGCAGGCCCGCGAGCTGCCGCAGTGGGCGATCGAGCGGGGACGGGACTTCCAGATGCTGCCCGAGGACACGCTGCCGGCCATCCTCGACCGGTACGCCCGCGTCGCCGCCCGTACCGAGGAGATCGTGGCCGGCGTCGAGGACCTGTCGGCCACCTGGCCGGTCCCGGACGCGCCGTGGAACGAGCCCGGTTCGGTCCGCAGCGTCCGGCGGGTGCTGATCCACGTCATCGCCGAGACCACCCAGCACGCCGGGCACGCGGACATCCTGCGCGAGAGCATCGACGGCCAGACCACCACCTGAGCCGGCCGGAGAACGAAGCCGTGACAGTGCTCGACCGGCGTGCGCTCAACCGGGCGACGCTCGCCCGGCAACTGCTGCTCGACCGCGCCGACCTGCCGGTGACCGACGCGGTGGCGCACCTGTGCGGGTTGCAGGCCCAGGAGCCGCAGGAGCCGTACGTCGGGCTCTGGTCCCGGCTGCGGGCCTTCGACCCGGCGGTCCTGGCGGACCTGCTGGTGCGCCGCCGCCTGGTGCGTACCCACCTGATGCGCCGCACCGTGCACCTGCTCGCCGCGGACGACGTGCTGGCCTGGCGGTCCCGGCACGACGCGATGCTGCGGCAGCGGGTGCTGGGCGTCTACCGCGGCGAGTTCGACGGGGTCGACCTCGACGAACTCGCCGCGGCGGCCCGGAAGGTCCTGGCCGACGGCGAGCCCCGCACCACCGCCGAGATCGTGGCGGCGCTCGCCCCGCGCTGGCCGGCGACCGACCGGCGGGCGCTCGGCGAGATCGTGCTCGCGCTGGTGCCGGCCGTGCAGGCGCCGCCGCGCGGACTGTGGCGGACCACCGCCGGCGTCCGTACCGTCGCTCTGGCCCGGTGGCTGGGCCGCGACGCCGAACCGCCCGGCCCGGACGGCGACGACCCGGCCGGGCGGGCGCTGGTGCGGCGCTACCTGGCCGCGTTCGGGCCGGCCGCGTCGGCGGACCTGCGCGCCTGGTGCGGCCTCGCCGGGCTGCCCGCCGCGGTGGCCGCGGTCCGCGACGAGCTGGTGGCCTTCCGGGACGCGCGGGGCCGCACGCTGCTCGACCTGCCGGACGCGTCCCGGCCCGACCCGGACACCCCCGCGCCGGTACGGTTCCTGCCCGCCTTCGACAACGCCGTGCTCGGCTACCACGACCGCAGCCGGATCATCGACGACGCCCACCGCAACCTCTCCGTGGCCGGGGCCCGGTTCGTGCTCGTCGACGGCCGGGTCGCCGCCACCTGGACGGTCGACGCGGGCGTCGTGGTGGTCACGCCGCTGCGCGCGTTCACCCGCGTCGAACGCGCGGCCGTCACCGCCGAGGGCGGCGCCGTGGCGTCGTTCCTGTCCGAGGGTGACAACCAGGGGGTACGCGTCGTCGCCCGTTGAGCCGCACGTCAGGCGGTCGCCGCCGCCCGGCCCATCCGGGTGACCGCCTCGGTGAGCACGGCGGGGGAGGTGGCGAAGTTGAGCCGCACGAACCCGGCACCACCGGCGCCGAAGACGTGCCCGGAGCTGAGCGCCACCCGGGCCCGGTCGAGGAACATCCGCGCCGGACCGGCCAGGTCGCTCGCCACGCCCGGTCCGTCGCCCGCCTCGGTGGGTACGCCGAGGCGCCGGCAGTCCAGCCAGGCCAGGTACGTGCCCTCGGGCGGCTGCCACGACACGGTCGGCAGGTGCTCGGCCAGCAGTGACCCGAGCAGCGCCCGGTTCGCGTCCAGGCCGTCGAGCAGCCGGTCCAGCCACGGCCCGCCGGCTCGGAACGCGGCCGTGTGCGCGAGCACCCCGAGGTGGCTGGGGCCGTGACTGACCTCCTCCGGCATCCGGGCCAGGTCGTCCGCCGCGTCCGGCCCGGCGACCGCCAGCGCCGCCTTGAGCCCGGCCAGGTTCCACGCCTTCGATGCCGACAGCAGCGCGAACGCGTTCTCCGCACCCGGCACCGTCAGGTACGGGGTGAGCCGCGCGCCGGGCAGCGCCAGCGGTGAGTGGATCTCGTCGGCCACCACCCGTACGCCGTGCCGGGCGGCCAGCTCGGCGACGGCGGCCAGCTCGTCGGGCCGGTGCACCACACCGGTCGGGTTGTGCGGGTTGCAGAGCAGGAACGCCGGGCGGTCGCCGATCGCGCGGGCGCGGCGGAACGCCTCCTCCAGCGCGGCCGGGTCGAGCCGCAGGTCCGCGCCGAGCGGCGCCTCGAGGACCTGACGGCCGGCGTTCGTGACGAACGCGTAGAACGGCGGGTAGACCGGAGGAGTGACCACCACCGCGTCACCCGGGCCGGTGACCAGGCGCAGCACCTCGACCGTACCCATCATCACGTCCGGCACCAGCGAGGTCCGGCCGACCGGGAAGTCGGCCCAGCCCCACCGCTGCGCGGCGAACCCGCCGACCGCCTCGGCGTACCCGGTGCCGAACGCGTAGCCGGTGTCGCCCAGCTCGACCGCCCGGCGCAGCGCCTCGGCCACCGGCGGCGCCAGCGGTACGTCCTGCTCGGCCACCCACAGCGGCAGCACGTCCGGCGGGTAGAGCCGCCACTTCACGCTGGTGCGCTGCCGGAGCTGGTCGAGCGTGAGCCGGGTGAGCGGGTTGCCGTCGTCGGCGGAAACGACCATGCGGCCCACCCTAGGTTCCTCCTACCATCGCCGGATGACCCACCCGGCGTACCCGCTGCGCACGCCCCGGCTGCTGCTGCGCCCGGTCACCCTCGACGACCTCGACGACGTGCACGCCTGGCAACGCCGCCCGGACGTGGTCCGCTGGATGGCCGGCGCCGCGCCGCGTACCCGGGCGGAGTCCCTGGCGTCGGTGACCGCGATGGCCGGCGAGGACGCGCTGCGCGCGGAGGGCGACTGCCTGACGCTCGCCGTGGTCCGCGACGCGCGGGTGATCGGCGCGGTCGAGCTGGTGTGGCGCAGCGCCGCGGACCGCACCGCCGAACTGGGGTACGTCTTCCACCCCGACCACGGCGGCCGAGGGCTGGCCACGGAGGCGGCCGGCGCGCTGCTGGACTGGGGTTTCGCCGGGTTCGGGCTGCACCGGGTGATGGCCCGCTGCCACGCGGACAACGCGCCGTCGGCGCGCCTGATGGCCCGGCTCGGGATGCGGCGGGAGGCGCGGCACGTGCGCAGCTACCGGTTCCGGGACGGCTGGGCCGACCAGCTCGTCCACGCGATCCTGGCCGACGAGTGGCGGTCCCGGCAGGTCAGGTCGGGCTGACCGCGCTCAGCCCACCCGCGCCGGCGAGCAGCACGGTGTCCGGGTCGAGGGCGTGCAGGGAGTCGATCCGGCGTAGCGCGGTGGCCCTCTCGTGGACGCCGTCGTCGTCCACGCGCAGGAGGACGCCGGACCGTCGCGCCGCGACGTGACAGTGGCCCGCCGCCACCACGCCGGAGACCGGCGGGTCACCCGCACCCACGCGCCGGCGGACACCGCCGGTGGTCAGGTCGACGGCGGTAAGGCCGCCCCGGTTGTCGCGTACCCAGGCCAGGGTGCCCGTGACGGAGGGCGCGTCCGGGGTGAGGTCGGCCTCGGCGCGGAAGAACTCCTCGCCGTCGCCGGATTCGAGGTGGACCCGCCGGATCGTGCGCGGGCCGCACCGGAGCAGCACGTGGTCGTCGTCGACGGTGACGAGGGCCGGCGAGTGGTCGCTGTCCGTCAGCGGCTCGGGCAGGGCGAGCCGGCGTACCTCGTCGCCGCTGTCGGCGTCGAGTATCCGCAGCTCGGACCCGCCGAGGGCGCCCACCACGACGACGCCACCGGCAACCGCGGGCCGGACCGTGGCCACCCGCGCCGTGGTGGCCCACCGCGTCGTCCCGGTCTCCCGGTCCAGCGCGCGCAGTGCGGTGTACCCGCGCCACCCGCCCACCAGCACGGTGTCCTCGTCCACCACGAGATGACCGGTGTACGGCGGCACCGGCGCGCGCCACACCAGCGATCCGGTGCGCAGGTCGAGGCAGTCCACCTCGTCCGGGCCACGCATGTGCGACGGTCTGCTCCACCGCACCGACACCGGCGCTACGCCTGTCACATCGCGTGGCATTCGTCGCCGACCCGGATCTCGCCGGTGGTCAGCGGGACCAGGCGGACACCGAACCAGGTCTTGCCGCCGTGACGCCGGTGCCGGGCCAGCGTGCGGATCGGCTCCTTCCCGCCGGCGAGGGTCTCCGGGTCGATGAGCGTCACCGAGCAGCGGTCGCAGCGTTCGGACACCCGGAAGTCGACGGCCCCGATGCGCACCCGCGTCCAGCCGTCCTCGGCGAACGGTTCGAGCGGTTCGTCCAGCACCACTGTCGGCCGGAACCGGGCCATCGCCAGCGGCTCCGGCGCGGGCTCGCCGCGTTCCAGCGCGCCCTCGACGATCCAGTCCCGCAGCCGCCGCAGCGACGGCACCGTGGCGACCAGCAGCGGTCCGGCGTCGGAGAGGTTCAGCGGATCACCGGGCCGGCCGCCGTGCTCGGCCGACATCGGCCGGCGGCGCGGATCGTCCAGCCAGGCCAGCCGTACGGGCCGGCCCAGCCGGGCGGAGAGCCAGTCGTGGGCCTCGTCGGCGGCGAGCCGGACCGTGTCCAGCCGCGACACGTCGGTCGGGACCGGCGGCCCGTCCACCGGTTCGGCGACTGTCAGCGTCGACCCGTCGCGGGCGGTGAGCGTGATCGACCCGGGGCCGGGCGCGGCGGTCAGGCCGAGCAGCGCCGGCGGGGCGGTCGAGCCCACTTTGCGGCCGTCCGGGCGCAGCACCACCCAGCGGCGGTCGTGACGCAACCCCCACGGCTGCACGTCGGCCCGGTCGACGTCGACGCCGCCGAGGGACTTGACCGGATACAGGTGTATCGAGGCGAGCCGCATCACCACCCCCTCAGCCGATCTTCGGGGTGGCGCGGTCGATGATCGCGGCCAGGTCCAGTCCGCCCGGCAGCGTCCCGTACGCCTGCCCGTGGTCGCCGTCGAGCCGGGACGCGCAGAACGCGTCGGCGACCGCCGGGTGGCCGTGGCGCACCAGCAGCGCGCCCTGCAGCACCAGCGCCAGCCGCTCCACCACCCGCCGGGCACGCAGCTCCAGGTCGGTGTGGTCGGCCATCTCGTCGCGCACCCGGCGCACCGCCGCGTCCAGCCGGGCGTCCGCCCCGGCCGCGGCGGCCACCTCCGCCTCGTACGCGGCGAGCACCTGCGGTTCCCGGGTGAGCGCGCGCAGCACGTCGAGGGCGGCGACGTTGCCGGAGCCCTCCCAGATCGAGTTCAGCGGCGACTCCCGGAACAGCCGGGGCATGCCGGACTCCTCCACGTAGCCGTTGCCGCCCAGGCACTCCAGCGCCTCGGCGGCGTGCCCCGGCCAGCGCTTGCACACCCAGTACTTGCCGACGGCGAGGGCGAGGCGCTTGAACGCGGTCTCGCCGTCGTCGCCGCGCGCGGACCGGTCGGTCGCCCCGGCCAGCCGGACCATCAGGACGGTGGCAGCCTCGGACTCCACCGCCAGGTCGGCCAGCACGTTGCGCATCAGCGGCTGGTCGGCCAGGTAGGCGCCGAACGCCCGCCGGTGGGTGGCGTGGTGCACGGCGGTGGTCACGCCGTGGCGCATCCCGGCCGCGGCGCCGATCACGCAGTCCAGCCGGGTCAGGTTGACCATGTCGATGATGGTGCGTACGCCCCGGCCCTCGTCGCCGACGCGCCACGCCACCGCGTGCTCGTACTCGACCTCGGCGGAGGCGTTGGAGCGGTTGCCGAGCTTGTCCTTGAGCCGCATGAGCCGCATCGGGTTGCGGGTGCCGTCGGGCAGCACGCGGGGGACCAGGAAGCAGGTGAGGCCACCGGGCGCCTGGGCGAGCGTGAGGAACAGGTCGCACATGGGCGCCGAGGTGAACCACTTGTGCCCGACGAGCCGGTAGCTGCCGTCCGGCTCCGGCCGGGCCGTGGTGGTGTTGGCGCGCACGTCCGAGCCGCCCTGCTTCTCGGTCATCGACATGCCGGCGAGCAGGCCGCGCTTGGTCTGCGGCGGGCGCAGCCCGAAGTCGTACTCGCGGGCGGTGAGCAGCGGCTCGTAGCGGGCGGCCAGCTCCGGGCTGTGCCGCAGCGCGGGCACGGCCGCGTAGGTCATCGAGATCGGGCAGCCGTGCCCCGCGTCGGGCCGCCACAGGTAGAACCCGGCCGCGCGGGCCACGTGCGCGCCCGGCCGGTCGTCGGCCCACGGCGCGGCGTGCAGGCCGTGCCCGACGGCGGTACGCATCAGCTCGTGCCAGGACGGGTGGAACTCCACCTCGTCGACGCGGTGGCCGTACCGGTCGTGGGTGCGCAGCACCGGCTGATGCTCGTTGGCGAGCCGACCGTGCTCGGCGGCCTCCTCGCCACCGGCGAGCCGGCCCAGCTCGTGCAGGTCGGGCAGCGCCCAGCCGGCGCCCTCGCGGGCCACGCCGTCGCGCAGCGCCGGGTCGTCGGCGGTGTCGTGGCCGACCATCGGCGGGACCTGGTTGACGACCTCGTGTGTGGTCACGGCGGCAACTCCCAGCGCAGGTGGCGGATCAGGTCCGGGCCCGGATTGAACCACCGTTCACTCCGCACCGGCAAGCGCGCGACGACAAGTCAATTTGGCTGGATTCGTTTGACATCATCCGGCTCGGAGAGAAGACTCGCCGAAACTTTCTTTTGTCCGGGAAGTGGCTAGGGGGGCCTGTGTCCAGGAAGAAGCTCGGCGTGCTCGGCGCCGCACTCACACTGACCGTCGGCGTCCTGTCCGGATGCACCGGCGGCGAGGCGGTCGACGTCGGCGGCGGGGGGAACGCCGGCGGCTCCGGTGGAGTTCTCAACGCCGCGATCGGCGGCGAACCCGACCAGCTCGACCCGCACAAGACCTCGGCCTACTACAGCTTCCAGGTGCTGGAGAACGTCTACGACACGCTCGTCGAGCCGGACGCCGACCTGAAGATGGTGCCGTCGCTGGCGACGAAGTGGACCACCAGCGACGACCAGCTCACCTGGACGTTCACGCTGCGCGAGGGCGTCACGTTCTCCGACGGGTCGCCGCTGACCTCCGAGGACGTCGTCTACTCGTACGAGCGGATCATCAAGGAGAAGCTGAACAACGCGTACAAGTTCGCCACCGTCAAGTCGGTCACCGGGCCCGACCCGGCCACAGTGGTGGTGACGCTCAGCGCGCCCACGCCGAACCTGCTCGCCAACCTCGGCGGCTTCAAGGGCGTGGCGATCGTGGAGAAGTCAAACGTCGAGTCCGGCAAGGTCAAGACCGCGCCGGTCGGCAGTGGCCCGTTCAAGGTGGCCGGCTACACCTCCGGTGACAGCGTCAAGCTGGTGCGCAACGACTCGTACTGGGGGGACAAGCCGAAGCTGGACGGCGTCACGTTCACCTTCGTCAAGGACCCGACGGTGGCGCTGCAGAACCTGCGCAGCGGCCAGGTCCAGTGGACCGACAACCTGCCGCCCCAGCAGGTGAAGTCGTTGCAGGACGGCGACGACCCGGTGGTGAAGTCGGCGGCCTCTACCGACTACTGGTACGTGGCGCTCAACGAGGCCCGCAAGCCGTTCGACAACCCCGAGGTGCGGCGCGCCGTCGGGTACGCGCTGGACCGCGAGGCGATCACCAAGGCCGCGAAGTTCGGGTTGGCCACCGTCAACCAGACCGCCATCCCGAAGGCCAGCGCGTTCTACTACGACTACGCGCCCTACAGCCACGACCCGGGCAAGGCGAAGCAGATGCTCGGCCAGGCCGGCGTGAGCAACCTGACCATGGATCTGATGGTCACCAGCGAGTATCCGGAGACGGTCACCGCCGCGCAGGTCATCGCCGCGCAGCTCAAGGACGTCGGCATCACCGTCAAGATCCGTACGCTGGACTTCGCCCAGTGGCTGGACGAGCAGGCGAAGGGCAACTTCGACGGGTTCATGCTCGGCTGGCTCGGCAACATCGACCCGGACGAGTTCTACTACGCCCAGCACCACAGCGGCGGCACGTTCAACTTCCACAAGTACAAGAACCCGGCGGTCGACAAGCTGCTGGACGACGCGCGCACCCAGACCGACCAGGGCGCCCGCAAGCAGGCGTACGAGCAGGCGGCGAAGCAGATCGTCGACGACGCCAGCTACCTCTACCTCTACAACCCGGACGTGGTGCAGGGCTGGTCGAAGAAGGTCTCCGGCTACGAGGTGCGCACCGATCGGGCGATCCGGTTCCGGTCGGTCGCCCTGGCGAAGTGATGGCCCGCTTCGTCCTGCGGCGGGTCCTCCAGTCGGCGGTCGTGCTGGTCGGCGTGACCCTTGTGGTGTTCCTGCTGCTGCAACTGGTGCCGGGCGACCCGGTCCGGGTGGCGCTCGGCACCCGGTTCGACCCGCAGACGTACGATGCGCTGCGGGAACGGGCCGGCCTCGACCAGCCGCTGCCGGTGCAGTACGTCAGCTACCTCGGGCACGCGCTCACCGGTGACCTGGGGGTTAGCTTCCGCACCGGCCAGCCGGTGAGCCAGATCGTGCTGGAACGGCTGCCCGCCACGCTGTCGCTCGCCGTCACCGCCGTGGTGTTCGCGCTGCTCGTCGCGTTTCCGCTGGGCATCGTCGCGGCGGTACGCAGCGGCTCCGCCGTCGACCACGCCGCCCGCGTGTTCAGCCAGTTCGGCGTCTCCGTGCCGGACTTCTGGATGGGCATCATGGGCATCCTGCTGTTCGCCGGGGTGCTCGGCTGGCTGCCCCCGTCCGGCTATGTGGCGCTGACCGACGACCCCGGCCGGTGGGCCACCCACGTGGCGCTGCCGGCGGTCACCGTCGGCCTGGTCACCGCGTCGATCCTCACCCGGTTCATCCGCTCCTCCGTGCTGGAGGTGCTCTCCGCCGACTACGTGCGCACCGCCGAGGCGAAGGGGCTGCGCAACCGGGTGGTGATCATGCGGCACGTGCTGCGCAACGCGCTCATCCCGGTGGTCACCGTGGTCGCGGTGCAGCTCGCCAGCCTGCTCGGCGGCGTCATCGTGATCGAGGTGCTGTTCGCCTGGCCCGGTATCGGCCGGCTCACCTTCGACGCCGTGCAGGCCCGCGACTATCCCGTCCTGCAGGGCGCGGTGCTGCTCGTCGCGGCGCTGTTCCTGCTTGTCAACCTGCTGGTGGACATCCTCTACGCCCGCCTCGACCCGAGGATCACGGTCAAGTGAGCGCCACGACCGAGAGCACCGGACGCCGCGTCCTGGACGCGCTGCGCCGCGACCCGCTCGCCGTCGGCGGCACGATCGTGCTCGTGCTGCTCGTCGTGGTCGGCGTGGCCGGCCCGTGGCTCGCCCCGGCCGGCGTCAACGACGTCGACGTGGACCAGATGCTGCGACCGCCCAGCGGCGCGCACCCGTTCGGCACCGACGAGCTGGGCCGCGACGTGCTCAGCCGGGTGCTCGTCGCCGCCCGCGTGTCACTTCAGGTCGGCGCCGTCAGCGTCGGCATCGCGCTGGTCGCCGGCGTGACGCTCGGGCTGTTCGCCGGCTACTACCGGGGCTGGCTGGACAGCGTGCTCATGCGCTGCATGGACGTGCTGTTCGCGTTCCCGGTGCTGCTGCTGGCGGTCGCCATCGTGGCGGTGCTCGGCCCCGGCCTGCTCACCGCGATGGTCGCCATCGGCGTGGTCTACACACCCATCTTCGCCCGGATCACCCGCGCCGGCGTGCTCTCCGTACGCGAGCAGGTGTTCGTCCGGGCCGCCGTCTCCATCGGCGCGTCCGACCTGCGCATCATGCGCCGGCACGTGCTGCCGAACATCGCCGCGCCGCTGATCGTGCAGACGTCGCTGTCGCTGGCGTTCGCGATCCTCTCGGAGGCCGCGCTGTCCTTCCTCGGCCTCGGCATCCAGCCGCCCGCGCCGGCCTGGGGCCGGATGCTGTTCGACGGGCGCGGTTTCGTCACCGACGCGTGGTGGCTGGGTGTGTTCCCGGGCGCGGCGATCTTCCTCACCGTGCTGGCGTTCAACCTGGTCGGCGACGCGCTGCGCGACGTGCTCGACCCGCGCCAGCTCACCCTGGGCGAGGCCCGCAGGAGCACCGCATGAGCGAGCGCACCGAGCGGAGCGAGGGCCACGAGCGAATGCCCAGCCAGCGCAGCACGACCCTTTCGACAGTACTGTCCGTTGAGGACCTCACCGTGACCGTCGGCACCCGACGCGGCCCGGTCCGTGCCGTCGCCGGGGTGTCCTGGCAGGTGCGGCAGGGGGAGACGTTCGCACTGGTCGGCGAGTCCGGAAGCGGCAAGAGCATGACCCTGCTCGCCGCCACCGGCCTCGCGCCGCGCGCCGCCACGGTCACCGGCCGGGTGCGGCTGCTCGACACGGAACTGACCGCGCTGCCCGACGACCGCCGTCGCAAGGTCCGCGGCCGGCACGTCGGGTTCGTCTTCCAGGATCCGATGACCTCGCTCAACCCGGTGCTGCCGGTGGGGCGGCAGGTCACCGAGGCGGCCGAGGAGCACCTCGGCCTGACCCGGCGCGCCGCCCGCGACCGGGCGGTGGAGCTGCTGGAACTGGTGGGTATCCCGTCGGCCGCCCAGCGGGTCGACGCGTACCCGCACCAGTTCTCCGGCGGCATGCGCCAGCGTGTCGCCATCGCGATGGCGCTCGCCTGCGAGCCGGACCTGCTGATCGCCGACGAGCCGACCACAGCGCTCGACGTCACCACGCAGGCGCAGATCATCGAACTGGTCGCCGACCTGCAGGCACGGCTGGGCACCGCAGTCGTCTGGGTCACCCACGACCTGGGCGTGGTCGCCGGTATCGCGGACACAGTCGCAGTCATGTACGGCGGACGGATCGTCGAGCAGGGCCCCGTCGACGCGGTGTTCGACACGCCCACCCATCCGTACACCCGGGCGCTGCTGGCGGCCCGGCCGGACCCGTCCCGCCGCGGCGAGGACCTGGCGGCCATTCCCGGGTCGCCGCCGAGCCCGCTGGACCTGCCGGCCGGCTGCGCGTTCTGGCCGCGCTGCCCGGTCCGCGCGGACCCCCGCTGCGAGCACGAACTGCCGCCGCTGACGCCGGTCGGCGACGGGCACACGGTCCGCACCTTCTACCGTGGAGAGGCCGGATGAGCGCCGACACCCCGGACGTGGTCGCCGAACTGGACGACCTGAAGGTGCACTTCCCGACCCCGGCCGGCACGGTCCGCGCGGTGGACGGCGTCAGCCTCGCCGTACGCCGGGGCGAGACGCTCGGGCTCGTCGGGGAGTCGGGCAGCGGCAAGTCCACAGCCGGTCTGGCGCTGCTGCGGCTCGTCGATCCGACCGGCGGACGGGTCCGGGTGGCGGGCGAGGACGTGACCCGCTGGTCGCGCCGCCGCCTGCGCGCGACGCGCCGCCGCGTGGCGATGGTCTTCCAGGATCCGCAGGCGTCCCTCGACCCACGCCGGACGGTCGGTGACAGCATCGCCGAGCCGCTGGTCGTGCACCGGCTCGCCGCGTCCGCCGCCGCCCGGCGGGCCCGGGTCGCGGAGCTGCTGGACCTGGTCGGCCTGCGCGCCGACACCGCCGGCCGCTATCCGCACGAGCTGTCCGGCGGCCAGCGCCAGCGCGTCGGCGTGGCCCGGGCGCTGGCCGGGGAGCCGGACCTGCTCGTCCTGGACGAGCCGATCGCCTCGCTGGACCTGAGCGTGCAGGCGCAGATCATGAACCTGCTCCGGCACCTGCAACGCGACCTCGGGCTGACCTACCTGTTCATCGCGCACGACCTGGCCGCCGTCGAGCACATGAGCGACCGGATCGCGGTGATGTACCTGGGCCGCATCGTCGAGACCGGCCCACCGGAGCGGATCTACCGGCACCCGGCCCACCCCTACACGGCGGCGCTGCTGTCGGCGGTGCCGGTGGCCGATCCGCGCGTCGAGCGGGAGCGCCGCCGGATCGTGCTCACCGGCGACATCCCCAGCCCGGTCGACCCGCCGAGTGGTTGCCGCTTCCGTACCCGATGTCCCCAGGCCCGACCCGCGTGCGCCGAGACCGATCCGACGCTCGCCGAGGTCGGCCCGGGCCACCACGCGGCGTGCCTGTTCCCGCTCGACGCCGAGCGCGACGGCGGCCCGGGGGAGGAGGGCGCGACGACCCGCGCGGACGCCGCCGGCACCGCGTAGGCTCACCGCCGATGACGTTCACCACCCGGCCGACGCTGCGCGGCACGTTCGGCATGGTCTCGTCCACGCACTGGCTGGCCAGCCAGTCCGCGATGGGTGTGCTGGAACGCGGCGGCAACGCCTTCGACGCCGCTGTCGCCGCCGGGTTCGTGCTGCACGTCGTGGAGCCGCACCTCAACGGCCCGGCCGGGGAGGTGCCCGCGATCCTCGCCACCGCGACCGACCCCACCCCGCGGGTGCTCTGCGGCCAGGGCCCCGCGCCGGCGGCCGCCACTGTGGCGCACTTCCGGTCGCTCGGCCTTGACCTCGTGCCGGGCGCCGGCCCGCTCGCCGCCGTCGTGCCGGGCGCCGTCGACGCCTGGCTGTTGCTGCTGCGCGACCACGGCACCCGCACGCTCGCCGAGGTGCTGGAACCGGCGATCGGCTACGCCGCCGCCGGCCACCCGCTGGTCGGCGCCGCGGGGCAGACCGTCGCGCGGGTCCGGTCGCTGTTCACCGACCACTGGCCGACCTCCGCGCGCCTCTGGCTCCGCGACGGCCGCCCGCCCACGCCGGGGGAGATGGTCACCAACCCGGCGTACGCGGACACGCTGCGCCGCCTCGTCGACGCCGGACGGGCCGCCGGTACGGACCGCCAGGCGCAGATCGAGGCGGCCCGGCGCGCCTGGCGGGAGGGCTTCGTCGCCGAGGCGATCGACGCGTTCAGCCGGCTGCCGTTCCGTGACTCCAGCGGCCGCGCGCACGCCGGGCTGGTCACCGGCGACGACCTGGCCGGATGGTCGGCCACCTGGGAGGAACCGGTCACGCTGGACTGGCACGGGCACACGATCGCCAAGACCGGCTTCTGGGGCCAGGGCCCGGTGCTGCTCCAGACGCTCTCGATCCTGGACGCGCTCGACGACCCGGCCGTCTACGATCCGTCCAGCCTGGACGGCATCCACGCGCAGGCCGAGGCGCTGAAGCTCGCGTTCGCCGACCGGGAGGCGTGGTACGGCGACACCGACGTGCAGGGCTCCGCGCTGCTGTCGGCCGGCTACGCCCGTTCGCGGGCCGCGCTGGTCGGTGACCGCGCCGACACGTCGCTGCGCCCCGGCAGCCCGGCGGGTGAGTCACCCCGGCTGCCGTCGCACCTGCGCGACCACGCCGTCGGGCGGGCCGTCCCGCAGGACCCGAGCACCGGCGAACCCACGGTACGGGCCGACGGAGTGACCCGCGGCGACACCTGCCACGTCGACGTGGTGGACCGGTGGGGCAACATCATCTCCGCCACGCCCAGCGGCGGCTGGCTGCAGAGCTCGCCCACCATTCCGGAGCTGGGCTTCCCGCTCGGCAGCCGGTTGCAGATGTGCTGGCTGGAGGAGGGGCTCACCTCGACGCTGCGGCCGGGGCGGCGCCCGCGTACCACGCTCAGCCCGACTCTCGTGCTCCGCGACGGCGAGCCGGTGATGGCCTGCGGCACGCCCGGCGGTGACCAGCAGGATCAGTGGCAGCTGCTGTTCCTGCTGCGGCACCTGGCCGGCGGCCAGGAGTTGCAGGAGGCCATCGACGCCCCGACGTGGCACACCACGAGCTTTCCGGCGTCGTTCTATCCGCGCGAGGTCGAGCCGGGCGTGCTGGTGCTGGAGGACCGCATCGACCCGGATGTGCTGTCCGGCCTGCGCGCCCGCGGCCACACCGTCCGCCTGTCCGACCCGTGGAGCCTGGGCCGCATGTGCGCGGTGACCCGCGACCCGCGTACCGGGGTCCTGTCCGCCGCGGCCAATCCCCGAGGCGCCCAGGGCTACGCCACAGGCCGCTGACCCCCGCCCCGCCCCCTCTCCCCGTCGATCTGTGAGTGGGGTTGTCAAGTGGTGCGGTGGTGGTTGGTGATGGTGCGGTAGATCTGTCGGGCGATGTAGCGCTTGAGGCAGCGGGTGATTTCTTTGGTGGTGCGGCCTTCGGTGCGGCGGCGGGTGATGTAGTCGCGGGTTTCGGGGTGGATGCGGCGGCGGGTGAGGGCGATGGTGTGTAGGGCGCTGTTGAGGGTTCTGTCGCCGCCGCGGTTGAGGCGGTGTCGGTTGGTGCGGCCGCTGGCCACGGGGATGGGGGCGGTGCCGGCGAGGGTGGCGTAGGCGGCTTCTGATCGGACGCGGCCGGGGTGGGACCAGGCGGTGAGGGCGATCGCGGCGGTGACGGGTCCGATGCCGGGTTGGTCGAGCAGGGGTGGGCACAGTTCGGTGACGAGGGTGCGTAGGCGTTGGTGGTTGTCGGCGAGGGTGGCGTCGAGGGTCTGGATGTGCCGGGCGAGGGTGGTCAGTTCGCGGCGGCGGGTGTGTTCCTCGCAGGGCAGGTCGGTGTGCTCGGGTAGGTCGAGGGCGGCCAGGCGGGCGATCTGGGTGGTGGTGGATAGTCCGCGTAGCGCCTCGCGCAGGGTGTCGTCGGCGGTCAGGATCAACGCTTTGACCAGGTTGACTGCTGCGGTGCGGGCATCGGTGTGGTGTCGGCGGCAGATCAGCAGCAGACGCAGTGCCTCGCGTGGTCCGTCGCTTCGGGGCACGGCGATGCGCTCAGCGGGCAGGGCAAGCACCGTATGGGCGGCGGCGACCGCATCCAGGTGGTCGGACTTGCCGCCCCGACGACGGGACGCGGCGGGGGGTTTGGGTGCCTCGCAGACCGCTTCACCGGCAGCGTCCAGCACCCGGCACAGCCCTTGCCCGTGCGATCGGGTGCCTTCCACCGCCCACAACCGGCGCCCCTGCGGTGGGGTGTGCGCGACGGCGAAGGTCAGCAACCGGGCCAACCCGTCCGGGTCGGTGGGCACGGTGACCTGCGCCAACACGGCGCCGAGACGGTCGACCACGGCGGCGGTGTGCGTGTCGGTGTGGGTGTCGACCCCTACCACCACGTCGTAGCGATCCGCGACTCGCTCTACGATCCTTGTCATCTCGGATTGTTGCTCCTTTGCCAGCGACGACCGGGACAGTCGGCGTCGGCTCGGGAAGCAGTCACCTCGGCGGCAGATCTGTGATGGGCCACGTGTGCTCGCACGGGCAGGCTTCTGATCAGGCCAGCAGGGTGGGCCGGGCCGGCGCCGACGATCACCCGGGGACAGGTCTTGCACAAGGCACACCCACACCACGGGCAGCCGGATCAACGGAGAGTCACCCGAGTGATCACCAACGCCGAACCCTAACGGCAACCAGCCGAACCGATCACCACACACATAGAAGCGTCTTGCACTTGCTGCCCAGGCATAGCCGGCATAACGGGCGCGAACTGGGCTCAAAGTGCAAGATCAACGAAGGTGGGGCGGGACGGGCGGGGCGGGGGCGGGATCAGGTGTCGATGCGGGTGATGTTGCGGATCTTGTTGGCGGCGTCGAGGGCGGCCACCTTGTACGCCTCCGCAAGCGTCGGGTAGTTGAAGACGGCGTCGAGCAGGTAGTCGACGGTGCCGCCGCAGCCCATCACGGCCTGCCCGATGTGGACGATCTCGGTGGCGCCGGTGCCGAACACGTGCACCCCGAGCAGCCGCCCGTCCTCGGGTGAGACCAGCAGCTTCAGCATCCCGTACGAGTCACCGACGATCTGGCCCCGGGCCAGCTCCCGGTAGCGGGCGATGCCCACCTCGAACGGGACGGACGCCTCCGTCAGCTCCTCCTCGGTCTTCCCGACGAAGCTGATCTCCGGGATGGTGTAGATGCCGATCGGCTGCAGGTCCGACATGCCGCGCGCCGGTTCCCCGCAGGCGTGCTGGGCGGCCAGCCGGCCCTGTTCCATCGAAGTGGAGGCCAGCGCGGGGAAGCCGATCACGTCGCCGACGGCGTAGATGTTCTCGACGGTGGTGCGGTAGTCGGCGTCGACGGTGATCCGGCCCCGGTGGTCGGCGGTGAGCCCGGCCGCCTCCAGCGCGAGGTCGTCGGTCTGCCCCTGCCGGCCGGCGGAGTACATCACCGTGTCGGCGGCGATCTTCTTGCCGCTGCGCAGGACGCAGAGTGCGGCGCTGCGGTGCTTCTCCACGGCGGCCACCTCCTCGCCGAAGCGGAAGGTCACCGACAGGTCCCGCAGGTGGTACTTCAGGGATTCGACGATCTCCTCGTCGCAGAAGTCGAGCATCCGCGGGCGGCGCTCGACCACTGTCACCTTGGTGCCGAGCGCGGCGAACAGGGACGCGTACTCCATGCCGATCACCCCGGCGCCGACGACGACCATGCTGCGCGGGACGGCCTGGAGGTTGATGACGCCGTCGGAGTCGACGATCGTGCGGTCGTCGAAGTCGACGCTGTCCGGGCGGGCCGGGCGGGTGCCGGCGGCGATGACCGCCTTGTCGAAGCTGACCCGGGTCTCCCGGCCAGAACCGGCGTCGACCCAGACGGAGTGGGCGTCGGCGAACCGGCCGGTGCCGGTGATCAGCGAGACCTTGTTGCGGGCCAGCTGGTTGCGGATGACGTCGGTCTGCCGGGTGATCACGTGCTGGGTGCGGGCGGCCAGGTCGGCGACGGTGATGTCCTCCTTGACCCGGTAGCTGCTGCCGTAGAGGTCGCGCTGGCTCAGCCCGGTCAGGTAGAGGACCGCCTCGCGCAACGTCTTGGACGGCACGGTGCCGGTGTTTATGCACACCCCGCCGAGCATGTCGCGGCGGTCCACGATCGCGACGCGGCGGCCCAGCTTCGCCGCGGCGATCGCCGCCTTCTGTCCACTCGGGCCGGAGCCCAGCACCAGCAGGTCGTAGTCATACACGAGCGCCAGCCTCGCAGGGTCTCGCAACCTGTGCCAGCCGAGACGCCCCCACGAAGATCGAAAACTGCCGTAGGGTGCGCTGATGCGCCGCCCCGTAACCCTGATCATGGTCCTCGGACCGCTGCTCGTCGCCGGGTGCACCACCGCTCCCGCCGCCCCGGCCGCGACCCCCTCCGCCTCCACTCCGCCGAGCCCGGCCGCGCCCGCCGTCGACTACGCCGCCTGGCAGGCGGGGCGGTCGACGCCGGTGGCCGACCCGGTCTATCCGGCCCGGGGCACCGATGCGCTGGACGTCCTGCACTACGACCTCGCGCTGGAGTGGGCGCCGTCGACCACCACCCTCACCGGCACCGCCACGCTGCGGATCCGGCCGGTGAAGGACGCGCCGAACCTGGTTCTCGACTTCATGCCCTACCAGCTCGACAGCGTCACGATGAATGGCGCGACGGTTCCGGGCGTGGTGGCGAAGGAGAAGCTGACCGTGTCCGCCCCGGTGGTGGCGGACGAGCCGGTGACCCTGGTGGTCACCTACCACGGCCGGCCGAAGACGACCCCGATGCCGTCGCGCCGCAAGGACACCGAGGCCCTGGGTCTCACCGTCACCAAGGAGGGCGGCCTCTGGACCATGCAGGAGCCGTTCGGGGCGTTCACCTGGTATCCGGCGAACGACCAGCCGTCGGACGAGGCCCTCTACGACATCAAGGTGACAGTGCCGGCAGGCTGGTCCGCAATCGCCGGCGGCACGCCCGCCGGTCAGTCCGGCACCACGTTCAGCTACCGGAGCACCGACCCGGTCGCGACCTACCTGACCACGCTCGCGGTGGGGAAGTACCAGAAGCTGACCGCGGCGGGGCCGCGCGGCGTGCCGCTGGCCTACTGGTACCGCAAGGGCGCGGACGACAAGCTGCTGCCGTACCTGAAGAAGTCCCCGCAGTACCTGACCTGGCTGGAGAAGAAGTTCGGCCCGTACCCGTTCCCCTCCGGCGGCGTCGTGGTGGTGGACTCGGCGTCGGGCATGGAGACCCAGCAGATGATCACGATGGGCCGGAAGATCGAGAACACCGCGGCCCGCCGGGACCGCTGGGGCAGCGACCTGCTGCACGAGTACGCCCACCAGTGGTTCGGCAACTCGGTCACGCCCACCACCTGGACGGACCTGTGGCTCAACGAGGGCTGGGCGACGTACATCCAGGACCTGTACACCAAGGAGACGCTGAAGCTCAGCGAGGCCAGCCTGGACCGGTACCTGCGCGAGGGTGACGCCGCGCTGCGCAAGAAGCTGGGCCCGCCCGGCCGGCCCGACCCGAAGCGGTTCGCCGAGGGGAACGTCTACCTGTGCCCGGCGGCGATGCTGCGCGAGATCCACCGGACGGTCGGCGACAAGGCGTTCTTCGCGCTGGCCCGCGCCTGGGTCCAGGAGCAGCGCAACACGCCGCAGGACCGGGCCTCGTTCATCGCCTTCGTCAACAAGGAGACCGGCCGGGACTTCACCGCGCTGATCAACGCCTGGCTGGACTCCCCGACCACCCCGAAGAAGATCACCCCGAAGAAGATCGGCTGACCCGCCGCGGGGCCCCGCCCGTCCGGCGGGGCCCCACGCCGCGTCTCAGCGGCCCTGCAACGAGCGGACGTTGTCGGCGAACGTCCAGCCCTTCGAGCCGTCCCAGTTGACCGACCAGGTCATCAGGCCCTTCAGGCGGCCCTGGTAGGTGTTCCACGCCTGGGCCACCAGCGCCGGGCTCATGTAGCCGCCACCGGCGCCGACCTGCGCGGGCAGCCCGGGGACCTGCCGGTCCAGCGGTACGCGGACGGTGGTGCCGTGGATGACCAGGCCGGCGTCGAGGCAGTTGGTCTGCGCGACGAAACCGGCAACGGTGCCGGCCGGGTACGAGTCACCGGCGCAGCCGTACATCGAGCCGTTGTAGTACTGCATGTTCAGCCACCACAGCCGCCCGTTGTCGGCGTACTTCTTGACGATCGGCAGGTACGCGCCCCAGATCGAGCCGTAGGTGACGCTGCCTCCGGTGACGTACGCGGTCTCCGGCGCCATGGTGAGCCCGAAGCCGGCCGGCATCTGGGCCAGCACCCCGTCGATGATCCGGATCAGGTTGGCCTGCGAGGGGGAGAGCTGGTTGATGTTCCCGCTGCCGGTCAGGCCGGTCTCGATGTCGATGTCGATGCCGTCGAAGTTGTGCCGCTTGAGGATCGGCACCACTGTGGCGACGAACCGGTCGGCGACCGCGCTGGAGCTGAGGTCGATGCCGGCGGTGGCGCCGCCGATGGACAGCAGCACGGTGAGCCCGGCGGCCTTGGCCTGGCACACCTGCGCGGGGGTGGGCACCTTGACGCCGGCGTCCATGCCGTCCTCCCAGAGCACTGTGCCGTCGGCGCGGATGACCGGGAACGCGGCGGTCACCACGTTGTAGCCGTGGCCGGTGATCCGGGAGTCGGTGATCGGGATCCAGCCGAGGCCGGGGTGCACGCCGTTCGCGGCGCCGTCCCAGTTCTCCCAGTAGCCCTGGAGCACCTTGCCGGTCGGCCGGGACCGCAGCGCGCAGGTGTCACCACCGGGCGTCGTCGGACTCGGGGACGCAGTCGGCGTGGGGGAGACCGTCGGGGAGGCGGAGGCGGACGGGGAGGGCGACGGCGGCCGGGTGGTGGGGCTCGGCGACGGCGTGCCGCCGGTGCAGGCGCCGAGGTCGGTCCAGAGTGCCGGTACGGCAGCCGGGGTCCAGCCCGCGCCGGTCGGCGGGGTGTGCGTGACGAGCGCCTGGTAGAGCCGGCCGCCGTAGGTCACCCGGCTGCCGGCGGTCCAGGTGACGCCCTCGGCCCAGGCCGGCGCGTCACAGGCGACGAGCGCGCCGACGGTGCCGGTCGGTGTGGCGGCGGTGGCGGGCAGGGCGGCGGCGGTGGCGGCGAGCAGCGCGACGCCACCGAGCAGAGCGGTCATCCCACGTCCGAGTCGCATGACATACCTCCTCATCGATGCGCCGGAGGTTATCAGTTAACTTTGTTAAGTGTAAATGCGGCGTACCCTGTCACCACCCCGCTCAGGGCGTGACGCAGGAACGAAAGCCGCTCGCGGGCGGCCGGGAAGGACGGCGGCGGACGTGGACGCCAGACGCACCACGGTGCGCGACATGCGCCGGGCCAACAGGTCGGTCCTGCTGACCCGGATCTGGCTGGACGGCCCGCTCAGCCGGCACGAGCTGGGCCAGTCCACCGCACTGAGCCTGGCCAGCGTCAGCAACCTGGTCGGCGAGATGATCAACGAGGGCCTGGTCGAGGAGGCCGGCTCGGTCGAGTCCGACGGCGGCCGTCCCCGCGTGCTGCTGCGCGTCGCGCCCGGCTACGGCTACCTGGTCGGCGCCGACGTCGGCGAGACCCGCGTCCAGGTGGAGCTGTTCGACCTGAGCATGACCGCGCTGGCCAAGGCCGAGTACCCGATCGCCGCCGCCGACCCCGACCCCGAGCGGGTCGCCGCGCACCTGCGGCACGGCCTCGCCGCCGTCACCGAGCAGGCGGGCGTCGACCCGGCCGCGGTGCTCGGCTTCGGCGTCGCCGTCGCCGGAACGGTCGAGCGCGCCGCCGACGCCGTGGTGCACGCCCAGACGCTCGGCTGGGACGGCGTGCCGCTCGGCGCGATGCTGCGCGCCGGCACCGACGTACCGGTGCACGTGGACAACGGCGCGAAGACGCTCGGCCAGGCCGAGATGTGGTTCGGCGCCGGCCGCGGCGTCCGGCACGCGGTGGTCGCCCTGGTCGGCTCCGGCGTCGGCGCGAGCGTGGTCGCCGACGGCGTCGGCTACCGCGGCGCGCACAGCAGCGCCGGGGAGTGGGGCCACACCACCATCGTGTACGGGGGCCGCCGCTGCCGCTGCGGCAACCTCGGCTGCCTGGAGGCGTACGTGGGGGCGGAGGCGGTGCTGGACCGGTTCCGCCACGCCAACCGGGGCCGCCCGGCACCGGGCGCGGACGAGGAGACCGCCTTCGGTGAGCTGCTGCGCTCCACCGGCAGCACCGCCGCGAAGGTGATCGACGAGACGGTCGGCTACCTGGGCGCCGGGGTGGCGAACCTGGTCAACCTGTTCAACCCGGAGCGGGTGGTGCTCGGCGGCTGGGCCGGGCTGGCTCTGGGCGAACGGCACCTGCCCGCGATCCGCGCGGCCACCGCGCGGCACGCGCTGCGGCAGCCGTACGCGCAGACCTCGATCGAGCTGTGCCGGCTCGGACCGGACGCGGTCGCGATGGGCGCGGCCACCCTGCCGATGACCCGGCTGCTGCGCGACGGCGGCGTGCCCCGCGACCCGGCCGCCCGCCCGGGCCCGGCGTGGGGGCCGGGCCGCCGTCACTGACCGGGCCCGGCCCCACGCGGCGGCGTCAGCGCCGCCCGCGGACCCGCCGCACGGTGTCCCGGTACCACAGCGCGCTGCGCTTGGGGGTGCGGCGCTGCGTGTCGTAGTCGACCCGGACGATGCCGAACCGCTTGTCGTAGCCGTACGCCCACTCGAAGTTGTCCAGCAGCGACCAGGCGAAGTAGCCGCGCACGTCGGCGCCGGCCACCCGGGCCCGGGCCACCGCCCGCAGGTGCTCGGTGAGGAAGCCGACCCGGTCGTCGTCGTTCACGAATCCGTCGGCGTCCGGCTCGTCGTCGAACGCGGCGCCGTTCTCGGTGATCACCATCGGGGTGCCCGGGTAGTCGCGGTGCAGCCGCACCAGCAGGTCGGTGAAGGACTCCGGCACGATCTCCCAGTCCATCGCGGTACGCGGCAGGTCGCGGCGGACCACCCGGCGCACCGGCCTGCCGTCGTCGTCGCGGTCCCGGCCCTGCTCGTCCACGCCGGAGTGCAGCTGCCCGAAGTAGTAGTTGACCCCGAGCACGTCGATCGGGGTGGCGATGACGTCCAGGTCGCCCTCCTCGACGGGGATGCGTACCCCCTCGGCGGCCAGGTCCGCGATCACGTCCTGCGGGTACTCCCCGCGCAGCACCGGGTCGAGGTAGAGCCGGTTGGCCAGCCCGTCGGCGGCCCGCGCCGCGTCCCGGTCCGCCGCGCTGTCGGTGGCCGGGTCGGCGGTGGACAGGTTCAGCGTCAGGCCCAGCTCGATCGGGGACCGGGCCGCCTCGCGCAGCCGCCGCGTGGCCAGCCCGTGCCCGAGCAGCAGGTGGTGCGCCGCGGCGATGCCGTCGCCAAGGTTCCGCCGGCCCGGGGCGTGGTCGCCGTAGGCGTACCCGAGCATCGCCGAGCACCACGGCTCGTTGAGCGTGGTCCAGGTGCGGACCCGGTCGCCGAGCGCGGCGAAGACCAGCTCCGCGTAGTCGGCGAACCGGTACGCGGTGTCCCGGTTCGGCCAGCCGCCCGCGTCCTCGAGCTCCTGCGGCAGGTCCCAGTGGTAGAGCGTCACCCACGGCTCGACGCCCCGGCCGAGCAGCTCGTCCACCAGCCGGTCGTAGAAGGCCAGCCCGGCCACGTTCGCCGGACCGCGCCCGCCCGGCTGCACCCGCGGCCAGGCCACCGAGAACCGGTACGTGTCCAGTCCCAGGTCCGCGATGAGCGCGACGTCCTGCGGCATCCGGTGGTAGTGGTCGCACGCCACGTCGCCGTTGTCGCCGTTCGCCACCGCGCCCGGCACCCGGCAGAACGTGTCCCAGATGGACGGGGTGCGGCCGTCGGAGGCCACCGCGCCCTCGATCTGGTACGACGACGTCGCCACCCCCCACCGGAAGGTCGGCGGCAGCGTGTCGATCGGGTCCGCGCCGGCGACCGGCGACGGGCGGGTGAGATCGGTGTCCATGGTTCTCCTCGCGGGTAGCGGGTGGTGGTGTCGGGCGGGTCAGCGGGACAGGGGCGCGACGGCCGGGTGCAGCCGGCACGCGACGGCCCGCGCCGGGTCGTCGACGCGCGGGGCGCCGAGCACCGGCACCTGCTCGTCGCACCCGTCGAACGCCTTCGGGCAGCGGGGATGGAACGCGCAGCCGGACGGCATGGCGCGCAGGTCCGGCGGGGAGCCGGGGATGCCGGTCAGTTCGCGGCGCGGTCCGTGCAGCGCCGGGAACGAGTGCAGCAACCCCTCGGTGTACGGGTGCAGCGGTTCGGCGTACAGCCGGGCGGCGGGCGCCTCCTCGACGATCCGGCCGCCGTACATGATCGCGATCCGGTCGGAGAACTCGACAAGCAGCGACAGGTCGTGGGTGATGAACAGGACCGCGAAGCCGAGGCGTTCGCGCAGCTCGGCGAGCTGGCCGAGGATCTGCCGCTGCATCACCACGTCCAGCGCGGTGGTCGGCTCGTCCATGATGACCACCTGCGGTTCCAGCGCCAGCGCCATCGCGATCATGACCCGTTGCCGCATGCCGCCGGAGAGCTGGTGCGGGTAGCTGTCCAGCCGGTCGGCGGAGATGCCGACCAGGCGCAGCAGATCCTTCGCGCGGGCCAGCCGTCCCGCCGCCGTGCTCTTCGGCTCGTGTGCCCGGATCACGTCGAGCAGCTGGGTGGAGACCTTGTGGACCGGGTTGAGCGAGTTCATCGCGCCCTGGAACACGATCGACGTCTCGGCCCAGCGGAACTCGCGCAGCTTCGCCGGGCTGAGCGTGAGCACGTCGACCGGCGGGCCGTCGGCGGGGTGGTAGATCACCTGGCCGCCGCTGACCACGCCGGGCGGGGGCAGCAGCCGGGTCAGCCCGTACGCGAGCGTGGACTTGCCGCTGCCGCTCTCCCCGGCCAGGCCGAGCACCTCGCCGCGGTGCAGCGTCAGGTCGACGTCGCGGACCGCGCGGACCGCGTCCGCACCGACGCCGTAGTCGACGCACAGCCCGCGGATCTCCAGCACCTGGTCGCTCATGCGCTCGCGTCCTCTCCGATGGGGTCCGCCGTCCGCTGCATCGGGACCGGCGCCGGGTTCGGTGCGAGCACCGGGGTGAATCCGACGCGCATCGCGACGGTGCGGCCGTCGGCGGTACGGATCCGGGTCCGGCCGCCGGTGCGCAGCCGCGGGCTGACGAACTCGTCGATGCCGAAGTTGATCAGCGCGAGCGCGGTGCCGAGCAGCGCGATGGCCAGCCCGGCCGGGACGAACCACCACCAGGCGCCCTGCGCCAGGGCCTGCTGTCCCTGCGCCCAGAACAGGATCGTGCCCCAGTTCCACGACGACACCGACGAGACACCGATGAACGCCAGGGTGATCTCCGACATCACCGCGAAGATGACGGTGCCGACGAAGCCGGAGGCGATGATCGCGGTCAGGTTGGGCAGGATCTCGAAGCCGATGATCCGCCAGGTCCGCTCGCCGGTGGCCCGTGCCGCCTCGACGTAGTCGCGGCGGCGCAGCGACAGCGTCTGGGCGCGCAGCACCCGGGCGCCCCACGCCCACGACGTGAGGCCGATGATGAGCGCCACGAGCGTGTCGCTGGCCTGGTCGACCAGGGACGTGACGATGATGATCAGCGGCAGCGCCGGGATCACCAGGAACACGTTCGACACCGCCGACAGGCCCTCGTCGGCTGCGCCGCCCAGGTAGCCGGCGGTCACGCCGATGAGGACGGACAGGATCGTGGCGAGCACGCCGGCGGTCAGGCCCACCACCATCACGCTGCGCGCGCCGACCAGGATCTGGCTGAAGATGTCCTGCCCGAGGTGGGTGGTGCCGAACCAGTGCCGGGCCGAGGGCGCCTGGAGCACGTCGGCGCTGCGCGCGTCCGGGTCGTACGGCGCGATCCACGGCCCGATCACCGCCAGGAGCACGTAAACCCCGAGGACGGCGAGGCCGGTCGCGGCCTTGGCGTTTGCGACGAAGCGGAACCGGCGGCGGCGGGCCCGGGCCGACGGCTGCGCCATCGCTCCCTGGCCGGGGATGACCTGCTCGATGCTGGACGGGGAGAGTGTCATCGCTCAGCTCTTTCGGGTCCGCGGGTCGAGAAGCAGGTACGCCACGTCGGCGAGCAGGTTCGCCACCAGCACGGAGATCGTGATGATCAGGAAGATGCCCTGCATCAGCGGGTAGTCCTTCGATCCCACCGCCTGGAAGAGCTGGAACCCCAGCCCCGGGTACGAGAAGACGATCTCCACGAGCAGCGTGCCGCCGACGATGAAACCCAGCGACAGCGCGAACCCGGACACGTTGGGCAGCAGCGCGTTGCGGGCGGCGTAGCTCAGCGCCACCCGGCGTTCGGACAGCCCCTTGGCGTGCGCCACGGTGATGTAGTCCTCGCTGGCGACGGTCACCATCATGTTGCGCATGCTGAGGATCCAGCCGCTCATCGACGACACCAGGATGGTCGCCGCGGGCAGGATGCTGTGCTGGATCGCGCTCGGCACGAAGTACGCGTCGAACGCCGGCACCAGGCCCGGCTCGTAGCCGCCGGAGGAGGGGAAGAAGCTGCCCGGCCCGGCGAACAGGGCGATCGCGACCAGGCCCAGCCAGAAGTACGGGATCGAGGACAGGAACGTGGTGGCCGGCAGCAGCCCGTCGATCCACGAGCCGCGCCGCCAGCCGGCGCCGACGCCGAGCGCGGTGCCGAGCAGGAAGCTGACGATCGTGGTGACGCCGACCAGGCCGACGGTCCACGGCAGGCTGCTCCCGATCACCTCCGACACCGGGGCGGGGAAGAACGTGAACGACAGGCCCAGGTCGCCGCGCAGGAGCTGTCCCCAGTAGGCGACGTACTGCTCCCACAGCGAACGGTCGGAGTCCAGCCCGAACAGCACCCGCAGCGACGCGATCGCGTCGGCGCTGATCCGCCCCTGGTTGCGAGAGATCAGCGACTGCACCGGGTCGCCCGGCACCATCCGCGGGATGAAGAAGTTGAGCGTGATCGCCGCCCAGGCGGTGAACAGGTAGAAGGCCACCCGTTGCAGCAGGAACCTCATCGGGCCGCCTCCGTTCCGGCCTTTTGCGTCGCGACGGTCTCGGCGTCGAACAGCCAGCACGCGGCCCAGTGGCCGGGCGCGTCGTCAACCGGGATCGGCGGCGGCAGGTCGGTGGCGCAGCGCGGCATGGCCGCCGGGCAGCGCGGGTGG
Organism: Micromonospora sp. WMMC273; assembly: GCF_027460285.1. NCBI lineage: Bacteria > Bacillati > Actinomycetota > Actinomycetes > Micromonosporales > Micromonosporaceae > Micromonospora > Micromonospora sp. WMMC273. Next base: position 2,910,131 of record NZ_JAPZBE010000001.1, read on the forward strand.
AACCGGCACCCGGCCGGCGGGCGGATCAGGCTGGGCGGCTCGCCGTGCCCCCGCTCGCCCGCCGCCGCGCCGTCGCCGCCCGCGCCGGTGATCCGCTCCGGGTCCGGCGCCGACTCGATCAGCAACCGGGTGTACGGGTGGGCCGGGCGCTGGGTGACCGTCTCGCTGTCGCCGCCCTCGACCATCCGCCCGGCGTACATGACGATCGTCTCGTCGGCGAAGTAGCGGGCCGAGGCGATGTCGTGGGTGATGTAGAGGATCGCCAGGTCGAGCCGGCCCTTGAGGTCCTGGAGCAGGTTGAGCACGCCGAGGCGGATCGACACGTCGAGCATCGACACCGGCTCGTCGGCGAGCAGCACCTCGGGGTCGGCGCCGAGCGCCCGCGCGATCGCGACGCGCTGGCGCTGCCCGCCGGACAGTTCGTGCGGGAACGCGTCCAGGTAGCGCTCCGGCGGGGTGAGCGCGACCCGGGTCAGCAGGTCGGCGAGCGCCTTCTCCAGCCCGTCCGGCCCGGTCCCGGCGTTGCCGTGGATGCGCAGCGACCGGGTCAGGTGGTAGCGGACCGTGTGCACCGGGTTCAGCGAGGCGAACGGGTCCTGCAGGATCAGCTGCACCCGGCGCACGTACGCCCGGAACCGGCGCCCGCCGCGTACCCGGATCGATTCGCCGTGCAGCCGGATGTCGCCGGCGGTGCGCGGGTAGAGCTGGGCCAGCAGCCGGGCCACTGTGGACTTGCCCGAGCCGGACTCGCCGACGAGCGCTGTCACCCGGCCACGCCGCAGCGCGATCGATACGTCGTCGACGGCGTGCACCACCGCCGGGGTGCGGGAGAGGAGGTCACGCAACCGCCGGCGGACGGGGAAGTGCTTGGTCAGGCCGACGGCCTCCAGCACCACCTCGTCGGCCGGCGCCGGTGCGCTCTCGGTCAACGTCATGCCGCATTCCTGTCTGGGGTTGCCGGTAGCGAGGGGCGAGTGCCGCCGGCCCGGCCGGGCGATCGTGGCCGGGCCGGCGGCACCGGGTCAGCCGTTGGCCGGCTCGAGGTGCAGCACCACGTCCACCGCGTTGGGCTGGGTGGGCTGGAGCGCGCCGTACGGGTTCGAGTCGTCCGGCCAGCCGGTCCAGTTCTTCGTGCTGTACGCGCCGCCGATGTTGTCCGCGCCGACCGGGATCATCGGCATCTGCTCGACGAAGATCTTCTGCAGGGTGGCCAGCGCGGTGGTGCGGGTGGCGTCGTCGGTGGCGTTGGCGTACGACACCAGCGCGTCGGTGGCCTCCTTGCTCTGGAACCGGCCGAAGTTACCCGCCGGGGAGGCGGTGCCGATCGGCTTGAGCACGCGGCCGTCCATGACGGTCCGGTAGATGTCGTACGGCGTGGCGCCGCTCTCGGTCCACCGGAACGTGGCCTCGAAGTTGCCCTGCTCGACGTTGCGGAACCAGGCGTCCTGGTTGGCCTTGTCGACGGTGGCCGCGATGCCGATCTTCGCCAGGTTCCCCTTCACGATCTCCAGGCTGGTCTGGTAGTCGGACCAGCCGGCCGGGTCGGTGAGGCGGATCGTCACCGGCTTGCCGCTGCGGTCCTTCAGCGTGGTGCCGTCCAGCTTGTAGCCGGCGCCGGTGAGCAGCGCCTTGGCGCCCTCGACGTCGACCTTGTGCTCCTGGCCCTTGTACTCGGGCGCGATGAACGAGTCACCGGCGGGGCTGGGCAGGCCGGTCACGCTCTTGACCTCGGGGTGGAAGTAGCCGGCCTCGGCGGTGGTGAAGATGTCCGCCCGGTCGATGACCATGTTCATCGCCTTACGCAGCGTCGGGTCGTCGAACGGCTTCTTCGTGGTGTTCAGGTAGAGGCCGTGGATGCCCAGCACCGGCGGCGCCCACATCTTGTGGTTCTTCTGGTCCTTCGCCACGAACACGGTCTGGTAGTTCGGGATGAAGACGAAGCTCCACTCCGACTCGCCGTTGGCGAGCGCGGTGGTCTGCGCGCTGTTGTCGGTGTACGACGTGTACCGCAGCTCCTTGACCTTCGGCGCGTCCTGCCAGTAGCCGCTGTCGCGTACCGCGAGCGTCATGCTCGCCGGGGTGAACGACTTCAGCGTGTACGGGCCGCTGCCGACGGGCTGCTTCACCGGGTCGGTGGCCGGGTCGGCGATCTTCTCCCACAGGTGCTTCGGCACGATCGGCACCCGCCACAGCACCTTCTGCTGGTTGACGAACTGCGGGCTGGCCATCGAGATGGTGACCTCGTTGCCGCTGGCCACGGCGTCGGTGTACGGCACGCCCTGGTCGTTGAGGGCCGGGAACTTCTTCACCAGGTTGTAGGTGAACGCGACGTCCTCGGCGGTGACCTTCTGCCCGTCGGACCAGGTGGCGTTCTCCCGGACGGTCACCTTGACCGTCTTGTAGTCCGACGACCACTCGGCCTTGGTGGCCAGCCACGGCTTGAACGGCTCGGCCGGCTTGACCGGGTTCCACATCATCAGCGGCTCGTAGATCTGCCACCGGTAGCCCAGCGACGCGGCGGCCGAGGTGGTGAGGAACGGGTTGTTGTTCTCCGCCTGCGGGCCGTTGGGCATGCCGACGTTCAGCACTGTCGCGGCCTGGCCGCTCTTCTTGTTCGCGTTCGGGCTGTCGCCGCAGGCGGCGGCGCCGGTGACCATCGCGCCGGCCAGCGCGAGGGCGAGGAGTTGCCGTCTTCTCATGGAGGTCTCCCTCGGTGGTCCCGCAGTCCTCGGGCGGGATGTGGTGGATGGAGGGTGTGCGGTGGTGCCACCGGCGGGCGGGTCCGCCGGCGTGGTCGCCGGTACGGCGGGGTGGGGTCAGGTGACGCGGGTCGAGTCGCGGGCGGTGAAGCCGGTCGGGATGACGGTCGGGGTGTCCGGCAGCGGGGTGCCGGTGAGGTGGCCGATGAGCAGGCGGGCCGCTGCCGTACCCATCTCCCGCAGCGGCTGGCGCACGGAGCTCAGCGGAGGGTGGGTGTGCCCGGCCAGCGGAAGGTCGTCGAAGCCGACCACCGCCACGTCCTGCGGGACGCGCCGCCCGGCGTCGCGCAGCGCCTGCAACGCCCCGGCCGCCGACAGGTCGTTGTGGGCGAAGACGGCGTCGAACGGTACGCCGTCGGCGAGCAGCCGCCGCACCGCCGCGCGCCCGCACTCGAAGGTGAAGTCGCCCTCCACCACCCGGTCCGGGTCGACCGGTACGCCCGCGTCGGCATAGGCGCCGGCGAACCCGGCGAGCCGTTCCCGGGTGCAGCCGAACCGGCGCAGGCCGGTGACGACGAGCGGCCGTCGCCGGCCGAGTGCCAGCAGGTGCGTGGCGGCGGCCCGTGCGCCCGCCTCGTTCGTGGTCCGCACCGACGGGAAGCCGGGCTGGTGGCCCCGGTCGTCGATGAGGATCACCGGCAGGCCGCGCCGGTGCAGCTCGGTGATGTAGTCGAGCGTCCCCTCGGGTTCGACCACGAGCAGGCCGTCGAACGACTTGGCCGAGACCTGGGAGGCGAACCGGCGCATCGACTCGTCGCCGTGGGTGCAGGTGAACAGCAGCATGCCGTAGCCGGCGGCCTCGACCACGTCGGCCGCGCCCTGGAGCACCTCGCCCATCCAGGGCCAGGTCAGCGCCGGGACCAGCATCCCGACCACCCGGGTACGGCCCCGGGCCAGCCCGACCGCGCGGGCGCTCGGCACGTATCCGAGGTCGCTGATCACGGCGCGGACACGGTCGGCGGTGCGCATGTGCACCTCGCCCTTGCCGTTCAGCACCCGGGAGACCGTCGTCTTGCTCACCCCGGCGCGGGTGGCGACGTCGGCGATGGTGATCGGCACGTGACGCTCCCGGGTCGCAGGGATGAGCGGGGTGTTTCGGAACCGGTTGCGGAAGCGGTTCCGTGGCAGTCAACCCAAGTGGCGCGGCTCACGTCAATCACAGATGAGTAACGATGCACTGCTAAGTTCGAGCCTTGAAAAAAGTGCCCGGGCTGCTACTCCGCCGATCACGGCGATGAGCAGGGTCGATGCCTTGTTTCCTCGTCTAGGACTGTCCGAAATGGACGCTCAGGGACGGGCGTACACGTCCCCTGAGTTGGCCTCGTCCGGCAGCGTGCGCAGGTACGCGGCCACAGCGGCGGCCTGACGCCAGCCGGGTAGCGCGAATTCCATCTCGTCACCGATCGCCACGGTGAACCGGGTGAAGCCGAGCGCGGTGAGCCGGTCCAGGCAGCGCGCCGCCGCCACCCGCGCGATGGTGGTGAACTCGAACGACAACGCGGGGACCGGCCGGCTCAGCCCGGCCAGCACGGCGTCCTCGAAGCCCTCCACGTCGATCTTCACGAACGCCGGTACGCCGTACGCGGCCACGAGCGCGTCCAGCGTGGTGCCGGGCACCTCGATCTGCGCGTCCCAGGTCTCGCCCGCCCAGCCGGGCGCCCCGTCGGCGGCGCGGACGAACCCGGGGGAGGCGGTGGAGACCGTCGGGTTGGCCGAGTTCACGTGCAGTCGCACCGGCCCGGCGGTACGCCCGCACGCCGCCTCCACCACTGTCACGCCGTCGTCGCCCGCGTACATCTCGCGCAGCACCCGGGCGCACAGCGGCTGCGGCTCGACCGCCACCACGCGCGCACCGAGGCGGCGGAAGCTGCCCAGCCGGTCGCCCACGTGCGCGCCCACGTCGAAGACCAGGTCGCCGGCGCGGACCAGCGGGGCGTAGAACGCGTCGAGGGCGGCCTCGCGTGCCGGGTCGCCGTGGTAGAAGTCCAGCGACCGGCGCAGACCGGACATCGCCGGGTCCGCCTTGAGCGCCTCGATCACTCCGTCTCGCACCCCCTCGACGCTAGCCAGCGCCGCGCTGGTGCGAGCCGCATTCGCATCCTTCCCGCCGCCGACGTTGCGAGATCACCCCACCCTCCTAGGATGCTCCAGAGGTGGTGAGGCCGCTCGCACGGTTAGCAACGCCGATCGCCCGCCGCGAACGGGGAGCTGGCCGCTGCGGTGAGGTGCCGGTCTCGCGGCGGCTGGGCCCTCGTCGCGGTCGGGGGGCCCGCGAGATCTTGGTACGAAACGGCCCTCAGAGGGGCCACTTCGTACCGAGATCTCGATGCCGTCCCGCATCGCAGGACACGGATCCTGGTTGCCGAGATGCTCGCGAGTGGTCCTCGGCCGCGAACGTCACGTCGCCGCGCGACTGTGGTGTGAGTGGAACGCCGTGGGTGTCAAACAGGGCGGGAGACACCCATGGCGTTCCAGTGGCCGGCGAATTCCCCGTGGCTGGGAAGGGTGGACGGCCGGGGCAGGGGATCGGCGGGCCGATCCGTCAGCCGCGCCGACTGGCGGCGACACCGCCGCCTGCCTGCAACTGGCGGTCGGCCCTTCGGCCGTGCCGGCCTATGCTGGTCAGTCGGCACGGTGAGGCGGGCGGCCCGACGGTGCGGTTACGGCGTTTCGACGACCTCCTGGCCGAGTGGCCACAGCGCCGCCGGGACCAGCTTGAAGTTCGCCACCCCGAAGGGGATGCCGATGATCGTCACGCAGAGCGCGATGCCGGCGAGGATGTGCGACAGGGCCAGCCACCAGCCGGCCAGCACCAGCCAGAGCACGTTCGCCAGTCCGGAGGGGAGCCCGGCACCCGGCTTCGACACGAGGGTGCGGCCGAACGGCCACAGCGAGTACGAGGCGAGCCGCAGCGAGGCGACGCCGAACGGGATGGTGACGACGAGGACGAAGCAGATCAGGGCGGCGATGCCGTAGCCGAGGGCCAGGACGAAGCCGCCGCCGAAGACGAGCCACAGGAGGTTCAGCAGAAAGCGGATCACCACTCCATGGTCGCCTGCCCTCGCAAACCCGCCGACGTCGATCAGTCCGCCAGCAGCGCCGCCACCGCGTGAGCCGTCGCCGGGTGCGCGGCGAGCAGCACCGACGCCCCGTCATCCGGCGATGTGCCGTCGTCGGCGAGCGGCTGCCAGTCGCCGGAGCAGCCGAGCAGCGCCGCCACCGCGTCGACCGCCTCCGGGTAAGCGACCAGCAGACCGTGTACCGGACCGGTTCCCGGGGACGGCGCGGACGCGGCGGACGGGGTGGGCGCGGCCGCCCACGGCGGTGACCAGGCGTCCAGCGCGGGCAGCGTGGCGGGGAATGTGCGTTCCGCCTCGCGGACCAGCAGCGGCACCAGCTCCGGACCGTGTTCGCGCAGTGTGGTGATCAGCGTCGGCAGCCAGGGCAGCAGCACCGGGTCGGGCAGTCCGGCGAAGGCGGACGACATGGTCTCCACCACGAACGGCGCGAGCCCCGGCACCGGTTCGAGCGCGTGCACGAAGCCGGACAGGTACTGCGGGAACGCGGGCACCACGAGCGGATTGGCGAGCAGTTCGGCGCATTGTTCGCGCAGGCGCGCCAGCGGCAGCAGGCCGAGCTGGTGGCGGGCGGCCCAGAGCAGCGCGAGCTTGGCCGGCGCCTCCGGGTGGGCCTGCGCGACGGCCAGTTCGAGCTGGGTGCGGTCGCACCCGAGCGACAACGCGAGGCTCTCCATGCTGAACAGGAAGCCGAGCATCGCGCCGACCTGCCGTACGCCGGTGGACTCGTCCACGAACGCGGTGGGCAGCAGCGTGCAGTAGTGGGCGTATCCGGTGGTGACGAACGTCCGGCACCAGGCGGGCAGCACCGGTCCGGTGGTGCGGTGGTGGGCGAGCAGCCGCCGGATGCGGCGCAGCACCTCCGGTGCGTCGTCCACTGTGCGTTCGGCGGCGAGCAGCTCCACCGCCCGCGCGCCGAGTTCGTCGACCAGGCGCGGGCTGTCCAGCAGCCGGATGGCGTCCTCGACGGCGGCGAGCGCGCGGGCGGCTGTCGCGTCGGGGCCGCGTACCGCCCGCCGCAGCCGTTGTTCCAGCACCTGCTCGACGGTGACGCCCTCGTAGCCCAGCTCGATCAGGGCGCGCTGGTTGCGACCGAGCGCGAGGTCCCAGCTCTCCTGTTCGGAGCGGTGACCGAGGCGGCGCTCGCCCATGATCGGGCGGACCGCGTCGGCCGGCAGCAGGTGCCGCAGCATCCACAGCAGGTCGGAGCAGGGTGCCAGCGCCGGGTCGGCCCGCAGGTCGAGCAGCGCCCGCTGCACGGTGCGCCGTTCCAGGTCGAGGCCGAGGGGGCGCAGCCGGTCCAGGACGTCGCGGGCCAGCGGCGGCAGGGAGTCGTACCCGACCTGGCCGACGCGGTCGCCGCCGAGGAGGATCTCGCAGAGCCGGCGGACGTCGCGGCGGCCGGGCACCACGTCCTTCTCGATGCAGGTCACGGCGGCGTCGGCGAAGTCGTACGGCGTGGGCCGTGCGCGGTTGCGCATGGTGGCGAGCAGGATCGACGTCTCGAACACGGCGATCGCGTCGGCGGTGCTGGCGAGGTAGCCGTTGCGGCGGGCGAGCCGGACGATGTCGACGCACCAGCCGCGCAGTTCGGCCTCGTCCAACTCGTCGAGGACGGGCGGGGCGGCGAGGAACCCGCTGAGCCGGTCGGTGGCCGGGCCCGCCGGGACCGGTGCGGCGGAGCGGGAGCGGCGGCCCTTCTTCTCGGTACGCTGCCCGGCCAGCCGGTACGGAGTGAGCCGGGTGCGGCCGACCGCTGCCGTCCAGTTGGCGGCGGCGATGGACACGGTGCCCGGGGCCAGCCCGAACTGCGCCTCGATGGCCGAGTGGCTGGACGGGATGAGGCCGTAGCGCCAGCGGGTGCCGGTGCGCGGGCTGATCGGGAAGTCCGGCGCGGTCGAGTCGAGGCCGAACTGTTCCACATGGCTGGCGGCGTGGAAGGCGCCGCAGACGTAGAGGCAGTCGGCCGGGTCGGCGCCGCTTTCGGCGAGGTGCTGCCGCATCCGGGTCCACATGTACCGTTCGCGGTCCTCGTCGCGTTCGTCGCGGGCGGACCGGGACGGGCGCAGCCGCCGGAACAGGCTGCCGATCAGCACCATGACCTGCCGGTAGGTGTCGTGGTCGGCGTCGGCGAGCGGCCGTTCGACGTACTGGTCCCACCATTCCGACCAATGGCGCACCTTGCCGTGGTGCAGCAGGTGGGCCTCCAGCTCGGCGAACCGGGGGCGCAGGTCGCCGATCTCCACGCCGACCGCGTCGCCGTGCAGTCCCGCGTCCTCATCCGAGGACGGAGCGCCGGAGCCCCACTCCGGGCCGGTGTCGTCGCGGTGCGTCCACTGGAACACGTGGTCGGTGGAGCGGTCCACGAGCACCAGCTCCACGCCGGGGGTGTCCAGGGCGTACGCGATGGCCTGGTATTCGGCGGACGCCTCGGTGACCGGCGCGACAACGCTCAGTGGGCTCCACTCGGCGGGGAAGCCGTCGAGTTCGGTGGCGAACGCCTGCACCGCGACCGGCAGGCGGCAGTTGCGCAGCTCGTCGAGCAGCGGTCGCAGGTCCTCGCACAGCTCCAGGTAGATCACCTTGGGTGGCCGGGCGCGCAGCCGTCGCGCCATGGCCAGCGCCGAGGCGGGGGAGTGGTGGCAGACCGGGAAGATCTCCAGCCGTTCGCGGAGCGCCCGGTCGACGTCGTTGACCATCCCGGCGAGGATGCCGGCGAGCGCGTCCGGGGAGCCGGCGAACGCGGCGGCTGCTTCGGTGAGCTGCTCGCGCAGCGGGCCGAACAGTCCGGTGGGTGCGGGCGCGGTCATGACAGCGACGCGATCGCCTGGCGGCCGCCGTCGAGGAAGCCCTCCCAGTCGCCACCGTCGGCCTTGGCGCGGGGTTCGACCACGCCGTGCAGGTACTTGTTGAGGATGGCCAGGTCCTCCGGGGCGCGGCGGGCCAGTGAGCCCATCAGCGAACCGGCGAGCGTCTGGGCGCGCAGGGTGCGGTCGCCGAAGAACTGGCTGTGCAGGATCGCGTCCTCCAGCACGCCGATCTGCTCGGCGGTGGACAGCGCCGACTCCAGCTTCTCGTCGTCGCTGGTGGCGGCGGACGCGGCGGCGCGCAGGTCGGCGAAGCTCTGGAGCAGGATGTCGAGCAGGGTGGGCGGCACGTCGAGTTCGATGCGGTGCCGGCGCAGCAGTTCCTCGGTGCGGAAGCGGACGATCTCGGCTTCGCTGCGCTTGTTGGTGACCACCGGGATGCGGACGAAGTTGAACCGCCGCTTCAGCGCGGAGGAGAGGTCGTTGACGCCCCGGTCGCGGCTGTTGGCGGTGGCGATGATCGAGAAGCCGGGCTTGGCGAAGACGATGTTGTCGTGGTCCAGCTCGGGGATGGAGACGTACTTCTCGGACAGGATCGAGATGAGTGCGTCCTGGACGTCGCTGGTGGAGCGGGTCAGCTCCTCGAACCGGCCGATCACGCCCTGCTCCATCGCGGTCATGATGGGGGAGGGGATCATCGAGTCGCGGGACTGGCCGCGGGCGATGACCATGGAGACGTTCCACGAGTACTTGATGTGGTCCTCGGTGGTGCCGGCGGTGCCCTGCACGACGAGCGTGGAGTTGCGGCAGATCGCGGCGGCGAGCAGCTCGGCGAGCCAGCTCTTGCCGGTGCCCGGGTCGCCGATGAGCAGAAGGCCGCGGTCGGAGGCGAGCGTGACGATGCTGCGTTCGACGAAGCTGCGGTCGCCGAACCACTTCTGCGGGATCTCCCGGTCGAGGCCGTCGGCGCGTTCGGAGCCGAGCACGAACAGCCGGACCATGCGAGGGCTCAGTCGCCAGGAGAACGGCTTCGGCCCGGTGTCGACCGATTCCAGGTAGGCGAGCTCGTCGGCGTACTTGACCTCGGCCGGGGCGCGGAGCATGTCGGACATCAGGGGTGCTCTCCTAGGTGAGGAAGTTCTTCAGCTCGGCGACGAGCTTGCGGATGTGGCCGGAGATGACGGGGGTGCCGAGGTCGGAGAAGCGCTGCCGGAACCAGGGGTTGACGCTCTGGTTGCCGGAGCTGTTGACCGAGCCGACCGGGATGAACTTCACCCCGGAGCGGTGCACGGCCTCGATGCCGTCGAACAGCGGCTGGGACCTGTCGAACTCGTAGAAGTCGGAGATCCAGACCATGACCGTGTTGCGCGGCTCGACGATCTTGGGGCGGGCCAGGGCCATGGCGACCGGGCCGTCGTTGCCGCCGCCGAGGTTGGTGCGCAGCAGCACCTCGAACGGGTCGTGCACCCACGGGGTGAGGTCCAGCGCCCGGGTGTCGTACGCGATCAGGTGCACGTCGACCTTGGGCAGGCCGGCGAAGATCGAGGCGAGGATGGTGCAGTTGACCATCGAGTCGACCATCGAGCCGGACTGGTCGACCACCACGATCAGCCGCGACGGGGTGGTCCGCCGGGCGGTCTGCCGGTAGTAGAGCCGGTCGACGTAGAGGCGCTCGTCGTCCGGGCTCCAGTTGGTGAGGTTCTGCCAGATGGTGCGGTCCAGGTCGAGGTTGCGGAAGACCCGCTTGGGCGGCACGGACCGGTCGACGGCCCCGACGGTGGCCTGCGCGACCTGGGTACGCAGCACCTCGGCGACCTGGTCGACGTAGCGGCGGATCAGCGACTTGGCGTTCGCGAGCGCCACTCCGGACAGGTTGGACTTGTCCCGCAGGAGCTGCTCGATCAGGGACATGCTCGGGGTCAGCCGGGCGGCCAGCGACGGATCGGCGAGCACCTCGCGCAGCCGCATCCGGGCCACCAGGTCCCCCTCCAGCCCGGCGAGGGTGGCACCCAGGCCGGTGCCCCCGCGGCGCAGCTCACCGGCCTGCGCGCCGCACGCCTGCTCGAACCAGCCGGCGTCGGCCTGCCAGCGGGCGAGCTGCCCGGCGCTGACCTCACCGCCGCCGGTGGCGAAGACGTTGAGCAGCAGCTTGGACGCCAGCGCGGCGCGGCGTACCTCGGTCTCGGCCGGCTGGAACGGCCCGGCGGCGGTGGTGTCGTCGCCGGGGGTGAGCAGGCCGCGCAGCTCGTCGGCGAGGGCCGGGAAGCGCTGGACGACGGTGTCGACGGAGACGGCCGGGTCGAGCAGCGCGGCGGGCAGGCCGAGGTCGTCGACGACGGCGACGCTCGCCGACTCCAGCCCGGGCTGCTCGTCGGGGCTGAACAGGCGGGCGAGCAGCCGCCAGTAGAGCACCTGGCGGCGGTTGGCGTGGGTGCGGTCGTCGGTCATCGGCGCAGCAACCGTCCCGCGCGTTCGCGCAGCACTGCCACGGCGTCGCCCGCCTTGGCCTCGGCCTTCGCCGTCTTCGGGTCGGTGACGCCGCACGCCCAGTCGCCGTTGTGCGCCTCGACGGTCTGCTTCCTGACGGTGGCCCGGACCGCGAGGGGTTGCAGCAGCCAGCGGCCGTCGTCCCAGCGGAGCAGGCCGAGGCAGGCGGTGGAGGCGGCGACGAGCGCCGGGGTGAGCGGCCCGGCGGCGGGCAGCCGGCCGGTGGCCAGGCGCAGGGACCGGCCGTCGAGGTCGAGCGCCGGGGCGCCGTCGTCGTCGCGGACAATGTAGCCCTCGACCAGGACCGGTTCGGCGATGGCGGCGGGATGGCGCAGCAGCGGTGCTGTCGCCGCGGCGGTGGCGCCGGTGAGCAGCACCCGGGCGGTGGCGAACGGGTCGGCCGGCTCGCCGAGCGTGGCCCGCTCCTCGGCCCAGCGCAGGTCCGCGCCGTGGGCGGTCAGGTCGGTGACGGTGATCGACCGCCGCTGGGCCAGGGCGGTGAGCAGGATCGGGTACGCCTCCAGCAACCGCCAGCCGGCCGGGCCGACGATGGTGGCGACCTTCGCCGCGACCACTGTGACCCGGACCAGCCGGACGGTGCCGCCGCCGGCCGGTTCGAGCAGCGCGTGCACCTGTGCCTGGAACGCGGTGTCGTGCTCGTGCACGTCGACGCCGAGGGGGAGCAGCCGTCCGGAGACCGGCTCGCCGGGCGCGGTCTCGCCGTGCGCACCGTGGCTGAGCAGGACGGCGCGGGTCCACAGGTCGGCCCACCGGCGGGTGGGCACCTGCGGCAGGGCCGCCACCGGCAGGGCGGCGCGCAGCTCGGCGGCGAGGCCGTCGAGCAGCACCGCGATGCGGCGCAGTGCCGGTTCGGCGAGCGCGGCTTCGACCGGCGCGGCGGCGCCGGAGAGCAGCTCGTGGTCGGCGCCGCGCCAGCCGGCGAGTGCCAGCTCGTGCAGCCAGGCTTGTGCGCCGGCCAGGGCGGGAGGAGGCGCCGCCGGGGCCTCGGGCGCGGCGGCCCACGGGGCGCGGAGCCGGCCGAGCGCCGTGTCGAGGCGGTCGAGCAGGGCGTCGTGTGCCGCGCCGAGCAGTGCGGCGCGGGCCCCGGCGAGGGCGGCCAGGTGGTCCTCGGTGAGCGCGCCGGTGCGCACCGCGCCGGCCGCCTCGGTGACGCGGGCGCCCAGCGGCGTGCCGCCGACCGCGCCGGCCAGTGCGGCCCAGGCGGCGGCGCCCGGCTCGTCGAGGCGGGCCAGGCCGGCGGTGAGTGTGTCGTCGGCACCGTCGACGACGGCGAGCGTCTCGGCCAGCGCGGGGATCGTCCCGTCGTGGAGCTGCGTGAGCTGTGCGGCGAGCATCAGCGCACCGCCGCAGTGGCCGGGAACCAGTGCAGCTCCGGCACCGCTGCCGTGTCGGCGGGTATCTCGAGGTAGGCCAGGTGGCGCAGGAAGCGGCTGAACACCACGGCGGCCGGGCCCGGCTCGTGCCGTGCGTCGGTGCGGGCCAGCAGGGCGGTGCCGCTGTCGACGCCGTCGCCCACGTCCACCCGCAGGTAGCGGGCGACCTGCTCGGCGCCGTACTGGAGGACCGCCTCGTCGGCCAGCGCGTGCAGGTGCTTGCAGAGCATGGTGCCGCGCAGGCCGCCGCAGGGCCGGTTGTTGTTGGTGCTGCAGTTGACCGCGTGCGTGCCGGCGGTCACCGAGGAGACGTAGACCCGTTCCACGTCGGAGCCGCTGGACACCACCCCCTGCAACCGCCCGTCGGCCAGCTCCACGAAGGGCACCTTGGCCAGCTTGCGGGCCCGCGCGGGCGGCGCCACCCGCAGCACGCTGCGCCGTCGCCACGAGGCGTCAGTCGCCTCCGTCATCTTCCCGACCTCCCCGCCGGCCGGCCGCCGCCGGGCACGCCGGGACGCCGTCGCCGGCCGTGATCCGTGCCGCTGTGACGACAAGGATCATGGACCACGGGTACGACAGGAGCGCCGTCGCGGGCGGCGCCGGGAATACCGTGCGGCCCGGCGGGTAGAGGGGGGCGTTATCGAGCCGGAGCCGTCGTGCCTGTGGCGCCCGGGCAGGCGGGTGGTGCGGTGACCCCGGTGGCTCCGGCGGCGCGCCGCGAGGTCCGGGAGGCGTACGAGCGGCTGCGCCGGTACTTCATCGTGGCTCTCCAGGCCGGTCTGGCCGCCGGTCTGGCCTGGTACGTGGCGAGCACGCTGCTCAAGAACCCGCAGCCGCTGTTCGCGCCGGCGGCTGCGGTGGGCACCATCGCGGCGGCGATCGGCAACCGGATCCGCCGTACCGCCGAACTGCTCGGCGGTGTGATCGTCGGCGTGCTGGTCGGCGACCTGATCATCAAGCTGATCGGGGCCGGTCCGGTGCAGACCGGCCTGGTGGTCGCGCTCGCCATCTCGCTGGCGGTGGTGATCCGGGGCAACGGCGCCGTGATGGTACAGGCCGGCAGCACCGCTGTGCTGCTGGGCACCGTGGAGCCCAACGCGCCCGACCTGGCCGTGCCGCGTACCGCGAACGCGCTGGTGGGCGGCGCGGTGGCGGTGGTGGTGGCGCTGCTGCTGTTGCCGCTGAACCCGGTCCGGGTGGTGCACCGCGCGGCCGGGCCCACGCTGGACCTGTTCGCCAACGAGCTGACGGCCACGGCGGACGCGCTCACCGCCCGGGACGCCGGGGCGGCCGAGGCGGCTCTGGGCCGGCTGGAGGCGGCCGAGGCCGAGCGGAAGCAGACCACCGAGATCGTCGCGGCGGCCCGGGAGGTGACGTCGCTGTCACCGTGGCGGTGGCGGCGACGGGCCCAGTTGCGCCGCTACGAGAACGCGGGCGCCCACCTGGAGCTGGCGTACACGAACAGCCGCAACATGGTGCGCCGGGTGGTGGCGTTGCTGGAGGCCGGGGAGCCGGTTCCGGCGGCCCTGCCGGCCGGGGTCGAGGCGTTCGGGCAGTCGCTGCGGCTGCTGCACCGGGACTTCCTCGCCGGGCGGCCGCCGGACATCGCGCGGGCGCGGGCGCGGGACGCCGCGCGGGACGCCGGCCGGGCGCGTGCCGCCGGTCTGGGTTTCTCCGGCACGATCGTGGCCTCGCAGCTGTTCATCGTGGTCGGCGAGTTGCTCCAGGCATCGGGCATGACCAAGATCGAGGCGGACCGGCTGGCCGGCGTCTGCGGGCATCGTCCGGACTCCCGCCCGGACCCAAACGACCGTTAAGCTTCGGGGTGTGGGAATCGAGGAACTGTACCCCGCCGGGCGTCTCGTCGCGGCCCAGCGCGCCACCGCCGCGGCGGGCCTGGACGCGCTGCTGCTCACCCCGGGTTCCGACCTGCGCTACCTGACCGGCTACGACGCCCGCGAGGGTGAGCGGCTGACCTGCCTGGTGCTGCCCGCCGAGGGGCAGCCGACGCTGATCGTGCCGGTGCTGGAGCGGCCGGACGCCGAGGCCGCGCCCGGCACCGGGTACCGGATCGTCGACCACGCCGACGGCACCGACCCGTGGCCGCTGGTGCGCGCGGCGCTGCCCGGCCCGGTCCGCGCCGTCGGGCTGGCCGACCGGATGTGGGCGCAGCAGGTCCTCGCGCTGCGCGACGCGCTGCCCGGTACGGCCCAGCGGCTCGCCTCCGACGTGCTGCGGGAGATGCGGATCCGCAAGTCGCCGGCCGAGGTGGCGGCGCTGGCCGAGGCGGGCGCCGCGATCGACGCGGTGCACCTGCGGATGGGGGAATGGCTGCGCCCCGGCCGCACCGAGCGCGAGGTCGCCGCCGACCTCGCCGCCGCGATCCGGGCGGCCGGGCACGCCGCCGTCGACTTCGTCATCGTCGCGGCCGGGCCGAACGGCGCGAGCCCGCACCACGGCACCTCGGACCGCCCGATCGGCGCCGGCGAGCCGGTGGTGGTCGACATCGGCGGCACCATGCCGTCGGGCTACCGCTCCGACTGCACCCGCACGTACGTCGCCGGCGGCCCCGCCCCGGCCGAGTTCGTGGACTACTACGCGGTGCTGCGGGAGGCGCAGCGCGCCGCCGTGGCCGCCGTCGCGCCGGGCGTGACAGCCGAGGCCCTCGACGCGGTCGCCCGCGACGTCATCGGTGCCGCCGGATTCGGCGACGCCTTCCTGCACCGCACCGGTCACGGCATCGGCCTCGACGGCCACGAGGAGCCGTACGTGGTGACCGGCAACCCCCGGCCGCTTCAGGCCGGCATGGCTTTCTCGGTCGAACCCGGTATCTACCTCGCCGGGCGGCACGGAGCCCGGATCGAGGACATCGTCGTCTGCACGACGGACGGCGGGCAACGGCTCAACACCACCCCCACGGAGCTCATCGCGCTATGAACGTCGACCGGATCCTGCCCACCGACGAGGCCCACGACCTGCTGGACCTCGCCACCGAACTCGCCGACCGGGAGCTGGCCCCGGCCGCCGCCGGTTTCGAGGCCCGCGCCGAGTTCCCCCGGGAGGTGCTGCGCACCCTGGGCCGGGCCGGCCTGCTCGGCCTGCCGTACGCGGAGGAGCACGGCGGGGCCGCCCAGCCGTACGAGGTGTACCTCCAGGTGCTGGAGATCCTCGCCAGCCGGTGGCTGGCAGTGGCCGAGGCGGTCAGCGTGCACACGCTGTCCTGCTACCCGCTGGCCCAGTTCGGCACCGACGAGCAGCGCAAACTGCTGCCGGACATGATCGGCGGGGAGTTGCTCGGAGCGTACTGTCTCTCCGAGCCGCAGGGTGGCTCGGACGCGGCGGCCCTGACCACGCGGGCGGTACGCGACGGCGACGCGTACGTGGTCACCGGCACCAAGGCGTGGATCACACACGCCCGGGTGGCCGACTTCTACAACATCTTCTGCCGCACCGGCGGGCCCGGCCCGAAGGGCATCTCCTGCCTGCTGGCCGACCGGTCCACGCAGGGCATCCACCCGCAGGCCGCCGAGCGCACGATGGGCCTGCACGCCTCGCCGATCGCGCAGATCGCCTTCGACGACGCCCGGGTGCCGGCGGAGCGGCTGATCGGCGGCGAGGGCGCCGGGTTCACCATCGCGATGTCCGCGCTGGACTCCGGCCGCCTGGGCATCGCCGCGTGCGCTGTGGGCCTGGCGCAGGGCGCGCTGGACTACGCGGTCGGCTACGCCCGGGAGCGCCGCCAGTTCGGCCGGGCGATCATCGACTTCCAGGGGCTCGGGTTCAACCTGGCCGACGCCGCCACCCAGATCTCCGCCGCGCGGGCGCTCACGCTCGCCGCCGCGCGGCTGCGCGACGCCGGACGCCCGTACTCGATCGAGGCGGCCAAGGCGAAGCTGTTCGCCACGGACGTGGCGATGCGGGTGACCACCGACGCGGTGCAGGTGCTCGGCGGCGCCGGGTACGTCGCCGACCACCCGGTCGAGCGGTACATGCGGGAGGCCAAGGTGCTCCAGATCGTCGAGGGCACCAACCAGATCCAGCGGCTGGTCATCTCCCGCGCGCTGGCGAAGGGCTAGCCTGTCGCGGTGACCTTCCCCCGGATCACCGTGGACCCCGACGTCATGGGGGGTGCGCCCTGCGTACGGCAGTCGCGCATCCCCGTGGCCACCCTGCTGGCCATGATGACCGAGGGCATGTCCGTCACGGACATCCTCACCGATCTGCCGTTCCTGGACGAGGAGGACATGGCGGAGGTGCTGAACTACGCGGCGGACGCGGTGCGCGACCGGACGGCGCGCTGAGCGTCACCGCGGCGGGCCGGGTACGGCGTGGGAGCGCTTTTCCGGCTACTGTGCAGCGCGTGGAGGAGATCGACCGTGCCATCGTCGCCGCGCTGACCGGGGACGGTCGGCTGTCGTACACGGATCTGGCCGAGCGGGTGGGCCTGTCGGTGTCGGCCGTGCACCAGCGGGTCCGCCGGCTGGAGCAACGCGGGGTGATCAAGGGGTACGCCGCGCGGGTGTCGTTCGAGGCGCTGGACCTGCCGCTGACCGCGTTCGTGGCGATCCGGCCGTTCGACCCGTCGCAGCCGGACGACGCACCGGAGCGGCTGGCGCACCTGCCCGAGATCGACTCGTGCTACTCGGTGGCGGGGGAGGACTTCTATCTCCTGCTGGTGCGGGTGGCCGGCCCGGCCGACCTGGAGCGGGTGCTGCAGGAGATCCGTACCGCCGCGAACGTCACCACGCGCACGACAGTGGTGTTGTCCACGCCGTACGAGAACCGGCCGCCGAAGATCAGTGGCGAGCTGACCGGCCGGGGGCGTCCCCGCCCGTCGGCGGAGCCGGCAGGTTCCACCGCCTGAGCACCCGTCGGCCGTGCTCGTGCCCGAGCACGCTGAGCGTGGCGGTGTCCAGCCGCAGCAGCGCCCCGGCCGAGGGCGGCAACCCGATCCAGCGCGCCCCGAGCACGCGCAGGCTGTGCCCGTGTCCGACGAGCGCGACGTCGCCCTGCTCCAGCAGCGGCGCGATCCGGTCCAGCACGCCGTCCAGGCGGGTGCCCACCTGCTCCGGTGACTCGCCGCCGGGGCCGCCGTCGGCCCAGATCGACCAGCCGGGCCGGTCGGCCTGGATGTCCGCGGTGGTGCGGCCCTCGTACTCGCCGTAGTTCCACTCGGCCAGGTCGGGCTCGATGGCGTCCACGGTGAGCCCGGCCAGGGCGGCGGTGCGGGTGGCGCGCTGCCGGGGGCTGGACAGCACCCGGGCGAATCGCCGGCCGACGAGCAGCGGGGCCAGCGCGCCGGCCTGCCGCTCGCCGTCGGGGGTCAGCTCCAGATCGGTGTACGAGGTGTGCCGGTGCGCGGCGCTCCAGGTGGTCTCGCCGTGCCGGATCAGCAGGATCTCGTTCACCGGCTCAGTCAACCACGCCGGGGACTTCCCGACCGGGCGAGGATTCTCCAACCTATTATCCTAGGACGCCCTACGCGATGTGCGCCGGTCAACAGCGTTTGACCCGACAGTCACCGGGGACGCGACAAGGGCAAGGCGTAGCCGGACGAGGGAGGGCGACATGAGCTTCACCGACAAGGCGAAGAACAAGGCCCAGGAGATGAGCGGCATGGCCAAGGAGCGGATCGGCGACGTGACCGACAACGAGCGGTTGCGGGCCGAGGGCGCCTCCGAGCAGAGCACGGCGCGCGCCCGGCAGGCCGGGGAGCACGCCAAGCAGGCGGGCCGCGACGTCAAGGACGCCTTCAACAAGTGAGTACGCGAAACGGCGGGCCACCTCTTGCAGAGGTGGCCCGCCGTCGTGGGTCTGGCGGCCGAGGTCAGTCGTCGCGGTGCGCCAGCCACCAGGCCTGGCCGGCCTCGGGCAGCGTGTCGATCGGGTCGTAGTAGGCGTAGCGCTTGTTCAGCGCCTCCAGGTCGGCCGACTCGATCGAGGTGCGGTAGTTCTTCGTCCAGTACGAGATGCCGCGCTCACGGTCGTAGTCGGTGAGCATGTGCACCCAGCGCTTGCCGACGAACGGCACGTCGCAGACGATCCGCGGGGTGGCGTAGCCGGGCAGGTAGCCCATGATGTCGTGCTGGAGCTGCTGGGCGTGCCAGACCGGGACGCGCCAGTGCTCGGCGTTGGGGATCATGTCGCACATGTAGAAGTAGTACGGCAGGATGCCCGCCTCGCCCTGGAGCGCGAAGCAGAGGTCCAGCAGGTCGGCGCTGGTGGCGTTGACGCCGCGCATGAGCACGCCCTGGTTGCGGACGTCGCGGACGCCGACGTCGAGCGCGGTCTGTGCGGCCTTGGCGACCAGCGGGGTCAGCGACTGGGCGTGGTTGACGTGGGTGTGGATGGCCAGGTTGACGCCGCGGCGGGCGGCGGTGCGGGCGACGCGTTCGAGGCCCTCGACCACGTCGGGCTGGAGCCAGTGCTGGGGCAGGCCCATGAGTGCCTTGGTGGCGAGCCGGATGTCGCGGATCGTCTCGATCTCCAGCAGGCGCATCAGGTACGACTCGAGGTTGCGCCACGGCACGTTGGCGACGTCGCCGCCGGAGACGACAACGTCACGCACACCGGGGTGGGCCTTGAGGTAGGTGATGTGGGCGTCGTAGCGGTCGACCGGCTTGAGGGTGAGCTTGAGCTTGTCGACGGCGGGGGTGGAGTTGCCGACGAGGTCCATGCGGGTGCAGTGGCCGCAGTACTGCGGACAGGTGGAGAGCAGCTCGGCGAGGACCTTTGTGGGGTAGCGGTGGGTGAGACCCTCGGCGACCCACATGTCGTGCTCGTGGAGGCTGTCGCGGCTGGCGTACGGGTGGGACGGCCAGTCGGTGCGCCGGTCGGAGGCGACCGGGATCATGTAGCGGCGGATCGGGTCGGCGAGCAGCGCCTCGGTGCTCATCGGCTCAAACGGCACCATGGTGTTGAGCATCTGCGGCGGCACCAGCATGGACATGGTGGCCAGCGCCTTCTGGTCGGCCTCCAGGTCGGCGTAGAAGGTCTCGTCGACGGTGTCGCCGAGGACGGCGCGCAACTGCTTGATGTTCTTGACGCAGTTGACCCGTTGCCACTGGGCGCTCTCCCACTGTTCGCGGGTGATGTGGCGCCAGCCGGGGAAGCGGGTCCAGTCGGGTTCGACGAGGGGCGCGCGGCGGTATTCGTAGGGCTGTCCGGCGGTCGGGACGGCGACCGGCGCGGGGCGGGGCGTCGGGATGGTCTCCACCGGTTGGGTCTGGGTCACGGCCCCTCCTCGTCAGCGTGCGGGTTGATCAACGGATGCGTAGGCTACTGGAAAATCTGCGGTGAAGAAATTAGTCTGCCGGAAGTTTTCCCGCGACGCGACCCCTGGCCGGGGGTTCGGGCGGCTGGACATAGGGGGTCGGCGTGACGTCACCGGTGGGTCTGCACCGAGTCGTGGAACCGGTGGGTGTGCTCCCGCAGGCGGCCTGGCGGCTGGACCCGGACCCGCGGATCGCGGCGAACGAGGTGCGGATCCGGGTCGAGCGGCTGAACCTGGACGCGGCGAGTTTCCGGCAGTTGGCGGAGAAGCACGGCGGCGACGGGGAGAAGGTCCGCGCCGAGGTGCTGGAGATCGTGTCGGCCCGGGGGAAGATGCAGAACCCGGTGACCGGTTCCGGCGGCATGCTGATCGGCACCGTCGAGGAGGCGGGCCGCCGCTCGCCGCTGGGGCTGAAGGCGGGTGACCGGGTGGCGACGCTCGTGTCGCTGACGCTGACGCCGCTGACGATCACCGACGGGCTGGCCCGCTGGGACGGGCGCAGCGAGCAGGTGCCGTGCGACGGGTACGCGATCCTGTTCGCCCGGTCGATCGCGGCGGTGCTGCCGCCGGACCTGCACCCCGAGCTGTCCCTGGCGGTGCTGGACGTGTGCGGGGCGCCGGCGTTGACGGCGCGGGTGGTGGCCGAGCAGGTGGCGCGGCGCTCGCGTGAGGGTGATCCGCGTCCGGTGTCGGTGGCGGTGATCGGTGGGGCCGGCAAGAGCGGGTCGTTGTCTCTCGCGGCGGCGCGGCGGGCGGGTGCCGCCCGTACCGTCGGGGTGGTTCCGGTGGACTCGGAGCGGGACGCGCTGACGGCGGTCGGGCTGGCCGACGTGGTGGCGCTGGCGGACGCGCGGGATCCGGTGGGGCTGTCGACGGCGGTGACGACGGCGCTGGGTGTGCCGGCAGACGTGACTGTGGTGTGCGTGGACGTGCCGGGGTGTGAGCACGGCGCGGTGCTGGCCACGGCGGACGGCGGTACGGTGATCTTCTTCTCGATGGCGACGAGCTTCGCGGCGGCGGCGCTTGGTGCGGAGGGCCTGGCGGCGGACGTGACGATGCTGGTGGGCAACGGGTACGTGCCGGGACACGCGGCGCTGGCGCTGGATCTGTTGCGGGCCGAGCCGGGGGTGCGCGGCCTGTTCGAGGCGCGTCTGACGGCAGACTGAGACCATGACGAACCCCTCGACGCTGTATCGCGGCGGAGTGCTGCACTGTCCGGCCGACCCGAGCGCGACGGCGCTGCTGGTACGGGACGGGCGGATCGCCTGGTTGGGAACCGACGCGGAGGCGCCGCGGGCGGACCGGGTGGTGGAGCTGGGCGGTGCGCTGGTGACGCCGGCGTTCGTTGACGCGCACGTGCACGCGACCGACACCGGGTTGGCGTTGTCGGGGCTGGATCTGTCGGCGGTGCGGTCGGCGGATGGGCTGCTGGAGGCGGTGTCGGCGTTCGCGGCGGGCCTGCCGGGTG
Organism: Micromonospora sp. WMMC273; assembly: GCF_027460285.1. NCBI lineage: Bacteria > Bacillati > Actinomycetota > Actinomycetes > Micromonosporales > Micromonosporaceae > Micromonospora > Micromonospora sp. WMMC273. The sequence continues at coordinate 2,931,396 of NZ_JAPZBE010000001.1, forward strand.
ACGCGGTGGTGCTGGGGCACGGCTGGGACGAGTCGGGCTGGGCGGACGCGACGTTGCCGGACGCCGCGGCGCTGGACCGGGCGGCCGGTGGGCGGCGGGTGTATCTGTCGCAGGCGTCGATCCATTCGGCGCTGGTGTCGGCGGCGCTGCTGGCTGCGTGCCCGCAGGTGGTGTCGGCGGCCGGGTACGAGGCGTCGGGGTGGCTGCGGCGCGACGCGCATCACGTGGTGCGGGCGGCGGCGTTCGCGTCGGTGACGCGGGCGCAGCGGGTGGCGGCGCAGCGGCGGGCCCTGGAGCACGCGGCGTCGCTGGGTATCGCGGCGGTGCACGAGTGCGGTGGTCCGGACATCTCCGACGAGGAGGACTTCACCGGGCTGCTGGCGATCTCGGGGGCGGGGGTGCCGGAGGTGTACGGGTACTGGGGTGAGCTACTGGGTGCGGCGAAGGCCCGGGAGTTGGGCGCGGTGGGCGCGGGTGGTGACCTGTTCGCCGACGGGGCGCTGGGGTCGCGGACGGCGCACGTGTCGGCGGCGTACCTGGACGGTGAGGCGGGGGCGTGCGGGCACGGGTACGTGTCGGCGGAGCAGGTGCGTGATCATCTGCTTGATTGTGCGGCGCACGGGTTGCAGGGCGGGTTCCACGCGATCGGGGACGCGGCGATCGGGACGGTGCTCGCGGGGTTCGGGCTGGCGGCCCGGTCGGTGGGTGTGGACCGGTTGCGGGCGGCCCGGCACCGGGTGGAGCACGCGGAGATCATGAGCAAGGCGTTGATCGCCGGGTTCGTGGAGTACGGGATCGTGGCGTCGATGCAGCCGGCGTTCGACAGGTTGTGGGGCGGCGCGGGCCGGATGTACGAGTCGCGGCTGGGGTTGGCGCGGTCGCTGGAGTCGAATCCGATGGGTGCGATGCACGGCGTCGGGGTGGCGCTTGCGTTCGGGTCGGATGCGCCGGTGACGCCGCTGGATCCGTGGGGGTCGGTGCGGGCGGCGGCGGCGCATCACAACCCGGCGCAGCGGATGAGTGTGCGGGCGGCGTTCGCGGCGCACACGCGCGGCGGCTGGCGGGCGGTGCACCTGGACAACGAGGGTGTGCTGGCGTTGGGGGCGCCGGCGACGTTCGCGGTGTGGGACACCCCGGCGGGCGTCGAGCGGGGGCTGCCGGTGGTGCTGGCCGAGGATCCGGAGTTGCGGGGCGCGGACGATCCGACGCCGCTGCCGGTGTGCCGGGCCACTGTGTTGCGCGGTGACGTGATCTATCAGGAAGGGTCTTCGTGACAGGGAAGCTTGGGCTGGATCCGGCGCTGGTGGCGCGGGCGCGGGAGTTGGCGCGCCGCGCCGGGCAGCCGGTGGTGGATCTGGCGCGTAGTCACACCACGGTGTCGGTGGAGCGGGCGGTGCTGCGGCTGGCCGGGGTGACCGGCGCGGACCCGGACGGTATTCCGTGGGTGAACCGGCTCGTGGACGCGGTGGTCGCGGACGTGGGGCTGGGGCACGGGGTGGCGGCGCCGGTGTTCGACGCGCTGGCGCGTGAGGGCATCACGGATGTGACGTTGCTGGCGCAGAAGGCGGCGGCCGGGTCGGTGCGGTTCGCGCAGCCGTCGGGGAAGGCGGCGACGGCTGCGCGGCGGGCGTCGCGTAAGGCGGTCGCGGCGGGGATCCGCAGTATCGACCGGCGGCGCGCGGAGCGGGACCGCCTCGTCAAGCGGTTCGGGGATCCGGCGCGGCGGCCGTGGATCTACCTGATCGTGGCGACGGGTGACATCTATGAGGACATTCCGCAGGCGCAGGCGGCGGCGCGGGCCGGCGCGGACGTGATCGCGGTGATCCGGTCGACGGGGCAGTCGCTGCTGGACTACGTGCCGGAGGGGGCGACCCGGGAGGGGTTCGCCGGCACGTACGCGACGCAGGAGAACTTCCGGTTGATGCGGGCGGCGCTGGACGAGTCGTCGCGGGAACTGGGCCGGTACGTGCGGCTGACGAACTACGCGTCGGGTCTGTGCATGCCGGAGATGGCGACGCTGGCCGGGTTGGAGCGTCTGGACATGATGCTCAACGACTCGATGTACGGGATCCTGTTCCGTGACATCAACCCGATCCGTACGTTCGTGGACCAGCGGTTCTCGCGGCAGGTGCACGCGAGGGCGGGGATCATCATCAACACCGGTGAGGACAACTACCTGACCACCGCTGATGCGGTGGACGAGGCGCACACGGTGACGGTGTCGCAGTTGCTGAACGAGTTCTTCGCGCACGAGGCGGGGCTGGCGGACTGGCAGCTGGGGCTGGGGCACGCGTTCGAGATCAACCCGGATGTGCCGGAGTCGTTCCGGTTGGAGCTGGCGCACGCGTTGCTGGCGCGGGAGTTGTTCCCGGACGCGCCGTTGAAGTGGATGCCGCCGACGAAGCACATGACCGGGGACGTGTTCCGGGGCAACCTGCTGGACGGGTTCTTCAACCTGGTGGGCACGATGACCGGGCAGGGGATTCTGCTGGTGGGGATGATGACCGAGGCGGTGGTGACGCCGTGGTTGTCGGACCGGGACATCGCCCTGCAGAACGTGCGGTACGTGCTGGGCGCGGCGGGCGGGTTGCACGAGGACTTCGTGCCGGCGCCGGGCGGGTTCATCCAGGAGCGGGCGCACCGGGTGCTCGGTGAGGCGGTGGACCTGCTGGAGCGCATCGGGGACCAGTCGTTGCTGACGGCGATCGCCGAGGGCACGTTCGGGATCATGAAGCGGCCGGCGGACCGCGGGAAGGGCCTGTCCGGGGTGGCGCGGCACGAGGCGGACTACTACAACCCGGCCACGGAGATCCTGGAGCAACCCTCATGAGCGAGAAGACGGTCGTGCGGCCGTACGGGGACACCACCGGTGACGGCATGGTGCAGGTGTCGTTCACGTTGCCGGTGCCGCACGACAAGCGGGCCGAGGGCGCGGCGGTGCAGCTGGCAAACAAGATGGGCATGGACCCGGCGATGCTGGTGCACGCCAAGCCGATCGGTGACGGGTTCACGTTCTTCGTGGTGTACGGGCGGGTGAACCACCTGGTGGACCTGGCGAAGGTGCAGGTGGTGGAGCGCGACTATCCGCTGCTGTCGGCCAAGGAGGTCAACGCGGTGGTGAAGCGGCAGTTGCGCCGCAAGCTGTCGGTGGTGGGCGCCTGCATCGGCACCGACGCGCACACCGTGGGCATCGACGCGATCCTCAACGTCAAGGGCATCGCCGGCGAGAAGGGCCTGGAGTACTACCGGGAGCTGAAGGTCACGAACCTGGGCGCGCAGGTGAGCGTGCCGGAGCTGGTCGAGGCGGCCCGGCGGGAACGCGCCGACGCGGTGCTCGTGTCGCAGGTGGTGACGCAGCGCGACGCGCACCTGCACAACACGCGGGAGATGTCGGCGGCGTTCCGGGAGGCGATGCCGGCCGGGCGGCGGCCGCTGCTGATCGTCGGCGGGCCGCGGTTCGACGAGACGATGACCGGTGAGCTGGGCGTGGACCGGATCTTCGGCCGTGGCACCACCCCGGGTGAGGTCGCCAGTTACCTCGTCCACGCTTTGATCACCTCCAGGAAGGCGAACGTCGCATGAGCGATCCGCGTGTCGGTCTGACAGTCACCCACCGCCGGTATGTGCCGTACTCCCACGCCCACTACGCGGGCAACCTGGTCGACGGGGCGTACGCGCTGGGGTTGTTCGGGGACGTGGCGACCGAGGTGTGCATCCGCACCGACGGCGACGAGGGGTTGTTCGCCTCGTACGCCGACGTGCAGTTCCGGGCGCCGATGAGGGCCGGTGACGTGCTGGAGGTGACGGCGACGGTGACCCGGGTGGGCACCCGCAGCCGCACCATCGACTTCGCCGCGACCGTGGTGTGCCGGGGCCGCCCGGACAGGGGCGAGTCGGCCGCCGAGGTGCTCGACGAGCCGATCGTGGCGGTCACCGCGACCGGCACGGTGGTCGTGCCAAGTCCGGCGTGAGCCCGAGGAGCGTCGTGTGCGCCGATGTCGGGTCGACGTACACGAAGGCCGCGGTGGTGGACCTCGACGGCGGCCGGCTGGTCGCGGCGGCGTCGGCGCCCACCACGGTGGGCACTGACGTCCTGCACGGCCTGGACGCCGCGGTCGGCGCGGCCACCGCGTCGGCCGGGGTCGCTGAGGTTCCCCGGTACGTGTGTTCGTCGGCCGGGGGTGGGCTGCGCCTGGCGGTGGTGGGTTACGAGCCGCTCGTGACCGCTCAGGCGGGCCGGCGGGTCGGTCTGTCGGCGGGCGCGAACGTGGTGCACGTGGCCGCGGGTCGGCTCGCCGGGGCGGACGTGGCGGCGTTGCGGGCGGCCCGCCCGGACGTGGTGCTGCTGGTGGGCGGCACCGACGGCGGCGACGCCGAGACGGTGACGCACAACGCGACGCGGCTGGCGAAGGCCCGCTTGCGGGTGCCGGTGGTCCTGGCGGGCAACGCCGACGTGCGCGACGAGCTGCACGCGCTGCTGGCCGGTGCGGGGGTGCCGGTGACGGTGGCGGACAACGTGCTGCCCCGCATCGGGGTGCTGGAGCCGACGTCGGCGCGGGCGGCGATCCGGGAGGTGTTCCTGCGGCACGTCATCGGCGGCAAGAAGCTGTCCCGGGGTACCCGGTTCGCGCGGCTGGTCCGCGCCGCCACCCCCGACGCGGTGCTCACCGGCGTGGAGGTCCTCGCCGGCACGCTCGGCGGTGACCTCGCGGTGGTGGACGTCGGTGGGGCGACCACCGACGTGTACTCGGTGCTCACGCCCGACGAGCGGGACAGCGGCCCCAGTCAGGAGGTCGCCGGGACGCTGTGGCGGGCCCGCACCGTCGAGGGGGATCTGGGCATGCGGTGGAGCGCGCCGGGTGTGGTGCGCGCCGCGGCCGAGGAGCGGCTGCTGGACGCGGCCGAGGAGGCGGAGCTGACGGTCGCGGCGGCGGTACGGGCCGCCGACCCGGGGTTCCTGCCCGCCGGTGACGGTGAGCGGGCCGTGGACCGGCGCATCGCGGCCCTCGCCGCGACTGTGGCGTTGCGGCGGCACGCGCGTGGTGCGGCGACGGGGGAGCGGGCCGGGCGGGACCTGCGGGAGGTGAAGCTGCTCGTCGGTTCCGGCGGGGTGCTGCGGCACGCCGACCCGGGCGACGCGGCGGCGGTGCTCGACGCGGTGCTCACCGACCACGCCGGCGGGTGGGCGTTGCCGCGGGCGGCCCGCCCGGTCGTCGACGTGGACTACGTGCTGGCCGCCGCGGGGCTGCTCGCCGACGACCATCCGGGTGCGGCGGCGGCCATGCTGCGGCACCACCTCGGCGCCTGAACCGGCCTCACGAATCGAGACGCGCCGACGCGACACGCCGTGTCGCAACACACGACAGGCCCGGGTGGGTTGACAGCGGCGGGGGTCTACGCCGTACCGTCTTTGAGTCCTACCACGGGAAGCGGCTGTTGTTCGCTTCGTCCCTTCGTCCGCTGGCCGAGCGACCGGAAGGTTGCGGCGGCCAGGTCCAGCGGGCGGGGGTCGGCGGGGCGGCGCGAACCGGCCGCGGTTACCGGTGTACGGGCAGGATGAGAGGCACGGCCAGTAGACAACGGCCAGGCGGGGGCAGCCAGTCCACGTCGGGTCGGTCCGAAGGTCGGCGCCGATCGTCTTCGCCCCACCGGCCGGGAAGGGCCTGGGAGCATCGGGGCGCGGCTTCGGCCGCGCCCCGATTTCATCCCCCCGATGGTCCCCGTGTCAGCGGCCCAGCCGCCGGTAGCGGCGCACCGCCGCGGGGGCGGCCACCGCGATCAGCGCCAGCGGCCAGGCGATCGCCAGTTCCAGCGCGTGCCGGGCCGGCCATGAGTCGCCGCTCAGGCCCGGGTTGCCGAACAGGTCCCGGGCCGCCGCCACCGTGGCCGACAGCGGGTTCCAGGCGGCGATCGCGCCCAACCAGTCCGGCATCAGCTCCGGCGCGACGAACACGTTGGACAGGGCGGTCAGCGGGAACGCCAGCGGGAACACCACCACCGCTACCGTGTCCGGGTTCGGCACGAGCAGCCCGAACAGGATGCCCACCCAGGTCATCGCGACGCGCAGCAGCAGGATCAGCGCCACCGCGGCCAGTGCCGGGCCGGCGCCCTCGCGCCACTGCCAGCCGACCAGCAGCCCGCACACCACCAGCGTGGTCATCTCCAGGCAGGCCCGTACCAGGTCGGCGCCGGCGCGGCCGGACAGCAGCGCCGAACGGGCCATCGGCAGGGACCGGAACCGGTCCACCACACCCCGGCCGGCGTCGGCCGCGATCGCCGACGCGGTCGCGCCGAGGCCGTACAGCATCGTCATGACGAACACGCCCGGCAGCAGGAACTCCCGGTAGCTGCCGTCGCCCGGCACGGACATGCCGCTGCCGAACACGTAGCCGAACACCAGCACGAACATGATCGGCAGGCTGAAGTAGATGATGATCTCCTCGGGGGCGCGGACCACGTGCCGCATGTTCCGCCCGGCCATCAGCCACCCGTCGGTCAGCGCCCTCACGACGCCACCCCCACCCGCTGTGCGTCTGCGTGGCCGCCGGTGAGCCGCAGGAACGCCTCGTCCAGTGTGGGACGGCGGACCAGGACGTCGTCCACGGCGATCCCGGCGTCGTCGAGGGCCCGCAGCACGGCGGTGAGCACGGCGATCCGGTCGGCCACCGGCGCGTCCACGCGCCGCAGCTCGACGTCAACAGTCGCGGTCGTGCCGGTGGCGCGTTCCACGACGGCTGCCGCCGCGGGCAGGTCCGCCGCGTCGCGGACCACCAGTTCCAGCCGGTCGGCGCCGATGCGGGCCTTCAGCCGCTCCGGGGTGCCCTCGGCCACGACCCGGCCGGAGTCGATGACGCACACCCGGTCGGCGAGATGGTCGGCCTCCTGCAGGTACTGGGTGGTCAGCAGCACGGTGGTGCCGTCGGCGACCAGTTCCCGCACCGCCGTCCACAGGCCGTTGCGGCTGCGCGGGTCCAGGCCGGTGGTCGGCTCGTCGAGGAACAGCACCCGCGGCGGCACCACCAGGCTCGCCGCCAGGTCCAGGCGGCGGCGCATCCCACCGGAGTAGCCGCCGGCCGACCGGTCGGCGGCCTCGGTCAGGCCGAACCGGTCCAGCAGCTCGTCGGCGCGGCCGCGGGCCCGGCGCGCGGACAGCCGGCGCAGCCGCCCGAACAGCACCAGGTTCTGCCGTCCGTTGAGCACCTCGTCGACCGCCGCGTACTGCCCGGTCAGGCTGATCGCCTCACGAACCCGGTCCGGTTCGGCGGCGACGTCATGCCCGGCCACCCGGGCCCGGCCGGCGTCGAAACGCAGCAGCGTGGTGAGGATCCGCACCGCCGTGGTCTTGCCCGCCCCGTTCGGGCCGAGCACGCCGTACACGGTGCCGGCCGGCACGGCCAGGTCGAAGCCGTCCAGCGCGGTGGTGCGTCCGTACGTTTTTCGTATCCCGTCGGCCAGTACGGCCGTCGCGTCGTCGGTCATGGCGGTCAGCGTCACCGGCGGCGCTGACCGGGCGCGTACCGCGCGCGCACCGGGCGGCGCCGCGCCGGTCAGCGCCCGTCGACCAGTGCCAGCGCCCGCTGCCGGGGCAGGTCCGCACCCCGGGCGTACGCGGTGGCGAACGCCGCCTCACCCAGGTGTTCCCGCAGCTCGGCGGCGGTGGGTGTGCCGGCCGGGGCGTCGGCCGCGCCGGTGCCGGCCAGCAGCGCCGCCGCCGCGCCCAGCAGCCGGGCCGCCGACTCGGGATCGCCGTCGCGCAGCAGCGGCCCGGCCAGCCCGTCCGCGGCGGCGGCCACCACCGGCACGTCCCACACCCCGACACCGGCGGTGAGGACCTGCCGGTAGTGGGCGCGGGCCCCGGCCGGGTCGCCGGTGGCGTCGGCGAGCTGCCCGAGCGTCACCAGCGCCGCGAGCCGCACCACATCGGCGCCGAACCAGCCCGACGGGCACTCCGCGACCGCCCGCTCGCACAACGTCCGTGCCCGCTGCGGGTCGCCGTCACGGCGGGCGATCTCGCCGAGCCCCAGGTACGCGGCGGCGACCAGCTCCGGCGCGCCGGCCGGCCCGGCGATGCGCCGCACCCGCCGGAAGTCCTCGGCCGCGCCGGTCAGGTCACCGGCGGCGAGCCGCCCGTCGGCGCGGGTCCGCAGCAGTTCCGCCAGGTCCAGCGTGGAGCCGAGCTGCTCGGCCAGCTCCAGCGCCTCCGCCATCGGCGCGGCCGCCGACGCGACGTCACCGGTGCGGTAGGCGGCCTCGGCGTGGGTGGACAGCGTCACGATCATGCCCCAGCGGTCGTCGAGGGCCCGGAAACCGGCGAGCGCGCCGTCCAGGTCGGCGTGGGCCTGGGCGTGACGGCCGTGCAGCAGACTGACCATCGCGGTGCCCAGGCGGCCCAGCGCCCGGCTCCACGGGTCGGTGCCGAGCAGCCGGTCCCGGACGGCCTGCTCGTGCAGCGCCGCCGCGTCCTGCGGCGACGGCGGGCCGCTGGCCATGCCGGACAGGTAGAGCAGGAACGGATGCCGGGGCGGCCGGGCCAGGGTCCACAGGATCCGCGACGCGGCGTCCACGTCGCCGCGCTCGCCGCCGCCGGCGAGCGTGGCGACCAGCAGGGCCAGCGCGTACTCCTCGGCCAGGCCGTCGGGCGGGCCGCCGAGCCGGTCGACCAGCCGCCGGGCCAGCGCCGCGCCCTCCCCGCGCAGGCCCCGCAGCCACCAGTAGAACGCCAGCGCCGCGACCAGCCGCAACCCGGTCGCGGTGTCCGCGTGTCGCAGCGCCGCGTGCAGGTCGTCGCGGGCGGCGTCGAGGCGGCGCAGCCACCGCTCCTGACCACCGCCGCGCAGCGCCGCGTCGCCGGCCTGTGCCAGATCCAGGAAGTACGCGGCATGCGCGTCGCGCACCCGCCCGGTGTCGCCGTGCTCGGCCAGCCGGGCCGCCGCGAACTCGCGGATCGTCTCCAGCATCCGGTAGCGCCCGCCGGTGGCCTCCACCAGCGACTTGTCCACCAGGCCGGTAAGCACGTCCAGGACGTCACCGGCGTCCGGCGCGCACACCGCCTGCACGGCGGCCAGGTCGGCGGCGCCGGCGAACACGCTCATCCGGGCGGCCAGCCGCCGCTCCGGCTCGTCGAGCAGGTCCCAGCTCCACCCGACGACCGCCTCCAGCGTGCGGTGGCGGGGCGCCGCGGTGCGGTCGCCGCGGCGCAGCAGCCGGAACCGGTCGTCGAGCCGGGCCGCGACCTGCGTCACCGGCAGGGCCCGCAGCCGCGCCGCGGCCAGCTCCAGGGCCAGCGGCAGCCCGTCGAGGGTACGGCAGATCCGCAGCACCGCCGGGGTGGTGGCGTCGTCGAGGGTGAACCCGGGCGACACGTCGGCGGCGCGGTCGGTGAACAGCCGCACCGCCGGGTACGCGGCAGCCGCCTGCGGCGCGGCCGGCCCGTCCGGGGCGGGCAGCCCACCGACCGGGCACAACGCCTCGCCGGTGAGGCCCAGCGGTTCCCGGCTGGTGGCGAGCACCCGCAGTCCGGGCGCGGCGGCGAGCAGCCGGCCGGCCAGCCGGGCCGCGTCGTCGATCACGTGCTCGCAGTTGTCCAGCACCAGCAGCAGCCGCCGGTCGGCCAGCGCCGCCACCAGCCGGCCGGTCAGGTCGGCGGGGCCGCCGGGGGTGCGCAGGGCGGCGTCGCGCAGGTCCAGCGCGGCCAGCACCGCGGGCGCGACCGGCGCGCCGGTGGCCACGGCGGTCAGCTCCACCAGGCACACCGGCCCGTCGCGGCCGGACGCGACGGTGGTGGCCAGGCGGGTCTTGCCGGCGCCGCCCGGGCCGTGCAGGGTGACCAGCCGCGCCGCGCCGAGCAGTTCGTGCACCCGCCGTAGCTCCGGTTCCCGGCCGACGAAGCTGGTGAGCGGGCTGGGCAGCCGGACGGCCGGCGCGGGCTCGTCGCGCAGCAGCGCCGTGTGCAGCGCGGCCAGTTCCGCCGACGGGTCGGTGCCCAGTTCCTCGGCCAGCACCCGGCGGGCATCGGCGTAGACGGCGAGCGCCTCGGCGCGGCGGCCGGCACCGTGCAGGGCCCGCATCAGCTGCCCGTACAGCCGTTCCCGCAGCGGATGCGCCGCCACCAGGTCCCGCAGCTCGGCGATCAGCGGCGCCCCGGCTGGCGCCAGCGCCAGCTCCGCCTCGACCCGGTCCTCGACCGCGGCCAGCCGCGCCTGCCGCAGCCGGGCCGCCTCGGCGTCGGCGAACGGCGCGCCGGTCACGTCCGCGAGGGGTTCGCCGCGCCACAGCCCGAGCGCGTCGCGCAGCAGCGCCGCCGCGCCGGCCGGATCACCGGCGGCGAGCGCCGCCCGCCCGGCCGCGGCCAGCCCGGTGAACCGGTGCACGTCGACGCGCTGCGGGTCGACCGCCAGCCGGTAGCCGGCCGGACCGAACTCGATGTGCGCGTCCGGCAGCAGCCGCCGCAGCCGCGACACCTGCGACTGGAGGGCGTTCGCGGCCTGTTCGGGCGGCCGGTCGCCGTACACGCCGTCGACGAGGCGCTGCGGCGCCACGGTGCGGTCCGCGTCGAGCAGCAGCAGCACCAGCAGCGCGCGCAGCCGCCCACCGGCGACGGGCAGCACGCTGCCGTCGGCCGCGTACGCCTGGGTCGCGCCGAGCACACCGAACCGCATGCGCCCGATTGTCGCCTGTTCCCGCCGCGCCGGTGGCACGCCCCACACCGGTTCGGCCGCCCGCCGGTACGGGCGGGTAGCCTTCGGCCCGTGATCGTGGGGAGAAGCCGGTGACGACGCTGGAGCAGGAGCAGTCGCGCACCATCGCCGAGGGGGCGCGTCCCCTGCCGCTGACGCTCGCCGTGCCGGCCGCCGTGCTGGCCGGGCTGGCGCTGCTGCTGGCGTTCCCACCGTACGGGATGTGGCCGCTCGCGCCGGTCGGGGTGGCGTTGCTGGCCGCCGCGGCGCACCGGCGCCGGCTGCGCGCCGGCGCGGGACTGGGCTTCCTGACCGGGGTGGCGCTGTTCGCGCCGCTGCTGGAGTGGACGAACCTGCACACCGGCTACCTGCCGTGGGCTCTGCTGTCGCTGCTGCAGGCCGCGTACCTGGCGCTGCTGGGCGCCGCCACCGCCTGGGTGTCGCCGCTGGCCGACCGGCACCGGGCGTCGTGGCCGCTGCTCACCGGTGTGCTGTGGGTGGGGCAGGAGGCGCTGCGTGACCGCACCCCGTTCGGCGGGTTCCCGTGGGGCCGGCTGGCGTTCAGCCAGGACACGTCGCCGCTGCTGAAGCTCGCCGCGCTCGGCGGCGCTCCGCTGGTCACGTTCGCCGTCGCGGTCGCCGGTGGGCTGCTGGTCACCGCCGCGTGGCGGGACTGGCGGCGTGCGCCCGGGCAGTGGCGGCCGGTCGCCGGGCTCACCGCCGCGCTGGTGGCGCTGCTCGCCGCCGGCACGGCCGTGCCGACCGGGGTACGCGGCGCGGGCGACACCGTCACCGTCGCGATCGTGCAGGGCAACGTGCCGCGCCTCGGGCTGGACTTCAACGCCCAGCGGCAGGCGGTGCTGAACAACCACGTCGACGCGACGCTGGAGCTGGCGCGGCGGGTCGCCGAGGGCGGCCAGGACCGTCCGGACGTGGTGGTGTGGCCGGAGAACTCCAGCGACATCGACCCGCTGCGCAACCCGGGCGCGGGGGAGCGGATCTCCCAGGCCGCCGACGCGATCGGCGCGCCGATCCTGGTCGGCGCGGTGCTGGTCGGGCCCGGGCCGGGTGAGGTGCGCAACGCGGGGCTGCTGTGGCGGCCGGGCACCGGCCCGGATCTGGACCAGGTGTACACGAAGCGGCATCCGGTGCCGTTCGCCGAGTACGTGCCGCTGCGCTCCATCGCCCGCAAGGTCAGCTCCCAGGTCGACCGGGTCCGGTCCGATTTCGTAGCCGGTGACCGTCCCGGCGTGCTGAACACCGGCCCGGCCGTGCTCGGCGACGTGATCTGCTTCGAGGTCGCCTACGACGGCATCGTCCGGGACACCGTCACCGGCGGCGCGCAGCTGCTGGTGGTGCAGACGAACAACGCCACGTTCGACGTGGCCGAGGCCCGCCAGCAGCTGGCGATGGTGCGGCTGCGGGCCGTGGAGCACGGCCGGGCCGCGTTGATGGCATCCACTGTCGGTGTGTCCGGGTTCGTTTCCCCGGACGGGCGGGTAGACGGTGCGACCGGGTTCAACACCGCCGCGGTGGTGGTGCGGCAGATGGAACTCGGTGACGGGCGTACCCCGGCGACCACGGCCGGGGTGTGGCCGGAGGTGGCGCTGACGGCGCTGGCGGTCGCGGCCCTGGCCGGCGCGGCCGTGCTGCGCCGCCGCCGGGAGGTCGCTCCCGGCTGAGCCGACGAGAGGCGGTGCGACGGTGGGCGTGGCAGCCGACAGGCGGACGGTCGGCCATCCCGGGGTGGGGCGGGTCCTGGTGGTCATCCCCACCTACAACGAGGCCGACAACGTCGGGCGCATCGTCGCCCGGGTACGCGAGGCGGCACCGGCGGTGGACGTCCTCGTCGCCGACGACAACAGCCCCGACGGCACCGGCGCGATCGCCGACACGATCGCCGACGGCGACCCCGGGGTGCACGTGCTGCACCGGGCCGGCAAGGAAGGACTCGGCGCGGCCTACCTGGCCGGGTTCGCCTGGGCGCGCTCCCGCGGCTACGACGCGGTGGTGGAGATGGACGCCGACGGCTCGCACGCCCCGGAGGATCTGCCGGCGCTGCTGCACGCCGCCCGCGACGCCGACGTGGTGATCGGCTCCCGGTGGACGCGCGGCGCGCGGGTGCTGAACTGGCCGTGGCGGCGGCTGCTGCTGTCCCGGGTCGGCAACCTGTACGCGCGGCTGGCGCTGGGCATGCCGGTCAGCGACGCCACCGGCGGCTACCGGGTGTACCGGTCCAGTGCGCTGGACGCGATCGACCTGGATTCGGTGCGGTCTCAGGGGTACGCGTTCCAGGTGGAGCTGTCGCGGCTGGCGCACCGCGCCGGGGTCCGGATCGTGGAGGTGCCGATCACGTTCGCCGAGCGGGAACACGGCGACAGCAAGATGAGCCCGCTGATCGTGGCGGAGGCGTTGTGGCGGGTCACCCGCTGGGGGGTGCGGGACCGCCTGGCGACCGCTCCTGCCCGCCCGGACGCGCTCGCGCGCTGGCCTTGAGCGAGGGCGTGTCATGCTTGAGGGGCGTGATGACCCCGGGCTGATGAGGTGAGATGCGCCGAGGACTGAAGTACGTACCACCGGCCCTGCTGCTGTTCGCGCTGCTGGAGCTGACCGTTTTCGTGCTGGTCGGCCGGGCCGTCGGGTTCGGCGCGGCGGTGCTGCTGGTGTTCGGGGCGTCCCTGCTGGGGCTGGTGCTGCTGCGCCGCGAGGGCATGCGGGCGTGGCGCGGTTTCCGCGCGGCGGCGCAGGCCGGCCGGCCGCCGGGTGCCGAGGTGACAGACGGCCTCGTCGGTCTGCTGGGTGCGCTGCTGCTGGCTATGCCGGGCCTGGTCAGCGGCGTGGTGGGCCTGCTGTTGCTGGTCCCGCCGCTGCGCCGGCTGGCCGGTGGCGGGGTGCGCCGGGCCACCGAGCGGCGGGTGTCGTCGATGGTCGCCGGTGACCTGTTCGGGCCGCGCCGGGTGCGTGTGTACCGGGGTGCGCCGCAGCCGACCCCGGAGCCCGCTCCGGCCCCGTCGCCTGGTCCCGTGCCGTCGCCGCAGCCGGTCACCGACCCGGGCAAGGCCATCGAGGGCGAGATCGTCGACCGCTGACGCGCGCCCCGCCACCCCGCTCGCTTGATCGACACCAGTTCGGGGAGGTGGCGGCATCAGAGCGCGTGCGATACCGCCACCTCCCCGAACTGGCGGGGCTTCGCCCGGGCAACGACAACGCCCCCGGGTGATCCCGGGGGCGTTTCGGCGCGTTACGGACGGTCAGGCACGACCGCGGCGGGTCCGGACCTCCTGGAGCCGCTCGGCGAGGATGTCCTCCAGCTCGGCGATCGAGCGCCGCTCCAGCAGCATGTCCCAGTGGGTACGCGGCGGCTTGGCCTTCTTCTGCTCCGGCTCGGTGCCGTCGACCAGGCGGGCGACGCTGCCGTCGAACTTGCACTCCCAGGTCGTCGGGACCTCGGCGTCGACGGCGAACGGCACCTCGAACTGGTGGCCCTTGGCGCAGAGGTACTCGCGGGTCTGGCGCGGCGCGAGCTCCGTGTTGCGGTCGGACTCGTAGCTGACCGCTCCCAGCCGGCTACCGCGCAGCATGCGCTCGCCCATGATCGACTTCCCCTCGTTCGTGGTGCTGGTCTTCAGGTGTAACGGCCGGTCACCGCTCGCCCATTCCCGGCCCACGCGGCAGGGCCGTACGCGGGTCGGGAGTGTCAAGGGTAACCGGCCATGACAGCTGCCCGGCGGGGTCGTCCCCGGCCGGGCCGAATCGGTGGAGTGTTTCGCCTGTCAACGGGGATGTTACCCACCTGTTTGCGTGCCGGAGGTGACGATGAGCAGTGACGCGCCGGTCGGGGCCCGACCACCAGCCGGGAAGACCTTCTTCGGTCACCCCCGCGCGCTGTCCACGCTCTTCCTCACCGAGATGTGGGAGCGGTTCAGCTTCTACGGCATGCGGGCGATCCTCGTGCTGTACCTGACCGCCGCGGTCGCCGACGGCGGACTGGACCTCGGCGAGTCCAGCGCCAACGCGGTGTACGGCACCTACAACGCCATGGTCTACCTGATGGCGCTGCCCGGCGGCTGGGTCGCCGACCGGCTGATCGGCGCGCGGCGCAGCGTGCTGTGGGGCGGCGTGGTGATCGCCGCCGGTCACTACGTGATGGCGATCCCTGCCGGGTGGAGCGTGTTCGCCGGCATGGCGCTGATCGTGCTCGGCACCGGCCTGCTCAAACCGAACATCTCCACCATGGTCGGTGACCTGTACGAACGGGACTCGCCGCGCCGCGACGCCGGGTTCTCCATCTTCTACATGGGCATCAACCTGGGCGCGTTCATCGCGCCACTGATCACCGGCTTCCTCGGCGAGAAGATCAACTGGCATCTGGGGTTCGGCGCCGCCGCGGTCGGCATGACCTTCGGCGTGCTCCAGTACGTGCTGGGCCGCCGCAACCTCGGTGACGCCGGCGCGCGTCCGGCGGACCCGCTGCTGGGCGCCGACCGGCGGCGCGCGCTGACCCGCATCGGCGTGGCATCGGTGGTGGTGCTCGCCGTCCTGCTGGTGCTGCTGGTGGCCGGCTGGTTCACCGTCGACACGGTGGTCAACCTGCTCACAGTGGTGACGGTGCTGGTCACCGTCGGCTACTTCGCGCGGATCCTCACCGACCGGGAGATCAGCGACACCGAACGCAGCCGGATGAAGGCGTACGTGTGGCTGTTCCTGTTCGCCGCCTCGTTCTGGCTCATCTACGACCAGGCCGGGTCGGTGCTGAACATCTTCGCCGCCGACCAGACCGACAGGTCGGTGGGCGGGTTCACGTTCCCGGCGTCCTGGTTGCAGTCGGTGAATCCGATCCTCATCATCATCGGCGCGCCGCTGGCCGCCGCGCTGTGGCTCAAACTCGGCCACCGGGTGTCCACGCCCACGAAGTTCGCCGTCGGCCTGGTACTCAACGGCCTGTCGTTCGTACTGATGGCCGCCGCCGCGCAGGCCGCCGTCGGCGGCGACCTGGTCTCACCGCTGTGGCTCGTCGCGGTGTACGCGGTCCAGGTCGCCGGTGAGCTGTCCCTGAGCCCGGTCGGCCTGTCCGCCACCACGAAACTCGCCCCGGTGAAGTACGCGAGCCAGATGCTGGGCCTGTGGTTCCTCGCCACCGCCGTCGGCGACGCCATCGGCGGCCAGGTGGCCCGGCTGGCCGGCACGTGGTCCCAGCCGGTGTACTTCCTGACCTTCGGGCTGGCCTCGGTGGTGCTGGGCCTGGCCGCGGTGATGTTCACCCGCCAGATCCGGCACCTGATGGCCGGCATCCACTGACCGCGCTCAGCCCGCCGGGGTCGGCGGCAGCGGCAGCGGCAGGCCGGGCAGCCCGTCGATGCTGGTGGCGACGTGGTCCTTGCCGGCGAAGTATGCGCTCAGCGACGCGTCGTCCTCCCGGGAGAACCGCCGTTCGTGCAGGTCACGGTCGGCGTCGTAGGTCATGAACGGCACCGCGTAGCCGCAGGTGTCGCGGACCAGCTCGGCGCGCACCACGATGATGGCCCGCAGGCCGTGCGGGCCCGGGTCGATGTCCGGGAAGCGGGTCAGCAGGCCGGGCCAGCGCGGGTCGTCGCGGAACACCGGCTCGCCTCGGCCGTGCACCCGCACGATGTTCGGCGGGCCGGCGAACGCGCACCACATCAGCGTGATCCGGCCGTTCTCCCGCAGGTGGGCGATGGTCTCGGCGTTGCTGCCGGCGAAGTCGAGGTACGCCACGGTGTGCTCGTCGAGCACCGCGAAGCAGCCGCGCAGCCCCTTCGGGGACAGGTTGACGGTGCCGTCACCGGACAGCGGGGCGGTGGCCACGAAGAACATCGGCTGCGCCTCGATGAAGTCCCGCAGCCGGCCGTCGATGCGCTCGTACGTCTTTCCCATGCCCCGATCCTCGCCGCCGGCCCGGGTGTGGCGCTGCCCCGTTCCCAGCCCGTGGCGGCATCAGCCGGTACGCGTACCGAGTCGCGCCAGCGCCGTCGCCAGATCGCTGACCTGGTCGGCGAGCTGCCCGGCCCGGCGCTGCGCGGCGTCCCGGTCGGCCTCGATCACCGCCGTCCGCGCGGCCAGGTCGGCCGCCCGGGCCTCCGCGGCGCTCGCCGCCCGCCGCGCGTCGGCCAGCTCCGCGGCCAGCGCGTCCCGTTCGGCGGTACGGGCGGCAGCCTGCTCGACGGCGGCGGCCACGTCGGCACGGGCGCGCTCGACGGAACCGGCAGCCTCGGCGTGGGCTCGTTCCAGTGCCGCCTCGGCGTCGGCGCGTGCCGCGTCGGCGCGGTCCCGCTCGGCGACTGCTTGCCGCGCGGCGGCGGCCTCGGCGTCGGCACGTTCGGCGGCGGCCCGGGCCGCGCGTTCCGCCTCGCCGGCCCGGGCCTGGGCGGCCTGCGCCTCGGCGCGGGACTGTTCGGCCCGGTCCAGGGCCTCGGTGGCGGAGCGGGTGGCCCGCTCGGCGTCGGCCCGGGCGGCGTCCCGTTCGGCGGTCAGCTCGGCCGCGCGGCGGCGTTCGGCGTCGCGTTCGGTGCGTACCGTGCGCAATTCGTGCCGGGCGGCGTCGCGGTCGCGTTCGGCCTGCACCCGCAGCGCCTGCGCGGCACCCGCCTCGGCGCGCGCGGCGTCGCGGGCTTCCTCCGCGGCGGCGGCCCGCTCGGCGGCGGCGGACGCGGTGGCCTGCGCCCGTTCGGCGCGGTCGGCGGCGGCGTCGCGGTCGGCGTATGCGGCTTGGGTCTGCTGCCGGTCGCGGGCCGCCGCGGCGGTCGCGTCCTCGGCCTCACGGCGGGCCTCGTCGCGTTCGGCGTGCGCGGCGGCGACCTGCGCGGCGGTCTCCGCGCGCAGGTCGGCGAGCTGCCGCTCCACACCGGCAGGGGACAGTTCGGCGTGCAGCGCCTCGGTGAGCGTCTCCACGATCTGATCGAGCCGGTCCACCGCCTCCCAGGTGCGCGCCACCTGCCCGGGCAGGCCGGGGGAGTTGCGGTGACGCATCCGCGAGTTGCGGGCGGCCCGCTGGCAGGCGCCGTCGTTGTCCCGGCAGTAGCGGAACGGGCGGCCCGCGCCGACGCGCTGCGGGACGTCGCGTCCGCAGTGGGCGCAGGGTCGGGTGTCGGTGGCGGGCTCGGCGTCCATCGGGGGCGAAGTCTAGTGGGCCGCGTCCGCGCGGGCCGCGCCGTCGAGGGTGTAGCGGCGTTGCAGCAGCACCGCGACCACCATCACGGCGGCGGGCAGCAACCCGAAGCCGTAGCGCAGCGCGTCCAGCGCGGCCGGGGACTGGGTCACGCTCTGCCCGGCGGTCGAGGCCACGAACCCGCCGGCGGCGAGGCACAGCGCGTACGCGTAGGGACCCAGCGCCGCACCGGTGGCCTCGGTGGCGGTCCACACCCCGGTGTACGTGCCGGCCCGCTCGGTGCCGCCGGCCGCGCGGATCACGTCGGGCAGCATCGAGAATGGCAGCAGTTGCATGCCGGCGAACGCCACCCCGAGCACCGCCACGGCGGCCACCAGCACCGGCAGCCCGGCGGGGCGGCCGATCGCCAGCACCAGCGACCCGGCGGCGAACGCGGCCTGCGCGGCGAGCAGGGCGCGTTGCTTGCCGATCCGCCGCGCCACCGCCAGCCAGCCCGGCGTGACGAGCAGCGCCGGTGCGACGAACGCGGCCACCAGCACCGTCGTGAGCCCGGGGCGGCCCAGCTCGTACTCGGCGTAGTAGGGCACCCCGGCGAGCACCAGGTGGGTGGTGGTGGACATGGCCAGGTACGCGCCGACCAGCCAGCGGAACTGCCGGTCCCGCAGGCTCGCCGCCAGCGCCCGCCACCCGCCCGGGCCGTGCGGCGGGGCCGTGTCGGCGGCGGTACGGCGCAACCGGCCGATCCCGGCGACGCCGACCAGCATCGCGGCGAGCATCCCGGCCGCCAGCACCACGCCCATCCGCAGGTAACCGTCGCGTGTGGCGTCGTCGCCGCCGGCCAGCAGCGGCGCGAGCAGTCCGGAGACCAGGATGCCGAGCGTCAGCACCACCATCCGGAACGCCATCAGCCGGGTCCGCTCGTGGTAGCCGATCCGCAGGTCCGCCGGGGTCGCCAGGTAGGGCACCTGGTACGCGGCGAACAGTAGGTTGCCGGCGACGAAGAACACCGCCACCCAGCCGGCCGCGGCGGCGCCGGTGAGGCCGCCGGGCACCGCGAACAGCGCGGCGAACGCCAGCGGCAGCACACATCCGGCCAGCAGCAGCCGGCGGCGGTGGCCCCGGCGGGCCTGCTCGACGTCGCAGCGGTGCCCGATCCACGGGTGCAGCAGCACGTCGGCGATCTTCGGCAGCAGCAGCGTGAGCCCGGCGAGCCACGGCGCGACGGCCAGCACGTCGGTCAGGAAGTAGAGCAGCAGCAGCCCCGGCACGGTGACCCAGACGCCCATGCCGAGCGAGCCGGTGGCGAACCCGACGAGCGGGCCGCGCGGCAGGGTGACCGCGTCGGAGCGCTGATCCAGCCCGGTCATGGCGGTCTCCTGTCCTCGGGGCACGCCGTCCCCAATCCAACGGTTGCTGGATTGTAGGGGGAACAATGGCCGGATGACCATGCCCCGCCGCCGGCCCGGTCGGCCCCGCCGCGACGACCAGCGGCCGACCCGTGACCTGGTGCTCGCCGCCGCCACCGCGTTGTTCGCCGAGCGGGGCTTCGACGCGGTGAGCGTCCGCGACGTCGCCGCCGCCGCGGGCGTGGACGCGGCCACCGTCGTGCACCACACCGGCACCAAGGCGCAGCTCTACGACGCCTGCTTCGCCCGGGTGTTCAGCGCCGAGCGGCAGGTCGTCGAGGCGGCGGGGGAACGCGCCCGGGCGGCCCTGGCGGCGGGCCCGCAGGACGCGCTGCGCGCGCTGCACGACCTGCTGGACGTGTTCGTCGACTTCCTGGAGGACCGGCCGGAGACGACAGCGCTGTGGCTGCGCCGCTGGCTGGAGCCGCAGCGGCACGGCGAACTGGACCGCCGCTACGCCGCCCCGCTGTACGGGCTGGTCGAGGAGCTGCTGGTGGCGGCGTCCGGAGCGGGCGCCCTGACCGAACCGACCCCGCACGTGACGGTGCGTTCCCTGGTCTGGGCGGTGCACGGGCACGTGGTGGCGCTCGCCGCCGGGACCGGCTCGGATGCGCGGGAGCGGCGGGAGTTCCGGGCGTTCGTGCACCGGTTCCTCGACGCGCTGTACGCCGGCGGCGCGGGAGGCACCCGCCCTTGACGCCGGCCCGCGCTCCGGGGATTATCCATCGGTCGTTGGATTAAGGAGGCGGGCATGGCCGCACCCAGGGTCGCTGTCGTCGGCGCCGGAGCCGCCGGCCTGGCCACACTCAAGGCGCTCGCCGACGCCGGTGTCCCGGCCGTCGCGTTCGAGACGGCCGACACGCTCGGCGGCCTCTGGGTGTACGGCGCACCCGGCTCGCCCGCGTACCGCACGCTGCACCTGAACACCAGCAGGGGACGCACCGAGTTCGCCGACCACCCGATGCCCGCCGACTGGCCGGACTACCCCGACCACACCCGGATCGCGGGCTACCTCGGCGACTACGCCGACCGGTTCGGGCTGCGCGAGGCGGTACGGCTGCGGCACACCGTCGACCGGGTCACCCGCACCGGCGACGGCTGGCGGGTGCGGGCCACCGGACCGGACGGCCCGGTCGCTGTCGACGTCGAGGCGGTGGTGGTCGCCAACGGGCACAACCGGGTGCCGAAGCGGCCCGAGCCGTACCCGGGCGAGTGCACCGCCGAGCAGATGCACAGCCACGACTACCGCGGCCCGGAACAGCTCGCCGGCCGCCGTGTCCTCGTGGTCGGCGGCGGCAACTCCGCCATGGACATCGCCGTCGACGCCTCGTACGCCGCCGCGCGGACGCTGCTGTCGCTGCGCCGCGGCGTCTGGGTGGTACCCAAGTACCTGCTCGGCCGCCCGTCGGACACGCTCAACGGCGCGCTGGCCCGCCGGCTGCCGTGGCGGCTGCGCCAGCGGATCAGCCAGACCATGATCACCACAGCGGTCGGGCCGCCCACCCGGTACGGGCTACCAGCACCGGCGCACGGCTTCCTCCAGGACCACCCGACGCTGTCCGACGCGCTGCTGTCCCGGCTCACCCACGGCGACATCCAGGCCCGGCCCGGCATCGCCCGCTTCGACGGCGACCGGGTCGAGTTCACCGACGGCCGCCACGACGACGTCGACCTGGTCGTCTGGTGCACCGGCTACCGGGTCGAGATGCCGTTCCTCGACCCGGCGCTGCTCGGCGACGGCGCCGACCGGCTGCCGCTGTACCGGCACGTGTTCCACCTGGACGCCCCTGGCCTGGCGTTCGTCGGGCTCATGCAGTCCACCGGCGCGGCGTTCCCCCTGGTCGAGGCGCAGGCCCGGCTGGTGGCCGCGCGCCTGGCCGGCACCTGGGCGCCACCGGACCCGGCCCGGCAGGCCGCCGCCTGCCGCGACGAGCTGCGCGCCGCCACCGCCCGGTGGGGGCAGCGCCGCCCGCACATGCGCGTCGACTTCGACGTCTACCTGGCCGAGCTGGGCCGCGAACTGGCCGCCGGTCGGCGCCGCGCGGGAGCGGGACGATGAGCGCGGCAGGCAAGGGGCGGGCCGGAGTGGACGCGTCGGTCCGTGGCAGCGGGCTGGCCGGACGGCGGGTGCTGGTCACCGGCGCCCGGGGCACGTTCGGGCAGCACCTGGGCGCGGCGCTGACCGCCGCCGGCGCGCAGGTGGTCGGGCTGGACCTGCACGCCGACCTCGACGCCACGCCGCCGGTGCTCGGCGTCGACCTGACCGACCCGGCCGCGACGCCACCGGCGGTGGCTGCAGCGGTCGACCGGCTCGGCGGGCTGGACCTGCTGATCAACAACGCCGGGGTGGGCGGGCCCGCGCCCGCCGAGCTGCCGCCGGACGAGGTGGTACGCCGCCAGATCGAGGTGAACCTGCTCGCCTCCTGGCGCACCACCGCCGCCGCGATGCCCGCCCTGGAGGCGGCCCGCGGCCGGGTGATCTTCGTGGCCAGCCGGATGGCGGTGCTGCCGCTGCCCCTCGCAGCCGCGTACGGCGTCAGCAAGCGGGCGCTCGTCGCGTACGCCGACGCGTTGCGCCACGAGGTAGGCACCCACGTCGGCGTCAGCGTCGTCTACCCGAGCATGGTCGCCTCCCCGATCCACGACAGCACGGTGGCGGCCGGACTGTCGCTGAGCGGGGTGTCCCGCCCGGAGCCGGTCGAGGGGGTGGTGGCGGCGATCCTGCGCGCCGCCACCGCCCGGCGCGCGCCACGGGACGTGGCCACCACCCGGCGCGGCCGGATCGAACTGGCGCTGGCCCGCCACGCTCCGGCCCTCGCGGACCGGATGGTGCGCCGTACCGTCGCCACCCGGCTGGCCGCCGGTGACCTGGACGGTGCGGCGCTGGCCGAGGGCATGGTCCGGCGGCACCGGCAGGACCGCCGGTAGCCTGCTCGGCATGGCCGTCTCGCCCTACATCGCCCGGCTGCGCCGCCACGTCGGCCACGACCTGCTCATGCTGTACGGCGTCAGCGGCGTGGTCACCGACGACGCGGGACGGGTGCTGCTGGCCCGCCGGGGCGACAACGGCCGCTGGTCCGTGCCGGCGGGCACCGTCGACCCGGGCGAGCAGCCGGCCGACGCGCTGGTGCGCGAGGTCCACGAGGAGACCGGCGTCAAGGTGGCGATCGACCGGCTCGCCGGCGTCGCCACCCACCCGGTGGTCTACCCCAACGGCGACGCCTGCGAATACCTGAACATCTGGTTCCGCTGCCGGGCGGTCGGCGGCGCGCCGACCGCCGACGGCGACGAGTCGCTGGCGGTGGCCTGGTTCGCCCCGGACGCACTGCCCGACCTGGACGACTGGGCACGGCTGCGGATCGGCACCGCGCTGACCGACGACGCCCCGCCCTGGTACGCCGCGCCGGGCGAGAGCCACCCGGCGCTGCACCAGCCCGACAACCTCTAGGCGAACAGCACCTCGTACGGCCGGTCCGGGGCCAGATCCACCGCACAGTGGCCGCCGGGCGCGTGCACCACCACGCGCTGCGCCACCGGCGACACCAGCCGCGCCCGGATCCGGCCCGGCGCCCAGGTCAGCTCCTCGACGGTGACCCGGCCCCGGCAGGTGATGCCGCGCAGCGTCCCGGCGGGCAGATCCGGCAGCGGCGCCGGCAGCAGCCGCAGCGTTCCCGGGCGCGACTGCACCAGCGACTCGATCAGCACCGCCGGCAGCGCGTGCGCGGCGTCGGCGTTGTACGTGGTCCGGCCCGGGTTGTGCGCGCTCATCAGCGACCGGAAGAACATGTCCGCGCCGACGATCTTGCGCAGGTTCGCCGCGACCAGGTCGCCGTCACGCAGCCGTGCCGCCGCCAGCGCCCGGTGCAGGCTGCCGTGCGCGGACCGGTTCTCGTCGCCGCGCAGCGTC
Organism: Micromonospora sp. WMMC273; assembly: GCF_027460285.1. NCBI lineage: Bacteria > Bacillati > Actinomycetota > Actinomycetes > Micromonosporales > Micromonosporaceae > Micromonospora > Micromonospora sp. WMMC273. The sequence goes on from NZ_JAPZBE010000001.1 coordinate 2,954,511, forward strand.
AGTGCCCGGTGGGCGGCGACGGCCAGCTCCGGGGTGTCGTCCCTGTCGATCTCGTGCAGCGGCCACACCGGATACAGGTGGCTGACGTGCCGGTGGTCCTCGTCGCCGGTGCTGCCGGGCCACGCCCACTCGGCGAGCGCGCCGCGCCCGTCCACCAGGTAGTCCGGCGGTCGCACCCCGGCCCACCTGTCGTCGCCTGTCACCTCGGCGGCCAGCCGCAGCGCGTGCCGGGCCGCCGCGACGTCCATCGTGGCGTTCACCGCGACCGGCGCGATCCGGCGAGTGCCGTCGTACGGGCCGGTCTCCGGCGAGTACGACGGCACCAGCGCCGGCCGGCCGTCCACTGCGGTCAGCACGTCGGCGAAGAAGTCCGCCACCTCGGCCAGCCAGCCGGCCACCTCGCCCAGCGGCTCACCGGTGACCAGGTGGTGTTCGTGCAGCGGGTGCAGCAGCCAGTCCGCGCCGGCCAGCCACGCGGTGAACGGCCAGTCGGGGTGGACGTGGAACAGGTGCCCGTGCTCGCCGTCGGTGCGGCTGGGCGCCAGCAGCCCGCGTGCCCCGTACACCACGCGGGCGTTGGCACGCCAGTGGTCCACCTGGGCGGCGACCAGCCGGGCGTGCGCCGCTGTCACCTCCGGCAGCGCGCCCACGTTCGCGCCTGCCAGTTGGAGGTTCAGGTTCGCGTCGGTGGTGAAGTCACCGGCCCACGCCGCGTCCCAGGAGCCCAGCCACAGCCCGGTCAGCCGGGGCGGCAGCACCCCGCTGGCGCTGAACAGCAGGTACCGGCCGGCATGGAACAGCCGTTCCAGCAGCGCCGGGTCCAGCCGGTCCGGCGTTGCGGCCTGCCTGGCCAGCAGCTCACCGACTGGTAACGCCCGGTCGGCGGCGGGCACGCCGAGGTCCAGGCCGACCCGGGTGTACGGACCACGATGGCGAGGTACGTGCCGGGCCAGCAGCGTGCCGTAGTCGGCGGCCACCGCGGCGAGCCGCCGCTCCGAGGCCCGGGTCCGCCAGGGCGGCGCGTCGGGCCGGTCGACGAGCGTGGTGAGCAGCGCCGGTCCGCGTACCCGCACCCGGTCGCCGTCGACGGTCACGTCGCCGCGCAGCAGGGTCAGCCCCTCGAACCCCCACGCGCCGCCGGCGTCCGGGTAGCGTGCGCGTACGCGCAGGAACACCAACCCGTCGCGGCGGTACGCGGCGTGCTCGTAGACCACGTCGGCCGGCTTGCCGGGCAGCTCACCGGTCGCCCCCACCACGCAGTCGCCCTGGTCGAGGTGCAGCACCGCGACGCCGTCGGCGCGGGAGGCGAAGCAGCGCCGCCGCCCGCCCGACCACTCGACGGTCACCTCGCCGTTGGTGAAGTCGGTGTCGCGCCGGTAGTCGCATACCGGTCCGGGCGGCGCGTCGACCGTGAGCGCGTACCCGGGGTGGAACGACTGGGTCCACTTCAGTTCCCGGCCGCCGGTGAGCAGCCGGGCGGCCTCGGCCCGGCGCCCGGCGAGCACCAGCGCGCGGATGTGCGGCATCCGGTCGGCCAGCTCGGGCGCGCGGGCGTTCCGGGTGCCGTTGGGCAGGACGAGCCGGTGGTGGTTCACCACGATCCGTTCCGCGTGCGGCCGCCCGTGGACCATGAGTCCCAGCTCGCCGTTGCCGGTGAGGAACGCGTCCGTCCAGTCGCCTGCCGGTGCGGTGTCGTGGATGCGGTGCGCCGTCACCGGGCGGCGCTGGTGTCTCGCACGGTGAGGTGCGGCTCCAGCAACGTCACCTCCGGCACTCCCTCGCCGCTCAACCGCCGCATCAGCAGCGCCACCGCCTGCTTGCCGACCTCCTCGGCGGGCACCGGTACGCAGGTGAGTCCCGATTGTTCGGCCAGCTCGTCCGGGCAGATCGCGACCACCGACACGTCGCGGGGCACCCGGCGGCCCAGCAGCGGCAGCGTGGCGAGCACCGGCCCGACCGCCGACTCGTTCTGCACCACCAGCCCGGTGACGTCCGGGTGGTCGGCGAGCAGCGCCTCCAGGTCGTGGCGTACCGCGGCCGGTCCCTCCTCGCAGGGCCGGGTCACCGCGTCGACGCCGAGCCGCTCGGCGGCGGCGCGTACCCCGGCGCGGGTGCGGTGGGCGAACCCGGTGCCCCGGTCGTAGACCGCGGCGGGCGCGCCGAGCAGCGCGACCCGCCGGTGCCCGGCGGCGGCCAGGTGCTCCACGCACAGCTCACCGGCGCGCCGGAAGTCGAGGTCCACACAGGCCAGTCCGGTGCTGTCGGCGGGGTGCCCGATCAGGACACCCGGCAGCGCCAGGTCCCGCAGCAGCGGCACCCGGGAGTCCTCCAGCTCCACGTCCATCAGCAGCACGCCGTCGACGAGTGCGCTGCCGGCGATGCGGTGCAGCCCGGCCGGTCCCTCGTCGGCGGTGACCAGCAGCACGTCGTGGTCGTAGCTGCGGGCGGTGGTGACCACTGCGGTGGCGAAACGCATCACCACCGGCACCTGCATGCCGGTACGCAGCGGCAGCACCAGCGCGATCACGTTCGCCTTACGGCTGGCCAGCGCGCGGGCCCCGGCGTGCGGGTGGTAGCCCAGCGCGCGGACACTGGCGAGCACCCGGCCGCGGGTGGTGGCCGAGATGGTGCGTTTGCCGCTGAGCACGTACGACACGGTGCTGGCGGCCACCCCGGCGTGCCGGGCCACGTCGGCGATGGTGACCTGCTCACCCGGGGTGCGCCCGCTCACCGGGCCGCTCCGATGCGGGAGTCCGCCGGCTCGGCCGTGGCGTCGCCGCCGGTGACGGTCAGCGTGCCGGCCAGCCGGATGTCGCGCGCGGACCGGCCGACGAGCACGGAGTGGACGGCGTCCTCCACCACCATCGCGGCGCGGGTCTCGTCCCACCAGGCCAGATCGGCGGTACGCAGCCGCAGCGTCACCCGGGCGGCGCAGCCCGGGTCGAGCGTGACGCGGGCGAAGTCGCGCAACTGCCGCAGCGGCTGCTTGACCCGGGAGTGCCGCTGCCGGGTGTAGAGCTGCACGACCTCGGTGCCCGGGCGGCGGCCCGTGTTGGTGACCTCGACGCTCACCTCCACCTCCTCGCCGGCACGCGCCGTGGTGGTGCTCAACCGGAGGTCAGCGTAGTCGAACGTGGCGTAGCTGAGCCCGTGCCCGAACGGGTACAGCGGCTCACCCCGGTGGTACAGGTAGGTGGCGTCGGCGCCGATGACGTCGTAGTCGAGCAGGTCGGGCAGTTCGGCGGCGTCGGCGTACCAGGTCTGGGTGAGCCGCCCGCCCGGGTCGGCCGCCCCGAGCAGCACGTCGGCGAGCCCGTTGCCGTGTTCCTGTCCACCGTGGGCGCTCCACAGCACCGCCGGCACGTGTTCCTGTGCCCAGCCCGCCGCGTACGGGTAGCTGCTGGTCAGCGCCAGCACGGTACGCGGGTTCGCGGCGTGCACGGCCCGCAGCAGTTCGGCCTGGCCGGTGGGCAGCGCCAGGTCGGCGCGGTCCTCGGTCTCCCGGCCGTTGACCATCGGGTGGTTGCCGAGCACCACCACCGCCACGTCGGCGGCGGCGGCGAGCGCGGCGGCAGCGGCAGCTCCGTCGACGAGCAGCGTCACGGTGAACACGGCCGGGTCGCCGGTGGCGACGTTCAGCCGTCCGTCCGGTGCGACGCCGACGTGCCGGCCGGTGGAGAGGTGGTGCAGCAGCGCGGTGCCGTCGGGCCGGTGGTGCAGGCGGAACGTCTCGCGGACCACCCAGCCGCCGGGTCCGTCGCGGTCGGCGACGAGCGCTCCGGTGTCGTCGGCGCCGACGTAGCGGCCGGTGTCCACGGCGCGCAGCGCCACCACGTCCTGCCCCCAGTCGACCACGTCGAACTCGGCCGGGCTGTCGCCGAGCGCCAGCGGGCCCTCGTCGCCCTGGCGTACCGCCCGGTCGCCGACGTGCAGGGTGATCCGGTCGGTGCCGGGGTGGGTGGTCACAGCGGGCAGCCGCCCGAGCAGCCCGCCGTACGGGCTGATCGCGTACGGCGGGGTGCCGCTGTACCAGTCGGTGAGCACGGTGTCGGCGAGCGGGCCGAGCACGGCGACCCGGGTGCCGGGGCGCAGCGGCAGCAGGCCGTCGTTGCGCAGCAGCACCACCGACTGGCGGGCGGCCTCGCGGGCGAGTTCCCGGTGGGCGAGGCTGTCGAGCGTGTCCGGCGGCACGTCGTCGTGCGGGTCCGGGGCCAGGTCGCCCAGCCGCGACCGGACGGACAGGATCCGCCGCACCGCCCGGTCCACGTGGGAGGGCTCGATCAGCCCGCGCGCCAGCGCCTCGGTGAGACGCTCCACTGTGGGGGCGCTGTCCTCGTCGTCCTCGGTGAAACTGTCGATGCCGGCGCGCAGCGCAGCGGCGAAGCCGGCCACGTGGTCGGGCAGGTACTCCTGCACGCCGGCGATGTTGCCGACCGCCCCGGCGTCACCGACCACCATGATCTCGTCGTCGGCGTAGCCGCGCAGCTCACCCTCGATCAGTGGGCTCAGGTGCGCCGGTACGCCGTCGACCAGGTTGTACGACGCCATCACCGCCACCGCCGCGCCCGCCGCCAGGGGAGCGCGGAACGCGGGCAGCTCGTACTCGTGCAGCACCCGCGGCGGCAGGTCGCTGGAGGTGGTGGCCCGGTCGGTCTCGTTGTTGTAGCCGAGGAAGTGCTTGAGCGTCGGCGCGGTCCGCAGCCGGATCGGGTGGTCGCCGCGCAACCCCAGCGCGTACGCGGTGGCGAGCCGGCCGGTCAGCCACGGGTCCTCGGACCAGCCCTCCTCGTTGCGCCCCCACCGGGGGTCGCGCAGCGGGTTGACCACCGGCGCCCACACGTTGAGGCCGACGCGGTCCGGGTCGGCCCGGTGCTTGACCCGCACCTCGTCGCCGACGGCGGACCCGACCGCCCGGATCAGGTCCGGGTTCCAGCTCGCGGCGAGGCCGATCGCCTGCGGGAAGACGGTGGCGGTGCCGAGCCACGCGACGCCGTGCAGCGCCTCGGTGCCGGTGCGGAACGCGCGCAGGCCGAGCCGGGGCACCGGCGCCTGCCACTGGTGCAGCAGGCCGAGCTTCTCCGGCAGCGTGAGCCGGGCCAGCAGGTCGTCGAGACGGTGGGGGACGAGGTCGGTCATGGTGGGCGCCTCCGGTCGGCGTTCGGGCCGCCGCTCCTTCGTCGAAGCGCTTCGACGAACGAGCCGGTGATGCGGCGGCGCGTACGCGAGAAAGGGGTGGTGGTGGGGGTCGGCGGTGTCGGCCCGGAGCGGTGGTGAAGCGCTTCGACAATCGCCGAAAAATACGCCGCTTCGCAGGTTGCCCGGTCCCGGAACGCGGCGCTACCGAGGTTGACACCTTCCGGCGGGTGCGGTCAAGGGGTTATCCGGCGGGCAGGCGTCCCGCCTCCACGGTGGCCAGCGCGGCGGTGGCCCCACCCAGCGCGCCGGCCGCGGACCCGAGCGTGCTGACCTCCAGCCGTACGCCGGGCGGGACGGGTGTGCGGGCGGCGAGTTCGGCGTGGGCGGCCGGCAGCAGCCACGGCGCGAGCGCCGCCAGGTGGCCGCCGACCACCACCACCTCCGGGTCGAGCAGCCCGGACAGCACCGACACCGCCTGCCCGAGCAGCCGGCCGATCTCGGTGAGCCCGGTCCGTACCGGCTCGTCCCCGGCGCGGGCCACGGCCTGGATCCGCTCGATCTCCGGCAGGTGGTCGGTGACCGGCCCGGCGTCCGGCAGCAGCCGGCCGATCACCGCGTCCACGCCGAGGAGCGCGGTGAGGCAGCCGCGCCGCCCGCAGTCGCAGGGCGGGCCGTCGGCGGCCAGCGGCAGGTGCCCGATGTCGCCGGCGAAGCCGCGGCCGCCGCGCAGCAGCCGGCCGCCGCTGATCAGGCCCGCGCCGATCGTCGGGCCGCCGGTGAGGTGCACCAGGTCGGTGGTGGCGGCGTACGGGCCGTGCCGCCGCTCGGCCAGCACGGCGAGGTTGGCCTCGGTGTCGACGGTGACGGGGAAGCCCCTGTCGCGCAGCGCGCGGCGCACCGACGCGGCAAGCGGCACACCGCGCCAGCCCAGCGCCGGGGCGGCCGGCACGTCGCCGTCCGGATCGACCAGCCCTGGTACGGCAACGGTCAGGCCGAGCACGGTGCGGTCGGCGCCGATGCGGGTGACGGCCCGCCGGACCAGGGCGGCGAGCGCCTTCACCGTCTCCTCCGGACCGGCGGTGGCGGCGGGGAACGCGCGCCGCCAGGTGAGCACCGGGTCGCCGCCCAGCCCGGCGGCGACCGCCACCAGTTCGTCCGCGCCGACGCGCAGGCCGAGCCCGGCGTAGCGGGAGCCGTCGAGCACGAGCATGGTGGCCGGGCGGCCGACCCGGTTCTCGGTCAGCCCGGTCTCGCGCAGCAGACCGTGCTCGATCAGTTCGGCGACCAGGCTGGAGACGGTGGCCTTGTTCAGCCCGGTGCGCGCGGCGACGTCGGCCCGGGAGCAGGGGGCGTGCCGGCGGACGTGCCGGAGCACCGCGGCCCGGTTGGTCACCCGCACGTCGCCGAGATCGGCCGTCGGCCGGTCGATGCTGATCACGTACTGCCCGCCTCCTGCGCCCGGCCCGAGTTCGGCTACAGCTTAAACTAAATGGGCGAGATTCCGGCCGGCCGGTCTCCGCCGCCGAACCACGGCGCGAACGGCGTCACCGGGACCGGCTCGCCGCCGAGCACCACCCGGCGCGGCGGATCCTCCCCGACCACGCTGACCCGCCGCACGTCCAGCGGCCCGTCCACGCGTACACGCAGCGTGTCCCCGTCGCGTGCGGCGGTGATCGTGGTGTCGCCGTCGGGGTCCCGCACCACGCCCACGCCGTCGCCGCCGCCCCAGGCCACCAGCGTGACGTCCCGGAACGGGCCGGTACCGACCGTCGCCGCGGGCGCCACCGTGGGGATCAGCGCGCCGTGCCGCACGTACAGCGGCAGCCGGTCGATGGGTACGCGCACCCGCAGGTGCTGGCCGCCGGGGTGCCGCTGCCCGGTGTACGCGTCCAGCCAGTCGTCGCCCGCCGGCAGGTACACGGCGCGTTCGCCGGACGGGTCGAGCACCGGCGCCACCAGCAGGTCGGGGCCGAGGCGGTACTGGAGGTCGGCGGTCCAGGCGGCCGGGTCGTCCGGGGTGTCGACGAGCAGCGCCCGCAGCATCGGGCCGCCGGTGCGGGCGCTCGCCACCGCCGCCGACCAGAGGTACGGCAGCAGCCGGTAGCGCAGCCGCAGCGCATCCACCGCGTGCCGTTCCGCCTCGGGCGGGAACTCCCACGGCAGGCGGCTGGTGGTGCCGTGCAGCCGTACCAGCGGGGAGAGCGCGCCGAACTGGGTCCAGCGCACGTACAGGTCCGGTTCGGGGGTGCCGTGGAAGCCGCCGGTGTCGTGGCTCCAGAACGGCACGCCGGACAGCCCGTGGGACAGGCCGCCGCGCAGCGTGCTGGCCATGCCGGGCCAGGTGGCGTTGACGTCGCCGCTCCACTGGGCGCTGTGCCGCTGCCCGCCCAGGTACGACGAGCGCGCCCACACGGTACGGTGCCCGGCCACCTCCTCGGTGACGTCGGCGACCGCGTCGTTGAACAGCAGCGCGTAGACGTTGTGCAGTTCCACACCGGTCATGCCGTTGTGGGCGACCGCGTCGGCGGGTACGCCCTCGGCGAAGTCGGTCTTGAACACCGCGACGCCCTGCGCCAGCAGTGGCCGCAGCAGGCCCTGGAACCAGCGCACCGCGGCCGGGTTCGTGAGGTCCACGACGGCGCCAGCCGGGTAGCTGCCGTGCCAGGTGTCGGCGACGTACGTGCCGCCGTCGGGATGGCGCAGGAAGTACCCGGCGGCCTCGGCCTCGGCGTAGAGCGGGCTGCCGGTCATCAGGTACGGGTTCATCCACAGGCACACCCGGAAGCCCTGCTCGGTGAGGTCCTTGAGCATGCCGTCCGGGTCGGGGAAGGCGTCGGCGTCCCAGCGCAGGTCCGACCAGTGCCCGGCGACCTGCCAGTAGCAGTCCAGGTGCAGCACGTCGCAGGGGACGTCCCGCTCGCGGAGGCGCCGGGCCCGCTCCAGCACCCGCTGCTGGCTGTCCGGGAAGAAGCCGGACGAGATCCACGCGCCGAACGCCCACCGCGGCGGCAGGTACGGCCGCCCGGTCAGCGAGTCGAGCCGGTCGAGCACCCGCTCCGGGGTGGGCCCGGCCAGCACGTAGTAGTCGAGCAGGTCGTCCGGGACGAGGATCTGCACGCTGCTGTGGGTGCTCGCGCACACGTCGAACTGCACCGGCAGCCCGCTGTCGACGAGGACGCCGTAGCCGCGGTCGGACAGGTAGAACGGCACGTTCTTGTGCGAGCGGTCGGACTCGCCGCCGAAGGCGTCGAAGTTCCACATCAGCGGTCGCTGGCCGCGCTTGTCCAGCGGCGTGAACTTCTCGCCGAAGCCGACGAACCGTTCGTCGCCGGGTGCCACGAAGCTCTCGTGCCAGGCGACCGGCTCGCCGTCGACTGTGGAGCGGCCGAGCGGCAGCGTGCGGCGGCGGCCGCTGATGTCCCGCGTACCACCGTCGGAGGCCAGCAGCAGCCGCCCGTCGGAGGCGAGGAAGCGCAGCCCCCACGGGTCCAGGCGCACCTCGGCGACCACGCCGCCGGCGCCCACCCGGACGTGCCCGTCGGCCACGGTCACCGTCGCCGGGTGCGGCTGCGGGTGGACCAGCGTCAGCGCGGCCGCGGACCGGCTGCGGACGGAGAGGTCGTCGGCGAGGCGTACCCGGATGATCCCGTCTCCGGCGGCCTCGACGCGCGCGACCAGCGTGCGGCCGGACGCGCAGGTCGCGGTGAGCGTGACGCCGTGCGCGTCGGTCGCGGCGACCTCGGCCCGCAGCACGTCGTCGGCGCCCTCCTCGCCGGGGGCGCGGACCGGCAGGTCGGGCGGGTCGGCCACGAACGTCTCGTACGGGACCAGCGGCGGGCGGTACGGCATGGGCGTCTCCTCGCGGCGTCCACGGGCGGTCCCGCCAGTTTCTTTGGAAGCCCAACTAACTGTCAATGATCGACGGCATTGACTTTCCTTCTCACCTGTTCCTATTTTGGCCGGGATGCCAACTAAAACGCCGTGGGACGACGGCCGGCTCTGCTACGGCGGGGACTGGAACCCGGAACAGTGGCCGCCCGAGGTGTGGCGCGAGGACGTCGCCCTGATGCGCGCGGCCGGGGTCGACCTGGTCACCGTCGGCGTGTTCGCCTGGTCCCGGCTGGAACCCGAACCCGGCCGCTACACGCTCGGCTGGCTCGACGACGTCCTGGACCTGCTGCACGCGGCCGGCATCCGGGCCGCCCTGGCCACCCCCACCGCGTCGCCGCCACCCTGGTTCTCGCTGCGCCACCCGGACGCGCTGCCGGTCACCGCCGACGGCGTCCGCCTGACCCACGGCAGCCGGGACACCTACTGCGCCGCCGCGCCCGCGTACCGGCACGCCGCCCGCAGCATCGCCGAGGTGCTGGCCGCCCGCTACGCGCACCACCCGGCGCTCGCGCTGTGGCATGTGCACAACGAGTACGGCACCACCTGCCACTGCCCGCACATCGAGGCGGCGTTCCGCCGCTGGCTCACCACTCGCTACGGCGACCTCGACGCGCTGAACGACGCCTGGGTCACCAGCTTCTGGAGCCAGCACTACTCCGACTGGGCTCAGGTCGGCACACCCCGCGCCACCCAGTACCTCGCCAACCCCGGCCAGCTGCTCGACTTCCGCCGCTTCTGGTCCGACACGTTGCTGTCCGCGTACATCGAGCAGCGTGACCTGCTCCGCGTGGCCAACCCGGCGGTGCCTGTCACCACCAACTACGTGCTCGGCGACTGGGTGCCGGTCGACCACGCCCGCTGGGCGCGCGAGGTCGACCTGGTCGCGATCGACCACTACCCGTCCGCGACCGGCATGGGCGCCGAGGAGCAGACCGCGTTCGCCGCCGACGTGGCCCGCGGCTGGGCCCGTCACGGTGCCGGCCGTCCGGTGCCGTGGCTGCTGATGGAGAGCGCGCCCAACCAGATCCACACCGCCGGGCGGATGCACACCAAGGAACCCGGCCGGATGACCCGGCACAGCCTCGCCCACGTGGCACGCGGTTCCGCCGGGGTGATGTTCTTCCAGTGGCGGGCCCCGGCCGGCGGGGCGGAACGCTTCCACTCGGCTGTGGTGTCGCACGCCGGGGCGGATACCCGCGTGTTCCGCGAGGCCGCCGACCTGGGCGCCGCGCTGGGCCGCCTCGCCGGAACCGTGGCGGGCCGCGTCCGGGCGGCGGTGGCCATCGCGTACGACGCGGCGAGCGGCTGGGCGCTGCGGCACCCGGGGATGCCCCGCGACGCACTCGACCACCCCGGCGAGGCCGCCGCCGCGCACCGGGCCCTGTGGCACGCGGGCGTCACCGCCGACGTGGTGCCGCCCGGCACCCCGCTCGACGGTTGCCGGCTGCTCGTGCTACCCGCCCTCTACCTGGCCTCGGACGCCACAGTCGACTGGGTACGCCGGCACGTTCACGACGGTGGGCACCTGCTGGTGACCTGGCTCAGCGGCGTCGCCGACGAGCACGCCCGGGTACGCCTCGGCGGCTACCCGGGCGCGTACCGGGATCTGCTCGGGGTGCGGGTGGAGGAGTTCCACCCGCTCGCCGACGACGATCACGTGCCGCTGAGCGGGGGCGGGACCGGCCGGATCTGGTCGGAGACGGTGCACCCGGCCGGCGCGGAGACGGTGCGCGCGTACGCCGGGGGAGTGCTGGACGGGCGGCCCGCGATCACCCGGCACCGGGTCGGTGACGCGTACGCCTGGTACGTCTCCACCCGCCCCGACGACGACACCTACCGGCGGCTGCTCACCAAGGCAGCAGGGCTCGCCGGTGTGACCCCGGCCTGTTCCGGCGCGCCCGAGGGCGTCGAGGCGGTACGCCGCCACGACGGCCTGCTCTACCTGCTCAACCACACCGACCGGCCGCAGCGGGTGCCGACTGCCGGGTTCGAGCTGCTGACCGGCGCGACCGTCGACGGCGAGTTGACGGTGGCGCCCGGTGGCGTGGCGGTGGTACGCGAGGAGATCCCGTGACGCGCTCCGGCGGTGGGACTGCGGCGGGCGCTGACGCGCGTACCCCGGGTCAGGGGGTGGCGACGGCGGCGCGGGAGCGGTCGGCGGCGATCCGCACCGCGAGCGCCGCCAGCACCGTGCCCATCACCCACCGCTGCACGCGCGCCCAGCCCGGACGGCGGGTGAGGAACGCCGACACCGAGCCGGCGCTCAGCACGATGAGCGCGTTCACGGTCAGCGCCACGGCGATCTGGGTCAGGCCGAGCAGCAGACTCTGCACCGCCACGTGCCCCCGCGCCGGGTCGACGAACTGCGGCAGCAGCGACACGTACAGGATGGCGATCTTCGGGTTGAGCAGGTTGGTGACCAGGCCCATGATGAACAGGCGCCGGGGCCGGTCCGGCGGCAGCGGCGCCGGGGTGAACGCCGACGTGCCACCGGGGCGCATCGTCCGCCAGGCCAGCCACAGCAGGTACGCCGCGCCGGCCAGCTTCACCGCCGTGTACAGCGGCGGGACCAGCACGAACACGGTGGCGATGCCGGCCACCGCGGCGGCCAGGTAGACCAGGAAGCCGACCGCCACGCCGAGCAGCGACACCAGCCCGGCCCGCCGCCCCTGCGTCACCGACCGGGACACCAGGTAGACCATGTTCGGCCCGGGCGTGAGCACCAGACCAAGCGCCACCAGGGCGATTCCCATGACCGCGCCGACAGTGACCACGTCGCCTCCCCGTTGCCGCCTTCCCGGACCCTACGCCCACCCGCCGCCCCGCACTGTCCCCGCCCGCCCTCACTGCGTCGATCATGAAGTTGACTGCCGGCGGTGCCCGATTTGTCGCCGCCAACCTCATGATCGCCGGGGCGGGGGGCGGTGGTGCCGGTGCTGCGGCGGTGATACTTGCCGCATGTCGATCGTGCTGTCCGCACCGGCCACCCCGACCGCTCCCGCCCTGCTGCTGCGCCCGTGGCGCGACGGTGACGCCGACGCGCTGATCGAGGCGTACCGGGATCCGGTGCTGCGCGCCTGGACCAGGCATCCGGTGACCGGACCGGCGCAGGCGCAGGTGTTCCTGCGGCGCAGCCACCAGGGCTGGGCGGCCGGGCACCGGTTCATGTTCGCGGTGCTGGAGGAGGACCGGGTGGCGGCCTGCGTGGTGCTCAAGGACGTCCGTCCGGGACGCCCGTCCGCCGAGATCGGCTACTGGACGGCCGCGCCGGCACGCGGCCGCGGCGTCGCGCCACGGGCGGTCGAGGCGGTCACCGCGTGGGCGTTCGCCCGGTTCGCCGCCGCCGGCCTGACCCACCTGGAGCTGCTGCACCAGGTCGACAACCCGGCCTCCTGCCGGGTGGCGGAGAAGAGCGGGTACGTCTTCACCGAGGTGCTGCCGGCCCGCGCGCCGTTCCCCCGGGACGGCCACCGCCACGTCCGCCGCCTGCCCTGACGGCGGCCCGGTCTCAGCGGCCGAGCAGGCGCAGCAGCAGCCTTGGCTCGCCCGGCCACGCGTCGAGCAGCACTTGCCGGGGCATCTGCCGGGCGGCGTAGCGCAACGCGAGCGCGACCACCACGATGTCGTCGAGCGGGCCGATCACCGGCAGGAACTCCGGGATCAGGTCGATCGGGCTGGCCACCCAGATTCCGGCGACCACGATCGCGACGCGGGCGCGGCGCGGCACCCGCGGGTCGCGGCGCAGCCGTCGTACCGCTGTCACGCAGTCGGGCACGAACGCGGCCAGATCACGCAGGATCCCCGGTGGCAGGCGCCGGGCCAGCAGCACCAGCACCGCCCAGCTCCCGACCAGGCAGGCCGCCGCCACCGCGAGTCCGATGAGCCAGTCGCGCACGCCGCCACCCCTTTCGGTACCCGGTGGCACGCTACGCGGCGGACCCGCCCGGCGCGCGGGAACAGCCCGGCCCCGCGCGACGCTGACTCTTGTCGGACGGTGGCGGTTACCGTGGGTACGGGAGGTGACGGCGGTGACGACAGGCTGGGAGGCCGCGGTCGAGGCGCAGATCCGCTCGGCCCAGGAGCGTGGCGAGTTCGACAACCTGCCGGGCGCGGGCAAGCCCATTCCGGGGCGCGACATGCCCTACGACGAGGGCTGGTGGATCCGCAGCTTCATGGAGCGCGAACAGATCCCGTCCGACCTGCTGCTGCCCACACCGCTGCAGCTGCGCCGCCGCATCGAACAGCTTCCGGCCGAGCTGCGCGACCTGCCCACCGAGGACGCCGTCCGCTCGTACGTGGCGGCGCTCAACACCGAGGTGGTGGCCTGGCTGCGTACCCCGACCGGGCCGCGCGTGGTGGTCCGCCCGGTGAACGTCGAGGAGGCGGTGCACCGCTGGCGCACTGATCGGGAACGTGCCGCGCCGGTCGTCGCGGCACCGGAGCCGCAGCACGCCACCTCGGCCCGCCCGCGCCGTCGGTGGCGCTGGTGGCGTCGCTGAGAGCGTTCAGGGACGTGCGGCCTGCCAGGTCCACGCGGTCCGCCGCGGCCTGCCGCCGAGCGGCGCGCGGCCGGTCAGCCACAGCAGCACCGGCGCCGGGTCGCCGTCCGGCGCGTCGGGGAACAACCGGCGCACCACCCGCGCGCACAGCCCGGCGGGCGGCGACCAGTTCAGGTCGAGCCCTCGGGTCAGGTCGTGCGTGTGCAGCAGGATCTCGGCCACGCCCATCGCGGCGAACCCAGCCGGATCGCACGGGCCGAAGTGCCATGCCCGGTCGTCCGGGCTCGCCTCGTCGATGGTGGCGGCGAGCATCCCGGCCGCGGCCGCCGCGACGGTGAGCACCTCGGCGGGCGCGGCGTCGGCGCGTACCCGCAGGTCGAACGGGAGGTAGCCGCCGTCGGGCCGGCCGGACACCTGACCGGCGTACGCGACCAGGTCGTGCGCGATGTGCGCGGCCGTGGTCCAGCAGGACCAGTCCAGGTCGCCCGCGCGTACCGTCCAGTCCCGGTCGGCGGCGGGCCGCAGCACGGCGGTCATCGCGTCAGCGGCGGCGCGGACGTCGCCACCGTTCACCTGCGCCGAACCCGCAGTACGCAGGTGAGCATCGGCAGCGTGAACTCCCCGTCGGCCGTCTCCGGCCGGCTCGCCAGGTACGCGCGGATGCGGTCGAGCGTCTCGGTGCGTTCCCGTTCCGGCATGACGAGCATCCCGGCCCGGGTGGCGAGCGTCGCCACGAGCGAATCGGCGGTGCGGCGCTGCCCGTGCGGGAACTCCGCCTGCTCCGGCGAGCCGAACCGGGCCTCGCCGCTCTTCGGCAGGTGCATGGCCGCCGTCGCGGCGCGCCAGCTCGCGGGCGTGTCCCGGGGGCCGATGGCGGCGCTGCCGCTGACCGCCGCGAGCCCGGCGACCCAGTCGACCCGGTCGTCCACGACGTTCCACAGTCCGGCCAGGACACCGCCGGGGGAGAGGACGCGGGCGATCTCCGGCCCGGCCACGGACATGTCGAACCAGTGCATGGCGTTGCCGGCGACCACGGCGTCGACGGAGGCGTCCGGCAGCGGGATCGCCTCGGCGCTGCCGGACAGCGCACGTACGCCAGGCAGGGTGCGGCGGAGTTCGGCGAGCATCGCCGGGTCCGGCTCCACGGCCGCGACGTCGTCGCTCACCTCGGCCAGCGTGACGGTGAGCTTGCCGGTGCCCGCGCCGAGGTCGAGAACCCGCGCACCGGGTGCGCCGTCGAGCGCCCACCGCAGGGCGGCCCGCGCGTAGTCAGGGCGGTGTTCGGCGTACGCGGTGGCCGCCGCGCCGAACGAGGTGGAGTGCCGAAGTCGTGCGTCTTCGTCCATCCGGTCACCCTAGCGACGGCCCGGACTCCTTGACGTGCGAACACCACTTCGTGAATACTGGATCGTAGTTCGAGGGGGAGTACCCGACGTACCACGCACCGCCGTCAGTACGGGCCCGGCCCATCCGGATCCCGGCGGTGCAGCCACCGCCGTCAGTGGCCCGGGGAGACCTTCGTCCAGCAGCGCCGGCACCCGCCGGCCCGGGCGAGAGGTCTCCTTCGGTATGTCCGTGTCCTGGTGGATCTGGGCAGTACTCATGCTGGCGATCGCGGCGATGCTCGCCGTGGACCTGTTCCTGCACCGCGACAACCACGTCATCGACTTCCGTGAGGCAGCGGTCTGGTCCGGTATCTGGATCGCGGCCGGCCTGCTCTTCGGCGTCGTCCTGTGGGTCTGGCAGGGCGGCGACGTGGCGGGCACCTACTACGCCGGCTACCTGATCGAGAAGGCGCTGTCGATCGACAACGTCTTCGTCTTCGCGCTGATCTTCACATCCTTCGCCGTGCCCGCCGCGTTCCAGCACAAGGTGCTGTTCTGGGGGGTCATCGGCGCCCTGGTGTTCCGGCTGGTGTTCATCTTCGTCGGTGCCGAGCTGCTGGAGACGTTCTTCTGGACCGCGTACGTGTTCGGCGCGTTCCTCGTCTACACCGGCTACAAGATGGCGTTCCGCCACGGCGAGCAGACCCCGCCGGACCGTAACCCGGTCGTCCGGCTGGTCCGCCGGATCGTTCCGACCGACCCGGCCTTCCACGGTGACAGGTTTTTCACCCGGGTCGACGGGAAGCGGGTCGCGACCCTGCTGTTCGTGGTCCTGATCGCGGTGGAGGCCACCGACCTGATCTTCGCCGTCGACAGTGTCGCCGCGATCCTGGCGATCACCACCAGCACGTTCATCGTCTGGACCGCAAACGCCTTCGCCATCCTCGGCCTGCGCAGCCTCTACTTCTGCCTCGCCGGGCTGCTGCGCCGCTTCGTGCACCTGCACTACGGCCTGGCCGTTCTGCTCGCCTTCGCCGGCGTGAAGTTGATCCTCTCGGAGACGCCCGTCGGCAAGCTGCCCATCCCGGTCACCCTCGGCGTGATCGTGGTGACGATCGCGGTGTCGATCGTGTGGAGCCTGCGCAGCACCCGCGGCACCGCGCCGGACGGCAGCTGACGCGAGGACGGGCGCACTACCATCTGCGCATGGGCTCGGGCGGGGCGTCTGTCGAAGCCGTCTTCTTCGGCACCTCGACCGTCCACGTGTCCGACGGCAGCTCCGGAATCCTGATCGACGGTTTCCTGAGCCGGCCCTCACTGCTGCGCGTCGCGCTGGGCCGCGTGGCCCCCGACCTCGGGCGGATCACCGCCGCGCTCTCCCGGGCCGGCGTGACTCGTGTCGACGCGCTCTTCGTCTCCCACTCCCACTACGACCACGTCATGGACGCCCCCGAGGTGGTGAAGCACCTCGGGGGACGTCTGTTCGGCTCCGAGTCCACTCTCAACGTGGGACGCGGCGCGGGCCTCGACGAGCAGTCGATGACGCGCATCGCCGACGGCGACGAGTACCCCGTCGGCGCGTTCACCGTGCGCGTGTTCGTCGGCGACCACAGCCCGGGCAACAGGTTCCCGGGTGTGATCGAGGCGCCGCTCGTCCCGCCGGTCAGGGCGAGCAGATACCGCGACGGCGGGTGCTTCTCGTTCCTCGTCACCCACCCCGGCGGTTCGCTGCTGATCCACCCGAGCGCCAACTACGTGCCGCACCGGTTCGACGGGCTCGACGTCGACGTCCTCTACCTCGCGATCGGCGCCCTGGGGGTGCAGCCGCAGCAGTTCCAGAGCGACTACTGGCGGCACGTGGTGGACGCGACCCGGCCCGGCCTGATCGTACCGATCCACTGGGACGACTTCTTCGTCTCCCTGGACCGCGGGCTGCGGCCGCTGCCGAGGTTCTTCGACAGGTTCGCCGTGGCCAGGGCGTTCCTCGACCGCAAGAGCCGGGAGAGTGGCATCGCCGTACGGTTCCCGAAGCCCTTCGAGGTCGTCAGGCCGTTCGTACGCTAGGTGCTCTCGTCGCACGCGGCGCCGATCGCGAGTCGCACCTCGACCTGCCGTCCGGGCGACTTGATCACCAGCGGTACGCACGCCGGGCCCGCCACCCACGTGCCGCCGGTGTAGACCGACCATGCGGTCGACGCGCTCGCGGCCGGGCACGCCTCGACCTGCACAGTGGTCGCCGGGACGGCGCCCGGGCCCCACCCGATGCGGGCGCGGTCCTCCCAGCCGGGCGCCACCCGCACCTCCACGGCCGCTCCGGCCCGTACGAGCAGGCCCCATTTGGCGAAGAGCCGCGTCGGCCCTCGGTCATCGGACGACCCGGTCGGTTGCACCACAGTCGACGACACCGCCACGGTGTCAGCCACGACGCGGTACCCCTCACCCGGTTCCGGTGTCGTGGCGATCGAATCGGCGCACCGCAGGCGCTGCCCGCCCTCGGGCAGTGGTGGCAGCGGCGCGGCCTGCGCGCCGGGAGAGGAGGGGTCCGGCGCGGCCGGTGCAGGTCGCTCCGCATCGTCCTCGCTCGTACAACCTGCGGCTGCGAGCAGCAGGCAGGTGGTCAGGGCGACGTGCCCCCATCTCCGGTTCGCGGCGCGCACGCCTCGATCCTCCCAAACCTCGCCTTCGAGGCAAGCCCACGCGGGGATCTGTTTAACGGATTACCGGTAACAGCAATCCGATAAATCATGTGGTCAAACAGGACGAATCGACACCGCACCATAATGACAGTTATGTGCGCGCGGGTTCAGGAGGCCGCTGTCGGCGTACGATCAGGCCACCGCAGCCGACCCCAGAAAGCAGGCGATGGTGTTCGACGCGACGCTGACCCGGATCAACGACGGCGTGCAGATGCACCACCAGCACGGCCGACGGGAGGACGCCCGCGACCTGTTCGCCCGGATCTGGGACGAGATCGGCGGGGAACAGGGCGACCCCCTGCACGTCTGCGTCCTCGCCCACGCGATGGCCGACGTGCAGGACGACGCACGTCAGGAGCTTGCCTGGGACCGGCGGGCGCTCGCGGCGGCCGACCTGCTCACCGATGCCCGGGTCGCACAGGCCGGGGTGCCGATGTCGGTCGCCGGGCTGTACCCGTCGCTGCATCTGAACCTGGCGGAGTGCCACCGCAAGCTCGGCGAACTCGACCAGGCCCGGGACCACCTCCAGCGGGCCCGGGAGGGGATCGGCGCGCTCGGCGACGACGGCTACGGAAAGCTGATAAGGGCTGGACTCGATCGGCTGTCGCAGGAACTGGCCGCCGGATAGGCCGCAGACGACTGGCTAGCCGCTGGTGCGCGCTGACGGGGTGACGGCGGCGACGACCAGGTCGACGATGCCGTCGGCGTAGTCGTCGGTCAGTGGGCCGTTGCGCAGCAGCCAGCGGTGGTAGAGCGGGCCGAACAGCAACTCCACCACCTGGTCCAGGGCGGCGTCGGGGCGCACCTGGCCGGCCTCGCGGGCGGCCTCCAGGCGGGCGCGGACCGCGTTCAGCTGGGGACGGAGCAGCCGGTCGCGCGCCTGGCCGCCCAGGTCCTCGTCGGCGAGTGTCTCGATGGTGACGGCGCGGGTGGTGGCGGACAGCCGTGGATCGGCGAACTCGGCGACGGTGGCCCGGAGCACCTGGCGCAGATCGGCCCGCAGGTCACCGGTGTCGGGAAGGGTGATGACCTCCGGCATGTCGTCGGCGAGCGCGTCCAGGATGACCGCGCCCTTGCCGCGCCACCAGCGGTAGATGGTCTGCTTGCCGACCCCGGCACGGGCGGCGATCGCCTCGACGGTCAGGGCCTGGTAGCCGGTCTCGGTCAGCAGCTCCAGCGCGGCGGCGAGGATCGCGCGGCGGGACTGCTCGTTGCGGCGGGTGGGCTGCGGGGTCACAGCGAGAGCCTACAACGAGACGAGACGTATCGTCTTGACGGCCACGTCGAGCTGTGCTCTGCTTTGGCAAGCGAGACGGGACGTCTCGTCTCAACAGAGATCAGGAGATCACGTGCCGCACATCGCAATGGTCAGCATTCCGTTCCACGGCCACGTCAACCCGAGCCTGGAGATCATCAGTACCCTCGTGCGGCGCGGTCACCGGGTCACCTACGCCAACGATCCCGCCTTCGCCGAGGTCATCCGGGCCACCGGCGCCGAGTTGAAGCCGTACACGTCGACGCTGCCCGCCGACGGCGGCGCCGGCATCGACGACCCGATCGCGCAGCTCACGCCCTTCCTCGACGATGCGATCGCCATGCTGCCGCAGCTGCGGGCCGCCTACGCCGACGACCGGCCGGACCTGTTCCTCTACGACATCGCCGGCGCGCCGGCCCGGCTGCTCGGCGAACAGTGGGGGATCCCGGCCGTCCAGCTCTCCTCGACGTTCGTCGCCTGGGACGGCTACGAACAGGAGATGGCGCCCGCCGTGGAGGCGATGCGGGCCGATCCGCGCGGCGCCGACTACTACCGGCGGTTCACTGAATGGCTGACCGCCGAGGGTTCCTCGGTCACCGACAGCATGGCGTTCCAGGGGCGGCCGGTGCGCAGTCTCGTCCTGCCACCGGAGGCGCTCCAGCCGAACGCCGACCGGGTGGACCGGTCGGTCTACAGCTTCGTCGGCCCGGTGCTGGGCGACCGCTCCGGCCAGGGTTCCTGGGTACGACCGGAGCGCGCCGAGAAGGTCCTGCTCGTCTCGCTCGGCTCTGCCTTCACCCGGCAGCCCGAGTTCTACCGCCGCTGTGTCGCCGCGTTCGGTGACCTGCCCGGCTGGCACACCGTTCTCCAGATCGGCAAGCACGTCGAACCCGCCGAACTCGGTCCCGTCCCGGACAGCGTCGAGGTGCACCGGTGGGTGCCGCAGCTGGCCGTACTGGAGCAGGCGGACGCCTTCGTCACCCACGCCGGCATGGGCGGCAGCAGCGAGGGTCTCTACTGCGGGACGCCGATGATCGCCGTACCGCAGGCGGCCGACCAGTTCGCGAACGCCGAGCAGCTGGCCGCGCTCGGCGTCGCCCGGGTCGCCGACTCGGCCGGCGTCACCGCCGCGGAACTGCGCGAGACGCTGCTCGCCCTCACCTCGGACCCCGTCGTGGCCGCCCGCAGCGCGGAACTCAAGCGGCAGGCCCGCGCCGCCGGCGGCGCCGACCGGGCCGCCGACCTGATCGAAGCCGAACTCGCCGCGGTACGGGGCGGCGCCGCGAGCGGCGGGTGAGGCGTGGTCGCGGCGGCACCCGGCCGCCGCGACCACGCCCCGGTCAGTCCTCCGCCAGCACCGTGAAGGTGAAGGCGGAGCTCGTCGGACGCTTCAGCGGAATGTCGCACTTGACCCGGCGCAGCACCTCGGACCGGGTGAGCCCGAACCGGCGGGCGATGAGCCGGTCCGGGCGTACCGGCACCGGGTCGGCGAAGGTGACGTCCACCTGGACGGGCCACCGGTCCAGCGGCACCGTGGGCGCATCGAGCGTCCACGCGTCCGTCCAGTCCAGGGTGAAGCGGCAGCGCCGGGCGAACGCCGGATCCAGCAGTGTGGCAGCCACCAGGGCGGGGTCGTTGAGCTGGTGGCCGTGCAGCTCGGTGGGATCGAACGAACTGACGGCCGCCCGCTCCCGGACGGTGAGCTTGACGGTGCGGTCGCAGGACACGCACCGGACGAGCAGCCACACGTCCAGCAGCTTGCCGTTGGCGTTGACGCGGAACCGGCCCTTGGCGGCGGTGGCCGACTCGGCCCGGCAGACGGCGCAGCGCAGCGACAGCAGCGGAAGGCGGGTCCGGCGCACGACCCAGGGCAGCACGATATGCGGTTGGGATGACATGGAGACCTGATCTCTGAAGACCTGACGCGAGGCCGATTACGCGCGGCCTCGGACGCTGTGGCCGGGCGCGCGAGGGCAGCCCGGGGAGCCGGCGCGCAACGGCCGGCTACAGGCGTGGGGAACGTGTCAGGTTCTAGAGAGCAGGAGGGGTCACGCGAAATCGTCCTTCTTCGCTGCGGCAGGAGTGCGGGAAACGTACGGGACGTCCGGAACCGCTCTCAACCCGTTTTCCGGCGCCGCTGCCATGCGGCGCCCGTCACTTCACTCACTAAAAGTTTGCACTGTCTGCAAGATCACTCGTAGAGTCGGCGCGTGACCCCGGATCAGAGCCGCCCCGGCCTGCGTGACCGCAAGAAGCGCCAGACCCGCGCCGCCCTCAGCGCCGCCGCGCTGCGCCTGGTCGCCGAACGCGGCCTGGACCAGGTGACGGTGGAGGAGATCAGCGAGGCCGCCGACGTGTCGGCCCGCACCTTCTTCAACTACTTCCCCAGCAAGGACGAGGCGCTGCTCGGCGACCAGCCGACCGACCGCGAGGTGCTTGCCGCCCGCATCGTCGCCGCCCCGCCGGAGCTGTCCGCGTTCGACGCGCTGCGGCAGGCCTTCGACGACGTGGTCGAGGCCATCGAGGCAGATCGGGACGTGTGGCTGCTGCGCCTGCGGGTGATCGCGGCGAACCCGTCGCTTCTTCCGCGCCTGATCAGCGGCAACGCCGAGACCGAGCAGGTGATCGTCGCGGCGGTGGCCACCCGGCTGGGGCTCGGCCCGTGCCACGGCCACCCGACGCTCGTCACCACAGTCGCCGGCGCGGTCTTCCGCACGGCCCTCATGCAGTGGGTCGAGCGACCCGGCACGGCGACGCTGCGCGAACTGACCGCCGAGGCGTTCGCCGCCGTCGCCGCCGGCCTGCCCGACCCGTACTGACCCCTCCCGCCCGCGCACGGCCGCTCGCCTGCGCACACGACAAGGAGTTCGATGACCACCGCCACTGTTCCGCCCGCCGAGACGGGTACGCGGATGTCACGCCGGGAGGTCCTCCAGGCGTTGTCCGGCCTGATGGTCGGCATGTTCGTGGCGATCCTCGCCTCGACGGTGGTGGCGAACGCGCTGCCCCGGATCATCGCCGACCTCGACGGCAGTCAGACCGTCTACACCTGGATCGTCACCAGCGAGCTGCTGGCGATGACCGCGACGGTGCCGCTGTGGGGCAAGATGGCCGACCTCTACAGCAAGAAGCTGCTGATCCAGTTGTCTCTCGGCCTGTTCGTGGTCGGCTCGCTGGTCGCCGGCTTCACCCCGAACGTCGAGGTGCTGCTGTTCAGCCGGGTCATCCAGGGCATTGGCGCGGGCGGCATGACCGCGCTCGCCACGATCGTCATGGCGGCCATGATTCCGCCGCGTGAGCTGGGCCGGTACGCCGGAATCTTCGGCGCCGTCTTCGGTGTCGGCACCATCGCCGGCCCGCTGATCGGTGGCGTCCTGGTCGACACGTCCTGGCTCGGGTGGCGCTGGTGCTTCCTGATCGGCGTGCCGTTCAGCCTGCTGTCCATCGCGCTGCTGCAGAAGACGCTGCACCTGCCTGTGGTACGCCGCAAGGTCCGCATCGACTGGCTCGGCGCCCTGCTGATCACCTCGGGCGTGTCCACGCTGCTGATCTGGTCGTCGCTGGCCGGCAACAAGTTCGACTGGGCGTCCGGCTGGACCGCGCTGCTGGTCGGCGGCGGGCTGGCGCTGCTCGCGCTCGCCGTGTTCGTCGAGTCCCGCACCGAGGAGCCGATCATCCCGCTCGGCATCTTCCGCAACCGCACCGTCAGCCTCACCACGATCGCGAGCATCCTCGTGGGCGTGGCGATGTTCGGCGGCACCGTCTTCCTGTCGCAGTACTTCCAGACCTCGCTCGGCAAGTCGCCGACGGCGGCCGGCCTGATGAGCCTGCCGATGGTCCTCGGCCTGCTGGTCTCCTCGACGGTGGCCGGCCAGCTGATCACCAAGTACGGCCGATGGAAGATGTTCCTGGTCGCCGGCGCCGCGGTGATGACGGTCGGCATGCTGCTGCTGAGCACCATCGACGCGAACACGAGCGTGCCGATGCTGTCGGTGTACATGGCGGTGCTGGGTGTCGGCGTCGGCATGCTCCTGCAGAACCTGGTGCTGGCCGCGCAGAACGACGTACCGGCCGCGGAACTCGGCGCGGCCACCTCGGTGCTGACGTTCTTCCGCAGCATGGGCGGCGCGGTCGGCGTGAGCGCGCTCGGCGCGGTCCTGGCGAACCGGGTGACCTCGCTGACCGTCGAGCGGCTGGGCCCGATCGCGACCGGCGGCGGATCGGCCGAGGTGCCGGACCTGTCCGCCCTGCCGGAACCGGTGCTGCGGATCGTGCAGGACGTCTACGGCATCGCCACGTCGGAGATGTTCCTCATCGGCGCGCCGTTCGCGCTGCTCGCCCTGATCGTCGTGCTGTTCATCAAGGAGAAGCCGCTGAACACGCTCAGCGGAGACGAGCGCCGGGCCCGCGAGGAGGCGGCAGCAGCCGGCATGCACTGACCGCGTCCGGTCGAGCGTGACGGACCGCCCCCGGCCACACCGGGGGCGGCCCTTCCTCGCGTACGGTCAGCGTTCGGTGCGGTCGTTGATCTCGGTGCCGGACTCGCCGGGCATGGCGCCGATCGCCTCCTCGGCGGCCCGGCCGCCGGTGCTCTCGTCGCCCTGCGTCAGCGAGCTGCGGGGCAGCCCGGCCAGGTGCGCCGGGTCCTCGATCGGCTGGGGCGGCCACTGGTCCTGCGTACCGTTCGTCACCCCGGCGCGGCGTAGCGCCTCGACCAGTTGGTCCGGCGACAGGCGGTCGACCTCCTGTATGCCGGCCCCGCGCGCAATCGCCTGCAGTGTCTTCAGGTCTTCGCTCACGAATGTCTCGGCCATGCCCGAGCCTTCCCGGCCCCCAAGACAAGGAAACCGGCGGGCCTGCCCCGTCCGGGTCGATCATGAAGTTGTACCGGACAAACCGGGGCGCCGGACACCGTCAACCTCATGATCGACGCGAAATGGGGGGTTCGGTCAGCGGCGGGCGGGTTTGCGGTCGGGGCGAGGACGGTCCCGTTCCGGGTCGACGCCCACCTGCACGGCGAACGCCGGGTCCACCGCGAGCAGGGGACGGGGGCCGAACAGGGCCATTCCGGTGAGCAGCGTGTCGGTGTCCCGGCCCTGCCAGACCGGGCGGCGCTCGGGGTCGAGGTCGGCGTGCTCGCGGCGCAGCCGTCGCAGCAGCGCGCGGGCGGCGGCGCCGGTCTCCGGCACCTCGGTCAGCCACCAGCCACCGAGCGCGGTGGCCAGGCAGCACAACAGCAGCCCGGCGACCGACGCCGGACCGCCCGCCGAGCGCCCCTCGACAGCGCTGTCCACGAGCCGGGTCAAACCGACCGCGGCGACCGCGAACAACGGCACCGTGCCCAGCGCGATACGCCGCCGCTGCCCGGGGGTGAGCAGCCAGCCGTCGCGGACCAGCCGCCCGACCGTACGGCGCAGCGCCCGGCCCACCGCCGGGTCGGCGAGCACCGCCGCCCAGGTCTGCGGGCGGCGCAGCGCGGAGTGCAGGGCGCGCACCAGCGCGGGCGAGCCGGCCGGGGGCGGTCCCTGCGCGTGCAGGGTGGCGAGTTCGCCGACGTCGACCCCGCCTGCGCGGCGCAGCGCGGCCACCCCGACCTGGCAGGCCAGCAGCGCCCGGTCGGTCAGGTACGCCAGCTCGACCCGGTCGGGTGTCGCACCGCGGGTACGGCGGCCGGTCAGTTCGCGTACCGCCACGGCGATCACGACGGCCACGGCGACCGCGCCGAGGTAGTCGAGGAGGAAGATCGGCCCGCTGACTCCCCAGAGCATGGCGGCAATTATCTCAGGAGCCGTGGCGTACCTCGGTGTCCCAGATCTGTGACCACGGACGCCGCAGGCCCCGGGCGAGGAAGATCGGCTCGCCGTTCTCGTCGTTGTCGACGTCGACCCGCTGGTCGACCCGGCCCGCCTCGGTGAGCTCGGTGAACCAGGCACGCAACGGCTCCGGCCGGGACCAGCCGACGACGATCACCACGTCGGCGTCGTCGGGCGGCCGGCCGAACGTGGCCATGCTGTTGTGCCCGGAGTACGCGCGGGGCAGTCCCCGGGCCGGGCCAGCGCGCCGGCCTCGCCGTAGTTGCCGGTCAGCACCACCGCCCGGTCGCGCTCGGCCGGCGGCAGCGCGCGGTGCACGGCGGCCACCGAGTCGGCGAACTCAGGCCAGCCGATGGTCTCGCCCGCGTCGTAGTTGGCCGCGACCACGAACCCGGGCAGCCGGTCGGCCGGCAGCGTGGGCAGCAGCAGCACCGCGCTGCTCGCGGCCATCAGCACGGCGGCGGTGACCAGCAACGCCTGCCGGACCCGGGGCGCGCCCCGCCGCGCCCACGCGACGACCGGCACCACCCCGGCGGCGGCGAGTACCAGCAGCAGCGGCGCGTCGTAGTAGCCCTTGCCGCCGGCCACCACCACGATCGCGACCACCACCAACCACGCCCAGGCAAGCGACCGGTACGCCGCCCAGGCCGGCCGGCGCAGCAGCGCCACCAGCCCGGCGACCCACACCGGAACAGCGAACGGGCTGATGATCAGGAACTGGAGCACCACCGCGTCGATCCGGCCGCTGTAGGAGCTGTCCCCGTCGGCGATCGACGCGGCGACGTCGAGCTGCGGGAAGCCGTGCGCGGCCTGCCACGCCGCGTACGGCACGGCGAGCAGCGCGGCGACGCCCGCACCGGCGAGCACCCACCGGTCCCGCAGCAGCCCGCGCGGCCCGGCGATCAGCAACCCGGCGACCAGGCCGACGCCGAGCAGCGCGGGCAGCGGCTTGTTGAGCAGGCCGACACCGAGCGCGAGCCCGGCGCCGAGCGCCCACCGGGTGTCGCCGGTGCGCAGCATCCGTACCACGCACAGCGTGGCGGCCAGCCACACCAGCAGGTCGACGCTCGTGGTGCTGAGCAGATGGCCGCCGGCCAGCACGATGCCCGAGGCGGCGGCGAGCACCGACGCGGCCGTCTGGGCGGCGCGGCCGGCGCCGAACTGCCGGGCGGTCGCGGCGACCAGGACCACCGCCGCGCCGCCGATGAACGCCGACGGGGTACGCAGCACCACCAGGTTGCCCGGCGCGATCGTGTCGGCCAGCCGGGCCAGGGCCGGCACGAGGGGCCCCTGGTCGACGTAGCCCCAGTCGAGGTGCCGGCCGCACAGCAGGAAGTACAGCTCGTCGCGGTGGTAGCCGTAGCGGCCGGCCAGCGACAGCAGCACGACAGTGAGGACCGCGCCCACCACCAGGGACGCGGCGGTACGCGGACCGGCGGGCGGCGGGCCGCCGGGTGCGGCGGCCTCGCTCCGATCGATGTCGGCGACTGATTCGGCCACCCGTCCATGATGGCCCCGGCCGGTGGTCCGTCGATGCCCCGCCACCCTCGGCCGGGTGGACGGAAACCGGTGGCCGGACGGCCGGGGCGGCGGCTAGCGTGCGCGCCGATGCTGATTCGTGACTACACAGACGCCGACTGGGCCCCGGTCCGGCCGATCCTCGCCGACGTCATCACCGCCGCCGACACGTTCCCGTACGACCCGGACTGGCCGCCGGAGACGTTGCGGGAGGTGTGGGTGGAGCGCCCGCCGGGGCGTACCTCGGTCGCGGTGGACCACGACGGCGCGGTGTGCGGCACCGCGAAGATGGGCCCGAACCGGCCCGGGCCGGGCTCGCACGTGGCGACGGCGAGCTTCATGGTCGCGGCGGACGCCCGCGGCCGGGGTGTGGGCCGGGCGCTGTGCGAGGAGGCGCTGGACTGGGCCCGGCGGCAGGGTTTCGCCGCGATGCAGTTCAACGCCGTAGTGGAGACCAACGCGGCAGCCGTGGAGCTGTACCGGCGGCTCGGCTTCACCGTCATCGGCACCGTGCCGGAGGCGTTCGCGCACCCGACGCTGGGACGGGTCGGGCTGCACGTGATGCACCGGCGGCTGTGAGCCCGGCGGCCGGAAAACGCCTCGCCGGATCCGGCGGGTTGCTGACAGGCTGCCCGCCATGACCGCTCAAGCCCTCGCCGGGGCGCTCGCCGACGAGCGCCGCCGGACCGTGTTCGCCGCGATCGTGCTCGGCGCCCGGGACGTGCCGGCCGTGGTGGCCCGTACCGGCCTGCCCGCCCGCGACGCCGCAGTGGCCGTCCGCCGTCTCACCGACGCCGGGGTGCTCGCCGACGACGGCGGCCTGCGGGTCGACGCCGAGCGGCTGCGCGAGTTCGCGCGGGCCGGTGCGGCGGCTTCGGCGGCGCCGGCCGCGAACCCGCGCGAGACGATCCTGCGCACGTTCCTGCGCGACGGCGCGCTGACCCGGCTGCCGGCGCAGCGGGGGCGCCGCCGCGTGCTGCTGGAGCACATCACCGAACGCACCTTCGAACCCGGGCGGCGCTACCCGGAGCGGGAGGTGGACGACGCGCTGCGCCGGTGGTGCGAGGGCGGCGAGGCCGACCACGTGACGCTGCGCCGCTACCTGATCGACGACATGCTGCTCACCCGCGAGCAGGGCGTCTACTGGCGGACCGGCCCGTGACCGGCTGGAGCACGCGGGTCGTGCACCCGGACGAGCCGGACGCGGCGCTGCTGCTGCGCGAGTACATGGCGGAGATGGTGCGCCGCTGGTATGGCCGTCCGGAGCGGCCCGCTGAGGTGGACGCCGCGCTGGCCGAGGACCCGAGCGACGACCTGGTCCCGCCAGCCGGGCTGCTGGTGCTGGCCCGGCGCGACGGCCGCCTCGCCGGGTGCGCCGGGCTGCGATGGCAGCCGGACTGGGCCGAGCTGACCCGGGTGTACGTGCGCCCGGAGCACCGGGGTGCCGGGGGTGGGGCGGCGCTGATCGCCGCGATCGAGGCGTACGCGACCGCCGGCGGGGTGACGCGGATCCGGCTGGACACCCGCTCCGACCTGGTCGAGGCGCGTGCCCTGTATGCCCGGCACGGTTACCGGGAGATCCCCGCCTTCACCAGCGGACCGTACGCGCAGCACTGGTTCGAGAAGACGCTTGCGGGACGAGTTGACGAGGCGGCGCAGGCGCGCTAAAACAGAACCAGGAACTTGAGTCACTTAGACTCAACTTGAGACCTTGGGCCAGGAGAACCGAGGAGGCAAGAGCCATGTTGATGCGTACCGACCCGTTCCGCGAGATCGACCGGATCGCCGAGCAGTTCTTCGGCACCACCGCCCGGCCCGCCGTGATGCACCTCGACGCGTACCGCGACGGCGACCACTTCTACGCGGCGTTCGACCTGCCCGGTGTGGACCCGGACAGCATCGACTGCACCGTCGAGCGCAACGTGCTGACCGTCCGCGCCGAACGCCGCCGCCCCACCGGCGAGAACGTCGAGCTGGTCGCCGCCGAGCGTCCGATGGGCACGTTCACCCGGCAGCTGTTCCTGGGCGACACGCTCGACACCGACCGGCTTGAGGCCGGCTACGACAACGGGGTGCTGACGCTGCGCATCCCGATCGCCGAGCGCGCCAAGCCGCGCCGGATCACGGTGAGCACGCCCGCCGAGAGCAACGGCCACCGTCAGCTCACCACCGCCTGAGCACGTCACGCCGACGCGGGGGAGGCCGGAGCACCGGCCGACCCCGCGTCGCCGTAGAGCCGGGCCAACGCATGCGCGGTCGCGATGAACCGTTCGCGCAGGTCGGCCGGGGTCAGCACCTCGACCTCCGCGCCGAGCTTCAGCAATTCGGCGTGGGCGTGCCGGACCGACTCGATCGGCACCGTGGTCTCCAGCCATCCGTCCGGGCCGGGCTCACCGGCCGCGGCCCGGGCGGCGCGGCTCATCTCCGGCGGGAACACGTACGGCATGAACTCCAGCGCCGCCACGGTGAGCCGGATGCGGGCCTGGTCGCGGTATACGTCGCGTTCGTAGCGGGCGGTCCACTCCCGCCAGTACGCGGCCAGGTCGAAGTCGTCGGACCGCGCGTACGGCTCGTCGGTGACCTCGACGTCGAGCACCGCACCGACCCGGTAGGTGCGTACCTGTTCCTCGCAGCGGCCCACCAGATACCAGCGGCCGGCCTTGAGCACCACGCCCAGCGGGGCGACGAGCCGGGTCACCTCCCGCGGCGCGCGCCAGCGCCGGTAGCGCAGCCGCACGAGCCGGTCCCGCCAGACCGCGCCGGCCAGCGCCTCCAGGTGCGGGGTGGCTTCGGGGTGCCGGAACCAGCCGGGTGCGTCCAGATGGAATCGTTGCCGGATCCGGCCGCTGCGGTCGGCCAGCTCACCGGGGAGCGCAGCGCGCACCTTCAACTCGGCGGCGGCCACCACCGACGCCAGTCCCAGTTCGGCGGCCGGGCCGGGCAGACCGGCGAGGAACAGCGCCTCGACCTCCGGGCCGGTCATCCCGGTGAGCCGGGTCCGGTAGCCCTCCAGCAGTCGGTATCCGCCGGCCGGCCCCCGATCGGCGTACACCGGCACACCGGCGGCGCCGAGCGACTCGACGTCGCGGTAGACGGTTCGCACCGACACCTCCAGGGCGTCGGCGAGTTCCGGGGCTGTCATCCGCCCCCGGGTCTGCAGGAGTAGCAGCAGGGAGACCAGCCGGCTGGCACGCACCCGGTGACGGTAACCCGGCCCGGGCGGCCGGGAACGGGCGCGCCTCGTCGCCAAACCCCCCACTTACTGAGAACCTTTCTCACATGCTTCGCCCCGAGGTGCTGCCCCGCGCCCGCCCCGCCGCCCTGCCCGCCGGCCCGGCCGACGTCACCGAGGCGTGGCTGCGCAACCGGCGGCTGTCCGAGCACACCCGCGACGCGTACCGCCGCGACGTCACCGGCTGGCTGAGCTGGTGCGCCGAACACGGCGTGGATCCGCTGCGGGCGACCTTCCTCGACGTCAACACCTACGGCCGCGAACTGGAGACCACACCCCGCGGCCGGGCCGGCCGCCCGCTCACCCCGGCCACCGTCGCGCGCCGGCTGTCCGCGCTGTCGAGCTGGTACGACTTCCTGGTCAAGCTGGGCGCGGTGCCGGCCAACCCGGTGTCGGCGGCGGATCGTCCGCGCGTGGACCGGGACCACTCCGCCACCGTCGGCCTGACCCCCGAGGAGGTCGACGCGCTGATCGCCGCCGCCGAGGCCGACACCGGCCCGGCCGCCGCCCGGAACCGGGCCGCCGTCGCACTGCTGGCCGACCTGGGCCTGCGGGTCGGGGAGTTGGTCGCGCTGGACGTGTCCGACCTGGGCACGGAGCGCGGTCACCGCAGCGTCCGCTTCGTCGGCAAGGGCGGCAAGGTACGCCGGCGCGCACTCACCCCCGGCACCGCGTACGCGGTCGACGCCTACCTGGCCGTGCGGGCCGCCGCGCAGGTTGTCACGGTGCCGGAGCTGACCGGTCCGCTGCTGGTCACCTCCACCGGCGGCCGGCTGGACCGGCACGCCGTGTTCAGGCTGGTGCGCCGCCTCGCACAACGTGCCGGGATCGCCGCGTGGGCGAAGCTGTCGCCGCACTCGCTGCGCCACGCGTTCGCCACCACGGCCCGCTCCGAGGGGGTTCCGCTGGAGGACGTGCAGGACGCGATGGGGCACGCCGACCCGCGTACCACCCGCCGCTACGACCGGGACCGGCACAACCTGGACCGCGACCCGGCGTACGCGATCTGGGCCGCGCGGGCCCGCCGGCGCGGCTGAGCCCGTCGTAGCCCCGCCGTAGGGTGCCGGCATGCGACACGGACTGGAGATCGCCTGCGGCGGGGCGGCACTGACGGTTACCGACCTGGTGGCCCTCGGTGAGCTGGCCGAGCGGGTCGGCTGGGACGGGATCTTCCTGGAGGACTACCTCGTCCACCACTCCGGCGACGACCCACCCACCTGGGATCCGTGGCTGGTGCTGGCCGCGATCGCCGGGCGCACCGAACGGGTACGGCTCGGCACCACTGTCACCGCGCTGCCGCGGCGCCGACCGGCCAAGCTGGCGCGCGAGGTGCTCACCCTCGACCACCTCTCCGGGGGCCGGGCCGGCGTCGCGGTCGGAGTCGGCGACCCCGCTGACCCGGGTCTGGCCGCGTTCGGCGAGCCCACCGACCTCAAGACCCGCGCCGCGATGCTCGACGAGGGCCTCGACCTGCTGGTCGGGCTCCTCGGCGGCAAACCGGTCACGCACCGCGGCGTCCACTACCGGGCCGAGGGCGTGGCGTTGCGTCCGGCGCCGGTGCAGTCGCCCCGGGTGCCGGTCTGGGTGGGCGGCAGCACCCAGGCGAAGGCGGTGCTGCGGCGCGCCGCCCGGGCGGACGGGATCGTGCCCTACAAGCTGACCGACACCGAGGGGTGGTCCGACTTCACGCCCGACGAGGTGGCCGAACTGGTCGCCGCACTGCCGGCCCGCCGGGCGGACGGCCAGGCATTCGACGTGGCCCTCGGCGGCCGGCGGCGGAGTCCCGACGAGCGGGCCGAGCGGGCCTACCTGGCGCAGGTAACGCAGGCGGGCGCCACCTGGTGGCTGGAGTACGTCCCGGCCGCCGATCCGGCCGCGATGCGGGCCGCGGTGCTCCGCGGCCCGCTGCGCTGACCGGTCAGCCCTGCGGGCGGGGGCAGAGGCAGAACGGCTGGCCGATCGGGTCGAGCAGCACGGTCCACCGCTCACCGCCGGGCTGGAACCCGGGCCGGGTCGCGCCGGCCGCCACCAGGTCCTTCTCCGCGACCGTCACGTCGTCGACGTAGAGGTCGAGGTGGTACCGCTTTCCGCCGCTCTCGTCCGGCCAGGCCGGCGGCGCGTAGCCGGGCACCAGGCCGAAGCCGATCGACGTGCCGTCCTTGACGATCATCGCGTACTCGGCCTGACTGTGGGTGATCTCCCAACCGAGCGCGTGGGCGTAGAAGGCCGCGTGTGCGGCGGGGTCGGAGCTGTCCAGGTTGATCATGGCGATGTCTGCGTGCGTGGTCATACCGGGAGTCTGCCGCTCGTACCTGCCACCTGTTGTCAGGTACGAGCGCGAGGCCGGCTCGGCCGGAGCACCGCAAGTGCCTGCGCGCCGCTGCCCGGTTGCCTACCGTCGTCGGTGATGGGCAGGCAACGGGAGTGGCAGCACCCGGCCCGGCGTCGCCGCCCGCTACGCGCGGGCGTGCTGATCGCCGGTCTCGGCGTGGGCACCTGCCTGATCGGGGTGGCCGGTCTGGCGGCGTGGAACGCGCAGGTGGTGCTCCAGGCCGACGGGCCGGTGCGGGAGACCGCCGACGGGTTCTTTCGCGACGTCGCGTCCGGGGACACCGACGCGGCGTACGAGCGGCTGTGCGCCGAGGCCCGGGGCAAGTGGAGCAAGTCGGGCTTCGGCAGTTGGGTCCGTACGCCACCGCAGGTCAGCGGCTACGAGATCGTCGACGTGTCGGTGGCGACCCGGTCCGGCAAACCGACGGGGACGGTGATCGTGCGGATCAACCGCGACGGCGGCGGCAGCGAGGAGCGGGAGCTGCCCGTGGTGCCGGAGGGCGGCGGCTGGCGGGTGTGCGGAGACCCGTTCTGACGTTCAGCCGCGCGGGCCGAGGTCGCCGGAGCGGTAGTGGCGCCGGCACAGCACCTGGTAGCGCACGTCGGCGGTGTCGACGGTGTCGCCGATGACGACCTGCGCGCCCTCGCGCACCACCCGGCTGTCCACCACGCGGGCGTTGAGCAGCCCTTCCCGGCCGCACCAGCAGAGCACCTCGACCTGGATGCGGGCCACCTCGTCGGCCAGCTCGAACAGCCGCTGCGCGGCCGGGAACAGACAGGAGCGGAAGTCGGTGGCCAGGCCGAAGGCGTAGACATCGACGTCGAACCGGTCGACCAGCTCGGCCATCTGCTCGATGTGTTCGAGGTTGTAGAACGACGCCTCGTCGCAGATCAGGTAGTCCACGCGTACCCCCTCGGCCCACGCGTCGCGGACCAGGGCGCGCAGGTCGAGGTCATCGGTGACCTCGACCGCCTCGTGGGCCAGGCCGATGCGGGTGGTGACCTGCGGGCCCAGCGAGCGGTCGATACGGGTGGTGACCAGGCCGCGGCGGCCCTGCCGGGCGTGGTTGTGGTTCATCTGCAACGCCATGGTGGACTTGCCGCAGTCCATCGGCCCCCAGAAGAACTTCAGCGCGGCGGCGTGCAGCGGCCGGCCGTCGACGCCGCGGGCGGCGGCGCAGCCGGCGGCCCGGTCGTCGCCGGGCCCCGGCAGGGGGCGGGCCAGGCAGGTCTGGGCGGCGTCGTCGGTCACGTCGGGGCAGCCTAGTCCATCGACACCACCCGATCAGGCCCCCGATGATCGACGGGCACGGCGGGTCAGAGCACCCGGGGCGGGGTGTTGCCGGCGGCGATGATGGCCCGGCGCATCGGCACGGCGGCCAGCAGCGCGAAGCCGACCACGAAGAAGATCAGCAGAGACACCAGGCCCACCCGGTATGACGAGGTCAGCTGGAAGACCAGGCCGAACGCCAGCGGGCCGAGCCAGCTGGTGCCCTTGTCGCTGATCTCGTAGAAGCCGTAGTACTCGCCCTCCTTGCCGGCCGGGATGAGCTGACTGAACAGTGAGCGGCTCAGCGCCTGGCTGCCGCCGAGCACCAGGCCGATGCAGCCGCCGAGGATCATGAACGGCACCGGCGCCTCGGCGGGCAGCCGGAACGCGGCGATGATCACACCGGTCCAGAGCACCAGCGACAGCAGCACGGTCTTCCAGGCGCCGATGCGCTTGGCGAGCGAGCCGAGGGCGAGGGCGCCGCCGAAGGCGAGGAACTGCACCAGCAGGATGGTCACGATCAGGGTGCTCTGCTCCAGCCGCAGTTCCTCGGTGCCGTACTGGCTGGCGAGCGTGATGACGGTCTGGATGCCGTCGTTGAAGACCAGGAACGCGAGCAGGAAGAACAGCGTCAGCGGGTACGTCTTCAGTTCCCGCAGGGTGCGCCCGAGCTGCCGGAACCCGTCGGTGAGCACGTTGCCGCCCGCCTGCAGGGCTGCGGCGGTGGGGTGTTCGCGCAGCCAGCGCAGCGGGACCAGGGTGAACGCGGCCCACCACACGCCTGCCGACACGATCGACCAGCGGGCCAGGTCCAGCGTGCGCTGGGCGTTGCCCTCCTCGCTGAGCATCGTGACCGCGACCAGGTTCAGCGCGAGCAGCAGGCCGCCGCCGAGGTAGCCGATGGCCCAGCCGCGGCTGGAGATGCCGTCGCGTTCGTCCGGGCCGCCCAGTTGCGGCAGGAACGAGTTGTAGACGACCACGGCGGCGCCGAAGGAGATGTTCGCGATCAGGAACAGCGCGCCGCCGAGCAGGTAGCGCTCGCCGGTGACGAACGCGAACGCGATGGTCGCGCCGGCGCCGGTGAACGCCGCGGCGGCGAGCAGCCGC
Source organism: Micromonospora sp. WMMC273 (assembly GCF_027460285.1). Lineage (NCBI taxonomy): Bacteria > Bacillati > Actinomycetota > Actinomycetes > Micromonosporales > Micromonosporaceae > Micromonospora > Micromonospora sp. WMMC273. The sequence goes on from NZ_JAPZBE010000001.1 coordinate 2,988,584, forward strand.
TTCTTGTGCGCCGACCGGTCGGCGATCGCGCCGATCACCGGCAGCACGAACACGGTGAGGAAGACCGACAGCGAGATCAGGTACGGGTAGAACGAGCCGGCGGCGACCTTGATGCCCAGCGGGTACACCGCGCCGTCGCAGCTGTCCGCGCCCAGTTCGCACCCGGCGGCGAGTTCGGTGACCGTGGTGAGGAACGGCCCGAGGAAGACCGTGATGACAGTGGTCTGGAACGCCGAGTTCGCCCAGTCGTAGAAGTACCAGCCGGTGCGCTCGCGGCGGGTGCTGCCCGGTCCGGCGGGGTCGGCGACGGCGGGGGTGACCGTATCGGCCATCGGGGGTCGTCCTCGGGGGCTCAGGCGGCCCAGTGGCCGCGACTGCGATAGACGTCACGGAGCACGCTGACGTGATCGGTCATGATGCCATCCACACCAAGATCAAGTAAGTGGTGCATCTGGGTGGGATCGTCGATCGTCCAGACGTGCACCTGCAACCCGAGCCGGTGGCAGTACGCGAGGAACCGCCGGTCGGCCACCGGCACCCGTCCGAAGGCGACCGGCACCTGCGCGGCCACCACCGACGGGGGCAGCCGTAGCGGCCGTCCGTGCAGCGAGGCCAGCCGCAGCCGGGCCACGCCGCGCATGCCGAGGCTGGTGGCGACCTTCGGCCCGGCCAGCGCCCGCAGCCGGGCCAGCCGGGCGTCACTGAACGAGGCGAGCAGCACCCGCTCACCGGCGCCGGTCCGGGTGACCGTGGCGACGGTGGGCGCCACGCCGCCGTCGGACTTCACGTCGATGTTGAAGCGCACCTGCGGCCAGGCGCCGAGCACCTCGTCCAGGCGTGGCACCAGGGCGGCACCGCCGACCCGTACCGAGGACAGGTCGGCCCAGCGCAGGTCCGCGATGCGGCCCGGCTCGCCCGTGACGCGGCGCAGCGTCGGGTCGTGGAACACCACCGGTACGCCGTCGGCGGTGGCGTGCACGTCGGTCTCCACGTACCGGTAGCCCAGGGCGACGGCACGGGCGAACGCGGTGGCGGTGTTCTCGTCGCCGTCGGCCGCGCCGCCGCGGTGGGCGAACGCCAGCGGCGCGGGCGCGTCGAGGTAGCCGTGACGGGGCTGCACGCGGGCAGTATGCCCGGCCCGGGTGACGCGCACATGGCCAGGCAGTGAAATTACCTATCGTTCCCTATCGTCGCTAAGATAGGGTGCGATGAGTAACGACATGTATTCGGTGGAGCAGGTTGCTGACCTGCTCGGCCTGCACGTGCGCACGGTGCGCGGCTACATCCGCTCGGGCCGGCTGCGGGCCACGCGGATCGGCAAGCAGTACCGGATCGCCCGCGCGGACCTGGACGCGCTGACCGGCCGGCCCACGGCGGCTGCTCCGGCGCCGGGAGCGGAGGTGTCCAGCGTCGTTCGCCTCGACGGCGTCGACCGGGCCGCCGTCGACCGGCTCGCCACGCTGGTGCTGGCGGGCGTGAACACCCACCACGACCCGGACCGCCCGCTGCGCGTGCAGACGGTCCACGACGAGGAGCGGCACCGCATGACCATCGTGATCCTGGGCGATCTCACCGCCACCGCCGACCTGCTGCGCCTGCTCGACGGCGTGCTCGACGGCGGCAACGGCCTGCTCGGCGGGGAACGCCGCGATGGCTGACCTGATGCAGGAGCGCGCCGGCGTGCCGGTGCTGGTCTGCGGCCCGGACGGCCCGCCGATCGCCACCGAGGCCGACGCGCTGGACCTGATCGGCGCGGCGTTCCTCGGTGCGACCGTGGTGGCGGTGCCGGCCGAACGGCTCGACCCCGGCTTCTTCACGCTCGGCACCCGCTTCGCCGGTGAGGTGATGCAGAAGTTCGTCAACTACCGGCTGCGCCTGGCGATCGTCGGTGACATCTCCGCGCACCTGGAGCGCAGCGGCGCGCTGCGCGCGCTGGTGGCCGAGTCGAACCGGCACGACCAGGTGTGGTTCGTGCCCGACCTGACCGCCCTCGACGAACGTCTGCGCGCTACCCCCTGACCCACCCTGCCCACCCCCGCCTCGCCGATCCTGCACTTGCGGCCCTCGTCGAGGGCGGTTGGCCGGATTTGCCGGGGCGCCAACTGCAAGATCTGTGAAGGTTGCTGTCAAGTGGTGGCTTCGAGGGTGCGCCAGATTTGGCGGGCTATGTAGCGTTTGAGGCTGCGGGTGATCTCGGCTGGGGTGCGGCCTTCGGTGGTGCGGCGGTTGATGTAGTCCTTGGTGGGCTGGTGGCATCGTTGGCGGGTTTTGGCGATGGTGTGCAGGGCGGCGTTGAGGGTGCGGTCGCCGCCTCGGTTGAGGCGGTGGCGGGTGATGCGCCCGGAGCTGGCGGGGACGGGGCTGACGCCGGCGAGTGAGGCGAAGGCGGCTTCGTTGCGGAACCGGCCGGGGTGTGACCAGGCGGTCAGCGCGATCGCGGCGGTGACGGGGCCGATGCCGGGTTGGTCGAGCAGGGTGGGGCAGAGTTTGTCGACCAGGGTGCGGATTTCGGTGAGGTTGGCTTTCAGGAGCCGGTCGAGGGTCTGGATCTGCTCGGCGAGGGTTGCCAGGTGAGTGCGGCGCAGCCGGTCGAGACCGCTGCCGCTGGTGGTGGTGAGGGTGGTGGCGTGCTGGACCTGTCGCAGGGTGCTCAGTCCTCGCATCTGTGTGCGGAGGTCGTCGTCGGCGGTGAGGATCACCGATTTGAACAGGTTGATGGTGGCGGTGCGGGTGTCGCTGTAGTGGCGGCGGCAGACGTGCAGCAGGCGCAGGGCTTCCCGGTCGCCGTCGGTGCGGGGTGAGGTGAGCCACCCCCGCTTTCATGGAGCTTCTTGATCATGGTCTTATGGCCGTGGGGAGGAAGTCGTCCGTGGCAGCACCGAAGAAGTACCCCGACGAGCTACGTCAGCGCGCCGTGCGCCTGTATCGCGAGTCGGACCCGAAGCCGGTGATCCGGCGCCTGGCCGAGCAACTCGGCGTGCATCACGAGGCGTTGCGGAACTGGATCCGCCAGGCCGAGGCCGACACGGGTGAGCGTCACGACCGGCCGACCAGCGAGATGGCGGACGAGAACCGGCGGCTGCGCAAGGAAGTTGCCGAGTTGCGGCGGGCGAACGAGATTCTGAAGGCCGCGAGTGCGTATTTCGCGGCGGAGCTCGACCCGACCCGGCGACGGTCATGAGGTTCATTCACGAACACCGTGACCAGTTCGCGGTCGCGCTCCTGCTACGGGTCCTCAACATCGGCGCTTCAACCTACTACGCGTGGGTCAAGCAGGCCGAGCAGCCCTGCGACCGGGACGTCGTCGACCTGGGGCTGATCTCCAACATCCACGAGATCTGGGAGACCTCCGGGCGCACCTACGGCGCTGACCGGGTCCACCGGCAGCTGCGCCGTGACGGCATCCGCGTGGGCCGCAAGCGCGTCGAGCGGCTGATGGCCGAGCAGGGCTGGCAGGGGGCGTTCCTGCGTCGAGGCTGGCGTGGTGGCTCCACGAAGCAGGATCCCCGGCACACGCCGGCGCCGGATCTGGTCAATCGGCAGTTCACCGCCGACGGGCCGAACCGGCTCTGGGTTGCCGACGCCACCCGCATCCCGTGCGGTGAGGGTGTGTTCTGGTTGGCTGCGGTCCGCGACGCGTTTTCCCGCCGGATCGTCGGGTGGAAGACGTCTGACCGCTGCGACACCGACCTGATCCTCGCCGCCCTCGAATACGGCATCTGGTCGCGCGACGTCCGCGACGGCCAGTTGATCCACCACAGCGACCGCGGGTCGAACTACACGTCGTTCCGCTTCGCGGAACGCTTGCAGGACAACGGGATCCTGCCGTCGATGGGCTCCGTCGGCGACTCGTACGACAACGCCCTGATGGAGAACTTCTGGTCCACGCTGAAGATCGAACTCGTCTACCGCACGTCCTGGCGGACCCGCGACGAGGCCGAGAACGCGATCTTCGCCTACATCGACGGCTGGTACAACACCCGCCGCATACAGAAGGAACTGGGCTACCTCAGCCCGAACGAGTACGAGACCGCCTGGCACACCCGCCAGCCGCAACCAGCCGAGCCACCTATCGCCACCCCTGCGCCAGCCGGCAGCAGGTAACCACCGCTCCATCAAAGCGGGGGGAACTCAACCGTGACAACGAGCGCCGTCCAGGGCCCAGGCCCGCCGGCCCGTTCCCAGCACGGCCGTCTGCCGGCCGGCCCAGGCCAGCAGGACAGCGGCGCCGTCGTCGGTGGCCGGCACGGTGATCTCCGCCAGCACGGTGCCGACCGCGGTGAGCACCGCGGCGGTGTGCGTATCGGTATGGGTGTCCACACCGACGACCGCGTCGACACGCTCGGCCAGACGTTCTGCCAGGATGGGAAACACGGACGGTTCTCCCTTGCACGGGACGACGTTCGGACGGCGTCGGCCCGGGAGCGATCATCCAGCGGCACATCTGTGATGAGTCACGCGACACGGGCTGCACACCCCTTCGCGGACAGGCTTCTGATCAGGCCAACAAGGTGGGCCGGGCCGACGCCGGCAACCCACGAGGACAAGTCGACGCCACGGCACACCAACTGACAGCGGCCAGATCTTGCATGAGTCACCCATAGATCACCAACGTCGAACCCTACCGATACCAACCTCCCGGAACCGGCCCACCTATAGAAGCGTCGACCGCGGCGGACGCGGCCAGCCGGAGTGGGTAGGGGGCGTCGGGTCAGCCGGGCCGGCTGCTGGGGCCGGTGGCCGCGTTGCGGGTTCCGGGGGGCGGGTAGGGGCTCTCCGCGAGCAGCCGGGCCAGGTGGGCGCTGTTGAGCGCCAGCGCGGCGGTGGTGCGGCCGGTCGTGTCGGGCTTGGGGCGGGCGTCGATGTAGTCGGTCTTGTGCAGCGCCTCCCCGACCCAGTAGGTGGCCCCGGCGGCCGGGCAGGTGAACCCCACCTCGTTGAGGGCCTGCTGCACCTCGGCGATGGTGTGGTGCGCGCCGTCCTCGTTGCCGACCACTGCCACCCCGCCGACCTTGCCGTAGGTGCACAGGCGGCCCTGGTCGTCGGTCTCGGACAGCTCGGCGTCCAACCGTTCGAGGACCATCTTGGTCACCGACGAGGGCTGACCGAGCCAGATCGGCGTGGCGATGATCAGGATCTGGGCGGCGAGCAGCTTGGCGCGGATGGCGGGCCAGCCGTCGCCGTCGCCCTCGTCGACGGAGACCCCGAAGCGCACGTCGTGGTCGACCACCCGGACGATCTCGCCGTCGACGCCCTGCTCGGCCAGCGCGTCGAGCACCTCCTGGCCGAGCACCTGTGAACTGGACGTCGCCGGGGAGTGCTTCAGGGTGCAGTTGAGAACGAGTGCTCGAACAGCGGTCATGACCGGGTCCTCTCCGCGTACGGGATGCGCGGCTTGATACCCGCCACCGCGCCCACGATGCGTCAGCCGGTACGGCGGCGGTGCGCGCGGCTGTCGTCCACCGGGCGGCCGGGGTCGACGTGCCGGGGCCGATCGGGCTCGTCGGGACGCAGCGGCACGAGGTCCTCGGTGATCGCGTCGATGATCCGGTCGGTGGCCTGCCGGGCCGCGCCGGGGGAGCCCGGCCGCAGGTCGTCCAGCGGCACCGGGGCGCCGAAGTGCACCCGGATGGCCGGTCGGCGCACGATCGCCCGGGCCACCGCACGCAGCATCCCCTTGGGCGCCCGGTAGGGCAGCACCTCGTGCGAGCCCCATTGGGCCACCGGTACGACGGCGGCGCCGCTGGCGAACGCGAGGCGGGCCGCGCCGGTCTTGCCCCGCTCGGGCCACATGCCCGGGTCGAGCCCGATGCGTCCCTCCGGGTAGACGAGCACCACCGACCCGCCGGCCACGGCCTGGGCGGCGACCTCCAGCGAGCGGTGCACCGCGGCGGTGCCCCGGTCGACGCGGATGTGCCCGGCGTGGCGCATCAGCGAGCCGATCAGCGGGGCGCGGAACAGCCCGCCGGTGGCCATGATCCGGGGTGCGACGCGCCGGACCTGGCAGGCGGCGGCGAGCACCACGGGGTCGAATGGGCTGATGTGGTTGGCGGCCAGGATCAGCGGGCCGTGGCGCAGCGCGTCGGGCACGTCGCCGGTGACCTCCAGCCGGCCGACCAGCCCGACGACGGCGCGGGCGAGCGTCTGCGCGCCCCGCCACAGCAGCGGCGCACGCCAAGGGGTGCTGTTCATCAGTGCTGGATGGTCGCACGTGCGGGCACGGGCCGGGGAGCCGGTGGGGGTCCTCCGGCAGGGGTGATCCCGGGACCGCAGGTCCTCCGGCAAGGGTGATCAGGGTCATTGGTCCCGGGCCGGGTGGGGCCCTGCGGCCCTGCTGCTTTCGCTACGACGCCGAGTAGTATCTACTACGTCTCGTAGTATGCACAGCTGGGGGTTTTCTGGTGGACGCGTTGGACGTCGCCCGCTGGCAGTTCGGTGTCACCACCGTCTACCACTTCTTGTTCGTGCCGTTGACCATCGGCCTGTCCGTGCTGGTGGCGATCCTCCAGACCATGTGGCACCGCACCGGCAACGAGCGGTACCTCAAACTCACCAAGTTCTACGGCAAGCTCTTTCTGATCAACTTCGCGATGGGTGTGGTCACCGGCATCGTGCAGGAGTTCCAGTTCGGCATGAACTGGAGCGACTACTCCCGCTTCGTCGGTGACATCTTCGGGGCGCCGCTGGCCATCGAGGCCCTGGTGGCGTTCTTCCTGGAGTCCACGTTCATCGGCCTGTGGATCTTCGGCTGGGACCGGCTGCCCAAGCGCCTGCACCTGGCCTCGATCTGGGCCGCCGCGATCGGCACCAACCTGTCGGCGTACTTCATCCTCGCCGCGAACTCGTTCATGCAGAACCCGGTCGGCTTCCGGATCAACCCGGAGAGCGGCCGCGCCGAGCTGACCGATTTCGTCGCCGTGCTCACCAACAAGGTCGCCCTGGTGACCTTCCCGCACACCCTGGCCGGCGCGTTCCTGGTCGCCGGGTCGCTGATGGTGACCGTGGGCCTGTGGCACGTGATGCGCAACCGCGACAGCGCCGACACCGGCGCGTACCGCTTCGCCACCAAGCTCGGCTCCTGGACGGTCCTGGTCTCCTCGGCGCTGGTGATCCTCACCGGCGACATCCAGGGCAAGATCATGACCGAGGTGCAGCCGATGAAGATGGCGGCCGCGGAGGGCCTCTACACCACCGAGAGCCCCGCCTCGTTCTCCGTGCTCACCGTCGGCAGCCTGGACGGCAGCCGCGAGCTGTTCGCCGTCAAGATCCCGTACCTGCTGTCGTTCCTCGGCACCGGCGACCCCAACGGCACCGTGCAGGGCATCAACGACCTGCAGGCCCAGTACGCCAGCCAGTACGGCCCCGGCAACTACGCCCCGATCATCCCGGTCACCTACTGGAGCTTCCGGTTCATGATCGCCTTCGGGCTGGCCGCCGCCGCGATCGCGCTGCTGGTGCTGTGGAGCCAGCGCAAGGGCCGCACCCCCACCAGCAAGTGGCTGCTGCGCGCCGGCCTGGTCATGCCCGTGCTGCCACTGCTGGCCAACTCCTTCGGCTGGATCTTCACCGAGATGGGCCGTCAGCCGTGGATCGTCTTCGGCGAGATGCTCACCCGTGACGGTGTGTCCCGCAGCGTCTCCCTGACCGAGGTGCTCACCTCGTTCACCGCGTTCACCCTCATCTACGCCGTCCTCGCGGTGGTCGAGTTCAAACTGCTGGTCCGCTACGCCCGCGCCGGCGTACCGGACGTCACCCCGCAGACCGACGACGACGACACCGACGACGCCGAGCGCCCGCTGGCGTTCGCCTACTGACACCCCGGAGCCCAACCGTGGAACTGACGACCGTCTGGTTTCTCCTCGTAGCGGTGCTCTTCACCGGCTACTTCATCCTCGAAGGCTTCGACTTCGGCGTCGGGATGCTGCTGCCGGTGCTCGGCCGCGACGACAGGCAGCGCCGCGTCCTGATCAACACCATCGGCCCGGTCTGGGACGGCAACGAGGTGTGGCTGATCACCGCCGGCGGCGCCATGTTCGCCGCCTTCCCCGAGTGGTACGCCACCCTGTTCTCCGGGTTCTACCTGCCGCTGCTGCTGATCCTGCTGGCCCTGATCGCCCGCGGTGTCGCCTTCGAGTACCGCCACAAGCGGCCCGAGGCGTCCTGGAAGCGCCGCTGGGACCAGGCCATCTTCTGGGGCTCCGCGATCCCGGCGGTGCTGTGGGGCGTGGCGTTCGCGAACATCTTCCGCGGCGTGCCGCTGGACGCCGACCACGAGTACGTCGGCGGCCTGCTCGACCTGCTCAACCCGTACGCGCTGCTCGGCGGCCTGACCACGCTGGGGCTGTTCCTCACCCACGGCGCGGTGTTCCTGGCGCTCAAGACCACCGGTGACATCCGGGAGCGCGCCGGCGCCCTCGCCGTCAAGCTCGGTGTCGGCACCGCCGTGGCCGCCGTGGCGTTCCTGAGCTGGTCGCTGAGCATCCGCTCCAGCGCCGCCGCCGTCGTGCTAGCCGTCGGTGCCGCCCTCGCCCTGCTCGGCGGTCTGGCCGCGGCCAAGGTACGCCGGGAGGGCTGGGCGTTCACCGGTACGGCGGTGGCCATCGCCCTGGCCGTGGCGACGCTGTTCGCCGCGCTGTTCCCGAACGTCATGCCGTCCACCCTCGACGCGGCCGGCACGCTGACCGCCACCAACGCCGCGTCCACCCCGTACACCTTGAAGATCATGACCTGGGTCGCAGTGGTGTTCACGCCGATCGTGCTGGCGTACCAGGGTTGGACGTACTGGGTGTTCCGCCGCCGGATCGGGGTACAGAACATTCCGCAACACTGATCGACCTGTGGGCGCAGGGGCGCGGGGCCGGTGCGAGGGGGTCGCACCGGCCCCGCGGGGCGTTCCGGGGTCAGCGCGCCTCGCGCAGTTCCGCCAGCCGCGCCTCGATCTCGGCCAGCTCGGCGCGCAGCTTCTCCGCCTGCTGTTCGGCCTCGGCCCGCTCGGCGGCCAGGATCTGCTCCACCGCCTCCTGCACCCCCGGCACGTCGACAAGCGCCACCATCCGCAGCGCCTCGGCCGGCTTCACCACGTACGGCCGGGCCAGCGCCTTCGTGCCCTGCTGCGCGGCCACCGTCCACTCGCCCTCGGCGTACGCGAGGGTGACGGTCAGCCCCGGCGGCGTCTTCGGCTTCGCGGCCTTCACCGCCCGCTTCGCCGGCTTCGGCTCCGCCGCCGGCTGCTCGGCCTTCGGCTCCTCCCGCCGCGGCGCCGGCACCCGCGGCGTGTCCAGCACGAACTCCGGCTCCGGCGGGGCCGCCGGTGGCTGCTCCGGTTCCGGCTTCGCCTCGGCGGCCGGACGCCGCCCGGCGCCCTTGGGGGCGATCGCCACGTCGGCGGGGGAGAAGGGCAGCTCGTCGCGGCCGAACCGCACCACCACGAACTCCTCCGACGCCGCCGGGTCGGTCAGCTCCACCACCTGCCCGAGCTGCCCGGCCATCTGCCCGGCCGCCTCGGTGAACACCACCCGGGGCTTGCGGCCCGCCGCAAGGGCCTCCCGGATTCCCTGAACCTCGTCAGTGGACAAACCCTGACCCGCCATCACGCCCTCTTCCGTACACCTGTTTGACGCAGCCTTGATACCAGCCGGCTGCGACACCGCGATGATCAGCCCCCGAGGGCCCGCAACGCCGCGTCGGCGTGCTCGTTCATGTTCAGCTCGTTGTGCACCACGGCGAGGACCCGCCGGTCGGTGCCGATCACGAACGTCATCCGCCGGGTGCTCAGCGCGCCCAGCGGCAACCGCCGCCGCACCCCGAACGCCCGCGCCACCGTCCCGTCGGCGTCGGACAGCAGCGGATAGTCGAACCCGTGCCGGCGGGCGAACTCGGCCTGCCGCTGCACCGGATCCCGGCTGATCCCCACCCGAGACGCGCCCACCGCCGCGAACTCCGCCGCCAGGTCCCGGAAGTGGCAGCTCTGCGCCGTGCAGCCCCGCGTCATCGCCGCCGGATAGAAGAACAGCACCACCGGACCGGCGGCCAGGAACTCCGACAGCCGCCGTGGCGTACCCGTCTCGTCCGGCAGCGTGAAATCCTCGACCAGGTCACCGACACCAACCGCGTCACTCATGACGCGAGGATATGTAGACATCGGCGATCCCGCTCCGTCGTACCGGGCGAGCGGCGGGGAGGCACCGCCGCACGACGCGAAGGACCGACAGTGAAGTACGTGATCATGATCCACTCCAACCCGGAGCCGTGGGGCCACCCCACCTCCGAATACCTCGCCGCCCACCAGGAGCTTCCCGCCGAGGTACGCGACCGGCTCAACGCCGACTTCGAGCAGGTGATGACCGAGCTGCACGCCAACGGGGAACTGGTCGTCGGCGAGGCGCTCGCCGACCCCCGCACCGCCCGGCTCTACCGGTGGCGCGACGGCGCACCGCTGGCCACCGACGGCCCGTACTCCGAGGCCAAGGAACACCTCGCCGGTTTCTTCCTCATCGACGTCGAGGACCAGGCCCGCGCCGAGGCCGTCGCCGCGAAGTTCGCCGGCCCGGGCGAGACCGTCGAGCTGCGGCCCCTGATGTGGCCGGGCGGCTCCGATCAGTGACGCCACGCCCCTCGCGGACGTGTGGCGCCGGGAGGCGCCGCACGTCCGCGCCGCGCTGCTGCGCCGCTACGGGCACCCCGACGCCTGCGAGGACGCCCTCCAGGACGCGGCGGAAGCCGCAGCCGCGCGGTGGCCGCTCACCGGCGTCCCCGACGAACCCCGCGCCTGGCTCATCCAGGTCGCCTCGCGGCGGCTGATCGACCGGATGCGCGCCGAGGCGGCCCGAACCCGCCGCGAGCGGCTCGACGCGGGCCGGCAACCCGGCGCCGGCGTGGTACCGCCCGTCGACGACGACACGCCCGTGACCGGCGCCGACGACACGTTGCGGCTGCTGTTCCTGTGCTGCCACCCGGCGCTGAGCCGCCCCTCCCAGGTCGCGCTGACCCTGCGCGCCGTGGCGGGACTGCGGGTGGAGCAGATCGCCGCGGCCTACCTGGTTCCGGCCCGGACCATGACGCAGCGGCTGAGCCGCGCCCGCGCGACACTGCGCGAGGCCGGCGCCCGGTTCACCATGCCGCCACCGGACGCGCTGCCCGACCGGGTGGCCGCCGTGCTGGACGTGTGTCACCTGGTGTTCAGCGAGGGCTACACCCGCACCTCCGGCGACCAGCTCCTGGACGTCGAACTCGCCGAGGAGGCGATCCGGCTCACCCGGCAGGTCCACGCCGCCCTGCCCGGCCACCACGAGGTCACCGGCGCGCTGGCGCTGATGCTGCTCACCCACGCCCGGTCGGCGGCCCGTACCGACGCCGCCGGTGACCTCGTACCGCTGGCCGACCAGGACCGCTCCCGCTGGCGCGGCGACCTCATCGACGAGGGCGTAACGCTGCTCGGCCGGGCCCTGCCCCACGGCCCGGTGGGCCGCTACCAGCTCCAGGCGGCCATCGCCGCCGTGCACGCCGAGGCGCCGGCCTTCGGCGACACCGACTGGCTGCAGATCAGCGTCCTCTACGACATGCTGAGCCGGGTCGCCCCCAGCCCGTTCGTCACGCTCAACCAGGCCGTCGCGGTGGCCATGGCGCACGGCCCCGCCGTCGGGCTGGCCCTGCTCGACCCGCTGCTGGCCGACCCGGCGATGCGCGGCCACCACCGGCTGCACGCCGTGCGCGCGCACCTGCTGGAACTCCGCGGCGACCCGCAGGCCGCCGCCGAGCACTACCGGCTGGCCGCCCGGCTCACCGGCAGCCTGCCCGAACAGCGCTACCTCAACCGGCGGCTGGCGCGCCTGATCAGCGGCTCCTGATCGCGGTCACCGCCACACCCCGGCCACCTCGGCGGCCACCGCGTCGGCCTGCGCGAACCCGGCCCGCGCCGACGCCGCCCGCCGCGCCGGGTCCAGCACGTTACGGCCGATCGCCGTCCGCGCCGCCCGGTCCGGCGACACCACCGCCACCCGCGCCCCCGCCTCCCGCAACGCCGCCACCTGCGCCGCCAGCCGAGGCATCGGCCCCACCGCCGCGCGCGTCGGCGCCAGCACCACCACCCGATCGCACCCGGCCGCCAGATCCGCGTTCACCGGCGAGCGGACCCCACCGTCGACGTAGCGCCGGCCGCCGACAGTCACCGGCGGCCACACCCCCGGCACCGCGCAACTCGCGCCGACGGCGTCCACCAGCGGCACCCCGCCATCCGCGTCGAACACCACGAACTCGCCGGAGGCCGCGTCCACGGCGGTGACCAGCAACCGCGCCGCCGGCCACTGCGGTGACGGCAACCGGGCCGCGATCACCGCCCGCCGCGACTGCTCCGACGGGGTACGCGCCGACAACGCCATCGCGCCGATACGCGCCCGGGCCCGCGCCGCGTCCCGGCCCCGCCCACCGGCCCACGCCCAGCGCAACAGCACGCCCGTCCCGAGCCGCGCCGGCACCTCCTCGCGGGGCGGCCGCAGCTGCGCCTCGTACAACTCCGCCAGAGGCGTACCCGAACGCACCTGCGCCCCGACCACCGACCCGGCCGACGTGCCCACCACCAGGTCCGCCTCGTCCAGCCGCAGGCCGTGCCCGGCGAGCCCGGCCAGCAGACCCAGCTCCCAGGCCACCCCGGTCACCCCGCCGCCACCCAGCACCAACGCGCGCCCCATGTGACAGTCCTCTCCACCCCGGATGGTCCCGCCCACGGTAACGTCGCCCCCACCGCACGACAGGGGAGAAGGGCATTGACCTCCGTCACCATCGTCACCGGGGGAGGACGCGGCATCGGCGCGGCCACCGCCCGCCGGCTCGCCACCGAGGGCCACGACCTGGTCATCGGCTACCGCGCTGACCACGCCGCCGCCGAATCCGTGGCCGCCGACGTGCGCGCCGCCGGCCGCCGCGCGGTCACCGTCGCCGCCGACACATGCGACCCCGACCAGGTACGCCGCATCTTCGACGCCGCCGACCGGCTCGGCCCGCTCACCGGCCTGGTCAACAACGCCGGCGTCACCAGCCCGATCGGCCCGTTCACCGACCTGCGCGTCGAGGACCTGCGCGAGGTCGTCGACGTCAACCTCATCGGGTACGTGCTGTGCGCCCAGCAGGCGGCCCGGCGGCTCACCCGCGGCGGCGCCATCGTCAACGTCTCCTCCGTCGCCGCCACGCTCGGCTCGCCCGGCGAGTACATCCACTACGCCGCAGTCAAGGCCGCCACCGACACCCTCACCGTCGGGCTCGCCAAGGAACTCGCGCCGCACGGCATCCGCGTCAACGCCGTCGCCCCCGGGATCATCCGCACCACGATCCACGCCCGCTCCGGCGTGCCCGACCGCCCGGACAGCGCCGCCGGGCGGATCCCGATGGGCCGCGCCGGCGAACCCGGGGAGGTCGCCGGCGCGATCGCGCACCTGCTCGGCCCGGACGCCTCGTACACCACGGGCGCGGTCCTGCGCGTCGGCGGCGGTCTCTGACCCGGCGGCGGCCCGGGGGTTTCCCGCCCCCAGGCCGCCGCGTCGCGTCTCCTACCGGGTGAACAGCTTCGCCGCCGTGATCAGCGTCTGCACCACCCCGTAGCCCAGCAGCACCGACACCACCAGCCACGACACCACCAGGCGGACCTGCTGCCCGCCTCCGCTGCGCTCGTTCACGATCCGCTCCTCTCCGTGGTCCCCTGCACCGTCTCGTCCCGCCCCGACGCGGGCTCGTGGTAGCGCTGCGGCACCGGCCGCACCAGCAGGTTCGCCACCAGACCCACCGCCAGCACCCCGACCATCGTGAACAGCGCCGGCCGGTACGCCGCCGCCGTCAGCGTGCCCGGCTCGCCCTGCGCGTCGAGGAACGCGTTGACGATCAGCGGCCCGGCCACGCCCGCCGCCGACCACGCGGTCAGCAGCCGGCCGTGGATCGCGCCGACCTCGAACGTGCCGAACATGTCCCGCAGGTACGCCGGAATGGTCGCGAACCCGCCACCGTAGAACGACAGGATCACGGCTGCCAGCAGCACGAACAACGCCGTCGAGGTCTGCCCCACCAGCGCCAGCAGCAGGTACAGCACCATGCCCACACCCAGGTACACCACGTAGATCGGCTTGCGGCCGATCAGATCCGACGTGGACGACCACACGAACCGGCCCGCCATGTTGAACAGCGACAGCACTCCCACGAACCCGCCGGCCGCCGCCACCGACACCGCCGAGGTCCCGTTGTCGCGGAAGAAGTCCTGGATCATCGGGCTGGCCTGCTCCAGGATGCCGATACCCGCCGTCACGTTGCAGAACAGCACCACCCACAGCAGCCAGAACGACCGCGTCCTCACCGCGTTGGCCGCCGACACGTTGGCGGTCGTCACCAGCGGCTTCTCCGCCACCGTCGCCGGGTCGAAACCGGCCGGCCGCCAGCCCGGCGCCGGGACCCGCACGTTGAACACCCCGAACATCATGATCACGAAGTAGCCGACGCCGAGCGTGACGAACAGCCACACCAGTGCCGAACCCGACGCCGTGGAACCGCTGTTCGACGGGTCGTAACCCGAGTCGAAGAACGACAGCAGCTGCCGGGACAGGGGAGAGGCCACCATCGCCCCACCACCGAATCCCATGATCGCGAGCCCGGTCGCCAGACCCGGCCGGTCCGGAAACCACTTGATCAACGTGGAGACGGGGGAGATGTACCCGATTCCCAGACCGATCCCGCCCAGCACCCCGTACCCCAGATACAGCAGCCACAGCTGCCCGGTCGCGATGCCCAGCGCCCCGACCAGGAACCCCGCCGCCCAGAAACACGCCGAGACGAACATCGCCTTACGCGGCCCGTTCGCCTCCACCCACGTACCGGCCACCGCGGCCGACAACCCCAGCATCACGATCGCGATGCTGAAGATCACCCCGATCGCCGTCTGACTCGTGTCGAAATGCGCAATCAGGGAGTTCTTGTACACGCTCGTCGCGTACACCTGCCCGATGCACAGATGGATCGCCAGCGCCGCCGGAGGTATCAGCCAGCGGCTGTACCCCGGCGGCGCGACGGTGTGCCGACGATCGAGTGCGGAAAGCATCAACGCTTCCTCCGTCCAGAAGGCGAGAACACCGGAGTTCATGCCCCCACCGCACGCTGCGCCCAAACCCGCCCCGCGCCCGGCGGTCGAAACCCTGAGCCGAACGGTCACCGCCGTCCCGGCCCGTCATCACCCCACCACCAGCGGTCACGCCCGTCCGGAGATGCGACGATGACCAGGTGAAGATCCTGTCCATCCAGTCGTCGGTCGCCTACGGCCACGTCGGCAACTCCGCCGCCGTGTTCCCACTGCAACGCCTCCGACACGAGGTCTGGCCGGTCCTGACCGTGCACTTCTCCAACCACACCGGCTACGGCGCCTGGCGCGGCCCCCTGCTCGCCCCCACCGACGTCGCCGACGTCATCGCCGGTATCGCCGACCGCGGCGTACTGGGCACCGCCGACGCCGTCCTCTCCGGCTACCAGGGCGACCCCGCCGTCGGCGCCGTCATCCTCGACGCCGTCGCCCAGGTCAAGGCCGCCAACCCGGCCGCCCTCTACTGCTGCGACCCGGTCATGGGCGACGTCGGCCGCGGCATGTTCGTCCGCCCCGGCATCCCCGAATACCTCCGCGACACCGTCGTCCCGCGCGCCGACATCGTCACCCCCAACCAGTTCGAGCTGGAGTTCCTCGCCGGCCGCACCACAGACACCATCGACGACCTGCTCGCCGCCGTCGACGCCGTCCGCGCCACCGGCCCCCGGCACGTCCTGGTCACCAGCGTCCTGCACGGCGACCTGCCCGCCGGCCACCTGGAAGTCGTCGCCGTCTCCGACGACGGCGCCTGGGCCGTCACCACCCCGCTGCTGCCGATCGCACCCAACGGCGGCGGCGACGTCACCGCCGCCCTCTACCTCGCCCACCTCGCCACCACCGGCTCACCACAGACCGCCCTGGAACGCACCACCAACTCGATCTACGCCGTACTCGAGGCCACACTCGAAGCCGGCACCCGCGAACTGCAGATCGTCGCCACCCAGGACGCCATCGCCGACCCACCCACCCGCTTCACCGCTCGCCGGCTGCGCTGACCGACAGCGCGGGTGCACCCGCCGCCCGGGTGCACCCCGGCGGCGACTCGCCGCTCGAACAGGTGGACGACCCCACCGCCCACCAGGCAGGATGCGGACGTGCCACCGCACCCGGCAACCGACGACCCCGCGTTCGCCCAGCGCCTGCGCGACCTCACCCGGCTACGCCGCGTCCGCGACCGCATCGACCGCGAATACGCCAAACCCCTCGACGTCGAAGCCCTCGCCCGCGGCGAACACATGTCCGCCGGCCACCTCAGCCGCCAGTTCCGCCAGACCTACGGCGAATCCCCGTACGCATACCTCATGACCCGCCGCATCGAACGCGCCATGGCCCTGCTGCGCCGCGGCGACCTCAGCGTCACCGACGTCTGCTTCGCCGTCGGCTGCCAGTCCCTGGGCACCTTCAGCACCCGCTTCACCGAACTCGTCGGCGAACCACCCAGCGCCTACCGCGCCCGCCACGCCCCCGACACCGCCGAACCACCACCCTGCCTCACCAAACAAGCCACCCGACCGATCAGGAATCGAGAAGCCCGCACCGGCCGACCACCACTAGCGTGACCACCATGACGATCACCATTCACTACGCATTCCTGCCCCACACCGACGCCGACACCGCCATCGCCTTCTACCGCGACACCCTCGGCTTCGAACTCCGCAACGACGTCGGCCAGGGCGACACCATGCGCTGGCTCACCGTCGGCCCACCCAACCAGCCCGAGACCGGCATCGTCCTGCACCCACCGGCCGTCGACCCCGGCATCAGCGACGACGAACGCCGCACCATCCTCGAACTCATCGCCAAGGGCAGCTACGGCGCACTCACCCTCGCCACCGACGACCTCGACGGCCTGTTCGACCGCCTCCAGGCAAGCGGCGCCGACGTCGTCCAGGAACCCACCGAACAGCCCTACGGCGTCCGCGACTGCGCCTTCCGCGACCCCACCGGCAACCTCATCCGCATCAACGAGCAGCGCTGACCCGTGACCGACGCGCCCCGCCCCCGCGCCCAGCGGCGCCACGACACCACCCACCGCCTCGACCACGACGTCGACTGCTGGGTCGCCACCGCCGGCCCCGACGGCACCCCGTACCTCGTGCCCCTGTCCTTCGACTGGGACGGCCACACCCTGCTCGTCGCCACCCCGGCCGACAGCCCCACCGGCCGCAACCTCGCCGGCGGCCGCGCCCGCGTCGGCCTCGGCCCCACCCGCGACGTCACCATGATCGACGGCCACGTCGAAACCCTCACCATCGACGCCCTGCCCACCGACCGAGGTGACCGCTTCGCCACCCGAACCGGCTTCGACCCCCGTACCCTGACCACGCCCTACCACTGGTACCGCATCACCCCACACCGCATCCAGGCCTGGCGCGAAGCCGACGAACTACCCGGCCGCACCCTGATGCGCGACGGCCGCTGGCTCGACTGACACCCGCACCACCGGACGGAGAGCACAATGAGCAAGGCCACCACCGGCCTGCACCACGCCGACAGCCACGACATCATCCGCGTCCACGGCGCCCGCGAGAACAACCTGCGCAACGTCGACGTCGAGATACCCAAACGCCGCCTCACCGTCTTCACCGGCGTCTCCGGCTCCGGCAAGAGCTCACTGGTCTTCGGCACCATTGCCGCCGAGTCCCAGCGCCTCATCAACGAGACCTACAGCGCCTTCGTCCAGGGCTTCATGCCTACCCTGTCCCGCCCCGAAGTCGACGTCCTCGAAGGCCTCACCACCGCCATCATCGTCGACCAGGAACGCATGGGCGCCGACCCCCGCTCCACCGTCGGCACCGCCACCGACGTCAACGCCATGCTCCGCATCCTGTTCAGCCGCCTCGGCGACCCCCACATCGGCCCACCCAACGCCTACTCCTTCAACGTCCCCTCCGTCCGCGCCGCCGGCGCCATCACCGTCGACCGCGGCCCCGGCAGGACCCAGACCAAGAAGGGCACCTTCAACCGCCTCGGCGGCATGTGCCCCCGCTGCGAGGGCCGCGGCGCCGTCACCGACTTCGACCTCACCGTCCTCTACGACGAGAAGCTCTCCCTCAACGAGGGCGCCATCACCATCCCCGGCTACAGCATGGACGGCTGGTACGGCCGCATCTTCCGCTCCAGCGGCCTGTTCGACCCCGAAAAGCCCATCCGCGACTACACCAAACGCGAGCTGAGCGACCTGCTCCACAAGGAACCCACAAAGATCAAAGTCGACGGCATCAACGTCACCTACACCGGTCTCATCCCCGCCATCAGCAAGTCGATGCTCGCCAAGGACGTCGACGCCATGCAGCCGCACATCCGCGCCTTCGTCGAACGCGCCATCACGTTCACCACCTGCCCCGACTGCGACGGCACCCGCCTGGCCCCCGAAGCCCGCTCCTCGAAGATCAACGGCATCAACATCGCCGACGCCTGCGCCATGCAGATCAGCGACCTCGCCACCTGGGTACGCGACCTCCACGAACCCTCCGTCGGCCCGCTGCTCAAAGCACTGGGGGACACCCTCGACTCCTTCGTCGAGATCGGCCTCGGCTACCTCAGCCTCGACCGCCCCGCCGGCACCCTCTCCGGCGGCGAGGCCCAGCGCACCAAGATGATCCGCCACCTCGGCTCGTCCCTCACCGACGTCACCTACGTCTTCGACGAACCCACCATCGGCCTGCACCCGCACGACATCGCCCGCATGAACAACCTCCTGCTCCAACTCCGCGACAAGGGCAACACCGTCCTCGTCGTCGAACACAAACCCGAGACCATCGCCATCGCCGACCACGTCGTCGACCTCGGCCCCGGCGCCGGCACCGCCGGCGGCACCATCTGCTACGAAGGCACAGTCGCCGGCCTGCGCGAAAGCGGCACCACCACCGGCCGCCACCTCGACGACCGCGCCACCCTCAAGGACAAGCTGCGTACGCCCACCGGCGCCCTGCCGATCCGCGGCGCCCGCACCCACAACCTGCGCGACGTCGACGTCGACATCCCCCTCGGCGTCCTGGTCGTCGTCACCGGCGTCGCCGGCTCCGGCAAGAGCAGCCTCATCCACGACTCACTGGCCAAACGCGAGGACGTCGTCAGCATCGACCAGACCGCCATCCGCGGCTCCCGCCGCAGCAACCCCGCCACCTACACCGGCCTGCTCGACCCCATCCGCAAAGCCTTCGCCAAGGCCAACGGCGTCAAACCCGCCCTGTTCAGCGCCAACTCCGAAGGCGCCTGTCCGACCTGCAACGGCGCCGGCGTCATCTACACCGACCTCGGCATGATGGCCGGCGTCGCCAGCACCTGCGAGGACTGCGAAGGCAAGCGCTTCCAGCCCGCCGTCCTCGACTACCACCTCGGCGGACGCGACATCAGCGAGGTCCTCGCCATGTCCGTCGACGAAGCCGAGACGTTCTTCAGCGACGGCGACGCCCGCACCCCGGCCGCACACACCATCCTCGACCGGCTCGCCGACGTCGGCCTCGGCTACCTCACGCTCGGTCAACCCCTGACCACGCTGTCCGGCGGCGAACGGCAACGCCTCAAGCTCGCCACCCGGATGGGGGACAAGGGCGGCGTGTACGTCCTGGACGAACCCACCACCGGCCTGCACCTGGCCGACGTCGCCCAACTGCTCGGCCTGCTCGACCGGCTCGTCGACGCCGGGAAGTCCGTCATCGTGATCGAGCACCACCAGGCCGTCATGGCACACGCCGACTGGATCATCGACCTCGGCCCGGGCGCCGGTCACGACGGCGGCCGGATCGTGTACGAGGGCACCCCGGCGGATCTCGTGGCGGCCCGGTCCACACTCACCGGCGAACACCTGGCCGACTACGTCGGCGCCTGACCGCCGTACCAGGAGCAGGGGAGAGGCACCGACAACACTCAGCGGAGGACCCCACGACGAGGACGCGCGGGCACACCTCCGTTCAGGGCTCGAGCTGGATGTTCACCGGATCGACGAACTCGACCCGCAGCCGATCATCGGACAGGATGTCGACAACCCGCTGCCAGTGCGCGGCACGCCGGCTGCAGACCGCGCGCAGGTGCTCGACGCCCGGCCGGTCTCCTTCCGCATCGACCCGCCTCAAGGTCGCCAGGCCGAACTCTGCGGTGGCGGCGCTCAGCTTCGCGGTCACGCGGCCCACCTGCTGGACGACCTCGTCCACGTGCCGGGTCAGCTCATCCACCCGGGCTTCGACGGATTCGTCGCGTCGAGACAGCGACTCCAGGCCGTCCGGCTTCTCGATGACCAACTCGTCGAACACCGGCACGGGTGGCGGGAAGCGGAGATCCGCGACGTACACAAGCTCCACCGCCTCGGTGACGAGGCGACAGAACTCCGCCCGGTGCAGCCAGTACCAAGCGCGGTCCTCCGCCATCCTCGCCAGCAGGCGCCATGTCCGGTCGTCCACGTCGAGCCACTTGATCAGATCGTGGACATCCCCTGGCCACGGTGGCTCACAGCGCTGGTGCCAGTTTTGCTCCAGCAGCGCCGCCCCGTCGTGGAGCAGCTTCTTGACGTACGCCGCGATCCGGATACGGGTGACGTTCTCGGGGCGACGCAGGACCGATCGCATCGGCTGGTACAGGTCCAGTTGAAGGAACCGGAACTCGTCACTGCCGCGGAGGCGACCGAAGTCCGGGTCACTGCTGGCGATCCAACTGCGCAGCCGTGAGGCCACACCGGTCTGCGTGGTGGCCTGCAGCGAGACCTGCCCGGCTACCTTGCTTCCAGCGCTGGCCAGAGCGGCCTGGAGTTCGATCACCGCGTACTCGGTCAGCAGGTGCTGACGCCGGTCCTCGCCGAGATCGCCGGGAGGAATCGGAGCCACCTCCGCCTCCGGGCTCGGTGGGGGAACAGGGAGATAGCCGTACAGGCCGTAGGCATAGGCAGTCGCCGCCTGGTAGTAGTCCAGGTAGCCAAGCCGTCCCGGGCCGAGCCGATGACGACGCTGCGCGCGGGCGACTGCGTCGCGAAGCAACACCGGCTGGACGGGCCAACTCCCCACCATCGTCTCGACTCGCCGGTACAGGCGTCGTGGCCACCAGGGTCGCAGGTTCCGCATCGCGACCAGCCTCTGCTCGGCGAACCAGCCGACCTCGACACCCGCAACAGTGAGCTGGTCCTGGGCCAGATCATGTACGGCGCGGGCGAGCCGGAGCGGCGCCCACACGTCCCGCGCGAAGCGAAGCGCGCCCCTGGTCACCTCGGAGCGGGTACCGGGGACCAACCACGCCAGCAATGCGTCCTCGTGCAGCCGGTGAAACTCCTGGAGCGCGGCCAGGTTGAGCAGCACCCGAGCGGTGGCCGGAGTGCCCAGCATCTCCTTGACCTGCCGCTGCGCCTCGGCACGGTCCGCTGCATCGCGAAAGGAAGACAACAACGGCCAGTACCGACCCACGAAGGCCGCGATCAACCGATCCTTGATCTGGTCACGGAGAACCTTCCGCTCGCCGACGGCATCGGTGGCGAGCGGAAGGTTCTCCACGGTGCGTTCCGAGTACGCCAGAGTCTTCGCGTACTGATAGCGCAGGCGAATGAGTTCCCGGCGCCGACGGATGGCCCACAGCATCGAGATGGGGTAGCGGAACGGGTGCCTCCACCGATCTCGTCTGCGGGTCCAGAGTGAGGCGGTGTAGCGGCTCTCCAACTCACCGAGGCAGAGCGCGCCGTGGTACGTGTCCAGGGCGGCGAGGAACAGACCCAGGTCCTCCTGAACGCTGGCCACCATCATGCGGATATCGGAGTTGAAGGGTCCAGGCGAAGGGCTTCCCGATACCACCAGAGCGCGTCGTCGAGACGCCGCTCGTCGTGCCGCTTCTTGGCCTCGTTGTACGCCTCGAAGAGTCCGGTCGGCAGGTCCCGGAGCCGCCACGTCCGCCACGGCGCCTCATCAGCCAGGCGGGTCACTGGCAGGATCTTGGCCATCGTCCAGTAGGCCGCCTTACAGGTTGCGTCTTCCCATGTCATGCCCCACTCGGTAGTCGTCGCACTGCCTGTGGCACCCGCGAACGACGTGACCGTGACCGAGACGCCGCAACAGGGCTCCTGCTTCCGCTCCTGGAGAGTTGCCCTGATCATGTAACCCGTCCGAGGCCAGAGCCGTGCCATGAACTTGGGCAGGACCGCCAACGGGTTCGTCAACGTTCCCGGCTCCTCGCCGAGGACATCGAGGAAGTTCTGCGCAGGGAGAGTCGTCGGGCCCGCATATGGCGGGTAGATGCTGGTGGTGGCGAGCTGACGGCAGAACCGGCTCTTCAGGTACGCCGCCCGGCCGGTGTCTTTCGCGTCCGCGGCATTCTCGAAGTCACGCACGTCGACCGCCCCGGGGCGGTGTGCGAGCCACTCACGGCGAAAGTTGCGCCACGCGACGAAGGCCGCCAGGAACAGGATCAGGATCCCGAGCCGTTGCCACAGCTCAGTGGGCGGGTTGCCGAAGGCACGAGCCACGCCGATCAGAAGAAGGCGGAACGGCTCCAGGAACCCCCAACCACTGTGATCCGCCGGGACGGCAGCGGACCGCGCAAGGCCACCGAGTGCCAGAAGCAGCGTCACCGTGCTGAGAGTTCCGAGGACCAGCCAGGGCACTGGTTTCGGGATCGGCAGGGGCGAGGGCGCGACTCGGGCTTTGCTGAAGATCCGATGCGGGGACCGGACCTTCCAGGACTCGGGGCGTGGGTCCCGCTGCTCGGCGTCATCGTGCCGGTTGTCCATCGAAACGCTCCTGACGACCGCCCGGGACTGCGGTTTCAGGCTAAGTGGTCGGCTAGCGAGCAACTGGAATTCGGCGGGATCGGTGTCGTGCCCGAACCTGACCTCACTGTTCGATAATGTACATTATGTCAAGTACAGCTGAGGCGGGAGCTCCCCGAGCGCCCGCGCGAGGCAGGTGACCGCCTTTGCGGGCTTTCGGGGGCGCCGGAGTGTCACGCAGTCACCCCCTGTCGTGCCGCCGGGCCGCGTGCTCAATGTGGCGCGCGTTGGCAGCGGCAGCGAGCTCGCCGCGAGCCGGCTCACGCCTCCAGACACGATGTCGCCGCCGTTGCGTCCAGGCACCGGTCATCGGGCCGGCCCATCCACCGGCCGACCCGAGCGCCCCCGCCGAATCCCACCTCACTCCACCCGCCGTCCGCCGATCATGAAGCTAGCGGCGACACATCAGACAGCACTTCCGGTCAACCTCATGATCGCTGGCGCGGCGCCAGTTCGCCGATGTGGCTGCATCGGAGCACTGGGGTTACCGCCATCTCGGCGAGATGGAGTTGATCATGGCGTTGGTCGCCCCCGCCCCCCTGTTGTGAACTCCTGGCGGGAACGCGAGAATCATGCATAATATCCCTTATGCATGACAAACCGGACGAAACGTTGGAGACCCTGATCAAGGAGTTCCTGACCGCCCGGGCCACCCGTAAGCCCTCCCCCCACACCCAGGCCGCGTACCGCAGGGATCTGACCACGGTGGCCGAGCTGGTCGCCACCGATGGTGATGCCTCTCCCCTGCACGTACCCGTCAGCGCCCTCTCCCCCAAGGTGATGCGCGCGGCGTTCGCGCGGTTCGCTGCTCCCCGGGCCGCCGCCTCGGTCCACCGTGCCTGGTCGACATGGAACAGCTTCTTCACGTTCCTGGTGGCCGAGGGTGTCGTACCGGGAAATCCGATGCCGGCGGTGGGGCGGCCCCGCACGCCGCTCCCCCGGCCCAAGCCGCTGCGCGGCGAGGACACCCCGGAGGAGCTGCTGTCGGCGGTGGCGCGCGCGGAGGGCCGGCAGCGCGATCCGTGGCCGGAGCGCGACCTGGCGGTGCTGGCGCTGGCGTTGTGCGCGGGATTGCGGCTGTCGGAGCTGCTGGCGCTGCGGGTGTCGTCGGTGGCCGGGCGCGACGGCGAGCGGCGGGTGGACGTGGCGGGTAAGGGTGGGCGGCCGCGTACGGTGCCGATCGAGGACGGCGTCGACCGGGTGCTCGCGGGTTACCTGGACAGCCGGCGGCTCCGGTTCGGGTCGCGCAGCGTGCGGCCGGATTCGCCGTTGCTGGTGGATCGTCAGGGTGAGGCGTTGCGGCGGGGCGGTCTGCAGTACCTGGTGGAGTCGTGTTACCGGCGGGCGGGCATCGGTGACCGGGTGCCGCGGGGTGCGCGGTTGCACGCGTTGCGGCACACGTTCGCGACGCGGTTGGCGGAGGACGGGGCGAGCGCGGCGGAGATCATGCGGTTGCTGGGGCATGCGTCGTTGGCGTCGTCGCAGACGTACATCGAGGTGACGGCGGGTCAGCAGCGGGCGGCGGTGGCGGCGAACCGTACCAACAGGGCGTTGTCGGGGTTGGTCAAGCGATAGCTGTCAGGCCGAGTTGGTCGGCGACGTACGACAGGTGGTGTGACGTTGCCCAGGCGATCCATTGGGTGGCGGTGCCGGGGCCGGCGTGGCGGGCGGCGCGCAGGGCGATCTGCTCGTCGCCCCAGGAGAAGTGACGCCCGGTGGGCGGCCAGTGGTCGGCGGATACGAGGGCCTGGCAGATGTCGTAGATGCCGGTGTTGCCGCTGTCCATGCCGTCGCTGGGCGCACGGTAGGTCCACCAGGTGTCCTGGTGGGTGTAGCGGATGTTGGGTGCTGGCCCTCGGCGTCCCGATCCGGCGCCGGGGTGAGTGACGCCGTAGTCGGCGAACTGGATGTCATGGTCCTTGAGCCGCTGCCAGAGGTCGAAGTCCCGCCTGCGGAGCGGGATGGCGGTGCCGGCTGGTACGTGGGAGATCGTGGCGGGCATGGCTCCGGCGGCGACGACGACCGCCTTCCAGGGGTGGCGTCCGGCCCACACGAGGTGTTTGCGAACGAGGGGTTCGGCTGTCGTGAGGTGCCGGTCGGATGCCACCTCGGCGACGTCGATGACGAGGGTGCAGTTCTCGGGTCGCAGTTCGGTGGCGGATAGGACTTGGCTCAGTCGTGCGTCGGTTTCGGCGTCGTCCGGTTCGGTGTGGTGGGCGGCGAGCCGGAGAACGCCACCGTAGGGCGCGGCGGCGTAACGGACGTCGGCCAGTTGTGCGGGGGTGTCGTTCAGGTGGGCGACGGGCAGCGCGGGGATCCCCCACGGGTGCAGGTCGTCGGCGATGTCGCGGAGTGGCCGGCGGGTGCCGGTGGTGGGTTCGGGGAGGTGGCGCACGTCGACGGCGATGGCCATGTCACGCGGGATGCTGTCCTGTGCGCGTTGACTGAAGGTGCATGCGTCGGTGATCGGACCGTGCTTGGAGGGTGGCAGGTCGAAGATCGGGAGGATGTGTGGTGCGAGTTCGTCGGGGACGTGGCTGACGGCCTGGAGTTCGGCTTGGCGTCCTTTGAGGATCGGGTGGTAGCCCGTCATTCGCATCGCCCCACACGATTTCGACGACAGTCACTTACGTCGATATTCCACGTTCTGTGCCCGATCGACAACCGTACGTATCCAGAATGGGGTCTGTCGGTGCGCTGCCGGGCTGGCAGGATCGGGCGGATGCGGGTGGATGCGGCGCGTGCGGTGGCGGTCGAGTGGGTGCGGGAGCGGATGCGGGCGGATCCGTCGATCGAGGGGGCGTTGTTCAGCGGGTCGACTGTGGGGTTGCCGGACGACGCGGTGCTGCCTGTGTGGTCGGACGTGGACGTGTTGCTGGTGCGCCGGGAGCCCGGTGTGAAGGTGGGCAAGTTCGTGCACCGGGGGGTGTTGCTGGAGGTCAGCACTGTCACGTGGGCGGAGTTGGGTGGCCCGGAGGATGTGCTGGGGTCGTGGGTGTTCGCGCCGATGTTCCGTACCGATGGGGTGATCGCGGATCCGTCGGGGCGGCTGGCGGCGGTGCGGGAGCGGGTGGCGGCCGGGTTCGCGGATCCGGTGTGGGTGCGGGCGCGGTGCGCCGGGGTGCGGCGGCGGATCGAGGGCGGGCTGCGGGCGGTGGGCGGTTCGGCGCCGGCGCCGGTGGCGGAGCAGGTGCTGGCGTGGGTGTTTCCGACGTCGTTGCTGGCGGTGTGGCCGGCGGTGGCGGGGCTGGCGGATCCGACGGTGCGGCGGCGGTATGTGCGGGCGGAGCGGGTGTTGTCGCGGTTCGGGTTCGCGGATCGGTACGCGGGCCTGCTGGACACGCTCGACGGCGGCGGTGTGGACGCGTCGCGGGTGCGGGAGCATCTGGCCGGGTTGGCGGTGGTGTTCGACGAGGCGTCGCGGCTGCCGCGGGACGGGTTCGCGTTCGGGGCGGATCTGGGTCCGGCGGGTCGGCCGGTGGTGTTCGACGGTGCGGCTGAGCTGATCGAGGCGGGGCGGCATCGGGAGGCGATGTTCTGGGTGCTGGTGACGTACGCGCGGTGTCATGTGGTGTTGGGTGCGGTGGCGCCGGAGCGGGAGCGGGCGTTCGGGGCGGCGCTGGCGGATCTGGGGGTGGCGTCGGCGGCGGATCGGCGGCGGCGGGCGGACGGTCTGCTGGCGGCGTTGCCGGGGTGGCAGGCGGTGGTGGATGCGGTGGCGGCGGAGGCTGTGGCAGGCTGAGGGGAACGCGACTGGCGGCACGGGGATGGGTGAACCATCGGGGAGCTCGTCGCGGGGGTCGACCGCCTGGGCCTCCGCGGGCGAGGTGTCGTATGTCTTCTGCGCGGTTGCTGCCGGGTGCTCCGGTGGCGGAGCGGGTGTTGTCGGAGGTCGCCGCGTCGGTGGCGGAGCTGCGTGCGGCGGGGGTGACGC
This sequence comes from Micromonospora sp. WMMC273, assembly GCF_027460285.1. Taxonomy (NCBI): domain Bacteria; kingdom Bacillati; phylum Actinomycetota; class Actinomycetes; order Micromonosporales; family Micromonosporaceae; genus Micromonospora; species Micromonospora sp. WMMC273. The sequence goes on from NZ_JAPZBE010000001.1 coordinate 3,015,371, forward strand.
CGGCGCTGGCGACGGTGCTGGTGGGTGACGACGACGCGAGCGCGGGTTATATCCGGATCAAGCAACGTCAGGCGGCCGACCTGGGTTTCGTGTCGCCGCACGTGCATCTGCCGGCGTCGGCGTCGCAGGTGGATCTGCACGCGGTGCTGGCGGATTTCAACGCGGACAAGACGGTGCACGGGGTGCTGGTGCAGTATCCGATTCCGGGTCATCTGGACTACGACCGGGCGTTGGCGGAGCTGGATCCGGACAAGGACGTGGACGGGATGCATCCGGTGAACATGGGCCGGCTGGCGTTGGGGTTGCCGGGTCCGTTGCCGTGTACGCCGGCGGGGATCGAGGCGTTGCTGGCGTTCCACGGTGTGCCGGTGGCGGGCCGGGAGGTGGTGGTCCTGGGCCGGGGTGCGACGTTGGGGCGGCCGCTTGCGATGTTGCTGGCGCAGAAGCGGCCGACGGCGAACGCGGCGGTGACCGTGGTGCACACGGGTGTGGCGGACTGGCCGCGGTACGCGCGGCGGGCGGAGATCCTGATCGCGGCGGCGGGGGTGCCGGGGATCGTGCAGCCGGAGCATGTGCGGCCGGGCGCGGTGGTGGTCGGTGGTGGGGTGCGGTACGAGGGACGGCGGTTGCTGCCGGACGTGGACGAGTCGTGTGCCGCGGTGGCGGGTGCGATCACGCCGCGTGTGGGCGGGGTGGGTCCGACGACTGTGGCGATGTTGTTCCGTAACGCGGTGGACGCGGCGCGGCGGCAGAGTGGGCTGGGCTGAGCGTCAGCCGAGGTCGACGACGAGGGGCCGGTGGTCGGAGATGGTGGCCAGCGGTGTGTGGACGGCGGTGACGGGCGGGAGCCGGTCGAGGCCGTGGCGGTCGGCGAGGATGTGGTCGAGTTGGACGCGGGGTTGCCCGGCCGGGTAGGTGGGGCGCCTCGCGAGGGGCCGCCAGCGGGTGAGTGCGGCGGCGGGTCCGGCGGGCAGGTTGAGGTCGCCGAGCAGGACCCGGGGCGCGGGCAGGGTGCGCAGGACGCGGACGACGCGGCGTAGCTGCCAGACGTTCCAGCCGGGGACGAAGGACAGGTGGGTGGCGGCGACGGTGAGGGGGCCGTGGGGGGTGTCGAGGACGGCGGCGAGCACGACGCGGGGTTCGTCGCGGAGCAGGACGAGTCCGCCGCCGGGGCCGGGTGCGTAGATGGGTGAGCGGACGGGGGCGGCGCGCAGGCGGGTGACCTGCCAGGAGCGGACGGGGTGGCGGCTGATCAGGCCGATGCCGTAGAGGGGTTCGCCGTGGCCGTCGTCGTCGTGGGTGAGGGGACGGAACTGTTCGCCGGGGGTGCCGACGACGGCGGCGGCGAAGCGGTGGTGGTCGGCGTGCAGGGCGCGGGCGGCCACGGCGGTGAGGTCGAGTTTGCCGCTGCGCGTCTGGTCGCGGTCGACTTCCTGGAGGGCGAGGACGTCGGCGTCGAGGTCGGTGACGGCGGCGGTGAGCCGGTCGGGGTCGACGAGCCCGTCGGTGAGGGATCGGCCGTGCAGCAGGTTGAAGGTGGCCAGGCGCACCTGGACACCCTACGTCGTCGTGGGAGTCTTGCCGGGTGCTGAAACTGTTGTGCTGTTCGATGCTGGTGTTCGTGGCGGTGGGGTCGGTGGGGGTGTGGTTGCGGCGTCGCCGGGGGCGGTGAGGCTGGCCACAGGGGGCCTTGTCGCTGGTGGTGGCGTGGGCAGAATGCGGCGGTGGATGCGCTGTCGTTGACGACGTTGCTGACTGCTGCCCTGCTGGCCGGGTGGGTGGACGCGGTGGTGGGTGGCGGTGGTCTGTTGTTGTTGCCGGCGTTGCTGGTGGCGGCGCCGGGTGTGCCGGTGGCGACGGCGTTGGGCACGAACAAGCTGGCGGCGATCTTCGGTACGTCGACGGCGGCGGTGACGTATGCGCGGCGGACGAAGCTGGACTGGGCGGTGGCGGGTCCGGCGGCCGGGTTGGCGGTGCTGACGGCGGGGCTGGGTGCGGCGTTGGCGGGTGCGGTGCCGGGTAGCGCGTACCGGCCGGTGGTGCTCGTGGTGCTGGTGGCGGTGGCGGTGTTCGTGCTGGCGCGGCCGTCGCTGGGTGTGGTGGCGTCGCCGCAGCGACGGACCCCTCGGCGGGTGGTGGTGGCGGTGGCGGTGGCCGGTGTGGGCATCGCCCTCTACGACGGGTTGATCGGGCCGGGTACGGGGACGTTCCTGGTGCTGGCGTTCACGGCGATTCTGGGTTCGGATTTCGTGCACGCCTCGGCGATGGCGAAGGTGGTGAACGCGGGCACGAATCTGGGTGCGCTCGTGGTGTTCGGGTTGACCGGGCACGTGTGGTGGGCGTTGGGTGCGGCGATGGCGGTGTGCAACGTGGTGGGGGCGGCGGTGGGCGCGCGGATGGCGTTGCGGCGGGGTGCCGGGTTCGTGCGGGTGGTGCTGCTGGTGGTGGTGCTGGCGCTGGTGGCCCGGCTGGGTTACGACCAGTGGATGGCGGGCTGATCGCGGTGGCGGTGCGGGCGGAGCACGACCGGGCGGTGCTGGCGGGTCTGCTGGGCCGGGATCCGGTGTTGCACGCGTACCAGTTGGGTGATCTGGACGATTTCTTCTGGCCGTACACGTCGTGGTTCCGGCGTGGCGACCAGGTGGTGTTGCTGTATCACGGGGTCGAGTTGCCGACGTTGCTGGCGTTCGCGGCGCCGGATCGGGTGCCGGACCTGGCGGGGTTGCTGGCGGAGGCGGCGCCGGTGTTGCCGGCGCGGATGTGGGCGCACCTGTCCCCCGGTCTGGAGGCGGTGGTGTCGCGCTGGTTCGTGGTGTCGGAGGCGGCGGCGCATCACCGGATGGCGTTGACGGATCCGGGCCGGCTGGCGGCGGTGCCGGCGGTGGGTGAGCCGTTGGGGCCGGCGGACGCGGCGGAGCTGGCCGGGTTGTACGCGGTGGCGTATCCGGGGAACTGGTTCGATCCGCGGATGCTGGAGACGGGCCAGTACGTGGGGGTTCGGGAGCGTGGCCGGCTGGTGGCGGTGGCGGGGGTGCACGTGTTCTCGCCGCGGTGGCGGGTGGCGGCGCTGGGGAACGTGACGACGCATCCGGACGTGCGGGGGCGGGGTCTGGGTGCGGGTGTGGTGGCGGCGTTGTGCGCCCGGCTGCGCGCGTCGGTGGATCACGTGACGTTGAACGTGCGGGCGGACAACGCGGCGGCGGTGCGGCTGTACGAGCGGCTGGGGTTCTCCCGGGTGGCCGGGTTCACCGAGTGCGCGTTGACGTCAGCGGCCGCGGCTGGGTGAGTCGAACCGGCCGGCGCGGATCTCGCGCAGGGCGCGGCGGCGGGTGTCGCCGCGCAGCGTGTCGACGTAGAGGCGGCCGCGCAGGTGGTCGGTCTCGTGTTGCAGGGCGCGGGCGAGGAAGCCGCTGCCGGTGACGGTGAGCGGTTCGCCGTGCTGGTCGTAGCCGTGTGCGGTGGCGTGCAGCGCGCGGGGGGTCGGGAAGTACAGGCCGGGGATGGACAGGCAGCCTTCCTCGTCGTCCTGGAGTTCGTCGGACACCTCCAGGGTGGGGTTGACCATGTGGCCGCGGTGGCCGTCGGCGTCGTAGACGAACACCTGGGCGTTGACGCCGATCTGGGGTGCGGCGACGCCGGCGCGGCCGGGTGCGCCGAGCAGCGTGTCCATGAGGTCGGTGACGAGGGCGCGCAGTTCGGCGTCGAAGCTGGTGACGGGTTCGCTGGGGGTGCGCAGCACGGGGTCGCCGATGATCCGGATCGGGCGCATAGTCATGTCCGGAAGGCTATCCGTTGCTTACCGTTCGCGGGTGTCCGGTGGGGTGTCCAGCAGCCCGGTGTCGGCGATGCGGTCGCGCAGGGGCCGGCGGCGCAGGGCGGCGAGGACCGCGTGCAGCTCGTCGGCGAGTGGTACCGGCAGTTCGGTGTCGAGGTGGCGTACGGCGGCGGTGGTGGCGGCCCATTCGGCTTCGACGGCGGGCAGCAGGGCGCGGGCGCGGTCGGTCAGGGTGACGATGCGGTGGCGGGCGTCGGCGCCGGGGCTCAGGTCGACGAGGCCGGCGCGGCGCATCTGGGCGACGGTCTGGCTGGCGGCGGAGTGGGTGACGCCGACGCGGGCAGCGAGGTCACGGATGGACAGCGGGCCGTCGGCGACGAGCGCGCGGACGACCGGCGAGTAGCGGGGCCGGTAGTCGGTGAGGCCGAGCCGCTGGTGGACGGCGGCGACGTCGCCGTCGAGGACGTCCAGGACGTGGCGCAGCAGGGTGCCGAGGGCGTCGCGGTCGGGGGCGGTCACGTCCACTAATGTAACAGCACTGTTGTATCTGCTCCGGGGAGGCCACTGATGTATCCACCGATCGAGCCGTACGCCCACGGCATGCTGGACGCCGGGGACGGGCAGCGCGTGTACTGGGAGACGTGCGGTGATCCGGACGGCCGGCCGGCGCTGGTGGTGCACGGCGGGCCGGGTTCGGGCGCGGGCGCGTCCTGGCGGCGGCTGTTCGACCCGGCCGCGTACCGGATCGTGCTGTTCGACCAGCGTGGCTGTGGGCGCAGCACTCCCCCGGCGTCGGATCCGTCCACCGACCTGTCGGTGAACACCACCGGGCATCTGCTGGCCGACATGGAGGCGCTGCGGGCGCACTTGGGGATCGACAGGTGGCTGCTGTGCGGCGCGTCGTGGGGGTCGTCCCTTGCCCTGGCGTACGCGCAGCGGCACCCGGGTCGGGTGAGCGCGCTGGTGCTGTTCAGCGTGGTCGCCAACACGAACCGGGAGATCGAGTGGGTGACCCGGGACATGGGGCGGGTGTTCCCGCAGGAGTGGGCGCGGTTCCGTGACGGGGTGCCGGAGGCCGACCGTGACGGTGACCTGTCGGCGGCGTACGCGCGGCTGGTGAACGACCCGGACCCGGCGGTGCGGGACAAGGCGGCGCGGGACTGGTGCGGCTGGGAGGACGTGCACGTGTCCCTCGCCGGCGGGTACGCGCCGAGTCCCCGGTTCGCCGACCGGGTGTTCCGGTACGGGTTCGCCCGGCTGGTGACGCACTACTTCGCGAACCGGGGTTTCCAGCCGGATGGGCAGGTGCTGCGCGACGCGGGCCGGCTGGCCGGCATTCCGGGGGTGCTGGTGCAGGGGCGGCTGGACGTCAGCGGCCCGCCGGACATCGCCTGGCAGCTGACCCAGGGCTGGCCGGACGCGCGGCTGGAGATCGTGGAGTCCGGCGGGCACGGTGGCGGGCACGGTATCGGCGAGCGGGTCGTCGCCGCCCTGGACGCGTTCGCCGCCGGCCGGAGCCCCGCCGACGGCTAGAGCCGCCGCCCGGGGCCGGGCAGCCGGGGCGGCGGACAGCCTGTCAGCCGGCGAGCAGGGCGCGGATCGGGGCGGCCTTGGCGGCGGCCTCGGCGACCTCGGCGGCGGGGTCGCTGTCCCAGGTGATGCCTCCCCCGGCCCACAGGTGCAGCAGGTTCCCGTCGGCGGCGGCGGTGCGGATGGTCAGGCCCAGGTCGAGGCAGTCGGGTCCGACCCAGCCGAGCGCGCCCATGCTCGCGCCGCGACCGACCGGCTCCAGCGCGGCGACCTGCGCCAGGGCGGCGTGTTTGGGTGCGCCGGTGACCGAGCCGCCGGGGCAGACGGCGCGCAGCAGGTCGGCCAGGCCGAGGCCGTCGGCGGGCGCCGCCGACACCGTGGACTCCGCCTGCCACAGGTCACACCAGCGGCGTACGGCGAACAGCTCGTCGACGCGCACCGACCCGGTGCGGGCGACGCGGGCCAGGTCGTTGCGTTCCAGGTCGACGATCATGACGTGTTCGGCGCGTTCCTTGGCCGAGGCGAGCAGGTCGCGGCGTCCGGCGGGGGTGGCGGGGCGGGTGCCCTTGATGGGGCGGGTGACCAGCCGGCCGTGCTCGACGGCGATGAGGGTCTCCGGGGAGGCGCAGCCGAGCGTCCAGCCGGGGCCGTGCAGGGTGCCGCCGTAGCGGGCGCCGGGCAGCGCGGCGAGGCGGGCCAGCGCGGGGCGCGGGTCGCCGGTGTAGCCGGCGGCGGCGTGGCCGACGATGTTGACCTGGTAGACGTCGCCGCGGGCGATGGCGGCGCGGACCGCGCCGACGGCGTCGGCGTGCGCGGCCTTGGTCCAGCTGTCGCGCCAGGGCCCGAGCCGCCACGGTGCCGGGGCCGGTGGCCGGGGTGCCGCCGGGCGGTCGGTGTGGTGGTAGACGACCACGACCAGGTCGGGCAGCGCCGGCGCGGGACTCGGCGCGCCGGGCGACACGCCGATGGCGTACGCGCCGGCGGCGGCGGACAAATACAGCGCGGCGCCGCACACCGCGGCGCCGGGGTCGTGTCGGCCGGGCCGGGCGAGGTCGCTGCGGTCGATGCCGTGTGCGGCGAGGAAGCGTTGTGCCAGGTCGGCGGGGTCGCCGCCGTCGCCGATCGACCAGTGCAGCCGGGCGGTCTCGACGAGCCAGCGGCGACATCCGGGCGGCGCGCCGGGTGCATCGACCTCCACCTGTGGGAGCGCTTCCACGACGTCCGGGCCGTTACGGGTCATCCGTTCAGCCCATTCTGGGTGAACAAGACGCATCCTTGCTCGTTGCCGCTCAGTTTTCCTTGGTACTGTGCGTCACTGGTCATGTGAACCATGACACAGTGCCCCCACAGTCCGGAGAACCCGATGTGTCAGCACCAGCCCACCTGCCCCTCCGCCGACGCAACCGACCGAGAGGCCGCCCGCGTCCTCGCCTGCTTCCCTGAGCAGGGCTGGAGCCTGCTCTGCAACGGTGTCATCGTCTTCGAGGACACCGGTGAGCTGCTCCCCGACGGGCGCACCATCGCCCCGCACCGGGGTCCGGCCCGCCACGCCCTCGTCGCCTGAGCGATCACGCAGCGTCAGTGAGCGTACGCGCCGGTCATGACCGGCGCGCGCACCGGCCGGGGCGGCGACAGCCCACCGCCCCGGCGTCAGCCGCTCAGTCCTCGAACGCCTCCGGCGCGGGGCACGAGCAGACCAGGTTCCGGTCGCCGTACGCGCCGTCGATGCGCCGCACCGGAGGCCAGTACCGGCCCGCCCGGTCCACACCCGCCGGGTAGGCGCCCACCGACCGCGGGTACGGGTGCGGCCACTCGTCGGCCGACACCATCGCCGCCGTGTGCGGCGCGTTTGACAGCGGGTTGTCCCCCGCCGGCCACTCCCCCGAGCCGACCTTGTCGATCTCCGCCCGGATCGCGATCATCGCGTCGCAGAAGCGGTCCAGCTCGGTCAGGTCCTCGCTCTCGGTCGGCTCCACCATCAGCGTCCCGGCCACCGGGAACGACATCGTCGGCGCGTGGAAGCCGTAGTCGATCAGCCGCTTCGCCACGTCGTCGACGCTCACGCCGGTGGCCTTGGTCAGCGGACGCAGATCCAGGATGCACTCGTGCGCGACCAGGCCCTTGTTGCCGGCGTACAGCACCGGGAAGTGGTTGCGCAGCCGCGCCGCCACGTAGTTCGCCGCCAGGACCGCCACGCCGGTGGCGCGGGCCAGCCCGTCGGCGCCCATCATCCGCAGGTACGCCCACGGGATCGGCAGGATCCCCGCCGACCCGTGGTTGGCCGCCGAGATCGCCGGCCGCCGGTCGGCGCGCGCACCGAGCGGGTCACCGGGCAGGAACGGCGCCAGGTGCGAACGCACCGCCACCGGCCCGACGCCGGGGCCACCGCCGCCGTGCGGAATGCAGAACGTCTTGTGCAGGTTCAGGTGCGACACGTCCGCCCCGAACCGGCCCGGCTTGGCGAACCCGACAAGCGCGTTGAGGTTCGCGCCATCGACGTACACCTGACCGCCCGCGTCGTGGACCCTCGCGCACAGCTGGGCGATGCCGGTCTCGTACACGCCGTGCGTCGACGGGTACGTCACCATGATCGCGGCGAGCGCGTCCCGGTGCTTGTCGATCTTCGCGTCGAGGTCGACCAGGTCGACGTTGCCGTCGGCGTCGCAGCCGACCACCACGACCCGCATGCCGGCCATGACGGCGGACGCGGCGTTGGTGCCGTGCGCCGACGACGGGATCAGGCACACGTCCCGGTGGGCCTCGCCGCGCTCCCGGTGGTAGCCGCGGATCGCCAGCAGCCCGGCCAGCTCGCCCTGCGATCCGGCGTTGGGTTGCACGCTGACCGCGTCGTAGCCGGTGACCTCGGCCAGCCAGCCCTCCAGCTGCGCGATCAGCTCCCGGTACCCGGCGGTCTGCGCGTCCGGCGCGAACGGGTGCAGGTGCGCGAACTCCGGCCAGGTGATCGGTTCCATCTCGGTGGTGGCGTTGAGCTTCATCGTGCACGAACCCAGCGGGATCATGCCGCGGTCCAGCGCGTAGTCGAAGTCGGCCAGGCGGCGCAGGTAGCGCAGCATCGCCGTCTCCGAGTGGTGGCTGTGGAACACCGGGTGGGTGAGGAAGTCCGACGTGCGGGCCAGCCCGTCGGGCAGGGCCGCGTCCACCTCCCCGTCGAACCCGTCGACGCCGAACGCCGCCCACACCGCGGCGAGGTGCGCGGGCGTGGTGGTCTCGTCGCAGGAGATGCCGACCCGGTCGGCGTCGACCAGCCGCAGGTTCACGTTGCGTTCGGCCGCGGCGGCGACCACCTGCGCGGCCCGGCCCGGCACGGTCGCGGTGACGGTGTCGAAGAACGCGACGTCCGCGACCCGCACGCCCCCGGCGCGCAGCCCGGCCGCGAGCCGAGCCGCCGCCTCGTGGGTACGCCGGGCGATGGCGCGCAGCCCGTCCGGGCCGTGGTAGACGGCGTACATGCCGGCCATCACCGCGAGGAGCACCTGGGCGGTGCAGATGTTGCTGGTGGCCTTCTCCCGGCGGATGTGCTGCTCGCGGGTCTGCAACGCCAGCCGGTACGCCGGGTTGCCGTCGGCGTCGCGGGACACCCCGACCAGCCGGCCCGGCAGCATCCGCTCCAGGCCCGAGCGCACCGCCAGGTAACCGGCGTGCGGACCGCCGAAGCCCATCGGTACGCCGAAGCGCTGGGTGGTGCCGGCGGCGATGTCGGCGCCGATCTCGCCCGGCGGGCGCAGCAGCGTCAACGCCAGCAGGTCCGCCGCCACGGTCACCAGCGCGCCCACGCCGTGCGCCGCGTCGACCAGCGCACGGTGGTCGCGGACCGCCCCGGACGCGGCCGGGTACTGCAGGTGCAGGCCGAAGAACTCCGCCGGCAGGTCGTCGCGCTCCACGTCGACCACGCGCACCTCGATGCCGAGCGGCTCGGCGCGGCTGGCGATCACCGCGACGGTCTGCGGCAACGCGTCGGCGTCGACCACGTACACCGGGCTCTTGCTCTTGGACGCGCGGCGGGCGAGCGTCATCGCCTCGGCCGCGGCGGTGCCCTCGTCGAGCATCGACGCGTTCGCGACTGGTAGCGCAGTGAGGCCGGACACCATGCTTTGGAAGTTCAGCAGCGCCTCCAGCCGGCCCTGGCTGATCTCCGGCTGGTACGGCGTGTACGCGGTGTACCAGGCGGGGTTCTCCAGCACGTTGCGGCGGATCACCGCCGGGGTGTGCGTGCCGTGGTACCCGAGGCCGATCATGGACACGGCGACGGTGTTGCGCGACGCGAGGGCACGCAGCTCGGCGATGGCCTCCCGCTCACCGGCCGGGGCGGGCAGGTCGAGGGTGCCGTGCCAGCGGATCACCTCGGGGATCGCCGCGTCCATCAGCTCGTCGACGGAGCCGTAACCGACGGTGTCCAGCATCCGGCGTTCGTCGTCGCGGCCGGGACCGATGTGCCGGTCGGCGAACTGCTCTGCGGTCATGCGCTGCGCTCCTTGGTGGGGCGAGGTCGACGGGTCGGCCTCCCCCTGAGTCGCGCTGACGCGCTCCACAGCGCCTGCCCACGTGGTCCTTTTGCCTGAGAGGTTCCGGGGAGAATCTGCCCCTTCGGCGCCGTCAGGTCGACGGTCTCTCCCACGTGGGTGGTACCGGCACCCCCAACGCTACCAGCGGGCGTGTTTCCGGCTCATGTCCCGGGGTTGGTCACACCGGCGCCGGAGCCGCCGCCACCCGGTCGGCCAGCGCGCACAGGGTGGCGCCCAGCGGCGCGTCCAAACGCAGCGCCGCGTAGGGGTCGCCGCGGGTGACGCCCTGGTTGACGATCGCCACCGGGATGCCGTGGCGGGCCGCCCGCAGCACGAACCGCCGGCCCGACATCACCGTCAACGACGACCCGAGCACCAGCAGCGCCCGGGCCCGCTCGACCAGCGCGAAACAGTCCGCGACACGCGGCGCGGGGACCGTCTCGCCGAAGAACACCACGTCCGGTTTCAGCGTGCCGGTGCCGCACAGCGCGCAGTCGACGGTGCGGAACCCGGTCACCGCCTCGTCGGGCAGGTCCACGTCACCGTCGGGGTTGACGCGCGCCACCCGGGCGTCGAATCCCGGGTTCGCCTCCGACAGGCGCCGGTGCAGCTCGTCGCGGCCGGTGGCGTTGCCGCAGTCCAGGCACGTCACCTCGTCGAGGCGGCCGTGCAGCTCGATCACGCCGGTGGCGCCGGCGGCGGTGTGCAGCCCGTCGACGTTCTGGGTGATGATGCCGCCGAGCAGCCCGGCCGCCTGCAGCCGCGCCACCGCCCGGTGCCCGTCGTTGGGCGCCGCCCGGGCGATGGTCCGCCAGCCCAGGTGGCTGCGCGCCCAGTACCGCCGCCGGGCCAGCGGATCCCGGGTGAACTCCTGGTACGTCATCGGGGTGTGCCGGCGCGCCGCGCCGCTGGGCCCCCGGTAGTCCGGGATGCCCGACTCGGTGGACAGGCCCGCACCGCTGAGCACCACCACGTCCCCGGCCGTCACCAGCCGCGCCAGTTCCTCGAACGCCTCACTCACCCGTCCATCGTCCCTCGCCGGCCCCGCACCTCCCACCCGCTCACCCGACCGATGCCGTCGATCATGAAGTTGGCGGTGGTCCGGCCCGGCGTGTCGCACCGCCAACCTCATGATCGACGAGGCCGGTCACCCGGCGGGGCCGCCGGGTCCGGGCTAGGTTGAGCCCATGCGCGTCGTCATCGCCGGAGGGCACGGAAAGATCGCCAAGCTGCTGGAGCGGGAACTGGCCGGACGCGGAGACACCGCGCTCGGGCTGATCCGCAACCCCGACCACGCCGCCGCGCTGCGCGCCGCCGGCGCCGAACCCGTCGTGTGCGACCTGGAACACACCGACGCCGGCACCCTCGCCGCCCACCTGGCCGGCGCCGACGCTGTCGTGTTCGCCGCCGGCGCCGGACCCGGCAGCGGCGCCGGCCGCAAGGACACCGTCGACCGGGGCGCCGCCGTGCTCCTCGCCGACGCCGCCACCCGCGCCGGCGTACGCCGCTACCTGCTGGTCTCCTCCATGGGCGTGGACGCCGCGCCGTCCGAGGGCACCGACGACGTGTGGGCGGCGTACCTGCGGGCCAAGAAGGCCGCCGAGGACGACGTCACCGCCCGGGACCTCGACGTGACGGTGCTGCGGCCCGGCCGCCTCACCGACGACGAACCCGAAGGCCGGATCACCCTGGCCCGGCACGTCGAAGCCGGCGCGATCAGCCGCGCCGACGTGGCCCGGGTCCTGCTCGCCCTGCTGTACGCCCCCGCCACCGCCGGGCACACCCTGGAACTCGTCGGCGGAGACACCCCCATCGCCGACGCGATCACCGCCGTCACCGCCTGACACCCGCCCGCGCGTCCCGGCCCGCGATCACGCGCGGGCCGGGACACCGCTCAACGCTGGTGCCGCGACAACGCCGGCTGCGGCGCTCCCCCGCCCTGCGGCAACTCCCGGGCGATCCGCTCCATCGTGCGCGACAACTGCTCACTGCCGTCGTCGAGGTGCCGGGCCGCCGCCTGCATGTGCGAGATCATCATCTCGCCGAAGATCCGCAACGCCTCACGCGTCGCCACCGAGTCGTCGAAGCCGCTCCCGGCCGCGCTGCGGTACTCCGTCACCGCCCGCTCGGCCTCCCGCTTCGCCTCCTCCGCCGCCGCCCGCATGTAACTCTCATACTGGGTACGGGCGTACTCGGCGACCCGGCGCGCGTAGTCGTGGGCCTGCGCGATGATCTGCTCGGCCTCCCGCTGCGCCGCCGACAACAGGTTGACCTCCTTCGCCGCCGGCGCCCCCGCCGCCTCCGTGCTCGGGATCACCCCGTGCCGGTGCAGCTCCAGATGATCGTTGAGCCGCTCGTTCTCCGCCCGCAGGTTCGCCACCTGCGCCGCCAGCAGATCCAGCTCGTCGGCCACCTGCAACCGGAAGCGGTCCACATCGGTCTGGTCGTAGCCGCGGCGGGTGAACGCCGCCGACCCGAACTCCCACCGCCGCACCCGGTCCGAGGTCAACCGCACCTGCACCGGACCGGACACCTGCTGCGCGTCGTAACTGCTGATCGGACCCGCGCTCACCGGCACACCTCCGTTCGCGACTGCGGGGCTCGCAACACCGGCTCACTCCTCGCGCTCACCGGCTCACCTCCGTCGTTCCCGGCCCGTCCGCGCCGGTCATCGTCCGCCACGCCGGGCCGTACCAGTGCTTGCCGTAACCCTCGTGATGCACCTGACCCGGCTGGAACCCGGCGCCGGTCAACGCCGCCACCGAATGACCCACCATCTCGTCCGAGCCGCACACGTACACGTGCCGCGACCGCCAGTCCCCGTCGGCCAGCGCCCGGTCGGCGATACGCACCGACTCACCCGGCCGGGCCGGATCCGCACCGGCCACGTACGACACCCGCAGCCACGGATGCGTCGCCGCCAGCTTGTCGATCGCCTCGCTGTCGTAGAACTCCGTCCGCGACCGGGCACCCACGTACAGGTCCACCCGCCGCCCCGAACCCTCCGCCGCGACCTGCTCCACCAGCGCCTTCACCGGCGCCCAGCCGGTACCACCGGCCAGCAGCAACAGATCCGACGCCCCGGCCTGCCACAACGTCAACCGGTCACCCACCGGCGACGCCAGGTGGATCTGGTCACCGGCCGCGCACCCGTAGACCAGACGCGACGACACCACACCACCCGGCGCGGCCCGCACGTGCAACTCCACCGTGCCGTCCGGACGGGGCGCGTTCGCCGGCGAGTAGTACCGCCACGACCGCACCGCCGGATGCGACACCCCGATCGACTGGCCGGGCGTGAACGGCAGCAGATACTGCGGACGTACGGTCAGCACCGCCACGTCGAACGTGCGCTGCTCATGTGTCAGCACCTCCGCCACCCACCACGGCGGCGACTTCGACTCCGCGGCCTGCGCGCCCTCGGTCATCACCTGCGCCACCAGCCCGTACGCGGCGGCCCAGTCGGCGGCCAGCTCCTCGGTCCACGCGTCGCCGCAGAAGTGCCGCAACGTCGCCAGCAGCGCCTCACCGACCGCCGGGTAGTGCTCGGCGCGCACCGCGAACTTCCGGTGATCCGCGCCGAGGTCCCGCAGGAACCCGACCAGCCGGTCCACCTGGTCCACGTGGGACACCACATGCCCCAGCGCGGCCACCAGACGGTCCCGCTGCCCGGCCATGTTCGTGGGGAACATCTGCCGGGTCTCCGGATGCGCCAGGAACAGCGTCGAATAGAAGTAGAGCGGCACCTGGTCGCCGTGCGCGGCGACCAGGGACCAGCTCTGCTTGAGCCGTGCGACGTCCACGCTCAGGCGTCCCCCGCCGACACGACCTGCTCCCGCACCTGCCCGAGCACGACCTGCACATCGGCGATCACGTCCGCCGGCACACCCAGCTCCACCAGCGTCGCGGTCAGGTGCTCACCGACCTTCGCGTAGTGCTCACCGGTGATGTTCAGCGGCTGGTGCGCCTCGTCCAGCCCACGGCCCGCGTACTCGTTGGGGCCGCCGAGCACCACCGCCAGCATGAGCGCCAGGTGCCGCCGCTGCTCCACCATGTCCACGTCGGCGAAGTAGCCCGCCAGATCCGGATCGGCCAGCACCTTGTCGTAGAACAGCTCCACCGCGGCCTTCACCGCGGCCGCGCCGCCGATGCGCTCGTAGTGGGAGATCGGGGTGGTCTCGCTCGTCACCGTCATGCTCGGTCCTTCCACCAGGGGTCCGCGGGCAGCGCCGCGGCAGGGGCTCGCCGTCCGGCGCGGGCGTCACACAGCGTTCCACCGTGACGTCGACACGCCGACGACCGGAACGGACCATAGCGCGCCCGCTGGCACACTTCACGACCACCCTGTGCCGATCCCGAGAACTGTCAATCACGGACAGTGAACGACACCGCGCCAATCGATGGACGCACCGCAGCCAGGCGGACACGCAACGTCAACGTGGACGACACACCGTCCTTTTCGGACATCCCGCACGCACGGGCCGTGACCTGCGACGACTCACACCCGCCCCGGCCCGCGCCGTCCACCCGCCCCGGCACGCCAGAAAGGACCACACCCCGTCACCAAAACACGAATCGCGCCACACCCTTTTCGGGCGCGGCGCGATCCCGTCACCGAGACGCGACGCAGGTCACCCGGCCCGGCGCCGCGCCCGCCGCGCCGCCAGCTCGTCACCCACCGAGTCCGACTCCGGCTCCGCCGCCGGCACGGCCGGCTCCTGCCCACCCACCGGCTCCGCCGGAAGATGCGACAACGAACCCTGGATCTCCTTGAACGCACCACCGATCGCGATGCCGAACACGCCCTGGCCGCCCTGCAACAGGTCGACCACCTCCTCCGGCGACCGGCACTCGTACACAGTCGTCCCGTCGGAGATCAACGTGATGCCCGCCAGATCGTCCACCCCACGCGACCTCAACGCCTCGATCGCCTTACGGATGTTCTGCAACGACACCCCGGCGTCCAGCAGCCGCTTCACGACCTTCAACACCACCAGGTCGCGGAACGAGTACAACCGCGACGTCCCCGAACCCGACGCGTCACGCACACTCGGCACCACCAGCGCCGTACGCGCCCAGTAGTCGAGCTGCCGGTAACTGATCCCCACCGCCGAACACGCGGTCACACCCCGGTAGCCGACCTCGCCGTCACCAGCCGGATCGAGCCCCACACCCGCCTGCTGTTCCACACCCGGACCAGGATCCCGCGGCTCGTGCATCGGACCAACCTCCCCGCGCCCGTGGCGGTGCCGCGTCGATTCCCCGTACGCGCACCACTCGACACGGCAACCCTAACGCCGCCCCCCGCACTTCACCCGCAGGAGACACCGCGACACGCCGCGCCACCACCCGGGCGGGACACCTCAACCCGCGAAGTCCTCCGGACGCACCTGCTCCAGGAACTCCCGGAACTTCTCGACCTCGTCCTCCTGCTCGTCCGGAATCACGATCCCCGCCTCGCTGAGGACCTGCTCCGCACAACGAATCGGAGCACCCACCCGCAACGCCAACGCGATGGAGTCACTCGGCCGCGCCGACACCCGCACACCGTCACCGAGGAGCAGATCCGCGTAGAACACGTTCTCCTTCAACTCGGTGATCTCCACCGCCCGCAACGGCGCCTGCAACGCCGTCAGCACATCCCGCAGAAGATCGTGCGTCAACGGCCGGGCCGGCTTGACCCCCTGCTGCTCGTAAGCGATCGCCGTCGCCTCGACCGCGCCGATCCAGATCGGCAGATAGCGGTCCCCCTCGACCTCCCGCAGCAGGACGATCGGCTGGTTGCTGGGCAACTCCACCCGAACTCCGACCACGCTCAGCTCGCGCACCGCCGCCTCCGTGTCGTCGTCACCTTGCACCGCGCCCTTCCCTGCACGGTACACGGACCAGGACACGGGAGTCCCACGCGCTACGTGCACCACGCCTCGCCGGACGGGCATACCCCGGCAAGCCTACGACACGCTCCGCGGACCAGATCTTTCCGCGCCCACACACGACGAAGGGCCGGGCGCACACCGCACCCGGCCCCTCGCACCGACCTCACCGGCCCAACGTCGACCGCAGCCCCACCCGCACCAACGCCGCGTGCAACCGCTGCGACAACGCCACCAACTCCCGCGCCGTCTCCGCCGCCCGAGCCCGCGCCGCCGGATCACTCTGCCGCGCCAACGGCGCCACAAGCTGCGCGAACAACCCGACCTCACGATCCGCCGCCGACCGGTACGCCCGCAGATGCCGAGGCTCCAGCCCGTACGCCGCCAGACCCGCCACCGCACTCGCGATGATCAACGCATCCGCGTCGTACCACCCCGGCGGATCCGACACCAGCACACCCAGCCGCTCCAACTCCGCGAGCGTCGACTCCTCCACACCACTACGGGCGATCAGACCCGCCCGGTCCAGCCGCACCTCCGACGACTCGACCGACTCCACCGGCTCCCGGCCCGGAACCTCACCACCCGGACCCACAGCCACCAGATTCGGCCGCCCCCGCCCCGGCGACGGACCAGACCCGTCCCACTGGGCCAACTGCTCCCGGATCACCCGCAACGGCAGGTACTGATCCCGCTGCGCGGTCAACACGAACCGCAACCGCGCCACATCGTCCCAGCCGTACTTCCGATAACCCGCCGGCGTCCGCTGCGGCTCCACCAGGCCCTCGGCCTCCAGGAACCGCAACTTCGAGATCGTGACGTCCGGGAACTCCGGCCGCAACTGCGCCAGCACCTCGCCGATACTCATCAGCGCAGGCGCCCGCGCCGCCCCGGACGGCGTCGAAGCCGCAGGCTCGTTCACCCCCGGCCGGCCTCCTCCTCCGGGCGCGGACCGGCGATGAACACCACCCGGAACTTGCCGATCTGCACCTCGTCACCGTTGCTCAGCGTCGCCGCCTCGACCCGCTCACGATTCACGTACGTGCCGTTCAGGCTGCCCACATCCCGCACCGTGAACGTCCCGGCGTCACGGTGGAACTCCGCGTGCCGCCGCGACACCGTCACGTCGTCCAGGAAGATGTCACTGTCCGGGTGCCGCCCACTCGTCGTCACATCGTGGTCCAACAGGAACCGGGCACCCGCATTCGGACCCCGGCGAACCACCAGCAACGCCATACCCGGCGGCAACGAACCGGACATCCGGCTCGGCACCACATCGGTGTCCGGGCCCTCCAGCACTTCGTCGAGCGAGCCGAGATTGAGCGTCGAAGTGACGTCGAGCGGGGGGAACTCGTCGTCTGGGCGCGTCATGGGACCACCTCACGGATCTGTTCGGTCGGCGTCAGGGAATGGCGGGTCTGGCCGCCGGGCAACACCACACCCGGCGGCTGGCTCCCCGTGCCCGGGAAGGCGCATTCCGCAACGCTCAAACTATTGGTTCTCGGTCGACTGGGCGAGCCTAGCCAGCGCCGAAATGCAGGGCAACCGGACGCGCGGAACCTCGCCGCCGCCCGGACAAGCACGAACTCAGCTCTCGGTGAGCTCGCGGTACGCATCGGCGGTCAGCAGACCCTCGACCGCCGCCGGATCGTCCGGAGTGATCTCCACCAACCACCCCGCACCGTACGGATCCGTGTTGATCACCTCAGGGGTGTCGGCCAGCGCCTCGTTGCGCGCCGTCACCGTGCCACTCAGCGGCGCGTAGATCTCCGACACGCTCTTCGTCGACTCGATCTCGCCCAGCGACTCACCAGCCGCCACCACGGCACCGGCGTCCGGCAGCTGCACGAACACGATGTCACCCAGGGCGTCCTGCGCGAAGTGCGTGATACCGACGCGGACGACACCACCGTCACCACCGACCACCCACTCGTGCTCGGCGGTGTACCGCAGATCCTCAGGAATCACCAACTGCGTCCTTCGTCATCGGTGCACCGGAGAAACCGGCGCGGCCGCGACCGGTCACGAGACCGGCCGGGCGTGGTCCAGCTTGATCGGCGCGTGCAGCTGCGAAACCTCCACAACCTCACGATCCTCGGAGGTCACGTTACCGCCGGCCTTCCCCACCGATGCGACCACCCCGCCGGGAATGTTCAACGCCGTACGCATCGTCGCCGGGTCACCGATCACCATGATCGTGAACGGACCCGTCAACCGCCGCCCGTCCACCACCAGCGCACCGTCCGGCCCGTCCACGAAATACGTCGACGCGATGATCCGCGCCGCCGTACCGTCCGCACCCTGGATCTGCATCGCCTCCGCGCCCGCACCCCGCAGCTCCTGCACCGCATCCAGGATCCCGGCCGACGACACCGCCTCGGCCGGCCCCGAGAACCGCACCTCAAGACCCGGACCCACCGCCGGCAACGTCCCCGCCAGAATGCCCAGCTCGTCCGCCCGCCGCGTCGCCTCCTCCAGCGCCGCCTGCCGGCCCTGCTCACCCGACCGCAGCTGCCGCTGGCTCTCCTCCAGCAACTCGATCTCCTGGCGCAGTCGCCGCTCCCGCGAATCCAGATCCGACGAGATCCGCACCAGGTCCTCCTCCCGCGCTGCCGCGAGCGTCGGATCCGTCGACGTCGTCTTGAACTGCACCACAAGCGTGAAACCCAGCAACGCCAGCAACACCGCGATCATCGCGCCCGCCGACGAGAACCGCCGCGCCAACGACGGCGCACCCGCGGCCGCACCCGGCTCCGGCTCGGACTCCGGCACCGCCTCCCGCTCCGCGGGCTCCACCGCCTCGTCCGGCACCGGCTCCGCCGGCGCCAACGGGCTCAACTCGTCCGGATCGGGCGCATCCGGGCGCGGATCCGGCTCACCCGCCGGACCCGACGGCCGCGCCGGCTCCCCCGGCCGCGGCCACCCGGTACCCGTCTCCCTGTGTTCCTCGCTCATCGCCACAAACCTACGCCCGGAACAGGTGCCGGCGGATCGCCGCCACGTTTCCGAAGATGCGCACCCCGAGCACGACCACCACACCCGTGGACAACTGACCGCCCACGCCCAACTGGTCACCCAGATACACGATCAGACCCGCCACCAGCACGTTCGAGATGAACGACACCACGAACTGCTTGTCGTCGAAGATCCGGTCCAGCTTCGCCCGCACCCCACCGAACACCGCGTCCAACGCGGCCACCACAGCGATCGGCAGATACGGCTGCAACGCCGCCGGCACCGTGGGGTCCAGATACACCCCGAGCACCACACCGGCGAGCAACGCCAGCACCGCGATCATCGGCCACCTCCCGAAGGGCTGGAAGAACCACCCGGGCCGGACGACCCGGGACTCGACGAACCGGCGGCACCCGAACCCGACGGGCGCGCACCCGCACTCGCACTCGCACTCGCACTCGCGCTCGGACCCGGGGTCGCCGGAGGCTCGGCGTAGCGTAGCCGCGGCTGCGGCGCCGCCGGCAGGGTGAGGTCACCGACCCGCTTCACCCCGAACGACAGACCCGTCTTCCGCGCCACCTCACGCATCAACGCAGCCGCCCGGCTCTCGTCGAACCGGTCCCGCATCGACCGCGGCCCGATCGCCTGCACCTCGTACGGACCCGTCACCGGCCGGTAGTCCACCAGGATCGCCTCACCCGCCGACCGGATCGTCGACGTCGCCGTCAACCGCTGGCCGTTCACCGCCACCGCCTCGGCACCCGCCGCCCACAACGCGTTCGCGACCTTCTGCAGATCCGAATACAGCACCCGTGACGGACCCGCGTCCCCGTTCGTCACACCGTCCTGGTCCGCCGCCGCGTCGGCCAGCCGCACCACCACGCCGTCCCCGCGCACCCGGGCCAGGCCGGTACCCGCCTCCAGCGTGCGCAGCCGGGACGCCTGCGAACCGCTCAACGTCGCGTCCCGCTGCCGGCTGACATCCTCGCGCAACTGCTCGGCCCGCTCGGTCAACCGGTCGGTCTCCGCCTCGCGCCCCTTGATCTCCGCGACCAGGCCCGCCCGCGCCGTCGCGCGGCTCGGCTCCTCCGCCATCGTCTCCCGGTACGCCACCGCGAACAGGAACCCGATCAGCGCCAGCACCAGCAGGCTCACCGGCCGGCCGAGCACCTCCCGCACCCGCGACATCGAGCCCGTCGCCCGACGCGCGGCCGCGTCCCCGTATCCCGGGTCCAGCGGATTGCGGAACAGCTCGGTCAGGAAGTCCGGCGCGTACACCCGGTTCGAGGGGTCGCGCTCGTTCTGAGCGTCCCGCGGCGGCGACGTGGTCATGCCGGTGCCTCCGTACGCCGAGCCCGCATGGCCCGCACGAGACGGCTCGCCTGCACCACGTACATCGCGCCGGCGACCCAGTAGAGGACCAGGCCCCACCAGGCCAGCCCCCAGCCGATCGCGCCGGCCGCGGTGCCGGCGTCCGGCACCGCGTCTGCGAGCAGCAGGATCGGGAACGCCGCGAGCAGCAGGAACGTCGCGGTCTTGCCGACGTAGTGCACCGGCGGCGGGCCGTAGCCGTAGCGGCGCAGCGCACCGAGGGACACCAGCAGCAGCAGTTCCCGGGCCAGCAGCGCCCCGGTGAACTGCCAGGGCACCACCTCGCGGGCGGTGAAGGCGAGCAGCGTGGCGAGGATGTAGAGGCGGTCGGCAAGCGGGTCGAGCAGCTCACCGAGCCGGCTCACCTGGCCCAGACGGCGGGCGATCCAGCCGTCCACCCAGTCGCTGGTGCCGCCCACGGCGAGCACCGCGATGGCGGCGACGTCGGCCCGGACCACGAGGAACAGGTAGAGGAAGATCGGCACGCCGACGAGCCGGACGAAGCTGATCAGGTTGGGCAGCGTGAGGACGCGGTCTCCCACGACCGTGGCGGTCCCGGAATCCGGTTCCTCCGCTGGAGCCGGCCGACGCGACACCGAACCCTCCCTTCGCAGCACGGTCCGGCAGCCGGATGAGCGGCCGCTGGAGGGACGTGCGCGTTGCCGGCCGGTCAGACGCCGGCGCCCTCTGTGATCCCGGGCTGGGACCTCCCCGACGCGGCCCGTCCTCGTGGTGATCACGGGCCGCCCAGTTGCGCTGCCACTATATCGGGCTCGCTGTTCTCGCCCGGATGCCCGCTGCGTGGTTGCTCAGTGGTGTCACGGTGTCGACCGTCACAACCGCTAAGGCATCCTAGGACACTAGTTGAGCAGTGGAAGGAAGGCCGGACGACGGTGCGAGTGGTCAGGCGGTACGGGCGGTCGAGTCCGAGCCGGCCTGCGGGGCGGTGGCCGTCGCAGCCTGGCTGAACGCCACCAGCGCCAGCAGCAGCTCGTGCTGCACCCGGTTCGGCATCCGGTCGAGCACGGCCTGCACCGCCCGGTGCCGTCTCTCCTGGAGGTCGCGCAGCAGCGTGTCGGCGGCAGCGGTCGGGATCAGCCGCACCTCCCGCCGGTCGCGCGGGTCGGCCACCCGGCGCAGCAGGCCGACCGCCTCCAGGCGGTCGCAGAGCCGGCTCGCCGACGACGGGACCACGTCCAGCAGCTCGGCCAGCCGGTTCACGTTGGTGTCCGGATGCGACACGATCAGCGACAGCACTCGCAACTGGGTGGGCGAAACGCTGACGGTGTGCCGGGAGGTCGCGGAGTCGAGCACACCGATGAGCGCCTCCGCAGCCGATTCGATGGCCGCGGCAAGATTCGGAGGTCGCTCCACTCGCTGTCCCCTGCGATCGTCCCGCTCGTGTCCGCTCCGCCGCCCCCGTCACTGCCCCGTCACGTCGTCGGACCGGCTGGAGCCGCGCCAGTCCAGGCAGACGACGACCGCGTCGTCACGGAGATCCGCGTCGGCATGGTACGCATGCAGTTCGCGCATCACCGTACCAACTGCCTCGGTCGCCGGCTGCAGCCGAGTCGACCGCATCGCGCGCGCCATCGCCCGGACACCGTACGGCTCCTGCTCGTCGGGCTCCGCCGCGTACACGCCGTCGCTGACCACGAAGAGGCGATCGCCCGGCTCCAGAGTGAACTCCTGCACGTCGTAGCGGGTCTCGGCGAACATGCCCAGCGGCAGTTGCTGCTCCAGCGCGATCGGTGTGACACGGCCCCCGCGCAGCCGCAGCAGTTGCGGCGACCCGGCGTCCACCGCGCGCATCACGCCCCGCCGGCTGTCCAGCTCCAGCAGCAGCGTGGCCACGTGCCGGCTCCCCCGGTGCTGGTAGTAGATGGTGTCCGAGGCCAGCTCCGCCTGTTCCACCAGGCTGCCGCCCGAACGCCGGGCGTTGCGCATGGCGTTCACCGTCATCGCCGTGAGCATCGACGCGGCCAGCCCGCTGCCGGTGCCGTTGAGCACGGTGAGGGTGAGGCGGTCGCCGTCCACCGACCAGTCGAAGTGGTCACCGCCCACGGTGTACGCCGGTTCGAGCTGCCCGGCGAGCAGCGCGTCACCGAGCCGTACGCTGCGCCCCGGCAACAGGTCCCACTGCATCTCGGCGGCCATGCTCAGCCGCTCCCGCCGCCGGGCGCGCCGGTAGCGGTCGGTCTCCCGGTCGGCCGCGCGGATCGCCACGGCCAGCTCACCGGCGGCGTCGCGGGCGGCCTCCACAGTGGCGGCGTCCGGGTCGCCGGGCAGCTCCACCATCAGCACGCCGAGCCGCTCCCCCCACACCGACAGCGGCAGGTAGGCGCGGCAGCGGCCCTCCTCGACGATGTCCAGCACCGGCTCCTGACTGCTGAAACAGCGCTGCGCGACGCTGTGGGCCAGCAGCGGGCCGCCGTCGGGCACGTCCGGGTCGAGCACCGGCCAGAGCCCGCTGGCGCGGTAGTCGGCGACGAACACCTCCGCCCGCGCGGCCCCGAGCGTCTGGCGCAGCACCGCGTCCGCGGTCTCCGCCAGCTGGTCGGGTGGCGCCGTGCGCAGGGCACGCGACACCGATCCGGACGCCTCCGGCATGCTCATCCTCCGATGACGACTATTGCTACAGGGCAAACATCATACGAAGGCCGCCCGACGGCGAACGCCCCGCCTCGGCCGGGCGTGACGGGGACCGGCTCAGCCGGCCGGGCGCACCGCCAGCGCACCGTGGAACGCGTCCGGCACCGGCTCGGGCTCACCGGCCGGCCGCCACCGCGCCACGGCCACGATGCCGTCGCCGGTCGGCTGCCAGCGGCCCAGCAGCGGCGCGAACCGCTCCGGCGCCCGCATCCGGAACGCCGGACCCATCATGGCCAGCGCCTCCGGGTGCCCGGCCAGTTCCTCGGTGTCGAAGTCGATCGCCAGCCGGCTGCCCGGCGCCACCGCCTGGTACAGCTCGTCGAGCGTACGGGCGAGCGTGTCGTCGTCAAGGAACGCCGCCAGCCCGAGGAAGACCACCCCCACCGGCCGTCTCCCCCAGCCCGGCACGAACCGGTGCAGCAGCGCCCGGTCGACGGTCCCGATGTCGGTGGCGTCGCCGTAGCCGTACCCGGCCCGGTCGCTGCCGTCGAGCAGGCTCCGGCCCAGCCGGACCGTCTCCGGGTCCACGTCGGTGTAGAGCACGGTCGCCTCCGGCGCGACCTCGTGCACGTTGCCGCAGGTGGGCACGCCCGCGCCGAAGACCAGGAAGCCGTCGATCCCGTCGGCCGTCATGGCCCGCACGGTGCGGCCGAGGAATCCGCGCAGCGACCGGAAGATCGCCGCGCAGGGCCCGTACGCCGCCTCGAACGCGGCGGCCGCGGCGACGTCCACCGGGCGGTGGTGCCGGCCGCCGAGCCAGTAGTCGATCATGCGGGCGGTGCTCGGTCCGTCCGGCTGATCCATCGACGGGGCTCCCTCCCCTGGGCGCTGCACGCCAGCGTACCCACCGGGCGACCCCGGGCGGTATCGCCCCGGGCCGCCGTCCGGGCCGCGATACTGGCCGCGGGAGCGCCGCCACGAGGAGGTACTGGTGAACTCGGCGAACGGGGCCGCGGTGGTGGTCGGGGTGGACGGCTCCGAACCGGCCACCCGGGCGGTCCGCCTGGCGGCCCGGGAGGCGCGGCTGCGCAACCGCCCGCTGCGGGTCGTGCACGGGTTCATCTGGCCGCTGCTGCGCGTACCGGTCTCCGCGCCGGCCGGCTCACCACCCGGCGCCGGGCTGCGCAACCAGGCCGAGCAACTGGTCACCGACGCGGTGGCGGTGGCCGAGGCCGAGTCGCCGGGGCTGCGCATCACCGGCGAGATCATCGACGGGGAGGCGGCAGCGGTGCTGCTCGGCGAGTCCCCCACCGCCGCTCTGGTCGTGCTCGGCGATCGGGGCCTGGGTGGCTTCGCCGCGCTCGTGATCGGGTCGGTGGCGGTGCAGGTCGCCTCGTACGCCGACTGCCCGGTACTGATCGCGCGCGGCACCGCCCACGACGGCGGCCCGGTCGTGGCCGGCCTGGACGGCTCGACGCCGTCGCGCGCCGCTGTCGAGTTCGCCGCCGAGACCGCGTCCGCGCGCGGCGCCGCGCTGCGCGCGGTGCACGCCCGCCCGCACGGCCGGGACGACGCCGAGGCGGAGCGGGTGCTCACCGAGGCGCTCGCCGGGATCGGCGAACGGTGGCCGGACCTGCCGGTGCACGCCGAGGCGGTACGCGCCAAACCGGTCGCGGCGCTGACCGCCGCGTCGGCCGAGGCCCAGCTGGTCGTGGTGGGCCGGCAGGGCCGGGGCGAGCTGGGCGGGCTGCTGCTCGGCTCGGTGAGCCAGGGGATCCTGCACCGCTCCGCCTGCCCGGTGGCTGTGGTCCGCGCGGCCGACTGAGCGGCGGCCCGCGCGCCCGGCTGAGCGGCGCCCGACCGCCCGACCGGCCTGGCGGGGATCCGCCCGGCAACGGTTGGTCCCGGCCCGGGCGGGTAGACGCCTACGGTCAGCCGACAGCGATCCGCAGGAGGCAGAGATGCCAGGACCACGGCCGGGCAGCAACGCGTACGACAAGCAGCGAGCACGCCTTCGCGACCTCGTCGAGCAGTCCGGACGGGCGTCCGACAAGGAGGCGAACCAGGTCGCCAACCGGATCCTCCAGGACGACAGGGGCCAACGCGGTGTGGTCCGGGGCGAACGGACCTACGGCCCCAAGGGGAACCGGGAACCGGGTGACCCGAAGTGAGGACGGCAGCGGTTGTCGACGGCGTCATCGCGGGCGCCGTCGGCAGCGCCGTCCTCAACGCGGTCTCGTACCTCGACATGGCGCTGCGGGCCCGGCCGGCCAGCAGCACCCCCGAATCGGTCGCCGGACGGCTGGCCGACGTCACGCACGTCGATCTGGGCCCCGGCGACGAGGCGGCGAACCGCCGCTCCGGTCTGGGGCCGTTGCTCGGCTACGCCACCGGCATCGCCGCGGGCGCAGCGTTCGGCCTGCTCGCCGCACGGCGGCGGATGCCGTTGCCGCTGGCCACGGTGCTGCTCGGCGGTGGGGTGATGGCCACCTCGGACGGCTCGATGACAGCGCTCGGCGTGACCGACCCACGCACCTGGCGGCGCAGCGACTGGATCTCGGACCTGATCCCGCACCTGGCGTACGGGCTGTCGGCCGCAGCCACCTGGCGGCGGCTGCGGCCGACGTCGGCTCGCGGTTAGCTCTCGTCGTCGGCCACCGGCTCACCGGCCGGGCCGTACGGCGACACCTGTCCCCTGGGGACCGGGCGTCCCGCGTCGGCGTTCGACGTGCCCCGGCTGCGCGAACGGCCGCCCGCCTGGGTGGCCGTCTTGCGGCTGTCCTGGCTGGTGGCGCCGAGGTCGTTCCGGCGCAGTTCCTCCTGCTGCGGCTTGACCACGGGTCTCTCC
This sequence comes from Micromonospora sp. WMMC273, assembly GCF_027460285.1. Taxonomy (NCBI): domain Bacteria; kingdom Bacillati; phylum Actinomycetota; class Actinomycetes; order Micromonosporales; family Micromonosporaceae; genus Micromonospora; species Micromonospora sp. WMMC273. Next base: position 3,040,838 of record NZ_JAPZBE010000001.1, read on the forward strand.
TTCCCGGTGGGGCGCACGGCCGTCGACCGCGCACCCGGCCCGCGTACCCGTCGCCGCCCGGCGCATTCCGGATCGGCTCGGGGGTCTGGCCCGGGCCGGGGCGGGTAACCCGGGTGGATGCCAGACGATCGCAACGTCGCACGGGCCCTGCTGGACCGGCAGTCCCGCACGTACGCGGAGGAGGCCGGCATCGCCCTCGCGGACCGGCCCGGCCCGCTCTACCAGCTGCTGGTGCTCACCACGCTGCTGAGCACCCGGATCCGGGCCTCGGTGGCGGTGGCCGCCGCCCGGGAGCTGTTCACGGCGGGCTACCGCACCCCGCAGGCGATGGAGGCGGCGACCTGGCAGGACCGGGTCGACGCGCTGGGCCGGGGCCACTACCGGCGCTACGACGAGCGGACCGCGACCATGCTCGGCACCGGCGCCCGGCTGTGCCTGGACCGCTGGCACGGCGACCTGCGCCGGCTGCACAAGGAGGCCGGCGCGGACCGGGCCGTGCTGCGCCGGCTGCTCACCGAGTTCCCCGGCATCGGCCCCACCGGTGCGGACATCTTCCTGCGCGAGGCGCAGTCGGTGTGGCCGGACGTACGCCCGTACGCCGACCGGCGCACGCTCGCCGGGGCGAAACGGCTGGGCCTGCCCGCGAGCCCTGGTGAGCTGGTCGGGCTGGTCGGCGAGGCCGACTTCGGCCGGCTCGCGTCGGCGCTGGTGCGGGTCGCCCTGGGCGAGGAGTCGGCGGGCGAGGTGAGCCGCAGCGCCGCCACGGCCCACTGAGGGCTACTTGGCCGGGCCGGGTTTGGTCAGGTTCCAGGCCAGCAGCGAGGCGAGCAGCGCGAGCAGCACCACGCCGCCGGAGACGCCGCCCTCCCCGCCACTGTCGCGGCTTCCGGTGAAGCCGAAGTAGATCACGGCCAGCCCGGCGAGCACGGTGATGAACGTCCGCATTCCTCGGTCCTTCACGCCCGCACCGTACGATCGGCGGCCGGGCGCGGGACGGGGATCGGGCGGTTGTCCCCCGTCCGGGTGTCAGTCCGGGCTGCGGCCGACGGCGGGGCCGCGCAGCCGGACCCGGCGGATCGCCCGTCCGGCCACCTCGACCACCTCGACGGTGAGGCCGGGCAGCCGCACCCGCTCCCCCGGGCCCTCGGGCAGCCGGCCCAGCCCGGCCAGCACCAGCCCGGCCACCGTGGTGTACTCCCGCGACAGCGGGAACGTCACGCGGACGCCCACGTCGGGCAGGTCGTGCAGCGGGAAGTCGCCCGGCAGCAGCAGCGCGCCGTCCGGCTCCCGCACGGCGCGGCGCACGTCCCGGTCGGTCTCGTCGTACAGCTCGCCGACGACCTCCTCGAGCAGGTCCTCCATGGTGACCAGGCCGTCCACGCCGCCGTACTCGTCGACCACCAGCGCGAGCTGCTCGTGTCGCTGGCGCAGCTGCCGCATCGCGTCGGCCACCGGCAGCGTGCCCGGCAGGAGCACCGGCGGGCGGGCCCGGTCGCCGACGCGCGCCCCGTCGGCGTCCACCAGGTCGCGGATGTGCACGGTGCCGCGGACGTCGTCGAGCCCGCCGGGTCCGATCACCGGCGCCCGGGACCGGCCGGTGGCCGCGAGGCGGCGCATCGCCTCGGCCGCCGGCAGGTCGGCGGGCAGCGTGGTCACGTCGCGGCGCGCGACCAGGATCTCCCGCAGCGTACGGCCGGCGATGTCGAACGCCCCGGCGAGGATCTCCCGCTGCTGGGCGGACAGGCCACGCTGGCTGACCAGCATCTCCCGCAGTTCCTCCTCGGTCACCTCCTCCCGGCTGGCGCGCGGGTCGCCGCCGGCGAGCCGGACCAGCAGGTCGGTGGAGCGGCCGAGCAGCCACACCGCCGGCCGGGACAGCCGGGCCAGCAGGTCCAGCGGCGCGGCGCTGATCAGCGCCCACCGTTCCGCCGTCTGCATGGCCAGCCGTTTGGGCGCCAGCTCGCCCACCACGAGCGTGAGGAACGTCAGCAGCAGCGTCACCAGGAACACCGCGACCGGGCGGGCGGCCCCGCCGAGGAGGCCCAGCGGGCCGACGAGCGGCTCGGCGAGCGTGACCGCGGCGGCGGCCGAGGCGAGGAACCCGGCGAGCGTGATGCCGAGCTGGATGGTGGCCAGGTAGCGGTTCGGTTCGCGGGTTAGGCGGCTCAGTCGCGCCCCGGCCCGCCCGGAGCGCGACAGCCGGCGCAGCTGCCCCTCCCGCAGGCTCACCAGCGCCATCTCGCTGCCGGACAGGGCGGCGTTCACGAGGATCAGCAACAGCACCAGCGCGACCTGGACACCCATCAGTCCGTCTCCAGGTCGTCCAGTGAGATCGCGTGGGTCATCAGCCAGCGGGCCAGCGCGGCCATCCCGAACAGCCACAACGGCGCCGACTCGGTGGGGCCGTTCGTGGCGTAGATGGCGAAACGCAGGTCCGGTGCCCGGTACGCCTCGATCCGCCACTTGTGGTTCTTGTCCCGCCAGACCGCGGAAGGGTCCATGGCGCCACGGTAGGTGACCGGGGCGGGCGGGCGACGCCTGTTGGCTCACCCGGGCGGGTGGACCACCTCGCGGGCGTCGTCGGGCAGCCGGCGGGTGGCGCCGCGCCGGTCCAGCAGCTCCAGCAGCGGCACCGCAACCCGGCGGGTGGTGCCGAGCGCCTGCCGGGCGGCGCTGAGCGTGAACGGCTGCGGCAGCCCGGCGAGTACGCGCACCGCGTCGTCCGGGGCGCCGGGCAGCAGCACCACGTTCTCGGCGAGCTTCAGCAGCGCGCCGGCGCGTACCGCGGCGCCGATCTCGCGCGGACCCAGCCCGAGGTCGGCCAGGTGGTGCGCCTCGGGGGCCTGGAACGGGCGGTCGCCGTACTCGGCCCGGACCCGGTCCACCGCCCGGGCCACCGGGTCCGGCAGCGTGCCCTGCGGGGCGGCGGTGACCAGGCCGTCGCGCAGCCGCAGCGGCGGGCGCAGCAGCGCCGTCACCAGGGCACGGTCGGGCAGGTCGAGCCGGTGCCGCAGCACGTCGACGGGTACGCCCGCGGCGAGCGGATGCTCGGCGGCGTACCGGGTCACCTCCTCGGTGAGGCGGCGGCCCAGGTCCCGCCAGTGCTCCGGGTCGGCAAGCCACTGCCCGGCCACCGGCGTCGCGACCGGCGCCACGCCCATCCGGGTCAGGTCCCCGGCCCGGATCAGCCGCCGTCGCCGCAGCTCGCCGGGCAGGTCCGGCCGCCCGTCCAGGCCGGCCAGCACCGCCGCGCGGGCGGCGGCCGCGCCCCGCCGGCGCAGCGGCGGCGGGTCCACGTCCAGCACCGTCACGCCGCCCGCGACGTGGTGCCGCCCGGGGTCGCGCAGCAGCGCCCGGTCGCCGATCAGCAGCGGCAGCGGACGGGCCAGGCGCAGCCGTACCGTGTCCGGGCCCAGCGGCCGGACCCGGGCGGGCACCGCCGCCGCGCCCACGTGCAGCGTGAGCGTGGCCGGCAGGTCGGCGGCCGGGTCGCCGGACAGCCGCACGTCGAGCAGGTCGGTACGCCCGAACCGGCCGGGGCTGAGCAGCGCGTCGCCGCGCCCGACCCGGTCCCGGGGCAGGCCGCGCAGGTTCACCGCGACCCGGGCCACCGCGTCGACCTCGGTATGCGCGACACCGAGGGAGTGCAGTCCGCGTACCCGCACCGCCTCGCCGGTGGCGGCCAGCTCCAGCTCGTCGCCCACACGCAGCCGGCCACCGCCGAGCGTGCCGGTGACCACCGTGCCGCTGCCGCGCACGGTGAACGCGCGGTCCACCCAGAGCCGCACCGGGGTGTCCCGGGCCGGGTCGGGCAGCCGGGCGGTCAGGCGATCGAGCGCGGCACGCAGCTCGGGCAGCCCGGCGCCGGTGACCGCGGAGACCGACACCGCCTCCACAGCGCCCAGCGATGTCGCGGCGATCTCCGTGCGGGCCCGCGCCGCCGCCGGCCCGGGATCGGCCAGGTCGGCGCGGGTCACCGCGAGCAGCCCGTACGACACGCCCAGCGCGTCCAGCGCGGCCAGGTGCTCGGCGGACTGCGGCATCCAGCCCTCGTCGGCGGCCACCACGATCAGCGCGGCCGGGACCGGGCCGACGCCGGCGAGCATGTTCGGCACGAACCGCTCGTGCCCGGGTACGTCGACGAACGCGATCGTGCCGCCCGACGGCAGCGTGGTCCAGGCGAAGCCCAGGTCGATGGTCATGCCGCGGCGGCGTTCCTCCGCCCACCGGTCCGGTTCCATCCCGGTCAGCGCCCGCACCAGCGTGGACTTGCCGTGGTCGACGTGCCCGGCGGTCGCCACCACGAACATGCCGGTCAGTCCTCCACGCTCAGCACGGCGGCGCGGACCCGCTCGTCGGCGCCGTCCGGCACGGCGCGCAGGTCCAGCAGGAGCCGCCCGTGCAGCACCCGGCCGAGGATCGCCGGGTCGCCGGTGCGCAGCGGCTCGGCGTACCGCTCGGGCAGGCTCAGCGCCCACGAGTCCAGTTCCACGCCCGGTGCCCCGCCGCCGCCGACGACCGCAGCCGACGGCACCACCTCGGCCTTGCAGCCGTCCTCACCGAGCCGGTCCCGCAGCCGTTCCAGCCGCTCCCGCAGCCGGACCGGGTCGGCGTGCAGCGCGTCCCGGGTGGGCGTGGACGGCGCGTACAGGGTCGCGGCGAGCGCGGCGAGGGTGAGCTTGTCGACCCGCAGCGCCCGGGCGAGGGGGTGCCGGCGCAGCCGCTGCACCAGGTCGGCGTCGCCCAGCAGCAGACCGGCCTGCGGGCCGCCGAGCAGCTTGTCGCCGCTGGCGGTGACCAGGTGCGCGCCCGCGCGCAGCGTGGTGGCCGCGTCCGGCTCGTCGGGCAGCAGCGGGTCCGGTGCGAGCAGGCCCGACCCGATGTCGGCCACCACCGGCACGCCGAGCGTGGCCAGCTCCGCCACCGGCACCGCCGAGGTGAAGCCGGTGACCACGAAGTTCGACGGATGCACCTTCAGCACGAACCCGGTGCGCTCACCGATCGCGGCTTCGTAGTCGGCACGGCTGGTGCGGTTGGTCGTGCCCACCTCGCGCAGCCGCGCGCCGGTGCTGGCCAGCAGGTCGGGCAGGCGGAACCCGTCGCCGATCTCGACCAGTTCACCGCGGCTGACCACGATCTCCCGGCCGGCCGCCAGCGCGGTCGCGGCCAGCACCAGCGCCGCCGCGCCGTTGTTCACCACGTGCACCGCCCCCGCGTCGGGCACCGCCGCGGCGAGCGCGTCCAGCGCCTCCCGGCCGCGCCGTGCCCGCCGGCCGGTCCGCAGGTCCAGCTCCACGTCGGTGTGCCCGGCGGCGGCGACCAGCGCATCCACCGCCGACGGGGCGAGCGGGGCGCGGCCCAGGTTGGTGTGCAGCACGACGCCGGTGGCGTTGAGCACCGGGCGGGGCGTACGGCCGGGCAGGTCCGCCAGCGCCGCGTCGCGTACCTGATCGGGGGTCAGCTCGCCGCGCCGCGCGCGGGTCTGCGCGCTGACGATCGCGGCCTTGACCCGGTCGCGGCCGAGCGTCGCGGCGGCGGCGGCCAGCGCGGGATCGGCGAGCAGCGCGTCGGTGCGCGGCACCCGCCGTCGCGGGTCGACCTCACGCATCGGCGCACTCCCGGGAACGGTACTTGGCGGAGACGGACGGGAATCGAACCCGCCTGGCCCGGGTCCCGGACCACACCGGTTTTGAAGACCGGGAGGGGCACCAGCCGCCTGAACGCCTCCACTCAGCAGTCAACCACAGCGCGGCGCGGGCCGCCCGGGGAGGTGTCAGACCTGGTCGGCGGCCCGCCGGTCGGCGCGTTCGCGCTGCGGCACGACCGTGTACCGCGGGTCGCGCGCCGACGCGACCCCACCGTGGAAGATCCCGAACCGGGTGCACACCGACGCGGCGATCAGCGCACCGCCGGACAGCGCGGACAGCATCCGGCTGCGCCGGCCGACCAGCGCGCCGACGACACCGGCGGCGGTAAGCGCCCGGCCCGCGCGCAACAGCTTGCCGGGCGTGCCCTGCGTATAGGGCTCGCTGAGCAGGCCGAGCCGGTTCTCCACCCGGTGCGAACCCCACAGCTCCATCGCCGCGCCCGCGACCGCGAGGCGCCGCGCCGCACCGGCCTGGGCGCAGGGCGCGGCCACCAGCCCGACACCGGCGCCGCTGGCCAGCGCGCTGCCCGCGAAGATGGCCGGCAGTTCCGGGTACGCCTCGTGCCACGACGGCACCGCCGTGTCCGCCAGCAGCACACCGGTGTACGTGGCGAGCGCCGGCGCGGTGACGGCGGCGACCACACCGGCGGCGTGCCCGGCCGGCGGCAGCAGCCGGCGGCTGAGCCCCAGCACGCCACGCTCGGGCAGCAGCGGAGCCGCCTCGGCGATCGCCGCGACCCCGGCGGCCGGGCCGAACACGCTGAGGATCCAGGTGCCCACCGACATCGGTGAGGTCACCTTCGCCACCCGCAGCATGTGGTGGAAGCGCGACGGCCGGCCCAGGTCGTTCACCAGGAAGTACGTGCTCGCGCCCACCGCCGCCAGGGCGGTGACCCGGCCGGCGCGGCGCAGCGCCGGGCGGCCGGTGAGCTGCCCGCCCGCGGCCAGCAGCGACGAGCCGGCGGCGAGGCCGCCGGTGAACAGGTACGCGGCGATGTCCCACCGCCACACCGGCGGCTTGAGGACGGGCCGGCCGTAGTAGGAGGTGAACTCGGCCGGCGGGACGTTGAGCTGCTCCCCGCCGCCCTTGCCGCCCCGGCGTCGGCGCGGGGCCGCGTCGCGGGGCGGGTGCGGGGCCAGGCCGGCGTCGCGGGAACCCGCGTCGGTGCGTCCCACACCGGGACCGGCGGCGGTGGCCCGGCTGCCGTTCTCCCGCTCGGCGGCGCCACGGTCCTCCGGTCCCGTGGACAGGCGCTCGCGGAAGCGGCGGAACAGGTCACCGACCGGGCGGTCCGGGCTCACGACGATCCTCCGACGAACGCGGCGACGGCAGCCGCCGCCATGGCCAGGGCGGCGAACCCGGCCCGCTTCCACATCTTCGGCAGGTCCCGGGTGGTGACCACCGGGTCCGGCGGCAACCCGTACACCTCCGGCTCGTCGAGCAGCAGGAAGAACGCGCCGTCGCCACCGACGCCATCGGTCGGGTCGTGGCCGTACAGCCGGGCCTCCGGCACGCCGCGCTCGTGCAGCGCGGCGACCCGCGTGGCGGCCCGTTCCCGCAGCTCGTCGAGCGGGCCGTACTGGATCGACTCGGTCGGGCACGCCTGCGCGCAGGCGGGCGTCATGCCCGCGCCGATCCGGTCGTAGCACAGCGTGCACTTCCACGCCCGGCCGTCGCCCTTGCGCTGGTCGATCACGCCGTACGGGCAGGCGGAGATGCAGTAGCCGCAGCCGTTGCAGATGTCCTCCTGCACCACCACCGTGCCGAACTCGGTGCGGAACAGCGAACCGGTCGGGCACACGTCCAGGCAGGCCGCGTGCGTGCAGTGCTTGCACACGTCGGACATCATCAGCCAGCGGAAGTCGGTGCGGGACTCCGCGCCGCTGTCCCGCCCGGGCGGCTGGGCGCCGGGCATACCGAGGAACTCCGGACCGGCCGCCATCCGCGCCGCCGCCTCCGGCCGCCCCGGCGGCAGACCGGGATTCGTACCCGTGTCGGGTGCCGTGCCCGCCCCGGCCGCCGCCGACGCCGGGCTGATCGCCGGGCCGGTCGGGTCGCCGGCGAACGGCGGCGTGCGGTGCCCGGCCGGGCGGGGCTGCTCGATGAACGCGACGTGCCGCCACGAGTTCGCGGTGAGCGCGCCGGTGTTGTCGTACGACATGCCGAGCAGGTCGAAACCCGAGTCCGGGACGCCGTTCCACTCCTTGCAGGCCACCTCGCACGCCTTGCAGCCGATGCAGACGCTGGTGTCGGTGAAGAAACCCATCCGGGGCGGCGCGTCGACCCAGCCCGCGTCCGGGGCCGGGTCGAGCGGGCCGTACAGGCTGTTGGCGTCAGGCATCCCGATCCCCGTCCTGGTGCGCGGCGGCCGACTGCTCGTCGGTGCTGCCGGCGGCGTCGTCCCCGCCTACGGCGTCGGTGGTCACCACCGGGATCTTCCGATCCGGCGTCATCCCGGCCCGCCGCTGGTAGTCGCCGACCAGGTCCAGCAGCGGCGGACCGGTGGGACGACGGCCGGGCCGGATGTCGCAGGTGCCGACCTTGCTCTCCTGGATGAGCACGTTCGGGTCCAGCGTGATGCCGAACAGGTCGTTCGCCGAGTCGCCGGTGACCAGGCCCTCGGTGCCGAAGTGGTACGGCAACCAGGCCTGGTGGATGATCCGGCCGTCCACCCGCAGCGGGGTGAGCCGGTCGGTGACCAGTACCCGCGCCTCGATCACCGCGCGGCCGCTGATCAGATGCGCCCAGCCCAGGTGGGCCAGCCCGAGCTCGCCGGCCAGCTCCGGGGACACCTCGACGAACATCTCCGGTTGCAGCTCCGCCAGGCGCGGCACGGTACGGCTCATCCCACCGGCCGTGTGGTGCTCGGTGAGGCGGCTGACCGTGAACACGTACGGGAAGACCTGGCTGTGCGGCTCCGGCGGACTCGGGTTCATCCGGTTGATCGGATGCTCGTAGATCTTGCGGGTCGGGTTGGCCTGCTGACCGTAGAGCGGGTTGCGCATCGGCGACTCGGCCGGCTCGTAGTGCGTCGGTAGCGGGCCGTCCAGGACGCCGCTCGGCGCGTACAGCCACGCCTTGCCGTCGCCCTGCATGACGAACGGGTCGTCACCGGCGAGCGCGGCCGGGCCGGAGGCGCCCTCGGGCGGCCGGTACGACGGCGGCTTCGTCTTCTCGAAGTCCGGCACGTCGTACCCGGTCCACTCGCCGGCGTCCGGATCCCACCAGACGTACTTCTTCCGCTCGCTCCACGGCCGGCCCTCCGGGTCGGCGGAGGCGCGGTTGTAGAGCGTGCGGCGGTTCGCCGGCCACGCCCAGCCCCACTCGGCGGCCACCCAGTCCTGCTCGTGGCGGGACCGGCGGCGGGCCGCCTGGTTCACGCCGTCGGCGTAGACGCCGGAGTAGATCCAGCAGCCGATCGCCGTGGAGCCGTCGTCGCGGGCCTCGCCGAACGCGTTCAGCAGGCGGCCGGTCGCCACCTCGTACCCGTTGATCTCCCTGAGCACCGCGTCGGCGCTCGGCTCCGCGTGCGGACCGTGCGTGGGGTAGTCCCAGGCCAGGTCCAGCAGCGCCCGGTCGCGGCGCGCGGTGGAACCGGCCAGCTTCTCCCGCAGCACCCGGCCGAGGTGGTAGAAGAACCACAGCTCGGAGCGGGCGTCGCCCGGCGGGTCGACGGCCTTCTCCCGCCACTGCAGCAGCCGCTGCGTCTGGGTAAAGGTGCCCTCCTTCTCCACGTGCGAGGCCGCCGGCAGGAAGAACACCTCGGTCCGGCACTCCTCCGGCACGATCTCGCCGGTGGCGACCTCCGGGCCGTTCTTCCAGAACGTGGCGCTCTCGATCATGAACAGGTCGCGGACGACGAGCCAGTCCAGGTTGGCCATGCCCAGACGCTGGGCCCGGCCGTGCGCGGAGCCGACAGCCGGGTTCTGGCCGAGCAGGAAGTAGCCCTTCACCTTGCCGTCGATCATGTTCAGGACCTGCTGGTACGTGCCGTGGTCGCCGGTCATCCGGGGCATGTACCCGTAGCAGAAGTCGTTCTCCGGCGTCGCCGCGTCACCCCAGTACGCCTTGAGCAGGCTCGCCGCGAACGCCCGCGAGTTGCCCCAGAAGCCCTTCTGGCCCGGGTGCCGGATGCTGTCCACCCACTTGTCGAACGTCGGGTGGTCGGCGTGGTGCGGCATCGGCAGGTAGCCGGGCAGCAGGTTGAACAGCGTCGGGATGTCGGTGGAGCCCTGGATGCTGGCGTGCCCGCGCAGCGCCAGGATGCCGCCGCCCGGGCGGCCCATGTTGCCCAGCAGCGTCTGGATGATCGAGCCGGTCCGGATGTACTGCACGCCCACGCTGTGCTGCGTCCAGCCGACCGAGTAGACGAGCGCGCCGGTGCGTTCCCGGCCCGAGTTCTCCGTCCAGGCGCGCGCCAGCTCGAGGAACTTCTCCTCCGGGATGCCGCACACGCGCGCCACCATCTCCGGGGTGTAGCGGGCGAAGTGCCGCTTCAGGATCTGGTAGACGCAGCGCGGGTGCTGCAACGTCTCGTCCCGCGGGGCCTGCGCCGGCACCGGCTCGCCGTGCGACTCGTGCTCCAGCCCGGAGGCCGAGTCACGTTCCTTGCCGGTGCCCCGGGCCTTGGCATTGTCCTCCTGGCCCTCGTACTGCCAGCTCGCGTGGTCGTACGAGCCGGTGTCCGGGTTGTAGCCGGAGAACAGGCCGTCCAGGTCCTCGGTGTCGGCGAACTGCTCGCTGACGATGTTCGCCGCGTTGGTGTACGCCAGCACGTACTCCCGGAAGTCCAGCTCGTTCTCCAGGATGTAGCGCACCACGCCGCCGAGCAGCGCGATGTCCGTGCCCGCGCGGATCGGCAGGTACGTGTCGGCGAGCGCGCTGGTACGTGTGAACCGCGGGTCGACGTGGAAGACCTTCGCGCCGCGCTTCTTCGCCTCCATCACCCACTGGAAGCCCACCGGGTGGGCCTCGGCCATGTTCGAGCCCTGGATGATGATGACGTCAGCGTTGGCGAGATCCTGCTGGAAGTCCGTCGCGCCGCCGCGACCGAAGCTGGTCCCCAGACCGGGGACGGTGGCGGAGTGTCAAATACGGGCCTGGTTCTCGATCTGGAGTGCCCCCATCGCGGTGAACAGCTTCTTGATGAGGTAGTTCTCCTCGTTGTCCAGCGTCGCGCCGCCGAGGCTGGAGATGCCCAGCGTCCGGTTCAGCGGGCGGCCCTCGTCGTCGACGTCCTCCCAGGTGTCCGCGCGGGCGGCGAGGATCCGGTCGGCGATCATGTCGAGCGCGACGTCGAGGTCCAGGTCTTCCCACTCGGTCGCGTACGGCCGGCGGTAGCGGACAGTGGTCTGGCGCAGCGGGCTGGTCACCAGGCTCTTGCTGGCCGAGCCCTTCGGGCAGAGCCGGCCGCGCGAGATCGGGCTGTCCGGGTCGCCCTCGATCTGGGTGACCTTGCCGCCGGAGTGGAAGACGCGCTGCCCGCAGCCGACCGCGCAGTACGGGCAGACCGAGCGGGCCATGCCGTCGGCGGTCTCGGTGCGAGGGCTCAGCTCCGCGGAGCGGGCCGACTGGGCGGCGGCGCCGCGACCGAGCGGGTCGGTGCCGGTGAGTTGCCGGTAGACCGGCCACCCCTGGATGAACGTCTTGAAACCCATCCGCGCACCCCCTCTCCGTCGAGAACGGCTCACCTCTGCCTGTAACCCTAGGCCAGCGACCAGGGGCGTGCGACTCGAGCCCACAGACAGAGCCGCCCCGGCCGGATGGCCGGGGCGGCTCTGGGCGTCGGTGTGCATGTCGCCTCTCGGCGAGTGGCGCGACGCGGCTCCAGCCGAACGGTATTCCGCGAAGGCAATTTAGGTGAGGCCCGGGGACACTGGACACACCGACGCTCTGCACAACGGTACCGGGGTCACGGTTCTTCCGCTCGCTCGTCGTGACCCCGGTCACCGCCGGGTCAGCTGTTCCAGTGCTGGGCGACCAGGTCAGCGGCCTGCTGCTCCCACTGGGCGTAGTGGTCCGGGTAGGCCGACACCTGGACGGTCTGGGCGGCGACGGTCAGCGGCATGTCGCGCCAGCCGTCGACCTGCTTCAGGCCCTTCAGGAAGGCGGTGGTGGAGTACTCGGGGTCGGTGATCTGCTCGACCGTGCCCCAACCACTGGACGGGCGCTGCTGGAACAGGCCCTGCGAGTCGTGGTCGTTGCGGTCACCGAGGTGGCCGAGGTTCTCCAGCTTCGACTCCTGCAGGGCGGTGGCGATGGAGACGACCGCGGCACGCTCGTCCATGCCGGCCTTCTTCGTCGCCGCGATGATCGCCTTGACGTTGGCGGTCTGCTCGTCGTTCAGGTCGATGTGGGACTGGGCGCCCTGAACACCGTGCGGGATGAGCGCGGCGCTGTCCAGCTTGCCGGCGGCCTGCGTCGTGGTGACCGCGGCGTCCCGGGCGGTGGGGGTGCTGGTGTCGTGGTTGAGCGGGCCGGCGGCGAGGCCACCGGCGACGGTCAGACCGGCGATACCGAGGATGCTCTTACGCAGGATGCTGTTCATGGTGGGCTCCGTTCGGGGGTCGACGCACCCGGGGGTGGATGCGTGGGCACCGTCAGGCGCTCAAGGAAGTCTTCGGGGGGATCCGGCGCCTTGCTCTCACGCGGCCCGCGGACGCCGGGGGTGGCGTGCGGGGCGCACTGGTCGCGCCGGAGACATGTCCAACGACCGCCGGCCCGGGATCATTCCCGGACGCTGCCGCCCGCGTACTCGGGGTGCGGGGGCCGCTGCTGCGGTCGTTCACCAGGTATAACGCCCCGGCCCCGCCGCCGATTCCGCCGCCCGGGTGTCCCCGACCACCCCGAAACGGACACCGGACTCACCCCGGACACCGCCCTCGACCCGCCCGCTCCCCCACTCCGCCGACGCACACTCCCGCCGTCCGCCGCCTGCTCCCGCCCCCACTCACGTCGCGCCCGACCCCCCGCCCCGGCTCACGTTGCGCCCGTCCCCGCCCGCTAGCCGACTCGCGTCGCGCCCGCTCACGTCGCGCCCGCTCGGCCGCCCCTGCCGCGTCGATCATGAGGTTGGCGGCACATGATGTCCGATCTTGGAAGGAAACGGCCCTCATGGGGGCCGAAATCCTCCAAGATCTCCGGCGGAGAGCCGCGCGAGGTGAACAAGCTGAAGGCACGACGGGCGATCATGAAGTTGGCGGCACGAGCTGACCGGTTTGTCCGGTCCAACTTCATGATCGACGGGGCGAGGCGGGACAGGGCGGGGCGAGGCCGGGGGCGGCGGGGCGGCGTGGGGCGGGGCAGAGTGAGGCGGGCGGGGAGCGGGTGGCGGGCGGTCAGGCGGGGCGGGGCGGGTGCTGTGGGGGAGCTACGCGGGAACGATGGGGGGAAAGGGGCCGGGTTGGGGTTACCCTGATGCCATGTCGGTCACCGCGCACGCGTACCTCGCCCGCCCCGGGCGACCCGCCGTGGTGGCGCGCACCCTGGACGAGCTGACCGGCCCCACCACCGGCATCGTCGAGCTGCCGGTACGCCTGATGTGGAGCAGCGAACGCGCGTTCGACCTGGGCGACCCGGACGAGTTGCTCTGGATGTACGAGAACGTGCTGCGCGAGACGACCCGGGTGGAGGATCTGCGCGAGCTGATCCACGCGGGCACGTTGCGCCGGTTGTGGCCGCTGCTCAACCTGCCCCGGGGCGTACGCCTGGCCTGGGAGGGCCGGCACCGGAGCCTGCGCGCCGCGTGACCCATCCGCACGACTTCTACCGGCAGGTGGCCCGGGTGGCGCTTGCCGCGGCCGGCCCGCACCGTTTCGTGCTCGGCGGCGGGGTGGCGTGGGCCGTGCACGGCCTGGTCACCCGCCCCACCGAGGACGTCGACCTGTTCGCCGACGTGGAGGGCGCCGCCGCGGCGGCGGCCGACGGTGTACGTGCGGCGCTGGAACGGGCCGGTTACCGGGTGGCCGAGGTTGACCCGGGCGGGCTGGGTGAGGTGTTCGACGGCTTCGACCGGGACCTGCGCGACTTCGTGGTGAGCCGGGACGGCCGGCAGATCCGGCTCAGCCTGGCCCGCCTGGACCGGCACCGCAGCCCGGTGGTGATGGACCTCGGCCCGGTGATGGACGTACGGGACCTGATCGCCAACAAGACCGCCGCGCTGGTCAACCGGCGGGAGGTACGCGACTACATCGACGTCTCCGCCGCGCTGGACCGGTACACGGTCGCGGAGCTGCTGGAACTGGCCCGGCAGGTCGACCCGGCGCTTGATGACGAGGACGTGCGCGCGGCGGGCCGCTACCTCGACGGGCTGGCCGACCGCCGGTTCACCCGCTACGGCCTGGACGCGTCGCGGATCGCCGAGGTCCGCCGCCGGATGGCCACCTGGCCCCGCTGAGCAGCGGAACCAGGCGGCCGAGGGCGGGACCAGAAGGCCACGACGGCACCAGCCGGGGCGGCTCACTTCGTCGGGCGGCCACCCGTGACGCCGAGGATCTCGCCGGTGACGTAGCTGGACTCCTGGGAGGCGAAGTAGACGTACGCGGGCGCCAGCTCGGCCGGCTGGCCGGGACGGCCCAGCGGCGTGTCGGTACCGAACTGCTTCACCTTCTCCTCCGGCATGGTGGCCGGGATCAGCGGCGTCCAGATCGGGCCGGGCGCGACCGCGTTGACCCGGATGCCGCGCTCGGCGAGGTTCTGCGCGAGCGCCTTGGTGAAGTTGGCGATGGCGGCCTTTGTGGTGGCGTAGTCGAGCAGCTGCGGCGACGGGTCGAACGCCTGGATCGACGACGTGTTGATGATCGTCGAGCCTTCCTTCATGTGTGGCACCGCGAACTTGCAGAGCCAGAACATGGCGTACACGTTGGTCTTGAAGACCCGGTCGAACTGCTCGGTGGTGATGTCGAGCAGGCCGTTGTCCTGCGACATCTGGTACGCCGCGTTGTTGACCAGGATGTCGACGCCGCCGAGGTCGCGCAGCGCCTGGTCGACGAGGGCGCGGCAGTTGTCCTCCTCGCGCAGGTCGCACCGGACCGCGACGCCGGTGCGCCCGGCCTGCTCGATCAGGGCGACCGTCTCCCGGGCGTCCTTCTCCTCCTCGTCGGCGAGGTAGGTGACGAGCACGTCGGCACCCTCGCGGGCGAAGGCGATCGCCACGGCCCGGCCGATGCCGGAGTCACCGCCGGTGATGATCGCGCGCTTGCCGGTGAGCCGGTCGCTGCCCCGGTACGACTCCTCGCCGTGATCGGGCTTCGGCCCCATCTCCTGCTCGTTGCCGGGCGGCGTCTGCTGTTGCGACGGCTGTCCCTCACGCTGTCCGTACTGCTCGGCCGGGTGCTGCTGGGTGAACTGGTCCTCGCTCATGGATGCGCCCCTACCCCGGTGGCTGCCGGGAAAACAGCAGCGCGTGACCGGAAGGGAAACAATTCGGGCCGGTGTGGCGCACGCGACATGTGGTGGTTATGGTGCGCAACGGCGCCCACGAAGCGCGCACCCCCCATTGGAAAGGCACCTCATGACTTCCTCCTCCGGCGCCTCCCGGCGCCAGGTGCTGGCCGTCGCGGCCGCCGCCGCGACCGCTCCCCTGCTGGCCGGCGCGCCCGCCGAGGCGAAGCCGAAGCAGCCGAAGACCTGGGACCTGACGATCCTCGGCACGTCGGACACCCACGGCAACGTCTACAACTGGGACTACTACAAGGACGCGGAGTTCGACGACAGCAAGCACAACGACGTCGGCGTCGCGAAGCTGGCCACCCTGGTCAACCAGATCCGCGCCGAGCGCAAGGGCAGGGCCACGCTGGTCCTCGACGCCGGCGACACCATCCAGGGCACGCCGCTGGCCACGTACTACGCCAAGCAGGAGCCGATCACCAGCACCGGTGAGACGCACCCGATGGCCCGCGCCATGAACATCCTCAAGTACGACGCGGTGACGCTCGGCAACCACGAGTTCAACTACGGCCTGCCGCTGCTGGCCACCTGGATCGAGCAGCTCGGCTTCCCGGCCCTGGCCGCGAACGCGCTCAACGCGAAGACCGGCAAGCCGGCGTTCCTCCCGTACGTGATCAAGGAGGTCAAGCTCGGCGGGCACGGCGCGCCGAAGCTGCGCGTGGGCATCCTCGGCCTGACCAACCCCGGCGTGGCCATCTGGGACAAGGGCAACGTCGAGGGCCGCCTGGTCTTCGCCGACATGGTCGCCACCGCCACGAAGTGGGTGCCGGAGATGCGCCGCCGCGGCGCCGACCTGGTCGTCATCTCCGCCCACGGCGGGGACAGCGGCACCTCCAGCTACGGCCCGGAGCTGCCGAACGAGAACCCGACCGCGCTGATCGCCGAGCAGGTGCCCGGCATCGACGCGATCCTGTTCGGCCACGCGCACAACGAGGTGCCGGAGAAGTTCGTCACCAACCTCACCACCGGCGAGCGCGTCCTCACCTCGGAGCCGTCGAAGTGGGGCCAGCGGCTGACCCGGATGGACTTCACGCTGACCCGGGAGAAGGGCCGCTGGACGGTGACCGCCAAGTCGGCCACCACCCTGAACACCAACACCGTGGTCGAGGACCCGGCGGTGCTCGCGGCCGTGCGCGGCCAGCACGCCACGACCGTCGAGTACGTCAACCGGGTCGTCGCGCAGTCGAGCGTGGAGCTGTCGGCCGCCGAGTCGCGGTACAAGGACACGCCGATCCTCGACTTCATCAACCACGTCCAGACCGAGGTGGTCACCGAGGCACTCGCGGGCGGCGAGTACGCGGGCCTGCCGGTGCTGTCCATCGCCGCGCCGTTCAGCCGTACCGCGGTGTTCCCGCAGGGCGACGTGCGGATCCGCGACGTGGCGGGCCTCTACGTGTACGACAACACGCTGGAGGCGGTCGTGCTGACCGGCGCCGAGGTGAAGGCGTACCTGGAGTACTCGGCGAAGTACTTCGTCACGCTGCCGGCGGGCGCGCCGGTGAACCCGGAGACGATCAGCGATCCGGCGGTGCCGGACTACAACTACGACGTGTTCTCCGGCGTCGACTACGACATCGACATCGCCAGGCCGGTCGGGCAGCGGATCACCCGCCTGGTGCTGGCCGGCACGGACACGCCGGTGGCGGCGGACGCCCGGTTCGTGGTGGCGGTGAACAACTACCGGCGCAGCGGCGGCGGCAACTTCCCGGGCATCGTGAAAACCCAGGTCTACAACGCCCAGCAGGAGATCCGCCAGCTGCTCATCGACTGGGCACAGGCCAAGGGCGTCATCGACCCGGCCGACTTCTTCGTGCCCAACTGGAAGCTGGTCCGCGACGGCGTGCCGGTCTTCTGATCGTCCGGGCGGCGGGGTCCGGGCAGGTGCCCGGGCCCCGTCAGCCGCCCGCGCGCAGGTGCCACTCCGACTCCCCGCCGACCGGGTCCGGCCGGTCCGGCGGGAACTCGGTCTCGGCGGCCTCGATCCGCTCCTCCGGGCGTACCCGGGCCGGCAGTTCGCCGAAGCGGACGTGCCGCAGGAACGCGTACTCCTCGTCGGTGAACGACTCGGCCGGCTCGCTCATGACCGCATTGTGCGCCTGCCCGTCCCGTCTCCGCATCAACCGCTACGGCAGGGGTATGCCGCCGCGACGACCGTGGGCGACGAGGTGGAGGAGACATGCGCGCAGTACGGATGACCGCACCCGGTGTGCTGGAGCACACGGAGGTGCCCACGCCGCAGGCCGGCCCGGGTGAGGTGCTGGTGCGCGTCGGCGCGGTCGGCGCCTGCCACTCCGACCTGCACATCCTCGACGCGCCGGCCGGGGTGTTCCCGATGCCGATGACGCTCGGGCACGAGATCGCCGGCACCGTCGACACGGTCGGCGCCGGGGTGGACGGCTGGTCGCCCGGCGACCGGACCGCGGTCTACGGCATCATCGGCTGCGGCTACTGCCGGGCCTGCCTGCGAGGCGAGGAGAACCGGTGCCGGGTCACCCCGGTCGGCGGTATCGGGCTCAGCCGCGACGGCGGACTGGCCGATTACGTGGTGGTGCCCGCGTCCCGGCTGCTGCCGGTCGGCGACATGGACCTGACCCAGGCGGCGCCGCTGACCGACGCCGGGCTGACCCCGTACCACGCGGTGGACCTGGCGCGGCCCCGGCTGCGGCCCGGCACCACCTGCGTGGTGATCGGCATCGGCGGCCTGGGGCACATGGGGTTGCAGATCCTGCTCGCCACCACCGCGGTACGGATCATCGCGGTCGACACGAACACCGCCGCGCTGGACCTGGCCGGGCGCCTCGGCGCCCACCACACGGTGCAGGCCGGCCCGGACGCGGTGGACAGGATCCGCGAACTGGTCGGGCCGGCGCCGGATGGCGCGGACGTGGTGCTCGACTTCGTCGGCGCGCAACCCACGCTGGACACCGCCCGGCAGGTGGTCGCCACCGGCGGCCAGATCCTGCTGGTGGGCCTGGCCGGCGGCACGCTACCGGTGCGGCCGGTCGCCGACGAGCCGCCGCCGGTGCCGCTGGAGACCGGCGTGGTGGTGCCGTTCTGGGGCACCCGATCCGAACTGCACGAGGTGATCGCGCTGGCCCGCGACGGCCGGCTGCACGCCGACGTGCACACGTTCCCCCTCGCGGAGGCGCCGCAGGCGTACGAGGCGCTGCGCCGGGGCGAGGTACGGGGGCGGGCGGTCATCGTCCCCTGAGCGGGGGCAGCCGGTCGAGCAGCGCCAGACCGGCCCGTACCGGCCGCCGGTCGAGCACCTCGGCGAAGCTCGCCCGCCCCTGGCAGAACCGGACGAACATCCGCCAGCCGAGCGGGCTCGCCAGCATCGCGTGGAACACGTCGGGCCGCCGCTCGAACACCTCCAGCAGCCGGTGCCCGGCGCGCATCTCCGGCGTCAGCCGCCGGTCGACCTCCCGGGCGTACGCGTCGAGGTCACCGGCGGCCACCGCCTCACCGGCCAGCCGGCCCGAGCGCAGCGCGTAGCTGATCCCCTCCCGGCTCCACGGCTCCAGCAGCCCGGCGGCGTCCCCGGCGACCAGCACCCGGCCGTGCCGCAGCGGGGAGTCCCCGGTGCGGCAGCGGGTCAGGTGGCCGGAGTCGTGCTCCGGCCTCACCCCGGACAGGCCGAGCCGATCGGTGAAGTCGCGCAGGTAGGCGCGGGTCCGGTCGCCGTCGCCGCGGGCGGATATGACACCGACGGTGAGACGGTCGCCCTTGGGGAACACCCACGCGTACGAGCCGGGTAGCGGCCCCCAGTCGAGCAGCACCCGGCCACGCCAGCGGTCCCGCTCGGCGGCGTCCACCGGCAGTTCCAGTTCCAGGCCGAGATCGACCTGCCGGAAGCGCACCCCGACGTGGCGTGCCGTCACGCCGGACGAGCCGTCCGCGCCGATGACGGTACGGGCGCGTACCGTCTCACCGCCGGCCAGGCGCAGGCGTACCTCGTCGGGGTCCTGCTCGATCGCGCGGACCGCGACGCCCTCGCGGACCTGTGCCCCGGCGGCTACGGCGGCGGCGCGCAGCCGGTCGTCGAACTCCTCCCGGCGGATCATGGTGACCAGCGGTGCGGGGTGCCGGCGGGTGAACGCGCGTCGCCCGTCCCGGGTGAACGTGATCCGGTCGACCCGGTCGTGGGCGGGCACCTCGACACGCTCGGCGACCTCGGCGAGCGAGGTGCCGATCAGGCCGCCGCCGCACGTCTTGTACCGGGGGTGGGTGGCCCGTTCCACCACGAGCGTGCGGACGCCGGCCCGGGCCGCGGCGTGCGCGGCGGAGAGTCCGGCGGGCCCGCCGCCGACCACGACGAGATCCATGATCACGGGTGCAGCCTAGGGCACCGCCGTGCCGCGCCGCCCGGTACGACAGTCGAACGGGTGAGCATCATCGGGGCTCGTCCGGGTAACCGCCGGTCGCCGGCCGTCCGCGGGTCGGGCGGTCCACGCCGAGGAGGGAAGCGATGCCTCAGGTCCAGCTGTCTGCGGTCGAGGAACGGGTCTACCAGGCGGTGTCCGCGCTGGAGGTGCAGGGACACGTCCCCTACCCGGACCTGATCGCCCAGGAGACCGGGATGACCGAGGAGGAGCTGCGCGAGCCGCTGCACTCGCTCACCGAGCGAGGGCTGCTGCACCGCGAGGACTCCCCGATGTCCGGCCTGGACTTCGGACCCCGGTGGTGCGCGCGCCAGATGGCGTGATCGAGTCGTTTGCCCCACCGGGCACCGGGTAGCGATCGGAGTCGGGTGATCGACGGTCAGCGGGGGGCACGATGAGCGAGGGCCGGTCGTCGACGCCGGTGCAGGACACCGGGTACGACGGCCGGCGTCGCTGGCGCGCGCTGAGCGTCGGCCTGATCGCGGCGTTCATGACGCTGCTGGACGTCAGCATCGTCAACGTCGCGGTGCCGTCGATCGATCGTGCGCTGCACGCCACGCCGAGCGACCTGCAGTGGGTGCTGTCCGGGTACGCGCTGACGTTCGGCCTGGTGCTGGTGCCGGCCGGGCGGTTCGGCGACGCGCGCGGGCGGCGTACCGCGTTCGTGGTCGGCGTCGGCCTGTTCACGCTGACCAGCGCGCTGGCCGGGCTGGCCCGCTCGCCGGAGTGGCTGGTCGTCGCCCGGCTCGTCCAGGGTGCCGCCGCCGGTGTGGTGAACCCCCAGGTCAGCGGCATGATTCAGGAGCTGTTCCGGGGCTCCGACCGGGGCCGGGCGTTCGGGCTTCTGGGCGCGACGATCGGTATCTCCACCGCCGTGGGTCCGCTGCTCGGCGGTCTGCTCATCCAGCTCGGCGGCGCCGAGCACGGCTGGCGGTGGGTGTTCTTCGTGAACATCCCGGTCGGGATCGTGGCGATGCTGCTCGGCTGGCGGCTGATGCCGTCCCGGCCGACGAATCCGGCCGGACGGGGCCGGCTCGATCCGCTCGGGGTCCTGCTGCTCGGCGCCGGGGTGACGGTGATCCTGCTGCCGCTGGTGCAGCGGGAGCAGTGGCGGGGCCCGGGCAAGTGGCTGCTGATCCCCGTCGGCCTGCTGCTGCTCGCCGGATTCGCGCTCTGGGAGCACCGGTACGGCCGGCGCGCCCAGCCGCTGTTCGACCTGCGGCTGTTCACGGTGCGCTCGTACACGCTCGGCGCGCTGATCGGCCTGATCTACTTCGCCGGGTTCACCGCGATCTTCTTCATCTTCACGCTCTACCTCCAGATGGGGCTCGGCTACAGCGCGCTCGTGGCCGGTCTGGCGATCACGCCGTTCGCGCTCGGTTCGGCGCTCGCCTCCGCGCTCGGCGGCCGGGTGGTCACCCGGTACGGCCGTCCGCTGGTGGCGATCGGGCTGGTGGCCGTGGTGGCCGGGCTGATCGCCACCGACCTGGTGCTGGCCGGCGGGCCGCACGAGAACGTGCCGCTGCGGACCGCGCTGCCGTTGCTCGTCGCCGGGCTGGGCAGCGGCCTGGTGATCGCGCCGAACCAGACGCTCACGCTGTCCGAGGTGCCGGTGCCGATGGCCGGCAGCGGCGCGGGCATGCTCCAGACCGGGCAGCGCATCGGGTCGGCCGCGGGCATCGCCGCGGTGGGCGCGCTGTTCTTCTCGACGCTGGCGCAGGACCGCGGCGACTGGGGTGCGGCGTTCCGCCACTCACTGCTGCTCGCCGCCGGGATAATCGTGCTGGCGCTCGGCGCCGCCGTGGCGGACATCGCGCTCGGTCACCGGCGCTCCGCGGGCCGCTCCTGATCGGCGGCGGGCAGCAGCACTGTGGTGAGCAGCCGCCGGGTGCGGCCGGGCCCGGGGCCGCGCGCCGCGTACTCGGCGAACAGTTCGCGGAACCGGGTGACGAACTCGGCGGTCTCGGCGTCGGTGGCGTGGAACGCGTTCTGCCGGTAGCCGGCCACGTCGCGGGCCAGGTCGGGGTCGCCGCGGTCGAGGTAGACGTCGAAGTCGGCGAGCAGGCCCGCGACGAAGGTGAGGAACGCCTGCCGGTGCCGTTGCGGGCTCATGGCCCGGGCCTCGTCCGGGTCCACCGACGCGGCTGCCTCGACAAGCCGGTAGCTGCGCTCGGTCGCGCCGCGGGCCCGCCGCTCCCCCACCGTGTGCAGCACGCCGTGGTCGGCGAGCGTGGCGACCTGCCGGTAGAGCGTGGCCGGTGGCACGTCGCTCAGCGCGGCGCGCAGGTCGGTGGTGGTGAGCGTTCGGCCGCCCAGGAACGCCTGGACGATGCGCAGCCGGACCGGGTGCAGCAGCAGCTCCACGGTGTCGAGTGCCACAGCGGCTCCCCTTTTTGTTATCGCCTCCGGTAATGTTCTCACTGACGATAACAGAAGCGAGGAGTCCGCCGATGGCCACCATCGACATCACCGCCGACCGCATCGACGTCCGGCTCACCACCGCCGAGAAGATCTGGGCCCTGCGCGGTGACCTGTCGTTCCCCCTATCCGCCGTCAGCGGCGCCGTCGTCGTACCGGACGGTGCCCGCGCCACCCGCGGCATCCGGGCGCCCGGCCTCGGCGTGCCCCGCACGCGCAACGTCGGCACCTGGCGCGGCAGGGCCGGCAAGGAGTTCGTCAGCGTCCGCGGCGGGCAGCCGGCCGTCCGCATCACCCTCACCGGCCAGGCGTACGACTCCCTGCTCATCGGCACCGACGACGCCGACGCCCTGG
The DNA here is from genome assembly GCF_027460285.1 of Micromonospora sp. WMMC273. Lineage (NCBI taxonomy): Bacteria > Bacillati > Actinomycetota > Actinomycetes > Micromonosporales > Micromonosporaceae > Micromonospora > Micromonospora sp. WMMC273. The sequence goes on from NZ_JAPZBE010000001.1 coordinate 3,063,087, forward strand.
CCGCGGCGGTGCTGCCGTGACGATCGACAGTCCGCTCGCCGTCGAGTCGGCCGGGCAGCGGCTGTCCGGCACGCTCACGCTGCCCGACGGCGCCGGTCCGCACCCGGCGGCGCTGCTGCTGCCCGGCTCCGGGCCGATCAACCGCGACGGCGACCACCGCCGCCTGCCGCTCGGCATCCAGCGGCACCTGGCCGCCGCGCTGAGCGGGGCCGGGATCGCTGTCGCCCGGTACGACAGGCGGGGCGTCGGCGAGAGCAGCGGCGAGTTCCTGCGTACCGGCTTCCACGACAACGTCGACGACGCGGCAGCGGTGTTCGCGGCGCTGCGCGACGACCCGGCCGTGGACGCCGGGCGGATGTTCCTGGTCGGGCACAGCGAGGGCGCGCTCACCGCTGTCGCGCTCGCCGCGCGTGGCGTACCGGTGGCCGGTCTGGTCCTGCTCTCCGCGCCCGGGCGTACCGGCGCCGAGGTGCTGCGCCGGCAGGCCGGGCGGCTGCTGCCCACCCTGCCCGCGCCGGTACGCCTGGTGTTCCGGCTCACCCGCACCGACCTGGTGGCGAAGGTGGCCCGCAACCACGAGAAGATCCTCGCCACCGACAAGGACGTGGCGTGGGTCGGCGGGCAGCGGCTCAACGCCCGCTGGTTCCGGGAGTTCCTGCGCTACGACCCCCGCCCGGACCTGGCCCGGATCGACGCCCCGATCCTCGCGCTCACCGGCGACAAGGACCTCCAGACCGACCCGGCCGACCTGCCGGTCATCGCCGCCCACGCCGGCGGGCCGGTGCAGACCGGGGTCCTGCCGGACGTCACCCACGTGCTGCGCCGCCAACCAGGTCCGCCGTCGCTGCGGGCGTACCGGGAGGAGGCGAAGCAGCCGCTGGACCCGTCGGTGGTCGAGCCGGTGCTGTCGTGGCTCGCCGCGCACAGCGGCTGAGAGCACGCGAAAGGCCGGCACCCGGGTCGGGTACCGGCCTTTCGTCGGGTCTTACTTGTTCCAGTGCTCGGCGACGATCTCGGCGGCCTGCTTCTCCCACTGCGCGTACGCGTCGGGGTAGGCGCTGACCTGCACGGTCTGCGCGGCCTCGGTCAGCGGCATGTCCTGCCAGCCGTCGACCTGCTTGAGGCCCTTGAGGAACGCCAGCGTCGAGTACTCGGGGTCGGTGATCTGCTCCGGCGTACCCCAGCCGCTGGACGGCCGCTGCTGGAACAGGCCCAGCGAGTCGTGGTCGTTGCGGTCACCCAGGTGACCCAGGTTCTCCAGCTTCGACTCCTGGAGCGCGGTGGCGATCGAGACGACCGCGGCGCGCTCGGGCAGGCCCGCCTTCTTGGTGGCCGCGATGATCGCCTTGGCGTTGGCGAGCTGCTCGTCGTTGAGGTCCACGTGCGACTGCGCGCCCTGCGGGCTCACGCCCTGGACCGCGACGGCGGCCGGCTTGGTGGTCTCCGCCGCGTGGGCGGCGACCGGGCCGGCGAACACGCCACCGGTGAAGGCGAGACCGGCGATACCGAGGATGCTCTTGCGCAGGATCGTGTTCATGGTGGGCTCCGTTCGGGGGTCGACGCATCCGGGGGCGGATGCGTGGGCACCGTCAGGCGCTCAAGGGGATCTCGGGGGTTCGGCAGCGCGGGGCGTGCCGGGTGCATCTGCAACGACCGGCCACCCGGGGTTGTTCCCCCGGGGGCGCTCGGCGGCGCCACTCCGGTCGCGCACCGGGTTACAACGCCCCCCACCCGCCCCCGATTCCGCACGCGCGGTGCCGCCCACCACACCCGAACCGGACACCGCCACCCACCGGCCCGCCCGCCCCGCCCTCGCCCCGGCTCTGCCCCCTCGATCTTGGAGTTGTGGCGCCCAGGATGTCCCGTATCCGAGGTATGCGAGGCACCACAACTCCAAGATCGGCGGGGAGGTCGCTCCCACGCGAGAACGGCCGGCCCCACGAAAGGGCCGGCCGTTCTTCTACGGGTGTCGGGTCACCAGACCTGCTGGACGATGTCCGCCGCCTGCTCCTCCCACTGCGCGTACGCGTACGGGTAGGCGGACACCTGAACGGTCTGCGCGGCGGTGGTCAGCGGCAGCTCGTGCCAGCCGCCGACGTTCTTCAGCGCGTTGAAGAACGCCTTGCTGGAGTACTCCGGGTCGGTGATCTGCTCGGACGTGCCCCAACCGGACGACGGGCGCTGCTGGAACAGGCCCTCCGAGTCGTGGTCGTTGTACGCGCCGAGGTGACCCAGGTTGTACAGCTTCGACTCCTGCAGCGAGGTCGCGACGCCGATCACGGCGCCCCGCTCCCCCACGCCGGTCTCCTTGGCCGCCTCGACGATGGCCTTGGCGTTGTCGAGCTGCGCGTCGTCGAGCGGGATGCGCGACTGCGCGCCCTCGACGCCGTGCGGCACGAGCTTCTCCTTGGCCGGCCGGTCGGCCCGGGTCGGCACCTTGTCCAGGCCGGTGGTCTGGCCGGGCTTGACCGCCTCGGTGGAAGTCTTCTTGCCGGTCGCCAGGTCGATGGCGGCCTTGGCGCCGGCGTGCGGCCCGCTGGTCACCGGCGCGGCCACTGCGACGGGGCCGACGGCCAGCCCGCCCAGAACTGCCACACCCGCCACGCTCAGCGCGGCACGGCGGTTACGGGTGACAGCGGCGGTCTTCGCGACGGCGGTCTTCGCGATGGCGGGGAGCCATCGAGTGAAGTGCTGCTTCACGATGGTTGCCCTTTCGATCGTTACGACGCGCTCCGGGGTGAGCGCCCCTCGAGGGACTACCGCCGGGTAGGTGTTTGGGTTCCGGCGGTACGGGGGACACAACGAGCCCGCCGTGTCGGTCATTCCGGAAATGCCGGGCACGGCGAAGGCTGCGGTCCACGTCACCCGCGATTCCGGACAAGCACGCCGTTCAGCAGGCAGAGCGGGATGATCAGGCCGGACCGCCGAACCGGACCAACACGTGCCAGAGCTGTTTCAGGTGCTGCAGCGTCACCGCGGCCGGTCCCCGGTCGGCCCAGCGCTGCGGCTCGCGTACCACCGAGGCTGCGGCCCGGCCGACGAGCGCCGCGTGCAGCGGCTCCCCCGGGCGGGCGAACTCGGCGTGCACGCGCGCGGCGAGCGGCGGGATGTCCGGGCCCCGGAACTCGGCGTCGACGGCGTCGACCGGCAGCACGAAGCCCGGGTGGAAGCGCAGCGCCATGCCGTGCCGCGCGGCGATCCCCGCCAGGCGCCGTCCCACGTCGGTGCCCCGGAACGACGGGTCGACCACGAGCGCCTCGACGTCGCGGGACAGGTTGATCTCGCCGTGCACCTGCGCCTCGACGTAGTCGTCGAGCGCCCGGCCGACCCGGCCGGACTCCCGTTCCCGGCGGCGCAGCAGCGTCCGCAGCAGTGTGCCGGTGTCCATGCCCGCCACGCCCAGGGCGACGCCGGTGCCGGCGGTGGCGGTCAGAAGCGCCGCGAACACCGGCTCGAAGACGTCGACGGTGCCGAACTCGGTGGGCTCGAGGTGGCTGTCACCGAAGCTGAACGTGGCCCGGGCCAGCACCTCCGGGCGCAGCCGCAGATGGCAGGACCCGAAGCGGGGGCACGCGCCGTCGGCGTGGTCGAGCAGGTTCAGGCCGCCGTACTTCGGGCGCTGCGCCGGCGGCACGCCGGGACGCTGGTACGCGCCGCCGAACATCGCCTGCTCCCACACGTCCCGGTCGCCACCCGGGTACGCGGTCAGGCCGCCGTTGGAGATGCCGGTCTCGAACTGGCTGCGGTAGACGCCCTCCTCCTCGAGGGCCTCGACCACTGTGCGGCCGTCGCGCAGGACCCGGTCGGGGTGGAAGTTCAGCGTCAGGCGCCCGTACCCGGTGATCGCGGCGACGACCTCCTCGTACCGGTAGGTGGTGCCGGAGGCGGCGAGGTGGCGGGCGATGACGGCGAGCGCGGCGGGGCGGTCGCGCAGCGCGACGTCGCGGACGTGGCGCAGCGCGGCGGACTGGGCGTCGGTGAGGGTGGCGACGGGCACGGGCCCGAGTATCACGGGTCGCGCCGCCGCGCGGCCACACGGTTTCCGGGCCGGGCCGGGACGCGCGAGCGGGCCCGGACCGGATCACTCCGGCCGGGCCCGCTCGGGCGTACGGTCCTCAGTGGCCCCGGGCGATCCACTCGTCCAGGTGCGGCGCCTCGGCCCCGATCGTGGTGTCGTCGCCGTGCCCGGTGTGCACCACCGTCTCCGGCGGCAGCGTGAGCAGCCGGGTACGGATCGACTCGACGATGGTGCCGAAGTCGCTGTACGACCGACCGGTGGCGCCCGGTCCCCCGGCGAACAGGGTGTCGCCGGTGAAGACCGCGCCCAGGTCGGGGGCGTGGAGGCTGCAAGCGCCGGGGCTGTGACCGGGCGTGTGCAGCACCCGCAGCGTGGTGCCTCCGACGCTGATCGTCTGCCCGTCGGTCAGCTCGCCGTCCGGTGCCGTGTCCGGGTGCACCATGTCCCACAGCACCCGGTCGGCCGGGTGCAGCAGCACCGGCGCGCCGGTGGCCCGGGCCAGCTCGGGCGCGACGCGGACGTGGTCGTCGTGGGCGTGGGTGGCCACGATCGCGACCACCCGCCGGTCGCCGATCACCTCACGGATGGCGGCCACGTCGTGCGGCGCGTCGAGGACGACGCACTCGGCGTCGTCACCGACCACCCAGACGTTGTTGTCCACGTCGAACGTCTGGCCGTCCAGCGAGAACGTGCCGGAGGTGACGGCGTGATCGACGCGGGCGGTCACGGGAAGACCACCACCGAGCGCAGCACGTCGCCGTGGTGCATCCGGGCGAATGCCTCCTCGACCTGGTCGAGGGCGATCTCCTCGGTGACGAACGCGTCCAGGTCCAGCCGGCCCTGCCGGTACAGCTCGGTCAGCATCGGGAAGTCGCGGCTGGGCAGGCAGTCGCCGTACCAGCTGGACTTGAGCGCGCCGCCGCGGCCGAAGACGTCCAGCAGCGGCAGGTCGACTGTCATCTCCGGGGTCGGCACGCCGACCAGCACGACGGTGCCGGCCAGGTCGCGCGCGTAGAACGCCTGCTTCCAGGTCTCCGGGCGGCCGACCGCGTCGATCACCACGTCGGCGCCGAAGCCGCCGGTGGCCGCGCGGATGGCCTCCACCGCGTCGTCCTCGGAGGCGTTGACGGTGTGGGTGGCGCCGAACTTGCGCGCCCAGTCGAGCTTGCGGGAGTCGGTGTCCACCGCGATGATCGTGGTCGCGCCGGCCAGGGCCGCGCCGGCCACCGCCGCGTCACCGACACCACCGCAGCCGATCACCGCGACCGAGTCGCCCCGGGTCACGTTGCCGGTGTTCATGGCCGCGCCGAGACCGGCCATCACGCCGCAGCCGAGCAGGCCGACCGCCGCCGGCCGGGCCGACGGGTCGACCTTCGTGCACTGCCCGGCGTGGACGAGCGTCTTCTCGGCGAAGGCGCCGATGCCGAGCGCCGGGGTCAGCTCGGTGCCGTCGGTGAGCGTCATCTTCTGCTTCGCGTTGTGGGTGGCGAAGCAGTACCACGGTCGGCCGCGCCGGCAGGCCCGGCACTGCCCGCAGACCGCGCGCCAGTTGAGCACCACGAAGTCGCCGGGCGCCACGTCGGTGACGCCGTCACCCACCTGCTCCACGATGCCGGCGGCCTCGTGGCCGAGCAGGAACGGGTAGTCGTCGTTGATGCCGCCCTCGCGGTAGTGCAGGTCGGTGTGGCAGACGCCGCACGACTGGATGCGGACCACCGCCTCGCCCGGCCCCGGGTCCGGCACCACGATGGTGGTGACCTCCACGGGCGCGCCCTTGCGCCGCGACACGACTCCCCGGACTTCCTGGCTCACAGTGCCTCCCTTGTTGCGTGCTTCTGCACCCCGAACCTACCGCTGATCATGACCCGCGAACCAATGAAGCCCGGCGGATTGTCCTGGTCATGACCGGGTACCCGGTGTGCCGGTTCTACCAGGTGGGACGGGAGTGATCATGAGGCTGTCGCATGCGCCGCTGCGGGTCGCCATCGGCGCGTACATCCTGAACTCCGGGCTGGGCAAGCGGGGCCTGGAGGGTGAGGCCGCCGCGGGCATGCACGGCATGGCGGCCGGCGCGATGCCGCAGTTGCGGCAGATCCCGCCGGACCGGTTCGCGGTGCTGCTGTCGCGGGGCGAGGTCGCGCTCGGCGCGGCGCTGCTCGCCCCGTTCGTGCCTTCGCTGCTGGCCGGGGCCGCGCTCACCGCGTTCGGCGCCGGCCTGGTGCAGCTCTACCTGAAGACGCCGGGTATGCGTGAGGGCAGCAGCCTCCGGCCGAGTCAGGAGGGCATCGGCCTGGCCAAGGACGTGTGGCTGGTCGGCGCGGGGCTGACCCTGGTGCTCGACTCGCTGGTGCGGCACCGGCCCTGAGCGGCCGCGCGCCGACGCCGCGCCCGGCTGCCCGCGTACTCAGGCCGCCGCCGGCACCGCGGCGGCGGCCCGCTCGTCGGCGAGCCGGCGACGGGCGGCGTTGCGGTAGCGCAGCACCTGCGCCGCGCCGAGCGCCCAGAGCAGGAACTGGACGGCGAACGCCCAGCGGAACGCGGACAGCGGCGGCGCGTCGTACCCAGCGGGGGTGGCCAGGTCGAGCACCACGCCGACGCCCAGGATCAGCACGATCGAGGCGACGAAACCGCCGACGTTGACGATGCCGGTGGCACTGCCGATGCGGTGCACCGGGTTGAACGACCGGGCGTAGTCGAACCCGATCATCGAACCGGGGCCGTTCACCGCCAGCACCACCACGAGCGCCACCAGCAGCCAGTGCGGCGCGCGGCCGGGCCAGGCGAGCACCACCGCCCACATCCCGGCGGTGGCGGCGGTGATCGCGAAGACCAGCACCGAGCGGTGGAACGGGTAGCGGCCGCACAGGTGCGCGAGCACCGGCCCGCACACGAGCGTCACCATCGTCATCACGGTGAGCAGCCCGGCCGCCGCGGTGGGCGAGAAGCCCTGTCCCTGCACCAGGAACGGGTAGCCCCACAGCAGCGCGAACACCGCGCCGGAGAACTGCGTGACGAAGTGCGTCCACAGGCCCAGCCGGGTGCCCGGCTCGGCCCAGGCCTCGGCGAGCCGGCGGCGTACGGTGGCCAGGTCGGGGGCGAGCGCGGTGGCGTGCTCGGCGTGCGGGGTGTCGCGGACCGCGACGAGGACCAGCAGCACCACCGTCGCGCCGAGCGCGGCGGCGGTCAGGAACGCCGGGGTCCAGCCCGCGCGGTGCAGCAGCAGCACCAGGGGTACGGCGCCGAGCACCGCACCGAGCTGGCCGACGGTGCCGGTGAGCTGCACCAGCAGCGGGTTGCGGCGGCCGGGGAACCAGAACGCGACGATGCGCAGCACGCTGATGAAGGTCATGGCGTCACCGAGGCCGACCAGCACCCGCGCGGCGACCGCGGCCGGTACGTCGGTGGCGACGGCGAACAGGAGCTGTCCGGCCACCATCAGCGCGCCGCCGGCCAGCAGCAGCCGGCGCGAGCCGTAGCGGTCCAGCAGCACGCCGACCGGCACCTGCATGGCGGCGTAGACGGCGAGCTGGGCGACGGAGAACGTGGCGAGCGCCGCGGCGTTGATGTGGAAGCGGTCCGCCGCGTCGACCCCTGTCACGCCGAGGGAGCTGCGGTGGAACACGGCCGTCAGGTAGGCGGTGACGGCTACCGCGTACACCAGGGCGGCGGGGCGGCGACCCGCGTTCACCGCAGCGTCCCGAGCATCCGCGCGGCGGTGTCGATGTGCGCGGCGACCGCGTCGTGCCACGCCTGCGGGTCGTCGCCGTCGAGCGCGGCGAGCTGACCGGCGTGCTCGGCGAGGGCGACCTCGGCCCAGCCTGGCGAGAGCCGGAAGCTGGCCTCACCCATCCGCAGCTGCCTGTCGCGCAGCCGGTGGTACAGCTCCGCCAGGATCTCGTTGCCGGCCGCCTCGACCACCGCGGCGTGGAACGAGCGGTCGGCGGCCATCAGGGTGGTGATGTCACCGGCGGCGTGCGCGCGGCGCATCTCGTCCAGCCAGCGGGCCAGGTCGGCGCGCAGCTCGGCGCGGCGCGGCCAGACCCGGTCGGCGGCGTGCAGTTCGACCAGGCGGCGGGCCTCGATGACGTCGGCGATCTCCCGGGCCGACACCGGCCGGATCAGCGCGCCGCGTTTCGGGTAGAGCTTGACCAGCCCTTCGGTCTCCAGCCGCAGCAGCGCCTCCCGGACCGGGGTGCGGGACACCCCAGTCGCCTCGGCGATCTCGCCCTCGCTGACGAGCTGGCCACCCGGGTAGACCTGTTCGAGGATCGCCTGCTTGAGGTGCCGGTACGCCCGCTCGGCGGCGGACGGCGCGGTCCGGCTGGGATGCGTCATGTATCTAAGCTTGCTCCCCGGGCTCCCCGGGCGGTCCGGCGCGGGCCGGGACAGTGGCGCGGGCCACGGTCAGGCCCACAGCTCCCGCAGCAGCGCCTCCACCTCGGCGGTCCGCTCGATCTGCGGCATGTGCCCGGTGTCGCGGAACAGGTGGCTGCGCGCGTGCGGCAGCCGGGTGCGGGCGTACGCCAGGTGCGCGGCGGGAAGGATGAGGTCGCGCTCGCCCCAGACGAGCAGTGTGGGCAGGTCGAGCGCGGCCACCGCGTCGAGCAGGTCGGTGCGCCACTGCGGGCGTACGCCGCGCCAGGTGCCCAGGTCGCGGACCAGCTCCAGCATCACCCGGGCGGAGTGCGGCTGCCCGGCCACCGCGAGCGCGACGGCGAGCCGCTCCTCGGTGACGTACGCCGGGTCGTGGAAGATGGCCCGCTCGGTCCGGCGGATGATCCTCGGATCCGGGGCGCAGCAGCAGGCGGGCCAGCGGGCGTACCGCCAGCAGCCGCAGCGCCACAGTCACCTCGCGGCCGAAGCCGGCGCTGTTGAGCAACGCCAGGCTGGCGACGCGCTGCGGCGCGTCGGCGGCCAGCCGCATCGCCACCGCCCCGCCGAGGGAGTTGCCGACCAGGTGCGCCGGGCCGGTCACCCCGGCTGAGTCCAGGAAGCCGGCCACCGCGGCGGCCAGCGCCGGAAGCGTGTGCGGGCCGTCCAGCGGCGCGGAGCCGCCGTGCCCGGGCAGGTCCACCGCGAGCACCAGGTGGTCGCGCGCCAGCGCCGTGTGCAGGGCGGTGAAGTCGTCGAGGGTACGGCCGATGCCGTGCAGCAGCACCACGGGCGGCCCGTCGCCGCTGATCCGGCAGCGCACGCGCCGGCCGTCGACGGTGCGCTCGCCGGCCGGGGGCAGGACGAGCGTCACGCCCGGCGTCCGGGCTCCGGCGCGGTCTCCTCGACGGTCCGGGGAGACGGAACCGGCACGGCGGCGTCGGGCGCCCCGGCGGCGGGCCGGGCCGGGACGGCGGGCGGCGTTTGGGGTGCGGCGCCGGGGCGGGCGGGGCGCTGCCGCATGCCCAGGGCCAGCACCCTGCCGTATCCGGCCGGCGCGACGCGGGCGAGCAGGTCGGGCAGCTTCGCCGACCAGCCGATCAGCACCCGGCCGCGGCGTCGCTGCGCGCCGCGCAGGATCACCTCGGCGGCGGTGGCCGGGTCGATGGTGAGCAGCTTCTCGAACTGCTTGCGCCCGGCCTCGTACTCCTCCCGGGAGACGCCGCTGCCCACGCGGGCGCTGGCCGCGATCCGGGTGCGGATGCCGCCCGGGTGCACCGAGGTGACACCGATGCCGTCGTCGACGAGTTCGTGCCGTAGCGCCTCGGTGAAGCCGCGTACGGCGAACTTGCTCGCCGCGTACGCGGCCTGCCCGGCGGGCGCGATCAGGCCGAACAGGCTGGACACGTTCACCAGGTGGGCGCCGGGTTCGGCCTTGAGCGCGGGCAGCAGCGCGTGGGTCAGGCGGACCACCGCCCGGAAGTTGATCTCGATGACCCAGAGGAACTCCTCCACTGTGACCTGGTCGAAGCGCCCGCCCAGCGCCACACCGGCGTTGTTGATCAGCAGCCGGATCCGGGGGTGCGCGCGGTGGATCTCGGCGGCGACCCGGTCGGTGGCGTCGGCGTCGGCCAGGTCGACCACGTGGGTCTCCACCCGCCGGTCCGGATACGCGGCCCGGATCGCGGCGACGGTGGCGGCCAGGCCGTCGGCGTCCCGGTCGAGCAGCACCAGGTCGGCGCCGCGCCGGGCCAGCCCGCGGGCCAGCGCCGCGCCGATGCCGCTCGCCGCGCCGGTGAGCACCGCCGTGCCGCCGGGGAGGACGAGGTCACGCATCGGTTCCTCCCGAGGTGGTGGCCGCGGTGGCGGGTACGCCGGCGCGGTCGAACCGGACGCCGTCGGTGAGCGGGCCGTGCCGCATCAGGCGTACGTCGCGGGGATAGTTCTGGTGCAGCCGCCACGGCGCCTGCGGTCCCTGCTTGGGCAGCTGGTCGACGGCGCGGAGCACGTAGCCGGACTGCAGGTCGATGATCGGCACCAGGTCGTCGGTGTCCGGGGCGAGCGGTGTGACGATCTGCCGGCCGGTGTCGTCGAGGTGGCGCAGCAGCCGGCAGACGTACGTGGCGACGAGATCGGCCTTGAGCGTCCAGGAGGCGTTCGTGTAGCCGATGGTCATGGCGAAGTTCGGCACGCCGGACAGCATCATGCCCTTGTAGGCCACAGTCGAGGCGAGGTCGACCTCGGCGCCGTCGACCACCAGCGTCATGCCGCCGAGCGCGAGCAGGTTGAGGCCGGTGGCGGTGACCACCACGTCGGCGGGCAGCTCCTCACCGGAGGCGAGCCGGATGCCCCGCTCGGTGAACGTGTCGATGGTGTCGGTGACCACCGACGCGCGGCCCGCGCTCAGCGCGGCGAACAGGTCCCCGTCCGGCACCACGCACAGGCGCTGGTCCCACGGCTTGTAGCGGGGCGAGAAGTGCCTGTCGACGTCGTACCCGGACGGGAGCCGGCCCTTCGCGGCGCGGCGCAGGAACCGCTTCACCACGCCCGGGGCGCGGCGGCTGAGCTGGAAGTTCGCCACGCCGAGCGTGACGTTCTTCCACCGGGCCACCGCGTACGCGGCCTTCGGGGGCAGCCAGCGCCGCGCGGCGTCGGCGAACGGGTCGCGCGAGGGCAGCGCGATCACGTACGTGGGTGAGCGCTGGAGCATGGTGACGTGGGCGGCCCGCTCGGCCATGGCCGGGACCAGCGTGACAGCCGTGGCGCCGCTGCCGATCACCACGACCCGCTTGCCGGTGTAGTCCAGGTGCTCGGGCCAGTGCTGCGGGTGCACGAGCGTGCCGGCGTACTTCTCGATGCCGGGGAACCGCGGCGTGTAGCCCTCGTCGTAGCGGTAGTAGCCGGAGTTGGTGAACAGGAACCCGCAGGTGATGGTGACGTCCTCGCCGGTGTCGTCGCGGTGGGCGTGCACCGTCCAGCGCGCGGTGGCGCTGTCCCACTCGGCGCGCACCGCCCGGTGGTGGAAGCGGATGTGCCGTTCCACGTCGTACTCCCGGGCGGTCTGGCGCACGTACGCCCGGATGGAGTCGCCGTCGGCGATGGCCTTCGGGTCGGTCCACGGCTTGAACGAGTAGCCGAGGGTGTACATGTCGGAGTCGGAGCGGATGCCCGGGTAGCGGAACAGGTCCCAGGTGCCGCCGATGGCGCCCCGGGCCTCCAGTACCGCGTAGGTCTTGCCGGGGCATTCGCGTCCGAGGTGGACGGCGGCGCCGATGCCGGACAGGCCGGCCCCGACGATGAGGACGTCGACGTGGTCTGCGGCCATCGGTTTCTCCCGTTCGCACCGGCGGTGGACCGGACACTATCCATCGCCGTCGACCGCAGTCAACACCGTGTCGAGTCGAATCGACACGGTGTCGAGCGGGTGTAGCATCTGCCGACATGACTACCGCCCGTACGCCGACCGGCGCCGCGCCGACGCGCGGGCGGCGGGCCGGCCGGTCCACCGGCGACGACCGGGAGACCGCGATCCTGGCCACGGCCGAGCGGTTGCTGGCCGAGCGTCCCTTCGCCGACATCTCCATCGACGACCTGGCGCGTGGCGCGGGGATCTCCCGGCCCACGTTCTACTTCTACTTCCCGTCCAAGGACGCGGTGCTGCTCACGCTGCTCGACCGGGTCACCGAAGAGGCCGACGCCGCCGCCGGTGGCGTGTTCGAGCGGCTCGCCGAGGATCCACGCGCCCACTGGCGGGAGCTGATCGCCCGGTTCCACGCCACGTTCGGCGGGCACCGTGACGTGGTGCTGGCCTGCGCCCAGGTGCGCGGCACCAACGCCGAGGTGCGGCGGCTCTGGGCCGAGGTGCTGGAACGCTGGGTCCGCGCGGTGCAGGCCGCGATCGAGACCGAACGCGCCCGCGGCGCGGCCCCGGACGGGCTGCCCGCCCGGGACCTCGCCATCGCGCTGAACTCGATGAACGAGCGCGTCTGGTACGCCACGTTCGCCGGGGACGGCCCGGCGGTGGCCGAGCGGGACGTGGTGGACGTGCTGCTCGACGTGTGGCTCACCGCGATCTACCGGACCACCACGCCGCCGGTCATGCCGTCCGGCGGAACTCCATGATCCAGTTGGTCTCCCAGGTGCGCTCCCCGTCGGTGGAGAACGCCTGTTCCCAGCGGCAGGAGCCGGCGGTGATCGCCGACCAGAGGAACCGGCAGCGCACCGGCCGCCCCTCGTCGGTGTCGTCGGCGTGGAACTCGCCGATGCCGTCGGTGAACCGGCCCACCACCGGCGGCTGCTCCAGCACGCCCCGCGCGCTGTGCATCCAGTAGATCGACCACAGCCCGGTCGACGGGTTCAGGATGCGTACCGAGGAGCCGGAGAAGCCCCGGCTGGGGCAGCGCATCTCGTCGAAGCTGCCGGCGCCGTCGAAGAACGAGTGGGCCTCGCTGACACCGGCGAACTCGTCCCAGTCGTCGCCGCCGACGTGGCGCTGCCGCAGGCGCCGGTTTGTCACGTCCCAGGTGCCGACGAGGAAGTCGAAGTCGCCCATCAGAATCCCACCGGCCCTTCGGGCCGGGCGTCGGCCAGGTAGCCGGCCAGGTCCGGCCGGTCCGGCGCGAGCACGTGCCGGATCCAGGCGGTGCGCTCGTGTTCCAGCACGCCCAGTTCCCAGACGCATCCGACGCCGGGGCGGGTCAGGTCGACGAAGTGCGCCGGGTCGTCGTCCGGGCAGTCCAGCGCGGGCTGCCCGGCGATCGCGATGCGGCACTCGACCACGTTGTCGAAGAACCAGCTGTACGCCAGCAGGTACGCGCCGCTGTCCGCGCCCCGGTGCAGCACCACCCAGCTCGCCGGCGGGGTGGCGCCGTCGGGACCGGGCAGCAGCTTGGGAAGGTACGCGTACGCGGCGTCGACCACCCGCGGTTCGAGGCGGCGGTCCGGCTGGTCCATGTGGTAGCGCTTGACGTGCCGGCCGGCCACCTCGACGGCCCCCGGCACTGTGAGCTCCTTGTCGTGAAAAGCCATGTGGGCACGCTAGGACCGCTCCCCTGACAGCTAGTGTCAGTAGAATGCGGGCCAGTCGACTTCTGTCCATCCTCCTGCTCCTCCAGGCGCACGGCCGGCTCACCGCCGCCGACCTGGCCGCCCGCCTCCAGGTGTCGGCGCGCACCGTCTACCGGGACGTCGAGGCGCTGCACGCCGCGGGCATCCCGCTGTACGGCGAGGCCGGACACGACGGCGGCTACCGGCTCGTGGAGGGCTGGCGGACCCGGCTGACCGGGCTGACCGCCGAGGAGGCCGACCGGCTGCTCTTCGCCGGGCTCCCCGGACCGGCGGCCGAGCTGGGCTACCAGTCGGTCGTCACCGCCGTCCAGCTCAAGCTGCGCGCCGCGCTACCAGCGCCGCTGGCCGACCGGGCGGCCCGGCTGGAGCAGCGGTTCCACCTGGACACGCCGGGCTGGTACTCCGACGGCGACCCGTCGCCGTACCTGGCCGAGGCCGCCGAGGCGGTGTGGCGGCAGCACCGGGTCCGGGTGCGCTACCGGGGCTGGCGGGGCGAGACGACCCGGGTCCTCGAACCGTACGGGCTGGTGCTCAAGGGCGGCCGCTGGTACCTGGTCGCCGCCCGGCCGGACCGCGCCGATCCGGCCACCTACCGGGTCAACCAGATCCTCGACCTGACCCCGCTGGACGAGCCGTTCGAGCGGCCCGAGTTCGACCTGCCGGCCTGGTGGCGGGCGCACGTGGTGGAGTTCCGGGCCGGGCTGCACCGCGACGAGGCGCGTATCCGGCTGTCGCCGCACGGGTTCGCCCGGCTGCGCGAGGTCGGCAGCGACGTGGTGGTGGCCGCCGCCGAGGCGAGCGCCGGCCCGCCCGACGCCACCGGCTGGGTGCACGCGGTCATCCCGATCGAGTCGCTCACCCACGCACACGGCGACCTGCTCCGGCTCGGCGCCGACGTGGAGGTCCTCTCCCCCGCGCCGCTGCGCGCCCGCCTGGCCGAGACCGCCACCGTCCTGGCCACCCTCTACCACCCGCCCACCCCGCCCCTCCGTTGATGATCAAGGACTTCGTGTCCTTCGAGGAGATCGACTCGGACACGAACTCCTTGATCACCGGGGCGGGGTGAGGGTGCGGAGGGCCTCGGCCACCGTGGAGAGGGCTCGGTCGAGGTCGAAGGGCGGGGTCGCCGCGTAGCCGAGGACCAGGCCGGGTGGCTGCGGGCGCTGGCCGTGCCAGGACAGCGGGTGGACCTTCACGCCGCGGCGCAGCGCCGCCGCCGCGAGCGCCCGGTCGTCGACGTCGCCGGACAGGGTGACCATCAGGTGCAGCCCGGCCGCCGCGCCGTGCACCACCGCCCCGGGCAGGTACGCGCGAACCGCGCGGATCATCGCGTCCCGGCGGCGTACGTGCCGGTGCCGCAGCAGCCGCAGGTGCCGTTCCAGCGCCCCGGACTCCATCAGCTCGGCCAGCACGAGCTGCGCCAGCGCCGCGTTGCCGAGGTCGGCCGCCCGCTTCGCGGCCACCGTGTCGGCGTGCAGCGCGGGCGGCACCAGCAGCCACCCGATCCGCAGCGCCGGCGCGAGCAGCTTCGAGATGCTGCCGACGTAGCAGACCCGGTCCGGCGCCATGCCGCGCAGCGCCGGCACCGGCGGACGGTCGTAGCGGTGCTCGGCGTCGTAGTCGTCCTCCACCACCAGGCCGCCGTCGCGCGCCCACCGCAGCAGCCGCCGGCGCCGGTCGCCGTCGAGCACCACCCCGGTCGGGAACTGGTGCGCCGGGGTGAGCAGCACGGCGGGCGCGCCGGACCGCTCCAGCTCGTCGACGCGCAGGCCCCTGTCGTCCACCGGGACCGGCGGTGTCGCCAGCCCGGAATAGGCCAGGTGCTGCCGTACGCCGAGCGAGCCCGGGTCCTCCACCGCGACGGTGTGCGTACCCCGATCGCGCAGCACCCGCGCGAGCAGGCCGAGCGCCTGGGACACCCCGGCCACGATCACCACCTCGGCCGGGTCGGCGCGGACGCCCCGGCTGCGGGCCAGCCAGTTCGCCACCGCCGACCGCAGCGCGGGCGCGCCCGCCGGGTCGCCGTAGGCGAGCGCGGCGGGCGTCATCCGGTGCAGCACGGCCCGTTCGGCCCGCAGCCAGGCCGCGCGGGGAAAGGCCGCCAGATCGGGTACGCCGGGAGTCAGGTCCACCTCGGCGGGTACGGCGCGCAGCTCGTCGAAGGCGTCGAGTCCGGGCCGGCCGGCGAACACCTCCGCCGCTCTCCTGGGCCGGGGCGGCCGGGTGACCACGGCGGCCGGTGAGGCGACCACCACCGTGCCGGCCCGGCCGCGCCCGGCCACCTGCCCGTCCTCGGCCAGCCGCTGGTACGCCTCGGTCACCACGCCCCGGGAGACACCCAGCTCGGCGGCGAGCACCCGGCTGGCCGGCAGGCGGGTGCCCACCGGCGCCCGGCCGTCGGCGATGGCCGATCGCAGCCGGGCGGCCAGCCAGTCCGCGCGGCCGCCTGGGGGCGCCTCGCCGACGTCGAGCTGGAGGAAGTCCGCACCGGCCGTTTTGGACTTCTCGATGACGACAGCTTTGGCCCTGTCCATCGGACCATTATGGTCACAGGCTGGACCTTATGACAGTCGCCTTCCTGCTGACCTCGCTCGTCGTCGCGATCACGCCGGGCACCGGGGTGATGCACACGCTCGCCAACGCCGTGACCGGCGGACGCCGGGCCGGGCTGGCCGCTGCCGCCGGCGGCACGCTCAGCCTCGTCCCGCACGTGATCGCCGCGGTGACCGGCCTGGCCGCCCTGCTGCGCGCCGGCACGCCGGCGTTCCGCGTGGTGACCTGGCTGGGTGTGGCGTACCTGCTCTGGATGGCCTGGTCGGCGCTGCGCGACCGGGGCACGCTCACCGTCGGCGGCGACCGGCCCCCACGTCCGACGTCAGCGGTGTTCCGGGACGGGGTGCTGCTGAACCTGCTGAACCCGAAGGTGACGGTGTTCTTCGTGGCGCTGCTGCCGCAGTTCGTACCGCCGGACGCGCCCGCCGCCACCGTGCGCATGCTCGCCTGCGGCCTGGTGTTCATGGCTGTCACGCTGCTGGTGTTCGCCGGGTACGCCCTCCTGGCCGGCGCGCTGCGCCGCCGGGTGCTGTCCCGGCCCCGGCTGACCGGGCTGCTGCGGCACGCCTTCGCCGGCGGTTTCCTCGTCCTGGGCCTCGGCCTCGCGTTCACCGCCTGACCCGTACTCGCTCGCCCGTAGAAGGAGTCTTTCCCGTGCGCTTCCGGCACTCCCCCGAGATCTGGTCGGCCTATCCGGAGCTGACCTGCGGCGTCCTGCACGCCGGCGGCGTCACGCCGGACGTCGACGTCACACCACTGTCCGCCGGGCATCTCGGCGCCGCCCGGGACCGGCTCGCCGCCGGGCCGGAGGGTGGCTTCCCGGAGATCCAGGCGTGGCGCCGCGCGTTCGCCCGGATGGGTTGCCCGCCGACCCGCTACCGCTGCGCGGCCGAGTCACTGCTGCGCCGGTTGCGGCGCGACGGCGACCTGCCCCGGCTGCACCCGCTCGTGGACCTCGGCAACGCGCTCTCGGTCCGGTACGCGGTCCCGGTCGCCGTGCTCGACCTGGCCGGGATCGACGGCGACCTGACCGTCCGCGCGGCCGACGGCACCGAGTCCTACCTGGGCCTCGGCGGGGAGTCCGAGCAGCCCGCGTCCGGCGAGGTGATCTTCGCCGACCAGGGCGGGAACGCGCACGCCCGGCGCTGGTGCCACCGGCAGAGCGGCACGTCGGCGGTACGGGCCGGCACCGCCGAGGTGCTTATCGTGGTCGAGGCGATGCACGACGGGGCGGCGCCGACCGTACGCCTGATGCTGGACGAGCTGGCGGCGGCCCTGGACGAGCTGTGGCGCGTGCCGTCGCGGACGGCGCTGCTCACCGCTGACGCGCCCGAGTTGGCCGTGCCGGTCCGGACGGGCTGACCCGCCCTCGTAAGCGACGGCCGGTCGCGCGGCGTGCCGCCGGTGCGCAGGTTCCGGGCGTCCGGCGACGACGCCGGCAGGTGCCCGGCTCGTCGTCAGGCGTCGGGGGCGTCGGTGCGGTCGCGCGCCATCAGCTCGTCGAACTCGGCCGGGGTGATCTCGCCGGTGCGCAGCCGCCGGGCGTTGGCGGCGAACCGGGCGATCGCCGCGCCGCGCGGATCCGGCTCGGTCAGCACACCGGCGTCGGCGGTCAGGGCGCTCGCGGCACCCGCCACGTCGTGCGGATCGGCCAGGTCGACCGGCTCGCCGTGCAGCTCGCGCAGCGCGTCGGCGAGGCGCGCGTCGGCGGCGTCGCCGGTGCCCCACCAACGCCGGGCGAGATCGGCGGTGCGGCCGAGCGAATCCTCGCCCACCCGTTCGGCGCCCATCTCGGCACGCATCATGCGCAGGAAGCGGACTGTCACGGCATCGGAGTCATCGGCGATCACGCCCGTACCCTAGCGAGCGGGTCCGACGAAACCGCCGGGTGAGCCGGGGTCGTCCGGCCGGTTGAGGTGGCCGCCCGCGGGTAGTGCGCGGACATGCCCGAACGATACGAGGACTACGACCGCGTCGCGATCGTCACCGGCGCGGACTCCGGCATCGGCAAGGCGTGCGCGGTGGCGCTCGCCGAGACCGGTTACGACATCGGCGTCACCTGGTACGGCGACGCCGCGGGCGCCGGCCGCACCGCCACCGAGGTGCGTGCCACCGGCCGCCGTTGCGAGACCGTCGAGCTGGACCTGACCCGGCTCCCCGAGGCGGCGGCGGTCGTCGACGAGCTGGCCGACCGGCTCGGCGGCCTGGGCGTGCTCGTCAACAACGCCGGTACCGGCCTGTCCGAGCCGTTCGTGGACGTGAGCTGGGCGAAGTGGCGCGAGGTGCTGGCGGTCGACCTGGACGGCCCGTTCCTGTGCTCGCAGCGGGCCGCCCGGCGCATGCGCGCGGCCGGACGGGGCGGCCGGATCATCAACATCACCAGCGTGCACGAGCACGCGCCCCGGGTCGGCTCGTCGGCGTACTGCGCGGCGAAGGGCGGGCTCGGCCTGCTCACGAAGGTGATGGCGCAGGAACTGGCGGCCGACGGGATCACCGTCAACGCGGTCGCGCCGGGTGAGATCGCCACGCCGATGACCGGGCAGGAGGACGTCGACCCGTTCACGCAGGACCGGCCCGGCGTGCCGGTGGGACGTCCCGGTGACGCCCGGGAGGTGGCGGCGGTGGTGGCGATGCTCGCCTCGCCGGCTGCGGCGTACGTGACGGGCGCGTCGTGGGCGGTGGACGGTGGGATGCTGGTGATGGGGCCGCAGGCGTCTGCGCTGCCTTCTGATTCGTGGCGTTCCGTCTAGGCGGTCAGCCCGGCGCGGGGGCAGCGGGCGGCCCGGCCCGTCACTACGGTGCGGAGGATGCAAAGTTCCGATCCGCTGGTGGCCGGCGTCGTGCACAAGGCGCCCGGCTCGACCGTACGACTGCGCCCGGTGGCCGAGGACGACCTGGCGATGCTGCGCCGTTTCGCTGTCGAACCCGGGCTGATCGGGCTCGACTGGGCCGGCTTCCGGGACGCCGCCGCTCCGGCCCGCCGCTTCGCCGAGGACGGCTATCTCGGCGAGCAGGTGGGCGGCCTGATCGTCCAGGTCGAGCCCCCCGACGTCGCGGCCGGATTCCTCAGCTATCGCCAGGGCCAGCACGGCGGGCGGGCACCGTACTGGGAGATCGGCATCGTGCTGCTGCCCGAATGGCGCGGCCGGGGTCTCGGCTGGCGGGCCCAGGCGCTGCTCTGCGACTACCTGTTCAGCCACACCCCGGCGCAGCGCATCCAGGCCGGCACCCACCCCGAGAACCTTGCCGAGCAGCGATCGCTGGAGAAGGCCGGCTTCCAACTGGAGGGGGTCTTGCGGGCCTGTGAGTTCCGGGCCGGCGCCTGGCGTGACGGGTGGCTCTACAGCCGGCTGCGCGACGACCCGTCACCGCTGTGACCGCTCGGCGTCCCCTGGCCAACGTGCGGGCTCGGCTCCCATGACCGCATCGAATGGCGTGTGCCTCTCCGGGTAGTGGCAGGCGGTGAGCTGCCCGCCGTCGTCGCGGGTGGTCAGTGCGGGTTCTTCGGTGGCGCAGTGGTCGGTGGCTTTCCAGCAGCGGGTCCGGAAGCGGCAGCCCGATGGTGGGTTGAGTGGGGTGGGCACGTCGCCGGTGAGGCGGATGCGGCCGGCGGGTCCGAGGGTGGTGACGTCGGGGATGGCGGACAGCAGCGCCCGGGTGTAGGGGTGCTGGGGGCGGGTGTAGATGGTGTCGCGGTCGCCGATCTCGACGATCTTGCCGAGGTACATGACGGCGACGCGGTGGCAGAAGTGCCGGACCACGGCCAGGTCGTGGGCGATGAACACGAACGCCAGGTCCAGGTCGCGTTGCAGGCTGCGCAGCAGGTTGATGACCTGCGCCTGGATCGACACGTCCAGCGCCGAGACGGGTTCGTCGGCCACGATCAGTTTCGGCTTCAACGCCAGGGCGCGGGCGATGCCGATGCGCTGGCGTTGCCCGCCGGAGAACTCGTGCGGATACCTGTTGTAGTGCTCCGGGTTCAACCCGACGAGTTCGAGGAGTTCCTGGACGCGGTGTTTGACGCCGCCGGGTGGGGTGATCCGGTTGACCTGCAACGGCATCGCCACGATCCGCCCGACCGTGTGGCGCGGGTTCAGCGACGCGTACGGGTCCTGGAAGATGATCTGCAGGTCCTGCCGCAGCCCGCGCAACTCACCACGTTTCGCATGCGTGATGTCCCGCCCCGCGAACGCGATCGACCCGGCCGTGGGCTCCAACAGGCGGACCAGCATCCGCCCGGTCGTGGTCTTCCCACACCCCGACTCCCCCACCAGCCCGAGCGTCTCGCCCGGCCGCACGTCGAAGTCCAGCCCGTCGACCGCCCGCACCGCACCCGTGCTGCGCAGGCCCTGCCGGACGGGGAAGTGCTTCGTCAGACCGCGCACCGACAGCAGCGGCTCGGCCGCGAGCCGGGCTGCGTCGCCCGGGCCGCTTACCGCCCCCGAGGCGCCCACCACCGGCGCCTGTCCGTTCGCCACCACGTTCATCGGGCCACCCCCACCTGTGCGACCTCGTCGCGGTAGATCCGCTCCCGCGCGGCGACCGGCAGGTGACACGCCACCAGATGCCCGGCCGTGCCCGCCGAGACCAGCTCGGGCACCTCGGTACGGGACCGGTCGCCGTTGACGTCGGCCCACCGGCACCGCGGATGAAACGCACACCCCGACGGCAGATTGATCAGACTGGGCGGGTTACCCGGGATCGGCACCAGGTCCGCATCCGCGTCACCGTGCAACGACGGCACACTCGACAACAACCCCCACGTGTACGGATGCTGCGGCGCCCGCAACACCCGCTCCACACTCCCGTGCTCCACCCCCCGACCCGCATACATCACCAACACGTCATCAGCCACCTGACTGACCACACCCAGATCGTGAGTGATCAACACGATCGCCGACCGGAACTCCTCCTGCAAATCCGCCAACAGATCCAGGATCTGCGCCTGCACCGTCACATCAAGCGCCGTCGTCGGCTCATCCGCGATCAACAAATCCGGATCGTTCACCAGCGCCATCGCGATCATCGCCCGCTGCCGCATCCCACCCGAGAACTCATGCGGATACTGCTCGAACCGCTTCGCGGGCTGCGGGATACCGACCCGCCCCAGCATGTCCACCGCCCGGCTGCGGGCCTCGCGTCGGCCGGCCTTCGGGTGATGCACCCGATACGCCTCCGCGATCTGCCTACCCACCGAGTAGTACGGATGCAACGCCGACAACGGATCCTGAAAGACCATCGCCATGTCCCGGCCCCGCAGCCGCCGCACCTCCTCCTCACCCAACCCCACCAACTGACGCCCACCCACCGAGATCTCCCCCGAGATGGTCGTGCGCTTCGCGTTGTGCAAACCCAGAATCGCGAGGGAGGTGACGCTCTTACCGGAACCGGACTCACCCACGATCCCCAACGTGCGACCCCGCTCCACAGCGAACGACACCCCGTCCACCGCCCGCACCACACCGTCCTCGGTGTCGAACCGCACCCGCAGATCCTCGACCCGCAGGTACGGGCCCTCGCCGCGACGCGGCGCCGGAAGCTCCACCATGTCCGTCTCCTCCTCCTCAGCCCAGCCGGACCCGTGGGTCGATCACCGCGTACAGCACGTCGACGACGATGTTGGCGACCACGATGAACACCGCCGCCAGCAGCACCGTCGCCATCACCACCGGCAGGTTGAGGAACTGCACCGCCTCCACAGTCGCCTTCCCGAGACCCTGGAGGCCGAAGATGGTCTCGGTGATGAACGTGCCGCCGAGGCTGGTGCCGATGTCCAGCCCGGCGATCGTGACGATCGGTGTGATCGCCGCCCGCAGCGCGTGCCGGGTGTGCACCGTCCGGGCGGGTAGGCCCTTCGCCCGGGCGGTACGGACGAAGTCCTCCGACAACGTCTCCAGCATCTGGGCCCGGGACAGCCGGGCGTACAGCGCGGAGTTGAGGAAACCGAGCGTCATCCAGGGCAGCAGCAGTCCGGCCGCCCAGCGCAGCGGACTCTCGGTCAGCGGCGTGTAGCTGGGGAACGGCAGCAGGCCGGTGGAGTAGACGAGCAGGTAGAGCAGGATCAGACCGAAGAAGTAGACCTGCATCGACGCCCCGGCCAGGGTGACGCCGATGGCGGCGCGGTCAAACGCCGTACCCCGGCGCAGTGCCGACACCATGCCCAGCGAGATACCGAGGCCGAGCCAGAGCACGGCGCCGCCGAGGACGATGCTGAACGTCACCGGGGCGCGCTGGGCGACGATCTCGGTGACCGGCTGGTTGTTGCGGAACGAGTAGCCGAGGCAGGGCGCCGGGCAGTCCTGCCGGAAGTCGCCCTCGCCGTAGGTCCGGCCGGCGAAGACGCCGCCGACGAAATCGGCGTACTGCCGGGGCAGCGGCTGGTCGATGCCGAGGCGGCGCTCGACCTGGGCGATGTCCTCGGCCGTGCAGTTCTTGCCACACATCACCTTCGCCGGGCTGCTCGGCACCGCGAAGAACAGGCCGAACGTGACAAGGCTGATGACGACCAGGGTCAGGGCGGCGACGAGCAGCCGCCGTACGACGAAACGGAGCACGGGAGCACCTCCCCCGGGGTGGGCGCGGGGGCGACCGCCGTGACAGCCGCCCCCGCGCGGCTGTCACTTCTTCACATAGATGCCGTTGAGCGAGATGATCCCGAACGCGTCGCTGAGGAAGGCGTTGCCGACCTTCGAACCGTGCAGCTCGTAGGTGGCGTCGTAGTAGCAGGGCACCACAGGCGCGTACTTCTCCATGATCATGCGGTCGAGCGCCATCCAGCCGGCGTCCTGCTCCGCGGCCGGCAGGTCGCGAACCCGGTCGATCTCCGCGCTCACAGACGGTTCATTGAGGTACGACAGGTTCTGGTTGCCCTCGGCCACGATCTCCCGTCCGTCGTAGACCGGCGGGATGACAGTCGAGCCGGTGGGCCAGTCCGAGCCCCAGCCGGTGAGGTACATGTCGTACGGGTTGTCCTTGCGGCCGACCTCGTCGTAGTAGCTGCTGTTGTCGATCGGCTTCATCACGATGTCGAAGCCCATGTCGGTGAGGTTCTTGCGCAGTGCCTCGGCCTGCTGGGTGCGCAGTTCCAGGTTGGAGTGGGCGAGGACCAGCTTCGGCCGCTTGCCGGCGAGCAGCTCGGCGGTCTTGGCCTTGTCGCCGGTGACCGGGGCGTTGAACAGGTCGTAGGGGACGAAACCGGCGGTGGTGGGTGACATGAGCGTGGTCGCCGGGGTGCCGGCGGCCTGCCCGCCGAGCACCTTGAGCAGGGCGTCCTTGTCGACCGCGTAGTTCAGCGCCCGCCGTACGCTCAGGTCGGTGACCCGCTGGGTGTTGATGCTCAGCACCCAGTTGTACTGCGTCGGACCGCGCACCACCCGGTCGGCGACGCCGGATCCGGTGGTGCGGGGCAGCACCGACGGCGGCACGTCCGACCAGCTCAGCGCCGCCTGGTCGGCCGGCCCGTCGGCGACCAGGCGCTCGGCGATCTGGGCCTGCTCCAGGCCGAACGTCATCCGGATCGCGTCCGGGTACGCGTTGCGGATCGGGTCGGTCGCCGGATCCCAGTTCGGGTTGCGTTCCAGCTCCAGCGACACGTCGCGCTGGTAGGTCTTCACCCGGTACGGCCCGGACGAGAACGGCCGCAGGTCGTAGTTGGCGCGGGTGTCCTTCGCCGCGGGCACGGGCGCGCTGGTGGGCAGCGCCGCGGCGTACGGCAGGTCGCAGTGCGGCTGCGGGAAGGTGAACCGGATGGTCCGGTCGTCGGGGGTGGCGACGCCGTCGGGCACCGGCTTGCCACCGTCGTACGGTCCCTTGTAGGTCGCGTTGTACGCCCCGCCCGGGTAGAGCCACTGCTGGATGTAGTGCGGGCCCTCGTTGAGGTTCGCCGCGAACGACCTGGCGATGCCGTGGGCGACGTCCTTGCTGGACACGGGCGTGCCGTCCTCGTACTTCACGCCGTCGCGGAGGGTGAACTCCCAGACCTTGCAGTCGCCGTTGACGTCCTTGCCGGGGTTGGTGGCCAGGTCGCCGACGAGCAGCAGCTTGCCGGTGCCGTCCTCCTTGTAGCCGTTGAGCGAGCGGTAGAGCAGCCCACCGGCGACCTGCTGCACGTTGACGTAGTTGCGGGCCGGATCGAGGTGCTCGAAGTCGGCCGGCTGCATCACGGTGAGGGTGCCGCCGCGGGTCGCCCCGGCGACGTCCTTCGCCGGGCCCTGGTTGTCGGCGGCCTCGTACGAGATCGATCCGCTCTGGGTCTTGGTCTTCTGGTCGTCGCCGCCCCCGCCGTCGTCGGTGGTGGGGCTGCAGCCGGCGGCGGCCAGCGCCGCCGCGGCGAGGACACCTGTCAGTGTCCGGGTTCGTGCGCGCACGGTGTGCTCCTTCCTGCCCGGCGGCCCCCGCCGGCCGGGCACTGATGGCCGTGGGGACTACCGGGTGGAGCGGGGGTCCAGCGAGTCGCGCAGCGCGTCGCCGAGCAGGTTGAACGCCAGGACCAGCAGGAAGACCGTCAACCCGGGGAACAGGGTGTACCAGGGGTCGCTCGCGACGTAGCCGATGCTGTTGAAGATCATGCGGCCCAGGTCGGGCGTGGGTTCGGTGACGCCGATGTT
The DNA here is from genome assembly GCF_027460285.1 of Micromonospora sp. WMMC273. NCBI lineage: Bacteria > Bacillati > Actinomycetota > Actinomycetes > Micromonosporales > Micromonosporaceae > Micromonospora > Micromonospora sp. WMMC273. Next base: position 3,087,702 of record NZ_JAPZBE010000001.1, read on the forward strand.
GACGAACGCCAGCGCCGCCTCGATGGCGATGAACTGCGGCACCATCAGCGAGACGGTGACCAGGATCGGCGCCCAGATGTTCGGCAGCAGCTGCCGCAGCATGATGTGCGCGGTGCCGGCGCCGGCGGCCCGGGCCGCCTCGACGAACTCCCGCTCGCGCAGCGAGATCACCTGACCGCGGACCAGCCGCGCGGTGTACGTCCAGCTGAACAGGCCGAAGGTGGCGACGATCAGGGCCACCCGGAAGGCCGGCGACGGTGCCTCCCGGTCGGAGTAGAAGCGGTCCTGGAGGATCGGGATGACCGCGAGGGCGAAGATGAGGAACGGGAACGCCAGCGTGAGGTCGATCAGCCAGTTGACGACGCTGTCCAGCCAGCCTCTGGCCCACCCGGCCAGCACACCCACGGCGACACCGATGCCGGATGCCAGCAGCGCCGAGGCGAACGCGATGAACAGGGACGTCCGCAGGCCGTAGACCAGTTGCATCAGGATGTCCCGCCCGCTGCCCGGTTCGAGCCCGAGCCAATGGTCGGCGCTGATTCCACCGGCATACCCGATCGGCATTCCGAAATCGTTCAGGCGGTCGGCGAACTTGTCGGTCGGGTCGATTCCGGTGAGCCGTTCCAGCAGTGGCGCGCCGAGCGCGACAAGGGCGGCGACGGCGAGCGTGACGGCGCTGGCGCGGGCCGTACGGTCGCGTTTGAGCCGCAGCCAGGCGAGCCGGCCGGGTGACCGGCCGACGAATTCGCCGGGCCGGCCGGCAGGGCCAGGAACGGCCTCGACATCGGGGCCGGGAGCGGCCGGTGAGTACGACAGTTCGCTCATGAGCAGTCCTCCCGACGGGGACGAAAACGGCCTGCCACCCGACGGTAATGCGCTATGACGCACTGGAAAGAATCGTTCCGGTAACGGCCGTTCCGGTTGTCGTGCATTGACAACGATCCGGCGTACGGAATGCATCGGCGCAATAACGGCTCGATTCGGTTGTCAGCCTTTCAGGTGGCCGTTCCACGAATTCGGAATGCGTTGCCGCAAGGCACTCGGGCGGTTGTCAGCCGTTCGGGCATTCCCGTACGCCGATGTCACACCAGCCGGGCGGCAGCGTCGACCGGTGTAACACTTCGTGACTCTTCGCGTTCACACCGTCCACCTAGGGTTCTCGGCGGTCCGGTTCGCACGACGTGCCGGGCCGTCCACCGGCCCTCACCCGGGGCCCCGACGGAAGGACCACCCATGCCCTTCGCCCGACGTACCGCCGCTGCGGCCCTGGCCGCCGTGCTCGGCGGCCTCGCCGCGCCGGCCTCCCCCGCGCAGGCCGCGCCGCGCCCCGGCCCGGAGACCCCCTCGGTGCTGCTGCTCACCGTCGACGACGGCGCCGGCCCGCGCGCCACGGTGCTGACCTGCGGGCCCACCGGCGGCCTGCACCCCGACCCGATCACCGCCTGCCGGCTCGTCGCCCGCGTCGACGGCGACCTGGACGCGCTCGACGTGCACGGCGCGCCCTGCACGTCCCAGTACGCCCCGGTCGTCGCGCGTGCCGTGGGCATCTGGCAGACCCGCCCGATCTCCTACACCCGGACGTTCGGCAACGCCTGCCTGATGCAGCGCACCACCGCCTCCCTCTTCACCTTCTGACCCCCTCCTTGTCGCGTTGATCATGAGGTTGGCGGCGGTTCCGGTCCGATTTGTCGCCGTCAACCTCATGATCGACGGGGTGGGTCGGGAGGTGGGCCGGTGGAGTGGGGAGAATGGGTGCCGTGCCGGGAGGAGGACGGGTGGGTGACGGGCGGGAGTTGCGGGCGGACTGCTCGCGCTGCGCCGGAGTGTGCTGCGTCGCTCCCGCGTTCACCGCGTCGGCCGACTTCGCCATCGACAAGCCCGCCGGGCGGCCCTGCCCGAACCTGGGCGCCGACTTCCGCTGCGGCATCCACACCGAGCTGCGGCAACGCGGCTTCCCTGGATGCACCGTGTTCGACTGCTTCGGCGCCGGTCAGCACCTCACGCAGCACACGTTCGCCGGCCGCGACTGGCGCGCCGACCCGGCTACCGCACAGCGCATGTTCGGCAGCTTCGCCGTGCTGCGGCCGCTGCACGAGCTGCTGTGGTACCTGACCGAGGCGGTACGCCTGACCCCGCCCGGCCCGCTGCGCGACGAGCTGACCACCGCGCTCGACGAGACCGGCCGGCTCACCGACGGCACCCCCGACGACCTGCTCGCGCTCGACGTCGACGCGCACCGGGACCGGGCCAACCGGCTGCTGTCCCGTGCCGCCGAACAGGCCCGCGCCGGGAAGGCCGGGCCGGACCGCCGGGGCGCGATGCTGATCGGGGTGGACCTGCGCCGTACCCCGCTGGCCGGGGCGAACCTGCGCGGCGCCTGCCTGATCGGCGCCGACCTGCGGGGCGTACGCCTCGGCGCCGCCGACCTGACCGGCGCGGACCTGCGCGGAGCCGACCTGCGCGGCGCGGACCTGGGCGAGTGCCTGTTCACGCACCAGTCGCAGCTCGACGCCGCACGCGGCGACCACCGCACGGTCCTGCCGCCGGGCCTACGCCGCCCGTCCCACTGGTCCCTGACCCTGACCCCGACAAACCCCCAGCCCCGCCACCCCCACCCCCACCCCCGCTCCCGACCCCGACCTCGGCGTTGATCAAGGAGTTCGTGTCCGGTTCGGGGCCGGATCGGAACACGAACTCCTCGATCACGGCGTGATGGGGCGGGGGCGGTTTGGTGGGGGTGGGGTGGGGAAGGCGGTGCGGACGAGTGTTGCCGACGGGAGGGGCCCCCGGTGGGATATCGGGCACGCGACGGTGAGGAGCCGGTCGACCCGGCGCACGCCGAGGACGAGGCCGGGCAGGTGCCCCTGGTGCAGACGGCCGCGGACACCGACGTGCCGGCGCCCGCTCCCGGTGCGCCGAAACCGGACGAGGTGACCGAGGACGACGGATCCGGAATGGCTGGCGGCGCCTCCGGCAGCAGCTCGGGCGGCTCCTCGATGCCGACCCACCCGGACGCGGCCCGCGGACGGGACGCCGCCCGCTGAACGTTTGCCGTCACCCGCTGCGGGCAGGAGTGCGACATGACCAGTGAAGAGTCCTTCGGCCGCGCGGCCGGCGACGAACCCGACGGCGCGACCGCGTACGAGGCGTCCCTGCGCCCACCGGGCGAATCCCTGCACACCACCGACGACACCGGTGACGACTTCGCCGATCTGCCCGCCGAGGACCGGCGCTCTGCACGCGAGGTCAGCCGGGCCGGTTACGACGTCGACGCGGTCTCCGGCACCGGCGACCCGTCCGAGGAGCCGGAGGAGATCGAGGAGGGCCGGCCGCTGCGCTGACGCGCACGCGGGGTGGCGGCCGGGCCGGCGCCCCGCGCCTCGGTCATGCCCCGGTTCGCCAGCGCGTCCGCGCGCTCGTTCTCCGGGTGCCCGTTGTGGCCCTTCACCCACAGCCACGTCACGTCGTGCCGGGCGCAGGCCGCCTCCAGCGCCTGCCACAGGTCGGCGTTCTTCACCGGCTGCTTCGCGGCGGTCAGCCAGCCGTTGCGCTTCCAGGCGTTCAGCCAGCCGGTGATGCCGTTGCGCACGTACGTGCTGTCGGTGTGCAGCCGTACCGTGACCGGGCGGGTCAGGCTCTCCAGCGCCCGGATCGCGGCGGTCAGCTCCATCCGGTTGTTGGTGGTCGGGGTGGCCTCGCCGCCGCACAGCTCCCGCTCGTGCCCGCCCCAGCGCAGCACCGCACCCCACCCGCCCGGCCCGGGATTGCCGCTGCACGCGCCGTCGGTCCAGATCTCCACGATCCGGCCGGTCTCCGCCTCCGCCATGCCCGGCAACCTACCGGGTGCGCGGGCGCGCGGGACCACCCGACCCGCCGCGCCCGGCTAGCGTGCGAGCATGACCACTCCCCCGGACTTCGCCACGCTCTGCAACTTCCGTGACCTCGGTGGCTGGCGGACCGGGGACGGCCGCGCCGTCGCCCGGGGCCGCCTATACCGCTCCGACTCGCTGGCCAAGCTCGCCGGTGCCGATCTGGAACGGTTCGCGGCGCTCGGCGTGCGCACCGTGATCGACCTGCGGTACCCGTGGGAGATCGCCGACCGCGGCCGGGCCCCGGAGAGCCTCGGCGTCACCTGGCACAACCTGAGCATCGAGCACCGGCCGTACGTGCAGGCCGACATCGACCCCGACGTGGACCCGTGGCGCTACCTGGCCGACCGGTACGCCGAGGTGGCCGAGGACGGCGTGGCCGAGCTACGGCAGGCGATCGAGGTGATCGCGGACGGCGAGCACCCGCTGGTGTTCCACTGCGCGTCCGGCAAGGACCGCACCGGGCTGCTCGCCGCGCTGGTGCTTTCAGTGCTCGGCGTGGACGACGACCAGATCGCTGCGGACTTCGCGCTCACCGAGCACGCCACCGACCGTCTGGTGGCCGAGTGGCGGGACCGCAACGGCGGCGCGACGCCGGGCTGGCCGGCGTACGGGCGGGCACCGGCCGAGATCATCCGGCTGGTGCTGGCCGAGCTGCGGGCCGCGCACGGTTCGGTGCACGGGTACGTGACCGGCCGGCTCGGTGTCGGCGAGGAGACGATCGACGCGCTGCGCGCCCGGCTGCTCACCGGTGACTCCATCCCGCTGCCCACCCAGGGCACCACCGGCAGTACGCCGACGCCGGCCGCCCGGTAGAGCACCTCCGGCCGCCGATACCGGGCGCCGTCGCCGTTCCCACGAAAAGCAGACGACGCCGCTGCCACGGTCTGGCACGCTGCGGGATCGTGGACACGCGGTGGGACGGCCTGCGGGCCGAGGTACGGGCGACGCTCGACGAGCTGGTCTCCTCCGGCCGGGAGACCGGTGTGCAGGTGGCCGCGTACCTGGGCGGGGTCGCGATCGTCGCCGAGCAGGCCGGGCTCGCCGACACCACCACCGGCCGGCCGATGACCGCCGACACGCCCGTGCACGCGGTCTCCACCGGCAAGGGCCTCACCGCCACAGTGGTGCACGTGCTGGCCGAGCGGGGACGGCTCGACTACGACCTGCCGCTGGCCGCCGTGTGGCCGGAGTTCGCCCGGCACGGCAAGGACGGCATCACGCTGCGGCACGTGCTCACCCACACCGCCGGCCTGCCAGCGCTGCCCGCCGACGTCACACCCGAGGACTTCACCGACTGGACGCGCATGTGCGAGCTGCTCGCCGACGCACGGCCGCTGTGGGCACCCGGCGAGCGGCTGGCGTACCACGCCTGGACGTGGGGCTGGCTGGTCGGCGAGGTGGTGCGGCGGGTCACCGGCGCCCCGGTGTCGCGGGTGCTCGCCGAGGAGGTGTCCGGGCCGCTCGGCGTGGACCGGGAACTGTTCCTCGGCGTACCGGAGGCGGACCTGCCCCGGTTGGCGCGGCTGGAGGACGCCGGCCTGTCCGCGCTGATGACCTGGGCCGGGGCCAACCTGCCGCACTTCGACGCGGTCGCGCCACCCGGCGTACGGCCGGACACCGTCATCGGTTCCCGCCCCGACGTGCTGCGCGCCGACGTGCCGTCGGTCGGCACGATGAGCGCCCGCGCGGTGGCCCGGATGTACGCGGCGCTGCTCGGCCCGGTCGACGGGGTGCGGCTGATCTCCGCCGGGCGGATGCGGGAGGTGTCCGCCCCGGCGGTCCGCGCACCGGAGTGGGTGTTCGGGCAGGAGAGCACGTTCGGGCTCGGGTACGCGGTCGACGACGGATCGTTCGGCACCGCGGGTAGCGGCGGGAGCCTCGCGTTCGCGTACCCGAACCTGGGGTTGACGGTGGCGGCGGTGCGCAACCGGCTCGGCGCGGGCGACGGCGACCCGATGGAGAGGCTGCGGACGCTGGTACGCGACCGCGTCGCCGAGGCGACCGGCCACCGAGGCTAGCGGCGCAGGCGGGCCCGCAGCCGCCCGGCCGCGTCGCCGAGCACCGCGCCGGTCATCGGCAGCAGCGGGCTGGACCGCATCACCGCCAGGTCCTCGGCCGGGCTGGTCACGCCGTCGAGGAAGCGCAGCACCCGCTCCGGCGGGTTGCGGTCGAACAGCCGCTCGAAGAACTCCACCCCGCCGACGTGCCCGCGATCCAGTGCGCGCAGCGCCACCGCGTCCATCCACAGGTGCCGTCCCGGGTACGCGGGCGCCGGCACCGGCGGGCGGCCGGCGGCGAGCGCCAGTGCCACCTGGTCGGCCTGGCGCAGCATCGCGGAGAACGTGAATCCGGTGGACGGGCGGGTCGCCCCACCCGCGGTGCCCAGCCGCGCCACTCGAGGGCTGGGACGGGACTCGAACGGTCCGTCGGTCATCGGGATCACACCGTCCTCGACCTCCCGCACCCGCAGCGCGGTCAGGTCCAGGCCGAGCAGGTCGGCGTACCCGCGCAGCGCCGCGTCGTAGCCCGCGTCGTCGAGCAGTTCCGGCCCGAACTCGGTGTACTCGACCAGCGCGAACCGGTCGTCGACAGGCAACACGTACCCGAAGGAGACGCCACGCTGCGGCTGCGGCGTGCGGAAGTCCATCAGCACTGCCCGCTGCGGATCGAACGTCGGCCGGTCGGCGGCCAGCCACCAGCCCCGGAAGTGCTGCAACCAGCTGGTCCGCCCCGGCCGCCGGGGCCGCCGGGGCCGCGAGTCGAGCACCCACCCGGCCCGCACCAGGTCCCGCCCGTCCGGGTCACGGACCGTGACCCGCTCACCGTCGTCGTGCAACTCCCCCGCCGGGACGCTGATCCGGACCGCGTCCAGCCGCCGCTCGGCCGCGGCAGCCCGGTCGTAGACCGGGGCGGAGCGGAGCATGGCGTACCGCAGGGGGTCGAGCGTGAGGACGCGGCGGCCGGCCGGCGTGACCACGTCGACCCGCGACCAGCTCGCGCTCAGCAGTGGGTCGAGGTCGTCGCCGGGCAGACCCCAGAACGCCCAGGTGCGGTCCTGGCCGCGCTTGTGCACCGGGTCGACCACCGCGACCCGCAGCCCGGTCACGCCGTGGCGGTCCAGCGCGGCCAGGACCAGGGATGCGGCGCCGCCGCCGCCGACCAGCGCGAGGTCGACGTCGACCGGGAAGGAAGCGTGCATCCGGCCACGCTGCCACATCGGCGCATGCGGTCACCGGCCGACCCGCGCTCAGGCCACCGGCGCGGGCTTCTGCGGGGCCGGGTCGGCATAGGCGGCGGCCACCGTCGCCCGGTCGAAGACCCGCCACGTCGCGGCGATCACCGCGACCGCCACCGCGAAACCCACCCAGTACGGCGCGGTGATGCCGAACCGGGCCGCCACCACGCCACCGAGCAGCGCGCCGACACAGTTGCCACCAGCCGCGACGAACAACGTGGTGCTGCCGACCCGGCCCATCAGCTCCGGCGGGGTGAGCCGCTGCCGCAGCGAGTTCGCCACGATGTTCCACAACGCGCTGTGCGCCCCGAACGCGAACAACGCGAACCCGACCACGGCCGCACTGCGGGACGCGGCGAGCGCCAGGTGCAGTCCCGCCTCGACCAGCAGCCCGGTCCGCACCGTCCAGGTGGGCGTGATCGCGGCGATCAGCCGGTCCCCCACCAGCGAGCCGAGCACCCCGCCGACCGCCATGCAGGTGAACAACGCGCCGTAGCCGACCGAGCCGAGGCCCAGCCGCTCGGTGGCGAGCAGCACCAGCACCGCCACGGCGGCGGTGAGCGTGACGTTGAGCAGGCCGATCAGCACGGTCATGGTGCGCAGCAGCCGCTGCCGCCACAGCCAGCGGAACCCCTCCGCGACCTCCGCCCGCACCGACCGCCGCCCGTCCGGCGCCGGCCCGCCGCGGTACGTCCCGGCGAGCAGCCCGACCAGCACGGCGCTCAGCGCGTACGTGCCGGCGTTGAGGGCGAACGGCAGCGACGCCGCCAGCACGAACAGGAACCCGCCGAGTGGGCCGGCGATCATGTTCTGCATCACCTGGGTGCCGCCGCCCAGCCAGCCGTTCGCGCGTTCCAGCAGGGAGCGCGGCACCACCGCCGGCAGCACCGCCTGCGCGGCGGTCCGGAATACCACCTCACCGGTGTTAACCACGAACAGCACCGCGTAGAGCAGCGCGATCCCGGCCCGGTCGGCGAGCATCGCCGCGGCGAGCACCGCGAGCGCGCCGACGCGTACCCAGTCGATGAGCACCATCAGCCGCCGCCGGTCCACCCGGTCGGCCAGCACGCCACCGGGCAGCGCGAACAGCAGCCACGGCAGCCACGACACCGCCGCCCCGGCCGACACCACAAGCGGATCGTCGGTGATCGACGCCACGTACAACGGCGCCGCCACCGTCGCCGTCCCACTCCCCAGCGCGGACAGCGTGCTCGCCGTCCACAGTCGGGCGAAGCGCCCGCCGAGCCGTTCCCCCGTCACGGCGAGGCAACCTACCAGCGGCGATGAACCCTGCCGACCGGTTTTACGCCCGCCAGGCGAGCACCACCGGCGCGAGCGGGTCGGCCACGTCGAGCACCACGTCCGCGTGCCGCGCCGGGTTCGCCTCGGCCCGGTACCGCGCCTGCCCCGGCAGGTAGCGCGCCCGGTACCGGCGGCGCACCTCCTCGGCCGAGCCGAACACCTCCAGGTCGCGGATCAGTGCCCGGCGCAGCGTCTCGGCCGGCTCCACGTGCAGGTAGACCGTCACGTCCCAGTGCGACCGCAACTCCGGCCGGAGCAGGAACACCCCGTCGAGGAGCAGCACCGCGTCCGCCGGCGCGGTCACCCGCGCCGCGGGAACCGGCTTCTCGGCGCGCAGGTCGTACGCCACCCGCAGGTACCGCCGGTCACCGCCGGGTCCGAGCGGGCGCAGCACCCGCTCCACCAGCGTCTCGTGGTCGAACGCGTCCCGGTAGTAGCCCTCCGGCGACAGCGGCCCCCGCGCCCGGCGGACCGCGGCGGGCCGGTGGAAGCCGTCGACGCTCACCCGGAGCACCGGCCTCCGCTGCCCCAGCACCTCGGCCAGGTCATCGGCCAGCCGGGTCTTGCCCGCCGCATCAGGGCCGTCGACGGCCACCCGCAGCGGGTGCGGCGGACGGCGCGCGGCGAGGTCGTCGGCGAGCCGGGCCAGCACCCGCGCCCGCGTCCCGGTCATCCGTCGGCCCGCGCCGGGCGGCGGCTGTTGAGGCGGGCCGCCTGCCGGTTCAGGTGGTCGCGTTCGGCCAGGCTGGACGCCCGGCGGGCCGCCTCCGCGTACAGCGCGGCCGCCCGGTCCGGGTCGCCGTCGCGTTCGTGCAGGTAAGCGGCCACCGCCGTGTACCGGGGCAGCGTGTCGTCCAGCGCCGCGAGCGCCGCCAGCCCGGCGCGCGGGCCGTCCGCCTCGCCCACCGCCACCGCCCGGTTGAGCCGGGCGATCGGGCTGCCGGTCAGGCGGACCAGTTCGTCGTACCACTCGACGATCTGCACCCAGTCGGTCTCCGCCGCGGTGGGCGCGTCGGCGTGCAGCGCCGCGACGGCGGCCTGGGCCTGGAACTCGCCCAGCCGATCCCGGGACAGGGCGGTCTGGAGGATGCCCACACCCTCGGCGATCAGCGTCGTGTCCCACCGGCCGCGGTCCTGCTCGGCCAGCGGCACCAGGCTGCCGTCGGGCGCGGTCCGCCCGGCCCGGCGGGCGTGGTGCAGCAGCATGAGCGCGAGCAGCCCGGCCACCTCCGGATGGTCGATCGCGGCGGCGAGCTGCCGGGTGAGCCGGATCGCCTCGGCCGCCAGGTCCACGTCGCCGGAGTAGCCCTCGTTGAACACCAGGTACAGCACCCGCAGCACGGTGGCGACGTCACCGGGCTGGTCGAACCGGACCCCGGAGACGGTGCGCTTGGCGCGGCTGATCCGCTGCGCCGTGGTGGCCTCCGGCACCAGGTACGCCTGCGCGATCTGCCGGGTGGTGAGCCCGCCGACGGCACGCAGCGTCAACGCGACGGCCGACGACGGGCTCAGCGACGGATGCGCGCAGAGGAAGTAGAGCCGCAGCGTGTCGTCCACCGCCGGCACCGGGCCGGGTGGCGGCTCCTCGTCCACGAGGTCCTCACGCCGGCGCCGGGCGGCGTCGGCGCGGACCACGTCGAGGAACCGCCGCCACGCCACTGTGACCAGCCAGCCGCGCGGATCGCGGGGCGTGTCGGCCGGCCAGACGCGCAGCGCCTCGATCAGCGCGTCCTGCACGGCGTCCTCGGCCGCCGCGAAGTCGGCTCCGCGGCGGACGAGGACACCGAGCACGCCCGGGATGAGGCTGCGGAGCGCGACCTCGTCCATCGGACGGATCACTCGGTGATGGTCGGCGGCGCGGTCAGGAACGGGCGCAGCTCCAGCCACTCGTGGATCGGCTTGCCGCCCTGCCCCGGCGCGGCCGACAGCTCACCGGCCAGTTCGAGCGCGCGCTCGTAGCTGTCCACGTCGATCACCATCCAGCCGGCGATGAGGTCCTTCGTCTCGGCGAACGGGCCGTCGGTGACCGGCGGGCGTCCCTCGCCGTCGTAGCGGACGAACGTGCCCTCCGGGGCGAGCGCCTGGCCGTCGACGTACTCGCCGCTCTCCTGGAGCCGCGCCGCGAACTCCTGCATGTAGTTCACGTGCGCGGAGATCTCCTCCGGCGTCCACTTGTCGATCATCGGCATGTCGGTGACCGGAGTCGGGCCGCCGCGGTAGTGCTTCAGGAGCAGGTACTTCATGAGTGTCTCCTCGTGGAGTCGTGCGGCCCATTCTGGCCGCGTTCACTCCGGGGACGAAGCTGCCCGTCCGTTCTCGACATCGGTGGCGGAGGAATTTCGGGCGTCACCTCGTGTAGGGCATCCTAGGAGGCTGGTTCTGGTGGTCCGAGCCGCCCGCCCCCGTCGCGGCGGCCCGGACCCGTCAGCGGGCGGCGGTCCGGCGCAGGCCGGTGATCAGCACCGCGGCCGCGACCAGGTGCAGCGCCACCAGCGTCAGCGTCGCCGCGCCCCCCACTCCCCCGCCCAGCGGCCCGAGCAGCGACACCAGCAGCACCAGGCCCGCGACCACCGTCCAGGCCGTCCGGGCGCGGGCGGTGAGCCGCTCCAGCAGGGCCAGCAGCGCCCAGCCGGCCAGCCCGGCTAGCAGCGTGCTCACCACCACCGCCACCGGCGTCACCCGCTGGTCGGCGGAGCCGCTGCGCGTTATCAGCTCCACCCCGGCGACCGGTACCGCGACCACCCATCCCAGCAGCGCGGCGACGGTCGCCGCGAACACCGCGAGCAGACGGTCCCGGCGGCGGTTCGGGCGGGCGGCGACGGTCGGGATCGTGGTCTCCATCGGTGACTCCTCCACATCGGGACGACTGCCGGAAACGCTAGGTCCGGCCTGCCGCCGCGCGGATCGGGCCACGGAGCGGTTCCCGGCTCCGCCGCCGGACCGACCACCGGCCCGGATCTCCGTCCGGCGACCGATGAGAAGCGGTGGACCGGCGGCCTAGCATCCGGACATGAGGTGCGCGTCCCGGTCCCGGTTCCTGCTGCTGCTCGACGGCGGCATCGCCACCGCGAGCCTCGCCGTGTGCCTGCTCGCGCTACTGGCCTCCGACGCCGGCCCGGACACGCCCGGCGCGACCGCCGTCGCGGTCGGCCTCGCCGTCGCGCAGGCGAGTTGTCTGCTGTGGATCCGGCGCCACCCGGGGTACGCCGCCGGCGTCGCCGCGCTCGCGGGCGTCGGCCTGGAGGCGCTCTGCCCGCAGCTCGGCTGGCTCGGCCTGGTCGCCATCCCGATGGCGTACGTGGCCCGGCTGCGCCCGCCCCGGTACTCGCTCGTCGCACTCGGACTGCTGCTGGCGCCCACACCGTGGAAGCTGGTCACCGGCGGCTGGCGGGACCTGCTGCTGGCGGTGACCGCGCTGGCCCTGAGCTGGACGCTCGGCGAACTGCAACGGGGCCAGGCGCAACGGCGCTGCGCGTGGGAACGGCAGGTGCTGGCGGCCGAGCGGGAACGCATCTCCCGGGAACTGCACGACGTGGTGGCGCACCACGTCGCGGTCATCGCGGTGCAGGCCGGCGCCGCCGAGGACGTGTTCGACGAGCACCCGGCGCAGGCCCGGGCCGCGCTCGCCGCGATCGACACGGCGGCCCGGTCGGCGCTGACCGAACTACGGTCCATGCTGCACGCGCTCGCCGTCGACGACGGGTCCGAGCAGGGCGGGCCACAGCCGGGGCTGGCGCAGCTCGACGCGCTCGCCGACGCGGTACGGGCGGTCGGTCTGCCGGTGACGCTGCACCGGGAGGGCGACGGCGAGGCGCTACCCGGCGGGGTGCAGCTGTCGGCGTACCGGATCGTGCAGGAGTCACTGACGAACGCGCTGCGCCACGGGCACGCCACCCGCGCCGACGTGGACGTCCACTACCGCGACGGCGTACTGCGGCTGGAGGTCGTCAACGACGGCCCGGCGCCCGCCCGCCGGCCCGGTACGCCCACCGGGCGCGGCATCGTCGGCATGCGGGAGCGGGCCCGGCTGCTCGGCGGCACGCTGGACGCCGGCCCGCTGCCGGCCGGCGGGTTCCGGGTCCACGCGCGACTGCCGGTCGGAGCGGGCCGGTGACCGTGCGGGTGGTGGTCGCCGACGACCAGGAGCTGATCCGCGCCGGGCTGCGCACAGTCCTCGACGCGCGGCCCGACCTGAGCGTGGTCGGCGAGGCCGCCGACGGCGTCGAGGCGGTCGCGGTGGCGACGCGGACGAGGCCGGACGTGGTGCTGATGGACGTGCGGATGCCCCGGCGCGACGGCATCGCGGCCACCCGGGACCTGGTGGCCGCCGGCAACCCGGCCCGGGTGGTCATGCTGACCACGTTCGACCTGGACGAACACGTCTACGCCGCGCTGCGCGCCGGGGCGAGCGCGTTCCTGCTCAAGGACACCCGCCCGGCCGACCTCGCCGAGGCGGTACGCGTGGTGGCGCGCGGCGAGGCCCTGCTCGCGCCCACAGTGACCCGGCGGCTGCTGGACCGGTACGCCGAACGCCTGCCCGCGCCCGCGCCCACCGGCGACGTGCTCGCCGTGCTGACCGCGCGCGAGCGGGAGGTGCTGACGCTCACCGCGCGGGCACTGTCCAATGCGGAGATCGCCGCCCGGCTGCACCTGAGCACCGCCACCGTGAAGACCCACGTCTCGGCGATCCTCACCAAGCTGGGCCTGCGCGACCGGATCCAGGCGGTGGTGCTCGCGTACGACACCGGACTGGTCCGGCCGGAGCCGCCGGTCCGGTAGGCAACCGAACCGGACAGCGGACCCAGACGTACCGAACCGGGACGGTTCGCCGCCCGGCCTGGCCCGGCATGTCCGCCGTCTCGCGGCGGCAGGGAGCACACCGGACGGCAACGAAGATTTCTCAATTACCCCCAGTGACCGCCGCAACCCTCCTAGTGTTGGCCACACCGGTGCTCGTCACGGAGTTGGCCACCCGAACGACGTCCCACGCCTACAGCGGACGAAAAGTGAGGGAAGACGCGGATGAAGGCACAGTCATTTCTCGGATCGGCGGCGTTCGGCGTGGGCCTCGGCGCACTGCTGCTCCCGGCCGCCGCGCTGGCGGACACCAGAGTCTCACCCGCCACCACCCCGGTCGGCGGCACCGTCGTGCTGACCACCACGTGCAACCCGAACGCCGGTGACGCGATCTTCCGGGTCACCGGCCCGGACCGGGACCAGAACGTCCGGTCCACCACTGCGGCCGCGGGCGGTGGCCTGAGCGCCGAACTGTTCACCGCCGGGTTCACGCTCGGCACGTACACCGTGGCCACCACCTGCGGCGACGGCAGCGACGGCGGCAGCGCCACGTTCACCGTCACGCCGATCGGTGGTGCGCAGGCCGGTGGCGGCGGGCGCGACGGCGACACCGGAGTGCTGATCGCCGGTGGCGTGCTGGCCGCCGGGGCGCTCGCCGGTGGCGCGTACGCGGTCATCCGCCGGCGCCGCGCGGACGCCGTAGCCTGACCGGCTCGCCGGGCGGTCCGCCCGCGCCGGATGCTCCGGCGCGGGCGCCGCGTCTCCGTCGAACGGAGGTGGGATGCTGTCGGAGTCGCAGCGCCGGTCGCGCCTGCACACCGCCGTCCTGGTCACCGCCGTCACCGTCGCCGCCGCCACCGGCACCGGCCTGGTCTCGGCCGGGCTCGGCACCACATCGGCGTCACCACCGCAGCCCGGCGTCTCCGCCGCGCCCGCCACCGAACGGCCGGGTACGGCAGGTCCGGCGCTCCCCCGGTCCACGCCGGTCCGGGTCACCGTCCCGCGCATCGGCGTCGACGCCGAGATCGTCCCGGTCGCCACCGACGCGGACGGCGCGCTCGAGGTGCCACCGCTGGACCGCCCGGAGGTCACCGGCTGGTACCACCCCGGTCCCGCCCCCGGCCAGGCCGGCAACGCGGTGCTGGTCGGGCACGTCGACTCGCAGCACGGCCCGGCGGTCTTCTTCGACCTCGGGCGGCTGCGCGGCGGCGACACGATCCGGGTGCTGCGGGCCGACGGCCGGACCGCGACGTTCACTGTGGACGGCGTCGGGGCGTACCCGAAGGAGCGCTTCCCCACCGCGCGGGTCTACGGCGGCGACGCGGCGGCGCGGCTCCGGTTGATCACGTGCGGCGGGCGGTTCGACCCGCGCACCGGCAGCTACCCGGACAACATCGTCGTCTTCGCCACCGCGACCCGGTGACGCTCAGTCCGCCAGGTCGGCCAGCTCCGCGCCGAGGAGTTCCGCCAGCAGCTCCACCCGGCCCGGGTCTTTGTCGGCGGTGATGTTCCGGCTGGGCATCTCGACGGTCATCAGCAGGTAGAGGTAGAGCCGGTAGAGCCCGAGCCGCCGCCGCGCCCCGGCGTCGAGCGGGAACGGCGCCGCCGCCCGGTAGGCGCGCACCAGCGGGTCGTCCGGCTCGTCCTCGGCGCGGCGGAACAGCAGCGGCGACACCAGGTCCATCAGCGGGTCACCCCACAGGTACCGCTCGCCGTCGACCAGGCCGCTCAGGCGCGGCGTGCCGTCCGGCCCGTCGACGGCGAGCACGTTCCCGGCCCAGCCGTCGAAGTGCAGCAGCGCCGGGCGGTCGACCGCGTCGAGCACCGCCGCGTGCCGCGCCACCAGCTCCCGGATCCGGGAGGCGGGCACCGGCAGCGGCACCGCCCAATCCGCGGCATCGGCGAGCATGTCGTCCACCATCGCCGTGTACGCGTCCCGCCACGTCGCGCCGGAGGCCCGGTCGCCGTCGTAGCCGTACCGCTCGCCGGTGACCGTGTGCAGCGCGGCGAGCGCGCGGCCGAACTCGGCGCGCAGCGGACCGACGTCCGCGCCGGCCTGGCTCAGGTCCCAGAGGGTACGACCCGGTAGCCGCGCCATGAGCAGCCAGTCGCCCAGCTCGGGGTCGGTTCCGTGCCGCAGCAGCGCCGGCGTCGGCACCCCCGGTGCGCGGTCGGCCACCAGGCGCAGGTAGTGCGCCTCCGCGCCGATCATGTCCCGCTCGTAGCGCAGCAACGGCACGTGCGGCGGCGGACCGACCTTGAGCACCACCTCGCGGCCGTCGGTGAGGCGTACCCACCAGACGGCGGCGAAGCCGCCACCGGTCAGCGGCCCGCAGTCGGCCACCTCGGCGCCGGATCCGAGCGAGGCGGTGAGGTAGCGGCGGACCTGCGCGGGGTCGAGAGCACGCTGAGTAGGACTCACGCTCATGGTCCGGGGAGCCTAGTGCGTCGAGGTGCCGGGAAGGGCCCCTGCTGGGCACCGCCCCGGCGCTTGGGAGAATCGTGGCATGGCGAAACGGGGTCAAAGTCCGGCGGTGTGCCCGTGCGGCACCGGCCGGCCGTACGCGGACTGCTGCGCCCCGGTCCACCGGGGCGAGGCGACGGCGGCGACCGCGGAGGCGCTGATGCGGTCCCGGTTCAGCGCGTTCGCGCTCGGCGACGCCGCGTACCTGCGGCACAGCTGGCACTCCAGCACCCGCCCCGAGCGGCTGGAGCTGGACCCGGGCACCCGCTGGACCCGGCTGGAGATCGCGGAGACCGGGCAGGGCGGCCTGTTCGACAGCGCCGGTACGGTCCGGTTCCGGGCGCACTACCGCGAGAGTGGCCGGGCGGGCGTGCTGGCCGAGCACAGCCGCTTCGCCCGCGAGGACGGCCGCTGGGTCTATCTGGACGCACTGCCCGAGTGACGGTCAGGCCGGGCGCGGTCAGGCCGGGCGGGGGGTGGGCTGGGCAAGCTCGGCGATCTCGCGGGGTAGCTGGGACAGCGCGCGGTTGAACTGGGCCGGCCCGATCACCCGGTGCAGCGCCTGCAACACCGCCCGCGCGCCGCGCTCGGCGTCGGACGGGGTCGCGCCGGAGCGCTCGGCGACCCGGCGCAGGAACTCGTCGTACCCGAAGACCTCCGGGTCCTCGACCCGGGCGCGGGCCAGCAGCGGACGCAGCTCGTGCGCGAGGTGCGCGGACAGGTCGTCGGCCTCGCCGCCGCTGATCCGTTCGGCGAGCGTGCGCAGCGTCGCCTCGGTCAGCGCGCGGGCCGTCTCGACCGGCACGCCGGCGCGGGCGGACACCCGCGCGTAGAACTCCGGTTCGGCCATCGTCCGTCCTCCCGTCGCAACGGCAGCGTGGCTACCCGCCGCCGGCCGCCGCAAACACCGCCGGCCCCGGCGAACAGGCGCTCAGGCCAGGGCCCGCGCCGCCGAGACGATCGCGCCGACGCCGATACCGGCCCGGTCGAACTGCTGGGCAGGGGTGCCGGAACCGGGCAGCCCGCGTACCGCCAGGTGGTTGACCCGGGCCGGTTCGCCCAGGTCGGCGAGCGCCTCCAGCACCGCGGAGCCCAACCCACCTTCCGGGTAGTGGTCCTCGACCACTACCAGCCGCCCGCCGGTCTCCACGACGGTCTCGGCCAGGCGTTGCCGGTCCACCGGCTTGATCGAGTACATGTCGATCACCCGGGCGTCGATGCCCTCGCGGGTCAGTTCGTCGGCGGCGGCGAGGCACAGGTGCACCGTCACGCCGGTGCCGAGCAGCGCCACGTCGCCGCCGTCGCGCACCATCCGGCTGCCGCCGATCGGGAACGGCTCGGCGTCGTCGTAGAGCACCGGGTACTTGCCACGCGTGGTGCGCAGGTAGGTGATGCCCGGGTGGTCGGGCATCTGGGCGACGAGGGCCGCGCAGGAGACCGCGTCGGCCGGGCAGAGCACCGTGGAGCCGGGCACGGCCCGCAGCGCGGCGATGTCCTCCAGCCCCATCTGGGACGGGCCGTCCGCGCCGATCTCCACCCCGGCGTGCGACCCGACCAGCGCGATGTCGGCCCGGGACACCCCGGCCATCCGGATGAAGTCGTAGGCCCGGGACCAGAACGCGGCGAACGTCGCCGCGAACGGCCGGTAGCCGCGCACCGCCAGGCCCACCGCCGCAGCGGTGAGCTGCTGTTCGGCGATGAACATCTGGAAGAACCGATCCGGGTACGCGGTGGCGAAGCGCTCCGCCCGGGTGGAGTCGCTGACCTCGCCGTCGAGCGCGACCACGTCGGGCCGGGCGGCGCCGAGGGCGCGCAGCGCGTCACCGTACGCGTCCCGCGTGGCGACCTTCGCGCCACGCTCGTATCGCGGCAGCTCCGGCTGCCCGTGCTCGGCCGGGGCGGTGCGCGGCGCGGCCGGTGGTTTCGGTCCGGCGACCCGGATGCGCCGGGGCCCGCCGAGCGCCCGGACGGCCCGATCGGCCAGCTCCGGGTCGAACGGCTTGCCGTGCCAGGTCGGGTCGTTCTCCACCGCGGGTACGCCCTTGCCCTTGACCGTACGGGCCAGGACCACTGTCGGCCCGGTCGCGTCGCGGGCCTGCCCGTACGCCTCGTCGATCGCGCCCAGGTCGTGACCGTCGACGACTATCGCCTGGCAGCCGAACGCCTCGACGCGCCGCCGGTAGGTGTCCAGGTCCCACTCCAGTTCGGTGGGGCCGCGCTGGCCGAACCGGTTGACGTCCACGATCGTGGTGAGGTTGCGCAGACCGTAGTGGCCGGCCTTGTCCAGCGCCTCCCACACCGACCCTTCGGCGGTTTCGCTGTCGCCGCAGAGCACCCAGACGTGTGCTGGTGACCGGTCGAGGTACTGGGCGGCGAGCGCCACCCCGACGCCGACCGGCAGGCCCTGCCCGAGCGAGCCGGTGGCGACGTCCACCCAGGGCAGCACCGGCGTGGGGTGGCCCTGCAGGCGCGACCCGGATCGCCGGTACGTCTCCAGCAGCTCCTGCTCGCTGATCGCGCCGGTGGCGCGGAACACCGCGTACAGCAGTGGGGAGGCGTGTCCCTTGGAGAAGATCAGGTGGTCGTTGCCGGGGTTGCCCGGGTAGGACCAGTCGTAGCGCAGGTGCCGGGCGACGAGCACGGCGAGCAGGTCGGCGGCGGACAGGCTGGACGTGGGATGCCCGGAGCCGGCCATCGTGCTGCACCTGATCGCGTCCACCCGTAGCTGGGCGGCCAGGTCCGCCAGCCCGGTCAGCTCCTCGTCGCGCAGCGTGCGCTCTGCTTCCAACGTCACCGCGATCGTCTCCCGGGGTCGCCGAATTCCCGGACCAACGCTAGGCCGCGCACGCGACCATTGGTCCCCTTTCTGGCGATTCATGCTCGACCGGTGAGCAGCCAGAGCGCCACCAGCAGGTACGGCAGCACCGCGACCGCGAAGGCAGCCGGGTTCCCCACCGCGCCGGCGAGCAGCCCGTACCCGGCGTAGAAGGCGACGATGGTCAGGTCGGTGGCCATTCCGGCGGCCGAGGTGACGGTGGCCCGGGCCGATCCGGTGATCCGGGCCTGGAGCCGCACGTCGGCGAGCACGGTGGCCAGTTGGAACGCGGCGAACGCCGCCGCCAGCAGCACGAACCCCGCCGGGTGCCGCAGCAGCGCCCCGGCAGCGGTCGCCGCGGCCGCGAACACCAGCAGACCGGCGTACCCGCGGTGGGACAGCCGCTCGCCCAGCGGCGCGAGCAGCCCGCCCACAGTCATCCCGGCCCACACCAGCAGGAGCAGCAGCGGTACGCCCACCTCGGCCATGCCGGTGTCGGCGGCCAGCAGGCCGGTGTACTCGTCGAGCCCGCCCCAGATCGCGGTGACCGCCGCGACCAGCAGCACGGCGGCGCGGACGCGGCGGTCGGCCCGCACCTCGCGCAGGCCCAGGCGCAGGCTGTCCAGCCAGCCGGGCTCATCGTCGTCCACCGCCGGGACCGGAGCGGCCGGCGGCCGGCGGTGTTCCGGGAAGCGGGCCGCGACAGCAGCCGCCAGCAGGCACGCCGCCACGCTCGCCGCGCCGACGGCGAGGTAGCCGCCGAGCGCGAACACCGGCCCGGCGAGCACCCCCGAGCCGACCGCGCCGAGCACCTCGGCGGTGCGGGTCCGGCCGATCAGCCGGGCATACCTGTCGGCCGCGCCGAGGCGTTGCAGCTCGGTGAAGACGAGCGCCTCCAGCGCGCCGGAGCGCAGCGCGCCCCCGGCGCCCCAGAGCAGGAAGCCGGCGGCGAACGCCGGATAGGACGGCAGCAGCACCCAGAGTGCGAACCCGGCGGCGGCCAGCAGCGGCGCCAGGCAGAGCAGCAGGCGGCGCGACACCGCGTCGGCCCATACGCCGGAGGGCACCTCCAGCACGATGCCGGCGGCCGCCCAGAGCACGAACAGCGAGGAGATCTGCCCGACCGACAACCCGGTGTCGGCGAACAGCAGCACGTAGAGCGGGTAGAGCAGGACGAGGTCGGTGAGGAACGCGTACCCGTAGAGCGTCGCCGCCAGACGGCGGGTCGCTGGTACGCGGGCAGGAGCGACGAGCATGGAACCTTCCCACGGGGCGTGACGGACACCGGTCGGAAAGCACGGCGTCCGCGGCGGCCCGCGGGCTCGTCGTTCAGAAAGGCATCAACATCGCCAGGTCATGCCGGGATCCTATCCGCCGAGAGGCGGTCGGGTGGTCCCGGCGGGCACGCGATCGGGGCGGGACCGTGCGGTCCCGCCCCGATTCGTCGCCGCTGTCGGGTCAGCGGCGGAACTTGTCCACGTCGGCCTGCGGAATGACCATGGTGGCCTCGCTGTCCGCGGCCTGCTCGGCCGTCGGCTGGCGTGGCGTGGTCGGCTGGGTGCGGTCGGAGTCGGCGTACGCCGGAATGTGCTGCGTGGCCTCCGCGCCCGCCGGCGAGGGCACCGGCTCGGTGGCGTCCGCACCGGCGGCGGCCGGGGTGGCCGGGTAGGCCGGGACCGGCTGCGTGCGGTCCGCCTCGGCGTCGCGGCTCACCGGCTGGGTCAGCTCGGAGTCCGCGTACGGGCCGGTGGCGGCCAGGCGGGCCTCGACGTCACGCCGTCCGGCCTGGTACGCGCGGGCGTGCGTGGCGATCGTGCGCGACTCCTCCTCGGCCCGGGTCAGCCAGTTCTCCCAGCGGCTCTGCATCGGCCGGACCAGCCCGCCGCCGACGCCGACGACCAGGATGCCGCCCACGGTGGCGAGCACCGCGATCAGCACCGGGGTGGTGACCGTGGTGGCGACGCCGATCTGGTTGAGCGCGGCGATGACGCCGAGGCCCAGGATGAACACCGAGGCGAGGTTGGCAAGCACCCGGCCGTAGGAGAGGCCGCCGAGCGCGCTGGAGATGATGTCCTTCACCGCGCGGGCGATGGCCGCGGCGACCACCACGATGACGATCGCGACGAACGCCCGGGGCAGCCAGGCGATCACACCGGCGATCAGGTCGGAGATGGGGTTCGGGCCCCAGATGCCGAACGCGAGCTGCAGCGTCACCAGCAGCACGCCGTAGTAGGCCAGCTTCGCGACGATGTCGCTGGCGTCGTACTTCGAGCGGGCCAGCGCGGTCTTGATCCCGCCGCGCTCGACGGCCCGGTCGAAGTGGACCCGCTCCAGGACCTTGTCCACGAGCTTCAGCACGGCCTTGGCGATCAGCCAGCCGACGATCAGGATCGCGACGAACGCGACCGCCTTGGGCAGGAACAGCATCACCGAACGGAACGCGTCGCCCACCGCGTCCCCGAAGTTGTCTCTCATCGAAGGGCCTCCACGTACGTGGTCCAGGTTTGTTCGGGTGGGGCTACCCGGACCCGCGCGCGGGGAAACGCGGTCAGCCGCCGGGACAGCGGTAGACGACGCGGGTGCCGGCCTGCGCCGTCGACGGTTCGATGATGTTGACGGTGGCGATCCCGGTGGTGGTCCCGGCCCCGGTGAACGTCCACTTCAGGGTGAGCGCCGCCGTGTGCTGCCCGCTGCCGACCCGCTCGGTGAGAACGGCACCGGGTGGCGCGTCGGAGCGGAACCACTGGTACCTGATCGTCCCGCCGCGCCCGTTGGTGCGCACGGTGGCCACCACGTCGACTGTCACGTCGCAGGCGACACCCGCAGGCCGGGGCACCGCGACGGTGACCCCCTCGACCTCCAGCGGGCGCAGCCGCTGCCACAGATAGAGGCCGACAGCCAGCAGCAGCACCACGGTGAGCAGCGTGGACAGCACCGAGACGACGCGACGCCAGACCGGGCGCGGGCGGATCGGAGGCGCGGTGGGCCAGGGCGGCGCGGGCGGCGGCGTCGCCGGCACGCCCGGCCCGAAGCGCAGCTCACCGCCGGGGGCCGGCACGCCACTCGCCGCCCGCGTGTGGCCGCTCCGATCCGGGTACGCCCCGGCGCCCGTCGCCGCCGTCCCTGTGGTGTGACAGTGATGCGGTACGCCGGTGGGCTGCCAGGAGGCGGTGGGCTGCCACGCTGCGGTCGGTTCCGCGCCGGGGCGCTGGGCCGTTTCCGCGCTCGGACGCGGGTAGACGGTGGCCTGCCCCGCCCCGCTGTCCGAAGCGGCCGGAAGATGAACGGTCGCCTCGCCCGCGTCGTCTGCCCGGCCTGGGCGCAGGTGCACAGTCGGTTCGGCATCCGGCGGTGTCGGCGTGGCCGAGGCGGCGAGGTCTGCGGTGCGGTCGTCCCCGCCGGGGATCGCGGCCAGGTGGACCGTGGGTTCGGCGGCGTCCGCCTCGCCGGTGATCGGCAGGGCGCGGGTGGGCAGCGCCTCGGTGGGCTCGTCGGGGCGGGTCACGCCGACCGTCCCCGGGACGGGCTGCGGTGCGGGGCAGCGGGCACTGTCGTACTCCTAGCCGGGGGTGCAGTCGTGGTAGAGCGTCACGTACACCGGTGACGTCGAGGTGGTCGTGTTGCCGGCGGCGTCGGCGGCGGTGACCCGGACGGGGATGCGGGCGCTGCGCTTGGGCGTGGACAGCGGGCCGAGCGTGCCGGTGAACAGCCCACGCCCGGTGGCGGCCATCCGGATCGTGCCGGTGGCGCCATCGACTGTGTAGCCGAAGGTGACTGTGAGCGCGGCCGGGCCGCTGCGGTCGTCGGTGACGGTGGCGGTGACGGTGCTGCTCTTGGCGCCGTAGGGGCAGCCCTTCGGGTCCAGCTCGCCCGGGTCGGCGCTGACGCCGTCCACGACCGGCGCGGTCACGTCCGGTGGCGGCGGGCTGGTGGTGCGTGACGCGCTGGGGGTGGGTGTGCCGGTGCGGGTCGGCGTGCCGGTCGGGTCGGGGGTGGCCGACGGCGCGGGTGGTGGCGGCGCGGCGGACACGGTGGACGGGCCGGGTGTCGGTGACGGGCTGGGCGTCTCGGCGCCGGTCGGGTCCGGTACGGGTGCGCCGGTGGTGACGGGGGCGGCGCTCGCGGAGCCGGTCGGACCCGCGGCGGACGTGTCGTCGTGGGCGGCGTAGCTGTAGCCGGCGCCCCCGGCCAGGACGGCGGCGACCAGGGCGCCCGCCGCCAGGGCGGTACGGGTGCGGCCCTTGCGGAACCGTCCGCCCCGGCCGGTGGTGGTCGTGCCGAGTTCGGTGTGCGCGACGGCGGTGCCGCCCTCGGCCCGCTCCGGGAACGGCCACAGCGCGGCCAGCAGCACTGCCCGCCGGGCCAGCTCGCGCAGCCCGCGTTCCTCCCATTCCGGGCCGTAGCCGGTGCCGGCGACCCGTTCCAGCAGTTCCAAGAACGCCTCGGCGGACGGCGGGCGCTCGTCGGGGCGTTTGGCCATGCCGTGGCGCAGCAGTTCGTGCACCGGCGGGGGTGCCGCCTCGGCGGGGATCGGCGCGCTGGCGTGCTGGTCGCGCAGGGAGAGCAGGTCCGGTCCCTGGTACGGGGGACGGCCGGTGAGGCACTCGAAGAACGTGGCGGTGGCGGCGTAGACGTCGCACGCGGGGCTTGCCGGGGCACCGGTCCACTGCTCGGGGGCCATGTAGCGGGGCGTGCCGGACACCGTGGTGTCGGAGCCCTGGCCGATCGGCATGGCGATGCCGAAGTCGGCGAGCTTGCTCAGCCCGGCACCGGTGACCAGCACGTTCTCCGGTTTGTAGTCGCGGTGCACGACACCGTGGCCGTGCGCGGCGGCCAGGCCGGCGAGTGAGCCCTTGAGGACGCAGAGCGCGGCCTCGGGTGTGGTCGGGCCGTGTTCGCGCAGCATCTGGCGCAGTGAGACACCGTCGACCAGTTCCATCACGATGGCCGCGCCGTGCGGGCTCTCCACGTACTCGTAGAGGCGGCTGACGTGCGGGTCGTCGATCTCGCCGAGGAGCCGGGCCTCGGTGCGGAACGCGCTCCGGAACGCCGAGTCCTCGCCCAGGTCGCGGATCAGGTACTTGATCGCGACGGGGGTGCCGGTCGCGTCGTGGGTGGCGAGCACGACGCTGCCCGACGCGCCGGCGCCGAGCCGGCGGACCGGGGTGTATCCGGACAGTTCCCAGCCGCTCATGCGACAGACTCCACGGCGTCCCACGGGCGGATGTCGGACGCCGCCTCGCTCGTCATTCTCACCGTGGCGCAGCCACGGGCCATCGCCGCAACGGCTGCTTCCGGGCGCCGACCGGCGCTCGGGCGGCACGGCGCGGCACGACAGGTGGTCGGTATCGGACACACCGCCACGACTACCAGACCCCGGCAACCACAGTCAGCTCGTCGATCATGAAGTTGACAGGAACAAAAAGGACAGACATCGCCGCCAACTTCATGATCGACGGAGAGGTAGCGGGGCGCGGGTCAGCGGCGGCGGGGTGGGGGGATTCCTGCGGGTGGAGGGGTGCGGAGCAGCCAGAGCGGGTTGCTCGCGCCGACGATCTCGCCGTCGCGGTCGCGGACCTGGGTGCGGACGTACGTGCCGGCGCCGACGCGCACCGGCAGGTCGTACCAGCCCTGCCGCAACTGCCGCCAGGGCACCTGATCGACCCGGACCGCCGGTGTCGGGTCCGCGACACCGGCCCGGTCGACCTCACCGGTGACCGTCTCCAGCGTGGCCCCGGCGGGCAGGTCGGTGGCGCGCAGCCGCACCGTGACGGTGTCCTCGGTGAGCACGGCGAGCGCGCCCATCGTGCTGCGGCCGCCCAGTTCCAGGTCCAGCGCGCCCCGGTAGCCGGCCAGGTCGGCGAACCACGCCTGCCCGGCGCGCAGCGCCGCGACCAGGTCGTCCCGGCCGGTCGAGGCCGCCCACACCGACGTGACGTTGCGGTCCCGGCCGGCCCGCCAGTCGGTGCCGTCGTGGTCGTCGGTGACCCCCACGGCGGTGAGCGGGATCGCGTTGCGGGCCGCCACGTCGTACGCCCAGAGGTGGTCCTCGACCGGCCGGCGTCCGATCTCGATCAGGTCGACGCCGAGCGCGTCGCGGCTGACCAGCAGGCGGGCCAGGGACTCGCGCCGCTCCACGTCCAGCGGGTGGTTCCAGCACACCACGCCGCCGTGCGCGTGCAGGAACTCCACCATCCGCTCGGTGGCGTCGACGTCGTTGTCCCGGTACGGCGGGGACGGGAAGCGCGGCAGCGTGCCGTCGCCGCCGAACCAGTTGAGGTGCCGCACCATCGACACCTCGTACGCCCGGTGGTGGGTGACGCCGGGGTACGCGCCGTCGTAGCCGCGCAGCACCTCGGCGCGCATCTCCTCGCCCGCCTGGCCGGCGCGGCGGGCGCGGTCGAAGACGAGCCGGTCCACCAGGTAGGCGCCGCGCCCGCCACCGGCCACCGTCACGCCGAGGCGCAGTCCGCGCAGCGAGTTGTCCCCGGCGACGATGTCGGGCCAGAGCCGCCGTACGTCGGCGAGCAGGCCGAACGTGTGCCGCCGCCACGCGCCGGGCGGGGCGGGCAGCTCGACGGTGCCGTGCCGGCCGTCCACCGTGTGCCGGACCGTGTCGACGCCACCGAGGCGGTAGCGCAGCACGAGCTGCCCGGCGGGCCGCCCGGGTCCGGCCGGGTGGTGCGACAGTGCGAGTTCCACGGTGAGCGTGGCGTCCCGGCCGGCGGCTTCGGGGCGTACGTCGAGGTGCAGTGTGGTGTCGGAGATGTTTGAGGTGTGCGTCCAGTTCCACGCCTTGCCCGCGTACCAGTGGGTGCCGGAACCGGCGGCGGTCAGGCGCAGCGCGCGGCCCGGGCCGTCGGGGGCGTCCGGCGCGTCCACGAAGTCGGCGGCCGAGCCGGTCAGCCGTCCCTCGGTGGCGGGCTGCCAGGTCCAGGCCAGGCCGCCCTCGCGTTCCTCCGGGCCGTCGAAGTGGACGACCCGGCGGTGGTCGTGGGCGGCGACCCGGAAGTCGTGGTCGGTCCACCACAGCACGTCGACGCCGTTGCGCCGGGCCTGGTCGAGGTGGGCGGCGTAGCTGGCCACGCCCTCGCTGAACGAGGCGTGCAGGTGCATCGCCATGCTGACCGGCCGCCGGCCGCGCGGCGGGGGCGGCGGCCTGTCGTTCGTGGCGGCCAGCCCGACCGGCACGCCGATCCCGGCGACCGCCAGCCCGCCCGCGGCGACGAGCACGCTGCGCCGGTCCAGCCGCCCGCGACCCGCCATGCCACTCCCCCCGTCCGCCCGGGGCCAGCGTACGGGCGGAACCTCAGCGCGGGGGCACCGCCACCCGGGCGGCGAGCGGGCGCCCGGCCAGCCGCCGGATCGTCAGGTACGCCTCGCAGCCGAGGCAGAGCCCGAACGCGGCGTTGAGGAACGCGGCGGCCAGCGCCGCGCCGGTGGCGGCCAGGCCGAGCGCGGGCAGCCCGGCGAACCAGCCGGCCGCGCCGACGACACTGAAGGCCAGGCCGACGACCTGGGCGAAGCGAACCGGCGCGACCGGCTCCAGCTCCGCCGGCGGGTCCAGCCGGGGCGCCACCAGGGCGCGGAACAGCAGGCCGTACGGGCCGACGCGCGGGTTGACGGCGGTGCGCGCGAACACCAGGGCCTGGGCGAGCAGGAGCAGCCCGGAGCCGGTGACGAGGACGATCGCGAGGACGACTGTGGTGAGGACGGCGGCGAAGCGCGGTCCCCGGGGGTCGAGCAGCATGGGATGGGTCCGTTCGTGCGGGGCGGGTCGGTCAGGCGGGATGCGCCGCCGCACAGAGGCTCGTGGCGAGCCGGCCGTGGTCCACCACCCGGCGGCGGGTCAGCCGTACGCCGGTCATCGCGCCGCCCCGGCCGTGAGCGCGGCGATCAGGTCGTCGCGGTCGGGCACGCCGGCGGCCCGGCGCACCACGCGACCGGCGGCGTCCACCACCAGCACCGTCGGGGTACGCCACACGTCCAGTTCCCGGGCCGCGTCGAGGTGTTCGTCCACGCCCACCTCCCGCACCGCGACCCCGTCGAGGCGGGCGGCGACCTCGGCGAGCACCCGGCGGGCGGCCCGGCAGGGCGCGCAGACCGGTGCGGAGAACTGCACCAGCGTGACCTCGCCGGGGCGTACCCCGAGGGCGGTGAGGGTGGCGAGGTGCGGCGCGTCGGCGGCCGATGGGCGCTTCCGGACGGCGCGCAGCCGCCCGTCGTGGCGGCGGCGCCACCAGCCGAACGCGGTGGCGGCCGCGAGCACCGCGACGAGCACGAGGATCCCGGTCGGGCTGGGCGACTGCACCGGCCCAGGCTGCCACGGCGGGTCGCGGAAGACGATGGTCCGTCCCGGTCAGCGGACGTGAGATCGCCTACTCCGGCGGTAGGAGCAACCGGCTCACCGGCCGGCGAACGTCGCTTTTGTCCTCTGGCGCGCCGCGCGAGCTTGGCAATATTCTCCACCACGCGCGCAGTCGTTGCAGTTCCTTTACATCGCCCGGCGCCGGCCGGGCCATCGAGGAGGCGAGATGCACTTCGACCACCCCGAGCTGGACCGCCGTACGCTGCTGCGGGCCGGCCTCGGCGCCGCAGCGGTCGCGGTCGTCGGCAGTGAGCTCGCCCGGCCGGCCGCCGCGCAGGCCGCGCCGGGCGCGGACCTCGACTGGATCATCAGCTGTGACGAGTGGGCCGCCCGCCCGCCGGCCGACCCGCTGTCGGTGAGCGCGATCCCGACCAACAAGATCATCGTGCACCACATGGCGTTCCCGAACGTCACGGACTACTCCGAGGAGCACGCCAAGCAGCTCGCCCGCGACTGCCAGGACCTGCACATGGACGGCAACGGCTGGTCCGACACCGGGCAGCACTTCACGGTGAGCCGCGGCGGTCACGTCCTGGAGGGACGCCACGGCAGCCTGGACCGGCTGCGGGCCGGCGACCGGCAGATGATCGCCGCGCACTGCCCGGGCGAGAACGGGCGGGCCATCGGCATCGAGAACGAGGGCACCTACGTCACCGAGACGCCGCCGGAGGAGCTGCTCGACTCCCTCGCCCGGCTGTGCACCGCGATCTGCCGGCAGTACGGGCTGCACGCGCACGACATCTTCGGTCACTGGGACTTCCGCGCCACGCTCTGCCCCGGCGCGATGTTCTACCGGGAGTTCCCGGCGCTGCGCCGCGCGGTCTTCCAGAAGCTGGGCACGAAGCTGGGCGACGTGCTGGCCCGTCGCTGGCCGGACATCTGGCGTTTCGTCGGCGGCCCGGTGGTCCAGGTCGCGCAGTACCTGCTCACGTTCCGCGGCTACGCCGTGCCGGTGAACGGCGTGTTCGACGCGGCCACGGTCGCCGCGGTGCAGGACTGGCAGGCGCGCAACGGCATCCCGGTCGACGTCGACGCCACGCTCACGGCGCCGACCTGGGAGACCCTGGCCCCGGAGCTGGACCAGAAGTCGTCGGGCGTCCCGGTGGTGGCCGCGCAGTCCATGCTCGCCTCCAAGGGCTACGCCGAGGTCACCCCGACCGGCGAGTACGACCACGCGACCCGCACGGCGGTGAAGGACCTCCAGCGCCTGCACGGACTACCGCCCAACGGCAAGATCAGCACCACTACCTGGTGCGCGCTGGTGGGGGGTGTGGTGCGCCAGTCGTTCCACAAGCACTGACGGCGCACCGGCGGGGAGAGCGGTGGGGGTGGCAACGGCGCCACCCCCACCGCGTCGTTGCGGGACGGATCGCGGCGAAACGTCGGCATTGACGACTGGTGAACGACGGCTATCCCGGACGGCTGTGGTGCGCCGATCATTGCCCGCAGATAGATATGAGTCATTCTCACCTCCGGGCAGAACGCCCGGGCACGGAGGCCGAGACGCCGTCAGCCGGGCGTACCGAACGGCCCTACTCCGCGTCCCCGGAGGATCGCCATGCCATTACCCGCCATCCGTGCCCGCCTCGCGGCGCTCACCGCCGCCGCCCTCACCGCGAGCGTCCTGACGGTCATCCCGCCGTCACCGGCGCTCGCCGCCACCACGTTCACCCCCGACGACTACTGCCTCGGTCAGTGCGCCGACATCCTGCCCCCCGGGCAGAACGGCAACGCCACGCTGGCCGGCATCCTGGCCCACCAGGCGCTCGGCACCCGCCCCGCGCACTCAAGCGACCAGCTCGACGAGTACGCCAACCTGGTCTACAACTACGCCGGGTTGACCGACGAGCAGATCGCCCACTTCTACAACGACGCCTCGTTCGGCGTCCCCGATGCGCAGGTCGAGAGCAGGATCTCGCCGCGTTCGGACGTCACCATCGTGCGGGACAAGGCCACCGGCGTCCCGCACGTCACCGGCACCACGCGCTCCGGCACCATGTTCGGCGCCGGGTACGCCGGAGCCCAGGACCGGCTCTGGGTGATGGACCTGCTGCGGCACGTCGGCCGCGGCAACGTCAGCTCGTTCGCCGGCGGCGCGCCGGGCAATCGCGAGCTGGAGCAGAGCGTCTGGGCCAACTCGCCCTACACCGAGGCGGACCTCCAGGCCCAGGTGGACGCGCTGCGCCTCAAGGGCACCCGGGGCCAGCAGCTCTACACCGACGTCGTCGACTACATCGCCGGCATCAACGCCTACATCGACAAGTCGATCGCCGACGACAACTACCCCGGCGAGTACGTGCTCACCGGCGCCGGGAAGCCGAAGCACTTCACCATGACCGACCTGATCGCCACCGCCGGTGTCATCGGCGGGCTGTTCGGCGGGGGCGGCGGCAGCGAGGTGCAGTCCGCGCTGGTGCGGGTGGCCGCCCGGGCCAAGTACGGCCCGACCGAGGGCGACCGGGTCTGGGCGGCGTTCCGCTCCCAGAACGACCCGGAGACCGTGCTGACGCTGCACGACGGGCAGAGCTTCCCGTACGGCGCGACACCGCCCGGTGCCACCAGCGCGGTGCTGCCCGACGCCGGCACCGTGGTCGCCGAGCCGCTCGCGTACGACGCCACCGGCGGGGCCGCCGCCCGCACCGGCACCAGCGCCGCCACCAAGGACCTGGTCGGCGGCCTGTCCAACCTGCGGGCGCACGGCATGTCCAACGCCGTGGTGGTCTCCGGCCGGCACACCACCACCGGCAACCCGGTGGCCGTGTTCGGCCCGCAGACCGGCTACTTCGCTCCGCAGCTGCTCATGCTCCAGGAACTCCAGGGGCCGGGGATCAGCGCCCGCGGCGCGGCGTTCGCCGGGCTGAACCTCTACGTGCTGCTCGGCCGCGGCCAGGACTACGCGTGGAGCGCCACCTCCGCCTCGCAGGACCTGACCGACACGTACGCGGTGCCGCTGTGCACCACCGACGGCAGCGCGCCGACGCTGCGCTCCAACCGCTACCTCTTCCGCGGCCAGTGCGTCGCGATGGAGGTGCTGGAGAAGCGCAACTCCTGGTCTCCGACGCTCGCCGACTCCACCCCGGCCGGCGCGTACACGCTGCGCGCGCTGCGCACCAAGTACGGACTGGTGTCCTACCGGGGCCTGGTGAACGGGCAGCCCACCGCGTTCACCAAGCTGCGCTCCACCTACCGGCACGAGGCCGACTCGGCGATCGGCTTCCAGGCGTACAACGACCCGGCGGCGATGGGCAGCGCGGCGGCGTTCCAGGCGTCCGCGGCCAGCGTCGGGTACGCGTTCAACTGGTTCTACGTCAACTCGACCGAGGCGGCGTACTACAACTCCGGCTCGAACCCGGTGCGCTCCTCCACCTCCGACCCGAACCTGCCGATGAAGGCGGAGCCGGCGTACGAGTGGGCCGGCTGGAACCCGGACACCAACGACGCCACGTACGCCCCGGCGTCGGCCCACCCGCAGTCGGTCAACCAGGACTACTACGTCAGCTGGAACAACAAGCAGGCGCGTGACTTCGGCGCGGCCGACGGCAACTTCAGCTACGGCGCGGTGCACCGGGGTCAGCTGCTCGACGGTCCGGTGAAGGCGGCCATCGCCCAGCGCAAGGTAGGCCGCGCCGACATCGTGCGGATCACCGCCGAGGCGGCGGTGACCGACCTGCGCGGCCAGCAGGTGCTCGGCGAACTGCTACGGGTGCTCGACAGCACGCCGGTCACCGACCCGACACTGGCCGCCGCGGTGACAAAGCTGCGGGCCTGGCAGCAGGCCGGGTCGCGGCGGGTGGAGACGTCACCCGGGTCGAAGGTCTACCAGCACGCCGAGGCGATCCGGATCTTCGACGCCTGGTGGCCGCTGCTCGCCGCGGCGCAGTTCCGCCCCGGCCTCGGCCCCGACCTGTACGGCGCGCTCGTCGGCGCCCTCCAGGTCAACGAGGCGCCCTCGGGCGGCCAGAACGGCGCCCGCGACGGCACCGTGAGCTGGGCGGCGCAGGGCCAGGCGCACAAGGGCTCGGCGTTCCAGTACGGCTGGTGGGGTTACGTCGACAAGGACCTGCGGGCCGTGCTCGGCGACCCGGTGGCCGGCGGCCTCGGGCGCACGTACTGCGGCAACGGCAACCTGGGCGCGTGCCGGCAGGCGCTGCTCGACACGCTCGGCCAGGCCGCGGCGGCGCCGGCGACCACCGTCTACCCGGGCGACTCGTCGTGCGGTGCCGGCGACCAGTGGTGCGCCGACTCGATCGCCCAGTCCGGGCTCGGCGGCATCACCCACCCGCTGATCGCCTGGCAGAACCGGCCCACATACCAGCAGGTCGTCTCGTTCCCGGCGCGCCGGGGCGACGCGGTGACCAACCTGGCGCAGGGCCGTACCGCCACCGCGTCCAGCACGCAGTTCCTGACCAGCAACACCCCGGCGAAGGCGGTCGACGGCAGCCTCGGCACCCGGTGGGCCAGCAGCTACAACGACAACCAGTGGCTGCGGGTGGACCTCGGCTCGGCCCGGACGATCAGCCGGGCGGGGCTGCGGTGGGAGGCCGCGTACGCCACCGGCTACCGGATCGAGGTCTCCGCCGACGGCAACTCCTGGCAGCCGGTGTTCAGCACCACCACCGGCAACGGCGGCGTCGACAACGTGACGTTCGCCCCGGTCAGCGCACGATACGTGCGGATGTACGGCGTCACCCGGGCCACCTCGTACGGCTTCTCGCTCTACGAGTTCGAGGTCTACGGACGGTGAGGCGCACGCGACCGGCCGGCGGGTGCTCCCGTCGGCCGGTCGCGTGTATCAAGGCAGGTCAGCCGCGCTCATTCGAACATGTGTGCGAGTATGGCGGGGTGTCGAGCGAGGCCACCATCCTGCACGCCGACCTGGACGCGTTCTACGCCTCGGTCGAGCAGCGCGACGACCCCCGGCTGCGCGGCCGGCCGGTGATCGTCGGCGGCGGCGTGGTGCTCGCGTGCAGCTACGAGGCCAAGGCCCGGGGCGTGCGCAGCGCGATGGGCGGCCGGCAGGCGCGGCGGCTCTGCCCGGACGCCGTCGTGGTGCCGCCCCGGATGGCCGCGTACACGGCCGCCAGCCGGGCGGTGTTCGAGATCTTCCGGCACACCACCCCGCTCGTCGAAGGGCTCAGCATCGACGAGGCGTTCCTCGACGTGGGTGGGCTGCGGCGGCTCGCCGGAACGCCGGCCGCCGTCGCGGCCACGCTGCGGGAGCGGGTACGCCGAGAGGTCGGCCTGCCGATCACCGTCGGCGTGGCCCGGACGAAGTTCCTGGCGAAGGTCGCAAGCGGCGTGGCGAAGCCGGACGGGCTGCTGGTCGTGGAGCCGGACCGGGAACTGGCGTTCCTGCACCCGCTGCCTGTCGAACGGCTGTGGGGCGTCGGCCCGGTCACCGCCGCGCGGCTGCGCGACCGCGGCATCCGTACCGTCGGGCAGGTGGCCCGGCTGGACGAGCCGGCGCTGGTGTCGCTGCTCGGCGCGGGCGCCGGCCGGCACCTGCACGCGCTGGCCCACAACCGCGACCCACGGGCGGTTCAGGTGGGCCGCCGCCGCTCCTCGATGGGCGCGCAGCACGCGCTGGGACGCGGCCCGCACTCCCCCGCCGACCTGGACGCGGTGCTGGCCGGGCTGGTCGACCGGGTCACCGGCCGGATGCGCGCCGCCCGCCGCACCGGCCGCACGGTGACGCTGCGGCTGCGCTTCGCCGACTACACCCGCGCCACCCGGTCGCACACGCTCGACGAGCCGACCGCGCAGACCGGGCCGCTGCGGGCCGCCGCCCGTGACCTGCTGCGCGCCGCGCTGCCGCAGATCGCGGAGCGGGGCGTCACGCTGCTCGGCGTCTCGGTGGGCAACCTCGGTGCCGGGCACACGCAGCTCACCCTGCCGTTCACCGCCGAACCCGGCCCGGCGCTGGACGCCGCCGTCGACGCGGTGCGGGACCGCTTCGGCTCGCGGGCGCTGACCCGCGGGGTGCTGCTCGGCCGCGACCCGGGCGTCGAGATGCCCCGGCTGCCGGACTGACCGTCCGGCCTCCTCCCCGGGTAGGAGACGCCCTCCGACCCGTGGCCGCGAACGCGGCCTGCGGGCGGGCGCGATCGGCCCGGTCCGTCACGAGCATCTAGAGGCATGACTACCGTACGGAACCGGGCGGCCGGATGGCACCGCCCCCTGATGCTCCTCGTGTCCGCGATGACGGTGCTCACCGTCGTCGCCGCGGTCGGCGTCGTGGCCGACCCGCGCGTGTTGACCGGCGCGCCGATCTGGCTCAAGCCGCTGAAGTTCGCGATCTCGTTCGTCCTCTACGGCGTCACGCTGGCCTGGATGCTGTCCCTGCTGCCCCGCCGCAGCCGGGCGGCCGAGCGGGCCGCCACCGTGATCGTGGCCATGTCCGTGGTGGAGATGGTCGTCATCGTGGGTCAGGTGCTCCGGGGCACCACCAGTCACTACAACGAAACCACCACGCTGGACGCGGCGCTGTTCAGCGTCATGGGCGCAGCGATCACCGTCCTGTTCGCCGCCCAGCTCGTGCTGGCGGTCGTGCTGTCCCGCCGGTCCCTCGCCGACCGGGCCGGCGGCTACGCGGTCCGGCTCGGCCTCGCCGTGTCCCTGCTCGGCATGCTCGTCGCGTTCCCGATGGTGGCGCAGCAGCCGGCCGGCGCGCCCGCCGGGATCAGCGGAGCGCACAGCGTCGGTGTACCG
This sequence comes from Micromonospora sp. WMMC273, assembly GCF_027460285.1. Lineage (NCBI taxonomy): Bacteria > Bacillati > Actinomycetota > Actinomycetes > Micromonosporales > Micromonosporaceae > Micromonospora > Micromonospora sp. WMMC273. Next base: position 3,121,263 of record NZ_JAPZBE010000001.1, read on the forward strand.
GACGGCGGCCCGGGGCTACCGCTGGTCGGCTGGAGCACCACCGGCGGCGACCTGCGCGTCGGGCACTTCGTCGGCATGCACGCGTTGCAGGCGCTGCCGCTGCTGGCGATCCTGCTCGACCGGTTCCTCGGCAGGCGGCTGGACGAGCTGACCCGGGCCCGGCTGGTGCTCGTCGGCGGGGCCGCGTACGCGGCACTGACGCTGCTGGTGACCGCCCAGGCCCTGCGCGGGCAGCCGCTGCTCGCGCCGGACGGGCTCACGCTCGCCGCGGCGGCCGCGCTGGTCGTGGCCACGGCGGCGGCCACCGCGCTGGTGCTGGCCCGCCGGGCCCGCCGTACCGAGGTGGTGCTGGTCGGATGAGCACCGCGCTGTTCAGTCTGACGTTCGCGCTCGCGGCCCCGTTCTGGGCGCTGATGATCCTGGTGCCGCGCTGGTCCTGGACCGGCCGGATCGTCGGCTCGCCGCTGATCGTGGCGCCGGTGCTGCTCGTCTACGCGGCCCTGGTGCTCCCCGCGCTCGGCACGGTGCTGCCGGTGGTGACCGCGCCCACGCTCGACGGCCTGCGGGACCTGCTCGGCACCGCCGACGGCGCGGCGGCAGCCTGGGCCCACATGATCGCCTTCGACCTGTTCGTCGGCAGGTGGATCTGGCAGGACGCGCGGGAGCGAGGGCTGCCGGCCCTGCTCACCGCCCCGGTGCTGCTGCTCACCGTCCTGCTCGGCCCGATCGGGCTGGCCGTCCACCTCGGACTGCGCTCCGCGTGGCGGCGGCCGGCGAACGCGGTGGCTGCGGCCGCACCGGTTGCCTAGGCTGACGCGGTGAGCTGGGCCGGTCGGTTGTTCGACGCGCGGGACACGTTCGCGCGTGTCCTGCTGCTGGATCTCAGCGGCATCGGCTACCTGGTCTTCGGTCCGCACGGGAACTCGGCCGCCACCGGTACGCAGTGGGCGCTGGCGGTCCCGGCGTTCCTGCTGGCCCTGCTGTGCCACCGCCGGCCGCTGCTCAACCTGCTGCTCCAGTCGGCGCTGCTGGTCGCCGCGCTCGTGCTGGTCGACGACGTGGTGATCAACCAGGTCGGTGCGAGCTGGGCGCTGCTGGAGCTGACCATGCGGGCCACCCGGCCACGCACGATCTGGCTCGGCGCCGGGCTGCTCGCCGCCGTCGACCTTACCGACCTGATCGGGCTACCGGTCCGCGCGGCGTTCACCGGCCTGTTCGGGCTGGCCGTCACCGTCGGCCTGCCGCTGCTGCTCGGACTGGTCGTGCGGACCACCCGGGAACTCGGGCGGCAGGCCGAGGAGCGGGCCGAGGCGGAGCGGCGCCGGCGCGAGTCGGAGAGCCGGGCGGCCCGCGCCGACGAGCGCGGCGCCATCGCCCGCGAGCTGCACGACGTGCTCGCGCACCACGTCGCGTCGATGGTGCTGCGGGTCGGGGTGGCCCGGCACGTCCTGCCCGACCTGGATCCCCGGGTCGGCGAGGTGTTCGACGACGTGCACGCCACCGGCACCGCCGCGCTGACCGACCTGCGGCGGCTGGTGGCGGTGCTGCGCGACCCGGACGGCGTCCGCGGCGACGCCGCGCTGACCGCGATCGAGCCGTCGGCGCTGCCGGCCGCGCTCGGCGCGGCGGTCGACCGGGCCCGGCAGGCCGGCGTCGTCGTCGAGGCCGACATCGACCCGGCCGTCGGCACCCTCGACGCGGTACGCGGCCAGGCGGTGCTGCGACTGACCCAGGAGGCGTTGACGAACGTGGCGAAGCACGCCGGCGCGGCGGCCCGCGCACACCTGAGCGTGTCGGTCGAGGACGACGCGGTGCACTGGGCGGTCACCGACGACGGCCGGGGCGCCGCGCCGGCCGGGGTGCCCGCAGGCGGCGGCCACGGCATCGTCGGCATGCGGGAACGGGTCGAGGTGCTCGGCGGGCGGCTGGAGGCCGGGCCCACCGGGTCCGGCTGGCGGGTCCGTACCGTGCTGCCGGCGGCCGGGCCCGCCCGCCAGGCGCCCCGGCCCCGCGCGGGCACGCCGGAGCCGGCGTGATCCGGGTGCTGCTGGTCGACGACCAGCACCTCATCCGGGCCGGCCTGCGGATGCTCTGCGACGCCCAGCCCGACCTCGAGGTGGTCGGTGAGGCCGACAACGGCCGGGACGCGGTCGCCCTGGCCGCCCGGCTACGCCCCGACGTGGTGGTGATGGACCTGCGGATGCCCGGCGTCGACGGGATCACCGCGACCAGCCGGATCCTCGCCGACCGGCCCGTCACCCGGATCATGGTGCTCACCACGTTCGGCGACGACGACCACCTCTATCCCGCGCTGACCGCCGGCGCCTGCGGGTTCCTGCTCAAGGACGCGCCCCCGGCCGACCTGCTCGACGGCGTCCGCCGCGCCGCCGCCGGCGACAGCCCGTTCAGCCCGGACGTGCTGCGCCGGCTGGTCGACCGCGCGGTGCACGCCCGCGCCGGCGCGCCCCGGCGGACGGCCGACCTGACCGCCCGCGAGCGGGACGTGCTGGACCTGGTCGCCGACGGCCTGTCGAACACCGAGATCGCCGAACGGCTGCACATCGGGGTGACCACAGTGAAGACGCACATCACCAGCCTGATGACCAAGACCGGCAGCGCCAACCGGGTACGCCTGGCGCTGTGGGCGCGCGGCGGCTGACCGGGTCACTCCTCGATCGCGCCGCCCACCGTCCGCAGGTGCGCCCGGAACGTCAGCGCCGGATCCGCCTCCCGGGCCGCCAGGTAGGCGGCGAAGCCGACCTGCGACCGCAGCGACTCGCCGGCCCGGATCCGGTCCGCCTGCCGCCGCTCGGTGTCCCGGATGGACTCGGCTAGGTCGAACAGCTCCCCGGCCCGGTCGGCGGGTACGAACAGCACACCGTCGTCGTCGGCCAGCGCCAGATCCCCCGGGCCGACGGTGAACGGCCCGACCCGGGCGTGCGCCAGCGCCCCGTCCGGGCGCGGGTCCAGCTCCAACGGCCCGCTCGGGGTGGCGCCGAGGCTGAACACCGGCAGCCCGACCGCGACCAGGTCCGCGGTGTCCCGGTGCGCGCCCCACACCACCAGCCCGGCCAGGCCGGCGGCCCGCGCCTCCAGCACCACCAGGTCGCCGACGCAGGCCCGATCGGTGCGCCCGCCGTCGTCGACGACGAGCACGTCCCCCTCGGCGGCCTGCTCGATCGCCTCCAGGAAGACGTCCACGCTGCCGACGTGCCGGGCCGGGCGCACCCGGCCGGCCAGGCGCCGCCCGGGCAGCACCGGGACGACGGCGGCCGGGGCGCAGCGGACGGGGACACCGGCGCGCAGGCAGGCGTCGGCGACGTGGGCGGTGCTCAGCGCGGCGAAGCGCGCGGCCGGCGCGTCGTGACGGATGTCCATACGCCGACGCTAGCCAGCCGGACCGGCCCGGGCAGGTGCCAGTTGACGCCCGGTGGCCTTCGGCCGGTGCCGGACGCCGGACCGGCGCGGGACCGGCCGGCTCATCCGGGCGCGGGCCGGCGGGCGCGCCTCCGACTCCCCCGCGCCGGCGGCCCGGCGCACACTGCCGTTTGCGTCCTCGGGCCGGCAGCCGGTGGCCCGCAGCAGCTCGCTCTGCGCGGTCCGCAGGTCGCTGATCATCGCCTCGCCGAACGCGCGAACGCCCTGCGACCAGGCTCGCCCGGCCAGCTCGGCGCCGGACCGGACCAGTTCCCGGGTGCTTTCCAGGTCCGCACCGGACTTGCAGGCCCGCTTCATCTCCCGTACCGCCTGGCCGAGGCGGGCCACCGCGTCGGGCAGCGCGGGCGGAACCGGCTCGTCGTACTGCAGCGCGGTGGCGGAGCGGCGGGCGATCGAGCGGGCGTACAGCACCAGGCGTTCGAGGTGCCGGGTCGCTTCGGCGTACCTGTGGAACTGGGCGCGGCGGTGCCAGCGGGCCGGCGCGATGGTGACCACCTCCTCGGCCCCGCTGAGCGCGTCGTTGAGCCGCCCGATGTCCGGTTCGATCCCGCGCAGGTCCTCCAGGGCGCGCTGGGCCGCGTCGGCGTCGCGGCGGGTCAGCGCGTGGGCGACGGCGTCGAGCCGCTCGGTGAGCCGGGCGACCACCGGTTCCACCGCCCGGTCCAGCACCCGGATCGGGTTGACCGGCAGCAGCAGCGCCACCACGAACAGGCCGACCAGGCCGCCGACCAGCGCGTCGAAGATACGGGGCAGCTCCAGGCCGGGCTGCACCGGCGCGAGCGTGGCGATCAGCACCGCCGTACCGCCGGCCTGGCCGACGAGCGCGCCGCCGCGCCCGGCCACCAGCAGCGCGGTGGCGATGGCCAGCGTGACCACCAGGCCGGTCTGCCAGGATCCGCTGCCCAGCAGCGCGCGCAGCAGGTCACCGACCAGGATGCCGAGGCCGACGCCGATGAGCAGCTCGAACGTGCGCCGGGCACGCTGGCCGATGGCGGTGGCGATGGTGCCGACCGCGGCCGCGGGGGCGAAGACGTGCGCGCCGGAGCCGAGCAGCTCGTCGGCGAGCAGCGCGGCGAGCGCCGCGGCCAGCCCGGCCTGCACGGAGATCACCACGGTGATCTCCAACTGGCGCAGCCGGTTGCGGCCGGCCGCGCCACCCTCGGCCCGGGCCCGGGACAGCGCGAGACCGCCCCGCTCGACCGCCCGGTCCAGGGGCGAGCGGACGGTGTCGGCGCGGCGGTCGGCCATGACGGCGGTTACCCGCCTCCGGGCCGGTGAATCGTCCGCCGTGCTCCCGCGCGCCTTGTGCGGGTCAGCTGCGGAACGTGCGGTCGAGCAGGTCGAACAGCGCCGTCCAGTGCCGCTTCGTGGCCTGCTCGTCGTACATCGGGGTGTCCGACTGGGTGTAGCCGTGGCGGGCACCGGCGTACACCTCGGAGCGGTACGTCACCCCGGCCGCGTCGAGCGTCTTCTCCAGCGTGGCGATCTGCTCGGCGGTCATCGACGGGTCGGCGTCGGCGTGCCCGAAGTAGAGCTCACCGGTCACCGCGCCGAGCGCCAGGTGCGGGCTGTCCGGGGCGTCGGTGACCACCCGGCCGGCGTGGAACGCTGCTACCGCGGCGATCCGGTCCGGCAGCGCCTCGATCGCGCGCAGCGCGTTCGTGCCGCCCATGCAGTAGCCGGTGATCACCGCCGGTCCCGGCGCGACGTCCGGCCGGGCGGCCAGGAAGTCCAGGTAGGCAGCGGTGTCGCGGGCCACCGCGTCCGGCGTCAACGCGGCCATCATCGGCCCGATGCTCTCGAACAGGGCGCCGCGGCGGCTGTCGTCGGCGAGCGCGCCGAGGTCGATCAGCGGGGCCCGGCCGGCGCGGTGGAACAGGTTGGGCGCCAGCACGACGTATCCGCGCTCGGCGATCGTCGCGGCCATCTCCGCCACCCGGGGCCGCAGCCCGAAGGCGTCCATGAACAGCAGGACGGCCGGGAAGGGCCCGCCGGCCTCCGGCACGGCCAGGTAGGCGTCAGCGGTTCCGTCGGGGGTGGGCACGTCCACGGTCGTCGGCTGCACTGTCGGGGCCTCCTCGCTGCGGGTTCCGCGCTGCAGGCTACCCCCCGGCCCGGCGGCCGTTTGCGGAGGTCCAGCGTGGGAATCCGGCGATCCCGGCGGAGGAAGGCGGCGAGATGGACCAGGATCAGTTCATCGGCGCGGTGGCCCAGCGGTGCGGCGCGTCCGCGGAGCAGGCCACCGCGATCACCCGGGCGACCTTGACCACGCTGGCCGAGCGGATCGACGGCGGGGAGGCCCGTGACCTCGCCGATCGGCTGCCGGAGGCGCTGCGGGCGTACGCGTTCGGCCCGGCCGAGGACGCCGAACCGTTCGGGCTCGACGTGTTCGTGGAGCGGGTGAGCGGACGCGCCGACGTCGACGTGGACGCCGCCCGGGACGGCATCACCGCCGTGTTCGACGTGCTGCGCGACGCCGTCGATCCGGCCGCCTACGCTCAGGTCGTCACGCAGCTCCCGGCCGAGTACGGCGAGGTGGCCGACCAGAGCGCGCCGTACGTGCGGCGTACGGCGTGACGGGCGCGCGATGAGCGAGGACGCGCTGCGCCGGCCGCCCGCGGCCGACGCGCAGGAGCAGCGGCAGGACGAGACGCTCGTCGGCCCACCCGACACGGTCGACGCGGCGGTGCCCGAGGCGAGCGAGGCGGACCTGGCCGAGCAGGGTGTGCTGCGCGCGCCGAGCGACCGGGCGGGCCTGGGCGAGTCGGTGCGCGACGACCTCACCGCCGCCGACGCGGTGGAGCAGAACACGGAGATTCCGCTGCCCGACGAGGAGCACTGGGCCTGACCGCCTCAGTGGTCCGGGCTGTCGGAGCGGGCCATCAGCCGCAACGCGTTCGGATCCAGGCCGATGCGGACCGGCGTCTGCCCGTACGGCTCGCCGTCGACCTCGATGCGGGCCGGCCGGTCGGTGTCCAGCCACAGCTGGCGGACCGCCAGGAACGGCTCGTCACCGAGGGTGCGGCGGTGGCCGGCCGCCGCGTTGCGCGCCGTCTCGCGCAGCAGCCCGCGCCGGGTCGGCCCACCCACCGGGTACGCCACCAGCAGCCGGTCGTCGGCGGTGGCGTCGGCGGTGATCGGCCGGCCGGCGTGGAAACCGCCGTTCGCCACATACACCTGGTGCGTGGTGAACGTGTGCTCGCGGCCCTCGGCGCGGACCGTCACGGCCAGCGGCCGGTGCCGGGCCAGCAGCCCCAGCCCGGTCATCGGGTACGCGAGCCGCCCGACGACCCGCTTCAGCCCCGGCGGGGCGGCCTGCATGATGTCGGCGGACAGCCCGATCCCGACGTGGTTGGTGAACCGGGTGTCACCGATCAGGCCCAGGTCGACGTCGATCACCTTGCCGCCGGTGAGCACCGCGATCGCGGCGTCGAGATCGAGCGGGACGCCGACCGTACGGGCGAAGTTGTTAGTGGTGCCCAGCGGCAGCAGGCCCATCGCGATGTCCCGGTGGGCTAGCAGCCGGGCCGCCGCGCCGACGGTGCCGTCACCGCCGCCGGTCACCAGCAGGTCCGGGCCCAGGTCGGCGGCCTCGGCGAGCACCCGGTCCAGCTCGCCGGGCCGGTCGACCGGGTACGCGCCGAGCAGCACGAAACCGGCCGCCCGCAGGCGTTCGTGGACGGTGTCGTAGAGCCGCCGGCCCCGGCGGGAGTGGGCGTTGACCACCAGCGCCGCCCGCCGTCGTTCCCGGATCGCCGTCGACAGCTCCTGCTTGGTCCGCACGGTTGCGACCCTATCCGGCTGCGCCGGGTCGCCGGTCGGCCGCCGCGCGCTGGTGGACGGCATCGGTTATCGTCGCGACGGCCGTGATCGTCGATCTTCGAGGGTGGATGTCCCGATGAACCAGCCGGCCGCGCCGCAGGTGACAGCGTCAGTGCCCCCGCTCACGCCGCCGACCCGTCCGGGGAGGGCCCTGGTCGGGCTGGCGCTGATCGTCCCGGCGGTGATCGTCTGGGTCTGGTCGTACGTCCTGCCCACGCTGTCCACTGTGTCCCGCAGCTTCCAGGCCGACGGGCCGCGCCGCTCGGGTGAGTCGGCCGGTACGGCGAACTACGAGGCCGCCTTCACCTCCGGGTTCGCCGGGCAGGTCGGGTTCGCGGTGCTGCTCGCCCTGATCCCGCTGGCGGTGGCGCTGCTCGCCGCGCCGCTGCTCGCGGTCCTCGCCGACCGGGCCGGCCGGGTCACCCGCCTGGTCACCCGGGGCGTGCTCGCGCTGCCGCTGGCCGCGTACGCACCGGTCGCGGTGTACCTCGGCCGGCGCGCCGAGGGCATCGAGAACGGCACTCTCACCCAGGATCTGCAGTCCCCCCGGGCGTTCCTCGTCTCGGCGCTGGCCCAGGTGACGTTCGGACTGGTCGTCGCGGTGGCCGCGACGCTGTACCTGAGCGCCCTGCGCCGCCGCGAGCCCGACCAGCGGCCCGCGCCCGCGATGCTGGCTGCCGGCGGGCTGCTCGGCCTGGGCGTCCTCGCCGCCGGCCTGCAGACCTACACCGCCCCGTCCATCCTGACCGGCGGCGGGCCGCGCGGCGACTACACGGCGACGCCGGTGTTCACCGCCGTGCAGACCTCGTTCCGGACGTTGCGCCTGGGCGTCGGATCGGCCACGTCGACGCTGCTGCTGGTGCTGCTCGGGCTGCTCGGGCTGGCCGCGGTGGCGCTCATCCTGGCCACCCGGCTGCGCATCGAGTTCGACGGCTGGCGGGACGGCCCGGCCGCCCGGGAGGCGGAGTCCTTCACCGGCCGCCGGCCGCTGCTCGTCGGGTCGACCGTCGCCGCGCTCGTCGTGGTCGTCGGCGTGACCGTCTGGGCGTCGCTGCCGTGGCTGCGGAACTTCTCCGCCGACACCGGGCCCCTGCCGCGGGGGGTCGAGACCTCGAACCTGTTCGCCAACACCTGGGTGCCGCCGCTGCTGTCCACACTCGTCGCGGTGACGCTCGCCGCGCTGGCCGGATTCGGGATCGGCGCGCTGCGGCCGCTCGGACGCTGGAGCGAACTGCTGCTGGTGCCGTTCGCGCCGTGGTTGTTCGTCGGTGCCGGCCCGCTGGCCATCGCCAATTTCGAACGCACGATGGAACGCGAACAGCTGGGCCTGTTCCTCGGCCTGGTGCCGCCCACCTGGCTGTCGGTGCCCGCGCTGTTCGCGTTCACGCTGCTGTTCCGGGGCCAGCACGAGCGGTGGCGCTCCGGCGGCGGCATCGGCCGTACGCTGCTGCTGCCGGCGCTGCCGATGCTGGCCGTGACCGCGTTGCCGACCTGGCTGGCACACGCCCAGTCGCCACTGTGGGCCACGCTGGTGGGCCGGGGCCCGGACAGCCTCACCGCGCCCGCGCTGGTGACGATGATCGCGAACCGTGCTTTCGGCGGCGGCGGCGAGCTTCCGCTGGGCCTGATCCTGCCGCTGCCGATGCTGATCCTGTTCGTGGTGCTGTTCGTCGCGCTCCTGGTCGGCTACGTGGAGCGGCTCGCCATCCGGGTGGGACGGCGCAGCGGCACGGACGCGCCGCCCGCCGGGGCGGACGAGCCGGTTCGCAAGGTCATCGCATAGGGAAACCCCCGATTACGCGCGGTGACGACGCGCCTAGCGTCAGGGGCATGGCATCTGACGCGCTCACACCGGTCCGGACCGCCCGTTCCCGCCGCGACGGCGGGCTCCCGCTGGGGCTGATCCTGCCCCTGCTCCTGCTCGCCCTGCTCGCGCCGGCCGGGTGCGACTCCGGCGGCGGCGGGATCGTCGACGCCGGGTCGGCCGACACCGCGGCGGACGGGGACGGCGGCGACCCGGACGCGGGCGCGGTGGACGACGTGCGGCCGCCGTGCCCGTTCACCGCCGCCCAGGTCTCCGAACTGGTCGACCGGAAGCTGCGCGACGAGGGCAACTGCTCGTTCGGCGACGGCGTCGCCCAGCTGGCGGTCACCACCGCCTCGGCGACCGCCGGCAAGGCCACCTACGACTACCAGTACGACCAGGCCGGCCAGCAGTACGAGAAGGTCGTCGACCTGGACCGGGGCGAGCGGGGCTACCTCGCGGTCAAGGACGTGCGCGGCGAGGCGGTGCTGATCGACGGCAAGGGCACGTACACGGTGACCATCAGCAGCTTCGAAGGCGGCACCGCAGGTAACGAGCAGATCCTGCGCCGCACGCTCGACGCGATCCCGGCCTGAGCGGGGCAGGCATGCGAACCCGCCGACTGGTCGCGCTCGCGCTGGCCGCGGCCCTGCTCACCGCGTCCGCCGGTTGCGGCGGCGACGAACCGCCGGCCGCCGGTGGCGCCGTACCCGGTGCGGGCACGCCGGTCGCGGACCCAACCGGGGAGGCGCCGGCCGAGCCGAGCGCCGGACCGGTGGACGACGCCGCCGATGCGCCGCAGGCGTGCACGCTGGTGTCGAAGGACGACGCCGAGCGCCTCGCCGGCACGCCGCTGGAGGAACCGGTGGCGGCCGGGCAGTCCTGCACCTACACCGGCCCGGTGAGCGGGCCGACCGCCCAGGTCGAGGTGTTCGTGGGTGACGGCGCCAAGAAGTACCTCGACATCGAGCGGCAGCTCGGGCACGAGATCCGGGAGCTGACCGGCACGGCAGACGAGGCCCTGCTCACCTACGAGGCGTTCTTCCTGCGCAAGGGCGAGCTGTGGGTCGCGGTGCGGCTGATGCGGCTCAACGACCCGCAGGAGAACCGGGCGCCGCTGGAACGGCTCGCCCGTACCGTCGCCGGCCGGATGTGAGGCGGCCGGTGCGCGGCCGGCGGCTGCTCACGGCCGGCTTGGTGGTGCTGCTCGTGGTGACCGGCTGCGGCGGCCCCAGACCAGGCCCGGCCGACGCGGGCGACGGGGAGCCCCGGTACGGGCAGGCGCCGGTCCCGGGCAAGGACGTCACGCTGCAACCGGACGTGGTGCTCGTCGGCGGGGGCAGCCGCACCGTGCGGTCGGTGAGCCCGGACGGGCTGATCTGGCGGCTCGACCCCGGTGCCCGCGACGCCGACCGGCTCGCGCCCGGCCGGGTCATGTTCCTCACCGGACGCGGCGTGGGACGCGTGCTCGACCTGGCCGAGGAAGGCGGCGACCTTGTCGTCACGATCGGCCCGGTCACGCTCACCGAGGTGATCCGTGACGGCACGTTCGGCGGGGACGACGTCACGCTCGACCGCCCGACCGTCTACGTGGCCGGCGAGCCGTCGTGGACCCGGGACGCCGCGGCGGCCGGCGGCACGCTCGGCCGGGCCCGCCCGCTCGCCGTCGCGCCCGCGCAGCCGCCACCCGCGCCGGGCGGGCAGGCCGCCGCGAGCGCCCACGGCTACCGGGTCCGGACGTTCTGCTGCGCCGGTGGCGTCGGCACGCACTTCACGTACGACGACGGCGGCCTCCGGCTGGCCGGCACCGTGACGCTGACCGTGGGCCGACCGGCCGCGTCGTTCCACCTGGCCATCGGCGCCGGCAAGGTGACCCGGGCCGAACTGGAGATCGGTGGCGGCTTCGGCATCAAGGTGGACTTCACCGCCGGGATCGACGGCGGGCAGAACCACCGCCGGACGTTCCCGGTCCCGGTCGACATCGCGTTCCCGATCGGGCTGGTCGCCGGCCTGCCGCTGTCGTTCACGGTGAGCCAGACGCTTGAGGTGGCCACCGCGTTCGGCGCGAAACTGGGCACGTTCCGCGGCTCCGGCGAGTACGCCCTCGCCGGCAAGCTCGGGTTCGGCTACGCGGGCGGCCAGGTGGGCTCGCGCGTGACCGAGGGCTTCGCCCGCCGGGTGAGCCTGCTCGACTCGCTCACCGGTGTGCCGGTCGGCGTGATGGGGCTTGTCGTCCGGCACGGCGTGCGGTTCACCTTGGGCATCAGCGCGTTCCTGTTCACCGCCGGGATCTGGTTCGAGCTGGTCACCTCGTACGGCGCCACCATCGGGTCCGCGCTCGGCGCTCCGTACGCGCTGTGCCGGGGCGTCGGGCTCGGCGTGCGGGCGCGGTTCGGGATCGGCTACCGGATCCTGGAACCCGTCGTCCAGGTGATCAACAAGTTCCTCAGCCTGCTCAGCCCGTCCCGGGCCCCGCGGATACCGCCGATCGTGGCGTCCGCCGGACCGAGCTGGAGCGCCGACGTCTACCGCAACCAGGAGGTGATCCCGCGCGTCTCGATATGCGGACAGGTTCCCGGCTAGGCCGCGCCGACGCTGGGTCCACGGGCGCCGCTGTGCCACCATCCCGCCATGGACGCCGCACTGGTCGGCCGCGACGCGGTCGTCGAGCGGGTGTGGCGTGCCCTGACCGCCGGTGCGCCGGTGCTCCTCGACGGCCCGAGCGGCATCGGCAAGACCGCGCTCTGGCGGGCGGTGGTCGCCCACGCCGGGCGGACCGGCTGGCGGGTGCTGTCCGCCGCACCCACCGAGGCCGAGAGCGCGCTGCCGTACGCGGCACTCGCCGACGTGCTGCGCCCGCTCGCGGACGCGCTGCCGGGGCTGCCCGCACCGCAGCGGGCCGCGGCCGACATGGTGCTGCTGACCGGTGAGCACGACGGCGCGGTGGACGAACGGGCGGTGGGCGCGGCCACATACACGCTGCTCGACGCGGCGGTCACCGGCGCGCCCCGGGTCCTGCTCGCGGTCGACGATCCGCAGTGGCTGGACCCGCCGAGCGCCCGGGCACTGCGGTTCGCGCTGCGCCGGCTGAACCGGTGGCCCGCCGTCCTGGCCACGCACCGCACCGGGGACGACCCGCCGTTTCCGGTGCCGCTCGGGCTGGACGACGACCCGGCCGGACGGCACCGGCTGCTACGCGCCGACGTACCGCCGCTGGCCCCGGCGGACCTGCACCGCGTCCTGGCGGCCCGGCTCGGCGGCACGCTCAGCCGGCCGCTCACCGACCGGCTGGCCCGCGACGCCGACGGCAACCCGCTGCTCGCCATCGAGCTGGCCCGGGCGGTGCTGCGGCTGCCCCGCCCGCCCGCGCACGACGAGGACCTGCCCGTACCGTCGTCGCTGCGCCTGCTGCTCGCCGAGACGCTGCGGGCGCTGCCCGGCCCGAGCCGCGACGCGGTGCGGCTGGCCGCGCTGCTGACCGTGCCGACGGTGCGCGACCTGGCGTCGGCGGACGTGCCGGCCGGGGCGCTGGACGCGGCCGAGGACGCCGGGCTGGTCGCGGTCACGGCGAGCCGGATCGATTTCGCGCACCCCCGGTACGCGGCGGCGGTGCGCGAGAGCATCCCGCCGGGAGCCCGGCGGCGGCTGCACGCGCTGCTCGCCGGCGCGGTCGCCGACCCGGACGAGCGGGCCCGGCACCTGTCCCGGTGCACCGTCGCGCCGGACGCCGCCGTCGCGGCCGACCTGGCCGCGGCGGCGGCCCGGCAGCGGATGCGCGGCGCGTCCGCGCTCGCCGCCGACTGGTACGCCCGGGCCGCCGAGCTGACCCCGCCGTCGGCTGCCGCCGAGCGGAACCGGCGCCGCCTCGACGCGGTGCAGTGCCGCATCGACAGCGGCGACTACGCGGCGGCCGGGCGGGCTGCCGAGGTGGCGGCGGGTGAGCTGACCGGCGCCGAGCGGGGCGAGGCGCTGCTGTTGCGCGCGCTCGTCGCCTGGTGCGCCGACGACCTGGTCACCGCCGTCCGCGTCGCCGAGCAGGCGCTCGCCGCCGCCGGGCCGGACGGCGACCTGGCCGGGCGGATCCACACCCACCTGACCATGTTCCACGACCAGCCGGAGCCCGCCCGCCGGCACGCGCGGGCCGCGATCGCCCGCCTGTCCGACCGCGACGAGCACCGCCCGCTGCTCACCGCCGCGCTGCTGCTGCTGTTCTTCCACGAGGTACGCGCCGGCGGCCCGGCGTCCACCGAGCTGCTGGACCGGGCGCTGGCGCTGGAGGGCGGTGAACCGTCCTTCCTGGCCGGTTCGGTACCGGCGATCTGGTGGAAGTCGGTCGACGACCACGACCGGGCGCGGGCCCGGCTGCACCTGATGCTGGACCTGGCGGTGGCGCGCGGCGACGATCCGCTGCGGCACGAGGTGCTCACCCACCTCGGCGAGACGGAACTGCTGGCGGGACGCTTCGCCGAGGCCGGGACGCACATCGCCGCGGCCCGTGACCTGGGTGAGCAGCTGGGCACCGGGCTGGTGGGCGAGAGCTGGCTGGGCGGCGTGCTCGACGCGCACCGGGGACGGCTGGCTCAGGCCGGCGCGGCAGCGGCCGGGCTGCGCCGCGACGACGACCTCGGCGACGCCTGGAGCCGCCGGCTGCACCACCAGCTCACCGGGCTGGTGGCGCTTGCGTCCGGGGAGTGGGCCGCCGCCGCGGCGGCGTACGGCGCGCTCGCCGCCGACCTGGACGGATCGGGCATCGCCGAACCGCTGGGGCAGCGCTTCGAGCCGGACTGGATCGAAGCGTGCGTGGGCGCCGGTGACCTGGACACCGCGCACGCCGCGCTGGACCGGCTGGCCCGGCGCCACAGCCGGCTGCCGCGTCCGTGGACGACGCTGGGTCTGGCCCGCAGCCGGGTGCTGCTGGCCGGGGCCACCGGGACGGATCCGGGCACGGCGCTGGACGCGCTGACGCAGGCCCGGGCCGCGGTGCCGGAGGCGGTGCTGCCGCTGGACCGGGCCCGCTGCCTCCTCGCCGCCGGGCGCGCGTACCGGCGGGTGCGGCGACGCCGGGAGGCGCGGGAGGCGCTGGACGCGGCAGTGGCCGAGTTCGACGCGCTCGGCGCGTCCGCGTTCGCCGACCGGGCGCGGACGGAGCTGGGCCGCATCGGCGCCCGCACCCCGGCGCCGACGACGCTCACCGCGACCGAGGAGCGGGTGGCCCGGCTCGCCGCGCGGGGGCAGACGAACCGGCTCATCGCCGACGCGCTCTACATCAGCCCGAAGACGGTCGAGGCCAACCTGGCCCGGGTCTACCGCAAGCTGGGCATCACCAGCCGCGCCGAGCTGGGCGCGGCGATGGGCCGGCCGCCCGGCGACTGAGACGGTCAGGACGCGGCGAGCGCGTCCAGGTGCGCGCCGAGCAGTTCCCGGGCGCGCCGGGGCGGCATCCGGTCGGGGTGCAGCAGCGCGTGCAGCGCGAGCCCGTCGAGCACCGCGTGCAGCCCCGCGACCGCCTCGGGGTCGGCGACCGGTTCCCCGGTGAGCAGCGTGACGGCGAACTCGACGGCGCGTCGGATGCCGTCGTCCGCCTCGGCCGTCCGGGCGCGGGCGGCCGGGTCGGTCGGGGCGCGCGCGGCGAGCAGCAGCCACACCTCGGCCTCGCGGACGCGCTGGCGGTCGAGCGGCAGCAGTTGTTCCAGGATCCGCTGGGCGACCTCGCGCGGGCTGCCGCTGCGGTCGCCTCCGGTGATCCGCGAGGCCGCCTCGGCCTGCACGTGCTCCATGGCGAACACCAGCAGCTCGGTCTGGGTGGCGAAGTAGTGCCGCAGTGCGCTCGGTGACCAGCCCGCCTCGGCCGCGATGCTGCGGACGGTGGCGGCGCCGACGCCGTCGCGGTAGACGACCCGCCACATCGCCCGCGCCAGTTCGGCACGTCGCGCGTCGTGGTCGACGATCTTGGGCACGGGCCCCTCCGGAACCTGGTCGACGAGCGCTGTTACGGTTATCGCACAGCGTACTAAAAAAGGAGACCGCATGCTCGTGGCAGTGATCGTCGGATGCGAGGTGGCGTTCTGGGTGGTGCTGCTCGCCGGACTGATCGCCCGGTACCCGCTGCGCCGGCCCCGCCTCGGCGCCGCACTGCTGATCGCCGTGCCGGTCGTCGACCTGGTGCTGCTGGCCGCCACGATGATCGACCTGCGCCGGGGCGCGACAGCCACGTTCGCCCACGGCCTCGCCGCCGCGTACCTCGGGTTCTCGGTGGCGTTCGGGCACAGCATGGTGCGCTGGGCCGACCAGCGGTTCGCGCACCGGTTCGCCGGCGGTCCTCCCCCGAGCCGGGCGCCCCGGTACGGAATGGCACGGGCCCGGCACGAGTGGCGCGAGTGGGGCAAGGGCATGCTCGGCTGGGCCGTCGCCTGCGCGGTGCTGCTCGCCGGCATCGCCCTGGTCGGCGACACCGACCGGACCGCCGAGCTGTGGGCATGGACCGGACGGCTCAGCGTGGTGATGGCGGGCTGGCTGGTGTTCTGGCCGCTCGCGTACACCGTCTTCCCGAAACGGGCGCCGCGCGACGCGTGAGGCTCACCCCTTGCGCCCGCCCGTCGCAATCCCCTCCACGAAGTGCCGCTGGGCCAGGAAGAACAGGACGATCATCGGTACGGTGGCGATCACGCTGGCGGCGAGGACGACCTCCCACTGCTGCTCGCCGCCGTAGCCGAACCGGTCCAGGATCACCTTCAGCCCCCGGGGCAGCGTGTAGAGCTGCTCGTTGCGCAGATAGATCAGCGGCTTCACCAGGTCCGTCCAGCTCGCCTTGAACTCGAACACGAACGCCACCAGCAGGGCCGGACGGACCAGCGGGAACGCCATCCGCCAGAACAGCTGCGGATAGCTGGCCCCGTCGACCCGGGCCGCCTCGAAGTACTCCCGGGGCAGCGACAGGAAGAACTGGCGCAGCAGGAAGATGTAGAACGCCGAGCCGAACAGGTTGCCGGCCCAGAGCGGCACCTGTGTGTCGACCAGGCCGAGCCGGTTCCAGATCAGGTACGTCGGGATCATGGTGACCGCGAACGGCAGCATCATGGTGGCCAGCACCAGCCCGAACAGCACGTTGCGGCCGGGGAACCGGAAGTACGCGAACCCGAACGCGACCCAGGCGCTGGACAACGTAGCCGCGGCCGCCGCCGCCACGCCCACCACGACGCTGTTGAACAGCCAGGTGAACAGCGGCATCGCGTCCCACGCCCGGGCGTAGTTGTCCGGCGCGAACGGCGTGGGCAGCAGGCCGGGCGCGAAGACGTACTCCCGGGGTCGCAGCGACGCGCCGACCAGCCAGACGAACGGCAGCAGGAAGACCACGGCGGCGGCCACCAGGGCGAGCACGAACAGCACGCGCTGCCAGCGGGGCCGGCGGCCGTCGTCGGCCTGCCGCACCGGTCCGGGTACGGTCACCGGCGCCACCACGGCGCCGGCAGCCGGCGGCTGACTCGTGGTGGTCACCGGTCCTCCCCCTCGTAGTAGACGAACCGGTTGCCGAGCTTCACCTGTACCAGCGTGATCACCAGGATGATCAGGAAGAGCAGCCAGGCCATCGCCGAGGCGAAGCCCATGTGCAGGAACTGGAACGCCTCCCGGAACAGGTGGATCACGTAGAACGACGCCGCGTCGCTGCTGAACGAGCCCGCGGTCTGCCGGTTGCCGAAGTACATGGTGTAGACCTCGGTGAACATCTGCAGCGACGCGATGGTGTTGACGATCAGCGTGAAGAACAGCGCGCCGGAGATCATCGGCAGCGTGACGTGCCGGAACCGCGCCCAGGCCCCGGCACCGTCGAGCTGGGCCGCCTCGTACAGGTCGCGGGGCACGCCCTGCAACGCGGCCAGGTAGATGATCACGGTGGAGCCGAGGCTCCACAGGCTCATCAGCACGATGCCCGGCATCACCCACTCCGGGTCCGTGGTCCAGCTCGGACCGTCGATCCCGACCAGCGCCAGGCCGCGGTTGATCAGGCCGTCCTGCGTGTTGAGCAGCAGCAGGAACAGGATGCCGACCGCCACCGCCGGGGTCATCACCGGCAGGTAGAACACGGTACGGAAGAAGCCGGAGAGCCGGCCGACGCGCTTGAGCAGCAGGGCCAGCCCGAGCGAGATCGCCATCACCAGCGGCACGTGCAGCGCGGTGTAGTAGACGGTGTTGCCGAGGCTGCGCGCCACCTGCGGGTCCGACATCAGCTGCCGGTAGTTGTCCAGCCCGGTGAAGCGCGGTGGGTTGATCACGTCGTACTCGGTGAAGCTGAGCCACAGGCTGGCGAGCATCGGCCCGGCGGTGAACGCCAGGAACCCGACGATCCACGGCGCCAGGAACAGGTACGCCCAACGAGCCTCCCGCCGGGCCAGCGACGTGCGGCGCCGCCGGCCCGGTACGGCAGGGGTGACGGTGGTGGTGGCCATGGCGGGCTAGTCCGCGGCCTTGTCCAGCGCGGCGGTCGCCTCCCGCTGCGCCCGGTCGAGCGCCTGCGCGGGCTGCTCCTGACCGGACAGCACCCGGTTGACCGCGTCCGTCCACGCCTTGTCGAACTCGGCGCCGGCGGGCGAGGCGGGCATCGCGAACGCGGCGTCCTGCGCCTGGCGGATGGTCTGCACCGCGTCGTCGAAGCGCTTGTTGCCGGTGGGCTTGTACACCTCGTCGAAGATCTTCTTGTCGGCTGTCGTGTTGCCGGTCCAGAGGCCGGTGAAGGGCAGGTTGGCGGCCTTGCGCGCCTCGGCGCGGGCCTGGGCGGCGGCCAGCCAGGTGTCGGTGGCGGTCATCTGCTTGACGAACGCGCAGGCGGCCTCCGGGTTCTTCGCCCCCTTGGTGATCACCCACGCCTGCCCGGAGGCCAGGCTCAGCGGCTTGCCCTGCCGGTCGACGAACGGCTTGACCACCAGCTCGGCGTCCGGGCTGTTCTTCGCGGCCTGGTTGAGGAACCACTCCTCCATCGGCCACGCGGCGATCTGGTTCTTCGCGAGCGGGTTCTGCGCGCCGAAGAAGTCGAACGTGTCCCGGAACGACTTGAACTTCCCCCAGCCGCCCTGGGCCCGGATGAGCCCGACGCCGGTGGTGAGCGCCTCGACCACCTTCGGGTCGGTGAGGTTGGCCCGGGTGCCGTCGGCGGAGATCATGTCGGCGCCGTTGGCCTTGGCCCACATCGGCAGGAACTCGGGGATCTTCGGGTCGATGCCGATGCGGCTGAGCCGGCCCCCGGAGACGGCGGCGAGCCTGGCGTTGAGCGCGGGCAGGCCCGCCCAGTCGGCCAGGTTCACGTCGTCGGCGCCCAGCCCGGCCCGTTTGAGCAGCGCCTCGTTCAGGTAGAGCACACGGACCTGGGAGAACTCGGGAATGCCGTACACCGTGCCGCCGAGCGTCACCTGTTCCCGCGCGGACTGCCGGTACTGCGCCATGTCGATCCGCTGCTTCTCGACGCAGTCGGTGAGCGGCTGGATCGAGCCGCGCTCGGCGTACGTGCCGATGAGCTTGCGGTCCATGTAGACCAGGTCCGGTGGGTTGCCCGAGGCAACCGCCGACAGGAACTGCTGCTCGTCGAACGCGCCCTCGGTGATCGTCAGCCGGACGTCGCCGTGGTCACGCTTGAACGCGTCCACCCGGGTGGTGGCGATCTCGTCGGACAGGCTGAAGCCCATGGTGCTCAGCGCGCCGCTGCCCTCGGCGCCACCGCCGCCGGAGTCCCCTCCCCCGCCGACGCCGCCGCAGCCGCTGATCGCCAGGGTCAGCACCCCGGCCAACGCGGTCGCCCGCAGTTTCCGTGACATCGCCACCTCCCGTGATCGCGCCGGCCACTCTGCCGGGCGCGACCTGCACTTCTCCGGTGGGTGCGGCTTTCAAACCGGTTGATGCGCATCGGTTACCGTCGACCGCCCGGCGGCGGACGGCTCACCGCGCCGATCGACGGCGATCGCGACCAGCAGCAGCCCGGCCAGCGTCGCCAGCGCCAGCGCCGGCGGCAGTACCGTCCCGAGCGCGGCCAGCGGCAACGCCGCACCGGCGACGGCCAGCCGGGCCGCACCCACCGGCTGACCGGTCAACCGCCGGAACAGCAGCCGTCCGGCCAGGTAGACGGCCGCGCCGCCGAACAGCGCCACCGCCGCCGAGCCGTTC
This sequence comes from Micromonospora sp. WMMC273, assembly GCF_027460285.1. NCBI lineage: Bacteria > Bacillati > Actinomycetota > Actinomycetes > Micromonosporales > Micromonosporaceae > Micromonospora > Micromonospora sp. WMMC273. The sequence continues at coordinate 3,140,476 of NZ_JAPZBE010000001.1, forward strand.
AGCCGGGGCCCGGCCTGCGGATCGGCGACGTGCTCCAGCACCTGTTCGACGCCGAGCGCCAGGAAGATGATGCCGGCGACGAGCAGCAGATGGGTCTGGCTGTAGGCGTCCGCGGCCATCCGGTCCCGCTGCGCCGCCGGTGCGGCGGCGAGCGTCCGGGCCGCCGCCGGGGACGTGCGGCGGAAGTAGAGCCACCAGAGGCAGACGGTCACCACGAAGGCGACGAGCGCCGCGGCGAGGACCGGCGGCTCGGTGACCGCCGAGGCCGCGCCCACCCCCGCGGCCACCAGCGACTCCCCCAGCGAGATGATCAGCACCAGGCCGTACCGCTCGGCGAAGTGCGTCGGGCTGCGCAGCGGCCAGGCGCCCCGGCGGGCGTACGACAGTCGTTGGCCGGCCACCTCGACGGCGAAGCCCAGCACCCACAGCGCCGCGTGCGCGGCACCGTCCATCAGCGCGCCGAGCAGCAGCGGCACCCAGCCGACGGCGCTGACGAACGCGAAGAACCGGATCCGGGCGCGCAGTTCCGGGTCACCCGCCGCGGCCCAGTGGAACAGCGTCAGGTGCACCACGCGCAGCACCACGTAGGCCAGCACGACGATCAACGGCCCGTCCAGCCCCGGACCGGACGTCCACGCCTCCGGCATGGCGAGCGCGGCCAGGAACAACGCGGCCATCGCGACCAGGAACCCGCCGCGCACCACCCCGACGTCGGCGGGCGTGTGGTTGCCCAACCAGGTGTACGACAGCCACGCCACCCAGAGCAGCACGAGCAGGAGCAGCCCCTTGGCCATCCCGGCCGGGGTCGGGTGCGGCTCGATCAGCGCCATGATCCGGGTGAGCGCGAAGACGAAGACCAGGTCGAAGAAGATCTCGAAGGGGGTGACCCGGCGCTGGTCCGGCCCCGGCCGGGGCGCGCGCAGCCGCCCTCGCACCCGTTCGCGTCCCACGTCCGCCGCCCTCCGCCGGTCCACCTCCTGCGCCGACGGTAGGCGGCCCCGGACGGTTGAATCGGGTGATTCCCGCGATCACGCCCGGCTCGGTCTGCCGACCGGTGCCCGCCCGGCGGTACGACGAGGCGGCGGCGCCGGGCTGTCCCGCCGGTCGGTGGCCGCAGCTCAGCCGGCGTCGGCGTCCGGCCAGGCGGCGCAGACCAACGCGGGCAGCACCTCGCCGGCCGGGCCACGCAGGTTCACCGCGCAGATCGCGTCCAGCGGCGTCGGCACCGGGTTCACCTGCACCACGGGCGCGCCGAGGCGGGCCGCCACGAGCGGGATCTCGGCGGCCGGGTGCACGAGCGCCGAGGTGCCCACCGTCAGCAGCAGGTCGCAGCCGGAGGCCGCCTCGACCGCCGCGTCGAGCGCGGCCGACGGCAGCGTCTCGCCGAACCACACCACTCCGGGCCGCACGGGCGCGCCGCATCCGGCGCAGGCGGGCGGGGTCAGCGGCCCGTCCTGCGATTCCGCCGCATGCGACACCGGCCCGCCGGGCGGTTCCGCCTCGTCATGCGCCTCCCGCCCGCCGAGCGGTTCCGCCTCGTCGTGCGCCTCCGGGCCGCCGGGCGGCACCGGCGCGCCGGAGGGTGGCGGCAGGTCGGGCGGCAGCGGCGCGGGCCGGGCGCAGGCCGAGCAGCGGGGCGCGAACAGGCTGCCGTGCAGGCGTACCGGGGCGGGCACACCGCCGCGCTCGTGCAGGTCGTCGACGTTCTGCGTGATCACCACGGTGTCCGGCAGCCGGGCCGCGATCGCCGCCACCGCCCGGTGACCCGCGTTCGGGAGCGCCCGGCGCACCCCGCGGCGGCGTGCCTCGTACCAGCCCCAGACCAGCGCCGGGTCGGCCCGGAACGCCGCCGGGGTCGCCAGCTCCTGCGGGTCGTACCGCTGCCAGAGCCCGGTCTGCGCGTCGCGGAACGTCGGCACGCCGCTCTCGGCCGACATGCCGGCCCCGGTGAACACCACCGGCCGCCGCGCGGCGGCGAGCAGCCGGCCCGCCTCGGCCAGCTCCGGCCCGGTCACACGTCCACCGTCAGCCGCACGTCGACCCGGTCACCCAGCTCGATCCCCTCCGCCCGGCGCGCCGCGACCCGCAGCGGCACCACGTACCGGCCGTCCTTGGGCCACAGCGACGTCCGCCAGCCGGTGTCACCGATGCGGACCGTCACCGGGATCATGCCCCAGCCGTAGGTGACCGACGCCGAGGCGGCCTCGATCGCCGCGCTCTGCTCGTCGGGCACCGTGACGAAGTGGTACGGCGCCGGGCCGCGCCAGAACCACACCTCGCCGCTGAACGCCAGCTCCATCCGGTCAGGATAGGGGCCGGGACCGACGCGACGGCAGCAGCCGCAGCCCGGCCACCGTCACCCAGGCGAACAGCGGGAACACGGCGACGCGTTCCATGCCGCCCACGCCGATGCCGGCGTCCACCCGGGACAGGAACAGCACGGTGCCGGCCAGGCCGAGCAGGCCCAGGAACGCGCTGACGATCCGCAGCTCGCGCAGCAGCGGCGACCGGCCGAGCGCGGCGGCCAGCAGCGCCGCGTTGCCGAGCGCGAAGACCAGCAGCGCGCCGAGCACGTGCAGGTTCTCGTCCACGTCGGCCGGGTGGAGACCGGCCAGCACGTACCCGGACCCGGCGGCCACCGCCGACGCCACGGTGACGGTCGCGGCGCGGCCCGGGCGCAGCGCCCGGTGTGCGAGCAGCGCGCCGACCGCGAGCAGCAGCCCGGCGCCGACGAGCACCGTGTTCATGGCCGGGTGCCACGGCGAGCAGACCGGACGCGGGCGGCTGCTGTCCCACACGCCGCAGGTCACGTTGCCGAGGTCGCTGATGTTGTGTTCGGCCCAGCTGAACCGGGGCTGGTCCCAGACCAGGCCGACGACCACGTTGGCGGCCAGGAACGACACGGCGGCGAGCAGCCAGCAGGCGCCCGCGAGGCGGTTTCTCATCCGCCGAGTGCACCGTCGGCGGGCGCCCCGGCGCACGGGGCGTGGCGGGCCGGTTCGGGGTAGGGCCAGACCTACCCGGGAAGCGGGGTCCAGCCGGCTGGGAAGCACGGTGTGGCCTGGCTAGCGTCGGGCCATGACCGTTGATCACGGGTTGGCCGGCGCGTTGCGCCGCCGCCGCTACCTGCTGTCCGCGTGGCCGTGGCGGGCCCTGGCGTACGCCGTCACGACGCTGCCCCTGGCCGGCGCGGCGGCGCTCGGCGCGGCGGTGGTCGCCGCGCCGCTGCTGCTGGTGGCCAGCGCGCTGCGGCGGGGCCGCCCGGTCGACGCCCGGGCGCTGGCGGTGCTGGCCGTGCTGGCGCTCGTGGTGGTGGCGCTCGCGCCGCTGGCCGGCGCGCCGGTGGCGGCGGTCGAGCGGTGGCGCCTCGGCCTGGTCGACGACCGACCGGTGACCGCGCCGCGGTGGCGCGGGATCACCGCCCGCCTCACCACCGCCGCCGGGTGGCGGGAGGCCGCGTACCTGGCCGTGCTGGGCGTGGCGGTGCCGCTGGCGTACGGGATGGTCGGTCTGCTCGTGCTGCTGGACGCGGTGCTGGTCGCCGGTCCGTGGCTGGCCGGCGGCGAGGACCGGATCGTGCTGATCTGGGCCACTGTCGACTCCCCGGCCGAGGCGGTGCCGTACGCGCTCGCCGCTCTGCTGGCGGTCCCCGCGCTGGTCTATCTGGCCGGCCTGCTCGTAGCGGTCCAGGCGACGGCGGCCCGCCTGCTGCTCAACGACGCACCCGCCGGGACGGCGCTGCGCGAGGTGACCCGTTCCCGGGCCCGCCTGATGAGCGCCTACGAGGCCGAGCGCCGCCGCATCGAGCGGGACGTGCACGACGGCGTGCAGCCGCGCCTGACCAGCCTCACCCTCCAGCTCGGGCTGGCCCGCCTCGACGTGCCGGACGGCTCCCCGGCGGCGGGGCCGCTCGCGTCCGCACACGAGCAGGCCAAGGAGCTGATGGTGATGTTGCGCGGGATCGTCCACGGCATCCGCCCGGCGCAGCTCACCGAACTCGGCCTGGCCGCCGCCGTCGGTGACCTGGCCGCCCGGTCGGTCGTCCCGGTCGCCGTGCACGCCGACCTGACCCGCCCGGTGCCGGAGCTGGTGGAGACCACCGCCTGGTACGTGGTCTCGGAGACGCTCGGCAACGTGGCCCGGCACTCCGGGGCCACCCGGGCCGAGGTGCGGCTGATCCGCGACGAACGGCTGCTGGTGGTGGAGGTACGCGACGACGGCCGGGGAGGCGCCGACCCGGCGCGCGGCACCGGCCTGACCGGGCTCGCGGACCGGGTGGCCGCGGCGGACGGGCGGCTGCTGCTGTCCAGCCCGCCCGGTGGGCCTACCCTCGTGCGGGTGGAGCTGCCGTGCCGTCCGTGACCCGGGTCGTCCTGGCCGAGGACGAGGTCCTGCTCCGGGAGGGCCTGGTGGGCCTGCTGACCCGGTTCGGCTTCGTGGTGGACGCCGCCGTGGGTTCCGCCCCGGAGCTGCTCGACGCGGTCCGCACGCACCGCCCCGACCTGCTGGTGACCGACATCCGGATGCCGCCGCAGCACCGCGACGACGGCCTGCGGGCGGCGGTCGCGTTGCGCGCCGAACGTCCGGACCTGGCCGTGGTGGTGCTCAGCCAGCACGTGCAGAGCGCGTACGCGGCTGCGCTGCTCGACAGCGGCGACGGCAACCGGGTCGGCTACCTGCTCAAGGACCGGGTGGCAGACGTCGCCGAGTTCGCCGCCACGCTGCGCCGGGTGGCGGCCGGCGGCACCGCCGTCGACCCGGACGTGGTGCGGCACCTGCTGCGCCGCCCCCGCGACCCGCTCGGCGCGCTGTCTCCCCGGGAGCGGGAGGTGCTGGGCCTGATCGCCGAGGGACACTCCAACAGCGCGATCGCGGCGCGGCTGCACGTCACCGAGGCGGCGGTGGGCAAGCACGTGGGCAACATCCTGGCCAAGCTCGGTCTGCCGCCGGACGAGGACACCAACCGGCGGGTGCTGGCAGTGCTGGCCTGGCTGCGCGCGGCGGGCTGACCGGGGCCCTACAGGTTCATCGGCACGGGGTCGGTGGCCAGCGCCCGGAACCGCTCGCGCGGGTCGGACACCAGCCGCCGCTCGGTGAGGTCGAGCAGGCCACCCACCCCGGTCACCGAGGCCACCGGGATGCCGTCGGCGCGGGTGAACTCCTGGCCGATCCGGAACGTCTTGCCCTCGCCCCAGTGGAACTCGCAGGTCACGTCCACCTCGTCGCCGCCGCGCAGCTCCCGCAGGTAGCGCACCGTCACCTCCAGCGCGACCGGCCCGACGCCGCCGGCGAGCAGCCGGTCCTGGCCGATGCCGGAGGCGCGCAGGCACTCCCAGCGGGCGTGCTCGGCGTACTGGAGGTAGACCGCCTGGTTGAGGTGTCCCTGCGTGTCGAGTTCGTAGCCGCGCACGGTGACGCGTACCCGGAACGGATCTGCCATGCCGGCAGCCTAACCAGGGGCGCAGCGGTAATCCGCGTGCGGTCCGGGCCGTGTGGTCCTAGCCTCCCCGGCGTGACCCTGGAGATCGTGACACTGGCGCAGCGGCCCGGCCTGGCGCCGCTGCTGGACACCGACTTCGACGGCGCCTGGCCGCCGTTCATGCTCTGGGATCCGATGGGCGCCCTCTACTACGGCGTCGCGCACGAGCTGTACCCCGAGTTCGTCTTCGCCGCCGTCGACCCGGCCGAGCCGGGCCGGGCCGTCGCCCGCGGGTATGCGGTGCCGCTGCGCTGGACCGAGGACGAACTGCCCGACGGCGGCTGGGACCGGGTGATCCAGCGGGCCACGCTCGGCCGCCTCACCGGGTCCACCCCCAACCTGGTGTCCGCGCTGGAGATCTGCGTGCGCCCGGACCGGCGCGGCGGCGGGGTGTCCGGGCTGATGCTCGCGGCCATGCGTGCGGCGGTGGCCCGCGCGGGCTTCGACACGCTGGTGGCGCCGGTGCGCCCGAGCGGCAAGGCCGCCGTCCCGGACGTGCCGATGGCCGAGTACGCGGCCCGGCGCCGCCCCGACGGACTGCCGGCCGACCCGTGGCTGCGGGTGCACGTCCGCGCGGGCGGGGTGATCGAGCGGGTCGCGCCCCGGTCGATGACGGTGACCGGCACCCTCGCCGACTGGCGGCGCTGGACCGGGCTGCCGTTCGACACCTCCGGCCCGGTACGCGTGCCCGGCGCGCTGACGCCGGTGCTCGTCGACGCCGGCCACGACCACGCCGCGTACGTCGAACCGAACGTGTGGGTGCGGCACCGGCTCTGAGCGGGCCCGCCGGTCAGGCCGGCCAGGCGTGACCGATCCCGTCGAGCAGCAGCACCACGCCCTCGGTGGCCGCCTCCCGGTCGCGGGAGATCTCCCGGTACTCCGGTGAGGTGGACCAGCGCTCGAAGTCCTCCCGGCTGTCGAACGACAACAGCACCGCCTTCTGGTGCGGCCACTCCCCCTCGACCACGCGGGGGGCGGTGTCGGCGGCGAGCAGCTTCCCGCCGTAACGGGCCAGCACCGGCGGGAAGGCGGCGGCATACCTGTCGTAGCGCGCCCGGTCGTGGATGGTGAGCTGTGCGAGGGCGTAGACGGTCACCGGCCCAGGCTACCGACGTCCGACGGCTGCGGCCTCGTCCGTCGGGCCGGATCCCGCGCCGCCGCGAGCCGGGCCGACTGTCCGGTGTGCTCTAGCCATTATGGCTCTGACCTGCGAATACTGGTAGCAGGACCGCGCGGCGTGGGGAAAGAGGTGGGGCACGATGATCGAGCAGGAGACCCAGCCGGAGGCCATACCGGAACCCCGGAACGCGCCGGAGGGCGCGCCGTCCCGGCCCGCGACGCCGGTTCCCGGCGCGGTGTGGCAGGTCCGCGTACGGACCAAGCTCGACGACCTGTACCAGCAGCTCGCGGTGCTGTCCCCGCGCGACCCCGAGCGGGCCGAGGCGCTGCGCGCGCAGCTGTCCCGGGTGGAGGTGGTGCTCGGGCGCAGCGGCGTGGTCGAGTGGTTGCGCGGCGGCAACCTGGAGTACGCGTGGCAGACGATCCACTCGGTGGAGCGGGCCACGGTGGCGCTGCGCTCCGCGGACGAGCTGACCGGGCTGCTGCCCGCGTACCGCAGCGCGGCGGCGCAGGTGCTGCCGGCCGACGACAAGGTGCTCACCGACCTCGACACCGTGACCGGCGGGGTGCCCGCGGACCTGCTGCGCGCCCGGGTGCAGGCGTTGCTGCTGCGCTACCACTCCGCGTCCGACGAGTTCCACGAGTCGGCGCGCCGGCTGCGCAACCGGATGCTGGGGCTGTCGGTGTTCGCGCTGGTGGCGGAGGTCCTCGTGGTGCTGGTGCAGTGGCTCAGCCGCGACGTCCGGCTGCTGGAGGCGCCGACCGACGCCGGTGGCGTACCGGCCTGGCGGCTGCTGTTCTTCGTGCTGATCGCCGGGGCCCTCGGGGCGTTCCTCAGCGCGCTGCCGTCGATGATCACCTCACGGTCCGGCGGGCTGCCCTACAAGCTGCCGTTCCAGCAGGGGCTGCTGAAGCTCGCCGTCGGCCCGCTGGTCGCGGTGGTCGGCATCATGCTGGTCATCGGCGGCCTGGTGGAGACCAGCGTGAGCAGCACGGCCGCGCTGCTGGGCCTGGCGATCGTGTTCGGCGCCGGGCAGCAGGCGGTCACCGCGTTCGCCGACCGGCGGGCCGCCGAACTGCTCGGGCCGGGGGCCAAGAGCTGATGCCGGACGGCGGCCACCCGGCCTGGGTAGCCTGATCCCATGATCTTCATTACCGCGAAGTTCCGGGTCCGTCCGGAGGACGCCGACAACTGGCCGCAGATCGCCGCCGACTTCACCGCCGCGACCCGGGCCGAGCCCGGCTGCCTGTGGTTCGACTGGTCCCGCAGCCTGGACGACCCGACCGAGTACGTGCTGGTCGAGGCGTTCCGGGACGACGAGGCGGGCGCGGCGCACGTGCAGTCGGAGCACTTCCGGACCGCCCAGCGCACGCTGCCGCCGCACCTGGCCGAGACGCCCCGGATCGTCAACGTGACGGTGCCGCAGCAGGACTGGTCGCGCTTGGGCGAGATGGCGGTGCCCGGCGACGCCGCGAGCTGAAGATTTCCCACGGTTTACCGCTCAGGGATTGAAGCTTGTTTTCAGCTCCCGCTACCCTCGGCGGAAAGATCCACCATCCACCGTGGAGGAGCTGAAGCATGCGCAAGCTGATGGCGGCGCTCGGCGCCGGGGCGATGACGGCCGCGGGCCTGCTCGCGGTCGCGACACCGGCCCAGGCCGCGGCCTGCACCCTGGTGCAGTCGGAGATCTACAACGGGGCGAACCTGATCGCCTGGTCGCGCGGCCTGGACGGCTGCTCGGGCGACGTCTACTGGGAGATCCAGTCCGGTGACGGCGGCACGTGGCAGGTGACCGACAGCGGCACCACGCACTACGACGACCAGGTGGTCAGCTACTACGGCGACGTGGACCTGCCGTGCTACCTGCGGGTGTACGCGGCGTACGGGGACCAGGAGCGGCTGACCCGGCCGGTGCGCAACAACAACTGCGCGGGCTGACCACTGGCCGGGGCGCGTCGGGCGCCCCGGCCGCACCGCCGGTCAGGGGATGGTCAGGCCGTACGCGGCGAGGATCTCCAGGATCGGCTGGTAGTAGCTGGTGCCGCCGCTCGTGCAGTTGCCGCTGCCGCCGGACAGGACGCCGATGACGGTGCCGGTCGCCGCCACGTAGAGCGGGCCGCCGCTGTCGCCCGGCTCGGCGCAGATGTTCGTGCGGATGAGCCCGGTGACGCTGCCCTCGGCGTAGTTGACTGTGGCGTTCAGCCCGGTGACGGTGCCGCACCGCACGCCGGTGGTGGCGCCGCTGCGGCAGACCGCCTGTCCGACGTACGCGCTGCCGGCGGCGGTGACGGTGATCTGCCCCGGGTAGGTGTGGATCGCGCTCGGGTGGGCGACGGTGCCGGTGTAGCGGACCACGCCGTAGTCGTTGCCGGGGAAGCTGCTGCCGGTCCGGCTGCCCAGCACCGTGGTGCCGGCGCTGTCGGCGTACCAGGTGGCGGCCAGGCGGGTGCAGTGCCCGGCGGTCACGAAGTACCAGGTGGTGCCGCGGCGCACGTTCGCGCCCAGCGAGCAGCGCCCGCCGCCGCCGTAGATCGCCTGACCGCCGGCGATCAGCGTGCGCAGGCGCCCGGGTTCGTGGCGCAGCACCGCGCCGGCCCGGTCGGCGGTCCGGCGTACCGCCGCCAGCTCGCGCCCGCGTACCGTGTCGTCGGCGGTGACCGTGAGCCGGCCGGTGGCCGGGTCGTGCTCCCAGGCGGTGCCGGGCGTGCGGATCCCGGCGAGCGCGGCGGGGTCGGGCGGCGGTGCGGCGGCGCCGGCGCGGGCGACCGCCGGGGCGCCGGCGAGCAGGGCGGCGAGGACGAGTACGACGAGCGCGGGTCGGCGCATGCTCCGGCACCTCTTCCATCGTCTACGGTCGATTCACCAAGCATCGGTCCGCAGGCTCGATCGACTCAACCGGCAGAACTGGCGACCCCCGAAACTTCCGGAGCCACGGCGGGCGGCACGGGCGCGCCCGCAGGCCGCGCCCACACGCGGATCCCGCCCGCCCACCCGGCACCGCGTGCCCCGATGTCGACATATCGAGGTGATTAAGTTTTCGGAACGCTTCCGGTAGGCTCCGGGCAGAGATTCGCTTCGATCACCCACGATGTGCCGGGGAGTCCCTCCCCCACCTGGCGCGGCCACCGGGCGGCCGCGCGGAGCCGACATCGTGGCGGGCGGTGGCCGAGGCGAGCCGATCCCATTGACAGGCTAGAGAGGCGTTCAGATGGACAAGGTGCTCGCCCGCGGCAGCGGGAGCGCGGCAGCCCGGTCACGCCCGCGGACCGCAGTGGTCGCGATGGTGGCGGGGGCCGCGGTGGTCGCCGCCACGATAGCGGTGGCGACAAGCGCCAGCGCCGGCACGACGCTCGGCGCGTCGGCGGCGGAACAGGGCCGGTACTTCGGCACGGCGGTGGCGGTGAACAAGTTGTCCGACAGCACGTACGTCGGAATCCTGAACCGCGAGTTCAACATGGTCACCGCCGAGAACGAGATGAAGTGGGACGCCACCGAGCCGTCCCGGAACCAGTTCAACTTCAGCGCCGGCGACCGGCTCGTCGCGCACGCTCAGGCAAACGGCATGCGGGTACGCGGCCACGCGCTGCTCTGGCACCAGCAGCAGCCCGGCTGGACGGGAGGCCTGTCCGGCAGCGCGCTGCGCGACGCGATGATCAATCACGTCACCCAGGTCGCCACCCACTACCGGGGCAAGATCCACTCCTGGGACGTGGTGAACGAGGCGTTCGACGACGGCAACAGCGGCGCCCGCCGCAACTCGAACCTCCAGCAGACCGGCAACGACTGGATCGAGGCCGCGTTCCGTGCCGCGCGCGCCGCCGACCCCGGCGCCAAGCTCTGCTACAACGACTACAACACGGACAACTGGAACTGGGCCAAGACCCAGGGCGTCTACAACATGGTGCGGGACTTCAAGTCCCGGGGCGTGCCGATCGACTGCGTCGGTTTCCAGTCGCACTTCAACAGCGGCTCGCCGTACCCGAGCAACTACCGCACCACGCTGCAGAACTTCGCCGCGCTCGGCGTCGACGTGCAGATCACCGAGCTGGACATCGAGGGCTCGGGCAGCAGCCAGGCCACCACGTACGGCAACGTGACCCGAGACTGCCTGGCCGTGCCGCGCTGCAACGGCATCACGGTCTGGGGCATCCGCGACACCGACTCGTGGCGGGCCAGCGGCACCCCGCTGCTGTTCGACGGCAGCGGGAACAAGAAGCAGGCGTACACCGCAGTGCTGAACGCGCTCAACGAGGGCGGCACCCCGCCGCCCACGACCGCGCCGCCGACCAGCACCCCGCCCACGTCGACGCCGCCGACCAGCACGCCGCCGACCAGCGAGCCGCCGACGACTCCCCCGCCGACCGGCGCCTGCACCGCCACGATCACCACCAACCAGTGGCCGGGCGGCTTCGTGACAAACGTGCGGATCACCGCGGGCTCCAGCGGGCTCAACGGGTGGGCCGTGTCGCTCACCGTGCCGTCGGGCTCGGCGGTCACGAACACCTGGAGCGCCCAGGCCAGCGGCACCAGCGGTGCGGTGACCTTCCGCAACGTCGACTACAACCGCCAGGTCGGTGCCGGTGGCACCACCGAGTTCGGATTCCAGGGCACGGGTACCGCGCCCTCCGGCACGCCGACCTGCGCGGCCGGCTGACCGTCGGCGCGACCCGGCACGGGACCACCGTGCCGGGTCGCGTCCCGGGCGGACACCGGCCCGCGACCGTACAGTGGGGCAGGTCCTGTTCCACCGTTTCGCCCGGAAGGACCACAGTGAACCGACGCATCAGGACCACCCTCGGCGTCGCCCTGGCCGCCACCCTCGTCACCACCGCCGCGCCGGCCCCCGCCGCCGCTGCCCACGACCGACGTCCCACGGTCATCGCGCTGCCGGACGGCTTCCAGCCGGAGGGCGTCGCCACCGCCGGCCGGTACGCCTGGTTCGGGTCGCGGGCCACCGGTGAGATCTACCGCGCCGACCTGATCACCGGGGCGGGCAAGCAGGTCAGCCCCGCCACCGGCACCCCGTCGCTCGGCCTGAAGGTCGACCCACGGGGCCGGCTCTTCGTCGCCGGCGGCACCGCCGGTGACGCCCGGGTCATCGACACCCGTACCGGCGCCGTGCTCGCGAGCTACCGGTTCGCCGAGGCGCCGACGTTCGTCAACGACGTGACGCTCACCCGCGACGCCGCCTGGTTCACCGACTCGAACCGGCCGGTGCTCTACCGCCTGCCGCTGGGACGCGGCGGCACGCTGCCGCCCGCCGGCGGCTTCACCACGCTCCCGCTGACCGGCGACTTCCAGCAGAGCGGCACCGGCGTCAACCTCAACGGCATCGTGCCCACCCCGGACGGGCGGGCGCTGATAGTTGTGCAGTCGAACACCGGCACGCTGTTCCGGGTGGACCCGGCCACCGGCGTCACCACCGCCGTCGACGTGCCGGGCACCACGTTCGTCAACGGTGACGGCCTGCTGCTGCTCGGCCGCACGCTGTACGTGGTGCAGAATTTCCTCAACCAGGTCGCCGTGGTCGACCTGAACCGCTCCGGCACGGCCGGCGTCGCGCGCGGCGTCATCACCGACCCGGGCTTCGACGTGCCGACCACGGTGGCCGCCGCGCTCGGCCGGCTCTACCTGCCGAACGGCCGGTTCACCACCCCGCCGACGCCGACCACCCCGTACACGGTCGTCGCTGTCGACGCGCGCTGAGCCACGCCGGCCGCCACCCGTCCGGGTGGCGGCCGGCCCGGTTCACTCCTCCATCTCCGGCCCGAGCAGCCGGATCTCCTCGATGTCGATGGCCGCCTGGAGCTGCCGCAGCACCGCGTCGTCGATCTGCCTGGTGTTGCGCAGCCGGGTGATCTCCTGCCGCTTGTGGTCGAGCACCCGCAGCCGCAGCCGCCGGGCCATCTCCCGCTCCGCCTCCGCGTCATCACCGCCCGGGTCGCGGGCGTCGGCCAGGTGCTCCTCGTAGTCGGCGCGCAGCCGGTCCACCGTGTCCTGCGTGGCGCCCACGTCGTCGGCGGCCCGGGGCAGCGCCTCCAGGGCGGCCTCGGTGGCCCGGATCCGGGCCCAGCGCACCTCGTCGTCGCGTTCCCGATCGCCGGTCAGGCCGGCCCAGCTCACGACAGCGGGCAGGGTGGTGCCCTGCACCAGCATGATCAGCACGATCACCACCACGGTCACGAAGATGATCAGGTCGCGTTCGCGCACGGCGCTGCCGTCGTGCATGGTGACCGGCACGGCGAGCGCGGCGGCGAGCGAGACGGCGCCGCGGAACCCGGCCCAGCCCACCGCGGTACGCATCCGGCCGTCGAAGTGCCGCGCGCGGCTCGACTCCCGCCGGTCCACCCGTTGCAGCGCCGACACCGACAGGTGCACCCAGACCAGCCGGATCACCACCACGACCAGGGCGACGAGCGCCGCGATGCCGAGCGACGCGGCCGGCGAGTGGCTGGTGATGCTGCGCAGCGAACGCGGCACCTGCGTGCCGAGCAGCACGAACAGGCCACCGTTGACCATGAAGGTGGAGAGGTCCCAGAACGCGAACGCGGTGACCCGGGAACGGGCCCGGATCACCCGGGGCGCGGCGTACGACAGCAGCAGCCCGGACACCACCACCGCGAGCACGCCGCTGGCGTGCACCGCGTCGGCGAGCAGGAAAGCGACGAACGGGGTGAGGATGCTCAGCCCGCCCTCGCGCATCGGATCGTCGACGTGTTTGCGGATCAGCACCACGACCGTGCCGACGAGCAGGCCGGCGGCCACCCCACCGGCCGACTTACCGACGAACTCGCCGGTGAGCGTCAGCGCTCCGGGCACCGTCCCGCCCGCGACAACGCCGGCCGCCACGGCGAACAGCACGAGCGCCGTACCGTCGTTGACCAGGCTCTCCGCGCGCAGTGTGGTGAGGATGCCACGCGGCATCCGCTTGGCCAGGCCGGCCACGGCTGCTGCGTCGGTCGGCGCCAGGACCGCGCCGAGCACCCACGCGGCGGCCGGCTGCACGCCGAGGGCCTGCGCGGTGAACGCGACGGCGGCCATCGTGACGATCACCAGCACGACGGCGAGGCCGATGATCACCACCAGGTTGGCCCGGATCTCGCGGAGGCTGATGACCAGGCTCTCCCGGTAGAGGATCGCCGGGAGGAACAGCACCAGCACGACCTCGGGTTCGAGGATCAGGTCGTCGAACGGCGGCAGCAGGCCGATCAGCGCGCCCATGGCGATCAGCAGGACCGGGGGCGCGACGCTGTAGCGACCGCCGATCGTGGTGCCGACGAGCACGGTGGCGCCCAGCACCGTGATCAGCACGAGTGCTTCCACGCCGTACCCCCGTCACCGTCCGCCGGGAATCACGGTGCCGTACGGCGGCGGCCGGGCGGGACGGAATCGGTGATCGCTACTCGAAGCGGGACGGATCTCCGGCGCCGTGGCGCAGGATCTCCGGCTCCGGGCCGGACAGGTCGACCACGGTCGTCGGCTCCAGCCCGCAGTCCCCGGCGTCGACCACCGCGTCGACGAGGTGGTCCAGCCGTTCCTTGATCTCCCAGCCCTGGGTCATCGGCTCGTCCTCGCCGGGCAGCAGCAGCGTGCTGGTCAGCAGCGGCTCGCCGAGTTCGGCGAGCAGCGCCTGGGTCACCGTGTGCCGGGGTACGCGCGCGCCGACCACCCGCCGCCGCGGGTCCTGCAACCGGCGCGGCACCTCGGCGGTGGCCGGGAGCAGGAACGTGTAGCTGCCCGGGATGACGGACTTCACCTGCCGGAAGACCGCGTTGCTGAGCTTGACGAACTGGCCGAGCTGGGCGAAGTCGGCGCACATCAGCGTGAACGGATGGCGGTCGTCGAGCCGCCGGATCTCCCGGATCCGCTCCACGCCGTCGCGGTTGCCGATCCGGCAGCCGAGCGCGTAGCAGGAGTCGGTCGGGTAGGCGATCACTCCGTCGGCGCGCAGCAGGTCCACCACCTGCCGGATCACGCGGGGCTGGGGGTTGTCCGGATGCAGGTCGTAGTACCTCGCCACGCCGGTCAGCCTATGTCCGCGCCCGGGCGGGCGCAGGTTTGGCCCGGGCGGTTTCCGGAAACAGGTGGGGGCCGTTCACGACAGGGGGACCGAATCATGTCCGAAGCCAGCACAGACCGCGTCGCCGACCGCCCCGCGGAGGTGACCGATCCGCTGCTGTGGGACCTGGCCGCCGCGGTGGCCGACGCGCACCAGCCGGACGACGAGCGCGTCTGCGCCAGCCCGAGCTGCGCCGGGGCGGCGTGGCCGTGCGCGGCCTGGAACAACGCGCAGGCGGGGCTGAGCGCCGCCCGGACGCCCCGGCAGTCCGCCGGCTCGCCGCAGTCCGCCTCGCGGCCGATCGCCGGGCAGCCGGGGACCGGCCGGGCCGGTGCCGCCGGCGAGCCGGGCACGGCCGCGGTACGCACCGACGCGCGGAGCCTCGCCGCCACCGCGGCCTGACTCAGCGTAGGCGCACACGTCCTCGCGCCGCCTCCGGTCGCCTCGGCCGGAGGCGGCGCTCGTGCGCGCCGTCGACGCTGGTCAGCGCGCTTCGCGAGGTGACCGGTGGAAGTTCCTCGCGCTTGGGAGAGCGCTCTCTTTGGTAACAAGACATTGACGGATCCGTAACCCGAACCTTACTGTCCCTTCTCAAGAGAGCGCTCTCACAACTGCCGGACCACCACTCCGTACCCCGCCTTCTCCTCGTGAAGGGGACCTCCATGACCCTCCTGCGGGACTTCTCCCCCGACCCCGTACCCCCGGCCCCGCCCGTCCCGTCCCCGGCCCGCCGGCGCGGCCTGCGGGCGACCGCCCTCGTCGCCGCGTCGGTGCTCGCCGCCGGCCTGCTCGGAGTCGTGGTCGGCGGTGGCGGCACCGCCACCGCCGGCGCCGTCGGCGCGGGCAGTTACACCGAGACCCGGCCGCCCGGCACCCTGCTGCCGAAGGGCTGCGGCGCGATCAGCACCGACCCGAGGACGTTCGTCACCGCCGACGCGCCGTCCGGCGCGATCCCCACGAACGACTGGTGGTCGTCGCTGATCTGGAAGCGCAACAACTGCACCGGCAGCGAGATCCTGCACGCGCACCCACTGGCCTTCAAGGCCGAGAACAACGGGCTCGGCCTGTCGTACACCACCACGCCGGCGATCAGCGGCACCGCTACCGGCGTCGGCGAGTTCCACTACCCGTACGGCGAGGACGTCCGCGTCGGGATGCCCGGGCTGTCCGCACCCGTGGTGAAGGCCGCCGGCTGGAGCGACTGGACGGTCACCGCCGACTGGAGCGACGGCAGCCGCACCATGCGCGCCACCATCGGCCACGGCCTGCCGTTCAGCTACTACACGGTCAGCGGCGGCACCGCGCAGCTCACCGCCACCGCGACGCCCACCGTGTGGCGCAACTCCGGCGCCACCATCGGCTTCACGGTCAACGGCCACGACTACGTCGCGTACGCCCCGGCCGGCGCGACCTGGACCGTCAACGGCGCCGGCATCAGCTCGACGCTGGCCGGCAAGGGGTACTTCTCCGTCGCGGTGCTGCCCGGCGGTGGCGACCGGGCGGCACTGGCCGACACGTACGCCCGGTACGCCCACGCCCACGTCACCGGCACCCGGATGAGCTACGCCTACGACCCGTCCGCCGGCACCGTGCGCACCACGTACGCGTTCACCACCACGCCCCGCGAGGGCAGCGAGACGAAGACAGTGGTGGCGCTCTACCCGCACCAGTGGCGCAGCCTCACCGGCGCCACCCCGATCAGCCCGACCTACGTCTCGGCGCGCGGCGCCATGCGGGTGCTCACCGGCGTGCCGTCGTTCACCACGTCCATGCGCTTCACCGGTGTGCTGCCCGAGGTGCCCGCCGTGGGCGACTCCAGCGGCGCGGACCTGTCCACGGTCACCGGCTACCTCAACGCCGAGCAGGGCAACCCGGAGGGCGTCAGCGGCACCGACACCTACTGGGCCGGCAAGGGACTCGGCCGGGCCGCCCGGATCGCCGAGATCGCCGACCAGCTCGGGCAGACCTCGGTCCGCGACGCGGCGCTGACCGCGATGCGGAACCGGCTGACCAACTGGCTCACCGCCGGCTCCGGCGAGACCGGGCAGCTTTTCTACTACGACCGCAACTGGGGCACGCTGATCGGCTACCCGGCCTCGTACGGCTCCGACGAGGACCTCAACGACCATCACTTCCACTACGGCTACTTCATCGCGGCCGCCGCCACGCTCGCGAAGTTCGACCCGGGCTGGGCCGACGACAGCCGCTACGGCGGCATGGTCGACCTGCTGATCCGCGACGCCAACAACTACGACCGCGCCGACAGCCGCTTCCCCTACCTGCGGGACTTCGACATCTACGCCGGGCACGACTGGGCCTCCGGGCTGGCGCCGTTCTTCGCCGGCAACAACCAGGAGTCCTCGTCGGAGGGGATGAACTTCGCCAACGCGCTGATCCAGTGGGGCCAGGCCACCGGCGACACCGCCGTCCGCGACGCCGGTGTCTACCTGTGGACCACCCAGTCCGCAGCGATCTCCGAATACTGGTTCGACGTGTACGACCAGAACTTCCCGGCCGCGTTCGGGCACAAGACGGTCGGCATGGTCTGGGGCGACGGCGGGGCCTACTCGACCTGGTTCTCCGCCGCGCCGGAGATGATCCAGGGCATCAACATGCTGCCGATCACCGGCGGTCACCTCTACCTGGGTGACTTCCCGGAGTACGTCAAGGCCAACTACGCCGAGCTGGTCACCAACAAGGGCGGCCCGCCGACCGTGTGGCAGGACATCGTCTGGGAGTTCCTGGCCCTCGGCGACGGCGAGCAGGCGCTGCGCAACTTCCGCGCCAACAGCGGGTTCACCAGCGAGGAGGGCGAGAGCAAGGCACACACGTTCCACTGGATCCGCAACCTGGCCGCGCTCGGCACCGTGGACACCACAGTCACGGCGAACCACCCGCTGGCGAAGGTGTTCGTCAAGAACGGCGTCCGCACCTACGTGGCCTCGAACATCACCGCCCGGCCGCTGACCGTCACGTTCTCCAACGGCACGACGCTCGCGGTGCCGGCCGGGAAGACCGCGACGTCCGGGGCGTACACGTGGAGCGGTGGCAACGCCACCGGCGGCGGCACCGTGCCGACCGGTCCCCCGCCGACCACGACGCCCACCCCGACCCCGACGGCGACCACCGCGAGTCCCACGCCGACCACCGCGAGTCCCACGCCGACCTCCGCGAGCCCCAGCCCGACGAGTACGGCCGGCCCGCTGACGCCGGTGCGGTACCTGCGGTCCGGCGGCGGGCTGGACGGCACCGCAGGCACCGCCGGCACGGTGAACGTGGCGGCGGCGACCGGCAACTCCGACGGCACGCCGACCAACCCGCAGGTGTTCACCGCCACCGGGCTGACCGGCACGTACACCGGCGGGGCGACCGCCTTCGACCTGGCCGTCGACGCGGGCACCGCGGTCGGCAACGGCGTCCAGATCCGGGTCTCCTACGACCTGACCGGCAACGGCAGCGTCGAGCGGGTGGAGACCTACAGGTACTTCGCCACCGACCCGATCCCGGGTGCGGAGCGGTACCGGCAGACCCAGGGCCTGCTCTCGTCCACCGGCACGCTGGGCAACCTGGCCGGCGGCACGGTACGCGTCGAGGTGTGGAACGCCATCGGTGGCGCACCCACGATCGTCGGCGTCGGCAACGCCTCGACGGTCACGCTGCCGTACGGCTCCTGACCCACGGTTCCGGCGCCCCGGCCCTCGCGGCCGGGGCGCCGGCGGCGGCAGCCCGGCGAGGTCAGGCGGTCACGTGGGCGCTGTCGCCCGCCGTCGCGGCGAACGACGTGCCGCTGACCATCCGCGCGGCGTCGGAGGCGAGGAACACGACGAGTGGCGCGACGTCCTCCGGTTCCACCCACGGCACGCCCAGCGGCGTCTTCGACCGCAGCGCCTGAATCGCGGCGTGTTCCACCTCGGCGAGGTCACCGGAGGCCGGCTTCCCCGCCTCGACCAGCGCCTGCACGTACCGGTCCCGATGCCGGGTCAGCGCGGTGTCGACCAGCCCCGGGATGACCGCGTTCACCGTCACGCCGTGCGGCCCGAGTTCCAGCGCGGCGGACTTGACCAGCCCGATCAGCCCCCACTTCGACGCCGAGTACGCGGACCCGTTCGTGGTGCCGTGCTGCCCCTGGGTGGACGACGTGACCACGATCCGGCCGCCGCCGCGGCGTACCAGCAGCGGCGCGAAGACCCGCAGCACGTTCGCCGCGCCCGTGAGGTTGACGTCGATCTGGTCGTGCCAATGCCGGTCGGTCATCTCCAGCAGCGGCGCGAACGCCTGGATACCGGCGTTGGCGAACAACACGTCCACGCCGCCGTGTTCGCGTTCCACCGCCTCGGCCACAGCGCGTACCGCGCCGATGTCGCGCTGGTCGGCCACGTGCGCGGACCAGCGGGCACCGGCCGCCGTCACCCGCCGGCCGGTCTCGGTCAGGTCCTCCGGGCCGGCGGGCGGCAGGTCCAGGATCGGGCTGACCGGCCCCGCGATGTCCATCCCGGCCACGTCCGCGCCCGCCTCGGCCAGCGCGACCGCCGCGGCCCGGCCGATCCCCCGCGCCGCGCCGGTGACCACAGCGACCCGTCCCGACAACATCCCGGCCGCCACCGCGTCACCCCTCCCGTGGACTCCCCTCTCGCACCGTAAGCCCTGCCGCCCCCGCCCCGCCCGCAATCGAGACCCCGGTACGCCCGCCCAGCTCACGGCGCCCGCTCCCCTCATCACCGACGCCTCCCTCAACCGGCACACCGCCCCACCGGCGGCGGCATCCCTTGGACGAAGCCAGCCGCCCCGCCCGACCTGGTGTCGATCACGCAACCACGCGCGCCCGGCCCGGCCAAGGTCAACACCATTACGGGGATGTGGTGCCATCCAACCCACCTGGACCCCGCCACCACCCCGAACTGGTGTCGATCATGAACCCCAGGGCGCACCCGGCCACGCGAAGATCAACACCATTGCGGGGAGGTGACCGCGTCCACCCCGCCCGGACCCCACCACTCCCCCGATCTGGCGTCGATCACGCGAGCAGTCGGCACCCACTCGACCACGGCCAAGGTCAAGGCCACCGCGGGGAAGTGGCGGTGTTGGCCCCGCGCGAACCAGACCACCTCCCGGACTGGTGTCGATCACGCGAGCAAACGGCACCCGGTCGAGGCCAAGGTCAACACCAGTACGGGGAAGTGGTGCCATCCAACCCACCCGGACCCCGCCACCAGCCCGAACTGGTGTTGATCACGCGAAAAGCCGGCACTCCGCGGACGTCGCTACGGCGAGGTGGCCTCGGCCAGCAACTCCAGCAGGTGCCGGTACGGCTGCCCGGTGGCCCGCGCCAGCCCGATCTCGCAGGTCCGGTTCACCGAGGCGTACCCGTCGAAGGGGCGTGCCGTGACGGCGGCGGCCTCGGCCCGGGTGGCCGACGCGGTCAGCTCCGGATGCAGCAGCCCCCGGTCCCCGGCGAAGCCGCAGCACTGCCAGCCCTCCGGGACCACCACCTCGTCGGCGACCGCGCGGGCCACTGTGAGCAGCGCGTCGTCCAGGCAGAGCCGGACCGACGAGCAGGTCGGGTGCAGCGCGAGCGAGCCGATCCGGCGGCGCACCGTCAGCCGGGGCAGCAGCGTGCCGGCGGTGTACGCGACCGCGTCCACGACCCGCACGTCCCCGGCGCCGTCGAGCAGCCGTTCGAAGCCCTCGGTGCAGGACGCGGCGTCGCTGACCACCGGCAGCGCACCGTCCCGGCTGGCCGCGCGCAGCACCGGCGGTACGCGGTCGCGCACCGCCCGGTAGCCCTCGGTGAGTCCCTTCGACGACCAGGGGGTGCCGCAGCACAGGTCACCGATGCCGTCGGGCACGAGCAGCCGTACGCCGGCCCGCTCGGCGAGCGTGAGCAGCGCGGCTGCCACGCCGGTGCCGCCCCGCTCCGGGGCGAACAGGGTGCCCAGGCAGGACGGGACGAACACCGCGTCCGGGTCGTCGGCCCGGTGCGGGCGGCGCGGGGTGCCGCCGCGCGGCAGGTCCCGTTGCCACCGCGGTACCCGGTCGGCGCCGAGCACCGCGCGGGCGGCCCGGGTGGCGGTCTCGGGCAGCGCGGGTGGCAGCGCCCCGGCCAGGTCGAGTCCCCGGGCCATGCCCCGGGTGGTGGCGCCCCAGCGGCGGGCGGCGCCGCGCCAGGCGGTCCCCGCCGCCCGGCCGTGCTCCTGCGCGCGCAGCCGCTTCACCAGGTCACCGGTGTTGATCAGCACCGGGCAGGCGGTGGCGCACATGCCGTCGACGGCGCAGGTCTGCACCGCGTCGTAGTCGTAGGCGTCGGTCAGTTCCCGGGCCAGCGCGGTGTCGCCGGCGGCCTGCGCGGCGGCGATCTCCCGGCGCAGCACGATGCGCTGCCGGGGCGTGGTGGTGAGGTCGCGGCTGGGGCAGACCGGCTCGCAGTAGCCGCACTCGACGCAGCGGTCCACCTCCTCCTCCACCGTCGGCACGGTCTTGAGGTGCCGCATGTGGATCTCCGGGTCGTCGCTGAGCAGCACGCCCGGGTTCAGCACACCGTCCGGGTCGCAGAGCCTCTTCAGCTCGCGCATCACCTCGTACAGCTCGTCACCGAACTGGCGGCGCACGTACGGGGCCATCACCCGGCCGGTGCCGTGCTCGGCCTTGAGCGTCCCGCCGTGGCCGAGCACCAGGTCGACCATCTCCTCGGTGAAGTCGGCGTAGCGCGCCGGGGCCTCACCGCCGTCGAACCGCTCGTTGAGCATGAAGTGCAGGTTGCCGTCCTTGGCGTGGCCGAAGATGACGCTGTCGGCGTACCGGTGCCGGTCGAACAGCTCGGCCAGCGACGCGCACGTGCCGGCGAGCGCCTCGACCGGGACGGCGATGTCCTCCAGCAGCGCCGTGGTGCCGGACGGGCGGGCGCCGGCCACGGCCGCGTACAGGCCCTTGCGGATGTGCCACAGCGCGGCGCGGGCAGCGGGCTCGCCGCTGAGCCGGGCCGGTGCGCTCAGCGGCAGGCCGGCGAGCACCGGTTCGGCGCCGGCGACCCGGTCGGCGAGCGCCGCCGGGTCGGACTCCTGCCACTCGGCGAGCAGCGCGGCGTGCCCGCGCACGGCCAGGCCGCGCAGCGTGGCGTCCGCCTTCGGGTCGCGCTGGGCCACCCGCAGGGCGGCGGCGTCGAGCAGTTCGATCGCCGCCGGGCCGGCGGCCACCAGCGCCGGCATGGCGGCCATCGCCGCGCCCAGGGAGTCGAAGACCAGCAGGCCGGTCGCGGCGTGCCGGTGCACGGGTACGGTCCGGAACGTCGCCGAGGCGACGAACGCGAGCGTGCCCTCGCTGCCCACCACGAGCCGGGTGAGCAGGTCGGCCGGGTCGTCGTGGTCGAGGAACGCGTTCACGCCGTACCCCATGGTGTTCTTCATGGCGTACTGGGCGCGGATGCGGCGCACCGAGTCGGGGTTGCCGCGTACCCGGTCGCGCAGCCGCAGCAGCCCGGCGTGCAGTGCCGGTTCGGCGGCGCGCAGCCGGGCGTCGGCGTCCGGGGCGCCGGTGTCCAGCACGGTGCCGCTGGGCAGCGCGAGGACCAGCGACTCCAGCGTCCGGTACGTGTTGAACTCGGTCCCGCAGGTCATGCCGCTGGAGTTGTTGGCGACCACGCCGCCGACCGTGCACGCGGACTCGCTGGCCGGGTCGGGGCCGAGCTTGCGGCCGTACGGCGCGAGGCGCGCGTTCACCTGCCGCAGTACCACCCCGGGCTGCACCCGTACCCGCCGCCCGTCGTCGAGGACCGTCAGGTCGCGGAAGTGCCGCCGCACGTCGACGAGCAGCCGGTCGGTGACCGCCTGGCCGCTGAGGCTGGTACCGCCGGAGCGGAACGTCAGCGGGGTGCCGGTGCGGGCGCCGTACGCCAGCAGCGCGGCCACCTGACCGGCGTCGACCGGCGTGATCACCGCGCCGGGGTGCAGCAGGTAGTGCGAGGCGTCGTGGGCCATCCGCAGCCGGTCCGCGGCCCGGGTCGCCACGCCACCGGGCAGCACCGACTCCAGTCCGGCCCGCGTGGACGCGCTCAGCTCCGTCATGATCACCGCACCTCCCCCGGCTCACAGTAGTCACGCGCGGCGGGGCTCACCGCGCGGTGATCCGGTCCAGCACCCGCCGCTGGAACGCGCGGGCGGCCGGGCCGGACGGCGGCGTGCCGCCGCCGCGTGCCTCGATCGAGGCGCGGATCAGCGCGGCGTCCGGGTCGTCGGCGGCGACCCGGAGCCCGGCGTCGACCTTGCCCAGCCAGACGCCGTCGCGGATGCGCACCAGCGCCCGGCAGGCGCCGAGCACCGCGTCCTCCGCGCCGGGGGCGGGTTCGTCGCCGGATGGCGTGGGCAGCGCCAGCCACCAGCGCAGCGCGTCGGCAAGCAGTGCCCGCAGCGCCGGCGGGGACGGGTCGGCGAACACGTCGGCGGCGGGCGGGCCGAGCAGCGTCAGGCCGGACTGGCGCAGGATGCTGCGGTCCAGCGCGTACCAGAACCGCCCGTCGGCGGCCGGCCGGTCGGCCGGGTCGTAGGTGGCGCGGAACGGCATGGTGGCGCCGGTGTTCAGCTCGACCTCGAAGCCCGGCTCCGCGGTGCCGGAGGCGGCCACGTCGCGGCGGTAGACGACCAGTTCCAGGCCGCGTGCCGGGCAGGGCAGCGACCCGTGCCGCAGCCGGTCCACGAGCAGGCGCTTGTCCGGCTCCGGCATCGGCCCGGCGGCCACCAGCGCCACGTCCACGTCGCTGCGGCCCGGCTGGTACGCACCCAGCCCGACCGACCCGGCGGCGTACGCGCCGACCAGGTCGTCACCGAGCACGTCCCGGGAGCGGCGGACCACTTCGGCCAGGTAGTCGCGGATGTCGTCGCGCATTCCGGCATCCTGCCCCGGCCCGGGCGCGGTCAGTCCGCCGGGTCGGGACAGCACACGGTCAGCGCGCCCGGCACCACCTTGACCTTGAGGCGTTTCGCCTTGCCCCGGGCGCCGCCGTCCAGCTCGTACGTCTTCGGCGCGTCGAACCGCACCCTGATCTTGCGACCCCGGGTGATCCGCACGAACGGCGACTCCTCGGAGCGCCCGGCGGCCATCCGGCCCAGCGTGCGCGCCCAGTCCACCGCGCCGCTGGCGGTGGACACGCCGATCTCCAGCGCCCCGTCGTCCGGGCGGGCGTCGTCGAAGGCCGGGATGCCGCCGGTGATGGTGCCGACGTTGCCGAACAGCACGCAGCTCGCCTCGTCGTCGAACCAGTCGGCGCCGTCGACCCGGATCCGGGTCCGTACGCACTCGCCGCGCACGTGCCGCAGCCCGGTCCAGACGTACGCGATCCGGCCGAACCGGCCCTTGAGCTGCCGGTCGGCGTCCCGGATCAGGTCGCCGTCGAACCCGGCGCCGGCCATCACCGCGAAGTGCTCGCCGTTGATCCGGCCCAGGTCCAGCTCGCGCCGGCGGCCGTGCAGCGCGATGCGTACCGCCTCCGGCAGGTCGACCGGGATGCCCAGGTTCACCGCGAACAGGTTGGCCGTGCCGGCCGGCAGGATGCCCATCGGCACGCCGCTGCCGGCGAGCGCGTCGGCGCACCGCTGCACCATGCCGTCGCCGCCCCATACCAGCACCAGCTCGGCGCCCTCGTCCAATGCCGCGCGGACCCGCCTGGGTGCCTTCCGGCTCTTCGGCACCTCGTACCAGAGCAGCCGCCCGACCCCGGCGGCGACGAGCCGGGAGCGCAGCTCGTCGAGCCCTCCCCCGAACGTCTTCTTCCGGTGGGCGACGACAGCGACCACACCGGCCGGGGGCGCGGCGGGTGCGGGGGTGGTGTCCGGGCGTTCGGCCGTGCGCGTGTCCATGACCCGGCTGGTACCCGGACGCCGCGGATCCCACGCCTGCGCGCGACGCGCCCGACACCCGTCGGCGGCGTACTGTGCCCGGGCCGCCACGTTCGGTACAGTGCGGGACGTCGATCCGTGCCGCCGGGTGCGGGCGCGAAAGGTGTGGAATGTCGGGACAGGCCGGGCGGGTGGCGCGCTGCACGCTGCGCCTCGGTCTGCTGCTCGGCGGCGTGGCAGTGGTCTGGGGCGCCCACGAGGCCGCCTTCGGCTCGGCCGCCCACGCCGCCGAACGTCCGTCCGGCCCGCTCACCGCCACCGTCGGGGTGCTCACCCACACGCTCGGGACGGTGCTCGGCCTGCCCACGTCCGAACCCGGCGAGGCGCCCACCGCCGGTTCCGGCGGCGCCACGGCGGAACCGGCGACGCCAGCCGCGTCCGCACCTGCGCCCGCACCCGACGCGACCACGCCGAAGCCGGACACACCCGCGTCCGGCACGCCCGCGTCCGGCACCGGTCGGCCGAAGGCGCCGCCGGCCCCCGCGACCCCGGTCACCGGCCGGGTGGTCGAGGCGGTGGTGACGCCGGTACGCGACCGCGTGCTCGCGCCGGTCGCCGAGGGCCTGAGCCCGGTCACCGATCCGGTGCAGGCAGGCGTGCTCGACCCGGTGGCGGACCTGCTGTCGCCGGTCGTGGAGCCGCTGCGCCCGATCCTCGGCCCGGTCTGGCGGGGCCTGGAACCGGTACTCGACCCGCTGGCACCGGTGCTCGACCCGCTCAGCCCGGTGACCGATCTGCTCGACCCGCCGTCCGCGCCGGACCCCGGATCGCCTCCGGCACCCGGCGAGCCCGGGCCGGTCGAGCCGGGCCCACCGGCCGAGCCCGTTCATCCGGCCGACCCGGCCGCGACGCCCGCGCCCGCCGCCGAGCGTGCGCACGACAGACCGTCCCGCCTCGGCGGTCCGGTCCTCGCCGCCCCGGCGGCGCGCACCCTGACCGTCGTCGGCACCCGGTGGGCCGACCCGGCACAGAGCCGGGCACCGGCGGCTGTCGGCCCGGCGGTGCACGTCACGACCACGCCCGCCGTACCGCTGCCACCGCACGGCCTGAGCCACGGCGGCGGCGCGGTGCACAGCGAGGCGGCCGACGCGGACACGAACCGCTGGCGGCTGCCGACCCTGGCCCACCGTTACGCGCGGCCGACGGCCGATCCGCTGCCGCCGTCGCGTACGTCGCGCCCCGGCACCAGACCCGCCTGAGCGGACCCCACAGGCACCACCTCCGATCCGGAGCACGGGCGTGTCCCGCCCGTCTGCCGCATGCCGCGGCGGCGCCGTCGTCCGGCGCCCGCAACCGACCCGATCACGCCTGGACAACAGGAGTTCGTTCATGAGCACAGCCCTGCCCGTCGTCCGCGCCCGGTGGTGCGACATCGGCCGCATCGCCGATCTCGTCGCCGAGGCCCTCGCGCCCACCGCGCTGGCCGCCTGGCTCGTCCCCGACACCTCCCGCCGCCTGCCGGTCCTCGCCGCCGTGGCGCGGATCTGGACCGAACACGCGTTGCTGTTCGGCGACGCGTTCCTGCTGCCCGACGGCAGCGCCGCCACCGTGTGGTTCCACCGCTACCGCCCGATCCCCGCCCCCCACCGGTACGCCGACCGGCTCGCCGGCGCCGCCGGGCCGGACGAGGACCGGTTCCGCCGCCTCGGCGCGGAGCTGGCGGCACGCCGTCCGGCCGAGCCGCACAACCATCTGGCGCTGCTGGCCGCGCCCCGGGGCGGCGCGACGCAGGCGCTGTCCTCGGCGCAGCGCCGGATGGACACGTTGAGCCTGCCCACGTACGCGCATCCGTGCGCCGGTGAGCAGACGGAGGAGCTGCTGCGGCGGCACGGCTACGCCGAGCGGGAGACGTTCGCCGCCCCCGACGGCACGCCGGTGCGGTCCTTGTGGCGGTCGGCGCCGTTCCACGCCGGCGGCAACGACAGGTGGCGGACCCGCCGGGCCGCCCGCCGGGAACGCGACGGCCGCGCCGCCGGACGGGCGGCGCGCTGACCGGGTGAGCCCTCCGGGCCGGGGCGGCGCCCGTGCGCCCCGGCCCGGAGCACGCCACACCATGCGGGTTCTTCGGCCGGTGCCGTCGGCGCTGCTCGGTTAGCCTGCGAGCCGGGCACGACTCAGCCGAGCAGTCGGAGGTAACGCATGCGGAACAGCGGATCCACAGCGGCACCGGGCGGCGCGGCACCGGTGCGCCCGAAACGCAAGCGGCGGCGTCTGCTCGTCGTCCTCGCGGTCTGCACGCTGCTGGCCGGCTGCGGGCTGGTCGCCGGCGGCTACTACTTCGACAGCGTGCCGACGCCCAGCGACCTGAAGCTGCCCGAGTCCACCACCGTCTACTACGCCGACGGCCGCACGCCGATGGCCAAGCTGGGCGCGCAGAACCGCACCATCGTGCCGTACGACGAGATGAACGACTCGGCCAAGCAGGCGATCGTGGCGGCCGAGGACCGCACGTTCTGGACGAACCAGGGCATCGACGTCAAGGGTGTGCTGCGGGCGGCCTGGGCCAACATCAGCGGCGGGCAGCGGCAGGGCGCGTCCACCCTCACCCAGCAGTACGCGCGCATCGCCGCGGACCTGCGCGGGGTCACCTACTCCCGCAAGCTGCGCGAGGCGGTGATCGCGTGGAAGCTCGACGACGCGTACTCCAAGGAGGAGATCCTCGGTTTCTACCTGAACACGGTGCCGTTCGGGCGGGGCGCGTACGGCATCGAGGCGGCCGCGCAGACGTACTTCGGCAAAACGGTACGCCGGGACGCGCCCGCCGCGCGGCAGCTCACGCCGGCCGAGGCGATGGTGCTCTGTGCGATGGTGAAGCAGCCGGAGGCGGACCCGGCCGACCCGGAGGGCTCGCCCGGCTACGACCCGCGCCGCAACGCGCTGGCCCGGCAGAACTCGATCGACAGGTGGAACTACATCCGCGACGGCATGGTCAAGCTCGGCTACCTGACGCCGCAGCAGGCGGCGGATCTCGCGTACCCGGACACGGTCCGGCCGATCGACAAGGACGCGGGCCGGTCCGACCTGGACCGGCCGACCGGCCTGGTGGTCAACCACGTGCTCGCCGAGCTGCGCGAGACCGAGCCGTTCCGCGGCAAGCCCGACGAGGTGATCCGCGACGGCGGCTACCGGATCGTCACCACCATCGACAAGCGGGTGCAGGACGCGGCCGAGGCGGCGGCGGACATCCGCCGCGACACCGCGCCGCAGGCGGTACGCGGCCAGCCGCGCAACTGGCAGGCGGCGCTGGTGGCGGTGGAGCCGGGCACCGGCCGGGTGCTCGGCTACTACGGCGGCGACAAGGGCTCGGGCGCGGACTACGCGGGGTGGTACTACGACGAGAACGGCGAGACCCGCGGGTTCGGCCAGCATCCGCCGGGGTCGTCGTTCAAGGTGTACGACCTGGCGGCGGCCGTCCGCGACGGGATCTCGGTGAAGCAGCGGTTCGACTCGCCGGACACCAAGGAGTTCCCCGCCTCGGGGCGCACCAAGGGCAGCGCGGCGGGGCCGATCCGCAACGCCGAGCGTGCGCCCTGCCAGCCGGACTGCGCGCTCTGGGAGGCGACCGTCGCCTCGCTGAACGTGACCTACTTCGAGCTGACCGAGAAGCTGGGCACCGACAAGGTGATCGAGATGGCCCGGCAGGCGGGCGTGGAGTCGATGTGGGAGACGGTCCGGGGCAATCCCCGGCCGCAGCGCGTCGACCTGCGCAGCGACCCGGCCGACGAGGTGGCGAAGCGGTTCTCCACCGAGGTCGGGATCGGGCAGTACGGCATCACCGTGCAGGACCACGCGAACGGCATGGCCACGTTCGCCGCAGGCGGCAAGCGTGCCGACGCGCACTTCGTCCGGTCGGTCGGCAAGGACGACGAGGACGTGTGGACCGAGCAGCTCCGTACGACGGATCTGGGCCTGGACCGGGAGGCGATCGACCAGCTCGACTGGACGCTGCGCCGGGTGCGGTCCGCCGAGCTGGGCAACGGCTGGGACTCCGCCGGCAAGACCGGCACCTGGCAGGCCGGGCAGAGCACCACGCAGAACGTGCACACCTGGATGGTGGGCTGGACCGGCGCGCTCGCCTCGGCCGTCTGGCTGGGCACCACCGACGGCAAGCCGCTGCGGACCAGGGGCGGCAGCTACGAGGTGTACGGCTCGACCGGTGCCGCGCCGATCTGGCGGCAGTTCATGACCCGGGCCACCGCGGCGATGAAGCTCGACCCGGACAAGTACCGCTTCGGTCAGCCGGCGTTCCCCGGCGAGACCCCGGAGCCGACGCGGTCGGCGCCGCCGCCGACCACCGCCGCGCCGACACCGTCGGAGTCGCCGAGCCCCAGCCCGTCCTCGTCGAGCCCGAGCCCGGATCCGACCGGGCGGCCGACCTCGCGGCCGACATCGACGCCGTCGCTGCCACCGCTGCCCACCGTGTCGCCGACGCGGACCCGCGGCCCGCGCTGACCCGCCCGGGCGCAGGGCGGCGGCCTCGCGTCTATGCGCGCCATTCGCACACAGCGGCAACGTCCGCAATTTGCACCGGCACCCATCCACCGTCGGCGATATTCGCCCTGATCAGGGCCTATTGAAGATCATGGTTGCCTGAATCGACGCGCGCGGCGACACGCCCGACTGTCAGTCGTTGCCCAGGTCACTTATTGCTCCGGCCTCGCACGGCGTGTGATTGTGCACCAGCGAGCCGCCGACCCCCGGCGAATCGCGACGGTCGATCTGTCGACCCGGAGCCACGCCGGCAGCTCCGGTGACCGGCCGTCACCCTGCCTCGCACCACCGCGCCGCCCGTCCCCACCGGGCTCCGTGCGGCGCACCTGTAGAACAGGAGCAAACCCCCGTGAAACTCTCACCTCGCCTCGCCGCGCTCACCGGCGCGGCCGCGGCCGGCCTGCTCGCCGCAGGAACCGCCGCCGCCGTGCAGGCCGCGCCACCCGGGCCCGCCGCCCCGAACCCGGCGCAGGCCCGCGCGACCGCCGCCGACTCCGCCCGCGCCCTGGTCGCGAACCGCCCCGCCTACCTGCAGGCCGGCTCCGACGACGCGTTCGTCCAGAAGCCGGTCATCTCCTCCGAGGGCACCCAGTACGTGCCCTACGAGCGCACCCACAAGGGCCTTCCGGTGGTCGGCGGCGACTTCGTGCTCGCCACGGACTCGGCCGGCAACCTGAAGTACGCCTCGGTCGCCCAGCAGCGGCCCATCGGCGCCCTCGCCACCACGCCCGCGCTGACCCCGGCCGCCGCCGCGAGGACGGCGCGCGCACAGCTCAAGACCGTCGACGCGGTCGAGGGCACCACGCTCGTGGTCTACACGCTAGGCGCCGCACCGGCGCTGGCCTGGGAGAGCACTGTGCGCGGCACCGGCGCGGACGGCCCCAGCCGCCTCACCGTCGACGTCGACGCCCGCACCGGCGCGGTCCTGCGCAAGCAGGAGCACGTCGTGCGCGGCACCGGCACCGGCGCCTGGAACGGGCCCAGCCCGCTCACCCTCAACACCACCCAGTCGGGCTCCACGTACACCATGAAGGACCCGACCGTCACCAACCTGAGCTGCCAGGACGCGGCGAACAACACCACGTTCAGCGGCTCCGACGACGTGTGGGGCAACGGCACCGCCACCAACAAGGAGACCGGCTGCGTGGACGCGTTGTTCTCCGCGCAGACCGAGCACAAGATGCTCGCCCAGTGGCTGGGCCGCAACGGCGCCAACGGCAACGGCGGCTACTGGCCGATCCGGGTGGGCCTCAACGACCAGAACGCCTACTACGACGGCAGCCAGGTGCAGATCGGCAAGAACACCGCCGGCCAGTGGATCGGCTCGCTGGACGTGGTGGCGCACGAGATCGGCCACGGCATCGACGACAACACCCCCGGCGGCATCTCCGGCGGCGGCACGCAGGAGTTCGTGGCTGACACGTTCGGCGCGGCCACCGAGTGGTTCGCCAACGAGCCGTCCAGCTACGACGCGCCGGACTTCCTGGTCGGCGAGAAGATCAACCTGGTCGGCTCCGGCCCGATCCGCAACATGTACAACCCGTCCGCGCTCGGCGACCCGAACTGCTACTCCAGCAGCATCCCGTCGACCGAGGTGCACGCCGCGGCCGGCCCGGGCAACCACTGGTTCTACCTGCTCGCCAACGGCAGCAGCCCGACCAACGGGCAGCCGTCCAGCTCGACCTGCAACGGCAGCAGCGTGACCGGCCTGGGCATCCAGAAGGCCATGAAGATCATGTACAACGGCATGCTGCTGAAGACGTCGTCCTCGTCGTACCTGAAGTACCGCACCTGGACGCTGCAGGCGGCGAAGAACCTCTACCCGGGCAGCTGCGCGGAGTTCAACACGGTCAAGGCGGCCTGGGACGCGGTGAGCGTGCCGGCCCAGTCCGGCGACCCGACCTGTGCCGGCGGCACCCCGACGCCCACGCCGAGCACCACGACCACCCCGCCGTCGGGCGGCTGCTCCGGCAACAAGCTCGCCAACCCGGGCTTCGAGTCGGGCAACGTGAACTGGAGCGCCTCGTCCGGCGTCATCACCACCGACAGCGGCCAGGCCGCGCACGGCGGCTCGTACAAGGCGTGGCTGGACGGGTACGGCTCGTCGCACACCGACACGCTCAGTCAGTCGGTGACGATCCCGGCCGGATGCCGGGCGACGTTGAGCTTCTGGCTGCACATCGACAGCGCGGAGTCGACCACCAGCACCGCGTACGACAAGCTCACCGTCAAGGCGGGCAGCACCACGCTGGCCACCTACTCCAACCTGAACAAGGCCACCGGCTACGTGCAGCGGTCCTTCGACATCTCTTCGCTGGCGGGCACCACGGTGACCATCTCGTTCACCGGCGTGGAGGACAGCTCGTTGCAGACGTCCTTCGTCGTCGACGACACCGCGGTCACCCTGAGCTGACAGTGGCGTAGCGCGGCCGGTCGTCGTCCTCCCGGCGGCCGGCCGCCTCGTCGTGCCGGGGCGTGTGCGGTCGGGTCAGACCGCGCGCCCGGCCCGGGACCCGGCACCGCGGTCGCGGTGGATCCGCGCGGCCGCCTCGTGCATCGCGCGGCCGAACAGCTCGGCCTGGTCGCCCATGTTGCCGAGGCGGGCGGCGAGCGCGTCGGCGTCGGCCCGGGCCGACGCGCTGACCCGGTCGTCCAGCTCGGACAGCGCGGCGTTGGCGGCGGTGATGAGGTGTCCGCAGAGGACGTCGAGGGGCTCGCCGGCCAGCTCCGGGTCGATCGTCACGGACTCGAGCCGGCCACCCTGGACGGCGACCGCGCGAACCCGGCCGCCGGCTGCGGTGCCCTCGGCGAACAGCAGCTCACCCGGCTCGCCGTCGGCATGCGCCGAGGCCCGGGAGCGCATCGCGGTGAGCGCCTGCTGCGTGCGGGTCAGCAGCTCGTCGATGCTCGCGGCCGCCGAGAACGGGTCGTTGGTCATATCCGCGCTTTCTTCACGTCTTAGCCGAGCATGCGTGACCCTAGCAACCGGCTCCGACGAATCGCGGTCACCGGCCGGTCCGGGTCGCGTCCCGGCCCCGCGAGCAGGCCGGACACCGGCCACGCGGCGTGTCGCGGACGGCCGAGCGCCCGGCCGGGGCGAACCGGCCGGGCGCTCGGACGAGGTCAGCGCAGGCGCAGCTGCTGACCGGGGAAGATCAGGCCCGGGTCGTCGCCGACCACTGCCCG
This sequence comes from Micromonospora sp. WMMC273, assembly GCF_027460285.1. NCBI lineage: Bacteria > Bacillati > Actinomycetota > Actinomycetes > Micromonosporales > Micromonosporaceae > Micromonospora > Micromonospora sp. WMMC273. The sequence continues at coordinate 3,172,695 of NZ_JAPZBE010000001.1, forward strand.
GTTGCGCTCGTGCAGGGCACGCCAGCCGCCGTCGACGCGCTGCGCCACGGCGATCTCCGACAGCGTGTCCCCGCGCCGGACCACGTACGTCCCGGCAGCGGAGGACGGCCGCGGCACCGCCTTCGTCGTGGCGCGTTCCGGCGCGGCCTTCGTCGCGGCGGCCCGCTTCGGCGCCGCCTTCTTCGGTGCCGCCTTCGTGGTCGCCCGCTCGGACCGGGTCGCCGCGCTCGCCGAGCCGCCCTTCTTGCCGCAGACCGGCCACGCGCCGATGCCCTGGCCGCGCAGCACCTTCTCCGCCACGGCGATCTGCTCGGACCGGCTGGCCAGGTCGGCGCGCGCGGCGTACTTCTGGCCGCCGTAGCCGTTCCAGGTGGCGCGGGAGAACTGGAGCCCGCCGTAGTAGCCGTTACCGGTGTTGATCTTCCAGTTGCCGCCGGACTCGCAGCGCGCGACCGCGTCCCAGTTGACGCCCGCGCTGGCCGGAGCGGCCGGGCCGAAGAGGGTCGCGGCGCCGACGGCGGCGCCGGCCAGGACCGCCCCGAGAGCGGTACGGCGGCTTCGGGCTGAGTATTCAGTTGCCATGTGGATTCCTCCACGCCGACGAGGTGAGCTGTCGGGTTCGGGCCGAGGAGCCCGGCCGCCGGTGGCGGCTTCACCCCGAGGTGACGATGCACCGTGGAACGTGTGGTTCCCCCGCTCCCGCACGAGGTTCGGTTACCGGGGCCGGCGGCGGGATTTGGCGTTTCCGGCACTCGGTGTCCGCGTCTGCGAACGAAACCGACGCTAGGAGCGATTTGCGACGATCGTCCACTTCTTGTGACGCTCTTCACCCGGCCGGGCGACCGGCGGCGGCGCTACGGTGGCAGGGCCAGGCAAGATCACGGGAGGGCTTGACGGATGACCGATCACGGACACGAGCTGACCTTCGGCGGCTTCATCACCCCCGCCGCCGCGCAGCCCGACCAGGTGGTGGCGCTGGCCCGGCTCTGCGAGCAGGTCGGGCTGGACCTGGTCACGTTCCAGGACCACCCCTACCAGCCGGGCTTCCTGGACACCTGGACGCTGATGTCCTACGTGGCCGCCGCGACCGAACGTGTCCGCCTGGCCGGAAACGTCCTCAACCTGCCGTTGCGCCAGCCGGTGGTGCTGGCCCGCAGCGTCGCCAGCCTGGACCTGCTCACCGGCGGCCGGGTCGAGCTCGGGCTCGGCGCGGGCGCGTTCTGGGACGCGATCGAGGCGGCCGGCGGGCGACGCCTGTCCCCCGGCGCCGCCGTCGAGGCCCTCGACGAGGCGATCCGGGTGATCCGCGAGGTCTGGGACACCGACCGTCGCGGCATGATCCGCGTCGACGGCGAGCACTACCGGGTGGTCGGCGCCAAGCGTGGCCCGGCGCCCGCGCACCCGGTGGGCATCTGGGTCGGCGCGTACAAGCCGCGCATGCTGCGCCTGGTCGGCCGCGCCGCGGACGGCTGGCTGCCGTCCCTGTCGTACCTGCCGAAGGGCCCCGACGAGCTGCCCGCCCTCAACGCGCTGGTCGACGAGGGCGCGGCGGCCGCGGGACGCGACCCGGCCGCGATCCGCCGCATGCTCAACGTGACCGGCACGTTCGCCCGCTCGTCGGCCGGTTTCCTGGCCGGGCCGCCGGAGCAGTGGGTGGAGGAGCTGGCCGGGCTCACCCTGGAGCACGGCATCACCACGTTCATCCTCGGCAGCGACGAGCCGCGCGCGATCCAGATCTTCGGCCAGGAGGTCGCGCCCGCCGTGCGGGAGCTGGTCGCCGCCGAGCGCGCCGCGCCCGCCGGCGGAACCCGCACGGCCGCCGACGAGCAGACCTCCGCCGGCGGCCCGAGCACGCTCGGCGTCACCCCCACCCCCGACCCGGGGGTACGCCTGAGCGCGCGCCGCCCCTGGGACGAGTCCACCCGCCCGAGCGCCCCGCCGCCGCCGGCCGGGCACGTCTACCCGGCCCGTGGACAGGCCGCCGGCCAGCACCTGGTGGACGTGCACGACCACCTGCGCCAGGAGCTGGCCCAGGTGCGCGACCTGCTGGAACAGGTCAAGCAGGGCTCTGTCACGCCGGGCCGGGCGCGGGCCGCGCTGAACGAGATGACCATGCGGCAGAACAACTGGACGCTCGGGGCGTACTGCGCGGCGTACTGCACGATGGTCACCCAGCACCACGGGCTGGAGGACGCCTCGATCTTCCCGCACCTGCGCCGCTCCGAGGCCGGGCTGGCGGCGGTGCTGGACCGCCTGGAGGAGGAGCACGTGGTGATCCACGGCGTGGTGGAGAGCGTCGACCGGGCGCTCGTGGAGCTGGTCCGCCGGCCCGGCGACTTCACCGGACTCCAGGAGGCGGTGGACCTGCTCACCGACACGCTGCTGTCGCACCTGTCGTACGAGGAGCACCAGATCGTCGAGCCGCTGGCCCGGCACGGATTCTTCCCCGGCCAGCTGTGAGGTAGCTGGCTTTTGCTTTCCTAAGTCAGGTGGGTACCGTCGACGCCATGACGGACCTCCTCGCGCAGCGTGACTCCTGGTCCACCGCCAACTGCTCGATCGCCCGGGCGCTGGAGGTGGTCGGCAACCGCACCACGCTGCTCCTGCTGCGGGAGGCGTCGTTCGGCACCCGCCGCTTCGACGACTTCGCCCGGCGGGTCGGCGTCAGCGAGCCGGTGGCCGCCGCTCGCCTCAAGCAGCTCGTCGCCGACGGGCTGCTCGACCGGCGTCCCTACCGCGAGCCCGGGCAGCGCACCCGCGACGAGTACGTGCTCACCGCCAAGGGCAGCGACCTGATCCCGGTGCTGGTCGCGCTGCGGCAGTGGGGCGACACGTACGCCGCCGACGAGGCGGGCCCGGCGGTCCGGGTGGCCCACGACGAGTGTGGCGCCCCGGTGCACGCCCGGCTGCGCTGCGACGCCGGGCACGACGTACCGCCCGGTGAGCTCGCCGTCCTGCCCGGTCCGGGCCTGCTGTCCGCCTGACTCCCTCCCTCACCACACCTCGGAGCGACACATGAAGATCGCTGGAAGCACCGCCCTGGTCACCGGCGCCAACCGCGGCTTCGGCCGGCACCTGGCCGCCGAACTCGCCGCGCGCGGCGCCACCGTCTGGGCCGCCGCCCGCAACCCGGACACCGTGGACCTGCCCGGCGTTACCCCGGTGCGCCTGGACGTCACCGACCCCGCGTCGGTCGCCGCCGCCGCGGAGCGGGCCGGTGACGTGACGCTGCTCGTCAACAACGCGGGCGTGAGCACCGGCACCGACCTGCTCGACGGCGACCTCGACAAGATCCGGCTGGAGCTGGAGACGCACTACCTCGGCACACTGTCGGTGGTACGGGCGTTCGCGCCCCGGATCGCCGCGAACGGCGGCGGCACGATCCTGAACGTGCTGTCCGCGCTGTCCTGGTTCACGTTCCCCGGCGTCGGCGCGTACGGCGCGGCCAAGGCCGCCGAGTGGTCGATGACGAACGCCCTGCGCCTGGAGCTGGCCGGCCGGGGCGTCCGCGTCGCCGGCCTGCACGTGGGCTACATGGACACCGAGATGGCCGCCGCCGTCCCCGGCCCGAAGGCGCACCCGGCCGACGTCGCCCGGCTCGCCGCCGACGGCATCGAGTCCGACAGCTACGAGATCCTGGCCGACGATATCGCCCGCCGGGTCCAGGCCGGACTGTCCGGCGGAGTGGCCGCGCTCTACCCAGCGCTCCCCTGAGCCGACCCGTCGTCGCCGAGGTGGCGGCGCCACCTCGGCAAGACAGTTCCGCTGCCACAACTACCGCCCGAGGTCCCTCCATCTGGGACCAGCCTCCCCCACTTTGGGACACCCCAGCGTCATCGACACCAGCTCGCCGAGGTGGCCGGGTCAGAGCCCGTGGGATGCCGCCACTTCGGCGCAGTGGTGTCGATCAAGCGGCTGCCACGACTACCGCCCGGGCACAGTCGATCAACAGCGGCGCTCCGCCATCCACCCCGACCCACACCTGTGCACCGGGGCAGCCCTGCCGATGCGGGCGGAAGCCCTCACCGCCCCGGGCATCCCTCCAGGTGGGATCGATCTTCCCCAGTCTGGGATACCCACCGTGATCATCACCAGTACGGCGAAATGGCGGGGTCAGAGCTCGTCCGATACCACCACTTCGGCGAGCTGAAGTGGATCATCAGCTGACCCGACACCCGCCCGACCATCGACTTTCCGAGCGGGGTCGACACCGGCTCGGCGAGGTGGCGGTATCGGAGGCATGCCGATACCGCCACCTCGGCGTCATGGAGTCGATCACGCCGGCCCGCCGGGGTTGGTCGGGCGAACCGGGTCGGGGTGGGGCTACAGGCCGCGGGCCAGGCGGTCGGCGAGGATGCGGGTGAACCGGGCCGGGTCGGCCAGCTCGCCGCCCTCGGCCAGCAACGCCATGCCGTACAGCAGCTCGGCGGTCTCGGTCAGCGCGGCCGTGTCGCCGCCCTCGCCGTGCGCCTTGCGCAGCCCGGTGACCAGCGGGTGGGCCGGGTTCAGCTCCAGGATCCGCTTGACCTGCGGCACCTCCTGGCCCATCGCCCGGTACATCTTCTCCAGCGTCGGCGTCATGTCGTGCGCGTCGCCCACCACGCAGGCCGGCGAGGTGGTCAGCCGGGTGGACAGCCGCACCTCCTTGACGCTGTCGGCCAGCGCGCCGCCGAGGAACGTGAGCAGGTCGGCGTACTCCTGCCGCTCGGCCTCGGCCTTCTCCTTCTCCTCCTCGGTCTCCAGGTCCACCTGCCCCTTGGCGACCGAGCGCAGGGTCTTCCCGTCGTACGCGCCGACGCGCTCGACCCACACCTCGTCCACCGGGTCGGTGAGGATCAGCACCTCGTAGCCCTTGGCGCGGAACGCCTCCAGGTGCGGCGAGTTCTCGATGGTGGCCCGGTTCTCGCCGGTGGCGTAGTAGATCTCGCTCTGGCCGTCCTTCATCCGCTCCACGTAGTCGCGCAGCGTGGTCGGCTCGGCCGGGTCATGGGTGCTGGCGGCCCGGACCAGCTCCAGCAGCGTCTCGGTGTTGTCCGGGTCCTCCAGCAGACCCTCCTTGACCACCGCGCCGAACTCGGTCCAGAACGTGCGGTACGACTCGGCGGACATGTCCTTGAGCGTGGCGAGCACCTTCTTGACCAGCCGGCGGCGCACCGCGCGGATCTGCCGGTCCTGCTGGAGGATCTCCCGGGAGATGTTCAGCGACAGGTCGTGCGCGTCCACCACGCCCTTGACGAAGCGCAGGTAGTTGGGCATCAGCGCGTCGCAGTCGTCCATGATGAACACGCGCTTGACGTAGAGCTGCACACCGCGGCGGCCCTGCGGGGAGAACAGGTCGAGCGGGGCGTGCGAGGGCAGGAACAGCAGCGCCTCGTACTCGAAGGTGCCCTCGCCGCGCATGTGGATCGTCTCGAGCGGGTCGGCCCAGTCGTGCGCTACGTGCCGGTAGAACTCCTTGTACTCGGCCTCGTCGACCTCGTCCCGCGAGCGCGCCCAGAGCGCCTTCATCGAGTTGAGCGTCTGTTCCTCGCGGGTGGTCGCGCCGTCCTCGCCGGGCTTGTCGACAGTCATCCGGATCGGCCACGAGATGAAGTCGGAGTACCGCTTGACGATCTCGCGGATCGTCCACTCGGCGGTGTAGTCGTGCAGGTTGTCCTCGGTGTCGACCGGCTTGAGGTGCAGCGTGACCGAGGTGCCCTGCGGGGCGCCCTCGACCTCCTCGATCGAGTACGTGCCCTCGCCCGCGGACTCCCAGCGGGTTCCGCCTGACTGCCCGGCGCGGCGGGTCAGCAGCGTCACCTTGTCGGCCACCATGAACGTGGCGTAGAAGCCGACGCCGAACTGGCCGATCAGCTCCTGGGACGCGGCGGCGTCGGCGGACTCGCGCAGCTTGCGCAGCAGCTCGGCGGTGCCCGACTTGGCGATCGTGCCGATCAGGCCGACCACCTCGTCGCGGGTCATGCCGATGCCGTTGTCCCGCACGGTGAGCGTACGGGCGTCCTTATCGACCTCGATCTCGATGTGCAGGTCGGACGTGTCGGCCGGCAGCTCCTTGTCGACGAGCGACTCCAGCCGCAGCTTGTCCAGCGCGTCGGACGCGTTCGAGATCAGTTCGCGCAGGAAGACGTCCTTGTTCGAGTAGATCGAGTGCACCATCAGCTGCAACAGCTGACGAGCTTCGGCCTGGAACTCCAACGTCTCGACCCGGTCGCTCACACCGACTCCCTTCCCTCTGGCGGGCCTACGGCGCAAAGGATACGAGGGGTGACCAAGGAGGCACGCACCGGCCGTCCTCGAAATCGACTGGTACAACCAGTTGACGGGTTGATGTGTTCGGGGCCACACTGCTGCACATGACCTTCGATCCCGCTCCCCGTGTCTCGGTCTCCGACCACGTCTTCGGGCGGCTGCGCGACGCGATCGTGTCCGGTCGCTACGCGCCGGACGAGACGCTGCCCGGCGAGCGGGAGCTGGCCGGGGCGTTCGCGGTCAACCGGCACGCCGTCCGGGAGGCGCTGCGCCGCCTGCAACAACTCGGCCTGGTCCGGGTCAGCCAGGGCGACGCGACCCGGGTGCTGGACTGGCGGGTCCACGCCGGACTGGACCTCGCGCTGTCCCTGGCCCGCTCCGGCGACGTACTCCCGGTCGAGACGCTGGTGCGCGACATGCTGGAGATGCGGGCGTGCGTCGGGATCGACGCGGCCCGGCTCTGCGCCGAGCGCGCGGACGCGGCGGTCGTCGCCGCCCTGGTCCGGGCCGCCGAGGAGTACGGCGACCTGGCCCCCGACCTGGACCTGATGAACGAGGCGAACATCGCCGTCTGGCGGCTGATCGTGCGCGGCAGCGGCAACACCGCCTACCAGCTCGCCTTCAACAGCCTGGTGGCCGGCACGTTCGCGGTCGGTGACGTCCCCCCGGACGCCCGAGCGGCCGAACTGCTCGACGTGGCCGGGCACCGCCGTCTCGCCGCGTCGATCGCCTCCGGTCAGGGTGCGGCGGCGGCCCGGCACGCCCGGGAGCTGCTGACCGCGCCGGTCACCACCCCCACCACCCCCGTCCCCGGAAGGGAAGCGCGCGCATGATCCCCGCCGTGCTGTACGCCGTCCCGGCGTTCCTGCTCCTGATCGTCATCGAGGCGGTCTCCTACCGCTTCCTGCCCGACGACGACGAACGCGGCTACGAGCTGCGCGACACCACCACCAGCCTGTCGATGGGGCTGGGCAGCCAGATCATCGGCTTCCCGTGGAAGCTGCTCACCGTCGGTGCGTTCGCCGCGCTGTGGACCGTGGCGCCGGTGCACCTGTCCCCCGGCGACTGGTGGACCTGGGTGATCCTGTTCTTCGCCGACGACCTGGCCTACTACTGGTTCCACCGCTCGCACCACGAGGTACGCGTGCTCTGGGCCAGCCACGTCGTGCACCACTCCAGCGTCTACTACAACTTCTCGACCGCGTTGCGGCAGAGCTGGACGCCGATGACCTCGCTGCCGTTCTGGCTGGCGCTGGCGCTGCTCGGCATCCCGCCGTGGATGATCTTCCTCCAGCAGTCGGTCAGCCTGCTGTACCAGTTCTTCCTGCACACCGAGCGGATCAGGGTGCTGCCCCGGCCGATCGAGTGGATCTTCAACACGCCGTCGCACCACCGCGTGCACCACGGCTCGAACACCGAGTACCTGGACCGCAACTACGGCGGCATCCTGATCATCTGGGACCGGCTGTTCGGCACGTTCGAGCCGGAGCGGGCCACCGCGCGCTACGGCCTGACCAAGAACATCGGCACCTACAACCCGCTTCGGGTGGCCACCCACGAGTTCACCGCGATCTGGTCCGACGTACGCCGGGCCGACTGCTGGCGGCACCGGCTGGGCTACCTGTTCGGCCGTCCCGGCTGGCAGCCGGCCCGATGAGGCGCTCCTGGCTGCTGCCCCTGTTCGGGCTGGTCGCGGCCGTCGAACTGGTCGGCGTCGCGCTCGACTCGGCAGCGCTCCAGTGGGTGGCCAAGCCGCTGCTGGCGCCGGTGCTGCTGGCGTACCTCTTGACGCACCGGCGCCGCGTCGACGCGGTGGCGGTCGGCCTGGTCGCCGCCACCGCAGGCGACGTCGCACTCCTCGTGGAGGGCGACACCGCGTTCCTGGCCGGGATGGGCTTCTTCCTGGTCACCCAGATCGCGTTCATCACCGCCTTCATCCGGCACCGGCGCGCGCCGGTCGTGGCCTGGGCCGGTTACCTGGTCGCCTGGGCCGGCGCGAACGCGCTGCTCTGGAGCATGCTCGGGCCGCTTCGGCTGCCGGTGCTCGGCTACAGCCTGGCCCTGTGCCTGATGGCCGCCGCCGCGACCGGGGTGTCGGCGCCTGTCGCCGCGGGCGGGGCGCTCTTCCTCGTCTCCGACCTGCTCATCGGCGTGGGCGCGGCCGGCGTGGACCTGCCTGGGCGAGGGCTGCTGGTGATGGTCACCTACTGCGCCGCGCTGCTGCTCATCACCACCGGCTGGGTGGCCGCGACGCGCCCGGCGACCGGCCCGCAACCGCCGCCTGCGGGTACCCTGCTCGCGTGGCCAGGGAGAACGGGCGCAAGCTGATCGCCTCGAACAAGAAGGCGCGGCACGACTACGACATCCTCAAGACGTACGAGGCGGGCATCGTGCTGGCCGGCACCGAGGTCAAGTCGCTGCGCGAGGGGCGGGTGTCGCTTGTCGACGCGTTCGCCCAGGAGCGCGACGGCGAGATCATGCTGTACGGCCTGCACATCGCCGAGTACGGCTTCGGCACCTGGACCAACCACGCGCCCCGGCGCACCCGCAAGCTGCTGCTGCACCGGGTGGAGATCGCCCGGATCCTGGAGAAGCTGCGCGACGGCGGCGTCACGCTGGTGCCGCTGTCGATGTACTTCGCCGACGGCTGGGCCAAGGTGGAGCTGGGCCTGGCCCGGGGCCGCCGGTCGTACGACAAGCGCCAGGCGCTGGCCGAGCGGGACGCGAAGAAGGAGATCGCCCGGGAGATGGGCCGCCGCCTCAAGGGCCGGACGGCGGCGCGGCGGGGCTGAGCGGGCCGTTTTCTGTCCCAGGGCGGTGGCACGCTGAGGCGCATGACCGATCTGACCTGGAACCCGCTGCTCCGCGAGCAGCTCACCTGGCACTGGACGTACCAGTTGCGCGATCGCCTCGCCGGGCTCACCGACGCCGAATACCTCTGGGAGCCGGTCCCCGGCTGCTGGAGCGTGCGGCCGCGCGGCGACGACGGCACCCCGGCGATCGACTTCGCGATGCCGCAGCCGGACCCGCCGCCGTTCACCACCATCGCCTGGCGGCTCGCCCACGTCGTCGTCGGCGTGCTGGCCATGCGCAACGCGTCGCACTTCGGCCGCGCGCCCGCCGACTACGCCTCGTTCCCCTACTCCCCGACCGCGGCCGGCGCGCTGGCCCAACTCGACGAGGAGTACGCCGCCTGGACGGCGGGGGTCGAGGCGCTCGGCGAGGAGGGCCTGGCCCGCCCCTGCGGCCCGGCGGAGGGGCCGTTCGCCGATGTCCCGATGGCCACGCTCGTGCTGCACATCAACCGGGAGGTGATCCACCACCTGTCCGAGGTGTGCCTGCTGCGCGACCTGTACCGCCACACGCCGGAGCCGACGCGATAAATACAAGACTCCTTGTACATCGTGTCTTGTAGGTCTAGCCTGGCGTCATGACTGACGGAACCGGCAACCGGCGCGTGAGCGACCCGCGAGCCATGCGGGCGCTGGCCCACCCCACCCGGCTGCGGCTGCTCGGCGAGCTGCGCCTGCGCGGCCCGCAGACGGTCGGCATGCTGAGCGAGCGGACCGGGGAGGCGATCGGGTCGGTCAGCTACCACGTCGGCAAGCTGGCCGAGCACGGCTTCGTGGCCGAGGCGCCCGAGCTGGCCCGGGACCGGCGCGAGCGGTGGTGGCGAGCCGCGCACGCCACCACCGACTGGGATCCCCTCGAACTGCTCGACGACCCGGAGCGCCGGCTCGCCGGCAACATGCTGCGCCAGGCCGCCATGCAGCGCTACGTGGCCCGCTACCAGGCGTACCTGGACTCCGAGGCGAGCCTCGACCCGGCCTGGGTACGCGGCACCACCAGCAGCGACATCGTGCTGCGCCTGACGCCGGAGGAACTGGTCGAACTGCGCGACGAGTTGTCCGCACTGGGCCGGCGCTGGCAGGAGCGCGGCGCGCCCGGCCGGCCCGGCGCCGAGATGGTCACGCTCATCTGGCAGGCGTACCGGGGGCCGCAGTGACCCGCGACCGCCGGCCCCTGGCCGGACTGCTGATCGGGCACGCCGTCTCGCTGACCGGCAACGTGCTCACGCTCATCGCACTGCCGCTCTACGTGCTGGCCGAGACCGGCTCACCCGCCGCCACCGGGCTCGCCGGGGCGTTCGCCACCGCGCCGGTGGTGCTCGGCGGCGCGTTCGGCGGCGTCCTCGTCGACCGGATCGGCTACCGGCGCTCCAGCGTGCTCGCCGACGTGATCTCCGGCGTGACGATCGCCGCCGTACCCCTGTTGCACGCCACCGTCGGCCTGCCGTTCCCGGCGCTGCTTGCCCTGGTCTTCGCCAGCGGCCTGCTCGACACGCCGGGGCAGACCGCGCGCACGGCGTTGCTGCCGGAGGCCGCGGCGGCGGCCGGGGTGCCCATCGAGCGGGCGGTCGGCTGGGCGGAGGCGACCTCGCGCGGCGCCCGGATGATCGGCGCGCCGGTGGCCGGCCTGCTGGTCGGCGTGTTCGGCGCGCTGCCGGTGCTGGCGGTGGACGCGGTGACGTTCGCCGTGTCGGCGCTCGTGGTGGCGCTGCTGGTGCCGCGCGGCCTGAGCCCGTCCGGCGAGGAGAGCGAGCCGGAGACCGGCGGCTACTGGCGGCAGTTCGCCGCCGGGCTGCGCTTCCTGGTCCGCGAGCCGCTGCTGCGCGCGATGGTCCTGCTGGTGCTGGTGACCAACCTGTTCGACGCGGCCAAGAGCCAGGTGCTGCTGCCGGTGGTCGCCGACCGGGAACTCGGCGGACCGGCCGCGTTCGGCCTGCTGGTGGGTGTCATGGGCGGCGGGGCGCTGGTGGGCTCGCTGGTGTTCAGCGCGATCGGGCACCGGCTGCCCCGCCGGGCCACGTTCGTCACCGCGTACGTACTGTGCGGCGCACCCCCACTGTGGGCGCTCGCCGCCGCGCCGCCGCTGCCGGTGGTGGTAGCCGTGGTCGCGGTGGCCGGGCTGGCCGCCGGCTCGCTCAATCCGCTGATGGGCGCCGTCGAACTGGAGCGCGTGCCGCCCGCCATGCGGGCCCGGGTGTACGGGGTGATCGGCGCGGGCGCGTGGGCGGCGATGCCGGCCGGCGCGGTCGGCGCGGGATTCGCCGCGGACCGGTTCGGCCCCACGTCCACGCTCGTCGTGATGGGCGCCTGCTATCTGCTGGTGGTGCTGACGCCGCTGCTGGGCGGCCCGTGGCGGGACATGCGCCGGCCCACTGTGGTGCGGCAACGCGACCCGGAGCCCACATCGGAGCGACAGCGGGAAACGCTCTCTTGACATCGACCGACTTCGTTCATACCTTCATCGAAGTCTATCTGTATGGTTTGTTAACCGTTGGGCGGGGCCGGCCGCCGTGACGGGGAACGGCCACCGCCCCCGCAGGAGGCGCCCCGTGCGCACCATCCGTACCCTCGCCGCCCTGACGGTGACAGCGGTCGGTCTCACCGCCGCCCTCGCCGCCGTCCCCAGCACCCCGGCCGCCGCCGCCCCCGGCGCGGTCACCTGGTCCGACGACTTCAACGGCCCAGCCGGCGCCGCCCCCGACGCGAGCAAGTGGCGCTACGACATCGGTGGCGGCGGCTGGGGCAACAACGAGCTGCAGTACTACACCAACAGCACCCGCAACGCCGCGCTCGACGGCAACGGCAACCTGGTCATCACCGCCCGCAAGGAGAACCCGTCCGGCTACTCGTGCTGGTACGGAAGCTGCCAGTACACCTCGGCCCGGCTGCTCACAAACGGCACGTTCGCCCAGGCGTACGGGCGGTTCGAGGCGCGCATCAAGGTCCCGCGTGGTCAGGGGCTGTGGCCGGCGTTCTGGATGCTCGGCAACGACATCGGCACGAACCCGTGGCCCGGCAGCGGCGAGATCGACATCATGGAGAACGTCGGCTACGCGCCGTCGACCGTCTGGGGCACGCTGCACGGTCCCGGCTACTCCGGCGGCAGCGGCGTCGGCGCGTCCACCTCGCTACCAGGCGGCCAGGCGCTCGCCGACGCCTTCCACACGTTCGCGGTGGACTGGGCGCCGGACTCGATCACCTGGTACCTCGACGGCGTGGCGTACTCGCGCAAGACGCCCGCCGACATCGGCGGCAACCGCTGGGTCTTCGACCACCCGTTCTTCATGATCATGAACGTGGCGGTCGGCGGTAACTGGCCCGGATCGCCGGACGGCAGCACCACGTTCCCGCAGACCATGACCATCGACTACGTCCGGGTGCAGGCGTGGGACAACGGTGGCGGGGGCACCGGCGGGCAGATCGCCGGGTACGGGAACAAGTGCGTCGACGTGGCGAGCGCCGGCACCGCGAACGGCACAGCGGTGCAGCTGTGGACCTGCAACGGCACCGCCGCCCAGCGCTGGACCTGGAACGCCGACGGCTCGGTACGCGCGCTCGGCAAGTGCCTCGACGTGGCCGCCGGATCGACGGCGAGCGGCGCCAAGGTGCAGCTCTACGACTGCAACGGCACCGGCGCGCAGAAGTGGGTGTTCAGCGCGGCCGGGGACATCGTGAACCCCCAGGCGAACAAGTGCCTGGACGCCACCGGTCCCAGCTCGGCCGACGGCACCCGGCTGCAGATCTGGGACTGCACCGGCGCCGCCAACCAGAAATGGCGCCGCTGACCGGCGTCCCGCCCCGCCACCCCTCCCCCGCGATCTTGCACTTTCGGCCCGAGCGGTGACGCGAATGTCCCATTCGCCCGGGCACAAACTGCAAGATCGCGAGGGCTGACCGCCTCGCCGGGGGCACGAATGGCGTTGCGGGCTGGGATACCGTGAGGTCCGTTTCGCTCCCGCGAGACCAGGTCATCGATCCCCTGGGAAGCGCCATCATGGATGAACCGACCGGCGCGCTGCCGTCGACGAGCGGGTTCACGCCGGAGCCGATCTCCACCGCACGGCTGGACCTGCTGCCCCTGGCCGTCGAGCACGCCCGGGAGATGGCCGCCGCCCTCGCCGACCCGGCGCTGCACACGTTCATCGGCGGCGAGCCCGCTTCCCCCGCGGCGCTGCGGGCCCGCTACGAACGGCTGGTCGCCGGCTCCCCCGACCCGGCCGAGTCGTGGTGCAACTGGGTGATCCGGCTCCGGGACGACGGCCGGCTGGCCGGCTTCGTCCAGGCCACGGTCACCGGGCCACACGAGCCGGTGACGGACGCCGCCACGGCGGGCGCGCGGGCAGTCGGGCACCGGCACCTCGACGAGGCGACACCGGCCACCGCGGGACCGGTCGCGGAGATCGCATGGGTGGTGGGAACACAGTGGCAGGGCCGCGGGATCGCCACCGAGGCCGCCCGTGGGATGGCCGGCTGGCTGGGCCGGCGCGGTGTGCGTACCCTCGTGGCCCACGTCCATCCCGACCACCGCGCGTCGGCGGCGGTGGCCACGGCCTGCGGCCTGGCTCCCACCGACGTGTGGCAGGACGGCGAGGTCCGCTGGACCGGACCGGCTGCCCCGCCTCCCCCGCCTGCCCGGGGTTGACCAAGGGGTTCGTGTCGGAGACGGCGGGGATCAGAAGGGGGCGTCCACCGACAGGCGGCGGACCTGGGTCAGGTAGGGGTCCAGTTCGCCCACCTCGAAGCGGCACGTGCCGATGACGTGCCAGAACTGGCCGCCCGGGTCGCCGTCCAGCTTGTACCGGCCGTCCGGGCTGACCGCCGCCCACCCGTCGGGCAGGCCGATGAGCGTGGTCCGCAACTGGGCGTGCTCCGGGTCGGCCACGTCCCACAGCCGTACCGTGCCGTCGTCACCGGCGCTGGCGAGCAGGCTGCTGTCCGGGCTGAAGTGCACCGACCAGACGCGCCGGGTGTGTGCCGCAAGGGTGCCGTGCAGCCGGCCGGTGACCGGATCCCACAGCCGGATCACCAGGTCGTCGCCGGCGGTGGCGAGCAGGTTGCCGTCCGGGCTGAACGCGCAGGACCAGAGCCGCCCGTCGTGTTCGGTGAGCACGAGGCGCCGCTCGCCGGTGACCGCGTCCCAGACCACCGCCGTGCCGTCGTTGCCGGCGCTGGCGAGCAGCGTGCCCTCGCTGTTGAAGCCGACCGAGTAGACCCGGTCGGTGTGGTGTTCGAGGGTGAGCCGGCAGGTGGCGGTGGCGGCGTCCCAGAGCCGTACCGTCTGGTCGTCGCAGCCGGTGGCGATGGTCTCGCCGTCGGGGCTGAACGCGACGGTGCGCACGCGCCCCCGGTGCGGGGTGAGCGTGGCGAAGTGGCGGCCGGTACGGCGGTACCAGAGGCGCACCGTGTCGTCGTCGTTCGCGGTGGCGAGGGCGTCGCCGTCGGGGCTGAACGCGACCGCCCACACGTGGTCGGTGTCCACGTTGAGTTCCCGCTCGTCGGCGCCCGTGTCGGTGTTCCACAGATGCACGCCGCCGTCGCCGCTGGGCGTGGCCACCAGCGGCTCGTCGGGGCAGAACACCACCGACAGCAGCCGGTCGGCCGGGCTGGCGAGCTGCCGCAGCAGGCGGCCGGTACGCGGCTCCCAGAGGCGGATGACGCCGTCGTTGCCGCAGGCGGCCAGCACCTCGCCGTCGTCGCGGAAGGACAGCGCGGTGACCTTGCGGCCGTGCCCGCGCAGCGTGTGCTGGAGCTGCCCGCTGCGGACGTCCCACAGCCGGGTGGTGCCGTCGTTGCTGCTGGTCGCCACCTGGTTCTGGTCCGGCCGCCAGACCACCGGCCACACCGAGCCGCGGTGCCGGGTCAGCTCGTGCCGCACCTGCCCGTCGTCGGTGTCCCAGAGCTGGATCGCGCCGTCGCTGGCGGCGGTGGCGAGCAGGCTGCCGTCGCCGTTGAACCGGACGCTGTAGATCGCGCCGCGCTGCCGGCCGAGCACCCGCACCGGCCGGCCCGTCTCGGTCTCCCACAGCCGCAGCGCGCCGTGCGTGTCGCCGGTCGCCATCAGCGTGCCGTCGGGGTGGATGTCGAGGGCGTACACGTCGGCCTCGTGGCCGCGCGGCGCGCGCAGCAGCTCACCGTCGGTGGCCCGGCGGATCCAGATGCGGCCGTGCTGCCCGACGGCGGCCAGCAGCCGGCCGTCCGGTGAGTGCACGACCCGGTAGACCACCTCGGGCTCCTGCACCTCGAACGCCAGCTTGCCGGTCGGGATGTCCCACCCACGGACCGTGCCGGCGCTGTCGGCCACCACCACACGCCGTCCGTCCGGGCTGAACGAGGTGCCCCAGATCGGCGCGGAGTGGCCGGGCCACTCGTGGCGCAGCCGGGCGCCGCGGGTGTCGTAGAGCCGCACCACGCCCGCGGCGTCGCCGACCACCAGGCGGCCGCGGCGGCCGTCGGTGAGCAGCGGCCACACCCAGCCGGTGAACACGTCCTCGATGACGTGCCGCACGTCGCCGTGGTCGGCGTCCCACAGCCGTACGGTGAGGTCGGCCGAGCCGGTGACGAGCTGGTGGGACGCGGCGTCGTAGCGGACCGCGTACACCCGGGACCGATGTCCCTGGAGCGTGCGTACCGGCAGCCCGGTGGCGGTGTCGCAGAGCAGCACACCGCCGTCGTCGCTGCCGACGGCGAGCACCGCGCCGTCCGGGCTGTACGCCACCGGCACCGGCAGCCGGCCCACCTCGAAGCCGTACCCGACGCCCACGGCGGGCGGGGCGAGGCCCGGCGCGACCGGCCGGCCCGGTGCGACGACGGCGCCGCGCAGTTCCGGGGCGCGCAGCAGCGCCGGGTCGGCGCTGACGTCGATCAGCGCGGTGCGGTGCCAGCTGCTGCCGGCCACGCGCGCGCCCCGCAGGTCGGTCCGGAACAGCCGGGCACCGGCCATCTCCGCGTCGCGCAGGTCCGCCCCGGCGAGGCGGGCCTGGTCCAGCCGGGCGCCGCGCAGCCGGGCGTGCTCCAGCCGCGCCTCGGTCAGGTTGGTGGCGATCAGCCGCGCGTCGGTCAGGTCGGCGCCGGTCAGGTCGGCGCCGGCGAGTTCGCGGTGCGACAGGTCCTCGCCGCGCAGCACCGCGCCGCGCAGGTCGGCCCGGTCCGGCAGGCGCAGCCGAGCGGACAGCCGCAGCGCGTTGGCGCGCAGCGTCTCCCCTGCCGACTCGTCACCGAGCACCCGCGCGGTCCACGCGGTGCAGCGGGCCGGGTCGGCGAGGTCGCCGAGGAACTCCACCGCGAGCGCGGACAGCGACCGTACCGCCAGCGCGCCCGGCTCCTCGCCCCTGTTGATCTGCTCGGCCACCCCCTCGGCGACGAGCCACTCCATCACCGAGGTGTGGATGAACCCGAACAGCCCGTCGTCGGTACGGACGAGCAGGCTGCCCGCGCCGACCGCGTGCGCCGCCTGCGGGCCGGACAGCCGCGAGTCGGCCCGGCCGGCGAGCCGGCCGGTGGACTCGGCCAGCTCGGCCAGGCGCAGGTACGCCTCGCCGCTCTCCCACAGCTGGAACGCCAGCCGGCTCACCGCCTGCCACAGCTCGGGCCGGCGCAGGCTCACCGGCGCGCCCGGGATGCCCTGGGTGCGGCGCTCCTCGAAGTCCAGCCAGGACTCCAGGATCTCCCGGTACAGCGCGGCGGCGCTGAACGTGCCGCCCGCCCCGGCCACGGCGGCGAGCCGCCCCTCGTCCAGGTTGGCGATGAAGCCGAGCATGCGGGGGTTGCGGGAGAGCCCGAGCAGGTCCTTCACGCCGGCGAGCAGGTCCATCCGCTCGCGGGCGGCCCGCTCGTCGCCGCCGTACCGGTTGCGCAGGAACGCCTCGATCTGCCCGGGGGTGAAGTCCTCCACGGCGAGTACGCGGCGGTGCGGCAGCAGGCCGACCCGCTCGCCGAGCGCGGTCAGCACCTGCGAGTTGGTCTTGAAGTGCTGGGTCCGGCTGCTCACCACGATCTTCGCGTTGCCCTCGGCGGCTTGGAGCAGCGTCTCCAGGTGGTCGGCCGCCCGGTCGTAGGTCACCCGGGCCACCAGCTCGTCGAAGCCGTCGAACAACAGCACGATGCGGCCCTGGCGCAGCATGTAGCGGAACGCCTTGAGGTCGATGACCTGCTCGCCGTGGTTGGCCAGGTGCGCGGCGACCAGGCCGTCCACGGAGTGCGCCTTGTCCAGCGCCCGCAGCTCGACCAGGATCGGGATCAGGTCCGGCGCGGCGGTGGGCAGCCGCCGGGCCACCTCCCGCAACGCGAACGTCTTGCCCCGGCCGAAGTCACCGAGCACCAGCACGAACCGGCCGTCCGGCGCGGACACGGTCTCCAGCAGCTCGTCCACCACGTCGTCGCGGACGCGCTGGTCGGCGCCGACGAGGTGGCGGTAGCGCTGCGGCACGTACTGCCCGGGCGGGTAGAGCCGGTCGGCCTGGAGCCGGGCGGTCTGCGCGGCGACGTACTCGCGCAGGTCGAGCAGGCCCTGGAACTCGGTCAGGTGCAGCACGCGTACGCCCCGGCGCTGCGCCTCCTCGGCCAGCCCGCGCGGCACCCGGTCGCCGTCGTAGACCAGCTCGGAGGCGATGTCCGGGTCGGTGGCGTGCACCCGCCGGGCGAAGACGTCCACGTCGGCGGCGGTGGGGGTGCCCACGTGCGCGCCGACGCGCTGCTGGCGGACCACCCCGTCGGAGCGGTAGCTGATGTACAGGTGCGGCGGGTCGGTGCCGACGCGGCGTACCACCACCCGGTCGTAGCGGGCCTCGCAGACCTCGGCTAGCCGGTCCAGCAGCCGCTGCACCGGGGCGACCGGCGCGGCGGCCACCGCCGCGCCCTGGGTGGCCCCCTCGACGGCGGCCGGGCGGCGCGGGTCGGGCACCTGCGCCGGGCCGGACGCGCCGAAGGTGGCCTCCGCGTGCGGCCAGGACACGGCGGTGACAGTGCCGCCGTCGAGCCGGTCGTCGCGGCCGAGCACCCAGCGGGTCATCCCGTCGCCGCCGAGCCGCAGCACCTGCGCCCGGCCGTCGCGGGGCGCGGCGGCCAGCGGCACCACCGGGTCGACCCGGGCCGACGGCGCGGCGTCGGAGAGCAGCAGGTTGAGCATCGGGCCGACCAGCCGGTTGACCGAGCCGCGGTCGCGCAGCGACACCGGGTCCGGGGGCACCTCGTCGGCGTACGGGCTGCGCGCCCCCGGCGCGTGCGCCATCGCGCCCAGCCGCAGCCAGCCGGACTGCTGGTAGTGGCGCAGCCGCTGGGCGAACCAGCTGGACTGCGCCTCGCCGAGGAAGCCGTACCGGTCCTCCTCGCGGTGGGTGATGGCGATGGTGGAGTTCAGCCCGGCCACCACCACCCGCAGGTCGGGTACCGGGAACAGTGTCCAGGGCTGCTCGCTGTCGAAGATCCGGTCGTCGAGCCCCTGGTAGAGGTCGTCGAACAGGCGCGCGTAGTGCCGCCACTTCGGCCAGTACGGCGGCTGCGGGTCGACGTCGTCGGCCTCACAGGTGGCGAAGTACGCGCGGCACGCGGCCATCGTCACGTCGCGCGGGCCGGGCACCACGACGAGGCGGTGCGGTTCCAGCCCGAGCAGCACCCGCAGGCCGGTGAGGAAGCTCAGCGCGTCGGAGAACTCGCGCGGGCTGCCCGACTCGGTGAGGTTGCCGGCGACGACGAGCAGGTCCGGCCGGGGCACGCCGTCGTTCATCAGCAGCGTGAGGTCGCCCATCAGGTGTTCCTGCACCTCACCCGGGGTGACCGGCGCGCCGGGGGTGATCACGCCCCGGCCGAAGCGCGGCCCGGCGACCTGGAGCACGGTGACGGTGTCCCGGGTGGTCGGTGGCGCCACCGCGGCGGGCGGGAACGGCGGCGGGTTGATCGGGGTACGCCGGGCGCGGCGGGGCGCGGGCGCGCCGGCGGCCGGCGCGGCGAGCACCCCGTGCGGGTCGGCCGGGTGGTGCGGGAACGCCGGCTGCCGCATCGGCTTGGCGCGGCCGTCGAGCGCCTCCCGGATCCGGTCGAGCACCCGGTTGCGGGCCTGCACCGGGTCGTCCACGCCGACCAGGTCCACATAGGTGATGGTGGCGAGGAGGCCGTCGATCGGGCAGTCCTCGACTCGTACCGTGACGAGCTTGTTGCCGGTGCCGTCCGGGTCGGCGCGCAGCGCGGCCTGCCACTCCAGCTTGCCGTACGTGGAGTGCAGGTAGCGTTCGGACAGCACCGCCACGACCACCTCGGCCTCGCGGACGCCGCGGTCCATGAAGTCGATGAAGTTGGTGCCGGCGACGAAGTCCCACGCCTGCAGCAGCGTGCGATAGCCGGCCGCCTCGAACTCCCACGCCAGCCACGTGGCCCAGCGTTCGTCGGCCGGTGAGTAGCTGATGAAGAAATCGATGGGTCGGTCGGACCGGGTGGGGTGCGCGCCTACAACCACATGGTCATTATGGCCACCGACGGTCAACAGATCGACACCCTCGGCAGCCCGGTTCGCGACCGCGTCGGGCTCCTGCCTCCGCACCGGCGTGTGGGAGGATCATCCCTCGTGGAGACCCCCGGCGATCCGCCGAACGCCGTGCCCGACCGCTCCCGCTGGGGCCGCCTGCACGTGCTGGACTGGATCGCGATCGGGCTCGCAGTGCTCGGCGTGGTGTTCGTGCTCACCGGGCTGCTGCCCCGCGCCGACGCCGAGGGCACGATGCGCCGGATCATCCCGATCCTGATCTTCCTCGGCACGGTCGTGGTGCTGGCCGAGCTGACCGCCGTGGCCGGGGTGTTCGACGCGCTCGCGACCCGGGTGGCGGTGACCGCGCGGGGCAGTTTCCGGGCCCTGTTCTGGCTCTGCGTCGGCTTCGCCTCGGTGACCACCATCGCGCTCAACCTGGACACCACGGCGGTGCTGCTCACGCCGGTGATGATCGCGCTGGCCCGGGCGCTGAACGTGCCGCCGACGCCGCTGGCGATGACCACCGTGTGGCTGGCGAACACGGCGAGCCTGCTGCTGCCGGTGTCCAACCTGACGAACATCCTGGCCAGCGACCGGGTCGACCTGGACCCGGTGCCGTGGGCGGCCCGGATGTGGTGGCCGCAGCTGGTGGCCGTGGCGGTGACCGCGCTGCTGCTCTGGTGGTGGTACTGGCGTCCGGCGCGCGCCGGGGCCGACCCGTTCGTCCCGCCGCCGTCGTACGTGCCGCCGGACCGGGTGCTCTACCGCACCGCGCTCGCCGCCTGCCTGCTGTTCGTCGCCGGGATCCTCGCCGGGGTGGAGATCGGCATCGCCTCGGGGGTGGCCGCCGCGATCCTGGTCGCCGGCTTCGCGGTGCGGGCCCGGCACCGGCTGCGGCTCGCGCTGGTGCCGTGGCGGCTGCTGGTCTTCGTGACCGGGCTGTTCCTGGTGGTGCAGACCATCGGCCGGCACGGCCTGGACACGGTGATGGGCACGCTCATCGGCACCGACCCGGGCGCGGAGGGGGCGCTGCGGGCGGGCGCGGTCGGCGCGCTGTTCAGCAACGTGGTGAACAACCTGCCCGCGTACCTGGCCGGCGAGGCGGTGATCGCGGCCGACCGGCACACCCAGTTGCTGGCGCTGCTGATCGGCACGAACGTGGGCCCGCTGGCCACGCCGTGGGCGTCGCTGGCCACACTGATCTGGTACGAGCGCTGCCGGGCCGCCGGGGTGGCCGTACCGCTGGGCCGGTTCGTGGCCACCAGCGCCGCGCTCGCCGTGCTCGCCACCGCCGCCACCGTGACGGCGCTTCTTGTCGGTCCCGGTGCCTAGCATCGCGACCATGAGCAACGCACCCGAGATCGTCCGCCGCTACTTCGCGCTCGCCGGCCAGGCCGACAAGGAGCCCTACCTCGCGCTGTTCGCCGACGACGCGGTGGTCGAGGACGAGGGACGCACCCACCGCGGCATCGACGAGATCCGCGCCTGGCGCAGCGGCACGCCGCTGGTGTCGTACGAGATCACCGACGTGGAGCAGACGCCGGCCGGGACCGTGGTGACGGCCACGATCAGCGGCGACTTCCCCGGCAGCCCGTTCGCCGGGCTGCGGTTCCGGTTCGAGGAGTACGACGACACCCGCATCCGCCGGCTGCGCATCGCCCCCTGAGCCGGGGCGGGAAAACCGGTACGGCCCGATCCCGGCCGGTGGCTACCGTGCCCACATGACCGCCGCGCCCACGCTGCACTTCTGCACCGACCCGGGCGAGTTCCTCGACGCCGCCGAGGCGTACCTGGCCGCCGACCCGGTGATCAACACGGTCGTCGCCAGCGTGACGCGCCGGATGGCGGCCCGCCGCGCCGAGGGCGTCGCGCTGCCCGAGGACGACTGGTGGCTGGTGGTGCGGGACGGCTCCGGGGCGGTGGTGGGCGCCGCGATGCGTACCGCGCCGTCCCCACCGCGACCGCCGTTCCTGCTGCCGATGCCACGGGAAGCAGCCGTGGCGCTGGCCCGGGCGTGGCACCGGCGCGGCGAGCGGGTCCGCGCGGTGAACGGCGCGCTCCCCGCCGCGCGCGCCTGCGCCGACGAGGTCGCACGCCTCGAGGGCGGGCGGGTCGCTGTGGCCCAGCACACCCGGCTGCACCTGCTCGGCCACCTGACGCCGCCCGCACCGGTGCCCGGCGCGCTGCGGAGCGCCACCGTCGACGACGCCGACCTGGTCGCCGCGTGGTTCGGCGCGTTCATGGCCGATGCCGACGAGCAGGCGGGCCGTCCGCGCGGGACGAGCGCCCACGAGGCGCCCGACCACGCCGAACTGCTGCACCGGATCCGGGACGGGCGGGTCTGGTTCTGGACCGACGGGTCGGGTGCTCCGGTACACCTGACCGCCGCCAACCCGACGTCGTTCGGCGTGGCCCGCGTCGGCCCGGTCTACACGCCACCCGAGCAGCGCGGGCGCGGCTGGGCCGGAAACGCCGTCGCCGAGGTCAGCCGGCTGCTCACCGCCGAGGGCGCACGGGTGTGCCTGTTCACCGACCAGGCCAACCCGGTGTCGAACCGGCTCTACGCCCGGCTCGGTTTCCGGCCGGTGGTCGACATGGCCAACCTGGTCGTCGCCGGCTGATCCGGGCGCCTCACGCCCCGGCCCGCTGGAGCGTCCGGCGCGTCGAGCGTCGCGGACGCCAGCAGCGCCAGCTTCTCGGCGTCGCCGGACCCGGCCTCCGGGTGGAAGACCACGAGCATCAGCGTCTCGGCGCCGCCGATGGCCAGCCGCTCCCGGTTGAGGGTCAGCTCCCCGAGCTGCGGGTGCCGCATCCGGATCGGCCCGCCGCTCTGTCCGCGTACCTCGTGCCGGGCCCAGAGCTGGCGGAACCGGGCGCTGGCGAGCGCCAGCTCCCCGGTGAGCTCGATGAACCGGGGGTCGTCCACGTCGGTGCCGACCGCCTGCCGCAGGTTCGCGACGAGGCATTCGGTGAGGTCCTGCCAGTCCGGGTAGCGGGCCTGCTCGGCCGGGTCCAGGAACATGTCCCGGAGCTGGTTGCCTCCGACGGCGAGCCGGGGCGACAGCGCGCGGGCGAGCGCGTTCGAGGCCAGGATGTCGAAGTACCGCCCCTCGATGTACGCGGGCTGGGCGAGTGAGTCCAGGAGCTTGAGCGCGCCCGGCGGCGGTGTCTCCCTCGGCGACCGGCGGCGCCGCCGGGGCTGCTCCGCGACGAGCGTCAGCAGGTGGGCGAGGTGGTCGTCGTCGAGGCGCAGCACCCGGGCGATCGACTCCAGCACCTGCACCGACGGGCGGCGGTCCCGGCCCCGCTCCAGCCGCAGGTAGTAGTCGGCGCTGATGCCGGCCAGCATGGCGACCTCCTCGCGCCGCAACCCGGGCACCCGCCGCACTCCCCCGTCCGGGATGCCCGCCTGCCGCGGGGTCACCAGTTCCCGCCGCGCCCGCAGGTACGCGCCGAGCGCGTTCGTCGTCTCGCTCACCGGACCACCGTACGGCGCGGCGACGCCCTCAGAGGGGGCCCTGTCAGGACCCCGGTCCGACAGGGCTCTGGCCGGTGCGGACGGCCGTTCGTAGCGTTCCCCGCGGCCAGTCCGGCCCACGTACCGCGAGGAGAGACATGACCGTCACACTGATCACCGGCGCCAACAGGGGCATCGGTTTCGAGACCGCCCGGCAGCTGCTCGACCTGGGCCACGTCGTGTACGTCGGCGCCCGGGACGTCGAACGGGGCGAGACGGCCGCGGCGACGCTCGGCGCGCGCTTCGTGCAGCTCGACGTGACCGACGACGCCTCGGTCACCGCCGCGCTGGCCGCGATCGACGCGGCCGAGGGCCGGCTCGACGTGCTCGTGCACAACGCGGGAGTGCTCGACGAGGCCGTCAGCGGCCCGACCGCCCTGCGTGTCTTCGACACCAACGCGGTGGGCGTCGTCCGGGTCACCGAGGCGGCGCTGCCCCTGCTGCGCCGGTCGCCGAACCCCACAGTGGTCACGGTGTCCAGCAGCGCCGGGTCCTTCTGGGCGACGACCAACCCGCAGCGCCCGGAGTACGGCATGCCGGCCCTGCTCTACGCCTCGTCCAAGGCGGCGGCCACCATGCTGACCCTCCAGTACGCCAAGGCGAACCCGGGCATCCGGTTCAACGCGGTCGAGCCCGGCTTCACCGACACCGACATGACCGCCGCGATGGCCGGCGGCCGGTCGCCGCGGGACAGCGCCCGGGTGATCGTACGGCTGGCGACGCCGGACGCGGACGGCCCGACCGGGACGTTGCAGGACGAGCACGGCGAGCTGCCCTGGTAGGACGCGGCTCAGCCGGCGAGGCCCAGCGCGGCCAGCCGGTGCGGGTCGGCGATCACGTCCACCGCCGCGATCCGGCCGCCGGTGACGGTGAACGCCATCACCGACAGCGGGCGGTCCCCGGCGCTCACCAGCACCCCGGCGGCGCCGTTGACGAGCACCGGCCGGGCGTGCGGGAAGAGCCGGCCGAACGTGGTCGCCTGCGCCGCCACGGTCGTCGCGCCGGTGAGCACGACCGTGTGGCGGGCGCGGGCGGTCCCGGCGTCGGAGCGCAGCACCACATCCGGGTGCAGCACCGCGATCAGCGCGTCGAGGTCGCCGTCGCGGGCGGCGGCGAGGAAGGCGTCCACCACCGCCCGCTGCCGGGTCAGGTCGGGATCGGGGGTGGGCGCCTGTCCGCGTACCCGGCGGCGGGCCCGGCTGGCGAGTTGCCGGGCCGCCGCCGGTGAGCGGTCGACGAGCGGGCCGATCTCGTCGAACGGCACGCCGAACATGTCGTGCAGCACGAACGCGAGCCGCTCGGCCGGGGTCAGCGTGTCCAGCACCACCAGCAGCGCCAGGCCCACCGAGTCGGCGAGCACCGCGGCGTGCGCCGGGTCGTCGGCGCCGGTCTCCACCACCGGGTCGGGCAGGCGTACGTCGAGGGGGTCCTCCCGGCGGGCGGCGCGGGACCGCAGCGTGTTGAGGCTGACCCGGGCGACCACAGTGGTGAGCCAGGCGTCCAGGTTGTCCACCGAGGCCGCGTCGGTACGGGACAACCGCAGCCAGGTCTCCTGCACCGCGTCCTCGGCGTCGGTGAGCGACCCGAGCAGCCGGTACGCCACCGCGCGCAACCGCTGCCGCTCCCGCTCGAACCGTTCCGCCAGCCCGGTGTCCATCACCTGAGCCTCCCCTCCCACACGCCGTCTCGACCCGCACCGGGTCACCGATGTGACCAGACGTGACGGCTGTCACATCCGTCACGTCGGCGGGCCGGCGCGGGTCGACGTGACAGCGCAGGCGACGGAAGGCGACACGATGAACAAACAGATCCTGGTCACCGGCGGCACCGGCACGATCGGCCGGCACGTCGTACCGCTGCTGCGCGCCTCCGGGCACCCCGTGCGGGTGCTCAGCCGGCGCGGCGGGCGGTCCGGCGACGGCGTCACCCATGTGACCGCCGACCTGCTCGGCGGCGCCGACCTCGGCCCCGCCCTGCGCGGGGTGTCCACGGTGCTGCACCTGGCCGGCGGCGCGAAGGGCGACGACCGCGCCACCGTACACCTGGCCCGCGCCGCGCACCGGGCCGGTGTGGCGCACCTGGTGCACATCTCGGTGACCGGCGCCGACCGGGTGCCGCTGGCCTGGATCCGGTCCAAGCTCGACGCCGAGCGCGCGGTGACGGACTCCGGCGTCCCGTGGACGGTGTTGCGCGCAGCGCAGGTGCACGACCTGGTGCTGACCATGCTGACGGCGATGGCCCGGCTGCCCGTGGTGCCGGTGCCGGGCGGGCTGCGGTTGCAGCCTGTCGACGCCGCCGAGGTGGCGGCCCGGCTGGCCGAGTTGACGCTGGGCGCACCGGCCGGGCTGGTGCCGGACCTGGCCGGGCCGGGCACCCACGGCATCGGCGAGCTGCTGACCGGCTACCTGACCGTCACCGGGAAGCGCCGGGCCCGGCTGCCGGTACGCATCCCCGGGCGAGCCGGCCGCGCGTACCGGGACGGCGCGAACCTCGCCCGGCCCGGTGCGGCGAGAGGCGTGCGGACCTGGGCCGACTTCCTGGCCGAGCGGGCGCCGTCGCGGCCGGTCAGCTGACGCGCTGCGGCAATTCAGGCGTCGGCGGCACGCGTGACGGGATGGAACTGCTCGAACATGACCTCGTAGCCGTCCGGGTCGAGCCCGTAGAAGATCCGCGCCCAGCCCACGTCCTCCGGCTCCAGCGTCACCGGCAGCCCTTCGTCGCGCCACAGCGCGTACGTGGCGTCCAGGTCGGCGGTGGGCACGGTGAGCACGACACCGAGCCCCGGCGGCCCGGCCTTGACCTCGCGTTCCCGCTCCGCGTTGTGGTGCCCGTGGCGGTGCAGGTCGGACAGGATCAGCCAGGTGTGGCCGAACGTGAGGTAGCGCAGGTTCGGCTGATCCGCGTTCGGGATCTCCTTGAAGCCGAGTCGCAGGTAGAGCCGGTGGGAACGGTCCAGGTCACGGACCCGGAGCCCGAGCTTGAGCTGTCTGGCGGCCATCCGGCCGAGGCTAGCCGACCCGGGTCACCAGCCCACCGAACCGAGGCCGACCGGGGTGAGGCGGCGCACCTGCGGCTCGATCCACTGTGCCGCGGTGACCAGCTTGACCAGCCGGTCGATGGTCTCCGGCGGCCCGGCCACGAAGCTGCGCCGGTCCGCCGGGCAGCCGTACCTGTCGTCGAACGTGCCGCCGTCGAGCGCGCGTACCGCCATGCCGGCCTCGACGGCGAGCAGCATCCCGGCGGGCAGATCGACCGCCTCGGGGCGGTAGCCGACGATGCCGTCGATGTCGCCGCGGGCCAGCATCACCCAGGACAGCAGCGGCGCCCACAGTTGCAGCACCCGGCGTGCGCTGGTGTCCAGCACCACCTTCAGCGCCCGGGCGGTGCTGTCGTCCCGGCGTACCTCGTGCCCCTGGGTCCAGGCCAGCACGGGCGCGGACGGGACCGGACGCTGCGCGGCGCGCAGCGGCCGCGCGGCCGGGCCGGACGCGTGCACGAACGCGCCCCGGCCGCGCACCGCCGACCAGGTACGGCCGGCGACCGGGTCGTGCACCACGCCGAGCACCGGCGAGCCGTTGTCGCACAGGGCGATCCCGACCACGTACGCGGGCAGCCCGATCGCCACGTTGTTCGTGCCGTCGAGCGGGTCGACGAGCCACGCCCAGGCGGTGTCCGGGGCGTACTCGCCGCCCTCCTCGGCGATCACGCCGTGCTCCGGCCAGCGGGCCCGGATCCGGTCGACGATCAGCCGCTCGGCGGCCAGGTCGAGGTCGGTCACCAGGTCACCGGTGTCGTTCTTGGCCCGGGCGTGCACCTCCCCCCGGGTGCCCCGGCGCAGCAGTCGGCCCGCCGCCTGCGCGGCCTCCACCGCGAACCGGTGCGCGTCGCGCAGGTCGGGCCCGCCTCTGCTCGGCTCCACGTCCATGGCTCCTCCAGCCAGTCAGCCCCGTGCCACAAGTCGCGCGATCTGCCGCGCCATCCGCGCGGTCTCCGCCGCGTCGCAGCGGTCCCGGCGAACCCGGTGGCTGCGCCCGTCCACCGCGCCGAGGCTCAGGTCGCACGCGCCGGGAGTGGTCCGGCCGAGCGCCACAGTCACCGCCGGCTCACCGGCGTCGACCTCCGAGGTGTGGAAACCGCCGGCGCGCAGCGCGTACGAGTCGCCTGCGGAGTGCGTCTCCACCGTCGCGGTCATCGCGGTCACCAGCCGGTCGGTGGCGGCCATCTCGTCCACCTCGCCGAGGCTGTGCACCTCGTAGATCCGCCAGGCCGGGTCGGCCGGCGCGTCGTCGACCTCGATCAGCTCGTTGCGGACGGTGCCGTGCAGCACGTGGCTGAGCAGGTCCCAGCTGTGCGAGTGCATGGTGGACGTGGTCGGGCGAACCGGCGGCGGGTCGGCCGGCCAGGCGTGCACGCAGATGCCGTCCGGGCCGTCGCGTTCCACCGGCAGGCAGGTGAAGCCGAGCGGATGCCGGACCGCGCGCAGCGGCCGACGCCCTTCGGCGACGTCGCCGAGCACGTCCAGCACCCAGCCGCGCAGCATCTCCGGCCGGGTGCCCCGGTCGATCTCCCGTTCGAGGTCGGCGTAACTGGTCATGAGTAGGGGTTCCTCGCCTGGACGGCCTTGCCGATGATGTCGGCGACCTCACGGTCGCCGAAGGACCGGGGCAGCGTCAGGCCGAGGGCGGTGAACAACCGCCGTACCTGCTCGACCGACGGCTCGTCGTCGAGCTTGACCTGGGCCGCCGCCTCGATCGGCACGCGCCGGCTCTGCCGGCGGCTGTAGTCCAGCTCGATGTTGAAACGGTTGTAGTAGACCTCGCCGCGGTCGATGCGCAGCGCGGGCGTCTGCGGGTTCTCCTGGGTGATGACGACGCAGGACGAGGAGAGGTCGTAGCGGAACGTGGTCATCTGCGCGGAGAGCCGGACGTCGACGGTGAGCAGGCCGGACCGCTGCAGGTGCCAGCAGGCGGCCAGCACCGTCGCGTACGACTCCTTGCGGGTGCGGTCGACGGTCCACGGTTCGCCCGGCGCGTCCGGGTCGAGGCTGCGCCGGAACCGCGCGTACCGTTCGCAGACCTCCTCGTCGGTCGGATCGATGATCTCGATCGCGACGGTGAGCGTGGCGTTGCGCCGCCGGGCGTGTTCCAGGCAGTCCGGCAGCGTGACCGCGCGCAGGAAGGTGCCGGTGCCGCCCTTGAAGCTCCACTGGTCGGTGTGCCGCCGCGCCTCGGCCAGCGCCTGCCCGACCTCGCTGCCGTGCAGCACGCGCACCATCGAGACACTGTCGATGGCCTCGCGGGCCCGGTTCAGCGCGCCTTCCGGCCCAGTGATCTCCTGCATCTGCGGGACCAGGTCGGTCAGCCGGTCACGGGTGTCCGAGATGACCTGACGGACCTCCCGCTCGGTGGTGCGCCGGCGCAGCCGGTCGCGCAGCATCGCCTGCGCGAGCAGGCCCAGGACCAGCAGGATCGCGCTGTTGACGACCTCCTGGTCGACCGCGTTGGTGAGGCCGAGCACGGACACCGTGAGCGCCAGGACGAGGCCGATGAACGCGTCGAGATTGGTCACGACCCAGGCGAGCAGGCGCGTCATGACATCCCCCGGTCGACGACGGAACCTCCATGATAGCCCGCTGTCAATGTCGCCATCACACCCTGTTTCGGGCCGGTGGCGGTCCGCCCTGCCGGCGGGCGGCGCAGATCAGCGAACCGCCCAGGCCGGGCGCGGCGCGGGCCAGCCGGCGCGAGGTCACCCACCGGCCGCCCGGCAGCCGCCAGCCGACCTCGTTCGAGCGCAGCGCCACCGGCGTGAACCCGGCCCGGCGCAGCGTCCGGCGCAGCAGCGAGGCGGTGAACGGGCGGATGTGCAGCCACAGGTACGGATGCAGCGGGTCGACCTGGCGCGGCGCCCGGCCGGCGAGAAACGCCAGCCGGTCCTGCACCGGCGCCAGGTTCGGGGTGGTGAGCACCAGCAGGCCGCCGGGCGCCAGCACCCGGTGGCACTCCCGCAGCAGCGCCAGCGGGTCGTACACGTGCTCGATCAGCTCCCCGGCGAGCAGCCCGGCGAAGCTGCCCGCCCGGAACGGCAGCCCACGGGTGGCGTCCAGGCAGACCGGCAGCGCCCGTCCGCAGGCCGCCGCGCGAGCAGTGCGCAGCGCCGTCTCGGCCGTGTCGGCGAGCACCACCGGGCCGGGCAGCGCAGCCGGGTCGAGCATGCCGCGCGGCCCGCAGCCCAGTTCCAGCACCGGCCCGCGGCCGGTCACCCCCTCGGCCATCAGCCGGGCCGCGACCGCGCGGCGCACCCGGTGGTACGGGTCGTCGACGTACCCGTCGACCTCGGCGCCGTCGTGGTAGCGGCGGTGGTTGGCGTGCCTGCCGTGCGCCTGCGCGCGGTGCGACGACGTCCCGGTCGGCGGCTCGGCCATCACCCCTCCACAGCGGACGCCGGCCCCGTCGGCGGCGTCCGCTCCAAGCCTCGCACCGGTCGCGCCCGGCGGCGCGCACATCCGTCGCCGGATGTGCGCGCGGCGGTACGTCAGATCGCCCGCGCCCAGTCCAGCCGGGTGCTGTCGTCGTACTCGTCGCCGGGGATCCACCACTGCTCGCCGAAGCCACTGGTGGACACGATGATGTTGCCGCCGTCCGGGTACTCGTTCTCCGGCGGGATCGACAGCGCGGCGCAGTAGCGGCCGTCCGGGGAGAACACCGGCGACAGGTAGAACCGGGGCTCGTCGGTGAGCTTCTTCAGCCCGGTGCCGCCGATGCGCACCGACGCCAGCGACTGGTTGTAGACCTCCCGGTCCAGGTGCCAGCGGTTGGTGCAGAAGACGACGCGCCCGGAGTCGGGCATGAAGACCGGCGAGATGAACATCTCGCCCGCCACCGGCGTGTAGACGGGCCGCACCGTGCCGGTCGCGAGTTCCAGCACCCGCAGTTGCCAGCCCTGCGAACGGCTACGCCACTTCACGACGATCATCGAGCCGTCCCGGGACCAGTCCGGGTCCCTCATGGAATGCCCCTCGACCAGCACGCGGGTGGCGCCGGTGACCACGTCCACAGCGATCAGCCGGTCGTCGTCCTGCCCGGTGACGAGCGCGATCTCGGAGCCGTCCGGTGACCAGGTCGGCGCGCCGTAGCGGACACCGAACGGGTCGGCGAGCAGAGTGCGCTTCTGGCCGGTGACCCGGTCGTACACGGCCACGAACGGCTCGAGCGTGCCGTCGCCCGAGCGCGCCGTGTTGACCCAGGCCACGTACCGGCCGTCCGGCGAAGCCTTCGCGTGGTCCCCGTTGGGCAGCAGCTCCCGCGGCGTGGTCCGGCCCGGGTCGACCTGGAGCACACCCCAGCCGACGCTGACCAGCCACGACCCGTTCACCGCGTCGGCGGCGGACACCGGTGCGGCGGACGCGGCGGAGGGCGCGGCTGCCAGCCCGGTCGCGGCGGCGAGCCCGGTCAGCGCGGCGGTACGCAGCAGGGCACGACGATTCAGTGCGGTCATTCGACAACCCCCGTGAGAGACGTGGCCCCAACCCTCCCGAGTGGATCGACGCACCGGAATCGGACGAGCGGCCGCTTCACGTTCGGCTGCTCGTCCATCACCGCCGGTGAGCCCGGAGCGGCCCGGTACGCTCGCCCCGATGACCTCCGACGCGCTGCACCGCGCCCTCACCGAGGCGGGCGACCCGCCGCTGCTCCCGCTCCCGGGCGTGGCGGTCGAGCTGCTGGCCGCGCTGGCCGCCCCGCCGCGCCTCGGCGCGCACCTGCGGCTGGTGCACGACGTCGCCTGGCACCTGACCGCCGCGTTCGCCGACCGCTTCGCCGCGGTGCCGTTCGACAGGCAGGCGGTGCTGTTCGGCGCCGCCGTGCACGACCTGGGCAAGGTCGAGCATCCCGGCGAGCTGACCGGTCCGGGGTCGGCGCACGAGGAGGCGGGCTACCAGTTGCTGCTGCGCTTCGGCGTACCGGAGGAGCGGGCCCGTTTCGCCGTCACCCACGCCGCCTGGCACTCCCCCGGCGTGCAGCTGGAGGACCTGATGGTCAGCCTCGCCGACAAGGTGTGGAAGGGCCGCCGGGTCACCGACCTGGAGCAACTCGTGGTCGACCGGCTCGCCGGCATCACCGGCCAGGAACGCTGGCAGACGTTCCTGGACCTCGACGACGTGCTCGCCGAGCTGGCCGCCGGCGCGGACCGCCGGCTGGCGTTCCAGGCCGAACATCCGGTGTACGGCTGACGCCGGACCGACGGCGGCGATGAGTCCGGCACCGGCCGGTGGTCTGCCCTGAGTCGGTGTTCTCCGATCTCCGGGAGGAAACATGAGCACAAGCGAAGCGCGGGGCCGGGTACGGGCGTTCGTCACCGTGTCCCTGGACGGCTACGTCACCGGTCCGGACGACCACGCCGGCCAGGGGCTCGGTGTCGGCGGCGAGCGGCTGCACCACTGGGTGATGGGTGGGCCGTGGACCTACGACACGCCACGCGAACCCGGCACCGGCATGACCGGTGCGGACCGCGCGTACTTCGACGAGCTGCTGGCGGGCGTCGGCGCCGCGCTGTGCGGCCGAGGCATGTACGACGCCGCCGGCGCGTGGGGCGGCCGCAACCCGTTCGAGGCGCCCCTGGTCGTGCTCACCCACCGCACCGCCGACCAGCCCGACCCGGACGCCGGCTTCCTCATGGTCGACGGGTTCGACGCGGCGCTGGCGGCGGCCCGGCGCACGGCCGGTGACGGCGCGGTGGTCATCGGCGGGGGCGCCGACGTGATCCGGCAGGCGCTCGCGGCCGGCGTGGTCGACGAGCTGGGCCTGTCCACCGCGCCGGTGATCCTCGGCCGCGGGAAGCGGCTGTTCGAGGGCTTCGACCGGGACGTCGACCTGGAGATCCGCGCCGTGCACCATTCGCGCCACGCCGTGCACGTCCGCTACGCCGTCGGCCGCCACGCGAGCGATACCGATTGACTTTCGATAGGTTCCGCGCGATAGTCGATGCATGCTTACGGCGCAACGCGCGGTCACACCACTCCGCGCCTTCCTGGTCCTGCTGTTCGCGATCCTGGTGCTGTTCCAGACCATGTCGCTGCCCGGGCAGTTCGCGCACATGGCGCGCGAGAACCCGGACATGGCGTACCTGCGGTGGCCCGCCACCGCGGTGACGATCTTCTGGGTGCTGTGCGTGCAGGTGGTGATCGTCTGCACCTGGCACCTGCTCACCCTGGTCAAACGCGACCGCATCTTCACCGAGGCGTCCCTGGGCTGGGTCGACGGGATCGTCTGGGCGGTCGCCGCCGCCTGGGTGGTGCTGGTCGGTGTGTTCCTCTACGTCGGCTTCAACGCCGACGACCCGGGCCTGCCGCTGCTGCTGTTCCTGCTGGTCACCGGCGTCAGCGTGCTGGGGCTGCTGATGGTCGTGCTGCGCGCGCTGCTGCGCCAGGCCACCACGCTGCGCACCGACATGGAAGCGGTGATCTGATGCCGATCGTCGTGCGCATCGACGTCGAACTGGCCAAGCGCAAGATGAGTGTCGGCGAGTTCGCCGAACGCGTCGGGCTCACCCCGGCCAACGTCGCCGTGCTCAAGAACGGCCGCGCCAAGGCCGTCCGGTTCAGCACCCTGGAGGCCATGTGCCGGGTGCTCGACTGCCAGCCCGGCGACCTGCTCGAATGGGTCGCCGACGAGGAGGAGCGATGAGATACCTGGCCGCCGTCGTCGCCCTGCTCGCCGTCGCGCTCGGCGTCGCCGGCTTCGTGTACGGAGAGGCCGACGACTCCCCCGGCCTGCAGCTCCTGTCCGCGCTGCTCGTCATCGGCGCGGTCGCCATCGGCGTACGCGTCGCCCGGCGTACCCGATAGGGCCGGCGCCCCCTCGACGCCGGCCCTGCCACTCAGCCCTTCACGCAGACGACCTGCTTGAGGTGGGCGACCACCTCGACCAGGTCGTCCTGCTGGGCCATCACCTCGGTGATGTCCTTGTACGCGCCGGGGATCTCGTCGACCACACCGGCGTCCTTGCGGCACTCCACCCCGGCGGTCTGCGCGGCCAGGTCCGCCGTGCTGTACGTCCGCTTCGCCTGCCCCCGCGACATCCGCCGCCCGGCGCCGTGCGACGCCGAGCAGTACGCGTCCAGGTTCCCCTTGCCGCGCACGATGTACGAGCCGG
This sequence comes from Micromonospora sp. WMMC273, assembly GCF_027460285.1. NCBI lineage: Bacteria > Bacillati > Actinomycetota > Actinomycetes > Micromonosporales > Micromonosporaceae > Micromonospora > Micromonospora sp. WMMC273. The sequence goes on from NZ_JAPZBE010000001.1 coordinate 3,205,917, forward strand.
TGCCCATCGAGCCGGGGATGATGCCCAGGTCCCCCTTGCCGGCCCGGATCGCGCCCTTGCGGGTCACCAGCACGTCCACCCCGTCGTAGCTCTCCTCCGCCACGTAGTTGTGGTGGCAGGAGATCGGCTCGTCGTAGCCGACGTGTGGGAACGCCTCCCGGACCACCTGGCTCAGCAGCGCGAGCATGACCGCCCGGTTGCGGCGGGCGTACTCCTGCGCCCACCACAGGTCCCGCCGGTACGCCTCCATCTCCGGCGTGCCGGCGAGGAACACCGCGAGGTCCCGGTCCGGCAGGTCGGTGTTGTGCGGCAGCCCTCGAGCCACCGCCATGTGCCGCTCGGCCAGTTCCTTGCCGATGTTGCGGGAGCCGGAGTGCAGCATCAGCCAGACCCGGCCGTCGTCCGGGCCGCCCTGCTCCAGGCAGACCTCGATGAAGTGGTTGCCGCCGCCGAGCGTTCCGAGCTGACGCTGCGCCCGCGTCTGGAGCTGGGCCACCTTCCGGTCCAGCGTGCCGAACCGCCGCCAGAAGTCGTCCCAGCCCGCCTGCTCCAGGCCCCGGATCCGGCGCGGATCGACAGCGTCGTCGCGCATCGCGAAGCCGACCGGGATCGCCGCCTCGATCGCCGACCGCAGCGGCGCGAGGTCGTCGGGCAGGTCGGCGGCGGTCAGCGAGGTGCGCACCGCGGACATGCCGCAGCCGATGTCCACGCCGACCGCGGCCGGCGACACGGCCTGCCGCATCGCGATCACCGAGCCGACAGTGGCGCCCTTGCCGAAGTGCACGTCCGGCATCACCGCGACGCCCTGCACCCACGGCAGTGCGCCGATGTTGCGCAGCTGCCGGGCCGCCTGCGCCTCGATCGCGTACGGGTCGGTCCAGACCCGGACCGGTGCCCGGGTACCAGCCAGCGGGGTGAAACCCATCGTCGTCTCCTTGTTCGTGTCCGTCCTGGACAGGTGCCCCGGACACGGAGAACCGCCCGGCTCCGGTGTCGGGGCGGGCGGTTCGCGCGGATCGTCGCGCCGGCGCTAGACGCGCCACCACCCGGGTTGCCACTGCCGTCGCCGGCCCGTGCCCGATTCGGACAGCAGGACACCGGCGCGCGGCGCTTGCCGCTCGGCGCGGGTGCGGTTCTGCTGCGACACGGCAGGCTCCCTGGTGGATCGGATCGACGTTGCCCGTTCACCGTACGGGCGCCGCACACGGGCAGCAACGCGATATTCCTTCGCGCACGGATGAGCGGCGCAGGCGCGACGTGATGAGCGCCGGGCGGGTCCGGCGGCTAGCCCGTGTTTCATAAGGCTCGGAGGTACTGGTTGATGGCGGCGATGGTCAGGGTGGCTTCGTAGCGCACGGCGAGTTTGTCGTAGCGGGTGGCCATGGCGCGGTGTTGTTTGAGCTGGTTGATGCCGCACTCCACGGCGTGGCGTCGGCGGTAGGTGTCAGGGTTGAAGGCGGGTGGCCGGCCGCCGCGGGAGCCTTTGGCTCGGCGGTGGGCGTCTTGGTCGGTCTTGCTCGGGATGCAGGCCTTGATTCGCCGTCGGCGCAGATAGGCACGGTTGGCCTTGGACGTGTAGGCCCGGTCCGCCAGAACCTGCTGCGGGCGAGTCCGGGGCCGGCCGGGACCGCAGCGGGTAACTCGGATGCGGTCGAGGACTGTGGTGAACTGCGGGCTGTCACCGCGATGCCCGGCCGTGACGACGGTGGCCAGAACCTTGCGGCCCTGTTCGCAGGCAAGGTGAGTCTTGGTGGTCCACCCGCCCCGCGAACGGCCCAGCGCATGATCCGCGGGCTCGGCGTAGATCCCGCCCGGTGGTTCTTTCTGCCGGTCGCCGTCACGACGGGCACCGGCGGCGTGTTGATGGGCGCGGCTGATCGTGGAGTCGACGCTGACGGTCCAGTCGATCCGCCCGGCCGCATCGGCGGCAGCTTGCAGCCCGGCCAGGATCCGGGCCCAGGTGCCATCACGCTGCCACCGGCGGAACCACCGATACAGCGTCTGCCACGGGGCGTAGTTCGCGGGCACGTCACGCCATGGCGCACCGGTACGTACCCGCCAGCGTATGCCGTCGATGATCTGTCGCCTGGTCCACTTGCACGGCCTTCCCCGCGACGATTCCGCAGGCAGCAACGGGCACAGGTGCTGCCACTGGATGTCGCTGAGGTCATGCCGCGCCGCCGCCGCTAGGCTGGCCACGAGGTCTCCGGTATTCAGGTTTGCTTGGTCGCTAACCCACTTACCGGAGACCTCTTCAGTTATCGATCACCGCCACGCCGTGATCTCACCCGGCCAACGCGACTTACGAAACGCGCCCTAGCCGGCGTGCGCCACCGGGTGGCGGCGCATCTCCTCCATGAACGGGTAGCGCGCGGTCAGCTCGGCGAGCGTGATGCCGGCCCGCCACGCGGCGGCGACCTGCGCGACCTGGAGCAGGTCGGTGGCGTCACCCCGGGCCTGGACGTCGCCGTCCACCCGCAGGTCGATCATGAAGTAGCGGGCCTGGGAGCCGAGGCTGACGCAGACGACGCCCCGGGGGGAGGCCATCTCGGCGCAGGTGAACCGGCTGCGTCCCTGCTCGGGCGCGGTCACCTCGCCGACGTCGAGCTGGTTCGCGGCGGCGGTCGCCACGAGCGCGGGGGCGAGACCGCCGGGCTCGACCAGATCCGGGTAGAGGCGCACACCCAGTGCGGCGGACACGTCGCTCATGCCTGACTCCCACTTCCTCGTGACAGAGACCAGCAGCGCGCAGGTTACGAGTGTGTTTCCGGCACGCACGGCCATCCTTTCCCGTACGACCGTCCCGGGGCAATAGGAACGCCCTCATCGAACCCCTCCGAGGTACGCTGCCGCCTCATGGCGCTGATCCGGTGTGACTTCTTCTCCGAGGCGTTGGGCATGGGCACGTCGATGACGGTGCTGCTGCCCGATCGCGGCGCGGCCGGGATCGGCGTGCCGGGCGCGGCCGCCGACGGCGATCCGCCGGTGCTCTACCTGTTGCACGGCCTGACCGACGACGACACGGTGTGGACCCGGCGTACCGCGATCGAGCGGTACGTGGCGCCGCTGGGGCTGGCCGTGGTGATGCCGCAGGTGCAGCGGAGCTTCTACTGCGACGAGGCGCACGGCAACCGGTACTGGACGTTCCTCAGCGAGGAGCTGCCCGAGGTGTGCCGGTCGTTCTTCCGGCTGTCCGACCGGCGGGAGGACACGTTCGTCGCGGGCCTGTCGATGGGCGGCTACGGGGCGATGAAGTGGGCGCTGCGCCGCCCGGAGCGGTTCGCGGCGGCGGCGAGCCTGTCCGGCGCGCTGGACGTGACGCGCCGCCGCCACCATGCGACGCATCCGGTCGACCCGGCGGTCTGGCGCACCGTCTGGGGTGACGGCCCGGTGCCCGCCGACGACGACACGGTGGGGCTGCTGGAGCGCTCCGGCGAGGACCGGCCGGCACTCTACGTCGCCTGCGGCACGGAGGACTTCCTGTACGAGGACAGCATGCGGTTCCTGGACGTGGCCCGGAAGCGTGACGTGCCGGTCACCGTCGACTTCGGTCCGGGTGACCACGACTGGGCGTACTGGGACGCGCGGATCCAGGATGTGCTGGCCTGGCTGCCGCTGCGCACGCGCTGACCGGTGTGCGCGGGCGTCCGAGCGGGCTCAGACGCCCACGGTGCCGTCGATCGCCTCGCGGATGAGGTCGGCGTGCCCGTTGTGGCGGGCGTACTCGTGCAGCATGTGCAGCATGACCAGGCGCAGCGAGACGTCCTCGCCCCAGCGGGCCTGGTGACCTGTCACGTCGAGCGACTCGGCCTCCCGTTCGATGCGCCGGGCGTGCTCGATCTCGCGCCGCCACGCCTCGAACGCCTCCGCCACGTCGGCGTCGCGGGCGTCGTACGCCTGCTGGAAGTCGCCGCTGTCCGACCACACCAGCGGCACGTCCTCGGCGGCGATGACCCGGCGGAACCAGGTGCGCTCCACCTCGGCCATGTGCCGGACCAGGCCGAGCAGGGACAGCGCGGACGGCGGTGACGCCGCCCGGCGTAACTGCTCGTCGGTCAGGCCCTCGCACTTGAGGGCCAGCGTGGCCCGGTGGAAGTCGAGGAAGGCGCGCAGCGACTCCCGCTCGCCGGCGAGCAGCGGCGGGCCGATCCGTTCGGTCTCCATGAGCGCCGAGCCTAGCCGCGATCGATCTTGGTGGAACGACCGCGTCACCGCAGTGACGAACCGGCCACCGGGAAGTCGAACCAGGTGTCCGGGTACGGCTCGTCGACGTACCGGTAGTGCCACCACTCCAGCGGATAGTTCTCGAAGCCCTGCGCGGACATCAGCCGGCGCAGCAGGTCCCTGTTGTTCCGGGCGGTGTCGCTGATCCGCGCGTCGGCGGTGTGGGCGCGCGGGTCGAAGCAGTCGAACCCGGTGCCCATGTCGATCGAGTCGTCGGCGAAGCGGCGCCCGGCCGGTTCGGTGCAGGGCACGAGCGCCTGACCGGGCGTGTACGCCGGCTGCGGGGGCCCGGAGACCGGGACCAGGGTCAGGTCGACGGTGCTGCCCCGGCTGTGCGCGGTGGGGGCGCCGATGTAGCCGTCGGCGAACAGCCGGTCCTTGGGCACGCCGGGATAGAACTCGCCCTTCATCCGCTGCTCGCCGGGGAGTTTCGCCCAGGCGACGAAGTCGTCGGCGGCGCGCTGCGGGCGGTAGCAGTCGTACACCTTGAGGCTGTGCCCGCCGGCGAGCGCGGCGGTCTGCACCCGGTGCAGCGCCTGCGCCGCCGGGCGGGTGAGCAGGCAGCGCGGCTCGGCGTACCCGTCGATCGGGCGGCCGACGAAGTTGTGCGGACCCGCGTACCGGATGTCGGTGCGGACGGTGGGGTCGACGGCGGTGAGGTCCACGATGTCCGCCGGGGCCCGCGGGCCGGTCGGGGTTGGTGACGGCTGCGCGGACGGCGACGGCGACGGCGCGGGCCGCTGGCAGGCGGTGGCGATCAGCGCGGCCGCGACGGCCAGGACCGCCGTCGCGCGCATGCCGGTGCCCATCCGCCGTGTCTACCAGCCCTCGCGGGCCGGCGTCGGCGGAACGGTGGTCAGCCGCCCAGCACGGTACGCAGGAAGTCGACAGCGGCGGCGTCGTCGTCGATCGCGCCCGCCTCGTGGCCGTTGAACCGCCACACCGTCAGGTCCTTGTCGCCCCGGTAGTCGTGGTAGGCGGCGTAGACCGTCGACGGCGGCACGATGTCGTCCATCAGCGCGACGGAGAAGCGGACCGGCACCGTGGCGCGGCGGGCGAACGCGACGCCGTCGACGTAGCCGAGCGTGCGCAGCACCTGCTCCTCGCGGTCGCGGTGCACGGCGAGGTAGTCGCGGATCTCCCGGAACGGCGTGGTGTCGGTGATTGTGATCGCGCGCGGGATGTCGCAGAGGAACGGCACGAGCGCCACCGCCGCCCGCACCTTCGGCGCCAGGGCGGCGGCGGCGAGCGCGGCCGCGCCGCCCTGGCTGTGCCCGAGTACGGCGATCCGGTCCGGGTCGACGCCCGGCAGCTCGCACGCGGCGTCCACGGCGCGGACCGCGTCGGTGAGGAAGCGCCGGTAGTAGTACCGGTTCGGGTCCTCGATGCCGCGGGTGGCCATGCCCGGCGCCTGCGGTCCGGCGGCGGCGATGTCCGGCGTGTCGCCCCGGCTCCACCCCGAGCCCTGACCGCGCGTGTCCATCTGGAGGTGGGCGAAGCCGGCGGCGGACCAGAGCAGGTTCTCCAGCGCGTGGCCGCGCCCGCCGCCGTACCCGACGTACTGCACGATCGTGGGCAGCGGCTCCGTCGCGCCGCGCGGCACCCGCAGCCAGGCGCGGATCGGCTGTCCGGCGAAGCCCGGGAAGGTCACGTCGAAGACGTCGACACCGGTCAGCGGCGTGGACAGCGGGGTCGCGGACACGGGGTCGCCGCAGGAGCGCGCCTGTGCGAGAGTGTCAGCCCAGAAGGCGTCGAAGTCCGGCGGTTCGTGCAGGTCGCTGCGGTAGGTGCGGAGTTCGGCCTCGGTCAGGTCGGTGAACACGCCTCGGTTTTCCTCGTCGTTCGTCGGGGGTGGACGGCGACTCGCCGGAAGATGACTGGCGCATTTCCGGAACGTTTCCGCAACTCGTGCGAACGCTAGGGCCGGTCCGGCCTGTCGTCAAGCCCTCGCCGTACGGCAAGATGTGCGTGGGGCGGGACGGTCTACCGGTCGGTTCCGGCAGCCGGCGAAGGGAACACGGGTGAGCGCGGACGACGAGCGCAGGGTGACCATCACCGCGATCGCACGGGAGGCCGGCGTCTCGGTCCCGACCGTGTCGCGCGTGCTGAACGGGCGTTCCGACGTCGCACCGGACACCCGGGAGCGCGTCGAGGAACTGCTGCGTCACCACGGCTACCGGCGCCGCGGCAGCCGTACGGTGCGCCGGGCGGACCTGGTCGACCTGGTCTTCAACGACCTGGACAGCCCGTGGGCCGTGGAGATCATCCGCGGCGTGGAGGACGTCAGCCACGCCGCCGGGGTGGGCACCGTCGTCTCGGCGATCCACCGCGAGTCCAGCTCCACCCGGCAGTGGCTGCACAACCTGCGCGCCCGCGCGTCCGACGGCGTGATCGTGGTGACCTCGCACCTGAGCCCGGCCGTGCAGGCCCAGCTGCGGCGCCTCAACGTGCCGGTGGTGGTGGTCGACCCGGCCGCCGGCGTGGCCGCCACGGACGTGCCGGCCATCGGCGCCACCAACTGGACCGGCGGCCTGGCCGCCACCGAGCACCTGCTCAAGCTCGGCCACCGCCGGATCGGGTTCGTGGCCGGCCCGCCGCACCTGCTGTGCAGCCGGGCCCGGCTGGACGGCTACCGGGCCGCGCTGGCCGCCGCCGGTGTGGCCGCCGACGACCGGCTGGTGCAGCCCGGCGACTTCTACCACGCCTCCGGGTTCACCGCCGGTGGCGCGCTGCTCGACCTGGACGACCCGCCGACCGCCATCTTCGCCGCCAGCGACCAGATGGCCTTCGGCGTGTACGAGGCGGTACGCCGCCGCGGACTGCGGGTCTGCGACGACGTGAGCGTGGTCGGCTTCGACGACCTGCCCGAGGCGCGCTGGGCCTCCCCGCCGCTGACCACTGTGCGCCAGCCGCTGGTCGAGATGGGCCGGCTGGCCGCACGTACCGTGCTGCGGCTGGCCCAGGGCGAGGAGATCGACTCGCCCCGGGTCGAACTGGCCACCGAACTGGTGGTGCGGGACAGCACCGCAGGACCCGCCTCCCGCTGATCCGGGCCCCCTGCTTTCACTCCTGTTCCGGAATTTCCGGCTCCCGCAGCGCCGACCCGGTCGACATGGCTACCACGGCGGCGTGGCGGCGCCGCCGGGCCAGCAGCAGCGCTCCCCCGGCCGTCAGCACCGCGCCCACCGCCACCGTCACCCCCGCGCCGGGCCGCGGCCCGGGCGCCGCCCCGCCGCCGCGCAGATCGGCGTGCCCGGCCAGCGCAGAGGCCGCCCCGCCCGCCGGTGGCGCCGAGCGCTCCAGTTCCCCCGGCTCGACGAGCCGGCCGACCTGCGCGTCGCGGGGCTGCGCGAACCCCCAGTCGAGCAGCGCCGCGCCCTGCTGCCAGCCCCGCTGGGTCGTCACCTCGGCACCGAGCAGCGTGACCACGAGGCGTCGGCCGCCGCGCTCGGCCGCGCCGACATAGGTGTGCCGGGCCAGGTCGGTGAAGCCGGTCTTGCCGCCGAGCGCGCCCGGATAGTGCTCCAGCAGCATGTTGTCGTTGGAGATGGCGAACCCCTTCGCCCGCTGCGCCGGCTGGGCCGGGATCTGCGCGACCCGGGTGGCGGCGTATTCGCGGAACGCCGGGTCGGCGAAGCACGCCCGCGCGATCAGCGCCATGTCGTACGCGCTGGTGAACTGCCCCGGTCCGTCCAGCCCGGACGGGGTGACCGCGTGCGTCTGCCGGGCCCCGAGCCGGTGCGCCTCCTCGTTCATCGCCCGCACCCCGCCGGCCAGCCCGTCCGGGCCGCCGCCGAGGCGGGCCAGCGCGTTCGCCGCCTCGTTGCCGGAACGCAGCAGCAGGCCGAGCCAGATCGTCTCGATCCGGTAGTGCCCGCCCTCGACCAGCCCCACCGCCGAGCTGCCCGGTTCCACGGCCAGGTCCCCCGCGGTCACAGTGACCTCCCGGTGCGGATCCAGCCGGGGCAGCATCGTGGCGGCGAGCAGCAGCTTCTGCACGCTCGCGGGCACGCCGTACTCGTGCGGGCCGCAGCCGCCGAGCACCGCGCCGCTGTCCAGGTCGGCGACCACCCAGGAGGTGGCGGTCACCGCCGGCGGCGCGCTGGACGCGGGCGGGACGACGAGGCCGGCGGTGTCGAGCGCGGCGCCACCGACGGCGCGCGCGGCCGGGTCGGGCGCGGGCGGCGGCTGCGGCGGCCGGGTCGCCGGGGCCGGCACGTTCGGGCAGGGCGGCGCAGCCGGCAGCCGGCGTACCGGCGCGCGGGCGGCGGCCGCCGCCGGTGTCACGGAGGCCGGCAGCAGCAGGGCGGCGGCCAGCGCCACGAAGGGTCCCCAGGTCCTCATGACCCGGACGCTAGCCACGCCGACCCGAACGGGTCACCGGCTCCGGGATTCGGGCCCCGGCACCGAGGTAAGGCGGTAGGCTCCGCGGCTCGCTCGCGGCTCAGCGCGCGCGGAGCCCGTGCCCGGCGAGCGGGCCGACCTGCCATCCACGGCGGCGGCACTCGGCCAGCACACGCGGGAGCGCGGCGAGACCGGCCCGCCAGGCGCCCGGCGCGGCGGTACGGGAGGAGTCGTGCAGCAGGATCGTCCCGCCTGCGTCCAGTCCGGCCAGCACGGTGCGCGCGACGGTGTCCGCGGTGGCGGTGGCGGTCCAGTCCCGGCCCCAGCAGCTCCACAGCACCGGCCGCAGCCGCAGCCGCCGGGCGGCCACCAGCGCGGCGGTGGTGAGCACGCCGTACGGCGGTCGCATGAACCCGGGCGGACGGCCGGTCACGTCGGTGACCAGGTCGTAGGCGCGGGTCAGGTCGCTGACGGTGCGGGCCGGGCCGCTCAGCAGCAGGTTGTCGTGCGTCCAGCCGTGCACGGCGATCTCGTGGCCCTCGCCGGCCGCCCGGCGGCCCAGCGCGGGGTGGCGCCGCAGCATCGCGCCGAGCACGAAGAACGTGGCGCGGACCCGGTGCGCCGCCAGCACGTCCAGGACGTGCCCGGTGGACTCCGGGTCCGGGCCGTCGTCGAAGGTCAGCGCGACCCGGCCGGGCGTCCCGAGCCCGTGCAGCCCGGGCAGCAGCCGTCGCCGCAGCGCGGGCAGCGCCGTCACCGCCGGTGCCGCGTGCAGCACCGGCAGCGCGAGCGCGGCGGCCCCCGCCAGGGTGACCGCTCTCATCGCAGGCCGCCGGTGGACTGCAGCAGCGCGGCGAGCACGGCGACGGCGTCTCCGACCGGGTCCAGCAGCGGGCGGCGCTTACCGGCCGGTCCGGCCGGCGGTGCCCGGCGCGCGGCCTCGGCGACCAGGCCCGCCGGGTCGCGGTACACGTCGTCGCGGGACGGGCTCACCGGTCCGGTCCCGATCACGGCCGCGAGGACCGGCCCGAGCTGCTGCGGTGTGGCCGCCCACCGGCTCAGGCCGGCCCGGGCCAGGATCGCGGCGTTGGCGCGCCCGTGCCCGGCGATGGGCCGGTACGTGACCACCGGCAGCCCGGCCGCCAGCGCCTCCTGGCAGGTCAGCCCGCCGGCGTTCTCCACCATGACGTCGACCGCGCGCATCAGCGCCGGCATGTCGTCGACCCAGCCCAGCACGTGCCGCCCGGCGCCGCGCAGCCGGTGACGCAGCGCCGCGTTGTGCCCGCACACCACCACCGGCCGGACGCCCGCGGCGGCGACCTCGGCCACCGTGGCCGCCACCTCGCCGGCGCCCCAGGAACCCGCGACGACCAGCGCGAGCACCCCGTCGGCCGGTAGGCCGAACCGCTGCCGGGCCCGCCGACGGTCCTCCGGGGCGGGCCGGGCGAAGGCGCGGGACACCAGCGGCTGCACGGCGGTGACGTCGGCGGCGCCGGCCCGGTGCGTCTCGGCGTGGCGGACCGCGCAGTACACGTCCACGCCCGGCGCGAGCCAGGTCGGGTGCACCACGAAGTCGGTCACATAGGTGATCACCGGGACACGGAGCCGCCCGCGCCGCCGCAGCGGACCGAGGAGCTGGTTGGCGAACGGATAGGTGGTGACCACGGCCCGGGTGTCGGGCGGGATGCGGCGGCGCAGGCGGCGGCGGAACGGCCGCATCAGCGCGCGGATCGCGCGTACGGCGGTCCGCGAGTTGCCGGTCAGCCGGAACAGCGCGTGGTAGCCCCAGGGGAGCCGGTGCAGCACCCCCCGGTACGTCTCGCGTACCGCCCGGTGCACCGGGCTGGGCAGCAGGTGCAGGAGGTTCAGCCGGTCCACCGCGAAGCCCCGCGCACGCAGCCGGTGCGCCAGCTCGTCGGCGGCCCGGTCGTGTCCGGCGCCGATGTCCGCCGAGACCACCACGATCCGGCCCGGGTGCTCCATGCCCGGCGCATACCCACGGAATCGGTGTCCACGCGATCCGCCGGGACGCCGGGTTCAGGCGCGGCGGCGTCCGCGACGGCGTGACCGGCTCCGGCGGGCGGCGAGCACCGCCGCCACCCCGCCGACGGTCAGTGCCAGCAGACCGGCGAGCGGCACGATCATCCGCCAGTCCCCGTCGCCGACGCGGCGCAGCGCGGTCCCGGCCGGTCCCCGCCAGGGCGGGGATGCGGTACGGCTCGGCTCCGCGGCCGCCGCCTGCTTGGGCTCCGCCGCCTCGGCGTCCCGTTCGCCCGGTTCGACCAGCCGGCCGACCGAAGCGTCCCGGGGCTGCCGGAAGCCCCAGTCGAGCAGCTGGGCGCCCTGCTGCCAGCCGCGTACCGGGCGGGCCTCGGCGCCGAGCAGCGTCACCACGAGGCGGCGTCCGTCGCGCTGGGCGGCGCCGACGTAGCTGTGCCGGGCCAGCTCGGTGAAGCCGGTCTTGCCGCCGAGCGCGCCGGGATAGCGGTAGATGAGCTGGTTCTCGTTCTGGATCTGGAACCCGCCCTTCTTCAGCGCGGGCTGGGCCGGGATCTGCGTGCGCTCGGTGCGCGCGTACCGGCGGAACGCGGCGTCGGCGAAGCAGGCCCGCGCGATGAGTGCCAGGTCGTACGCGCTGGTGAACTGGCCGGGGCCGTCGAGGCCGGACGGGGTGACCGCGTGCGTCTGGCCGGCGCCGAGCCGGCGGGCCTGCGCGTTCATCTCGGCGACGCCGGCCTGGGAGCTGCCGGCGCCGAGACGGGCCAGCATGTTCGCGGCGTCGTTACCGGACTGGAGCAGCAGGCCCAGCCACAGCGTCTCCACGCTGTAGCGGCCGCCGACGAGCAGGCCGACGGCCGAGCTGCCCGGCTCGATGTCCAGGTCGGCGCGGGTGGCGACGGCGACCTGCCTGGGGTCCAGTCGGCTCAGCATGGTGGCGGCCAGCAGCAGTTTCTGGGTGCTGGCCGGGGTGCCGGGGACGTGTGGGCCGCACGCGCCGAGGACCGCGCCGGTGTCCAGGTCCGCCACGAGCCAGGTGGCGGCGGTGACCGCCGGGGGCGCGGGGCTGCCGGGTGGCGTGACCAGCCCGGTACCGGCCAGCGCCTCGCCGCCCACCGCCGCCTGTTCGGGCGTCGTGGCCGGCGGCGTCGGGCGGGGCGGCCGGCTGACCTTCGGCGCGGGCAGGCGCGGGCAGGGCACGGGTGCGGCGGCCGGAGCGGCGGGTGCCGCGGCCGGCGCAGCCGCGGGCGTGCCGGCCGGGGCGCCTGTGGCCGGGGCCGGAACGCCGGTGGTGAGCAGGGTGACGGCGGTGGCGGCGGCCAGGACCCGGGCTCTCATGAGATGGCACCCTACCGAGCCGGATGATCAGGTCCGGACGGCTCACCGGTGTCGTGACACGGTGCCGATCACGCGGTCCCGGTCGGTGACCGATTGGCGCGTCAGCGCACGCCGCGCAGCCACCACCGCTGCCACGGCGTCTCGACCGCGCGCCTGTGGTAGCCGGACCGCACCCAGGCCACCGCCCGCGCGGGGGGCAGCCCGTCCAGCACGGCGAGGGCGGCCAGCGCGGTGCCGGTGCGCCCGACTCCGCCGTGACAGGCCACCTCGACCCGCTCCCCCGCGTACGCGCGCCGCCGCGCCTCCCGGAGCGCGTCCAGGGCATCGGCCCGGTCGGCCGGGATCCAGAAGTCGGGCCAGCGGACCCGCCGGGCCGGCCACTCCGGCTCGGGACCGGGCGCCAGCAGCAGGGCGAAGTCAGCCGGTGACGCGGGCCCGGCGACCCGGCGACCGCGCACGGTGGCGCCCCCGGGGAGCGTGAGCAGGCCGGTCCGGTCGGTCCACGGTGTCGCGTCCATCGGGTCATTGTGTCCCGGCGTCCGGACACGTGAGTGCCCGCCGGACGAGGTCCGGCGGGCACTCACGATCGAGCCGGGTCGTCCCCGGCGCACCCCGGATCAGCCGAGGCGACGGCGACGCCAGGCCATCGAGGCCAGAAGCAGCACCGCACCGGCGGCGGCGAGGCCCCCACCGAGCTTCAGCGGCGTGCCGATGCTGTCACCGGTGACCGGCAGCCCGCCGTGGTGCGGCGACTTGGTCGGCCGCGGCGGCAGGACGGTGCCGGTCGCGCTCGCGATCCGCCCGGACGTCAGGCCGGTGGCGGTGAACGTGTACCGGCCCGGCCGGGTCGGCCGGTAGGTGACGGTGAAGTTGCCGCTGGCGTCGGCCGTCACGGTGAACGTGGTCGGCGCGGGCTGCGGCTGGGCGCGGTTGGGCGTGTAGGCGACCGGCGCCATCGCCACCGTGCTGCCGTCGCTGCGCCGCGCGGTCCCCTCGGCCGGGGCGGCCGCGGGCAGACCCGAGATCGCCACGTCGATCCGCACCGACTCGTTCGGCGCGAAGTTCGAACCCCGCAGGGTGAACGTCTCGCCGAGCCGGATGGTCGTCGGTGAGACGGTCAGCGACGCGACCTCGGGCGGGTAGACCGGGGGCTGCGGCTGCGCCGCCCCGGCCGCGGTCGGCACGGCCGCTACGGCCAGGCCCACCGTGAGCGCCATGATGATGCGGGATAGCCGCATGATGGATTCCCTCCTACTGTTCACAGCTTGGTGCGTTGACTACTTGGGTGGTCCATGGGGTGACGGTGGGCGTGTGCACCAGCTCGGCGGTCCCGGCGCCGGTCTGGCCGGTGAGCACCGTGACGTCGAGCGTCCGGGTCTGCCCCGGGCGGGTCTCCACGTTCGCCACCGCCACCTGGCGGCGGCCGTCGGTGCCGCTGCCCATCGCGGTGTCCCGTCCGTCCAGCCGGCCGGTGAGCACGGCGCCGCCGGTGGGCGTGTGCACGGAGACGAAGGTGCGTGCGGTGTACTTGTCGCCGGCCAGGGCCAGCCCGGTGACCGACTTGCTCAGGCCCGACTTCGGGGCGGTGGAGTGCACCGTGACCCGCAGCCGCAGCTCGCGGCGCCCGTCCGGATGGCATTCACCGACCGTCACGGTGGCCGAGAACCTGAGGTAGTAGCCGAGCTTCGCGCCGCTGCCGTCGTTGAGGAACACGCCGACCGTCGGCACGGTGTCCTTCTCCGGGAGTTGACCGGCCAGCCGGCTGCCGGCCAGTGCGCGTTGCTCCTCAGATCGGACACTCCAGAACAATATCCGACGTTCATTGATTGAACGGGTAAAAACGGTCAAAAGCGCCCTCGGGTCTACCGTCTTGGTGAACAGCGTGTCGAAGACGCCCGACGCGGATCTGCTGAAGAACTCGTCCTGGTCCTTCGTCTCCAGATCCCGGTACGAGTCACTGAGCAGCGTCCGTACCGCGGTGGCGGCGGCCAGCGACGGCCCGTCCGGCACGGGCACCGGACCCACCACGCCGAGCAGGTACGACAGGACCACCGGGTCCACCGCCAGCACCCCGTCCACAGTGGTGCCGGTCCGTCGGCGCACCATGTCCCGGTAGAGCGCGGCGGCGGCCGGGAAGTCCGGCGTGAGGTTCACGTCCGCCGGATAGATGCCCGGCAGCTCACCCCAGAGCCGTTTCGCCTCCGCGCCGACCTTCAGCGGCGGGTCGAAGAGCCGCAGGTCGGACGAGCTGCCCTGCTTCACCAGGCGAATCCCTCCACCCTCGGCGCGCAGCACGGCGTACGCACCGAACATGCCGCCGGTGGCGCGCAGCTCGGCCGGGTTCTGCGAGACCAGCAGGTAGGTGCGCGGCCCGTCCGCGCCGAGCAGCGGCGGCAGCAGCCGGGCGCCCCGGTCGGCGGCCGAGGTCAGCTCGCCGAGCTGGTCCAGCTCGGTGCGCAACGCGACGACCGCGTCGCGTACCTGCGTCACGAGGTCGCCGGTGGGCACCTGCCGCAGCCGGTCGGCGGTGCGGCGCACGGCCTGGTCGGCGGCGGACACCTCGGCCGAGACGGCGCGCAGGCGGGCGAGATCCAGCTTGCCCTGCTTCGGCACCAGCGAGGCGAGGTCGACGCGCAGCAGCGTGGGGAACGCGAGCCGGGCCAGGTCGTCCACCGCCACCGAGATCTGCCGGACCGCGGCCAGGTTGTCCCCCGCGTACGGCGTCTGCTGGCCCACCCACCACACCGGATCGCCGGTCTCGCCGCGCGCGGCGGCGGCCTGCTCCTGCAACGCGGCGAGCGTGCGCTGGGCGCGGGCCACGTCGCCGTCGAGCACCTGGGCGCTGAGCTCCCGGGCCAGCCCGGCGGCGTTCACCAGGTGGGCGCGGGCCTGCCAGCCCCGGAACGCGACCCAGCCGCCGGCGCTGAGCAGCACCGACACGACGACCAGCCCGGTCAGCAGGATCCGGCGGACCCGGGCGCGCCGGCGCCGTCGCGAACGGCGCCGCCGGCCGGGCGTGGCACCAGGTCCGGTCACGGATTTCCCCCTACGTGTCGGTCGAATCGGACACAATTCGCGATCGAGTGCTTTTTAGCACGAGAAAGTCCCTGTTCGAGGCGTTATTCGACACTCTGCCGACTTATCGGCTGGGTGCGAGCTTCGTTCGGTTCGAGGACCGCTCGGCCGCCTCGTGCAGCAGCGCCTCGATCCGGTCCACCCCGGCTCGCAACGACATGTCCCGCAGGTACGCGTCGCGGCCCCGCCTGCCCATGTCGAGCCGGGCGGCCGGCGGAATGGCGGCGGCCAGCCAGAAGCGGTCGGCCAGCGCCGCCCAGTCCTCCGGCGGGCAGGACAGGCCGGCGCGGGCCCGCTCCACCAGCTCCGCCGTCTCCCCCGCCGCGGAGGCGACCACCGGTGCGGCGCAGGAGAGCGCGGCCTGCAGCTTGCCGGGCACCCGGCCCCGCAGCTCCGGCAGGTCGCGCTGGGCCACGAGCTGGTAGTCGGCGGCGGCGTACAGCTGCGGCATGTCCACCGCGGACCGTCGCTCCAGGAACCTGACGTTGTCCGCGCCGAGATCGGCGGCGAGCCCCCGCACCCGCCGCTCCTGCGGACCGGAACCGACGAGCACCAGATCCATCCGGTCGCCGAGCGCCGCAGCCGCCCGGACCGCCGTCTCCAGATCCTGGTGCGCGCCGATCGTCCCGGCGTGCATCACCACGCAGCGGTCGTCCCGGCGGACCAGCCGCCGCACCGCCGGACCGGCCTGGGTGGGGCGGAAGATGCGCTCGTCGGTCCAGTTCGGCACCGTGCGCACCCGGCCCGGGGCGGCCCCACCGGCGCGGACCAGATCCGCCATCGACGGCGAACCGACGGCCACCACCGCCGCCTCCCGGTAGAGGCGGCGGGAGGCGGACTCCAGCCGCGCCGACCAGCCGCCGTCCGGCGCCGCACGACCGTCCCGCTCCGTCCACACGTCCTGCACGTGCAGGACCGTCGGCGTACGGCCGAGCAGCCGCAGCAGCCCGGTGGCGGCGAACGTGACCGCCGGGTGCCCGTAGACGTAGAGCACATCGACGTCGCGCAGCAGGCCCCGTCCGGCGAGCGCGGCGCTGCCGGCGAAGGAGAGCCAGCTCGCGGTACGGGCACGGGCGGAGCCGTCGCCCGCGGCGTAGCGGGGCACCCGGCGCACGGTCAGCCGCTCGCTGTGCGTCTGGTGCCGCCAGCGCTGCCGCCAGCCGGGATAGACGTGACCGCCCGGGTAGTCCGGGAAGCCGGTGAGCACCCGTACCTCGTGACCCCGGGCCACCAGCTCCTCGGCCAGGCTGCCCGGGACGAACGCCGGCTCCGGCGGGAAGTGGTAGGTGAGGATGCCGACCCTCATGACCGCGCTCCCGGCGCGGCTTTCCGGACGGCCGGGCGCCGCACCGCGTACCATTCCCGCATCCCCTCTGCGTCCGGCCGCGACCGCCGGAAGAACGCCGTCGCGGCACCCTCCGTCGCGACCCTGCCGACGAGAGGGGTGCAGATGGTCGACGAGGTGCTCTTCGTCTGCCACGCGAACATGTGCCGGTCACCGATGGCGGAGTTCATCGCCCGCCGCATGCTGGCCGGCCTGCCGCTGACGGTGGCCAGCGCGGGAACCGACGCGATCGACGGGGCGGTCATGCACCCGTACGCGGTCGAGGTGACCGCGGCCACCGGCGCGGACCCGGCGGCCTTCCGGACCCGCCGGCTGCGCGCCGAGCACCTGACCGGTGCGGCGCTGGTGCTGACCG
The DNA here is from genome assembly GCF_027460285.1 of Micromonospora sp. WMMC273. Taxonomy (NCBI): domain Bacteria; kingdom Bacillati; phylum Actinomycetota; class Actinomycetes; order Micromonosporales; family Micromonosporaceae; genus Micromonospora; species Micromonospora sp. WMMC273. The sequence continues at coordinate 3,222,596 of NZ_JAPZBE010000001.1, forward strand.
CGACCCGCCGGCAACGCTCGGCCTGTACCTCGCTGGCGCCGGCCGCGCTGACCCGGACGTTCACGCTGCGGCAGTTCGCCCGGCTGGCCGCGGAGGCCCGCCCTGCCGAGGCGGAGGCGGACGCGGGCACGCCGTTGCGCGCGGCGGTGTCGGCCGCGGTCCGCGCCCGGGGGCGGCTGCAACCCGCCGCCCCCGACGCGGAGGACCTGCACGACCCGATCGGCGGCTCGCCCGCCGACTTCCGGCGGTGTGCCGAGGAGATCGAGCGGTCGATCCGGCCCGTGCTCGCACTCATCGCGAAAGCCGGGTGAGTTCCTGCGTCCGGTCGCCCACGGCCTTCGCGCCCCGCCGGGTGCCGGCCCGGTCGGCCGGTACGGAGGGCGCCGCGGGTGGCACGACCACCTTGTACGCCTCGTACTGGTAGGCGTCCGCCTTGGCCACCTTGGCCATGTTGAGCACGCAGCCGAGCAGGCGCACCGACACCGAGCTGAGCGCGTGCGCCGCCGCGGCGACCTGGCTGCGGGAGGTACGCCCCTGCTGGGTCACCAGCAGCGCGCCGTCGGCCTGCACGGCCACCACCACACCGTCGGTGACCGCCAGCAGCGGCGCGGTGTCGATGACCACGATGTCCGCCGAGTCCCGCAGCGCGACCAGCAGGTCCGCCATGGACTTGGAGCCGAGCAGCTCGCTCGGGTTGGGCGGGGTGGCGCCGCTGGGCAGCACCAGCAGGGACTTCTCGCCCCAGCGCTGCACCACGTCACCGACCTGGACGTCACCGACGAGCACGTCGGTGAGGCCGACACCGCCGTCGAGCCCGAGGTAGTCGGCGACCTTGGGGCGGCGCAGGTCGGCGTCGATCAGCAGCACCCGCCAGCCCGCCTCGGCCAGCGCGATGGCGGTGTTGCAGGCCATCGTGGTCTTGCCCTCGCCCTGCAGCGCGCTGGTCACCGCGATGACCCGGGCCGGCTCGTGCACGTCCACGAAGCGCAGGTTGGTACGCAGCTTGCGGACCGCCTCGGCCCGGGCGGAGGTGGCCGCGTCGCCGACGATCAGCGGCGCCGACCGCGCGCCGGTCTCGTACGGGATCTCGCCGAGCAGCGGGCTGCCGGTCACCCGTTGCAGCCCGGCGCCGTCGCGCATCCGGACGTCGGCCACCCCGCGCAGCACTGCGAGGCCGGCGCCGAGCAGCAGGCCGAGCAGACCGCCCAGGACCAGGTTGCGGGTGGGCTGGGGCGAGACCGGGTCGGAGGTGACCCGGGGACCGCTGACCACCTCGATCTTGATGGGCGGGGCCTTGCCGTCAGGCGGCGTCTCGACCTTGCGGACCAGCTCGGTGAACTTGGTCGCGAGCATCTCGGTGGTCTTCAGCGCCCGGGTCTGGTCGGTGTCGGTGATCGTCGCCTGGAGCAGGACCGTGCCGGTCGTGGCGGTGGTGTGGATCCGGCTGCGCACCTGGTCGGCGGTCAGGCCGAGCGGCGCGTCGGCCACCACGCTCTGCGCCAGCCGGTCGCTGGTGAGCAGGTCACCGTAGGACTTCACCCGCTGCTGGAGGAATAGGCCGCCCTGGTAGGCGTCGGTGACCCCCTGGCTGGGCGTGGTGACGAAGAAGGTCACCGAGGCCTCGTACCGAGGCGCCGTCCGGACCGTCACCAGCGCGGCGGCGCCCAGACCGAGCATCACCGTCACCAGCACGATCCACCAGTGGCGTCGGACCAGGCGCAGGTAGCCGAGAACGTCCATCACGCTCCCCCTCGCGACACGCCGGTCTGCCGATGAAACTGCACGAAAGCCCCCTAAAAACCCCAGTTGCCGTGCCAGGATCGAATCGCCTATTCACGACGTTACGTGACTGGACGACAGTAAACGACCGAACAGGCACAGACGGTCTAATCCTTTCAATACGGATAGGACGTAGAGGGCAGCTCATGGATCGTGATGCGATCACAGCCGTTCGACCCCCCGGCCGGATCACCCACCGCGCCGCCACCCTTTCCCTGTTAACGCTGGACACGGCCGCGTGGTGCGGCGGTTTTCTCGGTGCCGCCTGGACGCGGTACGAGTTCGACCTCACCGCCGCCGCCAGCGCCCGTACGCTCGGCGTGGCGCTGGCCTGCGCCGCGCTGTACGCCGCGCTCACGCTGCTGCGGTCCCGGCTCTACGGCCGGTATCCGATCGGCAGCGCCGGCGACGCGCAGGGCCTGGCCACCACCGTCGCGCTCGTCGCGGCCGTCGGCTTCGTCGCCCTGCTGCCGTGGACGGAGCACCCGGTGCCGGCCAGCACGCCGCTGGTCGGCGGCGCGGTGGCGCTCGTGGTGATGGCGACCGCTCGCGGGCTCTGGCGGGCCCACGCCGACCGCCGGCCACCCGCCGCGGGACACGCCGAGCGCTGCCTGATCTACGGGGTGGACGCGGCGAGCGAGCGGCTCGTCCGGGCGCTGCTGCACGACCCGGACAGCAGCTACCGGCCGGTGGGTCTGCTCGACGACGCACCCGACAGCCGCGGCCTGCGGCTGGAGCGGCTGCGCGTGCTCGGCGGCCGGGAGCAGATCGGCATCGCCGTCCGGGCCACCCGGGCGAGCACCGTCATCTTCTCGATGAGCGGCTCCGACCCGCAGCTGCTGCGCGACGTGCGCACCCGCACGCTGGAGGCCGGGGCGGCGTTCAAGGTCCTGCCGCCGGTACGCGAGGTCCTCGACCGTCCGGTGGCCGCCACCGACGTACGCGACCTTCAGCTCACCGACCTGCTGGGCCGCGCGCACCGGGTGGCCGAGCTGAGCGTCGAGCGCGGCGGGCTGGCCGGACGCCGGGTGCTCGTCACCGGCGCCGGTGGCTCGATCGGCTCGGAACTGTGCCGGCAGATCGCCCGCTGCGAGCCGGACGAGCTGATGATGCTCGACCGGGACGAGTCCGCGCTGCACGCCCTGCAGATGTCCCTGCACGGGCGCGCGCTGCTGGACGGGCCGGAGCTGATCCTGGCCGACATCCGCGACGCCGAGGGCATCGCCCGGGTGATCGCCGACCGGCAGCCCGACGTGGTGTTCCACGCCGCGGCGCTGAAGCACCTCACGCTGCTCCAGCGCCACCCCGGGGAAGCGATCAAGACCAACATCCTGGGTACGCTGAACGTGCTGGAGGCGTGCCGGGACGTCGCCGAGTTCGTGAACATCTCCACCGACAAGGCGGCCAACCCGGCGAGCGTCCTCGGCTACTCCAAGCGGATCACCGAGCGGCTCACGGCGTACCACGCGCAGCGGCTCGGCGGCCGGTACCTGAGCGTCCGGTTCGGCAACGTGCTCAGCAGCCGCGGCTCGGTGCTCACCGCGTTCCAGGCGCAGATCCGCGCCGGGGTGCCGATCACCGTCACCCACCCCGACGTGACGCGGTACTTCATGACCGTGCAGGAGGCGGTGCACCTGGTGCTCCAGGCCGCGATGATCGGCCGGGGCGGCGAGGCGCTGGTGCTCGACATGGGCGAGCCGGTCCGGATCGCCGACGTGGCCCGCCGGCTCGCCGCCGAGGCGGACCGCCCGGTGGAGATCGTCTTCACCGGTCTGCGGCCGGGCGAGAAGCTGCACGAGCACCTGTTCGGCGCCGACGAGGTGGACACCCGGCCGCTGCACCCGCTGATCTCCCACGTACCGGTGCCCGAGCTGGACCCGGACGAGGTGCGCGGGCTCGACCCCTACGCCGACGCGGACGAGCTGATGAAGTGGATGGCCGCGTTCTGCGACCCGGTCGGGGCGTCCCTGCCGGCTCTGCCCGGGCAACGCTGACCCGCCGGCCGATGGGACGCTCCGCCCGAGTGGTGAGACGGGCGTCCCATCGGCCGGCTCGGCTCGCCGCGGGTGGCGGCGCCCGTTAGGGTTGATCCCGGTGTGCCGGGAAGCCTGGTCGGCGATGGTTCCGCCGACCCCAGCTCCCGAACGGACGCCACATGCCCCAGCACACCCCGCACCGCTCGCGCCTGCTGTCCCGCCGCTCCTGGCCGGAGGCCCGCTTCCTGGCCGACGTACTGCGCACCGAGACCGTCGGCGGCGGCCTGCTGCTGCTCGGCGCGGTCCTCGCCCTGATCTGGGCCAACTCGCCGTGGCGCGCCGCGTACGCCGAACTGAGCCACTGGGTGCCCTGGCCCGGCGGCGCCGGGCTGCACCTCGACCTCGACCTGCGCACCTGGGCCGCCGACGGGCTGCTGGCGATCTTCTTCTTCGTGGTCGGCCTGGAGCTCAAGCGCGAGTTCGTCGCCGGTGACCTGCGCGACCCCCGGCGGGCCGCGTTGCCGGTGGTCGCCGCGCTCGGCGGCATGATCGCGCCGGCGTTGATCTACCTGGCCGTGACGCTCAGCGCCGGCGGCGCCGGCCTGCGCGGATGGGCCATCCCCACCGCCACCGACATCGCTTTCGCGCTCGCCGTGCTCGCCGTGATCAGCTCCCACCTGCCGCAGGGGCTGCGCGCGTTCCTGCTGACCCTCGCCGTGGTCGACGACCTCTTCGCGATCACCATCATCGCGGTCTTCTACACCGACGCGTTCCACCCGCTGCCGCTGCTCGCCGCGCTGCTGCCGATCGCCGCGTTCGGGCTGCTGGTGCAGCGGCGGCGGACCTGGTGGTGGGCGCTGATCCCGCTCGCGGTGGCCGCCTGGACGCTCGTGCACGCCTCCGGCGTGCACGCCACGGTGGCGGGCGTGCTGCTCGGTTTCACAGTGCCGGTGCTGCGCAGCCGCGACGGCGCGCCCGGCCTGGCCGAGCGGCTCGAGCACCGCTGGCGGCCGGTCTCCGCCGGCCTGGCCGTGCCGGTCTTCGCCTTCTTCGCCGCCGGGGTGACGCTGGTCGGCGTGGACGTGGGCGGCGTGCTCACCAACCCGGTGGTGATCGCGGTGGCCGCCGGGCTGGTGCTCGGCAAGGTGATCGGCGTCTTCGGGTCGACGTACCTGCTCGCCCGGTTCACCCGGGCCGAACTGGACGAGGAGATCACCTGGGCCGACCTGCTCGGGCTGGCGTTGCTGGCCGGCATCGGCTTCACCGTGTCGCTGCTCATCGGCGAACTGGCGTTCGGTGCCGGCAGCCCGGAGGAGGACGGCGTCAAGGTGGCCGTGCTGCTCGGCTCGTTGATCTCCGCCCTGCTGGCCTCGGTGGTGCTGGTGCGCCGCAACCGGGTCTACCGGCGGATCAGCGAGCGGGAGAGCCGGGACGCCGACGGTGACGGCGTACCGGACGTGTACCAGGAGGGCCCGGCCTGAACCGGCACGGCGGGCGCGACCATCCGGTCACGCCCGCCGCCACCCTCGACGCGGTACGCCTCAGCGACGGCGCTCGGCCGGCCGCGGCTCGCGCTTGCGCTCCGGTTCCTCGAGCGCCTCGGCGGCCGGCCCGGTGAGGTCGTCACCGGGCACTGCCACCTGCTCGGCGCGGTCCTGCTCGTCCTCGCGCCCGCCCGGCGGCGGCTCCGGCGCGGTGGCGCCTCCGGCGAAGCCGTACTCGTTGGGCTCGTCGTGCCTGCTCATGGGCGGAACCTCCCGGTCGTGCCGATTCGTCCTCCGCCGGGCGGTCACCGCCACGGCGCTCACCCGGGCTGCTTACCCACCGGAGCGCTCTCCGATCATCGGGCGCCGCCGCACCACTCACGTCAGGTCAGCTCGGAGACCGCCTCGAAGATCAGCCAGAGGCCGCAGATGGCGAACAGCACCGCCGCGCCGTAGCGGATGGTCCGCTCCGGGAGGTGCCGGCCGAGCATCCGGCCCACCAGGATCGCCAGCGCGTCCGCCGCCACCATGCCGAGCGTCGAGCCGAGCCAGGTGCCGAACCAGCCGTACTTGGTGGCCAGCGTGATGGTGGCGAGCATGGTCTTGTCGCCCAGCTCGGCCAGGAAGAACGCCACACCGACGGCGATGACCGCGGACCGGCCGCCGCGCTCGGCCTTGCGCTTCTCCTCCTCGGTCAGCTTGTCGCCGCGCAGCGTCCAGGCACCGAAGCCGAGGAACGCCAGACCGGCGATGAGCGAGATCCAGTCGGTGGGCAGGGCCGCGTTCAGGCCGTACCCGATGGCCACCGAGGCCAGGTGGACGACGGCGGTGGCGACAGTGATGCCGATGAGCACCGGCACCGGCTTGAACCGCGTGGCGAACGTCAGAGCCATGAGCTGGGACTTGTCGCCCAGCTCGGCGACGAAGATGACGCCGAAGCTGACCACCAGCGCGACGAGGAAACCCTCCATGTGAACCTTCCCGATCAAGCCGGGAGGAGGAACGGGGGCGCCCTCGACCCGGCTGCGACAGCCTGAGTCGAAGGTCTCGCCCGCCCCGGAGACCGGGGCCGCGTGGCCGGATGCGGAACGCACCAGTGTGTCGACCACGACATTGGGGGCTACTCCCCTTCGCGCCGCCAGCCTAACCGATCACCCGCCGCCCCGGTCACCGGGTGTGGCCGGGGCCACTGCGGCCCTCAGTCGGCGCGGGCCAGGTTCACCCCGAACAGCCCGTCCGGATCGGTCCAGAACGCCCGCCTGTCGAACCCGGCGGCGGTCAGCTCGGCCGCGATCCCCTCCGGCCGGAACTTGGCCGACACCTCGGTCCGCAGCTCCTCACCGGCGGCGAACACCACGTCGGTGTCCAGCACCCGCACCCGGGTCGGGTGCTCGGCGCGCAACCGCATCTCGATCCACTCCCGCTCGGGATCCCAGACCGCCACGTGCCGGAACGCGTCGACGTCGAAGTCCGCGCCCAGCTCGCGGTTGATCACCCGCAGCACGTTGCGGTTGAACTCGGCGGTCACGCCCGCCGCGTCGTCGTAGGCGGGCACGATCACGCCCGGGTCCTTGACCAGGTCGGTGCCGACCAGCAGCCAGTCGCCGGTCTCCAGCGCCGCGCGCATCGCGGTGAGGAACTCGGCCCGCTCCATCGGCAGCAGGTTGCCGATCGTGCCGCCGAGGAACGCCACCAGGCGCCGGCCGCCGGTGGGCAGCCGGTCCAGGTGGCGGGTGAAGTCGCCGACGATCCCCCGCACCCGCAGCCCCGGGTACGCGGCGGTGATCTGCTCGGTGGACGACCGCAGCGCGCTCACCGACACGTCCAGCGGCACGAACGTGCCCAGGTCGCCGTGGCGGGTGAACGCGTCGAGCAGCAGCCGGGTCTTCTCCGACGAGCCCGAACCCAGCTCGATCAGCGTCTTCGCGCCGGTCATGGTGGCGACGTCGTCGGCGTGCGCGGCCAGCACCGCCCGCTCGGCCCGGGTCGGGTAGTACTCCGGCAGGCGGGTGATCTCCTCGAACAGCTCGCTGCCCCGGGCGTCGTAGAACCACTTCGGCGGCAGCCACTTCGGCGCCGCGGCCAGCCCGACCCGTACGTCCTCCCGCAACCCACGGTCGAGGTCCTGCTGCTCCAGGTGGATCTCCAGCGGCTCCGCGCTCATCGAGTGTCCTCTCTTGCGGTGGGTACTGATCGTCAGGCGGCGGTCGTCTCCCGCACGTCGAGCCCGCCCGTGGTCGCCACCACGAGCCGGCCGTCCGGCACGGCCCGCCAGGCCGGGTCGTCGTCGAACGGTTCGGACGCCAGCAGCACCGAGTCCGCGCCGCGGCGCACCGACAGCGCGTGCCCGGCCGTGCTCGCCACCACCGTCGTACCGTCGGTGAGCAGCAGGTTCAGCCGCGAGCCGGGAGCGGCCGCGGTCACCGCCGCGACGGTGTCCGCCACCGCCTCGTCCGGCGGCACGCCGGCCCGCAGCCGGTGCCGGACCAGCGCCCACAGCAGCGCCGAGTCGGTCGGCACGTCCAGGGTGATCAGGTCGCGGACGGGCAGGCCGGCGGCGAGCGGGACCAGGCTGTCCGGCCAGCCCCGCACCACGCCGTTGTGGCTGAACAGCCACCGCCCCTCGGCGAAGGGGGCGGCGGCGGTCTCGTGCAGCGGCATGCCGACGGTGGCCGAGCGGACCGCGGCCAGCACCGCCCGCACCCGCGTCACGGCGGCCAGTTCCGGCAGCGTGGTGTCGCTCCACATCGGCTGGGCCCGCCGGTAGCGGACCGGGTCGCCGTCACCGGGATACCAGGCGACACCGAAGCCGTCGGCGTTGATGGTGCCGCCGCCGCGCATGTCACGCGGCGCCCACGACTGGCGCAGCAGCCCGTACGGCGGGTCGAACAGCAGGCTGGACAGCAGCACGGGTGGACCGAGGTACGCGAGGTGACGGCACATCGGGCCGGCTCACTCCTCCGGGCCGGCGTCACGGGCGCAGCGGAAACCGCTGAAGATCTGCCGCCGGATCGGGTAGTCCCAGTTGCGGAACGTGCCCCGGCAGGCGGATCGGTCGGTGCCGAACGAACCGCCCCGCAGCACCCGGTGGTCGTCCCCGAAGAAGACCTCCGAGTACTCCCGGTACGGGAACGCGGTGAAGCCCGGGTGACCCCGGAACGGCGAGGAGGTCCACTCCCACACGTCGCCGACGAGCTGGTGCACGCCCAGCGGCGAGGCGCCCGCCGGGTACGCGCCCACCGGCGCCGGCCACAGGTGACGCTGCCCCAGGTTGGCGTGCTCGGTGCCCGGATCCTCGTCCCCCCACGGGTAGCGCCGGGACCGGCCGGACGCCGGATCCCAGCGGGCCGCCTTCTCCCACTCCGCTTCAGTGGGCAGCCGCTTGCCGGCCCACGCCGCGTACGCCTGCGCCTCGTGCCAGCAGACGTGCACCACCGGCTCGTCGTCGCGTACCGGCGACCAGCGGCCGAACCGGCGGTACGCCCACCCGTCCCCGTCGCGCCGCCAGTGCATCGGCGCGCTCAGGTCCGCCTCGACGCGGTGCCGCCAGCCCGCCTCGCTCCACCAGCGCGGCTCGTCGTACCCGCCGTCGGCGATGAACGCCCGGTACTGACCGTTCGTCACCGGCGCGGCGTCGATGACGTACGCGGGCAGGTCGACGGTGTGCGCCGGGCGCTCGTTGTCCAGCGCCCACGGGTCGGTGGAGGTGCCCATGGTGAACGGCCCGGCCGGCACCCGTACCTCGCCGCCGACCCGGGCCCGGGGCTCCGGCGGGGGCGGCGCGTCCAGCACCGGGGCGCCCGCGCGTAGCTGGTGGGTGGCGAGCATGGTCTCGTCGTGCTGCTGCTCGTGCTGCACGATCATGCCGAACGCGAACCCGTCGGCGACGAGCGGACGCTCGGTGAAGCGGATGCCGTCGAGCAGGTCGAACACCTTGTCGCGGACCGTACGCACGTAGGCGCGGGCCTCGGCCGGCGGCAGCAGCGGCAGCGCCGGGCGGTCCTTGCGGGGCTGCTTGAACGCGTCGTACAGGTCGTCGATGTCGTGGCGCACCGGTTCGCGGCCGCCGACGTCGCGGACCAGCCACAGCTCCTCCTGGTTGCCGACGTGCGCCAGGTCCCAGACCAGCGGCGACATCAGCGTGGAGTGCTGCCGCACCAGGTCGTCGTCGTCCACCGCGTCGGTCAGCAGCGCGGTACGGGCCCGGGTCCGCTCCAGTTCCGCGGCGATCCGGTCGCGTAGTCGCTCGATGGTGGTCACCGGTGTCCCCTCTCCGCGGCGGCGCGGTGCCGCCGGATCGCTCGATCGGTCTCGTCGTGGATGCCCTCCGGCAGGCCGAGCCTCGGCAGGGCCGTCAGGGCCAGGTCGAACAGCGCCGCCGCGGCGCTCGCCAGCGGACGCTCGGCCAGCCCGCACCGGGCCGCCGCGCGCCACCGGTCGGCGACCGGGCCGGCCGCCGCCAGCGCGTCCCGGGTGGTGGCCGGGTCGGTGAAGAGCGACGTGAGCACGGCCAGCGGCACCGTCCACTCCGGGCCGGGCTGGGTGTCCAGGTAGCGCAGCTCCAGGTAGCCGCGCGGGCGGACCGGCGGGAACAGCGTGCTGAGGTGGTATTCCAGGTCGCCGGTGGTGGGCGGGCGGGGCAGTGCCCCGGCCAGCCAGTCGGCGAACGTGACACCGGGCGGCGCGGTCCAGTCCGGGCCGTCGCCACGTACGCACAGCAGCGGCGCGGCGAGCGCGTACCGGGTCCAGGTCGCCACCGGGTCCTCGTCGGCGCGCTCGGGCGACCAGACCGGACGGGTGCGGGCCGGGTCGATGGCCAGCCAGGTGGCCATCCGGGCGGAGGCCCAGCCGGTGCGGCGGCCCGCGTGCCGGTCGGCGGTGGCGAAGGCGGCGAGCAGCGGCGGGCCGACGGCGTGCGCGGCGGCCCAGCGCTGCGCCAGGTGCTCCGGCTCGCCCGCGTCCAGGCAGACCTGGAGCCCGGCGGTGCTGTACATCATCGCCCGTCCCGCCGGGCCACGCCGGTCGAAGGCGCAGCGCATGGCGCGGTACCGGGGGGTCTCCACGACGGGCCGGGGAAGGCGCCACGGGTCGATGCCGCTGCGGCCGAGCACCAGGCCGGCGGCGTCGAGCCGGGCCCGCAGCTCGGCGACGTCGGCCTCGGTGGCCAGGATGAGGGCGCCGACCGACGATCGCGGCGTCGCGGAGATCTCCACCTGCCCGCCGGGCTCCACGGTCACGGCGCCGCCGTGCCGGAGCTCGTCGGCCGGGCTGGTGGGGTCGAGGGTCACCGGGCTGTGCCGCCCCAGCGCCTCGCGTAGTCGCTCGCGGTCGACCGGCCGGGCCGGGTCCGCGGCGTCGTGCACGGTCCATTCCAGTTCGACGCCGACGAGTGCGGGTGGGCCGGTCTTGAAGCAGATCCGGGCGAGGTGGCCCCGGGCCGCCTCCTCGTCCCCCAGGACGACTGCGCGGTCCAGGTCCGGCGACATCACCACGGGACGGCTCCTCCTCGGCGATGGGCGACGACGTCGTCGCGACGCGCCGGCCGGGACGGCACGGCACGCCGCCCCACCATCCTCTGTCTAGCAGACGAGATCCGCTTGCCCGGAGAGATGAATTTTTGTCCGGAATCTGATTGCGCCGCGCCGCTCAGTCGTCCGCTTCCCGGCCCGGGCGCTCGGGCTCCGGCGCGTCGTCCGGGCTCTCCGGCGACGCGCCCACGAGGTTGCGGCAGTAGCTCTCCACCTGCTCGGGGCCGCCGGCGGCGGCCACCAGGTCGGCGAAGCCCGGCTTGGTGAGCGCCTTCTCCCGCTGTCGTTCCGGCTTGGCCAGGTAGGCGCGGCAGTGGCCGGCCAGGCTCGCCCCACCGTCCGGGGGCGCGGATGGCCGGCCCTTGGCGCTCGGCGTGCCGGACGGGGCCGGCACCGGCGGGGACTCCGCGCCGGACGCGTCACCGGCCGGCGTGCTCGGTGCCGGCCGGGACGGCCCGGTGACGGCGGGGCCGGTCCCCGTCGGTCCGGCGCCGGTGGGGGCGGCCGTCGTCGCGGGCGGCACCACCGGCTCCGGGTCGTGGTCCAGGCGCACGGCGGCGAACGCCACCCCGGCGACGGCGGTGGCGGCGAGACCGGCCAGCGCGGCGGCGATCCGCAGGCGCCGGCGCGGGCGCGGCGCGATCACCGGCGCCGGCGCGGTCCCGGCGCGGGCCGCCCGGAAGGCGGCGAGCGCCTGCTCCTCCCCGGCGACCTCGTCCGGGCCGGCCGGTCCGGCCGCAGCGGACAGCAGCCGGGTCAGCGGGTCGGCGTCGGCGCCCGGCGGCGTGCCGGCGCGAGCGGCGTCGAGCAGCCGGTCGGATTCCGCCCGGTCGGCGGGCCCGACGGACCGGCGAGCGTGCATGCCGTCGTCTCCCCTCACGTCAGCCCTCCGCCGGTTCGGCCTCGGGCGCGTGCGGCACCTGGCGCTCGGTCCGGGGACGCGGCGCGACGGCGTCCCGGGTGTCCGCCGGCGCGGCCTGCGCCGCCGAGCGCTCCAGCAGCGCGGCGAGCCGGCGCAGGCCGCGGTGCGCGGCGGTGCGCACCGCGCCGGCCCGCCGGCCCAGCACCCGCCCGGCGGTCTCCGCGTCCAGGCCGATGACGGCCCGCAGCATCACCGCCTCGGCCTCGGCCGGCGGCAGCGTACGGATCAGCGCGAGCGCGCTCTCGGTAGCGATGGCCTCACCGGCCCGGTCGGCGGTGTCGACGTCGGCGACCAGGTCGTTGAGGGCCTGCACCGGCACCGGCACGGAGGGCCGCCGCCGCTGCCGGCGCAGATGGTCCATGGCCCGGTTGCGGGCGATGGTGACCACCCAGGCGCGGAACTCGCCACCGGTGAACGACGGCAGGTCGCGGGAGATCTGGAGCCACGCCTCCGAGGCCACGTCCTCGGCGTCGGCGCCGACGAGGGCGGTCAGGTAGCGCAGCAGCGCGGGTTGCAGGCTGCGGTAGAGGAACCGGAACGCCTCCTCGTCCCCCGCCTGCGCCGCGGCGACCGCCTCGTTCAGTTCGGCCGTCACGCGCGCCGCCCCGGCCGGATGACGACCCGGAGCCGGGCGTCAACGGGTGCCAGTGACCACACCGCCATCCGCACTCGGCCCCCCGGTGAGCTGAATCAGGCACCCGCACGAGGGTGCGGTGCGCCGTGGACACTGCCGCGCGGCACGGGCGTCGGCGGGACATACCGTACCGGCGTCCGGGTGCGGCCGGGAGTCGGGCCGACGCCGGGGCGGGCGGGTCGCGTCGGCAAGCCTCCGCACGGCGGAGAAACAGAGAGAAATGTCTACCTGCATCACCGGCGTGTCGGGGTAACACCGACGGCGGTCGCGACGCTCCCCGGATCGGAACCCCGCCGGGGGCGGCGGGCCGCGAGCGCGGGGGCGCGTCACTTTCTGGCCGATCGTACCGGGTCGATCACGATCAGCCGATCGGCGTCCCGGGTGCCGGACACCCGGCCGAACGGCCGGCCGGACCGGCCACGGATATCGCGGGAAATACTTCGCGCCTGCTGTGGGTACGGTATGGGGGTGCTGTCCTCAGACGTCGTACTCAGCGGTCGGTACCGCCTCGATGACCGTGTCGCCACCGGCGGCATGGGCGACGTCTGGCGTGCCACCGACCTTGTCCTCGGTCGCCCGGTCGCGGTGAAGGTGCTGCTTCCCGCCCTGGTGTCCGACCCCGACTTCATCGCCCGGTTCCGTTCCGAGGCCCGGATCATGGCCTCGCTGCGCCACCCCGGCGTGGTCCAGGTCTTCGACTGCGGCGAGGACGACCTGCCCGGCGGCGGCCGGGCCGACTACCTGGTGATGGAGTTCGTCGCCGGTGAGCCGCTGTCGCGGCGGATCGAAACCGCCGGACAGCTCGAGGTCGCCGAGACCATGTCGATCGTGGCGCAGGTGGCGCAGGCGCTGCACGCGGCGCACGGCCGCGGCATCGTGCACCGGGACGTGAAGCCGAGCAACCTGCTCGTGCAGGACGACGGCACCGTGGTCCTGGTCGACTTCGGCGTGGCCCGGTCGACGAACGTCACGAGCATCACCAGCACGAACGCGGTGCCGGGCACCGCCCTCTACATGGCGCCGGAGCAGGCCGCCGGCCGGCCCGTCTCGGGCGCCACCGACGTGTACGCGCTCGGCGCCGTCGCGTACTGCTGCCTCACCGGCAGCCCGCCGTTCACCGGCGACAATCCGCTCCAGGTGGCCGTACGCCATCTCGACGACGAACCGCCGGAGCTGCCGGCGGAGATCCCGGCGTCGGTGCGGGAGCTGGTCTCCCGCGCGCTGGCCAAGGATCCGGCCGACCGTTACCCGAGCGCCGCGGCGATGGCCGACGCGGCGCGGGCCGCGCGTACCGACTCGCCGACCGCGACGGTGGCGCTGCGCGGCGCGGCGGGCTCGGCGCGGTCCCGCGACGACCAGCCGGCGGTCCGCCCGGGCGCCGCGGTGGCGACGTCGCGGCGGCGGGGCCGGCGTGGCACGCTCGTCGGCGCGCTGGGCGCGGTGCTGGTGGCGATGGGCGCGCTGGGCGCGCTCGTGGCCGCCGCCAACGACACCGCCGAACCGGCCACGAAGATCGACAAGACGGCGCCCGCGGTGGCGCCGAGCGACCCGGTCGCGGAGCCGGTCGCCGACGAGCCGTCGGCCGACGACGAGTACACCTACCGGCCGGTCGGCCCGGGTGGCCGGCCGTCGGCCACGCCCTCGGTGACGCCGAGCACCTCGGCGACCCCGTCGGCGCAGCCGAGCGTGACCGACGAGCCCGCCCCGTCGGCCGAGCCGAGCAGCACGCCGTCGAGCGCGCCGACGACGACGGCACCCACCACGGCGCCGGCACCGGACCCGACCACCGCCGACCCGGGCACCGGCACGGGCGGCGGTGGTGACACCGGCGGCCAGCCGGCCACCCAGCCCTGACTCACCACGAGCCGGCCCCGCACACGGCGGAGCCGGCTCGTCCGTGTCCGGGCGGCGGTGCTCAGTCCGCGCCGAGCGACGCCACCACCGGCCGGGACAGCGCCCGGCGGGCCGGCAGGACCGAGGCGAGCAGCGCGGCCACCACCGCCACCGCGACGATCAGTCCGATCCGTCCCCAGGGCAGCACCAGCGTGAAGTCGCCGCCGATGCGGGCCACCACTGCCATCGCCCCGGCCGCCGCTCCGGTGCCGAGCGCGATGCCGAGCAGCGTGCCGACGAGCGCGGTGAGCACCGCCTCGACCGCCAGCACGCCCCGCATCCCGGCCCGGCTCAGTCCGACCGCGCGCAGCACCGCGGTCTCCCGGGTGCGTTCCACCACCGACAGGCTGAGCGTGTTGGCGACCCCGACCAGCGAGATCACCACGGCCAGGCCGAGCAGCGCGGTGACGAACCCCAGCACCATGTCGACGGTGCCGGTGAGCATCTTCTTGTACGCGGCCTGGTCCATCACGTTCACCGTCGGATAGCGGGCCAGCACCGACTCGACGGCGGTCCGGGCGGCGTCGACACCCACCCCGGGGGCCGGGTCCACCTCGGCCAGGTAGCCGCGCTCGCTGGGGAACATGGCGGTGAAGTCGGTGTCCAGCACGTCCACCAGGTGACCGGCGGGCACCGGGCTGCCGGCCAGGACCGGCTCCTCGTCGGCCACCACCGCGACGACCCGGAACGGGCGGCCGGCGAGCGTGATCGCGGAGCCCGCCGTCCAGCCCCGCGCCGCGGCCAGCTCGCGGTGCACCAGCACCGAACCCGGCCCCAGGTCCGCCGGGTCACCGGCGTCCACCGCCGACAGCGTGCGCCGGACCAGCGCCGGATGCGCGGCGCGCAGCTGCACGTCGCCGACCACCCGGCTGCGCTGCTCGTGCACCACACCCAGCTCCGGGCGGGCGGCCAGATCGTCGGCGACGGTGGCCGGCAGGTCGCCCCCGATGCCGGTGACCAGGAAGTCCACCCCGATCCGGGCGTCCACCGCGCGTTCGATGCCGGACTTGACGCTCGCCGCGCCGACGACGAACGCGGAGACCAGCCCGATGCCGATCACCATGGCCGTCGCGGTGGCGGCGACCCGGCGCGGGTTGCGCACCGCGTTCGACACGGCCAGCCCGCCGGTGGCACCGAACGCCGCGCGGAACGGCCCGCCGAGCACCCGTACCAGGGCCGGCACCAGCACCGGGCCGAACGCCACGATGCCGCCGAAGGCCAGCAACGCGCCGGCCGCGACCAGCACCACCTGGCCGGTGGCACCCGCGCCGGCCAGCGCCGCCACACCGGCGGCGAGCGCCAGCGCGCCGACCGCCAGCCGGACCCGCCCGGCCGGGCGTACCGGGTTGATCGCCGCGTCGGTGAGCGCGGCAACCGGGGCGACGCGGGTGCCCTGCCAGGCCGGCAGCGCGGCCGACGCCACGGTGAGCAGCGTCCCCAGCCCCAGCGAGAGCAGCAGCGTCCGCGGGGTCAGGGTGAGCCCGCTGCCGAGCGGCGCGCCGGTGCCGGCGAGCAGGACGCCGAGACCGCCGGCCACCGCCGCGCCGGCCAGCACCCCGGCCGCGGAGGCGAACAGGCCGGTCACCGCCGCCTCGGACAGCGTGGCCCGGTAGATCTGCCCCCGGGTGGCGCCGACCAGGCGCAGCAGCGCGGTACGCCGGGAGCGCTGGGCGAGCACGATGGCGAAGGTGTTGGCGATCACGAAGCCGGCCACCACCACCGCCACCGCCGCGAACGTGCCCAGCAGCATGCCGAACTGCCGCAGGTCGCGGACCGCGTCGTCGACTGCCGCGTCGAGGATGGCGTCGCGGTCCCGGACCGTCACGTCCGGTCCCAGCACGGCACGGATCCGGTCGGCCAGCGCGGCCGTGTCCACCCCGGGCCGCGCCGCCACCATGATCCGGCCGTAGCCCTTCTCGCCGCTGACGGTGAGCGCGTCCGGTCCGATCAGCCCGATGTACGGGCCGCCGACGTCGCGGGAGCTGCCGTCCACGTCGACGGTGCCGACCAGGGTGTACGGGCGGGCCGCGCCGTCCTGCCCGCCGATCGACACCGGCCCGCCGACGGTGAAGCGCTGCTCGGCGACGGTCTCGTCGTCGAGCACCACCTCGCCGGGGCGCTGCGGCAGCCGCCCGGCGACCACGTCGTAGGACTGCAGGTCCGTCTCGGTGGGGATCGCGGCGAGGACCGCGTACCCGAGCACGGGACGGCCGTCGCGGCCGACCACCCCGGCGGAGCCGGTCAGTTCGCCCGCGGCGGCGGCCACCCCGTCGACGGCGCGCACCCGGTCCACGAGCGCCGGGGGCAGCGGGCTGGTCTCGGCGTACGCGGCCAGGTCGGTGTGCCTGTCGAACTCACCGGCCCGCTCGTACGCCCCGGCGCGCATGCCGTCGATGAACATCAGCGTGCCGGCGACGAACGCGACGCCGAGCACGATCGCCAGCGAGGACAGCAGCAGGCGCAGGCCGTCGGCGCGGACCTGGCGCAGGGTCAGGCGCAGCATCCCGGTCACCGCCCCGCCGGGGTCACGGCCGGGTCGAGCCGGCTGAGCGCGTCCCGGACCGCGCCGACCGTCGGCGCGTGCAGTTCGTCGACCAGCCGGCCGTCGGCGAGGAAGACCACCCGGTCGGCGTACGCGGCGGCGGCCGGGTCGTGGGTGACCATGACGACGGTCTGGCCGAGCGTGTCGACCGCCTCGCGCAGCAGCCGCAGCACCTCCGCGCCGGAGCGCGAGTCGAGGTTGCCGGTCGGCTCGTCGGCGAAGATCACCCACGGCCGGGTGATCAGGGCGCGGGCCACCGCGACGCGCTGCTGCTGGCCGCCGGACAGCTCCGCCGGGCGGTGCCCGAGGCGATCGGTCAGGCCCACCGCGGCCACCACCTGACGCAGCCAGGTCGCATCCGGCCGGCGGCCGGCGATGGCCAGCGGGAGGACGACGTTCTCCTCGGCGGTGAGCGTGGGCAGCAGATTGAACTTCTGGAAGACGAAGCCGATCCGGTCCCGGCGCAGCCGGGTGAGCCGCCGGTCGTCCAGGCCCGTCAGGTCGGCGTCGCCGATGTGGACCGCCCCGGCGGTCGGCCGGTCGAGGCCGGCGAGGCAGTGCAGCAGTGTGGACTTGCCGGAGCCGGACGGGCCCATCACGGCGGTGAACCGGGCGGCGGCCAAATCGAGGTCGACGCCGTCGAGCGCGACGACGCGGGACTGGCCGGCGCCGTACTCCTTGCGCAGCGCGCGGGCGGCGAGGGCGACGCCTGTGGTCGGTGGTGCGGACACTGTGGTGCTCCTGTCGGACACGGTCTGAAGACAGTTCCGACGCTAGGCCCGGCACCGCTGAGTCGATCTCCACCTGCGCGCTCGACCTCGGTGCGACCACGGTCGTCCCCCACCGGGGGAACCCGTACGACCTGAGACGTACGGCCGGTCAGCCGCCGGGCGTGACCAGGCCGCTCTCGTACGCCAGCACCACCGCCTGGACCCGGTCGCGGAGCTGGAGCTTGGCCAGGATGCGGCCCACGTGGGTCTTCACCGTCGCCTCCGCGACGTGCACCCGGGCGGCGATCTCGGCGTTGGAGAGCCCCTGCGCCACCAGCAGCAGCACCTCTCGCTCCCGCTCGGTGAGCTGGGCCAGCCGGGGGTCGGTGGCCGGCGCGGGACCGAGCTGCCCGGCGAACCGGTCGAGCAGCCGCCGGGTGATCGACGGTGCCACCACCGAGTCGCCCTGTGCCACCACCCGGATCGCCGCCATGAGTTCCTCCGGCGGCACGTTCTTGAGCAGGAACCCGCTCGCCCCGGCACGCAGCGCGGCGAACGCGTCGGCCTCGGTGTCGAACGTGGTGAGCACCAGCACGCGCGGGCCCCCGGCCGGCCGGGCGCAGATCCGCCGGGTCGCCTCCACCCCGTCCATGGTCGGCATCCGCAGGTCCATCACCACCACGTCGGCCTCGATCCGGTCCAGCACCCGCAGCGCGTCCGCGCCGTCGATGGCCTCGCCGACCACCTCCAGGTCCGGCTGGGAGTCGAGCACCATCCGGAACCCGGCCCGCACCAGCATCTGGTCGTCGACGATCATCACTCGCACGGTCACGCCGCCGCGCTCCCTTCCTCGGTGCCGGCGCCCGCCGGCAGTGGCAGCCGCGCCTGTACCCGCCAGCCACCGGCGAGTGTGGGTCCGGCGGCGAGGCTGCCGTCGTACACTCCGACCCGTTCCCGCATGCCGACCAGGCCGTGCCCGCCGGACGGCGCCGGCCGGACCACCGGAGCGCCGCCGCCGTCGTCGACCGCCCGGACCACGACGGCGTCGGCGGCCCAGTCCAGCGTCAGCTCCACCGACGCGCCGACGCCGGCGTGCTTGAGCGCGTTGGTCAGGCTCTCCTGCACCACCCGGTAGAGGGTCAGCTCCAGGCCGGGCGGCAGCGCCCGCGGTGTGCCGGCGCCGCCGCAGGTGATCCGCAGCCCGGCGGCGCGGAACCGGTCGAGCAACGCGGGCAGCTCCACCAGCGCGGGCCGCCGGTGCGCCGGTTCGGCGGCCGGCTGGTCCGCCGGCGCCGGCTCCGGGCGGTCCGGTTCCCGGAGTACGCCGACCAGCCGCCGCATCTCCTCCAGCGCCGCCCGGCCGGTGTCGGCGACCACCTTGGCCGCCTCCCGGGCGGTGGCCGGATCGCGGTCGAGCGTGAACCGCACCCCGTCGGCCTGCACGATCATCACGGCCATGCTGTGGGCGACCACGTCGTGCAGCTCACGGGCGATGCGAGTGCGTTCCTCGGCGACGGCGGCGCGCGCCTCGGCCTCCCGTTCCCGTTCCAGCGTGGCGGCGCGTTCCTCCAGGCTGAGCACGTAGAGCCGGCGGGTCCGCAGGTTCAGCCCGGCCAGGAAGACCGCGCCGACGATCAGGGTGTAGAAGACCGCGCCCATCCACCAGGGACCGGTGCCGGGCGTCTGGAGCGCGGCGAGCACCCCGCCGATCAGGGCGACGATCCCGGCGGCGATGCCGTCGCGGAGCCGGTCGGCGTACTTGACCACGCTGTAGAGGGCGATCAGCACGGCGATGTCGTAGCTGAGCGGGCCCCAGCCGGCGATCACCTGGACCAGCGCGAGCGCGGCCACCAGGGCGCCGACCGCCGACGGGTGGGTACGCCGGAGGAACAGCACCGCTGCCATCGCCAGGCCGACAGCGGTCGCCGGGATCCCGGTGTGCCCGGCGACGAAGCCGGACAGCGCGAAGAACGCGACGAGGCCGCAGACTGCCGCGTCGAACGCGACACCCCGCAGCGGTCGACCGAGGATCAGGCGGTTCACGACCTCCCAGCCTAGGCCCGCCCTTCGCCCCTCCCCCGCCCGCTCCCAGGTCAGCGGGTCAGGAGGGCCTGCATGCGGCTGATCTCGGCGGACTGCTCGACGGCCACCGAGGTGGCGAACTCCTGCATCGGCTGGTCGACGCCGACCTTCAGCAGGTCGGTGGACATAACGATCGCGCCCCGGTGGTGGTCGGACATCATCTGCACGAACAGCTTGTCGAACGCCGTGCCGCGGGCGTCGGCGAGCCGCCGCATCGCCTCCGGGGACTGCATCCCGCGCATGCTGCCGTGGTCGTGCCCGGGTACGTCGGCGGGCAGGTCGCGCGTGCTGAGCCAGGCCCGCAGCAGGCCGACCTCCGGCCCCTGCGCGGCACGGATCCGGTCGGCGACGGCGCGCACCCGTGCGTCGGCGGCGCGCCCGGGCGCGAGGGCGGCCATCTCCAGGGCCTGCTCATGGTGCGGGATCATCATCCGGACGTACCAGACGTCGAGGCTGTTCCAGCGCGGCGTGGTGGCGCCCCGGACCTGTTCGGCCGGGCGGGTCGCGGCGGGCTCCCCCGGGCGCCCCGGCACCACCACGGGCGGCGCCGACCCGGCGGCGCTCGCGCTCGGCGCGGCCGGCGCGGCGGTTCCGGCCGCCTCCGGGGTACGGGTGTCCTCGCGCCCGGTCAGCGCCAGTGCGCCGACCACCAGGAGGGTCACCAGTGCTGTGACGCCCACCCACACACGCGCCTGCCGGCTGGTCATACGACGCCTCCTCCGGTCAAGGTGAAAGCGATCCTATCCATAGACGAAAGTTCCCAAGTGTGACCCAGCTCACATTGATGACCGTCTCAAATAGGTAAGGTGTGGCGAATCATGACCCCCTTTCGAAGGGCGTTGCCGATGATCAGCCTCCGCACGTCCCGAATCCGGACCGTCAGCCTGGCCGCCGCCGGCCTGCTGCTCGCCGGTGTGTTCACCGCGCCCCCGAGCAGCGCGCAGGAGATCCCCCGCGCCCAGGCCGCGCCGGCCACCGTGGACAACGCCGTCCCCGGTGTCGACGAGATCTCCAGCAGCCCCAACCTGCGCCAGGTGGCGAACCTGCCGAAGCAGGCGCCGTTCGACACCACTGCCGCCCTCGGCACCGACATCGCCTTCCAGGGGCGGTACGCGTTCGTCGGCAACTACGACGGGTTCGTCGTCTACGACGTCTCCCGCCCGAACCGCCCGGCGATCGTGTCCCAGGTGCTCTGCCCCGGCTCGCAGAACGACATCTCGGTCCACGGCGACCTGCTGTTCCTGTCGACCGACTCCTCCCGCAGCGACGACTCCTGCGCCAGCACCACCCAGCCGGCGTCGGTGAAGGAGTCCTGGGAGGGCATCAAGATCTTCGACATCCGGGACAAGCGCAACCCGCGCTACATCAAGTCGGTGGAGACGGCGTGCGGCTCGCACACCCACACCCTGGTGCCCGGCAAGGACAAGCGGAACGTCTACCTGTACGTCTCCTCGTACAGCCCGCGGGCCGAGTTCCCGGACTGCCAGCCGCCGCACGACTCCATCTCCATCGTCAAGGTGCCGGTGAAGAACCCGACCACCGCCTCCGTGGTCGCCACGCCGAACCTGTTCCCGGACGGCGGCTACCCGGGCATCCCGGGTCAGTCGTCGGCCACCACCGGCTGCCACGACATCACCGCGTACCCGTCGAAGGACCTGGCCGCGGGCGCCTGCATGGGTGACGGCATCCTGCTGGACATCAAGAACCGTGAGGCGCCCCGGGTGATCGAGCGGGTCACCGACGCGGAGAACTTCGCGTTCTGGCACTCGGCCACGTTCAACAACGCCGGCACCAAGGTCGTCTTCACCGACGAGCTGGGCGGCGGCGGCGCGGCCACCTGCAACGAGGTGGTCGGCCCGAACCGCGGCGCGGACGCCATCTACGACATCACCGGCCGCGGCGACGCCCGCAAACTGGAGTTCCGCAGCTACTACAAGATCCCCCGGGTCAACGCCGACACGGAGAACTGCGTGGCCCACAACGGCTCGCTGATCCCGGTGCCCGGCCGCGACATCATGGTCCAGGCCTGGTACCAGGGCGGCATCTCGGTGTGGGACTTCACCGACTCGCGCAAGCCCAAGGAGATCGCCTACTGGGAGCGCGGGCCGCTGGACGCCTCGCAGCTGCGTACCGGCGGGTCGTGGTCGGCCTACTGGTACAACGGCCACATCTACTCCAGCGACATCCAGAAGGGACTGGACGTGCTGGAGCTGCGTGACCCGCGCACCTGGCTGGCGCAGTTCCTGCTGGTGCCCGAGCTGAACGTGCAGACCCAGGCCGGTTACCTGAGCTGGTGACCCGCTGACCCGTCCCGGGCCCGGCGCTCCCCTCGCGGGACGCCGGGCCCGGTGCGTGCGGCGGCCCGGAAACCCCTGGCCGCGCCGCCCGGCGCGGGCAATGCTGTCCGCGTGAAGCGGTACGTGAGCGACCCGCTCGACGGCGCCGCCGTCGTGCTCGTCGGGCTCTTTCCGGCCAAGGACAAGGACTACGAGGCCCGCCTCGACCGGCTCGCCGCCGTGGCCGAGGAACGCGGCGCCCGGGTGGTGGACCGGTTCGCGCAACGCCGAGGCGTCTCCGATCGGTGGCACGCGCGTCCCGGCGGGGCTGCCCGGATGTCCCGGCCCTTCTCCCGCCGGACACTGCTCACGCACGGCCGGATCCGCGAGATCGCCGACGCGTGCCGGGAGGCTGGCGTCGACGCCGCCATCTTCGTGAACACCCTGACGCCGGTCCAGCGGACCGTGCTCGCCGACCTGCTGGGCTGCCTCGTGATCAGCGGCGACGACCTGGGCCGGAGAGGCCGGGTCAGCTCATCGGCAGCCGGTAGTCGCGGGTGCCGCCGCCGGCCGTGACCACGCGCACCTCGCCGCTGCGCAGCCCGTACGTCACCGACCAGCGGGTGTGCGACTGACGTACCGCGTTCAGCAGCCGCAGCGCACCGGCGGCGTCGACCACCCCGCCGGTGCGGTCCAGCTCCTTCGCCAGCACCCCGTACCTGCGGTCCTGGCGCAGTTCCCGGTCCGGCACACCGACGGCCGGCACGTTCGTCAGCGCCTGCCACGGGCCGCTGCGCCGGTCCACCGTCATCTTCCCGTCGACGAACTCCACCACCGCGGACGCGCCGGTGGCGTCGGCCAGCAGGTAGTGCAGCGGCGGCCCGCCGTCGAAGTCCAGGTTGTAGCGCTTGAACACGGCGACCGCCTCGTCCACGGTCGCGGCCGAGTCGAGCACCAGGCGCAGGATGCGCACCGAGCCGACAGTCGGCAGGCCGGGCACCGGCTCGGCGCGGGCCCCGTCGTCGGCGGCCAGCCCGACCGCGAGACCGCGCTCGTTCATGCCGTCGAACGGCAGCAGCGGCGCGTCCAGCAGCCGCCGGTCCCCGGTCGGGTCGGCGGACACGCCCAGGTACGAGATGTCGACGAGGGAGATCGAGGCGTACCCGTCCGGCGGGTCGGTGCGCAGCACCAGCGCGGGATTCGGCTCCCAGTCGAAGTTGCGGGCGAACAGCGGGCGCTCCCGGTCGGCGAGCGCGGCGAACAGCGAGCAGCCGAACGGGCTCGGCGGCGTGGACCCGGCCAGCCCGGCGGTCGGGTCGTAGTCGCCGTCGTACGTCATCTCGTACATCGGCAGATCGTCGATCTTGCGGAGGCTGGCCAGCGTCCGTTCGACCTGGCCCGGGTCCTGCCGCGAGGAGGTCGGCGAGCCGGCCGCGGCCGGTGGGTCGGACCGGCGGCTCTCCCCGCAGGCCGTGGCGAGCAGGAGCAGCGCGAGCCCGCCGGCGATGAGGGTCCTCCGCATGACAGCGACGCTAGAAGAGGCGTGCGCCGATGTCCATCGGGGACCCGGTCAGCTCCGCACGACAGCGAACATCCAGCAGCCGTACACCACGTTGCGGCTGTGCAGCTGGTCCACCGCCGGGTCGGCGAACAGCTCCGCGATCACCGCCTCCGGATCGCCGCCGTCGTGTCGCCGTCCGCCCACGATGCGGCCCCGGCTGTCGTACGCGCGCAGCACCTGCTCCCGTCCGCGCCACCGCGACGGGTACGTCGTCACGTCGTCCGGGCCGGCGCAGCCGGCGGCGTGCGCGAACACCGGCCCCACCTCGCGGTACGGGCCGGGTGGCAGCGGCGGGGCGTACCCGAACAACAGCAGCGCCTCGTCCGGCCGGGCGTCGCGCAGGCAGCAGCGCAGCGGCTCGCCGCCGGTGGCGCGCCGGTGCTCGGGCGGCTGGCCGGTGGCGTCGCGGCCGGTGCGTCGCAGCTCGGCGAGCGTGCCGGCGGGCAGCGGGCGGATTCCGAACGCGGTACGGGTGGTCGTCACGGTCCCAGCCTGGCGCGGCCCCGGCCGCGGCGCTGGCGGCGATCGGACCTGGCGCTCGGGCGCCGCGAGATTGCGCGCCGAGCGGGCACCCGCCGGCCGCGTCCCACGCCGACAATGGCCGGATGGACGTCGACGACTACCGGACCCACTCGCCGTACAGCGATCCCCGTCACCACGCGGCGCTGCTCGACGCCGTGCCCGCCGACCTGCCGACCGTCGCGGCGACCGCCCGCAACGTGATCGTCCACTACCGCGCCGGCGGCGTGGAGCTGCCGGACGTCCGCCAGGCCGAGGTGAACCTGCGCTGGATGGACCGCATCCTCGACACCGACCAGTCTCGGTTCCCGCTGCCGCTGACCGCCGAGCGCCCGGCCGCCGAGCGGGTCGCCGGCTGCTGCCGGGACCACACGCTGTTCACCGTCGCGGCGCTGCGCGGGCACGGGATCCCGGCGCGCAGCCGGGTCGGGTTCGTGAGCTACTTCGCCCCGGACTGGCACCACGACCACGTGCTGGCGGAGTGGTGGAACGGCGAGCGCTGGGTCTGGTCCGACCCGGAGCTGGACCCGGCCGGCGAGCAGCCGTTCGACGGCTACGACATCGACCCGGAGGCGGGGCACTTCGAGTCGGCGGCCCGGGTGTGGCTGGCGTACCGGGCGGGCCGGATCGACCCGGACACCTATGGCGTCGACCCGTCGCTGCCGAGCCGGGGCGACTGGCTCGTCCACGCCTATGTGCTGCTGGAGCTGGCCCACCGGCACAAGGACGAGGTGCTGCTCTGGGACGGGTTCGGGGCGATGACCGAGGACCTGACCGGCGTCGATCTCACCCTCGTCGACGAGGTCGCCACGCTGCTGGTGGCCGCCGACCGCGGCGACGCCGCCGCCGGGCGTGAGCTGGCCCGGCGGTACGCCTCGGACGCCCGGTTGCGTCCGGGCCCGACGGTGCACTGCATGGACCCGGTCTCCGGGGTGGCCGCCGACGTGGACCTGCGACGCTGACCGGGCTCACCCGGGCAGGGGCGCCTCGTCGCCTCGGGTGCGGCGCGGGTTGACCAGCCGGCGGACCATCGGCGCGGCGTTCCACCGGGCAGCGCCGACCAGGTCCCGGGCGTGTTCCAGCACTGTGTAGTCGGGCCGGGCGATGCCCTCGGCGATGGCCCGGTCGAGGTCGTTGCCGCAGCGGGTGAGCACGCTGTCGAAGTCCCGGCGGACCGGTTCGAGCAGGTCGTAGCCGAAGGAGCGGTGCAGCCGGGCGAACAGCGGCTTGTAGAGGCGGGCGCGTTCGTGCAGTCCGGACGAGTACGACATCGGGTTCTTCGGCCGCTGCCGCACGTAGGAGGGCAGCAGGTCGGCGAAGGCCCGCCGGACGATCCACTTCTCCTGCCCGTCGCGCAGTTTCAGGTCCAGCGGCAGCCGCATGGCCAGTTCGACGACGCTGAGGTCGAGGAACGGCACCCGGGCCTCCACGCCGTGCGCCATGCTGGCCCGGTCCACCCGCTGCAGCTCGGTCCGGCACAGGTTGCGGATCTTGTGCAGGAACAGCCGTCGGGACCGCTCCGGCCCGACCTGGTGGTACATCGGGTACCCACCGAACAACTCGTCGGAACCGTCGCCGGTGAGCACCACCCGGACGCCCAGCTCGCGCAGCCGCCGGAAGATCGGCACCGAGACGACGGCGTTGATGATGTCGCCGTACTCGGTCAGCTCGGAGATCCGGATCGCCTCGCGGACGTCGGCGAGCCGGATGTCACGCGGCCGCAGCTCGATCACCTCGTGCGGGACGCCGAGGTCGGCAGCGAGCCGCCGGGCGTACGCGACGTCCGGGCTCTCCGGCACGCCGATGGTGACCGCCACGCAGTCCGGGTGCAGTTCCCGGGCGTGCAGCAGCGCCAGCGAGCTGTCCAGGCCGCCGGAGAGCACCACGCCGACGGTGAGGTCGGTGTCCAGCCGGGCGCGCATCGCGTCGGTCAGCGCGACGCGGACCAGCAGGGCCGCCTCGTCCGGGTCGTCGATCACCGGCAGGCCGTCGCCGAGGGTGAGCAGGTCGACGTGCGGGCCCAACCGGACCGGCCGGCCGGGCTCGACCCAGCCGTGGTGCCCGGGCGCCACCTCGCCGATCGGCGCGCCGTGCCCGACCAGCGCCTTGACCTCGGAGGCGAGGTGCAGGCAGCCGGGCAGGCGGGACCAGTACAGCGGCTTGACGCCGAGCGGGTCGCGGGCCAGGTACGCCCGGCCGGTGTCGCGCTCGACGATGACGAACGCGTACTCGCCGCGCAGCCGGCGGACCGCGTTCTCGCCCCACTGGCGGAACGCGGCGAGCACCACCTCGGTGTCGCCCGCGGTCCTGAACCGGTGCCCGAGGCGGGTCAGCTCGGCGCGCAGCTCGTGGTGGTTGAAGACCTCGCCGTTGAAGCAGAGCAGGTGCCGCTCGTCCGGCGACATCCACGGCTGGACGGACCGTTCCCGGTCCACGATCCTCAGCCGCCGTACGCCGGCGAGGAGGCCGTGTTCCTGCCGGGTCTCGGTGACCTCACCGCGCGGTGCTAGCGCGGCGAGCATCCGCCGGAATGTTGCCGGGTCCGCCTCGGGGCCGATGCTCAGCGCGATGCCGCACACCGGGTCACACCCCCATCTCGGCCTCGTACGCCCGCCGGTAGCGGCGGCGGACGGCCGGGGCGAGACACACGTGCCAGGCCTGTCCCTCGTCGACCACGTTCACCTCGCCCGCGTCCTGGCGGGCCAGCAGCAGCCCGGCCAGCGCCGGGCGGGCACCGAAGCGGTCGTACCACTCCAGTTCGACGTCGGCGGCCCAGCCGAGGCAGTGCCCGCTGGGCACCATCGCCGCGTACCCCAGGCGGCGCAGCCGGTACTGGTGCTCGGCGCTGCGGGCCAGGCTGGTCACCCAGAGCGGTGGCGTGCCGGCCGGCGCGGTCGCGGTGAACTCGCGGGCCAGGTCGTTGAGGAACGCGATCATCTCGCGGCGGGCCCGGCGGAACAGCAGTCCGGCGGTACGCGGGGTGGCGTCCGGGCGCAGCCGCCGCCGGACCGCCCGCAGCCCGCGTCCCACCACTGTGGCGGGCTGTTCCTGGTATCGGAACTCGACCAGGCCGCGGCGGCGCAGCCATTCCAGGTCGACCAGTTCGGTGCTGGTGCGGACCTGGTCGTCGGTGAGGAACGTCGGGCTGTCCCGCCACCAGAGCACGTCGACGCGGGAGAGCAGGTAGATGCGGACCAGCGCGGTGAGGTCCTGCGCCGAGCTGCGCGCGTTGGGCTGGTAGCGGGCCATCTCCAGCAGCAACGTCTCCCGGGCGCCGATCAGGCCCTGCGGCGTGGCGTCGAGGACGGCGGCGACGGCCGGTTCACGCAGGCGCTGGTCGAGCAGCACCTGGCGGGCGGTGGTGGACGGCGCGTCGGCGAGCGCGCCCACCTCGACCAGGAGTTCCGCCACCGCCGCCCGGTACGCGGACAGGTCCGGCTCGGCGCCGGCGCGCCGGCCGCCGGGCACCCGCCGGGCGGGAGCGGTGGACGTGACGGCGGGACCGGGCTGGCGACCTGGGCTGCGGCTGGGCACTCGCATGGTCTCCGTCCCCTCTCGTTCAGGACACGGCGTGATTGGGCCTGCACACACCGTAAAGACCGGAGAAGGCGCGATTCCTCCCATCTCCCCCGAAGTGCCCGATCAGGTGGCGGACGGCGACACCAGGGCCTGCACCTCCTCGTATCCGGGCGGCGCCGGCAGGCCCGCGTCGCGCCCGGCGCCGATCGCGTCGGTCAGGTGCAGCGCGGCACCGAGCGCGGCCCGGAACAGCAGCGAGCCGGTGCTGACCCGGGCCACGCCGAGCCGTCCGAGGGCGGCGAGGTCCGGGCCGCCCGGCCGGTACAGCACGTTCAGCGGCAACCCCGCCTCGGCGGCGAGCAGGCCGACCAGGTCGTCGGGGGCGCCCGGCACGAACAGGCAGTCGGCCCCGGCGGCCCGGAACGCCGCCGCCCGCCGCCGTGCCTCGTCCAGCGGCGCCGGCACGCCCAGCCACCAGGCGTCGGTGCGGGCGTTGACGACCATCCGCGGCACTGCCGCGCGGACGGCCGCGATCACGGCGGCGACGTGCTCGGCCGGGGCCAGTCGCCCGTCCGGGCGCCCGTCCTCCAGGTTCACGCCGACCACGCCGAGCGCGGCCAGCTCGCCCACGAACCCGGCGACCTCCGCCGGGTCGTCGTGGAAGCCGTCCTCGATGTCCACCGTGAGCAGCGTCGGCAGGCCCCGCAGCCGGTACGCCAGATCCAGCGTCTGCGCGCGGGTCGCCCGGACGGCATCCGGCTGCCCGGCGGCCGCCGCCACGCCCAGGCTGGTAGTGCCGATCGCCTGATGGCCCCGGGCGGCGAGCGCCGCGGCGGAGGCGTGGTCCCAGGCGTTCGGCAGGAGCAGCGGTTCACCGGGCCGGTGCAGGTCACGGAATGCGCGGTACCTGTCGGTCATCGGAGGATCACCTCGAGTGGGATCGGCGGGACGTCAGGGGTAGGGCCGGCGGGACGGCAGCGGCGGCGCAGCACGCCGACCACGCCGGCGGCCAGGGCGAGCGCGTGCCGCTGCCCGGGGCAGCCGCGGGGGCCGGTGCCGAACGTCAGCGCGGCGTTCGCCCGGCCGGCGCGGAAACGGTCCGGCTCCGGAAAGACCGCCGGGTCGCGGTTGGCGGCGTCGAACCGCAGCAGCAGCCGCTCCCCCGCGCGTACCACCTGGCCGCCCAGGCTCAGCGGGTCGGCGGCGACCCGGCGGGTGACCCGTACCGGCGGGTCGAGGCGCAGCACCTCGGCCAGCAGCGCGTCGGTCCCGAGCCCGTCCGGCGCGTCGAGCCCGTGCCGGACGGCGGCCACGATCAGCCCGGCGGTGGCGTCGGCGGCCTGCACCAGCAGCCCGAGCCGGTTCGCTGTCACCTCGGCCGGAGCGGGCGGCGACATGGCCAGCAGCGCCGGCACCGCCCGGTCCGCCCGCCGCACCGCCGCCGGGCCGGCGCCCGGGTGGTAGGCGGCGGCCACGGCCGTCACCTCCGCGACGGCCGCCGCCGGGTCGGCCAGGCCGAGCCGCTCCGCCAGCACCACAAGGGGTACGCGCCGAGCCAGGTCACCGGTCACGTCCACCCGGTCGCCGCCGTTGTCCGCGGTCGCGGCGCGGTCGAGGGTTCGCCCGGTCAGCCGTTCCGCGGCCACGCGCAGTTCCCGTGGGTCGAGCGTGTCGAGCGCCGCCACCCCGACGGCTCGCCGCGCGGCATGCCGGTCCGGCGGGCTGAATCGGCTCACCGAAGCGCGCAGCCATGCCAGGCCACCCTCCGGCGCCTCCTCGGCGGGCGGCACCACGCAGCGTGGATCGGTCAGGACGGAGACGACGTCCGCGTACCGGCTGACCACCCAGCCGCCGTCGCCCGAGGTCGGCGGCCCGCAGGGCGGTGTGCCCGGAGCAGCCGTGATCGTCGGTGAATCCATCGCCCGACCGTAGGGCGCCGACAGTTCGGCCCGGACCGAACGGTCCGGCCGGGCACACCCGGCGGTCAGTCGCGGGCGGGACCGGTGCCGCGGGGCACGGGCGGGTCAGGCGCGCGCCGGGCCGGTGTCGCGGGTGGCGGGCGGGGCCAGCAGCGCCGGGTCGAGCCCGAGTGCCTCGGCCAGCGCGTCCCGCCCCGCCGGGGTGACCCGTACCGCCCGGCCGTTGCCGCGCGCGGTCCAGCCGAGGTCGAGGAAGCGCCCGCACAGCGCCGCCCCGACCGCGCCGGCCAGGTGCGGGCGCCGTTCGGTCCAGTCCAGGCAGTCGCGGACGAGCGGTCGCCGGGTGCCGCGCAGTGGTTCGACGGGTACGCCGAGACGGTCCAGCCAGCCCATGCCGGTCTCGGTCAGCGCGAGGCCGCCGGTGCGGTCGAGCACGCCACGCTCGAGCAGGGCGTCGTGCAGCAGCACGCCGAGCCGCCCGGCCAGGTGGTCGTAGCAGGTGCGCGCGTACGCCAGGGCGGCGCCGGCCGACGCGGCGCGCAAAGTGCGGGGCGGGGTGACCGGTGCGGGCGCCCGCGCGGCCAGGTCCTCGACGAGCTGGGCGACGCCCGGGTCGGCGAGGCGGACGTACCGGTGGCGGCCCTGCCGCTCCTCGACCAGCAGACCGCCCGCCACCAGACGGGTGAGGTGGCCGCTCGCGGTGGACGCGGCCACCCCGGCGGCGCGGGCCAGCTCCCCGGCGGTCCAGGCGCGGCCGTCGAGCAGGGCCAGGCAGAAGCCGGCCCGGGTGGGGTCGGCGAGCAGCGCGGCGAACCCGGCGAGTCCGCGGCCGTCGGCACCGGTGGTCATCGACCCATGCTGACACGTGACCGGCGCGGCCACCGCCGGGCTGCGGCTGGGTGGCGTGGGCGTCCGCGCCGGGCGCGGCCGGCTGAGCGCCGGCGCCGTGTCCACCGCGCTGCCCGCCAGCCCCGACCTGCGCGACCGGCACGATCTCGCGATCGAGGTACGCGGGCGGCGTCGCCACGCTCGGCCCGTCCCGCCTCGGCGGCCCGGTCGCCCAGGTGTCGCTGCGGCTGCCGCGCCCCGCGACGGGTGAGCTGTCAGTGCGCGGCACCGGTGGTGACGGCCGAGTTCGACTACCTGCGCTTCCACCGCTGATCCGCACGGTACCCACAGCGGTTGCGGCCCTCGCCCCATACCGGGGGCGAGGGCCGCAGCGCGGCGGCTGCCAGCACAAGAGCCGAGATCGTAAGCGTCTGTGAGCAGGACCCAACAACGGCTCCACGCAGTTCAGGGTCGTCGCAAAGACCTCCGCGCGGACTCCATCGCATCAAGCCTTTGATTCAGTGCAGGCGGGAGCGCGTTGCGGCATTTCATGGCGATCTGCTCAACAGCTGTCGCAGCCACGATCAGTCGTCCGGTGTCAGATCCGTCTACCACCGGATCACCCAAGACCGACAGCGCCGGTCCGAGGTTCTCCTGGACCTCGTCGGGCATGGAGTCGAAAAGCTTCATGTCGTCCGTGAACATCAGATCAACGACCGCCTGTGCTGCTTCGCGAAACCTACGCTCATCGCTCACGATCACCTCCCTGCTCCTCGAACCTTCGCCGTTCACACCCAACAGCCTCTCCACGAGGTCATCGCTCGACCGGCAGCTCACCGCATCCGCCACCGCTTCAGCAGGCACCACCTCGGCTATCGGTGCGGGAACGCCGCCTCCCCACGTATCCCACCCCTCGACGAAAACGTGATCATCGAGAAACGCGCCGAGCACGCCCCGCACGCCCCACTTCCATCTCGAGTTCTCCGAGCACCCGTCGGAGAGACTTCGCCGTTATCGCTTTCCCGGCGCCGATGCTCCAGCAGCCGAGCCAGCCACTTCCGGCCACCGGATCCTCCGGTGCCACGCACACCCAGAACCGGGTGGCGACAGCGGCGTCACCAGCGACGACTACAGCGATCAACCGCTGCTCGACGTGGAGCAAGACCTTGTACGTCGCCACGCTCAGCCGCCGGAACGCGGGCAGGCGGTGGTCAGCTCGCTGACGGTGCGGGTGTCGCCGTCGTAGCTGCGCGCCGCCACGAACGCCCCGGCCGGCGGGTGCGCACCGGCGACCGCCCGGGCCCGGCGCCGGTCGGCCGCGCCGAACCGCAGCGCCAGGCTCAGGTGCGGCACCCACCGGCCGGGCTGGTGCCACGAGTGCCCGCCGGACGCCTCGGCGAGCACGTCCCAGACCGCGCCGTGCAGCGCGACGAGCTGCGGTGTCGGGCGGACCAGCCACACCAGCGGCGCGCTGCCGTCGAGCACCGTCACCCGGCCCAGCCGCACCGGCAGCGGGAGCGCCGCGTCGCAGAGGTCGGCCAGGCGCTGCTCGGCGCCGGGCGGGAACTCCTCCACCGAGGCGAGCGTGAGGTGCGGCCGGTTCGTCTGGTGCGTGTTGCGGGCCAGGCTGGGCAGCCCGGCGGCGGCGAGCCGGTCCCAGGCAGCGCGAACCGCCGCTTCCAGTTCGGGAGAGCAGAGCAGTTCGACCGTCCGCACGTGATCAGGCTAGTCGCCGACGACCGCCCGCGACGCCCCGTACGTCAGAGCCAGCCGGCCTCCCGCGCCCGCCGGACCGCCTCGGCCCGGTCGGCGGCGCCGAGCTTCTGCACACAGGCGCTCAGGTGGTTGCGGACCGTGCCGGCGGCCAGGTGGGTCCGCCGGGCGATCACCGCGACCGGCGTACCCAGCTCGGCCAGCCGCAGCGTCTCTAGCTCACGCGGCGTGAGCGGGCACTCCGGCAGGGTGAGCGCATCGGCCGCCAGCGCGGGATCGACGTAACGCGCCCCGGAGTGCACCCGGCGGATCACGTCGGCCAGCGCGCCGCCCGGGGCGCCCTTGGCGAGGAACCCGCGTACCCCGGCGGTGAGCGCCGGGCGGAGCTGGGCGGGCCGGCCGTGTCCGGTGAGGATCACCGGCGCGCAGCCGGGCAGCGCGCGGGTCAGCTCGGCGGCGACCTCGACGCCGCCGGGCGGCGGCATCTCCAGGTCGAGCACGGCGACGTCCGGGCGGTGGGCGAGCGCCGCGTCCAGGGCGCTGCGCCCGTCGCGGGCGTGCGCGACCACCTCGATGTCCGGTTCCAGGTCGAGCAGCGCGGCCAGGGCGAGCCGGATCAGCTCCTCGTCGTCGGCCAGCAGCACCCGGATCACGGCGTCACCGGCACTGTCGCCACCAGGCTGAACACGCCGTCGGCGGCCTCGGCCCGGACCCGTCCGCCGACCGGGGCGAGCCGGTCGGCCAGGCCGCGCAGGCCGCCGCTGAGCCGGTCCGGTCCGGCGTCGTCGCGGACACCGTCGTTGCGTACGGTCAGCGTCACCACGCCGTCCTCCCGGGTGATCTCGATCCGGCACCAGCCGGCCCGGCTGTGCCGCAGCACGTTGGTTCCGGCCTCACGCAGTACGGCGGCCAGGTCGGCGGCGACCGGCGCGGGCACCTCAGCGGCGGGCGGGACCACTGTCGTGCGGACGCCGCTGGAGCGCAGCACCTCCCCCACCGCAGCGGCCTGTTCGGCCAGGTCGACGGCGCGGTAGCCGTGCACCGCCGCCCGGACCCGGGTCAGCGCCGAGCCGGCCAGCCGCCGCGCCTCGGCCGCCTCGCGGGCGGCCCGGCCGGCGTCACGCGGCGCCAGCCGCTCCGCCAGCTCGGCCTTGAGCGCGATCACCGTGAGGTCGTGGCCGAGCAGATCGTGGACGTCGCGGGCGAAGCGCAACCGTTCCTCGGCGGCGGCGAGCCGCGCCTGGGCGGCCTGCCCCTGCCGGGCCTCGACGAGCAGGTCCCAGAACCAGACCTGGACCCAGGTGAGCGCGCCGATCCCGGCACCGACCAGGCCGGTGACCAGCAGCGCCGTGGTCACCGGCCCACCCGTCGCCCCGGTGACGGCGGCGGACACCGCGAGGACGCCGGCCGCCGCCACCGCCGCGACGGCGGGCCGGAACAGCAGCGGTGTCATGCCGACCAGTGAGGCGCCGAGCCACGCCCAGGTGGGCCAGGAGCCGGCCGCGACCGGGCCGAGCAGCGGCAGGCTGAGCAGCGCCGCCACGGTGAGCGCGGCGTGCCGGCGGCGGCGGGCCGGTACGGGCAGCCACGGCGTGACGGCCGCGTGCAGCACCGCGATCTGGGCGACGGTGAACGCGAGGAGCCCGGCGGCGCCGAGTGCGACGCGTCCCGGGTCGGGTTCGCGGGCCAGGCCGACGGCGGGCAGCAGCACCGTGGTCCACACGTTGGTGGCCAGCGACAGCAGGGTGACCCGCCGGGCCCGGCGCAGCCGGTGGTCGGCGGAATCGACTGTCATGCCCGCCGATCCTAGGGCGTGCGCCGGCCCGCCCGCCCCTGCGAGATGTCACGGCCCGGTCGTGCGTTCCGCACGGTTTCCCGGTGACGGACGCGCCTTCTCCGGTGCGCCGGACGGCGGCAGGGTCGGGGCATGACGGAGATGACTGTGGTCGTACCCCGGCGGTGGGCCGGGTGGGCGCGGACCCGGCTCCTGGCCGGGATGGTGGTGGCGATGCTGGCCGGGATGGTGCTGCTCGGGCCGCTGTGGCAGGTGGGCGGGAGCCTGCTGGGCGGCGCGGCGGTGCTGGCGCGGCCGGACGTGGGCGCGCTGGTGATGGCGACGAACATGGCGGCGGGCATGGCCGCGTGGATGTGGTACCGGGGGGACGGCCGGGCCGCCACCGCCGAGATGTCGGCGGCCATGTACGTGCCGTTCCTGCTGCTGCTCCCGCCCTGGTGGGCCGGGTGGGTCGGGGACGACACGCTGCTGCTCGGCGGCCACCTGCTGATGGTGCCGGCGATGCTGCTGGTGGCGCTGCGGCACCGGCACACGCCCGCGGCGCCGCCGCGCCGGCACCCGGTCGCCGCGGCCCTGGCGCGCGGGTGGCCGGCCGGGCTGGCGCTGCTCATGACCGTGGACATGTGGTTCGCGCCCACCGTCTTCGCGCCGTGGACGCTGCTGGTCCTGCCGGCCGGCTACCTGCTGATCGGCACCTGGCGGCGGCAGTGGGGCGACCGGCGCGCGCTGGCCGCGCAGCTCGCCGGGGCGGCCGTGTGGGGCGGCCTGGCGGTCGTGGCGATGATCGCGTCCGCCGACGTCGCCGGGGTTCTCGTCGGGGTGGGCTGGCTCGTCCACGCCGCCTGGGACGCCTGGTACCACCGCACCGGCGCGGTGGTGCCGCGCGGCTACGCGCTGTGGTGCGCGGTGTTCGACGTCGGTGTGGGCCTCACCACGCTCCTGGCCGTCCTGTCCCGGTGATCCGCTGCCCTGTCCGGGTGATCCGGCGAGGGCACGGGGCCGCGCCGGATCACCCGGAGGGGACGGCACCCGGGTGGCGCGGCGAACGTTTGCCCCGGTCGCCGCGACCGCCGCGCGGCGGTGATGAAAAACTTGTCGCATGACCGCCGCACCGACCCCGACCGACCCCGCCGTTCCCGACGACGCCGAGGACGCCATCGCCTTCGCCGATCTCGGGCTGCGCACCGAGTTGCTGGGCGCGCTGTCCGCGCTCGGGTACGAGGAACCGACGCCGATCCAGCGGGAGGCCATCCCTCCCTTGCTGGCCGGGCAGGATCTGCTGGGGCAGGCGGCGACCGGTACGGGCAAGACCGCCGCGTTCGCGCTGCCGCTGTTGCAGCGGATGCCGGTCGGCCGGGCCGAGGGCGACCCGGTGTCACTGGTGCTGGTGCCGACCCGTGAGCTGGCCGTGCAGGTCTCCGAGGCGTTCCACCGCTACGGCAAGGACCTGGGCGCCCGGGTGCTGCCGATCTACGGCGGGCAGCCGATCGGCCGGCAGTTGCGCGCGCTCGACCACGGGGTGGACGTGGTGGTGGCGACGCCGGGCCGGGCCCTGGACCACATCGCCCGGGGCACGCTGCGGCTCGGCGCGCTGAGCACGGTGGTGCTGGACGAGGCGGACGAGATGCTCGACATGGGCTTCGCCGAGGACATCGAGGCGATCCTGGAGCACGCCCCGGCCGGCCGGCAGACGGTGCTGTTCTCGGCCACCATGCCGGCCCGCATCGACGGGCTGGCCCGGCAGCACCTGACCGACCCGGTGCGCATCCGGATCGAGCGGGAGCGGCCGGTCGCCGGAGAGGCGCCCCGGGTGCGCCAGAGCGCGTACATCGTGGCCCGGGGGCACAAGCCGGCCGCGCTGGGCCGGGTGCTGGACGTGGAGTCGCCGACCGCGGCGATCGTGTTCTGCCGCAGCCGCGAGGAGGTGGACCGGCTCACCGAGACGATGAACGGCCGGGGCTACCGGGCGGAGGCGCTGCACGGCGGGATGAGCCAGGAGCAGCGGGACCGGGTGATGGGCCGGCTGCGCGCCGGCACGGCGGACCTGCTGGTCGCCACCGACGTGGCCGCCCGAGGGCTGGACGTCGAGCAGCTCACCCACGTGGTCAACTACGACGTGCCGTCGGCCCCCGAGTCGTACGTGCACCGGATCGGGCGGGTCGGCCGGGCCGGACGGGAGGGTGTGGCGATCACGCTCGCCGAGCCGCGTGAGCACCGGATGCTCAAGACCATCGAGCGGGTCACCGGGCAGCGGATCGCCATCGACAAGATCCCCACTGTCGCGGACATGCGGACCCGGCGGCTGGAACTGACCCAGGCCGCGCTGCGGGAGAGCCTGCTGGAGGACGACCTCGACCCGTACCGGGCGATCGTGGAGTCGCTCACCGACGAGTTCGACCTGGTCGAGGTGGCGCTGGCGGCGGTGAAGCTGGCGCACGAGGCGACGTCACCGGGCTCGGACGACGAGGAGGAGATCCCGCAGGTTCCGGTCCGCGGCCCGCGCGAGGGCCGGCCGGAGACCGGCGGGCGGGGCGAGCGCCGGGGGCCGGGCCGTCCGCGTACCGGCGGGACCACCCAGGTCTTCATCGGGCTGGGCCGGCGGGCCGGGGTGCGGCCGCAGGACCTGGTCGGCGCGATCACCGGGGAGACCCGGATCAACGGCCGGGACATCGGCTCGATCGAGATCGCCGACCGGTTCTCCCTGGTCGAGGTGCCGCAGGCGGTGGCCGACGAGATCATCGCGGGGCTGCGCGGCACCACCATCAAGGGCCGCAAGGCGACGGTACGCCGGGACCGGGACGGCGGCGAGTCCGACGGCCGGGAGCGTCCCTTCGACGCCGGCCGCCGCGGCCGCCGCTGAGGCGTCCACCGCCGGCGGGTGCCCGCCACCGCCGGCGGTGACGGTCACCGGCCGTTCCCACCCGCCATGCGGTTCGTCAGCCGCCCGACGACGGTACGCGACCACGGACGGTACCTGGTGTTCTGGAACGCGGTCACGAGCCAGTCGTCCCCCTGGTGGACGAGGACGAACGTGACCGCCGAGTGCCGCTTCGCCGACGGCTCGGTACGGCCGCGCTGCCAGCGCATGATGATCCCGCCCAGCGCCCACACCACGGCGACGTCGGTGGCGACGTGCCGGATGCGCGGCTCTCGGACGGTCATGCGCGAGCCGCGCATGACGCCCCCGAACAGCGCCCGGTGACCGTCGGCGATTGCGCGCCGACCCGCCATCCGGGTGCCGTCGTAGGCCGTGTAGTCCGCGTCCTCGCTGAAGAGGGCCGCGTACCGGTCCGGGTCGCCCTCACCCCAGGCGTCGGCGACCCGGGCCAGGGCGCGGCGGACGCCGGCTTCCGTAGATTGATTCAGCATGCTAAACATTTTAGCGCACTGAAATGTTTTTGTCAGGCCCTGTCAGTCGAGGAGTCGGAGACACGGGAGGTCTGCTCCTGGAGGATGACCACCACGTTGCGGACGAAGTGCTCGACGGTGGCGAGCTGCGCCTCGGTGTACCCGCGGGTCAGCTCCCTGATCGCCGCACCCAGCGGCGCGAAGACCGGGCCCATCTCGGCGTCGAGCCGCTCCACGTCGGCGACGACGAACGTCTTGCGCCGGTCCGTCGCGTCCGGGCTGCGCCGTGCGTACCCGGCGCGGGAAAGCCGGTCCACCAGCCCGGTGACCGCTCCCGGCGTGAGCCCGAGCTGACGGGCGAGATCACCGGAGGTGAGCGGGCCACGCCGGGCCAGCAGATCGAGCGCCTTGTTCTCCGTGGCCGTCAGGCCACGCCGGGCGGCGACCGCCTCGTGGAACATCACCACGGCGGTGCTCAACTCCCGGCCCAGAAGATCGCCGAGGTCCGGAGTTCCGCTTCCCGGCGGATCCCCGTCAGTTGCTCTGCGCGCCACCTGACCAGCCCTCTCCGTGCGGCGTCCGTCGGTCCTGGCCGCACGCCGGCCAGTATGCCGGGCCGGGAACGGCTGTCGACGCTCCGGCCGGCCGGGGTGCCGGACGGACCATCCGGTCGCGCCGTGGAGCGGGGGTCCGGCTGTCACCGGACCCCCGCCCCCGCTCAGGCCGCGGCGAGCGTTCCCGCCTCGATCTCCGCCGGGCGCAGCGCCAGCGCGAGCACGTCCGCCACGTCGGACAGCGTGTGCACGGTCAGCGCCTCCCGCACCTGCGCCGGCAGGTCGTCCAGGTCCGGCTCGTTGCGCTTCGGGATGATCACCTCGGTGAGGCCGGCCCGGTGCGCGGCGAGCAGCTTCTGCTTCACCCCGCCGATCGGCAGCACCCGGCCGGAGAGCGTCACCTCGCCGGTCATCCCGAACTCGGGCCGCACCGGACGCCCGGTCACCAGTGAGGCCAGCGCGGTCACCATGGTGATGCCGGCGCTCGGGCCGTCCTTCGGCACCGCGCCCGCCGGGACGTGCAGGTGGATCCGCCGCCCGGCCAGCGCGTTCGGGTCCAGCCCGTAGCGCCGTCCGTTCGACCGCAGGTACGACCACGCGATGTGCGCGGACTCCTTCATCACGTCGCCGAGCTGGCCGGTCAGCGTCAGTCCCGGCTCACCCTCCATCGTGGTGGCCTCGATGAACAGCACGTCGCCACCGGCGCCGGTGACGGCCAGGCCGGTCGCCACGCCGGGCACGGCGGTGCGTTCGGCCGACTCCGGGGTGAACTTCGGCCGGCCCAGGTAGCGGGCCAGGTTCCCGGCGTCCACGTGCACCGGCGCGGGGTCCGTGGCGAGCGCGACGGCCACCTTGCGCAGGATCTTCGCCAGGGCTCGTTCGAGCTGCCGGACGCCGGCCTCCCGGGTGTACTCGCCCGCGATCAGCGCCAGCGCCTCGTCGGCGACGGTGACCTCCTCGCCGGTCAGCCCGGCCCGCTCCCGCTGCCGGGGCAGCAGGTGGTCCCGGGCGATGGCGACCTTCTCGTCCTCGGTGTAGCCGTCCAGCGCGACCAGCTCCATCCGGTCCAGCAGCGGGCCCGGGATCGCCTCGACCACGTTGGCGGTGGCGAGGAACAGCACGTCGGACAGGTCGAGGTCGACCTCCAGGTAGTGGTCGCGGAACGTGTGGTTCTGCGCCGGGTCGAGCACCTCGAGCAGGGCCGCCGCCGGGTCGCCGGAGTAGCCGGCGGCCAGCTTGTCGACCTCGTCGAGCAGCACGACCGGGTTCATCGAGCCGGCCTCGCGCAGCGCACGCACGATCCGGCCGGGCAGCGCGCCGACGTAGGTGCGCCGGTGGCCGCGGATCTCCGCCTCGTCCCGGACGCCGCCGAGGGAGACGCGGACGAAGTTGCGGCCCAGCGCCCGGGCGACCGACTCGCCGAGGCTGGTCTTGCCGACACCGGGCGGGCCGGCCAGGGCCAGCACCGCGCCGGAGCCGCGTCCGCCGACGACGCCGAGGTTGCGCTCCGCGCGCCGGTTGCGCACCGCGAGGTACTCCAGGATTCGGTCCTTCACGTCGGCCAGGCCGGCGTGGTCGGCGTCGAGCACGGCCCGGGCCGCGGCCAGGTCGGTGTTGTCCTGGGTACGCGTGCTCCACGGCATCTCCAGGACGGTGTCCAGCCAGGTACGGATCCAGCCCGCCTCGGGTGAGGCGTCACTGGCCCGCTCCAGCTTGCCGACCTCGCGCAGCGCCGCCTCGCGTACCTTCTCCGGCAGGTCGGCGGACTCCACCCGGGAGCGGTAGTCGGCGGAGCCGTCCGGCTCGTCCTCGCCGAGTTCCTTGCGGATCGCGGCGAGCTGCTGGCGCAGCAGGAACTCCCGCTGGGACTTCTCCAGCCCCTCGCGGACGTCGCTGTTGATCTGCTCGGTGACCTCCTGCTCGGCCAGGTGTTCCTTGACCCAGCCGACGAGCAGGTCCAGCCGGGCGGTGACGTCCGGCGCGGCGAGCAGTTCGGTCTTCTGGGTCAGGCTGAGCCAGGGCGCGTAACCGGCCGAGTCGGCCAGCTCGGACAGGTCGGTCATCCGCTCCATCGCGTCGATCACCTGCCAGGCGCCGCGCTGCTGCAGGACCGAGGTCATGAGCGCGCGGTACTCGCGGGCGAGTTCCCGGGCGCGGCCGGCCGGGGCGGGTTCGTCGAGTGTGGTCGCCTCGACCCAGAGCGCGGCGCCGGGACCGGGCACGCCGGAGCCGATGCGGGCACGGGCGAGACCGCGGACGACCGCCGCCGGTTCGCCGCTGGGCAGCCGGCCCACCTTCTCGATCGTGGCGACCACGCCGACGGAACCGTACTCGCCGTCGATGCGGGGCACGGCCAGGAGTTCCTTGTCGCCGGTGGCGCGGGCCGCGTCGACGGCGGCCTGGGTGGTCGGGTCGAGGGTCACCGGGACGACCATCCCGGGCAGCAGGACGGCGTCGGTCAGTGGGAGTACCGGAAGAGTTGCCATCGAACACCTGCCATCACGTTGGTTGAGCGTGTCTGGCTCAAGTAACAAAAGATGCCCCTTGTTCCTGGTTGTGACCCACGCCACGCCGAGCGCTCCCGTTCCGGCGCTCCGCGCCCAATGGCGGCACCGTTTACCGCGACCCGCCGAATGGAAACAGTCGGCTATTGTTGCGGGATTACCGCGCGGTAGGTCAAACTCTTAGCCACACCCCGCCCGACACAGGGAGTAATGGCGATGGCAAGGAAAGTAATCACCGTTCTGACCGACGACCTCGACGGCGGAAAGGCCGATCGGACCGTCGAGTTCAGCCTGGACGGCGTGGCGTACACGATCGACGTCTCCGACGAGAACGCGGGCGTCCTGCGCAAGGCCCTGGATCCGTACATCAGCGCTGGCAGGCGAATCGGCCGGGGAGCCGCCGAGATCACCCGCGGCGCCCGTCGCACGACCCGGCCGAGCACCTCGGGAATGGACCGCGAGCAGAACCGCGCCATCCGGGAATGGGCCGCCAAGAACGGGTTCGAGATTTCCGAGCGCGGGCGCATCCCGGTGTCGGTGGTCGAGGCGTACAAGAACCGCTGACCGTCACCGGTTCACCGTCGGGCATCCCGGGGTCACGCTGAGAAATCGGCGTGGCCCCGATCGGCATTCTCCGCACGGCGCTTTTCGTCCGGCGGATACCCACGGCACGAGATTTCCTCCGGGATCGCCTCCCACCGTTCCCGTACGCGGAAAGGCCGCGGCCGCCCGGAGGAGTCCCCCGGACGGCCGCGGCCGTCGCGTCGCTCAGTTGACCCGGATGCGCACCACGTCGATCGCGGGGGTCTGGTTCGCCCGCTCCATCATCGGGATGCGGTGCGAGCCGTCACCGGCCCAGACCGCGCACTGCGCCACGCCCGACTGCGCCAGGCCCGGGATCTGGATCAGCACGTCGTCCGGCTGGTTGCCACCCCGGCCGTCCTCGGTGGCGACGAAGAACGCCGGCACGTCCTGCGGGTTCGGGGGCTGCCGGGTGCTGCCGAGCATCCGGCAGGCGGTGTGGAAGTGACCGCGTACCAGGCCCTGGCCGTTGAGCAGCGAGCTCTCCAGGTAGTAGCCGCCCTGACCGGCGGCGAGGAAGCGGTCCCGCACCAGGTTCTTGGTGGTGACCCGGAGCGTGAA
Organism: Micromonospora sp. WMMC273; assembly: GCF_027460285.1. Taxonomy (NCBI): domain Bacteria; kingdom Bacillati; phylum Actinomycetota; class Actinomycetes; order Micromonosporales; family Micromonosporaceae; genus Micromonospora; species Micromonospora sp. WMMC273. The sequence goes on from NZ_JAPZBE010000001.1 coordinate 3,263,825, forward strand.
CGGCTGGTTGCGCCGCACCTGGTTCGGGAACTGCGTGATCAGCAGCGACGGGTTGTTCGCCGCGGCACCCACCTCACCGAATGCGGTGCTCACACACCGGTTGCCGTTCTGGAAACCGTCGTGCGCCTGGAGCTGGCTGCCGGAGCAGTCCTTGGCGAGCACGTTCAGGCCGTTGTTGCCGCCGTTGTTCTGGCCGCCGCCGTTGTTGTTCCCGCCGCCGTTGTTCCCGCCGTTGTTCCCGCCGTTCTGGCCTCCGTTGTTGCCGCCGTTCTGACCGCCACCGTTCTGACCGCCGCTCTGCGGCGTGTCGCTCACCGCGCACCGGGCGAACTGGTCCAGGCCCTGCGGGCGCTGCGCGAACCGGCCGATGGCGGTGGCGATCCGGTTGAGCGCCGCGGTCCGCTTGTCCGCGAGCGGACCGAGGATCGCGTTGTCTATGAACTCACCGCCGTTGCGGCCCTCCGCCGCGAGCCGCCGGTTCGCCTCGGCGATCTGGCTCTCCAGCAGCGCCAGCGTGCGGTCCACCTCGGCACGGGCCCGGCCGGGCACCTGCGGCAGCCGGCCGCGGACGTCCGGGCAGGCCACCGTCGGGGTGCCGGCGCCGGCACCACCCGCGTTGGTCTGCTGGCACTCGGCCGGCGACATCTGACCGTCGCCCCAGTGGTTGCGGACCCAGCGGCCGTTCTGCCAGGTACGGGTGGTGCTGCCCTGGCCGTCCGGGGCGGTCGCCCCCGGGCTCGCGGGCACGCAGGACGCCGAGGCCGCGCGGGTGGTCGTCCGCCGGTCCTGGGCGGACGAGATCTGGGTGACGGCGACGATGCCGCCGAAGACCGCGAGCGTGCCGACCACTGCCAGCATCCGCTTGCTCCGCGCGTTACCGGATGACCGGCGCGCCCGTGTGGACCTGCGCATCGAATTGCTCTCCTTCTCGATCCGGTAGTTGACTGGTGATCCCGGCGGACCGACGAATTCGGGGTGTGAGATCACTGCGACGCTCAGTCGCGCGCCAATGGCCGACGGTGCCCTTTCCGCACCGTCTCCGCGCCGTCCGGGCGCGGCGGGGAAGATCTGCGTCCATTCCCGATGAGGTACGGAGCGCCGTCGGCGAAGGTTCAACCGGAGATCGGAAAAAAATCGAAAAGTCGCCGTCCGCTCCGGCGAGGACGGTTCAGTCGGCGCAGAGGTGGTCGAAGGCGAAGCCGCCGTCGAAGGAGTCCCGCCGGGCGGCGAGCGCACGGACCTGCCGGAGAAGCTCGTCCCGGTCCAGCAGGGACGGCACGGCGCCGTCGAGGCCTCGCAGCCGCTCCCCCAGCGCCACCACGGCCAGATCCTCGGCGAGCCGCCCCGCGTCGACCCCGCAGGCGAAGCCGCGCGAGGTCAGCCGGACCCGCTCCAGCAGGCAGCGGCCGGGCCGCACCTCGGCCCAGGCCCAGCCCTCCGCCGGCCCGTCGGTCCAGCGCACGTGCAGTCCGCGCACGATCGGGTCGGCGATCCGGCCCGCCACGTACGCCTCGACCGCCTCGACCCGGGCCAGCGCGCCGAGGTCGTTCACCGGTCCGCGCCGGCCGTCCGGCAGCCGGCCGATGATGTCCCGGAACCCGACCGCGTCGTCGGCGTCCGGGTCGGTGCCGTCGGCGTAGGCCCGCGCGTCCAGCACGTACCCGGCGAACCGAAGGACCTGCTCCGCGCCGCCCAGCGCCGGCGACTCGACGCGCACCAGCGGCAGGCCGACGGCGGCGCAGACCGCGTCGGTGAGCCGTTCCTCCCGCCGGGCCGGCGACCCGTCCGGAGCGGGCGTGGTGAACCGCACCGCGAAGCGCGGCAGCTCGGTGTCGGCGGCGCAGACCACCAGGTCGAGCGACGCCCGCCCGGCGGTGCTCCACTGACTGCCGGTGACCCCCGGCGGGCGGCCCTGCACCAGGTCACCGAGCCGCCGGCCGGCGTGACCGAGGTGGCCGGCCCGGACCAGGGACGGCGCGACGCCGGGCGGGACCGGCCGCAGCCAGGAGGCGGTCACGCTGCCTGTGCTCGTCATCTCGCCCCGATCCCCCTCGTCCGGTCGACCCCCGAGTCTAGGCGGTGCGGCGCAGTCGGTACGGCCGCCCGGTGCGCTACCGCGTCCGTCCCTCTAGGCTCTGCCCGTGCCCAGCGGACGGACCCCGGAACAGTTCACCAAACGCAGTCTCGTCGCCGTCTCCCACGCCATCGAACGCGCCGCGCTCGCCGAGGCCGAGGACGGCCCGCTCGTCGTGCTCGCGCTGTTCCAGCGGCTGCCGTACTTCGCCCGGGAGCGCGAGGTCTACCGGCGCATCGCCGGCCGTGCCGCCGTGACGGTGGTGGCGATGGTCGGCGGACCGCCGCCCGACCTGCCCGAAGGGGCGTACGGCGTGACCCTGGACGAGGCGGAGGCGCTGGCCCGGGAGTGGACGGTGGTCGCGCTGAGCCCGCGTTTCGGCGCCACACTCGTCGCGCACGACCGGGCCGAGGTGGCGCCCGCGCCGACGCTGGAGGCCGGCCGGCTGTTCGAGGGCCGCTGGGGTTTCCGCCGCGACGAGGCGCTGCACGAGGTGATCCGGCTGCGCGAGCAGCTCGCCGAGCGGCTGCCCGCCGCGGCGCGCACCGCGCTGGACGAGGCGATCGCCCGGGTGCGGGACATCCCGGCCGGGCCGGGCGAGCCGCGCGCCGAGGCGGCGCTGCGGATGCTGGCCCGCCGCGGCGACCGGAACCACCAGCCGGTCGAGCCGGCCGAGACCATGCTGGACGAATCAGGCCTGGCCCGGTGGTCCGGCGCGGACGGGGTGACCGCCTCCGGCACGCTGCCGGTGGCGCTGGTCGGCCTGCGGGTCGAGGCGCCGCCCGGCTCGCCGGAACGCTTCGGCCGGCGCGGTGTCGCCCGCGAGGGGCACGCCGTGCTCACCGCGATCACCGCCGTGCTGCGGCCGGTCGACCGCGCGGTGCGCGTCACCGAGAACGAGTTCCAGCTCGTCCTGCCCGGACTCGACGAACCGGCCGCGCTGGACGTGGTACGCCGGTTGCACGACGCGATCGGCGCGCTGGCCCGGTCGTACCCGTTCATGGCGTACATCGTGCACGCGGCGGTCGGGGTGACCACCCGGCGGCCGCTGCCCACCGCGGACCTGCGCGCCGCCGTCGACTGGGCGGTACGCAAGGGCCTGCCCGTGGCGGGCCTGCCGCCGGAGAACGCCGACGCCGTGCCCGCGCCGGCCCGCTGACCGGCCGGTCCGGTTCGAGGAGAGGGAGACGCGGTGCGGGTGGTGTCGCTGGTGCCGTCGCTGACCGAGGCGGTCGCGGCCACCCGCCCGGAGGTGCTGGTCGGTGCGACCGACTGGTGCACCCATCCGGCCGGGCTGGACGTCGCCCGGGTCGGTGGGACGAAGTACCCGGACCTGGAGCGGGTGCTCACGCTCGAGCCGGATCTGGTGCTGCTCAACGAGGAGGAGAACCGGCTGGCCGACGCCGAGGCGCTGCGCGCGGCCGGGGTGCCGGTCCGGGTCACCTTCCCGCGTACCGTGCCGGAGGCCCTCGACCAGCTGGGTGAGCTGGTCGTCGCGCTCGGCGTGCCGGCCGAGCCGCCGTGGTTGCGCGAGGCCCGCCACGCCTGGGCCGCGCTGCCCTCGCCGGGACACGTCCGCACCGCCGTGGTGCCGGTGTGGCGGCGCCCGTGGGTGGTGCTGGGACGGGACACGTTCGCCGGGGACGTGCTGGCCCGGCTGGGTGTGCGCAACGGCTGGGCCGGGGACGCGGAACGCTATCCCCGGCCCGGCCTGGACGAGCTGCGCGCCCGCGCGCCGGAGCTGGTGGTGCTGCCCGACGAGCCGTACCGGTTCACCGCCGACGACGGGCCGGAGGCGTTCCCCGGCGTGCCCGCGGCGCTGGTCTCCGGCCGGCACCTCACCTGGTACGGCCCCTCGCTGGCCGAGGCCCCGGCGCTGCTGGCCGCCCAGCTCGCCGCCGCGGGCCCCACCTGACCGGTGAGGCCCGGGTGACGGCGCTCAGGCGACCGGGGTGGCGTGCACCGGGTCCAGCTCCATCAGCGTGGTGTCGTCCACGTCGTACCCGATCGCGTTGTGCACCGCGACCACACCCGCGACCTGCGCGGCGAGGCGGCCGGCCAGCTCGACGGCGCTGCGCCGGTCCAGCCGCCCGTCCATGGTGACCTCGCCGCCGCGGACCTGGACCGTGACCAGGCCGTCGCGCACGGACAGCACGCGGCGCAGCACCTCGTGCACGACCTCCTCGCGGATCTCCGCGTCGGTACGCAGGTGCACGCGCAGCAGGTCACCGCGGGTGACGATGCCGGCGAGCCGGCCCAGGTCGTCCAGCACCGGGAGCCGCTTGACGGCCTCGTGGTCCATCAGCCGGGCGGTCGCCGCGAGCGACGCCCGCTCGTGGGTGGTGACCGCGGGCCCGGTCATCAGGTCCCGGGCGACGAGCGCGCCCGCCTTCTCCCGCGCGGTACGGCGGCGCCGTCCCTCGAAGACCCGCCGCTCGTCCGGGTGACCGGACCGCTCCACCTTGTGCAGCAGGTCCGCCTCGGAGATCACCCCGAGCACCCGGCGGAACGAGTCCACCACCGGCACACCGCTGATCCGCTGCCGCACCAGCACGTCGACGACCTCGCGGTACGGGGTCTCCTCCGTCACCGTGGCGACGTCCCTGGTCATCACGTCGGTAACCTGCCACGCCCTCATCACGACCTCCTCGTACCGGGTCTCCACCTACGACGGTAGGCCGCAGGCGTACGGCCTGGTCAGGGGCGGCGGACCGGCTGCGAGGGGCCGACCGGACCGGGTACGGACGGGACCAAGGACCCGGTCACGAGGGCACCTCTCGGCCCTGCTCCCGGACGCCGCGCGGCGGTGGAATGAATGTGCCACCGGGAAGCGCGGTGCGAGGCACAGGAAGGGACGTGGACACCATGACCGCGACAATCGAGCGGACCCCCGCCGTCAAGCGGACCCCCGCCGCCACCATCGCTCCGGCGGCGCACATCGAGACCACCCGGCAGAAGGCCACCCGGTACGTGTGGGCCGGTCTGCGGCTCGCGCTGGGCTGGATCTTCCTCTGGGCCTTCCTCGACAAGATGTTCGGCCTCGGCCACGAGACCCCGGCGAAGAACGCCTGGATCAACGGCGGCAGCCCGACCAAGGGCTTCCTGGGCAACGCGGTCGAGGGCCCGTTCGCGGACCTCTACCGGAACATCGCCGGCGCGGCCTGGGCGGACACCCTGTTCATGGTCGGTCTGCTCGGCATCGGTGTCGCCCTGATGCTCGGCATCGGCATCCGGATCGCCGCCGTGGCCGGCGGACTGCTCCTGGTCCTGATGTGGACGGCCGTGCTGCCCCCGGCGAACAACCCCTTCATGGACGACCACCTCATCTACGCGGGCCTGCTGGCCGGTCTGGCCCTGGTGGGCGCCGGCAACACCCTCGGCCTCGGCCGGATCTGGGCGAGGCTCCCCCTGGTCCAGCGTCTCCCCTGGCTGAAGTGACCAGCTCGCCCCGGGGCGGGCGTCGCCGACAGGCGACGCCCGCCTCTTTCGTGTCCCCGCCACGCCGGTGTGCGGGGACCGGCGCGTATCGGCCGGTCGCGATCCGGCAGGATCGACTGTGACCACACCGTCAGCACCGAGGAGACCCGCTCATGGACAAGCCCCAGATCGGCCCGATCGAGGGCGCGCCGCCCGCCGATCTGGTCGTCGAGGACATCACCGTCGGCGACGGCCCGGAGGCCCGCGCGGGCCAGCTGGTGAGCGTGCACTACGTGGGCGTGGCCCACTCGAACGGCCGCGAGTTCGACGCCTCGTGGAACCGGGGTGAGACGTTCGAGTTCCCGCTCGGCGGCGGCCAGGTCATCGCCGGCTGGGACCAGGGCGTCGTGGGCATGAAGGTCGGCGGCCGGCGCAAGCTCACCATCCCGCCGCACCTGGGCTACGGCGCCCGGGGCGCGGGCGGCGTCATCAAGCCGAACGAGACGCTCGTCTTCGTGGTGGACCTGCTCGGCGTGCGCTGAGCGCGACACCGTTCCCGTCGGGCCGCCGGCTTCCGGGCCGGCGGCCCGCCCTGTGCCCGGGCCGACGGTCCGCCGTTGCTCCGGCGGGCCGCCCGCGCCCGGGCCGCCGGCTGTTCAGGCCGCGCAGGCCACCAGCTCGCGAGCGCGGCCGGGCAGGTCCGGCGCGCGGTCGGGCAGGTTCTGGGCGCGGTCGGAGCAGCGCACCGGGAGCACCCGGTGCAGGCCGGTCACCCGCAGCACCCGGGCCACCACCGGGTCGGGGTCGGTGAGCACCAGCTCGCCGCCGCGGGAACGGACCCGCAGGTGGGTGGCGACCAGCGCGCGGACCCCGGCGGCGGAGAGCAGCCGCACACCGGACAGGTCGACCCGCAGCACCGGCCGGGCCGGCGCCGCCCAGAGCGCGGCCCGGAACGCCGTCACGGAGGCGATGTCGATCTCGCCGACCGGGCGCAGCTCGACCACGTGGTCGTGCACGTCCATCGCCACGTGGAAGCGCTCAACGCTGTGTACCATGCGGCCAAACCTACCCGGCCCCACCGACATTTCCGGGCCTCCCGGCGGGGGTTCCGGGTACTGTCCGGGACCCGACCCCGAGCCGCCTCAGGGTCATCCCGCAGCCGCCACGCCACGCCGCGCGGAACGCCGCGAAACGCCGTCGGGGACTGCCCGGCGCGACGCCGCCGGGCCACAATGAGCCGATGGTCGTCCCCCGCCCGCGCGCCCCACTGCTGATCCGGCCGGTCCGCGAGCCGGCGACGGTACCGCCGCCGCTCACCGGCCCCTGGTCGCCCGCAGACACCCGGCTCGACCGGGCCGACCTGCTGCCGCTGCCGGCCGGCGGGCACGGCCCGGAGGACGTCGTGGTCGACGGCGACGGCCGGGTGGTCAGCGGCGACGAGGACGGCCGGCTCTGGTGGTGGCCGGCCGACTCCCCGCCCGGCACGCCGCCGACCCTGCTGGCCGAGACCGGCGGCCGGCCGCTGGGCATCGAACGCGATCCGGTCGACGGCGGGTTGCTGGTCTGCGACGCGTACCGGGGGCTGCTGCGGGTCGACCCGGCCGGCCGGGTGCACGAGCTGACCGGGACCGCGCCGCCGGTGCACCTGGCCGACAACGCGGCGGTGGCGCGCGACGGCACCGTCTACTTCACCGACTCGTCCGACCGGTTCCCGCTCTCGCACTGGAAACGCGACCTGCTGGAGCACCGGCCCAACGGGCGGGTCCTCGCGTACGACAGGCGCACCGGGCGCACCGACGTGGTCGCGGACGGGCTCTACTTCCCCAACGGGCTCGCGCTCACCCCGGACGAGTCGGCGCTGATGCTCGCCGAGACCGCCACCCATCGGCTGCTCCGCCTCGACCTGCCGAGCGGGCGGGCCACGGTGCTCACCGACCTGCCCGCGTATCCGGACAACGTCTCGGGGGTCGGCGACGGCACGTACTGGGTCGCGCTGCCCAGCCCTCGGCTGCGGGCGATGGAACGGCTGCTGCCGCATCCCCGGGTCCGGCAGATCGTGGCCCTGCTGCCCGGCGCGGTGCAGCCGCAGCCGCGCCGCTACGGGCTGGTCGCGCTGGTCGACGGCGACGGCCGGGTGCTGCGCACGCTGCACGGCCCGAGCGGGGCGTACCCGATGGTCACCGGCGTGCGGCAGCACGGCCGCCACCTCTGGCTGGGCAGCCTGACCGCGGCCGGGGTGGCCCGCGTCGGCCTGGACTGAGACGACGCGGGGCCGGCCCGCGCGGACGCGGGCCGGCCCCGTGGCCGTTCCTCCCCAGGTTCAGCCGCCGCTGTTGCTCCGCGAGGGGGCCGGGGCCGGTGACGACCCGCCGGCCACCGCGCCCGGGTGCGGCGTGGCGCTCTGTGTGGGCTTCAGGCCCGCCGGTACGGGCAGCGCGCTGCCCTTGGCGAACTCGTCCCAGCTGACGTTCCAGGCGGTGAAGCCGTTGCCCTGGTCCAGCTTCACCTCGGTGCCCTTGACCGTCACCAGGTCACCGACCTGCGTGAAGCCCATCAGCCAGTCCGCGGCGGTGGCCGAGACGTTGGTGCAGCCGTGCGAGACGTTGGTGCTCCCCTGGTCGCCCTCCGACCACGGCGCCGAGTGGATGAACTCGCCGCCCCAGGTCAGCCGCTGGGCGTCGTCCACGTCGACCACGTAGCCGCCGTTCGGCTCACCCCGGGTGTCGAACGTGGTGTGCTCGTGCTTCTCCATGATCACCATGGTGCCGCTGGACGTCGGCGTGCTCTCCTTGCCGAGGCTGACCGGGATCTTCTTGAGCACCTTGCCGTCCTCGTAGACGGTCATCTGCTTCGTCCCGTTGTCGATGTCCAGGGTCACCTGCCGGCCGACCTTGGCGCTCGCGACCCGGTCGGAATCGCCGACCGCCTCCTTGCCGATGGGCAGCCCCTGCAGCGCGCTGCGCACGCTGATCTTCGTGCCCGGCTTCCAGCGGTCCGGCGCGCGGTACTCGGCCTGCTTGCCGTCGGCCACCCAGGACCAGGTGCCCGGCTGCGGCGGGTCGGTCTTCACGAACAGCCGGCGCTGCACGTCCGCGCGGGCCTCCTTCGGAATCGGCGGGTCGAATCCGAGCACGACCGGCATCGCCGTCCCGTACGTCTGATTCGGCCGGAAATACAATTCGCTGGTGACTGCCGGTTTGGTGGATTTGGCCATCGTCGTGAACGTCGTCTTCTGCGTGGCGGTCTTGCCGGAATCGCCGGTCGCGGTCACCTCCGCGGTGTACGTCCGGGAATTGGCGAGCGGCCGGTCCGGCACCCAGCCGGAACCGTCCTCCCGCGGCTGGGCCGGCACCGCGTTGCCCTTGTCGTCGGTCAGCTTGACGGCTGTCACCTTGCCGTTGCTCACCTTCGTGCCCACCTCCGCGCTGATCGGCACGTCCCGGGTACTGTCGGCCGGCGTCACGGAGACCGACGGCGGCGCCGCCTCGGCCCGCTTCGCCACCGACTTCGGGCCGGCGGTGCACGCGCCGACCGCCAGCGGCGCGGCTGCGACGGTCATCGCGAAAAGCGTCAGTCGGCGCCTCGCAAACATATTTCGCCCCCCATTTCCGAACCCTCTCGCCCACATTCTGTAGGCCCGGGATCGCGCCGTGGCACCTTCGGCGGAATTGCTCGGAAACGGTTGCGGAGAATCATGCCGGACAGGTAATTCCCGTCCCCGCTTGCGCCCCACGCGCCCTCCGCCCGGTTCGCCACCCCCTCGCTCGCCTCCCAGCACGCCCCGGCCCGTCGATCATGAAGTTGACGGCACACGGCGTCCGTTTTGTCCCCGCCAACCTCATGATCGACGGGACGGAGGCGATCCCACGCACCGGCACAACGGTCTCGCAAAGCGGGCAGCGCTGGAGGTGATCACCCCACGCCGCCCGCGTCATCGCCGCGATCTTGCAGTTGCAGCCCCGGACAAGAGTGCGAATCGGGCATATCGTGGACCGAAAGTGCAAGATCGCGGACGGGCTGCGGGGACGGGCGCGGCCCCGGCCCTCCCACGGAGAGCCGGGGCCGGGAGCCGGACCGGTCAGACGTTGGCTACCAGGAGGGCCGGCTGCTCGACGCAGTCCGCCACGTGGCGCAGGAAGCCGCCGGCCACGCCGCCGTCGCAGACGCGGTGGTCGAAGGTGAGGCTGATCTGGGTCACCTTGCGGACGGCGAGCTGCCCGTCCACCACCCACGGCTTGTCCACGATCCGGCCGACGCCGAGCAGCGCCGCCTCCGGGTGGTTGATGATCGGCGTGGAACCGTCCACGCCGAACACGCCGTAGTTGTTGAGCGTGAACGTCCCGCCGGTCAGCCGCGCCGGCGGCAGCGTACCGGCCCGGGCCGCCGCAGTGGTCTCGGCGAGCGCGGCGGCCAGCTCCCGGGTGGTCAGCCGCTGCGCGTCGCGCAGCACCGGCACGACCAGGCCCCGGTCGGTCTGCGCGGCGATGCCCAAGTGCACGCCCCCGGACTGGACGATCCGCTGGCCCTCGGTGTCGACGTGCGCGTTGAGCTGCGGGTACCTCCGCAGGCCGCTGAGGCAGATCCGGGCCAGCAGCGCCAGGATGCTCACCGGCGAGTCCGGGTTGGCCGCGTTTATCGCGGCGCGCGTCTCCAGCAGGCCGGTGGCGTCCACGTCGACCCAGATGGTCACCTCGGGGATCTCCCGCCGGCTGCGGGAGAGCTTGTCGGCGATCACCTTGCGGATGCCGGTGAGCGGGATGACCGTGTCCCCGTCGCCCGCCGGGGCGAGCCCGACGTGGGCGGCCGGGGCGTCCGGCACCGCTGCGGGCCGGGCCGCCGGAGCGGAGGCGGCCACGGCGGCGTCCAGGTCGGCCCGGCGGATCACGCCGCCCGGCCCGGTGCCGCGCAGCGACGCCAGGTCGATGCCGTGCTCCTTCGCCAGGCGCCGCACGATCGGCGAGATGACCAGCGGCGCCGAAGCCGGAGAGCCAGTCGCCGGACCGGAGGCGGGGCCCGTCGAGGCGGGCGTACCGGGCTCGGGGGCCAGCGCCAGCCGCGGCCGGCGCCGCCGCCGGCCCGATCCGCCGTGGCCGGTGCCGTAGCCGATCAGGACGTTGCCGGACCCGGCCCGCTCCTCCTCGCGGTAGGTGGCGTGCGGGTCGGGGGCGTCGTCGAGCGGGGCGATGGTGATCAGCGGCTGGCCGACCGGGCGTACCTCACCCGCGGCGCCGTGCAGGGCCACGACCCGTCCGGCGTACGGGCACGGCACGTCGACGACGGCCTTGGCGGTCTCCACCTCGACCACCGTCTGGTCCACGGTAACGACGTCGCCGACGGCGACCCGCCACTCGACGATCTCCGCCTCGCTCAGACCCTCGCCCAGGTCGGGAAGAAGGAAGTCGCGGGTCCCAAGGGCCGTGCTCATGCCGTTCCGGCCGGGCATGCCCTCACGGCCCTCGCTCCGCTCGGTGCGTTCGGTCAGGCTGTGCTGACCGGGCATGCCCTCATGGCCCTCGCTCCGCTCGGTGCGTTCGGTCATGCCGCCACCCACCTCGTGTCGGGCTGGTCGTCCCACTGGAGCCGCGCCACGGCGTCCAGCACCCGGTCGACCGAGGGCAGGTGGGTGTGCTCCAGCATGGGCGCCGGGTACGGGATGTCCAGCCCGGACACCCGCAGCACCGGCGCGTGCAGCGCGTGGAAGCAGCGCTCCTGCACCCGGGCGGCGATCTCCGCGCCGACACCGGCGAAGCCCTGCGCCTCCTGGATCACCACGCACCGGCCGGTACGGCGGACCGAGGCGGTGACGGTGGCGTCGTCGAACGGCACGATGCTGCGGACGTCGACGACCTCCAGGTCCCAGCCCTCCTCGCGGGCGGCCTCGGCGGCGGCGAGCGCGACCGGCACCGCCGGGCCGTACGCGATCAGCGTGGCGTCGGTGCCGGGGCGGCGCACGACGGCGCTGCCGATCGGCGCGGTACGGGCCGGCAGTTCCGCTTCGGCGCTGGTGAAGTAGAGCTTCTTGGGCTCCAGGAACACCACCGGGTCGGGGTCGTCGATGGCGGCGCGCAGCAGCGAGTACGCGTCGTCCACAGTCGCGGGCGTGACCACCTTCAGGCCGGGCGTGTGCGCGTAGTACGCCTCGGACGAGTCGCAGTGGTGCTCCACGCCGCCGATGCCTCCGGCGTAGGGCACCCGGATGACGATCGGCACGCTCAACGCGCCACGGGTGCGGTTGCGCAGCTTCGCCACGTGCGAGGCGATCTGCTCGAACGCCGGGTACGCGAACGCGTCGAACTGCATCTCCACGACCGGCCGCAGCCCGGACATGGCGAGGCCGACGGCGAACCCGACGATGCCGGCCTCGGCGAGCGGGGTGTCGAAGCAGCGCTTGTCGCCGAACCGGGCCTGAAGCCCGTCGGTGATCCGGAAGACGCCGCCGAGCTGGCCGACGTCCTCACCAAAGACGAGCACGCGCTCGTCGTCGAGCATCGCGTCGGCGAGCGCCGCGTTGAGCGCCTTCGCCATGGTCATGGTGGCCATCAGGCGCTCCCCTCCGCGTCGGCGGCCAGCTCGGCCCGGACCATCTCGCGCTGCTCGACGAGTTGCGGCGTCGGCTCGGCGTACACGTGGTCGAACAGACTCAGCGGGTCCACGCTCGGCTGGGAGTCCATCCGGCGACGCAGCGTCGCGGCGTACTCCTCGGCCTCCTCGGCGACCGCCGCGACGGCGGCGTCGTCGAGCACGCCCTTGGCCCGCAGGTACGCCTCGAGCCGGGCGACCGGGTCGCGGTCGCGCCACGCCTCGACCTCGTCGGCGTCGCGGTAGCGGGTCTGGTCGTCGGCGTTCGTGTGCGGTTCCATCCGGTACGTGTGCGCCTCGACCAGGTAGGGGCCCTTGCCGGCGCGGGCGTGCGCCACGGCGCGCTGCAGCACCGCCAGGACGGCCACCGGGTCGTTGCCGTCGACCTGCTCGCTGGGTACGCCGTAGCCGACGCCCTTGTACGCGAGGCTGGGCGCGGCGGTCTGCCGGGACAGCGGCACGCTGATCGCGTACTTGTTGTTCTGCACGAGGTAGACGACGGGCGCCTTGAACACGGCGGCGAAGTTGATGCCCTCGTGGAAGTCGCCCTCGCTGGTGGCGCCGTCGCCGATGAACGCCAGCGCCACGGTGTCGCGACCCTGGTACGACTCGCCGTAGGCCAGCCCGGCGGCGTGCACGCACTGGGTGGCGAGCGGGGTGCACTGCGGCGCGGTGTGCGTGGCGGCCGGGTCGTACCCGCAGTGCCAGTCGCCGCGCAGCAGCGTGAGCACCTCGACCGGGTCGAGGCCGCGCGCGGTCAGCGCCATCGACTCGCGGTAGGTGGGGAACACCCAGTCGGTGTCGCGCAGCGCGAGGACGCCGCCGATCTGGCACGCCTCCTGGCCGCGCGCGGACGGGTAGACGGCGAGGCGGCCCTGCTTGGTGAGCGCGGTGGCCTGCACGTCGAAGCGGCGGCCGACGACCATCCGCCGGTACATCTCGCGCAGCGTCTCGACCGGCGGCTCCGGGTAGTCGTCGCGGGCCGGCAGCGGCGTCCCGTCGGGTTCGAGCAGCCGGACCGGTTCCCGCTGCGGCATGAAGCCGGCCGACGGGTCGGGTGCGGCCGGGGTGGTCTTCCGGCGGGTGCGCGGGGATGCCCTGCGGACCGCCTGGGGTGTGGTCGTCACGGCGGGGACCTCCTGGACGTGTGGTGGCCCTATGCTCCCGGTCGTGGATGATTGACTCAACATGCGGGATGAACGCGGGACGAATGGCACAGGAGGGCGGCTGAGATGAGCCAGGAGACCGGCGCCACACCGGGCGCGGCGGGCGGAACGGGACGTTCGGCCGGGCCGCTGGACGAGGTGGACCGGCGGATCCTCCGCGAACTGGTCCGCGACGCCCGCACGTCCATCCGTACGCTCGCCGAACGGGTGCACGTCTCCCGCACCAACGCGTACGCCCGGGTGGAGCGGCTGCTGCGCGACGGCGTGCTGACCGGGTTCACCGCGCGGGTCGCACCGGAGCCGGCCGGGCTGGGCACGTCGGCGTACATCGCGCTGACCATCGAGCAGAACACCTGGCGGGAGGTCTCCGCCGAGCTGGCCCGGGTGCGCTACATCGAGCACGCGGCGCTGCTCAGCGGCGAGCACGACGTCCTCGCCCTGGTCCGGGCACCGGACAACGCGACGTTGCGGGACGTGGTGCTGGACCGGGTGCAGAGCATCGCCGGCGTGCTGTCCACACGTACCTGGCTGGTGTTCGAGGAGTTCGACGGCACGCAGAGCCCCTGGGACTGACCGGTCAGCGCTCCGGCGGCGACTCCAGCCCTTCGGCGTCGGCCCGCTCCAGCAGCGCGTCCAGCGAGTACCGCCGCCCGTCCAGCCCGGCGTGCGGGTCGCCCCGCCCGGCGAACCGCGCGGGCATGCTGAGCACGTCGAAGTCCTCCGGCCGGGCGTCGTCCAGCTCGGCCCACTCCAGCGGCGCCGAGACCAGCGCCGCCGGGGTCGGCCGGATCGAGTACGCCGAGGTCATGGTGTGGTCGCGGGCCATCTGGTTGTAGTCGACGAAGACCGGCCGGTCCCGCTGGTCGCGCCACCACGTGGTGGTGACCAGGTCGGGCAGGCGGCGCTGCATCTCCCGGCCCAGCGCCAGCACCGCCCGCCGGCACTCGCCGAAGCTCCAGCGCGGCTCGATCGAGACGTAGACGTGGATGCCGCGCCCGCCGGTGGTCTTCGGGAAGCCCTCCAGGCCCAGCTCGGACAGGAACGCGCGTACCTCGTGCGCCACCGGCACCACCCGCGCGAAGTCGACACCGGGCATCGGGTCGAGGTCGATGCGCAGCTGGTCGGGGTGCTCCACGTCGTCCTTCGACACCGGCCACGGATGGAACCGCAGCGTGCCCAGGTTCGCCGCCCAGATCACCACGGCCAGCTCGCTCGGGGCGACCTCGTCGGCGGTACGCCCACTGGGGAACGTGATGTGCGCGGTACGGACCCAGTCGGGCGCGCCGGCCGGGAGCCGCTTCTGGTAGAACGCGTCACCCTTGTTCGTCTGCCGGGTGGCCACCTTGGCGCCCTCGAACACGCCGCGCGGCCAGCGTTCCAGCATGGTCGGCCGGTCCCGCAGCGCGCGCAGGATGCCGTCGCCGACGGACAGGAAGTAGCTGATCACGTCCAGCTTGGTCAGCCCGCGCTCCGGGAAGTAGGGCTTGTCGGGGCTGGAGACGCGGACCAGCCGCTTCCCCACCTGGATCTCCTGCGCCGCCGTGGTCGCCACCGTCACACCGTAGCGACCCGGCGCGGCCGTGGGGACCGGCTCACCGGGACTCCGCCGTCACCGACAGCCGGATCCAGGCGTCCACCCAGGCCCGTCCCGCCGGTTCGCCCGGGTCGGCGCCGAGCGCACCGGCCAGGCCCGCCACTGCCGCGCCGCAGCGATCCAGGCCGACTGCGGCGAGCCCGGCCGCCGTCGCGCGCAGCCGCTCCGGGAAGCCGGCCGGCAGGTGCCGCAGGCCGGTGTGCGCCGCCTGCGCGAGCAGCGCCGACGCCGCACCCAGCGCCGCGGCGACCGGGTCGGGCCGGGTGTCGACCGCGCCGGCCAGCCGGCCGTCGCCCACCCCGGGTGCCAGATCGGGTACGACCACCGCGTCGGCGACCACCGCCAGCGGCTCGACGACGAGTCCGTCGGCGCCCCGGCGCACCGTCCCGCTGACGTAGCGCGGCGGCCCGTGCGTGCCGTCCAGCGCCGCCGCGAGCGCGTCGAGTGCACCAGGGGCGGCGGCGTGGTGGGTGGCGGTGATCGTCGCCGTGCCGCCGTCGGCCCCGGTCACCGTGGCGTGCAGGCGCTGCTCGCCGGCCGCGTACCCGATGGCGCGCACCTCGCCGAGCGCGAGGACCCGCACCGACTCGGCGGCGGTGCGGGGACGCAGCGGCCGGGGTGGCCGCCCGGCCAGCTCGGCGGCGAGCGCGTCCGGGTCGCGGGTGAGCAGGCCGGGCGGCAGGCCGGACCACTCCCCCGCGCCGGGGGTGACAGTGGTGCGGGCCAGCCGGCCGGCGGCGATCCGGAGCCGGTGCGCGGCGCTGCGCACCGCCGACTCGGAGACCACGTTGCCGGTGGCCAGCGCGCCGAGCGTGGCGCCGGTGACGCGCCGTCCGGCCAGCTCGTGGCCGGTGGGCGGGCCGTCGTCGCCGGCGGGATAGGCGCGGTGCAGCACCAGCACGGAGACGGCCGCCGGGTGGGCGAGCACCACGTCCACGCCCACCTCGCCGCCGCTTTCGCGGACGCGGGCGCCGAGGCCGGTCAGCCGTACCCGCCGCAGCGGCGTCTCCGCCGGCTCGTGGGTGCCGAGTACCCGCTCCGCCGGAGTGGCACCCGCGTTCACCACCGCGCGCCGCCGGGCGGGCAACTCGGCGAGCAGGTCGGCGAGGGTCTCCGGCCGGTACCGGGCGCCGCGCGCGGCGTACGCCTCCAGCTGCCCGGCCAGGTCGTCCACCGCCAGCAGCGGCCAGCGCAGACCGGCCGCGTCGAGGTCACGCCGGACCGCCGCGAGCCGGGCGTCCACGCCGGAACCCAGGTGCGCGGCCCCGGTCAGCAGCACGTCGGCGGCCAACGCCACCGCCGCGTCCAGCGCCGGATGCTCCGTCACGGTGGCGGTTCCGCCGACTCGTACCTGCGCCTCGGGCCGGTCCGGCTGCTCCCGGTCGGCCGTCCGGCACGCCCACACGGCGAGGGCGATCGCCTCGCCGCCGTCGTCGGCCGCGTCGCCGCGCGCGTACCCGATCTGGCGCGGCACCAGGAAGCGCACAGTGCCGGTGGGCAGCTCCACGCGCGGCACCGGGTCGGCGGCGTCCGGCCGGTGGACCACGGCGGCGTAGCCGCGCCGCAGCCGCCGTCGCGCGGCGGTGAGCGCCGGCGCGCCGATCGCAGCGGCCAGTTCCTCGTCGGTGACGTCGCCCGGCGACCACCGCCACGGCTCGCTCCCGGCTGTGGCGTCCTCCCGGGCCGGCGCCGCAACCCGGCCCGGCGCGGCCTCGCGGTCCGGGGCGGCGGCGTGCGTGCGCTGGTAGGTCAGCACGACGGCGAGCAGGTGCCGGCACACGCCGGGCGCCGGGCAGGAGCAGATCCCGGCCGCGAGGCCGCCGCCCCGGGCAGCGTCACAGTCACCCCGTCCGGGTACGCGGCACACACCGCACCGTCGGCGTCCTCGGTGAGCATCGGCCGCTCACCGGCGTCGACCTCCTTCGTGGCGCGCTTCACCAGGCCCCTGTTGCTCAGCGCGGCCAGCACGTCCGGGGTGAGCGCGATCAGGTCGTCACGGGTCATCCGGTCCCCCTACCGGCCCACGTGCTCGGCCACGAAGGCGGCCAGCTCGCCCGGCGTCATCGCGCCTACCGCAGCGCCCACGTCGGCCAGCCGCTGGGCGGTGGCCCGGTCGTACGCCGGGTCGGCCTCCTCGTCCAGCGCGGCCAGCGCGAGCACGTGCGTGCCCTGCTCCACGAGCTGCTTCACCGACCGGATGAGACGTCCGGCGTCGCCGCCCTCGTAGAAGTCGGACACCAGCGCGACGATCGTCCGGCGCGGGTTCTCCACGAGCTGCGCGCCGTACGCGACCGCGCGGGCGATGTCGGTGCCGCCGCCGAGCTGCACCTTCATCAGCAGCTCCACCGGGTCGTCCACGTCGGAGGTCAGGTCGACCACGTCGGTGTCGAAGGCGACCAGGTGGGTGCGTACGCCCGGCAGCCCCCACAGGCAGGCGGCGGTCACCGCGGCGTGGATCACCGAGCCGAGCATCGAGCCGGAGCACGATGGTCTGGCCGCTGCGGCGCAGGTCGTCGAGCAGGCGCCGGACGTCCTCACCGGACGCGGTGTCCAGCGCGCCGGTCGGCTCGTCGGCCAGCAGGAGCGTGGGCCGGTTGACCAGGGCGCGGGCGACGGCGACGCGCTGGCGCTCACCCCCGGAGAGGCGTCCCGGGTACGCGTGCGCGTGCCGGGCGATGCCGAGCGAGTCCAGCAGGGAGGCCGCGTGTTCGCGCGCCGCGCGGGCCGGCGCGCCGGCCAGTTGGGCGGGCAGCAGGACGTTGTCCAGCACGGTCAGGTCGTCGAGCAGGTTGAAGAACTGGAAGACCAGTCCCACGTGCGCGCGCCGGAACCGGGCCGACGCGGCCTCGCCGAGCTTGTCCAGCCGGGTGCCCGCGACGGTCACCATGCCGGCGTCCGGCCGGTCGAGCGCGGCGAGCAGGTTGAGCAGTGTGGACTTCCCGCTGCCGGAGGGGCCGAGTACCGCCACGCACTCGCCGGGCCGGACGGTCAGCGACACGTCGTGCAGCGCGGGCGGTCCTTCGCCGTAGCGGCGGGTCACCCCGCGTACGTCGATCACCGGATCGGTCATGTGTCGCCCCTTGCGGTCGGGTCGGGCCGGTCTACTGGACGCCGTGACGTTAGGGGCGGATCCGGGGGCCGGGCATCGGTCCGGCGACGCATCGCCGTACCGCCGGAGGTGGATCTTCGCCCGGGGTCATCCCTGCGATGTAGTCGCACTGCACACCGGGGCCGATGCCCCGGCCGGGCACCGGCGGCGAGAATGGACGCGTGAGAGGCATCGTGGCGACCGGGCCGCTGCCGCGGCCGGGCTGGCGCGCGCTGCTGCTCGACGCGGCGCTGGCGGGGGTGCTCGGGCTGGTGTGCTTCCAGGCCGCCACCGACGACGTCGGCGTCCCGCCCCCGCCGTTGCCGCCGCCACTGCCGCTGCCGCCGTTGGCGGTCCCGCCGGAGACGCAGCCGGCGCAGCCCGGGTCGACGCTCGGGGCACTGCTGCTGGTCTTCGTCATGTGCGCGCCGCTGGTGCTGCGCCGCCGGTATCCGCTCGCGGTGCTCTGGGCGACGACGGCCGCCGCGTCACTGGTGCTGGTGACCGACGGGGAGCGGCAGCCGGCCCTGTACCCGTGCGTGGTGCTGACCTGCCTCGTCGCCGTCTACAGCGCGGCGGCGCACAGCCCGTACCGGCTGCCGGTGCTGGCATCGGTCCCGGCGGTGGCGCTGCTCGCCCTGGGGCTGCGGGAGCTGATGCCGGTCACGGTGCCCGCGGCCAACCTGCCGTTCGTCGTGCTGGCCCCGCTGGTGGCCGCCGCGGGCGGCCACCACGTGTGGCGGCGACGGGCGGGTGAGGACCGGCGGCGGCTCACCGCCGAGGCCCGCGCCCACGAGCAGGCGCTGCGCGACGCGGTCGCCGGTGAACGGGCCCGCATCGCCCGGGAACTGCACGACGTCGTGACGCACCACGTCAGCGTGATGGTCATCCAGGCCGGCGCCGCCCGGACGGTGCTCGCCGCCGCCCCGGATCAGGCGCGGGAGGCGCTGCTCGCCGTCGAGTCGACCGGCCGGTCCGCGCTCACCGAGCTGCGGCACGTCATGGGCCTGCTGGCGGATTCCGAACCGGACGACCCGGAGGACCCGCAGCCCGGGATCGAGGGCCTGCCCGAGCTGATCGAACGCGTGCGTGACGCCGGTATGCCGGTACGGCTGACCATCTCCGGCGAGCGCCGGCCGGTCATCTCCGGTGTCGGGCTGACCGCCTACCGCGTGGTGCAGGAGGCGCTGACGAACATGGTCCGGCACGCGCCCGGCGCCGCGGGCACCGTCGTCGTCGAGTACTCGCCGGATAGCCTGCGGATCGAGGTCGGCAACACCGAGCCCGGCGTCCCGGCCGCCATCGGGGTCTCGGGCGGGCGCGGCCTGATCGGGCTGCGGGAGCGCCTCGCCGTCTACGGTGGGACGTTGCGCGCCGGCGCCCGGCCGGGCGCCGGCTACCACGTCGAGGCACTGATCCCGTGGGAGGCGCCATGACGGTACGAGTGGTGGTCGCCGACGACCAGGCACTGGTCCGTACCGGGTTCCGCATGATCCTCACGGCCGGTGGGGTGGACGTGGTGGCCGAGGCGGCGACGGGCGCGGAGGCGGTGGACGCGGTCCGCCGTACCCGGCCCGACGTGGTGCTCATGGACGTGCGCATGCCCGAGCTCGACGGTCTCGAGGCCACCCGCCGCATCCTCACCGGGGCCGTCGCGGCGCCCCGGATCATCATCCTCACCACGTTCGACCTGGATCAGTACGTCTACGCCGCGCTCGCCGCCGGGGCGAGCGGCTTCCTGCTCAAGGACGTGACGCGGAACACCTGGTCGCGGCCGTACGCATGGTGCAGGACGGTGACGCGCTGCTCGCGCCGGCCATCACCCGCCGGCTGGTGCGGCGCTTCGCCCGCCGCGACCCGGAGACGGCGGCGGTGCACCGCGACCTGGCCACGCTGACCCGTCGCGAGACGGAGGTCCTGCGCCTGCTGGCCGGCGGCCTGAGCAACGCCGAGCTGGCGGCGGCGCTGCACCTGTCCGAGGCGACGGTGAAGACCCACGTCGCCCGCATCCTCGCCAAGCTCCGTCTGCGCGACCGGGTCCAGGCGGTGGTGGTCGCCTACGAGACGGGCCTCGTGAGTCCCGGTTCGCCGGGGGACTGATCGGTCCGGCGACGGCCGTCACGTGCTCAGGTGATCAGCAGCGCACCGACGACGATCAGCGGCACCGAGACGAACAGGAAGATGCCGACGCCGGTGAGCACCCGCCCGCCGCCGCCGTCCTCCCGCTCGGGCGCCAGACCGAAGGTCGAACGGGCCGGCAGCATGCCGATGCGGCTCAGCGTGAGGTCGCCGGTCATCCCGATCACGGCGCCGACGATCATGAACGCCACGCCCAGCCGGTGCGTGAAGTCGCCGCCGCCGACCGCCACCCAGATGCCGACCGCCGCCGCGATCACCACGGCGGCGATCAGGAAGAGCACCAGCGCCTCCCGCAGACCCCGCACCACAGTTGCCATGTGCGCCTCCCTCGGACCCGAGCCGTCCGTCCCGCGTCGTGGGACATTGTGCCGGGTCGATGCACGGCGGCGTAGTCCCGCGCCGGGCCGGTCCGGCACGGTTATCCCCGGTCGAGCCCGGGTACCGGGAGCCGCATGGCGGAGTTGGGATCGCTCTGGATCGTCCGGCACGGCGAGAGCACGGCGAACGTGGCGGCCACGGCGGCCGAGACGTCCGGCGCCGAGCTGATCGACCTCAGCCACCGGGACGCGGACGTGCCGCTGTCGCCGACCGGCGAGGAGCAGGCGCGGGCGACCGCCCGCTGGCTGGCCGGGCTGCCGGAGTCGAGGCGGCCGGACGTGGCGGTGGTGTCGCCGTACCTGCGTGCGGTGCGCACGGCCGAGCTGGCGCTCGACGGCACCGGGATCCCGGCGAGCGTCGACGAGCGGCTGCGCGACCGGGAGCTGGGCGTCCTCGACGGGCTCACCGGCCACGGCGTGACCCGGCGCTACCCGGAGGAGGCGCAGCGGCGTACCCGCCTCGGCAAGTTCTACTACCGCCCGCCCGGCGGCGAGTCCTGGACCGATGTGGCGCTGCGGCTGCGGGCGCTGCTCGGCGACCTGCGCCGCGACCACGAGGGGGGCCGGGTGCTGCTGTTCGGCCACGACGCGCTGGTCTTCCTGCTGCGCTACCTGGTGGAGGGGCTCACCGAAGCGGAGCTGATGGCGCTGACCCGCGAGCACGTGATCGCCAACTGCTCGGTCACCGCCTGGCACGCCGACGACGCCGGCCGGCTCGTGCCGGAGGTGTTCAACGACGTCGCCCACCTGCACCGGCAGGGGGCGAAGCCCACCAGGGAGGACGAGGTCAATGCCGAGCCGGTCTGACGTGATCACCCCCGCGCTGCTGCGGGACTGGGCGCTGCCGGTGCCCACCGGCGGCAAGGAGGCGCGCGGCACCGTGCTGGTGGTCGGCGGCTCCCGGTTCACCCCCGGCGCGGTGCTGCTGGCCGGGGTGGCAGCGCTGCGGGCCGGCGCCGGCGTGCTCCAGCTCGCCGCGGCCGAGTCGACTGCGGCGTCGCTGAGCATCCAGGTGCCCGAGGCGCTCGTGATCGGCCTGCCGGAGACCGGCGACGGCGCGGTCCGCGGCGACCCGGGCGACCTGCTCCGCGGCCTGGTCACCGAGGCCGACGTGGTGGCGGTCGGACCCGGCCTGACGGACATCGAGGCCACCGGGGAGCTGCTGCGCCTGGTCCTGGACGCGGCCGGCCGGGAGACCGCGCTGGTGCTCGACGCGTACGCGCTCGGCGCGCTCAGCCACGCGCCGGACCTGCTGGCCGGGTCCGGCCGCAAGGCGGTGCTCACTCCCAACCTGACCGAGGCGCGGCACCTGCTGGGCCGCGATCCGGGCGACGACCTGGACGCCGAGGCGGTGGAACTGGCCGGCCGGTACGACGCGGTCGTCTCGCTGTACGGGCACATCGCGACGCCGGACGGCCGAGCCTGGCGGGAGGAGAGCGGAGACGCCGGACTGGGCACCTCGGGCAGTGGCGACGTGCGGGCCGGACTGCTCGCGGGTCTGCTTTCCCGGGGCGCCGACCCGGCGCAGGCGGCCTGCTGGGCGGCGTTCGCGCACGCGGTGAGCGGGCAACGGCTGGTCCCCCGGTACGGGCGGATCGGCTTCCTCGCCCGGGAACTGCTCGACGAGATCCCCTGCACGATCGCCACCGTCTGACGATCCACTTCACCGGGCTCCCACCACGTGTAACACCCCGGGAGGCGGTGGCGCTGGTCCGGGCGAGGCCGGTACTTCGCCGTGCCTCCGCCCGGACCGCAGCCCGCTCAGGGGTGCGGTCCACCCGCACGAACCCCTGGGAGTCTGTGTGAACAACCTCCGTCGCAAGACACTCGCCGCGGCGTCGGCAGTGACGCTCGGCGCCGGGCTCGCCCTCGTCGGCGCCACGGCACCGGCCGCGGCCGTCGGACCGGAAACCTCTTACATCGTGCTCGCCCCGCAGGGCAACAGCACCGCCAAGGCCGCCGCCCGCGTGGCGGCCGCCGACGGCACCGTGGTGGCCGCGTACGACAAGATCGGTGTGCTGGTCGTGCGCTCGTCCGCCCCGGACTTCGCCACCCGGGTGGCGGGCGCCGGCGTCGAGTCGGTCGCCTCCACCGCCGGCCTGGGCACCGCCCTGGACGAGGGCGAGACGGTCGAGGTGCCGGCCGCCGCCGTCGCCGCGGCCACCGGCGACCCGACCGCCGAGCCGCTCTACAACCTGCAGTGGGACATGCCCCAGATCCGCGTCCCGCAGGCGCACGCCGTGACCGGCGGCAGCCCGTCGGTCGTGGTGGGTGTGCTGGACAGCGGCATCTCCAGCAGCCACCCGGACCTGGCGACCCAGATCGCCAAGGACAAGAGCGCCTCCTGTGTGGGCGGCGTCCCGAACACCGCCGAGGCCGCGTGGAACCCCACCACCAGCGACCACGGCACGCACGTGGCCGGCACCATCGCCGCCGCCGTCAACGGCGTCGGTGTCACCGGTGTCGCGCCGGGCGTGAAGGTCGCCGCCGTCAAGGTGGTGAACGACGACGGCTACATCTTCCCGGAGGCCGCGGTCTGCGGGTTCATGTGGGCCGCCGAGCACGGCATGCAGCTGACCAACAACAGCTACTACATCGACCCGTGGGAGCTGAACTGCCGCAACGACGCGCGTCAGCGCCCGGTGTGGAAGGCCGTGCAGCGGGCCCTGCGCTACTCGCAGTCCCAGGGCGTGCTGCACGTCGCGTCGGCCGGTAACTCGAACTACGACCTCGCCCACAAGATCACCGACACCGGCAGCCCGAACAACGGCACGCCGGAGGAGCGCGAGAACCTCACCAACGCCTGCCTCGACCTGCCGGCCGAGGCGCCGGGCGTGGTGACCGTGGCGGCCGTCGGCCCCACCGGGGAGAAGAGCTACTACTCCTCGTACGGCCAGGGCGTGATCGACGTGACCGCGCCGGGTGGCGACACCCGGTTCCGGACCCAGGGCGCCCGCTCGACGTCCGCCGACGGCATCCTGTCCACCACCTTCAACACCGCCACCCGCACCAACGGGTGGGGCTACAAGCAGGGCACCTCGATGTCCAGCCCGCACGCCACCGGCGTCGCGGCGCTGGCGCTGTCCGCGCACCCGGGCATGACGCCGGGCCAGCTGGCCTCGTTCCTGGAGCGCACGGCGGTCGCGAAGTCCTGCCCGTCGGGCGTCTACAACCCCGTTCCGCTGATCCCGGCGGGCCCGAACGCGTACGACGCGACCTGCTCCGGCGGGAACCGCAACGGGTTCTACGGCGCCGGCGTCGTGGACGCGTACAACGCGGTGAAGTAACCGGTATCCGCGTGGACCGGGCCCGGCGATCACGCCGGGCCCGGCCTGTTTGTCCTGGTGGGGCGCCGGGTAGGGGGGCACCGTCAGCCGACTTAGGAGGTAACCGGTGTCCACCGATGCGATCGTCCTGCTCAAGGAGGACCACAAGGAGATCCGCCGCCTGTTCAAGGCCTTCCAGGAGGCCGAGGAGGGACCGGCGAGCAAGCGCGGGAAGATCGTCGGGCAGATCCTCGAAGCCCTCACGGTGCACACCTACCTCGAGAACGAGGTGATGTACCCGGAGGTCCGCGAACTGGTGCCCGACGTCGAGGACGACGTCCTGGAGTCGTACGAGGAGCACCACGTCGCGGACGTGCTCTGCTTCGAGCTGTTCACGATGGACGCCGGCGACGAGCGGTACAACGCCAAGACGACGGTGCTGATCGAGAACGTGCTGCACCACATCGAGGAGGAGGAGCAGGAGTGGTTCCCGAAGGTCCGCGAGGCGCTCGGCCGTAACCGGCTCCAGGAGATCGGCCGGCGGATGCTCGACCTGCGCCCGAAGGCGCCGAAGACGCCGACCGCCCCGAAGGCGCTGAAGAAGTCGCTGGACGCCGTGGTCGCCTGACACCGGCCGCGTTACGCGAGCGGGACCGCCCCTCGGCGAAGGGGCGGTCCCGCTCGCATGGTGGGGTCAGTCGCCGGAGCCGGGCTCGGCCATCTTGCGGTGCTGCTCGGCCTTCAGCCGATCCGGAACGATCTTCCCGGCCGCCACCTGGATCTTGTTGACCAACGAGCCGGCCGCGACCTTGTGCTCCCCCTTCATCAGCGCCTCGAACGCGTCCTCGGCCACCTTCCGGGGGTCGTCCTTGGGCCCCTGGCCGACCCGGGTGTCGGTCATGTCGGCACGGTCGAAGAACTCGGTGTCGGTCGGGCCCGGCATCAGCGAGGTGACCGTGACGCCGGTGTCCTTCAGCTCGTTGCGCACCCCCTCGGCGAAGGACTGCACGAACGACTTCGAGGCGTTGTAGACCGCCTGGTACGCCCCGGGCATGGTGGCGGCGATGGACGAGGTGAACAGCACCCGCCCGGCGCCCCGGCGGACCATGTCCGGCAGCAGCAGCTTCGCCAGGTGCACGGTCGATCGGACGTTCAGGTCGATCACGGTGAGCTCGTCGGCCAGGTCGGTGCCGCCGACGAAGTCGCCGCCCTCGCCGCGCCCGGCGTTGAGCGCCAGCGCGTCGACCGGCCGGCCCAGGCCGGTCACCTCGCCGGCCAGCCGGGTGACGCCCTCGGGCGTAGCCAGGTCCACCCGGACCGGGTACACCTCCGGGCCGCCGTCGCGCCGCAGGTCACCGGCCGCGCGCTCGATCGCCGCGTCCTCGGCGGCGACCACCACGTCGTAGCCGTGCTCGACGAACTGGACCGCAAGCTCGTACCCGATGCCGCTGGACGCGCCGGTCACCACGGCGAGCGGCCGTCCGGTGCTCGGTGTGGTCATGGTCGTGCCTCCTCTCCCCCCGGGCCGGGTCGGGGCCGGCCCTCCCCCACGGTGTGCCCCGGGACGGGCGGCCCAACCCCGCAGGTCCCGGCCGGGCCGGTAGGATCGGCACGGGCCGTGACTGGCGCGTGGAGATGGAGCACCATCGGGGAGCGGCCTCGTCATGAGGACGCATGCCGAGCGCCTGGGCCTTCCGCACGTCACCTGGAGGTCGCATGTCGCGCAACGCCGAGTCCACCGCCTTCCGCAGCGCGCTGGAGGTCGTCCGCGGCGTCGAGCCGCGCGTGGCCGACGCCATCGCCGCGGAACTGGCCGACCAGCGCGAGTCGCTCAAGCTCATCGCCAGCGAGAACTACGCGTCGCCGGCGACGCTGCTGGCGATGGGCAACTGGTTCAGCGACAAGTACGCCGAGGGCACGGTCGGGCGCCGGTTCTACGCCGGCTGCCAGAACGTCGACACCGTCGAGGCGCTCGCCGCCGAGCACGCCCGGGAGCTGTTCGGCGCGTCGCACGCGTACGTGCAGCCGCACTCGGGCATCGACGCCAACCTGGTCGCGTTCTGGGCGATCCTGGCCGACCGGGTCGAGTCCCCCGCGCTCCGCAAGGCGCAGGCGCGGCAGGTCAACGACCTGACCGAGGCGGACTGGTTCGCGCTGCGCCGTGAGCTGGGCAACCAGCGGATGCTCGGCATGTCGCTCGACGCCGGCGGGCACCTCACCCACGGTTTCCGGCCGAACATCTCCGGCAAGATGTTCGACCAGCGCAGCTACGGCACCGACCCGGCCACCGGCCTGATCGACTACGACCGGGTGGCCGAGGCGGCCCGCGAGTTCAAGCCGCTGATCCTGGTCGCCGGTTACTCCGCGTACCCGCGGAAGGTCAACTTCCGGATCATGCGGGAGATCGCCGACTCGGTCGGCGCCACCTTCATGGTCGACATGGCCCACTTCGCCGGGCTGGTCGCCGGCAAGGTCTTCACCGGCGACTTCGACCCGGTGCCGCACGCCCACATCGTCACCACCACCACGCACAAGTCGCTGCGCGGCCCGCGCGGCGGCATGGTCCTCTGCGGGCCGGAGCTGGCCGACCAGGTCGACCGGGGCTGCCCGATGGTGCTCGGCGGGCCGCTGCCGCACGTGATGGCCGCCAAGGCGGTCGCGCTGGCCGAGGCGCGCCGCCCCGACTTCGCCGACTACGCCCAGCGGATCGTGGACAACGCGCAGGCGCTCGCCGACGGGTTGCTGCGCCGGGGCGCGACGCTTGTCACCGGCGGCACCGACAACCACCTGGTGCTCATCGACGTGTCCGGGTACGGCCTGACCGGCCGGCAGGCCGAGCAGGCGCTGCTGGACTCGGGCATCGTCACCAACCGCAACTCGGTGCCGCAGGACCCGAACGGCGCGTGGTACACCTCCGGCATCCGCATCGGCACCCCGGCGCTCACCACCCGGGGCCTCGGCGCCACGGAGATGGACGCCACCGCCGAGCTGATCCACACCGTGCTCAGCCAGACCACGCCCGGCACCGGCCCGGACGGCGCACCGTCGAAGGCGAAGTACGTGCTGGACCCGGCCGTCGCCGAGTCCGTCGGCAAGCAGGCCGCCGACCTGCTCACGCCGTTCCCGCTCTACCCCGCCGTGGACCTGGGCTGAGCCCGGCCGACACGACGGCGGCGCCCCGGGAGAACGAGTCTCCCGGGGCGCCGGTGTGAACGGGGTCAGCGCAGCGGGCGCTTCAGGTGGTAGCGGTGGACCTCGGTGCTGCCCTGCACGTTGTTCACGTCCTCGGCGGCGGAGACCAGCTCCCAGCCCTCCCGGCCGACCCGGTTGAGGTGCGCGATCGCGGTGTCGCCGTACGCGGTCACGTCGGTGCGTGACCCGTCCGGGCCGTACCACACGAACGAGACGTGGAAATTGCGACCCTGACCCTGATACCGACGAACGAGCAACGCGTACTCCCAGGCAACCATTCGTCCATTATCAACAGACGAACGGCATCAGGAAACACGCACTGTGCCGGAACCCTGACACTCCGGCGTCGCATCGCCGTTCATGGTGTCCGTGACCAGCGCGGCCAGCCGGTCCAGGCCGACATCGATCGACTCCGGTGTGACGGCGCTCACCGACAGCCGTAGCGCGTTGACCGGTGTGCCCGCGTCGTAGAAGTGCGCCATCGGCGTCCAGAGCACGCCGTACTCGCGGGCCGAACGGTGCAGCAGCGCGTCGTCGACAGCGAACGGCACGCTCACCACCACGAAGAATCCGCCCGCCGGCACCGTCCAGGTGACCGGCCCGCCGGCCGGGAAGCGCCGGGCCAGGCCGTCGGCCAGATGGCGCAGGTTGCGGGCGTACGCGGCCCGCTCCCGCACGTTCGCGGCCACCAGCGAGCAGTCGTGCGCCAGCAGCGCGCCGCCGATCACCGCCTGGCTGATCGGCGACGTGTTCACGGTGACCATGCTCTTGATCTTCGCGAGATGGTCGGCGAACGGGACCACGGTGCCGTCCGCCTCCCCCACCCGTTGGTCGGCGACCACGTAGCCGACCCGGGCGCCTGGCAGCACGGTCTTGGCAAACGACCCGAGGTAGACCACCCGCCGCGCGGTGTCGAGCGCCTTCAGGGTGGGCCGCCGCTCGGTGCCGTCGGCCGGGAACAGGCCGTACGGGTTGTCCTCGATCAGCAGCAGGTCCTCCTCGGCGGCCAGCTCCAGCAGCCGCCGCCGCTGCGCGGTGTCCATGCTGACGCCGGACGGGTTGGCGAAGTCGGGCATCACGTAGCAGCCCCGGGGCCGCAGCCCCTCCGCGCGGGCCCGGCGCACCCCGGCGCGCAGGTCGGCCAGGTCGACGCCGCCGGGTCCGCCGCCCACCGGGCGCACCGGCAGGTCGACCAGGCGGGCCGCGCCGGTGAGCCCGACGTACGTGGGCGCCACCGCGAACAGCACGTCGGCCGGACCGGTCCGCAGGGCGCGCAGCACCAGGAACATCGCCTCCTGGCAGCCGACCGTCACCACCATCGACTCCGGGTCGACGGCGAGGCCCTCGTCCACGGCGAGGTGCCGGGCGATCAGGTGGTGCACGATCCCCTTGGTGCGCCCGTACTGCAACAGCGTCCGGTCCACGCCGGCCCGGTCCAGCCCGACGTCCTCGGCGAGGTGGCGGCGGAAGCGGTCCAGGTGCGTGTGCAGCAGCGCGGAGTCGAAGAACTCCTCGTACGGCCGCCCGGCCGCCAGCGACACCGCGTCCGGGTAGTGCTGGGCCACCTCGTTGAGGAAGTTCATCGAGTTCAGCGCCGGGTCGCCGACGCTGCCGTGCAGCGCCGAGACGGCCAGGTCGACGGGTTCCACGTCAGCCTCCGATCCGGGTACGCAGCCGCCGGGCCGAGGCCGGGTCGGGGCAGCCGCTGAGGATGAGGGCGTCACGCAGCTCCGCCGCGAGCAGCGCCAGTGCCGCCTCGGCGCCGGCCCGGCCGCCCGCCGCGAGCGCCCAGAGCAGTGGCCGGCCCAGCAGCACGCCGTCCGCGCCGAGCGCCAGCGCGCGCAGCACGTCGACGCCGCCGCGGACGCCGCTGTCCAGCAGCACCTCGCACCGCTCGTCGACCGCCTCGACCACCTCGGGCAGCACTGCCGCGCTGGCCGGGGCGGCGTCGAGCTGCCGTCCGCCGTGGTTGGAAACCACCACGGCGTCGACGCCGGCGTCCGCCGCGCGGACCGCGTCGCGCGGGTCCAGGATGCCCTTGACGAGCAACGGCACCCGGGTACGCTCCCGCAACCACTCCAGGTCCGCCCAGCTCAGCGCCGGGGCGAACACCGCGCCGGTGTGCACCGCCACCGCCGAGACGCCGGGGGTGCCCTGGTGCGCCAGGTCGTCCCGGCCGCCGGGCAGGTTCGCGGCGGTGACGTGCGGCGGCAGCGCGAACCCGTTGCGGGCGTCGCGCAGGCGCCGCCCGAGCACCGGCACGTCCACAGTCACCATCACCGCCGCGCAGCCGGCCGCCTCCGCCCGGTCGAGCAGGTCGGCCACCAGCGCCCGGTCGCGCAGCCAGTAGAGCTGGAACCACACCGTCGCGCCGGTCGCCGCGATCTCCTCGATCGGCGTGCTGGACAGCGTGCTCGCCACGTACGGCACGCCCGCCGTCCGGGCCGCCGCCGCGAGCGCCGGCTCGCCGTCGGGGTGCAGCAGCCGCTGGTACGCCATCGGTGCGACAGCCACCGGCAACGCGGCCCGGCCGCCGGGCAGCACCGCCTCGGTGGACGGGTCGTCCACCCCGGCCAGCATCCGGGGCAGCACCGCCACCCGGTCCAGCGCGGCCCGGTTCGCCGCCAGGGCGGTCTCGGTGCCGCTGCCGCCGTCGACGAAGTCCCACACGTCGGCCGGCAGGACCGCCCGGGCGAGCGCGGCGAACTCGGCCAGGCTGGCCGGCGACACGAACCCGTCCGCCGGGTCAGCCATGATCGGCACCCGTCGCCACGTGCGCCGGGTCGAGCCCGAACACGCGGCGCAGGAAGGCGGCGGCCCGCTCCTGGGCCTGCCGTCCGGCGCCGAACACGCCGGGCATGGCGAAGAACCCGTGCACCATGCCCGGGTAGTCGTCCGTCTCGGTGGGCACACCGGACTCGCGCAGCCGCTCGGCGTACCGCAGGCCCTCGTCGCGTAGCGGATCGTGCCCGGCGGTGACCACGAACGCCGGGGGCAGGCCGGACAGGTCCTCGGCGAGCAGCGGCGACGCGAGCGGGTGGGCGGCGTCGCCGGGGTCGACGAGGTAGTGGCCGCGGTACCAGCCGACCGAGTGCCTGTTGAACAGCATCGGGTCCTCGTCGTCGCCCGGCCGGTGCCCGGGCCGCTGGTCGGTGTTCGGGTAGACGAGCAGCTGGGCGGCGAGCCGGGGACCGCCGTCGGCGCGCGCCAGCAGCG
The DNA here is from genome assembly GCF_027460285.1 of Micromonospora sp. WMMC273. Lineage (NCBI taxonomy): Bacteria > Bacillati > Actinomycetota > Actinomycetes > Micromonosporales > Micromonosporaceae > Micromonospora > Micromonospora sp. WMMC273. Next base: position 3,293,933 of record NZ_JAPZBE010000001.1, read on the forward strand.
TCACCGCGGCGGCCAGGTTCCCGCCCGCGCTGTCCCCGCCCACCGCCAGCCGGTCGGCGTCGACACGGAACTCGGCGGCATGCGCGGCGAGGTGCCGCAGCGCGGCGTGGCAGTCCTCCACCGCCGCCGGGAACGGGTGCTCCGGGGCGAGCCGGTAGCCGACGGTCACGGTCTGGACGGTGGCCAGGTTGACCAGCCGCCGGCAGATCCCGTCGGCCGTGTCGACACTGCCGAGCGTCCAGCCGCCACCGAAGAAGTAGACGAGCGTGGGCAGCGGACCGTCACCGTCCGGCCGGTGGATCCGCACCGGCAGCGGCCCGGCCGGGCCGGGCACCGTCGTGTCGCGTACCTCGGCGACCGGCTCGACCGCGCCGGACCCGGCGCGGATCGCGGCGAGGTCGGCGGCGCGGGCCTCGGCCAGGGTCTGGGTGTAGAGCGGCACGGTGCCGGCGGCGGCGCGCGCGGCCCGCCACGCGACCACCTGCGGATCGAGTGTCATCCGGCCTCCCCGGTGGTGACGAAGAGTTTGTCGATTCCACGCAGGAACAGGCTCCCGCTGTACGTGTAGGGCTGGGTGACGGCGAGCCGGGGAAAACGCGCGAACAGGCGCGGCAGCGCCAGGCGGCCCTCCAGCCGGGACACCGCCGAGCCGAGGCAGAAGTGCAGCCCGACGCCGAAGGCCAGCGACGGCGGGCCGGCGCGGTGCGGATCGAAGCGGTCCGGGTCGGGGAACCGGGCCGGGTCGCGATTGGCGGCGGCGATGAGCAGCAGCACGTTGTCGTCGCGGCTGATCGGCACGCCGCCGAGGTCGACGCCGGCCGGCGCGGAGCGGGCCAGGAAGTGCACCGGACTCTCCATCCGCAGCACCTCCTCCACGCAGCCGCGCGCCAGCTCGTCGTCGCCTGGCAGCGCGGCGGTGACGTCCGGGTGGTCAAGCAGCAGCGGCAGACCGTTGCTGAACATGTAGACGGTGGTGACGAAGCTGGCGTTGAACAGCACGATCAGGTTGCTGATCAACTCCTCCTCGGTGAGGTCGACGCCACCCGCGTCGAGCACCTCGACCAGCCCGCTGATCAGGTCGTGGCCGGGCGTGCGGCGGCGGTGGGCGATCAGGTCCCGGTAGTAGACGCGCAGTTCCTCGGCGGCCTGGTTGGCCCGAGCCAGCCGCTCCGGCGTCTTGCCGGACACGTCCATGTACTCGTCGATCCAGTCGACCCGCTGCCGGTACCAGGTCAGGTCGGCCGCGGGCAGGCCGATGAACTCGGCCATCACCAGCGCCGGGACCGGGTACGCGAAGTCGGCCACGAAGTCCACCTCGTGCCCGCCCGCGCCCGCCTCGGCCAGGTGGTCCAGGCGTTCGGCGACGATCCGCTCGATCACCGGCTCCAGCGCGCCGAGGCGGCGCGGGGTGAACGTCTTGGCGAACACCGCGCGCATCCGGGTGTGGTCCGGCGGGTTGACGAACATCATCGAGGTGAGGAACGTGCGCAGGATCTCCTGCTCCTCCCAGCCGGGCGGGAAGCCCTTGTACCAGCCGGGATCGCGCAGGATCTGGTCCACCACGTCGTACCCGCCGGCGACCGCGCTCACGGTGCTGTGCTCGGCCCGGGCCGGCACGGCGTTTATCGGCCCGTGCTCGTGCAGGGCCGCGTAGAAGGGATAGGGGTTCTGCCGGCCCTGCTCGCTGTACAGGCCGGTCAGGATCTCGCTGACGTCCACTGTCTCTTCCTCCCCAGGAAAACGGTGGCGGGGGCGGCGTCGTGTCGACCGCCGCCCCCGCCCGGTGTCACAGTCCGAGCAGCTTCAGTGGTACGGCGTTGGCCATGACCGCGGCGCCCGTGTCGTTCGGGTGGATGTGGTCACCCGAGTCGTACGCCGGCAGCAGCCGACTCGGCTGGGCCGGATCCCGCATCACCGCGTCGAAGTCGACGATGCCGTCGAACTCGGCCCGGCCGGGCCCGCGCAGCCAGGTGTTCACCGCCTGGCGGGTGGCGTCCTTCTCCGGGGTCCACACGCCCGGCCCGCCGTTGCCCTCGTACGGCATGAGCGTGCCGGCGATGCTGGTCAGGCCCCGCGCCTGGACCTGCCGGTTGAGCTGGCGCAGCGCGGCGATGATCGCCTCGGGGCTGTCGCCGTTCATCCAGATGTCGTTGATGCCCAGGTGGGTGATGACGGTCCGCACCCCGGTCTGCGGGAACACGTCCTCGTTGAGCCGGGCCAGCGCGTTCGGGCCCAGCTCGTAGTAGCCGGGGAAGTTGTCCGCGCCGGGCTCGGTGCCCTCGTGGTTGAGCCGGTTGCCGGCCAGGCTGAGGTTGAGCACACCCGGCGTACGCGGCTCCGGGCGGGCGTCGATCAGCCGCTTGGCCAGCAGGTCGGACCAGCGCTGGTCGGCGTTGACGGTGCTGCCGTTGCCGTCGCTGATGGAGTCACCCAGCACCACCACCGAGCCGGGCGTGGCCTTGCGTTCCACGTCGATGCCGGACAGGAACATCCAGCAGCAGTTGGGCCGGATGGTGAAGCCGGTGCCCTCGGCCGCCGAGGTGAGGTCGGTGGCGCCGATGAAGTTGGTGACCCGGGACTGGCCGTGGAACGTGACCGGCCCGGTGAGCACCGGGAAGTACAGGGTGACGACCAGGTCCTCCTGCTCGGCCACCGGGAAGGCCACCGGGTCGCTGAGCAGTTCGGCGCCCTTGTTGATGGTCGCCGAGCCGGCGCCGGAGAACGTCAGCTGGCGGACGCTCGACCCGACGATGTCGGACAGGTCGTCCGGGGTGGCGGTGTTCGGCCGGGCGATGGTGGCGCGGCCGACCTGGACGGCCTGCTCGCCGTACAGGTTGGTCAGCCGCACCCGCAGGCGCGGGCCGCCCACCGAGGTCTGCACGGTCATCCGGATGCTCTGGTTGTTCAGGCCGGTGTTGGTCAGGCCCACTGTGTTCCCGCGGGTCACCGCGGCGGCCCAGGTCCCGGCCCACTCGGCGCGCCCGTGCCCGGCGCGCCCGTGCCCGGCGCGGTCGTTCCCGGTCGGGCCGGCGCTCGCCGTGACCGCCGGGGTGGCGGCGATCAGCAGCGTGACGGCGGAAGCTATGACGTGCCATCTCTTCGGGGTCGGCATCGATCCTCCATGGTCGGCAGCCCCGGGCGTGACGCGGTCGGCGGCACCGGCCCGGGCGATGGACCGGAAACTAGCTTCCGGCTGTGACGAGCGTCAATCAACCTGATCGACATGATCAAATGCCCGCGGGACGGGACGCAGCGACGATCGGCTCTGTCCGCCGTGGACCGCGGCTGCCTAGGCTCGGGGCTGGCGGCGGTGCGGTCGCCGACCCTGGCACCTGCCGTCTTGTCCCGGCCCTGACCTGGCCGGACGCCGCTCGCGGACCATGATGGGGGCTGCCCGATGACCGACCGGCCGAACTATGTGCACGAGGCGCTGGAGCTGTTCGCCGGGTTCGGCGACCGGGAGGCGCTCGTCGGCGGCGGACGCCGCCTCACCTACCCCCAGGTCGCCGCCGAGGTACGCGGCCTGGCCGCCGCGTTGCACCACCACGGGGTACGCCCCGGCGCCGCGGTGCTGGTGATGCTCGGCAACACGGTCGAGGGGCCGCTGCTGCAACTGGCCCTGCACCTGCTCGGCTGCCGGAGCATGTGGGTCGCCCCGGTGACCTCGCGGCGGGAGGTCGACGAGTTCGTCGCGCTGTCCGCGCCGGAGGCGTTCGTCCACGACCCACGTGACGCGCAGGCGGTGGAGATCGCGGCGGGCCTGTCCGGCGTACCGGTGCTCTGCCTCGGTCCCGGCGGCGCCGGACCGGACCTGACCGCCCGGGCCGCCGGGCCGGTCGCGGAACCGCCCGCCGGGGTGCCCGCGCCGGAATCGTTCCTGCAGACCAGCGGCACCACCGGCACGCCGAAGCTGGTGCACCACCGGGAGAGCTTCTACCGGCAGGTGCTCGCCCTGGCCGCCGACTTCCGGGGCGCCGGGTACCCGCTGCTGCGGCACCTGTCGCACTCCCCGATGTGGCTGGCCAGCGGCCAGATCACCACACTGTTCAACCTGTTCACCGGCGGCGTGCTGTTCCTGCGCGAGCAGTGGGATCCGGCCGCCTTCATCGCCACCGTGGACGCCGAGCGGCTCACCTCCACCTTCGTCACCCCGCCGATGCTCTACGAGGTGCTCGACCACCCCGACCTGCCGGGCGCCGACTTCTCCGCCATGTTCATGTTCAACGTGGGCGCCGGGCCCGCCGCGCCGGCCCGGCTGCGCCAGGCCATCGCCCGCTTCGGCCCGTGCCTGCGCATCGTGTACGGGCTCAGCGAGGCGGTGGTCATCTGTGCGCTGCCGGGGCTCACCGAGGACCCGGAGCACCCGGAGCGGCTGCGGTCCTGCGGCCGCCCGTACGGCGACGTGACGGTGGAGATCCGCGACGCCGACGGCCGGGCGCTGCCCGCCGGTTCCGACGGCGAGGTGTGGGTACGCACCAAGCTGAGCTTCGCCGGCTACCACGGCCGGCCGGAGCTGACCGCCGAGACGCTCGTCGACGGGTGGGTCCGCACCCGCGACATCGGGCACCTCGACGCCGACGGCTACCTCTACCTGGTCGACCGGTTACAGGACCGCATCCTCACCCGGCAGCGCAGCTGGCCGATCTACTCCCGCCCGATCGAGGACGCGCTCGCCGGCCACCCCGAGGTACGCGCCGCCGCCGTCATCGGCGTACCGGACCCGGTGGCCGGGGAACTGCCGCACGCGTACGTGGTGCCCGCGCCGGACGCGTCGGTGACCGGCGAGGAACTGATCGCACTCGTGGTCCGGGAACTGAGTGAGACGTGGGCGCCCGGCGCCGTCGAGTTCGTCGACGCGCTGCCGCTGAACCGGTCCGCGAAGGTGGACAAGCGCGCCTTGCGTGCCCGGTACGCCGCCGGTCATCCGGCCGGCGCCGACCCGATCGGCAGTCCGGCGTGAACCCGCGCCGGGAGTTGTACACCCTGGTCGGCGCCGACCTGCTGTCCAACCTCGGCACCCGGATCTCGGTGGTCGCCATCCCCTGGCTCGTGCTGGAGACCACCGGCAGCCCCACCAAGATGGGGCTCGTCGCCGCGGCGGAGACGCTTCCGTACATGCTCTCCAGCGCGCTCGCGACCCCGTGGGCGGACCGGTTCGGGGTACGCCGTACCTCGGTGTTCGTGGACGCGGCGAGCGCCGTCGCGATGGCCGTGGTGGCGCTGGCGCCCTGGCTCGGCTTCGGCACGCTGCTGGTGCTGGTGGCGATCGCCGGCGGGCTGCGCGGCATCGGCGACCGGGTCAAGCACGTGCTGTTCAAACCGGCGGCCGAGCGGGCCGGCGTGCCGCTGATCCGGCTCACCAGCGCCTACGACGGCCTGGCCCGGGGCATGACGCTGTTCGGCGCGGTGCTCGGCGGGCTGCTCATCGACTGGGTGGGGCTGACCCGGGCCATCTGGATCGACGCGGCCACGTTCGCGGTCTGCGCGCTGCTGATCGGCGTGCTGGTCCGGCCACCGGCACCGGCGCAACCGGCGCCCCGGGAGCCCTACCTGCGGGCGCTGCGCGGCGGCTTCGCGTACCTGCGCACCGACCGGACGCTGATGATCATGCTGATCGTGGTCTCGGTGTCGAACATGTTCGCCAACGCCAGCGTCGCGGTCTGGATCCCGCTCTGGGTCAACCAGGTGCTCGGCGACCCGGCCGGATTCGGTCTGCTGCTCGGCGTCTTCTCGGCCGGCGCGCTGCTGGGCAACCTGCTGTTCACGATGTTCGGCACCCGGCTGCCGGCCGGGACGACGTTCGCGCTCGGGCTGACGCTCAGCGGCGCACCCCGGCTGCTCGCACTGGCACTCAGCGACGACCTGGTCGTGGTGCTCGTCGTGACGTTCCTGTCCGGCATCGGCATCGCGGCGGTCAACCCGCTGCTCGGCGCCGCCCTGTACCAGCGGGTGCCGGGCGAACTCCAGACCCGGGTGCTGGGCATCTCCGGCTCGGTGGCGTTCCTCGGCCTGCCCGTCGGCGCGCTGCTCGGCGGCTGGTCGGTGGCGCTGCTCGACCTGACCCCGGCGCTGCTGGTGATGTCGGTGGTCTGCCTGGTGCTGACCGTCGGACCGCTGCTGCTGAATCGCGCGTCCCGCCGCCCAGCTGCGGAACCGGCCACGCCCACCCCGGTCTGAGCCCGCCGGGTCCGAGCCTGCCGGTCCGCTCTGAGCCTGCCGGTCCGGGCCGCGGTGTCGGGGGGCGGCGGTAGGGTCGGGGCTATGGCGACCTGGGACGACGTGCGGCGCATCGCGCTGGCGCTGCCGGAGACCACCGAACGACCCACGTACGACCAGGCGCCGGCCTGGCGCGTGCGCGACAAGTCGTTCGTCTGGGAACGGCCGCTGCGGCGCGGCGAACTCGAGTCGCTCGGCGACGCCGCGCCGGACGGCCCGATCCTCGGCGCGCGGGTGCCCGACCTGGGCGCAAAGGAGGCGCTGATCGCCGACGACCCGGCGGTCTACTTCACCACGCCGCACTTCGACGGCTACCCGGCAGTGCTGGTCCGGCTCGACCGCATCGGCGTGGACGAGCTGACCGAGCTGGTCACCGAGGCGTGGTACGCGCGTGCCCCGAAGCGGCTCGCCACCGCCCACCGGGCGGAGACCGCGTGACCGGCCCGGTGGAGGCGATCGTCTTCGACATGGACGGCACGCTCGTCGAGTCGCACGCGGTCGTGCCGGCGGCGTACCGGGCGGCGGTGCGGGCCGGCGGCGGCCCGTCGTACACCGACGCCGAGGTCATCGCCGGCTACTCGATCGGCTCCCCGGCGGACCTGCTGACGCACCTGCTGCGGCGGCCGGCCTCCGGCGACGACCTGGATCGCTACCACGCCGAGCTGGATGCGCTCGCCGGGCGGGTACGCGTCTACCCCGGCGTCGCGGACGCGCTCGCCGAGATCGCCGCCCGGGTGCCGGTCGGCGTGTTCACCGGCGCGAGCCACCGGGCCGCCGAGATCCTGCTCGACCGGGCGGGCCTGCTCGGCCACTTCCAGGTCGTCCTCGGCGGCGACCAGGTCGACCGCCCGAAACCGGCGCCCGACGGCGTGGAGGCGGCCTGCCGGCACCTCGGCGTGCCACCCGGCCGCGCCGCGTACGTGGGTGACTCACCACTGGACGTACGCGCCGCCCGGCACAGCGGCGCGGTCGCGGTGGCCGCCGCGTGGGGTCACCAGTACGACCCCGACGAGCCGGCCGACCTCAGCCTGTCCCGGCCCGGGGAGCTGCTGGCCCTGCTGCCCTGAGCCTCTTTCCCGGCGCGGGACGCTCGGCTAGCCTGCCGGTCATGCCATCGACGTTGACCGAGGCGACCGACCCGTGGTGCCTGCGTCCGGGAGAGGCCGCCGACCTGCTGCGCGGGCACCCGTGGCGCCGGTTCGTGGTGCTGGGCGACAGCGTCGCGGAAGGGCTGTGCGAGCCGGCCGACGGCTACCCCGACCTCCAGTGGGCCGACCGGATCGCGGCCGAGCTGCGCGCGGTCCGGCCGGAGCTGGCCTACCTCAACCTGGGCCGGCGCGGACTGCGCGCGCACGAGGTCCGGGCCACCCAGCTCGCCGACGCGCTGGCCTTCGAACCGGACCTGGCCCTGGTGGTGTGCGGCGGCAACGACGCGTTCCGGTCCGCCTACGACGCCGAAGCGGTCGACGCCGAGCTGACCGCCATCATCACCGCGCTACGGGAGGCGGGGGCGGACGTCATCACCGTGGGCATGTTCGACGTGTCGCACAGCCCGGCGGTGCCGGAGACGCTGCGCGCGGCGCTCGGCGAGCGGATGCGCCGGCTGTCCCGGCACACCCGGGGCGTGGCCGAACGGCTGGGCACGCTGCACGTCCACCTGACCGACCATCCGCTGGTGGCCGACCCGTCGCTGTACAGCAGCGACGGCCGCCACGGAAGTGCCCGCAGCGACGCCATAGCCACCGCCGAAACCCTGAAGGTCCTCGCCACCCACCTCCCCCACCCCTGACCCGCCCTCCCCCTGCCCGGCCCGGCCCAACCCAATCCGCCGATCATGAAGTTGGCGGCGCTGAGCGTCCGATTTGTTCCCGCCAACTTCATGATCAGCGGGGCCGGGGGCAAGGGTCGAGCGCCCGACCCCGGATCCACGTTGTTGACCAAGGAGTTCGGGTCGCTGACGCCTCCCCGTGAGGACAGAAACTCCTTGATCAACGCTGGGAGGGAGGGGGACGGGGGTGGACGGGGAAGGACCGGGGTCAGTCCGTCAGGAGGATGCCGGTCAGGAGGACGCCTCTCGCCAGGTTGAGCACCTCGTCGCAACCCGGGTAACCGACCCGCGCGAGCGCGCCGGACCCGGTGCGGTCGAACAGGTACGGAGCGAGGCTGTACGGGACGTCGGCGGTGACCGTCTCACCGGTCTCGATCTGCACGAAGTCCATCGCCACCCGGTCCGCCTCGTGGTAGCGCTGCAGGATGTTGCCGCCCTCGTCGATCGCCGCGCGTACCCCGTCCGCCCACGCCACAGGTGTCATCTCCCGGCCGATCAGCACGCCATGCCCGGCCGAGCCACCCGCCGGCTTGGCTACCAGGTCGGCCTGTTCGGCGAGCGCCCGGTCGAGCTGGTCGGCGGTGAGCGCTACGGTGTGCGGCACGTACCGGCGGATCAGCGTCCGGTCGTCCGCCGGCAGCAGGTCCAGGTCGTCCCAGAGCCAGGCGTAGTTCAGCTTGTTGCTGAGAAGCCAGGCGGCGCTGCTGACGAACATCGGCAGCGTGCCCGCGGCGAGCGCACCGGCCACCGCGTCCAGCCCGGCGCTCGGCGTGACCCGGTTGGGCACGAACAGCCGGAACAGGGCGTCCACCGGCGCGCCGCCGACGACCAGCCGGCTCTGCGCGTCCAGGGTGGCGGTGGCGACCGGGGCGATGACCAGGTCGATGCCGAACGGGCGGGCCTGGTCGATCAGCGGGGACAGGATCCGGATGAACGTCTCCGGGTCGTCCAGTCCCGGGTAGTCGGCGTCGAAGTCCATCAGCAGCGCCACCCGGGCGCCGTCGGGCAGGCCGAGCGTGTCCCGGATGGCCACGAACCGCTGGTCCAGCAGTGAGGGCGCGGGCCGGGTGCCGTCGAGCAGGTCATGGGTACGGTACAGCTCGGCGTACCGCTGGATCACCGTGTCGGCGTCGAAGCCGCCGCCGAGGCTGCTGTCGATGTTGTACTCCACGATGCACGGCACGCCGCCGGAGAACAGCACGTCCGGCCGGTACGCGGCGAGCAGCCCCTCGTGCAGTTCCTCGTCCGGATCGAGCAGCCGGGTCTCGCCGTCCGGCACGTCGAGCAGCAGGCGCAGCTCACCGGCGGTGCGGGCACGGCGCCGGCAGGCCTCCAGGATGAGCTGCGCGATGCGGTCGCAGACCTCGTTCAGCTCGCGGAACGCGTCGGCGGTGAACACCGGCGGGCGGGCCAGCCGCCACTGTTTGTTGTACGTGGCCCGGCCGTGGAAGATCTTCTCCCACGCCGCGGCACCGGTGGTCACCATCGCGGTACGGGTGGACTCGGGCAGGTCGGTCCACGCCTGGCCGAGCGGCGGCCACGTGTAGTTCGGGTCCATCGTTCATCCGTCCTTGAGGGTCAGTTGGATGGCGGCGGTGAGCTGTTCGCGGCCGGGTTGCACGGCCCGGTCGAGGGCGGGCGCGAAGGGCAGCACCGCGCCGTCGGGGCGGGTCACCCGGCGGGGCGGCGCGGCCAGCCGGACCCGCTCGACCACCGTGGCGATGATCTCCCCGGCGATGCCGCAGGAGCGGTTGCCGTCGTCGACGACGACGAGCCGCCCGGTGCGGCTCACCGACTCGACGAGACCGTCCCAGTCGAACGGGTAGAGCGTGCGGGGATCGAAGACCTCCACCGAGGCCTGTCCGGCGAGTTCCTCGGCGACGGCGAGCGCGTCGTGCACCAGGTGCCCGACGGCCACCACCGTCACGTCGGTACCGGCGCGGCGGACGATCCCGCGACCCAGCGGCACCGGCGCCGGGTCGGTGACGTCGGCGCGCAGGTCCAGGGCGCCGGCCGGGGCGAAGACCACCACCGGGTCGTCGCAGCGGATCGCGGAGACCAGCAGCCCGTACGCGTCGGCCGGGGTGGCCGGTACGACTGTGGTCACGCCGACGTGGGCGAACAACGCGTACGGGTGGTCGGAGTGCTGCCCGGCCCAGCCGGTGCGGGAGCCGGAGCCGGGCACCACGTAGGTCACCGGCACCGCACACTGGCCGCCGGTCATCAGCGGGAACTTGTGCGCGTGGTTGACGATCTGCTCGAAGACCAGGAACAACAGCGACGGGATCTGGAACTCCACCACCGGGCGGGCCCCGGCCAGCGCCGCGCCGGTGGCGAAGCTGGTGAACGCCTGCTCGGACAGGGGTGTGTCGCGGACCCGTTCCGGGCCGAACTTCTTCAGCAGGCCGGTGGTGACGTTCGCGGCGGCCACCCGGATGTCCTCGCCGAGCACCACGACCGACTCGTCGCGGGCCATCTCGTCGGACAGCGCCCGGGTGAGCGCCCTGCGGTAGGAGAGCCGGGGCATTCAGCCACCTCCGGTCCGGGCGGTGAGCCCGCTGGCGTACAGGTGGTCCAGGGCGGTGGCCGGGTCGGGGTGCGGCCCGGCGAGCGCGTAGGCGACGGCGGCGTCCAGTTCCGCCTCGACGGCGGCGTCCACCTCGGCGCGTGCCGCCGGGTCGAGTCGTGCGCCGGCGATGTCGACGGGATCGCGGGACCGTCCCTCGGCCACCTCCTCCGGCGGCCGGTAGTCGAGGCGTACCTGATGTTCGAAGGTGTGGTGGGCGTCGAAGCGGTAGGTGCGGGCCTCAACCAGCTCGGGGCCGCCGCCGGCGCGCATCCGCGCGACGGCGGCGGCGGTGACCTCGCGTACCGCCTCCGGGTCCTGCCCGTCGACGACGGCGGCCGGCATGCCGAAGGCGGCGGCCCGCCCGGCGATGGTGCCGGCGACCGCGCCGTCGACCGGCATGGTGGTGGCGTAGCCGTTGTTCTCGCAGACGAACAGCACCGGTATTCGCCAGAGCGCGGCCAGGTTGAACGCCTCCAGCAGCATGCCCTCGTTGACCGCGCCGTCGCCGAAGAAGGTGGCGCCGACGATGTCGGCGCCGCGCCGCCGGCGCTCCCACACCGCTCCGGTGAGGATCGCGCCGGCGGCTCCGACGATGGCGTTGGCGCCGAGGACGCCGACGCCGAAGTCGGCGGCGTGCATCGACCCGCCCCGGCCCCGGTTGAGCCCGGTGACCCGGCCGCACAGTTCGGCCAGCATCCGGGCCGGGTCGGCGCCCTTCGCGAGCACGTGCCCGTGCCCGCGGTGGGTGCCGGTCACCAGGTCCTCGGCGCCCAGCGCCGCGCAGACGCCGGCGGCGATCCCCTCCTGGCCGAGGTACGGGTGGATGCCGCCGACGATCTCGCCGGCGCGGACCAGCTCGATCGCGCGTTCCTCGAAGCGGCGGATCAGCCGGACCGTCCGGTAGAGCCGGAGCGGGTCGGAGCCGGTCACGCCGGACGGCCCTCCTTGACGGCGGCGAGGATGTCGTCCCAGAGGCGGGCGCGGGCGGCCAGCGCGGCGTTCACCGTGTCGGCGCACTCCTGCCACTTGGTGTCGTCGTCGCCGCACAGGTCGGCCAGCATCTGCATGGCCATCGGGGTGTGCTGCTCGCCGTCGACCTCGATGTGCCGCTCCAGGTAGTCGACGAACTTGTTCAGCCGGTTGCTGCGTTCGTTGACGGCGACGACCTGGGTGAACATCTCCGGGATGAGATCCTCGCGGCCGAACGCGAACGCCGCGGCCTGGCAGTGCACCGGGGTGGTCTCGATGATCCGCCAGGTGGTGCCGGCGAACGCGGCGGACGCCGCGGGGACGCCTGCGGCGCCGAGCGCCTCGGTGACCGGGGTGCCGTCGCGCAGCAGGTCGACCAGCTTGTCGACGGCCGTGGTGTCGGCGCCGGCCTCGGTCATGCCCTGCACGTACAGCTCGAAGTGGCTGATGTAGCCGTCGCCGAGTTCGTCGCTCTCCTCGACCATCACGATGTCGTTGATCAGGCGGCGGCTGCCGGTCGGCCCGGTCGGGATCCACGGCACCGTGACGCAGGTGAGCTGCCGCTGCAGCGACTTCAGCAGGGACATGAAGTCCCAGACGGCGAAGACGTGGTGCTCCATGAACGTGACGAGCGCGTCGTGGGTGTCGAGGTTGGCGTAGAGGGGGTGCTTGACCACCACGTCGCGGCGCTCGGTCACCGCCCGCTCCAGCCGCTCGATGCCCGGGTGCGTCTTACCCCAGTCGTACCGTGACATTGTCAGCCTCCCTGCTGGGCGCGGTCGCGCCAGATGACCGGGCAGTAATCGGGGTCCGCGTAGTCCGGCCGACCCTCGTGGGTGCGGCGGACCAGCACGTCGTGGTTGTACGCGGCGAGCGTGCCGTCGGAGAGCGGATACTCCCGCCAGGCGTTGTCGCCGTCCTGCAGGTGCAGCGAGATGGCCCGGCGGGGCCGTCCGCTGACGTTCGCACCGCTGCCGTGGTAGGTGCGGCAGTGGTGGAAACTCATGTGTCCCTTGGGGATCACCATGGGGATCTTGCGGATCTGCGCGCCGTTGTACGCCGCGTTCTCGGCGAGCATCGCCTCGAGCTGGTCGCGGTCGCGGTCGGCGAAGTGCCGCACCACCGTGTCGTCGGCGCCGATCTCCCGCCAGCGGTGGGAGCCGTCGACCATCGTGATCGTGCCCATCTCCTCGCCGCAGTCGTGGAACGGGATGAACGCGGTGAGCATGTTCTCCGACGACGAGGACGCCCAGTAGTGCTTGTCGAAGTGCCAGGGCACGATGTTCGACGGCTCACCGGCGATCGGCGGCTTCCAGATCAGCGTGGACTGGAAGATGCGAATCTCGGCGGCGCGGGCCAGCCGGGCGGCGACCGCTCCGATCAGCGGCTTGCGCAGGATGCGGGCGATGCCGTCGTGCTCGTGGTGGACGTAGTCGTTGTGCCGCTGCACGTCGCCCTTGGAGGGCTCCCAGTAGGCCAGCTTCGGCGGGCGTACCGGCAGGCGGCGGTCGCGTTCCCCGGCGTAATAGCCGTCGGTGGCGGCGACCAGCTCGTCCACCTCGTCGTCGGTGAGCAGCTTCTTCGACAGGTACCAGCCGTGCTCGGCGTAGTGCCGGACGTCCTCGTCGGAGGGAAGCAGCGCCTCCTCCTCGGCGGTCAGCCCGGGATCGATCGTGGTCATGCCGTAACCCCTTCCGCCGCGGCCAGCTCGCGTTCCTTGGCCTCGTAGAGCGCCTTGATGTTGCCGCTGCCGAAGGTGCGCGCCCCGCGCCGCTCGATGAGTTCGAGGAAGAGGGTGCGGCGCACGTGCATCGACTCGGTGAAGATCTGCAGCAGCTGCCCGTCGTGGTCGGAGTCGACCAGGATGCTCAGCTCGCGCAGCCGGTCCACCGGCGCGTCCAGCCGGCCGACCCGCTGCTCCAGGCCGTCGTAGTAGGCGCCGGGCGTGCTGGCGAAGCGCACCCCGCGCCCGGCGAGCGCGCCGACGGCGGTGACGATGTCGTCGGTACGCAGACCCAGGTGCTGCACCCCGGCGCCGGCGTGCCAGCGCAGGAAGTCCTCGATCTGCCCCGGCCGGGCGCCGGTGTCCGGCTCCAGCAGCACGAACGTGACGGTCCCGGAGGGGCTCTGCACCACCTTGGAGTTCATCGCCTGGCCGGCGACCTCGATGTGCTCGGTGAAGATGTCGGCGAAGCCGAACACCTTCTCGTAGTGCGCGACGGTCTCGTCGAGCTGCCCCGGCGGCACGCAGATCGCCAGGTGGTCCACCTCGGCGAGCAGTGTGTCCGTGCCGTCCGGCGCGGTCACCGGCTCGATCGCGCCGGGCAGGAACACATTCGGGTCGCCGCGCCGCTCGACGAGGCGGTGCACCACGTCGCCGAAGCCGCCGACCTCGGCCACCACCACCTCGGCGTCCGCGCCGGTGAAGGTGCGCGGCCGGCTCAGCGCCGTCGCGCCACGGTCCACCAGTTCCGCGTACGCCCCGGCGGCGTCGTCCACGGCGAGGGCCACCACGGCGATGCCGTCGCCGTGCCGGTGCACGTACGTGGCCGCCGGGTGCTCGGCGGACAGTCCGGTGGTCAGCAGCAGCCGGATGCCGGCCTGGGCCAGCAGCAGCGACCGCTGCCCGTCCAGCCCGGTCTCCGGACCGCCCTGCCCGCACAGCCGGAAACCGACGGCGTTGTCGAAGTAGAAGGCCGCCTGCCGGGCGTCCCCCACGTACAGTTCGAGATGATCTATCCCGTTGATGGTCATATGGGCTTCCCCTGTTCCCCCCGTGATCGCGACCCGGACGGACGCCCGGGACTGGAGTCCGGTCAGCCCGCGGCCGGGGTGGCGGCCCGGCGGGCCGGCCCGGAGAGCCGGCGCAGGAGCAGACTGACGTTCTGGCCGCCGAACCCGAACGAGTTCGTCAGCGCGTGGCCGGCCCGGGTGGGCCGGGGCACGGCGCGGACGTGGTCCGCCTCGCACTCCGGGTCCGGGTCGTCCAGGTGGTAGGTGGGTGGCAGCAGGCCACTGTCGAGCGCCAGCGCGGTGGCGGCGGCCTCCAGCACCCCCGATGCGCCGAGCAAATGCCCGGTGAGCGCCTTTGTGGAGCTGACCGGCACGCCACCGGTGCCGAACACCTCGGCCAGCGCGACCGTCTCGGCGACGTCACCGAGCTTGGTGCCGGTGCCGTGCGCGTTGACGTACCCGACGTCGGCGGGCTCGACCCCGCCTGCCGCGAGGGCCCGGCGCATGCACGCCGCCGCACCGGCGCCGTCCGGCCGTGGCGCGGTCGGGTGGTATGCGTCGGTGTTCGCCCCGAAGCCGGCGACCTCGGCGTAGCCGCGCACACCCCGGCCGTCGGCGTGACCGGCGCGCTCCAGCACCAGCAGTGCCGCTCCCTCGGCCAGTACGAACCCGTTGCGCCGCTTGTCGAACGGGCGGCTCGCCTCGGTGGGCTCGTCCCAGCCCCGGGCCAGCGCCCGGGCGTTGCCGAACGTGTCGGCGAACGTGCCGAACAGCGGCGCCTCGCTCGCCCCGCACACCACCACGTCGGCCTCGCCGGCGCGGATGAGGCGTACCCCGTCGGCGACGGCCTGGGCGCCGGAGGCGCAGGCCGTGCCGACCGACGAGCTGTAGCCGCGGATGCCGTGCGCGATGGCGATCCGCGCCGACGGCATGTTCGGCAGGATGCCGGTGAGCAGGTACGGGCTGACCGCCGCCCGGCCCCGGGCGGCCCGGGCGAGCACCTGGCCCTCCAGCGTGGACATTCCGCCGACACCGCCGACGATCACCGCGACGCGCTCCGGGTCGACGTCGCGGCCCACCTCGATGCCGGCGTCGGCGAGCGCCTCGGCGGCGGTGATCAGGGCGAGCAGCACCACCCGGTCGAGCACCTTCGTCTCCGGTCCGGAGGCGACGCTGCGCGGATCGATGTCCGGCAGCACCCCGGCCACCTCCAGGCTGCCCGCCGCCGGGTGTCCCTCGGGCGGGCGGCGCAGCCCGGACCGGCCGGTGAGCAGGGCGTCGAACGTGTCCGCCGCGCCGCGCCCGGCCGGGGTGAACAGGCCCATACCGGTGATGACGGCGGTCACGACGGCGCCTCGGTCAGGTAGCGCTCGCGCAGCGCCACCTTGCGCACCTTGCCGGTGACGGTGACCGGGATGTCGTCGGCGCGTACCGGCACGATCCGGCGCAGCGTGGCGGCCACGTCCGGGCCGAGCGCGGTACGGATGCGCTCGGTGCGGTCCGCGTCGGGGTCGGCACCGGCGGCCAGTTCCAGCAGCACGTCGGTGGTGACGGTGCCGTCGTCCGCCTTGACGATCACCACTGTGCAGTCGGTGACGTCGGGGCTGGCGGCGAGGATGCGTTCCTCGGACAGCGCGGTGAAGAACCGCTTCCCGTCGCCGGTCTCGACCGAGTCGACCGCCCGGTCCAGGTGGTAGTAGCGGCCGTCGTCGTCGGCGTACACCAGGTCGCCGGTGAGGTACCAGCCGCGCAGCCGGAACCGGTACGTGGTGACCGAGTCGTTCCAGTAGCCGCGGAACAGCGACGGCGAGTCGATGCCGAGCCAGCCCACCTGCCCGGGCGGCAGTTCGTTGCCGTCGGCGTCGAGCACGGCGACCCTGGTGAACCGGTACGGGCGGCCGACGCAGCGGCCGTACCTGCCGGTGTCGGTGGTGTGGGTGATGTGGAACATCGAGTGGCCCATCTCGCTGGAGCCGAGGCCGTCGATGAACACCGACCCGGGTACCCGGGTGACGCCCTGACGGGTCACCACGTCCCGGGAGCCGACGGCGACCAGCCGCCGTACGTGCGGCTCGTGCGAGCAGTCGCCGGTGTTGAACCACAGCCGCACCGAGTCCAGGTCGTAACCGGACAGGTCGAAGCGGGCCAGCTCGGCCCAGGTGACCGAGAAGCCGAACACGCCGTCCGGGCGCCACCGCTGGATCGCGTCGAGCACCCGTTCGCCGCCCTGCTCGGAGAGCAGGAACATCTCCGCCCGGTTGCCGAGCGCCTGGTTGACCATGAGCACCGTGGCGGTGTGCGGTGCGGGCAGGGCGTTGAGGATGCGCGTGGTCCCCTGCGCCTGCGGCATGGACAGCAGGTGGCGGGTGGCGGCGAACAGGCTGGCGTGCGAGTGCAGCACCGCCTTCGGCACGCCTGTGGTGCCGGAGGTGTGGGTGATGACGATCGGGTCGTCCGGGTGGTGCCGGTAGTGCGCCGGTGCCGCGTCCGGGTCGCCGGTGCCCGCCTGCGCGGGTTCGCCGATCATCGGGGCGCCCAGGTCGTGCCCGGCCAGCGCCTGGGCGTGCGCGGCGTCGGCGAGCACCCCGGCGGCGCGTAGCCGGCGGATGTACTCGGCGGCGATCTCGGGGCGCAGCCTGCCGTTCATCAGCGCCGGGATGGCACCCAGGCGGGTCAGCGCCAGGAACGACAGCACCATGTCGGCGGCCGTACCGGCCCAGACGGCGATCGGGTCACGGGGTTTCACCCCGCGTTCGTGCAGCCAGGCCGCCCGGGCGGCGACCATCCGGTCGAGCCGGCCCAGGGTCAGCGGGGTCTCGGCCGGGTGGCCGTCGATCTCGGTGTCGAACGTGAGCCCCGGCCCGTCCGGGTCGGCGCCGTGCGCCAGCACCCGGGCGAGCACGTTGCCCGCGCCCAGTTCCGCGTCGGCCGCGAGCGCGCCGCGCAGTCCCTTCGTCCTCATTGACGTGTTCCCTCCCCCAGCAGCACCGCGGTCGCCTCGCCCGGCGTACCGTCCGGTGCCAGTTCGATCAGGATCAGCAACGCCTGTGCGGCGTCGCCGTCGTACAGCAGCAGGTCCGCCTCGGCCTCCCCGTCGGCCCGCGGGTCGCCGGTCGGGCTCAGGCACACCACCGGCCCGTCCAGTCCCCAGCGCGCCGCGACGTGCCCGGCCACGCTGTTCGGCACCGACTGGAAGAAGAACAGCGGCCCGATCCGCCCGCCCGCGTCCACAGTGGCGCGGACGTGCGCCGCCCCGGCGGTGTCCCCGCCCGCGCTGACCAGCACCACAGCGATGCGGTTGCCCGGCGGCAACGGCCCGTCGCCGTACCGCCGCGCGAGGCACCGCTCGGCGACCGCGACCACGAGAGGCGCGAACGGCGAGTGCACGAACCCCGGCACCCCCGCCGGCCCTGCACCCTCATCCCCCGCCTCGGGCCACCGCGCCTCCGCGAGCACCACCACCCCGTCGTTGCGCGATCTTGCGGTTGGTGCCCCCTCGGCGGGCGTTGTGCCCGTTTCGCCGGGGCCGGAAGTGCAAGATCGCGGAGGGCTGGGCACGGAGGCGGTCATGGGACGCTCACCAGGAGTGCGGTGTTGGCGCCGCCGAAGGCGGCGTTGAGGGTCAGGGCGTGTCCGGTGCGCGCGGGGCGCGGGGCGTCGCGGATGACGTCCAGCGGGCACTGCGGGTCGGGGCCGAGCCAGCCGGCGGTGACCGGCAGCTTGCCGTGCCGCAGGGCCAGCACGGTGACGAGCAGCTCCAGCAGCCCGGACGCCTCCAGCGCGTGCCCGTGGACCGACTTCGTGGAGCTGACCGGCAGCCGCCCGGCGTCCTCGCCGAACACCCGGACCAGCGCCGCCGCCTCGGAGGCGTCGCTGAACGGGGTGCCGGTGGCGTTGGCGTTGACGTAGCCGATCGCGTCCGGGGGCAGCCCGCTGCGGCGCAGCGCCGCCTCGACCGCCCGGGCCAGCCCGAGCCCGTCCGGGTGCGGCTGGCACGGGTGGTACGCGTCCCCCGCCCGGCCCCACCCGGCCACGCTCGCCAGCGTCTCGGCGCCCCGCCGGGCGGCGGCACTCGCCGACTCCAGCACCACGGCGGCCACCCCGTCGCCCAGCAGCAGGCCCTTGCGGCCGGCGCTGAACGGGCGTACCGCGCCGTCGGCGGCGAGCGCCCGCCCGGCGTCGAACAGCGCGTACTGGTCCGGTTCGACCAGGTAGCCGGCCGCGACCACGACCCGCTCCAGGTCGCCCCGGCGGATCAGCGCCGCCGCGTCGGCGACCGCGCTGCTCGCCGACACGCAGGCGGTGGTGTAGATCCGGGTCCGCCCGCCCAGGCCGCACCGCGCAACCAGGTGACCGGCCAGCGCCGGCACGGTCGGCTCCTCCCATCCCTGCGGTACGGGCAGCGAGTACGGCCCGCCGTGGGTGGCCAGGAACAGCGCCGACTCCGCCCGCCCGGCCCGGTCCAGCCCGGCGGCCCGGGCGGCGGCGTCGATCGCCTCGGTCAGCTCGCCGGCGAGCGTGCCGACGTCGGGCACTGTGGCCGCCACCGTCACCCGGCGGCCGGTGGTGTCGAAACGGCGCACCGGCGCGAACGCCGGGGTACCGGTGAGCACCCCGGCCAGCAGCGCGTCGGCGCCCCTGCCGAGGGCGCTGAGCGCGTACGTGCCGGTGATCCGTACGGTCTCCCGCTCAGCCATCTGCGGGAGCGGTCAGAGAGCCACGGAACACCGCGAGCGCGTCGTCGACGGTGCGGATGCCGGCGAGTTCGTCGTCGCCCAGGTCCAGCCGGCGGTCGTACCGCTGCTCGACCATGTGCACGAGCCAGGCCAGCTCCATCGAGCCGAGCCGGTCCGGCACCTGGTCGGCGGGTTTCGCGGTCAGTTCGGCGAGCATGCTCACCAGGTCAGCTCGCCCCAGGTCGGGCTGACCGGACATCAGGACTTGTCGCTGTTCGCGGCCACCCGGTCGGCGACCATCGTGGTGAACTCGCCGACCGTCATCAACGCCATCTTCTCCGACTCGTCGTCGGCGAACTTCAGGCCGTACCGGTCCTCGACGCGGACCGCCAGGTCGGCCAGGGCCAGCGACTCCAGGTCGACGCCGGAGGGGCCGAGCGTGGTGTCGTCGTCGAGCTCCTCCACGTCGTAGTTCATGTCGGCGAGCTGTTCGACGACGAAGGTGCGGACCTCGTCTCGCATGGGTTCAGACCTCTTCTCCGTGTACCGGCTGACGGTGCCCGGTCGGGACACCGTGTGCGTGGGAACCGGCGGGGTCGGGCGCGCGGGTGGCGCGTTGCCCGGCCGGTCCGGGGCGGGAATCGGGGTGCACGGGACGCCCGGCGGGCGTCCGGTGGGTGTACGGCTCGTACAGCGGGCCGGTCACGACGCCGCGTCCCGCAGCGCCGGTACGGACCGGACCAGCTTCCCGGTGGTGGTGCGGGGCATCTGGTCGAGCAGCCGCAGGGTGCGGGGACGTTTGAAGCCGGCCAGCCGCTCGGCGATCAGCTTGTCCAGCGTGTCCTCGGTCAGTGAGCCGTCCGTCTGGACGTACGCGGTGATGCCGTCGTCCCAGACCACCACCGCGGCGGTGACGCCGGGCAGCCCGGCGACAGTGGCCTCCACCTCGGTCAGGTCGACCTTCAGGCCGCCCACCGACACCTGCGAGTCCAGCCGGCCCTTGATGGTGACCAGACCGGTGCCCGGGTCGACCACGCCGGCGTCGCGGGTGTGCAGCCAGCCGTCGGCCCACCGGGTCGGGTCGGCCAGTCCGACGTACGGGTTGTCCGGGCAGCTCACCCACAGCTCGCCGTCGCGCTCCCGCACCTCGATGCCGGGGGCGGGCGCGATGGCGGGACGGTGCCGCCCGTACAGGTCGGTGCCGATGACGCCGACCTCGGTCATCCCGTACATGTTGCCCAGCGGCACGCCGTAGCGGTCGGTGAACGCGTTCGCCACGGCGGCGGACACCAGCTCGCCGCCGGTGGTCATGCGCTTGAGCTGCGGCAGCGGCCCGGCGGGTGTGGTGGAGGCGAGCAGCCCGATGTGGAACGGGACGCCGAGCACCGTGGCCGGGGTGTCCTGGGCGGCGACGGCGGCGAGGATCGCGTCGCCGCTGAGCCGCTCCGGCGGGCACAGCTCGACGCCGGCGTGCAGCCCGTAGAGCAGGCCGCCGACCAGGCCGAGCACGTGCACCATGCTGGGGAGCAGGATGATCCGCTCACCGGGCAGCGCGACGCCGTCGATGCGGGTGTAGCGGTGCACCTCGCCGATCAGGTCGGCGGCGGTACGGCCGATCACCTTGGACGGCCCGGTGGAGCCGGAGCTGAGCTGGATCACCGCGTGCGGGCTGCCCGCCGGGCGGTCGGAGTACGCGCTGACCCCGGCGGTGACGTCGACGAAGATCCGCAGCGCGCCGCCGCCGGAGCGGACCGGTGCGACCACCACCTGCGGGCTGAGCCGGCGCAGCGCCTGGTCGACCTCGTGGTCGGTGAGCCGGTGGTCGAGCAGCACCGCCTGGGCGCCGGTACGCCAGGTGGCGAGCAGGTACGCCACGTACGCCAGCGAGGGCGGCAGGCGCAGCGCGGCCGCGCCTCCGGCACGGAGCCCGGCCCCGGCGAGCCGGTCCTGCGCCTCGCCGACGAGCCTGCGCAGCGTGCCCTTGTCGACCGGTTCGGGCAGGCGCAGGCAGACGTCGGTGTCGCGGCCGGTGAACAGGATGTCGTCCACCCAGTTCACCGTCGTCGAGGCAGGATCTTCCGCCACGGGATGTGCAGTCACGACCAGCCACCGTTCCACTGAGGAACTGGGCGGATCCGCCCAGCGGGTACGTCGTTCGGGGTATGGCGGAACCCTACGACGGCCCTCTTCTGCATCGCCAGATGCAAATGGCTAGATCCAAAACAGCGGCTGGGTGGATTGCTCAGGCTCGATCGGACAGGCAGGATCGAGGCCACGCCGGCAAGGTAGTCCGCCGGCCGCCGGATGCTGTGCGCGCGGGCTCCTGCGCGGACGGCCGGCGACTACGCTCCCGGTATGTTCCGTACCGCCCGGCCCGACGACTTCCCGCAGCTCATCCGCCTCTACCGGCAGCTGAACCCGGACGACCCGCACCTGAGCGACGGCTCCGACGAACGGGCCTTCTCGCGGATCCTGTCCACCGAAGGGCTGCACCTGTTCGTGCTCGACCTGGACGGCACGGTCGTCGCCACCACGTACCTCAACGTGATCCCCAACCTGAGCCGGTCGGCGTCGCCGTACGCGGTCGTCGAGAACGTGGTGGTCGACGAGTCGCGGCGCGGCACCGGCCTGGGCAGGCAGATCATGGCCGGCACGCTGCGGGCCGCCTGGGACGCGGGCTGCTACAAGGCGATGCTCATGACCGGGTCGCGCTCGCCCGCGACCCACGCCTTCTATCTGGCCTGTGGGTTCTCCGGCGACGCGAAGACCGCGTACCTGGCCCGGCCGTCGTGACGGTCAGCGTTCGCCGGCCGGTGGGGGCGCGGCGCCGCGCAGCACCAGCGCGCTGTTGAACCCGTCGAAGCCGCGCGCCCCGACCAGCGCGATCCGGCTGCGCGGCGGGCGGGGCCGCCGCAGGAACGTCAGCTCGCAGCCAGGCGCCGGCTCGTCCGGGCCGGCCGAGGCGGGCAGCATCCCGTGGCGGAACGCCAGCAGCGCGGTGGCCGCGTCCAGCGCGGACCCGCCCTGGTGCGCCCGGCCGGTCAGCGGCTTCTGCGTGGTCACCGGCGGGGTCCGGTCGCCGAACACGGTGTGCAGTGCCGCCGCCTCGGCCCGGTCGTACGCGGGCACGCCGAGCGCGTCCGGCCAGATCACGTCCACGTCGTGCGGCCGTACCCCGGCGCGCTCCAGCGCCAGCCGCAGCGCGCGGGCGTAGTGGGCCGGGTCCGGGCCGACCGCCGGGTCGGTGGGCGCGGCGTCGTGGGTGGCGGCCCAGCCGGTGACCTCCCCGTAGACGCGGGCACCCCGGGACAGCGCGTGGCCCAGTTCCTCCACCACGAAGACCGCACCGCCCTCGGCCGGCACGTACCCGCTCGCCGCGACGTCGAAGGGCCGGTACGCCCGCTCCGGGTCGGACACGTCGCTGAGCAGGCCGGAACGGAGCTGGCAGGCCAGCGCGTACGGGCTCAGCGGGCACTCGGTCGCCCCGGCGATCACCACGGGTGTGCCCCGGCGGATGGTGCGCACCGCGTGCGCCAGGCTGTCCAGCCCGCCGGCGGACTCGGACACGGTCACCCCGGACGGCCCCTTGAACTGGTGGCGGATCGACAGCTGCCCCACGCTCGCCGCGTAGAACCAGGCGATCGACTGGTACGCCCCGACGGTGCGGCTCGGCCCGCCCCAGAGCCGTTGCAGCTCCCGCTGCCCGAACAGGTTGCCGCCCGACGAGCTGGCGAGCGTGACCGCCCACTTGTACGGGTCGGGCGACACCTCGGGCAGCCCGGCGTCGGCGAGCGCCAGCTTGGTGGCGGCGAAGCCGAGGTGCGTCCACCTGTCCGTCTGCACCCGCTGCCGGGTGTCGCTGAACCCGGCCGGGTCGAAGCCGGCCACCTCCCCGGCCACCCGGGTCGGGTACCGCTCCGGGTCGAACAGCGTGATCGGCCCGGTGCGCCGGGTGCCCGCGAGCACGGTGTTCCAGTGCGCCTCGGCGCCGACGCCGCTGGGCGCGACCACGCCGATGCCGGTCACCACCGCACGCGCGGTCATGTCGGCACCGCCGCCAGCCGGCGGAACACCATCGCCGACTGGAAGCCGCCGAACCCGCTGCCCACCGACAACGCCACGTCCACCGGCACCTCCCGGGCCTCGTTCGGCACGTAGTCCAGGTCGCACTCCGGGTCGCGGGTGGTCCAGTTCGCGGTGGGCGGCACCACGCCGTACTCGATGGCGAGCGCGCAGGCAGCCATCTCGATCGAGCCGATGGCGCCGAGCGAGTGGCCGACCATCGACTTGATCGAGCTGATCGGCACCCGGTACGCCGTCTCCCCCAGCGCCCGCTTGAACGCCGCAGTCTCGTGCCTGTCGTTCTGCCGGGTGCCGGAGCCGTGCGCGCTGACGTACGACACGGCCGTCGGGGCCAGCCGGGCCTGCCGCAGCGCGTCGCTGATAGCCACCGCCATCTCCGCGCCGTCCGGGCGCAGCCCGGTCATGTGGAAGCCGTTGCTGCGGCTGGCGTACCCGGCGACCTCGCAGTAGACGTGCGCGCCCCGGCGGCGGGCGTGCTCGGCCTCCTCCAGCACCAGCACCGCGGCGCCCTCGGCGAGGACGAACCCGTGCCGGTCGGCGTCGAACGGCCGGGAGGCGTGCTCCGGGTCGTCGTTGTCCGGACTGGTCGCGCCGATCGCGTCGAACGAGGCGACGGTGACCGGGGAGATCGGCGAGTCGGCCGCGCCGGCCAGCACCACGTCGGCCTCGCCGTCGGCGACGAGCTGGTGGGCATACCCGATGGCGTCGATGCCGGAGGTACAACCGGTGGAGATCACCTGCGCCGGGCCGTGCAGGCCGTGCCGGCAGGCCACGTCGGCGGCCAGGCTGCTGGGCACCAGCGCCTGGTAGAGGTACGGCCCGCCGAGCGCGTGGTCGACCAGCCAGTGCCGGCCGGAGTCGCTGACCCGCACGTACTCCTGCTCCAGCGCCATGGTCCCGCCGACGGCGGTGCCGAGCACCACACCGGCGCGTTCCCGTTGCGCGTCGCTGAGGGCGAGGCCGCTGTCCGCGAGCGCCTCGGCGGAGCAGGCGAGCGCGAACTGCACGTACCGGTCGGCGCGCTGCCGTTCGGCGAGCGTGATCCCGGCGGCGTCCGGGTCGAAGTCGCACTCGGCGGCGATCTGCGACCGGAACGGCGACGGGTCGAAGAAGCTGATCCGTCGGGTCGCGGTACGTCCCTCGGTGATCGTCTTCCAGAAGCGGTCCCGGGTGGCTCCGCCGGGTGCGACGACGCCGATGCCGGTGACCACGGTACGGCGGCCGGTCACGACGGCTCCCGTGGCGGCGGTGCGGCGCTCTCGGTGTCGACGTGGCCGAGTTCCGGGCGGGGGGCGAGCGGTCCGAGGTGGAACACCACCTCGGCGGGCTCGTCGCCGGTGTTGCGCAGCCGGTGCCGCACGTCCTTCGGCACGTAGAGCGCCTCCCCGGCGGCGACCGGCACCGGCGTGTCGTCCAGGTCGACGGTGATCGCGCCGCGGGCGACGTAGAGGAACTCCTCGCTGTACGGGTGGTAGTGCTCGGCGATCCGCTCCCCCGGCGCGAGCGTGGCGACGCCCATGAATCCGGAGGTGCTGCCGACCGTCTTCGGGCCGAGCAGCACCCGCAGTTCCCCGCCCCGGCGGCGGTCGGCGGGTACGTCGTGGACGGAGACCCGGGCGGTGGTGGTGTCGGTCATCGCGCGCCTCCCGCGTGCGCCCGCTCGATCTTCTCCTTGATCACGGCGAGCTGGATCGTGCTGTTGGTGTTGATCCGGTCGGTCATGCCGGCGTTGTCGATGGGCGCGTCGGGCTTCATCGCGAAGTCCTGCGTCCAGGTCATCCGGGTGCCGCCGGGCGTCTCGTCGTAGCGCCAGTGGATGCGCATGTACTCGAACGGGCCGGTCTCGACGCGCCGGGCGTGCACCTCGCGGGTGGCCGGGTCGGCGGTGCGTTCGCTGACCCAGCTCCACGCCACGCCGTTGGAGTCCGGGTGCATGGTGAGCCGGAAGCGCACGGTGGCGCCGTCGCGGTGCAGGATCTCCGCGGTCGCGTACTCGGTGAACAGGTCCGGCCACCGGGCCACGTCGTTGGTGATCTCCCAGACCAGCGGCAGCGGCGCGGCGATCTCCACGGCGTTCTCGGTGTGCCCGGGCGGGTCCGCCTTGCGGGCCACCAGGTCGGCGACGCCGGCGATGCTGAGCTGCCCGGCCTGTTCGGGGATCTTCACCCGCCACCTGTCGGCCACCACCGCTGACAGTTCGAGCAGCGCCAGCGAGTCCATGCCCAGCTCCTCCAGGCTCGCGGCGGGCGCGCCGGCGGCGGCGTCCGGGTCCAGGCCGCAGTGCGTGACCAGGATGTCGGTGATCTCACGGGCGAGCGGGCGGTCGGGGGCGACGGTCATCGGTTCCTCCAGGTGGTCGGGCCGGCGGCGGGCACGGCGCTGACGGGGGTACGGCTGCCCGGCTCGGCCGCAGCGCGCGGGTCGGGCACGACGGCCCGCGCCGGGGGCGCCCCGGCCGCGTCGTCGGCGGGCGGGGCGAGCAGGCGTTCCACCAGGGCGGTGGTGTGCCGGGCGGCGCGGAACGCCGGGTCGCGCAGCACCCGCCGGGCGAACGGGATGGTGGTACGCACGCCGGGACCGGCCACGTCGAACTCGGCCAGCGCCCGGTCGAGCCGGTCCAGTGCGGCGTCGCGGTCCGGCGCCCACACCGCCACCTTCGCCAGCAGCGAGTCGTAGTGCGGGCTGACCAGGTAGCCGACGTGCCCGTGGGTGTCGACCCGGGTGAACGGGCCGCCCGGCGGGCGGAACCGGTCCAGCCGGCCCGGTGCGGGCGCGAAGTCGCGGTCCGGGTCCTCCACGTTGACCCGGCACTCGATCGCCACGCCGTCCAGCCGTACGTCGGACTGGCGCAGCCGCAGCGGCGTGCCGTACGCCACGTGCAACTGTTCCTGCACGAGGTCGATGCCGGTGACCATCTCGGTGACCGGGTGTTCCACCTGGATCCGGCAGTTGATCTCCAGGAAGTGGCAGCGTTCGGCCTCGTCGACCAGGAACTCCACCGTCCCGGCGCCGGTGAAGCCGACCGACAGCGCGCCGCGCAGCGCCACCTCGGCGACGGTGTCCAGGGTGGCCTGCCGCAGCGCGGGCGCGGGCGCCTCCTCGATCAGCTTCTGGTGCCGGCGCTGCACCGAGCAGTCCCGGGTGCCCAGGTGCACACCGTTGCCGTGGCCGTCGCAGAGCACCTGCACCTCGACGTGGCGCGCGTCGGCGAGATACCGCTCGACGTACACACGGTCGTCGCCGAACGCGACCTGCGCGGCCGCGCGGGTGCGGGCGTACGCGCGGGGCAGCTCGGCGGCCGAACGCACCACTGTCATGCCGCGCCCGCCACCGCCCGCCGCGGCCTTCACGATCACCGGGTAGCCCACCTCGGCGGCCACCTCCTGCGCCTCGCCGACGCTGGGCAGTGTCCGGACGCTTCCCGGCGGCAGCGGCAGCCCGGCTGCGCTCATCAGCGCGCGGGCGGTCGACTTGTCCGCCAGTGCGGCCATCACCTGCGGCGGCGGGCCGACGAAGACCAGCCCGTTCTCGGCGCAGATCTCGGCGAAGTCGGCGTCCTCGGACAGGAAGCCGTAGCCGGGGTGGACCGCCTGCGCGCCGGTCTGCCGGGCGGCCTCCACGATCGCCGCCGCGTTGAGGTAGCTGCGCCGGCTGGCCGCCGGGCCGATCCGTACCGCCTCGTCGGCGAGCCGTACCGGCAGCGAGTCGGCGTCGGCGCTGGAGTGCACCACCACCGTGCGCACGCCGAGTTCCCGGCAGGCGCGCAGCACTCGCAGCGCGATCTCGCCCCGGTTGGCGATCAGCACCTTGTCGAACATCAGGAGTCCTGTCCGGTGACCGGTTCCAGGGCGATCAGCGGCTGGTCGTACTCGACGGGCTTGCCGTCGTCGACAAGCACCTCGACCACCCGTCCGGCCTGGCCGGCGGTCACCTCGTTCATCAGCTTCATGGCCTCGACGATGCCGACCACCTGGCCCGGGCGGACCATGTCGCCGACCGCGACGAACGGCATCGCGCCGGGTTCGGGAGCGCGGTAGAACGTGCCGACCACCGGTGAGCGAACGACCGGCCGGTCGGTCGACGGCGCCGCACGCGCGGCGGGTTCGGCGGCCCGTGCCGGCAGCGCCCCGGCCGGTTCGGCGGCGCGCTGCGCCGGTGCCGCCGGGTCGTGCCACTCGACCTCCAGCACCGACTCGCCGGTGCGCAGCCGCACCCGGCGCACCGGCCCGGCCAGGTCGGCGACGAGCTTGCGGGCCTGCCGGCGCAGCCCGTCGAGCACCTGCTCGGCCTCGGCGTCCGCCATCACGCCACCTCCGCCCGGCCACCGGCCGGGGAGGCAGCCGGGGACGGTCCGGCCGCGCGGGCCGCGCCGAAGCGGCGGAAGCGCTGCCGGCGGCGGCGGACCAGCGTGGCCGGAGGGACGGTGAGCAGCGGGGCGAGGTTCGCCGCCACGGCCCGGCGCAGCAGCTCGGCCGCGCCGCCCGGGTCGGCGTGGGCGGCCGGGCGCGGCTCCGGCACCAGCTCGTCGACGACGCCGAGGCGGCACAGGTCGGCGCCGGTGAGCCGCAGCGCGCGGGCCGCCTGCGGGGCGGCCGAGCTGTCCGGCCAGAGGATCGCGGCGCAGCCCTCCGGGCTGATCACCGAGTAGACGGCGTGTTCCAGCATGAGCACCCGGTCGGCGACCGCGAGCGCGAGCGCGCCGCCGCTGCCGCCCTCCCCGGTGACCACCGCCACCACCGGCGTGGGCAGCACGGTGAGCGCGAGGATGTTCTCCGCGATCGCCGCCGCCTGGCCCTGCTGCTCGGCGCTCACCCCCGGGTCCGCGCCGGGCGTGTCCACGAGCGTCACCACCGGCAGCCGCAGCCGCGCCGCGAGACGCATCAGCCGCAGCGCCTTGCGGTGACCGGCGGGGCTGGCCATGCCGAAGTTGCGGGTCACCAGCTCGGCTGTGGTGTGCCCCTTCTGGTGGCCGATCACCATCACCGGCCGTCCGTCCAGGCGGGCGATGCCGCCGACGACAGCCGGGCAGTCCGCGCCGAGCCGGTCGCCGTGCAGCTCCACGAAACCGTCGAACGCGGTCTCCAGGTAGTCCAGTGTGGTCGGCCGGCCCGGGTGCCGCGCCGTGCGTACCGTCTCCCAGGGGTCGCGGTCCGGCCGCGTGGTCGCTGTGGGCGCGGTGGCCGGCGGGCGCGGGGCGGGCGCGGTCTCCGGGGCGCGGCGGCCCGCCTCGGCGGCGGCGAGCAGCGCCGCGAGCCGGCCCCGCAGCGCGTGCCGGGGCACCACCATGTCCACCTGGCCGTGCCGCAGCAGGTATTCCGCGGTCTGGAAGCCCTCCGGCAGCTTCGCGCCGGTGACCTGGCGGATCACTCGAGGGCCGGCGAAGCCCAGCCGGGCGCCGCTCTCGGCCAGCACCAGGTCGGTGTTCGTAGCGAAGGAGGCGGCCACCCCGCCGTACGTGGGATCGGTGACCACGCTGACAGTGAGCAGGCCCGCCTCCCGCATCCCGGCGAGGGCCTGGCTGACGGTGGCCATCTGCATCAGCGACAGCGCGCCCTCCTGCATCCGCGCCCCGCCCGACGCGGTCACCAGCACCAGCGGGATGCCGTCGGCGAGCGCCCGCTCGGCGGTCCGGGTGATCAGCTCACCGACCGCGCAGCCGAGGCTGCCGCCGAGGAAGCGGAAGTCCATCACCGCCAGCGCGACCGGGTGCCCGCCCAGCCGGGCGGTGCCGCAGAGCACCGCCTCGTCCAGGCCGGTCGCCGCGCGGGCCGCGCCGAGCCGGTGCGGGTACGGCAACTCGTCGACGAACTCGATCGGGTCGACGCGTACCGCCCGGTCCGGCAGCGGGACGAACGAGTCCGGGTCGGCCAGCTGCGCCACCCGGTCCGGCGCGTCCAGCCGCGCGTGCGAGCCGCACTCCGGGCAGACGTCCAGGTTCCGGCGCAGCCGCTTGCGGTAGAGCAGCGACGCGCATCCGTCGCACCTCGACCAGAGCTGCTCGTCGCGCGGGGCGGTCGTGGTCACAGTGGCCGCCCGGCGGTGTCGTACCGGTGGGCCGGCGCGTCGTAGCGGTAGAAGCAGTGCGCCATCGCGTCGCGCGGCGACCGCCAGGTCGGCAGGTACGGCGAGATGTACGGCCGCAGCCGCTCGCTGATCCGGATGAACTCCGGATGCCCGCGGTTGTCCTCCACCGCGCCCTGCGCGGGCGTCTCCGTCTCCAGCAGATGGACGTAGAGGTCGTGCAGCCGGTACAGCGAACGGTGCCGGACCCCGACCAGGCCGGGCAGCTCGGTCGCGTCGGACTCGGCGAAGATCTCGGCCACCCGGTCCTCGGCCGTCGGCACCACCTTGGCGACGATGAGCGAACGGTCCATTCGCGCCTCCTGGACGTCCCGGTGCGCGGCGAACCGGTCGCGCCGCACGGATTGCCACACGGTCGCGCCGACGGCGTCTACCGGGCGTCAACCGGGCCCCATCGGGCCACAAACATGGTGACGCTGCGTTGACGCAAGCTGTGCGCGAGCTATGGGAAGATCGCTTTCCGGCCCCCGGGTGACGACACTTCTTCGCAGATCACGGGCGTATTACCGAGCCCACTACGGATAGTCAGGTGACCGACCGACCGTTGACTGAGAGTAACAGGCGTTGATATTCTGCGTCTCGGTCAGCCCGGCCACGGTGGAGCTTCCGGCCGTGGCGGAGGCGTTCCGACACCGGCGTCGCGGGCGGCGGTCCGGGCAACGCGAAACGGTCGGGACGA
The DNA here is from genome assembly GCF_027460285.1 of Micromonospora sp. WMMC273. Classification (NCBI taxonomy): domain Bacteria; kingdom Bacillati; phylum Actinomycetota; class Actinomycetes; order Micromonosporales; family Micromonosporaceae; genus Micromonospora; species Micromonospora sp. WMMC273. Next base: position 3,323,767 of record NZ_JAPZBE010000001.1, read on the forward strand.
GGGTTCCGGTGCTGGGGGGTGCGCCGTGTCGGGTGGATCGAGAATGCCGACGGCGGGCGAACCCGCCCCACGGGTGTCACTGCATCTGCTGGGCGGCTTCCGGCTGCTGCACGACGGCACGCCCGTGGTCGTACCCCGGGGGTTGCAACGCGTCATCGCGCTGATCGGCCTGCGCCCGGCCGCGACCCGCAGCCACCTCGCCGGGCTGCTGTGGCCCGAGACGCCTGAAGAGCGGGCGCTGTCGTCGCTGCGCACCGCGCTGTGGCGGCTGCGGCAGGATCCGTGCTGCCCGCTGCGCACCGACGGCGACACCGTCCGCCTCGGACCGACCGTCCGCCTCGACGTGGACGACCTGGTGGAGACCGCGGCGCTGGTCCGCGAGGGCGCCGTCCCGCGCGGCGCCGCCGGCGCCGGACGCCACGACCTGCTCCCCGGCTGGTACGACGACTGGGTGCTGCTGGAACGCGAACGGCTGCGCCAGCTGCGCCTGCACATGCTGGAGGAACTCGCCGGCAACCACCTCACCGCCGGACGGCACGGCGAGGCGCTGGAGGCGGCGCTGGAGGCGATGGCCGCCGAACCGCTGCGGGAGACCCCGCACCGCCTGGTGGTCCGCATCCACCTGGCCGAGGGCAACGCGTTCGAGGCGGTCCACTCCTTCTACGTCTACCGGGACCTGCTGCTGCGCGAGCTGCGCCTGGAGCCGTCCCCGGCGATGACCGCGCTGCTCGACGACACCCTCGCGCCGATCCGCCGGGCCAGCCGCCCGGAGCCGCCGCCGCGCCGCACGGACCGGACCGCCAAGCCGGCGCCGCGCGCCCCCGCCTCACCATCGCCACCACCATCAATGCCCCGGGGTACGCGGTGACGGCGAGGTGACAGCGCGACCGGCACGGTGAAGCCAGCACCGCGGCGGCGAGAGGGGTCACTATGAGTCGACTGTTGGTGGTCAGCCGGATCGTGCCGGGCGCACAGGGACGGGTGGCGCAGATCTTCGCCGAGGCCGACGCCACCGAACTGCCGCACCTCACCGGCGTCCGGCACCGGTCGCTGTACTACCTGCACGACCTGTGCGTCCATCTGATGGAGACCGTCGACGTCGCCCCCGGCCTGACCGCGGAACTGCGCGACAACCCGCTCTACGAACAGGTGAACAAGCGGCTGTCCGCGCACACCTCCCCGTACCTGCCGACCTGGCACTCGCCCCGCGACGCCGTAGCCGGCTGCTTCTACAGCTGGGACTGTGCCGACACCCCTGCGCCCGACCGGATCCACTGACCGGCCACGGGCGACGGACGGGACGCCCCGGAACCACGCACGGCACCCAGGTTCCGGGGCGTCTCCCCGTTCTCCGAGCCGTTCGACCCGCCTTCCGGCACACGCTCGGTCATCCTCCGGGCACCGGCCGACACCGCCGGTCCCACCGCTGCGGCCCGACCCCGGGCTGCCTGTCGTGCGCCGCGCGCGTGTGCGAAGCTGCCCCGAGTCTTTCGCCACCGTCGTGCACGTACATAGAAGGAGGTTGGCCATGCCGTCGAGCTTCGGGCAGTGGCTGTTCGTCATCCTGGCCCTGCTCATCGGATTCGGCGTCGGCTGGTTCTTCGTCGGCCGCCGCCGGTCCGGCACTCCGGCGACGCCCACGGTGGAGACCGCCCCCGCGGTGACCGCCACCGTCGACGAGCCGCGTCCGGTGGCTGTGGTCGACGAGCCCCCGGCCGCAGCCACCGTGTCCGAGCCCGCCCCCGCCGAGTCCCCGACCGCCGAGCCGGCCGTCGCCACCGCCGCCCGTTCCGACGACGAGCCGGCCGCGTCCTCCCCCGCCGCCTCCGACGCGGCCGTCTCCGACCCCGTCGTATCCGACGCGGCCGTCTCCGAGCCCGTAGTGTCCGAGCCCGTAGTGTCGGAGCCGGTCGCCTCGGAGCCGGTCGCCTCGGAGCCGGTCGTGTCCGAGCCGGTCGTGTCCGAGCCGATGTCGGCGACGTCCGAGACCGAGCCGGTGTCCACCGAACCGGTTGCCGCGCCCGTGGCCGACGCCGAGCCGGTGACGGCTCCGGCCACCGTCGACGTGGACGAGCCGGTCGCGGAGAAGCAGCCCGCGATCGGCGCAACCATCGACGCGCCGGCCACCGAGCCGGTCGCCGTGCCCGCCCCGCGTACCTCGGTCGAAAACGACGTACCCGCCGCGGCGGACACCGACGCGCCGGACGACTTCCGGCGGATCCAGGGCATCGGGCCGAAGCTGGCAACCGCCCTGCAGGACGCCGGGATCCGCACCTACCGGCAGCTCGCCGAGCTGGACGAGGCCTCGCTGCGGCAGACGGTGAAGGCCGCCGGCCTGCGCTCCGCGCCGGGTCTGGCCACCTGGCCGCAGCAGGCAAAGGTGCTGGCGGGTGCCGGCGCGGACGCCGACCGGGTGCTCCCGGCCGGCGCCGAGTAGACGCTCCCCCGTGTTCCAGGCCGGTGGTGACGATGGTCGCCACCGGCCTGGCGCGTTTCCCACCCGCCAGTACCGGACCGGCTACATCATCACCCCACCGACCCCGCCACCTCCCCGAACTGACGCACCGCCCACCAGAACCCCGAAGTGGTGACACCACCACCCACCCCATCACCCCAAGCCTGACCGGTATGCCGGAAAGCCGACCGTGCGGGGACGGGCGTCGCTACCGTCGGTGAAGGGCCGGGACGGCCCGCCGCGCGTACCGCCACCCGCAGGAGCATCTCGTGCCCACCGCAGCGCCGGAGCCCGCCGACCGGCGACCGCCGGTCCGCGATCCGGAGGCGCCGCGCCGGGTGACGCTGCTCGAACTCTTCTTCGACCTGGTCTACGTGGTGGCGCTGGCGTTGATCTCGCGCAACCTGGTCGGGTCGGTCACCTGGGAGCGGGCCGCCGAGTCGCTGGTCATGCTGATGGCGATCTGGTGGACGTGGGCGATCACCACGCTGGTCACCGACATCTACGACCCGCGGCGCACCGAGATCAAGCTGCTGATCGTGGCGGTGATGTTCGGCGCCCTGCTGATGACCACCGCCATCCCGGAGGCGTTCGGCGCCCGAGGGCTGGTGTTCGCCGGCACGTACGTGGCGATCCATCTCGGACGCGGCCTGTTCCTGATGCCCGCCGTACGACGGCACCCGCAGAGCAGCCGCCGGGCCATCCGCATCTTCGTCTGGTTCGCCGTGTCGGCCGTACCCTGGCTGGTCGGCGCGCTCGCCGCGCACGGCACCACCCGGCTGTGGTTGTGGGCGGGTGCACTGGCGATCGACTACCTGGGGTTCCGGCTGGCGTACCCGGTGCCGGGACTGGGCGCGGTGCCGGAGGCCCAGCGCAACGTGACCGCCGAGCACCTGTCCGAGCGGTACCAGCAGTTCTTCATCATCGCGCTCGGCGACGCCGTGCTGGTCGCCGGCACCGTGTTCAGCCTGCACCACTCCGAGCTGGAGAACCTGGCCGCCTTCACCATCGCGTTCGCCACCACGCTGCTGCTCTGGCGCGTCTACGTGCACAAGTCCGGTGAGCTGCTGCCGAACGCCATCGCCCGGGCGGCCCAGCCGAGCCGGTTCCTCAACACCGCGCCGTACACCCATCTGCTGATGGTGGCCGGCGTGGTGACCACCGCGGCGGGCTTCGACCTGGTCCTGCTGGAACCGACCGGCCACACGCCGCCCGCCTGGCTGGCGGTGATCCTCGGCGGGCCGGCGCTGTTCCTGATCGGCCGGGGCGCGTTCGAGTACGAGGTGTTCAGCCGGGTGTCGGCGTCCCGGCCCGGCGGGATACTGGCGCTGCTCACGATCGCCCCGGCCGGGTTGTTCCTCGCGCCGGTCTACGCCTCCGCCGGGGCGTTGCTGGTGCTGGCCGGGGTGGCGTTCGCCGACTACCGCCGCAGCCGGGGCCGGCCGCCCGAGGAGCCGATGCCGCCGCACTGAGGTAATCGGAATCGGCCGTGCCGGCACCGGTGCGCCGTTTGGCGGATCACCCGCACGGGGTACAAGGCCTCCACCTCGAATCCACCACGACCCCAGTGGAGGCAACTGATGCGCGGCACCTCGATAGTCGGCGTCCTGGTCGTCATCTGGCTCATCATCGGCGCCATCGCCGCCGGTCAGCGCGGCTACTACGGCAACGACGAAACCAACTGTGCGGAGGCGGGCACGATCCTGGTCACCATCGTGGCCGGCCCGCTGAACTACATCGGCGCCAACCCGAAGGTGGACTGCAAGCTTCCCGAGCCGTCGAAGTAGGCCACCACCCCCGTACCTTCCGGCCCGCGCCCGCCCGGCGAGCGCGGGCCGTTTCGTGTCCGCGGCGCGGACCGTCACCACTCCTACGGCGTCCTAGGAGGCTGGGTTCCGCCTGGTTTGCCGCCGGAACCGGTGGGAACGGCAGCGGTTCCGCGACGACGGAACGGAGAACCGGGCATGCGCATCGGCTACAAGCTCGCCTCGGAGGCGTTCGGGCCCCAGGAACTCATCCGGCAGGCGATCCGGGCCGAGGAGGCCGGCTTCGACTTCGTCGAGATGAGCGACCACTACCACCCCTGGCTGGAGGCGCAGGGGCACTCCTGCTTCACCTGGAGCGCGCTCGGCGCGATCGCCGCCCGCACCACCACCCTCGGCCTCGCCACCGGCGTCACCTGTCCATCGGTCCGCTACCACCCGGCGATCGTCGCGCAGGCCGCCGCCACCATGGCGCTGATCTCCGACGGGCGGTTCACGCTCGGGGTGGGCGCCGGGGAACGACTCAACGAACACGTCGTCGGGCAGGGGTTCCCCAGCGTACGGGGGCGGCACGAGCGGCTGCGCGAGGCGCTGGAGATCATCCGGCTGCTCTGGCAGGGCGGCTACCGCTCGTACGGCGGCCGGCACCTGCAACTGGAGGACGCCCGCATCTGGGACCTGCCCGAGCAGCCGCCGGTGATCGCCGTGGCGGCGAGCGGCCGGGAGTCGGCGGGTCTCGCGGCCGAGCTGGGCACCGGCCTGTTCGCCACCGAGCCGAAGTCGTCGATCGTCGACCAGTACCGCAACGCCGGCGGCCAGGGCCCGCGCTACGCCGAGGTGCCGATGGCCTGGGCCACCGACGAGGAGACGGCGGTGCGCGCGGCACGGGAGACCAGCCGCTGGGCGATCACCGGCTGGAAGGTGATGAGCGAGCTGCCCAACCCGGTGAACTTCGATGCCGCCACCACCTGGGTCGAGGACCACCACATCCGGCAGCAGTTCTCCGTCGGCCCGGACGTGGCGCCGCACGTGGAGAAGGCGCGGACGTACGTGGAGGCCGGCTTCGACCACATCGTGCTGCAGAACGCCGGGCCGGACCCGGACGGCTTCCTGGACTTCTGCGCCAGCGACCTGCTCGCCCGGGTCCGCGCGCTCGGCTAGTCCCGCTGCTCGCCGGTCACTCGCGCGTCAGCCGCCGACGTGGATGCCGGGGCGGCGGGTCGGGTCCGGCTCGGACTTGCGGATGATCTCCCGCACCACCGGCGGGGTGTCGCCCCGGCCGAGGATGAGGTAGCGCAGCAGGTGCGCGATCGGGTTCCCCTCCGACCACTCGAAGTGGCAGTGCGGGCGCACCCCCGTCGCGTCCCGCAACGCGAGCAGGATCGCGGCTATCGCGTTCGGTGCCGCCGGGCTGCTGGTACGCAGGATCCGGTAGCCGCCGGACTCCACGCCGTGCACCCGCAGTACCTGACTGAACTGGGACGGATCGCTCACGTCGATCTCCAGGAACAGCACGTCGGCGGCGCCCGGCACCGGGTTCATCGACCGCTGCGCCCGTTCCTTGACCCGGTACTCCTTGACCGACCCGCGCTGCCGCTTGTTGGCGATCAGGTGCAACCGCCCGTCCCGGGCCACCGACTCGTCGACGAAGCGGCGGGCCGCCTCGTCGAACTCGATCCGCTCGGCGCGCAGCTCGGTGGTCCGGGTGACCCGGGAGATCAGCGACACCGCGACGATCCCGGCGATGAAGAACCCGGAGATGGTGATGCCGTCGGGCTTCTCCACCACGTTCTCCACCAGCGCGTACAGCAGCACGGCGGTGAGCAGCGCGAACCCGGCCCCGGCGGCGCGGCTGCGGGCGCGCACCGCCGCGATGGTCACCGCTATCGCGCCGGAGACCATCATCGCGAGGATGCCCGTGGCGTACGCGCCGGCCTGGGCGTTCACGTCGGCGGAGAAGGCGATCGTGATGGCGATGCTGATCGCGGTGTAGACCAGCACCACCGGGCGCACCGCCCGCCCCCACTCCGGGGCCATGCCGTACGACGGCAGGTAGCGGGGCACGATGTTGATCAGCCCGGCCATCGCCGAGGCGCCGGCGAACCAGAGGATGAGCACGCTGCTGATGTCGTAGACAGTGCCGAACGCCTCGCCGAGGTGCTCGTGGGCGAGGAAGGCCAGCGCCCGGCCGTTCGCCGGACCGCCCGGGTCGAACGCCTCGGGCGGGATCAGCACGGTGGTCACGAACGTGGTGGCGATCAGGTAGACCGACATGATCAGCGCGGCGGCGGTGAGCAGCCGGCGGGTGTTGCGGATCCGGGCGTCCAGCCGCCGCTGCGCGTCCTCCCCTTCGCCCCGCACCAGCGGCATCATGCTCACCCCGGTCTCGAACCCGGACAGGCCGAGCACCAGCAGCGGGAACGCGAGCACGCTGGTGACCAGGACGTCGCCGGGCCCGCCGGCGTCGGTCAGCCGGCCCGTCCAGTCACCGAGCAGGCCCGGATCGGCGACGACCTCGGCCACCCCGGCGACCACCACCACCGCGTTCAACGCCAGGAACACGGCCACCAGCGGAATGGCGACCTGCACAGCCTCGCTGAACCCGAGCAGGAACACGCCGCCGAGCACGAGCAGCAGCGCCACGGTGACCAGCACCGCCGCGGTGCCGCCGTGCGGGAACGACCCCGGCAGCACCGGGTTCTCCAGCAGGTGCACGCTGGCGTCGGCGGCGGACAGCGTGATCGTGATGATCCACGAGGTGGCGACGAAGCCGAGCAGCACCAGCACGAAGATCTTGCCGCGCCAGAACGGCAGCAGCCGCTCCAGCATGGCCACCGAACCCTGCCCGTGCGGGCTCTCCCGGGCCACCCGGCGGTACATCGGCAGCATCCCGAGCAGCGTCAGCGCCACGATCAGCAGCGTGGCCAGCGGGCTGAGCGCGCCGGCCGCGACGGCGGCGATGCCGGGCAGGTAGGACAGCGTGGAGAAGTAGTCGACGCCGGTCAGGCACATCACCTGCCACCACGGGTGGGACCGGGTCTGGTGCTCGCGGACCTCCGGGCCGACCGGCTCGACCCGGTGGGCGAACAACCACCGGTGCAGGCGGCCCGCCGGTGCCGCCGGCCGCGTCGGGGCCGCCACCCGTTCCGGCAGCTCCGGCACGGTACGGCCGGCCCGCTCGGCGTGGTCGCCGTGCCGACCGGCCCGGGCCGCGGCGGCAGCGTGCGCCTCCCGGCGCCGCTCCCGCGTACGCCGGGGCTGTTCCGGCTCCCCCGCCTGCCCCATCTGCTCCCCTTCGTCCCTATGAAGACGGTAGGGGTTGTCCCGGGCGCGGCCCGGCCGAACCGGTCAAAGATCCGGTCCGCGGGTCAGCGCGGCGCGCACCGCCGCCGGGTCGGCCAGCGTCACGGTGACCGCCGGGTGCCGCAGCCAGGGGCCGGGGGCCAGCGCCGGCACCGGCTCGGCGAAGCGCAGGCAGAGCCCGCCGGCCACGCTGGTGCCGAAGGTCACCCCGCCGTCGGCCGCCGACAGGTGCGGGCCGATCGCCCGCCACCAGCGGTACGGCCCGCTCACCTCGGCTCCGGTCACGTTGCCCGGCGTGGTGCGCAGCAGCCACGGCCCGAACCGGACGACGAACGCGTCCGGGCCCCAGTCGAGCCAGGCCGTGGCGGGCCGGACGCCGAGCAGTGCCAGCGGCAGCCGGAACGCCGGGTCGAAGCGGAACGGGAAGCGGCGGGCCGGGCCCGGCGGGAACGCCCCGGGGCCGGCCGGTTCGTCTGGTGGCACGGCGCCGAGGTACCCGGTGCGGCGGGCTCGACACCCCCGGGCGGCGTTCCCGCGTCCCGCGCCCGGACGGCGGGACGCGGGAACCCCCCGTCCCGGCTACTGCAGGAACGCCCCGAGGGGCGACAGCAGCAGCCGGCCGAGCAGCGCGGCGTTGTCGTCCAGCCGCGTCCGCTCACACTCGCGGGCGTCCGGGTCGTGCCGGCAGCGCCAGATCTTCTGCGCGTTGCGCCAGGCCACGTTCCGGGTGTACTCCACCAGTTCGCCCTGGTACCAGTCGTCGATCTCGCCGTTCACCATGTCGATCATGAGCTGCCAGTTGTCCAGGTAGCCACGGCGCAGGTCCGGGATCCGCTCGGCGAAGATCTTGTTGATCTCCAGGTAGTCGCGGTGCTGGTCGCTGCCGTCGATCGGCTCGGACTCCAGGCTGTCGAACGTGGTCACCAGCGCGAACGGCAGGTCGTAGTTGATGTGCGCGTTGACGCCCGCGGCGGCCGACGGCAGCGGTCGGGCGTCCGGGCCGCGCATCCGCTTGAACAGGCACGACCACGCCTTCGGGGTGCTCGGGCTGGAGTCGGTCCAGAACCGCAGCGCCTCGAAGTAGCGGGCCGCGAACTCCACGTCCAGCCGGGCCAGGAACGCCGGGTCGCAGAACCGGTCGTCGTACAGGCCGTCGAGCACGGTGCTGGTGATGACCAGGTAGAGCTTGTTGAAGTCGGCGAGCGGGCAGCTCTCCTCCAGCGGCGGCAGCCGGACCAGCAGGTCCTGCAGCTTGGTCAGATGGTCCACGACCGCCGGCACGTCGGCGGGGTGGTCGGCGAGCAACCCGACGATGTCCTGGTGCACAGGACCCCAGACCGGTTCGGTCATCTCTCCTCCACCGCGCCCCCGGCGCCCCCACGACGCCACCACCCCTGTTCCGCGGGACAGCCTGCCAGGCGCCGTCCACCCGGCGGATCCGTCGAACGACGTATTGGCGACGTACGCCTACTCCACGCCGTTGCGCAGGAAGATGGCGCTGGCCTGCACCCGCGTGCGTACCTGGAGCTTGTCGAAGATGTGCGAGACGTGGACGCCGATGGTCCGCTCGCTGATGAACAACCGCTGGCCGATCTCCCGGTTGGTCAGCCCCTCGGCGACCGCGGCGAGCACCTCCCGCTCCCGGGCGGTGAGCGTCGCCAGCTCGTCCACCGCCGGTCCGGCGGGCGCCGCCGCCCGCTGCCGGGGCACCGGCGCGGGATCCGGCGCGGCGTCCAGGGGCACCCGGGCCCGCGAGGCGATGGTACGGATCTCCGCGGTCAGCGGCACCGCGCCGAGCGACTGGGCCATTGCGTACGCCCGGTGCAGCAGCTTGCCGGCGGTGGCCACCCGGCTGCGGCGGGCCAGCAGCGCCTCGGCCTGCCGCAACCGCGAGTACGCCGCCGGGTAGGGGTGGTTGCGCCGGTCCCATTCGAGCGCGGAACGCTCCCACAGCGCCGGGTCGCCACGGCCGTCGTCGAGCCGGCTCAGCTCGGCGTCGCAGAGCGCGAGGAACCCCTCGGCGACGTACCGCACCGGCGCGCCCGCCTTGGCGCTCTTGCCGGTCACCCGGTCGACCACCTCGCGCAGCCGGCGTACCGCGTTGGGGTCCACCTCGATCGTCCGGCCGGCCGCCGCCTCGGCCTCCGCGCGCAGCCCGTGCCAGGCCAGCGTGGCCAGCACGATCACGTCGTCGGAGCGGCTCTCGGTCAGGCCCCGCTGCACCGCCTGCCGGGCCAGGTCGTGCCGGCCCTGCCACATGGCCAGGCCGGCGCGCAGGATGAGCATCGGCAGCACGTGCCGGGCGCCGCCGCCGGCCAGCACCGTCGCCACCGCCTCCAGATCGCGGTCGGACGCCTCGACGTCGCCGTACCCGACGGAGAGCCGGCACCGGGCCAGCAGCAGCTCGACCGCGTCGGCCCCGGAGGGACGGTGCCGCAGCGCGGCGGCGACCACCTTCTCCGCCTCGGCCCACTGCCCCACCCGGAACAGCCCGTTCGTCGCCACCGCCAGCAGCCGGGTCTCCCAGGTGCGGCCGAGCCCCAGCTCGGCGACCCGGTCGGCGCCCCGGCGGGCCACCACCACCCCCTCCTCGAGGATGTTCAGCGGGCCGGTGAGCAGCTCGGCCAGGTGCAGATACGCGCAGGCCACGTCCTCCGGCCGGCCGGACCGTTCGGCGGTGTCCAGCGCCCGGCGCATCACCGCCAGCCCGGCGGCCGGATCCTCCAGGAACGCCTCGCTGAACCCGAGCGCGGCGCTGGCCATCACCACCTCGGAGGTGGTACCGGGCACGTCGGCGGCGAGCGTGAGGGCCTCCCGGGCCTGGTCACCGGCCTCGGCGTAGCGGCCCAGGTGCAGCAGCAGCTCGGCCAGCCGGGCGGCGGCCGTGCACCGCTCCCGCGGCGTGCAGTCGGGCGAGTCCAGCACCTGCCGGTACTCCTGCTCGGCGGGGGCGGACCGGCCGGCCGCGGCCAGGTAGCGGGCCCGGCGGATACGCAGCGCGCAGACCGGCGGGCCGGACGGGTCGTCGGCCAGCTCCTCCAGCAGCGTCAGGGCGCGGGCGTGCTCACCGCTGTGGTGCGCGGCCTCGGCGGCGTGGCTGAGCAGCTCGGCCCGGTCCACCTCGACCGGCTCGGGCCGCGCCCCGTCGGGCAGCACGGCGGCCGGCTCGGTGGCCAGGGTCAACGCGGCGGACCAGTGGCGGTGCGCCTCGGCGTACCCGTGCAGCCGTTCCGCCTCGCGGGCCGCGGCCATCGCGGCGGGCAGCGCCCGGCCCGGCTCCCCCGCGTGCCGCCAGTGGTGGGCCAGCCGGGCCTGGTGCAGCTCGGCCGGTACGGCGGTGAGCGCCTCGGCGTAACGGCGGTGCAGCGCGGCCCGCTCGGCGGGCAGCAGTTCGTGGGCCAGGACCTCGGCGACCAGCCGGTGCCGTAGCCGGTAGCCGTCGTCGGCGCCGACCAGCAGCCGGTGCGCGACCGCCTCCCGGACCGCGTCGAGCAGCTCGTCCTCGGGCAGCCGCACCACCTGTGCCAGCAGCCAGTGTTCGACCGGCTCGACGCCGACCGCCACCGCGTGCACCACCGCGTGCGCCGGCTGCGGCAGCGCGTCGACCCGGTCGAGGAACACCTCGCGCAGCGTGTCGGAGAGACCGTCGCGGCCGTCGCGCCGGTCGCGGGCCAGTTCCTCCACCACGAACGGGTTGCCGCCGCTGCGCTGCCAGAGCTGGTCGGCGGCCTCCGGCGGCAGCGGCGCGCCGACCACGGCGGCGGCCAGCTCGTCGGTGGCGGACCGGTCCAGCGGCAGCAGGTCGATCACCCGTACCGAGCGCAGCCGGCGGAGCTCGGTGAGCACCCGGCGCAGTGGATGCGCGCCGCGCAGCGACTCCGCCCGGATCGCCGCCAGCACGGAGAGCTGGAGGTCGCCGAGGCCGGCCAGCAGGTAGAGCAGGAGCTGGCGGGTGCTGCGGTCGACCCACTGCAGATCGTCGAGGACGAGCACCAGCGGCCGTCCGCCGGCCACCACGTGCAGGCCCTGCGCGACGCGTTCCAGCAGCGCACCGGCCCCGTCCGGGCCGGGGGTCTCCTCGTCGAAGACCTGCAACACCCCGCGGATCGCGGAGGTGGTGCGCGCCTCGGACTGCTCGGCCTCGAGCCGGCGCAGCGCCTGCCGTACCGGATGCAACGGCGAGGCGTCTCCGATGTCGAGGCAGGTGCCGGTGAGCACCAGCGCGCCGGTCTGCCGCAGCTGCTCGCCGACCTCGGTCAGCAGGCGGGTCTTGCCCACTCCGCTCTCTCCGGTGAGGAACACCGCGCCGGTCTGCCCGGGCCGCAGGTCGTCGTAGAGCGCCGACCGCAGCGTCGCCATCGTCCCGGTACGGCCGACGAGCGGTGCCGTGTCCACGTCGCTGGCCATGGAACGCAGCCTAGTCACAGGTCCCCGCACCGTTCTACGGCCTCCGGGCCGGACTCGTACCTCTCGCGTCGACTACACGACTAATGGTTGCGGGTGCCCGACATACGTCGTCCTACAGATCCCCCGAGAACCCGGTGGTGAAAGTCTGCGGAGGTCGTCGGGCACCGCTATCGGGAAAGGGTGGGTGCGATGTTGATCACCACGCCCGTGGGGAGTCGGGAAGCCGTCATCGCGGCGTGCCGGCCGGTGCCCGAGGAACGACGGATCGTGACCGTCCTCTTCGTCGACATCGTGGGCTCGACCCGGCTGGTCGAGCAGCTCGACCCGGAGGACGTGCGCGCCTTGCAGCGCGCCTACTTCGGCACCGTCGCCTCGGTGCTGCGCCGCTGGCGGGGCGTGGTGGAGAAGTACGTCGGCGACGCGGTGATGGCGCTGTTCGGCGCGTCCGGTTCGGACGGTCTCGACGCGTACCGGGCGGTGCGGGCCGGGTTGGACATCCAGGCCGCGCTGGCGCGGCGGCGCCCGGCCGGCGTCCGGCTGAGCGTGCGGGTCGGCGTGGCGACCGGTGAGGTGCTGCTGGACCTGGCCGGGGTCCGCGACGGCGGCCACGGCGCGGCCAGCGGCGCGGTGATCACCACGGCGGCCCGCCTCCAGGAGCACGCGCCGCCCGGCGGGGTCGTGGTCTGCCCGGCCACCCGGGACGCGGTGGCGGGGCTGGTCGAGCAGCGTCCACTCGCCACCCTGACGCTCGCCGGCAAGACGCTTCCGCTCGACGTGTGGCGGGTGACCGGGCCGGCCGGGAGCCGGCCGGCCCGGCACCGCGTCCCGCTCGTGGGCCGCCGCCGGGAGCTGGCGAGCGCGGCCGACGAGGTGACCCGGGCGCTCCGCGAGCGGCGTCCCCGCTGGATCTCACTGGTCGGCCCGCCGGGCAGTGGCCGCAGCCGGCTGCTGCACGAGGTGACCCGCGCCGTGTCGAGCGTGGACGGCGTGCCGGTGCGCCGGCGGGTGACGGCCTGCCCGCCGTACCCGTGCGGGGAGCTGGCGCCCCTGGCCGGCCTGGTGCGGCCCCGGCCGGACGCGACGGGCGTGGACGGCCCGGGCGACGTGCTGGCGGCGTTCCTGGCCACGCCGGACGACGACACGGTGGCGCAACGCGCCGTGGTCGCCTGCCGCGAGGCGCTGCTCGGCCTGGCCGCCGAGGCGCCGGTGGTGGTCGCGGTGGACGACCTGGACCGGGCCGCCCCGGCGCTGCGCCTGTTCCTGCAGCAGCTCCACGTGGCGGCCGGTGAGCGGGGACTGCCGCTGGCGGTGGTCACCACCTGCGGATCCGGCTCGGCCGACCCGCTGCCCGCGCCGGCGCGGCGGATCCCGCTGGAGCCGCTGGGCCCGCTGGACACCGGGCGGCTGCTGCGGCACCTGCTCGACCGGGCCGGGCGGCCGGCCGCGCTCGCCGCGCGGCTGGTGACGCTCGTCGGCGGCAACCCGGCGGTCGCGGCTGCGTACGCGGGCGCGGAACCGTCCGGCGTACCCGCCGCCGCGCGCCGCCTGGTGGACGCCCGGCTGGACCGGCTCGACGGTACGCACCGGGCGGTGCTGCTGGCCGCTGCCGCTCACGGCGGTCCGGCCGGGGCCCCCGCGGTGGAGGCGATGCTCGGCTGGCCCGCCGGCCGGGCCGAGCCGGTGCTGCGGGAGCTGGCCGCGGCGGGGCTCCTGTACCCGGTCGCGGCGGGCGGCTGGGCGGTCGACGCGCTGGTGGCGCGAGTGACCGCGCTGCGGCTGTCCCGTGCGGTACGGGCGGACTTCGCCCGCCGCCTGCGTGCCGCGAAGGACACCGCTGCCGGCCGTGTGCCGGGAGCGGCGACCGGCGTCCCGTCCCGGGGCGCCGGCGAGCGGGAGGTCTGCCCGCTCGGGGCGGGGCGGTCGCGCCGGTCGGGTGGAGGGGCCCGACCGGCGCCCGTCCCGCCGGACCGGACCGATGCCTGCGACACGGCGCCCGGGCAGCCGGGCCGGGCCGGCGGACTCCCGGCGGAGCCCGGACGGGCGGGCCAGCCGGTGCGTGCCGGACCGGCCGCCGCCGCGACACGGATCGTCCCGGGTGTCAGGGCGTGGCCGGGGTCGTCGTCCACGGTCGCGGCGCGGCCCGGGCGGTCCGATCCGGCACCTGTGGTCACGGCGTGGCGGGAACGGCGGACCGGTCCGCCCGGGCGGGTGGGCCGGAACCGGCGAAGAACCGAGCCCGGCGGGCACGCGCTCGGGCTGGCGGCATGACGTCCGGGTCGGAGCGGGCACGGGGCCACTCCGGCCCGGACGTCACTCGGCGGGCAGGTCGGCCGGGCGGGCCGGACGGATCAGTCGCGGGCGATGGTGCGGCTGCGGCCCCGGAACTCGGCCACCACCTCGTCGCCGCGCCGTACCGTCACGTCGTAGATGCCGCTGCGGCCGTGCCGGACCCGCTCGGTGGCGTACGCCTCCAGGAGGTCGCCCTCGCGTACCGGGCGCAGGAAGCTGATCTCGCCGCCGGCCGCCACCGTCGCCGGGCCGTGGCTGTTGCACGCCAGCGCGAACGCGGTGTCGGCGAGCAGGAAAACGAAGCCGCCGTGCCCGATCGCGTGCCCGTTGAGCATCGACGGGGTGACCCGCATCCGGGCCACCGCCGCGCCGGCGCCGGCCGAGACGAGCTCGATGCCGAGCCCCTTGGACGCCACGTCGGCGTCGAACATGTCGTGCGCCGCGGTACGGCCGCCGTCACCGCTCATCTCAGGACTCCCGCCGCTGGTCGACGATGCGGCGCATCTTGCCCATCGAGCGTTCCACCCCGTCCGGCTCGACCACCCGTACCGCCACCGACACTCCGATCGTGTTCTTGACCTGCTCGACCAGCGTCGCGCCGGCCCGCTCGGCCTCGTCGGCGGCGGCGCCCGCCCGCCGCTCCACGTGCACGGTGAGCGTGTCGAGCCGGCCCCGCCGGTCGAGCACGCACTGGAAGTGCGGCGACAGGGCCGGGGTACGCAGGATCAGCTCCTCGATCTGGGTCGGGAAGACGTTCACCCCCCGGACGATCATCATGTCGTCGGTACGTCCGGTGATCTTCTCGATCCGGCGCATCGGGCGGGCGGTGCCGGGCAGCAGCCGGGTCAGGTCGCGGGTGCGGTAGCGGACCACCGGCATGGCCTCCTTGGTCAGCGACGTCAGCACCAGCTCGCCCCGCTCCCCGTCGGGCAGCACCTGGCCGGTCATCGGGTCGATGATCTCCGGGTAGAAGTGGTCCTCCCAGAGGTGCAGGCCGTCCTTGGTCTCCACGCACTCGACCGCCACGCCGGGGCCCATCACCTCGGACAGGCCGTAGATGTCCAGCGCGTGCATGTCGAGGCGCTGCTCCAGCTCGCGGCGCATGTCCTCGGTCCACGGCTCGGCGCCGAAGACACCCACCCGCAGCGAGGTGGTGCGCGGGTCGACGCCCTGGCGTTCCATCTCGTCGACGATGGCGAGCATGTAGCTCGGGGTCACCATGATGACCTCCGGCTCGAGGTCGCGGATCAGCATCACCTGGCGCTCGGTCATGCCGCCGGACACCGGGACGACGGTGCAGCCCAGTTCCTCGGCGCCGTAGTGCGCGCCGAGGCCACCGGTGAACAGCCCGTAGCCGTACGCGACGTGCACCCGGTCGCCGTGTCGGCCCCCGGCGGCGCGGATCGAACGGGCCATGAGCGTCGCCCAGGTGGCCAGGTCGGCGCGGGTGTAGCCGACCACTGTGGGACGGCCGGTCGTGCCGGAGGAGGCGTGCAGCCGGGCGACCCGCTCGCGGGGCACCGCGAACATGCCGAACGGGTAGTTCTCCCGCAGCTCCGCCTTCGTGGTGAACGGGAAGCGGGCCAGGTCGGCCAGTTCACGCAGGTCATCGGGGTGCGCGCCGAGGGCGTCGAAGGCGCGCCGGTAGTGGGGCACGTTGTCGTACGCGTGCCGCAGCGAGTGCCGCAGCCGGTCCAGTTGCAGCGCGCGCAGCTCGTCGACGCCGATCCGCTCGACGGGATCCAGCTCGTCCGGACGGGGCGTGCGCTCCTCCACGGTGACCTCCTGGCACGACGGGCCCCGGACGCCGCGCGCCGGGCGCTGCGCCCACCGTACGCCCGCCACCCCGTCCCCCACCCCCCTCCCCCGCGATCTTGCACTTGCCGCCCCTCGGGTGCCCCCCTTCGCACCCTTTGCCGGGGCCGAAACCGCAAGATCGCCGGGAGCGGGGCGAGGGGCGGGAGGGCGGGGTTATGCTCTCGGGTGCTGGTGGGAGGTGTCGTGTCGGATCCCCGGGTCGATCCGGATGTCGACCTGCGCGTACCGGCGGACCGGTCGGAACTGTCCGCGCACCCGGCGGCCGTGCTCGGCGTGATCGCCGGCGGTGGCGTGCTCGGTGCGCTGGCCCGGGCCGGCGCGCAGGCCGCGGTGCCGCAGCAGCCCGGCGAGTTCCCGTGGGCCACGTTCGCCGTCAACGTCGCCGGGTGCCTGCTCATCGGCGTGCTGACGGCGGTGCTCGCCGCCCGCCCGGCCCACCCGCTGACCCGGCCGTTCCTCGGGGTCGGCGTGCTCGGCGGGTTCACCACGTTCTCCGCGTACGCGGTCGACGCGCAGCGGCTGCTGACCGACGGCGCGGCCGGTACGGCGGGCGTCTACCTGGCCGCGACGATGCTCGGCGCGCTGGCGGCGGTCGTCGCCGGGGACACGGTGACCACCCGGCTGCTGCCCGCCCGGGACGGGGGCCGACGGTGACCGTTCTGCTGATCGCGCTCGGCGCCGCGATCGGCGCGCCGCTGCGCTACCTGACCGACCGGGCGGTGCAGGCCCGGCACGGCTCGCCGTTCCCGTGGGGCACGCTCACCGTCAACGTGGCCGGGTCGCTGCTGCTCGGCGGCCTGCTCGCGGCACCCGTCGACCCGGGCGTGACAGCGCTGGCCGGCACGGGCTTCTGCGGCGCGCTGACCACCTGGTCCACGCTCAGCTACGAGACGCTGCGCCTGGCCCGCACCGGGAAGCGCCACCTCGCGTACGCGAACGTGGCGCTCAGTGTGGCCGCCGGCCTGGGCGCGGCGTTCCTCGGCTACGCCGTCGTCACCGCGCTGACCGGCTGACCGCGCCGGTCAGCGGGCCCGCCGTTCCGGGTGGGCCCGGTTCCATGCCCGCATCCGCTCCGGGTAGCCGGTGCGGGCCGCCTCGTACAGCGGCACCGCGTGCTTCTGGGCGATCCGCCCGGCGACGCGGGGCGAGCCGGTACGGCGGCGGATCCACTCGCCGTCGTGCGCGATGGCGACGACTGTGGTGTCGGTGGCGGTGGTCTCCGGTTCCAGGTAGAACTCGACCCCGCGCCGGCTGGTGACGAACGCCTCCAGCTGCGCCAGGTCCTCCTTGGTCGCCTCGCGGTCGAGCTTCGTGGGCGTCGTCGGGTCGGCGGCCCGGCGGCTGAACCAGCCCATGCCCGCCTCCTCTCCTCGGCGTTCGCTCCAGTGCAGCACGCCCGCCTGGCAGGCGGCTGGGAGCACGGTGGGAGTCGGCTGGAGCGGCTCAGCCGACCTTCGCCGCCGGGGTGCCGGCCTGCGCGTCCGGCGCGGCGGGGCGTTCCCGCAGCACCGGCACCAGCGCGAGCGTGGGCAGCAGGAGCAGCGGCACCACGACGAGCGCGGACAGCACGCCGAAGTGGTCGCCGAGGAAGCCGAGCAGCGGCGGCCCGGCCAGGAAGGCGGTGTAGCCGATCACCGCGACCACGCTCACCCGGGCCGGGGCCTTGTCCTCGTCGTCGGCGACGGCGCTCATCCCGACCGGGAAGCCGAGCGAGGCACCGAGTCCCCACAGCGCGACGCCGGCCACCGCGAGGGGGCCGTTCCCGGCCAGTACGGCGAGCGCCGCGCCGGCGGACGCCATCGCGATGGTGGTGAACAGCACCGGCACCCGGCCCCACCTGTCGATGGCGACGGTGCCGACGGTGCGGCCGATCGTCATGCCCACCACGAACACGCCGAACACTGCGGCGCCGACCGCCTCGTCGACCCCGTACCCGTCCACGAACGCCACCGCGAGCCAGTCGTTGGCACTGCCCTCGGTGAACGCCATGACCAGCACGAGCAGCCCGATCAGCAGCGTGCGGGGCTCGCGCCAGGCGGCCAGCAGCGCCTGCCGCCGGGCCGCCGGCTCCCCGGCCCCGGCCGCCTCGGCGGTAGCCGCGAGGAACGCCCGGGCGCCGACCAGCGTGCCGGCCAGGATCAGCACGGACAGGACCGGCAGGTGTACGCCGACGGGTACGCCGAAGTGCGCGGCGCCGGCGCCGAGCCCGGCCCCGGCCACCGAGCCGAGGCTCCAGGCGGCGTGGAACCGGGGCAGGATGGTGCGACCGAGGCGCTTCTCCACCGCGGCGCCCTCGACGTTCATGGCCACGTCGCACAGGCCGGAGCCGAAGCCGAACGCGGCGAGCCCCAGCCCGACGCCGGCGGCCCATCCGGCCAGGCTGGCGGCGAGACCGGCCACGGTCAGGCCGAGCGCGACGAGCACGACCGAGACGGCCACCGTGCGCGCCGGCCCGAGCCGTTGGGTGACCAGGCCCGCGGTCGGCATCGCCAGCAGGGAGCCCGCCGAGGCGCAGAGCAGCAGCAGGCCGAGCCCGCCCGGGTTGAGGTCGAGCGCGTCCTGAGCCGCCGGAACCCGGGAGAACCAGCTCGCCACCGCGAGCCCGTTGAGGGCGAAGACGGCGGCGACGCCGTTACGGGCGGTCAGCACCGCCCGGGGCGCCGGTGGCCGCTTGCCGGCCGGTGCGTCGATGGTGCTGCTCACGGTGCGGTGGTCCCTTCCCCCGTCTGGTTCCCGACGACAATCGCACACCTGAGAGCGCTTCCACCACAAGCGCCGTTAAGGCTTCGCCCATCCACGCCGGAGCAGGCATGATGCGGACATGGGTACGCCGACCGCACGTCCCGCCACGCTCGAAGACGTCGCCCGCGACGCCGGGGTGTCCCGGGCCACCGCCTCCCGGGTGCTCGGCGGCTACGGGTTCGCCTCGGCGGACGCCCGCGCCCGGGTGCGGGCCGCCGCCGAGCGCCTCGACTACGTGCCGGATCTCGCGGCCCGGTCGCTGGTGCGCGGGGCCGGGGTACGCCTGGTGGTGGCCGTGGTGGGCCGCGACGACACCGTGCTGGACGACCCGTACGTGCATCGGGTGGTGGGCGCGGCGTCGCGGGTGGGCGCGCCGCACGGCGTCGGGGTGGCGCTGGAGTGGCTGCCGCTGGCCGACCCGTCGGGGCTGGCGCGGCTCGGCGCGGACCGGGGCGTTTGCGGGGTCATCCTGGTCAACACGACCCAGGCCGCGCTGGACGCGGTGCCGCCGAGGCTGCGCGGCCGGGTCGTCTCGATCGGTCAGGGCTCGCCGGCGGTGCCCTCGTTCGACGTCGACAACGCCGGCGGCGCGGGCGAGGTGCTGCGTCACCTGTACGCCACCGGCCGCCGCCGCATCGTCATGGTCACCGGGCCGCGCTGGCTGAGCTGCGCGGAGCGCTCGGTGACCATGTACCGGGAACTGATGCGGGAGTCGGGGGCGCCGGAGCGGCTGGTCACCGGCGACTTCACCACGGCGCGGGGCGGCCGGGCGGCGCTGGAGGCGCTGCGCCGGTGGCCGGACGCCGACGCGGTCTACGCGGCCAGCGACGCCACCGCGTTCGGCGTGATCGCCGCGCTGCGCGGGCGCGGCGTGCGGGTGCCGCACGACGTGGCGGTGGCCGGGTTCGACGACCTGCCGTACGCGGCGATCAGCAGCCCGCCGCTGACCACCGCGACCCACCCGGTGGACCGGATCGCGGCCGCCGCGGCCACTGCCGTGCTGACGCGCGAGCCGGCCGCCCCGAGCACCGCGTTCCCATCGACGCTTGTCGCCCGGGAGAGCGCCTGAGCGCCGGTCGGTGCCCGGCGGCCGCGGCGTCGACCCGGTCGGGGATCGTGTCGTCGTCGCCGGCGTCCACGGCGCGCAGCAGGTGGACGGCGGTGTCCCGGACCTGACCGGTCACCATCGCCAGGGGCAGCGTGGCGTCGCCGGTGAACAGCCGCCCGGCGCTCCGGACGGCGTCCAGGCGTCGCCCGCCGCGCGGACGGCCCGGCCGAGGGTACGAAGCGCATCACCCATCTCGGCCTGGACGGGCGTACCGCCACTCAGGGGCGTCCGGTGGCGGGCGGTTCACGCTGCGGTGACGCGTTACGGGCCGGTCGGCCCTGGCCGCCGCCGGGCGGACGTCCGTCAATGGGTACGGGAGAAGGAGAGGTCCGATGGGCGGGGTCATGACGTGGATGTACCGGGGCGGCCGGCCGAACCGGCTGGCCCGGATGATGAACGCGCTGTCGGCCTGGCAGTACGGCGCCGGCCTCGCCCCGCGGCACTGGGTGACGATGGAGGTGCCGGGCCGCCGGACCGGCCGGACCGTCTCGGTGCCGATAGTGGTCGCCGACCTCGACGGCGAGCGGTACGTGGTGTCGATGCTGGGCGCGGGTGCCAACTGGGTGGCGAACGTGCGTGCCGCGGACGGGCGGGTGGTGCTGCGGCGCCGCCGCCGCGAGCCGGTGCGGCTGGTCGAGGTGCCGGTGGCGCAGCGGCCGGCGATCCTGCGGCGGCACCTGGAGCTGGCCCCCGGTGCCCGGGCGCATGTGCCGGTGGACCGGCACGCTCCGCTCGCCGAGTTCGCCCGCGTCGCCGCGGACATCCCGGTGTTCCGGGTCGTGGCGGGCACCGGATGAGAACATCCGGACACAACATTCCAGAATATCGAGCGCGACGGTTTCCCGGGGTCGGCCGAATGGGAGAGACGGCCGGTAAGATCGGCGACACGAAGGCGGCTGATCGCTGACTGTCGCGCCCGCCGCGGGCGCTCACACTTGCCGCATGAATACGAGACTCCGCCGCAGCCGGGCATTCGGCCTCGCGGTGTGTCTCGCCCTCGTGGCGATAATGAGCGGCTGCATGCAGCTCAATCTCGGGCTGACCGTGAACGACGACGACACCGTCTCCGGCCAGCTCCTGCTCACCGCACCGAAGTCCGTGCTCAAGCAGCGGAACCCGGATCCGGCGGTGGCGTTCGCCGAACTGCGGCCGAACATTCCCTCACTTCCGCCCGGGGCGGAGACCCGGTACGAGGACGCCACCTCGTACGGCATTCAGATCACGTACCGGAAAACGCCACTGGCACAATTCACGAGCGAAAGTGTGAATCTCGCCCGGGACGAGGATCTCATTCGCTTCTCGCTCCCGCTGGACCCGAAGAAATACGGCGGCAAGTTCGGGCAGCAGGATCCGCGCCAGCAACAGGCGTTCATGACCTTGATGGCGTTCGAGATCTCGGTGACGTTCCCCGGCCGGGTGCTCGACACCAACGGCACGGTCACCGGACGCTCGGTCAGCTGGAAGGTGATCGCCAACCAGCCCAAGCCGGCCGAGTTGCGCGCCGTCGCCCAGGCGCCCCCGCCGCCCGCCACCAGCCCGGCCGCCGTGGTGACCGGGAACGGTTCCTTCCCCTGGGTGCCGGTCGTCGGCGGCGTGGTCGTCCTGCTGCTGGCCGTCGCCGCGGTGGTCGTGCTCCTGCTGCGCCGCCGGGGCTCCCGCGGCGGCCCGGACGCGACGGCGACCGCCGGCCCGGGTGCACCCGCCGGCCCCGCGCCTGCCGCCACCACGGGCCCGGCCGCACCGGTACCACCCGGCGGTCCGCCGGTCTGAGACCCACCGACCACCGACGGCGCCCGCGCCGGCGGCCCACCAGCACACCGGGCGGAACCCGGGTCCAGTGAATCCGGTCGCCGCCGCACCACTCCACCCCGACCGCACCACCGCACCATCGAAAAGAGGGGGATCGCCGTGAACGATCTCTTCACCTGGGCCGCCCTGGGCAGCCTCACCGGCGCCAGCGCCGCCACCCTGCTCGCCACGAACGTCATCGGCGGGCTGATCGGACCGAGCGGCGACAAGGCGCGCAAGTGGATCGCGCTGGGCTTCGCGCTCCTGCTGTCCTACCTGACCGCCGCGTTCGCCACCGACGCCGGCCCGGAGAAGTGGATCATCGCGTTCTTCAACGGTCTGGTGATCTTCTCCGCCGCGCTCGGCATCAACCAGCTCCCCCCTGGCAACCGGCAGCCCACGCAGGCGTCGCCGAGCCAGCTCGCCCAGGGGCGCGAGCCCCGCTACGTCCGCTCCTGGGTCTGAGAGAGGTGACCCCATGATCTTCGGCATCCTCAGCGCCGCCGTCCAGGTCCTCTTCGGCGCCCTGCTCGGGCAACTCGCCGCCGGCACCGTCGGGCTGCTGGTCGGCGCGGTCGTCGGACTGCTCCTCGGCGCGCCCTTCGGCTGGGCGTCCGCCTCCGCCGGGACGTACGGCGCCGACCCGAAGGGGATCTTCCTCTTCGTCGTCGACCACACCTGGAGCCTGCTCAACACGTTCGCCGGGGCGCTCTTCCTGGCCCTGCACCTGGTCTTCGGCCACCAGCTCGACCGGATCGTCTCGGCCGGCAGCGGCCGGGTCAACGTCGTCGAGGGCGTCTCCCCCCGGTACGCCACCACCATCGGCACCGTCTGCGCCGGGTCCAGCCCGGGCATCCAGCGGCACGAGGACGTGCACGTGTTCCAGGCCCGGCTGCTCGGCCCGTTCTACCTGCCGCTGGTGGCGCTCAACTACGTGCTGTTCACCGTCGCTCCGGTGTGGCTGCTCTGGCACGACCACACCAACGCGCCGATCAACCGGTTCACCCGCTACTTCGAGATCGGCGTCTACCCGCACGTGTGGAACGAGGCCATCGCGTACCGCATCCAGGGGACGCCACCGCGATGACCGGCGCGATCGAGGCGGCCGTCGCGGACGTCGCAAGCTGGCTGGCCGGGGCCGCGGGTGAACCCGTACCGGTCGGTCCGCCGCGCGACGACCCCGGCGGCGGTCTCACGGTCTGGCCGCTGGAACTGCGACCGGCCCGGCAGACCGCGACCGGCGGCGCGACCCGCGAGCCGTACCGGTTCGTGGTCCGCCTGCTTGTGGCGGGTGGCGGGCCGGCGGCGCTGGCGGCGCTGGACCGGGTGCTCGCCGCCGCCACCACGGCGGGCCGGCCCGAGCTGGTGCTGGCCGCCGGCGACCCGGCGTTGTGGCGGGCGCTCGGCGTGGCGCCCCGGCCCGCGCTGCTGCTGGACGCGCCGGCCCGGGTGGAGCGGCCGGTCCCGGTCGCGCCGCCGGTACGGCAGCCGCTGCGGTTGCGGCAGCTCGGCATGCGCACGCTGCACGGACGGGTGGTCGGGCCGCAGGACCAGCCGCTCGCCGCCGTCCGGGTGGAACTGGTGGGCGCCGCCCAGGCCACCGAGACCGACGCCGCCGGCCGGTTCCGGCTGGCCGGCGTGCCGCACGACCCCGACGCCCCGGACGCCCCGGTGCGGATCCGGCTGGTCGGCGCGGGACGCGTCCACACCGCCGAACTCGATCCGGACGGCGACGGGCTGATCGTCGTCCGCGCGCCCGACTGACGTCCGAGGAGGACCGATGCCCACCTACTTCTCCCCCGGCATCTACGTCGAGGAGGTGCCCAGCGGGGCCCGCCCGATCGGGCCGGTCGGCATGAGCACCGCCGCGTTCGTCGGGGTCGCACCCGACCGCGGCGCCCACGTCGGCGAGGCGCTGGCGGTGAACAGCTGGACCGAGTTCCTGCGGCTGTACGCCGACGGCGAGCACCTGGAGAGCACCCCGCTGGCCCGCGCCGTGTTCGGCTTCCTGGACAACGGCGGCACCCGCTGCTGGGTCGTCAACGTCGGCGAGGGCGGCCGGCTCACCGGCACCGGCGGGCGGCGCGGCGGCCTGGAACTGCTGGAGGCGATCGACGAGATCTCCATCCTGGCTGCGCCCGGCTACCACGATCCGGTCTCGCACGAGGCCCTGATCAGCATGGCCGAGCGGCTGCGCACCATGGTGGCGATCTGCGACCCGCCGCCGGAGGTCACCGACGTCTCGCGACTCACCCGCGTCGCCACGCCGGGCCGGCCGCCCAAGCCCGCGTCGTCCGGGTCGTCCGACAAACCCGCCGAGGGTACGCCGGGCGACGCCGACGACGAACCGCCCGGCACCGGCGGCGACCGGCCCCGGCAGTCGGACTTCGCCACCTTCTACTTCCCGTGGATCCGGGTCCGCGACCCGCTCAGCGGCGACCTCGTGCTCACCCCGCCGAGCGGGCACGTCGCCGGCATCTGGGCCCGCACCGACGCGCTGCGCGGCGTGCACAAGGCGCCCGCCAACGAGCCGGTACGCGGCGCCGTCGACCTCGCGTACCGGGTGACCCGGCCGGAGCACGACGTGCTCAACCCCAAGGGCGTCAACGTGATCCGGTTCTTCGCCGGGGAGGGCATCCGGCTGTGGGGCGCCCGTACGCTCGCCGCCGAGGCAAGCGAGTGGCGCTACCTGAACGTGCGGCGGCTGTCCATCTCCATCGAGCAGGCCATCGCGGGCGGCACCCGGTGGATGGTGTTCGAGCCGAACGACTTCACGCTGTGGCGCTCGATCCGCCGCGACATCGGCGCGTTCCTCACCCGGGTGTGGCGCGACGGCGCGCTGCTCGGCCGTACGCCCGAGGAGGCGTTCTTCGTCAAGTGCGACGAGGAGACCAACCCGGCCGACGTCCGCGACGCCGGAATGGTGGTGGCGCACATCGGCATCGCCGTGGTCAAGCCCGCGGAGTTCGTGGTGTTCAAGCTGAGCCAGTGGGCCGGCGGCACCGAGACCGAGACGATCGGAGGCTGACATGCCCACCACTGCGACGCCGCAGCCGGGCGCACCCGTCGACCCGTACCGGGCGTACCACTTCAAGCTGCTCATCAACGGCATCACCAACGGGCACTTCACCGAGGTCAGCGGCTTCGAGGTGGCGATTCCGGCGCTGTCGTACCGGGAGGCGGGCAACGAGCGCATCCGGGCCGTGCCGGGCCAGGTCGAGTACGCCCCGGTCACCCTCCACTTCGGCCTGACCAGCTCGCGGGAGCTGTGGGACTGGGTGAACGCGGCGGCGAAGGGCACCGTCAACCGGCGCAACGTGTCGGTGGTGCTGCTCGACCCGGCCGGCACCGCCGAGGTGCTGCGCTGGAACATGATCAACGCGTGGCCGACCCGGTGGCGGGGCGCGCATCTGAACACCCTGTCGCAGGAGATCGCCATCGAGGCGCTGACCCTGGCGTACGAGGGCCTGGAGCTGGAGGCCGGCGGTGCCGCCGCCCCGGCGACCGCGTGACCGGCTGGCCCGCGTCCTGCGGGCCACCGCGGATCGCCTGTCCGGACCGGCCCCGGCCGAGGACGCGCCATCCTCCCCCGGACAGCCGCCCGAGCACTGGCGGCTGCTGGTGGCGGCGCACGCCCCCGGCCTGCTGCGCGACCTTCCGCCCTCCGCTCCTCCCCCGCGCTCCGACGACTTGCGCCAGAGGAGCCGGTGGCGCTGGATGGCACGTTTGATGAACGGACTCGCCGCTTTCCGCAACAGCCCGCCGAGATCTTGGTACGAAAGGGCCCCTATGGGGGCCGCTTCCTACCAAGATCTTCCGGAGGTCCTGGGAGGCGGGACGGGGATCTCGGGAAGCGGGAACTCGGGGCCGGGGCACGGTGCGCGGTCGCCGGGAGCGACGAGTGCCGAGTGGGAAGTGAGCGGGGCGACGCCTTCCACGCCGACGCCGGGCGCCCGGTCCCGCTCGGACGGGGCCTCGCGGTCGTGGGACAACGGGGCGTCTGCGGGTGAACCCGCGAACCGGTTCGTGACGGAGCAAATCGGCGTGGCCGGGGCACCGGAGAGGACGAGAGCGGCGCGTATGTCGGACCGGACCGGATCACCGAGCGCCGTCGGTCCGACCGGTACCACAAGCACCACGGAAGCCATCGGTGGCGCGCCCCCGGCACGCTGGCCGGCGGTGACTCGCGCCCTCAGGCCGGCCCTCACCGGCACGAGGGGCGCGAGCAGCGACGGCACCGAGAGCACCCGCACCGGTCGGTCCACCGACCCGGGCGTGCCCGCTGGCACCGCCGGGCCCGTACACCCCGCCGGCAGCCGGGACACGATCGGATCGCCGGGTCGCGTGAGCTCCGGCGAATCGGACCGGCCGTCACCGTCCGAGCGGAGGCCCGACCCCGATCGGGTGGACCCGCTCCGGAACCTCCCACAGGTCGACCGGAGCCGGCCGACGCGCAGGGACGACATCGCCGGAGCGGACGTGCCGTCCGATCGAGGGGACATGCCGCCGCTCGCCTTCGCGGCTGCGCCATCGTCGTTGCCGCGCGGGCCGGCCGCACGCACCAAGGGCGGTCGAACCGGATCAGCGAACGGTCGCGACGGGACAAGGGACGGATCCGTCGCCCAGTACCCGGGGCGCGCCGCCGCTTTGCCGTACCCGGGCGGACGCGACCCGGCGTCCGGCGGCGAGTCCGGGGAGAGGCAGGGGCGGTGGCCCGCGCGTCCCACGTACAGCGGCCCGTGGCCGACCCTGCCGGACGGTTCCGACCCGATCCGCGCGACGGGTCAGGTGGCGACCGGGATGGCCGAGGGCGGCGGGACGCAGGCGGACCCGTGGCCGATGCTCCCGGCCGAACCGGCGTGGCTACCGGCACGGACGACGCCTTGGAGCGACACGGCCCGGCTGGACCGGGAACAGGCGGGTGACTGATGGAACGCGTCGCCTTCCTCGTGGACGAGTCCGGCACCCGGGTCGACTGCCTGCTCAACCCGGAGACCGTGCAGGTGACCCGGCTGGCCGGGGTACGCCCGCGCGGCGGACCAGACGGATCGCTCACCGGTGCCGGGCTGGCCGACGACCCCCTCGTCTTCACCGGCGGCGGGCGTACCGAACTGGTCCTCGATCTGCTCTTCGACGTCGACTTCGTGGAGTCGCCGGCCCGGCCGGAGGACGTACGCGCGCTGACCCGGCCGCTGTGGATGCTCGCGGAGAACTCGGCGGTCGAGCACGGCTGGCTGCGCCCGCCGCTGGTCCGCCTGGTGTGGGGCAAGACCTGGAACGTCCCCGGCGTGATCACCGCGATCGCGGAACGCTTCGACGCGTTCACCCTCACCGGTACGCCCCGGCGGTCCTGGCTGCGGTTGAAGCTGGTCCGCGTCGCGGAGGGCGCGGAGGCGGCGCGCGCCGGATTCGAGGAGGAGCTGGCCGCCGCGAGCACACCCGCTGTCGCGCCCGGGTCGGCGGTGGTCGCCGCCGCCGACGGCGCGGCCGAGCCGGGCTGGTCCGGAGTGCGCTTCGACCTGCTCGCCCACGACGCGCTGGGTTCGCCGCTGCGGTGGCGGCTGCTCGCCGAGCACAACCGGATCACCGACCCGCTCACCGTGCCCGCCGGCACCGCGCTCGCCGTCCCGCCGGTCGGCGCCGCCACCGTCGCGCCGGACGCCGTCACCACGGGAGGCACGCCGTGACCCGCCACGCGACCAGTCCGGCGCGGCGAGCGGCCGCCGGGGGCAGGCCGTGAGCCGGGCCGCCCTGGTCACAGTCGACGGTCGGCCGCTGGCCGACCCGGCCCGGCTGCGCGGCATCCGCGTCGCCGCCCGGCTGGACCGGCCCGCGCAGTGCGAGCTGACGCTCACCGCCGCCCCCGGTGCGGGCCCGCTCGACCCGCCGGTACGCCCCGGCGCCGCCCTCGACGTGCGCCTCGACGGGCAGGCGGAGGCGCTGTTCACCGGCGAGGTGACGGCAGTCGAGCGGGAGTACGCGGGTGACGGCGCCGCGCTGGCCCGGATCCGGGCGTACGACCCGCTGCACCGGCTGCGCAAGCGGCAGGAGCTGCGGGTGTTCGAGTCGGTGACCGCCGCCGAGCTGGCCGCCGACCTGTGCGCCGGGCTGGGGTTGAGTGTGGATGCCGAGGACGACGGGCCGCGCCTGGACCGGCTGCTCCAGCACCGGCACACCGACCTGGACCTGCTCTGCGAGGTGGCCGGCCGGGCCGGACTGCACCTGGGCGTGAACGGGGATCGGTTGCGGCTGTTCACGCTGGACGGCTACGGGGAGCCGCTGCCGTTGACGCTCGGCGAGACGGTGCACGCGTTGCGGGTCACCGAGAACCTGGACCGGGCGGGCGCGGAGTGCGCCGTGCTCGGCTGGCATCCGCAGCGCGCCGAGCCGCTGAGCAGGCGGACGGACGAGGCGCGCAGCGGGCGGCGCATCCCGCTGCGCCCGGACCCGGGCGACGTCGGCGCGGACGGCGTGCGCACCGCCGTCGACCAGCCCGGCCGCAGCGACGACGAGCTGGCCGCGCTGGCCCAGGCCGGGCTGGACGCCCGGGTGGCGGCGCTGGTCACCGCCGAGGGCACCGCGGAGGGTGACCCGGCGCTGCGGCCCGGCCGGCGGATCGCCCTGGCCGGCGTCCCGGAGCCGCTGGCCGGGGTGTACGTGCTCACCGAGGTGGTGCACACGGTGGACGCGGACGGGCACCTGAGCCGGTTCTCCACGGCGCCGCCCAGCCCGCCGCCGTCGGCCGCGCCCCTGGCGGCCACTGTCACGCTCGGCACCGTCACCGACATCGACGACCCGGACGGGCTGGGGCGGGCCCGGGTGACGCTCCCGGCGTACGGCGATCTGGACGCCGGCTGGCTCGCGGTGCTCTGCCCGGGCGCGGGCCGGGGCAAGGGCATCGTCGCGCTGCCCGACCCGGACGACACCGTGCTGGTGGCGCTGCCCGGCGGCGAGCCGGCCTCGGGCGTGGTGCTCGGCTCGCTGTTCGGCGCGGTCGAGCCGTACGACACCGGGATCGTCTCCGGACGCTCACGCCGCTGGTCGATGCGGACCGGCACCGGGCAGTCCATCGTGATCGACGACGACGGGCGGACGCTGCGCCTGGCCACCGACGCGGGCAGCTTCGTCGAGCTGCGTCCCGAGCTGACCACCGTGCACGCCGCCGGTGACCTGGTGCTCTCCGCGCCCGGCCGGGCCGTCGTGGTGCGCGGCCGCACCGTCGACTTCCTGCACGCCCCGGCGGCCGAGGACGCCGAGACCGCCGCCGCGCAGGCCCGTACCCTCGCCCGTTCCGCCGGAGGTGGCTGATGCGCTGGATCCACCGCGACTCGCTGATCACCTGCGGACACGACGGGCGGGTGACCAACCGCCCGTCCCAGCGGTGGGTGACGGTCCAGGCCGTGCCGGTGCTGATCCGCCCCGACCCGGAGGGGCGCGACATCACCGCCTGCCCCAACTACGGCCCGACGATCAAACCCTGCCTGCACACGCTGGCCGTCACTGTGGGTTACAGCACGTGGGTGCGGGTGGACCGGCAGCCGGTGGTGCTGTCGCACCTGGACGGCCTGACCGACGGCACCCCGCCGGGCACCGTGCACCACCAGGTCCGCGACGTGCGGCAGGGTTTCCTGGGTGCGGACGCATGAGGGCCTTCCGCTTCGTCGGCGCCGGCTTCGACGCCGGCCGCGCCGGTGGTCTCGCGCTCACCGCCGCAGGCTCGCTCGCCATGACCGACGGCGACGAGACGGTACGCCAGGCGCTGCACCTGCTGCTGTCCACCACACCCGGGGAACGGCTGATGCGCCCCGGGTACGGGTCGCGGCTGCACCGGCTCGTCTTCGCGCCGAACGACGACACCACCGCCGGGTTGGCGATCCACTACGTGCGGCAGGCGATCCGGCGCTGGGAGCCGCGGGTCGAGGTGCTCGACGTGGACGCCGGTCCCGACCCGGACGACAGGTGGCGCCTGGTGATCCGGCTGGACTACCGGGTGCGGGCCAGCCTCTCTCCCGGCCACCTGGTGTTCTCCGTGGACCTGCTGCCCGCCGACGAGGAGACCGGAGACGAGGAGGGCACGCCATGACGCTGCCGGTGCCGCACCTGGACGACCGCGCCTTCCTCGACCTGGTCACCGAGGCGCGGGAACGCATCGCCCGGTCCTGCCCGGACTGGACCGACCTGTCCGCGCACGACCCGGGCATGGCGCTGGTGGAGGCGTTCGCCTACCTGACCGAGGTGATGATCTACCGGCTGAACCAGTTGCCGGAGAAGGCGTACGTCGCGTTCCTGAACCTGCTCGGCGTCACCCGGCACCCGCCGGCGGCGGCCTGGGCGGACGTGCGCCTGACCCGCACCGGCCCGGACCGCGGCCCGGTGCGGGTGCCGGCCGGCACCCGCGTCGCCGCGGCCCGCGGGGCGGACCCCCGGCCGGTCGTCTTCGTGACCACCGAACCGGCGGTGCTGCCCGCCGGGGAGACCACTGCGACGGTACGTGTGCACCACTGCGAGCCGGTCGAGGCGGAGCTGCTCGGCACCGGCACCGGGCAGCCCGGTCAGGTGTTCCGGGCCGCCCGCGCGCCGCTGACCCGTACCACCGAGGCGCTCGATCTGCTGCTCGGCGTGGAGGTGCCGGCCGGTTCGGTGGAGCTGGGCGCCGCGGCCCGGGAGCACGAGGGGCGCACGTACGAGATCTGGCGGCCGGTGGACAGCTTCGCCGGTGCCGGGGCGCAGGCGAAGGTCTACCTGGTGGACCGGGCCTCCGGGGTGGTCACGTTCGCCCCGGCGCTGGACCTGCGCCCGGACGGTGGCGCCCCGGCCGTCGAGGGGGCGGCCGGGGCGACCACGGTGGCGGCGGTGCCGCCGGCCGGGCGGCAGGTGCGGCTCTGGTACCGCTGCGGCGGCGGGCCGGCCGGCAACGTGGCGGCGGGCGTGCTGACCAGCCTGCGTGATCCGCTGCCGGGGGTGAAGGTGGACAACCCGGAGCCGGCCACCGGCGGCCGGGACCTGGAGTCGCTGGAGTCGGTGCTGGCGCGCGGGCCGTACGAGTTCTTCGCCCAGCAGCGCGCGGTGACCGCCCGGGATTTCGAGATCCTCGCCACCGGCTCCGGCGCGGTGGCGCGGGCGCGAGCGTTCACCAGGGCCTCCGTCTACAGCTTCGCCCGGCCCGGCGAGGTCGAGGTGGTGCTGGTGCCGTCCGTGCCGGACGCGGCCCGCCCCGGCGGGCGGCTGCCGGTGGCGGTGCTGCGCGAGCACGAGGTGGAGGAGGCCCGCCGCCGGGTCGAGGCCGACCTGGAGCGGCGCCGCGCCCTCGGTACGGCGGTGCGGGCGGGCTGGGCCCGGTACAAGGCGGTGTCCATCCAGGCGCGGGTGGTGGTGCGCCGCGAGGAGGACGTGGACGCGGTGCGCCGCCGCATCCACGACCGGCTGCACCAGACGCTCAGCCCGCTGCCGACGCCGCTGAACCCGGCCGGCTGGGCGTTCGGCGAGCCGCTGCGTGCCTCAAACGTGTACCGGATGCTGGAGCACGCCGAGCCCGGCGTGCGCTACGTCGAGTCGGTGCGGTTCGTCGTCGACGAGGCGCCCGACGCGCAGGTGCGCACCGTGGCGGTGGACCAGTACCAGGCCGACACCTGGTACGCCGGCGGCGGCCCGGTGCTGTTCCGCTCCACGAACGCCGGGGCCGGCTGGGAACCGGCCGGCCGGTTCGACGACGAGACGGTTGTGCGGGTGGTCCCCGCGCCCGCCCCGGTACGCCCCGGCGTGGTCCCCCGGGCCGGTTCGGTGGCGGTGGTGACCACCCGCGACGCCGGTGGCTCCCGGGTCCGGCTGAGCACCGACCTGGGCGAGACGTGGACGCTGCTGACCGACCTCGACTCCGGCGTCCGCGACCTGGCCTGGATCGACCGGGACGGCACCGGTGCGCTGCTGCTGGCCACCGACACCGGCCTGTACGAGGTGCCGCTGCTACCAGGCGCGGTGCCGCTGCAGATCCTTGTCGACCCGGCCGACGCCGACCGGGGCTTCTACGCGGTCCGCGCGTTCGTCTCCGAGCGCGGCGCACCAGGGGTGGCGGTGGCCGCGCAGGCCGGATTCGGGGTCTACCTGTCCACCGCTGCCGGACGGCCCGGCACGTTCGCCCACGTCGGCCTCGCCAACGTGGACAACC
Source organism: Micromonospora sp. WMMC273 (assembly GCF_027460285.1). Classification (NCBI taxonomy): domain Bacteria; kingdom Bacillati; phylum Actinomycetota; class Actinomycetes; order Micromonosporales; family Micromonosporaceae; genus Micromonospora; species Micromonospora sp. WMMC273. The sequence continues at coordinate 3,355,605 of NZ_JAPZBE010000001.1, forward strand.
GGGTTCTCGCCGTGCAGTACGACGGCCCGGCCACGCTGCTGTGGTGCGGAGCGGGCGAACCGGACCCGAAGAAACCCGGCCAGGGCTGCCACCGCACCCGGCTGTTCGAGTCGGACGTGAAGTGGCAGTCGATGGCATCAGGCTGGATCGGCGGCACCTGCCGGGACCTGACGTTCAGCGGCCCGCTCGCGCTGGCCGCGACGCAGAGCGGCGGCGTGGTCCGGCTCGACACGCTCGCCGGGCAGCCGCAGTGGTCGCCCGTCATGGTCAACTGCGGCCTGCCGCTGCGGGACCGGACCCGGTTCGTCCCGGTCGACGCCATCGCCGCCACCGCGCCCACCGGCACCTCCGGCACCGGGCGGCTGGTGCTCGCCGGCGGCGAGCGCGGCGTGTTCCGCAGCGGCGACGGCGAGGACTGGACGCCCAGCGCCAACCAGGCCACCACCGACGTGGTCACCGTCCCCGGCACCTGGCTGCTCTGCTCCGGCGAGCACGACATCGAGGTGGTGCGGCAGGATGCGCCGAGCGGCGATTGAGCGGCTGCTGCCGGCCGCGTACCAGCGGGCCGCCGGCCCGGGCAGCGTGCTGGGCGCGCTGCTGGACGTGATGGAGGCGCTGCACGCCCCGGACGAGGCGGTGCTCGCCGACGTCGACGCGCTGTTCGGGCCGTACCGGACGCCGGACGGGTTCGTGGCGTACCTGACCCGCTGGGTGGCGATGGACCACGTCGTCGCCGCGCCCCGCGCCGACGCGCCGCTGCCGTTGCCGGTGGGCCGGCTGCGGGACCTGGTGGCGCACGGCGCGCTGCTGGCCCGGTGGCGCGGCACCCCGTACGGGATGCGGACCGCGCTGGAGCTGGCCACCGGCGTGACCGGCTTCGTGCTGGACGAGCCGCCGGAGCGGCCGTTCCACCTGGTGGTGCGGGTGCCGCCGGCCGCCGCCGACCGGCTGGCACTGGTCACCCGCATCGTCGAGGCGGAGAAACCGGCGGCGGTCACCGTCGAGGTCGTCGCCGCCCCGGCCGACCGGCCCTCCGACCCGACGCCGGCCGAGCCAGGCCCGTCCGGCACAGGGCCGTCCGAAGCGTCGCCGTCCGACCCGGTGCCGCCCGAGCCGGACGCCCCCGAGCCCGCCGCCGGGGTCGCGACGGTACGCGCGGTCGGCCGGGCGCACGTACCCGCACCCCCGCCCCACGATCCGCCCGAGGAGCCGTCATGACCACCGAATGGACAGTCGTCGCCGCCGCCGAACAGTTCACAGTGGACGCCCGCAACAGCGGTGAGCTGACGTTCACCGTGTCGAACCCGGGTACCGCGCCGGACACCGTCGTCTTCGACGTCGCGCCCGGCGAGGGCAGCCAGCGGGCCTGGTTCACCGTGGCCGAGCCGCAGCGGGTGGTGCCCGGGCAGGGCTCGGTGTCGTTCCTGGTACGCCTCGCCGTGCCGCCCGGCACGCCGCCCCGGCGCTACGACATGACCGGGTTCGCGTACTCGGCCAACACCGCACCGGAGGAGAGTTCCCGCTCCAGCGGCCGGGTCACGTACGACGTGCGGGCCGTCGTACCTCCGAAGCGCGCGCCGTGGCCGTGGATCGCCGCCGCCGCGGCGCTGGTGCTGGTCGTGGGCGGGGTGGTGGCCTGGCTGGTGACCCGCGGCCCGGACACCCCGGCCCCGCCGCGCGCGGACGCGGTGACGGTGGAGGCGGAGACACTCGTCTCCGGTGCCGCGGTGCAGTCCACCACCGGCGCGAAGGCGGAGGTGGTGGCGCAGGAGAACTGCTGCGACGTGGTGTGGTCCGGCGACGCGCAGCTGTTCTTCCTGGGCCGGGGCGTGGGCGACCGGGTGACGGTGCAGGTGGACGTGCCGTCCGACGGCACCTGGCGGTTCTCCACAGTGCGCACCACCTCGTTCGACTACGCGAACACGATCTGGCTGGTCGACGGCCGGCAGGTCGGCGACACGTTCTTCGGGTTCAGCCCGACGGTGGTCCGCACCGACGAGGTGGACGTGGGCACGGTGGAGCTGACCCGCGGGCCGCACAAGCTGACGCTCGTGGCGGTGAGCAAGACCCAGGGCACCGACAGGTACTTCGCCGGGGTGGACGAGATCCGCTTCACGCCCGTCGTCCGGCCATGAGTACGAAGCAGAAGGTGCTGCTGGTGGCGGTGGCCGTGCTGCTGGTGGCGCTGTACGTGGTGGCGGTGGCCGGGCGCTCCGGCGACAGGGGCGACCCGGCGGCCGGGCCGGGCGCGCTGGCCCGGCTGGGACGCGGATCCGGGACCGTGGACCCGGCGACGGTGGCCGTGACCTGCCTGCCGCCGGCCGCCCAGCCGGCCACCACCGCCGACGGGGTGACGCTCGCCTTCGGCACCGTGTGCCGGCTGCGGGTGGCCGACCCGGGCGCGCTGCGCACGCTCGTGCTGCGCGGGGCGACGCCGTTCGAGGTGACAGCCCGCGCACCCGGCGACGCGGACGTCACGGTCACCGACGAGGTCGCCCCGGACGCGGACGGCCCGGCGGTGGCGAAGGTTGCTGTGGACCGGGAGACCGAGGTGCTCCTGCGGTGTCCGGGAGGTGGCGGATGTTCGGTCACGCTGGCCCGGTCCTGACCGGGACGGAGACGCGGCATGGGTGAGTTGCGCAAGCCGTTCCTGCTGCTGGCCCTGCTCGCGGTGGCGCTCGTGGTCGGCGTGGAGCTGGGCGCGGCGGCCCTGACCGGCGGTGGCGACGCGAGCGGCGCGCTGCGGGACAACGCCGGCCGGCTCGGCGTCGAGCTGGGCGACGTCGGCGCGGTGTCCGAGCCGTCCGGCCGGGGCATCGGCTACCTGGCGCTGATCGACGTGGTGGCGCTCTGGACGACCGGACTGTTCTGCCTGAGCCTGGTGCTGCCGGACCGGATGCAGGGCCGGGTGCAGGGCGTGGCCACGCTCGTCTTCTCGATCGTGCTGCTGCTGGTGTCGCTGGTCCTGCTGATCGTCGCGTTCGTCGAGCTGACGGTGATGGTCTCGCTGTTCCTGGCCCCGCCGTTCGGCACGCTGGCGTACCTCGCGGTGTGGGGGTTCTTCCCGGTCGACGACGCGGCGGTGCTGCTCGGGCTGACGCTGCTGCTCAAACTGGTCTGGGTCGCGCTGCTGCTCGCCGCCCAGCCCCGGTTCCTGCGCAACAAGGGCCTCGTCGCGCTGGCGCTGACCACGCTGCTGTGCACAGTGGTGCTGCAGTTCCTGCACGGCCTGGTGCCGGTGATCCTGGTCAGCATCCTGGACGACGTTGGCGCCGTGGTGTTCGCCGTGGTGGCGCTGATCTGGGCGCTGGTGCTGCTGATCGGGTCGATCCCGGCGATCGTGAAGGCGATCCGGACCACCGCCACCACGTCCGGCCGTACCGTCACCTGACCGCGCCGCCGGCGGCGAGCGTGGCCAGGCGTGGCAGCTGCTCGGGGTCGGTGAGTGCCGACCCGACGGCCACCACGCGCGCCCCGGCGGCGAGGAAGTCACCCGCGTTGCCGGCGTCGACGCCGCCGGTGGCCACGAAGCGGGCCTCCGGCAGCGGCCCGGCCACCGCCCGGAACCAGGCCGGGCCGAGGCTGACCGCCGGGAACGCCTTGAGCCACACCAGGCCGTGGTCGAGGGCGCGCTGCGCCTCGGTCGGCGTGGCCACACCGGGCAGATGCGGCACGCCGAGACCGGCCGCCGCGTCGGCCACCGCCAGGTCCAGGCCGGGCGCCACTGTGAACGCCGCCCCGGCGGCCACCGCGTCGTGCACCTGCGCCGGGGTACGCACAGTACCCGCGCCCACGATCCGGTCCCGCCGCCGCCCGGCCGTCACGGCGGCGCGCAGCGCCGGCACCGCGTCCGGGGTACGGATGGGCACCTCCACCACGGCGATACCGAGATCCCAGGCCAGTTCCGCCAGCCGGACCGTCTCGTCGGCGGGCAGGTCGCGCAGGATCACCATCACCCGCGCGTCGCCGAACAGGGCCTCGAAGTCGTGCCCGCTCATCTGTCGCTCCCTCCCCTGACCGGCGCTCGCGCATCCTCGGGCCACGCCTCGTCCGGCAGCGCCAGTGCCCGCGCGATCGTCTCCGCGTCCGGTGGCGGCGCGGTGTCGCCCGGCACGGCCAGCACCGGCGCGGCGGTCAGGTGCCCCAGCCGCAGGCAGGCTCGCAGGTCGAGGTCGCGCAGCAGCCCGGAGAGGAACCCGGCGGCGAACGCGTCACCCGCGCCGACCGGCTCCACCACGTCCACCGGCAGCGCCGGCACGACCACCGCCGGCCCGGTACGCGGCAGCGCCGTCGCGCCGACCGGCCCGTCCTTCACCACCACCAGTTCCGGGCCCGGCAGCAGCGCACGGACGGCGGCCGGATCGCCCGCCGACCAGAGCACTGCCGCCTCGTCCCGCCCGACCAGCACCACGTCGGCGCGGTCGGCCAGGTCACGCAGGACCGGTCCGGCCCGGTCGGCGGGCCAGAGCGCCGGGCGGTGGTTCACGTCGAAGCTGACCCGGGCGCCGGGCAGCGCGCGCCCGTCCAGCGCTGACACGAGCAGGTCACGGCAGGTGCCGGAGAGCGCGGCGGTGATCCCGGACAGGTGCAGCAGGCGTGCCCCGGCCAGCCCGGGACACGCGAGGTCGGCGGTGCCGAGGCGGCTCGCGGCCGACCCGGCGCGGTGGTAGTGCACGCGGGTGCCGTCCGGCCCCGGATCCTTCAGGTAGAGCCCCGTCGGCGCGTCCGGATCCACTGTGACCAGGCTGACGTCCACGCCCGCGGCGGCGACATCGGCCACCACCCGCCGCCCGAACGGGTCGTCGCCGACCCGGCTGACCCACGCCGCGCGGTGCCCGAGCCGGGCCAGCCCGGCCGCCACGTTTGACTCCGCGCCGCCCACGCCCACCCTGAGCCGCGCCACGCGCTCCAGCGACCCGCCGTCGTCAGGGGCGAGAACCACCATCGTCTCGCCCACGCACACCACCTCCGGCCCGCCCGTCGGGCTCATGGCGTCACTCCCAGGCGGGCCGACACGTCGGCCGGGTCGAGGTCGCCGTCGGCGACGAGCACGCGGTGCCGGTTGTGCCGCAGCTGCCCGGCCGCGACCACCGCCGGGGCGTCGAACGCGTACGCGACGCAGACGCCCGGGTACATGGCGGTGCGTACGAACCACCTGTCACCAGGCCCCAGACCGGTGAACACCAGCGTGTACGCGCCACCACCGGGAGCGGTGGCCGACAACGCCAGCCAGGGCGCGGCCGAGCCGTTCACGTCGCCCTCACCGATGGCGTCGGCGGTGCGGACGCGCGGTTCGTCGTCGGCCACGGCACGCCAGAAGAAGCCGCCGTAACCGGCGCCGCCCGGGCGGCCGTTCGTGGCCGGGCTGCCCAGGTGCACGTCGGCGCCGGTGGCGGAGGTGAGCGTGGCGGACAGGTCCAGCCACCACGCGTCCTCCCCGGCCGGCGCGGCGGTGATCCGCCGGTGCTCGCGCAGCAGCACCCGGCCGTGCCGGTCCCGCCACTCCAGATCGTGGTCGAGCCGGTCGGCGGCCCGCTCCCGCCAGCCGGTGTGCGCGATGACGCCGTGGTCGTCGCGCCAGGTGTAGCCGGTGCCGCGCACGTACGTCCGGCCGCCCCACAGGTTGACGCCGTCCACGTCCTGCACCGCAAGTGACGCCCCGAGGTGCCAGACGTGGTCGGCCGGGAGCGCGTCGGTGACCGGGGTGCCGGCCCGGGTGCGCACCGGATGCAGGTACGGCCGAGGGCCGTGGCGGGGATCCAGGTCCGGCCGGACCAGGTACCGGGCCACCTCGACGCCGCCCACTACCAGCCGGGGTTCGGCGGTCACGACGGCTCCGGGGCGGGGACCGGGCGGCGGGCGTCGAGCGCGTGCAGCGCCGCGAGGGTGTACCCGCCGAGGATCGGTACCGCGACCGGCGTGACCAGCACACCCAGCACCACGGCGAGCGCGCAGACGCCGGAGGCGGCGGCCCACACGCCGGGGCGCTGCGGGCAGGTGCGGGACACCTCACGGGCGGCCGTCCGCCAGCCCCGGCCGCCGGTGCGCCCGACGGCGACGGCGACCAGGCCCGCGTACCCGAGCAGGACCGCCACCACGACGGCGGTGAGCGCGAGCGCGGGCCCGCCGCCTGGTACCCGGCCGGTGGTGAGCGCGGACAGGTCGGCGGCGAGCAGCGCGGCGGCGGCCAGGGCGACGGCGCTCACCGCCAGCCCGGCGGGCAGCGCGCGGCCGAACCGGGTCAGGCTGGTCCGCGCGTCGGGCCAGGCGCCGGTGACCGACCTGTCGTGCAGCGCGGCACTGGCGGTGGCGACCGCCGGGGCGAGCGTGAGCACCGGCAGCGCGGCGAGGGCCACGGCGAAGCCGAGCAGCGCCAGGTCGGTCGCCTCGCGCAGCGTGTCCCGCCAGTCGGCACGGGCCGGCGCGGGGTGGGCGGATACGGCGTCGGTGGGTACAGGCACGGCGGTCATCCCTTCAGCCCGCTGGTGTTGATGCCCTCGACGAGCATCCGCTGGAAGGCGAGGAAGAACAGGAACACCGGCAGCAGCGACAGCACCGACATGGCGAACATCGGGCCGACGGCGCTCTGGCTCGTCGAGTCGATGAACAGGGTCAGCGCCACCGGGACCGTGTAGTCCTCCAGGCTGGACAGGAACACCAGTTGGCGGAAGAAGTCGTTCCAGGTCCAGATGAACGAGAAGATCGCCGTGGTGACCAGCGCCGGGCGGCTCAGCGGCAGGATGACGTGCCGGAACACGCCGTACGGGGACGCGCCGTCGATGGTGGCCGCCTCGTCCAGCTCGCGCGGGATACCGCGCATGAACTGCACCATGAGGAAGACGAAGAACGCCTCGGTGGCCAGGAACTGCGGCACCAGCAGCGGCAGGTACGGCCAGTCGCCGCCGACCAGGCCGAGGCTGCGGAACAGGATGTACTGCGGCACGATCAGCACGTGCCCTGGTAGCAGCAGCGTCCCGATCATCACGGTGAACCACAGCTTGCGCAGCCGGAACCGCAGCCGGCCCAGCGCGTACGCGGCGAGCAGGCAGGACAGCGCGTTGCCGACGACGGTGAGTGCGCTGACCACTGCGCTGTTGAGGAAGAACCGGCCGAAGCTGATGTCGAAGTTGGTCCAGCCGTCGAGGTAGTTGCCCGGGGTGAACTCCTCCGGCAGCAGGCCGACGTTGTTGACGATCTCGGCCTGCGACTTGACCGACGTGCCGAGCATCCAGAACAGCGGGTAGAGCACCACCGCGACGATCACCACGAGCACGACGAGCCGCAGGACGTTCCGGCCGCTGCCCGGCCGGCGGCGAGCGACAGTGAGCGCGGTCATGAGTCGTCTCCGTCCGAGTAGTGCACCCAGAACCGGCCGGTGCTGAAGAAGACGGCGGTGATCACGCCGATCGCCACCAGGAACACCCACGCCATCGCCGACGCGTAGCCCATCTCCAGGTCGGTGAAGCCGGAGATGTAGAGCTTCAGCGTGTACATCAGGGTGGAGTCGACAGGGCCGCCGGTGCCGTTGCTGAGCACGAACGCGGCGGTGAAGCCCTGGAAGCCGTTGATGGTCTCCAGCACCAGGTTGAAGAAGATCACCGGGGAGAGCATGGGCAGGGTTACCGCGCGGAAGCGCCGCCACGCCCCGGCGCCGTCCACGGCCGCCGCCTCGTACAGCTCGGTGGGCACCTGCTTGAGCCCGGCCAGGAAGATCACCATCGGCGCGCCGAACTGCCAGATCGCCAGCACCATCAGTGTCTCCAGCGCCCAGTCCGGGTCGCTGACCCAGGGCAGCCCCTCGACGCCGAACAGGGCGAGGAACGAGTTGAACGCGCCGTCCCGGTTGAACATGTTTACCCAGACGATGGCCAGCGCGACACTGCCGCCGAGCAGCGACGGCAGGTAGAACAGGCTGCGGAACAGCCCGACGCCGCGCCAGGCCCGGTTGAGCAGTAGCGCCACGCCGAGGGCGGCGGCCAGCTTCAGCGGTACGGCGACCAGCGCGAACGTCAGCGTGACCCGCACCGCGTGCCAGTACGACGGGTCGGCGGTGAACATCCGCTCGTAGTTGGCCAGCCCCACCCACCGCACCTCGGACAGCGGGGTGAGGATGTCGTAGTCGGTGAAGCTCAGCCAGAGCGACAGCAGCATCGGGATCGCCGTGACGCCCATCAGTCCGATGAGCCAGGGCGAGAGGAAGACGTACCCCGCCAGGCCCTCGCCGAGCCGGGCCCGGCCGGCCCGACGCCGCGTGGGGCGAGGGCCGGCCGGTCCGGTGCGCGGGGTCCGGCCGGGCGCCGTGGTGAGAGCCACGGGACCGGTCCTTTCGTGGGGTCAGGCGATCGCGGACTTGCAGGCGGTGACGAACTGCTCCGCCGCCTGGGCCGGGGTGGCGCGGCCGTACTGGGCGTTCTCGGCGGCCTTCACGAGCTCGGACTTGACCTTGCTGTGGCCCTTGATCGGCACCTGGGGCGAGGCGCCGAACTTCTGCGCCAGGTCGGACTCGACCTGGATGGACTGCTTCATGGCCGGGTCGGTGGCGGTCTCGCTGACCTTGGCGCGCAGGTCCATGTTCGACGGCAGACCGCGGTCGGTGCCGAGCAGCGCCACCGCCTCCGGGTCGTTGTTGAGGAAGTTGATCACGTCGACGGCGACGTCCTTGTGCTTGCTGCCCTTGAACACCGACCAGTACATCGAGGCCCGAGCCCACTGGGCGCTCGGGTCACCCGGGTAGGCGATCACGCCCAGTTCGTCCTTCGTGTTCTTCTTCAGGTCCGGCATCTGGTTGACCCAGACCCAGGAGGTGGCCGACTTGCCGGTGACCACGAGTTGCTTGGTGATGTCGCTGGAGTTGCCCTCGTGGATGACGTCCGGCGTCGGGGTGGCGCCCCGGTCCCGCGCGCCCTTCCACAGCTCGAACCACTTCGTCACGTCCTCGGCGGTGAAGCCGAGCTCCTTGCCCTGGTACAGGTCCTTGCCCTGCTGGCGCAGCCACACCCAGAGCGCCTTGTAGTCGGCGCTCGGGTCCTGGGTGCCGGGAACCTTCGTCTTCTTCGCCACCTGCTCGGCCCAGGCGATGTGCTCCTCCCAGCTCATCCCGGTGGTCGGCTCGGGCAGCCCGTTCTTGGTGAGCAGCGTCTTGTTGTAGACCAGGCCCTGGGTGTTCTCCCCGGCGGCCACCCCGGCGAGCTTGCCGTCGACCACGCCGTACTCCAGCAGGCTCTTGGGGAACTTCGACACGTCGAGCTTGCCGGAGTCGCGGTAGCTGCCCAGGTCGAGCGTGGTGCTGCGGCCGGCGTACTCGGCCAGGTAGTTGTCGTCGATCTGGAACAGGTCCGGCGGGTTGCCGCCGGCGGTCAGCGTGGCGAGCTTGTCGAAGTAGCCCTGGTTGGCCTGCCAGGTCTTCTCGAACGTCACCTCGGGGTGCTTCTTGGTGTAGAGGGCCAGGGCGTCCTCGGTGAGCTTCGCCCGGGCCTCACCGCCCCACCAGAAGACGGAGAGTTTGACCGGGCCGCCGTCGCCGCCGGCGTCGTCGTCGCCGCAGCCGGCCGCGCCCAGGGCGAGCGGCACGGCGAGCGCGACGGCGGCCAGGCCGCGCACGAGTCGGCGTCGGGTCAGGGGGGTACGGTGATCCCGCCCGGCGGGTACGCCGGCGGTGGGGGACGTTGCGGGGTGCATCTGCGCTCACTCCTCGGCTGTGGGAGGCGACGACGTCACCGGCGGCCGTCCACGGGCCGCCCGGGTCCGCAGTGCTGTGCGGGCCCGGGCCACCTGCTCAGGCTCCGGTGCCGTCCCGGCCGGGCGCGGGGACGGGCCCGGTCGAGTCGCGGACGACCAGTTCGGTCTGGAGCATTACCTGTGCGGTGGTGCGACGGTCGCCGGCCGCCGCGCCCCGGCCCCGGGCGCCACGCGGCGCGTCGGAGTCGAGTTGCAGCAGCATGTCGACGGCCGTCCGGCCGGCGGCCGCGGTCGGCGTGGCCACCGTCGTCAACTTGGGGCGGGTGAGCCGGCTCAGCGCGATGTCGTCGACGCCGACGACGCTCACGTCGTGCGGCACCCGCGCCCCGATCGCGTCCAGCCCCTCGATCAGGCCGATCGCCATCAGGTCGTTGTAGGCGAGCACGGCGGTGACGCTGCTGCGGCGTACCTGTTCGGCGAGCGCGCCGCCGCCGGTCTCGGTGGGCTGGTTGGGTCCGAGGACCGTCAGTTCCGCTCCCCCGCCCCGGGCGGCGGCGGTCGCGGCGCGGCGCATCTCCCGGGCGGTCCAGGAGCCGCGCGGGCCGCCGAGCAACGCGATCCGGCGGTGACCGAGCCCGAGCAGGTGCTCGATCGCGGCCCGGGCGCCCTGCCCGACGTCCATCATCACGCAGGGCAGGCCGGCGACCTGGCGGTTTATCACCACCACCGGGACCTCGCGGCTGACCTGCTCGATCAGGCTGTTGCTCATCCGGGGGCTGCACAGCAGCACGCCGTCGACCTGCTTGGCCAGGGCGTGGACCAGATCCTCCTCGGCGACCGGGTCCTCGTTGGTGTCGGCCACGAACACGTGGTAGTCGCGGTGCCGGGCCTGCCCCTCCGCCGCCTTGATCAGCGGCGGGAAGAACGGGTTGGCGATGTCGGCCACGATCAGGCCGATGTTGTGCGTACGGCCGGTGATGAGGGCCCGGGCCGCCCGGTTGGGCCGGTAGCCGAGGTCCTCCGCGCAGGCCAGCACCCGGACCCGGGTCTCCGGGTTGACCAGGTGCGGGGCCGAGAACGTCCGGGAGACGGTGGAGATGTGCACACCGGAGGCGCGGGCGACGTCCCGGATGGTGGCTGGCACGGCGGGCTCCCTCGTCCGATGTGGTGGGCGTCACGGGTGCCGCCCATTAATGCAAACGGTTGCGCCCGTGTCAACGGTCCATTGTTGCAGCTCGATTGCGCAGACGTTCCCGCCACGTGCATGAATGCCCATCAATACGGATGGATAGGGCGGCTTGGGCGGCAACCGTTGACGACGCATCCACAGTCATGGTTTCTTCGGCTGCAAACCTTTGCAGCCGACTGGCGGGGAGGCCGACGTCATGTCACCACCGGCCCGGGAACGGGTCCGCCACGCCCTGGTGGGTGCCGGGGCACGCGCCGAGATGTTCGTCAGTGCCCTCGCGCTCGACCACGCCGACACCGCCGAACTGGTGGCGCTCGCCGACGTCAACCACACCCGGATGGACGCCCACAACCGCTGGCTGGCCGAGCTGGGCCACCCGCCGGTGCCCACGTACGCCGCCGGTGACTTCGCCGCCATGCTCGCCAAGGAGCGGGTCGACGTGGTGCTGGTGACCAGCGTGGACGCCACCCACGACGAGTACGTGACGGCGGCGCTGCGGGCCGGCTGCGACGTGGTCGTCGAGAAGCCGATGACCGTGGACGCGCAACGGTGCCGCCGCATCCTCGACGCGGTCGCCGAGACCGGCCGGCGCGTCACCGTCGCGTTCAACTACCGCTACAACCCGCTGCACGAACAGGTCCGCCGGCTGCTCGCCGACGGCGCGGTGGGCGAGATCGGGTCGGTGCACTTCGAGTGGCTGCTCGACGTGCGCCACGGCGCCGACTACTTCCGCCGCTGGCACCGGGACAAGTCCGTCTCCGGCGGGCTGCTCGTGCACAAGTCCGGCCACCACTTCGACCTGGTCAACTGGTGGCTGGACGCCCGCCCGGTCGAGGTGCACGCGTACGGCCGGTTGTTCTTCTACGGCGCGGACGGCCGCCGGCACGGCTACGCCCGCGACTACGACCGGGCGCACGGCTCCCCTGCCGCCGACGGGGACCCGTTCGCGCTGCGCCTGGCCGACCACCCGCGCCTGCGCGAGCTGTACCTCGACGCCGAGGCCGAGGACGGCTACCACCGCGACCGCAACGTGTTCGCCCCCGGCGTGACCATCGAGGACGACCTCGCGGTGCTGGCCCGCTACGACACCGGCGCGACCATGACCTACCACCTGACCGCGTACGCCCCCTGGGAGGGCTACCGGGTCATGGTCAACGGCAGCCGGGGCCGTCTCGAACTGGAGGTGACCGAGAGCGACCACGTCAGCCCGTCCGTCGCCGGTGCGCTCAAGGGCGCTGCGCTGCACGGCGACGAGGCGGCGGTGGAGCAGGGCACGGCCCGGCTCACGCTGCGCCCGTTCTGGGCGCCGCCGCAGGAGATCCCGGTCGAGGGCTGGACCCGGCGCGGGCACGGCGGCGCTGATGCCCGGATGACCCGGGTGCTGCTCGGCGGCGAACCCGACCCGCTCGGCCGGGCCGCCACCGCCCGGGACGGCGCGCTCGCCCTGCTCACCGGCCTGGCCGCCAACCGCTCGCTGGAGACCGGCGCACCCGTCCGGGTCGCCGACCTGCTCACCCTGCCCTGACCGAGGAGCCCGCACCCGTGCCGATCATCTCCCCCAGCGATCTGCTGCTGCCCGCCGAGCCCGGCCTGCGCGCCCTGGCCCGAGAGCTGTACGCGCTCGCCGCCGAGCAGCCGCTCATCTCCCCGCACGGGCACGTCGACCCCGGGCTGCTGGCCGAGGACCAGCCCTTCCCCGACCCGGCCCGGCTGCTCGTCGTACCCGACCACTACCTGACCCGGATGCTGCTCAGCCAGGGCGTACCCCCGGCCGACCTGGGTGTGCCGAGCGTGGACGGCAGCCCGGTGGAGACCGACGGGCGGACCATCTGGCGGCGCTTCGCCGCGCACTGGCACCTGTTCCGCGGCACCCCGTCGCGACTGTGGCTGGAGCAGACGTTCCGGAACGTGTTCGGCGTCGACACGCCGCTGAGCCCGGACACCGCCGACACCGTCTACGACGCGCTCGCCGCGCGCCTGGCCGAACCGGGGTTCCGGCCCCGGGCGCTGTTCGAACGCTTCGGCATCGAGGTGCTCGCCACCACCGAGTCGCCGCTGGACGACCTGGGCCGGCACGCCAAGCTCGCCGCCGACGGCTGGGGCGGGCCGGGCGGCCGGGTGGTCACCACGTTCCGGCCCGACGACGTGGTGGACATGGAGTTCGGCAACTGGTCGGCCAACGTGGACCGGCTCGCCGAGCTCTCCGGCGAGGACACCGGCACGTACGCCGGCTACCTGGCCGCGCTGCGGGCCCGGCGGGAGGCGTTCGCCGCCGCCGGCGCCACCTCCACCGACCACGGGCACCCGACCGCCCGTACCCTCGATCTCAGTCCGGCGCAGGCCGCGGCCCTGTTCGACAGGGGCCGGCGCGGCCTGGCCGACGCCGCCGACGCGGAGGCGTTCCGGGCCCACATGCTGCTGGAGTTCGCCCGGATGTCGCTCGACGACGGCCTGGTCATGCAGCTGCACCCGGGCGCGGTGCGCAACCACAACCGGTGGCTGCACGCCCGGCACGGCCGCGACGTGGGCGGGGACGTGCCGCAGGCCACCGAGTACGTGCACGGCCTCGCCCCGCTGCTCGACGCGCACGGCAACGACCCCCGGCTCACGGTGGTGCTCTACACGCTCGACGAGGACACGTTCACCCGGGAACTCGCCCCCCTGGCCGGCGGCTACGCGGCGCTGCGCCTCGGCGCGCCCTGGTGGTTCCTGGACTCCCCCGAGGTGCTGCGCCGGTTCCGCGAGGCGGTCACCGAGACGGCCGGCTTCTACAACACCGCCGGGTTCGTCGACGACACCCGCGCGTTCTGCTCCATCCCGGTACGCCACGACGTGGCCCGCCGGGTCGACGCCGGTTTCCTCGCCCGCCTCGTCGCCGAGCACCGGATGACCGCGGACGACGCCGCCGAGACGATCGTCGACCTGGCGTACCGGCTGCCGAAGCAGGTCTTCAAGTTCGGAGGTGGGCCTTCATGACCACGATCGTCGACGTCGAGGTGCACGACGTGCGCTTCCCCACCGCCGCCAGCGGCGACGGCTCGGACGCGATAAACAGGGGCGACTACTCGGCCACGTACGTGGAGCTGACCACCGACGGCGGGCCCACCGGCACCGGGTTCACGTTCACCAACGGCCGGGGCAACGAGATCACCTGCGCGGCGGTCCGCGCGCTCGCCCACCACGTCCGCGGACGCACCGTCGCCGAGATAGCCGCCGGACCCGTCGCGTTCTGGCGCTCCCTGGCCGCCGACGTGCAACTGCGCTGGCTCGGGCCGGAGAAGGGCGTGATCCACATGGCCACCGGCGCGCTCGTCAACGCGGTCTGGGACCTGCGCGCCAAGCTCGCCGGCAAGCCGATGTGGCGCCTCCTCGCCGAGATGCCCACCGACGAGCTGGTCGCGACAGTCGACTTCCACCACATCACCGACGCGCTCACCCCCGACGAGGCGGCGGCCATCCTCGACAAGGGACGAGACGGCCTGGCCGACCGGCTGGCCGCGCTGGAACGCGACGGGTTCCCCTCGTACACCACGTCGGTGGGCTGGCTCGGCTACCCGGACGAGCAGGTGCGCGCGCTGACCCGCGACGCGTACGCGCAGGGGTGGCGCGCGATGAAGATGAAGGTCGGCGGGCGGATCGAGGACGACCTGCGGCGGGCCCGGATCATCCGGGCCGAGATCGGCCCGGACGCGCTGCTCATGATGGACGCCAACCAGGTATGGGACGTGGACGAGGCGATCGCCGCGATGGGCGTGCTCGCCGAAGTCGACCCGTACTGGATCGAGGAGCCCACGCACGCCGACGACGTGCTCGGGCACGCCCGGATCGCCCGCGCGGTGACCGAGCTGACCGGCGGCCGCTGCCGGGTCGCCACCGGCGAGGTCGCCGCCAACAAGGTCATCTTCAAACAGCTGCTCCAGGCCGAGGCGATCGGCGTGATGCAGGTCGACGCGTGCCGCGTCGGCGGCGTGGACGAGGTGCTCGCCGAGCTGCTGCTGGCGGCGAAGTTCGGCGTGCCGGTCTGCCCGCACGCCGGCGGCGTGGGCCTGTGCGAGTACGTGCAGCACCTCGCGATCTTCGACCACGTGCGGGTCGGCACGAGCCTGGACGGCCGCATGGTCGAGTACGTCGACCACCTGCACGAGCACTTCACCGACCCGGTCCGCACCCGGGGCGGGCGCTACCTGCTGCCCACCGCGCCCGGCTACAGCGCCACCATGCGCCAGGAGTCGATCGCGCGGTACCGGTTCCCGGACGGCCCGGCATGGCGCTGACCCCCGACCGGCTCGGCCTGGCCACGCTGCGCCACCTGCCGCCGGAGTCCCGGCCGCTGCTGCGCCCCGGCACCGTACCGGCCGGCATCGTCCACCTCGGCCTCGGCGCGTTCCACCGCGCCCACCAGGCCGTGCACACCGAGGCGGCGGTCGGCGCGGCCGGCGGCGACTGGGGCATCGTCGGCGTCGCGCCGCGCAGCACCGACGTGGTCGACGCCCTGGCCGCGCAGGACTGCCTGTTCAGCGTCACCACGCTCGCCCCCGACGCCGCGACGACCCGGGTGGTCGGTGCGCTCGCCGGGGTACGGCACGCCGCGAGCGACCCGGACGCGGTGGCCGCCCTGCTCGCCGACCCGGCGATCCGGGTGGTCACGCTGACGGTGACCGAGAAGGCGTACCGGCTCGATCCGGTGACCGCCGCGCTGACAGTGGACGCGGACCTGACCGCCGACCTCACCAGCGGCCGTCCCCCGCGTACCGTGCCCGGTCTGCTGGTGCGTGGGCTGCTCGCCCGCGCCGCCGCCGACGCCGGGCCGATCGCGCTGGTGAGCTGCGACAACCTGCCCGCGAACGGGCGCCGCCTGCGCGGCCTGGTGGAGCAGTGCCTCGCGCTGGCCCGGGTGCCGGACGCGACAGCCGAACGGGTGCTCACGGCGGTGACCTGCCCCGGCACCATGGTCGACCGGATCGTGCCGGCCAGCACCGACGAGACCCGGGACACCGCCCGGCGGG
The DNA here is from genome assembly GCF_027460285.1 of Micromonospora sp. WMMC273. NCBI lineage: Bacteria > Bacillati > Actinomycetota > Actinomycetes > Micromonosporales > Micromonosporaceae > Micromonospora > Micromonospora sp. WMMC273. The sequence goes on from NZ_JAPZBE010000001.1 coordinate 3,371,478, forward strand.
CGCTGGGCGTGACCGATCTGGCGGCGGTCGCCGCCGAACCGTGGTCGCAGTGGGTGATCGAGGACGACTTCCCCGGCGGCCGCCCGGCCTGGGAACGCTCCGGCGCGATCCTCACCGGCGACGCCGGCCCGTGGGAGCGGCTGAAACTGCGGGCACTCAACGGCGTGCACTCCGCCACCGCGTACCTCGGTGCGCTGGCCGGCGCGGAGACGGTGGCCGAGGCGCTGACGCTGCCGCACCTGGACGCGGTGCTGCGGCGGCTGCTCGCCGAGGAGATCGCGCCGAGCTTCACCCCGCCGCCCGGCGCCGACGTTGCCGGCTACGGCGAGCAGGTGCTCGCCCGGTTCGGCAACCCGGCGATCCGGTACCGGACGACGCAGGTCGCCATGGACGGCTCGCAGAAGCTGCCGCAGCGGGTGCTGCAGACAGTCGCCGACCTGCGGGCCGCCGGCCGATCGGCGCGGTGGAGCGCGCTCGTGGTGGCCGCCTGGCTGCGGTTCCTGCTCGGGTACGCCGACGACGGCCGGCCGCTGCCGCTGGACGACCCGCTCGCCGACCGGCTGCGCACCGCCCTCGCGGCCGGAGCGCACACCCCGGCCGGGGTGGTGGACGCGGTCTTCGCGCTCCGCGAGGTGTTCCCGGCCGACCTGGCCGACGACGACGAGTTCCGTGCCGACGTGACCGGCTGGCTCACCGCGCTGGAACGCCACGGCGTCCGGGCGACCCTGGCGGACGCCCGGTGACCGGCGGCGCGCCGCGACCGGCGGGGTTTAGCCGGTGAGTGGCAACGACCCGCCGCGGGTGGCGCTGATCGGGGCGAACGGGCACGGCCGCTGGCACCGCCGGACCATCGCGGAGCTGCACGCCGCCGGGCGTGCACGCCTGGTCGCGCTGGTCGACGTGCGGCCGCTGGAGGCCGAACCGGAGGCGCCCGTCCCACCGGAGGCGGCCGTCCTCACCGACCACCGGGACATGCTCGCCGCGTGCCGCCCGGACGTGGTGGTGATCTGCACGCCACCGCACACCCACCTGCCGATCGCGCTCGACGTACTGGCCGCCGGGGCGGACCTGCTGCTGGAGAAGCCGCCGGTGCTCGACCTCGCCGAACACCTGATGCTCACCGAGGCCGCGCACGCCGCCGGCCGGGCCGTGCAGGTCAACTTCCAGGCGCTCGGCTCGGCCGCGCTGACCGAACTGACCGGCGCGCTCGGCCGGCTCGGCCCGGTCACCGGCATCGCCACGCTCGCCGCCTGGCAACGCCCGGACGCCTACTACGCCCGCTCCCCCTGGGCCGGACGGCGAACCGTCGACGGCCGCCCGGCGCTGGACGGCGCGCTCGCCAACCCGCTCGCGCACGCGCTCATGCAGTGCCTCGCCGTCGCCGAATCGGTCACCGGCGCACCGGTACGCCCGGCCCGGATCGCTGTGGAGCGCTACCGGGTCCGCCCGATCGAGGTGGACGACACCACAGTGCTGCGGCTGACCCCGCACGCCGGGCCGCCGGTGCTGGCCGCGCTCACCCTCGCCGCCGAGGAACACGTCCCCGGGGAGGTACTCGTCACCGGCGAGCGTGGACGGGCGCTGCTGGAGTACCCGACCGACCGGCTGCGGCTACCAGGCGACGACGCGCCGCGCCCGGTGCCCGGCCGCCGGGGGCTGCTGGCGAACCTGCTCGACCACCGCGCGGACGGCACGCCGCTGATCGCGCCGCTGGCGCGTACCGAGCCGTTCACCGCGGTGCTGGACGCGCTGCGGGACGCACCCGTTCCGACGCTGCTCGACGGGGACCTGGTAGGCGAGGCGGGCGACGGCCCGCAGCGGGTGCGGATGGTGCGGGGCGTCGGCGCGGTGCTGCGGGCCGCCGCGCAGACCGGCGCGCTGCCGTCCGAGGCGGGCGTGCCGTGGGCGGTCAAGCCCCATGTGGTGGACCTGCCAGTGCAGTGAATGTCCCTCCAGGAGAACGGAACGAGTCATGCGTACCCGAACCGCAGTCGTCGCGGCGCTGACCGCCGCGCTCGTCCTCACCACCGCCGCGCCCGCACCGGCCGCACCCGGTGAGCCGTCCCGGGCCGCCGAGCTGATCGGCCGCCAGGCCCTCGCCGCGAACGACGGCTGGGCCGCCGCCGGCACCGGCACCACCGGCGGATCGGCCGCCACGCCGGACCGGGTACGCGTCGTGCATACCCGCGCCGAGCTGGTCGCCGCGCTCGGCGGCGACAACGCCACGAACGCCGCCGACGGCACCGCCAAGATCGTGTACGTGGCCGGGACAATCGACGGCTTCGAAGGCCCGGACGGCACGCCGCTGGACTGCGCCGACCTGGCCGACCCGGAGTACTCGCTGGCCGCCTACCTGGCCGCGTACGACCCGGCGACCTGGGGCCGGACGAACCCGAGCGGGCCGCTGGAGGCCGCCCGGGTGCGGTCGGTGGCCGCCCAGACCCGGCAGACCCAGATCAACGTCGGCTCCAACACCACGATCATCGGTTTGCGCGGCGCCCGGCTCACCGGCCTGACGCTGATGATCGACCGGGTGGACAACGTGATCGTGCGCAACATCGAGTTCACCGACGCCCGGGACTGCTTCCCCGCCTGGTCCCCCACCGACGGCGACACCGGCAACTGGAACTCCCAGTACGACCAGATCTCGGTGCGGCGCAGCGAGCACGTCTGGATCGACCACAACACGTTCACCGACGGCGACAACCCGGACAGCGCCCAGCCCGTCTACTTCGGCCGGCCCTGGCAGGTACACGACGGCTCGGTGGACGTCACGCACACGGCCAGCCTGGTCACCGTCTCCTGGAACCGGTTCACCGGCCGGGACAAGGTGATGCTGATCGGCTCGTCGAACACCGTCGGCCCCGACGTGGGCCGGCTCGACGTCACCGTGCGGCACAACCTGTTCGACGGCACGCTGCAACGCCTGCCCCGGGTGCGGTTCGGCCGGGTCGACGTGCACGAGAACCACTACCGGCTCGGCGGGCCCGGCTTCGCGTACGCCATCGGCGTCGGCGTGCAGTCCGCCCTGTACGCGGAGAACAACTTCTTCACCCTCACCGGCGACACCGCCCCGGCCGACCTGCTCTACGACTGGGGCGGCACCGCCCTCACCGAGCGCGGCAGCTGGGTCCGGCAGGGTGACCGCCTGCCCCGGCCGGTTGACCTGCTCGCCGCGTACAACGCCGTCCACGACCCGGACCTCGGCGGCGACGCCGGGTGGGCGCCCACGCTGCGGGCCGCCCGGCCGCTGCCGACCCCGCTGGTCCCGTTCGTCGTGGACGCCTTCGCCGGGGCCGGCAGACTGCCGCTCTGACCTGCTCCGGAGCCCACCCGGCGACCGGGCCGGCGTCCCTGCGGGGATGCCGGCCCGGCGTCGTCATCGGCCCGCCGGCTGACACGCCGCCGCCGATGCGCGATGATCACGTTGACGGACATCGCCGCCGGGGGAATGAATCGGCGGCCACCGGGGACAACAGGGTGAGAATCAGGCGGTGAGAGCGCGAGTGGGCGCCCAGGCCCGGGGACGGGCACGGGACGGAGGGCCGGACGTGACGGGTGGGACATCCGGCGACGTCGGCCCGGTCCTCACCATCGACCTACCGGCCGACCCGGCCCGGCTCGCCGCCACCCGGGAACGGTTGCGCGGCTGGCTGCACGCCCAAGGCGTGAGCGAGTGGGACGTCGACACCGTCCTCATCGCCACCGGCGAGGCGTGCGCAAACGCGATCGAGCACGGGTACCGCTTCGCGCCGGAGGGGATCACCACGCTGCGGGCCGAGCTGCGCGGCGACCGGTTGGAGATCGAGGTACGCGACCAGGGCGGCTGGCGGGCAGCCGACGGCGACGACAGCGGCGACCGGGGGCGCGGGCGGCTGATCATGGCGCGGGTGATGGACGAGGCCACCATCGTCGGCACGCCGGAGGGCACCTGCGTACGCCTGGTCAAGCGCCTCACCGGCGACGTGAGCGGCCCGGCGGGCACCGGATCTAGCGAAGATCAGCTATAAGGGACGCATGGAGTTCCCCGCGTACCTCGCCACCATGCCGATGCACGCGATCACCGAGATCCACGGCGAGCCCGGCCTGCTGGCCCGGTTCCGGCTGGAGATCGAGGCGTTCGACGAGACCGCCCGCGACCGGCTGACCGAGGCGCTCGACCTGGCCGCCGACCTGCACCGCGACGACCGGCGGGTACGCGAGCCGTACCTCAACCACCTGCTGCGGGTGTCGATCCGGCTGATGCACCACTACCAGGTGCGGGACGTGGACGTGATCGTCGCCGGGCTGCTGCACGACGCGGTCGAGGACCACCCCGCCGAGCTCGCCGGGCTCGACCCTTCGGCCACCGGGCCCGACGTGACCTCGGCGGCACTCGCCGCGCTGTCCGGCCGGTTCGGGTCGCGGGTCGCCCGGCTGGTCGCGGCGGTCACCAACCCGGCGTACGACCCGGGCCGGGACCGCGACGAGCAGTACCGGGAGCACGTGGCGGCGAGCCTGGAACGGGAACCCTGGGCGCGGGTGATCAAGGTGTCCGACTTCACCGACAACGGCGTGGGCGTGATCCACACGGTCGGGCCGAAGGTGGCCCGCGCCGCCGCCAAGTACCGCCCGCTGGTGCCGCTCTTCCGTGACCTGGTCACCCGGCCCGACACACCGCTGTCACCACCGGTCAAGCAGCACATCCTGGCCCAGCTCGACCTGGCCGAGGAACGCTTCAGCGCCATCCTCGACCACCCCGCCTGACGCCACCCGCGCACCACCCGGCTCGCACTCATCCTCACCTCGCCACTTCCCCGACCTGGCGCCCGGCTCGCCAGTTCCCCGAAGTGGCCGCATCCCCACTCACCGGACCCCACCACTTCCCCGACCTGGCGCACGGCCCACCACTAGGCCGGGGAAGTGGCGGGGAAACGGCACCCGGTCAGGCGGGCGCGGGTGGGCCGGCGAGCCGTCCGCCGAGCACGGCGGCGACGCGGTCGCGCAGGGCGGGCAGGCGGTCGGGGTGGTCGTGCAGCACCACCCGCAGCGTCTCGTGGCCACCGGCGGCGACCGCGCCCAGCACGTCCAGCAGCGTGCCGAGCTGGGCGGGCGGCTCGTCGGCGAGCAGGTCCGCCGCGTCGGTCACGACGACTGTCAGCGGACCGGCGTCGAGGCGGTCGGCGAGCGCGTCGGCGAGGGCGTCCCAGTTGCGGCCGTACCAGTCGGGCAGTTCCAGCGCACCGGCCAGCGTCTCGTGCAGCCCGGCCCGGGTGCGGCCGGCCGTACCGGAGACCGGCACACCGTCCGGTTCGGACGGAGTGCCGACGTACACGAGCCAGGCCGGCAGCCGCGTACCCATGATCCGTCCTTTCCCGACGGCGCCGACCGGGCACTGCGGGCCCGGCCGGCGTCGAGGCTGCTCAGAGCCGGTAGAAGTTGGCGTAGTGGTCGGGTGAGAACCAGGTCGCCCCGGTGCTCTTGTTGACCACGATCCGGTACGCGTCCCGGGAGGCGTTGCAGGCGCGCGGGTACACGTCGTACTCGTAGTAGGTGGCGCCGGTGGGCAGCTGTCCCTCGTAGTTGTAGAACCGGCCGCCGGCGAAGTTGCACTTGCCGCCGCTCCACGAGTACCAGCCGCGGCTGGTCGGGAAGCTCTTCGCGGACCAGCCGGATCGCGCGGTGCGCGCGTCGGCGCAGCGGGACTGCGTGCAGGAGCCGTAGACGGCTGCCGCAGCGGGCTCGGCGAGGCGGGTGGAGACCGTGGACGGTGCGACGAGCGCGGCGGCGGCCACGGCGGTGACCAGGGCGGACGCGGCGAGGGCGCGGCGTACGCGGGCGACGGCGGCGCGGAGCGGGGTCAAGGGATCCTCCTTGAACGGGACGACAGCGCATCGATCAGCATTGATGGCCGAACGATGCTCAGTCTGTCCGGGATCCTGCCCGCCGTACAGTCCCGATCCGGCGACGGCGATCCGAACCGCGCGTGAACACACGGTGGCGGGTGCGGACGGACGACAACGGCCGCCCGTCCGCACCCGCCGTGTGTGTCAGCGCGTGAACGCCTGGAACTCGGCGATCCGCACGTTCTGCGCCTGCGGGCTGGCGGTGGCGCAGTCGGTCGCCGCCCGCGGGTCGTCGTCCTGCTCACCGGCGTAGTCCGGCGCGCCCGTGCACTGGTTGGTCAGCACCTCGACGCGCAGGTGCGTGGCAGTGGTGCGCGGGATGTCGAACGACCGCATGATCAGCTCCGGCGCCCGGGGACGCGGCGCGACGGCCGGGAACGCGTCCGGCCGGCTGGTGTAGACCGGCCGGAAGTCCGCCGCGTCGGCGCAGGTCACCGGCCCCGTCGCGGTGCACGCCAGGACCCGGAACTGCCGCACCGCGGAGTACCGGCTCTGGGTGCCGGCGTCGGCGTCACCGGCGACCGGCGGGCGCAGCATGGCGCTCACCTGCACCCGGCGTACCTGCTGGACGTCACCGGCCAGGTCGACTGTGACCTGCCGGCCGGCGACCGGCGCGCCGAGCGCGGCCCAGTTGGTGGCCTCGTCCTCGTCGGCGATCTGCGGCAGGTTGATCCCGTCGCCGCTGACCGCCGCGCCCGCGGTGGCCGAGGCCAGGTTGGGTCGCAACGTCACCGGCAGTGTCCGGCTCTGACCCGCCTTTACGGTCACCGGGCCGATCCGGGTGTGACCGTAGCCGGGCGCCCGTACCACGAACTCGTACGTGCCGGGCACGAGGTCGACCCGGTCGGTGAGCGGGGTGGCCGCGTCGGTGTCCGCCACCGGCACGGCCCGGGCCTGGTAGCGCCCGACGAACAGCTGCGCGCCGGCCACCGGCCCGCGCTCGCCGACCGGCAGGAACCGCAGCGCGGCCTCCCGCGCGTACGGCGAGGTGAAGCCCGGCGTGGGGTCGGCGTCGGTGTGGCCGACGCTGGCCGCCGTCTCGCCGAGACCGCGCTTGGCGAACGCGTTCCAGAGCAGGTCCTGGTTAGCCCCGCCGAAGCGGATCCGGTCGGCGGCGAGCATCGCGTCCCGGGCGTCGACCATGCTGACCTGGCTGACCGACATCAGCAGGAACGAGTCGAAGACCAGCTGGATCCAACGCCGGTTACCGGGGCAGGCGGTGACGTCGCGGGTGCCGGTGGCGCACGCCTTCTGCACGGCCGGGGTGCCGCTGCCCCAGCGGCGCATCATGCCAGCCCGGATGTCGGCGTTCGTCGCGCTCCACAACTCGCCGGAGGCGTGCACCTGGAGGCCGACGAAGTCGTAGTCGACCGAGCTGTAGTTGAGCGGGCTGTCGCTCATGTTGTAGTTGCGGATACCCGCGTTCGGGTCCCCGGTGGTGTACTCGCCGATGGTGAAACCGCGCCGGCCGGGCGCGGCGTACCCGTGCTCGAACAGGTACTCCATGGCGAGCTGGTCGGACCAGCTCTCGCTCATGCCCTGCGGCGAGCTGACCCCGGCGCTCGGGCCGGCGATCATGCGGTTGGTGACCGCGTGGCCGTACTCGTGGGCGATCACCGACATGTCGAAGTCGCCGTCGACGCACGGCGCGTAGAACGAGCCCGCCATCGGCTGCCACAGGTACATGTTGGTGGTCGGCGCGACGCCGTCCGGCGGGGTGATCTGGTTGGCGTTGTTACGCGCCGCGAACGCGGGCGGACCGCCGCTGATGCCGCCGGCCTGGGCGTTGCCCTGCTCCGGGTCGTTACCGAGACCACCACGGCCGAGGTTGTCCTGCTGCATGTTCCAGGTCTCCTCGGTGAACCCGAGGTGATAGGTCCAGTCGTGCATCCGGTTGTGCATGGCGAACAGGTTCGCCCGCGCCGCGTCGATGTCGTTCGCCTGCGGCGACGTGAACACCTCCGGGTTGCAGCGCTGCTCCTGCCACTGGTTCGTCCACGGGTAGTCGTACCGGCGGTCCGGGCGGGGCGTCGCGGTCTCGGTGCCGACGCTGAACGGGTCGTTGCTGTTCCAGTTCTGCACCGCGATCGCGTTGTTGCCCTTGGTCGTGGTGGTGGACTGGCCGGTGGCCGGGTCCACGTCCCACGCCGGGTGCCCGGGCACGCCCACCACCTCGGCGCAGCCGCGCGCCGGCACGGCGCACCACCGCTTGCGGGTGTCGGCCGACGACTTGTCGACACGCGGCGAGTTCGGGAAGACCTCCCACGAGGGGTGGTCGGCGTCGTGGTCGATCAGGTCCTCGCGGACCAGCACCGCGCCGTCGCGGGCGTCCACGTAGGTGGAGTAGGCAGCCGGGTCCGCGCCGGTGGTGTCCGCGCCGAGGACCACCTCCCACGCCGCGCGCGGCCCACGGTCCGCGGTGGGCACCGCGACCAATGAGGTACGCACGACCTGCGCGTCGGCACGGCCGGCGTCGGCGATCGCGGCCTGGCGGGCCTGCTCGGCGCTGATCGTGGCGGGGGCCGGTGTACCGGCGTCACGGGCGAGCGAGGAGCTGACGTGCCACACCGCTCCGTCGCGTACGCCGATCGACAGCATGCCGTCGACGGCGGCCGGCAGATCGCCGAAGCGCTGCCGGAACAGTACGGTGGCGCCCTGCCCCATCGGCGCCACCGTCAGCAGCTCCAGCGCGGCGGCACCCTCGGCGGTCAGGCCCAGCACGTCCCGGTTGGCTGCGACGTACGCGCGCGCGGCGGCGGCCGGGTCGGCGGGCAGCCCGGTGGCCAGGGGCTTGCCGGTGGAGGTGAGCGTGGCGGGCGTGCCGAAGTCGGTCCAGCGCACGCGGGCGCCGAGCGCGGCGGCGCGGTCGCGCTGCCGGTCGCTGGCGAGAACGCGGCCCTTGCGGTTGTCAGTGGCCTTGGTGTCGTGCCGGTCGCCCGGCAGGTGGTCGGGTGGCGCCTGGGTACGGGTCTGTTCCCGGGGTGCCGCCTGGCCGCCGCCAGCGGCGGTCAGGACCAGACCGGCTGCCATCAGCAGCGCGGTGGCCCCCGTCAACGCACGGGATGGTGTGCGCACGGTCCCTCCTGTCATCGTCGAACGGCGATGTCCGTTCCGCCATCCGACCAGGACGATCAACCGTCCGACACCAGCCGAACATCCATAAATGTTGCTGCGTCGATTTCTCTGCGGCGCTGTCTCACCAGACGAGACACGAATAGATCTTGGTACGAGACGGCCCCCATGAGGGCCCTTTCGTACCAAGATCTCCACAGCGTCAGCAGCTATCAGGTCACGTTCTCTCCTGATCAAGCGTCGCCACTCTTCTCCTTGAGTTCGTCGTCCTCCCCGCGCCGACGCAGTGCCCACCCGCCGACCCGCCCGGAGAGCTTGCCGGTCGCCCATTTCGCCCGGTCGAAGGTGTCGTTGCCGAGGCGCCGAGCGGCGTCCACGCCGTCTGCTCCGGTCTCGAGAGCCTTGTCTCTCGCCTCCTTGGCCGCGTCCGTCCATCGTCTCGCCTCCGACGACTGCCGATCACCCTCGATCCCGAGCCGCCCGTGGAAGGTGACGATGGCGGCGGAGACGTGGTTGCTCGACTTCACCACCGCCGGTGAGTCCATCGGGTTCAGCAGCACCTTGGCGTTCGCCCTGCCCGCGGCCGCTTCCATGCGAGCCAGCAGACGCTCGGTGCACCGGGAGATGAGTTCGAGCCGGTTCTGCCGGGCGTTCCTCAGCCCGACGCGATGCCCGTCCAACTCGTCCGGCGACGCATCCAGCACCCGGTCGAGTTCGAGCACGGCGATCGCGTCCTGCAGCTGGAAGCAGCGGGCCAGGACGACGAGCCACTCCTGCGCCTTGGACTCCGCTTCCCTGGCCGCCTTGGCGAGATCACCGATAGCGGCTTTACGCTCCAACTTCTCCGCGAGCGCGTCGAGCTGACGCAACGCGTACGCCTGGGTTTCTGCGATCGTCGCCGGCGCGCCCTGCACCTTCGACCACGTGACCTCGTCGACCCGACCCCGCTGCTCGCGAATGGTCATGGACTCCTCGATGACGAAGCCCACGCCGATCATTCGGGCCAGCACCGCGTCCTTCTGGGCGCGGAGCACATCGTCGACCTTCTCGTCGATTGTGGCGAGATAGTCGGTGATCTCCTTCATGCTCTGCTGCATCGCGAGCTGCGCCATGAGTCCGGCGGCGCCGGCCAGCAGCGCCGGATTGCCGACCATCGACGCCTTGTCGATTTGGAGCCATTTGTGGATCGAGCCCGGATCGCCGACCATCGCGTGGCTGACACCTGGAGTCTTGGTCGGCATCAGCCCGTGCTTGTGCACGAGTTGGGCCGATTCCTTTGTCAGCTGCACCCAGCGGCCCGAGTTGGCGGCGATCTCGGAACCGGCCTGAGCCGCTGCCGTCCCCACCGTGAGCACAGACCCGAGCCGAGGCAGCCCGAGGTCCTTCGACGGCAGGCCCTCGGAGACGAGGAAACGTTCGACAGCCCTCGGATCTCCGATGACCGCCAGTCCGTCGCCGTCGCTGATCAGCTGAATCTCGTTACCCATTGCCGGCTCCTGACAGCTGGGAGGGGAGAGCGACCCTGTCCGCTCTGTTCGCTGTGGCCTTGGGACTCTAGCCGTCCCGCCGACGGGACGGGTGTACCCGTACGTATCGATCTCCGCGACACGCCGCTACCGATGGCTCCCGCTTTCAGGTTCCGGACGTCGGCTCACACCGTCGCATCGAGGAAGGTGGCCACGACCCGACGGAAGCCGTGTGGATTCTCGACCCACGGCAGGTGACCGGACCCGGGGAGGCTGACCCGCTCGCAGTTCGGCAGCGCCTGCTCCAGCGAGTCGACGCCCCAGCGGGGACGGATGTCCTCGGGTCCGTCGATGATCAGCACGGGCAGGTCGAGTGTCCGGCACCGCGCCGCGATGTCGCAGGTGCGGAGTTCCTGCTTGACCTCGGCGTTGATGGCCCGGTTGCAGTCGTGGTTGATGCCCAGCCACGGCGTGGCCATGCCCTCGGCGTGCGTCATGGAGGCGTCAGGGTCGGCGAAGTCGGCCGACCATTGCAGGACCGCCCGTTCGCGTTCCTCCGCAGGAGTGAGGGTGCGCGCACCCAGCGCCTCCCACCGGTTCAGATGGGGCCCGAGCCGCCGCCGGAGATTCCGCTCGTAGTGCGGGTGCCAGCCGCGATCGGGGTCGATGCCGGTGCCGGACACGTAGATCAGGTGACTGACCCGTTCCGGGTGCTCGATCGCGTACCGCAGCGCCAGGTGCGCGCCCCACGAGTGGCCCAGCACCGCCGTTCGCGGTCCGGCCAGGTGTTCGCGTACCACGTCGAGGTCGGCGACGAAGCGGTCGATCGTGTACGGACCGCGCCGCTCGGAGCGCCCGCAACCACGCTGGTCCCACCGGATGACGCGGGCGCGATCGTCGAGCAGCCGGGCGACCGGGCCGAGGTAGTCCCACATGCCTGGGCCGCCGTGACAGAGCACCAGCGGCGCGCCGGCGCCGACCCGGTCGGCCCACAGGCGACAACCGTCTTCGGTACGCACGTCCGCAGTCATCGCCGACAGTATGGCGAGTCGCGCGCCCGCCGGTGGACCTGCCGGGCTGACGCCGGTTACGGCTCTCTCATCCAGGTCTTCGGGTCGGTCACGAAGACGCCCTTGCCCTGCTGCCGCCGGATCACCCGCAACGCTTCGAGACGCGCATACGCCATCTGCACGGTCCCATGACTGACGTCGTAGCGATCGCGCAGTTCAGCGATCGAGGGCAGCTTGTCCCCCGGCTTCAGCTTCTTTCCCCTGACGTCGGCGATCACATCGTCGGCGATGCGCCAGTAATCCGGCACTTCTCGCATGGCACTCCTCGCGTGGCGATCCGATTCGATCACACCGCGACTCGCCTAACAAGCAGCGTTGACTCATCTGACATGTCTAGTTAAGTTGCTTCCGGGCCGTTCCTCGCGTGGCAACGAGTTCGGCTCATCCCCCGGTCGGGGCGGGTGTGCGTACCCGTCCCGACCCTCCGGACAGCTCCGCCTCCGTACCGCCGATCCGGGCTGCGGGGGCGGAGCGGGCGGGCCGCCCGCGGCCGGCGTGCGGACGGCCCGCCGTTCCAGACCCACCGCGTCTCCGCCTGCCCTGGAAAGGACCGAAGTGACGCAGTATCGATCCGGCCGGATCTACTTGACCGGCCTACCGGCCCGGATGACCCCGCACGAGGTGCGCACCCACGTCTTCGACGCCCGCAGGCGCGGCGTCGACCCCGATCAGGTACGCGAGTTCCAGGCCCGGGTCGCCGACGAGCTGACCGAGCTGAACCGGCAGGTACGCCTGCTCGCGCAGGAGAACGAAAGGCTGAAGCGCGCCCTGCGGGACTGGCAGACCATGCACGCCCGGGAGTGCCGCCCGCCGAACGACGGCCACTGGTAGCGGTGCGCCCACAGCCCGGCGACCTGCTGCGCGTCGACGGCCGCGCGTCGGTGCAGTTCGGCGGCGACCGGGAGCTCACGTTCCGGGTCGTGTCGGTCGGCGCCGAGATGACGCACATGGGCTGGATCTGGCTGACCGGCTACGTGCTCAACCGCCGGGGCACCGCGACCGCGAAGCGGGACATCTTCGTGCAGCTCGCAGGGCTGCGCCGGGCCGGCGAGCCGATGCCGCACTGTCAGTCCTGGGTGCCGGCGAACAGCATCCAGGCGTCGATCTCGGTCGGTGCCAGCGGCCGCGCCGGCAGATAGGACGCCAGATCACGGAAGTCCGCCACGGCGTTGTGCACGCACACCGCGAGCGAGAAGTGCAGCAGTTCCCGCGCCACCTGCGCGTCGGGCGCCGTGACGTCGCCGAGCAGCGGGCTGCGCACGTCGAGCGCGAACACCACGTGACAGGCGCTCTGGTCGGCCTTCACGACGCAGTAGTAGCGCCCCGCCTCCGCCAGCCGGTTACGGATGTTCGCCCAGGCCATCGCCCCGGAGATGTCCGGCACGTCGGCGCCGGCCACGCAGGCCATCCGGAACACCCAGCGGGCCGGGTCATCCGGCGAGACCGCGCCGTAGACCAGCACCAGGCCGCCGCGGTGGAACACGGCGAAGCCCTGCACGTCGGGGGTGAGGTGCAGGAAGTCCGGGATCCAGACCCGGTCGTACTGCCGCTCGGCCAGGGACCGTAGGTATGTCACGGCCTGGCCGGCGGCCTGACGAGCGTCTACGCCCATGCGTTCTGGTCCTCCCCGAAGGATCGCGGAGCCTCACGCTACGAAGCGCTTCGATCACGGATCAAGGTGCGCCGATCGACTCTGGATGGTCGGTCCCGTGAACGGGACCGAAACCGCCCCGAGTCCCACGGATAGGACTACGGGACGGCTCGTCCGATCGGTCAGCGCCCGCCCCTGAGCCGGGCGGAAGCGCCGTGCGCGCGGCTGCGCGCGTACACCGGTCGGGGTTGTTAGCGTGGATCGCGGACCGCCACGGCGGTCCGGCCACCCCTCGCCCGACGGCCCGCGCGTCCCGGTGACGCCGCGGGACGCGGTGCTGCGATCCGGCATGGAGGGGGTGCGATGACCGCGGTGCCGGAGGGGCCCGAGCCGGGCGGCGGCCGGCCGAAGCCCGGCGCGCCGGTGGACAGCCGGCGGCGGCGGTGGGCCGGACGGGCGCGGGCGCTGGGCGAAGCGGCGCGCGTGCGGACCCGGCGTTTCTGGGACGGCGCGCAGCCGACGCTGCGGCAGCTCTGGTGGACCGAGGAGCCGGTGACGGCGGTGACCACAGTCGACCGGCGCGTCCCGGAGCCGCTCGCGGTGCCGGCGCAGGGCCAGGTGTACGTGTTCCTGGTGCGCGCCACCTACACCTGGTCGTCGGAGACGGCCCGGCCGGAGTTGTTCGGCTGGTACGTGGACTACTTCCAGCAGCAGGCCACGCAACGCCTGCACCGGCTGGCCGTGCGGTGCGCGGCGGAGGTGCCGCCGCACCGCCCGCGCGACCTGCACGCCGCGTTGACCGCCGCGCTCGCCGACGAGGATCCGCCGCCCTGGACGTACGCGCGCGGCGAGGTGACGTTCGCCTGCGAGCCGGACGTCACCGTCCACCTGGACGAGCGGGTGCGCAAGCTGCTCCAGCCGTACTGGGAGCAGCGCATCGCGCTGGAGTGCGAGCGTGACCTGGCCCGGCGTCGCGCCGAGTACGCCGAGGAACGCGACCGGCGTGAACGACCGACGACGGCGCGGGCCGGGAAAGACGGCGAGCCGGCCGCCACGGCACCGCCTGCCGACGGGAGCGGACCGGCGGGAGCGGTACGGGACGCGCGAGGGAGGCCCGGCGAGGCGGGGCGGGCGCGGCGTGGAGCGCGGCCGGACGGACCGGTGGAGTCGTTCACCCCGCTGGAACCGCTGCTCCCCCCGCCCGTGCCGCGCACCGCTCCGGGACAGCGGCCCCGCCCGGGCGAGCCGGAGCCGCCCCAGGGCTGAGCCGGGACTGGCCCAGGTCCGAGCCGCGACGGTCAGCCCGGAACGGCGGCCGCCTCGGGGCGGGCCTGCCGGGCGGCCAGGTACGCGGCGAGCCCGGTGGCGTCCTCGGTGGCCAGGAACGCGCCGCGCGCGTTGACCAGCGTCTCGTCGGCGTGGGTGAGGCAGCCCCAGACCGTGTCGCCCCACGAGTCGGCGAGCTTGACCTCGGCCGGCTCGGTGCAGGGCTCGCCGCGCGGACCGCCGATCTGGCAGTGCGCGGGCGCGCCGTCGCGCCGGGCGGCGACCTGAGCGGCCCGGCGGACCGGCGCGGGCCGCCCGTCCGGTTCGGCCTGGGGTGCGGGCACTTCGAGCGCGCGGGTGAACAGGATCGTGTTGCCGGCGGGGTCGACTGTGCGGCACTCGCCGCCGGGAGCGGTCTCGACCCGGTGACCCGCCGCGACGAGGCGTTCGGTGGTCGCGGCGACGTCGTCGACGTGGAGGTACAGCGTGGCCGGGGCCGGGGCGCCCTCGACGATCAGCAGGTTCAGGTCGCCGCAGCGCAGGCGCGACCGGCCGTCCTCGCCGGGCTGCCCGGTGTAGCCGAACAGCGCGTAGAACCGGCCGGCCGCGTCGGCGTCACCGACGTTCAGCACCGGGACCTGACCCTGAACTCCGCTGCGCACCGCGCCACTCTACCCATTGGTGCTCTGTAAATCACGTCTTGCAGATCGGGTTTCTGCCCCGGCGGCCCGACCCCGGATCAGCAGCCGTTGGTGCTGGTCTGGTTGCGCTTCAGCCCGTCGGACCAGGTGACGCCCTGGACGACGGCCACCACCACGCTGCCGTCGTGGATCTGCTCGTAGTGCAGGTGCGGGCTGAGGTCGTACTTCGCCGACGTCGCGCCGACCCGGCCGATGACGTCTCCGCGCTTCACGGTGTCGCCAGTGGCCACGGCGCGCGAGTCGAGGTGGGCATATCGGGTGCGCCAGCCGTCGCCGTGTCCGATGACGATGGTGTTGCCGTAGCCGGAGGTGGTGGAGTAGTACGACTCCAGCACGGTGCCGGCGGCGCTGGCGACGGTACGGCGACCGAGATCGTCGGGGCTGCCGTTGGCGTCGTAGTGGTTCCAGTCGATGGCGTGGGCGGGGCTGTGCCCGTTCCAGTTGTTGCCCTGCCAGGTCTGGCCGCACAGGAACGGCATCCGGAAGCCCGGCCGGGCGGCCTGCGCGGGCTGCACACCGAGCATCGCACCGGCGACGACGGCGGTCGTGAGCAGCGCCGGCACGCGCCGCCGGGCGGCGGTGGTCATCAGCGACATCGTTCCCCTCCTCGCATCGAGTGACACGGATCGATGCTAGGGGTGGCGCAGGGTCAGGTAAATACCTACAGCAATGAACGCCCGATCAAAACTTTCCTACGTTCAACCGACCAGGGCGGCGTAGCGGCCGCGACGGTCCAGCAGCGCGTCGTGGGTGCCTGATTCGACGATCCGGCCGTGGTCGAGCACCGCGATGCGGTCGGCGCCGCGGACGGTGGAGAGCCGGTGCGCGATGGTCACCACCGTGCGGCCCCGGGCCAGCTCGTCCAGCGCCCGCTGGACCGCGCGTTCGGTCTCGGTGTCCAGCGCGCTCGTCGCCTCGTCCAGCACCAGGATCCGCGGGTCGCGCAGCAGCGTGCGGGCGATCGCCAGGCGCTGCTGCTCGCCGCCGGAGAACCGGTGGCCGCGCGAGCCGACCAGGGTGTCGTACCCGTCGGGCAGCGCGGCGACGAGGTCGTGGATGCGGGCGGCGCGGGCGGCGGCCTCGATGTCGGCGTCGGTGGCGTCCGGGCGGGCGTACCGGAGGTTGTCCCGCACGGTGCCGTGCAGCAGGTACGTCTCCTGGCTGACCACGCCCACGACGGCGGCCAGGTCGGCCGGGCGCAGGTCGCGCAGGTCGATCCCGTCGATGGTGATGCGGCCGGCGTCCGGATCGTGCAGCCGGCTGATCAGCGCGGCGAGTGTGCTCTTGCCGGAGCCGGTCTCCCCCACCAGGGCGAGGCTGGTGCCGGCCGGGACGTCCAGGCTGACGCCCGCGAGGGCGGCGGTGTCGCTGCCCGGGTAGCTGAAGGTGACGTCCTCGATCCGCAGGTGGCCGCGGGCGGTGGCCGGGTCCAGCGGGACCGGGCGGGCCGGCTCGGCGACCTCGACGGGCAGGTCGAGGTATTCGAAGATGCGGGCGAACAGGGCGAGCGACGCGGTGAGCGTGACGCCGACGTTGAGCAGGCCCATCAGCGGCCGGAACAGGTTGCCCTGGAGCGCGGTGAACGCGACGAGCGTGCCGATGGTGAGCGTGCCTGCGGTGCCGGGCAGGCCGGCGCTCAGGTAGATCACCGCGGGGATGGCGGCGAAGACGATGCTCATGGCGGCCATCCGCCAGCGCCCGGCCAGCTCCGAGCGCAGTTCCAGGTCGACCAGGCGGGCCGAGGAGGCGGTGAACCGGTCGACCAGGGCCGGGCCGGTGCCGAGCGTCTTGGCCAGCCGTACGCCGCTCACCGACAGCCCTTCCTCGATGGTCACGGTGAGGTCGGCCAGTTCACGCTGGCGCTGGGCGGTGATCTCCCGGCGCAGCCGGGCGACCCGACGGGTGAGCCAGAGCGCGGGCGGCAGCACGACCGCCGAGACGAGGGTGAGGCGCCAGCTCAGCGCCAGCATGGCGATGGTGGTGGCGACCACTGTGGTGAGGTTGGCGGCGATCGAGGTGGCGGTGGAGGTGACGACCGACTGCATGCCGCCGATGTCGTTGGTGATGCGGGACTGGACCTCGCCGGTGCGGGTGCGGACGAAGAAGCCGATCGACTGGCGCTGGAGGTGGGCGAAGACGTCGGTGCGCAGCCGGTGCATGACCTGCTGGCCGACGCGGGTGGAGATCAACGTCTGGGCGACGCCGAGTACGGCGGTGACGGCGGCGACCGCGACCATGCCCGCGACCAGCCAGGCCAGCAGCGTCAGGTCACGCTCGGGCAGGGCCCTGTCGATCACGGTACGCAGCAGGAACGGCGTGGCCATCGCGATGATCGAGGACGCCACGATGATCGCCACCACGGTGGCGAGCGGGCCGCGGTGGGCGGTGAACAGGCCGCCGATGCGGCGCAGGGACACGTCGCGGGCCTGGGCCTTCTCGGCGGGGGAAACGGTGCGGCCGTCACGGCGGCCGTCGGGGATGCGATCCAACTGTGCTCCTCGTGTGGGGGACGATGCTGAGGTTACCTCAACATGAGGGAACAACACGAAAGCCTGTTACCGTATTCCCCGTGGACGGCAGCGACGAGAGCCTGGCCGAGACGTTCTGGGCGGTGACCCGGCGGCTGCGGCACCAGACCAAGCGCGCGCTGGAGCCGTGGGAGATCAGCCCCGGGCACGCGCGGGCGCTCGGTGTGCTGATGCGTCACGGCGCGCTGCGGCCCGGCGCGCTCGCCGAGCACCTGCGCATCGCCCCGCGCTCGGCAACCGAGGTGGTCGACGGGTTGCAGGAGCGTGGCCTGGTCGAGCGCCGGCCCGACCCGGCCGACCGGCGGGCCACGCTGGTCGCCCCGACCGCCGAGGGCGAGCGGGTGGGCACGGCGATCCGGCAGGCCCGGGCCACCGAGGCGGAACGGTTCTTCGGCGCACTTTCGCCGGAGGACCGCGGCGAACTGACCCGCATCCTGCGCCGCCTGCGCGAGGACTAGCCCCGATTTCACCCGTTCCGGGTGAGGCGACGGGCCCCCTGGCGGGGAATAGCGCCATCGGGAGGAGGGCCGATGGCCGACGCCACCGAAGAGTTCTTCCGGGGCCTGGGGCAGCGCAGGCAGCGTGGGCTGACAGCGCTCCACGAGGGCACCGTCCGGTTCGACATCGCCGGTGACGGGTCGGTCGACCACTGGCTGGTCTCCATCGCCCGGGGCGAGGTCACCGCGGCACGGCAGGCCACCGGCGGGGACGCGGTCGTCCGGGCGGACCGGGCCGTCTTCGACCGGATCGCCCGGGGCGAGGCGTACTTCCTGACCACCGTCCTGCGCGGCGAGGCCGAGGTGGAGGGCAGCCCCCGGCTGTTCGCGACCGTACGCCGGCTGTTCCCCTCCCCGCCCGGCTCGCGCCCGGAAGGACACCGGGGAGACGAGCATGGGTGACGACCACGTCGGCATCTTCGACGGGACGATCTTCCTGGTCTGCGACCGGGCCGGCGACATCGTCCCGGCGGCCGACGGCACCCACGGCCTGTTCGCCCACGACACCCGCCTGCTGTCCCGGTGGCAGCTCACCATCGACGGCGAGCGGCTCAGCACGCTGTCCATCGACGACATCCAGTACTTCGAGAACCGGTTCTACCTGGTCCCGGGCGCGCAGGACGTCTACGTCAACAGCACGCTCGAGGTGCGCCGCACCCACAGGCTGAACAGCGGACTCCACGAGGAACTGGTCCTGGTCAACAACGACCGGCGAGCCGTCGACCTGACCGTACGGATCGAGGTGGACGCGGACTTCGCGGACCTCTTCGCGGTCAAGGAGGGCACGACGAACCGGGAGGGGCGGCACTACCGGCGGGTCGACGGCCCGCGACTCGTCCTGGGTTACCAGCGCGAACGCTACCGCCGCGAGACGATCGTGTCGGCGACGGCTCCGGCGGAGGTGGACGAGAACGGCCTGACGCTGCGCGTGCACATCGAACCGCACGGCCGGTGGCAGACCCGGCTGACCGCCGAGCCGGACCTCCCCCTGCCCCGCGGGCTGGAACGGCTCAGCCTGCCCGGACGGGTCGAGGGCAACGCCCGGGACAAGCCCGCCGAGCTACGGGAGTGGCTGGACCGGGCGCCGCGACTGGAGACCAGCTGGGGGCCGTTGCAGAACACCTACCGGCAGAGCCTCATCGACCTGGCCGCGCTGCGGTTCAGCCCGTTCCTCGCCGGGACCGGGTGCGTGCTGGCCGCCGGGCTGCCCTGGTTCATGAGCCTGTTCGGCCGCGACAGCATCCTCACCAGCCTCCAGGCGCTGCCGTTCGCACCCGAGCTCGCCGCCACCACGCTGACAGTGCTCGCCTTCCGCCAGGGCAGCCGGATCGACGACTTCCGGGAGGAGGAGCCGGGCCGGATCCTGCACGAGATGCGCTACGGCGAGCTGACCGTCTTCGACGAGACGCCGCACAGCCCCTACTTCGGCAGCGCGGACGCCACTCCCCTGTTCCTCGTGCTGCTCGACGAGTACGAGCGGTGGACCGGCGACGCCGCCCTCGTGCGCGCGGTGGAGCAGGAGGCGCGGGCGGCCGTCGACTGGATCGACCACTACGCCGACCGGGCCGGCAACGGCTACGTCTCCTACGAGCGGCGCAACCCGGTGAACGGCCTGGAGAACCAGTGCTGGAAGGACTCCTGGGACAGCATCTCCTACCGCGACGGCCGGCTGCCGGGCTTCCCGCGCGCCACCTGCGAACTCCAGGGGTACGCGTACGACGCGAAGGTGCGCACCGCCCGGCTGGCCCGCGAGATCTGGCACGACGCGGCGTACGCGGACCGGCTGGAGCGGGACGCCGCCGACCTCAAGCGCCGCTTCAACCACGACTTCTGGATCGACGACGGCGAGTACATGGCGCTGGCGCTGGACGGCGACGGCAGCAAGGTGGACGCCCTGTCGTCGAACATCGGCCACCTGCTGTGGAGCGGCATCGTCGAGGAGCCGAAGGCCGAGGCCCTGGTGCGGCACCTGATGTCACCGGCGATGTTCAGCGGCTGGGGTGTCCGCACGCTGGCCGAGGGCGAGGCGCGCTACAACCCGGTGGGCTACCACGTCGGGACCATCTGGCCGTTCGACAACTCGTTCATCGCCTGGGGACTGCGGCGCTACGGGTACGCCGAGGAGGCGGCCCGCGTCGCGGCCGGCATCCTGGACGCGGCGGCCTTCTACGACGGCCGGCTGCCGGAGGCTTTCGCCGGGCACGCCCGGTCCGAGACCCGCTACCCGATCCGGTATCCGACCGCGTGCAGCCCGCAGGCCTGGTCGGCCGGGGCTCCACTGCTGCTCCTGCGGACGATGCTCGGCCTGCGGCCGGTCGGCGACGATCTCGTGGCCCGGCCCGCCCTGCCTGCTAGCCTCGACTACGTGGCATTGCTCGACGTCCCCGGCCGCTGGGGGCGCCGGGACGCCTTCGGCAGGAGCACCGCCGCCGGCGGCCTGAGCCGCTACGAGCTGGCGCCGCAGCAGCTCTCCGCACCCTGACGGGACCGACATGCAGCGCATCGACTGGGCATACACCGCAGTCGTGGGCGTCCACTGGCAACCCGAGGTGGTCAGCCCCGACGGCGTCTTCGGCGCGTACTTCGCCGACCAGGTGGCCCGGCACGGCGTGGCGGCGAACGCGGCGCGGGTCGCCGCAGCCGCTCGGGCCGCGGGCGGTCTCGTGGTCTTCACCCGGGTCGCCTACCGGCCCGGCTATCCGGACCTGATCGCCAACACCCCGAGCTTCGCGATGATCGCCGAACGCGGGGCGTTCCTGGAGGGCGACCCGAAGACCCGGATCGTCGACGAGGTCGCGCGGCAGCCCGGCGACGTGGTCGTCACCTCCACCCGGCTCGGCGGGTTCACCGGCACCGACCTGGACCTGATCCTGCGCGGCCGGGGCGTGCGGACCGTGGTGCTCACCGGCGTCGCGACGAACCTGGCCGTCGCCTCCACCGCCTACCAGGCGGTCGACAACGGATATCGCATCGTCACCGTCGCCGACGCGTGCACGGCGGCCACCGACGAGCTGCACGACGCCTACCTGAGCACGCTGGGCCAGCTGGGCGAGGTGGCCACCACCGGCGAGGTCGCCTGACCGGCCGCCGGAACGCTCAGCGCGGGCCGGCGGGGCGCTCAGCGCAGGCCGGCGGCGATCGCGTCGACCAGCAGCGCGCCCAGCATGCGCGCCATCACGGCGCGGGCGGTCTCCACGTCGAGCCCCATCGAGTCGCGCATCATCGACCACGAAGACCAGGTGCCGGCCACCGTCAGCGCGTCCAGCAACTGCGCCCGCCCCGGCCCGGCCTGCGCCAGCTCCGGGGCGAACACCGCCTCGATCTCCTGCCGGACCCGGGTGACCGCCGCCTCCCGGTTGCGCCGCAACTGCGGGGAGAACGGCTCCCGCAGCGCCGACGCGCGGGCCGAGGGCGCCAGCACCTCCAGCAGCCGGGCGCGCTGGTCGCAGAACGCGGCGATCCGGGCGGTCAGCGGCAGCTCCGGCGGCACCGGCTGCCAGAGCGCGGCCTGCCGTTCGCCGACCCGCCGCCCGGTCGCGGCGAACAGCGTCTCCATGTCCTTGAAGTTGGTCCAGAGCGTACGCAGCGACACCCCGGCCCGCTCGGCGATCCGTTCCCCGGTGGGCCGCAGGTCACCGGAGTCGATCAGGGCCAGGTGCGCCTCCACGATCGCGGCCCGGGTCCGCTCGGCCCGCGCCGCCCGGCCGTCCACCCGCTCCGGCGGGTCGGCCTCCACCTCGATCATGGGTACGGAATCTCCTGTTGCTCGGGTACCGGCGGCCACTCTACGTGCGTGCCACCGGGCGACCGGCACCCGGCCGCCCGGCGGGACGCCTCAGGCGGTCGGCACCGCGTCGGCGGGCGGGTTCGTCGGCGGCTCGGTGAACTCGGTGACCGCGCCGTCGCCGTCGTCCGTGGTGTACGCAGGGCCGAAGTACTCCTGCACGCCGTTGCTCACCTTGGTGAGCCGCACACCGCCGTAGCCGGCGTGCACGCCGTCGGCGTACCGGAAGGGGACCAGGCCGGGCCCGCGGAAGCCGCCCTTGCGCACGGCCTCGACCAGCTTCTCCCGGGTGGGGTCGGGCCCGGCGGCGAGCATCGACTGCACGAACGTGTACGCCATCGAGTAGCCGTAGATCGCGTTGCCGTCGACCGGGTTGCCCGCGTTGTACTTCTGGTGGATCTTGGTGAACTCCCGGATCCACGGGTTCGCGGTGTCGGCCACGTTCGGCAGGTAGTTGTCGGCCACCATGCCCTCGAGGATCACCTTCTTGTCGCCGAGCTGGGCGGCCAGCGTGGTGTAGTCGGCGCCCACGTTGGAGACCACCCACTGCGCCTTGAAGCCCTGTCCGGCGGCCTGGCCCATGGCGAGCGCGGTGAAGCCGGGGATGGTCGCCGAGATGACCACCTGGCAGCCGGCCGCGCGCAGCGCCCCGATGGCCGGGCCGACCTGCTGATTGGTGGTGGTGTACGTCTGCTTCGCCGCGACCGGGCCGAGGATCTGCTCGACGCCGGCCAGGGAGTCCCTCCCGAAGTCGTCGTTCTGCCCGAAGTGGCAGACCTTCGCGCCGGGGAACTCCTTCTTGACGTAGGTGGCCAGGATCTTGCCCTCGACCGTGTAGTCGGGCTGCCAGCCGAACGTGGTCGGGTACTTGTCCGGCTGGTTCCAGTTGCGGCTGCCGGAGGCGACGAACAGGTCCGGCACCTTCTGCGTCTTGACGAACTCCAGCACGTTCGTGTGCGTCGGCGTGCCGAGGCCGCCGAGCAGCGCGAAGACCTTGTCGTCGAGCACCAGCTTGCGAACCACGTTCTCGGTGTTGGCGGGGTTGTAGCCGTCGTCCATGACCTTGTAGACGATCTTCCGGCCGTGCACACCGCCCTTGCTGTTGACGTGCTCGAAGTACGCCTTGGTGGCGGCGGAGATCTTCGAGTAGCCGGGGGCGGCCGGTCCGGTGAGCGGTTGGTGGGTGCCGATGACGACCTCGGAGTCGCTGACGCCGGGGACGTTCTCGGCGGCCTGCTTCTCGTCGTCGGCGCAGGCAGGCAGCGCGGCCAGCAGGGCCAGGCCGGCGGCGGCCGCGAGAACGCGGCGGGTGGTGGGGCGCATGGTTCTCCAATCCGGTGCGACGGTGCGAACGGTGTGGGTGGAACCGGTGAGGTCAGCGGTCCGGCGACCGGCGGGTGGCGGGACGACGGCGGACGGCCCTGCGCAGGCGGGTGGAGAGGGCACGCACCCCGCCCTGGAGGCCGCCCGGGGCGGCGAGCATGACGACGATGAGGATCAGACCGAACACGGCGAGCGCGAGGTTGCCCTCGAGCCGCTGGGTCAGCCCGGCGGAGAGGCTGAGGTGTTCGGTGAGCAGGCCGGGCAGGTCCTGGAGCGCGACCAGCAGCACCGCTCCCCAGACCGCACCGGCCAGGCTGCCCAGCCCGCCGATCACGATCGCCATGAGCAGGAAAAGCGACAGGTCCAGCGGGAACTTGCCGGGCGCGACGGTGGCGGTGAGCATCGCGTACACGCCGCCGCCGAGGCCCGCGCAGGCGGCGCTGACCACGAACGCGAGCACCTGCGTGCGGGCCACCGGGATGCCGGCGAGCCGGGCCGCGACCTCGTCGTCGCGGACCGCCCGCAGGGACCGGCCGAAGCGGCTGCGCACCAGGTTGGCCAGCAGCAGCATGGTGAGCAGCGCGGCGGCCAGCGCGATCCAGGCCAGCCAGCGTTCCGGCTGGAAGTAGGCGCCGAGCGCCGCCGGTGGCGTCGGCGCCGGGAACCGCAGCCCCTGCTCGCCGTTGAACACGCCGGTGAAGATCGTGGTGACCGCCGGGACGAGCGTCGCCACCGCCAGGGTCACGCCGGCCAGGTAGGGGCCGCGCAGCCGGGCCGCGGCCAGCCCGACGACCAGCCCGCCGAGCGCTGTCACCGCGACGGCGACGAGCAGCGACGCCGGCAGCGTCCACCAGCCGCGTACCGCTCGCTCGTCGAGGGCCTGCTGGGTCAGCGCCACGGTGTACGCGCCGGTGGCCATCAACGCGCCGTGCCCGAGCGAGAGCTGGCCGTTGAGTCCGACCAGGACGGTGTGCCCGGCGGTGACGCAGAGGAACGCGCAGACGCGCGCCACCTGGAGGTTCTGGTACGGCGCGAGCTGGTTGGTCACCAGCACCACGAGCGTGCCGGCGAACACCGCGAGCGCCAGGTGGCGCAGCAGCGTGGAGCCGCGCGCCTCGCGTCCGGCGGGGGCGCCGGGGAGCAGCCGCCGCAGCGGGGACGGCGCGGCGGGCGCGATCTCGGTGGGGGTGCTCGTCACACGTGCCTCGCTCTCGCCGCGGAGAAGAGCCCGCCGGGGCGGACCAGCAGGACGGACAGCAGCAACACCAGGACGGCCAGCGGGGTGGTGTCCGGTCCCAGGTAGCCGGTGACGTAGGACAGGATCAGCCCGACCAGCAGGCCGCCGACCACCGCGCCCACCGGGCTGTCCAGGCCGCCGACCACGGCGGCGGTGAACGCGACCACGAAGACCAGGTCCATGGCGTGCGAGTGCAGGCCGAGTCCGGTGGGGACGACGAGCATGCCGGCGAGTGCGCCGACCCCGGCGGCGAGCGCCCAGCCCAGCGTGAGCATCCGGCCGACGCTGACGCCGAGCAGCCGGGACACCTCGGGCGCGAACGCGGCGGCCCGCATCCGCAACCCCACCGGGGTACGGGTGAACAACAGCGCGAGCAGCGCCACCACTGTGAGCGCCGCGCCGAGCACCCACAGGTCGTACGGGGACAGCGCGGCCACCCCGCCGATGGTGAGCGCGTCGGTGTCGAACGGCGCAGGCGCGGGCCGGTAGTCGTTGCCGAAGACCATGCCGAGCACCGCCTGGATGACGAGCACCAGGCCGAGCGCGACGATCACCTGGTTGAGCGGGCCGCCGGGGCCGGCGAACCGCATCAGCACCCGCTCCACGAGCGCGCCCAGGGCCAGTCCGGACAGGATCGCGGCGGCCAGGCCCAGCCAGTACGAGCCGGTGGCGGACACGACCGCGTACCCGACGTAGGCGGTGGCCACGGCCATCGCGCCCTGGGCGAAGTTGACCACCCGGGCGGCCCGCCAGATGAGCACCAGCGCGAGCGCGAACGCCGCGTAGACCGCCCCGGAGGCGAGCCCGTCGAAGGTGAGGAACCAGAACCGCTCCATCCGCGACCCCTTCCTAGAATCCGAGGTACGCGTGCCGGAGCTGGTCGTCGTCGCGCAGCCGGGCGGCCGGCGCGGCCGTCACCACCCGCCCGAGCGACATGACGATGCCCTGGTCGGCGACGGACAGCGCGGAGCGCACGTTCTGCTCGACGAGCAGCACGGTGAGCCCCCGCTCGTCGCGCAGCCGCCGCAGCAGCGCCATGATCTGCGCGGCCACCTTGGGCGCCAGGCCCAGCGACGGCTCGTCGAGCAGCAGCAGGCGGGGCCGGGCGATCAGCGCGCGGCCGATCGCGAGCATCTGCCGTTCCCCACCGGAGAGCTGGTGCCCGGCGTGGTCGCGGCGGCGGGCCAGCGCGGGGAACAGCTCGTACACCTCGTCCTGCGCGCGCCGGGCGTCGGCCCGGTCGCGCCGCCACAGCCCGCCCAGGCGCAGGTTCTCCGCCACTGTCAGCTCGGTCACCACGCCGCGGCCCTCGGGCACGTGTGCCAGGCCGCGCCGGACCAGGTGTTCCACCCGGACGCCGCGCAGGTCCTCGCCCGCGTACCGGACCCGGCCGGCGGTGGGCCGCAGCAGACCCGAGAGGGTCCGCAGCAGCGTGGTCTTCCCCGCGCCGTTGGCGCCGAGCACGGCGGTGACGGTGCCGGCCGGGACGGTGAAAGCGACGTCGCGCAGCACCGGCACGGGCCCGTAGCCGCAACTGAGCGCCTCCACCTCCAGCACGGCGGTCACGACGCGCTCCCGGTCGGCTCGGCCGGCACGTCGGCACCCAGGTACGCCTCGGTGACCCGGGGGTCGTCGCGGATGCGCTCCGGCGGCCCGGCCGCGATCACCTTGCCGAAGTCGAGCACCACCAGCTCGTGGCAGACCGACATGACCAGGTCCATGTGGTGCTCGACGAGCAGCACGGCGCAGCCGTCGTCGCGTCCGGGCAGCGCGCGGACCAGGTCGGCCAGTTCGGCCACGTCGTCGGCGCCGAGACCGCCGGCCGGTTCGTCGAGCAGCAGCAGCCGGGGCCGGGCGATCAGCGCGCGGGCCAGCGCGACTCGCTTGCGCACCGGGTACGGCAGGGTCGCGGGCGCCGCGTCGGCGTACTTCTCGATGCCCAGCTCGGTGAGCAGGTCCAGCGCCCGGGCGCGCAGCCGCCGTTCGTCGTTGTCGCTGCGGGGCAGGCCGAACAGGGCGGCGGTGAAGCCTGCGCGGGCGGTGTGGCTGGCACCGGCGACCACGTTCTCCAGCACGCTCAGCCCGGCGAACAGGCCGACGCCCTGGAGGGTGCGGGCGATGCCGAGGCGGGTGAGGGCGTGCGGGCGGGGCCGGAACGGCCGCCCGTCGAGGGTGAGCGAGCCCTCGGTCGGCCGGACGAAGCCGCAGACCACGTTGAACAGCGTGGTCTTGCCGGCGCCGTTGGGGCCGATCACGCCGACGATCCGGCCGGGCGGCACCCGCAGCGAGACGTCGTCGAGGGCGACCAGGCCGCCGAAGCGTACGCCGACGTGGTGCAGCGCCAGGCCCGGTTCGTCGGTGGCTGTGGCCGGTGGGCTCATCGTCACCTCGTGCCGGTCGACGGAGCGCGGAAAAACTAATTACATCGGGAGTGTACTTTTCTCTGCCGCCGCGTCAATGCCCAGGCAATCGCCGCTCGCTTCTGGGGCGTTGCCGGCCTCCTACGTGCACTGTCGGTGTGATCATCCCGGCATGCGGTCGCGGGCGCGGCGCAGGAACGTCTGCTCCGCCGCGTTGCCGGTGCCGGCGATCGCCGCGTCGTACGCCGTCCGCGCCTGCGCCGGGCGGTTCAGCCGGCGCAGCAGGTCGGCCCGGATCGCGTGCCACACGTGGTAGCCGGCCAGGTCCAGACGCTCCACCTCGGCCAGTCCCGCCGCCGGTCCGCGTACCTCGGCCAGGGCGACCGCCCGGTTCAGCGCGACCACCGGCCCGGGCGCGACGGCGGCGAGCTGGTCGTAGAGCGCGAGGATCTGTCCCCAGTCGGTGGCGGCGGCGGTGGGCGCGTCCGCGTGCACCGCGCCGATCGCGGCCTGGATCTGATACGGGCCGGGCCGGCCCCGCCGCAGGCACCGGCGGACCAGGTCCTGCCCCTCGGCGATCAGCTCCCGGTCCCACCGGCCACGGTCCTGCTCGGACAGCGACACCGGCACGCCGTCCGGGCCGGTACGGGCAGCGCGGCGCGCCTCGGTGAGCAGCATCAGCGCGAGCAGGCCGAGCGCCTCCGGCTCGTCCGGCATCAACGTCACCAGCAGCCGGCCCAGCCGGATCGCCTCGGCGCCCAGCTCGGCGCGGCCCAGCCGCTCCCCCGCGCTCGCCGTGTGCCCCTCGTTGAAGATCAGGTACACCACGGCGAGGACCCCGCGCAGCCGGTCCGGCAGGTCGGCGTCGCGCGGCACCCGGTACGGGATACCGGCGTCGCGGATCTTCGCCTTGGCCCGGACCAGGCGCTGCGACATGGTGGGCTCCGGCACCAGGAAGGCGCGCGCGATCTCGGCGGTGCTCAGGCCGCCGAGCAGGCGCAGCGTCAGCGCCACCCGGGCGGGAGCGGCGAGCGCCGGGTGGCAGCAGGTGAAGATCAGGCGCAGGCGGTCGTCGGGCACGGGCCCCTCCTCGGCGGGCGGGTCGTCGTCGGCGTGCAGCAGGGCGGCCTCGGCGTGCCGGGCGGCCCGGGTGGCCTCGCGCCGCAGCCTGTCGATCGCGCGGTTGCGGGCGGTGGTGATGATCCAGCCGGCCGGGCTGGCCGGTGGCCCGTCGGCGGCCCACCGCGACACGGCGACGGTGAACGCCTCCTGGACCGCCTCCTCGGCGAGGTCGATGTCGCCGAGGAGACGGACCAGGACGGCTACCGCGCGGCCGTACTCGGCCCGGAAGACCCGTTCGACGTCGGTCATCCCTCGCCCTGGAACGGGCGGACCTCGATCGGCAGCGTGGTCGCGAGGGCGTAGCGGCGGCCCCAGTCCAGCGCGGCGTCCAGGTCGGGCGCCCGGATGATGGTGACGCCGCCCAGGTACTCCTTGCCCTCGGCGAACGGCCCGTCGGTGACCAGTACCTCGTCACCGGCCGGGCGCAGCACGGTGGCGGTCTGCGGGTCGTGCAGGCCGTTGCCGAACACCCAGCACCCCGCCTCCCGCAGGTCCCGGCCGATGGCCTCGACCTCGCGCATCACCCCGGCCAGGAACTCCGGGTCGGGACGGCCCTGACCGGCCGGCTGGTACATGCTGATCAGGTACTGCTTCATCGGTGTCTCCTCACCGCCGGGGACGGCCCCGCGCCGCCCTCTCACCCTCCACACGAACGACTGATGCCGGTTTCGACACGCCGGGCCGGGTGAATCCGGCCGGGAGCGGGGTACGCCGTTGCGTGCGCCGTCACCGGGTCGTCGTCGTGGGCGCCGGGTTCTCCGGTCTGGCCTGCGCGCTCGCACTGGACGCGGCGGGCGCCGAGGTACGGGTGCTGGAGGCGCGGGACCGGGTGGGCGGCCGGACGCGCAGCCGCCCGCTACCAGACGGCGGCTGGCTGGATCTCGGCGCGCAGTGGATCGGCCCGACCCAGGACCGGATGTACGCGCTCGTCGCCGCGTACGGCCTGACCACCTTCCCCTCCCCCGCGCAGGGTGCGGCGGCGCTGCTGCTCGGCGGACGTCCGGCCACCGGCGAGCCGCCGGGGCTGTCCGCGCTGCTGGGCACGCTCGACGAGATGGCGGGCACGCTCGACCCGGCCGCGCCGTGGCGGGCCGCCGAGGCGGCACTGTGGGACCGGATCACGTTCGGCGGCTGGCTCGACGCGAGCGCGGCCGGCCCGGTCACCGCCGGATACGCGGGCCGGATGCTCGCCGGTGGCCTGCTGGCCGCCTCGGCGGACGAGGTCTCGCTGCTGCACATGCTGTTCTACCTGCGCAGCGGCGGCGGCACCCGGTCGCTGCTGCGCATGGCCGGTGGCGCCCAGCAGGACCGGATCGCCGGTGGTCCGGCCGCGCTGGCCGAGCGGATGGCCGCCGCGCTGCCGCCGGGGAGCCTGTGCCTGCACGCCCCGGTGGACGGCGTCGCGCAGGACGGCGACGGCGTGCGGGTGCGCGCCGGCGGCGAGACCTACCGCGGCGACGCGGTGGTGGTCGCGCTGGCACCGACGCTGGCCGGGCGCATCCGGTACGACCCGCCGCTGCCCCCGCTGCGCGACGGGCTGACCCAGCGGATGCCGATGGGTGTGGCGCTCAAGGTGCACGCGCTCTACCCGGAGCCGTTCTGGCGCGCCGACGGCCGCTCCGGCGTGTCCAGCACCGACACCGGGCCGCTCACCGAGACGGTGGACAACTCGCTGCCGGACGCGCCGGGCGGGGTGCTCACCGCGTTCAGCTACGGCGCGCAGGCCCGGGCGCTGCGCCGGCTTCCGCCAGACGCCCGCCGGGACGCGCTGTGCGAGGCGCTCGCCGCGATCTTCGGCCCGGCCGCCGCGCACCCCGACGACCTCGTCGAGTACGACTGGTCGGCGGACGAGTGGACGCGCGGCTGCTTCTGCGGTGTCCTGCCACCCGGCGCGTGGTGCGCGTACGGCCCGGAACTGCGGACGCCGGTGGGCCGGGTGCACTGGGCCGGCACCGAGACCGCGACCCGGTGGAGCGGCTATCTGGAGGGCGCGGTGACCGCCGGCGAGCGCGCCGCCGCCGAGGTGCTCGCCCAGCTCGGCTGAGCACCCGATTCAATGAGATTCTTCGATGCAGTCTATTGAAAAGTTTCTCCGCCCTGTGCCCTAATGACGACAGTTCCTTTCGTCATACTCCCGCCGCCGGAGCGCGGCAACCCCCAGGGAGGACAGATGCACAGTTCGATCCGATCGGCGCTGCGCGCGGCCGGAGCAGCACTGCTCGCCACAGTCACCGTCGCCGCCGCGGCCCTGACCGGGGCGGCCCCCGCCGGCGCCGCCCCGGCCGGGCTACCCGGCATGGACGTCTCCAGCTACCAGGGCAACGTGAACTGGTCCGGAGCGTGGGCCAACGGCGCCCGGTTCGCCTACGTCAAGGCGACCGAGGGCACCTACTACACCAACCCGTACTTCGCCCAGCAGTACAACGGCTCGTACAACGTCGGGATGATCCGCGGCTCGTACCACTTCGCCCGCCCCGACACCACCAGCGGCGCCACCCAGGCCAACTACTTCGTCGACCACGGCGGCGGCTGGTCGAAGGACGGGCGGACGCTGCCCGGCGCGCTGGACATCGAGTACAACCCGTACGGCGCGACCTGCTACGGCCTGAGCCAGGCGTCGATGCGCAGCTGGATCGCCTCGTTCGTCAACCAGTACCACGCCCGCACCGGCCGGTGGGCCACCATCTACACCACCACCGACTGGTGGAGCACCTGCACCGGTAACACCTCGCAGTTCGCCGCAAACAACCCACTGTGGATCGCCCGCTACTCCAGCAGCGTCGGCACGCTGCCGGCGGGCTGGGGCACGTACTCGTTCTGGCAGTGGTCCTCCTCCGGGGTCTTCCCCGGTGACCAGAACGTGTGGAACGGCTCGCTCGACCGGCTGCGCGTCCTGGCCTGCAACGGACCCTGCTGAGACCGGCCCGGGCGTGGCGGGCGGTGCCGGTCCCGCCACGCCCGGCCGCCCCTCTCTCCCGAGGAGGTTGCGATGTCCCTTCCCGTACCCCGGCGGACCGTGCTGCGCGGCGCGGTCCTGCTCGGCGCCGCCGCCGGCGTCGGCGCGCTGACCCAGATCGGCTCCGGCCCCGGCGCGCGGGCCGCCGCCACCCGGGTCGACCAGCCGACCATCGCCAACTGCGCGACCTGGGGCGCCCGCCCGCCCTCGTCGCCGGTGAGCGTGGTGACCAGCCGGCCCAACAAGATCATCGTCCACCACACGGCGTTCCCGAACACCACCGACTACAGCCTCGCCCAGGCGTACCGCAACTCCCGCGACATCCAGGACCTGCACATGGACGGCAACGGCTGGCTCGACTCCGGGCAGCACTTCACCAACAGCCGGGGCGGCTACCTGACCGAGGGCCGGCACGGCAGCCTCTACGCGCTGCTGCACGGTCAGACGATGGTGCAGGGCGCGCACTGCGTCGGGCAGAACAGCCAGGCCATCGGCATCGAGAACGACGGCATCTACCTGGACGTGCAGCCGCCGCAGGCGCTCTGGAACAGCCTCGTCACGTTCTGCGCGTTCACCTGCCAGCAGTACGGCATCGCGCCCACCGAGATCTACGGGCACAAGGACTTCAACGACACGCAGTGCCCGGGCCTGCTGCACGACCGCCTGCCGGAGCTGCGCCGTACCGTCGCCGCCCGTCTGGGCGGCTGACCCACGGGGGTACGCGGGGCGCCCGGGTGCGACGGGCGCCCCGCGACGCGTCAGTCCTCGCTTATATAAGCTACCCGTGATACAAAGGGGTCGTGCACGCCTTCGACGTTCTCGGCGACCCGGTCCGCCGCCGGATCCTGGAGCTGCTCGCCGACGGCGAGCAGCCCGCCGGCGCGCTCGGCGAGACCGTGCGGCGCGAGTTCGGCATCAGCCAGCCCGCCGTCTCCCAGCACCTCAAGGTGCTGCGCGACCACGGCTTCACCACGGTACGCGCCCAGGGCACCCGCCGCCTCTACGCCGTGGATCCCGGCCCGCTGCGCGAGATCGACGCGTGGCTGGACGGGTTCCGCCGCTTCTGGACGCCACCACTGGCGGCGCTCGCCACCGAGCTGGCCCGGGGCCGCCGCGAACGACGGCTGCGCGAGGACACCACAGACGACGAGAGGACCGAACCATGATCGACGTGACCGGACAGATCAGCGCCGTCGAGCGCCGCATCGGCGACCGCACGCTCCCCGCCGGGCAGGCGCGGGTGCTCACCATCGCCCAGACGTACGACGCACCCGTCGCCGACGTCTTCGACGCCTGCACCAACCCGGAACGGATACCCCGCTGGTTCCTGCCGGTCTCCGGTGACCTGAGCCTCGGCGGCCGGTACCAGCTGGAGGGCAACGCCGGCGGCACCGTCGAACGCTGCGATCCGCCGCACGGCTTCGCCGCCACCTGGGAGTTCGGCGGCGAGGTGAGCTGGATCGAGGTGCGGCTGCGCGAGGCCGGTCCGGGGCGTACCCGCTTGGAGCTGGAACACGTCGCGCACGTCGACGACCAGCGGTGGGCCGAGTACGGTCCGGGCGCGGTCGGCATCGGCTGGGACCTGGCACTGGTCGGCCTGGCCTCCCACTTCGCCGCCGACGGCACGGGCGTCGATCCGGCCACCGCAGCCGACTGGATGGCCTCGGAGGAGGGCCGCAGTTTCGTCACCGAGTCGAGCAACAGCTGGACAAGGGCAAGCATCGAGTCCGGCACCCCCACCGAGCAGGCACAAACCGCAGGCACCCGAGTAACCGCGTTCTACACAGGCGCCCCCACTCCCTAACCCTCCCGCCCTCGCCTCGCCTCGCCGATCTTGCAGTTCGGGCCCTTGTGATGCCCCTTTCCGCCTGGATTGCGGGGCACTAAAGCGCAAGATCGGCGAGGACCACGGGGCGCGGTGGAGAGTTGGCGCCCGCCCCGGCGAGAGATCTTGGTAGGAAATGGTCCCTACAGGGGCCTCTTCCTACCAAGATCTCTCGCGATCCCGGGATGCGGAACGCGTTTCCCTCGGCGTGGGACGTCGCGCCTCGTGAGGCGGGTAGGAGGCAGGCTTCGGGCGACTGCGTCGACGGGTGACGCGCGACGGGCCGCGAGACGGTCAACGTCGGTGCGCGGGAGGCGCGCGGTGCCTTGCCGGGGGCGAAAAGCGGCGGTGGGATGTCGGTGGGTTCGGGCAGACTGCGGGGCATGTCGATCCGTACCGTCGCCGACCTGACCGCCGCGCTCGACGCCGGTCGGACGGTCAAGTACCTGCACTTCTGGGGGCACCGGCCACGGCCTGACGGCAGCATCGGCGCGAGCTGCCTGAGCCAGTGGTGGCCGGCGGCGTTCACTGTGGACGGCCGGGAGTTCGCCACCGCCGAGCACTGGATGATGTGGCACAAGGCGACCCTCTTCGGTGACCACGCGATCGCCGAACGCGTGCTGGCGGCCGGGCATCCGCACCGGGCGAAGGCGCTCGGCCGGCAGGTCCGCGACTTCGACGAGGCGACCTGGACGGCCCGCCGGTACGAGATCGTGGTGGCCGGCAGCATCGCCAAGTTCGCCCGGCACGAGCCGTTGCGGCGGTTCCTGCTCGGCACCGGCGACCGGGTGCTCGTCGAGGCCAGCCCGACCGACCGGGTCTGGGGCATCGGCCTGACCGCCGACGATCCGCGCGCCGACGACCCGGCGACCTGGCGGGGCGACAACCTCCTGGGGTTCGCCCTGATGGAGGCGCGCGCCGCGCTCGTCGCCCCGAGGGGTGACGCCTGACCTCGGGCGACAGGTGCGGGTAACGTGCTGCGGCGTGACCGCGTACTCGCACTGCTCGTTCTGCGGCGCGGCCTACCCGGCGGGCGCCGGGTGGCCGCGTGTCTGTTCCTCCTGCGGGGAGACGGTGTGGCGTAATCCGCTGCCGGTGGCGGTGGCGGTGCTGCCGGTCCGCACGCCGCAGGGGCTCGGGGTGGTGGTGGTGCGCCGCGACATCGAGCCGGCGCGTGGGCAGCTCGCGCTGCCGGGCGGCTTCATCGAGTACGGCGAGGAGTGGTCCGAGGCGCTCGTCCGTGAGCTACGCGAGGAGACCGGGCTGCGAGCCGAGGCCGGCGAGGCGCGCCTGTTCGCGGTGCACGGCGCCCCGGCCGGCGGCACCATGATGGTCTTCGGGGTGCTGCCCGAGCGGCCGGTCGGCGACCTGCCGCCGTCGGCGCCGACCGAGGAGGCCACCGAGTGGCTGGTGCTCACCGATCCGGTCGAGCTGGCCTTCTCCACGCACACCCGGGTGCTTGCCGACTTCCTCGCCGGGCAACGCCCGCTCTGACCGGACCGAGCACGGCAGTGGCCGCCGTCGCCACACCACACAGCGGCGGCCACGAATCCGCGACGGTCAGCCGCGGGCCGGGACGGGCTGGGGTGAGAACGGCACGGCGGCCGGCGCCTCGGCCTCCGGCTCACCGGCCGGGTGCCGCCACAGCCCGCGCCGCCGCAGGATCGGCAGCACGCCCTCGCCGAACCAGTACGCCTCCTCCAGGTGCGGGTGGCCGGAGAGGATGAACTCGTCCAGGCCGAGCGCGTGGTACTCGGCGATCCGGTCGGCGACCTCGGTGTGGCTGCCGACGAGTGCGGTGCCCGCGCCGCCGCGTACCAGCCCGAATCCGGCCCACAGGTTCGGCGAGACCTCCAGCCCGTCGCGGGAGCCGCCGTGCAGGTCGAGCATCCGCCGCTGCCCCTCGGACTCGCTGCGCCGCAGCCCTTCCTGCACGGCGCGCACGTCGGCCTCGGGGATGCCGTCGAGCAGCCTGCGTGCCTGGGCCCACGCCTCCTCGGCGGTGTCCCGGCTGATCACGTGCAGCCGGATGCCGTACCGCAGCTCGCGACCGGCCTCAGCGGCGAGCCCGCGGATCCAGTCCAGCTTGCCGGCCACCTGCGCGGGCGGCTCGCCCCAGGTCAGGTACACGTCGCTGTGCCGGACCGCCACCGGCCCGGCCGCGCCGGACGACCCGCCGAAGTAGACCGGCGGCACCGGGTCGGGCACCCGGCTGAGCCGGGCGCCCTCGACCCGCACGTGGGCGCCGTCGTGGTCGACCGTCTCGCCGCGCCACAGCGCCCGCACCACGTGCAGGAACTCGTCGGTACGCGCGTAGCGGGCGTCCTTGTCCAGGAAGTCGCCGTACGCGCGCTGCTCGGCGGACTCGCCGCCGGTGACCACGTTGAGCAGCAGCCGCCCGCCGGACAGGCGCTGGAACGTGGACGCCATCTGCGCGGCGAGGGTGGGTGAGAGCAGGCCGGGCCGGAACGCGACGAGGAACTTCAGCCGCTCGGTCACCTCGGTGAGCATGGCGGTGGTCAGCCAGGCGTCCTCGCACCAGGCGCCGGTCGGGGTGAGCGCCCCGGCGAAGCCGAGCTGCTCGGCGGTGCGGGCGATCTGCCCCAGGTACGCGACGCTGGCCGGTCGCGCGCCACCGGCCGTGCCGACCGGCACGCCGTGACCGCCGCCCACGATGTCCCGGCTGTCGCCGTAGGTCGGCAGGAACCAGTGGAAGGTGAGCGACATGGTGTACCTCCGGTGCGTGGTCGGACGGGCCGCCTCCTGAGTGGTGGGACGACCACGCCGACACACTACCCATAAAACCTATCGGGTTGGTAGGTTGCTGTCGCCCGCCGACGGCCGGGCCCATCCCTCCCCGAGGAGTCGCCATGCGTACCCCCAGATCGCGCCGCCGGCCGGTGGCCGCGCTGCTCACCACCCTCGCGCTGCTCGCCGCGACGGCGCTGACGGCCTGCGGCGGCGAGGCGGCCGACGCCAGCGGCGGCGACGGTCCGCTGCGGATCGGCTATCAGCGCTTCGGCGGGCTCAGCCTGGTCAAGGCGCGCGGCGACGCGAAGAACGTCACCTGGTCGCTGTTCGAGAGCGGCCCGGCCCTGACCGAGGCGCTCAAGGCCGGCTCGATCGACATCGGCCAGGTCGGCGAGGCGCCGCCGGTGTTCGCCGCCGCCGGGAAGATCCCCTTCTCCGTGATCGGCACGTCGGCGCCGATCCCGCAGGGCGAGGCGGTGCTGGTCAAGGCGGACAGCCCGTACCGCGGCTTCACCGACCTGCGCGGGAGGACGGTCGCGCTGAACAAGGGCTCCAACGTGCACTGGCTGCTGGTGAAGCTGCTGGAGGCGAACAGGATGACGCTCGCCGACATCAAGGTGAAGTACCTCAAGCCCGCCGAGGGGCGGCCCGCGTTCGACAACGGGCAGGTCGACGCGTGGATCATCTGGGATCCCTACTTCGCGCTGGCCGAACAGCCCGGCGTACGGGTACTGGCCGACGCCACCGGCCTGGCCGGCAACCGCGAGTACGTGCTGGCCGCACCGGACGCGGTGAAGAACCGCACCGACGACGTACGCGCGTTCCTGGACACGTACCGGCAGACCACCGACTGGGGCATCGCCCACCCGGGCGAGCGGGCCGCCGTCCTCGCACCGGAGCTGAAGATCCCGCTCGACGTGACCACCCGGGCGCTGGCCCGCAGCGCCAAGCCGCTCGCCCCGGTCACCCCGGAGATCGGCGCGGAGTTGCAGGCCATCGCGGACAGCTTCGTGGAGCTGAAGCTCGTGCCCGGACCGGTCGACATCGCCGGACGGGTGGACGGCCGGTTCAACGAGGCGTTCCAGTGAGCGGTCCGGCGCTGGCCGAGGCCGCCCCTGCTCTCGTACCCGATCGGGTGTCGCCGCGGCGGTCGCGGGCCCGCGCGTCGCTGCGGTGGCGGCGCGCGGTGAGCCCGGTCGTGCTGGTGCTCGCCTGGGAGGTCGCCGCGCGGACCGGGCTGCTCGCCCCGGAGAAGCTGCCGGCGCCCAGCGCGGTGCTGGCAACCGGGTGGCGGCTGGCGCGCGACGGGACGCTCGGCGTGCACCTGCTCGACTCGCTCACCCGCGCCGCCCTCGGCCTGCTCATCGGCGGCGGCCTGGCGCTGGTGCTCGGCGCGGCGGCCGGGCTGCTGCGCCTCGGCGACGACCTGGTCGACCCGCCGGTGCAGATGGCCCGGATGCTGCCGCACCTGGGCCTGGTCCCGCTGCTGATCATCTGGGTCGGCATCGGCGAGTCGCTGAAGGTCACGCTGGTCGCGCTCGGCGCGTTCTTCCCGATCTACTTCAACACGTACGCCGGCATCCGCGACATCGACGAACGCCTGGTGGAGGCGGCGCGCACCTGCGGTCTCGGCGCGGCGGCCCGGCTGCGGCACGTGGTGCTGCCCGGCGCGCTGCCGTCGCTGTTCCTCGGGCTGCGGCTGGCCATCGGCGCGGCCTGGCTGAGCCTGGTCGTCGGTGAGCAGGTGAACGCGCAGACCGGCGTCGGGTTCCTGATGATGGAGGCGCGCGAGTTCAGCCAGACCGACGTGGTGGTGCTCGGCCTGCTCATCTACGCGCTGCTGGGCCTCGCCTCCGACCTGCTCATCCGGTACGCGGAGAGGAGGACGCTGGCGTGGCGACGCGGACTGCGCGCGACCTGACCGGGCCGGTGCTCACCGCGCGGGCGGTGACCCGGTCCTTCGGCCCGGCCGTGGTGCTGGCCGGGGTGGACCTGACCATCGCCGCCGGGGAGACGGTGGCGCTGCTCGGCGGCAGCGGATCCGGCAAGAGCACGCTGCTGCGCGTGCTGGCCGGGCTCGACGGCGACGCGGGCGGCGAGCACGCGGTGCACGGCACCGCCGCCGTCGTGTTCCAGGAGCACCGGCTGCTGCCGTGGAAGCGGGTCGCCGACAACGTGGCGCTCGGCCTGACCGGGCCGGACGTGAACGACCGGGTCGGTCGCGCGCTGGCCGAGGTCGGGCTCGCCGGCCGGGGCCGGGCCTGGCCCGCCGAGCTGTCCGGCGGGCAGGCGCAGCGCGTCGCGGTGGCCCGCGCGCTGGTCCGCGAACCGGACCTGCTGCTGCTGGACGAGCCCTTCGGCGCACTCGACGCGCTGACCAGGCTGCGCATGCAGGGGCTGCTGCGGCGGCTGCGCGCCCAGCACGGCTTCGCCGCACTGCTCGTCACACACGACGTGGAGGAGGCGCTGCTGCTGGCCGACCGCGTACTGCTCCTCGACGACGGCGTGATCGCCGAGGAGGTGCCGGTACGCCTCGGCCCCACCCCGAGCCCCGACGACCCGGCCCTCGGCGCGCTGCGCCGCCACCTGCTCGACCGCCTCGGCGTACCCGCCGGCTGACCGCGAGGGAGAACCGATGACCCGCTGGACACCCGACCCGACCTTCTACCCCTCCCCCGCGCTCGCCGCCACCGCGCCGGCCGAGAAGCTCGCGTACGTCGCCGCGTTCGACCGCGCCGGGCAGCGCCCCGACGCCATCGCGGTGCTCGACACCGACCCGGACTCCGGCTCGTACGGCCGGGTGGTGGGCTGGACCGAGCTGCCGAACACCGGCGACGAACTGCACCACTTCGGGTGGAACGCGTGCAGCAGCGCGCTCTGCCCGACCGCGCCGCACCCGCACGTGGAACGCCGCTACCTGATCGTGCCGGGGCTGCGCTCGTCCCGGATCCACGTGCTCGACACCAAGCCCGACCCGCGCCGGCCGAACCTGGTCAAGGTGATCGAGGCGAAGGAGCTGGGCGAGCGTGCCGGGTACTCCCGCCCGCACACCGTGCACTGCGGGCCGGACGGCATCTACGTCTCCGCGCTCGGCGGCGCGGACGGGCAGGAGGGGCCCGGCGGCATCGCCGTGCTCGACCACACCACGTTCGAGGTGCGCGGCGCGTGGGAGGCCGACCGGGGGCCGCAGTTCCTGGCGTACGACTTCTGGTGGCACTACACGCAGGACGTGCTTGTCACCAGCGAGTGGGGCACGCCGTCGATGATCGAGGACGGCATCATCGGTGAGCTGCTGCTGGGCCGCAGGTACGGGCACGCGATCCACTTCTGGGACCTGCCCAGGCGCCGGCACGTGCAGCGCGTCGACCTCGGCGACCAGTACCAGATGCCGCTGGAGCTGCGCCCCGCGCACGACCCGACGAAGTCGTACGGCTTCGTCGGCGTGGTGATCAGCGTCGAGGACCTGTCCGCCTCGATCTGGCTGTGGCACCGCGACGGCGACACCTGGGCGGTGACCAAGGTGATCGACATCCCGGCCGAGCCGGCCGACCCGGCCGACCTGCCGGACCTGCTCAAGCCGTTCGGGGCGGTGCCGCCGCTGGTCACCGACATCGACCTGTCGGTGGACGACAGGTTCCTGCACGTCTCCTGCTGGGGCACCGGCGAACTGATCCGCTACGACGTCAGCGACCCGTTCCACCCGGTACGCGTCGGCTCGGTGCGCCTGGGCGGCATCGTCAACCGCACCCCGCACCCGGCGTACCCGGACGAGCCGCTGGCCGGCGGCCCGCAGATGGTCGAGATCAGCCGCGACGGCCGCCGCGTGTACGTCAGCAACTCGCTCTACGGCGCCTGGGACGACCAGTTCTACCCCGACGGCGTGGGCGCCTGGGTGGCGAAGCTGGACGTCGACCCGGCGACCGGCGGCCTCGTGCCGGACCCGCGGTTCTTCCCGCGCGGCGAGGAGTTCCGCGGCCTGCGCGTGCACCAGACCCGGTTGCAGGGCGGCGACGCCTCGTCCGACTCGTACTGCTTCCCGTGACCGGCGCGACCTGGGCGGCGCTGGCCGGACTCGGCGCGTTCCACGGCCTGAACCCGGCGATGGGGTGGCTGTTCGCGGTGGCCCGGGGCCTGCAGGAGCGCCGCCGGGCCGCGCTGCTGGCGGCCCTGCCGCCGATCGCCGCCGGTCACCTGGCGTCGGTGGCGGTGGTCGCCGCCCTGGTCAGCGCCACCCGGTCGGTCACCGCGAGCACACTGGTCGCGGTGACCGGCGGGGTGCTGCTTGTCGGGTTCGGGATGTGGCGGCTGCTGTCCCAGCGGCACTTCCGGTGGGCCGGGATGCGGCTGTCGGCGGCGCAGCTCACCGCCTGGTCGTTCCTGATGTCGGCGGCGCACGGCGCGGGCCTGATGCTGCTGCCGGTGCTGCTCGCCGAACCGGCGGCCGGCGGAGGCCCGCACGCCGGGCACCTCGCCGCCGCGCCGGCCGGCGCGCTGACCGGCCTGCTCGCCGCCGCCGTGCACACAGTCGCCATGCTCGCCGTCGCGCTGGTCGTGGCCCTGCTGGTGTACGAGGTGCTCGGCGTCGGTGTGCTGCGCCGGGCCTGGTTCAACGTCGACCGGCTCTGGGCCGGTGTGCTCGTGGCGGCCGGGGTGGTGACGCTGATCGCTGCGGCGTGAGTCGCCACCACCTGCGACGGATCGACGAAAAGTCCTACTGATTGAATAGGAAAGGCAGCGTCGCCTACCCCGGAGGTCAGCAGTGAGTCACTCCCCGTCCCCCGCCGAAGCCGTCCACGACGCCGACCGGAGCCGGCAGTGGCTCGCCGGGCAGGCACACGGGCCGGGCGTCGACCGCGACCGGCTGCTGGAGGTGGGTGCGGCGATGGCCGCGGTGACCGCCGCCGCCGCGGAACGCGAGCCGGTCGCTGTGGCGTCCGCGCCGGTCGGCGTCGACCCCGGCGCGCCGATCGTCAAGCCGCTGCCGGCGGAGCTGCTGCGCCCGCTGGACACCAACGCCGAGATGCGCTGGCCGTCGATGGCCGGCCAGGGGTACGTGGTCCCGATCGACCGCTTCTTCGTCCGTAACCACACCGTCACGCCGCACCTGGACGCGGCCACCTGGCGGCTGCGCCTGTTCGGCGACGGCCTGCGCGGCGCGCCGACCCGCGACAATCCGGTCGAGTTCGACTTCGACGAGCTGCGCCGGCTGCCCGCCGAGGAACACGCGGCGCTGCTGGAGTGCGCCGGCAACGGGCGGCGCTACTTCGCCGAGCAGCAGGACGAGCCGGCCCCGGGCGTGGCGTGGGGGCTCGGCAGCGTCGGCGTGGCCCGGTGGCGGGGCGTGCGGCTCGGCACGGTGCTGCGCCTGGCCGGGCTGCGCGACGAGGCGGTCGACGTGATGCCTGAAGGACTCGACCCGGACTACGTCAGCGGCGGGGTCAACCTCGGTCGGGTACGCCGGCCGATGCCGGTCGCCAAGGCGCTCGACGACGTGCTGCTGGCGTACGAGATGAACGGCGAGCCGCTGCCAGCCGACCACGGCTTCCCGGTACGCGTCGTGGTGCCCGGCTGGGTCGGCATCTCCTCGATCAAGTGGGTGGGCGCGATCGAGGTCTCCACCACTGCCCTGTTCTCGCCGTGGAACACGCAGTTCTACCGCATGTTCGGCCCCGGTCACCCGGCCGACGGCACCGTGCTCACCGTCCAGCCGGTCCGCAGCGCGTTCGAGCTGCCCTGGGACGCCCGGGTGCCGGCCGGCGAGGAGATGCTGCTGACCGGCCGTTCCTGGTCCGGCAACGGCCCGATCGCGCACGTCGAGGTGGACACCGGCGACGGGTGGCGCCCGGCCGACCTGGTCGCCGCCGACCGGGGTGGGGCCTGGCAGCGCTGGACCGTCCGCTGGTGCCCGCCGGCCGCGGGCCGGCACGTGCTGCGCGCCCGCGCCACCGACTGCACGGGCGCGGTCCAGCCCGACCGGGCCGCGCCGAACGACCTCGCGTACCTGTTCGACGCCGTGGTGGCCCACCCGGTGACCGCCTGCTGACCGCCTGCTGACCGCCGCTCAGGTGGTGCCGAGGTAGGGCGGCGGTACGGTGTCGGTGAGCCACACCCCGTTCGCCGAGCGGTAGAACAGGTACCCGGCCTCCGCCATCGCCGCCGCGTCCACGGTCAGCACCACCACCGCGCCGCCCCGGCGCGCACCGACGCGCCGGGCCGTCGCCACATCAGGCGACAGGTGTACGTGGTGCCGCCCGCCCCGGCGCAGCCCCTGCGCCCGGATCGCGTCCAGCACTGCCTCGCCGGTGCCGTGGAACAGCCGGGGCGGCGGCGCGGCCGGGGTCAGACCGAGGTCGACCGGGACGGAGTGCCCCTGGTTGGCGCGGATCCGGTCGGCCCCGTCCGGGCCGGCCTCCACCGCGAAGCGCTGCTTGTCGTTACCCGCGACCACGGCGTCCAGTTGGGCGCGGCTGATCCTCAGCCCGGCGAGCACGTCGGCCACCGGCACCCAGCCGGCCCGGTCGAGTCGCAGCCCGTACGCGTCGGGCCGGTGCCGCAACGCCAGCGACAGCCGCTTGCTCACCCGAACGAGATCCCGATGTTCCACCGGCCCAGTGTGGAGCCACCCCCGTCCCATGTCGACGCAGTTCCCCCGCCCGCCCTCGCCCCGCCTCGCCTCGCCCCGCCTCGTCGATCTTGCGGTTTGCGCCCCTCGAGTGTCCGGTTCGCGCTTACTGCCGGGGCCGGAACTCCATGATCGACGGGCTGGGGAGCTGAGGGCGGAGGCGGGGGACGCGACCGGGGTTGGCGGGAGGAGCGGGGTCAGGCGGCGGCCCGCTCGGGGAGGGGACGGCGGCGGTGGGACGGGTCGGTCAGGGTGGGCGGGGACCAGGCGCCGTCGGGCTGGTAGAGGTTCGTACCGGGCGGGACGATCTCGTCGATACGGTCCAGCACCGCGTCGTCGAGCGTCAGCTCCGCCCCCGCCAGCAGCGCGTCCAACTGGTCCATCGTGCGCGGCCCGATGATGGTCGACGTGACCGCCGGGTGCACGGCGGTGAACGCCACGGCGAGCTGCGGCAGCGTGCAGCCCACCTCGTCGGCGAGCGCGACCAGTTCCTCGACGGCGGCGTACTTCGCGGTGTTGCCCGGTAGCGCCGGATCGAACCGGGCCGGGGTGAGTGCCGGACGGCCCGCGCCGAGGTCGACGGGCCGCCCCTGCCGGTACCGGCCGGACAGGAACCCGGAGGCCAGCGGGCTCCACACCAGCACACCCATCCGGTAGCGGCGGCAGACCGGCAGCACCGACGTCTCGATACCACGCGCCAAAATCGAGTACGGCGGCTGCTCGGTGCGGAACCGGGCGAGCGCCCGCCGTTCGGCGACGTGGTGCGCCTCCACGATCTCCTCGGCCGGGAAGGTCGAGCAGCCGAACGCACGGATCTTCCCGGCCCGGACCAGGTCGGTGAGCGCGCCGAGCGTCTCCTCGACGTCGGTGGTGTGGTCCGGGCGATGCACCTGGTAGAGGTCGATCCAGTCGGTGCCCAGCCGGCGCAGGCTGTCCTCGACCGCACGGACGATCCAGCGTCGCGAGTTGCCGCCCCGGTTGGGCCCCTCCCCCATCGGGAAGTGGACCTTCGTGGCGAGCACCACGTCGTCGCGGCGGCCGCGCAGGGCCTTGCCGACGATCTCCTCCGACTCGCCGGCCGAGTACATGTCGGCGGTGTCGACGAAGTTGATCCCACGGTCGAGTGCCGCATGGACGATCCGGGCGCAGTCGTCGTGGTCGGGGTTGCCGACCGCGCCGAACATCATGGTGCCGAGGCAGTGGACGCTGACCTCGATGCCGGTGCCGCCGAGGACGCGATAGCGCATGTGAACTCCCTGGGTCGCACCGCGCCGGCCGGGTGGCGCGCGGTCCGGTCACGGTAGGAGTTCGAGTGCGCTGGAGGTCAACCGTCGGCGGGTTCCGCGCTGCCGGCGAGGTAGCCGGCCGCCTGCAACTCGAACAGCTCGCGGTAGAGCCCGCCCTGCGCCATCAGCGTGTCGTGGTCGCCTGACTGCACGAGCCGGCCGTGGTCCATCACGAAGATCCGGTCGGCGTGCCGGACGTTCGCCAGGCGGTGGGTGATCAGCACGACGGCCCGGTCCGGGTGCCGCCGCAGATGCTGGAAGAGGGCGTGCTCGGCACGCGCGTCCAGCGCGGCGGACGGCTCGTCGCAGATCAGCAGCCGGGCGTCGCGGTAGAGGCCGCGTGCGGCCACCAGCCGCTGCCACTGCCCGCCGGACAGGTCCTGGCCGTCCTTGAACTGCCGGTCCAGCAGCGTGTCGTATCCGAACGGCAGCTCGCTGATCATGTCGTGCGCGGCGGCGTCGCGGGCGGCGGTCTCCACGCTCGGTCCGGGGCCGTCGGCGCGGTCGTGGCGGCCGACGCGAATGTTCTGCCGGGCGGTGAACGGGAACTTCCACCAGTCCTGGCTCATCACCGCGACCTGGGCGGCGGTCTGGCGTGGGTCCAGTTCGGCGGTGTCCACGCCGTCCCAGCGGATCGTGCCGCCGGTGGGCCGGTAGAGGCCGGCGATCAGCTTGGCGAGCGTGGTCTTGCCGGAGCCGTTCTCCCCCACCAGCGCGATCACCTCACCGCGCCGGAACGTGAGGCTGACCTCGTCGACCGCCGCGCTGTCGGTGTCCGGGTAGCGCAGGCTGACCCGGTCGACGTCGATGCGCGTGAACCCGTCGACGGGCAGGTGCCCGCCGGCCGGGATCCGCCGTGCCGCCCGGTCGAGGAAGTCGCGGTAGTCCTGGTAGTAGAGAGCGTCCTCGTAGAGCGAGTTGGTGGCGAAGATCGCGGTGCGCAGGCTCGTACGCGGCCTGGAGCGCGAGCAGCGCGGTGGCCGCCGCCGCGAGCGCCACCACGCCGCCCATCAACAGCCCGCCCAGTACGGCATAGACCGCGAACGCGGCCACGCCGGTCACCGACAGGCCGAGTCCTCGGGTAACGGTCTGCGAACGGGCCAGCCGGAGCTGCGCCTGGGTCTCGACGGTCATCATCCGGTGGTACTCGGCCAGCAGGAAGTCCCGCATCTGGTAGGCACGGATCTCGGCGGCGGTGTGCCGATCGGCCATCAGACGGGCCAGCAGGTACATCCGGCGGCGACGGGTGATCCAGGCCAGCAGCGCCAGGTACTGCCGCCGCGCCAGTTTGACCGCGGTGACGGCCTCGGGCACCGCGGCGAGCAGCAGGCACGGCAGCAGGACGGGCTGGATGACGGTGACCGCGGCGGCGGTCGCCAGCACACCCACGACGCCGGTCACCAGGTTCACGGTGTGGTCCACGATCGACGCGGCCTCGGCCATGCCCCGATCGCGGGCACGATCCATCTCCTCGGCGAAGCCCGCGTCGTCGAACGCGGCGAGTTCCACAGCGGTGGTCGCCTCGAACAGCCGGAGTTCCACCTGGTAGTTGATCTGCGGGATGAGCCGCGCCTGCGCCCAGCCGGCGGCGACAGTCAGCGCTCCCCGGGCCGTCACGGCGGCGGCCGCGAGCAGCAGCGCGGGCAGGGC
Organism: Micromonospora sp. WMMC273; assembly: GCF_027460285.1. Taxonomy (NCBI): domain Bacteria; kingdom Bacillati; phylum Actinomycetota; class Actinomycetes; order Micromonosporales; family Micromonosporaceae; genus Micromonospora; species Micromonospora sp. WMMC273. Next base: position 3,416,470 of record NZ_JAPZBE010000001.1, read on the forward strand.
CGCCCGGATCCGGTCCGGTGTGGGCCCGTCGGCGAAGAGTTGCTGGAGCACGCCGGTGGTGGCGAGCAGCCCGAAGGTGGTGAGCAGGCCGGCGACCACGTTGAGCCCGATCGAGGCGAGCGTGTCCCGGCGGCTGGTCGCCCAGGCCAGGCCGATGGCCTCGCGGACGAGGGCGGGCAGCCGGCGCGCCACCGACCAGAAGCTGGTGTGGGCGAACTCGGTGGCGCGGTTCATCCAGTGCCCGTCCGCCAGCTCCGGCAGCGGCGTTTCGTCGCCTGCCGCGCTCCCGGCCGGGGCGGATTCGTCCGGCGGGTGCTCGTCCGAGGGGCGCCGAGGACCGAAAACCGCTGCCATACGCGTCTCCTCCGGTACGCCGACGACTCCGGAGCTTACGTTCCGCAATCGACAGATGTCTCCCCGTGTTCGGCGTGTCGTACAGGCGTCCCAACGGCGTGTCCCGTGGCGGTGGCCGGAAAGACCCGCCCGCACGGTGGTCGCCGCCGGGTCGCGTCGCGCGCGACCAGTCCGGGTGGCAGGCTTGTGGGGTTCGCCGGCGTGCGCCGGCCGACCGCCCGTCGTGAAGGAGAAGATCGACCCGATGGCTGTGGACGTCACCACCACCGACGAATGGCAGGCGCTGCGCAAGCACGCCGAGGCGATGCGCGCCACGCACCTGCGCGACCTGTTCGCCGCCGACGGGCAGCGGGGTGAGCGGCTCACCGGTGAGGTCGCCGACCTGCACGTGGACTACAGCAAGAACCTCGTCACCGACGAGACGATCGCGCTGCTCGGCGCGCTCGCCGAGCGGGTCGGCCTGACCGACCGGATCGCGGCCATGTTCGCCGGACGGCACATCAACGTCACCGAGGACCGGGCCGTGCTGCACACCGCGCTGCGCCTGCCGGCGGACGCGTCGCTCACCGTGGACGGCCAGGACGTGGTCGCCGACGTGCACGCCGTGCTGGACCGCATGTCGGCGTTCGCGCAGCGCCTTCGCTCCGGCTCGTGGCGGGGCCACACCGGCGAGCGGATCACCACAGTGGTGAACATCGGCATCGGCGGGTCGGACCTCGGGCCGGTGATGGCGTACGAGGCGCTGAAGGCGTACCGGGATGCGGGCATCAGCTGCCGGTTCGTGTCGAACATCGACCCGACCGACATCCACGACAAGACCGCCGATCTGGACCCGGCGAGCACGCTGTTCGTCGTGGTCTCAAAGACGTTCTCCACCCAGGAGACGCTCGCCAATGCCGACCAGGCGCGGCGCTGGCTGCTCGCCGGGCTGGACGCCGACGACGACGCGGTGGCGCGGCACTTCGTCGCGGTCAGCACCAACGAGCAGCGGGTCCGGGACTTCGGCATCGACCCGGAGAACATGTTCGGCTTCTGGGACTGGGTGGGCGGACGCTACTCGCTGCCGTCGGCGGTCGGCCTGTCGGTGATGCTGGCGATCGGGCCGGACCGGTTCCGCGAGATGCTGGCCGGCTACCACGCGGTCGACGAGCACTTCCGGTCCGCTCCGGTGGAGCGCAACGTGCCGGCGCTGCTCGGCCTGCTCAACGTCTGGTACACCGACTTCCTCGGCGCGGAGACCCACGCGGTGCTGCCCTACTCGCAGTACCTGCACCGGTTCCCCGCCTACCTCCAGCAGCTCACCATGGAGAGCAACGGCAAGTCGGTACGCGTCGACGGCTCGCCGGTGACGTACCCGACCGGGGAGATCTTCTGGGGCGAGCCGGGCACCAACGGGCAGCACGCCTTCTACCAGCTCATCCACCAGGGCACCCGGCTGATCCCGGCGGACTTCATCGCGTTCAGCCGGCCCAACCACGACCTGGGCGACATGCACGACCTGTTCATGTCGAACTTCTTCGCCCAGACCGCCGCGCTGGCGTTCGGGCGGACCCGGGAGCAGGTGGAGGCCGAGGGCACCGCGCCCGAGGTGGTGGCGCACCGGGTGATGGCGGGCAACCACCCGACCACCTCCATCCTGGCGCCGAAGCTCACCCCGGCGACGCTGGGTCAGCTGATCGCGCTCTACGAGCACATCACGTTCACCGAGGCGGCGATCTGGGACATCAACGCCTTCGACCAGTGGGGCGTGGAGCTGGGCAAGGTCATGGCCAATCAGCTCGCGCCGAAGCTCACCGGGCCGGACCCGGACCTGGACGACGTGGACACCTCGACCGCCGAGCTGATCCGCCGCTACCGGGCCGAGCGCGGCCGGAGCTGACCGCACCCCGTGGCGTCCCGCGTACACAGGCGGGACGCCACGGGTCAGCGGCGCAGCAGGTCGGCGTGGGCGGCGCGCAGCCGGGTCAGCGCCGCGTCGCCGGCCGGCGCGCGGCGGTCGAGTTCGGCCCACGCCTCTGCGAGCGCGTCGGCCAGCGCCCGCAGCTCGGCGGCGTGCCGCCGGCTGGACTGCCGGTGCAACTCCTCCAGGCGGCGGGCCCATCCGGCGCTGATCGCGGCGACCCGTTCGGCGTCCGCGCGCGCCTGGGCGCCGGTGCGGGCGGCGGACGCGGGCACGATCGCGGCGACCGGCCGCGGATCGCCGTCGCGGGTGACGACTGTGACGGTGTCGGTCAGCTCGGCCAGGGAGACGAGCTGGGTGAGCCGGGTGCGGACCTCGCGCAGCGGCAGGGCGCGCGGCTGGGGGGACCGGTCGGCCAGTGCGGGGACAGCCATGGACAGATGTTCACGTCCGGGTACGACAATTTCGGCGGTCAGCCGGTCCACTCCGGCGCCAGCACGGACCAGACCTCCAGGTCGGCGCGGCCGTCGGGCGTCGGTGCGGCGCCGCGCATGACGCCGTCGCGGCTCATGCCGAGCCGTCGCGCGACGGCGACGCTGCGATCGTTGCCGGCCTTCGTGACCCACTCGACGCGGTGGATGCCGCGCTCCCGCACCGCCCAGTCGATGACGAAGCGGGCGGCGCGGGTGACCAGGCCCTGCCCCTCGGCGCCGGGTTCCAGCCAGCAGCCGGCCTCGCACACCCCGCGTTCGGTACTCAGCGACACGAACAGCACGCCGCCGACGAGCGTGCCACGCTGCCAGATGCCCCAGATGCCGCCGTCGTCGCGGGCCCACCTGTCGGCGTACGCCTGGAGGACCTTGCGGGCCGACGCGGCGTCGGTGGCGACGAAGGACGCGCCGACCCAGGGTGAGATGTGGTCGCGGCAGCGGTCGAGGTTGGCCAGGAACTCGTCGGCGTGCCAGGGCGACAGTGGACGCAGCTCGGCGTCGTCGGTGAGAGCGTGGGCGAACATCAGGGGAAGCTAGCAGGACCGTTCCGCTTTTGTCGGTCGGTCCCTCTACGGTCTGCGCCGTGAACGCCGTCCAGACGTACCGATACCTTCAGCCGTCCGCGCTGCGCGCCGCCGGTCTCGATCTGCAGACCTGTGGCGGCCCGGCGGCCAACCCGCGCTTCTTCGCCGGGTTCCTCACCGCCCCGGCCGCGTCGGCGGCCGGGCTGCTCGCCGTCGCCGAGGTGGCCCGCACCCGCTACCACCAGCCGGTCAACCCGGCCAGCCTGGACCCGGTGGTGACCGGCAGCCGCGACCGCCTGCGGTTCGAGTCGTTCTCCGGCTGCTGCGGGGTGTACGCGCGGATGGACGTCCTGCCGGCCGGGCTGGACGGGGAGATCAGCGGCCACGGCACCACGAACGTGGATGTGAACCCGCCGCTGCGGGAGGCGCTGGCCCGGGTGGGTGGCATCGAGCCGCTGCACGTGGCGGTCGGCCCGGACGACCTGACGGTCTCCACCGTGGACGGCGCGGTGGTCGAGCGGAAGGTGCCGCTGCCCGGCCGCTGGCTGCGCGGCTTCGCCGAGGTGCACGTGCTCACCGCCGGCTTCGAGCCGCGCGCCGAGATCGCGGCGGCGGAGGCGGCGGCGTTCCTGCGCCGGCTGCCCGCCGCGAACGACCGAAGCGTGCTGTGGGCGGTGCCCGCCGGGCGTACGCTGCGGCTGACGTCCCGCCCGGTGCCGGGCGCTGTCTGCCTGGCCGGTGCGGGCCGGCTGGCGGCGCTGCGCGGCGTGCTGCGCCACGCCCGCACCCTGCGGGTGTACGGCCCGGCGGTGCGCACCGGGTCGCCGGCCGTGCCGAGCACCTGGGAGCTGGACGCCGGGGCGCTGCGGGTGTCGCTGACGCTGTCCCCCGAGCCGTACCGGGGGTTCTCCGGTGAGGGCGCCGCCCTGGCGGCGCTCGCCGGTGACGACGTGTTCGACGACGCGGAGCTGGTGGGCGCGCTGCTCAACTGGGATCCGGCGATCGACGTGGCCGCGCTGGCCGACGCCGCCGCGCTGCCCGACGAGCGGGTGCGGGCCGCGCTCGCCCAGCTGGGAACCGCCGGGCGGGTCGGATACGACGTGGCGGACGGGGCGTACTTCCACCGGGTTATGCCCTACGACGCGGGCCGCGCGGAGCGGGACAACCCGCGGTTGGTCGGCGCGCGTGCGCTGGTCGAGCGCGGCGCCGTCGAGCCCGACGGCGCCGACGCGACGGTCCGCACCGACGCCGAGACCTACCGGGTACGACGGCACCCGGACGGCGCGTACTCCTGTTCCTGCCGCTGGTGGGCGCGGCACCGCGGGCAGCGGGGGCCGTGCCGGCATGCGCTGGCGGTGTCGATGGTCGCGGCGCCGGTGGGGGCGCTGTCGTGAGCGGCTTCGTCGAGGCTGTGGTGCGCGGCCGGATGTCGGAGGTCCGGTCGGCCCTGGCCGGGTTGGACGAGCCGGCCCGGCGGGCACTCGGCGACGACCTCGTCGCCGACGTGCGCCGCAGGCGGGACGCCTGGTGGTGGCAGGGCGAGGCGGCCACACTGGCGGTCGCAGCGGTGGGGACGCTGAGCACCCCGACGAAGGTGGCCGCGCTGCTCGGCCGCCGCTCGGTCTGGCTGAGCGGCGTCGACGCGGCGCCGGTGGTCGACGTCGCCCGGGAGCGCGGGGTGACCTGGCTGGCCGACGTGGCGTACAAGCTGGCCGACCGGCTCCCCCGGGACCGGATGGTCGCGGGCTGGCGGTTCGTCGCCGGTCTCCTGCTGGCCGAGAAGGCTCCGCCGCCGACGGGGGACGACTTCGTGCGAGGCTGGGCCGCTGCGCAGGGCTGGCCGGATCCGCGCGGAACGCGTCCGCCGACTGTGGACCGGCTGCGTGCGGACCCGTTCCTCGACGCGCTGTTGCCGCGCCTGTTCGAGGTGGACGGGGTCGGCACCGAGCTGGCCCGCGGCGACGGCGCGGGCACGGAGGCGCTGCCCCGGGCGCTGGCGGCGCTGGCGGCGGAGGGCCGGCTCGACCGGGCGGTCCTGCTCAACGGCGTCCTCGGCCGGCTGCTGCGCGGCGACCGTCCGGGCGCGCTGCGCCCGTTCCTGGTCCTGCACGACCTGCTGACGCCGACCCCGGACGAGGTGGCCGTGCGGTCGAGCGCCTATCTGCGGCTGCTCGCCGACGGTCCCGGGCCGGTGGCCCGCGCCGCACAGCGGACGCTACGGCAGGCCGGTGACGCCGCCGAGCCGGAGGCGCTGTGGGAGACCGCCCGGACGGTGCTGGCCCGGCCGGAGAAGGCACTGGTCCGGGCGCAGGTGTCCTGGCTCGACCGGCTGGCCCGGCAGCACCCGGACCAGGCTGCGGAGATCGGCGCGGTGCTGGCCGTGGCGGCCGGCCACCCGGACGCCGGCCTGCGCGAACGCGCGCTGACGCTGGCGGCGCGCCACGGTCACCGGCCGGTGGCCGTCGCCACCGTGGCCGAAGCCCGCGACGACCTGCCGCCGCCGCTGCCGGCGGCGGCCGCGCCGCCACCGATCCAGGATGTGGACGAACTGGTGGAGGAGATCGCGGCGTCGCTCGGCCGGCGCTGGCCCGCGCTGACGACGGAACGCGTCATGGACGGCCTGGTCCGGCTCGGCACCGCCGACCGCGAGCGGCTCACGGCGGCGCTGCTGCCTGTGGTGCGCCGCGAGCAGGTCGGCGCGTACGACCATCCCTGGTCGGTGTTCAACATCTCGGTCCAGATGCACGGGCTCCTGCTGGCCGTCTGCGGCGACGCCGAGGCGGCGACCCGCCGCGACCAGTGGAGCACGCTGCTGGCCGAGTCCCGCCCACGCGCGCCGCTCCCGTTCCGGGGTGGTCCGCCGGTGCCGGCCACACGCCGGCCCGCGCCCGTCCAGCTCGCCTGCGCCCGCCTGGCCGAGATCGGGCAGCGCCTGGACGGCCGCGACGACCCGGGCCTGCTGTCCACGCCGACCTCGGTCACCGGGGCGATCGAGCCGGTGGCGCTCTACGAACGGCTGGCCGCGCTGGGTGGCCGTCCGGTGTGGCGCTGGGATCTCGCGCAGGCCCTGCTGCGCCTGCCGACCGGCGTCGACGGGCCACTTGCCGAACGTGCCGCGGCGCTGCGCACGCCGGCCGGTGACGAGCTGGCCCGCTGGCTGCGTGGCGACGCCGTGCCGGCCCCGGCGCAGCAGGTGGTGACGGTGGGCCGGCGGGCGCGGTCGGCCGGGTACGACTGGGGCTACGACCGGCTACCCGAGGGCCGGACGCTCGTCGCGCTCACCCCGCCGGATGGCGTCGAGGACCGGCTCGGCCTGCTCACCCTGACTCCCACGCCGATCGGCCGGTGGACCGACGGCTGGGGTGACGTCTGGCCGGCCGTCCTGCCCGGGCACCGGGGCGTGGTCGCCGCCCACCTGCTGCCCGAGGTGGCCGGCGCGGCGCAGGAGGACACCCTCGGGCACGCCGCCGCCCTGCCGGTGCTGGCCGAGTGCACGGGCGCGGGCGGACCGGCCCTCGACCTCGCGCTGGCCTACGGGTTGTGCGCCCGCCACGAGGCGGACCGGGTGGCCGCGCTCGACGCGGTGCTGATCCTGGCCGCCGCCGGTGACCTGGACGCGCCGGCGACCGGCGAGCACCTCGGCACGCTGGCGGCCGGCGGGCAGGTGACGCTGACCCGGGCGGTCACGCCGCTGCGCGACGCGGTGGCGGCGGGTGCTCCGCTGAGCGTGTGGCGGCTGCTCGCCGCGGCGTTGCCGCCGTTGCTGACCGCGCCGACGCCGCCCCGGGGCACGCCCGACCTGCTGGCGCTGGCAGCGGAGACGGCGACCGCGACGGGTGTCCGGACCGAGGTACCCGGACTGGCCGACGTGGTGGCGCGGGGCGGTGGCAGCCGACTGGTCGCCGAGGCCCGCCGGCTCGCCGCCACCCTGGCCGCCTGAAACGGGGCCGCACCGCCCGAGCGGCCACGCAGTGCCGAACGGGCAGCGGGCCGGCATGCGGACGTGTCGGTCCGCCGCGCCTACCTGCCCCGCGCCGGACGGGCCGGTCAGCCGCCGCCGTCGCGGGGCAGGTAGGCGCGCAGCGCGTCGAACTCGGCCACGGTCAGGTAGGACGGGTTCGCCGCCTGCGGCTGCCGGAGCACCTCCGCGCCGGCCAGCCGCGGGTCTGCGCGCAGCACCTCGCGGCGTACCCGCAGCGGCTCGTCCAGGATCGTCAGGTCCAGCGGCGCGGTCCACGCCTCGCCCGGCGCACCTGGCTCCGGCGGGGCGGCGATCCGGCCGACGCCCCAGACGCCGTACAGCGCCCGGCCCCTGCTGCCGCTGGCCCAGAACACGACCGGCTGACCGGCGCGCATCAGCCGTAACCGGTAACCCGGGCGGACGCACCAGCCGGTGACGCGCGGGTCGGCGGAGAAGCGGGCCGTCAGGTCCACCGCGTCCGCGTTGCCCTTGATCAACCAGGCGCCGAGGTCGTCGACTGTCACCCGCCGCTCGGTCATCCACCCATTCTGCGGCCCGCCCCGCGAACCCGCCGGGCAGCGCCCACGGCCACAGCCGCGGCGGTCAGATGATCAGGTGAGTCCAGTAGGTGAGCCACACCGCGAACAACGCGCCCTGCAGCAGCGTCAGCGCGGCGGTGAGCCAGCCGTCGAGGCCGGGCCGCCGCGCCCAGCGGGCCAGCACGAACGCGACCGGGAAGGCGGCGAGCAGGTAGCGCAGCAGGCTCTTGTACACCGGCGGGCCCATCGACAGCGGCACCAGCACCATGACGAGCGTGTAGACCAGGTATGGCCAGTCGGCGCGCCGGCGCAGCCCGACGACCGCCACCGCCAGCATCGCCACCGCGATCCAGACCCGCAGCGCGTCGGCCGAGTTGCCGCCGGTCAGCGCGGACGCGGCGGTCCCGAGCGGGCTCTGCAGCCGGATCCCCCAACCCGTCTCCTGGGCGTGCTGGTAGGCGAACCAGTCGCCGCTCTGCCAGCGGCAGAACGCCATGAACGTCAGCCAGCCCGCCGGGACCAGCAGCAGCGGCCAGCCTTGCCGCAGCAGGCGCGGCCACGCCCGGGGTCCGGCCCGCCAGCCGTGTTCGCGCAGCAGCACCAGCGTCAGCGGCACCACCACGAGGAAGCCGACCGAGCGGCTCATCGCCAGGAAGTAGCCGACGACGCCGACGAGCAGCCAGCGGCTCCGCTCGGCGTACCAGAAGGCGGCCAGCGTCAGACAGACGAACAGCGACTCGGTCAGCGCCGCCTGGAACAGGAACGCCGTCGGCAGGAGCAGCAGGTACCGGACCGCTCGCCGGCTGCCGGCCGGTCCCGCGCCGCCGAGCAGCAGGCCCCCCAGCCGGTACGCGTAGTAGAGCTGGAACACCAGCGCCACGTTGCTCACGAGCAGCAGCGCCCACGCGGTGTGCCCGCCGAGCAGCGGTGCGATCGGCCGGGCCAGGAACGGGTAGAGCAGCGGGAAGCCGAAGTCCGGCCAGGGCCGGTCCAGCGGCAGCCGGGCCAGGTGCTCGTAGAGGAACGAGTCCCAGGCGAACCAGAGCGAGAACCAGCGGTGCGGCGAGATCGCGTCCTGCTGGGCCCGCATCGAGGTCTCGCCGGGCGGCGGCGCGCCCGGCACCCCGTCCCAGGCGGTGAGCACCAGCACGCCGATCAGGCTGAGCACGAGCTTCGAGCCGGCGAAGACGGCGAGCACGAATCCCCACGGCTCAGGCAGCCGGCGGACCGGAGACCCGCGCGACCACCACCGGGTACGCCCGGAGCGCGCAACGCCGCGGAGGCCGCCCACGCGGCCGGCCTCGGCCGTGCCGCCGGCGTCGGCCCGCCGCTCCTCCGCCATCGCGCTCCCACCGGTCGACCCTGGCCGAACGTGCCCGGCCGGAAACCCGGCCCGCATTCCCCATCCCACCCCGCCCACACCCGCCCCGCCTCGGCCCCGGCCCCACCCCCGGCCCGGCCCCGGCCCCGGCCCCGTCGATCATGAGGTTGGCGGCGACAAATCGGACGCCAACCGCCGCCAACTTCATGATCGACGGGCCCGGGGGGTGGGGCCGGGCAGGGCCGGGCGGGGCCGGGCAGGGCCGGGCGGGGCCGGGCAGGGCCGGGCGGGGCCGGGCAGGGCCGGGCGGGGCCGGGCGGGGCGGTGAGAGGGCTGGGCGGTCGGCGGATCGGTATGGACCGGCAGGTGAGAACGCGGTCAGGGTGGGTATGCGCGCTGCCGCATCGGCAGGCGGGGGGCACGCACGGCATGAGCGACGGCGACGGGACCGTGGTCATCGGGGCGGGGCCGGCCGGGCTCACCGCGGCGTACGAGTTGCTGCGGCACGGCGAGCCGGTCCGGGTCTACGAGGCCGACGACGTGGTGGGCGGGATCAGCCGGACCGTGGAGCGCGACGGCTGGCGCTTCGACATCGGCGGGCACCGCTTTTTCACAAAGGTGTCCCGGGTCGAGGACTTCTGGCACGAGATCCTCCCCGACGAGGACTTCCTGCTCCGGCCGCGGATGAGCCGGATCTACTACCGGGGCGCGCTGTTCGACTACCCGCTCAGCGCCGGCAACGCGCTGCGCAACCTCGGCCTGCTGGAGGCGGTGCGCTGTCTGGGCTCGTACGGCCGGGCCCGGCTGCGGCCACCGAAGGACCAGTCGCACTTCGAGGGGTGGGTGTCGGCGCGATTCGGCTGGCGGCTCTACTCGATCTTCTTCAAGACGTACACGGAGAAGGTCTGGGGGATGCCGGCCGACCGGTTGCAGGCCGACTGGGCCGCCCAGCGGATCAAGAACCTGTCGCTTGCCACGGCGATGCGCAACGCGCTGCTGCCCCGGCGCAACCGCACGGACGTGACCAGCCTGATCGAGGAGTTCCAGTACCCGAAGCACGGCCCGGGGATGATGTGGGAGCGCTGCGCCGAGGAGGTCGTCAAGCGGGGCGGCACGGTGCGTACCGGTGCCTGGGTGACCGAGGTGCACCGCTATCCGGCCGCGCGGCGGGCCACCGCCGTGACGGTGGCCGACGCGGGCGGGGAGCGCACCGAGCCGGCCGACCACGTGATCTCCTCGATGCCGATCTCCGCGCTGGTGCGGGCCATGCGCCCGGAGGCGCCGTCCGAGGTGCGGGCCGCCGCCGACGACCTGCGGTATCGGGACTTCCTGACCGTGGCACTGGTGGTGCCGGAGGAGTTCTCGTTCCCGGACAACTGGATCTACGTGCACGACCCGGCGGCCCGGGTGGGCCGGATCCAGAACTTCGGCTCGTGGTCGCCGTACCTGGTGAAGGACGGGCGGACCTGCCTGGGGCTGGAGTACTTCGTGTTCGAGGGTGACGAGATGTGGCGGACGCCGGACGCCGAGCTGATCGCGTTCGCCACCGCGGAGCTGGAGCGGCTGGGCCTGGTCAAGCCCGGGTGCGTCGAGGCGGGCTACGTGGTCCGGATGCCGAAGGCGTACCCGGTCTACGACGAGCGGTACCAGCACAACGTCGACGTGATCCGGGACTGGCTCGCAGCGAACGTACCGAACGTGCACCCGGTCGGCCGCAACGGCATGCACCGGTACAACAACGCCGACCACTCCATGCTGACGGCGATGCTGACCGCGGAGAACATCGCGCACGGCGCGGAGCACGACGTCTGGACCGTCAACGTCGAGCAGGACTACCACGAGCAGCGCAGCCCGTCGCGGCACGGCACGGGCCGGGACGCGCCTGTCGTCCCGGCCCGGCGGTGAGGCCCCGGGCGTGAGGTGGTCGTGACGGGCGGCGTTGTGCCGGTCACCTAGTGTGGATCGGGACCGGCCCCCTTCCGGCGTCGCCACCTCCGGGCCCTGCGAGGACTGATGACCTTCAGCATCGGCATCTTCGACCTCTTCACCTACCTCACCCCCGGGTCGCTCTACCTCACATTGACCGCCTACCTCGCGGTCCGGCAGGACTGGGTGCGGCTTGACGACCTGAGCCGACAGCCCACGCCGCTGCTCCTGCTCCTGGCCCTGCTGCTCGCCTACGTGCTGGGCAATGCCACGTACGGCCTCGGTCGTGTCGTCGACCGGGCGCTGCCGTTCTGGAACTGGGGCCGATTCGACGCCCGCCGAGTGTTCGCGGAGCAGGCCCTCGGCGCGGCCGGCTCGCGGATGCTCACCGCGCCCTGGGGGGTGCTGCTCGCCGCGGCCGAGTTGCACAACCGCGAGGTGGCCGCCGAGGCGACGCGGATGCGGGCGATCGGGTTGATGATGCGGAACGCCACGGTGCCGCTGCTTCTCGGCGCGGTCCTGGCCGTGGTCGAAGCCGGTCGCGGGTTCGGCGGGACCGCGGCGGTCCTCGCCGGGCCGGCTCTGCTCGCCGTCGCGGGTGGCGCCGCCTGGCGGAGCGTGGTGCTGCGGTTCTGGGCCGAGTTGAAGACGTTGGAGATCTGCTTCGTCATCCCGGACATCGAGGACCGGCTCCGCGGTCCGGCCGGAACGGAACCGGCTGGAGGCCCCCGCGCGTGAGGGTGGTCATAACCGCTGGACGACCGCCGCGGCGGTGCTGCTAGCCTTCTGGGCAGGTCATGAGCGCCAGCGCGAAGCCCCGGCTCGCTGGCCGGCAACCCTCCTCCGCGGTGGGGTGCCCCGGGTGAAGACCAGGCACCGGCAGCCGCCGGTGCAAGCGTGGCCTGGCACCCAGGTCAGCAACAGACCAGGGAGACCGATGTCCGCACCACCCTCCACCCCGTCCGGCGATGTCGCCGCGTACCCGGCCCGCTTCGCGCTGGTCAAGCGCCGCCACGTCGACCTGATGCGGGTGTGCAGCGACGCCTGTCGCCTCGCGCGCTGAGCGAGCGCCACCCCTCCTTTCCCCGTTCCACCCTTCTCCGGCCCGGCCGTCCGTCCGGCGGGCCGGCGCCGACGCGCACCTCCGCGCGTCCATCCACTCTGGAGAGACATCGTGCGTTTCCGTACCGTCCTGACCCGTGCCGCCGCCGTCGGCGCGGCCGCCCTGCTCGCCGTCACCGCGCTCACCGCCTGCGGCAGCGACGACACCGCCGCGGCCGACAACCCGTACGGCCTGCTCCAGCCCGGCGTGATCCGCGCCGGCACGCTCACCGACGCCCCGCCGAACGTCTTCCTGAAGGACGGGAAGTTCACCGGCTTCGACAACGAGCTGCTGCGTGCCGTGGCCGACAAGATCGGCCTGAAGGTGGAGTTCGTCGGCACCGACTTCTCCGGCCTTCTCGCCCAGGTCAACAGCGGCAAGTTCGACGTGGGCAGCTCCTCGATCACGATCACCGAGGCGCGCAAGAAGACAGTCGACTTCGGCAACGGCTACGACTTCGGCTACTTCGGCCTGGACGTGCCGGCCGGCTCCTCGATCACCGGCTTCGACCAGCTCGCCGGCAAGCGCGTGGTGGTGGTCCAGGGCACGGTGCAGGACGACTACGCCACCAGGCAGAACCTCGACCCGGTGCGGGTGCCCGACTACAACAGCGCGATCAACCAGCTCAAGGCCGGTACCGCTGACGCCTGGATCGCCCCGGCCGAGATCGGCGACAAGTCCGCCGCCGACAGCAACGGCAAGATCAAGGTCGCGGCGAAGCAGCTCAGCCCCACCCCTACCGCGTACGCGGTGGCGAAGGGCGACGACAAGCTGCGCGAGGCGCTGAACAAGGGCCTCGACGAGGTCATCGCCGACGGCACGTGGAGCCGCCTGCAGGCCGAGTACTACCCGGGGCGGCCGATCCCGGCCGACTTCAAGCCGGGCAGCGGGTCGGTGGCGGTGCCGTCGCCGTCGGCCGCCTCCTGAACCGGTAACCGAGCACGAGCGGGGCGGACGGAGCGGACATGGATCCACTGAGCACGCTGTGGGAGACGTTCTTCGACTGGGACTCGATGCGCGAGGCGCTGCCCGAGATGCTCACCGTCGGGCTGCCCAACACGCTCACCCTGGCGGTCTCCGCCGCCCTGCTCGGCTCGGTGCTGGGCATGCTGCTGGCCGTCGCCGGCATCTCGCGTACCCGATGGTTGCGGTGGCCGGCACGGGTCTACACCGACGTGTTCCGCGGCCTGCCGGCCGCGGCGACCATCCTCCTGATCGGCGTGGGCCTGGCGCCGCTCGGCATGCAGGTGTGGGGCCCCAACCCGTATCCGCTGGGCGTGCTGGCGCTGTCCCTGATCGCCGCCGCCTACCTCGGTGAGATCTTCCGGGCGGGCATCCTCAGCGTGGAGGCCGCCCAGTTGGAGGGCGCGCGGGCGCTCGGCTTCTCCTGGGGCGAGGCGATGCGCCTGGTGATCATCCCGCAGGGCGTACGCCGGGTGCTGCCCGCCTGGGTCAACCAGCTCATCGCGCTGATCAAGGACTCCAGCCTGGTCTACTTCCTCGGCCTGCTGGCCAGCCAGCGGGAGTTGTTCCGGATCGGGCAGGACTACGCGGCCAACACCGGCAACCAGTCCGCGCTGCTGCTGGCCGGGCTGTTCTACCTGGTGCTGACCGTGCCGCTGACCCACGCGGTCAACTGGCTGGACCGGCGGCTGCGGCAGGGCCGCCCGGCCGCGCCGCCCGAGCCGGAGCCGGATGCCGAGCCGATCGACCTCACGCCGTCCGGAAGGGACCCGCGATGACCACCACCACGACCTCGGTCAGCCTGGCCGTCCGCGACGTGCACCTGGCCTTCGGCGCGCACCGGGTGCTGCGCGGCGCGGACCTGGACGTGGCCCGGGGCCGGGCGGCCTGCGTCATCGGCCCGTCCGGCTCCGGCAAGTCGACTCTGCTGCGCACCATCAACCGGCTGATCGAGCCGGACCGGGGTGACGTGCTGCTGGACGGGCGCAGCGTGCTGCGCGACGACCCGGACGCACTGCGTCAGCGCATCGGCATGGTGTTCCAGCAGTTCAACCTGTTCCCGCACCTGAGCGTCCTGCGCAACATCACGCTGGCGCTGCGCAAACTCAAGAAGCTGAGCGAGGACGAGGCGGTGGCGCTGGCCCGCGCCCAGCTCGACCTGGTGGGCCTGGCCGGCAAGGCGGACGCGCGACCGGCGCAGCTCTCCGGCGGCCAGCAGCAGCGCGTCGCCATCGCGCGGGCGCTCGCGTTGCGCCCGCAGGTGATGCTGTTCGACGAGGCGACCAGCGCGCTGGACCCGGAGCTGGTCAAGGGCGTGCTGGCGGTGATGGCGGACCTGGCCGCCGCCGGGATGACGATGGTCGTGGTGACCCACGAGATGGGGTTCGCGCGCAGCGTCGCGGACACGGTGGCGTTCATGGACGCGGGCGTGGTGCTGGAGTCCGGCCCGCCGGAGGCGGTGTTCGAGGCGCCCGAGCATCCGCGGCTGCGACGCTTCCTGTCCCAGGTGCTGTGACAGACCCGCGGCCTCAGCCCTTCACCGCGCCGATCAGCACGCCCTTGACGAAGTGCCGCTGGATGAACGGGTAGACCGCGACGATCGGCGCGACGGTCAGCACCACCACCGCCATCTTGACCGCCTCGGTCGGCGGCATGGTCACCCCGCTGCTGCCGCCGGAGGTGTGCGGGGCCTGCCCGGCCAGCAGGTAGCTCTGCAGCACCCGCTGGATCGGATACATGTCGTTGCGGTCGATGAACAGCAGCGCGTCGAACCAGACGTTCCAGTAGCTGACCGCGTAGAACAGGCCGACCACCGCGATCACCGCGCGGGACAGCGGCAGCACGATGCGCGCGAGCGTCCGGAAGTCGCTCGCGCCGTCGATGCGGGCGCTGTCCAGCAGTTCCGACGGGATGCCCTGGAAGAACCCGCGCACCACGACCAGGTTGAACACGCTGATCGCCGGTGGCAGGACCAGCGCCCAGATGGTGTCCTTCAGCCCCAGCCCGGTGACCACCAGGTAGCGCGGCACCAGCGGCGGGTAGACCAGGAACGGGATCAGGAAGTACGCCAGCAGCCAGCGGTGTCCCAGCGAGCCGGGGCGGGACAGCCCGTACGCGGCCAGCACGGTGACGGTCAGTGCGATGGCGGTGCCGAAGACGGTGACCAGCGTGCTGATCCACAGCGCCCGGGTCACAGCGCCGCCGGCGAAGATCGTCTCGTACGCGGACGTGTCGAGGCCCCGGGGCACGACCACCAGGCCGCCGGCCCGGGCGATGGTCTCCCGGGAGGAGAGGCTGGTCACCAGGATCACCCAGAGCGGGAAGAGTACGCCCGCGACCAGCACGGTGAGCATGACGGCCTTGAGCCCCTGCCCGACCGGGGTGGGTGGTTCCTGCCACACCGGCCGGCGGGATCGGTCACCGGCGGCCCGGCGGATGAGCGTGGTCATGACTTCGAGTAGATCCCTCGTTCGCCGAGCATGTGCGCCACGCGGTTCGCGGCCAGGATCAGCACCAGCCCGATGACGGCCTTGAACAGTCCGGCCGCCGCGCCGTAGCCGTAGTTCCCGGTGGCGATGGAGAAGTGGTAGACGAAGGTGTCGAGCACCTCGGCGGCCTGCCGGCCGACGGCGTCACGTTGCAGCAGGAACTGCTCGAAGCCGACCGAGAGCGCGTCGCCCAGCCGCAGGATGAGCAGCAGCACGATCACCGGGCGCAGGCCGGGCAGCGTGACGTGCCACAGCCGCCGCCACCGGCCGGCGCCGTCCGCGGCGGCGGCCTCGTAGAGGTTCTGGTCGATGGTGGACAGCGCGGCGAGGAAGACGATGGTGCCCCAGCCGACGTCCTTCCACACCGCCTCGACGGTGACCAGGACGATGAACGTGTCCGGGTTGGTCATCACGTTCCACGGTTGCATCCCGGCCTCGCGCATGCTCTGGGCGAGCAGCCCGGCGCCGCCGAGCATCGCGACGAAGAACGTCACCACCAGTACCCAGCTGAAGAAGTGCGGCAGGTAGACGATGGTCTGGATCAGGCCGCGCAGCCGGCTGGACAGCAGGTTGTGCAGCGCGATGGCCAGCAGGATCGGCAGCGGGAAGAAGAACACGAGCTGGAACGCGGTGATCGCCAGCGTGTTGCGGAACGCGTCCCAGAACGCCGGGTCGTCGAACAGCAGCTGGAACTGCCCGAAGCCGATCCAGTCGCTGTGCAGGAACGCCTGCCACGGGTTGTCGCCCAGGTAGGGATTGTAGTCCTGGAACGCGATCACGTTGCCGGCGATCGGCAGGTAGCTGAAGATCAGCAGGATGAGGAAGCCGGGCGCCACCATGGCGAGCAGTTGCCAGTCCCGGCGCAGCCGGGTGCGCAGCGGCACACGGCGGCGGGACGGGCGGCGTCGGGGCGGGCGGCCCGGTGGGGCCGGCGCGTCCGGCCGGGCCTGTTCGGGCCCGGCCAGGACGGCCGGCTCATTCACCGGCCCTCCTTGGGCAGCGAGTCGGCGAGCAGCTTGCGGGCCTCCTCGCCGCCGTTCGCCTTCCACTCCTTGACGATGGCGTCCACGTCGGCGAGCGGCCGGCGGCCGCGCAGCACGTCGGTGAACTTGTCCTCGGTGGGCACCTGGTTGGCCTTGTAGGCCGCGGGCATCTCCAGCTTCACCCCGGCCCAGGGGTTGGGCTCCATGTGCTTGACCATCTCGTTGGAGTACGCGAGCACGTCCGGCACGAAACGCGGGGTGTCCGGGAACGGCCCGATGGTGGGGTTGCGGCCGCTGATGAAGAAGTACTGGTTGGCGATCTCCTTGAACGCCAGGTCGGTCTTGACGGGCCCGTTCGGCGACGGGGTGTGGTGCTTGCCCGCCACACCGAAGTCCCGCAGCTGGGCCTCCTGGCTGCCGAGCGGCGCGGAGCACCAGTTGATGATCCGCAGCAGCTCCTGGACCCGGTCCTTGCCGAGGCCCTTCTTGACGAACGTGTAGGAGATCGGCTCGTCGTCGCCCCAGACCAGCGGGTCGCCCCCGGTGGCGGAGAAGACCGGCACCGGCTGGATGTTCAGCTTGGGGTTGGTCTTCTGGTGCTCGGCCTGGGCGCCCTGCCAGAAACCGACGCCGTCCTGGAGGAACACGATCGCGCCGTTCTTGGCGAACAGCTGCTTGGCGTCCGCGCCCTTGCTGGCCACGACGTCCGGGTGGACCAGGCCGTCCGCGTAGATCTTGGCCATGACCTCCAGCGCGCGGCGGAACTCCGGGGTCTCGTACTTGAACTCGGGCGTACCGTCCGGCTTGACCCGCCATCCGCCCTTGTGGCCCGGCACCTTGTGGAACATCTGGATCATGGCGAACACGTCGTTGAACGCCCACACCTTGCGCGCCGGGTCGGTGACCTGCTTGGCCGCAGCGAGCAGGTCGTCCAGGTTCGACGGAACGCCCAGGCCGCGGGCGTCGAGCACGTCCTTGCGGGTGAACAGCGCCCACGGGAACGGCCCGTCCGTGGGGTTGGGCACGGACATGATCCGCTCGTTCCACACCGCCCGCCGCCAGGCCCCGGTGGGGAAGCTCGCCAGCATCGGGTACGCGGCGGCGGCGTCGCCCTTCAGGTGGTCGGTCAGGTCCTCGAAGAGCACCTTGATCGCCTCGGCGAAGCGCGGGATCTTCTCCACCTCCCACCCCGGCACGCACAGCAGGTCCGGTACGTCCCGCGCGCCGAGCATCGCATTGAGCTTGTCGGCGTACGTGTTGCCGTCCTGGATGGTGAAGTTGACCGGCACGCCCAGCTCGGCGTTCACGGCCTGGAGGTAGGCGCTCTGCGCGGCTCCGGGCGGCGCCGGGCCCCAGGCGGGGGTCATCGCGGTGACCTGCTTGCCGCTGGTGCCGGGCTTGTCGGTGATGGCGTCGACGAGGTTCGCCGGGTAGCTGGTGTAGCCGTCGGGCACCGGGCGCGTACCCGTGATGTCGGGTTTGATGCCGCCGGGCAGGTCCTTGCGGGTGGGCAGCAGGCCGGAGACGGCGTCGAGGTTCTGGGCGGCGCCGGAGCCGGCCGGCTTCTCCGAGCAGCCGGCGAGCAGCGGGCCGGTGGCGGTGGCGGCCACGCCGAGGCCGACCAGGCCGAGGAAGCGGCGGCGGGAGGAGCCCGGGTCGGGGTGGTGCGCGGTCATCGGTCCCCCTTCGGGAAGGGAAGCGCAGTGGATTAGTTCGTATGGATGGTCAACAAACTAATCACGACCGTGAGCTTGCACAAGGGCGGACCGGATCGACACGGCGGTCAGGCCGGGCAGCGGTCGGACAGCGCGTACCGGGTGAGGACCACGTCGCCGATCTGGCGCACCTCGACCACCCGGGCCCGACGCCCCGGGTGCCACGGGAAGCGGCCGTCCCCGACGAAGCGCGGCGCACGCCCGTCCCCCACGAAGAACGGCGCCACGACCAGGTGCAACTCGTCGGCCAGGCCGGCGGTGAGGAACTGGCGGTGGACCGTCCCGCCGCCCTCCACCATCAGGCGCGTCACCCCGCGCCCGGCCAGGTCGGCCACCACCGCCTCCGCGGTGGCCGGATCCCCCGCGTCGACCACCGTGGACACCGCGCCCACCTGCTCGCGGGCCTTGTCCACCACGCCGCTCGGGCAGTACACCAGCTTGAGCCCGTCGCCCGCGGTGAAGAACCGGGCCCGCGGGTCGAGGTCGCCGCTGCCGGTGACGGTCACCTTCACCGGCGACGGCGGCAACCCGCGCGTCACCCGCGCGGCGCGCCGGTGCTCGCTGCGCACCAGCAGGCGGGGGTCGTCGCGGCGCACTGTCGCCGCGCCCACCAGGATCGCGTCGCATCCGGCCCGTGTCGCGTCCACCCGGTCCAGGTCGTCGTCGTTCGACAGCAGCAGCCGCTCGGTGCTCGCGTCGTCGATGTAGCCGTCGATCGACATCGCGCAGCTGAGCAGCACGTACGGGCGGGTGGTCACGGCACGAACGGCAGGTCGAGGGCGTGATCGGCGCGGGTCACCTTGGCCGCCAGGTAGCCGGCGTTGGCGGGCGACAGGTGCACGCCGGTGGACACCCGGTCGGCCACCGTCACGCCCAGCCGTTCGAGCTGGGCCGCCTTGTCCGGGTTGTTGCTGAGCAGGGACACCCGGTCCACGCCCAGCGCGGCGAGCATCTGCGCGGCCACCGTGTAGTCGCGCTCGTCCGCGCCGCGCCCGAGCGCCAGGTTCGCCTCGTACGTGTCGAGGCCGCCGTCCTGCAGGGCGTACGCGTCGAGCTTGGCGTACAGGCCGATGCCGCGCCCCTCCTGCCGCAGGTAGAGCAGGTAGCCGCCGGCCTGGGCGATCCGCTCGACCGCCTCGCGCAACTGCGGGCCGCAGTCGCAGCGCTGGCTGCCGAACACGTCCCCGGTGAGGCACTCGCTGTGCGGGCGGACCAGCGGCGGGTCGGCGTCGGCGTGCTCACCGAGACCGAACGCCAGGTGCTCGCGGCCGTCGACGAGTCCGTGGAAGGTGTGCACGCGGGCCGTGGTCACGTAGCCGTCGGGGAACCGGAGCGGAACCGTCACGCGGGTCCGGACCGTCGCGGTGGGCAGCGTTTCGTCCATGGTTCTCCTGTCGTCCGGTCGCCGGGCGGACCCGGCGACGCACACCTCGCTCCCCCACCGTAGGCGGGATCACCGACAGTTGCCGGGCTCGCGCCGGGGCAGCCGCCGTGCGAGCAGCACCGCAGCGCCGGGGAGGCTGGCCACCAGGACCAGCGCGCCGTACACCGTGCCGGTCGCCACACCCTGCGCGGCGGTCAGCCCGGCCGAGGCGAACGCCCACGCGGCCACCCCCTCGCGCGGCCCGAAACCACCCACGTTCAGCGGCACCGCCATCGCCAGCAGCGCCAGCAGCGTCAGCGGCAGCAGGTGCGACAGCGGGGCGTCCGCGCCGGCCGTGCGCGCGGCCACCACGAACGTGGCCAGGTGACCGGCGAACACCACTGTCGAGGCGATCACCACGCCGGCCCAGGTCCGGCGGCCCAGCACCCCGGAGCGCACGTCGGTCAGCGCGGTGCGGGCCGCCCGGGCGAACCGGGACGCCCCGGAGCGGGGCACCGCGCGGGCGGCCAGCACCAGCGCCAGCGCGACCACGGCGAGCACTGCCGCCAGCGCCGGCAGGTACCGGCGGACCGGCGACGGGAACGCGGCGAGCAGTGCCACCGCGATGACCACCTGCACCACCTGCCCGGCGGTGCGCTCCCACACCACCGCCCGCACGCCCCGGGCCACGTCCCCGGCGTCGCGGCCGTGCCGTACCGCCCGGTGCACGTCGCCGAGCACGCCGCCGGGCAGTGTGGAGTTGAGGAAGACCGCCCGGTAGCAGTGCGCCACCGCGGCGCGCATCGGCAGCCGTACGCCCAGCCCACCGGCGACCAGCGACCAGCGCCAGGCGCAGCAGACGGTGGTGATCACGCCGATGCCGAGCGCGGCGGCCAGCGCGGGCGCGTCGATCAGCCGCAGCCCGGCCAGGAACGGGCCGGTGCCCACCGAGGCGACGAGCGCGGCCAGCAGCGCGAGCCCGAGCAGCGGGCGGAGCCAGGCCCCGCCCGTCCGGGCCCGGCGCGGTGGCGCGGGCGTGACAGCCGGTACGGGTCCGGCAACGGCGACGTGTGACAAACGGTCCTCCCTCGTTCCCACCGGTTGTCACGTGCCAGCAGCCGGTTCGGTTCAGCCGGTGAGCAGGTCCGCGTGGTGCAGCACGACGTCGAGCCGCCCGGCGGCGGCCTCGGCGAGCCGCCACTTCTGATACGTCGCGGCGGGTCCGGACAGATGCGGTCGTTCCTCGATCGCCGCGTCGACCCAGCCGGTGAGCCACTCGGCGGCCAGTTCCGCCTGCTCCGGGCCGAGCCGCCAGGGGGTGGATCGCACCAGCGTCTCGACCCCGTGGCGGCGGAACGCGGCCACCGTGACGTCCACGGCATCCGGCCCGAGCAGCACCCGGCCGTCGACGGTGCGGCGCTGGTGGGCGTTGAACGCCGCGGTCAGCTCGGCGTCCAGCGGATCCGGCGGGGTGAAGTCGACCCGTCCGGTCACGGTGAGCGCGAACAGCGTCGGGTGGCCGGCGCAGGCCGCCGCCATCCGCTCGATCTCCTCGGCGGTGAGCATGTCCAGCAGCGCCGACGCGGTGATCAGGTGGGCGTCGGCCAGGTCGGCGGCGGTCAGCCGGGTCACGTCGGAGCCGCGCGTGGTCACGGTGACCTCGGCGCCGTCGGCGGCGGTGAGCCGCCCGGCCCGGGCCACCGCCAGCAGGTCCGCGTCGCGTTCGTGCAGCACCCAGCGCTGCGGGCCGGGCAGCCGGGGCGCGAGCCAGCGCGCCATCGATCCGGTGCCGCTGCCCAGGTCGTGCACGACGAGCGGCCGGCCGGCGGGCAGCCGGTCGCGGACCGCGTCGGCCAGCTCGGTGCTGCGGGCCGCCGCGTCGGCCGGCTCGCGCAGTCGCAGCCAGTCCGCGAAGCCGGGCGGGAGTGAGGTGGTCATGCCGCGGTCGCCTCCTTCAGTGCCGTCGCCAGCCGGTCCACGGTGACCGGCCAGCCGGTGAGGGTGTGCCGCCGCTGCCGGGCGGCGCGGCGCAACCGGTCCCGCAGGCCCGGGTCGGTGAGCCAGCGGCGCAGCGCCGCGGCGGTCGCGCCCGGGTCGCCCGGCGGCACCAGCAGGCCGGGCCGGCCGCCGCCGGGGGCGTGCCCGAGCGTGTCCGGCAGGCCGCCGGTGTCGCTCGCCAGCACCGGTACGCCCCGGGCCAGCGCCTCGGTGACCACCATCCCGTACGTCTCCCGCCGCGACGGCTGAACCAGCAGATCGGCTGCCGCGTACGTGGCGGCCAGGTCGGGGCCGGTGCGCGGCCCGGTGAGCCGGACCCGGCCGGCAAGACCGGTAGCGGTGAGCCGTCCGCGCAGCCGGTCGGCGAACGCCCGGTCCCGGTCCGGTGGACCGACCCAGTCGCAGGTCCAGTCCAGGTCGGCCACCTCGGTGAGCGCGGCGGCGAGCACGTCGTGGCCCTTCACCGGGGTGACCGCGGCGACGCAGAGCAGCCGTCCCCCGCCGGGCGTGCCGTCGGCGACGGGCGCCGGGTCGACCCCGGGTGGCGCGACAGTCACCCGTTCGGGGCGCAGCCGGTAGCGGTCGAGCAGCCGGTCACGGGTCCACGCGCTGGTGGCGACCACTACGGTGGCCGCCGCCAGCGACCGTGCCTCCGTCTCACCCTCGATCGGCAGGTGCACCAGGATCACCAGGCGCAGCCGCGCGGCGTGCGGGGCGAGCACGTCCGGCACGGTCGAGGCGACCAGGCCGTCGAGCAGCACCGGTACGCCATCGGGCAGCCCGCCGAGCAGCCCGGCCAGGTCGGCGCGTTCCCCCGGCCCCGGATGCGGCCAGCCACCGGGCACCTGGTGTTCGCGTACCGTCCAGCCGCGCGCGGCCAGGCCCTGGCAGACCCGGCGGTCGTAGGCGTTGCCGCCGCTGGGGTCCGCCGGGTCGTCGATGTCGCCCGGCAGCACCACGTGGACGACTGTCATCCGGTCAGAGCGACCGCTCGTAGCTCGCCCAGGCGATGTGCGACTCGTGCAGCGTGACGGTGATGCCGGCCAGGCCGCGCGCGCCCTCCCCCAGCCGGCCGTCGTGCACCGCGTCGGCGAGCCGGTCGGCGATCGTCCGCGCGAGCACCTCGGTGGTGGTGTTCACCCCGGCGAAGGCGGGCTCGTCGTCGAGGTTGCGGTAGTTCAGCTCGGCGAGCACGGCCTTGAGCTGCTCGGTGGCCAGCCCGATGTCGACCACGATGCCGTCGTCGTCCAGCTCGGCGCGGCGGAACGTGGCGTCGACGACGAACGTCGCCCCGTGCAGTCGCTGGGCCGGGCCGAAGACCTCGCCGCGGAAGCTGTGGGCGACCATCATGTGGTCCCGGACGGTCACGCTGAACACGATCACTCCTCGCCGTAGGTGATGAGATGACACAGCGCCGGCAGCTCACCGGAGGCGAGCCGGTCCAGCACGTCGGGCAGGTCGTCGAAGCGGGACCGGCCGGTGAGCAGCGCGTCGAACGCCGGGTCGGCCAGCAGGTCCAGGGCGAGCGCGAGCCGGTCGGCGTAACTGCGGTCGGCCCGCCGGGGCGACACGGTGCCGACCTGGCTGCTGCGGATGCCCAGCCGTCGGGAGTGGAACGCGCCGCCCAGCGCCAGCGTGACCGGCCGGTCGCCGTACCAGCTCAGTTCCAGCACGGTGCCCTCGGGGCGCAGCAGTTCCAGGCCGCGTTGCAACCCGTCGGCGGTGGCGCTGACGTGCACCACGAGGTCGCGCTCGCCGGTCGCGTCGGCGGGCGTGGCGAAGTCGGCGCCGAGCGCGGCGGCCACCTCGGCGCGGGCCGGGTCGATGTCGACGAGTTCGACCCGTACGCCGGGGAAACGGGTCAGCAGCGCGGTGACCGCGCAGCCGACCATCCCGCCGCCGATCACCGTGACCCGGTCCCCGACCAGCGGGGCGGCGTCCCAGAGCGCGTTGACAGCGGTCTCCACGGTGCCGGCCAGCACCGCGCGCTGCGCCGGCACGGCGTCCGGCACGACGGTCACGGCGTCGGCCGGGACCACGTACGCGCTCTGGTGCGGGTAGAGGCAGAACACGGTACGGCCGAGCAGCCGCTCGTCGCCCGCCTCGACGGTGCCGACGCTGAGGTAGCCGTACTTGACCGGTGCCGGGAAGTCGCCCTCCTGGAACGGCGCGCGCATGGCGTCGTGCTGGTCGGCCGGGACGCGGCCGGTGAACACGAGCGTCTCGGTGCCGCGGCTGACGCCGGAGAAACGGGTCCGGATCAACACCTCACCGGGGCCGGGCGCGGCGAGCCGGACCGGCCGGATCTCGCCCTGGCCGGGCGCGCGGAGCCAGAACGCGTGGGCGTCGACCGTCACGAACTCTCCTCTTCCCCGCATTCCGACCGAGTTGTCGATCATAAACACGGAAGCGGGGCGTCAGCGGTTCGAACCGCCCGCGACCCGATGCTCAGGCGGCACGCCGGCGCTGCTCCGTACGCCAGGTCTCGGCCTCGACCCGGTCGGAGTCCCGGTCCCCGGCCAGTTCCATGGCCCGGTGGGCGGCGGTCAGCGCGTCACACGGCGCGACCTGACCGTCACACAGCAGGCTCTCGCACCGTCCGGACCGGTCGGGCCGGTGGGCGACTGCAACGTCGTACGCGGCCCGCCAGAGCAACGGGTCGGTGACTCCCCGTGGCAGGTCGGCGTCCAGACTGGACCTGTTGCGGATCGTGTCGGGCACCGTGTCCCCCTTTGCGTCGTCGCTACCGTCCCAGTGACCGGTTGAGCGCAGATCAAACCTCTCACCTGCGCACATGCTCTGACCAGCGGTGTTTGTCACGCCGGATAGGCGCGCGTCTCGGCTGCCTTGACCGCCGCCCACACCGGGCGACCGGGGATCAGTCCGAGATGGGCCGCGGCGGCGGGCGTGACGTCGGCGGCGACCTCGACCGGCCCGGCGAGCTGCACGCGCAGGTTGTCACCGTGGCGTTGCACACCGCTCACGGTGGCCGCCCACACGTTGCGCGGGCTGCCCTCGGGCCGGGACGGGTGCAGCGCGACGGCAGCCGGCCGGTATGCGACGAACGCCTCACCGTGGACGGTGTCGGCGGTGGTGAGTGTCAGCTCACCGACGGTGACCGTGCGCCCGTCGGCGCGGCCGCGGTGCAGGTTGAGGCCGACCAGCCGGGCCACATAGTCGGTGCGCGGCCGGCCCGTGACGGTTGCGGCGTCGCCCTCCTGCACCACCCGGCCGTGCTCCACGATGACCAGTCGGTCGGCGAGCACCAGGGCGTCGAGGGGGTCGTGGGTGACCAGCAGCGTCGCGCCGGAATGCGCGCCGAGGTGGCGCTGGAGTTCGGCGCGGGTGTCCAGCCGGGTCCGGGCGTCGAGCGCGGCGAGCGGCTCGTCGAGCAGCAGCAGCGCCGGGTCGACGGCGAGCGCGCGGGCCAGCGCGACCCGCTGCGCCTGCCCGCCGGAGAGCTGCCGGGGCCGGCGCCGGGCCTGGTCACCGAGGCCGACCCGGTCCAGCCACTCCTGGGCCCGGGTGCGGGCGGCACGCTTGCCGGCGCCCCGGCGGCGCGGCCCGAACGCCACGTTGTCCAGCGCGCTGAGGTGCGGGAACAGCAGGTAGTCCTGGAACACCACGCCGACCGGCCGGCGTTCCGGCGGCGTCCACACCCGGCGGTCCGGCCGGTCCAGGTCGGCGCCGCCGAGCGTGAGGTGACCGGCGCTGAGCGGGTGCAGCCCGGCGAGCACCCGCAGCGCTGTGCTCTTGCCGGCACCGTTGGGGCCGAGCAGCGCCACCACCTCACCGGCGGCGATGCGAAGCCGCACGTCGAGGGTGAACCCGTCCCGCTCGGCGACCAGATGCGCGTCCAGCAGCGCGCTCATGTGCTTCCGACCCACCTGTCGCGCAGCGCGGCGAGGATGACCACGGAGACGGTGAGCAGGATCAGGCTCAGCACGATCGCCGCCTGCAGGTCGGTCTCCAGCGCCAGGTACACCGCCAGCGGCATGGTCTGGGTGCGGCCGGGATAGTTGCCGGCGAACGTGATGGTGGCGCCGAACTCACCGAGCGCCCGGGCCCAGCAGAGCACCGCCCCGGCCGCCACGCCCGGGGCGACGAGCGGCAGCGTGACCCGGGTGAAGGTGGTGAACCGTCCGGCGCCGAGCGTGGCGGCGGCCTCCTCGTACCGGGGGTCGGCGCCGCGAAGCGCACCCTCGACGGCGATGACCAGGAACGGCATCGCCACGAACGCCTCGGCCAGCACCACTCCGGCGGTGGTGAACGGCAGCGTCACGCCGAAGGTCTCGTCCAGCCACGACCCGATCAGCCCGCGCCGGCCGAAGACCAGTAGCAGCGCCACGCCGCCGACCACCGGCGGCAGCACCAGCGGCACCGTGACCAGCGCCCGGACCAGCCGCCGGCCGGGGAACTCCACCCGCGCCAAGAGCCAGGCCAGGGGTACGCCGAGCGCCACGCAGAGCAGCGTGGCGACGGTGGCGGTCTCCAGCGACAGCCGCAGCGCGGTGAGCACGCCCGGTTCGGTCAGCCGCCGGGGCAGCGTGGTCCAGGGTGCCCGGAGCAGCAGGCCGGCGAGCGGCAGGACGAGGAAGGCGAGTCCGAGCCCGGCGGGCACGAGCAGGGCGATCGGCACCCGCTGCCGGCGTACGGTGCGGCTCATGCGCCGGGCGGCGCCTGGAACCCGGCGGCGGTGAGCACGGCGAGCCCGGCGTCGGAGCGGACGAAGTCGACGAAGGCGCGGGCGCCGGCCGGGTTGCCGGCGGTGCGCAGCACCACGATCGGGTAGTCGTTCACCGCGCGCGCCGACTCGGGGAACTCGACGGCGTCGAGTCCGGGGGCGGCGCGGACGTCGGTGCGGTAGACCAGTGCCGCGTCGACCTCGCCGAGGCGCAGCTTGGCCAGCGCGCCCTTGACGTCCTGTTCGAGCGTGGCAGGCGTGAGCCGCACACCAGCGGCGTCCAGCGCGGTGCGCGCGGCGGCGCCGCAGGGCACCTGCTCGGCGCAGATCGCCACCTTCACTCCGGGGCGGGCGAGGTCGGCCAGGCCGCCGACCCGGGCCGGGTTACCAGCAGGTACGGCGACGACGAGCTGGTTGCGCACCAACACGGCAGGTTCACCGGCCGCGTCACCGGCGTCGGTGACCGTCTTCATGGTGGCCGGGGAGGCGGCGGCGAACACGTCGGCGGGCGCCCCCTGGGTGATCTGGGTGGCGAGCCCGGAGCTGCCGCCGAAGTTGAACGTGACGGTGCTGCCGGGGTGCGCGGCCTCGTAGTCCTTGCCGAGCCGGGTGAACGACTCGGTGAGCGAGGCGGCGGCGAACACCGTCACCGGGCCGGCGCCGTCCGGATCGGCCGGCCCGTCGGTGCTGCCGCAGGCGGTCAGGCCGAGCGTCGTCACCAGCGCGGCGGCGAGCGCGGCGCGGATCCACCGTACGGTCACGGGCTCGTCCTTCCCCTGGGGGTGGCGGGGGCGCGCTCGACCACGACGGTGGTCGACTTGATCACCGCGACGGCGACGGAACCGACCTGGAGGTCGAGGTCGTCGACGGCCTCGCGGCTCATCAGCGACACCACCCGGAACGGCCCGGCCTGGATGTCCACCTGGGCCATCACGGTGTCCTTGACGACGGCGGTGACGATGCCGCGCAGCCGGTTACGGGCCGAGGACAGCTCGGGGTGGCCGGGCGCGCGGACGAACGCTGCCACGTCGGCGCCGTCGAGCACCCGGTGACCGTGCTCGTCGCGGGTCGCAGGCAGCTTGCCGGCGTCGATCCAGCGGCGGACCGTGTCCGCGCTGACCCCGAGCAGCTCGGCCGCCTCGCCGATCCGGAACACCGTCACGCGCTCACCCTAGCGGCCCGCAGGTGCGAGCCGGAAGGGGCATCCTCGCTCGCATCGGCGAGCCGCCAGGCGGATCGGGACCCGGAACTGCGGTTCAGTCGGCCGGGGTGATCCGGACCCGGCGCAGCAGCTGGGCGTTGAGCGCGACAACGATCGTGGAGGCGGACATCAGCACCGCGCCCAGCGCCGGGCTGAGCGCGATCCCCGCCCAGGCGAGGACGCCGGCGGCGAGCGGGATCGCCACCACGTTGTAGCCGGCCGCCCAGGCCAGGTTCTGCCGCATCTTCCGGTACGAGGCGCGGGACAGCCGGATCACGCCGCCGACGCCGCGCGGGTCGGAACCGGCGAGCACCACCCCGGCGGACTCGATCGCCACGTCGGTGCCGGCGCCGATGGCCAGCCCGACGTCGGCGCGGGCGAGCGCCGGCGCGTCGTTCACTCCGTCGCCGACCATCGCCACCGTCAGTCCCCGGCCGCGCAGCTCGGCCACCGCCTTGTCCTTGTCGGCGGGGAGCACCTCGGCGAAGACCTCGTCGACGCCGGGCCGGAACCCGAGGTCGGCGGCGACCGCCTCAGCGACCGGGCGCGCGTCGCCGGTGATCATCACGATCTTGCGTACGCCGAGGTCGCGCAGCTCGGCCACGGCGGCCCGCGCCTCCGGGCGGACCTGGTCCTCCAGCCCGAACGCGGCGGTCACCTCCGGCGGGCCGCCCTCGGGCAGCCGGACCAGGTGCAGCACCGCGGCACCGCGACCCGACCACTCCTGCGCGGCCCGGGCCAGGTCGTCCGGCACCGGGGCGCCGAGTTCGCGCAGCAGCGCCGGCCCGCCGACCGCCCAGTCGACGCCGTCCACCGTGGCGCGCACGCCCCGGCCGGTCAGCGCCCGGAAGCCGCGCGCGGCCGGGCGGGCACCACGGGCGTCGGCGGCGGTCACGAGCGCCCGGGCCAGCGGGTGCTCGCTGTCGGCCTCCACCGCGCCGGCCAGGGCCAGGGCGGCCGTCTCGTCCGTCCCGCCGGTGGCGGCCACCCCGGTCACCGTGTGCCGGCCGGTGGTGAGCGTGCCGGTCTTGTCGAACAGGACGGTGTCGACGGTGCGCATCCGCTCCAGCGCGAGCCGGTCCTTGACCAGGATGCCGGCGCGGGCCGACAGCGCTGTGGACAGCGCCACCACCAGCGGGATCGCCAGACCGAGCGCGTGCGGGCAGGCGATCACCAGCACGGTCACGGTGCGTACCACCGCCTGGTCGGGGTCGCCGAGCAGCGCCCACACCGCGAACGTCGCCAGGCCGGCGAACGCCGCCAGGTAGAACAGCAGCGCGGCGAACCGGTCGGCGAGCACCTGCGCGCGCCCGCCGGAGGCCTGCGCCTGCGCGACGAGCCGCCCGATGCCGGCCAGCGCGGTGTCCGCGCCGACGGCCTCGACGCGTACCCGGAGGGTGGAGTCGGTGGCGACGGTGCCGGCCACCACCCGGTCGCCGGCGGCGCGGGCCACCGGCCGCGACTCGCCGGTGATCATCGACTCGTCCAGCTCGGCGGCGCCCTCGACGATCCGCCCGTCGGCCGGCACCCGCCCGCCGGGGCGCACCAGCACCACGTCGTCCACCCGCAGCTCACCGACGGGCACCGGATGCGGCTGCCCGGCGTCGTCCAGGCGCTCGGCGTCGTCGGGCAGCAGCGCGGCGAGGGCGCCGAGCGCACCACGCGCCTGCCCGACCGCCCGCATCTCCTGCCAGTGGCCGAGCAGCATGATGGTGACCAGCGCGGCGAGTTCCCACCAGAAGTCCAGGTCGAACAGGCCGAGGCTGGTGGCGGCCGAGGCGAGGTACGCGACCACGATCGCCATCGAGATCAGCAGCATCATCCCGGGGGCGCGCTCGCGCAGCTCACGCAGCCCGCCGGTGAGGAACGGCCAGCCGCCGTACGCGAACACCACGGTGCCGAGCACCGGGCCGACCCAGCGCACGCCGGGGAACTCCAGCGAGTAGCCGAACCAGTCCATCACCATGTGGCTGGTGGCGACGATCGGCACGGTCAACGCGAGGCTCAGCCAGAACCGGCGGCGGAACTGCTCCGGGTCGTGCCCCGCGTGCGCGCCGTGGTCGCCGTGGTGGGCGGTGTCGTGACCGGATCCGTGCTCCATGCCGCCCACCATACCCCCTGGGGGTACCCGTCCACATCAACTCGGCGAAGTGGCGTGGGCGACAGCGGAGGTCACTACCTGTCGTAGACGGTCACCGGGATGCCGCGGTCGGACAACGCACGCCGGATCAACGGCTCGATCCGTTGCCACGAGCCGCCGGCCAGCCCGCAGCCGATGCGCGGCATGTGGACCGACGCGCCCAGTTCCTCGGCGTGGCCGGCAACTGTCGCGAGGCAACGCTCCACCGCGTCGTACCGGATCGGCGGCCCGGCGCTGCCCCGGCGCATCCCGCGCTGGCCCAGCATGTTGGCCACCCACAGGTCCGGCGCGACCCGGACCAGCCGGACGGCACCCAGCCCGAAGTCGTTGCCGGCCCGGTGCCACTCCCGGTAGTCGCGTTCCGGCTCCGGCCAGCGCCGCGAGACGGCGAGCACGAAGCCCTTCCCCCACCCGCCGAGATCGTTGCAGACGTGGGCGACGATCTTGGGGCCCTTCGCCTGCGGGCTCGTCGCGTCGCCGCGCACGATCCGGAACTCCGCCATGCCCCGCATGCTGCCGCAGGGGTACGACGCTCAGCGCTGGGGGCGGGCGCCGACGCTCGGCCGGTCGGCCGGAGTCCGGCCCTGCCAGGGCCAGCGACCGTCCAGCTCCACCTCGAGGGAGAAGCTGAGGAACGTGCGGACCAGCACGATCAGCGCCAGCACGCCGACGCTGGTGAACGTGGGCGACACCGCTACCGTCCGGATGATGTCGCCGCCGACCAGGAACTCCAGGCCGAGCAGGATGGCCCGGCCGACCCCCTGCCGGTACGCCCGGTAGTGCGCGACCACCTGACGGGTCCGGGCGCAGCGCACCGCGAACACCGCCGTGGCGACCGCGACGCCGACCGCGATGACGAACACCCCGGCCAGGTCCAGCAGCGCCCCGACGTGCTGGACGATCTCCTTCGTCGACACCCGGCACCCCCGCACCAGCCTGGCGTACGGCCGGTCGCGGGGGCGGCGTTTCCGCGCTCCCGGTCGACGGGAGCGCGGAGCATGCTCAGTCCTGAGCCTGCCAGCGGTAGAAGACGGTGGCCACCGAGTCCTGCGGGCCCTGCCACTTCTCCGGCCGGTACGGCTCGATGTACGGGCCCAGGTCCTGCATCACCTTGCCGAAGGCGGGCTTGTCGCCGTGCTGGTCGCGGGTCGCCTCGGCCGCCGACGACTCCTGTTCGAGCAGGTGCACGTAGACGTCGTCGATCGAGTAGAGCCAGCGCCCGGTGACGCCGAGGTCGGTCGGGAGCGACCCGGCGTCGGACTCGCCGAAAACCCGGGCCACGTCCGGCTCGGCGCCCGGCTTGATCCGCCCGACGATCACGGTGAGCGTGGTGTCGACTGGCGGCGCCCCCTCGGGCGCCCAGTGGTAGAACTCCTTCGCGACCGAGTCCGACGGGTTCTTCCAGTAGCGCGGGTACGGGGTGACGTACGGGCCGATCTCCTCGGCGATCTTCTGGAAGGCGGGCAGGCCACGGGTCTGCCCGGAGATCCGCGGGTCCTGCTCCCGCTCGATCACGTGGATGTAGAGGTCGTGGTGCGACAGCAGGTACCGGCCGATGACGCCCAGGTCCTGCGGCCGGGTGGCCTGGTCGTAGTGGCCGAACACGCCGCCGACGATCTGTTCGCTGCCGGGGACCATGTGACAGACGATCACGTTGCGGAAGACCATGACTGCTCCTTGATGATTGCGACGAGGACGGGGGCGCGCGACGGCGGCGCCGTCATGCGGTGAAGGTGACGGGAAGTTCCAGCAGGCCACGGAACGGCGAGGCGGCGGGGAGTCGGCGCACCTCGGCCAGCGGCACGCCGAGACGCAGTCCGGGCAGCCGGCGCAGCAGCGCGCCGAGCGCGAGTTCGGCCTCCATCCGGGCCAGCGAGACACCGAGGCAGTAGTGGACGCCGTGCCCGAACCCGAGGTGCGGGCCCCGGACCCGGCGCAGGTCCAGCCGGTCGGGGTCGGCGAAGTGCGCCGGGTCGTGGTTGGCCGCGTTGATCGCCACCCCGACGATCGCGCCGCGCGGGATGCGTACGCCCTGGTAGTCGACGTCCTCGGTGGCGATGCGCGGGCTGGCCACGGGCAGCGGCCCGTCGAAGCGCAGCAGCTCCTCGATCGCGGCGGGCAGCAGGCGGGGCGAGTCGCGCAGCAGTTCCATCTGCTCGGGGTGGGTGAGCAGGGCCAGCACGGCGTTGCCGAGGAAGTCGGCGGTGGTTTGGTGCCCGGCGAACAGCAGCAGGAACGTGGTGGTGACCAGTTCCGCCTCGGACAGCGTCCCGTCCTCGTCGACGGCCTTGATCAGCGCGGCGATGATGTCGTCGGCCGGGTCGTCGCGCTTGGCGCGGACCAGCCCGGCCAGGTAGTGGTGCAGCCGGAGCTGGGCCTCCTGCACCGCGGCCCGTTCCTGCGCCGGCGGCCGGCTGGTGGAGCCGGAGGTGCGGATCACCTGGGTCCAGTCGAGCACCCGGTCGTGGTCGGCCGGCGGCACGCCGAGCAGTTCGCAGATGACTGTCATCGGGAGCGGGATGGCGAACTCGTGCATCAGGTCCGCCTCGCCGTGCGGCGCCATCTTGTCGATGAGCTGGTCGACGGTCGACGCGATCCGGGGGCGCAGCGCCTCGATCCGCCGCGGCGCGAACGCCTGCGACACCACCCGGCGCAGCCGGGTGTGCTCCGGCGGGTCGGAGTTGAGCATGTTGCGGTTCAGGCCCTCGGAGTTCGGGCCGAAGATCTTCAGGTAGTGCTGCCCCGGGCCGTACAGGTCCTTGGACAGGCGCGGGTCGGTCAGCGCGGTGCGGGCGTCGTCGAATCGGGTGATCAGCCAGGAGTCGAAGCGCGGCGAGCCGACCGGGCAGACCGGCCGGTCGGAGCGCAGCCGGGCCAGCGCGGGGTACGGGTCGGCGGCGAACGCGTCGGTGTAGAGCTCGTTCGCCGGCATCACGTCGTCGGTCATCGCCTCTCCCCCGGCTCGCCGGCCACGCTGTGCAGCACCTGGTAGGTGTGCCGGTCGGCGGACTCGCGCAGCTCACGGATCATGCTCAGCAGCCGGTCGCGGTGCGTGCTGCGGCCGAACGCGTCGAGCCGCTCGCGGTCCGCCCAGTCGCTGATGATCAGGTAGCTGCGCGGGTCGTCGGCGTCGCGAACCAGGTCCTGGTGCAGGCAGCCGTCCAGCGTGCGGATCTGTTCGGCCGCGGTGAGCCACTCCGCCTCGAAGCGCTCCTCGCAGCCCTCCCGGGTCCGCATCGACAGCACGGTCCGGACCCGGCTCACCGGACACTCCCGAAGACCAGGTGCAGGTGCTTGCGCAGCGCGTCCGGGTCGACCGGCGCGCCCCGGAACCCGATGTGCCCGTCCGGGCGGATCAGGTACAGACCGGTGCCGGCCAGCCCGTACGCGCCGCGGAAGCGGCGCTCGGCGTCGCGCACCACCGGCGGGTCGAGCAGTCGCGGTTCGTCGGCGTCCGGGTCGAGCAGCAGGTACGCGTCGAGTTCCCCGCCGGCGAGCCGCCGCGCGTCGGCGCACAGGCCGGTGACCGCGGTCAGTTCCTCCGTGCCGGCCGTGCGGTCGGCGTAGAGCAGCAGTGTGTGCCGGGTGCCCCGGGTCAGGTCACGCAGCCGCAGCGGGTGGCCGACGCCGCGCCGGCGCAGCCCGTCCACGTCGGGCGCGATGTCGCCGGGACGGGGCGCGTCGCCGAGCGCGGCCGGGTCGGCGACGGTTTCCCCGACCAGTGGGCTGCCGGCGTAGCTGAGCAGCATGGACATCTCCTGGAGGAACTGCCGTTCCAGGTCGGCGCGGTCCACCTCCTCGGTGCCGGCCATCCGTACCGCCCGGCCGACGATCTCCTCGCCCTCCGGCCGCCGCTCGGTCTCGTAGCTGTCCAGCAGGCCGGGCGCGGCCAGCCCGCGTACCGCCAGGGCGAGCTTCCAGGCCAGGTTCCAGGTGTCCTGGATGCCGGTGTTCATGCCCTGGCCGCCGGCCGGCGGGTGCAGGTGGGCGGCGTCCCCGGCGACGAACACGCGGCCCTCGCGGTAGCGGTCGACGATGCCGTGGCTGATCCGGAACACCGACGACCAGCGCAGGTTGCTCGCCCGGGTGCCGGGCGGCGCCAGGCGGTCCAGCGCGGCCTGCACGTCCTCGATCGTCGGTTCGTCGAGTTCCTCGCTGAACCCGGGCGGGGCGTCGCGGCCACCGGTCTGGGCGAAGAAGCGGGGCGGCGCGAGGGTGGCGATGCGGTAGCGGTGCTCGCCACGCAGCGGTACGCAGACGAGCATCCCGTCCATCTGCCCGTCGGTCATGTGCAGGAACCGCAGCAGGTGCCCGTCCGGCATATCCCAGTCCACGTCGACGTCCACCAGCATGAACAGTTGCGGGAACCGGCCCAGCCCGCCGGTGAAGGTGAGCCCGAGCCGCTCCCGTACCCGGCTGTGCGCGCCGTCGGCGCCGACCAGGTACGCCGCGCGTACCGTCTCGGTGCCGCCGTCGGCGGTGCGGACGGTGGCGGTCACGCCGTCGGCGTCCTGGGTGAAGTCGACGAGTTCGGCGCCGCGCTGCGGGCGGACGCCGAGGGTGGCCAGCCGGTCGGTGAGGATCCGTTCGGTCTCGTACTGCGGCAGGCCGAGGTGGTCGTACGGCAGGCCGGGCAGTTCCCAGCTCATCCGGTGGGTCTGCTCGCCGTTGACGAAGACCGTGTTGCCGGTGAGCCAGATGCCGGCGTCCATGGCCTCCCGGACGACGCCCTGCTCCTCCCAGATCTCCATGGTGCGGCAGTGCACGCCGATCGCCTTGTCGGCGTGGCCGGGCGGGGTGGCCTGCTTGTCGATCACCAGGCAGTCGATGCCCCGCCGGGCCAGCTCGACGGCGGCGGTCAGCCCGGTGGGACCCGCCCCGACGACGAGTACGTCTGTTGTCCTGTGCACGTCGGCCTCCCAGCCCGTGGTGGGGTGTCGGCGGCCGTCCGCGTCTGGCACGACGTGGAACAGCCGGCGCCGGATGTCGAGAAGGAACGGCGCGATCGGCCCGGCCTGCGCGGAGGCGTGGGCCGGGTCGCCGATCCAGGCGAGGAACGGCGCGGAGCCGTCCCACTCGGCGAAGATGTGGTGGATGTCCGAGCCGGGCGCCCGCAGCAGTTGTTCGCGGCGGTAGCCGGGTATCGCCGCCATCCGCCGGACCACCTCGGGGTAGCCCTTGTGGAACTCGGCGAGCCGGTCGAGCGGCACTGTGAGTTCGACGTCCACGTAGACCGGACCCGTCCCGTCCCCGGTCTCCCGCATCAGGGGGTAGCCGGGATCGCCGTCCGGCTCGGTCAGCGGCCGGAACAGGTCGGCCAGGCGGGCCGCCACCGGCCCGCGCCGGTACGCGCGCAGCGCCGCGTCGTCGGCCCACTCGGTGACGACGACGAAGCCGCGCGGGTCGAGGGCGTCGCGCAGCAGCTCGTGCCGCAGGTTGCCGGGCAGTGCGCCGAGCTGCCCGGCGACCGTCTCGAAGGCCGGCCCGACCGCGGGCTCGCAGCCGGGGCGCGCGCGCAGCCGGAGCATCGTCCTGATCATGCAGCCCCCTCGAACGGTGCGGTCGTCGTGCCGCGACCCTGCCGCAGCGCGCGTCACCGCCTCGTCACCGTCGGCCCGCCGGACGTCCGGCCCCGGTGACGCCGCCGGGACGGCGCACGCTTATTGCAAAGCTTTGGCAACAAGCCTCGACAGGGCCGCGGTCGGTAACTATCGTGAGGGGCATGACTCCTTACGATCTGGATGTACGGGCCTGGCAGGAGAGCTGGGACCGGCAGCAGGAGGCGTACCTGCCCGACCGGGAGCACCGCTTCGCGGCGATGCTCGACGCCGTCGAGGCGGCCGCCGGCGACCGGCCGCCACGCGTCCTCGACCTCGCGGGCGGCACCGGATCGATCAGCCTGCGGACGCTGGCCCGCCGGCCCGACGCCGAGGTGACGGTGCTCGACCTCGACCCGGTGCTGCTCACCCTCGCCGAGGCGGCGCTGGCCGGGCGGGCCACAGTGGTCACCGCCGACCTCAACCGGTCCGACTGGGCCGCCGCGCTGCCGCACCGCGACTTCGACGCCGTGCTCACCGCCACCGCCCTGCACTGGCTCGACGGCCCGCGCCTCGCGCGGTTGTACGGCGAGATCCGCGACGTGCTGCGCCCCGGCGGGGTGTTCGTCAATGCCGACCACATGCCCGACGAGGCGCTGCCGACGCTGACCGGCCGGCTGCACACCCGGGCGGGCGCGCTGCGGGCGGCCCGGCACCGCGCGGGCGCGGCGCTGTCCTGGTCGGACTGGTGGGAGCGGGCAGCCGACGATCCGGTGCTCGGTCCGCTGGTGGAGAAGCGACGGCAGATCTACCCGACCGGGCACAGCCCGGAGTGGAACCCGCCCGCGGCATGGCACCTGGACGCGCTGCGCGCGGCTGGCTTCACCGAGGCCGGCGTGCTCTGGCGCGGCGGCGCGGACGCCGCCGTGGCGGCACTGCGCTGATCCCGGCGGCACGCCCGGCGCGGCGGCCGACGCCACGCGTGCCGAGAGCGGCGGGCGGCGGGCGGTCAGGACAGCAGGCGGGCCAGTTCGGTACGCGAGCGCACGCCCAGCCGGTGGAAGACGTTGCGCAGGTGGTGGTCGACGGTCCGGGTGGACAGGCACATCCGGGTGGCGATCTCCCGGTTGGTCGCCCCCTCCGCGACCAGCCGGGCGATGTGCAACTGCTGCCCGGTCAGCAACTGCTCCGGGCCGCGCCGCACCGGCCCGACCGACTCCCCCGCCGCGCGTAGCTCCTCCCCCGCCCGCTCGGCCCACACGGTGGCGCCGAGCAGCGTGAACGCCTCCCGGGCCCGGTGCAGGTGCGCCCGGGCGTCCCGGGGGCGGCGCCGGCGGCGCAGCTCGCGACCGAACAGCAGCTCGGTGCGGGCGCGCTCGAACCGGTCGGTGTCGGCCGGGTGCAGCCGCAGCGCCGCGTGGAACTCCCGTTCGGCCTCCGGGCCGCCGCGCGGCGCGAGCAACGCCCGGCAACGCGCCGCCAGCGCCCGCCGCGACGGGCTCGCCGTGCTGCTGGCCCAGTGGTCGAACACGGCGAGCGCGGCGGCCGGCCGCCCGCCGTCGTGGGCGGCGGCCTCGACGAGGTACGGCGTGGCCATCACCTGGACCAGCACCTGCCCCCGGCCGGTGCCGGTACGGGCGAGCGCGGACAGCCGGGCCACCGCGTCGGCGTACCGGCCGTCGATCAGGTCCAGCACGCCCAGCGCCCAGCGGGCGTACGCGTCCGGCCGGCTTCCCGGTGCGGCGCCGTCGCCGATCTCGGCGATCCGGGCCAGCGCGGCGTCCCGGTCGGCGCGGACGGCGGCCAGCACGGCGAGGATGCCGAGATGTACCTGGGCGCAGACGTGCTGGCCGGTGGCGCGGGCGGCGCGCACGCCCTCGCGGGCGGTCTCCGCCGCCGCCTCGTGCCGGCCCAGCCAGTACTCGGCGACTGCTCGCAGTTCCAGCGCTCGGGGCAGCAGGGACAGCTCGCCGCGCGCGCGGGCCACCTCGACCGCCCGGCCGGCGAGCCGGTGCGCGGGACCGTCCACGGCGACGAGCAGGGCGGCCGCGGCGGCGCAGACGAGCGCGCCGGGAGTGAGCGCGGGCCCGGTCAGCCGGCCGCCGAGGACGACGACGCGGCGCAGCGCCGGGCCGCCACGGGCGTGGTCGCCGCGCAGCGTCGCGCCGACGCCCGTAGCGAACGTGGCCAGCAGGTCGAGGTCGGGCGGGTCGCCGGGCCGACGCAGCGCCTCGGCCCGGCGGGCCACTTCGGCGTACCGGTACTGGTCGCCGGTGACGCAGATGGCCTCGCCGGCGCGGACCAGCGCGAGCAGCGCGGCCCGCCGGTCGGTCGGCGCGACCACGTCGGCGGCGGCCAGCAGCGTGGCGACCGCGGCGGCAGGCGCGTCGCAGCGCAGTTGCATCTCGCCGCGGAGCAGGTCCGCCCGGCTGTGCGCCGGCCCGGCGGTCAGGCGGCGCAGCAGCCCCCGGGCCTGGTCCGGGTCGCCGGCGGTCCAGGCACATCGCGCGGCGGCGATGGTCAGCTCGGCGGCGCGCCCTGGGTCGGGGCTCAGCTCGGCGGCCCGGCGCAGCACGACCGCCGCGGCGGCGCGGTCCGGCACCTCGTCGACCGCCGCGCTCAACTCGGCGGCGAGCGTGTCGGCCGGACAGTCGGCGGCGATGGCGTGGCGCAGCGCCCGGCCCAGCGCACCCTCGGCGAGCGTGCCGGCCAGCAGCAGGTGGGCCGTGCGCAGGTCGGCGAGCGGCGCGACGGCGGTGATCATCGTGCGGGCGAGCGGGTGCGGAAACGTCACCCCGCCCGGCCCGGTGCGCAGCAGGCCGGCGGCCTCGGCGGGCGCGAGCGCCTCGACGGTCAGGCCGGCCGCCCACGCGGCGCGGACCAGCGTGGCCGGGTCGTCGCCGGGGTCGAGCGCGGCGAGCAGCACCAGGCGGCGGGTCGGTTCCGGCAGCAGGTCCAGGCGAGCCCGGTACGCGGCGGCGAGCGTGCCGTCCACCGGCGGCGTGCCGGGCAGCGGCGCCTCGCCCCGCCACTGGACCGGGGTGAGCGTGCCGGCCAGGTCGGCCAGCGCCGCCGGGCTGCCCCGGCTGAGCGCGGCCAGCGCCGTGGCCACCGCCGCGGGCGGCCGCTCCCGCAGGCCGGCGAGCATGGCGTGGCACTCGTGGGCGTCCAGCGGGCGCAGCCGGTGGGCGGGTACGCCGTCGACGGTGGCCGGTGCGGTGGCGGTCAGCAGCATCGCCACCGGCAGCCGGCGCAGCCGGCGCGCCACCACCGCCAGGGTCCAGGCGCTCTGCGGATCGCCGATGTCGAGGTCGTCCACCGTGCACAGCAGCGGCCGGTCCGCCGCCGCGGCGGCGAGCAGGGACCGCACCGCCGCGGCCAGGGCCAGGCGCTGCTCGGCCGGGCACCCGTCGCCGCCGAGCGCGCGGCGCAACAGCCGGCGTTGCCGCACCGGGAGCGCGGTGTCCGCGTCCAGCACCGGGTCGAGCAGGCGGTGCAGCCCCGCGTAGGGCAGTGTCGCCTCGTCGGCCAGGCCCGCACCGGCGAGCACCGTGCGCTCCCCCGCCCACCTGCGGGCGTACGCCAGCAAAGCGCTGCGCCCGGAGCCGGGCGGCCCGTGGAACAGCAGCGCACCGCCGTCCTCGCGGTCGAGAAGCCGGCGGATCGCGTCGCACTCCTCGTCCCGGCCCCACAGGCCTATATGCACTGTCGATGCAGAAACCATGCATGCAGTGTCACAGATGGGCAACCCGTCGGAAAAGAGGCGGACACGCTCCCGGGGTGGTCGCCGTGGCGACCACCCCGGGAGCGGACCGGATTCAGGCGCTCGGGCAGGTGTTGCGGTACTCCTGGATCGCCGACCCGCTCGGGCCGGGGCAGAGGAACTGCTCGTAGCGGGTGTCGTCGTCGACGAACCGCTTCAGCCAGGCGACCATCTGCTTCGCCGTCGGCGTGTTCGTCGTCTGCGGGAAGAAGTGGCTCGCGCCGTCCAGCTCCAGGTACGCCTTCTCGGACGACGCCGGGATGCTGTTGTAGAACGGGAT
The DNA here is from genome assembly GCF_027460285.1 of Micromonospora sp. WMMC273. Taxonomy (NCBI): domain Bacteria; kingdom Bacillati; phylum Actinomycetota; class Actinomycetes; order Micromonosporales; family Micromonosporaceae; genus Micromonospora; species Micromonospora sp. WMMC273. The sequence goes on from NZ_JAPZBE010000001.1 coordinate 3,455,704, forward strand.
CGAGTGGGTCGCCACCGGCGCCACACTGTCGGTCTCGCCGCCGATGATGAGCGTCGGCACCCGCACCTCGGACCAGGTCTTGTCCAGGTTCCACGGCGCCAGCGGGACGGCGGCCTGCAACGACGGCCGGGCCGCCGCCGCCTCCAGGCTGCCGCCGCCACCCATCGAGTGCCCGGCCACGGCGAGCCGGGACGAGTCGATCCGGCCGCGCACCGAGCTGCGCTCGGTCAGGTAGTCCAGCGCGGCCAGGAGCTGGCGGCCCCGGCTGTCCGGCTGGTCCAGCCGGGTGTTGGTCTCGATGCCGATCACCACGAAGCCGTGCGAGGCGATCCGCGGCCCGAGCCAGCTCAGGCTGGACCAGGAGGCGGTGTAGCCGGGCGAGATGGCGACCGCGCCGAAGGTGCCCTCGGCGGTGCTGGTCGGGTAGTAGATGACGCCGCCGCCGAAGCCGGTAACGCTCAGCGAGGAGACGTTTATCGACGAGGTGGCGAACGGGCCGCGGCTGGCCTCCAGGATGGCGCTCGTGGGCGCCGGGCCGCGCTCGTAGGGGCTGGCGGCGTTCGCCGCGGCCGGCACGGCGAGGGCGCCGCCGGTGGCGAGCAGCGCGGCCACGGCGAGGCGGGCGAGGGCACGGACGGGGGTACGGACGGGGGTACGGGAACGGGTGGTGGTGGGCACGTCGGTCACTCCTTGCGCCGGAATTACATCGACATGCGTCAGCATCGATGCCCGGCCGCCGGTGCGCATCGGTGAAATCACCGGTCCCCGGGCGGTGACCCGGCCGTGACATGCACGGCGGACGATTGCCCCATGCATCCGACGCGACGGCACCTGACCCGGCGGCACCTGCTCGGCGCCACAGCGGCAGCGGGCGTCACCGGCCTGGCCACCGGCTGCGACCCGGACCGCCCGGCGGGCGGGACCGCGGCGTCCGACGACGCGCCCGCCCTGGATCCGGCCAGTTGGGACAACGTCCGCGCCCAGTTCGCGCTCGACCCCTCCCGGGCGCACCTGGCCACGTTCGTCTTCGCCCCGCACCCGGCCCCGGTACGGGCCGCCGTGGCCGTCCACCGGGCCGGCCTCGACCGGGACGCTTCCGGCTACCTGGCCGCGCACGAGGAACGGCTGGACCGCGCGGTGCTCGCCGCGGCGGCCGGGCACCTCGGCGCCCGCTCGGACCACATCGCGCTCACCGACTCCACCACCATGGGCCTCGGCCTGGTCCACAGCGCGATCCGGCTGCGACCGGGCGAGGAGGTGCTGACCACCGAGCACGACTTCTACGCCACGCACGAGGCGCTGCGGTTGCGCGCCGAACGCGACGGGGTGACGGTGCGCCGGGCCCGCCTCTACCGGGACGCGGCCACGGCCACGGCGGACGAGATGGTCGCCGGCCTGACCGCGGCGCTCACGCCCCGCACCCGGGTGGTGGCGCTGACCTGGGTGCACTCCAGCACCGGCGTGAAGCTGCCGGTACGCCGGCTGGCCGAGGCGGTCCGCGAGCGCAGCCCGGAGGCGTTGCTCTGCCTCGACGCGGTGCACGGCTTCGGCGCCGACGCGTCCACACCCGAGCAGCTCGGCTGCGACGTGCTGGTCTCCGGCTGCCACAAGTGGCTGCTCGGGCCGCGCGGCACCGGCCTGGTCTGGGCCGCCGAGCGGGCGTGGGCGCGGATGACGCCGGTGATCCCGACCTTCGACGGGCGGGCCATCGGGCGTTGGATGGCCGGCGGGACCGGCGGGGCGCCCGTGCCGCCGGGCCTGGCGCACACGCCCGGCGGCTACCACAGCTTCGAGCACCGGTGGGCGCTCGCCGACGCGTTCGCGTTCCACCGGCGCATCGGCCCGGCCCGGGTCGCCGAACGCACCCGGGAGCTGGCGAACCGGCTCAAGGATGGGCTGGCCGGGATCCGGGGCGTCCGGCTGGTCACGCCGCGCGCAGCCGACCTGTCCGCCGGGGTGGTCTGCTGCGAGGTGGCGGGCGTGCCGGCGGACCGGGCGGTGGACCGGCTGCGGTCGGCCGGCGTGATCGCCAGCAGCACCCCCTACCGGCCGTCCTACCTGCGCTTCGGCGCGACGATCGCCAACGGCGAGCAGGACGTGGATTCGGCGCTGCGGGCGGTCCGCACGCTGGTCTGAGCCGGCCCGGCTGTCACTCGGTGAACTCGCAGAAGGACAGCACCCTGTCGAACCGCCGTGCGGCGAGGTCGTCGTGGCGGATCAGGAACCGCGCGTTGACGTACTCCTCGTCCGGTACGCCGAACTGGGCCAGCGGCACCCATTCGCGCATCACCCGCTGTTCTTCCTCGTACCGGGCCACCATCCGCTCCGCGCGGGGCAGGGACCACCCCTGCTGAACCCGCTCCGGGTCCATCATGATCACCTCGGGCGGATCCTGCGCGGAGATGGTGTAGCCGCCGACGAAGACGTCGTGCTGAATCCACCAGTCCCGCTCCGGCCAGAGCTGCTCGACCAGCGCGCTCATCTCCTTGCGATGCGGCATGTCGCGCAGGAGCTGGATCTGGGTGTCGCACAGCCACTCCTCCGAGCGGTCGAGCCAGTCCGGCAGCTCCGCCTGGACGGCCGCGTACATCTCGTGCTCGGGGGTGAGGAAGGACTCCCGGGCGGTCCCGGCGGGTAGGACGTACTCGCCGTCGGCCGTCTCGGCGCCGGCCGGGACGTACACGACCCGCGAGTACGCCTTCTCGTTCTCGATGCCGCAGGCGTCCTGTGCGCCCTCCTGGTCGAGGAAGAACAGCAGCGTGCCGTCGGCCGGCAGGGCGAGGTCGGGAACCCGGGGCAGCGCCGCGCAGTCGAGCCGGAGCAGGAACGGCAACGGCAAGCCCGCCGGGCACGTGGGCCACGGCATGCCCACCGGCAGCCGCGGCCGCCCGCCCCGCCGCCCGGCGTGCACGCCCTCCTCGCGCTGCCAGGCGTGGATCCGGAACCGGATCAGCTCCGCGAAACGGGCCACCTCGTCCTCGGGCACACCCTGCTCGATCGCCGTCCGCCGGAATTGATCTCTCTCGTTCATGATCGTGGAGGGTAGCCGCACCGTCCGACATGGAGCGTGGACCGGGATCAGGGCCCGGTACGCGGCCGCACCGCCGGCGACCAGGTCACGTCGTAGCGGTCGGCTGCCACCGCCTCGGCGAACGCGGTCGCCGCCGCCGGTGAGCCGGCGATGCGCCAGTCCTTCTCCTTGTCCACCTCGAACCAGATCAGCCCGATCAGGCCCGGATAGCGGGGCAGGGCGCGGAACGTGTCCCGGATCCACCGCGCCTTGTGCCCGGCGGCGTCGGCCGCGCCGGTCTCGGTGACCACGAGCGGCTTGCCGGTGACCTTGCGGACCTCCGCGATCGTCGGGCCGAAGATCTGGTCGAACGACCAGTACGTCTTGGTGAACGCGCCGCTGCCGTAGTAGCCGGTGACGCCGACCCAGTCGACGTACTCGTCGCCCGGGTAGAGCCCGGTGACCCCGGCGGTCGTCTTGTCCCAGCGCGCGTTCGGGCTCCACACCCAGGTGACGTTCGTGGCGCCGGCGGCGGTGAAGACGTCGTGCACGTGCCGCCAGGCGCGGACGTAGTCGCCGGGGCGGTTGCCGTTGGCCCGCTCGCACCAGGGGTACCAGTCGCCGTTCATCTCGTGCGCGAAGCGGATCGCGACCGGGTAGCCCAGCGACCGCACCCCCTCCGCCCAGGAGCGCAGGTACGCGTCGAAGTCGCCGCGCGCGATCCGGGACAGCCGGTAGTCCGGCTGGGTGGCGCGCAGCCGGTCGATCTGCCTGTCGGTCAGGTCGGTGCGGCGGGCCGCCTTGTCGACCGTGTGGTCCCACGGCTCCCAGCCGAGCATCGGCATCATGCCCCGCTCGGCGATCCGGTCGAACAGGCTCCGGTCGAACTCGGCCGACGCCCAGTCGGCGCCGAAGAGCATCACCTGCGGCGCGCGCCCGGCCGCCTCGGCGAAGCTGTCGACCGGCGCGAAGTCGTACGGTCCCTTGTCCGTCATCACGCCGAAGAACGCCTGCCCGGGCGGCGGGAACGGGCCGCCGCGCGGGCTCGGCACGACCGCCGCCGGCACGTCGGTGCTCGCCTGCGGCGTCGCCGGGGCGGGCCGTTGCGCCGAGGCGTCGGTGCCCGGGTCGCGCCACGCGCCCGGCGCCACCACGAAGGCGTACGCGAGCAGCAGCAACCCGGCCAGCGCCAGGCCCATCCGGGGCAGCGTCGGCCTCAGCACGGCACACCGCCCTCGGTCACGGTCCGGGGTACCACCTGCGGTTCCCGGGCCGGTTCGGCGGCCCGGTCCCGGCGGGCCCGCAGACTCTCCGCCCAGGAGATCAGCGGCGGGGCGAGCCCGGTCAGCAGCGTCAGCACCGGCCAGACCCGCAGCAGCGGGTAGTCGTGATCCAGCGCGAAGCTCGCCGCGAGCAGCCCGGCGGCGGCGAGCGCCCAGCACAGGTGCAGCCGGAACGTACGCGCCGACTCGACAGTGCGCAGCGCACCCTTGGCGGTGACCACGAAGCCGAGCTTGCGGCGCAGCAGCGCGCCCACCGCGGCGGCCACGTACACCGGCCCGGCGAACAGGGCGAGCGCCATGCCGACCATGCCCACCTCCTCCCGCTCGTGCGGGGCGATGTTGAATCGGCGCAGCCACAGCCAGAGCAGGAACCAGGTGCCGATGGTGGAGCCCCACAGCGTTGCCCAGATCTGCGGGTCGAGCCGGCCCGCGTCGACGCCGGTCAGCAGGTAGAGCGCGGTGGCGGCGTTGCCGAGCAGCAGGCTCACCGCCACGCTCGGGTAGTAGAACTGGAGCAGGCGGTACTGCCAGCGGCGGCGGGACGGCAACTCGCGCGGCGTACGCAGCTCGCGGCGGAGCAGGATCTCGCAGATCCCGGCCGCCCAGCGCTTCTGCTGGTTGAAGTAGTCCGCCCAGGAGGTCGGTCCCTCGCCGAGCGCCACCACGTCCGGGGTGTAGACGCCCTTCCACCGGTTGCCGGTGGCCGGGTTGACGGCGGCGTGCACGCGGATGCTGGTGAGGTGGTCCTCGATGATCGAGTCCTGGTAGCCGCCGATGGTCCGCCAGGCCGCCGGGCGGTAGAGGTGCCCGGTGCCGGTCAGCAGCGGCGCGTCCAGTCCGTTGCCGCCGCGGGCGATCAGCCCGTTGTAGAGGTACTGCTGCACCGAGGCGCCGTGGGCGACGAAGTTCTGGTGCATGTTGCCGTACACCTGGGGGGTCACCACGAACGCGACGTCCGGGTCGCGGAAGTAGCCGAGCGTGCGTTCCAGGAAGTTCGGCAGCGGCACGTGGTCCGGGTCGACGTTCGCGACCACGTCGTAGCGGTGCTCGTGCTCGGCCCGCCAGGCGTTGTGGTTGCCGGACTTGGTCCGGGCCCGGAACTCGCCGCCGGGCCGGTTGTACTCGGGCCGGCCCTTGCGGGTGAAGTGGCGGACGCCCAGCCGCGCGGCCATCGCCCGGACCGCCGGGTCGTCGCCCTCGTCGAGGATCCACACGTCGACGTGCCCGCAGTAGACGATCTCCCGCAGCCGGCGCAGTGTCCGCTCGGCGACCTCGATCGGCTCCTTGCTCGGCACGATCGTGGTGAGCAGGGCGACCCGCAGGCCGACCGGCGGGTCGACCGGCACCGGGTCCCGGGCGTGGTAGGCGAAGACCCAGACCACCACGTTCTGCGCCAGGCGGATCAGTTCGACGCCGACGACGACGCAGAACGCGAGCCGGGCGGCGACGGTCTGCCAGCCGCCGAGGCCGACGACGCCGGGCCCGGGCACGTGCTGGGGCAGCAGCAGCCAGCCGACGAAGACCAGGCCGGCGGCGCTGTTGACGAGCACCAGCAGCGTCAGCACCAGCCGCGCGGCGACCGAGGCGGTGGGGCGGAACTCGACCGCCGCGTCGGGGCGGCGGGGCGGTCGCAGCGGGCCGGCGGTGGCACCGCAACGGGCGTACGCGAGGCGGGCGCGGACGTTGCGCTGCCGGCGGTCCGGATCGGCCGGCGTCCCGGGCGGGACGGGCGCGATCGGGCGGGCACCCGGCGGCCCGGCCGTCGTGGCGCGGGACGGGCGTGTATCGGCGGCGACGGCCACGTTTCCCCCATGGTCTGCAGGCTCTGGAGCCGACCGAATGCTAAGCCGACAATTAACCGCAAAAGGGGCGAATCAGGCGGAGGTCGCCCGATCGTCGACGGTCACCACGGGAGCTGGTCCGCCACGGCGAGCAGCGCGACGAGAGCCAGCACGGCGACGGCCCCGGCGACTCGTGCCCGGGACAGGGCGACCCCGCCGAGCACCGCCCAGGCCGGCACCGTGAACAGCAGGTTCGCCGCCGACCAGACCGGCGCGGCCTGCGCCAGCGCCAGCAGTCCGAGCGCCGGCACCAGCGCCCAGGCGGTGCAGATCGCGGCGGCGTACCGCAGCGGAAGGCTGAACAGCGCCAGCCCGGCCAGCACGCCGCCGAGCACGGCGACGCCGAACAGGTCACCGGGCGTGGCCGCCAGCACGGCGGCGCCGGGTCGCACGCCGGACGCCAGATGACCGCCGTCGCGCAGGCCGGCGGCGAGCAGCGCGGCGGCCGGGAGCAGCCCGAGGACCACCGCGGCCAGCCACCTGACGGCGACACGGCGACGGAACGCCAGCACGATCCAGCCGTGGCCGGCGAGCAGCAGCAACGCCACCGGCTGGCAGAGGCCCAGCAGCAGCACCGCGCCCGCGTAGGGCATGAGCCGCCGCAGGGCCGGCCGGTCCAGCGCGGGCACCAGCAGCCAGGTGGCGAGTACGGCGGCGAACACCGCCAGGGCGTACGGCTGCGCCTCCTGCGCGTACCGGATCGAGGTCGGCAGCACCGCGAAGATCGCCCCGGCCGCCAGGCCGGCGGCGGGCGTGGCGATCCGGGCGGCGAGCGCGCCGACGAGCGCCGCGGCCCCGATCATGGCCAGCAGCGACGGTACGCGCAGCGCCAGGTCGGCCGCGCCGAACAGCGCCGCCCAGCCGCGCAGGAAAAGGTGGTACGGCCCGAGCGCGACCTCGTCGCCGGTCAGGGCGGCACCGATCCCCGGCCACGGCGACGTGATCGCGCGCCGGGTCGCGAGTTCTCCGGCGCTCGGCGCCGACGCGGTGATCCGGGCGACGCCGAGCGCACCCGTGAGGGCCGCCGGCAGCAGCCAGGCCGCGATCCGCCAGCGCCACGCGGCGGTCGCGGCGCGGGCGGTGGCCCGGCGCGGCCGGTCCTCGCCCCACGGGTCCTCGACCGCGGCGTCCCCGAGCCGGGGCAGGACCATGGTGTCCGCGTCCATCATCGTGACTCACGCATCCCTGTGGGTGCCGGCGACCGGGATCCAGCCGGGGCTGGATGACATCCTGGAGCCTACTGAGCCAAAAACGACATAACGCCAATATGAGATGAAAGGGTCCGCCGATCGCCCCGTGGACGACCGGCGGACCCGGCTCAGCGAAGGTCGACGGTCGTCCAGCGGGGCGAGGCGGCGGTGATCTCTACGGTGTCGCCGGTCAGCGTCGTCCGCGCCTGGACGTCGCGCCGGGCGCTCGTGCCCACCCAGACATCGACCTCTCCGGGCTCCACCACGCGCGTGAGCGTGCGGTCGGTGAAGGCCAGCCGCGTGTTCGGCACGGTCAGCTCGACGGTCACCGAGGCGCCCGGCTCCAGGCGCACCCGCCGGTAGCCGAGCAGCTGCGCCACCGGCCGGGTCACCGAGGCGACCAGGTCACGGCCGTAGAGCTGCACCACGTCGTCACCGGCGACCGGGCCGGTGTTCGTCACCCGCACCGACACCTTCAGCGCCTCGCCGGTCGGCACCTCGGCCGGCACGGTCAGGTCGGTGTACGCGAACGTGGTGTAGGACAGCCCGTGCCCGAACGGCGCGACCGGCGTCGCCGGCAGGTTGGTGCCGTTCATGCCCGCCCCCAGCTTCGGGTGCAGGTACGAGTACGGCTGCGCGCCCGCCGAGCCGGGCAGGGTGACCGGCAGCCGGCCGGACGGGTTGACCCGTCCGGAGAGCACACCCGCGATCGCCCCGGCGCCCTCCTCGCCCGGGAAGAACGTCTGCACCACCGCCGCGCACCGGGACAGCGCCCAGCCGAGTGCGTACGGGCGGCCGGTGAGCAGCACGAGGACGACCGGGGTGCCGGTGTCCAGCACCGCCTCGACGAGCTGGCGCTGCACGCCGGGCAGCTCCAGGTCGTCCCGGTCGCAGCCCTCGCCGACGGTGCCGCGCCCGAACAGGCTGGCGTGGTCGCCGACCACGAGGACCGCCACGTCGGCGGCGGACGCGGCGGCGAGCGCCTCGTCGAACCCGGACCGGTCCGCCGAGTCCACCTCGCAGCCGGTCGCGAAGGTGACCCGGTCGGCGCCGAACTCGGCGCGCACCGCCTCCAGGACGGTCGGCACCTCGAAGCCGGTCTCCACGCCCGGGTGGTGGGCCAGCACGTGGTTGAGGAACGAGTAGCAGCCGAACAGCGCGCCCTGCCGGTCGGCGTTCGGCCCGACGACCGCCACCCGGCGGCCCGCCGGCAGCGGCAGCACGCCCTCGTTGGCGACCAGGACGACCGACTCCTCGGCGAGCCGGCGGGCGATCGACCTGTGCTCCGGCGAGTCGAGGTCGATCGCGCCCGGCGGCTCGTCGTCGAACGTGGCGTCGAGCAGCCCGAGTTCCTGCTTCTGGCGCAGGACGCGCAGCACCGCCCGGTCGACGAGCGCCTCGTCGACTCTGCCCGTCCGCACCGACTCGGTCAGGGTCAGGAAGGCGTCACCGGTGGGCAGCTCGATGTCGAGGCCCGCGCTCAGCGCCTGCACGGCCGCGTCCGCGTTGTCGGCCGCGACGTGGTGCAGCAGGTTGAGGAAGGCCACGCCGTAGTAGTCGGCCACCACCGTCCCGTCGAAGCCCCACCGCTCCCGCAGCAGATCGGTGAGCATGGTCGGATCGGCGGCGACCGGCACGCCGTCGATCTCCGCGTACGAGTGCATGACGCTGCGCGCGTCGCCGTCCCGGATCGCCATCTCGAACGGCGGCAGCAGCACGTCGGCGAGTTCCCGGGGACCGGCGTGCACCGGGCCGAAGTTGCGCCCGGCCCGCGAGCCGGAGTAGCCGGCGAAGTGCTTCAGCGTCGCGAGCACGCCCTGCGACTGGAGTCCCCGCACGTACGAGGTGCCGATGGTGCCGACGAGGTACGGGTCCTCGGCGATGCACTCGTCGACCCGGCCCCAGCGGGGATCCCGGATCACGTCCAGCACCGGGGACAGTCCCTGGTGGATGCCGAGCGCGCGCATCGAGGCCCCGATCGCCGCCGCCATCTCGGTGACCAGCTCCGGGTCGAACGCGGCACCCCAGGCCAGCGGCGTCGGGAAGGTCGCCGCCTTCCACGCCGACAGGCCGGTCAGGCACTCCTCGTGCACGATGGCCGGGATGCCCAGCCGGGTGCCCGTCACCAGGTCCCGCTGGAACTTCCACAGCCAGGCGGCGCGGGCGGCGGCGTCGACCGGACGGGTGCCGTAGGCGCGGGTGAGGTGACCCAGGCCGTGCCGGGAGAAGTCGTCGAGCCGGCCGCTGTCGGCGAACTCGCCCTGCAGGGGCGCGACCGCCTCACCGTCCTCCTTCTCCCAGAACCCGACGAGCTGCGCGACCTTCTCCTCGATCGTCATCCGAGCGAGCAGTTCCCGTACGCGCGTCTCGGCGTCGTGTCCGTCCGGCCGGTCGTGGTCCGAACCTGCCTGAGCCGGTACCGGCCCGTCCACCACCGCGTGGACCTCTGTCATGGTGTGCCTTTCCACTGGTTGTGCTGGTGCCGCCGCCGCTCAGCCCTTGACCGCGCCCTGGAGACCGCCCACGATCTGCTTCTCCGCCAGGGTGAAGAACAGCAGCGCCGGCAACATCGCCAGCGACGTGAAGGCGAGGACTCCCGCGGTGTCGGTGGTGTACTGGCTGGAGAAGTTCTGCACGCCCAGCGGCAGGGTGTGCAGGTTGACGTCCCCGAGGACGAGCAGCGGCAGGAGGAACGCGTTCCAGCTCGCCACGAACGCGAGGATGCCGACGGTGACGACCGCGGGCCGCGACAGCGGCAGCACGATCCGCCAGAGGAAGCCGAGCCGGCCGGCGCCGTCGATGGCGGCCGCGTCCTCCAGCTCCCGCGGGATGGCCGACAGGAACGGCCGCAGGATGACGATCGTCAGCGGCAACGAGAAGGCCACCTGCGGAAGGATCACCGCGTAGTAGGAGTTGATCAGGTTCAGGTCGCGCAGCATGAGGTACAGCGGCAGGATCGCCGCGCCGGCCGGGAACAGCAGGCCGAGGGTGAAGAAGGTGTAGAGCCCTTCGCGGCCGCGGAACGTGTAGCGGGCGAGCACGAACGCGGCGGTCATGCCGAGCACCACCACGCCGAGCGTGGTGCCGAGGGCGACCACGGCGCTGTTGAACGCCTGCTTCCAGAAGTCGCTCTGGGTCAGCACCCGGTAGTAGTTGTCCCAGACCCACGGGTCCGGCAGGCCGGCCGGGTCGTCCACGATCTGCGGCGTGGTCCGGAAACCGCCGACGACGACGTACACGACGGGTGCGATCGACACGGCCGCGACCGCGAGCGCGATCGCGTACGTCAGCGGCGAGCTCCACTGCACCGGCCGGCGCCCGGCCGAGGGGGCGGATACGGAGTTCACGGCCACTGTCACTTCCCCTTCCGGGTGATGGCACCCTCGATGTCCCGGCGGAGCAGGAACCGCTGGAACAACAGCGCCGCGACGAACGAGATGGCGAACAGGATCACGGCCACCGCGTTGCCGTAGCCCCAGAGCCGGGCGAAGAAGCCGTTGTCCACCATGTACGTCGCCATCGTGGCCGAGGCGCCGAGGGACCGTACCGCCGGCACCGAGGTCACCCAGATCATGTCGAAGACCTGCAGCGAGCCGATCATCGACAGGAACATCCAGATCCGGATGGTGGGGCCGAGCAGCGGCAGCGTGACGTGGCGCTGGATCTGCCACCAGCTCGCGCCGTCGATCTCGGCGGCCTCGTTCAGCTCCTGCGGCACGTTCGACAGGCCGGCGAGCAGCAGGATGATGGCGAAGCCGACGTACTTCCAGGTGAGGACGAACAGCAGCGTCCAGATCACCACGTCCAGGTCGGCCAGCCACGCCTGCACCAGGCCGCCGAGCCCGATCGACTGCAGCAGCGCGTCGAGCGTGCCGTTCTCGGTCAGGATCAGCTTCCACATGATGCCGACGGTGACCTCGGCCAGCACGTACGGCACGAACACCAGCAGGCGGAACGCCGAGCGCCCGCGGAAGCGGCGGTTGAGCAGGAGGGCGATGCCCAGCGCGACCGGACCCTGGATCAGCAGCGACCCGAACACGATGATCGCGTTGTTGCGCAGCGCGTCCAGGAAGATCGGGTCCTGGAAGGCGAGCGTGTAGTTGCGGAAGCCGACGTACTCGGTGGGCGGGCCGACGCCGCGCCAGCGGAACAGGCTGTAGTAGAACGCGAAGCCCATCGGCACGAGCACGAACATCACGTAGATGACGACCGCGGGCGTGGTCAGCCCGATGATCTCGTACCACTTGCGACGGGTCTCGGCGCGGCGGGAGGCGGCCCGTGCGCCGCCGGGCCGGAGGCCCGCCGGCGGCGCTTTCGCGCCGACGGCGGGCGTACGGGTCTGCGATGCGGACGTCACTTGCTTGCGGCCGCCTTCATGGCCGAGACGACCTTCTCAGGTGTCCCGTTGCCGGCGAAGATCGCGACGATCGCGTCGTTCATCGCGGTGCCGACGGTGCTGCCGAAGGCCGTGTCCAGCCAGAGCTGGACGTAGGTGGCCGACGCGGTGGACTCCAGGATGGACTTCAGCGCCGGGTCGGTGACGCCGTCGGCAGCACCCTTGGCGACGGGCAGGCCGGTGCCGGTGGCGGCGTAGCCCTTCTGCACCTCGGGGCTGACGATGTACTTGAGGAACTCGACGCACTCGGCCGGGGCGTTCTTGGCGCAGGCGAAGCCGTCGCCGCCGCCGAGGGCCGCCTTCGGGTCACCGGCGGAGCCGGAGATCGCCGGCACCGGGAACCAGCCGAGGAACTTGCCCAGGGCCGCCTTGTCGGTGGCGACGGTGTCCAGCGTGCCGCGGTTCCAGTCGCCCATCAGCTCCATCGCGGCCTTGCCGTTTGCCAGAAGGCCGTTGGCGCTGGTCGGGTCGTTCTGACCCGGTGTGGCGATGAAGTTGTTCTGGAACGGCTTGGTGTCGATGAAGGTCTTCAGGTCCTGGCCGGCCTTGACGAAGCACGGGTCGTCGAAGGTCCGGTCCTTGGAGGCCTTCTTCAGCGTGTCGACCGAGCAGGCACGCAACGCGAAGTTGTACCACCAGTGCGCGGCCGGCCACTTGTCACCGGCGCCGAGGGCGATCGGAACGACGTTGATCGCCTTGAGCTTGGTGACGGCGGCGTTGAGCTCGTCGAAGGTGGTCGGCGGCGCCGTGATGCCCGCCTTCGCGAACATGTCCTTGTTGTACCAGATGCCCTCGATGCCCATCCGGAACGGCAGGCCGTACTGCTTGCCCTCCACCTGCCAGATCTCGGCGGCGCTGCCGATGTCGGCCACCTCGCCCTTCACCTGGTCGGTGATGTCCTTGAGGTAGTCGGCCTCGACCTGCTCGCGCATCTCGCCGCCGCCCCACGCCTGGAAGATGTCCGGCGGGTCGTTGCTCAGCAGCGCGGCGGGGAGCCGGGTGCGCTGGAGCTGGTTCGTCTCGATCGCCTCGATCTCGATCTTGACGGTCGGGTGGGCCGCGGAGAAGTCCTTGGCGACCTTCTCCCAGTACGTCTTGCCGGGTCCGTCCTGCGACGCGTTGTGCCACCAGGTCAACGTCACCGGGTTCTTGTACAGCTCGCTCTCGGCGGCCTTCTCCTCGTCGCCACCACCACTGCACGCGGAGGCCAGCAGAGCGCTTGTCACAAACAGTGCCAGGGCGGCACCAGCACGGCGCTTCATCACCACAGATGTCTCCTCGACCACTCAGTCGGGTTACCTGCCGGGGAGTTTTACAGGGCCGTAACGTGAAGTCAATCGGTATCGATAACGTTTTCGACATCGTCTTCGATCCCCCTGGAAGTGCCCTCTATCATCGTCGGCGTGGTGTTCCAGGAGCGCGTCAAGATGTCGGACGTGGCACGTACGGCCGGCGTCTCGGTGGCAACTGTATCGAAGGTTGTCAATGGTCGGTACGGCGTCGCGCAGGCCACCGTCGAACGCGTCCAGCAGGTGATCCACGAGCTGGGGTACGAGGCCAGCCTGGGGGCGCAGAGCCTGCGCAGCCACCGGACGAACGTGCTGGGCATCCTGGTCGCCGAGTTCGAGCCGTTCTCCACCGAGCTGCTCAAGGGCGCGTCCCGCGAGGTCGCCGGCAGTGGCTACCAGTTGCTCGCCTACTCCAGCGGTGACGGCGAGGGCGCGGCCATAGGGTGGGAGCGGCGCTCCCTGGCGCGGCTGTCCGGCACGCTCATCGACGGCGCCGTGATCGTGACGCCGACAGTGGTCGAGACCAAGCACGGCTTTCACGTGGTGGCCGTCGACCCGCACACCGGCCCGTCCGGCCTGCCCACCGTCGACTCCGACAACTTCGCCGGCGCGGTACTGGCCACCGACCACCTGCTGTCGCTCGGGCACCGGCGGATCGCGCACATCAGCGGCCGCCCCGACCTGGAGTCGGCCCGGCTGCGCGAGGCCGGGTTCCGCAAGGCGATGGCCGACGCGAGCGTGCCGGTGGACGAACGGCTCGTGCGGGTGGGCGGTTTCCGCACCGAGACCGCCGCCAGCACTGCGGCCGAGCTGCTCGCGCTCGCCGACCGGCCGACCGCTATCTTCGCCGGCAACGACCTCTCGGCCATCTCCACGGTTGACGTGGCCCGCGGCCTCGGCCTGCGCGTACCGGAGGACCTGTCGGTCATCGGCTTCGACAACATCCCCGAGTCGGCGCTCGTCGACCCGCCCCTCACCACGATCCGGCAGCCGCTGCAACGCATGGGCGCCGAGTCGCTGCGCCTGCTGATCGACCTCATCGCCGGCGTCGAGCGGGACACCCACATCCAGCTCCCCACCGAGCTGGTCGTCCGGGCCTCCTGCCACCCGCTGCGCTGACGCGCCGGCTCACCCTTCTCGCGCAGGTGATTGACGGACGGCTATCGGCGTCCGTAATGTTTCGGGCTACTTCCGGAAGGTTGATCGGAAGTTTCGGAAGCCGCATCGTCAGTCCACCCTGGCGCCCGCCGAACCGTTCCACGGCGCGGCGTCTCCGGCACCGCCACCGCCGGCCCCCGGGCCGCGCGCACCCTCCCGAAAGGAACGACCATGAAGCTGAGACGATGGCTCGCCGCCGGCGCCGTCGCCGTCGCGACCGCCACCGCCCTCAACGTCGTCCCCGCGACGGCCGGACGCCCGTACGACCCGGCCGCGCAGAGCCTGCGTGAGCTGGCCAAGCGCCACGGCCTGTACGTGGGCACCGCCGTGGACATGGCCGCACTCAACGACGCCTCCGAGCCGCGCTACCGCGAGCTGGCCGCGTCGGAGTTCTCGACCGTGACCGCAGAGAACGTGATGAAGTGGGAGAGCCTCGAGCCCACCCGGGGCACCTACAACTGGGGCCCGGCCGACGAGCTGGTCGAGTTCGCCCGCAAGAACAACCAGCGGGTCCGGGGCCACGTGCTGGTCTGGCACAACCAGCTGCCCGCATGGCTGACCAGCGGTGTCGCGGACGGCTCGATCAGCAAGGCCGAGCTGCGCCAGATCCTGCGCAACCACATCACCGCCGTGGTCACCCACTTCAAGGGCAAGATCTGGCAGTGGGACGTGGTGAACGAGGCGGTCAGCGACCCCTGGGACACCCCGTCCACCCTGCACTACAAGGGGTTCTGGGCGCAGAACCTCGGGCCCGGCTACATCGCCGACGCGTTCCGCTGGGCCCGCGCCGCCGACCCGAAGGCGCTGCTGTTCTACAACGACTACAACATCGAGGCGTTCGGCTCCGGCAACCCGGCCGACGACAAGACGCAGTTCGTCTACAACATGGCCCGTGACCTGCGGGCCAAGGGTGTGCCGATCGACGGCGTGGGCGCACAGGGCCACCTGGGCACCCAGTACGGCAACTTCAGCACGCTCCAGGTGGTCGCGGCGCTGCGCAAGTTCGCCGGGCTCGGGCTGGCCACGGCCCTCACCGAGGTGGACGTGCGCAGCCAGATCACCGAGGGGGTGGAGGCCGGCGACTCCGCGGAGATCAACCCGCGCCTGCAGGCGTCCGCGGCGGGCTTCAGCGTGCTGATGCAGGCCTGCCTGGCCGAGCGGCACTGCCTGTCGTTCACGCTCTGGGGCTTCACCGACAAGCACTCCTGGGTGCCCGGTGCGTTCTCCGACCCGCCGGAGGGCCTGGCCACCGTCTACGACGAGAACTACCAGCCGAAGCTGGCGTACCACGAACTGAAGGCCGACCTGATGTTCTCCGGTCCGCCCTACGTGCTGCCGCGCATCCCGCAGCACCCGCGCCGCTGACTGTCGCGCGGAGGGGCCGGCCTGCGGGCCGGCCCCTCCGTCGCGGTGCGCCACGGGATCACGCTCACGCCGCCCGGCGCCGGCCCAGTTCCGACTCCAGCCGTCCGATGAGCGTCTTGCGGGCCTTGCCGCCGCGTTCCCGGCGCAGCGCCGCGTCGAGCTGGCGGGTGTCGAGGTCGCGGACCAGTTTGACCGCCTCGGTCACCGGCAGCTCGTTGATCTGCTCGGCGGCGGTGGCGTCCCGGCGGGCCCGCTTCGCCGGGCCCGTGTTCGGCACGTACTGGCGGCCGGAACGCGACGCGCGGCGCTTGCGGGTGTCGGTGGCCCGCCGTTCGGTCTCCGACAGCTCCTCCCACGCCCGTTCAGGCAGGTAACGGCGCGTTTCGCCGCCGCTGCGGGCACGCGTGTCACCGCTGCGGGTCTGCCACTTCTCGCCGCCCCAGCGTTGCAGCGAGCGCTGCCGTGCGTCCTTCGGACCCTCGAATCCCCCGCCGGCCTTCTTGTACTCGTTCGTCAGCAGCTGCGACTTGCGGGCCGACCACTGCCCGGGCCGTCCGCCCTTGTCGGAGGCGCGGATCTCGGCCTTGAGGCGCTCCCGCAGTTCCGGCTCGGTGTACTTCGCCATGACGCAGCGTTACCCGGACCGGCAGCGGCCATGCCGGTCAGCGGGACGACGGCCGGTAGACCAGATCCATCGTGTCGCTGCGGCCGGACCAGTCCAGCCGCAGCCGCCAGCACCCGGCGGCCGGCAGGTCGACGATGGACGGCCCGGGCCCGCCCGCCACCTCCCGGACGACCGGGGTGTCCGTCCCGTCCCGCGTCGCGGTGATCACCAGCGGGGTCCGCGGTGCCGGCTCGGACCGGCCGGGCTCGGGGCGGGACACCCAGAGGATCTTGTTGTTCGCGCCGTCGCCGCGCGCGTGCACCAGCGGATACGCGAACAGGATCGCCACGATGTCGCCCCGGGTGCCGAAGACGTGCCGGATCCGGGTGTCGCCGGTGAACCCGGCATCCGCCCAGTCCGGCAGCCGGCCGGTCTCCAGTCGCTCGGCGCAGGCCGCCGGCGCGGCCGGTCCGGTGGCGGGCACGGTGCCCGTGGCCGGCCCGCCGGCCGGTTGCGCGGCCGGGCCGGCGGTGCACCCGGCCAGCAGCAGGACCGGCACCAGTAGGACTCTTCTCGGAACGGACATCCGGCCTCCCCCGTTGACGACTCTCGTCGACAGGACACCGCCCGGCGTCCCGAGGTTCCCGCCGCACTCACTCGAGCGAGGACGCGATGTCGAGCGCCTGCTCACGGGTCAGGTCGCCCTCCAGCCGGTAGCTCACCCCGGCCCGCTCCCAGATCAGCGTGGCGGCGGACAACCGCGCGGTGGCGACCCGTTCCGTGCCCGAGCGGTCCACGTACGCGAGCGCGTGCGGACCACCGACCCAGATCGCGAACTCGCCGCCGACGTGGGTGAGCGTCACGTCCGCCCCGAGGGACCGCTTGTGGAACACGATGTCGAGCGAGCCGTCGAAGGCGTCCAGCCGGACCGTCCCGCCCCGGTAGAGCAGGCTGGCGACCCGGTGGGCGCCGGTGCCGTCCGGATCGGCGACGAGCACGTGTTCCGGTGCGCCGAGCCGGGCCGGTACCCGGATCGGGAAGCGGACCTGCCGCTGTGCCTCGGCCAGGGCGATCTCGTGCTGCGCGGGCAGCGGCGACGGCGTACCGGTCGGCGGCAGGGCGGGCGCGGTGTCCACGACCACCCCGGAGAACCGCAACAGCCCGGTCACCGCGTCGGCGAGCGCGGCCCGCCCCGGCGGCAGCGCCGCCACGAGCACGGTGGCGAGCGCGGCGGCCAGCACGTACCGCCACCGGCGGCGCGGCGCGGGCACGTCGAGCCGGGCCCGCACCCGGGCGGTGAGGTCAGGTGTGCGCGCCGGCTCCAGCCAGCCGGTCAGATCCCGCAGCTCCCGTTCCAGGTCATCCACGGTGCGCCACCTCCCGATCCAGCAGGGCACGCAGCTTCGCCAGCGCCCGGTGGGTCCGCGACTTCACGGTGCCCCGGGCCACCCCCAGCACGGTCACCGTCTCGTCCTCGCCGAGGTCGAGCAGGTAGCGGCAGACGATCACCTCGCGGTCGCGGGCGGGCAGCCGGCGCAGCGCCCCGACCAGCTCGGCCCGGCGCTCGGCCGCCAGCACCGCGTCGAGCCCGTCCTCGGCGGTGACCGCCGCGACCGGGTCCGCCGCCGCCGCGCGCAGCGTCAGCCCGTCCCGCCGGATCCGCGTCCGGTGCAGGTTCCGGGTCTCGTTGGCGACGATCGCGAGCAGCCAGGACCGGAACGACGCCTCGGCCCGGTAGCGGGACAGTTTCCGGTACGCCTTCACGAACGCCTCCTGGACCACGTCCTCGGCGTCCGGACCGGCGCCGAGCAGCACCGCCGTCCGGTACGCGGACGCGGTGTGCCGGGCGACCAGGGCGTCGTACGCCTCCCGGTCGCCGGCGCGTACGCGGGTGACGAGGTCGTCGTCGTCCAGGGCAGCCTCCGCCGTCGGTCCGCTTCCATGACACCGCTCGGGGCGGCCGGGTTCCATCAGGCGTTTGACCGGGTGCCGGGCCGGAAAGAGTGGCGGGATGAGCTGGGCGAAAAGAGCCGTACCCGCAGCCGTCGCCGCCGTCGCCGCGCTGGCGGCGCGGGACCTGCTGCAACGCGACCACGCGCTGCGCCGCAACTTCCCCGTGCTGGGCCGGGCCCGGTACCTGATCGAGTCGATCGGCCCGGAGCTGCGGCAGTACATCGTGGCCGGCAACGACGAGGAGCGGCCCTTCACCCGCGACCAGCGGCGCTGGGTGTACGCCTCGGCCAAGCAGGAGAACAACTACTTCGGGTTCGGCACCGACAACGACATCGAGCACACCTCCGGCTATCCGATCATCAAGCACCGCACGTTCGGCCGGGCGGTGCCGCCGTCGGCGCCGACCGCCGGGCACGACGTGACGCTGCCCTGTGCCAAGGTGCTCGGCGCGGCGCGCGGCCGGGCGCGGGCGTTCCGCCCGGAGTCGGTGGTGAACATCTCCGGGATGAGCTTCGGCTCGCTGTCCGCAAACGCGGTGGAGGCGCTCAACCGGGGCGCCGCGCTGGCCGGCTGTCTGCAGAACACCGGCGAGGGCGGGCTGTCGCCGTACCACCGCAACGGCGGTGAGTTGGTCTTCCAGCTCGGCACCGCGTACTTCGGCTGCCGCGACGAGCAGGGCCGGTTCAGCCTGGAACGGCTCAAGGACCTGGTGGCGTCGGCGCCGGTACGCGCGCTGGAGATCAAGCTCAGCCAGGGTGCCAAGCCGAGCCTCGGCGGCCTGCTGCCGGCGGCGAAGGTCTCCGCCGAGATCGCCGCCACCCGGGGCATCCCGGCCGGCCGCGACTGCGTCAGCCCGTCCCGGCACGCCGAGTTCTCCGACTGCGACAGCCTGCTGGACTGGGTGGAGCTGCTCGCCGCCGAGACCGGCCTGCCGGTCGGCATCAAGTCCGCCGTCGGTGACCTGGGGTTCTGGGAGGATCTGGCCACGCTGATGCGCGACACCGGGCGCGGCGTGGACTTCGTGACCGTCGACGGCGGCGAGGGCGGCACCGGCGCCGCACCGCTGATCTTCAGCGACTCTGTCTCGCTGCCCTTCCAGCAGGGCTTCTCCCGCGTCTACCGGACGTTCGCCGAGCGCGACCTGCACGAGAGCGTGGTGTTCGTCGGCGCCGGCAAGCTGGGCCTGCCGGACAACGCGGTGGTGGCGTTCGCGCTCGGCGCCGACATGGTCAACGTCGGGCGGGAGGCGATGCTGGCGATCGGCTGCATCCAGGCGCAGAAGTGCCACACCGACACCTGCCCGACCGGCGTCGCCACGCAGAACGCGTGGCTGGCCCGGGGCCTGGACCCGGCCCGCAAGTCGGTGCGGGCCGCGAACTACATCCGTACGCTGCGCCGCGACCTGGTCAAGGTGGCCGAGGCGTGCGGCGTCGAGCATCCCGGGCTGATCGGCACCGACTCGGTGGAGATCCTCGACGGCCGGACCTCGTCGATCCCGCTGGACCGGGCGTTCGGCTACCGGCCGGAGTGGGGGATGCCGTCGGCCGCCGACCGGGCGGAGATCGTCCGGCTGATGACGGCCGAGGCGCCGCAGGGCGGCAGCGCGCCACCCTCCCCCACCGCCGTCGGCTGACCCGGACCGCGGGAAATCCGGTCGGCCGCCGCGCCGCCGCCGCGTACAGTCCGCCGCATGGCTGTGGACACCAGGCCGGCGGTACGCGCCGGCCCATTCCGGCTGCTCCCGCTGGGTGTGGTCTTCCTGACCGTCGGTCTGTCCACCGCCGTGGTGCTGCCGTTCCTGTCGCTGTTCCTCGACCGGGAGGTCCACGCCAGTCCGTTACGGGTGACCGTGTTCCTGGTCGTCGCCCCGCTGTCCGGGGTGGTCGCCTCCGCGCTGATCGGCCGGCTGTCGGACCGCCTGCCGATCCGGCGCGCGCTGCTTGTCGGCGCCGCGCTGGCCGGTGTGGTGGGCGCGGGCCTGACCGCGTACGTCCGCGACTACTGGATCCTGCTGGGGCTGACCGCGACCGCCACGGCACTGGCGAACTCGCTGTTCCCGCAGTCGTTCGCGTACACCCGGGCGCTGTTCGACAGGGACGATCCGACGCGGGCCGCGTTCGGCGTCAGCCTCATGCGTACCGTCTTCTCGTTCGCCTGGGTGGCCGGGCCGGCGCTGGCCGCGGTGCTGCTCGACATCGGCGGCTTCCGCCTGGTCTACGGCATGGCCGCCGTCATGTACGCGCTGGCCGCGCTGGTGGCCGCGTTCCGGCTGGAGGAACTGCCGCTGCCGGCGCGGCCGGTCGCGGCCGATCCGGGCGGCGCCGCGCCCGGCCCACCGGGCGCGTCCCGGCTGCGGCTGGCGTCGACGGCGCTCGCGTTCGTGCTGCTCCAGTGCCCGCTGACGGTCGGCGTGCAGGCGATGCCGCTGTTCATCGACACCGAACTGAACGACGATCCCTCCCGCGCCGGCCTGGTGCTGGGCCTGTGCGCGGCGCTGGAGATCCCGCTGATCCTCGGGCTGGGCGCGCTGACCGCGCGGGTCCGGCTGCGGCCGCTGATCCTGGTCGGCGGTGCCTGCGGGGTCGCCTACTACGCGACCGCCGCGCTGGCGCCGAGCGTGCCGGTCCTGCTGTTCGCGCAGCCGGTGAACGCGCTGTTCATCGCCGCGGTGTCCGGCGTCGGCATCGCCTACGTGCAGGATCTGCTGCCGGGCGAGCCGGGCCGGGCCACCACGCTGTTCACAAACACGTTCCCGATCGGCGCCATGCTCGCCGGGCCGCTGCTCGGGCTCTCCGCGCAGGTCGGCTACCGGTGGGCGTACGGCATGAGCACCGCGCTGTGCGCGGCCGGGCTGCTGGTGCTGCTGCTGACCCGGCCGACGGCCCGGGCCTGACCGGGGTCAGCGACGCCGCACCAGGACCACGTGGTCGATCAGCTCGCCGGTCCGGCCGTCCGGGCCGGTGGCGGTACGGCGCGCCGCGCCCAGCCGCTCGGTGTCCCAGCCGTCCGGGTCGAGGTTCATCGCGGCCAGGATCTCCTCCGGTTCGGCGAACCGGTGGTGGCCGGTGTCGGGCCCGGCCCAGGGCGGCGGCGCGCCGTGCTCGACCACGAGCAGCCGGCCGCCGGGCGCGACCGCCTCGGCCGCCGGGGGCAGCACCGTCTCCCGGGGCAGGACCAGCGGCGACTGGAAGAACTGCGCGGACACCAGGTCGTACCGGCCGGGCGGGAAGCCCTGGGTGAGGTCGTGCCGGACGGTGGTGATCCGCTCCGCCACCCCGGCCCGCTCGGCCTCCACGGCGAGGCGGTCCAGCGCGACTGACGAGATGTCCACGGCGGTGACCCGCCAGCCGCGCGACGCCAGCCACACCGCGTCGCCGCCCTCACCGCTGCCCAGGTCGAGCGCGGTGCCCGGGGGCAGCGTGCCGGCCACCTCGGCCAGGACCGGGTTGACCCGGCCGCTCCAGATCCGGTCCCGCTGGCCGTACCGCTCGTCCCAGAACCGGGCCGGGTCGGTGTCCGCCGCCGGGTGCTCGTGGTGGTGCCCCGTCATGTCTGCCTCCTCGCCGCCGGGCGTCTCCCGCCCGAGCCCCGCCATCGTGCGCCGCAACTCAGCGGACAGCAAGGGACCTTGCCGTTCCGGCAAACGAGCACAACTGCACGAGCAGGGGGTAGCGGACGGCCGGACGCCGCGCTACCGTCGAGAGCAGATACCCCCGGGGGTATAGCCGATCCGGAAGGAGAACGCCCATGCGCGAGGTCGACCTGACCACGTTCGCCACCGCCCACGCCGACGGGGCGACGGTCATCGACGTCCGGGAGACCGCCGAGTACCTCGGCGGCCATGTCCCCGGTGCCCGTTGTGTGCCGCTGGGTCATCTGCCCGCCCAGATGACGCAGGTGCCCCGCACCGGCCCCGTCTACGTGATCTGCGAGGCCGGCGGACGCAGCCGGGTCGGCGCCGAACTGCTCGAACGCGCGGGCATCACCGCCCTCTCGGTCACCGGCGGCACCTCGGCCTGGGTGCGCTCGGGCCGCCCGGTCACCGCGGGCAGCCGGCCGTGACCGGGCGCCCGGAGACGGCGGCCGCTCCGCGCACCGGATTCCTCCGCCGCCTGCTCGGCCCCCGCGTCGCCCGGGTCACCCCGGCGGAGGCGGCGGCGCTGTCCGGCGCGGGCGCGCTGCTGCTCGACGTCCGGGAACCCGCCGAGTGGCGGGCCGGACACGCCCCCGGCGCCCGGCACATCCCGCTCGGCCAGCTCGCGGACCGGCTGTCCGAGGTGCCGGCGGACCGGCCAGTGGTGACCGTCTGCCGGTCCGGCGCGCGGTCGCGGCGGGCGGCCAAGTTGCTCGCCGCGGCGGGCCACGAGGTGCACGACCTGACCGGCGGCATGCGGGCGTGGACGAACGCCGGGCTGGCGGTACGAGCCAAGGGCGGCAGGCCGGGCCACGTGGCCTGAGCAGACCCCTCATCACCAGGAGAAGGAGCACGGCCGATGTTGTTCACCCAGTAGTACTACCTCGACTGCCTGTCCCAGGCCTCGTACCTGATCGCCGACGACCGCACCGGCCGGGCCGTGCTCGTCGACCCGCGCCGGGACATCGACGAGTACCTCACCGACGCGAAGGCGCACGGCCTGACCATCGAGGGCGTCGTCAACACCCACTTCCACGCCGACTTCCTCGCCGGGCACCTCGAGGTGGCCGCCGCGACCGGCGCCTGGATCGGCTACGGGAGCCGGGCCGAGACCGAGTACCCGAGCCGCAAGCTCACCGACGGCGAACGGATCAGCCTCGGCGACGTGACCCTGGAGATCATGGAGACCCCGGGCCACACGCCGGAGTCGATCAGCATCCTGGTCTACGAGCGCGCCGACGACCCGGTCCCGTACGGCGTGCTGACCGGCGACGCGCTGTTCATCGGCGACGTGGGCCGCCCCGACCTGCTCGCCTCCTTCGGCGTGACCGCCGAGGAACTCGGCCGGATGCTCTACGACAGCGTGCAGCACAAGCTGATGGGCCTGCCCGACGAGGTGCGCGTCTTCCCCGCCCACGGCGCCGGCTCGGCCTGCGGCAAGAACCTGTCCACCGAACGGCAGTCCACCATCGGCGAGCAGCGCCGCACCAACTACGCCTGCGCGCCGATGAGCGAGGAGCGCTTCCTCGCCCTGGTCACCGGCGGGCAGCCGGCCGCGCCCGGCTACTTCGCCTTCGACGCGGTGCTCAACCGCAAGGCGCGTGAGCTGTTCGACCACGCCCGGCCGGCCCGCCCGCTCACCCCGGCCGAGTTCCTGGCCGCCCGGGCCGACGGCGCCGTCGTGGTCGACGCCCGCGACCCGCAGGAGTACGCGACCGGGCACCTTCGCGGTGCGCTCAACGTGCCGGCCGACGGCCGGTTCGCCGAGACCGCCGGCAGTGTCGTCGCGCCCGACCGGCCGGTGCTCGTGGTGGCTCCGCAGGACCGGGAGGAGGAGATCGTCGTCCGCCTCGCCCGGATCGGCTTCGACCGGGTGATCGGCTACCTGCGCGAGCCCGAGGGCGCCTTCCTGGAGATGGTCGCCGAGATGACCCGGGCGAGCCGGGTCACCGCCACCGAGCTGCGGGAAGCCCTCGACGGCCCGGACACCCCGGTCGTGCTCGACGTCCGCAACGCCGGTGAGCGGGAGCAGGGCGCCGTCCAGGGCTCCCTGCACATCCCCCTCGCCGAGTTGACGCGGCGCCTCGACGAGGTGCCGGCGGACCGGCCGGTCGTCGTGCACTGCGCCGGCGGCTACCGCTCCTCGGTCGCGGCCAGCCTGCTGCGCAACGCCGGGCACGCCGACGTGTCCGACCTGCTCGGCGGGTACGGCGCCTGGCAGGGCCTGCACGCCGCCGCGTGACCAGCAGTCCGGGCCGGGCGGGGCCCCCTCCCCCGCCCGGCCCGGGTCGTCCGGCGCCGTCAGGATTAGCACTCCCCTCGCATGGGCAGACAATTGTCATCGGACACGCGAACGAGGGAGCTGACGGCATGGCGAAGGGCGACATCGACACCTACCAGCAGGACGGGCAGTGGAAGAACCGCCCGGAGGGCAACGAGCGCGCGACCAGCCGCCACGACACCAAGGCGGAGGCCGAGGCGGCCGGCCGGGAGATGGCGGCCGAGCGCGGCGCCGAGCACGTGATCAAGAAGCAGGACGGCACCATCGGCGAGAAGAACACGTACCCCCGCAGCCGCGACCCCCGGGAGATCCCGGGCTGAGCACGCAGCGCAGGCAATATACGGCGCCGGACCCGCTCGGGTCCGGCGCCGTATCGCGTACCGGCGGGTAGTGAGTGGCTGGCTAAAAACTTTTGTTCGGTTCCTACAACGGTCCCCGCTCAGGCTTCGGCCGTTACGACATGGCGCCGCCCGCGCACAGCCGGAAAGGTGAGGCGAGCCGGGGGCATCGCCGCGCCCGGCGCGCAGGAGTGGGTCAACCGAAGGGGACGGTCACGTGTTCACCCGTGTCGCCATCGTCAACCGTGGTGAGGCCGCGATGCGGCTCATCCACGCGGTCCGGGAACTGGCCGCGGAGACCGGCAGCCGGATCGAGACCGTCGCGCTGTACACCGACGTCGACCGTACCGCCACCTTCGTCCGGGAGGCGGACGTCGCCTACGACCTGGGGCCCGCGTCCGCCCGCCCGTACCTCGACCTGAAGACCCTGGAGCGCGCGCTGGTCGAGACCGGCGCGGACGCCGCGTGGGTGGGCTGGGGTTTCGTGGCCGAGGATCCGGCGTTCGCCGAGCTGTGCGAGAAGGTCGGCGTGACGTTCGTCGGGCCCAGCCCGGACGCCATGCGCAAGCTCGGCGACAAGATCGGCGCGAAGCTGATCGCCGAGGAGGTCGGCGTGCCGGTCGCGCCGTGGAGCCGCGGCGCGGTGGAGAGCCTGGACGACGCGCTGCGCGCGGCCGCCTCGATCGGCTACCCGCTGATGCTCAAGGCGACAGCAGGTGGCGGCGGGCGCGGCATCCGGGTGATCCGCAGCGACGCCGAGCTGGCCGACGCCTACGAGCGCACCAGCCAGGAGGCGGCGCGGGCGTTCGGCAGCGGCGTGGTCTTCCTGGAGCGCCTGGTCACCGGCGCCCGCCACGTCGAGGTCCAGGTCATCGCCGACGGTCAGGGCACCGCGTGGGCACTCGGCGTACGGGACTGCTCGGTGCAACGGCGCAACCAGAAGGTGATCGAGGAGTCCGCGTCGCCGGTGCTGAGCCCGGAGCAGACCGCGGAGCTGAAGGCGTCGGCGGAGCGGCTGGCGGTCGCGGTCGGGTACCGGGGCGCGGCCACCGTCGAGTTCCTCTACCACCCGGGCGACCGGCTGTTCGCGTTCCTGGAGGTCAACACCCGCCTTCAGGTCGAGCACCCGATCACCGAGTCGACCACCGGGTTCGACCTGGTCAAGGCGCAGCTGCACGTGGCCGGCGGCGGCCGCCTCACCGGTGAGCCGCCGGTCGAGCGCGGGCACGCGATCGAGGCGCGGCTCAACGCCGAGGACCCGGACCGTGACTTCGCGCCCTCCCCCGGCCGGATCACCCGGCTGGATCTGCCCGCCGGACCGGGCATCCGGGTCGACACCGGGGTCAGCGAGGGCGACACCATCCCGGCCGACTTCGACTCCATGATCGCGAAGATCATCGCGTACGGCCGGGACCGGGACGAGGCGCTGGGCCGGCTGCGCCGGGCGATGGCGAACACCACTGTGGTCATCGCCGGTGGCGCGACGAACAAGAGCTTCGTGCTCGACCTGCTCGACCAGCCCGAGGTGATCGACGCCAGCGCCGACACCGGCTGGATCGACCGGGTACGCGGCGAGGGCCGCCTAGTCGCGCACCGGCACTCCGCCGTGGCGCTGGCCGCTGCCGCGATCGAGGCGTACGAGGAGGACGAGACCGCCGAACGGCAGCGGCTGCTGTCCACCGCGGCCGGTGGACGCCCGCAGGTGCAGCACCGCAGCGGCCGGCCGCTGGACCTGAAGCTGCGCGGCGTGACCTACCGGATGCGGGTCGCCCGGGTCGGTGCGCACCGGTTCCGGGTCGGTGTCGAGGCCGGTGGCGACGTGCGCACCGCGGATGTCGAGCTGGACCGCTTCGACCGGCACACCGGCCAGATCGCCGTCAACGGCGCCCGGTTCCGCCTGCTCACCGACACCCACGGCCCGGTCCACCTGGTCGAGGTGGACGGCGTGACGCACCGGATCAGCCGCGACGAGGGCGGCGTGCTGCGCTCCCCCATGCCGGCGCTGGTGGTCGCCACGCCGCTCGCCGTCGGTGCGGAGGTCGAGGCCGGCGCGCCGGTGCTGGTGCTGGAGGCGATGAAGATGGAGACGGTGCTGCGGGCGCCGTTCCGGGCCCGCCTCAAGGAGTCGTCGGTGGCGGTCGGCACCCAGGTCGAGGCCGGTGCGCCGCTGCTGCGCCTGGAGCCGATCGCCGAGGAGGGCGCCGAGGCGGCCGCCGGCCCGGCCGGACCGGCTGTCGAGCTGGACCTGCCCACGGCGCCCGCGGACGTGCCGGCGCGGTCCCGGGCCGAGCGCGGCCAGGAGGACCTGTGCGCGCTGTTGCTCGGCTACGACGTGGACCCGCACGACGAGCGGCGGGTGCTCGACGACTACCTGGACGCGCGGCGGGCGGCCACCGAGGCCGGGCACCGGCCGCTGGCCGAGGAACTGGAACTGGTGAACGTCTTCGCCGACCTGGCAGAGCTGAGCCGTAACCGGCCCGGCGGCGACGACGGGCCGGGCGGGCACGTGCACAGTGCCCGCGAGTACTTCCACACCTACCTGCAGAGCCTCGACGTCGAGCGGGCCGGTTCGCCGGACTCGTTCCGGGCCCGCCTGGCGAAGGCGCTCGCCCACTACGGCGTCACCGAGCTGGACCGCTCCCCCGAGCTGGAGGCCGCGGTCTTCCGGATCTTCCTGGCCCAGCAGCGGGCCGCCGCGGACGCCACGGTGATCGCCGCGCTGCTGCGTTCCTGGCTGCGCGAGCCGCCGCCGGACGAGGCGCTGCGCGAGCCGGCCGGCCTCGCGCTGGAGCGGCTCGTCGCGGCCACCCAGGTCCGCTTCCCGGTGGTCGCCGACCTGGCCCGGGGCGTGGTGTTCGCCTGGTTCGCCCAGCCGCTGCTGCGCCGCAACCGGGCCCGGGTCTACGCCCAGGTCCGCACCCACCTGCGGCACCTCGACGCCCAGCCGGACGCGCCGGACCGCGCCGAGCGGATCGCCGAGATGGTGCGCAGCACCGAGCCGCTGGTCCGGCTGCTCGGCCAGCGCCTGGTCCGCAACGACGTGGACAACGCGGCCATGCTGGAGGTGCTGACCCGCCGCTACTACGGCAACAAGGCGCTCACCGAGGTGCGCACCCGCACCGCCGGTGGCTGCACGTTCGTGGTGGCCGGGCGGGACGGGTCGAGCGTGGTCTCGGCCGCCGTCCGGTTCGACGCGCTCGGCGACGCGCTGCGCGGGCTGGCCGAGGTGGCCCGGGACTGCGAGGCCGTCGACGCGGACGTCTACCTGGCCTGGGAGAACCAGCCCGACGACCTGGACGCCACCGCCGCCGCCCTGCTGGAGGTGGTGAACGCGCACCCGCTGCCGCAGCAGGTGCGCCGCCTCACCACCACCGTCGCCGGGCGCGCGGGCGCGGTGATGCACCATCACGTCACGTTCCGCCCCGCCGAGGGCGGCGGGATGGCCGAGGAGCGCCTGATCCGCGGCCTGCACCCGTACATCGCGCAGCGGATGCAGCTGGAACGGCTGCGCGAGTTCGACCTGACCCGGCTGCCGTCGCTGGACGAGGAGGTCTACCTGTTCCAGGCGGTCGCCCGGCAGAACCCGTCCGACCAGCGGCTGGTCGCGTTCGCGCAGGTGCGTGACCTGACCGAGCTGCGGGAACAGGACGGCCGGCTGGTGGCGCTGCCGACCACCGAGGACACCGTGGCGGCATGCATCGACTCGATCCGCCGGGCGCAGTCGCGGCGGCCGTCGAAGTCGCGGTTCCCGACCAACCGGATCGTCGTCTACGTGTGGCCGCCGAGCGAGCTGACCCGCGAGGAGATGGAGCTGATCGCCGGGCGGGTACGCCCGACCACTGTGGGCGCCGAGCTGGAGGAGATCCTGTTCATCGCGCGGCAGCGCGACCGGCGTACCGGCGAGCTGACCAAGGTCGGCGTGCGGATCACCTTCGACGTGAGCGGGCACGCGCAGCTGACGGTGGGCGAGCCGCCGGCCGAGCCGGTCGAGCCGCTTGACGACTACCGGCTGAAGGTGCTGCGCGCGGCCGGCCGCAACACGGTCTACCCGTACGAGCTGACCGGTCTGCTCGGTGACTTCGTCGAGCACGACCTGGACGCCGGCCACCAGCTGGTGCCGGTGGACCGGCCGAAGGGCCGCAACACCGCGGCGATCGTGGCCGGCGTGGTGACCACCCCGACGCCGCGGCACCCGCAGGGCGTGACCCGGGTGGTGCTGCTCGGCGACCCGACCAAGTCGCTGGGCGCGCTGTCCGAGCCGGAGTGCCGGCGGGTGATCGCCGCGCTGGACCTGGCGCAGCGGATGGGCGTGCCGCTGGAGTGGTACGCGCTGTCCGCCGGCGCCCGGATCTCGATGACCTCCGGCACCGAGAACATGGACTGGGTGGCCGCGGCGCTCAAGCGCATCGTCGAGTTCACCCAGGACGGCGGTGAGATCAACATCGTGGTGGCGGGCATCAACGTCGGCGCGCAGCCGTACTGGAACGCCGAGGCGACGATGCTCATGCACACCAAGGGCGTGCTGGTCATGACGCCGGACTCGGCGATGGTGCTCACCGGCAAGCAGTCGCTCGACTTCTCCGGCGGCGTCTCCGCCGAGGACAACTTCGGCATCGGCGGCTACGACCGGGTGATGGGGCCGAACGGACAGGCGCAGTACTGGGCGCCGGACCTGCCGGCCGCGCGGGACGTACTGATGGCGCACTACGACCACACGTACGTCGCGCCGGGCGAGGAGGCGCCGCGCCGGGCCGTCACGATGGACCCGGTGGACCGGGACATCTGCGGCTACCCGCACGCGGTGGCCGGCAGCGACTTCGCCACGGTGGGCGAGATCTTCTCCGCCACCGCCAACCCGGACCGCAAGAAGCCGTTCGACATCCGTACGGTGATGCGGGCCCTCGCCGACCAGGACCACCCGGTGCTGGAGCGGTGGGCCGGCATGGCCGACGCGGAGACCGCTGTGGTGCAGGACGTACACCTCGGCGGCATCCCGGTGTGCCTGCTCGGCATCGAGTCCCGCTCGGTGCCCCGGCACGGCTTCCCGCCCACCGACGGCCCGGACACGTACACCGCCGGCACGCTGTTCCCGCGCTCGTCGAAGAAGGCCGCGCGGGCGATCAACGCGGCCAGCGGCAACCGGCCGCTTGTCGTGCTCGCCAACCTGTCCGGCTTCGACGGCTCACCCGAGTCGATGCGCAAGCTGCAACTGGAGTACGGCGCGGAGATCGGCCGGGCGATCGTCAACTTCCGCGGCCCGATCGTGTTCTGCGTGATCTCGCGCTACCACGGCGGCGCGTTCGTGGTCTTCTCCAAGGCGCTCAACCCGGACATGACGGTGCTGGCGATCGAGGGGTCGTTCGCCTCGGTGCTCGGTGGCGCGCCCGCCGCCGCCGTGGTGTTCGCCGGCGAGGTCGCCGCCCGCACCGCCGCCGACGCGCGGGTACGCGACCTGGAGGCGAAGGTCGCCGCCGCGGCCGGCACCGAGCGGGCGACGCTCACCGCCGAGCTGGACGAGCTGCGCTCGTCGGTGCGGGCGGAGAAGCTGGGCGAGGTGGCCGCCGAGTTCGACCGGGTGCACAGCATCCAGCGCGCGGTCGAGGTCGGCTCGGTCGACGCGGTGATCCGCGCCGCCGAGCTGCGTCCCCGCGTCATCGAGGCGATCGAGGCGCGTCTGCGCTGACACGTCGCACCGCCGGACGGCGGGTGGGCCTTCGGGTCCGCCCGCCGTTTCGCGTGCGCCGGTAGTTGACGGACCGTCAGTCGCATGGTGTGCTCAATCGGTAATGGAAACCGTATTCGTTAGCGATGACGGAGGACCCATGTCGCTCACCGTTCCGCCCGCCCTGCTGCACGCCGCCGAGACCGGTCCCGTGAACGAGGAGGAGTTCGTCGCCTGCGTCCGCGACTCCCTGCCGTACGCCTGGGAGACGGTCAGCCGGGTCGCATCCGACCTGGCCGCGTCCGACGCCGAGTTCGCCGACAACGTGGTGCCGCCGCCGGGCGACGCCGAGCGCGGGCAACTCCTGCGCGCACTCGCCAGCGACGCGATCCGCGCCGGCCTGGAACGGCACTTCGGGGTGACGCTGGCGTTCCAGAACTGCCACCGGGTGGCAGCGTTCCGCCCCGGCGCGGCCGGCTCCGAGGCGTACCGCCGGTTCACCTCCAGCCGGGGCCAGTTGCTCAACCAGTCACCGACGCTGCGCAACTGCTGACGGTGGCCCGCCGCGGGCGGGTCACCGCCCGCGGCCGGCTCACGCGGCGCAGCGGTCGCAGGTGCCGAAGATCTCCAGGGTGTGCCCGACGTCGGTGAAGCCGTGCTGCGCGGCGACCTGGTCGGCCCACCGCTCCACGGCCGGGCCGGCCACCTCCACGGCCCGGCCGCAACGGCGGCAGACCAGGTGGTGGTGATGGCGGCTCTGGCTGCACCGCCGGTAGAGGTGCTCGCCGCCGGGTAGCCGCGCCGAGTCGATCTCGCCGTTGTCGACGAGCATCTGCAGCGTCCGGTACACCGTGGTGAGGCCGACCTTCGCCTGCCGCTGGACGAGCATCTGGTGCAGCTGCTGCGCGCTGTGGAAGCCGTCCAGCTCCCGCAGCAGCGCGAGCACCTCGGCGCGCTGGCGGGTGTTGCGGGTCGCCCCGGTCGTCACCTGGCTCACCGTCGCCTCCCTCGTCCGGGCACCCGCCCGGCACCCTCGTCCGGCCGCGGCCGTGCCCGGCGCGCCACTGACACCCGGAACCATTATGCCTTCCGGGCGCACCGCCGATCCCCGGTCGGCGACGGTCCGCCGGGCGGGGTGTGACGTGATCGACCACCCGGGCCGGAACTATCCGGCGTACCGCGCCGACAAACGGTACGAACACCGGATCTTCGAGGGGACGACGTCATGCCCAGCACCACCAGCCGCCGCTTCCTGCGCCCGGCGGCCCTGATCGGCGCCGCCGTGCTCGCCGCGTCGGTCACCGCCTGCGGGTCCTCGGACACGCCGTCCGCCGCCACGCCGTCCTCGGCTTCGGCGTCGGCCTCGGCCCCGGCGAGCGCGGCGGCGGGCGTGCTCACCGTCCGCGACCCCTGGGTGAAGGCCGCCGACAAGGGCATGACCGCCGCGTTCGCCACGCTCGCCAACGACGGCGACACCGACGTCACGATCACCGGGGTGACCACCGACGTCTCCCGGGCCGAGATCCACGAGATGGCCATGACCGACGGCAAGATGGCGATGCGACAGAAGCAGGGCGGCGTCGTGGTCGCTGCCCGCTCCCAGGCCGCCCTGGAGCCCGGCGGCGACCACCTGATGCTGATGGACCTGACCCGCCCGGTGCGCCCCGGCGACCAGCTCGACATCACGCTCACCTTCGCCGACGGCCGGACCCAGACGTTCACCGCGGTGGCGAAGCCGTTCACCGGCGCCCAGGAGTCCTACGCACCCGGCCACGGTGAATCCCCGATGCCGGAAATGAGCATGAGCCCGGCGTCATGAGCGACAGTCCCGCCACGCCCCGCCGGGTGAGCCGGCGTGGCCTGCTCACCGGCGGCGCGATGGCCGCCGGGGGCGCGCTGGCCGGCGCCGGCGCCCTCACCGCCGTCCGTTCCGGCACTGCCGGGGTACGCCCCGACGACGCCGTCCCGGTGGCCCAGGTCGGCAGCGCGGTCGAGCCGTTCCACGGCACCAGGCAGTCCGGGGTCACCACCGACCCGCAGGCGCACGCCGCGTTCGTCGCGTTCACGCTGCGCCCCGGCACCGACCGGGCCGCGCTCGGGCGGATGCTGCGGCTGCTCTCCGACGACGCGGCCCGGCTCACCCAGGGCCGCCCGGCGCTGGCCGACACCGAGCCGGAACTGAGCGTCCTGCCGGCCCGGCTGACAGTCACGTTCGGCTTCGGTCCCGGGCTCTACGCCGCCGCCGGGCTCGACGATCGGCGGCCCACCTCGGTGGCCGACCTGCCCGCGTTCGGCATCGACCGGCTGCAACCCCGCTGGTCCGGCGGGGACCTGCTGCTGCAGATCTGCGCCGACGACCCGCTCACAGTCGCCCACGCCCAGCGGGTCCTGGTCAAGGACAGCCGTCCGTTCGCCGTCGTCCGCTGGGTGCAGCAGGGCTTCCGCCGGGCCGCCGGCGCCGAGCCCGGGCGTACCCAGCGCAACCTGTTCGGGCAGCTCGACGGCACCGCCAACCCGAAGCCCGGCAGCCCGGCGGACACCGCGGTGTGGGTGACCGACGGACCGGACTGGCTGCGCGACTCGACCACGCTCGTGGTGCGGCGGATCAGCATGAACCTGGAGACCTGGGATCTGCTGGGCCGCGCCGACCGGGAACTCGCCGTGGGGCGGCGCCTCGACACCGGCGCGCCGCTGACCGGCCGGGCCGAACACGACGAGCCCGACTTCGCCGCGCTCGGCCCCGACGGGCTCACCGTCATCCCCGACTTCTCGCACCTGACCCGGGCCCGCGTCACCGACGACCGGCAGAAGATCCTGCGCCGGCCGTACAACTACGACGGCGTGCCGACGCCCGAGGGCGACGCGGACAGCGGGCTGGTCTTCGCCTCGTACCAGGCCGACATCGCCGCTCAGTTCCTGCCCATCCAACGCCGGCTCGCCGAGCGCGACCTGCTCAACGAGTGGACCACCCCGATCGGCTCCGCCGTGTTCGCCGTACCGCCCGGCTGCCCCGAGGGCGGCTGGATCGGCCGGCAACTGCTCGGCTGACCAGCACAGGAAGGCGCGTCATGCGTACCCGTTCCGTCACCGCGCTGCTCGCCGCGGTCTTCACCGCCCTGCTGCTGGTTCCGGCCACACCGGCGGCGGCGCACAACTCGCTCCAGGAGGCCACGCCGGCGCGCGACGCCCGGCTCACCGCCGCGCCGACGCAGGTCACGCTGCGGTTCATGCAGGGACTGAACCCCTCCTTCACCACGATCACGGTCAGCGATGCCGGTCAGCGCAAGGTCCCCACCTCCGCACCGGCGGTGAACGGTGCCACCGGCACCGTGACGATCGACGAGCCGCTGGGCAACGGCACCTACACGGTCGCGTACCGGGTGGTGTCCCGCGACGGCCACCCGGTCCAGGGGTCGTACCGCTTCACCGTGGCCGACCCGGCCGCGCCCGCACCGTCGGCTCCCGCGTCGTCGCCGGCTCCCGCATCGTCGCCGGCTGCCGCGTCGACCGGCGTGGACGCCGCGGGCGGGCCGGACGCCTCGGGCGCGCGGCCCGGCGACGACGGCCCGCCGGTCGCGCTGCTTGCGGGTGGGGCGGCCGCCGGTCTGCTCGTGGTCGCCGGAATCGTGCTGCTGATCGCGCGCCGGGTGCGCGCTCACCGCACTGACCACTGACGGCGAGAGGGCCGCGCGCGCCTCAGCGGGCGGGCGGCGGGCCGACGCTGCGGCGCGGCACCAGCGTCGGCGCGATCGTCTGCCGCAGCGGCCCGACGGTCTGGGACTCGATCTGTGCCAGGAGCAGGTCCAGGCTCGCCGCGGCGACAGCGCCGAAGTCCGGCCGGACGGTGGTCAGCGGCGGGATGAAGTATGCCGCCTCGGGCACGTCGTCGAACCCGACCACGCTGATGTCGTCGGGGACGCGGCGGCCGTGCTCGTGCAGCGCCCGCAGCACGCCCAGCGCCAGGTGGTCGTTGGCGGTGAAGACGGCGGTGACCTCCGGCATCCGGGCCAGCATCTGGCCACACCGGTAGCCCGCCGCAGCCGACCAGTCGGCATGGACCAGCGGCGGGATCTCGGCGCCGGCCAGCCGCAGCGCCTCACGCCACCCCTCGATCCGGCCGGCGCTGTCGAACCAGTCCGACGGCCCGGACACGTGCCACACCGTGCGGTGCCCGGCGGCCAGGAGGTGCTCGGTGGCGGCCCGGGCGCCGGCGACCTGGTCGACGGTGACAAGCGGGATCGGCCGCCGCGGGTCGCCGTCGACAGTCACCAGCGGCACGTCCTGGGGCAGCCGTTCCAGCGCCTCCCCGGCGGACTCGACCGGCGCGATCACCACGATGCCGGCGACCCGGTGCGCCAGGTGCCGTTCCACGGCGGCCGAGATGGAGCGGTGGTCGAGGTCGCGGACGCTGCCGACGCTCACCGCGAAGCCGGCCTCGGCGGCGGTCTGCTCCAGCGCCGCGAGCAGCGACGCCGGGCCGTAGAGCGTGGTGTTCTGCGCGACCACGCCGATCACCTG
Source organism: Micromonospora sp. WMMC273 (assembly GCF_027460285.1). Taxonomy (NCBI): domain Bacteria; kingdom Bacillati; phylum Actinomycetota; class Actinomycetes; order Micromonosporales; family Micromonosporaceae; genus Micromonospora; species Micromonospora sp. WMMC273. The sequence goes on from NZ_JAPZBE010000001.1 coordinate 3,490,226, forward strand.
GGACCGGCCGGTCACCAACGCGCGGGCCGCGCGGTTGGGCCGGTAGCCGAGTTCGGTGATGGCGGCCTGCACCCGCAGCCGGGTCTGCTCACGCACGTTGGGATGCCCGTTGAGAACCCGGGAGACCGTCTGGTGCGATACCCCGGCGAGGCGGGCCACGTCCGTCATCGCAGGACCGCGCACGGCCACCTCACTTTCGCCACTGCCCGCGGCCACACCCGGTCGATCTCGACCGGACCGTCCCGGGTGGCGACAGTCTACGCCAGCGGTCCCATCGGTATCGGCACCGTCGATCGCCCGTTCCCACAGTGGCGCGGCGATAACGGGGAATCGGCAGGCGGCTCATTCCCTTCCGTTACGCAGGGCACGAACAGGCAGCTCGGAGCGGGTGGAATTGCGCCCGGGGTGCGGCATTTCCGGCGATTGCCGGAGCCGCACCCCGGGTTGTCGAAGATGTGTCAACGGCCGCGAATGGTGACCGTTGTCACGGTGTCGTCAGCGAGAACTGCCGCACCGTCACCGCGCCGCCAAGGGATTGGGTGGCGTAGTTGAAGAAGCCGAACCGGTAGCCCATGAAGAACTGCCACGCGTTGTTGAGCGTCAGCGCGTTGCCCAGCGACACGAAGTTCACCCCGTCGGTGCTGTAGGAGAACCGCGCCTGCCGCCCGGAGCCGGGCCGGATGTCGGCGTTGGCCCGCAACCAGATCCGCCCGCCGGACACCGCCGCGCCGGCGATCTCCGTCCCGGTGCTCGTGGTGTTCCAGTTCGAGCCCATGGTCAGACCGTTCGTCATCACCACCCGGGTCGCGCCGTTGTCCCGCCGTACGCCGATCCAGGCCGAACTGTCCCGCAGCATCGCCAGGCCGGCCCGGTCACCGTCGCGCATGGTCGAGTAGTCCAGCTCGATGGTGCCGGTCGAGGTCGGCCCCTGGATGCGGTGGGTGAGCGTGTTGCGGGCCCGGTACAGGTCGTTCGTGACGGTGGCGGTCTGCAACCGCAGGCCGTTGTTCACCGACCACCTGCTGTTGTCCGGGTTGTGGTTCCACTCGTACTGCACGCCGAGCGTGGTGCCGGAGAACGTGTCGGTGCCGGTGAGCGGCTTGACCGGACGGGTCGGCAGCGGGTTGGGGTAGCTCGCGCCCCAGGCCCCGTTGACGGTCTGCAGCTGCGGCCAGCCGTCGGAGGTCCAGGTGATCGGCGCCAGCGTCGGCATCCGGCCGCCCGGGTACGCGTCGGTGAACGCCATGTAGTACCAGGCGCCGGTCTGCGTCTGCACCAGCCCGCCCTGGTGCGGTACGCCGCCACCGGAGATCGGGCCGGGCAGGTTCAGCAGCACCTGCCGCTGCTCGTACGGGCCGAACGGGCCGTTCGTGGACTTCAGCACGTACTGGCCGTTGGCCGGCCGGGTCAGCCAGATGTAGTACGCGCCGTTGCGCTTGTAGAAGCGCGCCCCCTCCAGCGTGCCGATGCTCGACGGCGTCTGGTAGACCTGCTGGGCCCGGACCTGGCTGCGCCCGTCGGCGGACAGCTGGGCCACGCTGATCGTGCCGTTGCCGTACGCGACGTACATGGTGTCGTTGTCGTCGATCAGCATGCCGGCGTCGTAGTAGCAGTTGGGGATGGTGCTCAGGCGGCTCCACGCCCCGTCCACGGCGGTGGCGGTGTAGATGTGGGTCTGCGCGAAGTCGATGCACCCGGCCCAGTAGAACGTGCGGTTGCTCGGCCGGTAGTTCAGCGTCGACGCCCAGATGCCGTCCACGTACGCCTGCTCGCTCGCGCTCAGGTCGTACTTGGTGCCGAACTCCAGCCGCGGCACCGAGTGCCCGGCGAACTCCCAGTTCACCAGGTCCCAGGAGCGCAGCACCGGGGCGCCCGGCGAGTAGTGCATGGTGGAGGCGGACATGTAGTAGACGTCGCCGACCCGAATGATGTCGACGTCGGCGAAGTCCTGCCAGACGGCCGGGTTGGTGAAGTTGCCGCTCGGCGTGCCCGGGTCACCCGGGTTGCCGCCGACCCGCACCAGCTGCCACTGCTGGTTCGCGCCGTTCCAGTCGTCGTACTGCACGATGTTGCCGCCGTCCGCGGTGGAGGCGTTCTGCACTTCCATCACCTTGTTCGAGTTCCGGTTGATCAGCCGGACGTACCCGCCGTCGGAGTCGGCCAGCCGGAACTGCTGGTTGGTGCCGCCGTGGTCGGTCCACTGGACCACCGCCGCGCCGTTGGCGGTGGACGCGCCGGTCACGTCCAGCACCTTGCCGGAGTGCCGGGACCGCAGCCGGTAGTAGCCGCCGCCGGAGTCCACGAACTGCCACTGCTGCCAGGCACCGTCGTTGCGCGTCCACTGGGTGATCCGCGCCCCGTCGTTGGTGGCCTGGTTGTACAGGTCCAGCGCCTTGCCGCTGTTGCGGTTCACCAGCACGTAGTACGCGCTGGTGTCCACAGTGGCCGCCGAGACGGGCGCGGGCACGGCGCCCACCACCACGCCACCGACAAGCAGCGCCACCACCCCGGCCATCAGCCGGGACAAGCGCCCACGTCCACGGGACAGTCGAGCCGTCACCATGATCCTCCTTCGTCGACCGGAGCCCGGGCACGGCGGCACGCGCCGACGACGTCGGCGTTATCGCTAACAGCGATGCCCACCCAGGCGGGAGTCGGATCCCTGGCAACTGCGGCGCAGATCGCGCCCGGAACGGCCCGCGAGCGGTGCCGGTGACCCTATCCATCGACTGTGAGCGATAACATGTCGTTCGTCAAGCCGTAACGAGGGGCACCGCCGCGCGGGCCGGCACGATCGGCCGGCGAGGGCTCAGAAGCCCCGGGCGAGCCGGTAGTACGCCTGGTTCCAGCGCAGTTCGTCGGCGAAGCGGTGCGGACGCGTCTCGGCGTCGATGACCACCAGCTCGGTGCGGGCCATCGCGGCCAGGTCGCGCAGCTCCTCCACGCCGACAGCCTGGGACAGCACGGTGTGGTGCGGCGCGCCCGCGGTGATCCACGCCTCCGCCGAGCCGGCCAGGTCGGGCTGCGGACGCCAGACAGCGCGGGCCACCGGCAGCCGGCGCAGCGGGTGCGGCGGCGGCACCACGTCCACCGCGTTGGCGACCAGCCGGAACCGCTCCCCCATGTCCGCCATGCCCAGCACCACGGCCGGGCCGGGCGCGGCATCGAAGACCAGGCGTACCGGGTCCTCCCGGCCGCCGATGCTCAGCGGGTGCACCTCCGCGCTCGGCACGTCGGCGGCGATGCTCGGGCACACCTCCAGCATGTGCGCGCCGAGGATCAGCTCCTGGCCGAACGTCAGGTCGTAGGTGTAGTCCTCCATGAAGGAGGTGCCGCCCGGCACGCCGACGGCCATCGCCTTGAGCGTGTGCACCAGCACCGAGGTCTTCCAGTCCCCCTCGCCGCCGAAGCCGTAGCCCTCGGCCATCAGGCGCTGCACCGCGATCCCGGGGAGCTGGCGCAGCCCGCCGAGGTCCTCGAAGTTCGTGGTGAACGCCCGGAACCCGCCGGCGTCGAGGAACGCGCGCAGGCCCAGCTCCTGGCGCGCCGCGTACCGCAGCGAGTCGTGCCGGTCCCCGCCGGGCCGCAGCTCGGCGGCGACGCGGTAGGTGTCGTCGTACTCCTTGACCAGGTCGTCGACCTGGGCGTCGGGCACCTGGTCGACGGCGGCCACCAAATCGTTGACGCCGTAGGTGTTGACCGAGACGCCGAAGCGCAGCTCCGCCTCGACCTTGTCCCCCTCGGTGACCGCGACGTCGCGCATGTTGTCACCGAAGCGGGCCAGCCGCAGCGTCCGCACCGCGGACCAGCCGATCGCGGCGCGGGCCCAGGCCGCGACCCGCCCGACGACCCGCGGGTCGGTGACGTGCCCGGCGACGGTCTTGCGGGCCACCCCGAGCCGGGTCTGGATGAACCCGAACTCCCGGTCGCCGTGCGCGGCCTGGTTGAGGTTCATGAAGTCCATGTCGATGTCGTCCCACGGCAGCGCCACGTTCGCCTGCGTGTGCAGGTGCAGCAGCGGCGTGCGCAGCGCGTCCAGCCCGGAGATCCACATCTTGGCCGGGGAGAACGTGTGCATCCAGGCGATCACCCCGACCGCGCCCTGCGTGGCCGCGTCCCGGCAGGCGGCGAGGATGTCCGCGCTGGAGGTGAGGACCGGCTTCCAGACCACGCGTACGGGGATGTCCGGCGACTCGTCCAGGCGCGCGGCGATCTGCCGGGACTGCTCGGCGACCTGCCGCAGGGTGTCCTCGCCGTAGAGGCCCTGGCTGCCGGTGAGGAACCAGACCTCGGGCTGGGGGTGAGTTGCCATGTTGTTGCCTTCCGCGCTAGGAACCGTCACTTGAACCGGATGCCGATGAGGCGCTGGAGGAGGATGAACGCGAACAGCAGGCCGCCGATCACGATCTTGGTCCACCAGGAGTTGAGGCTGCCGTCGAACGTGATCAGCGTCTGGATCACGCCCAGCACCAGCACGCCGAGCACGGTGCCGAAGACATATCCGGAGCCGCCGGTGAGCACGGTGCCGCCGATCACCACGGCGGCGATCACGTCGAGCTCCATCCCGACGGCGATCAGCGGCGCGCCGGACAGCGTGTAGAACGACAGCAGGATGCCGCCGATGGCCGAGCAGAGCCCGCTGATCGTGTAGACGGCGATCCGGGTCCGCGCCACCGGCAGGCCCATCAGCAGCGCCGACTGCGCGTTGCCGCCGACCGCGTACACGTTGCGGCCGAACCGGGTGTACGCCAGCACGTACGCCGCGATCAGCACCACGGCGAACGCGATCAGCACGCTGATCGACACGAAGTTACCGGCCGGGTCGCCGATGCGCTGCTGCGACATCGAGGTCCAGAAGCCGTCGGTGATGGAGATCGAGGCGTCGCTGATGAACGTGCACATGCCCCGGGCGAAGAACATCCCGGCGAGTGTCACGATGAACGGCTGGATCTCGAAGAAGTGGATCGCGCAGCCCATCAGGAAACCGAGCGTCGGGCCGATCAGCAGCGCGATCACCAGCACCAGGGCGGCGGGCAGGCCGTCGCGCAGCAGCGACGCCGACACCATCGCGGTCATCGCCACCACCGAGCCGACGGACAGGTCGATGCCGCCGGTGAGGATCACGAACGTCATACCGACCGCGACGACGAGCAGGAAGCCGTTGTCGATGAAGACGTTGAAGACGACCTGGACGTTGGAGAAGGCGCGGTACTGGGACACGCCGATGCCGTACATGACCAGCAGCAGGGCGAGCGTGGCCAGCACCGGGACGTGCCGCCGGGGCAGGCTGGGCCGCCACGACCGGCCGGTGGTCAACGACGTGCTGCTCATGCCGGCACCTGCTCCTTCTCCCGCTGCGGTGCCGCCGGGCCGGGTTCGGCCCCGCGCCGTCGCCGGCGCAGCCGGGCCCGGAACGCCGGGGCCTGCACGAGGCAGACGGCGATGACGACGACGGCCTTGAACAGCAGCGACGTCTGCGGCGAGATGTTCATCGCGTACACGGTGGTGGTCAGGGTCTGGATGATCAGCGCGCCGAGCACGGTGCCGCCGAGGGAGAACCGGCCGCCGGCCAGCGACGTGCCGCCGATGACGACGGCCAGGATCGCGTCGAGCTCGATCCACAGGCCGGCGGCGTTGCCGTCGGCGCTGGAGACGTTCGCGGTGACCATGAAACCGGCGAGCGCGGCACAGGCGGCGCTGATCACGTAGACGAGGAAGACGATGCGCCGCGACCGGATGCCGGCGAGTCGGCTGGCCTCGGCGTTGCCACCGACCGACTCGACGATCAGGCCGAGCGCGGTGCGGCGGGTGAACGCGGCCACGAGCAGCGCGGCGGCGAGCGCGATCAGGATGGCCAGCGGCAGCGTCAGGAAGTGCCCGAGCCCGATCGCCCGGTACGGACCGGAGTTGATGGTGATGATCTGGCCCTCGGTGACCAGCTGGGCGATGCCCCGCCCGGCCACCATGAGGATCAGCGTGGCGATGATCGGCTGAATGCCGATGACCGCCACGAGTATCCCGTTCCAGGCGCCGAGCACGAGCGCGGCGCCGAAGGCCAGTGCGAGCGCGGTGGCCACCGTGGCCGGGCTGTTCTGGTCGGCCGCCCCGCTGATGTGCAGGCAGGCGATCGCGCCGCTGATCGCGCAGAGCGAGCCGACCGACAGGTCGATGCCGCCGGTGGCGATGACGAGCGTCATCCCGAGCGCCACCAGGATCAGCGGCGCGCTCAGCCGGAGGATGTCGATCGGCGTGCCGTACAGGTGGCCGTTCTTGACCTCGACGGCGAGGAAGCCGGGACGGTAGACGGTGTTCGCGGCGATCATGACCACGAGTACGAGTGCCGGCCAGAACAGGCGGTGGCCGGTCAGCGGGCGGAGGCGGTCGGCGACGGCGGTCACGGGGTCACCTCCTCCCGGGGCGTTCCACTGGCGATGGTGCGCATGACGCGGTCGGCGTCGAGCGTGTCGTCGTTGTCGAGCTGGGCGACCATCTCGCGGTCGCGCATCACCGCGACCCGGTGGCTCAGGCGCAGCACCTCCTCCAGCTCGGCGGAGATGAACAGCACCGCCATGCCGCCGTCGGAGAGCTGCACCACCAGCTTCTGGATCTCGGCCTTGGCACCGACGTCGATGCCACGGGTCGGCTCGTCCAGGATCAGCAGGCGCGGCTCGGTGATCAGCCAGCGGGCCAGCAGCACCTTCTGCTGGTTGCCGCCGGAGAGGTTGCGCACCGGCAGCTCCGGGTTGGCCGGGCGGATGCTCAGCGCCTCGACGTACCTGCGGACCAGCTCGTCCTGGCGGCGGCGCGGAATCGGACGCAGCCAGCCACGCGCGGCCTGCATCGCCAGGATCATGTTCTCCCGGACGGTGAGTTCCGGGACGATGCCCTCGGCCCGGCGGTTCTCCGAGCAGAACCCGACGCCCTGACCGATGGCCTGGATCGGGTTGCGGACCGGAGCCCGGCCGCCGTCGAGCCGGACCTGGCCGTGGTCGGCCCGGTCCGCGCCGAAGATCAGCCGCGCCACCTCGGTCCGGCCGGAGCCGAGCAGGCCGGCCAGGCCGACCACCTCGCCGGCGTGGATGCGCAGGCTGAACGGGGCGACCGCGCCGCGCCGGCCGAGTTCGGCGGCGTCCACGAGCGGCGCCGCGCCGCCGGCCTCGACGGTGGCGCGCTTCTGCTGCTCGTCGAGCCGCTCCAGCACGTCCAGCTCCTGCCCGATCATCTTCTCGACCAGGCTGAACTGCGGCAGCTCCTCGGTGCGGTACTCCCCCACCAGCGTGCCGTTGCGCAGCACCGTGATCCGGTCCGCGATGCCGTAGACCTGGTCGAGGAAGTGGGTGACGAACAGGATCGCGATCCCCTCGTCACGCAGCTGCCGCATGATCCGGAACAGCTGCGCGACCTCGCCGGCGTCCAGGCTGGACGTCGGTTCGTCCAGGATCAGCACCCGGGCCCGCACGTCGATCGCCCGGGCGATGGCGACCATCTGCTGCACCGCCAGCGAGTACGAGCCGAGCGGCGCGGAGACGTCGAGGTCGAGGTCGAGCCGGGCCAGCAGGTCGCGGGCCCGGCGGCGCATCTCGCCCCAGCGCACCGCGCCGAACCGGCGGGGCTCCCGGCCGATGAAGACGTTCTCCGCCACCGACAGGTTGGTGCAGAGGTTGACCTCCTGGTACACGGTGCTGACACCGGCCGCGGCGGCCTGCATCGGACCGGAGAACGAGACCTGCTCGCCGTCGAGCGTGACGACGCCCGCGTCGGTCCCGTAGACGCCGGTCAACACCTTGATCAGGGTGGACTTGCCGGCGCCGTTCTCGCCCATCAGGGCGTGGACCTCGCCCGGGAACAGCCGGAAGTCGACGTCGTGCAGCGCGCGGACCCCGGGGAAGGTCTTGCTGATGCCGGTCATGGTCAGGACCGGACGGTTACCCGTCATCCCATCGGACCTCTTCTTCGACGGTGGTGGTACGGGGGCCGCCGTCGGTTGCGACGGCGACCCCCGGGTGACTCAGTACTTGCGGTTGGGCAGTGCCTCCTTGGCCTGCTCCTGGGTGAACGTGGTCTCCTCGGTCTCGATCCGGGCGGGCACGTCCTCGCCGGCCTTGACCTTCTTGACCAGGTCCATCAGCTGCGGGCCGAGCAGCGGGCTGCACTCCGCGATGAAGTTGAACTTGCCGTCCGCGAGGGCCTGCATGCCGTCCTTCACCGCGTCGACGGTGATGATGGTGATGTCCTTGCCGGGCGTCTTGCCGGCCGCGGTGATCGCCTCGAGCGCGCCCAGGCCCATGTCGTCGTTGTGCGCGAAGAGCACGTCGATCTTCGGGTTGGCCTTGAGGAACTGCTCCATCACCTGCTTGCCGCCGGCGCGGGTGAAGTCACCGGTCTGCGAGGCGACGATCTTCAGGTTGGGGTTGGCGGCGATCGCCTCGGCGAAGCCCTTCTTCCGGTCGTTTGCCGGCGCCGAGCCGGTCGTGCCCTGCAGCTCGACGATGTTGACCGGGCCGGACGCCGACTTCTTCTGCTCCACCAGCCACTCGCCGGCGAGGCGGCCCTCCTTGACGAAGTCCGAGCCGAGGAACGTCTTGTAGAGCGACTTGTCGGCCGAGTCGACGGCGCGGTCGGTCAGGATCACCGGGATCTTGGCGTCCTTGGCCTCCTTGAGCACGGTGTCCCAGCCGGACTCCACCACCGGCGAGAAGGCGATCACGTCGACCTTCTGCTGGATGAAGTTGCGGATCGCCTTGATCTGGTTCTCCTGCTTCTGCTGGGCGTCGTCGAACTTCAGCTCGATGCCCGCCTCGGCCGCCGCCTCCTTGATCGAGGTGGTGTTGGCGGTGCGCCAGCCACTCTCGGCGCCCACCTGGGAGAAGCCCAGGACGATCTTGTCGTTGCCGTCGCCGGAACCGCCGCCGGTGTCGCTGTTGCCGCACGCGGCCATGCTGGCGGCGAGCAGCACGCCGGCGAACGCCGCGATGACCGTGCGTGCCGTGCTCCTGCTTCTCATCGATTCTCCTCCGGGGTTGGATGTTCCGGGCACACGGCCGGCGGGAGCCGGAGCGGCCCGGGTGTGGTGGTGGGGGGGTGCGCGGCGCGGTCCGAGGTCAGTGCGCCGGCGGGCGTTGGCCGTACACGTTCTGGTAGCGGTCGTAGAGCGAGTCGATGTCGGCCGGCGCGATCGGCACGGGCTGCCCGAGCGCGCGGGCCAGGTGTGCGGTACGGGCGACGTCCTCGCACATCACCGCGGCCTTGACCGCCGCCCGGGCGTCCTTGCCGATGGTGAAGACGCCGTGGTTGCGCATGAGCACCGCGGGTGAACGGTGGCCGGACAGCGTGCTGACGATGCCCTTACCGATGTCGTCGCCGCCGATCAGCGCGAACGGCCCGATCGGGATCTCCCCGCCGAACTCGTCGGCCTGCGCGGTCAGCCAGCACGGGATCGCCTCGCCGCGGGCCGCCCAGGCGGTGGCGTACCCGCTGTGCGTGTGCACGACGCCGCCGACCTCGGGCATCGCGCGGTAGACGTAGGCGTGCGCGGCGGTGTCGCTGGACGGGGCGCCGTCGCCGTCGACGACGGTGCCGTTGAGGTCGCAGACCACCATGGCCGCCGCGGTCAGGTCGTCGTAGTCGACGCCGCTGGGCTTGATGACCATCAGGTCCTGACCGGGTACGCGGGCCGACACGTTGCCGGCCGTCCAGGCGACCAGGTCGTAGCGGGTCAGTTCGCGGTGCAGGCGCGCCACCGTCTCGCGCAGCGCGTCGACCTGGCTGTTCATCCGACCACCTCCAGGGTCGCGGCGGCGCGGTCCGCGGCGGCGTCGACCGCCGCGTTGCGGATCGCCCGCAGGCGGAGCATGACGTCGTTCGCGCCGCGGCCGAAGTGGTCGTGCAACGCGCGGTACTCGGCGTACAGGGCGTCGTAGGCCCGGACGTTCTCCGGTACGGGCCGGTAAACGGCCTCGTCGATGCGCCCCATCACGGCGGACGCCTCGTGGATCGTCGGGTACGCACCGGCGGCCACCGCCGCGTGGATGGCCGAGCCGAGCGCCGGGCCCTGGGCGGAACCGATGATGCTCAGCGGCCGGTTCGTCACGTCGGCGTAGATCTGCATGAGCAGCCGGTTGGAGGTGAGCCCACCGGCCACCACCAGATCGTCGACCGGCACACCGGCCTGCGCGAACGCCTCGACGATCATCCGGGTGCCGTACGCCGTGGACTCCAGCAGCGCACGGTAGACGTCCGGCGGCCGGGTGGCGAGCGTCAGCCCGACGATCATCCCGCTCAGGTCGTGGTTGACCAGCAGGGACCGGTTGCCGTTCCACCAGTCCAGCGCCACCAGGCCATGCGCGCCGACCGGCTGGGCGGCGGCGGCCTCGGTGAGCCGCTCGTGCGAGTCGAACCCGGCCGGGGCGGCGTGCCGCACGAACCAGCCGAAGATGTCCCCCACGCCGCTCTGCCCGGCCTCGAAGCCCCAGGCGCCGGGGCTGATGCCGCCGTCGACCACGCCGCACATGCCCGGCACCTCGGCCGGGTGGGTGCCGTTGAGGACGTGGCAGGTGGAGGTGCCCATGATGGCGACCAGCCGGCCGGGCCGCAGCGCCTGGGCCGACGCGGCGGTGACGTGGGCGTCGACGTTGCCGGCCGCGACCGCGATGCCCTCGGGCAGCCCGGTCCAGGCGGCGGCGCGGGCGCTGAGCGTGCCGGCCCGCGCGCCCAGCGGCAGCAGCGGACCGTCCAGCTTGGTCACGAAGTCGGCGAAGCCGGGGTCGAGCGCGGCCAGGTAGTCCGCCGACGGGTAGCGGCCGTCCTGCCGGATGCCCTTGTAGCCGGCCGTGCAGACGTTGCGCGTCTCGGCGCCGCAGAGCTGCCACACGATCCAGTCGGCGGCCTCGATGAACCGCTCGGCCCGCCGGTAGACCTCCGGGTCCTCCTCCAGGATCTGCAGGCCCTTGGCGAACTGCCACTCCGCGGAGATCTTGCCGCCGTAACGGCCGAGCCACGGCTCGCCGCGCTCGGCCGCCAACGCGTTGATCCGGTCGGCGTGCGGCTGCGCGGCGTGGTGCTTCCAGAGCTTCACCCAGGCGTGCGGGCGGTCGCGCAGTTGCGGGATCTCGCACAGCGGCGTGCCGTCGGCGAGCGTCGGGAGCACGGTGCAGGCGGTGAAGTCGGTGCCGATGCCCACCACCCGGGACGGGTCCACGCCGGCTTCGGCGAGCGCGGCCGGCACCGCGTGGCGCAGCACGTCGCGGTAGTCGTCCGGGTCCTGGAGGGCCCAGTCCGGGGGCAGCGCCGGGCCGCCGTCGGGAAGCGCGGTCTCGATGACCCCGCGCCGGTACTCGTGCACCGCCGTACCGAGTTCGGCGCCGTCACGGACCCGGACCACGAGCGCCCGCCCGGACAGTGTGCCGAAATCGACCCCGATCACGTACCGATCCGACGCGTCCACTTCGCTCATTTGCACCTCCGCCGTGTCACGGGGTTAGTGTTAGCGCTCACATATACATCCGTCAAGACACCTCCGGGCAACAGCTGCGTAACGAGCAGCGACACTCGGAACCGACGTCCGCCGCCCCGCGCGGACCGGCCCCGCCGCCGGCCGGGAGATCCACGCCAACGGTGCGGCCAAGCCGCGGGCCGACGCCCTGTTAACGACAACAACCGATGGAACTTCCGGAAATTCTCTCGGCGCTCCGGCCGCCCCGGGCCCCGGCGTCCAGACGCCGCCGCCGAGCCGCTCAGAGGGCCACTCAGCGGCTCTTTTTCTCGCCGCGACGCCCGCGGAGAACGGTCGCCGAGGGCCGCCCGCAGGCCGCCAGCCTATTTACAGTGTTTGATGTCAGCGATAACATTTCGCCATCCCCACATGTGGCGCCGCTGTCCGGGAAACCCCGGCGCCGCAGCCGGGCGGCGACGGACGGCGACCCCGTCGACCGCCGGAACCCCACCACCCACGAGCGCCCGCCGGCACCGACCGGCCGCTGGAACTGCCGTGCCGCGTCCGTCCCCGTGGACCACGGGCGACGCCGTGCGACCGGCGGGCCGCTCCCTTCCGGGCACCGCCACGGACGGCGCCCGGCCACCGAGGAGGACCCAGTGCGCAGATGGACCCGACGGACGCTCGCCGTCCTGGGCGTCGCGGCGGTGGCACTCGCCGCGACAGTCACCGACCAGGCCGTGGCACCGCATCCCGCCCGGGCGCTGGACAACGGCGTCGCCCGTACCCCGCCGATGGGGTGGAACACCTGGAACACCTTCGGCTGCAACATCAACGAGACCCTCATCCGCCAGACCGCCGACGCGATGGTCAGCAACGGCCTGCGCGACCTCGGCTACAAGTACGTCGTCGTGGACGACTGCTGGTTCGACCCCAACCGGGACGCGCAGGGCAACCTCCAGGCGCACCCGCAGCGGTTCCCCAGCGGGATGAAGTCGCTCGGTGACTACCTGCACGCCCGGGGCCTGCTGTTCGGCATCTACCAGGTGCCGCTGGACAAGACCTGCGCCCAGGTCGGCGGCACGTTCCCCGGCGCCACCGGCAGCCTCAACCACGAGTACCAGGACGCGCGGCAGTTCGCCGCCTGGGGCGTGGACTACCTCAAGTACGACTGGTGCTCCGGCACCGGCACCATCAACGACCAGGTGGCGCGGTTCGGCATCATGCGCGACGCGCTGGCCTCCACCGGCCGGCCGATCGTCTACAGCATCAACCCCAACAGCTACCACGCCAAGACCGGGCCGCTGCGCAACTGGAGCGACGTGGCGAACCTCTGGCGAACCACCGAGGACATCACCAACGCGTGGAACACCGGCCAGGCCAACGGCTACCCGATGGGCATCCAGAACATCGTCGACGTCACGGTGCCGCTGGCCGGATACGCCGCGCCCGGCGGGTTCAACGACCCGGACATGCTCGAGGTGGGCAACGGTGGCATGAACGACACCGAGATGCGCAGCCACTTCGCGCTCTGGTCCATGCTGGCCGCGCCGCTGATGATGGGCAACGACGTGCGCTCGGCGAGCGCGGCCACCCTGGCGATCCTGCGCAACGCGAACCTGGTCGCGATCAACCAGGACACGCTCGGCCGTCAGGCGGTCCAGGTCTCCTTCGACGGCACGCGGCGGGTGCTGGCCAAGCCGCTGGCAAACGGCGACGTGGCGGTTGCGCTGTTCAACCAGGGCGGCTCGACCACCACCGTCTCCACCACGGCGGCGGCCGTGGGCAAGAGCGGCAACTCGTTCACGCTGCGCGACGCGTGGACCGACGCCACCTCCACCAGCACCGGCACGATCTCCGCCAGCGTGCCCGCGCACGGCACCGTGGTCTACCGGGTCAGCGGGGGCGGCACCACCACCCCGCCGCCGGTCCCGACCACGTTCCGGCTGCGCAGCGAGTCGTCCGGCCGGTGCCTCGACGTGGACAACGCCGGCACCGCGAACGGCACCGGGACGCTGATCTGGGACTGCCACAACAACGCCAACCAGCAGTTCACCGCCAACGGGCAGGCGTTGCAGGTGCTCGGCAAGTGCCTGGACGTGCCGACGAACGCGACGGCCGGCACCCGGGTGCAGATCTGGGACTGCAACGGCGGCACCAACCAGCAGTGGACCGTCAACGGCAACGGCACGGTGAGCAACGGGCGCTTCCCGTCGCTGTGCCTGGACGTCGACAACGCGGGCACCGCCAACGGCACCCGGGTGATCGTCTGGACCTGCCACGGCAACGCCAACCAACGGTGGAGCCGGGCGTGAGCGGCTACGGCCGGTGAACGGCGGCCGGCCGGACGAAGGGGCGAGCGTCCGGCCGGCCGTCACCGGGCGCCGGCCGCCCGGCGCTTGTTCCAGATGTCGAACGCCACGGCGACGAGCAGCACCAGGCCCTTGACCACCGACTGGACGGACTGGTCGACGCCCATGAGCTGCATGCCGTTGCTCATCACCGCCATGATCAGGCCACCCACCATGGCGCCGACCACGGTGCCGACGCCACCGGTGACGGCCGCCCCGCCGATGAACGCCGCCGCGATCGCGTCCAGCTCGAACATGTTGCCGGCCGCCGGCTGGGCCCCGTTGGAGCGGGACGAGTAGATGACGCCCGCCACGGCGGACAGGAAGCCCATGTTGACGAAGATCCAGAAGTTGACGCGCTTCACCCGTACGCCGGACAGCATCGCCGCGGGCAGGTTGCCGCCGATGGCGTACACCTGGCGGCCGAACACCGTACGGCGGGTGAGCAGGCCGTAGACGAGCACGAGCACGGCGAGCACGATCAGCACGATCGGCAGGCCCCGGGCGTGGGCGAGCTGCCAGGCGAACCACATGACCACGGCGCCGACCACCACGATCCGCAGGACGAACAGCGGGAACGACTCCACCGGCTGCTCGTGGCGCACCCGGGCGACCCGGGTCCGGAACACGCTCACCGCGTACCCGACCACGGCGAAGGCGCCGATGAACAGCGTGAAGGCGTCGTAGCCCTGGCCGCCCAGCAGGCCGTTGAGGAAGCCGGCCGCGACCCGCTGGTACTCCTCCGGGAACGGCGACAGCGAGATGTTGTCCAGCACGCGCAGCGTCAGACCGCGGAACAGCAGCATGCCGGCCAGGGTGACGATGAACGCCGGGATGCCGGCGTACGCGACCCAGAGCCCGTGCCACGCGCCGACCGCGACACCCACCGCGAGCGCGGCCAGGACGCCGGCCCACCAGGGCATGCCCTCGCGGATGACCAGCACCGCCGAGACCGCTCCGGTGAGCGCCACCACCGATCCCACGGACAGGTCGATGTGGCCGCCGATGATCACGATCACCATGCCGATCGCGAGCACCAGGATGTAGGAGTACTGCAGGACGATGTTCGTCAGGTTGCCGGGGCTCAGCGAGACGCCGTCGGTCAGGACGGCGAACAGCGCGACGATCACCACCAGGGCGATGTAGATGCCGCTCTGCCGCAGGTTGCCCAGGATCAGCGCGCGCGGGTCGCTGGTGCCGGTGTGCAGGCTCGCCGCCGCGCCGGTGTCCGGCGCGGCGACCTTCTGGGGCGTGGGCTTCGTGCTGGTCATCGGACGAGATCCCTGTCCTTGGTCATGAGTTCCATCAGGTTCTCCTGGGTGGCGTCGGCCACCGGCGTCTCCCCGGTGATCCGCCCGGCCGCCAGGGTGTAGATGCGGTCGCACATGCCGAGCAGCTCGGGCAGTTCGGAGGAGATGAGCACGACGGCCTTGCCGTCTGCCACCAGCCGGTTGACGATCGTGTAGATCTCGAACTTGGCGCCCACGTCGATGCCCCGGGTCGGCTCGTCGAGGATCAGCACGTCCGGGTCGGTGAACAGCCACTTCGCCAGCACGACCTTCTGCTGGTTGCCGCCGGAGAGCTTGCCCACCACCGACATCACCGTCGGCGCCTTGATGTTCATGTCGCGCCGCCCCCGCTCGGCGACCTGAATCTCCCGGTTGCCGTCGATCCAGCCACGGCTGGCCAGCTTGTGCAGCGCGGCGGCGGGGACGTTGCCCCGCACGTCGTCGATCAGGTTGAGGCCGTAGTGCTTGCGGTCCTCGGTGGCGTACGCGATGCCGTTGGCGATGGCCTCGGCCACAGTGCGCGCCCGTACCTCACGGCCCCTGACGAACAGCCGGCCTCTGATGTCCCGGCCGTACGCCCGGCCGAACACGCTCATCGCCAGCTCCGTGCGCCCGGCGCCCATCAGGCCGGCGATGCCGACGACCTCACCGGCGCGTACGTGCAGCGAGGCCCGGTCGACGACCAGGCGGTCCTGGGTCGGGTGGCGCACCGACCAGTCCTCGATCCGCAGCACCTCGTCGCCCGGGGTGACGCTGCGGCTCGGGTAGAAGGCGGCCAGGTCGCGCCCGACCATGCCGCGGATGATCCGGTCCTGGGTGACGGCGCCGTCGGACATGTCCAGCGTCTCGACGGTACGGCCGTCGCGGATGACTGTGGTCGAGTCGGCGACGGCGGTGATCTCGCCGAGCTTGTGCGAGATCATGATGCAGGTGATGCCCTGGTCGCGCAGGCGGCGCATCAGGTCCAGCAGGTGCGCCGAGTCGACGTCGTTGAGTGCGGCCGTGGGCTCGTCGAGGATCAGCAGCCGTACCTTCTTGGACAGCGCCTTGGCGATCTCCACGAGCTGCTGCTTGCCGACGCCGAGCTGGATGACCGGGGTGACCGGGTTCTCGTGCAGCCCGACCGACCGCAGCAGCGCCGCGGCCTCCGCGTTGGTCCGGTGCCAGTCGATCAGCCCGCCGCGGCCGCGGCGCTCGTTGCCGAGGAAGATGTTCTCGGCGATCGACAGGTAGGGCACCAGGGCGAGTTCCTGGTGGATGATGACGATGCCGCGGGCCTCGCTGTCCTGGATCCCCCGGAATCCGACCGGCTCGCCGTCGAAGACGATCTGGCCGTCGTAGCTGCCCGCCGGGTAGACCCCGGACAGCACCTTCATCAGGGTGGACTTGCCGGCGCCGTTCTCACCGCAGATCGCGTGGATCTCGCCGCGCCGTACGGCGAGCGAGACGTCCTGGAGCGCGGCCACGCCCGGGAAGGTCTTCGTGATGCCCCGCATCTCGAGGATGTGATCGCTCATGGGTATCCGTCCTGCTCGTGGTCGAGGTGTCCGGAGCGGACGGGCCCGGTGGCGCGGTGGCCGCCGGGCCCGTCGCCGCGCGGGTCAGCCGGCCCGTCCGGCGGCGACCTCCTGCTCGGTCAGGTAGCCGGAGTCGATCAGGACGGACTTGATGTCCTCCTTGTAGACGGTCTGCACCGGCAGCAGGAACGCGGGCACGACCTTGACGCCGTTGTTGTACGCCTTGGTCTCGTTGGCCTTCGGCTCCTCCTTGCGCAGGAACGCCTCGGCGGCGATGACCGCCTGCTCGGCCAGCAGCCGGGTGTCCTTGAACACCGTCGAGCTCTGCACGCCGTCGTTGATCAGCTTGACCGAGGCGACCTCGGCGTCCTGGCCGGTCACCACCGGCATCTTCTTGGCGCCGCCGCGGTAGCCGGCGTTCTGCAGCGCGGTGATGATGCCGCGGGACAGGCCGTCGAACGGCGACAGCACGCCGTCGACCTTGCTGCCGTCGTTGTAGCTGGAGGTGAGCAGGTCCTCCATCCGCTTCTGCGCGGTCTCCTGCTGCCAGCGCAGGATGGCCGCCTGCTCGATCTTGGTCTGCCCCGACTTGACCTTCAGCGTGCCGGCGTCGAAGTACGGCTTGAGCGTGTCCATCGCGCCGTTGAAGAAGAAGCCGGCGTTGTTGTCGTCCAGCGACCCGGCGAACAGCTCCACGTTGAACGGGCCGGTCGCGGTGCCCTTGGCGCCGTCCTTGGTGAGCAGGCCGAGGCCGACCAGGAGCGCGTTGGCCTGCGCCACGCCGACCTTGTAGTTGTCGAAGCTGACGTAGAAGCTCACGTTCGGGCTGTTGCGGATGAGCCGGTCGTAGGAGATGACCGGGATCTTCGCGGCCGCGGCGGCCTGGAGCTGGCCGCTGAGCGCGGTGCCGTCGATCGGGGCGATGACCAGCACGTCCGCGCCCTGCGTGATCATCTGGTCGATCTGCTGCGACTGGGTCGGGATGTCGTCCCCGGCGTACTGCAGGTCGACCTTGTAGCCCTTGGCCTGGAGCTTCTCCTTCACCGAGTTGCCGTCGGCGATCCATCGTTCCGAGGTCTGCGTCGGCATCGAGACGCCGATCGTCAGGTCGCCGGGCTTGGCCGAGCTGGTGTCTCCGCCGCCTCCCGCGCCCTCGCCGCTGCAGGCGGCCAGGCTGATCGCGAGCGCGGCACCGCTGAGTGCGGCCAGAAGTCGTCTGCGCACGAGCGTCCTCCCTGTCGTGGCGGTCCCTGTGACACAGGTAACCCTCACGGGGAGTGTTAACGCTCACAAGTTGCCCCGTCAACCAAACGCGCGAAATGCGCATGTCTCTTTCTCGTAACAGAGACGGCGGTCCAGGTCGGACGGGACGGCGTGACGGAGCACCGCGGGGGCGGCGCGCGCCGCCCCCGCGGTGGCCCGGATCAGGTCGCGGAGCAGGTGGGTGTCATGCCCGATCCGCTGCCGTTGCCTTGGAACCCGAACTCGGCGCTCTGGCCGGCGCCGAGCTGGCCGTTGTAGTCCACGTTCGTGAACCGCACCGTGCCGCTGTTACCACTGGCCGTCGCGCTCCAGGTGTTCGTGATGCTCGCGCCGCCCGGCAGCGTCATGCTGACCGTCCATCCCCGGGTGCCCGACGAGCCGGCTGTCACCTTCACGTTGGCGACGAAGCCACCGGTCCAGGAGTTCAGCGTCACCGAGGCCGAACATCCACCCTGGCCCGGCGGCGGGGTGGTCGGGTTGTTCGGCGGCGGCGTCGTGGTCGGCGGCGGGTTGTTGCCCCCGGCGTTCAGCGCGTCGAGCACCGCGTTGTACGCCGCCTTCTTGTTGCCCGAGCAGTCGAACAGCAGCGCGTTGTCCGAGCCGCGCCACGAGTCGCAGTCCCGCACGCCCCACACCGTGATGCCGGTGCAGCGCGACACCGCCAGGCAGGCGCGGGTCACGGCGGCGTAGATGTTCGCCTGGTTGCCGCCGGTCATCACGTCCAGCTCGGTGATCTGCACCTCGACGCCCAGGTCGGCGAAACGCTGGAGGTTGGCCTGGTAGTCACCGGGGATCGTGGTGCCCAGGTGCGACTGGAAGCCGACGCAGTCGATCGGCACGCCCCGCGACTTGAAGTCGCGGACCATGTTGTAGATGCCCGTCGACTTCGCGTTGATGCCGTCGGTGTTGTAGTCGTTGTAGCAGAGCTTCGCGCCCGGGTCGGCGGCGCGGGCGGCCCGGAACGCGGCCTCGATCCAGTCGTTGCCGGTGCGCTGCAGGTTCGAGTCGCGGCGCCCGCCGCTGCCGCCGTCGGCGAACGCCTCGTTCACCACGTCCCAGGCGTAGATCTGCCCGCGGAAGTGGGTGGCGACCTGGGTGACGTGGTTGATCGCGGCGTTGCGCAGCGCGCTGCCGGACAGGCCCTGCGCCCACGACGGCTGCTGCTGGTGCCAGAGCAGCGCGTGCCCGCGCACCGACATGCCGTTCGCGCGGGCGTGGCTGACCAGCCGGTCGCCACCGGTGTAGCTGAACCGCCCCTGCTGCGGCTCGGTGGCGTCCCACTTCATCTCGTTCTCGGCCACCACGGAGTTGAACTCGCGGTTCAGCACCATGGCGTACGTGTTGTCGGACAGCTTGTTGGTGGCGACCGCGGCGCCGAAGTAACGGCCCTTCTCGGCCGCCGCCGCGCGCAGCGTGGTGCCGGCGCTCGCGGCCGGCGCCAGGGCCACGGCCATCCCGGCGGCGAGCGCGCCGGCCAGGATGCCGGTGGTCAGCAAGGCTCTCTTTCGTCTCATGCGGATTCCTCTTCCGGGGGTTACGCGATGGTGGTGGTGCGAATCCCCGACCCCGCGTCCGGTGGCGGTGTCGGGGTACGCCCAGCGCGGCTCGCCCGGTGAGCCTTGCGGCGCTCGTGCCCTGCCATCGACTGTGAGCGATAACATCCCCCGGCGTCAACCCCTGCCGCCTAGGGATAGACGTCCTCGTGCGCCTTGCGGTAGTCGACGATCTCGTCCAGCCGGCCGGTAGCGGCGTGCGTCACCCAGGCCGGGTTGCCCAGCAGCGCGCGACCCAGCGCGACCAGGTCGAACTCCCCGTCCGCCAGCCGCGCGGCCAGGCCCGCCACCGACTCCGGGCCGTCCGGGCGCAGGAAGTCCCGCCGCAGCCCGACCGAGCCGACGGTGATCGACGGCAGGCCGGTGAGCCGCTTCGCCCAGCCGGCCAGGTTCAGCGCCGAGCCGGGGAACGCGGGCTGCCAGAAGCGGCGCTGCGAGGCGTGCAGCACGTCGGCGCCGGCCTCGGCGAACGCGCCGAGGATTCGCGCCAGCTCGGCCGGGGTCTCGGCGATCCGCGCGTCGAACGCGCGCTCCTTGAACTGGGAGAATCGCACGATCACCGGCCGGTCCGCCGGGACCTGCGCGCGGACCGCGCGCACCACCGCCGCCGGGAACGCCGCCCGCCGCTCCGGTGAGCCGCCGAACGCGTCGGTCCGGCGGTTCGTGTACGGCCACAGGAACTCGTCCAGCAGGTAACCGTGCGCGGCGTGGATCTCGATCGCGTCGAACCCGGCCCGGACCGCGACCCCCGCCGCGTCCGCGTACGCCGCGAGCAGGGTGTCCACGTCGGCGGCGGTCATCGCGTACGGCGCCGGGCGGCCCGGCTCGCGTACCCCCGAGGGGGTCCACGCCGGACGGCCGTCCACCGGCTCACGCAGGCTGCCCAGGTGCCACAGCTGCGCGGCGATCCGGCCGCCGGCGGCGTGCACCGCCTCGACCACGCCCCGCCAGCCGGCCTCGGCCGCGCCGGCGGTCATCCGCGGCACGGTGTCCTCGTGGCCGGCGCTGGGATGGTCCACCAGCACGCCCTCGGTGACGATCAGGCCGATGCCGGCCGCGGCGCGGCGCCGGTAGTAGTCGGCCATCTCGGGCGTCGGCACGCCGCCCGGCGCGCGGTTACGGGTCATCGGCGCCATGACGAAGCGGGACGGCAACGACAGGCCGGCGACGGTGACCGGCTCCAGCAGCGGCGTCACCGGCGATGCGGTGTCCAGTGTCGCGTTCATGACCCGACGCTAGGAGTTGACACCGGTGTCAAGGGCAAGCGCTCAGGCGGCCGGATCCCGGGTGTCCTCGGTCACCGTCATGTCGGACACCACGTCGTCGAGCACCGCGACGGCGTGCGCGAGCCGCGCCATCTCGGCGGTCATCCGAGCCCGCTCCTCGCGCAGCCGGTCGGTGAGCCACGACGTGCGGATCTCCGGATCGGTCACGCAGGGCAGCAGCTCGGCCATCCGGCGGCTGCTCAGCCCGGCGTCGAACAACCGCTGGATGAGCCGGACCCGGTCCACCGCCGAATCGGCGAAGACCCGCTGCCCGCTCGGCGTCCGCAGGGCGGCGAGCAGGCCCTGCTGCTCGTAGTACCGGATGGACCGGGCGCTCACCCCGGTACGCGCCGACAGCTCCCCGATCCGCATCGCGCCTCCCCGCTCGCCGGACCTCCATCATCGAGCATGCCGCGCCGGTCAGGACAGCAGCTCGACGTACCCGTCGGTGCCGTGCACGCGGATCCGCCCGCCGTCGGGGATCAACCGGGTCGCGTCCGGCACCGCCACCACCGCGGGCAGGCCGTACTCGCGGGCGATCACCGCGCCGTGCGTCATCAGGCCGCCCACCTCCGTCACCAGGCCCGCGACTGCGACGAACAGCGGCGTCCAACTCGGGTCGGTGTGCGCGGTGACGAGGATGTCGCCCGGCTCCAGGTCGGCACCGGCCAGGTCCGTCACGACCCGCGCCCGCCCCTCGACGACGCCGGCCGAGACCGCCAGCCCGGCCAGGGCGCCCGGCGGCACGTCGGCGCGCCGGTACGAGCCGTTCAGGGCCTCGCCGTCCGAGGTGAGCACCCGGGGCGGGGTGAGCGCCTGGTGCGACCGGAACTCCTCCCGGCGCCTGCGGATCAGCCCGGCGTCCACCCGCCCGGTGGCCGCGACCTCCCGGAACTCGTCGAAGGTGAGGTAGAAGACGTCCTCCGGATCGGCGAGCACACCGGCGCGGGCCAGCCGGTCGGCCTCCGCCATGAGCGCCTGCTTGTACACGGCGTAGCGGCTGACGATGTCGTACTTCGGGTACTCCCGGTAGCCGGCGAACGTCCGTACCCGGTCGATCATCGCCTGCGTCTCGGCGGCCTTGCGCTCGCCGTCGGGCAGCGCGCGCAGGCGGTCGAGCACCTCCCGGGCCTTCGCCCACGCCCGCTCCCGGCCGTCGGCGAAGCGGCGCGCGGCGGCGCCCGGGGCGAAGGTGCGGACGTGGTCCAGGATCAGCGGCACGAGCGTGGCCGGGCACTCGCTCCACCGTGGCCGGGTGATGTCGATCTCGCCGACGCAGCGCATGCCGTACCGGTCCAGGTAGCCCTCGACGGCCGCGCGTGCCTCGACGCCGCCCGGCAGCTTCGGCAGTTCGTCCAGGAACCCGTCGTCGGCGCCGTCCCGCAGGAACGCCACCACCTCGGGGTACGCGCGGACCACGTCGGCCACGTCGAGCAACGCCAGGCCCATCTCGGCGGTGACGTTGCCGGGCGCGGACAGCGTGAGCGTGTCGGCGGCGTCGCGTTCGCCGAGCCACTCCCCCAGCTTGTCGTTGAGCCACCAGGTGGCCTGCATCCCGGCCATGATCACCTGAGCGCTCACCGGATCGGTGAGCACCCGCTTGTGCTCGGCGAACGCCTCGTCCAGGAAGTCGAACAGCCCGGACCCGGACCGGCCCCGGATGTCGCGGCGCAGGGCGGCGACCGACTCCCGGCTGCGCTCGATCAGCGCGGTGACGATCGCCGGGTCGGTGTCGATCGAGGGCGGCGGCCCGCTCGCGGGCGGGCCGGCCGGTGCGGGGTCCGGCGCGGCCGGTGCAGGGTCCGGCGCGACCGGCACCACGTCCCGGGCGAGGACCGTCTCCAGCGCGTCCCGGGTGAGCGGGTCGGCCCGGCCGATCATGCCCAGGAACGCGGCCCGGCCCGCCGCCGTGGACAGGTGCGGCGTGGCGTCGACGAACAGCCGGCCGCCCGCCTCGTGCATCGGCGCCATGGCGGTGAGCCGCCACATCGACAGGCCCAGCGGCCTCATCGCGTCGGTCATCATCTGCTGGTGGCCGACCGACAGGTAGACGTGGAACCGCCCGTCCGCGGCGGCCGCCGGCACCGGGAACAGCGTGGTGATCGGCCGGCTCTGGAGGATGTGGACGTCGTCCCCGGTCACTGCCCACTCGACGTCCTGCGGGCAGCCGAAGTGCGCCTCGATCCGCCGGCCCAGCCCGGCGAGGCGTACCGCCTGCGCGCCGGTCAGCGCGGGCTGGGCCTGCCGCGCCGGGTCGACCGGTGTATCCCGGGTGCCGCCGCCGGGTGCCGCGTGCACCGCCCGCGCCTTCGCGCCGATCGTCCGGCCGGCCACCACGCCGTCGCGCACCGTGAACACGTCCGGGTTCACCAGGCCGGAGACCAGGGCCTCGCCGAGACCGAAGCCGGCCTCGATCGACACCACCGTCCGGTCGCCGGTGACCGGGTCGGCGGTGAACATGACCCCCGCCGCGTCCGGGACGACCATCCGCTGCACCACCACCGCCATCTCCACGGCGCGGTCGTCGATGCCGTGGCGCCGCCGGTAGGTCACGGCACGGTCGGTGAACAGCGAAGCCCAGCAGCGGCTGACGTGCCGCAGCACCTCGGCCGTGCCGACCACGTTGAGGTAGGTGTCCTGCTGGCCGGCGAACGAGGCGTCCGGCAGGTCCTCGGCTGTCGCACTCGACCGCACGGCGTACGCGGCCTCCGTGCCGAGCCCGGCCAGCGCGGCGGTGACCGCCGCCGCGACCTCGCCCGGCAGCGGGGCCCGCTCGACCGCGCGACGGACCTCGGCGGCGGCCGCGCGGATCGCCGCCGGGTCGTCCGCGTCCGCGCGGGCGAGCCGCTCCAGCGGGCCGGCCAGCGCCGGCGTCCGCGCCACGGCCAGCCGGAACGCATCGGTGGTGACGCAGAAACCCGGAGGTACGCGCACCCCGCCGAGCCGCGTCAGCGCCCCCAGGTGCGCACCCTTGCCCCCCACCGCGGCGATCCGCGTCTCGTCCACCTCGTGCAGTTGCCACACGTACCGTCCGGTCATGCCGTGCCCCCGTTTTCGCAGCTCGACCCGCATCGGCCGATGATTCTGCGGCATCACCGGGGCCTTGCGGCAAGACCCGGGGTGCGATATACGTTGATAGTGGCGAGGAGAGGTGTCTCCTTGCCTTTAGTTTTTCCGCACCACCAACCCTTGCCCTGACCCGCTGCCGTCGCGTGAGTCAGATCTCCCCGCCCCGGGTGGAGTGCCGGGGGCGCGACGGGGCAAGAAGCGACCACGAGGCCGCGACGCGGCCCGGACGAGCGGGACCGGACGGGGTGGGGGAGACTCGGGCGATGAGCGGCGCTGACACCGACCCGCGTACGCGTGCCGACGTCTTCGCCGTCGACGGTGAGATCGGGCCGGACCTGGCGCGGATCGACTGGTCGGCGCACCCACTGGGCCCGCCGGACACCTGGCCGCAGAGCCTGCGGACCGCGGTGCGGATCCTGCTGTCCTCCCGGTTCCCGATGTGGATGGCCTGGGGGCCGCAGCTCACCTTCTTCTGCAACGCCGCCTACCGGCGGGACACGCTCGGCCGCAAGTACCCGTGGGCGCTGGGGCTGCCGGCGAACGAGGTGTGGGCGGAGATCTGGGACGACATCGGCCCCCGCGTCGACACCGTGCTGCGCACCGGCGAGGCGACCTGGGACGAAGGGCTGCTGCTGTTCCTGGAACGCGCCGGCTACCGCGAGGAGACCTACCACACGTTCTCCTACAGCCCGCTGCGCGCCGACGACGGCGGACTGGTCGGAATGCTCTGCGTGGTCAGCGAGGACACCGAGCGGGTCATCGGCGAGCGGCGGATGGCGACGCTGCGCGACCTCGGCTCGGACCCGAGCGTCATCCGCACCGAGCAGGAGACACTCGCGTTCGTCAGCCGCCAGCTGGCCCGCAACCCGCAGGACCTGCCGTTCACCCTCACCTACCTGTACGACGACGGCGGGGCCCGGCTGGTGGAGGCGACCGGCCTGCCGGACGGGCACCCGGCGGCCCCGGCCACGCTGTCGCTCGATGACCCGGCCGCCCCGTGGCCGGCCGGCGCCGTCGGCGAGGGCGAGTCGGTGCGGGTCACGCTCGACGGCCCGGCCTTCGCGGACCTGCCGACGGGCGTCTGGCCCGCCGCGCCGGCCGAGGCGCTGCTGGTGCCGCTGCGCCAGCAGGGCGGTGCGCCGTACGGCTTCCTGGTCGCCGGGCTGAACCGCTACCGGGCGCTGGACGACGGGTACCGCGGCTTCGTGGAGCTGACCGCGGGGCATCTGGCCACCGGCATCGCCAGCGCCCGCAGCTACCAGGCGCAGCAGCGGCGGGCCGAGGAGCTCGCCGAGCTGGACCGCGCGAAGACCGCGTTCTTCTCCAACATCAGCCACGAGTTCCGCACCCCGCTGACCTTGATCATGGGACCGCTGGACGAGCTGCGCAGCCGGTTGCCGGACGCCGACGAGCGGGTCCGGGCCGAGCTGGACGTGATCCGCCGCAACGGCCTGCGCCTGGGCAAGCTGGTGAACAGCCTGCTCGACTTCTCCCGGATCGAGGCCGGGCGGATGCAGGCCCGCTACGAGCCGGTGGACCTGGCCGCGGTGACCGCCGACCTGGCCAGCGTCTTCCGGTCGGCGATCGAACGGGCCGGCCTGTCCTTCGAGGTCGACTGCCCGCCCCTGCCCGAGCCGGTACACCTGGACCTCGGCATGTGGGAGAAGGTGGTGCTGAACCTGCTCAGCAACGCGCTGAAGTTCACCTTCGACGGCACCATCCGGGTGGAGCTGCGCGGCGAGGGCGACGCGGCCGTGCTTCGGATCTCCGACACGGGCATCGGCGTACCCGCCGACGAGATGCCGCGCCTGTTCGAGCGGTTCCACCGCATCGAGAACGCCCGCTCCCGTTCCGACGAGGGCAGCGGCATCGGCCTCGCCCTGGTCAAGGAGCTGGTCACGCTGCACAGCGGTGACATCGACGCGCACAGCACGGTGGGCCGGGGCACCACCTTCACGATCCGGCTGCCGTTCGGCACCGCGCACCTGCCCGCCGACGCGCTCGCCCCGGCGGGCACCGACCGGACACCGGCGTCCGCCGAACCGTTCGTGCAGGAGGCGCTGCGCTGGCTGCCGGCCGAACCGGACGGCGCCGTCGGCGGGGACGACCCGGCCGGCGGAACACTCCAGCCACTGCGCGGCGGGGCACCGGCCCGCATCCTGGTGGCCGACGACAACGCCGACATGCGGGAGTACCTCACCCGGCTGCTGCGCTCGGCCGGGCACGAGGTGCACGCGGTCGCCGACGGGCGGGCCGCGCTGGACGCAGCCCGCGCGCACACTCCCGACCTGGTGGTCAGCGACGTGATGATGCCCCGGCTCGACGGCCTGCAACTGGTCGCCGCGCTGCGCGCCGACCAGCGGACGGCCGGCACCCCGGTGCTGCTGCTGTCCGCCCGCGCCGGTCAGGAGGCCTCGATCGAAGGGCTGGAAGCAGGCGCCGACGACTACCTGGTCAAGCCGTTCCCGGCCGCCGAACTGCTGGCCCGCGTCCGCGCGAACGTGGAACTGGCCCGGCTGCGCAACCACCACGCCCGCTGGCGTACCGCGCTCGTCGACTCGTTGCAGGAGGCGTTCTTCGTCTGCGACGAGGACGGCGCGGTCGTCGAGATCAACGCGGCGTTCACCGGCATCCTCGGGTACGGAACCGAAGGGCTGCCCTATCCGGCGGTGCACCCGTGGTGGCCGGACCGGGAGGCCGAGCCCGAGGCGCACCGCCAGGTGGCGGAGGCGTTCTCGACGCTCGTGGGGCAGACCCGTGGCACGTACACCGTGCCGGTGACCCACCGCGACGGGCACCGGATCTGGATCTCGGCCGCGTTCAACCAGGTCGACGACCCGGACAGCGGCCGCCGGATGATCGTCGGCACGTTCCGCGACGTCACCGCCGAGCACTACGCGGTGCAGCGGGAGACCGCCCTGGCCGGTCTCAGCATGCGACTGTCGGAGGCCGACGATCTCACCGACGCGCTGCTCGGGGTGCTGGACGAGCTGCGCAAGCTGTGGCGCGCCTCCGGCGTGCTCACCGCCGTCTTCGGCGACCTGCCCGCCCCCGAGGTGACCGCCACCGACCCGGCGGCACGGTGGGACACGCTGCCGCCGGAGCGCCGGCAGGCGCTGCTCGCGCTGCGGGACACTCCGCTGCTGACGCCGGTGGCGACGCGTACGCACGGCGCCGGCATCGCCGTCGAGCACCCGCACGGCACCATGGCGCTCTGGATCGACCTGGGCGAGAAGCGGCCCTTCACCGAGCAGGACCAGACGCTGCTGGCGCTGCTGGCCGGCCACATCGGTCAGGGCCTGCACCGGGTGCACCAGATCGACCAGCAGCGGGAGACCGCGCTGGCCCTGCAACGGGCCATCCTCGGCCCGGCGCAGCTCCCCGCCGGTTTCGCGGTGCGGTACTCCCCCGCCGCGATGCCGCTCAAGGTCGGCGGCGACTGGTACGACACCGTGGAACTGCCGGACGGGCGCATCGGCATCGTGGTCGGCGACTGCGTGGGACACGGCCTTCAGGCCGCGACGGTGATGGGTCAGCTGCGCAGCGCCTGCCGCGCGCTGCTGTTGCAGGACCCGAGCCCGGCCCGCACGCTCGTGGCGCTGGACCGGTTCGCCGCGCTGCTGCCGGGCGCGTCCTGCGCCACCGTCTTCTGTGGTGTGCTCGACCCGGCCACCGGCCTGATGCGCTACTCCAGCGCCGGTCACCCGCCGGCCATCGTGGTCCGCGCCGACGGCACTCCCGAGCTGCTGCAGCACGGCCGGTCCCGGCCGCTGGCCGTACGCCTCGGGCAGGAACGTCCGGAGGCGGAGACGTCGGTGCCGCCGCGCGCCACCCTGATGCTCTACACCGACGGCCTGGTGGAACGCCGCCGTCAGCCGATCACCGCCGGCATCGCCCGCGCCACCGACGCCATCCAGCAGGGCCACCACGCGCCGGTCGAGGTGCTGGCGACCGAGATCATGGACCGGCTCACCCCGGACGGGGGCTACCACGACGACGTGGCCCTGCTGCTCTACCGTCACCCCGGGCCGCTGGAACTGGAGTTCCCCGCCGAGTCGACGCGCCTGGCCGAGGTCCGCACCGCGCTGCGGGGATGGCTGGACCGTTGCGGGCTGGCCCCGGGTCACGCGTACAACATCCTGGTGGCGGCCGGGGAGGCGTGCGCCAACGCGATCGAGCACGGGCACCGCGACAACCCGGGCGGACGGATCCGGCTGCGCGCCGCCGCCACCGCCGGCGCGCTGCGCCTGAGCGTCACCGACAGCGGCCACTGGCGCGACCGGGACCAGCCTCCCGACCCGCACCGCGGCCGGGGACTCGTGCTCATGCGCGCGCTGATGGACAGCATCAGCGTCACCCCGGGGGCCACCGGCACCACCGTCGACATGCAGGCGAGGATCACGCCATGAGCACGTCCCTGACTCTGACCACGAGCGACAGCCCGGACGGCGTCCGCGTCCTGGCCGCCGTCGGTGAGATCGACATGAGCAACGCGTCCACCTTCGCCGACGCGCTGGCCGACGCCGTACGCCCCGACGGCGAACCCCTGGTCGTGGACCTCACGAAGGTGGAGTACCTGGACAGCGCCGGGCTGGCCGCGCTGTTCCCGCACGCCGACCGGATCACGCTGATCGCCGGCCCGCTGCTGGAGCCGCTGCTGACCATCTCCGGGCTGGCCGACCTCACCACGGTCCGCAGCGCCTGACGCCGCAGCGGCGTCAGGCGCTCTCGCGGGCCGGGCGCCGTCGGCCTTGTCGCCTGGCCGGGCGCTGCCGCGGGGTCAGGCGCCGTTGCGGACGATCACCAGCGGCGAGTGGGCGTGGTGCAGCACCGCGTGGCTTACCGAGCCGAGCAACAGCCCGCCCAGCGCGCCCCGGCCGTGCGCGCCGACCACCACGAGCTGGGCGTCCTTCGACTCCTCCACGAGCACCCGGGCCGGGGCGCCGCGCAGCGACCGCTGCCGTACCGGCGCGTCCGGGTAACGCTCGGCCCAGCCGGCGATCGACTCGGCGAGGACGCGCCGGGACTCCTCGGCGAGCGCCTCCGGGTCGTACACCAGCGGCAGGATGTCGCCGGGGCCGATCGGGGTGGGGTACAGCCAGGCGTGCACCACGATCAGCGACGCGCCCCGGCGGGCGGCCTCCTCGTACGCGTACCCGACCGCCGCGGTGGACAGCTCGGAGCCGTCCACGCCGACCACGACCGGGCCATCGGCGCGCGCCTCGCCGCGCGTCACCAGCACCGGGCAGTGTGCGCGGGCCGACACCTGGAGCGTGACCGAGCCGATCAGCAGGCCGGCGAACCCGCCCAGGCCCCGGTGGCCGAGCACGATCAGCGCCGCCTCGCGGGACTCGGCGACCAGCACCGCAGCCGGTGCGCCGTCGACCACCACGCCGGTGACCGGGACGTCCGGGGCGACCTTGCCGGCCTCGGCGACCGCCTCGGCGACGACCCGTTCGGCCTGGTTGCGCAGGCCGGCGCCGGCGGGCGCGCCCGGGGCCGGGGTGAGCGGCGCGCGGGTCAGCGGCCAGATGAACGCGTGGACGACCTGCAGCGGCCGGTTGCGGTCGGCGGCCTCGCGGGCGGCCACCCGGACCGCGTCCAGCGAGGCGGCGGAGCCGTCCACGCCCACCACGACGGGGGCCTGCGAGTGGATCGTCATGTCGTCCTCCTTCACTCGTGCTCAGCCTGCCGGTCAGGCGGCCGGCCCGGCAGGGTCCGGGGTCACGGCGTGCGGGCCGTTGGTCCCGCGGAAACGGCGGGTCAGCCGCAGCACCAGCCCCGGCAGTACGCCGATCGCGGCGCAGGCGAGCAGGTCGAGCGCGCTGAGCGGGGACGTGCCGAGCAGCTCGCGCAGCGGCGGCAGCAGCACGCCCGCGACCTGAAGCACAGCGGAGATCGCCACCGCCACCGGCAGCGCGAGGTTGCGCTCGCGCGAGCCCGGGGTACGGATCGCGCGGACCGCCAGCGCCACGCCGAGCTGGGCCAGGCCGAGCACCACGAACACCACCGACTGCCACGGCCGGTCGGCCGCCGCGGCCCACACCCCCGCGCCCAGCGTCGCCGCGGCGATCAGCCCGCCGGTGACCAGCACGTCCCGGCCCAGGCCGGCGCCGAGCACCGACTCCTGCGGCGAGCGGGGCGGCCGGCGCAGCGTGCCCGGCTCGGCCGGCTCCGCGCCGAGCGCCACCCCGGGGACGCCGTGGGTGAGCAGGTTGATCCAGAGGATCTGCGCCGGCAGCAGCGGCACCGGCAGGCCGAACAACGGGCCGAGCAGCATCACCGCGATCTCGGCCACGCCACCGGCGAGCGCGTAGCGCAGGAAGCGGCGGATGTTGTCGTAGATCCGGCGGCCCTCGCCGATGGCGGTCGCCACGGTGGTCAGGTCGTCGTCGACGAGCACCAGATCGGAGGCCTGCCGGGCCACCTCGGTGCCGCCGCCCATCGCCACGCCGATGTCCGCGCGGCGCAGCGCCGGGGCGTCGTTGACGCCGTCGCCGGTCATCGCCACCACATGCCCCCGGTACTGGAGGCCGGCGATGATGTCGAGCTTCTGTTCCGGCTGGGTCCGCGCGTACACCCGGGTCTCGGGGTGGGCGCCGCCCGGGTCGCCGTCGTCGCCGTTGGCGAGCGGGTCGCCGTCGCGCCAGAGCCCGAGCCGTCCGCCGATGGCGGCAGCGGTCGCCGGGTGGTCGCCAGTGATGAGGACCAGCCGGATGCCGGCCTCCTCGAAGCCCGCGGCGATGCCGGGCGCAGCGGCGCGCAGCGGGTCGCCGACCGCGACCAGGCCCAGCGGGCGCAGGCCGGTCGGCCGGGCCGGGTCGGGCAGGGTGTCGACCACCGCGGAGGCCACCGCCAGCACGCGCAGCCCTTCGGTGGCGAGCCGGTGCGCGGCGTCGGTCAGCTCGGCCAGTTCCGCGGCGTCGGCGTCCACCAGCGGCGCGGCCAGCAGGTTCTCCGGCGCGCCCTTGCAGACCACCAGGTAGCGCCCGTCGCAGCGGCGGTGCACGGTGGTCATCCGGCGCAGGTCCTGGTCGAACGGGGCCTCCGCGACGCGGGGCCAGGCGTCCCGGGTGGTGTCCGGGTCCAGGCCGCAGCGGGCGCCGAACGTGACGAGCGCGGCCTCCAGCGGGTCACCGATCGCCGTCCACTCGGGCCGCTCGTCGGTCGGCGGCGTCACAGTGGCGTCGTTGCAGAGCAGCCCGGCGCGGGCGAGGGCACGCAGCTCGTCGGGGGCGCTCACCGGCTCGCCCCGGTGGTGCACCTCGCCGTCGGGCGCGTAGCCGGTGCCGGTGACGGCGTAGCGGTCGCGGCCGGGGACGACCGCGTACTGCACCGCCATCCGGCCCTCGGTGAGCGTGCCGGTCTTGTCGGAGGCGATCACGGTGACCGAGCCGAGGGTCTCCACCGCGTGCAGCCGGCGGGGGATGGCGCGGCTACCGGCCATCCGGCGCGCCCCCAGGGCGAGCGCCAGCGTGACGACGGCGGGCAGCGACTCCGGTACGGCCGCCACCACGAGGCTGACGGCGGTGACGGCCATCTGCGTGACCGGCCGCCCGTCGAGCACGCCGATGGCGAAGACCAGCCCGGAGAGCACCACGGCGGTCAGGCCGAGCACGCGGCCGAGCGAGGACAGGCGTCGTTGCAGCGGGGTGGGCGCCGGCCGGGTCGCCGCGACCAGGGCGCTGATCCGGCCCAGCGCGCTCGCCGCGCCGGTGCGCGCCACGGTTCCGGTGGCGCGGCCGGTGGTGACCACGGTGCCGGCGCTGGCCTCCTCCCCCGCGACCCGGGCCACCGGCACCGACTCGCCGGTCAGCGCCGACTCGTCCAGGCTGAGGCGTACCGCGTCGGTGAGATCGAGGTCGGCGGGCACCACGTCGCCCGCCTCCAGCCGGACCAGGTCGCCGCGCACCAGGTCGGCGGCGGGCAGCACGAGGTCACGGCCGTCGCGGACCACACGCGCGGTCGGTGCGGCGAGCCGGTCCAGCGCGGCGACGGCCCGGTCGGCGCGTACCTCCTGCACCACGCCGATCGCCGTGTTGATCAGGACTACCAGCACGATCACGGCGGTGTCCGGGTAGTCGCGCAGCAGCGTGGTCACCACGGCGGCGGCGAGCAGCAGCGCCACCAGCGGGTCGGTGAGCTGGCGGAACACCCGGCCGGCCAGCCCGCGTTTGCGCGGGGCGGCAACGGTGTTCGGGCCGTCGGCGCGCAGCCGGGCGGCCGCCTCGGCCGAGCCGAGCCCGGTCGCGGGGGCCGGAGAGATCTCGGTGGGCGTCGTCGCTGTCGCCGGCCCGCCGTTGATCACCACATCGTCCTCCATGTCGTCGCCGCCCGCGCCGGGCAATCCCAGCATGCCGCGCGGGCGGGCACGGATCGCAGGGCCGAGGGCCTGTCGGATCCGGGACCAACGGCCCCCGCGTACGGGGCAGCGCGGCGCCCGGCGCGCCGGTAACGTCCGCTCGGTGAACCGGACACGCGCCGCCACCGGGCCGACACCTCCGTCCCGTCACCGGTGGCTCCGGTGGACGCTCGCGGTGCTCCTCCTCGCGTCGGCCGGGTGCGGGAGGGGGATCGGGGAGGAGAACGGCGACGCGCTGGCGCGCGACGCCGCGGCGGCGGAGGCGAAGCAGCTCAACACGGAGCTGGGGCACCGCAACCGGGCGCGGGACGCCGGGTCGATCGCGGCGGCCGAGATCGTCCAGGAGCCGACCGACGCCGCGTCCGGCGGTGGTGTGACAGTCCGGCGGGAGGCGCTGGCCTGGTCCGGGCGCACCTCCGGGAACGAGCGGGCCACAGTCGACGTGCGGTTCGTGGTGACGGTGCCGGAGCAGCCGCCGGTGTCGATCGGTGGCGCGAGCAACAGCGCCGGTGAGGCCGTGCGCTGCTACCGCTACGAGTTCGAGCTCTACCGCTACACGACGTACCACGAGATCGACTGTCCGAGCGGCCCCGCTCCCTCGCCGCCCACCGCCGCGCCGGTGCCGAAGGTGCCCGAGGACGGGCGGCAGCGACTCACCGCCGTGCTGCGCACCGCCACCGCGGAGACGCTGGCGGACGCGGTGCGGGCGGCCTTCCCGCAGGACTGGATCACCGTCGACACGACGGTGCACGAGGGCGCGCTCGTCGCCGCCGTCGGCGTACCGGCCGAACGGGACTGCCTTCTGCTCGTCCGCACGCCGGCCGGGAAGATCGAATCCCCCGGGTACGACCGGATCTGGCTGGAGCCGGGCGAGACCGGCTGCAAGACCGCCCTCTACGTGGCACCGCCGCGCTGACGTACCGGTTTGCCGCGTGGTCGCCGGGGCACCTGACGGTCATGACTGATCCGGAGCAGTTCCAGCGGCAGCAGGAGGGCGCGCTCGAGCGCGGGCAGGTGTTCCAGGACGCCGAGGGGCGGCGTACCCGGGACCCGGGTGCCGGGGCGGAGAACGCGGAGAGCGAGGCCGACCGCAACGCCGAGCGTCTGGCACGCGGCGAGGTGGGCCCGGGCGTGCCGGAGGACTGACGTGCCGAGGCGGGTGTCAATGTAGCGTTGACAGGTGACCCTGGACCACCTGTCCGAGATCGCCGCGGCCCGGGTCCGGCTGGACGACCGCGAGCTGGACCTGATCGACCGGGCCCGGCACGGCGGCGCCACCTGGGCCGAGATCGCGCGGGCGCTGGGCCTGGGCAGCCGGCAGGCCGCCGAGCAGCGCCGGCAACGCCTCGTCGCGGCCCGGCGGGCCCGCCTGTCCCGGCTCGATCCGGCCGGTGCCCCCGACCTGCCCGTGCTGCGGGCGGCGGTCACCGACCTGCACCGCTGGATCGAGGCGGACCGCGCGTGGGACGGCCGTTTCCCCAGTGCGGCGTTGACGCGCCGCACCTGCGCGCTCGCGCTGGACGCCGGCGCCGGGCCGCTGCACACGCTGGCCGCGCATCTCGCCGACGACCTGGCCGGGGCCGGGAGGCGGCTGCCCGCACCGGCATGCGACGCCGCCCGGCGCATCGTCGCCGCACTGTCAACGTCGCATTGACGTACGCCCGAGGCATTGCCTCTTGGCGGCTCAACTCCGGAGGATGTGAGTCCACCAGACTCAATCTCTCGGGGGATCCATGCGTCGCAACGCCGTCCTGTTCGTGGCCGTCTCGCTGCTGTCCGGTCTCGGCGGCAGCGCCATGGCCCTGGTCTGCGGCATCTGGATCCTGGACCTGACCGGCTCGACCGGGCTCGCCGCGCTGGCCGGGCTCTGCGTCTACGCCCCGACGCTGGCCGGCCCGTGGCTCGGCGGCCTGCTCGACCGGGTGCCCCGGCGTCCGCTGGTGATCGGCGTCAACCTGGCGCTCGCCGCCGCGCTGCTGAGCCTGCTGGCGGTACGGGGGCCCGGCGAGGCGTGGCTGATCTACGCGGTCTCGCTCGCCTACGGGATCGGCTACGTGCTCGTCGACGCCGGCGAGACCGCGCTGCTGCCCGCCGCGCTCCCTCCGGCCCGGCTGGCCGACGTCAACGGCTGGCGGTCGAGCGCGCAGGAGGGCGTGAAGCTGGTGGCGCCGCTGGCCGGGGCGGGCCTGTACGCGTGGCGGGGCGGGCACGTCGTCGCGGTGCTCGCCGCCGTCGTACCGGTGCTCGTGGCCGTGCTGTACGGCGCGTTACGCCTGACGCGGACCGTCCCCGCTCCCCCGGCCGCCCGCCCGGCGGGGGTTCGGGACGGGCTCGCCGCGCTGCTGGCCCGGCGGGCGGTACGCGTACCCGTGGCGCTCGCGGCGGTGTCCATCGCGATGTCCGGCTTCACCACCGCGGCGCTGTACGACGTGGTGGTCACCGGCCTCGGGCTGCCGTCCACCTTTCTCGGTGTGCTCGCCGGCGCCCAGGGTGCCGGATCGCTGCTCGCCGGGCTGGTGGTCGGCCGGCTGGTCCGCCGCCACGGCGAGATCGCGGTCGGTGCCGCCGGCACGGTCCTGTTCGCGGTCGGCTGTCTCGGGCGCTGCCTGCCCTGGTGGCCGGGCACCGTGGCCGCCTCGGTGGTGATCGGCGTCGGTCTGCCGTGGACGCTCGTCGCGGCGGTCACCGCCGTGCAGACGTACACGCCGCAGGCGATCCTCGGACGGGTCGCCGGGACCGCGAACACCGCGATGTTCGGCCCGATCACGCTGGCCATCCCGCTCGGGTCGGCGGCGGTCGCGGCCGGCGGCCGGCCGCCGCTGGTGCTCGCCGCCGTGGCGTGCCTGGCCGCGGCACTGGCGGCGGCCGTCCGGCCGGGTCGTCAGCCCGCGGCCGGCGGGCCGGACAGGTGGCGGATCAGCTCCGGCCGGGAGCGCAGCCGAAGCTTCCGGTAGACGTTGCCGAGGTGGTACTCGACGGTCTTCGGTGACAGGAAGACCCGGGCCGCGATCTCCCGGTTCGTCAGGCCCTCCGCCACGTGCAGGGCGATCAGGCGTTCCTGGCCGGTCAGCCGGTCGACGGTCCGGTCGCCGGGTTCGGGCGGCCGCCGGCCGGTGGCGTCGATCTCGGTGCGGCACCGCCGCGCCCAGCCCTGCGCACCGAGCGCCTCGAACAACCGCAGCGCGGCGTGCAACTGGACCCGCGCGTCCCGGCGGCGCCGTGCCCGGCGCAGCCGCTGCCCGTAGCTGAGCAGCGTCCGGGCCCGTTCCAGCGGGACGACGGCGGGATCGCACCGGGCCAGCGCCGCCGCGAAGACCTCGTCCAGGTCCGGTTCGCCGGCGAGCAGGCCCTCGACGCGCGCGGCGGCGGCCCGGGCGGCGGCACCACCCGTACCGGCCAGGTCGCGCAACCGCCGCACCGACCGCTGCGGGTCGGACAGGTGCGCGTACGCCTCGGCCAGCTCGGCCGCGACGGGCAGCCACCCCGGTTCGGCGATGCCGCCGTCGCGCTGGGCCCGGCGGACCCGTTCCAGCTCGGTCACGGCGTCGTCCCAGCGCGCCCCCACCACCGCCACGATCCCGGTGGCGTATCGGAGCCGGACCTCGATCTCCCGGAACTCGCCCGGCAGGAGCCGGCGGGCGTCGCCGACGTGCGCGAGCGCCTCCGGCTCCTCGCCGAGCAGCGCCTCCACCAGGGCCAGCGCGGCCAGCGCCTCCGCCCGCAGCACCGGAAGCGCCACCTGCTCGGCGATCCGGACCGCCTCGGCGGCGGCCTGGTACGCCGCGTGCAGCCGGCCGGTGCGCCACTCCAGCCCGGCGAGCCGGGGCAGGGCGTACGCCAGCAGGAACACGTCGTCGGCGGCGCGGGCCCGGTCGATCTCCGGTTCCAGCAGCGCCCGCGCGGTGTCGTGGTCCCCGATCCAGCAGAACACCTCGGCCAGCTCCGCCGCCGATCCGTCGGCGTGGCCGGCGCAGGCGGCGAGCAGGGTACGGGCCGACGCGACCCCCTCGGGCAGCCCGGCCAGCACCTGCGCCGCGGCCAGCCGGATCGGCCCCTTCGGCCAGGTCGCGCCCGTATCAGCGGCGGCCAGCTCGGCCACCCGCGCGCACAGCGGCACCATGCCGGTGACGTCCAGCCGCGCCCAGAACTGGTTGACGCGGGCGCTCATCAGCCGGGCCGCGCCGAGCGGATCCGCTTGCGCGTACGCCTGCGCGTCTGCCACGTACGCCTCGGCGCCCGCCATGTCACCGTGCTGCTGCGCCAGGTGGGCGAGCAACGGCTTGACCCGGCAGCGCAGGTCGGCGCGCCGGGTCAGCCCGATCGCCTCCTCGCCCAGAGTGACGGCGTGCCGGCTCGCGCCGGCGTTGGCCCAGGCGCGGGACGCGGCGGCGAGCCGGGACGCGCGTACGTCCGGGTCGGGGGTCAGACGGGCGGACCGCTCGTACGCGCGGGCCTCGGCCACCACGCCGCCCCGGCGTTGCGCCCGCTCGGCGGAGCCGGCCAGCAACGCGGCGACGCCCTCGTCGGGCACGGTGGTGGCGGCCGCGAGATGCCAGGCCCGGCGGTCGGCGGTGTCGTCGCCGGTGAGCGCGGCGGCCACCGCCAGGTGGGCGGCCCGCCGCCGGCCGGGGCCGGCGACCGAGTGGACCGCGGCGCGGGTCAGCGGGTGGCGGAACGTCACCTCGCGGTCGGTCACCCGGATCAGCCCGGCGTCGACCGCCGGGTCCAGCACGCCCAGGCGCAGCCCGTCCGCCGCCAGGATCCGCTCCAGCAGCGCCGGGGTGGTGGCCTCGGTGACCGCGCAGGCGACGAGCGCACGCCAGGTGTCGTCGGGCAGCCCGCGGGCGTGCGCCAGGACGGTCATCTCGATGCGGTCGACGAGCACGAGAGGCTCCCGCAGCGGCAGCCATCCGTTGCGGTGCTCGTCGGACAGCGTCGCCGGCAGTTCGGTCAGCGCGAGCGGGTTGCCGGCGGTGGCCGCCGCCAGGTCGGCGGCGACCCGGCGGTCCAGGCCGGCGCGCATGGCGAGCCGGATCGCGTCGTCCCGCGCCAGACCGGTCAGCGGCAGCTCCGGCAGGCCGGGCGCGGGGAACGCGGGGGCGTCGCGGGCCGCGAAGACGACGGCGACCCGGTCCGCGAGCAGGCGCCGGGCGGTGAACAGCAACGCCTCCGCCGAGGCCGGGTCGATCCAGTGCGCGTCGTCGACCAGGCAGAGCACCGGCGTGTCCTCGGCCGCCGTCGTGAGCAGGCTCAGCGTCGCCACGTACGCGGCGAGCCGGTTGACCGGACCGGAACCGCCGCCGATGGCGAAGACGGTACGCAGCGCGTCGGCCTGCTGAGCGGGCAGATCGCCGAGGCGGTGCAGCAGCGGGCGCGCCAGTTGGTGCAGCGCGGAGAACGGCAGCTCCGCCTCGAACGGGGCGCCGGTGGCGCGCAGCACCCGCATCCCGGTGGACCGGGCGGCACAGTGCTCCAGCAGCGCCGTCTTGCCCACGCCCGCCGCGCCGCGCAGCACCAGGGCACCGCCGTGACCGTCGACCGCGTCGGCCAGCAGCGCGCCGAGCCGCCGGCACTCGTCGGCGCGCCCGAGCAGGGCGTCCTCACCGGTGTCCGTGGCCGTGCCGACGGCACCGGCCGGCGCCGGACCGCTGCCCATGACCGCACGCTAGCCGCCGGTGTGGTCCGGGCGGGCGGGCGCGACGCGAACCCGACAGGGTGCCCGCGCGGCCTCGTCGACTAGGAGGAACCCGGATCCGGGGGCCGTCACGGATCCCTAGCGTCGTCCCCAGTCGTCCGGCCGGTGACCACCGGCGGAAGCGGGACGGCGACACGACTCCGAGGGGAGACACCATGATCGGGAAGAGAGCGGCCGGGGTGCTGGCGGCGGGACTGCTCGCCACCGGGTTCGGGGTGGCGTCCGGCCCGCCGGCGCAGGCCGCGACCGGCCACTACGCCATCGTCAACTACGGCAGCGGCAAGTGCCTCGAGGTGGACCGGTCCGGTGCCCCGTCGTCGCTCGGCGGCCGGGTCGTGCAGCGCACCTGCGACGGCCAGGCCGTGCAGCGCTGGTCGCCGGTGGGCCGGGACACCTACACGTTCGTCAACCAGTTCAGCGGCATGTGCGTGGACGTCCGCAACGGGGTGAACGCCGACGGCACGCCGTTGCAGCAGTGGGCCTGCACCGGCACGTCGAGCATGAAGTGGACGGTCGACCCGAACTCGTTCGCGGGGGTGCACCAGATCAGGTCGCAGATCGGTGGCCGGTGCATGGACGTGCGGAGTGGATCGGACGCCGACGGCGCGACCGTCCAGATCTACCGCTGCACCGGGTTCGGCAACCCGGCCCAGGTCTGGTCGTTCGCGGCCGTCTGACCGGCGCGGATGCGGCCCGTCCCCAGGGGTGAGGGGGACGGGCCGCACGATCGTCAGCGCCAGGTGTCGCTGACGGCCCGGGTGCCGGCGGCCGGCGTGGTGAGCGTCCGGTTCGCGCCGGACTCCCAGATCACCGTGCCGTCCGGGTTCTTCTTGACGTACTTGTACTCGACAGCGGTGTTCGCGGGCAGGTCGACTGTGGCCCGCCAGACCGGGTAGGCGGCCGGCGAGAGGGCGACGGCGGCGGCCGGGTTCCAGCCGCCGAGCGCCGGGATGTTGCCGACCACGAACACGTTCTGCCCGTAGACGGTGGTCGCGGTGGCGGAGAACGTGGTGGCCACAGTCGTGCTGACGGTATCGCCGCGGAACGTCTCGGTCACCGCGTACGTGCCGCCGGCCGGGGTGGTGAACGTCCGGTTCGCACCGGACTCCCAGGTGACGGCGCCGGCGGCGGTCAGCTTGACGAACTTGTACTCCGCCGCGGTGGACCGGGGCAGGCTGACGGTGGCGCGGTAGGTGCCGCCGCCCTGCGCGGCGAGCTTGACGCCGTTCGCGGGCGTCCACGAGCCCAGCTCGGGGATGTTGCCGACGACGTGGACGTCCTGCCCGGCGGCCACGTTCGCGGCGACGGTGAACGTGGTGGCGATCCGGTCAGCCGGGCTGACGGTGGGCGACGCCGTCGGCGAGGCGGTCGGCGAGACCGACGGGGACGCGGTCGGGGAGGCCGTCGGAGACGGGCTCGCGCCCGGCCGGGCGTTCACGTGGATCGCGACCGCGTCGTCGGCCGGGAGGGTCACTGTGGCCCGGCCGCCGGACACGGTCACCGTGGAGCCGGTGCAGCCGCTGCCGGTGGCGACGCCGGAGATGACGTCGCAGTACCGTCCGTCGGCGAGCCCGGTGACGAAGGTGGCGGTGGTGGCCGAACCGGAGTCGTTGATGCCGATCCACGCCCGGTCGCCCCGGTGGAAGCCGATCACGTTGCTGTTCACCGTGGTGAAGTCCGAGACGGTCCTCACCGGGCGGGCCGCGTTGGCCCAGCCGACCATGCCCTTGACGCCGGTGGTGCGGCTCAGGCAGTTCCAGGCGGCGCCGCAGACGGTGTCGGTGACCCGGCCGGTGCCGTCGTGCGGCGGGGACTGGTTGCGGTTGGACCAGGTGAAGCTGTCGTAGACCGACGGCTTGCCGTGCGGGTAGGCAAGCGCGAAGTAGTTCGCCAGCACGTAGTCGGTGCCGTTCTTGTACGACAGCACCACGCCGTCGCGCTCCAGGTCGTGGTTGGTGACCATGGCGAAGACGTTGGCGCCGGGCGCGTCGAGGTTCCAGTTCGGCACGTTCGCCAGCGCCGAGATCGAACCCTGGAACGCCGAGCGGATGCCCTTGGCGTACGCGAAGTCGAGCACGTCGCCGTTGCCGATGTAGGCGCGGGCCTGCAACGCCGGGTTGCTCGCACCGTCGAAGATCTCCTGCGCGACGTACGGGCGCCGGCCCTCGGCGACGGTGTCGTTCAGCTTGCCGAGGATTGCCGCGAAGTCGTCCTTGCGGATGTGCTTGACCGCGTCGACCCGGAAGCCGTCGACGCCGAGCCCGATCAGGTCGTTCAGGTAGCCCGCGATCTTGTTGCGGACCGCTTCCTTCTCGGTGTAGAGGTCGGACAGCGACAGCAGCTCGCAGCTGGTCACCTGGGCCTCGTTGTTCCAGTCGCTGATCGTGCCGCCGGTCGGGCAGTTGTCGCCGGGGCGGTGGAAGTCACCGTCGCCGTACGGCACGGCCGGGTAGCTGTAGCCGGAGAACTCGGTGCCGGCGTAGCCGCGGGTACCGGCCGGGTTGTTGGTGCCGGCCATGTGGTTGACCACCGCGTCGACGTAGACGCGCACACCGGCGTTGTGACACGCGGTGACCATCGCGGCGAACTGCTGGCGGTTGCCGAACCGGCTGTCCAGCTTGTACGACACCGGCTGGTACACCTCGTACCAGGGGTACGCGCCGTCGGCACTGGCGGGCAGCTTCACCGACTCCTGCGGCGGCGCCACCTGCACCGCACCGTATCCGGCTGGTCCGAGGTGGTCGGTGCAGGCGGCGGCGACCGAGGTCCAGTTCCATTCCCAGAGGTTGGCGGTCACCTCGCTGTCGTTGAGGACGACGGCGGCGCGGGCGGGGGCGGGGGCGGTGGTGGCGGCGGCGACGGCCACCGTGCCGCCGGCCGCGACGAGCGCGGCGGCGAGCAGCAGACGACCGGCGCGGCCACGGTGTGGCCTGGCGGAGTGCATGGCTGGGGGACCTCTTCCGTGGGTTCGAAAGGGTGAGCGGGGGTGGGGCGGCCGTCCCGGGTAGCGAACACCATGCGCCATCCATGAAAGTCTTTGCAAGGGCTTGCGGCAAAGTTTTCGAAACCAGCAGGCAACACGAGTAGGCTCGGATTCGCGACCACCAGCGACGATCCACGCTGGACCGAGTGGGCCGACGCTCAGCCGAGATCCCGCTGCTCGGGACGGGACGAACCGCTGCGCGGGACGACCGCAACTTCCGAGCAGATTTTCCAACGTTTGCGGGCCGGCGCGTGCTGCTGATCCCCCGGACACGGACGAGCCCCGGCCCGTCGCGGCGCGACGGACCGGGGCTCGCTCGGATGTGGCGGATCAGGCCAGGTCGAAGCGGTCCAGCTCCATGACCTTCGTCCAGGCGGCGACGAAGTCGCGGACGAACTTCTCCCGCGCGTCGTCGCTGGCGTAGACCTCGGCGAGCGCCCGCAGCTGCGAGTTGGAGCCGAAGATGAGGTCGACCGCGGTGGCGGTCCACTTCACCTGGTCGGTCGCCAGGTCGCGGATCTCGTACACGTGCTCCTCGGACTCCGCCGCCTTCCACCGGGTACCCGGGGAGAGCAGGTTGACGAAGAAGTCGTTGGTGAGCACGCCGGGCCGGTCGGTGAGGACGCCGTGCGCGGCGCCGCCGACGTTGTTGCCGAGCGCGCGCAGACCGCCGACCAGGACGGTCATCTCCGGCGCGGTCAGGTTCAGCATGTACGCGCGGTCGACGAGCAGCACCTCCGGCTGGGTCTTCTCGCCCGGCCGCAGGTAGTTGCGGAACCCGTCGGCGCGCGGCTCCATCACCCGGAACGACTCGACGTCGGTCTGCTCCTGGGTGGCGTCGGTGCGACCCGGGTGGAACGGCACCGTGACCTCGACGCCGGCGTCGCGCGCCGCCTGCTCGACAGCGGCCGAGCCGGCCAGCACGATCAGGTCGGCGAGCGAGATCTGGGCGCCGCCGGCGGCGTTGAACTCCTGCTGGATGCCCTCCAGGGTGGCCAGCACGGTGGCGAGCTGCTCGGGCTGGTTGACCTCCCAGTCGCGCTGCGGCTCCAGCCGGATCCGCGCGCCGTTGGCGCCACCGCGCTTGTCGGTGGAGCGGTAGCTCGCGGCCGAGGCCCAGGCGGTGGAGACCAGCTGGGCGGTGGTGAGGCCGGACTCCAGCACCTTCGCCTTGAGCGCGGCGACGTCGGCGTCGTCCACCAGCTGGTGCGCGGCGGCCGGCACCGGGTCCTGCCAGAGCTGGGCCTCGGGCACCCACGGGCCGAGGAAGCGGCTGACCGGGCCCATGTCACGGTGCAGCAGCTTGTACCAGGCCTTGGCGAATGCCAGCGCGAACTCGTCCGGGTTCTCCAGGAAGCGGCGGGAGATCTTCTCGTACGCCGGGTCGACGCGCAGCGACAGGTCGGTCGTGAGCATGGTCGGCTTGTGCTTCTTCGACGGGTCGTGGGCGTCCGGGATGATCGCCTCGGCGTCCTTGGCGACCCACTGCTTGGCGCCGCCGGGGCTGGTGGTCAGCTCCCACTCGTAGCCGAAGAGGATCTCGAAGAACCGGTTGCTCCACTGGGTCGGCTTGTCGGTCCAGGTGACCTCGAGGCCGCTGGTGATCGTGTCGCCGCCCTTGCCCTCGCCGTACGTGCTCAGCCAGCCCAGGCCCTGCGCCTCCAGCGGCGCGGCCTCCGGCTCGGGGCCGACGTGCCGGTCGGCCGGGCCGGCGCCGTGGGTCTTGCCGAACGTGTGGCCGCCGGCGATCAGCGCGACGGTCTCCTCGTCGTTCATCGCCATCCGGCGGAACGTCTCACGGATGAAGTGCGCCGCCGCGAGCGGGTCGGCGTTGCCGCGCGGGCCCTCCGGGTTGACGTAGATCAGACCCATCTCGGTCGCGCCGACGCCGGCCACCATGTCCTTCTCGGAGGCGTAGCGCTCGTCACCCAGCCAGGTGTCCTCGGGACCCCAGAAGATCTCCTCCGGCTCCCAGACGTCCTCCCGGCCGAAGCCGAAGCCGAAGGTCTTGAAGCCCATCGACTCCAGCGCCACGTTGCCGGCGAGCACCAGCAGGTCGGCCCAGGAGATCTTCTGGCCGTACTTCTGCTTGACCGGCCAGAGCAGCCGGCGGGCCTTGTCCAGGTTGGCGTTGTCCGGCCAGCTGTTCAGCGGCGCGAACCGCTGCCCGCCGTCGCCGGCGCCACCGCGGCCGTCCTCGATGCGGTAGGTGCCCGCGGCGTGCCAGCTCATCCGGATCATCAGGCCGCCGTAGTGGCCGAAGTCGGCCGGCCACCAGTCCTGCGAGGTGGTGAGCACCTCGCTGATGTCCCGCTTGAGCGCCTCGACGTCGAGCTTCGCGAACTCCTTGGCGTAGCTGAACTCCGGGCCCAGCGGGTTGCCCTTGGACGAGTGGGCGTGCAGCACCGACAGGTCGAGCTGGTTGGGCCACCAGTCGCGGTTGCTGCGCGGACGACCGCCGGTCTTCGGGGTCGGCGAGTCGATCGCCGGGTTCTCGCTCTCGCTGCCGTGCGCGGTCACCGAGTCGTGCGCGACCGGGCAGCCGGCCGCCTCCTTGGCGTCCACGCCCTGCGGGCTGACGGGCCGGTTGTCCTGGGTGTCGCTCATCTGCTTCCTTCCGAACTGGCGGATCACTGGGCGGTGCGGTCGGCCGCGCAACCGGGGCAGGTGCCCCAGTAGACGACCTCCGCCTCGTCCACCACGAAGCCGTGGTCGTCCGAGGCGGTGAGACAGGGGGCGCGGCCGACGGCGCACTCGACGTCGGCGATGGCGCCGCAGGAACGGCACACGACGTGGTGGTGGTTGTCTCCCACCCGCGACTCGTAGCGGGCCGTGGCGCCGGCCGGCTGGATGCGCCGGATCAGCCCGGCGTCGGTGAGGGCCCGGAGCACATCGTAGACCGCCTGGTGGGACACGGTGGGCTGCTCGGCGCGGACCAGGGCGATCACCGTGTCGGTGTCGACGTGCGGGTGGTCGCGCAGCGCGGACAGCACCGCCAGGCGGGGCCGGGTCACCCGCAACGAGACCGCCCGGAGCTGCGTCTCGAAGTCGGCCGTCATGCGACGACCTTAGTCCGGTCTTTTGGAATCAATCAAGTTTTTGCCCAGGTGTGTCGGCCGTCACATCATGGCACTCCCGGCGCACGAAACGGGGGTGCCGCGCCAGGCGCGGCACCCCCTCCCCGGAAAAGGGCTCAGGCGGCGGAACAGGTCGCCGTCGGGGTGTTGCTGTTGCCGTTCTTGTAGAGCGTGATGCCGAAGTTGTTGCCGTTGCCGTTCGGGCGCGCGGTGAGCGTGCCGCTGGTGCCGCTGATCGACGCGTTCCAGCTGTTCTGCAGGCTCTGCCCGCCCTGGGTCTGGATGCTGACCACCCAGTTGCTGGTGCCGCTGACCGAGAAGGTCACGTTGAACCGGTCGCCCCACTCCTCGGCGCGGCTGACGCTGACCGTGCAGCCACCGTTGTTCGGCGGCGGGGTGGTCGGGTTGCCACCGCTGGTCCCGCCGATCGTGATGTTGGAGTTGCCGCTGCTCTGGTAGCCCTCGGTGGCCAGGATCTGGTAGTCGTGCGAACCGAGGTTCATGCCGTAGCGCGACCAGGCGTCGAAGTGGTTGCCGGAGGTGATGGTGCCGCCCACGCGCTTCGACTGGCGGACGCTCCAGTACTGGTAGAACGTCCGGGTGCCCTCGATCGAGGGGG
Organism: Micromonospora sp. WMMC273; assembly: GCF_027460285.1. Taxonomy (NCBI): domain Bacteria; kingdom Bacillati; phylum Actinomycetota; class Actinomycetes; order Micromonosporales; family Micromonosporaceae; genus Micromonospora; species Micromonospora sp. WMMC273. Next base: position 3,534,700 of record NZ_JAPZBE010000001.1, read on the forward strand.
CGTTGACCCGCTGGGTGCGGTAGATGTCGTACGTGCCGCCGTCGGAGGACACCGAACCCATGTAGCCGCTGCCCGGCGGGCGCCAGCTACCCCAGCTGTCCACGATGTAGTACTCGACGAGCGGGTTGCGCGTCCAGCCGTAGAGCGTCAGATACGCGTTGCCGGACGGGTTGAAACTGCCGGAGTAGCTGACCGTGCGGCGGCCGCCCGGGTTCCAGCCCTTGCCGGCGACGAAGTTGTTGATGTTGCTCCACTGGGTGCTGTACTGACCACCGTTGCCCATGGTCATGGAGACGTTGCCACTGTCCTTCCAGAAGGAATAGAAGTAGCCGTTGTTGGTGCCGGTGGAGTTCGACGTGACGGTGGTGTCGGCGTAGGCCGGACCTGACGCGACGGCCGTCGCCCCGGCGGCGATCAGCGCCACGGCACAGGCACCGCCGAGGGCCATCCTGAGGCGTCCGCGCCTGCGGATGCCCGTACGGACGGGGGCGTCTTTCATGGACGGGTTTCCTCCCTGTGACGGCTGGCGGGCGGCCAGCTTCCGGTGGCGCGAGCCGCGGGTGCTCGCCCGCCCGCGGACGGCGGGACCGGGGCGACAGCCGCGCCACGGGTGGTGGTCGGACATCGACGTCAATCGAGATACGCCGATGGCCACAGTATTGGAGCCCTGGTTCATCCTGTCAACAAGTTCCGGAAATGTTGTGGTAACCCCGGCCCGGACCCTGAACGGCCGTTACGGCTGCCGAAAAGCGCCTCCGAACAGCATCGACGGGCCGGCGACAGCTGCCCGGACGTCATCGGAGGCGATGGGATCCCGAAAACTTTCGGTTCTGTTCCGGATCAACACCGCCACCGCCGGTAGGCGCGCGCGAGCGGGCGGGGCCGGGCCGGACCGTCCACATTTGACGGCTCGCCGGACGCTCGGTTCAATGACGGCCGGACCGGATCGGACCCGATTCCGGCCGGGTGAACCGAGGACGCCGCGCACCGGCAGGGCGTCCGTCATCACCGGAGGGACCGCCCTGTGACACCCGATGCCCCCGGCGCGCGCCCGCGGCCGCGCCGGATCCCGCGCGGCGTCGTCGCCGCCGGCGCCGCCGGGCTGGCGGCGCTGAGCCTGGCGGTCGCCGCCCTCAGCGGGAGCGTCGCCACCGCCCGCGACGACGAGCCGGCCGGCCGGGCCGTCTCCGCCGAGCACCTGGCCGCCATCCGGGCCGCTGCCCGCTCCTGCCCCGCGCTGACCCCGGCGCGGCTGGCCGGGCAGCTGATGGCCGAGTCGGGTCTGGATGCGCGGGCCGAGCGGACCGCGTCCGGCGGCCGGGGCCTGGCCGGACTGGACGACGAGCGGTGGCGGACCTGGGCGCCGTGGCCCGACGCGCAGCGCACCGACGGCGCGGCCAACATCCTCGCGCTGGCCCACCACATGTGCGACCTGGCCGGGCAGGTGCGCGCGGCTGCCGTCCCCGGCGACCCGTGGCGGTTGTCGCTCGCCGCGTTCCACACCGGGTTCGAAAAGGTACGCGCCGCCGAGGGGGTGCCCTCGGCGGCGGTCCCGTACGTCGACGAGGCCGGCCGGTACGCCGCCTACTACGGGCGGCAGGACGGCTTCGCCGAGACCGGCCCAGCCGGCGGCGAGGGTGAGCGCCGGCAGCCCAGGGCGGTCCCCGCCGCGTACGTCCGCCTGGTGGTACGGGCCGGCTCGGTGTGCCCGCAGGTGCCCCCGGCCGCTGTCGCCGCGCAGCTGATGGCCTCCTCCGGTTTCGACCCGAACCTGCTCGGCGACGGTGGCCGAAAGGGCATCGCCCAGTTCCGGCCCGAGCTGTGGCGTGCGTACGGCCCGTCCGGCGCCTCGCCGTGGGACCCGCAGGCAGCGGTACCGGCGGCCGGCGCCACGCTCTGCGCGCTGCGGCGGGAACTGGCCGCGCTCGACGGCGACCCGGACCTGCTGGCGCTGGCGGCGTACCGCGACGGGACCGACGCCGTGCGCCACACCGGCGGCGACTTCGACGCCGGGACGCAGGCGTTCCTGCGCACGGTCCGGGAGTTCACCGACTTCTACGCCCTCGACGGCCGGCTGCGCGGCACGCCGGCGAGTTCCGGCACCCCGTCGCCCGGTACCCGGACGCCGAAGCCGCCTGCGTCGTCGGCCGTGCGCCCGTCCACGTCGGCGCCGGCGGCGGGCACGTCGAAGGAACCGGCGAAGCCGGCCGCGCCGGTCCGCCCGGCCGGCGCGAAACAACTCGTCGGCAAGGAGACCGGCCTGTGTGCCAGCGGCGGCAGCGGGGACGGCGTACGCGTCGTGCTGCGGGCCTGCCGGGAGGAGCGCGCCCAGTGGTGGACGTTCGCGTCCGACGGCAGCGTCCGGGTCGAGGGCGGCCTCTGCCTGGACGTGGCGTGGGGCGAGAAGCGCGACGGCGTACCGGTGCAGACGGCGTGGTGCAGCGGCAACCCGGCGCAGAAGTGGGAGTGGATCGAGAGCCAGGGCCGGCGGTCGCTGTTCAACCGGGCGACCGACCGCTGCCTGGACGTCGACGGGCACGCCGCGGGCGCGCCGCTGAACGCCTGGACCTGCGTGTTCAACGTGAAGCAGACCTGGTCGCTGCGCTAGCCGGGCGACCAGGCCCGGATCAGGGAGTCGAGCCGAGGACCAGCCCGAACGCCCCGCAGCAGGCCAGGCCGACCACCGGCAGCAGGACCAGCATGACGCTGTAGTTGGACCACAGGCCGAACCGGGTGACGTCGGTGCCGTAGCCGTCGTACACCCGGTTGCGCCACCCGCCGAAGCGGAACGCGAGGTGGTGCGCGGCCCCCGGCTGTACCGCGAGCGTCGTGGTGACGAGCGGGACGCCCATGAAGTCGGTGTACCTGACGTCGTGCGCGCCGGCCGGCACCGCCACGTGCCAGGTCCCCTCGCCGGGGATGGCGACCACCTGACGGTTGATCTTGAAGCGGCTGGTCACCGGCACCGGGATCAGGTACGGCCCGCGGTTCACCGAGACGACGAGCACCCCGCAGCCGGGCGGCGGGGTGATCGGGTGCGGGTAGGCGATCAGCGGGCTCACGCCGCCGGGCATCGGCGGGTACGGCTGCGAGGGGAGGTAGGACACGGCTGGATTCTGGCACGGCCGCGCCAGCCGTCGATGTCCCCCGGTCAGCCGGTGCCGGGCGCTCCGGCGCCGGCGAGCAGCCGCTGTCGCATGAGGAACTTGCGGACCTTTCCGGTCGGCCCGGTGACCACGTCGTCGTCGGGGACCGTCACGACCCGCCGCAGCGTCGCGGCCACCGCCGGCCCCAGCGCGGCCCGGACCCGTTCGGTACGGTCGTGCGCCGGATCGGCGTCGGCGGCGAGCAGGAGCAGCACGTCGGTGACGGTCGTGCCGTCCTCCCCCGCCGCCGCGAGGACTGTGCAGTCGCGGACGTCCGGGCAGTGCCGGAGGATGCGCTCCTCGGACAGCGCGGTGTACAGCCAGGTGCCGCCGCCCAGGTCGACCGCGTCGCTGGCCCGGTCGACGTGGTGGTAGTCGCCGGCCGCGTCGCGGTACATCAGGTCGCCGGTCAGGTAGTAGCCGCCCAGCCGGGTGCGGTACGTGGTGACCGAGTCGTTCCAGTAGCCGAGCGCCAGGGTCGGCGACTTGAGGCCGACGTGCCCCACCTGCCCCGGCGGGACCTCCTCGCCGGTGTCCACGTCGAGCAGGGCGATCTCGGCGAACGGGTACGGCTTGCCGACACAGCGGTCGTAGCGGTCGCTGCCGAGCCGGTGGGTGATCCGGAACGCGCCGTGCCCCATCTCGGTGGAGCCGAGCATGTCGACGAACTTGGAGCCGGGAACGTCGACCATGCCGTCGCGGGTGTACGCGGGATGGCTGCCGACCGCGACGAGCCGGCGGACGTGCGCCTCGTGCGCGCAGTCACCGGTGTTGAACCAGTTGCGCACCGAGCTGAGGTCGCGGGTGGTGAGGTCGACCCGGGCCAGCTCGGACCAGGTCACCGCGAAGCCGAACACGCCGGTGGGGCGCCACCGTTCGATCGCGGAAAGGATCGTCTCGGCGCTGCGCGCGAACGGGCCGCCCTGCGCGGACAGACACAGCAGCTGGTAGCCGTTGCAGAGCGCCTGGTTGAGCGTGATGATGCCGGCGGCGTGCGCGGCCGGCAGCGCGGACATCTCCCGCACCTCGCCGTACGGCCGGGACTCGGTGAGCCGGACCGCGCGGATCGCGGCGAACAGCCCGTGGTGCGAGTGGACGATCGCGGCGGGCACCCGGGTGGTGCCCGAGGAGTGGGTGATGACCACCGGTTCCTGCGGGTGGTGCCGGTGGTGCGGCGGCGCCTGCGCCGGGTCGCCGGTGCCGGTCTGCGCCGCGTCGCCGAGGATCGGCGCGCCGAGGGCGTGCTCGGCCAGGGCGGCGTGGTCGGCGTCGACCACCACCCCGGCCCCGCGCAGCCGCCTGACGAACTCGGCCGCCAGCTCGACCGGCATGTTGCCGTTCATCAGCGCCGGGATCGCGCCGAGCCAGGTCAGCGCCAGGAAGTTGAGGAACACGTCTGGTGCGGAGGTCACGTACACCGCGACCGGGTCGGCCCGGCCGACGCCGCGCGCCCGGAACCAGGCGGCCCGGGCCGCGACCCGCTCGGTGAGCGTGGCGAGCGACAGCGGCGTCCAGGCGGGGATGCCGTCGACGTCGGCGTCGAACGTCACCCGGGGCATGTCCATGTCGGCGCCGTGTTCGGCCAGCCGGAGCAGCACGTTGCCCGCGCCCAGCTCCATGTCGGCCGCCAGCGTCGCCCGGAAGTTGTCGGCACCCAACGAGTGGCCTCCTCAGCTGACACGCGTCACGGCCGCGCCCCGTACCGGCCGCCGAGCGGGGACACGATCAGGCTAGAGCGCCCGCCACGCTGAGACAATGGTCGATGCACGGACGGTCAGGAGACCTCGCGGTTGAACAGGTGCGACGACCAGAACAGACTGGCGGCGGCCAGCCCGGACATGATGAGCGCGCCCTGCCACACCACGGTCTGGGTGATCTGGCCGGCGAACAGCGCGCGCATGCCGTCGGTGGCCCAGGCGAACGGGTTCCACACCGCGACCCGCTGGATCCACATCGGCGCCAGCACGAGCGGGATGAGCACGCCGGCGAGCAGCGACACCGGCTGGCCGACCGTGTTCACCAGCACGCCGAGGCTGTTCTCGTTGCGCACCAGCAGCGCGATGTCGTACGAGATCGACGTGCTGAGCAGCACCATCACCGACAGCAGCGCGTACGACACCAGCAGGTTCGCCAGGTGCACCCGCAGGCCGAACGGCAGCGCCACCAGCGTGACCACCACCGCCTGCACCACGTTGAGGCACACGTGCATCAGCGCCCGGCCCAGCAGCAGGCCGGTCCGGCTCACCGGCGTCACCCGGCACCTGTCGATGATGCCCGCGCGCAGCGCGCTGAGCAGCCCGTACCCGGCGAACAGGCCACCGAACAGGCCCATCGCCACGAACAGGCCGGGCACGTAGATCCGGTACGCGTCGGCGTACGACGCGGCGCCCCGGTCGACCATCACCACCTTGAGGAACGGTGCGAACAGGATCAGGTAGGTGATCGGCTGGGCCAGGCTGAACGCGACCATCACCGGGTTGCGCACCATCAGGCCGGCCTCCTGCTGGAAGATCAGCCAGGTGTCGCGGACGAGCTTCACGCCGTACTCCTCTCGGCGTCCGGTCACTCGGCGAGCGACCGGCCGGTCTTGGCCAGGAACACGTCGTCGAGGCTGGGTCGGCGGGCCTCGATCGCGCCGGGCTCGATGCCCCTGTCGTAGAGCGCCCGCATGATCTGCGGGATGGCCGTGGCGGCGCTGTCCACGTAGAGCCGCAGTGTGCCGTCGACCGGCTCGGCCGCGTGCACGTACGGCGCCTCGGCCAGCAGCTTCGTCGCGGCCGGCAGGTCGCCGCCGGTCTGGTCCGCGACGTCGGCGGTGGCGAAGTCGATGGCGACCACGTCGCCGGAGATCTCGCGTTTGAGCGCCGACGGGGTGCCCTCGGCCACGATCCGCCCGGCGTCGATGATCGAGACCCGGTCGCAGAGGCTGTCGGCCTCGTCCAGGTAGTGGGTGGTGAGGAAGATGGTCATGCCCTCCTCGCGCAGCCGCCGTACCTCCTGCCACATCCGGACCCGGCTGGGTGGGTCGAGCCCGGCGGTGGGCTCGTCCAGGAACATGACCTGCGGCGAGTGGATCACGCCGAGCGCCACGTCGAGGCGGCGGCGCTGCCCGCCCGAGTACGTCTTGATCTTGCGGTCGGCGAAGTCGTCGAGCTGGAACGCGCGGATCGCGCCGGCGGCCAGGTCCTGCGCCACCGACTTGGACAGCCCGTGCATGCGGGCCTGGAGCACCAGGTCACGCCGGGCGGTGGAGTCGTCGTAGGTGCCGCTGGCCTGCGCCACGAAGCCGATCCGCCGCCGGACCTGCGCGGGTGCGCGCAGCAGGTCGACCCCGGCGATGGTGGCCGCTCCCCCGCTGGGCCGGATCAGCGTGGCGAGCATCCGCAGCGTGGTGGACTTCCCGGCGCCGTTCGGGCCGAGGAACCCGACGATCTCGCCGCGCCGTACCGCGAAGTCGACACCGCGCACGGCGTCGACTGTGGTGGCGCCGCGCCCGCGTCCGACCCGGAAGGACTTGCGTAGGCCGGTGGCCTCGATCATCGAGCCTCCTCGTGCGGCAGGACGCCGGCGCGGGTGCGTCAGGTCAGGCTAGTTCCGCGCCGACGGTTGGACAACGGTCGATGCGTCAGGCGTCGGCAGCCGTGCGTGCCAACGCGGCGAGGTGCGCCGCCGCCGCCCGCGCGCCGCCGGCCGCCGCGAACGACTCACCGACCCGGCGCGCCCCGGCCCGGTACGCCGGTTCGTCGAGCACCGCGCTGAGCGCGGCGGTCAGCTCCGCCGGGGTCGCCGTGCCGAAGGAGACCGCCAGACCGGCTCCGGCCCGGCACACCTGACTAGCGACCGCCGGGTGGTCGTGCCGGATCGGCGCGACCACCACCGGCACGCCGTGGGCCAGCGCCTCGGACACCGTGCCCAGCCCGCCGTGGGACACCAGCGCGTCCAGTCGCGGCATCAGTTCCAGCACCGGCACCCGCGGCGCGACCAGCACGTGCGGCGGCGGGTCGGGCACCAGGCCGGGCCCGGCGGTGAGGATCACCTGGACCCGGCCGGCGAGCGGCGCGGTCGCCGCCGTCATCCGCCGGAAGAAGTCGGCGGCGAGATGCTCGGCCATCGTGCCGACGGTGACCAGCACGTGCCGGCGGCCGGGATCCCACGCCTCCCAGGCGAACGCCGGCGCGTTCGGCCGCCGTCCCAGTGCGGGCCCGGTGAGCACACAGCCCGGCGGCAGCGGCGCCGGGCCGGTCAGCGCCGCGGTGGTCAGCCCGATCACGAGGTACGGCGAGAAGCGCAGGTCGATCGTCTCGCCCACGGGGACGTCGGTCATCGCCCACACCCGGCGGATCTGGGCGCGCACCCAGTCGGTGAACTCGGGCATCTCCTCCGTGGGCGGCGTCAGCTCCAGCATGCCGACGCAGAACGTCGCCCACGGCAGCCCGCGGCGGTGCGCGGCGAGCGCACCGGCCAGCGCGTACTGGTCGGCCACCACCACGTCCGGCTCGTACCGCTCGACCGCCGCGTCGGCGGCGTCGCGGATGAATCGGTTCGCCGGCAGCACGTGCCCCTCCCAGAGGCTGCGCACCGAGGCCGCCCCGGACGCGCCGTCGGGCCGGTAGTAGCGCTTGCCGGTCGGGAACAGCACGGCATCCGGGCCGACCAGCGGGCGCAGGTCGCTGCGCGGCCCGACCCAGGCCACCTCGTGCCCGGCCACCTCCAGTTGCTGGGCGATGGCGACCGGGGCGTGCAGGTGGGACTCCACCGGCAGCACGACGAACAGAAAGCGAGCCACGTCGATATGATCGCACGCGCGTTGACATCCACCGGCGTCACTGATCTGATCCGTGTCGTGACGGTACGCGTATGACGGCGATCGACGCCGTCTCGGTGTTCCTGCCGCAGCGCCGGGTGCCGGTCGAGAGCCTGGCCGCGCCGCTGGGCCTGACCGACATGCAGGTCCGCCTGTTCGGCCGCTTCCACGGCCTGACCGAGGTCCGCCGCGATCCCGGGTTGTCCCTGACCGACCTGCTGCTGCGCGCGGCGGGCGGCCTCACCGCGCTGCCCGCGCTGCGGCAGCGGGTGCGGTTCGTGGTGTACGGGCGGGCGTTCCCGGTGGTCACCCCCTATCCGGTCAACCCGCTGCACGAGGTGTGCCGCACGCTCGGGCTGAGCCACGCGCTCGCGTTCACGCTCACCCAGCAGTCCTGCGCGAGCGCGCTCGCCGCGATCGACGTGGCCGGGCGGCTGCTCGCGTCCGAACCGGACACGCCGGACGGCCCGCCGCTGGCCCTGGTGCTCACCGGGGAGAAGGCGTTCACCCGCGACGCCCAGTTCATCCCGGAGACGTCGGTGTTCAGCGAGGGCTCGTCGGCCTGCCTGCTCAGCGCCGGTGGCGGCCGGGACCGGCTGCTCGCGTACGCCTGTCACCAGCGGGGCGAGTTCGACGTGGCCGGCGGCGAGTCCCCGGCGCGGTTCCAGCGGGCGTACCGGCCGGCGCTGGCCGAGGTGATCGGCCGGGCGCTGGACCGGGCCGGGACGGCGCTGTCCGAGCTGCGGCTGGTGCTGCCGCACAACGTGAACCTGATGACCTGGAAGCGGTTGTGCCGGCTGATCGGGCTGCCGCTGGACCGGGTGCTGCTGGACAACGTGACCGAGACCGGCCACGTGTTCTGCGCCGACGCGTTCGTCAACTACCGCACCGCCCGGCAACGCGACCTGCTCCGGCCGGGTGACCGGTACCTGGTCGCGGCGGTCGGTGCCGGGGACGGCGCGACGTTCGCCGCCATGGTGTTCGAGCACTGAGCGGCGGTGGTCACCGTGGAGAGCGGACTCCGCCTGCTGCGGGCCGCCCGTCAGACGGTCACCGGCCCGGCCGCGCTGCTCGGCGATCCGGTGCTGCGCGAGCGCAGCGCCGGCTACCTGAGGGACCTGGCCCGGCCGTACGGGCTGCGGGTGCCGGACGGCCTGTTCGACGCGCCGTCGGCGGCGCTCGGGCAGTCCTACGGGGAGATGGCCGCCGAACTGATCCCGGCGGTCGTGCCGCCGGACGAGCCGGTGGACCTGCTGGTGCTGGCGTTCGCCGTGCACGACGTGCTGCCCGGCCGGGCCACCGCGGCGTACCTCAGTCACGTGTGCCCTGGTACGCCGATGTCGTTCGCGCTCTGCGACCAGGGTTCGGCGGCGGCGTTCACCGGGCTGCGGATCGCCCGCGACTACGGCTGCCGCCGGGCCCTGCTGGTCACCGTCGAGCAGGCGGTCCTGCCGTACGACGCGGCGGTGCCCGTACCTGCCCGCCACCGGGCCGTGGCCATGCTCTACGGCACCGCGGCCGACGACAACGCCGACAGCGGGACCGGCGGCGGTCCGGAGCGGATCGGGCTCGGCGCCGGTGCGCGGCTGACCGGGCTTCGCCAGCACGCCGACGTCGGCCCCGGCGAGGTGGCGGCGCTCGCGGCGGCCGAGGTGCGCGAGCTGACGGCCGGGCGTACCGATGTCGCGGTCGTGCTCGGCGCTGAACTCGCGGCTGTGTGGCCCGGTCCCGGCGGCGGCGCGGTGACGACCGGTCCGGAGCGGCAGCCGTCCACCGGCCTCTGGTGGGCGCTGCTGGACCGTCTCGCCGGGGACGCGGCGCGGCCCCGGCCGGTGGTGGTGGTGGCCGACTACGAGCCCGGCCTGGGCTACCTGAGCGTGGCCGCGCTGGCGCCGGCGGGCCGGTCAGAGCCCGTCGGCGAGCGCGGCGCGGACGAACGCGCAGAGCCGCTCGTTCGCCTCCGGAGCGCCGACGGTGATCCGGACCCCGGCGCCCGGTAGCGCCATCACCAGGATGCCCGCCGCCCGGGCCCGCTCGGCGAACGGCACGGCCCGCTCCCCCAGCGGCAGCCACACGAAGTTGGCCTCGCTCGGCGCGACGGTGAGCCCGAGGCCGCGCAGCGCGCCGATCAGGCGGGTACGCGCCGCCACCAGGTCGGTGCACCGCCGGGTCAGTTCGGCGCCCACCTCCGGTGTCAGGCTCGCCACCGCGGCCGCCTGGGCCAGCGCGGAGGGAAAGAACACCGCACCGGTGAGCGCGGCGGCCCGGGTGAGCCGGGGCGGCACCACGGCGTACCCGACGCGCAGCGCGGCCAGGCCGTACGCCTTGGAGAACGTGCGCAGCACGCAGACGTTGTCGTACGCGCGGTACAGGTCCATCCCGTCCGGCGAACGCGGATCGGTGACGAACTCGCGGTACGCCTCGTCCACGATCACCGGCACGTCGGCCGGGACGCGGTCCAGGAACGCCTCGACGTCGTCGCGGCGCAGCGCCGTACCGGTCGGGTTGTTGGGGTTGCACAGCAGCACGCACCGGGTCCGGTCGGTGACCGCGTCCGCCATCGCCGGCAGGTCGTGGTCGTACCCGCGCATCGGGACGGGCACGGCACGGGCGCCGGCGTTGCCGACGATCAGCGGGTAGCCCTCGAACGACAGGGCCGGGTGGACGACGTCCGGGCGCGGCCCGAGGGACTGCACGAGGTGCTGGCACAGCCCGGCCGAGCCGGGGCCGACGAGGATCGCCTCGGGGCCGACACCGAGCCGCGCCGACAGCGCCGCCACGAGCGCCGACGACGTGCGGTCCGGATAGCGCTGGAGCGTCGCGGCGGCGTCGGCGACCACCCGCCGGATCCCCGGCAGCGGCGGGTAGGGCGTCTCGTTCATGGACAGGTCGGCCGGGGGTTGCGTCCCGACGGCGGTGGCAGGCGTCATCATCGTTCACTTTCCGACGGGACCGGTGGGGACGGGGTGTGCGCGTGCCGGTCGGCCAGCAGCCCGAGCTGGTAGAGCCGGTCGACGGCGGACAGCGGCCGCACGTCGGTGCCGGAGAGGTTGCCGGCGGTGAGCCCGAGCAGCCGGGGGTTCGCGGCGGTGCGGCGCATCATCCGCGCGCCGAGCAGCCTCGGCAGCCCGGACACGGCGGTGATCATGCGGGAGGCGTTGTGGCTGACGGTGGCGACGTGGTCCAGCCGGGGCCGCCGCGCCGCCTCGAAGGCCCGCAGTGCCCGGTCCACGGCGGCCGGTTCCGGCGCGCCGCCCTCGGCGGCCAGGCAGGCGGCGAGCGTCTCGGCGTCACCGAGGGAGCTGTTGACGCCCTGCGCCGCCATCGGGTGCACCGCGTGGGCGGCCTCACCGGCGAGCGCGAGACCCGGTACGGCCAGTCGCGCGCTGCGCAGCCGGTAGACCGCGAGCAACTGGCGCCGGTGCAGGCTCGCGCGCACGGCCGGGCCCAGCGGACGGATCGCCGGCACGTCGGCGAGCAGCCGTCCGCACCACGCGTCGAGGTCCACGCGGCCCCGGAACTCGTCCGGTGTGACCTGCACATAGAGGCGGCACCGCCCGCCCGGCAGCGGGTAGACCAGGCAGAGTCCCCGGGCGGTGCGGTAGGCGGACACCTCGTCGGCCACCTCGGCGCCGTCCACGTCGACCGCGACCAGGCCGTGCGGGTACTCCCGGCGTTCCACGCCGATCCCGGCCGCGCGGCGCAGCGGCGAGGACATGCCGTCGGCCGCGACCACCAGCGGCGCCGCGACGTCCCGCTCGGCGCCGTCCGCGACGACCCGGACGCCGTCGATCCGCCCGCCGCTGTCGCGCCGGACGCCTGTCACCCGCACGCCCCACCGGACCTCCACCGTGGCGGGGAGCCGGCCGGCCAGCACCGCGCGCAGGTCGCCGTAGTCGGCGCAGAGGATCTGCCGGTACGCCCCGGGCAGGCCGGCGTAGTCCAGGCAGAGCAGCGGCTCGCCGTACGCGTCGCGGATGGCCAGCCGCCCGACCGGGCGCGCGCCGGTGGCCCGCAGAGCGCCCAGCGCGCCCCAGGAGTCGAGGATGCGTACCGTCTCGGGCTGGAGGATCTCGCCCTTGGCGATCGACGCCGGAGCGCGCTGCCGGTCGAGCACGAGCACCCGCAGGCCGAGCGCGCCGAGCGCGTGGGCGCAGGCCAGCCCGCCGGCGCCGGCACCGGCCACCACCACGTCGGCGCTCATCGGGCCACCGCGCCCGGTGCGGCGCCGGACGGCGCGGCGGCGGCCCGGCGGTACTCGCCGAGCGTCCGCAGCGCGAGCGCCTGGGTGATCACCGCGTTCGGGTACCGCATGTGGTGCCGGATGTAGTTGCAGACCCGGGCGGCGGGCCAGGCGCCGTCCGGTCCGGCGGCGGCCACCAGCCAGGCGACGCCCCGGTCCACCGCCCCGGCGGCGTCCGGGTCGCCGGTCGCGAGCAGGCCCTGCACCGCCCAGGACGTCTCCTCGACGGTGCCGCCGGTACCGTCGCCCGGGCCCCACGAGCCGTCGGGCAGCTGGGTGTCCCGCAACCACCGGGCCGCGCGGCGCACCACGTCGTGCCGGGCGTGCCCGACCCGGGACAGCGCGGCGACCACCACGGCGGTGCCGGAGGTGTGGTCGCGGTACCAGAGGTTCTCGAACGTGCCGTCGGGCGCGGCCCGGGTCAGCAGCCAGGCCGCCGCGCGGGCGATCGCCGGGTGGTCGTCCGGATGCCCGGCGTCGTGCAGCGCGAGGATCGCCTGGCTGGTGATGGCCGGGCAGGGTCCGTCGTTGGCGAGCCGGGTGTCGCGGACCCACAGGCTCCACGAGCCGCGGCTGTCCTGCCGGCCGACGAGCCACGCCAGGCCCTGACGCAGCACCGGGTCGGCGCCGGCGCCGGGGAGTCCGGCGAGCGCGGAGAGGATCTCGGCGGACTCCAGCGTGACCGGCCAGCCCCGGGCGTTCGAGTAGCTCCACCCGCCCGGCGGCACGTCCAGGACCTCGAACGCCTCCGTCTTGCGGGCGGCGTGCAGGAACTGCCGGGTGGCGTGCAGCTGGGGGTCGTCGGCGTAGCCGGCCGCGATCAGCCCGGTCGCCGCGTACCCGGTACGGGTGAGGTCCAGATTGGTGACCGCGTCCCAGGAGCCGTCGGGGCGTACCGCGCGGCGCAGCCAGCCGACGACGGCGCGGGCGATGTCGGGGGCCTCGCCGCTGCGGGCCAGGCCGAGCAGGACGAGCGCGGCCGGCCACGGGTCCTCGCTGAGCGCGCCGGTGCGGCCCTCGTGGTCGTGGATGGACCGCAGCAGCCGTACCGCCGCCGGACGGGCGCGGCGCAGCGTGGCCCGGCGCAGCCGACCCGCGGGCAGCATGCCGGCCTGCATCAGGGCGAGCCCGACGAACGGCGCGGTACGGAACGACAGGCGCTGCCGGCGCACCCGGTCGAACAGCACGATCTCCAGCGGCAGCCGGCGCAGCGGGCCGGCCTCGGCGGTCATCCCGGCCATCGTGAGCAGTTGCCGGCACAGCAGCGAGATGGCCGGGTCGGTGATGGTGTCGACGCCGCCGAGCGCGGCCAGCCGGGCCCGGCCCGCCGCGATCGCGTCGGCGCTGTCCGCCGGTGCGCTCAGCGCCAGCGCGGCGACCGCCACGGCGGTGGGTACGACGGCGGTGCCGGCGCCCACCACGCCACCCCAGCCGCCGTCGTCGTGCTGCGCGCGGCGCAGCCAGGCGGTTCCGGCGTCGACCAGGTCGGCGCAGCCGGACGGGTCGGCGGCGTGCACGGCGGCTACCGCGCCGGCGGTGCCGAGCACCGAGGCGGGCGGGTCGTCGCCGAAGGCGCCGTCGGGGCGGCGGCGGCGGAACAGCGCCTCGGCGCCGTCGGTGAGGGCCTTCCCGACGGCCTCGGCGGTCACAGCGGTCATGGCGCGTCCTCCAGCGGCAGTCGACTGCGGGTGGCGAGGGTCAGGCCCGCCACCGGCGGGCCGAGTTCGTGTCGGACGCGCATGCCGCGCTGCGCCAGCCAGGTCAGCAGCACCATCGGCAACGCGAGCGCGAGCTGCACGGCGACGCCGAGGCCGAGCCCGACCGCCGCCGAGGCCAGCACGACCCGCTCGACGACCAGGACCGAGTGGGCGCGCAGCGCCACCAGGACGGGCATCCCGTCGCGGCGCGCCACCAGCGGGGCCAGCGCGACGACGCCGGTGGCCAGGACGACGAGCACAGTCGCCAGGTACGACATCCGCGTGCCCGTGCCGGCCAGCAGTCCGGCGGTCACCGCGGCGCCGATCGTGACGGCGTAGAGCGCCACCACGGTCCGCACGGCCACCGGCACGCCCCGGCCCACCGGCAGCGTGCGGTAGCCGCCGGCACGATCGCCGTCGATGTCGCGCAGCGCGCCGACCAGGTTGGACATGGCGTCGTGCGACCAGAACGCGACGACGAGCGCGAGCAGCACCGGCACCGCCCAGGCACGGTCCGGCGCGATCCCGGCGGCGAGCGCGCCGTAGCCGAGCGCGACCGCGCCGAGCGCGCCGCGGACCAGGTTGCCGGCGATCCCCCGGGCCTTGAACCACCTGCTGTACGCCACGATGCCGCACCCGGCAAGCAGCGCCGCCAGCGTGGTGCCCCATCCGTCCAGCACGGCGAGGACGCCGAGCGCGGCGAAGCAGGCGCTGCCGCACCACAGGGCCGTGCCCGCGCGCAGCCGGCTGGACGGGATCGGCCGGTGCGGTTTGCTGCCGGCGTCGAGATCCCGGTCGAAGTAGTCGCCGAGGTAGTGGCCGCCGAGCCAGCCGGCGGTGGGCGCGGCCCAGGCCGACAGCAGCAGCCACGGGTCGTGCCGGCCACCGGCCACTGCGGCGCCGGCGAGGCCGACCAGTCCGACGTACCAGAGGGTGTAGGGCCGCCAGGTCTCCACGTGAGCCCGCAGTGCTCGCACGGCACCGGCCGTGCTCACGCCATCTCGCTCGTCATCCAGGCCGCGATGCCGGTGAGCACGTCCGCGCTCGCGGACGGGGTGAGCGCTGCGAGTTCGGCGCGGGCCCGCTCGGCGTGCTCCACCATCCGCCGCCGGGCGCCGGCGACCGCGCCCACGTCGTCGAGCAGGGCGGTGACCCACTCGACGTCGCCGGGGCCGGCGCCGCGGCGGTGCAGCACCGCCAGCAGCTCCACCCGTGCGGTGTCGCCGATCGCGTCGTACGCCAGCAGCAGCGGCAGCGTGGGCCGGCCGTTGTTGAGGTCGCTCGTCGCCGGTTTGCCGGTCTGCTCCGGGGTGGACAGGTAGGACAGCAGGTCGTCGCGGATCTGGAACGCGGTGCCGAGGTGCTCGCCGTAACGGGCCAGTGCGGCGGAGAGCAGCGGGTCGGCGCCGCCGAGCAGCGCGCCGATGTGGCACACGGCGCGGAACAGCGAGCCGGTCTTGAGCCGGATCATCTCCGGATACCAGCGGGCGCCCGCGTCCAGGTCGCCGACGAGCCGCGCCTCCAGCGCCTGGCCCCGGCACAGGTCCTGGCCGGCCTCGGCGAGCGCGGTGACGGCGGCGACGACCGAGGCCGCGGGGACCGCCCGGCCGCTCTCCACGATCGCCTGGAAGGCGTGGAAGATGAGGTGGTCGCCGGCCACGATGGCGCCGGGGATGCCGTACGCGACAGGGACCGCCGGGCGGCCGCGGCGCAGCGTGTCGGCGTCGATGATGTCGTCGTGCACGAGCGTCGCGACGTGCAGGTACTCGGTGCCGAGCGCGGCGGCGAGGACGTCCCGTGGCGATCCACCCACCGCCTCGGCGGCGTGCAGCGTCATCATCGGGCGGAGCATCTTTCCCGCCGGCAGCAGCGCGTAGCGGACGATCGCGTCGAGCTGGTCGGGCGTCTCCGGCCACCGCCGGCCGAGTTCGGCGCGCAGCAGCCGCCCCGATTCGCTACGGGCCAGGTCGTCGATGAAGGGCGGATATCGCGTGGAGCCAGCAACCGTCATGACGCGTCGACCCTTTCGCCAGGGATCGGCTAGTCGCCACGCGAGACGTTACCGGTAGGCCCTCCCCGGAACAACCATTGATAAATGCGCATGGACATGGGTGGCCACAAATGTCGTGACAGCATTCTTCAGCACATTGACCGAAGCACCGAGAAATCCACCGTTTGACCCACGGCCGCCATCTCGATGCATATACGTCAATGTTCGGGCGCACGGGGCGGCACCGGACAGGTACCACCCGCTCCGCCCGGGTCAGGCGCCGGCGGCGAACTCCATGAGCGTCAGCCCGTCGGTGCCGTGGTAGGTACGCCGGGGCGTCAGACCCGCGGCGGCGGCCAGCGCGGTGAACTCGGGCACCCCGCGCTCCCGGCCGCCGACGAGCACCAGCATCCGCAGGTCGTACGGCGACAGGTGCGGCACGTGCGGCATCGTCGGCAGCACCTCGATGACGAGCACCCGGCCGGTGGTCCCGGCCGCCTCGGCGCAGCGCCGCAGGATCGCGGTGGCGTGGGCGTCGCTCCAGTCGGTGAGCGCGCGGGAGACCACGTACACGTCGGCACCGGGCGGCAGCGGGGCGAAGAAGTCCCCGACCACGGTCTCGGCCCGGTCGGCCAGCCCGCACGCGGCGAACGTCGCGGCGGCGGTGGCCACCGGCTCGTCGCGGTCGACGAGGGTGCCGCGCAGGTGCGGATGGGCGCCCAGCACCTCCCGCAGCAGCCCGCCCGCGCCGCCGGCCACGTCGACCACGTGGCCGGCCTCGTGCCAGGGGTAGAGCGCGGCGACCTCCGGCGCGGTGAACCGCTGCTGGCTGAGCATCAGCGCGTCGAAGTAGGCCCGGTGGTCCGGGTGGGCGTCGAGGTCGGCCCAGAAGTCGCGCCCGTGCACCTCCCGGTAGCCGGGCCCGCCGGTGCGGATCGCGTGCGGCAGGCCCGTCCAGGCCAGGTCCATCCGCGCGCCGAGCCCGGCGAGGTCCAGGTAGGCGCCGTGGCCGCCGCCGTCGCGGTCGCAGAGCAGCTCGCCGACGTCGGTCAGGCCGAACACGTCCGGCGACACCTCGACGAACACGCCCCGGTGCACGAGGTAGCGCAGCAGGCGGCCCAGCGCGGCGGCGTCCGCCCCGCAGGCGTCGGCCAGCTCGCCCAGACCGGTGACGCCCGCGGCGATCCGGTCCGGCACGCGCAGCGTCACCGCCGTGCGGACCGCGAACGGGGTGGCCAGGTCGGTGAGCCGGTCGAGCCGCTCCCGCGCGTCACCCTCGATCCGGGCATCGATCGACACCGGCGCCTCCTCCCGCGTCGCGGGCCGGCACCGCCGCCCCCGCCGGTGCGCATGCTTCCAGGCGTACGGCGGGTGAGTCAACGACGACGGCTGGTGAGGACATTCATGGACGTGGAACAATTCGCGGGCCAGCGCAGGCGCGCAGACCGGAGGGATCATCGATGACCACATCCATCGCGGCCGAGGTCCGGCTCGTCTCCGGCGCGCTGGGCGCCGAGGTCCACGGCATCGACCTGAACACGCTCACCGACGAGGGCTTCGCGCTGATCCACGACCTGCTGCTCAAGCACCAGGTGATCTTCCTCGCCGGCCAGACCGGGCTGACGCCGCAGGCGCACGTCGCGTTCGGCCGCCGCTTCGGCGAGGTGGAGCTGCACCCGTACCTGCCCCGGCTGGACGGGCACCCGGAGATCGTCGTCATCGACTCCGCCGACGGCGGCAAGGTCGACGTCTGGCACACCGACATGACGTTCCACCAGAGCCCGCCGATCGCCTCGATCCTGCACCTGATCCAGCTGCCCGAGGTCGGCGGCGACACCATGTGGACCAACCAGTACCGGGTCTACGAGGCGCTCTCCGCGCCGATGCGGGACCTGCTCGACGGGCTGACCGCCATCCACGTCATCCGGATCGGCACCGAGTTCACCAGCCGCGCCGAACACCCGGTGGTCCGGGTGCACCCGGAGACCGGGCGCCGCTCGCTGTACGTCAACCGGTTGTTCACGTCGCACATCCCGCAGCTGACCCGCAACGAGAGCGACGCGCTGCTGGAGCACCTGTTCACCTTCTCCGAGAGTCCCCAGTTCACCTGCCGCTACCGGTGGCGGACCGGAGACGTCGCGGTGTGGGACAACCGGGTCACCCAGCACTACGCCGTGAACGACTACGACGGGCTGCGGCGCGGGCAGCGGATCACCGTGCTCGGCGACCACCCGACCGGCGACGAGCCCCGGTGGGAGCACTACGTCCCGGCGCCGGGCGAGCGCTACTGGCCGGGCCGGGTCAACGCGGTGGAGAGCTACTGACCGGCGGTCACCAGGTGACCGGGAAGGAGGCGATGCCGCCGTTCATCCGGTCGTGCCGCCACGGGATCTCCGCCAGCGGCACGGCCGGCGACAGCGCCGGCATCCGGGTCAGCAGCGCCCCGAGCGACAGCTCCACCTGCATCCGGCCCAGCGCCGTGCCGAGGCAGAAGTGCGGCCCGAAGCCGAAGGTCAGGTGCGGTACGCCGGGCCGGCGGTCGATGTCGAAGACGTTCGGCTCGGGGAAGAACCGGGGGTCGCGGTTGCCGGCCCACGGGATCGCCATCACGCAGTCGCCGGCCCGCATCCCGACCCCGCCGAGGACCAGGTCCGCACGGACCACCTGCACCCGGAACATGGCGCTCACCGACGTGTAGCGCAGGATCTCGTCGGTGGCCGTGGCGAGCTTGCCCGGCGCGGCGCGCAGCTTCGCCAGCTGCGCCGGGTGCTGGAACAACGCGCGCAGGCCCGCGCTCGTCGAATTGATCTCCAGCCCGCCCAGCAGCACGCCCATGGCCAGCTCGACCAGTTCGGCGTCGACCAGCTCGTGCGCGCCGCCGCCGCGGACCCAGGCCGAGAGCAGGTCGTCGCCGGGCTCGGCCCGCTTGCGCGTCAGCTGCCCGGCCAGGTAGTCCCGCAGCTCGGCCTGCGCGGTCGCGGCGGCGGCCGAGCCGTACGCGGTGACCGAGTTCAGCCCCTCGATCCAGGCGTAGAACCGGGGCCGGTCGGCGGCCGGGACGCCGAGTACGTCGCACACCACGAGCACCGGCAGCGGCGCCACCAGTGCGGCCACCACGTCGGCCGGGCGCGGACCGGCGAGCATGGCGTCGACCAGCTCGTCCACCAGCCGCTGCACGCGGGGCCGGAACGTCCCGATGCGCCGGGCGGTGAACGCGCGGCCGGCCACCCGCCGCACCACGGCGTGCGCCGGGCCGTCCATGTTCAGCTCCCGGGGACCGCCGCCGTCCGGTGTCGCCGTCGCGCCCAGCGGCAGCCGGGAGAAACGGGGGTCAGCCAGGACGGTGCAGCAGTCCTCGTAGCCGAGCACGAGCCAGGCCGCCCGCCCGTCGGGCAGCCGAACCCGGCTGACCGGCTCGGCGACGACCATCTCCAGCAGCTCGGCGGGAAGGTCACCGGTGAACGGTTCGAACGGATAGGAACGCAGCCCGGAATTGACTGTCACCGGGCCACCGGGCGGCTGATCGCGGTCCACCTCGGACATCGGCTAAGAGTCCAGCATCGGTTAGTCCGGCGTCAATATCCGCCGCGTGCGTCCGCAGCCTTCCGCGTACCGGCGTCGATCCCCTAGCATCGGTTCTCCAGGGCTGCCGTTTCGCCGCGCGGATTGGTGGGTTTTGACTGCGCCGCTGCGAATTCTGATGTCGACGTGGGGCTGGCGGTCGCATTTCTACAGCCTGGTCCCGCTCGGCTGGGCGTTGCAGGCCGCCGGTCACGAGGTACGGGTGGCGAGTCATCCGTCGATGGCCGCCACGATCAGCGCGGCCGGGCTCGCCGCCGTACCGCTGGGCGCGGACGTCGACTTCGCCGAGGCGTTCGCCGGCCGGATCGGCGCGGTGGCCCCGCTCGCCGGTTCCGCGCCGGCCGGCGCCGTCGAGCCGGCGATCACCGCCGACGGCGGGGTGGTCCGGTTCGCCGACGCCGTCCTCGACGACCTGGTCTCCTACGGCCGGTCCTGGCGGCCGGACCTGGTCCTCTGGGAGCCGTTCAACCTGGCCGCGCCGGTGGCCGCCGCCGCGCTGGGCGTGCCGGGCGTGCTGAACCTGTGGGGGCCGGACTCCTCGACCACGCTGCGCCTGGACCCGGACGAGGTGGTCGGGCCGCTGGCCGCCCGGTTCGGGCTGCGCGCCGCTGACGTACCGCTGGACGGCGTCCTGACGCTCGACCCGGTGCCGCCGCCGATGCAGGTGCCGATGCGGCGTCCCGGCCGTCCGGTGCGATTCGTGCCGTACAACGGCCCGGCCGTGGTGCCGGACTGGCTGCGCCGCCCGGCGGAGCGGCCCCGGGTGTGCGTCACGGCGGGCACCATGATGGCCGGCGCCGGGTTGCACGACCGGCTCGACCTGGGCGGGGTGATCCGTGCGGTGACCGGGCTCGACGTGGAGGTCGTCGTGGTGGTCGAACCGCGCCAGCACGAAGGGCTGGGCCGGCTGCCGGCCCGGGTCCGCCTGGTCGACGGGCCGCTGGCGGTCCGCCTGGTGCTGCCCACCTGCGCCGCTCTCGTGCAGCAGGGCGGGGCCGGCACCACCATGACCGCGCTCGCGTACGGCGTGCCGCAGCTCGTCCTGCCCCGGGTCAGCGACCAGCACTTCAACGCCGGGCGGCTGGCGGTCACCGGCGCCGGCACGTGGCTGGCGGGCGAGCAGGCCACCGCCGACGCGGTCCGGGACCACGTCGCCGGCCTGGTCGGCGACGGGCCCCGGCGGCGGGCCGCGGCGCTGATGCGTGACCGGGTCCGCGCCATGCCCGCCCCCGCCGGCCTGGTGCCGACGCTCGCCGCCCTGGCCCGGGGCGGCCCGATCTGAGGAGTCGCAGATGACGCAGGACCCACCCGCCATCCCGTACCCGCTCGCGCCGGCTCCGACGATCTACCACCCGTCGCCGGACTACACCCGGATGCGCGAGTCGTGCCCGGTGGCCCGGATCGAGCTGCCCGACGGGGCGTGCGCGTACCTGGCCACCCGGCACGCCGACGTGCGCCGGGTCTTCACCGACCAGCGGTTCAGCCGGGCCGCCGCGGCCGGCCCGAACCGCCCGACCCGGGAACTCGGCTCGCTCGCCGAGGACTCGCTGAT
Source organism: Micromonospora sp. WMMC273 (assembly GCF_027460285.1). Classification (NCBI taxonomy): domain Bacteria; kingdom Bacillati; phylum Actinomycetota; class Actinomycetes; order Micromonosporales; family Micromonosporaceae; genus Micromonospora; species Micromonospora sp. WMMC273. Next base: position 3,555,714 of record NZ_JAPZBE010000001.1, read on the forward strand.
CGGGATGGACCCGCCGCGGCACACCACGATGCGCCGCGCCGTCTCGCACGCGTTCACCGTCCGCCGGGTGGAGGAGCTGCGCCCGACGGTCGCGGCGCTGGTCGACCGGATGATCGACGACCTGGAGGCGGCCGGGCCGCCGGCCGACCTGATCACGCACGTCTCCGGTCCCCTGCCGATCTCCGTGATCAGCACGCTGTTCGGCATCCCGGAGCGGGACCGGGAGCGGGTACGCCGGTGGTCGGACGCGCTCGTCGGCGACTGGGACGCCGACCCGGACGCGCCGCGGGCGGCGCTGGAGGCGTTCCGCGAGCTGATCGACCTGCGGCGGCGCGAGCCCGGCGACGACCTGATGAGCGCGCTCATCAAGGTCTGGGACGACCACGACGACCTGACCGAACGGGAGCTGGTGTCGGTCACCGCCGGAATCTTCGTGGGCGGGCACGAGACCACCACCAACCAGCTCAACCTGTTCCTGCTGGTGCTGGCCCGTCATCCCGAGCAGCTCGCCGGGCTGCGCGGCGACGATCCGGTGGCGGTGGCCCGGGCGGTCGAGGAGCTGTCCCGCTTCATCCAGCTCGGCGACAACGGGGTGCTGCTGCCCCGGGTCACGACCGAGGAGGTGGAGCTGGGCGGCGTACGCCTGCCGGCCGGCGCCGCGGTGCTGCCGGCGATCGCGTCGGCCAACCGGGACGCCACTGTGTTCCCGGGCGCGGACACGCTCGACCTGGGCCGCGTGCACAATCCGCACCTGGCGTTCGGCGCCGGCCCGCACCACTGCCTGGGCGCGGCGCTGGCCCGGATGGAGTTGCAGGAGGCGCTGGGCGCGCTGCTGCGAAGGCTGCCAGGGCTGCGGCTCGCCGTCGACGAGGCGGAGCTGCGGTTCCGGCCGGGGCTGGTGGTGCGCAGCCTGGAGTCGCTGCCGGTGACCTGGGACGCGTGACCGGAGGGGTGGCCGGTCAGCCGCCCGCCGATCCGGGGACGACCCGGGTCGGCGCGGCGGGGTCGAGCGCCGCCTCCACCGCCACCTCCTCCACGCCGCGCAGCAGCCGTTCCGCCTGCTCCTCGGTGAAGCAGCCGAAGTCGAAGATGACCTGGAGGTGGACCGTCTCGGGCTGGTCCTCGACGGTGATGAAGACCTGCTCGGGCAGGTGGTCCAGCGGGCCGTCCCAGACCAGGAACGTCTCGTCGGCCCGGCGGCGGATCCGCTCGGCGGTCACCGGGTCGTCGTGCAGCCCGCCGTCGGCCGCCTGCCGGGTGGTCACCCGCCGGTCGTTGATCCGGCAGCTGATCCGGGCCGGGTACCCGCGTTCGGCGTCCAGCCGGTCCGAGACCTCGGCGAGCTGTGCCGGGTCGTAGTAGGCGTACTTCCCGGCGGAGACGGCGGCCCGTCGGGCCCGCGCCACCACCTCGTCCACAGTGGTGTCCGCGGTGTCGACGCGCAGCACGCCGTTCTGGCTGAGCGGGGCGATGGCCTCGGCGAAGCCCGGCCGGAACCGGTTGCCGACGATGAGCTTGGCGGTGAGCGGGCTGACGCCGGTGGCCCGGCCGATCGCGATCGCGATGACCGCGAGCAGCACGCGCGAGGTGTCCGTGCGGGTCCGCGCCGCGATGGCCCGCACCGCCAGGTACGCCGCGGGCGAGCTGAACCGGCCGTGCCAGTACCGGTGGCCCCGGCGCCCACCGGCCGCCGGCTCGCCGAACGTCAGCGGCGGGACGTCCCGCAGGTGTTCGGCCCAGTGACGCACGGCCCGGTCGCTGAGCCGGCGCAGCGGCGGCGTCTCCTCCCGCCGGCCCAGTTCGAGGATCTGCACGGTACGCGGGTCGGCTACCCGGCGGACCGGCCGGCCGGCCAGGCCGAGGTCGGCCAGGATGAGGGACGTGGCGGTGCCGTCGACCACGAGGTGGTCGATCGTCAGCACCCGGTGCACCAGCGCGCCGCGGTGCCGGATCACCGCCATCTTCACCGACCAGTCCCGGTAGAGGTCGTAGTGGCTGAGCAGGCGGGCGTGGCCCAGGTCGTAGGCGAAAGCGGCCACGTCGGCCGGGTCCGCGTCGTCGGGCACGTCCATCACGTCCAGGACCGTCTCGCCGCTCGCCGACACGACCTGGCACGGGCCGCCGCCGTCGCCCGCGCCGAGCCGCATCCGCAGCGCCGGGTGCCGGGCCATCAGCGCGGCGAACTCGGCCGCCACCTGCTCGATCGTGACACCGGCGGGCATCGGGTGGGCGCCGCTGACGTTGTGCGTCCAGCCGGTCTCCCGCATGTCCTGCATGATGGCCTTCTGCCCCCAGGTCAGGGGCGCGGTGCCGGCGCCCGGCCCGGCGAACGCCACGGGAACCTGGGCCTGGACCGTCTGCGCTAACACCCGCTCATCAGAGCAACGCGCATCGGTGTGTGTCAACGTGACGGCGCAGGGTTACGCTGCCGTCCATGCGGGACGCCGTCCGGGTCTGGATCGTCGCGGCCGCGGTGCCGGCGGACGAGCTGGCCCGGTACCGGGCGGTGCTCGACGCGGACGAGCGGGACCGGGCCGCGCGGCTCGGCGCCGGGGCGCTGCGGGACCGGTTCACCGTGGCGCACGGCGCGCTGCGCGTCCTCGCCGGGCGGGCCACCGGCGCGCCACCGGCGGCGCTCACCTGGCGCCGCGGCCGGTACGGCAAACCGGCGCTGACCGGCCGGTGGAGCGGCCTGCACACGAGCCTGTCGTACTCCGGCGACCTGGTGGCGGTCGCGCTCAGCGAGGGCCGCCCGGTCGGGGTGGACATCCAGCACGTCGCGCCGGGCGGTGACCCGGTGTCGGCGTCCGCGCGCTTCTTCGACCCGCGGGAGGCCCGGCACGTCGCCGCCGGACCGGACCCGGACGGCCGGGCGCTGCGGTTCACCCGGCTGTGGGCGCGCAAGGAGGCCGCGGTCAAGGCGGCCGGGGGCCGGCTGTGGCCCAACCTCGCCGTGCCGGTGCACCGGGTCGACGTGGTCGAGTGCGTCGAGCCGACCGGCCCGCACCGGCTCGCCGACCTGCCCACACCCGCCGGGTACGCGGTGGCGGTCGCGCTCGCCGGCGACCGGCCGTACGACGTCGAGTGCCACACCGGCCTCCGTCACGATCGGTGACGATCGCCGCACCCGTTGACACCTGCCGATGTCCCCTGCTCTGATGACTCCATGCCGACGCGCATGATCGACTCGTGGGACGCCCGGTGCTAGAACACGACGCGCCGGCCGACGCGCCGCCCCGTGACCAGGTCGTCGACCGCCTGACCGTCCTGCTGACCCGCATGCTCCGGCCGGACGCGCCGGTCACCGAGCAGACCCAGCTGATGGACGACCTCGGCCTCAGCTCCTCGCTCGGCCTGGAACTGCTGCTGTCGCTGGAGGACGAGCTGGAGATCCAGATCGACGTCGAGGAACTCGACGAGGATCGGATGGCCACGCTCGGCGACCTGGCCGACTACATCACCGCCAACTCCACCCCGCGCTGAGCAGGCCGAGACGTGGACCGGCCCGGCCTGAGTGTGGTGGTGCCCGCGCACGAGAACGGCTCCGCGCTCGACGCGACGCTGCGGTCGCTGACCCGGCAGACGCTGCCGCCCGGCGACTTCGAGGTGATCGTCGGTGACGACGGCTCGGCCGTGGCGCTGGGCCCGGTGGTGGACGCCTACCGGGACCGCCTGCGGATCGACTACGTCCGCAGCGAGCGGAACCGGGGCCGCAGCACCAACCGCAACGCGGCGGCGGCCCGGGCCCGCGCGGACACGCTGATGTTCCTGGACGCCGACACGGTGGCCCATCCCGGGCTGCTGAAGCGGCACCGCGACTTCCACGCCGGGCGCGCCGGGCGGCCCGGGGTGCTGCTCGGGCAGCGGTACGACCTGGACTGGGCCGGCGCGGACGCGCTGCGCCGGGGTGAACCGGTCGCCCCGGCGATGCTCGACGCCGAACGCGGCGACCCGCGGCTGGAGGACATCGCCCTCCCCCAGCGGACGGACGACTTCCCGAGCGCGCCCTGGGTGCTTGGCCTGACCCACAACGCCTCGGTGGACCACGAGTCGTTCCGGCGGGTCGGCGGCTTCGACGAGGCGATGGTCAAGTGGGGCTTCGAGGACCTCGACTTCTTCTACCGGGTGTTCCACCTGCACGGCGCGCCGCCGGAGCTGTTCCGGCTGGACGTCGACGCGCTCTCGTACCACCTGCCGCACTTCCGCAGGACGTCGAACGGGCTCGCCTCGATGGACAACATGAAGTACCTGCTGCGCAAGCACCTGCGCTACGACGTCGAGGTGCTGTACGGGCTCAACACGTTCGGCCGGCACCTGGGCCGGATCCGGCTCTACGGCCAGGCCATCGAGGCGTACCGGGCCGGTGGGCTGGGCCGGCCGGACGTGCTGCCCGCGTCGTTGCGCGAGGAACTGGCGGCGAGCGCGGCGCTGGTCGTCGGCAACGGCGTGTCCGCACTGGACCTGGGCGCCGGGTCGCACACGTACGACCACGACGCGCCGGTCGGCGAGACGAACTCCCACCTGCTCGGCACCGTGCTCCAGCAGTTCAAGGCCGGTGCGCTGGACCTGATCGTCAACGTCGACATGTGGCGGTGCCTGCTCCCCGAGGACCTGCCCGCGTTCCTCACCCGAGGGCTGCTCAAGGCCGACCGGATCGAGCTGGTCGCCACCCGGACCGGCCCGGACCAGCGCGCCCTGCTGCCGGTGCCGCTGGTCGCCGACCTCGACTACGTGGCCGAGATGCTGCGCCCGCACTTCACCGTCGCCGTCGCCGCGTCCGACGCAGCGACCGTGATCACGCTCCGCTGAGATCCCGGCCGGGCGGGCGGGCCGGCCGCTCAGGCGGGGCGGGCCAGCACGAGGCTCACGTTGTGGCCGCCGAAGCCGAACGAGTTGGACAGCACCGCGTCCACCGCCACCGCCCGCGCCTTCTCGCGGATGTGGTCGACCTCGCCGTCGCGCTCCGGGTCGTCCAGGTTGTGGGTCGGCGGCAGCAGGCCGCGACGCAGCGCCTCGACCGCGATCGCCGCCTCGATCACGCCGGAGACCCCGAGCATGTGCCCGGTCACGCCCTTCGTCGAACTCAGCGGCGGCGGGGCGGCGCCGTACACCTCGGCGAGCGCGGCCAGCTCGGCGGCGTCCCCGGCCCGGGTGCTGGTGCCGTGCGCGTTGACGTACCCGATGTCGCCGGGCACCAGCCCGGCGTCGCGGACGGCCATCCGCATGCAGCGGGCCGCGCCGGCGCCGTCGGGGCGCGGCGTGGTCGGGTGGTGGGCGTCGTTCGTGGCGCCCCAGCCGAGCACGTCGGCATGCCGGTGGGCGCCCCGCGCGGCGGCGTGCGCGGCACGTTCCAGCACGAACACCCCGGCGCCCTCGCCGAGGACGAGCCCGTTGCGGCGCCTGTCGAAGGGGCGGCTCGCGGCGGCCGGGTCGGCCCAGCCGCGGGCCAGCGCGCGGGCGTTGCCGAACGCGTCGGCGAACGTCGGGAACAGCGGCGCCTCGGCGCACCCGGCGAGCACCACGTCCGCCTCGCCGGCGCGCAGGATGCGCAGCGCCTCGCCGATCGACTGCGCCCCGGCCGCGCACGCCGTGCCGATCGACGACGTGTAGCCGTGGATGCCGAACTTGATCGCGATGCGGGCCGCGCCCATGTTCGGCAGCGTGCCGGGCAGCATGTACGGGCTGACCCCGAACCGGCCCCGCCCGGCGCGGGCGAGCACCTGCTCCTCCAGCGTGGACAGACCGCCGACGCCGGAGACGACGACCGCCACCCGGTACGGATCGACGTCCCGGCCGATCCGCAGCCCGGCGTCGGCGAGCGCGTCCTCGGCGGCGCGCAGCACCATCACGATCGACCGGTCCACGACGCGGGACTCCGGGCCGGGCAGCACGCTCGCCGGGTCGATCGCCGGAGCGAACGCGGCGACGTCGACGACGCCGTGCAGCGGATGGCCGGCCGGCGGCCGGGTGAGCCCGGACCGGCCGTCGCAGACCGCGTCGAACACCTCGGCGGCGGTCGCGCCGACCGGGCTGACCAGTCCGATCCCGGTGACGGTGACCGGTTCGCGCACGCTCACCGGACCCGCCGCGCCGGCGTGGGCGCCGGGACGCCGCGCGGCCGGGTGCCGTGCCCCGACATCGGTCAGTGCGCCGAGGCCGGTGCGATGCGCGCCGCCACCGTCCGGCTGAACTCGCCGACGGTCATCATGGCGAGGTCCTCCGCCTCGTCGTCGTCGAAGGCGACCCCGAACCGGTCCTCCACGCGTACGGCCAGCTCGGCCAGGCCGAGGGAGTCCACGTCGAGCCCGGCCGGGCCGAAGACGGTGTCGTCGTCGACGTCGGAGACGTCGTACTTCATCTCGGTGAGTGCGGCGAGGAGGAACGCGCGGATCTCGTCGGTCATGTCCGGTGTTTCCCTTCCACGGTGTCCTGGCGGCGCGCTCGACCTGCTCGACGGAACCTGTGAGGCGCGGAGCGGACACTCCGCGTAGCATCGACCTTACTCGATCGGCTTGGTTTGGCAAGGTGCCCGGTCGGTCAGCCGTACCGGAAGCCGGTCGTACCCGCGCAGCATCAGCGCGCGGCGCGGGCCGGGCTCGGCGGTCAGCGCCGGGAAGCGGTCCAGCAGCCGGGGCAGCACCAGCCGCCCCTCGGCGCGGGCCAGCGTCGCCCCGAAGCAGTAGTGCGGCCCGGCGCTGAACGCCAGGTGCCGGTTGTCGGCGCGGGACGGGTCGAAGCGGTCCGGGTCGGGGAAGCGGCGCGGATCTCGGTTCGCGGCGCCGGTCAGCACCACCACGGTCCGGCCGGCCGGCACCGGCAGACCGGCGACCTCGGTGTCCACGGCGGCGTAGCGGACCGCGAAGTGCACCGGCGGCTCGTATCGCAGGATCTCCTCGACGTACGACGCGGCCAGCGACGGATCGGCGCGCAGCGCGTCCCGGGCGTCCGGCCGCTCGGTGAGCAGCACCAGCCCGTTGCCGAGCAGGTTCGCGGTGGTCCGGAACCCGGCGTTGTACATGATGATGAGGTTGGCCAGCAGTTCGTCGGAGGTCAGCCGGCCGGGTTCGTCGTCCAGGCCGCGCAGCAGCGCCGAGACGAAGTCGTCGCGCGGCGCCGCCCGGCGCGCGGCGACCAGGTCGGTGAAGTACGCGGTCAGCTCCGCCGCCGCCACGTTGGCGGCCCGGACCTCGCGCATGGACCGGCGGCCGATCTCCAGCACCGCGTCGAACGCGCGGACCCGGGACGGGAACCACTCCCGGTCCGCCCGCGGCACGCCCAGCAGCTCACCGATGACGTCACTGGGCAGCCGGAGCGCGAAGCGCGCCATGAAGTCGACCGTCCGGCCGTCCGCGCCCTCGGCGGCGAGCCCGTCGAGCAGGTCGTCGGCGATGCGCCCGATGGCCGGTTCCAGCGCGGCGACCCGGCGCGGGGTGAGCGCCTGGGAGAACAGGTGCCGGATCCGGAGGTGGTCGCCCTCGGCGGCGTTGAGCATCGACGACTGGAGGATCCGGATCACCTGGTGCTCGCGCCAGCGCACGCCGGTCCGGTCCAGGTACTCGGCGCCGAGCACCCGGAAGACCGGGTCGCGCAGCACCCGGTTGACCGCGTCGTACCCGTGCACGACGAGCGCGTGCGGGTCGGCGGGCCGCAGCGCGACCGCCTCCCCCGCCTCGTGCAGCCGGGCGTAGAACGGGTACGGGTCACGCCGTACCTCGTCACCGAGCAGTTCGTCGAGGGAGATGGTCACGCGCACGGCCGCTCCTCGCGAATGCCGGCGAGCATGTCGGCGGTGGTGTGCGCCCGGATGCCCGGCGGCACCGGCTCGGCGAACCGCGCGACGACCGCCCGGACGTGCGTCTCGGCGGCCTCGGCCAGTCCGTCGTAGACGGCCGCGAACACGTCCCGGGCCGCCCGGCGCGGCCACCCGGCCGGGAGCAGTTCCAGCGGCAGCCGCGGGTCGAGCGTGGGGAACCGCCGGTACGTGTCCATCACCTCGGTCCGGGCCCGTACGGCCGCGGCGCCGTCGACGGTGCCGAGCCGCGACACCATCGGGGTCCACCGGCGCAGGAAGGCCTCGTACTGTCCGCTGATCGCGTCGACGTCCCAGGCGTCCACGGGGGCGCGCTGACCGATCGCGTCCAGCGCGTCCTGCCGTCCCCGGAACACCGTGACCGCGCCGAGGGCGAGCGGGGCGAGCCGGGCCCGGGCGGGCGCGGTCAGCTCGTACGGCGAGATCCACAGCCCGTCGTAGAGCGGAGCGAAGCCGAGCCAGCGCAACTGGCCCCGCAGCGCCCGGCGTTGCGTCCCGTGGTCCTGCGGCAGCGAGAAGGCGACGACGGTCCAGCATCCGTCCCACGTCTGGACGTCGGCCGTGGAGGCGATGATCCAGTTCCCGCCGGCGGACAGGTACTCGGCGGCGGAGCGGCTGAGCCGGTAGAAGCTGTTGCGGCCCCGCCGGCTGCCCTCGAGCACCCCCCGGCGGGCCAGCCGGCTGATCGCGGTACGCGCCCCGGCGCTCGTCACCCCGGCCTCGCCGAGCAGGGCGACGATCGCCGCGGACGGCAGGTCGGCGCGGGTGCGCAGCGTGTAGTCGGCGAGCAGGGTCACCGCGACGCTCTGCGGCGAGGTGCCGGCCTGCCGCCGGGGCAGCCGCGCGGCGGGCCCCTCGTCCGGGTAGATCTCCTCGATGTCGAACGGGTTTGCCACACGCGCTCCGGCTCGGCTCAGGGACGGTGCACCGACTGTAGACGAACGCCGCCGCAGCTCATCGGAGCACATCGATTGACACTTCAGCGCCCGACGGGAACACTATGTGCCACACGACGGAGCCAGGCCGGGCGAGACACGTCAGTGGGCGAGACGCGACACCGCGGCGGTCCGGGCCGCCGACGCGGCGCGCACCCGCCCGTCACCGCCCGCACAGGGCGATCGAAGGAGATTCCGTGAGAATCAGAGCCAAGATGGTGGTGGCCCTGGCCGCGTCGCTGGCGGCGGCCGGCCTGGTGATCCCCACCGTCCAACCCGCGTACGCGGCGTCGCTGACCGAGGTGACCAGCTTCGGCGACAACCCCGGCCGGATGCGCATGCACGTCTACGTGCCGGACGCCCGCCCGGCCCGGCCGGCCACAGTGGTGGCCATGCACGGCTGCGGCGGCTCCGGCCCCGGCTTCTACTCCGGCAGCGAGTTCGCCGGACTGGCCGACCGGTACGGCTTCATCGTCATCTACCCCAGCGCGACCCAGCAGGCCGGCTTCGGCAACTGCTTCGACACCTGGTCCGACGCGGCCAAGCGGCGCGGCGGCGGCAGCGACCCGGTGTCGCTCATCTCGATGGTCCGCTACGTCCAGCAGCAGTACGGCGCCGACCCGGACCGGGTGTACGCCACCGGCAGCTCGTCCGGCGGCATGATGACCAACCACATGCTGGCGCTCTACCCGGACGTCTTCAAGGCCGGTGCGGCGTTCATGGGCGTGCCGTTCAACTGCTTCGCCGGCGCCGCCGACTATCCGCCCGGCTCCAGCCAGTGCACCGGCGGGAACATGAACCGCACCCCGCAGCAGTGGGGTGACGCGGTCCGCCAGGCGTACCCCGGCTACACCGGCCCCCGCCCCCGGGTGCAGTTGTGGCACGGCACCAACGACACGCTGGTGCCGTACTCGCTGCTCCAGGAGACGATCGAGCAGTGGACGAACGTGTTCGGGCTCAGCCAGAACCCCACCTCCACCGACACCCCGCAGTCCGGCTGGAACCGGCGGCGCTACGCCGACTCCACCGGCACCGTGCAGGTCGAGGCGTACAGCATTCAGGGCGCCGGGCACAGCCTGCCGTCGTCCGGCATGGCCGCGGCGGCGATCGCCTTCTTCGGCCTGACCAGCACGCCCGGGCCGACCACGCCCCCGCCGGGCCCGACCACGCCGCCGCCGGGCCCGACCACGCCGCCGCCCGGCCCGACCACACCTCCGCCGGGCCCGACCACGCCCCCGCCCGGCACCGGTGCCTGCTCGGTGCGGATCGAGCTGAACGCCTGGAACAACGGCCTGACCGAGAACATCACCATCAGCAACACCGGCTCGACCGCGGTGAACGGCTGGTCGCTGGCGTTCACGCTGCCCGGCGGCCAGACCATCACCTCCGGCTGGAACGCCTCGTACTCCCCCTCCTCGGGCCAGGTGACGGCGCGCAACGTCTCCTACAACGCGGCCATCCCGGCCGGCGGCTCGACCACCATCGGCTTCCAGGCCACGCACACCGGCAACACCGCCCGGCCCGGCTCGTTCAGCCTCAACGGCGCACCCTGCACACTCGCCTGACCGGCACTCCACACTCCGGCGTTCCTTCCCACGGCGCCGGGGGCGGCCCCGCGACCCGAGAGGTCGCGGGGCCGCCGTCTACTCGGCCGGCGAGGCCGGTTCCGGCTCCCCGCCGCGACTGATCCGCAGGGTCAACACGTCGGTGCGAACCGTGATGTGGCCGTGGAACAGCGGCGCGCCGCCCGTCCCGTAGCCGACCTGGGTCGCGGTGACCAGTGGGTGTCCGATCGCCACGCCGAGCCGCTCGGTGGCCTCCTCGTCGGCGAGCACCGCGGAGAGTTCGATCTCCGCCCGCCGCACCGGCATGCCGGTCGCGCTGGCCAGGAACTCGAACATGTCCAGGTCGATGCTGAGCAACCCGGACGGGTCGAGGTCGCGGCCGTCGAAGCGCAGCGGCAGGTGATCACGGATCCAGGCCGCCGGTACCCCGTCCACGGCGAAGAGCCGGTCGACCCGCCACACCGGCGAGTCCGGCTCCAGGCCGAGGACGCGGGCGCAGTCGGCCGGGCACTTCGCCCGGCTGACCGCCGCGTCCTGAAGCGTCGGACGGTGGCCCGAGGCGGTGATCCGGTCCCGCAGCGCGGTGACGTCCCCGATGGACACCGGCACCCGTTCGGCGTCGTCGTGCACGAAGGTGCCGATCCCCCAGGTCCGGGTGACCACCCCCTCGGCGACGAGCTGCCCCAGCACCTCGCGTACGGTCGCGCGACTGACCTCCAGACGCTCGGCCAGGTCCCGCTCGTTGGGCAGCTTCTCCCCCGACCGGAACTCGCTGCCGATCAGCTGCCGTAGCCGGCCGTGCGCCGCCTGTAGCGCGGTCTCCCGCCGAGCCATCCGCCCTCACCTCATCACTGCCCGCCGCCGCGTCGGCGTACGGAGTGTAGTTCGTCCGCGTGCGCTCAGCCGATCACCCGGGACGGCGTCACCAGACCTGCTCCAGCACCCGGATCGTGTTGCCGCCGATCACCTTGGCGATCTCGTCGTCGGAGTAGTCGTGCGCCACCAGCCAGCCCACGATGTTGCCGAACGCCTCGCCCGGATTCTCCAGCCCGGACACGTACTCCACCCGCGGGTGCTGCGGACGGTTGCCGGCGTCGTGGGCGTAGTTGCCGGCGTAGGTGTCGTGCACCCCCACGTGGTCGCCGAACATGGTGTCCGGGCCGAACGTGACGTGGTCGATGCCGACCAGGTCGACGCAGTAGGTGAAGTGGTCCATCACCGACTCGATCGAATGGTGCTGGTGCGCCTGCGAGAGCGTGGTGTGCGGGGCGGCCTCGATGCCGATCACGCCACCCCGCTCGGCACAGGCCCGGATCACCTCGTCCGGCTTCATCCGGGAGGTGTCCCAGACCGAGCGGGCACCGGCGTGGGTGATGAACACCGGCACCCGGCTGGCCTCGATCACATCCAGGCAGGTCTGGTCGCCGGAGTGCGAGATGTCGATGGCGATGCCGAGCTTGTTCATCCGGTCCACCGCACGCCGGCCGAAGTGCGTCAGCCCGCCGTCGTGCTTCTCCGACAGGCCCCCGCCCAGCATGTTCGCCTGGCTGTACGCGATACCGAGCTGGCGTACGCCGAAGCCGTAGAGGATGTCGATCCGGTCCAGCTCGTTCTCGATCGGACTGCTGCACTCCAGGCCGGCCACCAGGGCCAGCCGGCCGTCCCGCTTCGCGGCGTGGATGTCGTCCAGGGACGTGGCCAGGAAGACGTGGTCCTGCTTGTAGAGGTCGCTCATCCGCATCCCGAGGGCGTAGACGAGGTCGTTCCACTTCCAACCGTTCTCGCTCGTCACACAGGAGGCGCCGGCCATGAAGTTGTCGAAGACGGCGGTCAGGCCCGAGCGCGCCAGCCCCTCGTACCCGGTGCGCTGGCGGGCGGTGCGGTTGTAGGCCCGCAGCTCACTGACGTCGGCGGGCAGGACCACCGGATGCTCGTGCAGCGAGATGGCCGCGTGCTCGGTGAGCAGCCGCGTCACCCGCGCCCGCTGGGCGTCGGTCAGGCCGAGGTCGTGCTCCGGCACCCGGCCGATCTCCTCGGCCAACGTGAACACCCGGTAGTCCGAGTGCGGCTCCAGGTACGAGTACGACCTGTGACCCTTGTACCGGGGGGCGGGTTCTTGCAGCAAGACGCTTCTCCTTTGGGCGATCGCCGGCCGTCACGCGGCCAGCGGGAAGTGGCAGGCAACCGGATGCGGCCCGGCGGCCAGCGGCGGCTCGGTGCTGGCACAGGTGTCGGTCGCCTGCCAGCAGCGGGTCCGGAAACGGCAGCCGGAGGGTGGGTCGACCGGGCTGGGCGGGTCGCCGGCCAGCAGGATGCGCTGCCGCTGCCGCCGGCCGGCCGGGTCCGGCACCGGCACGGCCGACAGCAGCGCCCGGGTGTACGGGTGCCGGGGCGACTCGTAGAGGTTGGCCTCCGGGCCGGTCTCCACGAGCTTGCCCAGGTACATCACGGCGACCCGGTCGGAGATGTGGCGCACCACGGACAGGTCGTGGGCGATGAAGACGTACGCGACGCCGAGTTCCTCCTGGAGCCGCTCCAGGAGGTTGACCACCTGCGCCTGGACCGACACGTCCAGTGCGGAGACGGGCTCGTCGCAGACGATGACGTCGGGGTTAAGCGCGAGCGCCCGGGCGATGCCGATGCGCTGACGCTGCCCGCCGGAGAACTGGTGCGGGTAGCGGTCCAGGTGCAGGCCGGGGTCGAGACCGACCAGGTCGAGCAGCTCCTTGATCCGCTCGACCCGGCGCCGGCGGTCCAGCACGTCGGGATGGATCTCGAACGGCTGGAGCAGGATCTCCCGGATCGTGCGGCGGGGGTTCAGCGAGGTGTACGGGTCCTGGAGCACGATCTGGATCCGCCGGCGCAGGGCCCGCAGCTCCCGCCCCCTGGCCTGGTGCACCACTGACGTGCCGAAGCGCACCTCGCCGGAGGTGGGCTGCTCCAGCCCGACGAGCATGCGCGCCAGCGTGCTCTTGCCGCAGCCGGACTCGCCCACCACGCCGAGTGTCTCGCCCCGGCGCAGGTCGAAGGAGACACCGTCGACGGCCTTGACCACGCCACCGGAGGTGAACGGGACCCGTCCCTTTACCGGGAAGTGCTTGACCAGGTTCTCGACCCGCAGCACGACCTCATCGCCGGGTGGCATCGAGCACCTCCTCGTGGTGGTGACAGGCGCTGGCGCGGTCGGCCGGCAGCGCCAGCAGCGGCGGCAGGACGACCCGGCACTCGTCGGTGGCCCGGGGGCAACGCAGGTGGAACGGGCAGCCGGTGGGAAGCCGAGCCGGGTTGGGCGGAGCGCCGGGAATCGCGTAGAGCTGCTCGTCGCGCCGGTCCACCCGGGGCATCGAGTTGAGCAGCCCTTCGGTGTAGGGGTGCGCCGGGCCGGCGAAGATCTGCTCGACGGTGCCTCGTTCGACGATCCGGCCGGCGTACATCACCGCCACGTCGTCGGCGACCTCGGCGACCACGCCCAGGTCGTGAGTGATCAGGAGCAGGCCCATTCCGCTGTCCCGCTGGATCTCCGCGAGCAACTCCATCACCTGGGCCTGCACCGTCACGTCCAGCGCGGTGGTGGGCTCGTCCGCGATCAGCAGGTCCGGTTCCAGGGCGATGGCCAACGCGATCATGATGCGCTGGCGCATGCCCCCGGAGAACTGGTGCGGATAGTCCCGGATCCGGTCCTTGGCCGCCGGGATCCGCACCCGGTCGACCAGTTCGACGGCGCGGCGGCGGGCGTCGGCCCGGGACATGCCCCGCCGGACCCGCAGCACCTCCACGATCTGGTGTCCGACGGTGAAGACCGGGTTGAGCGCGGCCATCGCGTCCTGGAAGACCATCCCGATCTCTTCGCCACTGACCCGCTCCCGCTGCTTGCGGGGCAGGGTCAGCAGTTCCCGGCCCCGCAGCTGGACCGAGCCGGTGACCGTCGCCGGTGGCACGTCGAGGATGCCCGTCACCGCCTGCGCGGTGACGCTCTTGCCGGAGCCGGACTCACCGAGGATGGCAAGGGTCTGGCCCGACTCGACACGCAGCGACACCCCGTTCACCGCGTTCACCGGGCCGGTCGGGCCCGGGAACGCGACCCGCAGGTCGGCGATCTCCAGCAGGCTCATCGGAGCACTCCGGCCCGGCTGAGGAAGTCCCGCACCACCTGCTGGAACCGCTCCGGCTCCTCCAGCTGCGGCGAGTGGCCGGAGGACTCGAAGACCACCAGCTCGCCACGGGGCACCAGGTCCGCGATGACCTGCGAGGCGGCCACCGGGGTACGCCAGTCGTGCCGGCCCACAGTCACCAGGGTCGGGCACGTGATCGACGGCAGCTTCGGCTTCAGGTCGTAGCGCGGCATGTTCTGCCCGAAGGCGGCGTTGTGGGTGCGGTAGTGGAACCGGGTGGCGGCCAGCCGCGCCTCGTCCTTGGCCGGATCGTGCTGGTGGTCGTAGAGCGGCAGGATCGCTCGCCAGTACTCGCGCAACTGCTCGTTGCTCTCGAACCGGCCGGTGCCGATCCGTTCGATGACCCACTCCGGGATCACCGAACGGTCGGTGTTGCGGGCCCGCTCCACCGCCAGGTGGTCGTGCGCGGTGTCCGCGGCGGTGTCCCGCAGCACCAGCGCGGAGACCCGGTCCGGGTGGGCGATGGCGTACTCCATGGCGATGAACCCGCCGTACGAACCGCCGGCCATGACGATGGTCTCGTAGCCGAAGTGCGCGCGGATGGCGTCCACGTCGGCCACCCACTGCTCGTGGGTGAACGGTCCGTCGTCGCTGGACTCGCCGGAGCCGCGGGCGTCGAAGACGATGACCCGCATCCGGTCGGCGAACGGGCCGAACGAGCGCTTCGGCTCCTGGCGGGAACCGAGGCCCGGGGCACCGTGGTGCACGATCATGGCCGGGCCGTCGATCGGGCCGAACGCCTCGACGACCAGTTCCGCTCCGTTGATTCTCATCGGATCCCCTCGATGATGTTGGATGCCAGGTCACGCGGGTACCGGGTGAGCCGGCGCGGGCCGTCGTCCTGCACCAGGACCGTGTCGGAGATGCGGTAGCCGGCGTGGCCGGGCACGTAGACGCCTGGCTCGCTGGACAGCAGCATCCCGGGGGCGAGGACCGTGTCGTCGCCGTCGGCGACCCACGGCGCCTCGTGGTTCTGCAAGCCGATGCCGTGGCCCTGCCGGTGCCGGATGTAGTCGCCCAGCCCTCGTTCCCGCAGTACGTCCAGGCAGATCCGGTTGACCTCGGCGCAGGTACGCCCGGCGACCATCGCCTGGGTGCCCACCTCCTGGGCCTCCTGGTCGGCCTCGTAGTAGCGCACCTGCTCGGCGCTGGGCTCGCCGATGACGAACGTCCGTTCGCTCTCCACGAACCGGCTGGCCACCGCCGCGCCGAGGGAGAGGATCAGGGTGTCGCCCGGCTGGAGCCGACGACGGGTCGGCAGGCCGTGCGGCAGGGCGGAGTTCGGGCCGGCGTAGACCAGCCCGCCGGCCAGCTTGGTGGTGTAGACGACCAGGTCGTACTCGGCGTACATCCGGTCGGTGCCGTAGCCGATCACGTGCCGGGCGATCTCGTCCTCGCGCGGCAGCGGCCCTCCGGCGGCGAGCGCCTCCTCGATCAGGGCCCGTCCGGCGGCCAGCATGTCGTCGCAGATCCGCGCGGCGGCCTCGTGAAACGGGATCTCCTCGGGGAACTTGCGCAGCCGCAGCTCGGCGACCGCGTCCGTGGTCTCCAGGGTGGCCCCGTCGATGGCCCCGGCCAGCGCCCGGAACGTGCCGACCGAAAGGCCCGCGCCCACGCCGATGCGGCGGACCGGGCCACCCGGGCGGGACAACGCCGAGGCGAGCGTCTCCTCGGCGGTGACCACGCCCGGGTACTCGAAGTAGGTGACGGTCGGGACCGTCACGCCCTGCTGGGCCGCGTACTCCTCGTCGAGGCGCGGGATCACCAGCAGCGGATCCCCCACACGCGGCAGCCAGAGATACACCGGACGTTCGGTGGCGATGTAGAAGAAGCCGCTGAGGAAGGCGACCTCCGCCGGCGAGGTGGCCAGGAACCCGTCCAGACCACGTTGTTCGAGCGCCTCGGCGAGCCGGCTTCGGACGCTGTGGTAGAAGCTCTCGGGCAGTCGCATGGTCAGCCTCCGTTGCGACGGGGGTCGCGGGTGTCGTTGAACCGGGTTCCGGCGAGGGTCGCCGCCAGCACCAGGAACAAGATCGCCAGGGACGGGAAGAGCGTCTGCCACCAGGCGATCGCGATCGTGCCGCTGCGCTGGGCGTTGAGCAGGATCCGCCCCCAGGACCAGGCGTCCGGGTCGCCGAGGCCGAGGAAGCTCAGGCCCGCCTCGGAGATCACCGCCCGGGAGGCGGTGAGCAGCACGCTGACCACCATCAGCGAGACGACGGCGGGCAGGATCTCCCGGGTGACGATCCGCCAGCCGGTGGCCCCGAGCACCCGGGCGCCGTCGATGTAGGGCATCGCGCTGATCACCAGGCCCTGCGACCGGATCAGCCGGGCGACCTCGGGCCAGGCGAAGAACCCGATGATCAGGGTCAGCGTCGTGACGCTCGGGCTCACCACCGCCGCCAGCATGATCATCAGCGGCAGGGTGGGCAGCGCCAGCATCACGTCGGTGATCACCGTGGCGACCGCGTCGAACGGCCGGAAGTACGCCGCGGCCAGCCCGATCGCGGTGCCCAGCACGATGGCGAGCAGTGACGCGGCCAGGCCGATCACCATGCTGGTCCGGGTGCCCCAGACCACCTGGGCGAAGATGTCCTGCCCGAGGTCGTCGGTGCCGAACCAGTGCGCCCCGGAGGGGGGTTGCAGCACGTCCGCGCCGGCGCCGGCGGGCTCGTCGGCGATCAGCGGCGCGAAGATCGCCAGCAACGCCATCACGAGCAGCACCAGCACGGACAGCGCCACGACGGGCTGACGCAGGTAGCCGGAGAGGAAGGACCGCTTGGGCGCGGCCGGGGCCGGCGGCAGCGCCTGCTCGGTCAGCACGGGGGCACTCACGGCACCCTCCCTTCGGTGGCGGCGGACGGATCCGGGCGACGTGCCGCGACGCTGCGCGCGTTCACAGCCGGATCCGGGGATTGAGGACCGCGTAGAGCATGTCGGTCAGGGCGTTGGCGATCACCACGGTGACGGCGAGCATGATGAACGCACCCTGGATCACCGGGTAGTCCTGCTGCCCGACCGCCTCGTAGATCAGCCGGCCGACCCCGGGGTAGGCGAAGACCGTCTCGGTCAGCACCGCACCGCCGACCAGGGTGCCCAGTTGCAGGCCCATCAGGGTCAGTGCCGGCAGGATCGCGTTGCGCAGGCCGTGCTTCCACACCCGGCGCCGGGCCGAGAGACCACGCGCCTGCGCGGCGCGGATGTAGTCCTCGCCGAGGACTTCGATCATGTTGGTACGGAGGGTCAGCGCGTACGGGCCGAGCTGCACCAGGACCAGCGAGAGCACCGGCAGCACCAGGTGGTGGGCCAGGCTCAGGTAGGCCGCCGCGCCCCGGGTGTCCGGGTCGATCGCCCCACCGATCGGGAACCAGCCGAGCTGGGCGCCGAAGAAGACCAGCAGCAGGATCGCGACGCTCGGCACGAACAGCGCGTTCGCGCTGATCCCGAAGCCCTGCAACGCGCGGTCGAGCCACTTGCCGCGGTTGACCGCGGCGGCCACGCCGATCGGGATACCGACGGCGATGGTCAGGACGAACGCGCTGCCGGCCAGCAGCAACGTCCAGGGCAGCCGGTCGAGGATGATGTCGGTGACCGGCTGGATCTGACGGAACGAGATGCCCAGGTTGCCCTGGACCAGCTCGCGCAGGTACGACACGTACTGCTCCCACAGCGGACGGTCCAGTCCGTACGTCTTGAGCAGCGCCGCCTGCATCTCCGGTGTCATGTCGCCCTCGACCATGAGGGTCGTGGGGTCCCCCGGCAGGAGCCGGAGCAGAAAGAACGTCGAAGTGATCGCAATCCACACGGTCAGGACGGCCTTCAGTGCCCGGCTGAGCACGAAACGCGCCACGGGGGACCCCTCCTCTCCCTCTAGGTTGGGTGGGTTACTTGACCGGAGTGACCTGGGCCAGCGAGTACGCGGTGACCATGCCGAGCAGGTCCGACGGCGACGGGACGAAGCCGGTGAACTTGCTGGCGTTGTAGGCGAACTGGAAGTTCTCCACGTACAGCGGGGTCAGGTACGCCTGCTCGTGCACGACCTTGTCAATGTTCTTGATCTTGGTCTTGAACGCCTCCGCGTCGGTGGTGCCGGCCGCGTCGTTGATCAGCGCGTCCATCTCCGCCGACTCGAGCAGGTTGTAGTTGATGCCACCCGGGTTGCTGGACAGGTAGGTGCTGCGCAGCTGGTCCATCGGGTTGTCGAAGACACCCCACTGCGAGGCGTCGATGTCGTACTCGCCGTTCTTGGTGCGGGTGAGGAAGGTGTTCCGCTCCACGCACTCGTTCTCCAGCTTCACGCCGGCCTTCGCCGCGCTCTCCCGGAACAGCTGCACGACCCGGGTGATGTTGGCGTTGGACTGGTCGCACGCCACGCCGAACGTCAGCTCGTCGAAGAAGCCGTCGTTGTTGGCGTCCTTGTAGCCGGCCGCGCTCAGCTTGGCCTTGGCGCCCGCCGGGTCGAAGGGGTACGGCTGCAGCTCGGTGTTGTCGTACTCGGAGAAGATCGGCGAGATCGGGCCGGCCATCTGCTGGCCGTCGCCCTGCAGCACGGCCGAGATGATCGCCTTGGTGTCGACCGCCATCGACAGCGCCTGCCGGACGTCCTGGTCGGCGAGGTACTTGTTCTTCATGTTGTAGGTCAGGTGCGCGAAGCCGAGGGCGCCGACCTTCTTCAGCTTGATCTTGTCGTCGTTCTCGAAGGTCTTCGCCGCCGAGACCGGCACCGGGGTACCCATCATGTCGATGTCACCGTTGCGCAGCGCCAGCATCATGGTGTTCACGTCCGGGTAGACCCGGTACTCGACCTGGCTCACCGCGGCCTTGCCACCCGGCGCGAGCGGGTAGTGCTCGTTGCGCTTCATGACGTAGCGCTGGCCCTTGGTGATGCTGTCCAGGACGAACGGCCCGGCGCCGACCCAGTTGGAGTCGTTGGCGTACTTGGACAGGTCACCGGCCGGCTCGAAGATGTGCTTCGGCACGACCGACATCCAGAAGCCGACGCCCTCGGCGAACGGCGCGTACGGCTGGGAGAGCTTGAACTTGACGGTGGTGGCGTCCGGCGCCTCGACCGACTCGACCCAGGTCAGCTTCGCCGCGACGTTGCCGAGCTTGTACTTCATGATCGACTCGGCGGAGAACTTCACGTCCTCGGCGACCACCGGCTTGCCGTCGGTCCACTTGAAGTCGTCGCGCAGCACGAAGACGGCGGTCTTGCCGTCGTCCTCGTAGCGGTACTCCTTGGCCAGCTCCGGCGACTTCTTCGCGTTCTCGTCGATCCGCAGCAGGTGCGGGTACATCGCGTTGAGGATCCACGAGTCCGTCTTGCTCAGCGACTGGAGCGGGTTGAAGTTGCTCACGTCGGTGGTGGTGCCGATCCGCAGCACCGAATCCGACGACGAACCGCCGGAGGAGGACGTCTCCTCGTTCAGGCCGCAGCCGGAGACACCGAGCGTGGCCGCCATGCCGAGCGCGACAGCGAGCCGCCACCGACCCTTGACTGTCTTGTTCACCAAACCTCCTGAAGAACCCGGATGATGTTGCCGCCGATGACCTTGGCGATCTCCTCGTCGGAGTAGCCGTGCGTGACCAACCACCCGACGATGTTGCTGAAGCACTCCGCCGGGTTCTCCATGCCACTCACGTACGGAACCCGGGGGTGGTCCACCACGCCGTGGGCCTTTCCGATCGCCAGGTGCTGGGTAAAGCTGTCGTGCAGTCCGACGTGGTCACCGAAGTTGGTGTCCGGGCCGAACGCGACGTGGTCGATGCCGACCAACTCCACGCAGTAGGTGAAGTGGTCCATCACCGACTCGATCGAGTGGTGCGGGTGGTCGCCCGAGAGGGTGGTGTGCGGAGCGGCCTCGATGCCGATCACTCCACCCCGCTCGGCACAGGCCCGGATCACCTCGTCCGGCTTCATCCGGGGGGTGTTCCAGACCGAGCGGGCACCGGCGTGGGTGATGAACACCGGCACCCGGCTGGCCTCGATCACGTCCAGCGACGTCTGGTCGCCGGAGTGCGAGATGTCGATGGCGATGCCGAGCTTGTTCATCCGGTCCACCGCACGCCGGCCGAAGTGCGTCAGCCCGCCGTCGCGGTCCTCGGAGAGGCCGGAACCGAGCATGTTCGCCTGGCTGTACGCGATGCCCATCTGGCGTACGCCGAAGCCGTAGAGGATGTCGATCCGGTCCAGCTCGTTCTCGATCATCGTGGCTGCTTCCAGGCCGGCCACCAGGGCGATCTGCCCGTTGCGCTTGGCCTCGAAGATCTGTTCGAGCGTGGTCGCCACCACCACGTGGTCCTGCTTGGCGACGTCGGCGAAGCGCAGGCCGATGTCGTAGATGACGTCGTCCCACTTCCAGGCGTGCTCGCTGGTCACGCAGCCGGTGCCGTTCATGAAGTTGTCGAAGACCGCGGTCATGCCGGAGCGGGCCAGGCCCTCGAAGCCGAAGGCGTTGCGGCCGGTCCGGTTGTAGTCGCGCAACTGCGTCACATCGGCCGGCAGGATCTTCGGGTGCTCGTGGAGCGAGATGGCCATGTGCTCACGCAGCAGCCGGGAGACCCGGGCTCGCTGCTCGTCGCTCAGGCCGAGGTCGTGTTCCGGCACCCGGCCGATCTGCGGCGCGAGCTCGAAGACCTTGTAGTCCACATGCGGCACCAGGTAGTCGAAGGACCGGTATCCGGCGTAGCGGGGGGCGGGTTCCTGCACTGGTCTGCTCACCTCGTCAGCTAGAGGCATGAGGATCGAGGTCTGACCTCATGCCTCGTGGAACGTACCGAGCACGACCGCGCCGCAGGAATACCTCGTGACCTTTCCGTTACCCGAATCGGGGAACATTCCCGCAGGTCGGGACAGGTGTTGCCGCCCAGGTCAACACAACCGAGCCAGACCGGACCGAACGCCCGAGGCCGTCGCGCCGAACAGGTGAGCGACCGCGATCCACCCCACCACCACCCGCGATTCCTCAAGGTGGTCAGACCACTGCGCAGCGGCTCGCAACCGAGGCGGGTAGCCCCGGACCGGCAAAACGTTGAACCTATCGGTTCAGTGTCGTACGGTGAACCTTGTGGTTCAGCAAGAGACGCTCGACCGGGTGTTCGCCAGCCTGGCCGATCCGACCAGGCGCGACATCCTGATCCGGCTCGGCGCCGGCCCGGCCACCATCAGCGAGCTCACCGAGCCCACCGGGATGACCCTCACCGGCATGCGCAAGCACGTCCGCGCGCTGGAGGACGCGGGCCTCGTGGTGACGTGCAAGGTCGGCCGGTCCCGGCAGTGCCGGCTCAGCGAGGCGCCGCTGGACTCGGCGATGGCCTGGATCGCCTTCTACCGACGGCTCTGGGCCCGTCGTCTCGACGGCCTCGACGCCTACCTCACACTCACCACGGAGGACCGCGACCATGACGCTCCACATGCGAGTGACACGACACCTTCCGGGCACCCCTGACGAGGCGTTCGACGCCTACACCGACGCCGGCAAACAGAAGATCTGGTTCGGCATCCTCGACGAGGAGCCCGGCATCGTGGAGATCGACGTCGACCTGCGGGTCGGCGGAAGGCAGACCGCGGTCTGGGGTCCCTCCCCCGACATGCTGTTCCGCGAGACGCAGACGTTCCTGGAGATCGACCGCCCGCACCGGCTGGTCACCGAGTCGACGGGCACCGGCCCGGACGGCACGACCATGACCACACGCATCGAGGTCACCTTCGAGGCGCGCGACGGCGGCACGCTGATGACTGTGGTGCAGAGCGGCTTCCCCACCCCGCAGCTGCGCGACTTCTTCGTCGACGAGGTCTGGACCGGGGCGTTCGCCCGCATCGAGGCGTACCTGACCCGAGCGCACGCAGAGGAGACCTCCCGTGGCTGACCTGTCCCGTACCGCCGTCGTCGCGCTCGCCACCGCCGTCGCGGTGGTCGTCAACCTGATCATGTACGGGATCGGCCGCGCGGCCGGCGGCAGCTTCCTGTTCACCGCCGACGACCGGCGGGTCGAGGTCGACGCGGTGACCGTCGCGGGCTTCAGCGCGCTGCCGCTGGCGCTCGGGCTCACCGCCGTCGCCGTGCTGGCGCCCCGATTCGCCTGGGTGGTCCGGGCGGCGCTGATCATCGGCCCGGCGCTCGCGGTCCTCACGATCGCCACCATGACGCTGCCCGCCGACCTCGACACCACCAGCACGATCACGCTGGCGGTCTGTCACCTCACGCTCGCCCCGATCATCGTGGTCGCGGTGACCGCTCTCGGCCGGCGCGCGCGTCGCGCCGCCGCGGGCCCGGTCGCCGCCTGACGCCGGGCACGACAGGCCGCGCATCACCGGCCCCGTCACGGAGTGTGGCCGGGTAGACAACCACCACCACCATCTTGCCGACACCGCGTTGCTAACATGGCGACATGGTGTCGACAAGTTTGAGAGGTGGCGGCTGATGTTCCTGGCCATTCGCGAGCTGGGGTTCGCGCGGCTGCGGTTCGCCCTGATGGGGGCCGTGATCGCGCTGATCTCGGTGCTGATGGTGATGCTGTCCGGCCTCTCCGTCGGGCTGGTCCGCGACGGCGTCTCCGGCCTGCAGAACCTGCCGGTCACGTCGTTCGCCTTCGCCCACGGGGTACAGCACGACTCGGCGTTCTCGCGCAGCGTGGTGGACGCCTCGGCGGTGGACACCTGGCGTGACCAGCCGGGCGTGGCGGAGGCGACCCCGTTCGGCAACACGCTCGTCAACGGGCGTACCGACGGGGGCACCGAGGTCGACCTGGCGCTGTTCGGCGTCGAGACCGACTCGTTCCTGTCGCCCGCCGTCAGCGAGGGCGACCGGCTCGGCCCGGCGGACGGGATCGTGGTGAGCCCCACCGCCATCGACGCGGGCCTGCGCGTCGGCGACACCGTGACGGTGGACCGGCTGGGCACGCGTCTGCGCGTCGTCGGCGTCACCCAGCAGCAGGACACGTTCGGCCACGTCGACGTGGCGTACGTGCCGCTGGCGACGTGGCAGGCGGTCAAGTCCGGCACCCCGGCCGGCGCGCAGACGCCGGCGCAGGCGGCCCAGGAGATCACCGCCGTCGCGGTCCGCGCGGCCGACGGCGCCTCGGTGGACCTGGCCGCCGGCGACAAGGCGGCGGGCACGGAGAGCCTGACGCTCGACGAGTCGTACGGCGCCTCGCCCGGCTACACCGCCGAGACCACAACGCTCCAGCTGATCCAGGGCTTCCTCTACGCGATCTCGGCGCTCGTGGCCGGCGCGTTCTTCGCGGTCTGGGCGATCCAGCGCAGGCAGGAGGTCGCCGTGCTGCGGGCACTTGGCGCCTCGACCGGCTGGGTGCTGCGCGACGCGCTCACCCAGGCGCTCATCCTGCTGGCAGTCGCCATCGCGGTCGGCATGGGGATCGGCCTCGGTCTCGGCGCGCTGATCTCGGGCGGCAACGTCCCGTTCGCGCTGCACCCGCAGAGCATCGCCGCCGCCGCGGCCGGCCTGCTCGTGCTCGGCCTGGTCGGCGCGGCAGCCGCCGTCGTCCGCCTCACCTCCATCGATCCGGCGACCGCCCTGGGAGGCAACCGATGAGCAGCCGGCCCACCTCGTCCCCCTCGACGGCGGGCACCGCCCCGGCCGACCTCGGCCTGGTCATGCGCGGCGTCCACCTGCGGCACGGCGACGGCGCGGAGACCGTGCACGCGCTCGACGACGTGGACCTGACCGTCGCGCCCGGTGAGCTGGCCGCGATCGTCGGGCCGTCCGGCGCGGGCAAGTCCAGCCTGCTCGCCGTGGCCGGCGGGCTGGCCCGCCCGGACGAGGGCACCGTCACCGTGGCCGGGCACGACATGACCGTGTCCAGCCGCCGGGCGCGCACCGAGCTGCGCCGCCGGCACGTGGGGTTCGTGTTCCAGTCGGGCAACCTGCTGCCCGCGCTGACCGCCGCCGACCAGCTGCGCCTGCCGCTGCGGCTGGGCGGGCGGCGGGAACGGGCCGGTCGTGACCCGCTGGAGATGCTCGCGCACGTCGGTCTGGCCGGTAAGGCCGACCGGCGGCCGCACCAGCTCTCCGGCGGCGAGCGCCAGCGCGTCGGCATCGCCCGGGCGCTGATGACCGAGCCGTCGGTGCTGCTGGTGGACGAGCCGACGGCGGCGCTGGACCGGGCCCGCAGCCACGACATCGTGCAGCTGCTCGCCCAGGAGGCGCGGGAGCGCTCGGTGGCCGTCGTGATGGTCACTCACGATCACGACGTGCTGCAATACTGTGACACCATCTACGAGATGATCGACGGCAAGCTCGCCACCAGCAGCTGACCGACGACCAGGGAGCGACGCGGGCCGGACACGGGCGGCGGGAGACACGGGGAGGTCGCGGTGCCGAAGATCCAAGCCTCGACCGTCGCGGAACACCGGGCCGCGCAGCGGGCGGCGTTGCTCGACGCCGCCCGCGCCCTGCTCTCCGAGCATCCGGAGCAGATCCCGAGCCTGGCCGACGTGGCCCGGCACGCCGGGCTGGCCCGGTCCAGCGCGTACTCGTACTTCAAGTCCCGCACCGACATGTTCGACGTGCTGGTCGCCGACACCTTCCCCCGGTGGTCGGCCTTCGTCGAGGAGCGGATGGCCGAGGCCCGCACGCCGGGGGCGAGGATTCTGGCGTACGTCGAGGCCAACCTGCAACTGGTTGCCCGGGGCGACCACGCGCTGGCCCGGGCACTGGCGTCGGCGGGCAACAGCGAGGTGTTGGCGACCTCCAGCCGGCTGCTGCACGACAGCCTCGAGGCGCCGTTGCGCGCTGCGCTCACCGAACACGGGGCGAGCGACCCGGACCGGATGGCGGAACTCGTCCAGTCGGTCGTCTACGCCCTGAGCCGCATGATCGAGAACGGTCTCGACCTTCCGGCGGCCACGGGCCTCGCCCGCGAGCTGCTCACCCCGTACCTGCGTCCGGACGCCGGCTGACCGCGCCCCTCCGGAACGGCCGGCGACCGCGCCTCCACCACATCCGCTGACGGGCGACGGCCCGGGTCGTCGCGCCGGCCGCACCCACCGGCACGGCCGGGCGACGGCCCGGGCCGCTGCGTGCCCGCAGCCGCGCCGGGGAGACCTGCCGGCGCTCCCGGCGAGGGCCGCCGACGCGTCCGGTGCGGCCGTCCGAACGATCGGCACGGGCCGCCGACCGGCGAGCGGCGGCCGGCACTGTCGTCCGATCAGGAGGAACCGAACGATCGACCGCCGCATCGACGGTCATCATCGGTCAGCGTTCCGCCTAGTGGAACAGCAGCTCAGAGGCGGTGCGGTGAACTAAGTTACTGATCAGTAGCCCGTTGACGGCATGTGAACCCGGCCCTACCGTTCCACTCAATCGAACGGCGTACGGTTCATCCGAACGCTCTCGGCCTCGCCGAGTGCGGCCCGAAACAGGAAGTCCGAGGCATGCCTGACGACAAGCTTCTCGCTCTTCTCTCCCCCACCCGGCTCGGTCGTCTCACATTGCGGAACCGGGTCTTCGTCCCCGGCCACACCACCAACTTCGGACTGAACAACGTGCCCACCGCCCGCCACGTCGCCTACCACGCGGAGCGGGCGCGCGGCGGCGCCGGCCTGATCATCACCGAGGCCATCCGTGTGCACCCCACGAGCGCGGGCCGCAGCATCAGCCTCGGCAGCTTCGACGACTCGTCGATCCCGGCGTACGCGGCGGTGACCGAGGCCGTGCACGAGCACGGGGCCCGCATGTTCGCCCAGATCATGCACGCCGGACGCCAGGCCAACGGCGACGCGACGCGTACCGCCGCCTGGTCCTCGTCGCCGGTGCCGTGGGCGGCCGGCTCGCACGTGCCGCACGCGATGGGACGCCGGGACATCGCCGTCGTCGTCGAGGCGTTCGCCGCCGCCGCGCGGCGCATGCGCGAGGCCGGCTTCGACGGCCTGGAGGTGCACGCCGGCCACGGCCACCTGCTCCAGCAGTTCCTCTCGCCACACACGAACACCCGCGACGACGTGTACGGCGGCAGCCTCGACAACCGGATGCGCCTGACCCGCGAGGTGCTCACGGCGGTTCTCGCCGCCGCACCCGAGCTGCCCGTCGGGCTGCGGGTCAGCGCCGACGAGTTCCTGCCCGGCGGCCTCGACCCGGCCGCCGTGCTGGAGATCGTCGGGAAGCTGCGCGCCGAGTTCCCCCTCGCCTACGTGCACGTCAGCCACTCCGCCTACCACGGCAGCTTCTCGCTCGCGACGCAGATGGCGGACATGAGCTTCGGCCACGCCCCGTTCCGGCACCACGCGGCGCTGTTCAAGCAGGAGTTCCCGGACCTGCCGGTGCTCGCGGTGTGCCGGCTGGACAGCCTGCCGGAGGCGGCCGAAGTCGTCGCCGCGGGCGAGGCCGACCTGGTCGGCCTGGCCCGCCCGCACATCGCCGACCCGCACCTGGTCCGCAAGGCCGAGCAGGGCCGCCAGCACGAGGTACGCGCCTGCCTGGCCTGCAACCAGGGTTGCATCGGCCGGCTGGAGACCAGCCTGCCCATCTCCTGCGTGGTGAACCCCGAGGTCGGCGCCGAGCGGGAATGGGCCGACGCCTGGCCGGAACTGCCCGGGCCGTCCGGCGCGCGGGACGTCCTGGTCGTCGGCGGCGGTCCGGCCGGCTTGGAGGCAGCCCTCTCCGCGCACCGGGCCGGGCACCGGGTGACAGTGGTCGAGGCACGCGACCGGCTCGGCGGGCAGGTCGAGGTGGCCGCGCGCGTACCCGGACGGGAGCGGCTCGGGCTACTCACCCGTGATCTGGCCCGCGACGTCGAGGCCGCCGGCATCCCGGTCCGGCTCGGCCACCGCGCCGCCGTCGAGGACGTGCTGTCCGGCGGCTACCAGGACGTCGTCCTCGCCACCGGCTCCCGGCCCGCCCGGCGGGAGCTGCCCGGCGGTCCGCCGGTGATCGACATCTGGCAGGCCGTCGACCACCTGGCCGACCCCGGCTACCGGCCGGCCGGCACCGTCGTCGTGCTCGACGACGAGGGCACCTGGTCGGCGGCGTCGGTGGCGGAGGCGTTCGCCCGGCGGGGCGCCCGCGTCCACCTCGTCTCCCCCACCGCCACGGTGAGCGCCAAGATCACCACGTACTCACGGCTGGCGCTGCTCAAGCGCTTCGCTGACCTGGGGATCGCGGTCCACCCGATGCGGGCCGCCCGCGCCGCGGGCGCCACCGCGGTGGCGCTCGGCGGCCCGCTCGCCGGCGGCGACACGATCGTCGAGGACGTCACCACTGTCGTCGACGGCGGTTCGGCGCAGGCCGCGGACGAGTTGTACCGGCAGCTCGACGCGCTGCCCGACGGACCCCGCATCCACGTCGTCGGCGACGCGAACGCCCCCCGCACCGCCTTCGAGGCCGTCTACGAGGGACGGATGGCCGGCGCGTTCCTCGGCGCCTTCGACACCGCGTCCGCCCAGCGCGTGCGGTACGCCCACTGACCCGTCCACCCCGGTCGCGGTGCACCGCGGACCGGACCTCCCCCACCTGTAGAGGAGACAAGCATGCTGGACATCGAGGAGCGCCTCACCCTGGATGAGCGTTCCGCCGTGGACTTCGTCCTCGGCCTGCGCAAGCGATGGGCGGACACCGTCTACCCGGCGCTGCGCGACGAGTACGGCGCCACCGGGGCGTCGGCCACGACGATCGCCGACGCCGGTCAGGTGCTGCGTGGTCTTCCGCTCTACCCGTGGTTCAGCCACCTGGAGCGGGTGCAGCAGAAGATGCTCTGGAAAGTCGCGGGCGACGCGGTGCTCAGCCGCCGCGAGGAGCTGACCGACCAGCTCACCTCGCTGCCCGAGCAGCCGAAGGGCTCGCTGGAGCTGAACCCCGACCTGGAACTGCCGGACTGGTACACCGACTACGACATCCACATCCAGCCCGGCAGCTTCTTCTCCGACGACATGTCGGCCTACGTGTACGAGTTCGGCGCGCGCATCGTCATGCTGCGCGACAACGACGGCTACAAGTTCCACACGCTGTTCGCCAAGACCGCGCTGCCCGAACTGCCGGCGGCGACCCGGATCGTCGACATCGGGTGCGGTTTCGGCAAGAGCACCCGCCCGCTGCCGGCCAAGTACCCGACCGCGCAGGTGATCGGCGTGGACCTGGCCGCGCCGGGTCTGCGCCTGGCCCACGCCGAGGCCGAGGCGACCGGACTCGCGATCGACTACCGGCAGGCCGACGGCCGGGCCACCGGCATCGAGTCGGACAGCTGCGACGTGGTCACCGGCACGATGGTGCTGCACGAGATGCCGGCCGCCGCGATCCGGGAGACGATCCTGGAGGCCGCGCGCCTGCTCAAGCCGGGCGGCTCGCTGCGCTTCCTGGAGTTCATGCTCACCGGCGACCCGCTGCGCGACGCCACCGTCTACGAGCACGCCGAGCGCAACAACGAGCCGTTCTTCCACGACCTGTTCGGCTCCGACCTGATCGAGGTCTGCACCGAGGCCGGTCTGACCGACGTGTCGT
The DNA here is from genome assembly GCF_027460285.1 of Micromonospora sp. WMMC273. Taxonomy (NCBI): domain Bacteria; kingdom Bacillati; phylum Actinomycetota; class Actinomycetes; order Micromonosporales; family Micromonosporaceae; genus Micromonospora; species Micromonospora sp. WMMC273. The sequence goes on from NZ_JAPZBE010000001.1 coordinate 3,584,649, forward strand.
GGACCCCGTTCGACGAGCGCCGCAACGGTGTCCAGCCGCAGGGCTGGGGCGACCGTCCCGAGTGGCACTTCCCCTGGGCCGTACTGGCCGCGACCAAGCCGGAGGCGTGATGAGCAACGAGTTCGACTACTTCGGAGACCCCAAGGTCGGCAAGCTGCTCGACCTGGTGCTGCAGCTCTCCACCGAGCTGCACGTGACCCGCCAGCGAGTACGCGTCGTCGAGGCGCTGCTGACCCGCTCCGGCGCGCTCACCGCGGGCGCCGTCGACGAGTTCGTCTCCACCGAGGAGGAGCAGCAGGTCCTCGACCGGGAGCGGGACGCACTGCTGGCCCGCCTGATGCGCATCCTCACCGAGCACGGCCCCGCGGAGCACCCGCTGCGGGACCAGTGGGAGGCGGCGCTGAGCGAGAAGACCGGCTGATGAGCACACCGGACGCGCCCGGTCTGATCGACAGCTACCTGCAGCTGTGCGAGGACCGCGAACTCGACGAAGCGGGGCGCTTTCTCGCGGACGGGGCGCGGTTGGTCTTCCCGGGCGGCCGGGAGTACTCGTCGCTGCGGGAGATGGCGGCCGCGTCGACCGGAACCTACCGGTGGGTGCGCAAGCACCGGGACCGCTACCTGGTGGGCGAGACCGACGGGCGGGTCACGGTGACCTCGCTCGGGCGGCTGTACGGGGAATGGCTCGACGGCACTCCGTTCGAGGACATCCGCTACGCGGACGTCTTCGTGCTCGACGGCGGACTGATCGTCGAGCAGCACGTCTACAACGATCTGGCACTCGTCGCGCAGCAGCGCGACGCCTGACGGACAACGGTCGCGCGGCAGCGCGACAGCTGATTCCCCCACCTCCGCCGCTCCGGCGGCGGAGGTGGTCTCCCCCGACTCATGACGAGGTGTGTGCATATGAAACGAAAGTGGGCTCTGCTCCCGGCGGCGTTGGCCACCGCGCTGGTCCTGGCCGCGTGCGGCGGCGGCTCCGACGACGAGGCCGGTGGCGAGGGCAAGGAGGCGAAGCTGACCATGGCCATCGCCTCCGCCGTGATCGGCCCGAAGGAGGAGGTGGCCGTCTACGCGGTCGCCAAGGAACTCGGCTACTTCGCCGAGGAGAAGCTGACCGTCGAGACGATCAACGCCGACGGCTCGGTCGCCGCCCTCCAGGCGGTCGCGTCCGGCAGCGGCGACATCACCCCCGCCGACGCCGGCTCGGCGCTCGGCGCGGTGGAGAAGAACGTGCCGATCAAGGCCGTCGGCGGCCTGGTGCAGAACTGGCCGTGGGTGATGGCGGTCAAGCCGGACTCCCCGATCACCGGCGGCGCGGACCTGCGCGGCAAGAAGATCGGCGTGATCAGCCTGGCCTCCGGCTCGGCCCCGTACGCCCGCGCCTACGTCAAGGCCGCCGGCCTGGACCCGGCCAAGGACGTCGAGCTGCTGCCGGTGGGCGTCGGCGCGCAGGCCGCCGCCGCGCTCAACGACGGCAAGGTCGACATGCTGGCGCTCTACACCCAGGCGTACGCGGTCATCGAGAACGCCGGCACCGAGCTGAAGTACCTGACCAACCCGGACGTGTTCTCCGGCATCCGGTCGCTCACCTTCAGCGTCGGCGCCCGTGACTTCGACGCCAAGAAGGACTCGTACGAGCGGTTCCTGCGCGCGGCGTACAAGGCGATGCTCTTCTCGGCCAAGAACCCCGAGGCCGCCATGAAGATCGGCTACAAGGTGTTCCCGCAGATCCTCGCTGGCAAGTCCGCCGACGAGCGCCTCAAGGCGGACACCGAGAGCCTGGCCGCCTGGCTGAAGACGGCCACCCCGGCCAGCGGCGACCCGGAGCAGTTCGGCGACTGGGGCGCGATCAGCGACGAGGAGTGGGCGAAGACCCAGGCGTACACCAAGGAGGCCGGGCAGATCACCGGCGAGGTCGACCTCAAGAAGCTGTGGGACCCGAGCCTGCTCTCCGGCGCCAACAACTTCGACAAGGCCGCGGTGCTGAGCAAGGCCGCGAACTACACCGCCTAGGCAGCGGACAGCGGAAGGGATTTCGATGGCCATCAAGGCGACGGCCCGCCGGGCGCAGACGCAGGCTCCGGCATCGGTGTCGGAAGACTCCTGGATCGAGATCGACGGGCTGGACAAGGAGTACCGGCCCCGGAAGTCGGCACCGACCCAGGCGTTGAGCGACATCAACCTGACGGTACGTCGCGGCGAGTTCATCTCGGTCGTGGGACCGTCCGGGTGCGGCAAGACCACTTTGCTGAAGATCCTCGCCGGGCTCAGCCCGAAGTCCGGCGGCGCGGTACGGATCGCCGGGCGGGACGTGACGAAGCCCCTTCCCGAGGTCGGGATGGTGTTCCAGGCACCGACGCTGCTGCCGTGGCGCACCATCTTCGACAACGTGATGGTGCCGGCGGAGATCCAGCGACTGGATCCCCGCCGGCACCGGGAACGCGCCCAGCAACTGCTCGAGATGGTCGGTCTCAACGGCTTCGAGCAGAAGTACCCGCACGAGCTCAGCGGCGGCATGCAGCAGCGGGCCGGCATCTGCCGGGCGCTCGTGCACGACCCGGCGGTACTGCTGATGGACGAGCCGTTCGGCGCGCTCGACGCGATGACCCGCGAGTACATGAACGTGGAGCTGCTGCGCATCTGGCAGGAGAGCAACCAGACGATCGTGCTGGTCACGCACTCCATCCCGGAGGCGGTCTTCCTCTCCGACCGAGTGGTGGTACTCAGCCCCCGGCCGGGCCGCATCGCGGAGGTCATGGACATCGACCTGGAACGGCCGCGTGACCTCGGTGTCATGTCGTCCGACCGGGCCGGGGTCTACGTGGAGCGGATCCGCCGACACTTCAACGCCGCCGGCGTTATCGACTGACGAGGGACAGCCATGGCAACAAGCAACCTGGTCCGCGAGCCGGCCCAGCCACCGGCGCCGTCCGCCCGGCCCGCCCGGCCCGCCCGGCGCAAGTTCGACCTCCGCGAGAAGCCCCAGCTCTGGCTGGTCCCGACGGTCTTCGTCGTGGTCGTGCTGGCCTGGGAGTACGGTGTCCAGCTCATCGGCGTCGACGAGTACGTCCTGCCGCTGCCGTCGAGCGTGGTCGAGTCGCTGTGGCAGCAGCTCGGCGACGACCAGTTCTGGGGTCACTTCTGGGTGACCACCCAGGAGGCGCTGCTCGGGTTCGTGATCGGTGTCGGGGCGGCGCTGCTCCTCGGCACGTTCATCTCCCAGATCAAGATCGTCGAAGCCACCCTGATGCCGTACATCGTGGCCTTCCAGACCGTGCCGAAGGTCGCCCTGGCCCCGCTGTTCGTGGTCTGGTTCGGTTTCGGCCTGACCAGCAAGGTGGTCATGGCCGCGGTGATCTCGTTCTTCCCGATGCTCGTAAACGTCATCGAGGGCCTGCGGGCGGCCGACGCCGACAAGATCCAGATGCTGACCGTGTTCGGCGCGAGCAAGACCCAGATCTTCCGGATGGTCCGGCTGCCCAGCGCACTGCCGTTCATCTTCGCCGGCCTGGACATCGGCATCGTCTTCGCCATCCTCGGCGCGGTCGTCGGCGAGTTCATCGGCGCCAAGGAGGGCCTGGGCTACCTGCTGCTGCAGACCAACTACAACTTCGACATCGCCGGCATGTTCGCCGTCCTGGTGGTGCTGTCGGTGATGGGTCTGGTGGCGCACTTCGTGATCCGGCTGCTGCAGAAGCGGCTGGCCTTCTGGGCCGAGGACACGAAGGTGATCGGCGCGTGACGACAGCTGACGGGACCGCCGTCACGCGTGCGGAGCACCGGCCGGGCGTGGTTCACGCCCGCCCGGCCGGTGGCCGAACGGGAAAGGCAGGACACAAGACATGAACACCGATCCGAACCGGTTCGACGGGCGGGTGGCACTGGTCACCGGCGCGGCCCGCGGCATCGGCGCCCGCATCGCCGCGACCCTCGCCGAGCGCGGCGCGACGGTGGCGCAGGCCGACCTGCTCGACGACTGGGCGGAGGCCGAGCTGACCGGCGGCGCGCACACCCGCCACCGGGTGGACGTCCGGTCGGCCGCCTCCTGCGCCGGCCTGGTGGCCGAGGTCGTGGACGCCCACGGGCGCCTGGACCTGCTCGTCAACAACGCCGGGATCGTCCGGCGCGGGCCCGCCGCGACGATGTCCGAGGAGGACTTCACCACCGTCCTGGACGTCAACCTGACCGGCACGTTCCGGATGAGCCAGGCCGCGTACCCGGCGCTGCGGCAGACCCGCGGCGCGGTGGTGAACATCGGCTCCACGAACGGGCACATCGCGGTGCTGAACACGCTCGGGTACTGCGTCAGCAAGGCCGGCGTGATGCACATGGCACGCGTGCTGGCGCTGGAGTGGGCGCCGGACCGGATCCGGGTCAACGCCGTCGGACCCACGATCGTGCCCACCGACATGACCGCCGACGTCCGCGGCGACGACGCGTACCTGGCCGACAAGATGGCCTCCATCCCGCTGGGCCGGATGGCGCAGCCGCAGGACGTCGCGAACGCGGTCGCCTACCTGCTCAGTGACGCCGCCGCCATGACCACCGGGCAGACGATCTTCGTCGACGGCGGCGTCACCATCCACTGACTTCCCCCTCTCCGACCCCTTCTGTGAGGACCACCATGCCCAAACCGGATACCGCGGCCGCCCTGGCGGCCGTCGACAAGCACTTCGACGAGTTCGTCGAGGAGCTCCAGCAGCTGTGCCGCATCCGCAGCCGCCGCCAGGAGCCGGAGCAGATGGAGGCCACCGCCGAGTTCATCGCCGGGTCGGTCCGCCGCTGGGGCGGCGAAGCCGAGATCATCCCGTGGGAGCAGTCGTACCCGTACGTGCTGGCCGAGGTGCCGGGCGAGGGTGACAAGGCGCTGCTGCACTTCACCCACTACGACGTGGAGGTCGAGCCGGCCGGTGACGACGCCGACTGGATCAGCCCGCCGTACGCGGCGGAGATCCACGACGGCCGGCTGTACGCCCGGGGCGTGGCCGACGACAAGGGCGTCGTCATGTCCCGCATCCACGCGGCGGCGGCCTGGAAGCTGGCCGGGCTGACCCCGCCGGTGACCAACCGGATCATCTTCGAGGGCAAGAAGTGGCTGCACAGCCCGGGTCTGGGCTCGTTCGTGCAGGCGCACGCCGACCGGCTCGCCAGCGACGCGGCCCTGTGGGAGAACTCCTGGCTCGACGGCGAGGATCGGCTGCTGCTCAAGCTCGCCGAGAAGGGCGTGCTCTACCTGCGGCTCACCGCGCAGACCCTGCCGCGCGACCTGACCAGCCAGAACACCGCGCTGCTGCCGGCCGCCACGGCCCGGCTGGCCGCCGCCCTGGCGCAGTTGCAGCGGCCCGACGGCACCGTGACGATCCCCGGTTTCGCCGACGACGCCCGGCCGCCGACGGACGAGGAGCGGGCGCTGCTGGAGAAGGTGGCGTTCGACGGGGACTTCCTGCGCAAGCGGGCCCAGGTCGACCGGTTCACCGGTGACCTGGACGACCAGGGCGCCGCGGTCGCCATCCGGACCGTGCCGACGCTCACCGTCGCCGGTTTCGCCGGCGGCGACATGCGCGACGACGTGACGCTCGGCATCCCGTCGACCGCCTCGGCGAAGCTGGAGATCCGGCTGGTGCCGGGCCAGGACCCGGACCGGGTGCTCGGCTGCATCCGCGACCACCTGGCGGCGACCGGCTTCGGTGACCTGCGCATCGAGGTGATGGCGACCAGCCGGCCCAACCTCACCGACCACCGGGACCCGTTCGTCGCGCTGGTCGCCGACGCGGCCCGCCGGGTGTACGGGACCGAGCCGGTGATCGAGCCGTACACGCAGTGGATCGGCAACCAGGGCGTGATCGCCGACCGGCCGATCGTCGGCGTCGGTGTGTCCCGCGCCGACTCCGGTGTGGACGGCCCGAACGAGAACATCCGGCTGGACGACTACAAGGCCGGCATCAAGCACGTCATCGAGGTCATGGCGGCGCTGGCGGTGACGGAGTGACCCGGGCCCGCGGCGTGGCCCGCCGCGCCTACGTCGACGTGCCGTGGGGTCAGGTGCACTACCGGCACGGCGGCGACGCCGACGCCCCGGTGCTGCTGATGCTGCACCAGTCCCCGCTCTCCTCGGCCACCTACGACGCGGTGATCGAGCCGCTGGCCCGCCGCGGCCTGCGGGTGATCGCCCCGGACACGCCGGGCTTCGGCATGTCCGACGCGCCCCCGCGCCCGTGGTCCATCCCGGAGTACGCGGCCGGGGTGTGGCAGTTCGCCGACGCCCTCGGGCTGTCCCGGGTGCACCTGCTCGGGCAGCACACCGGCGCGATCGTCGGCGCGGAGGCGCTGATGTCGGCGCCGCAGCGGGTGCACCGGCTGATCCTGCAGGGCATCCCGCTCTACGACGAGCAGGAGCGGGCGGAGAAGAAGCGGTCGTACGCGCCCGGCTACTCCCCGGCGCGCGACGGCGGGCACCTGAAGGTGATCTGGGACCGGGTGTACGGCCTGTACCCGCGCCTGACCCCGGAGGAGGCGAACCGCCAGGTCACCGAGTACCTGCTGACCGGTCCGGACTACGCCACCGCGTACCGGGCGGTGTTCGACCACCACGTGGACACCGCCGCCCTGGACGCGCTGCCCATCGTGCTGCTGCACGGCGCCGACGACCTGCTGGACCGGATGACGCCGCAGGTGCGGGCCGCGCTGCCCGGCGCCGAGCTGGTGACCATCCCCGGCGGCACCGACTTCGTGGCCGACGAGCAGCCGGAGGCGTTCGCCGACGCGGTCGCCGCGCAGGTGCACGCCGACCTCGGGCGGGAGGTGGCGGCATGAGCGCCGGCACCCCGGCCGCCGACGCGAAGGTCGTCCCGGCGAACACGCTCTACACCGCCACCGTCGAGGTCTCCGGCGGCCGGGGCGGCAGCGCCCGGTCGCGGACCGGGTCGCTGCGGGTCGACCTGACCCGTCCCGCCCAGCGGGGTCCGGACGCGCCCGGCACCGACCCGGAGGAGCTGTTCGCGGCCGGCTACGCGGCCTGCTTCGACAGCGCGCTCGCGGTCGCCGCCCGGCAGGCCGGCGTCAAGCCCGGCCCGACGACGGTGACCGCCTCGGTCTCCCTCGGGCAGACCGAGGACGGCCGGTACGCGATCGCCGTGGTGCTGGACGTGTCCGCGCCGCAGTGCCCGCAGGCCGACCTGGAACGCGCCGTGGAGCTGGCCGACCAGATGTGTCCCTACTCGAACGCCCTGCGGGGCAACACCGCGGTGGCGATCCGGGTCGATGGCCACCGCTGACCTGACCGAGCCCGCAGCGGTCCGCCACCCGGCGGATCCGCAGCGGCCCGCCGGCCCGATGGCCCTCGCCGTCGGGCTCGGCGCGGTCTACCTGATCTGGGGCTCGACCTACCTGGGCAACCGGGTGGCCCTGGACAGCATCCCGCCGCTGGTCGCCACCTCGGCCCGGTTCCTGGCCGCCGCGCTGCTGCTGTTCGCGGTGGCGGCGCTGCGCCGGGGACCGGCCGGGCTGCTGCTGCCCCGGCAGCAGTGGGGCGGGGTGGGCGCCAGCGGGCTGCTGATGGTCGGTGCGGGCAGCGCACTGCTAGCCCTGGGCCAGCAGTACGTGCCGACCGGGCTGACGTCGCTGGTGGTGGCCGGCATGCCGCTGTGGGTGCTGGTGCTGCGGCTGGCGGTCGGCCCACGGCCGTCGGCACTCGCGGCGGTGGGCGTACTGGGCGGTGTGGCCGGGCTGGCGCTGCTGTTCTCGGTGCCGACGAAGGGATGGCACCTCGGCGGGATGCTGCTGCTGGTGGTCTCCACGATGGTCTGGGCGCTGGGCTCGACGCTGTCGCAGCGGCTGCACATGCCGGCCGACCACCTGGTCGGCACCGGCTGGCAGATGCTCGTCGGCGGCGTCGCGGTGGCGGTGGCGAGCGTGGTCAGCGGTGAGCTGGGACGGTTCGACCCGGCCGGCGTCACCGGCCGGTCCTGGCTGGCGTGGACCTACCTGATGCTGGTGTGCACAGTGGTCGGCTTCAGCGTCTACACGTGGCTGCTGCGCAACGCGCCGATCCAGCTCGCGTCCACCTACGCGTACGTCAACCCGGTGGTGGCGGTCCTGCTCGGCATGATGGTGCTGGATGAATCGTTGTCCGGACGACAGGTGCTCGCCGGTGCCGTGGTGCTCGCCTCGGTGGCGCTCGTCATCGCGCGGGAGCGACCCCGGCAGGCCGACGGCCTTCCGCCCGGGAAGACCCCCGTCGCGCCCGCCTGACGCCCGGCGACCCCACGCACGTACGTCGACAGTGGAGGAACAGAGATGATCACGACAGCGGTCGTCGAGAGCACCGCCGGCCGGACCCGGTCCGGTCTGGGACGCGCCCTCGACATCGTCAACATCATCGCCGAACGGGCACCGGAGACCCTCGGCGTGTCGACGATCGCGCGGGAACTGGGCCTGCCGAAGGCGGTCGCGCACCGCATCCTCAAGGAGCTGGTGGCCGACAACTTCCTCACCTTCAACGAGGAGACCAAGCGGTACCGCCTCGGCACCGGCGCGCTGGCGGTGGGCCTGGCCGCGCTGCGTGCCCTGGACGTGCCGGACATCGCGCGCCGGTACCTGGTCCGGCTGGTCCGCGACAGCGGCGAGACCGCCACGCTGTCGGTGCGGCAGGGCTGGTCGCGCGTCTACATCGACCAGGTGCTCTCGCCGCACGAGGTCCGGATGTCGGTGTCCCTGGGCACCAGCCACGCGCTGCACTCCGGGTCGTCGTCGAAGGCGATCCTGGCCGCGCTGCCGGACGCCGAGGTCGACGACTACCTCGGTCACCACCCGCTGGACGCGGTCACCCCGGCCACCATCACCTCCACCGCCAAGCTGCGGGCCGACCTGGCCCGGATCCGGCGTCAGGGGTACGCGGTGAGCATGGGCGAACGGCAGAACGGCGCGGGGAGCGTGGCCGCGCCGGTGCGGTACGCGACCGGGCAGGTGTTCGGCTCGATCTCGCTGTGCGGGCCGCAGAACCGGTTCACCCCGGAGGTGTGCGCGGCGCACGGCGCGCTGGTCGCCGCGGCGGCGGCGGAGATCTCCGCCGAACTGGGTTTCCGGCCGCCGGCGCAGCGCGTCGCCGGCCGGACGGGTCAGGAACAGAACTGGGGAGGTGGAACAGGTGAGTGACGGACCGCTGACGGGCCTGCGGGTGCTTGACGTCTCGACGATCCTCGCCGGGCCGCTGTGCTGTCAGATCCTCGGCGACTACGGCGCCGACGTGATCAAGATCGAGCACCCGACCATGGGTGACAGCATGCGCGGCCACGGCAAGGCCAAGGACGGCCATCCCCTGTGGTGGAAGGAGATCTCCCGCAACAAGCGGCTGGTCGGGCTGAACCTGTCCGCGCCGGAGGGCGCGGCGCTGCTGTTGCGGCTGGCCGAGCGGGCCGACGTGCTGGTGGAGAACTTCCGGCCGGGCACGCTGGAGCGCTGGGGCGTCGGCCCGGAGGAACTGCACCGGGTCAACCCCGGTCTGGTGATCGCCCGGATCACCGGTTTCGGGCAGACCGGCCCGTACGCCTCCCGCGCCGGGTTCGGCACGCTGGCCGAGGCGATGAGCGGCTTCGCCCACCTGACCGGTACGGCCGACGGCCCGCCCACGCTGCCCGCGTTCGGGCTGGCCGACAGCATCTGCGGCATCGCCACCTCGTCGGCGGTGATGATGGCGCTGTGGCACCGGGAGCGCTCCGGCGGCCGGGGCCAGGTCGTCGACATGAGCCTGCTGGAGCCGATCATGACCGCTGTCGGTCCCGGCCCCACGGTCTACGACCAGCTCGGCGTGGTGGAGCAGCGGCAGGGCAACCGCTCGACGAACAACGCGCCGCGCAACACGTACCAGACCAAGGACGGGTCGTGGGTGGCGATCTCCACCAGCGCCCAGGCCATCGCCGAGCGGGTGCTGCGGCTGGTGGGCCACCCCGAGGTGATCGACGAGCCGTGGTTCCGTACCGGCGTCGGGCGGGTGGCGCACGCGGACCTGCTCGACGAGTACGTGGGGTCCTGGATCGCCGAGCGCACCCGCGACGAGGTGACCGCGGCGTTCGCCGAGGCCGGCGCCGCTGTCGCACCGGTCTACAGCGCCAGGGACATCGTCGAGGACCCGCACGTCCGGGCCACCGAGATGATCACCACGGTCGACGATCCGGACCTCGGCCCGATGCGGATGCACAACGTCATGTGGCGGATGTCGGAGACGCCGGGCCGGATCCGGTTCACCGGCCGCTCCCCCGGCGCCGACACCGACGCCCTGCTCGTCGAGGAACTCGGCTGCGACCCGGCCGAGATCGCCGACCTGAAAGCCCGTGGCGTCGTCGCCTGACGACGCCGACAGCCGAAACGCGAGGAACCCCGTGGGCACCACAGCCAGAACCGCCGACCGCCTGCTCGACGCCGTGCAGGCCGGTGTCACGATCTACGACCTGGGCCGGCGGCTGACCGTCGGCATGCCGCAGTCACCGAACCACCCGGCGTTCGGGCTCACCCTGCCGCGCCGCCACGGCGACATGGTGCGCGCCGACGGCGGCTCCGCCGCCAACGACCTGCTGGTGATGGGCACGCACGTCGGCACGCACGTCGACGCGCTCGCGCACGTCTCCCAGGACGGCCGGCTGCACGGCGGCGCCGACGCCGCCGCCGCGCAGGTCGGCGGCCGGTTCGACGAGCTGGGCGTGCACACCGTCGCGCCGATGGTCCGCCGGGGCGTGCTGCTGGACGTGCCCGCCGCGCTGGGCGTGGAGGCCTGCGAGCCCGGCTACGAGATCACCCCCGCCGACCTGGACGCCGCGGAGTCCCGGCAGGGCACGCCGGTGGGCGCCGGTGACGTCGTGCTCATCCGCAGCGGGTGGGGCCGGCTGTTCGACCACGAGGACCGCAACCAGTACATCGGCAAGGACTCCGGCGTGCCGGGGGTCGGCGCGGACGGCGCGACCTGGCTGGCGCAGCGCCAGGTGCACGCCGCCGGCGCGGACACCATCGCCTTCGAGTGCCTGCACCCGGGCAAGGGCCACAGCTCGCTGCCGGCGCACCGGATCCTGCTGGTGGAGCACGGCATCTACCTGATCGAGACGATGGCGCTGGAGGAGCTGGCCCGCGACGAGGTGCACGAGTTCACCTTCGTCATGGCGCCGCTGCCGCTGTACGGCGCCACCGGCTCCCCGGTGCGCCCGCTGGCGGTGATCAGCCGTGGCTGAGCCGACCCTGGGCCGCCACCTGGCCACCTTCGCCGCCGACACCGCCGCCGAGACGCTGCCCGACGAGGTGGTCGCCAGCGTCCGGGCCCGCGTCCTGGACGTGCTCGGGCTCTGCGTGGCGGCCCGGCCGCTGCCGACCAGCCAGGCGGCCCTCGCCTACGTCGAGGAGCAGGGCGGCCGTGGTCAGGCCACCGTCGTCGGCCTGGACGAGAAGGCACCCGCGGCGCTGGCCGCGTTCGCCAACGGCGTGCTGGCGCACTCGCTCGACTACGACGACACGCACCTGCCGTCGGTGCTGCACCCCAGCGCGTCGGTGGTGCCGGCCGCGCTGGCCGCCGCCGAGGCGTCCGGTGCGTCCGGGCAGGAGACCGTCGCGGCCATCGCGGTGGGCCTGGAGGTGTGCGTGCGGCTCGGCATGGCCGGGTACGACCCGGCCGCCGGCAACTCCGTCTTCTTCGAGCACGGGCAGCACGCCACCTCGATCTGCGGCACGCTCGGCGGCGCGGTGGCGGCGGCCCGGCTGCTGAAGCTGGACGCCGACGGCGCGCTCGACGCGCTCGGGGTGTCCGCCTCGATGGCGGCCGGTCTGATCGAGTCCAACCGCAACGGCGGCACCGTCAAGCGGATCCACTGCGGCTGGGCCGCGCACGCGGCGGTGAGCGCCGCGCAGCTGGCCCGGCACGGTGTGACCGGCCCGCCGACCGTGCTGGAGGGACGCTTCGGCTTCTTTCAGGCGTTCCTGCGCGGCGAGTTCGACGGCGACGAGATCGTCCGCGGGCTCGGCACCGACTGGGCGGTACCGGGCATCTTCTTCAAGCCGTACCCGGCGAACCACTTCACCCACGCCGCCATCGACGCGGCGATCGCGCTGCGCGAGCGCGGGTTGCCGCTGGACGAGATCGAGTCGATCACGCTCGGCGTGCCGACGCCGACGGTGCGCACCATCGGCCAGCCCATCGAGCGCAAGCGGGCGCCGCAGACCGGCTACGAGGCGCAGTTCAGCGGCCCGTACGCGGTGGTCGCCGGCCTGATCGGCGGCGGCGGTCTGGGCGTGGACCTCGCCGACTTCACCGACGCCCTGGCGCACGACCCGCAGCGGCGGGCGCTGATGGCGCTTGTCGACGTGGTGGGCGACGAGCGGTGCGACGCGATCTTCCCGCACCAGTTCCCGGCCGTGCTGCGGGTGGTCACCCGCGACGGGCGGGAGTGGGTGCAGGAGGTGCTCGCCAACCGGGGCGGGCCGCAGCGTCCGCTCAGCGACGCCGAACTGGCGGTCAAGTTCCGCACCAACGCCGCCGCCCTGCCGGCGGCGACCGCCGACCGCATCACCGAGGAGGTCCACCGGCTGGACCGGGCCCCCGACGTCCACGGCCTGATGGGCCTGATCAACCGCCGCTGAACCGAGCACGAGGAGCAACACCATGAGCACGTACGACCTGCTGCTGACGAACGTCCGCGTGGTCCGGCACGACCGGCCCGAACCCGAGCTGATGGACATCGGCGTCACCGACGGGCGGATCAGCCGCGTCGCGCCGCAGATCGACCGGGCGGAGGCCGCCCAGGTCGTCGACGGCGGCGGCCGGCTCGCCTTCCCCGGCGTGGTGGACGCGCACCAGCACTGGGGCATCTACAACCCGCTGAGCGAGGACGCCGTCTCGGAGAGCCGCGCGTCGGTGCAGGGCGGCGTCACCACGGCGCTGAACTACATGCGCACCGGGCAGTACTACCTCAACCGCGGCGGCCGGTACGCCGACTTCTTCCCCGAGGTCCTGGCCGCGACCGAGGGCCGCTCCTACATCGACTACGGCTTCCACCTGGCGCCGATGTCGCGGGAGCACATCGGCGAGGTGCCGTCGCTGGTGGAGGAGCACGGGGTCACCTCGTTCAAGATCTTCATGTTCTACGGCAGCCACGGCCTGCACGGCCGGTCCACCGACCAGAACTCGTTCCTGATGATCCCGGAGGGCGAGCGGTACGACTACGCCCACTTCGAGTTCGTGATGCGCGGCGTCCAGGCGGCCCGGGAGCGTTTCCCCGAGCTGGCCGACGAGATCTCGCTGTCGCTGCACTGCGAGACCGCCGAGATCATGAGCGCGTACACCAAGCAGGTCGAGCAGGACGGCACGCTGCGCGGGCTGGAGGCGTACCACGCGTCGCGGCCGCCGCACTCCGAGGGACTGGCCGTGTCGATCGCGTCGTACCTGGCGCACGAGACCGGTCTGCCGAAGATCAACCTGCTGCACCTGACCTCGGAGAAGGCTGTCGACGCGGCGCTGCGGATGGCGCGGGCGTTCCCGCACATCGACTTCCGCCGCGAGGTGACCATCGGCCACCTGGTCGCCGACATCGACACCGCGCACGGGCTGGGCGGCAAGGTCAACCCGCCGCTGCGCCCGCGCGCCGACGTCGAGGCGCTCTGGGGGTACGTCCTGGACGGCAAGATCGACTGGGTGGTCAGCGACCACGCCTGCTGCAAGGACGAGGTCAAGTTCGGTGAGCCGCGCGACGACATCTTCGTCGCCAAGTCCGGCTTCGGCGGCGCCGAGTACCTGCTGCCCGGCCTGGTCACCGAGGGCAACCGGCGCGGTCTGTCGTACCAGCGGGTGGCGGAGCTGACCTCGTGGAACCCGGCGCAGCGCTTCGGCCTGCGCAACAAGGGCGCGCTGCTGCAGGGCTACGACGCCGACATCTGCCTGGTCGACCCGGACTCGACCTGGACGGTGCGCGCCGAGGACTCCGAGTCGACGCAGGAGTACACGCCGTTCGAGGGCTTCGAGCTCACCGCCCGGGTCACCGACACCTTCGTCCGCGGGCAGCACGTGCTCGTCGACGGCAAGGTGACCGGCGAGCCGGCCGGCCGCTACCTCGCCCGCCCGCAGCGGTAGGGGGAACGACTGATGGCGGTGGCGCGCAGTTACCTGTACGTGCCGGGCGACCGGGCGGACCTGCTGGACAAGGCGGCCGGGCGGGGCGCGGACGCGCTCGTGCTCGACCTGGAGGACGCGGTCACGCCGGCCCGCAAGGCGCAGGCCCGGGAGACGGTCGCCGGGTTCCTGGGCGCCGCCGCGCCGTCCGCACCCGAGCTGTGGGTGCGGATCAACAGCGACCAGGTCGAGGCGGACGTCGAGGTCCTCTCCCCCGCCGCGGCCGGGGTGTGGGTGCCGAAGGCCGAGCCGGAACTGCTCGCCGAGGTCGACGCCGCGCTGACCCGGGTGCAGCGGCGGCTCGGCCCGGACGCCCCGGCGTTCCGGGTGGTGGCGCTGATCGAGACCGCCCGGGGCGTGCTCACCGCGCCGCGGGTGGCCGCCGCGCCCCGGGTGCTACGGCTCGGCCTCGGCGAGGCGGACCTCGCCGGTGAGCTGGGGCTTCAGCCGGGGCCGGACCGGGCGGAGTTCGCCCCGATCCGCTCCCAGGTCGTCGTCGCGTCGGCGGCCGCCGGCATCGCCCCCGCGGTGGGGCCGGTGGAGACCACGCTGCGCGACCCGGAACGGCTGGAGCGGACCACCCGGGCGCTGCTGCGGCAGGGCTTCCGGGCCCGCAGCGCCATCCACCCCGGGCAGATCGCGACGATCAACGAGGTGTTCACCCCCACCGAGGCCGAGGTGGCCTCCGCCCGGGCCGTGCTGGCGGCGCTGGAGCAGGCCGAACGCGGCGGCTCCGGGGTGGCCACCGACGCCGGCGGGCGGCTGCTGGACCGGGCGGTGGTGCGCGCCGCCACCGAGGTGGTACGCCGCGCCGAGGCGTCCGCCGGATGACCCGGAACGCCGGGCCGGGGACCGTCGACGGGTACGACGTGTCCCGGCCCGGCGTGGGTCAGGGCGTGCCGAGGGTGGCGCGGGCGGCCAGGATGTGCGCCCGCATCACCGAGCCGGCCCAGGCCCGGTCGCGCGCCTCGAACGCGTCGATCAGCTCCCGGTGGTGCGACATGCTGCGCGCCATCGCCGCCTCGTCGTACCGGCGGAACGTACGGTTCACCAGCGGCGTCTGCACCACCGCCCCGAGCAGCGCGCTCAACCGGCGGTTCCGCCCGGCGCCCAGGATGATCTCGTGGAACTGCGCGTTGCAGACCGCGATCCGGTCCGCCCGGTCCCGCCGCTGACCGGCCGCGTAGCCCTCCATCTCGGCGCACAGCTCGCGCAACCGGGCGATCTCCTCCGGCGTGATCCGGGTCGCGGCCAGCTCGGCGCCGTACCCCTCCAGCAGGGCGCGCAGCTCGAAGATCTCCTCCAGGTCCTGCTCCCGCCAGGCCGGGACGGTGGCGCCCCGGTTGGCCTCCCAGTCCACCAGGCCCTCGGCGTGCAGCCGGCGCAGCGCCTCCCGCACCGGGGTGCGGCTCACCCCCACCGCGGCGGCGAGATCCTCCTCGGAGAGCTTCTTCCCCGGCTCGTACGCCCCGCCGAGGATGCGCGTCTTGATCGACTCGTACGCCGACTGCGTGGCCCGGCCCATGCGTCCCCCTCTGTTCACCGATGGTGAACCTACATCGACGCGGTGGAACCGCCGTCGACGGCGTACTCGGAGCCGGTCACCTGCCGGGCCCGGTCGCCGGCGAGGAACAGCACCACCTCGGCGACGTCCTCCGGCTCGTTCATCCGGCCCAGCGGCAGCCGGCGCAGCTCGTGCACGACGTGGTCGGCGGCGGCGGAGACGTCGATGCCGAGCCGGAGCGCGACCGACTCCAGGTAGGCGTGCATGGTCGCGGTCCGGGTCGGGCCGGGCGCGACGGTGTTCACCCGCACGCCCCGGGAGCCGTACTCCAGGGCGAGGCCCTTGGCGAGGCTGAGCAGCGCGGCCTTGCTGACCGCGTAGTCGAGCATGTGCGGCTTCGGGTGCCGCGCCGCCTCGGAGCCGATGGTGACCACGCTGCCGCCGCCCCGCTCGACCATGAGCGGCACGAGCGCGCGGCACAGACGTACGCAGGACATCACGTTCACGTCCCAGGTGCGCTGCCAGGCCGCGTCGTCGATGTCGGTGAACGCGTCCCGGTACGGTGCGAGCGCCACGTTGTTGACGAGCACGTCCGCGCCGCCGTACCGGCTGGTCACCTCCCGCACGACGGCGGCGACGCCGACCGGGGTGCCCAGGTCGGCGGTGACCGGGACGCCCACGCAGGCGGAGACGTCCAGGTCGGCGGAGAGCACCTCGGCGCCCTCGTCGGCCAGCCGCCGGGCCACGGCGAGCCCGATCCCCGATCCGGCGCCGGTGACGACCGCTACCCTGCCCCTCATCCGCTTCCCCCCTCGGTGCCGCCACCGGCGAGCACCTCGTCGGTGTGCTCGCCGAGCGTGGGTGCGAGCCGGCCGGACGGCAGCGGCGAGGCCGACATGACGATCGGCGAGGCGATGCTGCGCAGCCGCCCGGCCACCGGGTGCTCGACGATCGACACCAGGCCGGTCCCGGCCGCTTCCTCCGCGCGCAGGATCTCCTCGTAGCCGGCCAGCGGCGCGCACGGCACGTCGATCGCCGACAGCTCCGCCAGCCACTCGGCGGTGGTACGCCCGCGCAGCACCTCGGCCACCACCCGGTAGAGCCCGTCGGCGTTGGCGATCCGCTTGCCGACGGTGTCGTAGTCGGGGTGGCGCAGCAGGTCGGCGCGCCCGACCAGGGTGAGGAACCGGTCCCACTGCCGGCCGGTGTAGATCAGCACGCACAGGTGCCCGTCGGCGGTGGCGTACGGACGGCGGTTCGGCGCTGCGGTACGCGGGTAGAGCGGCGGCCCGGTGGGTGGGTCGAACGTCCAGCCGTCGAGCTGTTCGAGCAGGCCGAAGGCGACCATCGTGTCGTACATCGGCACCTCGACGCGCTGCCCCTCGCCGGTGGCGTCGCGATGGCGCAGCGCGGCTAGCACGGCGGTGGACGCGGTGAGCCCGGTGATCTTGTCGGCGAGCGGCGTGACGACGTACCCGGGCTGGTCCTGGTTGACGCTCTGCAGCCGGGCGATCCCGGAGGCGCCCTGGATCACGTCGTCGTACGCGGGCCGGTCGGCGTGCCGGCCGGTGCCCCGGAAGCCGGGGATCGCGCAGTAGACGATCGCCGGATGCAGCGCGCGTACGTCGTCGTAGGTGAGCGCGAGCCGGGCCACGGCGGCCGGGCGCATGTTGTGCACAAGCACGTCCACCGTCGGCACCAGCCGGTCGAACGCGGCCCGGTCGGCGGGCGCCTTGAGGTCCAGCAGGACGCTCTTCTTGCCCCGGTTCATGTTGAGGAACACCGCCGCCATGCCGGGGGTGCGGGCGGCGCCGAGCTGGCGGGCGATGTCGCCGCCCGGCGGCTCCACCTTGATCACCTCGGCGCCCAGGTCGGCCAGCATCAGCGTGCAGTACGGACCGGAGAACGTGCTGGTCAGGTCCAGCACCCGCACTCCGGCCAGCGGCCCGGTCACGGGAACCCACCGGCCCGGCTCAGCATGCCCGGCAGCTCGGCGCCGAACACCTCGCCCAGCCACCTGGCGTTGCCGATCGCGGCCTCCTGCGACACCCCGGTCGGTGTCCCGGAGCGTTCCAGCGCGTACACCACGTCCTCGGTGGCCACGTTGCCGGTGGCGGCCGGGGCGAACGGGCAGCCGCCGATACCGCCGACGCTGGCGTCGATCGCCCGCGCCCCGGCCCCGACGGCGGCCAGGACGTTGGCCAGGCCCAGGTTGCGGGTGTTGTGGAAGTGCCCGCGCAGGCTCGCGCCGGTGCGCTCGCGCACGGCCGTGAACAGCCGCTCCACCTGGGACGGCACGGCCACGCCGATGGTGTCGGCGAGCGCCACCTCGTCCGGTGCCACCGGTGCCAGGTCGTCGACGACGCGCAGCACGCGCTCCGGCGGCGTCTCCCCCTCGAACGGGCAGCCGAACGCGGCCCCGACCGTGACCGACGCGCGCAGCCCCTGCTCGCGGGCGCGGGGCAGCAGCCGCCGCACCTCCGCGACCGCCTCCGCGGTGGTCGTGCCCTGGTTGCGCCGGCAGAACGTGTCGGTGGCGACCACCACGAAGTTGACCTCGGTGACGCCTGCGGCGACGGCCCGGTCCAGGCCGCGTCCGTTCATCACCAGGCCGATCGAGGCCAGGCCCGGCTCGTCACGGACCAGCGCCATCAGCGCGTCGGCGTCGGCGAGCTTCGGCACCTTCGCCGGGTTGACGAAGCTCGTCACCTCGACCCGCCGACTGCCCGCCGCGACGGCCCGGCGTACCAGTTCGGCCTTCTGCCCGGTGGTCAGCTCCGCCGGGTGGTTCTGCAGGCCGTCCCGGGGGCCGACCTCGACGATCTCGACGCTCAAGACAGCGCCTTCAGTCCGGCCTGCGCGACCTCCATGTCCTGCGTGTAGTGGCCGCCGCTGACCCCGATGCCGCCGACCAGCACGTCGTCGACCTTGACCGGATAGCCGCCGCCGAAGGTCACCAGCCGGTCGATCGCGGGCGGGGCGCCCATCGCCAGCGGGCCGTCGTCCTTGATGAAGTCGTACCAGCCGTCGCTGCTCAGCCCGAAACCGACTGCCGTGTACGCCTTGTCCTGCGCCAGCTGCACGCTCACCAGCGGCGCGCCGTCCATCCGCTCGTACGCCTTGAGCACGCCGCTCTCGTCGCACACCGCGACGGTGACCGCGAAGCCCATCTCCTCGGCC
The DNA here is from genome assembly GCF_027460285.1 of Micromonospora sp. WMMC273. Classification (NCBI taxonomy): domain Bacteria; kingdom Bacillati; phylum Actinomycetota; class Actinomycetes; order Micromonosporales; family Micromonosporaceae; genus Micromonospora; species Micromonospora sp. WMMC273. The sequence goes on from NZ_JAPZBE010000001.1 coordinate 3,603,476, forward strand.
CGGGCGACGGCGGCGGCCACCATCGCCCGCGCGGCCGGCGCGGAGATCGAGCGCTTCTTCACCACGTACGGGTTCTTCGCCATGACTGCCTCCTCAGATCGCGCCGGCGGCGCGCAGTTCGGTGATCCGGTCGTCGGCCAGGCGCAGCACCTGGCGCAGGACCTCGTCGGTGTGCTCGCCCAGCCGGGGGCCCACCGAACGCAGCCGGCCCGGCGTGCGGGACAGCCGGGGCGCGACGTTCTGCATCGGGAACGCGCCCATCTCCGGGTGGTCGAGTTCGACGATCGCCTCGCGCGCGGCGAAGTGCTCGTCGGCCAGCATCTCCCGGGCGGTGTAGACCGACCCGGCGGGTACGCCGCCCAGATGCAGCAGCCGCAGCAGCGCGGCCGGCTCGAACGTGACGGTCCACGCCGCGATCAGGTCGTCCAGTTCGGCCTGGTGCGCGCCGCGGGCGGCGTGGGTGGCGTACCGCGGGTCGTCGGCCAGGTCCGGGCGGCCCATCACCGCCGCCAGGCGGCGGAACACCGTGTCCTGGTTCGCGGCGATCAGCACCGTGGCGCCGTCGCGCGTCGGGTACGCGTTGCTGGGTGCCACGTTGGGCAGGATCGAACCGGTCCGCTCCCTGACGTAGCCGGTGAGCGCGTACTCCGGCACGAGCGACTCCATCAGCGCCAGCACCGACTCGTAGATGGCACTGTCCACCACCTGCCCCTGGCCGGTGCTGCCCGCCACCCGCAACGCCATCATGGCGCCGAGCGCGGCGAACGTGCCGGCCAGCGAGTCGCCGAGGCTGACGCCGATGCGGCTCGGCGGCGTGGACGGGTCGCCGGTGACGTGCCGGATCCCGCCCATCGCCTCGCCGATCGAGCCGTAGCCGGCGCGGGAGGCGTACGGGCCGTCCTGCCCGAACGCGGTGACCCGCACGACGACCAGCCTCGGGTTGATCCGGTGCAGTTCCTCCGGCGCGAGCCCCCAGCGCTCCAGCGTGCCGGGGCGGAAGTTCTCCACGAACACGTCGGCGTCGGCGAGCAGGTCGCGCATGAGCTGCTGCCCCTCCGGCACCCGCAGGTTGCAGGTGACCGACTTCTTGTTGCGGGCCACCACCGGGAACCACAGCGACTTGCCGTGCGGCTTCTCCCGCCCCCACTGCCGCATCGGGTCACCGCCGTCGGGCTGCTCGACCTTGATCACCTCGGCGCCGAAGTCACCGAGCAGTTGCGCGCAGAACGGCCCGGCCAGCAGCACGCCGGCCTCCACCACCCGTACGCCGGTCAGCGGCCCGTCGGGAAAGCCGCCGGTCATCCGGCCGGCTCCGACAGTCCGAACATCTTCTCGATGCGCGCCTCGGCGAACCGGGAGACCGCGCCCGCCCGGGTCACCGAGCGGACACCCTCGATCTTCAGCAGCGCCGGGCGGACCAGCGAGCCCATGGTGACCGGCGCCGACGGGCAGGCCGCGCAGCGGCCGTGGAACGTCACCCGGGCGTCGCCGCGGGCGTCCACGTCGACTGTGACGCCGCCGCCGTGCGCCTCGACGAGCTGGCGTACCTTGCCGTCGAGCGCGCGGTCGGCGGCCTTCGCCGTCTTGTCAGCGCCCATCCTTGCGGCCCTTCTTCGCGGACTTCTTGCCGCTCTTGCCGTACAGCTCCTTCTTCTTGGCCTTCACGTCGATGCCGAGCACCCGGGCGAAGTTCAGGCCGAAGATCTTCTCCTTGATCTCGTCGGTCAGCTCCGGGTAGCCGTAGCCGTCCTGGAGGTCCTCCGGCATCTGCATCTCGGCGAACAGGTCGATGTACGCCTGCACCTTCGGCCAGACGAACGCCTCGGAGCCCCACAGCAGCCGGTCCGGGCCGACGTGCAGCAGGCACTTGCCGATGGCGTGCAGCGCGGCGCGGGGCGCGACCGGGTACTGGTTGATCCAGGCGGTGAGCGCGAGGTGGATGTTCTCGTACCGGGCGGCGATGTTGATCGTCTCGTTGATGAACGGCTCACCGAGGTGGTGCACGATGAACGTCATCTCGGGGAAGTCCTGCGCCGCGCGTTCCAGGTCGTACGGCGCCAGGTCGGCGATGTGCTGGGTGTTGAACGCCAGCCCCTTGTGGAACTGCACGTTCGTCACGCCGTGTTCGAGGGCGGTCTCCCACAGCGGGTACGCGACCTGCCGGTCGTCGATCTTCCAGGACAGGCCGCCGGAGTGCGCCTGGTAGAACTTGAAGCTGGTGGCGCCCCACTCCTCGATCTGCCGGATCATCTCGGTCACCGCGCCGTAGCGGCCGTGGGTGATCGGGTCGACGCCGCCGCAGAACAGCACCCGGTCCGGGTACGCCTCCTTGAGCTTGTAGTTGTTCTCCGCCGGCGAGAAACCCAGCTTCCAGCCGCCGTGGCTGGGCACCGTCTGGGCCATCGCCATGTCGGTGTCGGACTCCTCGAACATCAGCCGGTACGCGTCCTCGACGGACAGTTCGCGGCCGGAGATGTCGTCGTACGGGTAGCCCGGGGCGGAGTACTTGCGGGCGTACTCGACGAGCGCGTTCGTCGACTTCTTCCCGCCGTGGTTGAAGTCGATGTTCTCGTCGGTGAGCTTGTACATGTGGATGGCGTTGTCGAGGACGAAGAAGCCGTTCTTCATGGGGTGGGACGTCCCTTCGGGGTGGTGTCGTGCTCCAGGCGTTCGACGTGCCGGACCGCGAGCTGTCGGCGGCGCCGCACCGACCAGGCGGCGACCGAGACGCCGGCGATGACGGCGAGGCCGTTGAAGACGCGCTCGATCCAGGTCGCGGCGCCGAGGTGTTGCAGGCCGGCGATGGTGAAGGTGATGAAGTACGCGGCGATCACGGTGCCGAGGATGTTGACCCGGCCGGGTCGCAGCGCGGCGGCGCCGAGGAAGGCGGCGGCGAAGGCGGGCAGCAGGAACTGCTCGCCGACCGTGGGCTGGGCCGAGCCGATCCGCGAGGCCAGCAGCACCCCGGCGAGCGAGGCGAGCACCGCCGCGCCGACGAACGCGCGGACGGTGTAGCTGCGGACGTCGATGCCGGCCCGGGCGGCGCCGCGCAGGTTGCCGTCCATCGCGTAGAGCCGCTGCCCGAACGGTGTCCAGACGACGATGAACTCCAGTGCCAGCACCAGCACCACGAGGTAGATCAGCGGCAGCGGGATGCCGCCCAGGTCGCCGCGGGCGATCTCGGTGAACGCCGGCGGCACGTTCTGGTACAGCACCCGGCCGCCGGTGACCATGTAGAGCAGACCCATCAGCAGGCTGCCCACGGCGAGCGTCGCGATGATCGAACTCATGCCGAACTTCAGCACCAGCAGGCTGTTGAGCAGGCCCACGGCGACGCCGACGGCGAGCACCGCCAGCAGGGCCAGCCAGATCGGTACGCCCTGCACCGCGATCAGCCAGATGCTCACGCCCTGCGCCAGGCCGAGCATCGGGCCGACCGACGCGTCCAGGTAGTGCGCCAGCAGCGGCAGCGTGGCGGCCATCGCCACGATCACCGTCACGGTCTGGTTGACCAGGATCAGCCGGAAGTTCGTGGTGGTGAAGTAGGTGTCCGGGGTGAGCACGGAGAAGACCGCGATCACCAGGACGAGCATGCCGAGCAGCCCGAACCGGCTCACCCCCTCGACCGCCCGCTCCCCGGCCCCGGCGCGGGACCGGTCGGCGCTCTGCTTGACGACGGTCCGGCCGCCGCCCGGGGGCGTCTGCGTGGTGGCGGTGGTCATCGGACCGCCTCCCCCGCCGTGGCGAGCGTGCCGGCGACGATCAGCTGCACGCACCGTTCGACGTCGAGCCCTTCGGTGGGGCCGTGGTAGACGTTGCGGCCGCCCTTCATCACCAGCAGCCGGTCGGCCATCGACAGGATCTCCGGAATCCGGTGGCTGATCACGATGACCGCGTAACCACGGTCGCGCAGCCGGCGGATCAGCGCGTTGACGCCGTCGGACTCGGTGGTGCCGAGCGCGGCGGTCGGCTCGTCCATCACCATCACGCGCGGCTCGTTCTCGGTGACCAGCGCGCGGGCGATGGCGACCATCTGCCGCTGCCCGCCGGAGAGCCCTTCGACCAGCACGTTCATGTCGTGCAGGTCGATGCCGAGTTCCTCCAGCACCGCGCGGGTGCGCTCGCGCATCGCCCGCTTGCGCAGCACCGGCAGGCCGCGTACGCCGCCGGTCCACTCGCGACCGAGGAAGACGTTCTCGACGATGCTCAGGTTGTCGGAGAGCCCGAGGTCCTGGTAGATCATCTCGATCCCGGCGGACCGGGCCGCGCCGATGGTGTGCGGCGTCAGGTCCCGGCCGGCCACCCGCAGGCGGCCCGTGTCCGGCGCCAGCGCACCGCTGACCATGCTCATCAGCGTGGACTTGCCGGCGCCGTTGTCCCCGACGACGCCCAGGATCTCGCCCGGGCGTACGTCGAAGGAGACGTCGGTGACGGCGCGTACCCGCCCGTAGGACTTGCTGACGCCCACCGCCTCCAGCACCGGGGCGGCACTCATCGGGCTTCGCTCCACATCTTCTCGTAGCGCTCGGCGTAGTTCACGTAGCTGTTCCAGTCGACAGCGCCGTCCTTGGGCGCGTTCGACTTGTCGAAGACGGTGGCCGGGATGCCCTGCTCGGCGTCGGGCAGCGCGGGCTGACCGGCGGCGAGCCGGCCGACCTGGTCGATGGCGGCGTAGGCGTTCCAGCCGCGGATGGCGCCGAAGTCGGCGAGCTGGTCACCGGCGGCCACGCTGCCCAGCCGCTCCGGCTCGGCGTTCTTGGACAGCACCTTGATGTCGTTGCGCCCGGCGGCCCGGATGGCGGCGATGACGGACTCCACCCCGTTGCCGTACGGCGTGAGGATGTACTGCAGGTTGTCGCCGTGCTTCTGGATCAGCGAGGTGGTGATGTTCTGCATCTCGATCGGGTCGACCGCCTGCGCCAGCGTGCGCTCGCGGACCTCCAGCAGCTCGCAGCCGGTGCAGCCGGCGAGCACGCGCTTGCTGGCGTTGAGCGCCTCGACCAGGTGCGGGTAGCCGACGTCCCAGAGGAAGACGACCTTGGCCTTGCCGTTGGAGTCGGCGACGGCCTTCGCCGTGGCCAGCACCGCCTGGAACGTCTCCCGGCTGGACACGTGCGCGTCGTAGCCGACCGCGCCGCCCTCGGCGACGGCGGAGACGCCCACCACCGGGATCTTCGCCTTCTGCAGCTCGGCGATGCCGTCGGCGACCTGGTTCTCCGGGATGGCGACGGTGATGACGGCGGTGGGCTTGTTGGCGGCGGCGGTGGCCAGTGCCTTCTGGTGGCCCTCCGGGGTGCCCTGGCCGTCCAGGATCTCGGCGCTCCAGCCGAGCTTCTCGGCGATGGCGGTGGCGCGCTTGCCGACCTCCTCGCAGGAGGTGCCGATCTTGCAGACGATGATGTTGAGCTTGCCGTTCGCCGGCGGCTTCACCGAGGTCGTCGGTCCGGACCACTCCTCGTAGACCTTGATCTTGTCGAGGGTGATGTCGGCTTCCTTGCCCTCGAAGTAGAGCATTCCGCCGGTGCCGGCGGCGATCAGCTTGCGGGCCGTCTCGGTGTATTCGTCGTTGACCGCGGCGGGCGTGTCGGAGGCCGCGCTGTCCTCACCCGATCCGCAGGCGGCGGTGGTGAGCAGAAGGGCGGCCACCCCGAACGCGGCGGCGGCGGCGCGGAGCCGGCGGGCTCCGAAAGTGTGTGTCACGGTGCTACTCCCTCGGTGGGTGGCAGTCGTCGAAAGAAGCGAATCGATGAATCGGCGCAGGGAGGGGCGAAAATGAACCCGGCGCGTGACGGGCGCTTCGGGTTGCATGCAATCGCAGTCCAACACGATCAACATCGACAGTCAATAGTTCACAATGCCGAAACATAAGCCCTGTTAGCGAGCGTTTCGCCAGCCCACGAGGGAGGCGCATTCGCCCCGACCGGGCGGAGAAATTGTATTTTTCCGACGTGGAGCTCTCGGGGTACGCGTCAGCGGACGGGTGCTGCGGAACGCCCGATGCGCAGGATCGCGCGGCCGTGCTCGGTCATCAGCGCCTCGGACCAGCCGGTGCTGTCGCCCCACTCGACCTCGACGTCGTCGACCTCCGGCGCCACCCGTCCGACCTCCCGGCGCACGCTCTGCTCGAAGAACGGCGTGTACATGCAGAACGGACCGGTGGTGATCAGGTCGAGCGTCACCCGCAGCCGGCCGTCCGGCTCCCGGTGCGCCCGCACGTCGCGTACCAGCCCCATGTCGACGATGCCCACCCGCCGGCCGACGCCCAGCCCGCAGGGGTCGTACACGGCGTTGCACGCGGTCAGCAGCCGGGACCGCAGGTCGGCGGCGACCGGGTCGACGCCGTTCACGCGGCCAGCCGTTCCCGGTGCAGCGCCCAGGGCCGGGGCGCGTGCGCGAGGTAGTCCTCGCGACGCCGGGCCAGGTCGTCCCCGGCGACCGCCGCGCGGACCGCGCTCTCGTCCAGGCCGTGCAGGCGCAGCGCGTTGCCGCCCATCAGCTTGGCGAGCACCTCCGGGGTGAACTCCGGGAAGCCCCACCCCTCGACCAGGTCCCGGGGCATCTCGAACGCCGTCAGCGCCTCGATGATCGGCTGCGGGTGCGCGGACGGCACGCCGGTGGCGAACATGATGCGATCCGTGCCGCCGTGCACCATGAGCATGCCGACGATCTCGGCGAACCGGCGCGGCTTGCGCACGATCATGTTCGACACCGACTCGATCGTCGCCCAGATGTTCGGGTGCGTCCGCAGTTGCAGCGCGCAGTCCTCCAGGAACGCCCAGCCGCTGTGCACCACCTCGAACGTCAGGTCCGGGAAGGCGATCGCCGCGCAGGTCACGTCGTCGACGTGGTTGAGCACCCGCGGACCGGCTCCGGCCGGCACCGCCTTGTGCGCGCCGATGTGCCGGACGCCGAGGTCGAGCGCCTTCTGCAGGTAGGGGAACGCCAGCTCGCGGTCGTCGAGCAGCATCAGCTTCGAGGAGTTCACCTCCGGGTCGATCAGCCCGTTCGTCGGATAGAACTTGAACCCGTCGATGTCGTCCTCTTCGGCGCGCTGCTGCATCAGGTCCAGCTCGGCGGGACCGCGCAGCGGGTCCACCGGCGCGAACAGCAGCACCCGGTCCGGGTACCGCCGCTTCAGCTCGCGGCCCAGCTCGTACGGCGAGGCGCCGCCGTCGAAGAACCCGTCGATCTCCACGCCGTGGTAGATCATCACATCGACGGCGCTCTCCACGAACACGATGTCCGCCAGCTCCTCGGCGGTCCAGCCGGCGGTGAACTCGTCCCGCGTCATGAGGTAGCCGGGCGCCGGCGACTCGACCGAGGTGTGGCCGATGCGGTACAGCGCGTTCACCATGCCGTCGTACGCGGCCTGGGAGCAGTGCGGCGCCCGGTTCCCGGGCCGGAAGTCGTACCCGTGGACGACACCGTCCACCACGACCATCCCATTGATCATGTCAACTCCGTTCTCCTGTCGACGGGAGCGTGACGAGCGGTGGACGGGCGCGGCCGGTCACCGCACCGGCCGCCCGTCGCGGCAGTGCGCGGCATGTGATCGCGGCCACCATCGGCCCGAGAATGTACACAACATAGGGGCGCAGGTCGGAGCGGTCAAGACGGTCTCGTCGTCGGTGCATGGGGCGAGCCCGCACCTCCACCGGCATCCTCACCTCGGAGTTTTCCCGATTTTCTCGACACGTCGGGTCGAATACGACTCGACGGTGAGCGCTGCGGCCATTGGCCTGCCGCAGATCCTTGACAGTGATTGCATACATTGCTTGACTCTCTCGCCATGACAGAGCAGGCAGCGGCAGTCTCTCGTACCGGGGACGTCGAGCGCCGCCGGGACGAGGTCCCATCCCCCACCACCACACCGGTCCTGCAGGCGCGCGGCATCGCCCGCAGCTTCGGTGCCGTACGGGCCCTGCGCGACGCGTCGCTGACGTTGCGGCGGGGCGAGGTCATGGCGCTGATGGGCGACAACGGCGCCGGCAAGTCGACGCTGGTGAAGACGCTCGCCGGCGTGGTCACGCCGGACCGCGGCGAGATCCTGGTCGACGGCGCGCCCCGCCGCTTCGCCGGTCCCGCCGACGCGCTCGACGCCGGCATCGAGACCGTCTACCAGGACCTGTCGCTGATCGACTCGATGAGCGCGGCGGAGAACGTCTTCCTGGGCCGGGAACCACTGGGCCGCGGCCCGATGTCCCGGCTGCTGCGCCTGGTGGACCGCCGCGCGATGGCGGAGCGGACGCAGCAGGCCGTCGACCGCATCGGTGCCCGGCTGCCCTCGCTGTCCTCGCACGTGTCCTCGATGTCCGGCGGACAGCGCCAGGCGCTCGCCGTCGCGCGGGCGACCATGTGGGGCCGCAACATCGTGATGCTCGACGAGCCGACCGCGGCGCTCGGCGTCACCGAGTCCGGGCACGTCCTGGAGATCATCACCGCGCTCAAGCAGCAGGACGTCGCGGTGTTGATGATCTCACACAACCTCGAACACGTCTTCCGCGTCGCGGACCGGGTCACGGTCATGCGACAGGGACGCACTGCCGGCGAGCTGACCACCGCCGAGGCGTCCTCCGGCGACATCGTCGCCCTGATCACCGGTGCGGCGCCCGCCGTGCCGGTGCCCGAGTCATGACACCGGCCACACCGGCCGAAGCAAGCCCGAGAGAAGGGATCAGAGTGAGACGCAGATCGTTCGCGAGCGCCGCGCTCGTCGTCGCGCTGGGCATGACGGCGACGGCCTGTTCCACCGAGGGGGCCGCCCCGGCGGCCCCCGCGGAGGGCAAGGCGCTGGAGGCCAAGGACGTCCGGATCGGGTTCGCCAACTTCGCCGAGCCGGCCAGCCCCGTGCTCGGGGCCATCGACGTCGGCATGCGCAAGGAGGCCGAGAAGCGCGGGTGGGAGATCCTCGTGCTCAACAACGACCGGGACGGGCCGACCGCGGTGGCGAACGCCGAGACCATGGTCTCCCGCGGCGTCACCCACGTCGTGGAGTTCCAGGGCGATGGCAAGGTCGCGCCGCAGATCATGGACATCTTCAACAAGGCCGGCATCCCGGTCATCGCGATCGACATCGCCCACCCGGGCGCGCACTTCTTCGGGATCAACAACGTCGAGTCGGGACGGCTGTCCGGCCGGGCCGGCGGGACGTACGCGAAGGAGAAGTGGGGCTGCAAGCCGGACCTCGTGACGGTGCTGGAGAACGAGGAGTCCGGTGACGTGGCGCTGCTGCGCACCGAGGGCATCCTCAAGGGACTCAAGGAGGTCTGCCCGGACATCGACGGCGTCATCACCCGGCGCAACTCGCCGACGACGCCGGACGGCGCCCAGGGCGTCGCCCGCGACATCCTGGTCTCCAAGCCCGACGCGAAGAAGATCCTGGCGCTCGGCGGCAACGACAACATGATCATCGGCACCATCAACGCCGCGGAGCAGCTCAGCCGCGCCGGTGAGATCTACGGCTACGGCCTCGGCGCCGACCTCATGCTGTTCGGTGTCGACACGCCGGGACTCGGCGGCTCGACCGCGTTCTGGTACGAGGGCTACGCCAAGCAGATCTACACGATCCTCGACCGGATGGTCGGCGGCGAGAAGATCCCCGTGGTCGACTCGCCGAAGGATCCGAACGCGCTGTTCAACCCGGTCTGCGCGTTCCCGAAGGACGCCGTGTCGTCCATCCCGCCGCTCAAGGAGCGGATCGACGCGCTCTACGCCAAGGACGCCCCGGCCAAGTCTGCCGCCGAGCAGTACTGTCCCGCGGGCACCGAGACGTACGGGCTCGGCAAGTGAGCACCTGACCATGTCCGTGTCTGCCCCGCAGGCAGCCGTCCGGCGGAGCACGGGTCTTCCCGTGCTCCGCCGCCACGGCGCCACACTCGCCCTGGCCGTGCTCTGGGTGGCGCTGGTGCTGGCCACCGCCGTGAAGTCGCCGGCCTTCCTGTCCCACCAGACCGTCATCGCGGTGGCCTTCAACATGGCGTTCATCGGCGTCCTGGTCGTCGGCGTCAGCCTGGTGATGCTCAGCGGCGCCGAGTTCGACCTGTCCGTCGGCGTGACGGCGGTGGCCGCCGCGCTGATCGCCGCCCAACTGCTGACCGACGGCGCGCCGTTCGCCCTCGTGCTGGTCGCGGCGCTGGTGTTCGGCACGCTCATCGGCGTCGTCAACGCGGTGCTGATCGTGCGCGTGCGCATCCACCCCATCGTCGCCACCCTCGGCACGATGTTCCTGGTCAGCGGCACCACCCGGCTGTTCATCGAGTTCGTGCCGATCCCGCGCGACAGCTTCCTGCGCCGGCACGTCGCCGGCGACCTGTTCGGCGTACCCCGGGTCTTCTGGGTCATGGTGGTGCTGCTCGCCGCCGTCGCGTTCGTGGCCGGCCGCACCCGCCTGGGCCGGCACCTCGTCGCGGTCGGCGGCAACCGGCAGGCCGCGCTCGTGCGCGGGCTGCGGCCGGACCGGATCCAGGCCGGCGCGCTGGTGTTCTGCGGCCTGGTCGCCGGCCTGGCCGGGCTGGTCCTCGCGTCCCAGGGCGACATCGTCCAGTCCACGCTGACCCCCGGTACCGAGTTCCGGGTGATCTCGATCCTGCTGCTCGGCGGGATGGCGCTCACCGGCGGCCGGGGCAGCTTCCTCGGCGTCGCCGCCGCGCTGCTGCTGCTCAACACGCTGCCCACAGCGATCGTCACCTGGGGCGTCTCGTCCAGCTGGCAGCCGGTCGTCGAGGGAGTCGTGCTCGCGGTCGCGCTCGCCGTCAACAGCGTCAGGAGCGCACCGTGACGACCACCGGTACCCGGCCCGGATGGACCGCGCTGCTCAGCCGCCCGTCCACCACGAGCGTGCTGCTGTTCGTGGTCGCCGTGGCCGCCGCGCTGAGCTTCGCGCCCGACTTCGCCACCCGCGCCAACATCTCCAGCATGCTCGGCGACCTGCTCGCCCCGGCGATCGTCCTGCTCGCGGCGAGCCTGGCGATGACCGGCGGCGTCGCCGACCTGAGCGTGGGCTCGGTCCTCGGCCTCGGCGCCGTCGTCTACGCCACCGTCTACACCGTCTCCGGCTCGTGGCAGATCGGCGTGCTCGCCGCTCTCGGCACCGGGCTGCTGGCCGGACTCACGAACGGCGGCCTCGCGCTGGTGTTCGGCGTCTGGCCGCTGATCGCCACGCTGGGCATGCTCGTCGCCGCCCGCGGCCTCGCGAAGGTGATCAGCGACGGCAGCTCGGTGGCCGCGTACACCCCGGAACTCAGCACCGCGCTGAAGACCACGATCGGGCCGCTGCCGGTTCCGGTCCTGGTGGTGCTGGGGCTCGCCCTGGTGTGCGGCGCGCTGGTCCGCCGGTCCCGCTGGGGAACCCACCTGCGCGCCACCGGCGGCGACGAGGTGGTCGCCGCCCGCGCCGGCATCCGGGCCGGCCGGGTCCGGCTGGCGCTGTTCGTGCTGACCAGCACCGCCGCGGCGGTCGCCGGCTGCATCCAGGTGATGCGCACCGGCGCCTCGGCCGTCACCCTCGGCGAGGGCACCGAACTGTACGTCTACGGCGCGCTGCTGATCGCCGGGTTCCGGCTGGCCGGCGGCGGGCACGGGAACCCGATCACGGCGTTCCTGAGCCTGCTCTCGCTGAGCATCGTGCTGAACATCTTCCGGCTGCGCGGCATGCCGTTGCCGCTGGGCGACATCCTGCTCGGCGTCACGCTGCTCGGCGCGGTGTCGCTCGGCTGGATCCGCCAGCGCACCCAGCGGCACTCCCCCGCGCCGGAACCCGAGCCGGAGGCCCGGCCGCACACCGTGCCGGCCTGACCTCCACCCGCACCACCGGAACGACCGACGAGAGAACAGGGACGACATGAACGACTATGCCCGCGGCCCGCTGTCCGGCTTGCGCGTGATCGAAGCCGGGGTCCTGCTGGCCGGGCCGTTCTGCGGCCAGATCCTCGGCGACCTGGGCGCCGACGTGATCAAACTGGAGGAGCCGGGCCGGGGCGACCCGATGCGCGAGTGGGGACGCGAGCGCCCGTACGGCAAGTCGCTGTGGTTCCCGGTGCTCGGCCGCAACAAGCGCTCGGTCACCCTCAACCTGCGCGTCCCGGAGGGGCAGGAGGTGCTGCGCCGGCTCGCCGCCGAGGCCGACGTCCTGGTGGAGAACTTCCGGCCCGGCACGCTGGAGCGCTGGGGCGTCGGCCCGGACGTGCTGTGGGACATCAACCCGCGGCTGGTGATCGTGCGGGTGTCGGCGTACGGGCAGTCCGGACCGTACGCCGAACGCGCCGGGTACGGCTCGATCGGCGAGGCGATGGGCGGCATCCGCTACACCACTGGTGACCCCGAGTCGCTGCCCAGCCGGGTCGGCATCAGCATCGGCGACTCGCTGGCCGGCACGTTCGCCGCCGTCGGCGCGATGGGCGCGCTGCGGGTGGCCGAGGCGACCGGCCGGGGCCAGATCGTCGACAGCGCCATCTACGAGTCGGTGCTCGCGCTGATGGAGTCGCTGGTGCCGGAGTACGCGATCGGCGGCTACATCCGGGAACGCACCGGCTCGATCCTGCCGAACATCGCGCCGAGCAACGTCTACGTCGCCTCCGACGGCGGCATGGTGGTGATCGCTGCGAACCAGGACACCGTGTTCCGGCGGCTGGCCGAGGCGATGGCGCAGCCGGAACTGGCCACCGACCCGCGGTTCACCGGCCACACCGACCGCGGCCGGCACCAGCGCGAGCTGGACGAGCTGATCGCCAAGTGGTGCGCCGGATACGCCGGGGACGAACTGCTGGAACTGCTGCACCGCCACGGCGTCCCCGCCGGCCGGATCTACACCGCCAAGGAGATGCTCACCGACCCGCACTTCACCGCCCGGGAGGCGATCGTCCGGCTGGAGCACCCGGACCTCGGCGAGTTCCCGATGCAGAACGTCGTGCCGAAGCTGACCGCGACGCCCGGCGGCATCCGCCGGGTCGGGCCCGAGCTGGGCGAACACACCGACGAGGTGCTCCGCGACGTCGCCGGACTCGACGGCGACGAGATCTCCCGCCTGCGCGCCGCGGGCGTCGTCTGAGCCCTGGCCCACCCCACCCACCACCACGGAAGGAACCTCTCATGGACAACTTCACCAAGACGTCGGTCACGATCGGCGCCGCCCAGCGGATCCTCGCCGCCGCGATCGCCAAGGCCGAGCAGATGACACTGCCCTGCGTCATCGCCGTCGTCGACGAGAGCGGCGTGCTGAAGGCGTTCGCCCGGATGGACGGCGCCGCGCTGCTGTCGGTGCAGGTCGCGCAGGACAAGGCGTACACGGCGGCGGGCTTCGGCATGCCCACCGACGGCTGGTACGACTTCATCAAGGACGACGCGCCGCTGGCCACCGGTGCGACCACCGGCATCGACCGGCTCGTCGTCTTCGGCGGCGGCTACCCGATCACCGCCGACGGCGCGGTGATCGGCGGCATCGGGGTCAGCGGCGGCCACTACACGCAGGACATGGAGGTCGCGCGCGCCGGCCTGGAGGCCGTGGCCTGATGCGCCGGCACCGGACTCGGGGGACCGCCGCAGCGGCGGTCCCCCGCCCCGGTTCACCCGACGCCGGCCAGCCAGGACTCGTAGTCCAGCGCGGCGGTCAGCTCCGGCCGGTCCCGGCCGCGCAGCGCGCGGGCCAGCGCGGACGCCGTGCCCGCGCCGATCGCGCCGACCCGTGCGGCGAGCGCGGCCCCGGCGTCCGGGTCGGCGGACACGGACCCGACCAGGCCGTGCCGCAGCGCCTCCTCGGCGTCGAGCGTGGCGCCGGTCCAGGCCAGGTGTGCCAGCACGCCGGTGCCGGCGACACCGGCGAGCAGCCGTCCGGCGCCGCCGGCCAGGAACGCCGCGGGCGAGCCGGTGCCGAACGTGGCGGTGGGCGCGGCGACGCGCAGGTCCGCCGCGAGCGCCAGGCCGAGCCCGAGGCCGCGTACCGCGCCGTCGACGTGGACGATCACCGGGCCGGGCGCTGCGTGCATCCGCAGCACCAGCTCGTGCAGCTGTCCGCGTACCACCGGCTGGGCCAGGTCGTCCGGCTCGTGCCGCCAGGCGTCGCCCTCCACGCGGATCAGCAGCGGCTCCCCCGGCGTACGGGCGTGGCGCTTGAGCGCGTCGAGCAGGTCGGCGCGGGCGGCCGGGCCGAGCCGTTCGCCGGCGCCCGGGTCGGTGGCCTCGTGTACCTGCGTCACGTGTCTCTCCTATCTGCCGGTGAAGCGGGCCGGACGCTTCTCCAGGAACGCGTCGATGCCCTCGATGTGGTCGTCGGTGGACAGCAGCGTCAGCAGCAGCGAACGCTCGTGGGCGAGGCCGGCGGTCAGGCCGACCTCCTCGGCGGTACGCAGGGCCTGCTTGCCGAGGCGGGCCGCGACCGGGCTGCGGGCGGCGATCGAGGCGGCCAGCGCGATCCCCGCCTCGACCACCCGTTCGGCGGGCACCACCTGGCTGACCAGGCCCATCCGCTGCGCGGTCCAGGCGTCCACCAGCCGGCCACCCAGCACCAGTTCGGCGGCCCGGAACCGGCCGGCGACACGCGCCCAGCGCTGGGTGCCGCCGGCGCCGGGGATGATGCCGAGGTTGATCTCCGGCTGGCCGAACACGGCGGAGTCGGCGGCGACCACCGCGTCACACGTCATGGCCAGCTCACACCCGCCACCCAGGACGTATCCGGCGACCGCGGCGACGGCCGGCTTGCCGAAGCGGGCGAACCGGTTCCAGCACTCCAGCCGCTCGGAGAGCAGGTAGTCGGCCGGGGACGTCCGGCGCAGTTCGCGGATGTCGGCGCCGGCGGCGAACAGCCGCGGGCCGCCGGTCAGTACCAGCACCCGTACCTCCGGGTCGGCCTCGGCCCGGTCCATCGCCGCGGCGAGCGCGCGCAGGACGTCGGCGCTGAGCGCGTTGCGTGTCTGCGGCCGGTCGATGGTGGCGACCGCCACCGCGTCGTGTACCGCGTAACCGACGGGTTCCACGGATCACCTCCCTGTCGTCCGCATCAGGCGAACATACTCACGGGTATGTCGTCAAGATCCGCGCTGCCGTCGCAGGATGCCCGGCTTTACAAGGGAAAACAGCATCCGGGATGCGCTTGACACCGACAACAAGCACCGCCTAGACATCTCGACATACGCAACGGTATGGCGCGGCGCGCAACGACCGGCCCGCGCCGGAGAACCGGGAGGCACCACGTGTCCGTGATCTGGGAGCCACGCCTGGACGACGAGGGACGCCACTGGCGCGACCTCGCCCGGGACGTGGCGGCGCGCCACTTCGCGCCGCTGGCCGAGGAACTCGACAGGGAGCAGCGCTACCCGTGGGAGAGCGTTCGGGTGCTCGTCGAGGAGGGGCTGGCCGGGCTGCTCGTGGAGCGCGAGCACGGCGGGCGGGGCGCGTCGTTCGTCACCGCCTGCGCGGTCATCGAGGAGGTCTCCCGCGCCTGCCCGTCGACCGGCGCGATCCTCACCGCGTACGCGCTGGGCGCCACCCCGCTGGTGCTGGCCGGCACCCCCGAACAGCGCGAGCGCTACCTGGGCGGTCTGGCCCGGGGCGAGGCGATCAGCTTCGCGCTGACCGAGGAGGGCGCCGGCAGCGACGCCGCCCGGATCCGCACCACCGCCGAGCGTGAGGGCGCGGGCTGGCGGCTGCGCGGCGAGAAGATCTACATCGGCAACGGCGGCGCATCGCGGTACTACGTGGTCTTCGCGCTCACCGACCCGCAGGCCGGCACCCGCGGCATCACCGCGTTCCTGGTGGACAAGGACGCCGACGGCGTGGTCATCGACAGGTACGAGGACAAGATGGGCATCCGCGGGACGCTCACCAGCAACCTCAAGCTGGACACCTGGGTGCCCGACGGCGACGTGCTCGGCGACCTCAACCGGGGCATGCGGCTGGCCATGCAGACGCTGTCCGCCGGGCGGATCAGCGTCGCGGCCCAGTCGCTCGGCGTCGCCCTGGCCGGCTTCGACGTCGCGTCGCGGGAGGCGACCCGGCGGGAGACGTTCGGCCGGCCGATCATCGACAACCAGGGCATCTCTTTCCCGCTGGCGGACGTCGCCACCGGCATCACCGCCGCCCGGATGATCACCTTCGAGGCGGCCCGGACGCACCAGGAGGGCGGCGACGTCGGCATCCTCGGCGCGATGGCCAAGCTGTACGCCAGCGAGGTCGCGCACCGCGCGGTCGACACCGCGGTGCAGGTGTTCGGCGGCGACGGCTTCTGCAAGCCCTGCCCGGCCGAGCGGCTCTACCGGGACCAGCGGATCCTGGAGATCTACGAGGGCACCTCGGAGATCCAGCGGCTGGTGCTGGGCCGGGCGATCAAGGCGTCGGTGGCGGCATGAGCGCGCCCTGGCGGCTGCGCGTCGACTGGCCCGCGTCCGGCCCGACCCGGGTGTTCGACCTGGCGCAGCAGATGTACACAGGCATCCCGCACCACCCGAACCACCCGCCGTACAGCTTCACGCTGACCAAGCGGCACGGCGAGATCATGTACCCGGACGGCGTCTCCGCCGCCGCCGAGATGATCACCACGGGCGGGCACGTGGGCACCCACGTCGACGGCCTCGCCCACGTCTCCCGGCTCGGCAAGGTGTACGGCGGCGTGGACGTCACCGCGAGCCAGTCGTACGCCGGCGGGGTGCCGGACGTGTCGGTGCACGAGCTGCCGCCGATGCTGGCGGCCGGTCACCTGGTGGACGCGACAGTCGCGCTCGGCCGGCCGCTGACACCCGCCGACGGCGTCGGCGCGGAGCTGTTCGAGCGCTGGTTCGCCGACCGGCCCCGCCCCCGCCCCGGTGCCGTGGTGCTGGTGCGCACCGGCTGGGACGAGAAGTGGACGGACAACGCCGCGTACCTCGGTGTCGCCACCGGCGCACCCGGCGTGGACGTCAGCGGCGCGCGCTGGCTCACCGACCACGGCGTGGTGGCGGCAGGCGCGGACACCATCGCGTTCGAGCACATGCCCAGCCCCGCGCTCGCGGTGCACTGCCACCTGCTCGTCGACCACGGCGTACCGATCATGGAGGCGATGAACCTCGCGCCGCTGGCTGCCGAGGAGGTCTGGGACTTCTTCTTCATCGCCGCCCCGCTGTCCATCCGCGGCGGCACCGGATCACCGATCCGCCCGCTCGCCGTCGTACCCGACACCACCGCACCGGAGACCACCGCATGACCGCCGACGACGACGCCACCGCGCGCCCGGCCGCCCCCGGCCGGCGGGACATCCTGGAAGCAGCCGCCACCGCGTTCACCCGCAACGGGTACGCGGCCACCACCATCGACGACATCGCCCGCGAGATGGGCGCCACGAAGGGGCGCGTCTACCACTACTACCGGGCGAAGGCGGACGTCTTCCTGGACATCGTCACCACCGGTATGCAGGAGCTGATCGACGGCATCGAACCGATCGCCGGCAACGGCGGCCTCGACCCGGCCACCCGGCTCTGGCGGATGGCGCACCACCACGCCGGGCTGATGATGACCCGCAACTCGTTCCAGCGGGTGGCGATGCGCGCGGTCGAGATGCGCCGCCTCGGTGAGGCCCCGGCCCAGCAGCAGGCGTTGGAGACCGTGATCGCCATGCGCGACCGGTACGAGCAGATCTTCGCCGACGTCATCGACGAGGGCCGGCAGGCCGGGGTGTTCCGCGAGGTGGACAGCCGGCTGGCCACCAAGCCGCTGCTCGGCGCGCTGAACTGGATCAGCCTCTGGTACGACCCGCAGCGCGGCGACTACAACACCCGTCAGCGGCTCGCCGACGAGTACGCCGACTTCATCGTCGGCGGGCTGCGCCGGAGCCCGCGATGACCGGGCCGTTCTCCGCGCGCCACTGGCACGAGGCCGAGACGTGGCCGCGCGAGCGGCTGGCCGCGTACCAGCTCACCCGCCTGAAGGCGCAGCTGTCCTACGTGTACGCTGCCAGCGACTTCTACCGCACCCGGTGGAACGCGCTCGGCTTCCACCCGGGCGACGTCCGGGACCTGGCCGACCTGCGCCGCCTGCCGCTGGTCGGCAAGGCCGACTACGTGGCCGATCTGGCCGCCCACCCGCCGTGGGGCAGCGCCGTCGCCGCGCCGGTGGCCGACCGCCGCCGGGTGCACTTCTCCTCCGGCACCACCTCGAACCCGACCCCGGTGCTGTGGACCGCGCACGACCTGGACCGTTGGGCCGACCTGTACGCGCGGGCCGCGTACAGCCAGGGCGTGCGGGACACCGACGTCTACCAGTGCCTGTTCAGCTACGCCTGGTTCGTCGGCGGGCTCGGCGCCACGGCGGGCTACCAGCGCATCGGCGTGACGCTGCTGCCCGCCGGGTCCGGCGACACCCAGCGTCAGATCGACACCATCTTCCGGTACGGCACCACAGCCGTCGGCGGCACGCCGTCGTTCATGCTGCACCTGGCCGAGACGGCGGAACGGGCCGGCACGCCGCTGCGCGACTCACCGGTGCGGCGGATCCAGGTCGGCGGCGAACCGGGCGCCGGGGTGCCGGCCACCCGCGCGCACATCGAGCAGCGGTGGGGCGCGAAGTGCTTCGACGGCTACGGCAGCCTGGAGTTCCAGCCGATCGCCTGGGAGTGCGAGGAACAGGCCGGCGGCCACCTGGCCGAGGACTTCGCGTACGCCGAGGTGCTCGACCCGTACACCCACGAGCCGGTGCCCGACGGCACCCCCGGCCTGCTGGTGCTCACCCACCTGGACAAGCGGGCGAGCCCGCTGGTGCGGTGGGCGACCGGCGACGTGGTGGTCCGCGACAGCACGGCCTGCCCGTGCGGGCGCACGCTCGCCCGGCTGCCCGGCGGCGTCGTCGGCCGGGCCGACGACATGCTGGTGGTACGCGGGGTCAACCTGTTCCCCTCCGCCGTCGAGCAGGTCGTCCGCGCCACGCCCGGCACCTGCGGCGAATACCTCATCCTCCTCGACGAGGACGTCACCGACCCGGCGACCGGCTACCTCACCGGCATCAAGCTGCGCGTCGAGGTGACCGGGGACGACAAGCGGGTGGCCCGCGAGCTGGCGCACGCCGTGCGCGCCGAGCTGACGGTGCGCGCGGTGGTGGAGACCGTCCCCGAGGGCACGCTGCCGCGCAGCACCCACAAGAGCAAGCGCGTCGTACGCGCCGACCGAGAGGCTCCGTGATGGACAGGCAAGCGTTCCTGGTCGGCGCCGTGCGCACCCCGCACGGCCGGTACGGCGGCGCGCTGCGCGACGTACGGGTGGTGCGCCTGGGCGGGCTGGCCGGCGCCGAGGCGCTGACGCGGGCCGGGGTGCCCGCCGAGGCGGTGGACGAGACGGTGGTCGCCAACTGCCGCCAGGCCGGCAACGGCCCGAACCCGGGTCGGCAGATCTCGCTCGCGGCGGGCGTGCCGGTGCCGGTGCCGGCCCAGACGATCAACATGGCGTGCGCCTCCGGCCTCAAGGCGGTGCAGCTCGCCCACCGGTCGGTGCTGGCCGGCGAGGCCGACGTGGCGCTCGCGGTGGCCGCGGAGAGCATGAGCACGATGCCCTACCTGGCGCCGTACACGCTGCGCTGGGACGGGGTGCGGCGCGGCGACGTCCTGCTCCAGGACGGCTGGCGCGACGGCGGCACCGACCCGATCTGCGGCATGAGCATGGGCGAGACCGCGGAGAAGGTGGCCCGTGAGTTCGGGGTGTCCCGCGCCGACCAGGACGCCTGGTCGGCGCGCAGCCACCAGCGGCTGGCCCGGGCCTGGGAGTCCGGCGCGGCGGCGCGGGAGGTGCTGCCGCTGGACGAGCTGGACCGCGACGAGACGGTACGCCCCGACACCACACCGGACCGGCTCGCCCGGCTGCGTCCGTCCTTCACCGACGGCGGCACGGTCACCGCGGGCAACGCCAGCCAGATGGCCGACGGCGCCGCGGCGGTCGTGGTGGCGAGCGGCGAGGCGGTACGGCGGCACGGGCTGACCCCGCTGGGCCGGATCGTCGGGTTCGCGGCGGTCGGCGTGGACCCGACGATGATGGGCGTCGGACCGGCCGAGGCCATCCCGCTCGCGCTGCGCCGGGCCGGGCTGACCGTCGGCGACGTGGACCTGTTCGAGATCAACGAGGCGTTCGCGGCGCAGATCGTGCAGAACGTCCGCGCGCTCGGCCTGGACGAGGAGCGGGTGAACGTCAACGGCGGCGGAATCGCCCTCGGTCACCCGACCGGCCAGAGCGGCGCCCGGCTGGTCGTCTCGCTGCTGCACGAGCTGGCCCGCCGCGACGGCCGATACGGCGTGGCGAGCCTGTGCGTCGGCGGCGGGCAGGGCATCGCCGCCGTGATCGAGCGGGTGACCCGGTGATCGCCGTCGTGGTCGGCCTGGGCCCGATGGGCCGGGGCATCGCACAGGTCCTCGCCGCGGCGGGGCACACCGTCCGGGTCGTCGACGCCACCGCCGAGCTGGGCCGCGCCGGCCTGGAGCGGATCCGCGCCGACGGCGCGACCGGCGACCTCGACGCCGCCGCCGACGTCGAGACCGCGCTCGCCGGGGCGGACGTGCTGGTCGAGGCGATCCTGGAGGACATGGCAGCCAAGCGCGACCTGCTCGCCCGGGTCGCCGCCGCGGGCGGCCCGGACCTGCTCGTCGCCTCGAACACCTCGTCGCTGAGCGTCAACGAGATGGGCCGCGCGTTCGGCGCCCCGAAACGCCTGCTCGGCCTGCACTTCTTCAACCCGCCCACCCGGATGCGCCTGGTGGAGGTGATCGTCGGCGCGGCCACCGACGCGACGACGGTGCGGCGGGCGCTGGCGCTCGTGGAGTCGCTCGGCAAGACCGCCGTGGTGTGCCGGGACTCGCCGAACTTCATCGTCAACCGGATCTGCCGGCCGCTGTACTACGAGGCGCAGCTCCTCCTGGCGCAGGGCGTCGAGGCGGCGGTGGTGGACGCGGTCGCCCGGGGCGCGCTCGGGCACCCGATGGGACCGCTGCAACTGCTCGACTTCACCGGGCTGCACACCCACCTGGCATCCTCGGAGACCGCGCTGCGCGAGTTCGGCGACCCCCGCTACCGGCCCATCCCCCAGGTGCGCGGCCTGGTCCGGGCCGGCCTGACCGGCAAGGCGGCCGGCCGCGGCTTCTACGACTACGCCACCGAGTCGCCGCGCGACGCCAACGCCCGGGTGGTCCGGCAGCCGGGGCAACCGAACGGCCCGGCGGCCCCCGTGGTCAGCCTCGGCGCGCCGACCCCGCAGCGGGTGTCGGAGCTGGCCGGGCTGGCGGCCCGGCAGAACGTGGTGCTGGACAGCTCGGACGCCGGCTGGGCCGACGTGCTTCCCCCGGAGGTCGGCTGGATCCGGCTGCACCGGCGCGCCGACGACGCCGTGTTCGCCGAGGTCGTCGAGGACCCGGTAGCGGGCATCACCGTCCCCGCCTTCGTCGACCGGCTGCTGGATCACCTCGGCGCGCCGTCGGTGCGGGTGCCGGCGCTGCCCGGCCTGGTCGGCGACCGGCTCGCCCACTGCCTGGTGAACGAGGCGGCCACGGTGGTCGAGGAGGGCACCGCCACCGCCGAGGACGTGGACGTGGCGTTGCGCCTGGCGATGAACCATCCGCGTGGGCCGTTCGAGACGCTGCGGTCCGCCGGGGCGGGGACGGTGTACGAGGCCCTGCGGTCGATGGCTGACGCGTTCGGCGACCCCCGCTACCGGCCGGCGCAACTGCTGCGGCGGCAGGCGATCGGCGAGGCGAGGGCCGCCCGGTGACGCGGGACGACGACAGCGACGTGCGCGTGCTGCGCCCGGGTGTGCTCGCCGGACGGCACGCGGTGGTCACCGGCGCCGGCAGCGGCATCGGCCGGGCGGTGGCGGTACGCCTGGTCGAGCTGGGCGCCCACGTCACCGGACTGGGCCGGCACGCCGACACGCTCGCCGCCACCGGAGAGCTGGCCAACGGCGGGGCGGCCACCGGCGAGGCCGCCGGCGGGGACGGCCGATACGCGTACGCGGTCTGCGACGTCCGCGACCACACCCGTACCGCCGCCACCGTCGCCGAGGTGGGCGACGCCCACGGGATCGACCTGCTGGTGAACAACGCCGGCGGGCAGTTCTTCGCCCCCGCCGCGCGGATCTCGGCGCGCGGCTGGGCCGCGGTGGTCGACCTGAACCTCACCAGCGTCTTCCACCTCACCACCGCCGCGTACCCGTACCTGCGGCGCAGCCGCGGCGCGGTGGTGAACATGTCGCTGTCCGGGGTGGAACGCGGCGGGCAGGGCATGGCGCACGCGGTCGCGGCCCGCGCCGGCGTGCTCGGGCTGACCCGCACGCTGGCCCTGGAGTGGGCCGCCGACGGCATCCGGCTCAACTGCCTCGGGCCGGGTACGGTGCTCACCGCCGCGCTCGACGCGGAGGCGGACCGGCACGTGCGGGACAACCTGGTGGACCGGGCCACGCCGCTGCGCCGCCCGACACGCGCCGAGGAGGTCGCCGAGCTGGTGGCGTTCCTGGCCGGCCCGGCCGCCGCCATGATGACCGGTCAGCTCGTCCAGCTCGACGGAGGCGCGCACCTGGGCCCGGGGCTGCACATGCTGGCGGAGGCGTACCGGTGAGCCGCGCCCTCGCCGACGCCGTCGCCGAGCACGTCGGCCCCGGCCGGCGGGTCTACCTGGGCAACTTCGGCGCGCAACTGTTCGCCGTGGGTCACGAGATGATCCGGCAGCGGATCCGGGACGTGGACGTCGTGATCGCCTCCGGCGGGCTGCTGATGGACCAGCTGCTCGGCGCGGGGGTGCTGCGCTCGGCCACGTACGGCCACTGCTGGAGCCCGGTCGGCCCGGCGCCGGCTTGGAACTTCCGGCGGGCCGCGCAGGACGGCGACGCCCGCGTCACGCTGCACGAGCTGAGCCTCGGGCTGCTCACCGCCGCGCTCACCGCCGGCGCCTGGCGGGTGCCGTTCATGCCGGTGCCGGACCTGCCCGGCACCGGCTACCTGGACGAGGACTGGAGCCGGGGCCGGCTGTCCCGGGTGGACTCGGCGTTCGGGGCGGCCCGGGTGGTCCGGGCCGAGCGGCCCGACGTGGCGTTCGTGCACGTGGACCTGGCTGACGAAGACGGCAACGGGGTGATCCGCGGTCCGCTGGGTGAGGTGCTCGTCGCCGCCCAGGCGGCCCGCCGCACGGTGCTCGTCGCCGAGGAGGTCACCGACGCCGAGACGGTACGCGCCGCCGGGATCAGCATCCCCGGGCTGCTCGTCGACACGGTGGTCGAACACCCCGGCGCGGTACGCCCCGACGGCGCGGTCGGCCGGTACCCGCGGGACGTGCGGGCGTACGAGCGGTACGCCCGCTGCTCGGCCACCGTTGACGGTTTCCGGCGGTGGCTGGCCGAGGAGGTGCGGTGAGCACCGCGGACTTCCTGGTCCGGGCGGCGCGCGAGTTCCGGCGCGGCGGCTGGGTGTTCACCGGCTTCCACTGGCCGGTGCTCGCCGGCCAGTGCGCGTACGCGCTGCCCGGCGAACCGTTCAGCCAGGTCTTCGAGGCCGGCGCCAGTGCGCACCGGCCCGGCGACGACGTGCCGACGAGCACCACCGACTACCCGGCGTACGCCGGCGGGTTCGGCTGGCTGGGCGGCACCGCCGACGTGCTGCTGGCGATGGGACACCGGTTCGACCGGGTGGTGCTCGACGCCGGCAACGTCGACCTGCGCGGCCGGATCAACTCGTCGTACCTGGGCCCCCGGGAGCGGCCCACGGTACGGCTACCAGGTGGCGGCGGCGCGGCCGACATCGCGGCGGCGGCACGGGAACTGGTGCTGCTGCACGGCGCCCGGGATCCGCGCCGGATCGTGCGGGCGGTCGAGCACGTGACCGCCGCGCCCGCGCCGGACGCGCTGGTGCGGCTGCACACCCGGTGGGGCGTGGTGCGGCTGGGCGCCGATCCCCGGCTGGAGGAGGTCACCGCGGACGGCGAGGTGCTGCGCGCCCACCTGGCCGCGCTCGGCGTACCGGTCGACGGCGCGGTGCCCCGGCCGCCGGTCGGCACCGCCGAACGCGCCGCGGCCGTGGACGTGCTGCGGCGGGCCGCCGTACGCGGCTACTCAGTGGCGAAGGGAACGGACAGAGGATGACTGACGACGATCTCGGTGAGCTGCGCCGGCAGGTGCGGAGCCTGGTCGGCGAGTGGCGCGACGGCGACCGGTTCCGACCGGTGTGCGACGCGTGGCTGCGCTCGTACGACACGGAGTTCAGCCGCGCGCTGGCGGACCGGGGCTGGATCGGCCTGACCTGGCCGCGCGAGTACGGCGGGCAGGCCCGCTCGAACCGGGCCCGGCTGGTGGTCACCGAGGAGCTGCTGCGCGCCGGGGCGCCGGTGGCCGCACACTGGATCGCGGACCGGCAGATCGGCCCGGCCGTCCTGCGGTACGGCTCCCCCACGCTGCGCGAGCGGTACCTGGCGGCGATCGCCGCCGGGAAGGTGACGTTCTGCCTCGGCATGAGCGAGACCGAGTCCGGCAGCGACCTCGCCTCGGTGCGTACCACCGCCCGCCCGGACGGCGACGGCTGGCGGCTCACCGGCGGCAAGATCTGGACCAGCCACGCCCACCGGTCCACGCACGCGTACGTGCTGTGCCGCACCGGCACCGGCGGCGACCGGCACGAGGGCCTGACCGAGCTGATCGTGGACATGTCCGCGCCCGGCGTGACCGTCCGGCCGATCGTCGACCTGCGCGGCGAGCACCACTTCAACGAGGTCCTCTTCGACGACGTGCACGTGCCCGGCGACCACGTGCTGGGCACCGCCGGCAACGGCTGGACGCAGGTCACCGAGCAGTTGTCCTTCGAGCGCGGCGGGATGGAGCGGGTGCTGAGCACGTACCCGCTGCTGGCCGCCACCGTCGATGCGTGCGCCGCGCGGCGGGACGCGGACGCCGCGCTGGGCGAGGCGCTGGCCCGGCTGGCCGGGCTGCGCGGCCTGGCCTGGCGGATCGCCGGTGAGCTGGACGCCGGGCAGGCCCCGGTGCACGCGGCGGCGGTGCTGAAGGACCTGGGCACCGAGTTCGAGGCCGACGTCAACGAGATCGCCCGTGCCGTGCTCGACGTCGAGCCCGACCCCGACGGCGACGGACCGGCCGGGTTGCTCGCGCAGGGGCTGCTGGCCGCGCCGGGCTTCTCCATCCGCGGCGGCACCACCGAGGTGTTGCGCACCATCATCGCCAAGGGTGCCGCCCGGGCGCCCCGGCACGGCGGCGACGAGCTGCGGGAACTTGCCGACGACGTGCTCGGCGGGCACGGCGGCGACCCGGAGGGCCTGCCCGCGCTCTGGTCCACGGTGCACCGGCTGGGCTGGACCGGCGTGTCGGTGCCGGAGGGCGCGGGCGGCTCGGGCGGCACGCTGACCGACCTGGCGGCGCTCGTACGCGGGCTGGGCCGCCACGGCGTCTCCCTGCCGCTGGCCGAGACCGTGCTGGCCGCCCGGCAGCTCGCCGCCGCCGGTCGCGGCCTGCCCGACGGCGTCGCCACGGTGGTGACCGGCGACGGGCTCGCGGTGACCGGCGGGCGGCTGCGCGGCACCGCCGCCCGCGTGCCGTGGGCCGCCGCCGCGCGGACATTGCTGGTGTACGCGGGCGACGACGCGTTCGTGGTGCCCGCCGACCACCCCGGCGTGCGGGTCACCCCCGGCCGCAACCTGGCCGCCGAGCCACGCGACGACATGACGCTCGACGTGCCGGTCACCGACGGCGTGCGGCTCACCGGCGTCGCGCCCGCCGCGACGGTACGCGCCGAGGCGGCGGTGCTGACCGCCGCCGCGCTCACCGGCGCGCTGGAGACCGCTGTGGAGCACACCCGGCAGCACGTGACGACGCGGGAGCAGTTCGGCCGGCCGCTGCTGGCGTTCCAGGCGGTCGGCCAGACGCTGGCCCGGATGACCGCGCACACGCTGCTGGCCGGCACCGCGCTGGACTCCGCGCTGGCCGGCCCGGACCCGCTGCGGGTGGCCGCCGCGCGGGTGCTCACCGGCCGGGCCGCGACCCTGGTGGCGCGCGGTGCGCACCAACTGCACGGGGCGATGGGCGTGACCCGCGAGCACCCGCTGCACCTGTCCACCCGCAGGCTCTGGTCCTGGCGGGACGAGAACGGCACCCAGCGGTTCTGGGCCGCCACGCTCGGCGCGGCGCTGGTGCCGCGCGGCAGCGCAGGCGTCTGGTCCTGGCTGACCGAGCAGGAGGATGAGTCATGAGCAAAGTGGAACTGCACAACGCGGACGGGCGCTGGACGCTCACGCTGAACGACCCGGACCGGCGCAACGCCATCGACGCGGAGATGCGCGACGCGCTCGGCGACGCGATCGCCGAGGTGGCGGCCGACCGGCACGCCCGCACGCTCGTGGTCACCGGCGCGGGTACGGCCTTCTGCGCCGGCGCCGACCTGCCCGCCATGTTCGGCGAGCCCGGCCGGAGCGTCGCGGAGATCCGCGCCGACCTGCACCGCGTCTACGACAGCTTCCTGCGGGTACGGGCGCTGCCGATCCCGACGATCGCCGCCGTGCAGGGACCGGCGGTGGGCGCCGGGCTGAACCTGGCGCTCGCGTGCGACACCCGGATCGTCGGGCCGAAGGCGAAGCTGATCGCCTCGTTCACGAAGCTCGGCCTGCACCCCGGCGGGGGCTGCACCTGGTTCCTCACCCGGGCGCTCGGCCCGGAACGCGCCCTGCAACTGCTGCTCGACGGCGGGAGCGTGGACGGCCCCGAGGCGGTACGCGTCGGGCTCGCCGCGACGCTCGCGGACGACCCGCTGGCCGCCGCGCACGAGCGCGCCGAACGGTGGGCGGCGCTGGACCCGGCGCTGGCCCGGAACATCAAGACGTCGGTGCGCACCGCGGAGACGGCCGGTTTCGCCGCCGCCCTGGAGTTCGAGTCGTGGGCGCAGGCGTCCTCGGCGACCGGGCCGGCGATCCAGGAGGCGGTAGCCGCGTTCCGCAGGTGATCCGGCCGCACCGGACCGGGCGGGGCGCACCGCTGCGCCCCGCCCGGCGGCGTTCCACGGTGGTGGCGGTCAGACCGCGGCGGGCTGGGCCTCAGTGGCCAGGGCGAGCGCGCCGAGCAGCGCGGCGTCCTGCGCGAAGTCCGACAGCACGACCTCCGGCGGGTACGGCAGCGTGTGCGTGAGCCGTTCGGTCAGCAACTCCCGCACCAGGTCGTTGCCGGCGACGCTGCCGACCAGCACGATCCGCTGCGGGTCGAGCAGCAGGCAGCAGGTGACCAGCTGGCGGGCCAGTTCGTCGACGCGCAGGCGGAGCTGCTCGCGTACCGGGCCGGGCTGCTCCGCGGCGGCGCACAGGCCGGCCGCCCGGCCGTCGACGCCGAGGCGCTGCGCCAGCTCGTCCAGGGCCCGGCCGGAGAACGTCGCCTCCAGCATCGGTTCCAGCCGGGGCGGCCAGCTGAGGTCGGTCAGTCCGTAGGCGATCTCGCCGGCCGCGCCGTGGCGGCCCGGGAGCACCTCGCCGTTCACCGTCACCGCCGCGGCCACCCCGGTGCCGAGCCCGACGACGAGTCCCGGATCGGCGTCGCGCAGCGCACCGAGCCGCAGCTCGGCGTGGGCCGCCGCCTTCAGGTCGTTCGTCACCCGCACGTGCGCCAGGTTCAGGTGGGCGCGGACCGCCTCGGCCAGCCGCAACTGCTCCCAGCCGGGCACGTTCGGCGCCAGTTCGATGCCGTCGTCGTGGACGACGCCGGGCGAGGCGATGCCCGCCGCGACGATCGTGCCGCCGGTCTGCTCGGCGAGTTCGCACGCCCGGTCCAGGGCCCGGGAGAGGGCCTGCTGCGCGCCCTGCTCGGCGATCGTGGGCAGGCGCTCGGAGACGAGCAGCCGGCCGTCGGTGTCGCCCACGCCGATGGCCATCTTGGTGCCGCCGAAGTCGATGCCGAGCAGGCGCGGATTTGCCGGTCGTTCCATGGTGATGTCAGATCGCCCTTCGGGCCGTCGGTCCAGATCACGTGGTCGCCGCGACACGACGTCCGCGACCACGGCCAGCTGCGTCTGCCGCCCCGTCACGGGCCTACCCTCGCCGCGACCGCCTCGGCGAGAGCCGCGTCGGCACGGGTCAGCCGCTCGCGCAACGCCTGCGCCCGCTCCTGCACCGCGTCGAGCATTGTAGACAGTCGTCCGACCTGGTCCCGGACGGCCGCCTCGCCGGGGCCGTCGGCCTGGGCGCGGCGCAGCACGAGTTCGGGGCGGACCGCGGCGGCCAGCAGGTCCCGTACCGCGGCGTCGTCGAGCGCCAGGCCGAGGTCGGCGGCGGTGGACCGGACCAGTTCCTCGGTCCAGGTCGCCGGCGCGCCGCCGCGGACCAGCCGGCCGAGCAGCGAGTGGGCGCCCCGGAACGGCACGCCGTGGCGGGCCAGCGCGTCGGCCGCCGCGGTGGTGGTGGCGCCGGAGGCGACGATCTCCTCGCCGGACGGCGGGCGCTGCGGATCCAGCTTCTCGATCAGGCCACCGAGCAGGGAGAAGAAGCGGTACGCCCGGTCGTCGCCCTCCCAGAGCCGGGACTGCACGTCGGTGGTGGCGTTGTTCGAGTCCTCCCACCAGGCGGCGCCCACGTTGTTGAGCACGCTCGCCGCGTCGGCCGCGGCGGCGCCGGCCATCGAGACGAGGTGTTCCAGCACCACCGGGTTGCGCTTCTGCGGCATGATGCTGCTGCCCTGGGTGAACTCGCCGGGCGTGACCACCCAGCCCCAGCTCAGCCAGTCCATCAGGGTGCGGGCGAGCCGGGCGCCGGTGGCGAGCGCCTGCGCGTTGAGCGTGGCGACCCGGACCAGGTGGTCGGCGCCGGCCACCGCCTCGTACGAGTTGACGATGAGCTGGTCGAAGCCGAGCAGGTCGGCCAGCCGGCGCGGCGAGATGTCCAGGTCGGTGCCGGCGAAGGCGCAGGAGCCCAGCGGCGAGCGGTTCATCTCGTCCAGCAGGCCGGCGTACGCGGCGGCCTCGCCGGCGAGCGCCTCGGCGTAGCCGGCGAAGACGTGCCCGATGCTTGTCGGCTGGGCCGGGCGGCGGTGCGTGTAGCCGGTGATCACCACGTCGGCGTGCCGGTCCGCGCGGTCCAGCACGGTACGGCCGGTGGCCAGCAGGGCGTCGAGCACCTGGAGCAACTGGTCACGCAGCACCATCCGGAAGACGCCGGCGTCGAGGTCGTTGCGGCTGCGCGCGAGCTGCACGCTGAGCTGCGACACCTCGATGCCGGCCGCGGCGGCGAGGCGCTTCTCCAGCGTGTAGTAGACGTCCTCGACGCTGCCGTCGTACTCCAGTTCCTCGGGCCGGTCACCGGTGAGGGTGACCAGGCCGCGCAGCATCGTCGCGGCGGCCTCGTCGGAGATCAGTCCCTGCTCGGCGAGCATGACGACGTGGGCCTTGCTGGCCGTGACCATCGCCGGGTAGAGGTTGGCGACGTGGTGGTCGAACACGACGCGCAGGTGGTGCTGTTGGTAGACGGTCAGTGACGGGCTCATGGAGGCCTCCCGAGGTGGTGCGTGGTCCTGGGGCGTGACTGTCATCCGGTCGGCTGGTCGGGCCGGTCGGCGCCGGGCGGCCCCGGCAGCGGCGCGGCGAGCCACGCCCCGACCAGCTCGCGCAGGCGGGCGCCGGCGGTGGCGCGGATCCGGCCGCCGGCCTCCTCACCTGCCAGCGAGACGTGGCCCGACCAGCCCTGCCAGGGGTCGGGGCGCGACTCCACCAGCACGTACGGGTACGGGGTGGGCAGTTTCGGCTTGGGCGGCAGGTCCGGCGCCGCGTCCAGGCGTACCGCGGCCGGGTCGAAGCCGAGCACCGCGGAACTCTCGTACGCGCCGCCGTGTCCCCGGGCCGGCAGCTCACCGAACATCTCGGTGGTCTCGTCCGGGCCGACGAGCTGGAACCAGTTCACCAGCATCATGCTGGCCCGGTGCCGGCCGGACACCCACTCCATCGCCGCGCGGACGGTGGACATGTTGGCGTCGTGCCCGTTGACCACGAGCACCCGGGTGAAGCCCGCCTCGACGATGCCGGCGAGCACGTCGGCGAGGTAGCCGACGGCGATCTCCGGCCGCAGCGCCACGGTGCCCGGCCACGGGCGGGTCTGGCCCGGGCAGGCGGCGTACGGCGTGGCCGGGAACAGCACCGCCCGGGCGGACCCGGTGGCCAGTTCCCCGGCGAAGCCCTCGGCCAGGATCAGGTCGGTTCCGATCGGCAGATGCGGACCGTGCCACTCGACCGCGCCGACCGGCAGCACCGCCAGGTCGGCCGCCTCGGTCACGGCGGCGAACGCGTGCCCGGGTACCCGGGTGACCGGGAGCAGCCCTCCCCCGGTCCGCCACCGCTCGATCAGTTCGTCCACTGCTCGGCCCTCCGGGTCGCGGTGCGGCTGCTCTCCAGCCGCCCGGAGAACCACATCACCACGAAGATGAGCAGCACCTGGAGCATGCCGTAGGCGGCCGCGGTGCCCAGCTCGAAGCTGTACATGCGGTTGTTGATGGCCACCGAGATCGGCACCGTCGACGAGGTGTAGATCAGCACCGAGGCGACGAACTCGCCGACGCCGTGCACGAACGCCAGCAGCGCGCCGGCGAGCACACCGGGCAGCATCAGCCGCACGGTGATCGTGTAGAAGGCGCGCAACCAGGAGGCGCCCAGGTTGCGGGCGGCGTCCTCCAGCGACGGGTCGATCAGCGCCAGCGTCGCCGAGCTGGACCGGAACACGATCGGCAGGAACCGCACGAAGTAGGCGAGCGGCAGGATCCAGAACGTGCCGACCAGCACCTGCCCGAAGCTGAACGCGTTGCCGGTGCTGAACGCCGAGATCAGGTTGATCGCCACGACCGTGCCGGGCAGCGCCCAGGCGATCATCACGGCCACGTCGAGCAGGCCGCGTCCGACGAACGTGAGCCGCCGCACCGCGTACGCGATGAGCACGCCGATCACCACACAGCCGACGACCGCCAGCAGGCTCATCTGCACCGAGTTCAGGATCGGCTCGAACGCCTTGGGGTCGGTGAAGATGGTGACGAAGTTCTCGAACGTGTACGTCGGCGGCAGCACCTCGGTGGTCCAGGACCGGTCCTCGGAGAACGCGACGAGCGCGATCGCGCCGACCGGGGCGAGCAGCACCAGCGTGGCCAGCACCGAGGCGAGCGGGGCGAGCCAGCGGCCGATCGGGTTGGTGATCTCCCGCCGGACCGCCGAGACACCCTTGGACTGCGACTGGTAGTTGCGCCGCCCCTCGTACCAGCGCATGGCCAGCAGGAAGATGATCGACACGATGCCGAGCACGGAGGCGTACGCCGAGGCCATCGGCAGGTCGCCGTTGGTGCGGTTGATGTAGATCTGCATCGTCATGGTCTGGCTGACGTTGAACAGCAGTGGCGCGGTGTAGGACGCCAGCGACGTCATGAAGACCAGCAGCGACGCCGAGATCAGCGCGGGGGTGAGCATCGGCAGCAGAACGGTGCGCCACACGCGTACCCGGCCCGCGCCGAGGTTGTACGCCGCCTCCTCGACCGACGGGTCCATCCCGGCCAGCGCCGCGGAGGCGGCCAGGTAGAAGAACGGATACATGGTGAACGTGTGCACCACGAGCACACCGGCGATGCCGTCGAAGGCCAGGACCGGCTTGTCGGTGCCGAGCAGCGCCTGGAGGCCACGCGGCACGATGCCGATGTTGCTGTAGAGAAGCTGGAAGGACACGGCGCCGATCAGCGGCGGCAGGGCCGCCGGCACCAGGATGAACGCCTCGATGAGCCGCCGGCCGCGGAAGTGGAACCGCTTGAGCAGGAAGGCCATCGCCACGCCGACGATGCCGCAGAGCAGCACGCTCGCCGCGGAGATGAACAGCGAGGTGAACAGCGACTCGCGGGCCACCCCGGAGGAGGAGAGGAACTGGAGGTAGTTGTCGGTGCCGTTGGCGCTGACGCTCTCCCGGAAGGTGGCGAACATCGGCTGCACGACGAAGCCCCACAGCACCAGGACCAGCGGCAGCACCAGCAGGTAGGGGAACCACCGGGAGTTCGCCCCGCCGGCTAGGCGCCGGCCGAGGGCCGCCGCCCAGCCGGGGGCGGTCGGCGTCGCCGCGGTCACGGCTTGACCACCCAGAGCCGCTCCGGTACGAGCCGCAGGCCCACGACGTCGCCGAGCGCCATCCCGGCGGGCGCGTCGACCAGGGCGGCCATCACCTCGTCGCCGTCGACGTCGACGGTGACGTGGGTGGCCATGCCGGTGAACTCGACGTGGCTGACCCGGCCGCGCATGGCCGCCGTGTCGTCGTCGCCGCCGAGCGCGATGTGCTCGGGGCGGGCGGAGACCAGGGCGGTGTCGCCCTCGGTGAGCCCGTGTCCGGTGGGAGCACCCACCTCGATCGTGGCGCCGCCGGGCAGGCGTACCTGGACGCGCTGCTCCGTCGCGCCGGTCACCGGCAGGCTCAGCACGTTGCTGCGTCCGATGAACCGGGCCACGAACGCGTTCGCGGGCTGGTAGTAGACCTCGTGCGGGGTGCCGACCTGCTGGACCCGGCCGGACTCCATGACCGCGATCCGGTCCGACATCGCCATCGCCTCGGCCTGGTCGTGCGTGACGTAGATCGAGGTGGTGCCGCTCTCCCGCTGGATGCGCCGGATCTCGGCGCGGGTCTCCTCGCGCAGCTTCGCGTCGAGGTTCGACAGCGGCTCGTCGAGCAGCATGGTGCGGGGACGGATCACCAGGGCCCGCGCCAGCGCGACGCGCTGCTGCTGGCCGCCGGAGAGCGCGTCGATGCGCCGGTCACCGTACCCGGCGAGGTGCACCTGCTCGAGCGCCTCGGTGACCCGGCGGG
Source organism: Micromonospora sp. WMMC273 (assembly GCF_027460285.1). Lineage (NCBI taxonomy): Bacteria > Bacillati > Actinomycetota > Actinomycetes > Micromonosporales > Micromonosporaceae > Micromonospora > Micromonospora sp. WMMC273. The sequence goes on from NZ_JAPZBE010000001.1 coordinate 3,636,238, forward strand.
CCTGGTCGGCGCGGGAGACCCGGCGGACCTTGAGCCCGTACGCGACGTTCTGCGCCACCGTCATGTGCGGGAACAGCGCGTAGTTCTGGAACACCATGCCGGTGTCCCGCTTGTTCGGCGTCCAGTGGGTGACGTCGTCGTCGCCGAAGTGGATGTGACCGGAGGTCGGGAAGTAGAAGCCGGCCACCATGCGCAGCGTCGTCGTCTTGCCACAACCGCTCGGCCCGAGCAGCGTGAAGAACTCGCCGGCCCCGATGGTGACGGTGACGTCATCGACCGCCGCGGAGTCGCTCGACTTGGCGAAGCGCTTACTGACCGCCGTCAGTCGGACATCGATCATTTCGTGGGTCCTTCCAGGACGAAGCCGGGCCGTGCCGGAGCACGGCCCGGTTCCGAGCGTCTTAGCCCTTGCCCTTGATCTGGGCGTTCCAGTGGGTGATCCAGGCGGTCTCGTTCTTGCCGATCACGTCCCAGTCGACGTCCATCGGCTTGAGGTCGAGCTTGGTCAGCCACTCGGGCTTCTCGGCGATCTCGACGGCGGGGATCTGGAAGTAGTCCTTTGCGAGGCTGGCCCGCAGCGAGTCGTCGAACAGGAACTCGAGGAACTTCTTCGCGCCCTCGCTGTTGCCGCCCTTGACCGCGGCCACACCGTCGACGAGCACCGGCGCGCCGGAGGCCGGCATCACGTAGCCGAACGGCATCTTCTCGTTGGCCTGCAGCAGGATGTCCTGGAGGTTCCAGGCACTGACCACGCCCTGCTCACGCGACATCTTCAGGTAGAGGTCGCTGGGGTTGGCGGCGTACTCGACGGTGTTGGCGTCGAGCTTGCGCAGCCAGTCGTAGCCGGGCTGCGGGTTGGATCCGTCGGCCGTGTAGCGCTGGATCATCGAGGCGTAGATCGAGCGCATGGTGCCGGAGGCGGCCACGTCCCGGATGATGATCTTGTCTTTCCACTTCGGGTCGATCAGGTCGTCCCAGTCCTTCGGCGCGGTCTCCGGGGTCAGCGCCTTGTTGTTGTACATGATGACCTCGGGCAGCAGGATCTCGCCGAACCAGCGGCCCTCGGCGTCCTTGTACCGCGCGTCGATCTTCGAGGCGAACGACGGCTGCCAGGACTCCAGCAGGCCCTCGGACGCGCCGGCGGCGAGGCCCTGCTGGGTGCCGCCCCACCAGACGGACGCCTGCGGGTTGGCCTTCTCGGCGCGGACCCGCTCGAGCACCTCCTGGGCGCCCATGTTGAGCACCTCGACCTTGCCCTTGTACTCGGGGTTCTTGTTAGTGAACTGCTCGACGACGTAGTCGGTGACCGACTTGTCGCGGGCGCTGTAGATGACGACCTTCTCGGCGGACGCGGAGCCGGAGGAGCCGGTGTCCTTGTCGTCGTCGCTGCTGCCGCATGCGCTGACGGCCAGCAGCGCGCTGAACGCGACGGCCAGGGCCAAACGACGTTTCATTGGTACCTCCACTGTGCGGGGGAACTATCGGAAGCGGGAAGGAAGATCAGCGCGTCGCGCCCGGACCGGGGCGCGACGCATCGCGCCGCGACCTGTCGTCGGTGGGTACGACGCGGGTCGCCGCGACGGCGTTCGGTGAGGTGGGTGGTGGGTCGGGGTGGTGGGTGCCGGGGTCGGGGTCGGGGGTCGTCGGGGCCGGGTTCGGTCAGGGAAGCGAGGGGCGGGGCACCGCTGCCGAGAGCGCGTAGCTGATCGCTCCGTGCAGCACTGCCTGGTCGCCGAGGGTGGCCCGGCGTACCTCGGTGGGAGCCGGGGTCCGGGCCGAGACGAGGGTCTGGAGCTGGTCGAGGGCCGCGTCGTCGAGTTCGGCGGCGGCGCCGCTGAGCAGCACCAGCCCCGGATCGACGACGCAGGCGCAGGAGAGGATGAGCCCGGCCCAGGCGCCGAGGACCTCGTCGAGGTAGTCGCGGGCCGGCGCGGAGGTCGCGGCGAGCCGGCTCAGCTCCCGTACCGGTGACTCGGGCCGGCGGCCCGGGTTGAGCGCGACGACCCGCTCCGCGATGGCGTTCACCGACCACCGGGCCTCGAACTCGCCGACGCCGCTGTAGGGGCGCTCGGCCGCGCCGCCCAGCGGCAGGAAGCCGACCTCGCCGGCGGCTCCGCTGGCGCCGCGGCGGACCTTGCCGTCGAGCACGAGGCCGGCGCCGATGCCGTCGGCGACGTGGATCAGCAGCAGGTTCGCCACGTCCGCGCCGGCGCCGGCGACACACTCGCCGGCGGCCATGAGGTTGACGTCGTTGTCGACGACCACGGGTACGCCGAGCCGCCGTTGCACGGATTCGCCGATCGGCCACGCCTCGACCAGTCCGACCGACGGCGCGAGGCGTACCGCGCCGTTGCTGGACACGCCGGGCACCGCGATGGCGACGCCGCGCAGCGAGGGCAGATTGTCGCCGACCAGGTCGAGGACGAACTCGCAGACGGTCTCCACCACGTTCGCGCCGAGCCGCGCGACGCGGTGCGCGATGACCGCGCCCTCGCTGTCGGCGATCTCGCAGCTGATCCGGGGTGGCTCCAGTGACACCGCCGCGACGAGCTCGGCGCGGGGGTTGAACTCGAGCATCTCCCGGGGCCGGCCGGTGGTGGGCGCGCCGGGCCCGCGTTCGATGAGGTAGCCCTCGGCGACGAGTTCCCGCACGAGCGCGGTCACAGTGGCCGCCGAGAGGCCGGTCATCTCGGCCAGGTCGACTCGGGACAGCCGCCGGGCCTGCCGGGCGGCCAAGATCACCGAGAGACGCTTGATCTCACGGGACCGCTCACGGCTGACCGGGCTGGTCGGGGCTTTGTCAGACACACTTTCTTCCTAGTGAGAAAAAATTCTGCCGTCAAGTAACGAGATGATCTCGGTCCGCCGACCAGGGAAAATTCTGCGACCGACAAGCCGGTCGGGCCGGGGCCAGCCCGACATGATGCGCAAAACCGAGCCCTACGGTCCACATTGGGGTCCCAAAACCGGACATAGCCTGTCCACAGGTCATGGCCGACCCCCCGATGATCGCCCTGAGCAGGCACGATCGTTTATTCGGATAAGGAAGAAAGTCGTCCGGAGCTATTGACGACGCCTCCGCAAGATCCCTAGGTTACGGCCCGAAGGCCTTCCGGTGGACCGACGTCGCCACCGTGCGTACCACTCACCCCGTGACGGTGCGCGAGCACCACCATCCCGTTGTCGAGCACCACGACCCCCGAGGACCTCACGGTCCTCTGTGGACAGCTGTCTGCAACACGGCCCGGCACGAGCCACCGTGTCAGCCGGCCCGTGCCGGGCCGACCGTCCCCAGCCGCAGCACTCTCGCTTCGAGACGAAGAGGTATGCCCATGAGATGGCGCACCAGCGCAGCGATCGCCATGTGCGGTCTGCTGTCGTTGGGCCTGGCCACTCCGGCCCAGGCCAACCCCCAGCAAGCAGCACCGAAGCCCCAGGCCAAGAAGTCCGACAAGCCGGTCGACCTGGACATCATGTTCATCGGCGCCCACCCGGACGACGAGGCCGGCCAGCTCGGCATGCTCGGATACTGGAACGAGTATCACGGCATGAAGGCCGGCGTCATCACCACCACCCGCGGCGAGGGCGGCGGCAACGCCACCGGCCTCGAGGAGGGCCCGGAGCTCGGCATCCTGCGGGAGGCCGAGGAGCGCAAGGCCGTCGGCTGGGCCGGCGTCGAGCACATCTACAACCTGGACGCGCTGGACTTCTGGTACACCGCCAGCGCTCCCCTGACCGAGGAGGTCTGGGGTCACCAGGAGACGCTGTCCCGGATCGTGCGGGTCCTGCGGACCACCAAGCCCGAGGTCATCCTCACGATGAACCCCTCGGCGACGCAGGGCAACCACGGCAACCACCAGAAGGCGGCCATGCTGGCGGTGGAGGCCTTCTACGCGGCGGCCGACCCGAAGGCGTTCCCGGAGCAGATCAAGAAGGAAGGGCTCAAGCCCTGGCGGGTCTCCCGCATCTTCCAGACCGGCGGCAGCGGCACCACCGGCACCAACGGCCCCGCCTGCGAGACCACGTTCACGCCGGCCGAGGCCAGCAACGTCATCTTCGGCACCTGGCAGGGCTACGAGTCGGCGCGCCACGACGGCAACCGGTGGAACACGGTCCAGACCTGGGCCCGCCGGGAGTACGTGTCGCAGGGCTGGGGCAACAGCTCCTTCCCGTCGACCGACCCGAACGCCATCGGCTGCAACCGGCTGACGCTGATCGACACCCGCACGCCGTACCCGGACCCGAACGTGGGCGCCAGCACCGGTGCGCTCCAGGGCGCCACCCTGCGCGCTCCGGGCGGCCTGCCGCTGGGCACCGAGGTCCACGTGCGTCCGCGCACCTGGGAGGCCGTCGGCGGCCAGCCCATCAAGGTGGACACCGTCCTGTACGCCGAGAAGGCAGTTCCGGGGGCCAAGGTCACCCTGAGCGTCCCGGCCGGCTGGACGGTCAGCGGCAACGGCAACGTCGGCACGCTGACCCCGGGCAAGGAGGTCGTGAAGACCTTCACCGTCACCCCGCCCGCGCAGGTCGAGGTGGGCACCCGCTTCAAGCTCGACGCCACGCTGACCAGCAAGAAGGACGGCAGCGGCACCAGCAGCGCCCGGGTTCAGGGCACCGCGCCGGTGCGCGGCACCCTGGAGCCGCTGGAGGAGATCGCCGACTTCCGCGCGTGGACCGTGCGGAACAAGACCCAGCAGCTCGACGCTCTCATCGAGTCCCTGCTGAACATCCCCAGCGGGGGCACCCGCAGCGTCAAGGTCAACCTGACCAACCACGGCACCCGGGTCGAGTCCGGCGCGGTCAAGCTGAACGTCCCCGCCGGCTTCTCGGTGGCCGAGCAGCAGGTGCCGTACAGCGGCCTCCAGCCGGGCGCCAGCACCTCGGTGACGTTCACCGTCTCCAACACCGACACGTCACTGCCGACGGCCAACCGCGCCCCGGACAACGGCGCCTACCGGGTGCAGATCGAGACCAGCTACACCGGTGGCAGCGCGAGCGAGCCGGGTGCGTTCAACCTGGTCCCGGTCACCACGATCCCGAAGGCCGCCACCGCGCCGACGGTGGACGGCCACGGTCACGACCACGAGTACACCGGCGAGGTCATCGACATCTCCACCCGCTGGGAGGGCACCGCCGCCCCGGCGTCGGACATCTCCGGCACCGCCCAGCTCACCCACACCGATGACGCCCTGTACGCCATCTTCAACATCACCGATGACGTGCTCGGCACCGTCCTGCCGCCGGAGGACTGCAAGCGTCCGCGGCGTAACGACAACATCGAGTTCGGCATCGACCCGCGCGGCAACTCGGCGAACACCTCCACGGTGTTCAACATGGCGCTCTTCCCGGCCACGAACGACCCGGCCAACGGAAACCCGCCGTGCTTCGCCCGGGAGCGGGACAACCACCAGGGCGGCCCGGAGACCGCTCCGGGTGTGGAGATCGCCTCCGTGGTGACCAGCCCGTACACGGGGTACCGGATCGAGGTCAAGATCCCGTTCAGCGTGCTGCCGGACACCATCGACCCGAACCGGATGGGCCTGAACATCCTGGTCAACGACTCGGACACGCAGGACCTCAGCTCGCAGACCCGGGTCGGCTGGTCGACCTGGAGCGGCGTACGGGCCGACCCGTGGCGCTGGGGCAACGCGACGCTGCCGGACCTGGCGGCCAAGCCGTCGGCGCCGAAGGCTCCGATCATGCCCGACACCGCGGCGCTGAGCGTCGACTCGCCGCAGACCCTGCTGCAGTCCGTCTCGGACGGGGTTGCGCCGGGTGGTTACGCCAAGCTGGCGGACAACACCGTGAAGATCAAGAAGGTCACCCGCACCGCGAGCAAGGTGTCCGTGCAGCTCCAGGTGAAGAAGGCCGGCACCGCCCGGGCCTTCCTCTGGGACGGCACCCGGGTCGTGGCGGAGGCCAAGGCCGAGTTGCGTAAGGACGGCACCCTCGTCCTGCCGCTGAGCGGGTCGCTTCCGGCCGGCACCTCGCTGCTCGTCTCGTACGAGCACGGCGGCGCCACCACCGCTGCGGCCAAGAAGATCTGCTGAGCGGACGATGATCGCGTCGACCTGACGCACGCGACGGGCCGGGCCGGCAGGTCCGGCCCGTCGTGCGTCCCGGGCGGTCCGGGCCGCGGCCCGCTCAGCGAACCGGTGCCGGGCCGGTCGCGACCGGTGACGACTCGGCCGGTGCACGCCACCAGCGGCGCGACGCCAGCGCGGCCAGGCCGGCGCCGGCGGTGTTGAGCAGGACGTCGTCCACTGAGGACACCCGGTCCAGCCGCAGGGCGTACTGCGCGACCTCGACCAGGACCGAGCAGCCGGCCGCGAGCACCAGGATCCGCGACACCGACGCCAGCGCCGCGAACCGCAGCGGGCCGAAGAACCCGAGCGCCGCGAACACCAGCAGGTTGCCGACGATCTGGACCGTCACGGTCAGCGGCCCGCCCGCGAGGACGGTGAGCAGGTCCCGCAGCGGCACCAGGCGCACCCGGCCGGGGACCACACCGGCGCCGTCGCCCGGCAACATGATCATCCAGACCCACGGCACGGTCCCGTAGACGATGCCCACCTCGGCCAGCGACCGCCGCCACGCCGGACCGCCGCCGCCACGCCGGCGGGCCAGGACCCACACCAGCAGCGCGGCCGCCGGCAACGCGGCCACCGTGAGCAGCACGACCCCGTTGATCGTGCCGAACCAGCCGTGCCACCCCTCGATCACGCCGCCCCCACCTCCGTCCGGCCGACGGCCGTCCGGAGCCATCCTGCCTCCCGGCGGGCCGCCGGCCGCGGTCGCCTGCTCGGTTACGGCGATTCCTGCGTGTTCATCGACCGGATCCCACTGCTCAGCGTCGCGGTCACCGCCGAGACCGCGACGAGACCGGCGAAGACCAGCATGGTCACGGCCACCGGGAACCGGGCCAGCAGCAACCCGGCCAGACCCGGGGCGAGGGCGGCGGCCGAGGTGGCGGCCAGGAAGATCACGCTGACCACCCGGCCCTGCAACCGGTCCGGAGTGATCGCCGCCTGGTAGCCGAAGAGCACCGCGTTGGCTGTCGGCGCGAGGAACACCGCAGCCGCCAGCGGCACCGCGGCGAGCACGCTCGACGGCACCAGCGCGCTCGCCGCCATCAGGACGGTGGTGGCCCAGCACAGCACGATCACCAGGGTCGGCAGCCGCAGCCAGCGCTGGACCGCCGGCGCGGCCAGCGCGCCGAGGAACCCGCCCAGACCGAAGATCGTGCTGGCCAGGCCGACCACCACCGAGGCGGTGCCGGCCCGCTCCAGGGCCACGATGATCGTGAATATCATGCCGGTGAAGGCCATGTTCAGCGGCGCCGCGATCACCAGCAGCGCCCGGAGGAACGGATTGGCCAGCACGAACCGGATGCCCTCGGCCATCGCCGCGCCGCCGGACTGCGGCGCCTGCTCGGTGCGGGGCTGCTCCATCGGCCGGCGGATGAGCAGCACCGCCAGCAGCGAGAGCAGATAGGACGCGGCGTTGCCGACGAACGGCAGGGACCGGCCGAGCCCGTAGAGCAGGCCACCGAGCGGCGGCCCGGCGAGCTGGGTTCCGTAGGAGCGGGCCTCGTTGCGCGCGACAGCGGTGGTGAGCTGCTCGGCGGGCACCAGGTTGCGGACCGCCGCGTGTTCCGCGGTGCCGAAGACCGCGTTGGCCGCGGCGCCGACCACGGTGACCACGATGATCATCGGCAGGCCGGCCACCCCGGCGAGCACCGCGCCGGCCAGCCCCAGGTACGCCACCAGCCGTACCACGTCGCAGACGATGAGCAGCGTACGGCGGGAGAACCGGTCGGCCACGACGCCGGCGGGCAGCCGGCAGGCCAGCGTGGTGAGCAGCCCCAGGCTGCCGACCAGACCGGCCTGCGCGGCCGAACCGGTGAGGAAGAGCACCAGCAGCGGCATCGCCAGGTTCGACATCGCCGCGCCGAGGTCGGACAGGCACTGGCTGATCCAGAGCAGGTTGAAGTCGCGGTTGCGCCAGAGGCTGACCGGGCGCTCCGGCCCGGTCACCGGCGGATCGGTGACGGTCGGCATCTGTTCCTCGTCGGTCGCGGTCAGGGTCGGTTCGGTGGCGGCGGTCATGCCGGCCACCAGGAGCCGGGAGCGGGGCGCAGGTCGTCGAACCACTCGGCCGCCGGGTCGTGCCGGGCGAAGAACTGCCGGCCGACGTGGGCCGCGTCGCGGGCCTGGAGCATACGCAGGCTGAACATCTCGGTCCCACCGACGCGCACGACGCCGTCCACGAGCACCTTGCCCGGGGCGGCCGACATGACCGGCCCCCGGGCCGTCCGCGCCAGCCCGGACACCGACCGGACGGCGTCGGTGTAGATCTGCCAGGCCCGGGTCAGCGGCAGGCTGAAGTAGCTGCGGGCGCCGGTGTCGCGTTCCACGAACATGTAGTACGGGACGACGCCCAGCTCCACCAGGCGCTGCCACATCGTGGCCCAGTCCCCGGCCCGGTCGTTGACGTGCGCGATCAGCGGCGCCTGTGCCCGGATCACCGCGCCGGTGGCCCGGATCCGGGCGATCGCCCGGCGGACCTCGCCGGTGGCCAGTTCCCGGGGGTGGGAGAAGTGGGCCATCACCGCGACGTGCCGGCCGGCGGCCGTGATCCGCTCGAAGAGACGCAGCAGGTCGTCGGCGTCCGGGTCGGTGGTGAACCGGGCCGGCCAGTACGACAGCGCCTTGGTGCCGAACCGCAGCGTGCGGATGTGGTCGAGGGCCGGGTCCAGCAGGGGCGACACCCAGCGCTCCAGCACCGCCGCGCTCATGATCATCGGGTCGCCGCCGGTGAACAGGACGTCGGTGACACCCCGGCTGTCCTCCAGGTACGCGACCACGTCGCCGACGTCCGAGGCGGCCTGCCGGATCTCGGCGTTGCCGACGAACTGCGCCCAGCGGAAGCAGTAGCCGCAGTAGGAGTGGCAGGTCTGCCCCTGGGACGGGAAGACCAGCACCGTCTCGGCGTACTTGTGCTGCACGCCGAGCAGCCGGCGTCCCCGGTGGGTCGGCACGTTCGCCTCGAGCTGGGCGCCCGGGTTCGGGTTGAGCCGGGCGTGGGCGTCGCGGGCCGCCTTGCGGATCACACCCGGCTCGGCGGCGGACAGGTGCAGCGCCGACAGGTGGTCGAAGATCTCCGGCGGCAGCATGTCCCGGTGCGGGAACGTGAGCCGGAAGATGGGGTCGTCCGGGACGGCGGACCAGTCGATGAGCTCGTCCACGACGTACTGATTGACCTTGAACGGCAGCACCGAGGAGACGACCCGCAGGTCGTGCAGGTATTCCTCGGGCATGCCACGCGCGCCGGCGAGCCGCGCCAGACGTTCGTGGGAGTAGACCTTCATCACCGTCGCCTCGTTGTCAGCGGGATGGGACAGGGGTGGCCGCCGGACGGCGGCCGGGCCGGGGCGGATCCGTGCGGACCCGCCCCGGCCGGTGGGCGGTTCAGCCCTGCGCGGCGGCCATCCGCTCGCGCAGGCTCTTGGGACGCATGTCGGTCCACACCTCGTCGATGTGGGCGAGGCAGTCCGCGCGGTTGCCCTCGAAGCCGGTGGCGGTCCAGCCCGCCGGGAGTTCGCGGTCGGCGAACCAGATCGAGTACTGCTCCTCGTGGTTCATCACGACGCGGTAGGTGCGGTCATCGTCGTCGACGGCCATCGCCGTTCTCCTTCTCGTTCGGTTCCTCGGTTGGGACGGATCCCGGCCGGGCGGCCGGGGGGTGTGCGGCGCGGGCCCGGACGGCCCGCGGGTGTCAGAGCCGGACCGGCAGCGCGGCGAGGCTGCGGTTGAGCAGCGACGGCTGCCACCGCACCTCGGTGCCGGCGGGCGCCAGGCCGGGCGCCGCGGCCAGCAGGTCGGTCAAGGCGGCGCCGGCGACCAGCCGGGCCAGCGGGGCGCCCAGGCAGAAGTGCCCGCCCTGCCCGAAACCCAGGTGCGGGTTCGGGTGCCGGCGCAGGTCCAGCTCGTCCGGGCGGTCGAAGCGGGCCGGATCCCGGTTCGCCCCGGCGGTGACCACGTAGAGCCGCTGGCCGGCGCGCAGCCGCTGCCCAGCCAGCTCGACGTCGTCCTTGACGTGCCGGATGGACATCTTGGACGGCCCGTCGAAGCGCAGCAGTTCCTCCACCGCCACCGCGGCCAGCTCCGGTTCGGCCCGCAGCAGGGCGAGCTGGCCGGGGTGGCGCAGCAGGTTCCAGGTGCCGACCGCGATCAGGTTGCTGGTGGTCTCGCCACCGGCGAACGCCACGTGGGTTAGCATGGCGACGAACTCGTCCTCGCTCACCGAGTCGCCCACCAGGCCGTTGGCGAGCGCCGCGCTGATCAGGTCCTCGCGGGGCGCGGCCCGCCGGGCCCGCACCAGCACCCGCAGGTAGTCGAACAGGTCCAGCAGCGCCTGCTGCGAGCGCTCGTGCTCCTCCGGCGACTGCACCGAGCCCAGGGCCAGGTCGCCCACCTCGATCGCCCAGCGCTGGAACATCGCGGTGTCCTCGGCCGGCACGCCCATCCAGGCCGCGGCGACGGTCGCCGGGAGCGGGCGGGCGAAGTCGGCCACCAGGTCGATGGTGCCCTCGCCGCCCCCGGCCCGGGCGGCCAGCCGGCTCACCGCCTCCTGCACCATCGGGCGGTTGCGCCGCACCTGCCGGGCCCCGAACGCGCCGCGGAAGACGCTGCGCAGCCGGCGGTGCTCGGGCGGGTCCACGAAGACCATCCAGCCGGCCATGATGGAGAACGCCCGGGCCGCCTCGGGGCTGAGCAGTTCCAGCGGCGTCCGGGCCAGCATCGGGCTGATCCGGTCCGCGGAGATCTCCGGCATCGTGTAGCAGGCGGCGGCGGGCTCGTAGCCGGTGACCAGCCAGGCCCGGTGCACCGGGCTCCAGTGCACCGGTTCGGCGGCCCGCAGCGCGGCCAGGTACGGGTACGGGTCGGCGACAAGGTCGTCGTCCAGCAGATAACGGTCGGTCAGGATCGCGGTGCTCATGCCGTACGCTCCAGCAGCTCGGCGGCGAGGGCGGCGACGGCCGCCACGCCCGGTTCGGTGACCATGCTCCGGTGGGTGCCGGGCAGGTGGTGGACGGTGAGCGCGTCCGGGAACATCTCCCGGCAGCGCCGCTCGTAGGCGGACCCGTTCTCCCCGGCGACCACCGAGGGGCGGCCCGGTCCGGCGGTGGCCGCCTCGGCGGTGACCAGCAGGTGCGCGGGCCCGCGGTAGGGCTGCGGGCGGTAGCCGGCGGCGGCGCGCAGCAGCGCCGTCCACATCGCCACCGGCCAGTCGGCGCCCAGCGCCGCCTCGGACTCGTCGACGCCGGCCGCCAGCAGGGTGGCCACCAGCTCGCGCTCCTGGCTGAGCCGGGCCGGGGTGCCCGGTGTCAGCTCCCGGATCGCGGCGCGCATCGCGACCGCCCGGTCGAGCAGGTCCAGCGCCTCGGTGACGGCGAACATGCCGGTCTCGTCCGGCACCGCCGGTTCGAGCAGCAGCAGGACGTCCGCCTGCTGGCCGGCGGCGGTCAGCCGGATCGCCATCTCCTGGGCGATGTTGGCGCCCATCGACCAGCCGAGGAGCGCGTACGGGCCGTGCGGCTGGTGCGCGCGCAGCTCACGCAGGTAGTCGTCGGCCAGGCCGGTCATCGTGTCGGCGTCGACGCCGCCGTCGATCCCCCGGGCCTGGAGGCCGCGCACCGGGCGGCCGGCGGGCAGCGCCTGCGCCAGCGGCAGGTACCAGGCGACGCTGCCGCCGCTGGGGTGCACGCACCACAGGGGGCGCAGGCCGGGGTCGCCGTCGCGCAGGGTCACCACGACACCGCCCTCGTGCCGTACCGCCGCTCCTTCCGGACCGCGGTCGCGGGCGGCGATCGCGGTGGCCAGCGCCGCGACGGTCGGGTGCTCGACCAGGTCCGCCACCCCGACCGGCAGGCCCAGGTCGCAGGCGCGGGCGGCGAGCCGCACGATGGCCAGCGAGTGCCCGCCGAGGTCGAAGAAGTCGTCGTGCACGCCGACCCGGTCCAGTCGCAGCGTCTCCGCCCACAGCTTCGCCAGCGTCGCCTCGACCTCGGTGCGCGGCTCCACGTACGGGCGTTCCGGCGCCGCCGTCGGCTCCGGCAGCGCGGCCCGGTCGAGCTTGCCGTTGCCGGTCACCGGCAGCGCGTCCAGCGCGACGAACGCGGACGGCACCAGGTAGGCGGGCAGCCGCTCGCGCAGCCAGCGGCGCAGCACGTCGGCCTCGGGCAGGTCCAGCCCGGCGACCGGCACCAGGTACGCGACGAGCCGGGCGTCGCCGGGCTCGTCGGCGCGGGCGGCCACCGCCGCCATCGCCACGTCGGGACGTGCGGACAGCGCCGCCTCGATCTCGCCGAGCTCGATGCGCCGGCCGCGGATCTTGACCTGTCCGTCGACCCGCCCGCCGAAGTCCAGCGTGCCGTCGGCCCGCAGGCGTCCCCGGTCGCCGGTGCGGTAGAGCCGCCGCCCGCCACCGGCCGGGTCCGGCACGAACCGGTCGGCGGTCAGCCCCGGCTGCCCGAGGTAGCCGCGCGCCAGCGCGTCGCCGCCCAGGTAGATCTCGCCGGCCACGCCGACCGGCGCCGGGCGCAGCGCGTCGTCGAGCACCAGCACAGTGGTCCGGGCCAGCGGCCGGCCGATCGGCACGCTGACCGCGTCCGCCGGCAGGTCACGGACCTGGTGCGCGGTGACGACGAAGATCGTCTCGACCGGGCCGTACCCGTTCACCAGGCGCAGGTGCGGCCAGCGCGTGGCCAGGTCCCGGCAGTGCGGCGCGGACGCCGCCTCCCCGCCGAAGACGATCTGCCGCAGCTCGCCCAGCTCCGCCGGCACCTGCTCGACCGCCAGGTTGAACAGGGTGGTGGTGAGGAACGCGGTGGTCACGCCGTGCCGGCGGATCGCGGCCACGATGCCGGCCGGGGTGAGCGGTTGCGCCGGATAGAGCGCACAGGTGCCGCCGTGCAGCAGCGGGCCGAAGATCTCGAACAGCGCCGCGTCCCAGTTGACGCTGCTCAGGTGCAGCACCGTCTCGTCCGGGCCGAGGTGGGCGAAGTCCTGCCCCAGCAACGAGTCCACGATCGCCCGGTGGGTCACCGCGATGCCCTTGGGCCGTCCGGTGGAACCGGAGGTGTAGAGCACGCAGGCCACGTTGTCGGCGTCCGGCCCCGGCGCCGGCGGCCCGGCCGGCTCCCCGGCGAACGTCTCCTCGGCCAGCGTGACCACGGCCCCGGCCGGCACCTGGTGCCGCCAGGCCGGCTGCGCCAGCACCAGGTCCGCCCCGGCGTCCGCCGCGAGCAGTTCCAGACGGGCGCGCGGGTCGCGCGGGTCCAGCGGCAGGTACGCCGCGCCGGACTTGAGGATGCCGAGCATGCCGACGATCAGGTCCACCGAGCGTTCCGCGCAGAGCCCGACGACCCGCTCCGGGCCGGCGCCGTGCCGCCGCAGGTGGTGCGCGACGCGGTTGGCGCGCGCATCCAGCTCGGCGTAGCTCAGCGTCGTCCCGTCGAGGACCAGCGCGACCCGCTCCGGCCCGGCGGCGACCCGGGCGGCCAGCACGTCGACCACGCTGCGCGGGTCCGCCGCGGCGGCCGCGGCCGGCGTCCGGGTCGCGCCGTCGGCGGCCGGCAGACCCGGCGCCGCCTGCGGGTCGGCGACCATCGCGGCCAGCAGCGCGCAGTACGCGTCGGCGAGCCGCTCCACCTCCCCCGGTGACATCCGCCCGGCGTCGGCCTCGACGGACACGCCCTGCGGGCCGGTGGTGACCATCAGCCCGAAGTTGGTGCGGGCGATCTCCTCGATCTCCTGCTTGTGCTCGCTGCCCAGCGCGTGGAAGTGCACGTAGTTGAAGGCGGTGTCGACGAGCACCTCACCGGCCCACCGGCCGCGCTGCACCTCGGCGAGCGGGAACCGGCGGTGCGGCAGCAGGTCCCGTTCGGCGGCGAACACGTCCCGGAGCAGCCCCAGCCAGGTCGTCGCGGACGACCGGACGCCGAAGGGCACCACGTTGAGGAACAGGCCGCGCATGCCCTCCGCGCCGGCCCGCTCGGGCCGCCCGTTCGTGGCGAAGCCGGTCGAGTACGCCTCGCCGTCGGCGAGCTGCCCCATCAGGTGGTAGTAGGCGGTGAACAGGACCGTCTTGCGGGGCACCCCGGCGCGGGCGGCCAGCGCGTCGATGCCGTCGCGCAGGTGCGCGTAGTCGCGTACCACCTCGCACGTCGACTTGTCGGCGGGTGCCGCGCCGACCGAGCGGGGCACCCGTACCGGCGGGAACCGCTCCACCATGTCGTCCCAGAACGCCCGGGCCGCCGGGTCGTCCACCGCGGCGCGTTCCAGCGCCACGTACTCGGCGAAGCGCGGCACCGGACCGGCCGCCGGCTCCGGGCCCGCGCCGGTGACCGCACGGCGGTGCCGGTCGACCAGCTCGGCGATGAGCGAGGTCAGGCTCCAGCCGTCCAGGACGGCGTGGCAGTCGGTGATGGTGAGCCGGTACTCGGCGTCGTTCAGCACGTGCACGTGCAGCCGGATCAGCGGCGGCTCGGCCAGTTCGAACCAGCGCACCGACTCGGCGTGCAGGTACTCCCGGACCCGCCGGGCCTGCTCCGCCCCGGTCAGGCCGCGCAGGTCGTCCACCCCGACCGGCAGCGCGGCCCGCTCGTGCACCAGTTGCAGCGGCTCCTCGTAGGAGCTCCAGTCGAAGCCGGTGCGCAGGATCTCGTACCGGTCGGCCACCGCGTCCGCCGCGGCCTGCATGGCGGCGGCGTCGAACCCGGCCGGCTCCTGCACCCGGAAGCTGGTCACGTTGTGGTACGCGCCCTTGCCGGCGTCGGCGAGCAGCTCGTAGAGCATGCCCTGCTGCATCCGGGTCAGCGGGTACGCGTCCGCCAGGCCGGCGGGCAGCCGGTCCCGGTCGGCCGGCGCGACCATCGCGAACGGCTCCACCGGCCCGGCCGCGGCGGAGCCGCCGTCGGCGGCCGCGTCGACGGCCCGGGCCAGCTCGCCGAGTGCCTGGTGGGCGAAGACGTCGCGCAGCGCCACGGTGAGACCGCGCCGCTCGGCGAGCCCCACCACCCGCAGCGCGAGGATCGAGTCCCCGCCCAGGTCGAAGAAGCGGTCGGTGACGCCGACCCGGTCCACCCCGAGGGCGGCGCACCACACCTCGGCCAGCGCCCGCTCGGTGGGGGTGGCCGGTGGGACGTACTCGCGGGTGGCGTCCAGCGCCGGGCCGTCGGTGTCGGGCAGCGCCCGCCGGTCCACCTTGCCGTTCGCGGTCAGCGGCAGCGCCGGCAGCACGGTGAACGTGGCGGGCACCATCGCCTCGGGCAGCCGGTCGCGCAGCCAGCGCCGCAGTTCCTCACCGGTCAGCCCGGCACCGACCACCAGGTACGCGTGCAGCCGGTGCTCACCGCTGCGGGTGCCCCGGGCCACCACGGCGGCCTGCGCGACGGCGGGATGGCGCAGCAGCGCGGCCTCCACCTCGCCCAGCTCGATCCGGTGCCCCCGGATCTTCACCTGGTCGTCGGCGCGTCCCCGGTACTCCAGTTCGCCGCCGGGCAGGTGACGCGCCCGGTCGCCGGTGCGGTAGAGCCGCGCCCCCGGGACGGTGGAGAACGGGTCCGGCACGAACCGCTCCGCGGTCAGCCCCGGCCGGCCCAGGTAGCCGCGGGCCAGTCCGGCGCCGCCGACGTACATCTCGCCGGTGGCCCCGATCGGGACCGGCCGCAGGTGCCGGTCCAGCACGTGCACGGTCAGGTCGCCGAGCGCCCGCCCGATCGGGGAGACGGCGTCGCCGGTCAGGTCCGCGGCGGTCACCAGGCGGTGGGTGACGTGCACTGTGGTCTCGGTGATGCCGTACATGTTCACCAGCCGCACCCCGGCGCCCGGGCCGTCCAGCCAGCCGTCCAGTTCGGGCAGGTCGAGCTTCTCGCCGCCCAGCACCACGTGCCGCACGCCCAGGCCGGCCAGCGGCCGGTCGCCGAGCGCCGCGCGCAGGTTGCGGAACGCTCCCGGGGTCTGGCTGAGCATCGTCACGCGCTCCCGTGCCAGCAGGCCGGCGAAGCGCTCCGGGTCGCGGGCGGTGTCCCGGTCGACGAGCACGACGGTGCCGCCCCGGGTCAGCGCGCCCCACAGCTCCCAGACCGAGAAGTCGAAGGCGTACGAGTGGAACAGGCTCCACACCCCGCCCGGCGGCAGGTCCAGCGCGTCCACGCAGGAGTCGAGAAGGCGGACCACCTGCCGGTGCGCGACGCCCACGCCCTTGGGCCGGCCGGTGGAGCCGGAGGTGTAGATGACGTACGCGAGGTGGTCGGCGTCGGTGACCGCCTCCGGATCCGTCGTCGGCTCACCGTCGAGCGTGTCCAGGCGCAGCACCCCGGCCGGCGCCACCGGCACCCGGTCGGCGAGCTCCGGTGAGACGACGGCCAGCCGTACGCCCGCGTCGGCTACCACGTACGCGAGCCGGTCCCGCGGGTGCTCGGGGTCCAGCGGCACGTACGTCCCGCCGGCCTTGAGGATGCCGAGGATGCCGACGGCCAGGTCGGCGTCGCGGCGCACGCAGAGCGCCACAGTCGTCTCCGGTCCGACGCCGGCCGCACGCAGCCGGTGCGCGAGCTGGTTCGCCCGTGCGTTCAGGCCGGCGTAGTCGACCCGCTGCTGTCCCGCCACCACCGCGATCCGGTGCGGGTCGGCGGCCACGTGGCGGGCGAACCGCTCGTGCAGCAGGTCCGGCGAGGGGTACTCGCGGACCGGGGCGGTCCAGCCGGCGATCAGGTGCCGCTCGTCGGCGGGCAGCAGGTCCAACTCGGCCAGCGGGGTGTCCGGGTGGGCGACCGCCTGTTCCAGCAGCCTCAGGTACTGCCCCGCCCAGCGCCGCGTGGTCTCCGGGTGCCACAGGTCCGCCCGGTGGAAGAAGGCGGCGGCCAGCCCGTCGGGACGGCGCGCGGTCTGCAGCATGAGGTCGAACTTGACCGCGTCGAGGTCCAGGTCGAACCGCGCGCCGCTGACCGCGCCGAGGCGTACCGGGCGGTCGTCGGCGTCGTCGTCGAGGCTGAACATGGCCTGGAACAGGGGTGTGCGGTCGAGGCTGCGGTCCGCGCCGACCCGGTCGACGACCCGCTCGAACGGCGTCTCCTGGTGGTCGTACGCCCCGAGGGCGTCGGCGCGGACCCGGTCGAGCAGGTCGCCGAAGGACGGGTTCCCGGCCAGGTCGGCCCGCAGCACGAGCGTGTTCACGAAGAAGCCGACGACCTGTTCGACCTCCGGCCGGGTCCGGCCGGCAACCGGGGTGCCGACACCGAAGTCGACCTGCCCGCAGAGCCGGGACAGCAGAACCTCGAACGCCGCCAGCAGGACCATGTACAGGGTGGCGCCGCGCTCCTTGGCGAGCTGCTCCAGCGCGGTCACCAGCTCCGGCCCGACGGTGAAGTCGCAGGTGGCCCCGGCGGTGGAGCGTCCGGCCGGGCGGTCGCCGTCGGTGGGCAGCGCCAGCGGCGGCAGCCCGCCCAGCCGGTCGGCCCAGTACGCGAGGTCCCGCTCCACCCGCTGCTCGGTGGCGGTGCGGCGCTGCCAGGCCGCGTAGTCGGCGTACCGCACCGGCGGCTCGGGCGACGGGTCGCCGGTGTAGAACGCCTCCAGGTCGCGGACCAGCACGCCCATCGACCAGCCGTCGGCGACGATGTGGTGCAGGGTCAGCAGCACCACGTGGTCGGTGGGCGTGAGCCGCCACCCGGTGACCCGGAACAGCGGGCCGGTCTCCAGGTCGAACGGCTCCCCCGCCGCCGCCCGGGCCGCGGCGGCGACCTCGGCGGCGTCGGTGGCGACCCGCCAGTCGACGCCCGCCCAGCCGTCCACGATGTCCTGCCGGACCACCCCGTCGACGACGGTGAACCGGGTACGCAGCGACTCGTGCCGCCGGACCAGGGCCGCGAACGCCGCGTCGAGCCGCTCCCGGTCCAGCGGCCCGGTGAGCCGCCACGCGACGGGGATGGTGTACGCCGCGCCGGCGCCGTCGAGCCGGTCGAGGAAGACCAGGCGTTCCTGCCCGAAGGAGACCGGCAGGTCGCGGGTGCCGCTGCCCCGGATGATCCCGGCCGGGGCGGTCGCGGGGGCCGCTCCGGCGAACCGCCGGCGGAGCAGCTCGTGCTGGGCGGGGGTGAGGGCGGTCATCGGGTCTCCTCCAGTTTCCGGGCGAGCCGGGCGATGGTGCGGGCTTCGAAGAAGGCGCGCAGGGTGATCGGGGCGGCCAGCCGGTCGCGCAGCCGGGAGATGACGCGCAGCGCGGTGAGCGAGTGGCCGCCGAGGGCGAAGAAGTCGTCCTCGACGCCGACGTCGGGCCGGTCCAGCAGCTCGGCCCAGATCTCGGCGACGACCCGCTCGGTGCCGGTGCGCGGGGCCACCCGGTCCACTGCGGGCCGCCCGGCCCGGATCTCCGGCAGCGCCGCCCGGTCGACCTTGCCGTTGCCGAGCAGCGGCAGGGCGTCGAGGAGCAGCAGCTCGGCCGGGATCATCGCGTACGGCAGGCGGTCCTCCAGGTGGCGGCGCAGATCCGCCTCGGTGACGCCGGCGCCCGGGATCCGCTGGGCGTAGCCGGCCAGCCGCCAGCCGTCCGGCCCGTCCGGGCGGGCCACCACGGCCGCGGCGCCGACCGCGGGGTGAGCGGCCAGGGCGGCCTCCACCTCGGCCGGTTCGACCCGGACGCCGCGTACCTTGACCTGCCGGTCCAGCCGGCCCCGGAACTCCAGCGTCCCGTCCGCCAGCAGGCGTGCCGCGTCGCCGGTGCGGTACATCCGCGCGCCGGGCGGTCCGGCCGGGTCCGGCAGGTACGCCGCCGCGGTCAGGCCGGGCCGGTTGCGGTAGCCGCGGCTGACCCCGGTGCCGCCGATGTGCACCTCGCCGAAGACGCCCACCGGCACCGGGCGCAGCGCCTCGTCGAGCACCCGCACGTACGTGCCGGGCATCGGCACGCCGATGGTGACCGACTCGTGGGGCGTCCCCGGGTCGAGGTCGGCGACAGTGGTGGTGACGGTTGCCTCGGTGGGGCCGTACTGGTTGACGACCCGGCGCAGCGCGGGCAGCGCGGTGTGCACCTTGGCGAGCAGCTCCGAGGTGCACGGCTCGCCGCTTAGCACCAGCAGCCGCAGCGCGGGCAGCGTCGCCGCGGCGACGTCACCGGTGTCGAGGAGCTGGTGCAGCAGCGACGGGACCATGCTCAGCAGCGCGGTCGGCGCGGGCCGGCCGGGCAGGTCGGTGGCGATCGTGGACAGGTCGGAGCGTTCGGCGATCAGGACCGTCGCGCCGACGGTGAGCGGGCCGACGCAGTCGCGCAGGAACGCGTCGAACGCGGGCGAGGCCCGTTGCAGGACGACGTCGTCGGCGCCCAGCAGATAGTGGGCCAGGATGGTGTCGAGGTACGCGGTGACCGCGCCGTGCTCGGCCAGCACGCCCTTGGGCCGTCCGGTGGATCCGGAGGTGTAGACCAGGTAGGCGAGCCGGGCCGGGTCGGCGGCGACGGCCGGCGGGTCGGCCGGCAGGACTTCGGTCCGGCTCCGGGCCAGCGTCTCCGGGTCGAGCACCAGCCGTACCCCGGCGTCGTCGGCGAGTTGCGCCAGGCGGCGCGGCGGCAGGTCCGGGTCGAGGCCGACGAACGCCGCCCCGGCCTTCCAGACGCCGAGCACGGCGACCACCGTGTCGACGCCGCGGGGCAGCCGCAGGCCGACCCGGTCCTCCGGGCCGACGCCCCGCGTGCGCAGGTGGTGGGCCAGCTGGTCGGCGCGCCGGTCCAGCTCCGCGTAGGTCAACTCGCCGCCGGGGCCGACCAGCGCGGTGGCGTCCGGGGTGGCTCGCGCCTGGTCGGCGATGCGGTCGGGCAGCGACCGGAACGGCGTGGCCGGCCGGGTCACCGCCGCCGGCGCGACCGGGTCGGCCAGCGGCAGGTCGCCGATCCCGGCCGCCGGGTCGGCGGCCACGGCCCGCAGCACCCGCTGGTACGCCCCGGCCATCCGCCGGATCGTGTCGGCGTCGAAGATGTCCGTGGTGTAGTCCAGCGAGCCGGTCAGCCCGTCCGGGCCGTGCACCAGCTCCAGCGTCAGGTCGAGCTTCGCGGCGCCCCGGTCGACCGGGTGGACGGCGCCGGCGGCGGATCCGAGCCGTAGCGTGTCGAGCGTCCAGTCGTTGTAGCTGAACAGCGCCTGGAACAGCGGCGACCGGCTCAGGTCCCGGTCCGGGCTCAGCTCCTCGACAAGCCGCCCGAACGGCAGCTCCTGGTGCTCGTACGCGGCGAGCGCGTCGTCGCGGACCCGGCCGAGCAGCTCGGTGAAGGTGGGGCGGCCGGTCAGGTCCGCCCGCAGCACGAGCGTGTTGAGGAAGAACCCGACCACGTCGCGGACCTCCGGTCGGTCCCGCCCGGCCACCGGCGTGCCGACGGCGAAGTCGGTCTGGCCGCTCCACCGGCCCAGCAGCACCTGGTAGGCGGCGAGCAGCGTCATGAACAGCGTCGCGCCGTGCGCGGCGCCGAGCCGTTCCAGCGCGGCCACGGTGTCCGGCTCGACGTGGAAGCCGACGCTCGCGCCGGCGCCGTCGCGCACCGCCGGCCGCGGCCGGTCGGTGGGCAGTTCCAGCGTCGGCAGGCCGGCCAGCCGCTGCCGCCAGTGGGCCAGCTCCCCGCGCAGCCGGTCACCGGCGAGCCGCTGCCGCTGCCAGGCGGCGAAGTCGGCGTAGCGAACCGGCGGCCGGGGCAGGGCGGTCCCGTCGTACCCGGCCTCCAGCTCTCGGACCAGCACCGCCGCCGACCAGCCGTCGGAGACGGCGTGGTGCATGGCGAGCAGCAGCAGGTGGACGTCACCGGCGTGCCACAGCACGGCCCGGAACAGCGGGCCGGTGGTCAGCGCGAACGGCCGCCGGGCCTCCCGGGCCAGCGCGTCCGCCGCCTCGGCCTCGGTGGCGGCGACGCGCCGGTCCAGGCCGTCCCAGCCGGGCAGCACGTCCTGGCGGACCACGCCGTCGGCGAGCGTGAAGCGGGTACGCAGCGACTCGTGCCGGTCGACGAGCGCGTCGAGCGCGGCGGCCAGCCGGCCGGCGTCGAGCGGTCCGGTCAGCCGCCAGGCCAGCGGGATCGTGTACGCCGGGCCGGCGCCCTCCAGCCGGTCGAGGAAGACCAGCCGTTCCTGCCCGAAGGAGACGGGCAGCCCGGTGGTGGCGGTGTCCCTGCCGATCGGGGTGACGAGCGGCTCGGCCTCGTCGAGCAGGCGGGCCAGCCCGGCGATGCTGCGGGCGGTGAACAGGTCCCGGAAGGTGAGTTCCCGGCCGGTGCGCGCGGCGACCGCGCCGACCACCTTGATGGCCAGCAGCGAGTGTCCGCCGAGGGCGAAGAAGTCGTCGTCCATGCCCGGGTCGGCGACGCCGAGCACCTCGGCGAAGATCTCCGCGAGGTGCCGTTCCAGTTCCGTGGCCGGTTCGCGCCGGCCCGCGCCGGCGGCGTACGACGGTTCGGGCAGGGCGGCCCGGTCGACCTTGCCGTTGCGGGTCAGCGGCAGCTCGTCGAGGACCACCACGGCGGCCGGCACCAGGTACGCCGGCAGCGTCCGTCCGAGGTGGGCCCGCAGGTCGCCCAGTTCCGCCGGGTCGGCGGCGACGTACGCGACCAGGCTGAGCACACCCGCCCGGTCGGGGCGGGCGAGCACCACCGCGTCGCGGACCGCCGGGTGGCGGCGGACCGCCGTCTCGATCTCGCCGGGCTCGACCCGGAACCCGCGGACCTTCACCTGGCCGTCGGCCCGGCCGACGAACTCCAGCACCCCGTCGGCGGTCCAGCGCACCAGGTCACCGGTGCGGTAGACCCGGCCTCCCGGCGCGCCGAACGGGTCCGGCAGGAACCGCTCGGCGGTGCGGGCGGGCGCGCCGACGTACCCGCGGGCCAGCCCGGCGCCGCCGAGCATCAGCTCACCGACCACCCCGACCGGGACGGGCCGCAGCGCCGGGTCCACCACGTACGCGGTGGTGTGGTGCATCGGGCGGCCGATCGGGACGCTGCCCGCGCCGGCCGGCGCGGTGACCTGGTGCCAGGTGCCGAAGGTGGTGGACTCGGCCGGGCCGTACATGTGCAGCAGCCGGCCGGGGCCGCCGTGGGCGAGCAGGCCGTCCACCGCGGCCGGGTCGGCGGCCTCCCCGCCGAACAGCACGTGCCGCAGGCGGCCCAGGACGTCCGGGCGTTCCCGGGCGACCTGGTGGAACAGCGCGGTGGTGAGGAACAGCGTGGTGACCCGGTGCCGCGCCAGGTGCGCGGCCAGGGCGGCGGTGGACAGCGCCACGTCGGGCGGGGTGACCACGAGCGTCGCACCGGCGACCAGGGTGGCCCACACCTCGAAGGTGGCCGCGTCGAAGACCGGGTTGGCGGCGAAGGCGACCCGGTCGTCCGGCCCGAGGGTCAGGTACCCGCCGTCGTGGACGGTACGGACCAGACCGCGGTGGGTGATCCCGATGCCCTTGGGGCGGCCGGTGGAGCCGGAGGTGTAGACGACGTAGCCGAGCTGTTCCGGGTCGACCGGGATCGCCGGGTCGGTCGCCGGCCGCCGGTCCACCTCGGCGGCGTCGCGGACCAGGTCCACGACGCGGCAGTCCAGGCCCGCGCCGTCGTGGTGCCCGCCGCCGGTGACGAGCACCGTGGCGCCGGTGTCGGCGATCATGTGCCGGCTGCGCCCGGCCGGCTGGTCGGCGTCCAGCGGCAGGTAGGCGCCGCCGGCGCGGAGCACGGCGAGCTGCGCGCGGACCAGGCCGGCGCCGCGGGGCAGGCTGACCGCCACCACGGTCTCCGGGCCCACGCCGAGGGCGATCAGGTGGTGGGCCAGCCGGTTCGCCTGCCGGTCCAGTTCGGCGTACGTCCACACGACCGGGCCGTCGACCACGGCGGCACGGTCGCCGCCGGTGGCGACCCGGTCGGCGACGAGGTGGTGCAGCGGCCGGGCGGGCAGCTCCGGTGCCGCGGCGGTGCCCGCCGCGCGCAGCGCGTCCCACTCGGCGGGGTCGACGGCCGGCCAGTCGCCGAGCCGGGTGCCGGGGTCGTCGGCCAGCGCGTCGAGCAGCCGGGCGTACGCACCGGCGAGCCGGTCCACGGTGGCCGGGGTGAACAGGTCGGTGGCGTACTCGAACAGACCGGTGAGGGTGCCGTCGGGCGCCTGGTCGACGAAGAGGGTGAGGTCGAACTTGGCGGTACGCCAGCCCAGCGGCAGCTCGGTCACGGTCCGCCCGGGCAGCCGCAGCGCGGTCACCGCGGTGTCCCGCAGCGCGAACATGGTCTGGTAGACCGGGGTGCGGCTGAGGTCCCGCTCGGGCCGCAGCTGCGCGACCACCTGCTCGAACGGCACGTCCTGGTGGTCGTAGGCGCCCAGGGTGGCCGCGCGGACCCGCCCGACCAGCTCGGTCAGCGTGGGGTCGCCGGTCAGGTCGGCGCGGACCGCGAGCGTGTTGACGAAGAAGCCGACGACGTTCTCCAGCTCGCCGCGTGTCCGGCCGGCGACCGGGGTGCCGACGGCGAAGTCGTGCTGGCCGCTCCACCGTCCGAGCAGCGCCTGGAACGCGGCCAGCAGGACCGTGTGCACTGTGGTCCGCTGCTCCCGGGCCAGCGCGGCGAGCCGGGGCAGCGCGTCGTGCGGCAGCGCGAAGCGGTGGGTGGCGCCGTCCGCGCCGAGCACCGCCGGCCGGGGCCGGTCGGTGGGCAGTTCCAGCGCGGGTACGCCGTCGAGCGTGTCGCGCCACCAGTCCAGTTCGGCGGCGACGCGGTCCGGGCTGAGGTCGGCGCGCTGCCAGCGGGCGAAGTCGGCGTAGCGCACCGGCGGTGCGGGCGGCGTCGCGCCGGCGTACAACTCGGCGAGTTCGCGCGCGACGACGCCGAGCGACCAGCCGTCGGCGACCAGGTGGTGCAGCACGAGCAGCAGCACGTCGTGCCCGGGCAGGCGGACCAGCGTGGCACGCCACAGCGGCCCGGCAGCCAGGTCGAACGGCTCGCGGATCAGCGCGGCGGCCGCCTCGTCGGTCCAGGCGGCGGCGTCGAGCCGGGTCAGCGCGACGGTGGGCTCCGGGTCCACCACCGGGGTGTCGCCGGTGAAGCGGGTACGCAGCGCGTCATGCCGGGCGGCGAGCCGGTGCAGGGCCCGGCGCAGCGTGTCCTCGTCGAGGTACCCGTCGACGCGCCAGGCGACCGGGATGACGTAGCTGGGGCTGTCCGGATGGATGCGGTGCAGGAACAGCAGCCGCTCCTGGCCGAACGACGCCACCGCCGGGGCGTCGTCGGCTCCGGCGACCAGTGCCGGCGCCGGGTCGGTGGCGGGCGCGTCCGCGACGGTCTCGGCCAGGGCGGACACGGTAAGTCCTTCGAACAGGTCGCGCAGCGACACCTCCACGCCCAGTTCCTCGCGCAGGCGGGCGATCAGCCGTACGGCAAGCAGGGAGTGCCCGCCGAGGGCGAAGAACGTGTCGTCGACGCCGACCCGGGCGACGCCGAACACGTCGGTCCAGACCTTGGCGAGGCGTTCCTGGACCGGGTTCTCCGGGGCCCGGTACGCCACGGCCATGTCCGGGCGGTCCGGGGCGGGCAGCGCCTTTCGGTCCAGCTTGCCGCTCGGGGTCAGCGGCAGCTCGGCCAGCGGCACGAACGTCGACGGCACCATGTAGCCGGGCAGCCGTCCGGCCAGCCGGTCCCGCAGCTCGCCGACGTCGAGACGGTCCCCGACGACGTAGGCGACGAGGCGCTTCTCGGCGGCCTCGCCGGTGGCCACCACCACCGAGGCGCGTACGCCGGGCTGGTCGTCGAGCACCGCCTGGATCTCGCCCAGCTCGACCCGGTTGCCGGCGAGCTTGACCTGCTCGTCGACCCGGCCGAGGTAGTCGACCACGCCGGGTCGGTGCCAGCCGGCCAGGTCGCCGCTGCGGTACATCCGCCCGCCCGGCTCGCCGTGCGGGTCGGGCAGGAACCGCTCGGCGGTCAGGCCCGGCCGGCCGACGTAGCCGCGTGCGAGCTGCACACCGGCGAGGTACAGCTCTCCCGGGTCGTCGCCGGTCACGGGACGCAGTTCGGGGTCCAGGATGTGCAGCTGGGTGTTGTCGACGGCCGCGCCGATCGGCACACTCGCCCCGGTCCACTCCGGCCGGCAGGCCCAGGCGCTGACCTCGATGGACGCCTCGGTCGGGCCGTACAGGTTGTGCAGTTCGACGTCGGGCAGGACGCGCAGCACCCGGTTCTGCAGGTCGGTGGGGAGCGCTTCGCCGCTGGCGAGGATGCGGCGCAGGCTGTGGCATTCGGCGACGCCGGGTTCGCCGGCGAACAGCGCCAGCATGGTCGGGATGAAGTGCACGCTGGTGATCTCCCGGCTGCGGATGATCTCCACCAGGTACCGGGTGTCCCGGTGCCCGCCGGGCCGGGCGAGGATCAGCCGCGCGCCGACGGTCAGGGGCCAGAACAGCTCGTGCACGGACACGTCGAAGGCGTACGGGGTCTTCTGGAGCACCCGCTCGTCGGAGGTCATGCCGTACTCGTGCTGACCCCAGCGCAGCCGGTTGACCACGCCCCGGTGCTCGACGACGACGCCCTTGGGCCGCCCGGTCGAGCCGGAGGTGTACATGACGTAGCAGGCGTTGCGCTCGTCCACGGCGACGTCGCACGGCTCGGCGGACTCGTCGGCCGTGTCGGCGACAGTCAGTTCCGGCAGGCCGGGCAGGCCCAGGTCGACGTCCATGCCGGGGCCGCGGACCACTGCCACCGCGCCGGCCTGGCCGGCCATGTAGGTCAGCCGGTCGGTGGGCAGCTCCAGGTCCAGCGGCAGGTACGCCGCGCCGCTCTTGAGGACACCGAGCAGGACGACCAGCAGGTCCAGGGACCGCTGGGCGCCGACGGCGACGACCGTCTCGGGCCCGGCGCCGCGGCGGCGCAGGGCGTGGGCGAGCCGGTTCGCCCGCCGGTCCAGCTCGCGGTAGGTCAGCTCCGCGCCCTCGAACTCCAGGGCGACCGCGTCCGGGGTACGCCGGACCTGCGCCTCGACCAAGCCGTGGATGGTGCTCATGCCTGCTGCTCCTTCAGTGCCTGCTCGACGTCCTCGTCGCTCATCGCGGCGATCTCGGCCATCAACCGGTCCTCGACTGCTACCGCGAGTCGCGCCACGGTGGGCTGTTCGAAGAGGGTGCGGACGGCCACCTCGCAGCCGAAGACCGCGCGCAGCCGGATGGCGACCCGGGTGGCGAGCAGGGAGTGGCCGCCCAGGTGGAAGAAGTTGTCGTGGATGCCGATCCGGTCGACGCGCAGCACCTGCCGCCAGACGTCCGCGATCGCCTCCTCGGTGGGCGTACGCGGCGGTTCGGTGTCGGCGCCGGGCGCGGCCCGGTAGCCGGCCGGGTCGGGAAGCCGGTCCCGGTCGACCTTGCCGCCGACCGTGCGCGGCAGTTCGTCGAGGACGATGACCACGGCGGGCACCATGAACCCGGGCAGCCGCTCGCCCAGCCGGTCGCGCAGGTCGTCGACGGAGACCGCGTCGCCGGCCAGGTAGGCGACGAGCCGGTCCTGCCAGGCGATGACCACGGCGTCGCGTACGCCCGGGTGTTCCCGCAGGCGGGCCTCGACCTCACCCACCTCGACCCGGAACCCACGCACCTTCACCTGACCGTCGGCCCGCCCCCGGAACTCCAACTGCCCGTCCGCACGCCACCGCACCAGATCCCCGGTCCGATACAACCGGCCACCCGGCTCACCACCGAACGGGTCCGGCACGAACCGCTCCGCCGTCGCACCCGGCCGGCCCAGATAACCCCGCGCCAACTGCGTGCCACCGACGAACAACTCACCCACCGCACCCACCGGCACCTCGGCCAGCGAACCGTCCAGCACGTACAACGCCCGGTCCCCCACCGCCCGGCCGATCGGCACCGCGCCGTCCACTGCGGACGGCACGTCGTAGACGGTGGCGCTGATCGTGGTCTCGGTCGGGCCGTACGTGTTGACCACTGCGACGTCCGGGTGGTGCCGCCGCCACCAGGCCAGGTCGGCCGGGCGTACCTCGTCCCCGCCGAGCACCAGCAGGCGCAGCGCGGCCGGGCTCCAGGTGGGCGCGGAGGTGCCGTCGGCGGTGACCTCGGCGATCAGCTCGGTGAGGTAGCCGGGGACGACCTCCATCACCGTCACCCGGTGCCGTTCCACGTCGGCGACGAGCTGGGCCGGGGCGACCAGGCCGTGCTCGGGCAGCACCAGCGCGGCCCCGCAGGTCAGCGCCGGGAAGATCTGCTCGATCGAGGCGTCGAAGGCCAGCGCGGCGAACTGCAGCACCCGGTCGGCCGGCCCGAGTCCGAACCGGCGTCGCATCCGGGACACGTGCGCGGCCATCGCCGCCCGCGACACCCCGACACCCTTCGGCCGTCCGGTCGACCCCGACGTGTAGATGACATACGCCAACTGCCCGCCGTCCACCGGCACACCCGGGTCGTCGTCCCGGCCACCGTCCGGCAGCTCGCCGTCCAGCACCACGCTCACGCCGAGGTCGGAGGTCAGCAGCTCCCGCCGCTGCGCCGGCCAGGACGGGTCGATCGGCACATACGCCCCACCCGCCTTCAACACACCCAACACCGCCGCCAGCATGTCCACCCCACGCGGCAACCGGACACCCACAAGCGACTCCGGACCCACACCACGGCCCCGCAACCACCACGCCACCCGATTCGCCCGCGCGTTCAACTCCCCGTACGACACCACCCCACCAGCAGCAACCACCGCCACCGCACCCACACCACGACGCACCCGCTCCTCGAACCCCACCACCGGATCCACCACCCGGCCCACCACCTCCGGCGCACCGAAACGCCGCAACACACCCCGCTCCCCCGACGGCAACCCCAACCCACCAACCCGCACACCCGGATCAGCCACCACCGCCACCAACAACTCCCGACACCGACCCACCAACCGACCGATCGACACCGCATCGAACAGATCCGTCCGGTACTGCACGAAGCCGCCGGCCGCCCCGGGGTCGGTGGTGAAGGTGACCATCAGGTCGAACTTGGTGACGTCGAACGGGATCTCGGCGGGACGCAGCCGCGCGACGCCGAGCCGGGGCGCCGCGATCGAGCGCACCTCCAGGTCGAACATGGCCTGGAACAGCGGGGACCGGCCGGCCTCCCGGTCGGGGCGCAGCTCCTCCACCACCCGCTCGAAGGGGAGCTCCTGGTACTGGTAGGCGTCCAGCGCCCGGTCACGGACCCGGCCGAGCAGCTCGGTGAACGTCGGGTCGCCGCTCAGGTCGGCGCGCATCACCAGTGTGTTGACGAAGAAGCCGATGACGTTCTCCACCTCGGGCCGGGTACGCCCGGCCACCGGCACCCCGACGCCGAAGTCGTCCTGCCCGGTCCAGCGAGCCAGCACCGCCTGGAAGGCGGCCAGCAGCGTCATGTAGAGCGTGGCGCCGTGCGCGCGGCCGATCCGCTCCAGCGCGGCCACCAGTTCGGGGTCCAGGGTGAACTCGTGGGTCGCGCCGGCCCAGGACGGGCGGGCCGGCCGGGGCCGGTCGGTGGGCAGCTCCAGCGCGGGCAGGCCGGCCAGCCGCTCCCGCCAGTGGGCCAGTTCGGTGTCGAGCCGCTCGCCGGTGAGTTCCCGGCGCTGCCAGCCGGCGTAGTCGGCGTACTGCACCGGCAGTTCCGGCAGCGACTCCCCGGCGTACGCGGCGCCCAGTTCGCGTACCAGCACGCCCATCGACCAGCCGTCGGAGACGATGTGGTGCATGGCCAGCACGAGCAGGTGGTCCTCCGGCCCGAGCTGCCAGACCAGGGCCCGGAACAGCGGGCCGGACGCCAGGTCGAACGGGCGGTGCAGCTCCCGCTCGGCCTGCGTCACCGCCTCGGTGTACGGGTCGGCGGCGGATCGGGTGTCGTACCAGTCGGCGGTCACGTCGCCGATGGCGGCGACCCGCTGCACCGGCTGCGTGTCGACCACCGGGAAGGTGGTCCGCAGCGACTCGTGGCGGTCGACGAGCTGCCGCAGCGCCCGGTCGAGCCGGTCCCGGTGCAGCGGTCCGTCCACCCGCCAGGCCAGCGCCGCCATGTAGTCGGGCGCGTCGGGCTCCAGCCGGTGCAGGAACCACATCCGCTCCTGCGCGAACGAGAGCGGGAAGTCGCCGCTGCGCCGGAGCCGGGTGATCGCGGGCGCGGCGCCGGCGGTGGACGCGGGCAGCGCGGCGGCGAACTCGGCGATGGTCGGGTGGGCGAAGAAGGTCCGCACGTCGACGGGACGGTCGAGCGCCTTCACCAGGCGGGCCACCGCGAGGGTGGCGAGCAGGGAGTGGCCGCCCAGGTCGAAGAAGTCGTCGTGGATGCCGATCCGGTCGACCCGCAGCACCTGCCGCCAGACGTCCGCGATCGCCTCCTCGGTCGGGTTACGCGGGCCCTCGAAGCCCACGCTCACGTCCGGACGGTGGCCCTCCGGGTCCGGGAGCCGGTCCCGGTCGACCTTGCCGCCGACGGTGCGCGGCAGTTCGTCGAGGACGATCACCACCGCCGGCACCATGAACCCGGGCAGCCGCTCGCCCAGCCACCGCCGTACCTCGTCGGCGGTCACGCCGTCCGCGGCCAGGTAGGCGACCAGGCGGTCCTGCCAGGCGATGACCACGGCGTCGCGTACGCCCGGGTGTTCCCGCAGGCGGGCCTCGACCTCACCCACCTCGACCCGGAACCCACGCACCTTCACCTGACCGTCGGCCCGCCCCCGGAACTCCAACTGCCCGTCCGCACGCCACCGCACCAGATCCCCGGTCCGATACAACCGGCCACCCGGCTCACCACCGAACGGGTCCGGCACGAACCGCTCCGCCGTCGCACCCGGCCGGCCCAGATAACCCCGCGCCAACTGCGTGCCACCGACGAACAACTCACCCACCGCACCCACCGGCACCTCGGCCAGCGAACCGTCCAGCACGTACAACGCCCGGTCCCCCACCGCCCGGCCGATCGGCGGCGTGCCGGTGAGGCCCGGCGGAAGGTCGGCGACCGTCGTGGTGACTGTGGTCTCGGTCGGGCCGTACGCGTTGAGCACCGTCACGTCGGGGCACCGGGACGCGAAACGGTCCACGTCGCCGGGGCGGACACGGTCGCCGCCGAGCACCATCAGCCGCAGGTCTCGCGGCACCTCGCCGTCCCGTTCGGTCAGCTCGGCGACCAGCTCGCCGAAGTACGCCGGCGGCAGGTTGGCGAGCGTCACGCCGTGCCGGGCCAGCAGCGGCAGCAGGGTGGCCGGGGCGACCAGGCCGTGCTCGGGCAGCACCAGCGCGGCCCCGCAGGTCAGCGCCGGGAAGATCTGCTCGATCGAGGCGTCGAAGGCCAGCGCGGCGAACTGGAGCACGCGGTCGGCCGGCCCGAGTCCGAACCGGCGTCGCATCCGGGACACGTGCGCGGCCATCGCCGCCCGCGACACCCCGACACCCTTCGGCCGTCCGGTCGACCCCGACGTGTAGATGACATACGCCAACTGCCCGTCCGCGACCGGCACACCCGGGTCGTCGTCCCGGCCGCCGTCCGGCAGCTCGCCGTCGAGCAGGAGTTCGAGCCCGGCGTCCGCGCGGACGACGTCGACCCGCTCGGCCGGCCAGGACGGGTCGATCGGCACATACGCCCCACCCGCCTTCAACACACCCAACACCGCCGCCAGCATGTCCACCCCACGCGGCAACCGGACACCCACAAGCGACTCCGGACCCACACCACGGCCCCGCAACCACCACGCCACCCGATTCGCCCGCGCGTTCAACTCCCCGTACGACACCACCCCACCAGCAGCAACCACCGCCACCGCACCCACACCACGACGCACCCGCTCCTCGAACCCCACCACCGGATCCACCACCCGGCCCACCACCTCCGGCGCACCGAAACGCCGCAACACACCCCGCTCCCCCGACGGCAACCCCAACCCACCAACCCGCACACCCGGATCAGCCACCACCGCCACCAACAACTCCCGACACCGACCCACCAACCGACCGATCGACACCGCATCGAACAGATCCGTCCGGTAGACAAGCGTCATGGCGAGTTCGTCGCCGCGCGGCTGGGCGAACAGCGACACCGCGAACAGCGCCTTGGGGCGGTCGGTCTCGAAGTCGGTGAAGCGCAGCGGTCCGGCCGAGGGGCCGTCGCCCGGCACGTTCTGCATCGCGAACCAGGCGTCGATAAGCGAGTCGGTGTCCGGCCGCTCGGGCCGCAACTCGCGGACCACCCGCTCGTACGGGACCTCCTGGTGGTCGAGCGCGTCGAGGGCGTCGTCGCGGACCCGGCCGAGCAGCTCGGCGAACGTCGGGTCGCCACTCAGGTCGGCGCGCGTGACCACCGTGTTGACGAACAGTCCGATGAGGTTCTCCACCTCGGGCCGGTCCCGGCCGGCCACCGGCGAGCCGATGCCGAAGTCGTCCTGCCCGCTCCACCGGCCCAGCAGCACCTGGAACGCGGCCAGCAGCGTCATGTAGAGCGTGGCGCCGTGTTCCCGGCCGACGCGGTGCAGGCCGGCCACCAGGTCCGGGCCGAGGACGAACTCGGTGGTCGCCGCCGCGTGCGACGGTCGCTCCGGGGCGGGCCGGTCGGTGGGCAGGGTCAGCGCGGGCAGGCCGGCGAGCCGGTCACGCCAGTAGTCCAGGTCGGCGCGGAGCCGGTCGCCGTCGAGCTCGCGGCGCTGCCGCTCGGCGTAGTCGACGTACCGGACGGGCAGGTCGGGCAGGGTTTCCCCGGCGTACGCGGCGGCCAGCTCGCGGGCCAGCAGGCCGACCGACCAGCCGTCGGAGGCGATGTGATGCGTCGCCGCCAGGACCACGTGCTCGGTGTCGGTGAGCGTCCAGACGACGACCCGCAGCAGCGGTCCGGTGGCCAGGTCGAACGGCCGCTCCGCCTCGACCTCGGCCGCCCGGGCGACCTCGGCGGCCGAGCCGGCGGTGCGCCAGTCGACGGGGGTGCCGGCCGATGGCGGCAGAACGACCCGGGGCATGCCGTCGCGTTCCACGAAACGGGCGCGCAGCGCGTCGTGCCGGTCGACCACCGTGTCCACCGCCGTCTGGAACCGTTCCCGGTCGAGCCGGCCGTGCACCCGCCACATCGGAGTGGTGACGTACGCGGTGTCGCGACCACCGGCCAGCCGGTCGAGGAACCACATGCGGTGCTGGGAGAACGACGGAGAGTAATCAACCTGGACACAGTTCTCTAGCTGGCGCAATTCGAATTCTCCTCGACTGGAAACCGGCAGGCGACAAGCGATTACCGACGCATGCGAGTTGCGTCGGCGCGCAATTCGGTCAGACATCCCGAAGCGCCATGCCCATTCATTCACCCATCGGGCGAAATGCATGGCAAGGCGGAAAACGGTCGCATGCACGACCTATTCCACCGCTCGCACTGATCAGAGGTAGGGCCTGGCTGGACGCCATCCCACGTAGCCGTATGTCGGATTTGGTCCCGCTACGACCACAAACGAGAGATCACAGAATCACTCCCAAGCGACCTTTACGATCCTTAAGTTCGTTTCCGGACGCAGATCCCCCGACACCTCCGGACGGACTCATTCTGCAACGCCGTCCAACGCTCTCGCAAACCCCATCCTGTCGGGAAGCCGATGATCGATGGACGACAACTCGACGTGGATCTTCGAGAACGGACGCCCATTCAGGGGCGCCTTTTCACGCATCGCCGCAGATGGCGGCGGGGGCGGGCGCCGGGGCGTCGCGGCCTCCCCGGGGCGCCGCCGTGCCGGGCAACCCGGCGAAAAAATTCTTCGCGTACGGTTGCCCGGGTGGCGACGGTGGACATGAACGGGGGACCGGGGGTGCGCCCGTCGTACCACGCGCGCCTCCCCCGGACGGCGGACGCGGTCGGCCGACCGGCGGACGCGGTCGACCGACCGGCCGACCGTGCCGGCGACGCCGCAGCGTCCACTGTGGCTGGAGTGTGATGCTCGCTACACGGCCTCGGCACCGGCCGCCGGCGGCGTGGCCATCCGATGGTTCCGGCCGGGCACCCGGAAGTGGTGGAACGTGACGGTGGCGCTGACGTCCAGCGCGTGCACCCAGTGCCACCAGCCGACCGGCACCAGCAGCATCTGCCCCGGTTCGAGCACCGTCTCCAGCACCGTCGCCTCGGCGTACCGGGGATGCCGGTCGAGGTCCGGTCGTGCCGCGTCCACCGCACTGAACGTCCCGCCGCGGGGATAGACGAGGTGCCGCTGGTACGACGGCACCAGCCGGACGTGCTTGCGGCCGAGCACCTGGCAGAGCAGCACGGTGCTGTTGTCCACGTGCAACGGCGTCACGGTACCGGCCGGCCCCAGCAGCAGGTGCCCGCCACCGGCCGGGTCGACGAGGTGCGCCGGCGGCCGCACGTCGGCGGCGAGCGCCCGCAGCGCGCCGTTCCAGTTCTCGTTGCGCGGCACCATGTAGTAGTCGTTCGTCCGCGCGCCGGAGTCCAGCAGCGCCACGTAGTCCGCGAACGGCATGGTGGTGCGGTGCCTGTCGTACTGCCAGGCGTGGTCGGGGTTCGCCTCGCGGCCGGTCATCACCTCGACGACCGCGTCCGGGCACCTGCGGGCCATCCGGGCCGGGGTCCAGTCCCGCGCGGGCCAGTCCTCCATCAGGCCGTCGAGCACTACCGGCCGGTTGCCGTAGTAGTAGCGGGCGAAGAACTCCTCGGCGCCGGGGTCGGACCGGCGCTCCAGGACACGGCCCCCGTCGTCCTCGCGCAGCACCCGGTAGGTGTCCAGCACCGACTCCATCCAGTCGTAGCGAAGCGCGAGCCGCCGGCACACGGCGAAGTACGGGTGGCCGGCGAGCGTGGCCAGCTCCGCGTCGACGGCGTCGGCGTCCGCGCCGGCGGCGACGGCCGCCGCGCGGGCCTGCCCGGCGGCGACGCCCATCGCCAGGTTCTCGGCGAGCCACTCCCGCCAGGCGGGGAGCAGGCCCGGCGCGGCGGCCAGCGTCACCGGGTGACCTCGACGGGCGGAGCGGCCGGCGCGGCCGGGCGGAGCGACAGCACCACGGCGTCGCCTCGGGCGTCAGCGGGCGGCGGCGTGAGCCGGGGCGCCCGGCTGTACTCGGAGCAGTTGACGTAGGAGTTCTTGACGTGGGCCGGGATGTGGTCCGGCGTGTTCTCGGTCATGCCCGGCAGTCAACCGGCGCGGCGTCCCGGCCCGCCAGGGACGCCGATCCCGTCCGGCCCGGGACGCCGTCGCCGCACCGCACGGCCGATCCCCCCGTCCCGGCCGGACCGGGACATCCGCCCCTGGCCGCCGGGACACCGCCGCCCGCAGGGTGACGGCGGCGGGCCGCGCCGGCGCGGGAACGGTACGGCGGGCCCGCGCACCGCCCGGCCCGCCATCCGGCTCACGCCGTTCAGGTGGTCCCCCGACGCCTCCCGGCCTGACACAGTGGACCCGACATGCGTGACGAACTCCTCACTCCGCGTCGAACGGCCTGGGCCGTCCTCGTCGCCACCGGCGTGCTCACGCTCGGCGCGGTCGCCGGCTGGGCGGTGGCGACTCCCCCGTTCACCGCCGCCCAGCTCTACTCGCTCGTCGACCTGCTCGACGGCGTCGTCTACGGCGCGGCGGCATGGCTGATCCTGAGCCGCCGGCGCAGCGGCAGCCGGCTTCCGGGGTGGATCGCCACGGCGGCGGCGCTCGGCGGCGCACTCGCCGCGTGCTGTGCCCAGTGGCAGCTCGCTGTCGGTGGGCCGCCGCTGCTGACCGCAGTGCACCAGTGGGCCTGGGTGCCCGGCCTCTACTCGCTCGTCGTGGTCATGCCCTGGCTGCTGCCCGAGCGGCCGCCGAGCCGGCTCGACCGGGTCGCTGTCGCCATCGGCCTCGGATACGTGGCGCTGACGGTGGCCGTCCTCGCCACCGCGCCGCCGCCGGTGGGAGTGGTGCCGCTGACGCCGGAGCTGCGCGACGCCCGCGCCGCGCTGCTGCGACAGTTGTCCCCCGTCCTGCCGTACGCGCTGGTCGGGCTCGGCGCGCTCGCCGCCGCCGGCGTCGCGTGGCGGTGGCGGCGCGGGGAGCCCGCGCGGCGCAACGGCCTCGGCTGGGTGACAGCGGGCAGCGCGTTGCTCACCCTGGCCTTCCTGGCCACGCTTCTGCCACCGGCGGTGGTGCCGCCGGCCGCGCCCGCGCTGCTGATGCTCGCCTCCCAGGCGTTCTTCCCCGCGGCGGTGGCAGTGGTGGTGCTGCGCCAGCAGTTGTGGGGCCTGCGGCTGGCCGTCCGGCGCACCCTGGTCTGGTACCTGATGACCGCGACGGTGATCGCCGCCTACTGCGCGGCGGTCGCCGTGTCCGACCGGCTGCTGCCGCACGCCGCGCCGCTGCCGCAACTGCTGGTCACCGGCGTGATAGCGGCGGCCTTCCAGCCGGTCCGCGCGCTCGTGCAGCGACGCGTGGACGGGCTCGTGCACGGCGAGCCGCCCGAACTCCTGCTGCACCGGGTGGTGCGCAGCGGCGGCAGCACGACCGACATCGGCGCGACGGTGGCCACCGCGCTGCGGCTGGCCGACGTGCGGATCACCGAGGACGGGCCGCAGCCGCCGCCGCACGAGGGCGGGCCGCCGGTCACCGTGCCACTGGTCCGCGGCGACCGGCTGGTCGGCCACCTGCACGCCTGGCCCCGGCCCGGCGAACTGCTGGACGACCGGGCCGGGGAGGCGCTCGCCGTCCTCGCCCCGGTGGTCGCCGCGATGGTGGACCTCGCCGGCACGAACCGGGACCTGGCCCGGTCGCGGCAACGGCTGGCGGAGGTACGCGACGAGGAGCGCCGCTCGCTGCGCCGGGACCTGCACGACGGCCTCGGGCCGGCGCTCAGCGGCATCGGGCTGGGCCTGGCCGCCACCCGCAACCTGCTGCGCCGCGACCCGGACCGGGCCGAGGATCTGCTGGACCGGCTGACCGAGGAGCTGACCGCACGGGCGGCGGAGGTGCGGGAGCTGGCGCACGGGCTGCTGCCGCCGGTGCTCGCCGACGGCGGGCTGCGTCCCGCCCTGGACCTGCTGCGCACCCAGTACGCGCGGGCCGGGCTGCGGATCGTGATGCGCGCACCCGCCTCGCTGGACCCGCTGCCGGAGCGGGTCGCCACCGCCGCGTACGGCGTCACCGCCGAGGCGGTGCGCAACGTGCACCGGCACGCCGGGGTGGACACCTGCACCGTGTCGCTGGACCGGCGACCGGACCTGCTCCGGGTCACCGTCACCGACGAGGGCCGGGGCGTGGCCGCCGGGCCGGTCCGCCCCGGCGTGGGGCTGCACGCCATGCGGGAACGGGCGCAGGCGGTCGGCGCGACGCTGACCGTCGGGCCGGCCCCCTCCCGTGGCACCACCGTCTGCCTGACCGTCCCCCTGGAGTGCCGGTGACCGACCGCCCGATCCGCGTCGTCGTGGTGGACGACCACCCGGTCTTCCGGCTCGGCATGAGCGCGCTGCTGGACACCCTCGACGGCATCGAGTGCGTCGGCGAGGCCGCCGACGCGTCCGAGGCCCGGGCGCTGGTCGGCAGCACCCGGCCGGACGTGGTGCTGATGGACCTCCATCTCGGGCCGGGGTCCGGGATCGAGGCCACCCGGGCGTTGAGCCGTGACCACCCGGAGGTCCGGGTGCTGGTGGTGACCATGCTCAACGACGACGCCTCACTCGTCGCCGCGGTACGTGCCGGAGCGCGTGGATACGTGCTCAAGGGGGCCTCGGCCGCAGACGTGGAGCGCGGCATCCGGGGTGTGGCCGGCGGCGACCTGGTCCTCGGCGGCCCGCTCGCCGACCGCGCCGCCGCCCTGCTGGGCGCCCGCGCCGACGGCCCGTTCCCGGAACTGACCGACCGGGAACGCGAGGTGCTCGGCCTGCTCGCCCGGGGCCTGTCGAACCCGCTCATCGCGCACCGGCTCGGGCTGAGCGCCAAGACCGTACGGAACAACGTCTCCGCCATTCTGGTCAAACTCCGTCTCGGCAGCCGCGCCGAGGCGATAGCCCGGGCGCGGGACCACGGAATGGGTAATCCGAACGCCGCCGAGCTGCCGCCGTCCCCGGCCCGCTGACCGGCGCCGCCGATTTCGAATCGGCACCCCGGGTCTCGATTCCGATGCGGGCGGCGGAGACGATTACCGCCCGCTGTTCCGGATGACGGTCCCGGCACCGGCCGGTCGGCTTCGTGGCTGCTCAGAGGTGCTGCGCCGGCCGCCCTGTAGCGCCCGAAGCGGGCGGAGAAAGACGTCTCCCCACCTGGAAAGAAAGCCTTCCCTAACCAAGGTAAGGCTCATCTTCGCCGGTCCGGGACTCGGCGCGGAAACGACTGCTTACGGCCGCCAACCCCGCATTCCGTTGTTAAGGTGAGCATGATCCTCACTGACGGCGGACGGGTTTGCGGACCGGACCGCCCGGCAAATACCCGATGGCATTCGAGCACCACGAGGCCGGCCGTTCGTGTCCGCCGGCCCGCATGACTTGGAGGCACCATGAAGACCCTGTTGCAGTCTCCGCCGGTACGTGAATGCGCCGCCACCGCGTGCAGCTTCAACGACAACGGCTGTCACGCTCCCGCGATCACCGTGGCGGCGTCCGCCGACGCGGCCTCCTGCGCGACGTTCGTCGAGTCCTCGCTCAGCGGCGGGATCGCCGAGGTCACCGGCGCGGTCGGCGCCTGTGCGCGGGCCGAGTGCGTGTACAACACCAACCTCGCCTGCACCGCCGAGTCGATCACGGTCGGGCCGGGCGCCACGGTCAGCGACTGCCTGACCTATCAGCCCGCCTGACGAACCGGACACCACGCCCGTACGGGTCACGGCGCCACCGTCGTGACCCGTACGGCATGTGCGGCATCCGACCCGCCGTTGCACAGGTAAGCCTTACCTACTACCGTCTGACCTGGGCCGACTTCACCCCTTCCCGGCCGAGGAGACAGACATGGCGTTGCACCCCGCCGGGCGCCCGGCCCCGTCGGCCGGCGTCGCCCCGGTCACCGCAGGGCCGTCGGCGCTTCCCGCCACGCCCCGCGACGCCGTCTCCGCCCGGTGCGTGCTGAGCGCCGCCTCCTCGGTGCGGCTGACGCTCGGCGACACCACCGCCGATCTCCTCTCCGCCCACGCCGTCCTCCCCGACGGCACGATCGTGCTCGCGGTCGACGCGATGAGCCGCACCGGTGGCCTGCTGGTCGCCGCGCGCGGCCACAGCGGTGCGGTACGCCTCGACGTGACCCACCTCGCCCCGGTCGCCGTGCGCTCCCGGGTGCGCGCCCGGCTGCGGATCGTCGGCACCGCCCGCCGCTTCGACCCGGCCGCGCTCGACGCCTGCGACCCGGCCACCGTGATGTCGCTGCTGGATCTGCCGCCGGTGGCGCTGTGGGCACTCGCGCCGGACGAGATCGTCCTCGACCGGGCCGCCGAGCCCGTCGCGGTGGACCTCGGCACGTACCGCGCCGCCCGTCCGGACCCGATCGCCGTCGACGAGGCCGCCCACCTCGCGCACCTGGCCCGGTGCCACGGCGACCTCCTGGACCGGCTCGGCACGCTCGTCGACAGGGGCGCCGACGGGACGCGGATCGTCCCGGTCGCGCTCGACGCCGAGGGCATCGTGCTGCGCGCGGAGCGGTCGGGCGGTCACACCGACACCCGGTTGTCCTTCGCCCGGCCGGTCACCGCCGGCGCCGGCCTCGCCGAGGCGCTGCGGACGCTGCTCGCCTAGGGCGCCCGGGCGGACCTCGCCCGCCCGGATCGAGGCTGCTCACGAGCGTCGCAGATCAGCCGGCTTCGCCGTCGTACCCGCCGCTTCCGCTCTGTACCGAACGCATCGCAGCGGCGGCGGCGCGCCCACCCGTGGCGCCCACCGACGGTGGGGTCGGCGGGCACCGTCGTGGTGGTCGTCAGCTGGTGCAGCAGACGCCGGCCTGGCCGCCGGCCGGGGTGTCGAGACTGACCAGGCTGAGCGGTGCGGAGAGCAGGCCCCCGGAGATTCCGGTCGCCAGCCCCTGTGCGGCCGGCGGGGCCGCGGGGTCGGGGCCGCAGCAGCCGTCGGTGCCGGTGGAGTCGGCGGGGTTGCTGTTGCAGACGCCGGTCTCGGGCAGGTCGAGCTGGACGTCGCGGGCGGCGTCCCAGTCGCCGGCGAGAGCGGCGGCGACGGAACGGACCTGCTCGTATCCGGTGGCCATGAGGAACGTCGGTGCGCGGCCGTAGCTCTTCATGCCGACGGCGTAGTAGCCGGCCTCGGGGTGCGCGAGTTCGGCGGCACCGTGCGGGGGAACGGTGCCGCAGGAGTGCTCGTTCGGGTCGATCAGCGGGGCGAGGGCGCGGGTCGCGCCCATGACCGGGTCGAGGTCCAGCCGCAGCTCGGCCGCGATCGAGTGGTCGGGGCGGAAGCCGGTGGCGGCGACGACACGGTCCACGGTGACGGACTCGTCGGTGCCGTCGGCGTGACGGACGACCACGGCGACCCGGCCCTCGGCCGGGGTGAGGGCGTGCACGGAGAAGCCGGTGAGCAGCCGGATGCGGCCGGCGTCGACGTGGTCACGCAGCCGGGCGCCGAGCGCGCCGCGGGCGGGCAGGGCGTCGGCGTCTCCGCCGCCGTAGGTGCGGGCCGGGCTGGACGAGCGGATCGCCCAGATCACCTCGGTGCCGGGTTCGGCGGTGGCCAGCTCGGCCAGCGACAGCAGGGTGTTCGCGGCGGAGTGGCCGGCGCCGACGACGAGGGTGCGCCGGCCGGCGAAGCGGTGCCGGTCGCCGCCGAGCACGTCGGGCAGCGCGTGGTCGAGGAACGCCGCCGCGTCCTCCTCGCCCCGGGCGGGCAGGCCGGAGGCGCCGAGGACGTTGGGGGTGCCCCAGGTGCCGGAGGCGTCGATGACGGCGCGGGCCAGCAGCTCCTCGCCGTCGGCGAGGCGGATCAGGAACGGCGTCTGTTCGCGGCCGGCGGTACGCAGCCGGTCCAGGCCGAGCCGGCTGATCGCCGTTACCCGCGCGCCGTAGCGCACGTGGGGCTTGAGCTGCGGCAGCTCCGCGAGAGGCTGGAGGTAGCCGGTGACCAGCTCTGCGCCGGTGGGCAGGACGTCACCGGCCGGTGCGACCCAGCCGGCGTCGTCGAGCAGCCGGCGGGCGGCCGGGTCGACGTTGTACCGCCACGGGGAGAACAGTCGCACGTGCCCCCACTGCCGCACGGCCGCGCCGGCGGTGTCACCGGCCTCCAGGACGAGGAAGGGCAGGTCACGCTCGCGCAGGTGGGCGGCGGCGGCCAGACCAACCGGGCCCGCGCCGATCACCACGACGGGCGACTCGTCCAGGACACTCATCGGGAACTCCTCTGTATTGACAGTTTTCGAATCAGTCAGGTGCGGTGACGTCACGTCGCGCCACCGGGCAGCCGTCAGCAGACTCCGACCGGATCGGGCGCCGGGCGACCCATCACGACGTCGGCGGCGGACGGGAAGCAGCCGACACAGGCGTCGTTGATGCGATAGTGGCGTGCGGTGCCGACCGGCTCGACGAGCACGAACCGCACCTCGGTGAG
The DNA here is from genome assembly GCF_027460285.1 of Micromonospora sp. WMMC273. NCBI lineage: Bacteria > Bacillati > Actinomycetota > Actinomycetes > Micromonosporales > Micromonosporaceae > Micromonospora > Micromonospora sp. WMMC273. The sequence continues at coordinate 3,676,761 of NZ_JAPZBE010000001.1, forward strand.
GATCTTCAGGTGCTGGGAGACGGTGGACTGGGCGAGCCCGACCGCGGCGACGAGTTCCCCCACGCTCATCGGCCGGGCGTGGCGGGCCAGGTACTCCACGATCTGCACCCGCGTCGGGTCCGCGAGCGCCCGGAACCACGAGGCGTAGATCTGCGCGGTGTCGCGGTCGAGGAGGTCGCCCACCACCACTCCTTCAATCGTTTATCGCCGATCGACGATGAAGCCTAGCAGGCGCCGGAGCTGACGACCGCCGGACGGGCACCGCGTGACGACGCCCTCCCCGGCGGGCACCCTGTCTTGATGTCGTTCTAAACAAAGACTTGCACGCTGATTAGATAGATGTCAACCTAGAGACATGCCGAAGCAACAGGCGCCGATCCCCCTCGTCGACCTCAGCGCCGACGCGCCGTGCTGCCCCCCGCTGGCGCAGCGCCGGGTCCCGGCCGAGACCGCGGCGGTGCTCGCGCCCGCGTTCAAGGCCCTCGGCGATCCGGTACGGCTGCAGCTGATGTCGATGATCGCCTCCGCCGAGGGCGGCGAGGTGTGCGTGTGCGACCTGACGCCGGCGTTCGACCTGACCGGGCCGACGATCTCCCACCATCTCAAGACGCTGCGCGAGGCGGGCCTGGTGGACGCCGAGCGGCGGGGCACCTGGGTCTACTACCGCGCGCGGCCGCAGATCCTGCGCCGGCTCGCCGGCCTGCTGTCGATCGAGCCGGCCGCCGCAGAGCAGCGGTAGCCCTCGAGGGAGCGGTCCGATCACCGCCGAGCCCCGTTGCCGCCACACCGACACCCCACTGGAGCGTCCATGAGCACCGCCACCAGAGCCGACCATGCCACGCCGGTGGTGGCACGCCTGTCGCGCCTCGACCGGTTCCTGCCGGTCTGGATCGGTCTGGCAATGGTCGCCGGTCTGCTGCTCGGTCGGATCGTCCCCGGCCTGGACGACGCTCTCGGCGCCGTCGAGGTCGGTGGCATCTCCCTGCCCATCGCCCTCGGCCTGCTGATCATGATGTATCCGGTCCTGGCCAAGGTCCGCTACGACCGCCTCGACACCGTCACCGGTGACCGGCGCCTCCTGGTCTCGTCGCTGGTCCTCAACTGGATCGTCGGTCCCGCCGTCATGTTCGCCCTGGCCTGGGTGTTCCTGGCCGACCAGCCGGAGTACCGCACCGGTCTGATCATCGTCGGCCTGGCCCGCTGCATCGCGATGGTCATCATCTGGAACGACCTGGCCTGCGGTGACCGGGAGGCAGCGGCGGTCCTCGTCGCCGTCAACTCGGTGTTCCAGGTCGTCGCCTTCGGCCTGCTCGGCTGGTTCTACCTGTCGGTGCTGCCGGGCTGGCTGGGTCTGGACGGCGCCGCGCTGGATGTCTCCGGCTGGGACATCGCCGGTAACGTACTCGTCTTCCTCGGCATCCCCCTGCTCGCCGGCTACCTCTCCCGCCGCCTCGGCGAGCGCACCAGGGGCCGCGACTGGTACGAGCGGCGGTTCCTGCCCAGGGTCGGGCCCGTCGCCCTGTACGGACTGCTGTTCACCATCGTCGTGCTGTTCGCCCTGCAGGGCGAGGCCATCACCGACCGGCCGGCCGACGTGGCCCGCATCGCTCTGCCGCTGCTGGCCTACTTCGCCCTCATGTGGGCCGGCTCCTACCTGCTCGGCCGGGCCATCGGTCTCAACTACGAACGCACCACCACCCTGGCGTTCACCGCGGCGGGCAACAACTTCGAACTGGCCATCGCGGTCGCGATCGGCACCTTCGGGATCGCCTCCGGCCAGGCCCTCGCCGGTGTCGTCGGCCCGCTGATCGAGGTCCCGGTCCTCGTCGGCCTGGTCTACGTGTCGCTGTGGGCCCGCGCCCGCCTGTTCCCCGCGCCGGGCACCCGGCCGTGAGACGCCCCGACCGCGCTGCGGCACGCCGCGCGGCAACCACCCGTATCAGGGAGACCCGATGAGCGGCAAGCCCAGCGTCCTGTTCGTCTGCGTGCACAACGCCGGCCGTTCCCAGATGGCCGCCGGGTGGCTGCGCCACCTCGCCGGCGACACCGTCGAGGTGCGCTCCGCCGGCAGCGCGCCGGCCGGCCAGGTCAACCCGGCCGCCGTCGAGGCCATGCGGGAGGTCGGTATCGACATCACCGGCCAGACCCCCAGGCTCCTGGAGTACGAGACGGCGGAGTCCTCGGACGTCATCGTCACGATGGGCTGCGGCGACGCGTGCCCCGTCTTCCCGGGCAAGCGGTACGAGGACTGGAAGCTCGACGACCCCGCGGGCAAGGACGTCGACGCGGTACGCCCCGTCCGGGACGAGATCCGCGCCCGGGTGGAACGGCTGCTCGCCGAACTGCAGTCGACACCGTAGTGGTAACCGACGATGATCCGGTCCTGATTGCACCGGCGGGCGGCCGCCGTTGGTGCGACGATGCAAGCGTGGGAACTGCGAAGACTGCCACCCCTGCCATCTCGCCGCTCACCGGCGAGCCGATCAAGCGTGCCGACGCCGAACGCCTCGCGGGCGTCCTGAAGGCGTTGGCCGACCCGGCCCGGCTGCGCCTGCTCAGCCTGATCCAGTCCGCGCCGGAGGGCGAGGCGTCCGTCAGCGACCTCACCGCGCCGCTCGGTCTCTCCCAGCCGACCGTCAGCCATCACCTCCGGATCCTCACCGAGGCCGGCCTGATCGAGCGGGAGAAGCGGGGTGTGTGGGCGTACTACCGCCTGGTGCCGTCCGCGATCTCGGCGATCGCCGAGTTGCTGACGCCGCCTCGTAAACGGCCGACGAAGAAGGTCCGCTGACCCGGCACCCTTGAGGTGCGCGGCCCGAGCCGGTAGAAACGGCGGGGCCGACAGGAGGTCAGTCATGACCGACACCGACGGGCGGTTGTCCGCGACGCCGCGTACGACCCTGCGCCGGATGAAGGAAAAGGGGCACCGCGACCGCGCCGCCCTGTTCGACGTGCTCCGGGCCGCCGCCGTCTGCCATCTGGGCGTGCTCGTCGACGGCGGACCGATGGTCGTGCCGACCGTCTACGGCTTCGACGACAGGCACCTCTATCTGCACGGCTCGGTGGCCAGCCGGAGCCTCACCACTGACGCCGAGGTCTGCGTGACGGTCACCGTGGTCGACGGGCTGGTCCTGGCGCGCTCGGTGTTCGAGCACGGGATCAACTACCGCAGCGCGATGATCTACGGCCGGCCCCGGTGGGTGACCGACGCCGAGGAGAAGGTGTACGGCCTGCGGCTGCTGACCGAGCACGTCGCCCCCGGCCAGTGGGACCACGCCCGCCGGCCGAACCGGCGGGAACTGGCGGCCACCGCGCTGCTGGCGCTTCCGCTGACCGAGGCGTCGGTCAAGACGCGCAGCGGACCGCCGGACGACGGCGACAGCCCGGACGCCGCCCTCGGGCTCTGGGCCGGCGAGCTGCCGCTTGTCGCGCGCTGGGAGCAGCCGGTGACCGACCCGGCGCTGCCGCCGGCGACGCCGGTGCCGGCGCACGTCGCGGCGCGCGCCGGCACCCGCGCCGACCAGGGCTGACAGGCGGCACCCGGTCCGTCACCGGAGCTGGCGGGCCACCTCCGCCAGCGGCAGCCGGGGCTGGACGGCCGCGCGGGCGGCCACCACGGCGAGCGCTCGGGGCACACCGGCGCAGTGCGCGATGATCTCCCGTACCGCCGCGCGCTCGGCGGTGAGGCGACGCTCGCCGAGGCGCGCCGCCAGCAGGTCCCACGCCTCACCGGCGGCCAGCTCGTCGACCACGACCGGGCACGCGGCCTCGCCGACGACCAGGCCGGTGAGGCGGTGCCGGCTGGTCACGACCACCATGCAGCCGGGTACGCCGGGCAGCAGCGGCCGCACCTGGTCGGCGTCGCGGGCGTCGTCGAGGACGATGAGCATCCGGCGTCCGGCGAGCGCGCTGCGGTAGAGCCCGGTGCGCGCCGCCGGTCCGCACGGGACCCCACCGGGTACGTCGAGCGCCTCGATCAGGCCGCCGAGCGCCTCGGCCGGCGCCACCGCCGGCCGTACCGGGTCGCTGCCGCCGAGCTGGACGTGCAGCACCCCGTCGGCGAACCGGGCGGCCGACCGGTGCGCCCAGCGCAGCGCCAGCGCCGTCTTGCCGATGCCGGACCGGCCGGACAGCACGCACACCACCACGCTCGACATCCGCCGCGGCCCGCCGTCGAGCAGCCGGTCGAGTTGCCGCAGTTGTGCCGAACGGCCGGTGAAGCCGGGGATCTCCAGCGGCAGCTGCATGGGACGGATCCGGGCCGCGACCGCCGGGTGGGCGGGCAGGCCGAGGACCTCGCGGAGCAGCCGGACGGTCGCGGGCCGCGGACGGGTCACCCGCGACGACTCCAGGTTGCGGATGCTCCGGACGCTCAGTCCGGTGCGGGCGGCCAACTCCTCCTGTGTCAGGTTGGCCATTCGCCGTGCGGTAGCGATCTCATGACCCAACGTATCCATGTAGCCGATCACAGCGTCGTCTCCGTACCGGTTCTGGTGGATTCATGACGGTGGACCACCGAAGCCGCGGCCGCTGAGCGGGCAGTCAGCAGCGACATTGCCGGTGATCTGCCGGTGAAGCTCCTGTTGGCCAGACGAGGTTAAGTCCACAGTGGGTCCGACGCTATCGACCGGAGTCGAATCGACGGTCGACGAGGCGGGTGCTTCCCGGCATCGGTGCAGCGTCGCAGAAGCAGCACTTCCGGTCACTCTCCGCAAACCTCAGACCCGTCCGGCGCGGGCCCGGCGGGCAGCGCGCCGACCAGGAGGACGAACATGCGAAGGTACGTCAGCGACACCGCCGAACTCACCGACGAGTACGGCATCCGGATCGGCCGCTGGACGCAGTACCGCGATCTCGGCCCGTTGCCGTTCGACGCCATGTGGTGCGTGATCCCGCCCGGTGGCAGCAGCAGCGAGGACATCCACCCGGAGGTCGAGTTCGCCGTGGTGACCCGCGGCACGGCCATCTACGAGGCGGGTGGCGAGAAGGTCGAGGTGCCGACCGGCGGCGTGATCCTGCTCGAACCCGAGCAGAGCCACGTCATCCACAACCCCTCGCCGGAGCAGCCGCTCACCATCCTCAGCATCTACTGGATGCCCCGGCCCGGCGACTCGGCGCAGCCCGGCGCGGACGACGGAGCCGGCCGTGACTGACGCCGCCACCGGCGCGGTGCTGGTGGTGACGCCGCCACCGACGCCGAACGGGCCACTGCACCTCGGGCACCTCAGCGGCCCGTACGTCGCCGGGGACATCGCGGCCCGCGCGCTGCGTGCCGCCGGCCGGCGGGTGGTGACCCAGTGCGGCCTGGACGCGCACCAGAACTACGTGCTCGCCCGGGCGGAGGCGCGGGGCGAGACTCCCGCCGACACCGTCGCCCGCTACGGCTCGTCGATCCACGCCGCGCTGCGCGCCGCGCGCATCCGGTACGACGTGATGGCCGACCCGTCTGCCGACGCCGGCTACCGCCGGGCGGTGGCGCACCTGCTCACCGAACTGGTGGAGGCGAAGGTGGTGGAGGTCGCCCCGGTGTCGCTGCGCGCCTGCGCGGCCTGCCGCCGGACCCTGCACCACGTGCGGGTCGCCGGGCGCTGCCCGGCCTGCGGCGCCGGCGCGAACGGCGGCACCTGCGAGGGCTGCGGCGGGTTCTGCACCGCCGCGAACCTCGTCGGCGCGCGCTCGACCTGCTGCGAGGCGGAGCCCGAACCGGTCACGCACACGGTCCCGGTGCTGCGGCTCGACGAGCACCGGGAGCGGCTGGCCGAGTTCTGGTCGCGCGCGGTGCTGCCGCCCCGGCTGCGGCGCCTCGTCGCGTCGTACCTCGACGGCGGGCTGCCGGAGGTGCCGCTGGCGTACCCGACGGACTGGGGCATCGAGTGGGACGACGGCCTGCGCGTCGACGTCTGGGCCGAGATGGCCCTGGCCAACCTGGTGCTGCCCGCCCGCCACCTGCGGCCGGACGCGGACACGCTGGCCGGGTACCTCGACGCGTGGCGGGACGTGGACGAGCAGTGGATCTTCCTGGGGGTCGACAACGCGTTCTACTACGCGCTGCTCATCCCGGCCCTGCACCTGGCCGCCGGCCTGCCCGACCGGCCGACCGGGCTGGTCGTGAACGAGTTCTACCGGCTCACCGGCGCGAAGTTCTCCACCAGCCGCGAGCACGCGATCTGGGCGCACGAGTTCCTCGCCACCGAGGACCCGGCGGTGGTCCGGGCGTTCCTGAGCTGGGACCGGCCGGACAGCTACGAGTCGGACTTCCGGCCGGAGGCGTACGAGGCGTTCGCCGCCCGGTACGCCGCGACAGTCGCCGGAACCACCGCCGGGCTGGACGGCATGCTCGCCGACACCGAGCTGACGCGCGGTGAGCAGGCGCTGCGGCCGGAGCACTTCGACCCGGCCACCGCGGTCCGGGCGGCGCTGGCCGCGTACCCCGGTGCGCCGGAGCGGGCGGCCCGCCTGCTCGGCGTCGTCGGCGGCGCGGAACCGGCGGGTTCGGATGGGTGAGCCGCGCGTGCTCGTCGTCGGCGCGGGCGTGAGCGGCGTCCTGCTCGCCCGGCGGCTGCGGGACGCGGGCGCCGACGCGGTCCTGATCGGTCCGCACGGCGGCGGTCCGGACGGGCGGCCCGCCGACGCGACGGCCGCGTCCGGTGGGCTGGTGCGGGCCTTCGAGCCCGATCCGGCCGCCCGGTCCCTCGCCGCCGCGAGCCTCGCCGAACTGCTGGCCGATCCGTCCCTCGCGACCGCGGCCGGGTGGCGGCGGACCGGCTCGCTCTACCTGCTCGACGCCGGGTCGGCGGCCGGCGTGGACGGCGCCGAGGTGCTGACCCGGGGCGAGGTCGCCCAGCGGTTCGGTTTCGCCGGGCTCCCGGACGGCACGGTGGGGATCTGGGAGGACCGGGCCGGCTACCTCGATCCGGACCGGCTGCGCCGGGCCGTCCTGCGTGGCCTCGGCCGGACCGAGACCACACCGGTGGCGCGCCTCGACGACCGCGTGGTCGAGCTGCGCGACGGCCGCCGGCTCACCGGCGACCTCGTCGTCGTGGCCGCCGGGGCCTGGACCCCGCGCCTGCTGCGCGCCGCCGGGCTGCCGGCCTCGCTGCGCACCAAGCACATCCAGTACGCCCACCACGTCACCGGCCGCGGCGACCTGCCGTGCTTCGTGGACGAGACCAGCGGCCTCTACGGCCGGCCGGCCGGTCCGGGGCGGGTGCTGCTCGGGCTGCCGAGCGACAGGTGGGACGTCGACCCGCCGGCCCCGGAGCCGGACGCCGCGCTGGCGGCACGGGTCCTGACCGTGGCCGCGCGGCGGCTGCCCGGCCTGGATCCGCGACCGGCCGGCCCGCCGGTGAGCGCCGCCGACTGCTACAGCGACCCCGCCGGCCTGGCCCTGCGCCATGTGTCCGGTGCGGTGCACACCTTCACCGGCGGCAGCGGCGGCGCCGCCAAGACCGTCCTGGCCGCCAGCCGGCTCGCCACCACCGCCCTGCTGAACACCCGAACCGCGATCCCTGTCCCCCACGGCCAGACAGAGGAAGACTGATGACGCAGACCTTTCACACAGTGGGAATCGGCGCCGGGCCGGCGAACCTGAGCCTCGCGGCGATGTACGACACCCTCGCGCCGCACGACATCGCGCTGTTCGAGGCCCGCGACCGGCCGGGCTGGCACGACGGGATGCTGCACAGCGGCGTCCGCATGCAGACCGGCTGGGTCAAGGATCTTGTCTCGCTCTACGACCCGACCCACCCGCTGTCGTTCCTCAACTACCTGGTCACCACCGGCCGGGTGTACGCCCTGCTGGGCGCCGGGTTCGACACCATCCCCCGGATCGAGTACCAGCAGTACCTGGTGTGGGCGGCGGGTCAGCTGCCGCGCATCACGTACGGCACCCGCGTCGACCGGGTGGAGTTCGACGGCGCGCTGGTCAGCCGCAGCGGCGGTGCGGAGGTCGCCCGCTCCCGGCACCTGGTGCTCGGCAGCGGGACCGTCCCCTTCGTACCGGAGTTCCTGGACGCCCTCGACCCCCGGCACCTGTTCGTCGCCGACGAGCTGCACCAGCGCCTCGCCACCGTGCCGGACGAGCCGGACCTGCCGTGGATCGTGATCGGCAGCGGCCAGACCAGCGCGGAGTGCGTCGCGGCGCTGCTCGCCCGCGGGTGCCGCGACATCAGGTGGATCGGACGGCGGTCGTGGTTCGCCCCGCTGGAGGACTCGCCGTCGGCGAACGACCTGTACCGGCCCGCCTACCAGGAGGCGTTCCTCACCCTGTCCCGGGACGTGCGGGAACGCCTCGTCTCCGGCCAGATCCTGACCAGCGACGGCATCTCACCCGGCACGTTGCGCGGCATCTACCAGCACAACTACGAGGAACGGCTGCGCACCGGCCGGTTCCCGGTGACGATCATGCCGAGCCGTACCGTGACCGGCGCCCGGCAGCTCGACGGGGAGGTCGAGCTGGAGTGCCTGACCGCCGGCAGCGGCGAGGAACGGCACCGGGCGGTGAACCTGGTCGTCGCGGCGGGGCGCCGGCAGGCGCCGCTGCCCTTCGACCCGGAGCTGACCGCGCTGATCGACCTGGACGAGCGCGGCGAACCGGTCATCGAGTCGGACTACTCGATCCGGTGGAAGCACGCCGACGACCACAAGATCTTCGTGCTGAACCGGGGGCGGTACGTCCAGGGGCTCGTCGACTCCAACCTGAGCATCCTGCCGATCCGCAGCGCGATGATCCTCAACTCGATCGCCGGCCGTACGGTCTGCCGGTTCCGCGACGACTACCTGAGCACCCGATGGGCGTGAGCGCGATGACATCGTTCGACTACGACGACCGGATCTTCGTCTCCGTCGACCACGCCGGTGACGCCGACCCGCTGCGGGGCCACTACCACCAGCGCGGCGACCTGGTCTGGGCGGAGATCTCCGGCGGCCCGGTCCGGCACGGCCGGCTCGCCGGCACCTGCGACGCGCAGGGCGTGGTGCGCTTCGCGTACGTGGAGGTGCTCACCGACGGCAGCATCGTGGTCGGCGAGTGCGAGTCGCGGCCCGAGCGGCTGCCGGACGGCCGGATCCGGCTACGCGAGCAGTGGCGCCGGCACGGGCCGCGCCGCGACAGCGGTGTCTCGGTCATCGAGGAGGCCGCCCCGGCGCGCGCCGAGGCGCGGGAGGAGCAGCGTGTCTGACATCCAGATCGTCAGCTTCGTCGCCGCGAGCCTGCTCATCATCATCGTGCCGGGCGTCGACTTCGCCCTGGTCACCCGGCAGACCGTGCGGTACGGGCGGCGGGCCGGGTTCGTGGTGCTGGCCGGGCTGTTCGCCGCCGCGCTGGTGCACGCCTCGCTCGCCACCGCAGGCCTGTCCGCCCTGCTCGTGTCCTCGCCGGCGCTCTACACGGTGCTGCGCGTCGCCGGTGCGCTGTACCTGCTCTACCTGGGCGGCACCATCCTCTGGGCCACCCGGCCCCGCCGGAGCGCCCCGGTGGCGCAGCCGGTCCCGGTCGGCGCGGGCGGGGCCGGCACAGGGGCCGCCGCGCCGGTTCAGGACGTCCCGGCCGACGACGAGCCGCACGTGGCCCGGCGCTCGTTCGTCATGGGCGTCACCAGCCAGCTGCTGAACGTCAAGGTGGTCGTCTTCTACGTCTCGTTCGTGCCGCAGTTCGTCAAGCCCGGCGACGGCGCGGCGGCCCGTACGGCGGTGCTGGCCGCCACGTTCATCGGCCTCGCGGTGCTCTGGTGGGCCTGCTACATCCTGCTCATCGACCGGTTGCAGCCCTGGCTGACCCGGCCGTCGGTGCTGCTGGTGATCGAACGGCTGACCGGGCTGATCCTGATCGTCCTGGCGGTACGGATCGCGCTGAGCCACTGAGCCGCACCCCGTGGGCGCCCGCCGGTCCGGTGGGCGCCCACGGGTCAGGCGTTGCGCGGGCGGTGGGCGACGGTGAGGACGTGGGTGGTCGGCCAGTCCAGCGGCCGGCCGTCCAGGTCGGTCAGGGACGCGACCGGTGCGATCCGGTTGTCGATCACCCAGTCGTTGCGGACCGGCGCCGAGGCGGGGCCGATCTCGAAGCCCACCTCGGCGAGCAGCTCCGACCAGTCGGCGAAGCTCAGGCCGCAGAACTGCTCCTTCGTCTCCGACAGCCAGTTGTCGGTGTAGTCCTTGCGGGTCAGGTAGTCCATCGCCGCACCCAGGCCGAGGCGTACCGCGCCGTCGGCGAGCGGCTCGTAGTCGAAGCCGAACGCGAAGTCCACGGCGAACTGGTCCAGCCGGGCCCGCGTCGACAGTCTCGAGACGTACCGCCGGACCTCGGCCGAGGGCAGATCGGCCAGGTCACGGCGGGGCGAGGCGGGGTTGTCGCCGTCGTCTGTGGTCAGCCGCAGGATCACCGGCCGGTCCGGCTCGTCCGGCCCGCACACGTCGCTGTTGATCCAGACGCCGCCGGGCACCGTGTGGTCGTGGATGCGGCGGGCGAACTGGAGCAGCGACTCCCGCTGCCGCCCGTACGACCAGATCTCGTGGGTGAGCGCGAAGGTGAGCGTGGTGTCGACCGAGCGGTCCTTGAACACCGCGCCGCCGAGGACGTTGCGGTGGAAGAAGTAGACGTTGGCGTTGCGGAACACGCCCTGCGCCTTCTTGTGCAGGCACTCCTGGTAGAGGTGGCGGGCCACCTCCACGCCGATCAGGTCGCTCTCCCGCAGCGTGGCCTCCCGGTCGGCCAGTTCCAGGACGGCACCCGCCCCGCAGCCGATGTCCACGATGCGGCCGGGCTGCACGTACCGGCGAACCGAGTCCCACTTGCGTTCGGCGGCCGAGGCGAACGCCTCCACGTAGGTGCGGTAGTCGCGGGTGACGGTGAGGCCGCCCTCGTCGCCGACGAGCGGGTCGTTGACCACCGACCGGATCGCCTCGACCAGGCGGTAGCGCTCGAACACGTCGATCGTCGCCGGATGGGTGAGCGACCGCCAGCTCTCGTCGCCGGCGGCCAGGCGCAGCAGCACGTCCCACGGCCGTTCCGGGGTCTCGGGCAGGTCCGGGTCGGCCTCGACCTGCGCGATCGCGAAGCCGAGCCGCTCGTACAGCTTGGCGACCTCCGGCGTGGAGCAGGCCACCACGGTGTCGGCGGGGGTGAGTTCGAGTCCGGTGGCCACCGCGATGCTCTTGAGCGTGACCTCGGCGAACGCGTCGGTGTACGCGGTGTCGAAGATCGGTACGGCCAGCGAGCGCAACCCGGTCAGCACGCTGAACCGCTCGATCGCGGCCTCCCGCCTGTGGTACGCGACGGGGTTGCGCCTGGTGTTCTCGTGGTTGGCCGACGTCACCGCCCAGACCACTGTGGCCTCGTCGCCGGCGAGCCGGCTCAGGTAGTCGGCCTGGAACCGGGTCAGCAGGTGGTGCCGCCCCGGGAACAGCACGAAGCGGGTCGGCAGGTCGGTCATGGTCACCTCGCCTGGGCGGTGGAGCGGGCGGTGATCATACCGGGACGCGCCAGGAACGCCAGAGATGGCCGTACCGGCCGTCGGCGGCGAGCAGTTCCTCGTGCGTGCCCTGCTCCACGATCCGGCCGTGGTCGAGTACGACGATCCGGTCCGCGCTCACCGCCTGGCTGAGCCGGTGCGCCACGATCAGCGTGGTTCGCCCCTGCGTGGCCGCGAGGGCCGCCCGGTCCAGGTCGCGGGCCCCGGCGCTGCCCGCCTCGGCGGTCGCCTCGTCGAGCACGGCGACGGCGGGCGCGGTGAGCACCAGCCGGGCCAGGGCGACCTGCTGGGCCTGCGCGGCGGTGAGCCGGTGGCCGCCCTCACCGACCGGCGTCGCCAGCCCGTCCGGCAGGGCACGCAGCCAGCTAATGGCGCCGACCCGCTCCAGCGCGTCGAGCAGCTCGGCGTCGGTCGCCTCCGGGGCGGCCAGGCGCAGGTCCTCGGTGAGCGGGCCGGCGAAGACGTGCACCTCCTGGCTGACCAGTGCCACGTCCCGCCGGGAGGTGGCCTCGTCCGTCGCGGTCAGCGGCGCGCCGTCGAGGCGTACCGATCCGTCGGTGGGCGCGATGATCCCGGCGGCGATGCCGGCGAGCGTGCTCTTGCCGGCGCCGCTGGCGCCGACCAGCGCGACCCGCTCCCCCGGTGCCAGGCGCAGCTCGACGTCGGCGAGCACCAGCGGCCCGTCGTCGTAGTGGTGCCGGCGCACCGTGACGTCCAGCGCGGCCGGGCCGCGCGGGCCGGCGGGCGGGGCGGACGCGGTGGCCGGTGCGGTGTCGGGCAGGTTCGCCACGCCGACCAGCCGGGCGAGGCTCGCGCCGGCCTGCAGCACCGAGTCGGACTCCATCAGCAGCAGGCCGATCGGGTTGAACAGCCGGTGGAAGTAGAGCGCGGCGGTGGTCGCCGCGCCGACGGTGACCAGGTCGTCGCGGACCAGGAGGAAACCGGCCACGAGCACCGCGGCCAGGCCGAGGAACTCCGACCTGTTGATCCGCAGCCCGAAGCGGGTGTGCAGGTTGAAGATCTCCAGCGACAGGTCGCGGGCGAGGCCGGACCGCTCGGCGATCGCTGCCACGTGCGCGTCCTCGGTCCGGTACGCGCGCACCGTCGCCGCGCCGCGCAGCGCACCGGCCATCGCCTGCGTCCGCTCACCGGTGGCGACCCGCTCGCGGGCGTAGTACGGCATCGAGCGCCGCAGGTACCAGCGCAGCGCCAGTGCGTACGCGGGCGCGGCGACCAGCCCGGCGAGGCCGAGCCGCCAGTCCAGCGCGACCAGCCCGAACACGGTGAGCACGACGGACAGCAGCGCGCCGACGAACGCCGGGCCGCTCACCGCGATCACGTTCGTCACCACCGCCACGTCGTCGCCGACGCGGGCCAGCAGGTCGCCGGTGCCGGCCCGCTCCAGCGTCACGGACGGCAGGTGCAGCGCCCGGTCGAGGACGCGCTCACGCAGCCGGGCCAGCACCGTCTCGCCGAGCCGGGCCGCGAGCGCGGCACCGAGCGCGGTGAGCAGGCCGGTGAGCACGGCGGCGGCGGCGATCACCGCCACCCGGCCGGCGATCCGGGAGGCCGGGGCGTCGGCGATGACGTCGTCGACCAGGCGGCCGAGCACCCAGGGTGCGACCAGGCCACCGGTGGCGGCGGCGACGAGCACCGTCGCGGCGGCGGCGCTGAGGCCGGGCCGGTCGCGGAACCGGGCGACGAGCGTGGTCCAGGTCTGGCGGGCGGACGCGACGGGCAGCAACGTCCGGCCGGGGGTACGCGGTTCGGCGGTCACCGCAGCGTCTCCTCGCGGTAGCGGGGGTCCTCGGCGAGCAGGCGCTCATGTGGTCCCTCGGCGGCCACCCGGCCGTCGGCGATCACCACCACCCGGTCGGTGATGCGCAGCAGGGCCGGGCTGCTGGTGATCAGCAGCGTGCCCCGGGGCGCCGCCCGGCGCGCTTCGGCCAGCCCGTCGGCGAGCTGCGCCTCGGTGGCCGCGTCGACGGCGGTGGTCGGGTCGTGCAGCACCAGCACGGGCGGGTCGGCGTGCAGCGCCCGGGCCAGCCCGAGCCGCTGACGCTGTCCACCGGAGAGGTTCGCGCCCCGCTCGACGAGCCGGTGGTCGAGGCCGCCGGGGTGCGCGTCCACCACGTCCTGGGCGGCCGCAGCCCGGACGGCGGCGTGCAGCCGTGCCTGGTCGGTACGGGCGCCGGCGGCGAGGTTCGCCGCCACTGTGCCCTCGAACAGCGTCACGTCGTGCGGTTCGACGAGCACGGTGCCGCGCAGCGCGTCGACGTGCAGGTCGTCGGCGGGCACGCCGTCGACACGCACGGTGCCCCGGCGCACGTCCGGCGGCACCCGCCCGGACAGCAGCGCCACCAGCGCCTCGGCGTCGGCCGGGTCGTACGCGAGCACGCCGACCACCTCGCCGGGGCCGACGCGCAGGTTCACCCCGTCCAGTCCGGCGTGCCCGACGTCGTCGAGGGCGAGCCGGGGCCCGTCCGGGTGGGCCGGGGCGGGCGCGTCGCCGGGCCGGGTGAGCGGCTCGGCGCCGAGCACGCGCGCCACCCGGGCGGCGGAGGCGCGGGCCATCGCGAACAGCTGCACGCACCAGCCCATGGTCTGCACCGGCTCGGCGATGAACTGCGCGAGGCCGACCACTGTGACCAGCTCGCCGATGGTGAGCCGGCCGCGCAGGGCGAGCCAGCCGGCGACACCGGCGACCGCGGCGAGGAACAGGCCGTTCGCGGCGGTGGTGAGCCCGAGGTGCAGTCCCTTGGTGTTCGCGGCGCGCAGCGTCACGGCGAGCGCGTTGCGGCTGGCGGCGGCGTACCGGCCGGCGGCGTGGTGCTGGGCGCCGATGCCGCGCAGCACGCGCAGGCCGGAGACGAGGTCCACGGCGAGCGCCGTGGTCTCCGCCAGGGCCTCCTGCTGGGAGGTGCTGCGCCGGGACAGCAGCGGCGCCATCCGTTGCAGCACCAGCACCAGCACGGGTACGCCGACGAGCACGCCGAGCCCGAGCGGGATGTCGATGACCAGCAGCGCGGTCGCCGCGACGGTCAGCGCGGTCACCGCGGCGACACCGAACCCGGCGACCCGCACCACGTACGCGGAGAGTTCGGCGTCGGAGGCGGCGACCGAGAGCAGTTCACCGTCGCGCAGCCCGGAGCGGTGCCCGCGCGGGTCGAGCGCGCGCTCGGCGATCTCCACCCGGAGCAGGTGCGCCTCCCGTTCGACGGCGGCGAACGCCTGGCGGGCACCGTTGCGGTAGGCGAACGCCAGCACGGCGAACAGGGCGGCGAGGCCGGCGACCGAGTACGCGAGCGCCCACGGGTCGCCGGTCACCACGGCGCGGTCGATGATGACGCCGATCGCCACCGGCACGAGCGCCTCGGCGACCTGGTGCAGGCCGAGCAGCGTCACGCCGATCAGCACCGGCCGTCGCTGGCGGCGCAACGCCTGACGCAGCACGTACCGGGCCGTGACGACGCCGGCGGCGGGTTGCGGGGACACGAGGGGAGGCCTCCAGTGCTCGAAGTGAGGACAGCCTAACCTCAGCACGCGCGGTGACCGAGTCGGGTGGCACGGCTCACCACGGCCTCCGCCAGCGGGGCACGGTGACCGCCGGTAATGTTGATCAGGCCGAGAGTGCACCCATATGTCCGCTGCCCCGAGGAGCGACCATGCTCGATCACGCGTCCGGCCGCATCGACATCGCCCGCCTTCAGGAGACGCTCGACGGACCGTGGGCCGCGGTCCGCCGGGCTCACCGCGAACATCTCGACGAACGGTTCCTGCCGGTCTACGGCGAGACCGGCGACCAGGCGCGCGAGCGGATCACCCGGCTGCTCGGCGAACTCCCGGTCGAACTGGGTATCGCCGCGGGCTTCCCGGCCGAGTACGGCGGCCGGGCCGACGTGGGCGCCTCGATCGTCGCCACCGAGATGCTGGCGCAGGTCGACCTGTCACTCATGGTGAAGGCCGGCGTGCAGTGGGGCCTGTTCGGCGGCGCGGTCGCCGCGCTCGGCACCAAGCGGCACCACGACGCCTACCTGCGGGACATCGTCTCCGGCCGGATCTTCGGCTGCTTCGCGATGACCGAGACCGGCCACGGATCGGACGTACAGCAACTGCGCACCACCTGCGTGTACGACCCGCAGACGCAGACCTTCGACCTGCACACGCCGCACGAGGCGGCCCGCAAGGACTACATCGGCAACGCGGCCCGGGACGGGCGGATGGCCGTGGTCTTCGCCCAGCTGATCAGCGACGGGCGCCGCCACGGGGTGCACGCGTGGCTGGTGCCGATCCGCGACGAGCACGGCAACCCGATGCCCGGCGTGACCATCGGCGACGCCGGGCCCAAGGCCGGCCTGCTCGGCGTGGACAACGGGCGGCTCAGCTTCGACCACGTACGGGTGCCGCGGGACATGCTGCTGGACCGGTACGCGCAGGTGGCCGAGGACGGGACGTACTCCAGCCCGATCGAGAACGACTCCCGCCGGTTCTTCACCATGCTCGGCACGCTGGTGCGGGGCCGGGTCAGCGTGGGCGGCGCAGCGTCGGCGGCCACCAAGGCGGCGCTGGCCATCGCGGTGCGGTACGGCGACATCCGCCGCCAGTTCAGCGACGCCGAGGGTGACCGCGAGGTGCTGCTCAACGACTACCTGGCCCACCAGCGCAAGCTGCTGCCCGCGCTGGCCACCACGTACGCGCTGCACTTCGCCCAGACCGAGCTGGTCGCCGCACTCGACGAGATCCAGGGCGGCGACGGGCCGGTCGACGAGCACCGGCAGCGGGAGCTGGAGTCCCGGGCCGCCGGACTGAAGGCGGCGCAGACCTGGCACGCCACGCGCACCATCCAGATGTGCCGGGAGGCGTGCGGCGGCGCCGGCTACCTGTCGGAGAACCGACTGCCCAGCCTCAAGGCCGACACCGACGTGTTCACCACGTTCGAGGGCGACAACACGGTCCTGCTCCAGCTGGTCGCCAAGGGCATGCTGACCGGCTACCGGGACGAGTTCGGTTCGCTGGACGGCTGGGGGCGCGCCTCGTTCGTGGCCGAGCAGGTACGCGAGATGGTGCTGGAACGCACCGCCGCGCGGGCACTCATCGCGCGGCTGGTCGGCGCGGTGCCGGGCCGGGACGACGAGGTCGCCGTCACCGACCGGGGCTGGCAGCTCAAGGTGTTCGAGGATCGGGAGGAGCACCTGCTGGACAGCGCGGTCCGCCGTCTGCGCGGTGGTGCCTCCACCAAGAAGGACCGTCCGTTCGACATCTTCAACGACGTGCAGGACCACGTCCTCGCCGTCGCCGCCGCGCACGTCGACCGGGTGACCCTGGAGGCGTTCGTCGCGGGCATCGACGCCACCGCCGACCCGGCGGTCAAGGAGCTGCTGTCCCGGGTCTGCGACCTGTACGCGCTGAGCGTCATCGAGGCGAACAAGGGCTGGCTGCTGGAGCACGGCCGGCTCACCCCGGCCCGGTCGAAGGCGATCACCGGCGTGGTGAACGGGCTGCTCAAGGAGCTGCGCCCGTACATGCGCACGCTTGTGGACGGCTTCGCCATCCCTGATGCGTGGCTGCACGCCGCGATCCTGCGCGAGGAGCCGGAACGGCAGGAGAGGATGGCCGCCCACGACGCCACGGGCGACCCGCAGGCGGTCGCCGCATAGCCGGCCGGCGCCACGGCTCCCGGCCGCGGACCGGTAGCCGAACCGGCGGCAGACATCGACCGGCATGTATTGACACATTTCGTTACGGCGGTGATAGTAACTGCAAAAGCTCCCGCCGGTCCCTCCGCTGGGACGCATCGCGGCGGCGCCACACCGACGTGGCCGGCACACCGCCACCACCACCGTCCAGGGAGCGCCGTCACGACGTCCCCTGGAGGACGCATGAGAAGAAGATCGAAGATCTACGCGGCGCTGGCGGCCGCCATCGTCCCGCTCGCCTCCGTGGTCGTGGCGCTCGGCGCGACACCCGCGGGCGCCGCGATCGGCGGCTCGGGGCCCTACCCCGCCGACTACGAGACCTCGTCGAGCCTGCCCAACCACACCATCTTCCGTCCCCAGACGCTCCCGTCCGAGCGCCTTCCCGTCCTGGTCTGGGGCAACGGTGCCTGCTCGGCGAACGGGCTGTCGCAGGGCAACTTCCTGCGCGAGATCGCCTCCCACGGCTTCCTCGCCATCGCCAACGGCGCACCGAACGGCTCCGGCTCCACGAGCGCGCAGATGCTCACCCAGTCCATCGACTGGGCGGTGGCGGAGAACTCCCGGTCGGGGAGCAAGTACTACAACCGGATCGACACCACCAAGATCGCCGTGGCCGGGTTCTCCTGTGGCGGCGTCGAGGCGTACGCGGTCTCGAACGACCCGCGCATCACCACCACCGGCATCTTCAGCAGCGGCCTGCTCAACGACGCCGACGACTACCAGTTGCGGCGCCTGACCAAGCCGATCGCGTACTTCATCGGTGGGCCCAGCGACATCGCCTACCCGAACGCGATGGACGACTGGGGCAAGCTGCCGGCCGGGCTGCCCGCCTTCATGGGCAACCTGAACGTCGGGCACGGCGGCACGTACGACCAGCCCAACGGCGGCGAGTTCGGCCGGGTCGCGGTGCTCTACCTCAAGTGGCGCCTGAAGGGCGACATCAGCGCCGGCGCCAACTTCGTCGGCCCCGACTGCGGTCTGTGCCGCACCCAGTGGAGCGTCCAGCAGAAGAACCTGACGCTGGACGGCCCGGCGCCCACCACTCCCCCGCCCACGACCCCGCCGCCCACCACGCCCCCGCCGCCCACGACCCCGCCGCCGACCACGCCACCGCCGGGCGGGGCCTCCTGCACCGCCGTCTACACCGTCCAGGACCAGTGGAACGGTGGCTTCGTCGCAGGCGTGACGGTCACCGCCGGGAGCGCCGCGCTGACCGGCTGGCGCGTGACGCTCACGCTGCCCGGCGGCGCCGCGATCAGCTCGCTGTGGAACGGCGTGCCCAGCGGCACCAGTGGCACCGTCACCGTGGCCAACCAGAGCTACAACGGACAACTGGCCGCGGGGCAGACCACCACCTTCGGATTCCAGGGCACCGGAACCGGCGGCGGAGCCACCGCCACCTGCGCCGGAAGCTGAGCCACCTCGACGGGGGCCGGCGCCGGACGCCGGCCCCGTCGAGGTGAGTATCGTCTCGCCACGCCCCCCGGCCGCCGACCGGTCCGTCGTGGACGGTCCGCACAGGGCCCGGCAAGACTGCCTGCTAGCACCACCGGCAGCGGGCCGAGCTGAACGCCGCATGCACCAGGAAGTCCTGTGCCGTAAGCCTTTCCGCCATCCACACGAAGTTGACATGGTTGATGGTTGGGCTAGGGTTCCGCCGAACGGTTGTCACCGAGGCAGATATCCGGTCACCACGAGGACGGCATGACGGCACAGTGCAGTGGCTTCGACGTCCGCTTGCTGGGCAATCTCCGGATCACGTACGCCGGGCGGGAACTGCCACTGCGCTCGGCCCAGCGCCGGGCCGTCTTCAGCGCGCTGGCGCTCACCCCGGAGCGGGGCCTGTCCCGGGACGAGCTGATCACCGCCGTCTGGGGTGACGACCCGCCGGCCAGCGCGACCGGCAACCTCTACACGTACGTCTCCGCCCTGCGCCGGATGCTCGAACCGGACCGCGACAGGTGGTCCTCCGGCCGGGTGCTCACCTCCGAGGGCGGCAGCTACCGGCTGCACCTCGACGCCGACGCCGTCGACGTGCACCGCTTCGAGCGGTTGCGCGAACGCAGCCGCGCGCCCCGCGCCGCCGGGGACACCGCCGGTGAACTGGCCGCGCTGGACGCCGCGCTGGCGCAGTGGCGGGGCGACGAGGCGCTCGTCGGCGTACCGGGACCACGGGCCGCCGGCCACCGGATCCGGCTCGGCGAGCTGTACCTGACAACTGTCGAACGGCAGGCCGAACTGATGCTGGGCCTCGGACGCGGTGCCGAGGTCGTCGACCGCCTGCTCACGCTCGTCGACCGCCACCCGGCCCGGGAGAGCCTGTACGCGGTGGCGATGCGGGCGCTGGCCGCGCAGGGCCGTACCGCCGAGGCGCTCGCGCTCTAC
Source organism: Micromonospora sp. WMMC273 (assembly GCF_027460285.1). Lineage (NCBI taxonomy): Bacteria > Bacillati > Actinomycetota > Actinomycetes > Micromonosporales > Micromonosporaceae > Micromonospora > Micromonospora sp. WMMC273. The sequence goes on from NZ_JAPZBE010000001.1 coordinate 3,696,310, forward strand.
GTCACGCTGCGGGACCGGCTGGTCGAGGAGTCGGGCACCGAACCCGCCGCCGCCGTCCGGCAGATCCACGACCAGCTGTCCGGCGCCACCGCGGCCCCGGTACGCGGCCCGGGACCGGCCCCGGCAGGGCACCCCGGCTTCCGGGGCCGTTCCGCGGCGCTGGCCCGGCTGCGGTCGGCGGTCACCGGCCTGGCCGACGGGCGCGGTGGCAGCGTCTGGATCAGCGGCGAGGCGGGCATCGGGAAGTCGGCGCTGCTGTCCGAAGGACTCAGCGGCGCGGCACCGCTCGGCGTCCAGGTCGGCTGGGCCGTCGGCGACGAGCTGGCGTACCGGATGCCGTTGAGCATCGTGCTGGAGTGCCTCTCCCTGGGCAACGACGCGGACGGCCTGCCCGCCTCGCTGCACGCCTGCTCCGGTGGGGCGCCACCGACCATGACCGTGATCGACACCGTCCAGCGGTTCGTGGTCGAACGGTGCGCCGAACGGCCGCTGCTGCTGGTCCTGGACGACCTCCAGTGGGCCGACGACATGTCGCTGCTGGTCTGGCACGCGCTGCACAAGCTCACCACGCGGCTGCCACTGCTGCTCGTGTCCGCCGCCCGCCCGGTCCCGGCCGGATACGAGGTGCGGCTCCTGCGCCGGGTGCTGCCCCGCGACGGCACCACGCTCGTCGACCTCGGCCCGCTGGACGACGACACCGCGACCGCGCTCGTACGCGACTGGTCCCGCTCACCCGGCCCGGGTGCCGGCACCGTGCGCTCGTTCGTCGCGGCCGCCGCCGGGAACCCGTACTACCTGCGGCATCTCGTGCTCGCCGACCACGACGGCCGGACCGCCGACACGCCCGGCCCCGAACTGACCGACGCGGTCTCCCGGCACCTGCAACCGCTCGCCGACGACACCCGCCAGTTGCTGCGGGCGATCGCGTTCCTCGGCAACAACTACCTGGTGGCCGACCTCGCCGCGGTCACCGGCAGGTCGGCGCCGCAACTCGTACCGGCGGTGGAGGAGGCGCTGGCCGCCGGGATCCTCGTCGAGGACGGGCGCCGCCTGCGGTTCCGGCATCCGGTCATCCGCCGGGTCCTGCGCGGCGCGATCCCGACCGCGCTGCGCGTGCTGATGCACAGGCAGTTCGCCCAGCGGCTCGCCGAAGCCGGCGGCGACCTCGGCCGGATCGCGGGCCAGCTGCTGGCCGGGCCGGTGCCGGTCGACGCCTGGGTGCAGGACTGGCTGACCGCGCACGCCGCGCAGCTGGGCGCCACCGCACCCGCGCCCGCGATCGCGGTGCTGCGCCACGCCGTCGCCTCGCCCGGCCTCTCCGCGTCGTCCCGCGAGCTGCTCACCGCGGAACTTGCCCGGGTCCTGCACCGCTGCGGACTGCCCGCCGGTGCCGAGGCGACCTGGGTGTCGGCGCACACCGGGGACGCCGCGACGCGCGCCGAGATGAACCGGATCGCCGGCCCGCAGGGGCCGGCGGCGGACGTCGGCCCGGCGGTCGTCGGGCAGCGGTGAGGAGACTGCGCGTCACCGTTCTGGGCCCGGTACGAGCCTGGAACGGCGAGGTCGAGATCGACCTCGGACCGGCCCGGCGGCGCGCCCTGTTCGCGATGCTGGCCGCGAACGCCAACCGCCCGGTCACCCGCGCCGAGCTGATCCGGGCGCTGTGGGGCGAGTCGGCGCCGAGCGCCGCGGTGGGCAACATCTACACCTACGTCTCCGGTCTGCGGCGCGCCCTGGGCCCGGCCGGTGGGCTGCTGCGTTCCGGCCGGGCCGGGTACACGTTGCGCCTCGAACCGGGCGCGCTGGACGCCGACCGGTTCGACGCGCTGTGCGAGGCGGCGGTGGAGCCCGCTGCCGCCGGGCGGCCCGGCCAGGCCGTCGCCCTGCTCGACGAGGCGCTCGCGCTCTGGCGGGGCGAGGCGTACGCGAACGTCACCGGACTCTTCGCCGACCTCGACCGGCACCGCCTGACCGAGCTGCGGATCGCCGCGGCGGAGCGGCGGGCCCGGCTGGCCCTGGCCGGCGACGACGACGCGCTGATCGCCGACCTGACCGCCCTGGTCCGCGACCATCCCCTGCACGAGCCGTTCCACGAGCTGCTGATGCGCGCGCTGCACCGAGCCGGCCGGGGCACCGAGGCCCTGGACGTCTTCCACGCGGCGCGCCGGGTGCTGGTGGACGAACTCGGCGTCGAGCCCGGCCCGGCCCTGCGCGAACTGCAGAGCCGCATCCTCGCCGAGCCGGCGCCGCCCGTACCGGTGGCACCGGCAGCGGTGGCGGCGCCGACCGTACCGGGACGGGGACGCCTGGTCGGACGCGACGCCGAACTGGCGCTGCTGCGCGACCTGCTGGACGCGGTGGGCGAGGGCCGCAGCGCGATCGTGTGGATCGAGGGCGAGCCGGGCATCGGCAAGTCCGCGCTGCTCGACGCGGCGCTGCACGAGGCGCGGGCCCGGGGCCACCGGGTCGCGCGCGGCAGCGCCGAGGAACTCAGCAGCCGCATCCCGCTGCACGTGATGCGCCGCGCGCTGCGTCTGGAGGACGCGCCGCACGACGACCCGGCCGCTGCCGTCGACCGGGTGCTCGACCACGTCCGCGGGCTCACCGCGACGGGCCCGCTGGTGCTGGCCGTCGACCACCTCCAGTGGGCCGACGAGGTGAGCCTGCTGGCCTGGGAGCGGCTGGCCGCGCTGACCCGGTGGCTGCCGCTGCTGCTCGTCGCGACCGCCCGGCCCGAACCGGGCCGACGCGACCTGGCCCGGGTACGGCGCGGCGTGAGCACCCGCGACGGGCACCTGATCCGGCTCACCCCCCTGCCCCCGTCGGACATCGAGCAGATCTTCGGCCGGACGGTGGGCGTGCCACCCGGCGCCACGCTGCGGTCGCTGGCGCCGCTGGCCGCCGGCAACCCGCTGTACGCCCGGGAACTGGTCAGCGGCCTCGTCGCCGAGGACGGGGTACGCGTCGTCGACGGGCTCGCCGAGGTCGACGCGCGGGCCGACGACATGCCGCGCGCGCTGCTGGACACCGTGCGGGCCAGCCTCGACCACCTCTCCCCCGGCGCCCGGGAGTCGCTGCGCTACGCCGCCCTGCTCGGCGACGAGTTCGCCGTCGCCGAGGTCGCGGCGGTCACCGGGCGGTCGCCGTTCGACCTGATGGCCGAGCTGGAGGAGGCGGTCGCCGCCGACGTCCTCGTGGACGCGGGCAGCGAGCTGGCGTTCCGGCAGCCGGTGCTGCGGCGGGCGCTCGCCGGCGGCATCCCCGCCGCGCTGCGGCCGACGCTGCACCGGCACGCGGCACAGGCGCTCGCGGACAACGGCGGCGACGTCACCCGGATCGCCGACCACCTGCTCGCCGGGCCGCCCGAGGTGGACGAGTGGCTGGTGGACTGGCTGGTCGCGCACGGCGCCGAGCTGTCCCGGCGCGCCCCGGAGGCGGCCCGCGAGCTGGTACGCCGGGCCCTGGCGGGGCACCGGTTGCCGCCGGCACAGCGGGCGACGCTCACCGCGCTGCGCGACGGTCTCGACCGGTAGCGCCTCAGCGCAGCCCCGGTACGCCCACGAACCGGCGGGCGGCTGCTGCCGGGACCGGCGCACCCGGGCCGGTGCGGCGCGCCAGATGCTGGCGCAGGGCGGCAAGGGCGAGGGCGTCGAAGCGTACCCGCCCCTCCACCGGCGGCTCCTCCACCGCCAGTTCCCGCACCAGCAGCCGGGCGGGGGCACCGGCGTCCGGCTCCTGCACCTGGAGCACCGTGAACGCGGTACCGGGGAGGAACAGGACCCGGGCCGGGACGCCGTCGCCGGTCTCGAACGCCGCCGTGCGCCGCGCGGTGGCCGACCAGATCAGCACCTCGACCGTGCCCGGCAGGTCGGCGGGCGGCTCGGCGAGCGCGTTTGTGAAGCCCCAGTCGGTGAGCACCCGGCGCTGCGCGATCCGCCGCAGGTCCGCAGTGGTCAGCTCGGCGCCGGCGTACGCGACGCCGCGGTGCACCGGCAACCGGCGTACGCCCGCCGACACGCACCTGGCGAACGGCACGTGCCCGCCCGGCTCGGCGGACCGCAGCGCCTGGTCGAGGCCGTCACCGGCGGCGGAGAGGTAGAGGCGGACCGCTGTCGCGTACTCCGCCGCGCCGGCGCCGGCCGCGAGCGCCGGATGCGCGGCGAGCACGTCCGCCACGTCCGCGGCGACGGCGGCGATCTCGCGGCGGAACGCCCGCCGGAACCAGGTCCGCTCCTCGTCCAGGTCGGGGCCGGGGCGTACGCCCCGCGCGTCGTCGCCGGGGGTGCGCTGGAAGCGGACGGGCGCCGGTGCGGGGCGGTGTACCGGCAGCGTCATCGTCGGGCTGGTCGCCCAGCCCGCGCCGCCGCCGAGCACCGGCCCGGCCACGTCCCGCGCCGTCGCATCCGGTCCGTTCGCGTCCGGCCCGATGTCGTCGAGCCCGGCCGCCTCCGCCCCGACGGCGCTCAGCCCGGCCGCGACCGGCCCGGCCGCGTGAGGCCCGGCCACGTGCGGCCCGGCCACGTTCGTCCCCGCCGAGTGAAGCCCGGCCGCCTCCGACCCTGGGCCGGGAAGCCCGGAGCCGTCCGGCAGGGTCGTGTCCGGCGGGGCGGCGGGACGTGCGACTGCGGGAACGGCAGCGGCCACCTCGGCGGCCGACGGCGCGGGCGGGCCCGCCACGGCGACGGGCACCGGCTCCGGGACGGGTGCCGGCACCGACGGCGCGGGCGGCAGTCCGGCGGCGTGACCCGTCGTGTGCCGGTACGTCCCGGCCTCGATCCCGCGTGCCGAGAGCCCCGGGCGTCCCGGCGCCACGAGCGAGGACGGCTGCACCGCCGCCCGCTTGCGGGTCGCCGGGTCCAGCCGCGCGGCCAGGTCACCGGCCAGTTCCCGGTGGCGGTCCGCCACGGCCGGCGCCGGGTCGTCCACGACGAGCCGGACGCGGTTCGGGTCCACCGGCACCGCGCGGATCCGGTCGGCGTGCCGGGGTGGCTCCGGGGCGCGCAGCCAGAGGCCGGACGGGATCACCTCGACCACCGCGTCGTGGGCGTACCGGTAGACGCGCGGACCGACCGGCTCGCCGAGTTCCGGCGGCGCACGGTGGCGCAGGATGCGCGGCGTAACCGCCTTCGCCCCGAGCGTCTCCCGGGGCCGGTAGGCCAGTTCCTCGGCGAAGACCTGCCAGCCGGGCCGCCCGTCGGCGTCGACTGTGAACAGGGCCGGGCCGTCCGGGCGGCCGCTCGGCACGCCGGTGAAGACCCGCACCGGGCAGCGCAGCAGGTCGGCCAGCGCCTGCCCGAACGGCTCGCCGTCGGGCAGCGCGACCGGGCCGTACTGGACGAAGCGGGCGTGCTCGCGCCCCTCGGGCGCCAGGCCGCGCCAGAACCTGGCGATGTCGTCCAGACGCAGCGGCGCCGTCCCGGGGCAGCCGACCAGGACCGGCATGGCGTCCGGCAGGCACGGCATCGTCGAGGTGAGGTGACTTCCGTGTACGGCGACGGCGGCCTCGTCGCGGCTCTCCCGGAGCCAGACGCCGCCGGGCAGCGGCTCGGCGGCGCAGGTCGAACTGATCGTCAGGTGGTCGACGGCGGCGCCGTCCCAGGCCGGTACCGGATAGCGCTTCGACTGCCAGACCGGCGTGTGGCCGCGCCGGTAGCAGACCCAGCCGCCGAGATCCGTCGCGTGCACGAACAGCAGGCCCGCCGCGCCCGGGATCATCCGTCCGAACGGGGCGATCACCGGCCGGCCCAGCCGGTCGGAGAGCCACTGGCCGGCGAGCGCCCCGGTCTCCGGGCGGGCGCCGCACACCACCAGCCGGATGCCCCGGCGCAGGCGCTGCCGGCGCAGCTCGGTCGCGACCGTGTCCCAGATGTCGAACGGCAGCTCGTGTTGCAGGTCCAGGATCACGATGTCGTTGTCGGGATCCCGGTCCACCGACAGCGCGACCGTACGGGCCTCCGTGCTGATCCGCTCGCTGGCGTGCAGCACCAGGGCGTTGCCCACGGTGTGGCGCGTGATCACTTCAGATCATGCCGGAGCGCAGGGCGTAGGCCACCGCGTGCGAGCGGTTGCGCAGCTTCAGCCGGTGGTTGAGGCCGTAGATGACGTTCTTCACGGTGCGTTCGGAATAGCGCAGCTCGTCGGCGATCTCGTTGGTGTCGAAGCCCTCGGCCATCAGCCGCAGCACGTCGATCTCGCGCGCGGTCAGGCCGGAGGCGTTGAGCCCGTTGGGGTTGAGCACGTCGCGCTGGAGCCGTTCGATGTGCTTGAGCAGCTCGCCCACCAGGTTCGGGGGCAGCACGCCGCCGCCGGAGGCGGCCGCCCGGACGCTGTGCACGAGGCGTTCGGCGGTGACCGCCGCGCGTGGCAGGACGGCCACGACCCGGCACTCCACGGCGGTGAGGAGTTCCTGTTCACTGACCTCGGTGGTGATCAGGACGACCGGGGCGCCGATCTCGGTCGCCGCGAGGCGCAGCATCGCGATCACGTCGGTGGTGAGCCGCTCGGCGGCGACGACGAGAACCTGCGCCCGCGTCCGGTCCGCGCTGTCCAGCAACGTGATGTCGGAGCGGGACCGGAGGTGGGCGGTCAGGCCGGTGTGGGTCAGCGGGTCGGGCGCGTGCACAAAGACGGCAACTTGCTCCACAGCCATCTCCATCACTGTCAGTAGGGGCTGACAGTCTCATGGAGAGTCCTTCAGGAAACCTCCACACTCTCTTTCCCGAAGGCGCCAAGCCGTGAAGATCTGCCCATAACCGCTGGTCAGACTTTTTTCAGTCAGTGAAGATTGATTTCGACGGGGCCCATCTTCTCCGTCGCAAGCTTCCCGGCGTTCGCGGCGGCGGCCTGGATCGCCTCCATGATCGCCGTCTGCAACGACGCTGCGTCACGCTGCTCGTACACCCGGGGGTCGACCCGGACGGTCTGGACCTTGCCGAGGCCGCTGGCCATGACCACGACGGTGGCGTCCTGCGAGCGGCCGGTGACGATCGCCCGCTCCAGCTCCGACTGCGCGTTGCGCATCTGGTCCTCCAGGCGCTGCGCGTTCTCCATGAACTCCTGGAACGAGGGAGGAACGGGCTTGGACTCGGGTTGCATGCCGGGCCTTTCTGTGTGTGACGGTCGGGTGGTCAGCCGACGGCGGCCAGGCCGCCGAGCCGCTCGCCGGCCGCCGGGCCGGGCGCGGCCAGGTCGGCGAGCGCGAGGGTACGGGAGCCGGTGCGCCGGGTCAGCGCGAGCGAGAACTGGTGGGCGGCGTGGACGGTGCGCTCGGGCAGCCGGCCGGCCAGCTGCGTCAGCGCGGCCCGGACGTCGTCGGGCACCTCGTGACCCCGCCGCACCAGGTGTCGCAGCACGATCGCGGCCAGCTCGTCGGTGCTGAACTCCGGCACCGACCACTGCTGGCCGAACACCTCGTTCACCGCCGGCACCGCGGCCCGCAGGCTCGCCAGGGCCGCCGCCTCGCCGGTCAGCACCACCACCGGGTCGCCGAGCCGGGAACGCATCCGGCCCACCAGCGCCTCGGCGATCTCCGGCGCGACGCCGGAGGCGTCGTCGACGTAGTCGAGCTGGAGCACGCCACCGGCCGCGTCGTCGAGGACCGCGTCCACCAGGCTGCCGGCCTGGCCGGGCCACTGCGGCGCCAGTTCCCGGCTCGTGCTCACCCGCACCAGCTGGCCGACCGGCACCAGGCCCAGCTCCGACAGGCATGCGGCGTAGAGCCGGGCGTACTCGCTGCGGCCGCTGCCGGCCCGGCCGGCGAGCAGCACGTTGCCGGTGCGGCCGGGGCCGCGCCGGCGGTTGCGGCCCTCGCAGAGCTGCAACAGCGTCTGCCCGGCCGCCTCCTTGACCCGCTGCCCGCCGACCAGGCCGCAGATCCGCTTCCAGCTGCGGGCCGCGTTTATCGCGCCGGTCGGGTCGGTCGCCGCGTCGGGCTGCTCGCCCTGCTCGACCGGCAGGTCCTCCAGCAGCGCCAGCTCGGGTTCGACGTCGGCGGCGGTGAGCCGGTTGAGCTCGTTGTCCTTCGTGGGCGGCGTGGTCGCCAGGCGCGACGCCTGGTTGTTGATCAGCGCCTCGAACAGCTTGCGGGCCACCCGGCCGTTGCCGAACGTGGCGTTCTTCGGCACCCGGGTGAAGTACGCGGTGAGCGCCTCCACCGCGTCGTCGGTCAGCTCGTAGTAGTGCTTGCTGACCAGGTTCGAGGTGATGGTGACGAGTTCCTCGACGGAGTAGTTGGGGAACTCGATGGTGCGGGTGAACCGCGACGCCATGCCGGGGTTGGAGGCGAGGAACTGCTCCATCAGCTCGGAGTAGCCCGCGACGATCACCACCAGCTCGTCGCGGTGGTCCTCCATCATCTTCATCAGCGCGTCGATGGCCTCCTGGCCGAAGTCCGGCCCGGAGCCGCCCGAACCGCTGGACAGCGTGTACGCCTCGTCGATGAAGAGCACGCCGCCGAGTGCCTTGGTGACCAGCTCGGTCGTCTTGATCGCGGTGGAGCCGATGTACTGGCCCACCAGGTCGGCCCGCGCCGCCTCCACCATGTGGCCCTTGGACAGGATGCCCAGCTCCTTGAGCACCGAGCCGTACAGGCGGGCCACAGTGGTCTTGCCGGTGCCGGGCGGGCCGGCGAAGACCAGGTGCCGGCTCATCGGCGGCATCGGCAGACCCATCTGGAGCCGGACCTGCGACATCTTGATCAGGTTGATCAGCGCGGTGACCTCCTGCTTCACCCCGCGCAGGCCGATCAGCCCGTTCAACTCGCGGAGCGGCTCACTCAGCTCGTCCGCGCCGTCCTCCGCCGTACCCCCGTCGTCGGCGACCGGGACCGGCGCGGCGGCCGGCGGGCCGGCGGGCGCCGGGGTGGCCGGCGGACGGCCCACCGTCAGCGCCTCGGTGGTCACTGTGGCGCCGGGGGCGCGGCGGACGTCCTCGGTGCCGCTGTCGCGCACCACGCACCGGGTGAGCGCCACCGGCTCCACGGTGTCCACGCCGATGCCGGCCGCGCCGCTGCCGAGCACCTCCCCGTCGCTCACCGACCCCCGGGAGCCCGCCTCGAAGACGATCCCGTCGGCCCGGGCGTCCCGCACCCGGGTCTGCGTGACGGTCGCCGACCCGGTGACCCGCAGGCCGTCGCGGACCGCGCCGACGATCTCGCTGTCCCCCAGCCGGAGGGCACCCTCGGCCAGCGCGCCGGAACCGCGCAGCAGGGCCGCGCGCAGCGTCAGGTCGGCGCCGGTCCCCACCCGGACGCAGGCCGCGCCCGTGCCGGTGAGGCGGGCCTCGTGGACGACGCCGCGCGCGGGGCCGGTCAGCGCGAGCGCCGTCGCCTCGCCCGCGTCCACCACCAGGTCGGTGCCCTCCAGCGAGGCGCCGTCCTGGACCAGCACCCCGCCGCCGGTGGTGATCTCGGCGCGTAGCCGCTGGAGCACGACAGCCGACTCACCGGCGAGCACGGCGACGTGGTCGCGCGTGCCCCGCACGGTCAGCCCGAGGAACCGGGGCGCACCACCGTTGACGGCGATGCCCACCGGCGTGTCCTCGACGGTGCAGTCGGTGAAGGTCGGCCGGCCGCCGCCGAGCACCTGCACGGCGGTGTGGCCGGCGCCGCCGAACGTGCAGTTCCGGAACTCCGGCGACGCGCCCTCGGCGATGTGCGCCGACTGCACCGCGGCGCCGGTGAACGTCGAGTCGCTGATCTGCACGTCCGCCTCGCCCCGGACGAAGACGTCGACGTTGCCGCTGCCGGTGACGGACAGGCCGCGGATGCGGGCCCAGGCGCGCTGCTCGACCACCAGGGCGGGCTTGCCGGCGCCGGTGATCTCGCACTGCTCGATGGTGAGTCGGGCGTCGCCGCCGGCGCAGACGCTGTTCGCACCCGCCGTCCGCAGCCGGCAGCGGCGCAGCGTCAGCGCGCTCTGCTCCCCCGCCACCACGCTGCTCGTGGCGACGTCGTGGACGTCGGTGTCCTCGATCGTGCTCGACCCGGCCGACATCACCACCACGCCCGCGCCGGCCGAGCTGGTCACGTCGCAGCCGCGCAGCGCGACGGTGCCCTGCATGCGGGCCAGCAGCGTCACCCAGGAGGCGCCGCCGACCCGGCAGTCGTCGAGCGCGACCTCGCCCGCGTACACGTCGACTGCGGCCAGCGTCGTGTCGGCGCTGCTGAGCGTGATGCCGCGCAAGTGGGCGCCCTCACCGCGGACGACGAGGACGCTGCCCTCCTCCACGTGCACCTCGACGGTGCCGGGCTGGGCGGCGCTGATCGTCACCCGATCGCCGACCACGAGCTTCTCGACGTACCGGCCGGGGTGGACGTCGATGGTGGCGCCGGGCTCGGCCCGGGACAGCGCGGAGCCGATCGTCGGATAGGAACCCGGCTTCCGGTCACCCACCACAAGAACCTGCCGACTCACCGCGTCATCCCTTCCGGTCCAGCCCGGGCAGCACCCGCAGGCGCCCGCGGGCCGCCGCGCCGATGCGTACCCGGGGCTCGGCCGAGGCCCAGCGGTCCACGCTGCGCCGCAGCGACGTGAGCGCCAGCTCGTCCAGCGACACCCGGTTGGAGTCGACCCGGCCGGTGTCGTCGATCTCGTTGGCGCCGATCTCCCGCAGCAGGACCGCGCCGCGCTCGTCCGCGGAGGGCCGGCGCAGGTCCAGCACCTTGAAGTTCGTGCCGGGCAGGAACAGCACCCGGTCCTCGACGTGCTCGTCCCCCTCCGGTTCCAGCAGGCTGGTCCGGCGGGCGGTCATCGACCAGATCAGCACGTCGGTGTCGCCGTCCTCGGACGCGCACGGCTGGGTCAGCGCGTTGACGAAGCTCCAGTCGGTGACCAGCCGCCGGTCCTGGTAGAGCGCCCACTCCCCGTCGGTCGGCGACAGCCGGTAGACGGTGGTGCCCCGGAACGACGGCATCCGGGAGACCCCGGCGACCACGCACCGCGCGAACGGCACGTGCGGTCCCTTGCGGCCGGAGCGCAGTCCGGCGTCGACGCCCGGTCCCCGGCCGGTCAGGTAGAGCCGCAGCGCGACCGTGTCGGCGAGCACGTCCTCGGTGGGCACGCCGGAGCCCTGCATGCCCGGGTGCTCGGACATGATCCGGGACACCGAGCTGGCCATCACGTCGAACTCGCGGCTGAGCGTGCGGCGCAGCCAGGCGCGCTCGTCGGCGAGTCCCTTCTTCTCCGAGAGCAGGGCACCGGCGCCGGCCGGGGGCACCGGCTGCACGCGTGCCTCGGCGGCCACCTCCGACGGTTCGGCGGCCTCCGACGGTCCGGCGTTCCCGGAAGACGGCTCGGCGGCGTCCGACGGCTTGACGTGTCCGGCGGGTGCGGCCGGTCCGGTAGGTGCGGTCGGTCCGCCGGGCTCGACGGTCCGCGCGGGCGCGGTCACGGGCGACGGACCGGCGCCGGCGGACGGCAGGTCGACCGCGACGACCGGCATCGACGGCGCGGCCGTGAGCGGCGCCGCCGGCCCGGCCGCCACCGGCGGGGCCGCGAACGCATGGCCGAACCCGGCAGGCATGGTCGGTGGTGCCGGCTCGCCGAAGCCCGCCGGCATGGTGGGGGGCGCGGGGTACGCGTCGCGCCCGGCGTCCTCGACGGGTGCCGCCGAGGGCCCGTCACCGGAGTCGGCAGCGGCCACCGGCCCGACCGGCGGCGCGGGTGCGGACACCACCACGGGCGCCACCGGCGGCGGCACCGCGGGCGGAGGCGGCAGCTCGGACGCGATCGGCACCGTGGGAGGTTCGGGCAGGTCGGACGCGATCGGCACCGGCTTCGCCGCAGGTGGCCCGGACGCGACCGGCGGTACGGGCAGCTCGGAGACGACCGGCACCGCGGGCGGTTCCGGCAGCGTCGCCACGACCGGCGGCGGGGGCAGCTCGGAGACGACCGGAGGCGCTGCCGGCAGCGGCACCGCGGGCGGATCCGGGAGCGCGGAAACGAACGGTATCGCGGGCGGCGCCGGCAGTTCCGGGACGAGCGGCGCGGCCGGAAGCGGCACCGCGGGAGGTGCGGCCGGCTGGTCCCGATCGGCGGGGACGGCCGGGACCGGGGCGGGAACGGCGACCACCACACCGTCCGCCGCGGGCGGTGCGACAGGCGCGGGCGGGGCGGCCTCCACGTACGCGGGCACCGGCACGGTCGTGCCCACCGCCCGCGTCTCGGCTTCCAGGTCGATGACCACCTCGGCCCGGCTGGCCGGTTTCGCGCCGGGCACCAGCACCGACGCCGGCATCAGCGCCCGGCTCGTACCCGCCATGCCGTCGACGCGTGCGGCCAGGTCGAGCGCCAGTTCCCGCATCCGGTGGGCGGTGGAGTGGACGGTGTCGTCGAAGACCAGCGTGCCGCTGCCCGCGTCGAGCATCGCGGACCGGACCTGCTCGGCGTTCTTCGGCTCGACGGTGGAGCGTACCCAGAGACCGGTCTGCACCACCTCGACCACGGCGCCGGGTGCGAACCAGTAGACCCGGGGCGCGACCTCCTCGGCGCCGGGCAGCGGCGGGCGGTGGCTGAGCACGGCGGGCCGGCGGGCCCGCGAGTTGGGGTGCGCCCGGGGCGTGTAGGACAGTTCGAGCGCGTACGGCGCCCAGCCGAACGCGCCGTCCGGCAGCACGGTGCGGATCTCGTACCGGTGCGGGCTGCCGATCGGTACGCCGGTGTAGCAGGTGACGTCGGTGTTCAGCAGGTCGGCGAGCGCTTGGCCGAACGCCTCGCCCTCGGGGATGCGGACCTCGCCGAACTGCACGAAGCGCACCCGCTGCCGGTTCTCCTCGTCGAGTCCGCGCCAGAAGCGCACCACGTCGTCGAGCGACAGCGGCGGCGTGCCGGGGCAGCCCAGCAGCACGGTCATGGTCGCGGCCTGACACGGCACGTACGCGGTGAGCCGTTGGCGTTGCGGGTCGACCACCTGCGGGTCGCGGTTGCTGTGGATCCAGACCCCGGCGGGGATCGGCTCGATCTCGGCGGTGGCGCTGGACGGCCGGGTGTCGATCGCGGCCCGGTCCCATCGCGGCGTCGGGTAGCGCTTGGCGTCCCAGGCGGGCGGACGGCCGGGCCGGAACCGCACCCAGCCGCTGCCCGGTGCGGAGTGGACGAACAGCGTTCCGGCGGAGCCGCGTACCAGGTCGCCGTCCGGGGCGATGACGGTGCGGTTGAGGCGTTCGGAGAGCCACTGACCGGCCATCGCTGCCGAGTTGCCGTGCCGGCCGCAGGCGATGAGCCGGATGCCGCGGCGGCGGCGCGGCAGCACACCGGCCATCGACTCCCACGCGCTGATCGGCATGCCGTCGCCGAGGTCGAGCACGACCACGTCGTTCTCCGCGTCCTCGATCATGGACAGCGCCAGCGACTGGGCCTCCGGGCTGATGGCGTCGTCGGCGTGCACCACCAGGGCGTTGCCGACGGTGTGCTGGACGACGCCCTCGGGGCGGTCCTTGCCGCCGCCGAACAGGTCCCGGAACCGGGTTGCCATGATCGACCTACCCCACTTCTGCGGCCGCGAGGGCCCTCATGCTCAGCGCCGGGCCCTGGGGCACCAGCGCGAGCAGTTCTCTCGGGAAGGGAACGTTCACGACCCGGTCGAGCTTGAGCGCCCGTACCGCGTCCTGGTCGCCGATCGGGTACGCCTTTCCGTCGTCCGCGATGTACGTGGGCAGGGGTTGCGCCGCGCCGGAGCCGACCGGCGCCGGAAGCACCGCCATGCCGCTGCCGGGCGCGGTGAGCACCGTCGCGCGGCCGTCGGGGCGGACACCGGAGCGGGCCAGCGGGGCGAGCACGGCGGTGCTGTCGAACCGTGTCCCGTCGACCGCGCTCTGGCGCAGGCACAGCGCGTACGGGCCGGGTTCCTGCGGGGTGAGGCCGGTCAGATCGGGCAGCCGGGTGAGCAGTGACCGGTCGGCCGACATCCGGGCCGCGGCCAGGTCGGCGGCGCTCAGCTCCACCGGCTCCTCACCGGAGGTGGCGGTGGCGAGCAGGAACTCGGTCCGGCTCAGCGGCGCGAGGCCGTCGCGGCGCAGCACCAGCATCTGTTCGGCGCCGGTGTCGGGCCGCTGCCGGAACAGTGTGCCGATCGGGTACGTCCGGTCGCCGACCCGCCCGGAGCGGCCCGCGCCGGGGATCGTGGCCGGGGCCAGGTCCGGCCCGTCGGGCAGGAAGTCGAGCCAGTCCTGCGGTGCGGGCACCTTGCGGGTGGTGGTGGCGCCGAGCGCGACGAGCACCGCCGGGTCGACGACCCGGTGCCTGCGGCCGGCGGTCACCAGATAGGTGGGTCCGTCGGCGGCGCGGACGACGGCGAAGCGGTCGGCCGGCAGCGGTACCACCTCGGCGCGCGGGTCGAGGTTGAGGCCGAGGCGGTCGCCGGGTTCGTCGGTGACCGAGCCGGGCAGGCAGGCCAGCCACGGACCGGCGACCATCTGCCCGGTGGCGACCGACTGCGGGGCGCCGTCGATGCCGATCGACGGTCCGCGCGGGACGTCCTTGATCGACTCCTTGGAGATGAGCTTCACGGTGGCGCCGCTGCCCTGGATCAGCATGGCCGAGGTCAGGTTCGGCGTCGGGCGCAGCATCCCGTCGAGGTAGACGTACCGGTTGCCGCTCTCCTTCTCGACCAGGATCACGCCGCTGCGGGTGTACGCCTTGCTGCCGCCGGGGACGATCCAGCCGTAGACGGCGAACCCGGCGACGACCAGGACGCTGATGAGCACCCCGAAGGCCAGGCCGGTGACGGCACGCTGCCCGGGTATCTCCGCCGTGGACGGGTCGCCCTGCACCAGGGCGGAACTCAACCGGCCCATCATGAACTGGTGGGCGTGGACGTGGTCGCGCTGGGTCTGCACGGCCGGCTACCCGAAGAGTCCGCGGGCCCAGGCGTAGAGCCCGAGCACCTGGGCGAGCACCGGCAGCACGGCCAGGCCGGTCGCGACGTCCAGCCCGCCGGCGGTGTACTCCCAGAACGGCAGCATGCGTCGCGGCCACGGCCGCAGCGCGGCCATCACCAGCGGCACCAGGAGGGCGACGAGCCCGCCGAGCAGGACGTACCGGCCGGTCGGGGCGAGCTTGTCGGAGAACATCAGGGCCACCATGAGGTAGCCGACGGTACCGGCCGCGACCAGGGCGACCCGCTGCCAGAAACCGAAGAAGGTACGCGAGCGCAACAGGATTGCACTCGATGTCACCAGCACGAGCGTCCACCCGGACCAGCCCGGCGCCCGCATGGTGTGGTGCATCAGCACCGGCAGGACCAGCGCGGACGCGGTCATGCAGGCGGTCAGGTAGGTGTCCGCCTCGTCGGCGCGCGACTTGACCAGGTCGGAGTCCTCCGGCTCGATGTCGTACGACATGTCGGCGCCGGTCTTCGGCAGCTGCGGTCCGCGCAGCCGGGCCAGCTTCACCGCCGCCCGCGGCGCGATCACGATCAGCACCAGGATCACCGACACCGCCACGGCGGACACCTGCGGCGCGGTGAGCGCGAACCCGTCGCCGGCCAGCAGGACGAGCACCACCATCGCGGCGGTCAGCGCGACGATCAGCAGCGGGGCGAACGGCATGACCGGTGTGACCGTCCGCTGCGCGATCAGCAGGAACGCGGTCACCCCGACGGCCGCGACGGCGGCGGCCAGCCCGGCGGCGGCGGTCCAGGCCACGCCGTCCGGGTCACCGTCGACGGCGCTGGACGCGGCCACCGCCGCGAAGAACGCCGCGCCGCCGCCGAACAGCAGCGGGAACGCGCCGTCGGTCTGCTGGCGGGCGCTGACGATCGCCGCGGTGAACAACCCGGCCGCGAGCACCGCGCCGGCGATCACCTGGGGCAGCACCGGGCCCCGGTCCACGAGGACGGCGGCGATCAGGCCCATCGCCACCAGGGAGAGCACCAGGAACAGCAGCCGGCGGTACTCCGGCTGCCACCTGTCGGCCCGCCGGTTGACCACTGTGGCGACGCCCTCGGCCAGGTCGTCGAAGTCGAGTTCGGGCAGCGGGTCCTGCGCCGGGCGCAGGTGCAGTTCCTCGCCCTCCAGCCAGTCCAGGCTCTCCGGCGTACCGGACAGCTCGAACGGCGCCTGACCGAGGCGTTGCAGCACCCACGACTCGTCGGGCACCTCGCCGTCGGGCACCCGGGCCAGGTCGGTGGTGTGCCGCACCAGCAGCGGCATCAGGTTCGCCACCGGCATCCGGGCCGGTACGGCCAGATCGGCCCGGCGCGCCGGGCCGATCACCGTGATCCGGCACAGTTGGTCGTTGAGCGCTGCGGTCACCAGCGAGCCTCTCTCATCGGGCCGTGTCCGACACGAAACCGGTCTGCATCAGGCGTACGCCGCGCCGGGTGACGAGCTGGGCGCGTCCGGGCGGCAGTTGGCGGGGCTTCGCCTCGCCGAGGAACTTGCCCTCCTCCTTGGGGTAGGAGAAGAGCGTCGCGGGCGTGCCCAGCTCCCACATCCGCCGGATCACCGGGTCCATCATGGCCCGCATCGCGCCGGAGGTGCTGCGCGCGACGATCACGTGCAGGCCGATGTAGGCGCCCTGGGCCAGCAACGGCAGAAGCGGGTCGAGCGTCGAGCCCATCCCGGTGCTCTTGGTCATCAGGTCGTAGTCGTCGACGATGACGAACAGCTCCGGCCCCTCCCACCAGTCGCGTCTGCGCATCCGCTCGGACGAGACGTCCGCACCGGGCATCCGCCGGTTCATCGAGACCGACGCCTGGCCGGCCAGCTCGTGCATCTTGTCGCCGGTGAACGCGAAGCCCACCTGGTACGCGGCGCCGATCGCGGTGTCCAGGTCGCGGCGCGAGTCGCCGAGCACGACCTTCGCCCGCTCCGGCGGGTAGTGCTGCTGGATGGACCGCAGGACGAGCCGGAGCATGTTGGTCTTGCCGGTCTCGCTGTCGCCGAGGACCAGCATGTGCGGGGTGGTCATGAAGTCGTGCCAGACCGGGGCGAGACGCTGCTCGTCCTGGCCGATGACGAACTTGAAGTCGGACTCGGGCGGCGGCAGTGTCTCGACCATCAGGTGCGCCGGGAGCATCCGTACCGGCGGGGCGGCCGGGCCGGGCCAGAACGTGCCGATCTCCTCGACCACCGACTTGGTCGCCTCGGCCAGGTCGCCCACCTCGGAGCTGCCGTCCATCCGGGGCAGCGCGGCCAGGAAGTGCAGCGCGCCGCCGGTGAGGCCGCGGCCGACCTGGTTGGGCACGGTGGCCGCCTTGCGGGAGCCGTGCTCGGACTCCATCGCGTCGCCGAGCCGCAGCTCCAGCTTCGTGCCCAGCAGGTCCCGCATCCAGGTACGCAGCTCCGACCAGCGGGTCGCGGTGACGATCACGTGCACGCCGAAGGACAGGCCACGCGAGGCGAGTTCCTGGAACTTCTGCTCCAGCTCCTGGAAGTCCTGCTTCATCGTGTACCAGCCGTCGATGACCAGGAAGACGTGCCCGAAGCCGTCCTCGATCACCCCCTCGGCGACCTTGGCCAGGTAGGTGGACATGGAGTCGAGGCCGTGCCGCGCGAACTCGGCCTCGCGTCGCTCCATGACCTGGAGGACCTCCTCGACCGTCCGGACGACGCGGTCGCGTTCCATCCGGGTGGCGATCGAGCCGACGTGCGGCAGGCCGGCGATCGAGGCGAGCCCGCCGCCGCCGAAGTCGAGGCCGTAGAACTGCACCTCACGCGGCGTGTTCGCCAGCGACAGCGCCAGGATCAGGCTGCGCAGCAGCGTCGACTTGCCGCTCTGCGGGGCGCCGGCGATGCCGACGTGGCCGTCCGCTCCGTTCAGGTCGACCACCAGCAGCTCGCGCAACTGCTCGGCGGGCCGGTCCACCACACCCACCGGAACCCGCAGCCCACCCTGGACGGCCGGGTCGTCGATGGTCATGCCGCGTACCGGGTCGGGCAGCACGCTCGGCATGAGCGAGTCCAGACTGGGCGCGCTGGACAGCGGCGGCAGCCAGACCTGGCGGGCCGGCGGGCCCGAGCCGGCGAGCCGGTCCAGCAGCACCTCGACCAGGCTCGGCCCGTTCGCGTCGGCGGCGGGCTCCTCGACCTGCTCGGCCACGCGATCCGGCCCGGGGTCGTGGCGCACCGCCACCTGCCGGGTGGTGAACGGCACCACGTCCGCGGTGGGCTCGTCCCCGGCGTCCGCGACGCCGCCGCGGCGTCCACTTCCGGTGTACGCGCCGGAGACGTACGCCGCCTTGAAGCGCACCAGGTTCGTGGTGTCCACCTTCAGGTAGCCGTTTCCCGGCTCGGGCGGCAGCTCGTACGCCGCGCCCACGCCGATCACCGACCGCGACTCCATCGAGGAGAACGTGCGCAGCGCCAGCCGGTACGACAGGTGCCCCTCGACCCGGTTGATCCGCCCCTCGTCCAGCCGCTGGGAGGCGAGCAGCAGGTGCACGCCGAGCGACCGGCCGAGCCGGCCGATGGACACGAACAGGTCCATGAACTCGCTCTTGCTGGACAGCAGCTCGCTGAACTCGTCCACGATGATCAGCAGCACCGGGAACGGCACGAGCTGGGCGCCGTTGCCGCGCGCCTTCTCGTAGTCGAACAGCGAGGCGTAGCCGCTGGCCCGCAGCATCTCCTGCCGCCGGGTCATCTCGCCGTTGAGCGCGTCCTGCATCCGGTCGACGAGCGGCAGCTCGTCGGCCAGGTTGGTGATCACCGCCGAGGTGTGCGGCAGCTTGTCCATGCCGAGGAAGGTGGCGCCGCCCTTGAAGTCGACGAGCACCAGGTTGAGGATCTCCGAGCTGTGCGTCGCGGCCAGGCCGCAGACGAGGGTACGCAGCAGCTCCGACTTGCCCGAGCCGGTGGCGCCGATGAGCAGGCCGTGCGGTCCCATGCCGCCCTGCGCGGACTCCTTCAGGTCCAGCTCGATGACCTCACCCTCCTCGGTGACGCCGATCGGCACCATGAGGCGGTTGCGCTGCGGCGTCCGGGTCCGCCACAGCGCCGGAACGTCGAAGGTCATCGCGTCGCGGATGCCGAGCAGCGTGGTCAGCTCGAAGCTGGTGTCCAGCGGCTCGTCGGAGACCTCCAGCGTGCCGCTGGTCCGCTTCGGCGCGATGATCCGGGCCAGCGCCTCGCACCGGGTCCGGTCCAGGCCGTCCCGCTTGGCCGAGCCGGTCGTGGCGCCGGCCGGGAACTCCACGACGTCGTCGGTGACGGTCAGCCGCAGCACCTTGGGACCGCCGGGCATCGCGCCGGTCAGGTCGAGCAGCACCACGTTGCGGATGCCCGCGCCGAGCAGGCGGGAGCTGTCCGGCAGGTCCACCAGGTGCGCGACGATCACCAGGAACGGCTCGGTGGTGGTCGACTTGACGGCCCGGTCGTGGTCGCCCCGGTCGGTGATCTCCGGGCCGAGCATGTCCATCAGCGCGTCGTGGCTGCCGGCGAACATCCGGACCGGGCCCGCCGCGTCGTACGCGGTGGGATGGGCGTTGTGCGGCAGCCACTTGACCCACTCCCACGGACCCCGGTGCACCTCGGCGGCGAGCACCGCGATCCGCAGCTCGTCCGGGGCGTGGAAGGTGGCGAGCTGCGCCACCACGGCGCGGGCCAGGTCGATCGCCGGGTCGATCGCCCCCTCGAACTCGACGCTGGTGAAGCTCGGCAGGCCGACGGAGGTGGGGATGCCGGACACCGTCCGGTACGCCTCGGAGAACCGGCGCAGCGAGATCGACGACAGCGGTTCGAGGTCCTCGATCGGCTTGGTCGACGGCGGGTTGAACTTCAGCATCGCGGTCTGCCGGCCGAGACCGATCCGGACCCGGCCGAAGTCGTCGTGGCTGGGCCGGCGCTCCCACAGCCGGCTGCCCATCGCGATCGACCACAGCCAGCCCGGCTGCGGGTTGTTCCACAGCACGTGCCGGCGCTGCTGGTCGGCGGCCTCGCGGGCCTGCTTGCGCAGCTGCCCGATGTAGCGCAGGAAGTCACGCCGCTCGCCGCGCATCTTGCGTTTGCGCTCGGCGGCCGCCCGGCCGATCTGCATGACGCCCATGAGCAGCATGCCGCCGGCCATCGCGCCGCCCATCACGTACATGATCGGGGTGCGGTTGTAGAGGCCGAACATGGCGAGCATCGCGCCCATGCCGAGGCCCATCGGCACGACCATCGCGAACGAGCGGAAGTCGAGCGGGGCCTCCTCCGCCATCAGCGGCGGCTCCTGGAGCTCGATGGAACCTTCCGGCGCCTCCGGGCCCGGCGCGCGGGGCGGTCGCTTGACGGTGACCGTACTCATCCGAGTGTCCCCGCGTCCGCGCCGTCGCCGCCCCAGACGGTGCGCTCCTGGCGCAGCAGCTTCACCGCGTAGCGGTCGTTGCGGTAGCGCTCGGCCACCTTGACGTCGTCGTCCTCCTCGGCCTGGCGCTTCTTCTCCTTCTTCGCCCGCTCCTCCTCGTCCCTGCGGCGTCGCTCCTGCTCGGCCCAGAACGCCTCGGCGCGGGCGGCGGCAGCCTTCTCCTCGTCGGCGAGCGACGCCGTGAACTCGGCGTCGCTGACGCCGGGCTCACCGCACCGCCGCATCTTCTCCAGGTCGGCGCTGAAGAAGTCGATTGTGCCGTCGGACGGCCGGGGCGCCTTCGCGGGCGCCACGCGCCGCCAGACGGCGCGCGGGGGCTGCGGTGTCTCCGACATGGTCACCCTTCCCTGCCGTCGTCAGCTGACGGTCCGGTCAGCCAGTCCGCGTCGCTGAGGTCGTCCCAGCCCGCCGTGTCGTCCGGGTCGTCGTCCGGGCGGACCAGCGGCACGTGGTCGTCGGCCGCCGGCCGGGCGTGGTCACCGCCCCAGACGGCGTCGTCCTCGCGCAGCCCGGCGGGCTCCCGGCCGGCGCCGGGTTCGCTGTCGTCGTCGCGGTCGGAGGGACGCCGGACCGTGCCGGCCCGGGCCGGGTCGCCGGGGTCCGCGCCGACCGTCGCGCGGCCGGACGTCTGCGGTCCGGGACCGGCGAGTCCGGCCACGGCGGCGGCGGCCAGCCCGAGGGCGCCGGGGACCGCGACCGCCACCTCACCGTCGGCCACGGCAGCGGCCACGCCGGTCTTCCGGTGCGTCCCCTCCGGACTGCCGCCTCCCGGCGACGCCGTCTGGTTCGCCTGCGCGGGCGGGTTCCCCTGCCCGGGCGGGTTCGGCTGCGCCGGCGGATTCGACTGTGCCGGCTGGTTCGGCGCGGCTGCCTGGGCGGGTGGGTTCGCCACCGGGCCGGGTTGGGCGGGCAGGCCCGGCTGGCCGGGCACGCCCGGCTGGCCCACGATCACCGGAGCCGCCACGACACCGCCGACCACCGGCTCCGCCGGAGCCGACACGACGGCCGGAGGCGACGCGACGGCTGGAGGCGGCGCAACAACCGTGGGCGGTGCGCCGGCCGCGGGCGGCTCGGCCCGCGGCGGCGGTTCCACCGCTGGGGACAGGTCGACCACGGTCGGCACCTCCACCGCCGTCGGCGGTGCGATCACCTCGGGTACGGGCGCAGCCGGCGACGTACCGCCGATGCCGGGCACGGGCGCTGCCGGAACCTCCGGCGCGGCCGGTTCCTCGGCGGCGGCCTCCGGCCCGCCCGGATCCGGGCCGGCGGGCGGACCGTCCGGGCCCGGTTGCGAGCCCGGCACGCCGGCGACCGGCGCGGAGCCGTCGAGTCCCGCGCCACCGGCCGCCGTGCCGCCACCCGTCTCCGGCGCGCCGTCCCCCGGTCCGGCCGGGGTCCAGTCGGCCCCGTCCGGCCGGATCAGGCCGGACGCGTCGGGCGCGGTCCGGGGTGCGGTGCCAGCGGGCGCGTTGCTGCCCGGCGGGCCGGCCATCGACGGCACCACACCGGCCGTCGGCGGCGTCGCACTGGTCCTCGGCGGCACGGGAGGCGCGGAGTGGGCCGGCTCCCCCAGCCCGGCGCCGCCGGTGTCCACCCCCGTCGGCGCGTGCGGTGTGCCGGTGTCGGGGGTCGACGGGCGCCAGTCGTCGAGGTCGGCCTGGATCAGCCCGGAGGCGTCGGGCGCGTCCGGGACACCGCCGCCGGACGTGCCGGCGCCCGGCGCACCCGGCGCTCCGGGCATCATCGGCATGGCGGGGCCGGCCGGCGAGTCGACGCCCGGAACCACGGGCGGGGCGGTGGGGATCTGCGGGCCGTCGACGCCGAGCCCGTCACCACCGGCCGGCGCACCGCCCGACCCGTCCGGTACACCCGCGTCCACGCCCACCGGTCCCCAGGCCTCCGGATCGCCGCTGACGAGTCCCCGGGCGTCGGGCGACTCGGCCCCGCCGGGATTGTTCGCGCCGCCCGCGGGCCCCGGCATGCCGGGCATGGGCGGCATGCCCGCACCGAGCCCGGCGCCGCCGGACGAGGCGCCGGCCGGCGCGCCGGGGACCTGCACGCCGTCGAACCCGGGTGACCGCCAGTCCGCCTCGTCGCCCTCCACCAGGCCCTTGGCGTCAGGGGCCTCGGGGACACCGGATCCGCCGCCGGCACCGGCACCGGGAGCGCCCGCGCCGGGCATGCCCGGCATCATCGGCGACTGGAAGCCGCCGCCACCGGGCACGGCGCCGCCGGGGGCAGCCGGGATGTCCACACCGTCGACGGCGCCGGGGACGAAGTCGTCGCTGTTGCCGAGCAGCCCGTTCGCGTCCGGCTTCTCCGGCAGGCTCGGGCTACCACCTGCGCCGGGGCCGGCGCCGCCGGGTGAGCCGAAGCCGGGGACGCCCGGCGCGGTGAAGCCGCCGCCCGGTCTGCCGATGCCTGCGCCCGTGCCCGCCCCGGGCTTCGGGCCGCCCACGTCACCCGGTCCGGAGAACGACGGCGGCCTGACCGAACCGGCGCCGCCCGCGCCGCCGCCCAGGTTGGCCGAGCCGGGCGGCTTGATGCCCGGCGGAACCACACCGGGGACGAACCCGCCCGGCAGGCCGCCACCACCCGGTAGGCCGCCACCGCCCGGGAAACCGGCTCCCCCCGGCCCGTTGATGCCCGGGGCGTCGAAGCCGGGCAGCCCGCTGCCGCCGCCGCCGGGCGTGGGGCCACCGATCTCACCGGGACCCGAGAACGTCGGCGGGGTGATTCCTCCCGGCCCCTGGCCGGGACCCGGGCCACCGATGCCGGCCAGGTTCGGCGGGGTGATCGTGGGCACCGTGATGTTCGGCGGCGCGCTGACGGCCGGCGTGGTGATGCCGCCGATGTGCGGCGTGGTGAAGCCCGGCGGGGTGAGCCCCGGCGGGGTCGTGAACGTCGGCGTCGTGAAGGTCGGCGACGGGATCGGCGGGCCCGTCGGCACGTTGATGCTGGGCGTGGGCATGCTGACCGTGGACGTCGCCGCCTTGTCGGTGGTCATCCGGTACTTCTCGGCGACCGTGTGGACGACATCGGCCATCTGCAGGGCCATCGGCTTCTCGTACTCGGTGCCGCTGATCGGCACCGGGCCGTCGCCGCTGCCGACGCCGTTCTGGGAGGCGATCGTCGCCCAGGCGCCGTCCAGGTAGGCGATCGTCTGCTGGGCCCAGGAGAGGTGGTTGGCGGCGTCGTAGAGCTGCGACGGAAGCGACGTGACGTTCGTCGACGAGTTGATGTCGTTGGACACCGTGGTGGAGTCCGGAACCGCGCCGCCGGCCAGGTGCTCGGCCTGCTTGCCGAGCAGGTCGGCGTAGTAGTTCATCTTGTCGCGGAACCCGTTGGCCGCCGGCCCCTTC
Organism: Micromonospora sp. WMMC273; assembly: GCF_027460285.1. Classification (NCBI taxonomy): domain Bacteria; kingdom Bacillati; phylum Actinomycetota; class Actinomycetes; order Micromonosporales; family Micromonosporaceae; genus Micromonospora; species Micromonospora sp. WMMC273. The sequence continues at coordinate 3,719,954 of NZ_JAPZBE010000001.1, forward strand.
CACGCCTTGTCGTCGCCGACCATCGAGGTGACAGCGGTACGGATGGTCTGTTCGAGCCAGATCAGCAGGTCCTGGGTCGCCTGGAAGGCCTGCGCGGTCTCGACGACGGACCGGACGCTCACCAGCGTTTCGGCGTGGTCCCGCCCGCTCTCGGTGGTCAGCGCGGCGCCACCGTTCACCGCGGCCTCGAGCTTCCGCCAGCCCCGGGTCTCCTTCGCCCAGGTCTGGTAGTCGTACAGGTCGCTGACGGGGACCGCCTTCGGTGGGAAGGTGGCCGCCTCCTCCGCGGGGTCGTTCCACCCGTCGAGCTTGCTGTCACCGAGACCGTTGCCCATGCCCTGTCCCTCTTCGCGAGCGGCGAGACCTGTTCGCCCGCGTCAGTTTCCGTCGGTCTTGACGACCTTCTGGCCGTAGGTCTTCAGGTTGTCCAGGCCATTGAAGGAGTCACCCATGATCTCGCTGAGCTTGTCGGTGGTGAGCGCGTTGAGCTCTTCGAGGTTCTCGTACTCCGCGGCCATCTTCAGCAGGGCGGTCTGCACCGCGAGCAGGGCGGTGTTCATGTTGACGAGCATGTCCTTCATGTCGCCCTTGACGCCGCCGTCGTGGGCCGTCGCCCCGACGATCGCCTGCCGCAGCACCTCGGCCCGGGCGAAGGCACCGGGCCGCGGGTCGATCGCGCTCAGCTTGTCGGCCGTGGTGAGCAGGATGTTCCCGGCGCCGGTGATGCGGCCCAGCACGTCCTCCGCGAACCACTTCAGCGCGGCGGTGTTGACCGCCACGCCACTGGTCGAGGCGGTGTCACCCTTGAACGTCGGGTTGATCGCCGGTGGTTCGAAGCCCGAGCCGGTCGAGATCTTGTCGTCGATCCAGTCGGACTGGTCGGTGAACGCGGGCGGCTTCACGTTCGACGGGTCGGTGATGTTGTCCTTGTACGTCTTGACGAGGTTCTTCCAGCCGTCGGTGTCGAGGATGTTCTTGTCGTACCAGTCGCGGGCCTCGATCCACTCCGGATGCTCCGCGCGGACCTCGTCCTTCCACTTCTCGAAGTTCACCCCGGTGCGGCTGTTCTGGTGCTTGTTGTAGAAGGCCATCCAGGAGTCGTACGCCGCCTGCACGGTGCCGTCCGGCTTCTTGAGGACGTCGTCACCCATGCCGTAGGCGTCCATCGCGCTGATGGCTTTGTCGTTGGGATATCCCCAGTCAATGGTGGCCAAGGAACTCACTCCACTCGAATGTCGACGGCGGAACGAAGGCGCAGACCCCAGCGGCCCGGGTCGTCAAGCTCACCGGGCCGGGGACGGACAACGTGGTAGGCCGCCACGCGTCCGCGGCGGCCGTCGAGCGGATCAGCCGCCGCGGACGTCGTTCCAGATCATGGCGTGACGCTGCTCGGTGGTGCCGTAGTTGTCCGAGATCTGCAGCAGAGTCTGGCGGGCCTGCTCGAGGTAGGCGACCATCGAGTCGGCCGCCTGGTTCCAGGCCAGCTTCGAGACCTTGTACTGCTCCTGGGCGGCACCGGTCCACTGGGCGAGGCTGGCCTCGACCGTTTGCTCCATCCCCTCCAGCGACGACTGGATCTGGCCGTTGATGCGGTTCATGTCGGTCAGCACGGCGTCTGCCTGCACGAAATCGAAGGTGTAGTTGGACATGTCGGTCCTCTCGGGAGATCGGGGGTCGGGGTGCGGCTCAGATGCCCGGCAGGGCCGCACCGAAGGAGTTGGCCACGCTCGACGCCTCGTCCTCTGCCGTCTGGTAGCCCTTGGTGGTGACACCCATGACCTCGAGCATGTTGAGCAGCTCGTTGATCACCCGCTGGAAGGCGTTCTCCCAGTTGTCCATGGCCTGGTTGAATCCCTGCGACGCCTGGCCGGTCCAGGAGGAGATCAGGATGGCCATCTGGCCGTTGACCGCGCGCAGCTGGCCGGTGAATTCGGTGGCCTTGTCGGAGAACTCCTGGGCAGCCCGCTGCATACCCTCTTCGGTGGTGCTGACGATCGGCATCGTCACGGTCGGACTCCTCGTGTCAGGGAAAGGTGGCAGGGAAGAGTGTTGATCCGCGGCCGTGCCCCGCGGCAACCCGGTCGCGCCACCATGTCCGAACGTCACCCAACATTGCACGGCAGCGCCCCCGGAACGGGCGGCGCCGGCCGACAGCCCGGGAAGAGTGGTTGCACTTTCATGCACTGATCCCCGGCCGGAGTTCCGGCTCGACCGCGGCGGCGTCTTCACTGGACCGCGACGTCGAGGGAGTGGTCCGTCGTGAACTACAGCGAGCGCATCGAAGGCCTGTTCCAGGAGTACGAGCGGCAGCGCAACAGCCTCGCCGAGATGCAGGCCCGGATGAGCGCCCTCTCGGCCACCGCGACGTCACCGCGGCGGGAGGTGAGCGTGACCGTCGGCCAGAACGGCGTGCTGACCGACATCCAGTTCCCCTCCGGCGCCCACAAGCGGCTCACCACCGCCGACCTGACCCGGCTCATCCTGGAGACCTACGCCGACGCCAAGGAACAGGTCATGAACCAGGCGGCCGAGGTGCTGGCGCCGGTGCTGCCGGACGGCCTCGATGCCCACAAGCTGGTCCGGGGCCAGGCCGGGGCCGACGCGTTCCTGCCCAAGGAACCCCGCATGGTGACGAGCGTGCGGGAACTCCTGACCCGGGGGCCCGAATGATCAGCAACAATCCCGGCGGACGGCTGTGGGTCGACCCGGACGGCGTGGAAGGGCTCGGCAAGGCGTACGAGTCGCACGTGCAGCTCTACGAGTCCTACCTCGCCCAGTTGACCGCCCTGCGCGCCCGGTACGCCAACGCCTGGGGCGACGACGACATGGGCGAGCAGTTCTCGACCAAGTTCCTGGAGGGCCTGGACAACCTCGAAGCGATCATCGGCGGCGTCAAGGGCACCCTGCGCTACACCGCCCAGGGCCTCACGGAGAGCGGCCGGGCGTACCGGGAGGCCGACGAGGCCGCCCTGGACGTCAGCCGGAAGATGGCGAAGGACTTCGACGACCTGGACCGCCCCCCGTACACGACGCGGGCGGCGGTCACGAACCCGGCGCTGGAGCCCGCCGCGGAGGGTGAGCCGCGCCGGCAACATCTGCTGTCCCGCCGCCTGGCGGTCGGCGAGCCGGTCGGCGAGCGGGCCCGGCTCCTTCCGCAGCAGCAGGGCACCCCGATGCTGCCGCTGGAGCCCGCCGAGGCGCCGACCCCGCTCACCGCCGCCCACCCGGCGATCTCGTCCTACTTCACGGCTCCGGAGTACGCGACCGCGCACGTCGGCGGCCGGCCGCTGCCCGAGGAGTACCGGCTGATCGCGCTCAACCCGTTCGAGGACGGCACCACCCGGGTGGACGCGAACCTGTACGACTCGATCACCCCGCTTACCGGCACCCCCGTCACCACGCCCGACGGCACGACGATCGATCCCGGACAGGGCCGGTTCTTCGTGGTCAAGGAGAACCCGGCCGTGGACCCCACCGCGCCCGGCTACCAGCCGTTGTACCTGAGCTACGCGCCCGACGGCACGCCCACCCCGATCATCCCCGGCGCCTGAGCGCCACCCACCCGCGCCTCGCTAGGACATGCCCGACTTCCACATCCCCAACGACCCGCAGTGGCAGTGGGCGTACGACCTGATCCTCGTCGCCGTCGGCGAGGAGTATCCGAAGGCCGACCCCGCCGCCCTGCGGGCCATGGGCGACGAGCTGTACGCGCTCAGCAGCACCATCCTCAACGGGATGGGCGCGACCGCCAACCTCGGCTACGGGCTGGCCGGGAGCCTGTCCGGCCCGGCGATGGACGCGTTCCAGCAGTACCAGGTCGGGATCACCAAGAACGTGCCGGCCGGCGGCAACATCGCGCTGGCGCTGGGCGGCTCGGCCTACAACTTCGCGCTGGACTCGGAGAACACCCAGTACAACATCGTCATCGCGGCCTTCACGCAGGTCGTCGAGATCGCCATCGCGCTGGCCTCGGGCTTCGGCGCGGCGGCGGTGCCGGCACTGATCAAGATCGGTCAGGAGATCGTCGGAGCGTTGATCAGCCTGTTCCGCCAGCGGCTACGGAACATGCTGATGCGGCTGGCCTGGGAGGCGTTCCAGGAGGGCCTGGAGGAACTCTGGCAGAGCGCCGCCGCCCAGGTCACGCAGATCATCGAGGGCAACCGCAAGTCCCTCGACTACAAGGACCTGGCGATCGCGTTCGCCGGCGGCGCCTTCATCGGGGCCGGCGTCAGCGGCGTGCAGATGATCGGCGGCAAGTTCTTCCCGAAGATCAACAACAACGTGCTGTCGCGGGAAGGGCTGTCGGCGCTCGCCGAGACGCTGTTCGAGGGCCTGTTCACCATGATGGTCGGCGGCGGCGGCTTCAACCCGTGGGCCACCATGAGCTCGTCGATGATCGGCGGGATGGCTCACCACTACGCCACAGTGGTCGGCCAGAGCTACGGCCCGGGTGCCGGTGCCGGTGCGCCACCGCCGACGATCGAGACGAACAACCTCACGACCACCGCGCCCACGCCTCCGCCCACGTCCGTGGACGGACCACCAGTTCCCCCACCCGTCGGCTCCTCCGCCGGCCCGGGCGGCGGTCAGGGCGGCGGCCCGGGTCCGCAGCCCTCGGGCGGCCCGGCTGCCGGAGGCAGTTCCGGTCAGGGGTCCGGCCCAGGCGAGACCGGGGGGCAGGGGCCTGCGCATCAGGGCTCTGGGGACCAAGGTCCGGGCAACCAGGGCACCGGTCAGGGCAGCGCCGGAAACACCACCACGGGCAGCCAGCCTCCCGGGGGCCAGACCGCGGGCGCTCAGACTCCCGGCGGTCAAACCGCTGGCGCTCAGAACGCGGGAGGTCCAACCGCGGGAGGTCCAACCGCAGGAGGTCCAACCGCGGGAGGTCCAACCGCGGGAGGTCCAACCGCGGGAGGTCCAACCGCAGGAGGTTCAACCGCAGGAGGTCAGACCGCGGGAGGTCCAGCCGCGGATGGTCAGACCGCCGGTGGTCAGGTCCGCGACGGGTCGCAGGCGGGCGTACCCAACGGCAGCACGAGCCCCGACGGCGTCGGAGGTCAGACGACGAGCGGGCCAGGCCCGGCCGCAGGCGGCGAGGCCCCGCGCGCCGATTCGACGGGTACGCCGGGCGGCAACCCGGCGAGCGCCGGCACCGGTACGCCCGCGACCGGCATCCCGGCGGCAGGCGCCGACGTCGCCGCGCCCTACGGCGGCGGGCTCCCCGGGTTCGACACTCCAACGTCGAGCGGCGGAACAGCCGGTGTCGACACCCCGGCACCCGTGACCTCGCCCGCCACCACTGCCGACCCGGTGGCCGTCCCGGCCGGTCCCGCACCGTCCACCGCCACGCCGAGCGCAGGCACACCGACAACCACCACGCCGGGCACGGCCACACCGAGCACCGGCACACCGAGTGCCGGCACCGGCATGCCGTCTACGAGCACGTCGACCACGAGCACATCGACCACCGGTACGCCGTCGTCGGGTTCGGCCACCAGCGGCCAGCCGATCGCTCCCGCACGCGACGTCGTCGGCGCCGCACCCCCACCACCGATGGCGCCCGTCGACGGCATCTCGGTCGACGCTCCGGCCGTGGTCACCTCCCCGGCCGTCGATCCGAGTGTCGGCACGCCGTCCCCACTGGAGCAGGCGGTCGCGGGAGCCGTCGACACCGCGCCGACGCCGGACGGACCGACGGCCGCGCGGGACGACACCGCCGAATCGACGCCGGACGGGTCGCGAGGTGTGCAGGCGCCGCCGCTCGCCGTCGCGGACCCTTCCGCACATACCCGGGCCGAGCCGAGCCCGCAGTTCCGGCAGGCCAAGGCGGGCGCGGAGCCGAAACGGCTGCGCACCGAACGGTACGTGCCCTGGAAGGACACCGTCGTCCCCGGCACGCACCTGCTGCGTGGCGAGATCACGACGATCGACTTCACCACCCGGGAGTTCACCGCCGACGGCAGGGACTACCGGTCGTTCGACGTACACCTGGATCTGGTCTCGAGGAACGACCGGATGTCCCCCCGGGAGTTGCGGGACTTCGCGGCGGCGGTGCAGCGCACCGTCGACGAGATGGTCAACGGCCGGTACACGCTGCCCGACGGCCGGCTGCTGCACATCGACCTGGTCGTCGACACGCCGCCGTGGCGCGACGGCATGACCCGCGACTGGCAGGCGGATCCACGCCGCAACCCGCCGGTCGAGGTGACCTCGGAGACCGGGGTGAGCACCGACCAGCACCTGTGGAACACCGGGGACCGCCTCCCGGTGATGGTGCACGAGGTGATGCACTACCTCGGCGCCAAGGAGGGTCACCAGGCCCCCGAGCACCTGTTCACCACAGTGAACCGGCCGGGGGTCATGGGTGTCGAGGTCGACACGCTGCCGACGTCGTCGCAGCAGGCGGCCACCTCGACCGGGCCGACGGACTATCTCACTCCGCAGGATCTGGCGACGATCCACGACGCCGCGCTGACCGCCGGCCCGGTACGCGACCTGCCGTCCCCGCGGACGTCGCACGACCGGACGCCGGACCCGCGTCCGAACCCGCAGATTCCGTCCCGCGCCCCGGCCCCGGCCCCGCCACCACCGCCACCACCGCCCGGCATGACGAGCATGCCGCCACCACCGCCACCACCGCCCGGCATGACGGGCATGCTCCCACCACCACCACCGCCGGGCATGCCGCCACCACCCGGCGTGGCGCCACCGCCGTCGGCCGGTCCCACGACCCAGGCCGTCGACCTGACCCCGACGGACCTCTCACCCGCCACGCTGCGGCACCGCGACCCGAGGCCCTCGCCCACCCCGGTCGGCCAGAGGCTGAACGAGAAGTACGGCGTCGTGCACGTCGTGGATCAGGGGTCGCCCGGTCTGGGCCACCAGGCCGCGACGGTCGCGATGCTCGACGGGCTGGCCGCCACCGGCTACCGAGGCACGGTCGTGTTGACCTATCCCGGCAACAAGACGCCCTACTACGCCGAGCAGCTCGGCCGGCAGCAGGAGTTCGAGACCCCGGCGGGCTCGTACGACCTGTTCCACCGGGAGTGGACCGGCCACCGCGGCGGGATGGACGTCGTCATGCGACCGCAGGGGCCGCAGGGCACGCGGGAGGAAGCCTGGAAGACGACGGACTGGCCCGGCGCGCCACGGGCCAAGGCGTGGCAGGTGGACCGGCAGAAGGAGTTCCGGGAGAAGAAGATCCGCGAGCAGGGCAACACCCAGAGCCTGCGCATGGACGAGCTCGCCACCAGCCTGCTCCCCGAGGGCGACGTGCTGACCGTGCTTCCGGCCGTCGACGTACCGAAGAACGACGACGGCTCGGAGTGGACCGCGGAGCAGAAGCAGGAGTGGTTCCAGCAGGCGTGGGCCGGTCCGCTGCGCGACGCCGCCGGCGGCCGGGACCACGACGTCGTCACGCTCCAGCCGTTCCTGTGGGACCAGTTCCCCCGGCAGGTCCGCAGCGCCGACGGGACGATCACGGATCTCGACCGGGCCTCGACCGGGGTCCCGGCCTACCGCCGCCCGCCGCCCGCCGATCCGCCGCCCGCCCGGGACGTCATCACCGCCACCGGCATTCCCGGAGCCGACGACCTCGCGGCAGTGGTCGACGACCACGCCACCGACGTGGTGCTCGTCTACTACGGCGACACGCCTGACACGCCCCCGCACCAGGAGGTCGTCGACCGGCTGGCCGCCGCGGCCCGGCCCGACCGGAAGACCGTCGTCCTGGTCCTCGGCAACGACAAGCGAGCCCTCACCACGAGCAATGCCGGCGTCCACGTCGCCGCGCTGCCCCGCGTCACACCTGAACAGATGGCCGGGCTCCAGAACCGCGCCACGCTCGTGGTCACCGAGGGCGCGAACACGTGGCAGGAAGCGCTCACGGCGGGCAAGCCCACGCTCTCCGTGACCGGGTCCGCGGGTGACACCCGGCCGTGGGATCACGAGCCCGCGTCGTTCCCCCAGGACGGCCACGACCTGCTCGTGAACGCGTCGGAGTACCTGCGCAGCGGCGGTGATCCCGCGACGGTGCGGGACTTCGTCCAGGACGACGACGGCGGTGTCCGCACGTACTTCGACGGGTGGCGGGACGCCCTCGGCCAGACCGGCTCCGACCAGGTCGACCAGGCCCTCGCCACGGTCACCGGCCTGCCGCTGGACCCGGACGCCCGCCCGCGCACCGACGCCGCGCCCGGCGCTCCCCCGGCCGACAACACCCTGCGCGTCCCGGGAGTCCTGCCGGACGGGTTCCCCACGCCCAAGACCCGCGACGAGATCGCCCAGGCCCGCGCCGAACAGCACGACACCGCGCCGCGGCGGATCGCGAACACCAGCGCGTACGACGTCATCGACCGCGGGCTCCATCCCGACACCCGCGTGCCCGACGTGGTCGCGCGCTCGTACGAGCAGGCCGGCCTGACCGTTCCGGCGGGCGACCGGCCCCGCCCGCGCCTCGACGCGGTCGACAACCGCATCGCGTACGACCATCGGGTGCTGGACCTCGGCGACCGCAACGTGCAGGACTTCACGGTCAAGGTCTTCCTGGACGCCCGGGACGACGCGGCGGCGGATGCCCGGCCGGACGTGGAGACCCGGGTACGCGACGCGGTCGACGCGATCTACAACCAGGGCTTCCGGATCGGCGCCGATCAGCTCAACGTCACAGTGGAGTTCGTGACCCGGCCGGGCGAGGCGCACGCCGTCGTGGCGCTGCACGGCACCCCGGCACCGACCACCCAGACCGCCTGGTCGACGCACTCCTCCGACCTCGACCTCGCGCACGAGATCGGGCACTTCCTCGGTCTGCGCGACGAGTACTCGGTGGCGGACCGCGCCCTGGACGGCACCTTCGTCAAGGGCGACAACTCGCTGATGGCGACCACCACGCGGCAGCCCGGCAACGATCCACTGTTGCTGGCGCGCAACGTCCACCGGATCGCCGGTCAGCAGCGCGACGTGCTCTCGCCCGACCGTGGCGGGTTGCCGCCCCGCGCGCGGCCGGTCCGCTTCCAGCCCGTACGGGTGCCCGGCGGCCGCAACGCGCGGTTCGACGAGCTGACCCGGCACACCCGCGACGTCGGCCCGGGCAACTACCGGCAGGAGACGGCCGACCTCAAGGACGACGGCGCGCCCATCGGGTTCGTCGTCAACTCGATGCTGCCCGCCGACGACGTCGACCAGATCCCCGAGGTGGTCCGCGCCGTCACCGAAGGGCTCGCCCCGGGCACCACAGTCGCGTTCGTCTTCGGCGTCAACACCACCGCCGAGGTGCCCGACCTCGCCTTCCGGGACGCGGTCGCCCGGGCCGCCCGGCTCGCCGAGGACCTCGACGTGCCGGTGGCTGTCAACGGCTACGCGGTCGGGACGAAGAACGACAAGTTCCCGTACGGCCGCACCCGCAACCAGGTGCTCCGCGACCCCGACACGGTCGCCGCGATCCAGGGACTCGCCCAGGGCGGCCCCGACGGCGACGCCCGGCGCTACCCGTACGTGTCGATCCAGGACTTCGACAGGGGTGCACGGACGACGGCCGACGGCACCCACGTGTTCGACCGCATCGACCGCCGGACCCGTTTCGACCCGGAGTCGGCCGGACCGCAGGACGAGCCACCGGCCCGCCCTTTGATGATCTCCGGCGGTTACCGTGTCGGCGACACCGCGGAGCTGGTCCGGCGTACCCGGGAGCGGCTGGAGCGACGCGCACGCGACCACCAGGCGAGGATGGACGACCTCCCTGCGGGCAGCGAACGCACGACCGAGCAGCAGAAGCTGGCCGCCGTGCGCAACGGCCTCGCCAAGCTCGACACGCAGGCGGGCCGGGACGCGTTCGTCCGGGACTTCACCACAGCCGTGGACGAGGACATGCGCTCCCGGGACCGGCAGGCGAGGGTCCACCCGATGCTGCCGTACTCGCCGGAGCCGAACCTGTTCGTCGACGGCCTGCTCACCCTGGGCCGGCCCGAGGTCCGGTTCGGCGACGCGGGCGCGGAGTTCCTCCTGCTGGCCGAGAGCCTGCACCAGGCGTACGGCGAGGAGCTGGCCGTCGCCCACGGCGCGGCGACACCGGCCGGCCTCCCCGCGGACGTCCTCGCCGTCGACGTCCAGGTCGAGTCGCAGAACAACAGGCATCCCGACCGGGACCTGGCGTTCATGACGGACTTCGTGGGCGCCGCCACGCCCACCGACCTGTCCCGGCTCGCGGCCGACTTCGCAGTCGGCAACTTCCTGCCGCAGTCGCACGCCGTGCCGACGAACGTCAACCGGCAGCTGTTCTACACCGAGGGCACCGGCTTCAAGGAGTACCGGGCCGAACTGCGCAAGCCCGCCGTCGCCGCCCCGAAGCCGTTCGCCGCGCCCACCGACCTGGTGCCCGGCCCGTCGTGGACGTGGCAGCAGACGCTCACGCCGCAGCAGCTGCGGCAGCTCGGCGCGCAACCACATAACAGGTACGTCACCGCCGTCTCGCTGCCGGCGCCGGACACCGCCCCGGCGCCGGACGTCCCGCCCGAGGTCGATCCCGACCTGGACCCGGCGCGGCCGGCCCGGACCGTCGGCCTGCCGAACAGCCAGCGCCTCGTCGCCGCGCACCTCGTCGCGACGTCGAACGACCCCGGAACCATCCAGCAGGAGTTCGCCGCCGCCACCGCCGTCGCCGACCGTGGCGGGCTCGGCCGGCAACCGGGGTCCCTCTACGACGCGATCGCCGGCGGCCTGCCCGGGAGCGACGCGGACGCCCTGCGGACGAGCACACTGCACGCCGGCCGGGACACGATGAGCCTCGACGAGGCCGCGGCGATGCGGCAGCGCAACCCGTACGACAACGGCCATTTCGTCCGGGCCGTGCTCGCCCCCGACCCCGGACCGCAACGCCGCGACACGCCGATCGACGACGCCGAGCGGCAGCGCATCGCCAACGCGCACGACGTGGTCGAGTTCGCCGCCGCCCGCGGCACCCAGGTGCACCTGATCGTGTACGACGACCAGGGCGGGCCGCCGCGCGACCACCCGGTGGTCGGCGCCAAGCCGCGGGGCCGGCTGGAACTGGTCCGCACGATCGACCCGGCGGGCCACGTCACCTACGCGCCCCACGTGCCGGCGTCGACGACCTCGACGAGCGATACCGACGACGACAACGAATCCGACGACGGCAGCGACTCCGGCGGCTTCGACCTGTTCGGCGACGACGACTTCGGCGGCTTCGCCGGCCTCGGCGAGCACGACGGCGACGGCGTCCGCGACGGCGATGAGAGCAGCGGCGTCCACGACAGCGACGACGGCCCCGGCACGCCCGACGACCCGGCGAACCCGCCGACCGACACCCCGGCCACCCGGTCGGCCGACGAGGACAGCACCGCGGCCGAGACCACCACCGCGGAGGGCACCAGCGCCGAGAGGGACAGCGCACGAGAGACCACCGCGGAGGAGACCGCCGCCCGGGAGACCACAGAGGGTGGGACCGGCACGTCGTCGGCCACCGGGACCACTGCGCCGCTGCCGTCGCCCGACGCGGTACGCCGGGGCCTGCCGTCGTACCTGCGGGACAGCCGCACCCTCGGCCTCGCCGAACAGTTGCGCGCCACCGAGAACGCGACGCTCGGCGCGGCGCTGCGGACCCTCGACCCCGGCCTGTCCGACGACGTGGTCGCCACCGTGGAGGCGGACAGCCGCGACGACGTGGACCAGTTCCTCGGCGAGGGCCGCCCGTACCCGGTGACGATCGACGGGCGCCCGGCGGAGCTGCGGGTCACCGCCGTCCTCGACTGGGACGCGCTCACAGTGGACCGGGCCCACGACGACCCGCGCAAGGTCACCGCCAAGAACCGGGAGAACCTCACCCACAAGCTGCGCCACAACCGGGACCGGCGGGTCGAGCCGAAGGTGACAGTCACCGCGATGCCCGGTGTCGTCGTCGGCGTCGGCGGCTCGGTGCCGACGGCACCGGTCACCGAGCACTCCGCCGACCGCAAGGACACCTACACGTCCACCACCACGGTCAAGGTCACCGGGCTGACCGAGGTGACGGTGCCGATCCGGTTCGTCGCCAGGCTCGTGCGGCCCGGCCGTCCCGCCGTCGACCCGGTCGAGACGTCGGGCACCGTCGCTCTCGCCGTACACACGGGGTTGCGGACGGCGGACGCGACAGCGCCGGCCGCCGCGGACCGTGCGCTCGACGCGCCGGTGCCGGGCCGGTTCGGGGTGGAGAGCGTCCGGACCCGGCCGGCCGATCCCGGCGCCACGTTCTTCGACCAGGTGGAGGCGATCCTCGCCGAGGACGGCATGGCCGACCTCGTGCGGATCGGCGCACCCGGCCGCCCGGTGATGCAGAAGCTGCTCAGCGACGCGGCGTTCTCCGGCAGCCTGCCCACGATGGTGGTCACCGATCCGGCGAACGTCCACGACGGCTGGTTGCGGTCGGGTTCGCTGCCGCGCGCCGCGCGCCGCGGCTGGCGGCGGTTCTTCCCGGGCCGCGCCCGGCAGGTCGAGGTCCGCCTGGTCGCCCGGCGCGTCGAGGAGGTGGAGCGGGTCGACGGGCTCACGCACGTCGACACGTCCGCGCTCGGCGCCGAGAGCACCAGCGCCGCCGCCACCAAGCGGCCGTTCGGCCTGTGGGGCCTCGTCGGCGCGGGTGTGGACACCGCGCCGCTGAGCCTGATCGTCGGGCCGCGGATCGGCGGCGGCCGGGAGCGTGGCGCCACCCGGACGATCGCCGAGCGGACCGGCGGCAAGCAGACGGTGACCGGCACCGCGCCGGGCGTCCGCTACCGGGTCGAGTACGGCGTCCAGGTGCGCGTCCTGGGCCGCGCGCCGCGGATGCTGTCCGGTTCCGTCGACGCGCTCCAGTGGACCACCGGCGACCGGCTGCCCGGCACCGCCCTCGACCCCGACGGCCGGGAGTGGCGCGGACGGCACGGCGCCGACCGGACCCACTTCGCACCGGCACGCATCGAGCGGGGCGAGTCGTTCGGCGGCGCGTACCTGACCCGGGTCGGCGACCGGGGCCTGTACGAGACGGTCGCCGACGCGGTTCGGTCGGTGCCCGGCCACGACCGGTTCCGCCTGGCCACCCGCGACGAGATGCTGCGGCACTTCGGCGACGCGCAGCTCGCCGACGGGCTGACCCCCGAGATCCAGGCCGCGCTGAACCGGGGCACGGACCTGCGGACCCAGCTCTCCCCAGACCAGTTGCGCCACCTGGCGGACCGGATCGTCGGGCCCGGGCTGAAGATCCCGCTGATCCGCACCGGCACGTTCCACGACCACGTCACAGTGGTGACCGTCCAGGGCAGCCTCCGCGACGTGTCCGACGGCGACCTGCTCGGCCACGACAAGATCGGCACCGCCGACAAGCGCACCGCCAGGTCGACGGTGACCAGCGCCCGCGACGACAGCCGGTCGGTCGAGCTGAGCCTGGAGCCCCGCGTCCTGGGCCCGCTCGGTCAGGCCGCGTCGACGCTGCTCGGCGGCCCGCGCGCCGCGTTCAGCTGGGGCACCACCGACGAGAGCGCCGTCACCGGCGGGCAGTCCACCGAGAGCGACCACGGACCGGCGCTCGACGACGAGGGCAAACCGGCTGAGGTACGGCTGCGCGAGTTCGCCGCCACCCTCGATCTCACCGTCAGCACCCGGTCCACGGTGCGGGTCAACCAGGCGGGACGGCAGCTGTCGTTCGGGGCGTACGGCCGGGGGGTGCCCGCCGTCGTCGCCGCGTCCGAGACCCGGCCCCGGACGGACCGCCTCGACGTGCGCATGCTCGTGCCGGAGACGCGCGTGTCCCGGCAGCGCCCGGACGCCGAGCCCAGCCCGGTCCCCCGCGACGTGGAGAGCATGGCGTACCCGCCGCCGCTGAGCCGGATGACCGGCGGGCCGCACGACCTCGACGGACGCCGGGTGGAGTCGTTCGTCGGCGCCGACCGGTTGCAGGAGGCAGTGGCCGAGACGCTGCGCGAGGCCGCCCGGGACGACATCTACGCCGCCGAGGACGGCCTGATCTCCACGGTGATCGCCGACGAGCTGTCACCCGAGCGCCTCACCGGTGACGCCGAGCTGTTCAGCCGCCCGCTGGCGCTGAGCAACCTGTGGCACGGCCGCCGGGCCGCCGACGCCCGCGCCGACGTGCGGGTACGGCTGCGCCCGACCAACCCGACGGTGCTCGACGGCGCCGAGTTCGCCCGCGTCAAGCGGACCTTTGCCAGCGGCACCGCCCGCAAGACCACTCACGCGCGCGCGGTCGAACTAAGCGTCTCCGCGACCGGCGTCGCGTCGGGCAGCGGGCCGGTCGCCGACCACGGCGGCAGCACCGGCCGGTCCGGCGGCGCGGTCATCCTGTCCGTCACGCCGTGGCGGCGGGCGTGGGGCCGGATCAGCGAGCGCAGCGCCTCCGGGGTCTCCAAGCTGCGCCTCGGCGGCGGCCGGGCCGAACGTGAGCTGCTGGTACGGGTGGACGTCGAGGCCGAGGTGGTCGCCGAAGCCCGCCACGACAGCAACCTGCGTCCGCTGGGCCGCTGGCCCGGCACACCGGCCCGGCGGGCCGGCCGGCGGCTCACCCTGCCCGGCGCGGTCGTCATGCGGATGACCCCGGCGGAGCTGAAGCGACTCCAGGACCGCGACCGTGCCCGCCGGCACGGCACCGCCGACGTGCGGCTGCACCTGCGGCACGCCGAGAACACCGAGACGCTCCGCGCCGGCCAGCGCGAGCAGGTCGCCCGGCTCAGGAGCGAACAGGCCACGGAACTGGCGAGCCTGCTGCGGCGGCAGCACGTCACCCCGGACGCCGGCCCCGCCCACCAGCACGAACGCGACGAGCTGGCCGCGCAGCACGACGCGGACATGGCCGCGCTGCTGGCGAAGCAGGATCAGGAGCGCGCCGAGCAGGCCGAGCACCAGCAGCGGGAACGCGACCTGGTGCGCGAGGCGCAGCAGCGGCAGAACGAGGACGCCGCCGAACCCGGCGCACCGGCCCACGCGGCACAACCGGAGTTCCGGCCCGGACCGGCACGGTCCCTCGGCATCGGCGGCGTCACCACCCACGTCGACCTCACCGACCGCATCCCGCACCTGCGGCGTGCCCTGGCCCGCGCGTCGAGCGAGGAACTCGCCCGGGCGATCCTGCCGCCCGCCCGGGACCGCGGCCCGGACGACCCGATCCGAGGGCTCGGCAGCACCGGCTTCCTCGGCGCCGCCCACCTGCACCTGGCCGACGCCCTGAACGGCGGCCGGAGCGGGACGGTACGGCTGGAGCGGCGGTTCCGGGGTGCCACGTACCACGTCACGCTCACCGCCGAGCCGGTCGGCGAGCCGAGCTTCACCGGCATCGACCTGGTCGACGATCTGTCCGTCACCGACCGCACGGTGGTCGGCGAGGCGCATACCCGTACCACCTCGCAGACGGCGGCGCAGGTCACGCTGACGGGGCGGGCACAGGGCACCGAGACCGACCGGGTCCAGGACGACGCCACCCGCACCACCGGGCACGGCCCGGCCTCCGGCACCGTCGCCGCCGGCCTGACCGGCACCGCCGCCGTCGGCAACCGGGCCACCAAGGCGATCGAACGCACCGCCCGCACGTACGAGCAGTCGCTGACCGTCTCCGGCCCGGTGCCCACGTACCGCGGGCCGGTCCGCCTCACCGTCACTGTCACCGGGCGCGGGCTGCCCGAGGGCGGCGTGTCGGTCCACGCGGTCCACGACGTCACCACGTACTCGGCGACCGAGGGCCGGGAGCTGGCCACGTCGGGCCCGGTCACACCGGTCGCTGCCGGGCAGACCACCGACGAGGGCCGGCGGCGGTGGCGCGAGGAGGCCGGGTTCGACCGGCTGCCCGAGCCGGGCCGGTACGCCGTCGAGGACGTCCTCGTCGACCTGTCCGACCTGCACGACGCGGCGCGGCAGGCGCTCGTCGCCTCCGGCGCCGCACCCGGCCGGGACGTCGACGCGGCCCTGCGCGACACGCTGACGGTGAGCCGGATCAAGGCGCTGCCGGCGATGCTGAACGGCGCGTACCCGCTGCCGATGCCGGCCGGACCGGGCCGCGACCTGTTCCTCGACGCCCGCCTGGTGGCCCGCCCGAAGCTCCTGCGCGCGGACGCCACGGTGAAGATCGGCGGCTCGGCGAAACGCGCCGCGGACACCGAGTACGAGCAGACCGCGGGCCGTTCGTTCGCGCTGAAGACGGCCGGGCCGCTCGTCGTCGGCGGCGTCGGCCATCCGGGCGGTGCGAGCGCTGTGGGCGAGCGGCAGGAGTTCGCCGCCGTCAACGCGGCCACGCTGGTCGAGCAGCAGCTCTACCGGACCGACCCGGGCGCCCAGGTGAAGGACGAGGGCAAGGTCTCGGTCAGCGCGACCGGCAAGCCGGCCCGGCGCGCCGACCCGGACGACAAGCTCACCGCGGCTGTCGAGTACGACGTCGAGTTCCGTTTCGTCGCGCGTTCCCGCGACGCGGCCGGCAGGCACCGGGCCGGCACGGAGGTCAGAGTGCCCGGCGGCTTCGTGGTCCGGCTGGACGAGGCGGCGGCCCGGGACGTCACCGGCCGGGATCTCCCTCCGGGTCTGCGTACGTCGGCGCTCGCCGTCGCCGACGCGGCGAAGAAGCTGTCCGCCGCGGCGGCCCGCCTGGACGGGCTGACCTCCCGGGCCGACGCGGACCCGGATGCCGTCGCCGCTGCCGAGCTGGCCCTGACGGACGCCGAGAACGCCTGGTGGGACGCCTACCGTGCGCACGAGGCCGAGGTGGCCCCGCCACCACCGGCCCCGGCCCCGCCGGTGGACGTGCGCGCCGCCGAGGTGGCGACGCCCACCGCGCAGGCCCCCGTGGTCGGCGATCCGGTCGACGTCACCACCGGCCGGGTCCTCTACACCGAGGTCGACGCCCGCCTGCCGGGGCTCACCCTGGAACGGACCCACCGCTCCGACTACCTCTGGGGCCGCTGCTTCGGCCCGACCTGGGCGTCCACGCTGGACCAGCGCGTCGTCACCGACGACACGTACGCGCGGTTCCTGGCCGCCGACGGCTCGATCCACACGTACCCGATACCGGCCGAGGGCGACGAGGCGCTGCCGGTCGCCGGACCGGGCGGGCCGCTGCGCCGGCTGGCCGGCGGCGGCTGGCTGCTCACCGAGCCGGGCCGGTCGCTGCTGTTCGCGCCCGCCGACGCGCACGGCGACTCCTGGCTCACCGACGTGGTGACCGACCGCACCGGGTGGCGGATCGAACGCTCCGGCGACGGCACGCCCGAACTGCTGCTCTCCGCGTCCGGCCTCGTGGTGGTGCCGCACCTGGCCGGCGGCCTGGTCGTCGGCGCGCACGTCCGCGCCGCGGGCGACACGGTCCACCTCCCCGCCTTCGGGTACGACGAGCGGCGGCGCCTGGTCGAGGTCCGCAACTCCTCCGGTCACGAGACGCGGCTGCGCTACGACGAGGCGGGCCGGCTCGTGCGCTGGCAGGACCGCAACGGCGAGTGGTTCGGATACCACTACGACGAGGCGGGCCGCTGCGTCCGGGCCGGCGGCGGCGGTGACGTCCTGCGCTACTCGCTGCGCTACGGCGACGGCGTCACGCACGTGACGAACTCGCTGGGCCGGGTGACCCGGTACGAGTTCGACGAGCGCCGGCTGGTCACCGCGATCGTCGACCCGCTGGGCGCCACGGTCCGGCAGGAGTGGGACGCGGCGCACCGGCTGCTGTCGCGCACGGACCCGCTCGGTCGCGTCACCCGGCTAGACCACGACGCGCGCACGCTCACGCTCCCGGACGGCTCGACCCACCCGGTCCCGCCGCGCCCGCCCGCGCACGCGGACGACATCGAGTTCGACGCGCTCGGACGGGTCCGGGCGACCCGGGACCCGGACGGCGCGGTCACGACGTACGGCTGGACCGCCGAGGGGGATCTCGCGTGGCGGGTCCGCCCGGACGGCTCCACGCAACGGTGGTTCTACGACGGTGAAGGGAATCTGGTGGACGTCATCGACGCATCAGGAAGGGCGGTGAGCTTCGAGTACGGCCCCTTCGATCTGCCCACGGCACGGGTGGATCAGGCGGGGAACCGCACCGAGTTCACGTACGACACGGAACTACGGCTCATCGGGGTGACGAACCCGGCGGGCCGGACGTGGCGCTACGAGTACGACGCGGCCGGCCGCCTGTGCGGGCAGACCGACTTCGACGGCCGTACCCAACGCTACGAGCACGACGAGGCGGGCCGGCTGGTCGCGCACACCGACGCCGCCGACACCGTCACCCGCTACCGCTGGGACGCGCTGGGCCGGGTCGTCGAACGCCGGGTCGGTGACGCCGTCACCCGCGTCGAGTACGACGCCGACGGCCACGTGGCAGCCGTGCTCAGCCCGGACGCGCAGGTGCGGTTCACCCGCGACGCCGAGGGCCGGGTGCTGTCCGAGACGATCAACGGCCGGACGGTGCACACCTCGTACACCGACTCCGGCGCGGTCGCGGCGCGCACCACGCCGTCGGGCCGGTCGAGCCGGTGGACGTTCGACGCCGCCGGCCGCCCGGAGAGCCTGACCGCCGGGGAGCACCTGCTCGGCTTCACCCACGACGACGCCGGCCGGGAGATCGGCCGGACCGTCGGCGGCCTGGTCGCGCTGCGGCAGACCTTCGACGCGGCCGGGCGGCTCACCGGGCAGCACATCGCCGACGACGCCGAGCGCAGCTACACCTACGACGCCGCCGACCGGGTCACCGCCATCGCCGACTCGCTCGCCGGTGACCAGTCCTTCACCGCCGACGACACCGGCCGCATCCGGGCCGTCGACGGCGACGTCCCGCAGCGGTACGACTACGACGAGGCCGGCAACCTGGTCGGCGCCGGCGGCGGGCGCTGGGAGTTCACCGGCACCATGCTCGTGCGCTCCGACGACGCGTCGTTCTCCTACGACGCGAAGGGCCGCCTCACCGGCCGGGTCGACGACGCGGGCGCGTGGCGCTTCGAGTGGGACGCCGAGGACCGGATGGTGCTGGCCGTCACGCCCGGCGGCGACCGCTGGCGCTACCGCTACGACGGCTTCGGCCGGCGCATCGCCAAGCAGCGCCTCGGCGACGACGACCGGGTGCTGGAGGAGGTGTCCTTCGCCTGGTCCGGTGACCTCATGCTGGAGCAGACGCACCGCGACGCCGCCGGCGCCACCACGACGACCACGTGGGACTACCGTCCGGACGCGCCGGTGCCGGTCGCGCAGACCGACGACGGCACGCTCCGCGCGGTGATCACCGACACCATCGGCACCCCGACCCACCTGGTCGAGCCGGGCGGCGGGCTGCGCTGGTGGTCGCGGGGCGACCTGTGGGGACGCGGCGCGGACCGGACCGCGACGCCGCTTGCGTTCCCCGGCCAGTACGTCGACGCCGAGACCGGCCTGCACTACAACCGGTTCCGCTACTACGACCCGGCCACCGGCCGGTACGTCAGCCCGGATCCGCTGGGCCTGTCCGGCGGCCCGAACCCGACCGCGTACGTGAGCGACCCGCTGACCGTGGCCGACCCGCTGGGCCTGACCAGTTGCACGCCCGCTCCGACCACGCCGCACCCGCTGGCCGCTGTGGAACCGGCGCTCGCCGCGCCCTCCGACCAGACGCCCAGCAGCCTGCCTGCGAACGCGGCACCGCCGCCGCCGAGCGCGCTCTACGGCATGCCGTTCCAGATGCAGGTCGCCATCCTGGACGAGCACGGCCGGGTCCTGCGGTACGAGACCCGGATGCGCGACACGCCGTCGCCGCCGCCGGTCTCCACCCCGGCCGGCGCCGTCGGATATCACGCCCGCCAGTGGTTCGACGACGTCGCGCCGGCGTCGCGGGCCGACCTCCAGGATCCGAACTCCGCCGCGTTCCAGAGCTACCAGGAGATCCGCGAAGCGGTGTTCCCGCACATCGGCACGCGGCCCTACACGGGTGTCCGGTCGGACGCGATCGGCCACCAGAACGAGCCGCTGGTCGGCGCGCTGAACTACTACAACACCACCACGACCACGCGACGGGGTGTGACGCGGACGCACATCGGCCTCGGCAACCGCATCGCCGAGGAGCGCGGCGGCGGCCGGCGGACCGCGAGCCAGATCGCCAGGTACCTGCGCGGCCAGATCCGGCTGGACCAGATCGAGTCCGAGGCCGGGCGGGACTTCGCCCGGATCGTGAGCTTCGCGGAGAACGCCCGCGGCTACGAGTCGGAAGTCAACTCGCTGCCCATCGCGCTGGACTACATCGCGCACGCCGAGCACAGGCAGGACGCCGCCGACCAGTGGCGCGACATCCCGTCGTGGTTCCCCCCGGCCGCGCCGGGATACGCCGGCGACGAGTTCGTGCCCCGCGAGAGCCGGCCCCCGGTGGCGAGCATCATGCCGCGCCAGCGGCCCAACGCGATCACCGACACCGCCCCGTACTACACCGAGACCGAGTTCACCGGCACGCCGGCCCCGGCGGCGAGTTCGTCGAACGCCCGGATCGTGACCGTCGCGCCGCGCAGCGACAGGTCACGCAGCCCGGAGCGCCGGGGCGGCAGCAGCCGTCGCGGCCGCCACGGCGATCCCCGGTACGGCTTCCAGGGCCCGCAGACCGGCACCGCCGACGTCCGGGGCGCCGTCGCGCCGGTCACCGACCCGTTCCGTACGCCGCTCGCCGACCAGTTGACGGCGGCGCAGGGCGACCCGAACACGCAGGCCCGGATCCTCGACTCGTTCCGGGACCAGTTGTCGTACGAGTACACGTTGACCGACGGGTCGACGCTGCGGGTGCTGGCCGCCAACCTGCACGGTGCCACCGCCGCCACGGACGCGGACCTGGGCACGCTCAACGCCGTCGACCGCGACCACCTGCGCCGGATCAACGACAATCGGGACGCCGGCAGCGTCGCCGCCAACGTCGACTGTGTGCCCCTCACCCTGGCCGTCGACGCGTACCGGCAGACCGGCGCGGTCACCCAGGTGCCGGCGCAGACCCAGCCGATGGAGATCGGCGAGGTCATGAAGCGGTACCCGGGCCGCAGTGTCGACGAGGTCGGCAGCATCCGCGGTCTGATGGAGGCCCTCGGCGCCATGCCGAACGGCACCACCGCGATCGTCGGCCTGCGGCCCGGTGGTCCGGGGACCGTCGGGCACGTCATCAACGTGTCGAAGGACGGGCAGGGCCGGGTCACCTTCGAGGACGCCCAGGTCCCCGGGCTCGCCACGCTTCCGTCGATCTCCCCCGACGGCTCGGTCGTCGTCATCCGGACCAGCGACCCGGCACCCGGCAGCGACGTGGACATGGCCTCGGTCCGCGACGCCGACTCCGACACGGACATGGCCTCGGTCCGCGACGCCGACAGCGACGTCGACATGGCGGACTTCTCGCCGACCACTGAGACGTTCGCCGGTGTGGCGCCGGAGGCGGTGGCGAAGACCACCGCGCAGACGCCGACGGTGGGCGACCCGATCGACGTCACCACCGGCCGGATGATCCTCACCCACACGGACGCGGTCATGCCGGGGCTCACGCTGGAGCGGACGTACCGCTCCGACTACCGGTGGGGCCGGTCGTTCGGCCGGGCCTGGGCCTCCACCCTGGACCAGCGGATCATCGTCGACGGCGAGCAGGTCCGCTACCTGGCCGCCGACGGCTCGCTGCTCACCTACCCGCTGCCCGCCGAGGGCGAAGTGGCGCAGCCGGAGACCGGCCGGACGCTGCCGCTGCGCCGGCTGGTCGGCGGTGGCTGGCTGCTGACCGATCCGACGTCCGGCCGCAGCCTGCTGTTCGCCGCGGCGTCGGACACCGAGTCGCTGCTCACCGACGTCACCGACGGCGGCGTCCGCTGGACGATCCACCGCGACCGCCGGGGTACGCCGACGCACCTGCTGTCGTCCACCGGCGCCACCATCGCGCTCACCTCGTCCGCCGGGCTGGTCACGATGGTCTCCCTGCCCAACGCGGCCGGTGACCTGATGGCGGCGTCGCAGTTCGGCTACGACGGCGACCTCAACCTGATCGAGGTGACGAACTCCTCGGGCGACCCCGAGCGCTTCACGTACGCCGACGGGCGGCTGGTGCGCTGGGAGGACCGCAACGGCGAGTGGTACACGTACACCTACGACGAGGCCGGGCGGTGCGTGGCCACCGACGGCAGGGGCGGCTACCTGCGCTACCGGTTCGACTACCGGCCGGGCCGCACGGTGGTGACCGACTCGCTCGGCGCGGCGCGCGTCTACGAGCTCAACGACCGCTTCCAGGTGGTCGCGGAGACCGACGCGCTCGGCGCGACCACGCGCAACGTCTGGGACGAGGCGTACCGCCTGCGGTCCACGACCGACCCGCTGGGCCGCACCACCACGAGCGAGTACGACGCGCTCGGGCGGCTGGTCGCTGTCGTCCGGCCGGACGGCAGCCGGTCCGTCACCACGTACGACGAACTCGGTCGCGCGGTGTCCTGGACCGACTTCGACGGCAGCACCCGCAACCGCCAGTTCGGCCCGGACGGCCTGCTGATCGCGGAGGTGGACGCCTCCGGTGAGGTGGTCCGGTACGAGCAGCCGGCCGCCGACGGGCGGGGCACGACCACCCACGTCGGTCCGACCGCCGTCGTGCACGACACGGCCCGGCAGATCACCGCGGTGCGCACCGGTCAGGGCGAGACGGAGTACGTCTACGACGCGCTCGGCCGCCTGTTCAGCATCCAGGACGACACCGGTCTCACCGAGTTCGGCTGGACGCTGGAGGGTGACCTGGCCTGGCGGGAGAACCCGGACGGCTCGGTCGAGGAGTTCCTCTACGACGGCGAGGGCAACCTGGTCGAGTGGGTCGACGCCACCGGCCGCCGGACGATCCGCGAGTACGGCGCGTTCGACCTGGTCACTGCCGAGATCGACGACGAGGGCAACCGCACCGAGTACGCGTACGACACCGAGCTGCGGCTGGTCCGGGTCACCAACCCGGCGGGCGCGACGTGGAGCTACACGTACGACCCGAACGGCCGGATGGTGTCCGAGACCGACTTCGACGGCCGCACCCAGCGGTACGTCTACGACGCCGCCGGGCAGCTCGTCGAGCACACCGACGCGGCCGACGAGGTCACGCACTACGCGTACGACCTGCTCGGCCGGGTGGTGGAACGGCGCACCGGCGAGTCGGTGACGCGCTTCGCGTACGACGCGGCGGTGTCCACCTCGTCCGGCGGTTCCCTGCCGGAACCTCGCCCCGCGCCGGTACCCCGGCGGTAACCCGCCGCCCGCCCCGGCCGTCACGGCGGCCGGGGCGGGCACCGTCCGACCACCATCGACAGACAAGGACTACCCGATGAACGCCGACGACGCCCGCAACCGGGCGCAGGCCGCGCTGCGCGGGCTGGAGAACCCGGAGCAGCCGCTGACGCTGCTCGCCCCGGACGCCCCGGCCGAGTACGAGTGGTGCTGGGTGTACCCGTTCAACACGGTCCGGGCCACCGAGACCGGCAGCATTCTGGACGCGCTCGCGGTGGGACCGCTGGTCGTACCGAAGAACGGCGCCGAGCCGTGGGTGGCGCCGTCCGGTCCGCCGCTGGAGCGCTGGCTCAACGAGTACGCCGCGCGGGAAGGGCTGCCGGCGGTGCCGGTCCCGGCCGCACCGGACCCGTTCGCCTGAGCCCCGGACGGACGGCCCGCCGTGACCCTCGCGGCGGGCCGCCGCCACCTGGAGGAACCATGACCGACAGCGCCGAGCCGCTCGGCGTGCTGCTGCGCCGGATGATGCGCGGTGACGCCACGATCGAGCAGGTGCAGTCCGCGCTGCGCGTCGCCCGGCTCGACCTCGCGATGAACGGCGACGGTCGTCCGCTCGTCGTCCGTTCCTTCGACGACGAGCCGTGCGTGGCGGTGGCGACCACGGCCGAGGAGCGCGCGCGTACCTTCGCGCCCGAGTGGCGCCGGGTCGAGGCGGTCGAGCTGGCCGAACTGCTGCCGGACGGCATCGACGTCCTGGTCGACCCGGACGGCACCGAGCCGGTACGGCTGGCCGCCGCGCTCGTCTGGCACGCGCTCCGGTACGCGGACGAGGACACCGGCGGATGAGCGACGACGAGTTCGTGTTCCTGCTCGACCCGGAGTGGCCGGCAGGCGACGACGAGCCGCCGTTCGAGGCGGTCCTCGGGGTGTGGCAGGTCGGCGAGGACGGCGAGGTGGGCGAGTTCCGGGGCAACCCGGACTACCGCCGGCACTTCCCGGACTCCCCCGCCGACCCGCTCGACGCCGTGCTGCGCCTGATCGCGGCCGCCGGTGCGGTGCGGCCGGCACACCTGCGGGCGGTGCTACGCGCGTCCACCCTGCACCTGGCGGTGAACGGCGACGGGCGGCCGCTCGTCGTCCACGCCCCGGACGACGAGCGGTGCGTGGTGGTCGCGACCGGCGAACCCCACCGGGAACCGGTGCCCGCGCCCGGGTGGCGGCTGCTCGACCTGGCGGGACTGGCCGCCGTGGCCGGTGACCGTGACGTGCTCGTCAACCCCGGCGGCCCGGCGCCCGCCCGGCTGGCCGCCGCGTTCCTGCGCGAGACGGCGGCGACGCGATGACCGGCCTTCTGCACCTGTTCTGCCTGCGCGCCGCCGGCCGGATCCCGGACGACGACCTCGCCGGCCTGCGTACCCTGCTCGCCCGTGGCGACCACGGCGCCTGCGCGGCCGGGTTGCTGGGCGCGTTCCCGCAGTCCGCGGCGGAGATCACGGCGCTCGCCAGGCTGCTGCCCCCGCAGACGCCGCTGCCCGGCCCGGCGGCGGACGAGGAGGTGGACGCCGATCCGGTGGCCGTGTTCGTCCCGTTCCCGCCGGTCGACCTGCCGCTGTACGCGACGGCCGGGCCACCGGTGGTGGACGAGACCGCCGGCGGCACCGTGGACGGCCTCGACCTGGTGCTGCTCGACGTGCTGGACCCGGTCCGCACCACCGGGGTGTGGCGCTGCTGGCGGATCACCCGGGAGCCGGACGGCACCGTCGACGCCGTGCGCGTCTACCTGGTCGAAGCCACGGTGCCCGACGACGAGCTGCCCGCCGTCGCCGACCGGGCACAGCGGGCGCTCTCCGACGCCGGGCACGACGCGCCGGTCGAGGTGTACCGGCCCGATCTGCCGCTGCCCGCGTACCAGTGGACGGCCCGGTCCCGGTCCGCGCTGATCTGGGCCCCGCAGCCGCCCGGCGAGGTACGCCTGGCCGCCGGCGGGGACGCCCGGCTGCCGGTCGACGACGACGAGGTCGCCGCGTTCGTCACCCACCTGCGGTCGGCGCCCGCCCTGACCGCGCACCTGCGCACCGACGGCGCCTGGGTCTGGCCGGCCGACGTGGCCGACCGGCTGCTCGACGAGGGCGCGATGGCCGACGAGGGCCTGCTGCGGCACCTGCGGCGCTGCCGGGCCGACCCACCGGAACCGGCCGGCGCGGTCGCCGTCCACCGGGCGCTCGCCGCCCTGGTACGCGCGGGCGCGCTCTGACCGGATGCACGAACGGCCCCGGTCGCGGTGTTTCTCGGGCACGAGCCCGCGCGCGGCCCGGCGCTCCCGGCTGCCGCCGTGGTCGAATGCGCCCGCCGACGAGGACGCGAGGAGGCCGGGAATGACGGAGCAGGACGAGCTGCACACCGCGCTGCTGCACCTCGGCGGCCGGGTGCCGGACGCCACGCTCGCCGAGGCGCGGCTCCGGCTCGCCGACACCGGCACGGTGTGCCTTCCCGAGCCGCCCGGACCTGTCGACCTGCCGTTCACGTTCGCGTCGGCCGTACCGAATCCGCGTGTCTTCGGCGGGCGGGTGCCGCCGCCGGCCGACCTCACCGGCCGCGACGGCCTGATGGACGACACCGACCGGGTCGCGGTCGCGGCGGTCCGGCAGCAGCCCGGCGCGGTGGCGCTGTGGCGCGGATGGCGGATCGCCCCGGAGTGGGCCGCCGCGGCGATCCCGCCCGCGCCGGTGTACGTGCTGGAGACCGCCGGCCCGCAGGCCGCGACGGCGGCGACAGTGATGCGGGCGCTGGCCGGGGCCGGGATCTCGGCGCCGCTGGTCGAGGTGTACCGCCCCGGCGACAAGCTCCCGGCGTACGCGGCCGCGGCCCGCCGGTCCGGCGCGCTGCTCTGGGCCGACCGGGACACCGAACCCTTGCGGATCGCCCGCGTCTTCGACGAGGTGGACGACGACGGCGCGCGCTTCGCGCCGGACCGGGAGCGGTTGTCCGGCACCGACCTCGCACGCGCGGCGGCGTACCTGGAGGCGGGCACGCCGGTGCTCGCCACCACCGCACGCGGGCCCGACGTGGTGGAGCCCGCACGCGGCCTGGTCGTGCCGATGACCTACCGCACCGACGGGCGCTGGCTCTGGCCCGAGTCCGTCGCCTACTACCTCCAGGCGTACGGGCTGGCGCCCGAGCCGAACCTGCTGGCCCACATCCGGTCGCGCGGCGACCTGCTGCCGGCCACCGACCCCGCCGACGAGCACCGCGCGCTGGCGCTGCTGTTCCAGTCGTACGCCCTCGTCCCGGCGGAGGCCCACGCGTGACCATCTTCGTGGCGATCGCGTCGTACCGGGACCGGGAACTGGTGCCGACGGTGCTGGACTGCCTGGCCAAGGCCGCGCACCCGGAGGACGTCCGCATCGCGGTGTGCTGGCAGCACCTCGGCGACGAGGACATCTCCGCCATCCGGGGCCTGCCGCAGGTGGACGTGCAGGAGTACGACGCCCGGGACAGCCGCGGCGCCTGCTGGGCTCGGGACAGGACGTTCCAGCAGTACCGCGGCGAGGACTGGCTGTTGCAGGTGGACAGCCACACCCGGTTCGCGCCGGACTGGGACGTGCGGATGATCCGGATGGCGCGGGAGACCGGAGCGGCGAAGCCGGTCCTGACCGCGTACCCGCCGAGCTACGAGCCCGATCAGGAGTTCACCGGCGCGGGCGCGCCCGCCGAGATCGTCGTCAGCGACTGGACGAACGTCGGCGTACCGGTCTTCGGTCAGCGCCTGATCGAGGGGGCCGCGCCCGGCGTACCGCCCAAGCCGGCGCTGTTCCTGGCCGCCGGGTTCCTCTTCGCACCCGGGTCGTTCGTCACCGAGGTCCCCTACGACCCGGGCATCTACTTCCACGGCGAGGAGATCACCCTGGCTCTGCGCGCCTTCACGTGGGGCTACGACCTGTTCCACCCCACCGAGGTGCTGACCTGGCACTACTACATCCGGCAGGACAGGCCGCGGCACTGGAGCGACCACGTCGAGGCCGACTGGGCCCGCTACGAGGAGCTGAGCCGCCGCCGGGTGCTCTACATGCTGCACACGCCGCCGGTGGACCGGCTCGGCATCGGGCCGGTACGCACCCTGGAGGAGTTCGTGGCGCACACCGGCTGCAACTTCACCCGGCGCACGTGGACCGACATGCTGGCCCAGGAACTGGTGGTGCTCTGACCGGCCGGTCTGGTCAGGTGCCCCGCGCCGGTTCCTGGGCGCCGCTCGACCAGCGGGTCTCGGCGATGGCGGTGGCGAGCCGCGCCAGCTCCGGATACTGCCGCGCGTACGACGCCACGTGCTCGGCCAGCTCGTACTGGGACTGCCACCGGACCTTCCCGGCCCGCACCAGCGCCCGGTCCAGCGCGAGCGGGTCGCCGCGCAGGTGACGCCGGACGTCCACCAGGACACCGGTGAGCGACTGTTCCTGCTCGTCGGTGCCGGGCAGCGCCGTCACCATCGCCGGCAGCGCGGCGACCGTCTCGTCGTCCATGCCCGGCACCAGGCCGATGAGCGCCTTCTCGCGCGCCTCCGGCCGGGTCTCCGCCAGGTACGCCATCCCCGCCTCGTCGGCGGCCAGGTGACGCAGCGCAGGGTCGCGGCTCAGCTCCGCCACCGCCGCCGTCACGGCCGGCCCGGTGTCGCCCGGAACGGTGTCCTCGGGGGCGGGGTCAGCCGGCACGGCGCCGGCGGTCGACCCGGTGTCGGCGGGCCCGGTGTACTCGGCAGCGGCGACGATCGGCCGGGCGGATGCCGGGGCGGCGTAGGCCCGGTCGGGGCCGGCCTGCTCGGCGAGCGCCGCCTCGGGGACTGCTGGATCCACACGGGTCACGGGGGGTTCCACCGGGACCGCGCCTGCGGACCCGGCAGTCGTGGCGCCCGGTGCCGCCGCGGATGATCCGGCATCGTCGCCCGCTCCCGCCCGGCGGCGCGCGCGCAGGCCCAGCAGGACGGCGGCGAGCGCCGCCAGCCCCGCGAGCGCCAGCAACGCCGCCCGGCGGCCGATCCCAGCCGTGGAGCCGGACGCCTGCTCGGCCGCCTGCGCCCGGGGCGCCTCCTCGGGCAGCACGGCGGTGACGGAGGCGGTCAGGTCGATCTCCGGCGCGACGCCGCCGGTGGTCTTCGCCGTCCTCAGCACCCGGTTGCGGACCTGCGCCGGGTCGAGGTCCGGGTACGCCGACCGGATCAGCGCCGCCTGCCCCGCCACGTACGCGACTGCGTGGTGCGTGCCGGAGCCGGTCACCGGCCGGGTGCCGGTGATGCCGAGGCTCGTCACGTCGACGGCCGGCGCGACCACGTCCACGCCCCCGGACCGGTAGCTGCCGGTGGTACCCCCGTCCGGCCCGATCCCGCCCACGCGCAGCACCGCCTCGTGCAGCGGCACGTCCGGATCCGCCGGCTCCTGCTCGCCGGCGGCGCCGACCACGACCACCACGCCCGCGTCGACCGCCTCGTTGACGGCGGTCACCACCTCGGCCTGCCCGAGGTCCACCTGCGGCCCGAGCGCGATGACGGAGGCGCCGGAGCCGACCGCCGCCCGGATGCCCGCCGCGCTGGCCGCGGCCGAGGCGCCGGCAGTCCTGCCCGCCACCCGGACCGGCATGACCGCCGCGTCGGGCGCGACGCCGGCCACCGCCGACCCCTTCACCGGCTGCGCCACGATCAGCCCGGCCATCGCCGTACCGGTGCCCAGACAGTCGGTGTCACCGCGGGCGCCGCCGGTCGCCCGGTCGACGCCCGTCGTCACCCGGCCGGCGAGCGGGGCCAGGCCGCCGGCGACACCGGAGTCGACGACTGCCACGAGCTGGTCCCGGCCCCGGCTGTGCGCCCACGCCCGGTCGGCGGCGACGCGCGGACCGGCCCACGATGACGTGGCGCGCGACGTCGCGACGGTGCGGCACCCCTTCGGCGGGCGGGCGACCGCGTCACCGTCGGCGGTGCGCTGCCTTTCGTCCGGCGTGGACGTGCCCGGCGCCGACTTAGGGGCCGGCGGGACGCCCTGGCGGACCTCGCTGCCGTACGCGTCCCACGGCAGCACGAGCACCCACCCGGCCCGGAGCCGAACACCGTCGGTGAGGGTGCCGCCGTCCGGCTGGATCCGCCCGCTGTTGAGCGCGAACAGTTCCGCCGCCCGCGCGCCGTCCCCGAGGAACCGCTCCGCGATCTCGGTGAGGTTCTCCGGCTCGCCCTGGTGGGCCGCCTCGACGGTGTAGAACTTGACCGGCTCACCGCCGGGGCGGGCCGCCGACGCCGGGAGGGGCGTCAGCGCGAGCACCGCCGACGCGACGACGGCGGCGAGCGCGGCCCGGGCGGCTGCCCGTACGGACCGGGTCACCCGCGACCACCTCGGGTGCCGGTCACGGGAGTGGCCCCGGACGCTGCGTGGTGCCGCGGACGCCGGGCGCCCGAACCATCCGTCATCGATCCACTCTTGAACCCGGTCGAGAAGACTGTCCATACCAGACGGGCAGGCTAGCATCGCGGGTCCCGATGCACGGCGGTGGTGCACCAGCCGGGTGCTCCGGTCGAGTAGGCGCTCATTCGCGGAGGGCCTACAGCCCTCCGCGAATGAGCGGGACCTACCGCTCCGGTGTCACCGTCCTACGCTGCCCGTCGCCCCCGTGCTCTCCGCATCGGCCAGCAGCCGCCCGATCACGGTCTTCCGCCGGTTTACGACACCGGCGAAGTTCACCAGGATCCCCAGGTACTCGACCGTTCTCGACGCCCACATCTCCACCCGGCAACCCCCGCCCGGGTGTGGTTCGATGTCGATCGACATCGTGATACCACCCCGCATCCCACGTCGCCGCATATTGATCATTCCCGGACCGCTCGTGCCGGTCCACAGCACGCTGCGGGGGCCGCCGAACGCCTCTCGTACGACCTCGACCGCCTGGGCGGGATCGCACGTCGTGTCGACGACCGTGGTAGCGACGGCCTTCCGCGTCTCGATGAACTGCCACACGAAGAAGCCGATCAGTGCGGCCACGATGCCGAAGCAGACTAGACCTTCCACGGTTTTCATTTCCTCCTTGCGATCGGATGACGTCGTCGCCGACTACGGATTCAGCCGCGCTGTGCGCGGATCTGCTGGAGCCGTTGCTGCTCGTAACCGGTGAGCAGGAAGACCGGAAGCCCTCGGGAGGCCTTGAAGGCGATGCCCGCGTCGATCAGCGGCAACGCCGCGGGAATCGTCAGCGCGTCCCCGCTGAACATCTCCCAGACGAGCCGGGCCGCACCGAAGGTCGCGAAACCGCCCTCGTCGTCGGCGACGAGATCGCCCAGGGCGGCCAGGAAGCCCTCCCGGTCGCTGGTCGCGTACTCGTACAGCGATCCGAAGCGGTCCCACATGCCGCTGTCGTCGATGCCGCTGCCGTGCACGTCGAACGAGTACCGGCCGAAGAGATCGAGCCACCGCACCATGTCGTCCGGAAACGGCGAGCTGGGCGGTCGTCGGAAGAATGCCATGCCCGGTGCTGACGGACAGCTGTCCGTCAGCAGACCGATGAGGACCGGCAGTCGGTGCCGGCGACGCGAAGAGGACGGTTGCCGCGTTGGTTCGACGCCCGCCACGTACCTCCTACGGATACCTGGCGCCACCCGAGGCGGAGGTACGAGGTTGGGAGTGCCGCAACGACGGCTGCGGGACCGGTGACACACCGGCGCCCCGGTCGTGGCCGCACCCGTGTCCGTTGTGCGGAAGGGCGACCGACCCCACCTTCGAGGAGCCGTGGGCGCACGAAGCCAGGGGACATCGGATCAGGCACGACCTGAACGGCTCGGACGACACCCAACGGTGGACGGCCGAGGTCGAGCGGCATGTCTGGGCGTACAAGGACGCGCACCTACGAGGTGACCCGGCCGCCGCCCGCCGGGCGTGGCTGGCGCACCGTCAGGCCCGGCCGCCGCGCTGGCAGAGCACCGAGGGCTTCAACCGCACGTTGTGGAGTCTGCACGAGCTGGTCCTGGTCGCCAGCGTGTTCGACGACCTCGACCTCGCGATACATGACCTGCTGAGCCTTCATCCGTTCATCGACACCCGGAACGTGGACGAGGACAACAGCACGCGGACGGCGGCTCGCGGCTACGTATCCATGTGCCTGACGGTGTTGAAGCGCGAATCCTCGCTCGGCCACCCGCAGGAGAACGCACTGCTCACCGCGCTACGCGACGTCGCGGACCGCATCTCCGGCGTCCTGATGAACGACCATCACCGCGACCTTCGGCGCATCGCCGAGATGCGGGCACTGCACGACACTCGTGCCGCTCTCGAACGGAACAGGTCATCGGCCTCCGCACTCGTGGAGGGCATGCCGCCCGTCCTGGCACCGCGTGTCTTCCGCTCGAGGCACGCGACAACGGGAGACACGGCGCACCTCGCCGCCGAAGCCCTGACCGACGAGAACCACGTCCTCGCTGTCGCCGAAGCAGCCATTGCCACGGCGGAGACCCACGGCGACACCGCGCCGCTCGATCAGTTGATCGACCGGCTCGACCTCGCCGGTTCCAGCACCGGTCTCGTACGTCTGCTGCGGGGCCGACGCAACGTACTGACCGGGGACCTCGATGCGGCAGTCGCGGAACTGACGATCGGCGCGCAGGCCGAGGACAGGCTCTCCCGGGCATTGCGGCCACAGATCCTCGCCACGCTCGGACTGGTCGTGGCGGGCTGCCGTCCGCATCGACTCGACGAGGGCATCGGATGGTGCCGGTCAGGCCGCGCCGCCGGCTTGCGTCCGTGGCGCCGTACCACTGCCGCAGACACCGCTCTGGCCAGACTGCTGCTGCGGCGGGCCCTGTCGTCCGCGGCTCCGTCCGCCGACGGCGACATACGCGAAGCGGTGCGCCTGATCAATGGCCGGCGCCGCCCCTGGCACCACCCTGACGCCGACGATCGCCAACTGCTCCAAGAGGCGTTGTCCGCCCTGGACGCGCTGGCCGACACTACGAAGGACGAGCACCGGCACCGGGCGTGGCGCGAGTCCATGCATGTCTCCGGGACCATTGCGGCGCGGGCCCGCCTGGCGGTGGCATGGGCGGAGTGGGCTGTCGGCACCGGTGATCCCGAGTACGCCGCCGAGGCGTACCAGCACCTGGTGGATCTGGCCTCCCAGGACGCTGTCACGCGGTACGGCGCACGCGCGAAGCAACGGGTCCTCGCCGCCGCGCAGGAGTACGCCGAGGAGGCCGGATACTGGCTGGCCCGCACCGGACGCTACCGGGAGGCGGTGCTCGCGCTGGAGACCGGCCGGGCGGTGGGACTGACCGAGGTGATCGGCCGGGACGACGCGGCGGTGCTCCAGCGCCTCCGAGCGGCCGGCCGGGCGGAGCTCGCGGAGGAGTACACGCATGCCGTCGAGGACTTCGACGATCGCACGCGTCTCTCGTCCCCCGATCTACGGCAGTCGTGGTCGCACCTCCGTGACGTCGCCGGGCGCGTCGCGGCGGTGACCGGAGCAGACCCGCTCGCCCTTTTCGCCGACTACGACACCATCGCCGCCGAGACCGACGACGGCGCCTTGGTCTACCTCGGCGCCGCGAAGGCCGGCGGGTACGCGCTCGTGGTCGCCGCACGGCACGACCCGCAGTACGTCGACCTCCCCAAACTGGACCGCGCCACGGTCGCCGAACTGGTCCGCAACGTGGCCGCCGGGGACGGGACGGCATTCGGGCGCACCGTCGCTCTGCGGACGAGCCCACTCCTGCCCGGGCTCCGCGACATCGAACCGCTCGAAGCCAGAAGCGTCGACCGGACGGCCGGGGCGCTTCGCACGCTCTGGGAGGCAGGGCTGAGGGACGTCGTCCTGTGGAGCGCGAGGGGAGAGGTGGTCACGCTGGTGCCCGTCGGCCTCCTCAGCCTCCTGCCGCTGCATGCCGCCGGCGTGCCCGGCATCACTGGTGACGAGGACACCGAGTGGCGTCACGTCGGACAGTTCTCCGCGATCCGGTACGCGCCGAACGTCCGGAGCTTACGACGATGCCGCAGCACGGTCCGACAACTCGCCGGCCCGGAGCAGACACTGCTCGCCATCGACGTGCCCGACGGGCACGGCACGAGCGCAGGCGAACACCTCCGGTATGTGGGCCGGGAGACCGCCGAGATCACCCGCCATTGGAACGGCAGACCGACATGGCCACGGCACGGCTGCACGTGGGCGGAGTTCCACGCCGCAGCTGACGAACACACCGTGTGGCACATCGCCTGCCACGGCAGCGTCGACAGTGATTCGATCATGGACAGCAGGCTGTACTTCGCGGACCGGCAGGTCACGCTCCAGGAGCTACGCCGGACCTTGAAGCCGAGCCGCCGCCGTCTGGCGGTCCTGTCCGCCTGCCAGACCAACCGCAGTGGATCAGCCCTGCCCAACGAGGCGGTCGGGCTGCCGTCCGCCTTGGTCCAGATCGGGTTCGCCGGGGTGATCGCGACCGCGTGGTCTGTCGACGATCTCGCCACCACATATCTGATGATCATGTTCTATCGCCTGTGGCGCCAGGAGGGTTGCGAGCCCGCGGTCGCGCTCAACCGTGCCCAGCTGTGGCTCCGTACCGCCACGCGGACCGATCTGGCCGCCGTGCTGCCCGATGCCGACCCGGCCGGCGAGGCCGGCGACCGCCCCTACGTCGATCCCAGGTACTGGGCCGCGTTCGCCTACACGGGAGCGTGACCGCGATCCCTCGCACCCGGCGGCGGCATCACCGGCCGAGTTGCGCGGCCATCCGGCGGCGCATCGGTGGCACCGCGCCGGCGAGGCGCATCATCGTGCGGAAGGCGGCCCGGCCGAGGCGGCTGTCCGACCCGGCCTGGCGGGCGTTGCGCAGCGACTGCCGTACCGCGGCGAACCCGTAGTCGAGCATCCGCCGCTCGTAGTCCCGCAGCGCCGACAGCAGCGCGGAGCCACCGGCGGCGACCTCGGTGAGGCGGTGACACAGCAGTTCGGCGTCACGCAGCGCGGTGTTGGCGCCGATGCCGGCCATCGGCGTCATGTTGTGGATGGCGTCGCCGAGCAGCGTCACCGACGTGGTCGGCCAGGCGTCGACCGGCGTGGCGCTGCGGAGCCGCAGGGCGTTCACGGTCAGCGGATCGGAGCCGTCGATCAGGTCCCGCAGGGCCTGCGCCCAGCCGTCGATGCGGGCCAGCACCAGTCGCCGCAGGTCCGCCCCGGTCAGCGACTCGACGTCCGCCGGGAAGGCGGCCGCCACGTCGGAGTAGCCCCAAAGGACGAACGGCGCGGCGTTGTCCAGCAGGAACTCCGCCGGCGCGTCCCGATCCGGTACGACGACCCGCCGGTCCGGATGCCACACGGCGGTGAACAGCGACCCCCGGTCCCGTGGGATCACCAGGTTCGTGTCGTGCGTCAGCGCGCGGGGCAGCGTCGCGCCGTCGAGCCGCCGCTTGCCGGCGATCGCCACGACGCCCGTGTCGATCCGGCGGGCGTGCGGCAGCAACTGCCGGCGTACCCGGGAGTTGGCGCCGTCGGCGCCGATCAGCACGTCGGCGGTGGCGCTGCCGCCGTCGGTGAAGTGCGCGGTGACCCGGCCGTCGGCCGTCGTCTCGTAGTGCGTGAACTCCCGGCCCAGGTGGATCACGTCGTCCAGACCGGACAGCAGCACCTCACGCAGGCTGATCCGGCTGACGCCGTAGTGCCGTTCACCGGGGTCGCCGCTGGGCGCGATCTCGTCGGCGGTGAGGCGGACGAGGTCGGTGAGCTGTTCGGTGGTGAACGCGAAGCCGCCCCCGTCCACCGAGACGGTGTCCAGGAACGCCTGCCAGTTCGCGGCCGGGAGGCAGGCGCGCAGTGCGCGGGCGCCGTCGGGGTTGATGTGGATGCGGTAGCCCTGCAACCAGTCGGTGCGGGCCCGGGTGCGTTCGTGGACGGTCACCGCGACGCCCGCCCGGCGCAGGCCCTGCGCGAGGCACAGGCCGCCGACGCCGCCCCCGATGATCATGACGGTCAGGTTCTCCATGACCCGATGGTCATTCGCGCGAGTCAGTATGTCAACCATCTGATTGAATAAATCAGGCAGACAGGTGACACTGATAGGATCTTCGGCATGTCACGGCGGTCTCCCAGCGGCGATCAGCGCAGACGCGACGCCGAACGAACGCGCGAGCGCATCCTGGACGCGGCGCTCGTCGAGTTCGGCGAATACGGCTTCGCGGGCGCCCGCACCGGCGCGATCGCCGCTCGCGCGGGCGTCAACCAGCAGCTCATCTCCTACTACTTCGCCGGCAAGGAGGGCCTCTACCAGGCCCTCCACCAGCGCTGGCGCAGCACCAGCGGCGCCGCCCGGCCCGACCAGCCGCTGGCCGACGTGGTCGCCGGTTTCGTCCGGCTGGGCGCGACGCAGCGGTCCTGGGCGCGGCTGCTCGTCTGGGAAGGACTGGCCGACGCCGGCACCACCGACGCCGACGACGACGAGAGCGACAGTCAGGCGTACTTCACGGCGATGGTCGACGACGTACGCCGCCGGCAGCGCGAGGGCGAGCTGTCCGCCGACCTGGACCCGGCGTACGTGGTGCTGACGTTCTTCGCGGCGGCGATGGCGCCGACGGTGCTGCCACAGGTCGTCCGCCGGCTGACCGGTCTGGACGCCGGCTCACCCGAGTTCCTCGACGCGTACGCCGCCCAGCTCGGCCGGGTCCTCGGTCACCTCGGCGGGGACACTCCCCCGCCGGACTGACCGGGCGTGCCGCGCGGCACGCCCGGCCGGGCGCGTCACGGACAGGGGCCGTCCGCGCAGACGTCGATCACCTTCCCGGTGAGCAGGAACACCGCCTTCTGCCGCTGGGCCCCGGGCTGGGCGCGCGGGAACTCGTGCGAGTCCTCGCCGTACTCCGGTCCGGCGGGCGCGAGGTTGGTCGGCGGCGGCGCGTACGCGGCACCGCTGTTCCACACCACCATCGCCGAGCCGGCGTACGGGTACCTGCGGATCGGCGCGATGCCCCAGAACGGCCGCACGTCCGGTGACCAGCCGTCGGCGAGCGCCGGGGTGTGCAGCCGGGCGCCGATGGTGCGCGCCTGGACCTCCGCCGCGACGGTCGAGACCTGCTGGTCGGCGAAGGCCACGTGCATCAGCACCCGGTGCGCCGGGGTACGCGGCAGCGGCCGGTCGGTCATGTGCTGGGCGTACCCGTTGGCCTCGGACCGGTCCCACAGCATCTGCAGCAGGCCGAAGACGATCTGCTGGTCGATGCGGTCCGGGTAGTAGCCGTCCAGGACGGTCTGGAACGGGGCGAAGTCGACGCTGCGTTGCAGCAGCGTGGAGTAGTTCATCGCGGGCACGCCGAGCACGGAGCGAGTCCAGTCCTGGGCGATGGCGGTGAGCGCGCCGCCGTTGATGCCGCCCTGGCTGTTGCCGTCGTAGTGCAGCCCGCCGGCCACGTCGATCAGCGGCCGACCGGCGGCGTCGCGGAACGCCGGGTGGGCGGCGAACCCGTTGCGGTGGATCATCGTCCGGCCCAGGAACAGGAAGTTCAGGAAGCTCTGCTGGAGCCGGTCGGCCACCGCGGGGAAGGCACTGAGGTCGGTGAAGGCACCCGCCACGTACGGGACGTCGGCGGCGGCCATCCCGATCCAGCTCGTCGCGCAGAAGGTGAAGTCGTACGTCTGCGACATGGTCTTGACGTTGCCGGCGTTGATCTCGGTCGGCCGGCCCAACAGACCGTGGCCGTAGAGCGAGAGGTGCGCCGGTCTCGTGGCGGACGCGCTGCGCGGAATGTTGCAGACGAAGTCGGCCGCCACCGTCGTGCCGGACGGTGTGGGCAGGGCGCTCGGCGTCGGCGGGGTGCCGTCGCCGCCGGGCGGCCCGTAGTGCAGCCGGGAGCCCGGCCCGCCGTCGCCGGTCAGGTAGGACGGTACGGCGACGGTGCCGGTGACCTGCCGGGCGATCAGCGGGTCCTGCTCGGGCGTGTAGTCGGTGACCTGGGTGACGGTGAACGATGGCGCGCGGCGGCCGAGCGCGGCGAACGCGCCGTCCCGGACCGCCAGCATCCGCCCGGTCAGCCCCTGCCGGCTGGCGACGGTGAAGTCCCAGGCCAGGTAGAGGCTGTGCCGCTTGACGCCGGCCCGGGTCAGGTCGGCGAGGATCCGCTTCATCTGGAGCGCGCGGGGGTCACGCCGGTCCAGGCCGGCACCGGTGACGTACGCGCGGAACGCCTTCGGCGCCGGGATGAGCGCGCCGTCGCCGTCGCGCATGCCGCGCAGGCCGACGACGTACCTCGTGCCCTCGGTCAGCGCGACCGCCGGCCGGATGATCAGCGCCTGCCGGTCCGGGTTGCCGGCGGCGTGCGCGTCCAGTTCGGCCCAGTACGGCGTACGCCGCCCGGTGCGGGCGTCGAGCAGCACGATCGGCGCGTCCGGCGCGAGCGAGCGCGCGACGTCGGTGACCGGCGCGATCCGGGTCCGCGCGGCGTCGAGGCCGGGTACGCGCGCCAGGATCGGCGAGCCGGGGCTGAACCCGTCCTGCCGGTTCCACTCCGCCGGGGCGATCGGCACACCGAGCACGTTGGCGGGCATCGCGGAGGCCGCGAACCGGACCCGCTTGCCGGTCGGCGTGCTGCGGTCCGGCACGGTGAAGTAGTCGTTGGGGAACGGCAGCAGGCAGGCCGCCGGGTCGATCGGGTCGCAGGACCGGTTCCCGGCCGGGGCGGGAGGCGCGGACGGCGCCGCGGCGGCCCCGGAGCCGAACAGCACGGCCGACGCGGTCACCAGCGCGGACACGGCGAGACGGAGCCGTCGGGGTGTGCGCACGCGCGTCTCCTTCGACATCGGACGGTGGTGTTCTTCCTACGCTCGTGAACGGATCTCGGCAAGGCCCCGCACATCGACACTGCCGGATCAACGACGAAGAATCCGCAGGTCAGGCACATAGTCCTACGGTGAGTCGCGAAGCGCTCACGTCCAGTGGAGAACGTCATGACCACTCCCGCCCCCACCCCACCACCTCAGCTCCAGGTCGCCCTCGGCACCCCCGGGGACCCCGGCTCGGTGCACGCCGTCACCGACACCGGCACGGCGTTGCTCGTCGCCCATTACCCCGCGTCCGGCGCCGGCCGGCTGCACGTCCTCGACCCCCGTACCCTCGCCCCGGTCCGCCCGTCCCTGCCGGTCGGCCATGAGCCCCGCGCGGTGGCCTGGCACCCCGGACGCGGGCAGGCGTACGTGATGAACCGGGGGGTGCAGAGCTACAGCGTCTCGCGGTGCGACCTGGCCACCGGGACGGTCACCGACATCCCGATCGGCTTCGGGCTGATCGCGATCGCCGTGGACCCGGTCGCCGACCTGCTGTACGTCGCCGACTGGGCGCACAAACGCCTGCAGGTCATCGAGCTGGCGGACACCACCCGGCGGCGCTTCGTGTCGCTGCCGTCGGCGCCGAACCGCCTCGCGGTGGCCCCGGACGGCACCGTCTACGCGGCGCTGTACGTCAAAGGCCTCGTGCCCGCCGACGACGCGCTCGCCGTGCTGCGCCCGGACGGCACGCTCACCGTGGCGCCGGTCGAGCCCGCCCACCTCCAGCCGGGAGAGCTGGCAGTCGCGCACGACGGGATGATCTACCTCGGTTCGCTCGGCGGCGGCACCGTGCATCCGCTGGTCGGCGTGCACGACCCGGACACCGGCCGGCGGCTCGGCGCGGTGGGGAGCGCGGCCGGCGTCCGCGACCTGGCGGCCGTGCCGGGACTGTCCCGGGCGTGGCTGGCGACAGACAAGGGCGTCCAGCTCGTCGACACCACCAACCCGTACGCGCCGCGCACGCTCGATCCGGTCACCACCGGCCACGGCCCGTACGCGGTGGCGGTCACCGCCGACGGCACGGCGTACGTGGGTGACGTGGCGGACGGCACCGTGTCGCTGATCCGTCCGGACGTGGCGGACCTGCCCCTGGACGCCGTCGCCACGCTGCTCACCGAGGCGGGCTTCGCCCCCGCCGCCGGGCTGGGCACGGCGATCCGGGCGTACCAGACGTTCCACGAGCTGCCGGTGACCGGGCGGCCCGACGCGGTCACCGCCGCCCACCTGACCGCGCCCGGCTGCGGCACCCCGGACCGGCCGGCGGCAGCGAGTTTCGTCCTGGAGGGACACCACTTCCGGCACACGAACCTGACGTACCACCTCGGTGACATGACGATGCCGTACGCCCGCGACGAGTTCACCGACGCGCTGAAGCACGAGCTGATCCAGGTGTCGTTCGACGTGTGGCGCGAGGTGCTGGGCGAGAACTGGTACGAGCCGTTCGAGTTCACCCGCGTCTTCGACCCGGCGCAGGCGGACATCGTCTTCTCCGTCGGCGACGACCCGGTGTTCCACGACACCGGCTGGTTCCGGACCGTCTACGCGGTGACCAAGTGGGGGGCCGCTCCGGGCTGGCCGGACACGGGCGGCCAACTTCCGGTCATCTTCAACCGGAAGATCAACTGGGACGCGCACGGGTACTTCGACGTCGACCTGCACGGGCC
Organism: Micromonospora sp. WMMC273; assembly: GCF_027460285.1. Lineage (NCBI taxonomy): Bacteria > Bacillati > Actinomycetota > Actinomycetes > Micromonosporales > Micromonosporaceae > Micromonospora > Micromonospora sp. WMMC273. The sequence goes on from NZ_JAPZBE010000001.1 coordinate 3,759,613, forward strand.
CGACTTCCGGCACGTCGCCACGCACGAGATCGGCCACGCGTTCGGGCTCAACCACGGCAAGAGCGGCAACGTGATGCACCGCAACGCGAGCTGGTACCGGGTGCCCAAGTCCGACGACCGCAACGGCCTGTTCGCCATGTACGGGCGGCTGCCGTTCACCGACGGCGTCGGCATCCGGGTGCTGCCCGGCGTGGATCATGTCGCGTACTCCGACTGCGAGCGGCACCTCGTGGTGCACTACCCGTCGGGCGACGGGTGGACGTGGACGCGGCTCACCGCGGACGTGGGCGCGCCCCGGATGGCCCGCGGCAGCGCCCCGTCGCCGTTCTTCGCCCACGACGACGTGCCGTCGTACGTCTACGCCGGGGACGGCGGCCACGTCCACCAGATCTGGTACGACCAGGGCCAGTGGTGGTGGGGTGACCTGACGCAGGACAGCGGCGGCCCGCCCGCCGTGCGGTACGGCCCGCACGCCTACCGCAACGGCGACACCCAGCGGGTCGTCTACAGCGCCACGGACGGCCGGACGATCCGGCTGTCCCAGGCGCCCGGCCAGGGCTGGGTCTGGCAGGACGTGTCGGTGGAGGGCGCGGTCGCGGCCGACGGCACGCCCTACGGGTACGTCGACGGCGTCACCGGCCTCGACGTGATCATCTACCGGGACGCCGAGGAGCACCTGCGGATGCTGTGGGAGGGCCCCGAGGGCTGGGGGCAGATCTCGCTGACCTGGGCCACCCAGGCGGAGAACCCGCTACCGCTGACCATGATGCCGGTCTGGGGCGAACACCGCGCCGGCGAGCGGCACCGGGTCTTCGGCCTCGACCACCGGCAGGACATCCGGATGTACGGCGTCGGCGACGACGGCGCCTGGCACACCCGCTCGCTGACCGCGGAACTCGGCCTGCCCGAGTGCAGCGCGTCGGCGGTGCAGCGGCTGCCCGGCGTGGACGGCGCGCCCGACGGCTGGCTGCTGGTCTTCGCCGACTTCGACGGCGGCCTGTGGGAGCTGACCGGGGACGGTGACGCGTGGCAGGCCGAGCGGGTGCAGATCGACGGGATGCCGCCGGTGGGGCGCAGCGTGCTGTCGGTGTGGCTGGGCGGCGACCGGCTCCAGATCACCTACACGGCCGCGAACGGCAACATCCAGTTGCTGTCTCGTTCGCTCGGCGACCACGACTGGCAGCGCACCAACCTGACCCGGGTGTCCGACGTGGTGTGAGCGGTTCCCGTGCTCAATCGGACAGCACGTGCCGGACGAGGTCCGGGCAGTGGGTCTTCCAGTTGAGCGCGGGTCCCTTCCTCATCAGGTCCAGGTTGAGCCGGCGGGCCGCCTTGACGATCCGCGGCCGGGTCAGCGCGTCGTACGCGGCGTCGACCGATCCGAACCGCAGCGCCAGCACGCCCGGCCGGACCCGGTAGTGCGCTCGGGCCGCGCCCATCGCGCGCAGCCGGAGCCGGGTGCGCAGCTGTGACCGAGCCGCAGCCTCGTCGACGTTCAGGCGGATGTGCAGATCCTGCGGCCGCCGCCGGTCGTGGCAGACGAACAGCGTCTCCAGCGAGTGCACGGAGACGGTGAACAGGCGCGGGAAGCTGGCGGAGTTGGTACCCGGCAGCGCGGTCAGTGTCCAGAAGTCGCGCTCGGTCTGCTCCGGTACGGGCATCGTGAGGCGCAGGTACGCCCCGATCAGGCGGGCCATCCCGTCGGTGAACCGGGCGTCGGCGCGCAGCCGGTCGAACTGGTGGGGGTCCGGCGGCGCAGGTCGGCGTCCCCCTCGCGGAGCGCGAGGGGGATCGGGCAGGGCTCGTCGCCGGCCAGCCGGGGTTCCTGCTCCGACGGGGGCAGGATCAGGTCCAGTTCGGCGGCGCCGAGCCGGCCGGCGGTGTGCACGACGTTGCGCAGCCGCACCCCGGCCGACTCCCGCCTGCGGATCTGCTCCCGCTCCTCGTCGTCGAGCCGGTCGCGGGGTACGCGCCGGAAGGCGATCTCGACGATGTCGTGCCACTTCTGGCGGTGCATGCCGAACCGGGCCACCACGTCGACGGCCTGCCCCACGTACCGCTCGCCGTCGGCGAAGGTCAGCTCGTAGATGCCGCACCGACCGCGTGACCTCGGCAGCAGGTGCGCTATCGAACCCACCCCGTCGACAGTCAACCGGTCGACCTCCGCACCGTCCACAGTGCGCGATGATAGGCACTGCTCCCGGACGTCAGGTCACGAGCCCGGGGCCGCCGCGAGTCCCGAGGTGTCCGCCCGGGTCCGGTCTCCGTCCGGCGGTACGCCGAGGGCGGCCGAAAGGTCCCGTGCGGCCTGCTCGACGCCACCGGCCGTGACCACGGCGAACACGAACCGGTCCGGCCGCAGCACCACCAGGTCGGCGCCGTGCCGCCGCAGCCACCCGCCGAGCACCCCGTCGGCGTCCACGACGTCGACCCGGTCCGGACCGCCGGTCGCCGGTGGGCCAGCGGGCGGATCCGGCAGGTCGGCGAGCCGCGTGCCGGACGGGTGGACCGCGACGAACCGCACCGGCAGCCCCGGTCGCCACGCGCCGAGCGGGTCGGCCACACCGGCGCGGCCCAGCACGGCGAAGCCGTCGCCGAGCACCTCGTCGAGCAGACGCTCCCCGGGCGCGCCCGGAACGAGGACCCGCGGCTGGGGGAACATCGTTCCGACCACCCCGTCGCGCCGCCCGCCGGCCATCAGGCCCCGCCGGTACGCCGGCACCGGCTTGAACTCGAACCGTTCCACGAACCGCCGTACCCGGGGGATCGTCTGGACCGCCCGCAGCGCGGCGTCGCGTACCCCGGCGGTGACCCGGTTGCGGGCCAGGAAGACGCGTCCCAGCCGGACGCTCGTCTGCGCCATCTCCACGGTGTGCGGACGCCGCTCGGACTCGTACGTGTCGAGCACGGCGGCGTCGGCGGCGCCGGACAGCACCAGCGACAGCTTCCACGACAGGTTCGCCGCGTCGCGCAGGCCGCTGCACAGGCCCTGGCCCATGAACGGGGGCATCTGGTGGGCGGCGTCGCCGAGCAGGAACACCCGTCCCTCCCGCCACCGCTGCGCGACCAGGTGGTGGAAGGTGTAGACCACCGCCCGGGTGACGGCGAACCGGTCCGGGTCGACATACGGCGAGACGAGCGCGGCGATGGTCTCCGGTCGCCGCATCTCGTCCTCGGTCTCGCCCGGGCGCAGCATGAACTCCATCCGGTAGCTGCCGGCCGCCCCGGGGGACACGAAGGCCGGGCGCCGCCAGTCGCAGACGAACGTGGTGTCCGGCACCCGTACCGCGTCGGACGGCACGTCGCCGGAGACGGCCAGCCACGGCTCGGCGTAGCTCGCCCCGGACAGCGGGATCCGGACGGCGGCGCGGGTGGCGCTGCGAGCGCCGTCGCAGCCGAGCACGTACCGGGCGCGGACCGCCCGCCGCTGCCCGGTGACCACGTCGGACAGCAGCACCGTCACGCCGTCCTCGTCCTGGGTCAGGCCGACCAGCTCGGTGCCGAGCGCGAGCCGCACGTGCGGGAAGCGGTCCAGCCCGGCGCGCAGCGTGTGTTCCAGTCGCGGCTGGTCGAAGAAGCGCAGCGGCGCGTGCCCGTACCCGAAGTCCGTCTCGGACAGCCTCATCCGGGCGAACACCCGGCCCGCGCCGTTCACGTACTCGACGAGCGGCGGCGCGATCGTCTCGTCGCGTATCTCGTCGAGCAGGCCCGCCTGCTGGTAGATGCGCAACGCCTCGTCGTCGCAGGAGAAGGCCCGCGGCTGGCCGTGCGGCGTCGCGCTGCGCTCCACGACCAGCGTGGTGACGCCGCGGGCGCCGAGCAGGTTGGCGGTGAGCGCGCCCACCGGCCCTCAGCCGATGACGGCGACCTCGACCTCCTGGACCTCCTGGTGAGCCGGCGGCTGAACTGATTCCATCGTGGTGCCCCTTCGGAACGTGGTCCGGACGACTCTGCGCCGTCCGGCACCGGTCAGGGCACCAGTCCGGTGTGGAAGGGGTGTGGAGACGGCGTGGAGGCGGGCCTCCACGCCGGTCAGAAGGCGGCGAACCGGGGCAGCAGCAGACCCGCGCCCTGGCCGGCGGCGATCCGCGCGCCGAGGTCCCACTCCGCGCGGTCGCGCCGGGCCGCGCCGCGGATCCGGTGCAGCTCCGCGACGAAGACGCGCTCACCGACCCGGTCCGCCACCGCCAGCGCCTCCCCGGCCAGCGTCGCCGCGGTCTCCGGACGACCGGCGGCCAGGTACGCCTCGGCCATCGCGCACAGCGTGATGGTCCGGGTGGACCGCAGCCCGGGCCGGTAGAACTCGTCGGCGGCGGCGCGCATCGCGTCGAGCCGGCCGTGGTCGCCGCCGCGCGCCGCGGCCCACTCCAGGAAGTACGCGCCGGTAGCGGTCATGTGCGGCAGACCGGTGTCCCGCCCGATGTCCCGGCACCGCCGGCCCGCCGCGTCGGCCGCTGCCACGTCGTGTTCCTGCATCGCCAGCCAGGCCGCGTAGAGCGCCGCGTTCGCGCGGCCGTACGCGTCGTCGAGTTCATCGGCGAGGGCTTCCGCGGCGGCGATGTCCGCCCACGCACCGGCCGGATCGCCGCGCATCGAGCGTACGAGCGCCCGGAAGTTGTGGCAGGCCAGCACCGGACGCCGGCCCACCTCGCGGCGCAGCAGCGCCCGGTCGACGGTACGCAGCCGCTCGATCCCGGCGGTGAGCCGCCGCTCGCCGTCGGCCTGCCGGCCGGTGAAGTAGCCGACCGCGCCCAGCAGGTACTCCCCGGCGACGGCGAGCAGCCCGCTGCCGTCGTCGGGCGCCCGGACGAGCCGCCCGGCGAGGTCGGCGCAGATCGCGAACTCGGCCCGGTTGGCGGCCAGCTCACCGAGCGCCCACAGCGCGTGGCGGATGTCCGCGTCCGGCCCGACGAGCGCCAGCAGCTCGCGGGCCCGGGCGCAGACCCGGTCGACCGCGTCGCTGCCGACGCCCACAGTCATCTGGAGCAGGGCCGCGCGGTGCAACTGGACGGTCAGCTCGGTGTGCGCCGCGTCCGGCGACACCCGCGCGGCGGGGGCGAGCCGGAGCGCGGCACGTTCCAGGTGGCCCAGGGCGTCCTCGTAGGCGACCCGGCGGGTGGCGTCGTCGGCGGCGCGCAGCGACCACCGCAGGTGGTCCTCGCCGTGGCCCAGCCCGATCGCCTCGCCGTAGTGGTGGGCCAGTTCCGCCGGTGCGGCGCCCGCGGTCCGCTCGTACGCGGCGGCCAGCCGGGCGTGCAGCGCGGCCCGGCGCGGGGGGACCAGCTCGGCGTAGGTGACCTCGGCGATCAGCGGATGGCGGAACGCGAGCGCACCCGGCCCGGTCTCGACCACCAGCGCGGCCGGGTACGCCGGGGCGAGGTCCTCGGCGACAGCCTCGGCCGTCCTGTGCAGCGCCGCCGCGAGCACCGCCAGGTCCACGTCGTGTCCGGCGACGCTGAGCAGGTCGAGGCAGCGCCGGGTGGCAGCGGGCAGCCCGGCCAGCCGCAGCCGTACCGTGTCCCGGATGCTCGGCGGCAGCTCCGCGTCGGCGCCCGCGCCGGCCCGGGACCGCAGCAGCTCGGTGAGGAAGAACGGGTTCCCGCCGGTGCGGGTCACGAGCCGGGTCACCTGCGGCTCCGGCGGCGCCACGCCGGTGCGGTCCCGGACCAGGTCGGCGACCGCCGCGGCGTCCAGCCCGGCGAGCCGGACCTGACCGAAGCCGCGTCCGCGCGCCAGCTCGGCCACGGTCGCCACCAGGGCCGGATCGTCGTCGTACGGGCGCAGCGTGGCGACCACCAGCGCCCGGGACGCGGGCAGGGCGGTGGCGAGGAACCGCAGCAACAGCAGCGAGTCCGGGTCGGCGGCGTGCAGGTCGTCGAGGACGACGAGCAGCCCGCGTTCCCGGGCCGCCGCGTGCACGAGGTCCGCCACCGCCTCGTACACCTGGAACCGCGCCGTGGGGTCCAGTCCGCGACCGTCGGCCGGTCCGCTCGGCGCGCCCGCGGCGAACCCGTCCAGCCGGCTCGCCGACCCGGCGGCGCGGGTGTGCGGCAGCGCCAGCAGCGCGCGTACCACCTGGCTCCACAGCCAGAACGGCGGCGCCTGCCCGACGTCCGGACAGCGACCCCAGACCACCGGGACGCCGGCTGCGGCGGCGCGGGCGCCGAGCGCCGCGGCGAGGCTGGTCTTGCCGATGCCGGCCTCCCCCACCAGCGTCAGCACCCGCCCGCCCTGCCCGGTCGCCGAGTCCATCGCCCCCCGCAGGCGGTCCAGCTCCGCATCCCGCCCCACCAGCGCCTCGACGTCCCGCTCCGGGGCCGTCTCGGCGGCCGCCCGGACGCCGGTGTCGGCAGGGCTGCCGGCGTCCTGCGGTACGGCCTGCTCCAGGATCAGCCGGTGCGCCGCCCGGATCTGCTCCCCCGGGTCGATCCCGTACTCGTCGGCCAGGATCCGGCGGCCCTCGTCGAAGACGGCGAGCGCCTCGGTCTGCCGCCCCGACCGGTACAGCGTCAGCATCAACTGCGCCCGGGCGCCCTCGCGCAGCGGATGCGCCGCCACGAACCGGCGCAGCTCCGGCAGCAGCGTCGCGTGCCGGCCCGCGGCGACGGCCGCTGTCAGCCGCCCCTCCTCGGCGCTCACCCGCAGCTCGGCCAGCCGGGCCGCCTCCGGGCGCACCGCGGCCAGGTCGGCCACGCCCGCCAGCGGCTCACCACGCCACAACGCCAGCGCCTCGGTGTACGTCCGTTCGGCGGACTCCGGCCGCCCGCCCGCGAGCGCGTCCGCCGCCCGGTCCACCAGGGCGCCGAACCGGACCGCGTCCACGGCGTCGGCGTCCACCCGCAGCTCGTACCCCCGGGGGTGGCTGCGCAGGACACGCGCCGGCTCGCGGTGGGAGCGTTGCGGTTCCACGGCCCGGCGCAGCCCGGCGACGTAGGTGCGCAGCGTGGTCTGGGCGCTGGCCGGCGGCCGTCCGTCCCAGAGTGCGTCGACAAGCCAGTCGGCGGCGACGAACCGGTTCGGGCGCAGCAGGAACAGGGCCAGCAGTGCCTGCTGCTTCGGCCCGCCGAGGGGCACCACCCGGCCGTTCCGGACCACCTCCGGCGGGCCCAGCACCCGGAACTGCACAGTCACCTCGACGACGCCCCTCGCGCCCGGCGCCGGGTCAGGCCGCCGCCATCTCACGCAACTTCAGCACCGAGCGCCAGTTGCGGGTCGTGCCGACCACACCCGTCTTCCTCTCCACGAAGGCGTTGCCGAGCTTGCTGCGCCCGTACCCGTCGGGCACGTGCACGAACACGTCCCGGCCGACGAGCGTCAGCGTCCCGGTCTCGCCGGGCGGGGACGCGAGCGCCGCCTGCTTGTCCGCGCCGGGGTCGCTGCTGAGCATCGTCACCAGCAGCTTCGTCGGATCGGTCTGCGCGTCGACGTACGGATTCGCGGCGATCATCGCGTCCAGCTCGGCCAGGCTGCGCAGCAGCACCGGCACGTCCCGGCCCCACCGCCGCGTGATGCCCCGGCCGATCTCGGCCAGGATCGCGGCCTCGTCGGTCTCCGGGCAGCCGAACACCACGTTGCCGCTCTGGATGTAGGTCGCCACCTGGTCGAAGCCGCAGGAGACGAAGACCTCCTTCAGCTCCGCCATCGCCATGGAACTGGCGCCACCGATGTTCACCGCGCGCAGCAGAGCGACGTATCTCGCCATGACTCGGGATGGTAACCGGCCGTGGCGTCACCGTGGTGCGTCAATGACCTCGACGCACCGGCCCACAGTCGCCTGCGTACGCTGTCCGGGCAGGCCGACGGCGCGAGCCGGCCGCCTCCGCGCCGGCCCCGGCACCGACATCGAGGTGGGAGATGCCGCAGCTCAACCCCGTGACGACGCAGCGCGTCGAGGCCGCCGTCGTCGCTGTCCTCGCCGTCGTCGTGACCGTCGCGGCCGGATACCCGTGGTGGTCGCTGCTCGCCCTCTTCCTCGTCTTCGACCTGTCCATGCTCGGCTACCTGCGCGGGCCGCGCCTCGGTGCCGCCTGCTACAACCTGGCGCACTCGTACGCGCTGCCGGCGGCGCTCGGCGCGGTGGCCGTGGCGGCGGCCGCGTCCGACGACCGGATCGACTGGCTCGGCGTCCTGGCCGTCGCGTGGGCGTTCCACATCGCCGTCGACCGCGCGCTGGGGTACGGCCTCAAGACGGGCGAGGGGTTCGAGCACACCCACCTCGGCCTAATCGGGAAGGCCCGCCGCACCCGGGCCACCACCGACGGACGCTGACCGCCCCGGTCACTGGCGCGGCGGCGCGCAGTTCGCGCTCGTCAGCCGCACCGAGTACTCGCGGTCGTCGGACGTGATCCCGGAGGGCACGCCGTCGAAGTGGGCCTCCACCTTCTCCCAGCCGCGGCGCTGCTCGTAGTGCAGGTGCGGGGCCCCGGAGTTCCCGGTGCTGCCGACCCGCCCGAGCTGGTCGCCCCGGGCCACCCGCTGACCGGCCTGCACCGACGGCGGTTCGAGCAGGTGCAGGTACTGCGTCTCCCACTTGCCACCGTGGTCGATCTTCACCCAGTAACCGCCGCCGCGCCCGCGCGGCCCGTCCGGATCCTGCGGGGTGCGGCCGCCCAGCGAGCCGTTGATCCCCGCGACGGTGACGGTGCCGTCGGCGGAGGCGAGCACCGGCCTCCCCCAAGCCTCCCCCGAGGTCGGGAAGAGGTCGACGTCGTAGTCGTCGTGCCCCGGATAGGTGGACAGCCGCCACGTCTCGCCGCACGCCACCGGGAGCTGGAAGTCCGGTCGCGGGCCGGGCGGCCGCACCAGCGGCACCACGACCGCCGCGACGGCAGCGAGCGCCCCGAGGACGCCGACGATCAGCAGGACGCGCGGGAGACGGGAGCCGCGTGGGCGCTCGGTGGTCATCGTTTCGAGCATGACAGGCCGTGTCCGGTGGCAGACACGGGTCTGCCGATCAGCGACGCACTGGCTAGTCTCATGGCGCTCGCCACGACTAGGAACGGCGGAACGGCGTGACGGACCATCAGCAGGTGCCGGTGTGGACCCTGGCGACGGAGCCCGGGAAGATCTCGCGGGCGGCGGAGCTTCCCGTGGACCACAAGGGCATGTCACCGGAGCGGCTCGCCGGGCTGCGGCAGGCGCTCGCCGCCTTCCTCGACACGCCGCTCGTCACGGTGGAGGCGTACCCGCTTCCGCCGATGACGGACGTCCGAGGGGGACGACTCCTCGACGCCGCGTCGCCGCTCGCGATGGAGCTCCGACGACTGCTGAAGACGCCGAATGCCGGGTCCGCGGCGACGGCCGCCGCAGGGTCGACGGAGACGCTGTACCGCATGGTGGTGCCGAGGTCGGTGGCCTCGCAGCTCGGTGACGGTCTCGTCCGGTCCATGCCGTCCAAGGCCGTCGCGGGTGGCATCCACGGCGACATCCTCGGCAAGACGGGCATCGTGCAGAAGGCCACCTTCGTACCGGTGGCGGCCGACGCGTCCCGGCCAGGCGTCACGGGGGCGGTGAGCGGCACCGCGAAGGCGGCGACCACCGCCGGTATCGTCACCGCCGCGGCATCGTTCATCCTGCTCGCCGTGGCGACCGCCGCGAGCGTCTACGCCGAAGAGCAGCGTCGTAAGGCCATGGAAAGGGTCACCGAGCTTCTCGAGGAGCTGACCGCCGAGAACCTCGACGCGGAACGCGACCGCCTCCACGGCGCGACGGCGGCCGTCGAACGGGCGACCGCCCTCCTGCTCGACAAGGGTGAGGCGGGACATTCCCTCGGGCTGGACGCGGCCGTACACACCGTCGACACCGCCATCGCCGCGGCCCGACGCAGGGCGGGCGCATGGCGGGCGAAGGTCGCGGCGTTCTCCTCCGACGGGGTGGAGGTCGCCGACCTCATCAAGGCCTTCCCCGGGATCGACAAGCCCGACGGCGCCTTCCGCGTCGAGCTCCGGCTGGCTTCACTGGCCATCGCGACGAAGCGACGGGTCGCGGTGCTGCAAGCCGTGGAGCACGCCCAGAAGTCGCCCGAGCTCAGTTTCCGCCGCTTCACCGCCATGCTGCAGGACGAGCAGCGGAGCGTGGACGAACTACAGGACGAACTGCACGCGCTCCTCGGCGCCCTCGCGGACCTGCGGCTGCGGGCACCCACCAAGAGCTTCACCGATCGCCTGCTGACCCAGGGCGAGGTGAACAACCTGCTCGAATGGCCGGGCCGCCTGCGTCAGCTCGCGGCCGAGGAGACCGTGTCCGTGTCGGACCTTCCCGATGTCGAGATCGGCCTCGTCGAGAAGGAGGACGGGAAGGTCCTGGTGCTGCCCACCCGGGCGTTGCCACGAGACCGGGTCGCTTAGGGCGCGCGGACGCCGGCACAAGGCCTATCCCCTCAGCCATCGCGCGACAGCCTGGTGGTCCGCGTCGGTGAGGCCTCGACGCGCATCGACGCGGTGCATGAGCGCCGGCGCGCCGTGATTCCCTGCTACCCACCTCCGGTCGGCGTCGGTGATCTCGTCGTCCAGCCAGACGAACCGGCGTCCGGCGGCCCACTCGACGAGTCGCCGCGTCTTCCAGTGCAGCCGACCGTCGTCGTCCTCGTCGTCCGGCCAGTCGACGACCGGCAGCGGAGGCAGGCCGAGCCGCGGCGCGAGCACCTCGTTGGCATCGTGCATCCAGGTCGTGGCCCACACCAGATCGCACGGCAACGCGGCGAGCCGGCGGCCGTGCCCGGCGTCCAGACCGGCCAGCAGCGGGTTGACACCGTCCTCCGGCGGCCCGGCGGAGCCGCCGAAGGGCAGGAGCGTCCCGTCGACGTCCAGGAACAGCAGCGGACGATCAGTCATCGCCCACCGGGCGGAGGGGTTCGCCGGTCCTGGCGTCCATCCGGGCCTCAGCCCAGCTCGACGACGGGCCGGGTCAGGATCTCGTCGGCGTACCCGTCGTCGGAGGCGGTCCACCGGCCGAAATCCTCGTCGCGGTACGCGGTCGCCAGGGTGAGCCAGCCCAGGAAGAAGCCGCTGCCGCCGCAGGTGGCACCGCCGCCGTCGCCACCGCACACGACGGTGCGCTCGGTCGTCGCCTCGTGCCGGTAGGGATCCTGCCCGATCGCCAGACCCCAGAGGTTCTCCTGCCGGTGCGGGCCGGTCCTGTGGTCGTACGGGTAGCCGTCGCCGGGGCAGTCGTCGCCCCAGCGGAACAGCGTCGCCGCACCGGCGCCACACGCCCACTCCCACTCGTCCGGAGTGGTCGTGCGCAGGCCGAGGTCGGCCAGCCCGGCCATCGCGTCGTCGTAGGAGACCTCGCGGATCGCCCGGGCGCGCACCACCTTCCCGGTCGTCCGGTCGAACTCCACGGTCAGCCCGTCACCGGACCGGAAGGTGCGCACCCCGCCGAACCGGCCCCCGGCCGCCGCGACCAGCTCGCGCACGCGCGGGTCGTCCGGCGCCAGCGGCACCTCGCACGGGTCGAAGGCGTCCACCGCGACCAGCATCGCCCGCATGTCGACGTCGCGGACGGGCGACGTCATCGAGTCGACGTACTCGGTCAGCGACGGGAGGCCGAACTCGGCGGCGCTGTCGGCGTAGTCGGCGGTCTGGTGCGCCGCGGGACGGAACCGGGCCGCGTCGTAGCCGAGCGCCGGGCGGCCGCCGGGGACGAGCGCGAACCGCATCCCGCCGCGGTCGAACAGGGCCGTGCGGTGCGACCGGCCCGCGTACGCCCTGTTCTCCACACCGGCCACTGTCAGCTCGTGCCGGCCGGCGATGTCCTGCGCCAGCCGGCCGGCGGCGCTGTCGGAGAGGTCGTTCCACTGCGCGGAAGTGAGATCGGCGTACGACACCGCGAAAGGATAGCCACGGCCTCCGACAACACCGGATCGACGCCGAGCTGTCCGGCTGCACGTCAGCGCGCGACCCGTCGGCGAGACGGTCAGGCGCCGTCGGCGTCAGTGGTGAGCGCGAGTTCGCGGCCTGCTTCGATGTCGGCGAGCAACGTCGCCACGCGGGCCTTGGCCAGGTCGTAGGAGTCGGAGCCGAGCACCTGGTGCAGCGGGGCCTTGCCGCCCACCGCCACCTCGACGACGGCGGCCGCGGCCTTGACCGGGTCGCCGAGCTGGGTGCCGGGCATGGCCAGGTGCGCCTCGGTCATCTCGCGGACCGCCTCGTAGCCGTCGGTGGTGGTCGCCGGCAGGCCGAGCGACGAGGGGCGCAGGAAGTCGGTACGCGTGTACCCGGGTTCCACGACGGTGACAGTGATGCCGAGGTGCGCGACCTCGGCCGCGAGCGCGTCCGACAGGCCCTCCAGGGCGTACTTCGCCGAGCAGTAGAGGCCCCAGCCGGGGAAGGCGGTCAGCCCCAGGATCGAGGAGACGTTGACGATGTGGCCGCTGCGGGCGGCGCGCATGCCGGGCAGGACCGCGCGGAGCACGTTCCAGACGCCGAAGACCTGCACCTCGAACATCGTCCGGACCTCGGCGTCGCCCGCCTCCTCGACCGCGCCGAGGAAGCCGTAGCCGGCGTTGTTGACCACGACGTCGATCCCGCCGAAACGGTCGGTGGTGGCCCGGACTGCCGCCCTCACCGCCGCCTCGTCGGTCAGGTCGAGTTCGAGGGGAAGCAGCCGCTCGCTGTCGACCGGGCCGAGGGCCGCGGCGAGACGCTCGGCCGAGCGGGTCGTCGCCGCGACGTTGTCGCCCCGCTCCAGCAGCTGCGTGACCAGTGCGAGGCCGATGCCGCGGGACGTGCCGGTGACGAACCACGTGGCCGGACCTGCGGTGGGGTAAGGCATGGGAACTCCCGATCTCGATGTCGTCGTGTCCCCGGGCTGGGACACAGATCAATCGTGGGTACGACAGACGGCCGAGAACACAGCCGGACGAGCCCAGCGCTGCCTGGGAACGGCGTACCCACCCAGACGGTGTCGCGGACGGCGTTCGCGGCGGATCATCGAGTCATGGCGGGACACTCAGACCTGGGGCGGTTCCTCCGTCAGTGCCGGGCCGACCTGACTCCGGAGGCGGCCGGCATCGCCGCCGCGGCGCAGGGACGCCGGGTCCGCGGGCTGCGCCGCTAGGAGGTGGCGATGCTCGCCGGCGTGAGCGTCGACTACTACACCCGCCTCGAACAGGGCCGGCACGCCAGCCCGTCGGCGGCCGTCGTCGACGCCCTGGCGCGGGTCTTCCAGCTCGATGCCGCCGCCCGCGCCCACCTCGCCGACCTCGCGCGGCCGGCGAGGCGCAGCAGCCGGCAGACGCCGGCCCAACGGGTACGCCCGGCGATGCACCAACTGCTCGCCTCGATGACCGAACACCCCGCGCTCATCCTCGGCCGCCGCACGGACGTACTCGCCTCGAACGCCCTCGCCCGCGCGCTCCTCACCGACTGGACGCTCCTGCCGCCGAGGCACCGCACCTACATCAGGTGGGTCTTCCTCGACCCGGGCGCCCGCGACGCCTTCCTGGACTGGCCCACGGTGGCCGCCGACGTGGTCGGCACGCTGCGTCTCTACGCCGGGCGTAATCCCGACGATCCGCAGCTCAGCGAGCTGGTCGGCGAGTTGAGCATCAAGAGCCCGGAGTTCCGGACCTGGTGGAACGGCCGCCACGTGCACGAACGCACGCACGGCACGAAGCGGATGAACCATCCGGCGGTCGGGCCGATCACCCTTCACTACGAGGCACTCGCCCTGCCCGGCGACCCGGACCAGACACTGTTCGTCTACACCACCGATCCCGGCAGCCCGTCACACGACAACCTGCGGCTGCTGGGTTCCCTGGCCGCCCGGGCCGCGTCGACGCGTGGCCGCACACCGCCGCACGAGGCGCCCGACGCGAGCAGGACCGAGCCCTCCAGCCCCGCCTGACGGCGGCCGGGGCCGATCTCAGACGTCCACGGCCCGAGATGCCCCGGCCGGCCGGTCGCGGCAGAAGTCCCGGAACGTCCGGGGTGGCCGGCCGGTCACGTCCGCGACGGTCGTCGTGACCCGGTCCTCCGAGCCCGCGGCGACGGCCGTGTCCAGGCCCGCGAGGAAGCGGGCGTAGTCGGGCGCGAGGCCGTGAGCCTCGTGGTACGCGGTGAGCGCGTCCTCGTCGACCGCGCGGTGCCGGACCGGGCGGCCGAGGAGGTCGGTGAGCGTGGCGGCGACGTCGGCGTAGCTCAGCCGCTCGGGACCGGTGATGACGTGCTCGGTGTCGTGGGGCGCCGGGTCGGTGAGGGCACGCACCGCCACCTCGGCGATGTCGGCCGGATCGACGAAGCCCACGCGGGCGTCGCCGGTGGCGCTGACGATCTCGCCACGGTCCCGGGCACTCGCGGCGTGCGGATGGTCGCCGACGAAGTTCTCCATGAACCAGGACGGTCGCAGCACCGCCCACTCGGGGATCATCTCGCCGAGCTGGGCCTGCACCTCGCCCAGTCCCGGCGTGCCGGCCTCGATCGCCGACGAGCTGAGCAGGACGGCCCGCCGTACCCGGGCGCGGCGGGCCAGGTCCAGGAACGGCAGCATGGTCGGCGCCGGGTCGGCGTCGCCGAGGGGCGCGATCAGGTAGAGCCCTGTCACCCCGTCCAGCGCCGTGTCGTGCGTGCTGCGGTCGTACCAATCGAAGCGGACGCCCTCGGCGGACGCCCGGCGGCTGGCGACGCGGGCCCGGCGGCCGGCGGCGGCGAGTCTCGCGGCGACGAGCCGGCCTGTCGTTCCCGTGCCTCCGACGACGAGGATCATGCCCGCACCCCCTCGCCGAACAGTTCCCGCACGGCCAGGGGGTTCCAGTAGTCGCGGTAGCGCACGATCCGCCCGGCCCTGATGGTGAGGACGGCGATGTAGCGCAGGCGGTACGGCTCGCCGGTGGCGACGACGACGCCGGTGGCGGTGAACTCGGCGACGATCACCTCCGGGTCGGCGGTCTGGTGCACCGTGACGTCGGCGATCTCGCGGATGTCCAGGGTCCGCGGGTAGTCGATGAGGTAGTCGTGCAGCTCGGCGCGGCCGGCCACCCGGCTGGGCCGCCCGGCCGGCGCGAACGGGAACTCCATGACGGCGTCGTCGGCGAACAGGGCGATGAAGCTCGGCATGTCCTTGGCGAGCAGACGGTCCAGGGCCT
The DNA here is from genome assembly GCF_027460285.1 of Micromonospora sp. WMMC273. Taxonomy (NCBI): domain Bacteria; kingdom Bacillati; phylum Actinomycetota; class Actinomycetes; order Micromonosporales; family Micromonosporaceae; genus Micromonospora; species Micromonospora sp. WMMC273. Next base: position 3,774,698 of record NZ_JAPZBE010000001.1, read on the forward strand.
GGTGGAACACATCGGTGGCGGTACTCGGCACTGCTGTTCCTTCCTGTCGGCGGGCCGCCCGCGGTGATCTACGATAAGCGGACGGCCGGTCCGCTTCACCATAGCGGACTGACGGTCCGTTTGCGAGAGGGGGCAGGAGTGCGTGCTGACGCCGCGCGGAATCGGGAGGCGGTGCTCGCCGCGGCCGATCGGCTGTTCGAGGCGGCGACCGACCCCGACCGGATCTCCATGGACGACGTCGCCGCTGCCGCCGGCGTGGGCAAGGGCACGCTGTTCCGCCACTTCGGCGACCGGCTGGGCCTCGTCCGCGCCCTCTACGGCGCACGCGGCGAACAGCTCCAGGCGTCACTCGCGACGAGCCTGCCCGGCGACTCGCCGGCGGACCGCGCCCTGCATCTGCTGCGGGAGCTGGTCCGGTTCAAGCGGGCCAACCGGGTCCTCACGCTGGCCCTGGAGAACGCGGGCAGCGGAAGCCCCTATCGCAACGAGTCGTACGAGGAGTGGCACGCGAGACTGACCGCCATCGTGTCCGAGGCCCGGGGCCCCGAGTCGGCGGAGTTCCTCGCGCACGCCCTGCTGGCCGCGGTGCGCAGCGATCTCGTCGAGCACCTCCGCGACTGGCCCGACGAGCGCTGGGATGCCGGGCTGACCGCGCTGACGCGCTCGGTGCTGACCCCCGGGCGGTAGTTCCTCCGCCGGGTGCCAGGGTGGCGGGGCGTGAGCGGTGCCGCGCTCACGCCCCCACCCTCACCTGGTCCGCTCGATCACTGCGGTGAGGCGGAGCCCGGCTGTCGACACCGTGCCGCTCCCCCAGAACGACGAGGTCCCCGGGATGTTGGCCAGGGCGTCCAGGCTCGGATCGTTGCCCTCGACCTTCGGCCCGTACGCGACGCTCCAGCGCCCGGCGGTGTAGCGCAGCAGCAGCGTGCCCGGGTACTCGACGTACGGCGGAATCGGGTTCGTGCCGCTGATCCAGACGTTTCCGTTCGCGTCGCCCGCGACCGCGTAGGCCCAGCCGGCCGGTGCCGGTCCGGCCACCCGCTGCCACGTCCGGCCGTCCCAGTGCAGGATGACCGGCTTGGGGGCGGAGTCGTAGTCCTGGGTGCCGACCGCCCAGGCGTCGGTCGACGAGCGGGCCCACACGCCGGTGAGCCGGGCGCTCGGGATCGACGGCAGCGGCGCCACCCGCCACGACCCGCCGACGCGCTGCGCGATCATCGGCTCCGGGTAGGGCGCGTCGGCGACGTACCGCTCCCCGGCAGCGAACACGCCACCGTCCGCGGTGCGCGCCACCCCGCGCAGGACACCGTTGATTCCCTCCGTCCCCGGCACCGCGACCCGGCCGAACTGACCGGTGCCGCCCTCGACGACCAGCGGCCGGCCGCCGTCGTGGCCGACGAACACGGCCCGTCCGCCGCCGGTCGCGGCCACGTCCAGCAGCTCCGAGGTTCCCGCCGGGGCGGGCCACGGCGCGTGCGCCGTCCAGGTCACGCCGTCGAAGTGCCCGGCGTACGACTCGCCGAGGCGCCGGGAGCCCACCGTCCAGACGTCCCGGGCGCCCGCCGCGTCCACCTTGTACAGCAGATACGCCTGGTGCGGCAGACGCCGTTCCGTCCACGTCCGCCCGTTCCACCGCAGCAGGGCGTACGGCTGGTCGATCGAGTACCCCGTGTATGTCGACGCCTGGTAGCCCACGGACCAGGCGTTGTTCGGGCCGGCGGCGGCCACGTCGGTCAGCCGGCTCTCGTGGATCAGCGTGGGGATCGTCGCCGTCCACGTAGAAGGGGTCGCGGCCGCGACCGGCGTGACCGGTAGGAGCAGCACACCCGCCGTCAGAGTGGAGACCGTCGCTATCGACAACCCGTGCCGTGCCAGTGATCCCATGTGGTGGCCCTCTTCCCCGATCGGTGGTCGGACCTCAGCATCGCGTTCCGCAACGCTGCGCGTGCGCCCCAGCGCGGTCCCGTAAGAGAGTGGTAAGAACGGCTCCTCCGATGGGAGTCGAATGCGGCCGTGACGGCGTCGCCGTGGTCAGGCGGCGCGGCGGGCGCGGCGACGGGCTCGGAGGAAGACGGCGTCGTACCGCTCGTCGCCCCACCAGGCCCACGGAACGCCTGTCGCGTACCGGCCGATCGAGGCGAACACCGGCGCGGCCTCGGCGTCGCGGCCGGTGCGCACCAGCCCGTACGCCAGGAAGTTCGCGTCGTCGAGCCAGTCGGCGTGCCGGGTCGCCGGCTGGTGGAACCACCGGTTCAGCGCGTTGTCGAGCTCCGACTGCATGACCGGATCCTGTCGCCACCGCTCGCCGATCTCGTCGGCGGTACCGCCGTGAGGTTCGCGATCCTGCTCCCACAGCGCCCACTCCGCGGCGGCCCGGACCGGCAGCACGAGCAGTGGTGAGCCGGTAGGCGCCGTGGCGGCGACCGAGCGGGCGAAGTCGAACATCGCCTCGTGCGAGCCGCTCCACTTCCGGCAGTGGTAGGTCAGCCGGAGCACGTGGCCCTGGTGATGCCGGGGATCCCGCTTGGTCAGCTCACGCCACGTCTCCTCGACCTCCTCCAGTGACGCACTCTCGTCGATCATGAGGCGCAGCCGGTGCGCCCACGGCGTGGGGTCGTCCGGTGCGAGCCGCATCGCGAGATCGTTCACCTGCCGGGCCAGGTCCAGCAGGCGGCTGAACTCGACCCACTGCTCCCGACGGACGTTGGAGGCCCAGTCGCCGCCGCGCACCTCCCACGCCCGCGCCATCAGGGAACCGGCACGGACGAGTTGGGCGTCCGGATCGGCGGGCGCGCGCGACACCCAGCGGTCGGTCCACGCGTCCGTGGTGTCGACCCGGCCGGTCGTACGGTCGATCCGCGATCCCAGCCCACGAGCTGTCGATTCGGCGAGCACACGGACGTACCGGGCCCGGCGGTCGTAGTCGTTGCGGGTGGCGATCAGCGCCTTCCGGGCCGGTCCGATGTCGGAGCCGTACCGCGCCTGTGTGCACGCCTCGCGCAGCACGGCGTCGTCCTGCGCCGGGTTGAGGTCGATCTGGCGGGTGAGAATCCGCCACATGGTCGAGATCATGATCAGGGATGGTAGATGTCGCGGGCCCTGCCGGTGGGCCCGTCAGCCGGCTGCCGTCCCGGCGGGGCGGAGCACCGTGTCGAGCCAGCGCAGCTGCCGCCGGACGTGGACGGCCTCCCCGCCCTCGTGGCCGTTGAACGGGTACGTGTGCATCTCCCGTAACGGCACCGTCGATCCGGCGGCGGCGTACTGGTTGTACGCGGCGAAGCCGGTGCTCGGCGGGCAGACCTCGTCGCGCAGACCGATCCCGAAGTGCGCCGGGGCGGTGGCCCGCCGGGCGAAGGTGACGCCGTCCACGTACGACAGCGTGCGCCGGACCGGTTCCTCGGCCTCGCGGTGCACCGCCAGGTAGCTGGCGATCTCGCCGTACGGGGACGCCTCGGTCAGTTCGATGGCGCGCTGGATGTCGCACAGGAACGGGGCGGTGACCAGAAGCGCGGCGAGGCCGTCCACGAGGCCCGCCGCCGCGAGTGCGAGCCCACCGCCCTGGCTGTTGCCCACCGCGGCGACGCGGGCCGGGTCCACCCCGGGCAGGACGCGGACGGCGTCGATCGCGCGGACCGCGTCGGTGATGAGGCGGCGGTAGTGGTAGTCGTCCGGGGAGAGGATCCCCCGCGTGGCGGGGCCGGGCCCACCGGGCGCGTCGTGCGGGTCCGGGGTGTCGCCGCGGCTGTACAGGCCGGCCTGTCCCCGGTTGTCCACCAGCAGGTGGGCGTAACCGGCCACCGGCCAGGTGAGCCGCTCGCCCGGCAGGCCCCGGCCGCGCCCGTAGCCGGGGTACTCCACCACTGCCGGCAGCGGCGCCGGTACGCCCGCGGGACGGGTGTACCAGGCCCGGACCGGTTCGCCGTCGAACCCGGCGAACGTCACGTCCCACACGTCGACCAGCCGCAGGTCGGTGGGTTCGCAACGGACGTCGACGAGCACCGGGGTGGCCGCGGCGGCGGCGAGGGTGGCCCGCCAGAACCGGTCGAAGTCGGCGGGCTCGGCAACGGCCGGTGCGTAGCGGCGGAGCTGCTCGAGGGAGATATCAATCGACGCTCTTGACACGCTGATAACGATACCCATAAATTTCCGAAAGGCTTACGACGTATTACCGGAAAGTTCCAGGCGACGGTCAGGCGGGAGGACGAGTTTGGCAGCCCCGATCCCGCGCAGTCGCCGTACGCCCTGGCGGCGGGCCCTGCGCCGGGACTGGCAGCTCTACTCGCTCGCCGTCCTGCCGCTGCTGTTCTTCCTGACGTTCCGCTACCTGCCGATGCTCGGCAACGTGATCGCGTTCCGGCGCTTCCAGCCGGGCGGCAGCATCTTCGGCGAGTACTGGACCGGGCTGCGGTACTTCCGGCTGTTCTTCACCGACCCGACCTTCTGGAGCGTTTTCACCAACACGCTCGTGCTGGGCGCGCTGACCCTGCTGTTCTGCTTCCCGCTGCCGATCGTGCTGGCGCTGCTGCTCAACGAGGTGCGCAACCGCGCCCTCAAGCGGTTCGTCCAGTCGGTGTCCTACCTGCCGCACTTCCTGTCGATCGTGATCGTGGCCGCCACGGTCCTCCAGTTGCTGTCGGTGGACGGCACGGTGAACCAGATGGTGCGCGCCGTGGGCGGTGAGCCGATCCCGTTCATGCAGCAGGCCGGATGGTTCCGGACGATCTACGTCTCCTCCGAGGTCTGGCAGACCGTCGGCTGGGGCACCATCCTCTACCTCGCCGCGCTCACCACGGTCGACGGCGACCTGTACGAGGCGGCCCGCATCGACGGCGCCAACCGGTGGCGGCAGACCTGGCACGTCACGCTGCCGGGGATCCGGCCGACGATGGTGACCCTGCTGATCCTCAACATCGGCACCTTCATGGCCGTCGGCTTCGAGAAGATCCTGCTGCTGTACAACCCGCTCACCTACCCGACGGCGGACGTGATCTCGACCTACCTGTACCGGGTGGGCATCGTCTCCGGGAACCTCAGCTACGCCGCCGCGATCGGCCTGTTCGAGTCCGTGATCGGGCTGACGCTGGTGCTGTCGGCGAACGCGATCTCCCGGCGCACGGTGGGAACGAGCCTGTGGTGAGCACGCGGGCCCGTACCCCGGCCCGTACGCGGGAACCGGCGGCCCGGCCGCGTGGCCCCCGGCCCAGCCGGGGCTACCGGGTCTTCCAGGTGGTGAACGCCGTCGTGCTGACCGGCGTCGTGGTGGTGACCCTGTATCCGTTCCTCACCATCGTGGCCCGCTCGCTCAGCGACAACGCGTACATCGTCGCGGGTGAGGTGAACCTCGTGCCGCGGGGGTTCAACCTCACCGCCTACCGGGTGGTGACGTCGGACCCGACGTTCTGGGTCAGCTACCGCAACACCGTCTTCTACACGGTGGTCGCCACGCTCATCTCCGTCGTGCTGACCACCTGTTACGCGTACGTGTTGTCGAAGAAGCACCTGCGGGGCCGAACCGCGCTGGTCGGGATCGCCGTGTTCACCATGTTCTTCACCGGTGGCCTGATCCCCAACTACGTCCTGGTCACCAGCCTCGGGCTGAAGAACACCGTGTGGGCGATCGCCCTGCCCAACGCCATAAACGTGTTCAACCTGCTGGTGATGAAGGCGTTCTTCGAGAGCCTGCCGGTCGAGCTGGAGGAGGCCGCGGCCGTCGACGGGCTGAACACGTACGGCACGCTGCTGCGGATCGTGCTGCCGCTGTCGAAGGCGATGGTCGCCACGATGGTGCTCTTCTACGCCGTCTCGTTCTGGAACTCCTGGTTCGCCGCGTTCCTCTACATGGACCGCCAGGACCTGCTCCCGGTGACCGTCTATCTGCGCAACCTGATCGCGGGCGCGACAGACGCCACGCAGACCGGCGGCGGCCTCGGCAGTGCCGGCGACGTCGTCCAGTCCGCCGCCACCATCCAGTCCGTGACCATCGTGCTGACGATCCTGCCGATCCTCGCGGTCTATCCCTTCATCCAGCGCTATTTCGTCTCCGGGATCATGCTCGGCGCCGTGAAGGGATAGCCGCCACCCGCACCACCACCCCACCACCGGAAGGAAAGATTCATGGCCAAGCTGTCCCGGCGCCAGGTACTGCTCGCCACCGGCGCGGCCGCCGTCGTCTCCCTGGCGGGTTGCGGCGACGACGCCCCGGACAAGAAGGACCTCGATCGCAACCGCGCCGGCGCGATGGAGAAATACGGTGTCGGGGACCAGTTCAAGGCCACCGCGCCGGTCACGTTCTCGATCCTCTACAACAACCACCCGAACTACCCGCTCAAGCCGGAGTGGCTGTTCTGGACCGAGCTGGCCGGGCGGACGAACGTCAAGCTGGACCCGGTCGCCGTGCCGCTGAGCGACTACGAGCAGAAGCGCAGTGTGCTGGTCGGCTCCGGCGACGCCCCGATGATCATCCCGAAGACCTACCACCCGCAGGAGAACTCGTACGTCTCCTCCGGCGCCATCCTGCCGGTCAGCGACTACCTCGACCTGATGCCGCACTTCAAGGACAAGATCGAGAAGTGGAACCTCAAGCCGGAGATGGACACGCTCCGGCAGGAGGACGGCAAGTTCTACCTGCTGCCCGGCCTGCACGAGAAGCCCTGGCAGGACTACACGCTCGCGGTCCGCACCGACGTGCTGGAGCAGTTGAAGATCCCGTCCCCGACCACCTGGGACGAGGTGTACGCCATGCTCAAGGCGATGAAGGCGGCCCACCCGGACGTCATCCCGTTCTCCGACCGGTTCGGCAAGCCCAACCCGGCCGGCAACCTGCTGAACATGCTGGCCCTCGCGCACGGCCTGCCCGGCGCCGGCTGGAACTACCAGCCGACGAGCTGGGACGAAGGGGCCGGGAAGTACGTCTTCACCGGCGCCTCGGACGGCTACCGGCAGGTGGTGGAGTACCTCCACAAGCTGGTCGCCGAAGGGCTGCTCGACCCGGAGACGTTCACCCAGACCGACGACCAGGCCCGGCAGAAGCTCGCCAGCGGCAAGTCCTTCGTGATCAGCACGAACGCACAGACCCTGGTGAACGACTACCGCCCGGACATCGCGAAGATCAACCCGAACGCCCGGCTCGGCAAGATCCTCTTCCCGGTCGGGCCGGCCGGAGCCGTCAACCCGGCGAGCCGGCTGGAGAACGGCGTGATGATCTCCAGCAAGGCGCGCGACGGCAAGAACTTCGTGGCCATGATGCAGTTCGTCGACTGGCTCTGGTACTCCGACGCCGGCCAGGAGTTCGCCAAGTGGGGCGTCGAGGGAACCACGTACACCACTGACGGCTCGGGCAAGCGCAGCCTCGCCCCGGACGTCAACGTCATCGGCCTCAACCCCAAGGGCACCAAGCACCTGCAGAAGGACTTCGGCTTCTACAACGGCGTCTTCGCCTACGGCGGCAAGCTCGACCTGGTGCAGTCGTTCTTCTCGCCCGAGGAGCTGGAGTTCCAGAAGGAGATGAACGCCCGCAAGGCCGCGCCCTGGGTGACTCCGCCGCCCGCGCCGCTCAGCGACTCCGAGCGGGAGCAGACGACGCTGTGGGCGACCGCGCTGAAGGACCACGTCACCCAGAACACGCTGAAGTTCGCCCTCGGCCAGCGGCCGCTGAGTGAGTGGGACGCCTACGTCTCGGAGCTGAAGGGCAAGAACGCGCAGGCCTACATCGACCTGGTCAACAAGGCGTACGACCGGTACCGCAAGAACCACGGATGACGCGGCTCCTCGTCCCCGACCGGCCCGTCGGGCGGCTGACCGACGCCTGGCGTACCTGCGTGGGCACCGGCCGGTTCGACCTGGCGCTGCGACGCGACTATCAGGACTCGCTGGCGCTGGTGCAGCGGGACATCGGGTTCCGGCACATCCGCGGGCACGGGCTGCTCAGCGACGGCGTCGGCGTGCACCGCCCGTACGACTACCGGGGCGAGCGCCGGGTGCGGCACGCCTTCACCTACGTCGACCAGGTCGTCGACGCCTACCTCGCACTGGGCATTCGGCCCTTCGTGGAGCTGGGGTTCATGCCCTCGGCGCTCGCCTCCGGCGACCAGACGGTGTTCTGGTGGCGGGGCAACGTGACGCCTCCCCGGTCGTACACCGAATGGGGTGACCTGGTCCGCGCCACGGTGGCCCACCTGGTCGACAGGTACGGCCTCGACGAGGTGCGCGGCTGGCCGGTCGAGGTGTGGAACGAGCCGAACCTGACGGCGTTCTGGTCCGGCGCCGACCAGGACGCCTACCACCGCCTGTACGAGGTGTCGGCGCACGCCGTCAAGGACGTCGACGCGGCGCTTCAGGTCGGCGGGCCGGCCCTCTCCCCCGGCGCCGACGAGTGGCTCAAGCCGTTCGCCGAGTTCGTCACCGACCGCGACGTGCCTGTCGATTTCGTCAGCCGGCACGCCTACACCTCCGGCCCGGCGCGGCACCTGCCGTTCGGCACCCGGCAGACCCTCGCCCCGGCCGCGGACCTGCTGGAGCAGTTCGCCGCGCCCCGGCGGCACCTGGCCGGCACCGCGCTGGCCGACCTTCCGGTGCACATCACCGAGTTCAACTCCTCCTACCGGCCGGACAACCCGATCCACGACACGGCCTTCCACGCCGCCTACCTCGCTCCGGTGCTGGCCGGCGGCGGGGACCTGGTCGACTCCTTCTCCTACTGGACCTTCAGCGACGTGTTCGAGGAGGAGGGGGTGCCGACCGCGCCGCTGCACGGCGGCTTCGGCCTGCTCACCCACCGGCAGATCAAGAAACCCACCTACCACCTGTACGCGTTCATGGCCCGGCTCGGCGACGAGGTGCTCGCCCGCGGACCGGACCACCTCGTCACCCGGCACCCCGACGGCCGGATCGCGGTGCTGGCCTGGGCCCCCGTCGACGGCACCGGCCGGGAGCCGGCACCCGAGCGGCACACCCTGTCGCTGTCGGTGCCGATCGGCCCTCCCGGCACCGCGTCGGCGTTCCTGCTCCGCTCGTCGGTGGGCGAGGACGCCGGCAACGCCTTCGCGGCCTGGCGCGAGATGGGCAGCCCGCACTCGCCACGGCCCCGGCAACTCGACGCGTTGCGGGAGGCCGCCGAGCCGGCCCGTACCCATCGGGCAGTGCCGGTCGCGGCCGGGCGGGCCGACCTCGACCTCGTCCTCACCCGGCACGAGGTGACAGTCGCCGAGCTGACGCCGGTGGTGGACGAGACGCCGCCGTGGTGGGACGACAGGTTGCTCGACCCGCCCGGGGACCGACGGTGACCGGCGCGACCGGCGGGCTGCGGGAGTTCGGCGACGGGCCGTTGTCGCGGGCCGCCGCGAGGGTCCACACCCTGCTCGTGGTCGAACTGCTGCTCCTGGTGAGCGTGCTGCCCGGCCTGGCCGTGCTCGTGCTGCTCGACCGCGACAGCAGCAACCTCCCGCTGGTCGCCGCCGCCGCGCTGCCGGTCGGTCCGGCCGTCTCGGCCGCGCTGTACACGCTGCGGCACCAGCGCCCCGACCTGACCGATCTCCGGCCCGCCGCCGCGTTCCGCCGGGCCTACCGGGCCAACCTGCCGGGCGTGCTGCGCGTCTGGACGCCGACGCTGCTGTGGCTGGCCGTCATCGCTGTCAACCTGGCGAACCTGCCCGCCGCCGCCGTCCCCGGCTGGTGGGCAGTGCCGCTGGTGGTGGTCGGGGCGGGGGTGGTCCTGGTCGGGGTCAACGCGCTGGTGATCGTCTCCCTGTTCGCCTTCCGCACCCGCGACGTGCTCCGGCTCGCCGTCTACTACGTGGCGCGCAAGCCCGGCGTCACAGTCGGCAACGTCGTGCTGCTGGCCGCCGCCGCCGGCGTCACCGCGGTGTTCTCCGAGGCGGTACTCGCCCTGCTCGCCGCGCTCCTGGTGCTGGCGCTGCTGCGGATCGGCGACCCCATGATCGACGAGATCCGGGCGGAGTTCACCGCATGAGCGTTCCGGTCACCGGCCGGGCGTCCGCCGACGCCGGCGAGTCGGCCTGGCACGCCGCCTGGCTCCCACCAGCGGCGTTCCGCGAACTCGGCTCGCGCGGGGTGCTGGTGCACGGCGACGGCCTGCTGGTCGACACCGTCCTCGACGAGGTGAGCCGGGCCTGCACCCGGTACGGCGGACGGCTCTGGCACGGTCCGCCGTGGCAGGTCGACGCCGACCTGGTGCTGGCCCTGCGCGGCGCCGGCCCGGTGCCGAACGCGGCAGCCGAGACGGCCCGGCTCGGCGCGACACCGGCGGTGAACGGCACCGGTGACGGCTCCCTCGGCGACGAGGGGTACCTGCTGGCGCGGGTGGACGGCGTGACAGTGGTCCTGGCCGACGCGCCGGCCGGCCTGCTGTACGGGATGTTCCACGTGGTCCGGCTCGGCGCGGCGGCCTTCGACGACGACCTCCCGGCGCGGCGGCACCGACCGGCACTGGACCGGCGGATGCTCGACCACTGGGACAACGTGGCCGTACACCCGGTGTCGGGCCAGGTCGAGCGGGGCTACGCCGGCGGCTCCCTGTTCTGGTGCGACGGCGCCGCCCGGCGCGAGCCCGCCCGGCTCCGCGACTACGCCCGCCTGCTCGCCGCCTGCGGCGTCAACGCGATCTGCGTGAACAACGTCAACGTGCACGACACCGAGGCGCGGCTGCTGACCGACCGGCTCGGCGACGTCGCGGAGATCGCCGAGGTGCTCCGCCCGTACGGCATCCGGGTGCATCTGTCGGTGACCTTCGCCGCCCCGGTGGTCCTCGGCGGCCTGTCCACCGCCGATCCGCTGGACGAGCGGGTACGGGCCTGGTGGGCCGCCGCCACCCGGCAGGTCTACCGGCGGATCCCCGACTTCGGCGGTTATCTGGTCAAGGCCGACTCCGAGGGCCGGCCCGGTCCGTTCGCCTACGGGCGCGACCACGCCGACGGCGCGAACCTGCTCGCCGAGGCGCTCGCCCCGCACGGAGGCGTGGTGCGCTGGCGGGCGTTCGTCTACGACCACCACCAGGACTGGCGGGACCGGTCGACCGACCGGGCCCGGGCCGCGCACGACCACTTCGCGCCGCTGGACGGACGGTTCGCCGACAACGTGATCCTCCAGGTGAAGTTCGGCCCGATCGACTTCCAGCCACGCGAACCGGTGTCCCCGGTGCTCGCCGCGATGCCTGCGACCCGGCTGGCGGTGGAGGTGCAGGCGACGCAGGAGTACACCGGCCAGCAGCGGCACGTCTGCTACCTCGCGCCCTGGTGGAGCGAGGTGCTGCGGTTCCGGCCGTGGGGCGAGGCCGGCGGCACGATCGCCGACGTGGCGGCCGGCCGGGCGGGCACCGGCGGCGGCCTGGTCGCCGTGTCCAACGTGGGCGACGACAGGTTCTGGACCGGGCACCCGCTGGCCCAGGCGAACCTGTACGCCTTCGGCCGGCTCGCCTGGGATCCGCTGCTGGATCCCGGCGCGATCCTCGACGAGTGGATCGAGCTGACGTGGCTGCCGGTCAGCACCGGCGATCCGGAAGCGGTGCGGCGGACGATGCACGCGATCATGGACGATTCCTGGCGCACCTACGAGCGCTACACCGCCCCGCTCGGCGTCGGGTTCATGGTGCGGCCCGGTCACCACTACGGCCCGGACGTGGACGGCTACGAGTACACGCCGTGGGGCACGTACCACTTCGCCGACCGTGACGGCGTCGGGGTGGACCGGACCCGGGCGACCGGGACCGGCTTCACCGGCCAGTACCCGCCGCCGTGGGCAGAAGTGTACGAGTCACGCGAGCGCTGCCCCGACGAGCTGCTGCTGTTCTTCCATCACGTCCCGTACCGGCACGTGCTGCACAGCGGCCGCACCGTGATCCAGCACATCTACGACACGCACTTCGCCGGGGTCGAGGAGGTGGCGGCTATGCGGGAGCGGTGGCGGCTCCTCGCCGGGGCGGTCGACCGGGCCGTCCACGACCGGGTGGCCGAGCGCCTCGACGAACAGTTCCGCAGCGCCGTCGAGTGGCGGGACCAGATCAACACCTACTTCTTCCGCAAGTCCGGGGTGCCGGACGCGCACGGTCGCCGCATCCACTGAACCGGCGCGCTCACCAGGGGTGCACGGTGCCGTCCGCCAGCCGGTTCACCGGCAGGTAGGCCGGCGCGTACGGGTAGCGGGCCGCCGCCTGCTCGTCGATGTCCACCCCGAGCCCCGGAGTCTCGGCCGGATGCAGGTAGCCGCCGTCGTAGTGGTAGCCGTGCGGGAACACCTCGTCCGTCTGCTCGGTGTGCCGCATGTACTCCTGCAGGCCGAAGTTGGGGATGGCGATGTCCAGGTGCAGCGCGGCGGCCATGCAGACCGGGGAGAGGTCGGTGGCGCCGTGCGAGCCGCTGCGGACGTGGTGCAGCGCGGCGAGGTCGAAGATGCGTCGCAGGTGGGTGATCCCACCTGCGTGGACCACAGTGGTGCGGACGTAGTCGATGAGCTGTTCCCGGATGAGCTGGGCGGCGTCCCAGATGCTGCTGAAGACCTCGCCGACCGCGATCGGCGTGGTGGTGTGCGAGCGGATGAGCCGGAAGCCCTCCTGCAGATCCGCCGGGACGGGATCCTCCATCCAGGTCAGCGCGTACGGCTCCAGGCTCTTGCCGAGCCGCGCCGCCTCGATCGGGGTGAGCCTGTGGTGCACGTCGTGCAGCAGGCGGAGGGTGGGGCCGAACTCCTCGCGGACCCGGGCGAACACGCCCGGCACGTGGGCCAGGTAGGCCTCGGTCGACCAGGTCGTCTCGGTCGGCAGCGCGGCGTCGGCGGGCTCGTAGAACATCTTGTCGGCGCTGACGCCGTACGTCCGGGGCAGGCCGGGCACGCCGCACTGCACCCGCACCGCGCGATAGCCGAGGTCGACGAAGCGGGCTACCTCGGTCAGCACCTCGTCGACGGTCTCGCCGTTCGCGTGCCCGTACACGGTCACGCCCTCGCGGGACCGGCCGCCGAGCAGCTGGTAGACCGGCAGCCCGGCGACCTTGCCCTTGATGTCCCACAGCGCGGTGTCCACGGCGGCGACGGCGCTCATCGTGACCGGCCCGCGCCGCCAGTACGACCCCTGGTAGAGGTACTGCCAGGTGTCCTCGATCCGGGCCGGGTCGCGCCCGATCAGCAGCGGCACGACATGGTCCCGCAGGTAGGACGCGACGGCCAGCTCCCGGCCGTTGAGGGTGGCGTCGCCGACGCCGGTGACTCCCTCGTCGGTGACGACCTTCAGCGTCACGAAGTTGCGGCCGGGGCAGGTCACGATCACCCGGGCGTCGACGATCCTCATCCGGTCTCCCCTGCGGTCGGCGCACCGGTCACCACAGGATTATCCATCATCGTCGATCTATGGGTGCCCCGGCGGCGGCCGGTCAGGCCGGTTCGGGTACGCCCCCGGGCTCCCCGTCGTCGGGCATCGGCTCGACCGGCGCCTCGGGCAGTTCGCCGGGCGTGTCCGGGAGGAGCTCGCCGGGGTCGTCCGGCACGTCCTCACGCGGGTCGATCGGCGGGTACAGCTCGGGATCGAGGTCGGGGTTGGTCATCGGCTCAGTATCCGACGCCGCCGCCGGGACCGCGCGCCGAGCACGCCGGCCCTGCCGCCTCCGTCACGGACTCCCACCGTCGCCGGCCGACGGCGCGGACGACCGGTCCACCGGCTTGCGCCACCACAGCCACACCCCTGCCAGCAGGCACGCCGCGCCCCCGATCGCGACCGCCGACTCGGCCGGTTCGGAGAGGTCGTCGAGGAACGGGAAGGTGTGGGTGGCCGCCATCGCCAGAAGCCCGATCAGCAACAGGAGGCCGGCCGCGATGCGCTGGAGAATCATGCGCTTCATTGGATCATGACCTCGCCACAGCCGGCGGACACGGTGCCGCTCCCGCAGAAGGACGAGGTCCCGGGATGTTGGCCAGCGCGTCTGTCCCGTAAGACAGTGGAAAGAACGGCTCGTCCGACCTCGGCCGCCGGTGGCACGGGGCGCTGACCGGAGCGCCGACCCAGCCGTACGCCGGCCCCGTGGTGGCCGGCCGCGGCCGGGAGCCGGTCATCGGCGGAACGGCCCGGTGACGCAGTAGGTGATGCCGCCGGACGACGAGCCGGTCGTGCCGCGTTGCGAGGAGAAGTACAGCCGGTCCCCCGCCGGGGTGAACGCCGGCCCGGTGATCTCCGAGCCGCTCTGTCCGGTGATCCGCAGGAAGACCGAGATCTTGTCGTCGGGCGTGATCATGCAGATCTCCATGTTGCCGCCGTCCTCGGCGACGTACAGGTCACCTGCAGTGGACCCGGTGATGTTGTCGACCCCGGTCAGCGGAGGGGTGCCCGGACTGACCAGGTTGTCGTCGTAGGCGAGCTCGTACGTGCCGGAAGCCAGGTTGACCTGCCAGACGCGGTTGTCGCCCTTCGTGGTGAACCAGACGGTGTCGTCCGCGTAGTGACAGCCCTCGCCGCCGTTGAACGTCTTCGCGCCGGACACCTGCTGCCGGGTCGGGGTGGGCGAGCCGTCCGGATCGGGCACCGTGGCCCAGGTGAACGTGCCGGAGGTCGCCGTACCGGCGCGGAAGACTTGGAGGGTTCCGGCGGAGAGGTCGCCCCAGGTGGCCGGCACGAACCGGTAGAACTTGCCGTCGGTCTCGTCCTCGGTCAGGTAGACGACCCGGCGGACCGGGTCGGCCGCTGCGGCCTCGTGCTTGAACCGGCCCATCGCGGGACGCGCCACGGCGGTCCCGCCGAGGGGGTACGTCTCGAAGACCCGGCCCAGGGACACCTCCTCGCAGGAGAGCCAGGTGTTCCACGGTGTCTTCCCGCCGGCGCAGTTGTTGTCGGTTCCGGCGAGGATCCGCGACGCCCCGATCACGGCACCGCTGGAGTCGAAGACGAGTCGTGAGGCACCGCCGCCCGCCCCGGCTGACACCTCGGAGTTCGACACGTAGATCCAGCCGGTGCCGTTCGGGAACACGGCGCCACCGTCCGGAGCGTCGTGCCAGGTGTACGACGTCCCCGGCACCGTCCGACGGGACCGCGCGACGATCGAGCTGGTGAAGCCGGCCGGCAATTGGATGCCGTTGGCGTCGGCGGGCTGGAGCCCACCGTAGGGGCCCGCCGCGTTCTGCGCCGGGGCTCCGTACGCGGCCGACCATGCCGTGAACGGCAGGGCGACAGCGCCCGCACCGACAACAGTGGCCCGCAACATCGTTCGACGATCCATGGAACCTCCTCCGTAGGTTCCCCAGATCCGACCGTGCGGAGCTTACGCGCGCCGATCTGTTGGATGAACGTCGATGGACGACTCGGTGTGCGACGTCGTGCTCGCGCCGCTACGGGCGCAGATCCGTCCGCGCCGTCCCGGTCGAGGGGTCGTACGGGTAGGAGAGGTGCTGGTGGGTCATCAGCCAGGCCCCGTCGCGTCGCTGGAAGACCCGGGTGCCCCGGGACCAGCTCTCGATCGACGGACCAAGGTTCGGGCGTACCGAGACGTGGTTGAGGCCCCACGCGACGGCGAGGTCGCCGTCGACCACGATCGTCAGGTCGGGCACGTCCCAGGCGACTGATCCGTCACCCGACGCCGCCAGGCCCGCCGCGCAGATCTCGCGGACCGCGTTCACGCCGACGTGTCGCAGCGGCTGGTCGTGCTCGTACGAGACCACGTCGTCGGCGACGGCCTCCATCAGGGCATCGAGATCCTTGGCCGCGGTGCCGTCGAACCAGCGCCGGTGGAGCCCGCGTACCTCCGCCTCGGCGACGGCCGCGTCCGGAGCCGCCTCGGCGGCGGGATCGGCGAGCGGGAAGGAGTGGTGTTCGTGGGTGACGACCCACCGGCCCTCCCGCGTCCGCAGGCCGAACGTCACCCGCAGGCGGTTCGCCGGACGTGCGGCGAAGTCGGCCGCCGTGCCGCAGCGCACGAGCGCGTACGCGAAGGCCACGTCCTCGCCTGCGACGACGTCCAGCGACTCGACCTCGAACGACGCGCCCTGTGCCTGCCACCTGAAGAAGGGCGGCCAGATCTCCCGGTAGGCGTCCAGCCCGCGTACGCCCTCGTACGGCGGCGGCACGTCGAACATCACCAGGTCCTCGGCATGGTCGGCCAGGACGCCGGCAAGGTTCCCGTCGTGAACCGCGGCGGCCCAGCGCTCGACCAGGGCGCGGATCTGTTCTTCGTTGCTCGGCATGTCGGCTCTGCCCTTCGTGGCTGGTGAAACCCGTCAGGACTACAACCCCGACCGGACCGCGAACTCATCGCGTCCGCGCGAACTTTCCGGCAGCCGATCCGGCAGGTCGAAGGCGGGCAGGCGCGCGTCGAGGAACGAGACGACCTCGGCCACCCGGCGCCCCCGCAGCACGAGCAGGTCCAGCCCCGCCGGCAGGTAGGCGGCAGCCGAGTCGTCCCACAGGTACGTCCCGAAAGCGAGCTGCCCGTTGGCACTCGCCCGCCGGAACCGCCACCTTCGCCCCGCGGTCACCTCAGCCAGGAAACCGCGGATCTGCGCATGGCCCTCGTACCAGATGGTCAGCGGCGGCATCGAGTACCGCGCGTCCTCCGTCAGCATCGCCACGATCGTCTCGACGTCGCCGGACTCCCACGCCTCGGCGTACCGCCTGGCCACCTCCCGCTGCCCCGCGTCGCCCAGGTCGGCGAGGATCCGCTGCTGACTGTCCGGCGGCGTCAGCCCGGCGACGATCCGGCGGGCGCGCTGCATCGCGCTGTTGACCGCGGCGACGGTGGAGACCAGCATCGCGGCGGTCTCCTCGGCGGAGTACCCGAGAACGTCGCGCAGCAGCAGAACGGCACGTTGTCGCGGTGGCAGATGCTGCAACGCGGCGACGAACGCGAGTTCCACGGCCTCCCTCGCGATCACGTGGGCCTCCGGGTCCGGCTGGACGGACGGGGCCGCGAGGCGGTCCGGGTACGGTTCGAGCCAGCTCACCTCGGCCCGGGACACGCCCTGGGCGGTGAGATCGGTGGGCAGTTCACGCCGCCCGCGCGAGTGGAGGAGAGACAGCGACCGGTTGGTGGCGATCCGGTAGAGCCATGACCGGATCGAATGCCCCTCGAACCGGTCGACAGCCCGCCACGCCCGGTCCATAGTGTCCTGAACCGCGTCCTCCGCGTCGTGGAAGGAACCGAGCATCCGGTAGCAGTGCGCACGCAGCTCGTCCCGCAGCGGCGCGACCAGGCGACTGAAGGCCGCGCCGTCGCCCGCACGCGCCGCAGCCAGCAGCGTTGCCGTCAGGTCCTCGCCCGACGGACCGGCCTCCACCGATGGTTCGCCCCGGCTCACCGCCTCAATCTAGTGCCGGACACCGTCCTGCGTGCCTGGTCTCTGCCCCCGGCGGACGCCGGCGGTCGGGGCACGGTCTGTCAAGGGCTGAACCGGGTCCGGGCCGGGCGGAACGGCGCGGCGTTCCGCCCGGCCCGCCGGCTCAGCGTCCGCGCAGCTCGGCCGCGGCGGCGACCAAGTGCTGGAGGGACGCCTCGACCTCGGGATAGCCGCGCGTCTTGAGGCCGCAGTCGGGGTTCACCCACAGCCGCTCGGCCGGCACCGCGGCCACCGCCCGGCGCAGCGCGCCGACGACCTCGTCGTGGGACGGCACCCGGGGTGAGTGGATGTCCCAGACGCCGGGCCCCACACCTCGGCGGTATCCGATCGCAGCGAGGTCGTCGAGGACCTCCATCCGGGAGCGGGACGCCTCGATGCTTGTGACGTCGGCGTCGAGGGCGTCGATGGACGTGATCACCTCCCCGAACTCCGAGTAGCACAGGTGGGTGTGGATCTGGGTGTCGTCGGCGACTCCGCAGGTGGCCAGGCGGAACGCCCCGACTGCCCAGTCCAGGTACGCCTTCTGGTCCGCCCTGCGCAGTGGCAGCGTCTCACGCAGCGCCGGCTCGTCGACCTGGATGACCCGGATACCGGCTGCCTCGAGATCACGGCACTCGTCGCGCAGGGCGAGCGCGACCTGGTCCGCGGTGTCTGCCAGTGGCTGGTCGCTGCGGACGAACGACCAGGCCAGGATCGTGACCGGGCCGGTGAGCATGCCCTTGACCGGCCGGTCGGTCAGCGACTGCGCGTAGGTGGACCAGTTGACGGTCATCGGTGCCCTGCGTGCCACGTCGCCGTAGATGACGGGCGGACGCACGCATCGGGAGCCGTAGGACTGGACCCAGCCGTGTTCGGTGGCGGCGAACCCGTCGAGCTGCTCGCCGAAGTACTGGACCATGTCGTTTCGTTCCGGCTCGCCGTGCACGAGCACGTCCAGACCCAGCCGCTCCTGAAGCCGGACGACGTGCTCGACCTCGGCGCGCATTCGCCGGGTGTAGGCGGTGTCGTCGAGGCGGCCGGCTCGATGCTCGGCACGCGCGCGGCGCAGCTCGTCGGTCTGCGGGAACGATCCGATGGTCGTGGTCGGCAAGGGCGGCAGATTCAGCCGGGCCTGCTGTGCCGCCGCTCGCTCCGGGTACGCGCCGCGCCGCCGGTCCCCGGCGCGCAGTGCGGCGAGCCGGCCGCGTACGGTGTCGTCGCGCCATGCGGCGGGGGTGGGCGGCAGCGGCTCGGGCAGGGACGTGGTGCCGTTGCGCAGCGCGCGGCCGAGCCGAACGACCTCATCAACCTTCTGCCGGGCGAAGGCGAGCCGCTGAACCAACGCCGGGTCGAGGGCGGTCTCGGCGGACAGGTCCTCCGGCACGTGCAGCAGCGAGCACGAGGTGGACACGGCGACGTGGTCGGCGAGGGCGGCAACGGCGGCACCAGCCGCAACGGCGGCGCGCAGGTCGGTACGCCAGACGTTGCGGCCGTCGACGAGGCCGGCCACGATCGTCTTGCCGCGCAGCGGTCCCGCACCGGCCAGCCGCCGCAGGTTGCCGGGCCCGGCCACCAGATCCACGCCGACCGCTTCGACCGGCGTGTCGAGCAGGGCGGGCAGCGCGTCACCGAGCTCGCCGAAATAGGTGGCGACGAAGATCGCCGGCCGCTGTTCCACCGCGCCGAGCCGGGTGTACGCCTCCCGCAGCGCGTCGATCTCGGCGGTGCTCCGGTCGGCGACGTAGGCGGGCTCATCCAGCTGCACCCACCGCACGCCCGCCGCAGCGAGGGATCGCAGGATGTCGGCGTACACGTCGACCAGGTCGGTCAACCGGTCGAACGGTTCGCCGCGCGCCTCGGTGGGCTTGGCCAGCAGCAGGAATGTGGCCGGCCCGACCAGCACCGGCCGGCTGTCGATTCCCAGCTCGCGGGCCTCACGGTACTCGCGCAGCGCCTTGTCGGGATTCGCCGCGAAGGCGGTGTCGGAGCCGATCTCGGGAACCAGATAGTGGTAGTTGGTGTCGAACCACTTCGTCAGTTCGAGCGCCGGCTCGGCATCGACGCCCCGGGCCATGGCGAAGTAGGTGCCGAGATCGCCGAGGCCGAGCCGGGCGAACCGGTGCGGGATCGCGCCGACGGCGACGGCCGTGTCCAGCACGTGGTCATAGTAGGAGAACGTGTTGGACGGGATCGCGTCCAGGCGCGCGTCGCGCAGCGTCCGCCAGACCTTCGCCCGTAGCGCGGCAGAGGTCGCCGCCAACTCCTCGGCGTCGATCCGGCCCGCCCAGTAGGCCTCGACGGCCTTCTTGAGTTGCCGGTTGCCCCCGATACGCGGATAGCCCAGCACGGTGCTCTGACCGAATGCGGTACTCATGGAGATCCCTTCCCTCGAAGCACACGAGGCCGATCGGGGCAGGGAGGGAAGAGGTACAGGCGGCGTACCGGCTTCCGCACCGGCCGTCCCGAGCGACCGTCGGCGGCGCACACCGGACGGTGCACGCGGTGCGGGCAGGTCTTCGGACTCGCGGGCGCGACCGGATCCACCCGGTCACCTACTGGCCGTCGCTTCCCAGACCTCACGGTCCAGTGCTTCGATGACGGCTGTCGTTCCCACTCACCGCTGCGGGGCAGTCCCGGACTCACACCGGGTTCCCTCTTACGACGCCACACCCGTCACGGGCACGGCGAACCAGCACCGTTGTTCATCGTATGGGGCGGTGAGCCGACGTGGCCGGCGCGTCCGCCCTGCGGGACGGCAAGCCGTCGCGGCGGGTGGCGGGAGCGACTCGCGGTCGGCCCCCGCCCTCGTCGCAGGGCCGGTCAGCCCTTGCGCCACTTCTGGTTGGCCGTGCCCCCGCAGTCCCAGAGCTGGAGCCTCGCGCCGTCGCCGCCGTTCCAGTCCTTGATGTCGACGCACTTTCCGGCCTGGAGGTTGACCAGGTCTCCGGCCGCGTTCAGGGTGAACTGCTGGGCGCCGGTGCCGTTGCAGGTGTAGAGCTGCACCGCCGCCCCGTTCGCGGTGGAGCCGGCGTCGATGTCCATGCACTTGTTGTTCTGGCTCTTGAGCGCCGTGCCGCTGAACGTCCACTTCTGCGCGCTGGTGTTGTTGCAGTTCCACATCTGCAGCGGCGCGCGGTCGACGAAGTTGGAGCTCGGCACGTCGATGCACTTGTTGTTCCAGTTGCTGACCACTGGCACCCCGGTGGCCGGGGTGCCGCCGCCACCGCCGGTGAACGGGCTGAGGATCAGTCCGGCCGAACGGGGGTCGCCGTCGTGCACCAGCGACTCGAATCCGCCGACGTCGTCGAAGGCGAACGCGTACGCCCGGCCGTCGGTCATGTTGGCGTGGATCAGGCGGGCGTACTGGTTGGTGGGGTTGCTGCGGTAGAAGTCGGCGGCGTTCGTGCTGGGCTGGGTGTCGATGGTCCCGAGTGTGCCGCGGTTGAGGGCGGCGCAGAGCGTACGCGAGATCGGGCCGACCACCTGGTCGTTCGGCGCGGGCAGGTCGCCGTCGCAGCCCCAGACGCTGGCCGAGGAGGGCCGGTTGAAGGAGGCGACGACCTGGCCGCTGCCGTCTGTGAAGGTCATGGTGTTGCCCGAGGTACGGCCGTAGTACCGGATGGCCGGCTGGTCGGCGAAGGGCGCCACGGTCAGGGTCTTCGTGGTGTACGCGTTCCACGCGGACGCGATGTACGAGTCCAGGTACGTGGTGCTGAGCAGGCCGGCCCCGGCCGCCTTGCCCGGAGCCAGGACGCGCAGCACGGTCCCGTCGGAGCGGGTGTGGACGGTGCCGGCCCAGCCCGGCTGCGCCCGGATCCCGTCGATGACCGCGTTGCGTCCGTTGGCCACCACGTCGCCGGTGCGCTTGGTGACGCCGTTGGCGCCGGTCACGGTGACCGCGTGCGGGATCGCGAACATGTCGACCTGGGAGCTGTTGAGCCACAGCCCGGAGTCGTTGTAGGTGAACTCGCTCCAGTCGAACAGGATGTCGCGGTTCGCGTCACCGGCCGCCCAGGGCGCGGGCTGCACCAGTCCGTCCGGGGTGAGGAAGAACGTCAGCTTCTGCCCGAGGGAGAAGTAGGCCCGGCCGGAGAAGCCGCGGGGGAACTGGATCGTGGTGCTGCCGCCGTTGCCGGGGCCCGGTATGGAGACGTCCGGCGCGGGCGACGGCGGGATCTGCCCGCCGGTCCACGGCACGAAGGCACCGCCGGAGGTGACGTAGCCGAGCCGGCCGGAGGACAGCTGGACGCCGATGACGTAGAGGTAGACCGGGTCGCTGCGGCCGGTGGTGTTGGTGACGGTGACCGGTAGCAACGCCGGTCCGACCGCTTGGGCGGGCGTGGCGACGACGGCGCCGGTGAGCCCGGCGAGCAGGGCGGACGCGGCGGCGAGCAGCCTTCTTCGGAGACGCATGGCGACACCTCGCTGGAGACAGGGGGGACGGGAGAGCGCTCTCTCAGCAGGGTCCAATTGTTAATATTGTTTGTCAATAGGTGGTTGGCTATGGATCGGGGCCACGGTGAAGGTCACCGGTTGATTAAGATCCACTCCGGAACAGTCGACTGTGGATTGGGTGGTTCATGAGACGCATGCTTTCGGCGCTGACCGCGCTGGTGACCGTCGCGGCGGGCCTGACTGTCGGCGCCCCCGCCGCCCAAGCGGCCGGCTCCTGCTCGGGGACCATCACCTACAGCCAGGTGCAGTCGTCCGGGCTCGGTGAGCTGGTGATCTACTACAACAGCAGCAACGGCGGCACCAACAGCGCCTGCTTCTACCACCGCGGCGCGGCGTACGGGAAGTCGGCGCCCACCTTCGTGCAGATCTACCGCTGCGCGGAGCGGTCGGGCGAGGGCGCGCACTGCACCCGGTCGGGCGGCGCGGACACCAATTCCGGTGACTTCAGCTATTACGCCGGCCCGGTCGCCGTCACCGGCACGGCGAACTACTGCGTCGAGGCGGTCGGCTACATCGGATGGGCCGGTCAGCGCCACCAGATCTACAGCCGCCGCCAGGGCTGCTGAACCCGCTCCCCTCCCCCCGGCCGGGGCCGGGGGGAGGGGCACGATGAGCGCCGGTTCCCCGGCCGGGCCGGGTCAGACGGCCAGCGCCCGGCGGCACCGGGCGAGTTCCGCTCGCAGATCCCGCCGTAGGGCCCGGTCCAGGCCGGGCTGGGCGAGCGCCTGGGCGAAGTCGCGGGCCGCCTCGTCCCACCGGCCCAGCCGGGCCAGGGCCGTACCCCGGTTGTAGCGCGGCACGGGAGCCTCCGACAGCGCCACCGCCCGGTCCAGGTCGTCGAGCGCGGCGGCCACGTCGCCGCGCTCGAACCGGGCGGCGGCCCGGTTCGTCCACGCCTCCACCAGCTCGGGGTCCCCGCTCAGTGCCCGAGTGAGCAGTTCGTCGGCCTCGGCGGCCCGGCCACGCTCGGCGAGTACCAGGCCCAGGGTGCACAGCAGCGCGGGCTCCTGCGGAGCGCCGGCCAGCCCGGCCCGCGCGCTCGCCTCGGCGGCGTCCAGCGCGCCGCGCTCCACGTGCAGGTTGACCAGGGCGATCCGGGCGTCGAGGTGCCCCGGTTCGATGGCGAGCACCCGCACCAGGTCGGCGCGCGCCCGCTCGGGGCGGCCCCGCTCCTGCTGGAGCGCGGCCCGGTTGTAGTACGCCTCGGGCAGGTGCGGTCCCAGCCGGATGGCGGCGTCGTAGTCCCTGATCGCGGCTCGGGTCCGGCCCGCTGCCCGGTAAAGGGCGGCGCGGTCCACGTAGTACTCGCAGTTGCCGGGGTCCTGAGCGATCACGGTGTCCAGGTCGGCCAGCGCCCGCGCCGGGTCGCCCAGCGCGAGGTACACCTGCGCCCGGTTGTGGCGCAGCCGGGCCAGGTCCTGCGGGCGTTCACCGGGACCGAGCGCGGCCGTCAGCCGGGCCAGCCCGTCGTCCACGAGCCGCAGCGCCCGGTCGGGCCGGCCTGCCCGGCTGTCCAGCAGTGCCAGGCCCTGCTCGTAGAAGACCGTCGACAACAGCCGCTGGCGTGGATCGGCCAGCTCGGCGGCGAGGTACAGCGCCCGCTCCAGCCACTGCCGGGCCAGCGCCGGGTCCTGGTCGGCCGCCGGCAGGTGCCGGGCGTGCAGCATGGCGGTGGCGTACGCCGCCGACATCGTGATCTTCGGATCGTCGGTGGCGGCCCGCGCCTCGTCGTAGAGATCGAGCGCCTCGGCGGCCCGGTTCAGGGCCGCCAGGGCGGTGGCCAGGCCGGTGGTGAACGCCCACCAGTGCCGCAGGTCGCCGTCGGGGGTGACCGCCGCCCGCCCGCGCCGGGCGACCCGGGCCGCGTGGTGGTAGTAGCCGCTGGCCAGGCTGTCGCCCAGGGCCCGCCGCAACGCCTGCGGGGTGCGCTCGTCGGGCGCCGGGCCGGGGGCACCGTCGTCGCGCAGGTCGAGGCGCAGCGGGGAAGGCCCGAGCCGGCGGGCCAGCGCGCCCAGCAGTTCGGCTGTCGTCTCGTCGGCGCCGGCGACGTGATCGAACCGGACGGTCACGGGCCGCCGGCGTGTGCCGGCCCAGGCTGCCACGAGTTCCGCCGCACCGTAGGCCAGGCAGGCGGTACGACGAGCCGGGTGGAAGCGGATCGGCTCCTCCTCGCCGGCCGGCCGGGCCGCCGGATCGAGCCGGGGAACGATCGCGTGCAGTTCGACCGCGTGCCGGGCCGCCAGGCGGGGCCGGTCGGCGGCGACGCGACTGAGGAAGGCCGAGACTCCGGCGTACGGTCCGTGGTCGCGGTGGCAGTCGTAGCGCTCCGCGCCGTCCGTCACCGCAGGGCCCGGCGCCGCAGGGGCGGGCGCCCGGAAGCGCCCGCCGGGCCGGCAGTTACCAGCACCACTCGATCCACAGCCGGCGTGCGCCGGACACCAGACGGAGTGCAGTCGTGCGACGGATGGTCATCGTCCTCATAGGAACCTCCGATGTGATGCACCTCAGGGCTGGCCCAGAGCGTAATGCCGGTCGATGGGAATAAGAAGGGTTCTCGCGATTCGCGGCCGGCGGAGCCTGCGCAGGCGTACGACGGTCAGCGCGACAGCATCCGGCGGACCCGGCTGCCCACCGCCTGCTTGACCTGGTCGCGCAGTGGCTGCGCGCGGCGTGCCTTGAGCTTCTGCTGCAACGTCTGGTTCTCGTCCCGCAGCCACTGCATGCGCGCCAGCAGTTCCTCGGCGGTGTAGGCGGAGGCCGGCCGGACCGCCGGCGGGTAGACGGTTCGGCGGACCTGCTCGTCGAAGCGGACCGCGCTGTCCCCGTCGGCGAACGAGAGGCCGAGGTCGTGCTTGGCGAGGAACGCGCTGATCCGCGCGAACCGCTCCTTGTGGCCCTCGTTCAGTGCCGAGTAGTCGGCTTCCTCGTAGAGCTGGGCGGCGTCGACGTCGGCCGGCACGTCGCGCATCAACCGGTGCGGGATGTCGAAGTAGCGGGCCAGTTCCAGGGTGCGCGAGTCGTGTGCGAGGAGATAGCCGGGAGTGCCGGAGATCAGCGCCGTGATGGTGCCGTGGATCCTGGTGCCGAAGGCGAAGTCGAATCCGGCGAGATACTCCATCCAGGGCCACGGGTCCATGAACATCCGCACCTTGTCCTCGACGAAGAGCGGATGTGAGGTGTGGATCGGCATGTCGTCGGTCTTGCCGCGCAAGTTCGGTGCGTCGCCGTAGAGCAGGGTGCCCAGGGCGTACAGGCCCTGCGCGATGTAGCGCAGGTTCGGGTAGCGCTGGTGGTGGTGCCGGACGAGCGGGGCCAACGCGCGGACGTAGGGCGAGATGACGAACGCGAGCCGGTCCTCGGTCCTCAGGGCCGCCTTCGCCTTCTCGACCCGGAGGCTGTCGCCGTGCAGGAACATCGACGGGCAGCCGATCTGCTCGACGGCGGAGAAGCCCAGCTTCCGCAGGTAGTTCTCGCTGATCTCGCCGCGTACGCCGATGCTGTGCGACCGGTCCAGCACCGCCCGGCAGAACGCCTTCACCGGCTCGTCGATCGGGCGCAGGGACTCCAGGCCGCCGTCCACGTCGGTCTGCGCCCCGACCCCGAGCACCACCACCGGGATCTTGAGTCGCTCGATCAGCCGGGCCATCGACATCAGCCGGTTCGCGTAGTCGTGGCGGAACGCGTTCGCCAGCGGGATCACGAAGACGTCGTACTTCTCGTTGATCTCGTCGGCATCGCGCGGGTCCGCCCGGAACCGCGACGGGGTGATCTCCGCCGTCGAGGTGGCCAGCAGCTTGTGCGCGGCGTGGCTGAAGACCAGGTTGCCGCTGTTCTTGCCGATCCAGTCCCGCTCGTAGGTCTCCTCGGCGGTGACGACGTCGAACGGGCCCTTGCGGGCTCGCAGCAGTATCCGCTGGTGCATCCGGGGTGTCCACCCTTCGTCCCGGACGCCGCGGCGCCCGGCGAGGCCGAGGCGGCGCGATCGGCCGGGCGCGGCCCCGTTCCGTGCAGGAACAGAGATCCTACGCCTTGACACAGAGAGGTGCCGTCAGCCCCACACTCCCCGGGTCGGGTCAGGCGGCGTGAACCGCTGTGGTGTCCGCTGCGGGCCGGCCGTAGCGGCGACGCAGCCGGGCCTCGGCGCGGGGGTTGCGATTGGCGAGGTTCAGGTCGCCGCCGTAGTGCGCCAGAACCCGTGGGTTCATCACCCGATACCACAGCGGCGGGACGAGAGCGAGCAACACCATCGAGGCGTAGCCTCCGGGCAGTCGCGGCGAGACGTCGAAGCTGCGCAGCGTCTGGTAGCGGCGCAGCGGGTTGGCGTGGTGGTCGCTGTGGCGTTGCAGCTGGAAGAGGAACACGTTGGTGACGACGCGGTCACTGTTCCAGCTGTGCCGTGGGTCGACCTTCTCGAAGCGGCCGGTGGCGGTGCGCCGGCGGCACAATCCGTAGTGCTCGAGATAGTTGACCGCTTCCAGCAGCGAGAAGCCGACGATCGCCTGCAGGAACAGGAAGGGCACGAGCCGCCACCCGAACACCGCGATCAGCAGGGCGAAGAGTACGACGGTCATGAGCCCGGCGTTGAGCAGGTGGTTACGCAGCGTCCACGGGCTCTTGTGGCGCAGCCGGAAGCGGCCGGTCTCCAGCCGCCACGCCGAGATGAGGCTGCCGCAGACCGTACGTGGCCAGAACGAGTAGAAGCTCTCCCCCAGCCTGGCGCTGGCCGGGTCCTCCGGTGTGGCGACACGGACATGGTGTCCGCGGTTGTGCTCGACGTAGAAGTGGCCGTACCCGGTGGGCGCGAGTGCGATCTTCGACAACCACCGCTCGACCGTCTCGCGCTTGTGGCCGAGCTCGTGTGCGGTGTTGATGGCCAATCCGTTGACGATCCCGATGGTGGCGACCAGGCCGGCGGCGCCGGCGGCACCGAGACCGCCACGCGTCCAGACCCATGCGCCGAGCAGCAGTGCGGCGTACTGCACCGGTAGGAACAGGAACGTGATCCAGCGGTAGTAACGGACCTCCTGCAACCGCCGGGCGATGTCGTCGGGCGGGTTCTCTCCGTCGTCACCGAGCAGCACGTCGATGATCGGGATGAGTCCGAAGACCACCGCCGGGGTGAGCCACCAGGCAGCGGGGCCCGCGCCGGCCCGCGACAACGCGTACGCCAGAAACGGCAGCACCGGCACGAGGAGAGCCAGTGGCCACAGGTGCTTCTTGCCGTCACGCCAACCGGCGGCGACTGCTGGAGCATCGGTCGAGGTCTGCATGTCCCGCCTCCGGAGTGTCGAGCGCTGCGTCGACTGTCACACGGATAACCACGCTTGACAATATCTGCCGCTGCGTCAATTCGGTGGACACAGAAGGTGTGTGTGTCCAGTCGATAGACTCGGCGCACCATGGCCGCCCCTCCGCCTTATCGCCACACCGCCCGCCGGCACCTGCGTGACGCGGTCATCACGGCCGGTCGCGACCTGGCGATCGACAGCGGCTGGGACGCGGTACGAATGGCCGACGTGGCAGCCCGCGTGGGCGTGAGCAGGCAGACGCTCTACAACGAGTTCACCAACAAGGCCGGACTGGGCGAAGCCATCGCCCAGCGCGAGATCGACCGGTTCATGGACGGTGTGCGGGAGGCGTTGTCCGCCCACGGCAGCGACGTGCGAGCTGCCGTCCATGCCGCGGTCACGTTCGTGTTGACGCAGGCCGGGACCGATCCGCTGGTCAAAGCCGTCCTCAACAGCGCCCGAGGCACCGACGCCCTGCTCCCCTACCTGACCACCCGCGCCGACCTGGCCCTGGCCGCCGCCGTCACGGTGCTGAGGGAGTGGGCGGACACGCACCTGCCCCGGGTGCCGCCCGATGACGTCACCGTCGGTGCCGAATCCCTCGCGCGACTGGTCGTCAGCCACATCGTGCTGCCGACCGCGCCCGTCGACCACACCGCCGACACCCTCGCCGACCTGGCGCAGCGCTTCCTGGACCCGCCGCGCGCGTGAACGAGCGCCACAGCTACCCCCGCGCCTCGCACGGTCTCGGTCCGTTGCCCGCCGATCCGGCGTGGTCAGAGGCCGGCGGCGGCGTCGTACCGGCGCCGCAGGTCGGCCATCTCCGATGGAGGAAGCGCTTCCCTGAGTGCCAGTTCCTCGTACTTGTCGGGGAACATCTCCCGTAGCCGGTCGACGAACCTGACGTCGGCGGCCGCCTCGACCACCTGAATGCCGGGAGGTCGGGTGGTCATGTCCATGATCACCGGACCGACGAGTTTGACCGCTCCGTCCCAGTGGCGCTTCTGTTCGGCGACGCCGCAGAGGTGGAAGCCGTAGACCGTCGCGACGTCGGCCAGTGTGGCGGCCCCGGCGGGCTCGTAACCGTAGACATGGACTCCGCAGACGATCGCCGGCGCGCCCTGCTCTCCGGCCGGTACCTGGGCAGCGGTGTGCCCGGCGTGTTGATGCTGCGCCGGGTCCGCCTGCTCGAGGGTCGTACGCATCCGGGTCAGGATCTCTTGGTGGAGAACCGCCCGGTCCGTCTTCGGGGTGGTCGCGGTGACCACGGCGGCCACACCGATCGACGCGGCCAGCAGGCACACCTCGATCCACACGACGTGGCTCCGGTACCAGCCGCCGACGCCTACCCGGGAAATCATGATCGTTCTTCACCTCGTCGCGGTTCCTGATGGTGGCGGAGCGCGCCGACGGTGGGGTGGCGCGTGCCGCGCCACCCCACCGCAGATGCTGTTACCGGGCGGTGCAGGTGAGGGTGGGTGTGGAGTTGGTGCCGTTCCAGGAGGCGTTGAAGCCGAAGCTGGTGCTGGCGTTGGCGCTCAGGGAACCGTTGTAGGCGACGTTCGACGCGGAGACCGACGAACCGCTCGACGTGACCGTCGCGTTCCAGGAGTTGGTGATGCTCTGGCCGTTGGGCCAGGTCCACGCCACAGTCCACCCGGAGATGGCGGCGTTGCCGGCCCGGACGGTGACCTCGGCGCCGAATCCACCGGACCACTCGTTCGTCTTGCGGAAGGTGGCGGTGCAGGCACCGTTTCCGGCCGGCGGCGGCGTGGTGGGCGGCGGAGTCGTCGGCGGCGGGGTGGTGGGCGGCGGCGTGGTGGGCGGCGGGGTCGTCGGCGGCGGGTTGCCGCCGCCGCCGAAGATCACGTCACTGCAGAGGTAGTACGGCTGGTCGAGGTGGGACGCCTGCCAGATGGTGTAGACGACGTGCCGCCCGGTGCGGTTGCCCGCGTTCACCTGCGCCTCGTAGAGCCCGGTGGTCGGGTAGCTGCCGGTGCGGAGTACCAGTTCGAGGCTGTTCCAGGTGAGGGGCTGGGTGGTCGGGTCGAAGCCCTGCTTGGTGATGTAGATCAGCATGTAGTCGGCACCGTGCTTGGCACCGTCGGTCAGCGTCAGCGTGAAGTTGTTCGGCATCGGCTTCGCGGTCCACGCGCCGACCGCGTCGAGCGAGGCGT
Organism: Micromonospora sp. WMMC273; assembly: GCF_027460285.1. Lineage (NCBI taxonomy): Bacteria > Bacillati > Actinomycetota > Actinomycetes > Micromonosporales > Micromonosporaceae > Micromonospora > Micromonospora sp. WMMC273. The sequence continues at coordinate 3,803,916 of NZ_JAPZBE010000001.1, forward strand.
ACAGGCCGTTCTGGGTGCGGCCGCCGCTGCACAGCTGCCCGTCCGGCACGGCGGCCTGGTGGTTGCCGCCGACATTCTCGCGGTACAGGCCGTTCCAGTTCCACATGGTGTTCGGGTTGGCCTGCCACGCCTGCCAGCACATCGGGTCGGTCTGGGCCATCGTGGGGTTGAGGTGGTCGGAACCCCAGCGCTCGTAACATCCGTAGTTGCGTGACGGCGGGTTGGTGACCGATCCGTGCGCCGAGGCCGGACCGGCCTGGTTGACCACGACCATCGTGAACGAGGCGACGAGAACTGCGACCCCGGCCAGTCCCAGACGGCGTGCTGTCCGTGAGATTTTCATGATGCTCCAGTGGATGCGCCGACGCCCAGTGACCCTCGCTGGGTGCCCACCCCGGAGAAGATGACGCCGATCGGTTCAAGCCGCCCACCAGGTGGACGGCACTGCTGCCCAGCAGCGCTTGGCGACTCCCAGCCACGATGGTAGTGAAGACGGCTGTCAATGTAAATCGATACCGACGTATCGGGTCAGACCGCGAGGGCCGCGCGTACCTCCCGCTCCGCCGTCACTCCCCCGTCGCCGTGCGAGGTGACCCGGCCGGATTCGAGGACGTGGTAGCGGTTCGCCACCCGCAGCGCGAACCCGAGGTGCTGCTCGACGAGCAGCACGCTGAAGCCGGACTGCCGGGTCAGCTCGACGATCCGCTCCTGGATCTCGGCGACCACCGACGGCTGGATGCCCTCGGTCGGTTCGTCGAGCATGAGCAGTCGTGGCCGGGTGATCAACGCGCGGGCGATGGCGAGTTGCTGACGCTGGCCACCGGAGAGCAGCCCGGCCCGCCGCCGCAGCAGCGGACGCAGCGCCGGGAACAGGTCCAGCGCCTCCGCCGTCGCCACCGCGCCGTCGCGCCGGGCGTCGGCGACGAGGCGCAGGTTCTCCGCCGCCGTCAGGTGCGGGAAGCACTGCTGGCCCTGCGGGACGTACGCCATGCCGCGCGCCACCCGCTCGTGCGGCGCGAGCCGGGTGACGTCCTCGCCGTCCAGCTCGACGGTGCCGGCACTCGGGCGCAGCAGGCCCGCCGCGACCCGCAGCAGGGTACTCTTGCCGGCGCCGTTGTGCCCGAGCACCGCGGCCACCCCGTCGGGCGGGACGGCGAGGTCCACGCCGTGCAGCACCCGGGAACGCCCGTATCCGGCGTGCACCCCGCGCAGAGTCAGCATCATGCCTCCAGAGGGCTGGGGACCGGCCCGGCGTCGACCGGGTGGCCGAGGTAGACCTCCTGCACGCGCGGGTCCGCCTGGACCTGCGCCACGGTGCCCTCGCTGAGCACCTTCCCCGCGTGCAGCACGGTGACGCTGCGCGCGAAGCGACGCAGGAAGTCCATGTCGTGCTCGATCACCACCACCGTGCGGTCCCGGCTCACCGTCTCCAGCAGGGCGCCAGTGGCGTCGCGCTCCTCGTGACTCATCCCGGCGACCGGCTCGTCGAGCAGCAGCAGCCGCGCGTCCTGCACAAGCAGCATGCCGATCTCCAACCACTGCTTCTGGCCGTGCGCGAGGGTGCCGGCGAGCTGGTCGGCCCGGCCGGTGAGCCCGACGGTCTCCAGCGCGGCGGCCACCTCGTCGGGGATCCCCCGCCGGCGCCGGGCCAGGGTGGCCCAGCTCCGGCGTGCGCCCGCGGCGATGTCGAGGTTCTGCACGACCGACAGCTCCTCGAAGACCGTCGACGTCTGGAACGTCCGGCCGATACCGAGCCGGCTGATCCGGTGCACCGGGCGGCCCAGCAGCTCCTGGTCGCCGAAGCACACCGAGCCGGTGGCCCGCACGAGACCGGTGATCGCGTCGACCACTGTGGTCTTGCCGGCGCCGTTCGGCCCGATCAGGAATCGGATGTCACCGGCGGGCACCTCCAGCGAGACGCCGTCGACGGCGGTGAAGCCGTCGAAGCTGACCCGCACGTCACGGACGGACAGCCCGTCCAGTCGGTCGTCGCTCACGGTGTCTCCACCTCCGCCCGCTTCGCGGGGCGGCGGGCCAGCGCCCACAGCGACGCCAGGCCGCCGGGAAGGAACGCCACCACCACCACGAACAGCAGACCCTGCAGGTACGTCCAGGTGCCCGGGAAACGTTCGGAGAGGGCGGTACGCGCCCAGGCGACCGCCACCGCGCCGAGCACCGGCCCGAGCAGCGTGGCCCGGCCGCCCACCGCCACACCGATGACGAACTCGATCGACGGGACGATGCCGATGAGGGCGGGCGAGATGATGCCCACCGCCGGCACGAACAGCGCGCCGGCGAGGCCCGCCATGCCCGCCGCCACCACGTAGGCGACGAGCTTGACCGACGCCGGGTCGTAGCCGAGGAAACGGACCCGCTCCTCGCTGTCCCGCACCGCCACCAGCAGTTCCCCGTAGCGGCTGTGGACGATCTGGCGGGCCAGCGCGAGCAGCGCGAGCAGGACGCCGGCGATGATGAAGTAGACCATCCGCTGGTTGACCGGGTCGTCCAGGTCGTAGCCGAAGAAGCCCTGGATGTCGGTGAGCCCGTTGGTGCCGCCGGTGGTCCCCTGCTGGCCGATCAACAGGATCACCATGGCGGCGGCGAGCGCCTGGCTGAGGATGGCGAAGTACGCGCCCCGCACCCGGCGGCGGAACACCAGTGAGCCGAGCCCGAAGGCGACGGCCATCGGCAGCAGCACCGTGGCCGGCAGCGCGAACCACGGGCTGGCGAACGGCCGCCACCAGACCGGCAGTTCGTCGAGCTGCCCGTACAGCTGCATGAAGTCGGGCATCCCACCGGGACCCGCGTCGGCGAGCTTGAGATGCATGGCCATCGCGTAGCCGCCCAGGCCGAAGAAGACGCCCTGGCCGAGGGTGAGCATGCCGCCGCGTCCCCAGGCGATGCCGATGCCGACGGCCACCATGGCGACGCACAGGTATTTGGCGAGCAGGGACAGCCGGAAGTCCGACAACGCCAGCGGCGCGACGGCGAACAGCAGCGCCGCGCCGAACGCGAACCCCGCCGCCGCGCGCAGCCGGGACCGGCCACCGGGCCGGCTCGCCGGCGCGACGTCGGCCGGGGCCGGTGCGCCGGCGGTGCTCGTCGGCGCGGGTGTCACGGCGGTCATGCGAGGCTCCTGGTCCGCAGGGTGAACAGGCCCTGTGGCCGCCACTGGAGGAACGCGACGATCGCCACGAAGACGATCACCTTGGCGACGCTGAGGGTGGTGAGGTACTCCCCGGTGGCCTGGAGGACCCCGAGGGCGAAGGCGACGATCACGCTGCCCTTGAGCTGGCCGATCCCGCCGACCACGACGACCAGGAAGGCGTCGATGATCAGGTTGGTGCCCATGGTCGGGCCGATCGGGCCGAGCAGGGTGAGCGCCACCCCGGCGAGCCCGGCCAGGCCCGAGCCGAGGAAGAAGGTCGTCCGGTCGACCCGGGCGGTGGGGATGCCGGACACCGCGGCGAGGTCGCGGTTCTGCACGACCGCGCGGATCCGGCGTCCCAACGGGGTGAGCCGCAGCGCCAGGGTGAGGGCGGCGACGGCGGCCAGGGCCAGGGCCAGGATGAACAGCCGGTTGTTGGCGACTGTCAGCCCGCCGGGCAGGGCCACGTTGCCGGTGAGCAGCTCCGGCGCGCGGGTCTGCACGTTCGGACTGCCGAAGACGTCCCGGGCGAGCTGCTGCAGCATCAGGGACACGCCCCAGGTGACCAGCAGGGTGTCCAGGGGACGGGCGTAGAGCCGGCGGATCAGCAGGACCTCCAGCAGCACCCCCATCGTGCCGGCGACCACGAACGCGACAGGCAGCGCGACCAGCAGCGACAGACCGGCGCCGGTGATGCTCTGTTGCAGCACGTACGTGGTGTAGGCGCCGGCCATGATGAACTCGCCGTGCGCCATGTTGATGACGTTCATCTGGCCGAAGGTCAGCGCCAGCCCGAGCGCGATGAGCAGCAGCACCGCGCCGATGCTGATGCCGGTGAAGAGTTGACCGAAGAGGACTGTCACGGTGGGTACTCCCGTACTGCTGGTCGGTGGCCCCGGGCGGGCCGCGTCGTCGCGGTGCCCGCCCGGGTCCGGCGTCGTCAGCTCAGGCCGCTCGCCCACGGATAGGTCTTGAGGTACGGATCCGGCGCGATCGGCTTGCCGGAGTTCCACACCTCGGTGATCAGGCCGTCCGCGCCGACCTTGCCGATGCGGGCGGTCTTGGCGATGTGCTGGGTCTTGCCGTCGACGGTGACCAGGCCCTCCGGCGCGTCGAAGGTGATTCCGTCGGAGGCGCCGCGGACCTTCTCGACGTCGAACGCGCCGGCCTTCTCGACCATCGCCTTCCACAGGTAGACGCTGACGTAGGCGGCCTCCATCGGGTCGCTCGTCGGCTTGTCCGCGCCGTACTTCGCCTTGTACGCGGCCACGAACTTGCCGTTCGCCGTGCCGGGCGTGGTCTGGTAGTAGTTCCAGGCGGTCAGCTGGCCCTCCAGGTACTGGGTGCCGATGCTCTTGACCTCCTCCTCGGCGATGGACACCGACACCACCGGCATCGCGGCGGCGGTCAGCCCGGCCGACTTGTACTCCTTGAAGAACGCCACGTTGCTGTCGCCGTTGAGGGTGTTGAAGACCGCCTTCGCGCCGGACGATTTGACCTTGTTGACGATCGTGCCGAATTCGGTGGACCCGAGCGGCGCGTAGTCCTCGCCGACCACAGTCATGCCGTTCGCCGCCGCGTACGCCTTGATGATTTTGTTGGCCGTCCGTGGGAAGACGTAGTCGCTGCCGACCAGGTAGACCGATTTCGTTCCCTGAGCCTTGAGGTAGTCGAGCCCGGGGACGATCTGCTGGTTGGTCGTCGCGCCCGTGTAGAAGATGTAGGGCGACTGTTCCAGACCCTCGTACTGCACCGGGTAGAACAGCAGCGCCTTGTTCTTCTCGAACACCGGCTTGACCGCCTTGCGGCTGGCCGACGTCCAGCACCCGAAAACGGCCGCGACCCGGTCCTCGGAGATGAGCTTCTCGGCTTTCTCCGCGAAGGTGGGCCAGTCCGAGGCGCCGTCCTCCCCGACCGGCTGGATCTTCTTGCCGAGGACGCCGCCAGCCGCGTTGATCTCCTCGACGGCGAGCATGATGGAGTCGCGGACGGTGACCTCGCTGATCGCCATGGTGCCGGAGAGCGAGTTGAGCAGGCCCACCTTGACGGTGTCGCCGGAGACGTCGGCGGTGACGCCGGCCGCGCCGCCCTCGTCGCTGGTCTTGCTGCCGCACGCGGTCATGGCCGCCGCGGCGACGAGGGTCATGGCACCCGCCAGGATGCGGCGGCTCCGAAGAAGTGACATCTAATCTCCCTGCGGTGCACTCAAGAAGCGAAAGGACGGGCGGTGCGGTCCGGTGGAGTCGGCGATGCGGGGTCGACGGGTGGACGTCGCCTGTGGTCATCGCGTCGGTCATGGGCACGCAAAGCGTCGACCGGCATGATTGCGTTAACGTTTCCCAGCCCTTAATTGACTGTTTCCCACGCAGCGGAGAGAGAGCACGCCACGACGACTGAAACCGTCGGATGCAAGACGGTTTCAGCCGTGGTCAGTGCGGTGAAGAATTGCCACCACGAGGTCGGCGGACGCATTTCGCCGACGGTGGACAGAAGATCGCGGTATCCATCCTCCGGGACAGATACTTCACACAGGAAGTATCTTAGGGCCGGGCCGGGTGGACGTGTCAAGGGTCCGCATCGGACGGTCAGATCTGGGCGAGCACGGTGAAGTCCAGGCCGTCGGCCTCGGCGAGGTAGATCCGCTGGCGCACGTGCCGCCGGCGCAGCTGCAGCCGGCCGCGCGGCCCGTGGTACGCCACCGTGTCGGCAGCCGTCTCGATCGCCCGTACGTCGAGGGTGCGGGCCTGCCCGATCAGGGCGGCGAGCAGCATCACGCCCTCGTAGCAGGACTCCCCCAGGCTGCCCAGCGGCGGCGCCTCCACCCCGAACCGGTGGGCGAGCTCGCCGTGGAAGTCGAGGTTCTCCTGCGTCACGAGGCCGGCGAAGAAGCCCGCCGCGCTGTAGAGCCGTCGCGTCGCACCCGCCCCGCTGGCCAGCAGCATGTTCTCGTCCATCAGGGTGCTCAGCCGCAGGCAGCGCTGGTCCATCGCGGCACGCGCGAACGCCCGGTTGAACCGCACCGCGTCCGCGCCGACGAGCAGCATCACCACGGCATCGGCCTCGCTGCGCTCGATCCGGCGCAACACGTCGTCGAAGTCGTGCGTCTCCAACGGCAGGAACGCCTGGCCCACCACGCGGCCACCGCCGCGCAACGCGTACCGCTGAGCCGCCCGCGCGGTGCGCCGGGGCCACACGTAGTCGTTGCCGACCACGAACCAGCGGCGCACGCCCTGCTCCCCCGCGAGCAGCCGCATCGCCGGCCACAGCTGGGCGTCCGGCGTCTCGCTGGTCAGATAGACCCCCTCGGTACGCTCACCGCCCTCGTACAGGGCGGTGTAGACGTACGGCACGCGGTGCGCGACCCGGGGCGCGAGCGCCTGCCGCACCGAGGAGATGTGCCAGCCGGTCACGCCCTGCACGGCACCCACCGACACCAGCGCCTCCACCTGGGCGGCCACCTCGGCCGGCGGGGCGCCACCGTCGACCGGCACCAGCCGCACCTCGCGGCCCAGCACCCCGCCACCGGCGTTGATCTCCTCGACCGCGAGCTGGGCACAGAGTTCGCAGGCCGGGCCGAACATTCCCGCCGGCCCGCGCATCGGGTACACCAGCGCGATGCTTACCACGGTCCGATCGACTGTGAGCCACGGCGGTGCCGGCGCGGACATGAGCCCATGATTGCCCGGCCGACGTGGGAAAACCACAGCTCTCCACGGAGCGGGACGAGTCGCTACCATGACAGGGCCACCGGCCCAGGGAGTTCCATGTCAGACGTGCCCGGGGCGCCAGCCGATCTGCTGCGCTCGCTCACCCGCGCCGAACGGCTGCTCTCCCGCCGGTTGGCCGCCGTGCTGGCCGACGACGACCTGACCACCGAGGCGTGGCGGGTGCTCTGCCTGCTCGCCGACGGTCAGGGCCATCCGATGAGCGAGGTGTCCGCCGAGGCGTCGCTGCCGCCCGGGACCCTCACCAAGCTGGTCGACCAGCTCGTCGACCGTAACCTGGTGTTCCGGCGGATCGACCCGCTGGACCGCAGACGTATCCGGGCCTACCTGACCACCCGGGGCCGCCGCGAGCACGCCCGCCTCGACGAGCGGGTCCGGACCTGCCTCGCCGAGGCGGGCGTACCGGCCGGCACCGCCCTGCTCGACCATCTCGCCGACCTGATCGCCCGCCTCGACCCGGCGGGTCGCCGCGACAACGCCGAGGCGGCCGGCCTTCGCCTCCCTACACCTCGGTGAGCAGCGGCTCGCCTTCGAGGTGGGCGCGCAGCGTGTGCGCGTCGGCAGCGGTGGCGGTCCACAGTGTCGCCGGGCCACCCGCCAGGGGCAGCCGGGCGACTGTGCCCTCGACCGTCGCGGTCTCGTGGAGAAGCGACGGGTCCACCACCAGCAGCGACCCGGTGGCCGGTGCGCCGCCGAGCACCGCGGGGCCGGCCCAGCCGGGCGCACCCGGTCCCACGGCCAGCGACTGGCGCAGCAGCGGCCGGCCGTCGTAGTCGACCCGGGTGTGGACGACGGCGCCGCCCGGCGCCTCGCCGTACCGGCCGCAGATCACCTCGTCGCGCCAGGTCAGCCTCGCCCCGGCGGCCAGCTCCACCCGGGACTCGGCGAGATGCGCGCAGCCGGCCGCCGCGACCAGTTGCTCGGGCAGCCAGTGCAGTGCGCCGCCGTCGTGCACCACGGCGCGGACCGCCATCCGCGACACGACGCCGGGCCGGCCGGGCAGTGCGACCGAGGCGGCGACGGTGTGTATCCGCACCGCCGCCCCCGGTCCCACGTCGATGTCCAGCCGCAGGTCGTCGCCGGCGAGCGGGCCGGCCGCCCCGCCGACGACGTACACGGTCACGGCACGACCGGTGCCGGGGGTCTGTCGCAGCAGCAGCGGCGTCTCACCGCGCAGCTCGGCGAGTACCGTGCCGCCCCGGCCGTCGGCCCGGGCCGCCAGCCGGGCGTACGCGCGCATCAGGCCGGGCCGCCCCGCGCGGCGACCGGATGCACTGCCGCGTGGTGGGCCAGTTCGTGGCGGATCCAGTCGGCGACCGGCCCCGCCGCCGTGTCGCCGACGATCGACAGGAAAACGGTCGGCAGGTCGCCGCGCCGGGCCCGCGCGTCCCGGTCCATGACGGAAAGGTCCGCGCCCACCATCGGGGCCAGGTCGGTCTTGTTGATCACGAGCAGGTCGGCGGACGTCACACCGGGTCCGCCCTTGCGCGGCACCTTGTCCCCGCCGGCCACGTCGACCACGAATATCTGCCGGTCCACCAGGCCCCGGCTGAAGGTGGCGGTCAGGTTGTCCCCGCCGCTCTCGACAAGCACCAGGTCCAGCGGGCCGACCGCCTCGGCCAACTCGTCCACGGCGTCGAGGTTGGCCCCGATGTCGTCCCGGATGGCGGTGTGCGGGCAGCAACCGGTCTCCACGGCGCGGATCCGGGCCGGGTCCAGCACGCCGGCCCGCTTGAGGAAGTCGGCGTCCTCGGTCGTGTAGATGTCGTTTGTGACCACGCCGAGTCGCAGCTCCCCGGCGAACGCCCGGCACAGGGCCGCCACCAGGGCGGTCTTGCCGGACCCGACCGGTCCGCCGATGCCGACGCGCAGCGCCCGGCCGGGGAGTGTCAGCGGCGGATGCGGGTCCACGCCCGGTTCGGGGTGGGTGTGCGGAACAGTCTCGTCGTGCGGGGCGGGATTCCGGTCGGCCTCGGACGCAAGGGTGTCAGGACGCAAAGAGACGCACCTCCCAGGTGGCATGAGCTTCGGCATGGATGTCGGCGAGGGGCGCGGCCGCCGCGGGCAGCCACTCGGGTGGGTCGTCGGCGGCCCGGGCCGCCGCGGCGGCCGTGCCGTCGCACCGGCCGGCGAGACCCACAAGCAGGGCCTGGACCCGGTACGGGTCGAGGCCGAGCAGGCGAACGGCCGCACTGGCCGCACCGGTCACCGTCCCGTGGGCGGCGACCGTGGCGGTCTCGGCGCGGTTCAGACCGGCGGTGGCGCACAGCAGCCCGAGCACAAGCGGCTGGTGTGCCCCGCCAGGTGTGGCGGGCAGGTCGTCGAAGGGCGCCTCCGGCCAGATGGCCCGGCCCGCGCGCAGCAGAGCACGTCCCTGGCGACGGGACACCGTGCGCAGCGCCGGCGCCGCCGTCCGGGCGTCCAGCTCCGCGTCGAGCGACGCCAGCGTGGACCCGCGTACGGCGGGACCGGCCGAGGTCACCGCCCGGTGCGCCGCCGCCGCGAACGCCGCACCGACCAGCCCGGCGGTGGCCAGCCGGCCGGCCAGGAACGCCTCCAACGAGGCCAGGCCGGTGACCCGGCCGGCGGCGACGGCGGCCTCCAGGCCGCCGGAGTGGGCGTGCGCGCCGGCCGGGAAACGACCGTCGGCCAGCAGCAGGAGCAGGCTCGACGTGGCCATCAGAACAGGAAGTACCGCTGGGCCATCGGCAGGCGTGGCACCGGGTCCGGCTCCACCACCTGACCGTCGATCCGCACGGTGAAGGTGTCCGGGTCCACCTCGATCCGGGGCATCGCGTCGTTCTCCGGCAGGTCGGCCTTGCCCCGCGAGCGCACGTCCGCGACGGGCACCACCCTTCGCCGTACGTCCAGGCGCAGCCCGGCGTCGAGGGCGGCGGGCGCGACGAACGCCAGGCTGGTCGCAGACGCCGCGGCGCCGTACGCCCCGAACATCGGTCGCGGCAGCATCGGCTGCGGCGTCGGGATGGACGCGTTGGCGTCACCCATCTGGGCGTACGCGATCATGCCGCCCTTGAGCACCAGGTGCGGTCGTACGCCGAAGAACGCCGGATCCCACAGCACCAGGTCGGCCAGCTTGCCCGGCTCGACCGAGCCGATCTCCCGGTCCAGCCCGTTCGCCATCGCCGCGCAGATGGTGTACTTCGCCACGTACCGGCGGGCCCGGTGGTTGTCGGCCGCGCCGTCGCCGGGCAGCGCGCCGACCCGCTCCTTCATGACGTGGGCGCTCTGCCAGGTTCGCAGGATCACCTCGCCCACCCGGCCCATCGCCTGCGAGTCGGAGCCGATGATGGAGATCGCGCCGAGGTCGTGCAGCAGGTCCTCGGCGGCCATGGTGGACGGCCGGATACGGCTCTCGGCGAAGGCCAGGTCCTCCGGCACGGACGGGTTGAGATGGTGGCAGACCATCAGCATGTCCAGGTGCTCGGCGAGGGTGTTGGCGGTGTACGGCCGGGTCGGGTTGGTCGACGACGGCAGCACGTTGGGCTCGCCGGCCACCGTGATGATGTCCGGCGCGTGCCCGCCTCCCGCACCCTCGGTGTGGTACGAGTGGATGGCCCGGCCGGCGATAGCCTGCAGCGTGTCGGCCACGAAACCGGCCTCGTTGAGGGTGTCGGTGTGAATGGACACCTGCACCCCGGAGGCGTCCGCCACCCGCAGGCAGGCGTCGATCGCCGCCGGTGTGGTGCCCCAGTCCTCGTGCAGCTTGAAACCGCCCGCGCCGGCGCGCAACTGCTCCCACAGCGCCTCCGGCGAGACGGTGTTGCCCTTGCCGAGCAGCAGCACGTTGACCGGCAGCGTGTCCAGCGCCTCGTGCATGCGGGCCAGGTACCAGGCGTTCGGGGTGACAGTCGTGGCCCGGGTGCCCTCGGCGGGGCCGGTGCCGCCGCCGACGAGTGTGGTGATGCCGCTTGCGAGCGCCTCGGTGACGATCTCCGGGCAGATGAAGTGCACGTGGGTGTCGACGGCGCCGGCCGTGAGGATCCGGCCGTTCCCGGCGATGACCTCGGTAGCCGGGCCGATGACCAGCTGAGGGTGGACGCCGGGCATGGTGTCCGGATTGCCGGCCCGGCCCAGCGCGACGATCCGCCCGTCGCGCAGACCCACGTCGGCCTTGACCACGCCCCAGTGGTCGAGCACCACCGCGCCGGTGACGACGGTGTCGAGGGCGCCCTCGGCGCGGGTCGCCCGCGACTGGCCCATCGACTCGCGAATCACCTTCCCGCCGCCGAAGACCGCCTCGTCGCCGCCCACGCAGTGGTCGGTCTCCACCTCGATCAGCAGGCTCGTGTCGGCCAGCCGGATGCGGTCGCCGGTGGTCGGCCCGTACAGGTCGATGTAGCGGTCCCGCCGCACGGCGCTCACCGCGCCGGCCCGCCTGTTGTCGGCGCATTTGTTCCCGGCGCGGCTGTTCCCGGCGCGGCTGTTTCCGGCGCTGGCGGTGACGCCCCGTCCAGCGGTCCGGCGCACTCGCCGCGGAGGCCTGGTACGACGCGGGCGCCGCCGAGCGGGACCAGCTCGACGACGCGGCTCACGCCCGGCTCGAACCGGACCGAGGTACCCGCCGGAACGGCGAGACGCCGGCCCCAGGCGACGGCCCGGTCGAACGCCAGCGCCGGGTTGGCCTCGGCGAAGTGGTAGTGCGAGCCGACCTGCACCGGACGGTCGGCGGTGTTTACCACGACCACTGTGGTCACCGGCCGGCCCACGTTGATCTCGACCGGTCCGGCCGCCGGCAGGATCTCCCCGGGGATCACGGGATCGGGTGGTGCACCGTCACGAGCTTGGTACCGTCCGGGAACGTCGCCTCCACCTGCACCTCCCTCAGCATCTCGGGGATGCCGTCCTGGACGTCCTCGCGGCCGAGCACCGTCCGGCCGGCGGACATCAGGTCGACCACCGACCGTCCGTCGCGGGCCCCTTCGAGCAGGAAGGCGACGATGATCGCGACGGCTTCGGGATAGTTGAGTCGCAGGCCGCGCTCGCGGCGGCGGCGAGCGACGTCGGCCGCGACGTGGACGAGCAGGCGGTCCTGCTCGTGCGGGCTGAGGAACACGGGATTCTCCGGTGGGGATCGGCGTGGCCCGCTCGCCGTCGGCTCCGCGCGAAGCCGCGCCGGGCAGCACCACCCGGAGTACGAGCTGGAGTCACACGACCGCCGCGACGACCGCCGGCGGGGTGGCCCGGGACTCCACCATCCCGGCCCGCGCGACGGGCTCCCGGCGGTGTCGGTCGGATGCGGACCGCACCGCCCACCGCTTCAACCGACCGTAGAGGATCGCCGGCGGCGGGGGCAACAGTGTGCTCGGGATGAGGGATCGAACCGCGCCGGCGCCGGGTCGACTCGACGCCGGGCCGCCCCACGGTTGCTCCCCCGATTCCGGCTCGTGATCGGGCTGCCGCGGACGAGCTGGGATGAACGGTCGCGCAGGCTGCCGGACAACGGCTCGTCGCTCCTGGAGCCGGCGAAATCGGCTGACGGCGGCGTCCGGCCAGCGACTGCTGACCTGCATCTACCGACCGCACTCACGGGGCGGCACGCCTCGACAGCGGTGGATCCGGATGCCGCCGGTCAGACGACGGTCACGAGGACTTTCCCGAGGGCGCGGCCCTCTCCGATGTGCTCCGGGAGGTCACGCCGGATCGCTCGCCCACATCGCGGGGTGGCGCGGCCGTGCAGCATCGGCGGCACAGACCCATCGGCGCCGGGCGGGGCGCACCCGACGAAGCTGACCAGGCCGCGCGCCGCGCGTCCGGGGATCGCTGACGCCGACCACGACCCGGTCCTGGAGGCGGTCGACCAGCAGTCCACCTCGGCCGGTCGAGGCCCGCCCGGAGGCCAGGATCGCCACCGCCGTCCCGACGCGGCGCTTGACGCCCCCGCACACTGCAACGAGACGCAACCGGAGTTGGCGATGGTCGACCTCGTCCGGCCGGATCAGCCGTCAGCGCTGCGCCGTCGAGCAAGCGCTGGCGATCGGGGCGGGGCCGTCGTTCACTGCCCGAGAGGGCGGTAGCGGAGGCGTACGACGCCGTTTCGGAATCGGCGCTCATCGAGGAGTTCGAGGTCGACGCGCATGCCGGTCGGCAGGCCCGGCTTACCCCCGCCGACGACCACGGGCCAGACGAACAGCTGGCACTCGTCGACCAGCCCGGCCTCAAGAGCCTGCGCCGCGAGGTGTGCACCTCCAACGGTGAGATCGCTACTGGCCGTGGCCTTCAGTTCGCGTACCGCAGCGGGGTCGAAGCGGCGTTCGAGTCGGGTATCGGCGGTCGACACCGCGGCGAGGGTCGTGGAGTACACGACCTTTCCCGCTGCCTGCCAGGCGCTTGCGAAGTCGGCCATGAGGTCGGACTGCGCGGCCAGAGCGGCGTCGGTCTCCCAGACCGCCATCGCCTCGTACAGTCGCCGCCCATAGAGAAACGTGCCCACGGACCGCAGGAGATCGGTGTAGACAACGAACACCTCGTCGTCCATCGGCAACCAGGCGAACGCGCCGCTTTCGTCCTCCATGTAGCCGTCAAGCGACACGTTGTTCACATATATCAGCTTTGTCATGCCCCTACCTCTCAATGATCAACCGCAACAGCCTGGACACTCGTCAGCGTGGTGAACGCATGAAGCCGGGCCCGGCTCCTCCGGCACATCGAGTGCCCGGAGCCGGCATACAGAGCCCGGCCCGTGGTCGGCGCGCTGACCACGGCCCAGGCGGCAAGGTCGATCGGCCACCCGCACGTTGCCGACGACCGCGTGCATCCCTGCGCCGTCACCAGCCCCAGCAGCGCGGCCCGGCCCGCGAAGTAGCCGTCTCCGGTAATCGCACATGACGACGGCCAGGATGCCTCGTTCGGCGCCTCGGAGAAGGTCACGGTGGCAATGGGCCGACGAGATCGAACATGCGGCAGACCTCGACGCACGGGTGCATCACCCATCACCTCCTGTCACCGCGACAGCACGCTCGCAGGCTGCCCCTCACCCTGACTACGAACACCCCTGCCCGAATCCGACACCTTCGGTCGACATAGCAGCAATAGGCCACAGTTCGGTCTTTGAGTGCGATGATTTCGCGGTCAACCGCGCGGCGCGCGGTCCGCGGGAGCGTCGCGACGTTGAGCTGCACGGCTCGGCTGCGCGGGGACGGTGGCGTCAGTACGAGTCGTGGCCGCCGCCGCAGTCGCAGCCTTGGATTTGCGGCGGTGGAGCGTGAGAGTCATGACCAGCACGACCAGCGCTCCGACGATCAGCCCGAGGATCGCGCTGGCCACCGTGTTGACGAGCCAGCCGACGAGCCCGCCGAGAACACCCGTGGCGTCGTGGGCGGCGACCTCCACGTGGTGCACGGCCTCGTACAGGAAGTGCAGGTTCAGCTCGTTCGTGCCCAGCAGCAGGATGTGCCCGCCCACCCACAGCATCGCCGCGGTGCCGACTACCGTCAGCACGGTGAGGACTACCGGCATCGCCCTCACCAGACCGCGGCCGAACGTGGCGACGGCGCCGGAACGTTGCGACAGGCGCAGCCCGGCGTCGTCCATCTTTACGATCAGGGCCACCACGCCGTACACCAGAACGGTTATGACGACGGCGACGACAGCCAGGATCACCAGGCGGGACCAGAACGCCTCATCGATCACCTCGTTGAGGGCGATGACCATGATCTCCGCCGAGAGGATCAGGTCGGTTCGTACCGCCCCGGACACCAGTGTCGTCTCGTCCTGCACCTTTTCCTCGCCCGCGCCGTGGGCATCGTGATGGGCGATCTTGGCCCACACCTTCTCCGCGCCTTCGTAACAGAGGTAGGCGCCGCCGAGCATGAGGATCGGAGTGAGCAGCCAGGGCACGAACTGACTGAGCAGCAGCACCGCCGGCAGGATGATGAAGAACTTGTTGCGCAGCGACCCCAGGGCAATGCGCTTGATGATCGGCAACTCACGCTCGGCCGCCAGGCTCCGTACGTACTGCGGCGTGACGGCAGCATCGTCGACGACGACGCCCGCAGCCTTGGCGCCGGCCTTCGCGGCGGCCGCCCCGATGTCATCGATCGACGCGGCAGCGGCTCGGGCCAGCACCGCCACGTCATCAAGCAGGGCTACGAGTCCACCGGCCAAGGGAGGAGTCCTTCCAGGGTTGCGCAGAGTTCGAACTGGCCCATTCTCGCTCAGGTCCCCGTGCGCGGCACGCCACCGCCGGTCGCATGTCGGGCGAGAGCTCGAGGTGAGCGGCTATCGTTCCCAGCCGACGACCCGCCGCCAACGACGCCCCGTAGCCGACGCTGTATCGATGGTTCCCTTGCTGGCAGCGTGATGGCACCTGGGCCCGGATCCTGGCTGGGCTGCAAGCCGCCGCCGTGCCCGCCGTGACGGGCACCGGCAGAAAGAAACCACCGCGCTGGATAGGGACCGGACCTCGTGGGTAGCTCCCCGGCATGGTGTGGAAGAACCCCGCGGACCTGCTGCGTCTACTCGTCGTCGCGCTGCTCGTCTACCCGGCGCTGGTGGTGATCCTGCGGGTGTCCGGGAAGCGAACGCTGTCCAAGCTCAACGCGTTCGATTTCGTGGTCACGGTGGCACTGGGTTCGACGCTGGCGACAATCCTGCTGTCTCGGGACGTCTCCCTGGTCGAGGGGATCCTCGCGTTGGCGCTGCTGGTCGGCCTGCAGTACGGGGCCGCGCTGCTCGCGGTCCGTTGGCCGCCGTCGCAGCGGCTGCTCAAGGCACGCCCGACCCTGCTGCTGCGGGACGGACATCTCCGGTACGAAACCATGCGCAGCGTCCGGGTGGCGGAGAGCGAGATCCGGCAAGCCGCGCGTAGCCAGGGCACTGGCGATCTGGGTGACCTCGAGGCGGTGGTGCTGGAGACCGACGGGAGCCTCAGCGTCATCACCCGCGGCCGCCTCGGAGACGGCAGCAGTCTTGCCGACGTGCCCGACGCGGCGGCGCCGCCCGGTGGGTGACCGCTCGTTTCGGCGGTGGCGCCGGGGAACGCCAGGACGTGTCTGGACAGACAGGATTGGCCCGATGAGCACGGGCGGGTGCGACCGCCAACCTGCTGGTTGACGCCGGGTGGCACGTCCTCGTGCTGGAGGCGGACGACGTGCCGGGCTGGGCAGTGCGTTCCGCGGAGGTGCTGGGGCCCGGCTTCACCACCGATCTGTTCAGCGCGTTCTACCCGCCGGCAGCGGCTTCGCCGGCGCTACGCGCGCTCGACCTGGATCGGCACGGGCGGCGCCAACCGGGGTGGTGCGGTCGGTGGTCGCGGGACCACAGGCGAAGGGTGATCAGTTCCGGCGGCAGGCGAGGACGCCGGCCGCAGTCCCGAGCACGCCGACGGCCACCCCCACCCGGTGCCGGGAGAGCCATGCCTGCGGGCTGCGGCCGTGCGCCCGGGAGGAGAAGGCGCCCCGCGCGCCGTAGTCGTGACCGCCGGGCCCGTCGAGGGGGTGCCAGAGGTTGTTCGGCCGGTCGTGATCGGCGGGACGGCCGGTCTGCTGGGACTTGTAGCCGGTACGGGCCAGGTAGCGGTCCAGCAGCCCGGGTGCGACCCGGTTGCCGAGGATGGTCAGCACTGTGGAGGCGCCGACCCAGTACTCGCGGCGGCGCGGCCGGTCCGCGGCGGCGACTATCGCGCGGGCGGCCACCTCCGGCTCGTAGATGGGGGGTACCGGCTCGGCGTGCCGGGGCAGCCGGGACAGCAGCCAGTCGAACTGCGGGGTGTTCACCGCCGGCAGGTGCACCATGGTCACCTTGACCTTGCTGTGCTCGTGCAGCAGCTCGCAGCGCAGCGACTCGGTGAATCCGACGATGGCGTGCTTCGCCCCGCAGTAGGCCGCCTGCAGGGGGATGCCCCGGTAGGCCAGCGCGGAGCCGACCTGGACGATGGTGCCCCGGTTGCGGGGGGTCATGTGGGACAGGGCGACACGGGTGCCGTGCACGTAGCCGAGGTAGGTGACCTCCATGGCGCGGCGGAACTCCTCGGGGCGGGTCTGCTGGAACGGCGCGAACACGGAGCTGAACGCGTCGTTGATCCACAGATCGATGGGGCCCAGCTCCGTCTCGACGCGCCGGCCTGCGTCGACGACCTGGTCGTGGTCGGCCATGTCGACCTCGATCGGCAGGGCGCGACTGCCGGCGGCGCGTACCTCCTCGGCGGCGGCGTCGAGCCCGACGCGGCCGCGGGCCAGCATCGCGATGGCGATGCCGCGCCGGGCGAGCAGCCGTACGGTGGCGCGGCCCACGCCCGCGCTGGCTCCGGTCACCACCGCGACCTGGATGTCCTGCCGTCGCATGCCCATCTCGCCTCCCGTCGTCGTGTCCTGCTGCCCGCACTACCCGTCGCTGGTCGACCCAGTCACCGCGGCGCGCCGATTTGCGCCCCGGTCGCGTGTCAGCGCGGGACGGACGGGTACCGCACGGCACGAACACCGGGAGAAGGGGCGAAGGTCATGGCCGCAGCGGATGCCGCCCAGCCGGCCGGCGGTACCACCCCGGCGGTGCTGCGGGACTACGCGCTGATCGCCGACGGGCACCGGGGCGCGCTCGTCGGCCCGGGCGGGGACGTCGCGTGGCTGTGCGCGCCCGGGTGGTCCGATCCGGCGGTGTTCAGCGCACTGCTCGGTGGGGCCGGCCGGTTCCTGGTCGCACCGGCGGCCGACCGGTTCGTCTGGGGCGGTCACTACGAGCCGGGATCGCTGATCTGGCGCAGCCGGTGGGTCACCGGAGACGGCATCGTCGAGTCCCGCGAGGCGCTGGTCTTCCCCGGTGAAACGGGCCGGCTCGTCCTGTTGCGGCAGGTTCGCGCGCTCGATCGGCCGGCGCGAGTGCGGGTCGTGCTCGACCCGCGGGCCGGCTTCGGCCGGGAACCGGTTCGGAACGTGATCCGCGACGGCGAGAGGTGGCTGGCCCGTACGGGTGGGCTCCACCTGCGGTTGCAGGGCGGTGGCCGGCTGCGCCCGGACCGGCAGGGCTTCCTGGCCGGTGAGCTGACGGTCCCGGCGGGTGGCCGACACGATCTGGTGCTGGAGCTGGCCGCCGGGCGGCTGGACCAGCCGTGCGAGTCGCCCGGGGAACTGTGGCGCACCACTGAGCATCACTGGGCGTCGGTGGTCCCGTCGCTGGCCGGGCCGGCCGCCCGGGATGCCACGCTGGCCTACGCGGTGCTGCGCGGGATGACCCGCCCGGGTGGTGGCATGGTCGCCGCCGCCACCACCGCGCTGCCGGAGCGGGCGATGGCGGGGCGCAACTACGACTACCGGTACGCGTGGATCCGTGACCAGTCCTTCGCCGGTCAGGCCGCCGCGCTGGTCG
Organism: Micromonospora sp. WMMC273; assembly: GCF_027460285.1. Taxonomy (NCBI): domain Bacteria; kingdom Bacillati; phylum Actinomycetota; class Actinomycetes; order Micromonosporales; family Micromonosporaceae; genus Micromonospora; species Micromonospora sp. WMMC273. Next base: position 3,822,108 of record NZ_JAPZBE010000001.1, read on the forward strand.
GGAGTCACGACCTGCTCGACGATGCCGTCTCGTTCCTGACCGATCGGGTGCTGGCCGAGGGCGACGGGCTCGCGCCGGCGTACACGGTCGGCGGGGAGCCGGTGCCGCGGGAACAGCCGCTGGACGGCCTGCCCGGGTATCCGGGCGGGGACGATTGACCTGGCGATTCCCAAGCTTCGTCAGGGCAGCTACTTCCCCGACTGGCTGCTCACCCACCGGCGGCGGGCCGAGCAGGCCTTGGTCTCGGTCGTGGCCACGAGCTATCTGCTCGGGGTGTCGACGCGGCGGGTGGAGAAGCTGGTTGAGCAGCTCGGGATCCGGCAGTTGTCGAAGTCGCAGGTCTCGGAGATGGCCGCCCACCTCGACGCCCAGGTCGAGGCGTTCCGCAACCGGCCCCTCGACTCTGGGCATTACACGTTCGTGTGGATGGACGCGTTGACGATGAAGGTCCGCGAGGCCGGACGCACCGTCAATGTCCACGCCCTGATTGCGGTCGGGGTCAACGCCGACGGTCAACGGGAAGTCCTCGGCGTCGACGTCGCCTCGGACGAGGACGGCGCCGGCTGGCTGGCGTTCCTGCGATCGCTGACCGCCCGCGGACTGTCCGGCGTCCAGCTCGTCATCTCCGACGCCCACCGCGGCCTCGTCGCGGCGATCGGCGCGGCGTTGCCCGGCGCTACCTGGCAGCGGTGCCGCACCCATTACCTGCGCAACCTGCTCACGAAGGTGCCGAAGTCCGCGCAGCCGTGGATCGCCACCCTGGTCCGCACGATCTTCGACCAGCCTGATACCGACGCCGTCCACGCGCAGTTCCGGCGGGTCGTCGCCACGATTGAGGCGAAGTTCCCGGCCGCCGCTGAGCATCTCGACGCCGCCCGCGACGACCTCCTCGCGTTCACCAGTTTCCCGCGCGAGATCTGGCGTCAGATCTGGTCGAACAACCCGCAGGAACGCCTGAACAAGGAGATCCGCCGGCGCACCGATGTCGTCGGGATCTTCCCGAATCGGGCGGCGATCATCCGCCTCGTCGGCGCCGTCCTGGCCGAACAGACCGACGAATGGACCGAAGGACGCCGCTACATGGGCCTGGAACTCCTCGCCAAAGCCCGCCTGATCACCATCGACACCAGCCAACACGACACCGACCAACCCGACCCCACCCCGATCGCCGCATAGCATCAGACCGGATCACACGATGGCCGTCTCTTACACCACCAGCGCGGACGTGACCCCCACAGCCTTCGCACCCAACCGCCCATGCCGGCAGACACGTCGGGTGGTCTCTTGTTGCTGCACGATGATCGCGCCCCGGCGTGCCCCGTAGCACTCCGTGGTGATCACACCAGTACTCCTCCCCGCCGACTTCGTGCGACCTGGGCGCGGGTGACTGGCGTCGTACGGGCCGGCCGCAAGCAGGCAGGCTCGCGCCAGCGGCGGTCCGAGAGGTCGACGGCTCGGACGAAAGGTGGCGGCATAGCCGGTTGATGCCTAGCCGATAGCGGCGATCACCAAGCTCCACTTTGAGCCGCACGGGTCGTCGTAATCCCGTCTTGTACGGGCCAGCGTTGGCCATTCCGCTCGGCACCACTAGCACTTGTTTGCCCGTGGCAGGCAAGGTGCGCCACCTCAACCGAGGGTCGCCCCCGTGCTTTCGGTTGATTGGTGCGGGTGGTGTGCCGCGATCTTTGAAGCGGCACACCACCCCCAGTGCTCCATCCGGAACTGTTGGTCAGGGTCCGGCGGAGGGCTTGTCGGGCACAGTGGCTGGCTCTGGGCTCGGGCTTGGTGGCGCCATCTCCGGACCGGTCGTTGCCATGCCGACAGCGATCCCGCCGGAGTTCGGCCGTGACGTGGCTGCGGTTGCTCGCAAGGGTGAGGCGCCGATCGCACAGATTGCGAAGGACTTCGGGACCTCCGAGCGGTGCCTGCACCGTTGGTTGAAGTTCGCCTACGCCCGATGACGGGATCCGCTCCGGCACCACCAGTTCCGAGTCGGCGGAGCTGCGGGAGCTGCGGCGGCGTGACAAACTCCTGGAGCAGGAAACGAGATCCTGCGTCGGGCGGTGGCCAGTGACCTGTCAGGCTACCTGATCGGTACTGCGCAGGAGATCCCGACGGCGGTTCAATCGATCTTGGCCTGGCTGCCGAGCGGAACGTCGAGGTCGGTTCCGTCCGCGATGTCCTCACAGGGCACATGGGTCACCAGATCGGCATGCGCGGCGAGGTAGCGGCGCGCGCCTGCGTCGCCGACCGCCATCGCCGACACTGCCGGCCAGTGGTAGCGCCCAAGCAATACGGGATGCCCGGGCTGGCCGTGGTACGTGGCGACCGCCAGCCCGGTGGAGCCGCCGAGTCTACGCAAACGCCGGACCGCGGCTGCGGTGACGCCGGGTGTGTCGACCAGCAGCACGGCGACCGCCTCCACCGGGAATGCCGCCAGTGCGGCCAGCCCGGCCCGCAGCGAAGACCCCATGCCCGTGTGCCACTCGGGATTGTCCGTCACAGTCGCGCCGGACAGGTCGGTGCTGGAACGCACCTGCTGCGCCGCCGCGCCCAACACCACGACGATTGGATCGCAGGCCGCGTCGCGCAGCGTCGCGAGGCCGCGCTCGACCAGCCGGCGACCGTCGACAACGACCAGCGCCTTCGGCATCCCGTACCGGCGCCCCGCGCCGCCCGCCAGCAAGAGCCCAGCGACCCGAGGTTCGCTCACGCCACCGAGCCTAGGTGATGGGTCTCGTGGTGGATCCTTCCAGCCCTCAGCGGCAGCCTGCTACCGCTGCCGCCTCACCAGGCGGCGATGATCTGTGCGGCGATGCTGTCCTTTCCCAGGGGACCCCACCTAGGTCGGCGGCCCGACCTTCCTGCTCGTCGGAAGCGCACGGCGCCGTCGCGAGGCCTCCCCCAGGGTCGTCGGTTACGCCCACCACCGCCGAAGGTGCCGGGCGCTCGGCGAGATCGCCCGGTGCCACCGTCCCGGCCGGGCGGTGGTGGAGACGGCCGCCCGGCCTCGACCGCGGGCAGCACCTCGGAGGTCGACACCGTAGCCTCGGTCAGCTCGGCAACGGTCGGCGCGGGTGTTGTCGGGACCCTCGCCCCGGTCAGCGACGCGGAGGTGATGGTGTACCGGGTGCCGCTGACCGAGATCATCAAATCCCGCCGGTGGTCCGGGTACAACGTGTCCACCGGGACGTAGGCGCCGCCGGCCCGCAGAATGCCGAGGATGGCGACGATGACGTCGACGCCGCGCGGCAGGTTCACCGCGACCCGTTGCTCACCTCGGACTCCCCGGGCGCGCAGCGCCCGCGCGAGATGGCTCGCGGCGGCGTCGAGTTCGCGATAGGTCAACGTCCTGTTCTCCTCGCTGACGGCCGGGCGGTCGGGATGCCGCCGCACCGACGCGGCGAAGAGCGCCAGCACGCTCGCCGCATCCCCGGCGGATGGTGAGTCACTCGGCGACTCGCCCTTCCTGTTCGAGGACCAGTTGGTGACCCCGACCGCGTCGAGGCACTGCGGACGGCTGTCAGCCTGCCCGATGCCCTCACACCCTTCGGGACGGGGTCGATCGCTCAGCCGGGGTGCTGTGGTTCTCCTCGAGGCTACGCACGGCCATCGACAGGCGACCGTCGTCTAGCCCCGTGTCAGATCGTTCATGTGCTCTCTCATCTCGCACTGGTCTGAATCCCACGGCGTCGGGCCGACGTCCGTGGGCCGGTTGCAGGTCAAGCCGGAACGCCGGCCCGCGCTGTCAGCAGGCGCCCTCCGCCCGGGCCCGGAGCCGATCCCGCGAGCCACGTGCGCCGCACCAGCCCGGTCAAGGTCATCCCGGCGTACGGTGTGAGGGCGTGGCGCTGACGCAGTCGCCGCGGATCAACGGTGAAGCGTTCACGCGGCGTGAACCACACCAGGTCGGCCCGGTAACCCTCGGCGATGCGCCCTCGACCGGGGATACGGGCAATGCGCGCAGGCGCGTCGGCCATCCACCGCGCGACGTCGGCCAGGCCGAATCCGCGCCGCTGGGCCTGGGTCCACACCAACGCCAGGGTGAGTTCGAGTGAGGCGATACCTCCCCAGGCGGCGTTGAAGTTGCCCGTGTCGGTGTGTTTCATCGCCGGCGGACACGGCGAGTGGTCCGAGACGATGCAGTCGATGGTGCCGCGTGCCAGCGCCTCCCACAGGCCCTCCTGCTGGCGGGCGTCGCGGATCGGCGGGCAGCACTTGAACTCGGTCGCGCCGTCGGGGATCGTCTCGGCAGTGAGGGTCAGGTAGTGCGGGCAGGTCTCGACGGTCAGCGGGGCGCCGGCCCTCCTGGCCGATGCGATCGCCGGGACCGCGTCGGCAGCGGAGAGGTGCACGATGTGCGCCCGGGTGCCGAGCTGTACTGCCAGCCGGGCGACCAGCGCCACCGCGCGGACCTCGGCCGAGGCGGGGCGCGACGCGAGGAAGTCGGCGTACGAGGGGCCGTCGACCCCGGGACGCAGGGCACTGCTGTCCTCGGCGTGCACTAGCAGCAGGCTGTCCAGAGCTCGTACCTCACGCATGCAGGCGGCCAGTTCGCGCGGGGTGAGGGCGGGAAACTCCGGTACGCCGCTGTCGACCAGGAAACACTTCAGCCCGAACGCCCCGGCGTTGACCAGGTCGCTCAGCTTGCCGAGGTTCCCTGGAACGGCACCGCCCCAGAACCCGACGTCAATGGCGCACCGCTCTCGGGCGAGGGCCCGTTTGCGGTCCAGCGCAGCGGCCGTGGTGGTGGGCGGTAGGGCGTTCAGCGGCATGTCGAGCAGGGTCGTGATGCCGCCCGCCGCGGCGGCGGCAGTCGCGGTTTCGAAGCCCTCCCAGTGCGTACGCCCCGGTTCGTTGACGTGCACGTGCGAGTCGACCAGGCCGGGTAGCAGGGCATCCCGGCCGATGTCCACCTCGTCGATCGCCGCCAGGCGCGCGTTCCGGTCGGTGATGACCGCAATGGTGCCGCCGACGACCCCCACCGCGGCGGGTCGCTCTCCGGTCGGCGTCACGACGCGGTCGGACCGGACGACCAGGTCTAGTGGCTGGCTGCGAGGCGACGGCACGACTCCTCCAAGCCTCGGGTGAGTTCGGTGGTGTCCGCGGTCTGCAACTCGCCGTTGACCACGACCTCCCGCCCGTGCACGACCAGCCGGGCCAGCCCCGCAGGAGGGCCGAAGACGAGCGCGGCTACCGGATCGGCGATACCGGCGTGCCCCAGGGTGTCCAGCCGCCACAGGGCGATGTCCGCCAGCTTGCCGACCTCCAGCGAGCCGATCTCGTCCTGCCGCCCTAGGCAGCGGGCACCGCCGATGGTCCCCATCCGCAGCGCCTCCCGGGCGGACATCGCCGTGGGGCCGCCCGCCAGGCGTGCCGAGTACATGGCTTGACGCAGCTCGGCGACGAGAAGTCCGGATTCCTGGGATGCGGGACCGTCCACGCCCAGACCCACCGCGATACCGGCGTCCAGCATCCGACGCACCGGCGCGATGCCCGCGCCCAGCCGAGCGTTCGAGCTCGGGCAGTGCGCCACCGCCACCCCCTCCTTCGCCATCGTTTCGATCGCGTCGTCGGACAGATGCACGCCGTGGGCGAGCCACACGTCGTCGGCGAGCCACCCCAGGCGCTCCAGATAACGGACCGGCGTCACACCGAACTTGTCCCTGCAGTAGTGCTCCTCCTGGATGGTCTCGGCAAGGTGCGTGTGCAGCCGAACACCCATGGCCCGCGCCAGCGCCGCGCTCTCCGACATGAGCTGGGCGCTGACGGAGAAGGGCGAGCAGGGCGCGATCGCGACGCGCACCATCGCCCCGGGGCTGGGATCATGGAAGTCGGAGATGGCCTGCTCCATCGCGCTGAGGCAGGCGTGGCTGTTCTCGACGAGCTCGTCCGGCGGGAGCCCGCCCCGCGAGCGCCCGAGGTCTATCGCGCCGCGGCACACGTGCAGTCGCAGGCCGATCCGCCGGGCCTCGGCCACCTCGGCTGCCAGCAGGTCCCCGACGCGGTCCGGGAAGATGTAGGGGTGGTCGGCGGAGGTCGTGCAGCCCGACAGCGCCAGCCAGGCAAGGCCGGCCGCGGTCGTGTCACGGACGAGGTCGGCGTCGATGGCTGCCCACACCGGGTACAGCGACGTCAACCAGCCGAAGAGGTCGTGGTCCTGGGCCAATCCGCGCGTCGCCCACTGGTACAGGTGATGGTGAACGTTCACCAGGCCGGGGGTGGCCAAGCATCCTCGACCGTCGATCCGGGCGATGTCCGCCCGGGTCGGCGATGGTCCCGGGCCGATTGCGGCAATGCGGCCATGTTCGATGACCACGTGTCCGTACTCGTATTCGGTGCCGGACGCGTCCACCGTCGCGATCGCGCAGCCCTCGATCGCCAGTGGCCGGCTCGCCCCGGTCACCAGGGCCACCCCTCCGCGGCCGTCCAGGCGGGGTCGTCCGCCGCGAGGCCGTCGGTGTCGTTGCGAGTCATCGTTCCTTCGATGACCCCGTGGGGTTGCGCCGAGGCCACATACACCCGCTGGGCCTTCTCCTCGACGACGCCATGCAGTCCGTACAGGCTGAGCGCGGGCAGATGGTGCACGTTGCTGAGGGCCAGGTGGATGCGGGCGATGTCGGGGCGGTCCGCCAGCACGCGCTCACCCATCACCAACAACGTCTGCTGCAGCGAGGTGCTGTAGGTGTCGACGAAGGCGGCGGTCATCGACGCACGTGCGGTGGTGTACTCGTCGTCCCAGTCGACTTCGCCGAGTGACCGGCGTACCCAGCGGGCCCGGACCCGGCTGGCGAGGATGCGGTCACTGGCTTCCGGCAACGTGGTGTACCGGTCGCGTCGGAAGCCGCGGAACTCGGAGCCGGTGGTGTTCAGCAGCATGAGACCGTCGATCCCGGAGCAGACCGAGGCTCCGGACCGGGTGGCAGAAATAGTGGCCGTGCGCCGCGCGGAATCCGCGGCCGCGAACGAGTGACGTTCACCGAGGCGGTTCCAGGCGTGCTGGACGAGGTGGATCTGGGCGCACTCCACCTCCGGATTGCCTTCGAGGAAATGGCGCCCCAATGCCAGCCCGAACTCCTCGACCGGCTCGGGGCCACGCTCGGCGGCCAACGCGTAGACGGCGTTCTTCTGGCTGTCGGTGGGCAGCAGCGTCGTGTTTTCCCCGCTGCGATACGCCGCCTCGAATGCGCCGCTGAGGGCGACGTGGACGGTGAGATCGGTCAGCCGATGCTGGTCATCGCTGCGATCCACCGCGACGAGCCGAATCTCGGCCTTGCCGTACCGGTTCTGGGTGAGAATCGCCATGTCAGCTCCCTAGATACGTGGAGTAGGAGTAAGGGCTCAGCAGAATCGGCACGTGGTAGTGCGCCAGCGACTCCAGCCGTATCTGAATGTTGATCTCCGGATAGAACGTCGGGCGACTGGTCGCCTCAAAGTAGGCGCCGCTGTCGACCACCAGCCGGTAGGTGCCCGACCCCACGGGGGCCGACCAGGTGGTGATGCGGCCGTCGCTGCCCGTGAGGCCAGTGGAGACCAGGGACCAGCCGGGCGGATCATGCCGCTCCAGACGGATCGCCACGCCGACGGCGGGGCGGCCCAGGGCCAGGTCGAGTATGTGGGTGGTCAGTGAGATCGTCGGGCAAGCGATGGCCGCGAGGCGCGGCGAGTCCATCACGGCATCACCAGTTCGGTCAGCCGGCGCCTCATGATCTTGCTCAATTCCACTGCGACGATGCCTTGCTCGCGGTCCGGATCGTTGCGGAGCCGCTCCCTCAGCCGATCGAGGATCTCCTCGCCGGACAGGCCGGCCGCGCTGACGAGGAAGACATGCCCGAATCGGGCCTCGTACGCCTCGTTGGCCAACGTCATCGACGTGTCGCCCACCCCGGCCTGTTCGTCCCGTGACATGCGGTCGGCGTCGTCGTCGCCCTGGGGTGGGCTGCCGATGCGCGGGTGAGCCTGTAGCGCCTGGTGGATGTCGGGCCAGCCCAGCCCGGCCAGGATGGCCGACGCGGCGTCGGCCAGCTCCTCGACGGAGGTGAAGGGCCGACGACGGCAGACCTCAGCGTGCCAACGGGTGGTCTGACAGCACGTCTCCAGCAGCGCCGACGCAGCGTCGACAGGCATGGCGTTGAAGGTTGCCAGCGGCACCCGTGTCGTCATCGGAGCCATGGGTCGATTCCGTCCCTCCCCGGGGTGTCCCGCAGATCTCCGACGGGCGCGGCCTGCACTGGAGAGACCCGCGGGACACCCCTAGCCGATCGTTCGCGGGCAGTCTCTGCACCTCTGCTATCGCCCGGCTCTCGCCCCTCTGTTGCCGGTTGGAACGAACGCTGCGGTCCGCGGGGGGCGACCAGGCGAGCCGGACCGGGCGGGTGAGGTCGGTCCATCGCCCGTGATAGCGCGCCGAAGGGTGGCCGATACCGCCATGACGAACGGTCGGCCTGCAGGAGATCAGCGACAGACCGACGCGCTTCTCCAGAAGGGAGCTGAGGGGTGACATCCCAGCAGGCCGCGGCGATGACCGGCCGTGTCGCGCTCGGACCGAGCGCCATCGTGCATGAAGAAGTCCTCGACCCGCAGTTCCGCTACGACCTGGTCCATTACCTGCCGCACTACATATCGACCGAGAAGGTGCTCCTGCTGGAGTACCGCAGGCTGGGCATCCTCGACGCCGGGGTCTGCCGGGACATTGGCGCCGCGTTGAGCGCCGTCACCCCGGGTGACCTCGTCGCAGATCCCACAGCCAACCTCTCCGACCTGGCGTTCGCCATCGAACGGCGGGTGTCGGCGGTCGTCACCGGCAAGCAGGCCGCGGCCTGGCACGTCGACCGCAGCCGCAACGACCTTCAGGCCACCGCGCAGCTCCTCGCGGCTCGCGCCGAGATCGTCCGGTTGGTGCGATCCCTGCTGGACTGTGCCGCCGCCGCGACCCGCCTGGCCGCTCGGTACAGCGATGACCCGATGCCGGGCTACACGCACCTGCAACCGGCCCAGGTCATCACCGCCGGCTTCTACTTCGGTGCGCTCGCTGAGCACATCCTGTCCACGGTGCAGCTCCTTGAGCAGATCTACGAGCGGATCGACCAGTCCCCGCTCGGCAGCGGTGCGATGGCGGGCCAGGACCTGCCATGGGACCGCGCTCGGATGGCGAAGCTGCTCGGCCTGCGCGCACCGGTGCCGCACGCCCTCGTCGGCGTGGCCGGCCGTCTGTGGCAGTTGGAAGTGGCCGGTACCTGCTCGACGTTCGGCGTGGTACTCAGCCGCTTCGTCACCGACCTGATGACGTGGTGCGGCGCCGAGTACGGCTACTTCGAGCTGCCCGACGAACTCGCGGGGATCTCGTCTGCGATGCCGCAGAAGAAGAACTATCCGATCCTGGAGCGCATCCGGGGCCGCACGGCGCATCTCACCTCGTGGTACGTTGACGTCGCCCTGGCGCAGCGGTCCACCCCGTACAGCAACACCGTAGAGGTGTCCAAGGAGGCCGCCGCCGGCCAGGCTGTCGCCCTGTCCGGGTTGCGTGGCACCCTGCGGCTGCTCACAGCCGTACTGGACAACCTGCGCCTCGACCGGCAACGGGCGCTCGGGCGGAGCCGTGAGGAGCACCTGGGCGCCTTCGCCCTGGCCAACGACCTCACCCTTCACCACGGGGTACCGTGGCGCTCCGCTCAGGTCCTGACCGGCCGCTACATCAGCGCGTTGATCGCCGACGGCAGACCGCCGGGCGAGGCGGACGGAAGCCTGCTCCGGCGGCTCGCGGCCGAGGACGGCTATCACATTCCCGACGCCGACCAGATCCTGGCCGACGTGGCCGACCCCGTGGCCCTCCTCTGCCGCAAGTCGTCCACCGGCTCGGCCAATCCCCACCACGTCCGTGCCCTGCTGGACGGGCAACGCGGCCGGATGACCGACGTGACAAAGGCCTGGACGCAATACGAGGCCGCCGCAGCCATGGCGGTCGACAGCGTCGACTCCGAGCTCGGGCTGCCCACCGGCGAATCCCGCCCGTCCTACTTCAACGACCCATACCCGACCAGCCATGGTGAAGGGTGATGACGCGATGACCGAAAGTCCTCTCGCTCTCGCGCCGATCGCGTCGGGGCGCGCGCAACCGCAGGTCGGTACCGGCACCGCGCACGGCACCTTCGGCGAGTTGCTGCAGGGCGTTCTCCCCGACGACGTCGACTTCCTCGTCACGCTCCCTATCCAGCGCGGAGTGCGGGTACGCGTCATCCTCGACCCCGAAGCCACCGAGCTGACCGTCTCGCCGACGGGCAAGACCAAGTCCCTACTCCTGGCCCGCAGCCTGCTTCGGTCGCTGGGCCACCACGGCGGCGGCCATCTGATCATCTCCAGCGACCTCCCCGTCGGGAAAGGGCTGGCCAGTTCCTCGGCCGACCTGGTGGCGGTCGCCCGCGCGGTCGGTCAGGCGCTCGGCCAGCCCCTCGGGCCCCAGGACATCGAGGCGCTGCTGCGCGACATCGAACCCTCCGACGGAATCATGTACTCCGACGTGGTGGCGTTCCGTCACCGGGAGGTGCGGCTGCACCGTCGGCTGGGACCGTTGCCGCCACTGACCATCGTCGGCCTCGACGAGGGCGGCGAGATCGACACCGTTCAGTTCAACCGGCTGCCCAAGCCCTTCCAACCGCGCGACAAGCGCGAGTACGCGGAGCTTCTGGACCAGATCTCGCACGCCATGCTGCTCGGGGACGCCGCAGGAATCGGGCGGGTGGCCACCCGTAGCGCCGAGATGAACCAACGACTGCACCCCAAGAAGACGCTGCCGGCGATGGTCAGTCTGTGTGAAGCGGCCGATGGCCTCGGCGTGGTGGTGGCGCACAGTGGCACGGCCGTCGGGATCCTGCTCTCGCCCGACCAGCCGGACTACGACGAGCGTCTGCGGCTGGTACACCGCGGCTGCGCCGCGCTACGACCCACCGTGTGGATCGACCAGGTCCACGGTCCTCGCGAGCCCTACCAGATCATGGAGGAGGCGACATGGCCCCCACGGATGTGATCGACGCCATCGGCCACACGCCCCTGGTCAGACTGCGGCTGGGTGAGTCGTCCGGGGTGGCTGTCTACGCGAAGCTCGAGATGCAGAACCTCTTCGCGATGAAGGACCGGGTGGCACGCCGCATCATCCTCGCGGCGCGCGAGAGCGGGGAACTAAAGCCTGACGCGCCCATAGTCGAGAGCTCGTCGGGTTCGATGGCGTTGGGCGTCGCCCTGGTCGGCAGGGCGCTGGGCCACGAGGTGCACATCGTCACCGATCCACGGATCGACCAGATCACGCTGGCGAAGCTGCGCTCGCTCGGTTGCGAGGTGCACATCGTGCCGGCGATGACCAGCGGCGGCTGGCAGAGTGCGCGGCTGGAACTGCTCGACGACCTGCTCGCCCGGCTGCCCGGCGCGTTCTGGCCGCAGCAGTACAGCAATCCCGGCAATCCGCAGTCCTACACGGTGCTCGCCGCCGAACTGCTCGGCGAGCTCGACCACGTGGACATGCTCGTGGCGTCGGTCGGCAGCGGCGGCTCGTCCTGTGGGACGGTTCGCGCATTGCGGGAGGTCGGGGGAAACGTCCGCGCCGTCGGCGTCGACAGCGTCGGCAGCATGCTGTTCCACCAGCCCGACCGTGCCGGCCGCCTGCAGAGCGGGCTCGGCAACAGCCTGATGCCGGCCAACCTCGACCACTCCGTCTTCGACGAGGTGCACTGGCTCAACGACCACGAGGCGTTCTCCGCCACCCGGCGGTTGGCGCAGGAGCAGCAGATCTTCGCCGGGAACACGTCCGGGTCGGTGTACTGCGTCCTGCGTCACCTCGCCCGGACCGCCGAGCCCGGCAGCACCGTCCTCGGTGTGTTCCCCGACCGCGGCGACCGCTACTGGGAGAGCGTCTACAGCGACGAGTACTGGCGCCGTACCGGCCTGGACCGCCAGCCGATCGCCGAGGAGCCAGCCCGGGTTACCTACGGGACTCCCGTCCACTCCTGGTCGTGCAGCTACCCAGGGGGGAGGCTGGAGTGAGACGCGTCATCTTCATCGAGTCGAACACGACCGGCAGTGGCATGGTGGCGCTCCGGCGGGCCAACGAGCTCGGCTGGCTGCCGTGCTTCGTCACCCGATCGCCCGGCCGATACCCACAGCTCGCGGAGATCCCGCACGACCTGCTGATCTGCGACACGAACACGCCCAGCCAGCTCGCCGCGGCCATCGCCGGACGCTGGCCGGATCGGATCGCCGGGGTGACCACCACCAGCGAGTTCTACCTGCCCGCGGTGGCCCGGGTGGCGGCCGAGCTCGGCCTGCCGGGCAACCCGTGGGAGGTCATGGTCACCTGCCGGGACAAGGCCGCGGTCCGCCGCGTCCTCGACCACCATGGCGTCGGGCAGCCGGCATACGTCGTCGTCGGCTCGGCCGCCGAGGCCGGCCGGGCGGTGGCGCGACTGGGTCTGCCGTGCGTCGTGAAGCCGGTGGACGGCTCCGGATCGCAGGGCGTGCTGCTGTGCCACGACACCGGCGAGGTCCGCCATCAGGTGTCGGACATCCTGGCCAACAAGACCAATGTTCGCGGCCAGCCCGCGCCGCGCAGCGTGCTGCTGGAGCAGTACGTCACGGGGCCGGAATTCAGCGTCGAGACCTTCAGCGACGCCGGCACTGTCACCTGCGTCGGTATCACGGCGAAGACGGTGGGGTCACCGCCGTCATTCGTCGAGGCGCGCCACATCTATCCGGCACCACTGCCAGCCGGTGTCGCCGACGAGCTGGCCGCCACGGCCGAGCGCGCGCTCAAGGCGCTCGGCTTCGCGCAGGGCCCGGCACACACCGAGGTTCGCTGGACGGCGAGCGGTCCCGCGATCATCGAGGTCAACGCCCGCCTGGCCGGCGGGATGCTCCCGGAGCTGGTACGGCTCGCCACCGGCGTGGATCTGCTGACACAGCAACTGCACGTGGCCACCGGACGGCCGGTCGAGCTGACCGCCCGGCACCGCAGCGTCGCCGGCATCCACTTCATCACGGCGCCGGAGCGCGGCGTCCTGCTGTCAATCGACGGCCTGGACCGGGCGCGGAGCGTGCGCGGCGTGCAGCAGGTCCACCTGACCGTCGAGGCCGGCCAGGCGGTGGCGCCGCCGCGCGACGCGTACGGCCGTGTCGGCTTCGTCATCGCCAAGGGCAGATCGGCCGCGACAGTCGAGCGCATTCTCGACCGCGCCGTAGCCGAGATCGCGTGGGAGGTAGCGCCGGAATGATCGAGCTGCGAAGTGACACCTTCACCGTCCCGACCCGGAAGATGCGGGAGGCGATGGCGACCGCGCCGGTCGGCGACGACGTGTACGGCGAGGATCCGACCGTGCGCCGCCTCGAGGAGGTCGCCGCCGATCTGCTCGGCAAGGAGAGCGCCTGCCTGATGCCGAGCGGGACGATGGCCAACCTCGCCGCCCTCCTGGCGCAGGCGCCCCGCGGTTCCACGGCGATCGTCGGGGCGGAGTCGGACATCTACGTCTATGAGGCCGCCGGCGCCTCGGTGTGCGGCGGCATTGGGTACCTGCCCGTGGCCGTCGAAGCCGACGGATCGCTCCGGATGGCCGACCTGGTCGACGCGCTGTCGATCGATCCCGACGATCCCCAGTTCGCCCGCCCCGCCGTGATCTGTCTGGAGAACACCCAGAACCGCCGGTGCGGCGCCGTGGTGCCGCAGGATCACCTGGAAGCGGTGTACGCCGGGGCACGCCACCACGGCGTCGCGGTGCACCTGGACGGCGCCCGCCTGTTCAACGCCGCCGTGGCCGCCGGGCTGCCCGCCGCCGAGCTGGCTCGAGGAGCCGACACGGTGCAGGTGTGCCTGTCCAAGGGGCTGTCCGCGCCGATCGGCTCGGTGCTGGCCGGGCGGGCTGACGCCGTGGCCAACGCCCGCCGGGCCCGCAAGATGCTTGGCGGCGGCATGCGCCAGGCGGGCATCGTCGCCGCCGCCGGGCTGATCGCCCTGACGGAGATGACCGACCAGCTCGCCGACGACCACGCCTTGGCCCGCCGCCTGGCCGACGGACTGGCCACCGTGAGCGATCTCGTGGTGGAGAACCCGCGTCCGCAGACCAACATCGTGATGTTCCGCGCCGCCGACCCCGGTCTCCCCTGGCAGTCGATCGTGCGCGAGGCGGCGTCGTCAGGACTGCGGGTCGGGGAACTGGGCCACGGGCGCATCCGTGCCGTGACCCACCGATGCGTCACCGGTGAGCAGATCGACCGAGCTGTCGCGATCCTCTCTGATGCCGTCCGCCGGGCCCTCGTGGCGTCGGGTACCCGCCAACCGACAGGAGCGTGAATGACACACATGCAGCACTCGCCCACCCTCTCCGTCTGCGTCTTCTGCGGAGCCCGACCGGGCGTCAGCCCGGCCATGACCCGAGCGGCCGAGGAGGTCGGCCGCCTGATCGGCGAGCGGGGCCACCGGCTCGTCTACGGCGGCGGCGGTAGCGGGCTGATGGGCTCGGTGGCGTGGTCCGCGTTCCACGCGGGCGCGCCGATCGTCGGCGTGATCCCGGCGTTCCTCGCCGAACGCGAGCGGTCGATTGCGGCCCCACCCCAGTCGGTGGAGCTGACTCACACGATGAACGATCGCAAGCAGAGCATGCTCGGACACGCGGATGTGTTCCTCGCGCTGGCCGGCGGCTACGGCACCCTCGACGAGGTGCTCGACGTGCTGTCGCTGCGCTACCTCGGGATGCTCCGCAAGCCGGTCGTTCTCCTCGACGTCGAGGGCTGCTGGGACCAGCTCGAGAACATGGTCGCCGACGTACACCTGCGCGGCTACGCAGAGAACAGCCTCGAACCGCTCTACGCGGTCCGCACCACGCCGACCAGCGCGCTGTCCACCCTGGAGCAACATTGGTCGGCCACGTTCGCGACCCCGGCAGCCACCCGTACCGCACCCGTGGGTTCCCTCCACCCCGCCGGCCGCCACCTGGCGGTCGAGCCGCTGTGACCCACCGAAGGAGATCGCAATGACCGCAGCACTGACCAAGGAAGTCGCTCGGGTCGACGCCGAGCGGCTGCTGGCGACGATGGCGGAAATGTCCCGGTTCGGCGCGCAGCCCAACGGCGGCATCACCCGCCCCGGCTTCTCGGAGCCGGAGCGGAAGGCTCGCGACCACATCGCCCGGCGCGCCACCGAGCACGGCCTGCACAGCACGGTGGACGCGGCCGGCAACCTGATCATCCGGCGTCCCGGCGCCGATCCCACGAAGCCCACTCTCATGTTGGGCTCGCACCTCGACAGCGTGACCAACGGCGGTCAGTTCGACGGTACGTACGGCGTCGTGGCTGCCCTGGAGGTCCTGAGGCAACTCACCGCCCAAGGGCGCACCGGCTGGCTGGAGCCGGTCGTTGTCGCCTTCAGCAACGAGGAGGGCGCGAAGTTCCCGTACCCCTTCTTCGGCTCTCGGGCGGTGGTCGGCCAGTCGGCGCTGCCGGCCAATGTCACGCACGGCGCCCGCGAGGAGCTGGCGCTCGAGCTGCGGCGCAGCGGCGGCGACATCGACCGGCAGGAGTCCGCCCGCTGGCCCACGCCGATCGGGGCGTACCTCGAGGTACACATCGAGCAGGGGCCGACGCTGGAGCGCGCGGGGATACCGATCGGCGTCGTCGACACCATCAACGGACGTACTATCGTGGAGATCGAGATCCGCGGGCGGCAGGCGCACGCCGGCACCACCCCGATGAACCTGCGGGCGGACGCGCTCGCCACGGCGGCCCGGGTGATCCTCGTCATCGAGCGCGCCGCCCGCGAACAACGGCTGTGTTCGGTCTCCACGGTCGGCAACGCCATGGTCGCACCGGGAGAGGCCAACGTGGTCGCCGGCGAGGTCCACCTCACGGCGGAGATCCGCGACTCCAACCGTGGCCGACTGCGCCGCGCGGAGGCGGCGATCCGCGCCGAGCTGGACACGTTCCGGGTGAGCGAGGCGACCCTGGTCCACATCGACGTCACCATGCGCACCGATCCAGTGGCCGCCGACGCCACGGTCAGCTCGGTCATCCGGCAGGCCGCCAGCTCGCTCGAGCTTGAGCACCTGGTGCTGTCCAGCGGCGCCGGCCACGACGCCCAGATCATCGCCACGGAGGCCCCGATCGGCATGATCTTCGTGCCCAGCCGCGGCGGCGTCAGCCACGCGCCGGAGGAGTACACCGACGACGAGGACCTAGTGCACGGAGCCAATGTCCTGCTGCAGTCGGCCATCCTCCTCATGGAGCAGGAAGGACTGCAGGGATGAACGGCAGTGTCGCGACCACGAGTCCGTGGCTGGTCAACCGCAGGCCGGTCCCGCACGCCGAGGCGACCCTGATCTGCTTCCCGTTCGCGGGCGCGGGCGCCTCGGCGTACAGCGGCTGGCCCCGGCGGTTTCCGGATTCGGAGGTTCTGGCCGTGCAGCTGCCGGGGCGGGAGAACCGCCTGGGCGAGGACCCGCTGGACGACCTCGACGCGATCGTCGACGCCCTGGTGCCGGAGATCGCCCCGTACACGGACGGCCGTTACCTCCTGTTCGGCCACAGCATGGGTGCGCTCCTGGCGTACGAGGTGGCGCGCCGCTTGCGCGACATCGGCCGGCCCGAGCCGCAGGCGTTGATCGTCTCCGGACGACGGGCGCCGCACCTGCCCTCGGCCCTCCCGCCGATCCGGGGCCTGCCCATGGCGGAACTCATCGAGACGGTCCGCCGGTTCGACGGCACACCGCCGGCCGTCTTCGACGATCCAGAGCTGATCAAGCTGGTCCTGCCGGCGCTGCGGGCGGATTTCGCCGTCTCGGAGACGTACGCCCATGCCCGCAACGGTGGTCCGCTGACCGCGCCGATGGTGGCGATGTCGGGAGCCGCCGACACACTCTGCACCGTTGACGAGGTCGACCAGTGGCGGGAGCACACGACGGGCCCCTTCCGGCACCACACCTTCCCGGGCGGCCACTTCTTCGTCCGGGAACAGAGAAACGCTGTCCTGGAAACGGTCACACCACTGCTCGAACTCGGCTGAGCACTTGCAGTAAGGTGCCCCTTGATCGCAACCGCGAGAGCCTCGTTGTAGAAGATGCATTGGGATGCATACGTGCTCACCCTCTCAATCCCTGGAGGCGCCGCATGACGGCCCGCGGACTACTCGCCAACCGCGATGCCCGGCTCTACCTGATCGGCCAGACCCTGTCGCTGCTCGGCGACAGCGCCATGTGGCTGGCATGCGGCATCTGGGTCAAGACGTTGACAGGCAGTAGCGCTGCGGCCGGACTGACGTTCCTGTTCTTCAGCCTGCCGACGTTAATGGCCCCGCTGAGCGGTCTACTGGTCGACCGGGTGCGCCGCCGACCCCTGCTGGTGGTGGCAAACCTCGCCGGCGCCCTGGTCGTCGCGCCACTGTTGCTGGTGAACGACAGCGGCGACGTCTGGCTCATCTACGCCGTGATGCTGCTCTACGGCTGGCTCAACGTGCTGGTGGCACCCGCGCAGTCCGCGCTGTTGTCCACCCTGCTCCCCACCGAGTTGCGACCCAGCGCCAACGCCGCGCTGCGGACGGCCCAGGAGGGTCTTCGCATCGTCGCCCCGCTCGCTGGCGCCGGACTCTTCACGCTGGTGGGTGGACAGCTGGTCGTCGCACTGGACATGGTGACGTTCCTGGCCGCGGCGGCCTGTACCGCCGCGCTGTCGCTCCGTGAGGCCAAGCCCGTCCCCGCCGCCCACGAACCCGGGGGCGGCGCGGCCGGGGCCACGAAGGCGGGGCGGCTGACCGCGTTCGGCCGCGACCTCGGCGCGGGCTTCCACTTCCTGCTGGCGAACAAGACACTGCGTGGTGTCACGATCGGCACTGCGGTGGCCACCCTGGTCATCGGCTTCAGCGAATCGGCAAACTATGCCGTGGTCGACGGACTCCGCCAGTTGCCCGAGTTCCTCGGCGTGCTGCAGATGGTCCAAGGCGTCGGGGCCATCATCGGTGGGCTCACCGCGACCTGGGTTATGCGGCGGTTCGGCGAGATCAAGGTCGCCGCGGCAGGCATTGCGGTCTTCGCCCTCGGCCCGCTGTTCATGACCATTGCTTTCCTGCCCGCGGCTATCGCCGGCAAGTTGTTGGGTGGTGTCGGCCTGCCATGGATGGCAATCGCCATCCTGACCCTGTTCCAACGGGTCTCCCCCAACCACCTGCAAGGCCGCGTCTTCACCGCGCTGGAGGTGCTCACCTCCGCGCCAAACCTCATGTCGATCGGTGTCGGCGCGGCGCTCATCGCCGCCTTCGACTACCGGCTCGTACTCGGCGCGGAGGGCCTCGTCCTGCTGCTGTCAGGGTGGGTGCTGATCGGCCTGGCCCGCTCCGGGGACACCCTCGCGGCGCCGCCGGCCGATGAGCCGGGCCCGGCGGCACCCCAGCCACCCACGCAGGCGACTGCCGAGTCGGTGGTCGCCAAGGACCACGCCTAGGTGGGTCCTCCGTGCGGCGTTCCGGTCGGAGTGGGTTGATCCTGGACGGTGCGGCTGGTCGCCCGCCAGTACAGGTGAACGGTATGTGATCGCCGCCGCAGGCAGCTGTTGGGGCGCCACGCAAGAAGGGGCGGGAACGCGTCGCGGTCCCGCCCCTTCTGCGTGCGTGCGCGACAAGCCCTCAGCCCTCAGCCCTCAGCACCACGATGGCCACGGGGAAGGCGGTTGAAAGGCCCGCGAAAGCGCCGACCGCCAGCCTCGCAGACAACCGAGCAGGGCCGACTCGACGGCCCTCGGAGGCTGCGATGGGAGAAGACGTGTCCGAGCAGGAACAGCACTACACCGTCGTGGTCAACGACGAGGAACAGTACTCGATCTGGCCGACCGGCCGCACCGTACCGCCCGGCTGGTCACCCACCGGAGTGGAAGGCACCAAGCAGGTCTGCCTCGACCACATCGAGCAGGTGTGGACGGACATGCGACCCCTCAGCCTGCGCCAACAGATGACCGCAGCCTGAGCGGCCGGACCGGAGTCAACGATGGCCACGACGACCGACACCCGACGCACCACGGCGCTGTCCGAATCCAAGCGCGCCCTGCTGGCACGGCGCCTGCTCGGCCAGGCCGACCACACCGCGGCGCGCACCATCCCACCCCGACCGACCGGACCCATCCCCCTCTCCCCCGCACAGCGCGCGGTATGGCTGGCCGACCAGCTCTTCGACGGCGGCGCCGCGTACACGGTGCACCGGACAATGACGGTGCGTGGCGTGCTGGACCTCGGCGCGTTGCGGCAGGCCGCCGATCTGCTGGTCGCGCGGCACGAAATCCTGCGGACCACCATCTACAACAACCACCAGGTCGTGCACCCCGCCGCGCCAGCCTGCTTCACCGTCGTGTCTCCACCGGGGGCCACCGCGGGCCAGCGTCGCACGACCGCGCTACACGAGGCTCGGCTCGCGGTGGCCACCCCGTTCGACCTCGAAGCCGGCCCGCTGCTGCGATTCACCGTGTATCGCGTGGACGACGAGGAATTCCTCGTCGTGATCTCCCAGCACCACATCATCACCGATGGCTGGTCCTGTGCCCTGCTGGCCAAGGAACTCTGCGAGACCTACACGGCCGTGGTCACCGGCCGCCTGCACCAGGCGCCGCCCCCCGTGCAGTTCGGCGACATCGCTGCCTGGCAGGCCGCCGTGCCGCCCGAGCGGCTCCGCGAGGACCTGGACTACTGGGCCGACGCGCTCGCCGGCCTACCGGACGGCCTGCAGCTGCCCCTCGACCGGACCCGGCCGCCGCGCCGGTCCGACCGCGGTGAGACGTTCGTCGCCCTGCTGCCCGCCGCCCTGAGTACCCAGGTCCGCACGTTGGCCGGACAGCGCGGCAGCACGGTCCACAACGTGCTTCTGACGGCGTACGCGGCCCTGCTCGCCCGATACAGCACGCAGGAGCAGTTCGCCGTGGGCTCCCTGCTGTCCGGGCGCGGGGCGCCTGAGACCGAACACGCCCTGGGCCTGTTCGCCAACACCGTCGCGATACCGATGAACCTCGCCGGACGACCGACCTTCGCCGAGGCACTGGCCCGGACCAACCGCGCCGTCCGCGGCGCGCTTGACCATCAGGATGTCGCGTTCGACCAGATCGTGACGCGGGTGGGCGCGGTGCGCGACGCTTCGCGGAACCCCATCTTCCAGGTCATCTTCCAGTGCGTCGAGGCGGCCGAGGAGACCTGGCAGTTGCCTGAGGCCGTGGTCCAGCACGTCGATCTCGACAACGGCACCGCCAAGGTCGACCTCACGATGATCGCCGTCAACGGCGGGACCGGTGAGATTGGGCTGGAGCTCAGCTTCGCGACCGACCTCTTCGACCGGGCCACCATCGACCGCTTCGTCGCACATTTCGTCGCGCTGCTGGAGCAGGTCGTCGCGGAGCCGGACGCGCCGCTCGACTCGGTCGAGCTGGTGACCGGCGCCGAACGCGACACCATGCTGCGCGAGTGGAACGACACCGAGGTCACCTACCCGGACCTGTGCGTTCACGAACTCTTCGAACGTCAGGCCGCCGCCACACCGCTGGCCACCGCGATCATCGAACATGATGGGAAGGCGGTGACCTACGCCCAGCTCAACGCTCGGGCCAACCGCGTCGCGCACCTCCTGCGCGCACGGGGAGTGGGTGTCGAGGACGTGGTCGGGCTGTGCCTGCCGCAATCGACCGACCTGCACGCGACGCTCCTGGGTATCCTCAAGGCCGGTGGCTGCTACCTGCCACTCGACCCGGCGCACCCGGCGGAGCGCCAGCGCTACATGCTCTCGGACGCGGGCGCCCGGATCCTGATGACGGCCGCCGATACCCATGAGAGGTTCGCGGACTTCGACGGCGAGCGGATCTGTGTCCCCACCGAGGACCTGTCCGGGTACGCCGGGACCGATCCCGAGACGGTCACCACCCCGGACAACTTGATCTACGTCATGTACACCTCGGGCTCGACCGGCCGTCCCAAGGGAGTGCTGGTCACCCACCGCGGCGTGGCGAACTATCTACTCTGGTCGATCGACGGCTACGGCGTCCAGGGTGCGTCCGGCGCACCGATGGTGGGCTCGATCGCCTTCGACCTGTCCGTACCCAACTTCCTGCTCCCGCTGATCAGCGGGAGGGATGTCACGCTCCTGCCGGAGACAGACCAGGTCCAGACGCTGGCCAACCTGATCCAGCGCGACGGCGACTACAGTCTCCTGAAGATCACTCCGGGTCACCTCGACGCGTTGCGCCACCTCACGCCGGCCGGTTCCCGGGTGAACTCGGTGCGCACCTATGTCGTGGGGGCCGACGAGGTCCGGCCGGAAACCGTCACGGCCTGGCGCGAGATCGCCCCCCAGGGCCGGATCATCAACGAGTACGGCCCCACCGAGACGGTCGTCGGCTGTTCCGTCTACGAGATCGGCGACGATTTCGACCCGGCGTCGCCGATCTCGATCGGCCGGCCGATCGCCAACCTGCGGATGTACGTCCTCGACGCCCAGGGGCGGCTGGCCCCACCCGGAATCGTGGGCGAACTGTACATCGGCGGTGTCGGGGTGGCCCGCGGCTACGCCGGGCGCCCGGCGCTGACCGCGGAGCGGTTCGTGCCGGACCCGTACGACCCGCTGCCCGGTGCCCGGATGTACCGCACCGGCGACCTCGCCCGGTTCCACCTCGACGGCAACATCGGTTTCCTCGGTCGGATCGACCACCAGGTCAAGATCCGGGGGTACCGGGTGGAACTGGCCGAGGTCGAAGCACGTCTGCTGGCCCACCCGGAGGTCACCGAGGCGGTGGTTGTCTGCCGCGAGGCCGGCGGCCATCAGCGGCTGGCGGCGTACGTCGTCGGGACCGCCGGTGCGGCGGTCGAGGCCGACGGCGTCAAACGGTTCGTCGCGGCCGGGTTGCCGGAGTACATGGTGCCGTCGGTGGTGACCGTGCTCGACCAGCTGCCGCTCACCTCCGGCGGGAAGGTCGACCGGGCCGCCCTGCCCGACCCCGTCGAGCCCGTCGACACGGACAAGGTGACGCCCCGCACCGACATCGAGCGGCTGCTCGCCGGGATCTGGTCGCGCGTGCTCGGCGTGTCCGAGATTGGCATCCACGACAACTTTTTCGCGCTCGGCGGCGACTCGCTGCTGTCTATCCGGACAGTGGGCGAGGCGCGTGCGGAGGGACTCGACGTCACCCCGGCCCTGCTGTTCAGTCACCAGACCGTCGCCGAGCTGGCCGCCGCGGCGGCGACCCGGCCGATGAACGCGGTTTCCGCCGAACAGGCCGAGGTGAGCGGACCGGCCCCGCTCACCCCCATCGAACACTGGTTTACCGCTCAGGACCTGCACCACGACCATTACAACCAGGCGGTCCGCGTGGCATACCCGGACCGCGCCAATGTCCCCGCGCTGCGCGAGGCGATACGGACGCTGCTGCGCCACCACGACGGGCTGCGCGTGACGATGGCCCGCGACGAGGGCGGCTGGAGGAAGAGCTTCGCCGCGAAGGTCGGGTACGACCCGCTCATCGTCGTCGACCTGCCGGCCGACGAGCCCGAGGCGATGATGCACGAGATCGCCACCGGCGCGCACACCGGACTGAGCCTGACCGAGGGCCGCCTGCTCACGGCGGTCCTGTTCCGCCACGACGGATCCGACGAGCTGCTGCTCGCGGTACACCACACGGCGGTGGACCGGATCGGCTGGGAGGTCCTGCTGTCCGACCTCGACCGTGGATACCACGCACTGATCGCGGGCCGCCAGCCGGAGTTGCCCGCGAAGACCACCTCGGCCCGGCAGTGGGCGCAGCGCCTCGCCGGGTACGCGCACAGCGACGGGTTCCGGGACGAGGCGCAGTGGTGGCAGGGGTACGCGCGGGAGCTGGCCGAGCTGCCCGGGGTACCGCTGGACCGTCCCGGCGGCGCGAACCGCACCGCAGACGCGGCGACGGCGGTGTCCTCGCTCTCCGCCGAGCAGACCGAGGTGCTGCTGCGCCGGCTGCCTGGCGACTACCGGGCCAGTGTCGAGGAGATCCTGCTGACCGCGCTGGCCCGGGCGACCGGGGACGTCTGGAATCTGCCCGGCGTGGTGGTGGACCTGGAGACACACGGCCGCGAACCGCTCTTCGACGACGTGGACCTGAGCCGGACGGTGGGCTGGTTCACCGCTCTGCACCCGGTCGGACTGCACGCCTCGGGAGCCCGGCCGGCGGACTGGGTCCGGTCGGTCAAGGACACCGTGCGCAAGGTGCCTCACCGGGGCATCGGGTACGGCATCGCGCGGTACCTGGGAACGGGGCTGCCCGACGTCGGCGTGCCGATCTGCTTCAACTACCTGAGCACCATGGACGGCACCACGGCGGGTGGCCTCGGGGTCGAGCGCTCACTCGAGGGACGCCGGCCGTACCTCCTGGAGATCACCGCGTACGTAGCCGACGGCCGACTGTGGGTGGGCTGGACGTACGCCACCTCCTGCCATGCCCCGCAGACGGTCGCCCGCCTCACCGAGGCCTTCCACGCGGCCGTCGACGAGCTCGCCCGTGGCGCGGTGGTGGGGCTCGCCGCGGCATCGCCGTCGGACTTCCCGCTGGCCGACCTCGACCAGCGGCACCTGGACGAGCTCTCCGCGCAGGGTGCGCTGGCCGATGTCGAGGATGTGTACCGCCTCACCCCGCTGCAGATCGGCATGCTGTTCCAGAGCACGGCCGCCCCGAACCGGGGGGACTACGTCGAGGGATTCGTCTTCGCCATCGACGGCGACCTGGACGCCGCGGCGCTGCGGGGTGCGTGGCAGGCCGTCATCGCGCGGCACGCCGTGCTGCGGACCTCGTTCCGCTGGCGGGGACTGCCGCACCCGGTGCAGCTGGTACACCGAACGCCAGCGCTGCGTTGGCTGGAGATGGACTGGCAGAGCATGGCCGATCCCGAGCGCGCTGACGCCCTGGCGCGACTGCTGGCCGCCGACCGCAGGCACGGCTTCCGGCTCGACGCCGCGCCACCGCTGCGCTTCTACCTGATCCGTACCGGCCCGGCTGAGTACCGCCTCGTCTGGGTCTTCCACCACATCCTGCTGGACGGCTGGAGCACACCGCTGGTCCTGGCCGACGTGCTGGAGCACTACCGCGCCGGGACAGGCGACGGGCGGGTGGCGTTGGCGCCGGCGGTGCCGTTGCGGGACTACGTGGCCTGGCTCACCGAGCAGCCGGCCCAGGCGGCGGCCGACTACTGGCGGCAGGAGCTGGCTGGGGTCGGCGGGCCCACGCCGATCTCCGTCGTGGTACCCGACAACCAGGTCGGCGACGCCGAAGGCGCCGGAGTCTGCACCGCACGCGGCACGCTCACGGTGGCCGAGACGGCGGCGATCCGACGGTGCGCGCAGGAGCACCGGGTCACCCCGGGCACCCTGCTGCAGGCCGCCTGGGCGCTGTTGCTGGCGCGCGACAGCGGCCTCCCGGAGGTGGTTTTCGGAACCACGTCCGCCGGACGTTCGGGTTCCCTTGACGGCATCGACAGGGTGGTTGGCGTACTGATGAACACGCTGCCGACCCGGGTCACGGTGACGGACACAGACCTTGGCGAATGGCTGCGCGGGCTGCAGGCACAGCAAGTGGCGATGCGCGAGTACGAGTACTGCGCGCTCACCGACGTGCAGCGTGCCGCGGGAGTTCCCGCCGGCCGGCCGATGTTCGACAGCATCTTCGTCTACGAGAACTTCGCCGGCCCCGACGCTCCGGGGTGGGACAAGCTTTCCGTCCGCTTGGAGCAGGCACACGAGCAGACCGGGTACCCGCTCGTCCTCGGTGTGGGACTCCACGATCAGGTGATGCTACGGCTCAACGCCGACCGTACCCGGGTCGTCGACGAGCAGGCCGCGCCGGACACGCTCGCCGCCTACGTGGCGACCCTGCGGGAACTCGTCGAGCCCGGCGCTCGTCTGGTCGACCTTGCGCCGACCGTCGACCCCACCGCCGTCACCGCGAACGGCAGCCCCGCATCGGCCGCGACAGCGGTCCGGCGGGATGTCCCGCACGTGGCGCCCGAGGGCGAAACGGCGCGCGCCGTCGCGACGATCTGGGCCGAGGTGCTGCGGACCGACCGAGTCGGCATGCACGACGACTTCGTCGATTTGGGCGGCGACTCGGTCAAGGCGATGCAGATCGTGGGCCGGGCCCGGGACATCGGCCTGATCCGTCGGCCCCGAGACCTGTTCCGCCGGCCGACGCTCGCCGCGTTCCTCGCCGAGGACGGCAACTCGGTCCCGTCGACACCGTCGAGCACTGCGCCGACCGACGTGGCCTTTCCGCTCGCTGATCTCCCCGAACCCGAGCTGGCGGCACTACTGTCCAGGGTCGGCGCCGGTGAAGTGGAGGATGTCTACCCACTCGCCCCGCTGCAGGCCGGCATGGTCTTCCACCGGCTGACCGCGAGCAAGGACCTGTACCTCCTCCAGTTCGGCTCGGACTTGCACGGTGAGCTCGACATAGCCCAGTTCATCCGGGCCTGGCAACACGTGGTCGACCGCCATGCCGGGCTTCGTACCTTGTTCGCCTGGGATGGTCTGTCACATCCGGTACAGGTCGTTCTGCGGCACTTCCCGGTACCCGTGGAACAGCACGACTGGCGGGGCGTTCCCGCCGCCGAGCTGGACGATCGGCTGGACCGATTGGTGGCGTCGGAGCGTACCCGCGGCATGGACATCGAGGAACAGCCGCCGCTGCGCCTGGTGCTCGTGCGTATCGGCGAGGCCACCCATCGGTTGTTGTGGAACAGCCACCACGTGGCCATCGACGGGTGGAGTCAGCGCATCATCGTCCGTGAGGTGATCCAGATCTACCGGGCCCTGCGCACCAGCGAAGTCCCACCCGCGCAACCCGCCCCGCACCCGCGCGAGTACCTGAACTGGCTGCACCACCGGGACACGCAGCAGGACGAGGCGTACTGGCGGGAGACGCTGGACCGATTCCCGGGCGCGACGCCGCCGCCGTTGGCCAGCGCGCAACCCGCCAGCGGCGGCGGACGCATCGAGCGCCCGGCCCCCGACGGCATGCTGGCCGGCTTGCAGGCCCTCGCGAAGGCGCACCGGGTCACCCTCAACTCCATCCTGCACGCGGCCTGGGCCCTGCTGCTCGGCCGCCAGACCGGCTGCGACGACGTGGTGTTCGGGAGCACGATCGTCGGCCGCTCAGCAGACGTGCCCGGGATCCAGGGCATGGTCACCACGCTGATGAACTCGGTGCCGACCCGGATCCGGCTGGACGCACCAGCGTTCGGCGACTGGCTACGCCAGGTGCAGGGTGACCAGCTGACCCAGCACGAACACGGGCACTGCTCACTCGGACAGATCCGCCGCGCCGCCGGACTCGGCCGGGAGAGCCTGTTCCATTCGCTGCTGGTGTTCTACCACTTCAACGCCGACGAGATGGATTATGGCGACGAGTCACCGCCGTCTGATCTCGACCTCCGATCCGACGAGCCGCCCTACCCGCTGAAGGTCACCGCTGAGCTGAACGGGGCGCTGCGACTGGGTATGGAATTTCAGCGCGCGCACTACGACGACGAGACGGTGGGACGGCTGCTCGACGAGTACACCGCGGTGCTGCACACGTTCACCGCAACGGCGGCGGACACCCCGGTCGAAAAGATCAGCCCGGCGGACGACGCGGTCACCACCCTCTGCGGAATCTGGACCGCGCTGCTGCGCCTGACCGACGTGAAGCCCGACAGCGACTTCTTCGCCCTCGGCGGCGACTCGATCCTGGCCTTCGAGGCGGTCTCCCAGGCCCGGCGCGCTGGCCTGGACCTGAAGGTTCCGGACCTGCTGCGGCATCCCACCCCGGTCGCGCTGGCCGCACTCCTGCGCGGCGAACCGCCTCTGGCGGCACCGGAAGCGGTCCGTCCGGCCAGCGGCGTGGGCCGGCTCGCCCCAGGCGCGGAACTGGTGCGCTCCGCGATGGCCGAACACCACGTACCGGCGGTGAGCATCGCGGTCATCGAGGGCGGCGAGATCGTGCGTGCCTGGGGCGAGGGCGTGACGAAAGCCGGCGGTACCATCGCCGTCGGTGCGCGTACCGCCTTCCAGGTCTGCTCGGTCAGCAAGCATGTGACCGCGGCCGGGGTGCTGCGGCTGGTCCGCGACGGCGCTCTCGATCTCGACGAGGACGCGCGCGCCTACCTGCGGACGTGGCGGTTGCCCGACGCTCGGAGAGTCACCATAGGGCAACTGCTCAGCCATACGGCCGGCCTCACCCGCGTCCCGAATCCGGGGTATCCACCCGGCGAGGCGGTGCCGTCGCTGCCGGAGGTGCTCTCCGGCGCGGCCGGTTCCCGGCCGGTGAGGGTCGAGCTGGAGCCCGGCGCCGAGTTCCGCTACAGCGGTGCGCACTACTCCGCGTTGCAGCAGATCGTCACCGACGTCACCCGGATGCCGTATCCAGAGGCCATGCGGGATCTGGTGTTCACTCCGCTCGGCATGACCGACAGCGGCTTCGACCCCGAGTTCCCGCTGTGGTACCCGGACCGCGTCGCGCACGGGCACCTGGCCGGCGGCACACCGCTACCCGGCGGCTGGCGGACCTTTCCCGAGCTGGCGTCCACCGGGTTGTGGACAACCGCCACCGACCTCGCACGGCTCAGTTGCGCGTTGCGCGAAGCCGTCACCGGCGCCCGGCGAGATTTCCTCGACCAGAACTTGGCGACCAGGATGCTCACCCCGGCAAGCGCCGCGGCCTACGGCCTGGGCTGCATCGCCCTCGAGCGCGACGGACGCCGGTGGTACGGCCACTCCGGCGACGGAGATGCGTACCAGGCCCTGTCGCTGGGCGTCGTCGAGGACGGTACCGGCGTCATCGTCCTTGCAAACGTCGGCGGCGACCTACGGTTCGCCACCGACCTCCTCGCCGAGGTCCAGATCACGCTTCCCAGCGCGGAGGAGTCATGAACCAGACCACGCTCGCCGACCGAGCCCAGGCCGCCCGAGCCGGGTCCGGACCGGCCGAGACATGGCAGGTACTGTGCGTGTCTGCGGCTACGCCCGAGGGCCTGCGGGCGGCGGCCGATCAGCTCGCACGGGCCCTCGCCGAGCACCCGGAGGCCGCGCCACCTGCTCCGCCGGCCGGGGAGCGGCACCGGCTCGCCATCATCGCTCGGGACGCCGAACACGCTCGCGCCCTTCTCGCCAATCCCGCGCCGGCCCTGGTCGCCACCAGCGAAGTCACCGCCGCCGCGGCCGGATCGCTGGTCTTTCTCTTCCCCGGCGTCGGCGACCAACGGGCCGGGATGGCCCGCGCCGCGTACGACACCATGCCGGACTTCCGGTCCGCGCTCGACGAATGCGCCGAGCTGCTCATGCCCGACCTCGGGACGGACATCCGCGAGGCGCTGTTTTCCACGACAGATGCGGCGTCAGCCACCGACCTGATCCGCACCCGCATCGCCCAGCCACTCGTGTTCGCCGTCGAGTACGCGCTGGCGACTCTGCTGAGGCGGTGGGGGCTGCACCCGTCGGCGATGCTCGGGTACAGCGTCGGCGAGTATGCCGCCGCTTGCATCGCCGGCGTGTTGGACCTGCCGGACGCGCTGCACCTGCTGGCCCGTCGGGCGGAGCTGATCGAGGCCGCACCCCGCGGGTCGATGCTCCTGGTCCAGCTCGGCCCGGACGCGCTCAGTGGCTACCTGACCGACGGGGTGTCGCTGGCCGCGGTCAACGGGCCGTCGGTCTGCGTGGCCGCCGGTCCGACCGAAGCCGTCGAGCGGCTCGAACGCACGCTGCTGTCCCAAGCGGTACCGGCGATGCGGGTCAAGAGTGAGCACGCCTTCCACAGCCCGATGATGGCACCGATCGTGGCGCCGCTGCTCGCAGAGCTGGGTAAGGTGTCCCTGCGTCCGGCAGGTATTCCGTTCTTGTCCAACGTGAGCGGTGGCTGGATCGACGACGCGGCGACCACACCGACGTACTGGGCACAGCACCTGACTCAGCCGGTCCGCTTCACCGACAACGTGGCCCAGATGTGGCAGCTGCCGTCGGTCCTGGCGGTCGAGACGGGCCCCGGCCAGATGCTCTGCTCACTGGCGAACCTGCACCCCGACCGGCCGACGAACACCACCGCGCACGTAGTGCCGGCCCTGAGCCGGATGGCCAGCCCGCACGGCGAGGTCGTCGCGCTGCTGACGGTCGCGGCGCAGGCGTGGGTACGCGGATTCCCCGTCGACTGGCACGCGGTGTCCGCCCGCACGCCGGGACATCCGGGCTGGCCCGGCGCCGCGAAGCCGGTGCGCCGGACGTGGCCGCGGATCCGCTGACCACCCAACCGAACGGAGGATTCGATGGACTTCTCTCTCAGTCCCGATCAGCTGAGCCTGCGGGACAAGGTGATCGCATTCGCTCGCGCGGAGGTCGGCGCACACGCCGCCGAGCACGACCGGACAGCGACCTTCGACCGGGAGGGCTGGGCCAGGTGCGCCGAGTTCGGTGTGCTGGGCTGGACGGTCCCCCGCGCGTTCGGGGGCTCGGAGCTCGACCCGGTCAGCGCCATGGTCGCGCACGAGGCGTTCGCCTATGCCTGCCGGGACAACGGGCTGACTTTCGCGATCAACAATCACCTCTGGGCCTGCGTGATGTACATCGTGGAGCACGGCACGCCCGAGCAGTGCGCCCGCTATCTGCCGCCATTGGTGGACGGGTCGATGGTGGGTGCCCACGCGCTCACCGAACCGGCGGCCGGATCCGACATCTTGGCCATGACCACCCGCGCGAAGCGGGTCGGCGACACCTACGTGCTTAGCGGCACCAAGTGCTTCATCAGCAACGGACCGGTGGCGGACCTGTTCACGGTCATCGCCCGCACCGGGGACGGGCCGGGTCAGGGCGCGCTCACCCTGTTCATCGTCCCGGCCGACCTGCCGGGGGTCCAGGTCGTCCGGGACATCCCCAAGGCCGGGCTGCGCGGCACCCTGATGGGAGAGATCCGCTTCGACAACTGCGTCCTCTCGGCCGATCACATCCTCGGCGCCGAGGGCCGCGGCTACCAGATCTTCACCTCCACGATCGAGTGGGAGCGGAGCTTCATGTTCTCCGCGGCCATCGGCGCGATGCGTCGGGTCATGGACATGAGCGTCAAGCACGCGGCGACCCGGCGGCAGTTCGGCAAGCCGATCGGCGCGTTCCAGGCCGTCTCGCACAAGATCGCCGACATGCGGGTACGCCTGGAGGCGGCACGTCTGATGCTCTACCACGTCGCCTGGCTCAAGAGTCAAGGCCGAATGGCGCTACTCGAGTGCGCCATTCTGAAGGTCTTCGCCACCGAGGGTCTGATCCAGACGTGCCTGGACGCGCAGCAGCTACACGGCGCGCGCGGCTACGTCAGCGACCTGCCGATCGAGCGCGAACTTCGTGATGCCCTCGCCGGAACCATCTACGGCGGCACATCAGAAATCCAACGAAATGTCATTGCGAGCCTCGTCGGCGTGCCCGCGATGTCCTGAGCACCGACGAGAGGACGAGACCATGAGCACCCTGCACACGATCCAGTTGGAGCGCGCGCTGAACCGCACGCTGGCCGACGAGTTCGCCCGCCGCGTGTACTTCGCCTCCCGGAACATCGTCGACTTCCAGCTCGTCGTCGAGGACAGCGGCGTCACCGGCATCACCGTACGAACGGACACACCCGAGGCCACCGAGAACCTCGCCCGCAAGCTCAACGTCATCCTGCAGAACGACGTCCTCACCCAGCTCGGCCGCGACGCCAAGGTCATCTGGCGCTCGGCCGAAGACCGCGCCATCGCCCCCGGGACCTTCGAGGACCTCGTGGCGGCGGGAATCGCGTTCGAGGCCGGCGAGGGACAGATCGCCCTCGGCGAGCCGGTGCTGAGCCTCATGGACGACCTGGACCGTACGGTGCGGGACTTCGTCGTCCAAGAGATGCACGGACGGGAGTACCGCTACCCGACCCTGATCCCAGCCAGGACGCTGTACCGCTGCGGCTACCTCACGTCGTTCCCCCAGTACGTCATGTTCGTCACCCGACTGCACAGCGACATCGACGTGTACCAGGAATTTCTGGCCAAGACGAAGGCCACCGGCGGGCTGGACGCACAGCTGCTCGAATCCTGCCGTGCGGTGGACTACTGCCTGCCACCGACGATGTGCTACCACACGTTCCACCAGTTCGCCGACGGCTCACTGCCGGACGGGGTCTCCGTCGTCACGTCGCGCGGCAAGTCGTTCCGGCACGAGGAGAAGTACCGCAAAGGCCTGGAGCGCCTGTGGGACTTCACCATCCGCGAAGTGGTCTTCGTCGGCTCACGAGAGCAGGTGCTCGCCGACCGCGAGCGGCTGATGGACCGCCTGTTGGGCCTGGCCGACGAACTGGGCCTGGTCGGTCGGTGCGAGGTGGCCAACGACCCGTTCTTCGGCAACAGCGACGGGGCTCTGCGGTCCACCTCGCAACGGCTGCTCGAACTCAAGTACGAGCTGCGCCTCGACATCGGCGGTGGCGAGACCATCGCCGTCGGGTCGTTCAACTTCCACGAGCAGATGTTCGCTGACGCCTTCGCCCTCACGGGAACGGCGGGTGAGCCGGTCTACACCGCGTGCGCCGGCTTCGGCTTGGAGCGGTTCGCGTACGCCTTGGTCTGTCAGTACGGCGCCGATCCGCAGAAGTGGCCGGAGCGGGTCCACGCCGCTCTCGGCCGTTCCTGAGCGACGCGCGCATCGCCCGCAACCCCGACGAGGCGCGGAGGTGGCCGCCCACCGGTCGGCGGGACCCGATTCGGCCCGGCCCCCCGGTCTGGCGGGCAACTCGGTGCCACCAGGCGGATGCCTGACGCACCGCTGGGCCCCACCACCGGAGCAGCCACCATGGCCACCGAATCGGCAGTGGCCTGGCGTTCCGCGAGTCCGGCCGCCCAGGACCAGAGCGGCGAGGTCAGGCCGAAACTTCAGGAATGTCACGAACTTCGCGCTCCTCCCATGAATCCATTATTTCCTAGGGACTTCAATCCGGACGAAACACTTCAAGCCGGAGAGCGCCCCGGAACTGCGCATACACCGGCCTTGATCTGGTGCCTGCGCTGTCGTACTGTCCCCTCACCATTCCCGTCGGCTGGGCGAGGTCCGCGCTTTCGATCTCCAGACTATCGACGTTCACTAATACCGTCGCAGCCGCCCGCTCTGATAACCTCGCCGTGCGACGAAATCAATGCCAAACGGGGGCAACGTGTGGTTTCGCATATTGGGTCCGCTTGAGCTCATCGGCGCCACTGGGCCTGTCCCACTGACCGCGGCGCGGCAGAGCATCGTCCTGTCCACCCTCCTGCTGGAGAGCAGCAGGATCGTCTCGGTTGAGCGGTTGATCGACACGGTGTGGCCGGACAGGCCGCCAGCCACCGCCCGAGGCCAGATCCAGATCTGCGTATCGAGTCTGCGCAGCACCCTGACGATGCACGGTATCGGCGCGACCATCCACACCAAACAGCCGGGCTACCAGATAGAGGTCGATCCGACCAAGCTCGACCTGCTGATGTTCGAACGCGCCATCGCTGCCGGACGGCAGGCGGCCAGCGGCGGAAGGCTAGCAGACGCCGCACAGTCCTTCGCCGAGGCACTGTCACTCTGGCACGGCGAGCCATTCGCCGGGATTCCCAGCCCGATCCTACAGGCGGCGGCGGCCTCGCTGCTCGAACGCCGGATCACCGCGATCGAGGAGTACATCGACCTACGCATGCGGCTGCATCAGCACCAGGAGACCGTGGGCGAGCTGGTGGATCTCGTCGAGCGTTACCCGCTGCGCGAGCGGCTCCGCGCCCAGTTGATGCTAGCGCTCTTTCGCTGTGACCGCCGCGCCGACGCATTGGAGGTCTACCGCGTCGGCCGCCGCATCCTCATCGACGACCTAGGACTGGAACCAGGCGAGCAGCTGCGCCTGATGGAGAAGGGCATCCTCAGCGACGATCCCGACCTGCGGATCGGCACCGGCCTCAGCGGCGGTCCGCGCAGCGGCCCCGTACAGGTGCCGCGGATGTTGCCGATCGCCCAGTCGGACATGACCGGACACGCCGAGCTCATCGAAGCGATGCGTGAGCGGCTGCTCTCCGATGCCAACGCCACCGCCGTTCCGATGGTGGCGATCTCCGGCCGAGGCGGCGTGGGCAAGACGAGTCTCGCCACGCACGTGGCCCACGCACTGTCCGGCGCCTTCCCCGACGGGCAGTTGTTCGCCAACATGCACGGCGTCAACGCCGATCCCGCGGCACCCGCGGAGGTGATCGGCCGTTTCCTGCGGGCGATGGGAGTGCCCGCCACCAATCTGCCCGAGCAGCTCGACGAGCGAGCAGAGCTGTTTCGTACCTGCGTGGCCGACCGGCGAATCCTCGTCGTGCTCGACAACTGCGCGGACGAGAACCAGGTGCGGCCCATCATGCCGGCCACCGCCGGATGCGCCGTGATCCTCACCAGCCGGCACCGCCTCAGTGGGCTGTCCGGGGCGTACCCGGTCGAAGTGGACGTGTTGGGCCTCGATCACGCGCTTGAGCTGCTGGGCAAGATGCTCGGTCGGGAGCGCATCCACGCCGAGGAAAGCGCCGCCATCTCGCTGGTCCGATTCTGCGGTGGCCTTCCGTTGGCACTGCGGGTCGCCGGTGCGCGCCTGGTCGCCCGTCCGCACTGGGCGGTGAGCGATCTCGTGGATCGCCTCTCCGACGAGCGTCGGCGGCTGAGCGAGTTAGCGCACGGCGGGCTCGACGTTCGCGCCAACCTGGCACTGTCCTACCGGGCACTGAGCTCATCGGCACGGCGCCTGTTTCGGCTGCTCAGCCAGGCCAGCTCGGCTGACTTCGGTGGCTGGATCTGCGCGCCGCTGATGGACTGCGACCCGATGACCGCCGGTGATCTGCTCGACGAGTTGGTCGAGGCGCGCCTGGTCGAGGTGGAACACGGCCGGGGCAGCCGGGCCCGTTTCAGGCTGCACGACCTGGTCCGGACGTACGCCCGCGAGCAGCTGGAAGCAGATGAGACCGAGGCCGAGCGGCTGGCGACGGCGCGCCGGCTCGTGGGCGCCTGGCTGTTCCTGGCCGAACGCGCCCACCGCGCCGAATACGGCGGCGATCACACCATCATCCACGGAGAGGCACCGCGCTGGCAGCTGACCGAGTCCGTCGTGGACAAGGTGATCGCCGACTCGCTGGCCTGGTACGACACCGAGCGCCTCGGCCTGCTCGCAGCGGTACGCCTCGCGGCCGAGATGGGTATGGACGACGCGTGCTGGGACCTCGCCCTGGCATCGGTCACGTTGTTCGAGAACCGGCGCTATTTCGACGACTGGCGGACGACCCACGAACTGGCGCTGCAGGTCACCGCTCGCACCGGCAACCGACGCGGGCGGGCGGCGATGCTGAGCTCACTCGGTTCCCTGGCCGTGTTCGAGCAACGCCATGGCGACGCGCGACCGCTGCTTACCGAGGCCACGCGGCTGTTCGGTGAGATCGGGGAGGGCCATGGCTACGCCCTCGCGTTGCGCATGCTGGCCTTCCTCGACCGGATCACCGGGAAGGCGGATGCGGCGATACAGGGCTTCGAGGACGCGCTGGGCTGGCTACGTGACGCTGGCGATCACGTTGCCGAGGCGCACGTGATGAGCAACATGGCCCAGATCCATCTGGAGACCGGTGACTGCGAGGCGGCCGCGCATGACCTGAAGCTGGCTCTCGCGGCGGCCCAGAGGGCCAACGCCCGCCGGGTGCACGCCCAGGTGCTGTGCCGTCTTGGCGACCTGCACCTGACCCTCGGCGAGTTGAACGAGGCCGAGCGCGCGTTCCAGGACGCCCTGGATCTGGTGCTGGTGCTGCAGGACCGGGTGGGCGAGGCACATGCCAAGCACGGCCTGGCGATCGTGGCCCTGCGCCAGGATCGCCACGCGGAGGCGGAGACCATGCTCAGCGCGGCGGCGGCGCTCGCGGCCCAGCTGAACGACGACTTCATCGAGGCGCGCATCAGACTGACCATCGCCGAGTTCCGACAGAACCAGGGCCAGCGCGAACAGGCGCTGCGGGCAGCGTCCCGGGCGCGGGAGCTCTTCCGCGGGCTGCACGCCGACGCCTGGTACGAGCGGGCCGGAGTGCTGGTCCGCACCATCGAGCAGGCCGCACTGGAGGCGGCGCCTCCGCTCGCCGAGACCGGCCGGGACGCGCCGTCAGGCGGCGTTGGTCAGCACCACGGCGATCTGGTCGACCCGCCGGCTGACGAGGCGGGTGAGTTCCTGGCGGGGCACGCAGTGGCGAGGACGTAGCCGAGGCGCAGGCTGCGGAGCAGGCAGGGCATCACCGGTCGCGCGCTGGCCCGACGGTCGCCACCAGGACGGTGCTCGTGCCGCACAGCATGCCGACCCTCAGCAGGCCGATCCCCATTGGCACATCCAGAACCGTCAAAGCTCGGCTCCATCACGACTGTTCCGTCTCGGCCGAGGCGGACAGTAGCGAAACGATAGCACTGAGTTGAGGCAAGAAAAGCCTGCTCGGACAACCTTTCGGCATCGAGAGATCGCCTTCAAGAGGAGAATCTGAGATGTCGAACAGCATCGGCGACAACGGCCACGCCTTCGCTACCCGCCGTCGCGGCGACACGATCTGGGGCTGACGACCGCCCCGCCAAAGCCTGCACGAAAGAAGCCACCCGGAGCGGGTGGCTTCTTCTGCGTCACGCTTCGGCCGGGCGCCAGCTGAGATGGCCGACCTGGCAATCGCCTCGGCGGACACTTCCTGAGAAGTCGAGACGGCCGGTGGAAGGGAGCACACATGCGTGAGGTGTTGAAGGATCTGGAGCGCTGGTGGGCTGACGAGGTGCCGGTGGGAATGGCCACCGTGGTGGCGACACGGCACTCGGCACCGCGACCGGCGGGCGCGACGATGCTGGTCGCCGCGGACGGCACGGTGGTCGGCAGCGTCGCGGGCGGCTGCGTCGAGGGCGCTGTCTACGAGTTGGCCCAGGAGGTGGTCGAGTCCCGCGCGCCGGTGCTCCGACGTTACGGCGTCAGCGACTACGACGCCTTCACGGACGGTCTGACCTGCGGGGGGATCCTCGACGTGTTCGTGGAGCGGGTGGACCGGAAGTCCTATCCGCAGCTCGCGGCGGTGTCGTACGCAGTGCGGCACGGGATCCCCGTCGCGGTCGTCACCTGCGTCGCCACGAACGGCGAGGATCCAGCCTCGTGGCTGGGGCGGCGGCTCATCGTCTACGCGGACCAATCCGACGGCTCACTCGGCAGCGCCCGGCTGGACGCCGCGGTTGTCGAGGACGTACGCGCGATGTTGGCCGTCGGCAGCACCGGCCTACTCCACTACGGCTACGACGGCGAGCGCCGGCGCGACGAGCTGACCCTGTACGTGGCGTCCCATCAGGCACCACCCCGGATGCTCGTCTTCGGTGCCATCGACTTCGCCGCGGCCGTCGCCCGGATCGGCGCTTTCCTCGGTTACCGGGTAACCGTCTGCGACGCCCGTGCGGTATTCGCCACCGAGCGGCGTTTTCCGGCGGCGGATGAGGTTGTGATCGCCTGGCCCGACCGGTATCTGAAGGCCGAGGCGAACGCCGGCCGGGTGGACGAGCGTACGGTGGTGTGCGTCCTCACGCACGACCCCAAGTTCGACGCGCCGGTACTGGATGTGGCTCTGCGCCTGCCGCTGGCCTACGTGGGGGCGATGGGGTCGCGGCGAACCCACGACGACCGCCTCGACCGGTTGCGCGAGCTTGGCCTGAGCGAGGCGGAGTTGGCCACGTTGGCCTCCCCCATCGGGCTGGACCTCGGGGCGCGGACCCCGGAGGAGACCGCGGTGAGCATTGCCGCGGAGATCATCGCAAGACGGTGCAACGGCAGCGGCGAGAGCTTGACCTCGGGCACCGGGCGGATTCACCAAGATCGACAAGCTGACCGGCCTGCCCCGGACCCGGAGCGCACGTCGGACCGGTCCGGCGATAGGCCGCCAACAACGCGGCGAAAGGCCAGGTGACAATCCTGTTCGCATGTCAGACAACACATCCTCCGTGTCGGGCCTGTTCCATGCGCAGGCGGCCCGCACCCCGGGCCTGAAGGCGGTGGTCGACGGCAGGCGGGAGCTGACCTACCGGCAACTGTCCGCGTACGCCGCCCGGCTGTCGCGGCGGTTGCTGGCGCTCGGCATCGGTCGCGGTGATCTGGTCGGCCTGCGGGCCGGCCACTCCGCCGACACCATCGTCGCGATGCTGGGCATCCTCGGCGCGGGCGCGGCCTACGTTCCGCTCGAGGGGAGCCTGCCGGCGGAACGCGTGCGGCGCATGGCCGCGGACGCCCGGGTACGTGCCGTGCTCACGGTGCCTCCACTGGACTGGGGGCTGTCCGACCTCCCGACGCTGACCTACTCGCTCCGCGACCCGGACGCCACCGCCGGATCGGCGGTGCCGCCACCGGTGGAAGTGACCGGCGACGACCTGCTCTACGTCCCGTACACCTCAGGCTCCACCGGCCGGCCCAAGGGCGTGGAGGTGCCGCACCGCAGCATCCCGGGCTTCTACCTCGACGCGGGCTACGGTCCGTGGCGCCCGGGCCTGCGCGCGATGTGCCACTCGGCGATGTCCTGGGACGGCCACGTCTTTGAGATCTACCCGGTGCTGACCACGGGCGGAACCCTCGTCATCCACCGGGGCGACGACGGCAGCGACCCGTTGGCCGTCGCCGACGCCGCCCAGCGGGCCGGGGCGGACATGCTGATGCTGCCGACGCAGGCGTTCAACACCGTGGCTGCCGAACGGCCCGGGTTGCTGGCCGGGCTGCGGTGCCTGGTCATCGGGGGCGAGGCCGCCTCGCGCGACCACCTGGGCAAGGTGCTCGCGAACCAGCCCGATCTGACGATCGTGAACGTCTACGGTCCGGTGGAGTGCACCTGTCTCGCCACGGCCCACCGGATCACGGCCGCCGACCTGGCGCTGCCGGCGATACCGATCGGGAGGCAGATCGGCGATCGTGCGGTGCACCTGCTGGACGAGGAACACCGGCCGGTACCCGACGGCGTCGTCGGCGAGGTCTACATCGGCGGGCCGGCCGTCGCCCGCGGCTACCTGGGCCAGCCCGGGCTCACCGCCGAGCGGTTCGCGCCGGACCCGTTCGGGCCCGACGCCGGCGGCCGGCTGTACCGCACCGGGGACCTCGCCCGGCGGGTCGCCGGCGTGTACGACTTCGTCGGCCGCGCCGACGACCAGGTCAAGCTGCGCGGCTTCCGGGTCGAGCTCGGGGAGATTGACATCCAGCTCCGGACCCATCCGGCGGTCACCGACGCTGCCACGGTCGCGCTCGCCGAGGAGAACGGACTCCGGCTCGTCTCGTACGTCGTGCCCGACGGCCCGCACGTAGCCTCGCTGCGCGAGCACCTCAAGAGGGTCCTCCCGGAGGCGATGGTCCCGGCCGCCGTCGTGGGGCTGGACGCCTTCCCGCTCACCCACTCGGGCAAGCTGGACCGCCATGCCCTGCCGGTGCCGCTGGTCACCACCGCCGGTGGTGGTGACCAGCCCGTCACCGCAACCGAAAAGAGCCTTGCCGGCCTCTGGCAAGCCCTGCTCGGCCTCGACGAGGTCGCCCGGGAGGACGACTTCTTCACCCTCGGTGGGCACTCGCTGCTCGCCACCCGCTTGACGCTGCGGGTTCGAGAGGCCTTCGCGGCACCCATCACCGTACGCGACATATACGACCGGCCGCTGCTGCGCGACCTCGCGCTGCTGGTCGAGGAGCGGCGAGCAACCTGCGCGGCGGCCTGACCGCCGGCGCCACCGCCCGCCCATTGGGAAGCAGCCCGGACCGCCACCTTGGCGCGACGGTCGGGCCGCCGCATCGGTCACCCCGACGCGCCGGCCGCTGACAACAGCTTTGTCGCCGCTTCGGCCATCCCGACGCGCCGGCTTGGCTGGCAACAGCCGGGCCGGCGCATCGGTCATCCCGACGCGTCGGCCCGGCTGACCAACAGCCGGGCCGCAACAGGGCCCTGCCGCCCACCCATCCCCCCGTCCCGAAGAGGCGTCACCCATGACCATCTCTCAGTTCCAGCCAACCGGCTCGTACGTTCGAGGGCCGGTGGCAGACCTCCTTTCATCCGATGTGACCTCGACCGC
The DNA here is from genome assembly GCF_027460285.1 of Micromonospora sp. WMMC273. Classification (NCBI taxonomy): domain Bacteria; kingdom Bacillati; phylum Actinomycetota; class Actinomycetes; order Micromonosporales; family Micromonosporaceae; genus Micromonospora; species Micromonospora sp. WMMC273. The sequence continues at coordinate 3,861,206 of NZ_JAPZBE010000001.1, forward strand.
CCCGTCACCGGCGCTACGCGAGGCCCCGGCCTGGCCGGCGTCCTACGCTCAGGAGCGGATGTGGGTGGCCGAGCAGCTCGCCAACGGGGCGCCCGCCTACAACCTTCAGATGGGCCTGCGCATACGTGGTCACCTCGACGTGGAGGCCCTGCGGCAGGCCCTGGACGAGTTGGCGGCCCGTCACGACGCGCTGCGCACCAGGTTCGTGGTCGATGGGGCCAGGCTCACCTGCGTGGTCACCCCGCCGGGCCGGGTGCCGTTGGCGATGGCTGACCTCTCGCGGCTCGGTGACCCGGCTGGCGCAGTCGCCGAACGGGCCGAGCGGGAGCTGGGCACCCGCTTCGAACCGGCCACCGGTGAGACCTACCGGGCGGTCCTGCTGACCACGGACGCCGCCGACCACACCCTGCTGCTCACCATGGACCACCTCATCGCGGACCCCTGGTCGGTGCAGGTCCTGCACGAGGACCTGACCCAGGCGTACGCCCGCTGGCACGCTGGTGAGCCGCCGACGGATCCTGTCCCGGCGCACACCTACGGCGACTTCGCCGCCTGGCAGCGGGACTGGCTGGCCGGACTCGAGTGCGCCCGGCAGCTGGCGTACTGGCGTGACATCCTGCCCACCGACCCGCCGCGGTTGTCCCTGCCGGTGCGGACCGCGGCCCGCGAGCGGCAGGACATGCGCCGGTTCGCGGCGATGCTGGAGGGCGAGTTGGTCGACTCGGCCAACGCTACCGCACGGTCGGCCCGGGCGACGCTGTTCACCGTGCTGTTCAGCGGATACGCCGCGCTGCTGGGCCGGTACGGGCAACACCAGGAGGTGCTCGTCGGGTCGCTGTGCACCGGACGCACCCAGCCAGAATCCGAACGGGTGGTCGGGTTCGTCGCGAACGCGGTCGCGCTGCGGGCCGACCTGTCCGGCCGGCCGAGCCTCCGCGATCTGGTCGGCCGGGCCCGGGAGATCGTCCTGGACGCGTACACCAACCAGGACGTGCCCTTCGACACCGTGGTCGAGACGGTGCGGCCGGACCGGGCCCAGGGACGCCGGCCGTTCTTCGACGTGATGTTCCAGCTGGCGGATCTGCAGCGGCAGCCACTGAGCCTGCCGGACGCCGTGCTGGAGCCACTGCCGAGCGCGAGCCGGATCGCCGGCGCGGACCTGGTGCTGACGATCGCCCGGGAGGGCGACGGGTACCACTGCTACTGGGACTACGACGCCGGGCTGCTGGACGCCGCAACGGTCGAGCGGATGCACGGACACTACGTACGGCTGCTGGACGCCGCCCTGGCCGAGCCGGACCGGCCGATGGCCGAGTTCGAGATCGTGACCGGGGCGGAAGGTGCCGCCATCGCGGCGTTCTCCAGCCCGGCCCGACCGGTCGACCCCGGCTGGACGCTGCCGTCCGCGTTCGAGGCGGTCGCGGACCGCCACCCGGACCGCCCGGCGCTCAGCGGCCGGGTCCGGGCCGATTACGCCGAGCTCAACGCCGACGCGAATCGGCTGGCCCATGCGCTGCAGGCCCGCGGAGTCGGCCCGGAAGTCGTCGTGGGGCTGTTCCTCGACGACCGCGCGGACGTCATACTGGGCGCCCTCGGCGTTCTCAAGGCCGGCGGCGCCTACCTCCCGCTGGATCCGGCCTACCCGGCCGCCCGGATCCAGTACATGGTGGACGACGCCCGGCCCGCCTTGGTCCTCACCCGCGGACCGCTGACGGCCCGGGTACCTGCCGGTAGCACCACGGTCGACCTCGACGACCTCGGCAGCGAGCTGGCCGCGGCGTCGCCCGCCAATCCTGCGAGGACCCTGGACCCAACCGGGCTGGCGTACGTCATTTACACCTCCGGCTCGACCGGGCGGCCGAAGGGCGTCGGCGTGGTACACCGCGGCCTCGCGACGGTCAGCGCGGCGCAACGGCATGCCTTCCCGCTCTCGCCGGCCGACCGCATGCTGCAGTTCGCGTCGCCGAACTTCGACGCGTCGGTGCTGGAGGCCCTGATGGGCTTCGGCGCCGGTGCGTCGCTCTACCTGCCCGACGTCGAGGCGACGGCGGACACCGATCTGGAGCGGATGCTGGGCGGTACCCGGGCAACCGCCACCCTGCTGCCCCCGTCGGCGCTGGCCGGGATCGTCGACGAGTCGGTCGTTCCCGAGACGATCACGGTCGCCGGCGAGGCGTGCCCCGTTCCGCTGGCCGAGAAATGGGCGGCGAGCCGGACTTTCATCAACCTCTACGGCCCCACCGAGGCGTCGATCGTCTCCACCAGCTACCGGGTCGAGGCCGGCGTGCCACAGGGAGCAAGCCTGCCCATCGGTCGCCCGCTCCCCGGTGTCCGGGCGTTCGTCGTCCAGCAGGACGGCCACACGCTTGCCCCGGTCGGCGTGCCGGGTGAACTGTTGCTCGGCGGCGATGTGCTGGCCCGCGGATACCTCAGGCGGCCCGGGCTGACCGCCGAGCGCTTCCTGCCCGACGGATTCGGCGGCAACCCCGGCGGCCGCCTGTACCGGACCGGCGACCTGGTGCGTTGGCGCTCGGACGGCGTGCTCGAGTATCTCGGTCGCCTGGACCACCAGGTGAAGATCCGCGGGTTCCGCATCGAACTCGGAGAGATCGAGAGCACCCTCGCCACCTGCCCCGCGGTCCGCGAGGCGGTGGTCGTCGCCCGCGACGGACGGCTCGTGGCGTACGTCGGCGTGGCCGACGCGGTCGTCCCCGAGGAAGCCCTGCGGGAACACTGCTCCCGCACCCTGCCCGACTACATGGTCCCGGCGCGGGTGAGCATCGGTGCCGCGCTGCCCAAGACACCCAACGGCAAGATCGACCGGGCCAGGCTGCCGGACCTCATCGCGGTCGACCCACAGGAGCGTGTGCCACCGCGGGACGAGCTGGAGCAGGCGTGCGCCGAGATCTGGCGCGGGGTGCTGAATCTCGACATGGTCGGCGCATTCGACGACTTCTTCGCGCTGGGTGGGCATTCACTGGCGGCGACGCGGGTCGTCGGTCACGTACGGCAGGCGTTCGGCGTCGACCTTCCGGTTCGGACGCTGTTCGAACACCCCGTTCTCGCCGACTTCACCGCTGCGCTGGTGCGTTGGGAGGAGGAGCATGGCTGAGCACAGCACGGCCGCGCCGCATCCGGCGACGCAGCGCCTGCTCGACCGGCGGGCCCGAATGGCGACCCGGTCGGTCCCGCCGGTCGTCGGCGAGGCGCCATTGTCCTTCGGCCAGGAGCGCCTCTGGATCATGTCGCAGATCCAGGGTGGTACCGGCGGAGGTGGCCTGGTCAACGTCTTCCGGCTCTGCGGGCGGCTGGATCGCACGCTCCTCGACCGGGCGCTGACCGAGCTGCACCTTCGCCACGACATCCTGCGCACCGTCATAGGCCGGCAGGGCGGCACCGCCGTACAGCGGGTCATCCCGCCGGCTCCGGTGACGGTGCCGGTCGTGGACGTGTCCGGCGAGACCGACCCGATGGCGGCGGCCCACCGGGCCACCCTCGACCTCGACGCCCGCCCGTACCGGCTGGACCTGGAGCCGGGCATCCGGTGGCTGCTGTGCCGCCTCGGACCGGACGACCACGTCCTCGCCCTCGTCGCGCACCACATCATCATCGACGGATGGTCGGAGCACATCCTGCGCGCCGACCTGTCGGCCCTGCTGGTCGCCGCCGGCGACAGCGGGCCGGCGCCGTCGCCCGCTCCCCGCCACCGGTACGCCGAGTACGCCGTCTGGCAACGGGCCCGGCTCGCCGGCGCGGAGCTCGACGGCGACCGTGCATTCTGGCGGCGCGAGCTCGCGGGAGCGCCGCCCGCCGTCGCCCTGCCGTTCGACCGCGATCCGGACACCGGTTCGGACTTCCGCGGCGGGGTCCTGCGGGATGAGGTCCCGGCCGATGTGGCCGGGGCACTGGCGGACCTCGCGGCGGCCTGCGGCGTCACGAGGTTCATGGCATTCCTCACCGCGTTCGCCGTGACGATCGGCCGCGCCGGCGGTCAGTCCGATTTTGTCGTCGGCGCGCCAGCGGCCGGCCGGACCCGACCCGAGTGGGAAGAGCTGGTGGGATTCTTCATCACCCCCGTACCCATCCGGATCGACCTGTCCGGCCCGCCCACCTTCCGCCAGCTGCTGGCCCGGGTACGGGAGCGCTGCCTGGCCGCCATGTCGCACCAGGAGCTGCCGCTGGAGCACATCGTCGCCGACCTCCGTCCGCGTCGCGTGCCGGGACGTCAGCCGATGATGCAGGTGATGTTCCAGGTGTACGAGATGGAGCCGATCCCGCTGCGGGTGCCGGGGGTCGAGGTGACCGAGGAGCAACTCTTCCGCGGCACCTCGTCACTGGACCTGTCGGTGTCTCTGGTCCGCTCGTCGGACGGGTTCAGCGGCTACTGGGAGTACCGCGGGGCGGTGTTCGACGCCGCCACCGTGGCACGGATGCGGACCGACTTCTACCAGTGCGTACGGCGGATGTGCGACCACCCGGACGAACCTGTTCCGGCCCGGGAGGCGTGTTCCTAGTCACGGCACAGCCGCCGTGCTGCGGTGCAGACGATTTCCGCTCTACCGCAGCACGGCGCCGCCCGTGCCGGGACGGGCAGATTTCCGCAACGCGCGCAGCTCGTCGGAGGGCAGCGCGAACCTACCGAGGGTGGCGTGGTCCAACATCGGGTCCACTCGTTCGACGTCCTCCCCGACCAGCCTGCTGCGGTAGGTACTCACCACCACCCACCGCCCGGAATGGGACACCGACACCTCCATCGGCGGGCCATGCGGGTGCGCCCGGCGGTCCAGCCGCACCTTGCCGTGCGGGCGGGGGCAGTCCGGGCAGGTCCGCGTGAGGCGAACACGGGCCGGCTGCACGCCCAGGTGACGGGCGAACAGCGGACGTACCAGTGTGGCGCCGGTCAGGAACCGGGCCCGGGTCGTCGGGCCGCCGGTAGGCGTCGACGCGGTCCCGCTCGCCCGGCTCCAGCAGCGGCAGCCAGGCCGGATCGGCCCGCCGGTGTTCCGCCCGCCAGACGTCGACGTCGCGTGCCTGCCCGGTTGACATCAGCTCGCCCGCCGAGTCGCCTCGTCCTCGGTCATCGCCTCGATCTCGGCGAGAATGGCCTCCTCGACCCAGGACGACGCCGAGGCCACCGTGGGGCGTTCGAACATCATGCCGATCGGCACGTGCAGCTCGAACGCGCCGCGCATCCGCATCACCGCCCGGGTCACCAGCAGCGAGTGCCCGCCCATGGCGAAGAAGTCGTCGTCGGGGCCGATCCGCTCGATCCCGAGCACCTCGGCCCAGATCCGGCCGACCACCTCCTGCGTCGGATTCGCGAGCGGGGCCGACTCGTCCGGCGTGAGGGGGCCGCCGGCCTGCGGAGGCGGCAGTTGCTGCCGGTCCAGCTTGCCGTTGCCGAGCCGAGGCAGCGCGGCAAGGACATGGATCGACGTGGGCACCGCGTACGGGGGCAGGACCGAGCAGAGCTGCTCGCGGATCATCGCCGCGGTGGGTGGCGCGTCCGGCCGCAGGACCACGTACGCCGCCAGCCGCTTGTCACCGGGAACAGCCTCCCAGGCGATCACCACGGCGTCGGCGACGCCGGCACAGCCCAGCAGCGCCGCCGTCACCTCACCAAGCTCGGTCCGTACGCCGCGGATCTTCACCTGGTCGTCGCGCCGCTCCAGGAACATCAGCTCATCGTCCGCGCGCCGACGGCCCCAGTCGCCCGTCCGGTACAGCCGTTCGCCCGGCCGGGTCGGGTGCGGCACGAATGCCGCAGCGGTCATGGCCGGGTTGTTGAGGTAGCCCCGGGCCAGGCCGAGGCCACCGATCCACAGCTCGCCGGGGGCGCCGTCCGGCACCGGCCGCAGGTTCTCGTCCAGCACCCACACTTCGTTGTGGTCGAACGGGGTGCCGATGGCGACCGATCCGGCGGTCCCGACGCCGTCCGCCGCCACGCAGACGTGGCAGGTCGAGTCGATCGAGACCTCGGTGGCCCCCCAGGTATTGTCGAGGGTGACCCGGTCGCCGAAGACCTCATGGAACCGCCGCACCAGTCGCGGGCGCAGGGCCTCGCCGCTGGACAGCACGGACCGCAGCCTGCACATGGCGGCGACGTCCTCGGGCGTGACCGCCTGCAGGAAGAGGTCGAGCACGCTGGGCACGAACTGCACGTGCACCGCCTCGCTCGCGATGACCGCGTCGATGATCGCCTGCGGATCCAGGTGCAGGCGCGGTGGCAGGAGCGCGACCCGGCCACCGGTCAGCAACGGCCAGAGGATCTCCACCGCAGCATCGTCGAAGGTCAGAGTGGTCTTGTGCAGGACGGCGTCACCCACGGCGAGCGGGTGGTGGCGTTGCATCCAGGCCATCCGGTTCAGCCAGCCGCGGTGGCTGCTCGCCACGCCCTTCGGTCGGCCGGTGGAGCCCGAGGTGTAGTACACCGAGCACAGGCCCAGGCTGCGCGCCTCGCCCAGGCTCCCCCGTTCGGCCGCTCCCGCCACCGCCGCCACCTCGTCGAGGTCGCCCAGCGGTTCCAGGGCGGCGGGTGACACCACCCCGCATCCGGTGCCGATGAAGGTGTCGGCGACCCCGGGGTCGACGACCGCTACCCGGGCACCGGAGTCCGCCACGATCTGGACGATCCGTGCCTTCGGGGTGTCGGTCTCGATCGGCAGGTAGGCGGCGCCCGCGTGGAGAATGCCCAGCAGTCCGGCCACCATGTCGACCGACCGGTCCATGCACAGCACCACCGGCTCGTCCCCGGCCACCCCGCTGTCGAGCAGGCGCGCGGCGACCAGGGCGGCGTGGCGGTCCAGTTCGGCGTAGCTGAGGGCCCGGTCGGGCCCGGAGACCGCGACGGCGTCGGGCGTACGCCGGGCCTGCGCCCGGATCCCCTCGTGCAGCAGGGTCGCCAGGTCTAGTGGCGCGTCAGGGCCACGGAGGCAGGGCTCGGCATCGCCGTAGGAGAGCATCGACAGGCGCACCCCCGGATCGGCGACGACCTGCTCGACCACAGCGCGCAACTGGGTCATGAACCGTTCGATCGTGGGGGCGTCGTACAGCGCCGTGTCGAACTGCACGCCGTATTCGAGGCCCTCGTCGGTCAGGTCGAAGTTCAGCATCAGGTCGTACTTGGAGACCTCGTCCGGGGTCGGCAACACCTCGACGCCGAGTCCGGGCAGCCGGGCCGGGACCGTGGGTGCGCTGTTGTACTTGACCAGGATGTTGAACAGTGGCGTCCGGGACAGGTCCCGCGTCGGCTCCATGATGCGCACCAGGTGGTCGAACGGCACGTCCTGATGGGCGTACGCCTCGACGGCCCGGTCGCGGGTGCGCTTTAGGAGGTCGGTGAAGGTCGGATCGCCGGACAGGTCGTTGCGCAGCACCAGGATGTTCACGAACAGCCCGATGAGGTCGGCCGTCTCCGGGCGGGCGCGCTCGGCGACGGTCGTGCCGACCGTGACGTCCGACTGGCCGCCGTAGCGGGCGAGCAGGGCCTGCGAGGCCGCCAACAGCAGCATGAACGGCGTTGCGCCGTGCCGGCGGGCCAGGGCCGTCATCCGGTCGGTGAGCTCCGCGGGGAGCTGCGCCAGCCGGGTGTCCCCGCAAGTCGACCGACGCGGCGGCCGCGGGTGGTCGGGCGGCACCTCAGTGGCCACCGAGCCGGCGAGCGACTGTCGCCAGAAGTCGATCTTGCGTTCGAGCGTCGCGCCGCTCAGCTGGGCATCCTGCCGCAGCGCGATCTCGGCGTACTGGCCGGGCAGGGCCGGCCAGCCGGGCGCGCGGCCGCTGGTGAACGCCTCGTACGCGCCCGCCAGTTCCTCCAGCAGGATCCGGTGCGACCAGCCGTCAAAGGCGATGTGGTGGGCGGTGAGACACAGGACGTGCAGTTGTGGACCGCAGGCCAGCAGCACCGCGCGCAGCGGAAGCTGCGCCTCCAGCGTGATGGGCCGTTCCGCCTCGGCGGCGACCTCGGCCGCAATGGCGTCTTCGGCCACCGTCCGGGCCTCGAGCCGGAAGTCGGCAGCCGGGCACAGCACCCGTGCGGGCACCGAGTCGCGTACCTCGAATCGGGTACGCAGCACCTCGTGTCGCTCGACCACCGCGGTGAGGGCGGCGCGGAGCGCCTCGACGTCCAGCGGACCGGTGATCCGCAGCGCCATCGGAATGAGGTACTCGGGGCTTCGCGGGTTGAGCTGGTCGAGGAACCACAGCCGCTCCTGGGCCAGCGGCAGCCGTGGCGACCCGTCGGTCGGGTCCCCGCCGTCGACCGTGCCGGTCGTCTCCGGCGCGGCGGCCGGCTGGTCCTGCGTCGCGACCTGTGCGAGGCCCTCGTCGAGCGTCGCCGCGAACCCGGCGACCGTCGGGTAGCGGAACATGTCCCGCAGCATGATGTGCTCGGGCAACTGTGGGAAGGCATCGGCGCAGGCCATCACGATCTGGCTGGCCAAGAGCGAATGTCCGCCGAGATCGAAGAAGTCGTCGTGAATGCCCACTGTGCGGACACCCAACGCGGTCGACCACAGGTCGGCGACGGTTCGCTCCGCAGCGGTACGAGGAGCGGTGTAGGACGGCTCCGCCGGCTCCGCCGGATCAGGCGGCTCGGGCAGCGCCCTGCGGTCGACCTTCCCGTTATGGTTCATCGGAACGTCGTCGATCGCCACGAACGCGCTCGGCACCATGTAGGTGGGCAGTCGCTCGGCGGCCCACAGGGCGAGATCGGCGGGCGTGGGTGGTTCGGTGCCCGGTGCCACCACGTGGTAGGCGACGATGGCCTTGTCGCGGTTGCGCTCGCGCATCACGGCGACCGCGTCGGCGACGGCCGGATGGGCCAGCAGGGCACTGCGGATGTCACCGAGCTCGATCCGGTATCCGCGGATCTTGACCTGTTCGTCGACCCGGTTCAGGAAGTCCAGGACGCCATCGGGCCTGCTGCGGGCGATGTCACCGGTGCGGTATAGGCGCGCGCCCGGCCGAGTGGCGAACGGGTCGGGCACGAAGCGCTCGGCGGTCAGGCCCGGCTGGTGCAGGTATCCGCGCGCCACTCCGGCCCCACCGAGGTACAGCTCGCCCGCCTCTCCCCGGGCGACCGGCTCCAGGTTGTCGGTGAGGACGTGGGCCGTGTAGTTCGCCAGTGGCCGACCGATCGGTACGAGCTCGCCCGGGTCGTCGACGGCGCTGACCACCGCGCCGACAACCGTCTCGGTGGGGCCGTACTCGTTGACGATCAAGGCGTGTGGCGCGAGTCGTCGCCAGTCGCGGACCGACTCCGGCGACAGCACCTCGCCGCCCACCACGAAGGAGCGGACCGAGTCGACCGGTCCCCGGCCCACGACACGCGGAAGCAGCGCCTCGAAGTGCGTCGGGGTCAGCTTGACCACCTGGAAATCGAGATCGGAGCGGACCAACAGGTCGGCCAGATGGTCCAGCGTGTTCTCCTCGGGCACCACCCACAGCGGGCGCCCGGTGGTCAGCGGCAGGAACAGGGCGGTGACGGTCAGGTCGAAGCTGAGTGGCGAGTGCAGGGGTGCACCATCCCGGCCGCCGGTGTCGCCCAGCACCGCACCGATCGCGGTGAGGTAGTTCGCGAGCCCGCCGTGCGTGATGGCCGCGCCCTTCGGCTGACCGGTCGAGCCGGAGGTGAAGATGACGTACGCCAGCGAGTCGGGGTGGTTGATCACGTCGAGGTGCCGGTCGTCGTAGGCGCCGGGGCCGAGGTCGGCCAGGGTGAGGACCGGTCGGCTGTCGGCGGACGGCAGGATCTGGTCCTCCTCGTCGAGGATCAACGCCGGTCGGGCGTCGTCGAGCATCTGCCGCAGCCGGAGGAGCGGCAGGTTCCGATCCAGCGGCACGTAGACGCCGCCCGCCTTGAGCACCGCCCACAGCGCGGTGATCAGCGGCACCCCACGGCGCAGCAGCAGCGCGACCCGGCTCTCCGGGCCGATCCCGCGGTCGGCCAGCGCGCGGGCCAGGCGGTTGGCGCGGGTGTTCAGTTCACCGTACGTCACCCGCTCGTCGCCATCGACGATCGCGAGGGCGTCCGGTTGCTCGGCGGCGAGGCGCTCGAACCGCTCCACCACGGTGGCCGGCACGGCACCGTCGCCGTGCTCGGGACGGTCGAGGTGGCGCGGAAACGGTGCCGACGGGAGATCGGCGCGCGGAAGGGTCTCGGTCACGATGTCACCTCTCGGTCATGTGTCGGTCGACTGCCGCCGCCTTGTCCGCGCCGGCGTCGGCGTCGGCCCACCAGCCCCATGTCTCCGGCGGGGGCGCTGTGGTGAGGTCCTGCGGGCGTACGGGCACGCGGTGGAGGTCGACGCCGGTGGCGTCGCGGACTGCCGCCACGATCGCCGGGGTGCTGGAAAGCGTGGGCGGCTCACCCGCGCCACGCAGACCGTAGGGCGCGTGCGGATCAGGGTGTTCGAGGATCGAAAGGGTCATCTCAGGCATGTCCAGCATGGTGGGGATCAGGTAGTCGGTGAAGGACGGGTTGCGGATGACGCCATCCACCACGACCGCCTCCTCGAGCAGCGCAAGCCCGAGGCCCTGGGCCGAGCCGCCGTGGATCTGGCCCGCCAGGGACACGGGATGCAGGATCCGGCCCACGTCCTGTGCCGCAGCCAGCTCGACCACCCGGACCAGGCCCAGGTCGACGTCGACGTCGACCACCGCCCGGTGGGCGCACACGGCGAACTGCACGTGCGACGCGCCCTGTCCATCGGCGTCCAGCGGCACGGTCGGCCGGTGGCGGAATTCGCGGGTCTCCTCGACCGGCCCGTCCCTCAGCAGCTCGGCCAGGGGAACGTCGGGTCGGCCCGGAAAGTGGCGTGCGGCGACGGCCGCCAGGCGGGCGCTGATCGCCCCGCAGGCCGCCTGCACCGCGCCGCCGGTCATGTACGACTGCCGCGAGGCCGAAGTGGATCCGGCGGACCCGACATCGGTGTCGGCGGGCAGGATCTCCACCCGGTCGACCGGCAGCTCGGTCGCGACGATCTGGGCCAGCACGGTCTGCAACCCCTGGCCGACCTCGGCGGCGGCGGTGTGCACGATCGCCGTCGGTCCGTCGTCGCGCAGCTCCAGCCGTAGCCGGGCGGTCGAGTGGTCGTCGAACCCCTCCGAGTAGCAGATGTTCTTGATGCCGATGCCGTATCCCACCCCGCGCCGCACGCCCTCACCGCCGGTGGTGGCCCCGATCCCGCCGGGCAGATCGCGCGGGTCGAGTGGGTCCACGGGTGGCGGCAGCGGCGTGGCGCGCACCGCGTCGAGGATCTCCGCGATCGGGATCGGGGCGTCCACCAGTTGCCCGGTGGCGATCCGGGACCCCTGGCGTACGGCGTTGCGCGCGCGCACCTCCAGCGGCTCCAGGCCGCACGCACGGGCGAGTCGGTCCATCTGCGACTCGTACGCGAAGCAGGTCTGCACGGCGCCGAAGCCGCGCATCGCGCCGCAGGGCGGATTGTTGGTGTAGACGCCATAGACGTCCACCAGGACGTTGGGCACCTCGTACGGGCCGACACCGAGCGAGGCGGCGTTGCCGACGACTGCGGCAGTCGACGACTGGTAGGCACCACCGTCGAGGATGACCTCGGCGCGAACGTAGACCAGCCGGCCGTCGTGGTCGGCGCCGTGCTCGTAGCGCAGGATGGCCGGGTGCCGGTGGACGTGGCCAACGAACGACTCCTCCCGTAGGTACGCCATCCGGACCGGCCGCCCGCATGTAAGAGCGAGCAGACAGGCGTGCGCCTGCATCGACAGGTCCTCTCGGGCGCCGAACGCCCCGCCGACGCCGGCCAGCGTCAGCCGCACCTTCTCCGGCGGCAGGCCCAGCACGGCCGCGAGCTGGTCGCGGTCGACGTGCAGCCACTGGGTCGCGACCAACAGCTCCACGCCGCCGTCGCCGGCGGGCAGTGCCAGCCCGGACTCGGGTCCGAGGAAGGCCTGGTCCTGCATGCCCACCCGGTACTCGCCGCGCACGACCACTGCGGCGGGAACCGTGACCTCGCCGCGCCTGATGCGCTGGTGGCGTACGACGTTGAGGTACTCGTCGTGCACCAGCGGGGCGTCCGGATCGAACGCCGAGCGCCACGGGTCGGTCAGCGGAGTCTCCACCGCGTACTCGACCTCGATGAGCGCGACAGCGCGCCGGGCCGTCGCGGCGTCCTCGGCCGCCACCAGCGCGACCGGTTCGCCCTGATATCGGACTCGGTCGCCGGCCAGGACCGGCTGATCGCGGCGGTCGAGACCGGTCGTGCGGGCGGCCGGCAGGTCGCCGTGCGTCAGCACGGCATGTACGCCCGCGAGCCGCCGGGCCGCCTCCGCGCGGATGCTCACGATGCGCGCCCGGGCGTGCGGGCTGCGCAGGGTCGCGCCAAACAGCGCCTGCGGGTGCCGCAGGTCGGAGGAGTACGCGAACTCCCCCCGGGCCTTCAGCATCCCGTCGGGCCGGCGCGGGCTGGCGCCGATGCCCGCCGAGCCGGCCACCGTCAGCGCGACCGGGCGGCCGGTGACCGCGCTCATCGCACCTCCCGACCCGCTCGCCAAGCGCAGCGCACCGCGTGGATGATGGTCACGTACCCGGTGCACCGGCAGAGGTTGCCGGCCAGTGCCTCCCGGATGTCGTTGTCGCTCGGCTCGGCACGCCGGCTCATCAGCTCCTGCGCCGCCACGAGCAGGCCGGGCGTGCAGAAGCCGCACTGGACGGCACCAGCCGCGAGGAACGCCTCCCGCAGGAGAACCACCGCCGGCACGTCGACGAGTCCTTCCACCGTCTCCACCGAGCCGCCGTCGGCCTGCCCGGCGGGTACCAGGCACGCGTTGACGCACCCGCCGTCCAGCAGCACCGTGCACGAGCCGCACTCGCCCTGCTCGCACGCGTCCTTGGTCCCGGTCAGGCCGAGGTCGTCGCGGAGCAGCCGGAGCAGGCTGCGTTCGGGCGCCACGCCGTCGGCGGCCACCGGCCGGCCGTTGACCTTCATCGTCAGTCGCATAGCATCTCCCGCCAGGCGCGGCACACCGCCCGCTCCGCGAGCACACCCAGTGCATGCCGGCGGTAGTCGGCGGTGGTGCGGATGTCGTCGATCGGGTCGGCCGCCCCTCGGACCAGCCGGACGAACTCGGCCACCAGCTCTGCCGGAGGGGTGTCACCGCCGGCATCACGCATCGCCTCGACGAGGAAGCGTTCGGCGGCCCAGGCGCGGCGCGCGGTGGGTGCGGCCGCGCCGAAGGCGACCCGCACCCGCGGCCCGTTCGAGTGAATGGAGAGGGCGAGCGAGCACAGCGCGATGGCCATGGCGGACCGGCGGCCCACCTTGGCGAACAGCTGCGGTCCGGGGTGCGGCTCGACAAGGACCGCGGTGATCAGCTCGTCCGGGGCGAGTACGGTGCGCTGCGGTCCGAGGAGGAAGTCGGCGAGTGGTACCAGCCGGGTGCCGCGCAGCGACCGCATTTCGACCTGGGCGTCCAGGGCAAGCAACGCGGGATGGCTGTCACCAGCCGGCGAACCGGTGGCCAGATTGCCGCCGAGCGTGGCTCGCTGGCGGATCTGGGCAGAGCCGACCGTCCGCGCCGCGAGGGCCAGGCCGGGCAGCCGGTGCGCATACTCGTGCAGGATCGTGCCGAAGGTGACGCCGGCGCCCAGCCGGATCAGATCGCCGGTGTCGTCCACCCGGCGCAGCTCCTCCACACGGCTGATGTCCAGCAGCGCCGCCGGCGCCCACCCGCGAAGGTTGGCAGCCACCATGAGGTCGGTGCCGCCCGCGACGATCACGGCATCGCGGGCCCGGGCAAGCAGCCGCAGCGCCTCGTCGAGGTCGGCAGGGCGAAGGTAGTCGCTCCGAGGCGCCGCCGAGACGGCGCCCGCTGGGCCGATGAGAGTCGATGTCGGGGTCACACCGCAGTGCTACGCCGCTGTTCTTTCGCCGGGCTGTCGACGTCCTATCTCCACCGCGCCGCCGGCGTGAGCGTGCGCCGAAGGGCCCCGGTCCGGCCGCCGTCGTGCGGGCGCGGGGGTGCGGAAGAGCAGGATGCCCCTCCCGCCTGCCGGGTGTCGCCGGTGGCGGCCGGGCGGAAAAGGCGGTTGAAAGGCCCGCGAAAGCGCCGACCGCCAGCCTCGCAGACAACCGAGCAGGGCCGACTCGACGGCCCTCGGAGGCTGCGATGGGAGAAGACGTGTCCGAGCAGGAACAGCACTACACCGTCGTGGTCAACGACGAGGAACAGTACTCGATCTGGCCGACCGGCCGCACCGTACCGCCCGGCTGGTCACCCACCGGAGTGGAAGGCACCAAGCAGGTCTGCCTCGACCACATCGAGCAGGTGTGGACGGACATGCGACCCCTCAGCCTGCGCCAACAGATGACCGCAGCCTGAGCGGCCGGACCGGAGCCAGCGATGGCCACGACCATCCCACCCCGACCGACAGGACCCTGTCAATCCGGCGCCAACCCTCGGAATCGGCTGGAGCGGGGCCACCAGGCCCTCAGCCGATCCGCCGACGGCGCAACCCGTTCCCCACAGAGAGGCACGCGCAAGTGAAGAACATCGGCGTGGTCGGTGCCGGAACCATGGGCATCGGAGTGTCCCATCTGTTCGCCGCGGGCGGCTTGCCGGTCGTCCTGGTCGACGTCGACGAGGCGACGCTGGATCGCGCGGCCCGGCTCATCGAGCGCAATGTCCGGCTCTACCGAATGCTCGACCCAGCTTCGCATGCGCAGCCAGCCGAGGTGCTGTCCCGCATCGAGTTCACCACGGATCTCAAGAGGCTCGCCGACGTGGACTTCGTCGTCGAGAACGTCACCGAGGACTGGGCGGTGAAGGGGCCGCTCTACGTCGAGATGGACAGGATCTGCCCGGAGCACTGCGTCTTCGGCGTCAACACCTCGGCCATCCCCATCACCAAGGTAGCCGGCCATGCCGGCCGGGCCGACCGGGTGATCGGCACCCACTTCATGAACCCCGCGCCGATCAAGCCTCTCGTCGAGGTCATTCGCGGCTTCCACACCTCGGACGCGACCGTAGCGGGCACCCGTGACGTGATCTCACGCGCCGGCAAGGACAGCGTCGTCGTCAACGATTCACCGGGGTTCGTCACCAACCGGGTGGCCATGATGACGGTCAACGAGGCCATCTGCCTGCTGGACGAGGGCGTCTCCACCGCGGCCGACATCGACCGCCTCTTCGTCGAATGCTTCGGCCACAAGATGGGTCCGCTGGCCACGGCAGACCTCATCGGCCTGGACACCGTCCTGTACTCGCTCGAGGTCCTGCAGGACCATTTCCGCGATCAGAAGTTCCGGCCCAGCCAGTTGCTCTGCAAGCTCGTATACGCCGGTCAACACGGCGTGAAGACCGGTCGCGGCTTTTTCACCTACAACATCTAAAGGAGCAGAGGATCATGAACGAGCGTCTCGGCATCATTCGCGATTTCGTCGAGAGCCACATCAATGGCCTCGCCGTTGACGACGACGAGGACATCTTCGCGACCGGCTACGTGAACTCCCTGTTTGCGGTCCAGCTCGTGATGTTCGTGGAGAACACCTTCGGTGTCACCGCGAACGGAGATGACCTCGATATCGGCAACTTCCGGACAATCAATGTCATCGATGCCTTTGTGACCAGCAAACTCGCGGTGCCGGCCGCCTGAGAACTCCCACCACAGCAAAGGAGACCGCCATGGCTGCGCTGATGGCGTCAACCACGGACCCGCTTCGCGTGGCGATCGTCGGCACCGGGAACATCGGAACCGATCTACTCCTGAAGGTCATCGACTCCCCCGCGCTGCGCTGCGAGATGTTCGCGGGGCGCCGTGCCGGATCACCCGGCATCGCGCTGGCCGACTCGCACGGCGTTCCCACCAGCGTGGCGGGCATCGATGCGATCGTCGACATCGCCGATCGCATCGACATCGTCTTCGACGCGACATCGGCCAGGGACGCGGCTCGGCACTGGTCGATCATCGAGCCGCTCGGCCCGTCATTCATCGACCTGACACCGGCCAACCTCGGGAAGTTCTGCGTACCGGCGCTGAACCTCGACGAATGCCTGAACGAGCGGTATCTCGGCATGGTCACCTGTGGCGGACAGGCAGCGGTTCCCATGGCGGTCTGTGTCGCTGAGGCGACGGACGGCCTCGGCTACGTGGAGATCGTGTCGGCGAGCTCTTCGGCAAGCGTGGGCCCGGCCTCCCGAGCGAACCTCGATGAGTACGTCGTCACCACGCAGAAGGCCACCCACCAGTTCTGTGACGTCGACCGCGCCAAGACCGTTCTGATCATCAATCCCGCCGAGCCCGGGATCGTCATGCGCAACTCCATCACCGCCCTGGCGTCGGAGCGCATCGACATGGATGCCCTTCGGGCCGCGGTGGACATCATGGAGAAGCAGATCCGCACCTACGTTCCCGGGTACCGCGTCGTCGTCCCGCCGGTCAGGGACTCCAACCGAATCATGATCACCGTCGAGGTCGAGGGTCGCGGTGACTGGCTGCCGCGCTCGGCCGGAAACCTGGACGTCATCACGTGCGCGGCCGTGGCGGCGGCCGAGGCGCGAGCGGGGAGATCAGTATGAGGACCACCGAAAGTCGTCTTTCTCTCTGCGACACGACGCTACGGGACGGCAACCACGCGGTCTCGCACCAGCTCGGTGAGGCCGACATCCGCGCCTACGCGAGGGCCGCCGAGCTCGCGGGCGCGGACGTCGTGGAGGTCGGCCACGGCAACGGCCTGGGCGCCTCCACGATCCAGGTCGGCCTGGCCGCGCTCAGCGACACGGAGATGCTGACGACGGCCAAGGCGGAACTGCGAAACGCGCGTCTCGGTGTGCTGTCGATCCCCGGGTTCGCGACTGTCGAGGGGCATCTCAAGCCAGCCCTCCACTGTGGAGTCGATGAGGTCCGGGTCGGCGCCCACTGCACGGAGGCGGACGTGACGCGGCAGCAGATCACCATGCTCCGGGCGATGGGGATCACGGTCAAGGGCATGCTCCTGATGAGCCACATGGCACCTGCGGCGAAACTGGCCGAACAGGCCAGGATGATGCAGGACTTCGGGGCCGAGGCCGTGGTGCTGATGGACTCGGCCGGCGCCTACACCCCGCGGGACGTCACCGAGAAGGTCAGGACCGTCGTCGAACACCTGGACATCGACGTCGGCTTCCACGCGCACAACAACCTCGGGCTGGCCGTGGCCAACAGCATGGCCGCCATCGCGGCGGGCGCGACGATCGTCGACGTCACCTCCCGGGGATTCGGCGCCGGGGCCGGAAACGCGCCGCTGGAGCTGATCGCGGCGAACCTGCATGTGCGGGAGATCGCATCCGGGGTGGACCTCTTCGGCGCCCTGGACGCGGCCGATCTGGCCGAGGATCGGTTCGTCAAGCATGTCCCCACCAACGACAGCATCACCATCACCAGCGGCATCGCCGGAGTCTTCTCCGGGTTCGCCAAGCCGGTCCGTCAAGCCGCGGACCAGTTCGGGGTGGACCCCCGCGAAATCCTGATGGAGCTCGGCCGCCGACGGGTCGTGGCCGGCCAGGAGGACACGATCATCGAAGTGGCAATGGCGCTGACCGCCGACGACAAGCCGGGTCCGATGTGAGACTGCCAACGCTTTGGAGGCACCGAGTGAAGAATCAGTCCGCAGCCGACCTCGCCGCGGCCGCGACGCTGCTGCAGATCGGCGCTGAGCTGGGACTAGACCACGTGCTGGAGCCCGGTAACCCGTTCACGATCGCCTCCGCCGCCGAGACCGCGGGGATCCCGCGGTCGGGTGTCGCCGCGTACGTGGAGACCCTCGCCGCTGCGGGCCTGGTGGTCCCGACGGCCGACCCCGGTGTGTTCTGCGCAGCGCCGGACTTCGCCGAGCGCAGGCATGAGGCCGGCTACCTCGCCTGGTCGCTCACCGCCAACAGCCCTTTCGTCGAGAACGCGCGGGAGTTCCTGATCGATCGGGAAACATCCGCGCAGGCGCACCAACGCAACGGGCGCCGGGTCGCGGTCAGCTCACGCTGGATTGGTGAGCGAACCTTCTACCCCGCGGTGCTCAACCGGACCCGGGCGTCCGGCGCCTCGCGAATCGTGGACCTCGGCGCGGGTGCCGGCGGACTGCTCATCCAAGCGCTGCAACAGGATTCGTCCCGCACCGGCGTGGCGGTCGACATCAGCGCCTCCGCCTGTTCCTCCGCTCGGACGGCCGCAATTCGGGCCGGCGTGGCCGAGCGCATGGAGGTGGTGGAACGGCCGATCGAATCGCTCATCGACGACCCCGGTCCCATCAAGGGCGCCGACGTCATCACGGCCTGCTTCGTCCTGCACGACATCGTCCAAGACGACGCGCTGTGTGAAGCCGTGCTACGTCAGTGCCGCGACGCGCTCCCCCCGGGCGGGGCCATGGTCGTCGCCGACGCCGTCTCGTTCGCCGCTGGCGAGGAGGAGCGCAGGTTCAGCGCTCTCTTCACGTACCTGCACGCCACCTTCATGGAGGTCTTCCTGCCCAGCGAGAAGGAGTGGCTGGAGAAGTTCCGGGCCGCCGGTTTCCGGCACGTCGAGAGCCACGCAGAGATCCTGCCCGGTGGCCGACTCTTCGTGGCGGTCAGGTAGTGAGCCCGGGGACATCCGGCATGACACCGCAGCGGGTGGTTGCCGACGAGCTCTGGACCGCAGCCCGGCATCGCCTCCCGGTCCCACGCATCTCCCAGCGGCATCCGGAGTTCACGCTGAACGACGCGTACGCCGTCCAGCGGAGGGTGCGCGACGCGGAGCTGACCGACGGAGCTCGTCTGGTGGGCAGCAAGATCGGCGCCACCAGCGCGGCGATCCAGAAAATGTTCAACATCGACCATCCGGACTTCGGCTTCTTGACCGACCGGATGCTGCTGCCCGACGGCATCCATCTGGACACGGGACGGTTCATCCACCCGAAGGTGGAGGGCGAAGTCGCCTTCGAGCTGGGTGAGGACCTGACCGGCACCGAGGTGACGGCGCAGGACGTCCTCGACGCGACGTCCGCGGTGATCCCGGTGCTCGAGGTGCTCGACAGCCGGTTTGACAGTTGGGACATCACCCTCGTCGACACGGTCGCCGACAACGCGTCGTCCGCGATGGCGGTGCTCGGCACCCCGACCCCGCTTGGCAACCTCGACCTCGCGGCTCAGCGTATGGTCTTCGAGGTGCGGGAGCGGGACGGCACGGTCCGCAGCCGCCTCACTGCGACCGGTGCTGCCGTAATGGGGCATCCTGCTGAGTCCGTGGCCTGCCTGGTCCGCATCCTGGCCAGCTACGGCGACGGCATCCGAGCCGGCGACATCGTGCTCGCCGGGTCCTGGGCCGGCGCCGTGGACCTGGTGCCCGGCCGAGATGTGCGGGCCTCGTTCGGTGTTCTCGGCTCGGTCTCGCTGGTCGCGGTCGGGCCACGGGCGAACGAGTAAGGGCTCATGGGGCCGAGGAGGCGCCGAACGCCTGGGCCGGGCATCGTCGTCCGGCTCCGCGCCTAGGCGGGGCCCGGCACGGGCCAAGGGCGCCTCCCGGACAGCAACATAGTGGGAACTCCCGGACCGCACCGGCGTCCTGAGACGCGGACCCTTTGCTCCTTGCGTCCGGGCTGCATGAAATCAACGAAGTAACGGACCGGAGGTAAACAATGCTGTCTTTGCGTATCAGGCAGGCGATGGTGATCGGTGCCGTCGTCGCGGGCTTCACCGCACTCACCCCAAACCTTGCATCCGCCGGTATCTACACCTGGAAGTACTATGCAACCTACTCGACGGCGGCCGAGTGCCAGCAGGCCGGCGTCTCTTTGATCAGCAGCGGCCAGGCCGAAAACTACCGCTGCGAGGGCACCTCCGGCGCTGACCTCTACCTGGCTCACAACTGGTGACACGCAATTGTCACGCCCAGAGTCAGTATCGGATTGAAGCTTCTCACAGTCAAAACGTGACTGGAGGCTGAACCGTGAGGCCCCCGACAGGTGCGGGAATAACAAGCCGCACTACGTCGGGGGCTCATGCCTTGCCTGAACTGTGCCTGACCCGCTCAAGGCAGTGGCCTGGGTTGCTGAAGATCGCGCGGGGCGGTCCGGTGATACTCGTTGACCACCACCGAGCCGGGTCGGCGCCTGGCATCCCAGCGCAACCTCCGACTCGGGCGGAACAGCCGAACCACCCGGTCGCGTCGGAGATGCTGAAGTAGCCGCCGGGGGGCACCGTAACCGCCTGGCCGACCGCCTTCGTCGAAATCCGCGGCGGCGTCAGTTGGCGCGGATTTCTGATGTACGGCTTCCTGCGAAATGCCCCCGATAGGTGCGCGATAGCCTGGACAGCAATTCTTGGTCGTGTCAGCCATGCCGTTGGCCGAAGTCGAAAGGAATCGCAGTGACTTTACTGCAGAACGCCGTAATCAGCGCGGGGTGTTCGTGCCGGCTGCAGCCGCCGAACGTCGCTACGGGTTACATCGAACTCGACCCCTGTGAACGACAGTTGGTCAGCGGCATTGCGACCGAGCTTGCGGCAGCACCACACAGCTCCATTCAGGAGTTGCCCTGGATCGATCTGGTACGACGGAATTGGGAGCGTATGCCGGAAAGGGTGCGGCAGTTCGTCCGAGCGTTCCGCCGGTACGGCAACGACGACGGCTACCTGCTCGTACGAGGCCTTCCGGCCGAAGCCGGCCCGCTGGAGTACACCCCCAACGGTCCAGCATCGGTACGCCGGGAGCCGTCGGTGCCGGCTGCGGTGCTGATGCTCTTCGCGACCGGTCTCGGTGATCCGGTGGCATACCAGCCGGAGAAGTCGGGCGGTCTGGTGCAGGACGTCGTTCCGGTGCCCGGGATGGAGACCTTCCAAGGCAATGCCGGCTCCACCGCAGTGCTCTCGTTCCACGTCGAGAACGCCTTCCACGAGCACCGCCCGGAGTACATCACGCTGCTCTGCCTTCGGGCCGACCATGAGGGCGAGGCGGGTCTGCGGATCGCGTCGATCCGCCGGGCGTTGCGCCATCTGGACGGCGGAACGGTTGACGTGCTTTCCGCGGCCGAGTTCCGGACCGCTGCCCCGCCGTCGTTCGGGCACCGTGATCGCAGCGTGCCGCACGCCATCTTGACCGGGGAGGCGGACCTTAGGGTGGACCTGAGCGCCACGACTGCTACGACGGAGCGGGCTGCGGCGGCGGTACGCGCACTAACTCGGGCTCTTGAGGCCGTGGCGGTCACGATCCACCTCGAGCCGGGCGACTGGGCCATCGTCGATAACCGGACGGCCGTGCACGGACGCTCTCCGTTCACCCCCCGTTATGACGGCTACGACAGGTGGTTGCAGCGCACCTACATCGCGACGGACCTGCGCCGCTCCCGCAGCCTCCGCCCCGGTGACGGTCACGTCATCGTCGGGTGAGCTCAACAACGTCCACTATCCGTTAGCGAACTGGTCCAGGCTGTCGCGGTGCTCGCCCCTGCTCATCAGGACGCCACATGGCGGCGGACCCGCGCGTCCAATGAGCTGCGGTCGCTGCTGCGAGAGTACTTCGCCGGCTTCCTCAACGCGTTCGCAGGCAGGAAAGGGCATCTGACCAGCCCGGACGCCCGCGCTGTGTTGGCCATTGCGGCGACGCCGGCAACAGCGGCCAAGCTGTCCCGCACCCGGATCGCGGCGGCGCTGCGCCGCGGATTCGTCAACGCGGCGTCGATGAACTTGCCGCTGAGTTGCATGAAGCCCTGCGCCGTCCGCAGCTGCGGCAGCTGCCGATGGTCGAGGCCGCGATGGGCGCGCAGTCCCTCGCTCTGCTGGCCGCACTAAACGTCGAGTGCGCCAGCGTCGACCAGCTCGCAGAAGCCGCGAGCGAAGCGTTTCGCCAGCATCGCGACCACGAGATCGTCACGAGTTTTCCCGGCCTGGCCGACGTCACCGGCGCCCGGGTCCTCGCCGAGATCGGCGACGACCGTACCCGCTTCGCCTACGCCCGCGCGTCAAAGGCATACGCCGGGTCCGCACCCGTCACCCGCGCTTCTGGACGAAGCATCTCCATCACCCACCGCAAGGTCAAGAACGACCGCCTCGCGGCCGCCGGCTATATCTGGTCCTTCGTCGCGGCTACCCACGCCGAACCCGCCAAGCAGCACTACCAACGCCGCCGCAACCACGGTGACCGGCATCCCGCGGCACTGCGGAACCTTTTCAACAAACTCCTCGGCTGCCTGCACCATTGCCTGAGCACCGGCCAGCTCTACGACCCGGTCAAGGCATTCACACTGTCTCGGCCTGCATACGCCCGCCGAACCGAGTTCATGCGTCCAGTGCTGCTGCCGCCCGTTGAAGATCGGCACGGCCCAGCAGCGCCCGCAATCCAATGTTCTCGGCCGCCAACGTCATCTTGTGCACAATGAATCGTACTGGTGTCCGATGATCGACACGAACCGATGCCCACCTCGGATTGCGCGTTGTTGGTGCCATCCCGATCGGTTGACGGTCAGCCTACCCGGACCGTACGGGTCCCCGCGTTACCAACAGGGAGCCGAGCGGCACACCGTCGAGGGGGTTGACCCGAGGTTAGGGTCAGCCCCCTCGACGCCGAGTCGGGACAATAGATTCGAACCGACAACCCCTTGTTACCGTCCGTAGCTACCCCGACCTTGTCATTGGCCGTCAGAAATAAGCGCTGAGCTGCACAGACACGGTCAGAGACCGATCGCCCCTTGTCACTGGTTGTCAACTGCAGGTGGGGGTTTTCGGGGGGTAAACGGGGGGGCAGACCGACAGGACGTCGCCAGGGTCCGACCGCGCCCGCCGCCCTACCATCGAGGTCTCCCGTCGCCAAGAGAACGACGATCCCCCATCCATCGGGACCCGCCTGCCGCAGGCATGGGGGTACATGTCGGTTGATTGACATGAGTCGATACCTAACTCGGGCTGCGCATCGTCGGCGTCATTTCGATCGTTGGGTAGCAATCCCACCCGCGCTGTGGGCTCGGGGCTGTCACGGGCCGCAGCCACCCGAAGCTTGCCATGACCGCCCTCGACGGCCGGCAGGCGAGAATCGTGGGCGCTTCACCGGCGTTCTTCCAAGATCTGCAGCAGTCGGGCAGCGGCGTGGGTGAGGGGAATGGCTTCTTGCTCGATCCGGCGGAACGGGGTGGGGCCCGCGGTTGCGATGGTGTTGTAGGCGGTGGTTTCGGCGTCGGTCAGGTGCGGCAAAGGCTCGGGTGAGGGCTTGATGGGGCGGCCAGCCTTGTCATGGTTGACGCCATGTTGGGAGTAGCGGTGGAGGTCGGTCGCTTCCATGAGGATGGACGTGACGCGTTTTGCTGGTGCACCGTCTGGTGCCGGCTGTGCGAGGGTGGCGCGGAACTGGTCGAGGATCGCGTACCCGTCCGCGTCGATGTCGCCCCAGTAGATGACGTGATCTGCGGCGCGGATCCAGGGCACGTTCGCTAGTAAGGCTGCTGCGGCCTTGCCGCCGCCCTCGACGACGATCGTGTCGCTGACGGGCGGGAACCAGAGGCGGGAATCGCGGTTTTCTACGACGAGGACGACACGCGGCTGGTAGGCGATCTCGTGCACGTCGCCGGTAGTCCAGGCGTCGTGCCGGCGTCGGCCCGATGCGGCGTGGTGAGGGTCGACGTAGGTGAGGTGCATGACGGTGAGCCGGGGCCGAACTTCGTCGCGGACATCGCGTCCGGCGACGTCGCGCAGCAGGGCGCCGTGGGTGCCGAGCCATTTGGTGTGCATACCGGGCACCGGTAGTTGCCGTAGGGTCCAGGTGCTGGCGTCGGGGTGCTGGTGTAGCCAGGTCACCGCGTTGATCAGCACCTCGACGTCGGCGTCTTGGAGACGGTAGACGGCTCGGAGGGTAGCCGGGGTGAGGGTCGCGCCGGCTGATCGCAGCGCCCGAGCGAGCGCGCGGGCGCGGCCGAGGTCGACGCTCGGTGATTCAGCACCGGTGTGGGTGTCGGTGGTGAGCCTGTTGGCGCCGTCCAGGTCGGCGACGAGCGTGGCGGGGAAGTCGCCGGCGACTCCTCGGATCGTCACCGGTTTGCGAACGAGCCCCACGCCGGTGGGCAGTTGGTCGGAGAAGTCACGCCACTGCATGTGCCACTGGTGCCAGGCTGCGTGCCCGAGCTGCTCGACGGCCTTGCCGGACGTCACGCCGGGGCGCAGCGGAACGGAGAAGACGACGTGGTCGCCGACGCCGAGCTCCGCGCCTACGGCTTCGGGCCACTTCTGATCAATCTTGCGGCGCATGGCCGCGATGGCGTCCTGCGGGATGACGAGTGCGCTCATGCGTCCGGAACACCGACCAGTGGCTTCGCCCAAGATCGGCCCTGAGAGTTTTTGAGGATCAGGTACTCCGCGTCGACGTGTGGTTCGATCGCGCTGTGCTTGTCATTGGGGGCGCCGATGATGAGTTGGAAGCCCAGGCCGCGCCAGGCGCCGATGGCCCGGCCGGTGAAGTGCGCGTCCGCCTTGATCAGTGCCTCGTCGAGGAAGACGGGGGCGTAGCGGGGGCGGGCGGCGCCCGCGTCGCCGAGCTGGTACCGCAAGGCGGCCCCGACGATGAACGCGACCAGCTCTTGCGACTCGCCGCCGGACTTCTCGCCGATGTGGTCGTACACGGCGACATGCCTACCCTCGAGGTCGCACTTCTCGGCGCTGATCCGAACGTGATTGCGTACGTCGACGAGGTCGGCGAAATCGGGCGCGGTGCGCCGGATGCGGTCGATCACCTTGGCCATCCGGTGATAGGCGCGTTCCCGGTCGTCGTCGGTTGCCGCCTGGTCGATGAAGGCGCGTACGTCGCGCAGCTCTTTGCGGAACCGGGCGCGCACCGCGGAGTGGCTCTCCTGCGGGTCGATACGCAGCCGGTGTTCGTCGTCGGAGAACGGCAGTTCGGCGAGGATGTGGTTGACTGGGTCGATCCGGTCGCGGATCTCGCGGATCGCGGCGGCCAGTTCGCTGTCCAGGCCAGTCAGGTCGTTACCGGACAGCTTGAGCAGACTGTCGCGCCACTCGGTCTCCAGTTCGTGCAGGCCACTGGTCTCTAGGTCGGTGAGCAGACGGTCGAAGTCGCGATAGGAGCCGTCCGGGTCGATGCCGAGGTTCGGGTTCGGCCAGCGTTCGAGGAACGTCGAGAACGTGTCGAGCAGCGCCTTCCGTGATCGCCCGATCGTCTCCGTTGCCGACTGTCGGTCGGCGCGGATCCGTTCTGTGGCCCGTTTCATCGCGGCGTCGAACTCGGCAAGCGCCCCGTCCGGGGTGGTGGCGGTTGCTTCGCTGCCGAACAGCGTCTCCAGGTACTCCCGGTGTTCCTCAGGGACATCGACGCCTGATTCCGTGGCCGTGTCGAGCGCGAGCTGGGCGCGGTCCACCTCGTCGACGGTCGACCTCCACGACTCCCCGAGCTTCTTCAAGTTCTCCTTTTGCCGGCCGACGCGTTCGGTCAGTTCCCTGACCCGCTCCTTGAGGCCGTCGACCTGGCGCTGGAGCTGATCGATCCGTGGGTTGCCCGCCCGGATTTCGTCGGCGACGCGGTTCCAGCGGTCCTGTTCCGCTCGGACCGCATCGAGGTCCACCTGGTCCCAGGACAACTCGGTCAGAGTCTGGTAGTTCGTGCGTCTGGCTTCGAATGAGTTGAGATTTTCCTCCTGCCTGAATGCTCGGTCAAGAGCATCGTCGAGGCGTTTCTGGACAAAGCCGATGCGGTGCTCGAGGTCGGCAAGCAGCCTGCTGTTCGTAAAACCGAGAACGTTGGCCCGGCCGTGACCGCCGTGCGCGCCCCGCCCGCCTTCCGAGGTTTGGCCGGTGATCGTAAGGGCCTTGGGGTACTGCGGGAGCAGCCTGGGCGTCTCGACGCAGACGAAGTCGAACCGGCGGGCGATCTCGCTCTTGAGCCAGGCGGTGAACGGCGAGGGTCGGTAGTCGAGTCTGCCGGGCAGTGTCTTTGCGTCCAGCCCGACCTCATCACGCAACCCGGTACGCACGCCCTCGAACTGAAGCCGTCGAGCGGTTGGCACCGCGTTGATCGCCTCGCGGAACGAGTTCAATCTGCCGATGTCGATCAGCATCCGCGTAGCGAATCCGCCGAGCGCCAGGTTGAACGCCTCGCGCCACGGCTCGAACTCCGTCCGCACCTCGATCAGCTCGCCGACGAACGGCAGGTCATCTGGTTTGAGTCCGGCCGCCTCGGCCAACAGCGCGCGAGCCGCGTGCAGCTCAGTCGGGATATTGCCCCGACGGGTCTTGACCGCCTTGTGCTCGGAGCGCAGCGTGGTCAGCTCTCGTTCGGCGTCCTTCTTCTCCGCCACCGCCTCAGCGAACTGGTTCTGCGCCGTCTTCCGGGCGTCATTGTCGGCGAGAAACCGATACGCCGTCTCGACCAGTGCCGCGAAGTCCTCACCGGTCGACACGGTGACGCCGATGACGGCAAGCGCCCGGTCCAGGCGCTCCCGTGACCGTTCAACATCGCCCAGCCGCTGCTCCACGGCGCGGATCTCCCGCAGCGCCGTCTCGAGGCGGTCACCACCGGAGGCACGAAGGGTTTCCACCAGCCCATCTCGCTGCACTTCGGCCGCGGCGACCAGGGCGCTGGTCTCGGACACTTCCTCCTGGGCTCGGCGGTGCCGCTGAGCCAGATCATGCTCAGCCGAGCGCAACAGGTCCAGCCGGCGTTGATGACGCCACAATGCGGCAGGGGTCGACGCCTCGGTGAACGATCCGACCTCGTCGATCAGGCGCAGCTGGTTCACCGCGTTCTCGATGGTGGCCCGGTGGTCGCGGATCGGAGTCAATGCCTTCACCTGCTGTCGGGCTATGATCATCCGCGCCCGGGTGCCGGAAAGTTCATCGAACTGCTGTACCACCGCATCAGCAGTGGCCAGCGTGGACGGCTCCTCAAGCACCATCGTCTTGTAAAGGGCATCGACCGTCGTGATCTGTTGGCCAGCCTGAATCCGTCCTAGCAGCGCGACCGCCTTGTGCCCGTCGCCGGCGGCGCCGATACCGAGGGTAGTGTGCAGACGCGCGGTGAAATCCCGGTCAGTGTCACACCAGCTCAAGCCAGTGGCCACGACCTCGGCGCGGGCGAGCTGTTTGCTCGCCGGGCCTTCCAGCATGCGTAGTTGATAACCGTGGTCACACATGGCGCGTACCGCCACGACGTCGTCCAAGCTCCGAGCGGAAGACGGCACATACCAGGCCCGCAGCGCGGTGAACTCGGCACCGGTGTGGTCGACCCACGTCATCGCGATGGCGGACCACGTATCCCGGCCGTCGCCGCGCAGCACCCGCACCTTCGTCTCGCCGTCGGTCCGGGACTCGTCGAGCTTACCGCGCGCGTAGGAGAGGATATTGCGCTGGTCCCTGCCCCGGGGTCTACCGACCACTCCACCGTTGGACGCCCCGTTGAACGGAGTCGTATGCGGCATGAGCAACGCGATGTACGAGTCCATCAGTGTCGACTTACCCGACCCGGAACCTCCACTGAGCAAGGTAGCGCCAGGCGCGATTCGCAGGTGGTGATATCCGTCGTAACCGCCCCAGTTGACCAATTGCAGGTCACGCGCCACCCACTGCTGACCCCGCGAGGCTGCCGGGATCAACCCGAACAGCGTGTCGATCATGCTCACGCTGTGGCCTCATTCCGTTCGCGTAGCCACTGGTCCAGTTCGGCGAGCTTTTCCGTGCTCAGCACAACCTCCACCAGCGGGGTGATCCGATACCGGCCTGCGGACTCCTCCGCGAGCAACCCTTCGGGGACCAACCGCTGCACGGCGTTGCGCACCTCCTGTTGGCGCCGGGCCAAGTTATGGTCGTGCGGATCGAAGTAGGTCAGCACGGTCTGCTCAAGTTCCTCGATGTCCACCCTCGCGGACATCTCGCCCGTACCGCGTTCCCGCTGGAAGACGGTCCGCAGGTGGATCAGGACCAGAGTCTCGGCCCGGGTGTAGGGGTCGTCCTTGAGGAGGATCGGCACGTCAAGCTCGACTGAGCGCACCTGCTGCTTGTACGCCACGCCTCGGTCGTGGTCGACCACGAGGCGAACGAACAGGTCATGCATGCGCGATTCGATGATCTGTTGGTTCTCCAGCAACGTGCGCCATTGCGCGGGATTCTTTTCGGCAAGCAGGAACTTGCGCCGCAATAATTGGACCAGCACACGGCGCACCTCTGCGTCCAACGTTCCCGCATCGCCAGCGAACAGCTCGGTCGGATCTTCCTCCATCGAAACGGGGTCGATGAACCCGGCCACCGTGCCCATCGGCCAGCCGTCGTCGACGCCGTCCGGGTCACTCATCACCACCGCTCCCCTCTACGCCCGCCGGGTTCGCCGCCACCACACTGCCGAGGGCGAACCGTCGCCGGGTCTGGTCGGGCCGGACCGTGTCAACCACCGCCATCTCGGATGTCTCGGTCATCCCGGCGTCATGTGCAATCTCCAGTAGGCCTAGCAAATCGACCGGCCGCTGGAGATCCTCGGCCGCTGCCCGGAATGCCGCCAGCACATCCACGTTCGCCGCACCGCCCGCGAACGCTGCCAGGTGCGCCCGCAACTCGGTGTACCGAGGGCCACCCCATGCCCGAGTGTCCGCCGCCGGTAAGTCCTCGGCCTCCTCCTCGGCCCAGTCCCGCAACGGCGCAGGTGGCTCCGGTGGTCGCGGATCACTCATCCGCTGACGCAAGTGCCCGACATCGGCCACCGGCAGGCGACGCAACGGCTCGACGACCTCTCCACGGCGTGAACTGGGAACCCACTTGTGCAGGCCCGACATCACATCCCTCAACAGTTCATCCACCTGACGGTCGCGCATCGGGTCGTGGTTGCGGACCTGCGTGGTGATCACATGAGATGCCTGCCGTTGGGCGGCCAGCACCTCCTTGACGCCCTGCTCGATGCGCCGCGAAATCTCGGCGAGCTCCCGCCGCTGTTGCTCCGGCAACAGCTCAGTGAACCGGTGCCTCAGCACCCTCCGCAACTGGCCCCACAGGTCATCGATCTGCGCCGGGTCGCCGATCAGGCGCAACGCCCCCGCGAACGCGCGGCCTTCCGGTGTCGCATCCAAGATCCGTTGGCCGCGGGCCAGGTACTCACGCAGCACCTCCCCGGTCGGCCGCACATCGTGCCGCAATTCGGCGACCACGTCACGCTGGATAGCTTTGATCGACTCTGCCACGCGGGCAAAGTCCGCAGGCAGCTCCCGCGCCAAGTGCAGCACATTCTCGGCGGCCTCAAGCAGCTGCTCGTCCTCGACTGTCTCGACGGCACCACCCTTTTCGAGTCGAGCCAGCTCCTTCTGCCGCTGCTGGATCTCCTCGTGCAAGCGCGCCAGCCGGGTCATCAGGTCCGGATCGGCTTCCTGCGCAAGCCGCTCGATCGCCTCCAACAGCGTCCTGACCCGCGACTGCGACACCCTGGTCCGCGCCCCGCCGACACGCCCAGCGATCTCCAGTGCACCGACACCGTACGCCGACAGTCGGTACACCTCGACACCGGCGTCGGACACCTGCCGCACCAACCACCCCGCCTGCACCCACTGCCTGCACAAGTCCCGCGAATTTCCACTAGGCAGCGGCTGGTTATCCTCGTCGCCATAGCCGGCAGCCCGTAGCTGGTCAAGGGCGTCGTTGATCTCCGCATGCGCATCCGCCACCGCAACCGTCGGCCGCTCCGCCGTGAAGACCATCGCCAACACCGTCACCACGAACGGCGCGTGCGTCTGATGAAGCAAGGCAAGCATCGGATTCTGGAACGCCCGGAGCGCACCTTGGTAAGCACCTTCTACACCTCGCATAACCATCGACACGAAGCGTACGAGGCGGGTACGACACAGTCAGCCCCTCGCGATCGATAGCCTACGACCTTCGTGGTACGCCCTGGTCTCTACAAGATCCGGGGCGGTTCATCAGCGGGGTTGCCGGCTGACTGGGTGACCAGGAGTCCGCCAGCGACCAAGGCGGCGGTCAGGTCCTGCTCGACGGTGGTGGCATCCGTCAGGCGCAGCATCCTCCAGCCGCTGGCCACCGCCCAGTCGTCCTTGATCCGGTCCCGACGCAGTACGCCATCGAACAGCGCGACGGCCTCCGCCTGCGACATCGAGCCCCAGCGGACCGGCTGGCGGTGCTGCGGCCCATCGAACTCAATCAACATACGGTGTCCGATGAGCGCGAAATCGAAGGCGAGGACTCTCAAGTCCCGGCAGTCGTGGTCCCGCCACTGGTGCTCGTACTCCAGCCCTAGTCTGGTGAGGAGGCGAGCGACTGCGATCTCACCCTTCGAGGTCGAGCATCGGCGGCAACCACTCCCACCCAAATGCACAGGTGGGATCTGCGTGAACGGGCCGTGCCGACGGCAGATGATGACGACCGGTGTCATCGCGTTGCGGTACTCGACGCCGGAGTAGTCGTACGTGTCGCCGTGAACGAACTCGGCACGGGCGACGAACAGGTCAGACGTGCCAGCGATCGCGATTCGGCGCGCTTCGGTGGCGCAGGACGGGCAGCCACTCCCGTTGAGGTGGCTGGCCGGCGTCTGCCTGAACTCGCCGTGGTCGCGGCACAGGATCGCCACCTTGATGTGCGAGCCGGCGAACGTGACCCGTGAGTAGTCGAACCGGCTGCCATGGACGACAAAGGCCCTGTCGAGGAACGAGTCGAGGTTCCCGGCCCGCGCCAGCGAGATGCTCCGGAGACCGCACTCGGGGCAGCCCCGACCGCTCAGATGCGAGTTGGGCACCTGGCGGAACGGACCGTGCTCAGGGCAGACGATCGTGACCTCCACCTGGCTGCGCACGTATTCGACCTGGGTGTAGTCGTACCTTTCACCGTGGACACGCTGCGCCTTCTCGACGAAGGATGCCGTCGTGTCCGCGTTTGCCGTTCCAACCGCCCGGTGCGCGCACCTCGGGCAACCGGAGCCGATCAGATGGCTTGAGGGGACTTGTGGGAACGGACCATGCTCGCGACAGCGGATCGTGACCTTGATCTGGCTGTGCAGATACTCGACCTGCGAGTAGTCATACCGCTCTCCGTGTACATGAAGCGCCTTCTTTATGAAGGACTCGGCGGTGTCGGTCTGCGCGCGGGTGATGGCCTCCTGCGCGCAGCTGGGGCAACCACCGCCACTGAGGTGACTGTTCGGGGTCTGTTGAAAATCACCGTGGGCTGGACAGCCGATCGTGACCTTGAGCCGCGCCTTGACGTACTCGACCCGCGAGTAGTCGTAGGCTTCGCCGTGGACTGCCCGTGCCTTCAGAACGAACTCCTCCGTCGAGCTGGTGAGCCGCTGGGCTCGCTGCACGGTGCCGCACGCCGGACAGCCGACACCGCGGAGATGGCTGCCGGGCAACTGCTCGAACGGGCCATGCTCAGCGCAGATGATCGTTACCTTGGTCTCGCTGTTGACGTATCGCACCTCGGTGTACCCGTACCGGTCGCCGTGCACCTCAGCGGCCGCGGCGAGGAAGGCAGCCGTCGTGCCTGTTCGGGCCAGGCCACGTTCCCGGTCGGCACATCGCGGGCAACCCCCGCCGGCCATGTGAGCTTCTGGTCGCTGCTGAAATCGCCCATGATCGCCGCAGAAGATCGTCACTGGGTTGCGATTGTTGACGTACTCGGCCAGTGAGTAGTCGTACCGATCGCCGTGAGCCCGGCGAGACCTGTTAATGAAGCGCTGGGTGGTCAGCCGGACCCGGCCTCCGCAGGAGCCGCACCCCTGCCCGTGAAGATGCTTCGCCGGCGCCTGTTGGAACTCGCCGTGCTCCTGGCAGATAATCGTCACCTTGGCTTGGCTGTTGACGTACTGGACGAACGAGTAGTCGTACCTGTCGCCGTGCTTTTCGCGGGCTCGGGCGATGAACTCAGCGCCGGTGAGTCGTTCTGCCACGGGCCTACCGTAGCCACAACACCCGGACTCGCCCCGTCCGCGTGCGGGCCAGCGGTATACGACCACCCACCTGACATGCCCGCAGAGATGCACGATTCCCGCGACGGCAAGGCCGTGAACTGGACTTCTCGAGGCGCTCGTGCTCCTACTGTTCAGGTGCCCCGACCACCGGTCCCTGCACGCCTTACCGCATGCGTACGGACCGCACCTGCGGCAGCCCATCCTCGGTCAGCACAATTGTCATCGGAATCCGGCAGTTGCGTCCAGCAGAGTGGTGTGCGGCAGGCCCGTTGAGGCGGGCATGGCGTAGACGTGAGGTGGCCACCGCGTGATTCTTCGATCTGAGTTCCCGCTCAAGTTCGAGGAGTTCCACGCGATGGCCAATCCCAGTATCGACCCTGCCCGCTTCCTGCACGACCACCTCGCCGCGGCGTCACCGGACCTGCTGCGCTCGTTGTTGACCACGTTCGTCGACACGTTGATGTCCGCCGAAGCCGACGCGATCTGCGGCGCGGACTACGGCACCAGCTCCCCCGACCGGGTCAACACCCGCAACGGCTACCGGCACCGCGACTTCGACACCCGCGCCGGCACCCTCGATATCGCGATCCCGAAGCTGCGCTCAGGCTCGTACTTCCCGGATTGGCTCCTGGAGCGCCGCAAGCGGGCCGAGGCGGCACTGACGTCGGTCGTGGCGACGTGTTACCTGCTCGGCGTGTCCACGCGGCGCATGGACAAGCTGGTCGAATCATTGGGCATCACCCGCCTGTCGAAGTCGCAGGTCAGCGTCATGGCCCGCGACCTCGACGAACACGTCGCATCGTTCCGTAGCCGCCCGCTCGACCAAGGCCCGTACACGTTCGTCGCCGCGGACGCCCTCGTGCTCAAGGTCCGCGAGGGCGGCCGGGTCGTCAACGTCCACGCCCTGCTCGCCACCGGCGTGAACGCCGACGGACATAGGGAGATCCTCGGCCTGCAGGTCACCAGCGCCGAAGACGGCGCCGGCTGGCTCGCGTTCTTCCGGGACCTGACCGCCCGGGGCCTGTCCGGGGTGCGCCTGGTGACCTCCGACGCACACCGCGGCCTGGTCGACGCGATCGGCGCGACCCTGCCCGGCGCGACGTGGCAGCGCTGCCGCACCCACTACGCGGCGAACCTGATGTCGGCCACCCCGAAAGCGTCCTGGCCGTGGGTCAAAACGTTGCTGCACAGCGTCTACGACCAACCCGACGCCGCGTCCGTGCACGCCCAGTACGACCGCCTCATCGACACCGTCGCCGGCAAACTGCCCGCCGTCGCCGACCACCTGGAGGCCGCCCGTGACGACGTTCTGGCGTTCACCGGCTTCCCGAAAGAGATCTGGCGGCAGATCTGGTCGAACAACCCGCAGGAACGCCTCAACCGCGAGATCCGCCGCCGCACCGACGTCGTCGGGATCCTCCCCGACCGCCACGCCCTGATCCGCCTCGTCGGCGCCGTCCTGGCCGAACAGCACGACGAATGGACCGAAGGCCGCCGCTACCTCGGCCTCGACATCCTCGCCAAATCCCGCCTCACCCTCATCACCACCGACACGAAGGAGGACACCGACACCAACGACCTACCAGCGCTCAGCGCCTAACAACAACGAAGAATCACGCCCAACCGCAAAACACCACTCCCCGGGACTTGACCCCGGGCGAACCGGCCGCACCCAACGAACAGGTCGTGCAGTGCGGTCCCGCTCTGAGTTCCCCCCGCTTTGATGGAGCGGTGGTTACCTGCTGCCGGCTGGCGCAGGGGTGGCGATAGGTGGCTCGGCTGGTTGCGGCTGGCGGGTGTGCCAGGCGGTCTCGTACTCGTTCGGGCTGAGGTAGCCCAGTTCCTTCTGTATGCGGCGGGTGTTGTACCAGCCGTCGATGTAGGCGAAGATCGCGTTCTCGGCCTCGTCGCGGGTCCGCCAGGACGTGCGGTAGACGAGTTCGATCTTCAGCGTGGACCAGAAGTTCTCCATCAGGGCGTTGTCGTACGAGTCGCCGACGGAGCCCATCGACGGCAGGATCCCGTTGTCCTGCAAGCGTTCCGCGAAGCGGAACGACGTGTAGTTCGACCCGCGGTCGCTGTGGTGGATCAACTGGCCGTCGCGGACGTCGCGCGACCAGATGCCGTATTCGAGGGCGGCGAGGATCAGGTCGGTGTCGCAGCGGTCAGACGTCTTCCACCCGACGATCCGGCGGGAAAACGCGTCGCGGACCGCAGCCAACCAGAACACACCCTCACCGCACGGGATGCGGGTGGCGTCGGCAACCCAGAGCCGGTTCGGCCCGTCGGCGGTGAACTGCCGATTGACCAGATCCGGCGCCGGCGTGTGCCGGGGATCCTGCTTCGTGGAGCCACCACGCCAGCCTCGACGCAGGAACGCCCCCTGCCAGCCCTGCTCGGCCATCAGCCGCTCGACGCGCTTGCGGCCCACGCGGATGCCGTCACGGCGCAGCTGCCGGTGGACCCGGTCAGCGCCGTAGGTGCGCCCGGAGGTCTCCCAGATCTCGTGGATGTTGGAGATCAGCCCCAGGTCGACGACGTCCCGGTCGCAGGGCTGCTCGGCCTGCTTGACCCACGCGTAGTAGGTTGAAGCGCCGATGTTGAGGACCCGTAGCAGGAGCGCGACCGCGAACTGGTCACGGTGTTCGTGAATGAACCTCATGACCGTCGCCGGGTCGGGTCGAGCTCCGCCGCGAAATACGCACTCGCGGCCTTCAGAATCTCGTTCGCCCGCCGCAACTCGGCAACTTCCTTGCGCAGCCGCCGGTTCTCGTCCGCCATCTCGCTGGTCGGCCGGTCGTGACGCTCACCCGTGTCGGCCTCGGCCTGGCGGATCCAGTTCCGCAACGCCTCGTGATGCACGCCGAGTTGCTCGGCCAGGCGCCGGATCACCGGCTTCGGGTCCGACTCGCGATACAGGCGCACGGCGCGCTGACGTAGCTCGTCGGGGTACTTCTTCGGTGCTGCCACGGACGACTTCCTCCCCACGGCCATAAGACCATGATCAAGAAGCTCCATGAAAGCGGGGGTGGCTCAGTTGGCCGACGGAGGTGACGGCGATCGCCGCGGTGCCAGCCAGGCCGAACACGAGCCGGTGCAGTGGTGCGGGAAGCCGTAGCACCGGGATCCGCCATCGGGTCGCCAGCGCGATCAGCTCGGCGATCAGCAGCAGCGCGAGCACGGCCCACAACAGCCACACCGCCCACACAGCCGCGCCGGCCAGGACGGTCGAGGTGAACCGTTCGTTCGGCTGATCGAACCATGCCACCACCTGCGTCCACGACGGCCACCTCCTCAGCGGGTTCCCGTCAAGGGACACAAGCAGCGCCGGTACCCCGGCCAGGAACACGACCGTGGCTACGGTGGCCCGGACCGGTCGGATCACGGAGGACACCCGCCCCGCCGTGTGGCGCGGCGGTGTCGACGCGGGCGGGACATACACCGTGGGACGCGCGTATTCGGCTAGCCGGTTGCCGCTGTCCGGGGATTGCTGCGACATCCTGTCCGTCCCCCCGCTTGGTAGATCCCTCTCCTCTCGCATACACGGCGATACCCATCGAGGGCCATCTCCTCAGGAAGGATTCTCACCATGCGCGCACAATCGATCACGGGACGAGAACGTGGTTGACGATCCACTCCCCGGTCGGGAGACACTGCCTCGCATGCCAAGCGGGGGCACGCGACTATCGATCGATCTCACGTCGTCGGCAATCGCCGCCACCGTCGACCGCGATGGCACCCGGATCCCCGTCCTGCTCAACGGCCGCATCGTCATGCCGCACAGCATCGTGATCGACCCCGCCGGTCAACTACACCCCGGCGTCAACGGGCTGCCGGAGCCCTCGCTAGGTCACCGATTCATCCGCGACCCGGTGGACCTCCTGCACGCGGCTGACGCCGAGCCGCCGGTGGACGCCGTACAGCTGCTCGCCGGGCAGCTGTGGTACATCGCCGACCAGGCAGTCCGCCAAGTCGCCGTACCGGTCGCTGCCCTGACCGTGACCATCCCATCGGCCTGGGGACCACGCCGACGGGGGCATCTCACCGACGCGGCAGCCCGGGCGGGCCTCCCCGCACCGGCCATGGTCACCGCGCCAGCAGCACTCGCCGCTTACGCGACCGCCGGCCACGTCCCGAATGGCACATGTCTGCTGATCTGCGACGCCGAGCGGCGTCCAATCACGCTGACCGTCCTGCAAGCCAGCCCCGACGGGTACCAGGAACTCGCCACCCGCCAGGTGAGCCCGAGCCGCGACCTGGACCGAGACCTCGCGCAGCACCTCTTGACCCGCAGCATCGCAGACGACCCCGCACAACGAACCGAAATAGAGGCCATACCCGAGCCAGCCGACGCGGTACTGCTGGAGTCCATCCGCCAGGCCAGGACCGCCCTCTCAACTCAGGAACGCGCACCCGTTCTCCTGCCCTCGCCCCGCCCACCGGCCGTTCTGACCCGCGACGACGTCACCGCCGCAGCGCAGCCCCTCCTCGACGAGACCGCCAATGCCGTCCAAGGCATCCTCGACGCCGCCGACATCAGCCAGCAGCACCTCAGCCACGTGATCCACCGGGAAACCAAAGCAATCCCGGGCCTTCAGGAACGCCTCGTGGCCGTCACCGGGCACACTCCGATCGCCCTCGACGGTCACTCCCACGCCCTCGCTGACGGCGCCCTCGCGCTCACCGCAGCCCATCACCAGACAGCAACTACCGCCAACGACACCGCACTGCCACGAGTTCGGCTCCGCGTCCGTGACCTGACCAGCGCCATCATCCTCGGCGTCTGCTCGCTCACCGTGCTCCTACAGACCATCCTCACCGCGGACATCGTCACGACCTACTCCGTCCAGGTCGTCGGCGTCCGCCTCTCCCTGCCTCAACTGGGCATCGCCGGTGCCCTCACCATGCTCACCGCATTCGCCGTGGCGCACCTCGCCCCCACCACCTGGCTCGCCGGCACCCCCAACGCATCCACCTCCGAACCCACCACCGGCCACCTCATCAGACGCGGATACCTCGCCGCCGCCGTCGGCGGATCAACCGCCGCCGCCCTCTACGGCCTCGCCACCGGCACCTCCGTCCAGTTCGGCTACGAGCCATACCTGAAATGGACCCTCGGCTCCGCGCTCCCCCTCGCCGCCTGCGCGGCGATCATCGCCGCCACCGCTCCCCGCATCGCGGCTCCGCAACTGTCCAACTGGCTCGCGCGCACCCGACCGGCAGCCCTGCCCGCCGCCATCGCAACCACCGGCATCTGCCTCATGCGCGCGGCGATCACCCTCACCCCACCGGTCGACCTGACCGGCATGCCCGGCCTCATCGGCAGCGCCGGAGCAGCACTGCTCGGCATCGCCACCGCCCTGACCACCAGCCGAAGCCGCACCACCCGCACCATCACGGCCCCCGGCCTCGCCATCGGCTACGCCATCGTCTTCACCAGCGACACCAGCAGCGCCCTGCTGGTCGGTTACCTCGTCGCCCTCACCTGGTGGGCCATCCAACTCACCGCCCACACCCTGCGGCTCGCCTACCCCGGCACCGGGCAGGCGCTACGCCGCTTAGCGGGCAGTAACCCAACAGGCTGACAACCAGCCGAGCAGCCCAGGCCTCAAAGTCTTGTTTCGAGTCGGCGACCCCACCGATGCCCGTTCAACGATGCCGCTGCCGGCTTTGAGTGCCAACGAGCACTGCTAGTCCTGAACGCCGACAAGCTCAGCCGCAGACAAGATAAATAGGTTCCTGGGAACATCGACCGCCAGGAACCAGGAACAGCGATATGCCGTCGAGTAGCACTCGACGGCATATCGCTGTTCCTGAACCCACTGCAGCTCTGAATTACTCGCGGACGCCTCGAGCCCTTGCCGGACGAGCAAATCACCGCGCCTCGGACCACTCACTTTGCCCTGCTCCAAGGAGCAATCGAGCGGCTATCGACGCCGTGACGCAATTTCAGCGACACGAACCACGGGTCACCCCAACAGGGAAGGAGAACCACGCCATGGACACCCCTGAGCGCCACAAGAAAGCAATGCCAACCCAGTGGGGGAAACAGCTTGCCGAAATCCCGGTCAGAATTTTCGGAACAGCCAGAACAGGACTACAATATTAATTGCGGTCCGAATGTCGCCGATGCGGCATCGTCCGCTGGAATTCAGGTAATCGCACCCCTGGAACCGCCACAATTCGGGCCGGCCGCCGCGCGCGCGCTCCTACGGCTCCTCGTCGAGGTGCACCGTGCCCACTGCGCCGCTGTTGAAGACCTCACGGAGGAAACATGACCGTTGACCATGACCGCCTGAGACGAGACCTCACGAAGATGAGCTTCGAAGCCCCGACGCTCTCCTTCGCCTTCTACGGCCGGGTCTCCACCGAGGACAACCAGGATCCGGAGTCGTCCCGACGCTGGCAACTATCACTCGCCCGGACGTTGATCACCCCTCGGGGCGGCGTGATCAACGAGGAGTTCTTCGATGTTGGCCACAGCCGGTCCTTGCCGTGGCAACGTCGTCCGGAAGCCAGCCGGCTGCTCGCTGCCCTGCGCAACCCTCAGCGCGGCTTCACCGCTGTCGTCATCGGTGAGCCGCACCGCGCCTTCTACGGCAACCAGTTCGGTCTGACCATGCCGCTGTTCACGCACTACGGCGTCCAGTTGTGGGTGCCGGAGGTCGGCGGGTTGATCGATCCGGACAACGAGGCGCATGACCTGGTCATGTCCGTCTTCGGCGGCATGAGCAAGGGCGAGCGGAACCGGGTGAAGGTCCGGGTCCGCACCGCCATGGCCTCCCAGACTCAACTGGAGGGCCGCTTCCTCGGCGGACGGCCACCGTACGGCTACACGCTCAAGGACCTCGGACCGCACCCGAACCCGGCAAAGGCCGCCGACGGCAAACGCCTCCGCGGCCTGACCCCCGACCCGCAGACCGCACCCGTCGTCCAGCGCATCTTCGGCATGTACCTGGCCGGATACGGAATGTTCGCCATCGCCGAGGCGCTCACCCGCGACGACATCCTCTGCCCCTCCGCGTACGACCGTGCCCGCAACCCCCACCGAGACGGGCTCGCCTGGTCCAAGACCGCCGTACGGACGATCCTGACCAACCCCCGTTACACCGGCCGCCAGGTCTGGAACAAGCAACGCACCGACGAAGTGCTGCTCGACGTCGACGACGTCGCCCTCGGCCATACCCCGGTCATGCGGTGGAACCAGCGCGACCGCTGGGTCACCTCCAACGAACTGGTCCACGAGCCCCTGGTCGAGCAGGCAGACTTCGACCGCGTTCAGGACATGCTCGGCCTTCGAGCCCGCACCGCCACCTCACCGAGACGGGCACACCGATCCCGCCACCCCTACGTCTTCAAGAGCCTGGTCCACTGCGGCATCTGCGGCCGCAAGATGCAAGGCCAGCACTCCCACGGCGTCGCCTACTACCGCTGCCGCTTCCCGCAGGAGTACGCCCTCGCCAACAGAGTCGACCACCCCCGAAATGTGATCATGCGGGAAGACGTGCTGATCACACCGCTGGACACCTGGCTCATACAAGGCTTCGGGCCACTGCACCGGCGGAACACCATCACCACACTCCTCGACCAGGCCCACACCGGCACGCCCACCGCCGCCCCGACGGCGCTCGAAGGAACCACAATCGCCGAGTGCGACGCCAAACTGGCCCGCTACCGGGCGGCACTCGACGCCGGCGCCGACCCAGGCGTCGTTGCCGGCTGGATCGCCGAGACCCAAGCAGAACGCGAACACGCCGAACGGCACCAGCACACGCCAGTCGAAGAGAAGACCAACGTCCCTGCCCGCTACAGCGAGGAGCAGATCATCGCCGTCGTCGAGGAACTCGGAGACCTCGTGGCCGCCCTACGGAACGCAAAGCCGGAACACAAACTGGAGGTCTACCGCAGCCTCGGGCTGCACCTGTCGTACGACCCGGAAACACAAACGGTGCGGGCAAGTGTTGACCTTGCCGCGCACCGTTGGGATTCAGTTGGTGTCCGAGGGGGGACTTGAACCCCCACGCCCTATACGGGCACTAGCACCTCAAGCTAGCGCGTCTGCCATTCCGCCACCCGGACCTGCACGTACCAGCCTACCCGGTCGACCAATGTGAGCTACTCACCGCATCGGTCGGCCTGGCGGGCCGCACGGGGCATTACTGTACACGGCCCATAACGATCATGCACATCAGCTCCATCGCGGCGCGTTTGCGCAGGTCAGCGGCCACATAGATCGGGTGGGTAGCGCGCAACAGGCGATTCCGGGCAGCATTGCTCCCGTGTCCCACCCCTCCCCGTTGATCGCCACTCAACACCAGGCCCTCGCACTGCGCGCCGCGGGTGACCTGACAAGCGCCCGCCGCCTGCTCGCCGACGCGATCGTCGCGGCCCGCCCGGCGTACGGCGAGGACCACCAGGACGTCCTGGCCACCGGTCACCTGCTGGCCCGGCTGCACCGCGAGGCCGACGACCCGGCCTCCGCCCGGCGCGTACTCGAAGAGGCCTACGCGGCCGGCGAGCGCCGCCGCGGCGAGGCCGACCCGCTGATGCTCGCGCTCAGCTTCGACCTCGCCGGGGTGTCCGAGGAACTGGGCAACCGGCACGAGGCCCGCCGCAACTACAGCCGCGTGGCGACCGCCGGGTCCGCCGTGCTCGGTCCGGACCACCCCGCGGTACGCGCAGCCCGCCAGTACCTCGGCGGCTCCGCCGCCGCTCCCGCAGGCTATGGCCCCTCCCCCGGCGGCTCCGCCGCCGCTGCCGGACCGCTCCCCGCTCCACCCCCGCCCGGCTACCCGAATCCGGGCCGCCCCGGGTACGCCAATTCGCCCCTGCCCGGACACGTCGATCCAGCGCCGCCGGGCATCCCCGGGCCGGTCCGGCCCGATCCCGGACACCCCGGTCCCGGACACCCCGGGCACGGGGTGCCCGAGCCCACCGTCTCGTTGCGGCCCGTCCCACCGCCGCACCCGCACGCTCCGGCACCGCCAGGTCCCGTCGCCCCGGGTGCGCCCGTCGCGAATCCGCCGGCACCCGGCTCACAGTGGGCGCCCCGCCCGGGCCCGGCACCGCAGGCGCCCCGCCCCGGGCAGCCACCTCAGCCCGCACCGATCGTTCCTTCACCACCGGTGGCGCCTGCCCCGCCGCACCCTCCCGGCGCCGGGCCGAACGGACCCGCCAGTCCGTGGGCGCCGCCCTCGCCGCCCGCCGCGGAGCCGACGACCCGGTTCGCGCCCATCACCGAGGAGGCGACCTCCCGGTTCCCGGTGGTGCCCATCGAAACCACCGCCCCGGCGACGCCGCCCACTGCCGGGAGGGTCCCGCATAATCCCGGTGTCCGGCCGGTGCCCCCGGCTCAGGGCGTCATCCCGGTGCCACCGGCCCGGCGCGCCTCCCAGGCTCCGCCGGCAACGTACGGTCGACCGGCCGCCGCTTCCGGTGTGACCCCGGTGCCGCCCCGTGCCCCCGCCGCATCCCCGCACCCGTCAACCGCCGGCACATCGATGCCCGGTCCGGCACCAGTATCACCCGCTGCGACGCCTGGAACGCCGACGGCAGAACCCACCGCCGGGACGCGCGCGCTGCCGCCGCCACAGACGCCGGGCATCGCCCGTGCGCCGTCGCTCCCGCCCCCGCCGGTCATTCCGCCGCCGCCCGCACCGCCGGTCGCCGAGTCGCCTCCCGCCGGAATCGCCCCGCCACCGTCGCGGATGCCCTCGGCGGGACTCGTGCCGCCGCCTCCGTCCGTCCTCCCGCCGGCGCCGCGCGTGCCGGCTCCGGCGAACAGCCCCCTACCGTCACCGCCGGCCGTTCCGGTTGTCCCGCCGGTGTCGGCCCAGCCCCTCCCCCCACCGGTCACCCCTCCGGCCTCGGCCACGCCACCGGCACCCGCCTCCCAGCCGGTCGCCGAATCGGCGCCGGCCGCTGCCACCGCAGCGACGCCGGTCCCTGCGCCGCCCGCGCCGCCGCAACCCGCGCCCGCCCAGCAGGCGCCGTCGACGGCCGAGGCAACCGCTCCTCCGCGTCCCGCCGTCGACCGGGTGGCCGGCATCGACACGAGCGATGCGGGACGGGGTACGACACCGCCGATCCCCGGTGGACCGGGCTGGGACAAGCCGACGATCCAGGTGCAGCAGATCGGCCCGCTGCTGGAGGAGGAGGCGGCGCGCAACGCCGCGACGGCGGCCCCCGACGCCCCGGTCAAGCCCGCGACAGCCGGTGCCGTCGGCGAAACCCCGGCCGGCGCACGGCCGGTCAGCGGACCGCCGGTCAGCGGACCGCCCGCCGGCTCACCGCCCGTCAGCACACCTCCGGTCGACCCGGTCCAGGCCGGCTCGTCCGGAACGCCCGTGGTGAGCGCACCGCCGTCGAGCGCATCCCCGGTCGACGGATCGTCGGTGAGCCCTTCGGCCACGGGTGAAGGCGCCGCTGCCGCGAGCATGAGGCAGCCGCACACGCCCGAGGCCGGCGCACCGGCCACCGGTGCTCCGGCAGCAGACGTAGCGCCACCGCCCGCCGCGCCCCAGGCCGGCGCTCCACCCACCAGCGCTGCACCGGTCATCCCTCCACCCACCAGCGCACCGCCGATCGGATCGCCCTCGACGTCTCCGGTCAGCGCGCCCCCTGTGAACCCGGTCAGCGGGCCCTTCGGGCAGTCGGTC
The DNA here is from genome assembly GCF_027460285.1 of Micromonospora sp. WMMC273. Classification (NCBI taxonomy): domain Bacteria; kingdom Bacillati; phylum Actinomycetota; class Actinomycetes; order Micromonosporales; family Micromonosporaceae; genus Micromonospora; species Micromonospora sp. WMMC273. Next base: position 3,903,731 of record NZ_JAPZBE010000001.1, read on the forward strand.
AGCGGTCCTCCGGGGCCGCCGATCAGCGCGCCACCCGGACCCGGCTACCCACTGCCGGTCAGCGCGCCGCCCGGACTTGGGTACCCGCCACCGGTCAGCGCGCCGCCCGCCGGACACCCACCGGTGAGCGCTCCCCCCGGCACCTATCCGCCGCCCGTCAGCGGACCACCCGCCGCACCGGTCAGCGGTTCCTCCGTACCGCCGTGGGGCATGGTCGCGCCACCGTGGAGCAGCGTCGCCCCGTCCCAGCCGGTCGACCGGCAGGCCCGGCCCGAGCCGGAAGAGGACGAGCCGGCACCCGTCGAGACGGCAGCCGAACCGGACGCGGACGCGCCGGAGCCGAACCGGCAGATGACGATCTACGAGGACCTGCTGGACTTCCCCGAGTCCACGCGACCGGAGCCGCCGGCCCAGCCGGAGCAGGGCGCCTGGCCGGCGACCCCGCCGATGTTCCACCAGCCGCCGCCGGTCCCGCCGCGGGACGCGTACCCGATGGAGCCGGAACGGCCGGGCCGCAACCGGACGGTGCTGGCCCTTGTGGTCGGGGGTGCGGTGCTCGCGGTGGTCGCGGCGGTCGGTGTCGGCGCGGTGTTGCTGAACCGGGAGGCGGCGCCGCCGCCGGCTCCCGTGCCCGCGTCCGGCGCCGCGTCGCCGAAGGTGACCGGGCCGCCGCCGGGAGACCTGAAGCTGCGCGACGACACCACCACCGTCACGGTGACCTGGACCGATCCGACGAACGGCGGGGTGCCGTTCGTGGTGGCGGGCGGCCGGGCCGGGCAGAAGCTCGGCGTGATGGCGACTGTGGACGCCGGGCAGACCCGCTACACGGTGAACGGGCTGAGCGCGAAGCTGGACTACTGCTTCACGGTGCTGGCTGTCTACTCGACCGATTCGTACGCCACCTCGGGTCAGGTCTGCACGGACCGGGAGGGCGGCCCCACGCCGAACTGAGCGTCCACGGACGACACGCTCGGTGTCCACAGGGGGACGGTGCGGGTTTCACCGGCTCCGGGCGGCACCTATGATGGCTCCCGGCTCTGGGGAGGGTCGGCCGTGCTCGGCGTCGCTCCCCGCACCGACACGGGGAGGCAGCCGGCAGTGACCACCATCGAGGACGTCACGGGCACCGCGCCGGAGCAGGCTCGTCCACGGTCGCGGATGCGGGGCGGGCTGGTCACCATCGGCACGGTGGCCGCGCTGCTGGCCGCGATGGGCCTGACTGTGCTCGGGCTGGGCGCGGCCGACAACGCGGTGGCGAGCTTCGACGCGTCGTCCTGGTTGTGGAGCACCACCCGCAGCGAGCTGGCCCGGGTCAACGGCGTCACCGCGCGGGTGGACACCCGGATGGAGGTGCCGGGTGGGCGGCGGCACCAGGTGCAGGTGGCGCAGACCGACCGGCTGCTGATCCTGCGCGACCTCAACACCGGGCAGGTCAGCTCGCTGGACCTGGCGACGTTGCAGATCACCGCGACGACGCCGACCGCGCCGGGGTTCGGGGTGAGCGTGGCGCTGCACGAGGACGCGGCGTTCGTGGTGGACGCGGTGCAGGGCATCGTCCGGCAGCTGGACCCGCGGGCGTTGACGCCGGTGGGTGAGCCGGTGCGCTACCCGCCGGGTATCACCGGTGGCACGTTCGACGGCGCCGGCAAGCTGTGGGTGGCGGTGCCGAGCGAGGGCACCGTCTCGGCGGTGACCGCCGCCGAGCTGCCGGAGACGCCGGGTGACGCGCCGTCCGCGGGGCTCAGCCCGGAGCGGGTCGAGACGTACGACGTGGCCGAGCCGGCGCACGAGCTGGTGGTGTCCACGCTGGACGAGGGTGTCGCGGTGCTGGACCGGACCTCGGCGTCGCTGGTGACCGTGGTCGGCGGGCAGACGCAGCGGGCGGAGCTGAGCATGAGCGCGCCGGGCAACCTGCCGACGCGGACCAGCGGGCCGCAGGTGCCGGTCACGGTCCCCGGTGACAGGTCGGTGCACGTGGTGCGGGACAGCCGCGAGGTGAAGCGGTTCACGGTTCCCGGCGCCGGTGCCCGGTTGAGCCCGGCGGTGGCGTGGGCGGGCCGGTTCTACTGCGCCGACGAGACCACCGGCACGGTGTACGCCTTCGACGGCGAGGGTCAGCTCGTGCAGACCGTCAAGGGCTCCGGCCGGCCCGGCCCGGTCGAGCTGGAGGTCCGGGAGAACCACCTGTTCATCAACCCGCCGGACTCGTCCACCGCGCAGGTGGTTGACGACCGCAACCAGGTGCGTGAGGTCGACAAGTACGCAAACGACGTGCTGGGCGGCGACCCGCCGCCGGTGGCCCCGCCGCCGCCCCCGCCGAAGAAGCCGAAGGTGTCCAAGCCGGGTGCGCCGAAGTCGGTCACCGCCGCCGCGGGTGACGCGTCGGCGCGGGTGAGCTGGCAGGCCGCCCCGTCGAACGGCGCCGAGATCATCCGGTACGTGGTGGAGGGCGCCGGTCAGACCCACCAGGTCGGCGCGAACCAGCGCGCGCTGGAGATCACCGGTCTGACAAACGGTGAGACGTACACGTTCTCGGTGCACGCGGTGAACGCCAAGGGTGAGGGGCCGGCGCGGCGCAGCAACCCGGTGGTGCCGACCGCCGAGGTGCCGGACCCGCCGGCGTCGGTGACCGCCGAGGCGCGGCCGGACGGCACGGTGCGGGTGAGCTGGCCCGAGGCCGACGGTCAGGGCAACACGATCGCGAGGTACGCGGTGACGGCGACCTCGGCGGGTGCGAGCGCCCCGGCCGGTGAGTCGGCGAAGACGGAGTTGGTGGTGCCGGCCGGGCAACTGGAGTACGGCACGCAGTACGCGTTCACGGTGACCGCGGTCAGCGAGAAGGGCGCCGGGTCGAAGGCGTCGCCGGTGAGCAACACGGTGGTGCCGTTCACCGTGCCGAAGGCGCCGACGGAGCTGCGCGCGTCCACAGTCGCCGACCAGCCGGGCACGATCGCGGTGCAGTGGTCCCCGGCGGTGGACAACGGCCGCCCGGTGACGAAGTACGTGGTGGAGGCTGCCGGGAAGTCCGTCGAGGTGACAGACGTGCAGGCCACCGTGGGCGGACTGGGCAACGGGCAGAACGTGACGGTGAAGGTCAAGGCCGTGAACGAGGCCGGGCCGGGACCGGAGGCGAGCACCACCGCGCGGACGGTGGCCGAGCCCCGGATCACGGTGACCGGCTCGTCGGCGGACGCCACGTCGGTGACTGTGACGTTCACTGTGGACGCGGGCGGCGGGCGCGCCTCCTGCACGGCGGCAACGGGCGGGAAGACGGCGAGCGGGAGCTGTTCCAGCCTGCGGGTGACCGGGCTGACGCCGGGGACGGCGTACACGGTGACGCTGACCGCGAGCAACGCCGCCGGTAAGGGCACCGCTTCGCGTGCGCAGACCACCGACCCGGTGTACGGCGTCGCCACGTGCAAGAACGGTCCGGACGGCGACCAGCGGACGTACTGCGATCGGGAGATCCCCGGCGAGCGCAACGGCAACGAGATCTTCGAGGTGCCGAGGCAGGACAACGACCGGCAGGCCGGCTGGGTGCCGGACGGCCACCGGCTGCGCACGTACTGCAAGGTGAAGGGCGAAGACGTCAACGCCTGGATCTACAACAACAACAAGCAGAGCACCTGGTGGGTCCAGGTGGACTACAAGGGCAAGACCTACATCCCGTGGGCCTGGCTCAACCTGGAGGGCGGCGACGACCTCGGCGTCCTGCCCGCCTGCTGACCGCACCCGAGAGGCGCATCCGTGAACACGCACGAACCGCTGAGCCAGCCGGAGGTGCAGGGCTTCGCCGCTCTGGCCGCCCGGCTGGCCGACAACGTCAACGCGGTCGTGCTGGGCAAGCCGCAGGTGGTGCGGCTGGCGCTGACCGCGCTGTTCGCGCAGGGACACGTGCTGCTGGAGGACGTACCGGGCGTCGGCAAGACCACGCTGGCGCGGGCGATCGCGGCGACGGTGAAGGGGCAGTGGCGGCGCATCCAGTTCACGCCGGACCTGCTCCCCTCCGACGTGTCGGGGGTGACCATCTTCAACCAGGCCAGCCGGGGCTTCGAGTTCCACCCGGGGCCGGTGTTCGCCAACATCGTGATCGCCGACGAGATCAACCGGGCGTCGCCGAAGACGCAGTCGGCGCTGCTGGAGGTGATGGAGGAGCGGACCGTCACGGTCGACGGCGTCCGGCATCCGGTGCCGCAGCCGTTCCTGGTGGTGGCCACGCAGAACCCGGTGGAGATGGACGGCACGTACCGGCTCCCCGAGGCCCAGCTCGACCGGTTCCTGGTGAAGCTGTCGGTCGGCTACCCGGACGAGGCGGTCGAGGTGGAGGTGCTGCGCGGCGCCACGGTCCGCTCCCCCGACTCGCTGACCGCCGTCACCGACACCGCCACGGTGGGCGAGATGGTGAAGATGGCCCGGCGGGTGCACATCGCCGAGCCGCTCTACGCGTACGCGGTGCGGCTGGCCGCGGCGACGCGTACCCATTCGCAGGTGCGGGTCGGGGTGAGCCCGCGCGGGGTGATCGCGCTGACCCGGGCGGCGTGCGCGTACGCGCTGATCGACGGCCGGGGCTGGATCATGCCGGAGGACCTGAAGGCGCTCGTCGAGCCGGTGTTCGCGCACCGGCTGCTGCTCACCCCTGATGCGCAGGTACGGGGTGTCACGCCGGCCGAGGTGCTGCGCCAGGCGGTCGCGTCGGTGCCGGTGCCGCTGCCGTCGGGCCAGGCCGCAACGGTGCACGGCTGAGCGTGGGGATCACCGCCCGTGGCATCGGGCTGCTCGTCGCCGCCCTGGTGCTGCTCGGCGTGGGGTTCCGGTACGCGTACCCGGAACTGACGGTGCTCGGTGCGGCGGCCGTGGTGGCGGTCGGCTACGCCGTGGTGAACGCGGCCTGGCGGCCCCGGCTGAGCGTGGCGCGGCGGGCCGACCCGGACCGGGTGGCCCGGGGTGAGCCGGCGGCGATGGAGCTGACGGTGCGCAACACCGGCCGGTTGCGGGCGGCGAACCTGGTGGCCGAGGATCGCTGCGCCGGCGCGCTGGTGCCGGTGCCGCTGCTGCGGTTGCGGCCGGGCGCGGACACTGTGGTGCGGTACGAGGTGCCGACGCACCGGCGCGGGGTGGTGCCGGTCGGGCCGCTGCGGGTGGTGCGCCGGGATCCGCTGGGGCTGGTGGCGCTGGCGCGCGGCTACGGGGGCACGGTGCCGGTGTGGGTGTATCCGCGCATCCACCCGCTGTCGGCGGTGCCGACGGGTGCGGGGCGCAGCCTGGACGGTCGTACCGACAGCGTGCCGCACGGGTCGATCACGTTCGACTCGTTGCGGGAGTACGTGGTGGGTGACGAGTTGCGCCGCGTGCACTGGCGCACCAGCGCCCGGGTGGGTGAGCTGATGGTGCGGGAGAACGTGGACACGAGCCTGCCGCGCCTGGCGGTGGTGCTGGACAACCGGGCGTCGGCGCATCCGGGCCGGGCCGGCGGAGTCGCGGAGTCGTTCGAGTCGGCGTGCGAGGCTGCCGCGTCGGTGGTGGCCGCCGCGGTGCGGGAGGACCTGCCGGTGCAGCTGCTGCTCGTCGTACCGGCCGAGGTGGAGCCCGCCGGGGCGGCCGGGCCGCTGGACCGGCTGGCCGCCGTGGAGCTGACGGACGCCGGGCCGGACGTGCTGCCCGCCGCGACCGGGCGGCTGCGCCGGGACCGGCTCGGCGACACGCTCGTCTTCCTGACCGGGCCGGGGGGCCGCGACGACCTGGGGCACGTCGGCGCGCTGCGCGGCGCGTACCCGTCGGTGGTGGTCGGGATGTTCGGCGCGGACGGGCCGACGGCGGCCGGCGCGGCGGGCCTCACGGTCCTGGACGCCGCGGACGGCGCGGCGTTCGCCGCCGAGTGGGACGGGGTCCGCCGGTGGTGACGCCGCCGGGGACCGGGACGGTGGCGGAGCGGGCGGTCCGGGCGTTGCGGGCCGTGCCGGTGCCGGCCGCGCTGATCGTGCTTGTCGCGCTGTCCGGCGTGGTGCTGGGCCGGGTGTACGCGGACCCGCTGCTGACGCGGCTCATGGCCGGTGCGGCCGTCGGCTCGGTGCTGGTCGGCGTGGCCGCGCGGCGGCTGCCGTCCTGGCTGGTGGCGCCGCTGTCGGTGGCCGCGATGACCGGGTGGACGCTGCTGTCGCTACGGCTGGCCGCCGCGCACGCGGCGCTGCCCGGCGGGCTCGGCGGGGTGGCCGCCGACGCCGCCCGCAACGCGATCCCCCGGCTGCTCACCGCGATGATCCCGGTCGAGCCGGCCCCGGACACGGTGCTGGTCCCCGTGGTCGCGGCGTGGCTGGCCGGGCTGACCGCCGCTGAGGTGGCGCTGCGCGCCGGGCGGGTGCTGCTGGGCTACCTGCCGCCCGCGCTGCTCTACGCCGGCGCGCTCTACGTGGTCGGGCCGAACGCGGATCCGGCGATCGGCCCGACGGTGCTGTTCGCCGCGGTCGCGGCGGCCGGCCTGGCGACGCCCGGGCGCCGCGACGGCCCGGCGCCCGATCCGGTCGCCGGCCTCACTCCCGCGGTACGCGCGGCGGTGCGGCTGCGGCTGGTGGCGGCGAGCGCGGCCGGGCTGGCGGTGGTGGTGGCGCTGGCGGCGCTGCTCGCCCCGGTGGTGGCCGCCCAGGTCGACGAGCGGCCCGTCGACCCGCGCCGCTACGTGGAGCCGCCCCGGGTGGAGTCGCTGGACGAGAACCCGCTGATCCGGATCTCCGGGTGGGCGCTGAACCCGGACCAGCGGCTGCTCGACGTGCGCACCGTCGCGGGCGCGGGCGGGGACGGGTCGCCGCGAATCCGGCTGGCGGTGCTCAGCGACTACGACGGGGTGACCTGGCGGGTCGGCGCCACGTACCGCAACGCGGGGCGGATCCTGCCCGCCGCCGAGCCCGCCCCGGACGCGGCCACCGACGAGGTCCGCCAGGAGATCACCGTCGGCGACCTGACCGGGCGGCTGCTGCCGGCGGTGCCCACGCCGCGCGAGGTGACGGGCGCGCGGGTGGCGTACGACCCGGGGACCGGGACGCTGATCCGCCCGGAAGGGCTCGCGCCGGGCCTGCGGTACGAGGTGTCGTCGGTGCGGGAGCGCCCGGACGCGAACCTGCTGCCCACGGCGAACGTGCCCGCCGGAGACGAGGTGGCCCGGGTACTGCGGGTGGCCGACGGTGCACCCGAACCGGTGCGCCGGCTCGCCACCCAGCTCGCCGAGTCGAACGGCGCCCCGTACGCGCGCGCCGACGCGATCGCCACGTTCCTGGCCGAGCACTACCGGGTGACGGCCGACGCGCCCAGCGGGCACGCGTACCCGAACCTGGCGTTCTTCCTGTTCGGACCGCGTAACGGCGGCGGGCAGCGGGGCACCTCGGAGCAGTTCGCCGCCGCGTTCGCGGTGCTCGGCCGCCTCGCCGGCCTGCCGACCCGGGTGGTGGTCGGGTTCGAGCCGAAGGGCGACGGTCCGGTGCGGGCGGCCGACGCGTACGCCTGGCCGGAGGTGCTGTTCGACGGCGTCGGCTGGGTGCCGTTCGACCCGATGCCGCAGCCGAACGAGGAGCCCCGCCCGGTGGAGGAGGACTTCCGGCCGCAGCCGGAGGACCCGCCGCCGTCGGAGGTGCCGGCGCCCACGGAGGAGCCGAGCGCCACTCCCCCGGCCGCCGCGCCCGCGCCAGGCCGGGCCGAGGGCGGGCTCGGGACGCCGGTGCTGGTCGGTGGTGGTGTCGGCGGGCTGGCGTTGCTGGTCGGCGCGGTGCTGGCCGCCCTGTACGCGGCGCGCCGCCGGCTGACCCGCTCCCGTCTGGACGCCGCCGACCCGGGCGAGCGGGTCGTGGGCGCGTGGCGGGAGCTGACCGACGCGTTGCGGCTGGCCGGGCAGCCGGCCGGGCCGGACCTGGCGGCGGCGGAGGTGGCCGAGCGGGCCCACCGGACGCTCGCCGAGGCCCGCGCGGCGCGGCCCGGAGCGGGCGCGGCCGGACCCACGGACCGGACCGGGGAGGGCGCGGCCGGACCCACGGACCGGACCGGCGAGGGCGCGGCGGCCGGCGGCCCGGACGAGGCAGCGGTCGACGAGCTGGCCGCCCTGCTCAACCAGGCGGGATTCGCGCCGGGCAGTGTCACACCGGAACAGGCGGAGCGGGCCGCACGGCTGAGTCAGGGCTTCGGCGACGCGCTGCGCGCGGCCCGCTCCCGGTGGGGCCGGTTGTGGTGGACGGTCCACCCGGGGCCGCTGCGGTGGCGCCGCTGACCGGACCGGCCGGGCGGCGGCGCGCGGTCCGCTGCCGGCCAGGTTCGGAGGACGCTGCCGCGACGCGCCGGGCTCAGCGGTCGGCGGCGCGCAGCTTCCGGACGAGCTTGCGCAGCCCGGCCTGCCAGCCGTCCGGGTCCTCGGCGCGGCGGCGGGCGTAGTCGGCGACCTCCGGGTGCGGCAGGATCAGGAACCGCTCCTCGGCCAGCCCGGCGACGACCGCGTCGGCGACCTGGTCCGGGGTGAGGATCGTCCCGGACGCGGCGATCACCCGGGCGCCCAGGTGTCCCTCGGCGAGGCCGTCGGCGAGCATCGGGGTGTCCACGCCCTGCGGGCACAGCGCGCTGACCCGGATGCCGGCGTCCCGGTAGGTGATCGCCAGCCACTCGGCGAGTCCCACGGCGGCGTGCTTGGTGGCGGTGTACGGGGCGTCGCCGACCGCCGTGAGCACACCCGCCGCCGAGCAGGTGAGCAGCAGGTGTCCCTGGCCCCGGCGGAGCATTCCCGGCAGCGCCGCGCGGGCGCTGTGCAGGTGCCCGAGCACGTTGACCCGCCAGGCCCGGTCCCATTCCGCGTCGGGCGCGTCGATGCCGCCGCCGGTGGCGACGCCGGCGTTGGCGCAGAACAGGTCGATCCGGCCGTGGCGGCGCTCGGTCTCCTCGACGAGCGCGCGTACCGCCGCCTCGTCGGTGACGTCGAGCCCGACGCCGCTGGCCACCGGGCCGATCGCGTCGGCTGCGGCACGGGCCGCGTCGGCGGCCAGGTCGGCCAGGACGATCGCGGCGGCGCCTTCGGCGGCGAACCGGCGGCCCAGCGCCGCCCCGATCCCGCCGGCCCCGCCGGTGATCACCACCACCCGGTCGGTCAGGTTCATCTCAGGCCACCTTTCCGGGGCCGAGCCGGGGCAGCAGGTCCATCCAGGCCGCCGCGCCACCCTCGGCGATCTCCGGCGTGGGCAGCACCGCGATGACCGGTACGTCGACGCCGTTGTCGGCGTACCGGCGGACGGCCGCCACGCACTGCTCGGGCGAGCCGTGCAGCACCAGCGCGTCGACCACCTCGTCCGGTACGGCGGCGGAGGCGCCCCGCCGGTCCCCCGCGGCCCACGCCTCCCACATGGGGCCGAGCGAGTCCTCGCGGCCCAGCCACCTGTGGAAGGCGGCGTACGCGGGCACCGTCAGGTAGCCGGTGATCATGCGGCGGCCCAGCGCGCGGGCGTACGCGGTGTCCTCGGTGGGGCAGACGAAGATGCGGGCGGCCACGTCGAGGCCGGGCCGCCGCTCGCCCACCTCGGCCAGCGCGGTCGGCACGTCGTCGGCGGCCAGCCAGTTGAGGATCACCCCGTCGGCCTCGGCGGCGGCCAGGCGCAGCATCCCGGGGCGCAGCGCGGCCAGCAGGACCGGCGGCGGCACGCTTGGCGGCCGTTCCAGCGCGAACCGTCGTACGGCGAACGTGTCGAACGCGCCGTCGACGGTCTCCCCACGCAACGCGGCCCGCAGGAACCGCAGCACGTCCCGGGTCCGCTTGAACGGCTCGTCGAACCCGATCGCGTTCCAGTCCCGCACCAGCACCGGCGACGAGGCGCCGACGCCGAGCGCGAACCGGCCCGGCGCCGCCTCGGCCAGCGCGGCCGCGCTCATCGCGAGCAGTCCCGGCCCTCTGGTGAACACCGGCGTGATCGCGGTGCCCAGCCGCAGCCGCGGCGACCAGGCGGCGGCCAGGGCCAGCGGGGTGAACGCGTCGGTGCCGGCCACCTCCGACGACCACACGTCGGTGAACCCGGCGTCGTCCAGGGCCGCGTAGACCGCGGCGTGGTCGGCGAGCGGGATACCGCCCAGCGGCACGGTCATGCCCCATCGGTTCGTCACCCGTCGATGGTGCCCGTCCGGCACCGCCCGGAGCAAGATCCAGGCGGATATGGGTGATCCGCACCGGAGCGCTGGGAAAGAGTGTTACGACTGCCGCATGAGTCGCACCGGGGACGGGGCCCGGCGGTGAGGACCGCCGAGCCGGCCGCGCTGCGCTCGTCCGGCGGCGGGCCCGACCGGGCCACGTTCCTGGAGCTCTTCTTCGACCTGGTGTACGTGTTCGCGCTGACCCGGATCTCGGCGCGCGCCTTCGAGGACCTGGTGCTGGAGGGCGGGCAGACCGGTTGGTCGGCGGTGACCGGCGGCGGCAAGACGCTGCTGTTGCTGCTCGCGCTCTGGGCCGTGTGGCAGGGCACGGCGTGGACCACCAGCCGCTACGACCCGCACCACCTGTGGTTGCAGGTCATCGTGATCACCGCGTTGATCTCGGCGATGGTGATGGGGGTGGCGATCCCCCGCGCGTTCAGCCACAGCGGCCTGATGTTCGCCACCGCGTACGTGGTGGCCCAGGTGAGCCGGCCGGCGATCCTCGTGCTGGTGCTGCACAAGCAGCAGTACCGGCGGCTCAAGCTGCGCATGCTGATCACGTTCTGCGCCACGGGTGTGCTCTGGCTGGCCGGCGCGCTGCTGCCGGGCAGCGCCCGGGTGGTGCTCTGGACCACGGCACTGCTGCTGGAGTACCTCGCCGCCCGGTTCGGCTGGCCGATGCCCGGCCTGGGCCGCTCGACGGTGTCCCGGTGGGACATCCACGGTGAGCACCTGGCCGAGCGCTATCAGCAGATCTTCCTGGTCGCGCTCGGTGAGACGATCCTGCTCGCCGGCCTGGCCTTCACCCGCTCCTCCACCAGCCCGGGCATGGTCGCCGCGTTCGCCGTCGCGCTCGCGACCTCGGTGCTGCTGTGGCGGATCTACGTGCAGCGGGCCGGGCAGATCCTGGGCGAGGCGGTGACCCGCGCCGCGCACCCGGCCACGATCGGCCGGTCCGCCGCCGACACCCACCTGGTCATGGTGATCGGGGTGGTCGCCACCGCGATCGGCTACGAGCTGGTCATCGAGCACCCGGCCGGGCACAACGAACTGCCCTGGCTGGCCATGATCCTCGGCGGGCCGGCCGTGTTCCTGGCCGGCCGGGCCCGCTTCGAGTACGAGGTGTTCGGCCGCGTCTCCCCGTCCCGGCTGGTGGGGATCGCCGCGCTGCTGCTGCCCGCGCCGCTGCTGGTGCGCCTCGCGCCGCTCGTCGCGGCGATCCTCGCCGCGCTGGTCCTCACGGCGGTGGCGGTGGCCGACGCGCGCCGCGCCTGGGGCCGCCCGCCGGAGGAGGCGGCGACGCCGTTCTGAGCGGCGACGCCGGTGCGGCACACCGCTACCGGGCTACGATCCGCGCGTGACCTTCTCGCTCGTCGCCCGCTCCGCCGACGGGCACCTGTACGGCGTGGCGGTGGCCAGCCGCTTCCTCGCCGCCGGGGCGCTCGTGCCGGCCGCCGAGGCACTGGTGGGCGCGGTCGCCACCCAGGCGCACGCCAACCTCGCCTACCGGGCACAGGCGCTCGCGTTGCTGCGTACCGGCGTCAGCGCCACCGACGCGGTGGCCGGGCTGGTCGCCGCCGACCCCGGCCGCGACGACCGGCAGCTCGCCGTGGTGGGGGCGACCGGCGACGGGGCCACCTGGACCGGACCGCGCTGCCACCCCTGGGCGGGCGGGCAGGCCGGCGACGGCTGGGCCGCGCAGGGCAACATCCTGACCGGCCCGCAGGTGATCGACGCGCTGCGCGACGCCTGGCTGGCCCGCGACGACCTGCCGTTCCCGCAGCGCATGCTGGCGGCGCTCACCGCCGGTGACGCGGCCGGCGGTGACCGGCGCGGCAGGCAGAGCGCCGCGATACTCGTGGTGCAGCGCCACGGCGGCTACGCCGGCACCGGCGACGAGCTGGTGGACCTGCGCGTGGACGACCACGACGACCCGGTCGCCGAGCTGCGCCGCCTGCTCGGCATCCACCACATGCTGTTCGGCCGCCCCGACCCGGCCACGCTTCGGGATCTCACCGGTCCGCTCGCGGCAGAGGTGGCGGAGCTGCTCGCCGCCACCGGTCACCCGGTCGGCCCGGCCGGCCTGGACGACGCGCTGGCGGCCTGGACCGGCCTGGAGAACCTGGAGGAACGCTTCGTGCCCGGCCGGATCGACCCGATCGTGCTGGAGCACCTGCGGCGGTGTGCCGGGCGCTGAGCGGAGATCAGCCGCCGAACGCGAGCCGGCCGATGCCGGCACGGGCCAGCTCGGCCTGCTCGTCGCCGGTCAGCGGCAGCCGCCCGGTGGCCTTGCGCAGCACGGTGAGCGCGTCCCAGCGCAGGCCCGGCGGCACCGGCGCGCCGCCGGTGAGCACGCCGGCCACCACGGCCGCCGCGGGCGGGGTCAGCCACGGCGGCCGGTCCAGCGCGTCGGCCAGGTCCAGGCCGTGCACCGCGACCTCCACCACGCGGGTACGCAGGAACTCCGGCAGCGCCATCGCGTCACCGTGCCGGGTGCGCACCACCCGGCCGGGCGGCGCGGCGGCGACCGCCTCGTCGGTGGCGCGCCAGGCCCGGCCGAACTCCCCCGCCACCTCGGCCGCGCCCGGGTGCTCCCGGGCAGCCCGGCGTGCCGAGTCGACGCGGTCCCGGTCGACCGGCGGGCTGAACTTGGCCGCGCCGAAGTAGGCGGCGGCGTCGACCTCGGCCCGGGGCGGCGCGGGTTCGGCGAGCATCAGGGCCAGGCGCCCGGCTCCGGTGCTCACGTGCGCGATCAGGTCGCGTACCTGCCAGGGCGGGCACGGGGTGGGCCGGTCCAGCGCCGCGTCGTCCAGGTCGCGCAGCACCCGTTCCAGGCGTTCGCACTCGGCCCGGAACGCCGCCCGTACGGTCTGCACCTGCGGTCAGCCCTTCCAGCGGGGCACCAGCCGGTGCACCACGACCAGCACCAGCGCGGCCACCACGGCGATCGTGCCGGCGATGCCGGCCGCGCTGCCCGCGTACCCGATGAACAGCGGACGGCGGCCGAGCGCCTCGACGGGGACTGTGGAACGGTCGACGAGCCAGGACAGCGCCACCGCGGAGGCCAGCAGGGCCACCACGCCGGCGCCGCCGAGCACGGCGCCGGCAACCCGGTGCGCGTCGCCCGGCTCCACCACCGCCTGCTCGCGCTGGAAGAACAGCAGCACCAGCCCGGCGACCGCGGCCCACGCGCCGACCACCAGGTACGCGGCGACCGCGTCGCTGGGCCGGTGCCAGCCGGCGGAGAGCGTGGCGACGCCCGCGGCGGCGGCGTACCCGGCGCCGAGGAACGCCCCGGCGACCCGCAGCTTGCGCGGCAGCACCAGGATCAGCGCGACCGCGACCGAGGCGGCCACCGTGGTGTGCCCGCTGGGCAGGCTGTTGCCGGCGGCGGCCCGTTCCGGGTCGATGCCGAAGTCGGGCCGGGCCAGGTAGTGCTTGAGCAGCTGCGTGGTCACGTTGGCCCCGGCGATCAGCAGCGTCGCGGTGACGGCGAGCGCCTTGCGTCCCCGGATCAGCGCGATGAAGCCGATCACGGCGGTCGCGGCCAGCAGCGACACCACCGACATGGCGTTGAGGAGTGTGTTCACCGGATCGTCGATGCGGTCCTGGCCGATCCGGTTGCCGGTGAGCGCCACCGTGTCCAGCCACTGGCCCAGTTCGGTGTGCACGGCGAAGCGCCACACCAGCCCGAACGCGGCTGTCTGGATCAGGGCCAGTACGACCAACCAGACCGCCGTCCAACCCCTCGCCGTCTCCCGCACCCGGACAACTTAACGGTAGGCACGCTCCGGCGCGCGGCGGAGCGCCAGCGGCGGCGGCGTACGGTGAGGCGGGCGATTTCGAGGAGGTGGCGCGTGACCGGCACGCCACAGCGGCAACCGGACGAGGGGCCGCGGCCGGAGTCGCTGGCCGACCTGCTCGGCGGCCGGCGCGGGGCGGTGGACGCGACCCTTCCCCCACTGGCGTTCGGGCTCGGCTGGGTGCTCGGCGGTCTCGGTGGCGGCGTGCTCGCGGCGGTACTGACCGGCACGGCGGTGGCCGGCTGGCGGTGGCGGCGCGGCGACCGTCCCCGTTCGGTGCTGGTCGGTCTGCTCGCGGTCTGCGTGGCGGCGCTCATCGCGTTGCGCACCGGCCGGGGCGCCGACTTCTTCCTGCTCCAGATCGCCGCCAACGCGGCGAGCGCGCTGGCCTGGGCGGTGAGCATCGTGGTGCGCTGGCCGCTGCTGGGTGTGGTGGTCGGCACGGCGCTGGGCCAGCGGACCCGGTGGCGGCGCGACCCGGCGCTGCTGCGGGCGTACGGCCGGGCCAGCTGGGTGTGGGCGGCCACCTATGTGCTGCGGGTCGCGGTGTTCGTGCCGCTGTGGTTGTACGGGCACGTGGTCGCGCTCACCGTGGCGCGGGCGGCGCTGACCTGGCCGCTGATCGCGGCGGCGCTGGCGGGCAGTTGGGTGGTGATCCGGCGCTCGCTGCCGGCCGGGCATCCGGGGCTGCGGCACCCGGTGGACCCGGCGGGCACCGACGGTGTGGCGACACGCACAGAATAATGGAGAGGCCGCCACGGGGGGAGCGGCCTCTCCGTCAAATACGTTACTCCGTCCACGGCCCGGATGTGATCCCGTGGACCGCTGATTTTTCCGTGCCTTTTCGCGCCAGGGGTCGTCGCCGGGCGGAGTGGTGGGCCGGCCGGTCCGCTGCGTCGGCCGGACGGCCGGCCCACCCGGCCTGACCGTGGGCGTCAGGCCGTTCGCCGACCCGGCCGCTCCGTTCCCCCATCGGCCGGGTCGGCCTCCTCCGCGGGCGGGTTCGCACCCGCCCGCGGAGGAGGGGTCACCTCACCCTTGCGGGAAGTAGGTGCCGTAGTCGGCGTACGCCATGGCGATGTCCGCCTGCGCCCAGAACCGGTGGTAGTTGAAGACCGGCTCGGGACCGCCGTCCAGGTACGCCTGCACCTTCGGCCAGTCCGGGTCGTTCTTGTAGAACGAGCGGATGTCCAGGAAGCTCTTGCCCGGGGCGATCGCGTCGCCGTTGGGCATCTTCCCGGTCCAGCCGTTGGGGACGTAGAGACCCTGGCCGTCGGCGGCGTTGTAGACGTCGTCGAAGCGCTTGTAGTCGCCGCGCTTCTCCGGCGTCGAGACGCCCTTGCTGTCGGCGGACGCCGAGAGCGCGTCCAGCAGGCCCTTGGCGGTGTTCTTCGCCGCGGTGTTGCCGGACTTGGCCGCGTACGCGATGAGCGTGCGGGCGTAGGCGCCGGCGACGCCGACGTCCTGACCCTTGACCGTCACCTCGACGTGCAGGTTGGTGTTCGGCTGCGGGCTGCTCGGGTTCCAGTTGGCCGGCTGGCCGGTCCACTTCATGTCCGACGGGATCGACCAGTTGGTGCCGACCGTGGTGTTGGCGATGGCCCACGGCACCCACTTGTCCAGCAGCGCCTTCGCCTTCGCGTTGCCGGTCTCCAGGTACAGCTCGGCGATGCGCTGCATCGACCAGGCCTGCATGCCGAACCACTGGTTCGACGGCGGGTCGTTGTAGACCGGGTCGACGTCGTAGTACATGCCGTAGAAGGTGGCGGTGCCGGTCGGCGGCTGGGCGTAGCTGCCGTCCCAGCTGTTGGTGGCGCCACCGGCGATGCCGCCCTCGGCGGACTGGAGCCAGGTGTAGAACTCCAGCTGCCGGTCGAGGCTCTTCTGCCAGTCGGAGACCGCGGTCGGCGACTTCGGCTTCAGCTCCGCGACGTTGGTCATGGCCCAGGCCGCGAACGGGTTCTGGTAGCCGAAGTGGCTGTGGCTGGAGCCGATCCGCCACGACCAGTTCTGCGAGGCGTCGTACGCGCCGCCCCAGGCGTAGTACCAGGACAGCAGGTAGTGCGCCGAGTCACGGCCGCTGGCGGCCGGGCAGGTGCTCGCGCCGACGCAGTTGCCGATCTTCTTGAAGTACTTGTCGAACAGCGCGTAGCGCAGGTAGTCGCCCATCTTGGCGGCCTTGGCCACGGTGGCCGCCACGTCGGCCTGCTTGCCCTGCGCCTTGGCCCAGGTCAGCGCCCAGTAGGCGGCCTGGACGGCACGCGCGTCGGCGTCCGGGGCGTTCGTGTACTTCCACTGCTTGGCCGGGGCGCTGGACTCCTTGACGAACAGGTCCAGGTAGCCGTTCGGGCCGCCGTGCTTGAACGTGTCGCAGGACGGCTGCGGCACGGTCTCCCACACCGACTCCTGGGTGCCCCGCTGGAAGGTGTTGATGTACGCGGGCCGGGTGGTGCCGTCGCCGCAGCGGCCGAAGCCGTAGGTGTTGTCCACGTCGAGCAGCCAGTGCATGCCGTAGATGTCACCGGTGCCGTAGGTGGACTGCAGCTCCGAGCGCAGCGGGTCCTGGCCGACCGGGACGTTGGCGTCCAGCGCCGACGGGTACTGGCTGGGCAGGTTGTGCTCGGCGGCGTACTGCGGGGTGCCGGGCGAGCCGGCGGTGGCCTGGTCTGAATGATTCGGAATGATATATTTTTCCATCACTGTCCAGGCGTTGTTGAACGGGGCCCAGTTCTGGGTGACCCGGCCGTACTGCGCCTCCAGCCAGAGCCAGAAGCTGAACGCCTCCGAGGTGGTCTCGTGGCCGTGGTCGGGCGCCTCGACGATCAGCGTCTCGATCGAGTGGTACGGCACGCCCTCGGGGCTGAAGTAACCCGAGTTCTTGATCTTGCCGTACTGGTCGAGGAACTTCTTGATGTAGTCGTTGTCGCCGCCGGGGGTGTCGTTGTCCGCCTCGGTGGCGACGACGGAGATCGGGGCGTAGCCGGTGGCCGACGCGGTGATCGTCGCGGTGCCGCCGACCGTGTCGGAGTCCTCCGCGGCGGAGACGGTGGCGGTGACGCCGGTGCTCCAGTTGCTCGACGTGAGCGTCAGCGTGGACGGCGAGACCGTGATGTCGCTGTCACCGGTGACGGCGAGGGTCACCGGCACGTTGGCCGTGGGCGCCGCGCTGAGCGTGTACCGGACCGTGGCGCTGTCGCCCTCGGCCACGGTGACCGCCGACGGGTTGGCGACCAGCTTCGGCCCGCTCGCCGCGGTGACGGTGAACGACTTCTCCGAGACGGCGCTGCCGCCCGCGTTGTCGTACGCCTTGGCCTGCACGGTGTAGCTGCCCGCCGGCAGGTCGAGCAGGTCGTAGCCGTACGGCGCGGTGGTGTCGGTGTTGACGAGCAGGCCGTTGCGGTAGAACTCGACCTTGCTGATGGTGCCGTCGCTGTCGCTCGCGGTCGCGGTCAGCGGGACGTCGGCCGGCGCCTCGAACGGGCCGGACGGCACGCTCAGGGAGACCGTCGGCGGCTGGTTGGTCTGCGCGCCGTTGCAGGCGACCCCGTTGAGGGTGAACGCGGTGGGCTTCGGGTTGCTGCCGCTGTAGCTGCCGTTGAAGCCGATGCTGGTGGACGCGCCGGTGGGCAGGCTGCCGTTCCACGACTCGTTCGTCGCGGTGACCTCGCTGCCGGACTGGCTCCACTTGGCCGACCAGCCCTGGGTCACGCGCTGGCTGCTGTTCGGGAACGCGAACTTCAGCGACCAGTTGTTCAGCGCGTCGCCCAGGTTCTTGATGGTGACGGTGGCGGTGAACCCGTTGTTCCAGTCGCTCGTCGCATAGGTCACGTCGCAGGCGGGCGCGGCCTGGGCGGCGCCCGCGGGCAGGGCCACCCCGCCTATGACGAGGGCGGTGGCGGCGACCATCGCCGTACGGCGACGTCTGGCCAGAAGTCTCATGTGGGCGGTGTCTCCTCGGACCGGGCCGGGACCGTGGGCCCCGGCGGGGCGCCTCCACGCGTCGACGGGGCGTACGCGGGGGGACGGAGGCGTCCGGAAAGGTGGTCGTCCCGGCCGTGCCGGGGATCGGGGCGCCGCACCGGTTGTTCACCGGGTGCCCTCGGCGGCCCGCGCTCGCGTTCACTGGCTCCGCGTGGCGTGACGAGAGTGTGACATGGAAGCGCTCCCACCACAACGGCCAGCGCAGATACGCGCTTCCATGTTTCGATCTCGTTTAGGGGCTTTTCCAAACCCGTGACGGGCGTTACAGTCGCAGCATCGCCGATGGGAGCGCTTCCATCGACGGTGATACAAGTACTGGATCGCCGGGTACACCCGTGCCCGGCGCGTCGGCCCAGAGGCCGACGGCGGACCAGCCCGGACGCCGCCGCCGGCCGTCACCCGCCAGACGGAGGGAGGTGGAACCAGAGCCACTCGCGTGGCCCGGCTCCCGCGCGACGCGCACGACGGACGCCAATTCCACTTCGTGCGTGTGTGCACCATCGGTGGGGACGGGGGTTGCCCTCCCCCGTCCCCACACTAAACCCCCGTTGTCGACGGCAAAAGAGGCCGACGGGACAGGCGTGACACGCCACCCGGACGGCCTTTCTCGCTATCCACCCCACCCCTCGCCGCTCACGCCGCCGCGAGCGACGTTCCCGAGCGACGCCCCCGCCCACCCACTTTCCGGCCGCCCGCCGGCCGCGCCGCACCTCGCCGCGACCGCCGGATCGGGGCCGGCCGCTCCCTGGCTAAGATGGGAGCGCTCCCGGCCCAGGGCGGCCCGTCACTCCGAGGAGAAACCTCATGTCGTTACTCACCCGACGGCGCCTGCTCCGCCGCGCCGCCCTGTCCGCGACCGCGGCCGGCGCGGCCCGGACCGGGCTCGCCGGCGCCACCGCGGCCGGGATCGCCGCGTCGACAGTCGCGCTCGGCGGCTGCGACAGCCCGCCCGAGCGCACCACCGACCCGGAGCCGGACCGCGGGCTGCGCTTCCCCGACGGCTTCGCCTGGGGCGCGGCGACCTCGGCGTACCAGATCGAGGGGGCCGCCAAGGAGGACGGGCGGGGTGAGTCCGTCTGGGACACCTTCAGCCACACGCCGGGCCGGATCCGCAACGGCGACACCGGCGACGTCGCGGCCGACCACTACCACCGGTACGCGCAGGATCTGGACCTGATGCGCGACCTGGGACTGCGCAGCTACCGGTTCTCCATCTCCTGGCCCCGCATCCAGGCCGACGGCTCCGGCCGCCCCAACCAGCGCGGCCTCGACTTCTACCGCCGGCTGGTGGACGGGCTGCACGAGCGCGACATCGCGCCGATGGCCACGCTGTTCCACTGGGATCTCCCCCAGGCGCTGCAGGACACCGGCGGCTGGGAGAACCGGGACACCGCCGAGCGCTTCGCCGAGTACGCCGACGTGGTGTTCCGCGCCCTCGGCGACCGGGTGCCGGTCTGGCTGACCGTCAACGAGCCGAAGACGGTGGTGCAGAACGGATACATCTGGGGCCACCACGCGCCGGGCATCCGCGACGAGGACGCGGCGTACCTGGTCGCCCACCACCTCCAGCTCGCCCACGGCCTCGCCGTGCAGGCGCTGCGTGCCTCCGGTCCCACCGGCCGGATCGGCCCGGCGCTCAACCTGCACCCCTGCTACCCGGCCGACGACTCCGCCGAGTCGGCCGCCGCGACCCGGCTCCACGACGGCTACGAGAACCGCCTCTACCTCGACTCGATCTTCAAGGGGGCGTACCCGCAGGACGTCCTGGACGACCTCGGCCCGGACAGCCGGATGGTCCGCGGCGTCCGCGACGGCGACCTGAAGATCATCTCCAGCCCGGTCGACCTGCTCGCCGTGCAGTACTACACGCCGCTCTACGTCACCGGCACCCGCGACACGGTCCGCAAGTGGCCCACCTCCGAGGCGGAGTGGCAGCAGATCTACCCGGAGGGCATGTACGACATCCTGACCCGGGTCACCCGCGACTACGGCCGGGTGCCGATCACCATCACCGAGAACGGCCTTCCCTGCCCCGACGTGCCCGGCCCGGACGGCACCGTCGACGACGCCGGGCGGGTCGCCTTCCTGCGCGACCACTTCGCCGCCGCCCACCGGGCCGTCGGCGACGGGGTGCCGCTGGAGAGCTACCACGTCTGGTCGCTGCTGGACAACTTCGAGTGGGCCGAGGGGTACGAGCAGCGCTGGGGCCTGGTCTACGTGGACTACGCGAGCCAGCGGCGGGTGCTCAAGCGCAGCGCCCACTGGTACCGCGACGTGATCCGCCGCAACGGCCTGTGAACGGCGCGCGTCCGGCCGGCGGTGTGCCGGCCGGACGCACGCGCCGGCTGCGGATCAGCGCGGCAGCGCCTGCTGGAGTTCGGCGCGCAGCGCCGGGGTGAGCATCTCGCCCGCCTGCTTGGCCAGCCGCGCCATCTCGTAGCCGACCACGCCGATGTCCGCGTCCGCCCCGGCCAGCGTGGCCAGGATCGAGCCGTCCCGGATCTGCATCACCAGGAAGTAGCCGCGCCCCATCTCGACCACCGTCTGCTTGACGACGTCACCGTCGAACATCTGGGCCGCACCGGCGGTGATGCTCATCAGGCCGGAGGTCACCGCGGCGAGCTTGTCCGCGTGGTCGCGCGGCAGGTGCGCCGAGATCGCCACCAGGAGCCCGTCGGAGGACACCACCACCGCGTGCGCCACCCCGGGAACGCGCTCCGCGAACGCGTTCACCAGCCAGCTCAGGTCGCGTGCCTCCTGGCTCAACGTCGTCACTGTCGTCGTCCTCCTTCATCGCGCGGCAGGTACATCTCGGTGGTCTCCTCGGCCTCGGCCCGCCGTACCCCGCTGTAGAGGCGCGACAGCATGCCGCCGACCGCCTCCGGGTCCGGCTCGTGCCGCACCACCTGACGGTCGGCCGGGGCGGCCGAGGTGAGCTGGGCCATCGGCACGCGTACCGGCAGGCCCCGCTCGTTCGTCCCTCCGGTCACCGGCGTCGCCGCCGGCGCCGGCGTCACACCCAGCGTGGACGAGGCCGGGCCCTGCCGGCTGAACCACCCGCCGCCCGCCGCGCCGGCGTCCGGGGTCAGCACGTCCTCGGCCCGTCCCGGGCGGGGACGCGGCGCGGGCACCGGCGCGGCGGCCGCCGGCGGGGTGGCGGCCGCGGCGTCCGTGCCGTCGCCGAGCGGCCGGCCGGTCAGCGGGGACACCGGCAGCGCGGCGGGCCGGCCCGGCGCCGGA
Organism: Micromonospora sp. WMMC273; assembly: GCF_027460285.1. Lineage (NCBI taxonomy): Bacteria > Bacillati > Actinomycetota > Actinomycetes > Micromonosporales > Micromonosporaceae > Micromonospora > Micromonospora sp. WMMC273. The sequence continues at coordinate 3,924,898 of NZ_JAPZBE010000001.1, forward strand.
CGCCAGCCGGCCACCGGCAGTTCGGCGGTGGCCGCGGCGAGCGCGCCGGACGCGGCGACCGGACCGGTGAGCATCTGCGGCTCCGGCCCGCGTCCGAGCCGGCCCGGCGCCGGGTGGCCCGCCTCCGGCGCGGGCGCCTCGGCCAGCAGCTCGACCGGGATCCGCACCCGCGCCACCAGGCCCTCCCGGCCGGCGCTCAACCGCACCCGGACGCCGTGCCGGGCGCTGAGGTGGCTCACCACGAACAGGCCCATCCGCTCCGAGGCCGACACGTCGGCGGCCGGTGGCTCGGCGAGGACCGCGTTCGCCTCGGCCAGCGCCGACGGGCTCATGCCCAGCCCTTCGTCGACGATCTGCACGAGCGCGCCCCGGCCGTCCGGCTCGACCACCACCCGCACCGCGGTGTCCGGGCGGGAGAAGGCGGTGGCGTTCTCCAGCAGCTCCGCGAACAGGTGCACCAGGTCGCCCACCGCGTGCCCGACGACGTGCAGGTCGGTCCGGTTCTCGTGGCGCACCCGCTGGTACTGCTCGATCTCCGCGCTCGCGGCCAGCAGCACCGCGCCCAGGCCCACCGGACGGTTCCACCGCCGGGTCGACTCGGTGCCGGCGAGCACCAGCAGGCTCTCGTCGTTACGGCGCATGCGGGCGGCGAGGTGGTCGAGCTTGAACAGGTTCTCCAGCTGGTCCGGGTCGCTCTCCTCGCGTTCGAGGTCGTCGAGCAGCTCCAGCTGCCGCTCGACGAGGACCTGGCTGCGCCGGGCCAGGTTGACGAACATGGCGTTGACGTTGCGCCGCATCATCGCCTGTTCGACGGCGACGTCGACGGCGCTGCGGTGCACCGCCACGAACGCCTCCGCCAGCTCGCCGATCTCGTCCTGCGAGTCGATCACCGCAGGCGGTACGTCGATCGTGCCGATCGGCCGGTCCACAGTGCGCAGCCGTTGCAGTGTCAGCGGCAGGTCCACCTGCGCGATCCGCAGCGCCTGGCCGCGCAGCTGCCGCATGCCGCGCGCCACCGACCGGCCGACCAGCAGCGAGATCAGCACCGCGGACAGGAGCACCGTGGCGATCGCGCCGGCCACCAGCAGCGTGTCGCGCAGCTGGCGGGCGCTGGCGTCGTCGGCCTGGCGTACCGCGTCGGCGACGATGTCGCTCTCCAACTGGCGGAACAGTTCCTGCCGCTGCTCGCTGGCCGCCCACCACTGGGGCGCGTCGAGCAGGGCCGGCTTCGCGTCGCCGCCGCCGGGCAGCGTGCGCTCCTCCATCCGGGTGGCCGCGACGAACGCCGGGTCGACCGAGGTGCGGTCGTAGCGGCGGATCTGGTCGGCGGTCGCCGCGACCCGGAACGCGCCCAGCGCGGTGAGCTGCTGGGCCCGCAGGTCGCTGAGCGTCACCGGGTCGTCGGCCTCGTACCGGCCGGACCGGGCGGCCGCGTAGAGCTCCGCGCGGATGCGCGAGGAGAGCTCCTTGACCCGGGAGATCTGCACGTACCGCAGCACCGCCTCGGTCAGCTCCTGCCGGCCGCTGCCGGGCGTCGGCTCGGCCAGCAGGTTCAGCAGCGCCGCGACGGACCTGTGGTAGTTGCTCAGCACGGTGTCGCTGGACAGCACGGCCGGCGCCACCGCCGCGCGGATGTTCACCACCTGGTCGTACGCCTCCAGCGCCTCGGAGTAGGAGACCCGCCAGGCGGCGTCGGCGTCGGCCAGCGGCGCGGCCGCGTCCCGCAGCTCGGCCACCGCGCGGTCGGTGGCCTCCTGCAGCGGTTTGAGCGCGGCCACAGCGGCGTCCCGGTCGGCGCCGGTGCCGGCCCGGCGCAACGCGGCCAGTTCACCGGCGGTTCGGTCCCGCTCGTGCTGGAGCCGGTCCACCGCGGCGGAGATCTGCCGGCCGATCCCGACCTGTTCGGCGAAGGCGCTCAGCGTGGTGGTCTGCCCGACCAGGCCCCGGGTCTGGATGCCGGCCAGGACCAGGAACGCCAGCGAGGGGATCACCAGCACCGTGGCGAGCTTGGTGCCCATCCGCCAGTCCCGCAGCCGGAACCCGGAACGCCGCCGGTGCGGCTGAGGGGCCGCGCCGCGAACCGGGTCGGGACCTGCGCCCACGGTTGCCTCCTCGTCCCGCCCCACCACGTCGGGGAGCGGAGTCCATCCAATCAGGCCGTCGGTCGGTGTCAACGGCCGCCCGGACGGCATGACCAGGACGGTCAGCGCCTCGGATGGACGGTCACGCGTGCGAGGCGGCCTCGTCCGTCCGGCCGATCCCGGCGATCTCGTCCGCCTCCGCGACCCGGCCCAGGGCGATGAGCGCGGCGCCGGTCGCGCCGATCTCCGGGTTGCGTTGCCAGCACACCCGGCGGGGCGCGAGCACGTCGAGGAACGCACCGCGCCACCACGGCGAGGCGGTCAGCGCCCCGCCGCCGAGGACCACCTCCATCGGCTCGCCGATACCGGCCTCCAGCAGCGTCAGGTCGTCGGCGACCAGCCGGCACAGGCCGCTCATCAGCCCGGCCAGGATGTCGACAGCTGTGGTGCCGAAGCTCAGGCCGTGCAGCTCCCCCGAGCCCGCCGGGGCGGTGCCCGGTGGCCGGTCGCCGCCGAAGCGGGGATTGGCGCGCACCGAGGCGGCGGACCGGTCGAGCGCCATCTCGAGCTCCCGGCCCTCCGGCAGCCGCAGCTCGCGCGCCGCCCAGGCGAACAGGTTGCCGCCGCTGGAGTACGCCGCGCCGGTGACCACGTGGTGGTGGTCGACCCGGTACCGCCAGAGCTGCTCCGGCAGCGGCGGCGGCGCCGCGTCCGCCGGCACCGCCTGGATCATGCGGACCGCCGCCGAGGTGCCGACCGTCACCGCCGCGCGGGTCGGGTCGACGCAGCCCGAGCCGACGTTCGCGGCCGCGCCGTCGCCGACCGGCGGCGCCCACCGCGCGCCGGCCAGCTGCGGCCAGCGCCGCGCGTACGCCGCGTTCAGCCGGCCGTGCCAGCCGTCCGGGGCCAGCCGCAGCATCTGATCCGGACGTACGCCGGCCAGCTCGCACGCCTCCGGATCCCAGTCCAGGCGCCGCAGGTCGAGCAGCCCGGTGCCGGAGGCCAGCGAGATGGACATCGGCGCCTCGTCGAGCAGCGTGCCGAGCGCGTACTCGGTGAGCCCGGTGAAGCGGGCGGCCCCGTCGGCGCGCTCGCGCAGCCAGGGCAGCCGCACCGACCAGTAGCAGCGGTGCCACCACGTGCCGGTACGCCGGTGGAAGTCGTCCGGGTCGGCCGGCCCGGTCGCACCGGGAAGCGGCTCCGGCCGGGTGTCCAGCCAGGTCAGCACCGGCCCCGACGGTGTGCCGTCGGCGGCCAGCGGCAGCACCGAGTGCCACTGCGCGGAGGTCGCCACCAGGTCGACGTCCCGCAGGTGCCCACCGGCGGCCAGCTCGTCCACGCACTCGATCAGGCACGCCAGGTAGGCAGCGCCGTCGAGCGTCCCGCTGCCGTCGTCGCCGGTGACCAGGGGCACCCGCCGCCGGGCCAGCGCGCCCGGGCGCGGCACCGCGTCCGCGTCGAGCACCAGGCCACGCACCGAGGAGGTGCCCAGGTCCAGAGCGAGAATGTCCATCGCCGGTCAACCTACCCGGCGGGACCGGCGGCCACGCCAAGATCCGTACCCGGTGCGGCGCGATCGGGTTCCCCGGCTCCCGCCGATCGCGTACAGTGACCGTCATGCCCGCGCACCTGTCCTGCTGGTGGCCCGCCGACCCGGCGGCCCATCCCCGCGCGTAGCTTCCCGACGCGGCCGCCCGACGAGGCGGCCGCCGGTCTCTCCCGGCATCCCGGGTCGCCTTCACCGGCGGCCACCGGCCCACCGAGGAGAACCGATGACCCGCCCGTCCGACCCGCTCGCCGCCGTCGCCGCCGGCCGCGACCCCGGCCCGTTCGCCCTCGTCCGCCGCGAGGGCACCGACCACGTCGACCTGTTCACCGGCCCGGTACGCACCGCCGGCCTGCTCGCCGACCTGCCGCTGCCCGAGCACGGCGCCGGTCCGCACACGCTGGCCCTGGTGCCGTTCCGGCAGGTCACCGAACGCGGTTTCGAGTGCGTCGACGACGGGCTGCCGCTGGAGTTCCTGGCGGTCGAGGAGCATCGGCGGATACCGCTGGCCGACCTGCTCGACGACCTGCCCGACGCCGAGGTACGCACCCGCGACGCGGGCTTCGACATCGCCGACGACGAGTACGCGGCGATCGTGGAACGGGTGCTTGCCGACGAGATCGGCCGCGGCGAGGGGGCGAACTTCGTCATCCACCGCACCATGTGCGCCACGGTGCAGGGCGACCCGCTGGCGGCGGCCCTGGCCGCGCTGCGCCGGCTGCTGCTGCGGGAGCGGGGCGCGTACTGGACGTTCCTGGTGCACACCGGCACCCGGATCCTGGTCGGCGCCAGCCCCGAGCGGCACGTCAGCGTCGCCGACGGGCTGGTCGAGATGAACCCGATCAGCGGCACGTTCCGGCACCGGGGCGGGACCGTCGACCGGACTGAGCTGCTGCGCTTCCTGCACGAGGAGAAGGAGGTGGAGGAGCTGTACATGGTGCTGGACGAGGAGCTGAAGATGATGGCCGTGGTCGCCGAGCACGGCGGTCAGGTGGTCGGGCCGTACCTGAAGGAGATGGCGCACCTGGTGCACACCGAGTACCTGCTGGCCGGGCGCTGCTCCCGGGACGTGCGCGACGTGCTGCGGGAGACCATGTTCGCGCCCACCGTCACCGGCAGCCCGATGGAGAACGCCTGCCGGGTGATCGCCCGGCACGAGCGCATCGGGCGGCGCTACTACGCCGGGGTGCTCGCGCTGCTCGGTCGCGACGACCAGGGCCGGCAGACGCTCGACGCGCCGATCCTGATCCGTACCGCCGAGATCTCGCCCGAGGGCGCGCTGCGCGTGCCGGTCGGCGCCACGCTGGTCCGGCACTCCACCACCGCCGGGGAGGTCGCCGAGACGCACGCCAAGGCCGCCGGGGTGCTGGCCGCGCTCGGCCTTGGCCCGGACGCGCCGCGTTCGGCCACCGAACCGGCCGTCCGGTACGCCGACGACCCCGAGGTACGCGCCGCGCTGGCCGCCCGCAACGCCCCGCTGGCCCGGTTCTGGCTGGAGCAGCGGGAACCGGGGGCGCTCGCGCTGCGCGGGCTGGCCGGGCGCCGGGCGCTGATCGTCGACGGCGAGGACACGTTCACCGGCATGCTCGCCCACCAGCTCGGCGCGCTGGGCCTGGCGGTGACGCGGCGGGACTGGCCGGACCCGGGCCCGCTGGACGGCTACGACCTGGTGGTGGTCGGCCCCGGCCCGGGTGACCCGCGGGACGCGACCGCGCCGAAGATGGTGGCGCTGCGGGCGCTGCTGACCGAGCTGCTCGCGTCCGGCCGGCCGACGCTCGCGGTGTGCCTGGGCCACCAGTTGCTCGCCGGGCTGCTGGGCCTGCCGCTGCACCGCCGCGACGCGCCGTACCAGGGGTTGCCACGGGACGTGCCGGTGTTCGGGACGACGCGGCGGGTCGGGTTCTACGCCAGCTTCACCGCCCGCGCCGACGCCGACCGGGTCCCCGGCCCGTACGGCCCGGTCGAGGTGTCCCGCGACCCGGCCGACGGCGCGGTGCACGCGCTGCGCGGCGCCGGCTTCGCCGGGGTGCAGTTCCACCCGGAGTCGGTGCTGAGCCAGGACGGCACGCGGGTCCTGGCGGATCTGCTCGGGCATCTGCTCGACCGGCCGGCGCTGAGCGCGCATGGAGCGGCCGATCGCGGGTAGGGCACTGGCGACCGGTGGTCCGGACGGGTTCGAGAGCCCCCGCCCGGCCACCGGTCGCCAGTCGGTTCAGCCGGCCATGCCCCGCTTCAGCGCGGCGCCCATGAGCACGGCCCGCTTGGCGGTCAGCGCGGTGGCGGCCAGTGCCACGTGGTCCGGGGCGACCTCGCCGTTGTTGCTGGTGTGCGAGGCGCCGTACGGGTTGCCGGCGACGAACTGGCTCGGGTCGGTGTAGCCGGGGGTCACCACGATGCCGCCCCAGTGGTAGAAGACCGTGTACAGCGACAGCAGCGTCGCCTCCTGGCCGCCGTGCGACGTGGCGGTCGAGGTGAACCCGCTGTAGACCTTGTCGGCGAGCGCGCCGGCCGCCCAGAGCGGGCCGGTGGTGTCGATGAACTGCTTGAGCTGGGCGGCGATCATGCCGTACCGGGTCGGCGAACCCATGATGATCACGTCGGCCCAGGACAGGTCGTCCGGCTGCGCCTCCATCACGTCCTGGGTCTCCAGCCGGTGCGCCTGCCAGCCGGAGTTGGAGCGGATCGCCTCGTCGGGCGCCAGCTCACGTACCTTGCGCAGACGCACCTCGGCGCCGGCCTCCCCCGCCGCCTCGACCGCCGCCTGCGCCATCTGGTAGGTGATGCCGGTCGCGCTGTAATAGATCACCGCGACCTTGACCTGGCCATCCATCAGACGTTCCCTCCTCGTTTCGGGTCAGCTCCGGCGACTACCCGTTACTTGTCCCGTCAAACTCCGGGCATGGCATGCTCTCCGGGTGGAGATCCGCACCGCCACGCCCGCCGACTGGCCGCTGATCTGGCCGTTCCTCCGCGAGATCGTCGCGGCCGGCGAGACGTACACCTGGCCCCGCGACGTCACGGAGGAGCAGGCCCGCGGGCTCTGGATGCCGCCGGCGCCGGCGCGGACGGTGGTCGCGGTGGCGCCGGACGGCGCGGTGCTCGGCTCGGCCAAGCTGGCGCCGAACCAGGGCGGTCCCGGCGACCACGTCGCGAACGCCTCGTTCATGGTCGCCCCGGCCGCCGCCGGGCGCGGCGTCGGCCGGGCGCTGGCGGCGTACGTGCTCGACGCGGCCCGGGCCGACGGCTACCGGGCCATGCAGTTCAACGCCGTGGTGGCGACGAACACCCGGGCCGTCGAGCTGTGGCGGTCGCTGGGCTTCGAGGTGATCGGCCGGGTGCCGGAGGGCTTCCGGCACCCCACCCGGGGGTACGTCGACCTGCTGGTCATGCACCGGCGCCTGGCCTGAGCGTGGCTCAAGATTTGCGCAAGTTCCGCCGGCAATCGCTGTCCCGGTCCAGCTCACACGGGATGCTGATCGGACCGGCGCCGGCCGCAGCGGCCGCCCCCGCGCCGGGAACCTGAACGGGGGATCGCGCTGATGTCGGCAGCGCCGCCGGCGCAGCGCGATCAGGGGCCGCGCTGTCGTACCCCGGGCCTACGCTGACGCCCGTGACCGTACGCCTCAACCGCGCCGAGGCGCTCGCGCTGCGCATGACCGGCCTGCTGTTGCGCCCGCACCCCACCGCCCGCCCGCGGGGTGTCGCCGACGTGGTCGAGTGGTTCGGCGCCATGCAGGCGCAGGACGCGGCGAGCGGGTTGTGGTCGCTCGGCGTACGCCTTCCCGGCGCCGTCCAGGACGACGTCCGCGCGGCGCTGGAGCGGCGCGAGGCCCTGCGCACCTGGCCGATGCGCGGCACCGTGCACCTGGTCCCGGCACCCGACGCGCGGTGGATGCTGGACCTGACCGGGGTGCGGACGCTGGCCGGCATCGCCGGGCGGTGGCGGCAGCTCGGGCTGACCGTCGCCGACGGCGAACGGGCCGGCGAGGTGCTGGGTGCGGCGCTGGCCGGCGGTGGCCGGCTCTCCCGCGCCGGGTGCGTGGCGGCGCTGCGCGCCGCCGGGCTGGCCACCGACGGTCAGCGCGGCTACCACCTGCTCTGGTACGCCAGCCAGCGCGGCGTCACCTGCATCGCGCCGCACGTCGGCACCGAGCAGACGTTCGTGCTGCTCGACGAGTGGGCGCCCGAGCCGCGCCGCCCGGAGCGCGACGAGGCGCTGGCGTTGCTGGCGCACCGCTACGTGCGCGGCCACGGCCCGGTGTCCCGGCACGAGCTGGCGCGGTGGACCGGCCTGACCGTCACCGACGCGACCCGGGCCATCACGCTGGCCGGTGACCTGCTCGCCCCGGTCGAGGTCGACGGCGAGCCCGCGGTGGTCGACGCCGCGCTGCTCGACGCGCCCCGCGCGCCGGTCGACGACGTGCACACGCTGCCCGGCTTCGACGAATACCTGCTCGGCTTCAAGGACCGCTCGCTGATGCTCGACCCGGCGCACGCCGCCGCTGTGGTCCCCGGCAACAACGGGGTGTTCCGGTCGACTGTGGTGCGGGGCGGGCGCGTGGCCGGCACCTGGACGCGGACGGTCGGCGCGAAGGCGGTCACGGTGACGGTCCAGCAGCTCGTACCCTTCGACGCCGCGCTGCGCGAGCAGGTGGGGGCCGCCCTGACCGGCTATGCCAGCTTCCTCGGGCTGGAGTTGCGCCACTCCTGGTGACAGCGTGGGCACCCGGGACGCGAGCAGACCGAAGGGCCGGCGGCGTGCACCGCCACCGGCCCTTCGCACGCATCCAGGGATCAGTCGGCGAGCGCTCCGGCCGACCGGCCCTCGTGCAGCGTCAGGTTGCGGCCGCTGCCCGGGTCGAACAGGTGGATCTTCTCCAGGTTGAACCAGACCCGGCGGGACTCGCCCTCGCGTACCGGCGACTCCGCCGACAGCCGGGTGACCAGGTTCGACCCGGCGCCGGCGAAGTCCGCGGCACCCGTGTCGGCGGCCAGCTCCTCCAGCTCGGCGGCGGTGGCCCGCTCCCCCTCGACCGTGAAGTAGACGTACTTGTCCGAGCCCATCGACTCGACGATGTCCACAGGCGCCTCGAACTCCATGCCCCGGCGGCGGGTCTCGTCGTCGATCAGCGCCGCGTCCTCGAAGTGCTCCGGGCGGATGCCCAGGATCAGCTCCTTGGGCGCGTCACCGGCCTCCAGCTCGCGGCGGATCCGGTCGCCGACCGGCACGTCACCGAGCGCGGTCCGCAGCCGGCCGTCCTCCACGACGGCGTGCACGAAGTTCATCGAGGGCGAGCCGATGAACCCGGCGACGAACAGGTTGCGCGGGTGGTCGTACAGCTCCTGCGGCGGCCCGACCTGCTGCACCGCGCCGCCCCGCATGATGACCACCCGGTCGCCGAGCGTCATCGCCTCGGTCTGGTCGTGGGTGACGTAGACGGTGGTGGTGCCGAGCTGCTTCTGCAGCCGCGACACCACGGTGCGCATCTGCACCCGCAGCTTGGCGTCCAGGTTCGACAGCGGCTCGTCCATCAGGAACGCCTTGGGCTGTCGCACGATCGCCCGGCCCATCGCCACCCGCTGCCGCTGGCCGCCGGACAGGTTGGCCGGCTTGCGGTCCAGCAGCGCGGTCAGCTCCAGCACCTTCGCCGCCTCGTCGACCTTCTGGTTGATGGTCTCCTTGTCCACCTTCGCCAGCCGCAGCGGGAACGCCATGTTCTCCCGCACCGTCATGTTCGGGTAGAGCGCGTACGACTGGAAGACCATCGCGATGTCGCGGTCCCGGGGCGCCTTGTCGTTGACCCGCTCGCCGCCGATGCGCAGCTCACCGGAGCTGATGTCCTCCAGCCCGGCGATCATGTTGAGCGTGGTGGACTTCCCGCAGCCGGACGGGCCGACCAGGATGACGAACTCGCCGTCGGCGATCTCCAGGTCGACGTCCTGTACGGCGGTGGTCCCGTCCGGGAACCGCTTGCTCACCTTGTCCAGCACGATGTCGGCCATTGCTACCACCTATCCCTTGACTGCGCCGGAGGTCAGACCGGAGACGATGCGGCGCTGGAAGAAGAGCACGAACAGGATGATCGGCACGGTGATCACCACGGCGGCGGCGCAGATCGCCCCGGTGGGGTCCTCGAACTGCGACTCGCCGGTGAAGAACTGCAGCGCCACCGGGACCGTGCGGGACCGCTCGGTCGAGGTGAGCGTGATCGCGAACAGGAAATCGTTCCAGCAGAAGATGAAGACCAGGATGGCCGTGGTGAACACGCCGGGCGCGGCCAGCGGCGCGATCACCCGCCGGAACGCCTGCCCCTGGGTGGCGCCGTCCATCTTCGCCGCCTTCTCCAGGTCCCACGGGATCTGCTTGAAGAACGCCGACAGCGTGTAGATCGCCAGCGGCAACGCGAACGTGATGTACGGCAGGATCAGTCCGGGCCAGGTGTCGAACAGCCCGAGCTGCCGCTCGATCTCGAAAAGCGGCGACACCAGCGACACCTGCGGGAACATCGCGATCAGCAGGGATACGCCGACCAGCAGCTTCTTGCCCGGGAAGTCGAGCCGGGAGATCGCGTACGCGGCCATCGTCCCGAGCACCACGGCGATCGCGGTGGCGATCAGCGCGATGCCGATGGAGTTGACCAGTGCGCGGACGAACTGGTCGGTGTCGAAGATGGTCCGGTAGTTGTCCAGCGTCCACTCGCGCGGCCAGAACTTGCCGTCGGTGAGCGTCGCCGGGGTCTTGAACGACAGCGAGGCGATCCAGAGCACGGGGACCAGCGCGAAGACGACGACCACGACGTCCAGCAGGCCCCAGCGCACCTTCGCCCGCGTGGTGGTTTCCACTGCCATGTCAGCGCCTCTCCCCATCGTCGCTGCCCGGGGCAGCGGTGCCGAACAGCTTCACGAACACGAAGGCGATGATCGCCACGGTGATGAAGATCAGCACCGACATCGTGGAGCCGATGCCGAGGTTCAGGCCCCGGATCAGGTTGTTGTAGGCGAGCATCGACACCGACGACGTCTCGTTGCCGCCGTTGGTGAGCACGAAGATGTTGTCGAAGACCCGGAACGCGTCGAGCGTGCGGAACAGCAGCGCGACCAGGATGGCCGGCTTCATCACCGGCAGCATCACCTTGGTGAACCGCTGCCAGGCCGTCGCGCCGTCGGTGGAGGCCGCCTTGAGCAGGTCCTCCGGCACCAGCGCAAGCCCGGCCATCAGCAGCAGCGCCATGAACGGGGTGGTCTTCCAGATCTCCGCCAGCATGATGATCGCCAGCGAGCTGGCCCGCTCGGTCAGCGGGGCGCTGCCGTCGAACAGGTTCGCCAGGTAGCCGGTGCCGGGCGTCCAGGCGTACCGCCAGGAGAACGCGGCGACCACCGTGACGATGCCGTACGGGATCAGCGCGGCGGTGCGGACGATGCCGCGGCCGACGAGCGTCCGGTGCATGATCAGCGCCAGGCCCATGCCGAGCACCAGCTCGACCGCGACGGTGACCACGGTGATCAGCGCGGTCACCCCGAACGCGGTCCACCAGAAGTCGTTCGTCAGCACCGTGACGTAGTTCTCCAGCCCGACGAACTGCCGCTCGCCGGGGAAGCGCAGGTCGAAGCGCTGCAGTGACAGCCAGACCGAGTACAGGATCGGGTACGCGGTGACCAGCACCATGACCAGCGCGGCCGGCGCGCACAGCAGCAGGCCGAGGCGCCGCTCGGCACGCTTGTTGTCACTCAGCGGGGCGCGGGAGCCGCGCCGGGACCGCTGCTCCGGTACGGCGGCGTGCCGTCCGCCGGGCTGCTCGGCCTCGGCCTCGGCGGCGGCCTGCGCGCCGGCCGGGGTGGCGTTCACGCTCATGGCAGAACCCCCTTGGACTCCAGCGCGTCGGAGATCGCCTTGCGCAGCTCGTCGGCGGTCTGCTCGGGCCGGATCGCCGACGGCGGCGACAGGATCGCCGACATCACCGTGGAGATGCTCTGGTAGGCAGGGGTCAGCGGCCGCACCGCCGGCTCCTTCAGCTCCTCCAGGATGGTCTCCTTCATCGGGTACGCCTCGGTCATCTCCGGGTCGTCGTAGACGGCCTCGATGGTGGGCGGTACGCCGTCGTTGACGGCGGAGAACTTCTGGTTCTCGGCATTACGCAGGCAGCGGGCCGCCTCGAACGACTCCTCCGGGTGCTTCGAGTAGGTGCTGACCGCCAGGTTGACCCCGCCGATGGTGACCTTGCTGGGGGTGCCCGGGTCGATGCCCGGCACCCGGGCCCACTTCACGTTCTTCGCCAGATCGGGGTTGGCCTCCTGGAGCGCCGGATAGACGAACGGCCAGTTCACCTGGAACGCGCCCTTGCCGGACTGGAACTCCAGCCGCACCGGGTCCTCCAGCGCGTTGCTGAACGACGGCGAGGTCACGCCCGACGTGGCGAACTTCTGGAGCTGGTCGAGCGCGCGGACCGCGCCGGCGTCCATCTCCGCCTTCTTGCCGTCGTCGCTGAGGATCTTGCCGCCGGCGCTCTCGGCGAGCGTGTTGTAGAGCACCACCAGGCCCTCGTACTGGGCGCCCATGGTCAGCACCTGGTACGGCTTGCCCTGCTCCTTGAGCTGCTGGGCGGCCGAGATCATCTCGTCCCAGGTCTTCGGCGGCTGCGACACCAGGTCGGACCGGTACCAGAGCAGCTGCACGTTGGTGTTCTTGGGCGCGGCGTAGAGCTCGTCCTCGTACCGGGCGGTGTCCAGCGGGCCGGCCAGCGTGCCCTGCTCGACCTCGGCCTTGTCCTGGCCGGTCCACTCCCGGATCCACTTCGCGCTGGCGAACTCCTGCGTCCACGTGACGTCCAGGCCGAGCACGTCCATCCCGCTGTCCTGCGCGGCGAGGCGGCGCACCATCTGCACCCGCTGCTCGTCGGCCTCGCGCGGCAGCACCCGGTAGTCGATCCGGTACCGCCCCTGCGCCTGCGTGTTGCAGGTGTCGACGACCTTCTGCAGGTTCTGCTCCGGCGGGTAGTACAGGTTGATCGTGGGGACGCCGCCGTCGCCGCCGGATCCGCAGGCGGCCAGCGGGGCCACCAACGCCAGCGCGGCGGCTGCCGCCGCCGCGCGTCCGGCCGGCCGCCGTGCGGCCGTGTCGGGGACTGTCGTCATCACCCTCCCCCTCTCTTCGGCGAAGAACCGGGGGGTGACCCGTGCCCCGGTGCACGGCGATACGACCGGGGCATCGGCCCGATCGCCCGACGCCCCGGGCGTGTCGTGCGGCTGAACGTGCCCGACCTGCGACGGAGCGAAACATCACGGACATGTGACGGCGACAGCACGAACCGGCCGGGACGACCGACAGCTCGTCCCACGTAGTGAAACGGGGAGGCTACCCAGCGTCAGCGGTCTGCACTAGCGTGGGGCTGGCTCCGTAGCCGGCGCGTCGCCGTCGACGCCGATGCGCCTCCGGCCGTCCCCCATCGCCCGCCCGATCGGTTGGTTCTGACGGGAAGTGCCGTGCGCGCGTTCCCCGGTTGGGCAGGATTCCCCCGAGGAGGTGCCGTCGTGCAGGACACCCGCGCTCTCGCCCTGACGTTCGAGGTGAGCGGCCTGCCCCCGGTCAAGACCGAGGCCTTGTCCATCTTCGCCGCCGGGCACCGGCAGGCGACGAGGGTCCGCACCCTGCTCCAGGCCGCCTGCACGGCGGCCCAGCGCACCGGGTGGACCCCGCTGACCGGTCCGGTCGAGGTGGACCTGACCCTGCGCTGTCCGCCCGGGCACCGCACCTCCGACGCCAGCACGCTGCTGGGCGGCGTGTGCGCGGTGCTCCAGGACAAGAAGCGGGTCTCCTCCATCGGCCTCGCCCACCTCGGGGTGCTGGTCGACGTCGCGCTCTGGTCCGACGACCGGCAGATCCGCCGGCTGTCGTACGTCGAGGAGCCGGCGGAGGAGTTCTCGTATCTGGTCCGGGTGTCGGCCGTACCGACGATGGTTTGACCGACGTCCGCGGTGGGGTACCGCGGACGCCGACGAAGGGAGTGCCGATGTCGGAGCCACATGTCACGCTCGACCCGAGCGGGCTCGACCCGGTGCAGCAGAAGCTGCGCGGCCCGCTGGAGGATCAGCTGACGTCGGCCCTGCAGGCGGCCGCCGACCGGGTCCGCGCCGGTTACGCCGGCGAGCCGGTGGAGGACGTCTGCCGTCGGTTGCTCGACGAGACCCGCTCCGGCCTGCACCCGGACATCGCGGCCGGCTTCCAGCCGGACATGGACGAGTTCTGCCGGGTGGCGGTGGCGATCGTGCGGGGCGAGCTGACCTGAGCCCCGGGCCAACCCGGAATTGAGTACGCGTACCGATGGCGGGTCCGCCCGGGGCGGCGAGAATTCTCCCCGTGCGAACTCGAATCATGATCGTTCTTGCCGTGCTCGGACTGACCGGGCTGATGGCGACCACCGGGTGTTCCCTGCGGCAGAGCATCTGCGGCAGCGACGAGTACCCGGTGATCGCGGTCGGCCCGCAGGGCGGCAGTTCCTGCGTGCCGGACGGCCAGGAGCCGTCCCCGCCGTACGTGCGCTACCCGGACGGCAAGGTGCCGAAGTACGTCGACGACGAGTGGGACGTCTACTGGCGCACCCACGGCATCGACGAGGACAACAGGGTCATCGACCGCTGACGAAGGCCCGCGTCAGCTCCGCCGGACGTCGACCGAGACGACGTGGGTGCCGTCCGGGCGGTCGGCCTCCCCCAGCCGCACCGGGAGCCGGCCGCCGTCGGGCGGTCGCAGGCCGAGCCCGAAGCTGAGGTGTCCCTCGTAGTCACCGGCCACCGCCCATCCGCGCAGCGTCGGGAAGCGGATCGCCGCCGGTGGCAGGTCCGCCGTCCCGCCGCCGCGGGCGTCGTGCGCCTGGGCCGGGTCGAACCGCACCGACAGGTACGCGGTGCCGGGTAGCGTGACCGGCGCCCCGCGCCCCTCGGTCACCACCTGCGGCACGTAGGCGACCTCATAGGACGGTGTGGGTCCGCGGAAGGCGAACGTGATCCGGCTGAACCCCTCCACCGGGTGGTCGCCGACGTCGATCGCCACCAGGACGGGCAGCGGTTCCCCGGGCGGCGGGGCGACCGGCACCCGTACCCGATGGGCCACCCGGACCGGGCCGCCGGGCACCGCCCAGCCCCAGGTGGCGTGCCAGGACCCGGCGACCGGCTCGGCCTCGGTGGGCACCGGCGGGGTGGGCGTGGCCTCCGGCGTCCCGGTGGCGGCCGGCGCGGACGCCGCCGCGACGGTCGGGGTGGGCGCCGTGGACGCACCGTCGTGGCCGGTCGCCGTGCAGGCCGCCGCGAGCAGCACGACCAGACCGGCGAGCAGCGGTGCGCGCTGAGGAGTCATGACTCAGTGTCGCTCCGTGACCGGCTCACGCACCAGAGGCGTCCCACCCGGAATCCGCCAGGCAGTAAATGGGGCCGGACGGGTCAGGACCGGGTCCGCAACTCCCCGGTCCTGACCCCGGCCGTCCGGTTCGGTAGCGGTCTGCGCCACGGGAACCCGGCAGGCGTGGCACGACGCCTTCCGCCGGGCTCCGCGCGGCGAGCCGTATGCCCGCACTCAGCTCCACGGTGCTCTTACCACCGGACTCCGGTGCGCCCCCGTCTCACCCCGACGAGACGTGGGCGCGGGCTCAGGTTAGGCGCGTCCGCGCAGGCCGGACAAGCGATGACCGGCGACCACACTTGTGATTGATGTCTATGCCGAATTGCGGCATGTCGGCGTAACGGGGTCACCCGGTTTCGCGCTGTTCGACTTCGAGACGCGGACTGCGCCCGGCCTGCCGCGGCGGCACGGTCCGGGCCGCGACGGCACCGGCGACGAGCGCCAGCGCGGCCACGTGCAGCACCCGTACGCCCGCCGGGGCGGGGACGCCGGCGGCCGGCAGCGCGGGCATCAGCAGCGCGCCGAGCCCGGTGACCGCCAGCGCCACCCGCCAGAACACGTTCGGGTTCGCCTCCGGCGCGGATACGGGTACGCCGCCCGCCCGCAGGCCGCGGCGGGCCTCGTGCACGGCCAGGACGACCACCAGCAGTCCGCCGCCGAGGCCGGCGACCACATCCGCGAACTGGAACCAGTAGACGCCGGTCAGCGCGCGGAAGTCGGCGACGCCGAGCAGCCGGGGCAGTCGCTCGCTGTGACTGAGCCGGTCCCACGCCACGTGACTGAATGCGCCGATCAGCGCCGAGCACACGGTCACCTGCCAGGGGTGACGCACCCGGGCCAGCGTCACGTACCAGGGCCAGCCGAACAACCGCTGCCCGGGCAGGTGCACCGCGATGCCGGCGACCACGCGGCGCACCACCCAGGCGTACACGAGGGCGACCGGCAGGCACCACCAGAGCAGTCCGCCGAGCGTGTGCGTCCGCAGGTTCAGGGCCAGCGGCGTGCCGGTGACCAGGTACCCGACGTCCGGCGCCACCGCGCCGGTGCACAGCGCCACCCCGTCGAACCAGCCCGGCCGCCACCGTTTCAGCGGCAGCACCGGCGCCAGGTGCGACGGGAAGGTCAGCGGCACGTCCCGGACGTTACCGGCCCGCTCAGAAGTGATGGACCAGGTCGGGGAACGCGGCCAGCCGGATCACCCGCTGGTCGGACGGGTCCAGCTCGTCGTGTTCCAGGACCCAGGTGTTCTCGTTCGGGATGAAGACCGCGTTCATCCCGGCGGCCCGGGCGGGCAGGATGTCCGAGCGCGGCGAGTTGCCGATCATCCAGGCGGCCGCCGGGTCGAAGGCGTGCTCTCGGGCCAGCCAGCGGTAGGTGTTCGCGTCCTTCTCCGGGACGATGTGCGCGGCCCGGAAGTGGTGCAGCAGCCCGCAGGCGTCCAGCTTGCGCTGCTGCTCCTCGCGCTCACCCTTGGTCAGCAGCAGCAGCTCGTGCCGGCCTGCCAGGTCGTCGAGCGTCTCGGCCACGCCCGGCATCAGCTCCACCTGGTGCCCGACCAGCGCCGCCGCGAGCTGCTCGATCTCGGCGCGCTCCCGCGCGGTGGCCGGACGCTCGCGCAGCTTCTCCAGGCACTCGCCGAGACTGCGCAGGAAGACCTTGCTGCCGTAGCCGTGCGCGACGGCGTTGGCGCGCTCGATGTCGTCGAGCACCGCGCGGATCCGGGCCCGGTCCAGCGTGGGGTGGTCCAGCCAGGTGAGGAAGTCGTCGATGACGCGCTCGAACAGGACGTTGTTCTCCCAGAGCGTGTCGTCGGCGTCGAAGACCAGCACGGCGGCGTCCCGGCGCGACGGCATTGCGTTCCCCTCCCCCTCGCGGACCCCGCACACCGTACTGCCCGGTCGCCGGACGGGCCACGCGGATTATCCGGTCGGCCGCCGGTTACCGGCGGCTACCCGACTGCGGAATCCCTGGTCGGACGGCATGCTTCGGCCATGACGATCTCACCCGATCATCCACCTGGACGCCGGCGCCGGCGGCGCGCCGCCGTCGCGGTGGCCGCGACGCTCGCCGTCGCGGGCGCGGCGCTGCCGGGAGCCCCGGCACTTGCCGTCAACGCCGCACACACCACAGTGGTCGGCACCAACCCGGTCGACTGGACGCCGCACGCGCTGGACGGCACCGTCCACCGCATCCTCCAGATCGGCAACCGCGTGTACGTCGCCGGCACGTTCAGCAAGGTGCGCAACGCCGGCCAGACGGCCCAGCTGGCGATGCCCCGGCTGGTGGCGCTGGACGCGACCACCGGCCGGATCGACACCACGTTCCGGCCACAGGTCAACGGCGCGGTCAAGGCGCTCGCCGCCGCGCCGGACGGCCGCTCGCTCTACATCGGCGGCGCGTTCACCACTGTCAACGGCACCGCCGCGTCCCGGCTGGCCCGGATCGACGCGGCCACCGGCGCCCGGGTCGCCGGGTTCACCACGCCGGCGCTGAACAACCAGGTGAACGACATGCGCCTGGTCGGTAACCGGCTGATCGTCGGCGGCGCGTTCCAGACCGTCGGCGGGGTGACCCGGCGCGCCCTCGCGGCGGTGAACGCCACCACCGGGGCGGCCGACGCGTCGGTCAACCTGAACCTGGCCGGTCCGCGCACGACCACCTCCGGTGCCACCGCGCCGGTGAAGGTCGAGGCGCTGGACGTCTCCGCCGACGGCCGGCGGCTGGTGTTCGTGGGCGGCTTCAGCAGCGTCGCGGGCGTGGCGCGGCACCAGATCGCCGTCGCCGACCTGAGCGCGGCCGGTGCCACGCTCTCCGGCTGGGCCACCGACCGCTACCAGCCGCAGTGCGCGCGGACGATGCCGGTCTACATGCGCGGCGTCGACATCTCGCCGGACGGCACCTGGTTCGCGGCGGTCACCACCGGCGGCCCGTTCCCGGGCACGCTCTGCGACACCGCGGCGCGGTTCGAGTTCGGTACGGCCACCGGCGGCAAGCAGCCGACCTGGGCCAACTACACCGGCGGCGACACGCTGCTGTCGGTGGCGGTGACCGGCGCGGCGGTCTACGTCGGCGGCCATCAGCGCTGGCTGGACAACCCGCTGGGCCGCAACTCGGCCGGTCCGGGCGCGGTGCCGCGGCCGGGCATCGGGGCGATCCACCCGACCACCGGCAAGGCGCTGCCGTGGAATCCGACGAAGGACCGGGGCGTCGGCACCCAGGAGCTGTACGCCACCGACCGCGGCCTGTGGATCGGCAGCGACACGGTGACGGTGGCCGGGGAGTACCACGCCCGGCTGGCGTTCCTGCCGCTGCCGTGAGCGTACGGGGCGCGGCGGTACCCCCGCCGCGCCCCGCACGTCAGCGGCGCACGGTGAGGATCGGCCGCGTCAGCGGCGCAGGGTGAGGATCAGGTCGGCGACCAGCGCGGTCCAGCCCGTCTGGTGCCAGGCGCCCAGGCCGGCGCCGTTGTCGCCGTGGAAGTACTCCGGGAAGCAGATCAGGTCGCGCCAGTCCGGGTGGGTCTGGAACAGCTGCGCGGCCCCGTAGATCGGTCGCCGTCCCCACCCGTCGCGGGTGAACAGCGAGATCAGCCGCGCGGACAGGTCGTCGGCGATCTCGTCGAGGGTGCGCTTCACCCCGGACCGGGTCGGGTACTCGACCTGGAGGTCGTCGCCGAAGAACGCGGCGTAGTCGCGCAGCGCGCTGATCAGCAGGAAGTTCGTCGGCATCCAGATCGGGCCGCGCCAGTTGGAGTTGCCGCCGAACAGGCCGCTGGTCGACTCGGCCGGCTCGTAGCCGACGCTGAACTCCTGCCCGCCGAGCGTGACCGTGAACGGCTTGTCCAGGTGGGCCCGGGACAGCGTGCGCAGCCCGTACTCGGAGAGGAACTCGTCGGTGTCGAGCATCCGGGCCAGCAGCCGTACCACCTGGTCCGGGGCGACCATCGACAGCAGCCGCTGCTGGCGGCCGTCCGGACCGAGCCGGCGGGCGCCGATCACCTCGGCGTACTCCGGGCGGTTGGTGAGGAACCAGCGCAGCCGGGCGCCCAGCTCGGGCAGGCGGCGCATGGTCCGGGCGGTCAGCCGGGTGACCGCTGCCAGCGGCAGCAGCCCGACCACCGAGCGCACCTTCAGCGGCACCTTCGTGCCGTCGGCAAGCCGCAGCACGTCGTAGAAGAACGCGTCCTCGGCGTCCCAGAGCCCCTGGTGGTACGCGGCGGCGGCGATGTACGCGAAGTGCTCGAAGAACTTGGTGGCGGTGTCCACGTACGCGCGGTCGTGCTCGGCCAGCACGATCGCGATGTCGAGCAGGTTGAGCGCGTACATGGCCATCCAGCCGGTGCCGTCGGACTGCTCCAGCACCCCGGCCACTGGGAGCGCGGCCGAGCGGTCGAACGGGCCGACGTTGTCCAGCCCGAGGAAGCCGCCCTCGAAGACGTTGTTGCCGCCGGTGTCCTTGCGGTTGACCCACCAGGTGAAGTTGAGCAGCAGCTTGTGCATCACCCGGGCGAGGAACTCGTGGTCGCGCGAGCCGTCGATCTCGAAGACCTTCAGCGCCGCCCAGGCGTGCACCGGCGGGTTCACGTCCCCGAACGCCCACTCGTACGCCGGGATCTGCCCGTTGGGGTGCAGGTACCACTCGCGCAGCAGCAGGAGGATCTGCTCCTTGGCGAAGCCCGGGTCGACCCGGGCGATGGTGACGCAGTGGAAGGCGAGGTCCCAGGCCGCGTACCAGGGGTACTCCCACGGGTCCGGCATGGAGATCACGTCGAAGCTGTTCATGTGCCACCAGGCGCTGTTGCGCCCGTGCCGGCGGCCGGCCGGCGGCGGCGCGGAGCCGGGGTCGCCGGCCAGCCACCGTTCGACGTCGAAGTGGTAGAACTGCTTGCCCCACATCAGCCCGGCGATGGCCTGGCGGGCCACCAGCGCCTCGTCGGCGGTGGCGGCGGCCGGGATGACGGTGTCGAAGAACCGGTTCGCCTCGGCCCGGCGCGCCCACAGCACGGTGTCGAACCCGTCGCCCAGGTCGGCCGGGGCGGGCGGCGCGGCGGCCGGCGGCGGCGCGGTACGGGTCAGCCGCAGCCGGATCTGCCGCTGCTCGCCGGCCGGCACGTCCAGCACGTAGTGCAGCGCGCCCTTGGTGCCGGTGCGGTCGGGGTTGACGGTGGCGGCGCCGGCCACGACGTGGTCGTTGATGCCGTCCTTCGGGTACGCCGACCGCCCCGGCAGCCCCCACAGCCGCTCGGCGTTCGTCTCGTTGTCGCACAGCAGCGGCACCGGGTCGCCGTCGCCCTCCAGCAGGATCTGGCCGAGCACCCAGTGGTCACCGACGAGCCGGGCGCCGCCCTGCGCCCCGGCCTCCTCGCCGGTCAGCTTCGGCATCCGGTCGGTGCCGGGCAGGCCCCACGCCCAGGTGTTGCGGAACCACAGCGTGGGCAGCACGTGCAGTGTCGCGTCCTCGGCGCCCCGGTTCGCCACGGTGACCAGCACGCACATGTCGACCGGTGACGCCTTGGCGTAGTCGACTGTCACCGCCCAGTACCTGTCGTCGTCGAAGATGCCGGTGTCGACCAGCTCGTACTCGGTGTCGTCCCGGCCGCGCAGCGCGTTCACCGCGACCAGCTCGTCGTACGGGAAGGCGGCCTGCGGGTAGTGGTAGCGCCAGCGCATGAAGGAGTGCGTCGGGGTGCTGTCGAGGTACCACCAGTACTCCTTGACGTCCTCCCCGTGGTTGCCGCCGTCGCCGCCGAGGCCGAACATCCGCTCCTTGAGGATCGGGTCGCGCCCGTTCCACAGCGCGAGGGCGAAGCAGAACGTCTGCCGGTCGTCGCAGACGCCGGCCATGCCGTCCTCGTTCCACCGGTACGCTCGGGACCGCGCGTGGTCGTGGGGGAAGTAGTCCCACGCCGTGCCGTGTTCGCTGTAGTCCTCCCGGACGGTCCCCCACGCCCGCTCGGACAGATAGGGGCCCCATGCGCGCCAGTCCTGCTCCCCGGCGTCGGCCTGGGCGAGCCGGTGCCGCTCGGGGTCGGGGGACGCGGAGGTCGACCGGTCGGTGATCACTGGCACATCTTCGACGCCACCGGGGTACTTCTCCACAGCGGCCATTGTCGCCGTGGCATGTCACACCTCGCTGCCGGTGGAGGAAAGTTGATCGACATCCGTTTCGGGCCGCGGGTCTGCGGCGAGCTGTCCGCCGCCACCGCGCGGGAATGGCTGGTCACGGACGGGCGCGGCGGGTACGCGATGGGCACCGTTGCCGGGCTGCGTACCCGCCGGTATCACGGGCTGCTCGTGGTGGCCGATGACACGCCGGCGTCCCGCAAGGTGGGACTCGTGAGCCTCGACCCGGCGGTGACGCTGCCGTCCGGGCGGCAGGTCCGCCTCGGCGCGCACGAGTGGTCCTCGGGCGTGGTCGACCCGCGTGGCTTCGAGCTGCTGGAGCACTTCGACCTGGCCGACGGGGTGCCGCGCTGGCGGTGGCGCGTCGGCGACGTGGTGATCGAGCGGGAGATCGCCATGACGTACGGCCGCTCCTGCGTCGCTGTGGTGCACCGGCTGATCTCCGGCGGCCCGGTGCGGCTGGACCTGGCCGCGGCCTGCACCTGGCGCGACGCGCACGGCGAGCGGCGCGCCGACGGCCCCGCACCCCGCCTGGAACCGGCGGCCGGCGGCGCGGTGGTCGACGGCGCGTACCGCCTGGCCGGACCGGACTGGACCCCGGAAGGGCAGTGGTGGCACGGGGTCCGCCACCGGACCGAGGCCGAGCGCGGCCTGCACCCGGA
The DNA here is from genome assembly GCF_027460285.1 of Micromonospora sp. WMMC273. NCBI lineage: Bacteria > Bacillati > Actinomycetota > Actinomycetes > Micromonosporales > Micromonosporaceae > Micromonospora > Micromonospora sp. WMMC273. The sequence continues at coordinate 3,946,701 of NZ_JAPZBE010000001.1, forward strand.
CGAGGACCTCTGGTACGCGGGCCGGTTCACCGGCGCGCTCGACGAGCCGGGCGCGACCGTGTCGGTGCTGGCCTGGGCGGACGACCTGGCCGAGGAGCCGCCGCCGGCGACCGCCGTGGTCGAGGCGGCCCGGCGGCGCAGCCGCGCGGTGGTGGCGGCGGCGAAACCCGGCGACGCGGTCGAGGCGACGCTCGCGCTCGCCGCCGACGCGTTCGTGGTACGCACCGCCACCGGCCCGGACGTGGTCGCCGGCTACCCCTGGTTCGGGGCCTGGTCGCGGGACACGATGATCTCCTACGAGGGGCTGTTCCTGTGCACGAACCGGGCCGACGAGGGCCGGGACCTGCTGCGGGCGTACGCGGCCACGCTGAACGAGGGCATGCTGGCGAACACGGCCGACACCGGCCGGGTCGAGTACAACACCGTCGACGCGACGCTGTGGTTCCTGCACGCGGTGCACCGGCACGTCACCGTCACCGGCGACACCGACCTGGGCGACGAGCTGCTGCCCGCGCTGCACGGCGTGGTCGAGGCGCACGTCGCGGGCACCCGGTACGGCATCGGCGTCGACCCGGCCGACGGGCTGCTGGCCCAGGGCGGCCCGCCGGACGTGGCGCTCACCTGGATGGACGCCCGGGTGTACGGGGTACCGGTGACCCCGCGTACCGGCAAGCCGGTCGAGGTGAACGCGCTGTGGATCAACGGGCTGGCCGGGCTCGCCGAGCTGACCGAGCTGGCCGGACGCGACGCCGCCGCGCTGCACGCCCTGCACCACCGGGCCACCGCCGCGTTCCGGGAGCGCTTCCCCGCCCCGGCCGGCTGGCTGTACGACGTGGTGGACGCGCCGGCGCCCGCGTACCCGCTGGGCGGGGCCGCACACCACGACGACGACCTGTTGCGCCCCAACCAGCTGCTCGCCTGGTCGCTGCCGCACGCGCCGCTGGAGCCGGACGAGGCCGCGCTGCGCCGGATCACCGAGGCGCTGTTCACCCCGCTCGGGCCGCGCAGCCTCGCCCCGGACTCCCCCGGCTGGACCGGCCGGCACCGGGGCGGGCCCGCCGAGCGGGACTCCGCGTACCACCAGGGCACCGTCTGGCCGTGGCTGACCGGGCCGCTGCTGGACGCGTACCGCCGGGCCGGGCTGCCCACCGACGACCTGCTCGTGGGTCTGGTGGGCCACCTCGCCGAGGACGGCCTGGGCTCGGTCAGCGAGACCGCCGACGGCGCGGCGCCGCACGCGGCCACCGGCTGCCCCTTCCAGGCGTGGTCGGTGGCCGAGCTGCTGCGCGCGCGGCGGACGCGCCGGTAACGCGTTACAGACCGGCAACCGGCGCGTCGCCGCCGGTTATCGACCCCTCGGCAGGATGGGTGCCGACCCCACCGGACACCGCGGCGACGCCGCCGGGGTGGGGACGCCACAACTCAAAGGGGGCCGCGTGTCAGCTGACGCCGAAGTGATCGACATCCAGCCCGCCCGGCGCCTGCGGGTGCTGCTGCTCTCCTGGGAGTACCCGCCGGTGCTCGTCGGTGGCCTCGGCCGCCACGTCCACGCGCTGTCAGTGGCGCTTGCCGCCGCCGGGCACGAGGTCACAGTCGTCACCCGCCACGCCGAGGGCGCTCCCCTGGAGGAGTACGCCGACGGCGTGCGCGTCGTCCGCGCCGCCGAGGATCCGGTCCGGTTCCCGCTGGCCACCGGTTCGCTGCTGGCCTGGACGATGGCGTTCAACCACACGCTGACCCGGGCCGCGCTGCGCGCCGCCGCGTCCGGCACCTACGACGTGATCCACGCCCACGACTGGCTGGTCGCGCACACCGCCGTCACGTTGGCCGAGCACCTGGACGTGCCGCTGGTGACCACCATCCACGCCACCGAGGCGGGCCGGCACCAGGGCTGGCTGCCGGAGGAGATGAACCGCACCATCCACGGTGTCGAGCACTGGCTGAGCAACGCCTCCGGCCGGGTGATCGCCTGCTCCGGGTACATGCGCGACCAGGTGGCCCGGCTGTTCGGCGTACCGTCCGGGCGCATCGACGTGGTCGCCAACGGCGTCGACGACCGGGCCTGGCGGGCGCGGCCGCACGCGGTCGCCTCCGCCCGGGCACGCTTCGCCGCGGGCGGGCCGCTCGTCGGGTACGCCGGCCGCCTGGTCTACGAGAAGGGCGTGCAGCACCTGGTGCACGCCGTGCCGCACCTGGCGAGGCGGCACCCCGGCCTGCGGGTGGTGATCGCCGGAGACGGGCCGTACCGGGACGAGCTGGTCGACCAGGCGCGGCGGCTGCACCTCGGGGACACGGTCCGGTTCGCCGGCTTCATGGACGCCACTCAACTGCCCGCGGTGCTCGCCGCCACCGACGCCACGGTGATCCCCAGCCTCTACGAGCCGTTCGGCATGATCGCGCTGGAGGCGGCGGCCGCCGGAGCGCCGCTCGCGGTCGCGCGTACCGGCGGGCTGGCGGAGATCGTCGAGCCCGGGGTCACCGGTGTGACGTTCCCGCACGGCGACCCGGACGCGCTGGCCGGTGCCGTCGACCGGCTGCTCGGCGACGAGGTGTTCGCCCGGCGGGTGGCGCGCAAGGCGCGCAGCATGGTCAGCCGGCGCTACACCTGGTCGGCGATCGCCGCCCGCACCGCCGCCGCCTATGCCACCGCCCGCCGCGACCACGACACGTTCCAGGCCCGCCGGGCCACCGCCCTGCTGGCCGGCGACCGGTCCCCGATCACCGTCCCGGAGGGGAACCTGCTCGCCGGCGCCGCAAGTTAGGGGCATGACGCACTGACATGCGATAGGTACCGTCCGATCCGTTGGCTATTGTGGACCACTGACCAGCGGTGAGGAGTGCGGTGCGGGAGGTATTGATCGCGGGGCGGTACCGCCTGCTCGAACTGGTCGGCCGCGGCGGGATGGGCCAGGTCTGGCGGGCGCGCGACGAGGAGCTGCAGCGCGAGGTCGCGGTGAAGCAGGTCGTGCCGCCGAACTGGCTCGCCGAGAACGAGCAGGACGAGCTGCGCGCCCGTACGCTGCGCGAGGCACGGACGTCCGCGCGGCTCAACCACCCCAACGTGGTGCGGGTCTACGACGTGGTCCGGGTCCAGGGCGAACCCTGGCTGATCATGGAGTACGTCCCGTCGCGCTCGCTCCAGGAGATCATCGAGACCGACGGGCCGCTGCCGCCCGGCCGGGCCGCCGAGATCGGCCTGTCGGTGCTCGCCGCGCTGCGCGCCGCGCACGACGCCGGGGTGCTGCACCGGGACGTGAAGCCCGCGAACGTGCTGCTGGCCCGGGACGGGCGGGTGCTGCTCACCGACTTCGGGCTGGCCGTGTTCCAGGGCGGCGACGGCGCGATGACCCGGCCCGGCCTGGTCCTCGGCTCCCCCCAGTACGTGGCCCCGGAGCGGGCCGCCGACGGCGTGTCGAGCGTCGAGGCGGACATGTGGTCGCTCGGCGCCACGCTGCACGCCGCGGTGGAGGGCCGCTCCCCGTACGCCCGCAGCACCGCGATGGCCACGCTCGCCGCGCTCGCCACCCGGCCGCCCGACCCGGCTCCGCACGCCGGCCCGCTGACGCCGGTGCTGACCGGGCTGCTGCGGCGCGATCCGCGTACCCGCCTGGGGCACCGCGAGACGGCCCGCCTGCTCGGCGTCGCCGCGGTGTCGGAGGCCGACGCGGAGGCCGCCGGGTCGGCGGGCCGCGCCGGCGCCGCGCCGGCCGAGCGGCCGGCCGGCGGACGCGAGGCCGACGCGGCGGGTGACGAGCCGGGGTCACCGGGGAACCCGGCGGCCCCGGGTGGCATCTACCCGGACCTGATGCCACCGGCCGCCGCCGCCCGCGCGTGGAGCCGGGCGGCGAAGCGCAGCGAGTGGGCCCCGCCCGCCGAGGGCGACCGCGCGCCACCGAGCGGCGAGGCGGCCGACGCCTCCGGTCCGGCCGGTGCGGGCGCCCGTTCGGTCCCGGCCGCCCGCGCGGACATCGGCGGTCCGGCGTCCCCGGCCGGCCGCTCGGGAGCGCTCGGGCGCACGGACGCGGCCGGTTCGTCGGCGCCGATCGGCCGTGCGGAGGGAAACCTCCGTCCGGACGCGAACGGCGGCTCGGGAGCGGTCGGCGGCTCGGGAGCGGTCGGAGGGGCTGTCGGAGGCACGGTCGTCGGCGCGGGCGCGGCCGGCCCGGGCGGCGGTTCGCAGGTGGTCGGAGGCCCGAGGACGGTCGGTGGGCCCTCCGCGGCGGGCGGTCCGCCCGCCGGTGGCCCGGCCGGGGACGGCGGCTCGGGTGCGGTCGGCCGCGCGGCCGCTGTGGGTCGCGCGGCACCACCGACGAGCGCCCGGCCCGGTGAACCGGAACGCGGCCAGGCGGCCGAACCGGAGCAGGCCGCGACCGCGGAACCGTCCCGGGGCGGGCCGGCCCGCCCGGCCCCGATCAGCCTCGGCCCCACCGTCCTCACCAGCTTCGTCGACCCGGGCAGCCCGGGCGGCCCCGAGTCGGCGCCCCGCGCCGACGCCCTCAGCCCGGTGCACATCGTCGGCCCCGGCGCCGCGCCGGTAGGCAAGCCTCCACCGGTCGCCCACAGCGGGCCGGTCGACAGCGGCGCCGTTCACCCGGCCCCGCCCCGGCCCGCCGGTGTCCCCCGCCCCGCCGATCCCCCGCTCACCTCCGGCGACGGGAACCCGCTGCACCGCTGGGGAATCGTGCTGGGCGCCGTGCTGCTGGCGGTGGCGACCGGGGTGGGCACCGCGCTGGCTATCACCGGTGGCCGCGACGATCCGCCGCAGGCGGGCAGTTCCACCGAGGCCGTCGCCCGCCCGTGGGACCGCCCGCCCGGGCCGGGCGCGCCGCCTCCGCCGTTCCCCTGCGTCCGGCCCGACGTGGCCGGTACACCGGTCCGCAAGGGACCACCACCGGACGACCCGCCGGTGACCGTTCCGGCCGGCTGGGTCTGGCCCGCCGACACCGGCGGCTTCCGGATCGCCCTGCCCGCCGGCTGGTTGCAGCTGCGCTCCGGCGACACCACCTGCTTCCAGGACCCGGAGACGCGGCGCATCCTGGGCGTCGAGCCGTACCCGGGCGGTGATCCGGTGGGCCGGCTGAAGTCGTCCGAGCGGGATCTCACCTCGGCCGGCCGGCTGCCGCACTACCAGAAGGTCCGGCTGGAGTCCGACGGCCCGGGCGCGGCGTGGGAGTGCCGCTGGACCGCGCCGTACGGGGAACGGATGCGCGCGTTGCGCGTGCTGCCAGGCGAGCGGGCCGGATGGACGCTCGGCTGGACCACCTCCGACGCCGACTGGCCCGCCGCCTCGAAGCAGTTCGCCGTCATCCGCGCGAGCCTCGGCACGGTCCGGCCCACCCGTACCGCGGGCTGATGCGGCGCGGTGGGCACCACTTCCCCAGTGGACCGTCCGGCTGATGCCCCGCTGTCGCACGGGCTGACTACAGTGGCGTAGTTTTTGTGGATCAAGATCTTCGGGAAGGGCGAGCCGAGATGATGGGACCGTCCCACGCGCTCTCGGGCGCGGCGGTGTGGCTGACCGGCTCCTGGGCGATGGCCCAGTTCGCGGACTACCACCAGACACCGCTGGCCCTGGCGGTGGGCACCGCGGTCTGCGCCGGCGGGGCGCTCTTCCCAGACCTGGACCTGTCCGGGAAGGTCACCCGCAACCAGGGCGGCGCCACCGTGGCCCGCACCTTCGGCGTGGTCAGCCTCTTCGTCGCCGAGGTGATGGAGAAGATCTCGCTCGGCGTCTACTACGCCACCAAGCTGAGCAAGGACCCGCGCCGCAACAACGGGCACCGCACGCTGACCCACACCATCCCGTTCACCGTGCTCGTCGGCTGGGGCACCACCGCACTGTGCGCCCACTACGGCAAGTGGGCGGTGGTCGGCATCCTCTTCTTCATGATCGGCCTGGCGCTGCGCGGGCTGTTCGACAAGTGGGCCGAGCGTGCCGGCTGGGTGGTGGTCACGCTGGTGTCCGCCGCCGCGGCCTGGTTCACGTTCGCCAACCTGCCCGGCGACCGGGGCTATCCGATGATCGGGCTCGCGGTCGGGGTGGGCTGTTTCGTGCACATCCTCGGCGACATGATCACCCGGGCCGGGGTGCCGATCCTGTGGCCCATCCCGATCAAACGCCGGATGTGGACGATGGTCGGCCTGCCCAACAAGATCGCCCTGCGTACCGGCAGCAAGGCCGAGACGGTGGTGCTGCGCACCGCGATGACAATCCTGTCCGTCCTGGCCGCGGTGGGGCTGGTCGCCCCGTCGGTGCTGCAGCGCTTCGACATCCAGGTGTAGGTCAGCGCGCCTCGGCGCGTACCGGTCGGGCGGTGGCCGCCCGGGCCCGGATCAGCCGGGCGGTCCAGCCCACGCCGCGGGCGGTGAGCGCGTACGCCGCCGTCGGCGGGAGGGCCAGCAGCGCGGCGATCCCGGCCACCAGCGGCACCCGAGGGCCGGGCACGTCCGTGGCGACCGCCGTCGCGGCGGTGTAGCCGGCGGCCAGCACGACTGCGACGAGCCCGGCGTACGCGAGCGCCGGACCGGCCCGCCGCCGTCCCGCCGCCGCACCGAGCGCGACGGCCGGCGCGAACAGCAGCGGCAGCGCCGCCACACCGAGCAGCGCCGCGATCAGCACCAGCAGCGGTCCGGCCAGCGGGCCGCCCGGGTCGGCGCCGGTGACCAGCGCGTACGCCAGCAGGCCGAGGTAGCCGGCGACCGCCTCCGCGACGACGACGAGCCACGCCGCGACTGCTCCGGCGAGATGACGAGCGACAGTGGTGCCCACGTTGTCCCCCTCCCCCGTGCGGACGGCGCCACGACCGTCCGATGAGAACGGTAGTGCCCGGGACGGCGGCGGACAGAGGCCGCACCCGGCATCACTCTGAGTAGGGAAGCAGTAGTCGTCGATCGTCCGCGCGGACGATCGACGACACGCTAATGCGCATTAGCGCCGAGGTTCGCCTACTGTCGCGCGCTCGGTCGACCCTTGTCAAGATCTCCGCCCGAACAACCGCCGGACGGCGGCGGAAACGGTTGCTAATCCGCATTACATCAGGGAGTTCATCGAACGGAAATCTTCCGGCCACCCCTTGACAGGACGCCGGGAGAGCAGAGAGGCTCCATCCCGACCCGATCGCTAATACGCATTAGCGGAAGTGGAAGGACCGACGTGACCCCTCCCCCCAGGCGTGTCACCCAGCGTGACATCGCGCGCATGGCCGGCGTCAGCCAGGCGACCGTGTCGCTGGTGCTCAACAACCGCACCGACGCCGACGTCCGGATCGCGCCGGAGACACGGGACCGGGTGTTGCAGGTCATCGCCGAGACGGGATACGCCGCCGATCCGGCCGCCCGCCGCCTCGCCTCCGGGTTCAACCGGATCATCGGCGTCTTCACCTACGAGCCGGCCTTCCCCAGCGGCAGCCGGGACTTCTTCCACCCGTTCCTGCTCGGCATCGAGGAGTACGCCGAACGGGTCGGCTGCGACCTGCTGCTGTTCACCAGCGCCCCGGTGGTGGACGGCCGGCGGCGCATCTTCCACCAGGACAACCGGCTGCGGCTGGCCGACGGCTGCATCCTGCTCGGCCGGGAGATCGACGGCGCGGAGCTGCTCCGGCTCAACCGCGACGGGTTCCCCTACGTCGCCGTCGGACGCCGCGACGACGCCGGCGGCCCGGTGCCCTACGTCGGCGCCGACTACGCCAGCGCGGTCCACCGGCTGGCCGAGCGGGCGGTGGAACTGGGACACCGGCGTCTGACGTACGTGGGCATGGGCACCTCGGCCGAGTCCTCGCACGACCGGCGCAGCGGTTTCCACGCCGGCGCGACCGGCGCGGACGGCGCCCGCCAGATCACCGCGACGGCGGAGACCGCCGACGCCACAGTGGACGACCTGCGGGCCGACGGCAGCACCGTCGCCTTCGTGGAGGACTTCGCCACCGCCGTGGCGCTGGAGGCGGCCGCCCGCCGCAAGGGGCTGACGGTGCCCGGTGACCTGTCCGTCGTGACCCTCGGCGACCCGACCGTCCCGGTGCCCACCGACATCACGTTCACCGGGTTCCGCATCCCGCGCGAGGAGATGGGCCGCCAGGCCGTCGAGGTGCTGACCGGCGTCATCGACGGCAGCGCCGGCGGCCTCCAGCAACGGCTCCTGCCCTGCGAACTCGTCGAGGGCGACACCCTCGGCGTCCCTGGATCGGCGGCCGACCGGCGCTGACACGCCCGGCCGCGCAACTGGAAGGAAGCAAGTGGTACTAATGCGTGCGGACGTCCTCGTCGTCGGGGGCGGACTGGGCGGTGTCGCCGCGGCGCTGGCCGCGGCCCGTGCCGGCCGGTCCGTCATCCTGACCGAGGAGTTCGACTGGCTCGGCGGGCAGCTCACCAGCCAGGCGGTCCCGCCGGACGAGCACTCCTGGATCGAGCAGTTCGGCGCCACCGCGAGCTACCGGGAGTTGCGCGACGGCATCCGCGACTACTACCGCCGCCACTACCCGCTGACCGAGCGGTCCCGGGCGTGGACCGACCTGAACCCGGGTGCCGGCTGGGTGAGCCGGCTCTGCCACGAGCCCCGCGTCGCGGTCGCGGTCCTGGAGCAGATGCTCGCGCCGTACCGGGGGTCCGGGCGGCTGACGGTGCTGCAGCCCTACCGGCCGGTCGCGGCCGAGACCGACGGCGACCGGGTCACCGGCGTCACGCTCGCCCATCGGGACCGCGACGAGCGGATCGAGGTGGAGGCGCCGTACGTCCTGGACGCCACCGAGACCGGTGAGCTGCTGCCGCTGACCGGCACCGAGTACGTGACCGGGTTCGAGTCGCAGGCGCAGACCGGTGAGCCGAGCGCGCCCGCCGAGGCTCAGCCGCTGAACATGCAGGCGGTGTCCGTCTGCTTCGCGCTGGACCACGTCGACGGCGACCACACCATCGACCGGCCCGCCGGCTACGACTTCTGGCGCGACTACAAGCCGGACTTCTGGGGCGACCGGCTGCTGTCCTGGCGGTCGCCGCACCCGCGCACGCTGGAGATCGTCGAGCGCAGCTTCACGCCGAACCCGGACGACGACCCGCTGGGCGTCAACGCCGACCAGCGGCTCAACCCGGGCGACGGCAACCTGTGGACGTTCCGGCGCATCGCGGCGCGGCGCAACTTCGTCGACGGCGCGTACGGCAGCGACATCACGCTCGTCAACTGGCCGATGATCGACTACTTCGAGGGCCCGGTCATCGACGTGCCGAACGCGTCCTGGCACCTGTCCCAGGCGCGCGAGCTGTCGTACTCCGTCCTGTACTGGCTGCAGACCGAGGCGCCCCGCGCCGACGGCGGCACCGGCTACCCGGGGCTGCGGCTGCGCGGCGACGTGACCGGCAGCCCCGACGGGCTGGCGCAGGCGCCCTACATCCGGGAGTCGCGCCGCATCCGCGCCGAGTACACCGTGGTCGAGCAGGACCTCTCCCTGGCCGTACGCGGCGAGCACGGCGCGGTGAGCTACCCCGACTCGATCGGCGTCGGCATGTACCGCATCGACCTGCACCCGTCGACCGGCGGCGACAACTACATCGACGTCGGCTCCTGCCCGTTCGAGATCCCGCTCGGCGCGCTCATCCCGCAGCGGATGGAGAACCTGCTGCCGGCCGGCAAGAACATCGGCACCACGCACATCACCAACGGCAGCTACCGACTGCACCCGGTCGAGTGGAACGTCGGTGAGGTCGCCGGCCTGCTGGCCGACTTCTGCCTTGCGCGGGGCGAGTCCCCGCGCGCGGTCCGCGGCACCCCCCGCCTGCTGGCCGAATTCACGGACCGCATCTCGGCCGCCGGCGTGGAATGCCGCTGGCCGCAGATCGCGGGCTACTGAACCCCCGGTGAGGAGAAGAAAGTGAGATACGGAAGACTGTCCGGCCTGGTCGCGGCGACCATGACCGGTGTGCTCGCCCTGACCGCCTGCGGCGGTGGCGGCGACGCCAAGGACGACGGTCCGGCGAGCCTGCGGATGACCGTCTGGTCGGCGAACGAGGCGCACCTCAAGCTGTTCAACGAGATCGCCGACGAGTACCGCAAGAACAACCCGGACGTCGCGGAGATCAAGTTCGACCCGCTGCCGTTCGAGAACTACACCACGACGCTGACCACGCAGATCGCCGGCGGCAACGCGCCGGACCTCGCGTGGATCTTCGAGAACTCGGCGCCGGACTTCGTCGCCTCCGGCGCGCTGAGCCCGCTCGACGACACCTTGAAGAAGGCCGACGGCTACCAGTACGACGACCTGTCCCCCGCCACGCTGAAGCTCTGGCAGAACGACGGGAAGCTCTTCGCGTACCCGTTCTCGACCTCGCCGTTCGGCGTGTTCGTGAACAACGACATGCTCAAGAAGGCCGGGCAGAAGACCCCGGCCGAGCTGATCGCGGCCGGGCAGTGGAACTGGGACACCGCGCTCGCCGCGGCCGGCGCCACCGCCGCGAAGTCGGGCAAGGCCGGGCTCGTGGTCCGCGACTTCGACTACAAGGGCTGGGACAACCTGGCCACGTTCTGGACCGGCTGGGGCGCCCAGGCGTGGAGCGAGGACGGCCGCAGCTGCGGGTTCAACAGCCCGGAGATGGTCGAGGCGATGACCACGCTGCACAAGGCGATCTTCACCGGCAAGGCGCTGCCCGGTCCGGGCACGACCGCCGACTTCTTCGCCGGTGACGCCGCCATGACCGTCACCCAGATCTCCCGTGCCTCCCTGCTGAAGGAGAACGGCTTCGACTGGGACCTGGTCCCGCTGCCGGCCGGCCCGAAGGGCCCGTACGCGGTGGTCGGCCAGGCCGGCATCGGCGTGATGAAGAAGAGCCCGCACGCCGAGCAGGCCGCCGACTTCCTGGCCTTCTTCACCAACCCCACCAACTCGGCGAAGCTGGCCCAGTTCTTCCCGCCGCCGCGGCAGTCCCAGCTGACCGCCGAGACGCTGGCGAAGACGAACCCGAAGCTCAAGCCGGAGCAGCTGCAGAAGGTCGTCATCGACGGCATCACCAACGGCACCGTCAAGCCCAGCCACTCCGGGCAGGCCGAGCTGAGCCAGCAGGTGCGCGCCGCGCTCGACCCGCTGTGGAAGGCGGACGCGGACGTCAAGGGCGTACTCGACGGCGTCTGCTCCAAGATCCAGCCGCTGCTGGCGAAGTAGGGCCGAGGATCATGACCCAGACGGACACCAGGGTGGGCCCGGCTGCTGCCGGGCCCGCCCCGGGCCGGGCCCGGCCGTTCTGGACCACCCGCCGCCGGGACCAGCTCACCGGATACCTGTTCATCACCCCGCAGCTGCTCGGCAGCGTGGTCTTCGTGATCCTGCCGCTGGTCCTCGTGGTCTGGTACAGCCTGCACGAGTGGAACGTGCTGGCCGGCAGCTTCGACTACATCGGCACCGACAACTACGCCGCGCTGGCCGACGACCCCAACCTGGGCCCGGTGCTGCGGTCGACCGGCCTGTTCTCGGTCGGCCTGGTCGTGTTCAACCTCGGCCTGGCGTTGCTGCTGGCCGTCCTGCTCAACCAGAGGCTGCGCGGGACCATCGTGTTCCGCACCCTGTTCTTCTCCCCCGTGGTGGTCTCGCTGGTCGCGTGGACCATCGTGTGGGGCTTCCTGTTGCAGGACAACGGCGGCATCAACGGCCTGCTCGACACGATCGGCGTCGACGGCCCCAACTGGCTGCGCGGCGAGGGCACGGCGATGCTGTCGGTGATCGTCGTGCAGGTGTTCAAGAACGTCGGCCTGAACATGGTGCTGTTCCTGGCCGCCCTGCAGGGCGTGCCGGCCGAGCTGTACGAGGCCGCCGAGGTGGACGGCGCGAGCCGGATGCGCCAGTTCTGGCGGATCACGGTGCCGCTGATCAGCCCGACGATCATGCTCACGTCGATCATCACGGTGGTCGGCTCGCTGCAGGTCTTCGCGCAGATCGCGGTGCTCACCCAGGGTGGGCCCGGCACCTCGACCACGGTGCTCGTCTACTACCTCTACCAGCAGGCCTTCCAGTTCCATCACTTCGGCTACGGCGCGACGCTGTCGATCCTGCTGTTCGTCATCGTGCTCGCGCTGACGGTGCTGCAGTGGCAGATGCGCAAGAGGTGGGTCTTCCATGAATCGTGACCTGTCCCGGCGGACCAAGCTGGTGCTCTACGGCGTACTGATGGTCCTCGCCGTCCCGTTCGTGTTCCCCACCTGGTGGATGGTCACCTCGTCGCTGAAGCCGGTGGCGGACATCTTCTCCTTCCCGCCGCAGCTGCTGCCGACCGATCCGCGGCTGGACGCGTACCGGCGGGTGTTCGAGCTGCAGCCGTTCGGGCAGCAGTACCTGAACAGCCTCTACATCGCGCTGCTGGTCACCGTCGGCACGCTGGCCGTGGCGTCGCTGGCCGGGTACGCGTTCGCGCGGATCCGGTTCCGGGGGCAGAACGTGCTGTTCCTGGTCGTCCTCGCGGGCCTGCTCATCCCGAGCGAGGTGACGATCGTGCCGCTGTTCCAGATGTTCTTCAAGCTCGACCTGATCGACACCCACTGGCCGCTGATCCTGGTGCCGATCTTCGGGGCGCCGAGCGTGCTGGCGACGTTCATCATGCGGCAGTTCTTCATCAGCCTCCCCGGTGAGCTGGAGGAGGCGGCGCGGGTCGACGGGCTGGGACGCTTCGCCACGTTCTGGAAGATCGCGCTGCCGCTGTCCCGGCCCGCGCTCGGCGCGGTGGCCATCTTCACGTTCCTGCACAGCTGGAACCTGTACCTGGAACCGATCGTGTTCCTCTCCTCGCCGGACAAGTTCACCCTGCCGCAGGCGCTCACCCAGTTCGTCGACGCGTACGGCGGTCCGATGTGGGACGTGCAGCTCGCGGCGGCGTCGATGACCGCGCTGCCGGTGCTGGCGGTGTTCGTCATCGCGCAGAAGCAGTTCGTCGAGGGCCTCGCGCACACCGGTCTGAAGGGATGACCGAGCCGGTCGTCGGGATCGACATCGGCGGCACCAAGACCGCCGTCGCCCTGGTCGGTCCCGGCGCGCGGGTGCTCGACCGCCGCGAGGCGACCACCCCCGCGCGCGGCGGGCCGGCCGCGGTGCTGGACACCGCCGCCGGCCTGGCCGCGGAGCTGCTCGCCGCCGCCGGCCCCGGGCCGGTCGGGGTGGGCACCGCGGGCACCGTCGACCCGGCGACCGGCGCCATCCGGTACGCCACGGACAGCCTGCCCGGGTGGGCCGGCACCCCGGTCGCCGACGAGCTGGCAGCGCGGCTGGGCCGGTCCGTGCGCGTCACCAACGACGTCGCCGCGGCGGCGCTCGGCGAGTGCTGGGCCGGCGCCGGACGGGGCCGGGGGCACGTGTTGCTGGCCGCCGTCGGCACCGGGCTGGGCGGCGCGATCGTCAACGACGGGCGGGTCGAGGGCGGCGCCCGGGGCGCGGCCGGCCAGCTCGGGCACCTGCCGGTCCCGGGCGCGCACCGGCTGCGCTGCGGCTGCGGCCGGTACGGGCACCTGGAGGCGATCGCCTCCGGCACCGGCCTGGCCGCCGCGTACGCGCTCACCGGCGGTGACCCGGTCACCGGCCGGGAGGTGGCGCGGCGTGCGGCGGCCGGTGACGCGGCCGCCCGGCAGGTCGTCGACCGGGCCGGCGCCGCGCTCGGCGCGGCCCTGGCCGGGCTGGTCGCCCTGCTCGACCCGGACGCGGTGGTGGTCGCCGGCGGCGCCGCCGCCACAGTGCTTCCCGCCGCGACGGCCGCCTACCGGGCGGAGCTACCCGACGGCTGGGCGCACGTGCCGCTGCTTTCCGCGGCGCTGGGCGCCGACGCGGTGGTGGTCGGCGCCGCCCGGCTCGCCACCGCACCGATCCACCACGACGGAGGAACAAGCACGTGAGTGTCCTGGACGACCTGGCCGGCGGGCTGGTCGTGTCCTGCCAGCCGCTGCCCGACGACCCCGGCGACCCGATGCGCGACCCGTACGTCCAGGCCCGCGTGGCCGCCGCCGTCGTCCGCGGGGGCGCGGTGGCGGTCCGGGTCAACGGCCCCGACGACGTGCGGGCGGTACGCGCCGCCGTCGACGTGCCGGTGATCGGGTTGTACAAGCACGGCACGCAGGGCGTGTTCATCACCCCGACCGCCGGGCACGCCCTCGAAGCGGCGCGGGCCGGGTCGCACGTCGTCGCGGTGGACGCCACCGACCGCCCCCGGCCCGACGGCCGGACCTTCGCCGACACCGTCCGCGCCGTGCACGACCAGACCGGCGCGCTGGTCCTGGCCGACGTCGCCACTGTGGCCGAGGGCGTCGCCGCCGTCGAGGCCGGCGCGGACGCGGTCGCCACCACGCTGTCCGGCTACACGCCGGCCGGCCCACCGATCGACGGGCCCGACCTCGGGCTCGTGGCGCGACTCGCCGCGCTGCTGCCCGTACCGGTGATCGCCGAAGGGCGCTACCGGACCACGGAGCAGATCAGCCGGGCCTTCGAGGCGGGCGCCCACGCGGTGGTGACGGGCAACGCCGTCACCTCACCGCTGTGGATCACCCGCCGGCTGGTTCCGGCCACCCCCCGGGCGGCGAGCGCGCCGGAGAAAAGGGAGCATCGATGAAGAGAAGAACCCTTCTTGCGGCCACCGGCGCGGCCGGCCTGGCCACCGTCGCCCTCGGCGGCCCCGCCTTCGCCCGGCCCGCCGGCCGGCGACCGAGCGTGGCGCTGGTGCCGCTGGACGACCGGCCGGTCAACACGTACTGCGCGGAGATGACCGGTGCGAGCGCCGACGCCGAGGTGCTGCTGCCGCCGCGGAACCTGCTGGGCCGTTTCTTCACCCCCGGTGACGGTGCCGGCATCGCCCGCTGGCTCGACGGCACCGACGGCGTCGACGGGTACGTGATCTCGGTGAGCATGCTGGCGTACGGGGGCCTGATCGCCTCACGTACCGCCGCACCGGCCCTGGCCGACGCGTTGCGCAACCTGGAGGCGATCCGGCGGCTGCGCGCACGCCGGTCCGGCGCGGTGATCGAGGTGCACGACACGATCCAGCGGCTCGCGATCACCAGCACCGGCACCGACCTGGACAACTACCGTGACCTGCTGGTCCAGTGGGCCAAGCTGTACGACCAGGTGGTCAACCTGGGCCAGGAGTCGCTGCGCGGCCAGCTCGACGCCGTGCGGGCGCGCATCCCCGACGCCGTGGTCGAGGACTACCTGGCCGCGCGGGCACGCAACCACCAGGTCAACCGGCTGATGGTGGAGTGGGTCGCGGACGGGACGATCAGCCACCTGGTGCTCTCCGAGGACGACACCGCGCCGGTCGGCCTGGCCCGCGCCGAGCGGGTCGAGCTGGAGGCGCTGGTGGCGCGGCTCGGCGTCGGCGACCGGGTGGAGATCTTCCCCGGCGCCGACGAGGTCAACGCGCTGCTGGTCGCGCGGGTCGTCGCCGCCGGTGCCGCGCCCACCTACCGGGTGGAGTACGCCGGGGTGTCCGGCGAGGGCTGGACCGCCGCGCTGGAGGGCATCCCGTTCGCGGAGAACATCCGCCGGCACGTCACCTCGGTGGGCGGCCGGGTGGTGACCGGCGACGCGGACATCGTCCTCGCGGTGAACACCCCCTCGGCGGCGGCCGGGCAGCGGGCCGCCGACCTGGACGCGTTCGTCGGCCGCATCGGTGAGCTGCTGGCCGCCGGCACCCCGGTGATCGTGGTGGACCCGCTGATCGTCAACAAGGGCGACCACGACCTGGTGTCCCGGATGGAGGCCCGCCTGGACCTGCCGGCGCTGCTGTCGTACTCGGGGTGGAACACCGGCGGCAACGCGCTCGGGCTGGCGCTCGCGCACGGCACCGCGCGGTGGGCGTACCTGCGCTCGTCCGGCAGCGGCTTCGGCGTCCCGGAGCTGCGCGGGCCGGCCCGGGCGCACGCCGAGTACCTGCTCTACCGGTTCGTCAAGGACGACCCGTGGAAGAACGTGGTGCAGGTCGAGGCGTACGCGCACGCCCGGGCGCAGGGCTGGGACCCGCTGGCGCTGACCGCCGAGCAGAAGCGCTACTTCGACGGCTGGGTACGCGACCGGCTGGTGCCGCTGACCGAGCGGTACTTCGCCGACCACTTCGCCGGGCACGAGCTGGTGCTCGGGGTACGCGGACGCAAGACGTTCACCGCGACGCTGGACCGGGTCACCGCGGTGCGGGTCGAGCTGCCGTGGGACCGGCTGTTCGAGGTCACGCTGGAGCCGAGCCTGCGGCTGCGCTGACCGGACGACGCGGGTGCGGTCCCCCGGGCCGCACCCGCGTCACCGGGCCGTCAGCAGGCAGAACTCGGTGCCGTCCGGGTCGGCCAGCACCACGTCGCCGGCGGTGTGCCGGCCCGTACCGGCCCGGGTCGCGCCGAGCGCCAGCAGCCGGTCGACCTCCGCGTCCCGGTCACCGTCCGCGACCAGATCCAGGTGTACGCGGTCCCGCCCACCGGCGTCCATCAGCGGCGGGCCGCTCCAGGTGACCTTCGCGCCCCCGCGCGGCGACCGGATCGCTGTCTCCTCGTCCTGGTCCCAGACCAGCGGCCAGCCCAGCGCCTCGCTCCAGAAGAGGCCGGCCGCCCGGGTGCCGTCGCAGTTGACAGCGCCGACCGGGCCGCAGCCGGCGAGGAAGGTGTTGCCCGCCCCGATGACGCAGAACTCGTTGCCCTCCGGGTCGGCGAGCACCACCTGGTCGTCGTCCGGCCCCTGGCCGATGTCGATGTGCCGCCCGCCCAGCGTCAGCGCCCGGTCGACGGTGTCCCGCTGAGCCTGCGGCGACGCGCTGGTCAGGTCGAAGTGGATCCGGTTCTGCACGCTCTTCGGCGCAGCGCTGGGCAGGAACCGGATGCGGAAGTCGCTGTGGGCGTCGCCGCCCAGCGCCACGCCCTCGCGCGGGTCGTCGAGGATCTCCCGGCCGAGCACCCCGGACCAGAACCGGGCGAGCCGCAGTGGGTCGCCCGCGTCGAGGCTGACCGCGTAGAGGTGAACAGCCATCCGCCCGTCTCCGATCCGCCGCCGTCGTCGGCGGCAGGTCAGGAGCGTAGGCCGGGCGGCCCGGGCGCGCAGCCGGATTTCCCGCTGCCGCGCTACTTCGCCGGGAGGGTGCGCGCGACGCGGACGCCCCGCTCGACCCAGCGGGTCAGGTCCGGGTCGCGCTCGCAGGCATCGGGCGACACGGTGACCCAGCCCCGCATCTCCCGGCCCCGCATGACTGTCGCCTCGGCGCCGGGCTCGGCGAGCGCGCGCTCGGCCTCGGCCGGGTCGACCCGGACCATCAGGCCGCCCGCGCCGCGCACCACCACCGCCATGTTGCCGCGCAGCATCATCGCCAGGCCGCCGAACATGCGCCGCTCGGTGATGCCGGGCTCGCGCCCGAGGCGTTCCCGTACCCGGTTCGCCAGGTCCTCGTCGTAGGCCACGGTCCGATCCTGGCACCCGGGTCCGACAGCGCGGCGCGCCTCAGGCGCCGACGCGCTGTTCGGGGATGGACAGGCCGTAGAGAGCCATCAGCTCCGGACTGTCGATCCGGCTGCCGTCGGCCACCGAGTCGCACGCGATGTCGACGATCTGGTCCTTGTGCGCCAGCAGGTACGGCCGCGCCCCGACGTCGGCGCTGGCCAGGGTGGCGATGCCGGACCAGTGCCGGCGGCCGAACAGCATCGGGTAGCCGCGCAGCCCGTCGTAGGTGGCGCAGACCAGCACGTCCGGGTACGGCAGCGCGGTGACCCGGCGGACCGCCGCCGCGGTCAGTCCGGGCATGTCCACCGGCACCACGACGACGGCCTCGATGTCGTCGTCGGTGAGCGCGGCGAGCCCGGCCCGGATCGAGGAGCCCACCCCGGTGCCCCAGGCGCGGTTGACCACCACTGTGGCGCCGGTCAGGTCGGTGGTCTGCCGCACCTGCTCGGCCGCCGCGCCCAGGACGACCACGACCTGCGCGCAGCCCGCCTCGGCCATCGTGTCGATCATCTGGCTGACCAGGGGCTTCTCGCCCTGGTGCAGCAGCGCTTCGGGTCCGCCGATGCGGCGGCCGCCACCGGCGGCGATGATCATTGCAGCGATCCGGTTCAGCGGTGCCCCCTCGATCTGGGGACGGACCGGGCACAGCCGCCCGGTCCGTCCCGTCGTACGCACACCGGACCCAACGAGCACGGCCGGGGGCAAGTAGCGGGGCAAAACGGAAAATTGCGTGACTATGCCGCGTCCGCGTAGCAGTCGACAGTGGACAGGTCGAGCGGGAACCGGACCGGGGTGTCGCCGAACATCAGCCGGGTGGCCCGCGCGCCGGCGGCGGTGACCGCCTCGGCGACGACCGCCGCCTGCCCGGCCGGGCAGTGCACCACCACCTCGTCGTGCTGGAAGAAGACCAGCTCCGCCTCCGTCCCGGCCAGCTCGGTGCGCAACGTGGCCAGCAGCGTGGAGGCCCACTCGGCGGCGGTGGCCTGGACGACGAAGTTGCGGGTGAAGCGCCCCCGCGAACGGGCCGCCCGGGCCGACGGGCTGTGCGGATCGGCCCCGCCCTCCGGCAACGGCTCCTCCCCCTCGGCGAACCCCGCCGACCCGGGCGGGCAGGTACGCCCCAGCCAGGACCGGACCAGCCCGCCCGCCTCGCCGGTGCGCGCCGCCGCCTCGACGTAGCCGAACGCGGTCGGATAGTTCTTCCGCAGCACCGCCAGGGCCGGCACCGCCGCCCCGCCGGTCTGCCCGTACATCGCCCCGAGCAGGGCCACCTTGGCCTTCGCCCGGTCACCGGCGAACGCGTCCCGGGCCAGCGCGGCGTAGAGGTCACCGGCGCCGCCCGCCGCAGCGAGCCGCTCGTCGCCGGAGACCGCCGCGAGCACGCGCGGTTCGAGCTGACCCGCATCGGCCACCACGAACGTCCAGCCCGGGTCCGCCACCACTGCCTGCCGGATCACCTTCGGGATCTGCAACGCCCCGCCGCCCCGGGTCGCCCACCGGCCGGAGACCACACCGCCTGGTACGTACTCCGGGTGGAACCGGCCGCCGGAGACCCAGGCGTCGCGCCAGGCCCAGCCGTGCGCCGTCCAAATCCGGTACAGCTCCTTGTATTCCAGGACCAGCGGCGCCGCCGGGTGCTCCACCCCGCGCAGCACCCAGGCGCGCGTGTTCGGCAGGTCCACGCCCGCGCGGGCGAACGCCCGCAACAGCTCCGCGGGCGAGTCGGCGTGCACCTGGCGTACGCCGAACGCGTCAGCGATCCGGGCCTGCAACTCGGCCAGCCGGCGCGGTGGCCCGCCGACCGGTGACGGCTCGCCGAGCAGGTCGGCCAGGATCGCGTCGTGCACGTCGGCGCGCCACGGCAGCCCGGACGCGCCCATCTCGGCCGCCACCAGCGCGCCCGCCGACTCGGCGGCCACCAGCAGCCGGAACCGGCCGGGGTGGGTGGTCGTGGCGATCCGGGCGAGCTGGTCGGCGTACACCCGGGTCAACGCCGTGATGCCCGGACCGGGCGGGCCGGACGGCGGCTCGAACAACGCGGCCTGGGCGTGGCCCGGCGGCTCGGGCGGGCGGGGTGCCGGGTCCGGCGGGACCGGCGCGCCGGTGACCCGGGCCCAGGCGGCGGGCAGCGCGCGGGGCTCACCCCACCGGCCGGCGTGCCCGAGCAGGAGCGCCTCGGTCAGCTCGATGTCGTGGCAGCGGTCGAGCCGCACCCCGGCGCGCAGCAGCGCCGGGTAGACGCCCGTCCAGGCGGCCCAGATCCAGCGGGGGTGGCCGGCGGCCTCCCGGGCGGCCACGGCGGTCGCCAGGTCGGCCACCTCCTCGGGCGGGCCGGACGGGGTGCCGTCGGCGTGCAGCGGTTGCAGCACGCCGCCGCCCCGCTCGTCCGCCTCCACCGCCACCAGCACGGACGCGATTCTGCCCGGTGCCACCGACAGGCCGGGGCCCCGGCTCGTCGAGCCGGGACCCCGTGCGTTACTTGCCGACGCCGCCCGCGCGTTACTTGCCGACGCCGGCGGTGAGGCCGGACTGCACCTGGCGCTGGAAGACGATGTACACGATAAGCACCGGCAGCATCGCCATGGTCACCCCGGCGAAGAGTCCGCTCCAGTCCGACTTGTACCCCTGGTTGACCGACAACTCGATCAACCCCTGGGCGATCACCTGGTTCTTCGGCTCGCCCGAGACCGACTGCATGAGCAGCGTCGGCAGGTACCACTGGTTCCACTGGCCGAGCACGTTGAAGATGCCGATGCTGATCAGGCCCGGCTTGGCCATCGGCAGCATCACGCTGAAGAACGTACGGGTGTGCGACGCCCCGTCGACCTGGGCCGCCTCGGCGATCGAGTCGGGCAGCGTCCGGAAGAACGAGTGCATGAAGAAGATCGTGAACGACAGCGACCACGCCACGTAGACCAGGATCAGCATGAGGTGCTTGTTCGGGCCGAGCAACGGGAGGCTGACGCCGGTGTTG
This sequence comes from Micromonospora sp. WMMC273, assembly GCF_027460285.1. Lineage (NCBI taxonomy): Bacteria > Bacillati > Actinomycetota > Actinomycetes > Micromonosporales > Micromonosporaceae > Micromonospora > Micromonospora sp. WMMC273. Next base: position 3,967,095 of record NZ_JAPZBE010000001.1, read on the forward strand.
TAGACGCCCTTGAACAGTGGCACCGCGGCCAGGTAGATCGGCAGCGTCAGCCCGGACAGGAACATCCAGTAGATCAGCCGGTTGCCGCGGAACTCGTAGCGTGCCAGGGCGTACGCGGCCATCGAACCCAGCAGCATCGTCAGCGTCACGCTGAACACCAGCACGAGCAGCGTGTTCAGGAAGAAGCTGTCGATCCCGGCGGTCCAGGCGCGGGCGAAGTTGTCCCACTGCAGGGCGTCGGGGATCAGCGACAGGGGCTCGCGGATCACCTCGGAGTCGGTCTTGAGCGCCGACATCACCACCCACAGCAGCGGGTAGACCACCATGATCGCCCAGACCGCGAGGAACAGGTGCGAGAAGCCGTTGAAGATCCGGCCGCCGAAGCCGTTGCCGACGTTCCGCCGGTCCGCGGGCGGCCGGTCCGGCGGTGCCGTGTCGGACCGGGCCGGGCCGGAGGCGTGGGTCACAGTGCTCATCGTCCAGACCTCCTCAGTACTCGATCCGCTCACGGCGGGTGATCCTCAGCTGGAGCGCGGCCAGCAGGATGGTGAAGATGGCCAACGCGACGGCGATCGCGCAGGCGTAACCGAACTGGCCCTTCTGGAACGCGTTGAACTGGATCACCGAGGCGAAGATCTCGCTGGCGTGGTTCGGCCCGCCCTGGCTCGGCGTCATGACGAACACCAGCGCGTACATGTCCAGCGCGATGAAGCCCAGATAGACCCAGGCGACCGAGATGCTGTCCCGCAGCAGCGGCAGGGTCACCTTGAAGAACGTGTGGAACCGGCCCGCGCCGTCGAGGATCGCGGCCTCGTAGATGTCCTTCGGGATCGACTGCATCGCGGCGGAGAACAGCACCATGTAGAAGCCGGCGCCGCTCCACACCGCGATGAACAGCAGCCACCAGAGCACCGCCGGCACGCCGAGGAAAGGCTCCGGGTCGGCGGTGAAGGCGATCGGGTTGTCCGCGTCGACCAGCCCGATCTTGATGAGCAGGCCGTTGATCAGGCCCTGCCCGTCGGTGCGGTAGATCTGCTGCCACATGACAGCGATGACCACCAGCGACAGCACCTGCGGGAAGAAGAAGATGACCTTGTAGATCCCGGAGCCGAAGACTCCGCGGATGCCGGCCCTGTCCTCGCGTCCGCCCACGTTGAGCAGGAACGCGAGGAACAGGGCCAGCGCGATCGTGAACAGCGGCACGGTGACCAGGAAGAACACGTTGTGCCAGAACGCCTTCCGGATCAGCTCGTCGGAGAACAGCCGGACGTAGTTGTCCAGCCCGACGAAGCGCTGGGAATCGGAGTACCCGCCCCAGTCGGTCAGCGAGTATCCCGCCGCCTGGGCGAACGGCCACACCACGTAGAACAGGTACAGCGCGACGGGCAGGGCCAGGAAGCCCGTGACGAAACGCGCGACTCCGTGCCGCATTGGACTCACTTCCTCGCGGTGATCAGGCGGTGCGGGTCTGCTTCTTGATCGACGAGTCCTTGGCGACCTTGTCGGCGGCCGCCTGCATCTTGTCGACGAACTGCTGCGCGGTCAGGCGGCCGGCCATCAGCTCCTCGGAGAGGTTCTGGCTCTCCTTGTCCAGGTCGGCGTAGAAGTCCGGGAACTTCACCGAGATCAGGTCCGAACTGCCGCTCTTCATCAGCGAGTTCGCCGACGCCAGCGCGGTGTCCTGGACGTTGTCGCCGGAGCCCTTGGTGGAGGCCAGCGACTTGGTCAGCTCGGCGAACTTCGCCGAACCGGCCTTGGAGAGGATGGCCCGCAGGAACTCCTTCGCGGCCTCCTTGTTCGGCGCCTTGCTCGGCACCACGAAGCCCTCGCCGGACGAGGCGAAGACATCCTTGGCGGCCTTGTCCCCGCTCTTGCTCCAGTAGTCGGAGATGGTCATCTCGAAGCCCGGCGGGATGGTCGCGGCCATCTCGTTCTTCAGCCAGGTGCCGACCTGGATGAAGGCCGCCTTGCCGTCCAGGAACGCCTGCTGCGACTGGGTGTGGTCGAGCTTGCCCGGCAGCAGCAGCTTGTCCTTGACCAGCTTCTCCCACGGCTCCAGCGCCGCGACGATGCCGTCGGCCTTCCAGGCGCCGTCCTTCAGGTTGTCGATGTCGACGACCGCCTGCTTGCCGACGGCCTTCCAGATGCTGGCGAACAGCGCCCAGCGCGGGTAGTAGCCGTGCACCGCGTCGTGCACGTACGGCGCCATGCCCTTGGCCTTGATCTTCGGCGCGAGCGCGAAGAACTCGTCCCAGGTGGTCGGCGCCGTCCAGCCCTCCTTCTTGAAGAGCGCGGCGTTGTACCAGTTGCCCCACACCGTGTACGCCACGTTCACGACGTAGAACTTGCCGTTCTGCGTACCGTCGGCGACCGTGCCCGGCAGCAGGCTGTCGGCGACAGTCCCCTCGCTGTCCCAGGCCGGCGCGGTGAGCAGGTCGTCCAGCGGCTCGATCGCGCCCTCGTTGATCAGCGTGCTGCGGTCCATCATGTCGGCGCCCGAGTTCATCACCAGGTCGCTCGGCTGCGTCGCCATCTTGGGCTGCTCTTCGGTCTTGATCTTCTGGGTCGAAGACATGTTGACCGTGACGTTCGCGTGCTTGGCGTTGAAGATGACCTTGTCTTCCTTGGCCCACTGGTCGCCCAGGCCACCGTTGAAGACGACCACCTTGACCGCGCTGCCGTCCTTGACACCGAACGGGTTGTCCTTGCTCTTGGCCGCGCCGCCGCCGTCGGACTTGCTCGGCTCACTGCCGGCGCACGCGCTCAGCAGACCCGCCGCCGGTACGGCCAGCAGACCGGCCGCCGCGGCGCGCCGCAGCAGGGTCCGACGGCTGACGTCGCCGAACTTCTCGGGGGAAACCGACATCTTGTCTCTCCTTGTGGGTCGGGTCAGGCGGTCCGCCGGAGACGCCCGGCGTACCGCGACTCGAGGGCGAGGTTGTGCTCGTCCCCACCGGGGACGTTGGCGGAGAGGTAGACAGGGGGTACCTCTCCGGCCTGGTGGAACCGTCGTACGACCTCCGCGGTCAGCAGCTGCGCCAGCAGCGCCGCGGTGACCGAGGAGACCGCACAGACCGCGCCGCCGCCCTCGAGCGGCAGCAGTGCGTCGCCGTACGGCGCGCCGTTGTCCAGCACGACGTCGGCGAGGTCGGCGAGCCGGTGCCCGGAGGGGTGCCGAGGAGCTACCCGGGCGGTGTGCTCGACCGAGGTGACAGCGATCAACGGGTGGCCGCCGTGCTTGACGAGCGTCGCCAGCTCGACCACCGAGCCGTTGATGCCGGACTGCGAGGCGATCACGAACACGTCCCCCGGCTGCGGCGCCGCCAGGGCGTACAGCTGGTGCGCCACGGCCGGGTCGCGTTCCAGCTTCGGGTCGGCGAGCACGTCGCGGGGCGCGTCGCCGTGCAGCACGAGGTCGTGCAGGGAGAGCCGGTTGGCGGGGACCAGGCCGCCGGCCCGGGCGACCAGCTCGGCGGCGAACGCCTCCGAGTGGCCGGCGCCGAACGCCTGGAGGACGCCGCCGGCGCGCAGCCCGGAGGCGATCAGGTCGGCTGCCCGGTCCACCGCCACGGACTGGCTGTCCACCAGCCGGTCGAGCACCGGGCGGACCGCGTCGGCGTACCTCTGGGCACTGATCATGAGAGGGCCCCCTTCGCGGCCTTGTGCCCGTCGACGGCCTGGGCGGTACGCCGGAAGGCCGCGTGGGCGCGGTCGTGGGTGCGCTGCGCCACCGCGATGTAGAGCAGGTCGAGCACGACGAGCTGCGGGTGCCGGGCGGAGAGCGCGTCCGGCCGGAACGTGGTGGCCTGGCTGGCGGTGACCAGCACGATGTCGGCCAGCTCGGCCAGCGGCGAGCGGGGGAAGCCGGTGAGCGCGACGGTGGTGGCACCGCGGCTGCCGGCCTCGGCGAGCAGCTCGATCGTCTCCCGGGTCTGCCCGGTGTGCGAGATGCCGAGCGCGACGTCCCCGGCACCGAGCAGCGCGGCGCTGGCGAGTCCCTCGTGCACGTCGCTCCAGGCCCACGCGGCGACGCCGATGCGGTGCAGGCTGAACTGCATCTCCTCGCCGACGAGCGCGCTGCCGCTGGCCCCGAAGATGTTCACCCGGCTGGCCCCGGCGATGGCGACCGCCGCGCGTTCCACCTCGGCCAGGTCGAGCAGCGCGGCGGTGTCGTGCATGGCCCGCGTGTCGGCGGCCATGATCTGGTCGAGCACCCGGGACAGCGGGTCGCCGGGCTGGATCTCCCGTCCGATGTCGACGGTCCAGCCGGCCGAGCGGGCCCGGCCGGTCTCGGCGGCGATGCCGAGCCGCAGGTCCGCGTACCCCTCGAAGCCCATCGCCCGGCAGAACCGGGTGATGGTCGCCGGTGACGTGCCGCTGCGCTCGGCCAGTTCGACGATGGTGGCCCGGGCGGCCGCCTCCGGGTCACTGAGCACGTGCTCGGCGACCCGGCGCAGCGCCCCGGTCAGCTCCCCCGTGCCGGCCCGGACCCGGGCCAGCACCCCGTCGGCGCCCAGCCGGTCGGCCGGACCGGCATCGACCACCGCGGTCGCCGCGGAAGTCTCCACCTCGTGCTCGGCCATCGGCGGGCGCCTTTCGGAAAAGAGTGTTAACTGTTAGTGGTAAAAGTTCTTACTGAAGGCCCCTCCGTGTCAAGGGCGTGGGCGAAGTTTTCAAACTGTTACCTGCCGCACCGGCGCGATCTTGCGCCCGGAGACGCGGCCGACCAGCATGGGGACCATGTCGGACACCGTCGTGGTCGGCCTCGACGTCGGGGGCACCTCCACCCGCGCCACAGCGCTGAGCCTCGACGGCACCCGCCTGGGCGCCGGCCGCGCCGGCGGCGGCAACCCCACCAGCCACGGCGCCGACCGGGCCGCCGCCGAGCTGCTCGCCGCCCTGCGCGCGGCGCTCGCCGGCATCGACCCCCATCGGGTACGCGCCGGCGTCATCGGCCTCGCGGGGGCCGGCCGCCTCCTGGCCGACGCGCACGGCCGGGACGCGTTCGACCGGGCCTGGGCCGAGGCGGGACTACGGTGCCCGTACGCCGTGCACGGCGACGCCCTGGTCGCCTACGCCTCCGGCACCGCCGCACCGGACGGCACCGTGCTCGTCGCCGGCACCGGCGCGATCGCCGCCCAGGTACGCGACCTGCGGCTGGACCGGACCGCCGACGGCCACGGCTGGCTGCTCGGCGACGCGGGCTCCGGGTTCTGGCTCGGCCGCGAGGCGGTCCGCCGGCTGCTGACCGACCTGGACCGCGCGGAGACCCCCGGCACCCTGAACCGGCAGGTGCTGGCGGAGCTGACCGGCACGCCCGCTGTGGACGCTCAGCCGCGAGTGACGGCCGGAGCCGTGGTGCAGGCGGTCACCCGGCGGCCGCCTGTGGAACTGGCCCGGCTCGCGCCGCTCGTGGTGTCGTCGGCACGGGACGGGGAGCCGACGGCCGTCGCGCTGATCACCGAGGCCGCGGCGCTGCTGGCGGAGAGCGTCTCCCGGATCCGCCCGCCGGGTGCGGCCGATCCGGTGGTGCTCGGCGGCGGGCTGCTCACCGGCGACACCCCGCTGGCCGGCGCGGTACGCGCCGAGCTCGCCGGCCGGTGGCCGGACGCGCCGCTGCACAGCGCCGGGGACGGTGCGGCCGCCGCGGCCTGGCTCGCCGCCCGCGACCTGCCCGAGGTGACCGACCCGGCGGCACTGCACACCCGCCTGGTGCCCCCACCCACCTGACCCGCCCGCCCTGCCGCGCTGCGCTGCGCCCCGCCGCGGCGGCGGCCGTTGGGTGGAACGTCATGGGTGTCAAAACGCCCGTTTGACACCCATGACGTTCCACTCGCCGCTTCCTGCAGTTCTCGGCGTGAGCCGGCACTCGCGCCGATCAGTATCGGTCTTGCGAACCGGGCTGAGCCTGGTGCCAGCCCTGCGGAGCGGGTTGGCCCGGGTGGGCCTGCGGCATGGGGCCGTACTGCGTGGGCTGGCCCGGGTGAGCCTGCGGCGCGATGCCATGAGGTGCCGGCTGATTCGGGTGCCAGCCCTGCGGGGCGGGCTGAGCCGGGTGCCCCTGCGGCGCGGCACCATACGGTGCGGACTGACCCGGGACGGGCTGCCCCTGGGCGTGCTGGCCCTGGGCGGGCGGGAACGCCGGACCGGGCTGACCGTGCCCCGCCGCCGGGTACGGGCCCGGCTGCTGCGGCCCGCCCGGGTACTGCTGGCCGCCCGCGTACTGCTGCGCCGCGGCCTGTTCGCGGGCCTCCTTGCGTGCCTTGACCGCGCGCACGATCAGCAGGATCGGCAGCACAAAGACGTAGAAGAAGATCCGGTAGCTGTCGCCGTCGAAGAGGAACAGCAGGTAGAAGCCGTACCCGAAGAAGGCCAGGCCGATCACCACGTTGAGGATCCGGGAGCCCTTGCCCTGTTCCTTGACGGCCACGCCGACGACGATCATCGCGATGCCGCCGAGCAGCAGCAACAGTGTGTAGAGGAGGAAGAACATGAGATTCCTGTCGATAGATGAGCGTGCCGGCTCACCCTAGGTCAGCTCGATCTTCTCCACTGCCCCGTTGCCTGTGGCAACCACCTCACTTGAGCTGCCCGGCGGTCAGTCCGGACTGGACCTGGCGCTGGAACGCCACGTACACCACGAGCACCGGGAGCACCGCGATGGTCAGGCCGGCGAACAACTGGGCGTAGTCACCGGCGTAGCCCTGGCTGACCGCGAGCGAACTCAGTCCCTGAGCGAGCATCCGGTCCTGCCCGTCGCCGGGCAGCAGCACCTGGGGCAGCAGGAACTGGTTCCAGTGGCTGAGGAAGTTGAAGATCCCCACACTGATCAATCCCGGTCGCGCCATCGGCAGCATCACCCGGAAGAACAGTCGGAAGTGGCCGCATCCGTCGATCAGCGCGGCCTCCGCCACCGAGGTCGGCAGCGTCCGGAAGAACGCGGTCAGGAAGAACACGGTGAACGGCAGCGAGTACGCGGTGTAGACCAGGATCAGGCCGGGCCAGGTGCCGAGCATGCCGACGCTGCGGACCACGAAGAACAGTGGGACCAACGCCAGGAAGACCGGGAACATCATGCCGCCGACGAACAGGTAGTAGACGACCTGCCGGCCGCGGAACTCGTAGCGCGCGAAGACGTACGCGGCGGTGGCGCCGAGCAGCATGGTCAGGCTCAGCGAGCCGGTCACCACGACCAGGCTGTTGAAGAAGAAGCGGCCGATGTGGGCGGTGGTCCAGGCGCGCGTCCAGTTGTCGAAGCGCAGCGCCTCGGGCAGCCCCCAGGGCTCGGCGACGATCTCGCCGTTGGTCTTGAGCGAGCTGAGCACCATCCAGGCCAGCGGCAGGATCGTCATGGCGGCCCAGAGCAGCAGGAAGCCGTGCGAGAAGACGTTCGCCACGCCCAGCTCGCGGCGGGGCGGCCGGTCGGCAGGGGTGGCCGCACGGGTCGCGTCGGCGGCCGGGGCGCCGGTGTCCACGGTGGTCACGAGTACTCGATCCGATCACGCCGGGCGGTGCGCAGCGCCAGCACCGCCACCGAGAGGGTCAGGAAGAACATCGCCACGCCGATCGCCGAGGCGTACCCGAACTTGTTCTCGCTGCCGAACGACGTGTCGTACATCCGCAGCCCGATCACGTCGGAGGAGAAGTTCGGCCCGCCGTTCGTCATGAGCTGGACCAGGATGAAGCCGTCCAGCGCGGCGATGGCGAGGTAGATCCAGGCCACCTGGATGGTGTCCCAGAGCAGCGGAATGGTGATCTTCCGCAGCATCGTGGTGCGGGACGCGCCGTCGAGCAGCACCGCCTCGTAGATGTCACGCGGGATGGCCTGCATGGCGGCGCCGAAGAGCACCACGTAGAAGCCGACGTTGCTCCACACCATCACCGCCAGCACGCACCAGAACGCGAAGCGCGGGTCGCCGAGCCAGGCCGGGGTGGCCAGCCCGACGGCGCGCAGGGCACCGTTGAGCAGGCCACTCGTCGGACTGTAGATCTCCTTCCAGAGCAGCGCGATGATCACCACCGAGAGCACCTGGGGGAAGAAGTAGACGAGCCGGTAGACCGAGGTGCCGCGCACCCCGGTCACACCGGCCCGGCCCTTGCGGCCGCCCATCGTGAGCATGCTGGCGAAGAACAGGCCCAGCCCGATCGTCACCACCGGCACCACGGCGAGCAGGATCGCGTTGTTCTTCAACGCGTTCCACACGTACCCGTCGTGCAGCAGCGTGCGGAAGTTCGCCATGCCGACCGGGTCGGCCTGCGCGGAGTAGCCCATCCAGTCGGTGGTGGATATCTGAAAAGCCTGGAGGTACGGCGACAGCACGAAGATGCCGTACAACGCCAGTGGCGGCAGGAGGAACGTGAGGATCAGGGGGAGGCGGCCCTGTCGCATCACGCGGACCGCTTGTACTTCTTGACCGAGCTGTCTCCGGCGATCGAGTCGGCGCCCTTCTGGCACTGGTCGAGGAACTCGGCCGGGGAGATCCGGCCGCTGAAGAACTCGCCGCAGGCCGCGTCGACCAGGTTGCGCTCCAGCTTGCGGTAGTAGTTGTTGTAGACCCAGTTGAAGCCGTTGGACCCGGACGCGTCGAGCGCCTTGACCACGGTGCTGAGCCCGTACGGCAGCTCGATGCCCTCGGTCGCGCCGGCGACCACGGGCAGGCTGGCGACCTTCCGGGTGAAGTCCTGCGCGCCCTTGCGGGACAGCATCGTCCGGAAGTACTCCAGGCCACCGGCGACGTTACGCGCCTTGGCCGGCACCATGAACGGCTCGCCGGCGGTGCCGCGGATCGCCTCGTACGGCAGCTTGTCGCCGCTGCCCAGGCTCGGCGTCGGCGCGACCGTCATGTTGAACCCGGCCGGCGTGACGTCCTTCTGCTCGCTCTCCAGCCAGGAGCCGCAGGAGATGAACGCGGCCTTGCCCTGGCACCACGCGGTCTGCGACTGCTTGTGGTCCAGGCCCGGGGAACCGTCGAGGATGAACTTGTCCTTGACGATCTGGTGCCAGGCGTCGGCGGCGGTCTTCATCGCGTCCGACTTCCAGGCGTTCGGCTCCAGGTTGTCGATCGCCAGCGCCACGGACGGGCCGCCGAGCTTGATCGCGGTGGAGATCAGCGGCCAGCTCATGTAGCGGGGGTGCACACCGGCGTACGTCCAGGGGGCGATACCGGCGGCCTTGATCCGGCGGCAGAGCGCGATGTGGTCGTCCCAGGTCTTGGCGTCCTCCCAGCCGCGGTCGGCGAACAGCTTGGTGGAGTGCCAGATGCCGTACACCGTGTAGGTGTAGTTGAGCACCAGGAACCGGCCGTCGTATGAGCCGACCTCGACGGTGCCGGGCAGCAGTGTGTCCTTGACCGTCTTGCCGGGCGTGTCGAGGCTCGGCGCGGCGAGCAGCTCGCCCAGGTCGGCGAGCGCGTTCTGGGAGACCAGGCCGTTGAAGTCGATCTGGCCGGCGCCGGAGTTGTTCACCACGTCGGGCGGGCTGCCGTCGACGAAGCGGGGCTGGAGCGTCTTGCTGATCTCCGCGGTGGCCGAGTGCTTGATCTCCGCCTTCGGGTACCGCTCCTTGTACATGGCCTCGTGGGCCTTGGCGTAGTCCTCCCCGAACCCGCCGTTGAAGATCACCACCTCCAGCGGGGCGTCCTCGGCCACGCCGAGCGGATTCTGCTCGCTCTTGGTGCCCTTGTACGCGGCCTTGTCGCCCTCGTCGCCCCCACCCGACGTGGCGCAGCCGGCGAGCAGCCCGGCGGCGGGGGTGGCCAGCAGACCGGCGGCGGCGCTGCGCCGTAGGATCTCACGCCTGTTCATCGCATCTCCTCGGTCCGGGTACGCGCGGTGAGCACCCTGTCGCTTGTCTTCACAAGACGCATTTCCAATGAAGAATTTCTACGACAGTGCGACGGGGACCACAAGACCTCTCGACCGATCCGTTATCCGTACCGGTCGGGCCCGGCTGGCCTAGCCTGACCCCATGCGCCGCCTGCGGCAGCTCGCGCAACGCACGCCGCCGGGGCGGGAGCGCTACATCGACCTGCTCCGGGCGCTGGCCATCACCATGGTCGTGCTCGGCCACTGGGGCGTCACGGTCATCGGGTACGACCACGGCCGCCCCGCCGGTCACTCCGCGCTGGGGGATCTGCGCTGGGCCTGGCCGCTGACCTGGGTGGCCCAGGTGATGCCGGTGTTCTTCCTGGTCGGCGGCTACGCCAACGCCGCCTCGCTGGCCGCCCGCCGGCGCCGGGGCGGGTCGGCGGCCGGATGGCTGGTCGACCGCAGCGCCCGGCTGATCCGCCCCACCACCGTGTTGCTGCTGGTCCTGGCGGCGGGAGCGGGGATCGCCACACTGCGCGGCGCCGACCCGGCGCAGGTGCGCACAGTGGTCTGGTTCGCCACCATCCCGCTGTGGTTCCTGGTCGCCTACATCGCGGTGGTGACGCTGACCCCGCCGATGTACGCGCTGCACCGCCGGTTCGGGCTCGCCGTGCCCACGGCGCTCGTGGTCCTCGTGGCGCTCGGCGACCTCGGCCGGCTTCTCGGCCCGGCCGCGCTCGCCGACGGCAACTACCTGTTCGGCTGGCTGGCCGTCCACCAGGTCGGTTTCGCCTGGTACGACGCCGCCCAGGCGGACACCCGTCAGCCCGCCGGCGTGACCGGCGCCGGGGCGACCGCCGGCACCGGAACCCGGGGCCTGTTCCGCCGTCGGCTGCCGCTGTCCCGCCGGGCGGGCGTGCTCCTGCTCGGCGGCGGCCTGGTCGCGCTGGTGCTGCTCACGGTGGCCGGGCCCTACCCCGTGGCGATGCTCCACGTACCGGGCGAGCGGCTGGACAACGCGGCGCCGCCGAGCCTGGCGCTGATGGCCGCGGCCGTCGCCCAGCTCGGTCTGATCCTGCTGCTGCGGCGCCCGGCCGGGCGCCGGCTGCGCCGGTCCGGCCCCTGGCAGGCGGTGCTCGCCGTCAACGCGGTGGTACTCACGCTGTTCCTCTGGCACCTGACCGCCGCGGTGCTGCTCGTCGGCCTGCTGGACGCGCTCGGCGTGCTGCCCACTCCCCCGGTCGGCTCGGCGGCCTGGTGGGCGTGGCGCGTACCGTGGCTGCTCGCGCTGGCCGCGGTGCTGGCCGTACTGGTCGCCGTCTTCGGTCCGGTCGAGGCCCGCACCCGCCGCCCGGCCGCGACCGGGCCGGCCGGGGCGGGTGGCCGGCGGCTGCGCGCCGGTACGGCCGTGGCCGGGTACGCGGGCGTGCTGGTCGGCCTGCTGCTGAACAGCCTCGCGCCCAAGGCGACGTCGGAGCCGCTGGGCCTGCCCGCCCCGGCGCTGGTGGCGTACCTGGCCGGGGCGGGTCTGCTGCGGCTGCTCAGGTCCGGACGGGCGGGACGGCGCCGGCCGGGTTGACGCTCACCCCTCGATCGAGGCGCGGATCGCGTCGACGATGATCGCCAGGCCCTCCCGGGCCTCGTCCTCGGTGAGCGTCAGCGGCGGGCCCATCCGGATCACGTTGCCGTAGAGGCCGCCCTTGCCGACGAGCAGACCGCCGGCCCGGCACGCCTCGAAGACCCGCGTGGTCAGCGCCGCGTCCGGCTCCACGGCGCCCGGGTGGACGAACTCGACGGCGAGCATCAGGCCCTTGCCGCGTACCTCGGCGACCTGGTCCACCCCGGCGGTGGCCGCGCGCAGGCCGTCGCCCAGGATCGCGCCGACCCGGGCGGCGTTGGCCTGGAGGTCGTGGTCGAGCAGGTAGTCGAGCACCGCGTTGCCGGCGGCGGTGGAGACCGGGTTGCCGCCGAAGGTGGAGAAGCTGATCGCCGGCACCGACTCCAGCACCTCGGCCCGGCCGACCACGCCGGCGAGCGCGAAGCCGTTGCCGATGCCCTTGGCGAAGGTGAGCAGGTCCGGCGTCACGCCGTGCGCCTGGTAGCCCCAGAAGTGCTCGCCGGTCCGGCCCCACCCGGTCTGCACCTCGTCGCTGATCAGCAGGATGCCGTGCTCGTCGAGCACCTTCTTCCAGGCGGCGAAGAGCCCGTCCGGGCCGTGCACGAAGCCGCCGACGCCCTGGACCGGCTCGGCGATCAGGCAGGCCACGTCGCCAGCGGTCTGGGTGGCGAGCACCTCGCGCAGGTCCTCCACCGCCGCGTCGACCCGGTCGGCGGCGTCGAGCCGGGCCAGCAGCCCGCGCAGCCGTTCCCCGGAGTGCAGCCAGGCCACCTGCAACGGGTTGAGCGCGCTGGCCGACCAGCCGCGGTTACCGGTGACGCCCATCGTCGCGTACGACCGGCCGTGGTAGCTGTTGCGCACCGCAAGGATCTGGTGCGAGCGCCGGTGGTTGGTGGCGACGAGCAGCGCCGCCTCGTTCGCCTCGGTGCCGGAGTTGGTGAAGAAGACGCGGGCGTCCGGGATGCCGGAGAGCCGGGCGATCTTCTCGGCCAGCTCGACCTGCTGCCGGATCAGGTAGAGCGTCGAGGTGTGCACGAGCCCGGTCCGCAGCTGCCGTTCGACCGCCTCGCGGATCTCCGGGATGTCGTGGCCGACCATCGTGGTCAGCACCCCGCCGAAGAAGTCCAGATAGGTCCGGCCGGCCGCGTCGGTGACCCGGCGGCCGGAACCGGTCACCAGTTCCAGCGGTTCGGCGTAGTAGAGCGGCATCCAGGACGGGAGCACGGCCCGGTGCCGGGCCAGCAGGTCGTCGGAGGTCATCGGCGCACCCTTCAGCGGAGGTGGATCCCCGCACGTTCCCACCACGACCGGGGCCGGGACAACCGGCACTGTGCGAGTCGGCCCGGCGGTAGCATCCGCCGGGTGCGGACGGATCAGGTGACGTTGCCGGGCGGCGCGGCGGGGACGACGCGGGCACAACTGCTCGACGGGGTCCGGTCCTGGGTGGAGTCGGCGCCGGTGCGGCAGCTCGTGGCGCACTTCGGCGGCGACTGGCCCGACGGCGACCTCGCGGCGGTGCTGGCCGGCCTGGACGCGTTCTCCGCCCGCCGCTGGGACTTCCGGCAGGGACGGGAACGCCCGGACGCCCGGGAACCGGCGTTCGACCCGGCCACCGCCGGACTGGTGCTGAGCGCCGCCGCGTCGCTGGGCCTGGTCCGCGCGGTCGCGCCGGCCCGATCCGGGTACGCGCACCTGCTGGTGCTCGGCGGGCTGGCGCACGCCTGCCTGCGGCGCACCGCGTACGCGGCGACGCTGGCCCGGACGGTGGCCGAGGTGACCGGCGAGGTGGCCGTGCTCGGCAGCTTCCGGCCGCTGTCGGCAGCCGAGTCCCGCACGCTCGACGCCGCCGGCCTGCCCGGCTGCGCCACCGAGGTGGACGTCCTCGATGCCGGCGTACGGCTGGCCTTCGGCGTGGACGCGCCGGACGACGAGCACGGTGAGCCGGCCGGTCATCCGCACCGGGCCTGGTCCTCGCGTACGTACCGGCCGGCCGGGCTGCCCCCGGTACGGGTGCTCGCCGCGCCGTCCAGTGAACCGGACCGGCGTCGCGCGCACACCGCCGACACGCAGCGGTTCTGGGCCGAGCACGTGCGGCTGCGCGCGGACGACCCGGTGCTGATGGTGACCGCCCCGATCTACGTGCCGTTCCAGCACTGCGACGCGCTGCGGACGCTCGCCGTGCCGTACCGGTGCGGCATCGAGACGGTCGGCGTGGACCCGGCCGCGCGCGCCGCTGTCGCCGTACCGGAGCCGACCCTGACGCCGGGCCGCTACCTCCAGGAGATCCGGTCGGCGCTGCGGTCGATGCGCGCGCTGCACGCGACGCTGACGGCGGGCTGAACCGGCGTCCGGGCCGGTGCCCGGCGATTCGCCGCGCACCGGCCCGAGAGCCGGGTGTCAGTTGACGTAGACCGCCGGGCTGCCGGTCTTGCTGGTGTCCTTCACCGGCGAGTACGAGGCGGTGAAGTACGCGGTGCCGAAGCACAGCGACGGCCCGGAGAACTTGGTCAGGACCTGGTTGGTGAAGCTGATCGAGTTGGTGCCGTTGGACGCCGTACCGGTCAGCGTGTTCGTGCTGGTCCGGTAGACGCAGGTGATCGCGCCGAGCAGCGAGTTGAGCACCACGGTGCTCTGGATCGGCGCCGCCGTGGTCCCGGAGATCTTGACCACGCCGGCGCTGGTCACCGAGGTGGTGTAGGGCAGGTTGTTGACCGTCACGCTCTGCACGCCGGTGGTGCCGAAGACGTTCGTCGTGCAGCTGGAGAACGACTGCGCCGTCAGGCTCTCGGTCGCGGTGCCGGGAGCGGTCGGATTGGTCAGCACCTTGGCGCTGAAGCTGGACGCGGCGCACTTGATGCCGGTGGTGCCGCTGGTCGAGGAGTAGAACGTGGCGTTGGTGCCGCTGCGGAGGCTGGCCTGGATGACGTCGCCCACCGAAACGGCGGTGCCGGCGACGGTCGGGTAGGTCAGCACGGCGCTGGCGAGCGAGGTGGTGGGTGCGGCGGTGGCGGGGGCGGCGCCGACCAGACCGGTCAGCAGCGCCAGGGCGGCGAGGCCCGCGCCGATGCGTCCGTACCTGGGCATGGTTGTTCCTTCCGGCGGTGGGACAGGAAACGGTGCCGGCGGCGTCCGGGGTGGACGGAGCCGGTGGGTGCGGCGGCCGGAATGGGACCGCCGCAGGTGGTGGTGCGCCGTTGCGGCCTCAGCGGGCCGGGCGGCGTGGCGCAGTGCGGCGTCGCCGCGTCACCTGGGTCTCTCCGGTCTTGGGGGGACGGGTCCGCGCGGCGATAATGGCAGCCATCCGGCCCTCCTTCGACGCGTTCGGGTGACCGATCAGGAGAGATCACCAGCGGTGACGAGGCATGAACTGAGCGTGTCGAAAGTTATAAACCTCGGAGGGTCGTAAAGTCAACGCATCAAGAAAGGTCGATGAGTGACAGTCCCGAGCCCGCCGTCGCCGGCGCCCGTGCCCCTGCCGGGCGCCCGCCACGGCCGCGACCCGGACCGCGCCATCAAGCGCGGCCCGCGCCGCGTGCCGGCCGAGGAGGTGGCGGCGACCCAGCGCGACCGCCTCTTCGACGGCCTGGTCCGGGAGGTCGCCGGCCGGGGGTACGACAACGCCCGGGTCAGCGACATCTGCCACGCCGCCGGGGTCACCCGGCCCGCGTTCTACGCGCTGTTCAGCGGCAAGCAGGACGCGTTCCTGGCCGCGTACCGGCACGGTATCGCGGTGGTGTCGCACCTGATGGAGGACGCCTACCGCGACGCCGGCCCGGACTGGCCGCAGGCCGCCCGGGCGGCGCTGCGTACGCTGCTCGACGTGCTGGCGAGCGTGCCCGCCTTCGCCCGGATGGCGCTGGTCGAGGTGGACGCCGCAGGCCCGGACGCCCGCCGGGAGCGCGATGCGCTACTGAGCAGCTTCCGCCGGTTCTTCGCCGGCGCCGGGCCGGATCCGGCCGGCGTGGACCGGGACGCGCTGCTGTCCACAGTGGTCGGCGGCATCCACGCCACCATCCGTGAGCGGGTGGCGCAGGGGCGGGCCGAGGAGCTGCCGTCGCTGCTGCCGGCGCTCACGTACGCGGCGACCGCGCCGTTCCTCGGCCCACGCGAGGCGGGCCGCGTCGCGCGGGCGGCGGGGACGGAGGACGGCCCGGCCGCCACCGCGCCCTGCGCACCCGGCCAGCCCTGACCGGTCGGAAACCGCAGCGGTTTTTCACTTTGGCCGCTTTTGGCAAATGCCGCCCAACGAACTGCTACAGGCAGTTGACCGCCCCTTTACTCAGCGGTAACTTCGGCCTGCGCCCCTCGGCGCGCACATCCTGCGAAGCCAATTCACATCGTCGCAGATGAATTGATCTCGAAAGGGGCCGGCATGTCGGAGCAGATCGATCAGGTCGAGACCGATCAACCGAGAAGCGGCGTGCGCTGGCGCCGGTTCGCCGTCACGTTCGGCGCCGTGGCGGCCGGCGCGGCCGGCATGGTGGTGCTGACCGCGCAGGGTGTGCTCGGCGCGCAGTTCGCCATCTCGGGCATGCCGTTCACGGTCACCGCCGACAAGCTGGAGGGCACCGGATTCGAGCAGTTCGCCACGCTCGACCAGATGATCCCGGACAGCCCCAACCAGGGCGACACCGGCGGCCAGGTGCTCGTGATCGTCTCGGCGATCGACAAGGCCGAGCTGACCAATCTCTGCCAGAGCATCAACCTGGGCGGGACCAACCTGCGGATCACCGCCGGCAATTCCGGCAAGCCCGTCTCCGCCCGCACGCTCGTGGTCGACGGCGACGAGATCGCCGGTAACGCCTCCTTCAAGAACATCGACGTCGGGCAGGACGCCAGCACCGTCGACAAGGTCCCCGGGGTCAAGGGCAACCCGGGTGTGTTCGCCCAGCAGGCCGACACCGTGACCATCACCAACCTGCGGCAGAACAACTACGCCACCACCGCCGCCGTCTTCACGCTGCCCAACCTGCGCATGGGCTTCAGCTCCGAAGGGTGCTGAGGTGAGCGCGGGACAGCACGCGGCGCCCGCCGCCGGCGTCCGGACACGCTGGCGGCGCTGGCGCCGGGCGCGGCCGTTCACCGCCGGGCTGCTCATCGCGCTCGGCGGCGCGGAGATGCTCGTGACGCTGCGCGCGCCGCTCGGGGTGCTGCTGCACGTCGGGCCGCAGGGGCTGGCCGCGTACCTGGTCCCCCTGGTCCTGGTGATCTGCGGCGTGCTGCTGATCACCACGCCGCAGCAACGCGTCTTCTACGCGGTGCTCTCCCTCGTGCTCGGGCTGGTCTCCTGGCTCACCTCGAACCTGGGCGGCTTCCTGATCGGCATGCTGCTGGCGCTCGTCGGCGGGGCGCTCGCGTTCGCCTGGACGCCGGTGAAGCGGCGGGCTCCCCGCGCCGGCCCGGCCGCAACGCCCGCCGACACGACGCCCGCCGACACGACGCTCGCTGGCGCGACGCCCGCCGGCACGACGCCCGGGCCGCGCGAGCCGGTGGACGGCTCGGCGCCCACCGAGTCGCTCGACGCGCTCCTGTCGGCCGAGCCGGGGCCGCCGCGGCACACGCGGGCGGAGCGCGGCTGACTCAGCGGGCGGTGTCCGCGACCGCCTGCGCGAACACCTCGGAGCGGTGCTCGAAGTTGCGGAACCGGCCGTAGCTCGGCGCGGCCGGGGACAGCAGCACCACCCCGCCGGCCGGGGTGAGCTTGCGGGACAGCCCGACGGCGGCGACCAGGTCGTCGGCCAGCTCGGTACGCACCGACGGCAGTCCGGACAGCGCCTCCACGATGCGGGGGCCGCTGTCCGGCACGCCGATCACGGTGATCTCCCGATCGGCCAGGTGCGCGCGCAGCGGGCTGTAGTCCAGCCCCCGGTCGGCGCCGCCGACGATCACCGTCAACGGCCGCCCCTCGTACGCGTCGATCGCGTGCATGGCCGCGTACGGGCTGGTGGCGAGCGTGTCGTCGACGAACGTGAGCCCGGACGGGTCGGCGATCTCGGTGAGCCGGTGCGCCAGGCCCTGGAACTCGGCGACCGCCACGGCGAGGCTGTCCTTGCGCGCCACCACGTCGACGCCGAGCGCGTCCAGCACGGCGAGCGCGACGCAGAGGTTGCCCTCGTTGTGCCGCCCGACCAGCGGCAGCACCGCGCGCGGGAACAGCGGCGTGTCCCGCAGGTGGAACCACTGCGTACCGTCCGGCCCGGTGGCCACGTGCGTGGTGTCCGGCGAGCCGGCCCGGATCGCGGCCCGGTCGCCCAGCTCCGCCGCCAGCCGCGGGTCGGCGCCGTTCACCACGACGGCGTGCGGGCCGTGCGCGATCAGGTTCAGCTTGTCCCGGTAGTACTCCCGCTCACCGCCGTGCGCGTCCAGGTGCTCCGGGAACAGCGCGGTCACCACCGCCACGCGCGGCGAATCGGTCAGGTCGGAGCACTGGTAGCTGGACAGCTCCAGCACGTACAGCTCCGCCTCGGGCAAATCCAGCAGCGGCACCCCGATGTTGCCGCCGAACACGTTCGGCCGGTCCATCGCGGTGAGCAGGTGACTGATCAGGCTGGACGTGGTGCTCTTGCCCTTGCTGCCGG
Organism: Micromonospora sp. WMMC273; assembly: GCF_027460285.1. Taxonomy (NCBI): domain Bacteria; kingdom Bacillati; phylum Actinomycetota; class Actinomycetes; order Micromonosporales; family Micromonosporaceae; genus Micromonospora; species Micromonospora sp. WMMC273. Next base: position 3,985,098 of record NZ_JAPZBE010000001.1, read on the forward strand.
TCACCCCGACGGTCCGGTCCGCGTGGTCGGCCATCCACAGCGCGCTGCCCTGCGTGACCGGCACGGACCGGCGGCGCAGCTCCACCATCCACGGGTGGGTGTTCGGCACACCCGGCGAGCGGACCACCACGTCGGCGGCGGCCAGGCGCTCGAAGCCCTCCTCGCCGGTGACGAGCGGCGCGGCGGCGGCCAGCGGGCCGTCCCAGGGCAGCGTGAGGAAGTTGGCGCTGTCGTCGACGACGACCAGGCCGGCCGGCCCGTGCGCGGCGATCGCGGTCACCGCGGCCCGGCCCTCGCGGCCGGCGCCCCAGACGGCGACATGACGTCCGCGCAGATCAGACAGGCGCACGGGCTCTCCTCGGACTCGGTCGACGGCGGGCAGGGTCCGGCCCAGCCGGACACGGACGGACGAACCAGGGCCTAGTATGGCGTGTGCCCAACGAGCAGCTGCGGCGGATGGACGCCTTCACCTTCCCGTCCTACTCGATCGACTTCGCCACCGGCGAGGTCCTGTTCGACTACGCCCTGACCGGTCCCGACGGCGAGCAGCGGTTCACCGAGGTGATCATGCTTCCGCTGCCGGCCGAGCCGGTCTCCGACGCCACAGCTGCCACCCTGTCCCGGGTGCTGGAGCTGCTGCACGTGGTCGCCGGCGTCAGCTACTACAAGGCCGCCGCGCCGCCCCGGCTGGTGCTGCCCGCGCCGCTGGGCGCCGCCGCCGTCGAGCTGGTCACCGCCGTCTACACCAAGGGCCTCGCCGAGTACGCGTACCGCAACGAGCTGCCGCACGTGCTGGAACTGCGGCCCGAGGTGCCGTCCGGCACCGTGGACCCCGCGGTGCCGGTGGACAACTCCGACCGTCGTCCGCTGTCGGCTGTCGGCGGCGGCAAGGACTCCATCGTCACGCTGGAGGCGCTGCGCCGCGCCGGCCTCGACCCGGTGCCGTTCTCGGTCAACCCGAACCACGTGATCGTGTCGGTGAACGAGGCGTCGGACCTGGTGCCGCTGGCCGCCCGGCGGCGGCTGGACCCGGTGCTGTTCGAGCTGAACGCGGCCGGTGCGCGCAACGGGCACATCCCGGTCACCGCGATCAACTCGCTGATCGCCGTGGCCACCGCCGTCCTGCACGGGCTCGGCCCGGTGGTGATGTCGAACGAGCGCTCCGCGTCCGACCCGAACCTGATCTGGAACGGCCACGAGATCAACCACCAGTGGTCGAAGGGCGTCGAGGCCGAAGGGCTGCTGCGCGCGGCGCTGGCCGAGCACGCGGGGCTCACCGAGCCGTACTTCTCGCTGCTGCGCTCCCTGTCCGAGCTGCACATCGCCCGGCTGTTCGCCGAGATCGACCGGTACGACGCGGTGGTGACCAGCTGCAACGCCGCGTTCAAGCTGCGCGACGCGAGCGAGCGCTGGTGCCGCGACTGCCCGAAGTGCCGGTTCGTGTTCCTGGCCATGTCGCCGTTCATGCCCCGCGAGCGGCTGACCGGCATCTTCGGCGGTGACCTGCTGGCCGACGAGTCCCAGATCCCCGGTTACCGGGAGCTGCTCGGCATCGACGGGCACAAGCCGTTCGAGTGCGTGGGCGAGGTGGAGGAGTCTGTGGTCGCGCTGAGCCTGCTCGCCCAGCAGGACCAGTGGCGCGACGCCCCTGTGGTACGCGCCCTGGTGGCGGCGCTGCCCGACACCGCCTGGCAGGCGGCGGCCACCTCCGACGTGTTCACCCCCGGCGGCGACAACTTCATCCCCGCCCCCTACGCCAAAACCCTGACCGCCCTGACCTGACCCACCCCCTTTCCTCCCGCCCCCGCCCCCGCCCTCGCCCCGCCCCGTCGATCAAGAACTTGACGGTGCGAATTCCGGCGAATCACCGGCTCAACCTCATGATCACCCCCGCACCCCATCGATCTTGGAGTTGTGGCACCTCTGATAACGGTGGTAGTAGGCATTCCGGGCGCCACAACTCCAAGATCGGCGCGGGACAGCCCGGGAGGGCGGGCCGCGGTCAGGGGGTGCGGATGGCGTCCAGGGCCAGCAGGGCCACGTGCAGGGACAGGCACCTGTCGACCGAGTCGAGGTCGGCGTCGAGGATGCGGCCGATACGGGCCAGCCGCTCGTAGAACGCCGGCCGGGACAGGTGCGCGGCGGCGGCGCCGGCCGACTTGTTCCGCCCCTGCTCCAGGTACGCCCGCAGCGTGCCGAGCAACTGCTCCCGCGGGTGCTGGGCGTCGTAGGCGAGCAGGGGCCCGAGTTCGCGCTCGACGAACGTCTGCAACCGGGGCTCGTCGCGCAACAGGTGCAGCAGCCCGGCCAGCCCCACGTGCGGCAGCCGGTAGCAGGGCAGATCCCGGGGATCCCGCCGGGCCGCCTCGGCGACCTGCCGCGCCTCGATCAGTGACCGGCGTGCCTCGCGCAGGCTGCTCACACCGGACCCGGCCGCCACCACGATCGCGGCCCGGGGCGGCGCGTCGACCGGCCGCGCGCTCCCCGACGCGACGGCCCGTCCGGCGGGACGGTCAGGCGACTCCGACGGGCGGGACGCCGGGCGGGCGGCGGGGGCGGCGTCGAGGCGTACCCGGCGCAACGCCGCGGCGAACGCGGACAGTGCCTTCTCCTCGGCGGCCGGGTCGGGGAGCGCCAGCAGCGCGCCCACGGCCTGGTCGTCGAGCGGGCTGGTCAGCGCGGTGAGCTTGGCGTCCCGGACGGCCTGGCTGACCGCCTCGGCGAGGTCGCGCAGCCGGGCCGGGCCGGCTTCCGGGTCCTCGGCGTCGGTGTCGCGGCGCGCGCCCCGGCGGGCGGCGGCCGGCTCGTCGTCGGGGGCGCCCGCGTCGCCGGACGGCTCGTCGGCGCGGTGGCGGACCACGACGCCGACCAGGTGGCGGCGGTCCAGGACGACGCCGAGCGCCTTGGCGCGCAGCGCCACCTCGTCCACCGGGCGGGTGTGGTCGATCAGCGCGGTCAGCAGCGTGCGGTGGATCTGCCGTTCCAGCCCCTCGGCGTCGCGCCGGATCAGCCGGCCCAGCGCCAGCGTGGAGGCGGCCCGTTCGATCAGGATGGTCAGCCGGGTCGGCGGGGTGGACTCGGTGGCCGGCCAGCGCAGCAGCAGCCGTCCCCAGTCCTGTCCCCGCGCGCCGACTGTGGTGACGAGCCAGCCGCTGTCCGGGTCGTACGCGGTGCGCCCGGGCGGGCGGATCTGCCGCGAGTGCCGTTCCCAGCCGTCCAGCAGCAGTTGGGCGTTCTCCCCCGCCGGGTCGTACGCGAGCACCTGCCGGGACAGGTTCTCCAGCACCATCGGGCAGCCGGCCAGTTCGGCGGCCTGCCGCAGCACCTCGGCCGGTTCGGCGCCCTCCACTGACAGTTCGGTGAACCGCTGGTGGATCTCCTCGGTGGCGCGCAGTTCGGTGAGCTGGGCGTCGACGATCAGCGCGTGCACCGCCTCGGTGATGCGGACGAACGGGGTGCCCCGGCGCAGCTCGATCAGGGGCAGTCCGCGTCGTTCGGCGGCGGCGGCCATCACCCGTGGGACTCCGCTGACGTAGCGGCGGCCCAGTTCGACCACCAGCCCGGAGACGCCGACGTCGGCCAGGGCACCGATGAACTCGCGGAGCCCGGCGTCGTCGCCCGGCAGGCCGATCCCGGTGGTCAGGACCAGTTCGCCGCCGCCGAGCAGGGTGGCGATGTCGGGTACCTCGGCGATGTGCACCCAGCGCACCGACCGGTCCAGTCCGGCGTTCCCCGCGACCAGGCGCGGCGCGCCGTGGCGCACGGGCACCAGCTCCAGCACCTCACGCACGGTAGGGAACACGGGCGACACGCTACCCTGCGTCACCACCGTTGCCGAAAGCCACACCGCCCGCCGGCCCGCCGAGAAGGCGGGGACCGGCGGGCGGACGGAACGAAGGATGGCGATCAGTCGACGCCGAACTCCATCGCGGCCCGGTCGAGCGCCTCGTCCTCGGCGGTGGGCACGCCCCGGGACGCGATGGCCTCGGCGCCGCCCTGCGGCATGGCGCCGATCAGCCCGGTCGAGGCCGCCTGGGCGGCGCCGACGACCCGCTGCGGGGTGCCGCCGCCGACCATGCCGACTGAGGCGTACTGCTCCAGCTTCGCCCGGGAGTCGGCGATGTCCAGGTTGCGCATGGTGAGCTGGCCGATCCGGTCGGCCGGGCCGAACGCCGAGTCCTGGGTGCGCTCCATCGACAGCTTGTCCGGGTGGTAGCTGAACGCCGGGCCGGTGGTGTCGAGGATCGAGTAGTCCTCGCCCCGGCGCAGCCGCAGCGTGACCTCGCCGGTGACTGCCGTGCCGACCCAGCGCTGCAGCGACTCGCGCAGCATCAGCGCCTGCGGGTCCAGCCAGCGGCCCTCGTACATGAGGCGACCGAGGCGGCGGCCCTCGTTGTGGTAGTTGGCGAGGGTGTCCTCGTTGTGGATGGCGTTGACGAGCCGCTCGTAGGCGGCGTGCAGCAGCGCCATGCCGGGGGCCTCGTAGATGCCGCGGCTCTTGGCCTCGATGATCCGGTTCTCGATCTGGTCGGACATGCCCAGGCCGTGCCGGCCGCCGATGGCGTTGGCCTCCAGCACCAGGTCGACGGCGCTGCCGAACTCCTTGCCGTTGATCGTCACCGGGCGGCCCTGGTCGAAGCCGATGGTGACGTCCTCGGTGGGGATCTCCACGGTCGGGTCCCAGAACTTGACGCCCATGATCGGCTCGACCGTCTCGATGCCGGTGTCCAGGTGTTCGAGCGTCTTGGCCTCGTGGGTGGCGCCCCAGATGTTGGCGTCGGTCGAGTACGCCTTCTCGGTGCTGTCCCGGTAGGGCAGGCCGCGCTCCAGCAGCCACTCCGACATCTCGGTGCGCCCACCCAGCTCGGTGACGAAGTCGGTGTCCAGCCACGGCTTGTAGATCCGCAGCTGCGGGTTCGCCAGCAGGCCGTACCGGTAGAACCGCTCGATGTCGTTGCCCTTGAACGTCGAGCCGTCGCCCCAGATCTGCACGTCGTCGGCGATCATCGCGCGGACCAGCAGCGTGCCGGTCACGGCGCGGCCCAGCGGCGTGGTGTTGAAGTAGGCCCGCCCGCCGGAGCGGATGTGGAAGGCGCCGCAGGTCAGCGCCGCCAGCCCTTCCTCGACCAGGGCGGCGCGGCAGTCGACGAGGCGGGCGACCTCGGCGCCGTAGCTGAGCGCGCGGCCGGGCACCGACGCGATGTCGGGCTCGTCGTACTGGCCGATGTCAGCGGTGTAGGCGCAGGGGACGGCGCCCTTGTCGCGCATCCACGCGACGGCTACCGAGGTGTCGAGGCCGCCGGAGAAGGCGATGCCGACACGTTCGCCGATGGGCAGGGAGGTGAGAACCTTGGACACAAGGAAGATTATGCACGGTCTCGCATGGTCATGCAAGCTGGTCCGTCAGAGCGCGTCCTCACGCCCCAGCTCCCAGAACGCCACCGCCGCGGCGGCCGCCACGTTCAGCGAGTCCACACCGCGCCGCATCGGGATCACCACCCGCACGTCGCTGGCCGCCTGCGCCGCCGCGGTCAGCCCCGGCCCCTCCGCCCCGAGCAGCAACGCCGCCCGCACCCGCTGCGCCGGAGTCAGCCGCTGCATCGGTACGGCATCCGGCGCGGGCGTCATCGCGAGCACCGTGAACCCGGCCGCCCGGACCTGGTCCAGCCCCGCGGGCCAGCGCTCGAGCTTGGCGTACGGCACCGCGAACACCTCGCCCATGCTGACCCGTACGCTGCGCCGGTACAGCGGGTCGGCGCAGGTCGGGGACAGCAGCACCGCGTCGACGCCGAGCGCGGCGGCGCCCCGGAAGATCGCACCCAGGTTCGTGTGGTTGTTGACGTCCTCCAGGATCACCACCCGCCGGGCGGCGGCGAGCACCTCGTCGGCGGAGCGCAGCGGCTTGCGGTGGAACGACGCGAGCACGCCGCGGTGCACGTGGAAGCCGGTGGCGCGCTGCAGCACGTCCGGCGTGGCCGCGTATACCGGCGCGTCACCGGTGTCCAGGTCGGCGAGCTGGTCCACCCGCTTCGCGTCGACCAGGTAGGACCGGGCCGGGTAGCCGGCCCGCAGCGCCCGCCGCAGCACCAGCTCCCCCTCGGCGATGAACAACCCGTGCGGCGGTTCCCAGCGGGTACGCAGCTCCACGTCGGTGAGCGCGCGGTAGTCGGCGATCCGGTCGTCGTCGGGGTCGGTGATCTCGTGGACGGGCACCAGGCGATTCTGCCCGGCCCGCCCGGCCGCTCCGGCGCGGGCCGGGTTTCCGGCGTCCCGGGCGGGGAAGCAAGCCGGGAGGCCGACGGTGACGGAGGAACCAGGATGGGCGCGGATCACGACGGCAACCTCCCCCGCGACGCCACAGTCGCCGACTACCTGGTGGCCCGGCTCGCCGAATGGGGCGTGCACCGCTACTACGGCTACCCGGGCGACGGGATCAACGGCATGACCTCGGCGTTGCAGCGCGCCGAGGGGCGGGCCCGGTTCATCCAGGTCCGGCACGAGGAGACCGCCGGGTTCGCGGCCGGCGCGCACGTCAAGTACGGCGGCGGCCCGCTCGGCTGCGTGGTGGTGACCAGCGGCCCGGGCGCGATCCACGCCCTCAACGGCCTGTACGACGCCAAACTCGACCACCAGCCGGTGGTGGCGTTGCTCGGGCACACCGCGCTGCCCGCCGAGGGCGGCGGCTACTACCAGGAGGTGGACCTCCTCGCGCTCTACAAGGACGTGGCCTCGGCCTTCCTGGCCCAGCTCGACGACCCGTCCCAGGCCCGGCACCTGGTCGACCGGGCCTGCCGCACGGCGCTGGCCCGGCGTACCGTGACCGCCCTGGTCCTGCCGTCGGACGTACAGGACCTGCCGGCGGTGCCCCACCCGCCGCACGCCCACGGCTACTACCACACCAGCGCGGTGCCGAGCAGCGAGCCGACGGTGCCGCCGGAGGCCGACGTGCGCCGCGCCGCCGAGGTGCTGCGCGGCGGCGAGCGGGTGGCGATGCTGGTCGGGCAGGGCGCGCTGGGCGCCGTGGACGAGATACGCCGGATCGCAGACCGCCTCGGCGCCGGGGTCGCCACCGCGCTGCTCGGCTTCACCGCCGTCGACCACCGCCAGCCGTGGGTCACAGGCGCGATCGGCCTGCTCGGCAGCCGCCCGAGCTGGCAGCTCATGCGCGAGTGCGACAGGCTGCTGATCGTCGGCAGCCAGATGCCGTACTCGGAGTTCTATCCCCCGGAGGGCCAGGCCCGGGCGGTGCAGATCGACATCGACGGCACCCGGATGGGGCTGCGCTACCCGACCGAGGTGAACCTGACCGGCGACGCCGGACCGACGCTGCGCGCCCTGCTCGAGGAACTGGGCCCGGGGCCGGGCCCGACCGCCTGGCGGGCCACCCTCGCCGACGCCACCGGCAAGTGGCGGGCCTCGCAACGCGAGGTCGCCGCCCAGCCCGCCGACCCGGTCAACCCGCAGTCGCTGTTCACCTCGCTCGACGACGCGCTGCCGGACGACGCCATGCTCGCCGTCGACTGCGGCACCGCCACCGCCTGGTACGCCCGGCACGTGCGCGTGCGCCCCGGCATGCTGGCCAGCCTCTCCGGCACGCTGCTCTCGATGGGCGGCGGGATGCCGTACGCGCTGGCGGCGAAGTTCGCCCACCCGGACCGGCCGGTGATCGCGCTGCTCGGCGACGGCGCGATGCAGATGAACGGCGTCAACGAGCTGATCACGGTGGCGAAGTACTGGCGGGAGTGGGCCGACCCGCGGTTCGTGGTGCTGGTGCTCAACAACCGGGATCTCGCGTTCGTCAGCTGGGAGCAGCGTTCCAGCGAGGGCACGCCGATGTTCCCGGACAGCCAGGACCTGCCGGATGTGGCGTACCACAGGTGGGCCGAGGTGCTGGGCCTCGGCGGTGAGCTGGTCGACTCCCCCGGCCGGGTGGACGGCCTGTGGCAGCGGGTACTCGACGCGGACCGCCCGGTGGTGGTGAACGCCGTGGTGGACCCGGCCGAGCTGATGCTTCCGCCGCACTTCACCGCCGAGCAGGCCCGCAAGACCGCCGCCGCGGTGCTGCGCGGGGACAGCGACCGGGCCGGCATCGTACGGCGCGGCGTACCGGCCGCGCTCGCCACGTACCGGCCCCGCCGCCGGGGCCGCTGAGGCGTCAGGCCCGCGCGTAGCGCAGCAGCACCGACCGTGCGTCGAAGGCGCGCGTCTCGACCAGCCGCAGGCCCTGCCGGGCCAGGCCGGGCAGCACCTGCCGCCCGCCGCCGAGCACCACCGGGTGCACGATCACCTCGTAGGTGTCGACGAGCCCGAGCGCGGCCAGCGCCGTCGCCGCCCCGGTGCCGCCGGTGACCAGCAGGTCGCCGGGGAACCGCTCGCGGACCTCGGCGAACTCCTTCGCCAGGTCGCCACCGCCGACCACCACGGCGCCGTGGCCCGCCTCGGCGAGCGTCCGGGAGACCACGACCTTCGGGGTACGCCGCCAGACCGGCGCGAACGCCAGGTCGTGCGGGTGGTCGGAGATCGACTCGACCTGCGGCCAGTAGGAGGACATCATCTCCCACACCCGCCGCCCGTAGACGAAGGCGTCGGCCCGCTCGGCCAGCCCGATCGAATACGCGGACAGCTCCTCTCCCATCTCCGGCCAGTCGAACTCGCCGTTCGGGCCCTCGATGAAGCCGTCGACCGACGTGTGCACCCCGTAGATGACGTTGCCCATGATGTGTTCCTCCGCGTCGCGGCGCGTCCCGGCCGGGCGCGCTCACCGGTGGGTCGGAGCCGCCCGCCCGGATCCGACAACCGGGCGTCGTCGATTTCCGGCTAGCCTGCGGGCGTGGCCCGCCCCCTGATGATCGCACTGATCGGTGTCGACGGTTCCGGCAAGACGACCCAGGCCAGGGCGCTGGCGGCGCGGCTGCGGGAGCGGGGTGTCCGGGCGCGGTACTTCGAGAACGCCGGTGGCCGGCCGCTGTGGAACCGGCTGGCCCGCGCACTCGGTCGCGCCGACGGGGTGGCGCTGTTCGGTCGTACCGTCTATCCGGCCCTGGAGGCGACGGTGCGCGCGGCGGCGATGGCCCGGACCGTGGCGGTGGCCCGCCTGACCGGACGGGTGGCGGTGCTGGACCGGTGGACCTGGTGCCAGGACGTGATCATGGCGGCCCGGGGCGACCGGGGACGGCACGTGGTGCGCGCCGTCTACGCGGTCTTCCCGCGCCCGGCGGTGGTGTGCTTCCTGGCCACCTCGCCCGAGGTGGCGCAGCGGCGGGTGGCCGCGCGGGCCATCGACACCGAGGAGCTGGCGCACCTGCGCGCGCTGGACGGGGCATACCGGGCGCTGCCGGAGTTCGGCTCGTTCGTCACGCTCGACGGCGACGGCACCCCGGACGAGGTGGCCGCCGCCCTCGATGCGGCGGTGCGTGCGGCGCGGCGGTGAGAGAGGCCGTTACCCCCGCTCACGCAACCAGCGCAGCACGTCCGAGGGCAGCTCACTCTCCTGGCGCTGCTCGCGGCGGTCCGGCTCGGTCCGCCGGGGCGGCTGCGGGCGCTGCGGGTCGCCGACCAGCGCCCGGCTCGGCGCGGTGAAGTCGGCCACCGGCTTGCCGGTGAGCGCCGTCTTGATGGTCCGCGCCACCGCGTCGATCACCTTCGCCTGCACGGCGGAGCCGACCAGGTCGGTGACGTCGTCCGGGTTGGCGGCGATGCCGGCGACCGCGACCTGCGGGGTGTAGCCGACGAACGTCTCGGTGGCGTTGCGCTCCGAGCTGCCGGTCTTGCCGGCCACCGGGCGGCCGACGATCCGGTCGACGGCGGTGGCGGTGCCGCCGTTGCACTGCTCGAACGCGGACTGCTGACCGACCGGGCAGCGGGCCGCGTCGGTGGCGGCGCGGGCCACGTCCGGTTCGAGCACCCGCTTGCAGGACGGCTGCGCCACGTCGACGGCGTCGCCGTCGGGCGCGGTCACCGAGACCACCGGCAGCGGCGTGCAGTACGTGCCCTCGGCCGCCACCGTGGCGTACGCGTTCGCCAGGTCCAGCGGGGTCGTGGCGGCCACGCCGAGCGTGAACGCGCCCCAGTTGGCGGCGTTGTCGCGGGCGAACGCGGCGTCGGAGTCGGCGCGGAAGGTGATGCCGAGGCGCTGGGCCATCTCCACCACCTTGTCCTCGCCGACCTGTTCGGCCAGCCAGACGAAGTACGTGTTGACGGACCGGCCGAAGCCGTCCCATATCATCCGGTAGCCGTCCATCCACTGCGGGTTGGCGTTGGCCGGGCACCACGTGCCGTCGCAATTGCCCTCGTCGTCCGAGGCGTACCGGGTGGGCAGCCGGCTCGGGGCGTCGAAGCCGGTGGACAGCGGCTTGCCCGCCTCCAGCGCGGCCAGCATGGTGAACATCTTGAACGTCGAGCCGGCCTGGTAGCCGTCGACGCTGGCGCCGCCGGAGATCAGCGGGTTGACCGTGTTCGGGTGGTTGGCCTGCCCGTCCGGGTTGGCGTCGAGGCTGTAGTGCCGGTTCACCGCCATCGCGAGCACCCGGCCGGTGCCCGGCTCGACCGCCGCGATCGGCAGCGCCCGCTTGTTGCCGTACCCGTAGACCTTGGTGGCCTGCTCCTGCGCGGTCTCCTGGATCTTCGGGTCGAGCGTGGTGACGACCCGGTAGCCGCCGCGGCGCAGCGCCTGCTCCCGCTCCTCGGGGGTGCTGCCGAACGCCGGCTGGGTGATCCACCAGCGGCGCAGGTAGTCGCAGAAGAAGCCCCAGTCGTCGTGGCCCTGGGCGGTGGCGGTGCAGCCGTTGGGCTGGGCGGTCGGGCGCAGCGTCAGCGCCTCGGCCTTGGCCGCGGCGGCCTGCTGCGCGGTGATCGCGCCGGTCTCGGCCATCGCGTCGAGCACGTACCCGCGCCGGGTCAGCGCCTGGTCCTTGTCGCCGTCGATCGGGCTGTACGCGTCGGGCGACTGGACCAGGCCGGCGAGCAGCGCCGCCTCGCCCAGCGTCAGGTCGGCCGGGGCCTTGCCGAAGTAGCGCTGGCTCGCGGCGGCGACGCCGTACGCGCCGGAACCGAAGTACGCGATGTTGAGGTAGCGGTTGAGGATCTCGTCCTTGGACAGCGACTGCTCCAGCGCGTTCGCGTACCGGATCTCCTGGAGCTTGCGCCCGACGGTCTGCTCGGTGGCGGCCTGCCGCTCCTCCGGGGTGCGGTTCGGGTCGGTCTTGAGCACGTTGCGGACGTACTGCATGGTCAGCGTGGAGCCGCCCTGCTCGGTGCCGCCGCCCTTGACGTTAGCCACCAGCGCACGGGCGATGCCGCGCAGGTCAGCGCCGCCGTGCGAGTAGAACCGCCGGTCCTCGGCCGCGATGATCGCCTGCCGCATCACCGGGGCGATCTCGGCCAGCGGCACGTCGGTGCGGTTCACGTCGTAGAACGTGGTGATCAGCGTCTTGCCGTCGTTTGCGTAGAGGTAGGAGCGCTGCGGCTGCACCGGGGTGCGCAGCGCGTCGGGCAGCTCCGCGTACGCGCCGAGCGCGGCCCGGGCGGCGAACCCGCCGAGCAGGCCGCCGGGAAGCGCGGCGAGCGCGAGGACGAGCCCGGCGAGCAGGCCGGCCAGCAGCACGGTGAACAGCCGCGACAGCGGCGACCTGGGAGACGGCATGGACGCAAGGATTGCCACGAAAGCCGCCTACCGGCCACCTCGCCAGGCAACTGTCAGTTACTTCACGGCGACCGCCCAGCTGAAGAAACGGTCAGCCCGCCCCGAGTGGGCCCTTCGGTGACGCGGGCGGCACGGGTGCGGCGGCGACGCTCGCCGCGGCGGCGTCCCGGGCGATGGTCTCGGGCACCAGGCGGCCGCTGCGGTAGCCGATGCCGATGCCGGCGACCAGCACGAAGATCGCGCCGAACGTCTGCAGCGAGCCGATCAGCGCGCCACCCAGCCCGAGCAGCGGGGCGGCGATCATCAGCATCGTCCCGTCGCCGTAGGAGAACATCCCGGACCGGGCGACCGACCAGCCGGTGAGGAACCAGCCCGCGCTGTAGAGGGTGGCGCCGAACAGCACGATGCCACGCGCGGTCACGCCGAACACCGGCGTCTGCTCGGCCAGCCCGGCGAAGGGCAGCATCAGCACCATCCCGCCGATGCTCGCCAGCAGCCCGGCCAGTGCGACGCGGCGGCAGCGGGTGGCGGCGAGCAGGCCGGTGAGCGCCAGCAGGGCGAGCAGCCCCAGCCACACCGAGGCGACCCAGCCGACCAGGTAGAGCGGCCGGCCGTCGGCCGGGTACGGGTCGTTGCCCACGCCGCCGTCGCTGGCCATCGCCACCAGGCCGTAGAGAACCGCGTACGCCGGGAGCAGCCAGACCGCCGCGCGGGCGAACCGGCGGATCGACCAGGCCCAGGTCGCGTCGGTGGCCGGCGCTCCCGGGCCGGGTTCGGAGACGAACGGCAGGACCCCGAAACCCCCTCCGGTACGCCGGGAACCGATCGGTCCGGCGGGGTCGTGCGCGCCGGGGACCGGGGTACGGGAGAACAGCCGGTTCGCCGGGTCCTTCATGCCTCACCTCGTTCGCGCCGCGGGTGGCCCGGGGCACGCAACGGCGCTCCGGCCCTGCTCACCACCCGTCCTGGAACCGATGGTGGCAGTCGCCGGAGCGCCGCATGAGGGATTCTCGGATTTGCCGGTCAGCCCCGCTCGCGCTGGTCCGCCGGGTCGTTCACCAGGCTGGCCGGGGACACCGGCTCCGGCGCGGGCAGACCCTTCGGATTGTTGCCGCCGGTGGCCTGCGCCTCCGCCACGCGTACCTCGTCGTGGATCTCCTGGGCCGCGACGGCCGCGGCCTGGGCGGCCTCGGCGGCCTCCCGCTCGACCTCGCCGGCGCTCTTGGCGGCCTCCGGCGACGGCACGTCGCCGGCCATGTTCGCCAGCCCGCCCAGCGCGCCGCCCATGCCCTCCAGGGCCTTGGTCAGCTCGGTCGGGACGATCCAGACCTTGTTGGCGGTGCCGTTGGCGATCTGCGGCAGCGCCTGGAGGTACTGGTACGCAAGCACCTTCTGGCTCGGGTTGGCGGTGTGGATCGCGTCGAAGACGGTACGGATCGCCTTGGCCTGGCCCTCCGCCTGGAGGATCCGGGCCTGGCGGTCACCGTCGGCGCGCAGCACCGCGGCCTGCTTCTCACCCTCGGCGGTGAGGATCTGCGACTGCTTGTGCCCCTCGGCGTTGAGGATCGCGGCACGGCGGTCCCGCTCGGCACGCATCTGCTTCTCCATCGAGTCGCGGATGCTCGGCGGCGGCTCGATCGCCTTGATCTCGACCCGGGTCACCTTGATGCCCCAGCGGCCGGTGGTCTCGTCCAGCACGCCGGACAGGTGCCGGTTGATCTCCTCGCGGCTGGTCAGCGCGCGCTCCAGGTCGAGCGAGCCGATCACGTTACGCAGCGTGGTGACGGTGAGCTGCTCGATGGCCTGGAGGAAGTTGGAGATCTCGTAGGTGGCGCGAACCGAGTCGACCACCTTGAAGTAGAGGACCGTGTCGATCGAGACGACCAGGTTGTCGGAGGTGATCACCGGCTGGGGCGGGAAGCTGACCACCTGCTCGCGCATGTCGACCTTGGTACGCACCGCGTCGACGAACGGCACCAGCAGGTTCAGGCCCGGGTTCAGCGTGCGCTTGTACCGGCCGAGTCGCTCCACCACGTCCTGACGCTGCTGCGGCACGATCCGCACCGCCTTGAACAGCGTCACCACACCGATCAACGCCACCGCGATCATCAGGATCGCCAGAAACTCCATACCGTTCACCTTTTCGCTTCGGGCAGCTCGCCCGGGGTGGAAATGTCGTCCTGCCATACCAGGGCGGTAGCGCCCCGGACCTTTATCACCTGCACCCGCTCACCCTCGGCGTACGTGCGCGTCGCGTCGTACGAGCGGGCCGTCCACAGCTCACCATCGATCTTGACCATGCCCCGGTCGGCGTCGACCGGCTCCAGGACCACAGCGGTGGCCCCTTCCAGCGCCTCGACCCCGAACGGCTGCTCCCCGGTCTCCAGCGCCGGCCGGGCATGCCGCCGGACCACCGGACGGACCACCGCCACCGACAGCGCCGACACCACCGCGAAGACCACCGCCTGGAGCGCCACCGGCGCACCGAGCGCCGCGGCGCCGGCGGCGGCGAACGCCCCGACCCCGAACATGATCAGGAAGAGCGTCGTCGTGAAGATCTCGGCGACCGCTAATACCACACCCAGAACGATCCAGAACACGGCGTCCACGAGAACAATCCTGACACGTCAACGCACGTGTCATCGAACTGTCATGATCGCTAGGCTCGGCACGGCGTACCGCGCCGCCGGCCGACGAGGAGGACGACATGCCCCTGCTGCCCGAGACCGCGCGTCAGGTGGACCTGCTGGTCGCCCGGGCCCAGGCCGAGGGGCGGGGTCCCTCGCTCGCCCTCGGCGTGGTCCGCGACGGCCGCCTGGCGCACCTGGCGGTCGCCGGTGAGACGCCCCGCCCGGACGGCGACCTCCAGTACCGGGTCGGCTCGATCACCAAGACCATGACCGCGGTGCTGGTGATGCAGCAGCGCGACGCCGGGCGGCTGGCACTCGACGACCCGCTCGACGCCCACCTGCCCGGCACCCCGGTCGGCGCGGTGACCGTGCGCCAACTGCTCGGCCACGTCGGCGGCCTGCAACGCGAGCCGGACGGCGACTGGTGGGAACGCGCCGAGGGCATGGACCTGGACACGCTGCTGGCCGGGCTGACACCGGGCAAGATCGCCTATCCGCCGCACTTCGTCTACCACTACTCGAACCTGGCGTACGGGCTGCTCGGCGCCGTGCTGGAACGGATCACCGGCACGCCGTGGGCGGAGCTGCTGACCGAGCGGCTGCTGACGCCGCTGGGCATGCGCCGCACCACGTACCACCCGGCCGAGCCGTACGCCCACGGCTACGTCGTCCACCCCTGGCACGAGACGCTGCGGGAGGAGCCGCGCACCGACACCGGGGCGATGGCGCCGGCCGGGCAGCTCTGGTCGACGGTCGAGGACCTGGGCCGCTGGGCGGCGTTCCTGGCCGACCCGGACCCGGCGGTGCTCTCCCCCGCCACGCTCACCGAGATGTGCGCCCCCGTCGTCATCAACGACCTGGACGCGTGGACCGGCGGGCACGGCCTCGGCATCGAGCTCTACCGGGTCGGCGACCGGGTGTACGTCGGACACGGCGGCTCCATGCCCGGGTACGTGGCCGGCCTGGCCGTGCACCGGCCGACACGCACCGCCGTGGTCAACTTCGCCAACGCGTACGGGCTGCGCGGCCACCACATCGGCGCGCTCGGCCGCGAGGCGCTCACGCTGGTGCTGGACGCAGAACCGGCCGCGCCCGCCCCGTGGCGCCCGGCCGGCCCGCCCGCCGCCGACGTGGCCGCGCTGACCGGCCGCTGGTGGTGGATGGGCGGCGAGTACGAGTTCCGCGTCGACGCCGCCGGTGACCTGGTCGGCGGTCAGGTGGGCCGGCCGCTGCTCCGCTTCACGCCGGAGGGCCCGGACCGGTGGCGGGGCCGCTCCGGCTCCCAGGACGGCGAGATCCTCACGGTGATCCGCGACGCTTCCGGCACCCCGACAGCCCTCGACATAGCCACCTTCGTCCTAACCCGAACCCCCGACGACCTCCCCTGACATCCCTCGCCCCCGCCCCCGCCGCCCCCGCCGCCCCGCCGATCTTGCACTTGTGGCCCCTATTTCGCCCCGCTATGCCCGATCCGCGGGGACCACAACTCCATGATCGACGCACGTGGCCGCCCTTCACCCCGGTGATCAAGGAGTTTGCGTCGGCGTTGATCTCCAGCACGCCCACAACTCCTTGATCAACCAGGCGAGGGGCACGAGGGCGCCGGAACAGAACCCGGAAGGGGCGGGGACAGGAGATCCGGGGGCGGGCGGAGCCGGCGCACGGCGGGGCCGGGGGCGACCGTGACCGGCGCAGGGATCAAGCCTGACCGCCCGGAGCCGGGCACGGTCGCCCCCGGACCCCAACCGCAACCACGGCCCTGACAACGACCACGACCGGGCAGCGACCAGTCAGACAGGCTCGGTGACGAAGTCGATCAGGCGCTCCATCGCGTTGATCAGCGGCGTCTCCACGTCGGCGAAGCTGTCCACCCGGGACAGGATGTGCCGCCACATGTCCGCCGGCTCACCCACCCCGAGCGCCGCGCAGACGCCCTCCTTCCAGGGCCGCCCGGGAGGAACCACGGGCCACGCCGCGATGCCGAGCGCCGCCGGGCGTACCGCCTGCCACACGTCGACGTACGGGTGCCCGGTCACCAGCACGTGCGGCGAGTTCACCCGGGCCACGATGCGGCTCTCCTTCGAGCCGGGTACGAGGTGGTCGACGAGCACACCGAGCCGGCGACCCGGGCCGGGCGCGAACGCGCGTACCTCGTCGGCGAGCGCGTCGATGCCGTCCAGCGGTTCCACCACCACGCCCTCGATGCGCAGGTCGTCGCCCCAGATCCGCTCGACCAGCGCGGCGTCGTGCACGCCCTCGACCCAGATCCGGCTGGCCTTGGCGACCTGCGCCCGTACGCCGTCCACAGCGATCGACCCGGACGCGGTACGGCGGCGCGCGGCGGGCACCGGTGCGCGGGCCGGGCGTCGCAGCGTGACCGGCCTGCCGTCGAGCAGGAACGCGGCGGGCAGCAGCGGGAAGTTGCGCCGCCGTCCGTGCCGGTCCTCCAGCACGACCGCGCCGGAGTCGAAGCCGACCACCGCGCCGCAGAACCCGGAGTCGGCGTCCTCGACCACCAGGTCGGGTTCGGCGTCGACCTCGGGGGTGACCTTCCGTCGTCGCCAGTCACCGGCCAGCACGTCCCCGTCGTATCGCCCCGCCATGCCGCTGACGCTAACCAGCGCCCCGGCGTGTCGCTCGCCGACGCGCCGACCGGGCCGTCATCCGTCGGCACGAAACGGTGCGAAGGGGGTAGTTGGGGCCAGGTCGCGCCGCCGGAGCGGCAGCCGAGACAGCAGCGGCGCGGAGCACGTACCCTTTCCGCATGTCCTCCCCCGCAACGGGCGCGGCCACACTGGCTCCGCGCCGGTCGAGCCGGTTCGTCGCCTGGGTGCGTGCCTGGCGAGCCGGCCTGGTGCCCTTCGACGAGGTGGCCGACGCCGTCGCCGGCGACGAGGAGCACCTCGTCGCCGACGCCCCCGGCACCTGGACCGACGTGTCGCTGCGGGAGGCGCTGCCCAGCCTCGCCAAGCATTCACCAGACGACATCCGCCTGGTGCTGCCCGCGCCCGGTGACCCGCGCGGCCTGCCCGGTCCGGGTGCGTTCGCCGGGGCGGCGCTGGTGGCGGGCGAGGCGGTGGTGGCGAGCGGGATGGGGCTGGTGCCCGAGGTCCGTACGCACACGTCCGGCTCGGGGATGACCTGGGAGACGGTGCTCTGGCGGGTGCATCCGCTACCGGCGGACGCGCCGAAGGCGTCCCTCACCACGCCCGGCGCGGCGGAGGCCGAGGCGGAACTCGCCGCCGTGCTGGCCGAGACCACCGCCACGCTGACCCGGCTGGACGTCGCACAGTGGCGGCCCGAACTCGCCGGGGCGCTCGCCGCGCTGCGCCGGCCGGACGGCGCCACCGACCTGCCGCCCGGCTTCGACCCGCGCGCCCGCCGCCTGTTCGCCCGCGCCGCCGTACTGGATCGGGTGCTCGCGCTGGCCGGGGAGAGCGCGCCCGGCGGCGCGGTGAACACCTACGAGGCGCAGCAGCGGGACGCGGCCCTGCGGCCGCTCACCACCGCGTGCCGGCAGGCCCTGGTGGCCGCCTGCAACGCGCCGCTGCGACTCTAGGGTCTGGTGTGAAAGTCGCTGGCCACGGGCCGCGGGCTGTGTTCCCATGCCGCAGTGAGGAGCGAGAACGTGTTCGGCGCGGACGTACCCCCGACTGTCCGACAGCGGTCTGATCGCGACCTCAGTGACTGTGTGCGGGTGCTGGCAGAGGTTCATGAGCGCGACGGTTATCCGGTGAGCTGGCCCGATTTCCCGGCCGCATGGCTCACGCCGCCATCGCTCATCGCCTCCTGGGTGGCGGAACTGGGTGGCCGCATGGTCGGTCATATCGGCTTGTCCCGAAGCGACGCGGGAGACGCGGCACCTGGGCTGTGGGGCGCTCGTGCAGGTGTGAGTATCGACGCGACTGCCGTGGTCAACCGGTTGTTCGTCGCTCCGTCGGCCCGCGGCCACGGGATCGGTGCGCTGCTGATGGCGCAGGCTGTCGAAGAAGCACAGCATCGCGGTTTGCATCCCGTGCTCGACGTGGTGGCTTCTGACACTGCGGCGGCGGCTCTGTACGAGAGGCTCGGCTGGCAGCTGCTGGCCACAGTCGAACAGCGGTGGAGCCCGGAGCAGAAGGTCGCCGTCCGGTGTTATGCGGCGGCAACCTGAGGGTAGTGCCCCTGGTCACAGCCGTTCGTTGAGGACTGCGACCGGCACGGCCGCCTCGTAGCGTACGGCACGCTTGTCGTATCTCGTGGCGACCGCACGATGGCGCTTGAGCCGGTTGACGCCGCATTCGACCGCATGCCGCTCGCGGTAGTCGGTCTTGTCGAACTTCGGTGGCCGCCCACCGCCTGGCCCTCGCGGCACCGGAACCGGACGGACGCCGCGGCTCAGACCTCGTCGATCAGGTCGGCCACCGAGTCGACGATCCGCGACGGACGGTACGGGTACCGCTCGGCCTCGGTCCGGCTGCTGATGCCGGTGAGCACCAGGATCGTCTCCAGCCCGGCCTCCAGGCCGCACAGGATGTCGGTGTCCATCCGGTCGCCGATCATCGCGGTCGACTCGGAGTGCGCGTCGATGGTGTTCAGCGCCGAGCGCATCATCATCGGGTTGGGCTTGCCGACGAAGTACGGGTCGACACCTGTCGCCTTCGAGATCATCGCAGCCACCGAGCCGGCCGCCGGCAGCGCGCCCTCCATCGACGGGCCGGTGGCGTCGGGGTTGGTGCAGATGAACCGGGCGCCGTCGTTGATCAGCCGGATCGCCTTCGTTATCGCCTCGAAGCTGTAGGTGCGCGTCTCCCCCAGCACCACGTAGTCCGGGGCGAAGTCGCTGAGCACGTACCCCACCGCGTGCAGCGCCGTGGTCAGGCCGGCCTCACCGATGACGTACGCGGTGCCGCCCGGCCGCTGGTCGGCCAGGAACTGGGCGGTGGCCAGCGCGGACGACCAGATCGCCTCCTCCGGCACGTTCAGCCCCATCCGGGCCAGCCGCGCCTGGAGGTCGCGGGGCGTGTAGATGGAGTTGTTCGTCAGCACCAGGAACGGCTTGCCGGAGGCACGCAGCTTCTTGACGAACTCCGGGGCACCGGGCACCGGCTGCCCCTCATGCACCAGCACGCCGTCCATGTCGGTGAGCCAGCTCTGCACCGGCTTGCGGTCAAGCATCGTGTCGTCCCCAGGGGTGTCGTCGGGTCGGGCTCAGGGCCGGCGGGCCGGGGGTACGCAGCACAGCGCCGGGCAGGTGTCCCAGGCCGGCAGTTCGCCGAGTCGGCGGCGCAGCCGCTCGCCGTCCGGGGCGGTGCGCTCCAGCACCAGCTCGCGGACCATCGTCACGAACCGGGGGTCGACCCCCGGGGTGCCGGCGCGGACGAAGTCCAGGCCGAGCTGCTTGGCCGTCTCCAGCGCCTCGGTGTCCAGGTCCCACACCACCTCGAGGTGGTCGGAGACGAAACCGATCGGGCTGACCACCACGCTCGTCACGCCCTGCTCGGGCAGCGTCGCCAGGTGGTCGTTGACGTCCGGCTCCAGCCACGGCACCTGCGGCGGCCCGGACCGGCTCTGCCAGACCAGGTCGTACTCCAGGTCGGGCGCGGCCGCGGCGTGCACCAGCCGGGCGACCTCCTCGAGCTGGGCGGTGTAGCGGCCGCCGTGCGGGCCGGCGGTGGCCGCCGCGGACATCGGGACGGAGTGCGCGGTGAAGACCAGCCGGGTGCTGTCCCGCTTCGCCGGGTCGAGCTGGGCCAGCGCGGCGCGGACCGCGTCGGCGTGCGGCTCGATGAAGCCGGGGTGGTCCCAGAACTGGCGCAGCTTCTCGATCAGCGGGGCGTCCGGGCCGACGGCGGCGCGGGCCGAGGCGATGTCCTCCTGGTACTGCCGGCAGGAGGAGTAGCCGCCGTACGCGCTGGTGACGAACGCCAGGGCCCGGGTGATCCCGTCGTCGCGCATCCGCGCCACCGTGTCGGCGAGCATCGGATCCCAGTTGCGGTTGCCCCAGTAGACCGGCAGGTCGACGCCGTTGGCGGCGAAGTCCGCGCGGATCGCCGCGAGCAGGTCACGGCACTGCTGGTTGATCGGCGACACCCCGCCGAAGTGCAGGTAGTGCTCGGCGACCTCGGCCAGCCGCTCGGGCGGCACCCCCCGCCCCCGGGTCACGTTCTGCAGGAACGGGAGAACGTCCTCGGGCCGCTCCGGGCCGCCGAAGGAGACCAGCACCAACGCGTCGTACGCCATGGGGCCATTCTTCCTCGCCCGCCGTCACGGCGTGGCGACGCCCCCTGGTCGGTGTGGTGACCACCCGGGCCGCAGCGTGTTAAAAAGGGCCCCTTCCGCTGCACGAGGCGTTGAGAAGGGGCCCTTCCTTACATCTCAGGCGCCGATGGCGTGGTAGCCGCCGTCGACGTGGACGATCTCACCGGTGGTGGCCGGGAACCAGTCGGACAGCAGCGCCAGGCAGGCCCGCGCGGCGGGCTCCTGGTCGGTGAGGCTCCAGCCCAGCGGGGCCCGCTCGGTCCAGGCGTCCTCGAACTGGTCGAAGCCGGGGATGGACTTGGCCGCGATGGTGCGCAGCGGGCCGGCCGCGACCAGGTTGCTGCGGATGCCCTGCTTGCCCAGGTGCAGCGCCAGGTAGCGGGAGGCGGACTCCAGCCCGGCCTTCGCCACGCCCATCCAGTCGTAGACCGGCCACGCCTTGGTGGCGTCGAAGGTGAGGCCCACCACGGCGCCGCCGGCGGACATCAGCGGCAGCGCGGCCATCGCGAGGGACTTGTACGAGTAGGTGGAGACCTGGAGCGCGGTGGCGACGTCCGCCCAGGGGGCGTCGAGGAAGCCGCCGCCGAGGCAGCTCTGCGGGGCGAACCCGATCGAGTGCACCACGCCGTCGAGGCCGTCGACGTGCTCGCGTACCTTGTCGGCGAGCCCGGCCAGGTGCTCCTCGTTCGTGACGTCCAGCTCGATCACGGGCGCCGGCTCGGGCAGCCGCTTGGCGATCCGCTCCACCAGGGAGAGCCGGCCGTAGCCGGTGAGCACGACCTGGGCGCCGTTCTCCTGGGCGAGCTTCGCCACCGAGAAGGCGATCGACGCGTCGGTGATGACGCCGGTGACAAGCAGCCGCTTACCGGCGAGAAGTCCGGACATTGCGTGTCTCCTCCGTGCTCTGCTCAGTGGCCCATGCCGAGGCCGCCGTCGACCGGGATGACGGCGCCGGTGACGTATCCGGCCGCGTCCGAGGCGAGCCAGGTGACGACGCCCGCGACCTCGTCCGGGGTGGCCATCCGGCCGGCCGGGATCGACTTGCGGATCTCCGCCTTGCGCTCCTCGGGCAGGCCGGCGGTCATGTCGGTGTCGATGAAGCCGGGCGCCACCACGTTCGCGGTGATGTTGCGGGCGCCCAACTCGCGGGTGATCGAGCGGGCCACGCCGACCAGGCCGGCCTTGCTGGCCGCGTAGTTGACCTGGCCCGCGCCGCCGGAGAGACCGACCACCGAGGAGATGAAGATCATCCGCCCCCAGCGACCGCGGAGCATCTTCGTCGAGGCCCGCTTGGCGACCCGGAACGAACCGGTCAGGTTGGTGTCGAGGACGCGGGCGAACTGCTCCTCGGACATCCGCATGATCAGCGTGTCGTCGGTGATGCCGGCGTTGGCGACGAGCACCTCCACCGGGCCGAGTTCGGCCTCGATCGTGGTGAACGCGGCGTCGACCGACTCGGCGTCGGTCACGTCGCACCGCACGCCGAACAGGCCGTTCTGATGGCCGGCTCCGCCTGCGCCAAACCCCGGCTCGGCTGCTCCGGCACCGGGGACTCCGCCGCTGCGATAGGTGACGGCCACCCGGTCGCCCTGCTTGGCGAACGCCTGCGCGATGGCCAGGCCGATCCCCCGGTTCCCGCCGGTCACCAGCACGGTTCGGGCCACGGATCCCCCTCTGCTCCAGTGATCTCTCGGTCGGTCGGAGCCTAGGGGTTACCGACAGGTAAGCGCTAACCCGCGCAGGTCACGGCACCGCTCCCGCCGGGGTCCGCGGGACCGGCGACCGCGCGCGCGGCACCCGCACCCCCGGTGTACGATGATCGCGTCTGCGGGCCGGTCTGCGCCCGCGCCGGGCCCCGCCGACCGCTGGAGGTGATCGCTGTGCGAGATAGCGATCCTCCCAGTCGTGGCCGGGCCCACCGTCAGCCCCGCTGAGCCACGGCTCGGTCGACGCGGCTGACCCGCTTCCCGCCCCCGCACCGCATCCGCTCTCCGGCGACCACGCCGGGGTGTGGCCTGCCGCGCGGCGGAGCACCCGGTCACGACTTCGTGCGCGTACGCCCCGCCCTCCCACGGCCCGCACCGGGCCGACCGTCGCCACGGAGCACACCCATGAGCCGTTACGTCGCCCCGCTGGGCTTCACCCTCGCCGCCGTCTGGGTGGCCGTCCTGTTCGTGCTGGCCGGCGGCGGTCACTGACCACCGCCGGCCGGTTCCGGCTCACACGAGCCGGGACGTCCAGAGCAGACTCAGCGCGCCCGCGCACAGCGCCAGCAGCAGCGCGATCCCCGCGTACCACTGGGTGATCTCGCGCGGCTCGGTCCGGTAACCGATCGAGCTGCCCATGTCCTGGTAGACCTGCTTCAGCTCGCTGGCCGACGCGGCCTCGTAGAAGAAGCCCTGCGTGGTCTCCGCGAGCTGGGACAGCGCGGTGCGGTCCACCGGCACCCGCTGGAGCTGCCCGCCGATGTCGACCTGCCCCGAGTCGGTGCCGAACGCGATGGTGGACACCGGCACGTTCGCCGCCTGCGCCGCCGCGGCGGCCTCCTCGACCGAGCGGCCCGACGTGCGGTAGCCGTCGGACAGCAGCACGATCCGGGCCGGCGGGATACCGGCGGCGCCGTCGGCCGGCACCGAGCGGATCGCCTCCAGGCAGGTGAACACCGCCTCGCCGGTGGCTGTCGCCTCGGCCAGCACCAGCCCGTCGATCGCGCTGGTGACGGCGGCCCGGTCCTTGGTCGGCGGCACCAGCACGTTCGCCGACTTGGCGAACGAGACGAGCCCCAGGTTGTAGCTCTCCGGCAGCTCGCCGACGAACTGCTTCGCCGCCTCCTGGGCCGCCTCCAGGCGGTTCGGCGACACGTCGTCGGCCTGCATCGACAACGACACGTCGATGGCGAGCATCACGGTGGCCCGCTCCAGCGGCTCGCGGGTGTCGATCGCCGGGCGGGCCAGCCCGGTCGCCAGCACCAGCAGGCAGAGCAGGAACGCGGTCGCCGCGACGTGCCGCCGCCAGCCCAGTCCCTTGGGCGCGACGGTACGCAGCAGGTCGACGTTTGTGAACCGCAGCGCGTACTGCCGGCGGTGCAGTTGCCGCCAGACGTACGCGGCGGCGAGGGCGAGCACCGGCAGCACGGCGAGCAGCCACCACGGTTGCAGAAAACGGATCATCGAGTCGTCCCTCTGGTGCGGGCGTGCCGCTGCGCGGCGACGAAACGCACCATGTCCAGCAGCCAGTCTCGGTCGGTACGCAGGCGCAGGTGGGCCGCGCCCGCGGCGCGCAGCTCGGCGGCGATCGCCCCGCGCTGGGCGGCGGCCGCCTCGGCGTACCGGCGGCGCAGGCCCGGGTCGGCGGTCTGCACCTCGTGCAGTTCGCCGCTCTCCGGGTCGACCACCGGCAGCACCCCCACGTCGGGCAGTTCCAGTTCCCGCGGATCGACCACCTCGACGGCCAGCACGTCGTGGCGGACCCGCAGCTTACGCAGCGGTCGGCCCCACTGCTGCGGCGGCGCGAGGAAGTCGGAGATCACCACCGCCACGCCACGCCGCCGGGGCGGCCGGTTGAGCATGTCGACGAGCGCGCCGAGGTCGCTGCGGCCGGGCCGGATCTCGGCGCCCGCCACCGCCCGCAGCAGCCCCTGGGCCTCTTTGCGGCCGGAACGGGCGGGCAGCCGCAGCATCGTCCCCGGCCCGCCGGCCCCGCCGGTGCCGACGACGGCGCCGATCCGGTTGCCGCCCCGCACGGTCAGGTGGGCCAGCGCGGCGACCGCGGCGACCGCCACGTCCCGCTTGAGCCACCGCCCGGTGCCGAAGTCCAGGCTGGCCGACATGTCGACGGCCAGCCACGTCTCCAGTTCACGGTCGGCCACCGTACGCCGGACGTGCGGCATGGTGGTGCGGGCGGTGACCGGCCAGTCCATCCGGCGCACGTCGTCGCCGGGCCGGTACTCCCGGGACTCCCCCGCCTCGCTGCCCGGTCCGGGCAGCAGCCCGGCGTAGTCGCCCTGGAGCAGCCCGTCCAGCTTGCGGGTGACCATGATCTGGAGCCGGGCCAGCACGGCCCCCGAGCGGTCGCCGGCGGCGCTCAGCGGGGTGGGCGAGGTCACGGCCGCTGCCCGGGCCATCCGTTGTGCGGGACGGCCGGTGGCGGCGGTGTGGACTGCTGGCGGGGCGCGACGGCGGGCAGCGGGATGGTCGACATCACCCGGTGCACGATGTGGTCGGCCGGTACGTCGTCGGCGAGCGCGTCGTAGCTGAGCACCAGCCGGTGGCGCAGGATGTCCGGGGCGATGTCCTGCACGTCCTGCGGCAGCGCGTAGTCCCGGCCGCGCAGCAGCGCCAGCGCGCGGGTGGCCCGGACCAGGCCGAGCGAGGCGCGCGGGCTGGCGCCGTACTGGATGAGCTGGGCCACGTCGGGCATGCCGTGCTCGGCGGGCGCCCGGGTGGCGAGCACCAGCCGGACCGCGTAGTCGACGAGCGCGTTGTGCACGAACACCTGGTCGGCCTTGCGCTGGAGGGCGACCAGGTCCGGGGTGTCGAACACCCGGGCCGGCTCGGGCGGCGCGACGCCCATCCGGTAGACGATCTCGCGCTCCTCGGCGTCCGTCGGGTATCCCACGACGATCTTCATGAGGAACCGGTCCCGCTGCGCCTCGGGCAGCGGGTAGACACCCTCCTGCTCGATCGGGTTCTGGGTGGCCATGACCAGGAACGGGTCCGGTACCCGGTGGCTCTCGCCGCCGATGGAGACCTGCCGCTCGCTCATCACCTCCAGCAGCGCCGACTGCACCTTGGCGGGCGCGCGGTTGATCTCGTCGGCGAGCAGGAAGTTGACGAAGACCGGGCCCAGCTCGACGTCGAACTTCTCGCTGGACTGCCGGTAGATCCGGGTGCCCATGATGTCGGCAGGCACCAGGTCGGGGGTGAACTGGACCCGGGCGAACGAGCCGCCGACGACCCGGGCCAGGGTCTCCACGGCGAGCGTCTTGGCCACACCCGGCACACCCTCCAGCAGGCAGTGCCCCCGGGCCAGCAGCGCGACGAACATCCGCTCGACCATCCGGTCCTGGCCGACGATCACCCGCTTGGTCTCGAACAGTGCCCGCTCCAGCAGCGTGGCGTCCTGGGCCGGGGTGGTGCCCGCCGGGGGCGGCGCGTCCGGCGCCGCCTCGGTCGGGTTCGGCACGTCGGGTGTGGTCGGCTGGGCCACCGGTCCTCCACAGCAGGGTCGTCGTCGTGGCGTGGTGCGTATCAAGACTGTCATGCCTCGCTGAGAGCCGAGGGTGGGAGAGGCACGATTTTCGCCGCGCCGTCCCACCACACCGTCCCGCCGCGCGGGAAACGCTGAACACGGGTGGACAACAAGGGGTCCGCAGTGTGTACGATTCACCCCGTCGCCGGGCGGCTCCCCCCGTGGCCGCCCGGCGCTAAAACTCCCGGCGTGCGGCCTCTAGACTCGCCCCGGTGACGACTCCCACCACCCCGGACGAGACGCTGATCTGCTCGGCGCGAGGGTGTCGCGCACCCGCCGCCTTCCAGCTCCGCTGGCACAATCCCCGCCTGCACGCGCCGGACCGGCGCAAGACCTGGCTGGCCTGCCCGGAGCACCGCGGCTCCCTCGGTGACTTCCTCGAGGCACGCGGCTTCCTCCGCGAGGTGGTCCCGCTTCCCTGATCGCCTACGCTCGAAGCGTGAGCGAGCAGACGACCCGAGTCCGTACCGGCGGCGAGCACGGCAGGTCTCCCCGATGAGCGGTGACGGCCCCGCCGGCCTCCCGCCCGCCTCGCGCAGCGCGCTGGAGCCCTGGCCGGACACGGTCCACTGGCAGCCGATCTCCCGCGACCTGATCTGGGTGGAGCTGATCCGGCTCGGCATCGGGCTGGCCGTGGCGCTCGTGGTGCTCGGCGTGGCCTGGGCGCTGTCCGGGCACTGGCTGCTCGGCGCCGCCGTCGGCGTGGCGCTGCTGATGGGCGTCTGGCGGTCCGTCACCATCGTGCGCGCGGTCCGCGCCTGGGGGTACGCCGAGCGCGACGACGATCTGCTCGTGCGCCACGGCCTGCTGGTGCGGCGGCTGTCCATCGTGCCGTACTCGCGGATGCAGTTCGTCGATGTGAGCGCCGGTCCGCTGGAGCGCGCGTTCGACCTCGCCACCGTGCAATTGCATACGGCCGCCGCCGCGAGCGACGCGCGCGTGCCCGGCCTGCGCCCGGCCGAGGCGTCCCGGCTGCGCGACCGACTGACCGCGCTGGGCGAGGACCGGGCGGAGGGCCTGTGAGCGAACGGAGCGACTCCGGCGCCCCGCCGCCCCACGACGACCGGCCCGACCCGACCCCCGGACCACCATACGGGTACGGACCCCCGCCCGGACCCGACGCGACGCCCGGGCCGTGGCCCGCGCCGCTGCCGCCGTACCCGGGACCGTGGGGTCCGGCGGCCGGACCGCCCGGCGGCGAGGAGCCACGGCAGCGGCTGCATCCGCTCAGCCCGGCACTGCACGGCGCGAAGTCGCTGGTCGTGGTGATCGCCGGGCTCTCCTGGTCGACGCTGTCGCGCGTCGGGTTCGGCTGGTTCGCGGTGCTGGTCACCGTCTTCGTGCTCGGCGCCACAGTGCTGTCGGTGGTGAGCTGGTGGAACACCGGCTACCACCTGGTGGGCCGCGAGCTGCGGGTCTACGAGGGCCTGCTGTGGCGGCGCACCCGGGCCATCCCGCTGGAGCGGTTGCAGGCGGTCGAGGTGGTCCGGCCCCTGCTGGCCCAGCTCACCGGCCTGGCCGAGCTGCGGCTGGAGGTGGTCGGCGGGGGCAAGACCGAGGCGCCGCTCGCATACCTCAGCGTGGCCGAGGCCACCGCGCTGCGGCAGCGGCTGCTCGCGGTCGCCGGTCGCTCCGCCCCGGCACCGGTGCCGGCGGCCGAGCCCGGCGCGCCGGTCGCGCCGCCCGTGCCGGAGGGTCGCCGGCTGCACGCCGTCCGCAACCAGGACCTGCTGGTCAGCCAGCTGCTCACGCCGCAGGCGTTCCTGCTGCCGCTGGGCCTGGTGTTCGTCGGCGCCCAGTTCCTCTCCGAGGGCTCGTGGTCGTTCATCGCGGTGGCGAGCACGCTCACCGCGATGGCCGGTGTGGTGCTGCAACCGATCCGCCGGGTGCTCGACGACTGGAGCTTCCGGCTCGACCGGGACGACGGCACGCTGCGCGTGCACAACGGGCTGCTGGAGACGCGGATGCAGACCGTGCCGCTGCACCGGGTGCAGACGGTACGGGCGACGTGGCCGCTGCTGTGGCGGATGAAGGGGTGGCTGCGGCTGCGGCTGGAGGTGGCCGGCTACTCGGCCGGTGAGCCGGACGACCGCAACCGCCCGGACCGGCTGCTGCCGGTCGGCGACGCGGGCACCGGCGCGATGGTCGTGGCGGAGGTGCTGCCCGGCGTACGGCTGGACGCGCTACCCGCCACGCCGCCCCCGTCACGGGCCCGGTGGCTGCGGCCGCTGAGCCGCAAGGTGG
Organism: Micromonospora sp. WMMC273; assembly: GCF_027460285.1. Lineage (NCBI taxonomy): Bacteria > Bacillati > Actinomycetota > Actinomycetes > Micromonosporales > Micromonosporaceae > Micromonospora > Micromonospora sp. WMMC273. The sequence continues at coordinate 4,013,103 of NZ_JAPZBE010000001.1, forward strand.
TCGGCGCCGGTCTCGACGAGCGGGTCTTCGTGGCCCGCTCCGGGTTGCTGACCCGGCGGTTGACGCTGGTGCCGTACGCCCGGATCCAGAGCGTGCGGGTCACGCGGAGTCCGGTGCAGCGGCTGCTGCGGCTGGCCACCGTGCACGCGGACACCGCCGGTGGGGCCGGGGCGGCGGCCGTCGACCGGGATCTGGCCGACGCGTGGGAGCTGGCCGCGGAGCTGACCGAGCGGTCGCGCGCCGCCCGCCGTACCGACAGCGGCCGCTGACCCCGGCGGGCCGCGACGCCACGACGGCGGTACGGCAACGACGGCGGCGCGGCTACGACCCGGCCGCCCGAGACGGCCGGTGGCGCGGGCCTACCGGCGCTCGGCGGGCACCGCGTCCCGGTCGTCGGCGGCGCGGTCCGGGGTGTCGGCGTCGCCGTCGGCGGACGGCTCGCCTGCGGCGACGGCGGGCTCACCGGCCCGCCGGGCCTGCCGCGCCGCCCACCAGCGCTCGGCCAGGCCGACCACCAGGAACGTCATGCCCACGTACGCCCAGCCGACCAGCACGTCGATCAGGTAGTGCTCGCCGCTGTACATCAGCGTGAACGTCATGGCCAGCGGGTACGCCAGCATCAGCGGCCACCAGCGCTTACGCACCGACCGCATGAAGAACAGCACCACGAACAGCGCGAACGCGGTGTGCAGCGACGGCATCGCGGCCACCGGGTTGGAGGCGATCTGCCCGGCGTTGAGCAGGTTGCCCGCGCCGTGCATGCCGATCTCCTTCCACCCCCGGGTGGAGATCCGCGCGACCTCGGTGAGCAGGCCGTTCTGCGCCGCCCACCACGGCGGCGCGGCCGGGTAGGCGAAGTAGGTGACCAGGCCGGCCGCGCACAGGAAGCCCCAGCGGGACATGTACGCGATCCAGCGCCGCCGGTTGCGCATCCACAGCACCGCGGCGGCGGCGAACGTCGCCACGAAGTGCGAGAAGTAGATCCAGCTCACCAGCACGTCCCACCAGCGCACCTCGGACGCGTCGTACAGGCGCTCCTGGAGCCAGATCGTCGGCACCTCGCCGCCGGTGAGCCAGCCGGTGAGGAAGCGGTCGGCGATGATCAGTTCCATCGCGTGCGGGGTGGCGCCGTTGTCGGCGAACCCGCGGGACAGGTTGTACGCGGCCAGAAGCAGCACCACCGGGATCCAGTCCCGGGCGAACCGCAGGTGGCTGCGCCACGGGCGGGCCGAGTTCCACGCGATCGTGCCGGCCCAGATCCAGAGGAACGCGTACGCCGGGTCGGTGGGCAGGCCGATGGCGAGCCAGGCGACGACGAAGGCGACGCCCCAGATGGTCATCGCGATCACACGGCGGCGCCCGCCGTCGGGCGACTCGGTGGTCGCGTCGGGGGCGGGGGTCGGAGATTGTGTCAGCTCGGCCATCGCGGACAAGGTTAACGGCGGGCGACGGGCGGGCATGCGGGCGGGCGGTGGCGACCGGACCGGTGGCGGCTCGGACGCCGGACGGGCGCGGGCCGGCTGCACTAGGCTCGGCCGCATGCAGGAGCAGCCGGAGTCGCCCTTCACGCCGGGCCTGACCGCCCGGGTCGAGCTCACAGTGACCGACGCCGACACCGCGCAGGCGGTCGGCTCGGGGGACGTGCCGGTGCTCGGCACACCCCGGGTGCTGGCGCTGGCCGAGGCGGCGACGGTGGCCGCCGCCGCGACCCGGATGCCGTCCGGGTCGACAACCGTCGGCGTCCGGGTGGAGCTGGAGCACCGCGCTGCGACGCCGGTGGGGCGTACCGTGGCCGCCCACGCCGAGCTGGTGAAGGTCGACGGGAAGCGGCTCGTCTTCGACGTGACGGTCACCGACGGCCCCACCGTGGCGGCGCAGGGCCGGGTCGAGCGGGTGCTCGTCGACCGGCAGCGCTTCGTCGAGCGGGCCGTGCGCCAGTCATGACCGCCGGGTTCTCCGAGGTCGCCGCCGGGGTGCACGTGCTGCGCGAGCCGACGCTCGCGGTCAACGTCGTGCTGGTGGTCGGTGACGGCGCGGCGCTGCTGGTGGACACGCTCTCCACCGCCGGGCAGGCCCGGGAACTGGCGGCGGCGGCGCGGGCAGTGACGCCGTACCCGTGGACGATCGTGAACACGCACCACCACTTCGACCACTGCTTCGGCAACGCCACGCTGGCCGGGCCGGACACCGCGATCTACGCGCAGGCCCAGGCCGCGGCGGCGCTGCGGGACCGGTCCGACGCGGTGCGCCGCGCCGCGTACGAGGAGATGCGTGCCGGGCACCCGGCGCTGGCCGAGGAGCTGGCGCACACCGAGCTGCGGGCGCCGACACACGAGGTGCACGAGGAGACGGTGCTCGACGTCGGCGGCCGGCGGGTGGTGCTGCGCCATCCCGGGCACGGGCACACCGACGCCGACCTGGTGGTGCACGTGCCTGATGCGGACGTGCTGGTCGCGGGCGATCTGGTGGAGCAGAGCGGACCGCCGGCGTTCGAGGAGTCGTACCCGCTGAAGTGGCCGGACGCGCTGGCCGACCTGCTGCGGCTGACCACGCCCACGACGGTGGTGGTGCCCGGCCACGGCGAGCCGGTCGGCGCGGACTTCGTCCGCGAGCAGCACGCGCAGCTCGCGCGGCAGGCGTGGCTGATCCGCGCCGGGCACACCGGCAGCGCCCCGCCGGAGCGGGTGGCGGCCGAGTCGCCGTTCGGCGCCCGGCCGGGCCTGATCGCCGCCCGTCGCGGCTACGCGGAGCTGGACGGCACGGCCTGACCGGCGGCCGGGTTCAGCCGGCGTCGGCCAGGATCTCCCGGAGGCGGTTGCGACACTCGGCGACGAACGCCGGGAACGTGTGCCAGTAGTAGGAGACGCCGCTGGCCGCCACGCCGAGCGCCCAGGCGCGGGCCCGCGCCCAGGTGACGTCGTCCACCCCGAGCGCATCCCGGTAGGCGTGCCGGGCCGGCGGCGGAAGGTCCCAGATCGGCGCGTGTTCGGCGTCGGGGTGCCCGACGGTCAGGCCGCCGAAGTCGATGACCGCCCGCAGCCGGCCGTCGTGCACCAGCAGGTTTGTGGGTTTGAGGTCGCCGTGCAGCCAGACGTGCGGCCCGGCGGGTTCGGGCAGGGTGAGGGCGTCACGCCAGAGCCGGACCAGGGTGCCGACGTCCGTCTCGTCGCCGATCAGGGTCCGGCAGTCGTCGAGCGCCGCGGAGATCCAGGTGTCGCAGGGCCGGAGGCTGCCGCCGCGGTAGCCGCTGAGCGGGCCAGCGCGGGTCGCGCCCATCAGGTCGGTCGCGTGCAGGCGCCGGACGAACGCGGCCAGGTCGGCGCCGAGCGCGGCCCAGTCCGCGACCGTGCCGGCCCGGACCTCGTCGCCCGGTATCCAGCGCTGCACCGACCACGGCAGCGGGAAGGCGTCGGCCGGGACGCCGGCGTACACCGGCTCCGGCACCCGGTACGGCAGTAGCGGCGCGAGGCGGGGCAGCCACCGCTGTTCCTTGCGCAGGGCGCCGGCCTTCTCGGCGGTGCGCGGCAGGCGGACGAGCAGGTCGGCGCCGAGGCGGTACATCGTGTTGTCGGTCCCGGCGCCCGCGGGCGTGAGCGGCAGGGCGGCCCACTCGGGGCGCTGTGCGGTCAGCAGCGCCCGGACGACCTGCTCGTCCACGGGTATCTCGTCCTGGTGCAGGGCCATCGGGTGATCATGCGGGGCGGGACGGCGCTGCGGCCACCGGGTTTCCGGGGGCCGGCCCGGGGCGGGCGGGGCCCCGCAGCGCGTCCCGCAGCGCGTCGAGGTGCGGGGCGGCGGCCAGGATCGCCGCTCGTACCGGCGGGTCCAGCTCGGCCAGGGCGTCGGCGAGCAACGCCGCGCGGTGGGCCTCGTAGTGGGCCATCCGCTCCCGGGCGGCGTCGGTGACGCGTAGCCGGACCACACGGCGGTCGTCGGGGTCGCGGTCACGGGCCAGCAGCCCGGCGTCGGTGAGGTCGCGAACCAGCGTGCTCACCGTGTTGGGCGCGGTGCAGAGACGCCGGGCCACCTCCTTGCCGCTGATCCCCGGCATCTCCCGGACCAGCAGGAGCACTTCCACCTGCGCCTCGGGCAGCGGATCCCGGCCCACCCGTGCTCCGGTCCGGCGGCGCAGGAGCCGGTGCAGCTCCCCCAGGGCCGCGCCGAACCGCGCGACCTGCTCGTTCGTCGCCACGGAGTCACCCGCCTCACATCGCAATAGTTCTGACTACAGATGTAAGGTACCCCGGACGCACCAGATCCAGGGGGTACCCACTCGTGAGCAACGCCGCGCCGACCGCCGCGCGCCCGGCCGCCGGCCGCACCACCGCGTCCACCGGTGGTGTGACGCTGCTGGTGCTGCTCGGCGCGCTCACCGCGATCGGCCCGCTGTCGCTGGACATGTACCTACCGGCGTTCCCGGCCATGACCCGCGACCTCGGCGCCGACCAGGCCGGCATCCAGCTCTCGCTCACCACCTGCCTGATCGGTCTCGCCCTGGGTCAACTCGTCACCGGTCCGCTGAGTGACCGCTGGGGGCGCCGCCGGCCGGTGCTGGTCGGTGTGGTCGCGTACACCGTGCTGGCGCTGGCGTGCGCCGCGGCGCCGAACGCCCCGCTGCTCGCCGCCGCGCGGTTCGCCCAGGGCGTCGCCGGCGGCATGGGCGTGGTGGTCGCCCGCGCGGTGGTCCGCGACCTCTACTCGGGACGGGACGCCGCGAAGTACTTCTCCCGGCTCACCCTGGTCTTCGGCGTGGCGCCGGTGGCGGCGCCGGGCGTGGGCAGCCTGGTGCTGCGGTTCGGCTCGTGGCGGGCGGTCTTCGTGGCGCTCGCCGTCATCGGGGCGGTGCTCGCCGTCGCCGTCGCGCTGCGCCTGCCGGAGACGCTGCCGGCCGAGCGCCGCAGCACCGGTGGCCTGGGGGCCACCGTCCGGACCATGCGGTCGCTGCTCGCCGACCGGGTCTACCTCGGGTACGCGCTGACGCAGGGCTTCGCGTTCGCCGGGCTGTTCGCGTACATCTCCGGGTCGTCGTTCGTGTTCCAGGACGTCTTCGGCGTCTCCGCGGCCGTGTTCAGCGTGATCTTCGGCGTCAACGCGCTCGCCCTGGTCGCGGTCGGGCAGGCCAACGCCCGGCTGCTCGACCGGTTCACGCCGCGCCGGCTGCTGGTCACCACGCTGGTGGCCGGCCTGGTCACCGCAATCGGCGTGCTGAGCGGCGCGCTGGCGGGCAGCCTGGCCGTGACGGCGGTGGCGCTGTTCGCCTTCGTCGGCTCGCTCGGCATGGTGATGCCGAACAGCACCGCGCTGGCGCTGGACGCGCACGCCCGGCACGCGGGCACCGCGGCCGCGCTGATGGGCGGCATCCAGTCGGTGGTGGGCGCGCTCGCCGCGCCGCTTGTCGGGCTCGGCGGCGAGGGCAGCGCGCTGCCGATGGCGGTGGTGCTGGCCGGCGCCGCGTTCCTGTCGCTGACCGCCGTCGTGACGCTGGCCCGTCCGCGCACCTGAGCACGGGGCGGACGGGTCACGGGAAGCGGGTGGCGACCGCGGTGCGGGTGGGCATGGCGGTGGCGCCGCCCGGTGACTCGCACACCACAGCCGCCACCCGCAGCGCGAACGCGACCCGCTCCCGCCACCCGGCCGGGTCGGCCGGCTCACCGGCGGCCAGCAGGTCGGCCACCAGCGCGCCCATCACCGAGTCGCCCGCGCCTGTCGCGTCCACCGCATCCACCTTCGGCGCGGGTACCCGGACCACGTCGTCGCCGGCGGCGACCAGGGCGCCGTCCGCGCCGAGCGTGACCACGACCGTGCTCGCGCCCAGTTCCCGCAGGTACGCGGCCACGCCCTCGACCGGCTCGTCCGGGTAGAGCAGCCGCGCGTCGGCGCTGCTGAGCTTGACCAGGTGCGCGGCGGCGGCGAACTCGGCGACCACCGCCCGCAGCCCGTCCAGCGCGCCCGGCGCGGTGAGCAGCCGGGGCCGCACGTTCGGGTCGAACACCCGCAGCGCGCCCGCGATCGACCAGGCGCGCCGCGCGGCGGCGAGCACCAGCGGGTCGAGCAGCACGATCGAGCCGCAGTAGAGCACGTCCGCGCCCTCGACCAGCGCCACGTCCAGGTCGTCCGGGCCGAGCAGCGCGTACGAACGGGGTTCGCCGTAGAAGCGGAAGTCGGGCTCCGCAGCGGCGAACGTGGCCACGGCGAGCGCGGTCGGGGCCGGCACCGTCACCGTCCCGCTCACGTCCACTCCCGCCCCGGTGAGGAAGGCGCGGATCCGTCCGGCCAGCGCGTCGTCGCCGAGCGACCCGACGAACCGTGCGTCCCCGCCGAGCCGGGCGATCGCCACCGCCACGTTGAGCGGGCCGCCGCCGATCGCCTGCCGGTAGACGGGTTCCCCGTCGTGTTCGGCATCGAGCAGGTCCACCAGTGCCTCGCCGAGCACCACCGCGTACCCCATCCTGGCTCCCCTCGTCGTCCTCTCCCCCGATCCTGTCGCATGCCGGTGCCACCGCGCGCCGGGACCCGGGCATCGAGCGCCGCCTATTGCGGGCGGCGTGCGGACGTGGTGGGATGGCGGTGCCGGGTGACGACGCGGGGGCTGCCGCGTCACCGGCCGCCGGGTCGATCCGACGCGAGGGCATCCACGGTCCGTTTGGCGACGGACCGCAGATGGTGCGCGCCCGTCGACGGCCCCGGCCGCACGCCGACCGGGCGCGGGCACCGCGATCGTCGCATCCGCTCGTCGCAGCGGAGCGGGCCGAACCGGGCCACGCTCCGCGAGTCAGGAGATCCCCGTGCACCGAACCCGATCCCGTACGGCCGCGTTGCTCACCGCGGCCGCCACCCTGACCCTGGGCGCGTTCGCCCTGGTCACCAACTCCGGACCGGCGGCCGCGCACGGCGCGGCCATGACGCCGGGCGCCCGCACCTACCTGTGCTGGAAGGACGGCCTCACCGGAACCGGTGAGATCCGGCCGAACAACCCCGCCTGCTCGTCGGCGGTGGCCGAGAGCGGGGCGAACTCGCTGTACAACTGGTTCAGCGTGCTGCGCTCAGACGCAGGCGGGCGCACCGTCGGGTTCATCCCCGACGGCAAGCTGTGCAGCGGCGGCAACCCCGGCTTCAGCGGGTACGACGCGGCGCGCAACGACTGGCCGCTCACGCACCTGACGGCCGGGCGGTCGATCGAGTTCCGGTACAGCAACTGGGCCCACCACCCGGGCACGTTCTACTTCTACGTGACCAAGGACAGCTGGAGCCCGAACCGGCCGCTGGCCTGGAGCGACCTGGAGGAGCAGCCGTTCCTGCAGGTGACCAACCCGCCGCAGCGCGGCGCGGTCGGCACCAACGACGGTCACTACTACTTCACCGGCAACCTGCCGTCGAACAAGAGCGGCCGGCACATCATCTACTCGCGCTGGGTCCGCTCGGACAGCCAGGAGAACTTCTTCGGCTGCTCGGACGTGACGTTCGACGGCGGTAACGGCGAGGTGACCGGGATCGGCTCGGGCGGCAGCAACCCCCCGACGACCGCGCCCCCGACCACCGCGCCGCCGACGACCGCGCCCCCGACGACCGCGCCGCCGACCTCACCTCCGCCGGTGACGACCAGCCCGACCATGCCGGCCGGCTCGTGCATGGCGGTGTACAAGGTGGTCACCGCCTGGGGCGGCGGTTTCCAGGGCGAAGTGACGATCATGAACCACAGCACCCGAACCTACTCCGGATGGACCGCGAACTGGACCTGGCCCAGCGGCCAGACCATCAACCAGGTGTGGAACGGCACGTTGAGCGGCAGCGGGGCGTCGGTGAGCGTCTCCAACGCCGCCTACAACGGCAGCGTCCCGCCGGAGGGCACCACGACCTTCGGCTTCACCGCGAACTTCTCCGGCACCAACACCCTGCCGACAGTCACCTGCACCGGTCGCTGATCACGCGCTGAGAAGGGCCCCCGGGGAACATCCCGGGGGCCCTTCCTCGTCACGCTCGGGTCAGCGGACCATGCTGCCCACGACCGGCTTGGTGAGCAGCGCGGACTGGTTGCGCTGGATGCCCGGGTCGAGCGTCTTGGCCACGAAGATGGCGTGCCAGATGCAGAAGATCAGCACGGTCCACACCTTGCGGGAGTGGTCGGCCTCCTCCCGCTTGTGCTCGTCCAGCAGGCGCAGCGCGTACGACAGGTCGATCAGGTCACCCGCGCCCGAGGTGGACAGCACGTGCCGCGCCCACTCGTACATCTCGCCGCGCAGCCAGACCCGGGTCGGGGTCGGGAAGCCCAGCTTCTTGCGGTTCACGATGGCCGGCGGCACGACGCCCTGCAGCGCCTGGCGCATCGCGTACTTGGTGGCCTCGGAGCGCGGCGGCAGCTTCAGGTCGACCGGGATGCCGGCGGCGACGTTGAACACCTCCCGGTCCAGGAACGGCACCCGCACCTCCAGCGAGTGCGCCATCGAGATCCGGTCGGCCTTGACCAGGATGTCGCCACGCAGCCAGGTGTAGAGGTCGACGTACTGCATCTTGGTGACGTCGTCCAGCTCGGTGCACTCGGCGTAGATCGGCGCGGTCACGTCCGTGTAGCGCACCGAGGGGTCGTAGCGGCGCAGCAGGTGCTGCTTCTCCTCCTCGGTGAACATCCGGGCGTTGCCGTAGTAGCGCTCCTCGATCGGGGTGGTGCCGCGCTCCAGGAAGCTCTTGCCCTTGACGCCCTGCGGGATGGCCTTGGACACCGCGCGCAGGCCCTTCTGCACGCCGTCGGGCAGGCTGTTGACCGCGTTGAGCGACAGCGGCTCCCGGTAGATCGTGTAGCCGCCGAAGAACTCGTCCGCGCCCTCACCGGAGAGCACCACGGTGACGTGCTCGGCGGCCTTCTTCGCCACGAAGTACAGCGGCACCAGCGCCGGGTCGGCGACCGGGTCGTCCAGGTGCCAGACGATCTTCGGCAGCGCGTCGATCATGTCCTGCGGCCCGATCTTGGTCGGGATCGTGGTCACGTCGAGGTGCCGGGCCGAGTCCTGGGCCACGTCGATCTCGGAGTAGCCGGGCACGTCGTAGCCGACGGTGAAGGTGAGGATGTTCGGGTTGAACTCGCGGGCCAGCGCCACCACCGCGGTGGAGTCGATGCCGCTGGACAGGAACGAGCCGACCGGCACGTCCGAGCGCATGTGCATCCGGACGCTCTCGCGCAGCGTCTCCCGGATGTCGTGGTAGAGCCGCTGCTCGTCGGAGACCGGGGCCGGCCGGAACACCGGGCGGTACCAGCGGCGCACCTCGATCCGGCCACCAGGAGTCCAGGTCAGGTACTCCCCCGAGCCGATCCGGCTGATCCCCTTGTGCAGCGTGCCCGGCTCGGGAACGTACTGCAGCGTCAGGTAGTGGCTCAGGTTCGCGGTGTCGATGCCCGCGTCGCCCTGGTATGCCGAGTGCGCGAACGGCAGCAGCGCCTTCTTCTCCGAGGCGAGGTAGAGACCGTCCTGCGTCTGGAGGTAGTGCAGCGGCTTGATGCCGAAGTAGTCCCGCGCGCCGAAGGCCCGCCGCTCCTGCCGGTCCCAGATCACGAACGCGAACATGCCGCGCAGCTTGGTGAGCACCTGCTCACCCCAGTAGTGGTAGCCGGCGACGATCACCTCGCCGTCGCCGTTCGTGGCGAACTGGGCGCCGTAGTCGCGGATCAGCTCCTCGCGCAGCTCGATGTAGTTGTAGATCTCGCCGTTGAAGGTGAGCAGGTACCGCCCGCCCGCGTAGGGCAGGGGCTCGTGGCTCAGCGCCACATCGATGATCGCCAGGCGCTTGTGCGCGAACACGCCGTCCGCGTACCGGCCGGAGGCGTCGCCGACCACCTCGACCCCGGTCTCGTCCGGGCCACGGTGGTGCAGGCACTCCAGTGCGCCGGCGATGTTGTCGCGGTGGGCGGCGGCGTCGCCGCGCGCGCTGAAGAAGGCCAGGAGTCCGCACATGGCCGCCATCTTTCCACGCGCCGGAAGCCGCCGTCGCGGCACCGCAGGCACCTCCCGCTGTCGTGCGCGCGGTACCGTCGGGACCAGCGACGAGGCTCAGGGAGGGGCGGATCATGGCCGAGGAGCGGACCCGGCAGGGCAAGGCGGCGGACGGCACGGAGTCGCACGACCCGGATTTCCCGGAGGCGTTCCTGTCGTTCATGCGGCAGGGCTGGCGGGACACCGAACTGCCGGTCACCCCGCGCGCGGAGGTGCCCAACCACGCCAAGCGGCGGGCCGCGCTGGCCGAGGCCTTCCCGGGCGAGACGCTGGTCATCCCCACCGGCAACGAGAAGGTACGCGCCAACGACACCGAGCACCGGTTCCGGCCGGGCAGCGACTTCGCGTACCTGACCGGCGACCTGGAGCCGGACAGCGTCCTCGTGCTGCGGCCGGGCGGCGAGGCCACGCTGTTCATGCGGCCCCGGTCGTCGCGGGTGACCGACGAGTTCTTCCGCAGCCGCCACGGTGAGCTGTGGGTGGGCCGCCGGCCGACGCTGCGGGAGAAGTCGACCGAGCTGGGCCTGCCGACGGCCGACCTGAGCGAGCTGGACGCGGCGCTGGCCGACCTGGCCCCGGGGCGCACCCGGGTGCTCCGCGGTTTCGACCCTCGGGTGGACGCGGCGGTGCGTCAGTACGACGGCGCGCGCGCCGAGGGTCAGCCCGGCCGCGACCGGGAGCTGGCGATCGCGATCGCCGAGCTGAAGCTGGTCAAGGACGAGTGGGAGATCGCGCAGCTCCAGGAGGCGTGCGACGCCACGGTGCGCGGCTTCGAGGACGTGGCGCGGGCGCTGCCGGCCGACCGCGGGGTCTCCGAGCGGCTGCTGGAGGGTGTCTTCGCGCTGCGCGCCCGGCACGACGGCAACGACGTCGGCTACGGCTCGATCGTCGGGGCCGGCGAGCACGCCACGATCCTGCACTGGGTGCACAACCACGGCGCGACCCGTCCGGGTGAGCTGCTGCTGATGGACATGGGCGTGGAGAACCGCAACCTCTACACCGCCGACGTGACCCGGGTGCTGCCTGTCGACGGCCGGTTCACGCCGTTGCAGCGTCAGGTCTACGACGCGGTGTACGCCGCGCAGCAGGCCGGCATCGAGATGTGCCGGCCGGGCGTGGCGTTCCGGGACGTGCACCTGGCCTCGATGCGGGTGCTCGCCGAGGCGCTGAAGGATCTCGGGCTGCTGCCGGTGAGCGTGGACGAGGCGATGGACCCGGCCTCCACGGTCTATCGGCGGTGGACGCTGCACGGCACCAGCCACATGCTCGGTATCGACGTGCACGACTGCGCCAACGCACGCAAGGAGACCTACCGCGAGGGGCCGCTCGGCGAGGGGTACGTGCTCACCGTCGAGCCGGGGCTCTACTTCCAGCCGGAGGACGAGTTGGTCCCGGAGGAGCTGCGGGGCATCGGCGTGCGGATCGAGGACGACATCCTGGTCACCGCCGACGGCCCGGTGAACCTGTCGGCCGGGCTGCCGCGCGCCTCCGCCGAGGTGGAGACCTGGCTGGCCGAGCAGCGTGAGGCGGGCCCCCGCCTGCCCGGCTGATCCCCGCGGCCGCGAACCTTCGGGCCCCACCACCGCGCCTCGACGGCGGGTGGTGGGGCCCGCCGCCGTCTGGGCCGTTGCGGTCCCCCTGACGTGGTTGGTCACCGACCGCCGTTCGTGGGAGGAATGCGGGCTTTTTTCGGATACGTCTTCCTCGCGAGGAACCTTCTCATACGGTGCTGATCAGAGGCTACAACCGGTTTGTAGCTGGTCGCCCGGCCTGGGGCGGTGCGACCCGTTTGGGAAGAACCGAAAGGGCTCTCATGTCGAACGACGTAACGACACCCGACGGCGGCGCTCCGATGGCGCCCCCGCCGCGGACGAGCAAGCGGCGGGCGCTCTGGGTCGCCACCGGCGTGGCCGGGCTGACCGGCGTCGTCGGGCTGGCGGCACTCGGCGGGCTCGCCGCCCGCGACGACAAGTCCGGCACCGAACCGGTGGCGGAGAACCACGCCGCCGCGCCGCAGAACGCCGCCGACGACTCCCGCGCCGAGGGCGGGAAGGGCGGCGAGAAGGGCGAGGACGGGTACGGCAAGGACGGCAAGGACCGTGGCCAGGAAGGCCGCGACCGTGGCGAGTGGGGCCCGGACAAGGGCGAGTGGGGCAAGGACGGCAAGGACGACCACGGCAAGACCCGCGAGGTCCCCTGCAAGGACGACGCCCTGATCGACGCCCTCGAACTGGCCAACCGCGACCACGGCGGCACCATCAAGCTCGCCGAGAACTGCACCTACGAACTCGGCGTCAAGGACCGCAAGTTCGGCTCCGCCCTGCCCGAGATCAAGCAGGACGTCACCATCAAGGGCAACAACTCCACCATCAAGCGCGACGCCGAAGACACCTTCCGCATCTTCCGCGTCGTCGACGGCGGCGACCTCACCCTCAAGGACCTCACTGTCAAGGGCGGAAACGCCAACGAATTCAAGTACCCCGGACCGTCGGTACCGAAGACGGCCGGACCGGCCGACCTGGACGACGACAAGCGGTTCGAGGGCGACGGTGGCGCGCTCCTGGTCGAGCGTGGCGGCAGCGCACACCTGGACAACGTGAAGCTGGTCGACAACAACGCCGAAGGTGACGGCGGCGCCATCGCCAACTACGGCCGCACCTGGCTCAAGGAGAGCAAGGTCGTCGACAACCACGCCCAGGGCGACGGCGGCGGCATCTACAACGAGGGCATCCTCAAGGTCGAGGAAACCCACGTCGACGACAACACCGCAGGCGGCAACGGCGGCGGCATCGCCAACGGCGGCGGTGAGCACCACGGCGGGCCGGTCGACCTGGCCTCGGCCGCGAAGCCCGGCAAGGGCGACAAGGGCGAGCACGGCAAGCACCGCGCGGGCACCGTCGAGATCATCGGGGCGCACGAGGGCAAGGACGCCTCGCTGAGCACGCTGAGCCACAACCGGGCCGGTCACAACGGTGGCGGTCTGTTCAGCAGCGGCGGCTGGGTCACCGTCTCGTTCACCGCGATCGGCGGCAACGTCGCCTGCGAGAACGGCGGCGGCGTCTACGCCGAGAACACGGACCTGCTCCTGGAGAAGGTCCACGTGGCGGGCAACCACGCCGACGGCGACGGCGGCGGCGTAGTGACGACCGGTAGCCGGGACTGGGCCGGCAACGGCGCCGAGAAGGACGGCCTCGCGGGAAGCGCCACGATCGCCGACAGCGCGGTGGTCGACAACACCGCCGGCCGGTTCGGCGGCGGCATCTTCAACGGTGAGTGGCTCATCAAGATCGAGGACGGCTTCCTCACCCGCGACCACGACAAGGACGACAACGCCACCCTCACCATCCGCGACACCGACATCAAGGGCAACACCGCCCTCAACGGCGGCGGCATCTTCAACAACAAGGCGAAGATCACCCTGACCAAGACCCACGTCACCAAGAACACCGCCACCGACTCCAGCAAGCTCCACCGGGTCGCCGGCGGCGTCCTCAACAACGAAGGACGCGTCAAGCTCGACGACAAGTCCCTCATCAGCAACAACGACCCCACCAACTGCGCCAACACCGTCGAGGACTGCTTCAACTGATCGAACCACCACATAACCGGGGAGCCCTCCTCGCGCCGCTGACGGCGTGCGGAGGGCTCCCACCCCCGCCGGCGGCCCGACTGGCCGCGGTGTCCCCCGCCGGGGCGTCCGGACCGCACTGCGCCCGCCCATCCCACCCGCACCCTTATGCGGGTTTTTTTCGTATATGGCCACGAGGCGAAGAAGGTTCTCATACGGTCATCTTCAGCAGCTACAACCGATTTGTAGCGAAGGCCGCCTCGCCAGGGCGAAGCGACCTTGTCAGGTACAAGGAGAGGGCAGAGAGCTCCGATGTCCAACTACCTTCGCAATAACGATGACGCCACCAGCAAGACCATCTCCCCGCTCCGGCGTCGCCGGATGTGGCTCGCCACCGGCGTTGTGGGCCTGACCGGAGCGGTCAGCCTCGCCGGCGTGGCCTACGCGACCACCGGGGCCACCGGCCCGCACCGGCTCGCCGACGTCAAGTGGTCGACCACGCAGCAGCTCAGCGACGACGACCACGGCGACAAGGGCGCCGAGGGCGACTACGGCCGCGACGGCTACGACAAGGACGGGTACGGCAAGGACGGCAAGGACCGTGGCCAGGAAGGCCGCGACCGTGGCGAGTGGGGCCCGGACAAGGGCGAGTGGGGCAAGGACGGCAAGGACGACCACGGCAAGACCCGCGAGGTCCCCTGCAAGGACGACGCCCTGATCGACGCCCTCGAACTGGCCAACCGCGACCACGGCGGCACCATCAAGCTCGCCGAGAACTGCACCTACGAACTCGGCGTCAAGGACCGCAAGTTCGGCTCCGCCCTGCCCGAGATCAAGCAGGACGTCACCATCAAGGGCAACAACTCCACCATCAAGCGCGACGCCGAAGACACCTTCCGCATCTTCCGCGTCGTCGACGGCGGCGACCTCACCCTCAAGGACCTCACCGTCAAGGGCGGAAACGCCAACGAGTTCAAGTACCCCGGTGGCGGCCAGCCGCCGGCCGCCGCTCCGGCCGCCGCTCCGGCGGTGGCGGCCCCGGCCGCTCCGGCTGTCGCGGCTCCGGCCGCGGCGACCACGGCCGCCGCTGTCACGCCCGTCGCCGACGGCATGAACGGCGGCAAGGACGACGACAAGCGGGTGGAGGGTGACGGTGGCGCGCTGCTCGTCGAGCGTGGCGGCAGCGCCTACCTGGACAACGTGAAGCTGGTCGACAACAACGCCGAAGGTGACGGCGGCGCCATCGCCAACTACGGCCGCACCTGGCTCAAGGAGAGCAAGGTCGTCGACAACCACGCCCAGGGCGACGGCGGCGGCATCTACAACGAGGGCATCCTCAAGGTCGAGGAAACCCACGTCGACGACAACACCGCAGGCGGCAACGGCGGCGGCATCGCCAACGGCAGCGGCCTGTCCGGCGGGCACGGCCCGGCCGCCTCCGCCGCGCCGAAGGGCTACGACCCGAAGGGCAAGCACCACGAGGCCGGGATCGTCGAGATCTTCGGTTCCGACCACGGCAAGGACGGCGTCAAGTCCAGCCTGTCGGACAACCGCGCCGGCAAGAACGGTGGCGGTCTGTTCAGCAGCGGCGGCACCGTCACGGTCTCCTTCACCGCGATCACGGGCAACACCGCCTGCGAGAACGGTGGCGGCGTCTACGCCGAGAACACCGACCTGCTCCTGGAGAAGGTCCACGTCGCCAAGAACCACGCCGACGGCGACGGCGGCGGTGTGGTGGTCACCGGCGGCAAGCACTGGGGCTACCCGGAGAACAAGGAGCACGCCAGCGCCACGATCGCCGACAGCAAGATCGTCGACAACACCGCCAACCGCTTCGGCGGCGGCATCTTCAACGGTGAGTGGCTCATCAAGATCGAGGACGGCTTCCTCACCCGCGACCACGACAAGGACGACAACGCCACCCTCACCATCCGCGACACCGACATCAAGGGCAACACCGCCCTCAACGGCGGCGGCATCTTCAACAACAAGGCGAAGATCACCCTGACCAAGACCCACGTCACCAAGAACACCGCCACCGACTCCAGCAAGCTCCACCGGGTCGCCGGCGGCGTCCTCAACAACGAAGGACGCGTCAAGCTCGACGACAAGTCCCTCATCAGCAACAACGACCCCACCAACTGCGCCAACACCGTCGAGGACTGCTTCAACTGACCTGACGGCCCGGGGTACGCGACCGGCCCCCTGCCACGTGACGTGGCAGGGGGCCGGTCGGCCGTGCGGGTCAGCTCTGGACGAACACCGCCACGCTGCGCGCGGGCACGGTGAACGTGCCGGCGGCCCGGTCGAACGACGCGGTACGCAGCGCCGGGTCGGCCGAGTTCCGCAGCACCGGGTGCAGTGCCACGTTCGCGCCGCGCAGCCCGGTGACGGTCTGCTTCGCCGTCTCCGGCGTGGCGTTGAAGACGACAGTCACCGACTTCCACGTCCCGTCCAGCCCTCGCGCGTCGAGGGTCATGGTGAGCACGCCCGGGGTCTCAGTCGTCCCGGACAGCGGGAACGCCACCCGCTTCTGCACCTGCTCGGCGGTGTCGAGCCCGAACACCGGCGAGGACCGGCGTACGCGCAGCAGCTCCGCGTACCGGGCGTCGGCCAGGTCGATCGCCGCGCAGTCCGGCACCAGCGACGGATCGGCGAGCAGCGGCTTCGCGTACGACCACTTGTCCTTGTTGTCGGCCTCCGGCGGCAGACCCGCGCCGAACCCGTTGCCCTGGGCGCAGTCCCACCGGATCTGGTTGAACCAGTCACCGGAGTTGTACGAGTTGCGGTCCAGCGACTTCGAGCGCAGCCGCTCCGAGCCGGTGGTCACGAACCCGGCGCCCTGCCCGAGCGCTGTGGTCGCCAGTGCGAGCACCTGCATCCGGGCCCGGTCCTGCGCCGAGGTCCCCTGCGGCAGCTTGTACGCCAGCGCGTCGTACAGGATCTCGTTGTCGTGCGCGTCGACGTAGGTGACCGCCTCGCCGGGCGCGGCCGTGTATCCGGCCGGGGCGCCGTTGTAGTCGACCTGCGCCCCGGTGACCCGCTTGCCGGTGGAGTCGGTGAACCGGTAGCCGCGCAGGTTCCCGGTCAGCCCCACCTTGATCAGGTCGTGCTGGTGCAGCAGCCGGGCCCGCTGCTCGGCCGCCGAGCCGTTGACGTCGTCGCCGTTGGGGTCGGTGTAGAGGCCGGAGGCGAAGCCCTGCACCCGCGGGTTGGCGTCGAACGGGCCGCCGCCGCGCACCGCGTCGCGGAGCCGGTCGTTGAACGTGCCGACGCCGGTACCGGCCATGTTGGCCTGGGTGGCCTGCGTGAACCGGGCGTCGTCGGCGACCTCGCCGAAGTTCCAGCCCTCGCCGTACAGCAGGATCTTGCGACCGTCCACGCCGTCGCGGGCGAGCGTGAGCTTGTCCAGCGCGGCCCGTACGGCCAGGATGTTCGCCTTCGGGTGGTGGCCCATCAGGTCGAACCGGAAACCGTCCACCTTGTACGCCTTGGCCCAGGTGACCAGCGAGTCCACCACGAGCTTGCCCATCATGGCGTGCTCCGGCGCGGTGTTGGCGCAGCAGGTGGAGTTGGCGACCGTCCCGTCCTCCAGGAGCCGGTGGTAGTAGCCCGGCACCACCTGGTCGAGCACCGACTTCGGGTCGGCGCCGGCGGCCGAGGTGTGGTTGTAGACCACATCCATGACCACCCGCAGGCCGGCCTTGTTCACCCCGGCGACCATCTGGCGGAACTCGGTGGTGCGCTTCGCGCCGTTCGGATCGGTGGCGTACCCGCCCTCGGGCACCGTGTAGTGCAGCGGGTCGTACCCCCAGTTGTAGCCGTCGGTGCCGGCGACCGCCGCGACGCACTTCTGCTGCTCGTCGGAGTCCGGCGGCAGCGCGGCCAGGTCGCAGTTCGGCCGGGCCTGGTCGGCCCGCTTCTCCGGGATGGTCGCGAAGTCGAAGGCCGGCAGCAGGTGCAGGTGATTGACCCCGGCGTCGCCGAGCTTGCGCAGGTGCTTCATGCCGGCGCTGTTCGGGTCGGTGAACGCCAGGAAGGTGCCCCGCTGGTCGGCGGAAACCGTGGTGTCGGCGATGGAGAAGTCCCGTACCGACAGCTCCGAGATCTGGACCTTCGACGCCGGCACCGGGGCCGGCTTGCGCAGGTTCGCCCAGCCGGCCGGCGCGAGCGCCGGATCGGTCAGGTCGACGATCTGGCTGTGCGTGGAGTCCGCCGCGAGCGCCACCGAGTAGGGGTCGGTCACCGACGCGGTGACCATCTTCTGCGTGGCCGGCTGCCACGCCTGCACCCGGTAACGGTAGTAGCGGCCGTTCCACGCCTTCGTGCCGCGGACCGACCAGACGCCGGTGCGGTCGTCGCGGTGCATCGCCACTGTGGACGGCCGGGCCGTGGGCGAGTCGAACAGCTCCAGCGACACGGTCCGCGCGGTCGGCGCCCACACCGCCAGGGTGGGCACCCGGCCGGCGAACGTCGGGCCGAGTTTCGCGCCGGTCGCCGCCGCGTAGACGTCGTCGAGCACGCCGGGAATCTGCACGCCGGTGGCGGCGAGCAGCACGCCCTCGGCGTCCCGCTCGGTCACCACGATCTGGCCGCGCAGCGCCGCCGGCACCTTGGCCAGGTCGGCGCGGTCCAGCGTGAAGGCGCGCGAGGCCCAGAGATGGGGGTACGCCTGCCGTTGCGCCTCGGTCAGCCCGTTGCGCTGGGCTCGCAGGCCGATGGTGGTGTACGTGCCGGTCAGCTCGCCGTCGGCGAGGCCGATTCCGCCGGCCGGGGCGACGGCGAGCGCATACCGCCTGCCGTCGGTCGGCCCGGTCGCCCAGGCGACTGTGGACCTGTCGATCCACTGCGCCTTCTGCTTGGTCAGGTCGAGGTCCTTGGCGGCGCCGGACGTGGTGGTCGGCAGCAGCCGGCCCTTCACGCCCGCGAGCAGCCACACCTCGCGCCCGGCACCGGCGAAGTCGAGCCGCTGGTCCTCGGGCTGATCCTTCTCGTCGCCTCGGTGGATGATGTAGCTCAGCCCGGTCGCCCCGGCGGCGAGGGGCACCCGGAACACCGCGCCGTACGCGTCGATCTTCTCCGGCTTGAGCGGGGCCGCCCAGTCGGTCGGGGTGGCCGCACCGTCCCACAGGTGCAGGCCCCAGCCGTCGTAGTTCCCGTCGGCCTTGCGCCAGTGGATCAGCGCGGTGTCCTGCGCCACCGGCGGGTCGGGCTCGCCGGTGGCGGCCTGCCGCGTCGGGTAGACCGCCGGGTCGCCCTGCTTGACCCAGACCTCGCCGGTCGCAGTCACGTCGATGGTGCGGTCGTTCGCCACGTCCTTGTTGCCGTCGCCGTCGATCACGAGGAACCCGACCGTCTTCGCGCCGGGCTTGAGCTTGACCCAGGCGAACCGGCCGTACGAGTCCTCACCGGCGAACGGCTGCCCGGCGGGCCACTGCGTCACGTACGCCGGGTCGATGTCGCCCCAGGCGTAGAGCCGCCAGTCGTCGTACCCGCCGGCCGGGCGCTGGTAGTGCACGATCGCCCAGTCCCGCGATTCACCCTGCGCGGGGGTGCCGACGGTGCCGGTGGCGCGGGCGGTGGCGGTGCGGCCCTTGCCGTCGCGGACCACCGCCTTGTACTCCACGCGGGTGCCGCCGGGCAGGCCGGTCAGGTCGTGGTGCACGGTGTACGGCGCACGCTGCGCGGTGCCGAGCAGCGTCCACTTGCCGCCCGCGACCCGGGCGGCGAACGTGACGGTGGCGAGCGGGTCGCCGGTCACCTGGGCGGTGACGGCGGCCTTGCCCGGGACCGGCGCGTCGCCCGGCTCGGTGATCGTGATCGTCGGGGCCCCGGCCTGCGGGATCGCCCGGTCGGCCTTGAGCACCAGCGCCGACATGGCCGGCACGGTGACGCTCAGCTTGCCGTCCGCGCCGGCGGTCGCGCCCGCGGCGCCGCCGTACACGCCGGTGAAGCGGGCGCCGGCCGACCAGGTGTCCACGCTGACAGTCTGCGGGGTCGCGGCATTGTTCACCGCGGCCACGTACTCGATCCGGTCGGACGGCAGGACGCGGGAGAACGCGAAGACGCCCGGCCCGTCGGCCGCGTACCGGGTCACCTGCACACCGTCGCGCAGCGCCGGGTGTGCCGACCGCAGCTCGCCCAGCTCGGCGACGGTCCGGTAGAGCGGGTGACGGGTGTCGTACTGGTCGGCGGCGTGGGTGCGGGTGGTGCCGATCAGGTCATCGTCGAGGTAGTCGGCGGTCCGCGAGGCGAACATGTCCTGCCGGGCGTCCTTGTCGCCGCCCGGTCCGGTGAAGCCCTGCTCGTCGCCGGAGTAGACGACCGGCTGGCCACGGGTGAGGAACATGAGCTGGTGGGCGAGCCGGCTGCGGTTCAGCTGGGTGGTGTCGTCACCGCCGGCGGCGGCGACGAACGAGCCGATCCGGCCCATGTCGTGGTTGCCCAGGAACGTGGTGAGCCGGTTGGCGTTCGTGTCCCGCGCGGAGTACAGGTCGTCCTTGGCGTAGACGTCGGCGAGCGACTTGGCCGAGCCGTCGGCGGCGGCGTAACCGCGTGCCGCCTCCTGGAACGAGAAGTCGAGCGTGGCGGGCAGTCCGCCCTGCCGCACGTAGGTGGACTGGATCTCCTGCTCGGCGCTGTAGACCTCGCCGAACATGAAGAAGTCCTTCTTGCCGGCCTTCGCGGCGGCGGCGTCGATGCCGCGCGCGAACTGCGGCCAGAAGTCGAGGTTGGCGTGCTTGACGGTGTCGAGGCGGAACCCGTCCACGCCGGCCTTGCCGATCCACTGGGTGTAGATGTCGGTCATGCCGCGGACCACCTCGGGACGCTCGGTCCACAGGTCGTCGAGGCCGAAGAAGTCGCCGTACTCGCTGTTCTCCCCGGCGAAGGTGGAGTCACCGCGGTTGTGGTACATGGTCGGGTCGTTCAGCCACGCCGGTACCTTGACCTTCGCGTCGGCCGGGGTGGCGAACACCGGGGTGTACGGGAACGACGTCGAGTTCACCGCCGGGAACCTCCGGGTGCCGTCGGCGTAGTTGCGGTCCTCGAAGGGCCGCCCCTGCGCGTCGCGGTAGGGCGCGGTCTTCTTGTCCACGTAGCCGTACTTGTCCTCGGCGTACCGGATGACGTCGGCGGTGTGGTTGACGATGATGTCGAGGTAGACCTTGATGCCCCGGCGGTGGGCCAGGTCGACCAGCTTCTTGAGCTCGGCGTTGGTGCCGAAGTGCGGGTCGACCTGGGTGAAGTCGGTGATCCAGTAACCGTGGTAGCCGGCCGAGACGTCCGCGCCGGTGCCCTGCACCGGGCGGTTCTTGAAGATCGGCGCGAGCCAGATGGCGGTGGTGCCGAGCCCCTGGATGTAGTCCATCCGGTCGATCAGGCCCTTGAGGTCGCCGCCGTGGTAGAAGCCCTTGTCGGCCGGGTCGTGGCCGGTGGCGAGCCGGCCGCCGGTGAGGCCGCCGGTGTCGTTGCGCTTGTCGCCGTTGGCGAACCGGTCCGGCAGGACGAAGTAGAACTGCTCCGCCTTCGCGGTGCCGGTGCCGGCCTTGAGCAGCGCGTCGGGGGACGGCTCGCGGTTCCACTGCGGAGCGTTGCCGGCGGCCAGGACGTCGGGGGTGGCGGCCGGGCGGGTGGCGTCGGCGCCGAGCTGGTGGAGGGCCACCGGCACGCCGACGAGAGTGAGTACGAGGGAGGTGACCAGGGCGAGCAGCGCCTTGGGGGATATCGGCGGGGGTTTCATCGACGGCCTTTCTCTGGTCGCTGATTCGCCCGCACGCTAGCCCTTGCCGAAACATTCTGCAATACCTTGCAAACACTGCCGCAACAAAGCAGACAGCTTGCAAGAAGAGACGTGGACGCCGGCCCCGGTCCGGGGCGCCGGAACTACCGCTCGGCGCAGGGCGAGCGGTCGACGGTGCAGCTCAGCGGCCGGGTACCGGCCCGCTCGATGTGGAACCGCACCGGCAGGGACTGCCCGGGGGCCAGGTCGAACCCGCTGCGGTAGGTGAAGACGCCGTCGTCGAAGCCGAACACGCCCTGCTCGGCGCCCTCGACCCAGGCGGTGACCAGCCGGCCACCGGGGAACGTCGCGCGGACCGTCCAGCCGTGCGGCGTACGCGCCGTGTTGACGAGCAGCACCTCGCCGATGAAGCCGCCGTCGAAGGAGCTCATCACGCTGTACCGGCCGGTCACCGCCGACGGCGGCGGGGGCGGCGGAGACGGGGGCAGCACCGGCCGGGCCACGCCCCTGGGGCTGGGAGTCGGCGCGGCAGGCGTCGGCCGGGCCGGCACCACGGTGGACCGGGGCGACAGGCCCGGCACCACCGCGGCGGTGGCGGAGACCGGCGACGGACCGGTGGCGCCGACCTCCGTGGGGGTCAACGGCATGCCCGGCAGCGACATCAGCGGATCCGGCGGACCGGCCGCCGGGAACGTGCTGCGGCCCCGCACCGAACCGAGCGCCACCACCAGCAGGACCACCATGACGACCACGCCGGCGGCGACGAGGATCCAGGGGGACGAGGTCATGGCGGCTCCGGGCTGCGGGCCGGGGCGGCGCGTGCGGGACATGGTCCTCCTGTCGGGGTCCGAGCCAGCGTAGCCACCCGGGACGGGTCGCGGCGAGCGCCGGAGATCGGGGTCTGCCGCACGGCGTTGGCACCTGATACCTTGCACGCCGATCAATGACCACAATGGCTCGTCGAGCCGGTAGGACGGTTGGCCAGTGACTGAGTGGCAGGACAGTATCCGGCGGGCGTCCGCGGCGGACGCCGCCGTCGTGACCGCGATTCTCGCCGAAGCGTTCATGCGGGATCCGGTGAGCGGCTGGGTCTTCCCCGACGACGGCCACCGCGCGTCGGTCCATCGCGCCTTCTTCGGACCGTTCGTCGCGCTGGCGCTGCGCACCGGTGAGGTGTACGTCGCCGGTGACGGGCTGGGCGCCACGCTCTGGCTGCCCACCGGCGAGGGGCACGACGCCGAGGACGGCGGCGAGTTCGACGGGCTGGAGGCCGCGATCGGCGCGGAGGCCATGAAGCGGTTCGGCACGCTCGACGAGATGATGAGCGCCCGGCACCCCGCAGAGCCGCACTGGTATCTGCCCTTCATCGGGGTGCACCCGGACCATCACGGCAAGGGCGTCGGGTCGGCGCTGCTGCGTCACAGGCTGGCCGAGCTGGATCAGGCCGGCACGGCGGCGTACCTGGAGGCCAGTTCGCCGCGCAACGCCGCGCTCTACGAGCGGCTCGGATTCCGGCGCCGTCCGGTCACGCTGGACCTGCCGGAGGGCCCCAGCCTCTACCCGATGTGGCGCGACCCGTCCTGACCGGCACCGTCCCGCCCCGGCTCGGCCCGGGGCGGGACGTCATCGCCGTACCGTCGTGGTGGTGACGTCGAGCGCGCCCACGACGGCGGCGAGCAGCCCTTCGAGCTGAGCCGGCAGGAACCGGCGGCAGTCGCGCATCCGCGTGGCCACCTGCGGGTCGAAGATGTGCGCGGCCAGGCCGACCGCCTCGGCGAGCGTCGCCAGCAGCAGCGTGCCCGGGTCCAGCTCGGCCGGGGACGAGTGCATCAGCATCGCGGTCAGCCGCACCCGGGGCGAGGCCGCCTGGTTCGGGTCGATGGCCGGCCAGCGCACCGTACGGCCGATCAGTTTGCCCTGCTCACGACGGAGCACACCGGCGGTGACCAGCCGGGTGCCCACCCGCTCGTTGATGTTGAGCTGGGTCCGCAGGTAGCGGATCCACAGCCGGGCCGGATGCGCCCCCTCGCGACGCAGGATCTCGGTGATCAGCAGGTCGGTCAGCGGCTCCTGCCACAGCCGCGGATCGACGGCGGCGATCCCCCCTCCGTCGAGGGCGATCCGGCCCTCGAACATCAGCTCGGCGAGCGCGGCGCCGGCCAGCCCGCACTCCAGCCGGTCGACCGCGACGTGTGGCTTGCCGGTGAACTCGTCGTGTCCGATAAGGAACAGCGCATCCGCAAGCCGGTAAGTGGCCTGCGCCCCGGGGTAGGTCATGGTCCATCCTCGAACGGTGGCCGTGATCGTCGACACGGGACGGTACGGCATGACCACGCACAGCTCAATTCCGGCCGTTCAGGCGCACCCCAATCGATATCGAAGCGGGGTTGTCACGATACGTGATCACCAATACCCTGCTTCAGGTTGTTCCGAAGTAGACACATCAATCCCCTCACCCCCTCCCCGGGAGAAGCCTTGTCCTCCGATCCGTTCTTCTCCGACGGTGGGCTGCGCCGCGGTCGTCTCGGCACCGCTCACCTCGTCTTCTTCACCGTCGCCGCGTCCGCCCCGCTGACCGTTCTCGGCGGCGGTGTCACCACCATGTACGCGGTCAGCGGCAACATCGGCGCCGCGCTCGGATACGTGCTCCTGGCCGCCGTACTGGCCGTCTTCGCCACCGGCTACGCCGCGATGAGCCGGTACGTCGCCAACGCGGGCGCCTTCTACGCGTACATCGCCAACGGCCTCGGCCGGGCCGGCGGGGTGGCCGGCTCGGCGGTCGCTCTCGCGGCGTACAACGCGATCCAGATCGGTCTGTACGGCCTGCTCGGTGCGATCCTGGGCGACTTCATGGACGCCAAGACCGGCATCAGCCTCGACTGGTGGGTCTGGGCGCTGCTGGCCTGGGTGTTCATCGGCGCGCTCGGTGTGCTGCGCATCGACCTCAACGCCACGGTCCTCGCCGTCCTGCTCATCCTCGAGTGCGTAGCCGTGCTGATCTTCGACCTGGTCGCCTTCGCCAACCCCGACGGCGGCACCGTCACCACCGCCGGCATCAGCCCCGGCCACCTGTTCGGCGCCGGCTTCGGCGCGGTGCTCGCGTTCACCATCGCCTCCTTCACCGGCTTCGAAAGCGGCGCGATCTACAGCGAGGAGGTCAAGGACCCGCGGCGCACGGTGGCCCGGGCCACCTACATCGCGGTGGCGTTCACCGGCCTGTTCTACGCCTTCTCGGCCTGGGCGCTCACCGTGCTCACCGGTCCGGAGAACGCACCGGCGGCCAGCGCCGAGGCGGGTCCGGGCATCATCTTCGGCGCGCTCGACCAGTACACCGGCGCCGTCGTCGCCGACATCGCGAACGTCCTGTTCATCACCAGCGTGCTGGCCGCCCTGCTGTCGTTCCACAACGGCGTGGCGCGTTACCTGTTCGCGCTGGGCCGGGAGCGGGTGCTGCCGGGATTCCTCGGCGCCACCTCCAGCCGCAGCGGCGCGCCGGTCGCGGGCTCGCTGGTGCAGAGCGTCCTCGCCGTGGTGGTGTTCCTGGCGTTCGCGATGACCGGCCGTGACCCGGTCATCGACCTGTTCACCTGGCTGTCCGGCGCCGCCGCGGTGGGCGTCGTGCTGCTGATGACGCTCACCTCGGCCTCCGTGGTGGGCTTCTTCCGGGGCCGTCAGGGCCCGGAGAGCGCGTGGCAGCGGGCGATCGCCCCGGCGCTCGGCACGGTCCTGCTCACCGCCGTGCTGCTGGTGCTGCTGTTCAACTTCGACGCGCTGCTCGCCCCCGACACGGCGAGCTACCTGAAGTGGCTGCTCCCGGCGATCCCGGTGGCGGCGGGCGTGGTCGGCCTGATCTGGGGCGCGATCCTGCGCACCAGCCGCCCGGAGACGTACCGCCGGATCGGCCAGGTCACCGAGGAGGGCCTGCACGAGCCCGGCCTGCACCCGGCCCCCGAGGCCGACCGCTGGGCCGGCGCCCACCACCGCTGACGTCAGTCGGTGCGGCGGCCGGCCCGCGTGGCCGGCCGCCGCACCACCACGATCAGGCGGTACGGATGACGGTGCAGATCACCGGGCCGTCCTCGGTGGTGCGCAGCAGATAGCGGTATCGCTCGCCGGGGACCGCGCGGCCCTGACTGTCCAGGAACTCCCAGCGCACCGCCACCTCGGTGAGCAGCGCCGAGATCTGCTGCACGTCCTCGATCTGCGCGTTCGCCGCGACGAGTTCCCGCTCCTGGTAGTCCGGTGCGGCGCCGACGAAACTGAGCGCCACCGCCGCCGGCGAGGTGAACGAGAAGCTGTAGGTGTCGGCGACCACCAGCCCGGGCAGGGCGTAGCAGCCGGCGATGGCCGGCACGTCGGCGGTGGTCAGCGCCACGCCGTACCGGTCGAAGAAGTCGGTGAGCGTGTCGAGGTCGGTGGAAGCCGTCACGACGCTCCTCATTACCGGCGCGCCCTCGCGGCAAACCTTCCTCAGCGCGGCGGGATCCGCACCTCGATCTCGGCGCCGAGGTGCGCGCCGCCGCTGAGGTCCAGGTCGTCGCCGCTCCAGAACCGCCCCGGGTCGTACCAGTTGGGCCGCCGCCCGGCGGGCAGCAGACCCATCGCCTCGTAGGTCACGGCGACGACCTCGGCGCAGTACGCCGTCTCCAGCGCCGCCGCGTTCTCCCTGCTGGTGTCGCCGGTCTCGCCCTGGCCGCCGGTCTCGCCCTGGCCGCCGGTCTCGCCTCGGCCGCCGGTCTCGCCTCGGCCGCCGGTCTCGCCGGCCCCGCCCTGGCTGCCGGTCTCGCCCCTGTCGATGATCCTGCTCAGGATGCCGAGCTGGTTCCGGTCGCCGGTCCCGCCCCGGAGGCCGCCGAGGCTCAGGCGGCGCGGATGCGGCAGCCGGCCCCGCGCCCACCGCCAGGCGAGCTGCGCGGTGGACGGGAACGGCGTCCCGTCCAGACGCGCCACGGTACGCAGCACCGCCTCCTCCATCGCGGTGTCCGCCGGCGGTTCGAGCTGGCGCAGCCAGCCCCGCTGGCCGTACCGGTTGGCCCAGACGCAGACCGCGTCGCGCAGGTCGTGCAGCTGCACGCCGCGCTGATGCGTGCCGGTCCACATGTCCGGCAGCGAACGGCCCAGCTCGGCGTGCCACATCAGCGGCGGCATGTCGTCGAGCACCACGGCCATGCCCACGTGGTTCACCGGGCTGTTCGTGGTGAGCTGGATGGCCCGGTCGGGCACGCTGCGTCCGCGGAACACCCACAGATCGCCGGTGCGGGTCAGCTCCACGGCCTCGTCCAGGCTGATGCTCATGGAGGACTACCCTATGCGGATGCGGCAACGGATGCGGTGGTGGAAGGTACTCGGTCTCGCGGGTCTCGCCGGCGTCGCGGCGACCGGCGTGGTGGTGGCGCGGGCCGAACGGCGGCGCCGGGCGTACACCCCGGAGGAGATCCGGGACCGGCTGCGCGAGCGGCACGCCAAGGCCTCCTCGTCCTGACCGGACAGTCGGGGGCGGCGGATTCTCCTACCATCGCAATGATGGGAACCGTTTTCTGGGAGAGCCCGTTCGTCCTCGATCCTCCGCCCGCCGCCGTGGAGCGGCACGGCGACGTCGACCTGCACGTGCCCACCGGCGACGGCCGGCATCCCGCGGTCGTCGTCGTACACGGCGTACCGGGACCGCCCGAGGCCCCCGACGCGCGGGACTGGCCGCTCTACCGGGGCTACGGCGCACTGCTCGCCGAGGCGGGCGTGCTGGCCGCGATCCCCCGGCTCACCGTGGCGAGCCCGGACGACCTGTACACGGTCGCCGCCCGGGTGGCCGCCGCCGCCGAACTGCTCCGCGCCGACCCACGCGTCGACGCCGACCGGATCGGCCTGTGGTTCTTCTCCGGCGCCGGCCTGCTGATCGGCGACTGGCTCCGCGACCCGCCCGCCTGGCTGCGCGGCGTGGCGGCGACGTATCCGCTGCTGGCACCGCTGCCCGGATGGCCGCCGGTGGACCCGCGCTTCCGCCCGGTCGACGCCCTCGACCTGCCCACAGACCCGGACGCCGCCACTCCGTCCGGCACCGCCTCCCCCGACGACGCCGACATCGACGCCGCGCAGCCGGACGCAGCCTCCACCGGCGTCGACCCCACCCGGCCGGACGCGACCTCTCCCGACGCCGCGAACGTCGACGCCGCGCATGCGGAGGGCGCGGCGCGGCCGACGCTCGTGCTGACCCGGGCGGGGCGGGAACGGCCCGAGGTCGCCCCCACCGTCGAGGCGTTCACTGCGGTCGCGCGGCGGCGCGGCATCCCGCTGTGCGTGGTGGACGTGCCGAACGGGCAGCACGGATTCGACGCGCTGGACCACACCGAGGAGGCCCGGGCCGCAGTCCGTACCGCCCGCGACACCTTGATCGCCCTGCTCACCGCCCCCTGACCCCGGCCGCCCCGCCCACCGCCCACTTCCCGGGATCGCCGTCCCGCAGAGCGGAACCCACAAAGATCTTGGTAGGAAATGGCCCTCATAGGGGCCATTTCCTACCAAGATCTCCACCAACCCACGGGCTGACCGCGAGCAGGGGCGCCCCAGAAGCACCACAGCCCCAACCCCACCGCCCCCACCGCGTCGATCATGAAGTTGGCGGCGACAAATCGGGCACCAACCACCGCCAACTTCATGATCGACGGGGCAGGGCAAGCGCGGGGCATCGCGCGCATCCCGTTCACCCCAATCACCAGGCCCAGCGGTCCCCTGCGCCCTGCCCCAGTCACCCGGCCCATCGGTCCACCGCGCCCTGCCCCTGCCCCGCCGCCGGTCGCCCGCCCATCGCCCGTCCGGCCCGAACCGCCCCGCCTGCCCGGCCGGCTCCGGGCGGCCACGCCCCGCCCTGCCGACCCGACCCTCCCCCGTCCGCCCCGCCCCACTCACCCGCCCTTACTCCGCGTCGGTGATCAAGGAGTTTGTGTCACTGCGGGAGCCCTCACAGGACACAAACTCCTTGATCACCGGACGAGGGCGGGACCGGACGAGGGCGGGACGACGCGAGGGCGGGACGACGCGAGGGCGGGACGGCGCGAGGAGAGCGCGCTGTTGCCCTGGCCGGTGATGTCCTGGGAGCGCTGGACTGGTCGTCCGCCTTCGGGCGGGGCGGGTGGGCGTCCGGCGTCAGCGGTCGGTGGCGGGGACCGGGGTGGGCTGATCGGGGGCTTCGGCCTGGGGCAGGCGCTTGGCGCGACGGCGCAGCCACGCGGTGCTCGCCACGCCGGCCAGCACGGCCAGCACCAGCCCGGCCCAGGAGATGTCCTTGAGCCAGTGCTCGGCGGCCTGCCCCACGTAGAACAACAGGTAGGTGGTGCCGAACGCCCACACCAGCCCGCCTGCGGCGTTCGCGACCAGGAACCGGCGGTACGGCACGCGCAGCGCCCCGGCGAGCGGGCCGGCGAGGATGCGCAGCAGCGCGACGAACCGCCCGAAGAAGACGGCCCAGACGCCGTGCCGGGCGAAGCTCAGCTCGGCGCGGGCCAGGTGTGCCGGGCCGAGGTGTTTCGGGAAGCGCCGGCCGAGGCGTTCCAGCAGTGGACGGCCGCCGCGCCGGCCCACGGCGTACCCGATGGAGTCACCGAGGATGGCGCCGGTGGCCGCGGCGGCGGCCACCCACTCGGGCCCGACGACGCCGGTGGCGGCGAGCAGGGCGGCACTGACCAGCACGATCTCGCCGGGCAGCGGGATGCCCATGCTCTCCACGCCGATCACCACGCCCACGAGCAGGCAGATGAGGCCCGGTGGGAGGGCGGCGAGCCAGTGCTGTACGTCGACCACCAGCCGACCCTACCCGCGCCCGGTCAACCCGCGGGGGCCAGGAACTCCAGCCGGTTGCCGTGCGGGTCGTACGTGTGGAACCGCCGCATGCCGGGAATCTCGTCGTCGCCCCAGGTCACCGTGTACCCGGCGGCGTCCAGGCGGGCGGCCAGCTCGTCCAGGTCGGTGCGCAGCAGCGCGGGGTGTGCCTTGCGGGCGGGGCGGAAGTCGTCCTCGACGCCCAGGTGCAGTTCGGCGTCGTACCCGGTGAACCAGCAACCACCGCGGGCGGCGAGGGCCGGCGGTTTGGGCTTCTCGGTGAGGCCGAGCAGGCCGGTGTAGAAGGAGCGGGACGCGTCCTCGGAGCCGCGCGGGCAGGCGAGCAGGACGTGATGGATCATGGTGGCACCTCCTCGTCCCGCAGCGTGGCACGAGGTTGCGTGAATAGCAAGACGGACGTACGGTTTTGTAGAGACCGACGCAGGTAAGTGTCGCCTAACCACGGCGGCGTACCGGTCGGTGCGACAAACTGCTCAGGACTACTCACGGTCGCTGGTGTGAAGGAGTACGACGTGGCGAGCCTCGACACCTTCGGTGCGAAGACCCAGCTACGCGTCGGAGACGCGAGCTACGAGATTTTCAGGATCGACAAGGTGGAGGGCCACGAGCGGCTGCCCTACAGCTTGAAGATCCTGCTGGAGAACCTGCTGCGGACCGAGGACGGCGCGAACATCACCGCCGACCACATCCAGCAGCTCGGCGCGTGGGACGCCACCGCCGACCCGAGCGTGGAGATCCAGTTCACCCCGGCCCGGGTGCTGATGCAGGACTTCACCGGCGTGCCCTGCGTGGTCGACCTGGCCACCATGCGCGAGGCGGTCCGTGACCTGGGCGGCGACGCCACCAAGGTCAACCCCCTCGCCCCGGCCGAGCTGGTCATCGACCATTCGGTCATCGCCGACCTGTTCGGCCGCGAGGACGCCTTCGAGCGCAACGTCGAGCTGGAGTACGAGCGCAACAAGGAGCGCTACCAGTTCCTGCGCTGGGGCCAGACCGCGTTCAACGAGTTCAAGGTCGTCCCGCCGGGCACCGGCATCGTGCACCAGGTCAACATCGAATACCTGGCTCGTACGATCATGGAGCGCAACGGTCAGGCGTACCCGGACACGGTCGTCGGCACCGACTCGCACACCACGATGGTCAACGGCCTGGGCGTGCTGGGCTGGGGCGTCGGCGGCATCGAGGCCGAGGCCGCGATGCTCGGCCAGCCGGTCAGCATGCTGATCCCCCGCGTGGTCGGCTTCAAGCTCTCCGGTGAGATGCCGGCCGGCACCACCGCCACCGACCTGGTGCTGACCATCACCGAGATGCTGCGCAAGCACGGTGTGGTCGGCAAGTTCGTCGAGTTCTACGGCCCCGGCGTGAGCGCGGTGCCGCTGGCGAACCGCGCCACCATCGGCAACATGTCGCCGGAGTACGGCTCGACCGTGGCGATCTTCCCGATCGACGCCGAGACCGTGCGCTACCTGGAGCTGACCGGCCGCGACGCGTCTCAGGTGGCGCTGGTCGAGGCGTACGCCAAGGAGCAGGGCCTCTGGCACGACCCGGAGCGCGAGCCGGAGTACTCCGAGCGCCTGGAGCTTGACCTCGGCACCATCGAGCCGTCGCTGGCCGGCCCGAAGCGGCCGCAGGACCGGGTGCCGCTGGGCAGCGCCAAGACGCTGTTCCGTGCCGCGCTCAGCGACTACGTGGCCGCCGACGAGACCGGGGGCGACCCGGGCCGCAAGCCGGGCGTGCCGCAGCAGGAGAAGCCGTTCGGCGCCGACGGCCCGGCCGACGAGGCGTCGGCCGAGTCCTTCCCGGCCAGCGACTCCCCCGCCAACGGCGTGAACGACCCGGCGGACGCGCCGCGCGACCTGGAGACCGCCGCGGTGGGCGCGGGCGGCCGGGCGAGCAATCCGGTACGCGTGACCGGCGCCGACGGCGTCGAGTACGAGCTGGACCACGGCGCCGTGGTGATCGCCGCGATCACCTCCTGCACCAACACCTCGAACCCGCAGGTGATGATCGGTGCCGCGCTGCTGGCCCGCAACGCGGTGGAGAAGGGCCTGGCCCGCAAGCCGTGGGTGAAGACCACCCTGGCGCCGGGCTCGAAGGTCGTCATGGACTACTACGACCGCGCCGGGCTCACGCCGTACCTGGAGAAGCTCGGCTTCAACCTGGTCGGCTACGGCTGCACCACCTGCATCGGCAACTCCGGCCCGCTGCCGGAGGAGGTCTCGGCCGCCGTCAACGAGGGCGACCTCGCCGTCGTGTCGGTGCTCTCCGGCAACCGCAACTTCGAGGGCCGGATCAACCCGGACGTCAAGATGAACTACCTGGCGTCGCCGCCGCTGGTGGTCGCGTACGCGCTCGCCGGCACCATGGACATCGACCTGGCGAACGAGCCGATCGGCGAGGACGCCCAGGGCAACCCGGTGTTCCTGCGGGAGATCTGGCCGAACAGCGCCGAGATCCAGGACGTCATCGCCTCCGCGATCGGCGCGACCGGCTTCAGCGCCGCGTACGCCGACGTGTTCGCCGGTGACGAGCGCTGGCAGTCGCTGCCGACCCCGACCGGTGACACGTTCTCCTGGGACGGCGAGTCGACCTACGTGCGCAAGCCCCCGTACTTCGAGGGCATGCAGCAGGAGCCGGCCCCGGTGCAGGACATCGCCGACGCGCGCGTGCTGGCGAAGCTGGGCGACTCGGTGACCACCGACCACATCTCCCCGGCCGGCTCGATCAAGGCGGACTCCCCCGCCGGCAAGTACCTGGCCGAGCACGGCGTGGCCCGCCACGAGTTCAACTCGTACGGCTCCCGCCGGGGCAACCACGAGGTGATGATCCGGGGCACATTCGCCAACATCCGGCTGCGCAACCAGCTCGTCCCGGGTGTCGAGGGCGGCTTCACCGTCAACCACCTGACCGGCGAGCAGACCTCGATCTACGACGCCTCGATGGCCTACCAGGAGGCGGGCGTCCCGCTGGTCATCCTGGCCGGCAAGGAGTACGGCTCGGGCTCGTCGCGGGACTGGGCGGCGAAGGGCACCATGCTGCTGGGCGTGAAGGCGGTCATCGCCGAGTCGTACGAGCGGATCCACCGCTCGAACCTGATCGGCATGGGCGTGCTGCCGCTGCAGTTCCCGGGCGGCGAGACCGCCGAGTCGCTGGGCCTGACCGGCACCGAGACGTTCTCGATCAGCGGCGTCACCGCGCTGAACGACGGCGACACCCCGCGCACGGTGAAGGTCACCACCGACACCGGTGTGGAGTTCGACGCCGTGGTCCGCATCGACACCCCGGGTGAGGCGGACTACTACCGGCACGGCGGCATCCTGCAGTACGTGCTGCGCCGCATGATCGCGAGCTGATTCGCGTACGGCTGACACAGGGCCGCTTCCCGCTCCGGCGGGAAGCGGCCCTCGCCGTACCGTGGTCATCGCAGCCGGAGCGCGACGGCGCGTGCCTCCGCGTCGGTGAGCGGCAGGAACCACAGGAAACGCCGCACGATCGCGATCGGGTCCGGGCCGTCGGGCCGGCCGCGCAGGTCGCGGATGGCCTGCCGGGTGAGCCGGGAGAACTCGGGGATCATCGTGGCGCGGCGGGCCGCGTCGGTGGGCGCGGCCCGCAGGGTCGGGCACGGCCAGGGCTCGCCGCAGCGGTCGCAGCGCCAGGCCGGACCGCACGCGCGGTGGCCGGTCAGCGGCAGCACCACCCGGGGGTACGCCGATGTGGGTGTCGGTTCGGTCATGCCTCCACCGTGCCGAGGGTGCCCGAACAATCACACAGCGTTGTGTAATCTCCTTCGGACGGTTCTTTTGCTCCGGGGAGGAACGGGCATGAACCATGCTTTCGTCACCGCGCTGGCCGGCGCCGGCCACACCGCCGAGAGCCTGGCGGAGCGGCTCGGCCTGCACCCGAAGACGGTGGCCCGGTGGGCGAACCCCGGGCACATCCCGCAGAGCCGGCACCGCGCGACTGTGGCGAACCTGCTGGGCCAGCCGATCGAGGCGCTCTGGCCGGACGCGGTCCGCCGCCGTGAGCCGGTCTGGTTCCGCCCGTGGGTGGACATCGAACGCGAGGCGGTCGCGCTGCGAGCCTTCCAACTGGCGTGGGTGCCGGGCCTGCTGCAGACCGAGGCGTACGCCCGGGCCACGTTCATCGGCCAGCCGCTGACCGCCGACGAGGTCACCGACCTGGTCACCGCCCGGCTGGACCGGCAGGGCATCC
Organism: Micromonospora sp. WMMC273; assembly: GCF_027460285.1. Classification (NCBI taxonomy): domain Bacteria; kingdom Bacillati; phylum Actinomycetota; class Actinomycetes; order Micromonosporales; family Micromonosporaceae; genus Micromonospora; species Micromonospora sp. WMMC273. Next base: position 4,046,440 of record NZ_JAPZBE010000001.1, read on the forward strand.
TCACCCGGCCGCGCGGGCCGCTGTACGTCGTGGTGCTCGACGAGCAGGTGCTGCGCCGCGCCGCCGCCGGCGACCGCGCGCTGATGGCCGCGCAGGTGACCCACCTGCTCACCTGCGCCGAGCTGCCGAACGTACAGCTCCACGTGGTGCCGGTGGACACACCGACCTATCCCGGGCTGGACGGGCCGTTCGTCATCGCGGAGCTGCGCGACGGCAACCGGGTGGCGCATGTGGACAGTCAGGCCCGCGCGCAGATCATCGAGCAGCCCTCGGAGATTGCTACCCTGGAGCGTCGGTGGGAACGCATCCGGGGCGAGGCGCTGCCCCGCGCGCGGACCCTGGAACTGCTGAGGGAAGTGGCGACGGCATGGACCTGAGCGGCGCCCGGTGGCGCAAGAGCACCCGCAGCGGTGGTAACGGCGGCGACTGCGTCGAGGTCGCCGGCAACCTGCCCGGCGTGGTCGGCGTCCGCGACTCGAAGGACCCGGCCGGTCCGGTGCTCACCTTCACCCCGGCCGCGTGGACCCGGTTCCTGGCGTCGACCCGCCGCTGAGCCCGGTCAGGCCAGGCGCGCGGCGTACACGTGCACCGGATCCCCCGATTCGGACGTGGTCGCACGCTCGAAGCTCAGCCCGATCCGCTCCGCGACCCGCTGCGAGGGCGTGTTGTCCGGGTGGATGATCGCGACGAGACGGTCGACGCCCAGCCGGTCGCGCGCGTGGTCGCGGCACACGGCCGCCGCCTCCGTGGCGAATCCGCGACCCTGCATCCCGATCCGCAGGTGGTAACCGACTTCGACCTCCGTCACCCCGTCCACCGGCTGCGGAGTGAGACCGCAATCGCCGACGAACTCGCCTGTCGGCCGTGACCTGAGCACCCATAATCCGAAGCCGTGGTCGCGGTAGAGGCCCTCGTTCCAACGGATCCAGTCCAGTGCCTCCGCCCGGATCTTCGGTCGCGGGTAGTAGCGCATCACGACCGGGTCGCCGAGCATGGCGGCCATGTCATCGAGGTCGCCGACGGTCATCTCGGCGAAGGTCAGTCGTTCGGTGGCGAGCGGCGGATCAGCAGTCATCGTGGCCCCGGTCCCTTCGTCACGGCTTCGAGGCTACCGAGGCCGAGCGCCGCTCACGAACCGGCGGAATCGATCAGCCCGCGGGAGCCGGCAGCCCACTCATTGCTGAATTGGAATTCGATAATGTTCCCCGATCGCACATCCGACACTGCAAACAATCGACGTCCATGATTCGTTGACACGATCCGAAGCACGTCGATACGTTGCCGACATCGCGATGAACAACGGGGGCGCTCCAGTTTCGATCCGGGAATCGAACACTGGGAAGGATTTCATGAAGACGACGATCAGACTTCTGGCCCTGCCGGCCCTGATCCTGCCGGCGATCCTCGCCGGCGCTCCGGCGCTGGCCGGCACCGGCACCACCGCGGGCACGGCCGCTCCGGCCGCTGTCACGTCGATCGAGCGCAAGGCGGGGTCGTCCGCGCAGGCCAGGGCCTACTGGACGGCCGAGCGCATGGCGGCGGCCACTCCGGCCGACGAGGTGGAGAAGTCCGCCGGCCCGGTCACCCAGAGCCCTGCGGCGGAGCGGGTGCGGCGCTTCGCGGAGGCGGTGGCGCCGAAGGACGGCAGCGGCTTCGGCGCCCAGCTGAACGAGTCGATCACGGTGGGGAAGATCTTCTACACCAGCTCGACCGACGGCCTGGGCCACTACTGCTCGGCGAGCGTGGTGAACAGCCCGGCGCGCAACATGGTCTTCACGGCCGCGCACTGCGTGCACGACGGGCCGGGCCGGGACTGGCACACCGCAAACTGGATGTTCGTGCCGTCGTACCGCAACGGTGCGCAGCCGTACGGCACCTGGGACTGGTCCACGCTCGCGGTGCCGAGCGGCTGGATCAGCACCCGCGAGCGGCAGTACGACGTGGCTGTCGCGCTCGTCTACGGCAGCCGGTCGATCGTGGACGCGGTCGGCGCCAACGGGCTGCTCACCGGCGGTGGGCGCGCGTACCACTACGACATCTTCGGCTACCCGAGCAACAAGGACAGCGGCGAGATCCAGTGGGTCTGCTCGGGCACGTCGCGGGACGCGGGCAGCAACCGGATCGAGATGAACTGCGGCTTCGGGGGCGGTTCGAGCGGCGGCCCGTGGTACTACAGCTACGACAACACCACCAGGCGCGGTGACGTGCACGGGGTGATGAGTTACTCGAGCGGCTCGAACACGAACGGCTCGCCGTACTTCTCCGCCGCGGTGGTGGGGACGCTCTACAACACGTACGCGAACGACACCTGGTGAACGACGGTCCGCCTGGTGTGCCGCCCGGCGCACCAGGCGGACCGGCACCAGGCGAACCGGCACCGGCCCCCACGACCCGGAGGAGGCGACATGTCACACCGTGTGCTGATCGGCGCGGCCGCCGTCGCGGCGCTCGCCGTGGCCGCGGCCGTCGTGGTCGTCGCGGCGCGCGACGGCGGCTCGGCGCGGCCGGCGCCGCCCGGCCCGGTGGTTGCGACGCACAATCCGAGCCCCGGCGCCACCGACCCGTCCGAATACTGGACGAGGGAAAGAATGCGTGACGCGATCGGCGACTGAATCGCCGAATTGCGTCCGCCGGATCTGCGTTCGCCCGAATCGAATTCCGGCGCACCGGTACGCCGAATTCCTTCCGACTCACGGTCACCCGCCGAGCCCGAGGCGCAATTCCCATTCGCGGAGGGCGTAACTGGCGGCGAGTCCTCACGGAACGGTGTCGGAGTAGACCTCGACGTCGTAGAGCAGTTGCACGTTGCGGCGGCCGTTGGTGATGCCGACGAAGACCGGATCACCGGCCGGGGTGCGGCCCTGGCGCCACACCTGTTCCCGGGCCGCTTCCCGCGACTCGTGATGGACGCCGCCGTCACGATGCAGGTGCAGGACGCGGCGGGCCGTGGCCGGGTCGCTGTCGAGGTGGACTCGCAGCAGAGGCATGGCGTCCCTCCTTGCCCACTGTCGAGGCCGCACTTTCGTCTGTTCAATGAGCTTACCGACGTTAAGCTGCCTGTCCAGTGAACTAGAGTGGCTCCATGACGGCGACAGAGCCCGGTGCGCCGACGACGCCGGTGTGGCTGCGGGCAGGTCCGCCGCGGGCGCGGCGCAAGCCGCCGCTGACCCTCGAACGCATCGTGGAACTCGCGGTGACGGTGCTGGACGAGCACGGCGTCGAGGGCCTGACGATGCGACTGCTCGCCCAGCGGCTCGACGTGACGGCCACCGCCCTGTACTGGCACGTGAAGACGAAGGACGACGTCCTGGACCTGGCCGTCGACCGCGTCTTCGGTGACGTGCCGGTTCCGAAGGCCGGCGACGACTGGACGGAGGACATCCGCGTCCTGGTCCGGGCCTGGCGCGGCGTCATGCTGCGCCATCCCTGGGCACCGAAGCTCATCGGACGTCCGATGCTCGGGCCCAACGTCCTGGCCCGTACCGAGTTCCTGCAATCGGCGCTCGTGCGGGGCGGCTGTCACGGACTTCGGCTCGCGGTGGCCACGCGACTGCTCGCCAACTACGTCATCGGCGCCTCGCTCACGGAAGCCACGTGGCACCGGAGCGCGGACCCGGGCGCGAGAGCCGCAGCCCGCGACCACATCGCCGCGAACGCCGACGCCTATCCGACCCTCGACGCCTCCGGCCATCTCGACGACACCCGATGGGACGACGACCTGCTGTTCGAGGAGGGCCTCGACGCCGTCATCCGGGCGGCGGCACGGACACGGACGCCGGACTGACCACACGCGCCTCTCAGCCGGCGGCGCTCTCCAGCACGGCCTTGAGCCGAGCCAGGTCCGCCTCCACGAGCGCGGTGTCCCGGTCGAAGTCCGCGTCGCTCATGCCGGGCATCCGCCGCAGGCTGAACACCACCTCGGTGGCGTCGCCGTCGGCGATCGCGCGCAGCGGCACGTACACCGTCTCGCCGGACGGCGTCAGCACCTCGTGGTCGAGCACGCCGTACTCGTTCGCGGACGCGAACGTCAGCCGCGCCCGCCCTTCGGGCGTGTCCACATACCAGTGACCGTCGACCGAAACGACCGGGCCGCCGAGACCCGGCGCCCAGCGGGGCAGGTTCGCCGGGTCGGCGGCGAAGGCGTAGACGTCCGCTACCGGCCGGGCGATGTGGACGCTGAGATGCCGGGTGTCGGTGGCCATGCGCCGATGATGGCACGGCTGTCGGACGCTCGCGTTACGCTGCCGCCGATTCCCACCGGCCCTCCCGAGAGGCAACTCATGGGCATGATCTTCAACGCACGCCGGCTGTCCGCCGAGGAGCTGGCGGCGGTGCTCGCCGACCCGGAGAAGGTCGGCACGCTGTTCCCGGGCGGGCCGGACGAACTCAATCTCGACAAGGCGTGGCACGGGCTGCACTACCTGCTGACCGGCACCACGTACGAGATCCGGGGCGACGCCGGGCCGGCCATCCTGGGTGGTGACCCGATCGGTCCGGACCTCGGCATGGGCCCGGCCCGCCTGCTGATGCCCGACGACGTCCGCATCGTGGCCGCCGGGCTCGACGCGGTGGACGACGCGACGCTGCGGGCCAGCTTCGACCCCGGCGCCATGTCGGAGGCCGAGATCTATCCACACATCTGGGACGACGGCGACGACGAGTTCGACGGCTATCTGCTGCCGAACTTCACCGCGCTGCGCGACTTCTACCGCGACGCGGCGGCGAGCGGAGACGCCGTGCTGCTCGCCGTCACCTGACCCGCCGGAAACGGGTACGCGCCGACGGGAAGCCGCCGGTAGCGTGCCGGCGTGGGACTCGACGCGTTCGTGTACTGCCGGTGCTGGCAGGACGGCCTCGCCACGCCCTGCCCGGTCGAACCGGTCGGCATCGACGAGGAGGGCTACCTCGCGCTGTTGCTGCCGTGGAAGCGCCACGAGGCCGCGCACCGCACGTTCGACGCCTGGCAGTCGGAGGCGTGCCCGCACAAGGCCATGGAGCAGGCGAGCGAGCACGTGTCCAACTGGGCCGGCGTGCGGCTGTTCCAGCAGGCGCTACGCGCCGCAGGCCCGGAGCGCTTCCCGACGCTCGCCACCGCGCTCCCGAACCTCAACGGCGGCTCGGTGCCGGCCGACCGGGCGGCGGTCGCGCTCGCCGAGCTGGACGCGTTCGCGCGCACCGACCGGATCACCGACGAGGTGGAGCTGGTCGACGAGGCGACCGGCCGGGTGCTGATGCAGTACGTCGAGAGCTACCACGGGGTGTTCATGCTGGGCCCGGATTTCCGGGCCGGGGTCGATCCGGACGGCTTCTTCGTTGTCGACACCGCCGACCCGCCCGCCACGCTGTTCCGGGCCGTGCGGTTCGGTCAGCGGCCGCTGCCCGGCGACCGGGTGGAGTTCACCGCCGGCGGGACGCGGACGGTGGTGGCGATGCGGCCGGTGGGCGAGCACGGTGAGCCGCCGCCCGAACGGCTCGGGGTGCGGACCAGGAGCCGGTCGGGCGGCGACTTCGCCTACATCGTGGAGCCGCTGCGCCGGCTGTGCGCGGCGTCGGTGGCGACCGGCAACCCGGTCATGTGGTGCTGACGAACGGCGCTCACCACGGGATCACGCCCGCGTCCTCGAAGTAGCCGCCGGTCGGCCCGTCGTCCGGCAGCGTCGCCAGCCGGATTCCGATCGCCGCGCCCTGCTGCGGGGTCCGCACGCCCCGGAAGCCGTTCAGGTCGGTCGCGGTGAAACCCGGGCAGCCGGCGTTGATCAGGATGTTCGTGCCGGCGAGCGCCCGCGCGTACTGGATGGTCACCGCGTTGAGCATGCTCTTCGACGGCGAGTACGCCACCGACAGCGGGCCGGTCTGGTGTTCGCCCTCCGAGGCGCTCTGCCGGGTCAGCGAGCCGACGCCGCTGGACATGTTGACGATCCGCGGCGTGGCCGAGCGGCGCAGCAGCGGCAGCATCGCCTCGGTCACCCGGACCACCCCGATCACGTTCACCTCGACCGCCGTCCGGATGGTCGCGAGGTCCACGTCACCCGGGTGCTGGGGCACACCACCTGTCACGCCCGCGTTGTTGACGAGCACGTCCAGGCCGCCGGCCTCCGTCTCCAGCAGCCGGGCGGCGGCGGTCACGCTCGCGTCGTCTGTGACGTCCAGCGGTACGCCGAACGCGTCCACGCCGCCCGCGCGCAGCTTCGCCACCGCCTCGGCGAGCCGCTGCTCGTTCCGGGCGCCGACGCCCACCCGCCAGCCCAGCGCGCCCAGGCCGGCCGCGATCTCGTACCCGATTCCCTTGTTCGCGCCGGTCACCAGCGCGATCGTCCGTTCGCTCATGGTCTCGATCCTGTCCGCGCGGCGGACGGGCCTCCAACACCACCTCGGTAGTGAGCGATACCCGACGGGTATCGATCCGGCGGTACGGTGGCGGGATGGAGACGCGGGAGCTTCGCTACTTCGTCGCGGTCGCCGAGGAACTGCACTTCGGCCGCGCCGCGCGCCGCCTCGGCATCGCCCAGCCGCCGCTGTCGCGGGCGATCCGCCAGCTCGAACGGCGCCTCGGCGTGACGCTGCTGGAACGGGACAGCCGCCGCGTCGTGCTCACCCCCGCCGGTGCGGTGCTGCTCCGGGAGGGCCGGGCCGCGCTGGACGCCGTGGACGCCGCCGACCGCCGTACCCGCCGCGCCGGTGAGGCCGTGAACGGCGGCCCCGGACTCGTGCTGGCGACGAAGGCGGGTGCATCGAGCGAGCTGCTGCCGAAACTGCTCGACGCGTACGCGGCCGAGCCGGACGCGGTCCCCGTCGAGGTGCTGCTGTGCGGCATCGGCGAACAGGAACGGCTGCTGCGCGACGGTCGGGCCGACGTGGCGCTGCTGCACCTGCCGTTCGACTCGACCACGGGGCTGGACACCGAGGAACTGGTCACCGAACAGCAGGTGGCGGTCCTGCCGGCCGGACATCCGCTGGCCCGGCGGCCGCACCTGCTGATGGCCGAGGTGGAGACGTTGCCCGGCCTGCCGATGCCGCGCTGGCCCCGGGCCGACGGGTCGTACCCGGACGGTCCGGGCCCCGAGGTCCGGGACCACGCCCAGTTGTTCCAGCTCATCGCGCTCGGCCGCACCGCCGTGGTGCTGCCGGAGTCGGTCCGGTCGCTGCTGCTCGCCGACCTGACCGCCGTGCCGGTGCCGGACGCCCCGGCGGTGACCACTGTGATCGCGTGGCCGCCGCACAGCCGGTCCCGGCCCCTCGCCGCCCTGATCCGGACCGCCACCCGCCTCTGACCCTCCTCTGACCCGGCTCCTAGGCGGGCAGATCCTTGCGCATCTGCTGGGTCACCACCCGGTAGCCGGACGTCTCGTACAGCTTTCGCGCCGTCTCGTTGGCGCCGAAGACGTTCAGCTCCAGCGCCTGGGCGCCGTGCTCCCGGGCCGCCCGCTCCCCGGCCGCGAGCAGCGCCCGCCCGAGCCCCCGGCCCCGGTGCCCGGCGTCCACCTCGATGTCGTAGAGGAACGCGCAGTCGGCGAGACCGCGCGGGTGGGTGAGACCGATCCACAGGCGCCCCACCGGCGAGCCGTCGGCCAGCACGCCGAGCAGGAAGAGCATGCCGGGCGTGTCCATGCCCTGCGGCAGGAAGGCGGCGCTCTCCCGCCGGGCCCGGTCGAGCGCCTCCTCCGGAGTCCAGTTGCCGGCGGCCACGTGCTCCTGCGCGTAGCCGGCCGCCAGGTCGTCCTGCCAGCGCTCGAACTCCTCCGCCGACATCGCCCGTACGCTCACCTCGGTCATCGCCACTCCCCCGTCGATGTTGTGACCGCTCAGTCCTCGGCGGCGCGGCGGCGCGCCTCCCGCAGCTTCATGGCGTGCTCCAGCAGCGTGATCAGCACCTCCTTGGCCGACTCCCGCTTGCGTGCGTCGCACAGCACCACCGGTACGCCCGGGTCCAGGTCGAGCGCGGCCTGCACCTCGTCCAGGCGGAACGTCTTGGCGCCCTCGAAGCAGTTCACCGCCACCACGAACGGCGTACCGCGCCCCTCGAAGTAGTCGATCGACGGGAAGCAGTCGGCCAGCCGGCGGGTGTCGGCGAGCACCACCGCGCCGAGCGCGCCGAGCGCCAGCTCGTCCCAGACGAACCAGAACCGGTCCTGCCCGGGTGTGCCGAACAGGTAGAGCACCAGGTCGTCGCTGATGGTGATGCGGCCGAAGTCCATCGCCACCGTGGTGGTCGACTTCTCCTCGATGCCGGACAGGTCGTCGATGCCGATCCCGGTCTCGGTCAGCACCTCCTCGGTGCGCAGCGGCCGGGTCTCGCTGACCGCGCCGACCATCGTGGTCTTGCCGACGCCGAACCCGCCCGCGATCAGGATCTTGATCGCGGTGGGCAGCGGAGCGGCGCCCGCCGGCCGCTCAGAGCGCCCGTAGTCCATTGATTACCGCCTCGAAAACGTGCTCGTCGGGAAGGCCGGCGGTGGTCGCGCGCGGCTCGCGTACCTGTACCAGGCTGCGGGCGGCCAGGTCTCCGAGGAGGACCCGGACCGTGCCCACCGGCAGGTCGAGATGGGCGGCGATCTCGGCCACGGAGAGGATCCGCTGGCAGAGGCCGACGATCGCCACGTGCTCCGGGCCCAGCCCGGACTCCGACCCGACATCGGTGCGGGTCGAGGTGACCAGCGAGATCAGGTCGAACGTGCCGGTGACCGGGCGGGCCCGGCCTCCGGTCACCGCGTACGGGCGCACCACCGGGCCGGCGTGGTCGTCCACCCACTCCTGCTCCGCGGAGTCCCCCCGGCCGGTCATCGTGCCGCGTTCTCGCCGAGGGGCTGTTCCCGGGTCGGTGACGCGACGAACCGGCCGACCCGGGTGACGAGCATGGCCATCTCGTACGCGATCAGGCCGACGTCCGCGTCCTCCGAGGCCAGCACCGCCAGGCATGCGTTGCGCCCGGCCGCTGTGACGAACAGGAAGGAGGACTGCATCTCGATGATGGTCTGCTGTACCTGTCCGCCACCGAACCGCTTGCCCGCGCCGCGGGCCAGGCTCTGGATGCCCGCCGCCATCGCCGCCAGGTGCTCGCCGTCGTCCCGGCTCAATCCGCGGGACGAGGCCATCAACAGTCCGTCGGTGGAGAGCGCCACGGCGTGCTCCGCCTGCTTGACCCGGCCGACCAGGTCATCCAGCAGCCACGTCAGATCCGCGCTCGAAGCCGTCTTCTGCGCCACTCGTCGTCCTCATCTTCCCGGCTTGTGTGCCGTCAGCTTCCGGTTTCCGTCGCGTCGACGTCCCGGTCAGGTAACCTGCTCGTCCGCGTCGGCCGGCCCACCGCCGGCCCCCTGCGCTCCGCCGAGCAGGCGTGCGGCATCGGTACGGCCGCGTCGGGTGCCGCTCTGGTAGGAGCTCATCATCCGGCGCACCTGCTCCGGTGCACGCGCCGTGTCGTCGTCGGCGGCGTCGTCGTCCGCCGCGTTCTGGTCGTGCCGCAGCTCCGGCACGAGGCTGGCCTGGCGTACCCGGACCGGCAGTCCCGCGTCGGTGACCGGCGCCGTCTCCGCCTCGGTCTCCGGCTCCGTCGCCGGCGACGCCTCCGCCGCGTCGGTCGTGGCGGCGGGCCGCCGCTCCACCACCGCCAGCTCCGTGGTCGGCCCCGCCACCGCGGGCTGCCGCTTGCGGGTACGCGCCGGCAGCCCGGACGGGGTCAGCCGGGGCGCCCGCGTCACCGGCTCCGGCACCTGCGGGGCGGGCTCGGACGGCTGGTCCGATTCGGCGGCGCCGTCCGGACCGGGCGGGGTCGCCGGTCCGTCGCCGTCGCCGGCCGGCGTGCGCCGCACCGGGTCCGGCGCAGGTGCCGTGGGAAGGGCCGTCCCGGGTGCGGGCAGGGCGTCGGCCCCGTCGGCCCCGTCGGCGGTGATCAGTTCACGCGGGATCAGCACCACAGCGGTGGTCCCGCCGTACGCGGACTCCTTGAGCTGCACCTTGACGCCGTGCCGCTCGGTGAGCCGGCTGACCACGAACAGGCCGAGCCGGGCGGCGTCGGCGAGGTTCAGCTCGGACCGGTCCACGATGCGCGCGTTGGCGGCGGCCAGCTCGTCGGCGCTCATGCCGAGGCCACGGTCCTCGATCTCGATGGCGAAGCCGTTCGCCACCAGTTGACCGCGTACCTCCACCGTGGTCTGCGGCGGGGAGAAGGAGAGTCCGTTCTCGATCAGCTCGGCCAGCAGGTGGATGACGTCACCGACGGCACGGCCGGTGAGCGCCACCTCGCCGAGCGGGCGCACGGTGACCCGGGTGTAGTCCTCGACCTCGGCGACCGCGCCGCGCACCACGTCGACCATGGGGACGTTGCGCCGCCAGGCCCGGCCCGGCGTCGAGCCGGAGAGCACGATCAGGTTCTCCGCGTTGCGCCGCATCCGGGTGGCCAGGTGGTCGACCCGGAACAGGTCCTCCAGCTCCTCGGCGTCGTGCTCGCGCCGTTCCATCGCGTCCAGCAGCGTGAGCTGCCGGTGCACGAGCGCCTGGGTGCGCCGGGCCAGGCTCAGGAACACGTCGCGGACGCTGCGGCGCAGCTCGGCCTGCTCGACGGCGGTGCGGACGGCGGTCTCCTGCACGACGTTGAACGCCTTGCCCACCTGACCGATCTCGTCGTCGCCGAACTGCAGTGGTGGCGCCTCGCGGGCGACGTCCACCTCCTCGCCGCGGCCGAGCCGGTCCACCACGCTCGGCAGGCGTTCGTGGGCCAGCTTGAAGGCGGCCTCGCGGAGCCGTTCGAGCTGGCGGACGAGCGCCCGGGCCGTGGTGATCGAGACGACCACGGAGGCGATGACGGCGATCAGGCCGAGACCGGCGGCGAGCACCAGCCGTACGATGACGCCCACCGCGACCGGCGTGGCCCGGGACACGATGTCCTCACCGCCGGCGAGGATGACCTCGCGCAGGTCGGCCATCGCCTTCTCGGCGGCGGCCTGCCACGCCGCGGCGGTCACCGGGGGGCGCACCTCGGCACCCTTGGCCGCGAGCACCTGGTCCTGGAGCGTGCGGAGCTGCTGGAACGCCTCGCCCTCGACCATCCGCTCGAAGCGGGCACGGTCGCCGGGGGCGAGTTCGCGGGCGGTGCGGTCGGCGAGGAACCACTGCGCGCCGACCAGGCGGGCGAACGCGGTCTGCTCGCCGACGGTGATCCGGTTGGCCGCGATCGCGCCGGTGAGCAGCGCGTCCTGTTGGGACAGCAGCTCGCGGGACCGGTTGAGGTCGATCAGCGCGGCGGTGTCCTTGGCGATCTCGTCGTCGTCGAGGCCGCCGAGGGCGTCGAAGACCGCGAAGATCCCGTCTACCGCCTCGTCGTACGCGATGAGCGTGGTGGTCCGGTCGATGGTCTTGCGGCTGACGTCGGCGCGGATCTGGCCGAGCTGGTCCAGTTCGGTCTTCAGCTCGTCGAGCCGCTGCATCAGCTCCTCGCTGGCCGGGATCTCGGTGCGCCAGTCCCGCACCGAGCGCCACAGCGCGCCGGCGGTCTCGTCGGTACGCGCGCGCTGGGCCTCCAGCTCCTGCAGCCGGCTCGGGTCGGACTCACCGAGGTAGCGCAGCGACAGCCGGCGTTCGGCCTGCAACTCCTGCAGCAGCGGGTCGCTCGGCTCGAAGACGCGCGCGTTGAGCGTCTGCACGCCGAGCAGGTTGAATCCGTCCCGTACGGTCACCCACGCGGCGAACGCCCAGAGCGCGGTCAGCGACGCCAGCAGCGCGATGATCTTCGTACGGAGATTCGTACTGCGGGAACCCATCACACCGTCCTGGCCCGGTCTTCGGTCGGTTCGGAATCCGATCGACTCCGGCGCACGCTAGCAGCCGTCGTGAACCTCATTCAAGCGATCCTGATCATGGTAGGTGCGGCCCCGGTCCAGGCCGCCCCGGCACGGCCGGAGGCCGCCAGCACCGCGGCGCGCACGATCCGCGTCGGGCGGTAGAGGTCCTTGTCGTGCCATAGTGCCGGTTCACCCTCGGATCCGTCCAGCTCGGACAGTCGACGACGCCCCCGCACCAGCGCCGACGTGATCCGGGGGTCACCGGGCCGGCCCGCGTCGGCCAGGGCGAGCACCCCGTACGCGGTCTCCTCGGCGGTGCCGTCCCACCGTCCCCAGGAGCCGTCCGGGCGTTGCGTGTCCAGCAGCCAGGCCACCCCGCGCTCGACGGCGGTACGCGCCGCGCCGTCCGGCGCGTGGTCGGCCAGTGCCAGCAGCACCGCATACGTGGCGTAGTACGGCGAGGCGTGCCAGCGGTCCTCCCACCGCCCGTCCGGCTCCTGCCGCTCCAGCAGCCACTCGGTGACCCGGCGCCGGGCGCCGGTGACGCCGGGTGCGCTCGGATGCTCGCCGAGCGCGTCGAGCACGTGCGCGTTCGTGGTCAGCGAGGCGCCGTCCTCCCCCGGCCAGGTGCAGAAGTGCGCTCCGGTGTCGAACCCGGCCAGCGGCGCGACACCGGGTGCGCGGCCCAGCCGGGCCAGCGCATAGAGCGTGACCGCCGTGGTGTCGGCGTCGGCGGGCAGGCCGGGCGCGGTGGCCGCGCCGGACGGTCCGACCGCGGCGCGCAGCTCGGTCAGCACCGGCTCGGGCGCGCCGACCGGCACTCCAGCCCGGACCAGGATGCCGAGCACCCAGGCCCGCTCGAACACGGTGATCGGGCTCGCGCAGGGCACCGGGCCGGGCCGGGCGACCGTGTTCAGGTAGTCGAGCGCGGGCCCGGGCTCCGGGCCGCCAAGCCAGGCGGCGGTGGCGGCCGGTGAGGCGCCGACCGCGCCGCTGACCGAGGGGCGCACCCCGGGCGCCCGGTACGCCAGCTCGCCCGCCACCTCCAGCGCGTGCGCCAGCTTCTCCGGCACCGGGCGTCCGGTGGCGAGCAGTCCGCGTACCCGGTTCAGGCGGGCCGGGTCGAGACCGGCCGGCAGCGGCAGGCGGGGCCGGCCGGCCCACTCGGCCAGCCCGGGTGGCGGCCCGGCCGGGCCGCCGAGGTGCCGGTCCACGGCGGTCAGCAGCGCCGGCACGATCAGGTCGGTGGCCGGCAGGTCCGGCGGGGTGCCGTCGCGCAGCGCGCCGGTCAGGTACGTCAGGCCCCGGCGCGCGGCGTCGGCGGGCGCGACGGACGGCCCGTCGCGGTGCAGCACGGCGAGCAGGGCCTCGACCGCGCTCAGCGTCGGCACCAGCGCGTACCCGCCGGGACCGCCCCAGCCGCCGTCCGGGCGCTGCCGGTCCAGCAGCCAGGCCACGCGCCGGTCGTGGCCGTCGAGCCAGGGTGCGAGCGCGACCAGCCGTCCGGTCTCGTAGACCGACGCCGACGTCTGTCCCTCCGGTTCGCCGCCGAGCGCGGTGATCAGGTCGTGCGTGGTCCCGGACCGGGTGGCGGGCACCGATCCGGCGGTGAGCGTCACCGCACGCCCCAGAAGTCGGTGTTCCGGTAGAAGCCGGCGGTGAAGCCGAGCTGCCGGGACAGGAAGCCGGCCTCCCGCGGCACCTCGCCGGCCAGCTTCGCCAGCAGGACGCGGCAGTGGTCGACCTGCTCGGCGAAGAGCCGCTCGACCTCGGCCGGATCGTCCACCAGCAGCAGCGCGTTGAGGTCGCCGGACTCGGCGTCGCGGCGGTGGGTGCCGAGGTCGTTGACCAGGCGCAGGGCCCGCTGCACCTCGTCGCCGACCTCGATCAGCCGCGCCAGCGTGGCGGCGTCGGACACCGATCCGGTGTGGATCCAGTGGGCCACGTTCACCACAGTGGCGGCGAGGTTGTCGGCGTTGGCGAGGTACTCGGCGAGCGTGGGACGGCCGGTGTGCCGCCAGTCCCACTCGCGGGCCATCGCGTCGAGCGTGCGGGCCATCGTGTCGCGCCAGAGGCCGCGCAGCGCCGGATATGCGGGTGCGGCGGCGACGTCGTCGCGCAGCTCGGCGAGGAACCGGCCCAGCGGGTCGGCGGACTCGCCGCCGTCGAGCACGTCCAGGCAGACGGCGGTGATCCGGTCGACCTCGGCCCGGCTGGTGGCCTGGTGGTCGACCAGCCAGTCGACGGCGAAGCCCCAGAGCACCGCGCGGTTGGTCACCGCCAGCTCGGCGGCGGTGTGCCAGGGGGCGCTGAACGCCATCGCCTGCGCGATGCTGCTGAACAGCGTCGCGTCGAACGGGTCGCCGGGGAACAGCTCGGGGTGCGCGGCGGCGGCCCTGCGCAGGCCGCGCTGGCCCTGCGCGGCGAGCGCGCAGACCCGGCCCTGCTCCGCGGCGACCGTAAGCGGATCGGGTGTCGGCCCGTCGGTCATGCCGGCTCCGTCCGCCCGGCGGCGACGAGCGTCAGCTCGACGCGTTCGCGCGGCCGCAGCGCCGCGGCCAGCCGCAGTCCGGGTACGCCGGGGCGGTGCAGCCGGAAGCGGTAGCGGCTGAGCATGGTGGCGAGGATGAGCTGGGCCTCCAGGTAGAACAGGTACATGCCGAGGCACTGGTGCGGCCCGCCGCCGAACGGGAAGTGGGCGTACCGGTGGCGGGTGCGGACGCGCTCGGGGCGGAACCGTTCCGGGTCGAACTCGTCCGGGCGGTCCCAGAACTGCCGCATCCGCTGGGTGATCAGCGGGCTGACCGCCATCGTGGCGCCGGGCTCGATCGGCACGCCGTCGATGACGTCCCCGGCGACCGCACGGCGCGGGATGATCCACCCGATCGGGTAGAGCCGCAGCAGCTCGTCCAGCACCATCCGGGTGTAGGTGAGCCGGCTCAGGTGCTCACGGCGTACCGGCTCGCCGCCGACCACCTCGTCGATCTCGGCGTAGAGCCGCCCGGCCACCTCGGGGTGCTGGTCCAGGTGCGGCCAGGCCCAGGTCAGCACGTTGATGGTGGTCTCCGTGGTGGCGGCGAACATCGCCACTGTGTCGTTGCGGACCTGCCGCTCGTCGAGCTGCCGCCCGTCGTCGGTGCGGGCCTGCCAGAGCGTCGAGATGACGTCGTCGCCCTGGTCGGCGGACTCCCGCGTCTCGCGGACGATCGGCACCAGCACGTCGTCGACGATGCGGACGGCGCGGGCGAACGTGCGGTCGCCGGGCATCGGCAGGGACAGCGGCGCGAACGGCACGATGATCCGGGGGATGACGGCGGTGGCGATGCGGTCCTGCGCCTCGATGACGCGCATCGCGTCCGGCACCGAGATCCGGTCGGCGAACAGCACCTTCATGATCGCCCGGCTGACGATGCGCGCCTGCTCCACGCCGATGTCGACCGGCTGGCCGGCGCGGGCCGGCTCGTCCAGCTCCTCCACCGCGTCACGGATCGCGTCGGCCATCCCGTCGACCAGCGCCTCGACCCGCTTGGCGGTGAACATCGGCTGGAGCATCCGGCGGCTGGCCGACCAGATCTGCCCCTCGCCGAGGATCCCCTCGCCGAACAGCCGCTTGACCGGGCGCCAGAACAGCCCGTCACCTGCTCGTTCGTAGTTGTCCGCCCGGTCACGCAGGACGTGCTGCACGTGCTTGGGGTGGGTGACCAGGTAGGGGCGGAACGAGCCGAGGTTGAGCCGGACCAGTTCACCTTCGGTACGGTTACCGATGTCGATGAGTGCGCGGGCGGGGTCGCGGAGCACCGCCGGCAGGATCTGCCGCAGCGGCACGGTTCGGGGTCGGCCGGTGGGCCTCGGTGTGTCCGTCGGTTCGGGCACCTGAACGCTCCCTCGGTTGACTCAGGGTCGCGACTCCGTATCGACCCGTGACGTTGCTCGCGAGCATGCCATCCTGAGCCGCAGATCAAAAGGCAGGTCGGAGGATATTTCACGTAACAACAATCTCTTTGTCGAGAATGGAGCCCGTGGGATATGCGTCACTCGCGTACACAGTGGCCGTTGCGGAGAGCGAGCAACGCTCACCTCTGACGGACGGCGGCGGAACGCGGGCGCGGACCCGTCCGCTGTGCCAAGCTTCGGGCATGGACGACAAGACCATCCTGAGCCGGATCTCGGAACTCGTCGACGAGGAGCACCGGCTGCGTGCCGACGCGCAGCAGCACGAGGCCGGCACCGACGACGAGGCGCGGGAGCGGCTGCGCGCGCTGGAGGAGTCCCTGGACCAGTGCTGGGACCTGCTGCGCCGCCGCCGCGCGGCCCGCCAGGCACACGGCGACCCGGACGCCCAGGGCGAACGCCCGGTGCCCGAGGTCGAGCGCTACCTGCAGTGACCCGGACCGGCGTCCCGGGCGGTCTCCCGCCCGGGACGCCGGCCGGTCAGCGGACGCCCGCCTCCCGCAGCAGCGCCTCGGTCAGCGCCATCGGGTCGGTCACCGTCGCGGGCATCCCGCGGGCGGTGAACCAGGCGGCCACCACCCGCACATCGCGGGCCAGGAAGTCGGCCCCCTGCGGGTTCGCCACCACGTCGACCACCTGGGGCAGGTCGATCATCACCAGCCGGCCCGCGTGCACCAGCAGGTTGTACGGGGACAGGTCGCCGTGTGCGTACCCGGCCCGGGCGAGCACCGTCAACGCCTCCACGAGCTGGTCCCACAGGTCGCGCAGCTCGTCGTCGTCGGGCCGGACCTGGGCCAGCCGCGGCGCGGCCTCCCCCGCCTCGGCGTCGCCGACGAACTCCAGCATCAGCTCGGTGCCGAGCAGCTGCACCGGGTAGGGCACGGCGATCCGCCCGGAGGCGGCCCCGATCTCCCAGAGCTGGGACAACGCGGCGAACTCGGCCGCCGCCCACTGCCCGGCGATCATCTGCCGGCCGAACGCGGTGCGGCCGGTCATCGCCCGCATCTCACGGGACCGGCGTACCCGGCGGCCCTCCAGGTAACCGGCGTCGCGGTGGAACAGCCGGTGCTGGGCGTCGCGGTAGCGCTTGACCGCGAGCAGGCAGGCGCGGTCGGTACCCGGCACGGCACGGCGGACCAGGTGGACGTCCGCCTCCTTGCCGGTCTTGAGTACCCCGAGCTCGGTGTCCCGGGCGGCCAGTTCGGTGACCAGCCACTCCGGGTGCGGCTCGGGGCCGTGGACGGCCTGGTCCCAGGAGGACCAGGCGTCCTCCGCCTCGGGCTCGGCGTCCGGGTCGGTGAGGGTCGGCGGGGTACGCCGCCCCCGCTTCAGGAAGTCGGGTTCGTCGTCGTCGAAGCGGCTCTTGCCGCGGCCTCGGCGCTGCGGCGCCGGGATGTCGTGATCGCGCACGGGTGGATCTGTCCTTCGATCGAGGCTGGTGGAGGCAGGTGGTAAGACCCTGCGAAAACGGCCATGACCGACCCCCTCTCCTCGACCGGGCACACCCGGCTGCGCAGTCGCGCGGCACCATGCTCGTGCCCCGCCCGCGGCGGGTCAACGGATTTTCCGCGCGGTGCGCCACCGTGCCGCCGCGCCGCCTGCCGGCCCGCGCCGCCGTGCCGCCGCCGGCCCGCGCCGCCGAGCGCCGTCAGCCGGCCAGGACGGCCGCGACGGCGGCGATCAGACCGTCCTCGATCCGGGTGGGCGCGAACCTCGGATCGGCCCAGCGGCGTCCCCGGTGCAGCCAGACGCTGGGCAGGCCCACGGCTGTCGCGCCGCCGATGTCCGCCTCCGGGCTGTCGCCGACCACCCACGCGCCGCGCAGCGGCATCCGGGCCCGCTGGGCGGCGAGCGCGAAGATCCTCGGGTTCGGTTTGCTGACGCCCGCCTCCTCGGATATCACCCAGTCGGCGACGTAGCGGTCCAGGCCGGTCTTGCGGATCTTGGCGTCCTGTTGACGGGACGCGCCGTTGGTGACCACCACCGGCACCCAGCCGGCGTCCGCGGCGATCCGCAGCGCGCAGGCCACCAGCGGGTCCAGCCGCATGTGCGCCACCACGCCGTCGTGCAGCTCGTCGAC
This sequence comes from Micromonospora sp. WMMC273, assembly GCF_027460285.1. Lineage (NCBI taxonomy): Bacteria > Bacillati > Actinomycetota > Actinomycetes > Micromonosporales > Micromonosporaceae > Micromonospora > Micromonospora sp. WMMC273. Next base: position 4,064,248 of record NZ_JAPZBE010000001.1, read on the forward strand.
CAGGTCGATCGAGGGGATACGCAGCGCGTACCGGTCACGGATCGCGTCCGCCACGTCCCACCTGTTGGTCAGCCCGTCCGCGTCCACGGACACCAACCAGTCGAGGTCGGCCGGCGGCGCGCCGATGCCGTCCAGGAAGCGTTCTCCCCAGGCGCGGAACGGCCCGTCGCGGTCCAGCAGGGTGTTGTCCAGATCGAGCAGGAGCAACGGCACCTGGGCACCCTACGGGACGGGCCGGAGCACCGACAGGGCCGAGGGCCCCGCCACGGCGATCAGGCCACGAGGACGGCGCGAGCCGCCCCGGCGTCGAGCGGGCGATCCCGCAGCATGGTGTGCGCCGCACGGGTGGCGGCCAGCGCGTCCGGGTCCAGCGTGGCCACCAGCACGTCCTCACCGGTGTCGGCGCCCCGGGCCAGCGGCCGGCCCTCCGGGTCGTACACCGCCGCGCCGCCGTTGAAGCGCCACGGATCGGCGCCGCCGACCGAGTTGGCGAACACCACGTACATGGTGTTGTCCAGCGCCCGCGCGGCGTAGTAGAGGTCGCGGCGGTGCGCCGAGCCGGCCAGGTACCCGCTCGGGCAGAGGTAGCCGTGCGCGCCGTCGCCCGCGGCGGCCCGCGCGTGCTCCGGGAAGCAGCCGTCGTAGCAGACGCCCAGTCCCAGCCGCCACGTGTCGACCTCGAGCGTGGCGCCCCGGCGGCCGGCGTCGAACAGCTCCCGCTCGCCGCTCCAGAGCTGCTGCTTGTCGTACGCGGCGGTGACCGTGCCGGCCCGGTCCACCACGAGCGAGGAGATGGTGCGCCGCCGGTCGGGGTGGCGGACGGCGGCGCCGATCACGACGGCGGCGCCCGCGTCGGCGGCGGCGGAGCGCAGCGGGTCCAGCCGGGCGTCGGTCACCCGGCCGTCGGCGTCGGCCGCGACGTCCGTGCCCTCCGGATCGGCGCCGAGCGTCGGCGGATGGTACGCCGGCAGGAACAGCTCGGGCAGCACCACGACGCGGGCACCCTCGGCCCGGCCGACGAGGCGGGCGGCGGCACGGGCGTTGCCGGCGACGTCACCGGGGACGGGCTGGGCCTGGACGGCGGCGACGGTGAGCGGGTGCGCGGGCGGGGCGGTCACGCGCCGATCCTAACCACTCGGCGATGCGCGGATGATCATCCGGAATCGCATCTCAAGCCGTACGTACGGTTTGCATCGGCCGGTTCCACCTGGGACGATCCGTTCGTGCCCAGAGTAAGTCAGGACCAGCTCGACGCGCGCCGGCAGGAGATCCTCGCGGCGGCGCGGGCGTGTTTCGCCCGGCACGGCTACGAGGGCGCCACAGTGCGGCGGCTGGAGGAGGCCACCGGCCTGTCCCGGGGCGCGATCTTCCACCACTTCCGGGACAAGGACTCGCTGTTCCTCGCCGTGGCCGAGGACGACGCCGCCGCGATGGTGGAGACGGTGGCCCGTAACGGCCTGGTGCAGGTCATGCGCGACCTGCTCGCCCGGGCCGTCTCGCCGGACACCACCGGCTGGCTCGGTAGCCAGCTGGAGGTCTCCCGCCGGCTGCGCACCGACCCCGCCTTCGCCAAGCGCTGGGCGGAACGGTCCGAGGCGATCGCCGCCGCGACCCGGGAGCGTCTGCTGCGCCAGCGCGAGGCGGGTGTGCTCCGCGACGACGTGCCGATCGACGTGCTGGCCCAGTTCCTGGAGCTGGCCTACGACGGACTGGTGCTGCACCTGGCGATGGGCCGGCCGGCCGGCGACCTGGCCCGCGTGCTCGACCTGGTCGAGGAGGCCGTCCGCCGGCACTGAACCGGCGCCGGTCTCGGTCCGGTAACTACGCCCCTCCAGGAGATCGACTCTGGCGCGCCTGCTCCACAATGAGCCGCGACCCCTCCTCGCGACAGGAGCAGACGATGACCCCCTCCGACACCTGGGGCATCCCCGGCCCCGTATTCCTGCGCTGGTACCTCCTGCTCGCCGTCGTCCTGGTCATCGGTGCGATCGTGTACCGGCGGCGCATGCTGGCGGGCACGCCGGTGACCGCGTACGGCGACCTGGGTCCGCAGCAGGTCGCCTACCTCAACGGTGGCGACCAGCTCGCCGTCTGGGCCGCGCTCGGCGGGCTGCGCCACTGCGGCGCGGTCGGCGTCCGGCCGGACCGGCGGCTCACCACCGGCGGCCCGCTGCCGGCCGGCGCCACCCCGCTGGACCAGGCGGTGCACCACGCGGCCAGCCGCGGTCTGCGGACCCGGGAACTGGCCGCCGACGAGTGGGTCCGGCGGGCGCTCGACGAGCTGCGCGACGGCCTGGTACGCCGGGGTCTGGCCCTCGACCAGGAGCGGCGCCGGACCCTGCGGCGCGGCGCCCTGCTGGTCGGAGCCCTGCTGGTGATCGGCATCGTGCGCGCGGTCTCCGGGATGCTCAACGACCGGCCCACCGGCTGGCTGCTGCTCAGCCTGTTCCCGCTCGGCCTCGCGTTCGTGCTGCTCAACCGCGTGCCCTGGCGCACCCGGGCGGCCACCGCCGCGCTGAACGACATGCGCCGCCGGCACGCCTGGCTGCGACCGGCCGCCGGGCCCGCCTACTCCACGTACGGCGCGACGGACGTGGCGCTGGGCGTGGCCCTGTTCGGCACCGCCACGCTCTGGACGATGGATCCGGGCTTCGCGGAGCAGGCCGAGATCCAGCGGCAGGCGATGGGCAGCGCGGGCGGCGCGAGCACCGGCACCTCGTGCGGCGGCGGGGCGACCGCAGGCGGCAGCTCCTGCGGGGGCGGCAGCTCGTGCGGCGGGGGTGGTGGCTGCGGCGGGGGCGGCGGGTGCGGCGGATGAGCGGCCCGTCCGGCGTCGGCATCGGCTGGCGCCCCGAGATCGCCGGTTTCGTCGCCGGGCTGCCGGGGCTGCGCTTCGTCGAGGTGGTCGCGGAGGCGGTCGCCCCGGCCGGGCCGCTCCCGGACGGGCTCGCCGAGCTGCGCGGACGCGGCGTCGACGTCGTACCCCACGGGGTGCGGCTGTCCCTCGGCGGCGCGGAACCGGTCGATCCGGCCCGGGTGGCGCACCTGGCCGGGGTGGCCGCGGCCCTGGACGCGCCGCTGGTGAGCGAGCACATCGCGTTCGTGCGGGCCGGCGGCCTGGAGGCCGGTCACCTGCTGCCGCTGCCGCGCAGCCGCGAGGCGGTCGCGGCGGTGGTGGCGAACGTCCGGCGGACGCAGGCGGAGCTGCCGGTGCCGCTGGCCCTGGAACCGATCGCGGCGCTGTTCGACTGGCCGGACGACGAGCTGGACGAGGCGGACTTCCTCACCGAGATCCTCGACGCCACCGACGCGCTGCTGCTGCTCGACGTGGCGAACGTGCACGCCAACGCCCGCAACCGGGGCGGCGACCCGGCCGCGCTGCTGGACCGGCTGCCGCTGGAGCGCATCGCCTACGTGCACGTGGCGGGCGGTGCCGAACACGGCAGCTTCTACCACGACACGCACACCGACCCGGTGCCCGCCGCCGTGCTGGACCTGGTCCGCGAGCTGTGCACCAGGCGCCGGCCGCCCGCGCTGCTGCTGGAACGCGACGGGCACTACCCGCCCGCCGCCGAGCTGCGGGGCGAACTCGACGCGCTGGCCGCCGCCTCCGGCCACCCGGTTGTCACGTGAGCGGCGACCTGGCGGCCCGGCAGGCCGAGCTGGTCGCCGCGCTCGTCGCCGGTGGACCGCTGCCGCCGGGCTTCGCCCCGGCCCCGGTCGAGGCGGCCCGCCGGGCGCTGCTGCGCAAACGGGCCGGCGACGTGGCCCGGCACTGGCCGCTGCTCGCGGCCGGCCTCGGGTCCGCCTGGCCGGCCACGTTCACCACGTGGGCCGACGGCCGTCCCACGAACGGTTCCCTTCGCGACGGCTGGGACCTGGCCCGCGACCTGCGCGACCGTCACGCGCTGCCGCCGCTGGGCGCGGACGAGCTGGCCGCGCGGGAGTCCGCGAGCCGCTACGACGGCCACCGCCCGCCCCGGCCGCGCCGGCTGCCGGCCCTCGCCCGGACCGGCGGCGCCGTCGCGGTTCAGGTTCTCGGCCGGGTACGCCTGGTGCGGCCCGCCCCGCGCTGACAGGCACCCGCCGGTACGGCAGGATCGGTGCATGGATCTCGGACTCGCCGACCGGGTGTACGTGCTCACCGGCGCCTCCGGCGGCCTCGGCTTCGCCACCGCCGAACACCTCGTCGCCGACGGCGCCCGGGTGGTCATCTCCGCGCGTACCCCGGAACGGGTGGCCGCCGCGATCGAGGCGCTCGGTGACCCGCAGCGGGCGATCGGGCTGACCGCCGACCTCGCCGACCCCGCCACCCCGGAGCGGCTCGTCGCCGCCGCCCGCGAACACTTCGGCCGTCTCGACGGTGCGCTGATCTCGGTCGGCGGCCCACCGCCCGGCACCGCCGCCACCGTCAGCGACGAGCAGTGGCGGGAGTCGTTCGAGACGGTCTTCCTGGGCAGCGTCCGGCTCGCCCGCACGGTGGCCGGCGCGCTCACCGACGGCGGCGCGATCGGGCTGGTGCTGTCCACCTCGGTACGCGGACCGCTGCCCGGGCTCGGCATCTCCAACGGCCTGCGGCCGGGCCTCGCCGGCGTGGCCAAGGACATGGCGGACGAGTTCGGCCCGCGCGGCGTCCGCGTGGTCAGCCTGCTGCCGGGACGGATCATGACCGACCGCAACCGGGAGCTGCTGGCCGGTTCCGGCGATCCGGAGCGGGCCCGCGCGCAGGCCGAGGCGGCGATCCCGCTCGGGCGCATCGGCGACCCGGCGGAGTTCGGCCGGGTGGCCGCGTTCCTGCTCTCCCCCGCCGCCGGGTACGTCACCGGGATCACCGTTCCGGTCGACGGCGGCGCGCTGCGCGGGCTGTGACGGTGGGCGCGACGGCCGGGCTTCCCGCGGCGGTGGGCGGGCTTTCCGCGGCGGCCGGCCGGGTGCGGGTGGCCGCGCCCGCGGCGGGCCGTTCACCCGGGACGGTGGGCCGATGAGCGATCGACGGCGGCCGGGCGGTGGACGGCCCGAGGCCGCGCCCGGACCCGGCACGCCCGCCCGCAGCCATCCCCGGCCCAGCCGCGAGCAGCTCGCCGCGGCGGCCGACCGGCTGCTGCCCGATGTGATCGCACCCGGTCTGGACGTGCTGTTCGTCGGCATCAACCCGGGCCTGTGGTCAGCGGCCACCGGCTGGCACTTCGCCCGCCCTGGCAACCGGTTCTGGCCCGCCCTGCACCGCGGCGGCTTCACGCCGCGGCTGCTGCACCCCAGTGAGCAGGACATGCTTCCGGCGCTGGGCCTCGGCATCACCAACATGGTGGCCCGGGCCAGCGCCCGTGCCGACGAGCTGACCGCCGATGAACTGGTCGACGGCGCCGCCACGCTCACCGCGAAGGTCGAGCACTACCGGCCGCGCTGGGTGGCGGTGGTCGGGGTGACCGCGTACCGGATCGGGTTCGCCCGGCCGAAGGCCGGTTTCGGGCCGCAGCCGGAGACGCTCGCGGCGGCCCGGCTCTGGGTGCTGCCCAATCCGAGCGGCCTGAACGCCCACTTCACCCCGGAGACGCTCGGCGCCGCGTTCGCCGAGCTGCGCGCCGAGGTCGTCGCGGGTTAGGGCTTCGGTCGTCGCGGGCCGGTCGTCCGGCGCCGCCGCGCTGTCGACGGCTCGGCGCCGGGATGTGGTCTCGCCGGGCCGCTAGTTGGCGGCGGCCGGGGGCATGGCCTCGTGGGCGACGTAGGTGCCCATCGGCACCGTGGTCACCACCGGCTCGGGCTGCTCGGCCTCGGCGTGGGGCGCGGGCGAGTCGGTGACCGCGAACTGGGTGCGGTACAGCTCGGCGTACAGGCCGCCGACCGCCACCAGCTCGTCGTGCCGGCCGCGCTCCACGATCCGGCCCTCGTCGAGCACGAGGATCTGGTCGGCGTCGCGCACCGTGGAGAGCCGGTGCGCGATGACCAGCGCGGTACGCCCGGTCAGCGCCACCGACAACGCCCGCTGCACCGCCGCCTCGCTCTCCGAGTCCAGGTGGGCGGTGGCCTCGTCGAGGATCACGATCGACGGGGCCTTGAGCAGCAGCCGGGCGATGGCGATGCGCTGCTTCTCGCCGCCGGAGAAGCGGTAGCCCCGCTCGCCGACAGTCGTGTCGAGCCCGTCCGGCAGCGCCCGGACCAGGTCGGCGACCTGCGCGCCGGCCAGCGCCGCCCAGATCTCGTCGTCGGTGGCGTCGGGCTTGGCGTAGCGCAGGTTCTCCCGGATCGTCTCGTGGAACAGGTGCGAGTCCTGGGTGACCACGCCGATCTCGTCGCGCAGGGAGGCGAGCGTGGCGTCTCGTACGTCGACGCCGCCGACGAGCACCTGGCCGTCGCTGACGTCGTAGATCCGGGAGATCAGCATGGACAGCGTCGACTTGCCGGCGCCGGACGGACCGACCAGGGCCACCATCTGACCCGGCTCGACGGCGAACGAGACGCCCCGCAGCACCGGCTCGTTCACCGTCCGGTCGAGCGTCGAGACCTCCTCCAGGGAGGCGAGGGACACCTCGGCGGCGCTCGGATAGCGGAAGCGCACGTCGCGGAACTCGACCCGGCCGTTGCCGCGCGGCACCGGAACCGCGTCGGGCTTCTCGGCGATGGTCGGGCGCAGGTCGAGCACCTCGAAGACCCGGTCGAAGGAGACGAGCGCGCTCATCACGTCGACCCGGACGTTGGACAGCGCGGTCAACGGGCCGTAGAGGCGGGTCAGCAGCAGCGCCAGCTTGACGACGGTGCCGGCGCTGACCGCCCCGGTGACCGCGAGCCAGCCGCCGACGCCGTACGTCAGCGCCTGGGCCAGCGACGCGACGAGCAGCATCGCCACGAAGAACGTCCGCGAGTACATCGCGGACTGGATGCCGATGTCGCGCACCCGCTCGGCCCGGCGGGCGAACCGGTCGGCCTCCACCTCCGGCGCGCCGAACAGCTTGACCAGGAGCGCGCCCGCCACGCCGAAGCGCTCGGTCATCGTGGCGTTCATCTTGGCGTCGAGGTTGTACGACTCGCGGGTGATCTCGGCCAGGCGCCGGCCGACCCGGCGGGCCGGGATGATGAAGATCGGCAGCAGCACCAGCGCCAGCACGGTGATCTGCCACGACAGCACGAGCATCGCCCCGGCGGTGAGCACGAGCTGGATGACGTTGCTGACCACGCCGGACAGCGTCGAGGTGAACGCCCGCTGGGCGCCGAGCACGTCGTTGTTGAGCCGGCTGACCAGGGCGCCGGTCTGGGTGCGGGTGAAGAACTGCAGCGGCATCCGCTGGACGTGGTCGTACACCCGGGTGCGCAGGTCGAGGATGATGCCCTCGCCGATACGGGCCGAATACCACCGCTGGACCAGCGAGAACAGCGCGTCGGCCACGGCGAGCGCGGCGATGATCAGGGCGAGCCGGACGACGGTCGAGCGGGCGTCCGCGCCGCCGCCGGCGATCGCGTCGATGACGTCGCCGGCGAGCAGCGGCGTGGCCACGCCGATCACCGCGGCGATGACCACGGTGATCAGGAAGACGACGATGTCGCGCCGGTAGGGCCGGGCGAACGCGACGATCCGCCGGGCGGTGCCGCGTTTGAGCTCGTGGGCGGAGACCTCGTCGCGGTTGCGCAGCGACCGGAGCATGCTCCAGCCGCCCATGCCGCCGCCGGCCATCGGGTGGGACACTCGTCACCTCCGGGTCGTCGGGGCAGCATGAACCGTCGGAGTCCATTCTCCCGACGCCTGTGACAACCTCGCGAGTAACCCAGATCTTCCCGAACGGTCCTTACGAAATCGCCGTACCGGCTATTCGCCCCGCCCGGCCAGGTCCCGGATCCGCCGGGTCTGCGCCTCCCGCTCGGCGCGCTGCTGCTCGGCGTGCGAACGGTCGGCCGCGCCCGCGAGCAGCGCCTTGATCTCGATGATCGCGTCCCGGTTGTTGGCGAGCAGCCCGGCGGAGAGATCACGCACGGCGCCGTCCAGCTCGTCGTTCGGCACCACGAGCGTGGCCAGGCCGATCCGGTCCGCCTCGGCGGCGTCCATCCGCCGGCCGGTGGCGCAGATCTCGAGCGCCCGGGAGTAGCCGACCAGCTCGACCAGGCGGCGCGTGCCGGCCAGGTCGGGAACCAGGCCGAGGGTCACCTCGGCCATCGAGAGCTTCGCGTCGGCGGCGAGCACGCGCATGTCGCAGGCCAGCGCGAGCTGGAAGCCGGCGCCGATGGCGTGGCCCTGCACGGCGGCGATCGACACCACGTCCGGCCGGTGCAGCCAGGTGAACCCACCCTGGTAGTCGGCGATCCGGTCGGCGCACTCCGCCTCCGGCATCGCGGCCAGCTCGGCGAAGGAGCCCGGCCCGGTCGCACCGGCGACCGTCAGGTCCAGGCCCGCGGAGAAGGCGCGCCCCTCTCCGCGTACGACGACGACGCGCACGTCGCCGGGCAGGTCCCGGGAGAAGTCGCTCATGGCGCGCCACATCGCCGGGGTCTGGGCGTTGAGTACGTCGGGCCGGCACAACGTCACCGTCGCGACCGGCCCGTCGCAGTCGAAGCGCACTCCGGTCGTCTCGGCGGTCACCGGACGCCCCGGAACGCGCTGATGGACGACGCTGGGGGGCGGGTCACGCCTTCTTCCGGCGCCGGGCGCCGCCGCGCTGCCGCAGCTGCACCCCGGACTCGGTGAGCACCCGGTGGATGAACCCGTAGGAACGGCCGGTCGAGGCCGCCAGAGCACGGATGCTCTCTCCGCCGGTGTACCGCTTTACCAGGTCTTTGGCGAGCGTCTGACGCTCGGCCCCGACGATCCGGCGACCCTTCTCAGTGCTGGTGGCTGTGCCGGTGGCTGCCATGCTGATTCCTCACGTCCCAGACTGTGCGGTTCGGATACGGTCCCACCTATTAGACCGCCTCGGACGATCATGCGCCAGATATCAACTATTCGCCAACCGACACGCTACGCAATGTCAGCTTCCCGATAGAGTGATCCTTCCGGCCGGCTGATCCGCACCGCCCCGCCGGCGAGCCTGCACGCGGCAGTTCGGCGAGGTGGCGGCATCGCAGCGGGGGGACGAGCCCCACGCCCCGCCTCGTGACCGCTTGTCCATGCCGCCGAAAGCACGAGACGTACCCCCAACCGGCCCACCGATCGACAGGCGACGATTCACTTCGCCCTACTTCGGCGAAGTGGCGGCATCCTCCCGCATGATCGACACCACTTCCCCGAAGTGGCTGCATCACCATGCTCCGGACACCTCCACTTCGGCGAACTGGTGTGGATCATGCGATGGCCGGTGCGGCGGGCCGTATCGCGCGCGGGGTGTTTGACGTGATCACGGCCGCGGCGGGTGCCGCCGGTGTCTTCGCCGCCACCGATCTCGACGACACCGTCGTGCTCATGGTGCTGTTCGTGACCCTCCGGCACGCCGGACGCCCCCGGCCCTGGCAGATCGTCGCCGGGCAGTACGCGGGCATCGGCGCGCTCGTCGCGGTCGCGGTGGTGGCCGCCGCCGGGCTGCTCGTGGTGCCGGACCCGTGGCCCGGCCTGCTCGGCCTGCTGCCGATCGCGCTCGGCATACGCGCGCTGATGTCCCGCGGCGACGACGAGCCGCCGGCGGTGGTCGGCAGCCTGCTCGGCGTCGCCGGGGTCACCGTGGCGAACGGAGTCGACAACGTCGCCGCCTACGTGCCGGTGTTCCGCTCCCTCGACCCGGCCACCGGCCTGGTCTGGCTGCTGGCGCTCGCGCTACTGGTGGCCGTGTGGTGCGCGGTCGCCGCCGCGCTCGGCGGCACCCCCGGGTGGTGGCCCTGGTCGGCCGCGCCGGCCACTGGCTGGCGCCGGTGATATTCATAAGTCATCGGCGCGACCATCCTGCTCACCTCCGGCGTCCTCCCCCACCTGGCCACCCTCCGGACCTGACCGACCCGCCCCGACCCACCCCGTCGATCATGAAGTTGACGGCGATCTGGATCTGGCGGTTTCTAGGCTTCAGTGCAACTGATCTTGGTTGGGCTGGAGGGGCTGGTGGCGAGGCCGGGTGTGATGACGTTCGGGCATCGGCAGGTGTTGGAGCATCTGTGGGGGTCGGGTCGGACGATCTCGCAGATCGCGGAGGTTCTCGGGGTGCCGGTGTGCACGGTGTCGCGGGAGGTGGCGCGGAACAACAGTGCGCGGCACGGGACGAGGAACCCGCTCGGGCGGTCACTGCCGTCCGGGCGGGCTCGGCGTCCGTATCGGTGGGGGTATCAGGCGCAGTGGGCGCAGCGGCGTTCTGACGGGGCCCGGCGGCGGCCGGTGGTCTCGAAGTTGGCGGCGGGCACGCGGCTGCGGCAGGTGGTGGCGGGGAAACTGGCGCGTAGGTGGTCTCCGAAGCAGATCGCCGCGTGGTTGCGGGCCACGTTCGCCGACCGGCCGGAGTTGCAGGTGTCCCACGAGACGATCTACCAGGCGATCTATGTGCAGTCGCGGGGCAGCCTGCGGGCGGAGTTGACCCGGCAGGTGGCGCTGCGCTCGGGTCGCACCCAGCGGCGCCCGCAGTCGCGGGCCGCGGGTGCCGCCCGTAGTCGGCGGCCCTGGATCGGGGACCTGCGGATCAGTAACCGGCCGGCTGAGGCTGCCGACCGGGCGGTGCCCGGGCACTGGGAAGGTGACCTGGTCATCGGCAAGGCCGGAGCCTCGGCGATCGTGACCCTGGTGGAACGGACCACCCGCTATGTGATGCTCGGCGCGCTGCCTCACGGCCGCGACAGCGAAGCCGTCATCGGTGTCCTCACCGCCCTGGCAGCCCGCATGCCGGCACACCTGCGCCGGTCGCTGACCTGGGACCAAGGCACGGAAATGGCCACCCACCCGGTGTTCACCGTCGCCACCGGCTGCCCGGTCTACTTCTGCGACCCCCACAGCCCCTGGCAACGCGGCACCAACGAGAACACCAACGGGCTCCTACGCCAGTACTTCCCCAAAAGCAGCTACGACTTCCGCGCCATCGACCAGCGCGGCCTGGACCACGTCGCCCACGAACTCAACACCCGGCCCCGCGAAACGCTGGGCTGGAACACCCCAGCCCAACGCCTCGCACAACTCATCACCACCTGACGATTGCACTCACCCCTTGACCCCGCCTCTCCAGAAGTGCCGTCAAGCTCATGATCAACAGGGCTGGCGCGGGGGAAGAGCGAGGGCGGGGTCAGGCCAGCTCGACCAGCTCCAGCAGGTCGTCGGACCAGGCGTCCTCGTCGCCGTCGGGAAGCAGGATGGCGCGGTCCGGCTTGAGCGCGCTGACCGCACCCGGGTCGTGCGTGACCAGCACGATCGCGCCCGGGTAGCGGGCGATCGCGTCGAGCACCTGCTCCCGGCTGACCGGGTCCAGGTTGTTCGTCGGCTCGTCCAGCAGCAGCACGTTGGCGCCGGAGCAGACCAGCGTGGCCAGGGCCAGCCGGGTCTTCTCGCCACCGGAGAGCACCCCGGCCGGCTTGTCCACGTCCTCGCCGGAGAACAGGAACGCGCCGAGAATCTTGCGCAGGTCGGTGTCGGTCTGGTCGGACGCGGCGCTGCGCATGTGCTCCAGGATCGTCCGGTCCACGTCGAGCGTCTCGTGCTCCTGGGCGTAGTAGCCGAGCCGCAGCCCGTGCCCGGGGCGCACCTCGCCGGTGTCCGGCTCGAGCAGCCCGCCGAGCATCCGCAGCAGCGTGGTCTTGCCGGCGCCGTTGAGGCCGAGGATGGCCACCCGGGAACCCCGGTCGACCGCCACGTTGACGTCGGTGAAGATCTCCAGCGACCCGTACGACTTGGACAGCCCGGTCGCGGTCAGCGGCGTCTTGCCGCACGGCGCGGGGCTCGGGAACCGTACCTTCGCGACCTTGTCCGCGACGCGGACCTCGTCCAGGCCGGAGAGCAGGCGCTCGGCGCGCCGGGCCATGTTCTGCGCGGCGACGGTCTTGGTGGCCTTGGCCCGCATCTTGTCCGCCTGCGCCATCAGGGCGCCGGCCTTCTTCTCGGCGTTTGCGCGCTCGCGGCGGCGGCGCCGCTCGTCGGTCTCGCGCGCCTCCAGGTACGCCTTCCACCCCAGGTTGTACGTGTCGACCACGGAGCGGGTGGCGTCCAGGAACCAGACCTTGTTGACCACGGCCTCCAGCAGCGAGGCGTCGTGGGAGATCACGATCAGGCCGCCCTTGTGGTTGGCGAGGAAGCCGCGCAGCCAGGTGATCGAGTCGGCGTCGAGGTGGTTCGTGGGCTCGTCGAGCAGCAGGATGCCGCCGCCGTTCTCGCCGGCGTCGCGGAACAGGATCCGGGCCAGCTCGATGCGGCGGCGCTGACCGCCGGAGAGCGTGCCGATGGTCTGCGCCAGGGCGCGGTCGGGCAGGCCGAGGTTGGCGCAGATCCGGGCCGCCTCGGCCTCGGCCGCGTAGCCGCCGAGCGAGGCGAACTGGTCCTCCAGCGCGCCGTAGCGGCGGACCAGCCGCTCGTCGTCGGCGCCCTCGGCGAGCTTGTTCTCCAGCTCCTTCATCTGCGCCATGAGCACGTCCAGCCCGCGGGCGGAGAGCACCCGGTCCCGGCCGGTGACGTCCAGGTCACCGGTACGCGGGTCCTGCGGCAGGTAGCCGATGGCGCTGCGCCGGTCGATCTGGCCGCCGTACGGCTGCCCCTCCCCGGCGAGCACCTTCAGTGTGGTGGTCTTGCCGGCGCCGTTGCGGCCGACCAGGCCGATCCGGTCCCCCGGCTGCACCCGCAGGGTGGTGTCGGACAGCAGGATCCGGGAACCGGCGCGCAGTTCCAGGCCGGTGGCAGTGATCATCTCGGAGTACTCGCTCTCGGGTCCGGAAGGGCTGATTCAGGGCACGCGAAAGCGCCGGCGGGTGGAATTTCCCGTCGGCGCGGGGCGGTTCAGCCTTCGCAGCGCAGCACGGGGGCAAGTGTACCGGGCCCCGCGGGCCCCCTCCCCCGGATTACCGCGCAAGATCATCGGGTACGAAATCCGCCGTCCGGACCCGGTCCGGTACCGCAACCATCACAAACGGACACATCGGTGATCGGGGTCAACATGGAGCTGAACGAGAACGCGCGGGTCGACACCAGCCAGGTGGACGACCGGCGAGGGTCCGGCGGAGGCGGCGGGATGGGCATTCCGATCCCGATCGGCGGCGGCCGGGGCGGGATCGTGGGCATCATCATCGCCGTACTGGTCGCCCTGGTGGGCGGCGGCTTCGGCCTCAACGCCGCCACCAACGGCGGCGGTGACGAGCAGGGCGACAACACCTCGCTGGAGCAGAAGTGCTCGGCGCAGGACGCGCTGAAGCAGCTCGACTGCCGCAACGCGCTCTACGTCAACTCGATCCAGGCGTACTGGCGTACCGCGATGCCGGAGGCGTTCGGCGAGCAGTACCGGCCGTCGAAGACGGTGTTCTTCAGCCAGAACGTGAGCACCGCCTGCGGCGCTGCCGACTCGGGCGTGGGCCCGTTCTACTGCCCGGCCGACGACCTGGTCTACATCGACCTCACCTTCTACAAGCTGCTCGCCGACCAGCTCGGCGCCGAGGGCGAGTTCGCCCAGCCGTACGTGCTGGCCCACGAGTACGGCCACCACGTGCAGGACCTGCTCGGCACCGAGGCGCAGATGCGCCGCCAGCAGCAGCGCGATCCGCAGAGCGCGAACGCGCTCTCGGTGAAGCTGGAGCTGCAGGCCGACTGCTACGCCGGGGCGTGGGCGAAGAACGCCACCGGCACGGCCGACGACAAGGGCCAGAAGATCTTCAAGAGCATCACCGAGCAGGACATCTCGCAGGCCATCGACACCGCCGAGAAGATCGGTGACGACGCGATCCAGCAGCGGTCCGGCCGGCCGGTGAACCCGGACGAGTTCACCCACGGCAGCTCGGAGCAGCGCAAGCAGTGGTTCACCAAGGGCTTCACCACCGGTGACCCGAAGTCCTGCGACACCTTCGGTTCGGGGGCCTGAGCCGCTCGTGCACCGGCCCGCACCGCCGACCTGGTCGGCGGTGCGGGCCGATGTCGTTTCCGGGGCCGGTCAGGCCGGCAGTGTCACCTGAGCCGGGGTGGACCGGTTGACGGTCGTCCCGTCACCGAGCTGGCCCCCACTGTTGTCGCCCCAGCACCACAGTCCGGCGTCGGTACGGATCGCGCAGCCGTGATCGGTGACCGCGAGGCCGCCGGTCCAGGTGGTGGCCGTACCGACCTGGGCGGGCGCGGACCGGTGGTTGGTGCTGCCGTCGCCCACCTGGCCGGCCGAGTTCTTGCCCCAGCACCACAGGGTGCCGTCGGTACGCGACGCGCAGGACGTGTCGCTGCTGGCGGCGATCCGGTTCCACGTGGTGGCCGTGCCGATCTGCACCGGCGCGGTCCGGTACGTGCCGCTCACGCCGAGCTGCCCGTATCCGTTCTCCCCCCAGCACCACAGCGCGCCGGAGCGGACCCCGCAGGTGTGCGCGTACCCGGCGGCGACGCCGGTCCACCCGGTCGCGGTGCCGACCTGCGCGGGCGCGGTCTGGGGCGTCAGGTTGCCGAGCCCGAGCTGGCCGTCCGAGCTGGCCCCCCAGCACCAGAGCGTGCCGCCGGTCCGGACACCGCAGGTGTGCCCGTAGCCGGTCGAGACGCTCACCCAGTCGGTGGCCGTGCCGACCTGCAACGGGGTGTTCGCGACGTACGGCGAGGCGCCGACGCCCAGCTGGGTGGTCCGGTTGAAGCCCCAGCACCAGAGCGTGCCGTCGGTGCGGATCGCGCAGGTGTGCTGGGGGCCGGCGTCGACCCGGGCCCAGGTGGTCGCGGTGCCGACCTGCACCGGGGTGCTGCGGCTGGTGGTGCTCCCGTCGCCGAGCTGACCCCGGAAGTTCGAGCCCCAGCACCACAGCGTCCCGTCCGTGCGGACCGCGCAGGTGTGCCCGGAGCCGGCGTCGACGTTCGTCCAGGTGGCGGTGCCGACCTGCGTCGGGGCGCTGCGGTTCGTGGTGGTCCCGTCGCCGAGCTGGCCGCCGTAGTTCGAGCCCCAGCACCACAGTCCCCCGTCGGTGCTGATCGCGCACGTGTGCGCGCCGCCCGCGGTGACGCTGCTGACGGTGGGCGCGGCGAGGGCGGCGCGCTGCACCGGGCCCGCGTTCGCCGTACCGGCCGTGAGTGCGGTGGTGAGCACGAGGCTTCCGACGCTCATCGCCGCCGCCGCGACGAGGAGCCTCGTCGCACGGCGCCACCGGGCCCGCAGCCGGCCGTCCTGATATCCGCTCATGAAGTTGTTCTCTCCCAACGATGTCGGCACGTGATGGCGGAGGTGAAGCGGGCCCTGCGGGTCGCCCGGAGACCCGCCGCTTCGTGACACCGACCATATGCATCGAGTCGATTCGATGCATCATCGAGGAGCGGGATTGCGCCGTCTTGAGGTGATCTTTCCTGTTCAGCGGACCAGGATGTGGACCGCCCGGGCGGCGGCGACTGCCGCCACCAGCACCGCGTGCCGGGGTTCCGGCACGTCGAGCAGGCGCGGCGCGCGCAGCGTCGCGAGCGGGGCCAGCCGCCGGTCGGCCAACACGGTGTCCACCGCGCGCCGGTCGCCGCCGCACACCAGCGCCGCCAGCGTGCCCGCCTCCGGCAACAACAGGCGTACGGCCAGCTCGGCCGCGTCGCCCAGGGCGGCCTTCGCCTGGTTGTCGCGCCGCCGGGCGAACCGCTGCTGGGACCAGCCGCCCGCCGCGGTCCGGCCCTGCACGTACCGGGTGTCCACCTTGGAGACCGCCAGGTCGGTGCCGTCGGCGACGCCGACCGCGACAGCGCCCTTGCGGGCCAGGAGCAGACCGAGCCGGCGGGCCGCCGTGGCGGAGGCGACGAATCCGGGTACGTCCGCCGACGCGCTCGCGCCGGGCGGGGTGTGCAGCTCGGCGGTGGCGCCGTCCGGGGCGGTGAGCAGCAGCCCGTACTCCTGGACTGTCGTGGTCGGCGGGCCGTGCCGGTCGGTGAAGCCCTCGACCCAGCGGGCGACGCGGCCGGGGTCGACCTCGACCCACCGGCCACCCCCGGCGGCGGGTCGGCTGCTCATGGCCCGACGGTACGCCATCGACGGACCCGGGAACGCAACGCGGGAGGACACCGTGACCGGTGCCCTCCCGCGTCTGCCGCGTGGATCAGTGGACGGTGAGGTTGCCGCCCTTCAGCGTGACCTCGGCGGTCGCGCCGCCCGTCCAGTCGGACGAGAAGAGCAGCGAGCCGCCCCGCCACAGGGTCAGCCCGACGGTGTCGTTCCTACCGGGGGCGCCCCTGTCGGTCACCGTCACGGCCAGGGTCAGGCCGGAGGCCACCAGCTTGCCCTTGTTGTCGTACAGGGCGGCCTGGTAGCGCACCTGGGCGGCCTTGCCCGCCGAGGTGACGCCGAGCGCGTCGACGGCGTCGGCCTCGATCGTGTACGACTTCCCGCCGGAGCGGAACTCGACCTCGGCCTTACCGGTGGCGGGCTTGTTCGGCTTGCCCGGCTTCGCGTTCAGCTCCACCTCGACAGTGGAGTTCACGTCGGCCGGGTAGGTCCCCGCCGAGCGGGTGGCGGTCAGGTGACCGCCGCCGGTGAGGAACCCGCCGTCGGAGACGGCGACTGTCACCTGGGCGGTGGTGCTGCCCGTGTAGTTGCCGCCGACGGTCGCGGTGACGGTGTGCGTGCCCTTCGGCAGGGTGGCCGTGCACGCCGCGGACGCGGTGGTGGTGGCCGTGCCGAGCAGGGCGGGCACTGCGGCGCAGAGCGTCACGCCGTCCTTGGTGAAGGTGACGGTGGCGGTCCGGATGTCACCGGCTGTGGTGTCCGTGGCGCCGGGCAGCACCGAGCCGTCCCGGACCACGGCCCGCAGCAACACCTGGCTGGACGAGCCGCCGGTCGCGGTGTTCACGAGCGTGTCACCGGCCCAGCTGACCGCCGCGTCCTCGGCGGCGACGGTGACGGTGAACGAGGTGCTGCCGGTCAGACCGGAGCCGTCGGAGGCCGTCACGGTGACCGGGTAGTCGCCCGGGGCCGCCGTGGTGGTGCCGGCGACCGTCCAGGTGCGCGCCCCGGGCCGGGCGTCCGTCGCCGAGGTGCTCGCGACGGCCAGGGACAGGCCGGCGGGCAGCCCGGTGGCGGCAGCGGTCAGGTCCGCGCCCGTGGTGTCGCCGTCGGTGGCGGTCACCGTGACGGCGGGCGAGAGCGCGTCGCTGTACTGCACACGCACGCCGCCGTCCGGGGCGGTGCTGGTGACGACCGGGGCGGAGCGGATGGTGAAGTCGGCGTCGTTGACGTCGAAGAAGACGTTGCCGACCGCCTCGATCTTGATCCGGGCCTTCCCGGTCGCCACGTTCGGCAGCGTCACCGTCGCGGTGCCGGTGTTCGCGGTCTGCTCGGCCAGCACGTACGGGAAGGTCAGCCCGCCGTCGGCGGACAGCGAGATCTTCACCTGCGCGGCGTTCACCGGCGCCACGTCGGTGCCGGCCACGTCCCACGTCACGGTCTGGGTCGAGCCGCCGTCCAGGACGGCGGCGGCGCCCTGCGAGGTCACCAGGAACGGACCGGCGTCCGGCGCCAGCACCACGGAGACGTCGGCGCTGCCGATGCCGCCGCCGCCCAGCCGCCCGTCCCGGGCGGTGAGCTTGAAGTGCAGGGTCCGGTCGCCCGCGATGCCGACCCAGTCGCGGGTGGGCAGGAACTCGGAGTAGCAGTCGACCAGCTCGGCCGGCACGTTCGAGGCGCCACCGGTGGCCGGTGGCGCCGGGGGCGCCGGGCAGGCGCCGGTGGCCGCGTTGGTGTTGCCGGCCAGGATCTGCCGCAGGTCCGGGAACACCCGGGTCGAGTCGGTGGTGACCGCGTTCAGACCCGGCGAGTAGTACTTCAGCGTGTCGGTCGGCGACACGATCGCCGCCTCGCCGAACACCCGGAACAGCGGGCCGTTGACCTTCGTGTTGTTCGTCAGCGCGGTGCCGGTCGTGGCACCCCTGTCGTTCTGCTCCCACAGGTACGTGACGGTGTCGCCGTCGGCGTCGGTGGCGCTGCCGGTCAGCGCGAACGGCGTACGCACCGGGATGGTGACGGTGTCCGGCACGGTGACCACCGGGGCGTGGTTGGTGGTCTCCTCGACCAGCCAGCCGCCGTTGTCGATGGCGCCGCCCTTCGCCGTCTCACCGACGAAGCCGGAGGCACCGGCGGCGTTCGTCAGCTCCAGCGACGCCACGTTCGTGGTCGCCAGCGTGCCGCCGAAGGTCACCTGGAAGCCGTTGTCGTTGAGCGTGCCGCTGCCACCGAACGCGGCCACGGTGACGGTCGCGCCGGCCGGCCAGCCGGCGATGCCCTCGACGGCGGCCTTGATGCCGGCGGTGGTGTAGTTGACGCCCCGCACGATCGGCGCCGAGTCGCTGCCCGCGTAGCTGATGGTGAACGAGTCACCGTCGGCGTCGAACCCGTACAGCGAGACGCTCTGCACCTCGTTGATGGCGGGGCGGTTCGACGTGACGTAGTTGGTGATCTCGGTGTAGCTGCGGTGCGACCAGTACGGGTCGCTGTGCGGCTGGAGGTTGTCCTGCTGGCAGATGCCCGCGTACGCCATGATCGACGAACCGCTGCCCGGCTCGTACGAGTTGGCCGCGCTGCGGTTGCCGCCCGAGCAGTTGTACTGCGTGCCGTTGAAGGTGTGGTTGCCGGCGAACTGGTGACCCATCTCGTGCGAGACGTAGTCGACCGCGTAGAAGTCGCCGACCGGCGTGGGCAGGCCGGTGCAGCCCTGCGCCTTGCCGTTGCCGCCGATCACGCCGAGGCTGGCCACGCCGCCTCCGTTGACGCCCAGGCCGACGTGGCCCACGTCGTAGTTGCTCGCGCCGACCAGCTGGCCGAGCACGATGCGGTTACGGCTGAGCGTGCCGCCGCCGCAGGAGGTGAGCTGCGCCGGCGTGAAGCAGGCCGCCGCGCCGCACGGACCGTTCGGCTCGGTGGCCAGGGCCGGTGTGTTCAGGTTCGTCTTGTCGGTGTCGTTGATCAGGACGAGCCGGATCGCGGTCTCGTCCTCGTAGATCTGGGTGACCCGGTTCATCAGCGTCACCTTCGCGGCGGTGACGTTCTCCGCGCCGAAGTAGGTGGCGTACGACGGGTCGGTCACCAGCGCCACCCGGTAGGTGCGCAGCTTCACCAGCGGCCCGGCCGGCACCTCCGCCTCGGCGATCTCCTCGGCCAGCGCGTGCGCCTCCTGCGTGACGTCCTCACGCTCGACGAACTCGCCGTCGGGGTGCTCCAGGTCGCGGGCGAAGTAGCTCGCGTACAGGCTCTGGTCGCGCTGGTAGTACGGGTCGATGTACCAGTTGCCCTTCGCCGAGCGGACCGAGGCGTGGAACCCGAGCGGGGTGAGGTCCGCCCGGATGGTAGCGGTCGGGTCGTCCAGGCCCTTGCCGGCGTACGTGGTGATCTCCGGGTGCTTCGCCGCCAGGCCGGCCTCCATCACCGGCGAGTCGACCAGCTCGAAGCGCTGGAACGTGCCGTCCGGAGCGGGCAGCGACACCACCTGCTTCGCCACCCGGGCCACCGCGACGCGCTTCTCCGCCGGCGCCTTGTCCAGCAGGCCCTGCATGGTGCCGCGGTCCAGCTTGTACGCGGCCAGTCGCTTGGCCTTGATCGCCGCCTTGCGGCCCGCCTTCGTGGCCGCCGGTTTGCCGTCCACCTTCTGCCACGGTCCGTGGACGCCGGGAGCGGCGGAGGCGGGCGCGGGCGCCGCGAGAACGGGAAGCGTCGCCGCGGCCAGCGCGGCGACGAGGAGGGCAGCGGTCCGTCCGCGCCGAGGCGGTCCGGCGGGCTGCCGGTCGCGCGGCGGGCGCCCGAGGGTGATCCTCAAGTCTTCTCCCTGTTCGGTCGGGTGTGGACTGACGCACGACCGGTGGGGATGACCGGACGTACGTGAACGGTCCACGGATTGTTCCGTGACCCTAGGACCACTCGCGACTTCGAACATCACCCGCAAAGAGGATGCGGTTCTACCTGGACGGTGATCCGGGTCGTCCCGGCTTGCGGGATCTGCGCTTCGCAGGCCCGGCACGGCCGGCCTGACGACCGAGGGCACCTGTGGTCGGACGCGGGACCGGGACGGCTCCTTCCGTCATCCGGAACCGCCGTTCCGGCCGATCCCGGGGTTACGGATCATGAACCGGCCCGCAATCCGGCCGACACATCGGCGTGTCCACGTCGGTCAGACAGCGAGCACCGTGGCGACTGCGAGCGCGGCGACGATGACACTGGACAGCAGCGCGGTGACCTGCCGCCCGCGGGGACCGGTGAGGGCCCGGCCGATCAGCGTGCCGCCGCCGGCGATCAGCAACTGCCAGCTCGCCGAGGCGAGGAACACCCCGGCGGTGAAGGCACCCGCGCCCGCCGGACCACCACCGAGCACGTCACCCCGGCCGAGGACGAGCGCCACGAAGTAGACCACTGTGGCCGGGTTGAGCAGGGTCAGCGCGAGGACCGCGGCGAACGCCCGCACCGGTGTGTCCAGCCCGCCCCGCGCCGCCGCCGTCCGATGCGGCCCGCCTTCTCGGGCCGGTCCGCCTTCCACGCTCGGCTCTGGCGTCGGGGCGGGTGGGCGCAGCGCACGCCAGGCGGTGAGGCAGGCGAGAGCCAACAGCACCCCCGCGGCGACCAGTCGCAGCGGACCCGCGACCGGCGCGAGCCGGCTCGCCACCGCGGCGCCGCCCAGCGCCGCCACGGCCGCGTAGAGCCCGTCGGCGCTGGCCACGCCGAGCGCCGCAGCCGCACCGACCCGGAACGAGGTACGGGCGCTGAGTCCGAGAATGAGGATCGCGATCGCGCCGACCGGAATGGCGACGCCGTAGCCGGCGACCAGGCCGGCCAGGAACGCCCCGGTCACGACGACGGGTGATGGGTCGAGGCGGCCGAGGGCAGGGTGCGCTGTCGACGCGCGGCAGTGGCCGCACGGACAGGAACCTGCTTCGGGTACGCCTCGATCACCGGCTCATCCTGCGCCCCACTCCCCCACCCCGCGACCGCTTTTCCCGCGCGCCCGCACGCGCACCCCGCGGCTGGGCTGGGCTGGGCTGGGCTGGGCTGGGCTGGGCTGGGCTGGAGATCTTGGTACGAATCTGCCTCCTCGGGGGCGATCTCGTACCAAGATCTCGCCGTTCCCGGCCCCGCCGCCGATGGCAGTGCCGTCAGCCCACCTTGATCGACACCACTACGCCGATGTAGCGGCATCAAAGCGACTCCGACCACACCACTTCGGCGAAGTGGTGTCGATCAAGCCGAACAGGCGGACAGTTTCCCACAACTAGGGAGCCGGATCCCGGCATGAGGGAAGCGAGGAGGTCACGGAAGGAAACGGCCGCCCAAGGGGCGTTCTCGTACCAAGATCTCGCCGTTCCCGGCCCCGCCGCCGATGGCAGTGCCGTCAGCCCACACCTTGACGACACCGCTACGTAGCGGCATCAGACCCCCTCCAACCACAACACTTCGGCGTAACGGTGTCGATCAAGCCCGCAGACACGACGGGCGCGGCATCCCCTTGGCAGGGGTGCCGCGCCCGTGGCGGTGACCGGGAGAACGGTCAGACGTTGAAGCCGAGCGAGCGGAGCTGGTCGCGCCCCTCGTCGGTGATCTTGTCGGGGCCCCACGGCGGCAGCCACACCCAGTTGATCCGGATGTCGTTCACCAGGCCGCCGCCCGGACCGGTGGTCAGCGCCTGCCGCGCCTGGTCCTCGATGACGTCGGTCAGCGGACAGGCCGCCGAGGTCAGCGTCATGTCCAGGGTGGCGACGTTCTCGTCGTCGACGTGGACGCCGTACACCAGGCCGAGGTCGACCACGTTGATGCCCAGCTCGGGGTCGACGACGTCCTTCATCGCCTCCTCGATGTCACCGATCGCGGCCTTGCCGCCGGCCCGGGCCGCCGCACCCGCTGCCGCACCGTCGGCAACAGTCCCGTTGACGGCGGTGCCGTCCGTCGCCACCGCGCCGGCCTCGGGGGTCATGTTCACGTCGCTCATGCCTTCACCTCCGGGCTCACGCCCACCCCGGCGCGTGCCGCGGCGTCCTTGAACGCCATCCACGACAACAGCGCGCACTTCACCCGGGCCGGGTAGCGCGCGACACCCGCGAACGCCACCCCGTCTCCGAGCACGTCCTCGTCCGGCGTGACCTGGCCCCGCCCGGACATCAACTGCACGAACGCCTCGTGCACCACGGCGGCGTCGCTCGCGGCCCTGCCGCGCAGCAGCTCGTGCAGGATGCTCGCCGACGCCTGGCTGATCGAGCAGCCCATCCCGTCGTACGAGATGTCGGTGAACACGCTGCCGTCGGTCGCCACCCGTACGGTGATCTCGTCGCCGCAGGTCGGGTTGACGTGGTGCGCCTCGCCGACCCGGGCCGCCGGGTCCGTCGCGTCCCGCAGACCACGGCCGTGCGGGTGCTTGTAGTGGTCCAAAATGATCTCTTGATAGAGAGATTCAAGTTGCATCAGTCGAACACCTTCCGCACCCGCTCCAGACCCGCCACCAGGGCGTCGATCTCCGCAGTGGTGGTGTAGAGGTAGAACGACGCCCGCGTCATGGCCGGCACCCCGAAGCGGGTGCACACCGGCTTGGCGCAGTGGTGGCCCACCCGCACCTGCACACCGAGCGAGTCGAGCACCTGCCCGACGTCGTGCGGGTGCACGTCACCGAGCGCGAACGAGATCGTCCCGCCCCGGCCCACCGGCACCGTCGGGCCGAAGATCCGCAGCTCCGGCACGGTGGCGAGGGCGTCGAGCGCGTACGCCGTCAGCTCCTTCTCGTGCCACTGGATCGCCGGCATGCCGATCGCGGTGAGGTAGTCCACCGCCGCGCCGAGCGCCACCGCCTCGGCGATCGGCGGGGTGCCCGCCTCGAACCGGGCCGGCGGCGCGGCGAACGTCGAGCCCGCCATCGTCACCGTCTCGATCATCGAGCCGCCACCCATCACCGGGGGCATCGCGGCGAGCAGCTCGCCCCGGCCCCACAGCACGCCGATCCCGGTCGGGCCGCACATCTTGTGCCCGGTGAAGACGATGAAGTCGGCGTCGTAGTCGACCACGTCCATCGGCAGGTGCGGCACCGACTGCGAGCAGTCGAGCAGCAGCAGCGCGCCGACCTCGCGGACCCGCGCGGTGATCCGCGAGGTGGCGTTGACGGTGCCGAGGATGTTCGACATGTGCACCAGCGAGACGATCCTCGTCCGCTCGGTGACCAGGTCGTCCAGGCCGGACTCGTCGAGCCGGCCCTGGTCGGTGACCGGGAACCAGCGCAGCGTCGCGCCGGTGCGCTCCGCCAGCAGCTGCCACGGGACGATGTTCGAGTGGTGCTCCATCTCGGAGATCACGATCTCGTCGCCGGGGCCCAGCCGGAACCGCGGGTCGCCGTCCGCGCGCAGCGAGGCGTTGGAGAACGCGTACGCCACGAGGTTGATCGCCTCGGTGGAGTTCTTGGTGAACACCACCTCGTCCACGCTCGGCGCGTTGATGAACGCGGCGATCTTCGCCCGCGCGCCCTCGTACGCCTCGGTCGCCTCGGTGCCCAGCGTGTGCACCGAGCGCGACACGTTGGCGTTGTGCAGCGCGTAGTGCTCGGCGAGCACGTCGAGCACCTGCCGCGGCTTGTGCGAGGTGTTCGCGCTGTCCAGGTAGACGAGCGGGTGACCGTTGACCTCCCGGTCGAGGATCGGGAAGTCGGCCCGCACCTTCGCCACGTCGAAGCGGGGCACGTCGTCGTACTGCGGCATGCCCGCCGGGATGGCCATCGAGGTCATGTCGAGTCTCAGGCCCGCGCCGCGCCGGCCCCGGCGACGTACCGCTCGTAGCCCTCTTCCTCGAGCTTGTCGGCCAGCTCCCGGCCGCCCTGCTCGACGATCCGGCCGGCCACGAAGACGTGCACGAAGTCCGGCTTGATGTAGCGCAGGATGCGCGTGTAGTGGGTGATCAGCAGCAGGCCGGTGTCACCGGTGTCGCGCACCCGGTTCACGCCCTCGCTGACCACGCGCAGCGCGTCCACGTCCAGACCGGAGTCGGTCTCGTCGAGGATCGCCATCTTCGGCTTGAGCAGCTCCAGCTGCACGATCTCGTGCCGCTTCTTCTCGCCACCGGAGAAGCCCTCGTTGACGTTGCGCTGGGCGAACGCCGGGTCCATCTGGAGCTTCTCCATCGCGCCCCGCAGCTCCCCGGCCCAGGTGCGCAGCTTCGGCGCCTCGCCGTCGATGGCGGTCTTGGCGGTACGCAGGAAGTTGGCCACGGACACGCCGGGGACCTCGACCGGGTACTGCATGGCCAGGAAGAGACCGGCGCGGGCCCGCTCGTCGACGGACATGGACAGCACGTCCTCGCCGTCGAGGGTCACCTCGCCGCCGGTGATCTCGTACTTGGGGTGACCGGCGATCGAGTACGCCAGCGTGGACTTGCCGGAGCCGTTCGGGCCCATGATGGCGTGCGTCTCGCCGGAGCGCACGGTCAGGTCGACCCCGTGCAGGATCGGCTTGAGCTCACCCTCGGGCAGCTTGACCGACACCTTCAGGTCGCGGATCTCCAGGGTGCTCATCAGCGGGTCACTCCATTGCTCGGCAGCGGACGGCCGTCGCCGTCCACGGAAAGGTAGATGTCGCCGTCGCGGACTTCGACGGGATAGACGGGTACGGGTTCGGTCGCGGGCAGCCCGGTGGGCTCACCGGTACGCAGGTCGAAACGGGATCCGTGCAGCCAGCACTCCAGCGTGCAGCCCTCGACCTCGCCCTCGGACAGCGCCACGGCGGCGTGCGAGCACTCGTCGTGCACCGCGTAGAACACGTCGTCCTCGCCGTGCACGATCGCGACCTGCACGCCGTCCACGTCGGCGCTGATCGCGGTGCCCTTCGGCACGTCCTCGGTGGAGCAGATCTTGAGCATCAGGCGCCGGCCTTCGCCAGCCGGGCCTCGATGGCGTCGCCCAGGCGCTCGCGCAGGTCCTCGACCGGGATCTTGTTGATCAGCTCGGCGAAGAAGCCGCGCACCACCAGGCGCCGCGCCTCGGCCTCCGGGATGCCCCGGGCCATCAGGTAGAACAGCTGCTCGTCGTCGAACCGGCCGGTCGCGCTGGCGTGCCCGGCGCCGGCGATCTCGCCGGTCTCGATCTCCAGGTTGGGTACGGAGTCGGCCCGCGCGCCGTCGGTGAGCAGCAGGTTCCGGTTGATCTCGTACGTGTCGGTGCCGGTCGCCTCGGCACGGATCAGCACG
The DNA here is from genome assembly GCF_027460285.1 of Micromonospora sp. WMMC273. NCBI lineage: Bacteria > Bacillati > Actinomycetota > Actinomycetes > Micromonosporales > Micromonosporaceae > Micromonospora > Micromonospora sp. WMMC273. The sequence goes on from NZ_JAPZBE010000001.1 coordinate 4,089,447, forward strand.
TCGCCGACCCAGACCGTGTGCGCGTCGTCGCCCTGCAGCGCGCCCCGGTAGCCGACGTTGCTGCGGCAGTCCGGCACGGTGTGGTCGACCAGCTGCCGGTGCTCCAGGTGCTGGCCGGAGTCGGCGAAGTAGACGCCGTACAGCTCGGCCTCGCCGCCGCGCTGGGTGTACTCGACAGACGTGTACTGCCGGACCAGGTCACCGCCGAGGCTGACCTGCACGTGCAGGATCCGGGCGTCGCGGCCCAGCCGCACCTTGAGGTGCTGCGCCTGCACCGCGTCGTCGGCCCAGTCGGCGACGGTGACCAGGGTCAGCTTCGCCCCGTCGCCCACAGTCACCTCGACGTTGTCGGCCAGCGTGGCCGAGCCGACGTGCTCGATCACCACTGTGGCCTCGGCGAACCGGTCCACCTCGACGAACGTGTGACCGAAGGCGAGCGCCTCGGCGTTCTCGCCGACCACCCGCAGGCGCACCGGCGCCTCCACCACCGCGTCGCGGTCGACGCGCACCAGCAGCGCGCCGTCGGCCCCGCCGTACGCGAGCGCGCTGACCCGGTCGAACGGGGTGAGCACGCTGCCCACCCGCGGGTCGTCCCGGCCGATCCGGTCGACGGTGACGCCCTCGGGCAGGTCACCGTACTCGTGCCGGACCGTGCCGGTCGCACCCTGCGCCGACCCGGTCAGGCCGCGCAGGCGCTTGAGCGGGGTGAAGCGCCACTCCTCCTCCAGGCCGGTCAGGGCCGGGAAGTCGGCGACGTCGTACGAGCGGAGCGCCTGCGACTTGGTCGTGGGCGGCGCGGAAGCCTGGGTAGTCATCTCTTCCTTGGTCTGTTCAGCGACGACGGTGTCAGTGAGGCGAGGGTGGCCGGCGTCAGCCGACCGCGCCCTCCATCTGGAGTTCGATCAGGCGGTTGAGCTCCAGCGCGTACTCCATCGGGAGCTCCTTGGCGATCGGCTCGATGAAGCCGCGCACGATCATCGCCATCGCCTCGTCCTCGCTCAGGCCCCGGCTCATCAGGTAGAAGAGCTGGTCCTCGCTGACCTTGGAGACGGTCGCCTCGTGCCCCATCGACACGTCGTCCTCGCGGATGTCGACGTACGGGTAGGTGTCGGAGCGGGAGATCGTGTCGACCAGGAGCGCGTCGCACTTGACCGTGCTCTTGCTGCTGGTCGAGCCCTCCAGCACCTGCACCAGACCGCGGTACGAGGTGCGGCCGCCGCCCCGGGCGATCGACTTCGACACGATGGTCGAGGAGGTGTGCGGCGCGGCGTGCACCATCTTGGCGCCGGCGTCCTGGTGCTGGCCCTCGCCGGCCATCGCCACCGACAGCACCTCGCCCTTGGCGTGCTCGCCGGTCATGTAGACCGCCGGGTACTTCATGGTGACCTTGGAGCCGATGTTGCCGTCGACCCACTCCATGGTCGCGCCCTCGTGGCACACGGCGCGCTTGGTGACCAGGTTGTAGACGTTGTTCGACCAGTTCTGGATGGTCGTGTACCGGCACCGGGCGTTCTTCTTGACGATGATCTCCACGACGGCGCTGTGCAGCGAGTCGGAGGAGTAGATGGGCGCGGTGCAGCCCTCGACGTAGTGCACGTACGCGCCCTCGTCGACGATGATCAGCGTCCGCTCGAACTGGCCCATGTTCTCCGTGTTGATCCGGAAGTAGGCCTGCAGCGGGATGTCCACGTGCACGCCCTTCGGCACGTAGATGAACGAGCCACCGGACCAGACGGAGGTGTTCAGCGCGGCGAACTTGTTGTCGCCGACCGGGATGACCGTGCCGAAGTACTCCTTGAACAGGTCCTCGTGCTCCTTGAGCGCGGTGTCGGTGTCCAGGAAGACGACGCCCTGCTCCTCCAGGTCCTCACGGATCTGGTGGTAGACGACCTCGGACTCGTACTGCGCCGCGACACCGGCGACCAGGCGCTGCTTCTCCGCCTCCGGGATGCCGAGCTTGTCGTAGGTGTTCTTGATGTCCTCGGGCAGGTCCTCCCAGGAGGTGGCCTGCTTCTCGGTGGACCGCACGAAGTACTTGATGTTGTCGAAGTCGATCCCGGTGAGGTCGGCGCCCCAGTTCGGCATCGGCTTGCGGCCGAACAGCCGCAGGCCCTTGAGCCGCAGGTCGAGCATCCAGGCCGGCTCGTTCTTCTTGGCCGAGATGTCCCGCACCACCGCCTCGCTGAGGCCGCGCTGGGCGGACGCCCCGGCGACGTCGGGGTCGGCCCAGCCGTACTCGTAACGGCCGAGGGCCGCGAGCTGCTCCTCCTGGGTCAGGGGCTGGACGATCTGCTCGGTCATCTATCTGTCCTCACAGTGGTGACGGTGGAACCGGACTGGGCGGGAATGTGCGTGGTGCACACGCCGTCGCCGTGCGCGATGGTGGCCAGGCGCTGTACGTGAGTGCCGACCAGACGGGAGATCACTTCGGTCTCGGCCTCGCACAGCTGAGGGAACTCGGCGGCCACGTGCGCCACCGGGCAGTGGTGCTGGCAGAGCTGGCCGCCGGAGGCGATCGTGGACGCGTTGGCAGCGTAGCCCTCGGCGGTCAGCGCGCCGGCGAGCGCCTCCGCCCGCGCGAGCGGGGCGTCACCGGCGTCCTCCATTGCTGCCCGGCAGCGGGTCTCCAGCGCGGAGACCTGCTCGGCCGCGAACGCCGCGACCGCCTCGGTGCCGCCGGTGCGGGCGATCCACCGCAGCGCGGCGGTGGCCATGTTGTCGTAGTGGTGGGTGCCACAGCGGCCGCGGCCCGCCTCGGTGAGCGCGAAGACCTTGGCCGGCCGGCCGCGCCCGCGGCTGCCGCGCACGGCCTGCTCGCGGGCGACCACGTCACCGTCGGCGAGCATCGCGTCGAGGTGGCGGCGGATCGCCGCCGGGCTCAGGCCGAGCGCCGAGCCGAGCTGCGCGGCGGTGGTGGGACCACGCTCCAGCAGCAGCTGGGTGACCCGGTCGCGGGTCGACAGGTCGGCCGGAGCGGTCTCCCGCTCGCCGGGCCGTACGCCGCGACGTGCGCGCGAACCACCGGCGACCGGACCGGTCACCGGCGTTCGGGAGAGCGCCGCCGCGTTTTTCACAACGGCAACGTTACGTAATTCGCGGAGGGCCCGCAAACCCGGGGTCCGGTGATTCCGACCACCGGGGTGCCGGAGTCACCCGATCGGGATCAACTACGGTGCGTAGGATTCGCTCCGTGAAGCGATCCGTCCGGTTTCCGGTCTCCGCCACGCTGCTGCGCCGCCTCGCGCTCGCCTCGATCATCGCGAACGTCGCGATCGTGGTCACCGGCGGGGCCGTCCGGCTCACCGCCTCCGGCCTCGGCTGCCCCACCTGGCCCCGGTGCACCGAGGACTCCTACACCACCACGCCCGAGATGGGCGTGTACGGGGTGATCGAGTTCGGCAACCGGCTGCTCACCTTCGCGGTCGGAATCATCGCGCTCGCCGTGGTGCTGGCCGTGCTGGCGCACCGCCCCCGCCGCCGCGGGACGCTGCCGCTGGCGGTGGGCGTGCTGTTCGGCATTCCGGCCCAGGCGGTCATCGGTGGCATCACCGTGCTCACCAACCTCAACCCGTGGGTGGTCGGGCTGCACTTCCTCGCCTCGATGGCGGTGATCGCGGTCGCGTACGCGCTCTGGCGGCGCATCAAGGACCCGGACGGGCCGGTGTCCCCGACCGTACCGGCGCCGCTGCGTACCCTCGCCTGGATCACCACGGCGGTGAGCGCGTCGGTGCTGGTCGTCGGCACGTGGGTGACCGGCAGCGGACCGCACGCCGGCGACCACGGCGCGGCCCGCAACGGCCTGGACCCGGCGGCGATCTCCCAGGTGCACGCCGACGGCGTCTTCCTGCTGATCGGTCTGTCGGTGGCGCTGTACTTCGCGTTCCGGGCGGTCGGCGCGGCTCGGGCGGCGCGGGCCGCCGCGGTGCTGATCGCGGTCGAGCTGGGCCAGGGCGTGATCGGCTTCGTCCAGTACTTCACCCACCTGCCCGCCGTGCTGGTCGGCGCGCACATGCTCGGCTCCTGCCTGGTGCTGCTGGCCACGCTGGGCGTGCTCTGGGCGACCCGGGAGCGACTGCCGGCCACCCCGGAGGTGCCGGCCGCGCCCGCCGAGCGACGGGTGGGCGCCGCCGCCTGAGCGCGGGCGTTACCGCGCGGCGGGAGCGGGAAAGCGGTCCGGGCCACCGACCGTCGCCCGAGGGGAGCTCCCCGTGTCGCGCAAGAGCCTCTCCACCACCACACCGCAACGGCTGACCCCGGTCGCCGGCGCGCCGCTGTGGTGCGACGCCCGCGAGTACGGCCTCACCGGCGACGGGGTCACAAACGACCAGCCCGCCCTGGCGGCGCTGGTGGACCGCCTCGGCGCCGGGTACGACGCCGACGGCCGGGCGCGGGTGATCTACTGCCCGCCCGGCCTGTACTCGATCCGTGACGCCGGCACCGTCTGGCGCAGCGGCGTCTCGCTGATCGGCGCCGGACCGGCGGCGACCCGCTTCCTGCTCAGCAACGAGGGCAACCGCAGCGCGCCGGTCCCGCTCGCCTTCTGGACCACGGTGCAGCACGGCGCGGACCGGGACCGGCACATCGCCGACTGCTCGTTCGCCGACTTCGAGATCGACGGCTCCGGCGTGGCCCAGACGTCCTACGACTACCTGGCCAAGGGGCTGGGCCTGCAGTACGTGGTGCGCGGCGTGTTCCGCAACCTCTACATCCACCACACCGGGGCGACCGGCCTGGGCTGTGACTTCCTCCAGGACAGCCTGATCGACGGCGTGGTCGTGGTGGGATGCGGCCGGCTGGACAACGGCGACCAGATGGGCGGCGCGGGGATCGGCGTCGGCATCGGCGGCTGGGGCGACGTGGAGCGCCTCACCATCGCCAACTGCACCACCATCGGCAACGGCACCAACGGCATCTTCCTGGAGCTGCAGAAGGACTACTGGACCCCGCCGCGCGGCATCCGGATCGTCGGCTGCCACAGCCAGGCCAACCGGTTCGGCATCTCCGACTGGGGCGCGGACGGGCTGATCGTCTCCGCCTGCACCATGACCAACAACCTGGAGGCCGGCTTCGACGTGTCGGGCAACGGCACCGCCGGGGTCGCCGGGCGCGGCGGCCTGGTCACCGGCTGCGTGATCGACTACAACGTCGGCGACGGCATCAGCATGGGCAACACCCCCGGCCCGTACGCGGTCCAGGCCAACCGGATCAGCCGCAACGGCGGTTTCGGCTACCACGAGCACGACCTGGGCCACGGCTACCGGGGTGCGGCGGCCGACGTGGTGATCCAGGACAACGACATCCGGGAGAACGCGCTGGACGGCATCCGGATCGACCGGCCGATGCTGGACACGTCGATCGTCGGGAACCGGATCCGGGACAACGGCCGCCGCTCCGCCCCGGCCTGCTCCGGCTCCGGCGAGGCGGTGCGATACGGCCCGCGCGAGGTCACCGACGGCAACGCCGACTGGCCGGCCGGCGGGCACCGGGGCAAGGTGGTGCGGGTCGGCTCGCGGGACGCGGTGGTGTCCGACAACAGCGCCACCGGGCTCTCCCTGGCCGAGGTACGCCCGGACGGCTCCACCGGCTGGAGCGCGGACACACCGGAGCCCGGCACGGCGTACGAGCTGCCCGACTCGCCACCGGCGTGCGGCGGCATCACGATCGCCGCGCCGTTCGACTCGGCCACCGTGCGCGGCAACCGGATCTGGCACCGGGACGCCGACACCCAGGCGTACGGCATCTGGGTCACCGAGGCGGGCAGCTGTGTCTCGTGCGCGTTCGAGGACAACGACCTGACCGGCGCCGAGGCCGCGCTGCGGCTGGACACGCCGCCGATCGGCGGCCGCTGGGCACGTAACCACAGCGACCGCGACTGAGCGCGCCGTCGCCGCCGCCGGCGGTCAGGCGGACGCCTCGGCGGCGAACGCCAGCGCGACGAGCGTCCCGTTGCTGACGGCGTGGGCGAGGATCGGCACCCAGAGGTTGCGGTGCCGGTGCAGCAGCCAGGCGAACAGCAGCCCGGCGAAGAGGGCGCTGACGGTGTTGAACACCCGGGGCAGGTGCACGACGGCGAAGAAGGCCGCCGACAGCACCACGGCGGCCACCGCGGGCAGCCGCGCGGCCAGCCCCTGGTAGAAGACACCCCGGTAGAGGATCTCCTCGTAGAGCGGGGAGACGACGGCGCCGAAGGCGAACGCGAAGGCGAACTGCACGAGCAGGCTTCCGGCGGGGTAGCCGCCCTCACCGCCGCCACCCTCGACGAGCGCCGCGGGCAGCGCCACCACGAGCACGAGGGTGAGCGCGGCCTTGGCCAGGCCCCAGCCCACCGCGGCACCCACCTGGCGGCCCGCCGGGCGGACGAGTCGCAGCGGCCTGGCGATCTCGCCGAAGCGGTGGCGCACCACCGCGAGGCCGACCGCGAGCTGGGCGCCGTTGATCAGGGCCCAGGCGATGGTGGACGCCGCCGTCTCCGGCATGCCCAGCCGCTCCGGTCCCCGGGCCAGGAAGTCCGCGACCGCCGAGTTGGCCAGGCCGACACCGACGGCGAGCACGAGCGCCATGTCGAGGTAGCTGAACCGGCGGGTGTCGCGTGCGGGGTCGGTGAGGGGTGCGGTCATGCCGGGCAACGTTAGGCGGCCGACCTATATCGGTCAAATGACCGACCATCTATGATCACGTCGTGCCCAAGGTTGTGGACCACGAGGAGCGGCGGCGTCATCTCGGCGCGGCGGCGTGCGTCGTACTGGCGCGCGCGGGGTCGGCCGGGATGACGGTGCGCGCCGTCGCCGCCGAGGCCGGCATGCCGCTGGCGACCGCGCAGCACTACCTGCCGACCCGGGAACTGATGGTCCGGGCGGCCATGGACCACCTGGCCGGGCGCGTGGTGGCGCGGGCCCGGACGATCCCCGCCGACCCGGTCACTCCGGAGGTCATCCGGCAGGCGGTACGGCAACTCGTCCCGCTGGACGCCGAACGCGCCTTCGAGGCCCGCGTCTGGCTGGTCCTCACCGCCGAGGCGCTCGTCGACGAGCAGGTCGCGGCGATCCTGGCGGAGAGCGAGGCGCAGATGCGGGCCAACGTCGAGCGGCTGCTCACGCTCGGCCGGGCCACCGGCGGCATCGCCGGGCACGTGGACGCGCGGGCCGAGGCCGCCGCGCTGGCGACGCTGCTGGACGGCGTCACGGTACGGATCCTGACCACCGGACTGGACCCGGCGGACGCCCGCACGGAGATCGACGCCCACCTGGCCCGGCTCGCACCGGCCGGCGCTTAGCCAGCCGGGCTCCCCCGGCCGATCCAGGTCAGTGGCGGGCCAGGTGGGTGAGCACCGCGTCGGCGAGCCGGTCCGGGGCGCCGTCGGCGTACCCGACGAACAGACTCGGCTCGGTCAGCTCCAGCTCGACCAGCACGGGCTCGCCGTCCGGGCCGGGGATCAGGTCGACGCGGGCGTAGAGCAGGCGGTCCGGGCCGCCGGGCACCACCGCGAGCACCTTCTCGGCCACCGCGCGCTGCTCCGCCGTGGCGACGCGGGCGTCGATCCGCTCCTCCTTGTAGAGCGCGGCCTCGCCCAGGTCCGGCCCGGTCAGCATCGGACCCTTGCGGATCGCGTGGCTGAACGCCAGGCCGCCGGGACCGGCCAGGAACAGCAGCGCGGTCTCCCCGGCGGTGTCCACCGCGTCGAGGTACGGCTGCACCATCGTGACCCGCCCGGCGTCGGAGAGCCGCCGCACGTGGGCCGGCGCCAGCTCGCGGTGCTCCGGGTCGGTCAGGTCGTAGCGGCCGGTGTCCTGGCTGCCGGCGCTGACCGCCGGCTTGATCACGTACTCGCCGCCGGCCGGTGGGGTCCACTCCCGCCCGGGCTCGACCCACTCGGTCGGGACGGTGGGCACTCCGGCTGCGGACAGCTCGGACAGGTAGCGCTTGTCGGTGTTCCAGGCGACCACGTCGGCCGGGTTGACCAGGGCCGGCACGGTACGCGCCCAGGCCACGAACTCGTCCCGCCGCAGCACGTAGTCCCACGGGGAGCGGAGCACGACCAGGTCGTACCCGGACCAGTCGACTGCCGGGTCGTCCCAGACGGCGATCTCGGCGGTGACGCCGCGGGCGGCGAGCGGGCCGAGCGCGAGCCGGTCGTCCGGGTCGAGGTCGGGCAGTTCGGCGCAGGTGACGAAAGCGACCCGGGGTCTCCCCCGGGTCGACTGGTGGTGGTCGGTCATTCGGTATATGTCAACGGGCCATCGTGCGCCGGGCCATCGACCGCCACAGGTCGTTGCTCGGACGCATCTGGTCCATCAGTTCACGCTCCCAGGCGTTCTCGACGTCGACCCCGGCCTTGGCGCAGGCCTGCCGCGCGACGTCCGTGCCGTCGGCGAACTGGTCCGCCCATACCCCGTCGGAACCCACGAGGACGATCCGTGCGCCGCGCTTGCCGACGTACTCGATGACCGCCTTCGCGCCGCCGTGTCCGGCGGCGAACGACTTGATGCCCGCGACCAGGCCGTTGGGGGCCTGCTCGGCGGTCTTGTCAGCCGTCAGCGTCGTATCGGAACCATCTGCCATGACGCGAAGCCTAAGCAGAGTTCCACCCGGATGTGCGAGAACCATGAACTGAATGTGATGCCAATTACCCATCGGTTTAAGAAGAACCACAGGTAATTCGCCCGTACATGTCGCTTATATCTGGGCGAAGCGGGCGGGCTGGATCGTCACAATCTGTCCGGGTTGAACACGTCCGGGGAAGCCCGAAAAAAATTTCTGATGAACCGCCGGACGGGCGGGTCAGAGCAGCGCGTCGAGCGCGACGGCCGCGAAGAGAATCGTGAGGTACGTGGTGGACCAGTGGAACAGCCGCATCGGCTTGACCGCCTCGCCACGCGTCGCGCGCCGGCACAGCTTGTGCGCCTCGACGAGGAAGATCCCGCCGACCACGAGCGCGGTGACGCCGTAGATCGGGCTCATCCCGAGCGGCCACACCGCCAGCGAGGAGAGCACCGTCAGCCAGGAGAAGCCGATGATCTCCGCGTTCACCCGCCGGACCGAGGCCACCACCGGCAGCATCGGCACCCCGGCGCGGGCGTAGTCGGCCTTGTACTTGATGGCCAGCGCGTAGAAGTGCGGCATCTGCCAGAAGAAGACCACAGCGAACAGGCCCCACGCGGCCGGCGCCAGCGTGCCGGTGACAGCGGCCCAGCCGATCAGCACCGGCGCGGCGCCGCAGATGCCGCCCCAGAACGTGTTCGCGGCCGTGGTCCGCTTCAGCCACAGCGTGTAGACCAGGTCGTAGTAGGCGATCGCGGCCAGCGTCAGCACCGTCGCCAGCCAGTTCGTCGCCACCGCCATCAGCGCCACCGACACGACCGCCAGCACCAGGCCGAAGACCAGCGCGCTGCGCGGCGACACGGTGTGCGCGGGCAGCGGGCGGCGCTTGGTACGCCGCATGAGCTGGTCGATGTCGCGGTCGATGTAGCAGTTGATGACGCTCGCCGCGCCGGCCGCGAGCGACCCGCCGACCAGCACCACGGCGACCAGCCACAGCGACGGCATCCCGCCGTGGGCGAGCATCATCGCCGGCACGGTGGTGACCAGCAGCAGCTCGACGATCCGCGGCTTGGTCAGCGTCACGTACGCCGCCACCACGGCGCGTACGTCCCGCCGGCCGCTCGCCGGCGCCTCCGCCACCGCGCCCACCGGCGACTGCCCGGCAGGGTTGCTGACGGGGCGCTCGGTGATCATGCTCACGGATTGCCACCTTCCGGCATCGGCGGGGGAGGTCGTTCGGCCCGGACCGCTGCGGGTCCACACACCGCCCCACACACTACGCGGCGTCGTTTTCGCTGCCCCGTGGACCCGGCAACGGTGCGAGCCGTCACACCTGCGGTTGAACGACCGGACGTCCGCGATCCGTACAGAACAGCATGCTGAGATCCCCGGGCGGACGTTTAGCGCCGCTCGATAGGGTCATCAGTGAGGGTTCCGCCCATCTGCCGAGGAGCACAACCATCGTGGCTGCCAACCGACCCGAGCTTCCCGCTCTCAACTGGTCCGACCTCGACCGCAGGGCCGTCGACACGGTCCGCGTGCTGGCCATGGACGCCGTGGAGAAATCCGGCAACGGCCACCCGGGGACGGCGATGAGCCTCGCCCCGGTGGCGTACCTGCTCTTCAACCGGGTCATGCGGCACAACCCCGCCGACCCGAACTGGGCCGGACGCGACCGGTTCGTGCTGTCGGCCGGGCACTCCAGCCTGACGCTCTACATCCAGCTCTTCCTCTCCGGCTACCCGCTGGCGCTGGACGACCTCAAGGCGCTGCGCCAGTGGGGCTCGCTCACCCCGGGCCACCCGGAGCACGGCCACACCCCGGGCGTGGAGACCACCACCGGTCCGCTCGGCCAGGGCCTCGGCAACGCGGTCGGCATGGCGATGGCGGCCCGCCGCGAGCGCGGCCTGTTCGACAGCGAGCCGGACCGCGCCGACTCGCCGTTCCGGCACGACATCTGGTGCATCGCCTCCGACGGTGACATCGAGGAGGGCATCACCCACGAGGCCAGCGCGCTCGCCGGTCACCAGCAGCTCGGCAACCTCTGCGTGATCTACGACGACAACGAGATCTCGATCGAGGACGACACCCGCATCGCCAAGAGCGAGGACGTCGCGGCCCGCTACGAGGCGTACGGCTGGCACGTGCAGACCGTCGACTGGCGCCGCGGCGACGCCGACCAGGGCGACTACCACGAGGACGTGGAGGCGCTGTACCAGGCGCTGCTGGCCGCCAAGGCGGAGACCGGCCGGCCGTCGTTCATCGCGCTGCGCACGATCATCGGCTGGCCCGCGCCGAACAAGAAGAACACCGGCAAGATCCACGGCTCGGCGCTCGGCGCGGACGAGGTCAAGGCCACCAAGGAGATCCTCGGCTTCGACCCGCAGCGCACCTTCGAGGTCGACGAGGAGGTGCTCAAGCACGCCCGTCAGGTGCTGGAGCGCGGCGCGCAGGAGCAGGCCGAGTGGACCACCGGATTCGACGCGTGGGCGCAGGCCAACCCGGAGCGCAAGGCGCTGTGGGACCGGATGGCCACCCGTACGCTGCCGACCGGCTGGACCGACGCGCTGCCGACCTTCCCGGCGGACGCCAAGGGCGTCGCCACCCGGGCCGCATCCGGCAAGATCCTGGAGGCCCTGGCGCCGGTGCTGCCGGAGCTGTGGGGCGGCTCGGCCGACCTGGCCGAGAGCAACAACACCACGATGAAGGGCGAGCCGTCGTTCGTCCCGGCTGCGCACGCCACCAAGGACTTCCCGGGCGACGAGTACGGCCGCACGCTGCACTTCGGCATCCGCGAGCACGCCATGGGCTCGATCCTCAACGGCATCGCCCTGCACGGCGGCACCCGCCCGTACGGCGGCACGTTCCTGGTGTTCAGCGACTACATGCGCCCGGCGGTACGGCTGGCCGCGCTGATGAAGCTGCCGGTGACGTACGTCTGGACGCACGACTCGATCGGCCTCGGCGAGGACGGCCCGACGCACCAGCCGATCGAGCACCTGACCGCGCTGCGGGCCATCCCCGGCCTGGACGTGGTCCGCCCGGCCGACGCCAACGAGACGGTCTGGGCCTGGCGGCAGGCGCTGGAGCACACCGACCGGCCGACCGCGCTGGCGCTCAGCCGCCAGGCGCTGCCGACGTTCGACCGCACCGACCTGGCCGGCGCCGAGGGCGTCGCCAAGGGCGGTTACGTGCTGGCCGAGGCGTCGAACGGCAAGCCGCAGGTGATTCTCGTCGGCACCGGGTCGGAGGTGCAGCTCTGCCTCACCGCGCGGGAGCGGCTGGAGGCCGACGGCACCCCCACCCGGGTCGTCTCCATGCCCTGCCAGGAGTGGTTCTTCGCCCAGGACGAGGCGTACCGGGAGTCGGTGCTGCCTCGCGGGGTAAAGGCACGGGTGAGCGTGGAGGCGGGCATCGCGATGTCGTGGCGCGCGATCGTCGGCGACAGCGGCGAGTGCGTGAGCATCGAGCACTACGGCGCCAGCGCGCCGCACACCGTGCTCTTCGAGCAGTTCGGCTTCACCCCCGACCGGATCGTGGCCGCCGCGCACGCGGCGCTGACCCGGGTGGGCGACATCACCGGTTTCACGACCGGCAACTGAGGGGAGCGTGGACGGCATGACGGACAGGCTGAAGGACCTCCAGGGCGCCGGTGTGGCGATCTGGCTCGACGATCTCTCCCGGGTACGGCTGACCTCCGGCGGGCTGGACAAGCTGCGCCGGGAGAGCCACGTAGCCGGGGTGACCACCAACCCGACGATCTTCGCCAAGGCGCTGAGCGACGCCGACGAGTACGACTGGCAGCTTCGTGACCTCGCCGTACGCGGCGTGGACGTCGAGGAGGCGGTCCGCATGCTCACCACGTACGACGTGCGGTGGGCCTGCGACGTGATGCGCCCGTCGTACGACGTCAGCGGCGGCGTGGACGGCCGGGTGTCGATCGAGGTGGACCCGCGCTCGGCGCACGACGCGGCGAAGACCGTCGCCGAGGCCAAGGCGCTGTGGTGGCTGGTCGACCGGCCGAACCTGTTCATCAAGATCCCGGCCACCGAGGAGGGCCTGCCCGCGATCACCGCGACCCTGGCCGAGGGGATCAGCGTCAACGTCACGCTGATCTTCGGCCTGGACCGGTACTCGCAGGTGATGGACGCCTTCCTGGCCGGCCTGGAACAGGCGAAGGCCAACGGGCACGACCTGTCGAAGATCGGCTCGGTCGCCTCGTTCTTCGTCTCCCGGGTCGACACCGAGGTGGACAAGCGGCTGGAGAAGATCGGGTCGGACCAGGCCAAGGCGCTGCGCGGCAAGGCCGCTGTCGCCAACGCCCGGCTGGCGTACGAGCGCTACGGCGAGGTGTTCTCCTCGGCGCGCTGGCAGAAGCTGGCCGACGCGGGCGCCCACCCGCAGCGCCCGCTGTGGGCCTCCACCTCGACGAAGAACCCGGACTACCGGGACGTCATCTACGTCGAGGAGCTGATCGCGCCCGGCACCGTCAACACCATGCCGGAGCCGGTCATCCACGCCTACGCCGAGCACGGCGAGACGAAGGCGGACACCGTCACCGTCGCGTACGACGACGCCCGCCAGGTCTTCGACGACCTGCTGGCGGTGGGCGTGGACCTGTCCGACGTGATCGCCACGCTGGAGCGCGAGGGCGTGGAGAAGTTCGAGGCGAGCTGGGTGGAGCTGCTGGAGGGGGTCAAGAAGTCCCTCGCCGAGGCGGCCAAGGGCTCGGGCAGCCCGCACCGGGCCGCCGGGAAGAACGCGCAGGCGGCGCAGCAGGCCGGCGGCAACGCGTGACAGACGGCGTCCGACGCGTCCCGGGGCCCGGCCCCGGGACGCGTCGCGCCGTACCGTGGAAGCGGTGAGGGGGCGCTGTGTGGAAGCCGAGGTGGCGCCGTGAGTGACCTGCTGGCCGGGCGGGCGGACATGGCCGCCGGCCTGGCCGTGCGCGGAGCCGACGCCCTCGGTGCGTCCACCCGCGCCACGCTCGTCTCCCATGACGTCCCGGCCCGGCTCGCCGCCGCCGACCCGGCCCTCTGGGGACCCGCCGCCGAGCCGGCGGCCCTCGACGGGCTGGGCTGGCTGCACGCCCACCGGCGCAGCCGGGACCTGCTCCCCCAGCTCGCCGAACTGGCCGCCGAGCTGGGCGACCTGGACCACGTGGTGCTGGCCGGCGCCCGCGACGACACGCTCGCCGCGGAGGTGCTGGCCGAGTGCCTGGGCCGGCCGCTGACGGTGCTCGACACCGCCGACCCGGGACCGGTCCGGGCCGCGCTCGCCGACCGCCCGGCGCGGACCCTCCTGGTGCTCGCCGCCCGGCGCGGCCTCGACCGGACCACCGACGCCCACCTGCGGGTCTACCGGCAGGCGTGGGCGGACGAGGGCCCCGACGCCGCCCGGCACGTCGTGGTGGTCACCGAACCCGGCTCCGACCTCGCGGCGCGCGCCGACGAGCTGGGCGCGATGGTCATCCCGGCCGAGTCCGGCGTGGCCGGGCCGTGGGCCGCGCTCACCGCGTCCGGTCTGGTCCCGGCGGCGCTGGCCGGCGCGGCGGTGGCCGAGGCGCTGGACGAGGCGGAGGCGCTCACCGGCGTGCTGGACCGGGACCGGGACAACCCGGCCCTGGCGCTCGGCGCGGCCCTGGGCGCGGCGCCCGGCGCCGGACGGGACACGATCGCGCTGGTCCCGGACGGCACCGGCCTCGACGGCCTGGGCCGCTGGGCCGGCGCGCTGCTCGCCCGGGCCACCGGTGGACGGCTGCTGCCGGTGGTCGCGGAGTCCCCCGACTCCCCCGGCGCCACCGGGCCGGGCGTGCTCACAGTCGGTCTCGGCGGCGCCCTCGGCGCCGGCGTCGGGCCGGGCGTGGCGGCCGACGTGGCCGTCAACGGCCCGCTCGGCGCGCACCTGCTCACCTGGGCCTACGCGGCCGCCACCGCCGCGGTGACGCTGCGGGCCGACCCGTTCGCCGCGCCGCCGGACCCGGTGGGCGACGACGCGGCGCCGGAGAGCGGGCCGCCGTCGTCGGTCGAGGGCGCGATCGAGGTGTACGCCCCGAGCGGCGCGCCCGCCGACCTGACCGGCGCGCTGCGCTGGCTGCTCGACGGGCTGGGCGAACGGGAGCACCTCGTGGTGACCGCGTACCTCGACCGGCACGCCGACGCGTCGGTCGCCGGGCTGCGCCCGCTGCTGGCGCGGGCCGCCGGCCGTCCGGTCACCTTCGGCTGGGGACCGCGCCGGGCCGAACACACCGACCCGCACGGCCGGTACCTCCAGATCACCGGTGCGGTCACCGATGATCTGGACGTGCCCGGTCGTCCGTACACCTTCGCGCAGCTCCAGGCGGCCCAGGCCGCCGGCGACCGGCGGGCCCTGGCCGGCCGGGAGCGACCGGTGCTGCGCCTGCACCTGACCGAGCGGGCGGCGGGTGCCGCCCAGCTCCTGGAAACGGCCGGACGGACACGCACGTGACGATCAACGACCTGGAATCAGCGGACCGAGACGCAGGAGGAGGTGGCCCGGTGAACCCGCTGCGCGATCCGCAGGACCGGCGACTACCCCGGATCCCCGAGCCGTGTGCCCTGGTGATCTTCGGGGTGACCGGCGACCTGGCCCGCAAGAAGCTGCTGCCGGCGGTCTACGACCTGGCCAACCGAGGGCTCCTGCCGCCCGGCTTCGTGGTCCTGGGCTTCGCCCGCCGGGACTGGGGCGACGGCGACTTCGAGTCGGTGGCGCACGACGCGGCCAAGAAGCACGCCCGCACCCCGTGGCGGGAGGAGGTGTGGGCCCGCCTCGCCGGCAACATCAAGTTCGTCGGCGGCTCGTTCGACGACGACGCGGCGTTCGACCACCTCGCCGCCACACTCGACGAGCTGCGCGACTCGCACGGCATCGCCGGCAACGCGGCCTTCTACTTCTCCATCCCCCCGGCGGCCTTCCCGGTGGTGCTCAAGCAGCTCGCCCGCACCGGCATGGCCGACAACGCCAAGTCCGGCGGCTGGCGGCGCGTGGTGGTGGAGAAGCCGTTCGGCAACGACCTGCCGTCGGCGAAGGCGCTCAACGACCTGGTCGACGACGTCTTCACCAGCAAGGACGTGTTCCGGATCGACCACTACCTGGGCAAGGAGACGGTCCAGAACATCCTGGCGCTGCGCTTCGCGAACAACCTGTTCGAGCCGCTGTGGAACTCCAAGTACGTCGACTCGGTGCAGATCACCATGGCCGAGGACGTCGGCATCGGCACCCGCGCGGCCTTCTACGACTCCGTGGGCACCGCCCGCGACGTGCTCCAGAACCACCTGCTCCAGCTGCTCGCCCTGGTCGCGATGGAGGAGCCGACGAGCTTCGACGCCGACGAGATCCGGGCCGAGAAGCTCAAGGTGCTCAAGGCGATCACCGTGCCGCGGGACGTCACCGAGGACACCGTGCGCGGCCAGTACCTGCCCGGCTGGGTGGGCGGCGAGCGCGCCAAGGGCTACCTGGAGGAGGAGGGCGTCCCGGAGGGCTCCACCACCGAGACGTACGTGGCGGTGAAGCTGGGCATCCAGAACCGCCGCTGGGCCGGGGTGCCGTTCTACATCCGGGCCGGCAAGCGGCTGCCCCGGCGGGTCACCGAGGTGGCCATCATGTTCAAGAAGGCGCCGCACCTGCCGTTCAACGCCGCCGACATGGAGTCGCTCGGCCCCAACCAGCTCGTCATCCGGGTGCAGCCGGACGAGGGCGTGGTGCTCAAGTTCGGCTCCAAGGTGCCGGGCACCACGATGGAGGTCCGCGACATCGCGATGGACTTCCAGTACGGCGAGGCGTTCACCGAGTCCAGCCCCGAGGCGTACGAGCGGCTGGTGCTGGACGTGCTGATCGGCGACCGGACGCTGTTCCCGGACGCCGCCGAGGTGGAGCAGAGCTGGCAGGTCGTCGACCCGCTGGAGCACGCCTGGGAGGGCACGACCCCGGAGCCGTACCGGGCCGGTGAGTGGGGGCCCCGGGCCGCCGACGAGATGCTGGCCCGCGAGGGCCGGGCTTGGCGGAGAGCGTGAGCGAGCACTGCGAGCGAACCAGGAGGCTCCATTGATCGGGCTGTGGGACACCACCGGCAACGAGGTGGTCAAGGCGCTGGCCGCGGAACGGCGCAGCGCGGGCGGGGTCGCCAGTGGCATGGCGCTCACGCTGATCGTGGTGGTGGACGAGAAGCGGGTACGCGAGGCCGAGGCGGCGGCCACCATCGCCGCCGCGGCGCACCCGTGCCGGCTGCTCGTGGTGGTCCGCTCCGACGTCGAGCGGGACCGCAACCGGCTGGACGCGGAGATCGTCGTGGGTGGCCGGCTCGGGCCGTGCGAGGCGGTGGTGACCCGGATGTACGGGCGGCTCGCGCTGCACGCCGAATCCGTGGTGATGCCGCTGCTGGTGCCGGACGTACCGGTGGTGACGTGGTGGCACGGCGAGCCGCCGGAGGAGATCGCCACCGACTTCCTCGGTGTGGTCGCGGACCGGCGGATCACCGACTCGGCGCAGGCCGCCGACCCGATCGCCGCGCTGCGGCAGCGGGCGCACGACTACGCCCCGGGCGACACCGACCTGGCGTGGACCCGGATCACCCCGTGGCGCACGCTCGTGGCGGGCGCGTTCGACACCACCCAGGCCCGGGTCACCGAGGCGAGCGTGGTGGCGCCCCCGTCGGATCCGACGGCGGCACTGATGCGCGGCTGGCTCAACGCCCGGCTCGGCATCGACCCGATCCTGACCGCCACCGAGGAGTTCCCGCGGATGCGTCAGGTGCAGCTGCGCTGCGCCAACGGCGACGAGCTGACGCTCACCCGGGACGACAGCATCGCGGTGTTCCGGCGTACCGGGCAGGAGGACCGCACGCTGCCGCTGGTGCGCCGGCCGCTCGGTGACGAGCTGGCCGAGGAGCTGCGCCGCCTCGACGCCGACCAGGTGTACGCGGAGGCGCTCGGCGCTGCGGCCGGGATCACCGGGCTCGACCAGCGCCCCGCCCAGCGGGTGCACGTGTGGAAGGATCCGGCGACCGCCCAGCGGGCCGAGGCCGGCGTGACCGCGCACGCGGGCGCGACCGCGAACGAGTGACCACCCGGACCGGGTGGTCGGAGGCACAGTTGACCGCCGGTGGGCGGTCGGAACACGAGGGCTCGACGGATGACTGAGGCGAGTGTCGCCGTACACGCCGACCCCGACCTGCTGGCGCAGGCGGTGGCGGCCCGGTTGGTGGTGAAGCTGCTCGACGCGCAGGCCGAGCGCGGCCAGGCGTCGGTGGTGCTGACCGGAGGGCGGATCGCCGCGGCGGTGCACCGGGCGGTCGGGCAGCTGCCCGCCCGGGACGCCGTCGACTGGTCCCGGGTCGACGTGTGGTGGGGCGACGAGCGGTTCCTGCCCGCCGGTGACCCGGAGCGCAACGAGACGCAGGCCCGGGCGGCGCTGCTGGACACGGTGCCGCTGGACCCGGCCCGGGTGCACCCGATGCCGGCGTCGGACGGCCCCGCGGGTGACGACCCGGAGGCGGCTGCCGCCGGGTACGCGCGGGAGCTGGCCGCCGCCGCCCGGCCCGGGAACGCGATCGTGCCGCACTTCGACGTGCTGATGCTCGGCGTCGGCGAGGACGGGCACGTGGCCTCGGTGTTCCCGGAGCACCCGGTGCACCACGACAAGCGGCCGGTCAGCGCGGTACGGGGCAGCCCGAAGCCGCCGCCGGTGCGGACCACGCTGACGCTGCCGACGATCAACACGGCCGAGGAGGTGTGGCTGATCGCCGCCGGGGCGGACAAGGCCGGGGCGGTGGGCATGGCGCTGGCCGGGGCCGGGCCGGTGCAGCTTCCTGCCGCCGGGGTGCGGGGCGTCTCGCGTACCCTTTGGCTGCTCGACCGGGCCGCCGCGGCGAACGTGCCGCCGCGGCTGCGCAGCCTCCGCTGATCCCGGTCGTGGTCGGGCCCCTGCCGGGGCCCGTCCACGATCTGGCGATCGACGACACCAGCTCGCCGGCATCCGGGGCACCCCGACACGACCACCACCCCGATCTGGCGATCGGCGACGCCAACTCGCCGGCTCAGGCGCGGCCGCGGCGCCGCCGCAGCGCGTCGAGGGCCTCGGCGAGCAACGCCTCCCCCTCCTCCGGCGTGCGCCGCTCCTGCACGTACGCCAGGTGGGTCTTGTAGGGCTCGGCGCGCTGGCGGCCCGGCGGGTCGCCCGGGTCGGGGCCGGCCGGCTCGCCGCAGCGCGGGCACTCCCAGGTCGCGGGCGTCTCCGCCTCGGCGGCGATCAGGAACTCGACCCGGTGCCCGTGGCGGCACCAGTAGACGACCGGGCGGCGCGGCGCGGGCTCCACCCGCTGGTCGAACCGCTCGGGGGCGGACCCGATCCGGGTGCCGCGGATGACGTTGTTGCTGGGCACGGTTGCTCGCTCCCTGTCGTCGGAGGGGACCGCCGCCGGAGGGGGTGGGCGACGGACGACGTGCGGAGAAACAAAACTGCGCGCGGTCCGTGACGGACCGCGCGCAGATTGTACGCTTCTCAGCGCCGACTCAGGTGCCGCTGGCCATCTGCAGCCGCAGCCAGAGTCCGAGCCCGACGATGCACGCGAACCAGACGATTCCCACCAGAACGGTGTAGCGGTCGAGGTTCTTCTCGGCCACCGACGAACCGGCCAGGCTGGAGCTGACGCCGCCGCCGAACATGCTCGACAACCCGCCGCCCTTACCGCGGTGCAGGAGGATCAGCAGGGTGAGCAGGACGCTCGTGATGACCAGCAACGTGATCATCGTGTAGGCGAACCAGATCGGCATGGCGGGGGTCAGTCCTCTCGTTGCGATCACTGCCCGGACCTGTCGGGCACTGCGGCACCGACCGGTGGACGGGCAGCGTCAAGGATAGCGAGCGATCAGCGGGTGATGTGCTCCGGGAACCGGCAGATCTGCGCGAACTCCTCCGCGTCCAGGCTGGCGCCCCCGACCAGAGCCCCGTCCACGTCCGGCTGCGCCATGATCGCGGCGACGTTCGACGCCTTGACCGACCCGCCGTACAGGATCCGGACCTGCTCGGCGGTGCCCTCGTCGTAGGTCTCGGCGATGCGCTTACGCACCGCGCCGCAGACCTCCTGGGCGTCGTCCGGGGTCGCCGTCTTGCCGGTGCCGATCGCCCAGACCGGCTCGTACGCGACGACGACCTTGGTGACCTGCTCGGCGGTGAGCCCCTTCAGCGCGCCGTCGAGCTGGTCGCAGCAGTGCCGCACCTGACCCGACTGCTCCCGGACCTCCAGGCCCTCACCGATGCAGAGGATCGGGGTGAGCCCGTTCGCCAGCGCCGCCGACACCTTCGCGTTGACGAGCGCGTCGTCCTCGTGGTGGTACTGCCGCCGCTCGGAGTGCCCGACCACCACGTAACCGCAGCCCAGCTTGGCGAGCATCGGACCGGCGATGTCACCGGTGTACGCGCCGGACGGGTGCGGCGACAGGTCCTGCGCGCCGTAGCCGATCAGCAGCTTGTCGCCGTCCACCGCGGTCTGCACGGTACGCAGATCGGTGAAGGGCGGCAGTACCACGCACTCGACGTCGGTGAGCTGCTTCTCGTTCAGGCTCGCGGCCAGCTTCTGCACCAGCAGGTTGGCCTCGAGGTGGTTCAGGTTCATCTTCCAGTTGCCGGCCATCAGCGGCCGGCGGGTCGTGCTCGCCATTCAGTTCTCCAGGGCCGCGATGCCGGGGAGGGTCTTGCCCTCCAGGTATTCCAGGGAGGCGCCACCACCGGTGGAGATGTGCCCGAAGGAGGACTCGTCCAGGCCCAGCGCGCGCACCGCCGCGGCCGAGTCGCCGCCGCCGACCACGCTGAACGCGTCGGCCTTGGTGATCGCCTCGGCCACTCCCCGGGTGCCGTTGGCGAACGCCGCCATCTCGAACACGCCCATCGGGCCGTTCCAGAAGACGGTCTTCGCCTGCGACAGCGCGGCGGCGAAGCCGGCCACCGTCTCCGGGCCGATGTCCAGGCCCAGCCGGTGGCTGGGGATGCCGTCGGCGGGCACGGTGTCGTGCGCGGCATCAGGCGCGAACGCGTCGGCCACCACCACGTCGACCGGGAGCAGGATCTTGCCCGGCGCGCGCTCCATCAGGTTGCGGCAGGTCTCGACCATGTCCTTCTCCAGCAGCGACGTGCCCACCTCGTGGCCCTGGGCCTTGAGGAAGGTGAAGCACATCCCGCCGCCGATGAGCAGCCGGTCCACGGTCGGCAGCAGCGCCTCGATCACTGCGAGCTTGTCGGAGACCTTCGAGCCGCCCAGCACCACCACGTACGGCCGCTCCGGCTCGCCGGTGAGGCGGCTGAGCACCTCGACCTCGCGCAGCACCAGCCGGCCCGCGAAGTGCGGCAGCCGGGCCGGTACGTCGTGCACGCTGGCGTGCTTGCGGTGCACCGCGCCGAACGCGTCGTCCACGTAGGCGTCACCGAGCGCGGCGAGCTGGTCGGCGAACGCGCCCCGCTCCGCGTCGTCCTTGCTGGTCTCGCCCTTGTTGAACCGCAGGTTCTCCAGCAGCGCGACCTGACCGTCGGCGAGGTCGGCCACGGTGGACCGCGCCGAGTCGCCGACGGTGTCCTCGGCGAAGTGCACCGGGGCGCCGAGCAGCTCACCGAGCCGCCCGGCGACCGGGCGGAGGCTGAACTGCGGGTCCGGCGCGCCCTTCGGGCGGCCCAGGTGCGAGCAGACGACCACCTTCGCGCCGGCCTGCACCAGCGCGCTCAGCGTCGGCAGGACGGCCCGGATCCGGCCGTCGTCCGTGATGTCCCCGGTCTGCTTGTCGAGCGGGACGTTCAGGTCGGCGCGCACCAGCACGCGCCGACCCGACACCCCCTCGGCGAGCAGGTCGTCGAGGTTGCGGATGCTCACAGAGCTAGCCCTCCGTTCGTGACTGCGGGGCTCGCAAGCTCGCTCCTCGCACTCACAGGGACTGACCCACCAGCTTGACCAGGTCGACGAGGCGGTTCGAGTAGCCCCACTCGTTGTCGTACCAGCCGACGACCTTGACCTGGTTGCCGATCACCTTGGTCAGCGGCGCGTCGAAGATGCACGACGCCGGGTCGGTCACGATGTCGGCGGAGACGATCGGGTCCTCGTTGTAGGTGAGGATGCCCCGCAGCGGGCCCTCGGCGGCGGCCTTGAGCGCGGCGTTGACCTCGTCCACAGTGGTCTCCCGGCCGACCTCCACGGTCAGGTCGGTGGCCGAGCCGGTCGGGATCGGCACACGCAGCGCGTAGCCGTCCAGCTTGCCCTTGAGCTCCGGCAGCACCAGGCCGATCGCCTTCGCGGCACCGGTCGAGGTCGGCACGATGTTGAGCGCGGCGGCCCGGGCCCGGCGCAGGTCCTTGTGCGGCGCGTCCTGCAGGTTCTGGTCCTGCGTGTACGCGTGGATGGTGGTCATCAGACCCTGCTTGATGCCGAACGTGTCCTGCAGGACCTTCGCCATCGGCGCGAGGCAGTTGGTGGTGCAGGAGGCGTTCGAGATGATGTTGTGCTTGGCCGGGTCGTACTGGTCCTGGTTGACGCCCATGACCACGGTGACGTCCTCGTTCTTCGCCGGCGCGGAGATGATGACCTTCTTGGCCCCGCCGTCGAGGTGCGCCTTCGCCTTGGTGCCGTCGGTGAAGAAGCCGGTGGACTCGATGACCACGTCGGCGCCGACCTCGCCCCACGGCAGCTTCGCCGGGTCCTTCTCGGCGTACGCCTTGATGGTCTTGCCGCCCACGGTGATCTCGTCGGCGGTGGCCTTCACCTCGTGCGGGAGGCGGCCCAGGATGCTGTCGTACTTGACAAGGTGGGCGAGCGTCGCGTTGTCGGTCAGGTCGTTGACCGCCACGACCTCGATGTCAGCGCCGGACGCCAGCACTGCCCGGAAGAAGTTGCGGCCGATCCGGCCGAAGCCGTTGATGCCAACCCGGATGGTCACAGGTCCCATCTCCTCGCGTTCTGGTCCGCCGGCGCCAGACCGGGGCCGGCGGAGGTGTGTGCGCCGACCGTTGGAGCCGGCCGTCGACATGTCATCTCGGCCACCCCGCCGCGGTCACGGAGACCTGACCGCCCGAGGCGGTGAGCACGGCGAGGAGCGCCTGTTCCGGCCCCCTTGCCGTACGCAGCGACCATATCCGAGCGCGCGGCGTCGCGCTGCGGCGGGTGGTGATCCCGCACGCGGTGCGCTGCCGCCCGAGTCCTATCAGACCACGAGCATGTCCGGCGTGACTGCCGCTTCCGTATCCGGGATGCCCAGGTCACGGGCACGCTTGTCGGCCAGCGCGAGCAGCCGGCGGATCCGGCCGGCGATGGCGTCCTTGGTCAGCGGCGGCTCGGCGAGCGCGCCCAGTTCCTCCAGCGAGGCCTGACGGTGCTCCAGGCGCAGCCGCCCGGCCGAGGTCAGATGGTTCGGCGCGTCGTCGGCGAGGATCTCCAGCGCGCGGGTCACCCGGGCGGCGGCGGCCACCGCGGCACGGGCGGAACGGCGCAGGTTGGCGTCGTCGAAGTTGGCCAGCCGGTTCGCGGTGGCGCGCACCTCCCGGCGTACCCTCCGCTCCTCCCAGGCCAGCACGCTGGAGTGCGCGCCTATGCGGGTGAGCAGCGCGGCGATCGCGTCACCGTCCTTGACCACCACCCGGTCCACGCCGCGCACCTCGCGGTTCTTGGCGGTGATACCGATCCGGCGGGCGGCGCCGACGAGCGCCAGCGCCGACTCCGGGCCGGGGCAGGTGATCTCCAGCGCGCTGGAACGGCCCGGCTCGGTGAGCGAGCCGTGCGCCATGAACGCGCCCCGCCACGCCGACACGGCACAGCAGACGTTCGCGGCCACCACATGCGGCGGCAGGCCGCGCACCGGGCGGCCCCGCACGTCGAGCAGGCCGGTCTGCCGGGCGAGCGCCTCGCCGTCCTTGACCACCCGCACGATGAAGTGGCTGCCCTTGCGCAGCCCGCCGGAGGCGAGCACGTGGATCTCGCTCGGGTAGCCGTACACCTCGGCGATCTCCCGCCGCAGCCGGCGCGCGACCGCGCCGGTGTCCAGCTCCGCCTCGACCACGACGCGGCCCGACACGATGTGCAGGCCGCCGGCGAAACGCAGCAGGGCGGCCATCTCCGCCCGCCGACAGCAGGGCTTGGGCACGTCGACCCGACTCAGCTCGTCCTTGACCGCAGCCGTCATCGCCATAGTGCGCCCCCTCACGGACCGGTTCCGGCGTGTCGCCGGTGATTACGTACGTGTCTAACGATCGGCGCGCAGGACAGGCACCAGCGCGGCGCCCAGTGCGGCTGGATCATGACGGGGCGTGCCGTCGAGGACGGCGACGGGAGCGAGGACCAGCCGGGCACCAAGCGATTCTGCCGCACGTTCGACCGCCGCGGGATCACCCACCGCCGTGGAGTCGGCGAGCACCCGGTCCACCTTCAGCTCGGGCAGATAGCGCCGCAGGGTGTCCAGATGGTCGGGCAGGGAGAGCCCCGAGGTCTCCTTCTCGGCCACCAGGTTGAGCGTCACCAGCCGCCGCGCCGGGCTGGACACGATCGCGTCCGCAAGCCCCGGCACCAGCAGGTGCGGCAGCACGCTCGTGTACCAGCTACCAGGTCCGAAGATCAGCCAGTCCGCCGCGCGTACCGCTGTCACTGCCTCGGCGCACGCGGCCGGCGCGGACGGGCTGAGCCGCAGCGACTCGACGGTGCCCGGGGTGACCGCGACCTGGTGCTGGCCGCGCACCGTGGACACCTCGTCCGGGTGCTCCGGGTCGGCGCCGCGGACCCGGGCCTCGATCCCCACCGGCTGGCGGGACATCGGCAGCACCCGCCCCACCGCGCCGAGCATCGCCCCGGCGTGGTCGAGCGCCGCCACCGGGTCGCCGAGCAGTTCGGTGAGCCCGTGCAGGAGCAGGTTGCCGACCGCGTGGCCGGCGAGCGAGTCGCCCACCGCGACAGGTACCGGCGCGGCGATCGTCGGCGCCGGCGGCACGGCGGCGGCGAAGCGGTGCTGGAACAGCGCCGCGCTGCGCCGGGTGGCCGGATGGTCACCGGCCAACGCGACGAGCGCCTGCCGCAGGTCACCCGGTGGCAGGCCGCCGCGCTCGGCGCGCAGGCGGCCGCTGGAGCCGCCGTCGTCACCGACGGTGACCACCGCGGTGATGTCCAGGTCCAGTTCGGGTACGCAGTGACGCAGCGCCCGCAGCGACGCCGAGAGCCCGTGCCCGCCGCCGAAGGCGACCACCCTGGTCGGGGTCACTCCCGCCCCAGGTCCCGGTGCTGGGCGTTGGCGGCGATGCCGGAATGACGCAGCCGGGAGGCCAGCTCCTCGGCGATGGCCACGCTGCGGTGCTTGCCGCCGGTGCAGCCGACCGCCACGGTCAGGTAGCGCTTGCCCTCCCGCTCGAACCCTGCGGTGGTGGCGTTGACCAGGTCGGCGTAGCCGGCCACGAACGCGTCGGCGCCCTCCTGGCCCAGCACGTACGCGCTCACCGCCTCCTCCCGGCCGGTGTGCTCACGCAGCTCCGGCACCCAGTACGGGTTCGGCAGGAACCGGGCGTCCATCACGAAGTCGGCGTCCGGCGGCAGGCCGTACTTGAAGCCGAACGAGATCACGGTGATCCGCAGCCGGCGGGCGTCCTCACCGCCGAACAGCTCCTCGACCCGGCGACGCAGCTGGTTCACGTTCAGGTGGCTGGTGTCGATGATCACGTCGGCCTGCTCGCGGGCCTCCTCCAGCAGCGTCCGCTCGACCGCGATGCCGTCGGCCAGCCGCCCGTCGCCCTGCAACGGGTGCGAGCGGCGCACGCTCTCGAACCGGCGGATCAGCACCTCGTCGTCGGCGTCGACGAATACCACCCGGGGCTGGAAACCGCGCTCGCGCAGCTCGCGGATCGCCCCGGCCAGGTCGGTGGAGAACGCGCGCGAGCGCACGTCCAGCACCATCGCCGTACGCCGGGCCGCGCCGCCGGCCTTGAACGCCAGCTCGGCCATGTCCAGCAGCAGCGCCTGCGGCAGGTTGTCGACCACGTAGTAGCCGACGTTCTCCAGCGCCCGCGCCACAGTGCTGCGCCCGCCGCCGGACAGGCCGGTCACCACCACCAGGGAGGTGTCCGACTCGGCCGGCGCCGTCTCCCCCTCGGTCCGCCCCAGGTCACCCGCTGTACGCGCCTCGCTCACCCGCTACCCCCAGCCGTGGCGCCGCGGCCGGTCGGCCGCGCATGGTCAATCAGCGACTCTAACGGCTGCGACCCGGCCCGGGATTCCACGGGGTGACCACCGGAACATGTCGCCGCCCCCGGAACGGCTCGCCGGACGGGCGCTGTCGGGGGACGCTCGTAGACTGCGCGGATGGTCTCCCCCACCGATGAGCGGACCACCTCCGCACCGGCCGGCTCCCCACCGACCGGCGACGCGCTCGACGTGTTGCGGCGGGTCTTCGGGTACGACGCCTTCCGCGGCTTCCAGCAGGAGGTCGTCGAACACGTGGTGGCCGGCGGCGACGCGCTGGTGCTGATGCCCACCGGTGGCGGCAAGTCGCTGTGCTACCAGATCCCCGCGCTGGTCCGCGACGGCGTGGCGGTGGTCGTCTCGCCGCTCATCGCGCTCATGCAGGACCAGGTCGACACGCTCACCGCGGTCGGCGTCCGGGCCGGGTTCCTCAACTCGACCCAGGATCCCGCGCAGCGGCGCCGGGTCGAGGCGGCCTACCTCGCCGGTGAGCTGGACCTGCTCTACCTCGCCCCGGAAGGGCTGGCCGTGCGATCCACGCTCGGCCTGTTGGAACGCGGCCGGATCGCGCTGTTCGCGATCGACGAGGCGCACTGCGTGTCGCAGTGGGGGCACGACTTCCGCCCCGACTACCTCAACCTGTCGATGCTGCACGAGCGCTGGCCGGACGTACCGAGAATCGCGCTGACCGCCACCGCGACGCGGGCGACCCGCACCGAGATCGCCACCCGGCTGCGGCTCACCGAGGCCCGGCACTTCGTGGCCAGCTTCGACCGGCCCAACATCCAGTACCGCATCGTCCCCAAACGGGAACCACGCAAGCAGTTGCTGAGCCTGCTGCGTGACGAGCACCCCGGCGACGCCGGCATCGTCTACTGCCTGTCCCGCGCCTCGGTGGAGAAGACCGCCGAGTTCCTGGTCGCCAACGGCATCCCCGCGCTGCCGTACCACGCCGGGCTGGACGCCTCGACCCGCGCCGCCAACCAGCAGCGGTTCCTGCGCGAGGACGGCCTGGTCATGGTCGCCACCATCGCGTTCGGCATGGGCATCGACAAGCCCGACGTACGCTTCGTCGCCCACCTGGACCTGCCGAAGTCGGTGGAGGGCTACTACCAGGAGACCGGCCGCGCCGGGCGCGACGGGCTGCCGTCCACGGCCTGGCTGGCGTACGGGCTCCAGGACGTCGTGCAGCAACGCAAGATGATCGAGACGTCCGAGGGCGACCTGGCGCACCGGCGTAACCTCGCCGCCCACCTGGACGCCATGCTGGCGCTCTGTGAGACGGTCCGCTGCCGCCGTTCCCAGCTGCTCGAATACTTCGGCGAGACCGAGGTGGCCGACTGCGGCAACTGCGACACCTGCCTCGAACCGCCGGAGTCCTGGGACGGTACCGTCGCCGCGCAGAAGCTGCTGTCCACCGTCTACCGGCTCGACCGCGAACGCAACCAGCGGTTCGGTGCCGGGCACAGCATCGACATCCTGCTCGGCAAGCACACCGACAAGATCGATCAGCACGGCCACGACGCGCTCAGCACCTTCGGCATCGGCACCGAGCTGCGCGAGGCGGAGTGGCGTGGCGTGGTGCGGCAACTGCTCGCCGAGGGCCTGCTCGCCGTCGAGGGCGACTACGGCACGCTGGCACTGACCGACGCGAGCGCGGACGTGCTCGGCCGCCGCCGTACCGTCACCCTGCGCAAGGAGCCGGAACGTCCGGCGGGCGGCCGGTCCGCCAAACCCCGGGGCGCCGCCACAGTGGTCGCCGACCTGTCCCCCGCCGCCGCGCCCGTCTTCGAGCGGCTCCGCGCGTGGCGCGCGGCCACCGCCAAGGAGCAGGGCGTCCCGGCGTACGTCATCTTCCACGACGCGACCCTGCGGCAGATCGCCGCCGAGCCGCCCGCCTCGCTGGCCGAGCTGTCCCGGGTCAACGGGGTCGGCGAGAACAAGCTCGCCAAGTACGGCGAGGCGATCCTGGCCGTGCTCGCCGAGTCCTGACGCACGCGAAAAGGGCCCGGCCCCCGTGGTGGGGGTCGGGCCCTTTCGCGTGCGCCTTGCTCTTGCTCTTGCTCTGCAGCCGTTGGTGCGGCGGTTGGTCAGCTGGTGCTGTAGCCGCGGGTGGCGATCCAGTCGGCGAGGTTGTCGATGCTCATGCGGTAGGTGGCGGTGTTCGGGTCGGCGCTGTCGGCGATGGTGACGGTCTTGCCGTCGTCGCGGTAGCCGATGACGCTGATGTAGTGGCCGCCCTCGAAGGAGTGGGTGTTGCCGTCGGTGTCGGTGGCGGTGCCGGCGATGTTGGCGACCACGGCCCGGCCGGCGTCGACGGTCTTGACCACGTCAGCGCGAAGCTTGTCGGTCTGCTTGTCGTCGGCCTTGGGGGTGCTGATCTCGACCGACTTGTAGGCGTCCTTCGCGCCGGTCTCCTTGTTCAACACCGGGGTGATGTCGTTGATGGAGTTGGTGCCGGCCTCGGTGGTGCCCATCTCGCGGGCCATGGCGTGCACGTCGATGTTCTTGCCCTGTACGGACAGGGCGTTGCGGGCGGCGGCGGGGCCGCAGAAGTAGAAGTTGGGCTGCGCCTCGTAGCGGACGTCGAGTTCCCGCTCGCCGTGGCCCTTACGGTCGGTGGTGATCTGAGCGGTGCGCTCGGCCGGGGCGGCGTGGGCGGCGATCGCGGGGCCGGCGATGCCTCCGGTGGTGGCGGCGATACCGGCAGCGGTCAGAACGGTCTTACGCAGCAGAGTGGTAGCCATGATGGTTGCCTCCCTGAAGTGGGGGATAAGCGCGGCAGGGGGTGCCGCGAAGGGGGAAAGTCTTGAGGGGTGCCCGTCGGACGGGCGGCACGCGGGCGGCCCGGAGGGCCTGCTCTGCGCGGCTCGGGGATATAACGACCACCGGGCCGGGGTCATTCCGGGACGGCGGTGCCCGTCGCTCGGGGATGTAACGACGACCGGGCCGGACCGATTCCCTGACCAATCCGGGCGCCTCGGCGGACCGGTGTCCGGCGCTCGACTTGGTGCCTGGGCGGTCAGCCATGTACAACGCCTGCACCCCACCCCCGATTCCGCCGTGAGCATGGCGCCGACCACAACGCGCCACCCCGGCAAACCGGACACCGGTCCCAGGGCGCGCTGGGCGGCGCCTTCGCGCGGTGCACGCGCACGGCGATCTTGCAGTTTGGCGCCCGACAAGCCTCGCAAATCGGGCACTTGTTGGGCACCAACTGCAAGATCAGGGGACGGGATGGCGGTTTCGCCCATCAGGAACAGGCGTGGCTGGAACGTCGTAGGTGTCAAAGGCGGGCGGAGACACCCACGGCGTTCCACCCACGGCAGCGACGGTGGTGGCGGGCCGGCGGACCGGACAACGGGCGTTTGTTGACGCACGCTGGACACCGGCCGGGGCCTACGACGGCAGGCGCGAGCAAGAGAAGGGTCAGGAACGGGGGGCGGCCGTGGGGGCGTCGGCTGGGGAGCCGTCCAGTGCGGCCAGGATCGCCTCGGCCGTACGCCTGCCCACCCCGGGCACCTCGGTGATCTCCTCCACGGTGGCGGACGACAGCCGCTTCAACGAGCCGAAGTGCCGCAGCAGCGCCTTGCGGCGTACGTCGCCGAGGCCGGGGATGTTGTCAAGCGCGGATTCGGTCATCCGCTTGGAACGCCGCTGCCTGTGGAACGTGATGGCGAACCGGTGCGCCTCGTCGCGGACCCGCTGCAGCAGGTAGAGCGCCTCGGAGGTGCGCGGCAGGATCACCGGGAACTCGTCGTCGGGCAGCCAGACCTCCTCCAGCCGCTTGGCCAGCCCGCACAACGCCACGTCGTCGATGCCCAGTTCGGCGAGCGCCTTCGCGGCGGCGGCGACCTGGGGCGGGCCGCCGTCGACCACGACGAGCTGCGGCGGGTACGCGAACTTGCGCGGCCGCCCGGTGGTCGGGTCGATGCCCGGCCGGTCGGGGTCGGAGGCGGTCTCCTCGCCCAGCTCACCGGTCTCGGCGCGGGCGTCGAGGTAGCGGGCGAAGCGCCGCCGCAGCACCTCGGACATGGCCGACAGGTCGTCGGTGGCGCCGCGCACGATGAACCGGCGGTATTCGCTCTTGCGAGGCAGCCCGTCCTCGAACACGACCATGCTGGCGACCACGTCGGTGCCCTGGATCTGGGACACGTCGAAGCACTCGATGCGCAGCGGTGAGGTGTTCATGGCGAGCGCGTCGGCGATCTCGTCGAGCGCCTGACTGCGGGTGGTCAGGTCACCGGCCCGCTTGAGCTTGTGCCGGGCCAGCGCGTCCTTGGCGTTGCGCTCGACGGTCTCCAGCAGCGACCGCTTGTCGCCGCGCTGCGGCACCCGCAGCGACACCCGGCTGCCCCGGCGGGCGGTGAGCCAGTCGGCGAGCGCCTCGGCGTCGCCCGGCAACTCGGGCACGAGCAGCTCGCGGGGCACATCGGCCTCGCCCTGCTCGCCGCCGTACACCTGGGTGCAGAAGTGGTGCACGAGGTCACCGGTGGTCAGTTCCTCGGTCTTCTCCACCACCCAGCCGCGCTGGCCGCGCACCCGGCCGCCGCGCACGTGGAAGACCTGCACGGCGGCTTCGAGCGGGTCGTCGGCGAACGCGACCACGTCGGCGTCGGTGCCGTCGCCGAGCACCACCGTCTGCTTCTCCATCGCCCGGCGCAGCGCCGCGACGTCGTCGCGCAGCCGGGCGGCCCGCTCGAACTCCAGCTGCTCGCTGGCGTCGAGCATCTCCTTCTCCAGCCGCCGGACCATGCTGTCGGTGCGGCCGGCCATGAAGTCGCAGAAGCCGTCCACGATCTCCCGGTGCTGTTCGGCGGTGACGCTGCCGACGCACGGCGCCGAGCACTTGCCGATGTAGCCGAGCAGGCAGGGCCGGCCGACCTGGCCGGCCCGCTTGAACACCCCGGACGAACAGGTCCGCGCCGGGAAGACCCGCAGCAGCAGGTCGAGCGTCTCGCGGATCGCCCAGGCGTGCGAGTACGGCCCGAAGTAGCGCACGCCCTTGCGCTTCACCCCGCGCATCACCTGCAACCGCGGGTATTCCTCGTCGAGCGTGACCGCGAGATAGGGGTAGGACTTGTCGTCGCGGTAGCGGACGTTGAACCGGGGGTCGTACTGCTTGATCCAGGTGTATTCCTGCTGGAGCGCCTCGACCTCGGTGGCGACGGTGATCCAGTCGACCGACTCGGCGGTGAACACCATCTGCCGGGTGCGCTGGTGCAGGCCGACCGGGTCGGCGAAGTAGGAGTTGAGCCGGCTGCGCAGGTTGCGCGCCTTGCCGACGTAGATCACCCGGCCGGTGCCGTCGCGGAAGCGGTAGACCCCTGGCGACTCCGGGATGGTGCCGGGCGCGGGACGGTAGGTCGAGGGGTCAGCCACGGCGTCAAGCCTAGTCCGCACCCCTGACACGCGACCGTCGCCGCGCCCCCGCCGACGGCGTGCCGACGGGGGCGCGGAACGGGTCAGGCCAGCTTGATCTGGTCGCCGTCGACCTTGATCTCCTTCGCCGCGAGCGGCTTGGTGGCCGGGCCACCCTTCACCGAGCCGTCGACGATCGAGAACCGGCTGTTGTGGCAGGTGCAGTTGATCGTGCCGCCGTCGACGTTCGACACCGGGCAGCGCTGGTGCGTGCAGATCGGGTCGAACGCCTTGAACTGGCCGGCCTCGGGCTGGGTGATCACCACACCCTGGCTGGCGAAGACGGCGCCGCCGCCGACCGGGATGTCCGAGGTGCGCGCCAGCGCGCTGCTGCCGTCCCGGTCGCCGCCGCCCGCGTCGCCGGTCGCGGTGGCGCCGGGCGGGCCGCCGCTGGTCGGGGCCGCCCCGGGGGACGCGTCGTCGTCACTGCCGCAGCCCGCGAGCACCACGGCTGCGCCCACCGCGCCGGCTCCGGCGAGCAGACTGCGGCGGCTCTGGGTGAACGGTCGGGTCAGCGCCTGATCATCACTCATGTCCGGCCTCTCTCTCGGCTTACTGCGGAACACGCACCAGCTTGCGGCACGGTTCATATTGACGCGTCAACGAACCGGGAGCCGCGTTGAAGGACGCCGGTCAGCGTGCCCCGGCGGGGACCTTGCGGGTCCGCGACTTGGCGCTGCCGTTGGCCTTCGCCGCCCGGGTGGTGGCCGCCTTGGCGCCCTTGGCCTCGCCGTCGAGCTTGAGGATCGGCCGCAGGAACTGCCCGGTGTGGCTCTCCGGCACCTCGGCGACCTCCTCCGGCGTGCCGGTGGCGATGACGGTGCCGCCCCGGTGACCGCCCTCCGGGCCCATGTCGATGAGCCAGTCGGCCGTCTTGATCACGTCGAGGTTGTGCTCGATGGTGATGACCGTGTTGCCCTTGTCGACCAGGCCCTCCAGCACCATCAGCAGCTTGCGGATGTCCTCGAAGTGCAGGCCGGTGGTGGGCTCGTCGAGCACGTAGACGGTGCGGCCGGTGGAGCGCTTCTGGAGTTCGGAGGCGAGCTTGACGCGCTGCGCCTCGCCGCCGGACAGCGTCGGCGCGGGCTGGCCGAGGCGGACGTAGCCGAGGCCGACGTCGACGAGCGTCCGGAGGTGCCGGTGGATGGCCGGGATGGCGGAGAAGAACTCGGCCGCCTCCTCGATCGGCATGTCCAGCACCTCGGCGACCGTCTTGCCCTTGTAGTGCACCTCGAGCGTCTCGCGGTTGTAGCGCGCGCCCTTGCACACCTCGCAGGGGACGTAGACGTCCGGCAGGAAGTTCATCTCGATCTTGATCGTGCCGTCGCCGGAGCACGCCTCGCAGCGCCCGCCCTTGACGTTGAACGAGAACCGGCCCGGGCCGTACCCCCGGACCTTGGCCTCGGTGGTCTCGGCGAACAGCTTGCGGATGTGGTCCCAGACGCCGGTGTAGGTGGCCGGGTTGGAGCGCGGCGTCCGCCCGATCGGCGACTGGTCCACGCCGACGACCTTGTCCACGTTCTCCAGGCCGGTGATCCGAGTGTGCCGGCCGGGCACCAGCCGGGCACCGTTGATCTGGTTGGCGAGCACCGTGTAGAGGATGTCGTTGACGAGCGTCGACTTGCCCGAGCCGCTGACGCCGGTGACCGCGATGAGCTGGCCCAGCGGGAAGCTCACGGTGAGGTTGCGCAGGTTGTGCTCGCGCGCGCCGTGCACCACCAGTTCGCGGCCCGGGGTCTGCGGCCGGCGGCCGGCCGGCGTCGGGATGGCCTTGCGCCCGGCCAGGTACGCCCCGGTGACCGACTCGGTGTTGTCGAGCAGCGCCGGCACCGACCCGCTGTGCACGATCTTGCCGCCGTGCTCGCCCGCGCCCGGGCCGATGTCGACGATCCAGTCCGCCACCCGGATGGTGTCCTCGTCGTGCTCGACCACGATCAGCGTGTTGCCCAGGCCGCGCAGCCGCAGCAGCGTCTCGATGAGCCGGTGGTTGTCGCGCTGGTGCAAGCCGATCGACGGCTCGTCGAGCACGTAGAGCACGCCGACCAGGCCGGAGCCGATCTGGGTGGCCAGCCGGATGCGCTGGGCCTCACCGCCGGAGAGCGTGCCGGCCGGGCGATCCAGCGAGAGGTAGTCCAGACCGACGTCGAGCAGGAACTTCAGCCGGGCGTTGATCTCCTTGAGCACGCGCTCGGCGATCATCTTCTGCCGGTCGGTCAGCTCGATGCCGGCGAGCAGGTCGGCCGCCTCGCCGACGGAGAGGTTGCAGACCTCGGCGATGCTCTTGCCGGCCAGGGTGACCGCGAGCACCTCCGGCTTGAGCCGGGTGCCGCCGCAGGCCGCGCAGGGCACGTCCCGCATGTAACCCTCGTACTTGTCCCGGGACCACTCCGACTCGGTGTCGGTGTGCCGACGCTCGATCCACTGCACCACACCCTCGAAGCCGGTGTAGTAGGAGCGCTCGCGGCCGTACTTGTTGCGGTAGCGCACGTGCACCTGGTCGTCGGAGCCGTGCAGGATCGTCTTCTGCGCCCGCGACGGCAGCGCCCGCCACGGGGTGTCGATGTCGAAGTGCTCGGCCTCGCCGAGCGCCTCCAGCAGCCGCAGGAAGTATTCGAGGTTGTGCCCGGTGGCCCAGGGCTGAATCGCACCCTCGCGCAGCGTGCGCTCCGGGTCGGGGATGACCAGCTCCGGGTCGACCTCCTTCTTGGTGCCGAGGCCGGTGCACTCCGGGCAGGCGCCGTACGGGGCGTTGAAGGAGAAGACCCGGGGTTCCAGGTCCTCGATCGCGAGCGGGTGGTCGTTCGGGCAGGCCAGGTGCTCGGAGTAGCGGCGTTCCCGGGCCGGGTCGTCCTCCGGCAGGTCGACGAAGTCGAGCAGCACCAGGCCGCCGGAGAGACCGAGCGCGGCCTCGACCGAGTCGGTCAGCCGCTGCTTGGCGCTGGGCTTGACGCTGAGCCGGTCGATCACCACCTCGATGGTGTGCTTCTCCTGCTTCTTGAGCTTCGGCGGCTCGGTCAGCGGGTGCACCACGCCGTCGACCCGGGCCCGGGCGTAGCCCTTGGCCTGGAGCTCGGCGAACAGGTCGACGTACTCGCCCTTCCGGCCGCGCACCACCGGCGCGAGCACCATGAACCGGGTGCCCTCGGCCATGGCCAGGACCCGGTCGACGATCTGCTGCGGGCTCTGCTTGGAGATCCGCTCGCCGCAGATCGGGCAGTGCGGCTCGCCGATGCGGGCGAACAGCAGGCGGAGGTAGTCGTAGACCTCGGTGATGGTGCCGACGGTGGAGCGGGGGTTGCGCGAGGTGGACTTCTGGTCGATGGAGACGGCGGGACTGAGGCCCTCGATGAAGTCGACGTCGGGCTTGTCCATCTGGCCGAGGAACTGCCGGGCGTACGACGACAGCGACTCGACGTAGCGGCGCTGCCCCTCGGCGAAGATGGTGTCGAACGCCAGGCTCGACTTGCCCGAACCGGAGAGCCCGGTGAAGACGATCAGGGCGTCCCGGGGCAGGTCGAGACTGACGTCACGCAGGTTGTGCTCGCGCGCGCCACGGATGATCAGTCGGTCGGCCACGGTGCGTGTGCTCCCGGAAGAAGAATATGAGGCGGATCTGTGCACCAGACGCCGGGTCTGGGTGGTTTT
The DNA here is from genome assembly GCF_027460285.1 of Micromonospora sp. WMMC273. Lineage (NCBI taxonomy): Bacteria > Bacillati > Actinomycetota > Actinomycetes > Micromonosporales > Micromonosporaceae > Micromonospora > Micromonospora sp. WMMC273. Next base: position 4,124,260 of record NZ_JAPZBE010000001.1, read on the forward strand.
CACAGGTTGTCGGGGGCGCAGAGAAGACGCCCCGGCAACTCTAGCCCCGACGTATGACAACTTCCGTCGCGCGAACATTCCCCCAGCTCAGGCCGGTCGGGCGCGAACCACGCAGGTCCACCCGACCGGCCCGGGCCGGCTCAGAATGCCCCGGGAGCGGGCGGAGTCGCCGGACGTCCGGTGCGTCGCCGACCGGCCCGCCATCCTCCCCGCCGTTCGGCCGCCAGCCGGGCCGCGCGGCGACCGCCCTCGTGCTCGATCTCCCGCTGCAGCCGCCGCCAGCTCTCCCAGCGGCGCACCGGCAGCTCGCCGTCGTCCAGCGCGGCCCGCACCGCGCAGCCCGGCTCGGCGTCGTGGGCACAGTCGGCGTACCGGCAGCCGGCGGCCAGCTCGGTGATGTCGGCGAACGCCCGGTCCAGCCCGGCCGCGCCGTCGAGCAGGCCGACCGCCCGTACCCCGGGGGTGTCCAGCACCGCTCCCCCACCCGGCAGCGGCACCAGCGACCGCCAGGTGGTGGTGTGCCGGCCCTTGCCGTCGACCCGGCGGATCGCCTGGGTGCGCATCACGTCCGCCCCGGCCAGCGCGTTGACCAGGCTCGACTTGCCGGCCCCGGAGGGGCCGAGCAGGCCGAGCGTGCGGCCCGGGGCGACGTGCCGGCGCAGCGGCGCCAGGCCGGTGCCCCGCTCGGCGCTGACCGGCAGCACCGGCACCCCCGGCGCGAGGTCGGCCAGTTGCCGGGCCACCGCCGCCGGGTCGGCGGCCAGGTCGGCCTTGGTGAGCACGACGAGCGGCTCCGCCCCGGATTCGTGCGCCAGGGAGAGCAGCCGTTCGATCCGCGCGGCGTCCGGTTCCGGGTGCACCGGCTCGACCACCGCGGCGGCGTCGAGGTTGGCGGCCAGCACCTGGCCGCTGGAGTCCTTGCCCGCGGTGCGCCGCACCAGCGCGGTACGCCGCGGCAGCACCACCTCCACCGTGACCGGGCCGTCCGGCCAGGTGGACAGCAGCACCCAGTCACCCGCGCAGGGCAGCGCGGTCAGGTCGCGGGCGGCGGCGGACAGCACGCCGCCGCCGAGGCTGGCCCGCACCGGCCCTTGCGGGCACAGCACGGTGCAGACGCCCCGGTCCACCCGGGCGACCCGCCCGGGACGGTGGCCGGCGCGCCGGTCGAGACGGTCCGCCCAGCCGGCGTCCCAGCCGAGGGCGGTCAGATCGAGAGTCATGGTGTCCTCATCGGTGTCGAGGGGAGATACGGCGGAACACACGCGCTGCGACCGGCATGCACACCACCTCCCCTCCGACTCCCGGTGCCGCGTTCGCGACGACGTGGACGCCTGGCGCGTGCGGCGCCGGTCCGATGTCGTCGGCCCCGACGGTAGGTGTCCCGCCGACGCGCCGAAAGCGATTTCCCCCCGGGCACGGCCCGGTCCGGCCCGCTAGGGTCGGACGGGTGAGAACGCGATGACCGCCGACCCCCTGCTGCTGACCGGCCCGCTGGCCGAGGCGAACGACCGGCTGCTGCGTACCGTGTCCGGCCTGACCGCCGCGGACGTCGCGGCGCCCTCCCTGCTGCCGGGCTGGTCCCGCGCGCACGTGCTCACCCACCTGGCCCGCAACGCCGACGGGTTCGTCAACCTGCTCACCTCGGCGCGCACCGGCGAGGAGATCCCGATGTACGCCTCGGCGCAGGCCCGCGCCGACGACATCGACGCCGGCGCCGGGCGCGGCCCGGCCGACCTGCTGGACGACCTGCGCCGCAGCGGCCAGCGCTTCGACGCGGCGGTCGCGGCGATGCCCGCCGACGCGTGGGGCGCCACGGTGCAGACCCGGCGCGGCCCCTGGCCGGCGGCGATGCTGGTCTGGGGCAGGCTGCGCGAGGTCGAGGTGCACCACGTCGACCTGGCGGCCGGTTACCGGCCCGCGGACTGGCCGGACGCGTTCGCCCAGCGGCTGCTGCACGAGGTGGTGACCGGGCTGGCCGGTAACCCGGCCGCGCCGGCCATGGTGCTGCGTTTCGACGGCGCGGCGTCCGAACTCGTCGTGGGTGACCCCGAGGGGGCGCCCACGGTCACCGGCCCCGCGCCGGAACTCGCCGCCTGGCTCACCGGCCGGGGCGCGGGCGAGCTGCTCACCGTCGAACCCGACGGTCCTCTGCCGAACCCACCGGAATGGATCTGAACATCGTCATGACCTACACCGGAGACGTCACGCCCGGCGGTCCGCCGGCCGTGCGCGAGCTCGACCGGCTCACCGTCACCAAGCTGTCGGTGGGCCCGATGGACAACAACGCCTATCTGCTGCGCTGCAACGCCACCGGCGAGCAGGTGCTCATCGACGCCGCGAACGAGGCGCCGCGCCTGCTGGAGCTGGCCGGCGACGGCGGGCTGGCCGCCGTGGTGACCACCCACCAGCACATGGACCACTGGGTCGCGCTGGAGGAGGTGGTGGCCAAGACCGGGGCGCGCGCGCTGGTCCACGCCGACGACGCCGAGGGTCTGCCCATCTCCGCCGAGCGGCTCGCCGACGGCGACACGGTGCCGGTCGGCGACTGCGCGCTGGAGGTCATCCACCTGCGCGGGCACACGCCGGGCTCGATCGCGCTGCTCTACCGCGACCCGGCCGGCACCCCGCACCTCTTCACCGGTGACTCACTTTTTCCGGGCGGCGTGGGCAACACGGACCAGGACCCGGAGCGCTTCGGCCGGCTCATCGACGACGTCGAGGCCAAGCTCTTCGACCGGCTGCCGGACGACACCTGGTTCTACCCGGGCCACGGCAAGGACAGCACCATCGGCGCCGAGCGGCCCGCGGTGCCGCAGTGGCGCGCACGCGGCTGGTGAGCACGCCCGGTCCGGCCTCCCCCGTGACGGCCGGGCCGGGCGCGGTCAGCCGGTGACCGCCCGCAGCCGCCGCCGGGTGGCGAGCAGCACCGGGCCGGCCAGCAGCAGCCCGACCGCCATGGTCAGCACCGTGGGGTTCAGCGCCGCGGGCAGCAGGCCGGTCAGTGCCCGTGCGGCGAGCCCCAGCGCCACGTAGAGCCCCGCCCAGGCGGTGGCTCCGGCCGCCGCGCAGACCAGGAACCGCCGGTACGACATCCGCAGCCCGCCCGCGGCCAGCGGCAGCAACGCGTTGAACACCGGCAGGAACGGCGCCACCAGCACGATCCGTCCGCCGCCGCGGTGCAGCAGCGTCTCGGCGGCGGCCCAGCGGGACTCGCCGATCCAGCCGCCCACCCGGCTGTCCCGCAGCCGCCCGCCCCAGCGCCGGCCGGCGAAGAAGCTCAGCGACCAGCCGGCCAGGCAGCCCGCGACCACCGCCGCGACGGTGAACGCCCCACCGGCCGGACGACCCGCGCCGACCGCCGCGAGGACCGCGGCGTCGCCGGGCACCAGCACCCCGATCAGGGGTACGGCGTCGGCGAGCATGACCACGCCGAGCAGCCCCATCAGCAGGGTGGTGGGCAGCTCACCGGCGGCGGCCACGAGTTCGTTCATGAGCTGCACGCTATGCGGCGGGGGCACGCCGGCACATCGGGCATGATCCCCCAGTGGTCCCCGACACCCGGCCGGGGAGACCCCTAGGGTCAGGCGGGTCAGCGGGGGCGGAGCACCTGCACCCGGCGTACCGGGGAGTCGACGTAGGGTTCCGTGGTCGGCACCGGATAGCTGGCCACCAGTTCCAGCCCGTCCGGCGGCAGGTGGCCCCGGTCCGGGTCGCCGACCAGCACCTGTACGCCGTGTGCGGCGCAGCGCCGCAGGTACGGCAGGACCCGGGCGGCCAGGCCCGCGTCGTAGAGCGCGTCCCCTGCCACCAGCAGGTCGGCGCCCGCCACCCCGTCGAGCAGGTCGGCGCCGTCGGCCGTCACCCGGACCCGGTTGGCCCGCGCGTTGACGGTGACCGCCGCCACCGCGTACGGGTCGATGTCGTTGGCGACCACCTCGTCGGCGCCGGCGAGCGCGGCGGCGATGGCGACCAGCCCCGATCCGGCGCCCAGGTCGAGCACCCGTCGCCCGGCGGCCAGCTCCGGGTGGTCCAGCAGGTGCCGGGCGAGCGCCTGCCCACCGGCCCACACCGACGCCCAGTACGGCGGCGGCAGCGACCGCCCGGCGGCGGCCTCCATCCGGGCCCACCACAGGATGGCGTCCTCGGCCAGGTGCAGACGCACCTCCGGCACGAACGGCGTACCGACCAGGCGCAGGCGGTCCGGCCCCGCGCCGGGCGCCGCGATCTCCTGCTCCAGGTCGGCCAGAGCCGTCTGCCTGCTCATCGGGGCAAGCATGCCGCGCCCCGCCCGGCGGCGGGGTCTTTTTCCGGTCCCGCACGTATTCACGGGCGCGCCGCGCGCTTCCGGCAGCGGATTCCGGTCCGGACGGTTACTGTCGGGGTGGTACAGGGCGATCACCGGCCGCGGAGCCGATGCTCGCCCGCATTGGAACAGGGAGAGACGCATGGCAACCGGCACGGTCAAGTGGTTCAACTCGGAAAAGGGCTTCGGCTTCATCGAGCAGGACGGCGGAGGCCCGGACGTGTTCGTCCACTACTCGGCCATCCAGAGCAGTGGCTACCGCGAGCTGAACGAGGGCCAGAAGGTCGAGTTCGAGGTGACCCAGGGCCAGAAGGGCCCGCAGGCGGACAACGTCCGTCCGATGTAACGCGTGCCGGTGGCGGCGGTCGGGATCCGACCGCCGCCGCAGTGCATCCTCAGGACGGCGCGGCCGGCAGGTCGCGCCGTTTCCGTAGTGGCCCGGCCAGCAGGATCAGCGGGGTCAGCGCCAGCCAGGCGGTCATCGCCCGGATCGCGCCGCCCGGCCCCCAGACCGCGCCCAGCGCCCCGGCGAGCAGAGCGGCCAGCGGAATGGTGCCGTAGTTGAGCAGATGCATGCTCACCGTCACCCGGCCGAGCAGCCGGTGCGGCGTGTACGTCTGCCGGAAGCTGCCCTTCACCACGTTGCCGACGGCGACGCCGAGGCTCACCAGCACCCCGCCGAGCACCAGCCAGCCGGTGCGCGCGCCGGGTCCGGCGAGCGGGATGAGCAGCGCGGGCGGGCCGGTCAGGACGCCGGCGACCAGCAGCGTACGGGCGCTGCCGAGCCGGCGGGACAGGCGCGCGGCGAGCGCGGCGCCGATCACGCCCCCGAGGCTGGCGAGTCCGATCAGGAGGCCGACGAGGCCCGCCGGAAGGTCGGCCGAGCGGACCAGGAACACCACGAGCACCGCCTGGTAGCCGGTGAGGCCGATGTTGCTCGCCGCCCCGAAGACCGTCAGAACCCGCAGGTACGGGTCGCGGACGACGAACCGCAGCCCGGCGGCGACCTCGCGGCGCAGCGACGTCGACCCGGCCGGACGGTGCGGGCGGGGTTCGGAGGCACGGATGCGACGCAGGCACAGCGCGGACAGCAGGAAGCTGAACGCGTCCAGCGCCACCGCGGTCACCGCGCCGACAAGCTGGGCGACCAGACCGGCCAGTCCCGGCCCGACCAGGTAGCTCGCCGTCTGGGTGGCGTGCAGCCGCGCGTTGGCCTCGGGCACCTGCTCGGGACGCAGCAGCGTGGGCAGGTAGACCTGGTCGGCGGTCTCGAAGAAGACCCGGGCCAGGCCGGCGCCGAGCGCCACGATCAGCAGGTGCCCGACGGTGAGCAGCCCGGCCAGGGCGGCCACCGGCACGCTCGCGAACAGCGCCGCGGCGGCGAGGTCGGCGGCGATCATCACGGGCCGGCGGCGGACCCGGTCGACCCACGCCCCGACCGGCAGGCCGGCGAGCAGCCACGGCAGCCAGGCCGCGGCGGTGAGCACCGCCACCTGGAACGTGGTCGCGTCGAGCACCGCGACCGCGACCAGCGGCAGCGCCACAGCGGTCATGTTGCTGCCCACGGCGCTGACCGTGTGACCGGTCCAGAGCAGCCGGAAGTCGCGGTGCCGGGACAGCCGGGCGGGCGGCACCTCGACCGGCCCGGAGGTGCGCGCGGGAGCGGTCACGGCCGGCCCGGCACGCCGTGGGCGAACACGAAGACCGGCTCGCGGCGCTGCCCGTCCTCGGGCACCGGCCGGTCGGCCCACCTGGCGAACAGCGCGATCACCTCGCGGCTGAGTTCGGCCAGCTCGTCGGGGGTCAGGTGCAGCCACTTGTCGGTGCTGAACGGCCCCTCGCCCCACGCGGCGTGGGCCTCGTCGGAGGCGGCGTGCCAGGCGCGGACCAGCTCGGCGTGCCGCTCCAGGTTGAGCGAGCTGGCCGCGTCGGCCACCAGCCGGGCCGCCGGGTCGTCGTCGAAGTCGCTGTTGGACCAGCGCACCCCGCGGTCGCGCAGCCGCCACCAGCGTTCCCGGCGGTCGCGGGCCAGCTCGGGCGCCTCGACCAGCAGGTCGGCGGCGGCGAGCACCTTGAGGTGGTGGCTGACGTTCGCGGGCGCCTGGCCGGTGTGCTCGGCGAGCATGCCGACGGTGCACGGGCCGTACACCTTGAGGACGTCCATGAGCCGGCGGCGCAGGGGGTGGGCGAGCGCGGCGAGCACCCGCGAGTCGGTGACCTGCCGGACGGTGGGTTCCATGCGGCGAGTCTGGCATTCGCAAGAGCTGTTGCGCAACAGCTCTTGCCGAATTGCCCGGACCGCGGCGCCGCGACGCGACGGTCGCGGCGCCGGGCGGTCAGGCGGTCAGCCGCCGGGACAGTTCGTCGGCGACGTCCCGGGCGATCTGCGGCGGGATGGCCTCGGCGATCTTCTCCGGCGGCAGCCCGGCCAGCACCCCGGAGACGATCTGCTCCTCGTCGGTGAAGTCCTTGCCGGACAGTTCGTTCACCTGCGCCACCAGCGCCGGCCAGGCGCGCAGCATCGCCAGCATCTGCTGCAACGGCGAGTTCGCCATCGGCGGATTGACCAGCCCGGTGGTGTTTGCCGGCGAGATGAGCCAGTTGCGCAGGTTCTGCAGGTCGGCCAGGACGTCGCCGACGGTACGGTTCTTGGCGCCGGTGTCGCGGATGAGCTTGTCGGTCTGTTCCATGTCGTCCTCCGGTTTCGCGATGGCGATCATCCCGATCGCGGTCAGATAGCGGCGGAACAGCGGGGTCTGGTCCCGGCCCGCCTTCGTGGAGTCGCGGAAGAAGCTGAAGTGGGTGTGGAACAGGTGGCTGCTGTCGCCGCCGGTGCGCCGTCCCAGCCGGTCCCAGCGGCGTACGGTCCGCCCGTCCGGCGAGTAGATGACCTCCCGGATGTCCCGGGTGTCCGCGGCGTTCGCCACGCACTGCGCCACCATCCAGGTGGAGAACGTCCGCAGATTGTGCGTGCCGCCACCGGAGCGGACGGAGAACGTGCCGACGTCCAGCGCCGACGCGTACAGCGTGAGCCCCGACCGGTCCCGGTTGGACTCCACCACCGAGTAGTCGTTCGTGACGACCCGGTCGGAGCCGCAGTGGTAGCCGCCGCGGTGGTTGACGTCTCCGACGATGCCGACCTCCGCCGGCTCCAGGTCGTCGGCGCGTACGGCGTTCTTGTCGACGTTGAGGTAGGTGAGTAAGAGATTCCGGACGGCCAGCAGGTTCGCCGGGGCCGACGTCATGACAGATCCCCTTCCGATCGATGACCGGCGAGGGCACGAAAATCACACCGCGTGATGACATGCGATCCGCGGACGCGCCCCGCCGGATAACTGCACGGCACCGGGCACTTGCTCCGAGCTTAACCACGGTTAGGCAGAAGTGCCCAGCTCAGAAGCGGTTTTTTGAACTATCAGCCCGCTGTGGACGGTGCCGGAACGAGCGGCAGCACCAGTGCCGAGGGATGCTCGCGATCGTGGAGGATCTCCCGCCATCCAGCACGGAGGGTCACGGCGGTGCCGAGCGGCTCACCGGTGCCGGGATTGCGCGCGTATCGCGGGTGAGCGCCGCCGGAGACCTGCACGCGCAGCCGGTGCCCGGGCGCGAATCGGTACGCCGTGGGCCAGAGCGTGACCGGCACGGTGACCACGCCGGACGGATCGCGCGGGAACCGGCCTGGCTCGACGCGGACCAGGCCGTCGCAGACGTTCCACGAGCGCCCGCGCCGGTCCACGTCGCACAGACGCACGAACACGTCCAGGTACGACAGTTCGCTGCGCAGGTGGATCTCGGCGCGTACCGGCCCGGCCACCTCGACCGGCTCACGTAACCGCTCAGTGGTGTAGGTCAGCACGTCCGGGCGCGCCTCGACCGGCCGGTTGTCCACCGCGCCGGCCCGCTGGGCCACCAGCAGCGGGCCGCCGAGCGACGGGGTGGGGTCGGCCGGGTCGTACCAGATCCGGTCCGGTGCGCCGTGCTCCTGCGGTTCCGGGGCCAGCCCGCCGGCGGATCGCAGATGCCATCGCGCGGGGGTGGCCGGTGGCGGCCAGTCCGGCAGGTCGCGCCAGCCGCCGCCGTCGCCGCCGACGTGCACCCGCACCGGCGCGCGGTCCGGCCCGGGCCGCCCGGCCAGGTGGGTGTCGAGCCAGTCCAGGCCCTCCCGCAGCGACGCCAGGAGCAGCCCCGGGCTGCCGTGCGTCCACGGCCCGACGACCAGGCGGGTACGCGTCCCGGCGGCCCGCAGGCGGGCGTAGTCGTCGAGCTGGGCCGGCAGGAAGATGTCCTGCCAGCCGCTGACCATCGCCACCGGGGCGCGGACCTCGGTGATCCGGTCGCCGAAGACCCGGGTACGCCAGTAGTCGGCGCCGGGCGTGTGGTGGCGCAGCCACTCCTGGAAGAACGGCACCGTGACGCCGGTGGCGACCCGGTCGGCCTCGGCCAGCGGCAGATGCGCCAGGGCCCGGGCGAGGCGGGGCTGGCCGCGCTTGAGTTCCCACTGCCGGGCCAGCCAGGGCACGGTCTGCGCCTGGAGCAGCTCGGCCCACGTGAGCACCGTGTCGAGGGCGAACGACTCCCCCGCGTACGTCGAGTCGCGGGTGCCCGAAGCGGTCACCACGGCGACCATCGCGCGCAGCTCGTCGCCCGCCTCGGCGGCGAGCGCCCACTGCACGAAGCCCTGGTAGCTGGCGCCGAACATGCCGAACGCGCCGGTCCACCACCGCTGGCGGCGCAGCCAGTCGAGCGTGTCGAGACCGTCGTCGCGCTCGTGCACCAGCGGCGCGAACTCGCCGCCGGAGCCGAACGTGCCGCGGCACGACTGGATCACCACGTGGAAACCCCGCTCGGCGATCAGGCGGCCCAGCAGCCGGACCGGTCCGCCGCGCCCGTACGGGGTGCGGATCAGCACGCACGGCGCGGCGGGCAGGCCGGGCGCGTAGTGGTCGGTGCGCAGCGTCACTCCGTCGCGTACCCGGACCGGGATGTCCCGGGTGACGGTGACCCGCCCGGTGCGGGCGGCGGGCAGTCGCAGCGCCGCGGTGGCCGCCCGGGTGGCGAGCCGCACGATCAGGCGTCTCCGGACCCGGCGCCACGGCGGGGCGCGGCGCGGATCTCGTCCCGGTGGGTACGCATGGAGTGCACCATCTCGGCCATGAACCGGTGCACCACGGCCAGCTCGTCGTCGCTGAAGCGTTCCATCACCTCGTCGGTACGGCGGCCGAGCGGCCCGAAGAAGCTCTGCGCCAGCGTGGCGCCCCGGTCGGCGTAGTGCAGGAGGATCTTGCGGCGGTCGGCGGTGTCCCGGTCGCGCCGGATGTGGCCGCCGCGCTCCAGCCGGTCGACGAGCGCGGTCACGGAGCCGGAGGAGAGGTTGAGCGCCTCGCCGAGACGGCCGGGGGTGATCGGGTCGCCCACCAGCTCGGCCTCCATGACCGCGATCAGGGCGTACAGGTCGGTGGCGTTGAGCCCGTGCAGCCCGGCGAACGCGTGCCCGATGTGCTGCGCGTCGACCGAGTAGCGGCGCAGGTCGTTTGTGATGTCGGCGACCATGCGACCGCGCGGGTCGTCGCGTCGCCGGTACATCCTGTGCGCCGCCACCGCTTGCCGCCACCCCCCCTGTCGAACAGTTCCGGTTGCAGCATAGAACCACCCCGGATAATCTCGCTCATCAAGATACTCGTTTAGAGAGAATCCCCCGCGACCAATATGTGAGGGCATCAGATGTCTCTGTTCACCCGCGTCGTCCGGGGCCGGCTGGCCGCCTGGCTCACGCTGGCCGCCGCACTCGTCGTCGGCGTGGTCGCCTTCGGGCTTCCGAAGCCGGACAATCCGGCGCCCGTCTCCGACACCGGCCTGTCCGTGGAGTGGCAGTCGACACAGGTCGAGCGGCTCCAGGAGCAGTTGCCCTCCAAGGACGCCCAGACCGCCCTGGTGGTGGTCAGCCGCGCCGACCGGGCTCCGCTGAGCGGGGCCGACCGCAGCGTGCTCGACGGCCTCGGCGGCGAGTTGAACTCGCTCGCCGCCGGCGGCCGGGTCTCCCCCGCCCAGGTCTCCCCGGACGGCACTGTGGCGCTGGTCGCGGTGCCGCTGTCCACCGAGGGCGGCCCGTCGGCGGTGGTCGACGAGGTGGAGAAGCTCCGCGAGGCGGTCGGTGACCTGCCCGGCGAGCTGACCGTCGAGGTCACCGGCGGCCCGGCGTTCACCGCGGACCTGGGCAAGGTGTTCCAGGGCGCGGACACCACGCTGCTGCTGGTCACCGCCGCCGTGGTGGCGGTGCTGCTGCTCGTCACCTACCGCAGCCCGTTCCTGTGGCTGGTGCCTCTGCTGGTCGTCGGCGCAACCGAGCAGATCACGCTGCGCGTGGTGGAGTCCCTCGTCCCGGCCTTCGGCATCTACCTGCCCAGCGGGCAGGTCACGGGCATCGCCAGTGTGCTGGTGTTCGGTGCCGCCACCAACTACGCGCTGCTGCTCATCGCCCGCTACCGGGAGGAGCTGCGCCGCGAGGAGGACCGGTTCGCCGCCATGCGCTCGGCGCTGCGCCGCACCGCCGAGCCGATCCTGGCCAGTGGCAGCACCGTCGTCCTCGGCGTGCTCACGCTGCTGCTGTCCGAGCAGGAGACCAACCGGGCGCTCGCCCTGGCCTGCGCCACCGGTGTGATCCTCGCCATGCTCTCCGCCCTTTTCGTGCTCCCCGCCGCCCTGCTGCTGTTCGGCCGGGGCCTGTTCTGGCCGTTCGTCCCCCGCGTCGGCAGCGCCGCCCGCGAGGGCCGGATCTGGGGCCGTCTCGGCGAGATGGTGGTCCGCCGGCCGCTGCCGGTCGCCGCGCTCGCCGTCCTGCTGCTCGCCGGCCTCGCCCTCGGCGGCCTGGGCATCCGCACCGGGCTGTCCGAGACCGAGCAGTTCAGCGAGAAGCCCGAGGCGGTCGCCGGAGCCGAGACGCTCGCCCGGGCGTTCCCGGCCGGCAGCACCCAGCCGGTCGCGGTGCTCACCACCCCGCAGGCCGCTCAGGCCGTCCTGGCCGCGGCGGGCGGCGTCGACGGGGTCGCCTCGGCCCGGCCCGGCGCCGCCGGGGACCGGGTCGCCCAGATCGACGTGGTGCTCACCGCCGAGCCGGGCAGCGCCGCCTCCGACCGGGCCGTGGTGGCGCTGCGCGACGCCGTGGCCGCCGTACCGGACTCGGCACCGCCCGCCGTGGACGGAGCGGACGCCCCCGGCGGTGCCCTGGTCGGTGGTTCGGTCGCCGCGACGTACGACTCGAACGAGGCGAACACCAAGGACCTCAAGCTGATCCTGCCGCTGATCCTGCTGCTGGTCGGCGCGGTGCTGGTGCTGCTGCTGCGCGGGCTCCTGGCGCCGCTGCTGCTGGTGCTGACAGTCATCGCCTCGTTCTTCGCCAGCCTCGGCGCGGCCTGGCTGCTCTTCGACCACGTGCTGGACTTCCCGGCGCTGGACAGCGGGGTGCTGCTGCTCGCGTTCGTGTTCCTGGTGGCGCTCGGCGTCGACTACAACATCTTCCTGGTCACCCGGGCCCGGGAGGACGCCCGGCGCACCGGCACCCGCGACGGGATGCTGTCGGCGCTGCGGGTCACCGGCGGCGTGATCACCAGCGCCGGCATCCTGCTGGCCGCGGTGTTCGCGGTGCTCGGCGTGCTGCCGCTGATCACGCTCACCCAGATCGGCATCATCGTCTGCATCGGTGTGCTGCTGGACACGCTGCTGGTCCGGACGGTGCTGGTGCCGGCGCTGGCGTTCCTGCTCGGTGACCGGTTCTGGTGGCCGGGACGGATCAAGCGGGACGCCGACGCGCCCGCCACGACGCCGGCCGAGCCGGTCGCCGCGCGGGACTGACCGGACGGGCGGGGGCCGGCGCGTACGCCGGCCCCCGCCCGTTCGTCCGGTCGCCCGTTCGTCGGTTCGCTCAGAAGCTCAGGCACTCGCACTCGGTCATCAGCGCCCGCACGTTGCGCACGTACTGCGGGTTGGGGATGGTCAGCGGCTGATCCTCCCGCGCCACCGCGCCGTGCCCGTAGTTGTAGGCCGCGATCACGGCGTTGAGCAGGCAGGAGTTCAGCTCGCTGGTGCACAGCGAGGCGTCGAGCCGGTAGTCGGACTCGAAGTACATGTCGCCGATGTACTTGGTCAGCCAGGCCAGGTAGGTGCCGCCCAGGTAGGCGTTGTCCCGGTAGGCGTCGATGTCGTACGACTGGCCGAACCGCTGGTTCATCCACTCCGCCGTGGCCGGCATGACCTGCATCAGCCCGACCCCGCCGTCACAGGCGATGATGTTGGACTGCCACCCGCTCTCCTGCCAGGCGGTGGCCTTCAGCAGCGCCGACGGGATGCGGATGTCCGGCGCCGAGGTCGGCCAGTAGGTCCGCGCCGCGGCGTCGGCGAGCGCCGCCTTCACCTGGCTCTGGCTGGCCTTGGTGCCCCGGTAGCTCGGCTTGCAGCCGTCGTCGGCCGGCTTCGGCGGCGCCGGTGGCACCTGGGTCTCGGTCGGCGGCTTCGGCCGGGCCAGCGGCGCCGTCGACGTGCGGGACGGCTTCGCCCGCGGCTTCGGTTTCGCCGACGCGCTCGGGCTGGGCCGTCCGCCCATCGCCGCGACCGCCGGTGGCTCCTCGCTCGGCGCGTCGGCGGGCGCCTCCTGCGGCTGGTCCGCCGGGGCCGCAGTGGGCAGGTCCGCAGCGACCTCCCGGACCGGCCGTTCCTCCTCGCCGCACGCCGTGAGCGTGGCCGCCGCGACCAGTGCCACCACTGTCACGGCCCACCGGCCGAGTCCTCGCCGCATCGGACCTCCCCGTAGTCCCCCGTCGGCGCACCCTAGCAAGGATCGACAGGTCCGGGGGGTACCCGGAACGCGGACCGGCGCCGCCGGGGCCGGGGCGGCGACTCCCCCGCCACCGCGCCGGCCGGTCGCTCGTCCCGGTCGGCCAGGCGGTCCCGGGTCGCCCACGCCACCACGAACACGGTGGTCCAGGCGACGCCCAGCAGGACCGCGGTAACGGTGCCGCTCGCCGTGCTGAAGCCCAGGTAGAGCCGCGCGCCGGTGACAGTCACCACGCCCGCCGACGCGACCGTCCAGACCGCCGCGCCCACCGGCCAGCGGGCGCCGCGCGACAGCAGCCAGGCGAGCGTGCCGAAGCTCGCGGTCACCACCGCGTTCTGCGTCGGGAACAGGTCACCGGGGCGGTCCGGGCCGCCCGGGCCGGTCAGGTCCGCGACGACGACGAGCAACACCAGCGGCACGGCCGCCCCGACGGTCCCCAGCACCCCGAGCGGGTCCGCCCGCCAGGCCCGGCCGCGCCGGGCGACCACGGCGGCCACCACCGCCACCGCGGCGATCAGCACCCAGCCGCGCAACACCGACACCGCCAGCAGCGCCGTGTCGTCCACCCCGGGGGTACGCCGGGCGGCGAACCAGCCGGCGACCAGCCCGTCGAGGACGTACAGCCCGCTCTGCGCGACCACCGCCTCCAGCAGGACCGCCACGGCCAGCCCGGCGACGAACAGCAGCGCCAGCCCCAGCGCCAGGTTGAACAGCAGCGTCCAGGCCGGGCCGACCCGCATGGCGACCAGGAAGAACAGCACCCCGTACCGGGCCCGCAGCCAGCGCAGCGGCGGCAACGCGGCGGCCCGTGCGGCCAGCGCGCGTACCGGGTCCGGGTTGCGGCCCAGCCAGCGGCCGGCCAGCACCACGGCGAGCAGGCACAGCAGCAGGACCAGCACCGCGCCGGTGGCCCGGCCGAGCAGCTTCGACACCCGCTCGTACGACTCACCGGCGAGGTAGCCGGCGAGCACCGAGGCGCCGACCCAGCTCGCCACCCCGGCCAGGTTCCACGGCGCGAACCGCCGGTACGGCATCCCGGCCGACCCGGCGAGCCGGGGCGCCAGCGTGCGGGCGAACGCGATCCAGCGGGCCGCGAGCACACCCCGGCCGCCGAGGCGCTCCAGCAGCGAGTCGGCCCGCCGCCACCGGTGCGCGCCGATCCGGGCACCCACCCCGGAGGCACGCAGACGGGGGCCGTAGCGGCGGCCGGCCCGCCACGCGAGTGTGTCTCCGATCACGGCGGCGGCGGTCATCGCCACCAGCACGGGCGCGAGGCGCAGCGTCCCCGCGTACGCTAGGAAGCCGACCAGAAGCAGGGTCGCCTCGCCGGGCATCAGCAGCCCGACGATCACCGCGGTCTCCGCCGCGACGATCGCCGCGGCGGCCACGTAGATCAGCAGGGGCGGCAGCTCCTGCAGCCAGCTCAGCAGGTCAGGCATCGGGCACCCCGCACGGGTGTCAGCATGCCAGTCGCTGGAACGGTCGGCACAGCACTTTCGACGCAGATCCGGGTTGTCTCGGGGTGACCCCGAGGCGTGCCCCGGCAACCGCAGACAGGAGTATGGAGGGTATGCAGCTACGCACCGACCTCCGCAACGTCGCCATCATCGCCCACGTCGACCACGGCAAGACGACCCTGGTCGACGCCATGTTGCGGCAGGCCGGCGCCTACGGCGCCCGTGGTGAGACCACCGAGCGGGTCATGGACTCGATGGACCTCGAGCGCGAGAAGGGCATCACCATCCTCGCCAAGAACACCGGCGTGCGGTACATGCCGGCGGACGGCTCGGAGCCCGTCACCATCAACATCATCGACACCCCCGGTCACGCCGACTTCGGCGGCGAGGTCGAGCGCGGCCTGACCATGGTCGACGGTGTGGTGCTGCTCGTCGACGCCAGCGAAGGCCCCCTGCCGCAGACCCGGTTCGTGCTCCGCAAGGCGCTGCGCGCCCGGCTGCCGATCATCCTGGTGATCAACAAGGTGGACCGTCCGGACGCCCGGATCAAGGAGGTCGTGGACGACACGTACGAGCTGTTCCTCGACCTGGACGCCGACGAGGAGCAGATCGACTTCCCGATCGTCTACGCCTGCGCCCGCGACGGCATCGCCTCGCTGACCCAGCCCGCCGACGGCGCCGTCCCGGACGACAGCAGCAACCTGGAGCCGCTGTTCCGCACGCTGCTGGACACCATCCCCGCGCCCGCGTACGACGAGGACGCGCCGCTGCAGGCCCACGTCACCAACCTCGACGCCTCGCCGTTCCTGGGCCGGCTCGCGCTGTGCCGGGTTCGCCAGGGCACCATCAGCAAGGGCCAGACCGTGGCCTGGTGCCGCACCGACGGCAGCACCCAGCGGGTACGCATCTCCGAGCTGCTGATGACCGAGGGCCTGGAGCGCAAGCCGGCCGACTCCGCCGGGCCGGGCGACATCATCGCCGTAGCCGGCATCCCGGAGATCATGATCGGTGAGACGCTCGCCGACGCCGAGAACCCGGTGCCGCTGCCGCTGATCACCGTGGACGAGCCGGCCATCTCGATGACCATCGGCACCAACACCTCGCCGCTCGTCGGCCGGGTCAAGGGCGCCAAGGTCACCGCCCGGATGGTCAAGGACCGGCTCGACAAGGAGCTGATCGGCAACGTCTCGCTGCGGGTGCTGCCCACCGAGCGGCCGGACGCCTGGGAGGTGCAGGGCCGTGGCGAGCTGGCCCTGGCGATCCTGGTCGAGCAGATGCGCCGCGAGTCCTACGAGCTGACCGTCGGCAAGCCGCAGGTCGTCACCAAGGAGATCGACGGCAAGACCTGCGAGCCGGTCGAGCGGCTGACCATCGACGCCCCGGAGGAGTACCTCGGCGCCATCACCCAGCTGCTGGCCACCCGCAAGGGCCGGATGGAGCAGCTGGTCAACCACGGCACCGGCTGGATCCGGATGGAGTGGCTGGTCCCGGCGCGCGGCCTGATCGGGTTCCGGACCGAATTCCTCACCGAGACCCGCGGCACCGGCATCCTGCACCACGTCTTCGAGTCGTACGAGCCGTGGTTCGGCGAGCTGCGCACCCGCAACAACGGCTCGCTGGTCGCCGACCGCGCCGGTTCGGTCACCGCGTTCGCGATGACCAACCTCCAGGAGCGCGGCCAGCTCTTCGTCGAGCCGGGCACCGAGGTGTACGAGGGCATGATCGTCGGTGAGAACTCCCGCTCCGACGACATGGACGTCAACATCACCAAGGAGAAGAAGCTCACCAACATGCGCTCGTCGACCGCCGACGAGACCGAGAAGCTGATCCCGCCGCGCAAGCTGTCCCTGGAGCAGGCGCTGGAGTTCTGCCGCGAGGACGAGTGCGTCGAGGTCACCCCGGCCGCGGTGCGCATCCGCAAGGTGGTGCTCGACCAGCAGCAGCGTGGCCGGGCCGCCGCCCGCCGCAAGCACGCCGGCTGACCCACCACCGCTCATAAGCCCCACCCGGAGCCCGGCCCGCCCTCAGCGGACCGGGCTCCCCCCTTCCCACCGCCTCCTCCCCACTCACCCGCTCACCCGCTCACCCATCTCCGCCCGGTCGCCGGTCGATCATGAGGTTGGCGGCAGTTCTGGAGATCGAGTCCGCCGCCAACTTCATGATCGACGCGGTCAACGGGAGGGCTGCGCGACAGATGCGAGACGGCGAGACGCGCCACGGGGCCGGTACCGTGCCTCAGACGCGAGGCGAAGTCACAGCCAGCGGGGTCAGTGAGGTTTGGTGGCCTCCAGGGCCAGGACGTCGGGGACCGGACCGGAGCCGGACTCGACCACCCGGGTCAGCCGCAGGTCGGTGGCCGCCACGGCGTTCAACAACCCGGCCAGGGGCAGGTGCCAGGCGCCCACCCGGGCGCGGACCCCGACCGAGTTCCACGAGCGGACCGTGTGCTCCCGCGAGGCGTACCCGCCATCGATCACGATCCGCTCCGGCTCGGACCGGTCGGCGAACGCACCCACGAAACACGGGTGCACGCCGACGTGCACCAGCCGGCCGCCGGGTGCCAGCACCCGCGCCGCCTCGGCGACCGCCGCCGGATAGTCCGGCATGTCGGTGTGCGCGAGCACGCAGACCACCGCCGGTACGGCGCCGGTGGCGAGTGGCAACGCGGTCGCGTCGGCCCGGGCCACCGGCAGCCGGGCGCGGGCGTGGCGTAACTGCCCGCCGGACAGGTCCACCCCCACCGGTGTCCACCCGAGACGCTTCAGCTCGGCCGCGTGCGCCCCGGTGCCGCAGCACAGGTCCACGCAGCGGCCGGGGCCTTCGCCCAGCAGGTCGGCCAGCACCGACCGGACCCGGTCCATGTAGACCGACGAGGTCTCGCTGGCGTACTCCTCGTACCAGTCGGCGATGTCGTCGTACAACGGGGTCGTCATCTCCGCACGCTAGCCCCGCACCGGGCCCGCCGCTGCCCCGCGTACGCCACGAAGATCCGCTACGGTGCGGTCATGACCTGGGAGGACCTCGACGCACACCTGGACCGGGTGCCCGGCACCGTCTCCGCGTACGTGGGCCGCCCCGGCGCGCGGCCGGCGTGGACGCGGCGGGCCGACGCCACCCACTACGCGGCGAGCACCATGAAGCTCGCCGTGCTGGTTGCGCTGTTCCGCGCCGCCGAGGCCGGCCGGCTCGACCTGGACGCGCCGGTGCCGGTGCGCAACTCGTTCGACTCCGCGCTGCCCGGCGCGCCCCGGTTCGCGAACGACCGCGACTACGACAACGACGAGGCGGTCTGGGACCGCGTCGGCGGTGAGGCGCCGCTGCGCTGGCTCGCCGAACGGATGATCGTCCGGTCCAGCAACCTCGCCACCAACATCTGCATCGGCCAGGTGGGGCTGCCCGCCGTGGCGCAGGCGTGGGCGCTCGCCGGTGCGCGGCACAGCGTCACCGGCCGCGGCATCGAGGACTTCGCCGCCCGCGACTCTGGCATCGACAACCTGGTCACCGCCGCCGACCTGGCCGCCCTGCTCGGTGAGCTGGCGCTCGGCGCGTCCCGGCCCGGCCCGCTCGCCTCGCCGGCCGGCTGCGCCGCCATGCTCGCCGTGCTCGTCGCGCAGGAACACCGCGAGGACCTGGCCGCCGGGCTGCCCGACGGCACCCGGATCGCGCACAAGAACGGCTGGGTACGCGGCGTACGCCACGGCGCGGGCGTGGTGTTCCCGGACGACTCGCCGCCGTACACGATCGTCGTCTGCACCACCACCGAGCTGGCCGACGGCGGCGCGGACGGCGACGAGGTCGAGGATGACGCCTGCCGGCTGATCGCGCACGTCTCCGAGCGGGTCTGGGCCGCGCGGCACGACCTGGCCGGCTGACCCGGCTACTCCAGCAGCCGCTCGCGCAGCGCGGCGCGGTGCGCGTCGGTCACCCCCAGACCGTCGCGCAGGTACGCGTCGAACGAGCCGTGCGCGCGGCGCACCTCGTCGTAGGCGGCGTCCAGGTATTCCGGGCGCACCTCCAGCAGCGGCCGGGCCACCGCCGGGTCCAGGTCCGGCCGGCGCTGGATCATCGCGGACAGCAGCACTTCGCGCAGGCTCTCGGTCAACTCGTTGTGCACGAGGTAGTCGGCGCGGATCGCCTCGTCCTCCACGCCCAGCGCGGTCAGCAGCACCACCGACAGCCAGCCGGTGCGGTCCTTGCCGGCCGAGCAGTGGAACAGCAGCGGCAGGTTCGCGCCCTCGGCGGCGAGCCGCACCGCCGCGCCGAACCCGGTCCGTGCCGACTCCCCGGTGACGAACCAGCGGTAGATCGCCGTCATCGCCCCCGGCATGCCCTCGCGGGCCAGCGCCGCGTACGCGTCCAGGTCGTGGCCCTGCAGCACCGCCGAGACGTACGTGAACACCGGGTGCGCCGCGTCGTAGACCGGCAGGTGCACGGTGCGGGGCTCGCCCACCAGCCGGTCCGGCGGGGCCACCGCCTGCTCGTGGACGTCGCGCAGGTCCACCACGCAGGCCGGGCCGAGCTTGCCCAGCACCGGCAGGTCCTCGTCGGTGAGCCGGCCCAGCGCGGGTGTGCGGATGAGCCGCCCCGCCCGTACCCGCCGCCCGTCGCTCGTCGGCAGTCCACCCAGGTCACGCGCGTTCGGCGCGCCCACCAGCTCCCATTCCCGCCCGGCCATCGGCCCTCCCCTGCTCGCCGCCAGTTGGCTATAGGGTGCCCCACATGACGATCGCCGCGGTACGCACCCACCGTCTGTCGGCCCCCTTACACACCCCGTTCGTCACCGCGCTGCGCCGTACCACCACAGTGGACACGCTGGTGGTGGAGGTGGTCGACGGCGACGGCCGGTCCGGTTTCGGGGAGGCGCCGCAGGTCTGGCAGGTCACCGGCGCGTCGGTGGCGGGTGCCGAGGCGTGCGTACGCGAACTGCTCGCGCCGCTGCTGATCGGCCGCGACGCCGACGACCTCCAGGCAGCAGGCGTGCTGGTGCGCCGTGCCGTGGTGGGAAACGAGTCGGCGAAGGCGGCGCTCGACGTGGCGCTGCACGACCTGGCCGCGCGGCGGCTCGGCGTACCCCTGGTGCGTCTGCTCGGTGGCACGGCGCTGCGCGTGCCGACCGACGTCACGCTGGCCGCCGGTGACGCGGTCGACCTGGCGGCGACGGCGGCGCGGCGCGGCGCCGAGGGGTTCGGCGTGCTCAAGCTCAAGGTCGGCACCGACGCCCGCGGCGACCTGGACCGGGTCCGGGCGGTGCGGGCCGCGGTCGGGCCGGACGTGCGGATCCGGCTGGACGCCAACCAGGGCTGGACGCCCCGGGAGGCGGTGCGGGTGATCCGCGCGATCGAGGACGCGGGGCTCGACGTGGAGCTGGTCGAGCAGCCGGTGCACCGCCGCGACCTGGACGGGCTGGCCTGGGTCAGCGACCGGGTGGACCTGCCGATCCTGGCCGACGAGTCCGTCTTCGACGTGCGCGACCTGGTCGAGGTGATCCGGCGGCGCGCCGCCGACATGGTCAACGTGAAGCTGGCCAAGTGCGGCGGCCTGCAACCGGCCCGCACGCTGCTCGACCTGGCCGCCGCGCACGGCATGGGCACCATCGTCGGTTCGATGATGGAGGGCCCGGTGGGGGTCGGCGCCGCGGCCAGCCTGGTCGCCGCGTCCGGCACCACCGCCGTGTCGGACCTCGACGCCGCCTGGTGGCTGGCCTGGTCGCCGGTCACCGGGGGCATCCGGTACGAGGGCGCGAGCGTGCTGCTGCCGGACGCTCCGGGCCTGGGGGTCACCGGCCTGCGTGAAGCTAAAATTCAGACACGTAGTTGAGCAACGTCAGAATTTTTCATATGGTCGCCCGGACGACCACCGGAGAGAGGGGTACGCGTGGCACCTCAGCCCGGCCGCCGGGCCGTCGTACGGGTACCGGTGGCGACCCTGTGGACCGCTCCCGAGGCGGTACGCCCGATCGACTGCCCCGCCCTCGCCGGCTCGCCCGACGTCGCCGCCTGGATCGCCGGCATGGACCGCGACCAGCTCGTCGGTGACTGCGTCCTGACCCAGCTGCTGCTCGGCGAGCCGGTGCGCGTCACCGAGTCCCGGCCGGACGGCTGGGTGCGGGTGGTGGCGCTGGGCCAGCCCGCGGCGAAGCTCGGCGCCGACGGCTACCCGGGCTGGCTGCGGGCCGCCCACCTGGCCGACGCCGACCCGGCCGACACCGTCCCGTCCGGCAGCGTCCCCGCCGGCCCCGCTCCGGCCGGCCCCGCCGCGTCCGGCACGGCGCGATCGGGCCCCGCTTCGGCCGGACCGGCAGCGGTCGGCACCGGTCCGGCCGGTCCCAGGCCGGCCGGTTCCGGCCCGGCGGCCGACGGTCCGCTGACGGTCGACGTGGCCCGCACCGCGTTGCGTGCCGAGCCCGGCGGCGGCGCCGCGCTCACCGGCGTGGTCCTCGGCACCCGGCTCACCCCGGCCGGGCCGGCGGTGAACGGCAGACGCCCGGTCCGCGTACCCGGGCGGCCCGACCCGCTCTGGGCCCCGGAGGACGACCTGGTGCCGCTGCCCGCCGAGCGTCCCGAGGCCGAGCAGGTGCTCGCGGTCGCCGAACGGCTGCGCGACCTCGTCTACGTCTGGGGCGGCATGTCCACCGACGGCATCGACTGCTCCGGGCTGGTGCACCTGGCCTGGCGACGGTACGGGATCACGCTCCCCCGCGACGCCGACGACCAGGCGGCGGCGACCTCGCGGGTGCCGCTGGACGCCGAACGCCCCGGCGACCTCTACTTCTTCGCCCGGCCCGGCCGGCGCATCCACCACGTCGGGATCGTGTCGGCCGAGCCGCGCGGCGGCCGGCGCCGGATGCTGCACGCCTGCTACCTGACCCGCCGGGTGATCGAGGAGGAGCTGCCGGCCGACCGGACCGCCACTCTCGTCGGCGCCCACCGCGTCTGACCGCTGACACGCCGCGGGGCGCCCCCGCACGGGAGCGCCCCGGACGGGACGGACGGGTCAGCGGCGGGCCTGGGCCAGTTCCCGGCGCCGGTCCCGCGACGACTTCGCCAGGCTGGCGGCGGTGGCCACACCCAGGGTGCCGAGGATGACCGTCAGCGACAGCCAGATCGGGATGTGCGGGGCCCACGCCACGTGCTCGCCGCCGTTGATGAACGGCAGGTTGTTCTCGGCCAGCGCCTCCAGCACCAGCTTCACGCCGATGAAGCCGAGCACCACGGCGAGGCCGTAGCTGAGGTAGATGAGCCGGTCCAGCAGGCCGCCGAGCAGGAAGTAGAGCTGCCGCAGCCCCATCAGCGCGAACACGTTCGCGGTGAAGACCAGGTACGGCTCCTGGGTGATGCCGAAGATCGCCGGGATCGAGTCCAGCGCGAAGATCAGGTCGGTGGTGCCGATCGCGATCATCACGATGAGCATCGGGGTGAACAGGCGCCGCCCGTGCTCGTGGGTGGTCATCCGCGCGCCGTCGTAGTCACGGGACAGCGGGAGTGCCTTGCGGCTCCACCGGATCAGCAGGTTCTCGCTGAACTCGTCCTCGTCCGGCTCGCCCTGCCGGGCCAGGTTCACAGCGGTGTAGATGAGGAACGCGCCGAAGATGTAGAACACCCAGGAGAACTGGGAGATCAGCGCCGCGCCCGCCGCGATGAAGCCACCCCGCATGATCAGCGCCAGGATGATGCCGACGAGCAGCACCTTCTGCTGGTACTGCCGGGGCACCCCGAACCGGGCCATGATGATCACGAAGACGAAGAGGTTGTCCACCGAGAGGCTGTACTCGGTGAGCCAGCCGGTGTAGAACTCGCCTGCGACGCGGCCACCCGCGGTCAGCCAGAGCACCACGCCGAAGATCAGCGCCAGGCCGACGTAGAAGCCCACCCACAGGCTGGACTCCCGGACGCTCGGCTCGTGCGGCCGCCGGCCGATGATGAACAGGTCGGCGAGCAGGACCGCGATCATCGCGATCAGCGTTACCGCCCACACCAATGCGGACACGTTCAAATCCATCCTCCGGCAGACACGCTGCGTCGGGCACACCGTACGCCGGGTGCGGTGCCGGGGTGCGTCGACGCTGACAGGGGTGACTGTCGGAGGTCTCTTCCGCCGGAGCCCGGGTGCCGGGTTCCGACCGGCGGAGCCGGGTCGGGCCACCGGGGGTGCCGGCGCTCTTCCGTGCTGACGACTCCGTCGCGGGGGAATACTCCCCTCCTCGGCCGCCATTGTTCACCATCGCACCCGGGTGGCGCATCTCCGGGCCGCCCATCGATCTCTCGACGTGCTGCGGCTCACGTCGCGCAGGGCGTCCTAGGAGGCTAGTCGTCCCCCTGGCGGGGCGCGCCGGGACGTCACCCGGGACGCACCGGCGGCGGGCCGGCATGGCAGGCTGCCTGCATGGTTCTTGAGGTCGCGCTGATCGATGTCACGCCCGGACACGAGGACGAGTTCGCCGCCGCGTACGCGCAGGCGCGGCCGATCCTCGCCGGCGCCGAAGGCTGCCGCTCCGTGCGGATGACCCGGGGCGTGGAGTCGCCCACCCGGTTCGTGCTGCTCGTCGAGTGGGACTCGGTCGAGGCGCACGACGTGAACTTCCGCCAGACCGAGCGGTTCGCGCAGTGGCGCGGGCTGATCGGCCCGCACTTCGCCGGCCCACCGCTGGTCGAGCACTTCATCGACGTGCCGGCCTGAACTGTCGTACCCCTGCCGTAGCCTGCGCGCTGCGCGGCCACCGGTCCCGACGGGCATCGGGGGCGCCGGGCCCGGTGGTCGCGCCGCACCGACAGCGGGCCGTACGGGCTCACTCCAGCTCGTGCGGATCGCGCGGCCGGGGCACCGGCGCCGCGCCGAGCCGCCGGGCGACCAGTTCGGCGGAGGCGTCCGCCGGCAGCGCCGCCGCCAGCAGCCGCTCGATGACCCGCTCGTAGTGGGCCACGTCCGCCTCGGCGACCAGCCGCAGGTCGGTGGTGAGCGTCTCCACCAGCACGGTGCGCGGGTCGTCCGGGTCGGGGTAGGCGTAGTACGAGAACGGCGCCAGCGGGTGCGGCCCGTCGCCGCTGGACGCCGCGGACCGCAGCACCCGGACGCTGACGCGGGGCCGTTCGGCGAGCGCGAGCAGGTGCCGCATCTGGTCGCGCCACACGTCGGCGGGCAGGCCGTCCGGGTCGCAGACGCGCTCGTCGACGAGGGCGGTGTAGTGCGGCGGGTCCGGCCGGATCAGCAGTTCCTGGCGTGCGACGCGGGCGCGCACGTCGGCCTCCACGTCCACCTCGCCGGTCAGCGCCGCGCCGGCCGCCACGCGCAGCCGGGCGTACGCCGGGGTCTGGAGCAGGCCGGGTACGAGCACGCACTGGTACTCCACGATGCGTTCCGCGCCCGCCTCCAGCTCGGCGTACGCCCGCTGGCGCTCCCCCATCTCGCCGAGCGCCTTGGACCAGCCCCGGCCGGTGGCCGCGTCGCGGGCGATGACGATCAGCTCGTCGCGCTGCGGCGGCGGCACCGCGTAGACGTCGAGCAGGTCGAGCACGTCGGCCAGGTCGGGCCGGCTCTGCCCCAGCTCGATGCGGGACAGCTTCGACGTGGACGCCCAGCCCAGCCGGGTGCAGACCTGTTCGAGCGTGAGCGACTCGCGACGACGCAGCCGGCGCAGCTCCACACCGAGCCGCGCCCTCCGGACCACAGGACTTGCTGACAACGGCATGCACGCCTCCCGGGAGGGAGCGTACGCATCACCGTCACGCTCGGCAATACCTCGCCCACACAGCGCAACCAGGCGGGCGGCGGCGCTCAGGGCCGGTAGGTGCCGAACGACCAGACCAACCCGGCGAGGTCGCGGGCGGCGTAGTCACGGGAGCCGTAGTCGGTGTCGAACGGCGCCCGGACGATCTCCGCGCCGGCCGACCGGGCACGCTCGTGGTGCGCGTCGACGTCGTCGAGCGCCACGTAGACCCGGTAGTCGTCGTCGGCCGGCCGGGACCGGGGCGCCGGCCCCGGGCCGAGCATCACCAGGTCGTCGCCGTACGCCAGCTCGGCGTGGCCGACCGTGCCGTCGGGCAGTTCGTGGGCCTCGCGCACGGTGAAGCCGAACGCGGAACAGAGGAAGTCGGCTGCGGCTCGCACGTCGGGATACCGCAGGAACGGATAGATGCTTCGCATGGCGGTCAGTCTGCCGCCGGAGCGGTCAGGCCGGATTGGACGAATGCGATCCGGGCCCGGTCAGCGCGGCCGGGGTGGCGCCGGCGAACTCGCGGAACTCCCGGATCAGGTGCGACTGGTCGTAGTAGCCCCACCGGGCGGCCCGCTCCGCCCACCCGGCGTCGTCCGGCACGGCGGCGTCCGCGGTGAGCAGCGTGCGGCCCAGGCTCGCGTACGCCCGCTCGAAACGCAGCAGGCGGGCGACCGTCTTCGGCGGCAGGCCGAACTCCCGCCGGAACCGGACCGACAGGTGACGGCGGGACCAGCCCAGCTCCCCGGCGAGCGCGGCCACGCCGACCGCTCCCCCGCTGCCGTCCAGACGCCGAAAGGCCGCCAGCAGGTGCGGGTCCACCGGCGCGGTCGCCGCCAGCCGCGCGGCCACTGCCGCGTCGAGCCGGGCGAAGCGTTCCGGCCAGCCCGGCTCGCCGGCCAGCTCGTCGCGCAGCCGGGCCAGCCAGCCCGCCACCGCGTCGAGCGGCACCACCCGGTTGGCCAGCTCGGCCAGCGGCAGCCCGAGCAGGCGGCGGGCCGCCGGGGCGGTCAGCAGCACCTGCACCCCGGTGCCGGTCCCGGCCGTCCGGGTGGCGCACCAGCCGTCGAACGGGCCGGCCAGGAAGGCGTTGGTGGCGGACCCGCCCTCACCGGGGGCACGCGGGTCGGTCACGGCGAGAGGGTCGCCCCAGCCGAGGATCAGCACCACGAAGGCGCCCGCGACCTCCCGGCGTACCAGCGGGACGGGCACGTCCTCGCGGTAGCCGAGGTAGCTGTCCACCCACCGGCGCAGCCGCGGGTCGGGGCGCCCGACGACGGCCTCGGTCAGCATCGCGCCGCCCCGGCCGTCGCGCCGGTCACCGGACCCCTGCGGCGTCCATCCCGCGTAGCTCCTTCTTGAGGTCGGCGACCTCGTCGCGGATCCGCGCGGCCAGCTCGAACTGCAGCTCCCGCGCGGCAGCGAGCATCTGGTCGTTGAGCTCCTGGATGAGGTTGGCCAGGTCGGCCCGGGCCATCCCCTCCCGCGACGGGGTGGCCGCGGCGCCCCGGCGGCTGCGGGTCTCCTTGACCGGAGCCTTGCCCCGGGACAGCTGCCGCACGGCACCGCCGACGTTGCTGTTCTCGGTGTCCTCCGCCTCGCGGTAGATGTCGTCGAGGATGTCGTGGATCTTCTTGCGCAGCGGCTCCGGCTTGATGCCGTTCGCCTCGTTGTGCGCGATCTGCTTGGCCCGGCGCCGGTTGGTCTCGTCGATCGCGTCCGCCATCGACGGCGTGATCTTGTCGGCGTACATGTGGACCTGGCCGGAGACGTTACGGGCCGCGCGGCCGATGGTCTGGATCAGCGACCGGCCGCTGCGCAGGAAGCCCTCCTTGTCGGCGTCGAGGATCGCCACCAGCGACACCTCGGGCAGGTCGAGACCCTCCCGGAGCAGGTTGATGCCGACGAGCACGTCGTAGTCGCCCTTGCGCAGCTCGCGCAGCAGCTCGACCCGGCGCAGCGTGTCCACCTCGGAGTGCAGGTAGCGCACCCGGATGCCGTTCTCCAGCAGGTAGTCGGAGAGGTCTTCGGCCATCTTCTTGGTGAGCGTGGTGACGAGCACCCGCTCGTCCCGCTCGGTCCGCAGCTTGATCTCGTGCATGAGGTCGTCGATCTGCCCCTTCGTCGGCTTGACCACCACCTCGGGGTCGATCAGGCCGGTGGGCCGGATCACCTGCTCGACGAACTCGCCCTGCGCCTGCTCCAGCTCCCACGGGCCGGGGGTGGCGGAGAGGAAGACCATCTGACCCACCCGCTCCAGGAACTCGTCGAAGCGCAGCGGCCGGTTGTCGGCGGCGCTGGGGAGCCGGAAGCCGTGGTCGATGAGCATCCGCTTACGGGAGGCGTCGCCCTCGTACATGCCGCCGATCTGCGGGATCGTCACGTGCGACTCGTCGACCACGGTGAGGAAGTCGTCAGGGAAGTAGTCGAGCAGGCAGTGCGGCGGGCTGCCGGGCAGCCGGCCGTCGATGTGCATGGAGTAGTTCTCGATGCCGGAGCAGAACCCCACCTGGCGCATCATCTCGATGTCGTAGGTGGTGCGCATGCGCAGCCGCTGGGCCTCCAGCAGCTTGCCCTGCCGTTCCAGCTCGGCCAGCCGCTCACCCAGCTCGGCCTCGATGTCGCGGATCGCCCGTTCCATCCGCTCCGGACCGGCGGCGTAGTGCGTGGCCGGGAAGATCATCAGGCTGTCGACCTCGCGGACCACGTCACCGGTCAGCGGGTTCAGGTAGTAGAGCTTCTCGATCTCGTCACCGAACAGCTCGATCCGGACCGCCAGCTCCTCGTACGCCGGGATGATCTCCAGCGTGTCGCCGCGGACCCGGAAGGTGCCGCGCTGGAAGGCCATGTCGTTGCGCGTGTACTGGATGTCGACCAGCCGGCGCAGCAGCTGGTCGCGGTCCAGCTCCTGCCCGACCTTGACCCGCACGGCCCGGTCGAGGTATTCCTCCGGCGTGCCCAGGCCGTAGATCGCCGAGACGGTGGCGACGACGATGACGTCCCGCCGGGTGAGCAGCGACATGGTGGCCGAGTGCCGCAGCCGCTCGACCTCCTCGTTGATCGAGGAGTCCTTCTCGATGTAGGTGTCGGTCTGCGGGATGTACGCCTCGGGCTGGTAGTAGTCGTAGTAGGAGACGAAGTATTCGACGGCGTTCTGCGGCAGCAGCTCGCCGAACTCCTTCGCCAGCTGGGCCGCGAGGGTCTTGTTGGGGGCGAGCACCAGGGTCGGCCGCTGGAGCCGCTCGACCAGCCACGCCGTGGTGGCGCTCTTGCCCGTGCCGGTCGCGCCGAGCAGCACCGTGTTGCGGTCGCCGCGCCGCACGCGACGCTCAAGCTCGTCGATGGCAGCCGGCTGGTCACCGGCCGGCTGGAACTCACTGACGACCTGGAAGCGGCCGTCGAGCCGGGGAATGTCGAGCGCCATGACACCAACCGTACGCCCGGGGTCCGACACTTCCGGCCACGACCACGGACCGTCCCTGATCGGCTTCGATATTCCCATTGTGTGGCTCATCTCACCGGTCTACCCTCGTACCGTAGGCCGCTCGCGGCGGCCGACCGGGCCGGTGATCGCCCCACGCGGGCCGGTCGCCCCCGGCGCCAGGGCCGCAGCACCCGGGACGACCGGCGTGCGCGCCGACGGTGGTCGCGCGCAGCGCTGACCGGCCGCCGCGAGCGCCCCTGCTCGTCACCGAAACCCCGCTCTCGCGTTCTCCACTCGTGGGGACCTCTCCCGAGCGCAGGCCGCGACGTGAGCCCGACACCGGCACGCCCCCGCCCGCCGACGAGCCGGGCCGCCAGCGCGGCGTGAGCCGCCCCCACCGGCTCTCCGCGCGGGGCGACGGCGACCAGGCCGTACCCCGGGAACCGGGTCGCGGCCACCGGCGCGGCCGCACCAGCACACCGACCCGGCCCGCCACCGTGGCCGGCCGGCGCCGCCGGGCCGGCCTCTTCGACGGCCGCCGTCCCCCGCTCACCACCCGGCCGGACGGCGACCCGGAACTGGACGGCGCCGACGACCCGCCGGACGGGCCGGACCGGCGCCGGATCGCCCTCGCCGCGCTCGTGGCCGCAGCCGCGATCTCCGCCGCGACGCTCGTCGCCGCCCTGCCGTCCTGGGTGCCCGGCCGCACCGACGACGCCCCGGCGACACGTGCCCTGACCGCCGCCGAGGCGGACCGGGTGGCCGCGCTGCGGGTCTCCAACCTGCGCGACGTACGCGCCGGTGTCCGGGTCACGGTCGGCGCCGACGGTGCCCGTACCGAACTGGTCGGCTGGGTCGACTGGGCCCGCCCCCTGGTCTACCTGGACGTCGGCGGCCCGGGCGCGGGCGACGACCGGGGCCTGGTGCAGGCCACCGCGTCCGCGCTGCTGGTACGGCCCGACCCGGGCGCGCTCCCCACCCCGGCCCGGCCGCCGCTGGTGCCGCCGGCGGACCGGTGGCGGATGCGTTCCCCGACCGGCGGGCACGGCCTGGGCGCGGTACGCGACCTGCTGATCGGGCTCGGCGCCGACCGGGTCGATCCACCCGCCACCGACGGCCGGTGGCTACGCGGCGACCAGGTGGGCGGCGTCCCGGTGGACGTGCTCCAGGCGCCCCTCGCGTCACTCGGTGACCCACTGCCCACGCTGTGGGTGGACGCGGACGCCCGGCTGCACCGGCTCACCGGCCGGCTGGCCGACGGCACGCCCGTCACCGTGGACCTGACCCGCGCCGACCGGCCCACGCTGCATCCGGTGGACGCGCTCGGCGGGCGGCCCGGCCAGCCCCGGGCACTCACCGACGACGAGGTCGCCCGGCTGGCCGCGCTGCCCGCCCGGCTCCGGGCAGTCGGCGGCGCGACGGTGACGGTGGCCGCGCCGCTCGGCCCGTCGGACAACCTGTGGGCCACCGGAACGGTGAACTGGACGAGCCCGTCGGCGTACCTCGCGGTGATCGAGGAGGGCAGCGGCCGGCGCACCCTGCGATGGGCCCGGCCGGGACGCGTGGCCGAGGTGCAGCGGTCCCCCGACGGGCCCGCGACGCCACCGGCACCGACGCCGGCCGCGCTGCTCGCCGCCCCCGCGCGGCCGCCCGGCGACGACCTGGACCGGCTGCTCGACGCGGCGCTGCGGGCGGCCCGGCGCGCGCCCGACGGGACCGCCGTCCGGATCCGGGAGGACCGGCTGGACGACCGGGCCGTCGACGTGTTCGAGCTGCCGGGCGGCCGCCGCCTGTGGCTGGACCGGGGCGGCCTGCCGCACCGGATGGAGCTGCGGGCCGGGTCGGGCGTGTGGATCCGGCTCGACCTCACGCCCGGTCGGGCGGCGGGCAGCGGCGGATCGGCGGCCTCGGCGCCGCGCTGAGCCCGGCCCGATCCCTACCGCCCGGTCAGGGCCGCCAGCCGGTCTGCCCGGCCCACTCCTCGGCGCGCAGGTGCTCCTCGTCGAACCAGGGATCGGTCACCGTGCCCCACGTGACGTGCTCCGGCGCCGCAGCCGCCAGTTCCCTCTTCACCTGCAGGTAGTCGGCCCGCCGTGCCGGGTCGGCGCGCAGGTGGTCGCGCATCAGCAGCGCGTACCGCCAGCCGGGCGAACCGGCCTCCCGCAGGTGCAGGCGCACCGGACGTGCCGGGTCCGCTCCGCCGTGCAGCCGCTTGGCCCAGCGCACCGGCTCCGGCTGCCGCGGCGCGTCCCACCACTCGCCCGGCAGCCGCGGGAAACCCGCCTCGGCCAGCCGCTGCGCGAGCGGCCCGTCCGCCTCGTCCAGGGAGGGCACCGTCACCTGGATGTCGATCACGTCCGGCGCGGCGAGCCCCGGCACGGCGGTGGAGCCGACGTGGTCGACCCGGATGTCACCGCCGGCGGCGTGGCGAATCCGGGCGGCCAGCCGGGCGTACTGCTCGGGCCAGGTCGGGTCCGGCCCGGCGAGGGCCGCCGGGTCGGGTGGGACGGCACGGCGTTCGCGGACGTTGCGCTCGTAGGGCAGCAGACGGTCCCGCCAGAGGGTGTCCACGGCGGCGTGCAGATCGGTGAGCGTGCCGTCGTTCGTCAGCAGCACGTCGGCGACCGCGCGGCGGGTCGCGTCGTCGGCCTGCGCGGCGATGCGCCGCTGCGCCTCCGCCGGGGCCATCCCCCGGTCGCGGGTCAGCCGGGCCATCCGGGTCGGCACGGCCGTCTGCACCACGACCACCAGGTGGTACGTCGGCGCGAGTCCCACCTCGACCAGCAGCGGTACGTCGTTGACGACGATCGCGTCGGCGCGGGCGGCGGCGACCAGTTCGGCGCTGCGCGCGCGTACCCGGGGGTGGGTGATCCCTTCGAGCGTGCGGCGGGCCGCCTCGTCGCCGAAGACGACCGCGCCGAGGGCGGCCCGGTCCAGCGCCCCGTCGGCGTCCAGAACCTTTTCGGAGAAGGCGGCGACCACCTCGGCCAGCCCGTCGGTGCCGGGCGCGACGATCTCCCGGGCGATGCGGTCCGAGTCGACGATCACCGCGCCCAGGGTGGCGAGCCGGCTCGCCACCGCGCTCTTGCCCGATCCGATTCCGCCGGTCAGCCCCACCTTCAGCACCCGGACAGTCAACCGGATCCGAAGTCCGCATGCCAAACCCGCCGGGCGCACGACGCGGGCCCCGCCCCCGGCGCTCCGCTGGTGCGGAACGCGGGGACGGGGCCCGTCGTCAGAGGCAGTCGCCGGTCCGTCCGGTGGGACGAACAGGCGTCAGCGTCCGGTCACTTGCCGCCGGCGAGCTTCTCCCGCAGCGCGGCGAGCGCCTCGTCGGTCGCGAGCGTGCCGGCCGGCTCCTCGGCCTGACGGCTCGGGGCCGAGGTCGAGGTGGTGGTGCCGGTGGTGGCCGGAGCCGGGTTGGCGGCGGCCTCGGCGTCGGCGGCGCGGGAGGTCTGCACCTGCTTGGTGTGGGCCTCCCAGCGCTGACGCGCCTCGGCGTACTGCTGCTCCCAGGTCTCGCGCTGCTTGTCGTAGCCCTCGAGCCACTCGCCCGTCTCCGGGTCGAAGCCCTCCGGGTAGATGTAGTTGCCCTGGTCGTCGTACGTCGCGGCCATGCCGTAGAGGGTCGGGTCGAAGTGCTCCTCGCCCTCGACGAAGCCCTCGTTGGCCTGCTTGAGCGACAGCGAGATCCGGCGGCGCTCCAGGTCGATGTCGATGACCTTGACCATGACCTCGGAGCCGACCTGCACGACCTGCTCCGGGATCTCCACGTGGCGCTCGGCCAGCTCGGAGATGTGGACCAGGCCCTCGATGCCGTCGTCCACCCGGACGAACGCACCGAACGGCACCAGCTTGGTGACCTTACCCGGCACGATCTGCTGGATCGCGTGGGTGCGGGCGAACTGACGCCACGGGTCCTCCTGCGTCGCCTTCAGCGACAGCGAGACCCGCTCGCGGTCCAGGTCGACGTCCAGGACCTCGACCTCGACCTCCTGGCCCACCTCGACGACCTCGGACGGGTGGTCGATGTGCTTCCAGGACAGCTCGGAGACGTGCACGAGGCCGTCCACGCCGCCCAGGTCGACGAACGCGCCGAAGTTGACGATCGAGGAGACGACGCCCTTGCGGACCTGCCCCTTCTGGAGCTTGTTGAGGAACTCGGTGCGCACCTCGGACTGCGTCTGCTCCAGCCAGGCACGGCGGGACAGGACCACGTTGTTGCGGTTCTTGTCCAGCTCGATGATCTTGGCTTCGAGCTCGCGGCCGACGTACGGCTGCAGGTCACGCACACGCCGCATCTCGACGAGCGACGCGGGCAGGAAGCCGCGCAGGCCGATGTCGAGGATGAGACCACCCTTGACGACCTCGATGACCGAGCCGCGGACGACGCCGTCCTCGTCCTTGATCTTCTCGATCGTGCCCCAGGCCCGCTCGTACTGCGCCCGCTTCTTGGAGAGGATCAGCCGACCCTCCTTGTCCTCCTTCTGGAGGACGAGGGCCTCGATGTGGTCACCCACCGAAACGACCTCGGCCGGGTCCACGTCGTGCTTGATCGACAACTCCCGAGAGGGGATGACACCCTCGGTCTTGTAGCCGATGTCGAGCAGGACCTCGTCCCGATCGACCTTGACGACGGTGCCTTCGACAATGTCGCCGTCGTTGAAGTACTTGATGGTCTCGTCGATCGCGGCGAGGAAAGCTTCCTCAGAGCCGAGGTCGTCGTGGGTGACCTTGTTGGCGCTCGAGGTGGCCTCGATGCTGCTCGTCATGTGGGCGGTTGCTCCGGTCGGATGGGTTGTCACAGCGGGCATGGGTGTCGCGGTGACTCTGCCGCGCCAACGGATCCGTCGCCGGGCACACCGAACGATCGACGCGAGAAGATCATTAGTGGCTCCGGTGACCGCGCACCTGCTCCCTGCCGAGGCACACGATCCGCGAGCGCATCGTCTAGCCTACCCGCTGCATTACCACAGCGTGCAAGCCCTCCCGGGTCCGTGCGAACTCATCCGCTGCGAAAGCGGAGATTTTGCGCGGTAAGGTGCCACAGCTGTCTCGTCCGTCACATCCGCCCCAGCCACCACCCCACCGCACCCGGTCCGCGCCGCCGGACCTAGCGTGAACCCGTGGACGACGACAGGGTGACCCGCCGACGGGTCGACGCCGGGGAGATCCGCCGCGCGAACCGCGGATGGTGGGACACCGACGCCGACGCGTACCAGGCCGAGCACGGCGCGTTCCTCGGCGACGCCGACTTCGTCTGGTGCCCGGAAGGGCTGCGCGAGGCCGACGTCCGGCTGCTCGGCGACGTCGCCGGCCGGCGGATCCTCGAACTCGGCGCCGGGGCGGCCGCCGCCGCCCGCTGGCTCGCCGCCCAGGGCGCCCGGCCGGTCGCGCTGGACCTGTCCGCCGGCATGTTGCGGCACGCCGCCGAGGCCGCCGGGCGCACCGGGGTACGTGTGCCGCTGGTGCAGGCCGACGCGCTCGCCCTGCCGTTCGCCGACGCCGCGTTCGACACCGTCTGCACCGCGTTCGGCGCGATCCCGTTCGTGGACGACTCGGCGGCGGCGATGCGCGAGGTGGCCCGGGTGCTGCGGCCCGGCGGCCGGTGGGTCTTCTCGGTCACCCACCCGATGCGCTGGATCTTCCTGGACGACCCGGGCGAGGGCGGGCTGACCGCAGTGCACTCGTACTTCGACCGCTCCCCCTACGTCGAGCAGGACGAGCACGGCGTGGCCACGTACGTCGAGCAGCACCGCACCCTCGGCGACCGGATCCGGGAGCTGGTCGGCGCCGGGTTCCGCCTGCTGGACCTGGTGGAGCCGGAGTGGCCGGCCGGGCACGAGGGGATCTGGGGCCAGTGGAGCCCGCTGCGCGGCCGGCTGTTCCCCGGCACCGCGATCTTCGTCGCGGAGAAGCCGACGGGCTGAGCGCGTCGCACGTCCGGTGCGACACGAGCTCCGGCACCCGGCGGTACGCTCGCCGCATGAGCGCCGTGCCCATTCCGACATCACCTGGCCCCTGGTGTCCGGACCCGATGCGGCAGCAGCGTGCGGACTACACGCTGGAGGATCTGCTCACCCTGCCGGACGACGCCCCCCGCGTCGAACTCGTCGACGGAGTCTTCCAGGTGACACCCTCCCCCACCCTGGGCCACCAGGACATCTCCCTCCTGCTCAGCCTCTGGCTGCGGTCACACGCTCCGGCCGGGCTGCGGGTCGCCCAGGCCATCAGGGTCGGACTCAGCCCCAACACCAGCCGGCAACCGGACGTCCTGCTCCACCACGCCGGGCTGCCGAGCGACAGGTCCCTCCTGCGACCGGCGGACGTCGTCCTGGCCGTCGAGATCGTCTCCCCCGCCACCCGGCGGGTCGACCGGTTCGCCAAGCCGGGCGAGTACGCCGCCGCCGGGATCCCGTTCTACTGGCGGATCGAGCAGGATCCGGTGCACCTCTACGCGTACCGCCTCGGTGACCGGATCGGTCCGGGCGGCGAGCGGCAGTACGAGCTGGTGGACGGCAGCAGCGAGGTGATCGAGCTGTCCGAGCCCTTCGCGATCAAGCTGCCGATCGCCGAGATCCGGCCCTGACCACACCGTTACTCGGTGTCGGCCGCGGGTAAGCGGGCGGCATGGCCGAGAAGGAGTTCCGCGCCGGCGACCACGTCTCCTGGGCCAGCCACAGCGGCCGGGCGTACGGCGTCGTCAAGGAGAAGCTGACCGAGCGCACCCACGTCCGCGGGCACACCGTGAACGCCTCGCCGGAGCAGCCGCAGTACCGGATCACCAACGACGACTCGGGCCGCGACGTGGCCCACCGCCCGGAGGTGCTGCGCCATGAGTCGCGCTGAAGACCCGCAGCAGACGTACCGGGAGTTCACCGACGCGGTGAACATGAAGCCCGGTGAGCTGACCCGCTGGCTGGAGACCGAGGAGTCCAAGCACGTCGGCTGGCACAAGAAGGGCACCCAGGGCGGCGAGTCGGTCGGGCACGACTCCGGCCGGCGCATCGTCGACCTGCTGCGCCGCAAGCGCGCCGACCTGACCGCCGCCGACTACAAGCACATGCGCAAGGTGATCGGGTACGTCCACCGCCACCTCGCCCAGCGCCCGTCCGGGGACGTGCGGGACACCAGGTGGCGCTGGTCGCTGATGAACTGGGGGCACGACCCGCTCAAGGGCTGAGCCGCCCGGTCCGTTCGCGTCGCGTTGGTACCGTGCCGGCGATGACGACAGACGTCTCGACCGCAGGCCGTCATCCCCGCGCCGGACGTGTGGTCCTCCTGGCGGGCCTCGGCCTGATCGCCGTCGCGGCGCTTCTCCTGGTGGCGACCGGGAACACCGGCATCCGATACAGCGCCGACCACGACGGCACCGTACCGATGTGGAGCCGCTGGATCCCGGCGCTGGCCGGGATCGCACTGATCCGCCTGATCCCGCCCGCGCCCGACCCGAGGTGGCCCGACCCGGTCGCGCCGTACCGCGAGGCGGTGCCGCTGCTGCTGGCCGGGATCGCGTTCGCCGCCGTCATGCCGCTGCTCGGCGGCGAACCCGCGTACACGCTGGTGAAGCTCGCGCTGCTGCTCGGCGTACCGATGGTGGTGTTCCTGGCCGCGCGCCGCCGGCCGCCCCGGTGGCGGCCGGGGCCGGCCCCGGCGGACACCGCCCACCGGTGGGGTCCGGCGCTGCCGGTGGCGGTGTGGCTGGTGCTCAGCTACGCGACGCCGCTGTCCGTGCCGGCGAGCGACTGGGGGCGGACCGTCACGCCGGTCGAGCTGGTCGTCACGCTGCTTGTGGCTTTCGCGGTGAACGCGCTGCTGGAGGAGGTCTTCTACCGGCGCTGGCTGCAGACCCGGTGGGAGTCCCTGCTCGGCCGGTGGCCGGCGATCGTGCTCGCGTCGCTGGTGTGGGCGGCCTGGCATGTGGCCATCCAGGGCAGCGGCCGGCCCGCCGTCGACCTGGCGTCGGTGGTCGTCAACCACGGCGTGATCGGGCTGTTCCTCGGCTACCTGTGGTCCCGGTACCGCCGGATGTGGCCGCTGCTCGTGGTGCACGGCGCGGTCAACGCGATGCCCGTTCTGCTCGGTCTCTGACCGGCCGCCGCGCCCCGCCTCCTCCCGGGTCGCCTCTTCGCGGTGATCAAGGCGTTTGTGTCCCCGAACGGGCTCGGGCGTGACACAAACTCCTTGATCACCACCGGGAGGAAGGGCAGGGTGGGGAAGTCAGTGGTCGGCGCTGTTCCAGTCGCGGCCCTCGCCCACCGAGACCTCCAGCGGCACCGACAGCGGGTACGCCTCGCCCATCTGCTTGCGTACCAGCGCCTCCAGCGCCTCCCGCTCGCCCGGCGCGACCTCGAAGACCAGCTCGTCGTGCACCTGCAGCAGCATCCGGGACCGCAGCCCGGCGTCGCGCAGCGCGCTGTCGACGTGCAGCATCGCGACCTTGATGATGTCGGCCGCCGAACCCTGGATCGGGGCGTTCAGTGCCATCCGCTCGGCCATCTCCCGGCGCTGCCGGTTGTCGCTGACCAGGTCGGGCAGGTAGCGGCGGCGACCCAGGATGGTGGAGGTGTAGCCGTCCTGGCGGGCCCGGGCCACCACCTCCTGGAGGTAGTCGCGGACGCCGCCGAACCCGGCGAAGTAGTTCTCCATCAGCCCGCGCGCCTCCTCGGCGCTGATGCCGAGCTGCTGGGACAGGCCGAACGCGCTGAGCCCGTACGCCAGGCCGTAGTTCATCGCCTTGATCTTGCGGCGCTGGTCGGCGGTCACGTCGCCGACCTCGACGGTGAAGACCGAGGACGCGGTGGCGGCGTGGAAGTCGTGCCCGGAGTTGAACGCCTCGATCAGCGCGTCGTCCGAGGACAGGTGCGCCATGATCCGCATCTCGATCTGGCTGTAGTCGGCGGTGAGCAGGCACTCGTAGCCCTCGCCGACGACGAACGCGCGGCGGATCCGCCGCCCCTCCTCGGTGCGGATCGGGATGTTCTGCAGGTTCGGCTCGGTGGAGGACAGCCGCCCGGTCGCCGCCACCGTCTGGTTGAACGTGGTGTGGATCCGGCCGTCGTCGGAGACCGACTTGAGCAGCCCGTCGACAGTCGACTTGAGCTTCGCCACGTCGCGGTGGCGCAGCAGGTGGTGCAGCAGCGGGTGCTCGGTCTGCGCGAACAGCCACTGCAGCGCGTCGGCGTCTGTGGTGTAGCCGGTCTTGATCCGCTTGGTCTTGGGCAGACCCAGCTCGGTGAAGAGGATCTCCTGCAGCTGCTTCGGCGACCCGAGGTTGAACTCGCGGCCCACCACCTCGTACGCGCCCTGGGCGGCGGCCTTCACCTCGGCGGCGAAGTGCGCCTCCAGCTCGGAGAGGTAGTCGGTGTCGGCGGCGATGCCGGTGCGCTCCATGCTGGCGAGCACGCGCATCAGCGGCAGCTCCACGCCGGCCATGAGCCGGGCCGACTGCTCGCCGTCGCGGGACAGCTCGGCGTCGATCGCGTCGGCCAGATCGAGCGTGGCGCGGGCCTGGAGCATGAGATTCTGCTCGGCCACGCCCTCATCGCCGAGCCCGTCCAGGGTGAGCTGACCGGTCTCCGGCGCGTCGACGCGCAGCTCGCGGTGCAGGTAGCGCAGCGCCAGGTCGGTCAGGTCGTACGAACGCTGGTCGGGGCGGGCCAGGTAGGCGGCGATCTGGGTGTCGCGGGCGATGCCGTGCAGCTCCCAGCCGTGCGCGGCGAACGCCAGCACCACCGGCTTGCTGTCGTGCAGCACCTTCGGGCGCTCCGCGTCGGCCAGCCACCCGGCCAGCGCGGCCTCGTCGCCGGCCTCCAGCCGGCTCGGGTCGAACCAGGCGCCCGCCCCGGCGGCGGTGGCCAGCGCCATCGCGGTAACCGTGGCGGTGTGCCGGCGGTTGGGGCCGGTGTCGAGCGTCACCGCCAGGCCGACCGGTGCGCCCGCCGGGGCGTGCGTGTCGAGCCAGCCCGCGAGCGCGCCCGGCTCGGTGAGCACCTCGCCGGCCAGATCGAAGCCCGCCTCGGCCTCCGGCTCGACGGCTTCCAGGTATTGGTAGAGCCGGTCACGCAGGATGCGGAACTGGAGCGTGTCGAAGACCTGGTGCACCGCTTCGCGGTCCCAGCCCTGCCAGCGGGCGTCCTCGGGGCGGACCGGCAGCTCCAGGTCGGAGACCAGGCAGTTGATCTCGTAGTTGCGGATCACGTCGGCGAGCCGCTCGCGCAGGCTGTCGCCGGCCTTGCCCTTGATCTCGTCGGCCCGGGCCACCACGCCCTCGACGCCGCCGTACAGATTGATCCACTTGGCCGCGGTCTTCGGGCCGACGCCGGGCACGCCGGGCAGGTTGTCGCTGGTCTCGCCGACCAGCGCGGCCAGGTCGCGGTAGCGATCAGGGGTGACGCCGTACTTCGCCTCGACCGCGGCCGGGTCCATCCGGGCCAGGTCGGAGACGCCCTTGCGCGGGTAGAGCACCGTCACCCGCTCGCCGACGAGCTGGAACGCGTCCCGGTCGCCGGTGGTGATCAGCACGTCCATGCCCTGGTCGCGGGCCTGGCAGGCGAGCGTGGCGATGACGTCGTCGGCCTCGTAGCCCTCCTTCTCGACCACCGGCACGCGCAGCGCGGCGAGGACCTCCTTGACCAGGCTGACCTGGCCCTTGAAGTCGGTGGGGGTCTCGCTGCGGCCGGCTTTGTACTCGGAGTACTTCTCCGTGCGGAAGGAGCGGCGGGAGACGTCGAACGCCACGACGATGTGGGTCGGCTGCTCGTCGCGCAGCACGTTGATCAGCATCGAGGTGAAGCCGTAGACGGCGTTGGTCGGCTGCCCCGTGGTGGTGGAGAAGTTCTCCACAGGCAGGGCGAAG
This sequence comes from Micromonospora sp. WMMC273, assembly GCF_027460285.1. NCBI lineage: Bacteria > Bacillati > Actinomycetota > Actinomycetes > Micromonosporales > Micromonosporaceae > Micromonospora > Micromonospora sp. WMMC273. Next base: position 4,162,838 of record NZ_JAPZBE010000001.1, read on the forward strand.
AACGCCCGGTATGCCAGGGAATGTCCGTCGACGAGGAGCAGGCGCGGCGTCGTAGCTGTCACGGCTGCGACTCTAGTCCGTACGCCCGACAACTCCGGCCTCCGGTGCGGCGCGCGCCGCACCGGAGGCCGAGGTCAGAGAACCTTGGCCAGGAACGCCTTGGTCCGCTCGTGCTGGGGCGCCGAGATCACCTCGCGCGGGTCGCCCTGCTCGACCACGACGCCGCCGTCCATGAACACGAGGTGGTCGCCCACCTCCCGGGCGAAGCCGATCTCGTGGGTCACCACGATCATCGTCATGCCGTCGCGGGCCAGGTCCTTCATCGTGTCCAGCACCTCGCCCACCAGCTCCGGGTCGAGCGCGCTGGTCGGCTCGTCGAACAGCATCAGCTTCGGCCGCATGGCCAGCGCCCGGGCGATCGCCACCCGCTGCTGCTGGCCGCCGGAGAGCTGACCGGGGTACGCGCCGAGCTTGTCGCCCAGTCCCACCCGGTCCAGCAGCTGCGCGGCGTGCTCCCGGGCCTCCGTCTTCTTGGCCTGGCGCAGCAGCACCGGGGCCTCCATGACGTTCTGCAGCACCGTCATGTGCGGGAACAGGTTGAACCGCTGGAACACCATGCCGATGGCGCGGCGCTGCGCGGCGACCTCCTTGTCGCGCATCTCGTACAGCTTGCCGCCGCGCTCCCGGTAGCCGATCAGGTCACCGTCGACCCAGATCCGGCCGGCGTCGATCTTCTCCAGGTGGTTGATGCAGCGCAGGAACGTCGACTTGCCGGAGCCGGAGGGTCCGAGCAGGCAGCACACCTCGCCGGAGCGGACCTCCAGGTCGATGCCCTTGAGCACCTCCAGCGGCCCGAACGACTTGTGCACCTGCTCGGCCCGGACCATCAGCCCGGACTCGGCGGCCGGCGCGGTGGCCTGCGCGGGCACGATCAGCTCGGTCACTTCACCACCCCCGCGCCGCCGCCGGCCTCGGCAGTCATCCCGCGCAGCTTCAGCCGGGCCCGTCCGGTCACGCCGTAGCCCTTGCCGAAGTGGCGTTCCAGGTAGTACTGCCCGACGAGCAGGATGCTGGTCAGGAACAGGTACCACAGGCAGGCCGCGACGTACATCGGGAAGATCTGGAACGTCCGTTTACCGACCGCGTCGAGCTGGAAGAACAGCTCCACGCTCACCGGCACGTAGAGCAACAGGGACGTGTCCTTGAGCATGGCGATGGTCTCGTTGCCGGTCGGCGGGATGATCACCCGCATCGCCTGCGGCAGCACCACCCGGCGCAGCAACTGGGCGCGGCTCAGGCCGAGTGCCTGGGCGGCCTCGGTCTGGCCGGGATCGACCGACTGGATGCCGGCCCGGACGATCTCCGCCATGTACGCGGCCTCGGAGAGCGCGAGGCCGAGCAGACCGGCCATGAACCCGGTGAGGATATCGCGGGAGGAGAACCCGAACAGCCGTAGCTGCAGGTTGTCGATGCCGAACAGCTGGCCGATCTGGGTGTCGAACGGCACCCCGAACTCGACCCGGCTCCACAGGATGCCGATGTTGCCGAAGACGGCCAGCAGCACCAGCCGGGGCACGGCCCGGAAGAACCAGGTGTAGAGCCAGGCCACGCCGCGCAGGATCGGGTTGTCCGACAGCCGCATCACCGCGATCACCACGCCGAGCGTGACGCCGATCAACATCGCGCTGACCGTCATCAGCACGGTGCCGCGCAGCAGGCCCTCGATGATCGGCGGCCGGAACATCTTGTCGACCATGAAGGACCAGTTGAAGGCCTCATTGGTCACCAGCAGGTGGACGAACATCGCGGCCAGGACGGAGAGCACCGCCACCGCGACCCATCGTCCGGGGTGCCGCACGGGCACGGCCTTGATCGGTTCCGGCCGTGCCCGTGCGGTTGTCGCTTCCTCGGTGGTCATGTCGTCACGGGTTGATCGCGGGGTCCGTGATCGCGCCGTCCCCCACCTTCCACTTGTCCAGCACCTGCTTGTAGGAGCCGTCGGCGATCACGGCCTTGGTGGCGTCACGCACCGCCTCGGCCAGCTGCGTCTGCTCCTTGGCCAGCACGTAGCCGTACGGCGCCGCCTCGTACTGCTTGTCCAGCAGCTCCAGGGCGTCGTTGGACTGCGTCACCGCGTACACGCCGACCGGGTAGTCGGCCAGCATCGCGTCGTCCTTGCCGGACACGACGGCGGCGGTGGCGGCGTCCTGGCCCGGGAACTGGTCGACGGTGATCGCCGGCTTGCCGGCGTCGGTGCACGCCTTGGAGCGCTTCTGGATGTCCTCGACCTGGACCGTGTCCTTCTGCACCGCGATCTTCTTGCCGCAGGCGTTGTCCAGCGCGACCCCGGCCGGGTTGCCCTTCTTGGTCACCCACTGCGTGCCGACCTGGAAGTAGCTGACCATGTTCGCCTGGGCCTTGCGATCGTCGTTGATGGTGAACGACGAGACGCCCGCCTCGTACTTGCCCGAGTTGACGCCGTTGATGATGTCGCCGAAGGGCGCCGAGACGAATTCCGCCTTGAGGCCCAGCTTGGCCGCCACCGCGGTGAACAGTTCGACGTCGAAGCCGATCACGGTCTTACCGTCGGTGTCCAGGAACTCCGCCGGGGCGTAGGTGGAGTCGGTGCCCACCACGATCTTGCCGTCCGACTTGATCGCGTCCGGGACCTTCGCGGCCAGCGCGGCGTCGACAGACGACGAGACGCTGGGGCCGCCACCGGGCTGCTCGGTGCTCTCCTCCTCGCCGCACGCGGCGAGGGAGAGCAGCAGGACGGCCGCACCGGCGACGCCGAGCGCCGCCCGCCGTCCGGGGTTGGGGTGGAACATGGCTGTACTCCTTATTGCGAGGGGTCGGCCGGTCAGGCCACGCCGAGGTAGGCCTCTTTGACCGAGGGGTCGTGCAGCAGGTCCGCGCCGGTGCCGCTCTTGACGATCCGGCCGGTCTCCAGCACGTACGCCCGGTGGGCGCGCGCCAGCGCCTGCTGGGCGTTCTGCTCCACCAGCAGGATCGTGGTGCCCTGCTGGTTGATCTCCGTGATGATCGTGAAGATCTGCTGGATCAGCATCGGCGCGAGACCCATCGACGGCTCGTCGAGCAGCAGCAGCTTCGGCCGGCTCATCAGCGCCCGGCCGACCGCGAGCATCTGCTGCTCGCCGCCGGAGAGCGTGCCGCCGGCCTGCTTGCGCCGCTCGGCCAGCCGCGGGAACAGGTCCAGCACCCGGGCCAGGTCCTGCGCGATGCCGGCCTTGTCGCGCCGGGTGTACGCGCCCATGTCGAGGTTCTCCAGCACCGACATGCCGGGGAAGATGCCCCGGCCCTCGGGCGCCTGGCACAGGCCGCGCCGCACCCGCAGGTCGGCCCGGAGCTTGGTGATGTCCTCACCGGCGAACCTGATCGTGCCGGAGGCGACCGGCCGGATGCCGGAGATCGCCCGCATGGTGGTGGACTTGCCGGCGCCGTTCGCGCCGATCAGCGCGACGATCTCCCCCTCGTCCACGGTCAGGCTGATGCCGTGCAGCGCCTGGATCCGCCCGTAGAGCAGGCTCACGTCCTCGATCTCAAGCAGCATCGTCCGGCACCCCCAGGTACGCCGCGACCACCTTCGGGTTGTCCCGCACCTCGGCGGGCAGCCCTTCGGCGATCTTCTTTCCGAACTCCAGGACCACGATCCGGTCGGTCACGCCCATCACCAGGCGCATGTCGTGCTCGATCAGCAGCACCGTCACGCCCTGATCCCGGATCTGCCGGATGAGCTGGAGCAGCTCCTCCTTCTCCGCCGGGTTGAAGCCGGCGGCCGGCTCGTCCAGGCAGAGCAGCTTCGGGTCGGTGGCCAGCGCGCGGGCGATCTCCAACCGCCGCTGCTCGCCGTAGGACAGGTTGCGGGCGAACTCGTGCATCCGGTTGCTGATGCCGACGAACTCCAGCAGGCGCTCGGCCTTCTCCCGGCCCTCGCGCTCCTCCTTCCAGTGCCGCGGCAGGCGCAACAGGGCGGAGATCACGCTGGTCTTGTGGTGCGCGTCCGCGCCGACCTGGACGTTCTCCAGCGCGGTCATCTCCGGGAAGAGACGGATGTTCTGGAAGGTACGGGCCATGCCCATCCGGGTGATCTGGTGGCGCTTCTTGCCACTGATCTTCTGGCCCAGGAACCGGATCTGCCCCTCGGTGGGCTGGTAGATGCCGGTCATCGCGTTGAAGCAGGTGGTCTTGCCGGCGCCGTTCGGGCCGATCAGGCCGAGGATCTCACCCTTGTAGAGGGTGAAGTCCACGTCGTTGAGGGCCACCACACCGCCGAAGCGCAGCGTGACGTGGTCGACCTCCAGCAACGGCTCCCGCTTGTCGACCGTCTCGACGGCGGGGGCCGCCGCCTGGGCCGGAACGGCCGGGGTCTGCTCGGTGTCACTCACCGACGATCACCTCCTTGCGGCGGTCCTTGAACTCCGCCGCTCGTCGCCGGTTCGGGATCAGGCCCTGCGGGCGGAAGATCATCATCACCACGAGCACCAGACCGAAGAAGAGGAACCGGTACTCGTACAGCTCCACGCCGAACAGCTCGATGCCACGGAACCGCTCGATCATGTACGCCACCAGGCCACCGCCGACGATCGCGCCGACGATGTTGCCCGAGCCGCCGAAGATGACGGCGGCCAGGATGATGATCGAGTTGAGCAGCTCGAAGTTCTGCGAGTTGACGAAGTTCTGCTTGCCGGCGAACAGCGCACCGGCCAGGCCGGCGATGGCCGCGCCGGAGGCGAACGCCCACAGCTTGAACTTGAACGTCGGCACACCCATCAGCTGGGCGGCGTCCTCGTCCTCGCGGATCGAGATCCAGGCCCGGCCGACCCGGCTGTGGGTCAGGTTCCGCACCCCGATCACCACCAGGATGATCAGCGTGAGCACCAGCCAGTAGTACGGGCGGGCGTCGAGCACGCCGAACCACGGCCGGCCGTCGGCGTACTCGCCGGGCGGGTGCGGGATCTGGTTGAAGCCGCGCTGTCCCTTGAGGAACTCGGAGCTGACCGCCGCGATCCGGATCATCTCGGCGAAGCCGAGCGTCACCAGCGCCAGGTAGTCGCCGCGCAGGCGCAGCGTCGGCGTGCCGAGCATGACGCCGGAGACCATGGTCAGGCCGATCGCGATCGGCACCACCGCCAGCCACGGCCACAGCGTCTTGAGGTCGCTGCTCGGCGAGGTCAGCACCGCCACCGTGTACGCGCCGACGGCGAAGAAGCCGAAGTAGCCCAGGTCGAGCAGGCCGGCGAAGCCGACCACGATGTTGAGCCCGACCGCCAGCAGCACGTAGATCGAGACCGTGAACATCACCTGGGTGAAGTTCGCTCCCGGGGTCGGGATCGGCCCGAGGTACTGGTAGAACTCCTTGTTCGGCAGCGCGTAGAAGAACGCGATGACCGCGACCAGCAGCACCCAGCGCACCCAGCGCGGCGCGTGGTGCCAGCGCTCCGAGATCGCGTGCCGGCCCTGCCGCAGCTTGTCCGCCGCCGTCTCCCGCCGCTCCGGCGGGTCGATGGTGGTCGTCATGCGCGTGCCCTCCCCAGTGATTCGCCGAGCAGACCGGTCGGCCGGAACATCAGCAGCACGACCAGCACCGCGAACGCGGCGAAGTCCTTCCACTGACTGCCGAACAGGCCCGCGGCGTAGTTCTCCACGACGCCGAGCAGCAACCCGCCGACGAGCGCGCCGCGCAGGTTGCCGATACCGCCGAGCACCGCCGCGGTGAACGCCTTGAGGCCCAGCAGGAAGCCGACGCTGTAGGTGAGCGTCTGGATCCGCACGTCGTACAGCAGGCCCGCGACGCCGGCCATGGTGCCACCGGCGATGAAGACCATCAGGATGATGCGGTCCTTGTTGACGCCCATCAGGGCCGCCGTGTTGGCGTCCTGGGCCACCGCCCGGATGCCGCGGCCGGTACGGCTGCGGTTGATGAACTGGTCCAGCGCGAACATCATCACCAGCGCGGAACCGATGGTGAGCAGCTGCACCGCGTCGATCGGCACCCCGGCGATGTGGAACAGCGGCTCCGAGCTGACCAGGATCGGTGCGCCCTCCGGCCGCCGCCGGGTGTAGACGCCGAACGCCTCCGAGATGGCGATCGAGGCACCGATGGCGGTGATGAGGAACGCCAGCGGCGGCGCGTTGCGCTTGCGCAGCGGCCGGTACGCCACCCGTTCGATCACCGTCGCGGTGCCCGCCGAGGCGATGGCCGCCACGATCATCGCCACCAGCAGGTAGAACAGGATCGAGCCGATGCCGCTGACCTGGGAGTTCTGGTCGAGTCCGAAGCCGTTCCAGGTCCAGATCGCGGCGAACGCGCCGGCGATGAAGACCTCGGAGTGGGCGAAGTTGATGAGCCTGAGCACGCCGTACACAAGCGTGTAGCCGAGCGCGACCAGGGCGTAGATGGCGCCCTGCGTCAAGCCGGTCGTGGTGAGTTCCCCGAAGTTGGAGAACAATCCGTCGAAGTCCAAGGGAGGGACGCTCCGTCGCTCAAGAGAAAAAGAGGGTGCGGCCGGGAGCCAGCTCCCGGCCGCACCCGCGATCACTACTCAATCGCCAGTCCAGCGATCGAACGATCAGGACTTGGGGATCTCCTGGTCCGGGACGACCTTGCCGCCCTGCACCTTGAACGCCCAGACCTTGACCTGCGCCGGGTCGAGCTCGCCGCCCTCGACGAACTTGTAGCTGGCGGCAACGCCCTCGCCGCTGTAGCCCTTCACGAACTCCAGCAGGTCGGCACGGCTGCTCTTGCCGGCCTTGATGCCCGCCAGCAGGATGTTCGCCGCGTCGTAGGCGGTGTCGCTGTAGGTGCCCGGGTCGGTGCCGTTGAGCGCCTTGAAGTCGGCGGCGAAGGTGCCGCGGGCCTCGGTGGACGGAGCGCAGGGGCAGGTGAGGATGGTGCCCTCGGCGGCGGCGGCACCGGCGGAGGTGATGTACGCGCCGTCGTTCACGCCGTCACCGGCGACCAGCGGAGCGGTGACCCCGGCAGCGGTGAGCTGCTTACGGATCAGGCCGGCCTCCTGGTAGTAGCCGCCGTAGAAGACCGCCTTCACGTTGGCGGCCTTGACCTTGGTGACCACACCCGAGAACTCGGTCTGCTTGCCCTCGCCCTGGACCTTGTCGCTGCCCACGACCGAGGCGCCGAGGACCTTCTTGACCTCGTCGGCCAGGCCGGCGCCGTACGCGGACTGGTCGTCGATGACGTAGACCCGGTCGGCCTTCATCACGTTCTTGATGTAGTTACCGGCGGCGGGGCCCTGGCTCAGGTCGTTGCCGACCGCGCGGAAGAAGGTCTTCCAACCCTGCTCGGCGAGGCTGGGACGGGTCGCGGAGGGGGTGATGGTGACCAGACCGGCCTCGTTGAACAGCGGGCCAGCGGCCTCGGACTCGCCCGAGTAGGCCGGACCCACGACACCCAGGATCTTGGTGTCGTCGATCGCCTTCTGGGCCAGACCCGGCGCCTGGTCCGGGCTGCCCTGCGAGTCGAGCTCGGCGAGCTCGACCTTGCAGTCCGGGTTCTCCTTGTTGTACTTGTCGACGGCCAGCTTGACGCCGTTCTTCTCGTTGATGCCCAGCGCGGCCGAGCTACCGGTCAGCGCGCCGAAGAAAGCGATCTTGCTCCCGCAGGCGCTGCCCCCGGAACCCTCATCGTCGCTGCCGCTGGAACAAGCGGTGCCACCGGCGACGAGCGCCAGCATGGCGACCCCGCCGATCACGCGTGCGAGCTTCTGCCTCAAGGCCCGAACCCTCCTCCGTCCATGATCCGAACCACCCGCCGCTGATTGGCCCTTGCGGGGTGGACGAACCAAGACCGTCGTCGCCGGTCTGGGGCGGGACGTTATCCCACCGTGAGCGGTGGCGTAAGACCTGGAAAGCGGGGTTGACCGAACCGTTACACGCCGTGGCGGATTCAAGCCCATCGGCGTAAGAACCGAAGGCGGGCAAAGGCTTTCGCCGACTATTCCTCGGTAATGAGCCATGCCCTCCCCACCCGCTACCGATCGACGGTCGGCAACGCCCCCCACCAGGCAAGGGACGTCTTCCCGTCATCGGCGACCACGAGCAGCCGGTCGTCGCGGACCGCCACCGCCAGCGCCGCGTCGCCCCCGTCCGGCACCTGCACCGGCGTGATCACCGGAAGCCACGACGCGCCGCCGTCACGCGACATCCAGAGCCGTCGCTGACCCCCGTCCCCGGTCACCGCGACGAGCCGCCCACCGGACGCCACGAACGCGTCCACCGACGACACCCCCGGGCCCGCCGAGCCGAACCCGCCTACCCGCCGCCACCCCTGATTCGCACCCGCCGAACCGGCCGACGGCGAGCCGCAGTCGTCGCACCCGCGCCACACCGCGAAGCGGTCACCCACCGGGCCGACCGCCACCGGCCCGCCGTCGGCCGACACCACCCGCTCGGCAGCCCCGGCCGCCCCCGCCGGCACCGGCAGGGCCACCCGCCGCCACACCCGGCCGTCGGCCGAGAACCACGAAAGCGGCGTCCGGGCCGTCCCGCCGGGCGGCAGCAACGACCCCACCACCAGCCAGCCCGACCCCACCGCCGCCACGTCGTACGCCGCCGTCCGGCCCCGGCCGTCGCCGGCCAGCTCCGCGACGCCCTCGCGCAGGACGAACCCCTCGGCGTCCGGCGACGACCACACCGCCGCGCCGTCCGCGCGCGCCCCCGCCACCAGCCAGCCGCCCGGACCCGCCGCCAGCCGCGACGCGCTCACCGCGCGCGGACCGCCGAACAACTCGAACGCCGCCGGCACCTCCCGCAACGGCCCACCCGGACCCCACACCCACGTTCCGGTACGCGGATTGCCGTGCACGCCACCGGTCTTCGCGCCCAGCGCCGCCATCCCGTCGTCGCGGCACGCCACCGCGTAGAGCACGTGCTGGCGGCCGTAGAACGTCTGCGCGCGCACCGGAATCGGCGACCAGGTCACGCCGTCCGATGAGGACCACGCCGCCGGCCGGGTCTCCCCCGCCGGATCGACCAGCCCGCCCACCACGTACCACCGGCCCGCGCACCGCGCGGCGTCGCGCAGCACCGGCCGTCCGGTGGCGCCGGCGGGAAGGGCCAGCTCGACGGGCTGCCACTGCGGGCGTACCGGCGCGGGCTCGGGCAGCTGTCGCGGCGTGGTGTGGCAGGCCGCCAGGAGCAGCGCGGCGGCAGCGGCGACGAGGGCCGGCCGGGCACGCGCGGGAGACATGCATCCGATCCTATCGATCGGACGCCTCCCGGGCAGGTCAGGGCGTGGGCTGCTCCACCTCGCCGCCGGCGGTCTCGGCGAGGATCCGCTCGGCGACCTCCTTCATGGTCATCCGGTGGTCCATCGCGGTGCGCTGGATCCACTTGAACGCCTGCGGCTCGGTCATCCCGTACGTGGTCATCAGCGCGCCCTTGGCGCGCTCGACGGTCTTGCGGATCTCCAGCCGGTCGGTGAGGCCGGCGACCTCCGACTCCAGCGCGGCGATCTCCGAGTAGCGGGACAGCGCGATCTCCACCGCCGGCACCAGGTCGCTCTTCTGGAACGGCTTGACCAGGTACGCCATCGCGCCCGCCGCCCGCGCCCGCTCCACCAGGTCGCGCTGGCTGAACGCGGTCAGGATGATCACCGGGGCGATGCGCGCGCCGGCGATCCGCTCGGCGGCGGCCAGCCCGTCCATGATCGGCATCTTGATGTCGAGGATGACCAGATCCGGCTTGAGCTCCTCGGCGAGCTTGACGGCGGTCTCGCCGTCACCGGCCTCGCCGACCACCTCGTAGCCCTCTTCGACAAGCATCTCGGCCAGGTCCAGCCGGATGAGCGCCTCGTCCTCGGCGATCAGAACGCGCTTGCGCTCGGCGTCCGCCTGCATCTCGCCCACGAGCCACTCCCACCGGTTCGAGCCCGACACCCGCCCTGCCGGGTGTCGCCGCCTTCAGCCTAGCGGGTAGGCTGTCGAGGCCGAATCACGGAACGCCCTCGTAGCCCAACTGGCAGCAGGCAATGGATTCAAACTCCATACAGTGTGGGTTCGAATCCCACCGAGGGCACCAGAATGTCATACAGGCGTTCGAACATGGGGCTGTGCATCCACCCGAATTGCGCGCCCGGGCGCGACGTCTCTACCTCGACGGCGCGACCGTCGCTGAGGTGGCGCGGGCCGTGGGGCTCTCCTATCCGACGGTCCGCCACTGGTGCAAGGATCGGCCGGTGCCGAAGCAGCAGGGCACCGCACTGCGGTGCTTCCGCTGTCGTGACGACATGCAGGTCCCGACAGACCCGGCGGCCTACGCCTATCTCCTCGGCCTCTACCTCGGCGACGGGCACCTCGTGACCAAGGCCCGGGTGCCGGTGCTCCGGATCGCCTGCAGCGACTGCTGGCCGGGCCTGATCGAGGCGTGCGACGACGCCATGCGGGCGGTGCTGGCCGAGAAGGTGCAGCGGGTCCAGAAACCGGGCTGCGTCAGCGTGCAGAGTTACGGGAAGCACTGGCCGTGCCTACTACCGCAGCACGGGCCCGGCAAGAAGCACGAGGGCCCGATCGTTCTGACCGACTGGCAGCGACCCATTGTCGAGGCCCAGGCGGGCGACTTCCTGCGCGGCCTGTTCCACTCCGACGGCTGCCGTTTCGCCAATCAGGTGGTCGTGCGCGGCAAGCGTTACGTCTATCCGCGCTACATGTTCGCCAACGAGTCCGCCGACATCATGGGCCTCTGTCAGCAGGCGCTCGACCGGCTCGGCATCGCCTGGCGAATGAACCGCCGCAACTCCCTGTCGGTGGCCCGCCGGGAGGCGGTCGCCGCCCTCGACCGGCACGTGGGCCCGAAGTCGTGACCCGGCCACGGCGCGCGGGACAGCGGCCGGGCGACGTCAGATCCGCGACAGTGCCCGCGCGAGGTCCGCCCGCAGGTCCTCCGGGTCCTCCAGGCCCACCGAGACGCGCAGCAGCCCGCCGCAGGGCTTCGCGTCGCCCTCGACCGGCCGGTGGGTGAGCGAGGCCGGGTGCTGGATCAGCGTGTCGACGCCGCCGAGCGACACGGCGTGGGTGATCAGCTCGCACGCGCCGGCGACCTCGGCCGCGGCGGGCGCGCCGCCGCGGACCTCGAAGGCGAGCAGGCTGCCGGTGCCGGACATCTGGCGGCCGACCAGCCCGGCCGGGTCGTGCAGCGACGGGTGGTGGACGCGCTCGACGGCGGGGTGCCCGGCGAGCCAGGCGGCGAGCTTCTCCGCGCCGGCCTGCTGGGCGCGGACGCGCAGCGGGAGGGTCTGGATGCCGCGGTGCAGCAGGTACGCGCCGAGCGGGTGCAGGACGGCGCCGGTGACGGCACGGACCTGGCGCAGCCGGGCGGCCCACTCGGGTCCGCAGGCGACGACGCCGGCGAGGACGTCGCCGTGGCCGCCGATGCTCTTGGTGGCGCTGTGCAGCACGAGCGCAGCGCCGTGGCGGGCGGGCTGCTGGAGCACCGGGGTGGCGACGGTGTTGTCGACGAGCAGCGGGACGTCACCGGCGGCGTCGGCGAGCGCGGCGATGTCGACCAGGTCGAGGCTGGGGTTCGCCGGCGTCTCGACCACGACCACTGCGGTGTCGGGGCGGATCGCGGCGGCCACGTCGGCGGTGGTGGCCCAGGTGACCTCGGTGCCGAGCAGGCCGGTGGCGAGGACGTGGTCGGTGCCGCCGTAGAGGGGACGGACGGCGACGACGTGCCGCTTGCCGTCGCGGGTGGCGGCGAGCAGGGTGGCGGTGAGCGCGGCCATGCCGCTGGCGAACGCGACGGCTTCGGCGGTGCCTTCGAGCTGGGCGAGCGCGGTCTCGAACCGGGCCACTGTGGGGTTCCAGAGGCGCTGGTAGACGGCGCTGCCGCCGGCCGGGAGGGTGCCGCCGGTGGCGAGCGTCTCGTAGTCGTCTCCACCGCCGGCGACCGAGGGCAGCGGGTTGGTGGTGGACAGGTCGATCGGCGGGACGTGGACGCCGAGCCCGGCGAGGTCGGCGCGCCCGGCGTGTACGGCTGCGGTTTCCACGGAAGTCATGCCGGAACTGTCGAACATGACGATGGCTAGAGGCAATAGCAGCGAAGAATATTCTGGGAGTCACGCTTTCGTTCGGCGGTGATTCGGTGAAGGATGGTCACATGCCTGCCGCACCGAATGATGTACGGCCGTTCGCCGGCCTGGACGACATCGACCGCGCGATCCTCACCGAGCTGGCCGCGGACGGCCGGCTGCCGAACAACGCGCTGGCCGAGCGGGTGGGGGTGGCGCCGTCGACGTGTCTGACGCGTACCCGGGCGCTGCGGGAGTGCGGTGCGATCCGCGGGTTCCACGCCGAGGTGGACCCGGCGGCGGTGGGTCTGCCGTTGCAGGCGCTGGTGTCGGTGCGGTTGACGGCGCACGAGCGGGCCGCTGTGGACGCGTTCCGGGCCCGGTCGGTGCGGCTGCCAGGGGTGGTGTCGGTGTTCCACGTGGCGGGCGCGGAGGACTACGTGCTGCACGTGCGGGCCGCCTCCGGTGACGCGCTGCGGGACTTCGTCCTCGATCATCTCGCAGTCGATCCGGCGGTGCAGCACACGCAGACCAGCCTGATCTTCGAGCAGGCGCGGGGTATGGGGTAGCGCACCCGGCGGAACAATTCCGGCACGTCGCCTGTTGCACCTCCCTGTGATCGACGTACCCATGTCTGTTCTTGATCTTGCCCCGGTGGCGGCGACCGGCAGTGCCGGTGAGGCGCTGCGGTACACCACGGAGCTGGCCCGCCGCACCGAGGAGCTGGGCTACCGCCGGTTCTGGGTGGCCGAGCACCACAACATGCCCGCGATCGCGAGTTCCGCGCCGGCGGTGCTGCTCGCGCACCTGGCGGCGCACACCAGCACGATCCGGCTCGGTTCGGGCGGGGTGATGCTGCCCAACCACGCGCCGCTGGTGGTGGCCGAGCAGTTCGGCACCCTGGAGGCGCTGCATCCGGGCCGGATCGACCTGGGCATCGGCCGGGCGCCGGGCACCGACCAGGTGACCGCGCTGGCGTTGCGCCGCACGATGGAGGGCCTGTCCGCGGAGCACTTCCCGCGTGAGCTGGCCGACCTGATGAACTACTTCTCCGGTGCCGAGCCGGGCCCGATCACGGCGACGCCGGGCCGCGGCCAGTCGCCGCAGGTGTGGCTGCTCGGGTCCAGCGGCTTCAGCGCGCAGCTGGCCGGTCTGCTCGGGCTGCCGTTCTCGTTCGCGCACCATTTCAGTTCGCAGAACACGATTCCGGCGTTGCAGCTCTACCGGCAGAACTTCCGGCCGTCGCAGTGGCTGGACCGGCCGTACGCGATGGTGGCGGTCAACGCGGTCTGCGCGGAGACCGACGAGCGGGCCGAGTGGCTGGCCGGGCCGGCCGGGCTGTCGTTCCTGAAGCTGCGGTCGGGGCGGCCGGAGCCGCTGGTCACGCCGGAGGAGGCGGCGGCGTACCCGTACTCGGAGTTCGAGCGGGAGTTCGTCGCCCAGCGCCGCGACGGCCAGGCGACCGGCTCACCGGAGACGGTGGCCCGGCAGCTCGGTGAGCTGCTGGAGCGCACCGGCGCGGACGAGCTGATGCTCACCACGATGGTGTACGACGTGGCGGACCGGGTCCGCTCGTTCGAGCTGATCGCCGAGAAGGTGGCGGGCGGGCTGCGCCGGGAGGGCTGAAACACGCTCTTCATAGCCACGTCACCGCAGCGTCGCGCGGGACGCATAACTTTGTCCCCGGTGGTGGTACGGCATTCCCGGTCGGGACGGGTCGGGAATGCTGCGGTGTGGTGCACCGGGTCGCCGGCGGAGCGGATTCCGCGGCCGGCGACCCGGTGCCTGCCGTTTCAGCGCAGGTAGATGTTCGGCGCGGGCGGGGTGCTCATGCCGTCGCCCAGGTAGAAGCCCGGGTGCGGCGGCTGGTTGTAGGCGGTGTTCTGCCAGGCCACAGCCACCCGGTACTGCGGGTCGTGCATCAGCGTCGGCAGACGCAGACCGGTGGTCGACGGCGTGCTGTAGATCCGGAGCGCGGTGCTGTCGGAGGTGCGCCAGACGACCTCCTCCCGCCAGTCACCGAGCAGGTCCGCGGAGAGCGCCGGGGTGGACTTGGTGCCGTTGTTGGAGGCGACGCCGCTGCCGGTGAGCAGCCGGGTCTCGCCGCCGGTGCCGTACTTGTCGATCTTCGTGGCGTCGAGCAGTTCCCGGACCGGGTCGCCGTCCCACCAGATCAGGAAGTTCGCCGACGACGGCTTGCGCCCGACGTTCTGCCCCCGGGTGTTGAGCAGTCCGTCGACCGCCGACGACCAGGACTCGGCACCCGGGCTGCCCGCCCACACGTCACCGGAGACGCCGCGGCCGTTGTCGCCGTTCGGCGCGGTCTGCCAGATGATCTGCCCGGTACGCGCGTCGGCCATCCAGGAGCTGGGCTTGCTGGCGTCCTCGTCGACCTTGAACACCTCCAGACCGGAGCGGGACGGGTCGAGGTCACCGACGTGCAGGGCGTCGCCGTGGCCGTTGCCGGTGGAGTACAGCAGCCGGCCGTTGTCGTCGATGGTGGCGGCGCCGTACACGATCTCCTGGCGGCTGTCGTTGTCGACGTCGGCCACGGAGAGCTGGTGGTTGCCCTGGCCGGCGGCGGCGCCGTTGCCGGAGGCGTTCGAGTCGAACGTCCAGCGCTTGCGCAGCGTGCCGTCGCGGAAGTCCCAGGCCGCGACGACGGCCCTGGTGTAGTAGCCGCGCGCCATGATCAACGACGGTCGCTGCCCGTCCAGGTACGCGGTGCCGGCGAGGAACCTGTCGACCCGGTTGCCGTACGAGTCGCCCCAGGAGGAGACGGTGCCGCGCGGCGGGTCGTAGTCGACAGTGGACAGCGCCGCGCCGGTGCGGCCGTCGAACATGGTCAGGTATTCCGGGCCGGCTAGCACGTAGCCGCTGGAGTTGCGGTGGTCGGCCGAGCCGTTGCCGATCACCTGGCCGGTGCCGGAGCGGGTGCCGTCGGCGGTCTTCATGGCCACCTCGGCGTCCCCGTCGCCGTCGTAGTCGTACACCTGGAACTGGGTGTAGTGGGCGCCGGCGCGGATGTTGCGACCCAGGTCGACGCGCCACAGCCGGGTGCCGGCGAGCGTGTACGCGTCGACGTAGACGTTGCCGGTGTAGCCGGACTGCGAGTTGTCCTTGGCGTTCGACGGGTCCCACTTGAGCACGAACTCGTAGCGGCCGTCGCCGTCGAGGTCACCGACGCTCGCGTCGTTCGCCGAGTAGCTGTACCCCTCCCCCGACGGGGTGGTGCCGCCGGGCGGCGGCTGGATCGGCACGTCCAGGTAACCGTTGGCGAACTGGAGCGCCGGCGCGGACGCCGCCTGCTCGGCGCCGTTCACCACGGCCCGCACGGTGTACGCCGAGCCGGCCGCCGCGCCGCTGTCCAGGTACGTGGTGGCGCCGGTGATCGGGCTGCCGTTGACCTTGGTACCGCCCCGGTACAGGTTGAACGAAACCCCGGTGGTCTCGGTGCCGAGCAGCCGCCAGGAGACCAGGTTCCCGCTGCCGGAGCGGACGCTGATCAGCCCTCGGTCGAGGTCCTCCATCTGCTTCGCGCCGGCCGGCGGCGTGGTCGGCGGCGGCGTGGTGGGCGGGGGTGTGGTCGGCGGCGGGGTCGTGGGCGGAGGTGTGGTGGACGGTGGCGGGGTCGTCGGCGGCGCGCTGGTGGACGGCGCGCCGGTGCAGGCGGTGCCGTTGAGCGTGAAGGCGGCCGGAACCGGGTTCGACGCGTCGTTCCACGAGCCGTTGAAGCCGAAGTTCGCGGTGCCGCCGGTGCCGATGGCCGCGTTGTAGCCGGCGTCGCGGGCGCTCACCTGCGCGCCGGACTGGCTGACCGTCGCGTTCCACGCCTGGACGACCTGCTGGCCGGCGGCGAAGCTCCAGCCGACGGTCCAGCCGTTGACCGGGTCGCCGAGGTTGGTGACTGTCACGTCGGCGCCGAAGCCGCCGCTCCACTGGTTGGTGATCCGGTAGTCGACCCGGCAGGCGACGGCCGCCGCGGCAGCAGTCATCGTGGTGAGCGCGCCGGCCGACAGGGTGACCGCCGAAGCCGCGGCGAGCAGCGCGATCCGGCGGCGAGGGGTGGTGGGGTGCACGGGGAACGCCTTTCGCGGAGGTCAGGCACGCGACGAGCGCCGGCCTGCCCGGACCGGCGGATACGTGCCCTGACGCGACGGGCGACGTCAACGCATCGACGTCGGTGATTCGGCTCCGCGCTTCGTCAGCCTAGGTCGCCACTGGACGCACCACAAGCGCGGCGGAGCGGTCGGGCGGCGCGAAGGAATGGCCCGACAGCCGATATACCTCAGAGTCATAAATATGACCGAGAGGCATACCGGTCAGCGGGACATCTTCTCTCCCGGGCGACGGCACGGCCAGGCGAGGCGCGCGGTTCAGGCCGCGGGCGGCTCAGCCCTCGACGGCGGCGGCGAGCTTCCGCGATTCGGCGGCCTCGGCGGTGGCCGCCGGCTCCGGGACCTGCCCCGACTGCGCGTCCTCCGCCGCCGACGCGGAGGCCGGCGCGGCCTCGGCCGGCGGCGCGGCGGCCAGGGCCGCGTCGACAGTGGCGCGGGCCCGGCGGGTACGGCGCAGGGCGCGCACCGCCAGCCCGACGGCGACCAGCCAGGCGGTGCCGAGCAGCACGTACACCACCACCGGCACCGAGCCGCCCACGCCGCCGGCGCTCAGCAGCGTGCGGGCATTCGTCAGCACGATCACGCCGCCGATCACGGCGCCGAGCAGCTGAGCGGGGACGATGCGGACCAGCCAGGCCGCGATCGGCGCGGCGATCAGGCCGCCGACCAGGAGGGCGGCCACTGTGGGCAGCAGGAAGCCCTCGGAGCCCAGGCCGATGAGGAAGCCGATGCTGGCCGCGCCGGCCACCACGAACTCGGAGGTGTCCACCGAGCCGATGACCTTGCGGGGTTCCATCCGACCGGAGACCAGCAGGGCCGGGGTGGCGACCGGGCCCCAGCCACCGCCGCCGGTGGCGTCGACGAAGCCGGCGACCAGGCCGAGCGGGGCGAGGAAGCGGCTACGGAGCCGGCCGGCGGCGCGGTTGGCGCGCAGCGGCCGGGAGAACCGCACCAGCAGGTACGCGCCGAGCGTGAACAGGATGGCTGCCATCCACGGCGCCGCCGCCTCGGTGGAGATGGAGCTGAGGAACGTCGCCCCGGCGAACGCGCCGATCGCGCCGGGCAACGCGATGCGGCCGACCACCTTCCAGTCGACGTTGCCGAATCGCCAGTGCGAGACGCCCGCGGCGAGCGTGGTGCCGATCTCGGCCAGGTGCACCGAGGCGGATGCCGCGGCCGGTGCCACGCCGGCGAACAGGAGAAGCGTGGAGGAGGTCAGCCCGTACGCCATGCCGAGCGCGCCGTCGACGAGTTGCGCGGCGAGCCCGACGAGGGCGAGGACCAGCAGCTTGCGCACGAGCGCCCCCTGACTTTTCGGTATCTCCTATCAACTTGGTCGACAATGCGGCACGAGGGCACCCCGGGTCAAGTCCCCCATCCGGTTGGTAGGAGACGCCGGACGGTGTGGTCAGCTCCAGGCGCGCGGGTCGGCGGCCAGTTCGTTGACCCGGCCGGGCAGCGCGCCGGCGGCCACGTCGGCGATGGTGACCAGCTCCAGGATCTCCCGCTCGCTGGCCCGCAGCGCGATCCAGACGTCCTGCAACGCGCGGGCCGCGCCCTGGTAGCCGAGCTGTTCCGGGCGCTGCCCGCGCACGTGCGCGAGTGGACCGTCGATGACGCGGATCACCTCGGCCAGGGAGATCTCGCCGGCCGGCCGGGCCAGCCAGTAGCCGCCCTCGGGGCCACGCTGGGCGTGCACGATGCCGCCCCGGCGCAGTTGCAGCAGGATGCTCTCGAGGAACTTCGGCGGGATGTCCTGCGCGCGGGCAATCTGCTCGGCGGTCACCGGGCGGCTCCGTCCGGTGCTTCCCCCGTCCGCGACCGAGGCCAGCTCAGCGGCCGCGCGGAGGGCATAGTCGACCCGGGCGGAAAGACGCATACGGCCAGGTTAGTCCGCTGCGGTGCGGACCTGCCGCCCGACCCGCGCCGGGACGATCACCGGCCGGGCGATCACCGCCCGGGCGGTCAGTCGCCGACGCGCCGCAGCAGCCCCTCCTGGACGGCGCTGGCGATGTGCCGGCCGTCGGTGGTGAACATCCGGCCCGTGGCCAGGCCGCGGGCGCCGGACGCGGACGGGCTCCAGCAGTCGTACAGGAACCACTCGTCGGCGCGGAACGACCTGTGGAACCAGAGCGCGTGGTCGAGGCTCGCGCCGACCACACCGCCCGGGCCCCACACCTCGCCGTGCACCGACAGCACCGAGTCCAGCAGCGTCAGGTCGGAGGCGTACGTGAGGGCGCACGCGTGCAGCAGCGGATCGTCCGGCAGCTTGCCGTCCAGGCGCATCCACACCCGCTGGTGCGGTTCGGCCGGGCGGTCGCCGGGGCGGACCCAGCCGGGCTCGCCGACGTAGCGCACGTCGATCGGGCGCGGGATCATCCCCCAGATGCCCAGGCGCTCCGGGTAGCGGGACAGCCGGTCGGCCATCGTCGGCACGTCGTCCGGGCCGGGTACGTCCGGCGGGAGCGGGGCGTGGTGGTCCAGCCCCTCCTCCTGGCGCTGGAACGACGCCGACATGAAGAAGATCGGCTTGTCGTGCTGCAACGCCACCGAGCGGCGTACCGAGAAGGAGCGGCCGTCGCGGACGTTCTCCACCTGGTACTCGATCGGCTCGGCCGGGTCGCCGGGGCGCACGAAGTAGCCGTGCAGGGAGTGCACGGCCCGCTCCGCGTCGACGGTGCGGCCGGCCGCGACCAGGGCCTGGCCGGCGACCTGCCCGCCGTAGACCCGCTGCGGGCCCACCGGCGGGCTCATCCCCCGAAAGGTCATCTCCCCGGTACGGGCGAGGTCGAGCACCTCCAGCAGCTGGTCGACCGCCGCCTGCCCGGTGGCCACACCACTCATTGGAGGGCTCGCGCCGAAGCGGCGTCGACCAGCGAACCGAGCTGGTGCACGCGCAGCGTGTTGGTGGAGCCGGGGGTGCCGGGCGGGCTGCCCGCCACGATGACCACGTAGTCGCCCGGGTTGGCCCGGTTGAGGCCGAGCAGCGCCTGGTCGACCTGGCGGAACATGTCGTCGGTGTGCTGGACGAACGGCATCAGGAACGTCTCCACGCCCCAGGACAGCGCGAGCTGGTTGCGCACCTCCGGCACCGGCGTGAACGCCAGCAGCGGCAGGTCGCAGTGCAGCCGGGCCAGCCGCTTGACGGTGTCACCGGTCTGCGAGAACGCGACCATGGCCTTGGCGCCGATGGCCCGGGCGATCGACGAGGCGGCGACGGTGAGCGCGCCGCCGTGCGTACGCGGATCGTGCTGCAACCGGGGGACGGCGATCGAGCCGGCCTCGGTGGTGGTGATGATCTTCGCCATGGTGCTGACGGTGAGCACCGGGTACTTGCCGACGCTGGTCTCGCCGGAGAGCATCACCGCGTCCGCGCCGTCGAGCACCGCGTTCGCCACGTCGGAGGCCTCCGCGCGGGTCGGGCGGGAGTTCTCGATCATCGAGTCGAGCATCTGGGTGGCCACGATGACCGGCTTGGCGTTCTCCCGGCACAGCTGCACGGCGCGCTTCTGCACCAGCGGCACCTGGTCCAGCGGCAGTTCGACGCCGAGGTCGCCGCGGGCGACCATGACCCCGTCGAAGGAGAGCACGATCGCCTCCAGGTGGTCGACCGCCTCCGGCTTCTCGACCTTGGCCAGGACCGGGCGCCGTACGCCCTCCTCGTCCATGATCGAGTGAACGAGCTTGATGTCCTCCGGCGAGCGGACGAAGGAGAGCGCGACCAGGTCGACACCGAGGCCGAGGGCGAAGCGCAGGTCCTCGGCGTCCTTGTCGGACAGGGCCGGGACGCTCACCGCGACGTTCGGCAGCGAGACGCCCTTGTTGTTGGAGACCGGGCCGCCCTCGGTGACCAGGCACCGGATGTCGTTGCCGGTCACGTCGCTGACCTCGACCGCGACCCGGCCGTCGTCGATCAGCAGCCGGTCGCCCGGCTTCACCTCCTGCGGCAGCTTGCGGTAGGTGCAGGAGACCCGCTCCTTGGTGCCCTCCACCTCGTCGCCGGTGATCACCACGGAGTCGCCGGTGCGCCACTCGTGCGGGCCGTCGACGAACCGGCCGAGACGGATCTTGGGGCCCTGGAGGTCGGCGAGCACGGCGACCGGCCGGCCGGCCGCCTCGGCCGCCTCGCGGACCAGCCGGTAGACCGATTCGTGGTCGGCGTGACTGCCGTGGCTGAAGTTGAGCCTCGCCACGTTCATGCCCGCCTCTACGAGGCCGCGGATACGCTCCGGGGACGCGGTTGCGGGGCCGAGAGTGCAGACGATCTTCGCGCGGCGTGTCACGCCCATCAGGCTAGTCTCTCCTCCGGATCGGCCTCCCGGCCGACCCCTTGCGGACTGCGGAACATTTGTCCAACGACGCGCGTCAACCGCGTGGGCGGGCGGTAGGCGTACCGCACCGGAACGTCGTGTGGCGGGCATCGGCGACCGCGCGGTGAGAAATCGTACCGCTCCCCGTCACGGACCGGCCGGGGGCACTGTGGGGCCGCCGCGCTCGGCCGGCCGGGCGTGGGCGGGCACCGGGTACGCGGCAGCGACCGGTGCCGTCGGAGGGGCGGGCGTCGCGCCTCAGCTCTCCGTCTTGACCAGCGGGAACTCCAGTGAGCCGGCCGGGCAGAGGAAGGTAAGCACCTCGACCCGGTAGAGCCCGGCCTGCACCGCCGGGTCGGCCTCCATGACGCTGCGGACGTCGTCCACCGAACCGGTCCGGGCCAGGCCGAAACCGATCGGCGGGTCGGGTTCCCGGGCCGGGCCGTCGACCGACCCGTCCACGAGCACGATGCCGCGCCGTTGCAGCGCCCGCATGTGCTGGAGGTGCTCGGCCTGCAGCCGCTGCACGGTCTCGTCCGGCAGGGCCCGTCCCGAGGGCCCGGGGTAGAGCACGATGCACTCGTACGTGTCCAGCGCGAAGTCGAGCCGTGGCGTCGCGGCCATGCGCACCTCCTGAGCACCGTCCCACCCAGCCTCCCACGGCGGCCCGGTGCGCCGGGGCCGCTCGCCGCAACTACCAGTGCTTCGCCGTCACGATTCGGGGAATGTCCAGTGGTCGGGGCGCAACACCGCCCTGCGAGGCACGAACGAGCACAGGAGGACCGCGAATGGCCACCAGCACCCAGCCCGCCAAGGCGTCGGGCAGCTACCGGATCGGTGGCGACCTGCCGGTCGACCGCCTCGGCTACGGGGCGATGCAGCTCACCGGCCCCGGCGTCTGGGGCGACCCGAAGGATCCGGCCGAGGCGGTACGGGTGCTGCGCCGCGCGTACGAGCTGGGCGTCACGTTCGTCGACACCGCCGACTCGTACGGGCCGTTCGTCAGCGAGCTGCTGATCCGCGAGGCGCTGCACCCGTACGCCGACGACCTGGTCATCGCGACGAAGGCCGGGCTGACCCGCTCCGGCCCGGACGACTGGCGGCCGGTGGGCCGCCCGGAGTACCTGCGCCAGCAGTGCGAGCTGAGCCTGCGCCACCTGGGACTGGACTGCATCCCGCTCTACCAGCTGCACCGCATCGACGCGAAGGTGCCGCTGGCCGACCAGCTCGGGGAGCTGGCGCTGCTGCGCCAGGAGGGCAAGATCCGGCACATCGGGCTGTCCCAGGTCAGCGTCGAGGAGATCGAGGCGGCCCGGGCGATCGCGCCGATCGTGTCCGTGCAGAACCTCTACAACCTGGCCGACCGCAGCGCGGAGGACGTGCTGGAGCACTGCGAGCGCCACGACCTGGCGTTCATCCCGTGGTTCCCGATCGCCACCGGCAACCTGGCCCGGCCCGGCGGACCGCTGGACGCGATCTCGACCGCGCACGGCGCCAGCCCGGCGCAGCTCGCGCTGGCCTGGCTGCTGCGCCGGTCGCCGGTGATGCTGCCGATCCCGGGTACGTCGTCGGTGGCGCACCTGGAGGAGAACGTGGCGGCGGCCGAGGTGGAGCTGACCGACGACGAGTTCGAGGCGCTGGCGAAGGCCGCCTGACCCGGACGCGCCCGGCCCTTTCGCGGAATGTGATCGAGCAACTACTGTCAGAGGGATTCTCGCGAGTGGGGGTCCGCTGTGGAGGAGTTCGACTACGTCATCGTGGGGGCCGGCGCGGCGGGGTGCGTGCTGGCGAACCGCCTCACCGAGGATCCGGGGACGCGGGTGCTGCTGCTGGAGGCGGGCGGCTGGGACCGCAGCCCGTACGTGCGGGTGCCGAAGGCGTTCTCCCGGCTGATGGACGACCAGCGCACCGCCTGGCACTACCCGGCCACCACCGGACCGGGCCGCCAGGAGATCTGGCAGCGCGGGCGGATGATCGGCGGTTCGACGTCGGTGAACGGCATGATCTGGAGCCGCGGCGCGGCCCGCGACTGGGACGCCCTAGCACCACTGGGCTGGGGCTGGTCGGTCATGGGCCGCGTGTTCCCGCGGCTGGAGGACCACCCGCTCGGGTCCGCGCCGCACCGGGGCACCGGCGGCCCGGTGCGGCTGTCCATCGCCACCGGCACCGACCCGCTCGCCGAGGAGATGGTGGCGACCGGCGCCGAGCTGGGCTGGCGCCGCGCCGACGACCTGGACGCCCACGACGACGAGCGGATCGGCTATCCCACCGCCACCATCCACGCCGGACGCCGGGTCAGCGCCGCCGACGCGTTCCTGCACCCGGTGCGGCGCCGGCCCAACCTGACCGTCGAGGTCGGCGCCGTCGTCCTGCGGGTGCTCGTCGAGGGCGGCCGGGCCACCGGCGTACGGGTGGCGCGCGGCGGCGGGGAGACCACGTACCGGGCGGCCGGTGAGGTGATCCTCGCCGCGGGCGCCCTCGCGACCCCGCACCTGTTGCAGGTCTCCGGCATCGGGCCGGCGGACACACTGCGCGCGGCAGGGGTGCCGGTGCTGCTCGACCGGCCCCGGGTCGGCGCCGGGCTGCGCGAGCACCGGTCGATGGTGCTCCAGTACCGCCTCGCCGAACGCGGCGGCCACAACATGACCATCGGCAGCCCGCTCGGGCAGGCCCGGGCCACGCTGCGCTGGCTGCTCACCGGGGGCGGCCCGCTCGCCCTGCCGGTGCTGGACGTGGCGGCCCACCTCAAGTCCCGCCCCGAGCTGGACCGCCCGGACGCGCACCTGCTGATGGCGCCGTTCTCGGCCGCCCCGCCCCGGCCCGGCAAGGCCCTCGAACTGGAACGGGAACCGGGCCTGATGTGCCTGGGCACGGTGACCCGGCCGGACAGCGAGGGCAGCCTGACGATCACCGACGCGGACCCGCGTACGCCGCCGGCCATCGTGGCGAACTACCTCGCCACCGAGCACGACCGGCGGGTGGCGGTGGACCTGTTCCGCCGGATGCGGGAGTTCTTCGGCACCGGCCCGATCGCGAAGCGCATCCGGGCCGAGACGGTGCCCGGGACGGCGGCTACCACCGACGCGCAGATCGTCGAGGCGGCGGTGGCGCGCGGCTACTGCGGCTACCACGCGATCGGCACCTGCGCGATGGGCGACGGCGACGATCACGTGGTCGACCCGCACCTGCGGGTCCGCGGCGTGGACGGGCTGCGGGTGGTCGACGCGTCGGTGCTGCCGGTGATGGTGGCGGGCTGGACCAGCGCCCCGGTGACCGCGCTGGCCTGGCGGGCCGCCGACGTGATCACGGGCCGGGACGCGGACTGAGCGACGGCCCGGCCGGACGTGCCCGGGCCTGCGCGACGGCGGGCCTGGGCACGTGGCTCAGACCGCGAAGCAGTTCGGCTGGACCGCGGCGCCGGAGAGCACCTGGCGTACCGCCGTGTACGTGGTGCCGTCCAGCACCAGCCCGAGGTGGCCGACGACCCGCAGCGGGCACCACGCCTGCACCAGGATGTTCGTCGCGCCGTCGGCGAGCACGGCGTTGTCGACCGGCCGGACCAGTTCGTCCTGCCAGGTGCGCACCGTCGCCCACCGCACCGGGCCGGGGGTGTCGTCCCCGGCGTTGAGGTCGGCGAGGAAGCTCGACCCGATGGTCATCTGCTGGCAGGCGATCACCCCGGCGCAGCTGCCCAGCCCGAGGAAGGCGACCAGGTTGGCGACGTAGGTGCCGTACTGCGGGCTGCCCAGGCTGACGTACTGGTCGACGGTGGCCGCGCCGCCGAGGTACTTGACGTACCAGCGGCTGACCAGGCCGCCCTCGGAGTGGCCGACCAGGTCGACGCGGGCCGCACCGGTGCCGGCGCGCACCCGGTCCACGTAGGACGACAACGCGCGGGCGGACTCGCGGATGTCGCCGAGACCGAGGTTCGGCAACTGGAAGATCGAGACCCGGTAGCCGTCGGCGCGCAGCCGCGCGGCGATCGGCTCGTACGCGATGGAGATTCCACTGAGGCCGCCGACCACGATCACCGGGTCGGCGGCCGCGGCGGCGGCCCGTTGCGCGGCGGTGGCGACGGTGGCCGTGGCAGACGGGGCGGCGGGTTCGGCGGTGGCGGCCTGGGCGGCGGCCGGGACGAGCAGGACGGTGGCGGCGGTGGTGACGGCCAGGATCGTTCGGAGCAGCATGGGCTGCACCTCCGGGGGGAGGCACCCGGGCGTACCCGGGGGGACGGGTGGGATCCGATCGATCGTGGACACGATGATGCGTGTCCGATTTCACACACGTCAATGAAAAGTTACGCGGCGGTAACCCTTGTCGCGCCCTGCGCGCAAACCGGCATGCCGGACCGGGCTCAGTTGCCCAGCGCCTGGACCTTCGCGATGGTCTCCTGCACGTGCTGCCGGGCCGGTTCCCCGCCCTGTGCGGCCTGTGCCAGCGCCTGCCGGTAGGAGTCGATGGCGCCGATCAGCGGCCCCGCCGTGGCACCTTCCAGCGCGCCCGCCACCAGCGCCCGCGCCTCGGCCGCGTCCTGCGCGGCGGCGGCGGTGCGTGCCTTGGCCTCGTCCAGCTTCTGTGCCGCCGCCGCCAGCCTGGCGATGATCTCCGCCGCGCTCACACGCCCTCCCCCAGCTCACCGACCCGCGCGCAGCCTACCGCCCCACCCCGCCTCGCTGTCAGCGCAGGAGGCGGAAGAGGAGGAGGTAGAGGCAGAAGAAGGACGGGGAGACCAGCGCGCAGATCACGAAACCCAGCGGCACGTAGCGTCCGGCCGGGGGCGCGTCGCCCTCCACCGCCGGGCGGCCCCAGCGGGCGAGCACCGCCTGACCGGCCACGAAGGACATCAACGGCACGCCCGCGCAGCTCAGCGCCGCCACCAGGTCCAGCCCGGTCACCGGCAGCGACGAACCCACTATCGCGATCAGCATCAGCAGCGAGCCGACCAGCGCACAGCCCGCGTACACCACCACCGCCCGCGCCGGCGCCGACCAGGTGGGCAGCAGCACCGGCGTGCGGGCCAGCGCATCGGCCTGCTGCCCGAACACGTCGGCCTCCTCGGCGAGCCGCCCCGCCGCCGCCAGCTCCGCCGCCGGGTCGCCGGCCCGCGGCGCCGGAACACCCCCCGAGGGGTACGCCCCGACGTCCGGCCGCCCCGGCGCGTCGGCTGCGCCGCCGGTCACCCCGTCCCCCGGCCCGGGTGCGGGACCCGGCGCTCCCCCACCGGCAGCCATCGCCGGCGCCGGCGCCTCCGCCGGTACCGACGTCATCGGCACGCCGATCGCCTGCCCGAGCCGGTCCAGGTGCTGGCCCTGGGTCGCGAGCCGCTGCCCGAGCGTGTCGACGGCGGACTGGAGGCCACGGCGGCGCTCCGCCTCGGCGGCGATCTCCCGCTCCCCGCCGCGCTGCCGGGTGGACAGCTCCCGCAGCAGCGCCGCGTACTCGTCGAATCCGCTCATGACGGCTCTCCCGCGGCGGCGAAGGGCACGATCAGCGCGGTGCGGTGCTCGTGCCGGTCGACCAGCAGGGCGCGCCCCTCGCGCGGGACGTACGCCAGGTCGTGCACGCCGAGGTGCAGGCCCAGGTCGGCGGCGGGGACGTTCAGCGCGACCAGGCCGGTCACGTCGTCGCGGTGCCCGCTGCCGCCGAGGTCGTCGGCGAGCCGGCGCAGCCCGCGCCACCAGCCGAGCACGTGCGTGCCGCGCGCGGGCCCCTGGCGCAGCACGGCGCGCAGGTCGTCGTACCCGGAGCGGAACGTCGCCGGGTCGGAGGCGGCCAGCGTCGTGGCCGCGGCGTCCATGCCGAACACCACCAGGTAGGTGCGCCCGGACGCCGGGCTGTCGCCGGCGGCGGCCTCGGTGAGCTGGGTGCGCAGTGCACCGGCGTCGAGGCGTCGGACCTGGTGCCCGGCGGCGGCGAGCGTCATGGCCAGGTCGTCGGCGGCGTCCGTGGTGCCCGGCGCCAGCGGCGCGAACAGGAACCGGGCGGTGCCGGGGGCGTGCTGGCGGGCCAGGGACAGGGTGGCCGACCGGAGCACGTCCGCGCCGCCCGCGGCGGTGCCGACCACCGCGAGGTGCCGGCCCGGGCTGGCGTCGAGCGCGAACCCGGCCGGGCTGCCGGGGACGTCCACTACGCGGCCGACGAGCGCGTACGGCGGGTCGGCGCCGGGCGTCAACGCCGCCCAGGCGCTGTCGTCGGTGAGCCGGGGCGTCTCGTGTCCCCGGAAGACGGCAGGCGGGCGCGACCCGGCCGGGCGGGCCGCGTGCAGCTCGTGGCGCAGCGCGGCGAGGTCGGCCGAGGCGGCGTGCGCGTCCGGGAACCGCACCTCGGCGTCCGAGCCGGGCGCCCCCGCGCCCGTGTTCACCACCGCCGTGCCGACGGTGAGCCCGCGTGCGGCGTCGTTGCGCGGGTCCAGCACGGCGTCGCCGCCGGGTAGCGCGATCCGCAGCGGGAACTGCCCGAAGATCGCCTCGGCCCGGCCGTAGAGCGCCTCGATGCCGGTGGTGCTCTGGCTCGCCAGCACCAGGTGCAGGCCGTACGAGCGGCCCTTGCGGGCCAGTTCCTCGATCAGGTCGACGGCCTGCCGGGCCAGCGCGTCGTTGCCGGCGAACAGCACGTGGAACTCGTCGACGACTGTGACGATCCGGGGCGGCCGGGCGTTGGGCGGCAGGTCCGCCAGGCGGCTGACGCCGTGCCGCTTCAGCAGGTCGGCGCGGCGGCCCAGTTCGGCGCGCAGTTCGCGCAGCACCGCCACGCCGTACTCGCGGTCGGACTCGATGCCGACCGCGTCGGCGTGCGGCAGCCAGGACGGGTCACGGTCGGTGGGCACGAACTCGGTGAAGCTGACGCCCTCCTTGAAGTCGAGCAGCATCAGCCGCAGCTCGGCCGGGGAGTAGCGGGCGGCCAGCCCGTAGAGCACGTCGAGCAGCAGGACCGTCTTGCCCGCGCCGGTCCGCCCGCCGATCAGCCAGTGCGGGGTGGCGTCGTCGAACGCCACGCTCAGCGGACGGCGTCCGGCCCGGCCGAGCACGGTACGCAGCCCGGAGGCGGCGGACCCGGCCCAGCGCTGCGCGGGCAGCAGGTCGGTGAACGTGACGTCGTCCTGGCCGGCGGCCTCGGCGTACCGGCGGGCCAGCGCGGTGACGGTGGCGTGCGACGGGTCGCCGTCGAGCACCACCGGCGCGGCCAGCCCGCTGCCGTCGGTGCTGAACGGGCGCCCGGGCGGGTCGCCGACGAGCGTGTACCGCTCGGTGACGCGCAGCTGGGTGGTGGCGCCCAGCGGCGGCGCGGCGCTCGGCCCGGCCGGTGGGTGACCGGCCAGCAGCACGCAGACCGCAGCGGCCGGGCCGGCGTGGGTGAGCGCTGCGAGCCGGGCCAGTTCCCGGGGCGGCGGCGCGGACGCGGCGACCACCACCAGCAGCTCGCGGTCCTCCGGCGCGGACCGCTGGGCGGTACGGGCGTGCCGCTCGGCCAGGTCGAGCAGGGCCGTCGTCTCCGCCTCGGTCGTCGCCGCCGGGGCGAGCACCCCGGCGTCGTGCAGCGGGCGCAGCGGAAGGAACGCCGCACCGAAGGCCGCCTGGTCGATGCCGGCCACCCGGATCGCACCGGCCGGAGCGGCGGTCAGCAGCCGTACCACCACCGCCCGCAGCAGCTCGCCGACGCGCGGGTCACGGGCGTCCGCGTCGACGGCCAGGTGCGCGCCCGCACCCACCGGCACGAGCACCGGGAACGCGCCGTCGACAGTGGACGCGGCGCCGAGGCGTACCGGAACGGGGTGGGTCGCGACGCGGGCCGTGCCGGGCACCGCGGCGGCCAGCTCACCGCCGAGGCGGGCCAGCCGCGCCACCAGCTCGGGGCTGCCCACCGGCGCCGGGCCCGCAGCGCCCAGCAGCCGCCGGGCCGCCTCCCAGTGCCGCACCGCCCGCCGATGCCGATCGACCGCCTGCCGGTACGCCGCCGCGAGTCTGCCCACCGTCCGCCCTCCGACGTTTGCGATCGAAGGGAACCCTAACGGACGCGCGCCGCACCGGCACGGGGCGCTCCGCACCGGGGATTCGTCCACTGTTCACCCGGCTACCGACGGACGCGCCGCCCGCCGTTCCCCCGGCCCCGCTTGCCTTCGGTCAGGCAATCGTGCGCACAGGAAGGCGACGACGTGACCACCTCACCTCTCCCCCGGCGGTCCCTGCTGCGCGGCGGCGTGGCCGGCGGACTCGGCATCATGGTGGCCGGCAGCCTGGAGGCGATCGCCGGCCCGGCGGCGGCCCGGCCCGCGTGCCGCCCCGCCGTCGGCTACGGCGACCTGGTGCCGGACCCGGCCGGCCTGCTGGCGCTGCCGCCGGGCTTCTCGTACACGGTCGTCGCGCAGGCGGGCGCGACGCTGCTGGAGTCCGGGCAGCCCACCCCGAGCGACGCGGACGGTACCGGCTGCTTCCGCGGCCCGCACGGCTCGGTGCTGGTCAACAACCACGAGATCGGCGGCGACGAGCCGTACCCGGTGCCGCCGCTACCCGGCCTCACCTACGACCCGGGCGCCCGGGGCGGCACCACCACCATCGAGGTGGACCGGCACGGGCGGCGGCTGCGCGAGTACGTGAGCGTGGCCGGCACGCACAACAACTGCGCCGGTGGCATCACCCCGTGGGGCACGTGGCTGACCTGCGAGGAGACCGAGCAGCGGGCCGGTGGGCGGTATCTGAAGGACCACGGGTACGTCTTCGAGGTCGACCCGCACGACCGGTCCGCCAACACCGGCCCGGTGCCGCTGACGTTCCTCGGGCGGTACTCCCACGAGGCGGTCGCGGTCGACCCGTACACGCACTCGATCTACCTGACCGAGGACGCGAGCGGGCCCAACGGCCTGTACTTCCGGTGGACGCCGCCGCCCGGCTTCCGGGCCGGCAAGGGCGCGCTGCGGGCGCTCGCCCAGCGGCCCGACGGCGGGACCGCCGGCAGCCTCGCCGCGATGCGCTGCCTGCACGGTGACACGCACGTGGCCGACCTGTCCGAGGCCACCACGCCCGGCACCCGCTACCGGGTCCAGTGGGTCGAGGTGCCCGACCGCGACGCCCGCACCGTCTCCGTACGCAAGCAGTTCACCGACGCCGAGGTGACCCGCAGCCGCAAGCTGGAGGGCGCCTGGTGGGGCGACGGCGGCGCGTACTTCGTGGCCAGCTACGCCCGCCACGACGACGGCAGCGCCAACGAGCACGACGGGCAGGTGTGGTTCTACGACCCGCGCCGGCAGACGGTGACACTGAAGACCATCTTCGGGGTGAACACCGACCCGGAGGCCGACACCGGCAACTACGACGGGCCGGACAACATCACCGTGTCGCCGTACGGCGGGGTGATCCTGGCCGAGGACGGCGAGGGCGTGTCGCACCTGGTCGGCGTCACCGAGCAGGGCACTGCGTACCCGCTGGCGCGCAACGAGCTCAACGACAGCGAGTTCACCGGGCCGACGTTCAGCGCGGACGGGAGGACGCTGTTCGCCAACATCCAGTCGCCGGGGTACGTGTTCGCGATCACCGGGCCGTGGGGGCGGCCGGGTAACGGGCACCGCTGAGAGGGCGCCGGCCGGTGGTCTCCCCAGGGGCGGGAACCGCCGGTCGGCGTCATGGGTCGCCCGAGCGCCCGGATCATCGGTACTCTCTGAGCAGGGCTGATGAGGGGGTGTCACCGGATGGCCAGCGCACACGACGTCGCCGCCGCGGTGCTCGCCGAGGTCGGCCGGGTCACCGCGATGAAGCTCGAGAAGCTCGTCTACTACTGCCAGGGATGGCACCTGGCTCGCAGTGGTTCGTCGCTGTTCGCCGAGCCGATCGAGGCATGGCGGGAAGGCCCGGTGGTTCCGCTGCTCTACCGGCACCACCGCCAGCAGCTCTACGTCTCGGAGTGGCCCCTCGGAGATCCCTCCCTGCTCACCGAAGCCCAGCGCGAATCCGTCCGCTGGGTGGCCCGCGAGTACGGCAGGTTCTCCGCGACCGAGCTGTCCACCATGACGCACAACGAACTGCCGTGGCGGGCCGCTCGTGGCGCGCTGCCCGAGTCCGCCAGCTCCTCCGAGCAGCTCGATGTCGACCTGATGCGGACGTACTACGCGCGGCAGATGGCGAGCACCGAGACAGCCGTCGCGCAGGCCACGGCGAACGCCGCGATCGAGGGCCAGGAGTTCGACCAGGACTGGCAGGAACGGCTCCGCGACGTGGCCTCGGGCCTGGTCGACGCGGACGATCTGATCGCCGAAGAGATCGCCCGCCTGCGCGGATGACCGATCCGTACTGCTGGCCGGGCACTGACTGCCTGGTCAACCGGTTGGGCCTCAGAGACGCCGCTACCCTGCACGAGGTGGAGTTCCGCCTGGTCTCCATCCGGGACGTGCAGGCGGCCCGTAGCACCATCCCCGGCAACTACGGCCTCGGTCACCTCCAGGCGTTCCACAGGCACCTCTTCGGCGACGTGTACCCCTGGGCCGGGCAGACACGCACTGTTGAAATCAGCAAACCCGGGGCACGCTTCTGCCACTGGCGCTTCATCGACGACCAGGTGGGCAGCGTCCTCGCCCAGCTCTCCGAGGACGGCTTCCTGCTCGGCCTGAAGCGCGAGCCGTTCGTCGGCTCCCTCGCCCACTACTACGGCGAGCTGAACGTCTGCCACCCGTTCCGCGAGGGCAACGGCAGGACGCTGCGCGCCTTCCTGCGTCAGCTCGGCGCCGCAGCCGGCTACCTGCTCGACTGGTCGGAACTCGACGCCGCCGACAACATCGACGCCTGCGCCCGGCATCTGAACACTGGCGAGACGGACCTTCTGGTGACCGCGCTCGATCCGGTCGTACGGCGCCTCGGCTAGACCCGGGGCGATCCCGCACCGGCCGGCGGGCGCAGGCCGTCCAGCGCGATGGCCAGGACGCGGTCGCGCTGGGCCGGGTCCGGGAACTGATATGCGGCCAGCCCGCTGATCAGCCGGATCACGTCGTCGAAACCGGCGTCCGGCCGGGCCGCGCCGGCCTCCTGGGCGCGGCGCAGCAGCGGCTCGCCGGTCGCGTAGATCTCGGTGCGGCAGCTGCGGAACACCTCGGAGTCGTGCACCAGCTCCTCGGCCAGCGCCCGCTTGGTGGCCACATAGGCGACGAACCG
Source organism: Micromonospora sp. WMMC273 (assembly GCF_027460285.1). Taxonomy (NCBI): domain Bacteria; kingdom Bacillati; phylum Actinomycetota; class Actinomycetes; order Micromonosporales; family Micromonosporaceae; genus Micromonospora; species Micromonospora sp. WMMC273. The sequence continues at coordinate 4,194,444 of NZ_JAPZBE010000001.1, forward strand.
GTGCAGCCAGCCGACCAGGGCGTCCCACGGCGGCTCGTCGGCCAGGTCGGCGGCGGAGGCGCTGAGCGCGCGCACCTCCTCGACGTAGACCGCCTCGAACAGGTCCCGCCGCTGGGGGAAGTTGCGGTAGAGCGTGCCGATGCCCACGCCCGCCCGGCGGGCGATCTCCTCCAGCGACGCGCCCGCGCCGTGCTCGCCGAAGACCTCGCGGGCGGCGGCGATCAGCGCGTCGTAGTTGCGGCGGGCGTCGGCCCGTTTCGGGCGGCGGGCGAAGACCTCACCGGGCACGTCGGCGTCGGTCATGACGCGCGTCACCCCTTCCGTCTTGCAACCGGAGGCACCCCTCCGCTAGGTTAATGGAGGCACGCCTCCGGTTACTGACCGGAGCCACCCCTCCGGATAGCTTACTCCGGACTTCCGGCCGCCCTCCGGCACGCGATCCTCGCGCCACGACACGGACCCGGGAGGTCCCACCATGCCCGCCGACCGCTGAGCGCCCGCACGACCCGGCCGCCACCGCCGCAGGACTGCGCGAGCGGCCACCAGTCTCGTACCGACAACGGGGAGTTCTCCCACATGATCCACTCATCAGGGCGCGGCTCACGCCGGCTCACCTTCCTCGTGCTGGCCGCCGGCACCGGATTCTTCGCGATGCTCCAGTCGCTGATCACGCCGGTGCTGCCCACCATCCAGCACGACCTGCACACCTCGCCCAACACGGTGACCTGGGTGCTCACCGCCTACCTGCTCTCCGCGTCCGTCTTCACGCCGATCATCGGCCGCGTCGGCGACATGGTCGGCAAGGAGAAGACGCTCGTCTTCTCGCTCGCCGCGCTGGCACTGGGCTGCCTGCTGGCAGCCGTCGCCCCCAGCATCGGCGTGCTGATCGCCGCCCGCGTGGTGCAGGGCATCGGCGGCGCCGTCTTCCCGCTCTCGTTCGGCATCATCCGCGACGAGTTCCCGGCCGCCCGGGTCAGCTCGGCGGTGGCCTCGGTCTCCGCGGTCGTCGCCGTCGGCGGCGGGCTGGGCGTGGTGCTGGCCGGGCCGATCGTGGCCACCCTGGGCTACCGGTGGCTGTTCTGGATCCCGCTGGTGGTGGTCGGGCTGACCGCGCTCGCCGCGCACCGGTTCGTACCGCGCTCGCCGGTACGCACCCCGGGCCGGATCAACTGGCTCAGCGCCGTACTCCTGTCCGGCTGGCTGGTGGCGCTGCTGCTGCCGGTCAGCAAGGGCGCCGCGTGGGGCTGGGGTTCCGGCCGGGTGGTCGGGCTGCTGGCGCTGGCCGCGGTGCTCGCGGCCGCCTGGCTGGCGACCGAGGCCCGAGCCGCGAACCCGCTGATCGACCTGCGGATGATGCGCCTGCCCGCGGTCTGGACCACGAACCTCGTCGGGTTGCTCTACGGCGCCTCGATGTTCGCCGTGTACGCGTTCCTGCCGCAGTTCGCGCAGATCCCGACCAGCGCCGGCTACGGCTTCGGCGCCAGCGTCACCCAGGCCGGGCTGCTGATGCTGCCGATGCTCGTCGGCATGTTCGTGGCCGGCCTGCTGGCCGGACGGCTGCAGTCCCGGTTCAGCGCCAAGGCCCAGCTGAGCACCGGCGCGGTGTTCAACGTGGCGGCCGCCGCCATGCTGACCGTCGCACACGACACCCGCTGGCAGGTCGGTGTCGCCGGTGGCCTGGTCGGCCTCGGCATCGGGCTGGCGTTCGCCTCGATGGCCAACCTGATCGTGGCGAACGTGCCGGCCGGGCAGACCGGCGCGGCGACCGGCATGAACGCCAACATCCGTACCATCGGCGGCGCGATCGGCGCGGCGCTCGCCAGTGCCGTGATCACCGCGAATCCGCAGCCGAGCGGGCTGCCCCGGGAGGCCGGTTTCACCGCGGGCTTCCTGCTGCTCACCGGCATCTCGGTGGCCGCGGCGCTGGCCGCGCTCGCCGTACCCTCCGGCCGCCGCCGGTGGCCCCGGCGGCGGATCGGGCCGGCGGTGCCGGACCTGGCGCCGGCCGCCGAGCTGGTCCCGGCCCGCTGACCTCAGCCCTCTCGTTCCGTGGATCTTGGTACGCGGGCGCCCCTTGCGGGGCGTGCGCGTACCAAGATCTCGTCTAGCGTGGGGCGACGCGGCAGCCGGGGTCGGGGCCGGCGTCGGCCACGCCGCAGTGGAACACCTCGACCGGGGCGGCGTCCACGTCGGGCACCTTCGCCACGGTGAGCAGCGCCAGCCGCTTCGCGACCGGCTCACCGGAGTCCGGGGCGTACCGGATGAGGCCGCTGACCCCCGGGTAGCCGCCGGCGGCGTTCTGCCGCAGCACCTCGGCGTGCACCCCGACCGGGTTGACCGAACGGGGCTCCCAGCGGCGGCCGGTGTCGGCGTGGCGCAGCCGGGCGGCGAGGCTCTCCAGCGCGCGTACCGTCATCATGGTGGCGTCGTATGCCAGGCTGACCCGCTCGCCGACCGGCGGGCCGGTCCCGGCGCGGCAGCGGGGCGGGTCGAGCAGGCCGTCCGCGCCGATCCAGGTGAGGAAACTGCCCCGGGCGTCGTCGCGCCCGGCCTGCGCGGCCCGCAGCGCCGCGCAGGTGGCCAGGGCGGCCTTCGACACGTACGTGACCGGCAGGTTGCCCGGCGCGCTGGCGCGCAGCCCCGGGTTGGCCATGTAGCGGTTCACCGAGTCGTCGGCGACCAGGTGCCGGGGCGGGTTCGCGCCGCACTCCTTGAGCGCGCGCATGAACCCGTCGAACTCCGACCAGCGGCCGGCGAAGAAGAGCATCCCCGGGTAGCCGCACTCCTGGGTGAGCCGCCGCCCGCTGCGCCACTCGTCGAGCCGGGTGAGCCGGTCGCCGAAGCGTTCCCGCAGGCCGTCGACGAGGGTGGCGACGTACAGGTCGTCGGTGAGCGAGCTGCCCTCGCCGGTGGTCCAGTAGACGTGCGCCTCCCCCACCCGCAGCACCTGCCGGGCGTACGCCTCGACCATCCGGGTCTGGTCCCGGTTCGGCGCCGACATGGCCAGGTAGAGGCTGGAGTTGGCGTCCATCCGGTCGGCCGACAGCGTCGGGGCGAGCACCGGCAGGCCGACGCGGTTGAGTTCGCGCAGCGCCGCCGCCGTGCTGGTGCGGCTGTCCACCAGGCCGACCACGCCGAGCACTGTGGGGTCGTCGCGGGCCAGCCCTTCCAGCATCCGCACCGCGTCGTCGGCGTGTCGCATCTGCCGCCCGGCGTTCGCCACCACGATGTGCAGCAGCGCCGCGTCGTCCGCCGCCGCCGACTCCTGGAGCAGGGCGTACTGGGCGGTGGCCATGCCCTCCAGTTCCTCCCGCTCGGAGACGTAGGACTCCTCGTCCGCGCGGGTCCGGTTGCCGGTGAGGCTGCCCAGGTAGACGAGCGTCAGGTAGGGGCGGCGGTGCTCGCTGCGCCGCCACACCTCCTCGGCGGCCCGGTTCTGGGCGAAGATGCGCCGCTGCACGGCGCGCAGCCGGTCCTGCCCGGGTTCGCTGTTGAAGACCTGCCCGGCGGTGTCGCTGTAGCCGACGCACTCCCCGCCGACGAGCCGCACGGTGACCCGGTCGGTGGGCCAGGGGCGGCAGTCCGGCGCCCACCGCCCGTGCGCCCACACGCCCAGCCCGGCGACGAGCGCCAGGGCCACCGCGGCGGGCAGGAACCGCCGGGCCCACCAGGGCGGGTCGGGTGCGACAAGGGCCGGCGGGACGCCTCCCACCGGCGCGTCGACGTCCCGGTCGTCCGCCTCCAGCAGCATCAGCCAGGCGCCGGGGCGACGCAGCCGGCGGTTCTCCGGCAGCGCCTCGGCCCACTCCTCGTACGCCTCCTCGGCCTCGGCCAGCGGCCGGGCCGCTGCCGGTTCCGGTGGCGGGTCGGCGGCGACCGCGACGACGAGCAACGGGTCGTTGCGGCCGGTCTCGTTGCGGACCTCGTCGACGAGCCGGACCAGCGTGTGCCCGACGTTGTCCGGCCGCGCGCCGTCGAGCACCAGCACCGGATAGGCGGTGCGGCGCCAGTCCCCGGGCCGCCAGAACCGCCGCCGGTACGCCAGGCGCAGGTCCTCCAGGAACGCGTGCAGCAGCAGCTTCTCCACCTGGGCCGGGTGTTCGCCGTCGCGCCAGCCGGCGGTGAGCCGCTCGGCGAAGCCGAGGAACGTCACCGACTGGCGGGGCGCCAGGTACTGCTGGCGCATGAACCAGCGGTACTGCCGTCCGACGAGCGGCACCCGGCCGGAGACGGCGATCCGGAACACGACGCCGGGTACGGCCCGCCACAGCAGCCAGAGCAGCAGGTGCAGCGCGGCACCGAGGCCGGAGTCGCCGCCGACCTGGGGGTCCTCTCCGGCACGCCGTCCCCGCCAGTCCCGCAGCCGGCGCACCAGCGCGGCCCGGCCGCTGTCGGCGGCGTCCAGGTCCACGGCGAGCGTCTGGTGCATCAGCCAGTCGGCCAGCGGGTAGTGCCGGAACCGCAGCCGGGGCGCGCCGAACGCCTCCACGGAGAGTTGCCGGTGCAGCTCGCGCAGCACGGCCGCGACGTCGTCGCCGGCCGGCCGGCCGGTGAGGTCCAGCACGGCGTGCGGTACCCGCCGCCCGGCCCGGAGCGCCGCGAAACGCCGTAGCAGGGCCGCGACCGCGCCGTCCCCGGTGGGCCGGACCAGCCAGAGCAGTGGGAGCCGGCGGTCACCGCGGCGTGGACGCCGCAGCAGCCGGGCCAGCAGGGTGAGCAGTTCCGGGCCGCCGGCCGGGAGCTGCTCACGGACCGGCCGCAGCCGGGTCGCCGGTTCACGCATGGTCACCTCCGGGTCGCACGGGGTGTCGCACCATTGTCGACGTTCGATGCAACCCGGCACGGCGGGGCCCCGCTCGACGGACGGGTGTCGAGCGGGGCCCTCTCCTCACATGCGGATCAGCCGATGGCGGCGGTCAGCGCGGCCAGGTAGCCGTAGCGGTAGCCGTTCGCGTTCGGGTGGTACGCCTCGATGACGCCGCTGACGTCCCGGATCCACGGGTCGGCGGCGCACACGCCGTGGCCGGCGAAGAACGGCCGCGCGTCGACGAAGGTGCCGCCGGCGGCGGCGGCCCGGCCGGAGATGACGCCGTTGAGCGTGTCGGCGGCCTGGTTGAGGATGGTGCGCTTGTAGCTGCTCATGGCGAGCAGTCCACAGGAGCCGGTCTCGAACAGCCGCGGGTAGCCGAGCACCACCAGCCGGGCGTTCGGGGCCCGGTTGCGGATCGCAGTGTACGTGGCGTCGAGCCGGGCGGGCAGCGTCGCGGTGGCGAACGCCTTCGACTCGTTGACCGCGCTCTCGCAGCTGGACGTGCTGCCGAAGCGGCAACTGGTCATCACGTCGGCGAAGCCGGCGTCGTTGCCGCCGATGGTGATGGTGACCAGCGTGGTGCTGCTGCTGAGCTGGCCGACCTGGTCGGCCAGCACGTCGGCGGTGACCGCGCCGCCGCAGGCCGGGAACTTGAAGCTGGTGACCGAATGGGCGGCGGCCCAGAGCGGGGCGTACGACTTCTGGCTGCGCAGGCAGGTGGACAGGTCGTACGGGCCGGCGCCGACCCCGGAGGAGTAGGAGTCACCGAGGGCGACGTAGTTGACGGTGGCCGCCCGGGCGGCGCCGGGCAGGAGCACGGCGCCGAGTACGGCCGCCAGGAGGGCGGCGAACACGGTACGGACGCGACGGGGCATGGCAGAGCCTCCACGGGGCAGGGGTGGTGGAGCCCGTTGACCGCGCGCGTGGCCGAGGGATCGGTGCTGTTACTGGTCGGTAATGCTATCGAAACATTCGTCGAAATTGAATAGCCCCGATCGACCGGACAGGACAGATACGTTCACATGTGTCGATTAGCTTGACGGTGACGACACCCGACGGAGGGAGTCCCACCGTGCGACGCGCACTCACGGCGGCCATCGCCGCCCTGACCCTCACCACGGCCGGCACCACGGTGACCGGTGCCCCCGGCCAGGCCGCCCCCACCGGATGGGGCCGGCCGCAACCCGCGGCGGCCACCCCGACGCCGGGCAGCCCCGGGCTGGGCGACAGCTACTTCCCCGACTACGGCAACGGCGGCTACGACGTCGGCCACTACGACATACGGCTGCGCTACGAACCGGCCACCGACCGGCTCAGCGGCACCACCACGATCCTCGCCACCGCCACGAAGGACCTGTCCCGGTTCAACCTGGACTTCGCCCTCGACGTCGAGTCGGTGCGGGTGAACGGGTGGACCGCCGGGTTCGCCCGGGCCGGCGACCACGAGCTGGTCGTCACCCCGGCCCGGCCGCTGACCAAGGGCCAGCAGCTCACCGTGGTGGTGAGGTACGCCGGCGTGCCGTCGCAGACCACCGTCTACGGCTACACCGCGTGGACGCGAACCGCCGACGGGGCGCTCGCCGTCAACGAGCCCGAGTCGGCCTGGTGGTGGTACCCGAGCAACGACCACCCGAAGGACAAGGCCACCTGGGACATCTCGGTGTCGGTGCCGACCGGCGTCGAGGTGGTCAGCAACGGCGTGCAGCCGCGCGACCCGCTGCCCGAGGCCGGCAACCGCACCCGGTGGAGCTGGCGCAGCGTCAAGCCCGGCGCCACGTACCAGGCGTTCCTGGCCATCGGGCAGTACGAGATCGTCACCGACGTCGCGCCGAACGGGCAGCCGGTGGTGAACGCGTACAGCACCACGCTGGGCGAGCGCCTGCCGGCCGCGCGGGCGAGCATCGAACGCACCGCCGAGATCGTCGAGTGGGAGAGCGGGCTGTTCGGCCCGTACCCGTTCGAGGCGCAGGGCGGCGTGGCCGGGCCGGTCGACGGCATCGGCTTCGCCCTGGAGACGCAGACCCGCCCGGTGTACGGGCCCGGCTTCTGGCGGCGCGGCGCCAACACGTACGTGGTGGTGCACGAGAACGCCCACCAGTGGTTCGGCGACTCGGTGTCGGTGGCGGACTGGCGGCACATCTGGCTCAACGAGGGCTTCGCGTCGTACGCCGAGTGGCTCTGGTCGGAGGAGCAGGGCGAGGGCACCGCGCAGGAGCTGTTCGACTTCACCTACGACAGCTACCCGGCCGACTCCGAGTTCTGGCAGGTACGCCCCGGCGCCCCGGGCCCGGGCGGCATCTTCGACGCCGCCGTCTACGACCGGGGCGCGATGGCGCTGCACCAGATCCGGCGCGCCGTGGGCGACGCCGCGTTCTTCCGCATCCTGCGCACCTGGACGGCCAAGCGGCAGTACGGCAACGGCACCGTCGCGCAGTTCCAGGCGCTCGCCGAGCGGATCTCCGGACGGGACCTCGACGCGGTGTTCACCACCTGGCTGTTCACCCCCGGCCGGCCCGCCGTGGCCACCGCCGCACGGACGAGCGCCGCACCGGCGCAGCCGGCCTCGTGGGCGAAGATCCGGGCGGCGCACGACCTGCTCGGCCGCTGACCGGCGCCGGCCGGGCCGCTCCCCCGCGACGGAGGGCGGCCCGGCCGGTTCGGGGTCAGCGCGCGGCGAGCGGCTGGCGGGCCGGGTCGACCGGGGCGGGCAGTTCGCCCACCCCGCCCAGGTACGCGTGGATCGCCGCCGCGGCGGCGCGTCCCTCGGCGATCGCCCAGACGATGAGCGAGGCGCCCCGGTGCATGTCACCGGCGACGAAGACGCCGTCGGCGGCCTGCCAGTCGGGGCCGGAGTCGATCGCGCCCCGGCGGTTGCGGGTCACCCCGAACTGGGCCAGCAGCGGCTGCTCCTCGGTGCCCTCGAAGCCGATGGCGAGCAGCACCAGGTCGGCCGGGATCTCCCGCTCGGAGCCCGGCAGCGGGGTGACGATGCGGCGGCCGTCCACCTTCTCCACTGTCACCTCGGCGATCCGGACCGCGCGGACCTGACCGGTGCCGTCGTCCACGAACTCCTGCACCGCGACGGCGAAGACCCGCTCGCCGCCCTCCTCGTGCGCCGGGTAGTTGCGCAGCACCCACGGCCAGGTCGGCCACGGGTCCCGGGCCGCGTCGCGCTCGGCCGGCGGCTCCGGGTAGAGGTCGAGCTGGTGGACGCCGGCCGCGCCCTGCCGATGCGCCACGCCGAGGCAGTCGGCGGCGGTGTCGCCACCGCCGATGATCACCACGTGCTTGCCGGCGGCGTCGATCGGCGTACCGTCGGGCAGCGTGGCGAGCGCGGGCCGCCCGTCCCCGGCGGCGGCCACCACCCGGTTCGCGGCGACCAGGTGCGCCATCGCCTGGTGCACACCGCGCAGCGCCCGGCCCGGCGTCTCCGGCGTGTCCCGGCCCTGCAACGCCCCGCAGGCCAGCAGCACCGCGTCGTGCTCGGCGCGCACCTGCTCGGCGGTCACGTCGACGCCCACCTCGACGCCGGTCCGGAACCGCACACCCTCGGCGGTGAGCTGGGCCAGCCGCTTGTCGATGTGCTGCTTCTCCAGCTTGAAGTCGGGGATGCCGTAGCGGAGCAGGCCGCCGATCGCGTCGTCGCGCTCGTACACGGTGACCGTGTGACCGGCGCGGGCGAGCTGCTGCGCGGCGGCCAGCCCGGCCGGGCCGGAGCCGACCACGGCCACCGACCGGCCGGTCGGGGCGGACGCGGGCCGGGGCCGCAGGCCGTCGCGGGCCACCGCCGCGTCGGCGATCTCCACCTCGACCTGCTTGATGGTGACCGGCTGCTGGCCACCGAGGCCGAGCACGCAGGCCGCCTCGCACGGCGCCGGACAGAGCCGGCCGGTGAACTCGGGGAAGTTGTTCGTGGCGTGCAGCGACTCCACCGCGGCGTCCCAGTTGCCGGTGCGGACCAGGTCGTTCCAGTCCGGGATGCGGTTGCCCAGGGGGCAGCCGTCGTGGCAGAACGGGATACCGCAGTCCATGCACCGGGTGGCCTGCTCGCGGATCAGCCCCTCACCGGCCGGCGGGTAGACCTCCCGCCAGTCGGAGATGCGTACCGGCACCGGACGGCGGGCCGGCAGCCGCCGGTCGTAGCGCAGGAAACCGTTCGGGTCAGGCACGAGCCACCTCCTGGGCGACCGCCCGGGGCGCGGGCGGTACCGGCGCGGCCGACGGCACGCTGAGCGCGCTCATCACCGCGTCGTCGACGTCTCGGCCGGCGGCTTCGGCGGCCCGCATGATCTCCATGACCCGGCGGTAGTCGCGGGGCACCACTGCGGTGAACTCCTCCACCGCCTGCGGCCAGCGCTTGAGCAGGTCCTCGGCGACAGCCGAGTCCGTCTCGGCGAAGTGCCGCTGGACCAGCTCGTGCAGCCGGTCGCGTTCCTCGTCGCGCAGCGGCGACAGGTCGACCAGCTCGGCGTTCACCAGCCGCTGGTCGAGCCGGTGCACGAACGCGGTGCCACCGGACATGCCGGCGGCGAAGTTGCGCCCGGTCGGCCCGAGCACCACGACGGTGCCGCCGGTCATGTACTCGCAGCCGTGGTCGCCGAGGCCCTCGACCACCGCGACCGCGCCGGAGTTGCGGACCGCGAACCGCTCCCCCACCCGGCCGCGCAGGTAGACCTCGCCGCCGGTGGCGCCGTACAGGATGGTGTTGCCGGCGATGATCTGGTCCTCGGCGCGGCGGCCCGGCGTGGCGTCCACGCCGACGAACGGCGCGTCGGCGTCCGGCCGGACCACGATCCGGCCGCCGGACAGTCCCTTGCCGACGTAGTCGTTGGCGTCGCCGTACAGGCGCAGCGTGACTCCGCGCGGCAGGAACGCGCCGAACGACTGGCCGGCGGTGCCGCGCAGCCGGAACTCGATCGTGTCGTCGGGCAGCCCGGCGCCGCCGAAGCGGCGGGTGACCTCGCCGCCGAGCATCGCGCCGACGCTGCGGTGCTCGTTGCGCACCTCGACCTCGACCCGCACCGGGGTGCCGTCACGCAGCGCCGGCCCGGCAAGCTCGATGAGCCGGTTGTCCAGCGCCGCGTCGAGGCCGTGGTCCTGGGCGCGTACGCCCCGGCGGGCCGCGCCCTCGGGCAGCTCCGGCAGGTGCAGCACGCGGCTCAGGTCGAGGCCGTGGCCCTTCCAGTGGTCGATCGCGCCGGCCACGTCGAGCAGCTCGGTGTGGCCGATCGCCTCGTCGATGCTGCGGAAGCCCAGCTCGGCCAGGTAGCCGCGGACCTCCTCGGCGAGGAACAGGAAGAAGTTCTCCACGAACTCCGGCTTGCCGGTGAAGCGCTCGCGCAGCACCGGGTTCTGGGTGGCGATGCCGACCGGACAGGTGTCCAGGTGGCACACCCGCATCATCACGCAGCCCTCGACGATCAGCGGCGCGGTGGCGAAGCCGAACTCCTCGGCGCCGAGCAGCGCCGCGATCAGCACGTCCCGGCCGGTCTTGAGCTGGCCGTCGACCTGCACCGTCACCCGGTCGCGCAGCTTGTTGAGCAGCAGCGTCTGCTGCGCCTCGGCCAGGCCCAGCTCCCACGGGGTGCCGGCGTGCTTGAGCGAGTTGAGCGGGGACGCGCCGGTGCCGCCGTCGTGCCCGGAGATCAGGATGACATCGGCCTTGAGCTTGGCCACGCCCGCCGCGACGGTGCCCACGCCCACCTCGCTGACCAGCTTGACGTGCACCCGGGCGGCCGGGTTGACGCACTTCAGGTCGTGGACGAGCTGGGCGAGGTCCTCGATGGAGTAGATGTCGTGGTGCGGCGGCGGGGAGATCAGGCCGACGCCGGGGGTGGCGTGCCGGGTCCGGGCGATCCACGGCCAGACCTTGTTGCCTGGTAGCTGCCCGCCCTCGCCGGGCTTCGCGCCCTGCGCCATCTTGATCTGAAGGTCGTCGGCGTTGACGAGGTACTCGCTTGTCACGCCGAACCGGCCGCTGGCGATCTGCTTGACCGCGGAGCGCCGCGCCGGGTCGTGCAGCCGCTCGACGTCCTCGCCGCCCTCGCCGGTGTTGGACTTTCCGCCGAGCCGGTTCATCGCGACGGCGAGCGTCTCGTGTGCCTCCGCCGAGATCGACCCGTACGACATGGCACCGGTGGCGAAGCGCTTGACGATCTCGGTGGCCGGCTCGACCTCGTCCAGCGGCACCGCCGGGCGGACGCCGGTGCGCAGCGTGAACAGCCCGCGCAGCGAGCCCGCCTGCGCGGCCAGCTCGTCGACCTTGGCGGTGTACTGCCGGAACACGTCGTACTGGCGGCTGCGGGTGGCGTGCTGGAGCAGGAAGACCGTCTCCGGGTTGAACAGGTGCAGCTCGCCCTCGCGGCGCCACTGGTACTCGCCGCCGACCTCCAGCCGGTCGGTGGCCTGCGCGCCCGGCGCCGGCCAGGCCCGCGCGTGCCGGGCCGCCACCTCGGCGTGGATCTCGTTCAGGCCGATGCCGCCGATGGTGCTCGGCGTGCCGCGGAAGTACCTGTGGACCAGGCGGGTGTCCAGGCCGACCGCCTCGAACACCTGCGCGCCGCAGTACGACGACACGGTCGAGATGCCCATCTTCGACATGATCTTCAGGACGCCCTTGCCGAGCGCCTTGACGTAGTTGCGGACCGCCTTCACCCGGTCGACGCCGGCCAGCCCGCCGGTGGAGATCATGTCCTCCACCGACTCGAAGGCGAGGTACGGGTTGACCGCCGCCGCGCCGTACCCGATCAGCACCGCCGCGTGGTGCACCTCGCGGCAGTCGCCGGACTCGACGATCAGCGCCACCTGGGTGCGGGTCTGCTCGCGGACCAGGTGCTGGTGCACCGCGGCGGTGAGCAGCAGCGACGGAATCGGGGCCAGGTCGGCGTTGGAGTCCCGGTCGGAGAGCACCAGGATGCGGACGCCGTCCTCGATCGCCTCGGAGACGTGCCGGCAGATCTCGGTCAGCCGGGCCTTGATGCCGGCGCCGCCGTCGCGCAGCCGGTAGAGCCCGGAGACCCGGACCGCCTTGAAGCCGGGCAGGTCGCCGTCCTCGTCGATGGAGAGGATCTTGGCCAGCTCGTCGTTGTCGATCACCGGGTACGGCAGCACGATCTGCCGGCAGCTCGCCGGGCCCGGGTCGAGCAGGTTGCCCTCCGGCCCGATGGTGGACGCCAAGCTGGTCACCAGCTCCTCCCGGATGGCGTCCAGCGGCGGGTTGGTGACCTGCGCGAAGAGCTGATGGAAGTAGTCGTAGAGCAGCCGCGGCCGGGTGGACAGCGGGGCGATCGGCGTGTCGGTGCCCATCGAGCCGATCGGCTCCGCGCCGCTGCGGGCCATCGGGCCGAGCAGGATCTTCAGCTCCTCCTCGGTGTAGCCGAACGTCTGCTGGCGGCGGCGTACCGAGTCGTGGGTGTAGACGGTGTGCTCGCGCGGCGGCAGGTCGTCCAGCTCGATCAGGCCGGCGTGCAGCCACTCCTGGTACGGCTGCTCGGCGGCCAGCTCGGTCTTGATCTCGTCGTCGGAGACGATCCGGCCGTTGACGGTGTCGACCAGGAACATCTTGCCCGGCTGGAGGCGGCCCTTGGCGACCACGGTGGCCGGGTCCAGGTCGAGCACGCCCGCCTCGCTACCGAGCACCACCAGGCCGTCGGCGGTGTGCCACCAGCGGCCCGGCCGCAGGCCGTTGCGGTCCAGCACCGCGCCGACGATCTCGCCGTCGGTGAACGCGACTGACGCCGGGCCGTCCCACGGCTCCATCAGGCTGGCGTGGAAGCGGTAGAACGCGCGCTTGTCGGCGCGCATGTCCGGGTCGTTCTCCCACGCCTCGGGGATCATCATGAGCACCGCGTGCGGCAGGCTCCGCCCGGCCAGGTGCAGCAGTTCCAGCACCTCGTCGAAGTTGGCCGAGTCGGACGCCGCCGGGGTGCAGACCGGGAAGACCCGGCGGATGTTGCCGGGGATGCTCGGGCTGCGGAGGAGGGCCTCGCGGGCCTGCATCCAGTTGCGGTTGCCGCGGATCGTGTTGATCTCGCCGTTGTGCGCGATGAATCGGTACGGGTGCGCCAGCGGCCAGGACGGGAACGTGTTCGTGGAGAAGCGCGAGTGCACCAGCGCGATGGCGCTGACCACCCGTTCGTCGGTCAGCTCCGGGTAGAACGCCGGGAGCTGGTCCGGGGTGAGCATGCCCTTCCACACCATCGTGCGGCCGGACAGCGACGGGAAGTACGCCGGCACGCCCCGCTCGGCGGTCTCCCGCTCGACCTGCTTGCGCAGGCAGAACGCCACCCGGTCCAGGTCGAGCCCGGTCAGCGGGGAGCCGGCCGGACCGGCCGGTGAGTCGGTCAGCCGGTGCGCGGCCACGAAAAGCTGCCGGACCCGGGGCATGGCCGCGAGCGCGGTCTCCCCCAGGCCGGACGGCTCGGTCGGCACCTCGCGCCAGCCGAGCACGTCGGCGCCCTCGACCAGCGCGTACTTGTCCACCACCTGGCGGGCGCGGGCCTCGGCCGCGTCGTCGTCGGGCAGGAACACCAGGCCGGTGGCGTACTGGCCGGCCGGGGGCAGCGGGAAGTCGACGGTGGCGCGCAGGAACGCGTCCGGCACCTGGATCATGATGCCGGCGCCGTCCCCGGTGTTGTGCTCCGCGCCCCGGGCGCCCCGGTGGTCCAGCCGGCACAGCGCCCCGAGGCCGTTCGCGACGACCTGGTGCGAGCGCCGCCCGTGCAGGTCGGCCACGAAGGCCACGCCGCAGGCGTCGTGCTCGTACGCGGGGTCGTAGAGCCCGGTCGTCCGCGGGGCCGACTGCGGGCTGTGAGGGTACGGAAAGGCCACCGGGCCTCCTGTCGTCACTCAGGATGGATCATGATGGGGACGACGTCGGCCCTCTGCGGTTTATTGAGTCTACGTTAGGGCTTCCGGCGCAAGGCCAGTTCAGATTGATCACACTTCCAGATGCTGGGACGTGTAGTCTCGCGCGGTGGATCTCGCACGCGCTGACGTACTCGCCCGGTTGGAGCGGTTCTACGACGCGGTGCCCCGCGACGGGGCCCGGACCGAGGATCACGGCGCCCTGGTGCTGTTCGTCCGCGACGGCGCCGGATGGCCGTTCTACGCCCGGCCCCGACTCGACGCCGACGAGGCGCCCACGCTCGCCGACGTCACCGCCGTCCGCGCCCGGCAGCGGGAACTGGGCCTGCCCGAGGCGTTCGAGTGGGTGCACGAGCACCAGCCCGACCTGCTCGCGGTGGCCCGCTCGGCCGGGCTCAGCGTGCTGGAGGCGCCGCTGATGCTGCTGGAACCGGAGCGGCTGCCCGATCCGGGGACGTTCAGTGACGTACCGGTGCGGGTGCTGGCCCCCGCCGAACCCGGCTTCGCGGCGGACATCGCGCTGCGCCGGGCGGTCGCGGCGGTCGGCTTCGCCAACGGCGGCACCGCGCGTGGCGACGCCGGACCGGCCGAGCGGGACGCCGCCCTCGCCCAGCTGGACGTGGCCGCGCTGGAGGAGGAGGCGACCCGGGTCGCCGACGGACGGCGCATCTCGGTGCTCGCCGAGACACCAGACGAGGGCGCGCTCGCCAGCGGGATGGCGATGCGGGTCGACGACGTGGCGGAGATCGCCGGGGTGGCCACGCTGCCGTCCGCCCGGCAACGTGGGCTGGGCGCGGCGGTGACCGCCACGCTCGCGCGGGAACTGCGCGCCGCCGGCACCGACCTGATCTTCCTGAGCGCCGGCAGCGAGGACATCGCCCGCGTCTACCTGCGGGTCGGGTTCCGCCGGATCGGCACCGCCTGCATCGCCGAGCCCGCAGCCGTCATCTGAGCACCGGCGCGGGCCGCCCGCCCGCGCGGGGACCGCGCCGCCGAGGGCCGCGTCAGGACGGTCAGGACGGCGGCTGCCAGGCGGCGGCCGCCGCCGCGGCGGTGTTGCGCAGTCGCGGGCTGATCGTGCCCAGTGCGGCGTCCCGGGCGCGCAGCGCCAGCCTGCCCCGGGCCTGCAGGACCGCCGACATCCGCCGGGTCTGCCGGACCATCGTGGCCGCGCGGGGGCGGCGCAACCTGTCGTACGCGGTCACCGCATCCGGCAGCCGCGACTCCCGCAGCAGCCCGGCCAGCGTCGCCGCGTCCTCGAACGCCAGGCAGGCGCCCTGCCCGAGGTGCGGCGGCATCGCGTGCGCGGCGTCGCCGAGCAGCACCACGCCACCCGGGCCGGCCGGGAAGCCGTACGCCTTCGGCAGCGGCCGCAGCTCGCGGATCTCCTGCTGGACCACGTCCTCCGGATCGGTCGCCTCCAGCAGCGTGCCGATCGGCGCGGGCCAGCCGGCGAACCAGCGCTTGAGCAGCGCGAGCTGGATCTCCGGCGGCTCCGGCCGGGGCGCGCCGGCGGCGGTGGCGACCCAGTAGACGCCGCCCCGGCGGGAGGCGCCCGCGGTGCCCCGCTCGCCGAGCGAGGCGGCCAGGAAGCGGTAGCCGGCGCCGAGCGTCTCGCCGTGCACCGGCTGGTCGTCGGGTAGCTGCGGGGCCCGGTACCAGGGGATCACGGCCCGCCAGGCGGCACAGCCGGAGCTGACCACTGCGGTCTCCGGGGCGAGGTGCCGGCGGATCTCGCTGTCCGTGCCGTCGGCGGCCACCACCAGGTCCGCCTCGTAGGTGTGCCGGCCGTCGCCCACCGCCGGGCGCTCGCCCGACGCCGCGCGCACCGTCCGCACTGTCACGCCGGTTCGCAGCTCGACCCGGTCACCCAGACCGGCGATGAGCGCGTCGTGCAGGTCCTCCCGGTGCACCACCACCGGCATCCGCTCGGCCGGCGTGGACCGGGCCTGCACCAGCCAGTGGCCGTCCGGGCGGCGCACGCCGCCGTCGGGCAGCGGGGTGGCGATCGCGTCCAGCCCGTCGCCCAGCCCGAGGGCGCGCAGCGCGCGTACCCCGTTGGGCCAGAGCACCACGGCGGTCGCCTCCGGGCGGACCCGGTCGGCGCGCTCCAGCAGCGTGACCTGCCAGCCCGACCGGGCCAGCACACCAGCCGCCGCCATTCCGCCGAGGCCGGCGCCGACCACCACCGCGCTGCGCATGACTCCCCCGCTCAGCTGTCCCGGTCCGCCGGGCGCCCGCCGTCGGCCCGGCCGGCGTTCGTCCGTTCGGCGTCCGCCCGCTCCGGGTCCGTGTCGTCCTCGGTGTCGTCGCCGTCCGTCCGCTCGGCCGTGGCGCCGTCGTCGTCCGTGCGGCCCGTCGCGGCATCGTCGGCGGGCTCGGCCCGTGCCGCTTCGTCGTCCGCCGCCGGCTCCGGGGGCAACTCGCCGGTCTTCCGGTACGCCTCGAACTGTTCCTCGGTCACCACCCGGTAGCCCTCGGGCGCGGCCGGCCGTGCGGCGGCCTCCCGGGCGGACAGGTCGACCTGGGACACGTCACCGGCCGGGCCGGCGGCGGGGGCCGGCTCGCCCACCGGCACCAGGTATTCGCGCGGGCCACGGACCCGGATGAAGTAGGCGAGCGCGCCGAGGAAGACCAGCGCGGCGGTCCAGACGTTGAGGCGTACGCCGAGGATCAGGTTCGCCTCGTCGGTGCGCATCAGCTCGATCCAGAACCGGCCCGCCGTGTAACCCATCACGTAGAGCGCGAACGCCCGGCCGCGGCCGAGCCGCAGCTTGCGGTCGAGGAACAGCACCAGCGCGGCGACGCCGACGTTCCAGAGCGCCTCGTAGAGGAACGTCGGGTGGTAGAGCCCCGGCTGGAGCACCGGGTTGCCGGCGTCGTCGCGCAGCGCGTGACCCGGGTTGTCCGGGTCCATGACGTGCACTTCCAGGCCCCACGGCAGCGTGGTCCGCCCGCCGTACAGCTCGTTGTTGAACCAGTTGCCCAGCCGGCCGACGGCCTGCGCCAGGGGCAGGCCCGGCGCCAGCGCGTCGGCGACGACGGTGAGCGGGATGCCGAGCTGCCGCGCGGCGAGCCACGCGCCGACCGCGCCACCGGCCACCGCGCCCCAGATGCCGAGGCCGCCCTCCCAGATGTAGAGCGCCTTGATCGGCTCACCGCCGGCACCGAAGTATTTCTCCGGCGAGGTGATCACGTGGTAGATCCGCGCGCCGATGATGCCCGCCGGCACGGCCCAGACGGCGATGTCGAGTACCGCGCCGGGCGCCACACCGCGGCGGCGCAGCCGGTACTCGGTGACCACGCAGGCCACCACGATGCCGAGGATGATGCAGAGCGCGTACGCCCGGATCGGAACCGGACCGAGCTGCCAGACGGCGGTGCTGGGGCTGGGCATGGCCGCCAGTGGGGTCATCGGGGCGAGGGTCACGGGTGCACACGGTACCGGTGCGGACTGTGTGTGCGGCACCCCGGGCCGCCTGCCGCGCGGGTCGATGACTTCTGGTTTGCACGGTCGTAGGCTGTTTGTCCATGAGCCCGCTCACCTGGGCGGTCGCCGCTGTCGTCACCGACGCATCCGGCCGGCTGCTGCTCTGCCGCCGGTCCGAGAGGGCCCGGCGCTGGGGCCTGCCGGGCGGGCGGCTGCGCCACGACGAGAGCCCGGCGGACGCCGTCGTCCGGGCGGTCCGCGCCGAGACCGGCTGGGCGGTGGCGCCGGCCGACCTGGTCGGCCTCCACCGGGTCACCGACCCCCGGGTGCCCGCGCCGCCGGCCGGGTCGCGCTCACGCATGATCGACACCAGTTCGGCGAGGTGGCGGTGTCCCGGCGTCCTGGACCACGCCAGCTCGGCGAAATGGAGTCGATCAAGCGGGTGGCGACGGAGCGGACCCCGGGCGTCAGCGAGCGGGGTTGCGGACTCCGTCGGCCAGCTCCGCGCTGAGCTTGCGCAGGGCGGTCAGGCCGGCGGCCTGGTCCGGGGCGTCCAGCACGCAGCGGACCAGCGCGCTGCCCACGATCACCGCGTCGGCGTACCCGGCGACGGTGGCGGCCTGCGCGCCGGTGCCCACGCCCAGCCCGACGCCGACCGGTAGTTCGGTGACCTCGCGTAGCCGGGAGACCAGGATCGGCGCCGCTTCGGAGGTCTGCGCCCGGGCGCCGGTGACGCCCATGATCGCGGTGGCGTAGACGAACCCGCGGCAGTGCTCGACGGTCATCCGCAGCCGCGCGTCGGTCGACGAAGGCGAGACCAGGAACGTGCGGTCCAGGCCGTGCGCGTCGGAGGCGGCCAGCCACTCGGCGGCCTCGTCCGGGATCAGGTCCGGCGTGATCAGGCCGGTGCCGCCGGCAGCGGCCATGTCGCGGGCGAAGGCGTCCACACCGTACTGCTCGATCGGGTTCCAGTAGGTCATGGTGACCACGCTGGCCCCGGTCGCGGCGACCGCCTCGACCACGCGCAGCGCGTCCGCGACGCGGACACCGCCCGCGAGCGCGATGTCGCTCGCCTTCTGGATGACCGGGCCGTCCATCACCGGGTCGGAGTACGGGATCTCCACCTCGATGACGTCCACGCCCGCCTCGACCATCGCCTTCATGGCGGCGATGCTGTCCTCGACGGTCGGGAAGCCCGCCGGCATGCAGCCGACCAGCACCGCCCGCCCGTCCGCCCGCGCCTTGTCGAAGGCGACCCCGATGCGGCTCACGCTGTCACTCCTTGTCGAGGATGCCGAAGTACGCGCCGGCGGTGTGCACGTCCTTGTCGCCCCGGCCGGACAGGTTGACCACGATCACCGGTTCCCGGCCCAGCTCCTCGGCGAGCCGGGGCGCGACGGCGCGGGCCCCGGCGAGCGCGTGCGCGCTCTCGATCGCCGGGATGATCCCCTCGGTGCGGCAGAGCAGCTCGAAAGCGGCCATCGCCTCGTCGTCGGTGACGGGGAGGTAGGTGGCCCGGCCGCTGTCGTGCAGCCAGGCGTGCTCCGGGCCGACGCCCGGGTAGTCCAGGCCGGCCGAGATCGAGTGCGACTCGATCGTCTGCCCGTCGGCGTCCTGCAGCACGTACGTGCGGGTGCCGTGCAGCACGCCGGACGAGCCGCCGGTGATGCTGGCGGCGTGCCGGCCGGTGTCGACGCCCTCGCCGCCGGCCTCGAAGCCGTAGAGCCGCACGCCGGTGTCCGGCACGAACGCGTGGAAGATGCCCAGCGCGTTGGAGCCGCCGCCGACGCAGGCCGCGACCGCGTCCGGCAGCGCGCCGGTCAGGTCCAGGCACTGCCGGCGGGCCTCCTCGCCGATGCCGCGCACGAAGTCCCGGACCATCTCCGGGAACGGGTGCGGGCCGGCGGCGGTGCCGATCAGGTAGTGGGTGTCCTCGACGTTGGCGACCCAGTCCCGCATCGCCTCGTTCATCGCGTCCTTGAGCGTGCGCGAGCCGGTGGTCACCGGGACGACTGTGGCGCCGAGCATCCGCATCCGCGCCACGTTGAGCGCCTGCCGCTCGGTGTCCACCTGGCCCATGTAGACGACGCATTCCAGGTCGAACAGCGCGGCGGCGGTGGCGGTGGCGACGCCGTGCTGCCCGGCGCCGGTCTCCGCGATGACCCGCCGCTTGCCCATCCGCTTGGTGAGCAGTGCCTGGCCCAGCACGTTGCGGACCTTGTGCGCGCCGGTGTGGTTGAGATCCTCGCGCTTGAGCAGGACCCGCGCGCCGATCTGCGCGGAGAACCGCCGGGCCTCGTAGAGCAGCGAGGGCGTGCCGGCGTAGTCGCGCAGCAGCGCGTCGAACTCGGCGAGGAAGTCCTCGTCGCCCATCGCCTTCCGGTACGCCGCGTCCAGCTCGTCGAGCGCGGCGACGAGCGCCTCGGGGACGAACCGGCCACCGAACCGGCCGAAGTGACCGGCGGCGTCGGGGACCGGGCCGGTTGCGGGTGCGGCGCTCATCGCGGGCGTCCTCTCGGATCGGGTGCCCGGCGGCTCAGCGCACCGGGCGGGGCGTGGCCGGGTGGTTACCGGCGTTGACCAGCTCGGCCACCGCTTCGCGCGGGCTCTTCTGGGTGACCAGGCCCTCACCCACCAGCACGGCGTCGGCGCCGGCGGAGGCGTACCGGATCAGGTCGTGCGGACCGCGCACCCCGGACTCGGCGATCTTGACGACGCTGCTGGGCAGGCCGGGCGCGATCCGCTCGAACACCGAGCGGTCGACCTCCAGGGTACGCAGGTCGCGGGCGTTCACGCCGATGACCTGCGCGCCGGCCTCCAGGGCGCGGTCCGCCTCCTCCTCGGTGTGCACCTCGACCAGCGCGGTCATGCCGAGCGACTCGATCCGCTCCAGCAGCCCGACCAGCGCGTTCTGCTCCAGCGCGGCGACGATCAGCAGCACCAGGTCGGCGCCGTGCGCCCGGGCCTCGTGCACCTGGTAGCTGGAGACCACGAAGTCCTTGCGCAGCACCGGCACGTTCACCGCGGCCCGCACGGCGGCCAGGTCGTCGAGCGACCCGCCGAACCAGCGGCCCTCGGTGAGCACGCTGATCGCCCGCGCGCCACCGGCCGCGTAGTCACCGGCCAGGTCGGCCGGGTCGGCGATCTCGGCCAGCCGCCCCTTGGACGGCGACGAGCGCTTCACCTCGGCGATCACCGCGACGCCGGGGCGGCGCAGGGCCGCGTACGCGTCCAGCGGTGGCGGCGCGGCGGCGGCCAGCTCACGGATCCGCTCCAGCGGAACCTGCTCCTGGCGCCGGGCGACGTCCTCCCGCACGCCGGCCAGGATCTCGTCGAGCACCCCTGCGGACGGCGCCGCTCCGGCGTCGTCCCCCTCCGCGTGCGCATGCTCAGCAGTCACCAACGGACTCCCCTCTCCGGGCGTCATGGGCCGATGCTAGGGGGCGCCACCTGGCGACGAGTGCCGGGGGGTATGGCGCACCTCACGACATGGGCTGTGGCATGATGGCCGACTTCCGGTGAACGCCATGTCACGCAGCGCCACCGCTGGCATCGACCGTCACCCATCCCCTATCTCACCACGATCGTTCCGGGCCCGCAGGACGGGTTCCGGCGATGGGCTGTGACCAAGCTCAAGGACCTCCGGCCCTGCCCAGGTCGTCCCCGGTGCGGCAGCGTTGACCTGTGCTTCACGGCGGCGAAACGTCCGCCCGGAAGCATCGTCGTCGGGCACACTCGACGCCGGCGGCTGCCGACCGTCGCCAACGATCTCGTATGGGGTGACCATGAGCGCCAACGGGCCGACCCAGACCATCGGCTTGACCACCATCTCCCGTACCGTCGCCTCCCTCGCCGTCGGCGTGGTGGACACGCTCGAACGCGCGGTGGCCGGCGACGGCCGGGCGCGTACCGCCCGCGGCAACGCCTGGGAGGCCGTCTGCGCCGACCGGGCCCGCGCCGCCCAGCGCCGTGAGCTGGAGCGGCTGGTGGCCGAGCTGGCCGCCGCGCGGGCCGCAGCCCGGCAGCGGCGCGACGCCCGCGAGGCGCAGCCGGTCAGCTGACCGTCGGGTCCTCGCCCCGGTCCAGCGCGTCCCACGCGTCCCGGGTGCCACGTTCGACCGCCGGTCGGCCGGGCTCGTCGGCCGGAGCGGACCGCCGCTCGTACCGGGCGCCCATCGCCGGCCAGCCGTCCCCGCGCAGGGCGGTGAACGCGCCGCCGGCCGCCAGGGCCAGGCCGCCGGCGAGCACCAGCGCCGGCCACTGCCGGCTCACCCCGGCCTCGGTCAGGCCGATCCCGCCGCCGACCGCCACCGCCAGGCCGACGCCGGCCAGCAGCACACCCAGCAGCCGGCGCAGCCGGCCCCGGGTGGCGAGCACCGCGCCACCGCCGGCGAGTCCCACGTAGGTCAGCGCCAGCACCCAGGGCAGCAGTTCCGTACCGGTGCGCCCGGCCCGCCCGGACGGCAGCGATCCCCGGGCGGTCGCCTCCACCGCCCAGGTCCGGGTCACCGCCCAGCAGGCCAGGCCCGCGCCGGCCAGGCAGAGCAGCACCGCGTACGCGAGTTCGCGCCGCCCGCGGGCCGGCGGCGCGGTGGTGCCGGGCGCGCTCACCGGGCGGCCCGCAGCGTCTCGGCGGCCGCGATGGCGGCGAGCACGGCGGCGGCCTTGCTGCGCGTCTCCCGGTCCTCGGCGGCGGGGTCGGAATCGGCCACGATCCCGGCGCCGGCCTGCACGTAGGCGCGGCCGTCGCGGATCAGCGCGGTACGGATCGCGATGGCCATGTCCAGGTCACCGCCGAAGGCGAAGTAGCCGACGGTGCCGCCGTAGACGCCGCGCCGGACCGGCTCCAGCTCCTCGATGATCTCCATGGCCCGCACCTTGGGCGCGCCGCTGAGCGTCCCGGCCGGGAACGTCGCGGCCAGCGCGTCGAACGCGGTGCGGTCGTCGCGCAGCTCTCCGACGACTGTGGAGACGATGTGCATGACGTGGCTGTAGCGCTCGATGGTGGCGAACTCGGGCACCTCGACGGTGCCCGGCCGGCACACCCGGCCCAGGTCGTTGCGGCCCAGGTCGACGAGCATCACGTGCTCGGCGCGTTCCTTGGGGTCGGCGAGCAGCTCGGCAGCGAGCTTCGCGTCGCCGTCCGGGGAGCCGCCGCGCGGGCGGGTGCCGGCGATCGGGTGCAGCAGCGCCCGCCGCCGACCGTCCGGGCCGGCGCTGACCTTGAGGTGCGCCTCCGGCGACGAGCCGACGATGTCGAAGCCGTCGAAGCGCAGCAGGTACATGTACGGGCTGGGGTTGGTGGTGCGCAACACCCGGTACACGTCGAGCGGGTCGGCGTCGGTGGGGCGCTCGAAGCGCTGGCTGAGCACGATCTGGAAGCACTCGCCGGCCCGGATCGCCTCCTTGGCCGTCTCCACCGCCTTCGGGTAGCCGCCCTCGGGGGTGCGGCTGACCACCTCGCCCACGCCGGGCCGGTCCACTGTCGAGACCATGGGCGGAATCGGCCGGGACAGCGCGCTGGTCATCGCGTCGAGCCGGCCGACGGCGTGGTGGTACGCGGCCTCCACCAGCTCCGCCCGGTCGGGGTCGTCCAGCGGCGGCAGCACCGCGTTGGCGACCAGGATCGCGGAGCCCTCGTAGTGGTCGAGGACCACGAGGTCGGTCGCGAGCATCATGCCCAGCTCGGGCACGTCCAGCTCGTCCTCGGTCAGCTCGGGCAGGCGCTCGAAGCGGCGGACCAGGTCGTAGGCGAGGTAGCCGACCAGGCCACCGGTCAGCGGCGGCATGTCACCGGCCGGATCCCAGCCCGGCCCGGCGAGCGCGGCGACCGTCTCGCGCAGCACGGTCACCGGGTCGCCGCCGGTGGGCACCCCGGCGGGCGGGGTGCCGGTCCAGCTCGCCGCGCCGTCGCGCTCGGTCAGCGTGGCGCTGCTGCGGACGCCGATGAACGAGTAGCGCGACCAGGCGGTGCCGGCCGAGCCGACGCCCTGCTCCGCGGACTCCAGCAGGAACGTGCCGGGACCACCGGCCAGCTTGCGGTAGACCCCGACCGGCGTCTCCGCGTCGGCGAGCAGCCGCCGGGTGACCGGTACGACCCGCCAGCGGGCGGCCAGGCCGGCGAAGGTGGACCGGTCCGGGCTGACGGTGCCGTCGGTCACGGGGTCACCTCCGGGGAGCTGACCGGCAGTTCGGTGAAGAAGCAGGTGCGCTGCCCGGTGTGGCAGGCCGCGCCGACCTGCTCGACGCTGACCAGCAGCGCGTCGCCGTCGCAGTCGAGTGCCACCGAGCGCACGTACTGGTGGTTGCCGGAGGTGGCGCCCTTGACCCAGTACTCGGCGCGGCTGCGCGACCAGTAGGTGGCCCGGCCGGTGGTGAGGGTGCGGTGCAGCGCCTCGTCGTCCATCCAGGCGACCATCAGCACCTCGCCCGTGTCGTGGGCGCGGACCACGGCGGCGACCAGGCCGTCCGGGGTGCGGCGGAGCTTGGCCGCGATGGCCGGGTCGAGCCGGGACGGCCGGGCCGGGCCGGGAGTGGGGGCGCCGGTCAGCGGCGCGTCAGGGGCGGGCACGGTTGACCATTCTCCCGCACGCGGCCCGGGGACCGCCGACGTGTCCCGGGAGGCGGGCGTCACCGGCCCCAGGGCCCGGCCCAGCTGGGCGAGGTAGCGGTCCACCCGGCCGTCGGCGAGCGCCTCGGCCAGGTCCGCGCCGTGGGTGGCGGCGATCTCGTCGGCGTACGGGCGGATCAGCGGGAGGATGCCGGTGACCAGCCGTCCGGCGGCGGCGCCGACCTCGGCCGGGTCGCCGGGGCGCGAGCCGAGGCAGAGCAGCATGTCGTCGCGGTAGCCGGGCGGGGCGACCGGCAGGTCCAGCGCGGCGGTCAGGGCGGCCCGGCGGGACACCACGCGTACCGACGGGTTGGCCGGCCGCAGCACCGACGGACAGAGCCGCGCCAGGTCGGCCGCGGCGAGCCGGACCCCGGCCGGGTCGTCGGCCGCCCGGGCCGCGGCGACCTTGCCCAGCGTCGCGATCAGCTCCTCCAGGCGCGGATCGTCGGCGGGCTGGCAGAGCACCGGCAGGTCGATCCGGCGGCGCCATTCCGGCGCGGCCCAGAGCAGCCGGGCGGGCGCGGTGACCGGGAGCCCGAACGCCCAGTCGGCGGGCTGGCCCAGGCGGCGCACCCAGGAGCGGATGTCGCGGGCGGCCACCGAGACGTGCACGAGGCGGCCGCCGAACTCGGCCAGGTACGCCCGCCGGGCCGCGTACGGGGTGCCGCGGCGGGACGTGGGCTGCCGGGCTCCGCCGGCGGGGCGTCCGTCGTCGGCGGCGACGAGCACGTCCACGTCGACGTCGCTGTGCTCGGTGGCGGCCCGCCGGGCGTGGCTGCCGCGCAGCATGATCCCGACGACCGGCCGGTCCGCGACCTGCCGGAGTCGGGCGGCCCAGTCGTCGAGGAACCCGGTTCCGGGCAACGGAGCTGGACCCACCGCGTCATGGTGCCGAGCTCCGATCCTCCGGTGCCGGACTCCCTGTCCGCCGTCGGGCGCGGTCAGCCCGACTCCTCCTCCGCCCGGCGGTACGCGTCGATCTTGTGTTCGAGGACCTTCAGGTCCTCCTCCAGCTCGGCCATCCGGGCCAGTACGCGGGCCCGGTGTGCCTCGAACAGCGCCCGCCGCGCGCCGAGCGTGCTGTCCCCGTGCCGGGCCAGCTCGGCGTAGCGGCGCATGTCGCGTACCGGCATCCCGGTCCGCCGCAGCCGGGTGAGCAGGAACAGCCAGTTGACGTCGGACTCGGTGTAGCGCCGGCGACCGGACGAGTCCCGCCCGACGCGGCCCACCAGGCCCTCCTGCTCGTACCAGCGCAGCGTGTAGGTGGTCAGGCCGACCCGTTCCGCCGCCTCACCCACGGTGAGGCTCGTCTCCCGCGTGCTGATGTCCACGCCCTCCAGGCTTCCAGTTCGAGCGCACTCGAAGTCAAGTCCCTCATTGCCCTGCCGACGGAATTCACCTACCGTTGAGTTCAACGGGTGATGAATTGATGGAGGCGAGCATGGACGACGCGGTGTCGGTCCGCGAGCTGGTGGTCGACCGGGGCGGACGGCGGGTGCTGCACGGCATCAGCTGCGCGGTGCCCCGGGGCACGGTGACCGGGTTGCTCGGGCCCAGCGGCAGCGGCAAGACCACGCTGATGCGCGCGGTGGTCGGCGTGCAGACGGTCGGCTCCGGTGCCGTCGACGTGCTCGGCCGCCCGGCCGGTTCGGCCGACCTGCGCCGCCGGGTGGGCTACCTGACCCAGGCGCCGAGCGTCTACGCCGACCTGACGGTGCGGGAGAACGCCCGCTACTTCGCGGTACTCCAGGGCCGGGGCCGCGCCGAGGCCGACCGTGCGGTGGCCGACGTCGGCCTCGCCGAGGCGGCCGACCAGCTCGTCGGCACGCTCTCCGGCGGTCAGCGCAGCCGCGCCTCGCTCGCCTGCGCGCTCGTCGGCGAACCGGAACTCGTCGTCCTCGACGAACCCACTGTCGGCCAGGACCCGGTGCTGCGGGCCGACCTGTGGGCCCGGTTCCACGCGATGGCCGCGAACGGCACCACGCTGCTGGTCTCCAGCCACGTGATGGACGAGGCCGCCCGCTGCGACCGGCTGCTGCTGATCCGCGAGGGCCGGCTGGTCGCCGACGACACCCCGGCCGCGGTCCGCGCCGCCACCGGGACCGACGACCTGGAAGAGGCGTTCCTGCGCCTGATCCGCGACGCCGAGGGAGAGGCGCGATGAACGGACGGATCCTGGCCGCCACCACCGGGCGCATCCTGCGCCAGCTCCGCCACGACCGGCGGACCGTGGCGCTGCTCGTCGTGGTGCCGTCGGTGCTGCTCACGCTCGTCTACTACATGTACGTCGACCAGCCCGCCCCGCCCGGCGGGCCGAGCACGTTCGACCGGGTGGCCCTGATCATGCTGGGCTTCTTCCCGTTCATCATCATGTTCCTCGTGACCAGCATCGCCATGCTCCGCGAGCGCACCACCGGCACGCTGGAGCGTCTGCTCACCACGCCGCTGGGCAAGCTCGACCTGCTGTTCGGGTACGGCATCGCGTTCGGCCTGGCCGGGGTGCTCCAGTCCACTGTCGCCTCGCTCGTCGCGTACCGGGTGTTCGGGCTGGAGACCGCGGGCAGCGCGTGGCTGGTCGTGCTGATCGCCGGGGTGAACGCGGTGCTCGCGGTGGCGCTCGGGTTGTTCTGCTCGGCGTTCGCCCGCACCGAGTTCCAGGCGGTCCAGTTCATGCCGGTGGTGGTGGCGCCGCAACTGCTGCTGTGCGGCCTGTTCGTGCCGCGCGACCAGATGGCCGGCTGGCTCCAGGCGATCAGCGACGCGCTGCCGCTGTCGTACGCGGTCGAGGCGTTGCAGGAGGTCGGCGCGCACGCCGAACCGACCGGGACGATGTGGCGGGACGTCGCGGTCGTGGCCGGGGCGGCGGTGGCGGCGCTGGTGCTGGCCGCCGCGACGCTGCGCCGGCGCAGCGGGTGAACGCGCGGCGCACCGGGCGGCGGCCCGGCACCCCGGACACCCGCGAGGCGATCCTCGCCGCGGCCCGGCAGGCGTTCGCCGAGCGCGGGTTCGACGCCGCGTCCATCCGGGCCATCGCCGCGGCGGCCGGCGTGGACCCGGCGCTCGTGCACCACTACTTCGGCGGCAAGGAGGTGCTGTTCCGCGCCGCGACGGCGTTCCCGGCCGACCCGGGCCGGCTGCTGCCGGCGGTGCTCGCCGGCGGCCCGGACGCGGCCGGCGAGCGGATGGTCCGGGTGTTCCTGGAGGTCTGGGACTCCCCCACCGGCACCGCCGCGGTGGCGCTGCTGCGCTCGGCCGTCAGCAACGACTGGACCGCGCGCCTGCTGCGCGAGTTCCTGGTCACGCAGGTGCTGCGGCGGGTGCTCGACCAGCTCGACGTCGACCCGGCGCAGCGCGCGCTGCGCGGCGGGCTGGTCGCCACGCAGCTCGCCGGGCTGGCCATGATGCGGTACGTGCTCCGCCTCGACGCGGTCGCCACCGCCGAGCCGGCGACGCTGGTGGCGGCCATCGGTCCCACGGTCCAGCGGTACCTCACCGGCGACATCACCTGAGACGCCCACACCCGGCTCAGGCCGCCGCCCGGGGGCACAGCATCGGGTGCAGCAGGCGGGACAGCTCCGCCACGTCGGCGACCGGCCGGGGGAAGGCGAGCCGGGCCCGCCGGGTCGCGCCGGGCCGCCCGTGCGCGACCAGCAGGCCGTACCTGTCGATCCGGACCACCCGCGGCACCTGGTCGCCGGTCAGGCCCAGCCGCCGCCGCAGGTAGTCGCCGACCTGCTCGGCGTGGTGGTCGGCCAGGTCCGCGAGGAGGTCGGCCTCGACCGGGTGCAGCGGGTCCGGCTCGGCCTCCGCGTACGCCTCGGGGTCGACCCGGCGCACGCGCCCGGCGCGTTCCCAGCGGGCCTCGGCCACCTCGAAGCGGTGCAGGTGGAACCGGCTGCCCACGTCGAGCAGGTCGCCGGTCGGGTCGGTGGCGGCGAAGTCGACTGCCGCGTCGCGGGCCTCGTCGCCGTCCAGCCGCGTCGCCCAGCCGGAGACCCAGGCCCGGCCGAGCGAGGGCGCCCCGGCCGCGGGCGGCAGGTCGAGCACGTCGAGCACGGTGGCCACGTCGGCGTCGCCCGCCGGCGGCACGAGCGCCGCGGCGAGGTCACTGACCACGGGTACGAGCAGCAGCACCCGCCCGTCCGGGTCGACGGCGTGCCGGACCTGGTGCGGGCCGGGGTGCCGGGCCAGGTGGACGAGGGCGGGCAACCGGCCCGCGACAAGGGTTCGCACGATCTCCGCCGGGCTGGGCCGCATGATCCCGACCTCCTCAATATAGGTTAGGCTTACCTAAGAAGCAGGCTAGACGATCGGAGACGTCGACGTGAACCACCCCCGGCCCAAGGCACGGCTCTCCCGCGCCCTCGGCATCCCGCTGACCCGCAAGTGCGTGCGGTACTTCGAGCGGCGCCCCTATCCCCCGGGCGTGCACGGCCGGTCCCGCCGCACCACCTCCGACTACCAGGTGCGGCTGCTGGAGAAGCAGCGGCTGCGCCACCAGTACAACGTCAGCGAGGCCCAGCTGCGCCGCCTGTTCGACGAGGCCGCCCGGGGCGCCGGCAAGACCGGCGAGACACTCGTCGCGCTGCTGGAGCGCCGCCTCGACGCGGTGGTGCTGCGGGCCGGGCTGGCGCGCAGCGTCTACCAGGCCCGCCAGCTCGTCGCACACGGCCACATCACAGTGGACGGGCGCAAGGTCGACCGGCCGTCGTACCGGCTGCGGCCCGGCCAGGTGGTCGGCGTACGCGAGCGCAGCCGCACGCTGCCGCCGTTCCAGCTCGCCGCCGCCGGGGCGCACGCCGACGCGCAGCCGCGGCCGTACCTGTCGGCGCAGCCGGCCGAGCTGCGCGCCACGCTGGTACGCGAACCGGCCCGGCACGAGGTGCCGGTGGTCTGCGACGAGCAGCTGGTGGTGGAGTTCTACTCGCGCTGACCGGTCACCGGGTCTGCTCCAACCCTGGTGGACCCGCAAGATCAGCGGGTCTGTTCCAACCAGGAGGCGTACAGCAGGGCGTACACCGAGTCGGCGTCGCGGACCAGCTCGTCGTGCGGGCCGCGCTGCACGATCCGGCCCCGGTCCACCACGATCACCTCGTCCGCCGCCTGCGCGGTGGACAGCCGGTGCGCGATGGCGAGCGTGGTCCGGCCCCGGGTCACCGCGTCCAGGGTCCGTTGCAGGCGGACCTCGGTGGCCGGGTCGACAGCGCTCGTCGCCTCGTCCAGCACCAGCAGGTCCGGGTCCGCGACGTACGCCCGGGCCAGCGCCACGAGCTGCCGCTCGCCGACGCTCAGCGCCTCCCCGCGCTCACCGACCGGCGTGTCCAGCCCGGACGGCAGCCCGTCCAGCCAGTCGGAGAGGCCCAGCTCGGCGAAGGCGGCGGTGAGCCGCTCGTCGGTCAGGTCGGGGCGGGCGAAGCGGACGTTCTCCCCGACCGTGGCTTCGAACAGGAAGCCGTCCTGCGGCACCATCACCACCCGGGAGCGCAGCGAGTCGAAGCGCACCTGCCGCAGGTCGACGCCGGAGAGCAGTACCGCGCCCTCGGTCGGGTCCATCAGCCGGGTGAGCAGCTTGGCGAACGTGGTCTTGCCGCTTCCGGTCTCGCCCACCACCGCCACCCGGCTCTTCGCCGGGATGTCCAGCGTCACGTCGTGCAGCACCGGCGGCCCGCCCGGATAGGCGAACGTCACGCCGGCGAACCGGGCGTCCAGCGGCCCGGACGGCAGCTCCCGGCCCTGCTCGCCCGGGTCGGCCACGTCCGGGGAGACGTCCAGCACGTCCAGCACCCGGCGCCAGCCGGCGATCGCGTTCTGCGCCTCGTTGAGCACCTCGGTGGCGATCTGCACCGGCTGGATGAACAGCGTGACCAGGAACAGGAACGCGGTGAGCTGGCCGATCGACAGCGTGCCGTCGACACCCAGGCTGACCCCGACCACCACCACGCCGGCCAGCGCCAGCCCGGCTGCCAGCTCCCCCACCGAGCTGCCCATGATGCTGATCCGGATGGCCCGCTGCTGGGCCACCCGCTGCCCGTCGATGGCCGTGTCCAGCCGCCGCGCGGTGCGCCCGGCGATGCCGTACGCCCGGATCACCGGCGCGCCCACCACGCTCTCGCCGATCGCGCCGAGCAGCGTGCCGGTGCGCTGCCGCACCAGCCCGTACGCCCCGGCGAGGCGGCGCTGCAACTGCCGGATCACCAGCACCGCGGGTGCGAACGCGACGAGCACCACGAGCGTCAACTGCCAGGAGTACGCGAGCATCACCGCTGTGGTCACCAGCAACTGGCCCAGGTTGACGATCAGGATCACGCCGCCCCACTGCAGGAACTGGGTGATCTGGTCGACGTCGCTGGTCACCCGGGAGACGAGCGAGCCGCGCCGCTCGGACTGCTGGTGCAGCATGGACAGGTCGTGCACGTGCCGGAACGCCCGGGTGCGCACCCCGGCCAGCGCGGTCTCGCTGACCGTGAACAGGCGGCGCATCATCAGGTAGCCGCAGGCGGTGGTGACCACCAGCACCCCGGCGGTGATCGCCACGGTGAGCGAGATGACGTTCAGGTCGAGCCCGCCGACGATGCCGTGGTCGATGCCGCGCTGCACCGCCACCGGCACGGCGACCCGGCCGATCATGTAGACCAGTGCCAGCGCCAGCGTGCCGGCGAGGCCGGTGCGCAACTCCGGGGAGAGCGCCAGCCCGCGCCGCAGCGTCTGCCAGGTCGACTCGGTGGTCTCTGTGGTCCCGGTGCTCTCCCCCGTGGCCGTACTCACCGCTCCACCTCCAGGCCGGAGGCCAGCGGCGTGACCTCGTCGTACGTCTGCTTCTGCTCGCGTTCCTGCTCGGCCTGCTCGTACGCGGTGACCAGGTCGGCGTAGCCGGGCACGGTGGTCAGCAGCTCGGTGTGGGTGCCGCGGGCCACCACCCGGCCCTGCTCCACGTAGATCACCTCGTCGGCGAGCGCGATGGTGGCCCGGCGGTACGCCACCACCAGGATCGACGCCGGGGCACCGCCATCGGTGGGCGCGCGCAGCCCGGCCAGGATGGCCGCCTCGACCCGCGGGTCGACGGCGCTGGTGGCGTCGTCGAGCACCAGCAGCCGGGGCCGCCCGGCGAGCGCCCGGGCCAGCGTGAGCCGCTGGCGCTGACCGCCGGACAGCGACGTGCCCCGCTCGCCGACCATCGTGTCCAGCCCGTCCGGCAGCGCGGCCACGAACCCGTCCGCCTCGGCGAGCCGCAGCGCCGCCCACACCTCGTCGTCGCCGATGCCGGCCCGGTCGAGCGCGATGTTGGCCCGGACCGTGTCGTCGAAGACGAACGGCACCTGCGCCACCAGCGCCACGTTGCCGGCGAGCGAGGCGGCGGTCAGCTCCCGCACGTCCACGCCGTCCAGCGTGACCCGCCCGGCGCCCGGGTCGACCAGGCGCACGGCGAGCGACGCGATCGTCGACTTGCCCGCGCCGGTGGGGCCGACCAGCGCGACCGTCTTCCCGGCGGGCACGGTGAACGTCACCTCGCCGAGCACCTTGGCACCGGGCAGGTGTGCCTCGGCCGGCTCGTACGCGAAGTGCACGTCGTCGAAGCCGAGCGTGGCCGGCTCGCGGGTGGCCGGGTCGAGCGTCGTGGTGCCGTACGGCATCTCACCTGTCGCGTCGAGCACCCGGCGGACCCGGTCCCAGCCGGCGACGCTGCGCGGCAGTTCGGCCAGCACCCAGCCGATGGCGCGTACCGGGAAGGCCAGCACGGTGAACAGGAACGCGACGCTGACCAGCTCGGTCACGCTGATCGCGCCCTGCCGCAGCCGGATCGCGCCGACCACCAGCACGGCGAGCGTGCCGAGGCTGGGCAGCGTCTCCAGCATCGGGTCGAACACGCCGCGCAGCCGGCCGACCGAGATCAGCGCGTCGCGCAGTTCACCGGCGCGGGACGCGAAGCGGGCCGTCTCCTGGGCCTCGCGGCCCATCGTCTTGACCACCAGCGCGCCGTCGAAGCTCTCGTGCGCGATGCCGCTGACCTCGGCCCGCAGACGCTGCGCCCGGGCCTGCCGGGGCGCCATCCGGCGGGAGTAGACGACGTTGAGCGCGAACAGCGCGGGGAACACCGCGAGGCCGACCAGGGCCAGCGCCCAGTCGGTGAAGAACAGCGAGGCCACCGCGCCGACGAGCATCACCAGCGTGCCGACCGCGAACGGCAGTGGGGCGATCGGGTACCAGGCCGCCTCCACGTCGGAGTTGGCGTTCGACAGCAGCGTGCCGGTGGAGTTGCGGTGGTGCCAGGAAAGCGGCAGGTCCAGGTAGCGGCGGGTGACCCGGCGGCGGTAGGCGGCCTGGAGCCGGTACTGCATGTATCCGGCGCCGAGCCGGCGGCCGAAGATGCCGACCACCCGCAGCACGCTGATGCCGAACAGCGCCGCCGCGGCGAGCGCCAGCGCCCCGCCGGCCACCTCGCCGCGCTCCACGGCCGGCACGACCACGTCGCCGACCACCGCGCCGACCACGTACGCGCTCGCGATCACCAGGAGGCCGAACAGCACGCTGCCGCTGACCGCGACCGCGAAGATCCGTGGCTGTTCCCGGATGGCCCGGCCGAGCACCCGCAGCCCTCTGCCGAGGACGTCCCGACTTGTCCCGCTCGCCACGCTCTCCCCCGCCGTAAGCCGCAGTTTTCTCCCCCATCCTTACCGCTCGGCGCCGACTCCGCCGACCCGGCCGGGATATGTCCGCCGTCACGTTCCCACCGGAGCTGCGCGGACGACGGCCGGGACCGATCCGGCGGCCGGATCCCGCCGGGCGTGGCGCGCCGATCGGCCGGGACCGGCCTACGATCGGGCCATGCCGCGGTACGCCCGAGCGGAGCGCGAGGCGCTCGCCGACCTGATGCTGGAACTGGGACCGGACGCACCGACTGTGAACGAGGGGTGGTCGACCCGTGACCTGGCGGCGCACCTGCTGGTGCGGGAGCGCCGGCCGGACGCGGCGGGCGGGATCCTGCTGCCGCCGTTGCGCGGCTACGGCGAGTCGGTCCGTAAGCGGGTCGCCGCCGGGCCGTACGCCGACCTGATCGCCCGGGTGCGCCGTCCCCCGGTGTGGAGCCCGGTGAGCAACCCGCTCACCGACGAACTGGCGAACGGGATGGAGTTCTTCATCCACCACGAGGACGTGCGGCGCGCCCGCCCGGGCTGGCACCCGCGTGACCTGCCGGCCGGGCAGCAGGCGGTGCTGTGGAAGCGGGTGTCCCTGCTGGCCCGGATGGCGCTGCGGCGGTTCCCGGCCGAGGTGCTGGTGCAGGCGCCGGGGTACGGCGAACTGCGGGCCGGCGCCGGCGGCGAACGGCTGCGGCTGGTCGGTGCGCCGGGCGAGCTGGTGCTGTTCCTCACCGGACGGCAGCGGGTGGCCCGGGTCCAGGTGGACGGTCCGGCCGACCGCGCCGAGCGCCTGCGCACCGCCGAGCTGGGTCTGTGACCGAGGTCGGGTAGCCACTCGCTCGCCGACAGTGGAAAGTGGACACCCGGACTTCGATAACGGTTACGAACTCCCGTACGCTCCTGCGCACCGGCCCGACCCCGCGGGGCGGCGGACAGGGGACGACGATGCGCGACTTCGCCCTCTCGGCACTGCACGAGCCGCCCTTTCCCTCCCGGCGCCACCCCGCCGTCGACGTGGCGGCCGCGGAGAGCGCCGCCTGGGTACGAGACTTCGGCCTGGTGAAGGACCAGGCCGGGCGCCGGCGCCTGGAAGGCGCGCACGCCGCGGAGCTGGCCGCACGCGCCTGCCCCGAGGCGTCGCCGTCCGGGCTGCGGATGCTCACCGACCTGATCAACTGGCTGTTCGTGGTGGACGACGCCTGCGACGACGACGGGCTCGGCGCGACGCCCACGCTGCTGGCGCCCACGCTGGCCGCGCTGCTGGCGGTGCTCGACCGGCACGGCGACCCGGAGGCGCCCGCACCCACCGAGGGCGGTCCGATCGCCCTCGCGCTGCACGACCTGTGCCGCCGGGCCCGCGACCGGGGCCGCCCGGCTCACCTGCTGCGCCTGGTCAGCCAGTTGCGGGAGTACCTGCTGGCGCTGCTCTGGGAGGCCGCCAACCGGGAGCGCCACCGGGTGCCGGGGGTGGCCGAGTACACGCAGATGCGCCGCCACACCGGCGGCGTGCGCCCCAGCTTCACGGTGACCGACCTGGCCCGCCCGTCCGCGCCCCGGGCCGACCAGCGGGTCGCGCCGGCGCTCACCGCGCTGGACGCGCTGGCCACGGACCTGGTCTGCTGGTGCAACGACCTGTTCTCCTACGGCAAGGAGCGGGGCGCCGCCCCGGAGGCGCACAACCTGGTCACCACGATCGCGGGCGAGACCGGTCGGGACGAGACGGCGGCGCTGTACGCGGCGGCGGACCGGTTCAACACGGCCCTCGCCACGTACGCGGAGCGGGACGCGGCGCTGAGCGCGGTGGCCGACGAGGGGATGCGGGTCTTCCTGGACACCCGCCGGGACTGGATCCGGGCCACCTACGACTGGTCCCGCGCGGCCGGCCGGTACGCCTGACCGGTTCCAGCAGGGCGGGACCGCCGGCGACTCGGCCGATCGGGGCTAGCCGCTGGCCGGGTGCACGCAATACCCTTCGGTAACCGCAGACCGGCGTGACCCCCGTCACGTCCCTCCACCCCTGAAGGCGGCTACAGCGATGGCTCTCGATGTACCGTACCGTTCCGTACCCGACATGTTCCTCAAGCGCGTGGCGGACTCCCCCGACCGGCACGCCTTCGCCCACCCCGCACCCGACGACTCGGGCCCGGTCTGGCTGACGTGGGAGCAGGTCGGGCAGCGCGCCAAGGCGATCGCCGCCGGGCTGCACGGGCTCGGTGTCGGCCTGGAGAACCCGGTGGCGATCCTGGCCAACACGCGCCTGGACTGGGTGCTCGCCGACTTCGGCATCATGTGCGCCGGTGGTGCCACCACCACCGTCTACCCCACCACCGAGCCCGAGGACGCGGTCTACATCATCGCCGACTCCGGCTCGAAGGTGCTGTTCGCGGAGAACCCGGCCCAGGCGGCGAAGATCGCCGGGGCGGACCTGCCCGCGCTGACCCACGTCGTGCTCTTCGACGGCACGCCCGACCCGGCGGCGGCCGTCCCGCAGCTCACCCTGGCCGAGCTGGAGGAACGCGGCGCCGCCGCGCTGAGCGCCGAGCCGGACCTGATCGACATGCTCGTCGCCGGCATCGGCCCGGACCACCTGGCCACGCTGATCTACACCTCGGGGACCACCGGCCGCCCGAAGGGCGTGGAGCTGCTGCACGGCGGCTGGTGCTGGGAGGGCGTGGCGCAGGCTGAGCTGGGCCTGCTGCGCGTCGACGACCTGCAGTACCTGTGGCTGCCGCTGTCGCACTCGTTCGGCAAGACGCTGCTCTGCGGCGCCACCCACGTCGGCCTGCCCACGTACGTCGACGGCCGGGTGGACAAGCTCGTCGACCTGCTCGGCGTGGTGCAGCCGACGCTCATGTGCGGCGCACCCCGGGTCTTCGAGAAGGTCTACAACAAGGCGGTCACCACCGCGCAGGGCGCGGGCGGGGCCAAGGCCAAGATCTTCGCCTGGGGCGTCGGGGTCGGCAAGGAGAAGGTCGCGCTGGAGCAGGCCGGCAAGCCGGTCCCGGCCGGGCTGCGGATGAAGTACGCGCTGGCCGAGAAGCTCGTGTTCAGCAAGCTCCAGGCCCGGCTCGGCGGCCGGATGCGGGTGCTGGTCTCCGGCGCGGCGCCGCTGAGCAAGGAGATCGCCACCTTCTTCGCCGCCGCCAACCTGCCCATCTCCGAGGGCTACGGCCTGACCGAGACCAGCGCCGGCGCGTTCGTGAACCCGCCCGACGGGCTGAAGATCGGCAGCGTGGGCCGGGCCATGGGCGACCTGGAGTGCCGGATCGACACCGACGGTGAGGTCCTGCTGCGCGGCAAGCCGGTCATGCGCGGCTACCACAACCTGCCCGAGGAGACCGCCGCGGCGTTCACCGAGGACGGCTTCTTCCGCACCGGTGACATCGGCACGCTCGACGCCGACGGCTACCTGCGCATCACCGACCGGAAGAAGGACCTGGTCAAGACGTCCGGCGGCAAGTACGTGGCGCCGTCGCACATCGAGGGCATGTTCAAGGCGGTGTGCCCGTACACCTCGCAGGCGGTGGTGATCGGGCAGGCGCGCAACTACTGCACCATGCTCGTCACGCTGGACCCGGACGCGATCAAGGGCTGGGCCGCCGGCACCCCGTTGGAGGGCAGCGACTACACCACGATCGTCACCTCGCCGCAGGCGCGGGAGATGGTCGAGGGGTACGTGGCCGAGCTGAACGCCAAGCTCAACCGCTGGGAGACGATCAAGAAGGTGGCCATCCTCCCCCGTGACCTGACCATCGAGGACGGCGAGGTCACGCCGTCGCTGAAGATCAAGCGCCGCAGCGTGGAGACGAACTTCGCCTCCGAGATCGACAAGATGTACGAGGGCACGCTCGCCGAGCTGTGACCCGCACCGCCGTACGGTCGCGCCGGCCGTGCCCCACCGTCCCGGGGCACGGCCGCGTGCCGTTCACAGATGCTGCTGCCGCCAGTGGCTCTGCTCGGCCTCGGCGGCGATCTGCTCCTCCAGCGCGAGCTGGCGTACCCGGCGCCGGTGGCCGTCCTCGGAGCGCGTCTCCCAGGCGACACCGGCGCCGGTGATCACCGCGAGCACGCCGAGCGCGATCAGCTCCGGGACACGGAAGACGAACGGGCCGACGACCGCCAGCGCCACCACAGTGAGCAGCAGCGGCCGGTGCACCTCGCGCAGCGCGAGCCACCAGCACCCGGCGAGGCTGAGCAGGTGCAACGCCACCCCGCCGAACAGGATCGCGCCCCAGAAGTCGCCCAGCGGCAGTCCCCAGGAAGGCGTGTTCGGGTCGGCGGCCTCGGCCAGCAGGTCCTTGAGGCCGAGCGCGTAGAGGATGATTCCGGCCACCATCGGCAGGTGCATGAACGTGTACACGTCGCGCGTCATCCGGACCCGGGTGGCCTCGTCCCGGGCGTGGTGCAGCGCCTGCTCCATCGCGAAGGCGAGCGTGTCGAAGTAGGCCCACCACAGCGCCGCGACGACCACGATGCCGAGCAGCGCCGACACCGCCACCGGCCCGGTCAGCGGCAGCCCGTGCTTCGGACCGAAGCCGAGCGCGATGATCGACTCACCGAGCGCGACCAGCACGATCAGCGCGTGCCGTTCGGCCCAGTGCCCGGCGGAGACCACCACCCACCACTGGCGGGCGAGCGTCACGCCGCCGATGTACTCGACGAGCAGCGCCAGCGTCCAGAGCGCCAGTTGCAACGGGATCGCGAACCGCTCCTGCGGCAGCCGCGTCGGCACGGTTCCGGCGATCACCAGCAGCACCGTGGCGGCGGCCGGGAACGCGGCGCGCAGCAGCAGCCGGCGGTGCCGGACCGGGTCGGCCCGGTCCACCCAGCCGAAGACGGTGAGCTGGGCCATCCGGATCACGAAGTAGCAGCCGGCGAAGACCAGCGGGCCGGGCAACCCGCCGGGGAGGTCCTCGAACGCGCTGGGCTCGCTGAGCACCAGCAGGAACGTCGCCGCCACGGTGACGAAGCCGACCAGCGGCAGCACGCCCTGGTCGGCGCGGAAGAAGTTGCCCATCCGGGCGAAGCCGGTCCACGACCACCAGAGCAGCGCCAGCACCAGCAGGAAGCGGTAGAGGTTGGCCGGCGTGAGCTCCGAGGCGGTGAGCGTGGTGACGTTCAGGAACGCGAAGACGAAGACCAGATCGTAGAAGAGCTCCAGCCGGGTGGTGCGGGATCCCGGGGCGGCGGACCGCACGCTCCACGACCGCCGGACTCCCCTCCCGTTCCCCACCCGGGCAGTCTGCGGGCACGGGCCGTCCCGCAGCCGCCGTTCGGCCCATTCACCACCGGAACGGGCACCGCCCGCTCAGGCGATGACGCTCGGCTCCCGCCACTGCGGCCGGCTGGTCCGGTCCAGGTCGTAGCGGACCGCCGCGAGTCGGCCCACCGCCTCCACCAGCTCGTCGGCGGGCAGCGTGAAGGGCAGCCGCAGGAAACGCTCCAGCGTCCCGTCCAGGCCGAACCGGGGTCCGGGCGCCAGCCGTACGCCGACCTCCTCGGCCGCCCGGGCCAGCGCGCTGGAGATCGGCCCGTCCAGCTCGGCCCAGAGCGTGACGCCGCCGCTCGGCACCCGTACCCGCCAGTCGGGCAGCCGGTCGGCGAGCGCCGCGACCAGGGCGTCCCGCTGGGCGACGAGCTGGGCCCGGCGGGCGGCCACGATGGCCGGCGCCTCGGTGAGCAGGTGCACGGCGACGAGCTGGTCGAGCACCGGGCTGGCCATGTCCACCCCGACCCGGGCCGCGGCCAGCCGCTGGACCTGGGGCGCGGAGGCGCGGACCCAGCCGATCCGCAGCCCGCCCCAGTAGGGCTTGCTCATGCCGCCGATGCTGATCACCCGGGAGTGCCTGTCGAAGACGGCCACCGGCGGCGGCAGCGTGGTGTCGTCCAGCGGCAGGTCGACGAAGGACTCGTCGACCACCAGGTCGGTGCCGGCCGCGTGGGCCGTGCCGACCAGCCGCTCGCGCAGGTCGGCGGCCATCAGGTGGCCGGTCGGGTTCTGGAACTCGGGGATCACGTACGCGAGCTTCGGCCGGGTCTGCCGGAGGCTGCCGAGCAGCAGTTCGGCGTCCCAGCCCTCGTCGGACAGGCCGTGGGTGGCGATCCGGGCCCGGCGGGCGGACAGCGCGGCCAGCGCGTTGGGGTAGGTGGGCGACTCGACGAGCACGCCGCCGCCGGGCGACAGGGCCAGCCGCAGCACCAGGTCCAGCGCGTGCTGGGTGCCGCTGGTGACCATGATCTGCTCCGGGCTGGTGGGCAGTCCCCGGTCGGTGTACGCGCGGGCCACCGCCTCGCGTAGCTCGATGATGCCGGTCGGGTGGTAGCCGGCGCCGCCGAGGTAGCGGGGCAGGTCCTCGGCCGCGGCCCGGGCGGCCGGGACGAGCTGCGGGGGCGCGGACAGCGCGGCCACGCCGAGGTCGATCATGTCGCGGTCGTCCAGCGGCGTCCACAGCCCGGTGCTGGCCACCCGGTGCCCGCCGGGCAGCATGGTCCAGCTTCCCGCTCCCCGGCGGCTGGCCAGGTGGCCGCTCTCCCGCAGTTCCCGGTACGCGGCGGTGACTGTGGTCCGGCTGATCCGCAGCGCTTCGGCCAGTTCCCGCTCGGCCGGCAGGCGTACCCCGAGTGGGAGCCGCCCGTCGGCGAGCAAGCCGCGGACGGCGCCGGCGAGCGCGGCGTAGTCGGGGCTGCGCCGGCGGCCCGGCAGGGCGTGCCACTGGCCGAGGAGCCGCGCCAATTGGACACCGCGCACCTGACTGGTCATAGCCACACCCCCGAAATTGGCACGCTTGAGGTCCACGATTGGCCCCTAGGGTGGCATGCATGGCACAGCTTGGCAATCTCCGGCACCGGCCGGCGCGACGGCTCACCCAGCTCTACGCCGGGCTGGTCCTCTACGGCGTGAGCATGGCGCTGATGATCCGCTCGGAGCTGGGGCTGGACCCGTGGGACGTGTTCCACCAGGGGCTGGCCCGGCAGACCGGCCTGTCCTTCGGGACCGTCACCATCGCCGTCGGCGCCCTCGTACTGCTGCTCTGGATCCCGCTGCGGCAGCGGCCCGGCCTCGGCACGGTCAGCAACGTCGTGGTGATCGGACTGGTCGTCGACGCCACCCTGGCCGTGCTGCCGCCCGGGGAGGACATGCCGGTCCGGGTCGCGCTGCTCGTCGCCGGGATCGTCGCCAACGGGGCCGCCACCGGCCTCTACCTGGGCGCCGGGCTCGGCCCCGGCCCACGCGACGGGCTGATGACCGGCTTCGTCGCCCGCCACCCCCGGTTCTCGGTCCGGCTGGTCCGCACCGTCATCGAGGTCACCGTGCTGGCGCTCGGCTGGCTGCTCGGCGGCACCGTCGGCCTCGGCACCGTGGCGTACGCGCTGACCATCGGCCCGCTGGCCCAGTTCTTCATCCCGGTCTTCGCGCTGCCCGCAAGGCCGGCGGCCGGTGCCTACGCTACGTGAGCGCAGTCGGGCCGACCGCCACGGACCGGTTCGATCCGCAACGCGCTGAGCTGCGACGACGCACAACAGGGAAACCAGGTGTTTCCTCTGCCGTCGCGGCCGGGCATCATTCCTGCATGGGGGAGAACGGATGGCGTTGGAGCGACGCCTGGATCTTCGTCGCGCTTGTCATCGCCAGTGGCGCCGGCCGGCACCGGCGGGCCGCCGCCACACGTCGCCCCGAAGGCGTACGGCTGGCCGACGTCCTCTCCACCGCCGACCACCTCAACCAGGCCATCCCGGAACGGCACGAGGTGGAGGGCGCGGTCCGGCGGCTGGTCGGGGCGGGCCTGGTCAGCGTCGCCGACGGCTGGTTCCGGGTCACCCCGGACGGTGAGCGGCTCTGGCGCACCCGGCCCAGCGCCGGGCTCGGCACCACAGTGGACACGGTGCAGGGCGTGCTGACCCGGCGGCACCCGCCCGCCGAGTCCGAGTGGCAGCTCGCAGAGGACGACCACGCCGCCGCCGTGCAGGAGTACGTGGTCCGGTCGATCCCGATGCCGCGCCGCTCCCCCGAGGGGCACTCCGGCCGGCAGTGAGCGCCGGCTCAGCGCACCGGGTGCCCGGCGCCGCGCAGCGCGTCCTTGACCTCGCCGACCGTCAGTTCGCCGAAGTGGAAGACGCTCGCCGCGAGCACCGCGTCCGCCCCGGCGCCGACGGCCGGCGGGAAGTGGGCCACAGCGCCCGCGCCGCCGCTGGCGATCACCGGCACGTCGACCACCTCGCGGACCGCCTGGATCAGCGGCAGGTCGAACCCGGCCTTGGTGCCGTCGGCGTCCATCGAGTTGAGCAGGATCTCGCCCGCGCCCAGTTCGGCGCCGCGCGCCGCCCACTCGACCGCGTCCAGCCCGGTGCCCCGGCGGCCGCCGTGCGTGGTCACCTCGAAGCCGCTCGGGGTCGTGCCGTCCGGCGCGCGGCGCACGTCGAGCGAGAGCACCAGGACCTGCCGGCCGAACCGGTCGGCGATCTCGGCGATCAGCTCCGGCCGGGCGATGGCGGCGGTGTTCACGCCGACCTTGTCCGCCCCGGCGCGCAGCAGCGTGTCGACGTCGGCGACCCGGCGGACGCCGCCGCCGACGGTGAGCGGGATGAAGACCGACTCGGCGGTGCGCCGCACCACGTCGAGCATGGTGCCCCGGTCGCTGGACGAGGCGGTGACGTCGAGGAAGGTCAGCTCGTCCGCGCCGGCCCGGTCGTACGCCGCCGCCAGCTCCACCGGGTCGCCGGCGTCGCGCAGGTCGAGGAAGTTGACCCCCTTGACCACGCGCCCGGCGTCCACGTCCAGACACGGGATGACCCGTACCGCCACCGTCATGCCCCGAGCCTAACGAACGCGCGGGCGGTGGTGACCCGCCGGTGAGGCCGGTCACCACCGCCCGCTGTGGTGCGCGCTCGCGCCGGTCAGAGACGGACCAGCATCTTGCCGAGGTTCTCGCCGCGCAGCAGGCCGAGGAAGGCCTCCGGGGCCTGCTCGATGCCGTCGACGATCGTCTCGTCGTACGACAGCCGGCCCTCGCGCAGCCAGCCCGCGACCTCCTGCACGAACTGCTCCCGCAGGTGACCGTGGTCACCGACGAGGAAGCCGCGCAGCGTCAGCCGCTTGCCGATCACCAGCGCCAGGTTGCGCGGCGCGGCGGGCGGCTCGGTGGCGTTGTACTGCGCGATCATGCCGCAGATGGCGGCCCGGCCGTGCAGGTTCATCGCCCCGATCGCGGCCTCCAAGTGGTCGCCGCCGACGTTGTCGAAGTACACGTCGACGCCGTCCGGGGCGGCGGCCCGCAGCTGCTTGGACACCGGGCCGTCGTGGTAGTCGAAGGCGGCGTCGAAGCCCAGCGCGGTGAGCCGTTCCACCTTCGCCGCGGAGCCGGCGCTGCCGATCACCCGGCCGGCGCCGCGCAGCTTCGCGATCTGGCCGACCATGCTGCCGACCGCACCGGCCGCGCCGGAGACGAACACCGTCTCCCCCGGCTTCATCGCCGCCACGTCCAGCAACCCGGCGTACGCGGTCAGCCCGGTCATGCCGAGCACGCCCAGGTACGCGGTGACCGGCGCCAGGCCGGGATCGACCTTGCGTACGCCCTTGGCGTCCACCAGCGCGTACTCGCGCCAGCCGAGCCCGTGCAGCACGGTGTCGCCGGGCTGGACGCCACCGGCCTCGCCGGCCACGACCTCACCGATCGCGCCGCCGTCCAGCGGGGCGTCGAGCGCGAACGGCGGCACGTACGACTTGACGTCGTTCATCCGCCCGCGCATGTACGGGTCGACGGACATGAACCGGTTGCGGACCACCACCTGTCCCGGGCCCGGGGTCGGCACCTCGGTGGTGACCAGCCGGAAGTTCTCCGGCGTCGGCCAGCCCTGCGGCCGGGACGCCAGATGGATCTCCCGGTTCGTCCCGCTCATCGGGCCTCGCGGACCGTGCGGGTCACCTCGACGTTGCCACGGGTCGCGTTCGAGTAGGGGCAGACCTGGTGGGCCGCGTCGACGAGCTGCTCGGCGGCCGCGCGCTCGACCGCGGGCAGGTCCACCACGAGCGTCACAGCCAGGCCGTAACCGCCGCTGCCGTTCGGGCCGATGCCCACCTCGGCCTCGACGACGGAGCCGGAGACGTCCGCCTTGGCCTGGCGGGCCACCACGCGCAGCGCGGAGTGGAAGCAGGCCGCGTAGCCGGCCGCGAAGAGCTGCTCCGGGTTGGCCGCGCCACCGGCGCCACCCATCTCCTTCGGTACGGCGAGGTCCAGCTCGACCGTGCCGTCGGAGGTCCGGACGTGACCGTCGCGGCCGTCGCCGGTGGCGCGGGCGGAGGCGGTGTAGAGCACCTGCATGTCACTGCTCCTTCTGTCGGTGGATCGTCTCGGTGACCCGGGTGAGGATGCCGTGGAGGAAGACCAGCTCCTCCTCGGAGAGCCCGGTGGCGGTGGCCACCCGGCGCGGCACGTCACCCATCCGCTCCCGCAGCGCCCGGCCCCGGTCGGTGAGGCCCACCTCGACCCGGCGCTCATCCGCCGCCGATCGGGTACGCACCACCAGGCCGGCCGCCTCCAGCCGCTTGAGCAGCGGGGAGAGCGTGCCGGAGTCGAGCCGGAGCGCGGCGCCGAGCTCGGAGACCGTGGGGGCGTCGTCGTGCTCCCAGAGCACCAGCAGCACCAGGTACTGCGGGTAGGTCAGGCCGTGCTCGTCGAGGATGGGCCGGTAGACGTCGGTCAGGGCGCGCGACGCCGCGTAGAGGGCGAAGCACACCTGCCGGCGAAGTACCAGATCATCGGTCACGCCCAGAACGGTAGCGCGCAATTAAGTTGTGCACAACTTATCGGGCCGTGGAACGGTGCGGCGCCGGTCACCCGGGCACCGGTCAGCGCTCCGGGAGGTACGCCTCCAGCTCGACCTCGACCAGGAGATCCGGGTCGATCAGCCCGGCCACCACCACCATCGTGGCGACCGGGCGCACCGGGCCGAAGACCGCGTTGTGCGCCCGGCCCACCTCGTCGGCGAAGATCCGGTCCGTCACGTACATCCGGGTCCGCACCACGTCCCCCGGCCCGGCGCCGACCTC
Organism: Micromonospora sp. WMMC273; assembly: GCF_027460285.1. Classification (NCBI taxonomy): domain Bacteria; kingdom Bacillati; phylum Actinomycetota; class Actinomycetes; order Micromonosporales; family Micromonosporaceae; genus Micromonospora; species Micromonospora sp. WMMC273. The sequence goes on from NZ_JAPZBE010000001.1 coordinate 4,237,842, forward strand.
GGCCAGCGCGTCCAGGCCGATCCGGATCGCCTGCGCGGTCTGCGCCGCCGCGTCACCGGCGTGCGCCACTCGGCCGTCCACAGTGGAGGTGCAGCCGGCCGTGATCGCCAGCGAGCCCGCCCGGACCACCCGCGAGTAGCCGTAGAGCGCCTCCCACGGGCCGCCCGAGCCGAGCCGGGTCACCACCCCGGCGTCGGGGGACGGCTCGGCCGTCACGCGCCGGCCCGCAGCGTCGCCAGCGCCTCGGCGACTGTGAACGCGCCCGCGTAGAGCGCCTTGCCGGCGATCACGCCCTCCACCCCCACCGGCTCCAGCGTGGCGAGCGCCCGCAGGTCGTCAAGCGTGGACACACCACCGGAGGCGATCACCGGGGCGTCGGTGCGGGCGCACACCTCGCGCAGCAGATCCAGGTTCGGCCCGCGCATCGTGCCGTCCTTGGTGATGTCGGTGACCACGTACCGCGCCGCGCCCGCGGCGTCGAGCCGGGCCAGCACCTCGTACAGGTCACCGCCGTCGCGGGTCCAGCCGCGCGCCGACAGGGTACGGCCGCGCACGTCCAGCCCGATCGCCACCCGGTCGCCGTACTCGCCGCAGATCCGGTCGCACCACTGCGGGTCCTCCAGCGCGGCGGTGCCGATGTTGACCCGGGCCGCTCCGGTGCCCAGCGCCGCCCGCAGCGACTCGTCGTCGCGGATACCGCCGGACAACTCCACCTTCACGTCCAGCTTGCCGACCACCTCGGCGAGCAGCGCGGCGTTGGAGCCCCGCCCGAACGCGGCGTCCAGGTCGACCAGGTGGATCCACTCCGCGCCGTCGGACTGCCAGGCCAGAGCCGCGTCCAGCGGGTCGCCGTACGCGGTCTCGCTACCGGCGGCGCCCTGCACGAGCCGGACGGCCTGGCCGTCGGCGACGTCCACGGCGGGCAACAGGGTGAGGCTCAACGCTTCTCTCCTCGGATCCTCAACGACGGTCCAGCGCGATCACCACGATCGCGGGCAGGACCAGCAACAACAACGCGACCAGCACCAGCCGCAGTGCGAGGTCGTCCACCAGAGTCCAGATGGCCACCACCGCCACGGCGGTGAGCACCAGGATCGTCGCCCGCTCGCGGCGGGTGTGCCGGCGCAGCCGCCCGGTACGGCCACGCCGCAGCGACGGCGTCAACCGGCGTACCAGGGAACGACGCCGCTCCCGGCGTGCCACCCGGCGGGCGCGGACGGCGCGCGCCCGCTCCTGCTCGGCCTCGCGCGCCGCGCGACGGCGGGCCCGCTCCTTGCTCACGCGGACGCCCGCGTGCCCGGCAGCGGGCCGGTCACAGCGTGCCGAGCCAGTTACGCAGCAACGCGGCCCCGGCGTCGGCCGACTTCTCCGGGTGGAACTGCGCGGCCGAGAGCGGCCCCCGCTCCACCGCCGCGACGAAGTCCGCACCGTGGTGTGCGGTGGTCACCGTGGCACCCGCCTCCGCCAGCGCCGCCGGGTCGGTCACCCCGTAGGAGTGGACGAAGTAGAACCGCGTGCCCTCGGGCAGCCCGGCGAACAACGCCGAGCCGGCCGGCGGGCGCACGGTGTTCCAGCCCATGTGCGGCAACCGCCGCGCGGGCAGCCGGGTCACGCCGCCCGGCAGCAGCCCGAGCCCCTTGGTGACCACCCCGTGCTCCTCGCCGTGCCCGAAGAGGATCTGCATGCCGACGCAGATGCCCAGCACCGGCCGCCCGGCGGCGACCCGGTCGGCGATGACCGGCCCGGCGCCCAGCGCCTCGATCCCGGCCATGCACGCGGCGAACGCGCCGACGCCCGGCACCACCAGGCCGTCGGCGGACGCGGCGGCGTCCAGGTCGTCGGTGACTGTCACGTCGGCACCGGCCCGCGCCACCGCGCGCTCGGCCGACCGCAGGTTGCCCGAGCCGTAGTCGAGCACCACCACCCGTGCCATCAGCTCTCCCCCGGCAGCAGCCAGAGCACGCCGGCGGCGGTCGCCAGCAGGGCCAGCAGGCCGGTGATCACCACGGCCGCGCGGGGCGCGCCCTGCTTGAGCAGCGACCACGTCCCGCCGACCAACAGGCCGGCCACGATCAACAGAAGAGTGGGCAGCACCTTCATCAGAGCCGCCTTTCATTCGCGACTGCGGGACTCCGCTGCGCTGCGTTCCTCGCGCTCATCAGAGCCGCCTTTCATTCGCGACTGCGGGACTCCGCTTCGCTGCGTTCCTCGCGCTCATCAGAGAGCGCCCTTCGTGGACGGCACCACGCCCGCGTTACGCGGGTCGATCGCGGTGGCCTCGCGCAGCGCGCGGGAGACGGCCTTGAACTGCGCCTCGACCACGTGGTGGGCGTCCGGGTGGCCGCCGGGCCGGGCCGCGCGCAGCACGTCCACGTGCAGCGTGATCCGGGCCGACTGACCGAACGACTCCCAGATGTGCCGGGTCATGCTCGTCGGGTAGACCGGCCCGATGTACGGGGCCAGCGCCGGCTCGTCGTGTACCACGTACGGGCGGCCGGACAGGTCGACGGCGGCGCGGACCAGCACCTCGTCCATCGGGACGGTGGCCGAGCCGTACCGCCGGATGCCGGCCTTGTCGCCCAGCGCCCGGTCGAACGCGGCGCCCAGCGCGAGCGCGGTGTCCTCCATCGTGTGGTGCGCGTCGATCTCCAGGTCGCCGACGGTGTGCACGGTCAGGTCGAAGCCGCCGTGCCGGGCGATCTGGTTGAGCATGTGGTCGTAGAAGCCGACGCCGGTCTCGATGTCGGCCTTGCCGGTGCCGTCGAGGTCGATCTCGACGAGCACCTTCGTCTCGTTTGTGACCCGCTCGATCCGGGCGATCCGGCTCATGAAACTGTCTCCATCGCGGTGAGGAAGGCGTCGGTCTCGGTCGGGGTTCCGGCGGTGACGCGCAGCCAGCCGGGCAGGCCGACGTCGCGCACCAGCACGCCGGCATCGAGCAGGGTACGCCAGGCCACCGCCTGGTCCCCCTCGACGGCGAACAGCACGAAGTTGGCGTCGCTGTCAGCCACGCGGTGGCCCCGGGCGCGCAGCTCGGCGACGATCCGGTCCCGCTGCTCCATGATCGCGGTCACGGTGCCGAGCAGGGCGTCGCGGTGCGCCAGCGCCGCGCGGGCGGCGGCCTGGGTGAGCGCGGACAGGTGGTACGGCAGCCGGACCAACTGCACCGCGTCCACCACCGCCGGGTCGGCGGCCAGGTAGCCGAGCCGGCCGCCGGCGAACCCGAACGCCTTGCTCATGGTGCGGGTCACCACCAGCCGCGGGTGGCCGGGCAGCACGGCGAGCGCACTCACCGTGCCGGGCCGGGCGAACTCGGCGTACGCCTCGTCGACGATCACCATGCCGGGCGCCTCGTCCAGCACGGCGGCGACCACCGCCGGGTCGAGCGCGGTGCCGGTCGGGTTGTTCGGCGAGCAGAGGAACACCACGTCCGGCCGGTGCTCGCGGACCTGGGCCACCGCCTCGCCGGCGGTGAGACCGAAGTCCGCGCCGCGCCGGGCGGGCACCCACCGGGTGCCGGTGCCGAGCGCCAGCAGCGGGTGCATCGAGTACGCCGGGGTGAAGCCGAGCGCGGTACGCCCGGGACCGGCGAACGCCTGGAGCAGCTGCTGCTGGATCTCGTTGGAGCCGTTCGCCGCCCACACGTGGTCGGCGGTGAGCCCGTGTCCCAGGTACGCGGCGAGGTCGGCGCGCAGCGCCACCGCGTCCCGGTCCGGGTAGCGGTTGAGGTCGCGCAGCTCGGCGGCGACCGCCTTGCCGATCGCCTCCACCACCGGCTCGGGCACCGGGTAGGAGTTCTCGTTGGTGTTCAGCCGCACCGGCACGTCGAGCTGCGGCGCCCCGTACGGCGTCCGCCCGCGCAGGTCGTCGCGGATCGGCAGGTCGTCGAGCGTGGTCACGACGCGCCGCCCTCGCCGAACCGGACGCTGACCGCCTGGCCGTGTGCGGGCAGGTCCTCCACGGTCGCCAGCGTGACCACGTGCGGCGCCACCTCGCGCAGCGCGTCCTGCGTGTATTCGACCAGGTGCACGCCGCGCAGGAACGACTGCACGGACAGCCCGGAGGAGTGCCGCGCGCAGCCGCCGGTGGGCAGCACGTGGTTGGAGCCCGCGCAGTAGTCGCCGAGCGACACCGGCGACCAGGCGCCCACGAACACCGCACCGGCGTTGCGCACCCGCAGCGCCCACTCCCGGGCGTTCTCGGTCTGGATCTCCAGGTGCTCGGCCGCGTACGCGTCGACCACCCGCAGACCCGCCTCCAGGTCGTCGACCAGGACCACGCCGCTCTGCTCGCCGCGCAGCGCGGTGCCGATCCGCTCGGCGTGCTTGGCCGCCGGCGCCTGCCGGGCCAGCTCCGCGTCGACCGCGTCGGCCAGCGCGGTGGACGGGGTGACCAGCACGCTCGCCGCGAGGGGGTCGTGCTCGGCCTGGCTGATCAGGTCGGCGGCCACGTGCGCCGGGTCGGCGGTGTCGTCGGCCAGGATCGCGATCTCGGTCGGGCCGGCCTCGGCATCGATGCCGACCACGCCGCGCAGCAGCCGCTTCGCGGCGGTGACCCAGATGTTGCCCGGGCCGGTGATCATGTCGACCGGCTCGCAGCGCTCGTCGCCGGCCGGGTCGACGCCCGCGCCGTACGCGAGCATGGCGACCGCCTGGGCGCCGCCGACCGCGTACACCTCGTCCACGCCGAGCAGCGCGCAGGCCGCCAGGACCCGGCGGTCCGGCAGGCCGTCGTTGTCCTTCTGCGGCGGGCTCACCACCACCAGGGAGCGCACCCCGGCCGCCTGGGCCGGGACCACGTTCATCACCACCGTCGACGGGTACATGGCCAGGCCGCCGGGGACGTACAGACCGACCCGGTCGACCGGCACCCACCGCTCGGTCACCGTGCCACCCGGCACCACGGTCGTGGTGTGGTCGGTACGCCGCTGGTCGGCGTGGACCTTGCGGGCCCGGGTGATCGACTCCAGCAGCGCGGCGCGGACCTGCGGGTCCAGCTCGTCCTCGGCGGCGCGGATCGTCTCGACCGGCACCCGCAGCCGCTCCGGCGAGACGCCGTCGAACCGTTCGCTCGCCTCCCGGATCGCCGGGTACCCATGGTCCCGGACCGCCTCCACGAGCGGGCGGATCCGCTCGACCGCCACGGAGACGTCGAGCTGGGCACGGGGCAGCAGGCGGCGCGGGTCACGGTTCCCGCCGCGCAGGTCGATCCGATTCAGCACGCCTGCGAGTCTAGGCCGCCGCCGGTGTCGCCGGCCGGGCCCGCCCGCACGCCGGGACGGTGAGCCGGGACACGCGCGGGCGGGCGGGTTGGCGATACGCTCGATCACGTGAGCGCACGGCTGCCGGTGTTCCCGCTCGGGACCGTCCTCTTCCCCGGGCTGGTCCTTCCGCTGCACATCTTCGAGGAGCGCTACAAGGCGCTGGTGCGCCACCTCGTGGGGCTGCCCGAGGGCGTGCCGCGCGAGTTCGGCGTGGTGGCGATCCAGGCCGGCTGGGAGGTCGCGCCGGCCGGGCCGCCGGGTCGTTCCGGGCCGGCCGGCGGCGACGTCACGCTGCACGAGGTCGGCTGCACCGCCGAGCTGCGGCAGGTCACCGAGCTGGCCGACGGCGGCTTCGACATCGTCACGGTCGGGCGGCGGCGGTTCCGGGTCGCCGAGGTGGACGCCTCCGCCACGCCGTACCTGACCGCCGAGGTGGAGTGGCTGCCGGAGCCGGACGGCCCGGACGAGGTCTCCGACCTGCTGGCGGCCCGGGTGATCTCGGTGTTCCGGCAATATCTCGGCCTGATCCGGCCGGACCAGCAGGAGATCACCGAGCAGCTGCCGGAGGATCCGACGGTCCTGTCGCACCTGGTCGCCGCGACCGCCGCGCTGACCGTCGCCGACCGGCAGCGGCTGCTCGCCGCCGACGACACGGCCGGGCGGCTACGCGCCGAGCTGCGCCTGCTCAACCGGGAGACGGCGTTGCTGCGGCAGGTGCGCGCGGTGCCGGTGCCGCTCAGCGAGCTGGCTGGTCCCCCGGCGCCGAACTGAACCCGGGCGGGGGCGGCGGCCAGGCCGCGTCGGGCTCCGGCTCCGGCCGCAGTGACGGCCACCGCGACCAGCCCGCCAGCAGCGTGTACGTGACGGCGGCGCCGAACGCGGCGAGCAGCAGGTTCCCGTGCGGCACCGGCAGCGGGCCGTACCAGTCGACGCCGCCGGCGCGCAGGTCGACGGGCTTGGTGAAGGCGGTGCCCGGCGGCGCGGTGTCCACCAGCCGCTGGAACGTCGACAGCCCGATCCGGCGGCCGACCTGCCAGGCCACCACCGCCGCGCCGAGACCGCCGAGCGTCACCGCGAGCAGGCCGGCCGGGCCGCGCCGACGCCGCAGCAGCACCCACAGGGCGATCGCGGCGAGCACGCCGAAGCCGAGCGTCAGGAGGCTGAACCAGCCGTCCGCGGCGATCGGCTGCTCCGGCTGCGTGGTCGCGTAGACCGTGCCGGCGGGGGTCTGCCGGACCGGGGTGGCGGGCGCCGCCCACGCCCACAGCAGGCCCAGTGGCGCGCCGAGCGCGGTGAGCAGCGCGATCACGCCGAGCGCGGTGAGCAGCGGGCGGCGGGACCGGTCGACGCCGGCGCCGGGCAGTTCCGCCACCACGCCCGGGTATCCGGCGAGCGGGTCGGCGCCGGGCGCGGTGACCGGCGTGCCGGTGGGTACCGGCAGGCCGCCGGGCCAGCCGGGCGGCTGAGCGTGCTCGGGCCACACGTCGCCGCCGGGCCGCGGGGCCTCGCCGGTACGCGCGTCGGTGCCGTCGGTGCGCTCGCGCGCCCGCTCGGGCTCAGGGGTGTCCGGACTCACCCGTTGATCCTCTCAGGCCCGGGCACGGCGCGGGGCGGTGGTCGCCGCTCAGCGCGCGAACGGTTCCAGCATCACCGCTGCCGCCTTGAGCCAGGCGTTGCGGGTCTCGGCCTGGAGCTGGTGGTACTCGATCGAGGAGCCGGTCTCCAGCGCCGGGTCGTAGGGCACCACGGCGACCGCCCGGGTCCGGGTGGCGAAGTGCCGTTCCAGGTCGTCCTGCAACGAGGTACGCCCCGGCGTCGGGCAGGAGATCAGCGTGACCGCGTTGTCGGCCAGCTCGCCCATGCCCACCTCGTGCAGCAGGTCGAGCATCCAGTCCGCGCTGAACGCCGCGTCCTCGCGCGGCACGGTGGTCACCACGAGCTGGTCGGCGGCCTGCATGACGGTGCGCCAGTTCGGGCTCTCCACGTTGTTGCCGGTGTCCACGCAGACCACCTCGTGGGTGCGGCGCAGCAGCTCCAGCACCCGCTTGACGGTGAACTGGTCGAGCCGCTGCGCGAAGCGCGGGCTCTCCTCGCCGGCCAGTACGTCGTACGAGCCGTCGGAGGCGTGCCGCAGGTAGTCGTCGAGGTGCGACAGCAGCGTGTTGCCCTCGAGGATCTCGATCTGCGCCAGGTCGTGGATCAGGTGCCGGATGGTACGGGCGTGCCGGGCGCTGCCGGCCCGCAGACCGAGCGTGCCGCGCAGCTCGTTGTCGTCCCAGGCGAGCACGCCGCGTCCGCGCACGCTGCCCACCGTCGCGGCGGCGAGCACCGTCGCCGTGGTCTTGTGCACCCCGCCCTTGGGGTTGGCGAAGGCGAGCACCCGCGGGGTGCCCAGCTCGCGCCGCAGCACGCTGGTCGCCCGTTCCAGTTCCGGGTCCGGCTCCGGGGCGCGCCACTGCACCTGGGCCGCGTCGACCCGGCCGGAGCGGCCGTCCAGCGGGCGGCGGGGCGCGGGCACCACCGGCTCCGGGGCGGGCGGCGTGTCCGGCCGGTAGCGGCCCCGGTCGAGCAGCGCGTAGCGGGACTCGGGCGGGGGCGGCGCGGGCCGATAGCCGCCGTCCAGAAGGGAGTACCGGGACTCGGCCGGCGCCTCGGCCCGGCCGCGCGGCTCCGGACGGGCCGGGTCGGGCCGCCAGGACGGCTCCGGGCGCGGCTCGGCGGTGAGGGGCTGCTCGGGCGCGAACGACGGGTCGGCGCGCCAGGACGGGTCGGGCGGGTAGGGCTGCCCGGCGCGCCAGGACGGCTCCGGATCGCTGCGGTAGGCCGGTTCGGCCCGGTACGCGGGCTCGCCGTCGTGCCGGGGATCGGCGCGGAAGGCCGGGTCGACCCGGAACGTGGCCTCGGCCCGGTAGCCGGGCTCGGCGCCGTACGACCCGTCGGGGGCGCGGCCGACGGCGGTGGCGCGCCCGGTCCACCCGGCGCCCGCGCCACGACGGGGCAGCGGGTCGGGCGGCGGCGCCGGTTGCTCCTCGACGTGCCGGTCGGCGTCGGCGTGCTCCGCGCCGCGACCGCCGAGCCGGGCCCGGTCGAGCAGCGCCCGCCACCGCGGTGCCGGCTCGCCCTGCCGACCCCAGCCGGTCTCGCTGCCGTCCAAGGATTCGCCCTCCCCCAGCCCATCGATCTCCGCCTGACAGGCTACGAACGAAACCCTATTCGGACCACTCCCCGCGCCGCACATCGCCCGGTGGTCCGCCGCACCGTGGGATCGGCCGGGTCGCCGCGTACCCCGATGTCTCAGGAGGTGGGAGCGGGATTGGGCGTCCCGGAGCCGGCGGCGGGCGCGGGGGCGGTGGGTGAAGGTCCGCTCACCGTCCGTGCGGCTTCCGACGAATCGCCCATTCCGCCTGCCTCGGCCGGTCCGGTGTCGGACGGCGGCCGGACCACGTCGCGCTGCTCGGGCAGCGGCGGGGTGAACACGGTCCGGTCCAGGCGGCGCACCTCCGGCGCCGGGTCCACCACCCGGACGCCCGGACGCCCGGCGAGCGCGCGCAGGGCGTCCGGCGCGGCGCTCACGACCGCGGCGTAGACGCAGGCGCAGCCGGTCCGGTACGCCTCGGCCTCGCGGGCGGCGACCTCCGCGCCGCTGTCGTACACCCGGCGCAGTTCCGGATCCGCGGTGGTCGCGGCGGCGCGCGAGCGGTAGTCAACGGCCTCCCGGTCCTTGCGCGTCGCGACGCCGGCCATCCCGGCCACCACGTCCTGCGGCAGGCGCAGCGCCGCGATCCGGACGATCTCGGTCTGCCGGCCGGGCAGCGGCACCCGCGCCACCACCGCCGAGACCCGCGTGCCGTCCAGCGCGGCGGCCGCCCGCGCCGGGGTCAGGTAGCCGTCGAACGAGACGAGCGCGTAGCCGTCGGGAGCGTCGAGGCCGGCCAGTTCGTCCCCGGCGGCGCGCAGGTACGCCGGGATGCTCGCGCCGTCGGTCACGCCGACCCGGGTCACCTCGCCCACGGTGCGGTCGCTCACCGGCCGGTCCCGCCGCTGCGCCACCGCGACCATCAGCACCACGAGCGCGCAGGCCAGCGCGACCCAGGTCAGCGCGGCGGACCGGGACCGGCGCGGCGGCGCGGGATCGTCGCTCACGTCAGTCGCGCAGGATCTCCAGCGCCCGGGCCAGGTCGTCCGGGTACTCGCTGACGAACGTCACCTCGTCGCCGGTGCCCGGATGCGCGAAGCTCAGCGAGCGGGCGTGCAGCCACTGCCGGGACAGCCCCAGCCGGGCCGACAGCGTCGGGTCCGCGCCGTAGGTCAGGTCGCCCACACAGGGGTGCCGCATGCTGGAGAAGTGCACCCGGATCTGGTGCGTACGCCCGGTCTCCAGCCGCACGTCGAGCAGGCTGGCGGCGGGGAACGCCTCGAGCGTGTCGTAGTGGGTGATGCTCGGCTTGCCGCCGGAGACCACCGCCCAGCGGTAGTCGTGGTGCGGGTGCCTGTCGATCGGCGCGTCGATGGTGCCGCGCAGCGGGTCCGGGTGGCCCTGCACCACGGCGTGGTAGCGCTTCTCCACCTCGCGGTACTTGAACGCCCGCTTCAGCGCGGTGTAGGCGCGCTCACTCTTGGCCACCGCCATGATCCCGGTGGTGCCGACGTCGAGCCGGTGCACCACGCCCTGCCGCTCGGCGGCGCCGCTGGTGGAGATCCGGTGGCCGATGCCGGCCAGGCCGCCGATCACAGTCGGGCCGGTCCAGCCCGGGCTCGGGTGCGCCGCCACCCCGACCGGCTTGTCCACCACCACGATGTCGTCGTCGGCGTACACCACGGTCAGGCCGGGTACGGCCTGCGGCACCACGACGGGCGGCGCGGCCGGCGCGGGCAGCGTGACCTCCAGCCACGAGCCCGCCTTGACCTTGTGCGAGTTGGGCCGGGCCACGCCGTCGACGAGCGCGTCCCCGGCGTCGATCAGGCCGGCGGCGGCGGTGCGGGAGAGCCCGAACAGGCGGGACACGGCCTGGTCCAGGCGCATACCGTCGAGACCGTCGGGCACGGGCAGGGAACGGGTGTCGCCGCCGGCGGCGAAGGCGGAGGTCATGCGCTCTCCCGCTGCTCGGCCGGGGCGGTGTCGTCGCGCTTCTCGTCGCGCAGCCGGGAGCCGTCTCGCTGCCGGCCGGTCAGCTCCAGGAAGACCGCGAGCACCACGCCGCACACCAGCGAGCTGTCGGCCAGGTTGAACACCGGCCAGACCTGGCCGTACGGGTCGAACAGGCTGATCATGTCGACCACGTGGCCGACGAAATGGCCGGGCGCGCGGAAGATCCGGTCGATCAGGTTGCCCAGCGCGCCGCCCAGCACCAGGCCCAGCGACACCGCCCACGGCAGCGAGCGCAGCCGCAGCGCCATCCAGGTGATCCACCCGATCACCACGAACGTGATGATCGGGAAGACCCAGGTGTGGTCCGAGCCGATGCTCCAGGCCGCGCCGCTGTTGCGGGTGAGGCTGAAGTAGACGGTGCCGCCGAGCAGCGACACCGGCTCCCGGCCGGTCAGCTCGGCGAGCGCGAGCTGCTTCGTGCCGAGATCCGCCAGCAGCGAGAACAGGGACACGCCGAGCAGCAGGCCGACGGCCTTACGGCGAGGCGCGCCGGCGCCCGACTCGGTGGTGCCGGCCCCGGCGGGCGGTGCTGCGGTCATCTGCTCCCCATCGACGCTCGCGAGACGGTGCGGTCACCGTCTGCCGTACGGCCGCCGGGGAGCGGTGATCAGCGCCGCTCCTCCAGCTGCTTGCACGTCACGCAGAGGGTGGCCGACGGGAACGCGGCGAGCCGCTCCACCGGGATCGGGTTGCCGCACCGCTCGCACCAGCCGTAGCCACCCTCGTCGAGGCGCTCCAGCGCGCGCTCGACCTGCGTGATCCGTTCCTTGATGCTGTTGGCGAGAGAGATCTCCTGCTCCCGCTCGAACGTCTTGGTCCCGGTGTCGGCCTGGTCGTCCCCGGCCGAGTCGGTCAGCCGGTCGCGCTGCAGCTCGGTGATCTCGCTCAGCGTCTGATCGTACTCGGCGTTCAGCTCGTCCCGCCGTGCCGCCAGGGCGGCCCGGATCTTCTCGGTCTCCGCCGCGCTGCGGGTGGCCTTCGCCACCGGCTTGCGACCGGCGGTCCTGGTGTCGGCTGGCTTCGCCATCGTCAGCTCCCTCAGCCGCGCGGAGCGGCGGTCAGCGGTGCGTGGGCGGGACGCCGTCGTCGGCGTCGTCCGCGTACGGAAGGGTGCACGGCGAGCGGGCCCGCCGTGCACTCCGGAGGTTGGCAAGAATACGGAACGTACAGGCGTCCGACAACGTGCCGCACCGTCGTCCCACGTATCCGCCCCGGACTGCCATCAATCGGGGCAAAAGGAACGGTAGCAGATCAGCGGGCCCTCTCCTCGCCGTACTCCCCGAACCACCTCGCCAACCGCCCCCGGCGACTCACCGCCCGCAGCCGCCGCTCGGTCTCGTCCCGTACTCCGGCGGTGGCGACGATGAGCAGGCTGTCCCCGACCTTGAGCCGGGTGTCAGCGCCCGGCACGAAGCCGACCCCGTCACGCAGCACCAGCGTCACCGCGGCGCCGACCGGCAGCCGCAGCTCGTCCACGTGCACCCCGGCCAGCCGCGACCCGGCCGGCACCTCCAGCTGGAGCAGGTCGGCGCGCATCCGTTCCAGCGGGGCCGTCTCCAGCAGGATCTCGCTCGCCTCGGCCGGCGCGGTCACACCCAGCCGCCGGGCCGCCGGCGCCAGCGTCCCGGCCTGGAGCAACGTGAAGATCACCACCAGGACGAAGACGGCGTCGAACAGGCGGTCCGCCCCCGGCACGTGCAGCGACAGCGGGATGGTCGCCAGCACGACCGGCACCGCGCCGCGCAGCCCGGCCCAGGACAGGAACACCTGCTCGCGCAGGTTCACCCGGAACGGCAGCGCGGAGACCGCCACCGACAGCGGCCGGGCTAGCAGCAGCAGCGCCAGCCCGGTGATCACGGCCGGCAGCACCGCCGAGTCCAGCCGGCTCGGCGAGACCAGCAGCCCGAGCAGCACGAACAGGCCGATCTGGGCCAGCCAGGCCAGCCCGTCGGCGAACCCGAGGATCGCCTGGCGGTGCGGCAGCCGGGAGTTGCCGAGCAGCACGCCCGCGACGTACACGGCGAGGAAGCCCGAGGCGTGCATCACCGAGCCGGCCGCGTACGCCAGCACGGTGAAGCCGACCACCGCGATCGGGTACAGGCCGGCCGACGGCAGCGCGGCCCGGCGCAGCGCGTACCGGCCGGCCAGGCCCGCGCCGACCCCGACCGCCGCGCCGACGCTCAGCTCGTAGCCGAGCAGCAGCACCTCGTACCACCAGGGGTGGGCGGCCTCGACCCCGGCGCGGGACAGCAGCAGCACCAGCAGCACGACCGGGGCGTCGTTCACCCCGGACTCGGCCTCCAGCGCGGCCACCAGCCGGGGCGGCAGGCGCAGCCGGCGCAGCGTGGCGAACACGGCCGCCGCGTCGGTGGAGGAGAGCACCGCGCCGTAGAGCAGCGACAGCCGCCAGTCCAGGCCGAGCAGCAGGTGCACCACCACGCCGACGACCACGATGCTGACCACGACACCGACCGTGGACAGCGCCGCGGCCAGGCCGAGCACCGGCCGCAACGTGGTCCACCGCGCGGTCAGGCCGCCCTCCGCGATGATCACGATGAGCGCGCAGAACCCCAGCACCCGGGTCAGCTCGACGTCGTCGAACCGGATGCCCAGGCCGGCCTCGCCGAGCAGCACGCCGAGAGCCAGGTAGACCAGCAGGCTCGGTACGCCGAGCCGGGTGGAGAACCGCACCGCGCCCACCGCGACCAGCAGCACGGCGGCGCCCACGAGCAGCGCGACGTCGAGCCCGTGGGTCATCGCCGTCCGGCCCGACCGGACCTCACGCCGTGCTGCCGTCGCGCAGCCGGCGCAGCACCTCGGGCAGCCCGTCGTGCGGGCGCTCGACCAGGAACAGCTTGTCCCGGCTGGCCGCGCCGGAGCGCAGCGACACGGTCGCCGGCCGGACGCCGAGCGCGTCGGCGAGCGCGCGCCGGGCCGCCTCGGTGGCGCGGCCGTCCACCGCCGGCGCGTGCACCGCGACGACGAGCGCGGGACCGTACGGCCCGTCGAACCGCCCGCCCACCCGGGCGCGGGCCGCCCCGGGCTTCACCCGCACCGCGACGGTGAGTGTGTCGTCCGCGATCGTCATGGTCAGCGCGGCCGGCCCTCGGCGAGCAGGGTGGTGGCGGCCTCGCAGTGCGCGCACGGGGTGAAGCCCAGCGCGACCGCCTCGGCGACCGGCAGCGGTTCGTCCTCCCGGCCCACCAGGTGCGAGCAGCCGGGCAGGTGGAAGCGGGGATGACCGTCGACCACCAGCACGTCGCCCGGTAGCCGGACCAGCCGGGCGACGTCGCCGGTGGAGAGGTACTCGGCGGGCGGGTCGCCGTCGAACGCCTCGCCCGGCGCGGGCGAGGTGGGCCGGGCGGTCTCCGCCACGCGCGGGCCGGGCGGCGAGTAGGGCGTGGCGTCCGCGACGACCGGGTCCGCGTACGCCGGATCCGTGTCCAGCGGTGCCGCGTACGGCCCGGCGGGCTCGGCATCGAACGCGTGTGTGTACGACCCGGCTTCGGCGTCGGACGCCGGCGTGTACGGCCCGGCCTCGTACGGCCCGGCGGCGGGCGCGTACGGCCCGGCGTCGGAGGGCTCGGCCGGCGGCGAGTACGCGGCCGGCGGCGGGGCGTCGTCCGGCTCGGTCACCGGCGATCCGGGCGGTTGCCGCCACCCGGATCCGCCGGCGCCGACCGTGGACGTGTGGTGCGGGACCGGGCTCACCGGCTCGTCCGGGGACGGGACGGTGTGCGTGGTCCGTGGTCGCGGTCCGGTCTCCCGGCCGGCCGTGGCCCGTGCCGCGGCAGCCTGGCGGGCGAACGCGACGAAGGCGACGGCGGACAACAGGCTGGCCGCGATCGAGACGATGAGCAGGAGGCTGGACCCGCCGGCGAGACCGGCGATCAGCAGCACGACCGCGACGAGGATGAGCAGGATGCTGGCGGCTACCACGGCTCACCCCCGGCCGCGTCGTGTCGGTCTGGGCGGTCGGTGGCCGTCACGGGGACGGCCACCGACGCGGGATCAGCGGCCGGACTCGAGCGAGCCCGCGCGGCCACCGCCGTAGGAGCCGGCGAGGCCGGCCGCGGCGAGACCGTTGCTGCCGGTGGCACGGTTGCCCTCGGAGCGGTTCATCTCCACCTCGAGACCCTGGCCGCGACCGTCGAGGTCACGCAGCTGGCTCTCCAGGTACGCCTTGAGGCGGGTGCGGTACTCGCGCTCGAACTGCTTGAGCTCCTCGATGTGCTTCTGCAGCGCGGTGCGCTTGGCGTCCAGGCCGCCCATGGCCTCCTGGTGCCGCTGGCGGGCGTCCCGCTCCAGGGCGTCGGCCTTGGCGCGCGCCTCCCGGGTGACCTCCTCGGCCTTCGAACGGGCCTCGGAGAGCAGCTGGTCGGCCTCGCGACGGGCGTCGGAGACGTGGTCGTCGGCGGTGCGCTGGGCCATCATGAGCACCCGCAGCGCCTGCTGCTCGCCGTCACCGGTCACGCCGCCGGCCGGGCCGCCCTGCGTGCGGACCTGCTCCAGCTCGGCCTGCATCGCGCGGGCCGCCTGCTCGGCGGCTGCCTTGTCGCGCTGCACCCGGTCGAGCTGGGCCTTGACGTCGTTGAGCTCCGCCGCGAGGCGGGCGTCACCGCCGGGGCCGGCGGGAGCGCCACCCCGACCGCCGCGCTCCACCTGGGCGCGCAGCTCGTTGTTCTCCTCGATCAGACGGGCCAGCTCGCGCTCGACCTCGTCCAGGAAGGCGTCGACCTCCTCCTCGTCATACCCCCGCTTGCCGATCGGCGGCTTTTTGAAGGCGACGTTGTGGACGTCGGCCGGGGTCAGCGGCATCGAAACTCCTCGGGTCAGTTGCGGCCGCGAAAGCGCTCTGGTCAGGCAAACGCGAAGATCAGGCGCCTAAACACGAACTCCATCAGCACGAACAGGATAACCAGGAGCACAAGGGAGGCCAGGTCGATGCTCACGGTACCAATTCGCAGTGGTGGGATCACACGCCTCAACGCTCGCAGGGGCGGATCAGTGACGCTCCACACGACTTCCAGTCCCGCCGACGCTCCCCGTCCCGGTTGCCAGCGGCGACCATAGGCCAGCACCGCCCCGAGAACAAATCGCGCCAATAGGACAATCAGGAAGATGTACAGCAGCAGGTAGAGCACCTGGAACAGGATCGACAACACGGCAGGCGACGTCCCTCGGTCGTGCGGCTCAGCTCAGGCTGAAGAAGCCGCCCTCAGCGATCTTGGCCTTGTCCTCCGCGGTGACCTGGACGTTGGCCGGTGAGAGCAGGAACACCCGGTTGGTCACGCGCTCGATCGTACCGCGCAGACCGAACGCGAGCCCGGCGGCGAAGTCGACGAGCCGGCGGGCGTCCGCCTCGTCCATCTCGGTGAGGTTGATGATCACCGGTACGCCGTCGCGGAAGTGCTCGCCGATGGTCCGCGCCTCGCGGTACGTGGTCGGGTGCAGCGTGGTGATCTGGTAGCGCTGCTCGTCCTCCGGCGCCACACGCTCCCGCTCGCGCGGCTGGGCCTGCGGCGCGAGCGCGAGATTGTCCCGGGTGTGGTAGCTCAGGGCACCAGAGGTGTCACCGCCGGAGGACCGGGTGATCGACCGCACGCTGGACCGCTCGGCCCGCTCCGGGCGCTCGGTCTCAGCCCGGTCGACGTCGGCGGCGCGGCTGGAGGCGCGCTCGGACAGCCGGCCCCGCTCGCCGAGCCGGCTACGCGTCGTCGGCGGCTCCTCGGCCTCGTCGTCGTCCTCGTCGGCGAACTCCTCGGCGTACCGGCTCGACCGGTAGCGCGACGAGTCCCGGTAGCCACCCTTGTCGTAGCCACCGTCCTCGTACGCCCGCTCGTCGTCCTCCTCGACGAGACCGAGCCAGACCCCCGCCTTGCGCAGTGCACCCATCCCCGCGCCCTTCCGTCCGCCGTGCGGCACGCGCCCCCGTGCCGTGTCGCTTGATCACGAGTGGACGATCATGCCCACCGGACCGGATCGGCAATCCCCTGACGTGCGGTTCGCGGTCCGCCCGTCACGGCCCCCGGCTACGGGAACGCCGTCCTGAACAACACTGATGTAATTTGCTTCCGTCGTGGTGAGGCTACCGCAGCGCAGGGCGCATTCCGAGCAACGCGCTGCCGACACGGACATGTGTCGCGCCGTGACCGATCGCGCTCTCCAGGTCGCCGCTCATCCCCGCCGACAGCACCGTCGCGCCCGGATGGTCGGCCCGCAGCGCCTCCGCCACCTCGGCCAGCCGGGCGAACGCCCGGTCCGGCTCCCAGCCCAGCGGTGCCACCGCCATCAGGCCCGCCAGCCGCAGCCCGGTGGCCCCGGCCACCGCCGCGGCCACCGGGTCGAGCCCGCGCTGCGGATCGGCCACGCCCGGCAGCGCGCCGCCCCGGGCCGGGTCGCCGTCGATGCTCACCTGCACCAGCACGTCCAGCGGCCGGTCCCGGACCGCCCCGGCGGCGGCGTCCAGCGCGGCGGCCAGCCGGACGCTGTCCACCGACTGGACCACGTCGGCGTACCGGACCACCGAGCGGGCCTTGTTGCGCTGCAACTGGCCGATGAAGTGCCAGCGCGGTGCGGCCCCGGTCTCTGCCACGGCCTCCGCCTTCGGCGCCGCCTCCTGGTCGCGGTTCTCCCCGACGTCGGTCACGCCGAGCCCGGCCAGCGCGACCACGTCCGCCGCCGGGTACGTCTTGGTCACCGCGACCAGGGTGACCTCGTCGCGCGGCCGCCCGGCCGCCGCACAGGCGTCGGCGATGCGGGCCCGGACCCGGGCCAGTCCGGCCGCGAGCTCGGCGCGCCGCTCGGGCCGCACCGCCGTCTGTGACTCCGTCATCGGCGCGGCTCAGGACCCGTTCTTGAGGAAGTCGGGCACGTCGACGTCGTCGAACAGCACCCGGCGCGACGGCTGCTGCGGCGCCGGCATGGTGGCCGGCGGGCTCACCGGAGCGTTCGGCTGGGCCGGCGGGTTCTGGTTGCTCTTGCGCGGCGGCTCGACCGCCTTGTACGCCGGCGCGCCCCCGTCGAAGCCCGCCGCGATCACCGTCACACGCACCTCGTCGCCGAGCGCGTCGTCGATGACCGCGCCGAAGATGATGTTCGCGTCCGGGTGCGCCGCGTCGGTGACCAGTTGCGCCGCGTCGTTGATCTCGAACAGGCCGAGATCCGACCCGCCGGCGATGGAGAGCAGCACGCCGCGCGCGCCGTCCATGCTCTGCTCCAGCAGCGGGCTGGAGATGGCCGCCTCGGCCGCCTCGACGGCGCGGTTCTCGCCCCGGGCGCTCCCGATGCCCATGAGCGCGCTGCCGGCGCCGCTCATCACGCTCTTCACGTCGGCGAAGTCCAGGTTGATCAGACCCGGCGTGGTGATCAGGTCGGTGATGCCCTGGACACCGGAGAGGAGCACCTGGTCGGCGGTGCGGAACGCGTCCATCATGGAGATGTTGCGGTCGCCGAGCGCGAGCAGGCGGTCGTTCGGGATCACGATGAGCGTGTCGCACTGGTTGCGCAGCTCCTCGATGCCCGCCTCGGCCTGGACCTGCCGGCGCTTGCCCTCGAACGAGAACGGCCGGGTGACCACACCGATGGTGAGCGCGCCGAGCTTGCGGGCGATGTTCGCCACGACCGGCGCGCCGCCGGTGCCGGTGCCGCCGCCCTCGCCGCAGGTCACGAACACCATGTCGGCGCCCTTGAGGACCTCTTCGATCTCGTCGCGGTGGTCCTCGGCGGCGTTCTTGCCGACGTCCGGGTTGGCGCCCGCGCCGAGCCCCCGGGTCAGCTCCCGGCCCACGTCGAGCTTGACGTCGGCGTCGCTCATCAGCAACGCCTGCGCGTCGGTGTTGATCGCGATGAACTCGACGCCCTTGAGCCCAACCTCGATCATCCGGTTGACGGCGTTGACGCCGCCGCCCCCGATGCCGACGACCTTGATGACCGCCAGGTAGTTGTGCGGAGGTGTCATCTCCGGTCCTTTCCCTTCGAGATTGGCATGGGCCGACCCCACACGGCTTGGCCGGATCAGCGGCCGGACACTCCCCCGGTGGCTCCGACGGCTGAACCCTCACCCTCTACTAGAGGCTTAGAGTTATGTCAACCACTGATCTCTTCGGGGCAACGTATGCGCCGCCGCGCCAGGAGCCAAGGACCTGTTCCGGCGTGTCGCCGACCGAGCGACAGGGGACACATCGCCCGCTCGCTGAGCCGCGGGTCACTCGAACGTGACCACGTCCGGCGCGCTGACGTCGATCCGGTCCGCCTTGCGGCTCAGCAGAGCGGTCGCCACCGTCGACTTGTCGGTGCCACGGGAGGCGTCGCCCCAGAACACCTGACGCTCGCCGCGCAGCAGCAGCGTGATCCGGGCCAGCCCGGCCACATCCACCGCGACCAGCTCCGCGCGCAGCTTCTCCCCCAGCGCGGCGAGCACCGCCAGCCCGGCCCGCGTACCCGGGTCGTCCGGGCCGGGCCGGGCCACCCGGACCTGCGGCAACCCGTCCGGCGCCCGGTCCAGGCGCTGGAACACCACGCCCGAACCGTCGACGACCACGAAGCCCTCGCCCTGCGGCACCGCCGCCACCGGGGTGCGCTCCCGCACTCGGATCACCAGCGTGCCCGGCCACTCCCGTTCCACAGTGGCGTCCGCCACCGGCGGCAGCGTGCCGACCTTGCGGGCGGTCGCGTCCAGGTCCACCCGGGCCAGCGGCGCGTTGTCCGGCACCGCCGCGGCGTCGCGGATCTGCACCGGGGTGACCAGCCGCGCGCCGACCACCCGCACCTCACGGACGCCGAACAGGCCGGTGCCCAGCACCGTCCACGCCACCAGGCCCACCACGGCGAGCACCGCCGCCGCGACCGCCCACGGCAGCGCCGCGCGCATCCGCCGCTGCCGGGCCCGGGCCATGAACCGGCGGGTCGACGGCGGCACCGCGTCCGCGTTCGCCCGCACGAGCTGCCAGCGCCGGGCCGGGCTGCGCCGCCCGCCGCCACCGTCCGGTCCAGGGGTACGGCCGCGGGCCGGACCGGGACTCATCCGGCCCGGGTCGCCGCGCCGTCCGGGTCGACGCCGGCGCCGAGCCCCGTGCCCCCGGCGGAGCGGGCGAGCAGGGCGTCGAGCAACTGGTCACCCATCAGCGAGATCGGCGGCGCGCCCATGGTCACCACCACGTCGCCCGTCCGCGCCCGCCGGGCCACCTCGGCCGGCACGTCGTCCCACGACTCGACGAACACCTTGCGTTCGGCCGGCAGCGACACCTCCTGGATCAGTGCGGCCGAGCCCTCGCCGGGGCGGCGCGTCTCGCCGGGGCCGAAGACCTCCAGCAGCACCACCTCATCGGCGATGCCGAGCGCGGCGGCGATCTCCGCCTGGTTGTCCCGGGTGCGGTAGAGCCGGTACGGCTGGAACACCACGATCAGCCGGCCGTCGCCGGCGACCTCGCGCAGCGTCTGCAACGCCAGCGTCATCGAGGTCGGGTGGTAGGCGTACTCGTCGTAGACCAGCACGCCGTCAGCCACGCCCTTGCGCTCGAAGCGCCGCCGCACGCCGGGGAACGCGCCGAGCGCAGCCTCCGCCGCGGCCACCGGCAGTTCCAACAGGTACGCGGCGAGCACCGCGGCGGCGCTGTTGAGCGCCATGTGCCGGCCCGGTACGGGCAGCCGGATCTCGCCCAGCGGCCGGCCCTCGACCTCGGCCTGGTAGCGCACCCCGTGCGCGGACGAGACGACCTCGCTCATCCGCAGGTCGGCGTCGGCGGACTCGCCGTACGTCCAGACCCGGCGGCCCTCGGCCCGCAGCGTCTCGGCCAGCCGGCGCCCGCCCGCGTCGTCGGCGCAGGTGATCACGAAGCCGGCCGGGTCGGTGAGCCGGGCGAACTCGGCGAACGCCGCCTCCAGGGTGGCCAGGTCACCGTAGGTGTTGAGGTGGTCCGCCTCGATGTTCGTGATGATCGACACGAACGGGCGGTAGATGAGGAAGGAGCGGTCGCTCTCGTCCGCCTCGACCACGAAGTGCTCGCCGGTGCCGTGGTGCGCGCCGGAACCCACCTCGGAGATCTCGCCGCCGATCACGAACGACGGGTCGGTACCGGCCTGCTGGAGCACCATGGTGACCATCGACGTGGTGGACGTCTTGCCGTGGGTGCCGGCCACCGCCACCGTGCGGCGGCCGGTCATCGCCGCGGCGAGCGCCTCGGAGCGGTGCAGCACCCGCAGCCCGCGCCGGCGCGCCTCGACCATCTCCAGGTGGTCCTGCGGGATCGCCGAGGAGTAGACCACCGTGTCCACCCCGTCGAGGTTGGACGCCTCGTGCGTGGAGTGGATCGTGCCGCCCAGCGCCCGCAGACCGGCCAGCGACGGCCACTCCCGCAGCTCGCTGCCGGAGACCGGCAGGCCCCGGGTGAGGAACAGCCGGGCCAGCCCGGCCATCCCGACCCCGCCCACCCCGATCAGGTGGATCCGGCCCAGGTCCTCCGCCGTCATGGTGCCGGCGGGCGTGAACTGCGCGGTGTTCATCAGACGTACCTTCCCGTCGCGGTGTCCCTCATCAGCGGGAGACCGCCTCGTAGACGAAGTTCAGCAACGCCACGTCGCCGTCGCGGCGGCCGTAGCCGGCTGCGGCGTGGCTCATCGCGTACAGCCGCTGCGGGTCCCGGATCAGCGGGATCACCGTCCGCTCCACCCAGGCCGGGGTCATCTCGGCGTCGTCGACGAGCAGGCCACCGCCCGCCTCCACCACCGGCAGCGCGTTGCGCTTCTGCTCCTGGTTGCTGTGCGGGTAGGGCACGTAGACGGTGGGCAGGCCGATCGCGGCCACCTCGGCGCAGGTCATCGCGCCGCCCCGGGCAAGCATCAGGTCGGCCGCGGCGTAGCCCAGCTCCATCTCGGACAGGTACGGCAGCGTGACGTACGGCACCGGCAGGTCGGTCGGCACGGAGACCGGCTCGTTACGGGCGCCGATGACGTGCAACACCTGCACACCGTTGCGGGCCAGCTCCTTCGCCGCGCCGGAGACGGCCAGGTTGATCGAGCGGGCACCCTGCGAACCACCGGCGACGAACAGCACCGGCAGGTCGGGGCGGAGTCCGAAGTGGGCGCGCGCGGCGTCCCGCAGCGCGGCCCGGTCCAGCCCGGCGATGCCCCGGCGCAGCGGCACACCGACCACCCGGGCGTCGCGCAGCGCCTCGGCCTGGGCCGGCTGGTGCGGGAAGCCCACCGCGACGTTCTTGGTGAACTTCATCCCGAGCCGGTTCGCCACGCCCGGCGGCACGTTCACCTCGTGGATGACGATGGGCAGCTCCCGCCGCCACGCGGCCAGGTAACCGGGCACCGAGACGTACCCGCCGAAGCCGACCACGGCGTCGGCCTGGACCTCGTCGATCACCTTGCCCGCCGCGCGCGCCGCCTTCCACATCCGGTCCGGGGTACGCACCAGGCTCATGTTCACCGACCGGGGCAGCTGGTAGGCCGGGATCTGCCGCAGGTCGTAGCCGGCCGGCGGGATCAGCTCGTTCTCCAGCCCCTTGGGTGTGCCCAGACAGGTGATCCGGACGCTCGGGTCGTGTCGGCGCAGGCAGTCGGCGAAGGCGAGCAGCGGGTAGATGTGCCCGCCCGTACCCCCTCCGCAGAGCACCACCGAACGCAGCGGACCCATCAGCGTCTCCTCTCGCTCGCCGCGCCGGCGCGCGCCCGGTCGGACCGGGCGCCGCGGGGCGCGGCCTGGTCGTCCTGCCGCCGCTGACGGGACCGGGGCACGGACCCTCGGTCGGCCGGGGGCGGCGCCGGTCGGCGGCGCCGGCCGGGAAGCGGCGGCAACGGGGCCCACACTAGTCGGACCCATCGGGCGGGCGGACGGGCGTGCAGCGCTCGCGCCGCATCCGGCTCGGCGCGGGCGAACGAGGCGAGCATGCCGATCGCGGCGAGCGTCACCACCAGGGCGCTGCCGCCGTCGGAGATGAACGGCAGCGGTACGCCGGTCAGCGGCAGCAGTCCGGTCACGCCACCGATGTTGATGACGGCCTGGCCGACCAGCCAGGCGGTCACGCCGGCGGCGGCGAGCCGGCGGAACGGGTCCTCGACCCGGCGGGCGATCCGCATCCCGGTGTACGCGAGCACGGCGAACAGCGTCAGGACCACTGTGCAGCCGACCACGCCCAGTTCCTCGGCGACGATGGCGAAGATGAAGTCGTTGTGCGCCTCGGGCAGGTAGTTCCACTTCAGCGAGCTCTGCCCGAGGCCGACGCCGAACCAGCCGCCGTTGCCGATCGCGTAGCGGGCCTGCACGAGCTGGTAGCAGTAGTCGAGCTGCTGCTCGAAGCAGGTCTTCGGGTCCGGCGGGTCGAGCCACATGGTGAGGCGGCCCAGCCGGTAGTTGTCGGCGTCCCGGGAGCCGGAGCCGGCGCCGAGCGAGGCGGCGGCCACCAGCAGGCCGACGCCGGCCAGGCCGATCGTGGACAGCGCGGCGAAGACGCGGGCCCGTACGCCCGCCGCCCAGAGCATCCCGACCACCAGCGCCAGCAGGCAGAGCATGCTGCCCAGGTCGTTGTAGCCGACGAGCACGAACAGCAGGCCCACCACCGGGAACAGCGGCGTGGCCAGTTCCTTCCACCAGCCCAGCGCGGCGCCCTTGCGGGCCAGCACGTGCGCCGCCCACAGCACCAGCGCGAACTTCGCCACCTCGACCGGTTGCAGCGAGATCGGGCCGAGGGAGAGCCACAGCAGTTCGGCCTTCAGCGGCCCGATCGAGGTCACCCCGAACAGCGAGTTCAGCGCGACGAGCAGGTTGAGCGTGAGCAGCAGCGCCACCGCAACGCCGAGCGCCGGGCGGCTGACCGCCCGGAACGTGCGCGCGGGCAGCCGCTGGCAGGCCCAGAACGCGCCGATGCCGATCACCGCGAACACGGCCTGCTTGGTCAGGGACGCGGACGCGTCGCCGCCCTCGGCGAAGTCCTTCACGCTCGTGGCGGAGAAGACCATGGTGAGGCCGATCAGCAGCAGCAGGCCGGCGCTGGACAGCAGCAGGTAGTACGAGGCCAGCGGCCGGGCCAGCAGGCCGCGCAGCGCGGCCAGGCCACCGGCCGGATCCCAGCGTGCGGCCGGCGGTTCGGCCGGTGGCGTGGCCGCCGGGGCACGGCGGGCCGGCGGGTCGCTGGTCACCTGGATGTCTCGTCCCTCCCCCACAGGCCCATCATGGCCGGTCGACCCGCCCGCCCGTGGCGCAACCGCCCGGTCGGCGTGTCGGATCTGAAGCAAGGGCCCCTTATCAACAGACGTCTGTTGATGAGGGGCCCTTCCTTACACCCGAGCCGTCAGCTGACCGCGGCAAGGAACTCGCTGTAGAACAGGCCCAGCGCGATGGCCACCCCGATACCGGCGATGATCCAGAACCGGACCACGATGTTGACCTCGCTCCAGCCGGCCAGCTCGAAGTGGTGCTGCAACGGCGACATCCGGAACACACGCTTGCCGGTGGTACGGAAGGAGATGATCTGGATGACCACGGACATCGTGATGATCACGAAGAGGCCGCCCAGGATCGGCAGCAGCAGGATGGTGCGGGTGGACATCGCCATGCCGGCGATCAGGCCGCCCAGTCCGAGCGCGCCGGTGTCGCCCATGAAGATCCGCGCCGGGGACGTGTTCCACCACAGGAAGCCCACGCAGGCGCCGGCCGCCGCGCCGGCGATCAGCGCGATCTCCAGCGGGTCGCGCACGGCGTAGCAGTACGACTCGGTGTAGTTCGGGTCGGCGCACCAGTGCCGGTACTGCCAGAACGCGATCAGCGCGTACGCCGCCAGCACCATCACCGAGGCGCCGGTGGCCAGGCCGTCCAGGCCGTCGGTGAGGTTGACGCCGTTGGTGGCCGCCATGACCACCATGATGATGACGATCACCGCGCCGATCTTGCCGATCTCCAGCGCCGGGATGTCCCGGATGAAGCTCAGCGTGGTGCTGCCCACGGTCTCGGTGTTCGTCGCGTTGCCGCCGGCGTCGGTCATGCTCGACGGGAAGTAGACGGCCACCGCGCCGAAGACCGCGCCGACCAGGATCTGCCCGGCCAGCTTGCCCCGCTTGTTGAGACCGCCGCTGTGCCGCTTGCGCACCTTCAGGAAGTCGTCGATGAAGCCGACCGCGCCGGAGAACACCATCAGCCCCAGCAGCACCAGCGCCGTGATGGTCGGCTCGACCTGCGCGATCTGCGCGTCCGGCAGCGTGGTCAGGGCCAGGTGCCCGGCGACGTACGCGATGACGGTGGCCAGGATGAAGACCACGCCGCCCATCGTCGGCGTGCCCTTCTTTCCCTCGTTGCTGGCGAGCCCGAGGTTCGATCGGATCGGCTGGCCGGCCTTCAGCCGGGCGAACACCTTGATCGCGATCGGCGTGCAGAACAGCGAGATCAGGAACGCGACCCCGATGGCGACGATGACCGCCCTCATGCGGCGCCGCCCTCCGTCGCACCCTCCCGGGCGTCCGCGCGCAGCGCGTCGGCCACCTCCCAGGTCCGGTACCGGGAGCCCTTCACCAGCACCACGTCTCCCGGACGCAGCTCGCTCCGCAGCACCTCGACGGCCGCCGCCTGATCGGTGAGCAGCACCGACTCTCCTCCCCAATTGCCTACCGCTGTCGCGCCCTCGTGGATCGGCGCCGCCGGCTCGCCCACCACGAGCAGCCGGTCCACTCCCAGTTCGGCCGCGAGCCGGCCGACCTGCTGATGGCCCTCCCGTTCAAAGTCACCCAGCTCGGCCATGTAGCCGAGCACCGCGACGGTACGCCCGTCGCCGCGCATGCTGGCCAACGCCCGCAGCGCCACGCCGGTGGAGGCCGGGTTGGCGTTGTACGAGTCGTCGATCACGGTCACCCCGTCGGGGCGTTCGAAGACGTCCATCCGCCGGGTCGAGACCAGGCCCAGCTCGTTCAGCGCCGCCGCCAGCTCGGGCAGCGGCAGGCCCAGCTCCCGGCCGACCGCCGCGGCGGCGAGCGAGTTGGAGACCTGGTGCCGGCCGGTCAGCCCGAGCCGTACCGGCGCGCTGCCCTCCGGGGTGACAAGGGTGTACGAGGGCCGTCCCCGGCCGTCGAGCGTCACGTCCACGGCGCGCACATCGGCCCGCTCCGACTCGCCGTAGCGCACCACCCGGGCCCGGGTACGCGACGCCATCGCGTCGACCCGCGGGTCGTCGGCGTTGAGCACCGCCAGCCCGTCCTCCGGCAGCGCCTCGACCAGCTCCCCCTTGGCGAGCGCGATGGTCTCCACCGAGCCGAACTCGCCCAGGTGCGCCACGCCGACGTTGAGCACCACGGAGATCCGCGGCGGCACCACGTCGCACAGGTAGCGGACGTGCCCGACCCCGCGGGCGCCCTTCTCCATCACCAGGTAGCGGGTCTCCGGCGTGGCCTGCAGCGCGGTGTACGGGTGCCCCAGCTCGTTGTTGAACGAGCCGGGCGGCGCCACGGTCGGGCCGAGCCGGACCGCGAGCTGGGCGATCAGGTCCTTGGTGGTGGTCTTGCCGGACGAGCCGGTCAGCCCGATCACCGTCAGCCCGGGCAGCCGGTCCACCACCGCGCGGGCCAGCCGGCCCATCGCGTCGAGCGCGTCGCCGACGAGCACCATCGGCACGCCCGGCAGCTCCCGGGTGCCGAGCACCGCCACCGCGCCGGCCGAGACCGCGCCGGCCGCGTAGTCGTGGCCGTCGACGTGCTCGCCGGGGAAGGCGACGAACAGCCCGCCCCGGTTCACCTTGCGGGAGTCGAACTCGACGGTGCCGGTGACCCGGGCGTCCGGGTCGGCGCCGACGAGCCGGCCGTCGACGGCGGTGGCCACCTCGGCCAGCGTCAGCGGGATCACCGCTGCCCCACCAGGTCACCGAAGCGGGCGCGCAGCGCCGCCGCCAGCTCCACCCGGTCGTCGAACGGCAGCACCTCGCCGCCGATCTCCTGGCCGCGTTCCTGGCCCTTACCAAGCACCGCCACCACGTCACCCGGTTCGGCCACCCGGACCGCCTCCTCGATCGCCGCCCGCCGCCCGGGCACCTCGATGACGCGGGCCGGGGTCGCGGCGGCGTACGCGCCGGCCAGCACCTCGGCCCGGATCGCGGCCGGGTCCTCGGTCCGCGGGTTGTCGTCGGTCACCAGCACCACGTCGGCGCCGCGCGCGGCCACGCCGCCCATCACCGGCCGCTTGCCCCGGTCCCGGTCGCCGCCCGCGCCGAGCACGCAGATCAGCCGGCCCTCGGTCAGGCCGCGCAGCGCGGTGAGCACCGCCTCGATCGCGTTGGCCTTGTGCGCGTAGTCGACCACCCCGCGTACCGGGGCGTCGCCGCTGACCAGTTCCAGCCGGCCGGGCACGCCGCCGCAGGCGGCCACGCCGCGCGCCGCGGTCTCCGGGTCCACCCCGGCGGCGACCAGCAGGGCGACCGCGAGCAGCGCGTTCGCCACGTTGTGCCGGCCGGGCAGCGCCACGCCGGTGGGCAGCGTCAGCCCGTCCGGGCCGTGCAGGGTGAACCGCTGGGCGTACCCCTCGCCGTCGATGCCCTCGGCCCACCAGGTCGCGTCCGGGTCACCGGCCGCCGAGTAGGTGACGGTGCCGGGCTTGTCCAGCGGGCGCAGCGCCGGGTCGTCGTGGTTGAGCACCTCGACCCGGCAGCGGCCGTCGAACAGCTTGGCCTTGGCCGCGAAGTAGTCCGCCTCGTCGGCGTGGAAGTCCAGGTGGTCGGAGCCGAAGTTGGTGTAGCCGCCGACGTCGAACCGGACGCCGCCGACCCGGCCCATCGCCAGCGCGTGGCTGGACACCTCCATCACCACCGTGTCCACCCCCTGCTCGCGGGCCACGGCGAGCATGGCGTGCAGGTCGGTGGCCTCCGGGGTGGTCCGGACGCTGTCGATCACCAGGTCGCCGAGGCGGGTCTCCACGGTGCCGATCAGCCCGGTGACGTGCCCGGCGGCGCGCAGCCCGGACTCGACCAGGTAGCTGGTGGAGGTCTTGCCGGCGGTGCCGGTCACCCCGATCACGGTCAGGCCGGCGGTCGGGTCGCCGTAGACGATCGCGGCCACCTCGCCGAGCGCGTCGCGCGGGTCGTCGACGACGAGCACGGGCAGGTCGGTGCCGGCGGCGAGCGCCGCGCCGGCCGGGTCAGTCAGCAGGGCCACCGCGCCCGCCTCCGCCGCCGCGGCGGCGAACTCCGCGCCGTGGCGGCGGGCACCGGGCAGGGCGGCGTACAGGTCGCCGGGGCGTACCTCCTGGCTGGCGTGGGTCACGCCGGTGACGGCCGATTCGTCGGCCTCCTCCGGCAGAGTCGCCGCCACGCGGGCGGCGAGGTCGCCGAGCCGTACGGGACGCACGGTTGTGGGACGTGGATTGCCGGGCACGGCGTCAGACCCTACCCGGTCGTCCGGTTCCGACCGCACAGCCGCCCCGGTGGTTCGTCGCCACTCACCGATGATGTCCCGCCGCCCCCGCTCAGCGCGGAAAGACCTCGAACTTCGGGGACTTGTTGGTCAGCGACGGCGGCACCCGGTAGTGGCGGAGAGTGAAGCCCATCATCTCCCGGAACGCGGGCGCGGCAACCGCGCCGCCCTCGCCGCCGGGGCTCCAGACGAACACCGCCACCACGTACCGGGGGTTCTCCGCCGGGGCCATGCCGATGAACGAGCCGACCGGCCCGGGCTGTTCCTTGCCGTTCTCGTATCGCAGCCCGGTGCCGGTCTTGCCGGCCACCCGGTAGCCGGGCACGGCGGCGGCCAGTCCGGTGGCCTGGCCGTCCGGGCCGTCGACAGTGGTGACCGCCTCCATCATCCGGCGCAGCGCCGCCGCGTTGTCGGGGCTGAGCACCGAGCGGGTGGTGGGCGCGGCGGCGGGGCTGCGCTTGCCGTCCGCGCCGATGGTCTCCTTGACCAGGTGCGGCTGCACGTACGTGCCGTTGTTGGCGATGGTGGCGTACGCGGCGGCCATCTGCAGCGGCGTGGCGTCCACGCTGTGCCCGATCGGCACCGACCCGTACGCCGAGCCGCTCCACTGGTCCGGCGGGAGCAGCCGGCCGGAGGCCTCGCCGGGCATACCCTCGCCGGTCGCCGCGCCCAGCCCGAACCGCTTCTGGTAGTCGAACAGCCGGTCCTTGCCCAGCTTCTCGGCGATCTCGATGGTGCCGACGTTCGACGAGAAGGCGAGCATGCCGGGGATGCTCATGGTGCGGCCGCCGGCCGGGTGGGTGTCGCGGAAGGTGACGCCGCCCCGGACGATCGTGTCGGAGACCGGGAACTTGGTGTCCGGCGTGATCACGCCCTCCTGGAGCGCCGCGCCGTACGTGATCGCCTTGTGGATCGAGCCGGGGTCGACCACGAACGTGGTGGCCGCGTCGTCCCGGTCCGCCGGGGAGCCGACCTTGGTGGGGTTCGCCGCGTCGTACGTCGGCTGGCTGGCCTGCGCCAGCACCTCGCCGCTCGGCACCTCGATGATCACCGCGGCGCCGACGCTGCCCTTCACCTTGGCCGTCTGCTTGGCCAGGATCCGCTGCGTCATGAACTGGAGGTCCCGGTCGACGGTGAGCTTCAGCGAGCTGCCCGGCTGCGGCTGGGTGGTGCGGCTGTAGCCGCCCGGGATGGGCGCGGCCAGGTCACCGAGGCCCACCTCGTAGGTCCGCTTGCCGGCCTGTCCGCGCAGCACGTCGTCGTACTTGGCCTCCAGCCCTTCCAGGCCGTTCATGTCCTGGCTGACGAACCCGAGGAGATTGGCGGCCAGGTCGCCGCCGGGCACCTCGCGCCGCTCGTCGCGGTGCACGTTGATGCCGGCCAGGTCGAGCGCCATGATCTTCTTCGCAGTGCTGATCTCGACGCCGCGGGCCAGGTAGACGAACCGCGACTGCGTGTCGGTGCCGGGCAGGGTGCGCGGGCGCATCTTCTCCTCCAGATCGGAGGCGGGCACACCGAGCAGCGGGGACAGCTCCCGCGCGGTGGCGGCGCGGTCCTTGACCAGGGTCGGGTCGGCGAACACGTACCGGGCCTCGACGCTGTGCGCCAGCGGCTCGCCGTCGCGGTCGAGGATCGCCCCGCGCGGGGCCGGCAGCTCGACCACGGCGAGCCGGTCGGGCAGGCCGCCGTCGGCGTACGCCGGGGTGTCCACGGTCTGGAGGTAGACCAGCCGCACACCGATGCTGGCGAACAGCGCCAGCGCCAGCACGGTGCCGAGCCGCAGCCGCCGGCGCGGGTCGCCGAGTCGCGGCGGCCGGCGCGGCTTGCGTACCGGCCGGCGGGGTTGCGCGGCCGGGCGGCGCGGCTGGGACCGGCGGCGCGGTGGCGGCGCGTCCTCCTCGTCGTCGAACGGTTCACGCACCGGCCGGGACGAGACGGTCCGCACCACGCCGGCCCGGCCGCCCGCGGCGGTGGACCGGCGGCCGGACCGGGCGCCGTCGGTGGCGGGCTCACGCGTGCCGGCCCGCCCGGCCCGGCCGCCGTCGAGCACCTGCAACGCGGGCCGGAACGGGTCGCCGGACCGGGTGCTGCGGGGGGTACGCCGTTGCTCGGCGCCGCCGCCCTCGCGCACGGTCCGCCCGCGCGGGGTGTACGCCCGGGCGTCGGAGATCCCCCCGAGGCCCGGCTCGCGCGGCTCCGACCCCCGCGACGATCCGCGCCGGGAGCCCGTGGCGTCCCGGCGCGGATCATCCGATCTCGGCGGCATGACTCAGCCTCCGTTGCCCTGCCGGCTGGTGACCGACGGGTCGCCCTGCGCGGGGTGCGGCACCCCGATGGTCTGGCCGTCCGGCAGCCGGATGTAGGCCGGGTCCTCGGACTCGACCAGGCCGAGCCGCCGGGCGTTGGCGGTCAGGTTGCCGGGCGCCTCCTGCTTGGCGATCTCCTTGCGCAGCTCCTGCTCGTCCACGTCCAGCTTGGCCTGCTGCTGCTGGAGCTTCTCCAGCTTGAACGCGTTCTCGTTGATCTTGGTGTTGACCGCCAGGATGCCCAGCACCCCGCCGACCACCAGCACCAGGATCAGCGCGACGAACGGGGCCCGGGGCACCCGGATCGGCGCCGGCGGGGCGACCCGCAGGCGCGGCGCGGGCGCACCGGTGACCCGGGTACGCTCGGCCGGCCGCAGCGCGGCGCTGCCCTGCGTCGGAAACTCGCGCGCCCCCCGGGCGCGAGCCTGCTCCCGGCGGTCGGTCGCGGTCGTGTCCCGCGTGGTGCGCTGCGCCGCGGTCCGGCCCCCCGACCGCGGTGCGCGCTGCCCGACGGCTCCCCGGCCGTCGCGCTTCTCGACGTTCATGTCCCCTCCCCCTCCTCGTCCGTCCCGTTCGCGTCCCCCGGGGCCGACCGCGGGTCCTCGCCGGACCCCGGTGACCCCGTCCCCGGTTGGTGCATCGCCTTCACCCGGCGGCGGTACCGTTCGCGGTCGGTACGCCCCTGCCGGGCCGCCTCCGGGTCGAGCCGTTCCGCGGCCCGCAGCCGCACCGAGGCGGCACGCGGGTTCGCGGCCACCTCTGCCTCCCCGGGCAGCTCGGCGCCCCGGCTCAACAGCCGGAACGTCGGGCCCGACCCGGGCAGTTCGACCGGGAGGTCGATCGGGCCCTTACTGCGGACCCGATCGGCGAGCGCCTGCTTGGTGAGCCGGTCCTCCAGCGAGTGGTAGGACAGGACCACCATGCGGCCGCCCACTGTGAGCTTGTCCAGAGCAGCCGGCAGCGCCGTCTCCAGCGCTGCCAGTTCTCTGTTTACCTCGATCCGTAAAGCCTGAAACGTTCTCTTTGCCGGGTGTCCACCGGTTCGTCGGGCCGGTGCCGGAATGGCGTCGCGGACCAGCTCGGCCAGCCGGGCCGAGGACGTGATCCGGTTGCGCTCCCGTTCCCGGATGATCGCCGAGGCGATCTTCCCGGCGAACTTCTCCTCGCCGTACACCCGCAGCAGGCGGGCCAGGTCCGGGTGGGAGTACGTGTTGACCACCTCTTCGGCGGTCACCCCCCGGGTCTGGTCCATCCGCATGTCCAGCGGCGCGTCCTGCGCGTACGCGAACCCGCGGTCGGGCGCGTCCAGTTGCAGGGACGAGACGCCGAGGTCGAACAGCACCCCGTCGATCGCCGGGTAACCGAGCCGGTCGAGCACCTCGGGCAGCTCGTCGTAGACGGCGTGCTCCAGGTGGATCCGGTCGGCGAACCGGGCCAGGCGGACCCGCGCGTGGGCGAGCGCCTCGGTGTCCCGGTCCAGGCCGATCAGCACCGTGTCCGGATGCGCCGAGAGCACCGCCTCGGCGTGCCCGGCCAGGCCGAGCGTGGCGTCGACGTGCACGGTGCGACCGGGCCGGCCCAGTGCGGGGGCCAGCAGCTCGAGACACCGCTCGAGCAGCACCGGCACGTGCGTGCCGCGTAGCTCCCCCATCTCGACCCCCACCCCGTTCGCCAACCGTTCCGTCACGTGTCCGTCGTCGCCACGACGCCTCGCCATACCGCCAGATCCCCATCCGCTCCCGCCCGCCGGAGGCCGCGGCCCTCCGTGTCGGATCGTGCGCCTGGCACCGGGGAAGGGGTGCCAGGAACTCGAAAGCGGCTGGAGATCTCGCAGTACGTCGGGCGCCGTCACGCCCTACAGACCGCCGGGCAGCACCCCCTCCTCGATGTCGGCGAAGTCGTCTTCGCTCTCCGCGAGGTAGGCCTCCCAGGCCGCCCTGTCCCAGATCTCCACCCGGGTGCTCGCTCCGATCACGACCAGATCCCGGTCCAGTGCCGCGTACGACCGCAGGTGGCCGGGAATCGTGACCCGCCCCTGCTTGTCCGGCACCTCGTCGTGTGCGCTGGCGAAGAAGACCCGGCTGTAGGCCCGGGCCGCCTTGCTCGTCATCGGCTGCGCGCGCAACTGGTCCGCGATCCGCTGGAACTCGGGCATCGGGAAGACGTAGAGGCAGCGCTCCTGCCCTTTGGTGATCACGACACCCCCCGCCAGTTCGTCCCGGAACTTCGCCGGCAGGATCAACCGGCCTTTGTCGTCCAGGCGCGGAGTGTGGGTGCCGAGGAACATCGGCCCAACCCCCTCGCCCTGAGCGGCGTTCGCGGCGCCGCTGACCCCCCGGGCCGGTGTGGCCCTCCCGGCCTCACCATCGCGCCCCACTCTACTCCACTTCCCTCCACCTGCAACCAGAATCGCCCGCGTGGCGTGGCGTTTCCGCGCGCAAAACCGCACGTCAACGCGGGTGGGGCGGAGTGGAGGGGGTGGGGCGCGCCCCACACCGTCCGCTACCCGACATCGACCGCCGCCGTCCGGCCCCACGCGCTCCGCCCGTCCGCCGGGCCGTCCCCGGCCGAACGGTTCGCCGTCGGCGGCGATCTGGTGGAGGTGGCGGTCCGGTAACCTCGCTCGCGTGACGGACGCGAAGATGCCCTTGCGGGCAAAGGTGGCCAGCTCCGTGTCGCGCACCGCCGCGGCGCTGTCGCGGGCCGCGGGCCGTGGCGACGGCTCGGTGATCGGCGGCTGGATCGGCCTCAAGATCGACCCGGACCTGCTCGCCCACCTCTCGGCCGGGCGGGCCATCGCCCTGGTGTCCGGCACCAACGGCAAGACCACCACCACCCGGCTCACCACCGCCGCGGTCGGCGTGCTGGGCCGGGTCGCCACCAACTCCTTCGGCGCGAACATGCCCACCGGCCACACCTCGGCGCTGGCAAAGGCCGGCAGCACGCCGTACGCGGTGCTGGAGGTGGACGAGCACTACCTGGCCCAGGTGCTGGAGGCGACCGAGCCGCACGTGGTGGCGCTGCTCAACCTCTCCCGCGACCAGCTCGACCGCGCCAAGGAGGTCGCCATGATGGCGCAGCTCTGGCGCGCCGCCCTGGTCCGGCACCCGCGGGTACGGGTGGTCGCCAACGCCGACGACCCGATGGTGGTGTGGGCCGCCTGCCCGCCGGCCGACCCGGCCCAGGGCCACGTGCCGCCGCACGTCACCTGGTTCAGCGCCGGGCAGCGCTGGCACGACGACTCCTGGGTCTGCCCCGAGTGCGGCTCCACCATCCAGCGCTCCGGCGAGCAGTGGTGGTGCACCGGCTGCCCGCTGCGCCGTCCCGAGCCGAACTGGACGGTCGAGGACGACGGCGTGCTCGACCCCACCGGCGCCTGGCACAAGATCCAGCTCCAGCTCCCCGGCAAGGTCAACCTCGGCAACGCGGCCACCGCGCTGGCCGTAGCCGCCGAGTTCGGCGTACGCCCGGTGGACGCGGTGTCCCGGCTCGGCACCGTCACCTCGGTGGCCGGCCGCTACGCCCAGGTCGACCGCGACGGGCGCAACATCCGGCTGCTGCTGGCGAAGAACCCGGCGAGCTGGCTGGAGGCGTTCGACATGGCCGACGTCGCGCCGACACTGCTGTCCATCAACGCCCGCGACCCCGACGGGCTGGACACCTCCTGGCTGTTCGACGTGGACTTCTCCCCGCTGACCGGCCGGCAGGTGCTGATCACCGGCGACCGGGCGTACGACCTGGCGGTGCGGCTGGAGGTGAACGGCGTGCCGTTCCAGCACGTCCGCAGCTTCGACGAGGCCGTCCGCGCGGTGCCGCCGGGCCGGCTGGAGGTCATCGCCAACTACACCGCCTTCCAGGACATCCGAGCGGAGCTGGACCGTGTCAACTGAGAGCCTGCGCATCGTCTGGATCTATCCCGACCTGCTGTCCACCTACGGCGACCGGGGCAACGCGCTGATCCTGGCCCGCCGGGCCCAGCTGCGCGGCATGCCGGTCGAGGTGCTGGAGGTCCGCTCCGACCAGCGGCTGCCCGCCACCGCCGACATCTACCTGCTCGGTGGCGGTGAGGACGGTCCGCAGGCGCTCGGCGCCCAGCGCCTGATCGCCGACGGCGGCCTGCACCGGGCGGTGGCCCAGGGTTCGGTGGTGTTCGGCGTCTGCGCCGGCTACCAGCTGCTCGGCACCTCCTTCTTCGCCAAGGGCACCCGCTGCGCCGGCCTGGAGCTGCTCGACCTCTCCTCCGACCGCGGGCCCACCCGGGCCGTCGGCGAGCTGGCCGGCGAGGTCGACCCGCGGCTGGGCATCCCGCACCTGTCCGGGTTCGAGAACCACGGCGGCCGTACCCACCTCGGCCCGGGCGTGTCCCCGCTGGCCCGCGTCACCACCGGCGTCGGCAACGACGGCGCCACCGAGGGCGCCTGGCGGGGCAAGCTGCTCGGCACCTACTCGCACGGCCCGGCGCTGGCGCGCAACCCCGACCTGGCGGACCTGCTGCTGCGCTGGGCGACCGGCATCCACCAGCTCCCGCCGCTCGACGACACCTGGGCCGACCGCCTCCGCTCCGAGCGCCGCACCGCGGTGGCCGCCGCCCCGAGGCCGTGACCGGCGCCGCCCGGCCGGGGCGGCGACCGGTGGCCCGCCGGCTCGCCGGGTTGCTGCGGCAGCCCTCGGCGCGCCGGTTCGGGCTGCTTCTGCTGCTGCTCGCCGGGTTCGGCGTGACGCTGCTGCTGGTGCCCCGGCCGGACCCGGCCGACCTGCCCCGGTTCGCCGACTCGCTCGGCGGCTACGGCCCGCCCGCGGCGGTGATCGGCGGTGCGCTGCTGCTGGTGGCGCTGGTGCCGCGGACATTCGTCACGCTTGCCGCGGGCGCGATCTTCGGCCCGGTGCAGGGCGCCGCGTACGCGCTCGGCGCGGCGCTGCTCGCGGCGGCCATCGGCTTCACAGTGGGCCGGGTGCTCGGCCGCGACTTCGTCGCCGAGCGGGTACGCGGCCGGCTGGCCCGCCTCGACGGCTGGTTCGCCCGGCAGAGCGTCTTCGGCGTGATCACCGTACGGCTGCTGCCGATCGCCGGGTTCGGCCTGGTCAGCTACGGCTACGGCACCACCGCCGCCCGGGTGGCGCCGTTCCTGGCCGGCAGCGTGATCGCCTCCGCCCCGACCGCGATCGGCTACGCGGCGATCGGTGCGGCGGTGACCACGCCCGGTTCGATCAACTGGTACGCGGCCGCGCCTGCGAGCCTCGGCCTGATCGCCAGTCTGCTGATCATCCACCGCTGGTGGCGGGCCGAACGGCGCCGGTCTGCCGGACCGGCCGGCTGACCCGGCGGCGAAGGCGGCCGACACGGTCCGGCCGGCGGGTTGAGGCGCGTCCCGCGAACGGGACGCGCCTCAAGCACACGGTGGACGGTCAGGCGACGACCGAGACCATCCGGCCCTTCACCACGATCACCTTGCGCGGCTCCTTGCCACCCAGCGCGCCGGTGACCGCCTCCAGCGCCGCCGCGCGGACGGTCTCCTCGGTCGCGTCGGCCGGCACCTCGATTCGGCCCCGGACCTTGCCGTTGACCTGCACCGGGTAGGTGACCGACTCGGCCACCAGCAGGGCCGGGTCGGCGACCGGGAAGTCCGCGTACGCCAGGGAGGTGTCGTGGCCCAGCTTGCGCCACAGCTCCTCGGCCATGTGCGGGGCGAACGGGGCGACCATCAGCACCAGCGGCTCGGCCACCTCGCGCGGGGTACGCGCCAGCCGGGTCAGGCCGTTGGTCAGCTCGATCAGCTTGGCGATGGCGGTGTTGAAGCGGATCCCGTCCATGTCGGCGCGGACCCCGTCGATCGTCTTGTGCAGCAGCCGCCGGGTCGCCTCGTCGGCCGGCTCGTCGGTGATCCGCAGCTCGCCGGTCTGCTCGTCGACGACGGTGCGCCAGACCCGCTGCAGGAACCGGTACGAGCCGACGACGGCCCGGGTGTCCCACGGGCGGGACACCTCCAGCGGGCCCATCGACATCTCGTACACCCGGAACGTGTCGGCGCCGTACGCCGCGCACATGTCGTCCGGGGTGACCACGTTCTTCAGCGACTTGCCCATCTTGCCGTACTCGCGGCGGACCTCGGTCTCGCCGTGGAACCAGCGGCCGTCGACCTCGACGACCTCCTCGGCGGGCACGTAGGCGCCGCGCGGGTCGACGAACGCGTACGCCTGGATCATGCCCTGGTTGAACAGGCGGCGGAACGGCTCGTACGACGAGACGTGGCCCAGGTCGTACAGCACCTTGTGCCAGAAGCGCGCGTACAGCAGGTGCAGCACCGCGTGCTCGGCGCCGCCGACGTACAGGTCGGTGCCACCGCAGTCGCCCGGACGCTGCGGCCCCATCCAGTACGCCTCGTTCTCCGGGTCGGCGAAGCGCTGCGAGTCGGCCGGGTCCAGGTAGCGCAGCTCGTACCAGCAGGAGCCGGCCCACTGCGGCATCACGTTCGTCTCACGGGTGTAGCGCTTCGGCCCGTCGCCCAGGTCCAGCTCCACCTCCACCCAGTCGCGCCGCCGCGACAGCGGGGTCTCCGGGGTGCTGTCGGCGTCCTCCGGGTCGAACGTCTTCGGCGAGAAGTCCTCCACCTCGGGCAGCTCGACCGGCAGCATCGACTCGGGCAGCGCGATCGGCGCCCCGGTCTCGTCGTACACGATCGGGAACGGCTCGCCCCAGTAGCGCTGCCGCGAGAACAGCCAGTCGCGCAGCCGCCAGGTGACCGCGCCGGCGCCGTGCCCGTTCGCCTCCAGCCACTCGATGATGCGCGCCTTCGCGTCGGCCACGCCCAGACCGTCCAGGTCGATGCCGCGCTCCGGCGCGGCGCTGTTGATCGCCGGGCCGTCACCGGTGTACGCCTTGCCGTCGAAGCCCTCCGGCGGCTGCACGGTCCGCACGATCGGCAGCTCGAAGACCTCGGCGAAGTCCCAGTCCCGCTCGTCCTGGGCCGGCACCGCCATGATCGCGCCGGTGCCGTACCCGGCCAGCACGTAGTCGGCGATGAAGATCGGGATCTGCCCGCCGGTCACCGGGTTGGTGGCGTAGGCGCCGACGAAGACGCCGGTCTTCTCCTTGCTGTCCGCCTGCCGCTCCACGTCCGTCTTGGCCGAGGCGGCCTTCCGGTACGCCTCGACGGCCTCACGCGGGCCGGCGTGGCCGCCGGTCCAGGCGTCCCGGGTGCCCTCCGGCCAGGCGGCCGGCGTCAGCACGTCGACCAGCTCGTGCTCGGGCGCCAGCACCATGTAGGTGGCACCGAAGACGGTGTCCGGCCGGGTCGTGAACACCCGCACCGGGGCGGCGTCGGTCGGGAAGTCGATATGCGCGCCGGTCGACCGGCCGATCCAGTTGCGCTGCTGCAGCTTGATCGGCTCCGGCCAGTCCAGTGTGTCCAGATCCTCCAGCAGCCGGTCCCCGTACGCGGTGATCCGCATCATCCACTGCTTCAGGTTGCGCTTGAAGACCGGGAAGTTGCCGCGCTCGGAGCGGCCGTCGGCGGTGACCTCCTCGTTGGCCACCACGGTGCCCAGGCCCGGGCACCAGTTCACCGGCGCCTCCGAGACGTACGCCAGCCGGTGGTCGTCGACGACGCGCCGCCGCTCCCCCACGGTCAGCTCGGCCCACGGACGCCCGTCCGGGGTGGCGCGGGTGCCGCCCTCGAACTCGGCGATCAGCTCGGCGATCGGCCGGGCCTTCTTCGCGTCCGCGTCGTACCAGGAGTTGAAGATCTGCAGGAAGATCCACTGGGTCCAGCGGTAGAAGTCGGTGTCGATGGTCGCCACCGAGCGCCGCTCGTCGTGGGCCAGCCCCAGCCGGCGCAGCTGCGCCTTGAACCGCTCGATGTTGGCCTCGGTGGTGGTCCGCGGGTGGGTGCCGGTCTGCACCGCGTACTGCTCGGCGGGCAGGCCGAACGCGTCGAAGCCCATCGCGTGCAGCACGTTGCGCCCGGCCATCCGCTGGTAACGGGCGTAGCAGTCGGTGCCGATGTAGCCCAGCGGGTGACCGACGTGCAGGCCGGCACCGGACGGGTACGGGAACATGTCCAGCACGTACATCTTCTCGGCGCCCGCCCGCGGGTGGTCCGGGTCGGCCAGCGGGCCGACCGGGTTCGGCGCGTGGAAGGTTCCCTCCCGCGCCCAGGTGTCCTGCCAGCGGTGCTCGATCTCGTCGGCCAGGGCGGCGGTGTACCGGAACGGGGGGATGTCGGTCGCCGGTGCGGCTGCCTCACTCATGGCGTCTCCTCGGCGCGGATCGATTCGAAAAAAATTGTGGGCGGTCTGCTGCGGGCACAAAAAAGCCCCTCGCGCAGGAGGGGCGGCCGTGCTGTCGCGCTTTCAGCGCATCAACACGGCTCGGTAAGAAGCAGGAAGAACCCGGCCATGCAGGCAGTGTACCTCGCACCCCTCGGCGGTGGCGCGCCCGTTCCACCCGCGGCAGCCGGTCCCCCGGTCCGGCGAATATTCCGGGCGTAACCGACCGACCACCTGCGGGAGTCGGCAGTAACGACAAACATGGTTAGCCTGAGAG
Source organism: Micromonospora sp. WMMC273 (assembly GCF_027460285.1). Lineage (NCBI taxonomy): Bacteria > Bacillati > Actinomycetota > Actinomycetes > Micromonosporales > Micromonosporaceae > Micromonospora > Micromonospora sp. WMMC273. The sequence continues at coordinate 4,276,490 of NZ_JAPZBE010000001.1, forward strand.
GCCAATGAGATTTCTGCGGCAGACGAGGCTCGGCGTCGCGAACCCAACGGCGGGTCCAGGTGCTCTATAAAGAGCTGCCGTCCAGGCGACGAGGAGGAGGCCCGTGACACAACAGACCTGGGACGAGGTGGGCGGTCTGCTGCCGCACGACGAGTTCCGCGCCGCCAGCGAGGCCATCGTGGCCAACATCGAGCAGGTCATCGAGGGCAAGACCGCCACCGTCCGGCTCGCCCTGGCGGTGCTGCTGGCCGAGGGCCACCTGCTCATCGAGGACGTGCCCGGCGTCGGCAAGACCAAGCTCGCCAAGGCGATGGCCCGGTCCATCGACTGCTCGGTCCGGCGGATCCAGTTCACCCCCGACCTGCTTCCCAGCGACGTCACCGGCGTCAGCGTCTACAACCAGGAGACGCACGACTTCGAGTTCCGCCCCGGCGCGGTCTTCGCCAACCTGGTGGTCGGCGACGAGATCAACCGGGCCTCGCCGAAGACCCAGTCGGCGCTGCTGGAGTGCATGGAGGAGCGGCAGGTCACCGTCGACGGGGTCACCTACCAGTTGCAGACGCCGTTCATGGTGATCGCGACGCAGAACCCGATCGAGATGGAAGGCACCTACCCGCTGCCCGAGGCGCAGCGCGACCGGTTCACCGCCCGCATCGCCATGGGCTACCCGGACCCGCGCGCCGAGCTGGCCATGCTCGACGGGCACGGCGCCACCGACCCGCTGCCGGGGCTGCGGCCGGTCTCCGACGCGGCCACCGTCCGCCGGCTGATCGGCCACGTCCGGCAGGTGCACGTCGCCGACGCCGTCAAGCAGTACGCGATCGACCTGGTCACCGCCACCCGGGAGGCACCCGACCTGCGCCTGGGCGCGTCCCCGCGGGCCACGCTCCAGCTGTTGCGCACCGCCCGCGCGGTGGCCGCCCTGGAGGGCCGCGACTACGTCCTGCCGGACGACCTCCAGGTGCTCGCGGTGCCGGTGCTGGCGCACCGGATCATCCCGACCGCCGACGCGCAGCTGGCCCGGCGCACCACCGACGCGATCGTCTCCGAACTGGTGCACCGCCTGCCGCTCCCGCACGACCGGCAGCGCTCGCCGTACGACACCCGGCCCGGCGGCGGCAACAACGGCCGCGGGCCGTACGAGCCGCGGAGGCCGTGACGTGCGCGACGGCCTGCGTGGGCTGACCACCCGCGGCCGATCCTTCCTGGCGGCCGCGGTGGCCGCCGCGATCTCCGCCGGCATCCTCGGCGAGAAGGACCTGCTCCGGGTGGCGGTCCTGCTCGCCGTGCTGCCGCTGCTGGCCGCCGCGTACGTCGGACGCAGCCGGTACAAGCTGGCCTGCAACAGGTCGCTGGAGCCGCACCGCGTGCCGGTCGGTGCCAGCTCCCGGGTGGTGCTGCGGCTGCAGAACCTGTCCCGGCTGCCCACCGGCACGCTGCTGCTGGAGGACCGCCTGCCGTACGCGCTCGGTAGCCGGCCCCGGGTGGTGCTGGAGCGGCTGGGCGCGCACCAGGCCAGCTCCGTGGCGTACACGGTCCGCGCGGACGTGCGCGGCCGCTACGAGGTGGGGCCGCTGGTGATCCGGCTGACCGACCCGTTCGGCCTGTGCGAGCTGACCCGGTCGTTCCCCAGCACCGACCACCTCACGGTGATCCCGCAGGTCACCCCGCTGCCGTCGGTCCGGCTACCAGGCGAGTACGCCGGCAGCGGCGACAGCCGGGCCCGCTCGGTGGCGGTGCACGGCGAGGACGACGCCGCCACCCGGGAGTACCGGATGGGCGACGACCTGCGCCGGGTGCACTGGAAGTCCACCGCCCGCACCGGTGAGCTGATGGTGCGCCGCGAGGAGCAGCCGTGGGAGAGCCGGGCCACGGTGGTGCTGGACACCCGCGCCGCCGGGCACCGGGGCGAGGGCCCGACGGCCAGCTTCGAGTGGGCGGTCTCGGCCGCCGCCAGCATCGCCGTGCACCTGCGCGAGGCCGGCTACAAGCTGCGGCTGGTCACCGGCAACGGCGCCGACGTCGGTGCCACCGAGGCGGGCGGCGAGGGACTGCTTCTCGACCACCTCGCCGACGTGCACCTGGACCGGCGCGGTGAGATCACCACGCTGGTGCAGCAGGTCCGGCAGCGGGCCGACGGCGGCCTGATCATCGCGCTGCTCGGCACGCTCGGCACCGCCGAGGCGGAACTGCTGGCCGGGTTGCGCGGCAACGGGGCCACCTGCGTGGCGTTCCTGCTCGACAGCAACACCTGGCTCAACCTGCCGCCGAACGCCCGGGCCGAGGCGGAGCGGGCACACGGCGCCGCCGCGCTCACGCTGCTGCAGAGCGGCTGGCGGGTCATCGGGGTGGAGCACGGCACCCGGCTGCCGATGCTGTGGCCGCAGGCCGGACGGGGCTCGCAGGGCTTCGCGCTGCGGGCGGCCATGGCCGAGACGGTGGCCGGCGGACGACGATGACCGGAGGGATGGTCCTGTGACCCCGCACCGCAACATCGGGTTCGTCGCCGCGGCGGCGACGCTGCTGGCGGCGGCCCCGCTGTCGGCGATCTTCGAACGCTGGACCTGGCTGATCCAGGCCGCCGTCGTGGTCGCCGTGGTGGCCGGATCGGCCGCGTTGAGCCGGCTGGGCCGGATGCCGCTGTGGGGACAGGTGCTGGCCATGCTGGCCGGGCTGACCCTGGGCCTGACGTGGGTCTTCCCCGGCGGCACCGAACTGCTCGCGTTCGTGCCGACCCCTGCGACGTTCGGGCACTTCGGCGACCTGCTGCAGACGTCGTTGCAGGACATGCGCTCGTACGGCGTGAAGGTGCCGGACGTCGACTCGCTGCTGTTCCTCGCGGTGCTCGGCATCGGCGCGGTCGCGGTGGTGGTGGACGTGCTCGCGGTCGGGTTGCGCCGTCCGGCGCTGGCCGGCCTGCCGATGCTCGCCATCTACTCGGTGCCGGTCGCGGTCTACGTGGACAGCGTCCCGGCCACCCCGTTCGTTGTGGGCGCCGCCGGTTACCTCTGGCTGCTGGTCACCGACAACGTCGACCGGGTGCGCCGGTTCGGCCGCCGGTTCACCGGCGAGGGCCGTGACGTGGACGTCTGGGAGGCGTCCCCGCTCGCCGCGGCCGGACGGCGGCTCGCCGTGGTCGGCGTGATCGTGGCGGTGGCGCTGCCGCTCGCAGTGCCCGGCATGACCGGCGGGCTGCTGAACAACGTCGGCGCCGGGCCCGGCGAGGGCAACGGGCGCCCGGGCCAGGGCGGCAGCTCGGGCAGGGTCGACCTGTTCGCGGCGCTCAGCGGCCAGCTCAACCAGAGCGAGGAAATCGAGCTGGTCAAGGTCAGTACCAACGAGACGACCCCGTTCTACCTGCGCCTGGGCGTGGTGGACGACCTGCGGCCGAGCGGCTTCCAGGCACGTGTGCCGACCGGGAAGTCGGTCGCCCGTTCCCTGCCCGACCCGGGGGACGACGCCCCGCGCGGTGTCGACCGGCAGCGCTACCGCGCCACGGTCGAGGTGACGAAGAACCTGAACATGCCGTTGCTGCCGGTCTACACCGAGCCGGTCAAGACCGAAGACCTCAACGGCAACTGGCTGTACGACACGAATCAGCAGGTCGTCTTCTCCAACCGGGACAGCGCCCGTGGCAAGAGCTACTCGTTCGACTACGTCCGGTCCACCTTCAGCCCGGCGGCGCTGCGGGCGGCCCGCTCGCTGCCCTCGGACAGTCCGGTGATGCGGCAGCAGACCGAGCGGCCGTCCGTCCCGGCCGTCGAGGAACTCGTCGCCGAGCTGGTGAAGGACAAGTCGAACGACTACGACAAGGTCCGGGCGATCTACGACTACTTCTCCGTGGACAACGGCTTCGCCTACGCGCTGTCCACCCGCAACGGCAGCAGCGGCGAGGACATCACCGACTTCCTCGCCACCAAGGTCGGCTACTGCCAGCAGTACGCCGCGGCGATGGCCTGGCTGGTCCGGGCCGCCGGCATCCCCGCCCGGGTCGCCGTCGGCTTCACCAACGGCAGCAAGGCCGACAACGGCACGTACGTGCTGACCAACCGCAACCTGCACGCCTGGACCGAGGTCAACTTCAACGGCATCGGCTGGGTGCCCTTCGACGCCACCCCGGCGGCGGCCGTGCCCGGCTCGGTCCGCTCCGCCTGGGCGCCGGACATCGATGCCCCCGAGGAGGTCACCCCGTCGGCCGGCAGCACCAGCGCGCCCGACGCGGCCGGCCCGTCGGCCGGGCCGAACGAGGCGGACCGGCTGGACAAGGACACCGATCAGGGCCTGACGCTGGACCAGGGCGGCCCGGCCGAGGAGAGCCCCGTCTGGCCGTGGTGGCTGGCCGGTGCGCTGGCGCTGCTGGCGCTGCTCGCCGTACCGGCCCTGCGCCGCTCCGCGCTGCGCCGACGCCGGCGCGTCCGGGCGGTCCCGCCCGCGGCCGCCGCGCTGCCGGTGCCGGGCCAGCGCGGCGAGACGCGGCCGGTCGTCGTCGGTGTGGACGCCGAGGCGGCCCGCGCCGACGCGCACGCCGCCTGGGACGAGCTGCTCGACACGCTCGTCGACTTCCACGTCCGGGTGGACCGCACGGAGACCCCGCGGGCCACCGCCGAGCGGCTGGCCCGGGAGGCACTCGCCGAGCGCGGGGACGCTGCGACCGGGGTACGCCTGCTCGGCCGCGCCGAGGAACGCGCCCGCTACGCCCGTGACCCGCTGACCGACGCGGAGTTGCAGCCGGCGCTGCGTACGGTCAGGGGCGCGCTGGCGGCGGGTGCCGGCCGCCGTACCCGGCTGCTGGCCGCGCTGCTGCCCCCGTCGGTGCTGCAACGCTGGCGTACCGCCCTGGCCGAGCGGTCGGCGATGGTGGTGACCACGAGCGGTCAGGTCCGGCAGCACATGACCCGCTGGAGCCCGCGCCGCCTCCTGGCCCACCGTCCCACCCGCTGACCCACCCGCCCTGCCCCTCCCACCCGCCCCCGGCCCTCCCCTCCCGCGCGGCCCGCCCGCCCTTCGGCGGTGATCAAGGAGTTTGTGTCCGAATCGAGCCCCACTGAAGACACAACCTCCTTGATCACCGCTTCTGGCCCGGGCAGCGCATCCCGCCTGCCGGGCGCGCATGGCTGATCAGGTGAGCTGGACGCCCCGGCCCGCCCGGCCCGCCCCGGCCCGGCCCGGCGATCTTGCAGTTTGCGCCCGGGTGAAGGGGACATTCGGGGCACCGCTCGGACCGAAAGTGCAAGATCGCGGGTGAGGGCGGGTGTGGCGCCTGCTGGCGGGCGCGAGGAGGCGCTTGGCGTGGCGCTGAGGCGGGGAGGTTTGGGCACGACGGGGAGCTGCCCTGCCGCGACCCGGGCGCGGTGCGCATGCTCACGTGCGGGGCGACCGGGGCGCGGTGCGCACGCTCACGTGCGGGGCGTTCCGGGCGCGGTGCACACGCTCATGTGTGGGGCGGACCCGGCAGCACGTGCCGGCTGGAGACGTCCGAGGGTGTGCAGAGGCGGCGGGCCGCGGGGGTGCGTCGAGTGGCGGGGACGGTGGGTGGGTCGATCGCGGGCATGACGGAGCGCGGGCCCTCGCCCGCGCTGCCCGGCGACCGGCAGCAATACGCCCCGGCGGCGCTGGCCGGCCGGTTACGGAGGCGCCGCCGGTTCCCGCCCCGGGTCAGGGGCGGGACGCGGTCAGCGGTGGCCCTCCGGGCGCTGCCGCCAGCGGTCCTCCATCCGATCGAGGAAGGAGCCCCGGCGACCACCACCACTGCGGCCACGGGGACGACGCCGGCTCGTCGTGCCGCCGACCACGTGCAGGTCGGGCGACTGGGATCGGCGGTGCGACTGCACCGCGTAGCCCAACGAGGCCAGCATGACGACGAAACCCGCCACGGCCACCGCGGGAATCTTGATCACGGCACCGTAGATCAACAGGGCCAGACCAGCGACGACCACGCCGGCAGCGACGAGCACGCGACGCCGCGCGTGGAAACGCGGGTCGCTGGCGCGCACGGCCGAGGCGAACTTGGGGTCCTCGGCAAGCGACCGCTCGATCTGCTCGAACAGCCGCTGCTCGTGCTCCGAGAGCGGCACGGCACTCCTCCCCGGTCACGTTGGTCGGCCCGGGCGGGCCGACAGACCGTGGCAGCCAACCGGCTGCTTACCCGCAAGTCTACGAGGGCCCCCGCGCGTCGGAAAGCGGGACGACCTACGGCCGGGTCGGTTTTTCGACTTGTCGTGTATCACGACGGCCGAGAAGACTGGCCGGACCTATGACGGACCGCCCGAATCGGGCAGCAGCCGCGTCGGCCGCCGCCTCCGCCTCGCGCCAGCCGCGCTCGGGCGCACCGAGGGTGAGCTGCTGCGGGGTCTCCCCGGCGGGGGCGAGACCTTCCATCCGGACCCCGACCAGCCGAACCGGCTCGCCCGGGGCGAGCGCACCCCACAGCGCCCAGGCCGTGTCGAACATCTCCCGGGCGGTGTCGGTGGGCACGGCGAGCGTGCGGGAGCGGCTGATCGTCCGGAAGTCGGCGAAACGGACCTTGAGCGACACCGTACGGCCCACCTGCCCGGCCGCCCGTAGCCGAGCGCCGGCCTTGTCGGCGAGCGCGAGCAGGGACCGCCGGATCTCGTCCGCGTCGGTCACGTCGGTGTCGAACGTGACCTCCGCGCCGATCGACTTCTCCACCTGGTCGGGCGTGACGCCACGCGGGTCACGCCCCCAGGCCAGCTCGTGCAGGTGGGCGGCGGACGCCTCGCCCACGGCCCGGCGCAGCAGGCCGGCCGGCGCCTCGGCGAGGTCGCGCACGGTGCGCAGGCCGAGGCGGCGCAGCGCGTCCGCGGAACGCTCCCCCACGCCCCACAGCGCGGACACCGGCAGCGGGTGCAGGAACTCCAGCACCTGCGCGGCCGGGACCACGAGCAGGCCGTCGGGTTTGGCCCGGGTGGAGCCGAGCTTCGCCACGAACTTGCTCGGCCCCACGCCCACCGAACAGGTCAGCTGTTGCTCCTCGGCGACCCGGCGGCGGATCAGCGCGGCGATGTCGGCGGGCCGGCCGAACAGCCGTCGGGCGCCCGCCACGTCGAGGAACGCCTCGTCCAGCGACAGCGGCTCGACCAGCGGCGTGACATCCCGGAAGATCCGCATGACCGCCCGCGACGCCGCGGTGTAGGCGGTGAAGTCGGGCGGCAGGTAGACCGCGCCGGGGCACAGCGCACGGGCGCGGGCGGTGGGCATGGCGCTGCGGACGCCGTACCGCCGGGCCTCGTAGCTGGCGGAGCTGACCACGCCGCGCGGGCCGACGCCGCCCACCACCACCGGCCGGCCGCGCAGCTCGGGGCGGCGGCGCACCTCCACGGAGGCGTAGAACGCGTCCATGTCGACGTGCAGGATGGTGCAGCCGGTGTCGTCGGCGTCCGGCCCGAAGCGGGGGTCACCGCCTCGGGGCAACGACTGGCTGCGGCCCATGCCAGCAGGCTAGCCCGCCGGTCCGACAACCCCACCGCCCAGCCCACGGCCACCGAGGCGCCACCCCACGCACCGGCCAGGACCGGGCCCGTTCAGCCCCGGACCACAAGCAGCGGGACTGTCATCTCGGCGGCGGTGTCCGCGCCGTGGTACGCCACCAGCCGCGACGCCATCGGCGGTTCGGAGCGGGTGGCGACCACCGCGTACGTGTCCCGGCAGACCACCACCACGTCGCCGATGCGGGTCAGGTGTGCCTCGGGCACCGGCCCGAACCAGCCGGTCGCCACCGCCTCGGCGCGGGTCAGCACCTGCGCGGCCGGGCCCAGCACCTCGGTCCAGGCGGCCACCACGTCGGCCTCGGCGCCCGGCTCGACGTGCAGGTAGCGGACCCGGGGCTCACCGGCGACGACCCGTACCCCGGCCCGCAGCCGGGGGTCGGTGTCCAGGTCGATCCGGTGCCCGGCGGGCACGTCGAGCTGGCCGTGGTCGGCGGTGACCAGCAACGCGGCGTCCGGCGGCAGCCCGTCGACGAGCCGGGCCAGCAGGATGTCCACCTCGGCGGCGGCGGTCCGCCAGGGCGCGGAGTCGACGCCGCTGAGGTGCCCGTGCCGGTCCAGGTCGGGGTGGTAGCCGGAGACGAGTGCGGGCCCGTTCCCGGCGGCGAGCGCCGCCAGCATCCGGGCGGCGAGCGCGTCCACGCCTGCCGCGCCCCGGTAGTCGCCGCCCCGGTTGGCGGCGAGCGTGAGGCCGCTGCCGGCGAACTCGGGACGGCTGACCACAGTCACCGCGACCCCGGCGGCGCGCGCCCGCTGGTACCAGGTGGGCACCGGCTGCCAGCTCACCGGATCGGGGTCGCCGGCCCAGTCGACGTGGTTGAGCACCCGGTCGGTGCCGGGCACCCGGACCGTGAAGCCGAGTACGCCGTGCGCGCCCGACGGGGTGCCGGTGCCGAGGCTGACCAGGCTGGTCGGGGTGGTGGACGGGAAGCCGGTGGTGAGCGGCCGGCCGGCGGTGGCGGCCAGGCCGGCGAGCGTCGGGGCGTACGGGGCGGCGGTGGGGATCTGGTACCAGCCGAGGCCGTCGACGAGCAGTACCGCGATCCGGCGTACCCCGGCCAGGCGCGGGGTCAGGCCGAGCCGGTCGGCCGCGCCCGGTACGCCGAGCAGCGCCAGCGCGCTGGGCAGCACGTCGGTCAGGGCGCCGCCGTCGTAGCGCGGCGCCACCCGGTCCAGCGGGCCGGGAGCCGGGCCGGGCGTCGGATCGGGAGCCGGACCGGTCATGCCGGGCGGCGGGCGAACAGGTGCAGCTGGGCGGCGAGATCCCGGTACGGGGACCGGGCTGCGAGGGCGCGCTCCAGCTCCACCAGGGCGGCCTGCTGGCCGTCGGCCACCGCGGCCGGGAGAAGGTCGGCGAGCACGCGTACCCCGTGGATCTCCTCCACGACGAGGCCGGCGGCGGTGAGCAGCGCGGTCGCGTCGGTGGCGTCGTAGCGGCGGCGCAGCGTGTCCCGGCCGCCGGTGGTGCCGTGCGGGTCGGCGGCGAGCGCGGCGGCGGCGTCCAGTTGCCCGTTCATCGCCCGGCCGAACACGGCGGCGGCCCGGCCGGCGACGAGCACGCTCGCCGCGCCACCTGGCCGCAACGCGGTGACCAGCGCGGACATCACCGGTTCCGGGTCGTCGACCACCTCGAGGACGGAGTGGCAGAGCACCAGGTCCACGGTGGCCGGTTCGACGAGTCCGGTGAGCGCGTCGGCGTCGCCCTGCGTCGCGCGTACCCGATCGGCGACCCCGGCCTCGGCGGCCCGGCGGGTCAGCGCGGCGAGCGCGTCGGGGCTGGCGTCGACCACTGTGACCCGGTGACCGGCCTCGGCGAGCGGGACGGCGAAGCCGCCGGTCCCGCCGCCGACGTCGAGCACGGAGAGTCGTTCGCCGGCCCGCCGGTCCAGCTCGGCCCGGAGCACCGACCAGATGACGGCGGTGCGGGGGGTGAGGGTTCGGATCTGCTCCACGCGCCGAGCCTAGTCACCCCCCGGCCCGGGTTCAGGACTCGCCGCCGCCGGCGGGGTCGTCCTCGGCGCGGGAACGCTGGTGGTTGGCCACCGGGCCGTCGGTCACCTGGTATTCCCGCGGCTCGGCCTCGTGGGTGGGCGCCCAGTCGGCGCCGAGGCGGGTCCGTCGGGCGTTCGCCACGCCACCGGCGTTCGTGCGGTGAAAGGTCATCTGTTCATCCCCCATACCCCGGGTGGGCCACTCTGCCCACCCGCGTCGGGAGTCTCCCGCCTCCGGCTCACGGAAACCGTAATGTGGATCACTCCATCAACGGAAATCCCTGGATGCCGGTGTGACGGGGGGCTCGATCGCGTCCAGCCGGTCCGCGGTGAGGTTCGTGACGCCCTCGTGCCGCTGCAGCCGGCCCCGCACCACGAGTGCTCCGCTGGTGCGGGCGATTCGACGGTATCTCTGCCACAGCCCGGGGGAGCAAGTGACATTGAGCATCCCGGTCTCGTCCTCCAGGTTGAGGAACGTGACGCCGCCGGCGGTCGCCGGGCGCTGCCGGTGGGTGACGATCCCGCCGACCCGGATCCGCTGCCCGGGTGGCACCTGGCCGAGGCGGGCGATCGGCACCGCGCCCAGTTCGTCGAGGCGGTCCCGGATGAACCGGGCCGGGTGGCTCTCCGGGGACAGGCCGGTGGCCCAGACGTCGGCGACCAGGCGGTCCACCGCGGCCATGCCGGGCAGGGTGGGCGGGTCCGCGCCGGTCACCGTGCCGGGCAGCCGGCCGGGCCGGTCCTGGGCCGCCGCGCCGGCGGCCCAGAGGGCCTGCCGCCGGGTCAGCCCGAAACAGGCGAACGCGTCGGCGGTGGCCAGCGCCTCCAGCTGCGTGGCGGTGAGACCGACGCGGCGGGCCAGGTCCGGCATGTCCCGGTACGCCCCGTGCGCGGCGCGTTCCGCCTCGATCCGCTCGGCCACGTCCTCGCCGAGGGTACGGACGCTGCCCAGCCCGAGCCGTACCGCCGGGCCGCCCAGCCCCCAGGCGTGCGGCGGCTCCCCCGGCACGCTGCCCCACCGGGTTTCCGGCGTGGACTCCAGCACCGCCTTGGCGCCGCTGGCGTTGATGTCCGGCCGGCGCACCTCCACGCCGTGCCGGCGGGCGTCGTCGGCGAGTGTCTGCGGCGAGTAGAAGCCCATCGGCTGGGCGTTGAGCAGCGCGGCCAGGAACGGGCCCGGGTGGTAGCGCTTGAGCCACGAGCTGGCGTACACCAGGTAGGCGAAGCTCATCGCGTGGCTCTCCGGGAAGCCGTAGCTGGCGAACGCGGTGAGCTTGCGGTACACGTCGTCGGCCAGCTCGCCGGTGATGCCCCGCTCGGCCATCCCGGCGTAGAGCCGGTCGGCGATCTGCGCCATCCGCTCCACCGACCGCTTCGCCCCCATGGCCCGGCGCAGCTGGTCGGCACCCGCCGCGTCGAACCCGGCCAGGTCGATGGCGAGCTGCATGAGCTGCTCCTGGAACAGCGGCACGCCGAGCGTCTTCTCCAGCGCGTTGCGCATCAGCGGGTGCGCGTACGTGACCGGCTCCTGGCCGTTCTTGCGCCTGATGTACGGGTGCACCGAGCCGCCCTGGATCGGGCCGGGCCGGATCAGCGCCACCTCCACCACCAGGTCGTAGAACTCGCGCGGCTTGAGCCGGGGCAGCGTGGCCATCTGGGCGCGGCTCTCCACCTGGAACACGCCCACCGAGTCGGCCCGGCAGAGCATGTCGTAGACCTCGGGGTCGTCCAGCGTCATGTCGCCCAGGTCGAGGCGGGAGCCGATCAGGTCGTAGCCGTAGTGCAGCGCCGAGAGCATGCCGAGGCCGAGCAGGTCGAACTTGACCAGGCCGACGGCGGCGCAGTCGTCCTTGTCCCACTGGAGCACGCTGCGGCCGGGCATCCGGCCCCACTCCACCGGGCACACCTCGATCACCGGCCGGTCGCAGATCACCATGCCGCCGGAGTGGATGCCCAGGTGCCGGGGGAAGGTCTGCAGCTCGTTGGCGTACGCGACCACCTGCTCGGGGATGTCCGCCACGTCGACCGCGGCGACCGAGCCCCACCTGTCGATCTGCTTGCTCCAGGCGTCCTGCTGGCCGGGCGAGAAGCCGAACGCCTTCGCCACGTCCCGCACCGCCGACCGGGGCCGGTACGAGATGACGTTGGCGACCTGGGCGGTGTGCTCCCGGCCGTAGCGGGCGTAGACGTGCTGGATCACCTCCTCCCGGCGGTCGGACTCGATGTCCACGTCGATGTCGGGCGGGCCGTCGCGTTCCGGGGCGAGGAACCGTTCGAACAGCAGCCGGTGCCGGACCGCGTCCACGTTTGTGATGCGCAGCGCGTAGCAGACCGCCGAGTTGGCCGCCGATCCCCGGCCCTGGCAGTAGATGTCCTGCGCACGGCAGAACGCGACGATGTCGTAGACCACCAGGAAGTAGCCGGGGAAACCGAGGTCTTCGATCATCCGCAGCTCGTGTTCCAGCTGCGCGTACGCCTCCGGGTGCGCCTCGGGCGGGCCGTAGCGCTCGCGGGCGCCGTCCATGGTCAGCCGGCGCAGCCAGCTCATCTCGGTGTGCCCGGGCGGCACCGGGTACGCCGGCAGCTGCGGCGCCACGAGCTGGAGGTCGAAGGCGAGTTCCGCGCCGTACTCGGCGGCCCGTGCCACAGCGCCCGGGTACGCGGCGAACCGCGCCGCCATCTCCGCGCCGCTGCGCAGGTGGGCGGTGGCCGCGGCGGGCAGCCAGCCGTCGATCTCGTCGAGGCTGCGCCGGGCCCGGACCGCCGCGACGGTGGTGGCCAGCCGACGCCGTCCCGGGGTGGCGTAGTGCACGTTGTTCGTGGCGACGGTGGGCAGCCCGGCCGCGGCGGCCAGGTCGGCGAGCGCGTCGTTGCGGTCGGCGTCGACCGGGTGGCCGTGGTCGGTCAGCTCCACCGCCACCGTCTCCGCGCCGAACAGCGCGGTGAGCCGGTCCAGTTCCCGGGCCGCCGCGTCGACCCCCTCGGTGAGCAGCGCCGCGGGCACGTGCCCCTTGCGGCAGCCGGTGAGCACCAGCACGTGGTCGCGCAGCTCGGCGGCGATCTCCTCCAGCTCGCCGTAGACCGGACGGCCCTTCTCCCCGCCGCGCAACTGGGCCCGGGAGATGGTGGCGGCCAGGCGCGCGTACCCCTCGTGCCCGTGCGCGAGCACCAGCAGGTGCCGGCCGAGCGGGTCGGGCTCGCCGTTCTGCGGGCCGGGCAGCCCGAGGGACAGCTCCGCGCCGAAGATCGTCGGCAGCCGCAGCGCGCGGGCCGCCTCGGCGAAGCGCACCACGCCGTAGAAGCCGTCGTGGTCGGTGACGGCGAGCGCGGTCAGCCCGAGCCGAGCCGCCTCCTCGGCCAGTTCCTCCGGGTGGCTGGCACCGTCGAGGAAGCTGAAGTTGGAGTGCGCGTGCAGCTCCGCGTAGGGCACCACGCCGTCCGGGCGGGCCAGCTCCGGCGGCCGGTATTCCTGGCGCTTGCGGCTCCAGGCCGGTGAGTCGCCGCCGTCGGCGTCGACCGCGAGCGGGTCGACCACGTGCAGGTGCCGCTCGCCCCCGGCCCGGCCGGAGAGCACCTGCTCCAGCTTGGACCACGGCATCTTCGGGTTGTGGAAGCTCACCGGCGCCCGCCTCGCCCACCACCCGACCGCCCGAGATCTTGGTACGAAACGGCCCCTGGAGGGGCGCATTCCTTCCAAGATCTTCCCCGGCGCTCAGTCATAGATCGCCTCCACCAGCCACCGGCCGCCCTCGACCGCGAGCAGCAGGGCGGCACCGTCGGCCAGGCTCACCTGGAACCGGGCCCGGCGGCGCGCCTCGACCGGCGCCCACCAGCGTTCGTCCACCGGCCACGGCCCGGCCCAGCCGGTGATCTCGGCCGGGCGCCCGTCGCCGACGATGAGCCGGGCCGGCGCCGCGCTGACCGCCAGCCGCGCGCTCACCACGACCGGCTCCCCCGCGGCGTCACGCACGTCGGCCGGCAGCGGGGTGGGCAGCACCACGGCCGGCGACGGCGGCGGAATCCGCCCCGGCCACGGCGGCTCGGCCACCGCCCGGCCCCGCCCGGCACGCAGCCCGGCACGCACACCCGAAGCCGGTACGACGACCGAGGCGGACGCGGCACCAGGAGCGGCCCCGACACCCGGGACGGGCGATGCGGCCGGAGCCGGGGACGCCGGGACCGGAGGCGCTACGGCGGGTGGCGGGCCGGGGCGGGCGGGCACCCGCTCGTCGCCCCACGGGACCAGGCGCACCTGGTCGGCCGGGGACCGTCCGCCGCCGAGCACGGCGGTGACCACCGCCTCGGGACCGAGGATGCCCTGCACCCGGTTCAGCGCGCGGTGCGCCCGCTCCCGCTCCTCGCCGGTCTCCCCCCACAGCCCGGCTTGCAGGCCCGCCTGGGCGAGCACCCCGTCCGGCACCAGCCGCAACCGGACGATCCCGGCGGTGGGGCGGGCCGGACGTGTCCCGCCCCGGCCGTTGCTGCCGGAGAGCCAGCCGTCGAGCTGCCAACGGACCCGGTCGGCGACGGCCGCTGCGGTGAGCAGGCCGTCGTGCCGCCAGACGCGGTGCAGTTCCTGGCCGTGTGCGGTGACCGCCTCGATGCCGAGGCGGGTGCAGGCCAGGCCGTACCCGGCCAGCCGCTCGTGCAGCCGCTCGGCGAGCATGCGGGCGGCGAACGCGGCGGCGTCGACCCGGTCGACCGGCTCGTCGTAGTCGGCGGTGACGGTGAGGTCGGCGGGCGGCTGCCGGACCGCCAGCGGACGGTCGTCCCGGCCGCCGGCGAGCCGGTGCGCCAGCGCCCCGTCGAAACCGAACCGGGCCAGCACGTCCCCGGCCGGCAGCGCCGCGAAGTCGCCGAGGGTACGGACGCCGAGCCGGCGCAGCAGGTCGGCCAGCGCGGGCCGGCCGAGCGCCTCGACCGGCCGGGCGGCCAGGAACTCGCGGGTGCCGCCGGGGGCCACGATCCGGCCCTCCCGGGCGGCCAGCCCGGCCGCGAACACCCCGTCGGCGATGCCGGCCTGGCTCTCCACCGCGCAGCTCTGCGCGACGTGCTCCACGATCCGCTCGGCCGCCGCCTCCTCGCCGCCGAGGTAGCGGCTCGGCCCCCGGGCCGCCGTGGCGCAGGCGCCGGGCCGGATCACCTCGACGCCGGCGACCACCTCCTCCACGGCGGCCACCACCGGCTCGAACGCGCGCACGTCCCTGCCGGGATCGTGGTCGACCACCGTCAGGTGCGGGCAGCGCCCCTGCGCCTCGCGGCGGCGCAGCCCACGCCGGATGCCCTCGGCGCGGGCCCGCTCGGAGCAGGCGATCACCCGGTTGGCGTGCAGCACCACGACCGGGTCGGTGGCGGGCACCCCGTCGACGATCTCGGCGGCGAGGACCGGCCAGTCCGGGCACCAGAGCAGCAGCGTCCGCTGCGGTCCGCCGCTCACGCCGGACCGGCCGCGACGAGCGTACGGGCGGGTGGGGCGACCACGCGCAGCCGGCGCGACGGCGCGGCGGACGGGACGCCGAGCCCCGCCGAGCGGGGGATCACCCGGGTCAGCTCGTCGCCGGGCAGCCAGACCTTGATCTCCTTGGGGCGGGCAGCGGCGCCCCGGCCCCGGGCCGAGACGGTCACCTCACGGCGGCGCAGCCGCCCGCGACCGGCGCCGAGCCCCTGCCAGACGCCCCGGACCACCTGGAGCGTGACGTCCGCACCGTCCCACCGCCCGTACGGGACGAGCACGCTTCCGCGTTGCCGGGCGCGGGCGGCCAGCCGGGTGGCGACCGAGGCGGAGACAGTGGCCGGCACGGCGGTGACCACCACGTCGACCCCGTCGATGAGCGCGGCGACCACTGTGGGCCACTCCGGCCCGGGGTCGGGCACCAGGGCCAGCCGCTCCAGGGCGATGCCCGCCTCGGCGGCGGCGCCGGCCCCGAAGGTGGGTACGCCGACCACCGCGCACCACGAGCCGGCCCGGGACGCCTCGGCGAGCAACGCGAGGATCAGCGAGGTGGCGCCGCTGCGCCGGGGCTGGCCGGCGCCGACCGCGACGGTGCTGCCACGCCGCAGGCCACGGTTGGGCAGCAGCCCGGTCAGCTCGGCCCGGACGGGCAGCACCCGGTGGCCGCCGGCCGGGTCGGGCGCGCGCGCCGGACGGACCAGATCGGCCAGGGCGGCGGAACCGACCACCATGCGGCCCGCCATCGGACCAACCCCCCGTCGTGTTTCGCCACGGGCCCGCCCGTGGATGGTGCTGTGGATCGTGTCGTGCGCGGCACGCGTGTGCCGTGGGTGCGGCGCCCGGCCACCCGGGGTCCCGCCGGTGGCGGCCGGGCGCCACGAATCAGGCGGCGGCTGCTCCGGGCCGGGGCGGGGAGCCGGAGGCGCCGGGCCGCAGCGGGCGGGGCAGTCCGTCGAGCGCCGGCTGGTGGGCCAGGCCGAGCGCGGTCTCCACCACCGTCACGAACTCCTCGGCGGCGCGCAGCAGGTCGTCGGCCTCGCGGGCGGTGACCACGCGGGGGATGCCGGCCTCGGCGGCGGCCCGCTTGCTCGCGCCGGCGGCGAAGTAGGCGGCCCACTCGTCCAGCTCGGGGGCGACGGTGGCGAGCAGCACCCAGACGCTGGTGATCCGGTGCCGGCGGGTGGGCGCGGGACGGGCCCGGGCGGCGAGCACGGCGGCGGCGGCGCGCAGCGCCGCGAGGTGGGCGGCGGCGTACCGGAGGCCGTCGGGTCGGGTGCGGGCGGCCTCGGCCAGCCCGTCGCGGGCCACCGCGAGCAACTGGGCGGGGGTGCGGTGCGGCAGCACGTGCGCGGGCACCGTGGGCGCCTGGGCCGGACTGGTCGGCATGGGTCTCTCCTCCGCGTGTGGCCGGGGCGGGCGGTCGCGCGACGGGGAACGTCGCCCGGTCGCCCGGAGCGGTCGGTGCGGAGGAAGACGCACCCTTTCAGGTGGCGGCCGGCCGGATGTGGACGCTTCCCCACACCCACACCCGGCCGGCGTGCCGGCGGGTCCGTCGCCCGCCGCCCGGGGGTCGTGGGCGGCGGGCGACGACCTGCCTGACGGGCCCGGACTCGCGACTGTCCGAGACCCGGTGCGGCCCGCGGTGCCGCACCTCCCGGAAGCCGGTGCCGCGAAACACCGCTTCCGGAGCGTTCGACGGGTGCGCAACCGGCTCGGATCAGGCCGGGCCAGCCGGGGAGCTGAGCCGCTTGCCGTGTGAGCCGAATCGAACACTCGTTCTAACTACCCTGACAGTACACCTCCCCTCCGACGAAAACGCAACGTGTGACGCGCCGGGGACGCACGGGAGGGCGACGGCCCCCGGCGGGGGCGTACCGGGGTGGGGGAAGAATGGGTGCATGCAGCCACACCCGAACGTGCAGGCGGTGCAGCGCGCGCTCGACGACGCGGGCGCGCGGAACGGATCGGGCGAGGCCAGCCTCGTCCGACTGCTGCCCGACGCGGTGCACACCGCCGCCGCGGCGGCCGAGGCGCTCGGTGTCGCCGTCGGCGCCATCGCCAACTCGCTGATCTTCGACGCGGACGACGCGCCGCTGCTGGTGCTCACCTCCGGCGCGCACCGGGTGGACACCGCCGGGCTGGCCGCCACGCTGGGCGTGACCCACCTGCGCCGGGCCACCCCGGAGTTCGTCAAGCGGCACACCGGGCAGGTCATCGGCGGCGTCGCACCGGTCGGCCACCCCGCGCCGCTGCGCACCGTCGTGGACACCGCCCTGGCCGGGTACGACGAGGTGTGGGCCGCCGGCGGCGTACCCCGGGCGGTGTTCCCCACCACGTACGCGGAACTGCTGCGGATCACCGCCGGCACCCCGGCCGAGGTGGCGTGAACCCCGGACTCGTCACGCTGCACGTGTGGCGTGTGCCCCGCCGGGCCGTACCCGGTGTGCTGGGCCGGATGGCCACCCACCCGGCGCGGCTGCGCCGGCTGCCCGGGGTCCGCTTCGCCAAGCTGCTCGGCACCGGGACCGGCACCGGCTTCGGCCCCGGCGACGCCGACCTGACCCGGTGGGCCGCGCTCGTGGTGTGGGACTCCCCCGCCGACGCGGCCGGCTTCGACGCCTCCCCGGTCGCCCGCTCCTGGGCCCGGATCGCCGACGCCGCGGTACGGGTCGACCTGCGCCCGCTGACCAGCCGCGGCCGGTGGTCCGGCCGGGAACCGTTCGGCGCGCCGGCCGGCGGCCGGGTCACCGGGCCGGTGCTGGCGCTGACCCGGGCCCGGCTGCGGGCCCGCCGGGCGGCCACGTTCTGGCGCGCGATCCCGCCGGTCGCCACCGAGCTGCACGCCGCGCCCGGCCTGCTCGCCCGCTTCGGCGTCGGTGAGGCGCCGCTGGGCTGGCAGGGCACGGTGAGCGTGTGGCGCGACCCGGCGGACCTGGTCGCGTTCGCGTACCGTTCCCCGGAGCACCGCGCCGCGATCACCCGTACCCCCACCGAGGGCTGGTACGCGGAGGAACTGTTCGCGCGGTTCGCGGTGGGCGACGTGGTCGGCGACCGTACGGTGCTGGGCTGGGCCGCCGCCGAAGGCGACCCGGAAACATCGAGAGGGCACGCATGAGGCTGGTGCGGTGGACACCGGACGACCTGGTCCGGCGGCTGGACGACGTGGTGGCCGTCTACGGCGAGGCGATGGGCTACCGGCCCGACCTGCTGGAGGCCCGCCGCGGCTACATCGCCACCCACGTCCGACGGCCCGGTTTCCGCGCCGTCGCCAGCCTGACCAGCGAGGGACACCTGGCCGGTTTCGGGTACGGCTACCGGGGCGCCACCGGGCAGTGGTGGCACGACCAGGTGCACCGGGCGCTGAACGCGCAGGACCGGCAGCGCTGGCTGGCCCACCCGTTCGAGGTGGTGGAGCTGCACGTCCGGCCGCCCGCGCAGGGGCACGGCCTGGGCGCCCGCCAGTTGCGCGCACTGCTCGCCGTGGCCGAGGGCGACACCACGCTGCTGTCCACGCCGGAGGCCGACGAGGAGAAGTCCCGGGCCTGGCGGCTGTACCGCCGGTTCGGCTTCGTCGACGTCCTGCGGCACTTCCACTTCCCCGGCGACGAACGGCCGTTCGGCGTGCTCGGCCGGGACCTGCCGCTGCCCCCGCCGGACGCCCCGTGAGCGCGGTGATCCGCGCCCGGCTGCCCTGGGCGCTGCTGGCCGTGCTGGTACTCGCCCAGATCTGCTACCCGCTCACCGGCGGCGCGACCCGGGCCGGGCTCACGGTGGCCACAGTGGTGCTCGGCTGGCTGCTCTCGGTCGGTCACGCGCTGCTCACCCGGGGCGTCCGTACCGCCGTCGCGCTGGTCGCGGTCGTCACCGGCGGCGGGTTCGCGGTCGAGGCGATCGGTGTGGCCACCGGGTTCCCGTTCGGCAGCTACGACTACTCCGGCGAGCTGGGCCCGAAGCTGGCCGGGGTGCCGCTGATCATCCCGCTCGCCTGGACCTGGATGGCCTGGCCGGCATGGCTCACCGCGGTCCGGCTGGTCCGTTCCCGGGTCGCCCGGATCGCGCTCTCGGCGGTCGGGCTGGCCGCCTGGGACCTGTTCCTCGACCCGCAGATGGTGGCCGAGGGCTACTGGACCTGGCTCGACGCCACCCCGGCGCTGCCCGGGCTACCCGGCATCCCGGTCAGCAACTACCTGGGCTGGCTGGGCTTCGCGGTACTGCTCGCCGTCGCGCTGCGCCCGCTCGCCGGCCCGTCGGTGGACCGGGTCGACGGCCGGGACGCCCCGATGTTCGCGCTCTACCTCTGGACGTACGCCTCCAGCGTGCTGGCGCACGCGGTGTTCCTGCGGCTGCCGGCGTCGGCGCTGTGGGGCGCGGCCGGAATGGCGGTGGCGGCGGTGCCGCTGGCGGTGACGCTGTGGCGGGCCCGCCGGCGGGACCGGACCGGCACGCCGGAGCCGGCGCCGCGCGTCGACGCCCCGGCATGATCGCCGTCCTCGCGCTGGCCGTGGCGGTCGCCGCGCTCACCGGGCACACGCTGGTCAACGCGTACGCCTGGCTGCGCCGTCCCACCGCCGGCCCGGCCGAGGTGACCGAGCCGGTGGCGGTGCTGCTGCCGCTGCGCGACGAGGCCGAGCGGGTCACCCCGTGCCTGCGCGCGCTGCTCGCCCAGCGCGGCGTGCCGGACCTGCGGATCGTGGTGCTCGACGACGGCTCGACCGACGGCACCGCCGACGTGGTCCGCGCGGTGGCCGGCGACGATCCCCGGGTCACGCTGCTCACCGGCGTCGCCCCGCCGCCGGGCTGGCTGGGCAAGCCGCACGCCTGCTGGCAGCTCGCCACCCGTACCGCCCCGGAACCGGCGGTGCTGGTCTTCGTCGACGCGGACGTGGTGCTCACCCCGTACGCGGTGGCGGCGGCGGTGACCGAGTTGCGCGCGGCCGGCGCGGCGCTGCTGTCGCCGTACCCCCGGATCGTGGTGCGGACGGTGGCCGACCGGCTGGTGCAGCCGTTGCTGCAGTGGTTGTGGCTGACGTTCCTGCCGCTGCGCGCGATGGAACGCTCGCGACGGCCGTCGCTGGCCGCGGCGGGCGGGCAGTTCCTGGTCGTGGACCGGGCCGGCTACCTGCGGGCCGGCGGGCACGCGGCGGTGGCCGACAAGGTGCTGGAGGACATCGAGCTGGCCCGGGCGGTGAAACGGGCCGGCGGGCGGATCGCGCTGGCCGACGGCTCCCGGCTGGCGTCCTGCCGGATGTACGACACCTGGCCGCAGCTGCGCGACGGCTACACGAAGTCGCTGTGGGCGACGTTCGGGCACCCCACCGCCGCGGCGGCCGTGCTGGCGCTGCTGGCCGCGCTCTACGTCGCGCCGCCGCTGCTGGCGCTCGGGGCGCTGCTCGCCGGCGCGCCGGCGGTGGCCGCGGTGGCGTTCCTGGCCTACCTGGCCGGCGTCGCCGGGCGGGTGGTCAGCGCCCGCGCGACCGGCGGACGGGCGTGGCCCGACGCGCTGGGCCACCCCGTATCGGTCGTGGTCCTCGGTTGGCTGACCGTCCGGTCGTACCATCTGCGGAAGCGACACCGGCTCACCTGGCGGGGTCGCCCGGTCACCTAGGAGGGGCACGCCATGGCGCGCATCGTGGTCATCGGCGCCGGGGTGGGCGGGCTAGCCACCGCCGCCCGGCTCGCGGTCACCGGGCACGAGGTCACCGTCCTCGAACGGGCCGGCACGGTCGGGGGGAAGCTCGGCCGGTACGCCCACCACACCCCGGAGGGGGTGTGGCACTTCGACACCGGGCCGAGCCTGTTCACCCTGCCGCAGGTCTTCCACGACCTGTTCGAGGCGACCGGGGCGAAGCTCGACGAATACCTCGACCTGGTCCCGCTGGACCCGATCGTGCGGCACGTCTTCCCCGGCGGCGGGCAGGCACTCGACTCCTGCGCCGACCCGGACGAGTTCGCCGCCCGGATCGGCGCCGCGTTCGGGGACCGGTCCGCCGCCGACTGGCGCGGGCTGTGGCGGCGCGCCGACCGGGTGTGGGCGGCCTCGCACCGGGACATCCTGCGCCGTACCGTCGACTCGCCCCGCGACCTGGCCGCGCTGGCCTGGCGGCTGGGCGACCTGGCCGCCATCGGCCCCGGCCGAAGCCTGCGCGGGCTGGGCCGCCGCCACCTGTCCGACCCGCGGCTGCGGATGCTGCTGGACCGGTACGCCACGTACACCGGCGCCGACCCGCGCCGCGCCCCGGCCGCGCTCGTCGCCGTGCCCTACGCCGAACTGGCGTACGGCGGCTGGTACCTGCGCGGCGGACTGGGCACGCTCGCCGACGCGCTGCTGTCGCGCTGCCTCGACCTCGGCGTGGTGGTACGCACCGACGCCACAGTCACCCGCATCGACGCCGCGGGCGGGCGGGTGCACGGGGTACGCGTGGCCGGGGCCGCCGCACCGGTGCCCGCCGACGTGGTGGTGGCGAACGTGGACGCGCTCACCGTCTACCGGGACCTGCTGCCCGACCCGCGCCGGCTGGCCGCGCTCACCGACCGCAGCCTGGCCGGTTTCGTGCTGCTGCTGGGCGTACGCGGCGACTCCGGGCTGGCCCACCACACCGTGTTCTTCCCCCGCGACTACGACGCCGAGTTCGACGCCGTGTTCGGCGACCCGGGTCGCGGGGTACGGGCCCGCCCGGCGCCCGACCCGACCGTGTTCGTCACCGCGGCCGACGACCCGGCGGTCCGCCCCGACGGCCACGAGGCGTGGTTCGTGCTCGTCAACGCGCCCCGCCACGGCACCGCCGCGAGCGCTGTGGACTGGCGGCGGCCGGGCCTGGCCGAGGCGTACGCGGACCGGATCCTGGACGTGCTGGCCGAGCGCGGCGCCGACGTGCGGGACCGGCTGGTGTTCCGGGAGATCCGTACCCCGGCCGACCTGGACGCGGCCACCGGCGCGCCGGGCGGTGCGATCTACGGCACCGCGGGCGGGCTGCTGCGCCCGGCCAACCGGGGGCCGGTGGCCGGGCTCTGGCTGGTCGGCGGTTCCAGTCACCCGGGTGGCGGGCTGCCGATGGTGACGTTGTCCGCGGAGATCGTCGCCGAGGCGGTCGGCCCGGCCTGGTGAGGGGTCGACGACCGCCGCACGGGCGCGCGGCGGTCAGCCGGCGTCGACCAGGGCGCGGCGGACGGCGGAGAGCAACTGACCGAGGCCGAACCCGGCGAGCAGCACCCAGACCGTGGTGGCCATGGTGATCGTGCCGGCGGTCAGGTCGGCGTCGATCAGCCCGGTGAGCCCGGCGACCAGCAGCCCGACCAGCGCCACGCAGACCCGGGTGGGCCGCTCCCCCACCGTCACCGCGCCGATCTCCCGCATCCCCGCCGAGACCGCGCGCGCCCGCACGTACTCGTGCAGCCAGGACAGCCCACCGGCCGCCGCGACCAGCGCGCCCGGCGCGCCGAGCAGCCAGAACGCGATCAGCCAGGCCACCTCGCCGAGCCGGTCGGCGACCGAGTCGTACACGTAGCCCAGCCGGGTGGTGCGGCCGGTCGCGACCGCCACCGCGCCGTCGACGCTGTCGGCCACCGCCGCCAGCAGCACGAACAACGCGCCCAGGAACGGCCCGTTGCCGGACCGCTCCACGAACAGGGGTACGCAGAAGCAGAGCAGCACCCCGAACACGGTCACCGGGGTGGGGCCGACGCGCAGCCGGCCCAGCACGTAGCCCACGTGGTAGGCGAAGCGCAGCCAGGCGCGCACCACCGGCGCGGCGGTACGCGGATCGAAGCCGCCGTGCAGCCGCGCCCACGCGGTCGCGTACTGGTCCCAGTTCAGCTGTGTGCCCACCACGGATCAACCGTAGAAGCACGGCGCGGGTGTCGTGTGGCGGGTGGTCACACCCGTGCGGCGGCGCGCAGCCGCTGCCACACCTCCCGGGTCGCGGGGGACCGGTTGAGCGTGATGAAGTGGATCCCCGGCACGCCCTCGTCGAGCAGCTTCTCGCACATCTCGCTCGCCTGTTCGACGCCGAGGCGGCGGACCGCCTCCGGGTCGTCGGCCACCCGCTCGAACCGCTCCGCCAGGGCGGGCGGGAACGGCGCGCCGGACAGCTGCACCGAGCGTTCGATGGTGCCGATCTGGGTCACCGGCATCACCCCGGCCAGGATCGGGGTGTCGCAGCCGGCGGCGGCGACCCGGTCGCGCAGGCGCAGGTAGTCGTCGGCGTCGAAGAACATCTGGGTGATCGCGAACTCCGCGCCGGCCCGGCACTTGCGGACGAAGTGCGCGGTGTCGCTGTCCACGTCCGGCGAGCGCGGGTGCTTGTACGGGAACGCGGCCACGCCGACGCTGAAGTCGCCGCTGTCGCGGACCAGCCGGACCAGGTCCTCGGCGTACCGGACGCCCTCGGGGTGGGCGATCCACTCGCCGCCCGGGTCGCCCGGCGGGTCGCCCCGCACTGCGAGCACGTTGCGGACCCCGACCGAGGCCAGCCGGCCGATCACGTGCCGCAGCTCGGCGACCGAGTGGTTCACCGCGGTCAGGTGCGCCATCGGCAGCAGCGTCGTCTCGGTGGCGATGCGTTCGGTCACCGCCACCGTGGTGTCGCGGGTCGAGCCGCCCGCGCCGTAGGTGATCGACACGAACGAGGGCCGCAGCGACTCCAGCTCGCGGATGGCCTGCCAGAGCAGCTTCTCCCCGGCCAAGGTCTTCGGCGGGAAGAACTCGAAGGAGAACGTGGGGCGGCCGTCACGGATCAGCTCCCCGATGGCCGGCTGGGGATTGGGAAGGACCGAGGGAAGACCGAGCGCCACGGACCGACTGTAACCGGGACGGCACGCCGCACCGGGAATCTTCCCAGCCCGCGAACACCTGTCCCGGCGCGACGTCGTACCCCGGGGGTAGAACTGCGGCAGCGCGGTGGGGCGGCCGACGGCCGTTCCGGGGGCCCGCGCGGGGGTCGCCACGACGGCGACGCGCCGGCGCCACCACCTGGCCGGGCGTCCGCGTCGCCATCCGCGCCGTCGCCCCGGAGGTTCCGATGATCCCGTCCCCGCCGCCCGGCCCGCGCCTGCTCGGGCCGCTGCTGGCCGAGTTGCGGGCCGCCCGTGGCTGGAGCCAGCAGCGGCTGGCCGACGAGCTCTGCGCCGCCTCCGGCGTGCCCACGCTGACCCGCAACGAGGTGTCCCGCTGGGAGCGCCAGCTGCGGCTTCCCGGCGACTTCTGGTCCGCCTGGCTGGCGACCGTTCTGCGGCTGCCGGGCGAGGTGCTGGCCGAGGCCGCCGCCCGCAGCCGCCGGCTGGGCGTGGCGCCCGCGATGGTCGACCCGGCCGGCTCCCGGGCCCGGCTGGCCCTGCTCACGCTCGCGTACCGCTGGGCGGCCGACCCGGGCGGCCGCACGCTGACCGGTCCGTTCGCCGCCGCGCCGCCGCGGCACGGCCGTCCCGGGCGGGACGACGGGGGCACGCCGGCGAACGAGGCCTTGTCGCTCGGCGTACCGGGCGGGCCGGACGAGCCCGCCGGTCGTGGTCACCCGGCGGACCGGGTGACGCTCGCCACGCTGCGGCGCTGGGACGACCTGCTCGGCGGCGGCGACCTCGCCGGGCACGGCGCCCGCCGGCTGCGGCACGCGGTCCGCGGCTACCGGCGCGCCGGGCCCGCCGGCCGGCGCGGGTTACTGCCCGCGCTCGCCGAGTCGGCGCAGCTCGCCGGCTGGCTGGCCGCCGACGCCGGGGACCCCGGCGGGGGCCTGGTCGCGTACCGGCTGGCGCTGCGGGCGGCGGTGGCCGCCGGGGAGCCGCCGCTGGCCGGGCACGTGCTCGCGTCGGCCAGTCACCTGCTGGCCGACGCCGGCGACCCGGCCGGCGCGCTGGTCCTGGCCCGGATCGGGTACGCCGCCGCCCGCGCCGACGCCACGCCCGGTCTGCGGGCGCTGCTGCTGCACCGGGTGGCGCTCGCCGCCGCGCTCGCCGGGCGTGCCCGCGCCGCCGGGCAGGCGCTGGCCGGGGCGGACCGGGCGGGCACGCCGGAGCCCGGCCGGGAGCCGCCCTGGCTGTACTGGCTCGATGCGGCCGAACTGGCGGCGATGACCGGGCGCACGCTCGTCGCGCTGGGCCGCCCGGCCGCCGCCGTGCCGCTGCTGACGCCGGTGGTGGGCGCGCCGGGCCGCCCGCGCCGGTCGGCCGTCTACGGCGGCTGGCTGGCCCGCGGTCATCTGGGCCTGGGCGCGGTGCCCGAGGCGTGCGCGGTGGCCGGCGAGGCGCTGCTCGACGCGGTCCGGTCCGGGTCCGCCCGGGCCACCGGCCAGCTCACCGCGTTCCGGCGCGGCCTGGCCCAGGCGCCGCCCGCGCCGGCCACCCGGGGGTACGCGCGACTGGTCACCGCGGCCCGCCCGTACCTGCCGTCCGGCGTGCCGCGCCACCTGCGCGACCGTCCGGGCAGGTGAGCCACGAGGCACGCCGGGGCGCCGGGCACGGCGGGAACGGGTGTGAACCGCTAGCGTCGTGGCGTGACCCACGCTGCTCCCGTATCCCCCGTCGACCGTGCCGGCCTGCGCCAGCGGATCGACAAGGCGCTCACCGAGTTCCTCGCCGGCCAGCGCGGCTGGCTGACCGCCGTCGACGACGGCCTGCTGCCCGTCGCCGAGGCGATCGAGGCGTTCGTGCTGGGCGGCGGCAAGCGGCTGCGCCCGGCGTTCGGCTACTGGGGTTACCGGGGCGCCGGCGGGGTCGACTCCGACCAGGTCGTCGCCACCCTGGCGGCGCTGGAGTTCGTGCAGGCCAGCGCACTGATCCATGACGACCTGATGGACCGGTCGGACACCCGGCGGGGCGAGCCGGCGATGCACAGGCGGTTCGCCGCCCGGCACCGTACGGCCGGCTGGGGCGGCGACGCGGACTCCTTCGGCGACGCCGCGGCGATCCTGCTGGGCGACCTGTGCCTGGTCTGGTCCGACGAGCTGCTGCACTCCTCCGGCCTGCCGCCGGCCACGGTGGCCCGAGCCCGGCCGGTCTTCGACGAGATGCGCACCGAGGTGACCGTCGGGCAGTACCTGGACGTGCTGACCCAGGCCACCGGGGACACCTCGCTGGACCGGGCGGCGAAGGTGGCCCGGTACAAGTCGGCGAAGTACACGGTCGAGCGCCCGCTGCTGCTGGGCGCCGCGCTGGCCGGCGCGCCGCCAGAGGTGCACGCCGCGTACTCGGCGTACGGGCTGCCGCTGGGTGAGGCGTTCCAGCTCCGCGACGACGTGCTGGGGGTGTTCGGCGATCCGGAGCGCACCGGCAAGCCGGCCGGCGACGACCTGCGCGAGGGCAAGCGGACGTACCTGGTGGCGGCGGCCCTGGAGACGCTCGACCCGTCCGGCCGGGAGGCGCTGCTGGCCGGGCTCGGCGCACCGGACCTGGACGCGGCCGGGGTGGACCGGCTGCGCGAGCTGATCACCACGAGCGGCGCGCTGGAGCGGGCCGAGCGGCACATCACCGCGCTGACCGAGAGCGCCCTGGCCGCGCTGACCGCTGTCGACCTGGACACCGAGGCCCGCCAGGCCCTGGTCGACCTGGCCATCGCCGCCACCCGCCGCCCCGCCTGACCGCCACCCACCCCACCCCCACCCCCTCCCCCCTCCCCACCCGCCCCCGAAGCGGTCGATCATGAAGTTGGCGGCACTTTCGGAGATCGACTTCGCCGTCAACTTCATGATCGACGAGGGCGGGCGGGAGGGGTGGGGTGGGGTGGGGTGGGGTGGGGTGGGGTGGGGTGGGGTGGGGTGGGTCCGGGTGGGTGAGGGCTAGAAGGCGACGGCCTGGGCTCGGCGTTTGACCTCGCGGGCCAGGTCGCCGCCGAGGGCCACGGCGGGGGTACCGGGAAGACTGGGGTCCTCCCGGTAGAGCCAGCGCAGCGCCTCCTCGTCGTCGTACCCGGCGTCGGCGAGCAGGTTGAGCACGCCGGGCAGGTGCTTGAGCACGGTGCGGTTGGCCACCAGGTCGGCCGGGATCCGGCGGACGCCGTCGCGGCGCACCGCGATCAGTTCGCGGTCGCGGATCATCTGGTGCACCTTGCTGATCGACAGGTCCAGGCGCTCGGCCACGTCGGGCAGCGTCAGCCAGCCGGCCGGGTCGGCCGGTCCGGCCAGGTCGGGGCCGGTCTCGGCGGGTACGGAATCGGTCACCCGACCACCCTGCCACGTGCCCGCCGGACGCGGCGCACGGCACCCCGCACCGTGGCGGTCCCCCCGTGTCGCAACCCGGCGGTAGCATCCTGTTCTACCTTCACCCTTCCGACACATAGACTGCCTACCGATGGACACACAGGTCGCCGACACGTTGCTGGGCTCGCTGATCGAGGGGCGCTACCGCATCCGCGGGCGCGTCGCCCGTGGCGGCATGGCGACCGTGTACACCGCCACCGACGAGCGCCTGGAGCGCACCGTGGCGGTCAAGATCATTCACCCGACCCAGGCGCCGCAGGCCCGGGCCCGGATGGCCGGGTTCGTCGAGCGCTTCACCGACGAGGCGAAGACGATCGCCCGGCTCACCCACCCGAACGTGGTGGCGGTCTACGACCAGGGCATCCACGCCGGCCTGCCGTACCTGGTGATGGAGTACGTCCGCGGGCGCACGCTGCGCGACGTGCTCGCCGAGCGCCGCCGGCTGAACCCGGACGAGGCACTGGCGATCACCGAGCAGATGCTCGCCGCGCTCGCCGCCGCGCACCGGGCCGGCCTGGTGCACCGCGACGTCAAGCCGGAGAACGTGCTGGTCGCCGAGGTGCCCACCGGCGGCAGCCGCAACCTTGTCGACAGCGTGGTCAAGGTGGCCGACTTCGGGCTGGCCCGGGCCGTGGAGGCCAGCGCCGAGGACGAGAACGGCAACCAGCTCATGGCGACCGTGGCGTACGTGGCGCCGGAGCTGGTCACCCAGGGCCACGCGGACCCGCGGACCGACGTCTACTCGGCCGGCATCGTGCTGTTCGAGATGCTCACCGGCCGGGTGCCCTACGACGGCGACCGTCCGGTGGAGGTCGCCTGGCAGCACGTCGACCGGGACGTACCGGCGCCGTCGACGCTGGTGCCGACGCTGCCGCCGGCCCTCGACGCGCTCGTCGCCCGGGCCACCCGGCGGGATCCGGCCGGCCGCCCGGCCGACGCCGCGGCGCTGCTGAGCGAGGTGCAGGCGGTCCGCGACCAGCTCGGCGACCCGCAGGCGCACACCACCGTGCTGCCGCAGCTCAGCGACGACACCGCGGTGCTGAGCCAGCCGACCCAGATGGTGGCCGCGCTCCAGCCGGTCGAGCGCCCGGCGTGGGCCCGGCTGCCCGAGAGCGGCGCCGCGCAGCGCCCGCACCGGCGCCGCGCCGTCGAGGAGGACGTTCCGGGGACCGGGTTCGCCGCTCTGCGTACCCGGATCATGGGCTCACCGCGCGGGCGGCTGGCCGTCGCCG
The DNA here is from genome assembly GCF_027460285.1 of Micromonospora sp. WMMC273. NCBI lineage: Bacteria > Bacillati > Actinomycetota > Actinomycetes > Micromonosporales > Micromonosporaceae > Micromonospora > Micromonospora sp. WMMC273. The sequence goes on from NZ_JAPZBE010000001.1 coordinate 4,304,855, forward strand.
CGGTGGTCGTCGTGCTCGGCCTGGTCGCCGCCGGGGGTGGCTGGTGGTTCGGCGTGGGCCGCTACACGGTCGCGCCGCAGCTGGTGAGCCTGACCAAGGCCGACGCGGAGGCGCGGGCCGAGCGCGGCGGCTTCACGCTGCGGTACGCCGCACCGCGCTACGACGAGAACGTCCCGAAGGACACGGTGCTCGGGCAGGATCCCGGCTCGGCCGCGCGGATCGTCAAGGGCGGCACGATCACGCTGACCCTGTCGCTCGGTCCGGAGCGGCTGCCGGTGCCGGACGTGGTGGGCAAGGACTACGCGCTGGCCCAGGCCGAACTGGAGGGCGTCAACCTGGTCGTGGCCAAGGGCTCCTCCCGGTACGACGACGCCCTGCCGGCGGGTGTGGTGCTGGCCACCGATCCGAAGGTGGGCACAGAGGTCAAGCCCGGGGCGAAGGTGACGGTGATCCTCAGCAAGGGTCGCGCGCCGGTGACGGTGCCCAACCTGGTCGGCAAGAGCCTCACCGAGGCGCGCGCCATCCTCGCGCAGCTCGGGCTGAAGCCGGTGGAGAACGTCAAGGACTCCGACAAGCCGAAGGACGAGATCCTCGGCCAGAGCCCGGCCGACGGCACCGGTGTGGAGAAGGGCACCCAGGTCAAGCTGGAGATCAGCAAGGGCCCGCCGCAGGTGGCCGTGCCCCGGGTGATCGACATGCCGTGCCAGCAGGCCAAGCAGACGCTGGAGAGCCAGGGCTTCCCGGTCAACGTCCAGCTCAACCCGAACGGCATCGTCCGGATCCAGAACCCGGCCGAGAACACGCCGGTGCCGCCGGGTACGACGATCACGGTGACGTGCCTGTGAGCGGATGCGACGGCCGCCGCCGGGTGGGGTCGCACACCCCCACCTCCGGCGGCCTGGCCCGGGCGACCCTGCCGTACGCGGACGCGGCCGGGTCCGAGGTGGTGCAGGTCTACGTCTCGAACTCGCGGGGCTGGGCGCTGCCGGCCGGGGACCCGGCGCAGGACGCGTCGTTCCGCGACGGGTGCGGCGAGCGCGGCCTGCCCGTGTTCATCCACGCGTCGCTGCTGGTGAACCTCGGCTCCCCCACCCCGGCGACTGTGACCCGGTCGGCCGAGACGCTGGCGCACGCGCTGCGGCGGGGCCGGGCGATCGGTGCCGAGGGCGTGGTGTTCCACGCCGGCAGCTCGGTCGACGCCGGTCACGCCGAGGCGGCCCTGCGGCAGGTCCGGGAGGCACTGCTCCCGCTGCTCGACGAGGTCGCGGCCACCGGCGGACCGATGCTGCTGGTCGAGCCGAGCGCCGGGGGCGGCCGGTCACTGGCGTCCCGGGTCGAACACCTCGGCCCCTACCTGGACACGGTCGACAGGCACCCGATGCTCGGGGTCTGCTTCGACACCTGTCACGCCTGGGCGGCCGGCCACGACCTTGCCGCCGAGGGCGGCATGACCGCCACGCTCGACACGCTGGTCGCGACAGTGGGCGCGGACCGGCTACGGCTGGTGCACGCGAACGACTCGAAGGACCTGTGCGGTTCCACCCGGGACCGGCACGAGAACATCGGCAAGGGCACCATCGGTGAGCCGGCGTTCGCCGAGCTGATGCGCCATCCGGCGACGGCCGGTGTGCCCGTACTGGTGGAGACCCCCACGGAGAAGCACGTCGGCCACGCCGCTGACATAGCCACCCTGAAGCGCCTCCACCCCTGACGGTTCCGCCCACGCGCCCCTCCCCCGCCGGACTCCGGCAGGGGCGCGGGGCGCGGCAGGGTGAGGGCGGGTCAGGCGCGCAGAGCGGTGTTCAGGATGGTGGCGGCGCGGTCGATCTGCGTGTCGGTGACGTCCAGGTGGGTGACCAGCCGGGCGGTACGCGGGCCGAGCACCGAGATCAGCAGCCCCTCCGCCCGCGCGGCCGCCGCCAGCGCGTGCGCGTCCAGCGGGTGCTTGGTCAGGTCCAGCGGCACGATGTTGGTCCGCACCGCCGCCGCGAGCACCCCGTGCGGGGCGATCGCCTCGGCCAGCCGGGCCGCCTTCACGTGGTCGTCGGCGAGCCGCTCGACGTGGTGCGCCAGCGCGTACCGGCCGGCGGCGGCCAGGATGCCGACCTGCCGCATGCCGCCGCCCATCCGCTTGCGCAGGAACCGCGCCCGGGCGATCTTCTCCGCGCTACCCACGATCAGCGAGCCGACCGGCGCGCCGAGGCCCTTGGAGAGGCAGACCGAGAGCGTGTCGAACAACACGCCGTACTCGGCCAGCGGCACCCCGTCGGCCACATGCGCATGCCAGATCCGCGCGCCGTCGCAGTGCAGGGCCACCCCGTGCTCGTCGGCGACCTCACGCATCCGCCGCAGCGTCGGCAGCGGGATCACCCCGCCGCCGCCCCGGTTGTGGGTCTGCTCCACCGCGATCGCCCGCGTGGGCACCGCGAAGTAGCCGTCCGGCCGGATCATCCCGGCCACCACGTCGGGGTCCAGCTCCGCGCCCACCGCCGGCCAGGTCCGCGAGGAGATCCCACCGTACGCGGCGGCGGCGCCCACCTCGTACGTGACCACGTGCGCGTCGGCGTCGCAGAGCAGCTCGTCGCCCGGCGGTACGTGCAGCTGGAGCGCGATCTGGTTGGCCATCGAGCCGCTCGGGGCGAACAGCGCCGCCTCGTGGCCGAACAGCGCGGCCACCTCGGTCTCCAGCGCGGTGACCGTCGGGTCCTCGCCGTAGACGTCGTCGCCCACCTCGGCGGCGGTCATCGCCTCCCGCATCCCCGGCGTCGGCCGGGTCACGGTGTCCGTCCGCAGATCGATCAGATTCCTCACATCACCCACGGAGCATCTCCGCCACCAGGAACGCCAACTCCAGTGACTGCTGGGTGTTCAGCCGGGGGTCGCAGGCGGTCTCGTACCGGTCGGGCAGGTCGAGGTCCTCGATGCCCTGGGCGCCGCCGAGACACTCGGTGACGTCCTCGCCGGTCAGCTCGACGTGCAGGCCACCCGGGTGGGTGTCCAGGCCGCGGTGCACCTCGAAGTAGCCGAGCACCTCGTCCACGATCCGGTCGAAGTGCCGGGTCTTGTAGCCGTTCGAGGACTCGTGCGTGTTGCCGTGCATCGGGTCGCACTGCCAGACGACCTTGGCGCCCGCCGCGGTGACCTTGGCGACGATCGGGGGCAGCGCGTCGCGTACCCGGTGGTTGCCCATCCGGCTGATCAGCGTGAGCCGGCCGGGGATGTTGTCCGGGTTGAGCTTCTCGCAGAGCTCGATCGCCTCGTCGGGGGTGGTCGTCGGGCCGAGCTTGACGCCGATCGGGTTGGCGATGCGGGAGATGAAGTCGATGTGCGCGCCGTCGATCTGCCGGGTCCGCTCACCGATCCAGAGGAAATGCCCGGACAGGCCGTACGCCTTGCCGTTGGAGATCCGGGTCAGCGCCCGGTCGTACTCCAGCGCCAGCGCCTCGTGCGAGCAGTGCAGCGTGACGGTGCGCAGCGCCTCGTCGTCGGTCATTCCGCAGGCCCGGATGAAGGCCAGCGCCCGGTCGATCTCGCGGGCGATCGCGTCGTAGCGTTCGCCGGCCGGGGACCGCCGGACGAAGTCCTTGTTCCAGTCGTGCACGGCGTGCAGGTCGGCCAGCCCGCCGGCCAGGTACGCCCGGAGCATGTTCATCGCGGCGGCCGAGTTGGCGTACGCCCGGATCATGCGCTGCGGGTCGGCGACCCGCGCCTCCGGCGTGGCCTCAAGGGAATTGATCATGTCGCCGCGGTAGGCGGGCAGGCCCCGGGCGTCGGTCGGCAGGGACCGGGGCTTGGTGTACTGGCCGGCGACCCGGGCGACCTTGACCACGGGCAGCGACGCGCCGTAGGTGAGCACGATGGCCATCTGGAGCAGCGTGCGGGCGTTGGCGAGCAGGTGGCTCTCGGTGTTGTCGGCGAAGGTCTCCGCGCAGTCACCGCCCTGGAGCAGGAACGCCTTGCCCTCGCAGACCAGCGCGAGCCGCTGCCGCAACTGGTCGACCTCGTAGGGCGCGACCACCGACGGCACCGTGTCCAGCACCCGGCAGACCTCGGCGACCTGGGCCGGGTCGTCCCAGGGCGGGGTCTGCGCGCGCGGCAGCTCCCGCCATCGGTCGAGGCCGAGGGCCGCGTCCTCGGCGGAGTCGGCGGTCGGGCGGCTGGTCTGCAGACCAGGGCTGCCCACGGCGGGGTGACTCAGCTGATGCCACTCATGGCGCATGAAGGAAAGCGTACGGCGACCGTCGCGATCACTCGCCGCCGAGGGGGATGGTTCCGGTCACTGGGAGGGAACCGGTGAGGGCGCCGTCGCCGGCGGCGCCGGCTCCGCCGGGTCGGCGGTCGCCTCGACCGCGCGCTCGCCGGGCACCTCGCCGGAGATGCACCAGTCCGCCCCGTTACGGGTGACGGTGAACAGCAACGACCGGGCGGCCTTGCGCGAGCCGGCGGCAACGGTGATCGAGGCGCTGACCTCCTGGCCGTTCGGGCCGGAGCGGACCTCGGTGATCGTCGCCTCGGGCACCGTGAAGTGGTCGGCGAAGTCGCCGTTCGGGCCGGTGGCGGCGGAGTCGAAGGCGGCGTGCATGGGCGCGCAGAGCTGGCTGCGGCCGGCGGCGGCGTCGCGGGCGGTGAGCGCGTCCAGGTACGCCTGCACACGTTCGCGGCTCTTGGCCGCCGCCTCCTCGGCCGGCGCCTTCCCGCTGGGCGGGGTGTCTCCGCCGTCCTGGCCGCCCGAGCCGCAGGCGGCCAGCGCCGCCGGCAACAGCGCGAGGAGAGCGAGCCCGGCGAACCGGTCCCGGTGGCTGCGACCCATCTGTCCTCCCGTCGCGTTGACTCGTCGAGCGGCGAGTGTGCCACACCCGGCCCGCGTGGCCGGGTGACTCCCCATCCTGACCCGGATCGGCGCGCTCGGCCAGGACGGCACGCGGGCGGGGAGGGGCCGGTGCGGCCCCTCCCCGCCGGGTGGGTGGTGCGTCGGCCCTCGGCTCAGCCGAGACCGCCCTTGATGGCGCCGATCAGCTCACCGTTGCTGGTGTCACCGGAGAGCTCCCAGAAGAACGCGCCACCGAGGCCCTGGCTGTTGGCGTAGCTCATCTTCCCGCCGATGGTCGACGGGGTGTCGTAGCTCCACCAGTTGCTGCCGCACTTGGCGTACGCGGTGCCGCCGACGGTGCCGGTGGCCGGGCAGCTGTTCTTGAGCACCTTGTAGTCCTCGATGCCGGCCTCGTAGGTACCAGGTGCCGCGCCGGTGGCGCTGCCGCCGGGTGCGGCCTGGGTCACGCCGGTCCAGCCGCGTCCGTAGAACCCGACGCCGAGCAGCAGCTTGCTGGACGGTACGCCCTTGGACTTGAGCTTCTGGATCGCCGCGTCCGACCAGAAGCCCTGCTGCGGGATGCCGGCGTACGAGTAGAGCGGCGAGTGCGGCGCGGTCGGCCCCTGGGCGTTGAAGGCGCCGAAGTAGTCGTACGTCATCGGCATCAGCCAGTTGAGGTTGTTCGCGGCGCCGGCGTAGTCGGTGGCGTCGATCTTGCCGCCGTTGCTGCCGTCGGCGGTGATCGCCGCGGTGACCAGGAAGCTGGAGCCGAACTTGCTCCGCAGGGCCGAGACCACGTTCTTGAACGCGTTCGGGCCGCTGCTGTCGCACTGGAGGCCGCAGGCGTTCGGGTACTCCCAGTCGACGTCGATGCCGTCGAAGACGTCCGCCCAGCGCGGGTCCTTGACCAGGGAGTAGCAGGAGTCGGCGAACGCGGCCGGGTTCTGCGCGGCCTGGGTGAAGCCGCCGGACCAGGTCCAGCCGCCGAAGGACCAGAGCACCTTCAGGTTCGGGTACATCTTCTTGAGCTTGCGCAGCTGGTTGAAGCTGCCGCGCAGCGGCTGGTCCCAGGTGTCGGCGACGCCGTCGACGCTGTCCGCCGCGGTGTACGCCTTCTCGTAGTCGGCGTAGCTGTCCCCGATGCTGCAGCGGCCGCCGGTGGTGTTGCCGAAGGCGTACAGGATGTGGGTCAGCTTCGCGGCCGAGCCGCTGGTGTGGATGTTCTTGACGTGGTAGTTGCGGGCGTAGACGCCCCACTCGGCGAAGTAGCCGACGATCTTCTTGCCGCCGGGCGGCGGCGTGGTGGGCGGCTGCGTGGTCGGCGGGGCGGTCGTCGGCGGTGCCGTGGTGGGCGGCGCGGTGGTCGGCGGCGCCGTGGTGGGCGCGGTGGTCGTCGGCGTGCCGCCGCCGGTGCAGGAGCCGCCGTTGATCGTGCAGCTCACCGGCGCCTTGTACGCGCCGGTGCCGTTGTAGCCCCAGCTGAAGCTGGCGCCGGGGGCGAGCGTCGACGCCCAGCTCTTGTTGACCGCCACGTAGCGGTCACCGCTGCGGGTGATGTCGGCGTCCCAGGAGCTGCTGATCGAGGTGCCGGAGGGCAGCGTGAACTCGATGCGCCAGCCGTTGACGGTGGAGCTGGTGCCGTTGGTGACTGTCACCCGTCCCTCGTGGCCGGTCCCCCAGTCCTGCACCTTGGCGAACGTGGCGGTGACGCTGCCGGCGGCCGACGCGGTGGTCATGGGCACCGCGGCGACCGCGAGCGCGACCACGGCGCCGGTGGCCCACAGGGCCCGGCGGAGCGATCTCTTCATACGGCGTCCCTCCAATAGTTAGGAAACTTTCCAAATTGATTGCTGAGACGCTACTCACGCCGTCACCACTTAGTCAAGATGTCGATGCATCGATTTCACGGGTGGCGCGGGACGGTGGGCGCCAAGGCCCGTAGCCTCGTCCCATGACCGTTTTCGACGTCCAGATCGACGCCCTCACCGGCGGCCCGGCCGACCTCGGCGGCTACCGCGGCCGCGCCCTGCTCGTGGTCAACGTGGCCTCCCGCTGCGGCCTCACCCCGCAGTACACGGGCCTTCAGGAACTCGCCGACACGTACGCCGGACGCGGGCTGACCGTGCTCGGGGTGCCGTGCAACCAGTTCGCCGGCCAGGAGCCGGGCAGCGCCGCTGAGATCGAGGAGTTCTGCCAGGTCAACTACGGCGTGACGTTTCCGCTGACGGAGAAGGTCGACGTCAACGGGCCCGACCGGCACCCGCTCTACGCGGAGCTGGTGTCCACGCCGGACGCCGAGGGGCACACCGGCGACGTGCGCTGGAACTTCGAGAAGTTCCTCGTCGCGCCGGACGGCACGGTGGCCGCCCGGTTCGGCCCGCAGGTCACGCCCGAGGATCCTGAGCTGCGCGCGGCGATCGAGAAGGTCCTGCCGGCCTGACGGGCACACCGCCGCCGGGCACGGCGAAGCGGCACGCTCCCGCGGGGAGGCGTGCCGCTGCCGCGGACCGGGTCAGCCGGCGGCGGACCGGAAGACCGGGTAGTAGCCGCCGGACTGCCCCGCGGCCGTCGGGTGGTACGACTTGCTCAGGCTCAGCACGTTCAGCGCGTGCAGCCACTTGGTCCCGCCGCTGCACAGCTGGTGGCCGACGAAGATGGAGCGGACGTCGGCGAATTTGAAGCCGGCCGAGACGGCGGCCGTACGGGTGATGTCGTCGAGCAGGTTGATGCCCTCGTTGATCTTCGCCCGGGACGTCGCGCTGAGCCCGACGCAGGTGGTGCCGAGCTGGTAGAAGACCGGGTAGCCGACCACCACGACGCGGGCCGAGGGCGAGCGGCTCTTGATGCCGTTGTAGACGTTGGCGAGGCGGCCCGGCATCGAGGTGCGGGCCACGTTCATGGCGGACTGCACGGCCGCCACGCACTGGGTCTCCCCCTGGAGCACGCAGGTGCTCATGATGTTGGCGAAGCCGACGTCGTTGCCGCCCACCGTGACGCTGACCAGCGTGGTGGTGGAGGAGAGCGCGGAGAGCTGGCTGTTGATGACGTCCGCCGTGGTGGCGCCGGAGCAGGCGACCGAACGGTACGACGCGGGCTTGATGTTGGCGTTGTAGAGCGCCGGATAGGCGTTCGTACTGCGTAGGCAGTTACCGCTCTCGGACGTGTAGCTGTCGGCGCCGACGCCGGAGGCGTACGAGTCGCCGAGCGCGACGTAGCGGTCGGACGGGGCCGCCTGGGCGGGGGCGGCCAGAGACAGGGTGACCCCGACCGAGGCGGCCAGGGTCAGGGCGAGGGTGGCAAGACGGGATCTCCGCACGTCGCACTCCTGGGGGCGTGAAGTGGTGGTGAGAGATAGATATCAATAAGATCACAGCGCATGGAAGATCACCGATTTGCGGCCGGGCGCGTATAGCGACTTACGCCTACAAATCGTTGCCGGTTTCGCGGAGCGGGCTGAAGGATTGTTCCGCCGGGATCGTCAGCCGCATCGCCGGGTCGGCGGTCTCCCGGAAACCCAGGGCACGATAGAGCGGCCGGCCGGCCGCCGAGGCCCGCAGATCCACCCGGCGCACACCCCGGTCCCGGAACCACGCCAGCAGCGCGGTCAGGCAGGCCCGGCTGTGGCCACGTCGGCGGTACGCCGGGTCGGTGCTGACGTTGAAGACGTACCCGACCAGGCCGCTCGGATCGTCCGGCCCGCCGAGTCGGCGCTCCACAGTGCCCACCGCGCAGGCCGCCAGCGACGCGCCGCCCGGCGCGTCGACCACGAAGGCGGCGAGCCACGGGTCCGGCTCAGCCAGCCAGGTACGCAGATTGTCCCGGGCGACGTCCTGCCAGCGACCCGGCGGCGTCGGCACCCCGCTCATGCCGGCGAGCATCAGCCCGCGCAGCCGCACCAGCTCGTCGGCGTCGGACGGCACCGCCCGGCGCGCGTCACCCACAGGCCGGCTCAGACGGGACGACGGCCGGCGAACCCGCACTCGACCCGGTGATACCACCGGATGTCGGTGTCCCCCTCCAGCCAGCACCACAGCACCGCCCGGCCGTCGCGCTCACCGGGGAAGTCGAGCAGCACCGGGGCGATCCCCTTGACCGCGATCTCGTGCTGGTGGAACTCGTCCACCACGAGATGCAACCGTGCCTCCAGCGCCTTCACCTCGGCCAGCCCGCCGAGCGCGCTGACGCCGTGATCGGCCAGATCGACACGCAGCTCGGCCAGGTCGGCCCGCAGCCGGATCAGCTCGTCGACGCGCGGCCGCAGCGTGGCCACCAGGTGTCGCGCCTGGGCGAGAGTGAACACCGGGCCAGTATGCGGCACGACCGTCCGGAGGGAAGCTGCCACACGGCACCGCCGGAACGGCACCGGGTATCGAGCATCGTCGCGCTCGGGTATACAGGTGGTTCCTCCCGGATCGGCCCTCGGCTTGCCCGGACGCCCCTCGCCCGTCGTTGGAGGCTCACTGGCATGAGCGATCGTTCGCCCAGCCCCAGCACCCCGGACCCGCGGTACCTGTTCCGGTACCGGGATCTGGTCGCCGACACCCTGCCCGAGCATCGCGCCGTCCTGCAGGAGCGTGGTTGGTGCTGGTGGGGCTGGTGGAAGCGACCCAACGAACCCGGACGACTGGAGGTATGGGAGGCGCTCGAACGCGAGACGCTGGAGGGACGTCGGGTGCCGATCGGGCTGTTCCACTCCGGGACGGGCCTCGTTCATCCCGCCATCGTCGACCGCGTGATCCTGCCGCAGCCGGACGATCTCGGGGCCTTCACCTCGCTCAGTCCGCCCGACGCCGAACGGGACGGCGTTCCACCCTACTATCGGGCGAGTCGGCACAGCCGGGGATGGCTACGGCTGGTGGCCCTGGCCGAGGAGCCGATGGAATTCTTCGGGAAGTTCTCCTTCGCCGCCGCACCGCCGTTGCCACATCATCCGCGAGGCCAAATGGAGCGGCTGGTGGGTAAGCGGATCCTGGACGCTGACGAGCTGCGCGCGATGGACACCACCATCTGGGAGATCCGTCCGGCCCAGCCGGCTGACTCCAGCGAGCGGTTCCTGACCGCGTCGCCACGCCAGGACGGCGCGCTGTCCGCCGAGCCGATCGCCTGCCCAGGGCCGTGGCTGCTGCACCTCACCGATCCGCACTATGCGGCCGGGCGGTTTCGGTCGGAGCATCAGTGGCGGCTGGAGACCGAGGACGGCACTACTCGCCCGACCATGGTCGACGCGATCTCCGATGCCCTGGCTCGTGATCAGCGGTCGGTAGGAGCGGTCCTCGTAACGGGCGATCTCACCTACGTCGCCCACCGCGACGAGTTCGCGGCGGCGCGGGCCGGCCTCTTCAAGCTCACCAATGGGCTACTCGGGCTGGGCATGGAGCATCTCGTCGTCATCCCCGGCAACCACGACATCGCCTGGACCCGCGGTGACTCGTACGAATACGGAGCACCGGTCGAGGTGGCGCCGGCGGCGGCAACGGCCAACTACCGGGAGTTCTTTCGCGCCCTATACGGATACCCGGCCTCACCCCACCTGTCGATGGCTCGCCGTTTCGTCTTCCCGGGCGGCAACCTGGTCGACATCGCCGCGGTCAACTCCAGCTCGCTGGAACAGGGGCAGTCGTTCCTGGCGGGCATGGGCCGGGTCCAGGAGTCCGCATACCGCGAGGTGACCAGTGCGCTCGCCTGGTCGAACCCTGGATCAGCCCTGCGCGTGCTCGCGCTGCATCATCATCTCGCACTGACCGAGGACCTCGAATCGCCCGACGAGTACGCGACGGGTTTCGGGATCGCCATCGACGCACCAAGGATCCAGCGCCTGGCCGCCCGTGACGGGGTACACCTCGCGGTGCACGGGCACAAGCACCGCGCGTTCGTCTGGCGCACCGAGGCGTACCATCTCCCCGAATACAGCAACGAACGCTGGGACCTGGGACGCTTCAACATCGTCGGTGGCGGGAGCAGCGGCTCGAGATCGTCAGACGGTCGGCGTAACTTCTTCAACCTGATCCGGATGGCGGGCCCAGTCGTGGAGTTGGAGATGTACCGGAGTCAACAACAAGGCTCGTTCGAACGCTTCATGACCTGGCGGGCCCCGCTGGCAACAGGGTCAGACGGCCGGCTTGAGATTGCCCCCTGGAAGGTCGTTTCCCCATGACCATCAGACGGCCGGTCGTGCACGCCCTCATCCTCGACATGGACAACACGTTGTACGACTGGGTGGCGTACTTCGTGCCGGCAGTGCGAGCGATGGTGGCCGTAGCCGCCGAACTCCTCGACGTGTCCGAGGACGAGTTGCGCAACGACCTCCAGGCCGTGCACCGCAACCACGGCAACACCGAGCACCCCTTCGCGCTGCTCGAGACCTCTGCCGTCGAGCGACGCCTACCCGGGATGAGCCAACGAGCACGACACGAGCACCTACTGCCGGCCTTCGCCGCTTTCAACGAGGTCCGGCGACGTCACCTTCACCTCTATCCGGACGTGGAAAGCACGCTCCGGGCCATCAAGGCCACAGGTTGTCACGTTGTGGGACACACCGAGGCCAAGGACGTGAACATCAGCAGTCGAGCAAGGTCGCTCGGGTTGGACGCGATGTTGGAGGCGATCTACGCGCCCCGGTTCGTCGGGCCACCACACCCGTTGGGCGCCGATCGACGGTCCCTTCCGGCCGCAATCGAGGTTCGCGTACTGCCACCGACGGCACGCAAGCCCAATCCGGAGATCGCCCGTCAGATCTCCGAGCAGCTCGGCGTTCCGACTGCCCACTGCCTGTACGTGGGCGACAGCCTGAGCAAGGACGTGGCGATGGCCAAGCGAGCAGGGATGCTCGCCGCCTGGGCTCGCTACGGCACCCACCACGACTCCGACCTCTGGCGCGGCTTGGTCGCACTGTCCCACTGGGACCCGGCGGCCGTCACCGCAGCAGAAGTCAAGAGCGATGATCCTCCGCAGTACGCGCCGGACGTGACGCTCGACGCCTTCCGCGAGTTGTGCGACCACTACACCTTCAGTGCGGCACCGCACCCGAGGCGGCCTCAAGTGATATCAGCCTGCTTGCCGGCGGCACCGGCCGATTGACCCGCTCCGACGGAGGTGTGGTCCGCTGCGGGCGACCATCCGCTCCGCCGGTTCAGGTCACCGATGTTGCTGCGGAACTCACTGAGCCACTCGCCGGTCTCCGCCTCGACCAACTCGGCCGTCCGCAGCACGAGCACGCGGATTAGTTCCTCGCGCCGGCGTATCACCGCGTCCTCCGTGGCCGCGACACCCAACTGCGTGGCAACCCAGTCCAGCCGGAACTCGATGAGTGCCCGCTGAAGCGCTTGCGCGGTAGCGATGTCGCGCATCCAGGCCGAGGACAGGCCAAAGAAGTGGTCGAAGGCCAGGCAGCCACCAGCCAAGGCGAGCAGGACATATCCCCAGCTGGCGCCGCTCCCAGCGCTCGCCGCGCTGACGAGGGGTACGACTCCGCCAGCGATCCCCAGCAGAATCGCGCAGCCGCGCAGCAGGCGGGAGATCCTGCGGCGTACCGCCTTGTCGCGCAGGTACCAGGCAACCGCGTCCTCAGCCTGCCCTTCCGCCCACCCGCGCAAACGGTCCAGAACGGCCTCAGGCTGTTGGTTCGCAGCCAAGACGGGGAACGGGCGGATGATCATGTCCCGTCGCGGGACTCGACGTCTTGGCCTGTCGACGTGACCGTTGCCCGCTACCACGAGCCGACCGATCCCAGCGCATGGCGAAGGCCGTGACCGGGTGGCGGGTCGAGGATCGGAGAATGCTGTCGCGCCATACGCACAGCCTGCGTCATCGCGCCCTACCACTCAAGGAATCAGACGCGTTCCGCCTCCTGCACGAACGTGTCGGCCCTCCGCGCCCCCATCCGGTCCAGCTCGTCCAGCACCGCCCCCACCCCGTCCGCACCCACCAGCACGGTGACGCGCAACCGGGCCGACAACGGCTGGTCCTGCCAGTAACCACGCGGCAGCAGGCTCGCCTGCGGCGTCGTCGTCGCCACGGCGGCGTCGCTGACGATGACCGAGATCGCGCCCGCGCGCAGCAGCGCGTCGCGCAGGTCGGCGCTGTTCGCGGCCGGGTCCGGTTCCAGCAGCGCGGTGACCAGCCGTACCCGCTGGCCGGGCGGCACTGCCGGTTCGCCAGCCGGCGCCGCTCCGGTACGACGGCGGGGTGCGCCGGGCGCGGTCAGGCTGGTGACGCCGCCGAGGTGGTAGGCGTCGGCGCCCTGTTGCGCCTGGTCCAGGCGTTCCTGGTCAGCCGGCGGCACGCGCAGGCCGATGAGCGCCTGCACCCCGGCGGCGATCAGCCAGGTCAGGACGAAGGAGAACGCGACCACGCTGACCACGCCGACGAGCTGGCGCCACAGCAGGCCGCCTCCGCCGCCGAGGAACAGCCCGTCGGCGCCGAGCGGGTTGACGCCGCGGTTGCCGAACAGGCCGAGCAGGAGCGTGCCGAGCATGCCGCCGACGAAGTGCACGGCGAGCACGTCGAGCGCGTCGTCGAGGCGGAGCAGGTACTTCAGTTTCAGCGCGAAGTGGCAGACCAGGCCGGCCAGCGCGCCGATCACGACGGCCGACGCCGCGTTGACGTACCCGGCGGTCGGCGTGACAGTGGCGAGGCCCGCGACCGCGCCGGAGACCGCGCCCACGACGGTGCTGTGTCCGTCGGTGACGCGTTCCAGCGCCAGCCAGACGAGCATCGCCGCAGCGGCGGCCAGGTGCGTGTTGAGGACGGCCTGGGCGGCGAGGCCGTTGGCCTGGAGGCCGTCGCCGCCGTTGAAGCCGAACCAGCCGAACCAGAGGATGCCGGCGCCGACGATGGTCAACGGGATCGAGTTCGGTGGTGCGGCGGTGTGCGGCCAGTCCCGGCGCCGGCCGACGACGAGCAGGACGGCGAGGACGGCGGCGCCGGCGCTGGCGTGCACGACCAGCCCGCCGGCCCAGTCCTGGGTGCCGAACTTGGCGAGCCATCCGCCGGGGTGCCAGAGCCAGTGCGCGATCGGCGCGTAGACCACTATCGACCAGACCGCGAGGAACAGCACCCAGCCGCCGAAGCGCAGCCGGCCGGCGGTGGCGCCGGTGACGAGCGCCGGTGTGATCACCGCGAACATCATCTGGAACAGGACGAACGCCAGCGTCGGGATGGTGATCCGGCCGTCGACCACGTGCAGGTTGGGTGCGGGCGGCACCTTCAGGTCGGTGAGCCCGAACAGTTCCAGGTTGCCGAAGAGTCCGCTGCCGGCGTCGTCGCCGAAGGCGATGGTGTAGCCGACGAGCACCCAGGTCAGGCTGACCACGCCCAGCGCGATCATGTTCTGTTGCAGCATCGCCAGGACGTTGCGGGTGCGGACCATGCCGCCGTAGAACGCGGCGAGTCCCGGCGTCATGAACAGGACGAGGCCGGCGCAGACCAGCACCCAGGCGGTGTCACCCGCGTTCGGAGCGGACACGGTTTCCCTCCTTCTCTCGCAGGTGGACGGAGTCGCGGACGGTGTGCATCACGGTGTCCTTGACCCGATCGTGGTTGGGCACCGGCGCGAAGTGCCGGTCCGGCAGCAGCAACAGCCAGGTGGCGATGTTGAACGGCCCGGTCAGCACCGGGATGCCGAGCGGCGTGAGCATGGTGGTCAGCGCCATCTGCACGAACAGCGTCAGCGCGATGCCGAACAGCGTGTAGACGGTGACCAGCGCGCCGGGGCGGTGCGCCACAGCGCCCACCACGATCGCGGTCAGCACCGCGTTGAAGGCGAACAGGCCCTTGTCCAGGGACGCACCGTCGGCGCCGAACCAGAGCGCCAGCAGTGTCGCGCCGACGGCGCCGATCACCGCGAACAGCGCCGACCACCGGGAGTTGATCAGCAGGGCGATGAGGATGAGCAGGCCGGTGACCCAGCTCTCGATCAGGTAGACCTGGGACACGCCCTTGAAGAAGACCGGGATGAGGCCCCAGTCGAACGTGCCGCCGGTCAGCGATCCCTCGCCGGGGAACTTCGGGGTCAGCTTGGTGAGCACCGTGAACCTGTCGAACTGGTACGCCGCCATCAGCAGGAACCAGGTCGTGAGCACGAACGGGAACGTGTAGGCGGTCAGGTTCCAGCGTTTGAAGACGGCGTTGAGGGCGAGCGTGACCACCACCGTGCCGATCGCGCCGAGCACGAGGTAGAGCCACATCAGCGGACGCTGGTCGAGGAACGTGGGCACCGCGAGGCCGGTCAGCAGCGGACTGAAGCCGAACAGGCCCTTGCGCCAGCTCGACATGTCGACCCGCAGCGCCAGCGCGGTAGCGGTGCCGACGACCAGGCCGAGCACGCCGCCGCCGAACACCCGGGGCGTCCCGTTCTCGAACGCGCCCCAGGCGAGCGCGATCAGGATGAGCAGGCCGCTGAGCGGATTGTTCTGGAGCACCACCTGCGCGGCGCCGCGCAGGCTGGCGTCGACGAACCCGGCCGCCGGGTTCCGATCGGCCAGATGGCGCCAGCCACGTCCGATGTCGGCCATGTCGCTGTTCTCCTCGCCTCAACGCCAGCTGAAGACCGGCGGGAAGGTGCAGCCGGTCACCTCTTCGCGGGCGGCAGTGCAGAACGCGCGTACCGCGGCGCGGACCGGTTCGGTCTCCTGACCCAGCACCTTGAACACCAGGCCGGCGTCGTTCGGCAGCCGGCTGACGGCGGTGGCCAGCGGTGTCTGCTCGTCCCACACCGGCGTCGCGGTCCGCTCGAACACCCTTGCCGCCCGGTCCGGGTCGGTGAGCAGCACGACGTTGCCGAAGACGTGGAAGCGGTCCATCATCCCGATCCGCGACACCGGGAACCGCCCGGGAGTGATGACGAACTTCTCGACGAACAGCGGCCGTCCGTCGGGCCGCTGCGCCCGCAACGTGGTGGAGAACAGGTCGTACGCGAAGATCTCGCCGTCGCGGTAGTACTTGCGGCCGGGCTGGAGCACCTCCGCGTACAGCATCGTCGCGGTCTCCGGCAGCCGGACCAGCGTGTCGGAGACGAACCGGCTGCGCCGGAACGGGATCACCGGTTCGGGCAGGAACTCCAGGTAGGCGTCGTCGGCCAGGGTGAAGCTCTGGGTCTGGGTGCCGTAGTTGGCGTCCATTTCCTGGATCTTGGTGGCGGCCTGGGTGACCAGGTGCGCCTGCGCGCCCGGCCCCAGGTCGACGTCGATGCGCAGCCGGTCGCCCTGGAGCACGCCACCGGAGGTGGTGAGGATCATGACGCAGGGCAGGCCCGGCATCTCCTCGTCCCAGTACAGCGCGCGCTGCACCAGCAGCGGCGACTGCCGGAAGACGTCGCGCAGGATGGTCCGGTCCTCGCGCCGCTCGAACCCCAGCCGGAGGATGCCCACCTTGCCGTTCGCGGCGGCCGGCAGCTGCGCCGGCTGGTCCTGGTACGGCGCGAGTTCCCGGACGGAGTCCAGAGTGGTCATGCGAGCACTTCGGCGTCGAACAGCGCGTTGCGGCGGACCAGGTCCACCAGGTCGTCGATGCCCTCGCCGGTCTTGCAGTTGGTGAACACGAACGGCTTGCCGCCGCGCATCAGCTCGGCGTCGCGGGCCATCACGTCCAGGTCGGCGTCGACGTACGGGGCCAGGTCGGTCTTGTTGATCACGAGGATGTCGGACTTGGAGATACCCGGGCCGTTCTTGCGCGGGATCTTGTCGCCGGCCGCCACGTCGATCACGTAGATGAAGTAGTCGACGAGGGCGGGGCTGAAGGTGAGCGTGAGGTTGTCCCCGCCGCTCTCGATGAGCACGACGTCGCTGTCCGGGAACCGCGCCTCCATGTCCTCCACCGCGGCGAGGTTCATGCTGGGGTCCTCGCGTACCGCGGTGTGCGGGCAGGCGCCGGTCTCGACGCCGACGATGCGCTCCTCCACCAGCACGCCGGTCAGGGCGCGGCGGACGTGCTTGGCGTCCTCGGTGGTGACCACGTCGTTGGTGATGACCAGGATGCGCAGGCCCTGCTCGACCAGGCGGGGCACGACGGCCTCGATGATGGCCGTCTTGCCGCTGCCCACCGGGCCGCCGACGCCGATCCGACTCGCTGATTTCATCTCTGGAAAGCCCTTCAGGTGGGTGAGCGCTCAGCTCATGAACATGCGTACGTGTGCGTGCTGGTGCGCGCCGGCCAGCACGTCGAGGTGCGGCGCGAAGCTCTGCATGTCGTCGAGCCCGGCGGTGCGCACCTCCTCGTAGTCCTCGCCGACCCGCTCGTTCACCGCGAAGAGGATCGACTGGGTGTCGAGGTGGTCCACCCGCATCAGCCGGACCGCCGCGCCGAGCACCATGGAGGCCGCGCCGTACTGGTGGGCGGCGAACGCGTCCGCCTCGCCCACGCCGAGTTCGGCGAAGAGCACGCCGAGCGCGACCGGGTAGGTGACCGGGACGCCGCCACCGCTCTCCGCGACGCGCTTGCGCAGGAGGGACTCCCCCACCACCCGTTCGGCGGCCTCGGCCAGCTTGCGCCCCATGCGGACGGTCATGGTCCGCGTCTCTTCGTTGATCTTGCGCAGGTGTACGGCCTCGTCGGCCGCCCGGATCCGGTCGAGGTCACCGGCGCGGGCGGCGCGGTGCGCCACGAGCAGCGCCACTCCGTCTCCGGTGGCGGCGGCGCGCGTGACGGTACGCACGAACTCCTGCAACGTGGTCCGGTCGTGCACCGCCCCCTGTTCGACCGCCGTCTCCAGCCCGTTGGAGAAGGAGAACGCGCCGACCGGGAAGACCGAGTCGCCGAACTGGAGCAGCTTCAGGGCCTCGGTCACCGTGGACACCCGGCCCTCAGTTCAGGTCGGCGGGCAGGTGCGTGTGCGGGGTCGAGTCGGCCCCGCCGAACAGCCGCCGCGACTCGTGCGGGGCCAGGTACGCGATGATCTCGGTGCCGGGGATGAACTCGTGGGTGAGGCCGGTGAACGCGTGCGTGCGCATCACCGAGTCCATCACCTTGCGGTCCACGGTGAGCGGGACGTACATCTTGGTGCCCTTCACCACCGCCGGCCAGTGCTGGTTGCCGATCGCGTGGCCGAGTTCGACGGCGGAGCGGATCACCATGTCCAGCGACTCGCCGTGCAGCGTGTCGAGGTGCACGACCATGACCTCGCCGAGCGCGATCCGGGCCACCACGGCGGTCGCGGTGGCGTCGTCCCACGCGAGCACGTCACCGTCGCGCAGCCGTACGCCGCGGGCCAGGGACAGCGCCAGTTCGGTGCCGAGGCTCGTGGTCCGGCGCAGCCGGCTCTTCTGGGCGTCCCACTGGTCGAGGACCAGGTCGTCGACCTTGGCCTCCCGGAGCCGCTCGGTCCAGGCCGGCTCGTTCACGTTGCCGAGTACCGTTTCGACGAGCATGTGTTCTCCTTTCACGCGACCCCGCCGCCGGCCCGGCCGGGAGCGGGCGCCGCGCCGGGTCAGCTGAAGAAGTAGAGCTGGCTGAGGGGGAGGTTCTTGGCCGCCGGCACTGTCGCGTGCACGCCGTCCACCTTCACGGCGAAGGTCTCCGGGTCGACCTCGAGCTTCGGCGTACGGTCGTTGCGCACCATGTCGCGCTTGGTCAGGTTGCGGCAGCCGTAGACCGGGATGACCTGCCGTTGCAGGCCGAGCTGTTCGGCCACACCCGACTCGTGCGCGGCGCGGGACACGAACGTCACGCAGTTCTTGGCGACCTGCGAACCGGTGGCGCCGAACATGGGCCGGTAGTAGACCGGCTGCGGGGTGGGCAGCGAGGCGTTCGGGTCGCCCATGATCGACCAGGCGATCATGCCGCCCTTGAGCACCATCTTCGGCTTCGTGCCGAAGAACGCGGGCTCCCAGAGCACCAGGTCGGCGAGCTTGCCGGGGCTGACCGAGCCGATGACGTGCGAGACGCCCTGGGTGATCGCCGGGTTGATGGTCATCTTGGCGACGTAGCGCAGGACGCGGAAGTTGTCGTTGGCGTCGGAGTCCTCGGCCAGCTTGCCGCGGACGTTCTTCATCTGCCCGGCGAGCTGGACGGTGCGCAGCCAGGTCTCGCCCACCCGGCCCATGGCCTGCGAGTCGCTCTGCATCATCGAGATGACGCCCTCGTCGAGGAGCACGTCCTCGGCGGCGATGGTCTCGGTGCGGATGCGGCTCTCCACGAAGGCGACGTCCGAGGGCACCTTCGGGTTGAAGTTGTGGCAGACCATGATCATGTCGTACAGCTCGGACTGGCTGTTGATGCCGTACGGCACCGTCGGCGTGGTCGAGGCGGGCAGCACGTTCATCTGGCCGGCGACCTTGATGATGTCCGGTGCGTGCCCGCCGCCGGCGCCCTCGGTGTGGAAGGTGTGGATGGTGCGGCCCTCGAACGCGGCGATGCTGTCCTCGATGTAGCCGCTCTCGTTGAGCGTGTCGGTGTGGATGCTGATCTGGACGTCGTACTCGTCGGCGACGGCCAGGCAGGACCGGATCACCGCCGGCGGCGCGCCCCAGTCCTCGTGGATCTTGAAGCTGGGCACCCCGGCCATGATCTGCTCGACCAGTGGTGCCCGGCCGCTGCTGTTGCCCTTGCCCAGCAGGCCGATGTTGATCGGCAGGTTCTCGAAGGCCCGCATCATGTTGTGGATGTTCCAGGGGCCGGGCGTGATGGTGACGCCGTTGGTGCTGTCGCTGGGACCGGTACCGCCGCCCCACAGGGTGGTGACGCCGTTGCTGAGCGCGGCGTACACCTGCTGCGGGGTGACCAGGTGGACGTGCGCGTCGATGCCGCCGGCGGTCAGGATCAGGTGCTCGCCGGAGATCGCGTCCGTGCCCGGACCGGTCACCAGGCCCGGGGTCACCCCGTCCATGATGTTGGGGTTGCCGGCCTTGCCGATCCCGGCGATCCTTCCGTCCTTGATCCCCACGTCCGCCTTGACCACGCCGAGCAGCGCGTCCACGATGGTCACGTTCGTGATCACCAGGTCCACCACGCCTTCGGCGCTGGTGGCCTGGCTGGCACTGCCCATGCCGTCGCGCAGGGTCTTGCCACCGCCGTACATCACCTCGTCACCGAGGACCCGCAGGTCCTTCTCGATCTCGATGTAGAGGTCGGTGTCACCCAGACGGATCTGGTCGCCCGTGGTCGGGCCGTACATTCCGGCATATTCCTGCCGTGAGATCTGACTCATGCGTTGTCGCTCCAGCTCTGGCGCATCTGAGAGTGGCCGGGCTACTTGCCCTTGCCCTTGCCTTGGTCCTGGCCCTTGCCCTGGTCCTGCTGCTGCGACGTGGTCTTGAAGCCGCGCGTCTGGGCCTGGTGGAGCGCCTCGGCCCGGTCCGGCCGGTAGCCGGGGATCGGCCCGTCGCCGGTCCAGCCCTGGACCAGGCCGTTGAAGCCGTACACCCGCTGGGAGCCGCCGTACGGGACGAGCTGGACGGTCTTGCGGTCGCCGGGCTCGAACCGGATCGAGGTCGTGGCCGGGATGTTCAGCCGTTTGCCGAACGCCGACGGGCGGTCGAACTCCAGGAAGCGGTTGGCCTCGAAGAAGTGGAAGTGGGAACCGACCTGGATGGGGCGGTCACCGGTGTTGTGCACGACCACCTCGGTCACCGGCCGCCCGGCGTTGAGTTCCAGAGGTTGGTCGCTGAGCTTGTAGCCGCCGATGGGCCGAAGGTGCTTGGAGTTCGGTCCCGGGTGTTGCTTCGCCATGTCGCCCCCGCTCTGCCGGAGACCGTGGCCTCCGGTCGCTGCTCTACTGAATGGGTGAGTGGACGGTGATCAGCCGTGACCCGTCGGTGAAGACCGCTTCGACCTGGAGCATCGGGATCATGTCCGCCACGCCGGGGATCACGTCGTCGGCGGTGAGCACGTGGCTCGCGTCGTTCATGACCTCCTCGACGGTCTTGCCCTCGCGCGCGCCTTCGAGCGCCGCGGCACAGATCACCGCCACGGCCTCGGGGTGGTTGAGCTTGACCCCGCGCGCCTTGCGGGCGTTCGCGACCATCGCCAACGAGTGGATCGTCAGCTTGTCGAATTCCTTCGGCGTGAGATGCACTTCGCGATCCCTTCGTCCGCACCCGTCTGTACGGTTTTAGCTACTCCGTCACGTTAAGAGTGCTTTAGTCCGCCCGCAGCCGTTCTGGGGTATTTCAGGAACCGGTGTACGCCCGCTTGCGCCGGTCGTAGTCGGCGACCCACATCTGCTGGATCTGCTCGAGCGTCCGGCCCTTGGTCTCCGGCAGGTACCGCCGGACGAACAGGAAGCCGAGCACGCACAGCCCGGCGAAGAGCGCGAACACGCCCGACCGGCCGAGCGCGTCGAGCAGGCTCAGGAAGAACTGCGTGATCAGGTACTCGGTGCCCCAGTGGGTCGCCGACGCGATCGCCACGCACCGGCCGCGGATCGGACCGGGATAGATCTCGTTGATCACGGTCCACGCGCCCGGGCCGATGGACACCGCGTAGAACGCGACGAAGAAGACCACGCCGACCAGCAGGAACAGACCCGAGGTGGTGATCCGCCCGTCGCCGCGCCCGCCGCCCGCACCGAGGAAGCTGACGCTCACCACGGCGAGCGAGACCGCCATCCCGGCCAGGCCGACAAGCAGCAGCGGCCGGCGGCCGACGCGGTCGAGCAGGCCCACGGCGACGAGCGCGAACGCCGCGTCCACCGCGCCGATCGCCCAGGTGGTCGCGGAGAGCTGCGCCTCCGGAGTACGGAATCCGGCCGCCGAGAAGATCGAGTCGGCGTAGTAGATGATGCCGTTGATCCCTGTCGTCTGCTGGAACAGCGCCAGCCCGACGCCGAGCGCGAGTGGGCGCCGCCACTGCGGTGACAGCAACTCCCGCCAGCTCGCCCTGCGGCCGTGCAGACTCTTCTCGATCTCGCCGAGGCGCTGCTCCACCCGCTGCTCGGGAACGGTCCGGCACAGCGACTCCCGGGCCCGGCGCCCGTCGCCCCGCTTGAGGTACCAGACCGCCGAGTCCGGCACCACCACTGTCACCAGGATCAGCGCCACGCCCAGCACGATCGCCGCGCCGAGCAGGTAGCGCCACGACTCGCCGCCGGTGAACAGCTCGTCCGCCAGGTAGCCGATGAAGATCGCGAAGGTGGTCGAGAACTGGTAGACCGCGAGCAGGCCGCCGCGGATCCGTTCCGGCGCCGCCTCGGCCGCGAACATCGGCCCGGCGACCGAGGCCACGCCGATACCCACGCCGAGCAGCAGCCGCGCGCCGAGCAGTGCGCCGATGGCCGGCGCCGCGGCCTGCACGATCGTGCCGACGACGTACGCCCCGGCGGCGACCCACAGCGCGCCCCGCCGGCCGATCCGGTCGGCGAGGTGACCACCGGCGAGCGCGCCGGCCAGCGCGCCGAGCGTCACCCAGCTCGCCGCCACCTCCACCTCGAAGGTGTCCACGTCGAACGTGTGCCGGATGTCGTGCAGCGCGCCGCTGATGACGCCCTGGTTGTAGCCGAAGAACGCGCCGGAGAGCACGACGATCGACACGATCGCCACGAGACTGTGGCGGGCCGGCCGGCCGGTCGCGCGTCCGCTCGCCGCCATGTCACCCCGTCCGCCGACGACCGACCCCCGAAACGGCCGGAAAACCATATATGCGACATATAGTAAGTTCGCCGGAGCGTGCCGACAGCGGAACTCCCGGACGCCGCCGGGGCTGCTCCTGCACACGAACGGGGGAAGGGTGCAGTACGGCTCCGCAGACTCCTACCGCGAGTTCCGGCACCCGCTCGCGGCGCTCGTGCTCGCCGTCGTCACCGCCGGCGCGTTGGACGCCTTCGCGTTCCTGCGGTACGGCGCATTCGTCGCCAACCAGTCCGGCAACGCCATCTTCCTCGGCATGGGACCGGCCGGCGGGCATCGCACCTGGCCGGTCTCGGCGGCCTCGATCATCGCGTTCGCCACCGCCGCCGGACTGACGAACCTGCTCCGCCGCCGGACCCGGCCGACGGCGGCGCCGCTCGTCGACATCGCGGTCACCGAGGCCGCCATGATCGTCTGGACGGTGCTCAACCTGACGCTCGCGTACGGCCGGGACGGCACAGCGTCCCGGGTGCTGCTCGCCGCCGCCGGAGCGGTCGCCATGGGCAGCCTGACCACTGTGGCGAGCCGGACCGCGG
This sequence comes from Micromonospora sp. WMMC273, assembly GCF_027460285.1. Lineage (NCBI taxonomy): Bacteria > Bacillati > Actinomycetota > Actinomycetes > Micromonosporales > Micromonosporaceae > Micromonospora > Micromonospora sp. WMMC273. The sequence continues at coordinate 4,327,756 of NZ_JAPZBE010000001.1, forward strand.
GCATCGCGACGCCGATCACCTACCAGTCGGACACCACGACCAAGACCGGTGAGCGCGCCGCCCGCTGGCTGCTCGGTCCCGCCGCCGGCCGGGGCCGGGCCCGGCGGGGCACCCTGCTCGGGCTGCTCGCCCTGGTCAGCTACAGCGTCGGCGGCGCAGTCGGCACGCTCGCCCAGCACCAGCCCCGCTGGGTGCCACTGTGGGGGACGCTCGCGCTGGCCGTGCTGATCCTGCTGCTCCGCCGGCACCGGCGACCGGGACCGGCGGCGCGGCCCGGCTGAGCGTCAGTCCGCCTGGGCGGCGAGTTCCCGGGCCCGGTCCCGGGCCGCCTCCAGCGCCGCCAGCATGGCCGCGCGTACGCCGTGGTTCTCCAGCTCGCGGATCGCCGAGATGGTGGTGCCCGCGGGCGAGGTGACCGCCTCGCGCAGCTTCACCGGGTGTTCACCGGAGTCGCGCAGCATCACCGCCGAGCCGATCGCGGTCTGCACGATCAGCTCGTGCGCCACCTGGCGCGGCAGGCCGAGCAGGATGCCCGCGTCGATCATCGCCTCGACCAGCAGGTAGAAGTAGGCCGGGCCGGAGCCGGAGAGCGCGGTGACCGCGTCCTGCTGCGACTCGGGCACCCGGACGGTGGCGCCGAGCGGGGAGAACATCTCCTCCGCCAGGGCCAGATGCTCGCCGGTGGCGTACGCGCCCGCCGAGATCGCGCTCATCGCCTCGTCGACAAGCGCCGGGGTGTTCGTCATCACCCGGACCACGGGGGTGCCCTCTGGTAGCCGGCGGTTGAAGAAGGCGGTCGGCAGGCCGGCGCAGAGCGAGATGACCAGCTTGTCGGCCGGCACCTTCGGGCCGATCTCGTCCAGCAGCGCGGCGGCGTCCTGCGGCTTGACCGACACGGCCAGCACCTCGGCCTCGGTCACGGCGGTGAGGTTGTCCACCACCCGTACGCCGTAGCGGTCGGCCAGCTCCCGCGCCCGCGCCGGCCGCCGCGCGGTGGCGAGCAGCCGCTCCACCGGCCAGCCGGAACGCAGCAGCCCGGAGAGCATCAGCTCACCGATCTTGCCGGCGCCGATCACCGCGACCGTGTGCACCTGGCGTGCCATCAGCCGTACCCCTTCCCGGGTCACGTGGGCAGGGCGTGGCGGGCCGGATCGCCGGCCCGCCACGCCCGTGCGCCGTCGATCAGCTGCCGAAGAAGACCTCGGCCTCGGCGTACCGCTCCAGCGGCACGGTCTTCAGCTCGCGGGTGGCGTCGGCGAGCGGGACGCGGACGATGTCCGTGCTCTGCATCGCGACCATCTTGCCCCAGTCGCCCTCGTGCGCGGCGTCGATCGCGTGCAGGCCGAGCCGGGTCGCCAGCACCCGGTCGAACGCGGTCGGAGTGCCACCGCGCTGGATGTGGCCGAGCACCACGGTGCGGGCCTCCTTGCCGGTCTTCGCCTCCAGCTGCTCGGCCAGCCACTGGCCGATGCCGCCGAGACGGACGTGACCGAACGCGTCCAGCTCCTGGTTGTGCAGGACCATCTGGCCGTCCAGCGGCTGGGCGCCCTCGGCGACCACGACGATCGGGGCGTACTGGTGCTGGAAGCGCTTCTCGACGTAGCCGGCGACCTGCTCGACGTCGAACTGCCGCTCCGGCAGCAGGATCACGTTGGCGCCACCGGCGAGGCCGGCGTGCAGGGCGATCCAGCCGGCGTGCCGGCCCATGACCTCGACCACCAGGGTGCGGTGGTGGCTCTCCGCGGTGGTGTGCAGCCGGTCGATCGCCTCCATGGCGATGTTGACGGCGGTGTCGAAGCCGAACGTGTAGTCGGTCGCACCGAGGTCGTTGTCGATCGTCTTCGGCACACCGATGACGTTGACGCCCAGCTCGTGCAGCTTGGTGGCGACGCCGAGCGTGTCCTCGCCGCCGATCGCGATCAGCGCGTCCACGCCCTGGGCGGCGAGGTTGTCCTTGATCCGCTCCACGCCGTTCTCGATCTTGAACGGGTTGGTGCGGGACGAGCCGAGGATGGTGCCGCCGCGCGGCAGGATGCCACGCACCTCGGCGATGCCGAGCGGCTTGGTCAGGCCCTCGAGCGGGCCCTTCCAGCCGTCCCGGAAGCCCACGAACTCGTGACCGTAGGTGGCGACGCCCTTGCGGACCACCGCCCGAATCACCGCGTTGAGACCTGGGCAGTCGCCGCCGCCGGTGAGCACGCCGATACGCATGATCTGCTCATCCTCCTGGAGCATCAGGTGAAGCCCGGATAAGCCCCAGGATATGTGTCAGATCAGACCATCGGCGCCGTTGCCGGCCCGGGGCGGGCCGTCACTGCGCACTGTAGTCGGCACAGGTGTACGCCGACACCGCACCCCGGGCCGTTCCGGACGGCGGACGGGCTACCCGTCAGTAGCTGACCTCGTGGTTCTCCCCCGCCTTCGGCGGCTTGCCGGTCACCGCCGCCTTCGCGAAGCCGAGCAGGTTGACCACGGTGCTGCCGGGCGAGTCCCAGTACTCCGCCGACCCGGCGTGCACCTTGATCAACGTGATCCCGGGCGTGTCCAGCCCGTCCGGGAACCACGCCTTCAGCACCGGACTCCACAGCTCCTTCGCCCGGTCGGGGTCCCACTCCTCGGTGGCGGTGCCGGCGACCGACACCCAGGCGTGGTGGCGCTGGTCGGAGAAACCGACGTTCACCTGCGGGTTGACCCGGATCTGCCGCACCTTCGCCGAGTCGGCGTACGCGAAGAACCACAGGTCGCCGTCGAAGTCCGCCTCCTGCAACCCCATCGGGCGGCTGATCAGACGCCCGTCCACGCCGGTGGTGGTGAGCAGGCAGATCCGGGCGTCCCTGATCAGCTCGGTGACCCGGCGGCGGGCGTCCGCGGCGTTTGTCGGCTCATTGCTCATGGGGCACTCCTGTCTCGGATCGGCGTAGATGCCGCTCCCGTGCCCTGGGCGGAACCGGTCAAACCTCCCGCGCCGTCATCGCCCGCCACCGCGCCAGGTTGTGCCGCGCGTCCACGAGCGCGTCGTGCCGGTCGGCCTCGGCGTCCGGCAGCCGGGGGCGACCCCGGTCGTCCCAGAGCTGGCGCAGCTCCTTGGTGAAGCGGGGGATCTCCCGGGGCAGCGCCGGCATCGCGCCCCAGAGCTGGGCCAGCACGACGTGGTCGTAGGCGGCGTACCAGGCCCACAGCTCCAGCTGCTCGCCCGGCCGGTCCCGCACCGGCTCCAGCAGGAACTCGTGCAGGTCGTCCCGGATGCGCGCGCGGGAGCGCCAGGCCCGGTCGGCCGGCGACGGGAGCTTGTCCAGCACGTTGCGCCGCACCCAGGGCACCGCCCGGGAGTCGTCGAACTCGGTGGAGACCGCGTAGAACTCGCGGCCGTACTCGTCGACGACGCCGATCGACACCAGGTCGACGATGCGGCCGTCCTCGATGAATTCGCAGTCGTAGAAATAGCGGTAGACCATCGCCCCCATCCTCGCCCATCACCGGCACGGACCGGTCGCCGGGGCGTCCGCCGAGGTCGGCGCGTGTGCCGGCGGCGGGCGGGCATGGTCACGGAAGTGTTTCCGGGGGTGTACAGCACGCGACGAGAGCGTCATGATCTGATGTGTACCGCCGTCGGGCGCCGAACCGGTTGAGCTGCCTCGTACCGGGAATGACAGCTTCACCCGGTGTGCGAGTCGTGACTTCTGACCGGGGAGGGGTTGAGCCGTGGAGTCTCGCCTGCCGGAGCCGGGTGACGCGCTCACGGGTGTGGAGATGTTCGCCGGGCTCGAGCCGGAGGTGCGGCAGCGTGTCATCGCCGCGGCCGTACCGCGCACCTACCGCAAGGGCCAGCTGCTCTTCGTCGAGAACGATCCCGGTGAGTCGCTGATCGTGCTGCGCCGCGGCGCGGTGGCGGTGTTCCGCACCGCGCCGACCGGTGAACGCGCGGTGCTGTCGGTGATCCGACCCCCGGACGTGCTCGGCGAGGTGTCCCTGTTGGACGCCTCCACCCGCTCGGCGTCGGCCGAGGCGATCGAGGACTGCGCCGCGCTGGCGCTGTCCCGGCCGGCATTCATGGAGCTGGTGCACTCCAACCCGCGCATCCTGGACGCGGTGATGCGCTCGCTGGGCCAGTTGATCCGCCGGCTCACCGAGCAGAACGCCGACCACGTCTTCCTCGACCTGCCCGGCCGGGTCGCAAAGACGCTGGTCCGGCTCGCCGGTGAGAGCCAGGCCCCGATGATCACCATCGAGCTGAACCAGAGTCAGCTGGCCGAGATGGCGGGCGGTTCCCGGCAGAGCGTCAACCAGGCCATCGGCTCGTTCGCCAGCCGGGGCTGGCTGCGCACCGAGGGACGCCGCATCGTGGTCACCGACGTGGCCGCGCTGCGCCGCCGGGCCGGCATGAACGACCGCTGACACGACGACGGCGGGGGCCGGCGGTCGTCCCGCCGGCCCCCGCCGCGTTCGTCGTACGCCCGTTCGTCGTACGCCCGGTCAGTCGTTGTCGGTGTCGGCCGGGGGCGAGCTCGGGCCCGGGCCGATCTTCGACGGGTCGGTCTTCTTCGGCGGGGTCGTCGTGGTGGTCGTGGTCTCGGTCGATCCGCTACCCGCGGGCTGCTCCACCATGCCTTTTTCCTCCAGTTCGGCGAGGGTCACGGCGTCCACGTCGACCGTGTCGCCGACGGCCCACACCGTCCCCCGTGGATCGGTCCATGCGGCGGACAGCCGGACGTGCACGGCAAACTCCCTGTCGACGGGACTTCCTGCTAGGGGAGACTAGACCCGGCCGAACAGCCGTGACGTCCCGCCGACCCGTCGGGTACCCGACTGCGCGGCCGCGCGGGACACTGGGGACCTCACGCGTACGGAGCCGGACATCGACCTCACCTGTGGACACTGCGCCCGGACTGCCGGGCCGGACGACCGTTTCTGCGGTGGGTGCGGCCGTCCGCTGGCGGCTGCCTGCCCTGGCTGCGGCCACGCCAACGACACCGGCGCCAACTTCTGCACGAACTGCGGTCAGCCGCTGCGCGACCACGCGGTCGCCGTGCAGGAGGACCGCCGCCAGGTGAGCGTGCTCTTCATCGACATCGTCGACTTCACGACATACGCCGAGCGGGCCGACCCGGAGCAGGCCCGCGGCCTGCAACAGGCGTACTTCGCCACGGTGCGCCGGCTGGTGCACCAGTACGGCGGCGTGGTGGAGAAGTACATCGGCGACGCCGTCATGGCGTTGTTCGGCGCGCCGGTCGCCACCGACAACGACGCGCTGCGCTGCGTACGCGCCGGGCTGGAGCTGCAACGCAGCCTGGCCCGGCAGCCGGCCGGCCCGCATCCGCCGCTCGGGTTCCGGGTCGGCATCGCCACCGGCGAGGCCCTGGTCGACCTGTCCGCGGCCCGCGACGGCGGCCAGGCGTTCGTCACCGGCGACGTGGTGAACACCGCCAGCCGGTTGCAGGGGCTCGCTCCGGTGGGCGGCGTGGTGGTCGACGAGAGCACCTGGGCGGCCACCCGGCGCGAGATGGAGTACGACGACCAGCCACCGGTGACCCTGCGCGGCCGGTCGACGGTGAGCCGGATCTGGCTGGCCGTGCGGGCGCGGCCCCGGCGCGACGGGCAGACCGCCGAGCTGACCCCGATGGTCGACCGGGACCACGAGCGGGGCCTGCTGGTCAGCGCGTTGCACCGCACGCTCACCGAGCGCACCTCGCAGCTGCTCACCGTCTTCGGCCCGGCCGGAGTCGGCAAGAGCCGGCTGCTGCGCGAACTGGCCCGGCACGCCGCCAGCCTGCCCGGCGCCCGGGTCACCTGGCTGACCGGCCAGTGCCCGCCGTTCGGCGAGAACGTCACCTACGCGGCGCTGGCGGACATCGTCCGGAGCTGGGCCGGGCTGACCGGCGCCGACGACCCGGCCACCATCCGGGACCGGCTGCGCGAGCGACTGGGCCACCTCGCCGATCCGCACGCGGTACGGCTGGCCGAGGCGCTGGGCCCGCTGGTCGGCGTCTCCGGTGAACGGCTCACCTCGGCCGAGACCGAGGCGGCGTGGCGGCGGTTCCTGCTCACCCTGGCGTCGACCGGCCCCACGGTTCTCGTCTTCGAGGACATGCACTGGGCCGACGAGGCGATGCTGTCCTTCGTCGAGCAGCTCGGCGCGGCGGCCCGCAACGTGCCGCTGCTCGTCGTCGCCACCGCCCGGCCGGAGCTGCGCGAGCGGCACCCGGCCTGGACCGGCACGATCAGCGGGGCGATGTCCATCTCGGTGCCGCCGATGCACGACGGGGACATCGACACGCTCTACTCGCTGCTGCTCGGCCAGGCCACGCTGCCGCAGGAGGCGCGCGCGCCGCTCATCGAGTTCGCCGACGGCAACCCGCTCTACGCTCAGGAGTACGCGCGGATGCTGCTCGACGGCGGGCTGGCCGAGCGGACCGCCGCGCTCGCGCTCCTCGACCCGGTCGGCAGCGCCGGGATGCCGCGTACCGTGCAGGCCGTCATCGCCAACCGGCTGGACCTGCTCGACCCGGCCGACCGCGCGGTGCTCCAGGCCGCCTCGGTGGTCGGCGTGCAGTTCTGGGCGGCGCCGGTCGCGCTGGCGCTGGGCCGCCCGACGGAGTGGGTCGAGCGCGCGCTGCACCACCTCCAGCGGCGTGACCTCGTCTACGAGCTGCCCGTCTCGGCCATGCCCGGCCAGGCGGAGTACCGGTTCCGGCACGTGCTGGTCCGGGACGTCTGCTACCAGCGGCTGCCCCGGGCCGAGCGGGTCGCCCGGCACCAGCGCACCGCCGACTGGCTCGAGCAGCTCGCCGACGGCCGACTGCACGACCTGGCCGAGGTGCTCGCCAACCACAGGTGGGCGGCACACGAGATCGCCCGTACCGTCGGGCTGGACCAGGCCCCGCACGCCGCCGCGACCCGGTCCGCGCTGCACCGGGCGGCACGCCGGGCGTACGACCTGCACGCGCTGGAGACCGCTGCCACGCTCGTGGACCGCGCGCTGAGCGTGGAGTGCGGGCCGGACCCGGCACTCGAACTGTTCCGGGCCGAGCTGGCGTTCTACCGGGACCGCGACGGCTTCCTCGACGGTGGCGGTACGGCGCTGCTCACCACGCTGGCCGACCGGCTGACCGACGCCGGTGACCGGCCTGGCGCGGCGAAGGCGTGGCGGCTACTGGCCACTGCGGCCTTCGCGCGGGCCGACCGTTCGGAGCTGATGCGCTGCCTGGACCGGGCGATCGGGCTGCACGCCACGCTGCCGGACAGCGAGGACAAGGTGGGTGTGCTGCTGGAGCTGGCCCGGGCGCACATGCTGGACGCGGAGACGGAGCCGGCGTGCGCGGCCGCCCGTACCGCCGCCGAGCTGGCCGAGCGGCTGGGGCTGCGCGAGGCCCGGGCGAACGCGCGCATCACGCTCGCCGTGGTCCGCTACCAGGCCGGCGCCGAGGAGGCGTACGCCGAACTGGCCGAGGTGACCGAGGAGTGCCGGGTGGAGCGGCTGACCAGCCGCCGCCGCGCGGTGCACAACCTGGCCTGGGTGCTGCAGGAGGAGGGTGACCTGGCCGGCTCGGCACGGCTGGTCGACGAGCAGCGCTCACTGGACCTGGCCGGCGAGCACGCCCTGACGGTGAGCTTCAGCGACCAGTGGGCCCGGTCGTACTACAGCGGGGACTGGACGTCGGCGCTGCGGATGGCCGAGGGGTCGACGCGGCGCCCGACCGACGAGTGGGACCTGCACATCGTGGCGGTGTCCGGCTGGATCCGCGCGCTCGGCGACGACCCGGCCGGCCCGGGCACCGGCGAGGACCTGGTGGACCAGGCGCTCGTGGCGGCCCGCCGCAGCGGCTTCCAGCGCGTGCTGCGCTCCACGCTGGCGCACGCCGCGCTCTGCCGCGCGGTGCAGGGCCGCCGGGACGAGGCGGTGGCGCTGCTGTCCGAGCTGGACGAGGACTGGCGGCAGACCCGGATGATCCCGTTCGCCGAGTGGGTGCCGGCGGTCGGCCACGTGGCCGCGCTGCTCGGCGGCGACGCCGCGGTGCTGGTGCGCGACCTGCTGGCGCGCTCGCCGCGGGCCACCCGCTGGGCGCGGGCCGCCGGACGGTCGGCCGAGGCGGCGCTGGCCCGGGGCGACGGCGACGCCGCGCGGGCGGGCCGGCTGCTCACCACAGCGGCCGAGGGGTACGCGGAGATGACCGACGTCACCGACCAGATGATCGCGTCCGCGCTGGCGGTCGGGCCGCTCACCGAGGCGGATCCGCCGGCCGCGGCGGCGACCCTGGACCGGGTACGCGCGTTCGCCGGCCGGCACGCCGCCACTGGGCTGCTCCGGATCGCCGGGGCGGGCTGAGGGTCAGGCCGGGAGCGGCTGCCGGGCCGCGGCGCTCTTGGCCTTCTGCGCGTACGTGTCGACGTACTCGCGACCGGACAGCTCCATCAGCTCGTACATGATCTCGTCGGTGACCGCCCGCTCGACGAACCGGTCACCGGCCATCCCGGCGTAGCGGGAGAAGTCCAGCGGCGGGCCGAAGCAGATCCGCACCCGGCCCAGGTTCGGGATGATCTGGCCGGTGGGCTGGATCGCGTCGGAGTTGAGCATGGCCATCGGTACGACCGGGGCGCCGCTCTCCAGCGCCAGCCGCGCCACGCCGGTCTTGCCCCGGTAGAGCCGGCCGTCCGGCGAGCGGGTGCCCTCCGGGTAGATGCCGGCGATGCCACCGGCACGCAGCACGGAGAGCTGGGTGTCGAGGGCGGCGCGGGCGGCCCGGCCGCCGGAGCGGTCGACCGGGATGGTGCCGGAGCCGACGAAGAACATCTTGGTGAGCCGGCCCTTGAGGCCCTTACCGGTGAAGTATTCGGCTTTCGCGATGAAGGTGACTTTTCGCTTGACGATCAGCGGTGTGAAGATCGAATCCGAGAAGGAGAGGTGGTTGCTGGCCAGGATCACCGGGCCGGTGGCCGGAACGTGCTCCAGTCCCTCCACCTGCGGACGGAAGATCAACCTCAGCAGCGGGCCGAGAACGACGTACTTCAGCAGCCAGTACAGCACCGGCGTCCTTCCCGTGTCGGTGGCGGCGGACGGGTCGCCGCGTGGCCCCGCGGGCGCCGGCGGCGCCCACGGGAGTCCGGGAAGAGGGTACGAACGACGAGCGGCACGCCACAACGCACTCCCGGAACCGGGTGCCGACGTGTCACGATTCAGGGCACGGGCAGGGAACGGCGAAGGGGGGTGTCCGGTGTCAGGGGGCGGGCCCCGTCGGGGACGACGGGACAACGGGCTCGACGCGGCCGAGTACGCGGTCGCGGGCGACGTCGATCCACGCGTCGGCGAGCACCTGCTCGACGTGCTCGCCGCCGGTGGCATCGCGGCCTACCTCCAGCCCTCGGCCGACCTGAACCCGGTGACCCGCACCACCACCGTCCCGGCCCGCCCGGTCGACCGGCTCTACGTCGACAGGTCGCACCTGACCACCGCCCGCGACTACCTGACCCAGCTCGCCGACGAGGGCGCGGGCGACCCGCCGCGCGCCGACGAGCCGGACATCGAGGCCGAGTGGGCGAAGATCGTCGCCGGTTTCCACACCACGCCGAGCACCGGCAGCCACCCCTGGCCCGCCGCCGAGGACGTGGACGACCCGGCCGCGCCGGGCACCGCCGCGGGCGGCCGGGCCGAGGAGCCCGCCGGGCCGACCGCCACCGACGTGCGCCGGCTGCCGTACGCCGCCGACGTCTCCGGCGTCTCGCTCAGCCGGGACCGCCACGACGAGCCCTCGCTGCTCGACGGCCTGGACACGTTCGGCGCGAACCTGCCCGACGAGGCGTCGGACGAGGATCACTACACCCCGCCCCCGCCGCCCCCGCTGCCCCGCTTCTCCAAGTACGCGGTGCTCGGCGTGGCCTGCATCGTGCTCGGCTTCCTGCTGTTCCTGTCCCCCACCGTGGTGTCGCTGGTCGACCCGTCGGTGGTCACGCTGCTCGGCTTCACCGGCATCCTGGCCGGTTTCGTGATGCTGATCTGGCGGCTGCGTCCGGGCGACCGGGACGACCACGACCCGGACGACGGCGCGGTCGTCTGACACCCCGCCGCCGGGCGCTGCCCGGATGCCGGGACGCCGCAGCCCCTGGGCCGAGGCGTAACAAGCGTGTAACTTACAGTCAGTAGGAATAGGCTGAACGTCACGTCCCGCACCGGCTGTCCGGCTTGCGTCTCCTTCCGGGTCGCCGGTCCCCTGCTGAGCGGATTGCCCGAGATGCGACAGAGCCCCCTCGTGGTGGTGGCCAACCGCCTCCCCATCGACGACAGCGTGGCGCCCGACGGCGCCTTCGAGTGGCGCCGCAGCCCCGGCGGCCTGGTGAGCGCCCTGCACCCGCTGCTACGGCAGACACCCGCCACCTGGGTGGGCTGGGCCGGCGGCACCGGTCCCGCGCCCGAACTGCCGGACGTGGACGGCGTGCGCATGCACACCGTGCCGCTGAGCGCCGAGGACTTCCGCGACCACTACGAGGGCTTCGCCAACGCCACCCTCTGGCCGCTCTACCACGACGCCGTCGAGCAGCCGGAGTACCACCGCCGCTGGTGGGAGGCGTACCAGCGGGTCAACCAGCGGTTCGCCGAGGCCGCGGCCCAGGTGGCCGAGCCGGGCGGCCTGGTCTGGGTGCAGGACTACCACCTCCAGCTGGTGCCGGGCCTGCTCCGCGAGCTGCGCCCCGACCTGCGGATCGGGTTCTTCCTGCACGTGCCGTTCCCGCCGCCGGAACTGTTCATGCAGCTGCCCCGCCGCGCCGAGCTGCTGCGCGGCATGCTCGGCGCCGACCTGGTCGGTTTCCAGCGTGCCCAGGCCGCGCACAACTTCGCCCAGCTCGCCACCAAGGTGCTCGGCCTGCCCGCCACCGACCGGCGGATCGGCGTGGACGGCCGGGTGGTCCGCATCGGCGCCTTCCCGGTCGCCATCGACACCGCCGAGGTGTCCGCGCTCGCCGCCCGCCCCGAGGTCGCCGAGCGGGCCCGGCGGCTGCGGCAGGACCTCGGCCGGCCCGAGCACGTGATCCTCAGCGTCGACCGGATGGACTACACGAAGGGCATCGAGCAGCGCCTCAAGGCGTACCGGGAGCTGCTCGCCAACGGTGACATCAAGGTCCGCGACACGGTGCTGGTCCAGGTGGCGGTGCCCAGCCGCGACCGGGTCGCGCAATACCAGATCCTGCGCGACCGGGTGGAGCACCAGGTCGGCCGGATCAACGGCGAGTTCGGCCGGGTCGGCGAGCCCGCGATCCATTACCTCACCCAGCCGTTCGACCGCGCCGAACTGGTCGCGCTCTACCGCGTCGCGGACGTGATGGCGGTGACGCCGCTGCGCGACGGCATGAACCTGGTCGCGAAGGAGTACGTGGCGGCCCGGGTCGACGGCACCGGCGCGCTGCTGCTGAGCGAGTTCGCCGGCGCCGCCTCCGAGCTGGAGCAGGCGTACCTGGTCAACCCGCACGACCTCGACGGCCTCAAGCAGGGGTTGCTGGCCGCGCTGCGCGCCGGCCCGGAGGACGTCGAGGCCCGGATGCGCGCGATGCGCGACCACCTGGCCCACAACGACATCCACGCCTGGGCGGCGTCCTACCTCAGTGCGCTGGAGGAGAGCGGGACGCTCGTCGGCCGCCGCCCGGCCGCCCGCTGACCGGCACCCCGGCGCTCACCCGAGGGCGGGCGCCGGGTCCTTGTCCAGCCAGTCCAGGATCGCGTCGATCGGCTCGCGCCAGCGCGCGTCGAGCATCAGGTCGTGCCCCATGCCGGGGAACAGCAGCGGCGCCGAGTCGTACCGCCGGGCGGCCCTGGTCAGCGCCGTCGCCGGCAGCACCCGGTCGTCCGGGCTGCCGAGCACCAGCACCGGCGGGCGGCCCACCGCCGGCTCCGGGGACCGGCCGGTCAGCAGTTGCCACTGCGCCCGCCGTCCGGCCCGGCCCAGCCGGGCCAGGTGCCGCCGCGCGTCGGCGTCCGGCAGCTCCCGGCTGAACAACTGCCGCCGGTTGAGCCGCAGCCCGGCGCCGAAGACCGCCGGCACCGTGCCCACCGGGTTGCGCCGCAACGCCGTGCCGAACGTCGCCCAGCCGCCGAGCACCGGCGCCACCAGCACCGCGGCCCGCGCCGGGTAGCGGGCCATCGCGTGCGCCACGACCCGCGCGCCCGCGCCGTGCCCCACCAGCACCGCCTGCCGCGGCAGGCTCGCCGCCACCTGCGTCACGTCATGGGTGTACGACCGCAGCGTCGCCTCCGGCGCCGGCTCGCTGCCGCCGTGCCCGCGCAGGCTCAGCGCGTACGCCGGGAAGCCGCGACCGGCGGCGTGCCCCAGCCAGTGCTCGGCGAACGCCCACGCCCCGTGCCCGAACCCGGGCACGAACAGCAGCGGCGGCTTCGCCTCCTCCCGCTCCGGCAGGGCGGCGAGCACCTCCCGGCGGGCGGGCCGTTCCGGCCGGGCCCACTCCCAGGACCGGACCACCCGCACCCGCTCGGCCGCCGTCATTTACCCTCCTCCAGCTCGTGCAGCGCCCGCTGGAGCGCGCGCAGGTAGTCGGCGTGCCCGACCTCGAACCAGTGCCGGGTGCTGTCCTTGACCTTCGCCGAGTACCGCTCGCCCAGCCCTTCCCGGACCTTGCGGTCGAACGCGGCGGCCCGCTCCGGCCGGGCGGCGCGCAGCGTGAGCAGCCGGGCGAACAGCACGCTCTGCCAGTGCGAGATCGGGAAGATGCCGGAGTCCGGCTGCACCAGGCCGACCACGGCGAGCGTGGGATGACCGGCGGTGAACGCGTTGAGCCACAGCCGGGGCCGCCCGGATCCGTCCTCGTCGCCGAGCACCCGGCCCTTGAGGAACTCGAAGCGCGGCAGGTAGCCGGTGGCGAAGACGACCAGCTCCGGGTCGATGCGCCGGCCGTCGGTCAGCTCCACCGCGCGGTCGTCGAACCGGGCCACGTCCGGCACCGGGGTGATCTCCCCGTGGCCGACGTAGTAGACGAGCTGGCTGTTGGCGATCGGGTGCGTCTCGTAGACCCGGTGGTCCGGCTTGGGCATGCCGAACCGGGTCAGGTCACCGACGGTCAGCCGCAGCGTCCAGTGGTAGAGCCACTGCCGGACGCGCAGCGGCACCCGCAACGCCAGCAGCGTGTCGTTGACCTGATCGGCGGGGCGGCCGAGGACGTACTTCGGGGCGTACCAGTAGCCGCGGCGGGTGGAGTGCCAGCAGTGCGACGCCTGCTGCGCCGCCTCGACCGCGATGTCGCAGCCGGTGTTCCCGGCGCCGACCACGAGCACCCGCTTGCCGCGCAACTGCGCCGGGTCCTTGTAGGACGAGGCGTGCATGACCTCGCCGCGGAACTCCTCCAGCCCTTCGTAGCGGGGCAGCTTGGGCGACCAGTTGTGGCCGTTGGCGAGCACCACGGCGGCGTACCTCGAGGTGCGCTCGGGACCGTAGCCGCCGGTGCTGCGCGTGGTCACGTCCCAGCGGTCCCCCTCGACCGGCTCGACGCGGACCACCTCGGTGCCGAACCAGACGTGCTGGCGCAGGTCGAAGTGGTCGGCGTACCGCTCGAAGTAGGACAGCAACCGGCTGTGGTGCGGGTAGTCCGGCCAGTCGTCCGGCATCGGGAAGTCGGGGAACTGGGTGAACGGCCGGGACGAGATCAGGTGCGTGCTGCCGTACACCGGGCTGCGGTCATGCCGCCAGTTCCAGGCGCCGCCGACGCCCGTCTCCCGCTCGTAGCAGTCGACGCCGAAGCCGGCCTCGCGGAGGTTCTTCACGGCGGTCAGGCCGCTGGCGCCGGCGCCGATGACGCAGACCGTGTCACCCCGGTCGGAGACCGGGCGGTCGTCGCGGACCGGGACGTCCGTCCGGTCCGGATCGGGGCGGCCGAGGTCGGTGGAGGAGGACACCGGGAAATCTCCTTTGTGCGGCACGCGTGCCGGGTCGGAGCGAAATCCTGCCGAGAATGCCCGCCGTTGTCCAGCCACCGGATCCGGCGCCGCCCACCCGCCCGGCTGCCTTGACACAGCGTCACCGGCGCGCCGGTCACCGAGCGTGAGTGGACCGGCCGCGCCGGAGGCGTACCCTCTTTCGCCCTTTGCTCTGCCGCCACGGACGCAGCACCGCCGGGAGCTGCGCCGACGTCTCGCGGCCGTCCGGCCGGGACGCGGCCCGGCGGTCACGGCGGGTAGCTGGTGCGTATGTGGCGGCAGAGCAAAGGCGGCGAAGCGGTTGGCCCGCCGGCGGCCGGGACCTGACCGTGCGTCACCGGCCCGGCGGTCCGGGCCGGTCAGGCGGTGGGCAGCAGCAGGTCGACCAGGACCGGGAAGTGGTCGCTGGCCCGGCGGGCCGCCGGGGTGTCCACCACGTCGTAGTCGACCACGGTGATCCGGGGGTCGACGAAGAGCGCGTCGATGCGGCGGCGCGGGTCGGCGCAGGAGAACGTGTGCCGGTCGGCCCGGTCGGCGGCGAGCGCCGTGTCGGTGAGCCCTTCGGCGAGCGTCTGCCAGGCCGGCCCGTCCGGGCCCTCGTTGACGTCGGCACCGGCCACCACGGGCAGTTTGGACGCGTCCAGCTCACGCTTGAACGCCGCCGCCTGGGCCGGCCGCTCGGCCGGGTCGGTGGACAGGTGCGAGCCGGCCAGCAGCACGTCGACGCCGCCGACCCGGCAGTGCGCATAGGCGGCGCCGCGCATGTGCCGTCCCGGCGTCAGCGGGTACCGCTGGCAGCTGGTGTCGACGACCCGCAGCCGCAGGCTGGTCAGCAGCACGTTGCCCAGCGACGGCAGGCCACCGGCCGCCACCACCATGCCGAACGACTCGGCCAGCGCGGCGGTCTTCTGCCGCCACCGGAACCGGCGTGGTCCCTCCTGGACGATCACCACGTCCGGCGCGACCGCACGGACCACCTCGGCCAGCGCGGCGGTGTCGTCGCGCTGGCTGTGGATGTTGTACGACACGACCCGCAGCGGCACACCCGCGTCAGTCATGTCAGATCCGCCGGGCCAGGTCGGCGGCGCCGATCACGCCGGCGGTGTTGCCCAGCTCGGCCGGGCGCACCTCGGCGACGGGCAGGCGGCTGCGCTGGGCCAGCGCGTCGGCGAAGGACCGCCGGGTCGGGCCGAGCAGCAGGTCACCGGCGTCGATCACGCCGCCGCCCACCACCAGCACCTGCGGGTCGAGGATCTGCGCCATGTCGGCGAGGCTGGTGCCGAGCCAGCGGCCGACCTGGGCGAACGCCTCGGTGGAGACCGGGTCGCCGCCCTTCGCGGCGGCGGTCACCATCGGACCGGTGATCGTCTCGGCCTCGCCCCCGGCCAGCTCCAGCAGTGCGGCCGCGCGGTGCGGCTCCTGCCGGGCGGCGGCGCGGGCGAAGCGGACCAGGGCGCTGCCGCTGGCGTACTGCTCGATGCAGCCCAGCCGGCCGCAGCCGCACTGGTGGCCGTCCGGCACGGTGAGCATGTGGCCCAGTTCGGCGGCGATGCCGTTGGCGCCGCGGACCAGGCCACCGCCGAGCACGATGCCGCCACCGACGCCGGTGCCGATGGTGAACATGACCATCGAGTCGTCGGCGTCGCGGGCCGCGCCGTAGCGGAACTCCGCCCAGGCGGCCACGTTCCCGTCGTTCTCCACGATCACCGGCAGGCCGGTGGCGTCGCCGACATACGTGCGCAGCGGCTCGTCCCGCCAGGCCAGGTTCGGGGCGAACAGCACGGTGGAGCGGGAGGCGTCGATCCAGCCGGCCGCGCCGATGCCGACCGCCTCCACGGCGTGACCGGCGGCCAGTTCGGTGACCACCTCGATGATGACGTCGCGGGTCTTGGCCACGTCGTCGGCGGGGGTGTCCCGTCGCGTCTGCACGAGTACCGTGCCGGCGTCGTCCACGACACCGCCGGCCACCTTCGTGCCACCGACGTCGACTCCGATGGTCAGCGTCACCGCTGCCACTCCCCTCTGCTGTGCTGCCCGGGAACCGGCCGAACCGGCCGTACGGTCCCGGGATGTCCGGTGGTCAGGCCCCGTCGCCTGGTGCGTCCGCGCCCACGTCTCCGGACGCCCGCGAGGCGGGCACCACGGGACGGCCGGCCGGTGTCCGGCTCGTGTCCGGCTCCGGCGGCCCGGCGGCGTCGGCGGTGGCACCCGAATCGGCCGCGCCCTCCCCACGGGTGGCGGCGGACCACACGTCCTGCTCGGGTGCCGGCTGAGAATCATGCCCGGTACGGGTCGCCTCGCGCCACACGTGGTCCCCTGATCCGTCCGGCGCGGCGGTGCCGTCGTCGGCGGTTCGCGCCGGCTCGGCGGGGGTGAACGCGCGCAGCAGGCTCGCCACCCCGGCCGCCAGGTCCCCGGCGCCGGTGGCGAGCCGCTCGGCGAATTCCGGACTCGGGTCGCGCAAGGCGGCGATACCGCGACAGACGGGGCAGACACAGCATTCCGGCGAGCCGGTGGCGAAACCGGCGGGCGCGGGCGTCTCCGGAGCGGGGCCGGCGCCGGGCAGGGTGTGACCGAGGACACCGGAGAGGATCCCACCGAGCGGACCCCAGGCGCCGGATCCGGGCGCGGCGGCGGCCATCTTCGCGCCGGCGAGCAGGGTGGCGACGAGGCGCTCGGCCTCTTCCCGGGCCGAACCCGGATCAGTGTTGCCCATGGTTCGGCTCCTCCAGCGTGACTACCGGGACGACGGTCGGGTCTCCTGCGCCGCACCGGGTGCTTCTACCCGGCGCTTGAGCTGCTTCAACGCCGCGTCCATGATCATTTTCTCGGCCTTGCGACGGAACATGCCGAGCATCGCCACGGACAGCTCCACCTCAAGGGTGTACGTCACAGTGGTCGTCCCGTCCGGGTTGCCCACCAGGTCGTACGACCCGCGCTGGGAGCGCTGCATCTTCGACGGGGCGACCAGGTGCCACTCGATCCGGGAGATGTCCTCGGCGTACTCGTAGGCCAGCACGTACTCGTCGGCCATCACGCCCGCGTCGAGCGTGAACCGGACCTGGCTGGCGTAGCCGTCCTCGTACTCCTCGATCACCTCGGCCCGGCGTACCGCCTCGGCCCACTCGGGATAGCTCGGGAAGTCGCAGATGACGGCCGCCACCCGGTCCGGTGACGCGCCGATGATGATCGACTGGGTGGAGGAGTCCGCCATGGGGGGAGGCTACCCGGCCGGCTCCCGGCCGGTCCCGCTCCACCCGCCGGACGGCGTCCCACCAGCCGGGCGGGCAACCTCCCTGGCAGACCCCCCGGGGTGTGCGGGTAGGTTTCGACAGAGCCGACCAGGCCGGCCCCCGCCGGTAGAGCACGAGGGAGTGCAGGTGCGCGAGTTCTCCGTCCCGCCGATCGTCACCGTCGGCGACGCGGCCAACCTGACCGACCCGGTCTGGGAAAACGCCGAGGTCGCCCCGGACACCGTGCAGTTCGTCCGCCCCGGCGCGGGGACGGACGCGCGTGAGGATGTCACCTGCCGCCAGTTCCGCGACGAGGTCGTGGCGGTGGCGCAGGGCCTGATCGCCGCCGGCGTCTCCCCCGGCGACCGGGTCGGCCTGATGAGCCGCACCCGCTACGAGTGGACCCTGTTCGACTACGCGATCTGGGCGGCCGGCGCGGTGACCGTGCCGATCTACGAGACGTCCAGCGCCGAGCAGGCCGCCTGGATCCTCGGCGACTCCGGCGCCGTCGCCGTCGTGGTGGAGAGCACCGCGCACGCCACCCTGGTCGCCGGCGTCCGCGACCGCCTGCCCGAGCTGCGCGAGGTCTGGCAGATCGACCTGGGCGCCGTCGACGACCTGGTCGCCGCCGGGGCGTCGGTGGACCGGGCCGAGGTGGAGACCCGCCGCTCGCTGCTCAAGGCCGACGACGTCGCCACGATCATCTACACCAGCGGCACCACCGGCCGGCCCAAGGGCTGCGTGCTGACCCACCGCAACATCTACTCCGACATCGCCAACGCGGTGCCGGTGCTGCCGAACCTGTTCCGCCAGGGCGCCTCCACCCTGCTGTTCCTGCCGCTCGCGCACGCCTTCGCCCGGCTCATCCAGGTCGGCGTGGTGCACGCCCGGGCCACCATGTCGCACTGCGCGGACACGAAGAACCTGGTCGCCGAGCTGCAGGACTTCAAGCCGACGTTCGTGCTCTCCGTACCCCGGGTCTTCGAGAAGGTCTACAACGGCGCGCGGCAGAAGGCCGAGGCCGAGGGCAAGGGCAAGATCTTCGACCGGGCGGAGAAGGTCGCCATCGCGTGGAGCGAGGCGCAGGAACTGCCCGGCGGTCCGGGCCTGGGGCTGCGCGCGCAGCACGCCCTCTTCGACAAGCTGGTCTACCGCAAGCTGCGGGCGGCGATGGGCGGCCGGTGCCGCGACGCCATCTCCGGCGGCGCGCCGCTGGGCGCGCGGCTCGGGCACTTCTTCCGCGGCGTCGGGGTGACCATCTGCGAGGGGTACGGCCTCACCGAGACCTCGCCGGCCGCCGCCGCCAACCTGCCCACCGGCACCCGGATCGGCACCGTCGGCCGCCCGCTGCCCGGCGTCACCATCCGGATCGACGACGACGGCGAGGTCCTGATCGCCGGCGACATCGTCTTCCAGGGCTACTGGCACAACGACGCGGCCACCGCCGAGGCGATCAGCACCGACGGCTGGTTCCGCACCGGCGACCTCGGGCACCTCGACGACGACGGCTACCTGAGCATCACCGGCCGCAAGAAGGAGATCATCGTGACCGCCGGCGGCAAGAACGTCGCCCCGGCGGTGCTGGAGGACCAGGTACGGGCGCACCCGCTGATCAGCCAGTGCGTGGTGGTCGGCGACCGGCAGCCGTTCATCGCCGCGCTGGTCACCATCGACGAGGAGGCGCTGCCGAAGTGGCTGGCCGGGCAGGGGCGCCCGGAGACCACGAGCATGGCCGAGCTGCGCGACGACGCGGCGCTGCGCGCCGAGGTGCAGTCCGCGGTCGACCAGGCCAACCAGGCGGTGTCCAAGGCCGAGGCGATCAAGGTGTTCCGGATCCTGCCGCAGGACTTCACCGAGACCACCGGCGAGCTGACCCCGTCGCTGAAGGTCAAGCGTCAGGTCGTGCACAAGACGTACGCCTCGGAGATCGCCGAGATCTACCGGGGCTGACTACCATCCGTCACGTGCCCGCCTCCACATCCCGCCAGCCGTCGACGCAGCCCCTCGCGGCGGCGGCTCGCGCGGTCCTCCTCGCGCTGGTCGCCGCCCTGACCCTGTTCGCCACCCGCGACGCCACCCAGCTCTGGTGGATCGCGCTGCTGGGCGTCGCCGGCCTGCCCGCCGTGCTCGCCCCCCAACACCGGCTGCTCGCCCCGATCAGCCGCTTCGCCGAGGTGGTGGTGCTCGGGCTGGCCGCCAGCCAGGTCGCCGCCGACACCCACCTGTCCGGCGTGACCGGCGGGGTGGGGGCCTCGGCGGTGCTGCCGTACCTCGCCGTGCCGGTCACCGTCACCGCGCTCAGCCGCCGCTTCCGCGAGGGCGCCGCGCTGCTCGCGGTGGCGGCGGCGACGCTGCTGGCCAGCGCCGCGTTCACCCAGGTCGACGGCGGGCCGCAGCTCGGCCAGGTCGGCTACCTCGCGGTCTGCGCGCAGTGGCTGATCCTCGCCGGGCTCGGCCTCTACACCGCCGGCACGCTCCAGCGCGTCATGCGGGTGCGCGGCGAGGGCAAACCCCAGCCGTACGCCGAGGCGACCCGCCTGCTCACCCAGCTCCGTACGGTCGCCCGCCAGCTGCCCGGCGCCACCCTGGACCCGGGCGGCATCTCCGAGCACCTGCTGGAGGAGCTGCGGGTGGTCGCCAAGACCGACCGGGGCGCGGTGCTGTCCGCCAGCGGCGGCGGCCGACTCGTGGTGCTCGCGCAGATCGGCGCGGACCGGGTCGACTGGGAGACCACGCTCGACGCCGACTCGGCCATCGCCGACGCCTGGGCCACCCAGCAGCCGACCGTCTCGGCCCGCTCGCAGGCCCGGTCCCGGCACTCCGGGGAGGTCTCCGCGCTGATCGTCCCGCTGGTGGCGGGCGTGCGCACGGTCGGCCTGGTGGTGATCGAGGCGGACACCGCCGCCGCGTACCCGCCGCCGGTGGTGTCCCGGGTGACGGCGCTGACCGGCCCGGCGGCGCTGCGGCTGGAGGCGGCGCTGCTCTTCGACGAGGTGCGCTCGCTGGCGACGAACGAGGAGCGGCAGCGGCTGGCCCGGGAGATCCACGACGGGGTCGCCCAGGAACTGGTCATGGTCGGGTACGGCATCGACAACGCGCTCGCCACCGTGCACGAGGACGCCGAGGAGACCGCCGACTCGCTGCGCACGCTGCGCCAGGAGGTCACCCGGGTGATCACCGAGCTGCGGCTGAGCCTGTTCGAGCTGCGCAGCGAGGTGGACCGGCACGGTGGCCTGGCCGCCGCCATCGCCGAGTACGCCCGCACCGTCGGCGCGTCCGGTGGCCTGCGGGTGCACCTGTCGCTGGACGAGTCCACCGCCCGGCTGCCCGCCGCCACCGAGGCCGAGTTGCTGCGCATCGCGCAGGAGGCGGTGACGAACGCGCGCAAGCACGCCGGCGCGTCGAACCTGTGGGTCACGTGCGAGGTGGATCCCCCGTACACCCGAATCGAAGTGTCGGATGACGGTCACGGCATCGGTGACCAGCGCCCGGACGGGCACTATGGCCTTGCGATCATGGCCGAGAGGGCGGAACGTATCCGAGGCCGGTTGGAGATCAGGCCGCGGCAGCCGAGTGGGACGACTGTGGCGGTGGTGCTCGGTTCGTCGCCCCGGCGCGATAAGGTGCGCGGCAGCGCCGCAGCAGCAGAAGGGGAGTAACCCGAGGATGACCAGCAGTCCGACACCGGCCACCCGTACCAAGGTTCTCCTGGTCGACGACCACGACCTCATCCGCAAGGGGCTGCGTCACGCGTTCGAGCGCGACCGTCAGTTCGAGGTCGTGGGCGAGGCGGCCACCGCGGCGGAGGGCGTGCGCCAGGCCGGCGCGCTCCAGCCCGACGTGGTGATCATGGACCTCCGCCTGCCCGACGGCAGCGGCCTGGAGGCCACCCGCGCCCTGCGCAAGTCCAGCGCGTCCATGGGCATCGTCGTGCTCACCATGTACGCCGGTGACGACCAGCTCTTCGGTGCCCTGGAGGCGGGCGCGAGCGCATTCGTGCCGAAGACCGCCCCGGCCGACGAGGTGGTGGCCGCCGCCCGGCACGCCGCCTCCTCCCCCAGCGCGTTCACCGCGGCCGACCTGGCCGAGGCGATGAAGCGCCGGCTGGCGCCGTCCGGTCCGCAGCTGTCCCCCCGTGAGGGCCAGGTGCTGCGGCTGCTCGCCGACGGCATGAGCGTGGCCGGCATCGCCAAGCAGCTGTTCGTCAGCGAGTCGACCGCCAAGACCCACATCTCCAAGCTCTACGAGAAGCTGGGCGCCGCCAACCGGGCGCAGGCACTGATGACGGCGCTGCGGCTGGGGCTGCTGGAGGCCCCCGACGCGCCGAAGTTCTGACACGTACCGCCGAAGAGGCCCCGTCCGCCACGGACGCGGGCCTCTCGGCGTTTCCGGTCCCGGCTGGTCGCTGACGGTGACCGGCCGGACGCGCAGTGACGGCGGTCTTTGCAGCGCGACGGCGGAGGGGCAGAATACCCGGGTGATCCGCGCGGCGGTGACGACCGCGTGTCGCCGACACCCGAGGGGCAGGACATGCAGCGGCCGGACTGGGCACCCGAGACGATCGACATCGAGCGCCCCAGCGTCGCCCGCATGTACGACTACTACCTCGGCGGCTCGCACAACTTCGCGGCCGACCGGGCGGCCGCCCGCGCGATGGTGGAGGCGGTGCCGGAGGCGCCGCTGATGGCGCAGGCCAACCGCGCGTTCCTGCGCCGGGCGGTGCAGTACCTCGCCCAGGCCGGCATCCGCCAGTTCCTCGACATCGGCTCCGGCATCCCGACCGTCGGCAACGTGCACGAGATCGCCCAGCGGATCGACAGGGACTCGCGCGTGGTCTACGTCGACGTGGACCCGGTGGCGGTGGCGCACAGCCAGGAGATCCTGGCCGGAAACGAGAACGCCACAGTGCTGCAGGAGGACCTGCGCAACCCGGAGGCGATCCTGTCCCACCCGGAGGTCACCCGGCTGCTGGACTTCACCCGGCCGGTCGCCGTGATGATCGTGGCGGTGCTGCACTTCGTCCCGGACGCCGACCGCCCCGAGGAGATCCTGCGGACGCTGCGCGGGGCGCTGGCACCCGGCAGCCACCTGGTGCTCTCCCAGGCCAGCGAGGAGGGCCGCGACGGCACCGGCGAGCGGGCCGAGGCGGAGCGGGTCTACCGGCGTACCGACAGCCAGCTCTGGATCCGCAGCCGGGCCGAGATGACCGCGCTGTTCGACGGCTTCGAGCTGGTCGACCCGGGTGTGGTGTGGGTGCCGCAGTGGCGGCCGGACTCCCCCGACCAGGCGGAGAACGCCGAACGGGCCGTGTTCATGGGCGGGGTCGGGCGGCTCGGTGGGTGACGACGCGACCCGCAGCAGGCCCGGCGTTTTCGCCCGGGCCTGGGCCAAGGCGGTGTCCGGCACCAGCTACCTGCCGATGACCCAGTCGCAGCTGGAGGAGATGCTGCAACGGCTCACCGACCGGCTGGCCCAGGCGCTGCGCGCCGAGCCGTTCGACCTGCGGATCGGCCAGCAGGTCGGCGCGGAGCTGGTGCAGGCGCACATCGCCTCCGCGGAGGGGCTGGGCCGCACCGTCGAGGTCATCCAGCTGCGCCTGGTCCGCGACCTCGACCTGGTCGTCGACGACGTCGAGGACCGGATGGCGCGGCTGCTCGCCACCGTCGCCACCGGGTACGCCCGCGCCCTGCGCGACCGCACGCTGGACGAGCAGGAGTCCATCCGCCGGGCCGCCATGATGGCCCGGGCGCAGGCGGAACGGGCGCTGCGCGACAGCGAGGCCCGGTTCCGGCACCAGGCCACCCACGACCCGCTCACCGGCCTGCCGAACCGCACGCTGTTCACCGAACGGCTGACCGCCGCGATCACCGCGCCCGGACGGGGCGCCGACCGGGTCGGCGTCTGCTTCCTCGACCTGGACCGGTTCAAGGTCGTGAACGACTCCCTCGGCCACCAGATCGGCGACTCGCTGCTGGTGACGGTGGCCCAGCGCCTGCACCGGGCGCTCGGCGAACACCTGGTGGCCCGGCTCGGCGGCGACGAGTTCGTGATCCTGGTCGAACGTACCGCCGGCACCGACGACGCGGTGAAGGTCGCCGAGGCGGCCCTTGCCGCGGTACGCGAACCGGCGCTCGTCGACGGCCACGAGCTGACCGTGTCCGCCAGCATCGGCATCGTGGAGCGGCCGGTCGCGGGTACCTCGCCGATGGACCTGATGCGCGCGGCCGACAGCACGCTGCACTGGGCCAAGGCCGCCGGCGGGGCCCGCTGGTCGCTGTTCGACGCCGACCGCAACCGCCGCGAGCTGGCCCGGTACGCGCTGTCCGCGGCTATCCCCGCCGCGCTGGACCGGGGCGAGTTCTACCTCGACTACCAGCCGCTGACGTCGTTGCGCGACGGGCGGGTGCTCGGCATGGAGGCGCTGGTGCGCTGGCGGCACCCGGAGCTGGGTGTGCTGCGGCCGGACAGCTTCATCCCGCTGGCCGAGGAGACCGGGCTGATCGTCCGGCTGGGCAGCTGGGTGCTGGCCGAGGCGTGCCGCGAGGCGGGCACCTGGCCCGGCGCGGACGGCGACGCGCCGTTCGTCAGCGTCAACCTCGCCGTCCGGCAGTTGCACCGCACCGACCTGGTGACCGAGGTACGCGGCGTGCTCGGGCGCACCGGCCTGCCGCCGCACCGGCTGCAACTGGAGATCACCGAGAGCACCATGATGAGCACCGTCGTCGAGCCGGTGCGCGCCCTGCGGGTGCTCGGCGACCTCGGTGTCCGGGTCGCCATCGACGACTTCGGCACCGGCTACTGCAACCTCGCGTACCTGCGGGACCTGCCGGTCGACGAGCTGAAGGTGGCGGGCGAGTTCGTGACCGGCCTGCGGGCGCCGGGCAGCGGCACCGACGAGCGGATCCTCGCCTCGCTCGTGTCGCTGGCGCACGCGCTGGACCTGACGGTCACCGCCGAGGGCGTGGAGACGGCCGACCAGGCCGACCGGCTGCGCGCGATCGGCTGCGACGCCGGGCAGGGCTGGCACTTCGGCCGCCCCGGACCGGCCGCGCCGCACCTGGGCCGGGTGCCCGCCCACGTCGACGCGGCCTCCTGACGCGGCCGTCGCCTGACCCGGCCGCCGCCTGACCGGGCCGGCCCGCGGTGCCCTGATCCGGCTGGCACGCGGGCTCCTGGTCCGGCTGGCATGCGGTCAGCCGGCCAGCAGGGCGGCCATCCGCTGCGCCTGCGTCTCCCAGCGCCACTCCCGCTCCACCCAGGCGCGGCCGGCCGCGCCGAACTGCCGGGCCAGATCCCGGTCGGCGAGCAGCGTGGCCACCCGGTCGGCGAGCTGGGCCACGTCCCGGCCGCCGACCACGTACCCGGTCTCCCCCTCGCGGACCGCGTCCGGGGCCCCGCCGGAGTCCCCGGCCACCACCGGCAGCCCGGTCGCGCTCGCCTCCAGGTAGACGATCCCGAGGCCCTCCACGTCCAGGCCCCGGTTGCGGGTGCGGCACGGCATCGCGTAGACGTCGCCGGCCGCGTAGTGCGCGGGCAGTTCGGCCGAGGGCACCGAGCCGGTGAAGACCACGTCGCGTTCCAGCCCGGTCTGCCGGGCCAGCTTCTCCAGCGTCGAGCGGTACGGGCCGCCGCCCACCACGAGCAGCGCGGCGTCGGGCACCCGGCGGCGGATCTCCGGCAGCGCGCGGATCAGCATGTCCTGGCCCTTACGGGGCACCAGCCGCGACACGCACACCACCACCGGCCGGTCGGCCAGCCCGAGCCGCGACCGGACGCGCCCGCCGTCGACGTCCGGGTGGTAGGTGTCCACGTCCACGCCGGGCGCGAGCCGCCGCAGCTCGGTCAGCCCGTCCAGCACGCGGGCCAGCCGCGCCCTGGTGTACTCGCCGAGGTAGGTGGTCACGTCCACGCCCCGCCCGATCCGGCGCAGCGCCGACCGGGCGCCTGGGAGCGCCGCCCAGCCGACCTCGTGCCCGTGGGTCAGCGCCACCGCCCGGCGGATCCCGGCCCGCCGCCGCAGGCCAGCGGCGAGCAGCCCCAGCGGGGCCGCCGCGCCGAACCACACGGTGTCGCAGTCGTACGCGCGCGCCAGCCGCGCCGCCCGCCGGGCGATCAGCGGCGTGGGCAGCAGCACCCGGGTCCGCTCCCGGACCACCTCGAACGGCTGGTCGGCGTCGAACTTCTCCGCCCCGCGCCAGCTCGACGCGTACACCACCACCGAGCCGGGCTGCTGGCGCACGGCGAGGTTGTGGACGAACGACTGGATGCCGCCGGGGCGCGGCGGGAAGTCGTTGGTGATCAGCAAGGTGCGGCTCATCGGCCGGACTCCCTGGCGTAGGCGCGGGCGGCGGCCATCCGCTCCACGGTGGACGGGTGGGTCGCCGACCAGAGGCGCTCCCAGCGCGGCGGGTCCGGGTCGGCCAGGTTGACCCCGGCCAGTCGTCGCTGCATCGCCTCGAACGTCGCCGGGTCGCCGGTGAGTGCCAGCGCGTGGGCGTCGGCGCGGGCCTCGATCCGGCGCGAGACCAGCGCCTGCGCCGGGGTGGCGAGCAGCCCGGCGACCGTGACCAGCGCGATCAGCAGCGGGAACGCCCGCGGATGGGCGATCGAGTCGACGCCGGCGAGCCGCAGCAGCGGCGTCCACGAGCCGATCAGGTAGAGCGCCACCACGGCGGCGGCGGCGCCGAGCGCGCCGAGCACCGTGCCGGTCCACACGTCCCGGTCCTTGGCGTGCCCCAGCTCGTGGGCGACCACGCTCGTCACCTCGGCCGGTTCCGCCTCGCGCAGCAGCGTGTCGTAGACGACCACCCGCCGGGTCGGGCCGAGCCCGGAGACGTACGCGTTCACCGCACTGGTACGCCGGGACGCGTCGGCGACGAGCACGTCGCGCACCGGCACGCCGTCCCGGGCGGCCATCGCGGTCAGCTCGGTGCGCAGCGGACCCGGCTCCATCGGGGTGAACCGGTTGAACACCGGCTCGACCAGCACCGGCAGCACGAACGACAGCACCACCACAAGGGCCGCCGCTCCGGCCGCGCCGAACGCCCACCACCAGCGCGGGGCGAGCCGCACCACCCCGTAGAAGCCGAGCAGGACCAGCGCGCCGATCACCGCGCTGACCGCGTACGACTTGAGCAGGTCGACGGCCCAGCCGCCCCAGCTCTGGGTGCTCAGCCCGTAGCGGACAAGCACGGTGCGGCGCCAGGCCGCGAACGGCAGCGTGAGCAGGTCGGCGAGGAACATGACGGCCAGCCCGCCGAGCACTGCCTGCGCGACCCAGTGCCCGCCGAAGGGCCGGCCGACCAGTTCGACCAGGCGCCCGCCCAGCGGGGTCAGCCCGAGCAGCAACGCCACCACCAGCCCGACCGCAAGCGCCGACCAGGCCGCCGGGCGCAGCGCGCCGTGGAAGGCCCGGCCCCGGGTCACCTGCTCGGCCGGGAGGTCACGCAGTGCCGCGAGCTGGTCGGCGCGGGGCGCCGGCGGGCGGCTCCACGGCACCAGCAGCACCACCGCCACGAGCAGCGCGACCACCAGGCCGCCCAGGGTCAGCAGCGCCCAGGCGCGCGGGGTCACCGCCCCATCCCGCCGTCGTGCCCGGTCCGCGTCATCCCGCCCCCTCCCGCCGTGACCGCTCATCCTATTGCCCGGCCGCGCAAGCGGGACCGCCGTGCCCGCCACGCGGTCCCGCCCGCCCCGCCCCGCGCGCGCGGCCCCAGCTCACCCGCGCGCCGATCTTGGAGTTGTGGCGGCTGACAAACGTGACTACTCGGACATCCTGGGCACCACAACTCCAAGATCGATGGCCCTTGCCGGGCTGGGGACGAGAAGGTGGACGGGGTGATCCCGACGAACGCCTCGAGCACCCCGGGGCGGCCCTCCTTCAGCGGCAGGCGGAAGCCGGCGGGCAGCGGGCAGCGTCAGGCGACCCGGCAACGACGGCCGGGGCGGCGGGGCATCGGCGCCGGCGCCTCGGCGGGCGCCGACGGCAGCACGTCCACCTCGAAGCCGGCCCGCGCGAACACCTCGATCGCCCGGTGCTCGGCCGGGCCCAGGTCGGCCGGGTCGGAGTCGAGCAGTGCGGTCACCAGGCAGCCGGAGCAGCCGGCGCCGCGGTTGCCGCAGGTGTCGCAGTCGATCAGCATCAACGCCTCCTGACGGGTCGCCGGTGGCGCTCGGGGAAGGAACCACCACCGTCGGTCACCAGGACGCTAACGCCCCGGTACGACAGAACCGGACAACGAGGCAGCAGCCGCCGCGAAGCAGAACCAGTACGCCGAAGTGGCGCGATCAGCACGCGTCCGACCCCACCACTCCCCCGATCTGGAGTCGATCAAGGGGGAGAGAGAAGGCTCAGGACCGGGCCAGGCGCCGCAGCAGCGAGTCGGCGCCCAGCGGGTACGCACCGTGCCGGCGTACCCCGTCGGCGACCTCGCGGTCCGAGGAGACCACCACCACCGGCCGGCCGGCCGGCTCGGCGCGGACCAGCCGGCGGATCAGCTCGTCGGCGGTCTCGCCCTTGCGGGAGAACAGCACCCGCACGCCGCGCGGCGCCGGGGGCAGTCCGTGGATCCGCTCGGCGCCGTCGAACACGACTGTGACCTCGTCCCCGGTCTGCGCGGCGATCCCGCCCAGCCCGGTGATCAGCCGCTTGCGCTGCTGCTCCAGCGACATCTCGCCGAAGCCTCGCTTCGTCACGTTGTAGCCGTCCACGACGAGGTGCGCCCGCGGCAGCGCGAGCAACTGGTCGAGGCGGGCCGGGTCGTCGGTGTCACGGGCCCGCGTCGACGGGCCGGCCTGGGCGGCACCCGGCTGCTCGGCGAACGCGTCGGCGACGAAGTCGGCGGGGAGCTTGTCCACCGGGTCGAGCGCCAGCTCGCGGCGCAGCCCCACGGCGGCCTGGCCGATCGTCTCCAGCAGCAGCCACAGCCGCGCGTCGTCGACCGAGCGGGCCTCCTTGGCGCTGGCCCGGGCCACGCCTGCGGCGGCCTCCGCCTCGGCCAGCCGGGCCCGGGCGCGGCGCAGCTCGGCGTCCGCGTCGGCGGCGGCACGGGCCGCCCGTCCCCGCTCGGTGGCGAGCATCTCGGTGGCCTTGCGCTCGCGGGCCTGGGTCTCCCGCAGGGTACGGGTCAGCTGGCGGGCCTCCTCGCGGAGCTGACCCAGCTCCTCCCGGACCCGGGCCAGCTCGTCGCGCAGCTTCTCCGCCTCGACCCGGGCCACCGCGCGGTCGTGCTCGGCGCGGGCGGCCCGCTGTTCGGCCTCGCGGACCAGTTCGGCCACGACCGCGCTGTCCGCCTCGGCGCGTACCGCCTCGCCGCTGGCCTCGATCAGGTCCCGCCAGCCGCGGGGCCGGGCCAGGTAGGCCAGGGCGGCCACCTCGACCGGGTCGGCGGCGGCCGGTGCGGTGCCGTCGACCACCGCCGCACCGAGGTCGCCGGCGTCGGCGAGCACCCGGGCGGTGATCCGCTGCCGGAACAGCGGGTCGGCGGTGAGCTGGGCGGCGATCGCGGGCGCGCCGAGGCGGGCACGACGGTTGGGGGCGAACTTGGCGACCCGCCGCAGCGGCACCGGCACCTCGTCGGCGGGCAGGCCGGGCAGCACGGCGGCGGTCAGCGTGACGATCCGTTGCCGGACCGGCTCGGGCAGCACCGGCTCGGGCTCGATCGCCGGTGGCGCGTCCTCATCGGCGGGCACGCCGACCACCGGCTCCTCCACGGAGGAGTGGTCGTCGTACGGCTCGCTGAGGGGCATGAGGCAAGTCTCCCACCCCGAACGGGCCCACCGCCCGGTGAGTGAGCCGATCTCTCATCGTACCCCCGTGGTATCTCCTGGGGCCGCAGTGACGGGAGTGTCGGACCGTGCCGCTAGCGTCCCGCGGGTGACACGAGCGGAGTACGTCCAGGAGTCGCTGGCCGGCCTGGACCCGGCGGGCAGCGGCGTCGACCCGGCGCTGCCGCTCTACGCGACCACCTTCGTGGTGGTCGACCTGGAGACCACCGGCGGCGCTCCGGACGGCGGCGGGATCACCGAAATCGGCGCGGTGAAGGTGCGCGGCGGCGAGGAGCTGGGCGTGCTCGCCACGCTCGTCAACCCGGGCGTGCCGATCCCGCCGTTCATCACCGTGCTCACCGGCATCACCCAGGCCATGCTGCTGCCCGCCCCGCCGATCGAGCAGGTGCTCCCGAGCTTCCTGGAGTTCATCAGCGACGCCGTGCTCGTCGCCCACAACGCGCCGTACGACGTGGGCTTCCTCAAGGCGGCCTGCGCGAAGCACGGCTACCGCTGGCCCAACCCCCGCGTGCTGGACACGGCCGCGCTGGCCCGGCGGGTGCTCACCCGCGACGAGGTGCCCAACCGCAAGCTGGGCACGCTCGCCGCCTACTTCCGCACCGCGACCCAGCCCACCCACCGGGCGCTCGACGACGCCAAGGCCACCGTCGACGTGCTGCACGGGCTGATCGGCCGCCTCGGTGGGCACCGGGTCGGCACGGTCGGCGAGGCGATCGAGTTCGCCCGCGCGGTCACCCCCACCCAGCGCCGCAAGCGGCACCTCGCCGACGGGCTGCCGAAGGTGCCGGGCGTCTACATCTTCCGGGCCGCCGACGACCGGCCGCTCTACGTCGGCACGTCCGGTGACATCGCCACCCGGGTCCGCAGCTACTTCACCGCCGCGGAGAAGCGGGCCCGGATCTCCGAGATGCTCGCCGCCGCCGAGCGGGTGGAGGCGGTCGAGTGCGCCCACTCGCTGGAGGCCGAGGTCCGCGAGCTGCGGCTGATCGCGGCGCACGCGCCGCCGTACAACCGCCGGTCGAAGTATCCGGAGCGCCAGGTGTGGCTGAAGCTCACCGACGAGGCGTACCCCCGGTTGTCGATCGTGCGCGACATCGCGCCCACCGACACCGCCTACCTGGGGCCGTTCCGGTCCCGGCAGGCGGCGGAGCTGGCCGCCGCCGGCTTCCACGACGCGGTGCCGCTGCGGCAGTGCACGCACCGGCTCTCCCGGCGCACCACCATGCCGGCCTGCGCGCTGGCCGAGCTGGGTCGCTGCCCGGCGCCCTGCGAGCACCGGATCACCCCCGAGGAGTACGACGACACGGCGGCGACCCCGTTCCGCACCGCCACCAGCGACGACCCCGGTGTGGTGGTGGACGCGCTGCTCGCCCGCATCGAGGTGCTGTCGGCCGCCCGGCGGTACGAGGAGGCGGCGGTGGTGCGCGGCCGGCTGGTGGCGGTGCTGCGCGCGGCGGTCCGGATGCAGCGGCTGGCCGCGTTGACCGGCATCGCCGAGCTGGCCGCCGCCCGCCCGGCCGCCCGGGGTGGCTGGGAGCTGGCGCTGGTGCGGCACGGCCGGCTCGCCGGGGCCGGGGTGTCCCCGCCGGGTGTCCATCCGCGACCCACGATCGCGGCGATCCGGGCCACCGCCGAGACGGTGCTGCCCGGGCACGGCCCGGTGCCGGCCGCCACCGCCGAGGAGACCGAGCGGATCCTGTCCTGGTTGGAACGACCGGAGACCCGGCTGGTCGAGACGACAGACGGGTGGGCCTCGCCGGTGGCCGGCGCGGGGCGTTTCCGCGACCTGCTGACGAAGGCGGAGAACGGCGGATCCGCCAAACTCTCGACCGAACGCTCATGACCAACTGACCGATCGGACTACCTCGACTCCCTTAGTCTGTTAAAGGAGTGCAGACCTGCCCGATTCGCGGGCTCTGCTCCCGGCCGCCGGTCCCCGGTGGCCGAGGGCCGGGGTGAGGAGGTGTCCCAGGTGGACGTCGACGCCGGACACGGCGCCGCCCTGGGTGGCGCGCTCCCTGCCCAGGGCGAACTACCGCTCACCCGCCGCCTGCGTTCCCTGCTCACCTGGCCCACTGCCGACGGCGACCCGGTCACCACACTGGTCCGCGCCCATCGCGGCATCCACGCGAGCGCCGACGCCTCGGTACTGCGCCGGGCCTACACGATCGCCGAGAACATGCACCGCGGCCAGTTCCGCAAGAGCGGCGAGCCGTACATCACCCACCCGCTGGCGGTGGCGCAGATCTGCGCCGACCTCGGCATGGACACCATCACGCTGGTCGCCGCGCTGCTGCACGACACGGTGGAGGACACCCGCTACACGCTCCAGGCGCTCCAGGAGGACTTCGGCCGCGAGGTCGCCCACCTGGTCGACGGCGTGACCAAGTTCGACAAGGCGTTCTACGGCAAGGCCGCCGAGGCGGAGACCGTCCGCAAGATGATCGTGGCGGCCGGCAAGGACGTCCGGGTGCTGGTGATCAAGCTGGCGGACCGGCTGCACAACATGCGGACGCTCGGCGTACGCTCGGCCGCCTCCCGGGAGCGGATCGCCCGCAAGACCCAGGAGGTGCTGGTCCCGCTCTGCGACCGGCTGGGCATCCAGACCCTCAAACGCGAACTGGACGACGTGGTGCTGCTGCACCTGCGGCCGGAGGAGCACGCGCGGATCGCCCGGTTCGTGCACGACCGGCCCGGCTGGGACGCCTACCTGGCCGACGTGGTGGCGCGCACCCGGGCGGCGTTGCGCCGCAACCGGGTCGACGCCGACGTCTCCCCCCGCCCCCGGCACCTCTACTCGATCTGGAAGGACACCGTCGCCGGCGACCACGCCGCCCCGTTCGACCTGCCCCGCATCGCGATCGTGGTGGACGGTCCGGCGACCGACTGTTACGCCGCTCTGGGCGCCGTGCACGGGCTGTGGCGGCCGGTGCCGGGCCGGTTCAAGGACTTCATCGCCTCCCCGAAGAACAACCTCTACCGATCCCTGCACACGAGTGTCTGCGGCCCGCAGGACCGCACCGTCGAGGTGCTGATCCGCACCACCGAGATGCACCGCTCCGCGGAGTACGGCGTAGCCGCCCACTACCGGTTCCCCCGGGCCGCGGGCCGGGGCGCCGACCGGGCGGACGAGCTGGCCTGGCTGCGCCGGGTGCTCGACTGGGAGCAGGAGACGGTCGACCCGACCCAGTTCATGGAGTCGCTGCGCTGCGACCTGTCCGAGGCGCAGATCCAGGTGGTGGCCGACGGGCGGCAGGTCGTGCTGCCGGCCGGGGCCACGCCGGTCGACCTCGCGTACGAGCTGGGCACCGAGCGCGGCGACCACTGCCTGGCCGCCCGGATCAACGGCCGGCTGGCACCGCTCTCCTCGGAACTGGAGGAGGGCGACGTGGTGGAGATCTTCACCGAGAACGACGCGGAGAGCGGCTTCGAGGCGGACGTGGCCCCGCGCGGCCCGCGCCGGGAGTGGCTGGGCTTCGTGAAGTCCCCGCACGCCCAGATGCAGATCAACCGCTGGTTCGCCGAGCACACCGAGCCGGGCATCTCGATCGCCGACAAGGTCCGGCTCGGCCGGGCCTCGATCGGCCTGGCGTTGCGCAAGCACAACCGGGGCCTGGCCAGCGACCTGCCGCTGCTGCGGCTGTCCGAGGAACTGGGCTACCCCGACCTGGAGACGCTGCTGGTGGCGGTCTTCGACCGCACCGTCGAGCCGGACACGGTGGTCCAGCAGTTGATCGATCTGGTCGACCACAGGCAGTAGACGGAGCCGGTCCGCGCCGGGACCACTAGCCTGGACGACATGATCCCCCGCGCGCGTGCCACCGGACGGGCCCTCGGCTACCAGATCTTCTACCGGCTTCCGGTCCCGCTGCGGCGGCGGCTGGTCCGGCTGGCCGTACCGAAGTACGTCGTCGGCGCGGTCACGCTGGTCAAGGACACGGAGGCCACCGGCGCGGGCCGGATCCTGCTGCTGCGCCAGCCGCCCGGCTACAGCTGGACGCTCCCGGCCGGGCTGCTGCAACGCGGCGAGGCCCCGGTGGTGGGCGCCGCCCGCGAGCTGTACGAGGAATCAGGCGTCCGCCTGTCCCCCGACGCGCTGCGCCCGGCGGTGCCGAACGCGGTGGTGCACGCCAAGGGCTGGGTCGACGTCGTCTTCGAGGCCGAGGTGCCGGCGTCGACCACCGAGCTGAAGGTGGACGGCGCCGAGGTGTTCGAGGCCGCCTTCCATCCGCTCGACGACCTGCCCCGGCTCAGCCGCGCCACCGCCAACCTGCTCGGCTACTACGGCATCGGCCCGCGCGCCGGCGAACACCCACCGGCCGCGTGAGCACCCCGTACGCGGGCACCGCGGCACCGGGGGTCGAGGTGTGCGCGGTGGTGCTTGCAGCGGGTGAGGGCACCCGGCTGCGCCCGCTCACCGAGCGGGTACCCAAGGCGCTCTGCCCGGTCGGGAACGTCCCGTTGCTGGACCGGGCGCTGGCCCGGCTGGCCGGGCTGGGTCTGACCGGCCCGGAGCGGGTCGCGGTGAACGCCTGCTACCTGGGCGACCAGGTGGTCGCGCGGGTCGGCGGACGGGCCCACCTGTCGGTCGAGCCGGACGCCCCGCTGGGCACCGCCGGGGGCGTGGGCCGGCTGCGGGACTGGATCGACGGCCGGGGCGTGCTGGTCGGCAACGCCGACGCGTACCTGTCCGACCCGCAGGCCCCGCCCGGCCCGGACATCGCCGCGCTGCTGGACGGGTGGGACGGGCACGGCGTACGCCTGCTCGGCCGGCCCGCCGACGACCCGCACGCCCCCGGAACCTTCGACGGCCACGAGTTCGTGGGTTTCTCGCTGCTGCCGTGGCGGCTGGTCCGCGACCTGCCGGCCACGTTCGGCGACCTGGTCCGGGCGGTGTGGCGGCCCGCGGAGGCCGCCGGGGCGCTCACCGTCGTGCCCTACCGAGGCACGTTCTACGACACCGGCACCCCGGCCGACTACCTGGCCGCCAACCTGCACGCGGCCGGCCCGGACGGGCTGGTGGACCCGGCGGCGACGGTGACCGGCCGGGTCACCGGCTCGGTGGTCGGCGCCGGGGCGCTGGTGCACGGCGACGTGGACCGGTCGGTGGTGTGGCCCGGCGCGAGCGTCGCGGCCGGGGAACGCCTGCGCGAGGTGATCCGGGCCGGTGACGACCTGACCGTCCCGGCGGCGCGGTGAGGGGCGCGGGCTCTAGCATGGGCCTCGTCGCCGACGAACGGAGAACCGTCCCGTGATCACCGCGATCGTGCTGATCGACTGCGCCACCGACTCCATCCCCGAGGTGGCCGAGACCCTGGCCAACCTGCCCGGCGTCAGCGAGGTCTACTCGGTGGCGGGGCACGTCGACCTGATCGCCATGGTCCGGGTCCGGGAGTTCGAGCAGATCGCCCAGGTCATCGCCGGCAGCATCTCGAAGGTGCCGGGCGTGCTGAACACCGAGTCGCACATCGCGTTCCGCGCCTACTCCCAGCACGACCTGGAGGAGGCGTTCGCGATCGGGCTGGCGAACGCCGACTGACACGAGCCGGTGACCGGCCCACCCTCGCGGGCGGACCGGCCACCGTGGACCGTGCGGTACGTCAGCTCTGGCTGGGCACCGGGGTCTCCGTGGTGCCCGGAGCGGGCTCCTCGGTCTCGGTGCCGCCCGGAGCCGGCGACTCGGTGCCACCCGGGGACGTGGTGCCGCCCGGGCTGGGCGTGCCGCTGGCGCTGGTCTGCGGAACCGGGACGCCCAAGGTCTGGGCCAGGGCCACGAGCGCGTCGTAGTGCGCCTGGAGGACCGGCAGCGCGTCCTGCGCGATCTGCACCACCGACTGCTCCGAGCCCTGCGAGATCTCGGTCTGGGTGGCCTGGATCGCCTGGACGTGGCCGGCGAGCTGCGCGGTCACCCACGCCTTGTCGAACTCGGCCCCGCTGAGGTTGTTCAGCTTGTCCAGGACCTTCTGCTGGTCGGCGGTCGGGTCGGCCGGCAACTGCACGTTGAGCTGCTGCGCGGTCGACTGCACCGTCTGGTCCAGCTGGGTGTGGTCCGTCACGAACATCTTGCCCAGGTCCTTGACCTGCTGGTTCTGACCCTTCTGCTGGGCCAGGTTACCGGCGGTGATCTCGAACAGGTTGACCTGGTGCACCGCCTGCAGGTACTGCGTGTCCTGCGTCGACGGCTGCGCCGCAGCCTGCGACGCGGCGGCGGGCGCCAGCCCCACGACCACCAGCGCGGCCAGCAGGCCCAGGCGTTTGATTCCCAACATTCGTTCCTCCCCCATGAGACGTCGGACCGCACGGATACCCGGCTGACCGGGGTTATTCCTGCGATTCCACCCGTCCGTGTCGGGGGCGACGGCCGTCCGCGCACCGGCCTCCCGGCGTGCGCGGGAGGGAACGGGACGACCGGGCGGAAACGGCAGTGGCGCCCGCCGGATGATCCGGCGGGCGCCACTGTCAGTCGTACGGGGAGGTCAGCGACGGCTCTCGCCGCTGCCGATCTCCTCCCGCTCCGGCCGGGCCTCGACCGGCGGGTGCCCCGGCGAGACCGGCGCCTCGGCCGGCTTCTCGATCGGGTAGAAGAAGCCCCGGATCGCCGGGCCGAGGGCACCGAGCCGGTTCATCTTCTTCGGCACCACCCAGCCGACGTAGTCCAGCGCCGGCGGGTGACCGTCGTGGCCGTCGGCCGAGGTGAGCGGCTGGTGGACCTCGACGAACCGGCCGTCGGGCAGCCGCTTGATGATGCCGGTCTCCACGCCGTGCGCCAGCACCTCCCGGTCGTGCTGCTGCAGACCCAGGCAGATCCGGTACGTGACGTAGTACGCGATCGGCGGCAGGATCAGCAGGCCGATCCGGCCGGCCCAGGTCATCGCGTTCAGGCTGATGTGGAACTTGTCCGCGATGACGTCGTTGGCGCCGGAGAGGGTCAGCACGATGTAGAAGGCGAGCGCCATGGCGCCCACGGCGGTCCGGGCCGGAACGTCCCGGGGCCGCTGGAGCAGGTTGTGGTGCTTGTAGTCCTTGAGGCGGCGCGCCTCCAGGAACGGATACATCGTCGACAGGCCGACCAGGATTCCGGGTAGCACCACAGTCGGCCAGAACAACGGTGGGATGACGTACCCGTTGCCGATCGGGATGTGGATCTCCCAGCCCGGCATGAGCCGGGTCGAGCCGTCGAGGAACATGACGTACCAGTCGGGCTGGCTGGCGGCCGAGACCACCCACGCCTCGTACGGGCCGAACAGCCAGATCGGGTTGATCTGGAACAGGCCACCCATCAGCGCGATCACGCCGAAGACGACCATGAAGAAGCCGCCCTGCTTGAGCGCGTAGCGCGGGAACATCCGCTCGCCGACCACGTTGGAGTTGGTCCGGCCGGGGCCGGGCCACTGGGTGTGCTTCTGCTTGAACACCAGGCCGAGGTGCACGCTGATCAGCGCCACCAGCAGACCCGGGACGAGCAGCACGTGGGCGATGAAGAAGCGGCTGATGATGATGGTGCCGGGGAACTCCCCGCCGAAGATCGACGAGCTGACCCAGGAGCCGATCACCGGGATCGACAGGATGATCGCGGAGGCGATCCGCAGACCGGTGCCGGACAGGCCGTCGTCCGGCAGCGAGTAGCCGGTGAAGCCGGCCAGGAAGCCGACCCAGAACAGCAGCGAGCCGATGATCCAGTTGGTCTCACGCGGCTTGCGGAACGCGCCGGTGAAGAAGACCCGCAGCATGTGGACCACGATGGCGGCCATGAACAGCAGGGCCGACCAGTGGTGCATCTGCCGCATGATCAGACCACCCCGGACATCGAACGAGATGTCCAGGCTGGAGGCGTAGGCGGCCGACATCGGGGTGCCCCGCAGCGGCGCGTAGCTGCCGTTGTAGATGACCTCGGTCATAGCCGGCTCGAAGAAGAACGTCAGGAAGACGCCGGTGAGCAGCAGGACGATGAACGAGAACAGCGCGATCTCGCCGAGCAGGAAGGACCAGTGGTCGGGGAAGACCTTGTTCAGCAGCTTGCGCAGGGGCGTGGCCACCTGGAAGCGGTCGTCCACCGCCCGCGCGCTCTTGGCCGGCAGCGCGGCCGCATCAAACTTTCGGCGCTTCATGGCCGCTCCCAGAAGTCGGGACCGATGGTCTCGGTGTAGTCGGACTTCGCCACGAAGAAGCCCTCCTCGTCCACCTCGATCGGCAGCTGCGGCAGCGGCCGGTTCGCCGGGCCGAAGATCGGCTTGGCGTTGTCGGTGATGAGGAACTGCGACTGGTGGCAGGGGCAGAGCAGGCGGTTGGTCTGCTGCTCGTAGAGGCTGGCCGGGCAGCCCGCGTGCGTGCAGATCTTGGAGAACGCGACGTAGTTGCCCCACATGTAGTCGCCGTGGCCCTTGCGCTCGTTCGCGGCGCGCGACTTCTGCGCGTCGTCCTCCCGCAGGTGGATGAGCAGGGTGGGCGAGTCGGCGTGCAGGTTGCTCACGCCGCCGTCGATGCCTGGGAACACGGTCAGCTGGCCGCCGACGCTGACGTCGGCCGGGCGGATCGGGCGGCCGTCCTCACGGATCAGCCGGATCTTCTTGCCGCCCTCGCCCGGCTGGAAGCCGGTGGTGAACATCTGGTTGTTCTTGTGCGGCTGCTCGATCAGGCCACCGATCAGCGGTGCCGCGGCCACCGCGCCCACCGGCGCCAGGCCGGCGAGCAGCGAGATGCCCAGCAGCGGCCGGCGGCGTACGCCCATCTCGTCGGCCAGGTAGAGCATGGTCTCGCCGGTGATCTTGCGACCCTCCGGGTCGTCGGCCTGGTCGTGCCGGTCCTGGATCGAGACCTCCTTGGGCAGCAGCTTCTTGCCCCAGGTCAGGATGCCGAAGCCGATGCCCAGCAGCGCGAGGCCGAGGGTCAGGCCGAGCAGCGGCGTGTAGAGCTTGTCGCCGCCGGTACCCGGCTCCCACTGCCACGGCCACCAGATGTAGACCACCAGGAAGGCCGTCGCGAAGACGCCGGTCAGCAGGAACATCAGGGCGACCGTGCGGGTCAGCCGGCGCTCGGCCTTGCTGCCCGGGACCACCTGCGGCTCGTAGTGGACGATCTCGATGTCGTCCCGCCGCGCGCCCTCCTGGACGATGTCGAACCGGGAGAGCCGGGGGTCGTTCACGTCGAGCGGCTCCGGGCCCTGCTGGGCCTGGTGCTCGGTGTGGGTGCTCATGCCGTCACCTCGCTACGGGTGACGCCGGGGGCCGGCGCCACAGCACTGGAAGCATTGATCCGTCCGGTCACGACTTGCCCGCGATCCACAGGCTCGCGAAGACCAGCGCGACGATGCCGACCAGGAAGATCGCGAGACCCTCGGTCGACGGGCCGTAGCGGCCCAGGTTGAAGCCGCCCGGGTCGCCGTCGTGCTTCAGCGTCTCCTGGATGTAGGCGATGATGTCCGCCTTCTCCTCGGGCGTGATCTGGTTGTCGCCGAACACCGGCATGTTCTGCGGGCCGCTCAGCATCGCGGCGTAGATCTGCCGGTCACTGGCCGGCGCCAGGCTCGGCGCGTACTTGCCGGAGGACAGCGCACCGCCGCCGCCGCTGAAGGCGTGGCACTGCGAGCAGTTGATCCGGAACAGCTCACCACCGGTGGACAGGTTGGCGCCCTCACGCAGGTCGCCGTTGGGGACCTCCGGGCCGCCGCCGAGCTCCTGGATGTACTGCCCGAGCTGGCGCACCTGCTCGTCGGTGAACTGCGGCGGCTTGCGCATGGCCTGGGCCTCCTGCCGGGCCATCGGCATGCGACCGCTGCTGACCTGGAACTCCACCGAGGCCGCTCCGACGCCGATCAGGCTCGGACCGCGGCCCTCGACGCCCTGGGCGTTGCGACCGTGACAGGTCACACAGCTCACGTCGAACAGCGCCTTGCCCTCGTTGCCTGCGGCGGTCAACGGAGGGTTGTCCTGCGCCTGCACGCCGGGGGCGAAGACGGTGTAGGCACCGCCGGCCAGCATCAGCGCGGCGAACAGCCGGACCGCGGCACCCAGCCGGCGGCGGCCCCTGCTGCGCGCTACGGGCCGCCCGCGCAGCCGCGCGAGCAGACCGCGTCGGCGGTCGTTGTCAGAAGTCATGACCTGTGTCCTTAACCGGTTGGACCTTGTCTCAGGGGACGGAGCAGCGGCGCGGTTCGTGACGCGCCAAGATCACTGGAGCCAGTAGATCATGGCGTAGAGCCCGATCCACACGACGTCCACGAAGTGCCAGTAGTAGGACACGACGATCGCCGAGGTCGCCTGGGCGGGGGTGAACCGGCCCATCGTGGTACGGATCATGAAGATCACGAAGGCGATGAGACCGCCGGTCACGTGCAGACCGTGGAAGCCGGTGGTGAGGTAGAACATCGACCCGTAACCGTCTTCGTTGATCTTCACACCCTCGTGCACCAGGGTCCGGTACTCGTTCAGCTGACCGAGCACGAAGATCAGACCCATCACGAAGGTGATCGTGAACCACCGGCGCAGAGCGTGGACGTCACCGCGCTCGGCCGCGAACACGCCGATCTGGCAGGTGATCGAGGAGAGCACCAGGATCACCGTGAACGTGGTCGCGTACGGGATGTTCAGCACCTCGGTGTGCTTCTCCCACTGCTCCGGCGCCGCCGCGCGGATGGAGAAGTACATCGCGAACAGCGCCGCGAAGAACATGAGTTCGCTGGAGAGCCACACGATCGTCCCGACGCTGACCATGTTGGGTCGGGTCAGGGAGTGGATCCGGCTCTTGTCAATGGCTGGGGCCGCAGTCACGCGGTCATTATTGCCCCTGACCGGGACCGACGATCAGCGGGGTGGCAAACCCGGCCCTTCCGTGGCCCGATCGTGGTGGTCCGCTTCGCCTGACCTACCCTGAAAAGCGTGCTGCACGTCGATCAGATCCGCGCCGTCACCTCGGCTGTTCCGGCGACGCTGGCGGCGGGAGGCGAGGGCGCCCCGCCGCCGTTCACCGTGACCCGGGTGTTCACGGAGACCCGGCTGGACAGCTGGCTCACGCTGGGCATCGTCCTGGCCGCCGGCCTCTACCTCTACGGGGTGCACCGGCTGCGGCTGCGCGGCGACCGCTGGCCGGTCATCCGTACCGTGTCGTTCCTCGGCCCGGGCCTCGGCGGCATCGCCCTGGTCACGCTCACCGGCCTCGGCGCGTACGACACCGCGCTGCTCTCGGTGCACATGGTGCAGCACATGGTGCTGTCCATGATCGCGCCGATCTTCCTGGCGCTCGGCGCCCCGATGACGCTGGCGCTGCGCACGCTGCCGGCACGGCCCCGCAAGCGGCTGCTCGCGATCGTGCACAGCAAGGTGATCCGGATCTACAGCTTCCCGCTTGTGGCGTTCGCCATCTTCGTGGTGAACCCGTTCGCGCTGTACTTCACCGACCTCTACGAGTTCACCCTGCGCCACGAGTGGGCGCACGAGCTGGTCCACGCGCACTTCATCGCCACCGGCTGCGTCTTCTTCTGGCCGCTGCTCGGCCTCGACCCGCTGCCCGGCCGCTGGCCGTACCCGGGCCGCGCGCTGCTCATGCTGCTCTCGGTGCCGTTCCACACCGTCCTCGGCCTGACCATCATGCAGAGCACCACGCTGTTCGGCGGCGACTGGTACCCGTCGCTCAACCTGTCCTGGTCCGA
Organism: Micromonospora sp. WMMC273; assembly: GCF_027460285.1. NCBI lineage: Bacteria > Bacillati > Actinomycetota > Actinomycetes > Micromonosporales > Micromonosporaceae > Micromonospora > Micromonospora sp. WMMC273. Next base: position 4,368,329 of record NZ_JAPZBE010000001.1, read on the forward strand.
CCCCTGGAACGACCAGGTGGTCGCGGGCGGGATCCTGTGGGCCGGCGGCGAGTTCGTCAGCGTCACCATGCTCGCCGTCCTGGTCGTCCAGTGGGTCAAGCAGTCCGAGCGCGAGGCCCGGCGGCTCGACCGCGAGCTGGACCGCCAGGAGGCCCGCCAGCGCGCCGCGGAGACGAGCGCCTGACGGCCCGTTCCGGGGTACGCCCCGAGCCCGCCGGGCGGGGCGACAGCCCGGATGTGACGACCGCTACGATCAGCGGGCAGCTACGAGGTGGGAGCCACGTCACGATGAGCGATCGTCTTTGCACCGTCCTGCTCTACAGCGACGACCCGAAGGTCCGCGACCGGATGCGGCTCGCCGTGGGCACCCGGCCGGCGCCCGGGCTCGAGATCGAGTTCGTCGAGGCCGACGACTACAACGCCTGCATCCGGCTGGTCGACGACTACGAGATCGACCTGCTCCTGCTCGACGGCGAGGCGACCCCGGGCGGCGGCATCGGCATCGCCCGCCAGATCAAGGACGACCGGGACGACGCGCCGCCCACCTGCGTGGTGCTCGCCCGCGCCGCCGACCGCTGGCTGGCCGCGTACGCCGAGGTCGACGCCACGCTGACCCACCCGCTGGACCCGGTGGTCGCCGGCAGCACCGTGGCGGAGCTGCTGCGCCGCACCCACGCCGCAGCCTGACCCCGCCGGTCTTCGCGCGCCACGGCGACGCGGCCGTGGCGCGCCCCAACCGCATTCCTCACGCCGCTCGGGAGGCCCGTCATGGGCGAACGGACCTGGCCGCTTCTGCTCAACGCGCTGCTGCGCGGCGAGGAGCTCTCCACCGCCGACACCGCGTGGGCGATGGGCGAGATCATGGCCGGCTCGGCCACCCCGGCGCAGATCGCCGGGTTCGCCGTGGCGCTGCGCACCAAGGGTGAGACCCCCGCCGAGCTGGGCGGCCTGGTCGAGACCATGCTGACCCGCGCGGTGCCGGTGCACCTGCCCGAGGACGTACGCGCGAGCGCGCTGGACGTGGTCGGCACCGGCGGCGACCTCGCCCACACGGTGAACATCTCCACCATGGCCGCGCTGGTGGTCGCCGGGGCCGGGGTCCGCGTGGTCAAGCACGGCAACCGGGCCGCCTCCTCCTCGTGTGGCACCGCCGACGTGCTGGAGCAGCTCGGCGTACCCCTCGACCTGGCACCCGAGCAGGTGGCCCGCTGCGTGACCGAGGCCGGCATCGGCTTCTGCTTCGCCGCCCGCTTCCACCCCGGCATGCGCCACACCGGCCCGGTCCGGCGCGAGATCGGCGTACCCACCGCGTTCAACTTCCTCGGCCCGCTGACCAACCCGGCGCGGCCCCGTGCGGGCGCGGTGGGCTGCTTCGACAAGCGGATGGCCCCGGTGATGGCCGCCGTGTTCGCGGCCCGGGGTGACTCCGCGATCGTGGTACGCGGCGAGGACGGCCTGGACGAGTTCAGCACCGGCGCCCCCACCCGGGTCTGGGTGGCGCAGCAGGGCACCGTCACGGAGGCCGTGCTGGACGCTACGGACCTCGGTGTGCCCCGGGCCACCCTGGCCGACCTGCGCGGCGGGGACGCGGTCTACAACGCCGACGTGGTCCGGCGCCTGCTCGCCGGCGAGACCGGGCCGGTACGGGACGCGGTGCTGGTCAACGCCGCCGTCGCGCTTGCCACCCAGGGGCCGCTCGACGGCGATCTGCACGAGGTGCTGCGGGCCAACCTGGACCGGGCCGCCGAGGCGGTCGACTCCGGTGCCGCGGCGGCAGCGCTGGACCGCTGGCTCGAGGTGGCACGCGCGGCCTGATGCCGTTGTTGTCGTACCCGCGTGCCAAACTACACGGGAGTTATTCTCCGTTTTCGGTCTATCCGTTTTCGGTCTTCGGTCCACCGACCGGCGGCTTCCCGCCCCGGCCGATGCCCGGAGCGAGAGGAGCCACCCGTGTCTGACCGCGAGCTGCACTGTGACACCTGCGAGGGCGTCGTGCTGTTCGAGGCGCCGCCGTGCGGCGACGGGCACGGCGCCGACTGCCCGGAGCTGATCTGCACCGGTTGCGGCGCGGCAGTGGTGATCGCCACGTTCACGTTCCGCGAGACCCGCCTGGCGAGCCGCCGCGCTTCCCGCCGCCCATCCCACCCCCAGGCCGCCTGACCTCCACCCCTTCGGCGCCCGTCTTCGCCCTTCCCGAGCCGCCCACGCTCCTCCCGAGCCGCGCCGTGCCCCTTCGGGCCACGGCGCGCGGCGAGATCTTGGAAGGAAACGGCCCTCATGGAGGCCGTTTCCTTCCAAGATCTCGTGTGGTCCTGGTGAGTGGAACGGTGCTCTTCGGCGAATGGAACAGCGCAGCGTGAGCCAGGCAGTGCGCGTCGGAGGTGAGCGGGAGAGCGCCAGGCTGACCGCATCAGGCGGTGACCATGAAGTTGGCGGGGACAAAAGGGACCGCCGGTGCCGTCAACTTCATGATCGACGCAGGCAGCGCGCGGGGACGGCGCGCGGGGCAGGCACGGGGAAAGCGACAGGCCCGCTACCCCGGGAGGGGGTGCGGGCCTGCGACTGTGCTTCGGGTCAGTGCTCGGCGGTGCGGCGGGTGCCCGAGTAGTACTCGAACAGCAGCCCGCAGGTGGCGAGGACGACCGCCACCAGGCCCAGTCCCAGCAGCCAGAACTGCCAGAACACCAGGCCGAGACCGGCGATCGCGGCGGCCAGCGCCAGCCCGAACGGCCAGTAGCTACCCGGGCTGAAGAAGCCGACCTCACCGGCGCCGTCGGCGATCTCGCCGTCCGGCCGGTCCTCGGGGCGCAGGTCGATACGGCGGGAGACGAACCAGAAGAAGCCGCCGCACATGGCGCAGAGCAGGAAGGACAGCAGCAGCGCCACAGTGCCGATCCACTCGACGTGGCCGCCGCTGTCGGCGTACGTCCAGGCGCCGTAGAGGATCGTCGCGCCGAGGAGGAACGTGGCGATGGTCAGGAAGATCTTCCACTCGGTCTTCATGCCGAACCCCTCAGCTTCCCGCGCCGGCCGACGCGTCGGACGGGTTGAAGTTGTTCACGTCGCGCCGGGTGTCGAACGGCTTCGTCTCGGTGGCGTACTCCGGCTCACCGATCTCGCCGAGCGCCTCCTGGGTCGACTTGCCGGCCTTCTTGGCCGCCAGGAACTGGTCGTACTTCTCCGGCGACACGACCCGCAGTTCGAAGTTCATGAAGGCGTGGTAGCTGCCGCACAGCTCGGCGCAGCGGCCGACGAACGCGCCCTCCTGGTCGATGCTGGAGACCTCGAACGTGTTGCGCACGTTGCCCGGCATGACGTCCCGCTTGAACAGCAGCTCCGGCACCCAGAACGAGTGGATGACGTCGCGGCTGGTCTCCTCGAAGCGGATCGAGCGGCCGCTGGGCAGCACCAGCACCGGGATGACCTCGCTGGTGCCGAGCACCGAGGCGACGGTGTTGGCCTCCGGGCCCTGACCGTCGCGGTAGTTGAACTGCCAGTTCCACTTGAACGCGACGACCTCGACGGTGACGTCCGGGTTCTTCGACTCCTTGTTCACGTCGGTCTGCACGACCGCCGTGTAGTAGAAGAGCACGGAGACCACGAGGATCGGCGCGATGGTGTAGAGGAACTCCATCGGCAGGTTGTAGCGGGTCTGCACCGGCAGCTCGTTGCCGCGCTTGCGGTAGCGGACCACGCACCAGAAGATCAGGCCCCACACGAACACGCCGACGGCGAGCGCCGCGATGCAGGACGCGATCCACAGGTCGTACATGCGGTGCGACTCGGGCGTGATGCCGCCCTGCGGCCAGCCGAACCCGCCGAACGTCTTGCCGACGTCACAGCCGGTGAGCGAGACCAGCAGCGCCGCCGCGCCGAGACCGAGCCCGGCGATTCGACCAGCACCACGCCGCCGGCGTCCACCGGCCCCCGGGGAAGCGCTGTGCCGTACGGCCGAGCGCCGTACCTCCGAACTCCTTGCGACCACCTGGTCCTGCCTCCCTAGCGCGCCGCGGCGGTTGTTCTCCTTGACACCGACGGCAAAGGCGTCACCGACGGTCGCAGATTACTCGACCATGACCGGCCAGGCCGTCTTGGGGTCGCTGTCCACCCCCATCGGGGGGATCTTGGGCGTAACCGGGCGATAGCGTGGAACCCCATGAGCGCCTCCCCGGTCTACCTCGACGCCGCCACTGCGGCGCCGCTGCATCCGGTCGCGCGGCAGGCGATGCTGGCCGCCCTGGACGACGGCTGGGCCGACCCGGCCCGGCTCTACTCGGCGGCCCGCCGGGCCCGCCAGCTCCTCGACGCCGCACGGGAGGCCGCCGCGCAGACGCTCGGCGTCCGCGCCGACGAGCTGTCCTTCACCCCCAGCGGTACGACGGCAGCGCACGCCGCAGTACTCGGTGGCCTGGCCGGGCGCCGGCGGGCCGGGGCGACGCTTGTGCACTCGGCGATCGAACACTCGGCGGTGCTGCACGCCGCCCAGCGGCACACGGCGGCCGGCGGCACGGCGGTGTCCGTACCCGTGGACCGGTCGGGCCGGCTGGACCTGGACGCCTGGTCGGCGGCGGTGGCCGCGCCCGGCGTGGCCCTCGCCGCGCTGATCGCTGCCAGTCACGAGGTGGGCACGGTGCAGCCGGTGCCCGCCGCGGCGGAGTCGTGCACCGAGGCGGGCGTACCGCTGTACGTGGACGCGGCGCAGCTGGCCGGCCGGGCACCGCTGCCGGCGGGCTGGTCGGTGCTGAGCGCCAGCGCGCACAAGTGGGGCGGGCCGCCCGGCGTCGGGCTGCTTGTGGTGCGCAAGGGCACCCGGTGGGAGTCGCCCTACCCGGCCGACGAGCGGGAGTCGGGACGTACCCCCGGGGTGGTGAACCTGCCGGCGGTGGTGGCGGCGGCGGCGAGCCTGCGCGCGGCGGCGGCCGACGCGGCGGCCGAGGCGGCCCGGCTGGGTCCGCTTGTCGACCGGATCCGGGCGCGGGTGGCGGCCGAGGTGCCGGACGTGGAGGTGGTCGGCGACCCGGTGGACCGGTTGCCGCACCTGGTGACGTTCTCCTGCCTGTACGTGGACGGCGAGGCGTTGCTGCACGCGCTGGACCGGCGCGGGTTCGCGGTGTCCTCCGGCTCGTCGTGCACGTCGTCGACGGTGCGCCCGTCACACGTGCTGGAGGCGATGGGGGTGCTGTCGCACGGCAACGTACGGGTGTCGCTGCACCGGGAGACCACCGAGGCGGACGTGGAGCGGTTCCTGGCCGAGCTGCCCGGGATCGTGGCGGACCTGCGGGTGGAAGCAGGGGTGACGGACCTGTGAGCGCGAGGAGTGAGCCGCTCCTGCGAGCCCCGCAGTCGGGAACGGAGACGGCACTGTGAGCGAGCCGGACGAGGTGCTGGACTGCCGGGGGCAGCGCTGCCCGCTGCCAGTGATCAATCTCGCCCGGCTGGTGCCCGGCCTGCCGGCCGGCGCGGTGGTGCGGGTGCTGGCCGACGACCCGGCGGCGGCCGTCGACATCCCGGCGTGGTGCCGGATGCGCGGCCACGAGTTCCTCGACGCGCACCCCGGCCCCGCCTACGACGTCCGGGTGAGCGGTTAGCGCAGGTACGCGAGGATGCCCGGCAACGGGTCGGCCGCCACGGCGGTGTCGACCACCAGGCGCGGGCCGATCAGCGGCTCGTACTCGGCCCGGCGGCGCAGCGTCTGCTCCCAGGTGCCGTGCTCCTCGGGCGGGCGGGCCTCGACGCGGCGGCGGTGCTCCTCCTCGTCGCCGCAGTGCACCTCGATCACCCGCAGCGGCACACCGGCCCGCTCGGCCACGTCGTGCCAGAGCCCTCGGGCGCTGGCGACCGGGTTCACCGCGTCGACCACCACGCTGAGCCCCAGGCCGAGCTGCACCTCGGCCAGCCCGGCGACCGCGCCGTAGGCGGCCATGCCGGGTACGTCGCCGGTGAGGCCGTAGCGGTGCAGGGCCCGCTCGACCGGGTCGACCGGCAGGACCGGGGCGCGCAGGGCGGCGCCGACCCGGGCGGCCAGGGTGGTCTTGCCCACACCGGGCAGCCCGGCGAACGCGACGAGGACCGGGCCGCCGGTGCCGGGGCGGACCTCCGGGTCCACCCCGCCGGCCGGGCCGGTCACAGCAGGTGCGGCCGGACGTCCTCGGCGGCCGCGTCACCGTACGACTCGGCGAGTCGCTTCACGAACAGGTCGCGGCGGACCTCGTACTCCTGGCCGCCGAAGTTCTCCAGCACGAGCGTGGCCAGCAGACAGCCGACCTGGGCCGCGCGCTCCAGGCCGACGCCCCAGTCGAGCGCGGCGAAGAAGCCGGCCCGGAAGCCGTCGCCGACACCGGTCGGGTCGACCGCCTGGATCTCCCGCGCGATCGGCACCCGGATCGTGCCGACCTCCCGACCGGCGATCTCCACGCCCTGCTTGCCCAGCGTGGTGACCCGCACCTTGACCCGGTCCAGCAGCTGCTCGTCGGAGAGGCCGGCCTTGCTCTGCAGCAGGGACTTCTCGTACTCGTTTGTCATCAGGTAGTCGGCGCCGTCGATCAGGCCGAGCACGTCCGCGCCGTCCATCCGGGCGAGCTGCTGCGACGGGTCGGCGACGAAGGCGTAGCCGCGGTCCCGGCACTCGCCGGAGTGCCGGATCATCGCGGCCGGGTCGTTGGCGCTGACCAGCACCAGGTCCAGCCCGCCGAGGCGCTGCGCCACCGGGGCCAGCTCGATGTTGCGGGCCTCGCTCATCGCCCCGGCGTAGAAGGAGGCGATCTGGCACATGTCGGTGTCGGTGGTGCAGACGAAGCGTGCCGTGTGCGCGATCTCGCTGACGTGCACCGAGTCGCAGTCGACGCCGTGGCGCTCCAGCCAGGAGCGGTAGTCGGCGAAGTCGGCGCCGACCGCGCCGAGCAGCACCGGGCGCAGGCCGAGCTGGGCCATGCCGAAGGCGATGTTCGCCGCGGTGCCGCCACGCCGGAGCACCAGTTCGTCGACGAGGAAGGACAGCGAGACCTTGTCGAGCTGGTCGGCGATGAGCTGATCGGCGAAGCGGCCGGGGAAGCTCATCAGGTGGTCGGTCGCGATCGAGCCGGTCACGGCGATCTTCATGTCAACCCTCGGGGTCGGGAGCACGGCGCGGTCAGCCTACCGGCCCCCGGACCGGACGGACGGCGGTCGGTCACCAACCGGTCGATCAGCGCACATCCGGGCGTCACACCCCCGGGGTACGACGAAGCGGCGGACCGCCCCACCCGGGACGGCCCGCCGCTGCCGGTCGGTCGTCGACTCAGCTGAAGGAGTCGCCGCAGGCGCAGGAGTTGCCCGCGTTCGGGTTGTCGATGGTGAAGCCCTGGGCGTCGATCCGGTCGGCGAAGTCGATGGTGGCGCCGGCCAGGTAGGGGGCGCTCATCCGGTCGACGACGACCTCGACACCGTCGAAGTCGGTGACGACGTCACCGTCGAGCGAGCGCTCGTCGAAGAACAGCTGGTACCGCAGGCCGGAGCAGCCACCCGGCTGCACGGCGACCCGGAGCCGCAGGTCGTCGCGGCCCTCCTGCTCGATCAGGGCCTTGACCTTCTGCGCCGCGACGTCGGTGAGGACGACGGTGCTGGGGGCCTTGGCCTCGGTCGACTCGGTCTGCGCTGGCGTGGTCACGTGGAAGTCTCCCTGCGCGGTATGAGGTCCGGACGTCCTGGCCAACGCCGCACGTCCGCCAGTGATTCCCGGTGTGGTCCGTCTTTCGATCGTACGCCGCCTCCGGCGCCGCCACCCGGCGGCGTGACCAGCGGAACCGGTCAGCGGCTCCACTGCCGGGCAAGGCGGGCGCCGAGTGCGCGCAGCCCCTCGGCCGGGCGGGTCATCGCCGCGTCCACTCCCCCGTGTTCCTCGCCGCCGAAGTGCTCGACCAGGCTGTACGCCTCGGTGACGCCTGCTGCCGCGGCCTCCCGTCGCCCGGTGCTCACCCGTCCTGCCAGCACCACGCAGGGCACGCCCCGGTCCCGGGCGGCCCCGGCCACTCCGGCGACCACCTTGCCGCGCAGCGACTGGTGGTCGAACGAGCCCTCGCCGGTGATCACCAGGTCGGCGGCGTCGAGCGCGGCGTCCAGTTTCACCGCGCGGGTGACCAGGCCGATGCCCGATTCGCACCGGCCGCCGAGCGCCAGCACCGCCGCGCCGAGGCCGCCCGCGGCGCCGCCGCCGGGCAGCGCGCCCAGCCCGGACGGGCAGCCGGGCAGGCGTTCGGTCAGCACCTCCGCCCAGCGGGTCAGCGCGGCGTCCAGCAGCAGCACGTCCGCCCGGTCGGCGCCCTTCTGGGGGCCGAAGACGCTGCTCGCGCCGTGCAGCCCGAGCAGCGGGTTGTCGACGTCGGTGGCGGCGACGAGCGTCGTGCCGCGCAGCCGGGGCTCCCCGTCGAGCGCGGCCACCTCGGCCAGCGCCGCGCCGCCGTACGGCAGGGCCCAGCCGGCGCCGTCGAGCGGCGTGACGCCCAGCGGGACGAGCATCCCGGCGCCGCCGTCGTTCGTGGCCGAGCCGCCCAGCCCCACCACCACGGTCCGCGCGCCCGCCTCGACCGCGGCGGCCACGAGCAGCCCCAGCCCGTACGAGGTGGTCGCCTTCGGGTCGCGTTCGGCGGCGGTGAGCAGGTGCAGTCCGCACGCCTGGGCGCTCTCCAGGTACGCCGTGCCGTCGTCGGTGAGCAGGATCTCACCGGCGGCCGGGCGGCCCAGCGGGTCGACGGTGGGCACCGGCACCCGGCGCCCGCCCAGCGCTCCGGCGAGCACGTCGACGAACCCCGGTCCGCCGTCGGCGAGTGGCCGGGCCAGCAGGTCGTCGCCGGGGGCCACGTCACGCCAGCCGTCGGCCACCGCGGCGGCCACGTCGGGGGCCGGCAGCGTGCCGGCGAACTTGTCCGGACAGAGCAGCACGCGCATGCGCAGCAGTGTGGCAGGCCACATCCGAGGCGGCTGCGGCGCGGGCGCGCTGTGGGACCATGGGGTCGTGACTTCGACCTGGGTTGAGCCGTCCAACACCGCCACGGCGCTGCTGCTCCTCGGCCGCGGCAGCGACCCCGCCACCGAACGTGGCGTGGAGTGTCCGGGTGATCTCCCCGCGCCGAGCGACCCCGACCTGGTGGCCCGCGCCGCCGCCGCGAAGGCCGCGCTCGGCACGAAGGTGTTCGTCCTGGGCCACCACTACCAGCGCGACGAGGTGATCCAGTTCGCCGACGTGACGGGCGACTCGTTCAAGCTGGCCCGGGAGGCGGCGGCGCGCCCGGACGCGGAGTACATCGTCTTCTGCGGCGTGCACTTCATGGCGGAGAGCGCGGACATCCTCACCTCGGACGCGCAGAAGGTGATCCTGCCCGATCTCGCCGCCGGCTGCTCGATGGCCGACATGGCGGTGCTGTCGCAGGTCGAGGCCGCGTGGGACACGCTCACCGACCTGGGCATCGCGGCCGAGACCGTGCCGGTGACGTACATGAACTCCTCGGCGGACATCAAGGGCTTCGTCGGCCGCAACGGCGGCGTGGTCTGCACCTCGTCGAACGCCAAGCGGGCCCTGGACTGGGCCTTCGAGCAGGGCCGCAAGGTGCTGTTCCTGCCCGACCAGCACCTCGGCCGCAACACCGCCGTGCTGGAGATGGGCTTCTCGCTGGACGACTGCGTGCTCTACGACCCGCACAAGCCGAACGGCGGGCTGACCCCGGAGCAGCTGCGGGACGCGAAGATGATCCTGTGGCGCGGCCACTGCTCGGTGCACGGCCGGTTCACGCTCGACAGCGTCAAGGACGTCCGCGAGCGGGTGCCGGGCGTGAACGTGCTGGTGCACCCGGAGTGCCGCCACGAGGTGGTGAACGCCGCCGACCTGGTCGGCTCGACCGAGTTCATCATCAGGACGATCGAGGCGGCCCCGGCCGGCTCGGCGTGGGCGGTCGGCACCGAGCTGAACCTGGTGCGCCGGCTCGCCCTGGCCCACCCGGACAAGCAGATCATGTTCCTCGACCGGGCGGTCTGCTACTGCTCGACGATGAACCGGATCGACCTGCCGCACCTGGTCTGGGCGTTGGAGGAACTAGTCGCCGGGCGCGTGGTCAACCAGATCACGGTGGACCCGGAGACCGCCCGACACGCCCGGTCGGCGCTGGACCAGATGCTCGCCCTTCCGGGAGCCTGATCACCGTCGGTGACCCCGCTGGCACGGAAACGCACCGGACACCCCGGTTCGTGCCCTCGCTGGCGATGTGACCGATTCCATTCCCGTCACGGAGGGCTATGCTGCCGGGGCGACGACACACGCGGCCCGTTTTTCCATGACCGCGTTCCGGGTAGCGATGAACTTCGTGCACCCATCACTAGACACGGCAGCACCCAACGCGCTGGAGGTTGCGTTGACCGACGACGTCCTGGTCGTACACGGAGGCACTCCGCTTGAAGGGCGGATCCGCGTGCGCGGCGCGAAGAACCTGGTGTCCAAGGCGATGGTGGCCGCCCTGCTGGGCGACACACCGAGCCGGCTGTTCGACGTGCCGCGTATCCGTGACGTCGAGGTGGTCCGCGGTCTGCTCGGCCTGCACGGCGTCAAGGTCAGCGACGGCGTGGAGGAGGGCGAACTCGTCTTCGACCCCTCGAACGTCGAGAGCGCCAGCACCGACCAGATCAACGTGCACGCCGGGTCCAGCCGGATCCCGATCCTGTTCTGCGGCCCGCTGCTGCACCGGCTCGGCCACGCCTTCATCCCCGACCTGGGCGGCTGCCACATCGGCCCGCGCCCGATCGACTTCCACCTCCAGGCGCTGCGTGAGTTCGGCGCCACCGTCGAGAAGACCCCGGAAGGGCTGCACCTGTCCGCGCCGAACGGGCTGCACGGCACGAAGTTCGCGCTGCCGTACCCGAGCGTGGGCGCCACCGAGCAGGTGCTGCTCACCGCGGTGATGGCCGAGGGCGTCACCGAGCTGCGCAACGCGGCGGTCGAGCCGGAGATCATCGACCTCATCTGCGTGCTGCAGAAGATGGGCGCGATCATCAAGGTCCACACCGACCGGGTGATCGAGATCCAGGGCGTCAAGAAGCTGCACGGCTACACCCACCGGCCGATCCCGGACCGGATCGAGGCGGCCAGCTGGGCGGCGGCGGCGCTGGCCACCCGCGGTCACGTCGAGGTGCTTGGTGCCCAGCAGGCCGACATGATGACCTTCCTGAACATCTTCCGGTCGGTCGGCGGCGAGTACGAGGTCACCGACCTGCGCCCGCCGCGCGGCGGCAGCCCGGGCCAGGAGGGCGGCATCCGGTTCTGGCACCCGGGCGGCGAGCTGAACGCGGTGGCGCTGGAGACCGACGTGCACCCCGGTTTCATGACCGACTGGCAGCAGCCGCTGGTGGTCGCGCTCACCCAGGCCCGGGGCCTGTCGATCGTCCACGAGACGGTCTACGAGCAGCGGCTCGGCTACACCGAGGCGCTGAACACGATGGGCGCCAACATCCAGGTCTACCGGGACTGCCTCGGCGGCACCCCGTGCCGCTTCGGCCGGCGCAACTTCAAGCACTCCGCGGTGATCGCCGGGCCGAGCAAGCTGCACGCCGCCGACCTGGTCATCCCGGACCTGCGTGCCGGGTTCAGCCACCTGATCGCGGCGCTGGCCGCCGAGGGCACCTCCCGGGTGTACGGCGTGGACCTGATCAACCGTGGCTACGAGGACTTCGAGGCCAAGCTGGCCGACCTCGGCGCGCACGTCGAGCGTCCCTGACCGTCCCGTTCACTCGTCCGGCCGCGCCCGGTGCACCCGTGATGTGCACCGGGCGCGGCCGGTTGGCTACCCTTGCCGCGTGCCGTCGCTGTTTCGCCGCAAGCCCGCCGACCTCGTCGAGGAGTCCGTCACCACGGTGACGACCGACGAGGAGTCCGCCGCCCGCCCCCGGGGCTACACGCCCAGCAAGAAGGAACTCGGGCAGGTCACGCCGAAGCGCCCGGTCGCCGGTCGCCGGCCGACCGCGCCGGCGAAGCCGCTGACCAAGGAGGAGGCCCGCGCGCAGCGCCGCGCCGCCCGCGCCGAGGCCGCCGCCGAGTTCCGCCGCGAGGGCGGCCCGCGTGACCGCGGCCCCGAGCGGCTGCTGGCCCGCAACGTGGTCGACTCCCGCCGTACGATCGGCACCTGGTTCTTCGGCGGCGCGCTGATCGTGCTGTTCGGCTCCAACCAGGCCATGCCGCCGATCGTGCGGCTGCTGTCGAACGTGCTCTGGGGCGCGCTGGCACTCGGCGTGCTGATCGACTCGATCCTGATCTCCCGGAAGATCAAGCGGCTGGTCCGCGAGCGCTTCCCGAAGAGCACCGAGAAGCTCGGCTCGCTCTACTTCTACGCGATCATGCGGTCGATCACGTTCCGCCGGATGCGCGCTCCCGCGCCCCGGGTGAACATCGGCGACAAGGTCTGACCCGGCGTCAGGCCACGCCGAGCAGGCGCAGCACCGCGGTGGTGGCCGCCGCCGCGACCACGACCAGCACGAACGGCGCCCGCCGCCAGGCGAGCACCAGGCCGACCAGCACCCCGGCGGGCCGGGCGTAACCGGCGAAGCCGCCGGCCTCGGTGAGCGCCGCGGTGGCGGCGAGCGCGGCCAGCAACGTGGCGGCGCCGACCGGCAGCAGGTGACGGGACCACTCGGGCAGGTCCAGCCGGTCCCGCAGCAGCACCCCGGCGACCCGGAAACCGTAGGTGCCGGCGGCCAGCGCCAGGATCACGGCGATCAGCACGAGACCTCCCCGGCCCGCGCACTCCGCCGAGCCCCGCCGTCGTCCACCGGTCCGCCGCCGGCCGCGTCCGGCACGGCGACGGGACCGCCGCCCGGCGCGGCGTCCGGGTCGGACGGCACGACGGACCGGTCGGCGGACGCGGGGTTCGGGTCGGCGGCCGGCGAAGCGGGTGGGCGGCGGCGGGCCAGCAGCGGCAGGACCAGCGCGGCGAGCGCGAGCAGCACCGGCAGCCCGGCCGGCAGCAGCGGGGTGGCCAGCACGGCCAGGCCGGCGCCGAGGACCGCCACCCGGCGGGTCTCCCGGTCGCGCAGGCTGGGCAGCAGCAGGGCGGCCAGCCCCGCGGGGAACGCGGCATCGAGTCCCAGCGTTGCCGGGTCGCCGGCCGCGCCACCGGCGAGCACGCCGAGCGCGGTGCCGGCGTTCCAGGCCAGGAACAGCAGCACCCCGGCGAGCCAGAACGCCCGCCGCCGCTGCGGACCGGCCGGGCGGGCCAGCGCGAACGCGGTCGCCTCGTCGGTCATCAGGTGGCTGCCGAGCAGCCGCTGCGCGCGCCGGGTGCCGAGCGCACCGCCGAGGGCCAGGCCGAACGGCAGGTGCCGGGCGTTGAGGAGCAGGCCGGCGAGGACCGCAGCGAACGGGCTGCCGGCCGCGACGAGCCCGACGGCCATGAACTGGGCGCCACCGGCGTAGACGACAGCGGACATGGCGAGCGTGGCCCAGACGGGCAGGCCCGCGGCCACCGCCACGGCACCGAACGAGGCGCCCACGGCGAACATCGCCGCGCCGATGGCGGCGACGTCGCGGAGCACCCGGGCGTCGCCCGTTCGATCTGCCGTACGCATGTCCATTATCCTGAACGGGAGCCCGCTGGTTCGTCAAACCGAACAAAACGACCGATGGAGCGAACACATGGCGATCGACCCCGCTCCCCCACTCGCCACCATCGCCGCCGCGCTGCGCCGCGAGCGCGAGCGGGCGGGGCTGTCGCTCACCGAACTGGCCCGCCGCGCCGGCATCGCCAAGTCCACCCTGTCCCAGCTGGAGTCCGGGTCCGGCAACCCCAGCGTCGAGACGCTCTGGGCGCTCGGCGTGGCGCTCGACGTACCGTTCAGCCGCCTTGTCGAACCACCCACCGCCGCCGTCCGGGTGGTCCGGGCCGGGCAGGGGCCCCGGATCCGCTCCGAGCACGCCGACTTCTCGGCCACCCTGCTCGCCGCCGGAGCGCCGCACGCCCGCCGGGACGTCTACGTGATGGAGCTGGAACCCGGCGCGGTACGGATCGCCGAGGCGCACACCCCGCGCAGCGTCGAGCACGTCGTGGTAGCCGCCGGGCGGATGCGCGTGGGCCCCGAGAGCGACCTGGTCGAGCTGGAACCGGGCGACTACGCCACCTTCCCGGGCGACACCCCGCACCGCTACGAGGCGCTGGCCCCGGGCACCTTCGCCGTACTCGTCATGGAGCACCCGTGACCGCGGCCGGCGCCCGATAGAGCCGGGTCACCACCTCCTCGATGTCCGGCTCCACGATCGAGATGTCCCGCAGCGTGGTCAGGCCGGCCAGCCCGGCCACCACCTCGGCGACGCTCGCCCGTTCCAGCGCGAAGACCAGCCGCCGCCCGTCCGCCTCCACCCGCTGCACCGGCGCGCCGGGCAGCACCGGCGGCTCGGGCAGCGCCGCGTCCAGCTCGGCGACCACCATCCGGCGCGAGCCGTACCGGCGGTGCAGCTCCGCGATCGACCCGTCGTGCACCACCCGCCCGTGGTCGATCACCACGAGCCGCCGGCACAGCCGCTCGATGTCGGCCAGGTCGTGCGTGGTCAGCACGAGCGTGGTGTCCCCGGCCCGGCCCAGCTCGGCCAGGAAACCGCGTACCGCCTGCTTGCTGACCACGTCCAGGCCGATCGTCGGCTCGTCCAGGAACAACACCTCCGGGCCGTGCAGCAGCGCCGCGGTCAGCTCACCGCGCATCCGCTGACCCAGCGAGAGCTGCCGGACCGGGGTGTCCAGGAACCCGTCCAGGTCGAGCAGGTCCCGGCAGCGGGCCAGCCGGGCCGCGTGCTCGCCGGCCGGCACCCGGTAGACGTGCCGCAGCAGGTCGAACGAGTCCCGCAGCGGCAGGTCCCACCAGAGCTGCGAGCGCTGCCCGAACACCACCCCGATACGCAGCGCCAACCGGGTCCGGTCGGCCACCGGGCGTAGCCCGCACACCCGGGCCCGCCCGGACGACGGCGTCAGCACACCGGTGAGCATCTTCAGCGTGGTCGACTTCCCGGCGCCGTTCGGGCCGATGTAGCCGAGCATCTCGCCGCGCTCCACCCGCAGGTCGACCCCGTCGACGGCGGTCACCGTCCGCTTCTCGCGCCGCAGCGGACCGGCCTTCACCCGGACCGTGAACTCCTTGCGCAGGCCGTCCATCTCGATGACGCTCATGACCCCGTACTCCGGTAGTGACGGACCCCGACGCGCCAGGCCAGGGCGGCCAGCGCCGCGGCGACCACCGCGACGCCCGGCGCGGCCCAGCCCGTCCACTGCGGCAGGCCGAGCGGGTCGGCGCGGCCCAGCAGCGCCAGCGCCGGGTGGTAACTGACGAAGGCGAACCCCATCCCGTACGCGAACAGCGCGCGGAACCACCCGCCGTACACGGTGACCGGGTACGAGGTGAAGTCGCGCCCGCCGTAGGTGACCGCGTTCGCCAGCTCGCCCGAGTCGACCCAGTAGAACGACACGGTCGCGGTCAGCACGAAGACCGAGCCGAAGAAGACCACCGCGGCCGCCGGGGCGACCACCGCCAGCGCGATCCGCCCCGGCGTCCAGTCGATGCCGGCCGAGATGAGCGCGAACAGCAGCACGGCGAGCCCGAACACGGCCCGGGACAGCTTGCGCAGCGGCAGATCCATCAGCAGCAGTTGCGGCAGCGCCCCGAGCGGGCGGACCAGCACCGCGTCGAAGAGGCCGGTGCGCACGTACCGGGGAAGCCGTTCGATGTTGCCGACCAGCAGGTCGGCGGTGGCGAAGCCGCACGACGACAGGCCGACCACGACGAGCGTCTCGCGCAGCGTGAAGCCGCCCAGCTCCCGCGTCACGCCGAAGATCACCAGGACGGTGACCACGTCGAACACGGTGGCGCCCACGTTGCCGACCAGGTCCACCACGAACGACGTGCGGTACGCCGCCTGCGAGCGCGCCTGCGCACCGAGCAGCGCCCGGTACGCGCGCAGTTCAGCCAGGTCAGCCACCCTGGGGGCGCTGCCGCGCTCAGCCACCCTGGGGGCGCTGCCGCGCTCAGCCACCCTGGACCACCAGGCGGCGCTCGGCTCGGCGCTGCACCAGCCGGCACAGCGCCAGCAGCAGCACCGCCCAGCCGGCCTGCACCCCGACCAGGGTGAGACCGGTGGCCATCGGCTCCCGCTCGACGAGCACGTCCAGCGGCACCTGGAGGATGCTGGGGAAGGGGGTGCCGTACCGCAGGACCGCCTCCAGCGGGCCGGGCAGGAACCCGAGCGGGAAGTAGAGCCCGGCCAGCACGCCCGAACCGAGCGTCCACAGGATCATCGGGCCCCGGACGTCCTGCAACCAGTACGCGGTCGCGTTGACCAGGTAGCGGCAGCCGAAGCAGACCACCACCGCGAGCAGCGCGGAGAGCAGGAACAGCGGCACCGTGGCCCAGTGCCGGGGTACGTACACGGCGAAGAAGAACGGGCCGACCACCAGCGGCGGCACCAGCCGGGCCAGCGACGCGAACCCGGCCCGGCCCAGGTCGGTGGCGAGGTAGCTGGTCACCGGATGCACCGGCCGCAACAGGTCGGCGGCGACCTCGCCGGTACGGATCCGGTCGGCCAGATCGGTCCAGCCCCAGATCGCGATCACCGCCAGCAGACCCTGGCCGGCCCAGACGAACGTGGCGAGCTGCGCCCTGTCGTAGCCGGCCACGGTGCCCGCCGCACCCGTCGCCGCGAGGAAGATGTAGCACCGCAGGAAGCCGAACACGGTGTTGGTGCACAACCCCGCCAGGGCGGCCTGACGGTAGGTCGCGTGCCGCCGGAACCCGGCCGCCGCGATCGCGCCGAATGTCCGAAACCATGGGGTAACGTGTGCGCCGGTGGGTGGTGCCACAGTGGCGGTGACCGAGCCCACGCCGTTACCCTCCTTCCGCAGCCATGACGTGCTGGACCGGGCGACTGTACCGGCACGTCCGGCGCCCCAGCGCGAGAATTTCCAATGAGGTGACACCGCCGTGAGCGAGCGACGCGAGCCGGCCCCGGGGCCGTCCCGCGCGAGCGGCCGGAGGGGTTGCCGATGAGCGGCTGGGGGAGCTGGCGCGAGCCGGCCGAACCGGCCTGGGCCGCCGAGCCCACCCACGAGTGGCAGCCGCAGTTCCCCGGGCAGCGCTACCCGGGTGACATCGGCATCGAGAACCTGACGCCGCGTCCGCGCGCCGTGATCGGCCGGGCCGAGGTACGCCCGGTCAGTCCCGCGCCGGACGAGGAGACGTACCCGGTGAGTCCCGCCGGTTCCCGGCCCTCCGGGTACGAGGGCGGGCGCCCGGTGAGTCCGGCCGGTGGTCATCCGGTCAGCCCGGCCGCCCCGCGCGGCGGTGAGCCGGTCAGCCCCGCCGGTCCGCGCGGCACGTACCCGGTCAGTCCGGCCGGTCCGCGCGGCGCACACCCCGTCGGTGCCGGTCCGCGCGATGCGTCTCCGACCGGCCCCGCTCGCCCACGTCGGGCGGACCCGGTCAGCCCGGTCGGCCCGCGCGACGCGCACCGTGCCGGCCCGGACGCGTACCCGGTCAGCCCGGCCGGTCCGCACGGCGCGTACCCGACCAGTCCGGCGGCGCCGCGCGAGGCGTACCCGATCAGTCCCGCGGTCCCGCCCGGCGTGCACCCGACAAGCCCCGCCGGTCCACGCGGCACGCACCCGGACGGACCGGCAGGACCAGGCGGCGCGCACCCGAACAGTCCGGTAGAGCCGCGCGGCGGGCACCCGGACGGGGCGGCGGGACCACGTGGCACGTACCTGGACGGGCCGGGTGCCTCGCGCGGGGCGTACCCGATCGGTTCCGCCGGTCCCGGCGGGCAGCGCGCCGCGGGGCCGGACGAGCGGCGCGGGCATCCGGACGGCCCCGGCGCGGACGGCCGCCGGCCCCACCGTCCCGGTCCGCCGCCGGAGCGGCTCGACCAACGCTGGGTACACCCCGACGGCCCGCCCCGTCGGGTCGCCCAGCCGGGCTGGATGCCGGAGCCGAACGAGGCTCCGCACCGGGCCGATCGCCCGGCGGACGGCGGGCGCACCCCGGCCGACGGCCGTCCGGCGGCTTCCGGCGACCGGTGGGGCAAGGCGCCCGACGCTCGTCGTGACCACTCCCCCGCCGCGCGTGGCGGTCCCCTGCCCGACGGGCGTCGCGGCCCCTTCCCGGAGCCGTCACAGGTCGATCCCGCCCGTGGGGGGCGCGGTCCCGGCGTGGAGGGGCGGGACGAGGCCGTGCCGCCCTCGGAGCGCAGCGCTGCCGGCCGGGTCGAGCCGGGTCGGCGCGAACCGGGCTGGGCCGATCCGGCTCGTGACGGCCGGCGCGAACCAGGCTGGAGCGAGCCGGGCCACGGCGGCCCTGGTTGGGGCGGTTCGGGCCACGACGGCCGGCGCGAGTCCACGCGTGACGGCTGGCGCGAGCCCGGCCCACGTCTCCCGGCGGACCGGCGCGACCCGGCCGGTGGCCGGTGGGACGACCGTGCGCCGGGCCGCGAGGCCGCCGCGTACCCAGAGACCCAGCGCCGGGCACCCGGGAACGGGCGGCCCGCGCCGCAGAGCGAGCCCGACCGGTACGGCGCGCAGGGATACCGCCCGGCCGACCCGCAAGCGTCCGCCCCGGCGCGACCGGGCGCCGACCAGCGTCGGCCGCGCCCGCACCAGGGCGAGTGGCCCGTCATCGAGCCCCGCCCCCGGCCGGAGCCCGACGCGTACCGGCCGGACGAGCGGCACCGCCCACCCGCGGAGCGGCCCGTACCGCCCCGGCACCCGATGCCGCCCGCCGACGGTCCACGCCCCGACGCGCGGCGTCCCGGGCAGGACGGTCCCGTCCGTCCGGACCCACGCGACGCTCGGCCTGCCGGTACGGGCGCGCAGCCCGACGGCACCGGTCCGCGTACCCACGCCACCCGGCCGCCCACCGCCCCGACCCGCCCCGAGACCGGGCGGTCGCAGCCGGAGCAGGACCGTCACCGGCCGGGCGAGGTCGCCGCGCGTTCCGAGTCCCGGCCGCAGCAGTGGCCGGTACGGCCCGACGAGCGCCGTCCGGACACCCCGGACCAGGCGGCCGCGCGTTCCGACGACCGTGCCCGCCCTGCCCCGGCGGTACCGGATCCACTGTCGGCACCGCGTACGCCCGCGCGCCCCGGCGACGGCTCGCCGTCGACCGGCCCGGCCCCGCTGCGGCCCGTGCCACCAGCCGGTTCGGACGAGCAGCACCGGACGCCGGCGCCGGGCCGGACCGAGGAACGTCAGGGACTTCCTCCGGCCGGTCCCGCCCAGCCGACCCGGGCCACGCCGGCTCGTCCCGCGCCGCCCACCTATCCGGGCCCCGCCCAGGCCGGTCCGACCGCGCCACCACCGGTTGTCCCACAGACGCGCCCCGCCGAACCGGCGCCGCGCCCCGCCGAACCGGCGCCGCGCCCCGCCGAACCGGAAGCACAGGCGGCTCGGCCCACGGCAGGCACGAGCGCCCGTCCCGTTCCGCACACGGACGCCGACCGCCTCGAAGCCGACGCCGGAGCGACCCCCGGAGTGGGCACCCGACCCGAGCCGGCCACGGGCACCGGGACGGGGACGGGCACGGGCACCGGGACAGGCACTGGCGGTCCGGGATCCGGCGCGTACTCCGGCGCGACGCCCGACACGAGCGCCCGCGCGGTCCCGGACATGAGGGCCGATCGCCCGGTAGCCGACCCGCGTCCCCGAACCTCGCCCGGCACCCCGACTACGCCTGGCACGGACACCGACCGTCGGGCGGTCGACGCGCACGCCGAGACGACGCAGCCCCGGACGGTCACCCAGGCCACGCCGACCGCCGGCACCGGCCAGCCCGAGACCGATGTGCACGTCCCGGTCGAGGACGGCGACCGGCAGGCCGGTGCAGTCACCCGGCCCGAGTCCCGCTCAGACGGAGGCCGGCCCGATGCCGAAGCGGACGTGAAAGCCGCGTCCACTACGGACATCGTCTCTCCGGAAGCCGACGCCGACACCCGGCCCGCACAGGGCGCGGACCGGCTCGGAGCCGAGGCGTCCTCCGGCCGGAGTGACAAGCCGTCGGAGAACGGCCGACCGGCGGAGAAGACACCTCCGCCGTCTCCCGGCGCCGAGGCATGGTTCCGCCCGAACCAGCCCGCCGAAGCTCCGAAGCCGGAGATCTTGGACGATTTCGGCCCCTCTGGGGGCCCTTTCGTACCAAGATCTCTAGCCGGCCAGGAGTCGATCGTGCCGGCGGAGGCTTCGGCGGAGACGAACACAGCGGACGGTAGGAAGTCTCCGGAACTCGATGCCGTGGTGCCTCCAGCACCGGCGTCCACTGCCGACTCGACCGCACCCACACCCGCGCCTGAACCGGCGCCGGACCCCGCACCGGTCGTCACCGCGTCCGCCCTGGACGACGCCGATGCCCGCCGTGCCCGGTCCGGAGGAGCTACCGCGTCAACTGCCGGCGCACCGGCCGATGCCACAACGACCACCGGCCCACCGGCCGAACCCGTGCCCGCGCCGATCACCCCGCCGCCGGCCGAGCCGACGACGGCGGACACCAGCGTCCCCGCACCCGACGGCCCGCCTGCCGAGCCCGAGCCGCACGACGCGATTGCTACGGCACCCGAGCAGTCCAGCCCTCCGCCGGAGCGCAATCCGAACGATGTCGCCACCTCCGGCACCACCGAGGCCCGGCAGGACGGCGCGGCACCGGAGACCACTGCCGACGAGACGACGCGGGAGACCATCGCCGACCGCACAGCCCAGGAACCAGCGGCGGCCGACGGCACCGGCCACTCCCCGCCCACACCGTCCACCCCGGAGCCGGTCGCCACGGCCGCTGATGCGGACGCCACCGCCGCCGCGCTCCCGCAACAGGCGCAAGCACAGGCCGAAGACACCGAACCGACCCCGGCCGGCACCGAGCACGACGCCGAACACGCCGGCAGCGCCGAGCACACCAACGGCGACGACGAAGGCGACGCGCAGGATCCGCGTACCCCCGAAGTCGGAGCCCACGACGGCGCCGAACCGGCGGCGGACGCCGAACCTGCGGTGGACGCCGAACCGCCGCCTTCCGTCGACCCGGAGCAGGCCCTCGCGGCGGTCGGCTGGGAACTGGATCCGCTGACGCTGCGCGAGCGGGCCCCCGACCCGGCGCACCTGCGGGTGATCCGGGACGGGCTCACCGGCAAGCTGGACACCACACTCGACAACCGCAGCCGGGCCCGGCTGCTCAGCCTGCGCGCGGTGGCGTCGCGGATCCTCGGTGACCTGGACGACGCGCTCGGGGACGCGCGGCTGGCCGTCACGTACGCGGAGGCCACCGGCGAGTTCCGGCGGACCGCGCTGGCCCGCGCGCGTCTCGCCGAGGCGCTGCGGTGGCGGGGCGACCACGCGGAGGCGGACCGGCTCTTCGCCGAGGCCAACTCGCCGGAGCTGCCGGACCGGCTGCGCGCGCTGCTGCACGAGCACGCCGGGCGGTGCTGCTTCGACCAGGGCCGGCTGACCGAGGCGTGCCTGCACTTCGAGCGGGCGCTGGACCTGCGTCACGGCGAGGACGCGCAGCTCAACGCCCGGGTCGAGGTCGCGCTGGACGCGGTCGCGACGCGGGCCGCCGCCGACGGCTTCGGGCCCGCGCCGCGCCGGCCCGAGGAGGTGCTCGGCACGCCGCGTCCGCCGATGCCGACGTTCGACGAGGAGCAGGAGCTCTGGGGGTACGCGGACGCCGACGGCGAGATGGTCATCGCGCACCGGTACGCCGAGGCGCAGCCGTTCCACGAGGGACTGGCCTGGGTACGGCGGCCGGAGGCGTCCCGGTGGGCGCTGATCGACCCGTCCGGCGCGGCGCTGATCGAGGCGAACAACGGCTACCGGGCGGTGGTGCCCTTCTCGGACGGGCTGTCCTGGGTGTCGATGGACGGCAAGAGCCGGTGGATGGCCGTCGACCGGATGAACATCGTGAAGATCCCGCCCGGGTACGAGGAGGCCAGGCCGTTCCGCAACGGCCTGGCGGCGGTACGGCAGAACGGCGGCTGGGGCGCGGTGGACCTGACCGGCGAGGTGGTGGTGCCGACCCGCTACCACCGTCTCGGCACGCCGCTCGCGGACGGGCGTGAGGTCGACGGGTTCACCGCCGACGGACTGGCGGTGGTCGAGCTGGCCGGCCGCCGGGGCGTGGTGGACCGGACCGGCCGGGTGGTGGTGCCACCGGCGTACCCGACGGTGGTGGTGCACCCGGTGGCGTTCCTGGTCGCCGCCGAGTCGGGCCGGTGGGGCGCGCTGGACCGGCGCGGCGAGCCGCTCATCGACCCGGTGCACCCGGGGCGCACGGCTGTGGTCGTGGAGATCGACCGGCTGCTCGCCGACGCCAGCCCGGTGCTCTGACCCGGGCAGGTCTAGGGTCGGGAGCATGGAATTCCGTCACCTGGGCCGTTCCGGCCTGATGGTCAGCGAGATCTCGTACGGCAACTGGATCACCCACGGCTCGCAGGTCGAGGAGGACGCGGCGGTCGCGTGCGTCCGCGCCGCGATCGACAGCGGCATCACCACCTTCGACACCGCCGACGTGTACGCGGGCACCCGCGCCGAGTCGGTGCTCGGCCGCGCGCTCAAGGGCGAGCGTCGCGAAGGGCTGGAGATCTTCACCAAGGTCTACTGGCCGACCGGTCCCGGCCGCAACGACCGGGGGCTGTCCCGCAAGCACATCATGGAGTCGATCGACGGCTCGCTGCGTCGCCTCCAGACCGACCACGTGGACCTGTACCAGGCTCACCGCTACGACTACAGCACCCCGCTGGAGGAGACGATGGAGGCCTTCGCCGACGTCGTACGCTCCGGCAAGGCGCACTACATCGGCGTCTCCGAGTGGAAGGCGTCCCAGCTGCGTGAGGCGCACGCGCTGGCCCGTGAGCTGCGCATCCCGCTGATCTCGAACCAGCCGCAGTACTCGATGCTGTGGCGGGTCATCGAGACCGAGGTGGTCCCCACCAGCGAGGAGCTGGGCATCGGCCAGATCGTCTGGTCGCCGATGGCCCAGGGTGTGCTGTCCGGCAAGTACCTGCCGGGACAGCCGCCGCCCGCCGGTTCGCGCGCCACCGACGAGAAGTCCGGCGCCGGGTTCATCGCCCGGTTCATGACCGACGAGGTGCTCACCCGGGTGCAGCGGCTCAAGCCGCTGGCCGAGCAGGCCGGGCTGACCATGCCGCAGCTCGCCGTCGCCTGGGTGCTGCAGAACCCGAACGTCTCGTCGGCGATCATCGGCGCGTCCCGGCCGGAGCAGGTGCACGACAACGTGAAGGCGGCGGGCGTGAAGCTCGACGCCGACCTGCTCAAGGCGATCGACGAGATCGTCGAGCCGGTCACCGAGCGGGACCCGGCGAAGACCGAGAGCCCGGCTCAGCGCCCGTGACCTCGCGTCGTTCCCGGGGCCGGCTCGCACCGGCCCGGGAACGACCGGGCCGGCTACTCCCAGAAGCGGATCAGGGCGTAGCCGATCTGGTACAGCTCGCGCGGCAGGCCGAGCGCGTCGCCGACGGCGAAGACCGCGCCGAAGAACGCCCGGTTGATCTGCGGGCTCCACAGCAGCGCGAAGAGCAGAATGAAGCCGTACGGGGCGAACAGGTCGTACATCCGCCGGTAGGCGGGGCTGAGCCAGGGCTGGAGCATGTTGCCGCCGTCCAGACCGGGCACCGGCAGCAGGTTGAGCACGCTGGCGGTGAGCTGGAGGAACGCGAGCAGCCCGACGCCGGCCCAGAACTCCAGCGGCCCGCCCAGCTCCGGCCCCCACGCCACCGCCGCGACCAGCACCAGCGTGAACAGCACGTTGGTCGCCGGACCGGCCAGGCTGACCAGCGTGTGCCGCAGCCGGCCGGGGATCGCGTGCCGGTCCACCCAGACCGCGCCGCCGGGCAGGCCGATGCCGCCGAGCAGCACCACGACCACCGGCAGGACGATCGACAGCAGCGGGCTGGTGTACTTCAGTGGGTTCAGCGTGAGGTAGCCGCGGTGCGCGATGTCCCGGTCACCGGACCGGTACGCGACCACGGCGTGCGCGTACTCGTGCAGGCACAGCGAGACCAGCCAGCCGGACACGACGAAGAGGAACACGTCGAAGCCGACGTTGCCGTACCGGTTCCACGTCATCACCCCGGCGGCGACGAACAGCGCCACCAGGGCCAGGAAGATCGGGCTGGGCCGGAACGCCGCCCGGGGCACGCCGAGGATCAGCGGCTCGCCCGGGCGGTCGTAGCCCGTCATTCGGCCGGGGGTTGCAGGCTCATCCGGTAGTCCACCCGGTCGTCCTCGACCAGCACGACCGTGGTGACGCCGGATGCCGCGAGCTCCCGCCAGGTCTGGCCGATCCACGACTCGGCGTCCGCCTGGCTCGTGAACGACTCGGCCGGCCCGTCGGCCGCGTCGCCGTTCGTGCCCTCGTACCGCCAGCTCCACGCCATGCCGCGTCTCCCCTCGCCGCCGTCGTCCCGTGGGACGCCAAACCTCCGCAAGCCTAGTCGGCCCCGCCGACGACGGCCCGTCACCACATGGATCATGCCGACCTGCCCCGCCCACCGCACCGTCGATCTTGCGGTTGGTGCCCCGGCAGAGCGGTCATTCCCGGCATCCCGCGGGCCGCAAGTGCAAGATCGGCGGCGGGGAGAGGGTGGGGCGCGGGCGGGGAGAGGGTGGGGCGCGGGCGGGGCGGGGGTGGGGAGGGGCGAGCTGCCCGGAACGCGGGCGGGCGAACTAAGGTACGGGCATGTCCGTTGACGGGTGGCACACCCTCCTGGTGCTCGGCGGTATCCGCTCCGGCAAGTCCGAGTTCGCCGAGTCACTGGTCGCCGACGCGCCCACGGTCCGGTACGTGGCCACCGCCCCGGCCGGCGATCCGGAGGACACCGAGTGGGCGACCCGCCTCGCGGCGCACCGCGCCCGGCGGCCGGGGAGCTGGAGCACCGAGGAGACCGCTGCGGACCCGGGCCGGCTGGTCGAGGTGATCGCCGCCGCCGGGCCGAACGAGACGCTGCTCGTGGACGATCTGGGCGGCTGGGTGACAGTGCTGCTCGACCCGGCCCACCAGCCCGCTGACGACACCGCGACGATCGCCGAGCTGGCCGGGGCGGTGCGGTCCAGCACGGCCCGGCTGGTGCTGGTCAGCCCCGAGGTGGGCCTGTCGCTGGTGCCCACCACGCCGCTGGGCCGGGCGTTCACCGACGCGCTGGGCGCCACGAACCGCGCGGTCGCCGACGCCTGCGACGCGGTCGCGCTCGTCGTCGCCGGTCAGACCGCCTGGCTGAAGCCGGCCACCCCGGCCCCCGCGCACGCCGTGCCGCCCGCCGCCACGTCGCCCGAGGCCGAGCCGGGCCGCGCCACGACGCCCAGGACAGATCGCGGCCACGCCCCGGCGCCCTGGGCCGGGGCCCCCGAGGCCACGCCGGCCCAGACCGCAGCGCCCGAGACCGCGCCCTCCCGGACCACGTCCGGCCGGGCCGACTTCGGCGCCGGGGACGTGACGCTGCCCGAGGTGCTCACCCCCGCCGCCGCCCCGGTGCCCGCCCCGGCCGCACACGACTCGTCGAGTACGGGCGACTGGGCCGCACCCACGATGGCGTTGCCGATGATCGCCACCGGCCTGGTGATCCAGCCGGGCATGGAACTGCCGATGCCCGACGACTACACCGGACCGCAGGCGGTCGACCGGCTCGCCACCCTCGACATCCCCGGTGCCGGTCTCGGCGTGCTGGAGCAGGTGGTCGGCTTCGCCGCCGCCACCCAGGGCACCTCCACGCCGCGTCCGTGGGACTCGGTGCGCGTACTGCTGATCCAGGGCGACCACGAGGGCGGCGCGTCGGCCGGCGCGACGCCCGGTGAGTCGGCCCGCCGTGCCCGGCAGGCCCGGGCCGGCCGGGGCGCGCTGGCCCGGCTCGCCGCCGAGAACCGGGCCGGCCTGCAGATCGTCGAGGCGCCCGTCTCGGCGCCGATGGAGGACGGCCCCGCCCTGCCCGCCGACGAGGTCGAGGCGGCGCTGCGCTACGGCTGGCGGCTCGCCGAGCAGGCCGCCGACGCCGGGGTGCAGCTACTGGTGCTCGCCGCGTGCGGCGCGGGCGCCGAGGCCGCCGCCGCGGCGGTGCTCGCGGCCACCGCCGGCGCGGAGCCGCCGACGGTGCTCGGCCGGGTGATCACCGAGCAGGGCGAGATCGACGACACCGCCTGGATGGTCCGCTGCGCGGCGGTGCGGGACGCGCTGCACCGCACCCGGCGCTCCGCCCGGGAGGCCAAGGACGTGCTGGCCGAGCTGGGCGGCGGCGACATCGCGCTGGCCACCGGCGTGCTGCTGGGCGCCACCGCCCGCAAGGTGCCGGTACTGCTGGACGGGCCAGTCGGCACCGCCGCCGCGATGGTCAGCCGCGACCTGGCCGGGCAGGCGCGGCACTGGTGCCTGCTGCCCGACCACGGCGGCCGTCCGGGCGTGCGGCTCGCCGCCGACGTGCTCGGCCTGACGCCGCTGGTGGACCTGCGGCTCGACCTGGGCGAGGGGGCGACCGCGCTGGCCGCGCTGCCGCTGCTGCGCTCCGCGCTGACGCTCGCCGCCACGCTGCCGGTGCACCCGTCGCTGGGCGGCCCCGGCGACAGCGACACCGACGACGTCGTCGGCGACCGCACCAGCCCCGGTATCGGCGAGCCCACCGGCGACGACGACTGGACCGGCGGCGGGGCCGAACCGGACTTCACCGAGCCGGAGCCGGCCGGGCCGGGACCGACCACGATCGGGTCCGACGAGCCGGTCTTCCCCGGCCGACGTGCCGACTGAGGCGCGGCTCGCCGACGGCATCCGGCTGGCGTTCACCACGTTCACCACCCTCCCGGTACGCGCCGGGCGGGTCGACCGGGCCGCCGCCGGTACCGCGATGGCGCTCGCGCCGCTGGTCGGGGCGCTGCTCGGCGCCGTACTCGGCGGGGTGCTGCTGCTCACCGGGGCGCTCGCGCCACCGCTCGTCGCCGCGGTGGTCACCGTGGGGCTGGGCGCGCTGCTCACCCGGGGCCTGCACCTGGACGGGCTGGCCGACACCGTGGACGCGCTCGGCTCGTACCGGCGTGGTCCGGCCGCGCTGGAGATCATGAAGCAGCCGGACGTCGGCCCGTTCGGGGTGGTCGCGCTGGTGGTCGTACTCCTGCTGCAGAGCGCGGTGCTCGCGGAGCTGGCCGGCCGGGACGCCCTCGCCGCGTTCGCCGCCGTGGTCGCGGCCACCGCGGCCGGGCGGCTCGCCGTGGGCCTGGCCTGCCGGCGCGGCGTGCCGGCGGCCCGGCCGGAGGGCCTGGGCGCGCTCGTCGCCGGCACCGTCGGGTGGGCCGCGCCGGCGCTCGGCGCGGTCGCCGTCGCGCTGGCGGCGGTGCCCGCGGTGCCGGACCGTCCGTGGCAGGGGCCGCTCGCCGTCCTCGCCGCGCTCGCCGTCGCGGCCGGGCTGCTGCGGCACCTGGTACGCCGCTTCGGCGGCATCACCGGCGACGTGCTCGGGGCGCTCGTGGAGATCGTCACCACGCTGTCCTACCTGGGACTGGTGCTGACCGGCTGAGCGCCACCGGTCCGGGCGGGTAGCGTTCGGGGCGAGTGCACCGGCGCGGTCGAGGGGGACGGCATGCTCATCACGGACGACTTCCTGCCGGTACCGGTGCCCGAGTCGCTCGACGCGACGTACCTGGTACCGATCACGGGGCTGCCGAAGGTGAGCCCGAAGACAGCAGTGGAAGGGCTGGCCGGCCGGCTCGCCGAACCGGTGCACGGGCTGGCCCGGCAGATGCTCGACAGCCCGCTGATGACGGTGGACACCCGCACCGTCGACGAGTTCCCCGAGCTGCCGCCGGACCTGCTCACCGCGTTCGGCGCCACCGAGGAGCAGCTGGCCCGGCTGGCCGCCGCCACCCACCTCGTGGTGGTGCAGGCCGAGTACCGGCCGGGCTGGCCGCCGGCGCACGAGTGGGCCGCCCGCGCGGTGGCCGCCGCGGTCGCCGAGACCGTCGGCGGGGACGTGGTGGACGTCTTCGGGCTCCAATTCCTCGACCCGGCGGCGGCGCTGCGCTCGCTGCCCGACGAGCAGGGCCGGATCCGGCTCGTCGACTGGGTGCTGGTGCCCTACTCCTCGGACTCCGACGGGCTCTGGTTCACCACGAAGGGGCTGCGCCGGTTCGGGCTGCTGGAGTTGCAGGCCCAGGGCGTGCCGGACCACCTGACCCGGGCGTGGGGCGCGGTGATGACCGGCGCGGCCCGGCGGCTGCTGCGGGACTGGACCGACGGGCTCACCGGTGAGGAGGTGCCGGCGTTCGTGCAGCTTCCGGTGCTGGCCACGGTGACCGGGCACGACATCGCCGTGGCGTACGGCAATCCGGAGCAGCACGGCGCGACCGCACCGGTGCTGCTGCGGCTGGAGCTGGACCCGGCCACCGACCCGGACGCCGACTCGTTCCTGAGCCTGAACCCGCCGCCCGGGCATCCGGGTCCGCCCGGCCGCTACTTCGCCGCCGCCTGCGCGACGCTGTTCAACGGCATCCAGCCGGACGTGCGCTACACCCGCACCGGCGACGCGATGAGCCGCGCGGTGGAGACGGCCCGGGAGGCGCTCGGCGACATCCGGGCCCGGTTCCTGGCCGGGCGGCTGCCCGAGGAGAGCCAGCTCGTGGTCAAGTACGGCCTGCCCGGCGACGACGGCCCCGAGTACGTCTGGGCCGGGGTGACCTCGTGGGACACCCCGGAACGGATCGTCGGCGCCAGCGCCAGCGACGCCAACACCGACCCGAGCGTGCGGATCGGCTCGCCGGTGGTGGTGGAGGCGACGGACGTCGTCGACTGGGCCGTGCTGGACGGCACCGGCGTGCTGGAGGGCGGCTGGACGCAGGCAGTCCTCGACGCCGGGGAGCGCGGCGAGGACTGACCCGCGCGGCTCAGCGCACCGAGGGGGGGTCCGCCTCGGGGCTCAGCGCACCGAGGGCTTGACGAACGGCGGCCGGGTCAGGCGCATCCGGGCGCGGCGGCCACGGATGTCCACCTCCAGCTCGTCGCCGTCGGCAAGCTTCGGGTCGGTGTCGACCAGCGCCAGCGCGACGCCGTGCTTGAGCGTCGGGCTGAACGTGCCGCTGGTGACGGTGCCGACCTGGCGGTCGCCCGCGTACACGGCCATGCCGGGGCGCGGGATGGCCCGGTCGACGGCGGTGAGGCCGCGCAGCGTACGGGCCGGGCCGGCGGCCTTCTCGGCGCGCAGCGCGTCGCGGCCCCAGAACGCCGGCTTGTCCCAGCCCACCGCCCAGCCGGAGCGGCCCTGCACCGGGGTGATCTCCGGGGACAGGTCCTGCCCGTGCAGCGGGTAGCCCATCTCGGTGCGCAGCGTGTCCCGGGCGGCCAGGCCGCAGGCGCGTACGTCGCCTGCCGCGGCGAAGAGCGCGTCCCAGACGGCGACCGCGTGCTCGGCCGGTACGACCAGCTCGTAGCCCAGCTCGCCGGTGTAGCCGGTGCGGCACACGGTCAGCTCCACCCCGTCGAGCGTGGCGGTGGAGAAGCTCATGTAGTCGTGGCCGGTGGGCAGGCCGAGCGCGCCCAGCAGGTCCGCCGAGCGCGGTCCCTGGACGGCGAGCACCGCGTACGCCTCGTGCTCGTCGGTGACGGTGACGCCGGCGGGCGCGGCGGCGCGCAGCCGGCGGGCCACCTCGGCGGTGTTCGCGGCGTTGGGGATCAGGAAGACGTGGTCGTCGGCGTGCAGGTAGGCGATGATGTCGTCCACCACGCCGCCGGTGGCGTCGTCGCAGCAGAGCGTGTACTGCGCCTGGCCGGGGGCGATCCGGCCGAGGTCGTTGGTGAGGCAGGCGTTGACGAAGTCCGCCGCGCCCGGCCCGGTGACCCGGATCTTGCCCAGGTGCGAGACGTCGAACACGCCGACGCCCTCGCGGACGGCCGTGTGCTCCTTGAGCACGCCGCCACCGGCGTACTCCAGCGGCATCTGCCAGCCCCCGAAGGGGGCGAACTTCGCGCCGAGCGCGGTGTGCCGCTCGTGCAGCGGGGAGCGGCGCAGCCGGGTCTCGGCGGCGTCGGAGGTCACCTCGGTCATGGGTGGCAACTTACCGGCCCGGACCGCTGTGGTTAGCATCGGCGGGATCCCGTCGGCACGCATCGGCGGGACAGCCACGCCTCCCGGCGGGTAGGTTGCCGCCGGAGAGACCTTCATCGCCGGTACGCGACTACGCGGCCGGCCCGGCCCGCCCGGAGTAGCTTTCGTGACATCGCCCCGCACCACCCTCAGCCTGGTCGACACCGACCCCGCCGAACTCGCCGTCGACGCGATCGTGATCGGCGTGCACAGCCAGACCACCGAGCCGGGCAGCGGCGCACCCGCCCACGCCCTGCTGCTGGCCACCGGCGGGGAGAGCATCGCCGCCGCGTTCGACGGAAAGCTGACCGAGACGCTGGCCCTGCTCGGCGCGACAGGTGGCCCGGGCGAGGTGATCAAGCTGGCCACGCTGGGCACCGTGACCGCGCCGCTGGTCGTCGCCGTCGGCCTCGGCCCCGAGCCCTCGGGCGCCGCTCCGGCGCCGGAGTCGCTGCGCCGGGCCGCCGGTGCCGCGGTGCGGGCGCTGGCGGGAGCCCCGCGCGTCGCGCTGGCCCTGCCGCTGCCCGACGACGCCGACGCCCCGGCCGCGCTGCGCGCGGTCGCCGAGGGCGCGCTGCTGGGCGGCTACCGGTTCGCCGGCTACAAGACCAAGCCGCAGCCGGCCCGGCGTGAGCCGGTGGCCGAGGTGCTGGTGGCGGTGCCGGACGCGGCGGACGCGACCGCCCAGGCCGAGATCGCGCGGGCGCAGGCCGTGGCCGGCGCGGTGCGGACCAGCCGGGACTGGGTCAACACCGCGCCGAACGAGCTGCGTCCCCCGGCGTTCGCCGACGTCGTCTCCGCCGCCGCCCGCGAGGCGGGGCTGGAGGTCGAGGTGCTGGACGAGGCGGCGCTGAAGGCCGGCGGCTACGGCGGCATCCTCGCCGTCGGACAGGGCTCCGAGGCCCCGCCGCGGCTGGTGAAGCTCACCTGGACGCCCGCCGGCGGCGGCAACGGCAAGCGGGTCGCGCTTGTCGGCAAGGGCATCACGTTCGACACCGGCGGCATCTCGATCAAGCCGGCGCAGGGCATGTGGGAGATGAAGTCGGACATGGCCGGCGCGGCGGCGGTCGGCGCGGCCATGCTGGCGGTCGCGGCGCTCAAGCCGTCGGTCACCGTCACCGGCTACCTGCCGATGGCGGAGAACATGCCGTCGGGCACCAGCTACCGGCCGGGCGACGTGATCAGCATGTTCAACGGCAAGAAGGTGGAGGTGCTCAACACCGACGCCGAGGGCCGGATGGTGCTGGCCGACGCGATGGCGCGGGCCTGCGCGGACGGCGCGGACTACCTGTTCGAGACCTCCACGCTGACCGGCGGCCAGGTGATCGCGCTGGGCAAGCGGATCGCCGGTGTGATGGGCACCCCGGAGCTGTGCGAGCGGGTACGGGTGGCAGGTGACGCGACCGGCGAGCCGGCCTGGCCGATGCCGCTGCCGGACGACGTGCGCAAGGGCATGGAGTCGGACGTCGCGGACATCTCGCAGGTCAACGCCGGGATGGACCGGGCCGGGCACATGCTGCAGGGCGGCGTGTTCCTGCGCGAGTTCGTCACCGACGACGTGGCGTGGGCGCACATCGACATCGCCGGTCCGGGTTACCACTCGGGCGAGGCGACCGGCTACTGGACCAAGGGTGGCACCGGCGTGCCGGTGCGTACGCTCGTGCACCTGGTCGAGGACGTCGCCACCAACGGCTGAGCGACGTGTACGACAAGGGGCTCCCGGCGTCGCCGGGGGCCCCTTTCGCGTGGTCTCAGTACAGCTCGGGGCGGCGCTTGCGGCGCTCGTTGTAGTCGCGCATGCGCTGCGGATAGCCCATCAGCCGCACGTCGTAGATCGGAATGGCGATCCGGTGCGCCCAGCGGCGGGCCTCGTCCGGCCCGCCGACACGCCGCCGGGTCCACTCGCCGTCGTCGGCGATCAGCATGATCGTGGTCTCGGTGACAGTCGTACGAGGCTCGATGTACGCCTCGACGCCCTTGCGGGTCCGGACGAAGTTCTCCAGATGGTCCAGATCGGCGCGGTCGGCGGCGCGGTCGCGGCTCGCCGGGGCCGCCCGCTTGCGTCGTCGGAACAGCCCCACCGAATCCACTCCTCCCCCAAGCCGTCATCGAAGACGGTGCCAAGGGTACGTGTCACCGACGTGTCGTTGGGCACCTCGGTACGCGCTCGGTCCGTGGTGGTGACAAGATGACCGAGGTGGGGTGTGCCTGTTACTCCGCCGTAACCCCCGATGCAGTGACGCGACCTGGGAGTTGGATGTGAGCGAGCCGAACGACACGACCTTCGACATCGTCATCCTCGGAGGTGGTAGCGGCGGCTACGCGGCGGCGCTGCGTGCCGCCCAGCTGGACCTCTCCGTCGCCCTCATCGAGAAGAGCAAGCTGGGCGGGACCTGCCTGCACAACGGGTGCATCCCGACCAAGGCGCTGCTGCACGCCGCCGAGATCGCCGACCAGACCCGCGAGTCCGAGCAGTTCGGCGTGAAGGCCGAACTGGTCGGCATCGACATGAAGGCGGTCAACTCGTACAAGGACGGCGTGATCTCCCGCCTGTACAAGGGTCTCCAGGGCCTGGTGGGCAGCAGCAAGAAGATCACCTTCGTGGCCGGCGCGGGCAAGCTGGTCGGCAAGAACGTCGTCGAGGTGGACGGCAAGCGCTACACCGGCCGCAACGTCGTGCTGGCCTCCGGCTCGTACGCGAAGAGCCTGCCCGGCCTGGACGTCGACGGTGAGCGGATCATCACCAGCGACCACGCCCTGACCCTGGACCGCGTCCCGTCGTCGGCGATCGTCCTCGGCGGCGGCGTGATCGGCGTCGAGTTCGCCAGCGTCTGGAAGTCCTTCGGCGTGGACGTGACCATCGTCGAGGCGCTGCCCCGCCTGGTCGCCGCCGAGGACGAGGAGTCGTCGAAGGCGCTGGAGCGGGCATTCCGCAAGCGGAAGATCAACTTCAAGGTCGGCAAGCCGTTCGAGAAGGTCGAGAAGACCGACAAGGGCGTGAAGCTGACCATTCAGGGCGGCGACACGGTCGAGGCCGAGCTGCTGCTGGTCGCCGTGGGCCGCGGCCCGAACACCGCCGGCCTCGGCTACGAGGAGCAGGGCGTCAAGATGGACCGCGGCTACGTGCTGACCGACGAGCGGCTGCGCACCAGCGTGCCGAACGTCTACGCGGTCGGCGACATCGTGCCCGGCCTGCAGCTCGCGCACCGCGGCTTCCAGCAGGGCATCTTCGTCGCCGAGGAGATCGCCGGGAAGAACCCGGCCGTGATCGACGAGGCCGGCATCCCGCGCGTCACCTACTGCGACCCGGAGCTGGCGTCGGTCGGCCTGACCGAGGCGAAGGCCAAGGAGCAGTACGGCGCCGACAAGATCAAGACCTACAACTACAACCTGGGCGGCAACGGCAAGAGCCAGATCCTCAAGACCGCCGGCCACGTGAAGCTGGTCCGGGTGGACGACGGCCCGGTGGTCGGCGTGCACATGGTCGGCGCCCGGGTCGGTGAGCTGATCGGCGAGGCGCAGCTCATCTACAACTGGGAGGCGTACCCGGCCGAGGTGGCGCAGCTCGTGCACGCCCACCCGACGCAGAACGAGGCTCTGGGCGAGGCGCACCTGGCCCTGGCCGGCAAGCCGCTGCACGCGCACGCCTGACACGACAACCGCGGCGTCCGGCGACGGGCGATGATCCCACCAGGGGAATGAAGGAGTCTGGAGAACATGCCGGTATCGGTCACCATGCCCCGGCTCGGCGAGAGCGTCACCGAGGGCACCGTCACGCGCTGGCTCAAGCAGGAGGGTGACACCGTCGAGGTCGACGAGCCCCTGCTCGAGGTGTCGACCGACAAGGTCGACACCGAGATCCCGTCCCCCGCGGCGGGCGTGCTGAGCCGGATCGTGGTCGGCGAGGACGAGACCGCCGAGGTCGGCAGCGAGCTGGCGGTCATCGCCGGCGAGGGCGAGGACGCGGGCGCGGCTCCCACGGAGAAGGCCGAGCCGGCCACCGAGCCGACGGCCGCCGCCGAGGGCACCGGCCCCGAGCCGGAGCAGGAGGCCGAGCAGGCCGCCGCCGAGCCGGGCGCCGAGGCCGAGCAGCCGGCCGTCGAGGAGCCGGCCCAGCCCGCCGCGTCGTCGGGCGAGGGCACGCCGGTGACCATGCCGGCCCTGGGCGAGAGCGTCACCGAGGGTACGGTCACCCGCTGGCTCAAGCAGGTCGGCGAGACCGTCGAGGTGGACGAGCCGCTGCTGGAGGTCTCCACCGACAAGGTCGACACCGAGATCCCGTCGCCGGTCGCCGGCACGCTGCAGGAGATCAAGGTCGCCGAGGACGAGACCGCCGACGTCGGCGCCGTGCTGGCGATCGTCGGGGTGGCCGGTGCCGCCCCCGCGAAGGCGGAGCCGAAGCCCGAGCCCAAGCCGGAGCCCAAGGCCGAGGCGAAGCCCGAGCCGAAGCCGGAGCCGAAGGTCGAGGAGCCGACGCCGGGCGCGTCCTACAACGAGCCGGCCGCTGAGGCGGAGAAGGCAGCGCAGCCGGCCAAGGCCGAGGCGGCAGCCCAGCCGTCCGCGCCGGCCGCCGCGCAGCGTCCGAGCGTTCCGGCCGAGTTCGGCGAGGACTCCGCCGGGTACGTGACGCCGCTGGTGCGCAAGCTCGCCGCCGAGCACGGCGTGGACCTGGGCTCGCTCAAGGGCACGGGCGTGGGTGGTCGCATCCGCAAGCAGGACGTGCTGGAGGCGGCCGAGAAGGCGAAGGCCGCCAAGCCGGAGCCGGCCGCCGCCGCGCCGGCCGCCAAGACCGAGGCCCCGGCAAAGCCGGCCGCCAAGCCGGAGCCGAGCGCCAAGCGGGGCACCACGGAGAAGCTGCCGCGCATCCGGGCCACCATCGCCAAGCGGATGCAGCAGTCGCTGCACGAGACGGCGCAGCTGACCACCGTCGTCGAGGTCGACGTCACCAAGGTCGCCAAGCTGCGGGCGCGGGCCAAGGACTCGTTCCAGGCCAAGCACGGCGTGAAGCTGTCCTTCCTGCCGTTCTTCGCGCTGGCCGCGATCGAGGCGCTCCAGACGTACCCGATCGTCCAGGCCAGCATGGACCTGGACGGCGGCACGATCACCTACCCGGCCGCCGAGCACCTGGGCATCGCGGTGGACACCGAGCGCGGCCTGCTCGTGCCGGTCATCCACAACGCCGGCGACCTCAACATGGGCGGCATCGCCAAGCGGATCGCCGATCTGGCCGAGCGCACCCGGGCCAACAAGATCACTCCGGACGAGATGGCCGGGGCGACCTTCACGATCACCAACACCGGCAGCCGGGGCGCGCTGTTCGACACCCCGATCGTGCCGTCGCCGCAGTCGGCGATGCTCGGCACGGGTGCCGTGGTGAAGCGCCCGGTCGTGGTCAACGACCCGGAGCTGGGTGAGGTCGTCGCGATCCGGTCGATGGTCTACCTGGCCATGTCGTACGACCACCGGCTGATCGACGGCGCCGACGCGGCCCGCTTCCTCACCGCTGTGAAGCAGCGGCTGGAGGGCGGCAACTTCGAGGCCGAGCTGGGTCTGTAGATCCCGTACGGCGAGGGGGCGCGCGGCGACATGCCGCGCGCCCCCTTCGTCGTGTGCGGCCTCAGCCCTTCAGGTGCTCCTCGGATACGGTCCAGAGCTGCTCGGCGGCCTCCGGGTCCCGGGCGTACGGGGCCCAGCCGGTCCGCGTGCCCGGCTGGTTCGGCCCGGCCTCCTGGCAGTCCTCGAAGTACCGGCCGCCGACGCCGTCGAGCAGCGGTGAGGCGGCGACCAGCACCGAGGTCGCCGCGCCCTGCTCGGGGGTCTTGAACGAGGCCGCGCCGCCACCGCTCTGCGCGCGCATCCGGACCAGTTCCTCCTCGGTGATGTAGCGCTGCAGGTTGGTCCGGATCGCGCCGGGCATCAGCGCGTTGGTCCAGATGCCGTCGTCGGCCCAGCGACGGGTCGCCTCCACCGCGAACAGCACGTTCGCGGTCTTGGACTGCCCGTACGCCAGCCACGGGTCGTACGGCCGCTGCCGGAAGTGGATGTCGGAGAACACCACAGGTGAGCGCAGGTGCGCGGCCGAGCTGACCGAGACGATCCGCGCCCCGTCGGCCGCGGCGAGCGCCGGGCGCAGCCCGGTGGCGAGCGCGAAGTGGCCGAGGTGGTTCGTCGCGAACTGCATCTCCCAGCCCTGCTCGGTACGCATCTCGGGCGACGCCATGATCCCGGCGTTGTTGACGAGCATGTGCAGCGGCCCGTCCCAGTTCCGGACGAACGCGGCGACCGACGCGAGATCGTCCAGGTCGAGCGGGGCGACCAGGATCCGGTCGTTGCCGGTGGCGCCGGTGATCTCGGCGGCGGCACGCTGCCCGGCCTCGGTGTTGCGGACGGCGAGTGTGACGTCCGCCCCGGCGGCGGCGAGCGCCCGGGCGGTCTCCACGCCGATCCCGGACGCGCCGCCGGTGACGACGGCCCGCCGGCCGGTCAGGTCCAGGTCGCGGACCACCTCCAGGGCTGTGGTCTCGGCGGAGAACGGGGTGGTGACTGGTGTCGGGGTTGTCATGGTCCATCCTTGTCGACGGCGACGCGGACCGATGTCCGCCCGCTACGATGAGAAGCGGAGGATCCTCCGTTACTCCGCCAGCATAACCGGAGGACACTCCGGTTACCATCGTGCCGGGCCGGCGACCCGGTCGAGGGAGGAGAGCCCGTGCCCGACCGACCGCTGCGCGCGGACGCGCTGCGCAACCGGCAGCGGCTGCTGGACGCCGCGGTCCAGGCGTTTTCCCAGGACGGCCCCGAGGTAACGCTGGACCGGGTCGCCAAGGAGGCCGGCGTCGGCATCGGCACGCTCTACCGCCACTTCCCGAGCCGGGAGGCGCTGATCGAGGCGGCGTACCGCAACGAGCTGGAGAAGCTCTGCGACGCCGCCCCGGCGCTGCTCGCGACCGAACCCGCCGACGCGGCGCTGCGCGCCTGGATGGACCGGTTCGTCGACTACCTCGCCACCAAGCGGGGCATGGCCGACGCGCTGCGGCTGGTGATCGCCTCCGGCGCCAACCCGTACGCGCAGAGCCGTGACCGGCTGCTGGCCGCACTCGGCGAACTGCTCGCGGCCGGCGCGGCGGCCGGTGTCCTGCGCGCCGACGTGGCCGCCGCCGACGTGCTCGCCAGCCTCAGCGGGGTCTCCCTGGTGGCGGGCGAACCGGACCAGCGCGCCCAGGCCGGCCGCCTGCTCGACCTGCTGATGGACGGCCTGCGCCACCGGCCGGGCTGACCGAATCGGCCACCCGGCCCGACCTGCGCTGACAGACTCGGCCGGTGGGCTCGAACCGGTGGCGGGGACGCCTGGGGCCGGCGGTGCCGGTGGCCCCGGGCGCCCGGGTCGACCGGTTCGAGATCTTCTTCGACCTGGTCTTCGTCTTCTCGTTCTTCATCATCACCCGGGCCACCGCCCTCCAGGTGACCGGCGGGGCGCTGCTGCACGCGCTGCTGGTCCTCGCCGTGCTGTGGTGGTCGTGGGTGGTGCACAGCGTGGTCGCCACCCGGGTACGCCTCGGCGAGGGCTTCGTCCCGGTGCTCATGACCGTCGGCATGGCCGCGCTGTTCACGTTCGCGCTCTCGCTGCCGAACGCGTTCCGCGACCCGCGCGGCAACGCGGCCGGGCCGATGGTCGCGGCGCTCAGCTACACCGTCCTACGGCTGGTGCACCTGCTGCTCTACCGGCACGCCGTCCGGGACAGCCCGAACGAGCGCCGGCAACTCCTCCGGTTCGCTCCGGAACTGCTCGGCAGCACCGCGCTGCTGCTGGTCGCCGCGCTGCTGCCGCCGAGGATCGACGACCTGTTCTCCGCGGCGGTGCTCCGCGACGTGCTGTGGGGCGGGGTCGTCCTGCTCCAGTACGGCAGCGGCATGATCGCCGGCACCTGGGGCTGGGGCGTCGCGTCCGCCGAACACTGGACCGAGCGGTACGACCTCATCCTGATCATCGCGCTGGGCGAGTCCGTGATCTCGGTCGGCGTCGGCAGCAACCTGCTCGGCCAGCCGCCCACCTGGCCGGCCGTGGCCGCGGCGGTACTCGGCATCTTCTTCACCGCCGCGCTCTGGTGGGCGCACTACGACATGGTCGGGCCGGCCGCCCGGATCGCCCTGCACGTCGCGCAGGACGGCCCCCGGGTGGCGATGGCCCGGGACGCGTACGCGTACCTGTTCCTGCCGATGATCGCGGGCATCATCCTGTTCGCGCTCGGCGCCGAGACGATCGTGCACGGCATCGCCGACCCGAACGTGCCGCCGAGCGAGCCGGCACACGGCCCCGGCGTACCGCTGCTCTACGGCGGCGTCATCTGCTACCTCTGCGGCAACATGCTGTTCCAGCTGCGTACCTTGCGCACGCTGAGCTGGACCCGGATCGGCGCGGCGCTGCTGCTGGGCGTGCTCATCCCGGTCGCGGAGCGCGTGCCGGGGCTGGCCGCGCTGGGCATGCTGACCGCCGTCACCGTGGGTATGGTGGCCGTCGAGGTGATCGTCTTCGCCGAGGGCCGGCAGGCGCTGCGCAAGCTGGTCTTCGAGGAACGCACCAGCCACGAGGCGCACGAGGCGGCCTGGCGGGCCCGCTGGCTCGAGAAGCCCGAGGACCGCGACGAAGGCGAGTGAACCGGCTGCCCCTCGCCCCCGTGGTACCTGTCGGCCCCGCAGTGGGGCCGCAGACGAGGGATACGGGGGCCACATGACCATCGACACCGTCCACGCCGGCGCGGCCGGCACCTGGCAGCTCGGCGACCTGACCGTAAACCGGATGGGCCTGGGCGCGATGCGGCTGACCGCGAACGCCGACGGCAGCCCGAGCGACAGGGACCGGGCCGTCGCCGTACTGCGCCGCGCCGTCGAGCTGGGCGTCAACCACATCGACACGGCCGCGTTCTACTTCTCGCCGCTGCGCTCGGCCAACGAGCTGATCAACCGGGCGCTGTGGCCGTACCCGGAGGATCTGGTCGTCGTGACCAAGGTCGGGCCGGGCAAGGACCCGTCCGGGCAGTGGCTGCCGGCGGCCCGCCCGGACCAGCTGCGCGGGCAGGTGGAGGAGAACCTGCGTCAGCTCGGCCGCGACCACCTGGACGTGGTGAACCTGCGGGTGCACGGCCCGGAGCCGCTGTCCGAGCACTTCGGCGCGCTCGCCGAGCTGCGCGACGCCGGGTTGATCCGGCACCTCGGCGTCTCCGCCGTACGCCCGCACCAGGTCGCCGAGGCGCGCGCCATCGCCCCGGTGGTGTGCGTGCAGAACTCGTACGGCCTGGGCTACCGCCGTCAGCACGACGAGCTGATCCGCGACTGCGCGGCGCACGGCACCGCTTTCGTACCGTTCTTCTCCCTCGTCACCAGCGGCCGGGAGGCCGGCGCCACCGGCGAGGAGCACCCGGAGGTGCTCGCGGTGGCCCGGGAGCACGGCGTGACGGCTACTCAGGTCCGGCTGGCCTGGACGCTGGCCCGGGGCCCGAACGTGCTGGCCATCCCGGGCACCGGCGACCCGGCGCACCTGGAGCAGAACGTCGCCGCCGCCGCGCTGCGCCTGTCCCCCGCCGACCTGGCCCGCCTCGACGCGGTGTGACGTTCGGCCGTCGGCAGAATCGGCGCGTGCGGGGTGGCCTGCGGCCCGGCGCGCGCCGATGCTGAGGCGATGGCGACTTTCTCCGTACAGGCCCAGCCCACCGACGCGGCGAGCTGGACCGAGCTGGCCCGTACCGTCGAGGCGGCCGGTTTCGACGCGCTGTTCGCGGCCGACCACCCCGGCTCCTGCGCGTCGCCGTTCGTCGCGCTGGCCGCCGCGGCGGCGGTGACCAGCACGCTGGGCCTCGGTTCGTACGTCTCCAACGCCGGCGTCCGCGAGCCGATCCTGCTCGCCGCCGACGTCGCCACACTGGACGTGGTCTCCGGCGGGCGGGCCCGGTTCGGCGTCGGCGCCGGCCACACGCCGGCCGAGTGGCGGGCCGTCGGGCGCGAGCGCCCGGACGTCGCCGGCCGGGTCCGCCGCTGCGTCGCGGTGACCGAGACGGTACGGGCACTGCTGGCCGGCGACGAGGTCACTGTGGACACCGAGGACCTGGCGACGTACGCGGCACGGCTCGACCGGCCCCGCCCGGTGCAGGACCGGATCCCGCTGACCGTCGGCGCCTCCAACTCGACGCTGCTGCGCTGGGCCGGAAGGCACGCCGACGTGGTCGGCCTGGCCGGCCTGGGCCGGACGCTGCCCGACGGCCACCAGCACACCGTCCGCTGGCGGGCCGACCAGATCGAGGCGCAGCTCGCGCACGTGGCGGCCGGGGCGGCCGGCCGGGACACACCGCCGGTCCTGGAGGCGCTGGTCCAGCACGTCGCCGTCACCGACGACGCCGAGGCGGCCGCCGCCGAGACGGCCGCCGAGACCGGACTCACCCCGGCGGAGGTGCTGGCCACCCCGTTCGTACTGGCCGGCACGCCCGACGAGATCGTCTCGGCGGTCGCCGGGCACCGGCGCCGCTGGGGCGTCACCCGCTTCGTGGTACGCGCCGGAGCCGTCGACGCGCTCGCCCCGCTCCTGCCCCGGCTGGCGGAAAAAGAGCTGGACTTCGAGCACACTCGAAAGTGAACACTTGGCGCATGACGACGACACGACGGCTGGGCCGCAGCGGCATCGAGGTCAGCGCGATCGGCATGGGTTGCTGGGCGATCGGCGGCCCGCTCTGGGACGGCACCCAACCGCTCGGCTGGGGCGAGGTGGACGACGACGAGTCGGTGCGTACCGTCCACCGGGCTCTCGACCTGGGCGCGACGCTGTTCGACACCTCCAGCAACTACGGCGCCGGGCACAGCGAGCGGGTACTCGGGCGCGCGCTGGCGGGCCGCCGGGACCGGGCGGTCATCGCGACCAAGTTCGGCTACCCCACCGACGAGGAGACCCGCCAGGCGCTCGGCGAGGACGCCGGTCCCGAGTACGCGCGGCGCAGCCTGGAGGGTTCGCTGCGCCGGCTCGGCACCGACCACGTCGACCTCTACCAGCTCCACCTGGGCGGTCTGCCGGTGCCACGGGCGCTGGACCTCGTCGGCACGCTGGAGGACCTGGTCGCGGAGGGGAAGATCCGGGCGTACGGCTGGAGCACCGACGACCCCGCCTCGGCACGCGCCTTCGCCGAGGCCGGACCGCACTGCGCGGCGATCCAGCACGACCAGTCGGTGCTGCGGGACAACGCCGCCATGCTCGCGGTGTGCGCGGAGTTCGACCTGGCGAGCCTCAATCGAGGGCCGCTGGCGATGGGCCTGCTCACCGCGAAGTACCAGGACGCGCCGACCGCCCGGGGCGGCGACGACGTACGCGGTGTGGCACCGGAGTGGCTGGACTGGTTCGCCGGCGGCGTACCGCGCGCCGAGTGGGCGCAGCGGGTGGCCCGGGTCCGTGAGGCGCTGACCGCCGACGGCCGCACGCTGGCCCAGGGTGCGCTGGGCTGGCTTCTCGCCCGCAGCCCGCACAC
The DNA here is from genome assembly GCF_027460285.1 of Micromonospora sp. WMMC273. Lineage (NCBI taxonomy): Bacteria > Bacillati > Actinomycetota > Actinomycetes > Micromonosporales > Micromonosporaceae > Micromonospora > Micromonospora sp. WMMC273. The sequence goes on from NZ_JAPZBE010000001.1 coordinate 4,409,927, forward strand.
GCTGCCCATCCCCGGCTGCCGCACCGTCGCGCAGGCCGAGGAGAACCTGGGAGCGCTGGCGTACGGGCCGCTGCCGCAGGACGCGTTCGCCGAGGTGGAACGCCTGCTCGCCGAGCTGCGTACCGCCCCGGCCGACGCCTGACCCGCTCGACCGCACCGGCAGCCACACCGCAAGGTGTGTAGCACTTCGTAGCACACAGGCGGTAGGCTGCCGGTGTGGCCGAGCACGCTCATCGCGAGATCACCCAACGTGAGCTGCGCAACGACTCCGGCGCCATCATGCGCGGAGTCGAGCGCGGAGAGTCCTTCACCATCACCCGCAACGGCACGCCGATCGGACGCTTGATCCCGATCCGGCGGCGCACGTTCGTCCCGCGAGCCGAGGTTCTCGCGGCCTTCGCCAGCGCGCCCCGGTTGGACGAGGCACGCTTCCGGGCCGACCTCGACGGCGGGATCGACCAGGAGCTGGCCAGCCGTGACTGGTGACCTCCCCGTCCGCGGTCTGATCGACACCAACATCGTCATCCATCTGGGCGGACTCGACGGGGCGGAACTGCCCGACGAGATGGTCATCAGCGCGGTCACGCTTGCCGAACTCTCGGCCGGTCCACATCACACCGACGATCCGCGCGAGCGCGCCCGCCGGATGAGCGTCCTGCAGCACGTCGAGGCCACCTTCGAGCCGCTTCCGTTCGACGCCGAGGCGGCGCGGGCCTTCGGTCTGGTCTCGGCGGCGGTGCTCGCCGCCGGGCGGGGAACGCGGCGCCGGGTAGCGGATCTGATGATCGCCTCCGTCGCACACGCAAACGCGCTTCCCCTCTACACCACGAACCCCGCCGACTTCCTCGGGCTCGACGGTCTGATCACCGTGCATCCGGTCAGCAGGCCGACCGGCTGAGGCCGGCCGTCGGCGCGTGACGGGTGGGGCGTGACGAGTGAGTGATTTCGCTCAACGCATCCGAATCGCGCCGCGTACTCGAAGATGTGAGCATGCGGATCCTCATGGCCGGCGCGTCCGGTTTCCTCGGCACCCGACTGGTCGACTGCCTCACCGCGGACGGCCACCAGGTCACCCGCCTGGTCCGCCGCCCGCCACGCACCCCCGCCGAACGGCAGTGGAACCCGTCCGCCGCGCAACTGGACCCGCAGTGCGTCGCCGACGCGGACGCGGTGGTGAACCTGGCCGGCGCCGGGGTGGGCGACAAACGCTGGAACGACGAGTACCGGAAGCTGATCCGGACCAGCCGGGTGGACAGCACCACCACGCTCGCCATCACGATCGCCGGCCTACCCGCCGCCGACCGGCCCGCGGTGCTGCTGAACTCCTCCGCGGTCGGCTGGTACGGCAACACCGGCGACCGGACGGTCACCGAGGAGGCGCCTGCGGGTGAGGGGTTCCTCGCCGACGTCTGCCGGGTCTGGGAGGCCGCGACCCGCCCGGCCGAGGACGCGGGCGTACGGGTGGTGCGCCTGCGTACCGGACTGCCGCTGCACCGCGACGGCGGCCTGCTCAAGCCGCAGCTGCTGCCGTTCCGCCTCGGTGTCGGCGGCAAGCTGGGCAACGGGCGGCAGTGGCTGCCGTGGATCTCGATGCGGGACTGGCTCGACGCCGCGAAGTTCCTGCTGGCCCGCGACGGCATCGCCGGCGCGGTGAACGTGGTCGGCCCGGCGCCGGTCACAAACGCCGAGTTCACCAAGGAGCTGGCCCGCCAGCTGCACCGCCCGGCGATCATGCCGATCCCGGCGGTGGCGCTGAAGGTGGCACTCGGCGGTTTCGCACAGGAGGCGCTGACCAGCGCGCGGGTGCTGCCCGCCGTGCTCGACAGGGCCGGGTTCCCGTGGGCACACCCGGACCTGGCGGGCGCGTTGCGCGCCGCCCTGACCGAGTGAGCGGGCGAGGGCGGCGCGACGCGGCGGATCAGCAGCCGATCACCCAGTACGCGGGCCCGGTCTGCTTCAGCGTGCTCGTGTAGAAGGTGTTGTAGAGGCCCATCCGCTGCCCGCTGCCGAGCGCGTAGGCGTACCCGCCGGACTGGTAGGCCCGCCCGGCCACCACGTGCGCGTAGTTGCTCGCGGTGACGCAGACCGGTGCGCCGGTCGGCGTGGGCGACACGGTCGGTGACGCGGTCGGGGTGGGTGACGCGGTGGCCGTCGGGGTCGGGCTCGGCGAGGCGCCGCCACCGCCGAGCCCGAAGAAGACCGCGTCCCGGTACGTCGAACAGATGGTGTCCAGGAAGTACGCCCCGGCGGTGCCGCACTGGTCCGCGCCCGTACCCGGGTCGACGGGGGTGCCGTGGCCCATCCCGGAGACCCGGTAGAGGCGGACCTGGTCGTTGCCGTAGACCTCCAGGCTGGTGCCGGCCGGCAGCGTGGACGTGCTGGCCGGGGTGGTCGACACGCCCAGCACGTTCGTCCACTGGTCCCGCGACTCGGCGGCGTTCGCGGTCGCCACAGTGGTGTCGCTGGTGCCGTGCCAGATCGCCACCCGCGGGCGCTTCCCGGTGTATCCGGCGTACGCGCCGCGGACCAGGTCGCCCCACTGCGCCGGGGTCTTGTCCACGCCCGGGTTCATGCAGCTGAACGCGGTGACGGTGCTGGTGGCGCAGCGGTACGGGATGCCGGCGACGATCGAGCCGCCGGCGAAGACGTCCGGGTAGGCGGCGAGCATGGCCGCGCTCATCGCGCCGCCTGCGGACAGCCCGCTGACGTAGACCCGGGCGCCGTCGGTGCCGTAGGTGGTCTTGGCGTAGTCGACCATCTGCTTGATCGACAGCGCCTCGCCCTGGCCGCGCGCGGTGTCACCGGTCTCGAACCAGTTGAAGCAGGAGTTGGCGTTGTTGGCGCTGGGCTGCTGCGGCGCGATGAGCGTGAACTTCCACTGGTCGGCGTACTTCTGCCAGCCGGAGTTGGCGACGTACGTCGAGGCGTTCTGCACGCAGCCGTGCAGCAGCACCACGGCGGGCGCGCCGGCGGCCAGGCCGTCCGGGCGGTACGCGTACATGGCCAGGTTGCCGGGGTTGGAGCCGAACCCGGTGACCTGGGTCAGCGAGGCGGCCTGGGCGGGAAGGGCGGCTACCAGCGCGGTGGCCGCGGCCAGCACGACCCCGGCCGCCGCCCCGGCGACGCGGGCGATGAGAGAAGAGGAGCGGGGCACGGAGACCTCCCGATCGTGGAATGTGAACTGAGTCACCTCCGAGTTGCCGCGACGTTACGGCCGCGTTTCGTCACACCGGAATGGCCGCCACTCACACATTCACGACCACCGAAGTGTGCGGCGAGTTCCGTGTCCGGGCGGTCTGCCCAGGTCCGGTTGGTAACGTCCGCTGCGTGCCCTCCTCCCCGTCCCCGGCCGCCGGCCCGGCGCCGACACGCGTCCGCGACCGGCGCGCCGACCTGCTGGTCACGCTCGCCGCGCTGGCCCTGGCCCTCTGGGTGACGAGTGGCATGTGGCGGGATCCGAACAGCCGCGCGATCACCGTCAACTCCAGCGACCAGGCGCTGTTCGAATGGCTGCTGGCGTTCGGCGGGCACGCGCTGACCCACGGGCAGAACCCGCTGTACACCACCTTGATCAATGTCCCGGACGGGGTGAACCTCGCGGTGAACACCTCGATCACCGTGTACGCGGCGGTCTTCGCGCCGCTCACGTACCTGATCGGGCCGCCCGCGACGTTCCTGGTCATCCTCACGCTCAACCTGGCCGCGACGGCGGTGGCCTGGTACTGGCTGCTCAGCCGGCACCTGGTCCGCAGCCGGCTGGCCGCCGGTGTGGGCGCGCTGTTCATCGCCTTCTGCCCGGCGATGGTGTCGCACGCCAACGCGCACCTGAACTGGACCGCGGGCTGGCTGGTGCCGCTGCTGATCTGGGGCGTGTTCCGGCTGCGCCGTCCGGGCCGGGCGGTCACCGGCGGGATCGTGCTCGGGCTGCTGGTGGCTGTCGCGTTCTCGATCGCCGCCGAGGGGCTGTTCTTCACCGCGCTGGCGCTCGGCGTCTTCCTCGCCGTGTGGGCGCTGCACCCGGCCCGCCGGTCCGAGGTACGCGCCGCGCTGCCCCGGATGGCGGCCGGGCTGGGCGTGACAGCCCTCGTCGCCGGGGCGCTGCTGGCGTACCCGCTCTGGCTGCACTTCCTCGGACCGCAACGGTTCCACGGCACCGGGTTCGACCCGCTGATCCACTCCGAGGACATCGCCGCGTACGGCTCGTACCCGCGCCGGTCGCTCGCCGGCTGGGCCGGGTGGGGCACGTCGCTGGCGCCCAACCCGACGGAGGAGAACTCGTTCTTCGGCGTACCGCTGCTCCTGCTCGCCGTCGCCTGCTTCGCGCTGCTGTGGCGGCGCGCGGACCGCGCGTTCCGGGCCACGCTGGCCGCCCTCGGCGTGACCGCAGTGGTCTTCGCGGTGCTGTCGTGGGGGCCGACGGTGAAGTGGAACGGCCGGCGTTTCGACCAGACGCTGCCGTTCGGGGTGCTGGACAACCTGCCGGTGATCAACGCGGCGTTGCCGTCCCGGCTGGCGCTCGTCGTCGCGCCGGTCATCGGCCTGCTGCTGGCGTACGCGATCGACTCGCTGCGCGCCCGGCCGCCCCGGCACCGGGTGAGCGGGCTCGCCTGGGCGCTGGGCTTCGCCGCCGCGCTGCTGCCGCTGGTGCCGATTCCGCTGCTGACAAGCGTCCGCGAGCCGATCCCGGCGTTCATCACCAGCGGCGCCTGGCAGCGCTACGTCCCGCCCGACGGGGTGCTGACCCCGCTGCCGCTGACCGTCGACGTCTACCCGGACGGGCAGCGGTGGCAGGCGTACGCGCTCGCCCACCGGCAGGGTGAGTTCCGGATCCCGTCCGGCTTCTTCCTCGGGCCGGGCGGCCCGGAGGGCCGGGGCCGGATCGGCCCGGTGCCGCGCACCTTCGACTCGCTGATGGACCAGGCGGGCCGGACCGGGCTGGTGCCGATCATCACCGACGGCAGCATCCGCGAGTCCCGGGCGGACCTGCGCTACTGGGGCGTCCAGGCGGTGGTGCTTCCCGACCGGGTGCACGGCGCGAAGTTCGACGTCGACGAGGAGGCGCTGCGGCGCACCGCCACCGCTCTGCTCGGCCCGCCCGAGCGGGTGGAGGACGTCTGGCTGTGGCGGGTGCCGGACTGACGCGACGAGGCTCACGGGTCCGGTTCCCGGAGGGCGGGACTAGGCTGGACGGGTGAGCGTGACGACTTCCGGGCTGACCGCCGTCCGCGCCGGCCTGCTCGACTACCAGGCCGCCTGGGACGAGCAGCGCCGGCTGCACGAGGCGGTGGTGGCCGGCGAACAGGGCGACACGGTGCTGCTGCTGGAGCATCCCAGCGTCTACACCGCCGGCAAGCGCACCGAGCCGTGGGACCGCCCGATGGACGGCACCCCGGTGGTGGACGTGGACCGCGGCGGAAAGATCACCTGGCACGGTCCGGGGCAGCTCGTCGGCTACCCGATCGTCCGGCTACCCGACCCGGTCGACGTGGTCGCGTACGTCCGGCGCACCGAGCAGCTGCTGATCGACGTCTGCGCCGAGTTCGGGCTGACCGCCGGCCGGGTCGAGGGGCGCAGCGGCGTGTGGGTGCCGGAGGACGACCGGGGCCCGGCCCGCAAGGTCGCAGCCATCGGCATCCGGGTGGCGCGCGGCGTCACGCTGCACGGCTTCTCCATCAACTGCGACTGCGACCTGGGCTTCTTCGACCGGATCGTGCCCTGCGGCATCCGCGACGCCGGGGTCACCTCGCTGACCGCCGAGCTGGGCCGGCCGATCACCGTCGCCGACGTGCTGCCGGTGGTCGAGCGGCACCTGCCGACGCTGACGCAGGTCTGAGCCCGGTGCGGCTCGACCTGGTCACGCTCGTGGTGGCCGAGTACGACCCGGCGATCACCTTCTTCACCGAGGTGCTCGGGTTCGAGCTGGCCGAGGACAAGCCCTCGCTGACGAACGACGGCCGGCCCAAGCGCTGGGTGGTCGTACGCCCGCCGGGCGGCGGCACCGGCCTGCTGCTGGCCCGTGCCGACGGTGAGCACCAGGCCGGTGCGGTGGGCGACCAGACCCACGGCCGGGTGGGTTTCTTCCTCCAGGTCGACGACTTCGAGGCGGTGTACCGCCGGATGGCCGACGCGGGCGTCGAGTTCGTCCGGCCGCCCCGCACCGAGCCGTACGGCCGGGTCGCGGTCTTCCGCGACATCGCCGGCAACCCCTGGGACCTGCTCGGCCCGGCCTGACCGCTCCCCCTTCCCCTCCGCGTGCTCCCGCCCCCGGCCATCGCGCATCCGCTCGGTGCGCGGTGGCCGACCGGTCCGGGTCGCCACCCGCCCAGGACCGCCTCGCCATCGGTCACGGTAAGTGACAAACCTGAATCCGCGGTATGTGACCTCTCGCCGACTTTGCTCTGCAGCCGGATCCGCAACGGTCACTCACGGTTGATCGTTGCGCCCGTGGCTGCAGAGCAAAGTGCGCAGACGCCCTTCCCTCCCGCCCGACGGTCGTTCGCCATAACACCTGCTCAGCGGGATTCGCCGCGGCAAAGGGCATCTCGACGACTCCGGATGCCCCATCACCGAGCGTCACCGCAAAGCCTGCGCGACCTTCCATCACTCTCTGCGACCGATCCGAGCCGGTTGCGGAGGCCGGCGGCTCGACCGACGGCTCCGGCGAGCCGCGCCCCGCCACCGCGGCCGGGCCGGGACCGGGACCGGGACCGGGACCGGGAGAGAGCAACCCGCCGCCGCGGGCCGGCACGGCGCAAGCCGTGCCGGCCCGCGGCCGTCAGGGCGTGAGGCGGTGCAGGTCGCGCGGGAAGGCGGTCACCTCGCGGACGTTCGCCGCGCCCGTGAGCCGGGCGACGAACCGCTCCAGCCCGATCGCGAAACCGCCGTGCGGCGGCATGCCGTGCCGGAACGCGTCCACGTACCCCGCGTACGGCTCCACCGGCTCGCCCCGCGCGGCGAGGGCGGCCAGGTAGTCGGCGTGCCGGTGCAGCCGCTGCCCGCCGGTCACCAGCTCCACGCCTCGGAACAGCAGGTCGAAACCATTCGAGTACGCCGGCCGGGCCGGGTCCGGATGGGTGTAGAACGGGCGCTTCGCCATCGGGTAGCCGGTGACGAAGAGGAAGTCGCTGCCGTGCTCGCGGAGCGCCCACTCCCCCAGCGCCCGCTCGTGCGCCGGGGCCAGGTCGGGTTCGGAGGGCGGCGCGCCGGCGATCGTCAGCGCGTCGGTGAAGTGCACCGCCGGGATCTCGGCCGGCACCCCAGGCACCGTCACGCCGAGCGTGGCCAGCGCGCCGCCGGCCCGGTCGGCCACGGTCGCCACCATCCCGGCCAGGGTCTCCCGCAGCACCGCCATCACGTCCCGGTGGTCGGCCACGAACCCCAGCTCGACGTCGAGCGACGTGTACTGGGCCAGGTGGCGCACCGTGTCGTGCGGCTCGGCGCGGAACACCGGCCCCACCTCGTACACCCGCTCGAAGACGCCGACCATGAGCTGCTTGTAGAACTGCGGCGACTGGGCCAGGTAGGCGGGCCGCCCGAACCAGTCCAGCGCGAAGACGTTCGCCCCGCTCTCGGTGGACGAGGCGACAACCTTCGGCGTGTGCACCTCGACGAAGTCCTGCCCGTCGAGCGTGGCCCGGAAGCCGGACACGGCCGCCGCCGAGATCCGCAGCGCGGCGGAGCGGGCCGGGTGCCGCAGCGCGACCGGTGCGTGGTCGAGCTGAGTGTGCAGGCCGGCGGTGAGCACCGGCCGGTACAGGTCGAACGGGGGCGGGACGGCGGGCGGCCCGAGCGGACGTACCGTCGGCTCGACGACCTCGACCCCGGCGGGCGCGGTGGCGTTCGCGACCACCGTGCCGGCCACCTCGACGACAGTCTCCTCGGTGAGCGCCTCGACCTGCTCGCGCACGGCGGGCGCGGCGACCACCACCTGGGCGAGCCCGGCGGCGTCCCGCAGGATCAGGAAGGCCACCGACTTGAGCAGCCGGCGGCGGTGGACCCAGCCGGCGAGCCGCACGGTGGCGCCCACATGGGCGGGGAGTTCCGTGGACAGGATGCGTTGCACGACGACTACCTCCTTGACCAATCGCAACGCGATCCCCAGGGAGGTGTGGGCGAGCGGGAGCCTCGCGGTGCCACCACACCTTCGCCCCCGCCTGGGCGGGAGCCTCGTTCGTCGCCTTTTCACCGGGGCCGGCCGGGCGGGCTCTACTGGGCGCGACGCGCCGTTCTTCCCGCAGCTCGGGAGGGTCTTCGCGGACCGGCGCCAGACCGCCTCGCAGCAACCGGCGGCTCTCTCGACTGGCGGATCGGTCCGTTACTCGGCTCCGTCACAGCTCTGCCCGGCACGCTAGCACTGCACGCGCCGCGCTGTGACCGGGTTTTTTCGCCCCTGGTGTCCGGTGTCACAGCCATTCCGGCGTGACGGCCGTCGCCCTCGTTCATCGACCGGCACCGACCGGCGTACGCTCGGTTTTGTGACGATCGAGCAATCCGCGCCGACGACTGAGCAGCCAGCGCGCACCGCGACTGTCGCCCCGGAGGGGCGGCGGATGCTGCGGATCGAGGCGCGCAACGCCGAGACGCCGATCGAGCGCAAGCCGCCGTGGATCAAGGTCAAGGCCAAGATGGGCCCGGAGTACACCCAGTTGCGCGGGCTCGTCTCGCGCGAAGGGCTGCACACCGTGTGCCAGGAGGCCGGCTGTCCCAACATCTACGAGTGCTGGGAGGACCGGGAGGCCACCTTCCTCATCGGTGGTGACCAGTGCACCCGGCGCTGCGACTTCTGTCAGATCGACACCGGCAAGCCGGCCGAGTTCGACGCCGACGAGCCGCGGCGCGTCGCCGAGTCGGTCGCCGCGATGGGCCTGCGCTACGCGACCATCACCGGCGTCGCCCGCGACGACCTGCCCGACGGCGGCGCCTGGCTGTACGCCGAGACGGTCCGGCAGATCCACGCCCTGCAGTCCGGCTGCGGTGTCGAGCTGCTGATCCCCGACTTCAACGCCGTCCCCGAGCAGCTGGCCGAGGTCTTCGGCTCGCGGCCCGAGGTGCTGGCGCACAACGTGGAGACGGTGCCGCGCATCTTCAAGCGGATCCGCCCGGCGTTCCGCTACGAGCGTTCGCTGGACGTGATCCGCCAGGCGCGGGCCGACGGCCTGGTCACCAAGAGCAACCTGATCCTCGGCATGGGCGAGGAGCGTGCCGAGGTGTCCCAGGCGCTGCGCGACCTGCACGAGGCGGGCTGCGAGCTGATCACCATCACGCAGTACCTGCGCCCCTCCCCCCGGCACCACCCGGTGACCCGCTGGGTCAAGCCGGAGGAGTTCGTCGAGCTGCGCGAGGAGGCCGAGGAGATCGGCTTCGCGGGCGTGATGAGCGGCCCGCTGGTCCGCTCGTCGTACCGCGCGGGCCGCCTCTACCAGCAGGCGCTCGCCGCCCGCCAGGAGGTCGCCGTCGCCGGCTGAGGCCGGCCGTCGACCGCGTCACCGTCCGCCGGCCGCCCGCCGGATGCCATGATCACAGGCATGACCGCCGGGGTACGCGAGGAGCCACGCGAATCCGTGCGCCCTCGTACGCCCCGGCGGCTGCCGTTGCCGACGCTGCTCGCCCTGCTCGTCGGGTTCGCCGGTGTGGGCTACCGGCTGGCGCTGCTGTTCGCCGACGTACCGCCCACAAACAGCGACGAGGCGACGATGGGGCTGGCCGCCCTGCACGTCGCCCGCGGTGACGGCTTCCCGGTGTGGTTCTACGGCCAGGCCTACATGGGCACGCTCGAGGCGTACCTGGCCGCGCCGCTGGTCGCGCTGGCCGGGCCGTCGGTGCTCGTGCTGCGGCTGCCCACGCTGGCGCTGTACGCGTTGTTCCTGCTGCTGTCCTGGCGGCTGACCCGGCGGCTCGGCGGTGACCGCTGGTACGCCCTGCTCGTCGTGGCCGTGCTGGCGCTCGGCTCGGACCGGGTGGTGAAGAACCAGCTCATCGCCGGTGGCGGCTATCCGGAGCTGAACCCGGCCGGCGCCGCGCTGGCGCTGCTCACCGTCGGGCTCTGCGTGACCGGGGCGGGCGCGCGGCTGCCCCGCTGGGCGGCCTGGGGACTGGTCTCGGGGGTGCTGCTCTGGGTGGACCCGCTGATCCTGCCGTACGTGCTGACGCTCGGCGTGCTGCTCGTGGCGTGGCGGTGGCGGGAACTGGCCGGCCGGGCCGGGGTGGTGCTGGCGGGCACGCTGCTGCTGGGTGCGGCGCCGATGCTCGCCGACAGCATCCGGCACGGCCGCAACCCGGTGGCCGCGGTGCTGGCCGCAGGTGGCACGGGTGCGCCGGCGGACTGGGCGGACCGGCTGCACGGCGCACTGGTGCTCGGGCCGCCGCTGGCGATGGGCTTCTGCTCCCCCGGCCGGTGTGCCACCTGGCAGCTCTGGTGGGCCGTCGCGTTCCCGGTGCTGCTGGTGCTCGCCGCCCTCACCGCGTGGCACGCCCTCCGCCCCGGCGGGCCGGGCTCGGCGGAGCGGGTGTCGGCCGGGGTGCGGCTGGCGCTGCTCGGCGGGGCGGCGGGCGTGCTCGGGGCGTACGCGGTGAGCAACGCGGCCGGGCAGACGCCGATCGAGAGCAGCCGTTACCTGTCGTGCCTGGCGGTCGCCGTGCCCGCCCTGTTCTGGCCACTGTGGCAGGCCGCCCGCCGGCTGACGGGGCTCCGCAAGTTCGCCGAGGTGGCGGTATCGGAGGAGAGCGGATACCGCCATCTCCCCGAAGTGGAGTCGATCAAGGCGACCGGCGGGCGGGCGGCCGGGAGGAGGGCCCGAGTGGCGGGGGCGGGGGCACTGGCGGTGCTCGCGGGGGTGCTCGGCACCGGCGCGGCGGCCACTGTGGACGTGGTGCGGACCGCGCCGGCCGTGCACGCCGAGGCCGACCGGCACCGGTCGCTCGTGGACACGCTCGGCGCGCTCGACGTGCGGAACGTCCGCGGCGGCTACTGGACGTGCAACCGGCTCACCTACGCGACCGGCGAGAACGTGCTCTGCGCCGTGGTCGACGACGACCTGAGCCCCGGTTTCGACAGGCTGCCCGCGTACCGGCGGGAGGTGGCCGCCGACCCGGACGCGGCGTGGGTGGCACCGGCCGGCTCGCCGCTGGCCGCGCGGCTGGACGAACGCGTCGGCGCCGAGTCGGGCGCGCTCGACGTCGTCACGGTGGCCGGCTGGCGGATCTACCTGCCGCGCCGCTGACCCGGACCCGGCGCGGTTACCGGCCCGGCGCCCGGCCGACGCGGCACGGACCGGCGCGCTACCGGACGCGGCGCTGGGCCGGGGCGGGTGACGGCCGGTCGAGCAGGCCCAGGCGGTGCGCCAGCGCGGCGGCCTCCACCCGGTTGGTCACATCGAGCTTGGCGATGATCCGGGACACGTGCACGCTCGCCGTCTTCGGCGAGATGAACAGGCGCTCGGCGATCCGGCTGTTGCTGTGCCCCTCGGCGACCAGCCGCAGCACCTCCTGTTCCCGGCTGGTCAGCAGGTCCGGCCCGGGTCGCCCGGTGCCGCGCAGCCCGACCCGGCGGGCAAGCGTCGCCGCCTGCTCGCCCAGCGGGGTGGCGCCCAGCCGGGCGGCCAGCTCGGCCGTCTCCCGTACCGCGGCGGCCACCTCGTCCCGCTCGCCCGCCGCCGCGGCCGCCTCGGCCAGCCCGAGCAACGCCCGGCCCAGCGGGTACGGCTGCCCGGCCGCCCGCCACGCCGCCACGGCCACCCGCCAGGCGGCGAGCGCCTCGGCGGGAGCGGTGGGCGCCGTACCGCCGAGGATCGCGGTGACGTGGGCGGCGTGGGCGTGCTCGGCCGGGTGCCGGGCCGGCAGCGCGGCGGCCACCGCCGACACCTCGGCAGCGAGCATCGCGTCCCCGGTCAGCGCGGCGGTACGCGCCAGCGCGTTCAACACCGGCCAGCCCTCGCGGGGCAGGTCCGCCAGGTGCGCGTCGGCCAGGGCGGCGCGCGCCGCGCGTACCGCCTCGGGCTTGTCGTCGGCGGCGAGCGCCGCCTCCACGCGCAGCTCGTGCAGCGGCAGCCGGTGGTTCGGCCAGAGGTACGGGCGGCCGAGGAACGCCAGCGCCCGCCCGACGACCTCGTCCGCGCCCGGATGGGCGCGGGCGAGGTGGAGCCCGGCGCGCAGTTGCAGCCAGTGCAGCCCGGACACGCCGGGCGGGTCGATGCGGGCCGCCTCGGCGCAGGTGGCGTCCGCCTCGTCCCAGCGGCCCAGCGCGATCAGTGCCTCGGCCCGGTTCGACAGCAGGTACGCCCCGATCGAGCGGCTGATGCCGACCCGGCGCGCCTCGGTCACCCCGGCCGCGGCGGCTTGTTCGGACTCGTCGTAGCGGCCCAGTTCGTAGAGCACGTCGGAGAGGAAGACCAGCGCGCTGACCAGGGCCCACGAGTCGTCTGCCGCCCGGGCTCGCGCCTCCACCCGGCGCAGCTCGGCCAGTCCCACCTCCGGCGTGCCGTCGATGCGGTGCAGCAGGGCGATCCGGGTGGGCAGCAGCACCAGTTCGGTGCCGACCTCGGACGCGCCGGCCGCGGCCTCGGTGGCGACCGAGGCGGCCTCCCGAGGGTCGACCTTCATCAGGTGCGACGCGATGTCGGCGAGCACACCGAGCCGTTCCGGGCCGTGCGGCGCGCCCGCCGCCAGCCGGTACGCCTCGCGCAGCTCGGTCGCGCCGTCGCTCTTGCCGAGCAGCGCGAACAACCGGCCCCGATGGTCGAGCAGGCGCGCGGCGCGCAGCGGTTCGGCGTCGGAGTCGACCTCGGCCAGCGCCGCCCGGGTGAGGGTGAGCGCCCGGCTGAGGTCTCCGGCGGTCACCGCCGCGGTGAGCGTGTCCTCCAGCACCCGCAGGTGGTCCATGCCGAGCCGGTTGGCGGCGTCGGGCACCTGCTCCCACAGTTCGAGGACGCGCTCCAGCAGCCGGCTCTGCTCGGCGTACGCGTACCGTTCGGCCGCCGCCTCGGCGGCGACCCGGGCGGCGGTGAGCGCGCGGGGGTGGTCGTGTGCCGCGTACCAGTGGTGGGCGATCTCGGCCGGCGCGCGGCCGGCGGCGACCAGGTGCGGATTGGCCTCGATCGCGGCGGCGTAGCGGGCGTGCAGCCGCGCGTGCTCGCCGGGCAGCAGGTCGTCGTGCACGGCCTCGCGGACCAGCGCGTGCCGGAACTCGTAGTCGCCGTCCGGGTCGGCCACCACGAGCTGCCCGGCGACGGCGGCGCGCAGCGCGTCCTCCAGTTCGGCCTCGGGCAGGCCGGCCACCTCGGCGAGCAGCTGGTGGGCGAAGCGGGTCCCGCCGGCGGCGGCGATCCGCAGCACCCGCTGGGCCGGCTCGGGCAGCCGGTCGACGCGGGCCAGCAGCAGGTCGCGCAGCGTCTCCGGGATGGCCGCGCAGCCGACCGGCCCTCCGGCGGCGGCCAGGGGTGCCGAACTCCTCCAGCAGCCGGGTCTTGCCGACACCCGCCTCGCCGCCGACGAGCACCGTCGTCGGCTCGCCGGACCGGGACCGGGTCAGCGCGTCGCCGAGCGCCGTCAGCTCGGGCCGGCGGCCGACGAGGACGGTGCTGGCAGCGCGTACGGTCACGCCGTCGAGCATGCCACGCGCCCCCGACGGCCCAACCGGGCCGATCGGACCGCGCGTAGCCGCCGGTCCGGCCGCCCCCGTGACGGCCGGACCGGCGACCTTCCCTGCGGCACCGGCCGCGCCCACGATCCCGGCGACGGCCGCCGGTGCGGTCACCGGCGGGCGTCGGCGGGGCGGGCGTTGTGCCGGCGGCGGCTGAGCCAGCCGCGCGGGTGCCGGCGTGGCAGCGACCGGGCGAGCCGGTCCTGAGCCGCGTCGGCCTGCAGCTCGGCGGCGTGGCTGCGGTGGATGCTGAGGATGAGGTCTGCGTCGTTGCCGAACATCTCGGATCTCCCTGTCGTGCGGTGTCTCCCTGTCGAGATCGACTCTCCGCGCGAAGGTGCCCCCGGGGCATGGGTACGCCGCCTGATCTTCGGCCGTCCGGCCTCCTTACCGGCGGGCCGGTCCGGGACGGAGCGGCGGTAAGGTACTCAGCCCTCGGCGCAGGGGGCGGCCACGGATCAACGGGGTGCGCGCCGACCACTAGACTCTGCGGTATGGCAAAGCCCCAGGAGAAGGTCTCGTTCGGCCAGCGGCTGAAGCAGATCGGGATGGTGTTCCGGTTCACCGCCAAGCAGGACAAGTGGTTCGCGCCGCTGACCGCGGCGGCGGTGCTGATCCCGCTCGCGCTCACCGTGGTCGCGGTGATCGCCTGGGGCTGGATCTGGTTGCCGATCGGCATCCTGCTCGCCCTGCTGGCCGTGCTGATCGTGCTCAACCTGCGCTCGAACAAGGCGATGATGAACGCCGCCGAGGGGCAGCCGGGCGCGGCGGCACAGATCATGGAGAGCATGCGCGGCGACTGGCGGGTCACCCCGGCGGTCAGCTCCACCACCCAGATGGACATGGTGCACCTGGTGGTGGGCCGGCAGGGCGTGATCCTGCTGGCCGAGGGCAACCCGCAGCGCGTCCGCGGCCTGCTCGGCCAGGAGAAGCGCCGCCTGGCGAAGGTGATCGGCACCGCCCCGCTGCACGACTACGTGATCGGGCAGGGCGAGGGTGAGTTGCCCGTCCGCAAGCTGCGGATGACGCTGATGCGGCTGCCGCGTGCCCTCTCCCCGAAGGACGTCAACGCGCTCGACAAGCGGCTCAAGGCGCTCACCGCGCGGCCGCAGATGCCCAAGGGCGCGATCCCGAAGAACATGCGGCCGGCGCGTGGCGCGTTCCGGCAGACCCGGGGTCGCTGACTTCCGGCGTACGCGAAAAGGAGCCGGTCCCCGTGCGGGGCCGGCTCCTTCGTCGTGCGGGTCAGCGGCGCGGGGCGTCGGTGACGACCGACCCGGAGAGCCGGTCGTGCAGGCCGCGCCGGTGCTCGTCCATCAGCAGCGCCGGCACCACGAGGGCCAGCAGGAAGCCGCGCAGCAGTCCGCGGAGCAGCCCGATCCGGCCGCCGTCGGCCCAGGACACGCAGCGCAGCCGGGTGAGGAACATGCCGGGGGTCTGGGCGAACAGGCCGAGGAAGAAGCCGTACTCCAGAATCAGTACCAGGACCGGCGGCCAGCCGTCGCGGACCGGGTCGGAGAAGGCCCGGGCGACCATCAGGCACAGCACCCAGTCGATGATCAGGGCGCCGAAGCGGCGGCCGAGGCTGGGCGGGGTGAAGGCGGGGTCGGTGGCGGGCGGCACCGGTGTGGCGGCGGTATCGGTCACAGCGGCCAGGGTAGCGCCGCCTCGACCTCTGACGGAAAATACGACATTCAGCATCACAGCGTGCCGAGATGACGCTCCGCAAGCGACGTAACACGGCGGAAACAGACGAGACACGGCAGGGCAACCCCCCGGCCATAGCGTCGCCAGTAGCCAGCTACCGGAGTGGACCTGCCAGGAGGACGTGTGTTCGCCAATTCCGAGGAACTCCTGCGATACCTCGCCAACGAGGACGTGAAGTTCGTCGACGTACGTTTCTGTGACCTGCCCGGCGTGATGCAGCACTTCAACCTGCCGGTCGAGTCGTTCGACGACAGCGTCTTCACCGACGGCCTCGCCTTCGACGGATCCTCGATCCGCGGCTTCCAGGCCATCCACGAGTCCGACATGCTCCTGCTGCCGGACGTCGCCACCGCCTTCATCGACCCGTTCCGGGCCCAGAAGACGCTCGCGCTCAACTTCTTCATCCACGACCCGTTCACCCGCGAGGCGTACTCCCGCGACCCGCGCAACGTGGCGAAGAAGGCGGAGGCGTACCTCGCCGCCAGCGGCATCGCCGACACCGCCTACTTCGGCGCCGAGGCGGAGTTCTACATCTTCGACTCGATCCGCCACGAGACCTCGGCGCACCAGTCGTTCTACTACATCGACTCGATCGAGGGCGCCTGGAACAGCGGCCGGATCGAGGAGGGCGGCAACCGCGGCTACAAGACCGCCTACAAGGGCGGCTACTTCCCGGTGCCGCCGGTGGACCACTACGCCGACCTGCGTGACCGGATCGTGCGGCGCCTCGTCGACGGCGGCTTCACCGTCGAGCGCTCGCACCACGAGGTCGGCACCGCCGGCCAGTCGGAGATCAACTACAAGTTCTCCACCCTGCTGCACGCCGCCGACCAGCTCCAGCTGTTCAAGTACATCGTCAAGAACGAGACCTGGGCCGCCGGCAAGACCGCGACGTTCATGCCCAAGCCGCTGTTCGGTGACAACGGCTCCGGCATGCACACCCACCAGAGCCTCTGGCGCGGCGGCGAACCGCTGTTCTACGACGAGACCGGCTACGCCGGCCTGTCCGACACCGCCCGCTGGTACATCGGCGGCCTGCTGCACCACGCCCCGTCGCTGCTGGCCTTCACCAACCCGACGGTGAACTCCTACCGTCGTCTGGTGCCGGGCTTCGAGGCGCCGGTCAACCTGGTCTACTCGCAGCGCAACCGCTCCGCCTGCACCCGCATCCCGGTCACCGGCAGCAACCCCAAGGCCAAGCGCGTCGAGTTCCGCGTGCCGGACCCGTCCAGCAACCCGTACCTGGCGTTCTCGGCCATGATGATGGCCGGCCTGGACGGCATCAAGAACAAGATCGAGCCGCCGGCGCCGATCGACAAGGACCTGTACGACCTGCCGCCGGAGGAGTGGGGCGACGTCAAGCAGGTTCCGGGTTCGCTGCCGGAGGTGCTCAACGCGCTCGAGGCCGACCACGACTACCTGCTCGACGGCGGCGTGTTCACGCCGGACCTGATCTCGACCTGGGTCGACTGGAAGCGGGCCAACGAGGTCGACCCGGTGCGTCTGCGCCCGACCCCGCACGAGTTCGCGATGTACTTCGACTGCTGAGCACGCTCGTCAGCACCGGCCGGGCCGGCTCCGCGATGGCGGAGCCGGCCCGGCCGTTTCACGCGGTACGGCGCAATGCGGCGCGGTGGCGCAACGCGGCCCGGACGCCGGCCACCGCGACGACCACCACCAGCGCCGTCATCAGCACCGCGCCCGGCGCCTTGCTGAACCGGGCCAGGTTGGATCCGTCCGGCAGGGTCAGCGCCGAGGCGACCGCGCAGGGCGCCACGAACCAGACCTGCCGGGCCAGCGGCACCGCCGCGACCGCGAGCACTGTCAGCGGCCAGATCGCGTACCAGGGGTGGAAGACCGGGGCGAGCAGCACGGTGGCGGCGAGCGCCAGGCCCGCGCCGAGCAGCGCCACCCGAGGGCGGGCCAGCGTCAGCCGGGCCACCCGCTGCCGGGTGTCGTTGAGCCGGCGCAGCGTCGTCCACGCCCGCCACCAGAGCGCCACCAGCGTCCCGGCCAGCAGCACCAGCGCGACCGCCCGGGCCACCGGCACCGCCGCCGGCCGCAGGCCGGCCAGCTCACCGGCGTAGTCGATCACGAATCCGACGGCGGTGGGCGGGGACGTCCACTGCTGCGAGTCGCCGCTGTGGCCGAGCCCTCCCACCCAGCCCAGCCCGAGGCCGGTGGCGAGCGAGAGGACCAGCAGCGTGCCGAGCACCGACGCGGCGAGTTGCCCGCCGTCGCGCAGCAGCGCTCGCCAGGTGTAGCGGCCGAGCACTGCGGCGAGGGCCGCGAACGGCAGCGCCACCACCGCGACCGCCTTCACCGCCACGGCCAGGCCCAGCACCACCCCGGCCACCAGCAGCGCGCGCGGCTTGCCCGGCAGGCGGACCAGCACCAGCAGGCCGAGCAGGAGCAGCCCGAGCGCGAGCGCGTCGTTGTGCGCGCCCGCCACCAGGTGGATCCCGACGAGCGGGCAGGCGAGCACCAGCCAGGCGGCCCGGCGGGTGGGTACCCCGGCGGCGCGGGCCAGGCCGGGCAGGCAGAGCGCGGCCAGCAGCACACCGGCCACCGCTACCAGCCGCAGCGCCACGACCGTCCCGATCAGGCCGCCACCGGCGAGGACCGCGAGCCCGGCCAGCAGGACGAAGAACGGCCCGTACGGCGCCGGGGTGTCCCGCCAGATCGGCGACACCGAGTCGGTCCACGGACAGCCGGCCGCCGCGACCCCCACCCGGTACGGGCTGAGCCCCTGCGTCCACGTCCAGCCCTGGCAGGCGTACGAGTAGACGTCGCGGCTGCCGATCGGCGGCGCGGCGAGCAGCGGCAGCGACCAGAGCCCGGCGGTCACGTACGCCCACCGGCCGGTCGGTGCGCCCCACCGCAGCGACCACCAGGCGCCCACGAGCAGCAGCGTTCCGGCCAGCCAGCAGGCGAGCGCCGCCGGCCCGTGCGGTGCGGCCCAGATCGCGGCGAGCGTGGCGCGCGAAGGCGTGCCGGGTAGTGCGCCGCCGAGCCATCCGGCGACGGTGAGCAGCACGGCCCCGGCGAGGCCGGTGTAGCGGGCGAGACCGGCGGCGATCGGCCGGACGGGTCCGTCGGGCTCGCTCACCGGCACACTCCTCAGTCCACGGGAACCGGCTGCCGGCCCTGGCGAGCCGACCGTACCAACCACACGACCAGCCCGATCACGAACAGGGTCATCAGCGGCGCACCGGGCATCTTGGAGTACCGGGCCAGCCCGGTGCCGTCGGCCAGCACCAGGAACGACGACACCACTGTGACGATCGAGAACCAGAGCGTGCGGTGCGCGGTGGCGGCGAGCACCGCAAGCGGCCACAGCCAGTACCAGGGGTGGAACAGCGGGGAGAGCGCGACGGTGGCGGTGAGAGCCAGCCCGGCGTGCCAGAACGGTTCACCGCGACGGAACGACCGGAACCAGAGCCAGATCAGCACGGCGACCAGCACGACCATGCCGATCGCCCGGGTCACCGGCAGCGCGTCGACGTGCACGCCGAACGGCGCCAGCAGGTAGCCCACCGTCTGCCCCACCGCCGTCGGCGGCGACGTCCACGCCACCACCAGCCCGCCCTGCTCCAGCCCGCTGACGAACCCCAGCCCCAGGCCGGACGCGACGGTCACCGCGGCGAGCGCCGCGAGCGAGCCGCCGACCACCCACCCGCCGTCGCGCACGAGCGTCCTGATCCGGTACGCCCCGACGATCGCGGCCAGCGCGGCGAACGGCATCACGACCAGCGCGGTGACCTTGACGGCGGCGGCGAGTCCGAGCAGCGCCCCGCCGGCGAGCAGCGGCCCGGGCCGGCCCGGACGGGCCGCGACCACCGCCAGCCCGGCCACGAGCAGGCCGATCATCAGCGCGTCGTTGTGCGCGCCGGAGACCAGGTGCACGGGCACCAGCGGGCTCGCCAGCGCCAGCCAGAGCGCCCGCTGCGGCGGCACCCCGCAGCGGCGGGCCAGCACCGGCAGCGCCCACGCGGTGAGCGCCACCCCGGCCACGGCGAGCGCCCGGAACAGCACGACGGCGCCGAGCAGCGAGCCGGTGGCCTCCACCACCGCGCCGGCGAGCAGCACGAACAGCGGACCGTACGGTGCCGGGGTGTCCCGCCAGATGTAGGAGATGGTGTCCAGCCAGGGGCACGGCAACGCTGACACGCCCTGCTCGTAGGGGTTGATCCCGGCCGAGAAGCTGGCGCCCTGACACGCGTACGCGTACACGTCCCGGCTGCCCAGCGGCGGCGCGACGAGCATCGGCAGCAGCCACAGGGCCACGGTGACCAGCACCCAGCGGGCCGACGGCACGCTGTCCCGCAGCGACCACCAGGCCCACGCCAGCAGCCCGGTGCCGACCAGCCACAACCCGATGATCAGCGGCCCGTTCGGGCCCTGCCAGATGCTGACCGGGGTGGGACGCAACTCGCCGTCGGGCAGGGCGCCACCGAGGTACGCGGCCACGGCGAGCAGCACCGAACCCGCCAGGCCGATCCAGCGCGAGAGGTGGTGAGGCACGTCCGACATGCTGCCAGTACGGTGGTTCGCGATCAGGAGGTGGGCATGCGGGGCGGTCGGGTGGTGGCGGTCTCCGCCGTGTCGGCGCTCGTCCTATGCGTGCTCTACCTCACGCTGCCGGCCACCGGCTCGGACCTGTCCGCGCAGGCCGCCCGCGCCGGCTTCTTCGCCGACCACGGGGCCGCCCTGGTCGACCTGCGCTGGTACGGCGGCGTGCACCCGTGGGGCTACAGCCTCGTCTCGCCGCCGCTGATGGCGCTGCTCGGGGTACGCGTCACCGGCGCGCTCGCCCTACTCGCCTCCGCCACCGCGTTCGCCGCCCTGCTGGTGCGGACCCGGGTGCCCCGACCACTGCTGGGCAGCCTGGTCGGTGTGGTCACGATCGCCGGCAACCTGGTGTCCGGCCGGGTCACGTACGCCCTGGGCGTCGCGTTCGGCCTGGCCGCGCTGCTCGCGCTCACCGTCCCCGCCCGCCGCGCCCGCCTCGCCGCCGGTGCCGCTGCCGACCCGGCCGGTGCAGCGGGTGGCGGCCGGAACGTCTGGGCGGCCGTCGCCGCCGGTGCCGCCGCGATGCTCGCCTCCGCGGCCAGTCCGGTGGCCGGGCTGTTCGTCGGGCTCGCCGGCGTCGCGCTGCTGCTGACCCGCCGGTACGCCGACGGCCTGCTGCTCGCCGTACCGGCCGCCGCGCCGCTCGCCGTGACCGGACTGCTGTTCGGCGAGGGCGGCTGGATGAACATCAGCACTGCCGACACCGTGCACGCCGTGGTGACGAGCCTGGTCGTGACGGCTCTCGTCGCGTACCGGCCGGTGCGGGTGGGCGCGCTGCTGTCCGCGGCCGGGGTGCTGGCGTCGGCGCTGCTGCACACGCCGGTCGGCCTGAACGCCACCCGCCTGGTGGTGATGTTCGCGCTGCCGGTGCTGGCCGCCGCCGCGACGCTCCCCACCCCGCTGTCCGGTCGGCTTCGCGCCGCCGGTCGGCGCTCCCGGGTCGCCGGGGCGGTCGGGCTTGCCGCGCTGCTGGCGGTGGTGTGCTGGTGGCAGCCGCCGGTGGTCACCGCCGACCTGCGCAGCGCCGATGACCCGACGGCCGACCCGGCGTACTTCGCGCCGCTGCGCGCGGAGCTGGCCCGGCGCGGGCTCACCGGGCGGGTGGAGGTGCCGCCGACCCGCAACTACTGGGAGGCGGCCCACATGGGCGAGGTGCCGCTCGCGCGGGGCTGGCTTCGGCAGGCAGACATCGACCGCAATCCGCTGTTCTTCACCACGGTGCCCGGCGCGGACGGCACCGGCATCCCGCTGACCCCGATCACCTACCGGGACTGGCTGGCCGACAACGCGGTGCAGTACGTGGCGGTGCCCGACGCCGAGTTCTCCTGGGTGGGCGCGTCGGAGGCGAAGCTGGTGGAGACGGGCCAGCCGTACCTGACCGAGGTCTGGTCCGACCGGCACTGGAAGCTGTACGCGGTCGCCGACCCCACCCCGCTGGTCGGCGCACCTGGTGAGCTGGTCCGCCAGGACGGCGCCTCGATCACGTTCCGCGCCCCCACCCCCGGCCCGATCCCGATCCGCGTCCGCCACACCCCCTGGCTCACGGCCTCCAACAACGCCAAGGTCACCCGAGACGGCAAGTGGACAACGGTGACGGTCCCCCGACCCGGCACCTACACCGTCACAAGCTGACCCACCGTCCCCTCCCCCGATCCCGATCCCGCCGAGATGAGCATTCAGCGGCGCGGCGTGAGCGCGGCGATCTTGCGCTTTCCGCCCCGGCAAATCGGGCCTATCCGGCCTGCGCGGGGCCGTAACTGCAAGATCGCCGCGCGGCGCGGTGTGCGGGGCGCGGAGGGCGGGGTGGGAGGGCGCGGCGGAAGGGGCAGGGCTAGAGGGGGGACTCCAGGATTCGCTGGACGACTGTGCGGGAGTGGCGGCCGGTGCGCAGGTACTCGTCGAGGAACTCGCCCTGGTCCTCCCGCCCCAGCAGCCGCACCACACCGGCCAGCTCCACCCCGTGCCGGGGCAACTGGTCCCCGGCCCGGCCGCGTACCAGCATCAACGCGTCGCGCACCTCGGCGGCGAGCGTCCAGCCGGCCGCCAGCTCGGCGGCGTCTGACGGGTCGAGCAGCCCGGCGTCGCGGGCGGCGGCAAGGGCGTCCAGCGTACGGGTGCCGCGCAGGGCGGGCACCTGACCGGCGTACCGCAGCTGGAGCAACTGCACCGCCCACTCGACGTCGGCCAGCCCGCCCCGGCCGAGCTTGGTGTGGGTGGCCGGGTCGGCACCGCGGGGCAGCCGCTCGGTCTCCACCCGCGCCTTGATCCGGCGGATCTCCACCACCTGCTCGCGGCTCAGCCCTTCGGCCGGGTAGCGCACCGGCTCGATCATGGCCTCGAACTCGGCGCCCAGGTCGGCGTCGCCGCAGACGAACCGGGCCCGCAGCAGCGCCTGCGCCTCCCACACCCGGGACCAGCGCGCGTAGTACTGCGCGTACGCGGCCAGGCTGCGAACCAGCGGACCCTGCCGGCCCTCGGGGCGCAGGTCGGCGTCGACGCCGAGCGGCGGGTCGGGGGCGGGTGCGGACAGCAGCCGGCGCAGTTCCTCGGCGATGGCCTGTGCGGCGGCGCTCGCCGCGCTCTCCTCCACCCCGGGCGGCGGGTCGTAGACGAACAGCACGTCGGCGTCGGAGAGGTAGTTCGACTCGTACCCGCCGAGCCGGCCCATGCCGATCACCGCGAAGCGCAGGCCGGGCGGTCCGGGGTGGACGGTACGGGCGGCGCGCAGCGCGGCGGCCAGCGTGGCGTCGGCGACGTGCGACAACGCGGTGCCGACGGCAGTCACGTCCACCACAGTGGGCCGGCGTTCCCCGCCGCCGACCGGGCGCGAGGTGAGCGGTGCGAGCGAGCCGGCGTGGCTGAGCACGTCGGCGGCGGCGATCCGGACCAGTTCCCGGCGGCGCAGCGCGCGGACCGCCCGGATCGCCTCGACCGGGTCGTCGTGGCGGGCGGCAGCGGCGGCGAAGCCCTCGACGAGGGTCTCCCGTGGACGCGGGGTCAGTTCGCTGTCCTCGGCGAGCAGCCGCAGCGCCTCCGGTTCGCGGGCCAGCATGTCGGCCGCGTACCGGGACGACGACAGCACCCGGGCCAGCCGGCGCGCGACCGGGCCGGAGTCGCGCAGCAGGCGCAGGTACCAGGGGGTGCTGCCGAGCTTGTCGGAGACCTGCCGGTAGTTGAGCAGACCGCGGTCCGGTTCGGGGGCGTCGGCGAACTCGTCGAGCAGCACCGGCAGCAGCGTGCGCTGGATGGCGGCGGTACGGCTGACGCCGCCGGTGAGCGCCTGCAGGTGCCGCAGCGCGCCGGCCGGGTCGGCGAAGCCGAGCACCTCCAGCCGGTGCCGGGCCGCCTCGGGCGTGAGGCGCAACCCTTCGGCCGGTACGCGGGCCACGGATTCGAGCAGCGGCCGGTAGAGCAGTTTGGCGTGCAGCCGGCGTACCTCGGTGGCGTGGGTGACCCACTCGGCGCGGAACTCCTCGACGGCGCTGCGGCCCGGCGTGGCCACGTAGCCGAGCGCGGCGGCGAGCCAGCGCAGCGCGGCCGGTTCGGTCGGCACGGTGTGGGTGCGGCGCAGAGCCTGGAGCTGGAGCCGGTGCTCGACGGCGCGCAGGAAGCGGTAGCCGCGCAGCAACGCCTCCCCGTCGGCGCGGCCCACGTAGCCGCCGGCGACGAGCGCGCGCAGCGCCGGCACGGTGCCGGGCACCCGCAGCGACTCGTCGCCCCGGCCGTGCACGAGCTGGAGCAGCTGGACGGCGAACTCGATGTCGCGCAGCCCGCCCGGACCGCGCTTGATCTCGCGTTCCAGCTCCTTGGGCGGCACGTTGTCGAGGATCTTGCGGCGCATGGACCGGACGTCCTCGACCGCCTCGGGGCGTTCGGCGGCGGTCCACACGAGCGGGGCCAGCTCGTCGATCCACTCCTTTGCGAGCTCCAGGTCACCGGCGGCCGGGCGGGCCTTGAGCAGCGCCTGGAACTCCCAGGTGCGCGCCCAGCGCTTGTAGTAGGCGAGGTGGCTGGCGAGCGTGCGGACCAGCGGCCCCCGGTTGCCCTCGGGCCGCAGCGCCGCGTCGACCGGCCAGGCCACCAGCCCGCAGATCTGGATCAGCCGGGTGGCGATCTGGGTCGCGGCGGGCAGGTCGTCGTCGGTGGCGGAGACGAAGATGACGTCGACGTCGGAGACGTAGTTCAGCTCGTCGCCACCGCACTTGCCCATCGCCACGACTGCCAGGCGGGGACGCGGCGTGCCCTCTGGGAGTTCGTCGGCGGCGATGTCGTAGGCGGCGGCCAACGTGGCGTCGGCCAGCCCGGACAGCGCCGCCATGGTCTGTTCCAGGCCACGCCCGCCGGTCAGGTCGGCCGCCGCGATCCGCAGCAGCGCGAGTCGGTACGCCTGCCGCAGCAGCGGAACCGCGCCGGTCATGGTGGTGAGCCGGGCGGCGACACTCAGGTCGAGCCGGCCGTCCGCGGTGGGGGCGAGCCCGTCCGGCTCGGTCGCCAGCACCGCCCACTGCCCGGGATTGGCGACCAGGTGGTCACCGAGCGCGGAGGACGCGCCGAGCACCGCGATCAGCCGGCGGCGCAGCCCGGGGTCGGCGGCCAGGGCGTCGCGTACGGCCACCTCGTCGCCGGAGCGCCGCTCGGACTCGACCAGCCGGTGCAGCTGACGCAGGGCCAGGTCCGGGTCGGCGGCCCGGGACAGCGCGCCGAGCAGCTCGGCGGCGCGTTCGTCGGCGGGTTCCTGGGTGTCGGGCCGCCACAGGGCGAGCCCGTCCGGGCCGAGCAGGTCGGCGGCGCGGGTGGCGCCGTCACCCTCGGCGAATCCGTAGCGGGCCAGGCGCCCGCGGGCCGGCCGGGTCACCGTCAGGCCCCGAGCAGCGGCAGGCTGCGGCGCGGGTTGTCGTCGCCGAGTTCGCCGAGCGCGAGTGCGGCGAACCGGATCGCGAACGGCTGCCACGCCTCCTCGACGTCGGCCATCACCCGGTCGCAGGCGGCCACCACCAGCTCGGGGTCGTAGCCCAGCTCGGCCAGCACGGCCGAGTCGCGGGACCACTCGGCGATCATCGCGGTGTCGCACTCGATGTGGAACTGCAGCCCCCAGGCCCGGTCGCCGAGGCGGAACGCCTGGTGCGGGTAGCGGGTGGACGCGGCGAGCAGCGTCGCGCCGTGCGGCAGCTCGGTGATCTCGTCGGCGTGCCACTGGAGCACGTCGGGCATCAGCGGCACGTACCGGAACAGGGGGTCGTCCTCGGCGGCGTCGCGCCGCCCGACGAGCGCCGGCCCGACCTCCGGGCCGGACGGGCTGCGTTCGACCCGGCCGGCGTGCGCGGTGGCGAGCAGTTGCGCGCCGAGGCAGACCGCCAGCGTGGGCACGCGCTTGCGGACCGCCTTGCGCAGCAGCCCTTCCAGCGCCGGGAACCAGGGTGCGCCCGGAGCGCCGTCGGACCCCGGGTATGCCTGCTGGTCGCCGCCGAGCACCACGAGCGCGGCGTACCCCTCCAGGTCGTCGGGGAGCGGGTCACCGGCGTGCGGACGCAGCACGCGCAGCTCAAGGCCCCCTTCGGTGAGCCACTCCCCCAGGCGGCGGAGGTCGTCGGTCGGGTCGTTCTCGATCACCAGCGCGGTCGCCACGACGTCGAGGCTAACCGGTGCGGCCGACAGAGCACGGTCCGGCAGGCCCTAGGCTCCGATCGTGCCTGACGACTGCCTGCGCCCACCGGCCCTGCGTCCCGGCGACGCGGTGATGCTGGTGTCCCCGTCCGGGCCGACCCGTCCCGAACGGGTGGCCCGCGGCATCGAGCTGCTCACCGGGTGGGGGCTGCGGCCGGTGCCCGCGCCCAACGCGTACGCCAGGCGGGGTTACCTGGCCGGCGACGACGCGCTGCGGGCCGCGGACCTGAACGCGGCGTTCGCCGACCCGGAGATCCGCGGGGTGATCTGCACCCGGGGCGGCTACGGCGCGCAGCGGGTGGTCGACCTGATCGACATGGCCGCGGTACGCCGGGATCCGAAGGTGGTGGCCGGGTTCTCCGACATCACCGCGTTGCAGTTCGCGCTGTGGCGGGGCGCCCGCCTGGCCGGGGTGCACGGGCCGGGCGCCGCGTGGCGGGACGAGCGCACGCCGGTCCGCTCGGCGGAGTCGCTGCACGCCGCGCTGACCAGCACTGAACCGGTGACGGTGGCGGCGGCCGAGGCGGAGGAGACGTACCCGGTGCGGGTGCCCGGGCGGGCCGAGGGCCGGCTGATCGGTGGCAACCTGTGCCTGATCACCGCCTCCGTCGGCACGCCGGACATGCCCGACCTGACCGGGGCGATCCTGCTGGTCGAGGAGGTGCAGGAACCGCCGTACAAGATCGACCGGATGCTCACCCACCTGCGCCGCTGCGGTGCGCTGGACGGTATCGCCGGGGTGGCGGTCGGCCAGTTCACCGAGTGCGCCGACGGCTGGGACACCACAGTCGTGGACGTGCTCACCGACCGGCTGGGCGACCTGGGCGTGCCGGTCCTGGGCGGCCTGCCGATCGGCCACGGCCCCAACCAGCTCACCGTCCCGGTAGGCACCCCCGCCCTGCTCGACGCCACCACAGGCACCCTGACGGCCACCGCCGCCGTCAGCTGACGCCCGCCGCCCCACCCGGCCCGGCACCGCCCCACCCCACCCGACCCGACCCGACCCGACCCGACCCGACGATCATGAAGTTAGCGGCGGTCTGGAGATCCACAACTGCCACTAACTTCATGATCAACGCGGCCGGGGCGGCGTGATCAGCGCGGCGTGAGCGAGGCGGGCGGGGTCAGGTGGGCCACGGCGCCGATCTCCAGGGCGACCCAGACCGCGCCGTCGGGGGTGACCGTGAGGCCGTGGGGTTCGGACGCCGGGGTCGGCAGGGCGTGGGCGGTGATGTGGCCGTCGGGGTCGATGTGGCCGATGCGGTTGGCGCCCCACTCGGTGAACCAGCAGCCACCGGCCGGGTCGGCGACGATCGCGTGCGGGCGCGCCGCCCGATCCGGCAGCGGGAACTCGTCGATCCGCCCGTCCGGCGTGATCCGGCCGAGCTGCCCGGCGACGATCTCGACGAACCAGAGCGCGCCGTCGCCACCGCGGGTGATGCCGACCGGCCCGGCCGCCTCGGTGGGCAGCGGATGCACTGCCACCTTCCCGTCCAGGTCCACCCGGGCGACCGCGTTCGCCTGGTTGAGCGTGAGCCAGAGCGCGTCGTCCGGGCCGGCCGCCAGCATCGACGGGAAACCCTTGTCGACCGGCAGCGGGAAGGACGCCACCTCCCCGTCGACGCTCACCCGGCCGACCGTGTCGTCGCTCATCCCGGCGTACCAGAGCGCGCCGTCCGCGCCCACCGCCAGCCCGCAGGGGCCGCAGCCGGGCGGCAGCGGCACCGAGCCGGTCTCGCCGTCGACGGTGATCCGGCCGAGCCGGTCGTCGCCCGAGCGGGTGTACCAGAGCGCGCCGTCGGGGCCGCCGACGATGATCAGCGGGCGGCTGCCGGGCGGGTCGTCGCGGTAGGTCCGTACCGCACCGTCGAGACCGAGCCGGGCGACGCCGCCGGAGCCGGCCAGCGCCAGCCAGAGCGCGCCGTCGGACCCGACCGTGATCGAGTACGGGCCGGAGCCCGGTCCGGTGAGCGGGATCTCACGGATGGCGGGCTGTGTCATCGAGTGGCCTTTCGTCGGGTTTCGCCCAGCCTCGCGGGCGCTACGGCGCACCGGCAACACGAATAATTCGGGCCTTTCGGACGGGATTGCCAGCTCGCTGACAGGTTCGCCACGGGTTGCCCTCAGTTCCGGCGACCACTGTCGGTGACGTCATCGCACCACCACCGAACAGGAGAATCGCATGATCCGCACGATGTCGAAGAAGCACCTGCTGGCCGGCCTGGCCGCCGCCGGTGTGCTCGGCGTCGGGATCGCCGCCCCGACGGTGGCGCTCGCCGACGACAAGAGCCCGAACCCGTCTTCGAGCGCCAGCAGCACCACCGACCAGGGTGACGACCGCCGCCAGAAGCACGCCGACCGGCAGGCCGAGTTCGCCGAGGCGCTCGCCGAGGAGCTGGGCGTCCCGACCGACAAGGTCACCGCGGCGCTGGAGAAGCTGCACGAGCAGCGCCAGGGCGACCGTCCGGAGCGGCCGGAGCGGCCGTCGACCGAGGACCGGCAGGCCGCGCTGAAGGAGCGGCTGGACCAGGCCGTCACCGACGGCAAGCTCACCCAGGAGCAGGCCGACGCGGTGCTCAAGGCCGCCGAGGCGGGCGTGTTCCCGGGCCCGGGCAAGGGCGGCCACGACGGCCGGCCCGGCCACCACGGCAAGGGCGGCGACAAGGCCGACCAGGGCGCCGAGGCCGAGCAGGAGGGCCAGGGCGGCAAGTGACGCGGTGGCCCCGCCGCCCCTCACCGGCCGTTCCCTCCTCCTGGCCGGAGCTGAGCGGGGCCACCCCCGGTGGCGGTGCCCGAACGGGCACCGCCACCAAGCCGTTCCGGTACGGCAGTCCCGACGACGACCACACCCGACGTACTGTCAGCCCTCGGCGGGCGGGGTGAAGACGCCGAACAGATTGCCCGACGGGTCACGCAGCGTGGCGCGCACCAGGCCGGCCGGCGTGGTCATCGGTGCGGTCAGTACGGCGCCGCCGGCCTCCTCGGCCCGGCGGCAGGTCTCCGCCACGTCGGCCACCTGGGCGTAGAAGGTCGCGTAGTTGCCGTCGTCGGTGCCCCGGATCGCGCCGCCGATCCCCGGCTCACCACCGGCCGTCGTCTGCCGGTACGACCCGCCCGGGCCGCCCTGCTCGAAACTCCAGCCGAACAGTTCGGTGTAGAACCGCTGCGCCTCGTCCGGGCGGTCGGAGCCGATCTCGAACCAGGTCACGGGCGTGCTGGACATGCTTCCTCCTCGTTCGCGCCGGCGGTCGGCCGGCGTCGTCAGGATTCAGCCTCGTACCGGGCCACGACAACGTCCTGTCGGTGTTTCCACCCGGATCAGACCAGGGTGAGCGGGCGCACCCGGTCGACCGGCACGTCGAGGTCGCCGGGACGCCACTCCCGGGTCACCGGCTCGGCCAGCGGATGCACCGACACGATCCGGTCGGTGCGGAAGCAGCGCACACCGTCGCGCAGCCGGCACCAGGCGACCAGGTACCAGTGCACCGAGTTGCCCAGGTAGGCCAGCGGCTCCACGTCGCGCGCCGAATCGGCGCCGCCGCGGTCGGCGTACCGCAGGCGCAGCACCCGCCCGGCGGCGACCGCGTCGGCGACGGCGGCCGGGACGGGCGTGCCCGGCCCGTCCCCGACCAGGTGCACCCGGCCGGCGAGCTGGTGCGCCTCGGCGACAGCGGCCGGCGGCATCACCGCGACCAGCTTGCGCAGCGCGGCGCCCGCCGCCGGGGCGAACGGTGAGCCGCCGAGCCGGTGCAGCGCGACGGCCATCGCCACCGCCTCGGCCGGTGTCAGGTTGACCGGCGGCAACGTGCGGGCCCGATCGACCACGTAACCGCCGGTGCGGCCCGGCTCGGCCCAGATCGGCACCCCGGCGCCCTGCAACGCGGAGATGTCGCGCTCGACGGTGCGGGTGCTCACCTCGAAGCGGCGGGCCAGCCAGCTCGCGCTGCGCGGGCGCGGCGACACCGCCCGCAGCTCCTCGACCAGGGCGTAGAGGCGGTCGGTGCGGTTCACCCCCGGACGCTAACCCGGGGGTACGACACCCCTCAGGCGATGCAGGCGCAGACGATCAGCGCGGCGCCGAAGTGGGTGGCGGCGCTGACCTTGGCGGCCGGGTGCGGCTCGTCGGCGGCGATGACGTCGCCCAGCTTGCCCGGCGTGAGCAGGTCCAGCACCAGGAAGGCCACCGCCATCACCAGCAGGCCGACCAGCCCGAACACCACGGTGGACGCGAGCCCCTTGGTGAACGAGCTGTAGCTGGTCAGCACGGCGGTGAAGACGATGCCGGCGATGCCGATCTGGTTGGCGGCGAGCAGCAGCGCGGCGTTGCCGTTGCGGCGCACCCAGATCAGCTCCCGCAGCTTGCCCGGGGTGAGCAGGTCGACGAGCAGGAATCCGGCGGCCATCAGGGCGACCCCGACCATCCCGAACACGATGCTCTGCCACGCCCCGTCGAGCAGATCTCCCAGCACCAACGCCTCCCCGGCTCACGCCCGCCCGGCGGTGGTGCCGGGGCGGTGCCGCAGACGATAGCGGCACCGCGCCAGCGTGATCTAGAGCGAGAGGTAGCGCTGCCGCTCGTACGGGGTGACCTCGCGGCGGTACTGCTCCCACTCGGAGCGCTTGTTGCGCAGGAAGAAGTCGAAGACGTGCTCGCCGAGCACCTCGGCCACCAGCTCGGAACCGGCCATCACGTCGATCGCCTCGGCCAGGTTCTCCGGCAGCGCCTCGTACCCCATGGCCCGGCGCTCGGCGCTGCTCAGCGACCAGACGTCGTCCTCGGCGCCCGGGGGCAGCTCGTAGCCCTCCTCGATGCCCTTGAGGCCGGCGCCGAGCATCACCGCGAACGCGAGGTAGGGGTTGGTCGCGGAGTCCAGCGAGCGGACCTCGACCCGGGCCGAGTTCGGCTTGCCGTAAGCGGGCACCCGCACCAGCGCGGACCGGTTCAGGTGACCCCAGCAGACGTACGCGGGGCTCTCGGTGATCCGGTCCGGCAGCGCCTGCGGGAACAGCCGCTTGTACGAGTTGACCCACTGGTTGGTGACGGCGGTGTACTCCCGGGCGTGGGTGAGCAGCCCGGCGATGAACGACTTCGCGACCTTGGACAGCTTCATCGGGTCGCCGGCGTCGTGGAACGCGTTGCGCTCCCCCTCGAACAGCGACAGGTGCGTGTGCATGCCACTGCCCGGCTGGTCGGTGAACGGCTTCGGCATGAAGCTGGCCTGCACGCCGGTGGAGAGCGCGACCTCCTTCACCACGTGCCGGAACGTCATGATGTTGTCGGCGGTGGTGAGCGCGTCGGCGTAGCGCAGGTCGATCTCCTGCTGGCCGGGGGCGACCTCGTGGTGGCTGTACTCCACCGAGATGCCGATCCGCTCGAGCGCCAGCACGGCCTGGCGGCGGAAGTCCCGCGCGACGGCGTGCGTGGTGTGCTCGAAGTAGCCGCCGGTGTCCACCGGGACGGGCACCGAGCCGTCCTGCGGACCGTTCTCCAGCAGGAAGAACTCGATCTCCGGGTGGGTGTAAAAGGTGAAGCCCTTGTCGGCGGCGCGGGAGAGCATCCGGCGCAGCACGTGCCGCGGGTCGGCCCAGGAAGGGCTGCCGTCGGGCAGCGAGATGTCGCAGAACATCCGGGCGCTCTCGCCGCTGACGCCGCCCTCGAACGGGAAGACCTGGAACGTGGTCGGGTCCGGCATGGCCACCATGTCCGACTCGAAGACCCGGGCGAAGCCCTCGATCGCGGAGCCGTCGAACCCGATGCCCTCGTCGAAGGCCGCCTCCAGCTCCGCCGGGGCCACCGAGACGCTCTTGAGCGTGCCGAGCACATCGGTGAACCACAGCCGGACGAAACGGATGTCCCGCTCTTCCAGCGTGCGGAGGACGAACTCCTGCTGACGGTCCACTTCCACCCCTCGTGACACGTACGTCCGCACCGGTCGGGCCGGCCCGGCCTGACCGCCCAGTCTCCACCGGGCTCGTTACGCCGACGTTACGCCCTCCCCGGCCGGCCGTCCCGCCGTGTCCGGCCCGCCGGGATGCGCTCGGGGGCCGCCACCGGTATCCCGCGACCTGTCGGATTCGGCCCGGACGGCTGGGGGAAGATGGAGGCATGCCCACCCTGCGTCTCGCCCTGTGCCAGGTCAACCCGACGGTAGGCGATCTCGCCGGCAACGCCGGCCTGGTCCGTTCGTGGACCCGTCAGGCCGCCGAGGCCGGCGCCCAGCTCGTCCTGTTCCCCGAGCTGATGCTCACCGGTTACCCGGTCGAGGACCTGGTGTTCCGCCGCTCGTTCGTGGCCGCGTCCCGCGCCGCGCTGCACCGGCTCGCCGCCGACCTGGCCGCCGACGGTCTCGGTGAGCTGCCGGTGGTGGTCGGCTACCTGGACGCGGACGGCCCCCCGCAGGTCAGCTCCGACGCCCAGCCGGGCAAGGGCGCCCGCAACGCGGCGGCGGTACTGCACCGGGGCGAGGTGGTGGCGACCTACTTCAAGCACCACCTGCCCAACTACGGCGTCTTCGACGAGGACCGCTACTTCGTCCCCGGCGACACGCTGACAGTGGTGCGCGTCGGCGGGGTGGACGTGGCGCTGACCATCTGCGAGGACCTGTGGCAGGCCGGCGGCCCGTTCGCGGTGGCCCGGGAGGCCGGCGTCGGGCTGGTGCTGAGCATCAACGGCTCGCCGTACGAGCTGAACAAGGACGACGTGCGGCTGCCGCTGGTCCGCCGGCGCGCCGCCGAGGCCGGTGCCGCCATCGCGTACGTGAACATGGTCGGCGGCCAGGACGAGCTGGTCTACGACGGCGACTCGATGATCGTCGCCGCGGACGGCACGCTGCTGACCCGGG
Organism: Micromonospora sp. WMMC273; assembly: GCF_027460285.1. NCBI lineage: Bacteria > Bacillati > Actinomycetota > Actinomycetes > Micromonosporales > Micromonosporaceae > Micromonospora > Micromonospora sp. WMMC273. The sequence continues at coordinate 4,442,348 of NZ_JAPZBE010000001.1, forward strand.
CGCCGCAGTTCGTCGAGCACCTGCTGGTGCACGACCTGGAGCTGCCGGCGGCGGCAGGTGCGCCCGGCGGGACCGGCGCGCTGAGCGACGGGATGCGCGTGGCCCGCCACGACATCCCGGCGATCCCGGCCGCGCCGGCCGGACCGGCTGCGGACGGCGGCATCATCGAGCCGGTCGCCGACGAGGCCGAGGTGTGGCACGCGCTGGTGCTGGGCCTGCGCGACTACGTCGACAAGAACCGCTTCCCCTCGGTGGTGCTCGGCCTGTCCGGCGGCATCGACTCGGCGGTGGCGGCGGCCATCGCGGTGGACGCGGTCGGCCCGGAGCGGGTCGTCGGCGTCTCGATGCCCAGCCAGCACTCATCCGAGCACTCCCGCACCGACGCCGAGGACCTGGCGAAGCGCACCGGCCTGGACTACCGGGTCGAGCCGATCCAGCCGATGGTGGACACGTTCCTGGCGAACATGTCGCTGTCCGGGGTGGCGGTGGAGAACCTCCAGGCCCGGGTACGCGGCGTGATCCTGATGGCGCTGTCGAACCAGGAGGGCCACCTGGTGCTCACCACCGGCAACAAGAGCGAGCTGGCGGTGGGCTACTCGACGCTCTACGGCGACTCGGTGGGCGGCTACAACCCGGTCAAGGACGTCTGGAAGACGCTGGTGTGGCGGCTGGCGAAGTGGCGCAACGCGGACGCGGCGCGGCGCGGGCAGACGCCGCCGATCCCGGAGAACTCGATCGGCAAGCCGCCGTCGGCCGAGCTGAGCCCCGGCCAGCTCGACAGCGACACGCTGCCCGACTACGACGTGCTCGACCCGATCCTGATCGGCTACGTCGACGGCGACCTGGGCCGCGACGGCCTGGTCGAGTCCGGCCACGACCCGGCCGTGGTGGACAAGGTGCTGCGGATGGTGGATACCGCCGAGTACAAGCGGCGGCAGTCCGCGCCCGGCACCAAGATCTCCATGAAGGCGTTCGGGCGGGACCGGCGGCTGCCGATCACCAACCGGTGGCGCGAGGACGGCTGACCCCTTCCCCGGCCGGGGAGTGACATCCTCCACTCCGACCTGCCCGCGGCCCGCCGCCCGGTGCGACGATCGCGGGGAACCCGGGGACCGCGTGCGCGGCCTCGAGGAAGGAGATTGTCATGGTGGAGTCCACCCCGGCCGAGGTGACCGCCCTCTACGGCGGGCCGGCCACCCGGCGGGTACGCACCCGCGACCTGATCGCCGCCAAGGAGCGCGGCGAGCGGTGGGCGATGCTGACCTCGTACGACCAGTACACGGCCTCGATCTTCGACCAGGCGGGGATCCCGGTGCTGCTGGTCGGCGACTCGGCGGCGAACAACGTCTTCGGCTACGAGACCACGCTGCCGGTGACCGCCGAGGAGCTGCTGCCGCTGGTGCGCGCCGTGGTCCGCGCCACGAAGCACTCGCTGATCGTCGGTGACCTGCCGTTCGGCTCGTACGAGGAGGGGCCGGCGCAGGCGCTGCGCACCGCGGTGCGGTTCATGAAGGAGGGCGGCTGCCACGCGGTGAAGCTGGAGGGCGGGCGGCGCTGCGCCGCCCAGATCGAGGCGATCACCGACGCCGGCATCCCGGTGATGGCGCACATCGGCTTCACCCCGCAGAGCGAGCACACGCTCGGCGGCTACCGGGTGCAGGGCCGGGGCGAGGCCGCCGAGGAGGTGCTCGCCGACGCGCGGGCGGTGGCCGAGGCGGGCGCGTTCGCGGTGGTGCTGGAGATGGTGCCGGGCGAGGTGGCCAAGCGGGTCACCGCCGAGCTGCCCATCCCCACCGTCGGCATCGGGGCCGGCCCGGACACCGACGGGCAGGTGCTGGTCTGGCAGGACATGGCCGGGTTGCGGACCGGCCGGGCGCCGCGCTTCGTGAAGCGGTACGCCGACCTGGCGGGCGCGCTGACCGACGCCACCCGGCGGTTCGCCGACGAGGTGCGCGACGGCGAGTTCCCGGCGGCCGAGCACACGTTCTGAGGTGGGTACGGCGGGAGCCGGCGCCGGCCGGTTCCCGCCGCGCTCGTCAGAGGTCGGTGACCCGGATGCCGGCGTGCGCCTTGTAGCGCTTGTTGATCGCGATCAGGTTCGCGGTGAACGCCTCGATCTGGTGGGCGTTGCGCAGCCGCCCGGCGTAGATGCCCCGCATGCCGGGGATCCGCGCGGCCAGCGCGCCGACCACGCCCACGAGTTCCCGGTCCTCGGTGCAGATCAGCACGTCCAGGTCGATCCGGTCGATCTCCGGGTCGGCCAGCAGCGGCGCGCTGACGTGGTTGAACGCGGCGCAGACCCGGGACTCGGGCAGCAGCGCGGCGGCCTGCTGCACGGCGCTGCCCTCGGCGACCGCGAGCGCGTACGGGCCCTGCTTGTCGAAGCCGAGCGGGTTGACGCAGTCCACCACGATCTTGCCGGCCAGCGGTCCGGCGAGCGCGGCGACGGTGGCCGCGTGCCCGTCCCACGGCACCGCGACGATCACCACGTCGCTGCGCCGGGCGACGTCCTCGTTGTCCCCGCCGGAGACCAGAGCGCCGTCCGGGATCCCGGGCAGCGCGGCGATCTCGGCGGCGGCCTGGGTGGCCCGCTCCGCGGTGCGGGAGCCGATCAGCACGGTCTGCCCGGCCCGGGCGAACCGGTAGGCGAGACCCCGCCCCTGGTCGCCGGTGCCACCGATGATGCCGACGGTCAGCCCGGAGACGTCGGGCAGCGTGGTCGCGTCGTAAGCCATGCGCTCATCCTCGCAAAGCGGGACCGCGTGCGGTGCATCCCGATGCTGTGACAATCGCCGCGCTGGTCACGCCCGTTCGAAGGCGACCCGGCGCTGGGCCGGGTCGGCGGCGGTGAGGCGTACCCGGACGCGTTCGCCAAGCGGCAGCTCACCGGTGCAGCGGGCGCGCACCGGCGGCTCGTCGAGCGCGATCGTGCCGCCGGGCGGACGGCCGGGGCGGCCGTTGCCCGCCGGGCGCGGTTCGTCCACGTCGAGCACGGCCGCCTCGAACGTCTCCCCCACCCGGTGCGCGAGCAGCACCGCCTCGGCCAGCTCCACCGCGCCACGGGTGGCGGCGCCCGCGGTGCGGTCGGTCGCGGCCATCACCTCGGGCAGTTTCGGCAGCGCGGCCCGGACCTGCTCGGGCACCTCGCGGCCCTCGTGCAGCGCCAGGCAGACCTCGGTGGCGTAGCGGTCGGCCAGCCGGCGCAGCGGTGCCGTGACGTGCGCGTACGCGGCCGCCACCCCGCCGTGCTCGGGCTGCTCGGGCAGCTCCCCGTCGAATGCGGTGTACGCGGCGCCGCGCATCAGCTCGGCGGCCTGGTCGACGAAGGCCGCGACCCGGGGCTGGGAGGTGTCCAGCCCGTCGAGCACCTGACCCACCGGGGTGCCGTCCGGCCAGGGCACGCCGAGCGGGTCGGCGGCGAGCCGCAGCCGCTCGACCGCCTCGGGCCGGGGCCGGGGCATGGTGCGGAGCAGCCCGATCCGGCCGCCCAGCATGATGTCGGCGGCGGCCATCCCGGTCAGCAGCGAGATCTGCGCGTTGTGCTCCTCCATCGGGCCGGGGCCGCGCAGCACCAGCCGCCACCCGTCGCCGTCGGGCTCGACGTCCTGCTCCGGCAGCGGCAGGTTGATCGCGCCCCGGCTCAGGCCCCGCGCGGTGAGCAGCGCGCCGACCTCGGGCAGCAGGGCGATCGGCTCGGGCAGCCGGCCCGTGTCGGCGTCGCGCTGCACGCCGCCGTAGTCGAGCTTGGCCCGGCTGCGCACCAGCGCCCGCTCCAGCGTGACCGCCACGGTGCCGCCGTCGGCGTCCAGGTCGACGGTCCAGAGCACGGCGGCCCGGTCGGCGTCGGGCAGCAGACTGGCCGCTCCTTCGCTGAGCGTGTGCGGGTGCAGCGGCACGTTGCCGTCGGGCAGGTAGACCGTCTGCCCCCGGCGCCACGTCTCGGCCTCCAGGTCACCGCCGAGGCGTACGTGGGTCAGGACGTCAGCTATCGCGTACCGGACGCGGTAGCCGCCGCCGGGACGGCGGGTGAGGTGCATGGCCTGGTCGAGGTCGCGCGAGGTCGCCGGGTCGACGGTGACGAACGGGATGTCGGTCCGGTCGGCGACGGCGGGCGGCGGCGCGGCGGCCGCCAGGTCGGCCTCGCGCTGCGCCGCGGCCGGGAAGCTCTCGGGCAGTCCCAGCTCGCGGCGCAGCGCGCCGAAGTCGATACGGGGCGCCAGTACGCGTCGGATCACCACGCGGTCAATCCTGACAGCGCCCCGCACGTTCCGCTCCCCGGGAGGGAGCGGTGTCCGCGGCGTCAGGCGCGGCGGGCCGGCGCCTTACGTGCGGTGGTGCTCTTGGCGGCGGTGCTCTTGCGGGCCGGCGCCTTCTTCGCGGCGGTGGTCTTCTTCGCCGCCGAGGTGGTCTTGCGGGCGGTGGTGGTCTTGCGCGCGGGCGCCTTCTTCGCCGCCGCCTTGCGCGCCGTGGGACGCGTCGAGGCGGTGGTCTTCTTCGCGGGCGCCTTCTTCGCCGCCGCGGTGGTCTTCTTCGCCGCCGCGGTGACCTTCCGCGCGCCGGTGGTCTTCTTGGCCGCCGTCGTCGTCTTCTTCGCCGCAGTCGTCTTGCGGGCCGGCGCCTTCTTCGCGGTGGCGGTGGTCCGGGCCGTCGTGGTCTTCCGGGCCGCGGTGGTCTTCTTCGCCGCCGTGGTCTTCTTGGCCGCCGTGGTCTTCTTCGCCGCCGCCGTCTTCTTGACGGCTGTCGTCTTCTTCGCGGTGGTCTTCTTCGCCGGCGCGGTCTTGGCGGCGGCCCGGCCGGCCGGCGCCGTACGAGCCGCGGTCTTCTTCGCCGTCGTCCTGCTGGTAGTGGTCTTGGTGGCCGGCGCCTTGCGCGCCGCCGACACGACCTTCCTGGCGGCCGCCTTCTTGGCCGCCGCCTTCTTCGCCGGTGTCCGCCCGGCGCCGGCGCCCGAGGCGTTCGGCGACGCCTTGGTGACCGTCGTCGTCCTGCCCGCGGCGGTCCTCTTCGCGGTCGTCCGTTTCGCGGCCGGGCGGGTGGCCTGCTGTGCTTCGGCCATCTCGGTTCCCTTTCCTGGGGACGTGCTCTCGCCCTCGCGGAGCACGGATCACCTCGACGCGGGCCCTCCCGCGCCGTCTAGCGGCCCTCCCCGGCCCAACGGGCGTCCTCGGCGTCCCACGCGTCGTTACGCTCCCGCACTGTCTGCAGGGCGTTGTCCGCGTCGGCGGCTGAGGCGTACGGTCCGAGAACGTGCTTGGCGGGGCACACGTCGGCATCGGTCTCGACCCGGTGGTGTCGCGTGCACCAGTAGTAGTGCCCACCACTTCCGTCGTCGCTCATGCGATCACTGTGCACCGGGAACCGCCCGGCCGCCACCGGAACGGCACAAATAGTCACGGCCTTCTCCACATTAGACCTGGTCGGGGCGGTTGTGGCGGGGAACGGCGGAAGACTCGGAGATGCCCGCACTCGTCCGAACGGCCGGTACCGGCGCCGGTGGGGAACGGACAGGATCGGCGCTCGTGATCACCACGACGACGGGCACGGGGGCCTGTCCGCGATGCGGCGCGACGCCGGTGTCGCTGGACGGGGCGTTGCCCTGGTGCGCCGGCTGCGACTGGAACCTCGACACCTACGACGCGCGCCGGCAGCCGCCGGAGTTCGGCTGGTCCTGGGTCGACCGGCGGACCCACCGGCTCGCCGCGCGGCTCACCCGCCGGCAGTACGCCGCGCTGCTCGGCCGGTCGCTGGAGCCGACCGGGCCCGGGTTCACCGGCGTTCTCGTCGCCGGCATCTCGGTGCTGCTCCTGCTCGGGGTGGCGGGGATCGCGGTGGCCGGGGTGTGGCTGCTGTTCGCGTACCCATTCCCGAACCTCGCGGTGGTCGGCGGCGTGGCGCTGATCGCGCTCGCGGTGGCGCTGCGGCCGCGTTTCGGCCGGCTCGACCGGGACCTGGACGTGCTCACCGAGCGGGAGGCGCCGGAGCTGCACGCACTGGTCCGGGAGGTGGCGACGGCGGTGGGCGCGCCGATGCCGCACGTGATCGGCGTCGACGGCGCCATCAACGCCTACGCGACGTCGGTGGGGCTGCGCCGGCGGCGCGTGCTCGGCCTCGGGCTGCCGCTGTGGGGCGCCCTGGACGGACCGGCGCGGGTCGCGTTGCTGGGCCACGAGCTGGGCCACTTCGTCAACGGCGACGTACGCCGGGGGCCGGTGACCCAGCCGGCGCTGACCATGCTCGGCAACGCCGCCGACCTGTTCCGGCCGCGGGGCGGGTCCGACGGCGGCGGCCTGCTGGTGATGGTCGGCGAGTGGCTCGGCCACCTGGCGTCCTGGACGCTGTCGCGGCTGCTGTTCGCCGGGCACGTGGTGCTGGTCGCGACCGCGCTGCGGGAGAGCCAGCGGGCCGAGTACCTGGCCGACGAGATGGCCGCCCGCGCCGGCGGCACGGCGGGCGCGACCCGGCTGCTGGACACGACGCTGCGGACCGACTCGGTGGCCACCGCCGTGCGCAACGCGGTACGCGGCGGCCACGGGCCGGACACCTGGCGGGTGGAGACGGGACGCGCGCTGGACGCCGCGGCGCAGCGGCTGTCGCTGGAACGGCAGCTCACCGTCCGGGAGGACGCCTCGCTGTTCGCCGCCCACCCGCCGACCGGTCTGCGGCACCGGATGCTCGGCGCGCGGCCCTGGCAGGACCCGGCGGTGACGCTCACCGAGGCGCGGGCCGCGCGGATCGACGCCGAGCTGGCCCGGCACTACGAGCGGGCCGGGCGGGCGCTGAGCTGGAACGCCTGACGCTCAGGCGGGTGCCGGGACGGGCTCCGGACCGGGTACGGCGGCGGGCGCCGGGCGGGCCGCCGCCATCGCGTACGCCACGGCGTAGGGCGTGCAGGCCAGGTAGAACAGCGGCTCGACGAGCACCCGGTCGGTGATGCGGAACCGTTCCCACCCGGTCGGCCGGGGCAGCCCGAACGACGAGTCGGTCCAGCAGGTGAACAGCCAGAGCGGCGCGGAGATCCGGTCCACCGCGTCCGGCGGCAGACCGTCGGCCACGGGTGCGGTGGCCGGGACCGAGGTGACCACCGCGAGCACCACCGCCGCGTCGGCCGCCACCAGCGCGCCGAGCAGACCGGCCAGCCACGCGAGGCGGACCCGGCCCCGGCGCGCCAGCGCCCCGGCGGCCCAGAGCGCCGGGACCAGCAGCGCCAGCCAGAGCAGCAGCCCGGGCACCGTCTCCCACACCCGGCTCTCGCCCCGGGCGGCGAGCAGCGCGAGCGTCGCGGTCACCGTCGCGGCGACCGGCAGCGCCACGCCGAGCGCGGTGGGCAGCGCCCCCACGCGTACGGTCCGGCGCGCGGCCCGGGTGACGACGATCGCGAGCGCCGTGCCGAGCAGCGCGGTGAGCGCCGACCAGGCCGGCAACTGCGCGGCGGCGGCCCACGGCACGCGCATCTCCAGCCACCCGTGGGCCACGCCCATCACCGCGCCCGCGAGCACGAGGACCGCGACGCAGGCTGGCGGCGCGACCAGCAACACCCCTGCGGTACGCCCCAGCGGCCGGGTCACCACACCGGCGCCCAGACCAGGTCCGGGCCGGCAGGTTCGGCGGGTACGAGGGCACGCAGCTCGCTCAGCGCCGACCGGGCCGAGCGGATGCCCTCGCCGGTGAGGCGGTAGTAGCGGCGGGCCGGGCGGCCGGCGGCGGCCGGGTCGACGTCCTCCCAGTCGGCGGCGAGCCAGCCCGCCGCCTGAAGGCGGTGCAGCACCGGGTAGAGCGTCCCGCTGGGCAGGCCGGTGAGCCGCATCAGGTCGAGGCCGTAGCGCGGCGCCTCGGGCTCGGCGAGCAGCGCCGAGAGCACCTTCGCCACCGGAATGGTGAGTCGCACGGGCGCACTCTATCGGATCTCTACATAGCGTGGATGCACCGTCTTACCGGGACAGACGGCGACAAGTAATGGACGGCGCGGTCCCTTCGCCGGGACCGGCGGCCGGTCCGGGAGGGCCCGCTCAGGTGGATCACCGGTGGCCCGTGTGCACCTCGCGTCTCCATATGCGAGCCTCGACGGACCGCACCCGCTGCCCGCCCGCTCCGGCGGACAGCGACCCGAGCTGGGGAGAGAAAATCGTGGGCAACCTTGACATCGCGCTGAAGAACGCGATGAACATCGACGGCGCGATCGGGGCCGCGCTCGTCGACTACACCAGTGGCATGACCCTCGGCGTCGCCGGGGGCACCGGCGAGATCGACCTGACGGTCGCCGCCGCCGGCAACACCGACGTCGTACGCGCCAAGCTGCGCACCATCGAGATGCTCAAGCTCGACGACGAGATCGAGGACATCCTGATCACGCTCGGCAGCCAGTACCACCTGATCCGCCCGCTGAGCAACCGCACCGGCAAGGGCCTGTTCCTCTACCTGATGGTGAGCAAGAGCCGGGCCAACCTCGCAATGGCCAGACACCAACTGCGCACGATCGAGGAGAGCCTGGAACTGTGAGCCGGGTGGACGACCTCCCCCGCCGTACGCGCCCCCAGGCCGGCACCCTGCCGCCACCCCGGGCGCTTCCACAGTCGCTGGCCGGAAACCCGGCGCTGCCGTACCCGGCCATCGCCCAGGAACTCTCCGCGCTGCGGCTGCAGATCCCCGGCGTGCACGGATGCGTCCTCGGCGGCGTCGACGGCCTGCTCGTCACGCACAACCTGCAGAACGGCGCCGACCCGGACGACCTGGCTGCGCTCGCCGCCACCACGTACGGGCTCGGCCGCCAGGTCGGGTCACGGTTGGGGCAGGGCGACTTCCAGCAGTCCACGGTACGCAACGCGGGCGGCTACCTCAGCGTGTACGCGATCAACGGAGAGGCGCTGCTCGCCGTGATCGGCACGGACAGCATCAACGTGGCGCGGCTGCACCTGCACGCCCCGACCACCGCAGCCCGGCTCGCCGAGCTGCTCGACGGCGTCAGCCCGGCCACGTCCTGACGTACGCCGGTCGTCCCGGTCCCACCCGTCCGGACCGGAGGCGGCCGGCGTACCCCCGGGTTCTGCCGTTCGTGCGGCGCGGAGATCGCGCGCTTCGTGTGGTGGTCCGCTCGGCGCGGCGGTCGCGGGGCGGCGGGTCAGAGGCCGAAACGGCCGGCCCACGTGGTCACGTCGGCGACTGTGGCGTTGCCGCCGCAGACCACCAGGCCGATCCGGGCATCGGCGCCCACCCGCTCGACCACGCGGCGGGCGGCGGGCAGCAGGCACCCGGCGGCGGGCTCGGCCCACACCTTGGCGTGCTCGGCCAGCTCCAGCGTGCCCCGCACCGCCTCGGCGTCGGAGACCACGAGGACGTCGCTGACCAGTGCGGTCACATGATCGTAGGTGAGCTGCGAGACGCTCGGCGCGCTGAGCGTGGTGACGATCGACGACAGCGGCACCTCGACCGGGCCGCCCTTCGCGATCGCCTGCGACATCGCCTGCGCGCCCTCGGTCTCCACGCCCCAGACGCGTACCCCCGGCCGGCGCGCCCGCAGCGCCGCCGCCACACCCGAGATCAGCGCGCCCCCGCCGATGCTGACCAGCACGTCGGTCAGCTCACCGGCGTCGTCGGCGAACTCCAGCCCGACGGTGCCCTGCCCGGCGAGCACGATCGGGTCGTCGAACGGGTGCAGCAGCGTCACGCCCTCGTCCCGCAGCCGGTTCATCAGCGCGAACGCGCCGGCCATGTCCTCGGTCAGCCGCACGTCCGCCCCGGCCGCACGGGCCACCTCGACCGCACGGGCGGGCGCGCTGCGCGGCATGACCACTGTCGCCGCCACCCCGAGGGCACCCGCCATCACCGCGACCGCGATGCCGTGGTTGCCGCCGCTGACCGCTACCACCCCGGCCGCCCGCTCCGCGTCGTCGAGCGCAAGCAGCTTCGCCGCCGCACCACGGGCCTTGAACGAGCCGGTACGTTGCAGCAGCTCCAGCTTGGCGGTGACCGGTACGCCGAGCAGCTCGGTCAGTCCCGGGCTGGGCAGAGTCGGGGTGTGCACGACGACATCGGCGATCCGGTCGGCGGCCGCCTGGATGTCCGCAAGCTCGATCACCACCGCAGCGTCCCACACCGGCCCTTCCGCCCTCGCCGCCCGCCCCGCCGCCCGTGCCCGGGCACTCCGGCGCCCGCCCGGTCGATCTTGGAGTTCTGGCACCTCGCGAACTTCGTGAAAGGGAATTTCTGGGCGCCACAACTCCAAGATCGATGGGGTTGTCACGAGCGGGTGGCGGCCACCTCGGCGTCGCTTCGGAGGATGCAGAACTCGTTGCCCTCCGGGTCGGCGAGCACCACCCAGCCGGTGCCGTCGTTCTCGCGCCGGTCGGCCACCACTGCCGCGCCCAGCCCGGTCAGCCGGGTCAACTCCTCGTCGCGCGTGCCGTCGACCGGGCGCAGGTCGAGGTGGATGCGGTTCTTGACCTGCTTGGCGTCCGGCACCTCGATGAAGAGCAGGCGGTGCCGACCGTCCCGCGAGGAGATCATGCACTCCTCGTGGCCCGGCTCGTTCGGGTCGTCCGGGTCCTCGCGGTAGTCGAGGACCGATGCCCACCAGCGGGACAGGGCGTAGGCGTCGGCACAGTCCACGGTGGTGTGGGACACGTAGGAGGTCATCACCGGATCATCGCAAGTCCTGATCGCCCCGGAGCGCCCGGTCGCTCCCGGACCGGCCACCGGCTCGCTAGGTGTCAGCGCCGCCCACGGACGCGTCGCCGGCCGCCAGTCCCGCGTCGAGCGCGTGCAGGAAATCCAGCAACTCGCGCCGCGCGGCCTCGTCATGCGTGCGGTGGTTCAAGAAGTCCGACGTGACGCAACGGGAGCGGTCCTCGACCACCTCGATCAGCTCGATGAGTTGAAGCCGGGCTTCGATCACCGCGGCCGAGCCCACCTGGTGGCACCAGTCCTCGATCAGGTCGGGGTCCGTGGAGACGGCATCGATCCCGCAGCACCCGACAACGCACTCGACCTCGCAGAAGGCGATGCACTTACGCAGGGGCGAGGGCACTTCGACCGCCACGTCCGCCATCGCCTCTCCTCCCCGCCGCGTCAGCTGTCAGTCGTCGAACTCGAACCCGCGCGCTGCGGCGTCGTTGACCAGCCGCCGCATGCGTTCACCGTCGGTGGCGACCGCGTTCATCAAGGCCTCCAGTTCTTGCAGCGCGCCTCGATCGGTGCCGTAGGCGCAGAACATGCCGGCCTCAGGGTCATAGGCGAATCGACCTTCGAGCGCCGGGGCCCCGGTGCGGACGAGGACCTCCGCGACGCCTGCCCAGAAGTACCCGTTGGGCTCGTGACCAAGCTCCCCGATCACACCGTCGACTGGAGTAGTCCCGGCATCCAGCAGCAGCGAATACTGTCCGGGAGTGGTCTCGATCAGCCGGAGCGAGGTCATCTTCGAAGCCTGACAGTGGTCGGTGGTCATGGCAAGATCCGGAAGTCTCCGTCAGGCGCTCAGTTCCGCTCCTCCACGCGGCGCAGTCATCTGCAAACCTCACACTCAACGGGCACGAGGTGCGGCGAATGTTCGATCCGGCGGGACTGTCCGGCATCGCGACCGACCGCGGCAGCGGGGGCGACGTGAGCAGCGACGTAACGACAGTGCTGTGGCGCCCCCTGGGACAGCAGGAACTCGGTCTCGTCCGCGAGGCAGGAGGTCGCAGGTGGCCGCCACTCTCGCCGGAGCACACTCACTTCTTCCCGATGCTCGACGAGGACTTCGCCATCAGAGCTGCCCAAGACTGGAACCTGTTCGGATCCGTGCGCTACGTGGCCCGCTTCCACGTCGAGACAGGCTTCCTGGGCCGCTACTCGACACGGTCCTTCGGCGGATCCGCCGCTCCGATGCTGTGGGTTGCAGCCGAGGAACTCGACGAGTTCAACGCGCACATCGTCGGTTCGATCGAGGTCATCCACGAATTCCGGTAGCGGGTGACCGGTACGGACGGCACCTTCGCGCGGCGTCGTCCCAGCCCAACCGGCCGCACGTCGCCGGGATCATCCAATGACCATCGACACCCGGAGTGCCCGAGGTAGGAGGCGAGGGCCTTGATGCTCTCCCCGGCATCGAGCAGCGCCGAGGCGCGGAAGTGCCGCAGCGCGTGCATGCCGGTCGTCCTCGACGGCACGATGCCTGCCCCCGTGACGGCAAGTCGACACGCTTTGGCGTCGAACCAGACTCACCTGGCTCAACGTTGGAACGTCCTGCCAGGCCGGAGCGCCGTTCGAGAAACTTGCTTGCTGCAACCGGCTCGGTGAGGGAAGGGTGCTGCGCGTGACCAAAGCACCCGACGGTCTCAACCTTCCACCGGGTCTCTCGCCCCAGCGCCTGGAAGTGCTGACAGAGCTTGCGGACCGGAACGATACGGATCACGGCGAGGACTTGGTGGGCCTGGTCCTCTCCGGTTCGGTAGGCCGAGGGCTTGCCACGGACCGCTCAGACCTGGACGTGTACGTCGTTCTCACCGACCAGGGCATGGGCGAGCGCAAGACGACCCGATCCCCTGACCTCGACGAGATCCCGGTTCCGGTCTCCCAGTTGGAAGAGGTACCCCCATTCGGGAGCGGAGGCTGGTGGTTCCGCTGGTCGTTCGCGTGGGCCCCGATCCTCCTCGACCGCACACAAGGCCGGCTGTCCTCCGCCCTTCACCGGTTGGCCACGGTGACGCCCGACGAGGCAGAGACGATTCTCGTCGAGCATGACCGCCTGGACGGGTGGCTGAACTATGCCTACCGGGCCCTCAAGAGCGACCGCGACGGACGCGAATTGGAACGCCGCCTCGATGCTGCCGAATCAGTGCCCTGGCTGCTGGACGTCATCTTTTCGCTGGCCGGACGGGTGCGTCCCTATCACAAGTATCTGCCTTGGGAACTCCGCGAACACCCCGTGCCTGAGTGGGATGCACGCGAACTCCTGTCATTGCTACAGGCCACCCTCGACGGCGATCCGGCCGCCATACGGGCAACCTTCAAGCGGGTCGAGAACCTCTGCGCGACCTTTGACGACGAGCGTCCCGTGCCCGTGCTGACCCCCACCATCGAAGGCTGGGGAGACGAACTGCAGATCCTCCGACACTGACCGGAGGTACCACCACCAGTCGACGCCTGAGTGATGCGGGGTCATACGCGATCCGCGAGGTCAGGTGTCGCACATCAGGTGGCGGAAGACTGTCGCGCATCAGTCGGCGGAGGAAAGGCCGGCTGCCGACGATGTCGGTTCTCAGGACCTGCATGACAGAGCAGTCTCGGAACGTGGGTGACACGTCCGGCTGGACGCTCTTGCACCGTTGACGGTGGGACTACCGTCGGAGGCGTGATCGTGCGTACGCGCTGGGCGATCCCCCACCCGCCTGAGGTGCTGTGGCCAGCACTCTGCGACTCACGCCTTGAGCTGCAGCCCCGGTGCCCGGTGTTCTACCTGGGTACGCCTCGACCGACGATGTGCCGGTTGCCCGATGGCCCAGGCGAGGTAGACGCGGCCCGGCAGTGTGTCTCGGAGCAAGGGGTGGTGCGGCAGCGGATCACCGTATGGGAGCCACCAGCCCGGCTGGCGTTCCACATGGAGTTGAGTTCCCCCCGCTTTGATGGAGCGGTGGTTACCTGCTGCCGGCTGGCGCAGGGGTGGCGATAGGTGGCTCGGCTGGTTGCGGCTGGCGGGTGTGCCAGGCGGTCTCGTACTCGTTCGGGCTGAGGTAGCCCAGTTCCTTCTGTATGCGGCGGGTGTTGTACCAGCCGTCGATGTAGGCGAAGATCGCGTTCTCGGCCTCGTCGCGGGTCCGCCAGGACGTGCGGTAGACGAGTTCGATCTTCAGCGTGGACCAGAAGTTCTCCATCAGGGCGTTGTCGTACGAGTCGCCGACGGAGCCCATCGACGGCAGGATCCCGTTGTCCTGCAAGCGTTCCGCGAAGCGGAACGACGTGTAGTTCGACCCGCGGTCGCTGTGGTGGATCAACTGGCCGTCGCGGACGTCGCGCGACCAGATGCCGTATTCGAGGGCGGCGAGGATCAGGTCGGTGTCGCAGCGGTCAGACGTCTTCCACCCGACGATCCGGCGGGAAAACGCGTCGCGGACCGCAGCCAACCAGAACACACCCTCACCGCACGGGATGCGGGTGGCGTCGGCAACCCAGAGCCGGTTCGGCCCGTCGGCGGTGAACTGCCGATTGACCAGATCCGGCGCCGGCGTGTGCCGGGGATCCTGCTTCGTGGAGCCACCACGCCAGCCTCGACGCAGGAACGCCCCCTGCCAGCCCTGCTCGGCCATCAGCCGCTCGACGCGCTTGCGGCCCACGCGGATGCCGTCACGGCGCAGCTGCCGGTGGACCCGGTCAGCGCCGTAGGTGCGCCCGGAGGTCTCCCAGATCTCGTGGATGTTGGAGATCAGCCCCAGGTCGACGACGTCCCGGTCGCAGGGCTGCTCGGCCTGCTTGACCCACGCGTAGTAGGTTGAAGCGCCGATGTTGAGGACCCGTAGCAGGAGCGCGACCGCGAACTGGTCACGGTGTTCGTGAATGAACCTCATGACCGTCGCCGGGTCGGGTCGAGCTCCGCCGCGAAATACGCACTCGCGGCCTTCAGAATCTCGTTCGCCCGCCGCAACTCGGCAACTTCCTTGCGCAGCCGCCGGTTCTCGTCCGCCATCTCGCTGGTCGGCCGGTCGTGACGCTCACCCGTGTCGGCCTCGGCCTGGCGGATCCAGTTCCGCAACGCCTCGTGATGCACGCCGAGTTGCTCGGCCAGGCGCCGGATCACCGGCTTCGGGTCCGACTCGCGATACAGGCGCACGGCGCGCTGACGTAGCTCGTCGGGGTACTTCTTCGGTGCTGCCACGGACGACTTCCTCCCCACGGCCATAAGACCATGATCAAGAAGCTCCATGAAAGCGGGGGTGGCTCAGTCGACGGATCTTGGTTTCCACCGCTACGTTGACTATCTCGGGGATCTATTCGAGATGGCCCCTGCTGGTCATGGCACGCAGGTCACCCGGACCACGACGTTGACAGTCCGCGGGTTCGGCCGCGCCGTGCTCTATCCGGCGTTATGGGTCGGGTTGAAGTCGGTGCACCGCTTCGTGTTCCGCAACTGGCAGAAGATGGTGTTATCGCCCCCTCGGCCAGGTGACGCTCACTCGCCTACCAGGTGATCGGCCCGTCTGACGCATATGGAGTCTTGACAAACGACGACCAGTTCAGACGACAGATGTGGCGTCTGAACTGATGGGCGACGGACGAGTCGACCTGTACGCCGGATTCTGTGACCGGCACGCCCGTAGGCGCACCGGCGGCGGCCATCCATCTCGGCCTGCCGTTGCCGGCAGGCTCCAGCGGCCTACCCGCAGACATCGGGCGGGCAGCCCTCGAGCGTCTGCGCGGGTCGTCATCTTGCGGTGACGGCCCTTTCTTGGCCTTGCTCCGGGTGGGGTTTACCGAGCCACCCCGGTCACCCGGGGTGCTGGTGGGCTCTTACCCCACCGTTTCACCCTTACCGTCCCGTTACGGGCCGGCGGTCTGTTTTCTGTGGCACTGTCCCGCGGGTCACCCCGGGTTGCCGTTAGCAACCACCCTGCCCTGTGGAGTCCGGACGTTCCTCGGCGACGGGCCGGAGCCCGTCGACGCGACCGCCCGGTCGACTCGTCCGTCGCGCCCTCATCCTAACGACGCACCCGCCGCGTCCATTTCCACCCCGGCCCGCGAGTGCGCGCCCGCCACTTCGGGGAGGTGGCGGCATCAACCGACCCTCGATACAGCCACTTCCCCGAGCTGGCGCGGAACCCACTGGCGCGGAACCCACTGGCGCGGAACCCACCGGCCCACCGGCCCGGGAACCGGACGGACTAGCCTCGGGGGATCATGGATCTCTCCGACGCCGCGCTCCTGATCGCCGCCGGCCTCGCCGCGGGCACAGTCAACGCGGTGGCCGGCGGCGGGTCGCTGATCACGTTCCCAGCGATGATCGCCACCGGCCTGCCGCCGGTGGCGGCGAACGTCTCGAACTCGGTGTCGGTCTTCCCGGGGTACGTGGCGAGCGTGGCGGGCAGCCGGGTGGACCTGCCGCGCGGGCGGGAGCTGTGGTCGCTGCTGCCCACCGCAGTGGTCGGCACGATCGCCGGGTGCGTGCTGCTGCTGGCCACTCCCGCGCGGGCGTTCGAGCTGGTGGTGCCGTTCCTGGTGCTGGGCGCGACCGCCGTACTCGCGTTCCAGGGTCCGCTGCGCCGGCTGGTCGGCCATCCGGAACGGCTGGGCGCGCGCCGCCGTACCGTCACGGTGCAGACCATGGTCGCGCTCGGCACTGTGTACGGAGGCTACTTCGGCGCGGCCCTCGGGGTGATGCTGGTGGCCGGGTTGGCGCTGGTGCTCGACGCGACGCTGGCCCGGGTGTCGGCGGTGAAGAACCTGCTCTCCGCAGTGGTGGGCCTCACCACGCTCGTGGTGTTCGCCCTGTTCGGCCCGGTGAACTGGGCGGCCGTCGCGGTGGTCGCGCCGGCCACCCTGTTCGGCGGGTACGCGGGCGCGCGGCTGGCCCGCCGGCTTCCGCAGGTGGTGTTGAAGACCGTCATCGTGGTGTTCGGCACCACCATCGGTCTCTACCTGCTGTGGCGCGCGCTGACCTGACCGACGAGCGGTCAGTAGGCCTCCCCCACCGGCTCCTCCGGTGCGTGCTCGGCGCGGCGGGCGGCCCGGTTCCAGATGACCCGTTCGCCGTAGCCGGCCGCCATCAGGTGACCGAACGCGAGGTACGCGAGCAGGCCCGCGGCGAGCACCCCGAAGCCGACCCAGAACGGCAGCGCCAGGCTGTGCTCGGCGAGCTTGCCGGAGATGATCGGCGCGGGCGCGGCGGCGCCCCAGCGGACCAGGTTGAACGCGCCGGTGGCGACGCGTCGGTCGGCGGAGCCGAGCCCGAGCGCCAGGTCGGTCAGGTTGGCGTTGGCGAGGCCCATGAACAGGCCGGCGACGACGAGGACGACGAGTGACATGGCGGTGCCGGTGGAGGTGGCGAACAGGACCATGCACACCAGCAGGCCGAGCAGGGCGACGCCGACGGTCTGCACGGCGCCGATGCGGTGGGCGAGCCGGTGCCCGAGCAGCAGGATGCCGGCGGCCAGGCCGAGGCCCCAGCCGGTGAACGCCAGGCCCAGCGGGATGACGTCGAGGCGCAGGAACAGCGGCGTGTAGCCGAGGACGACGAAGAAGACGAAGTTGTACGCGGCGGTGACCACGCACAGCGTCACGAACGCGGGCTTGCGGTAGGTGGCGAAGATCTGGCCGAGGCGTACCGGCTGTTGCTTGTTCGCCGGTTCGCGCAGCTTGCGGGCGGCGACGCCGAGCGCCAGCACCATGAACACGCCGCAGACGAAGAACGGCAGCCGCCAGCTCACCTCGCCGAGCAGGCCACCGATCAGCGGGCCGACCGCGAAGCCGAGCCCGAGGGCGGTCTCGAACAGGCCGACCACCCATTCCCTGTCGTTCGCCAGGTTGACCAGGACCACCATGGCGGTGGCGAAGAACATCGCGTTGCCGAGGCCCCAGACGCCGCGCAGCACGGAGAGCTGCACGATGTCGTTGCTGAACGAGGCTCCGATCGCGGCCACGCCGACGACGGAGACGCCGGTGACGAGCACCGGCTTGAAACCGAACCGTCCGCTGGCGAGCGTCGCCGGGATCATGCCTACGGCCATGACCGCGATGTACGCGGTGAAGAGCAGCTCGACCTGCCAGGCGGTGACGCCGATCGCCTCGCCGATGACGGGCAGGATCGGATCGACGACGGCGATGCCGGCGATGGCGAGGAACGCCACGAGCGTGGTGGCGTAGATGGCACTGCGGTTGGGCTCGGATCGGCGATCCACTCCGCAACCTCCCAGATAGCTGTATCGTACAGGTATTTTTCTTGTATCATACAGCTATGAGCGAGGACGTCCACGCCGCCGAGGTCACCCTCGGCCGGATCGAAACCGAGGTCGCGCTGCTGATGCGCTTGGGCGAGGCCACCCGCCGGGGCACCGGCACGATGGAGCACCGGCTGCTCGACCGCGCCGCGTACGTGATCCTGCGGCACCTCGACGCCGCCGGCCCGCAGAACGTCTCGGCGCTGGCCGCGCGGCTGAACCTGGACGGCTCCACAGTCACCCGGCAGGTCTCCGCGCTCCAGCGCGACGGGCTGATCTCCCGTACCCCCGACCCGGCCGACGGGCGCGGCACGGTGATCTCCGCGACGGCGGCCGGGCTCCAGCGGATGGCCGCCGTCCGGGCGGCCCGCACCCGGCTGTACGGCGACATCCTCGCCGCCTGGCCCGAGGCGGACCGGGAGACGCTGGCGGACATGTTGCACCGCCTCAACGAGGCGCTCGACGCGCGCAACCGCCGCCGCTGAGGCGCGTTGCGGGCCCCCGCCCGGCGGACGGGGGCCCGCCTCCCCTACGCCACCGGCTCGCGCGCGGAGTCCGCGTCGCGGTCGGCGCCGGGCGTGACGCGCGGGTCGCCCTCGTCGGCGAAGTAGTCGTCCGGCGTGGTGCCGTCCGGCCCGTCGGCCACCTTCGCGGCGCGCAGCACCAGCGTGAGCAGCGCGGCGACCACCAGGTTCACCAGCACCGCCACGATGCCCACGTAGATCGTCTTCGGCGTGTCGAAGCCGAACTTCTCCAGCGGGAACGCCGACCCGGCGAAGTGCTTCTTCCCGGTCGCCGGGTTGCCGATCTGGTAGAGCATCCACATGCCGAGGCCCATGCCGGCCGCCCAGCCGGCGATCAGCGCGCCCCTGTGGAACCAGCGGGTGTAGAGGCCGAGCGCCACCGCCGGCAGCGTCTGCAGGATGATCACGCCGCCGATGAGCTGGAGGTCGATGGAGAACTGCGGGTCGAGGAAGACGATGCAGGCCACCGCGCCAACCTTCACCACCAGCGAGGTGATCTTCGAGACGTTCGCCTCCTGCGCGGGGGTGGCGTCCCGCTTCAGGTACTCCTTGTAGATGTTGCGGGTGAACAGGTTCGCCGCCGCGATCGACATGATCGCCGCGGGCACCAGGGCGCCAATGCCGATGGCGGCGTAGGCGACCCCGGCGAACCAGTCCGGGAACTGCTGGTCGAACAGCAGCGGCACCACTGTGTTGCCGTCGGTGGTGCCCTCCTTCGCGCCTGGTAGCGGCTTCACGTTCGCCGCGATGGCCATGTAACCGAGCAGCGCGATCAACCCGAGCAGCAGGCTGTACGCGGGCAGCGCGGACATGTTCCGCTTGATCACGTCGCGGTTCCGGCTGGCCAGCACACCGGTGATGCTGTGCGGGTAGAGGAACAGCGCCAGCGCCGAGCCGAACGCCAGCGTCACGTACTGGATCTGGTTGTTCTGGTTGAGCAGGATGCCGTCGCCGGGCGCGGGTGACGCCTGAAACTTCGCGTCGGCCGCGTCGAAGATGGCGCCCCAGCCGCCGAGCTTGTACGGCAGCCAGATCACCGCGACCAGGATCACGATGTAGATCAGCGAGTCCTTGACGAACGCGATCAGTGCCGGGGCGCGCAGCCCTGACTGATAGGTGTACGCGGCCAGGATCGCGAACGCGATGATGATCGGCAGGTGCCGGGCCAGCGCGCTGTCCCCGGTGACGCCCATGGTCTTGAGCACCGCCTCGATGCCGACCAGCTGCAGCGCGATGTACGGCATGGTGGCGACGATGCCGGTGATCGCGACCAGCAGCGCCAGGATCGGCGAGCCGAACCGGTTGCGGACGAAGTCGGCGGGAGTGACGAAGCCGTGCCGGTGCGAGACCGACCAGAGCCGGCACAGCACCAGGAACACCAGCGGGTAGATGACGATCGTGTACGGCACCGCGAAGAAGCCCGCCGCACCGGCCCCGAAGATCAGCGCCGGGACCGCCACGAACGTGTACGCGGTGTAGAGGTCACCGCCGACCAGGAACCAGGTGATCCAGCCGCCGAAGCTGCGCCCGCCCAGCCCCCACTCGTCCAGGTGGGCCATGTCCCTCGGTCTGCGCCACCGGGCCGCCACGAAACCCATGCCGCTGACCAGCAGGAACAGCAGCGTGAAGACGATGATCTCGGTGAGATGGTCCCGCCACATCAGTGGTCACCCCGCTTCTTGGTCATCTGGTAGACCAGCGTGGTCGTGCCGACGCCGAGCAGGATCCAGGCCAGTTGCAGCCAGTAGAAGCGCGGGAAGCCGAACAGCCGGGGCGAGTCGGCGTTGAACAGTGCCGGGATCAGCGGCACCACGATCGGGATGAAGAGCAACCAGTTCCAGGGACTCTTGTCCTTCGCCCTGGATCGCGCCGTGTCGAGCGCCTCCGGTTCCGGTGCGGACATGTGACACCCCTCCGGGCATTCGTAGCGGGCCATGTGACGGCCGGAGGCTACGACCCTGTGACGGGGGTCACGTCCAATCGGGTGATGTCGATGCGCCGAACGGCCGCCGGCATGCGCCGAACGGCCGTCAGAGGTCCGTGAGGTGGGAGGTGTCGTTGACCGAGCGGACCGCGACGCCGCCGTCCGGGTACAGGTCCAGCACCGAGATGCCCGCCGTGTCCAGGTAGAGCCGGTGCAGGAACGCGTCGCCGGCGGCGAGCGCGTCGCGCAGCACCAGCTTGATCGGCGAGACGTGGGAGACCACCACGACCGTCTCCCCCGGGTACGCCGACCGCAGCCGGTCGACCGCCCGCCCGGTCCGTTCGGCCACTGTCACGAACGACTCGCCCTTCGGCGGCGCGACCCTCGTGGAGGCGAGCCAGGCGTCCAGCTCGGCCGCCCAGCCCTCACGTACCTCGGCGAAAGTGTGCCCCTCCCAGACGCCGAAGTCGCACTCGATCAGGTCGTCGTCGGTGCGTACCGGCGGGTTGCCGACCTGCGCGGCGACCGCATCGGCGGTGGCCGTACACCTCGACAGCGGGGAACTGACCACTGCCGCGACGGACGGCGCCAGCGCGGCCACCCGCTCGGCGGTGGCCCGGGCCTGGGCCCGGCCGCGCTCGGTGAGCGGCACGTCGCCCCGGCCGGAGTAGCGCTTCTGCACGGTGCGTTCGGTCTCGCCGTGCCGGACCAGGATCAGCCGGGTGGCCTCCTCGGTCGGGCGCGGCTCCCAGGAGGCGGGCGTGGTGGCCGGGTCGGTGCCGGTGGCCCGCACGACCGCCGCCTCCCGCGCCGCAGCCTTCACGGGGGCGGCCGCCGGCGCGGCGCCGGACGCGGCGGCGTCCATCGCCGCGTTGGCCAGGGCGTCGGCGTGGCGGTTGCGCTCCCGCGGCACCCAGGTGAACCGTACGGCGGCGAAGCGGCTGACCAGCCCGGCCGCCTGGGCGGCGAGCGGACGCAGCCCGGGGTGCTTGATCTGCCAGCGGCCGCACATCTGCTCGACCACCAGCTTGGAGTCCATCCGCGCCTCGACCTCGGCCGCGCCCAGCTCGGCGGCGGCCTCCAGCCCGGCGATCAGGCCCCGGTACTCGGCCACGTTGTTCGTAGCAGTACCGATCGACTCGGACCGCTCGGCCAGTACCTCGCCGGTCTCCGGGTCCCGGACCACAGCGCCGTAACCGGCCGGGCCGGGGTTGCCCCGGGAGCCGCCGTCGGCCTCGATCACCACCGCGCGCACCGCCACGACGACTACAGGCCCGACTCGTTGGTCCGGACCATGATCCGCCGGCACTCCTCGCAGCGGACCACGTCGTCCGGGTCGGCCTTGCGGATGCGGGCCAGGTCGGCGCCGGACATCTCCAGCCGGCAACCGCCGCAGCGGCCACCGGTGAGCAGTGCCGCGCCCATGCCGGTGTCCTCGCGGATCCTGTCGTACAGGCCGATCAGGTCCGCCGGAAGGTCACCGGCGAGCGGCTGGCGGGAGGTGCGCTTGAACTCCTCCTCCTTGGCGATCTCCGCCAGGGTGTCGTCGCGGCGCTGCTCGGTCGCGGCGCGGCGCTCGCGGGCCTCGGCGAGCCGGCTCTCGATGCCGTCGAGCACGCCCTGCGCGGTCTCCCGCTGCTCCATCAGCTCCAGCTCGGCGTCCTCCAGGTCGCTCTGGCGGCGGTTCAGCGAGACCAGCTCGTGCTGGATCGCCTCCAGCTCGCGGGCCGGGCCGCTGCCCGAGGCCAGCCGGGCCTCGTCCTTGCTCTTGCGCGCCCGCACCTGGTCGACGTCCTTCTCGATCCGGGCGATGTCCCGGTCCAGGTCGTCGACTGCCACCTGGGCGCGGACCCGCTCGTCCTCCAGCGCGGACAGCTCACGCGCCAGGGCCTCCAGCTCGGCACGCTCCGGCAGGGTGCGGCGGCGGTGCGCAAGCTGGGCCAGCGCGGTGTCGATCGCCTGGAGGTCGAGCAGGCGGCGCTGCACCTTCGGGTCAGCCTTCACGTCGGGGCTCCTTGTCGTCCGGCCGGGGCGCGGCGGCGTGCACGGTCCACGGGTCGGTGTCCAGGTCGGACACCACGGTCTCGACGTCCAGCTCGGCGGCCAGGTAGGCGGCCAGGTCGTCCAGCCAGGGTCGCTCCGTCGCCCAGTGGGCGGCGTCCAGCAGCGCCGGGCCACCGGCGGCGAGGTGTTCCCCGGCCGGGTGGTGGCGCAGGTCCGCGGTGAGGAACGCGTCCACCCCGGCCGCGGTCGCCTCGGCGAGGAAGCCGTCCCCCGAGCCGCCGCTGACGGCGAGGGTACGAACCATACGCCCGGGATCCCCGGCGGCGCGAACTCCCCAGGCGGTGACCGGGAGCACGGCGGCGGCCAGCCGGGTCAGCTCGGCGAGCGTCATCGGGGTGGGCAGCTCGCCGATGCGGCCGATGCCCCGGCCGGGCCCGGCGGCGGGCGAGCCGGGGCGGGGCGGGTGCAGCGGGCGCAGCCCGGTCAGCCCGAACCGGGCGGCGAGCGCGTCGGACACGCCCGGGTCGGCCACGTCGGCGTTGGTGTGCGCCACGTGCAGGGCGACGTCCGCCTTGATCAGGCGGTGCACGATCCGGCCCTTGTACGTGGTGGCGGCCACCGAGGAGACGCCGCGCAGCAGTAGCGGGTGGTGCGCTACGATCATGTCCGCGCCGACGTCGAGCGCCTCGTCCACGGTCTCCGGGACCACGTCCACCACACAGGCGACCCGGCGTACCGGGTGGTCGGGCTCGCCCAGCACCAGGCCGACCCGGTCCCACTCCTCGGCCCAGGCGGGCGGATAACGGCGGTCCAGGGCGGCCACCACGTCGGCGACGGTAGTACTCACGGGCGGCCAGCTTACCGGCGTCCGGGCCGGTACACGCCGACCGCCGCCGGGCGCGGCCCCCGGCGTCCGCCGAGGGCCGTGCCCATCGCGCCTCTCAGCCGACCGGAGCGACCGGCCGGTCCGCGCCGCGCAGGGCGGACAGACCGGCGTCCCAGGGGAAGGCGTCCGCGCGCCGGTCCCCCGTGCCGGGCGGATGCAGGCGTACGACGTGGTCGCCGAACACCACCCGGACGCCCCACTGCCCGAGCCGGTCGAGGCTGGCCCGGAACGCCGGGTGCCCGGCCATCGCCTCGTTCGTGTACGGCACGGCAGCGATCGGCACCCCCATCCCCTGCGCCTCGACCAGCAGGCCCAGCGCCAGGGTGTCGGTGATGCCGACCGCCCACTTGTTGATCGTGTTGACGGTGGCCGGGCACACCAGCATGGCGTCGGCCGGGGGCAGCACGTCCGGGTCACCCGGGTTCTTGTAGTGCGTACGCACCGGGTGGCCGGTCTGCCGGGCCAGGGCCGCCCGGTCGACGAACTTCGCGCCGTCCGGCGTGGTGACCACGCAGACCGTCCAGTCCTCCCGCTGGGCGAGGTCGACCAGCCGGCCGACGTGACGGGCCAGCGGCGAACCGCAGGCGATGACATAGAGCACCCGCTGGTGCCCGTTCGCGGTCTCCGGACCGCTCATACTCCGACTCCCATGTGCTCAGCCAACTCCGCGATCGGCGGAGGCGGCGCACCACGTGTGCGACGGAGAATCTCGGACATCAATTCGTGGGCTATCGGCCGGCACCGGATCTCCGACGGCGCGAGCCGGTCACCGCGCAGCAGCATGTCCCCGGCGCTGGCCACGTCACCGATCTGGGAGTAGCCCCGGGCCAGGTCGAGCAGGTGGTGCGCGCGCCGCTCCGGCAGCAGCGCGTTGAACGCGGGCTCGGCCAGCCGCATGTGGGTCTCCACCGCCCGGCCACCGTCGCCCAGCTCGACCGCCGCCGCCGCGCGGTGCAGCTCCAGGTTGGTCGGGCCGAAGGAGGTCCAGTAGTGGTTGTGGTCGCCGCCGAGCAGCTTGGCCGCCTCGTCGGCGCCGGCGAGCAGGTCGTCCACAGTCGCCGAGTCGCCGATCCGGGCGGCCGCCATCGCGCCCTGGAGCAGCAGCATCCCGTACACCGAGAGCCGTTCCGGGCGGACGTCGTTGTCGCCGCCGGGCGCGAGCCGGCCCGCGATGCGGACGTTGAGCTCCAGCGCCGGGCGGGGGCGGCCCATCGCGACGAGCGCGTTGCAGACGCGCGTGGTGGCGATGCCGGCCAGCAGCGGGTCGTCGGCGCGCTGGGCCACCGCCATCGACCGGTCGGCGGCGAGCCAGGCGAGGTCGCACTCGCCGAGCTTGCGCAGCACCGACGAGGCGATCTGGTAGACCTGCCCGAGCAGGTGGGCGGCCTCGCGTACCTGGTCGCCGGCGGCGTAGCCGGCGTCCGCCGCCTGGGCGTCGCGCAGCAGCTTCGGCAGCGCGCGGGTGAGCATGCCGTAGCGGCCGTACTGGTAGGTGAGCCAGGCGTGGTTCACGGCCTTGCGCATGTCGGCCAGCGGCGGGGGGTAGGGCGCCGCGTCGAAGTAGGCGCTCATCGAGTCGTACCGCTCCAGGGCGGTGCGGATCTCCTCCACCTCGACCTGGTCGATGCAGTTGAGCGCGTCGGTACGCCGTTCCGGGTCCTTGCCGTGCAGCAACTGCACGTCGATCTGGAGGATGTCGGCGATCTCGTAGAGCACGGAGAACTTGTCCAGCCGGCGGACGCCGCGCTCCACCTTGTCCACCCAGCTCTTGGACTTGCCGAGCCGGTCGGCGAAGACCTGCTGGGACATCTTGCGGCGGCTCCGCCAGTACGCCACCCGCCGGCCTATGGGCAGTTCGTCCATTCCCGCTCCCTCCCCCTCACGGCGCCGGCCGGTCCCCCCACGTCCCCCAGGCTCGCGCCGATCGCACAGGTTGTGCGTCCACCGTCCAGCCAGTTCTCGTAGTTTTCGTGCAAGTTGCACCGACCGTTAGTCACCTCAACGAGCGTGGGTTACGGCAGTGACGGCTTTCAACGTGTGGCTTGTGGACGGTTCGGCTTGTGAGCGGTCGGGGCTTGTGGACGGTTCGGCGGGACCAGAGGGGACGGCAGACATGTGGAGGAACGTCCGACCGCGCGTCGCTCACCTCTCGCCGCTGGAACGGGTCCGGCTGCGCCGGATCGCGGTGCGGTACGCGCTGCACGGCTGGCCGGTCACCCCCGGCGCCTGCCTGGCGAACAGCCGCTTCGTCTGCGGCCGGGCCGGCTGCCCCACGGTGGGCTGCCACCCGGCCCTGGAGGACTGGGAGCACGCCGCCAGCGCCGACCCGGCCCGGGTGGCCACCTGGTGGCGCAGCCGCCCGCACGGCATCCTGCTGCCCACCGGCCGCGCCTTCGACGTCCTGGAGGTCGCCGCCCACCTGGGCCGGCAGGTCCTGGACGCGGTCGCCACCCATCCCGCCGGATTCGGCGTACGCGGGCCCGCGCTGGTCACCCCGACCGGCCGCTGGATGTTCCTGGTACGCCCCGGCGACCCGCTGCGGCCCGAACTGGAGCACTGCTTCCACGTGGTCCGCCACGGACCCGGCTCGTGGATTCCGGCCCCGCCGACCCGGCTGCCCGAGGGGACGGTGCGCTGGGCGGTCGCCCCGGAGCAGGCCCGCTGGCAGCTACCCGACTCGTACCTGGTGCAGAACGCGCTGATCGCCGCGTTACGGGCGGCCGGGGTGACGCTCGGCGCGGACCTGTTCCCCGGCCATCTCCCGCTGCCCCGCCGGGGCCGCTGACGTTTCTCCTGGTCATGGTCGGTCCGGCGCCCCGGACGGGTGGCCGACAGCGACCTCACCGGCACCGGACTCGTTGAACCTGGCGAGGGCGCGTCTGCGCCAGAGCGGGGGTTTGACCATGTCCAGGGACGACGCTGCCCGCCACACCGGCGGTACCGAGCCGGCGCGGCCCCGCCGCCGCCTGCACCCGTGGGCCTTCACCCGACCGCTGGGCGTCCGCCCCGGCCGCCCTCGCCCGACGGGCTCCCGCCCCGCCATCCTCCACCGCCCCCTCCGCTGACCCCGCTTCTCCTCTCCCTCCCAGCCCGCGCCTCGCCCGACGCCCCGTTGATCATGAAGTTGGCAGTGCGACACGCCGGGCGGCGGTGCCGCTAACTTCATGAGCAACGGGGCAAGGGGGAGGGGGACGTAGGTCAGGAGAGCGGGAGGGTGCGGGAGTGGTGTTGGTGAGCGTCGTCCGTTACCACGGCGTGCTGCCAGGGGGACGGTAGGCGGTCCAGCCAGGCCAGGCCCGGTTCGCCCATCGCCACCGCGGCTGTCGCGTACGCGTCGGCCACGCCCAGGTCCGGGCCCACCACAGTCACCGAGCGCAAGCCCGTCGCCGGTATGCCCCGGCGCGGGTCGACGACGTGGTGGCCGCGCTCGTACACGCCCGAGGTGGCGACCGCCAGGTCGGTGCCGGTCAGCGCCAGACAGATCGCCGCCGCGTCCCAGGGATGCCGCACCCCGATCCGCCACGGCTGCCGTGTCGCGTCGCGGCCGCGTACGCGCACGTCGCCGCCCGCGTTCACGCAGTGGTTCGGCGCGCCCGCGGCGACCAGCCGGTCCGAGGCGACCTGCGCCGCCCAGCCCTTCACGTAGCCGGACGGGTCGAGGCGCCCGGTCGCGTACGCGTCGAAGAACCCGTCGGTGGCGGTCCACAGGTCGGCGCAGGCGGCCAGCACGGCCCGCAGGTCGGCGGAGGCGTCGGCGACCCGCAGCTCGCCCCGGTCGATCCGGCACAACTCGCTGTCGTCCCGGTACGTGCTGAACCGCGCGTCCACCTCGCGCAGCCAGCCGAACGTGTCCCCGGCCAGCTCGTGCAGGGTGGACGCGGGCAGGTCGTCGGCCAGGTCGAGGCTGATCGCCGTACCCATGATGTGTTCCACCCGGCGCAGGCCGGGACGAACGGCGGAGGCCGGGACGGTCACGCCTTGTCCAGTGCGCCCTGCAACGACTGCTTGTACGCGGTGCTGGTGTAGGTGGCCCCGGACACGGTGCTCAGGTTGGCGCTCTGCCGGGCCACCACCTCGCCGGAGGTGCCGCTGTAGCGGGCCTGCACGTCGTCGCTGCGCTGCCCGGACTGCCCGCCCAGCGGCAGCCCGATCCCCGTGGCGTCGACGATGCGGCTGCCGCTGAGCGTGATCCGGACCTGGAGCGAGCCGTACTCGTAGGTGACCGACGGCCCGGTCACCGTGCGGGTGGTGACCTTCGGCGCGCTGGTGGTGGTCCGTGGCGCGGCGGGTGCGGTGGTGGTACGGGTGCCGCCCCGGCTGGCCGCGCTGCGGTCGGCGGTCGGCTTCGGGGTCGGCTTCGACGAGGCGCGCGGCGACGGGGTGACGTCGGCGGGCGCGGAGCCGGTGGGCGACGGCGGTTCGGGCGCGGCCGAGCCGCCGGGGGCGACCGGGGCGAGCGCGGCCGGTACGTCCGCTCCGGCCTGCCCGGCGCCCGGCGCGCCCTTGAGCACCACCAGTGCGGTGGTGCCGGCGGCCAGTCCGGTGATCGCGAGCAGCGCGCGACGCATGGGTAGTGCCTCTCTACAGCTCGAACGCGGTCAGGTGGATCTGGCGGCGGGGCACGCCCGCCGCCCGCAGCGCGGCGACCGCCTCGTCGACCAGGCCCCCGGGGCCGCACAGGTAGACGTCGCGGCGGGTCAGGTCGGGCACGAGCCGGCGCAGGCCCTCGGGGTTCATCACCTGGCGGGGGCCGGGGTCGTCACGGCGGCCGACGACGTACCAGACGGAGGTGTGCCGGGCCTGCGCGAGCCAGTCCAGCTCCTGGTGCAGCAGCACGTCGGCCGGGGTACGCGCCCGGTAGATCAGCGCCGCGCCGGGCGGCAGTTCCTCCAGCATCGCCCGCAACGGCGCGATGCCGCTGCCCCCGGCGATGAGCAGCGCCCGTTCCCGGGTGCGGTGCGCGGCGGTGAACGTGCCGGAGGGGCCCTGCGCCCAGACCCGGGTGCCGGGCGTGAGGTCGCGCAGTTCGGCGGTGTACCCGCCGACGACCTTGACGGTGATCCGCAGCCAGCGGTCGTTGGCGGCGGCGGAGACGGAGAACGGGTGCGACTGCCACCAGCAGCCGGGGTTCAGGAAGCGCCAGCGGAAGAACTGCCCGCCGAGCAGGTCGATCTGGTTGAGCCGCTGCCCGGTCAGGTAGACCGAGACGGTGTCCGGGCTCTCCGCCACGACGTCGGCGACGCGCAGGCGGTGCCGCAGGTTGAACATCAGCGGCGCGAGCATCCGGCCCCACACCAGCGCGGCCACGACCAGCAGGTACGCGGCGATCCAGCCGGTACGCACCGGGCCTGGTTCGTAGAGCTGTGCGCCGTTGCTGAACTGGTGCGCGTAGCCGAGCAGCAGCGTGAGGTAGCTGGCGGCGTGCAGCAGGTGCCACAGCTCGTACGGCAGGCGGCGCCGCACGGCGCGTACCGCGGTGAACGCGACAGTGACCAGGATCCCGGCGGCGAGGAACGCGGTGACCATGTCCTCGTAGTCGGTCAGCAGCGCGCCGACCTCGCCGAGCACCGTCTTGCGTTCCTGGCGGGCGTAGCCGACCACCAGCAGCGACATGTGCGCGAGCACCGCCACCAGCAGCGTCGCACCGAGGTCCCGGTGCACCCGGGAGATCCGCTCGCCGCCGAGCGCGCGTTCCAGCACGCCGAGCCGGCTCATCATCAGCACCTGCACCAGCAGCAGGTAGCCGGCGATCAGGCCGGTGATCCGGCCGCCCGCGGTGAGCAGGTCGGCGGTGTCGGCGAGCGATCCGGCCGGGGTGTCCAGCCACCACGGTCCGACCGCGGCGACCAGGCCCAGCCAGAAGAACGCGGCGAGCACACGCCGGCCGCCGGGTCCGCGACGCGGACGACCCGGGGGTACGGGGGCAGCCGGACGGCCGCCGTACGGGGCGGGATGCCCGGTACGGCGGCCGGCGGCGCGGATGTCCTGGTACGTCACGCGTAGATCTTGACCGGGGTGAACTTCTGCCGGGGGAAGACCTTGTCCACCTGGGCGGTGGTCAGGCCGAAGCGGCCCTGCGCGACCGATCCGTAGACGTTGAACATGTTGTTGTATTCCGGCACGTCGCCGCTGTCCAGCTTGTCCAGCCCGTTCCAGGTGCCGAGCAGCGAGTTCGCGAGCTTGCGGCCGGACAGCACGGTGACCACGCCGCCGTGCCCGTGGTCGGTGCCGCCGCCGTTGGAGCCGACCCGGCGGCCGAACTCGCTGGACACCATGATGGTCACGTCCGCCGCCTGGTCGCCCAGGTCGGTGAAGAACGCGGCCATCGCGTTCGCCAGTTCGTTGAGTCGCCGCCAGAGCTGGCCGCCCTCGCGGGTGCCCTGGTTCTCGTGGGTGTCGTAGCCGCCCATGCCGACCGTGGCCACCCGCACGTTCGCGCCGCCCTTGATGAGCTGGGCGAGCTGCTTGAACGCGTTCCCGACGCCCTGGTACTGGACGCCCTCGGCGGCGGCGTACGGCTTGGCGGCGAGCTTCTGCGCGGTGGCGAGCGCGCCCATGCCCTCCTGCACCGCCTCCTCGACCGGGTGGTTGATGCCGGTGAACAGGCCACGGATGGCCTTCTCGGTGGCCGCGCGGTACTTGTCGGCGCCGTTGAGCCGCAGGTCGCCGACGCTGTTGAGGGAGATCGCGCCGTTCACGCCGACCAGCGAGCGGGGCAGCGTGCTGCCGATGCCGACGCTGCGGAACGCGGTGCCCTTGCCCAGCGAGTCGACGAGGCTGTCCAGCCAGCCCCGGCCGCCGGTCTCGCCGGGCAGGCCGCCCAGGTTGCACGCGTCGGCGGCCTGGAAGTGGCTGCGCGACAGGCGCGGGTCGGACACGGCCGGCACGAAGCCGAGCTGCCCGGCCTTGAGCCACTTCTCCAGCGGCGCGAACGCGCTGGTGAGCTTGAAGCCGCGGGCCAGCGCCAGCGAGTCGTTGCCGAGCAGCAGGTCGGGGCGCGCCTTGGCGAGCACCGGGTCATCGGCGGGAGCGACCAGGCTCAGCCCGTCCAGCCCGCCGTAGAGGAAGACGTGGATCAGCGTGCCGGTCTTGGTCGCGGCGAACGACGCCGACGTGGTGACGAACTGCGCGGTCGCGAGCGCGGTCGCGGTCGCGGCGGCGCCGGCGACGAAGGTACGCCGGGTGACGCCCCGGCCGTCCTGCTGCGCCTCCTCGATCTCCTCCAGCCGGCGGTACCGGTCGGTCTCGGCCGCGTTCTCGGCCGCGACGATGTCCGCCTCCGCGCGCAGCAGCGCCTCGGCCGGGTTGTCGGCCAGCCGCCGCAGGTCGGGGCATTCGGGGTGCAGGGGGTACGGGTTCACGGTCATCTCCATCGAATGCCTCACCGGAGGTGGTGCTGGGGGGACGCGAGGATCGTCCGCGCGACAGCGGCGATGGCCCCGTTGAAGGTGGCGTCGACCTTGGCGCTCTCGGCCACGCCGGCGACGGCGAGCACGAGCTTCCTCTCCTTGGCGCTCAGCTTCTGGTGCACCAGCCGCTGGGCCAGCGCGTCCACGTACGCCCCGGCGGTGGCCGGCGGCTTCGCCACCAGCTTCTCCGGCTTCACGAAGGTGAACTGCTTGCGGTAGCCGGCGATCAGGTCACCGGCCTCGTTCCAGCCGTCGATCATGGTGCCGGCCGAGGTCCAGGCCAGGTACACGTCGGCGTAGCCGTCCGGGGTGGGCTTGCCCATCGGGTACTGGCCGAGTTCGCGCATCTTGTCCTGGATCTGCCGCAGGCCCTGCGCGAACGGGGTGCGCCGGTTGTCGCCGGAGTAGTCGGGGGCCGCGTCCGGCGAGACGCCGAGCGCCCGGTACGTGGCGACCAGGTACTCCATCGGGCGGCGTACCTTCTGCCCGACCGCGGCCCAGAACTCCGAGGAGCTGAACAGCGTCGCCAGCACCGGCCGGATCTGCCCCTTGTTCGTGGTGTACGCCTTCGCGAGCCGGTCCACCACGGACTTCGGCGGGGTGTCGGAGACGAAGCGGGTGGCGAGGTTCTGTGCCACGTACCGCGCGGTCGACGGGTGCATCGCGATGTAGCGGATGTACGAGTCGATGACCTTGTCGGCGGCCACCGGGTCGTCGGAGTTGTTGGCGTGGCTGAACCCGAGGATCTTCACCTTGCCGAGGTAGTGCCGCTCGGCGAAGAACTTGTACTTGCCGTCGGCGACACCGCGTCCGGTCTGGAGCAGTGCGGCCTGGCGGACGTCCTTCTCGGTGTAGCCGCCGTCGACGCCGACCGAGTACAGCTCCAGGTTCTCCCGGGCCAGGTTCTCGTTGACCGCGTCCTTACGCGAGTCGACCTGGTTCAGGTAGAGCAGCAGCGCCGGGTGCTTGTTCGCGGCGACGAGCATCTCCGGGTAGCTGCCCAGCGCGTGCTTGCGGATGACGTCCCGGTCGAACGCGTTGCGGTAGTTCTCCCCGCCGTCGAAGTCGGCGGCGACGTGCAGGAAGTCGTTCCAGAAGTCGACCATCACCTCGAACAGCTGGCGGTCGGACCAGATCTGCCGGGCGATGGTGGCGTCCACCGTCTCCCGGGCCGGGTCGACGCCCTTCTCGTTGAGCTGCTCGCGCTGGTCACGCAGCTGCGTCGGGCTCAGCTTGAGCGACTGCAGCTCGGCCAGCTTCAGCTCGGCCTTCGTCGGGGCCTGCTTCTCCGGCTGGAGCTGCCCACGCAGCCAGTCGTCGATGCCGACCCGCTTGACCTCGGCCATCATCTTCTGCGTCGGACCGAAGGTGGTCCGGCTCAACAGGTGCCGGATCGGGTCCTTGGCGAGCACCGTCTTCACAGTCACCTTGGTCGCCGCGGCGGCTTCGGCCGGGCTGCCGTAGAGCCGTCCGCCGGACGGCGCGTTGCGCTTGAGCGCCTCGCCGGCCCGGGAGCCCATGTAGCTCTCGTTCTGCTCGGTGTAGGTCCGTACTGTGCTGGGCTGCTGCCCGCTGGGCCGGGCGGCGTTGCCGTCGGTGGTCACGGTGCCGGTGGCGTCGCCGGCCGGCGCGTCACTGAACAGGCCGCGCACCTGCGGGGACATGGCCAGGGCGGCGCCACCGGCGACCACCACGGCACCGCCGAGGGTGGCGAGCGCCCGGCGCCGGCCCCGCTTCGGGGCCTCGTCGCCGTCGTCGTCCAGGTCGGGCAGTCCACCGCCGGGCGGCGGGCCGTACCCGCCGGCGGACTGGGCGTAGCCGCCGGACTGGGGGTAGCCGGCGGGGGCCGGCGCGGCGGGGGCGAAACCGTTCGGCCCGACCCACTGCGGGCCTGCGGCGGGGTGAGCGCCGGCGTGCGGCGCGGCGTGCGGGTCGCGGTACCCGTCCGGATGGGGGTGCTGGTATCCGTCCCAGCCGCGATCGTCCCGGGGGCGACGCGGTGGCACGTTCAGGTCGGCCATGTACCTATCCCGTTTTCTTCGAGCGCCGGCACGCCTGCCACCCGGGGGGTCGGGTGGCGCAGGGGCGGCGACGGTTGCCGGAGAAGTTGCCTACGGGAAAGTAGCCATGCCGTCCCGGCCGCTCAAGGCGCGCCGGACGCGCTCGTGAGCGCACTTAAGACAGTGCTCATACCTGCCGGGGAGGGCGCGTCCCGACCGCCGGGGCGCGGCGGCCTCCGGAGCAGGGCCGACCCGGGCGCACAGCGCCCGGATGCGAGGTTTCGCACCCCGCCGCCGCCGCCGGACGCGTTCAGCGCCTCACCGAAACTTAAGGTACGGATAAGCCTGCGCTGAGAAGCTCGTTCCCCCTGTCCGGTACGGCGAAACAGCAGCAGCGGCGGCGCGTGACCGGCCTCCGATCCGGGTATGCCGCCGAACCGCTGAAGCCGTGAGGGGAAGGCACCGCCATGCTCAGCCAAGAGGATCAGCGCAGGTTCGAACAGATCACCCGCCAGCTGCGGGAGAGTGATCCACGTTTCTTCGCCCGGTTGGACAGCCGGATCAAGGGCCGCCGGGGCCGGTACATGATGCTGTTGACGATCGTGCTGTGGGCGTCGCTGCCGGCGATGACAGTGCTCGTCGGACGGCTCGCCGGGGCGATCTGCGCGGTGGTGCTCGTCGCCAACGCCGCAGTGATGTGGCGCTTCCGCCGCCGCCTCCTTTAGGCGTGAGGAAGGGCCCCTTGTCAACGCTCGCCTGCGGGTTCGCCGCGGCCGAACTCCCTGGGGGACGCGGCTTCGCCGCGGCTGAACTCCCGGTACGCCCGGCGCAGCCGCTCGGCCAGGCCCGGCCCGCCGATCCCGGCACCGGGTGAACCGAGCTGGCGCAGCAGCAACTCCGGGCCGGTGGCCAGCGTGGGCGGACGGTCCGGCAGCGCCACCGGCGACAGCCAGAACCGGGCCGGTTCGGCGTCCGCCTCGACCGGCGGCAACCCGGCCAGGGCTCGCGCCGCGCCGACCACCGGCACACCGGTCGTCCCGGCCGGCTCCGGCCCGGCACCCGGCACCGCCTCCGCGCCATCGACTGCGCCAGCACCGCCGGCTCCGCCAGGACCGCCGGCTCCGCCCAAGCTGCCGGTATCGGCGGCGCGCAGCGTACGCAGCCGGTCCAGCAGCTCGGTGCGGGATCGGCCGCGCCAGTGCAGCAGGTGGAACGGGTCCGCGTCGAACGCCTCGGCGAGCAGGTAGAACGTGGCCGCCAGGTGTTTGCACGGCACCGCGAAATCCGGGCAGCCGCAGCGCTGGTCCAGCTCGCCGATCTCGGCCGGGAACAGCGGCGCGCCCGCCTCGGCGAACAGCTCCTCCAGTTCGGCCGGCAGGTCACCGGCGAGCAGCCGGGCGCTGAAGAACGCCTGCCCGGCCAGTTCGGCCTCGATCCGCCGCCAGGTCTCCTCCGGGTACGCGGCCAGCCCGATCCGCACCGGGTAGGGCCGTGGCCGGGAGCCCTGCACCTCGGCGGTGACCTCGCCCGGCGACACGTCCAGCCGCAGCACCTGGCCCCGGCGCGCGTACGCCCGTCCGCGGGTGAGCCGGGAGCCGAGCGCGAACGACTCCAGCACCTCCACGAAGCGCCGGGACCACCAGGACTGACCGATCGCGCCCCTGGTGCTGCGGGCCCGCAGGCCGCCCTCGACGCGTACCGGCGGCCCGTAGTCCTCGAACCGGTTGAACGGGCTCACTCGACCACCGCCCCGGACTCCAGCCGGAACAGGTCACGCAGCGTGTCGGTGGACAGCTCGGTGACCCACTGCTCGCCGCTGCCCACCACCGACCGGGCCAGGCTGCGCTTGTCGGCGATCATCGCGGCCACCTTCTCCTCGACGGTGCCGGCGCAGACGAACTTGCGTACCTGCACGCGGCGGCGCTGTCCGATGCGGAACGCCCGGTCGGTGGCCTGGTCCTCGACGGCCGGATTCCACCACCGGTCCACGTGCACCACGTGGTTGGCGGCGGTCAGGGTGAGCCCGGTGCCGCCGGCCTTCAGTGACAGGACGAACAGCGGCGGACCCTGCGGCGTCTGGAACCGGGTCACCATCGCGTCCCGTTCGGCCTTGCCGACGCCGCCGTGCAACAGCAGGACCTCCCGTCCGGTACGCGCCGACAGGTGCCCGCGCAGCATGCCGCCGAACTCGGCGTACTGGGTGAACAGCAGCGCCTTCTCCTCCGCCGCGAGCACCTCGTCGACGATCTCGTCGAGGCGTTCCAGCTTGCCGGACCGGCCGTCCAGCGCGGATCCGTCGTGCAGCAGCTGGGCGGGGTGGTTGCAGACCTGCTTGAGCCGGGTCATGGTGGCCAGCACCAGTCCGCGCCGCTCGATCCCGTCGCTGGACTCGATCTTCGCCATCATGTCGTCGACCACGGCGCGGTAGAGGGCGGCCTGCTCGGCGGTGAGGTTGCAGACCACCTCCATCTCCAGCTTCTCCGGCAGGTCGGTGATGATCGTCGGGTCGGTCTTGAGGCGGCGCAGCACGAACGGGCCGGTGATCCGGCGCAGCCGCTCGGCCACCTCGGCGTCGCCGTGCCGCTCGATCGGTTCGGCGAAGCGCTTGCGGAACGTCGCGGCCGGGCCGAGCAGCCCCGGATTCGCGAACTGCATGATCGACCAGAGGTCGGCGAGCCGGTTCTCCACCGGCGTACCGGTGACCGCGACCCGGTGCCGCGCGGGCAGCGACCGGACCGCCTCGGCCTGGCGGGTTGCGGCGTTCTTGATCGCCTGCGCCTCGTCCACCACCACCCGGTGCCAGTCGACGCCGGCCAGCTCGAACGCGTCCCGGGCGGCCACCGAGTACGTGGTGAGCACCAGGTCCGCCTCGCCCACTGCGGTCGCGAAACTCTCGCCCCGGGCGCGCTCGGCGCCGTGATGTACGTGTACGCGCAGTCCGGGCGCGAACTTCGCCGCCTCGCGCTGCCAGTTGCCGACGAGCGACATCGGGCAGACCAGCAGCGTGGGCCCGGCGTCCGGCGGGTCCCCGGCGAGCAGGGCGAGCAGCTGCACGGTCTTGCCGAGGCCCATGTCGTCGGCGAGGATGCCGCCGAGCCCGAGCGACTGGAGGAACGCCAGCCAGGCGAGCCCGCGCCGCTGGTACGGCCGCAGCGTCCCGGTGAACCCCGGCGGCGGGTCGGCCGGGGTGAGCCGCCGTTCCGCCTCACCGGCGAGCAGTTCGCCGAGCGCGCCGTCGGCGACCACGTCCAGCACCGGCAGCTCACCGGCACTGTCGTCACCGGACAGTCCCATCCGGAGCAGGTCGGCCACCGTCAGCTCGCCGGAGGACCGCAACAGCTTCAGCCCGGCCTCCAGCCGCTGCGGGTCCAGCTCGACCCACCGGCCGCGCAGCCGGACCAGCGGCGACTTCAGGTCGGCCAGCGACGCCAGCTCCTCGGCGGTCAGCGGCTCGTCGCCGAGTGCCAGCTCCCAGCGGTAGTCGACGAGCGCGTCCAGCCCCAGCTTCCCGGTGTTGGTGGCGACAGCACCCGGCGCGGTACGGCTGCGCGCCCGCAGCCGCGCCCCCAGCCGCGACGAGGAACGCCGCCACCACGACGGCAGCAGCACCCCGAACCCGGCCGCGTGCAGCACCGGCGCGCCCTCGCGCAGGAACCGGTGTGCGCCCTCGGCGTCCAGTTCCATGCCCTCGGGCGCGGCGGTACGCAGCGCGGCGTCCACCTCGGGCCACAGCCGGCTGGCCCGGCCCAGCTCGGCGAGAAGCGTCTCCTGCGGCTCCACGCCCCGGGCGGCGAGCGCCGGTGCGGGCCGCTGCCAGATGTGCGCGGCGTCGACCACGAGTCCCGGCTCGTCGGCCGGGTGCAGGCCGAACTCGACCCGCCAGACGGCGTCCTCGACCAGTTCGGCGACCGGGTCGACGGCCGGCTCGACGAGGCGGAACGTGGCCCGTACCGCGCCGCCCGCGGCGTCGCGCTGCCAGGCGTCCAGTTCGTCGCGCAGCGTCGCCAGCGCGTCCGGCTCGGCCGGGAAGGCGCGTTCCGGGCCGGTGAGCGCGGCCAGCCAGCGCGGCACCGCGCCGACCGGGCGCATCCCCCGGTGCAGCCGGGCGTCGGTCAGCGCCACCCGGGCGGCGGCGTCGACGAGCTCGTCCAGCGCCTCCGCGACCAGCTCACCGGCCCCGACGTCGTCGGCCCGCCCGGCCCACACGTCCTCCGCCGGACCGCTCGGCCCGCTTCGCGGGGCACTTCCTTCCGGCGAGCGCCCGGCGCCGCCGCCCGTCCGGACATCAGCCGACCCCGAGACGACCGCCGCGCCGCCGATGGCAGCCCGCGCGGCCGAGACCTCGGGTCGCCACTCGCGAGCGGCGCGGGCCGCCGGTGGCAACGCCGTCGCCAGGTCGCGCGCCCAGGCCGCGTCGGTGCCGGTGAGCAGTGGCCGCCAGAGCGCCCACGCCGTCGCCACGTCGGCCGCCCCGACGGCCCGCAACGGCCGCCCGGACCCCGCCGCACCCGAGCCGACCGCGCCCGAGGCCGCCGGTGAGCGTCGCGCCGAGGTCCGCCCGCCGGTCGCGGCCGACCCGCCAGCGCCACCACCGGGGTACGCCTCGAGCACGACCGGCAGCAGCCGGCCGCGTACGACCAGGTCGGCGGCGAAGTCGGCCAGCTCGCACAGGTGACGCAGGCTCGCCCCGACCGGGCCCGGCATCGGGGTGCGCAGCAGCGCGTACGCGTCGTCCGGGGCGTACCCCAGGGCGGGAGCCCGCCATCCGGCGCGGGTGACCGGGCCGCGGACCGGTTCCCCGACGGTGGCCCGGACCAGTTCCGGCGAGTCCAGCGGCGAGCCGGCCCGGGTCGGCAGGTCCAGCCGGACGGAGATCGGCTCGCCGGGCGGGCCGTCGAGCGCGGCGGCGAGCGCGGCGTGGTCGGCGGCGAACGGGTGCGGGCGTTCGCGCGGGACGCGGCCGGGACGGCGGGGCGCGCGGGCCGGGAGCGTGCTGTCCTCGGCCCACAGGGCGAGCCCGGCGCCGGGCAACCACAACCCGTGGACGACCAGCACTGCTCCCCCTCGACGGCGCCGGGTCCCGGAGACGACGCCCGGGGGCCAGGATAGGCGGCGGGTCGCGGTTATCGTCGGCGACATGGTCGACCTTCTCGTGATCGGCGGGCTCGGCGTGGACGTCCGCGTCCAGGTGCCCGCCCTGCCGCCACCCGTCGCCGACTCGCTGCTGGTGCCGCCGATCGACCTGCGGATCGGCAACACCGGCTCCGGGGTCGCGCTGGCCGCGCACGCGCTCGGCCTGCGGGTGGCGCTCGTCGACGTGCTGGGCGCCGATGCGGCCGGGGACGTGGTGCGGGCGGCGCTGGCGCGTACCTCGATCCGGACCACGCTCGCGGACGCGCCGGCCGGTACCCGCCGCTCGGTGAACCTGGTCGACCCGGCGGGGCGGCGGATGTCGCTGCACGATCCGCGTCCGTGGTCGGGGCCGGCGCCGTTCGGCGAGGCGGAGCTGGCCGCTCTCGTCGCCGAGACGACCCACGTCCACCTGTCGATCATGGACTGGGCCCGGGACTCGCTGGGGGTGCTGCGCGCCGCCACGTCGGTCTCCACCGACCTGCACGACTGGGACGGCGAGAACGACTACCACCGCCCGTTCGCCCGGATCGCCGACCTGGTCTTCGTGAGCGACACGCGGCTCGGCGAGCGGGCCGTGAAGGAGGCCGCCGAGCTGGCGCCGCGCACGGTGCTGGTCACCGGCGGGGCGGCGGGCGCGACGCTGCACACGCCCGGCGTGCCGCCGACGCACGTGCCCGCCGCCACCCCACTGGGGCCGGTGGTGGACACCAACGGCGCCGGGGACGCGTTCGCGGCCGGGGTGATCGCCGCCCGGCTGCGCGGCGCGGGCGTCCTCGACGCGGCCCGGTACGCCGCCCGGGTGGCCGCCGCCGCCTGCACCCACGACGGGATGGAGTATCCGGATGGGCTGCTGCCCCGCGAGTGACCGGTCAGATCGCGCCGGTCTCGCCGTCGGTCAGCTCGCGCAGGATGTCGGCGTGCCCGGCGTGCCGGGCGGTCTCCTCGATCAGGTGCACCAGCACCCAGCGCAGCGACACCTCGCCGAGCTGCGGGTGCGGCACCACGTGGTCGAGGTCGAACCGGGCGGCGACCCGGCGGGATTCGTCGCAGGCCGCCTCGTACGCGGCGACGAGCGACTCGACGGTGTCGCCGGCGCCCAGCGTGAAGCTGGCGTCGGCGTCGTCCTGCGAGGTGACGTAGACGTCGCCCGGCTCGGGGGCGAACAGGCAGCGGAACCAGTTCCCCTCCACCACCGTCAGGTGCTTGAGCAGCCCGGCCAGGGTGGTCAGCGAGGGCACCAGGCGCCGGGCGGCGTCGGCGTCGGTCAGGCCGCGCGTCTTGCGCAGCACTGTGGCCCGGTGGAAGTCGAGGAACGCGTCGAGGATCGCCCGTTCGCCGCCCGTGCGGGCGAGGACCGGACCGAGTGTCGGATCGATCGTCGGGTGCGCCATCCCCGGACCCTAGTACGCGGTGTGCCCGCCCCGCTGCCCCGCGTGATCCCCCTGCGCGGGCGGGCCGGCCGGGGCAGGATGGGCGCATGGCTTCCACGGTGCAGATCCCCCTGGTGGGCGGTACGGCCGACGGCGAGACCGTCACCGTCGAGCTGGACGTCAACGGCCGCCCGCCGCTGACCCACCACCACCTCGGGTCGAAGGGGCTCGCGGAGGCGCAGATCTACGAGCTGGAGTCGGGCGACCAGCCGGGCCGCGAGTGGGTCTACGCCTGGCGCGGCCCGGCGGTCTGACGGCCCGGCTCACAGCGCGTGCGTCAGCGTGCGGGCCCGGATGCTGTCCAGCACGCTGCGGGTCACCTGCGAGGTGCCGCGCGCCTGCTCGCACACCTCCGCGACCCGGCGCGCGGTCGCGTCGGCCCGGGCCTCCCGCTCGTCCCACAGCCGGTCCACCTCGGCCAGCAACGGGCCCTCCACCTCGCGCTCCACGCCGCGCAGCGCCGGCACACCGAGCCGCTGGGCCAGGTCGAAGACCTTTCCGGCGTACGGCAGCGGCAGGAACGGCGTGCCCATCATGGCCGCGAAGATCAGGAAGTGCAGGCGCATGCCGACCGCGAGGTCGAAGTGGCGCATCAGACCGAGGATCTGCGCCGGGCGGTAGTCGCCGTGCAGGATGCGTCCCCGGTCGGCGGCCGTCATGTGCGACAGCACGCCGTGGGAGTGCCGGATGTCGTCGCGTTCCATCGGCACGAACAGCACGTACGCGTCGATCCGGTGCACCAGGAAGTCACCGATCTGGGCGAGCAGGCGGTGGTAGCCGTCCACGTCGAGCCGTTCGGCGGCCCGGCCCGGCTCGCGCACGCTCAGCCCGACCAGCCGGGAGCCGGCCGGTACGCCCTCCTCACGCAGCCACTGCTGGGGGAACTCCTCCGCTTCGAGCAGGAACGCCGGGTCGGCGGTGACGGTGATCGGGTTGACCAGGCCGGCCTCCTCCAGCACCATCCGCGACTCCTGGTCGCGCACTGTCACCTCGACTGCTTGCGCCAGCGTCTCGCGGACCATGCCGCTGTCCAGCGTGTCGGTGAGCGGGCCGACCCCTACCGCGTACGTGATCAGCGGCAGTCCTCGCTCCTGGGCGACCCGGACCACCCGCAGATAGCGCCGGGCCTCCTTGTCGTAGAGGATCCCGCCGCCGCCGAGGATGAGCAGGTCGAGCTGGTTGAGCACCGGGGACGAGTCGACCCGGCTGACGCCCTCCCACGGCACCGCCTCGACCTCGGGGTGGGCCAGCGCGGTGTGGGCCGGGTTGCGGGAGAAGACGATGATCCGGGCATGCGGCTCGTGGCGGCGCAGATCGTCCAGCAGACCCGTGAGGATCGCCTCGTCGCCGAGGTTGCGACCGCCGTAGGAGCCGAGCACGCCGATGGTCAGTCCGGTGCGTTCCCTCATCCGTTGCTCCTTCCCAGGGGCGTCCGCGCCAGCGTTCCCGCTGGCCGCCCCGGGTTAACGCACGGCGAGGAGGCTCAACCGGTGGCGTTGCCGACCAGACGGGAGACGAGGTCCGTGACCACCTGATCGGTGTCGAACCCGGCGTCGATCGAGGTGGTGAGCAGGTCGAGCAGGAGCCCGTCGACCGCGTAGTGCAGCAACGCCACCTCGTACGCCCCGCCGGGTAGTCCGGCGGCGGTGTGGTGGGCGACGTCGTCGGCGTACCCCCGGCGCAGCACGCCGCCGAGCGCGGCCCGCAGCTCCGGGCGGCGCGCGGCCTCCAGCCGCAGCTCGAACAGCGCCCGGGTGAGGCCCGGTTCGCGGGTGGTGCGGGCGACGATGTCGCGCAGGTAGTCGGTCATCAGCGCGAGTGACGGCTCGCGGCGGCCGAGGCCGGCCAGCACTGCCGGGTCGGGGGCGATCCGGTCGAAGATGCGTTCGGCCAAGCCGGCGAGCAGCGCCGCGCGGGACGGGAAGTAGTTCGAGGTGGTGCCGGTGGGCACGCCCGCCTCGGCGTCGACCGCCCGGTGGGTCAGCCCCCGCGCGCCCGCGTCGGCGAGCACCCTCAGCCCGGCGTCGGCGAGCAGGGTACGGCGTTCCGGATTCCTGGCCACGCGAACACACTAGCAACAACCACGACAGGTGTTGTAGATTCATCGCCGAACCACGACAGCCGTCGTGGATCACCTCGGACATCGGAGCCGGTTTGCGCAAGCTCGTCTACTTCGTCGCCAGCACCCTCGACGGCTTCATCGCCGCGCCCGACGGGACGTTCGACTTCCTCCCGCTGACGCCCGACCTGGCGCCCCACCTGGTGGCCGAGTGGCCCCAGACGCTGCCCACGTTCGCCCACGCCCAGCTCGGCATCGACTCCCCGCCCGCCGGCCGCTTCGACACCGTGCTGATGGGCCGCGGCAGCTACGAGCCGGGCCTGAAGCTCGGTGTCACCAGCCCTTACGCCCACCTGGAGCAGTACGTGTTCAGCCGCTCCCTGCCCCCTGCCGACTACCCGGACGTGCACGTCGTCGACGGTGACCCGGCGGCCCTCGTCCGCGACCTCAAGACCCGCCCGGGGCGCGACATCTGGCTGTGCGGCGGCGGCCGGCTCGCCGGTCAGCTCCTCGACGAGATCGACGAGCTGGTGGTCAAGCTCAACCCGGTGGTCGTCGGCAGCGGCATCAAGCTCGTCGACAGCGGCTTCGACCCGCGACGGCTCACGCTCACCTCGGCGCGACCGTTCGACGCCGGCGTGGTCGTCCTGCACTACACGCGCAACGATTAACCCGGTTGCCCCGGACGGCGGGCGGCACGCACCGTGGAGCGGTGACGAAGACCCGGCTGCACTGGCACCAACTGCCCGCACACGTCCGCGACGGCGTCGAGGCCGTCCTCGGCGACCGGGTGGTGGCGGCGCGGTCCCAGCCGGGCGGCTTCTCCCCCGGCACCGCCGACCGCGTCCGTACCGCCGGCGGTGGCCGGGCCTTCGTCAAGGCGGTCAGCCCGGCGCAGAACGACCGCAGCCCCGACCTGCACCGCGCCGAGGCCCGGATCGCCGCCGCCCTGCCGCCGGACACGCCCGCGCCCCGGCTGCTCGGCAGCTACGACGACGGCGACTGGATCGCGCTCGTCTTCACCGACGTGGAGGGCCGGCACCCGGTCACGCCGTGGCGGGCCGACGAGCTGGCCGCCGTGCTGTCCACGCTGGAGGCGATGGCCGGCGCGCTCACCCCGGCACCGGCCGCCGCACCCACCCCCACCGCCGCCGAACGGCTCGCTCACGACTTCGGCGGCTGGCGGCGCCTCGCCGCCGACCCGCCGGCCGACCTCGACCCGTGGGCCCGGTCCCACCTGCCCGAACTGTGCGCCGCCGCCGAGCGAGGGCTGGCCGCGCTCGACGGCGACACGCTCTGCCACGTCGACGTGCGCGCCGACAACCTGCTGCTCGGCCCGGACGGATCGGTCACCGTTGTCGACTGGCCCTGGGCCTGTCGCGGGCCGGCCTGGCTGGACACGCTGCTCACCGTCGTCAACGTGCAGGTGTACGGCGGACACGACCCGGACGCGCTGCTGGCCGCCCGGCCACTGACGGCAGGCGTGGACCCGGCCGACCTGACGGGTGTGCTGGCCGGATTCACCGGTTTCTTCCTCGACGGCGCCCGCCAGCCCCCACCACCCGGCATCCCCACGGTGCGGGCCTTCCAGCGCCTCCAGGGCGAATCCCTGCTCCCCTGGCTGACCCACCGCCTCACCCCCTGACCCCCGGGCCGGGGATGTCGCCGTCGATCTTGGACTTGTGGCACCTCACAAGGCTCGCCAAAGCCACATCCCAGGCACCACAAGTCCAAGATCGACGAAGCGCGCCGACACGCGTCGGGTTACCCGGGGGTGGGGGTGCCCAGGGGGTCGGCGAACAACGGGGAGAAGCCCAGTTCGGCGGCGCCGATCAGGGTGGCGTCGTAGCCGAGCGCGGACACCCGCAGGCGGGCCTTGTCGCGGGAGATGGGCAGCACGTTGGCGGCGATCCGGCTGCGGACGTGGGCGGCGCAGACCGGAAAGACCTCCTGGAGCGTGCCGCCGAAGATCACCACGCCGGGGTTGAACAGGTTGATCACGTTCGCCACGCCGATGCCCAGCCAGTCACCGATGTGCCGCAGTGCCTCCTGCGCGGCCGGTTCCCCCTGAGCGGCGGCGACGACCGCGCGTACCGCCTCGCGC
This sequence comes from Micromonospora sp. WMMC273, assembly GCF_027460285.1. Lineage (NCBI taxonomy): Bacteria > Bacillati > Actinomycetota > Actinomycetes > Micromonosporales > Micromonosporaceae > Micromonospora > Micromonospora sp. WMMC273. The sequence goes on from NZ_JAPZBE010000001.1 coordinate 4,485,718, forward strand.
CCCTTCTCCCGCGCCGGTCGGCCCGCGACGTCGAGCAGCGCCCGCTCGCCGACCTCGGCCTCCAGGCACCCGCGCGAGCCGCAGCCGCAGGGCCTCCCCTGGTACGGGTTCACGAGCATGTGCCCGACCTCGGAGGCGTACCCGCCGTCGCCGTCGAGCAGTTCCCCGCCCACGATGATCCCGCCGCCCACACCGACGTCGCCGTGCAGGTAGACCAGGTTCTGCACGCCGACTCCGGCGCCGCGCTGATGCTCGGCCAGCGCCCCGAGGTGCGCCTCGTTGCCGACCAGGACGGGCAGGCCCAGGTCCAGCCGCCGGGCCAGCTCGGCGCCGAACGCCTGGTCCACCCACCCCATGTCCGGCCCGAACCGGACCATCCCGTCGCCGGGGCGGATCATCCCGCAGTAGGAGGCGCCCACGCCGACGCACACCGACCCGGGTGGCGCGGCGTGGTGCAGCGCCCGTCCGAAGTCGGCGAGCACCGAGACCACGGAGTCGAGGTCGGCCCCGGCCCGCGGCCGTTCCGCCTCCAGCCGCGCCGACACCACACCGCCGAGCCCGACGCGGGCGGCCACGAGCCGGTCCACGGCGATGTCGAAGGCGATGACGTAGACGGCGTCCGACGCGGGACGCACCACACGGGAGGGACGCCCGGCGCGTCCGCTGCCGCCCGCCGTGACCTCCCGGACCAGGCCGGCCGCCGCGAGTTCCGCAGTGAGTGCCATGACCGTGCTGCGGTTGACGCCCATCCACTCGGCCAGCTCGACGCGCGTGACCGGGCCGGTCAGGTGGACGCGCCGCAGCAGCGCGCCGAGGTTGAGCCGGCGGCTGTCGCCCTGCGCGTGCCGGTCTGCTGCCAGACCTTTCAGCATCGACCACTCCGTCGGATGGCGACTGGCTCTCCGAGACCGAGGATAGTTGGCACACATCGACAGCAGCCAGCGCGGAGGCGCTCACCGGACTGCCGAAGTGCGAGTGGAACGCCACGGGTGCCTCCCGGCCCGGGAGGCACCCGTGATGGTCCAGTGACAGCTACTCGGCTTCGCGCACCGGGCTCTGCGGCACCACCATCACCGGCCGGTGGGCGCGGTGCAGCGTGGCCATGGCGACGCTGCCGAGCAGGATCTTGCGGACCGCGGTCCGGCCGCGCGAGCCGACCACGAGCAGGCTCGCCTTGCGCTCGGTGGCGACAGCGGAGAGCGCGTCGGCCACCGCGCGGCCGGGCGCTCCGCCGCCGGCGCGTACGCGCACCGTGGTCACCCCGTCGACCGTCTCCGGCGCGTCCCCCTCGTCGCCGTCGACGGCGACCAGGACGATCTCCCGCTCGGGGAAGAGGCGGCGGGCGGCGGCGAGCGCGGCCTCGGATCCGGCCGAGGCGTCCCAGCCGACCACCACCGGCCCGGCGGCGAGCGCGTCGTACTCGTCGGTCAGCAGCGGGTGCGGCACGACCAGCACGGGACGCGGGCTGTAGTGCACGGCCATGTCGGAGACGCTGCCGAGCACCGCGCGGGCGCCGCCGAGGCCCCGCGAACCGAGCAGCAGCACGTCGGCCTGCTTCTCGTCGGCCAGCTCGGCGAGGCGGAGCCCTTCACCACCGTAGCTGCGGCACACGAGCGGCTCGGCGTCCCAGCCGGCGGCCCGGCCCAGCATCACGCCGACCGCAGTCATCCGGTCGGCCTCCCGGCTGCCCTCGCGCTCGATCGCCTCGACGAACACGTTGATGTTGCGGGTGCCGGTCCAGAGCCGCTTGCGGAGTTCCTCGCTGGCGAACGGAGGCGTCCACAGATGCCCGATCCACGCGTGCGCGCCGGGGAACAGCAGCGCGCCCACCTCGATGGCGGCGCTAGCGGCCGGAGACCCGTCGTAACCCACCACCACTTGCCTGCCGTGCTCGTCGCTCACCGCACCCAACCTCTCTCACCGACGACATCTCACAAGATCGTATCCGGGCCCGGACCGCGTCCGAGCCGGATCATCCGCCACGGAATCATCGGTACGCTGGGCGGATGAGCAGCCCGGACCTGTCGTACCTACTCGACCACACCAGCCACGTGTTGCGTACCCGGGTGGCGGCGGCGCTCGCCGAGATCGGGCTGACCGCACGGATGCACTGCGTGCTCGCGCACGCGCTGCCCGAGGAGCGTACGCAGATCCAGCTCGCCGAGATGGGCGACATGGACAAGACGACGATGGTGGTGACGGTCGACGCGCTGGAGCGGGCCGGGCTGGCCGAGCGGCGTCCGGCGCGTACCGACCGGCGGGCGCGGATCATCGCGGTCACCGAGGAGGGCGCCCGGGTCGCCGCGCGCAGTCAGGAGATCGTCGACCGGGTGCACGCCGAGGCACTGGCGAGCCTGCCGGAGGACGAGCGGAAGGTCTTCCTGCGCGCGCTGGAACGCCTGGCCGCCGGCCATCTGGCCACGCCGGTGCAGAGCCCGAAGCCGGCCCGCCGGGCCCGCCAATAGTCTTTCAATAGATTGTCTGTAACGGAACTATCCGTTACGGTCCTCCTGTCGCACCTCTCGACAGGAGGACTCCATGTCCGCTCCCCGCTCCCGGCAGCTCGCCCTCGGCGTGCTCGCCACCGGCGCCCTGATGACCATCCTCGACGGCAGCATCGTCACCGTGGCGATGCCGGCCATCCAGCGCGACCTGCGCTTCTCCCCCACCGGCCTGAGCTGGGTGGTGAACGCGTACCTGATCGCGTTCGGCAGCCTGCTCCTGCTCGCCGGCCGGCTCGGCGACCTGATCGGGCGCCGGACGATGTTCCTCGGCGGCACCGCGCTGTTCACCGCCGCCTCCGTGCTGGCCGGGGTGGCGGCGAACAGCGCCACGCTCGTCGCGGCCCGCTTCCTCCAGGGCGTCGGCAGCGCGGCGGCCACGGCGGTGAGCCTCGGCATCCTGGTCACGCTCTTCCCCGACGCCGCCGGGCGGGCGCGGGCGTTCGCCGTGTTCGCGTTCACCGGCGCGGCCGGGGCGGCGATCGGTCAGGTCGCCGGCGGCCTGCTCACCGACGCGCTGGGCTGGCACTGGATCTTCCTGATCAACCTGCCGATCGGCCTGGCGACGATCGCGCTCGCGATCCGTACGCTGCCCGCCGACCGGGGCCTGGGCCTGGCCGCCGGGGCCGACGTGGCGGGCGCGCTGCTGGTAACCGCCGGGCTGGTGCTCGGCATCTACACGGTGGTCACGATCGAGCGGTACGGCGCGACGTCCGCGCACACGCTCGGCCTGGGCGCGCTCGCCGCCGCGCTGGTCGCCGGGTTCGTGGTCCGGCAGGCCACCGCGCACCGACCGCTCATGCCGCTGCGGCTGCTGCGCTCGCGCGGCGTCGCCGTGGCGAACGTGGTGCAGGTCCTCACCGTGGCCGCGACGTTCGCGTTCCAGGTCCTCGTCACGCTCTACCTTCAGCAGGTGCTCGGCTACGAGGCCACCGGCACCGGGCTGGCGCTGCTGCCGGCCGCTGTCGTCATCGGCGCGGTGTCGCTCGGCGTCTCGGCCCGGCTCAACGCCCGCTTCGGCGAGCGGGCCGTGCTGATCGCCGGGCTCACGCTGCTCGCCGCCATGTTCGCGCTGCTGGCCCGGGTGCCGGTGGACGGCCGCTACCTGCGCGACGTGCTCCCGGTGATGCTGCTCGCCGGCGGGTTCGGGCTGGTGCTGCCGGCGCTCACCGCGCTCGGCATGTCCGCCGCCCGCGCCGAGGACGCCGGTCTCGCCTCCGGGCTGTTCAACACCACCCAGCAACTCGGCATGGCGTTCGGCGTCGCGGTGCTGTCCACGCTGGCCGCCGCGCGCACCTCGGACCGGGTCGCGCTCGGCGACGACCGGGCCACGGCCCTGACCAGCGGCTTCCACGCGGCATTCGCGGTCGGCGCGGGACTCGTGGTGGTCGCCGTCGTGCTCGCGTACGCGCTGCTGCGCCCGCGCACGGCGGCGCGCACCGACGCCCCGGCGCTGGTCGGGTGAGTCAGCCGGGAGCGCGCGCCGGATGGGTGAGGAACGGCAGCACCGCGGCCGGCAGCGCGGGCGAGGCCACCACGTCGTAGTGGGTGAGCCCCGGCAGCACCGCGAGCCGGGACGCGGGCCGGGCGGCACCGTCGCCGCCCGCGTCCCGCCGGCCACCGCCGAGCAGGCCGAAGAACTCCGCCGCGTGGCTCACCGGGATCTCGTCCGCGTCGGCGAAGACCAGCAGCACCGGCATCGGCAACGCGGCCACCTCGGCGGACCAGTCGTAGTCGCGCCGCAGCAGGTCCCCGCTGCGGGCCCAGAGCAGCGGCCAGTCCTGCGGGCGGGGCGCGACCCGCGCGTACCGCTCGTACGGCGGGGTGCCGCGCATGCGTCTCGCGGCGCGCTCGTCGTGGGCGGACATCGCGGCGAGCGTCTCCGGGTACCAGCCGCGCCGCCGGAACGGCGTGGAGACGAGCACCAGGCGGCGGACCAGGGCGGGGTGCTGGATCGCGGTACGCAGGGCCACCCCGCCGCCGAGCGAGTAGCCGAGCACGTCGGCGCGCGGCAGGCCGACGTGACGCAGCAGCCCGGCGACGTCGTCGGCCATCGACTCGTACCGCAGCGGCCGGTCCAGACCGCCGGTGCGGCCGTGGCCCCGCAGATCGACGGCGATCAACCGGCGGCGCGCGGCGAGCGCCTGCCGGACCGGCGCGAACGTCTCGGTCGACCCGTACCCGCCGTGCAGCAGGACCAGCGGCCTGCCGGTGCCGTGCTCCTCGTACCAGATCCGCAGCCCGCCGACGTCCGCATAGCTCACCCGCCGATCGTCGCGCCCCCGGCGCCGTGGCGGGCGCGTTCGCGGACGCCGCTCAGCGGGACGCGCGGGGGCGGGCGCGCAGGTGGGCGCGTTCGCCCTGACTGCCGAAGAGGCTGAGGAACTCCACCCCCTCGCTGTCGGCGCGGCCGAACCAGTGCGGGACGCGGGTGTCGAACTCGGCCGCCTCACCGGGTTCGAGCACCAGGTCGTGCTCGCCGAGCACGAGCCGCAGCCGCCCGTTGAGCACGTAGACCCACTCGTACCCCTCGTGGGTCTTCGGCTCGGGCTCGGACCGCCCACCGGCCGGGATGATCAGCTTGTACGCCTGGATGCCGCCCGCGCGGCGGGTGAGCGGCAGCATGGTCATCCCGAACGCGGCGACCGGCCGCAGGTGGACGCGGGGGTCGCCGGTCGGTGGGGCGCCGACCAGTTCGTCGAGCGTGACGCCGTGCGCGCGAGCCAGCGGGAGCAGCAGTTCCAGCGTCGGCTTGCGGCCGCCGGACTCCAGCCGGGACAGCGTGCTCACCGAGATGCCGGTGGCGGCGGAGAGGTCGGTGAGGGTGGTCTCGCGCTCGCGGCGCAGCGCACGCAGCCGGGGGCCGACCGCGTCGAGGGCCTGATCGAGGTCGTCGTCCATGCCCACGAGTTTGCCACATCAGCAAGAGAGTTTGCAGTTCTGCCGAGCCTCGCCGCAATCTGGTCGCGGAGGTGGTCACGATGACCGAGAGCTACGAGGTACTGGTGATCGGCGGCGGCGCGGCCGGGCTCAACGGCGCGCTCATGCTGGCCCGGGCACGCCGGTCGGTGCTGGTGGTGGACGGGGGCGAGCCCCGCAACGCCCCCGCCGACGGCGTGCACGCGCTGCTGGGGCACGACGGCGTGCCGCCGGCCGAGCTGCTGGCGCGCGGCCGGGACGAGGTGCGCCGCTACGGCGGGCACCTGACCGAGGGCCGGGTCGAGACGGTGGACCGCGACGGCGACGGGTTCGCGGTGGCGCTCGCCGACGGCCGCCGGGTACGCGCCGGGCACGTGCTGGTCGCCACCGGCCTGGTCGACGAGTTGCCCGACGTGCCCGGCCTGCGCGAGCGCTGGGGACGGGACGTGGTGCACTGCCCGTACTGCCACGGCTGGGAGGTGCGCGAGCGGCCGATCGGGGTGATCGGCAGCGGCCCGATGTCGGTGCACCAGACGCTGCTGTTCCGGCAGTGGAGCGACGACGTGGTCTACCTGCGGCACACCGCGCCGCCGCTCACCGACGAGCAGGCCGAGCAGCTCGCCGCGCGCGGCGTGCCGGTGGTCGAGGGCGAGATCGCGGCCGTCGAGACGGACGGGGACCGGCTGACCGGGGTACGCCTGCGCGACGGCCGCACCGTCGACCGCGAGGTGCTCACCGTCGCGCCCCGGATGGTGGCGCGCGCCGGGTTCCTGGCCGGGCTTGGCCTGCGCCCGCAACCGCACCCCAGCGGGATGGGCGAGTACCTGCCGGCCGACGAGTCGGGGCGTACCGATGTGCCCGGGGTGTGGGTCGCGGGCAACGTGACGAACCTGTCGGCGCAGGTCGGCGCCGCCGCGGCGGCGGGCGCCTGGACCGCGGCGATGATCAACGCGGACCTGGTGCAGGCGGAGACCCAGCGGGCGGTCGAGGCGCACCGTGGCGCGCGGGCGGGTGGGTGACCACGAATCACCCCTAACCTGACAATTCTTCCCCTAGGTTGAGTCGGAGAGGGCAGTCGGAACCTGGGGGGCGATGTGAAGGGCTATCCGGCGATCGAGGATCACGGGCTCATCGGCGACCTGCAGACCGCCGCGCTGGTGACCTGTGACGGAACGATCGACTGGTTCTGCGCGCCGCGCTTCGACTCGCCGAGCATCTTCGCCGCACTGCTCGACAAGGACAAGGGCGGCTTCTTCCAGATCGCCCCGCACGAGGTCCGGTACGTCACCAAGCAGCTCTACCTGCCCGGCACACCGATCCTGATCACCCGGTTCATCAGCGCGGACGGCGTCGCCGAGGTGATGGACTTCATGCCTGTGACCGGCGAGCGGGTCACCGACTCGCACCGCCTGGTCCGCATGGTCAACATGGTGCGCGGCAGCATGCGCTTCCGGGTGGAGTGCCGGCCCCGGTTCGACTACGCCCGCGAGCGCCACGAGGTGGAGCGGCACCGCAACGGCTACCTGTTCCGCAGCCCGTCGGCGACGCTCACCTTCAACCCGATCGACCCGGTACGGCAGCTCTGGGCCCAGACCGGCGAGATCCGCATGGAGGACGGCGACCTGATCGCCTACGGCACGCTGAAGGAGGGCGACACCGGCGGGGTGATCCTGGAGACGGGCAGCGACGAACCCCGGATCATCCCGCCGGAAGAGGTCCAGGGCATGTTCGAGTGGACCCGGGACTACTGGCGGCGCTGGGTCGAACGCTCCCGCTACACCGGGCGCTGGCGGGAGATGGTCGAGCGCTCGGCCATCACGCTCAAGCTCATGACGTACGCGCCGACCGGCGCGATGATCGCCGCGCCGACCGCCGCGCTGCCCGAGCTGGTCGGCGGCTCCCGCAACTGGGACTACCGCTACACCTGGGTACGTGACACCTCGTTCTCGGTGCACGCGCTGCTCGGTCTCGGGTTCACCGAGGAGGTCAGCCGGTACATGGACTGGCTGGACGAGCGCATCCGCGAAGCCGGCGACCACCAGGACCCGCTGAAGATCATGTACCGGGTGGACGGCTCCTCGGACCTGCACGAAGAGGTGCTCGACCACCTGGAGGGATACCGGGGCTCCCGGCCGGTGCGGATCGGCAACGGCGCCGCCGACCAGCTTCAGCTCGACATCCACGGCGAGGCGCTGTACGCCATGCACCTCGCCGACGAGCAGGGCATCCGGGTGTCGCACCAGGTGTGGAAGAGCACCGTGCGCCTGGTCGACTGGCTCTGCCACAACTGGGACAAGCGCGACGCCGGGATCTGGGAGAGCCGGCACCACCCCCGCAACTACACGTTCGGCCGGGTGATGTCCTGGGTGGCGCTGGACCGGGCCATCCGGCTGGCCACCCGCACCGGCCGGCCCGGGGACATGAGCTGCTGGACCGAGCAGCGCAACCGGATCTACAACCAGGTCATGGCCCGCGGGTTCCACCGGGAACGCGGCAGCTTCGTGCAGGCGTACGACGAGAACGTGCTCGACGCCGCCCTGCTCTACATGCCGGCGGTCGGCTTCGTCACGCCCAGCGATCCGCTGTGGCTGTCCACGCTGGAGTCGATCGAGCGGGATCTGGTCTCGGACAGCCTGGTCCACCGGTACGACCCGGTGCACTCCCCCGACGGGCTGCCCGGCCACGAGGGCACGTTCAACATGTGCACCTTCTGGTACGTCGAGGCGCTGGCCCGCTCCGGCCGGCTGGACGACGCCCGGCTCACCCTCGAGAAGATGTTCACCTTCAGCAACCACCTCGGCCTGTACGCCGAGGAGATCGCCTCCACCGGTGAGCAGATCGGCAACTATCCGCAGGCGTTCAGCCACCTCGCGCTGATCAACTCGGCGCTGACGGTGAACGACCTGCTCGACGCCGAGGCCTCCGCCCGCCTGCGCCGGTAACTCCGGCGATCTCCGGTCCCGCTCCGGGTAGCCTTGACCGCATGAGGTTCCACGCCGCCGTCATGAAGCCCTGGTCCCTCCGCTGACGGCGGCAGGGTGACCGGCTTCTTCTGACGTACCAGCTCTGCTCCGCCGTCCTGGCGTTCCCGCCGGGCGGTGTCCTCGCGCTGCCCGGCTCCACGACGAGCCGAAGAGCGGACTGTGAACAACCTCGACCACATTCCTTCGTCCCCATCCATCTCAGGCGGTTCGCTGCCCGCCGGGCACCGGGCGCACGTCCGGGCCGACGGCGTCCGCGTCATCCGCGGCGGCCGGGTCGTGCTGTCCGACGTCGGCGTGACCGTCTCCGCCGGCTCCCGCCTGGCGGTCGTCGGCGAGAACGGCCGCGGCAAGACCACACTGCTGCACGTGCTGGCCGGCATCCTCGTGCCCGACCAGGGCACGGTGGAACGGCTGGGCACGATCGGCGTCGCCCGGCAGAACCTGGAGGCGCGCCACGGCGAGACGGTGGGCACGCTCGTCCGGGAGGCGATCCGGGAGTCCGAATGCGCGCTGCGGGCACTGGACGACGCCGCCGGCGCGCTGGCCGAGAGCCGGGCGGGCGCGGACGACGCGTACGCCGCCGCGCTCGACGCGGCAACCCGGCTGGACGCCTGGGACGCGCAACGTCGCGTCGACGTGGCGCTGGCCGGTCTCGACGCCTGCCCGGACCGGGACCGCCCGCTGGCGACGCTGTCGGTCGGCCAGCGCTACCGGGTCCGGCTGGCATGCCTGCTCGGGGCGCGGGTCGACCTGCTGATGCTGGACGAGCCGACCAACCACCTCGACGCGGCCAGCCTGGCCTTCCTCACCGCGCGGCTGCGCGAGCACCCGGGCGGCGTGGTGCTGGTGACCCACGACCGCGCCCTGCTGCGGGACGTGGCCACGGAGTTCCTGGACCTCGACCCCAGCCCGGACGGGCGCCCACGCCGCTACGCCGGGGACTACGACGCCTGGCAGGACGGGCGCAGTCGCGACTTCGCGAACTGGGTACGGGACCACGAGGCGCAGCAGGCCGAGCACCAGCGGCTGGCCGACGCGGTCCGGGAGGCGCAGGGCCGGCTCAGCACCGGCTGGCGTCCGGAGAAGGGCCACGGCAAGCACCAGCGCCAGTCCCGCGCCCCCGGCCTGGTCCAGGCGCTGCGACGCCGGCAGGAGGCGCTCGACGAGCACCGGATCACCGTCCCGGAGCCACCGCAGCCGCTGCGCTGGCCGCCGCTGGACACCCGGGCCGGACTGCCGATCCTGCGGTGCCACGACGTGACGGTCGCAGGGCGTCTGCGTACCCGGGTCACGCTCACGCTCGACGGCGGGGACCGCCTGCTGGTGACCGGGCCCAACGGCGCGGGCAAGTCGACGCTGCTCTCCGTGCTGGCCGGCGACCTCGTGCCGTCGACCGGCGAGGTTCGCCACCCGTCCGGCGCGCGGGTGGCGTACCTCGGTCAGGAGGTGCCCGACTGGCCTCCCCTGATGCTCGCCCACGACCTGCACGAACAGCACGTGGGCCGGTTGCGCTCCACCGGACGCCTCGGCTCCGGCACGCCTCTGCCGCTGGGCGCGACGAACCTGCTCGACGCCGAGGCCCGGCGTACCCCGGTCGGCCGGATGTCGCACGGACAGCAACGGCGGCTGAACCTGGCGCTCCGCCTGGCCGAGCGTCCCGACCTGCTGATCCTCGACGAACCCACGAACCACCTGTCCGCGCCGCTCGTCGACGACCTCACCGCGGCCCTGCTGACGACCCGGGCGGCGGTAGTCGTCGCCACCCACGACCGGCAGATGCTCCACGACCTGGCGGCCTGGCCCACGCTGCCGCTCACCGCCCCGGCCCCGGACCGGCGGGTGGCGGCGTTCGCCCCTCCGGTGACGCCAGGTCGTTCGGTCACGGAGGGTCATGCGTCTCGGGAAGAGTGATACTCCGAGCGATATGCCTGAGAGTCATGAATATGCCTCTCAGGCATATTCACTTCTCATCACCACGTCCTCACCGGGCTGGACCGGCTGGCTACTGTGGGGTCCCGGGACAGTCGGCGAAGGAATGGCGGGATGGCTGTCGACGGAGCGGACGCCGGGCACGTCGGCCGCCCCTAGCGCTACGAGGAGGCCGTCCTCGGCCTGCTGCGGGGCGACGGGGCGACCGCGCTGACAGCCGGCCTCTGGCTGCTCGTCACGTCGCTGTTCACCGGCCGGCAGCAGGCGACGTGATAGCGGTCCGCTACGACCCCCGGCACCCCACCCACCTGCGGGAAGCCGACGCGCCGATCTGGCGGTGGCCGGACTTCCTGGCGACCGTGCCGCCGGCCGTGGCGGGCCGCCTCGTCGTACCGGCGGAATGGATGCGGTTCCGGCGGCGGCTGCGGGAGCGGCGCGGCTGAGCAGTCACCGCCCCCGCGGACCGGCCTCGCGGGTCCACCCGACGAAGCGGCGGTGCAGCGCGCCGGCAGGCGCCCACGGCATGTCCTCGGAGGCCTGCACGAGGTAGGCGCCGAGGTACAGGGTCAGCGACACGGGCGCACCGGCGTACTCCGCGCGCAGTTCCCGTCTCCGCGTGGGGCACGGCCAGGGCAGGTCACAGCCGCCGCAGCTCCAGACCGGCATGACCGGGCCGTGGGTGGTCACCGCACCTTCCAGGAACCGCGCGGTGACCGCCCGCGCCTGCCTGCTGGTCGCCCATTCCACCTGCCAGCAGGGGTACGGAGTCAGCCGTGACCACCAGGCCCGGCACCCGGCACACATGCCGTCAAGTCCTCGGACGTGTACCGCGAGGATCGTCTCTTCCGGCCCGCCGATCACTCGTCGCCCCCCTGCGGCCACTGACCACGATTGATCGGAATCCGATGCCGCGAATGGCAGGGCAGATCGGCACCGCACCGGCAGACCCGTGTCCACCGCCGCCAGCACCAGACCGGCCGATGCCGCCGGGCCAACGTCAACGCTGCGGCGGACAGGTACGCGTCCCTCGCCGCGAGCCGCCTCAGCAGCGGCGAGAGGTCGCCTCTTTGTCGCCCCTCGGTCCACCGCGTGGATCTGTTCGCTCCGGCTCATCGACGGTTCGTCGCCAGTGCTCGGCATCTCCACCTCCGCCAGGAGAAACGCGGCGGCCCTCTCAGCCGCCACCAGTCCACAGTGACGTCTGGGTGTCACTGATCGCGACGGCACGAGAGCCGACAGTCCGACTCCATAGGTGGCGACATTTAGGCGACATAGCATTATCGTGGCGGGCATGACCGCCCCCAACACGGTTCTGCGCGGCGTCCGCACCGGAATGCGCATGAGCCAGGACGACTTCGCCCGCGCGCTCCAAGCCGCCGGCCACCGCGTCGGCGAACCCAACGACGCCAACAAGCGACTCGTCCAGCGATGGGAGTCCGGTGCGATCGCCGCACCGCGCCCCGTCTACGCTCGCGCGCTGGAGGTCGTGACCGGCCTGCCCATCTCACTGCTCGGCTTCGCCGCGGTGCCCGGTGGGCACGTGGCCGACGACCAACACGGTGGCTACGACCTGACCTCACCCGTATCGAGCCTGGCTACGCCCACGCCGACATCGAAGTCCGCCACGGCCCACAGGTCGTACGAGGGCGTGTGGCTCAGCCGCTACCAGTACTACTCCAGCGGCCGGGAGGAGTCCTTTGCCGGACAGCACTTCGTCGTCCTGCTGCAGCACGGCGACAGGCTGACCGCGCGCAGCCTGCCCGGATCGGCGTCCTCGTCCCTGTCGCTGGACCTGACCGTGGACGGCGCCGTCATCACCGGCACCTGGGTGGAACAGACGGACCCGGCCGGTTACTACCGGGGCGCCCGCTATCACGGGGCGATCCAGCTCCTGGCCGAGCCGACCGGCCGACGGATGGCCGGGAAGTGGGTCGGATTCGGCAAGGACATGGACGTGAACACCGGCCCGTGGGAGTTCGTCTTCCGCGACGCGTCGACCTCCAAGGCGACGCTGGACCGGTACAACACGCCGGCGACGTAGCAAGCGCCGCGCCATCGCCTCGACGTCGGACAGGAGCGGTGCCGGCGTCGACTACTCTGCATCGGAACACGGCAGGGCACGGTGCCCAGTTCCAGCGAAGCCGCACGTCGTGCCCGCGATACAACAGGAGAACGCTGTGACAGTCCGCGCCGCGGGCCGCCCACTGACCCGACTGGAAGCCGCCCAGGCGCAGGCAGAGCACGCGCTCGGCGCCCGCAAGGCCAAGCGGATCGCGATGTTCGGCAACGGCACGCTGTATGTCAAGGCCGGCACGATGGCGCAGGTCATGTCCTGGCTCATCGACTTCGTGGTGTGCCTGTTCGCTGTCGCGGTAGGTGTCGTCGCCCTGTCCGTGGTGGACCGTGCGGTGACCCTCTCCGGCGGCGCCCTCGCCGGGGCGGTGCTCGCGTTGTTCGTACTGGTGCCGGTGCTCTACGGCCTCTGCTACGGCAACGGCCGGGCGCTCGGCGGGGTCCTCACCGGCACGCAGCTCGTGCGGGTCAAGGACGGCAGCCGGATCGGCCTCAAGGCGTGCTGGGCCATGCTGGTCCGGACGCTGTTCATGCCGGTCCTGTCCGTCGTGCTGGTGGTGACCGCGTTCAGTACCGGTTCCGCGGATGCGCCCGGTTCGCTCGTGCGGACCAGCATCGACCCGGACGCCACCCGACGCCTCCACGCCGCAGGCATCCGCTGACCCGTCACCACACCGCACCGCGACGGCCGACGCCGCTCTCGTCCATCGCCTAGCCTCTCGGGCGTGGAGCACCTGCGCGACCTCGCCGTCCGGCTGGCGATGGACGAACCGGTCGGCGACGACCTGCCGATGGCGGCTGCTCACGCTCTGACCCGAGGCGTCGACTCGCCGGGCCTGCGTGAGCTTGCCGGCCTGTCGAGGGGCCAGTCGCGGGAGGCGGTCGATCTGTTCCGGCAGGCGATGGACGAACTCGGCTCGCCGGTGCCGGACGAGCGCGGCGCTCGGCTGCACCTCATGCGTCAGGTAGCGGCGAGCATCGTTGCGGGAGAGGGCGACGCCGAGGACCTGGCCCACGAGATCTACTGCCAGGCGGCCGAATCCCAGTTGCCGGAGCTGCGACCCGTGGCCGATCGCTTCCTGGAGCTGTACGTCGGATGGGGCACGGCATACGACCAGACAAACGAGGCCGTAGCGGCCACGAAGGCGGCTGCCCAGTCGTTCCTGAACGACCATCCAGCCTGAGTGGCTCCCGAAAGTCTCACCAACGGCGGTGATCGCGAGGGAGCGAGCCCTTGACCGGCTGCGGACACTGGGGGCAGGCATCTGACCCGGGAGGTCGACATGCGCTGGGTGATCCTCGTACTCGTCATCGCGGCCGCCGTGTTCGTCGTCGGCCTGCTGCGTCGTCGTCGGCAGACACGCGTGGACGGCCGCCAGGTACGTGACCTCCGGGCGTCCGCCGAGGCACGCCGCCGGCTCGACGACCATCGGAATCGTACGGACGGCAGCAACACCGGCAGCGGCGGCGTGGGCGGCTGGAGTTCCTGACCGCTCCGGCAGATCACGGACGGTCCGCGCTTCTCCCGCACTCCAGATGACGGAACCTTCGCCGCGGACGGCACGGGCAAACGCCGGACGTGATGAGCCATATGCTGCACCCCGAGTGGAAGCGGGGATTCGTGGGGATCGTTGATCGGGTTCGCGGCGGATCCTTCGTCGCCGGCGTACTGGTGGTATTGGGCCTTGCCGGCTGCGTCACACGAGCCGACCCGCCACCGCCTCCGGCACCCTCCGTGGATCCGTCACCGTCGGCATCGCCCACCGAGCAGGAGGCGCTGATGGCGACGATTCGCCAGCTGGTCGAGCGGGCCGATGTCGGCGACGACATCCGGGAGCGCACGATCGAGGTCGGCGAGCCCTACAACCCCTGCGACCTGCTCATTGCCGACCCCGACCGGTCGAGCGGGAGCGGCTTGGAGTTCGACCAGGTGTGGGGCGCGGGCCTGGAGGTCAACCCCGTAGGGATCTTCGTCGACGTGCAGCCCCCGACAACCCTTCTGAACGTCACGGTGATCGGTCTGCGCGATGTCCCGTCGGCCGCTGCGGCCGCACGTACGGCGCGCACCGCACGTTGCCCCGGTAAGGATTTCCCACTCAACATCGGGATGGCCACCGCCCGGTGGGGTGCACGCACGATGCCCATCGGATCGACGAGCGCGCGGCTGACCACGGCGACGGTGAGCCGGGTGAACCCGGAAAGCGCCGAAGGAATGCCGTTCCTGCCCGGCAACGCGCGGCTGATCTTCGCGCACGGCTCGCTGCTCATCAGTGTCGAGGCGCTCACCTTCTGGCCGCCCAAACTGAACACTGCCACCGAGGTCACCGCAATCGCTCAGGAGAAGGCGACGTCCCTGGCAACGGCGATCGTCACTACCGTCTCCGCGCCAGGTTAGAACCGAGCCGCCCCGCCGGCGTCGACACACGCCGGCCGTGTGACTGGCATCAGCGACTGTCATCCAGGTTCGCTCAAAAGACCGCAACCCCGAACCACAAGGTGCATTCTCAGCCCACGGCAGAGGACGAAATGGACAACCGTACCGACCCGATCGAAATCATCGCCCGGGTATCAGAGAACCAGGGTAAGCAACGGGCCCTAGAGGTCTGGCTCTACAAGGCCCACAAGGAAGGCTGGCCTGTGACAGTGGATTCGTCCTCCGTCGACCAGCCGGGCAACGAATGCGGAGTGGTGGCCATCGAGGGACTGAAGTACCGGATCCGTCACACGAAGCGAGTCCGGCGACGGGTCGCCATCGTGCCCGCAGGGCAGCATCTGACCGCCGCTGCCGTCGACTCGGCCACGGGCAGGTCCGACGGCATCACCTGGACCTGGGAGTTCGACCATGCCGCGTGGGCCGAGCCGATGATCGACGATCACTAGCGCGGGCGAAGCACGAACGACGCACCGCGTAACGGCATTCTGCGGCCATGAGGCCGCAGCGTGTCCGCGCCGCCGTGGGGCATCTGCGGGTACGGGCATCTGACGTCGAGGAGGGTCGTCATGACGTTGGTCAAGAAGGGCTCTCGGCTCATCACGGTGGACGGGGTCACCTACAGGTGGCGCGTACGCGGCAGACCGACCTATGCCCAAGCGCTGTGTGAGGCTCCACTCGCTGTCGCTGTCGAACAGGTCGGCTGCAAGGGCAGGGTGTTGCTGGTCCGCATGTCTCAGGATCATCCAAGCAACTGGTTCGGCACGCCAGTCGTCCCCGTACTTCCGTCGACTGTCGCGGCGATAGTCCGGAAGGCGCTGGCCGAGGGATGGCAACCTACCCAGCCGGGCACGACCATCCACATGACTGCGCCCGCGGGCTGATGACACGGCGCATCGGTGACCGGGCCATGTTCGCGGTGGAGATCGGCGAGGTCGAGCCGCACCAACTCCGCGTCGTCGAACTGTGGGCGGCTGGTCAGAGGTTGACCACCGAGGACAACTGGGCCTTCCTCCCGTTCTTGATCCGCGTCATGCGGTCGAGCACAGCGCAGGTCCGCCGAGGCACACGTACGGACGCTGCCGAGGCAGCCTGCTGAAAGATGGTGGGCGCGGCAGGTTTCGAACCTGCGACCCCTCGCTTGTAAGGCGAGTGCTCTCCCACTGAGCTACGCGCCCGGAACGCCCGTACGGCGGGCCGGAGCGGCCAGCTTACCTGCCCGCCTCCGGCCCCGCGCAACGACGTGCCTGGGGTGTGGGACTCAGGCGGCGACGGCCTCGGCCAGCGCCTTGCGCCAGCCCTGCTGGTCGCGCGCCTCGCCGGGCATGTTCATCTCGGCGAACCGGACCACGCCGGCCTTGTCGATGACGAAGGTGCCCCGGTTGGCGATGCCTGCGACGTCGTTGAAGACGCCGTACGCCTGCGCCACCGCGCCGTGCGGCCAGAAGTCCGCCAGCAGCGGGAACTGGTAGCCCTCCCGGTCGGCCCAGATCTTGTGGGCGTACACGGAGTCGACGCTGACGGTCAGCACCTGGACGTCGTCGTTGACGTACTCGTTGAGGTTGTCCCGCACCTCGCACAGCTCGCCCTGGCAGATGCCGGTGAAGGCGAGCGGGTAGAAGACCAGCAGCACGGTCTTGTTACCGCGGAAGTCGGAGAGCCGGACCTCCTGGTTGTTCTGGTCCTTGAGCAGGAAGTCGGGCGCCTCGGCGCCAACCTCGATGGGCATGCGTGCTCCCTCGGGATCGGGTCTGGAGATGATCAGCCTGCCACACCCGGCGACCTCGGTCGCCGGATGTGCGGCGCCGCCCTACTTCTTGCTCTTGGACCCGCGACGCATGACGAGGCGGGCCCCGCTCCAGTCGCGGCCGGCGTTGATGGTGGAGGTCTGCTGGAGCCCGGCGGTCTGCGCGCTCTCCGCGACCTCGCTCGGCTCGACGTGGCCGTCGCGGCCGGCCTTCGGGGTCAGGAGCCAGACCACGCCGTTGTCCGCGAGCGGCCCGAGGGCGTCGACGAGGAGCTCGAACAGGTCACCGTCGCCGTCTCGGTGCCAGACCAGAACCGCGTCGACAACCTCGTCGGTGTCCTCGTCGACGAGTTCCCCACAGCGGTCGGTCAGGGCGTCCCGGAGATCGGTGTCGACGTCGTCGTCGTAGCCCATCTCCATGACGACCATGCCCGGCTCGATACCGAACCGGTCCGCCAGGCTGCGTACCCCGTCGGCCTGGCCAGCGGTCGCGCTCACTGTCGAGTGCCTCCTCATCTATCCCTGCTCGTGGCGTCGGGTGACACCGTCGGGCTCAGTCCACACAGTTGCGGCTCGCCGCGCAAGTGG
Organism: Micromonospora sp. WMMC273; assembly: GCF_027460285.1. Lineage (NCBI taxonomy): Bacteria > Bacillati > Actinomycetota > Actinomycetes > Micromonosporales > Micromonosporaceae > Micromonospora > Micromonospora sp. WMMC273. The sequence continues at coordinate 4,502,890 of NZ_JAPZBE010000001.1, forward strand.
CGCACCGGGTGGAACGGAATTTACCGTGCCAGCAGCGTACGGGCACCCTGGGTGATGGCTTCCGCGGAGACCAGAACCTGACGGGCAGCCGGACCTAATGGTACAAACGAGTCAAGTGCGGCTACGCGGCGCGCGGCGCCCACGTACCCGGTGTCGACGAGCGCGGACAGCACGCCCTCGCCCACCCCGCCGGTTCGCCGCGTCTCGTCCACCACCAGCACCCGGCCGGTCGCCGAGGACTCCCTGATGATGTCGGCCACCGGCAGCGGGGCCAGCCAGCGCAGGTCGACCACCCGGCTGCCCACGCCCTCCTCGGCGAGCGTGGCGGCGGCGCGCAGCGACATCCGCACTCCGTTACCGAACGTAATGATGGTGAGGTCCTCGGCGGAGCCGATCCCGTACACGCGGGCCCGGCCTATCGGCACGTGCCGGTCGGCCCAGGCGCCCGGTTCGGCGTACTCGGCGGTCCACTCGTCGTCACCGTCCGTGTACAGGTCGCGCACGTGGTAGAGCGCGATCGGCTCCACGAACACGCAGACGCTGCCGTCCACCCGGGCCGCCGCCAGGCAGGTCCGCAGCATCGGCGCGGCGTCGTCCGGCCGGGCCGGCACGGCCACCACCAGGCCCGGTACGTCGCGCAGCGCCCCCAGCGAGTCGTCGTTGCGGTCGTGGCCGCCGAGTCCGTCCGGGCTCGCCAGGCCGGGCACCCGCACCACCATCGGGTTGCGGAACGCGCCCCGGGAGAGGAACCGCATGGTGGCCGCCTCACCGCGGAGCTGGCCCTCGGCGCCGTGCAGCAGCGTCAGGTGGCGGATCTCCGGCACCGGCAGCAGACCGGCCAGCCCGGCGCCCAGCCCGAGCCCGAGGATCGAGGTCTCGTCCGGCAGCGTGTCGAACACGCGCGCCGCCCCGAACCGGTCCCGCAGCCCTTCGGTCACCCCGTACACCCCGCCCCCGGCGGCGACGTCGTGGCCGAACACCGCCGTACCGGGATGGTCCAGCATGCCGTCGGCGAGCGCGGCGTTGATGCTCTGCGCCAGCGTGAGCGGGCCGGTCAGCTCCGGCGGCTTGCCGCCGAACGCCTCCGCCCGCGCTCCGGCGCCCGGCCCGGCCGCATGCGCCGCCGCCTCGGCCACCGCGCGGGACACCCGCACCGGCCGGCGTGGCGCCAGTTCCCGCACGATCTCGACCGGGGCGGCGAGCTTCGGCTCGTCCAGCACCTCCTCGGCGACGCGGCGCAGCTGCCAGCCCCGCTCGTCGTAGCGGGCGAGCAGTTCCTCGCCACTGGCGTACCCGGAGGTCACCAGCAGCCGCGCGGTGGCCAGCAGCGGGTCGCGGGCCGCGTCGCCGTCACAGTGCTCCATCAGGCGGACCACGCTCAGGTGCAGCACGGCGGGCCGCCGCTGCCGGCGTACCCACTCCGCCGCCTCCGCCGCGACCCGGTAGGTCGCGGCCACGTCCGTGCCGTCGGCGGCGAAGTACCTGATGCCGGGCCGGGCCCGCAGCGTGGTGGCCACCCAGCCCTCGGCGGACGCGCCGCTGTCCGCGCAGACGAACAGCACCGGGATGCGCAGGCCGGTGTGGTCGTACCAGCCGGTCGTGTTCAGCGCGGCGGTGGCCGTGGCGTGGTCGACCGCGCCGTCGTCGAAGGCGCAGACAACCACGGCGTCGGCGGGCCACTGCGCCGCCTCGGCCTCGCCGTCGGCGGGCCGCGCGCCGCGGCGCAGCCGCTCCAGCGCCAGCCCCAGGCCGACGGCGCGCGGCAGGTGCGAGCCGGCGGCGGAGATGGTCGGCACGACCGCCAGGTCGGCGCGGCCGAAGACCTTCGCCCGCCCGCCGGCCGCGGGTTCCTCGGCGGAGGCGACGATGCCGCGCAGCACGTCGCGCGCCGCCGCCGCGAACGCGTCGTCGGGCGCGGGCTGCGGCAGATCGGGTACGACGACAGTCGCGTCCCCGTCCGCGTCCACGACGATCCCGGCGCCCACGGGCAGGCTGGCCGCCTCCGTCTTTTCCGGTTCCGGTTCCGGTTCCGGTTCCGGCTCCGGCTCCGGCTCCGGCTCCGGCTCCGGCTCCGGCTCCGGCTCCGGGAAGGTGACGGGGAAGGCGCCGCCGGCCTGGGCGACGCGCAGGCAGTAGAACGCGCCGGAGCGGGCGTGCAGCAGCGCGGGGTCGGTCGGCCGCAGCGCGGCTGCCACCGCGGCGTCGCCCTCGTGACCGGCCGACTCGATCGTGTAGTACCCCTCACCGAAGCCGGACAGCCACCGGCCGGCCAGGTCGAGCAGCCGGCTGGTCAGCTGCGCGTCGAACAGGGCCAGTGCCTGCGCCCCGGTCAACGCACCGCCGTCGGGCAGCGGTTCGCCCAGGTCGCGCCGCTGGTCGGGCGCCCCGAGCGCGGCCAGTTCGGCTCGGAGCCGGTCGTCGAGATCGTGCGGGGTGGTCACGCGGACAGCATTACCGACTCGGGCCCGCCTCGCCCACTCGGACACGTTCCGCCCGGCGTGGCTCAGACCTGCCCACACTCCGTCGGGCAGCCCCCGTCGGAGACCTTGAGCACCAGGTTCCGCAGTGTGGCCAGTTCTTCGGTGCTCAGGGCGTCGAGGAGTCGGGAGTCCGACATCACCTGGCGGACCCGCTCGCGTACCTGCCGCCCCCGCCCGGTGACGACGAGCGCCTTCTGCCGCCGGTCGGCCGGGTCGGTACGCCGTTCCACCAGCCCGGCCTGCTCCAGCTTGTCGGCCAGTCCGGTGACGTTCGACCTGTCGCAGCCGAGCTGCGCGGCGAGGTCGCGGGCCGGGAGCGGGCGGTCCGGGTCCAGCTCGTGCAGCGCCCGGGCGACCGCCGGGGTGAGGCCCAGTGCCGCGATCCCCTCGTGCTGGTGGTGCCGCATCGCGGCGGCGACGTGCAGGATCCGGCGCACGGTCTCCCCGGCCAGGCCGGCCCGGTCACGGGCGGTGGGAACGGTGGAATGCGCCATCCGTTCATGTTATGGCGAAGTCGATCTTCGTTCATCCGAACGGTCAGGCACCTCGTGCAACCGATTGCCGATCATGAAGCGCTGTTCGGCGGAAACTCCCGCCCGGTCGTCCGCGCGTCAGCCGGCCAGGAACGAGAAGCGGACCTGGCGGTCGGGGTTGTCGCCGTTGGTGTCGACCAGGCAGATCGACTGCCAGGTGCCGAGCTGGAGCCGCCCGCCGAGCACCGGCAGCGTCGCGTACGGCGGTACGAACGCCGGCAGCACGTGGTCGCGGCCGTGCCCGGCTGAGCCGTGCCGGTGCCGCCACCTGTCGTCGGTGGGGAGCAGGTCGTCGAGCGCCCGCAGCAGGTCGTCGTCGGACCCGGCGCCGGTCTCGATGATCGCCAGCCCGGCGGTGGCGTGCGGGACGAAGACGTGCAGCAGTCCGTCGCCGGCGCCGGAGACGAACCGTTCGGCCTCGCTCGTGATGTCCCGGACGGTCGGACGGGAGCCGGTCCGGACGGTGATCACCTCACTGCGCATACGGCGCATTCTGCCGCAGTGCCCGGATCCCCGCCGCGTCCGCCGATAGCGCATCCGGTGATCGCGCAAAGTTACTGATGGGTACCTGTGTTCAGCGTCGCGTCTGGGGGTGGGAGAGGTGACGACACGCGCCACCAGGGGGCAGGATGGCGCTAGAGACCTATCCCACACGAAACCGAGGGAACGCCTGTGGCTACGGAACGCAAGCGCCCGGTGATCACCGCTGGTCTGCCGAGCCAGCTTCCGGACATCGACCCTGAAGAGACCAGCGAATGGGTCGAGTCACTCGACGGTGTCATCGACGAGCGCGGGACAAAGCGAGCCCGGTACGTCATGCTGCGCCTGCTGGAGCGGGCCCGCGAGCGGCAGGTCGGGGTGCCGTCACTGACCACCACCGACTACATCAACACGATCCCGCCGGAGCGCGAACCGTGGTTCCCGGGTGACGAGCACGTCGAGCGGCGGCTGCGGGCGTACATCAGGTGGAACGCCGCGATGCTGGTGCACCGGGCGCAGCGCCCGGAGATCGGCGTCGGTGGCCACATCTCCACGTTCGCCAGCTCGGCGTCCCTCTACGAGGTGGGCTTCAACCACTTCTTCCGGGGCAAGAACCACCCCGGCGGCGGCGACCAGATCTTCTACCAGGGCCACGCCTCCCCCGGCATGTACGCGCGGGCGTTCCTCGAGGGCCGGCTCAGCGAGAACCAGCTCGACGGGTTCCGGCAGGAGCTGTCGCACCCCGGTGGCGGGCTGCCGTCGTACCCGCACCCGCGGCTGATGCCGGACTTCTGGGAGTTCCCCACCGTCTCAATGGGCCTCGGCCCGCTGAACGCCATCTACCAGGCGCGGTTCAACCGCTACATGCAGCACCGCGGCATCAAGGACACCTCTCAGCAGCACGTCTGGGCGTTCCTGGGCGACGGTGAGATGGACGAGGTCGAGTCGCTCGGCGCGATCGGCGTAGCCGCCCGCGAGGAGCTGGACAACCTCACCTTCGTGATCAACTGCAACCTCCAGCGCCTGGACGGACCGGTCCGCGGCAACGGCAAGGTCATGCAGGAGCTGGAGGCGTTCTTCCGGGGCGCCGGCTGGAACGTCATCAAGGTCGTCTGGGGCCGCGAGTGGGACCCGCTGCTCGCCGCGGACACCGACGGCGCGCTGGTCAACCTGATGAACACGACGCCCGACGGTGACTACCAGACCTACAAGGCGGAGTCCGGGGCGTACGTGCGGGAGCACTTCTTCGGCCGCGACCCGCGGACCCGCAAGATGGTCGAAGGGCTGACCGACGACGAGATCTGGAACCTCAAGCGGGGCGGCCACGACTACCGCAAGCTCTACGCGGCCTACAAGGCGGCGATGGAGCACACCGGCCAGCCGACGGTGATCCTCGCCAAGACGATCAAGGGCTGGACGCTCGGCTCGCACTTCGAGGGCCGCAACGCCACGCACCAGATGAAGAAGCTGACGCTGGAGGACCTGAAGCTCTTCCGCGACCGCCTCTACCTGGACATCCCGGACAAGCAGCTGGAGGAGAACCCGTACCTCCCGCCGTACTACACCCCGGGCGAGAAGTCGGACGAGATCGCGTACCTGAAGGACCGGCGGCAGCAGCTCGGCGGCTACCTGCCCACGCGCAGCACCGCGCGCAAGACGCTGGCCATCCCTGGTAGCGAGCGGTTCTCCGACGTCAAGCGCGGGTCGGGCAAGCAGAAGGTCGCCACCACGATGGCGTTCGTCCGCCTGCTCAAGGACATCATGAAGGACAAGGAGTTCGGCAAGCGCTGGGTGCCGATCATCCCGGACGAGGCCCGTACCTTCGGTATGGACTCGCTGTTCCCGACGCAGAAGATCTACTCGCCGCACGGCCAGCGCTACACCGCCGTCGACCGGGACCTGTTCCTGTCCTACAAGGAGTCGACGACCGGCCAGATCCTGCACGAGGGGATCAACGAGGCCGGGTCGGTGGCCTCCTTCACCGCCGCGGGCACGGCGTACGCCACCCACGGTGAGCCGATGATCCCGCTGTACATCTTCTACTCGATGTTCGGCTTCCAGCGCACCGGCGACGGATTCTGGGCGGCGGCGGACCAGATGGCTCGGGGTTTCGTGCTCGGCGCGACCGCCGGCCGGACCACGCTCAACGGTGAGGGCCTCCAGCACGAGGACGGCCACTCGCTGCTGCTCGCCGCCACCAACCCGGCGGTGGTCTCCTACGACGCGGCGTTCGCCTTCGAGCTGGCGCACATCGTGGAGAACGGCCTGCACCGGATGTACGGCGAGGCGCAGGAGAACATCTTCTACTACCTCACCGTCTACAACGAGCCGATCTTCCAGCCGGCCGAGCCGGAGGGTGTGGACGTCGAGGGCATCGTCAAGGGCATCCACCGCTACTCCCCCGCGCCGCAGGTCGGCGAGGACGCGCCGAAGGCGAACATCCTCGCCTCCGGCACCGGCATGCAGTGGGCGCTCAAGGCCCAGCAGCTGCTCGCCGAGGACTGGGGCGTGGCCGCCGACGTGTGGTCGGTGACGTCCTGGACCGAGCTGCGCCGCGACGCGGTCCAGTGCGAGGAGCACAACCTGCTCAACCCGGGCGAGGAGCCGCGGGTGCCGTACATCGCGCGGAAGCTGGCCGACGCCGACGGGCCGAAGGTCGCGGTCAGCGACTGGATGCGCGCGGTACCGGACCTGATCGCCCGCTGGGTACCCGGGGACTACACCTCGCTCGGCACCGACGGGTTCGGCATGTCGGACACGCGGCACGCGCTGCGCCGCCACTTCCACGTGGACGCCGAGTCGGTGGCGGTGGCCACGCTGCGCCAGCTCGCGCTGCGCGGCGTGGTGCCGGCGCACGTGCCGGCCGACGCGGCCCGCAAGTACGCGCTGGACGACGTCAACGCCGCCCCGGTCGGCGAGACCGGCGGCGACAGCTAGGGCGCGTTTCGTAAGTCGCGTTGGCCGGGTGAGATCACGGCGTGGCGGTGATCGATAACTGAAGAGGTCTCCGGTAAGTGGGTTAGCGACCAAGCAAACCTGAATACCGGAGACCTCGTGGCCAGCCTAGCGGCGGCGGCGCGGCATGACCTCAGCGACATCCAGTGGCAGCACCTGTGCCCGTTGCTGCCTGCGGAATCGTCGCGGGGAAGGCCGTGCAAGTGGACCAGGCGACAGATCATCGACGGCATACGCTGGCGGGTACGTACCGGTGCGCCATGGCGTGACGTGCCCGCGAACTACGCCCCGTGGCAGACGCTGTATCGGTGGTTCCGCCGGTGGCAGCGTGATGGCACCTGGGCCCGGATCCTGGCCGGGCTGCAAGCTGCCGCCGATGCGGCCGGGCGGATCGACTGGACCGTCAGCGTCGACTCCACGATCAGCCGCGCCCATCAACACGCCGCCGGTGCCCGTCGTGACGGCGACCGGCAGAAAGAACCACCGGGCGGGATCTACGCCGAGCCCGCGGATCATGCGCTGGGCCGTTCGCGGGGCGGGTGGACCACCAAGACTCACCTTGCCTGCGAACAGGGCCGCAAGGTTCTGGCCACCGTCGTCACGGCCGGGCATCGCGGTGACAGCCCGCAGTTCACCACAGTCCTCGACCGCATCCGAGTTACCCGCTGCGGTCCCGGCCGGCCCCGGACTCGCCCGCAGCAGGTTCTGGCGGACCGGGCCTACACGTCCAAGGCCAACCGTGCCTATCTGCGCCGACGGCGAATCAAGGCCTGCATCCCGAGCAAGACCGACCAAGACGCCCACCGCCGAGCCAAAGGCTCCCGCGGCGGCCGGCCACCCGCCTTCAACCCTGACACCTACCGCCGACGCCACGCCGTGGAGTGCGGCATCAACCAGCTCAAACAACACCGCGCCATGGCCACCCGCTACGACAAACTCGCCGTGCGCTACGAAGCCACCCTGACCATCGCCGCCATCAACCAGTACCTCCGAGCCTTATGAAACACGGGCTAGTACGCCTCACGCGAGAAGGGCCCGGCGCCAGGCGCGCCGGGCCCTTCTCGTCCCCCGATGCGACGACGGCCCGGCGTCCCTGGCGGGAACGCCGGGCCGTCACCATCGCGGGCGACGCCGGGACGGGCTCGGTCAGCCGACGGCGGCCAGGTCGGTCAGCCGGGCCAGCGAGTCCTCCAGGTCGGCGCCGACCCGGCGCAGGCCGAGCCGGAGCAGGGCCGCCTTGACGGGTCCGGCGGGCCACCGCACGACGATCAGGCGTACGACTGTGCCGCCGCCCTCCTCGTCCGGGGTCAGCTGGACGTAGATCTCGGTGCGCGCCTCGGCCCGGGCGCCGGCGCCCTTCGCGCGTTCGCGCCAGCCGATCAGGGTCGGCTCCTGGAAGGCGATCACCTCGGCCTCGTGCGCGGCGCCGCGTCCGGCCTGGACCAGCTGCCGCCGCCCGAATCCCTCCCCGGACAGGACCTCGGCCGCGCGGACTCCCGCCAGCCAGGCCGGCAGCTGCTCGGCGCGCTGCACGACGTCCCAGACCACATCCACCGGCGCCGCCACGTGCGCGCTTCGTTCCACGAGGATCATGAGTATCTTTCCCCCACTTAAATCACATCCGCGATATTTGGCACTCTATGTGTAAATCGGACTTAAGCGGACGGGTTCGGAAAAGACACGCCGAACTCCCTTGCGCCACCCAGTCATCTCGGCCTATGGCGCGGCGGTCCGCGGAGCCCTAGAGTCGCGGGCACGCTTCACGTTCTGGAGGGTGACTTGACGACCGCGCCGATGCCCGAGTTCCCCGCCGGCTTCCGCTGGGGGGTCTCCACCTCCGCGTACCAGATCGAGGGCGCGACCTCGGTCGACGGACGTGGTCCGTCCATCTGGGACACGTTCGCCCACGACCCGGGCCGGATCGCCGACGGGAGCACCGGCGACCATGCGTGCGACCACTACCACAGGTACGCCGAGGACACCGCGCTGCTGGCCGGGCTGGGGGTGTCCGCGTACCGGTTCTCGATCGCCTGGCCCCGGATCCAGCCGGCCGGGACCGGCCCGGCCAACGCCGCCGGGCTGGACTTCTACGACCGGCTGGTGGACGGACTGCTCGCCACCGGCGTGGACCCGGTCGCCACGCTGTTCCACTGGGACCTGCCGCAGGCGCTGGAGGACGCCGGCGGCTGGCTCAACCGGGACACCGCAGCCCGCTTCGCCGAGTACGCCGACCTGACCGCGGCCCGCCTCGGCGACCGGGTGAAGCTCTGGATCACGCTCAACGAGCCGTTCATCCACATGAGCCTCGGTCACGGCACGGGCGAGCACGCGCCCGGCCGGACGCTGCTGTTCGACGCGTTCCCGGTGGCCCACCACCAGCTCCTCGGGCACGGCCTCGCGGTCGCCGCGCTGCGCGCCCGCAGCGCGTCCCCGGTGGCGATCGCCAACAACTACTCCCCGGTGCGCCTGGCCGGCGACACCGACGCGGACCGGGCCGCCGCCACGGCGTACGACGCGCTGCACAACCGGCTGTTCACCGATCCGCTGCTCGGACGCGGCTACCCGGATGCGCTCGGCCCCGAGCCGGGCGTGGTACGCGACGGCGACCTGGCCGTCATCGCCGCCCCGATCGACGTGCTCGGCGTCAACTACTACAACCCGACCGGCATCCGCGCGCCGGAGGCGGACTCGCCCCTGCCGTTCGAGATCGTGCCACTGGAGGGCTACCCGCGTACCGCGTTCGACTGGCCGGTGGCCCCGGACGGCCTGCGCGAACTGCTGCTCCTCCTGCACGAGCGGTACGGCGACGCGCTGCCGCCGATCCAGGTCACCGAGAGCGGCTGCGCGTACGACGACGCGCCGGACGCCGACGGCCGGGTGCACGACCCGGAGCGGATCGCGTACCTGGACGGGCACATCCGCGCGGTGCGCGAGGCGATGGCCGGGGGCGTGCCGGTGACCGGGTACTTCGTCTGGTCCCTGCTGGACAACTGGGAGTGGGCCGAGGGCTTCACCAAGCGGTTCGGCCTGGTGCACGTCGACTTCGCCACGCAGCGGCGGACGCCGAAGTCGTCGTACACCTGGTTCCGGGATCTGGTCCGGCGGTGACCACCGTCAACCCGACGCCGGCCTCGCTGCCGGCGGCGCTCGCGGAGCCGACCGTCCCGGTACGGCGGGGCTGGATCGCGCTGATCTTCGCGGCGAACCTGGGCGTCTGGATGGCGTTCTTCACCCCGATCCAGGTGCTGCTGCCGCAGCAGGTGGAACGAATCGCCCCGGCCGACAAGGAGGCCATGCTGGCGGTGGTCACCGGCATCGGCGCGCTCGCCGCGGTGCTGGCGAACCCGCTCGCCGGGGCGCTGTCCGACCGCACCTCGCTGCGGCTGGCCAACCGGCACTTCGGCCGCCGGCACGTCTGGACCGCGCTCGGCGCGGTGGTCGGCGCGCTCGCCCTGGTGCTGCTGGCCCGGCAGAACACGATCGCCGGGGTGGCGGTGGCCTGGGTGGCGGCGCAGGTCTGCTTCAACGCGATGCTCGCCAGCCTCACCGCCGCGATCCCGGACCGGGTGCCGGTGGCGCAGCGCGGCGGCGTGTCCGGCTGGGTGGGCATCCCGCAGGCGCTGGGCCTGGTGCTCGGCGCGGTGCTGGTGACCGCCGTGGTCACCGGCAACGCCGCCGGGTACGCCGCGATCGCGCTCGCCGTACTGCTGCTGTCGCTGCCGTTCGCGCTGCTGACCCAGGACGACCACCTGCCCCGGGAGCACCGCTCCCCGCTGCGGCTGCGCTCGCTGTTCGCCTCGATGTGGATCAGCCCGCGCCGCCACCCCGACTTCGCCTGGGCCTGGTTCACCCGGTTCCTGGTGCAGACCGGCAACGCGCTGGGCACGCTCTACCTGCTCTACTTCCTCACCGACGGGGTACGGGTAGCCGACCCCGAGGGCTCCCTGCTGGTGCTGATCCTGCTCTACACGGTGGGCATGATGCTCACCGCAGTGGTGGCCGGGCGGATGTCCGACCGCTCCGGCCGGCGCAAGGTCTTCGTGATCACCTCCGGGCTGATCATGGCGGTGGCGGCGGTGCTGCTCGCGGCGGCGCCGACCTGGCCGATGGCGATCGTCGCGGCACTGCTGCTCGGCGCCGGGTACGGCGTCTACCTGTCGGTGGACGCCGCGCTGATCACGCAGGTGCTGCCCGCCGCCACCGACCGGGCCAAGGACCTCGGCGTGATCAACATCGCCAACTCGGCGCCGCAGGTGCTCGGTCCGGCGCTGTCCGCGCCGATCGTCGTGCACCTCGGCGGCTACCCGACGCTGTACGCGGTCACCGCGGCGGTCACCCTGCTCGGCAGCGCCCTGGTCGTGAAGATCAAGTCGGTGCCCTGACCCGGCCCCCTGCCGGAAACCCGTCGCGGTCAGCCGTAGGCTGGGGGGCGTGACGGTACGTGTACGCTTCGCCCCTTCCCCGACCGGTATGTTCCACGTCGGCGGTGCCCGCTCGGCGCTGCAGAACTGGATCTTCGCCAAGCAGCAGGGCGGGGTGTTCGTGCTGCGCATCGAGGACACCGACGCGGCACGTAACCGGCCCGAGTGGACCGAGGGCATCCTCTCCGCGCTCGACTGGATCGGCATCGCCCGGGGCAGCTACGAGGGCCCGTACTTCCAATCCTCGTACGCGGGCGAGCACCGGGCCGCCGCGCAGCGGCTGTACGAGGGCGGCCGGGCCTACTACTGCGACTGCACCCGCGAGGACGTGCAGGCGCGTACCGGCCCGCAGCAGCGCGGCTACGACGGCTTCTGCCGGGACCGCGGCCTGGAGCCGGGCGAGGGACGGGCACTGCGCTTCCGCACGCCGGACGAGGGCGAGACCGTGGTCGTCGATCTGGTCCGCGGCGAGCCGACGTTCGAGAACAAGCTGATCGAGGACTTCGTCATCGCCCGCGGCGACGGCTCCCCGGTGTTCCTGCTGGCGAACGTGGTCGACGACATGTCGATGGGCATCACCCACGTGATCCGGGCCGAGGAGCACCTGCCGAACACCCCGAAGCAGCAACTCCTGTGGGACGCGCTCGGCGTCAAGCCGCCGGTCTGGGCGCACGTGCCGGTGGTGGTGAACGAGAAGCGGCAGAAGCTGTCCAAGCGGCGGGACAAGGTCGCACTGGAGGCGTACCGGGACGAGGGCTACCTCGCCGACGCGATGCGCAACTACCTGATGCTGCTGGGCTGGGCGCCCTCGGGCGACCGGGAGATCGTGCCCTGGTCGGTGATCGAGGAGGAGTTCCGGCTGGACGAGGTCAACCCGTCCCCGGCGTTCTTCGACGAGAAGAAGCTGCGCGCGTTCAACGGCGACTACATCCGGGCGCTGCCGGTGGCGGACTTCGTCGAGGCGTGCCGGCCGTGGCTCACCGGCACCGGGACCATCGCCCCGCCGCCGTGGCAGCCCGAGGAGTTCGACCCGGCCGCGTTCGCGGCGGTGGCCCCGCTGGCGCAGACCCGGATCGCGGTGCTCAGCGAGATCGTGCCGAACGTCGACTTCCTGTTCCTGGCCGACCCGCTGATCGACGAGGCGGCCTGGGCCAAGGCGATGAAGGAGGGCGCCGCCGACCTGCTGGACGCGGCGATCGTCGCGTTCGAGGCGCTGGAGTCCTGGGACGCCGAGTCGCTGAAGGCCACGCTGGAGGCGGTCGGCGCGGAGCGCGGGCTGAAGCTCGGCAAGGCGCAGGCACCGGTACGCGTCGCGGTCACCGGGCGCACCGTCGGCCTGCCGCTGTTCGAGTCGCTTGAGGTGCTCGGCCGCGACCGTACGCTGACCCGGCTGCGCGCCGCCCGCGTACGCCTGGTCTGAGCCGCGGGCCCGGCGCCCGTTCCGACGCTCGGGCGTGTCGTGGCCGGAGAGCGGTACCTCTATTGCGCGATATGCCTCTGAGTCATAGTTATGACTCAGAGGCATATGCGTTTTCGGCGAACATTGCGCCAGCAGTGTCACGCAGAGTGAAGCGCGCTGGCCACAATCACCGGCGGGTGGCCCGGCGCCGCCACAGCAGCCCGCCACCCAGCGCCGCGAGCACCACCACCGCGCCGGCCGCCCACAGCCAGCCCGTACCCCAGTCGTCGTCCGCCCCGGCGGCGGCCGGGGTCGGGCTCGCCGGGGACGGCGCGGCGCTGGTGGGCGCGGCGGTCGGCGCGGCGCTGGTGGGCGGCACCGTCGCCGACGGCGACTCGGCCGGGGTGCCGGTGGTCAGGGTGAACCGGACCTCCCCCTTGATCGGGTGTCCGTCGTCGGAGGCCAGCCGGTAGGTCACGATGTAGAGGCCGGCCGCGCCCGGCCGGAACGGCACGATCACGCGCTTGCCGGAGAACGTCGGCGCGCCGCCGGTAGCGGCCACGTTGTCCGGGCCGGTGACGGTGACCTCGGTGGTCGCCTCCTTCGGCGTGGCGAGGAACCGCAGCTCGATCCGCTCCGGCGCAGCGGCCAGCCGGGCCCCGTCGCGCGGATCGCTGCCGGTCAGCGAGTTGTGCGCGGCGGCCGGCGCGGCCGGCAGCAGTGCGAACGCCGCCACCACCCCGAGCACCACCACCCAGGTACGTGTCATACGGGCGACCCTGCCCCCCATGATTCCCTCCGTCCGGGTAGGATCCGGCCGATGATCATCGACCGCTCGTTGGTCGGTCTCAGCTCGCAGATAGTTCCAAATACTCTTCCACCAGCTGCAACCGAGCGCCGTTCTGCGGAGTCTTTGTGGTGGACACCGGTCCAGTGTGACCTGCAGCGGAAGCCAGCCATCGAACGGGGCGAGGAGGCGGCGATGGTCCGAAGGGTGAGACGGCTGCTTGTCGCCGTGACCGGGAGCGTAGCGGCCCTGGCGTGCACGCTGGCCCTGGCCGGCACGGCAGCGGTTCAGGCCGCGCCGAAGCCCAAGCCGGCCCCGACCGGCGTCGACATCACCGGCGAGCGGCTCGACGCGCCGTTGCAGCTGCGCGCCGACGTCAGCCCGAACGAGGTCAACCTGGTGGTCGACCAGGTCAAGTGGCTCGGCACGACCGGTCAGCTGCGCGGCCCGGCCGCCAAGGACCTCGGTCCGAAGTACACGGTGGTGGTGCTCGCCGCCGCCGGCCCGCAGCGCACCTACGACCTGTTCCCGCTGGCCAAGGGCGGTCCCCGGATCTACCGGCCGGGCAAGCAGCCGGACCTGAGCAGCACCCGCGCCGGCTGGTTCTTCGGCCGGCTCAACATGCCCGAGACGCTGCGCTCGGTGGGCGTGCCGATGCCGGCGCAGTTCGACACGCTCGCCGGCGGCATCGGCGGCGGCGAGCGGGTGCTTCCGGAGGAGGCGCTCGACCCGGTGCAGAACATCGACACCGCGCTCGGTGAACTCCAGCGGCTGCTGCTGCTCAACGTGGGCATCGTGGTCGTCATCACCGCCGGGCTGGCCGGCATCGCGCTGCTGGTCCGGCGGCGCACGCGCTGACCCGCACCCGGCGGAGCGTCAGCACCAGCGGCGCGGCGGGCGCTCCCGGCGGGTGGTGCGGTTGCGCGGGCGTACCGCGCCGTGCCGATGGGCGCCCGCCCAGCCCGCGAGATCGCTGCGGCAGTTCCGGTCGAACGGCTCGTCGTCGGCCGGGTGCGCCGGCTCCGCCGCCCGCTGCCGGGGCACGCCCGGCTCGTCCTCGGCGCGCTCCGGCACCCGGCCCGCAGGCTGCTCGCCCTGATGGTTCAGGCACGGCCGGCGCGGGTGCGTGGCAGTCGCCGGCTGGTCGTGGCCCCGCCGGCAGGCCTCACCCTGGGCGCAACCGTGCTCGGCCTCCCCCTGCGCCATCCCCGGCCCCCCTCACGCGTCGCCCTCGCCCGCCCGGCCGGAGTCTGGCCCGGCGTGCCCTGACACCGTACTGGCCCGGCCGGACGAGATCGTCAGCGCGTACCGGTGGAGATCGTCACGCCACCGCGGGCCCGCCGGCTCGAAGTGGATCCGCTGGTCACGCCGTGTCAGGCTGGTGCGGTGAGCGAACCGGGCGGAACGGAGACGTCGGCGACGCTGCGCCGCATCGAACGGGCGGCGGGCGGCCTGGCGACCGCAAGCGTGGCCCGGATGGACGAGACGCTGCCGTGGTTCCGTGAGCTGCCCGCCGACCAGCGCTCCTGGGTCATGCTCGTCGCCCAGGCCGGCGTGCGCTCCCTGGTGCAGTGGCTGCGTCAGGGCGGCGGCGCGACCGACCGCACCCAGGAGGTGTCGGACGAGGTCTTCGCCGCCGCGCCGCAGGCACTGGCCCGCTCGATCAGCCTCCAGCAGACCGTGGCGCTGATCAAGGTGACCATCGACGTGGTCGAGGAACAGGTGTCGGACCTGGCCGTGCCGGGCGAGGAGCAGTCGCTGCGGGAGGCGGTACTGCGCTTCTCCCGGGAGATCGCGTTCGCCGCCGCACGGGTGTACGCCCGGGCCGCCGAGAGCCGCGGCTCCTGGGACGCCCGGTTGCAGGCGCTGCTTGTCGACGCGCTGCTGCGGGGCGATTCCCCGGACGTGCTGGCCAGCCGCGCCGCCGCGCTGGGCTGGACCGACGCGCCGCCGGTGGCGGTGGCGGTGGGCCGCTCCCCCGGCGGCGAGGTCGCGGCCGTGCTGCACACCGTCTACCGGCAGGCCCGCCGGATCGGCGTCGAGGTGATCGGCGGCGTGCACGGCGACCGCCTGGTCATCGTGCTGGGCGGGGCGGCCGATCCGGTGGCGGCCACGGAGAAGCTGCGTACCGCCTTCGGTGAGGGGCCGGTGGTGGTCGGCCCGGCGGTGCCCAGCCTGGACGAGGCCACCGAGTCGGCGCGGGCCGCGCTGGCCGGGTTCCGGGCCGCGCCGGCCTGGCCGACCGCGCCGTGCCCGGTCGCCGCCGACGAGTTGCTGCCGGAACGCGCACTGGCCGGGGACACCGAGGCCCGCCGCCGGCTGCGCCACGACGTGTACGCGGCGCTGGCCCGCTCCGGCGGTGAGCTGCTGGAGACGCTCGACGCGTTCTTCGCCGCCGGCGGCACGCTGGAGAGCGCGGCCCGGGCGCTGTTCGTGCACCCGAACACCGTGCGCTACCGGCTGAAGCGGATCGCCGAGGTGACCGGTTTCTCCCCACTGGCCCCGCGCGACGCGTTCGCGTTGCAGGTCGCGCTCACAGTGGGACGGCTCGACCCGGTGGTGCCGTCGGTCTCCGACAGGCGATGATCGCCAGCGATCTTTGTAGGTTTCCTCTAAAGGTTCTAGTGCGGTTTGGTGCCGTACGTTACAGCGCGGCACGCCCGGATCCGTCAGAGTCGTACACGTGCTCGCCGTACTCTCTCCCGGACAGGGTTCGCAGAAGCCCGGCTTCCTCACGCCGTGGCTCGACCTCCCCGGCACCGAGGCACGTCTGCGCTGGTGGTCGGCGCTCGCCGGGGTGGATCTGATCCACCTGGGCACCCGGGCGGACGCGGACGAGATCAAGGACACCGCCCGCACCCAGCCGCTGCTGGTCGCCGCCGCGCTGCTCGCCGCCGAGCACCTGCCGATGCACGACGTCGGCCTGGTCGCCGGGCACAGCGTCGGTGAGCTGGGCGCCGCCGCGCTGGCCGGAGTGCTCCCGGCCGAGGCCGCCGTGACGCTCGCCGGCGTACGCGGGCGGGAGATGGCCGCCGCCTGCGCGCTGGAGCCGACCGGGATGGCCGCCGTGCTCGGCGGCGACCCGGACGAGGTGCTCGCCGCGCTCCAGTCGCACGGGCTGCACCCGGCCAACCGCAACGGCGCCGGTCAGATCGTCGCCGCCGGCGCGGTCGACGCGCTGGACAAGCTGGCCGCCGAGCCGCCGGCCCGCACCCGGGTCATCCGGCTCCAGGTGGCGGGCGCGTTCCACACGCCGTACATGGCGCCGGCCGAGACCGCGCTCGCCGCGATCGCCGCCGGTGTCCCGGCCTCCGCCCCGGCCCGGATCCTGCTGTCCAACCTCGACGGCGCACCGGTCGGGCACGGCCCCGAGACGGTACGCCGGCTGGTCCGGCAGGTGACCGCCCCGGTCCGCTGGGATCTGTGCATGCGTACGCTGGCCGACCTCGGCGTCACCGGCGTGATCGAATTGCCGCCCGCCGGCACGCTCGCCGGGCTGGTCAAGCGGGAACTCAAGGGCGAGGGCGCACCCGAGATCGTCGCCCTGAACACCCCGGCCGACCTGCCCGCCGCGCGCCGCCTGATCGCCCGGCACGCCGGCCCCGCCGCCCGCCCGACCGCGCCGTCGTTCCGGGTGGTCGTCTCCCCCGCCGCCGGACGCCTCGACCGGTCGGCCGGACCGGCCGAGGGCGCCGAGGTACGCGCCGGTGCGGTCCTCGGCCACGTCACCACCGGCCGGGGCCCGGTCGAGGTGACCGCACACGACAACGGGCCGCTCGTCGAGTGGCTCGCACACCACGACGACCCGGTCGCACCGGGCCAGCCCCTCGTCCGTATCGGAGGAACGCACTAAATGGCCGGCAGCCGGATCGTCGCGATGGGGCACTACCAGCCCTCCCGCGTCGTCACGAACGACGAGATCGCCCAGATGGTCGACACCAACGACGAGTGGATCCGGGACCGGGTCGGCATCGTCACCCGGCGGATCGCCGGCGACGAGACGGTGGCCGACATGGCCGCCGCCGCCGCCGGCAAGGCGCTCGCCAACTCCGGCCTCACCGCCGCCGACATCGATCTGGTCGTAGTGGCCACCTGCTCGTCGGTGGACCGCAGCCCCAACGTGGCCTGCCGGGTCGCGGCCAAGCTGGGCATCAATGCGCCCGGGGCGTTCGACCTCAACACCGCCTGCTCCGGTTTCGCGTACGCGCTGGGCACTGTCGACCACGCGATCCGGGCCGGCGCGGCGCGCAACGCGATCGTCATCGGCGCGGAGAAGCTCTCCGACTTCACCGACTGGACCGACCGCTCGACCTGCATCATCTTCGCCGACGGCGCCGGGGCGGCCGTGGTCAGCGCGACCGCCGACGACGAGCTGGCCGGGATCGGGCCGGTGGTCTGGGGTTCCGCGCCGGAGAAGAGCGACGCGGTCCGGATCGAGGGCTGGCAGCCGTACATCACCCAGGAGGGCCAGTCGGTGTTCCGCTGGGCCACCACCGCGATCGCCCCGCTCGCGCTGCAGGCGTGCGAACGCGCCGGGGTGGACCCGTCGGAGCTGGCCGCGTTCGTGCCGCACCAGGCCAACGCCCGGATCATCGACGGCATCGCCAAGCGGCTGAACATCCCGGACGCGATCATCGCCAAGGACATCGTCGAGTCCGGCAACACGTCGGCGGCGAGCATCCCGCTGGCGCTGTCGAAGCTTGTCGAGCGGCGCGAGGTGCCCTCGGGCGCCCCGGTGCTGCTGTTCGGCTTCGGCGGCGGCCTGACCTACGCCGGTCAGGTCGTGCGCTGCCCCTGAGACCCCCTCGGGCGCGAACGCGCCGAGGTGCGTGACCGGCGACGCCGGTCACCGGAACCCCCGATGAGAGGAACCAACCGCAATGACCCGTGACGAGATCACCGCCGGCCTCGCCGAGATCCTCGAAGAGGTTGCCGGGGTGAACCCGGACGACGTGGCCGAGGGGAAGTCCTTCACCGACGACCTCGACGTCGACTCGCTCTCCATGGTCGAGGTCGTGGTGGCGGCCGAGGAGAAGTTCGGCGTCAAGATCCCGGACAACGAGGTGCAGAACCTCAAGACCGTCGGGGACGCGGTCAGCTACATCGAGGCGCAGTCCTGATCATGAGTCGTCCCGACGTCGTCGTCACCGGGCTCGGCGCGACGACCCCGCTCGGCGGGGACGTCGCGTCGACCTGGGACGCCATGCTCGCCGGCCGCTCCGGGGTGAGTGCGCTCACCCAGGAGTGGGCCGCGCAACTGCCCGTCCGGATCGCCGCCGAACTGGCGGTCGACCCGTCCGAGGTGCTGGACCGGGTGAAGCTGCGCCGGCTGGACCGCTCGGAGGCGATCGCCATCATCGCCGCCAAGCAGGCGTGGGCCGACGCCGGTCTGGACGAGGCCGCGCCGGACCCGGAGCGCCTGGCGGTCAGCGTGGGCTCGGGCATCGGCGGCGCCACCACCCTGCTCGCCCAGGACGACATCCTGGAGGCGTCCGGACCGCGGCGGGTCTCCCCGCACACCATCCCGATGCTGATGCCGAACGGCCCGGCCGCCTGGGTCGGTCTGGAGCTGGGCGCCAAGGCCGGCGTCCACACCGTGGCCAGCGCCTGCGCGACCGGCGCGGAGGCGATCGCGCTGGGCCTTGACATCATCCGCGCCGGCCGGGCCGACGTGGTGGTGGCCGGCGGCACCGAGGCGGTCATCCACCCGCTGCCGATCGCCGGCTTCAGCTCGATGCGGGCCATGTCGACCCGCAACGACGAGCCGGAACGGGCCTCCCGGCCGTGGGACTCCGGTCGCGACGGCTTCGTCCTCGGCGAGGGCGCGGGCGTGGTGATCCTGGAGCGCGCCGACCACGCCGCCGCCCGGGGCGCCCGGCTGTACGCGCGCCTGGCGGGCGCGGGGATCACCTCGGACGCGTACGACATCGTGCAGCCGCACGCCGAGGGTGAGGGCGCCATCCGCGCCATCGCCCGGGCGGTCGCCGACGCGGACGTGGCCCGTACCGACATCGTGCACGTCAACGCGCACGCCACCTCCACCCCGGTCGGGGACATGCTGGAGATCGGCGCGCTGCGTCAGGCGGTCGGCGACCACCCGGTGCTCACCGCCACGAAGTCGATGACCGGGCACCTGCTCGGCGCGGCCGGCGCGCTGGAGTCGATCGCCACCATCCTGGCCATCCGGGACGGCGTGATCCCGCCGACGATCAACCTGGACGACCCGGACGAGGGCCTGACGCTGGACGTCGCCGCGCACAAGGCGCGTCACATGGAGATCCCGGCGGCGCTGAACAACGCGTTCGGCTTCGGCGGGCACAACGTGGCGCTGGTCTTCACCCGCCCCTGAGCGGACGCGAAGGGCCCCTTCTCCGTTCGAGGAGGGGCCCTTCCGCACGTCTCAGCCGCGGTTGCGGGGGTGCTGCCGGGCGGTCCGCTCGTTGCCGTGCCGGTAGTTGCCGGTCCACCGGGCCATGGTCAACTGCGGATCGTCGTCCACCTCGGCCAGGAACTGCGCGGCCCGGCCGCCGCGCAACGTGCCGGCGACCCGGCCGTGATGCGTGATCACCACCGTGCCGTCGCCGCGCTCGACGTACCGGAAGCCCTGTGCCGCCTGTCCCATGTGCGCCACCCTGCCAGCCGGCCACCCCGGGCCGCACCCGAGTTACGACGGCGGTCAGGTCCGGCAGGTGGTGGCGGGCAGGCCGGAGACCGGCACCGGGGAGCGGCCGGCCGGGCGGGCCTTGCCGGCGAGCACCGCGGCCAGCCCGGTCATCGAGGCGCGGGTGGACGAGTAGGTCGCCATCAGCGTCGGGGACTTCGCACCGGACAGGACGTACGGCGTGTCCATCGCCACCGTCACGGCGGCGCCGGCGCTCAGGTCCTTCGCCCCGTCGCCGTACCCGACCAGGTGCACCACTGTGCCGCCGGAGGGCACGACCTTGACCCCGGCCGCGGTGAGCGCCTCGGTCAGCAGCTTGCGGGTGCGCTCCCGGCCGCCGGAGGAGGTCACGCTCACCGGGCCGGTCACCGCGCCGCCGCACTTGCCGCGCAGCACCGTCACGGCGGCGGTCGCCAGGTCGTCGGCGGCCTTGCGGTGCGCAGCGCCGTCGAGCGTGGACAGCGCGGGGGTGTCCCGTCCGGCCAGCCGGAACTTCATGGTCAGCACGCGGGTGACCGCCTCGACCAGGCGGGCGCGGGGCAGTGAGCCGTCCTTGAGTGCGGCGCGCAGCCCGTCGTACGCCTGGGTGACGTTCGGGGTCATCAGGATGAGGTCGTTGCCGGCGTTGAGCGCGCGCACGGCGGCCTCGCCCGGCGACCACTTCTTCGCCGGGGCCATGTTCATCCCGTCGGTGATCACCACGCCCTGGAAGCCGAGCTGGCCGCGCAGCACGTCGGTGAGCAGCTTGCGGGAGAACGTGGCGGGGGTGCCCGGGTCGACGGCCTTGACGTCCAGGTGGGCCGACATCACCGCCATCGCTCCGGCGCCGATGCCGGACCGGAACGGCGGGAACGCGAGACGGTCCAGCTCGGCGCGGGACTGCTTGATCACCGGCAGTTCGGTGTGCGAGTCCTCGGCGCTGAGGCCGTGCCCGGGGAAGTGCTTGACCGCGGCGCCGACGCCCTCGGCCTGCAGGCCGCGTACCGCGCCGGCCACCTGCGGGGACGCGCTCGCCGGGTCGGCGCCGAAGGACCGGGAGCCGATCACCGTGCTGCGGGTGGCGAGCACGTCGGCGACCGGGGCGAAGTCGAGGTTGATGCCCATCGCGGCCAGCTCGGCCCCGGCGGCCCGCCAGGCGGCCTCGGTGAGTGCCGGGTTCCCGGCGGCGCCGGCGGCGAGCGGGCTGGGCAGCAGGGTCACCCCGTCGGTGATCCGGGTGACCACGCCGTACTCCTGGTCGGTGCCGATCAGGAACGGCGCGCCGCCGGCGGGCAGCTTGCCGGCGGCGGCGCGCAGCCCGTCGGTGAGCGCACGGACCTGCTTCGGGTTGTCCACGTTCGTGGTGGCCTGGTTGCCCGAGGTGGGGTCGTCGGCGCTGAAGCCGACCAGGATCACGCCGCCGAGCCGGTACTTCGCCACCATCTCGGCGGGGGTGTCGACCCCGGCGAGCGCCCGGTTCCCGGCCGCCGAGCCGGCCGAGACCTCGGTGGCCGAGCTGCCGTACGCGTACGGCATCAGCACCTGCCCGACCAGGTCTTCGTCGCTCAGCGTGCCGACGAGCGCGGCCGCCCGGGCGGCCGGATCGGCGGCCGGCGAGTCACTCGGCGCGGGCGCTGCCGACGACGGCGCCGGGCTCGTCGGGGCGGGCCGGGGACGGTCCGGCCCGTCCGAGCACCCGGAGACGAGCAGCGCGGTCAGTGCGGCGAGCGCGACGGCGGAGCGCCGCGGGGAAATCGACACGCGGCCCACCGTATCGGGGCAACTCGGCCGCCGTCACCCGACCCGGGTGAGCAGCGTCACCGGCGCGCCGTCGCCGGCGTACCGGTAGGGCTCCAGCTCGGCGTCCCAGGCGGTGCCGAGCGCCTTGTCCAGGGCGTGGGCCAGCGCCTCCGGGCCGCGTGCGGCGGTCATCAGGCTGCGGAGGCGGTCCTCGCCGAGCTGGATGTCGCCGGCCGCGCCGACAGCGGCCCGGAACAGGCCCCGGCCCGGTACGTACATGAAGCGCTCGCCGTCGACGCCGGGACTGGGTTCCTCGGTGACCTCGAAACGGATCATGGGCCACTGCCGGAGGGCAGCGGCCAGCTCCGCGCCGGTCCCCGGGCTGCCGGTCCAGCCGCACTCGGCGCGGCGGGCGCCCGGATCGACGGGCTGCGCCGTCCAGTGCAGGTTGACCGGCGCGGCGAGGACGCGCGCGATCGCCCACTCGACGTGCGAGCACACGGCGAGCGGGGTCGAGTGGACGTATACGACGCCACGCGTTGGCACGGTGACCTCCCGGTGAGCCGAGGTGCGTCTTCCCCTACGACCTCGTCCTACCGAGTGGTACCTGGCACACATGATGACCCGTGTGACTGGTGGTGCGCCAGCGAATCGGAAAATTCGCCGGGCCCCGGAGCGGGAAATACCCGGGTGGCGGACCCGGTTATGCCCTCTGACGCCGCGACGACCAGCCAGGTGTCGTGGTCGTGTACAGTTCTCTGGGCGGTTCTCTGTGCCGCCGTACATCTTCGCGGGCCGGCGCCCACCCGGGCGTCACTCGCACAGCCCCCGGACGGCCTTCCGTCCCCACCGTACGTCTGCAAGGAGTACCTCCGTGGCGAGCAACACCTCTAAGACCGCGCGCGCGTCCGTCCGGGCCGGCCAGGCTGGCCAGGGTGGCGCCCTCAGCGTGCTGGGCGAGTTCAAGTACCTGATCCCGCTCAACGGCGGCAAGCACGCCTACGTGCGCAACCTGACCAACGGCAAGACCGCGCACCTGCGCACCGACTCCGACGCCTTCGTCGAGGAGATCCGGGTGCTGGCCGCCGCCGGCCACGCCGCCAAGATCCGCGCCGAGATCAACGGCCTGGCCGCGTCCTACCCGGACCACGGCTGGGACGCCACCGAGAAGCGCCTGGTCGAGGCCGGCGTCTTCGAGGGCTGAGCGCCCTCACCCGCACCACCGCGACCGCCCGCCGGGATCATCCCGGCGGGCGGTTTCGCGTCTCCTCCTGCGGCAACAGCGTGACCTCGCCGGTGGCCAGGTCGTAGAGCGCGCCCTCCACCGCCAACTCGCCGGCCTCCACCGGCCCGGCCAGCCGGTCGTCGGCGCGCAACGCGGCCACCGTGCGCCGGACGTGGCGGCGGATCGCCAGCGGATGCGCGTCCGGGTCGTCCAACCCGACGTCGGTCACCGCCGGGGCGATCCGGTCCACCACGTACGCCAGGTCGCCGCCGGGCCGCCGCCCGGTGCGCAGCGCCTCGACGGTCGAGCCGACCGCGCCGCAGCGCTCGTGGCCCAGCACCATCACCAGGCGTACGCCGAGCTGCTCCACCACGTACTCGATCGAGCCCCGGACGGCCCGGTCCAGCACGTGCCCGCCGGTACGGATCACGCAGATCGAACCGAACGTCTGGTCGAAGATCGCCTCCAACGGCACCCGCGAGTCGATACAGCCCAGCACCACCGCGTACGGCTGCTGGTCGCCGGAGGCCACCGCGGCGGCGGCGGTGACGTCGTGCCCGTGCACCGGCCGGCCGCTGACGAAGCGGCGGTTGCCGGCGAGCAGCTCGGCCAGCGCGGCGCGCGGACTGGTGTACGGCATGCCTCCCAGCCTGGTCACCGATCCGACGCCGTGGGGCCGGACCGGAATCTTCTCTCCGGGCCGGTTGCCGTGGTCTCATGGCGGGTAACGCCGGTGTCACCGCCGGGTCATCCGGTGGACACACATCGGCGGGCCGGGAGGTGGACGATGCCGGACCTGGAACTGCGGCTCCCCGACGACGTACGCCTGCACGTCAGCGTCACCGGGCCGGTCGACGCCGAGGTCACCGCCGTCCTGCTGCACGGCTGGACGCTCGACGGGCGCAGCTGGCACCGTCAGGTCGCCGAGCTGCGGGAACGCTTCGGCGGCCGGGTCCGCCTGGTCACCTACGACGCGCGCGGCCACGGCCGGTCGAGCTGCCTGGCGCTGCGCGACGCCACCCTCGCCCAGCTCGGTGACGACCTGGCGGCGGTGGTCGACGAGATCGTCCCGTCCGGTCCGGTCGTCCTGGTCGGGCACTCGATGGGCGGGATGACGGTGATGGAGTACGCCCACCGCCACCCCGACCGGTTCGCCGCGCGTACCGCCGGTCTGGTGTTCGTCTCCACCACCGCCGAGGGGCACACGCACACCGCGTACGGTCTGTCCCCCCGGATCACCCGGCTGATCCGCCTGGCCGAGACGACAGGCGCCGGGGTGCTGGCCCGCTGCGGCGGCTGGCGGCCCCCGCACGCGCTGCTGCGCGCGCTGCGCCCGAGCATTCGCTGGATGCTGTTCGGCGACCGCTGCGACCCGGCGGACATCCGGTTGGTCACCTCCGCGGTGGCCCGGGCCACGCTGCGCTCGATCGGCGGTTTCCGCGCCTCGATCGGCGCCCAGCACCGGCTGGATACGCTCGCCGCGCTCGGCGGGCTGCCGGCCGCCGCGCTGGTCGGCGACCGGGACCGGCTCACGCCCCCGCCCTGCGCCGAGTCGATCGCGTCGGCGCTGCCCAGCACGGAGCTGACCGTCTGCCCGGGTGCCGGGCACATGCTGATGATGGAGCGCCCCGACGAGGTGAACGCGGCCCTCACCGGCGTGCTGGACCGGGTGCTGGCCGCCCGTCCCGCGACCCGCCTCTGAGCGTTCCCCACCTCCGGGCGGCACCGACGTACGCCACGTGCGCGGCATGCCCCGGCGTGCCGGTTGCCGGCGGCCCGTACCCTCATTCAGCCCGTCGTGCCCTCCGAACACAGGAGCATCCGCGTTGACCGACCAGACCACGCTGGACCGGGAGATCGCCGCCGAGCAGCGCCACCTCGACCGGGTGTACGCCCGGCTGGCCGAACTGCGCCGGTCGGCGGCCGACGCCGAGCGGGAGGGCTACCGGCTGGCCCGGGTCGGGAACTTCGGCGCGCTTGTCGAGCGGGACGCGATGGTCTTCCACGCCGCCCAGCGCCGACACGTGCTGGACGCCGAGCACGAGGGGCTCGTGTTCGGGCGGCTGGACCTGCGTACCGGGCAGGTGCTGCACGTCGGCCGCCTCGGGGTGCGGGGCGTGGACGCGGAGACGCTGGTGGTGGACTGGCGGGCGCCCGCTGCCGCCGCGTTCTACCAGGCGACACCGGCCGAGCCGCGCGGCGTGGTGCGCCGGCGCACGATCCAGTCCGCCTCCGAGAAGGTCACCCGGATCGAGGACGACCTGCTGGACCCGGAGGCCGCGCCGCCGGACATGGCGGTGGTCGGCGACGGGGCGCTGCTGGCCACGCTGTCCCGGGCCACCGGCCGGGGCATGCGGGACATCGTCGCCACCATCCAGCGCGAGCAGGACGAGGCGATCCGCTCCCCCGGCAACGGCGTCACGATCGTCTCCGGCGGCCCGGGCACCGGCAAGACGGCGGTGGCGCTGCACCGGGCGGCATACCTGCTCTACTCCGACCGGGCCCGGTACGCCGGCGGCGGCATCCTGGTGGTCGGCCCGTCCGGTGTGTTCGTCGAGTACATCGCCTCGGTGCTGCCCTCGCTCGGCGAGGAGACCGCCACGCTGCACTCGCTCGGCTCGCTGTTCCCCGGCCTGTCCGCGTCCCGCACCGACCCGCCGGACGTGGCGGCGGTGAAGGGATCGCTGCGGATGCGCCGGGTGCTGGAACGCGCGGTCCGCGACGCGGTGCCGGACTCCCCGGCCGAGCTGCGCCTGCTGTACCGGGGCGAGTTGCTGCGCCTGGAACGTCCCGCGCTGGACGCGATCCGGGAGCGGACGCTGGGCCGTGGGGCGCGCCGCAACGAGGTACGCCGGGCGGCGTTCGACGCGGTGCTCGCCGCGCTCTACGCGCAGGCCCGCACGCTGCGGGTGGGACGCCTGCCGGAGCAGCCCGCATTCGAGGACGAGATCATCGGGCGGCCCGAGTTCCGCGAGTTCCTCAAGGCGTGGTGGCCCCGGCTGCACCCGCGGCACGTGCTGGACTGGCTGGCCCGCCCGGACCGGCTGCGCCGCTACGCCGGGGGGATCCTCTCCTCGGCGGAGATCCGGCTGCTCGGCGACGCGTACCGGACGCTTGCGACCGAGGGGCTGACGGTGGCCGACATCGCGCTGCTGGACGAGCTGGACGCGTTGCTCGGCAAGCCGGTGCAGCGGGCCCGGCCCAAGCGCGACCCGTACCAGCTCGCCGGTGGCGTGCGCGAGCTGAGCACGTACGCCGACCGGCAGCGCGCCGCCCGCGCGGCGGCGCGGGAGCGTCCGGCCGACTACCGCGACTACGCGCACGTGGTGGTGGACGAGTCGCAGGACGTCTCGCCGATGCAGTGGCGGATGATCGGCCGGCGCGGCCGGCTGGCGTCCTGGACGGTGGTCGGTGACCCGGCGCAGACCGCCTGGACCGGCGACCCGCAGGAGCTGGACCGGGCCCGTGACCAGGCGCTGGGCCGGCGTAAGCGGCACCGCTACGAGCTGACCACCAACTACCGCAACTCGGCGGAGATCTTCGCGGTGGCGGCGGCGGAGATCCGCCGCCTCTACCCGGACCTGCCGCTGCCCGACGCGGTGCGGTCCACGGGCGTGCCGCCGGTCGAGCGCACAGTGCCCGCCGCCGACCTGCCGGCGGCCACCGTCGAGGCGGCCGAGGCGCTGCTCGCGCAGGTGGAGGGCACCGTCGGCGTGATCACGCCGGTGCCGCGCCGGGACGAGGTGGCCGGCTGGCTGGGCGCGCTCGGCGCGGGCCGGCTCCAGGTCGTCACCAGCCTCCAGGCCAAGGGCATGGAGTACGACGGCGTGGTGCTGGTGGCGCCGGGCGAGATCCGGGCCGACCCCGGCTCGGGCGTCCGCACGCTCTACGTGGCGCTGTCCCGGGCGACGCAGCGCCTCACCACGCTCGACCCGGTGGGGTGACCGGCCCCGCCGCCACCCACAGTTCACTTGCATACATAGCGATGTGAACATACATTGGGCCGGGCCGGTACGCGGCAGGGAGGGTGTTGGCGTGGGCGCAGGTCATGACCACAGCGGCGCGGTGGCCAATGCGGCACACCGCCACGCAGGCCGCCTCTGGGCCGCGTTCGCGCTGCTCGCCGCCCTGATGGTGGTCGAGGCGGTGGCCGCCTTCACCACCGGCTCGCTGGCGCTGCTCTCCGACGCCGGGCACATGTTCACCGACGTCCTCGGCATCGGCATGGCCCTCGCGGCGATCACCGCCACCCGCCGGGCCGGCACCGACCCGCAGCGCACGTTCGGGCTCTACCGGCTGGAGGTGCTCGCCGCCCTCGCCAACGCCGTCCTGCTCGGTGCCGTCGCCATCTACGTCCTGGTCGAGGCGGTACGCCGGTTCGGCGAGCCGCCGGAGGTGCTGGCCGGACCGATGCTCGTGGTGGCGGTACTCGGCCTGCTCGCCAACATCGTCGCGTTCGCGCTGCTGCGCGCCGGGTCGAAGGAGAGCATCAACCTGCGCGGGGCGTACCTGGAGGTGCTCGGCGACCTGCTCGGCTCGCTCGGCGTGATCGCCGCCGCGCTGGTCATCGCGGTCACCGACTGGTGGTGGGCCGACCCACTCGTCGCCGTCGGCATCGGCGTGTTCATCCTGCCGCGCACCTGGCGGCTCGGCCGGGCCGCGCTGCGCATCCTGGTGCAGGCCGCGCCGGAGCACCTCCAGGTCACCGCCGTGCACGACCGGCTGGCCGCCGTACCGGGCGTGGCCGAGGTGCACGACCTGCACGTCTGGACCCTCACCTCGGGCATGGAGGTGGCCTCGGCGCACCTGACCACCGACCCGGGCGCGGACCCGGCCGGGGTGCTGGCCGCCGCGCGGGCCGCCCTGCACGAGGACTTCTCCATCGATCACGCCACGTTGCAGGTCGAACCCGGAGCGTCGGCCGGAGTGTGCGGCAAGACCGAGTGGTGATTAGGACACACTTAAATCACTGGGACTAATGTAGTCTTATGCCGGTTTTGCCCCGCCTAGTGGCGTTGCTCGACGGAGCCGCGCCCGGGCAGCGCCGGTAGTCTCGGTCGCGGCCGCACCCGCGGACGCCACCCGGCCCCGGTGGGGCGGCCGTCGCCTAATCGTCCGCAGGGACGAGCCGGGGAACCACGTACGTGGGGTGCATCCGCGTCAGCGGTAGGGATCTTCCGTCCCGAACCCGTCAGCTAACCCGGTCGGCGTTGACGGAAGGACGTGTGAATGCCCCCAGTGGCACCTGTACGACGGACGGCCGCCCGGTTGGCGGCCCTGCTCGTCGCGACGCTGACCCTCGGCGTCGCGACCGTTCCGGTCTCCCCCGCCTCCGCGGCGCCGGCGACCGGCCTGCTCGCTGCCGCGCCCGGCGGCAACGACGAGGGCGGCACGCCGGAACTGCGCGCCCAGCTCGACGCGGCCAGCAAGGGCTGGCTGGAGGCGAAGGCCGCGCTGAACCGGTCGGTGACCCGCCAGAAACAGCTCAACGACCAGCTCAAGACGGTCGGCGCCGAGCTTGCCGTCCGCGACGCCAAGGTCGGCGAGATCGCCGTCGTGGCGTACCGCAACGGCCGCCTGGGCACCGCCGGGGCGCTGCTCGGCAGCAGCAGCCCGGAGGGCTTCATGGACCGGGCCGCCGCCCTGGAACAGGTCGCCGCGCACGAGGACCGCACGCTGCGCGACCTGATCGCCACCCGCGACGAGGCCACCCGCACCCGCGCCCAGCTCGACGGGGAGATCCTCGAGCAGCGCAAGCAGGTGACGGTGATGGCCAAGCGCAAGGAACAGGCCGAGCGCGCCCTGGAGGTGGCGAACGACCGCGCGTCGCGCAGCAGCAGCGGCGGCGGCGGCAGCGTCCAGGGCACCTCCAGCAAGAACGCGAAGCCGGCGCCGCGCAACTCGGACGGCTCCTGGCCGTCGGAGTCGTGCAGCGTCAACGACCCGACGCCGGCGAACGGCTGCATCACGCCGCGCACGCTGCACGCGCTGCAACAGGCGAAGGCGGCCGGCTTCACCAGGTACGTCTCGTGCCACCGGCCGAGCGGCTCGGGTGAGCATCCGAAGGGGCGGGCCTGCGACTTCGCCGCGCAGAAGAGCGGCTTCGGCGGCGTGGCCACCGGCGGTGACCGGACGTACGGCAACAACCTGGCCGCGTACTTCGTGCGCAACGCCGACCCGCTCGCCGTGCTCTACGTGATCTGGTTCAAGCAGATCTGGCTGCCCAGCAGCGGGTGGAAGTCGTACAGCGGCGGCAACGGCGACCCGTCCAGCGACCACACCAACCACGTGCACCTGTCGGTGTACTGAGCACGCCCCTGCAGGGTCGGCCGGATCAGACCGGCCGGCCCTCCAGGGTCGCGCCGAGGCGAGCCGCCAGGCCAAGGTGAGCCGCCCGGGCCTGGCGGAACGCGTACCCGAACAGCGGCGCCGGCGCGGTGAGCGTGATCTCCACGTCGATGCGTACCGTGCCGTCCGGCTCGTCGCGCAGGCGGGTGTGGTTGCGGACGGTCGTCGCGGGTTGCTGCCGCGCCACGGTGACGACCTCGTCCTCGCCCGCGACGAGCACGTCCGCCTGGTACGTGACCGGGAAGTGCAGCGGGCCGAGTTGCAGCCGGTCGGTGATCGCATAGCTGGCCAGCGCGCCCGGCCGGGCCGGCAGCTTCCGGACCCGGACGATCAGCGGATGCAGCTCACCCTGGCGACTCAGGTCACCCAGCAGGGCCACCGCTTCGGCCCGGGTGCACCGGGCCTGCACGGTGTAGCTGAAGCTGTCGCTGCTCTGCAAGCGGGCCCCCTCGCCGTCGTGCGTCGCGACGATCGTCCCGTACCGACGCCGGACTGGCAACGGGTAGAAGGTCCCCTGGCCGCAGGGGGTGTGAACGGCGCTCAGGCGCCGGGCAGCACCTCGGGGGTGTCGTCGGCGAACCACGGCTCGGGCGCGCCGAACAGGCCGAGCAGGCCGGTCACCCAGAGCTGCCGGTGCACGAACCGGCTCGGCTCGGTGACCACGAGCTTGACGCCGCTGACCTCGCAGGTCTGGAAACCCGCGACCATGGCGCTGATACCGACCGAGTCGATGAACGTGACGAGCCGCATGTTCAGCTCGATCCGCGCGGGACGGCCCTTCGCGAGCACCTCGGCGATCGCTTCCCGCACCTCGTACGCGGTGTCGACGTCGATCTCCCCACGGGGCGCGATCTGGACGACACCACCCGGCCGCACCGACTTCACGATCGACAGGCTCACGCGAGCACCTCCACTCGCCCATGACGGGCGCCTCATCAGTACGCGGGCCGCGACCGAGAGTATTCCTCCAACGGCCCGGTCGCCACCCCCCGGGATGAGCAATTCGCGAACTGGGCACACCTGGGCGTACCCAATCCGGACCTCCGGGTTCCAGTTTCCCCTGTACGGCGGGCCGCGGCCAACCGTGCGACCGGGCGGGCCCGCCGATCCGCCGACCAGGGTAGCTGGCGCACGCACGTCCCGTCGGCACCGGTCCCGGCGCGTTCGGGTGGTTCGTCCCGTTCGCTGCTCACGGCCCGGCACCACCCCGTGGGTTTGCCGCGTGCGCCGGTGGGGCACTGCCCGAGACAGTGAACCCGCCGGATGGACACCGGAGTCCGAAGTGGCCGCCGGCCTTCGGCACCCGAGGAGGTAGAACGATGTTCGGATCCAACCTGCTGGACCGCCGGGGCAAGGCCGAGCGGGTCGCCGACCAGGCGTGGCAGAACCTGCTCTCCGCCGTCGGTTCCGCCGGTGACAGCGTGCGCGACGCCACCCGGACCGCCCGCCGCAGCTCCTCCGGCCTGGCCGACGACGCCACCGACCTGGTCGGTTCCGCCGCCGACGAGGCACGCCGCCGAGCGTCCCTCGCGTTCGACGCGCTCGCCGGCCGCCGGCCCGCCCTGCCCTGGACGCTGCTGATCGCGGCGGCGCTCACCGGCGCGGCGATCGGCTGGGCCGCCGGCACCGCGGCGCGCGCTGCCGGCAGCCGGGACCGCGCCGCCGAGGAGATCGAGTTCGTGGACGTGGACCGGCCGAACTCGCCCGCCGGCCTGGACGGCTGACCCGCCCGTACGACTCGACGACGGCCGCCCCGGGAGGTTCCGGGGCGGCCGTCGTGCTGCCTCACCCGGACCGGGCGAGGGCCGCTCACCCGGGACGCGCGCAGGATAGCGGGTGCGGGACCACGTGCCCGTGCCGCGATCGACGGGAGGGAGAGCCGGATGACCACCGACACGATCACCCGTACCGACCGGGACATCCAGTCCGCCGTGCTCGACGAGCTGACCTGGGAACCGCGGGTCGGCGCGGACGAGATCGGGGTGACCGTCACCGAGGGCGTGGTGACGCTCACCGGCCGGGTCGACAGCTACGCCAAGAAGTGGGCCGCCGAGCGGGCCGCGCACCGGGTCGCCCGGGTCCGCGCGGTCGCCAACGACCTCGCCGTCCGGATCGACACCGCGGCCGGGCGGGAGGACCCGGAGATCGCCGTCGCGGCCGTACGGGCGCTGGAGTGGGACGCGTTCGTGCCGATCGAGGCGTTGCAGGTGACGGTGGCCGACGGCTGGGTCACGCTGCACGGCGAGGTCGAGTGGGAGTACCAGCGGCGGGCCGCCGAACGCTCGGTCGCCCGGCTCACCGGCGTGTGCGGGGTGAGCAACGGCATCGCGGTACGCCCCGCGGTGCGCGCCGACGGCGGTGACCTGGCCGAGCGGATCGTGGACGCGCTGGCCCGCAACCGCGCCACCGAGGCCGAGGAGGTCGACGTGCGGGTGCACGGCGACACGGTGCTGCTGGACGGGCGGGTCCACTCGCCCGGCGAACGCGAGGAGATCGAGCGGGTGGTGTGGAACGCACCAGGCATCCGGGAGGTGCGCAACCACCTCGCCGTGCGCTGACGGGAACCACCCCGCCCGGGTGAGCCCGCCTCACCCGGGCCGCGGGCATCGTGGGCGGCATGAGTGATCCGAACGGGCTGATCACACCGGGCACGGACGCGCCAGGGTTCACGCTGCCGGCGGCGCCGGACGGACGCGAGGTGGGCCCCGGGCAGTTCCGGGGCCGTCCCGTGGTGCTGGCGTTCTACCCCGCGGACTGGTCACCTGTGTGCGGCGAGCAGATGACCCTGTACCAGGCCGCCCTGCCCGAGCTGGAGCGGTACGACGCGGTGCTGCTGGGCATCTCGGTGGACAGCGTCGACTCGCACCGGGCGTTCGCCGAGAGCCGGGGCATCCGGTTCCCGCTGCTCGCCGACTTCGAGCCCAAGGGTGAGGTGTCACGCCGGTACGGCGCGTACGCGCCGCACGGGCAGTCGGACCGGGCGCTCGTGGTGATCGGCCCGGACGGCCGGGTGGCCTGGAGCCACCTGTCCCCGCCCGAGGTCAACCCGGGTGTGGACGGCATCCTCGACGCGCTGGCACGGCTGGACGCGGATCGGCGGGTGAGTGCCCGATGACCACGCCACTTCAGGTCACCACCGCGCGGCTGCGGATCCCGGTGACCGACCGCGACCATGTCCGCGGGCCGGTGGACGCGCCGGTCACCATCGTCGAGTACGGCGACTTCCAGTGCCGGTTCTGCGGCGCCGCGTACCCGAACCTGGCCGAGGTGCTGCGCCAGCGGGCCGACACGGTCCGGCTGGCGTACCGGCACTTCCCGATCACCAACGTCCACCCGTACGCGGAGAGCGCCGCGGAGACCGCCGAGGCCGCCGCCGCCCGGGGCCGGTTCTGGGACATGTACGACTGGCTCTACCAGCACCAGGACCAGCTCGACCCGGTGCACCTGTCGCTGGGCGTCGAGCAGATCGGCCTGTCGCCGGAGGAGATCGCCGCGGAGGTCGGCCGGCAGGAGTACGCCGACCGGGTCCGGCAGGACTTCGTCGGCGGCATCCGCAGCGGCGTCAACGGCACGCCGACGTTGTTCGTCAACGACGTCCGGCACGACGGCGGCTACGACCTGGCCGAACTGCTGGCGGTGGTGGACGCCGCCACCGACGACGGCTGACGGTCAGATCAGCCGCAGCTCGCGCGCCCGCCGGACGGCGTCACGCCGGCGGGTCGCGTCGAGCTTGCGGTAGATGTTGCGCACGTGCGTCTTCACCGTGTTCACCGACAGGGACAGCTCGGCGGCGATCTCCACGTTGGACAGGATGCTCTGGAGATAGCGCAGGATGGTCAGCTCCCGCTCGGTGAGCGGCTCGTCGAGCGTCCGGGCCGGACCGTCGGCGGTCGCGGCCACCGGTTGCGCGTCCACGCCGCGCACCAGCTCGCTCACCGTGGCCCAGTACGCGGTGCCGGAATCCAGGCGCGCGGCGAGCAGATCCCGTACCCCCGGGTCGGCGCGGGTGAAGACGCGCCGGAAGCCGTCCGGCTCGGCGAGCGCCAGCACCTCCTCCAGCAGCCGCCCGGCGCGCCGGGAGTCACCGGAGGCGTCGGCGAGCGCCGCGTCGAGCAACCCGGCGCCCAGCCGCACCGGCAGCGGCCAGTCCGCCGCGCCGGGCCCGGTCCAGTCGGGCAGGGCCCGCTCGGCCGCACGGGCGTCACCGGCGCGCAACCGCAGCCGGGCGTCCGCCAGCGCCGGCGCCGGCCCGTCGCCCGCCGCGTCGAGCAGCGACCGGGCGCCGTCGACGTCACCGACGACGGCGCGTACCTGTGCCTCGTCGGCGGCGAGCCACGCGCCCAGCTGCGGGCCGGGCGCGGCGGTCCGCGCCTCGGCGAGCGTGCGCAGCGCGCCGCCCGGATCCCCGCCGTCGGCGAGCAGCCCGGCCCGGCACAGCGCGGTGAGCGCCGCGCCGCCCGGCTCCGCGCCGGCCGGCCCGGCGAGCGCCAGGTGGGCCGTGGCCTCCGCCGGCCGGTCCCGCTGCCAGTCCACGATCGCCAGCGCCAGGTACGCGTAACCGCAGTCGGACCGGGACGACCAGCCCTGACACGGCGGCATCGCCAGCGCCTCCCGGGCCAGTTCCTCGGCGGCCCGCAGCGCGCCCCGGGCCGCCTCCAGCAGCGCCGAGCGGCTGACGCAGAGCAGTTCGGTACGCGGCCGCCCGGCCCGCCGCGCCGCCTCCCGCGCCGTGGCGAACCGGTCCCGGGCGGTGGACAGCTCCCCCTCGGCCAGCGCGGCCAGCCCGTGCGCGGCACCGGCCACCGCGCGCACGTCGTCCCGCTCGGCCGCCCCGGCGCGCGGATCGGCTCCCGCGTCGGCGGGCGGGCCGGACGCAGTGGCGAGCAGGCGGTCGGCGGCCCGGCGTACCTCCTCGTGGTCGCCGCCGAGCCGGGCGAGGCTCAGCTCCACGGCGGCGGCCAGCCGGCCGAACCGGTCGCGGCGCGGCGCGGGCAGGTCGGCGGCGGCGGCCAGCGCACGCCGCAGCTGCACGTCGGCGGCGGCCCGATCCCCGGCGTACGCCCGCTCGGCGGCGGCGGCCAGCGCCAGCTCCGGATCCCGGCGGATCGCCTCGGCGGGCGGCTCGGGTGGGGCGGGTACGGCGGCCGGTTCGTCCGGTGCCAGCTCGGGCCAGCGGGTGACGAGCAGGTCGGTGGCGTCGGCCCACGCACCGGCGAGAAGCGCGTGCCGCAGTGCCTCGGCCGGACGGTCATGGGTGCCGTACCACCCGGCGGCGCGCCGGTGCAGCTCCCGCACCTCGTCGGCGGGCAGCCGGTCCAGCTCGTCGCGCAACACGTCGGCCAGCAGCGGGTGCGGCCGGTACCACTGCGGGCTGCCGCCGTCCCGGTGCAGGAAACCGCCCTCCCGGGCCGCCTCGGCGAGCAGGTGCCCGGCGTCGGGCCGCCCGGTCAGCGCGGCGGCCAGGTCGGCGTGGACCGCGACGGCCACCGCCACCCGGCGCAGGACGTCGCGGGTCGCCGGTTCCAGCGGGGCCAGCACCTCGTCCCGCAGGTACGCGGCGACGTCCGGCTGGTCACCGGCGAACCGTTCCACCGCGCGGGCCGGGTCGGCGGCGTCGCCGAGCGCGAGCGCGGCGAAGCGCAGCCCGGCCGGCCAGCCGGTGGTGCGCTCGGCCAGGCGGGCCACGGCCGGGGCGGGTACGGCCACGCCGTGCGCGACGAGCAGGTCGGCCACCTCGTCGGCGGTGAACGCCAGGTCGTCGGCGCCGATCACGGTCAGCTCACCGGCCAGCCGCCAGCGGTGCAGCGCCAGCGGTGGTTCGCCACGCCCGCCGGCCACCAGCCGCAACCGGCCGTCGGAGTGCCGGAGCAGGAACTCCAGCCCGGTCAGGGCGGCCGGGTCGGTGACCCGGTGCAGGTCGTCCAGGACCAGCAGCACGGGCCGCTCCCGGGCGGCGAGCGCGGCGGCGAGCGTTTCGAGCTGCTCGGGCCGGGGCGGCCCGTCCGGCACCGGCGGCGGCCCGTCGTCCGGGTCGTCGGCGGCGGCGGTGCGCAGGGCCGCCGCGAGGTAGCCCCAGAGCCGCCGGGTGGTCTCCCCCTCGGCCACCGTCACCCAGGCCGGGGCCGGCCCGGCCCGCTCCCCCTGCGCCCACGTCGACAGCAGCGTCGTCTTGCCCCAGCCGGCCGGCGCGCAGACGAGCGTCACCGGGCCGGACGCGCCCTGTTCCAGCCGGTCGAGCAGCCGCGGACGCAGCAGGACCGGCTCCGGCGGCACGGGCGGCGTCAACCGGGACGCCAGCAGCGGCGGGCCACCCGGCAGCGCACCACCGGCGACATCGGGCGAATCGAGGCCGGTGGTGAGCAGATCGGGCGTACCGGTGATGTCGCTTGTGCCGCTCGGTGCGGTGACGACCTGGTCTGCCTCCTCCGGCATGCGTCCCTCCCCCCGTCGGTGCGGGCAGCGGTTACCCGCACCGCGCCGGTTCACCCCTTCCGGGCGAACCCCGCTCACCCGGGCGCCGCGCACCCTGTAGGCACGCGGAGCGGCGGCCGGGTGTCGGCGCCCTCGGGACGGCGGGAGGTCAGGTGGCGCGGAGCAGACGGCTCGCGGCGGGCGCGCTGGCGCTGGCGGGGGCACGGGTGCTGGCTCCGGCGGGCGCGCGGGTGCTGGCCCGCCGCCGGGTACGGCGGTCCGGCGCCGATCCACGGCCGGGCCGGTGGCAGGTGGTGACGATCGCCGGGGCGCCCGAGCAGGTGCTCCCGGCCGGGCGGTGGCCCGAGCCGCTGCGCCGCCTCGAAGGCGCGGTCGAGCTGTGGGCCCGTCCGGCTCCCGGCGGGCGCGGTACGGAGCTGGCGGTCCGCCCGCTGGGCGGGGAGTGCACGCTCCCGGGGTTCGCCGCCCACCTGGTCGGCGACGACCCGGGCCGGTTCCTGCGCCACGTGCTGCGGCAGACCAAGCAACTGCTGGAGACCGGCGAGGTGCTGCGGGCGGACCGTTCGCCGCTGGACCGGCCGGGGAGCGCGACGTGAGGGCGCTGTGCTGGGCCGGTACCGGCCTGGTGGAGGTGCGCCGCGTCCCGGATCCGGAGCTGCGCAACGCCCAGGACATGATCGTCCGGGTCCGGCGCAGCACGACGTGCGGCGCGGACCTGCCGCTTCTCGATGGGCAGGTGCCCGAGGCGTCCGCCGGAGAGGTGCTCGGACGCGAGTTCCTCGGCGACGTGGTCGAGGTCGGGCCGGAGGTACGCCGGCACCGGGTCGCCGACCGGGTGGTGGTGGGCGCGGCGGTCGCCTGCGGTGCGTGCTGGTTCTGCCGGCAGGGGCTGCCGGCGTGCTGCGACAACGGTACGAGCGGCGTGGCGGCCGAGCCGGAGTGGGGGCAGCCGCCCGCCGGGGGTTACGGCCGCCCGGCCCGGCTGGGCGGCTTCCCCGGTGGTCACGCCGAGTACGTGCGGGTGCCGTACGCCGATGTGGGCGCGTTCGCCGTGCCGGAGTCGGTGAGCGACGAGCGGGCGGTGTTCGCCGCCGACGCCGCGCCGGCCGGCTGGTACGGCGCCGAGCTGGGCGAGGTCGCCCCCGGCGACGTGGTGGCGGTGTGGGGTGCGGGCGCGGTCGGTCAGCTCACCGCCGACGCGGCGGTGGCCCGGGGCGCGGACCGGGTGGTGGTGGTCGACGACCGGGACGACCGGCTGCGGATGGTCACCGGGCACGACGGCGTGGAGGCGCTCAACCACAGGTACGTGGACGTGCTCGCCGAGCTGCGCGAACGCAGCGGCGGCCGGGGCCCGGACGTGTGCGTCGACGCCTCCGGGGTGCCGGCCGCGCCGGGCCGGTGGCCGGTGGCCGAGCCGGACGGCGGGGCGGCGCTGCGCGACGCGGTGCACGCCTGCCGTAAGGGCGGCGTGGTGGTGGTGCTCGGCGCCCGGCCCGGTTTCGTGGACCGGGTCCCGCTCGGCGCGTTCGCCGACAAGGGGCTCACCGTCCGCGCCGCCCGGCGCCGGGGCGGTGCCGCGATCCCGGCGCTGCTGGAACGGATGGCCCGCGACGAGCTGGTCACCGAGCACCTGGCCACGCACCGGATGCCGCTGGAGCGCGGCGCCGAGGGGTACGCGTTGTTCCGGGACCGGGCCGACGGCTGCGTCCGGGTGGTCTTCACACCGTGAAGGTGAGCGCCGTGGATGGCACACTCGGCGGATGCGCGCAGACCGTCCGTACGACCTCGTCCTGTTCGGCGCCACCGGCTTCACCGGCGGGCTGACCGCCGAATACCTGGCCCGGCACGCGCCGGACCGGCTGCGCTGGGCCCTCGCCGGGCGTAACCCGGACAAGCTCGCAGCGGTACGGGACCGGCTGGCCGCGATCGACCCGGCCCTGGCCGAGCTGCCGCTGCTCACCGCCGACGTGACCGACCCGGCGTCGCTGCGCGCGGTGGCGCAGAGCGCCCGGGTGGTCGCCACGACCGTCGGCCCGTACGTGCACCACGGCGAGCCGCTGGTCGCCGCATGCGCCGCGGCCGGCACCGACTACCTCGACATCACCGGCGAGCCGGAGTTCGTGGACCGGATGTACGTGCGGCACCACGCCGAGGCGGTGCGCACCGGGGCACGCCTGGTGCACGCCTGCGGCTTCGACTCGATCCCGCACGACCTGGGCGTCTGGTACACGGTCAAGCAACTGCCGGCCGACGGGCCGATCGCCGTGGACGGGTACGTCCGGGCCGGTGGCCGGTTCTCCGCCGGGACGTACCACTCGGCGCTCACCGCGTTCTCCCGTACCGGTGAGATGAGCCGCGCGGCGCGGGCCCGCCGGGCGATGGAGCCCGGCCCGGAGGGACGCCGGGTCCGCGCGGTCCCGGGCAAGGTCGGCCGGGTACGCGAGTTCGGCCAGTGGGCGGTGCCGCTGCCCACCATCGACCCGCAGGTGGTCCGCCGATCCGCGGCGGCCCGCCCGGAGTACGGCCCGGACTTCCGCTACCGGCACTTCGCGGCGATGAAGCGGCTGCCCACGGTGCTGGTCGCGGGCGTCGGGCTGGCCGGTGTGGTGGGGCTGGTGAAGGTGGCGCCGACGCGGCGGTGGCTGCTCGGGCGGCTCGCCTCCGGGCAGGGGCCGACCGCCGAGCAGCGGGCCAGGTCGTGGTTCCGGGTGCGGTTCGTGGGCACCGGCGGCGGCCGGCGGGTGGTGACCGAGGTGGCCGGCGGCGACCCGGGTTACGACGAGACGGCCAAGATGCTGGCCGAGTCGGCACTCTGCCTGGCCTTCGACGACCTGCCGGAGACCGCCGGGCAGGTCACGCCGGTTGCGGCTATGGGTGACGCGCTGCTGGACCGGCTGGTACGAGCGGGCATCACGTTCCGCACGCTGCCGGCGTGAGGTTGACCCTCGACCCGCTTGAGGTCACAGGATGACGGCTGTGGAGAGCGAGCTTCGCAGCATCGGCGAACTGGCCCGGGCCAGCGGGTTGACGGTCAGCGCACTGCGGTTCTACGACCGTTCCGGGGTGCTGGCCCCCGCCCGGGTGGACCCGGTGACCGGCTACCGCTGGTACACCGAGGAGCAGGTGGGCCCGGCCCGCCTGGTGGCCGGGCTGCGCCGGGTCGGGATGCCGCTGACTGGCATCGCCGAGGCGCTGCGGAACCGGCACCGGCCGGCCGAGGTGCACCGGCTGCTGGACGCGCACCTGCGCCGCCTGGAGGACGGCCTGGCCGACGCGCGTCGCGAACTCTCCCGGATCCGTAGCCTGATCGACCCGGAGGAGACCATCGTGACCACCCGCCTCGTGCTGTCCCGCACCGACCTCGCCGCCGCCGTGGACGCCGTACGCTTCGCCGTCGGCGCCGACCCCGGCCTGCCGGTCCTGTCCGGCGTGCTCGTAGAGGTCGAGCCGGACGGTGTCCGGCTGGTCGCCACCGACCGGCACCGGCTGGCAGTGGCCCGGGTCGGCGGCACCGTCGACGGCCCGCCGGTGAGCGCGCTGCTGCCGGTCGCATTTGTGGACGACCTCCGCGCGCTGCTGGACGCCGACGGCGCCGAATCCGCCGACGTCGTCGTCGCCACCGACCGGGTGACCGTCACGGTGGCGGGCCGGCCGCTCACCGCGGTGCCGCTGCCGTACGACTTCCCCGACTACCGGCGGCTGCTGCGGGCGCAGCTCGGCGACGTACCCGCGTACCGGATCCCGTTCGACGGCGCGGCGCTGCGGGCGGCGCTCACCGCCGACGGCGTCCCGGTCTGTCACCGCGCGCACGAGGGCGCCGAGCACGAGGTGGTGGCGCTCGGTCTGGACGGCCGCGGCGAGCTGCGCCTGGTCGACCCGAACGGCGCGGGCGGCGGCGCGGATGCGCTTCGCGTGGCGGTCAACCGGGAGTACCTGCTGGACGCCCTGGGGTCCGGCGACGGCCAGCTCGTGCTGGAGCTGGACGGCCCGATCGCCCCGCTGGCCGTGCGGCGGCCCGACGACGCGCACGCCTTCTCGGTCCTGATGCCGGTACGCCTCTGACGGTGCGCGCTCACCGGTGCCGGCACCCGCATAGCGACAGCGATCCGTGACCGTGCGTGACGCCGCTGCCCTCCCGCGTGCTTCACCCCTTGCGCACTTTGCTCTGCAGCCATCCGCGCGACGCTGACGCTCCGTCGAACGCCGCGTCGGTGGCTGCAGAGCAAAGTCGCCGGAGAGGCATGTCCGCCGGAGAGCGGAGCCGCGAGGTTGACCAGGTCAGCGGGCTGACGATTCGCAGCGAGGCCGCACGGGCACCGGAGCACCATCACGGAACGTGAGCACGCCCCGTCGACGGCTGAACCACCACACTCCGTCACCGGAAAGGGCCTCGAGGCGGCGGGCTGCGCGGGCCGGGCCGGGGCGGCGGGGGCGCGACGGTAGCATCTGGAGGTCCCACCTGACTGCCTGGACGGAGGCGTACGAGCAGCATGCTCGACATGGAGTTGATCCGGAAGGATCGCGAGGCGGTGGCGACCGCGCTGGCGAAGCGTCTGGATCCCGCCGAGGTCACCCGGGCGCTGGACGACATCCAGCGGCTCGACCAGGAACGACGCGCCCTGATCACGGAGATCGACGCCGAGCGGCAGCGCCGCAAGGCCGAGGCGCGCGCGTACGCGGAGGCGAAACGGTCCGGCGGCACGCCGCAGCCGGTCGCCCCGGAGGCCGAGCGCAAGCAGCTCGCGGAGCTGGAGTCCCAGCTCGACGAGGTGCAGTCCCGGCTCCGCTCGGCGATGAGCGAGCTGCCGAACCTGCCCGCCGACGACGTGGTCCCCGGCGGCAAGGAGGCCAACCGGGTGGTGCGCACGTTCGGCGAGGCGCCGGCCATCGAGAAGGTACGCGACCACGTGGAGCTGAGCCGCGCGCTCGGCCTGGTCGACCACGAGCGGGGCGTGAAGCTCGGCGGCTCGGGCTTCTGGATGTACACCGGTCTCGGCGCCCGGCTGGAGTGGGCGCTGGTGAACTGGTTGATCGAGCAGAACATCCAGGCCGGCTACGAGTTCCTGCTCCCGCCGCACCTGCTGCTGGACAGCGCCGGTTTCGCCGCCGGGCAGTTCCCGAAGTTCCACGACGACGTCTACCACATCGACAAGCAGTCGTCCTCGCGCGGCCAGTTCCTGCTGCCCACGGCGGAGACGGCGATCCTCGGCGCGTACCAGGACGAGATCCTGGAGACGCCGAAGCTGCCGTTGAAGGCGTTCGCGTACACGCCGTGCTACCGGCGCGAGGCGGCCGGTTCGCACTCCGACGAGCGGGGCACCGTACGCGGCCACCAGTTCAACAAGGTGGAGATCTTCCAGTTCACGCTGCCGGAGCAGGCGGGCGAGGCGCTGGAGGCGATGGTCGGGCACGTCGAGGGCCTGGTCGGCAAGCTCGGTCTGCACTTCCAGACCAGCCTGCTCGCCGCCGGTGACGCGAGCGCCTCGATGAAGAAGACGCTCGACGTCGAGGTGTGGATGCCGAGCACCGGCAAGTACAAGGAGGTGTCGTCGGTCTCCTGGGCCGGCGACTACCAGGCGCGCCGGGCGGCGATCCGCTACCGCGAGCCGGGCGCGAAGCAGACCCGTTTCGTGCACACGCTCAACGGTTCGGCGCTGGCCACCAGCCGCCTGTTCCCGGCCATCCTGGAGCAGTGCCAGCAGCCCGACGGCTCGGTGGTGGTCCCGGAGGTCCTCCGCGACAAGCTCGGCACCGACCGCCTCACCGCGCGCTGACCCGCTCCCCCGCCCCCGCCGCTCCCCCGCGATCTTGCACTTCCGGCCCGCGAGAAGTCCGCTTCACCCCTTCTGCCCGGGCGCCAACTGCAAGATCGCGGGAGCGAGGGCGGGGGCGGGGGCGGGTGAGGGCGGCGAGGAGGAGCAGGAGCAGCGCCGCGAGGACGGCGGGGCCCAGCGTGTCGACGGCGCTCACCAACGACTGCTGGATGCGGGCGGCGGTGCGGATGACCGGGTCGGTGAAGGCGTCGTAGCGGCCCTGGGCGAGGCGTACCTCGTACCAGCCGTACCAGGCGACGTAGCCGCCCGCGACCAGCAGCACCAGGCCGCTCAGCCGCGGCACCCACGCGCCCGCGCCGCGCAGCAGCGCCACGACCCGGCCGCGCAGCAGCGCCACGGCGAGCGCGGCCACGCCGACCACGAGCGCCATCCCCAGCGCGTACGCCCCGAACAGCGCCAGCCCGCGCAGCGGCGACCCGGCCCGCAGGCTGGTCACCACGATCGCCAGGAACGGCGCGATCGCGCAGGTCAGCGACGTGAGCGCGTACGCCGCACCGAAGAGCACCGTGGACGGCCAGGTGCGGGTGAGCCGGGGCGCGACGCGCAACGGGCGCGGCG
Organism: Micromonospora sp. WMMC273; assembly: GCF_027460285.1. Classification (NCBI taxonomy): domain Bacteria; kingdom Bacillati; phylum Actinomycetota; class Actinomycetes; order Micromonosporales; family Micromonosporaceae; genus Micromonospora; species Micromonospora sp. WMMC273. The sequence goes on from NZ_JAPZBE010000001.1 coordinate 4,544,722, forward strand.
CGGGCAGCCGCCGGCCGGTGAGCAGCCAGCATCCGGCCAGTGCCAGCAGCACGCCGAGCGTCAGCGTCAGCCACGGCAACCGGGGCCGCAGCCAGTCCGCCGCCGGTGCCAGGGCCAGCCCGAACGCGCCGAACACCAGCACGTACCCGAGAGTGAGCCCGGCCGTCGCGGTGAGCGCGCGGCCGACCGTGCCGCGCCCGCCGTCGGGGCCGGCCACCAGCAACGACAGGTACGCGGGCAGCATCGCGAAGCCGCACGGGTTGACCGCGCCGAGCATGCCCGCGGTCAGGGCGAGCAGCAGCGCGCCGGTCATCCCCGGGCCAGCGTCTCGACCTGCCGGGTCAACGCCTCGCCGTCCAGGAATCCCTGGTGGACGACCCGGCCGGTGCGGTCCAGGACGACGAACGTGCTCTGCTCGGCCACCTTGAACCGGCGCCACAGCGCGCCCGCCCGGTCGTCGATCTGTGTCGTGCCGGCCAGGTCGAACTCGCTGACGAACGACTTCATGGCCTTCTGCTCGCCGAGTCCGGCGACGCCGACGATGGGGACGGTGTCGCGGTAGGCGGGGGCGATCTCGGCCACCGTCCACGCCTGGCTGGCGCAGGTGGCGCACCAGGGCGCCCAGAACCAGAGCACTACCGGCCGCCCGGCCAGGGCGGCGGCGTCGAACGCCGTACCGTCGAGGGTCTTGCCGGTGAACGACAGCGCGGCCGGCACCACGGCCGGTGACGCGGACGCCGGTGCGGATGCCGACCCGGACGGGGAGGCGGCGGCCGGGGGCGCCGGGGCGACCGCTGCGTCCCGCGCGCCGGGCTCAGGCCCGGCGGCGCAGGCGGTCACGGCGGCGAGCGTGGCGGCCAGCAGGGCGGCGGCTGTGACACGAACGGCGGTACGCATCGGCGGCTCCTGGTTCTACTCGGCCCGGACGAGGCGGAGCGCGAGTTCGGGACAGACCTTTACCGCCTTGAGCGCGCCCTCACGCAGCCACGTCGGCACCGGGGTGGGCGGGAACGCCGGGTAGCCGTTGCCGTCGAGCCGGATGAAGTCCGGCACCACGTGCGCGCAGAGTCCGTGACCGTCGCAGCGCGACCAGTCCAGGGTGAGCTTCTGCGGGTTGGCGTCGGGCGCGCCGGGCAGGCCCATCATGCCCTTGACCCGTTTTCCGCAGCCCTCGCCGGTGGCGTGCAGCCGCAGGTCGTCGGCGAACACCTCCATCGCGGACAGTGCGAACCGGGCGGTGCCGTCCGGGTGGCTGCACGCGCCGCGTCCCTTGACGTCGCCGGCCGCGGCCCGGACCAGTTCGACCGGTGCGCTGCCGGAGACCGCGAGGTCGACCGAGCGGGCCAGGTCGGGCAGGCCCATCTTGCACGGGCCGCACTGCCCGGCGGACTCGCCCGCGAGGTAGCGCACCACCTGCGCGGCCTCGCCGAGCGGGCAGGTGTCGGCACCGAGCGGCACGATGATGCCGGCGCCGAGCGTGCCGCCCACGGCGGTGAGCCCCTTGCGGGACACCTCGGCCCGCTCGGCGGCCGCCGCGGTGATCCACTTGCCGTGGTAGCCGCCCATCAGGATGCCCGGGCCGGGCGGCACCTCGCACAGGTCGAGGATCTCGCGCAGCGGGGTGCCGGCGGCGCACTCCACCACGGCGGGGCGCTTCGCCGACCCGGTGACGGTGAGCAGCACGGTGCCCGGCTCGTCGTCGGTGCCGAGGGCGGCGTACTCGTACGGGCCGATCCGGGCGGCGACGGCGAGCTGGGAGTACGTCTCGGCGTTCGACAGCAGCGTGGGCAGCCCGCCGACGCCGGAGTCGCTGGAGCGCTTCTTCGTGCCGGGCGGGATGTGCGGCAGGCCGTTGATGCCGTTGACGAGCGCGCCGCCCTCACCGGAGATGAACCGGTGCGGCACGGTGACGATCGTGGTGGGCACCGGCATCCGCCGTTCCCGCAGCGCCTCGGTCAGCGAGGGCCGGCCCACGTCGTCGTCGGCGACCCCGATCACGATCTCCTCGGCGTCGAGCGCGAACGCGGCGAGCGCGGCGCCGTCCAGGATGAGGTGCGGGGCGCGGGTGAGCAGCACCTTGTCCTTCCAGCTCGCCGGCTCCCCCTCGGTGGCGTTCACCACCACCACGGCGCCGAGGTCCTGCCGCTCGCAGGACTCCAGCACGGCGCGCAGCTTGCGGGCGAACGGGAAACCCGCGCCGCCCTTGCCCTTGAGGTCGATGGCTTCGGCGAGCCGCAGCAGCGCGGCCGGTTCCATCGGGCCGATCGGGCCGTGCACCTCCTCGTGGGCGAGCAGGTCGAGCCGGCCGAACTCGGCGAACCCGGCGGTCAGGCGGGGCTCGCCGACACAGGCGACCGGCGGGACGGTCGTACGCGTCACCGCGCCTCACCCCGCAGCCCGGCCCAGTACGCGCCGTCGACCGCGTCCGCGTCGGCCCGCTTGCGGCGGCCGGACCGGCTCTCCTTGCCCGCGCGCATCGCCCGGCGGGAGGCGAGGTCGACGAGCGTCGGGGTGTCGTCGACGAACGCCTCGTCGGCGGCGTAGCGGGCCGGCGGGCGCCAGTAGTCCGGCTCCTCCGGCACGTCCTCCTCGTCGCGGTAGCGGCGGCCGGATCCGCTGAGCGGTTCGGCCGAGAGGGGGGTGCCGGAGATCGGGCCGGCCGAGATCGGCTCACCGGGGACCGGGCGGGTCTCCCAGCGGCGCGGGCTGTCCCACGGCTCCTCCGGCTCGTCGGTGGCGCGCGGCGGCGCGGAGTAGCGGGCCACCTCGGCCGCGGTGGCGTACCGGCCGCTGTCCGGGGGCGCGGAGTGGCGGCCACCGGTGTCCGGCGGCGCCGAGTGCCGGCCGCCGCTCTCCGGCGGCGCCGAGTACCGGGCCACCAGGTCCTCGTCGTCGCGGGAGCGGCGGCTCACCCGCTCCTCGGTCCGGGAGCGGCGGGTCACGCGTTCCTCGTCGTCGCGGCGACGGCGGCGGGGCCGTTCGCCGCCGGTCCGGCGGGCCGGCGCCACCTCCTCGTCGCGGGCGCGGGCGACGGGCTCGCGCTCCTCGTCGCGGCGGCGGGCGGCTGCTGCGCGGACCGGTTCGCGCAGCGACCCGGGTTCCGGCACCACGGGTACGGCGAACCGCTCCGGGTCGCGCCGCCGGGCGGTGCCGGCCGGGGCGGTCCAGGTGGCGCTCGCCTCGGCCCAGCGGCCCCGGCCGGCGCCCTTGTCCTCCTTGTCGGCGGCCTTCTTGCGGGTGAGCGCGGCGAACACGCCGGTACGCTCCTCGCCCTTGCCGGCCATCGCCTTGTTGAGCGCGACGGCCTGGTGCTGCTCGCGGCTGCGCTTGCCGAGGTGGACCGAGACGCGCACCAGCAACGCCATCACCACGAGCACCACGCAGGCGAGGTAGCTCAGCACCACCCAGCCGGCGGCGGGCCGGCCGGCGTTGAGGCCGTGTACGAGCGCGAACGGCCAGGACACGTACGCCGTCGAGTGCAGTCCGCGCCAGAACCACTTCGGACCGACGCCGGCGAACCGGACCCGGACCAGCCCGGTCCAGAGCACGCCCACCATCAGCAGCGCGGCGACGGTGCCCAGTCCGACGTAGAGGCCGCTGCCGCTGAGGAACGGCACCACCGCGTCGGTCGGCCCGGCCCGGCCGATCGCGACCTTGGTGATGACGTGGAAGACCAGTCCGGCCACGCCGAGCACGCCGGTGGCCCGGTGCGCCGACTGGAGCAGCACGCGGTGCCGGATGAGCAGCACCAGGCGGTCGGTGGCGAGCAGGCCCAGCATCACGGTGATGCTGAGCGAGACCAGGGCGACCACCCCGGCGAAGAACTCGGTGAAGAAGAATCCGTACGAGTACATGACGCCGCCGGCGCCGGCCAGCTCCACACCGGCCCACGCGAGGCCGAGCGCGGAGGCGGTCAGCGCCACCATCGCGGACTTCGACATCGTCCGGGCACCACGGCTGGTGCTGGTGGTCCGGACGGTCGTCGCCTTCTCGTTCTGCTGTGCCCGGGCCATCTGCTCCTCGATCGTCTCGCGGCGGCGCCCCCACCGGCCGACCCTGCTCCCCACTCAGGTACGGAGGGACGGCGCGGACGGATCACCTCCGGTGGCGAATTTCTCGGCCGGTTTCTCGAACCGTCCGGACCGGACGCGCGTGTAGCGCCTGACGCAACGACGGATGCCCATGCGTTGACAGACTTTGCAACAGGCTCGTAACCTTGCCGCAAAATTTCAGTCCGGTTGCAAGAAGCCGGCACTGATACAGGCTCCACTCCCCCGCATCCCCCGCACCCCGCAGGAGTCCTGATGCATCGACGCCGATGCCGCGCCGCGGCGCTCGCCCTGAGCCTGGCCGCGAGCCTGCTCGTTCCCCTCACCGCGGCGGCACCCCCGGCCGCCGCCGCCACCCCCGGCGCCAAGAAGGTCATCGTCCAGCTCTTCGAGTGGAACTGGACCTCGGTCGCCGCCGAGTGCACCAGCACCCTGGGCCCGAAGGGCTACGGCTACGTTCAGGTGTCCCCGCCGCAGGAGCACGTCAACAGCAGCCCGTGGTGGGTGTCGTACCAGCCGGTCAGCTATCGGATCGAGTCCCGCAAGGGCACCCGGGCGCAGTTCCAGTCCATGGTGAACACCTGCCACGCCGCGGGCGTCAAGGTGATCGTCGACGCCGTGGTCAACCACATGTCCGGCCAGGAGAACGGCGGCACCGGCTGGGCCGGCTCGTCGTACGGCCACTACAACTACCCGGGCGTCTACTCGGCGCAGGACTTCCACTACTGCGGCCGCAACGGCAACAACGACATCGCCAACTACAACGACCGGTACGAGGTGCAGAACTGCGAGCTGGTCAACCTCGCCGACCTCAAGACCGAGTCGGAGTACGTGCGCGGCCGGCTGGCCGCGTACCTCAACGACCTGCTCTCACTCGGCGTGGACGGCTTCCGGCTGGACGGCAGCAAGCACATGCCGGCGGCCGACATCGCCGCGATCAAGGCCAAGCTGTCCCGCAGCGCATACCTGGTGCAGGAGGTCATCTACGGCGCCGGTGAGCCGATCCAGCCGACCGAGTACACCGGCAACGGCGACGTGCACGAGTTCCGGTACGGCAAGGACCTGGCCCGGATGTTCAACAACGAGCGGCTGGCGTACCTGAGGAACTTCGGTGAGTCCTGGGGCTACCTGTCGAGCGCGAAGGCGGTGGTCTTCACCGACAACCACGACACCCAGCGCGAGGGTGGCGTGCTGACCTACCGCAACCGCGGCACGTACGCGCTCGCCAACGCGTTCATGCTCGCCTGGCCGTACGGCACCCCGGCGGTGATGTCGAGCTTCACCTACAGCGGCCGGGACCAGGGCCCGCCCGCCGACGGCAGCAACCGGATCACCAACGTCACCTGCTACTCGGGCTGGGAGTGCGAGCACCGCTGGCCGGTGATCGCCAACATGGTCGGCTTCCGCAACGCCACCGAGGGCGCCGGGGTCTCCAACTGGTACGACAACGGCTACCAGCACATCGCGTTCAGCCGTACCGGCAAGGGATATCTGACCATAAACGACGAGGACAGCGCGGTGAACGGCCGCTCGTACTACACCGGGCTGCCGGCGGGCCGCTACTGCGACGTCGTCCACGGCACGTTCAGCAACGGCTCGTGCAGCGGGCCGGTGATCACGGTGGACTCGTCCGGCTGGTTCGCCGCGAACGTCCCCGCCCACGACGCGATCGCCATCCACATCGGCGCGAAGCTGAGCTGAGCCATCCGGACCGCGAAGCCCTCGTACCCGTAGTACCGGGTACGAGGGCTTCCGGTCGGTTACAGTCGGTTTCGTGCTGTTCGACCGGTTCGCCATGCGCCGGCCTCCCGGCTGGCTGATCGCCGCGCTCGCCGTACCGCTGCTGCTCGTCACCGCGCTGCTGGTCGGCCGCGCGCTCACCGCCGCGCCCGCGCGCCAGGCGACGCCACCCGCCGCCGCACCCCCTGCCACGACCGCCGCGCCGAGTCCGTCGCCGGTGGAGTCGGTGCCGCCCGCCGCGCCGCCGCCGGACGACCTGCCGGTGGTCACCTACGACCCGGCGCCGCGCGGCTTCCCGCCCGACCCGGACCCGGCCGACACCCGCCCGCTGAGCGAGGGGCTGCGCCCGAACCGGAACGTGGCCGCCTACGACGCACCGGGCGGCCGCCCGCTGGCGTTCCTCGCGCCGACCATCAGCGGCGTACGGCTCACCGTGCCGATCGTCGACCGCCGCTCCGGCTGGACGGCGGTGCTGCTGCCGTCGGCGAACCGCACCATCGCCTGGCTGCCGTCGGGTGGCTGGACCACAGTGGTGCTGCGCGACCAGATCGTGGTGGAACGGCGCACCCACCGCCTCACCTGGAGCCGGGACGGCCGCGCGATGCGCACCTGGCCGGTCAGCCTCGGCATGTCCGGGCAGCTCACCCCGCTGGGCCGTACGTTCGTGCTGGGCCGCACCCCGCCCCCGCAGGCCGTCTACGGCGGCGTCGACATCTTCGCCCTCGGGGCGATCCCCGACGACCCCGGCGCGGTGCCGACCGGGCTGCGCGGCGCCCACATCGGACTGCACAGCTGGTACAACGACGAGACGCTCGGCAGGAACGTCACGAACGGCTGCATCCGGCTGACCCGCAGCGCCCAGCGCCTACTGCTGACCGAGGTCGAGCCGGGCACCGCCTTCGTGGTGGTCGACCGCCTGCCCTGACCGGGCTCAGCCCAGCAGCCAGCCGTTGGCCTCGGCCACCCGCACCGCGTCGGCCCGGTTACGGGCGCCGGTCTTGCCGATGGCGGCGGAGAGATGATTGCGGACGGTCCCCTCGGACAGGTGCAGCGTCGCCGCCAGCTCGGCCACCGTGCCGCCGCCGCGCGCCGTACGCAGCACCTCGGTCTCCCGTTCGGTGAGCGGGCTCGGCCCGGTGGCGAGCGTCTCGGCGGCGAGCGCCGGGTCGACCACCCGCAGCCCGGCGTGCACCCGGCGGACCGCGTCGGCGAGCTGCCGCGCCGGGGTGTCCTTGACGACGAAGCCGTTCGCACCCGCCTCCATCGCCCGGCGCAGGTAGCCGGGACGCCCGAACGTGGTCACCACGAGCACCCGGCAGGACGGCAGCGCGGCCCGCAGCGCGGCGGTCGCGGCCACCCCGTCCAGACCCGGCATCTCCACGTCGAGCAACGCCACGTCCGGGCCGGTGCGCAGCGCCTCCGGCACCACCTCGTCGCCGCGGCTCACCTCGGCCACCACTGTGAGGTCCGGTTCCAGCGACAGCAGCGCGGCGAGCGCGCCCCGGACCAGCGCCTGGTCGTCGGCGAGCAGCAGCCTGATCGGTTCGGTCACCGTCGCGCCCCTCCGTCCGCAACCGCCCCGGGCACGGTCACCCGGAGCAGGAAACCACGCCCGTCGTCCGGCCGCGCCACCGTCACCGTCGCGTCCAGCCGCCGGGCCCGTTCCCGCAGTCCGGCCAGGCCGTGCCCGGCCGTCGTGCCCCGCTGGTCCGCCGGGCCCCGGCCGTCGTCGCGTACCTCCACCGCCGACGGTTCCACCCGGATGACGCACCGGCGGGCACCGCTGTGCCGCACCACGTTGGTCACCCCCTCGCGGACCGCCCAGCCGAACAGCTCGTCGCGGTCCACCGGCAGCGGCGGCACCGACTCCGGCAGCTCCGCGACGACCCCCGCGGCGGCCAGCGCCGACCGAGCGCCGGCCAGTTCGGAGGCCAGATCCACCCCGCGGTACGCCCCGACGGTGCTCCGCACGTCCGCCAGCGCCTCCCGGGCGAGCCGCTCGATGTCGGCGATCTCGGTGGCGGCGCGGGCCGGGTCCAGTTCCATCAGCCGGCCGGCCAGCTCGGCCTTGACCGCCACCACGGTGAGCGAGTGCCCGAGGATGTCGTGCAGGTCCCGGGCGGCGCGGGCGCGTTCCTCGGCCACCGCCAGCCGGCGGATCTCCTGCTGCGCGGCCTGGAGTTCGCCGTTGCGCTGGGCCAGCCGGCTTACCCCGAACATCGCGAACGAGGCGAGCAGCACCGCGAAGACGAGCGTGCTCTCGTGCTCCCAGCCGGGCACCAGACGCGCGGTCACCGGCGGCGCCGCCGCGGCGAGCACCACCACGGCCAGCGCTTCCACCGACGGCAGCAGGAACACCGCCGCAGCGGCGACGAAGACCAGTGTGGTCAGCCAGTCGCCGCCGGTGCCGGGGATCCCGGCTAGTCCGAGCGCGAGCAGCACGGCGATCAGCAGCCGGGCCCGGCCGGGCGGCACCGGCAGGTTGCGCTGCCGCCGGGCCCGGGCCCATTCGAAGATCAGCACGTACGCCACGGCGAACGCGACGAGCGAGCCGATCCCGACCAGCCGCCGCCACATCTGCGGCTGGTCCAGTGCGGTGGTGAACGGGATGTTGAGGAAGAACAGCCAGACCGCCGCCAGCAGCCAGCCGGTGAACCGCCAGTGGCGGTTCACCGGCCGGGCCGGACCGGGCGGCGACGTCACGCCGACCACGCTAGACCCCGCTCAGACACGGGTGGTGTCCCGGCGGAACAGCCGGGCCGCGCCGAGTCCGAAGAACGCGGTCCAGGCGGTCACGTTCGCCACCGCCGCCCAGTCCACCCCGGTGCCGGTCAGCGGCGCCCGCGCGAGCTGACCGACCCCGTACACCGGGGTGAACTCGGCGATCTGCCGCATCACGTCGGGCAGCAGGTCCAGCGGGACGAACAGGCCACCCAGCATGGCCAGGATGGCCAGCGCCGGGCCCATGAACTGCATGACGTTCTCGGCCGGGGCGAGGTAGCCGACGAACAGCCCGAAGGCGGCGAACACGAGCGCGCCGATCCAGGCGGTCAGGCCGGACTCCACCCAGACGTGCGCGGGCAGCCGGACCCCGGAGGCGGCGCCGACGGCGAACTCGACGAGTACGCCGAGCAGGCCGAGCACCATCGCGGTGGCGACCTTCGTCGCCACGTACGCGGCCGGGCGCAGCGGTGTCAGCCGCAGTTGCCGGCTCCAGCCCAGCGCGCGTTCGGTGGCGACAGCCGCGCCGGCGCTGGTGGTGGCGACCATCGCCGCGTACACGGCCAGGCTGATCATGATCCAGCCGGTGACCGGCAGCCCGTTGTCCAACTTCTCCCCACGCGTGGGCAGCCCGAACAACAGGAAGAACACGGCCGGCATGACCAGGATGAACAGCAGCGTACGGCGGTTGCGCAGCACCCGGCGTATCTCGATGCCGAGCACCGGCGCGCAGAAGCCGCCGAGGGCGGGCGGGCGGCGGTCGGCCGCGCGGGTGCCGGTGGTGGACGAGGTCGTGGCGGTCATGGCAGGACTCCCCGAGGTCGGTTCAGGCGGAGGCGGTCAGGGTGAGGAAGGCGTCCTCGAGGTTGCGTGAGGTGATCTCCAGGTCCCGGGCGTCCGTGCGGGTCAGCAGGTGCCGGGCGACCACATCGGAGTCCTCGCTGTGCACGAGGACCACGTCGCCGCGTACCTCGACCGACCGCACGCCCGGCAGCGCGGCGAGCGCGGCCTGGTCGGCGCCGGGCAGCGTGGCCCGCACGACCCGCCCGGCGGCCAGGTTCTTGATCTCGGCGGTGGTGCCGTCGGCGACCACGCGGCCCTGGCGGATCAGCACGATCCGGTCCGCGTACGCGTCGGCCTCGTCCAGGTAGTGGGTGGCGAACAGGACGGTCCGGCCGGAGCGGGCGTCGGCCCGGATCGCCTGCCAGAAGTCGCGGCGGCCCTCGACGTCCATGCCGGTGGTCGGCTCGTCCAGCACCATCAGGTCCGGGTCGGGCAGCAGTGCGAGCGCGAACCGCAGGCGCTGCTGCTGACCGCCCGAGCACTTGCCCACCGCCCGGTCGGCGATCCCGGCGATGCCGGCGCGCTCCAGCACCTCCGCCACCGGCCGGGTGTGGCCGTAGAAGTGCGCTGTCATCCGTACCGTCTCGGCGACGGTGAGGTCCTTGAGCAGGCCGCCGGTCTGCATCACGGCGGCGACCCGGCCGAGCCGGACGGCGTCGGCCGGTTCACCGCCGAACAGGCGCACGGTGCCGGCGTCCGGGCGGGCCAGCCCGAGCAGCATGTCGACGGTGGTGGTCTTGCCGGCGCCGTTGGGGCCGAGGAACGCCACCACCTCACCGGGGGCGATCCGCAGGTCGAGCCCGTCGACGGCGGTCACCCGGCCGAAGGTCTTTGTGAGTCCGGCCAGGTCGACGGCCGGTGCGGGTTCGGTCATGCCCACGATGCTCCGGTGCCGGGTGTCCGGTTCCCCGGAGCGGCAGTCACCTTCCGGCCGTGACATTTGTCAGGCGGTCACACCGCCGACGCCGGACGCTCTGGGGCCGCTCAGGCCGTCGCGCCGCCGTCGATCGCGATCGACGCGCCGGTGATGTGCCGTCCGCCGGCGCCCACCAGGTGACTGACAGTAGCCGCCACGTCTTCCGGCTCCGCGTACCGGCCGAGAGCGATGTGCGACCGCTGCCCGTCCGCGCCGACGCTGTCCGCCGGGTTCATGTCGGTGTCGGTCGAGCCGGGCAGGATCAGGTTGACGGTGATCCCACGCGGACCGAGTTCCCGGGCGAGCGCCCGGGTCAGCCCGTTCACGGCGCTCTTGGTCATCGCGTAGGCGCTCACCCCGGGGGCCGGGACACGACTGGCGAAGCTGCTGCCGATGTTGACGATCCGCCCGCCCGCACCCATGTGGCGCACCGCCGCCTGGGTGGCGAGGTAGACCCCGCGCACGTTCACCGCGATCGCCCGGTCCAGGGCGTCCAGGCTGACCGACTCGATCGGCCCGCCCGCGAACACGCCGGCGTTGTTGACCAGGATGTCCAGCCGCCCCAACTCGGCGACGGTCCGCTCCACGGCGCCGACCACGGCCGACGCGTCGGTACTGTCCGCGTTGATCGCCAGGCCGGTCCGCCCGTACGCCTCGATCTCGGCCACCACGGACTTCGCGCTGTCCTCCGCGGTGCGGTAGGTGAACGCGACGTGGATGCCGTCCTCGGCCAGCCGGCGCACGACGGCGGCGCCGATTCCCCGGCTCCCACCCGTCACCAGGGCGACCCTGTCGGCAAGTCTGACCGTCATGTCCTCATCCTGACAGTCGACTCAGGACAGCGATCACCCGGGTCGCCGGCCGGCTCCCGACTGTTCGATCAAACAGGGTTGCCGGCGCCCAGTCCGGGTACGCGCGGGCCGTCCAGCGGCGAAACGGGGAGGCGGACATGAGCGCACCGACGGGACGGGTCGACACGATAGTGCTCATCCACGGGCTCTGGATGACCTCGCGGAGCTGGGAGCACTGGGCGCAGCGGTACTCAGCGCGCGGCTTCCAGGTGCTCACGCCCGCCTGGCCCGGGATGGACCGCGAGGTGGAGGAGCTGCGGGCCGACCCCGCGCCGATCGCCGCGCAGCGCATCGCCGACATCGCCGACCACTACGCGGCGATCATCAGGGACCTGCCGCGCCCGCCGATCATCATGGGCCACTCGTTCGGCGGCCTGATCGCCCAGTTGCTGGCGGACCGCCGCCTCGGCGCCGCGGTGGTCGCCGTGCACCCCGCGCCGGTACGGGGTGTGCTGAAGCTGCCGCCCAGCACGCTGCGCTCCGGGTACTCGATCCTGCACAACCCGGCGAACCGGCACCGCGCCGTGCCGTTCACCCCGGAGGCCTTCCGGTACGCCTTCGGCAACACCATCAGCCAGGAGCAGTCCGACGCGGCCTGGGAGCGGTACGCCGTACCGGGCGCCGGGCACGTGCTGTTCGAGGCCGCGTTCGCCAACCTGGACCCGAACTCGGCCACCGAGATCGACAAGAAGCGCAGCGACCGCGCCCCGCTGCTGATCACCGCGGGCGGCGAGGACCACGTGGTGCCCGCAACCTTGGCCAGCTCGATCGCCAACCTCTACCGGAGTTCGACGGCGCTCACCGGCTACCGGGAGTTCCCCGGCCGGTCGCACTTCGTCGGCGGCGAACCGGGCTGGGAGGAGGAGGCGGACTTCGCGCTGGAGTGGGCGGTCGAGGCGGCGAACGAGTTCTCCCCGACGGTGGTCGCCGAGGCCCCGCGACGGCGCTGACCCAGCCCGACACCTCCGCATGCGTATATCAAGAAACCGAAAACTTGATATCATCACCTCGTTCGCCCGCTGGACGAGGAGGCATGCCATGTCCCGCACCATTCTCGACGTCGACGATGAACTCCTGGCCGAGGCCGCCGAGATCCTCGGTACCGGCACCAAGAAGGCCACCGTCAACGCCGCGCTTCAGGAAGTGGTCAACCGGGAGAAACGACGGGAGTTCGCCGACTGGCTCAAGAGCGGCGGCCTGCCGGACCTCACCGACCCGGGGCAGGCGTCGAAGCCCGAAGCGGCATGACGCGGGAGCGCTACCTCCTCGACAAGTCGGCGCTGGCCCGGTGGCCGAAGCCCGCCGTGGCACCGGTCCTGGACGAGTTGTCCGATCGCGGCCTGCTGGCGGTCTGCGGCGCCATCGAGATCGAGGTCGTGCACAGCGCCCGCTCGGCCAAGGACGCGAAGCGCGCTCGGTGGCTGCTCCGCGGTTTCGACTGGCTCGCCATGCCCGACGACATCTGGGATCGTGCGATCGACGTCCAGGTGCAGGCGCTGCACAAGGGCAACCACCGAGCGCTCTCGATGGCCGATCTGCTGATCGCCGCGACAGCCGAACGGCATGGCGTGACCGTTCTGCACTACGACGGTGACTTCGACCTGATCACCGCGATCACCGGCCAGCCGACGACGTGGGTCGTCCCGGCCGGAAAGGCCGACTGACCGACTCCGGGCCTCGATGCCGGGTGGGGCCGCCGGGAGTAGCGCCGAGGTGTCCAGGACGAGCCCGTTCACGCGCCAGCCGCCCTGTCGCCCCCGAATTGGCGCAGCCACTCCATGTTCCGGTCGTGCTGCTCGTCGGTGATCGGCGGCTGTTGTGCCAGCCTCCGGCGGGCCCGCTCGACGTCCTCGTCGGTCACTGCATAACCGATGTTCTCGACCGCGGCTCGTGCATATTCCGCTTCCGGTTGCGGGCGTCCGACGCTGCTCCGGCGCATGCTCATCGCGGCCGGAACCGCCGGGAGCACTCGTCGTCGTGTCCGGGCCGTAGCAGACACCGCTGCCCACCGGGCAGCAACCGGTCGCAGAACACCCAGTGACGGACGTTCTGGTCGTCCTCCGCCGAGACAGTGGTGCCGCCCGGCTCGGTCTGCGGCAGGACGTGGGTCCAGTGCGCCACCACGCGGGCCAGCCGCTGAGCGGAGAGCAGGTCGTTGACGACGACCGGCAGGTGGATCACCCATCGCTCGGTCATCTGTCGTATCCCCGTTCGTTGCGCGCCTGGGCCTGCTCCGACTGCCAGCGGCGCAGCGCGTTCTTGATCCGGTCCGTCTCCCGGCGGCTCTGCGCCAGTGCGTCGTAGACGGCGGACAGGTCACCGGCAACGCGGTCGAGGAACTCCCGCACCTCCTGCGGATCGAGCCCGCGCCGTCCCAGCGGGGTCGGCCGGAAGCTCCGCTCACGAACCTGCCAGGGGCGCAGCGGGTGGTAGGCGGAGGAGCGGTAGCAGGTCGATCCGAGGACCGACCGTCGGCGACGCCGGACACGCCGGAGGAAGACGCGCATGACAGGACCTGCCTCTCTCACCGTCGAGATCGAACCGTGGAAGGGCGGGCCCGCCGGCCCGCCCCGCACCGGCGGACCCACCCCGGCACCTGCCACCGCAGCCTTCGACCAGCAGTACGTCAGCAGGGCACAGCACGTGACTCAGGTCGACAAACCGGTAACCCAGCCGATCCGGCCACTCACCCATCGTGCAGCGAACTGCACCCTCTACGCAACTCCCGATTCGGGAGCGTGTCATTGCGAAGCTCGTCCGGTTCCGCCACACTGACCGGCATGACTGGAAGCCCGACCGTCCGACGTCGACGCCTGGCCGCTGCGCTGCGTCGCCTCCGTGAACAGACCGGCATGACCGCCGACCAGGCCGCCAAGGAGGTGGGCATCTCGAAGTCGGCGATCAGCCGCATCGAGAACGCCCAGGTGTCCGTCATGCCGCCGGTCGCCCGTGGGCTCCTTGAGCTGTACGGCGTGGAGGGCGACGAGGTGGACGCGCTCGTCCAGGTCGCCCGCGACGCCCGCAAGCGGGGCTGGTGGCAGGCGTACGACGACGTGCTGCCGGACTGGTTCGAGGTTTACGTCGGGCTGGAGGCCGAGGCGTCCGAGATCCGCGCGTTCCAGCCACAACTGATTCCGGGTCTGCTCCAGACCGCCGACTACGCCCGCGCGGTCATCCGCGCCGAGCATCCGGACGCTCCGAGCGACGAGGTCGACCGGCGGGTGGAGTTGCGCATGCGCCGTCAGGACACCGAAACTCCGCCGAAGCTCTGGGTGGTGCTGGACGAGGCAGCGCTACGGCGGCCGGTCGGCGGCGCGGAGCTGTTCGCGGCGCAGTTGCGGCGACTGGCCGAGGAGGCCGATCGGCCCGGCCGCACCATCCAGATCCTGACGTTCGGCGCCGGCGAGTACGGGTCGATGGGCAGCGCCTTCAGCGTGCTGGCCTTCCCCGAGCCGGCCGATCCGGGGGTCGTCTACGTCGAGACCCGCGCGGGTAGCCTCTATCTCGAAGGCCAACAGGTCAGGGAGTACAGCCGCGTCTTCGAGCATCTGGTCGCCACGGCGGCCGGCGCCCGGGAGTCGCGCGACCTCATCCTGGGGGCGATCGACGAGCTATGAGAGGACGGCGCGGGTGGACGAGGCCAACCAGGCGACGATGACCTGGCGCAAGAGCACCCGCAGCAACGGTTCCGGAGACTGCGTCGAGGTCGCCGACAACCTGCCCGGCGTGGTCGGGCTACGCGACAGCAAGGACCCGCGAGGTCCTATCCTCGCCTTCGACCCGGCAGCCTGGTCGACCTTCGTTGCGAGCGTCAAGCACGAGACGTTCCGGAACTGAACGCGGCAGGCATCGCCTGCCCACCCTGCCCTACGATCCGGTGCCCGAAGCCTCCGCGCTTCGTAGCTTCGCAAGGGCGCGCAGGTACTCGTCCTCCACAATCCGGTCGAACGCTGCTGGCTGCGCCCCCGCGTGCACGACCTCCCGCGTAAGTCGCGCCTGTTCCCAGAACCTCAAGCCGATCTCGGTGGCGAAGATGTCAGCTGCCAGCAGTCCTCGCAACTGACTCTCAGGCATCCCGCCCAGCTGCCAGGTCGCGGCCCAGAAGTTGAGGATCAGGTTGATGTAGGCCCGCTGCCTCCGCCTTTCAGGGGCAGGGTCCTGGGTCAGCGACCCCCAGCACTCCATCAGCACGGCATCATCTATGGCCATCTTCAGCAACAAGGCATGCTGGTCACGTTGCGCGTATTCCAATGCGATGCGGGCCTGCCTGTTTTGACTGATGGTGGTGGCGACCACACCCACGAGAGCCAGCGCAGAGAGAAGCATGGATACCGAGCCGTAGGCTTGGCCGATATTCGCCAAGCGCTCCCAGTCGGTACTCGGATCGAAGGCGTAGTCGATCAGGGGCGGGGAGAGCAGCAGCGCAAGCCCTCCCAAGAAGACCAACAACGCCCAGACGGCTACGCCGCGAACACTCCTCATCTACGCAAGGCTAGTTCTCTCATCAAAGTTGATCAATCATGTGCGCTGCCTCCTGGCACCCCGATCCTCCTGGCTCTGCACTCACCGCAGGTCCGGCACGCCGTGCAGCAGGTTCTGGTGTGCGGGTGGGTGCGCCGGGTATGACGGGAACATGAGGGCGAGTTTCCGTCTGGGTCGGATCGCTGGCGTACCGGTCGGCGTCAACTGGAGTGTCCTGGTCATCTTCGTGCTGATCGCGTGGGCGCTGTCGGCGAGCCTGTTCCCTTCCTCGTACCCCGGTCACTCCCCCGTCGCCTACATCGCGGCCGGCCTGGCCGCCGCCGTGGTCTTCTTCCTCGGCCTGCTCGCCCACGAGGTGGCGCACGCGGTGGTCGCCAAGCGCAACGGCATCGAGGTCGAGGGCATCACGCTGTGGTTGTTCGGCGGCGTCGCCGAGCTGAAGGGCGAGGCGAAGGACCCGGGCGCCGAACTGCGGATCGCCGGGGTCGGGCCGCTGGTCAGCCTGATCATCGGCGTGGTGTTCGCGGCGATCGCGGTGGCCGTCGCCGCCGCGGGCGGGCACGGGCTGCTGCTCGGCGCGCTGGCCTGGCTGGCCGGCATCAACGTGCTGCTGGCGATCTTCAACGTGCTGCCGGCCGCCCCGCTGGACGGCGGGCGGCTGCTGCGCGCGGCGGTCTGGAAGTTCACCGGCGACCGGACCAAGGCGTCGGTGGTGGCGGCCCGCGCGGGCTGGGTGCTCGGCGTCGTGCTGATCGGGCTGGGGCTGTGGCGGTTCTTCACCGGCGCCGGGTTCGGCGGGCTCTGGCTGGCGCTGATCGGCTGGTTCCTGCTCGGCGCCGCCGGCCAGGAGGAACGCGCCGCCCGGATGGGCGACGCGCTGCGCGGCATCCGGGTCGGCGACGTGATGACGCCGCAGCCGCAGACCGCGTCCGGCGACCTCACAGTGGCCGACTTCGTCGACCACTACCTTTTCGCGTACCGGCACTCGGCACTGCCGCTCACCGTCGACGGCAGGCCGGTCGGCCTGGTCACGCTCGATCGGGTACGCGGCATCCCGGCGGACCGCCGCGCGTCGACCACCCTGGCCGAGGTGTCCTGCCGGGCCGACGAACTGGTGCTCGCCCGCCCGGAGGAACAGCTCACCGACCTGCTGCCCCGGCTCAACGAGTGCACCGACGGCCGGGCGCTGGTGGTGATCGACGAACAGTTGGTCGGCATCGTCTCGCCCAGCGACATCAGCCGGGCGGTGCAGCGCGGCAGCCTGCGCCAGCAGGTGCCGGCTGGACGCTGATCCAGTCCCGAGGAAAGCCGGCTCAGTCCCGGAGGAAGTAGCGGTCCATCTCGGCGGTGCGGAACTTCCCCTTCGGGTCGAACTCGCGCAGCAGCGCGGCGAAGTCGGCGTGCCGGGGGTACGCGCTGGCGGGATCGCGGTCGAACAGCTTGCCCCAGTGCGGGCGCGGCGCGAACGGGGCGAGCCGCTCCTCCACCTCCGCCAGCACCGGCGCCACCGCCACCGGATCGCCGATCCAGGTGAAGTGCAGCGCCAGCGAGTCGCGCCGGAAGTTCGGGCTCAGCCACAGCTCGTCGGCGGCGATCGTCCGCAGCTCGCAGATCTGGAGCACGGCGGCGATCCGGTCGGCAATCGGGTCGAGCGCGGCGAGCGCCGCCGACGCGTCGGCCCGGGCCACGTGCCACTCGGACTGCAACTCGTCGCCGCTGCTCGGCGTGAATCCGAGCCGGAAGTGCGGCAGCCGCTCGTGCCACGGCCCCGGCTCGCCGAGCTGCGCCGTGCAGTGCTCCGGCGACATTCCGGGCACCGGGTGCCGGGGCGAGTCGGCGGCCACCGTGTCCAGCCAGTCGGCGGGCGGCGGCGCCTGGTCCGCGTACTGCTTCACCCACACCTGGTCGAAACGCTCCGAGCGCCACGAGGTGAAGACGCTGACGCTGTACGCGGCGTCGAGCGCCTCGTCCAGCGCCGCACGAGGCAGGCCGAGGCGGACGTGCTGGCGCACCGCGTACATGGGCACCACGTCGAGCGTGAGCCGGGTGACCACGCCCAGCGCGCCCAGGTTGACCACCATCCCGGCGAACCGCGGGTCACCGCGGTCGACGGTGATCAGGTCGCCGTCGGCGGTGACCAGTTCCAGCCCGGCGACGGCGGCGGCGAGGTTGCGGTTCCGCGCGCCGGACCCGTGGGTGGCGGTGGCGACCGAGCCGGCCACCGAGATGTGCGGCAGCGAGGCGAGGTTCGCCAGCGCGTACCCCTGAGCCTGGAGCGCGGTGGCCAGGTCGCCGTAGCGGACGCCGGCCGCGACGGTGACGGTGCCGCGCTCGGGGTCGAGCGCGACGGCCGGTGGCAGGCCGTCCAGCGCGATCTGGACGCCGGTGGTGTCGCCGAGCCGGTTGAACGAGTGGCCGGTGCCGACGGCCCGGACCAGGTCGGCCTCCGCGACCAGCCGGCGCAGGTCGTCGGTCGAGGTCGGCCGCGATCGGGTACGCGCCGACCAGCTGACGTTTCCGGCCCAGTTGGTGTCCGTCATGCGCTGCATCATGCGCCATCATGCGCCGGCAGGGTTGCCCCGGCCACTCGGCGGGAATCCTGGCGGGATGAGCAGCTACCGCGACCCGAGCCTCCGCGGCGACGTGTACCCGTCGGAGGAGGAGATCGACCCGACCGGCGTGGACCCCGACGCTGCGGAGATGCCGCCAGCCGGTGTGGGGCCCGTCGGTGTGGGATCGGCCAGTGTGGGAACCGCCGGTGTGGGAGTGCCGCCCGCCGCGACCGCGCCGGTGCCGGGGCCCACGCCGGAGCCCGAGCCGGACCCGGTGCCCCACCCGGGGCCGCCGCCGCGCCAGGTGTCCGGCCGGTCGATCGTGACCCGGCACCTGGACGGTTCCGTCGAGGTGGTGACGGACCTGGACGGCGACGGCGTGGCCGACGTGGTGCAGGTCGACCTGGACGGCGACGGCGTGCCGGACGTGACGTACCTGGACAGCGACCGCGACGGCCGCCTCGACACCGTCCGCCGCGCAACCCCACGCTGACGCGCCCCGGGCGCTCACGCGACCCGCCGACGATCTTGGAGTTCTGGCGCCCACACCGTTGATCATGCAGTTACTGCCCCGACAAGAGCCGTAAATCCGGCACCGAAAGGGCCGCAACCGCAAGATCGCGGGGTTGGTGGGGGTGGTGCGGGAGTGCGCCTCCCGTAACGCGAGATTGTCGTTCCGCGAGGTGGACCGGTGTAGATCTTGGCACGAAAGGGCCCCTATGGGGGTCGTTTCGTACCAAGATCCCGACGGGAGCCGGGAGGCGGGAGGCGGGACGGGCGGCGGGGCGGGCGAGCCCGGTCAGATCTGGGGCATCACCTCGGCGGCCACCAGCTCCAGGTGGTCCAGGTCGGTCAAGTCGAGCACCTGGAGGTAGGCGCGGGAACTGCCCGCCTCGGCGTACCGACCGAGCGTCTCGACCACCTCGGCGGGCGTGCCGGCGGCACCGTTCGCGCGCAGCTCGTCCGGGTCACGTCCGATCGCCTCGGCGCGGCGCCTCACCTCGGCCTCGTTGCGGCCGCAGCAGAGCACGAGCGCGTTGGACCAGGTCATCGTGGACGGGTCGCGGTCGATCGCGGCGCAGGCGTCGCGTACCCGCCCGAACTGCGTGACGGTGTCCTCGACCGAGGCGAACGGCAGGTTGAACTCGTCGGCGTACCGGGCGGCCAGGCGGGGCGTGCGCTTCGGGCCCATGCCGCCGAGCAGGATCGGCGGGCGGGGGCGCTGCACCGGCTTGGGCAGCGCCGGCGAGTCACTGACCGGGTAGTACGTGCCGGGGAAGTCGAACGTGGCGCCGTCCGGGGTGGACCAGAGCCCGGTGATGACGGCGAGCTGCTCCTCCAGCCGGTCGAACCGCTCCCCCAGCGCCGGGAACGGGATGCCGTACGCGGTGTGCTCCTCGGCGTACCAGCCGGTGCCGATGCCCAGCTCGACCCGGCCGCCGCTCATCTGGTCGACCTGCGCCACGGTGATCGCCAGCGGGCCGGGTAGCCGGAACGTGGCGGCTGTCATCAGGGTGCCGAGCCGGATCCGGGTGGTGTCGCGGGCCAGGCCCGCGAGCGTGGTCCACGCGTCGGTCGGGCCGGGGTCGCCGCTCACCGAGCCCATCTTCAGGTAGTGGTCGGAGCGGAAGAACGCGGCGAAGCCGGTCTCCTCCGCGCGGCGTGCCACGGCGAGGAGCTGGTCGTATGTGGCCCCCTGCTGGGGCTCGGTGAAGATCCGCAGTTCCATCCCCCGAGCATATGGAGCCCGCCGGGCCGGGGCAGCGCGACCTGTCATTCCTTGCCAGGCATATAACCAGTGAGGCATATTGCACGGGTGACCGTCGACGCCTTCGCCGTGCTGGCCGAGCCCTCCCGGCGCCGCATCCTGGACCGGCTGCGCCGGGCGGAGAGCAGCGTCGGCGAACTGGTGGACGCGCTGGGCATGAGCCAGCCGGCCGTCTCCAAGCACCTGCGGGTGCTCCGCGACGCCGGGCTGGTCACCTGCCGTACGGCGGCGCAGCGGCGGATCTACCGCGTCGACACCGCGCCGCTACGGGCAGTGGACGACTGGCTCGGGCCGTACCGGTCGATGTGGACCGCGCATCTCGACGCCCTCGAACGCCATCTCGACAGTCAGGAGTGACAGATGGACCGCGACTCGTTCCGTCCCGGCCCGATCGCCCGGGTAGAGCTGACACCCGAGAACGAACTGGTCTTCGTCCGCGACCTACGACACCCGCCGGAGAAGGTGTGGGCCGCGCTCACCGACCCGGACCGGCTCGCCGAGTGGGCGCCGTTCCTGGCCGACCGCGACCTGGGCCGCCCTGGCGACGCCGTGCTCAGCGCCATCGACGGCGACCAGAGCCACCCGGCACCGGCCCGGGTGCTGCGCGCGGACCGGCCGCACCTGCTGGAGTACACCTGGGGCGACGACAGGCTCCGCTGGGAGCTGACAGCGAACGGCGACGGCACCACTCTCACGCTGCGGCACCGGGTCGGCGGTCCGGACCTCGCCCCGATGACTGCCGCCGGCTGGCACATCTGCCTCGACGTCGCCGCGCATCTGCTCGACGGCGACCCGGTCGGCCCGATCCGGGGCGCGGAGGCGAAGGACTTCGGCTGGGCGGAGCTGCGCGACGCGTACGCCGAACGCCTGAACCGCGACTGACGACGGCAGTCACGCGGTCCGGCGGCGCAGCCACCCGGCGGCCCCGCCGACCAGCGTCGTCCCGATGGTGGTGCCGATCGCCACCAGTGCCGCACCGACCGCCCACAGGCCGGTGTCGTCGGTCGAGGCGGCGTGCACCGCCCACGGCACGGTGAACGCCACCGTCATCACTGTCGCCACCAGCCAGATGTTCAGCCACCAGCCGCCGACGGCGGCCAGCGCGCCCAGGGTCAGCACCGCGGCGGCGACCTGCCAGACCGCGTACGGCCCGCTCATGTCGCCGGTCTGCGGGTCCACGGTCCAGCCGGACTCCCAGCTCAGCCAGGCCACCCAGGCACCGGCAGTGGCCAGCGCCAGGAGCAGACCGCCGAGCAGCGTACGTCTCGTCGTCACGCCTCCGATCCTGCCCGGGCCGGCGGGGCGGGCGAATGAGCACGCGTACTCGATTTCGCCGCCGCGCACACGACGGTGTGCGCGGCGTGTGCGCCCGGTGCCAGCGGCCCCGGCCATCGTCGGCGTCATGAGTTACGCATTCGAGGCGGAGGGCCTGGTCAAGCGGTTCGGTACGACCACCGCGCTGGCCGGGATCGACCTCGCCGCACGACGCGGGACCGTGCTGGGGGTGCTGGGGCCCAACGGCGCCGGCAAGACCACAGCGGTACGGATCCTCGCCACGCTGTTGCGCCCGGACGGGGGGCGCGCCACTGTCGGCGGCCACGACGTGGTCACCGACGCCGCCCGGGTACGCCGGCTGATCGGGCTGACCGGCCAGTACGCCTCGGTCGACGAGGACCTGACCGGCACCCAGAACCTGGTGCTGATCGGCCGGCTGCTCGACCTGAGCCGCCGCGAGGCCCGGGCGCGGGCGGCGGAACTGCTCGCCTGGTTCGGCTTGACCGACGCGGCCGGGCGCCCGGCCAAGACGTACTCCGGTGGCATGCGCCGCCGCCTGGACCTGGCCGCGAGCCTGGTCGGCCGGCCGGAGGTGATCTACCTGGACGAGCCGACGACCGGCCTGGACCCGGCCAAGCGGGAGGAGATGTGGGGCGTGGTCCGCTCGCTGGTCGACGACGGGTCGACGGTGCTGCTGACCACGCAGTACCTGGACGAGGCCGACGCGCTCGCCGACGAGATCTCGGTGATCGACCACGGCCGGGTGATCGCGCACGGTACGCCGGGCGAGTTGAAGCGGATCGCCGGCAGTCAGACGATCGTGGTCCGGCCGACCGAGCCGGGCCGGATCGGCGCGGTCGCCGAGATCCTGCGCGCCGCCACCGGGACCGATCCCGAGCTGCCCCGGCCGGGCGTGCTCACCGTGCCGGTGGACGACGACGCCACGTTCACCGCTGTGGTCCGCCGGCTCGACGACGCCGGCATCGGGGTGGTGGAGCTGGCGTTGCGGCTGCCCAGCCTCGACGAGGTGTTCTTCACGCTGACCGGCCACGGCGCCGAGGAGCAGGCGGAGGTGGCGGCATGACCACGACCACTCGTACGGCGGCGATGCCGTCCCGGCCCGCCACCGCCCACGCCGCGGTCCGTCCGTTCGCAATGGTCCGGCACAGTCTCGCGCTGGCCGGCCGCAGCCTGGTCAAGACGATCAGGACCCCGGAGCAACTGCTCGACGTCACGCTCCAGCCGGTCGTCTTCGTGCTGATCTTCGTCTACCTGCTCGGCGGCGCGGTCGCCGGCTCACAGCACGAGTACCTCCAGTTCCTGCTTCCCGCGATCATGGTGCAGACCGTGCTGTTCGCGTCCATCGCCACCGGCGTCAGCCTCAACACCGACGTGGAGAAGGGCGTGTTCGACAGGTTCCGCAGCCTGCCGATCGCCCGGTCCGCGCCGCTCGTCGGCTCGGTGGTCGGCGACCTGGTCCGGTTCGTGGTCTCCATCGCGGTGCTGCTGGGGTTCGGCTACGCGCTCGGCTTCCGGATCGGCACCGACCCGCTGTCCGCGCTCGCCGCCTGCCTGCTGACCATCGCGTTCGCGTTCGCGGTCAGCTGGATCGGTGTGCTGCTCGGGGTGCTGATGCGCAGTCCGGGCGCGGTGCAGGGCACGGCGTTCCTGCTGTTGTTCCCGCTGACCTTCGGCACCAACATGATGGTGCCGACGGACACGCTGCCCGGCTGGTTGCAGTGGTGGGTCGGGGTCAACCCGGTCGCCGACGTGATGGAGGCGGCCCGGGGCCTGATGATCGGTGGCCCGGTGGCCGGGCCGGTGAGCCGCTCGCTGCTCTGGACCGTGGCGATCATCGCGGTCTTCGCGCCGCTCGCCGTGCGCGCCTACCGCCGCCGCGCCTGACCGGCCGCGCCGCCCGGGACCGGTCCGCGCCGGGCCGGCCCGGGCCGCACGAGGATCAACCAGCCGGGTCGCCGCCCACGAACGCGAGGGCGTCGGCCCGGCTCAGGCCGTGACCCCTGGTGTACGCGGCGGCGTACCCGTCCTCACCCAGCTCCGCGCGCAGCCGCTCGGCGAGCCGCTGCGCGTCCGGGTTGGACCGGTCCGGCCGGCCGCGCAGCGAGTCGGAGACGCCGAGCAGTTCCGCCGCCCGCTCGTACCGGCCCTCCGCAGCGGCCAGCGCCACCCAGCCGACAGTGACGATCGCGACCACCGGCATGTCCCGGGCGGCGAGGGCCCGCGTCGTCGCCTCGTCGAGGCACCCGCGCGCGCCCGGCAGGTCATCGCGGGCCAGCGCCAGGTGGCCCATCTCGGCCAGCAGCAGGCCCCGGAACTGCGGGGCGACAAGCGGCGTCTCGGCCTGGCGGCGCATCGCCTCGGCGAGGCACTCCTGCGCCTCGTCCAGCGAGCCGTCGGAACGGGCGATGCTGCCGAGCATCATCAGCCCGAACGCGCCGTCCCGGCCGTCCCGGTCGGTCACGAACCGGCGCAGTTCGGCCTTGGCGCCGGCCACGTCGCCGGAGCGGGCGCGGATGGCCGCGAGCCAGATCAGCTGGAAGCCCGGCTCGGAGGCCGGGTTGAGCTCCCGGGCCAGCCGAACCGACTCCTCCAGCGCCGCGGTCGCCGCCTCGAAGTCGCCGCGTTTGGTGAGCGCGTCCGCGTACTCGCTGAGCACGTGCGACAGGCTCATCCGCTCGCCCACGGCGCGCAGTTCGGCGGCGGCGTCGGTCAGGTCGCGCAGCATGCCCTCGGCGTCGCCGTCGTTCTCCTTGAACTTGCCGCGCATCCCCAGCAACGTGCCGTCGGTCCACGGGTCGGGGTGCCCGCGCGCCCGGTCGATCGCCGCGATCCCGGCCGCCGTGTCGTCGTCGAAGATCGACAGCATCGGTGCGAGCAGCCCCACGATCGGATGCTTGGTCCCCTCCGCCGCCCGCAGGGCCGTGGTCAGCTCGGCGAGCTGCTCCGGCGGCGGCACCTGCTCGCCGCGTGCCAGCTCGGAACCGATGCGGATGGCGAGCACCACCGCCCGCTCCTCCGCCGGTGCCGGGCCGGGCAGTGCCAGCGCGCGGGCCAGCACGTCACCGCCGATGCCGCCGTCGTCGCCCCAGATCACCAGCGGCAACGCCAGCCCGGCGCCGATGCGCAGCGCGGTGTCGGCGTCACCGGCGTCGCACGCGTAGTGCAGCGCGCCGACGATGTTCTCCCGTTCCGCCTCCAGCAGCCGCAGCCACGGCAGCTGACCGGCCGTGCGCAGGTGCGGCTCCGCGGTCCGGACCAGTTCCCGGAAGTACGCCGCGTGCGCGGCGCGCGCCCCGGCCACTGCCCCGGCGGCGGCGAGCCGTTCCAGCCCGTACTCCCGGATGGTCTCCAGCATCCGGAACCGCCCGTCGCCGACCACCTGGAGCAGCGACTTGTCGACGAGCGCGTCGAGCAGCGCGGCGGCGGCCGGGCCGGCGACGCCGGCCGCCGAGTCGGCGGTGACCGACGCCGGGAAGACCGCGAGCCGTTCGGCGAGTCGCCGCTCGTCGTCGGTGAGCAGCCCCCAGCTCCAGTCCACCACCGCCCGCAGCGTGCGGTGCCGGGGCAGCGCGGTGCGGCTGCCGCCGGTCAGCAGCCGGAACCGGTCGTCCAGACCGGCCGCGACCTGCCGCGGCGACAGCGTCCGCAGCCGCGCCGCCGCGAGTTCGATGGCCAGCGGCAGGCCGTCGAGCCGCCGGCAGATCTCCACCACGGCCGCCACGTTCTCGCCGGTCACCGCGAACCCGGGCCGCACGGCGGCGGCCCGGTCACGCAGCAACTGCACCGACGGGTACGCGAGCGCGTCGTCCGGCGTCGCGTCCGCCGGTGGCAGCCGCAACGGGGGTACGGGTTCCAGCACCTCGCCGACGATGCCGAGCGGCTCCCGGGAGGTGGCCAGCACGCGCAGCCCCGAACAGTGGCCGAGCAGGTCCTCGGCGAGCCGGGCGGCGGCCTCGACGACGTGTTCGCAGTTGTCCAGCACGATCAGCGTCTCGTCGGTGGCGATCGTCTCCACCAGGCGGCCGAGCGGGTCGCGGGCCGGCGGGCGTACCGGCTCCAGCGTCCGGTCCCGGCGGCCGAGCGTGTCGAGCACGGCCCGTGGCACGTCCGCCGGGTCGGTGATCGGCGCCAGCTCGACCAGCCAGGCCCCGCCGGGTACGCCGTCGGCGAGCCGGCCCGCCGCCACGCTCGCCAGCCGCGTCTTGCCGGCTCCGCCCGGCCCGAGCAGGGTGACCAGGCGGTTGCCGGCGAGCAGCCCGGTGAGCCGGCGCAGGTCCTCGTCGCGCCCGACGAACGTGGTGAGCGCGGCCCGCAGGTTGCCCCGCGTCACGGCCGTCGGCTGCGGCGGTGCCGCCTCGCCACGCAGCAGCTCCAGGTGCGCGGCCCGCAACTGGGGCGACGGGTCCACGCCCAGCTCGTCGGCGAGCCGCTGCCGGATCCGCTCGTACGCCGCGAGCGCCTCGGCGGGCCGCCCGGCGGCGGCGAGCGTCCGCAGGTGCAGTTCGGCCAGCCGCTCCCGCAGCGGATGCGCGGCGGTCAGCTCCTCCAGTTCGGCGACGAGCAGCTCCGGCCGCCCGGTGCGCAGCTCCGCGTCGATCCGGTCCTCCTGCGCGGTGAGCCGCAGTTCCGCCAGCCGCGCCACCGCTGCCGCCGCGTACGGCGCGTCGGCGACCTCGGCCAGCGCCGGACCCCGCCACAGCGCGAGCGCGTCGCGCAACGTCGTCCGTGCCCCCGTCGCGTCCCCGTCACGAAGCGCCGCCCGCCCCTGCCGGGTCAGCCGCTCGAACCGCCCGGCGTCCACGTCGTCCGGGTCGAGGTCGAGCCGGTAGCCCGCCGGGCTGCTGCGTACCGCGAGCCCGGGCACCGCCCGGCGCAGCCGGGACACGAGCGTCTGCACCGCGTTGGCGGTGTCGGTGGGCGGCTCGTCACCCCAGAGCGCCTCGGCCAGCGCGGGCACGCTCACCGGCCGGCCCGGGTCCAGGGCGAGGCGGATCAGCAGCGCCCGCAGCCGCGCCCCGGCGACGTCGACCGGCCGCTCGCCGTCGCGGACCTCAAGCGGCCCGAGGATCCCCACCCGCACCATGCCACTCTCTCACCCGCCGTCGAACCGATGGTGGCAAGATCGCGGGCGTGACGAGTGTGTCCCGCCCGCTGCCACGGCTCGTGGAGGCGGAGGCGTTCGCTGACGTCCCGGCCGACCGGCTCCTGGCGGTGCTGGAGGTGGTCACGATGGTCCTCACGCTCCCCCACCGCGCCGCCGAGCGGGTGGACGCGCTGGTGGTGGCCACCGGCCAGGGCGAGGACTGGCGTCTCACCGACGCGATCCGCGCCTGGGAGACCAGTCCGGCGCTGCGGCACCTGCTGGTGGCGAACACCGATTCGGCCGAGCGGACGTACCGCCCGCTCACACTGGACCGGTTGCGCGGGCTCGGTCTGCGCCGGACCGACGGGGTCGTGCTCCAGCCCGAGCCGGTCACCGGCACCGGCCGGCAGGCCACCTGGGTCGTGGAGCAGGTACGGGCGCTGGGCGTCGGCAGCGTCGCGCTCGTCGTCTCGCCGTACCACCTGGTCCGGGTCTATCTCACCGTGCTGCGGGCCTGCGACGACGCCGGCCTGCGGATCCCGATGGTTCCGCTGCCAGTGGCCGTCGCACCGGACGCCCCGGTGCCGGAGACCGGCGCGGCCGGGTACGACCTGGTGGCCGGCGAGGTCAGCCGGCTGCTCCGCTATCCCGCCCAGGGGTGGATCGCCACCCCGGAACGGCTGCGCGACTACCTGCGCTGGCTCTGGTCCGAGCACCGCCCTCTGCTCACCGGCGTCTGAAGGTTCACCGCGCGGCTACTCCTGGCCTCAATCGGCGCCGAACACGTCGTCGAGCACAAGCCTTGCCCGGCCCGGCACCTCCTCCTCGGGAAAGATCTCGGCGCACAGATCCAGCACCTGCTCGGCACTCGTCAGCCCGAGGTGATCGATGAGGAAGCGGATGTCTTCGGCATCCCGCCGCCGGGCGCCACCGCCAGGAGCCACATAGGCGCTCGCCTGCTCGTTGAGCCACCAGTGCGGCAGGCCGAGTTCGTCCGCCACCGCTCGGGCCTCGTCGAGAACCACCCCGTGCGGCTGGAAAACGGCGTCGATGTCCCGCGTCGACCGCCGCGCGTCGTAGGCCAAGGCCATCGCCGCGCCGCCGAAGATGTAGAGGTCCGCGATCACCCCCCGCTTCGCGAGCCGGTCGCCCAACCTGCGGAAGCGTTCTCGATCGCGGCGCGATCCAGAAGGGGATCTTCCGGCCTCATGCCACATCCAGCTCATGTGCGGAGACGTAGACGCCCCGGCGACGGAACGCCGCCGGGGCGTGAACGACCGCATCCACTCGAGCAGCTTTGGTGTTGAACGGGAACCAGAACCGCCGCAGCGACCGCGTCTCGACCCACGGCGGCGGGCCGTGCCCGTCCTTCGCGCTCAGGTGCTCGACCAGCGCCGCGAGAAACACGTCCCAATGCTCGTCTCCGGTGGGTGCCGGCTCCCCCTGCAGCAACCGTATGCGGGTCTCGCGCGGCTCCCAGCGGAACTCCTCCAGAAACTCCGCAACCAACCGCCAGCGACGGCTGTCGTCCACCTCGACGAGCAACTCGCCCAGCCGCGCCACAGTCAACGGCTCGTAGCTCGCAGCATGCTTCCCCACCCAGCCGACGCTAGTGCATGGAAGGAACCGCAGTGGACCGGCGCGGCGACCGCGAACTACGCCGCGTTGACGCCAGCGGCCTACGCCTCGGGGATCCGGACCGTGAGCACCCGGGTGAGGACGCGGAAGCCGGCCGCGTCGTACATCCGGCGGGCCGGGTTGCCGTCGACCACCGACAGGCCGACCGACGGCAGTCCTGCCTCGCGCGCGCCGCGCAACGCGTGCACCAGCAACGCCCGGCCGAACCCGCGCCGCTGCGCGCGGGGCGCGACGCCCAGGTTGAGGATCCAGACGCAGTCGTCGTCGGTCCACGGCACCGGCCCGGCGCACAGGACGTGCCCGGCGCTGCGGCCGTCCGGGTCGACCAGCCGTGCCGAGGCGGGCACCAGGGGCGGCACCGGCTCACCGGTGTCGAAGATCGCCCGTACCTCTTCGGTGTCGCTCGGCTGCCAGCGGCCGTCCGGGTGGTCCGGGCCGTACGCCGCGTCCAGCCCAGCGGCGAGGTCGTCGTCCCAGCCGGGGGCGCCGAGCGACCAGCCCTCCGGCAGCGCCACCGGTTCGGGTACGTCGGCCAGGTCGTGCCGCATGTCCGTGGCGGCCCGGTCCAGCGTCAACCCGTCGGCCACCAGGGCCGACGCGAGCGCCTCATCCGGCGTCTCCAGCCGGTGCCCGGCCAGGTCGCGCCGCACCTGCGCGACGAGCCGGGTCAGCGGCGCCTCGGGCAGCGCCCGGACGTCGGCCGCGACCGCCGTGCCGTCGTCGTCCCGCAGCCACATCCGGGCCAGCGGCGTGTCGTCATCCCCGAGCAGCAGCGAGTCGTGGAGGTGCGGTCGTACCGGCATTCGTGGCAGCGTACCGGGCGCGCCCCGCTCCCGCTCCCCGCCGATCTTGGAGTTGTGGCGCCTCAGATGCCCGCTTCGCGGCTTACGCGAGCTGCCACAACTCCAAGATCGCCGAGCACACCCGCGGCGGGGTGGGGCGGGGCCTAGGGTTGGGGGGTGAGCAGGGTCGATCGGGGCAGCAGGACGATCGCCGCCGATCCGGGGGCGGTGTACGGAGCGCTCGTGGACCGGGCGGCCCTGGAAGCGTGGTTGCCGCCGGACGGGATGCGCGGGCGGATCGAGCGCTGGGATCCGCGGCCGGGCGGCGGGTTCCGGATGGTGCTCACCTACCTCGACCCGGCCGGCAGCCCGGGCAAGACGTCGGACGCCACCGACGTGGTCGACGTCGGGTTCGCCGAACTCGTACCGGCGCGCCGGGTCGTGCAGACGGCCGTGTTCCAGGCCGACGACCCGGCGTACGCGGGCACCATGACCATGACCTGGCACCTCGCGGCCGCAGGCGACGGCACCGATGTGACAGTCGCCGCCACCGGCGTACCGCCCGGCATCGACCAGGCGGTGCACGAGGAGGGCATCGCGTCCTCGCTGGCGCACCTGGCCGCGTACCTCGAGCCGGGCGCCTGACCACGACGGACGCCGGGATTGGCGGCGGCTTTTGCGGGTAGCCGCCGGCGGTGACCGGGCAGCGGGAGGGGCGCGGCGGCCGGCGGGGGTCGTCGCGGCGCGCCGGCCTGGACGCGGAACGGTTCGACGAGGCGTGGGAGCGCGTGAACGAGCGCGGCCGGGCCGCCGGGCGGGACCGGATGCAACAGTTGCGGATCAAGTCCGTACTCGCCGTGCAGGCCGGACTGGCGGCGGCGCTGGCCTGGGCCGCCGCGCGCTGGCTCACCGGCATGCCGAGCCCGATCTTCGCCCCGGCCGCCGCGGTCGCGGTGATCACCTCGTCGTTCGGGCGACGCCTTTCCAACACGGTTGAGCTGCTCGCCGGGGTGACGCTCGGCATCATCGTGTCGGACCTGCTGATCGGCGCCGTCGGCGCCGGCGTGTGGCAGACCGGCGTGATCGTCGCGGCGTCCGTCCTGGTCGCGCTGGCACTGAGTACGCGGGGCGGGATCGTGGGCAACGCCAGCGGTACGGCGGTGCTGCTCGGCGCGCTCTCCTCCTCCCGGCACACGCTGGAGTTCCCCCGCTTCGTCGACGCGCTGATCGGCGGCGGCGTGGGACTGGTGGTGACACTGCTGCTGGTGCCGATCAACCCGCTGCGGGTCGTGCGGCGGGTGGCCGCGCCGACGCTGCGGCAACTCGCCGGCCAGCTCGCCGCGACCGCCGCCGCGCTACGGCGACGCGACCACGACCTGGCCGACCGGGCGCTGAGCCGGTCGCAGGCGATCGGCGCGGACCTGGGCCGGTTCTGGGACGTCTTCGGCGGCGCGAAGGAGACCGTCGACCTCGCCCCGGCGCGGTGGCCGAGGCGGCGTTCCGTCCGGCACTACCAGCTCAGCGCGCCGGACGTGGACCAGGCGGTCTGGAACACCCGCGTGCTGGCCCGGCGGGCCGTCGTGCTGATCGAGGACGGGGAGCCGATACCGGAGAGCCTGCCGGACGCCGTGGAGGCGCTCAGTGCGGCAGTGCACGCCGTACAGGAGGAGGTTCTCGCCGGCCAGGGCCCGGAGGACGCCCGCCGCCACGCGCTGCGTGCGGTGGCGGCGGCGACGCGCGCGGAGCTGGCCGGGACCGGGCTGTCCGGCACGGTGATCGTGGGGCAGGTCCGGACCGCCGCGAGCGACATCCTCCAGGCGACCGGGATGGACCGGGCGGAGGCGCTGCGGCGCATCCGGGAGGTCGCCGCCGCGCAGTCGTGAGCCGGTCAGTCGTCCTCGCGGACGCGGGCGTGCAGATGCATGTCGTGCCGTCCGTCGTGGTGCACTGCAGCGCTGCGCTTGGTGCCCTCCAGCCGGAACCCGGCCTTGATCGCCACCGGGCACGACGCGACGTTGCCGGTCGAGTGGTCCAGCCACAGCCGGTGCAGCCGGCCGTCGCCGAGCGCCCACGCGCTCAGCGCCCGCAGCGCACCGGAGGCCACGCCCGCGCCACGGGCGGCCGGAACCACCCAGTACGCGCACGCGGCCTCGCCGTCGTCGAGGTTGAAGCCGCCCAACGTCATACGGCCCACCACCTCGTCGCCTCGGGTCACCGCCCAGCTCGCGCCCGTCTCCTCCTGCCAGGCACGACGGAAGTGGGCGAACCACCGGAGGACCTGCTCCGGCGACGTGGGCCGGCGGGTGTGCCAGCGGCGGATCTCCGGATCCTGGTAGGCGGCCAGGACGGCGGGCGCGTCCCCGTCCTCCCAGGGGCGCAGGACCAGGCCGTCGGTAGCGAACAGCGTGGGTTGCGGGCCGGTGGTGAGCGTGCCGGCGGGTACGGCGGATGGCGTCGACAGCGGAAAGCTCATGCCCGACTCTCCCCCGCGGACCGCCCCGCGTGTCAATCCGGTTCAGATCGGCAGCAGAGCTGGGCCCGCCACCATCGGCGCGGACCCAGCTCTCGGCACCGATCCGATCGGATCGTGCGCGTCGATCAGCGCCTGACGGGGCTCGGCGACGGGCCGACGGGGTTGTCCGACCGCACGCCCGGCGAAGCCGGTACCGGACTGGCCGGCATGCTCGGGTCCGGGTCAACCGGGACGGGCGACGGTGCGCCCGGGCGAGTCGGGTCCGCGCCGTCCGGCATCCGCCGGCCGTCCGGGCCGACAGGGACGGGCGACGCCAGGCCCGGCGGGGGCGGAACCGGCTCGGTGCGGTCCGGCTGCGGGGCGCTCGTGCCCGGCTGCGGCGAAATCACCGGGTCGTCGTCCCGGCTGGCGTAGGCGAACGGCGCCCCGATCACCAGCACCGCCAGGACGCCCGCCGCACCTGCCGCCACCGTGTTGCGTCGACGGTTACGCACCCGCCGTTCCGCCCTGGTCAATGAGTCCTGCACAGTCGGTGCCTCCTCGGCGATGTCGGTGAGGGTGGCGCGGAGCAGACCTTCGAACGGATCACTCATCGCCGCATCTCCAGAAGCTCGCTGTCCGGCAGGATCTGACGCAGTCGGCTGACCGCCCGGTGGGTCCGGCTGCGCACCGTCCCGACCGAGCAGCCGAGCAGTTCGGCGACCCGGGCCTCCGGCAGGTCCTCGTAGTAGCGCAGGACCACGACGGTGCGCTGCGCCGGCGGCAACTGCCACAGCGCCGTCCGCAACGCCAGCCGCAGATCCGTACCGCCGGCCGGGTCGGCCACCACCGGCTCGTGCAGCCCGACCGGTGACTCCCGGCGACGACGCAACCGCCGCCACCAGCTCACCTGCTCCCGGTACATGACGGCACGGAGGTAGCCCTCCGGGTCGGCGTGCCGGATGCTCCGCCACTTCGGGATGACCTTCGACAGCGCCGACTGGAACAGATCCTCGGCACTGCTGCGGTCACCGGTGAGCAGGTAGGCGACCCGTATCAGCGCCGGCGCACGGCTCGCCACGAACTCGGCCAGCACCGCCCGTTCGTCCTCGTCCACCGCACCACCCTCGTTTTCTCGTTCACCAGTGACAGACGCCGGAGGGCACCGCCGCTATCCCGGGATCGGCGAGAATGCGGTGCGGCGGTTCCGCCTACACTGCGCCGCGTGGACCAGGCCGCACCGCACACCGTCACCTCGATCGCGTACGACCTGCGCGCGCTCGGCATCGTCCCGGGTGACGTTCTGCTGCTGCACTCGTCGTACCGGAGTCTCGGGTTCGTCGCCGGCGGCACCGAGGCGGTGGTGCTGGCGCTGCTGGCGGCGCTCGGGCCGGAGGGCACCCTCGTCGTGCCGACACACACCCCGGACAACACGGACCCGGCCGGGTGGCGGCATCCGCCCGTACCGGAGGCGTGGTGGCCCGTCATCCGCGAGCACACCCCCGGCTTCGACCCCGCGCGCACGCCGAGCCGGTGGATGGGCGCCGTCGCCGAGACGGTACGCACCTGGCCCGGCGCCCGCCGCAGCGACCATCCGCAGGTGTCCTTCGCCGCGCTCGGCGCGCACGCCGCCGACATCGTGGCGGGGCACCGCCTCGACGACGCGCTGGGCGAGCACTCCCCGCTCGGTGCGGTGTACCGGCTCGACGGCAGGGTGCTGCTGCTCGGCTGCGACCACAGCTCCAACACCTCGCTGCACCTGGCGGAGTGGCGGCAGGCGTCACCGCCGCGGGCGATGACGGGCTCGGCGGTACGGCTGCCGGACGGCACGAGCCGGTGGACCACGTGGACAGACGTCGTCACCGACGAGGACGATTTCGACCGGCTGGGCGCCGACTTCGAGGCGACAGACGGCGCGACGATCGGCCGGGTGGGCACCGCGACGGCCCGGCTGATGTCCCAGCGCACCCTGGTCGACTTCGCCACCGCCTGGATGGCCACGAACCGCGGGCGCTGACCGCCCGCCGCGCGGGTTCTTCGGCGATCTTGGAGTTGTGGCGCCTCGGATGTCCCGCACGCGGCTTTTACGAGGTGCCACAACTCCAAGATCGATGCGGACGAGGGCACCGGGTACGACGGGCCGCGCGTTCAGTCCGGCGGTTTGGGGGCGAAGGGGTTACGGCGGGGCTGGCGTAGTTCCCACTCCGCCGGGCACAGGTGGGTCCACGCGGCTCCCGTCACCGATCGCCGGTCGGGCAGCTCGTCGCCCCAGGCCGGCAGGTGGTTCTCGACCTGCCGGACGTAGCGCTCGTAGACGACAAGCTCGCGGTACTCCGGATCGTGCCGCCACAGCGCGTACGGCTGTTCGCGCAACCAGTCGCACGCCGCGTCGCCCTCGGCGACCAGATCCGCGGTCGGCGGCAACACCGCCAGCGGCCTGTCGTTCTGCCGGTCGCCGTACTGCTTCAGGTGCGCCAGGTATCCGTCCTCGTTCCGAGGGTGGGTCACGTGGACGCCGACGACGGTCACCGGCACGGCGAGCAGCGCGGTCGCGGCCAGTGCCGACACCACCCACAGGCGTCTGTTCACGCGGCAACCATAGGCCGCGGTGCATCTGTCCGTCGCCCCCTCGCAGCGGCGGACCCCGCCTACGATCCTGCGCATGAACTCGCCGCGCCTGCGCCTCCTCAGCTGCCTCGCCGTGCCGTTGCTGGCTGCCTGCGGCGCCGAACCGCCGAGATGGTGCCGCCGCCGGCATACACCTGCTGTACGGACCTGGACGTCGACAAGCCCTACCACCCGGGCCAGACCCTGACCGTGCAGTGGACGGTCGAGCCGGGCTCCACCTCGTCGCAGGTCGAGTTGACCGCGCAGCTCGCGGGCCCGTACGGCACGGTGGACGACCTGAAGGCCGCTTCGGCGGTGCCCGGGCTGGTCACCTTTACGGCGACACCGGTCCGGCCGGCGGCCGGTTCCGGCGAGCGTCCCGTCAGCACGATCGTGATCGGTCCCCCGATGCCAAGCCGGGCTTCTACGACCTGGTCACCTCAGTGGTCGGCGACGGCAACGCGCGACGCCGACGCGTGCAGGTTCTCCATCCGGCTAGCATGCCGACGCGAGTTGCGATCGGGAAGACAGGCGACGGCCGTCAGCGAAGACCATCTATCATCTGCCGGTGCTTCGCATACACCCCGCGTTTCTCGCCGTCGCCGTGGTCCTCGCCGCGTCAGGCTGCCAGGGCGACAGCCCCGCGCCGGAGCCCTCGTCGGGTGGCACCACGGCCCCCGCCTCGCATCCCGCCCTGGAGGGCGTCGCCCTGGCCGCCTGGGTGTGCGAGCAGATCAACGAGGTGGTGAAGAACGGCACCCACGGCGAACCGGCGACGATGCGCCCGATCGCCGAAGCGGCAAAGCGGTCCGGCGTCGATGGTTTCGACTTCAAGGGTTCGGTGCTCCTGAAGAAGGCCGACAAGGTCGAAGCGACGAGGGCGCACGATCCCTCAGTGGTCCTGGAGCTTCAGAGCAACGCTCTCGACCTCAGATGGACATGCAGAGGGGCGGTTCAGCGGCCCGGCTGGCCGAGTTCCACTCGCACCCCAGCCGAATGACCGGGACGGACGGCCTACTGCTACAGCGAAGAAGTGATTGCCCCGGGCGGCCGGCCCAGCCGGTTGATGGTCGCCACTGCGTCCGCCATGTATCGTCACGCTCCCGCAAGATCGCGAGATGGGACACGACGTGACGGTACGACGGTTCGGGCTCTGTGCGGCGGTCGCTGCGATGCTGCTCACCGCCTCGGCGTGTGGCCGCGCCGACGAGATGCCGGGCACGCCCACCGCCGTGGCGGCGAGCGCTTCCACGGAGTCACCCAGCGCTGCGGAGTCGCCCATCCCCACGCCCACGATGGCGACGGCCACACCGACCCGTGCACCCGAGACCTCGCCGCCCCCCCGGTCCTCGGGCACCCCGCGATCCTCGACGGCCCCCGCAGCTCCGACCACTACCAAGAAGGCCACGCAAGTGGCCACCGCCGGCAACAACAAGGCGGCCTGCACCGCCGTCAAGGGTCCGTTGGAGAAGGCCATCGCCGGCCTGATCATCCTGGTCGGGGTCGCCTCCAGCTCGACAGTGGAGGCCGAGCTCGTCAACGCCCGGGCAGAGGCGTCCACCCGATTGGTCAACCTCGAGGCGGTGGCGAACCGGGTGGCCGGCGAGCAGACCGACCGTACGCTGCGGAGCAAATTCAGGTCGCTCGCCGTGGCCGCAGGCCTGAAGGGCGTCGAAGTCCGCTCGATCAAGCCCAAGCTCGAACATGCGGAAGCGATCGTGAAGGTGGCGAGCGACACGGGCGACCTGGAGAGCGCGGTCGACAAGCTCGAGCCGGACTGCGGCAGGTACTGGTAGCTCGGCTGAGCCCACAGAACTCATCGTATTTATCTAGGGTGATGCGATGGCCGCCAAGCCCGTGACGACGGTACTGTTCGACTTCGCCTGGACTCTGTTCGCCAGGGACTCGGAACGCTGGGTGGGCAACGCGGCGGCATCGATCGGCCGGACATTGGCTGTCGGCGAGGAACACCGCATTGCCGGCGACTTCGCGGAACTGTTGCGGAAGACGGCCACGGATCCGGCCCACATCGCCCGGGATCTGGATCCGCGAGTCTGGGATCGGGCGATCCTCACCGTGTTGGAGCAGATCCCTGGGGTGGACCGGGCGCTGGCATCGGTCATGCACGAAACACACGCCGAAGCGATCGAGCCGTACGCCGACACCGTCGCCACCCTGTCCGCGTTGCGTGACAGCGGTGTTCGCATCGGCGTCGTCAGCAACGTCGGCTGGGACATCCGCAAATGCTTTGCGCGGCACGGACTCGAAGGCCATGTCGATGCGTTCGTCCTGTCCTACGAGGTCGGTTTCGTCAAACCGGACCCTCGGATCTGGGTCGCCGCCCTCGAAGCCCTCCATGCCGTACCGGGCCAGACCCTGATGGTCGGTGATCATCCCACCGGCGACGGCGGATCGGTTGCCGCCGGCATACCGGCGCTGATCCTGCCGATGGTGGAGTCACCGACGCAGAAACGCGGCTTCGAACACGTGCTCAGGCTTGCCCAGGTTGCGTCCTGACAGGTCTGTCGCCGGCACTCAGGGGAAACTTCTTGCGAAGTTGGTCCCTCGGCAGAGACCTTCGTGTGACGCGTCGCTCGTGCAGCCGGTGAGAAGCGTCGCGAGGGCTACCTGTCCCTTCATCTGCGAAATCAGGGGCGCGGCCGCCCAGCCGGCCGTCTCCGATGCCGCTACCAGATGATGATGCCGCCGCGTACCGCCTTGGCGCGCTCCACAGCGTGCTGCATGTTGGTCAGGTAATGGAGGATGCGATCCGCGTCGTATCCAGTCGCGGCGGACAGTTGCTCGACGTTCTCCGCCAGGAGTACGCACTCCTGCTCGAAGGCGTCGAGCCGGCCGGGCGGGACCTGGAGATTCCCACGGTTCTCGACCGTGATGTCAGCGAGTTGCGGCAGGATCATCGCGCCGAGACGCCGAGCGGCTGCGGAACCCCACAGCTCATGGCGGAAGCTCTCAGCTCCCACTCCAGTGCTGGTGCCCGGCGGATCCGCGACGACGTTCCGGCCGGCGTAGGCGTCGTCGTCCGGTATCCACACCGCGATGTCGAGGCTCATCCCACACTCCCGCCCTGTCGCGAATCATGGCGATCGTAAGCAACGACCGAATGCACCGATCCACCGTGATCACTGTAGTGTGGCAGATCAGTTGGCGAACTTGCGAGGTGAACGGGCGGGCGGTGTTCGGCACGTACGTCGGCAGCAGCACTGACCAGGGAAAACAGGTGGTGGGGCGGGCGGGGTTCGAACCCGCGACCGAGGGATTATGAGTCCCCTGCTCTAACCGGCTGAGCTACCGCCCCGTGACCGCGCCGGATCGTAACCCGCCGATCGCTGCGCGGACCACCACCTACCGGGCGGAAACACGGCCGCGACAGCACGATGGGCAACGCGAGGATAACAACGCGCTACCCGTCGGCGGCTCACCCGCGCCGCAATGCCGCGAGGACCGCGCCGACCGTACGCCACCCGCTGGCGAGCGCCCCCTGGATGGACGGGCTGTCGCGGTGGTCGCCTGCCACGTACAGGCCGTCGCCGAGCGCGACCGGCTTGCGCAGCCGGCCCTGTGGTGGCGGTGCGGCCGGGAGCGCCTCCGGCACGGCGACTGTGGTGAGGTGGGTCCAGTCGGCGGTGGAGCGGCCGTAGAGGCGGTCCAGTTCGCGCCGGATCACCGGTTCGGGCGGGGCCTGCGGGCCGACCACCGAGGTGGCGACCAGATGCTGGCCGTCGGGGGCATAGGTGGGCGCGGCCCGGCTCACCACCACCGTGTTGGCGATCATTTCCCGCCGGTCGCCGTCGAGCAGCAGGATCGGCTCGTCCAGCGGTGCCGTGCCGGTGCGGTGGTAGTAGGTGGTGTAGGCGTGCATGCGTACCCTCGGCAGCCCTGGCAGCAGCGTGGCCGCCGCGGGCGGGTCGGCGGCGACCACGACGGCGCGGCAGGTGATCTCGCCGGACGGGGTGCGGACCCGGCCGGGTGCGACCTCGGTGACCGGGGTGTTCAGCTCGATCAGCTCGGCGGGCAGCGGCGCGGCGAGCGCCCGGGGCAGCGCCGCCATGCCGTCCGCCGGCAGGCCGATCCGGCCCCGGGCGAAGGAGCGCATGACGACCGCGAGGACGTGGCTGGAGGTGGCCAGCTCGCGGTCGAGCAGCACGCCGGACAGGAACGGCCGGAGCAGTTCCTCGATGATCGCGTCGGAGAGCCCGGCCCTGCGCAGCGCCGTCTCGGCGGTGGTCTCGGGTGTGCCGAGCAGCCGCCCGACCGGCACCGTGGCGTAGCCGGCGGCGAGCGCGGCGAACCGCAACCGGTCGGTCAGTGATCCGATGCCGGCGGTGAGCGTGCCGGGCGCGCCGGTCGGTTCGCGCAGCGGGTTGACCAGGCGTTCCAGCCGGTCGCCACGGCGTACCAGCACGCCGGGCGTGAACCAGCCCATCCCGAGCGCGCCGAAGTCGACCAGGCCGGTGAGCCGCGGGTACGCGGCGTTGAGCACCTGAAAGCCCCGGTCCAGCAGGAACCCGTCGACCCGGTCGGTGGCGACCCGCCCGCCGAGCCGGTCGCCCGCCTCCAACAGCCGCCACGGCACGCCGGCGCGGTGCAGCCGCCGGGCGGCGGCGAGACCGGCCAGGCCGCCGCCGACGACCACCACGTCCGTGTCAGGCACGGTCCACCCCCGCCCCGGCTCGGTCGCCCTCGCGGTGCGACCGCGACAACCGGCCCGGCCACCAGACCTTCGGCCCGATGTCGTACGCGAGCGCGGGCACCAGCAGCGAGCGGACCACGATGGTGTCCAGCAGGACGCCGACGGCTACCGCCACGCCCAGCTCGACGAGCACCACGAGCGGCAGCACGGCGAGCGCGGAGAACGTGGCGGCGAGCACGATGCCGGCGGAGGTGATGACGCCGCCGGTGACGGCCAGTCCGGCGAGCACACCGGCGCGGGTGCCGCGGCGGACCGACTCCTCGCGGACCCGGCTCATCAGGAAGATGTTGTAGTCGATGCCGAGCGCGACCAGGAAGACGAACGCGAACAGCGGGAAGGACTGGTCGACGCCGGGGAAGTCGAAGACGTACCGGAACAGCAGCGCGCACAGGCCCAGCGTGGCCAGGAACGACAGCACCACTGTGGCGATCAGCAGCACCGGTGCGACGAGGGCGCGCAGCAGCAGGGCCAGGATGACCGCGATGACGAGCAGCACCACCGGGATGATGACGTCGCGGTCGCGTACCGAGGCGTCGGCGGTGTCCACGTTGATCGCGGTGAAGCCGCCGACCACGGCGTCGGCTCCGGGTACCCGGTGCACCGCTTCGCGCAGGTCGCGGATGGTGCGTTCGGCGCCGTTGCTGTCCGGCGGGTCGGCGAGCGTGACGTTGAGCTGCACCCGCCCGTCGACCACCTTCGGGGGTGCGTCCGGGTCGGGCGGCGCGTTCTCGCCCCGCTCGCCGAGCGGCAGCACCGAGGCGACTCCCGGTACGCCCTGCGCCACCTGG
Organism: Micromonospora sp. WMMC273; assembly: GCF_027460285.1. NCBI lineage: Bacteria > Bacillati > Actinomycetota > Actinomycetes > Micromonosporales > Micromonosporaceae > Micromonospora > Micromonospora sp. WMMC273. The sequence continues at coordinate 4,584,001 of NZ_JAPZBE010000001.1, forward strand.
GCGACCTGCCGCGCGGTGTCCTGGGTGGTGAAGATGGTGGCGGGGCTGCCGGTGCCGGCCGGGAAGTGCCTGTCGATGACCTCCTGCCCGGCCACCGAGTCGGTGCGCTGGGTGAACAGCTGGGACTGGCCGAGCGTGGTGGCGCCGAGCTGGGTCACCCCGATCGCGAGGGCGGCGAGCACCACGGCGGTGACCACCCACACGGTACGCGCGCGGCGCGCCACGAAGCCGGCGATCCGCGCCCAGATGCCGTGTTCGGCGCGCGGGTCGGCCTGGTCGTACCGGGGTCGCCGGGGCCAGAACGCCCAGCGGCCGCCGAGGACCAGCAGCGCGGGCAGGAAGGTGAGCATCACCAGCAGCGTGGCGGCGATGCCGACGGCGCTGACCGGGCCGAGCGCGCGGTTGGAGTTGAGGCTGGACAGCAGCAGGCAGAGCAGGCTGACGATGACTGTGGCGCCGGAGGCGACGATGGCCGGGGCGGCGCCCTTCCAGGCGGTCCGCATCGCGTCCCAGGGGCGCTCGTGCCGGTGCAGTTCCTCCCGGTAGCGGGCGATGAGCAGCAGCGCGTAGTCGGTGCCGGCGCCGAAGACGAGCACGGTGAGGATGCCCTGTGCCTGCCCGTTGAGCTTGACGATGTCGTGGTCGGCGAGCAGGTAGACGAAGACGGCGGCGAGCGAGTACGACATCCCGGCAGCCAGCAGCGGGAAGATCCAGAGGACCGGGCTGCGGTAGACGACGAGCAGGATGACCAGCACCACTGTCAGCGTGACCAGCAGCAGCGGCCCGTCGATCGCACTGAACACCTCGATCAGGTCGCCGAGCAGCCCGGCGGGTCCGGCCACGTCGACGGTGAGCCCGTCGCGGTCCGGGCCGGCGATGTCACGCAGGCGTTCCACCACGGACCGGATCTGTTCGCCCTCGGCGCTGTCGATCGGCACGATCACCTGGGCGGCCTGCTCGTCCTGGCTGACGACCGGTGGCGGCAGCGGGCCGACCACGCCCGGCACCTCGGCGAAGCGGGCCGCGTCGGCCTGGATGCGCTGCTGGTCGGCGGGGGTGAGACCGCCGGGTCGTTCGTAGACCACGAGGGCCGGGGTGGTTTCCCGGTCGACGAATCCGCCGGCCAGGTCCTGCGCCCGGGTGGCCTCGGCGTCGGCCGGCAGGAAGGAGGCGTTGTCGTTCGTGGAGACCTCGCCGAGCTTGCCGGAGTACGGACCGGCGATGCCGCCGACGATCAGCCAGCCCAGCACCACCGCCACCGCGATCAGCGTCGCGGTCCAGCGGCTGCGTCCTGCGGCCATCTCCACCGTCCTCGAATCGACGCATCAATCGACGCAGCGGGAGTCTAAGTCGACGCCGACCATCCTGCCGGGCGAACGAGGCCTCGCGGGCGGAAACCGGGCAGCCGGGCACGCGCGAGGGGAGGCAGGAACGACGAACGCCCGCCGGATCTACCGACGGGCGTGAAGTGGAGCGAAGCTCCCCCGATTGGACTCGAACCAATAACCTGCCGGTTAACAGCCGGCTGCTCTGCCAATTGAGCTACAGGGGACCGTGCACCGCTCGGTTCGGATCTCTCCGCTCCGTGCGACGGGGACAAGAGTACAGGACATCGGGGGGTGGTGCGCCAGGGGGTTACCGGAGGAGGACCGGACCGGCTGACGCGCCAGGATTCCGGACAAATCGTCATCTCGGCACAGGGAGGCATGAGCGGAGAGCAGGATGGGTAGTTAGCCGTCGACAGAGAACGCAGGCGCGAGACGGTCGTTCCGCCGAGCTGGCGGGAAACCGGCGAGAGCGTCAGGTACGGAAGGAGCCGCCATGCGCGGAAAGATCATGTTTCTTGGCGGGCTGGCTGCGGGATTCGTCCTGGGCGCCCGTGCCGGCCGGGAGAAGTACGAGGAGCTGGTGGTCCGCGGGCGCAAGGTGCTCGACCACCCGACCGTCCAGGAGGCGGCCGGGGTCGCGCAGGCCCAGGCGAACCGGCTCTACTCGGAGGGCAAGGACAAGCTGGGGCAGACCAAGCTCGGTGAGAAGCTCGCCACCAACGGCGGCAAGCCGGGCATGACCGACGCCGACAAGCCGTTCGCCGGCACGCCGGCCGCGGTCGGCAGCCGCAGCGCCAACGGGACGGGCTCGACCAGCGCGTCCGGCTCGACCACCACCGGCACGAGCACCAAGCCGTCCAGCACCGGCAACACGCTCTGACGCAAGCGGACAGCGGGCCGGTCACCTCCGGGTGACCGGCCCGCTCCCGTGTGCGCGGGCGGCGGTGTGGCACATTCTCCGTGGGGAGGTGACCACATGCCGATGGTCGGACCGGAGACGGCGGATCAGGCGCGACTGCTGCGCCTGCTGCGCGACGACGGCCCACGCTCCCGGGTCGAACTGGCCGACCTCCTCGGCCTGCCCCGGGCACGGTTCGCCGCCGAGGTCGACCGGCTGACCACGCTCGGCCTGGTGGAGACCGCCGGGCCGGCCGCGTCCCGGGGCGGACGCCGCTCGTCGCTGCTGCGCATCGGCGCGCAGGTCCGGTTCGGCGCGGTGCTCGTCGGCGACGGTGTCCTGCGGGTCGCGCTCACCGACGGCGAGCTGAACCCGCTGGCCCGGCACGACGAGCCGGTGGACGTCCGGCTCGGGCCGGACGTGGTGGTCGGGCGCATCGTCGAACTGCTCGGCAAGCTGCGCGTCGAGGCGGGACTGACGTCGCTCACCGGCGTCGGCGTGGCGCTCCCCGCGCCGGTCGAGGTCCGCGACGGCTCGCCGGTGTCCGCGCCGGCCCTGCCCGGCTGGCACCGCTTCCCGGTACGCGACACGCTCGCCGCCGAGCTGGGCTGCCCGGTGCAGGTGGACAACGACGCCAACGCGATGGCCCTCGGCGAGCGGCACGCGGGCACCGGCCGGCCGTTCGACGACTTCCTCTACGTCAAGCTTGGCGAGGCGATCGGCTGCGGGCTGGTGCTCGCCGGCGCGCTGTACCGGGGCGCGGCCAGCGGGGCGGGCGACATCGGCCACTTCCAGCTCACCGAGGACGGGCCGCTCTGCGGCTGCGGCAACAACGGGTGCGTCGAGGCGTACTGCGGGGATGTCGCCCTGGTGCGGGAGGCGGTGACCGCCGCGCGGGCCGGCCGCTCGACGGCGCTGGCGGACCGGCTGGTCGCGGCCGGGACGCTGTCGGTGGCCGACGTGGCGGCGGCGGCAACCGAGGGGGACCCGGCGGCGCAGACGCTGGTGCGCGACGCCGCCCGCCGGCTCGGGCGGGTGCTGGTCGGGCTGGTCAGCTTCGTCAACCCGGCCATCGTGATCATCGGCGGTGCGCCGGCCGGGATCGGGCCGGTCCTGCTCGCCGAGATCCGGGGCGTGGTCTACCGGCGGTCCACGCCGCTGGCCACCGGCAGCATGCCGATCGTCCTGTCCGACCTCGGCGACACCGCCGGCCTGATCGGCGCGGCCCACCTGGTAAGCACCCAGACCTACGCCGCCCGCTAGCCCCACCCCCCACCCCCCGCCCCGCCCTCCACCCCACCCTCCGCGCCGCCGATCTTGCACTTGCGGCCCTCCCGAAACGGGCATAAGCGGCATCACGTGGGCCGCAAGTGCAAGATCGCGCGCGCGGAAGGAGGGTCAGTCGCGGCTGCTGAAGGCGGCGTCGAAAGCTGCCGTGGGGGCGTCGAAGGCCAGGCGGCGGACGAACTGGAGCGCCTCCGGCGCGCCCACCAGGCGGTCCATGCCGGCGTCCTCCCACTCGACCGAGATCGGGCCGTCGTAGCCGATCGCGTTGAGCGCCCGGAAGCAGTCCTCCCACGGCACGTCGCCGTGGCCGGTGGAGACGAAGTCCCAGCCGCGCCGCAGGTCGGCCCAGGGCAGGTGGGAGGAGAGCCGGCCGCGCCGCCCGTCGCCGGTGCGGACCTTCGCGTCCTTGCAGTCCACGTGGTAGATCCGGTCGGCGAAGTCGAAGATGAAGTTCACCGGGTCCAGCTCCTGCCAGACGAAGTGCGACGGGTCCCAGTTGAGCCCGAACGCCTCCCGGTGCCCGATCGCCTCCAGCGTGCGCTTGGTGGTCCAGTAGTCGTAGGCGATCTCGCTGGGGTGCACCTCGTGCGCGAACCGCACGCCCACCTCGTCGAACACGTCCAGGATCGGGTTCCACCGGTCGGCGAAGTCCTGGTAGCCGCGCTCGATCATGGCCGGCGGCACCGGCGGGAACATCGCCACGGTGTGCCAGATCGACGAACCGGTGAAGCCGACGACTGTGCGGACGCCGAGCTTCGCCGCCGCCCGCGCGGTGTCCTTGATCTCCTCGGCGGCCCGCTGCCGCACCCCCTCCGGCTCGCCGTCGCCCCAGATCCGGGCCGGCAGGATGTCCTGGTGCCGCTCGTCGATCGGGTGGTCGCAGACCGCCTGGCCGACCAGGTGGTTGGAGACGGCGAACACCTGGAGGTTGTGCTTGGCCAGGGTGGCCCGCTTGCGCTCCACGTACGAGTCGTCGGCGAGCGCCTTGTCCACCTCGAAGTGGTCGCCCCAGCAGGCGATCTCCAGCCCGTCGTAGCCCCACTCGGCGGCGAGCCGGCAGACCTCGTCGAACGGCAGATCGGCCCACTGGCCGGTGAAGAGCGTGATGGGTCGCGCCATTGTCCTTCTCCCCTGTGGTGATGGGGGATTCCGTCACGGACCGGGGCGAGGACGACCGGAGGCGGCGGTCGCGTGGGCACCGGTGGACGCCGGAGCGTCTGCTCCCGGACGGGTTGCGCCTCCCGCCGGGTCACCGGCCACCTCGCGGTCGCCGCCTCCACTCTATGGCCTCCGTCAGGGCAGGGTCCAGCGCTGGTTCGCCGCACCCGTGCAGGTCCACAGGTGCACCGCAGTGCCGTCGGCCGAGTTGTTGCCGGACACGTCCAGGCACTTGCCGGACTGCGGGTTACGCACCGTGCCGTCCGCCTGCGCCGACCAGGTCTGCGCGCCGGTGCCGTTGCACGTGTAGAGCTGGATCTTCGTACCGTTGGCGTTGCCGCCACCCGACACGTCCAGGCACTTGCCCAGTGCCTTCACCGGCCCGTTCGGCGTCACCGTCCACGACTGCGCCGTCGAGCCGTTGCAGGTGTAGAGCTGGATCTGGGTGCCGTCGGCCGACGACCCGTTGCGCACGTCCAGGCACTTGCCGGCCAGGCCCCGGATCGGGCCGGTGCCACCGCTCGCGGTGCCGCGGACCAGTGTGAAGTCGTCGACGTCGAACAGCCCGGAGCCGCTGCCGGTGAACGTCAGGTGCACCGTCTGCGTACCGGACGGCACTCCGGTGAGCGCGGTGCTCACGTCGGCGAACGTGGTCCAGCTACCGGTGTTCGGCACCGCCACCTGGCCGAGCACCGGGCCGGTCGGCGAGCCGGTCCGCACCTGGAGCGTGCCGCCCGGGCCACCGGAGACCACCCGGGCGCGCAGCGACGTCACAGCGGTCAGGTCCAGCCCCGGGTACGCGGCCCAGTCGCCCGGATCCACGTACCCCAGGGTCTGGCCGCCGTTGGCACCGGCCTTGGGGTACGCGCTGACGCCGCTCGCCGAACCGAACGCCTCGGCCTGGACGGTGGTGTTGCCGGTCGGCGGCGGCGTGCCGCCGAGCTCCTTGATCCGGATGTTGCGGAACGACACGTCGTCGCCGGTGCCGTGGTTCTGGATACCGACGTGCCCGGCGAGCGACCGGGCCGGGTCGGTGTTGGTGAAGTCGTTGATCCGGACGCCGTTGAGGAAGACCTGGAGCCGCTCCCCCTCCACCAGGATCTCGTAGGTGTTCCACTCCCCCGCCGGGTTCAGCGCCGCGTCCCGGGCCGCCAGGTCGGCGGACTTGAAACCGTAGATCGCGCCGGTGGTCCGGTCGGCTGCGTCGGTGGGGTCGATCTGGATCTCGTAGCCGTTGTTCACCGCCGAGTTCGGGTCGCTCGACGGCGGGAAGCCGACGAACACGCCCGAGTTGTCGTCACCGGCCAGCCGCCAGTCCAGCTTCAACGAGTAGTCGGTGAACTGCTTCGCGCTGTACCAGTAGAGGCCCATGCCGCCGACCGAGGTGAGCGTGGCGTCGGCGTTTGTGAAGCTGCCCGGCCCGGCCTGCGACCAGCCGGTGGTGCCGCCGTTGTAGAGCGCGGTGTAGCCGGTCTCCGGCCGGCAGTCCGCCTTCGTACGCCCGGCGGCGTAGCGGATGCCGCCGAGCAGGTGCGACCGGAACGCCGCGTCGGCGTACGACGCCTGGGTGTGGCCGCCGCCGGTGTAGAAGGACCGGCCGCCGCTGTACGTCTTGCACCAGGCGTGCGGGTGGTCGCCGCCCATCGAACCCCCGGAGTACGTGGACTCGTCGAGGCTGGCCAGCACGTGCGCGGTGGAGCGGGCGTTGGTGCGGTAGTCGTACCACTCGTCGGTGCGGTTCCACCGCTGCGGCAGGTGCGCGGTGGCGGCGTGGGCCCGGTCCTCCACCGTCACGGTGGCCGGCTGGATGGCCGGGTGGGACGCGAACCAGGCGCCGACCAGGTTGCCGTAGAACGGCCAGTCGTACTCGGTGTCGGCGGCGGAGTGCACGCCGACGTACCCGCCGCCGGCGCCGATGTACGCCTCGAACGCCGACTGCTGGGTGGCGTTGAGAACGTCCCCAGTGGTGTTGAGGAAGATCACCGCCTCGAAGCGGGCCAGGTTGGCGGTGGTGAACTGGGCGGCGTCCTCGGTCGCGGTGACGGTGAAGTTGTTCGCCGCGCCCAGCTCCCGTACCGCCTGCGTGCCGACCGCGATGGAGTCGTGGCGGAAGCCGGCGGTCTTGGAGAAGACGAGCACGTCGTAGGGGGCGTCGGCGGCGGCGGCCGGGCTCGCGGGGACGGTGCAGGCGATGGTGGCGAGGACGGCGGTCACCGCCGCCAGCGCGGTGCGCACGAGTTTCATCTGGTTCTCCTTCATCCTCACGGCAGGGTCCAGCGCTGGTTCGCCGCGCCGGTGCAGGTCCACAGGTGCACCGCCGTGCCGTCGGCCGAGTTGTTGCCGGACACGTCCAGGCACTTGCCCGACTGCGGGTTACGCAGCGTCCCGTCGGCCTGCGCGGACCAGTTCTGCGCGCCGGTGCCGTTGCACGCGTAGAGCTGGATCTTCGTGCCGTCCGCGCTGCCGCCACCGGACACGTCCAGGCACTTGCCGAGCGCCTTCACCGTGGCGTTCGGCGTCACGGTCCACGACTGCGCCGTCGTGCCGTTGCAGGTGTAGAGCTGGATCTGGGTGCCGTCGGCGGTGGCGGCGTTGCGCACGTCCAGGCACTTGCCGGCCAGGCCCTTGACCGGGCCGGTGCGGACCGCCGACGTGGTGAGCGTGAACGCGTCCAGGTCGTAGAGCGCCCCGGTGCCACCGGCGAACGTCAGGTAGAGCGTGGTGGTGCCGGACGGCGGGTTGGCGATCGTGCCGGTGACTGTGGTGAACGTGTCCCAGGCGCCGGTGACCGGGACGGTGGCCGAGCCGAGCACGGTGCCGGTGGCCGAGCCGGCCCGCACCTGGAGCGTGCCGCCGGCTCCGGCGGAGGAGACCCGGGCGGTGAACCCGGTGGCGTCGGCCAGCAGATACGGCTGGAACGCGATCCAGTCGCCGTTGTGGATGTCGCCGACGGTCCTGCCGCCCTCGGCGGTGGCCTTGTCGAACGTGTTGATCCCGGACGACGTCCTGAAGTGCTCGGCCTGCCGGTGCCGGGGCTGGAGCGTGTGCTGGGTGTGCGTGGTGAGGCCGCCGGAGTCGGTGTACTCGGCGTCGAAGACGGCGAAGATGTTCGCCGCGTCGTCGTGCTCACCGTCGACGGGTACGGCGATCGAGCCGGTGCAGCCGGTCGCCGAGGTGATCTGGTGGCCGTGCTGGTCGTGGCCGAGCACGTAGGTCATCTTGACCTTCGTGCAGTCGATCGTGGCGTCCTCCGGGTCGGTGACGGTGATCCGGAACGGCACGGTGTCGCCGAAGGAGAACAGCTTGCCGTTGCCGGGCGTCTCGATGACCACCGTCGGCGCGGTGTTGCCCACTGTGACAGTCACGCTCGCGGTGCCGGTGGCGCCCTGCGGGTCGCGGACGGTGAGCGTGGCGGTGTACCTGCCGTTGGCGGTGAAGGTGTGCGACGGGTTCGCCGCGGTGGAGGTGCCACCGTCGCCGAACGTCCAGGCGTACGTCAGCGCGCCACCCTCCGGGTCGGACGAGCCGGCCGAGGAGAACGCCACCGCGAGCGGCGCGGCGCCGGAGGTCCGGTCGGCGGCGGCACGGGCCACCGGGGCGCGGTTGGCGCCGCCCAGGTAGTCGAAGCGGTACAGCGCCGAGTTGGCGTCGCCGTTGAAGTAGCCGGTGCCGTAGTCGAGCACGTAGTACGCGCCGTCCGGGCCGAACGCCGAGTCCATCACCTGCTTGCCGGTCCACGGGAAGCTGTCGATGGTGCCGGGTGAGCCGTCGGCGTTGACGTGGATCGGCTTGATCCAGCCCCGGCCGAACTCGGTGGCGAAGAACTGCCCGTCGAACGACTGCGGGAACTTGGTGGTGGAGGGGTTCGCCGCGTCGTACCGGTAGACCGGGCCGCCCATCGGCGACTCGGAGCCGCCGCCGAACTCGGGCGGGCTGCCGGCGTCGCCGGCGTAGCGGATCCAGGACGGCTTCGCCGCCGGCAGCGTGGCCAGGCCGGTGTTGCGGAACGAGTTGTTCGCCGGGCCGCCGGTGCAGTTGAACTTCGCGCCGGCGGTGCCGGTGGCGAAGTCCCACTCGGCGTACGTCTCGGCAGCCGTGTTGGTGCCGGTGCAGTACGGCCAGCCGTAGTTGCCCGGCCCGGTGACCCGGTTGAACTCGACCTGCCCGGACGGGCCGCGGGCGGTGGTGGTGCCGGCGTCCGGCCCGTAGTCGCCCACGTAGACGACACCGGTGGCCTTGTCGACGCTGATCCGGAACGGGTTGCGGAAGCCCATCGCGTAGATCTCCGGGCGGGTCCGCGCGGTGCCGGGCGCGAAGAGGTTGCCGGCCGGGATCGAGTACGTGCCGTTGGCGTTCACCTTGATCCGCAGGATCTTGCCCCGCAGGTCGTTTGTGTTGCCGGCGCTGCGCTGCGCGTCGTACCCGGGGTTGCGGTTGGTGCGCTCGTCGATCGGCGCGTAGCCGGCCGAGTCGAACGGGTTGGTGTCGTCGCCGGTGGACAGGTAGAGGTTGCCTGCGGCGTCGAAGTCGATGTCGCCGCCGACGTGGCAGCACAGCCCCCGGTCGGCCGGTACGTCGAGCACGTCGACCTTGCTGGCCTGGTTGAGCGTGAAGTCGGCGTTGAGCGTGAATCGGGACAGCCGGTTGACGCCCTGCCAGGCGGAGAAGTCGGTGCCGGTGGCGGGCGCGTCGCCGGCCGGGGTGGACAGCGGCGGCGCGTAGTAGAGGTAGATGTGCCGGTTGGAGGCGAAGCCGGGGTCGACGCCGACGCCCTGGAGCCCTTCCTCGTCGTGGGTGTAGACCGGCAGCGTGCCGATGACAGTGGTGGCGCCGGCCGCGTCGGTGCGGCGCAGCGTGCCGTTGCGGGCGGTGTGCAGGACCGACCGGTCGGGCAGCACCGCGAGCGACATCGGTTCGCCGGTCTCGGCGACACCGCGGGCGAGTTCGACCTGCTGGAAGTCGCTCGCCGGGATCGGGTGGGCGGACGCCGGAACGGACGCCGCGGCCACTGTGACGGTGCCGGCGGTGGCCGCGAGCAGCAGCGCTGCGGCAGCGGCGAACGGTCGTCGGGCACGGGGGTGGTGGTGGCTGGACATGCTGTGCTGTCCCTTCCTGACGCGCGCAGCCAGGACCGGGCGCGCGTCGCGCCGGATGCCGAGCAGGGGGATGCTGCGCCGGCCCGCCGGGAGGTCGGCGGGCCGCGACCTCCGGTCAGGGCCGGAGGTCACCTCGCCGAGGCGGGCGGTGCGGGGCGATCTGGTGCGGGGCGATCACCTCGGCGAAACAGCGTTGTGCTGTGCACGACATTAAGACCTTTCGATCAGCCTGTCCATAGCTTCTGATCGATCGGCTTTGACTTTCGCCGCTCAGCGACAAAAGTAGGTGTCACTCATGGCGGTCGACCGCCCGCTCCGCGAGCGCCGCCAGCACCTGTCGCGCCGGTTCCGCCAGTGGTAGCGCCTCCAGCGCGACGAGCGCCGCGTCGGCCCGGGTGCGGATCATCCGCTCCACCGCCTCCCGGGCGCCGGACTCCTCGACGATGCCCCGCACCTCGGCCGCGCCCGCCTGATCGAGTTCCCGATCGCCGACCAGCTCCTCCAGCCGGGCCGCGCCGGCCGGGGAGGCGGACGCCCGGGCCAGCGCCAGCAGCACCGTCGGCTTGCCCTCCCGCAGGTCGTCCAGGTTGGACTTGCCGGTCACCGCCGGATCACCGAACACGCCGAGCAGATCGTCGCGCAGCTGGAACGCGTCACCGAGCGGATCGCCGAAGCCGGCCAGTGCCGCCACCTCCTCCGGTGGGGCACCGGCGAGCGCGGCGCCGATCTGCACCGGACGGGTCACCGTGTAGCGGGCCGTCTTCAGCCGTACCACGGTGAGCGCGCTCGCCACCGAGCCGTCCCCGGCCGCCCCGACCACGTCCAGGTACTCCCCCGCGATCACCTCCGAGCGCATCCGGGCCAGCAGCACGTGCCCCCGGCGCAGCCGCTCGGGCGGCAGCCCGCATCCGTGGAACATCTGCGCCGACCAGGTGGCGCAGAGATCCCCGCAGAGCAGCGCCGCCTGCCGCCCGTACGCCGCCGGGTCGCCCGGCCGGCCGGAGCGGGTGTGCAGGTCGGCGAAGAACCGGTGCAGCGTCGGCGCGCCCCGGCGGCGGTCGCTGCGGTCCACGATGTCGTCGTGGATCAGCGCGAACGCGTGGAACAGCTCCAGCGAGGCGGCGGCGGTCACGATCGACGGGCCGTCCGGGCCACCGAACCCCCGCCAGCCCCAGTAACAGAACAACGGCCGCATCCGCTTGCCGCCGGCCAGGACGAACCAGCGCACAGCGGTGTGGACGGCCCCCGTACCGTCGTCCGGCCGATCCGGCTCTCTCGCGTCCAGGAACGCGGCTAGCGCGGCGTCGAAGCGGCCCCGCAGCAGGGCCGGATCGGTCGGTGCGACGGTTACGGTCATGGTGCCTCCCTGGCCAGTCCGGCGAGTTCGAGCAGCAACGCCTTCACATCGGTGGCCTCCACCCGGGGCCGGATCGCGGCCCGGTCGGAGCAGATCAGCACCGGGCCGTCCGCCGGGTCGGCGGGCAGGCGCCCGTGTGAACCACGTACCGCCCGCGCGCCCGCGTCCAGCCCCACCACGGACATCAGGTAGCGCAGCCCGAGCTTCTTGCGGGCCAGCGCCACCGCCGCGCGGCGCTTCGCCGCACCCGGCGCGGCCGGGTCGAAGAACAGCTCCGCCGGGTCGTAGCCGGGCTTGCGGTGGATCTCCACCAGCCGGGCGAAGTCGGGCGCCCGCGCGTCGTCGAGCCAGTAGTAGTACGTGAACCAGGCGTCCGGCTCGGCCACCAGCACCAGCTCACCCGATCGGGGGTGATCCAGCCCGTACCCGGCCTGCCCGGCGGCGTCGAGCGCCTCGGCCACGCCCGGAAGCGCGGCGCAGAGCTTCGCCACCACCGGCACGTCCGCCGGATCCCTGACGTAGACGTGCGCCACCTGGTGGTCGGCCACCGCGAACGCCCGTGACGTCCACGGGTCGAGGTATTCCATCCCGGCCTGGGTGTAGACCCGCAACAGCCCTTCGGCGCGCAGCATCCGGTTCACGTCCACCGGGCGGGACACGTCGGTGATGCCGTACTCGGACAACGCCAGCACTGTGGCTCCCTGCTCGCGCGCGGCGTCCAGCAGCGGACCGAGCACGGTGTCCAGTTCGGCCGCCGCGACGGCGGCCTCCGGACCGGACGGGCCGAAGCGTTGCAGGTCGTAGTCCAGGTGCGGCAGGTAGACCAGGGTCAGGTCGGGGGCATGGTCGGTGAGGATGCGCTGCGCGGCCCGGCTGATCCACGCCGAGGACGGCAGCCCGGCCCCCGGACCCCAGTAGCTGAACAGCGGGAACGTGCCGAGCGCGTCGGTGAGCGTGTCCCGCAGCTCGGGCGGGTCGGTCCAGCAGTCCGGCTCCTTGCGGCCGTCGGCGTGGTAGACCGGGCGCGGCGTGACCGTCCAGTCCACGTCCGCGCCCATCGCGTACCACCAGCAGACGTTCGCCACCCGGTAGCCCGGCTCGACGCGGCGGGCCGCCTGCCACACCTTCTCGCCGCCGACGAGGGCATTGTGCTGCCGCCAGAGCAGCACCTCGCCCAGGTCGCGGAAGTACCAGCCGTTGCCCACCACGCCGTGCCCGGAGGGCAGCTCACCGGTGAGGAACGTGGACTGCGCCGAGCAGGTCACCGCCGGCAGCACGGTGCCCAGCTCGGCGGCGAACCCGGCTTCGGCCACCGCGCGCAGCCGGGGCATGTGCGCCAGCAGCCGCGGCGTCAGCCCGACCACGTCGAGCACCACCAGCCGCCGGCTCACGAGGGCACGCCTTCCGCCGCCCGCGGACCCGGAGCACCCTGCGCGCCGCCGTCGGCCAGGCCGAGCGCGGTCAGCTCGTCGCGGGCGAACGCCAGCTCGGCGGCGATGCCGGCGGCGAGCTCCGCGTCACCGCGCGGCCGCCGCGCCTCCGGCAGCACCCCCCAGGTGTACGTCTCGACGTCGAGGTGGTCGCAGCCGGCGACCGGACCGGCGTAAAACGCGGCAAGCGCCTCGCGCAGCACCGGCACGGTGGAGCGCAGCGGCGGCTCGGGCGGGGCGTGCAACGGCACGTGGTAGTGCACCCGCCACGCCCCCGGCAGCCGCGCGTCCAGTGCGGCGTCGAGGTCGTCGGCCGCGTACGCCGGATCGGCCGGATCGGCGGCGCCGGCGCAACCGGCGGCCCGGGTCTGGTGCAGGAACCTCGGTTCGACGAAACGGCGCAGCGCCTCGCTCGCCCCGGCCGGGTCGGGCGCCTCGATCGCGGCCGACACCTGGACCTTGACCACCGGCAGCCCGGCGGCACGCAGCCCGGCCAGGGCATCCGCCGGCCGCTCCCAGGCACACGCCAGGTGCGCGAGATCCAGGCAGATCCCGAGCCGGTCGGTATCCATGTCTGAGAATACCTCGCGTGCTTGTCCCGTCGACTCCACCAGACAGCCCGGTTCCGGTTCGAAGCCGACCCGGATCACCCGGCCGGTCTCCCGCTGCACGGCGGCCAGGCCCTCGGCCAGCGCGTCCAGCCGGCGCCGGGCGGTGGCGGCCCGCCCGGCGTCCCACGGGGTGCGCCAGGCCAGCGGCAGCGTCGAGATCGAGCCCCGGACGGCGTCGTCGGGCAGCAGGTCGGCCAGCACCCGGGCCAGGTCCAGCGTGTACGCCGACCGCTGCGGCGTGGTCCAGTCCGGGTGGTACACCGCGCCCTTCACCACCGGGGCCTGGAACGCGGCGTACGGGAAGCCGTTGAGCGTGACCACCTCCAGCCCGCGTGCGGTCAGCTCGTGGCGCAGCCGCCGGCGGGCCGCCGGGTCGGCGGCGAGCGCGGCGGCCACCGGCGCGGCCAGCCAGAGGCCGAGCCCGAGCCGGTCCACGTCGAGCGCCCGGCGGACCGCTACCGCGTACGTGTCGAGCTGGGCGACGACGCCCGGCAGGTCCTCGGCCGGGTGCACGTTCGTGCAGTAGCCGAGATGGACGGTCGTGCCGTCGGCGTGACGCAGCCGCATCACTGCCCCCCGCGCAGGATCGAGTTGCCGGCGAAGGTGGGGTCGCACGCCTCCAGGTCGGTCAGGTCGAGCCGGCCGGACTGGCCGTAGAACTCCACCGGGTTGCGCCACAGCACCCGGTCCACCTCGTCGGCGTCGAACCCGGCCAGCAGCATCGCCTCCCCGGTGGCCCGGGTCAGCAGCGGGTCCGACCGACCCCAGTCGGCGGCGGAGTTCACCAGCATCCGCTCGGTGCCGTACCGCTTCAGCAGCTCCACCATGCGCGGCGGCGACATCTTCGTCTCGGGGTAGATGGAGAAGCCCAGCCAGCAGCCGATGTCCCGGACCAGCTCCACTGTCACCTCGTTGAGGTGGTCGACCAGCACCCGCCCGGGCGGGATGCCCGACTCGGCGACCACCGCGAGGGTGCGCTCGACGCCGCGCGCCTTGTCCCGGTGCGGCGTGTGCACCAGCGCGGGCAGGTCGTGCGCGACGGCCAGGGCGAGCTGCCCGGCCAGCGCGGCGTCCTCGGCCGGCGTCATCGCGTCGTACCCGATCTCGCCGACCGCCACCACACCGTCCTTGTCCAGGTAGCGGGGCAGCAGGTCGAGCACCGGCCGGCAGCGCGGGTCGTTCGCCTCCTTCGGGTTCAGCGCCACTGTGGCGTGGTGCCGGATGCCGAACTGGCCGGCCCGGAACGGCTCCCACCCGATCAGCGAGTCGAAGTAGTCCACGAAGCTGTCCACGCTGGTGCGCGGCTGGCCCAGCCAGAACGCCGGCTCGACCACCGCGCGGACCCCGGCGGCGGCCATCCGCTCGTAGTCGTCCGTGGTGCGGGACGTCATGTGGATGTGCGGGTCGAAGATGCGCATGTCACGCCTCCGTGGTGGGGATGGTCAGCCGGCGCAGCAGGTCGGTCGCGTCGGCGGGCATGTCGCGGCCGGCGGCGTGCCGCTCGGCGGCGAACGCGGCGAGCATCCGGGCCAGCTCGCCGTCGGCGCGGTCGGCCAGGCCGTCGACCACCGCCAGCGGCACGCCGGTGAACACGCACTTGAGCACCGCCTGCCGCCAGGTCGCCTGCTCCAGGTGCCGGGCGTACGGGCCGAGCGCGGCGGCGACCAGCCGGGTGTCGTTGGTGCGGATCGCGTCGTGCAGCAGCGGCACGCACTCCGCGCCGATCGGCAGCAGCGGCAGCGCGCGCAGCACGGCGCGTTTCTCGGCGGCGTCGCCCTGCCGGTACAGGGTCTCCGCGGCTACGGCGTGGCCGTTCGGCAGCGCGGTCAGCAGCAGCGCCCGCGCTGCGTCGTCGGCCGTCCAGCCGGGCAGGTCGGGCAGCGGCCCGCGACCGCACCGCCGGGCGGTGGCGGCGAAGAACCGCTCGACGGCCGTGGGTTCGGTCGCGACGCGGCGCAGCGCCGCGTCCAGCCACTGCGGATCGGGTACGCCCCGAAGCGCGGCGCGCAGTCGGTCGGGTGTCATGCCGTCTCCCCTCTGCCGGGTGGAAGGTGGTGGGTCACCGCCCCTCGCCGCGCGAGGCGGCGGTGCGCAGGAAGTCCAGTGAGCGGGCGGCGACGGCCGGTGCCGCGTGCGAGTGCCGGGGCAGTTCCACGGCCACCAGCCCGCGGTAGCCGGCGTCGGCCAGGGCACGCAGCACCGGCGGGAAGTCGATCTCGCCGGTGCCGAACTCCAGGTGCTCGTGCACACCCCGGCGCATGTCGTCGATCTGCACGTTGACCAGGTGCTCGGCGACCTCGGACACGCACTGCGGCACCGGCAGCGGCTCCAGGCAGCGGCAGTGGCCGATGTCGAGCGTGATGCCGAAGCCGGGCGGCGCGCCGAGCGCCTCGCGCAGCCACCACCACCCGGCGATGTCCTCGACCAGCATGCCCGGCTCCGGCTCGAAACCCAGCGGCACGCCCACCTCCGCCGCCTCGGCGCACACCGTCGCGCAGCCCGCGACCAGGCGGTCGGCCGCGACATCGGGTGGTACGCCGGGCGGGCGTACGCCGGCCCAGAAGGAGACCGCCTCCGCGCCCAGGTCGGCGCCGATCCGGACGGCCCGGCGCAGGAACTCCACCCGCCGTGCCGGGTCGTCGTGCAGCAGTGTCGGCGCGTGCTTGTGCCGCGGGTCGAGCAGGTACCGGGCGCCGGTCTCGACCACCACTGCGAGCCCGAGCGCGTCCAGCCGGCGACGTACGGCGGCGACCCGGCGGGCCAGGCCGGGGGCGAACGGGTCCAGGTGGTCGTGGTCGAGGGTGAGCGCGACGCCCACGTACCCGAGGTCGGCGATCACCGCCAGCGCGTCGCCGAGCCGGTGGTTGGCGAAGCCGTTGGTGCCGTACCCGAAGCGCAGCGCGCCCGGTCCGGACAGTGGGCCGGCGGCGGCCCGGGTGGGCGCGGCGGTCATGTCGGTGAGATCAGTCGGGCCAGGCGGCGGCCGAGCGGGGCGGCGCCGGCCACGGCGAGGCCGAGCATCCGGGCCCCGGCGCGGGCGGTCAGCGCGCCCTGCAACGCGGGCAGCCCGGTGATCCCGGCCCCGACGGCGGCGCGCACCCGGCCCGGTGACGGGTCGGCGAGCACCCGCGCCTGGGCCCGGCCGTAGCGGGTGGCGTATCCGGCCGCGAGGACCGCCGGCACGAAGTCACCGAGCCGGGCGGCGCGGCTGGAACCGCCGCGGCCGGTGGCAGGTGGCGTGGGCCGGGCCGGGGTGGCGAGCGCGATCAGGGCGGTGCCGGCCAGTGTGAGGCCGGGCAGCCGCCGGTCCGCGCCGGTGACCTCGCGGCGGGACAGCGCGGTCACGGTCCAGGTGTGCGCCGCGACTGTAATCGCGGCCGGCAGCGCCCGGACCACCCGCCCGCCGGACGCGCCGAGCAGCACGTCCAGCCCCCGGCACGCGGCCATCACCGCCGGGCCGGCCGCGGTGTTCTTCGCCCGTAGGTCGTACCCCCAGATCGTCGCGGCGAGTGGGAGCGCGACCGCTGCCGCGCGGCGGCCCCCGGCGGCGGTGGCTACCGCGAGCCCGGCGGCGGTCAGGCCGGACGCGACGCCGAGCGCGACGGCCGGGCGCACCCGGCCGGACGGGATCGGCCGCTCCGGCCGCTCGAGCGCGTCCAGCCGCCGGTCGGCCCAGTCGTTCGCGGCCATCCCGGCCCAGTAGAGCAGCACCGACGCGCCGGCCAGGGCCGGTGTACGCGGGCCGAGCGCACCGGCGGCCGCCGCGCCGGAGAGCACATCCCCCGGTACGGAGAGCGCGGCCGGCGCCCGGACCAGCTCGGCCAGGTCGGCCAGGCGGGTCACGGCGTCACCCGGGCGTGCAGCCCGGCGACGAAGTCCCGCAGCACCGTCCACTGGTCGCCGAGCGCGTGGCCGGTCGCGCCGAGCGGATCCTTGAAGAAGAACGCCAGCTCGGTCAGCGGGCCGTGGTGGCCGGCGGCGTGCGCGGCGGCGGTGAGCCGGGCCAGGTCCAGCACGAGCGGCGCGGCCAGCGCGGAGTCGCAGCCGTGCCAGGTGAACTCCATCCGCATGCCGGTGCCCAGGAAACCGGCGAACGTGACCAGATCCCAGGCCGTCTTGAAGTCGCCCAGTTCCTCGACGTACTCGATCCGGGTGTGGCCCTGCGGCAGGTAGCCGAGCGTCTCGGCGAGCACCCGCTGCTTGCTGCCCACCTTCGCGGCGTTGGCGGCCGGGTCGGCGAGCGTGGCGCCGTCGCCGCCACCGAGCAGATTCGTGCCGGACCAGGAGCGCACGGCCAGGTGCCGCATCGCGAACATCGGCGCGAGCACCGACTTGAGCAACGTCTCGCCGGTCTTGCCGTCGTGCCCGGCGTACGGCAGCGCGTGTTCGGCGGCGAGCGCGGCCAGGGCCGGCAGCCGGGCACCGGTCGACGGGGTGAAGTCCACGTACGGGCAGCCTGCGGTGAACGCCGCGTACGCGTATCCGGAGCTGGGCGGCAGCACGTCGGCCGGGCCGGTCAGCGCGTCCCGCAGCGCGGCCAGGTCGTGGTGCGCCGGGTGTGGGACGGGCGCCGGCTCGGTGGCGGCGACGTTGACCACCACCACCCGGTCCAGCCCGTGCCGGTCCCGGAACCCGGTCAGGTCACGGACCACAGTGGCGATCCGCTCGCCCTGGTCGCCCTCGGTCGGTGCGGGACGCAGGGCCGCCTCGACGGCGGCCAGGTCCGGTGCCACGGCGTCGGCCAGCCGGGCGGGCAGCACCCCGGCGGCGGCCAGCGCCTCGGCGCGTTTGGTGAGCGGGGTGGCGACCACGTCGTGGCCGCCGAAGACGAGATCGGCGAAGCCCGGCAGGGCGGGCCCGCGCAGGTCGGGCAGCTCGGTCACGCAGCCGGTCGGCGCGGTGAGCCCGGCCCGCAGGGCCAGCCCGCCGACCACGGCGGTGGTGGCGACCGAGCCGCGCGCACCCACCAGCCAGACACCCGTACGCATTCGCGCTACCTCCCCAGGTAAGGCCGGTCCGCCGGTGCGGCCGGGGAATCCCGGTCCGGCCGCACCGGAGGGCCGTGCTGGTCGTGCCGGCGGACACCGGCGGCACGCTCCCCGGAGCCGGCCTCGTCCCCACCGCGGGGCGCAACCGCGACGGGCCCTCGCCGGCCGGCGCCGGTGAGTGTCGGGCGGGCCTGGCCCGCCTCGGGTCAGGCGGAAGCTTCGGCCAGGGCGGGCTCCACCTCCGTCCAGGCGGCCCGCTCGGCCGAGCGGGTCACCGCGTCGAGCACGAGCTGGACCTGAAGCGCGTCGGCGAACGACGGTGCCGGGTCGGCGCCGGTGGCGACCGCCTCGACGAAGTCGCGCGCCTGGTGGGTGAAGGAGTGCTCGTAGCCGATGATGTGGCCGGGCGGCCACCACGCACCCAGGTACGGGTGGTCCGGCTCGGTCACCAGGATCCGGCTGAAGCCCTGCTCGGCGGCCGGCCGGGTGGCGTCCAGGAACTCCAGTTCGTTGAGGCGTTCCAGGTCGAACACGACGCTGCCGCGCGAGCCGTTGATCTCGACCCGCAGGGCGTTCTTGCGGCCGGTGGCGAACCGGGTCGCCTCGTACGTGGCGAGCGCTCCCCCGTCGAGCCGGGCCACGAACACCGCCGCGTCGTCCACTGTCACAGGCCCCACGGCGCTGCCGTTGCCGTCGGCCTGCGCCGCCAGGCCGCTCGACCCGGCGACGAGGGGCCGCTGACGCACGAACGTCTCGGTGAGCGCGCTGACCCCGCTGACCAGCTGACCGGTGACGTACTGGGTCAGGTCGATGATGTGCGCGCCGATGTCACCGAGCGCGCCGGAGCCCGCCCTGTCCTTCTGCAACCGCCACACCAGCGGGAACTGCGGGTCGACGATCCAGTCCTGGAGGTAGGTCGCCCGCACGTGCCGGATCTCGCCGAGCCGCCCGTCGGCCACCAGCTGCCGCATCAGGGCGACAGCGGGCACCCGCCGGTAGTTGAAGCCGCACATCGCGCGTACGCCGGACTCGCGTGCCCGGGCCGCGGCCTCGGTCATCTCGCGGGCCTCGGCGACGCTGTTCGCGAGCGGCTTCTCGCACAGCACGTGCTTGCCTGCGGCGAGCGCGGCGAGTGCGATCTCGCGGTGACTGTCCCCCGGTGTGCAGATGTCGACCACGTCGATCTCGTCGGACTCGACGAGCCGCCGCCAGTCGGTGGTGTAGCCGTCCCAGCCGAGCCGGTCGGCGGCCTCGGCCACCTTCGGCTCGTCGCGGCCGCAGACGAGCGCCATCCGCACCCGCGCCGGCAGGTCGAACACCCGGTTCACGGTGCGCCACGCCTGGGAGTGCGCGGCGCCCATGAACGCGTAGCCGACCATGCCGACCCGCAGGATGCTGTCGTGACTGGACAAGGTGGGTCTCCCCCCGTGTGTCAGAACCCGAGCTTCAGGTAGTCGCTCGCGTTCTCCTTGGTGATCGTCTCGGAGGCGAGCACGATCTCCTTCGGTACCTGGAGTTCGACCAGGTCGGACATGCCCTTGCCCTGGCCGATCAGGCGGGCCAGGGAGATGGCCGAGGAGGCCATCGACGGGCTGTAGGTGACTGTGGCCTTGAGGACGGTGTTGTCGGCGGCGATGTCCTCCATGGCCTTCTTGGAGCCGGCGCCGCCGACCATGATGAATTCCTTGCGGTTGGCCTGGTTGACCGCCGCGAGCACACCGATGCCCTGGTCGTCGTCGTGGTTCCAGACCGCGTCGATCTTCGGCAGCGCCTGGAACAGGCCGGTGGCGGCCTGCTGCCCGCTGTCCACTGTGAACTCCGCGGGCCGCCGGTTGGCGACCTTGAACCCGTACGAGGCGAGCGTGTCGGCGAACCCCTTCGAGCGTTCCTGGGTCAGCTCCAGCGACTCGATGCCGGGGATCTCGCCGATCACCGGGTTGCTCACGCCCTTGGCCTTGAGCTGCTCGGCGATGTAGGTGGCGGCGGCCACCCCCATGCCGTAGTTGTCGCCCTTGATCTGCAGCCGGTAGGCGCGCGCGTCCGGGAAGGCCCGGTCCAGGTTGACCACCGGGATGCCGGCCTTCATCGCCTCCAGGCCGAACGCGTTGAGCTCCTTGCCGTCGTGCGGCAGCAGCACGATCACGTCGGGCTTCTGCGAGATCAGCGTGGACAGCGCCGCCCGCTGGGCCGCCGCGTCCGCGCCGGCCTCGACCGACTTCAGCTCCACGTCCTGGTACGCCCCGGCCTGCGCCTTGGCGTTGTTGGTGATCGCGGCGATCCAGCCGTGGTCGGCGGCGGGGGCGGAGAAGCCGATGCTCACCTTCTTGCCCGTCTCGGTGTTGGCGCCGGAACCGGCCGCCTTGGTCTGCGCCTCGGTCGGGCTCTGCTCGTTGCTGGTGCAGCCGGCGAGCAGCACCCCGGCGGAGACGGCGGCCCCGCCGAAGAGCAGCCGGCGGCGGGACAGGTCATGGCGCGGTGTTCTCATGACGCCTCCTGGGATGAGGTGGTGGGGTGGTTTCGGGTGTGGCGGGCCGGACCACCGTCGGTACGACGGCAGCCGGGGTGTGCGCGTGGGGTCAGGTGGTGGTGGCCCGGTTGCGGGCGAGGAACTGGGTGAGGCTGCCGAACTGCACCTGCTGGACCAGGACGGCGGCGACGATGATGCCGCCCTTGACCATGTTCTGGGCCTCGGCGGACAGGTTGTTGATGGCGAACAGGTTGGTGATCGTGGAGAAGATGATCACCCCGAGCAGGGAGCCGATGATCGTTCCCCGCCCGCCGCTGAGCAGCGTGCCGCCGATGATCGCGGCGGCGATCGCGTCCAGCTCGTAGAGGTTGGCCATCGCCGCCTGCGCGGAGGTGGCCTGCGCGGTCAGCATGACCGCGGCGATGCCGCAGCACAGACCGGACAGCGCGTAGAGCATCACGGTGTGCCGGCGGACGTTGATGCCGGCCAGCCGGGCCGCCTCCGGGTTGCCGCCGACCGCCACCGTACGGCGGCCGAACGTGGTGCGGTTCAACAGCACCCAGCCGGCCGCCACCACCGCCACCAGGATGTAGACCAGCAGCGGGATGCCGAGCACGTTCGTGCTGGCGATGCCGTTGATGAATGTGTTGCCCGACACCTGGGTCTGCTTGTCGGAGATCTCCGCCGCCAGCCCTCGCGCGGCGACGAGCATGGCCAGCGTGGCGATGAACGGCACCAGCCGCCCGTACGACACGAGCAGCCCGTTCACCACGCCGACGGCGAGCCCGACGGTGAGCGCGGTGAAGATCATGCCGCCCGCGCCGTAGCTCTGCGTCGCCACTGTGGTGCACCAGACCCCGGCGAGCGCGACGATCGCGCCGACCGACAGGTCGATGCCCCCGCCGATGATCACGAACGTCATGCCGACGGTGACCACGCCGACCACCGAGGCGAGCTTGAGGATGGTGAGCGTGTTGCCCCACACCCAGTTCGGGTCGCCGTAGAGGTCGGGGCGGGTCAGGATGCCGATGACCACCAGCACGACGAGCGTGGCGAGCAGGCCGAGGTTGCGCTTGACGCCCTCCCCGCCGTCGCCGCGCCACCAGGAGAGCTTCGCCGGCGCGTCGACCTTCGCGGTCTCCGTCCGCTCCACCGGCGGCGACTGCGCGGGCAGCGAGGTGTCGGTGGCTTCGCTCATGCCGGCGCCCCGCTTCGCGCGGCGCCGCCATGAGGCTCTCCGGCGCTGTGTCGATGATTCGCTCGCTGTCGCTCGCTCATGCCGGTGCGCCTTCCATGAGGGACCCCGCCATGACGAGGTCGAGCACGGTGTTCTCGTCCAGTTCGCCGGCCGGGGCCTCACGGACCACCCGGCCCTCCCGCATCACCAGCACCCGGTCGGCCAGGCCCAGCACCTCGGGCACCTCGCTGGAGACCAGCAGCACCCCGACGCCACGGGCGGCCAGATCGCGGATCACCTGGTACAGCTCGGCGCGGGCGCCCACGTCCACGCCCCGGGTCGGCTCGTCGAGCAGCAGCAGCCGGGTGTCACCGAGCAGCCACCGCCCGACCACCACCTTCTGCTGGTTGCCGCCGGACAGCGTGCGCACCGGCCGGCGTACGTCCCGGGGCCGCAACTCCAGCGACGCGGCGATCCGGTCGGCCTCGGCGCGTTCCCGTCCGGTGTCGGTGAAGCCGAGACGGGCGTACCTGCTGAACGTGGCGAGCGTGACGTTGCGGTAGATCGGTTCGCCGAGCAGCAGCGCCTGGCTCTTGCGCTCCTCCGGTGCCATGCCCATCCCGGCCCGTACCGCCGCGCCCACGCTCCCGGGGCGCAGCGCGCGGCCGTTCACCCGGACCGTCCCGGCGTGTGCCCGGCGCGCGCCGAAGATGGTCTCCAGCAGCTCCGACCGGCCCGAGCCGACCAGCCCGGCGATGCCGACGATCTCTCCCGCCCGGACCCCGAGCGAGACGTCGGCGAACTCGCCGGGCCGGGTCAGCCCGTCCACCCGCAACAGCTCCGCGCCGCCCCCGTGGTCGGCCGGGCGCTGCGGGAAGACGTACTCGATGGTCCGCCCGGTCATCCGGGCGACCAGGTCGCGGGTCGGTGTCTCGCGGGCCGGCAGGCTCGCCGCCGTGGTCCGGCCGTCCTTGAGTACGGTGACCCGGTCGCCGATCTCGCGGATCTCCTCCAGCCGGTGCGAGATGTAGATAACCGCGATGCCCTGCGCGGTGAGTTCCCGGATGATCCGGAACAGGTTCGCCACCTCGTCGTGGGCGAGCACCGCGCTCGGCTCGTCCATGATGATCAGCCGGGCCTCGTGGGACAGCGCCCGGGCCATGCTGACGATCTGCTTGCCGGCGGCGGGCAGGTGCCGCACCAGCCGTCCCGGCGGGATCTCCGGGTGGCCGAGCCGGGCCAGGATCCGCCGGGTACGCCGGGCCATGAGCCCTCGCCGGACGAAGCCGAACCGGCGCGGCTCGTGGCCGAGGAACGCGTTCTCCGCCACCGACAGGTCGTCGACCAGGTCGAGTTCCTGGTAGATGGTGGCGATGCCGGCGCGCATGGCGGCCTGCGGGTTGGCGAACGAGGCCGGCTCGCCCCGCCAGAGCACCTCGCCGGAGTCCGGCCGGTGCACCCCGGCCAGCACCTTGATGAGCGTGGACTTGCCGGCGCCGTTCTGCCCCAGCAGGCAGTGCACCTCACCGGCCCGCACCTCCAGTTGCACGCCGTCGAGCGCGTATACCCCCGGGAACGTCTTGACCACGTCGGTGAGGCGCAGGACCACCTCACCCGCGACGGCGTCCGCGGGCGCCTCGACGAGCGGCCGGGCCTCGGGCCGTCCGATCTCGCTCATGCTGCTTCTCCGAACGCGAGGTCACTTGCGAGCACCGCCGCGCCGGCGACGCCGGCGCGCGGGCCCAGCTCGGACAGGACGACCGGCAGGTTGCCGGTGGCCAGCGGCAGCGAGCGGCGGTAGACAACGCTGCGGATCTCGGCGAGCAGGATGTGGCCGAGCTGGGCGAGCCCGCCGCCGATGACGATCATCGACGGGTTGGTGAAGCTGACCAGCCCGGCCAGCACGCTGCCGACCCGCCGGCCGCCGTCGCGGATGAGCTGGATGCAGGTGACGTCCCCCTCGATCGCCCCCTGCGCCACGTCCAGCGCGGTCACCGCACCCCGGGCCGCCAGCCGCTCGGCCAACGCCGGGGACACCTCGGTGCGGGCCGCGACTGTCGCCTCCCGGGCCAGCGCGGCGCCGCTGAACACGGCCTCCAGGCAGCCGACGTTGCCGCACGAACACATCGGACCGTTCGGGTCGACCTGGATGTGGCCGATGTCCCCGGCGCAGCCGTCGGTGCCGCGGTAGACCTCGCCGTGCAGGTAGATGCCGCAGCCGATGCCGGTACCGATCTTGATGAACAGGAAGTCGTCGACGGAGTGGGCCACGCCGCCGTGCCGCTCACCGATCGCCATGATGTTGACGTCGTTGTCGACCACCGCCGGGCAGCCGTGCTCGCGGGTGAGCAGTTCACGGACCGGGAACCGGTCCCATCCGGGCATGATCGGCGGGGAGACCGGCACGCCGTCGCGGAAGCTCACCGGCCCCGGTACGCCGATGCCCACCGCGTCGAGCCGCTCGTACGCGCCGTCCACCTTGGCCTTGTGCAGCAGCTCGTTCACTCGCTGGAGCGTCACCTTCGGACCGGAGCGGATGTCGGCGGCCTCGGTGTAGGCGGCCACCGTCTCCAGCCGGCCGTCCACCACCTCCACGTCGATCGAGCTGGCGCCCAGGTCGACGGCGGCGAAGCGCAGGTGCGGGCTCAGCTCGACGAGGGTGGAACGGCGCCCGCCCCGGGAGGCGGCCAGCCCGGCCTCGGCCACGTATCCGAGGGAGACCAGGCGTTCCAGCTCGGCGAGCAGGCGCGGGCGGGGCATCTGGAGCCGGTCGCCGAGTTCGGCGCGGGACACCGCGCCCTCGTCCCGGAGCAGTCGCAGAAGCCGTACGTGCAGGGGGTCGACCGTCCGCACCGGCAGTCACCTCCGCATCGGCGTTGGGTGTTGTGTCCGACACAGTAGGAGCCTTCCGGGCCGCATGTCCATAGCTTCGGCACGTCCGATGCAAACTTTTGTCCATACGAACAAAAGCGAGTTACGGATCATGAAAACGTGACGCCCCGCCCGGGCGACTTCCGGGCGGGGCGACACGATCTCGGGTCAGGTGCGTTCTCGGGTCAGCGGGAGGGCGCGCGGCCCTTCTTGCGCAGCTTGCGGTCGTCGCGCAGCTCCACGTAGGGCTCCTCGTCGGCCGGGTGCCCCGCCGCGATGGCGCGGCTGCGCTCCAGTTCGGCGTCGAACTCCGCACCCAGCAGGATCGCGACGTTGCTCAGCCAGAGCCACACCAGGAAGATGATCACGCCGGCCACCGCGCCGTACGTCTTGTTGTACGAGCCGAAGTTGCTCACGTAGAGCGCGAACAGGCCGGACACGACCAGCCAGAGCACCACCGCGAGCACGCCGCCGGGGCTGACCCAGCGGAAGCCGCCGTGCCGGGCGTTCGGCGAGGCCCAGTAGAGGATCGCGAACATCAGGCTCACCAGCACCAGCAGCACCGGCCACTTGGCGATGTTCCACACCGTCACGGCGGTCTCGCCCAGGCCGATCGCGTTGCCGGCCTGCTCGGCCAGCCCGCCGGTGAACACCACGATCACGGCGCTGATCAGCAGCATCACGCCGATCACCGCGGTCACACCGAGGCGTACCGGCAGCGTCTTCCAGATCGGCCGCCCCTCCGGCACGTCGTAGATGCTGTTCGAGGCGCGCATGAACGCGGCGACGTAGCCGGACGCCGACCAGAACGCCGCCACCAGACCGACGATCGCCGCGATGCTCGCCAGCCCGCCGGACTGGCCGGCCTGGTCGATCGCGCTCTCGATGATGCGGCGGATGTTCTCCTCCGGCACGGCCTGCCCGACGGTGTCCCGTACCCCCTCGGTGGCCCGGTCGCCGAGCAGGCCGAGCACCGAGATCAGCACCAGTACGCCCGGGAAGATGGAGAGCACGCCGTAGTAGGTGAGCGCGGCGGCCCAGTCGGTCAGGCTGTCGTCCTGGAACTCCCGCACGGTCCGCTTGAGGGTCGCCATCCAGCCCGTCGCCGACAGGTCGGCCGGGCTGTCCGGCCCGTCGTCCGGCCCCACCGGCCCGGCGTGCTTCCGCCCGTCGGGCCGGTCCTGCCCGGCGCGGGCGTCGTCGCGCATGGTGGGGGCGTCCTCGCGCCCGTCACGGGTGTCGTCGTGGACGTCGTGGGCGTCGTCGCGGGCGGCCATGGCACCTCCTCGTCGTCATGTCGTCCCGCACGACATGCCCTGACGAGGGCAGCGATAACCACCGCACCCGCAAACCGGCCACTCGACCGCCGGCGACCGGTCCCCGCCCCTTCCCTGCCGGCCCGGCCCCCGGCCGAGCCCTGCCCTCGACTCCCACCCACGCCCCCACTCGCGCCCCACTGCTCGCACCCTGCCGCCGCCTCCCCCGTCGGCACGTTCACACCGCTGGCCGCCGCTTGCTCTGCAGCCATGCGCGCGACGGACACGCTCCGTAACCATGTGCGCCGATGGCTGCAGAGCAAAGAAGGCGTGGGCAGCGCTCCCACCGGCACCCCACCACTCCCCCGCCCGAAATCCTGGCGAGCCGCCGCTCCGCCGCGACCACCAATCGCCACCATCTCGACGACCGTCACGACGAGTGGAACATCATGGGTGTCAAACGGGACCGGAAGCACCCATGACGTTCCACTCACCGAGGGTCGATCACTGGCGTGCGCGGAAGCGAGAGCGCGGGGCACGGGCGGCAGAGGCCGGGGCGCTGAAGTGACGCGTGATCCGTCCTCCGATGCCACCACCTCGGGAAAGTGGAGATGACCGTGGAAACGCGAGCCGGCGAACACACTCTCCGGCCACTTCCCCACCGGGTGAGCGCGGCAGGCACGAGCGCGCACGACCCGGCGCGACGGGCGTCCCCCGCGCGAGCCGACACGGGAGACGCACCCACCTGAGTGGACACGTTGCGTGACGACAAGCATCACGGGCACGCCCATTGTTCATCGTTGTAAGCGATATCGGGAGAGAGTCGCGCGAGACCACCTCCCACCATTGCGAAACAGTTTCAAGAAATATGCGACGCGAATGAGCGAAGCTCCATTCCGTCACTCATTGCAATCATGATCGGCAATGTTCCCAACATGCGCGCTATTCGCGTATCGTGCCCCCTCGTGCCGCCCGTTCGCCCCTCCGACGCGACTCCCCCCAAACCCCGGCCGCCGTCCGGCGGACGACCGGGGTCCGACGTGGACGCCGAGGTGGTGTCGCTGCCGCCGGACGACGGAAGCGTCGCCGGGCCCGAGTGGGCCGACGACGGGCCGGGCGAGACGCACCACCACAGCCGAGCAGCGCACCACACCGCAGGCGAGCAGCACACTGCGGACGATCACCACACCCCGGACGAGAACGAAGCCCGCGACAAGGACGACGAGACCCGCGACAAGGGCGAGAGCCCGGACCAGACCCGGGACGCCCGTGAACTGGCGGCCCGGTTCGAGGAGGAGAAACCGGGACGGGTGCTCGCCGGCCCGGTCGGGGTCCTCTTCACCGGCGTCACCGTCGCGGTCGGACTGCTGACGCTCTGGCAGGTGTTCTTCCCGCTGGCTCAGGGCAGCAAGTACTACCTCATCTTCTTCCTGGCCGGCGTCCTGCCGGTGGTTTTCCTCGCGTACCCCTCGGGGGTGCGGCTGCGACGCGCCAAGGCCGACGCGGACGACGCGGACGACCGGCGCGGGCCCACGCCCGTGGACTGGCTGCTGGCCCTCGCAGCGCTCGTCGTCTGCCTCTACCCGGTGCTGCCGGTCACCATCGGTGCCGGTGGCGGCGGGTACGACGCCTTCCTCGACCGGCAGGGCCTGCTGGATCCGCTGGACGTGGCGTTCGGCACCGGGCTGCTGCTCCTGCTGCTGGAGGCGTGCCGGCGTACCACCGGATGGATCCTGCCCGCGGTGTGCGTGCTGTTCCTGGGGTACGGCTACTACGGCGGCCTGCTGCCGCAGTCCTGGCCGGTGGCGCACGCGGGGCTCGACTTCGGGCAGCTCGTGGACGCGTTCTACAACTCCGACAGCGGCTTCTACGGCACCCCGCTGGACGTGGCCGCCTCGTACATCGTGCTGTTCACGATCTACGGCGCGGTGCTCGACCTGTCCGGCGCGGGCCGGTTCTTCGTGGAGCTGTCCGCCGCCGCGTTCCGCCGCTCGCGGACGGCCGCCGGGCGTACCGCGGTCGCGTCGGGTTTCCTGCTCGGCACGGTCTCCGGCTCCGGCGCCGCCACCACAGTCAGCATCGGCGCGGTGACCTGGCCGATCCTGCGCCGCGCCGGCTACCCGGCCGAGCGGGCGGGCGGCATGCTCGCCGCCGCGGGTGTGGGGGCGATCCTGTCGCCGCCGACGCTGGGCGCCGCCGCGTTCATCATCGCCGAGTACCTGGGCGTGTCCTACCTCCAGGTGCTCGGCTGGGCCACGGTGCCGACGATCCTCTACTACCTGGGCATCCTGCTCTCCGTCGAGATCGACGCCCGGCGCTCGGGCGTGCGCCCGGTGGTCATCGACACCGGCTCGGCGTGGCGGCTGCTGGCCCGCTTCGGCTACCACTTCCTCTCGCTTCTCGTGATCATCGTGGTGCTGGCGCTCGGCGCGTCGGCGATGCGGGCGGTGGTCATCGCCACTGTGATCGCGGCGGCGCTGTCCTTCCTGGACCGCCGGCACCGGCTCACGCCGGCCAGGCTGGTGGCGGCGCTGCGCGACGGCGTACGCGGGGTGCTCGCGGTGAGCGCCGTCTGCGCCGCGGCCGGCATCATCACCGCCACCACCACGAAGACCGGCCTCGGGCCGCAGGCCGCCGCGCTGCTGATCGACGGCGCGCAGGCGGTCAGCTCGGAGCCGGCCGTGGTGCTGGCGCTGACCGCGGTGCTCGCCGCCGTCGCGCTCAGCCTGCTCGGCCTCGCCGTGCCGGTCACCGCCTCGTTCGTCATCGGCTGGGTGATCATCGGCCCCGCGCTGCTGAACCTGGGCGTCGAGGCGCCCGCCGCGGCCATGTTCGTCTTCTACTTCGCGGTGCTGTCCGAGGTCTCGCCGCCGACCGCGCTCGCCGCGGTCGCCGCCGCGGCCGTCACCGGCGGCCGGCTGGTGCCGACCATGTGGCAGACCCTGCGGTACGCGCTGCCGGCGTACCTGATCCCGCTGGCCTTCGTCAT
Organism: Micromonospora sp. WMMC273; assembly: GCF_027460285.1. Lineage (NCBI taxonomy): Bacteria > Bacillati > Actinomycetota > Actinomycetes > Micromonosporales > Micromonosporaceae > Micromonospora > Micromonospora sp. WMMC273. The sequence goes on from NZ_JAPZBE010000001.1 coordinate 4,612,914, forward strand.
CACGCCCACCGGCCTCGGGCTGCTCGGCATCGGCGGGCCTGGGCGGATCGTGACGGCCGGCCTGGTGTCGGCGCTCGGCGTCGCGGTGCTGGCGGTCGCGGCCGGCGGCTGGCTACCCGGTGTGGGCCCGGCCGGCGTGCCGGAGCGGATCGTCGGGGCGATCGCCGGGCTGGTGCTGCTCTGGCTGGAACCGCTGCCCATGGCGATCGGCGCGGCACTCGCCGCGCTCGCGGTCGCGGGCGTGTACGTCCGACGTGGCGCCGCCGGACACCCCGGCTGCCCGGCGGTCGAAGAATCCGTGGACCTTGGGGAGGAGAGAGAGTGGGACGGATCGACGCGAGGATAGTGGCGGGTGTCGGGGCACTTGTCCTGGTCGCCGCCGGTGCCGCCGGCTGCGGGGGCCGTCAGGACGGCGCGGCGAAGGACGACGCCGCCCGCGAGGTCAGCTGCAAGGTCACCAAGGACACCCGGGTCGGCATCGCCACCGGAAACGCCACCGGCGTCTACTACGTGGTCGGCAACGCGCTCGCCGGTGAGCTGAGCAAGACCACAGACGGCAAGCTCACCGGGACGGCCGCCGAGACCGGCGCCTCCGTGCAGAACGTCGAGCAGCTCGTCGCCGGCCAGTACGACGTGGCGTTCTCGCTGTTCGACACCGCCGTCAACGCGGTGCAGGGCAAGGGGAGCTTCACCGCGCCGCAGCCGGTGAAGGCGCTGGCCCGGATCTACGACAACTACACGCAGGTGGTGGTCCGCGCCGACGCGGGAATCACGTCGGTGGCCGACATGAAGGGCAAGAAGATCTCCACCGGCTCGCCGAAGTCCGGCACCGAGGTCATAGCCAACCGACTGCTCACCGCCGCCGGGCTGGACCCGGCCACTGACATCCAGGCGCAGCGGCTGGACCTCACCAAGACCGTCGACGGCATGAAGGACGGCAGCATCGACGGCTTCTTCTGGTCCGGCGGCGTACCGACCGGCGGCGTCACCGACCTGTTCACCACGTCCGGCGACAAGGTGAAGTTCGTCGACATCAGCCCGCTGCTGCCGAAGATGGCCGAGCTGAACCCGGCGTACCAGGCGGGCACCATCGGCAAGGACATCTACCGGACCCCGGCCGACGTGCCCACCATCGTGGTGCCGAACGTGCTGCTGGTGCGGGACGACCTGGACGCCGACGTGGCCTGCGCGATCACCCGGACGGTCTTTGACTCCAAGGACGCCCTGGCCCAGGCGAACCCGGCGGCGAAGGGCATCGAGCTGGGCAACGCCCGCAAGACCGACCCGGTGCCGCTGCACCGCGGCGCGGAGCGGGCGCTGAGCGACCTCGGCGCGAGCTGACCTGAACGGGCCGGGCCCGGACTCGTGTCCGGGCCCGGCCCGCCCGACCCGACCCGGAGACCCCCGTGCCGCTGCCCCACCCGGCTCGCGTACGCCGGCATCACCGCTCCGCGGACCGCACCGGACGCCTCCGCTCGGTCCGCGTCCAACTGCTGGCCCCGATCCTGGTGGCCACCGCCGGCCTGGTCGTGCTGGGGGCGGCGCAGACCGGCGCCGCGCTCGACGCGTCCGCCGACGCCGACCGGGCCCGCGTGCTGGCCGGCACCGCCACCGCGACCGTACGGCTGGTGCACGAGCTGGAACGCGAGCTGGGCGAGACGGCCGCGTTGCGCCAGCGCGGCGGCACGTCCGGCCGCCCGCTCGTGGACGCGCAGCGTCGCCGGGTGGACACGGCCGTGGAGCGCTACCGCTCGGCACAGGGAGACGCGCGCCGGGCCGCCCCGGATCTGGCCGGGGTGCTGGACGACGCACGCGGACGCCTGGATCAGCTCGCGCCCACCCGGGAACAGGCGGTGGCCGGCGAGGACGCCGACCCGGCGTACGTGTCGCTCGTGGAGTCGCTGCTCGCGGTCGCGGACGCGCTGCCGAGCCAGCTCCGCGACGCCGACCTGGCCAACCAGGCCCGTGAGGTCGCAGCGGTGGCCGCCCAGGAGCACCTGTCCTCACTGGAGCGTGACCTGCTGCGGGCGGTGTTCGTCCGCGGTGGGCTGCAGAGTGGCGAGCTGGCCCGGCTGGGCCGGCTGCGGGGTGCCCGGGAGCAGCGGCAGGCCGAGTTCCTGCGGATCGCATCCACTCCGGCGAACCGGGCCTGGTACCGCCTGGTCGACGGCGTCGACGTGACCACGGCCCGCCGGATGCGGGACGCCGTTCTCGACTCCGACGGCGCGCCGGGCACGGTGAAGATCGACGGCGACGCCTGGTACGTGGCGCAGAGCGGCGCGATCCGCCGGTACAACCTGCTCGGCCGGGACCTGACCGACGGGCTGGACCGGGACGCGGCGGACCTGGCCGGGGCGGCCCGGTTGCGTGCGGTGCTGACCGCCGGCGCGACGAGCACGGTCGCGCTCGGCTCGCTCCTCACCGCCGTGCTGCTGGCGGTCCGTACGAGCCGCCGGTTGCGCCGGCTGCGGGTGGCCGCGCTGACCATGGCGAACCGGGAACTGCCGGAACGGATCACCGCGATCGCGGCGGGCGAGCGGACCCCGGCGGAGGGCCCGGCGACCCGGATGACCGACGGGATCAGGCGGGGCCGGGACGAGGTGGCGCAGGTCGCCGAGGCGTTCGACACGGTGAACCGGGCCGCGTTGCGGCTGGCCGGTCAGCAGGCCGAGTTGCGGCTGGACGTGACCCGGATGGCGGAAGCGCTGGCCCGGCGCATCCGGACGCTCATCACCCGGCAGCTGCGGCTGCTCGACGACTTCGAGCGCGAGGAGACCGACCCGGACGCGCTGGCCCGGCTGTTCGCGCTGGACCACCTCGCCGCCCGGTTGCGCCGCAACGGCGAGAACCTGCTGGTGCTCGCCGGCGGTGAGCCCGGCCGGGGGCACGAGGGCGCGTTGCTGCTGGACGATGTGGTGCGGGCGGCGGCGTCCGAGATCGAGGACTACCCGCGGGTGGAGATCGACGTGCCGACCGCGGCGGTGCACGGCACGGCGGCCGGCAACCTGGTGCACCTGCTGGCTGAGCTGCTGGAGAACGCCACCGTCTACTCGCCACCCGAGGCCCGGGTGCTCGTCGACGGCCGGCGCACAGTCGACGGGCTGGTGCTGCGCGTCCGCGACCAGGGCATCGGCATCAGCGAGAGCCGGCTGACCGAGATCAACGAGCGGCTGGCCGCGCCGGCCACGCTGTCCAGCGCGGCGGCGGGCAGCATGGGCCTGCACGTGGTGGCCCATCTGGCCGCCCGGCACGGGATCCGGGTGCAGTTGCACAACCCCGGTACCGGCACTGTGGCCCAGGTCGACGTACCGGAATCGGTGCTGACCCGGGTCGAGTCGGTGGCGTCCCGGCCTGCCGCCGAGCGGCGGCCGCGCGCCGCGGCCTGGTTCAAGTCCGGGCCGGCCGCCGGTCGCAGTCTCGTCACCAGCGCCACGGCCGTCGGGCCGGTGCGTGGCGTCGCCGCGGTCCGCACGCCGGGTGGCGCGTTGCTGGCGCCGAGCACGGCGCGGATCCGGCCGGTGAGTGTGCCGCCGACGCCCGTCCCGACCACCGCCGCCGGGCTGCCCCGGCGGCAGGTGGGCGGCCACCTGCCCGAGCCGATGCCGGACACCACCGCGCCGCCGCCGGCCACCGACCTGCTCGACCCCGAAGTGGTACGTGCCCGGCTGTCCGCCCTCGCCGAGGGGGTGGCCAGCGCGACCCGCCGTGCCCCGAACACCACACCCAACGGGAGAAGACCATGACCTCACCGTCCACCACCGGACTGGACTGGCTGCTGGCGAACTTCGCCGAGCAGGTGCCGGACGTCTCGCACGCGCTCGCGGTCTCCGAGGACGGGTTGCGGCTGGCGTCCTCGCCGGACCTCTCCCCCGACCAGGTCGACCAGCTCGCCGCAGTGATCAGCGGGCTGGCGAGCCTGACCGTGGGCGCGGCCCGGCTGATGTCCGCGGGCCGGGTACGCCAGCAGATCGTGGACATGGACGGCGGGGTGATGCTGGTGATGGCGGTGGGTGAGCGGGCACTGCTCGGCGTGCTGGCCGCTCCCGGCTGCGACCTGGGCCAGATCGGCTACGAGACGGCGACGCTGGTGCAGCGGGTGGCGGAGGCGCTGGAACCGGCGGTCCGCCGGTGACCGGCCGCGCGCTGCGGCTGACCGCCGCGCTGATGTCGGCGGTGCTGGTGGCCGGGTGCGCGGCCGAGGACTCCGCGCCGGAGGCGTGGCACGGCGGGCGGATCTTCCTGGCCACCGGCAACACCACAGGCGTCTACTACCAGCTCGGCGGCGGGTACGCCGACCTGATCACCCGCCACCTGCCCGGGTACGAGGCGCGGGCCGAGCCGACCGGCGCGTCGGTGGAGAACATCACCCGGGTGGCGAGCGGCGACATGGAGATCGCGTTCAGCCTGGCCGACACGGCGGCGGACGCGGTCGACGGGCGCGGGGCGTTCGACAAGCAGCCGCAGCCGGTACGCGCGCTGGCCCGGGTCTACAGCAACTACACGCACGTGATCGTCCGTGCCGACGGCAAGATCCGCAGCTTCGCCGACCTGCGCGGCAAGCGCATCTCCACCGGTTCACCGAAGTCCGGCACCGACATCATCGCGGGGCGCCTGCTCACCGCCGGTGGCATCGACCCGAACCGGGACATCCAGCGGTTCAACCTGTCGCTGCCGGAGACGGTCAAGCGGATGCGGGCCAAGGGCCTGGACGCCATGTTCTTCTCCGGCGGTCTGCCCACCCCCGGTGTCAAGGATCTGCTCTCGTCCGCACCGGGCACGTTCCGGCTGCTGCCGATCGACGAGCTGATCGAGCCGTTGAGCGCCCGCTTCGGCGCCGTCTACACCACGGCGACGCTGCCGAAGGAGGTGTACGGGACACCCGAGCCGACGCCGACCATCACGGTGGCGAACGTGATCCTGGTGGGGGCGGACATGCCGGACCAACTGGCGTACGACCTTACCCGGGTGCTGTTCACCTGGCAGGGCGAGTTGATCCAGGTGCACCCGGAGGCGGCGAACTTCAACCGGTCCAGCGCCGCGTCGACCCGGCCGATCCCGTTGCACCCGGGCGCGCAACGGTTCTACCGCACCGGCTGAGTGCGGGACCGCGCCGCCTCGACCGCGCCGGGGCGGGACCGCGTCTGCTCACGGCGTCCAGTCGCGTCGTAGCAGGCCGTAGATCGCCAGGTCGGTGAAGCCGTCGCCGTCGTACTCGCGGTCCCGTTGGGTGCCCTCGTGGACGAAGCCGCACCGCTCGGCGGTGCGTCGCATGGCCGTGTTGGCGGCGAGCGTCTCGATCTCCAGCCGGCGCAGGTTGCGGTTGCGGAAGCCGTACCGGCAGAGCAGCCGGATCACCTCGGTGCCGTAGCCCTGGCCGCGCGCCTCGGGGAGCAGGGTGATGCCGAGGTGGGCGTACCCGTTGAAGGCGTTGATGCCCCAGAGCACGCCGGTGCCGAGAAACGTGCCGTCGGCGACGGTCTCGGCCAGCAGCGACACCGGGGCGCCGGCTTCCGGCTGCTCGGCGGCGCGCTTCTCCAGCCGGGCCCGGACCTGGCCGACGTGGTGCGGCAGGAACGGTTCGTCGTCGGTGACCAGGTGCAGCTCCGGATCGGCGTGCAGCCGGAACAGGTCCGGCGCGTCGTCGGGGGTGGGGGGACGCAGGCGGACCCGGTCGGTGGCGAACATGCCGCGACGCTAACGGTGGGTGGGCAGGGCGACAACCGGATTTGGCTCCCCTACCGACCGGTCGGTAGGGTGGTGGCATGACTCCGCTCGTGCTCGCCACCGCCCTGACCAAGACCTACGGGACGCGCCACGCCCTGCGCGCGCTCGACCTGACCGTCGCGCCGGGCAGCCGGTTCGTCGTGCTCGGCCACAACGGCGCCGGCAAGTCCACGCTGCTGGAGATCATCGCGACGCTGCGCACCCCGACGTCCGGCTCGGTACGCGTCGGCGGCTTCGACACCGTCACGCAGGCGCGGGACGCCCGACGCCTGATCGGCCTCGCGCCGCAGTCGAACGCCCTGGACCCGCTCGCCACCCCCACCGAGGTGCTCGACTTCCAGGGCGTCGCGCTCGGGCTCGGCCGCCGCGAGCGGGCCCGCCGTACGCGCGAACTGGTCGACCTGTTCGGCCTGGGCGAGCACCGCTCGACCCGGGTCGCCAAGCTCTCCGGCGGCACCCGCCGCAAGCTGGACCTGGCCGTGGCGCTCGTCGCCGAGCCCGCCGTGGTGATCCTGGACGAGCCGACCACCGGCCTGGACCCGCTCGCGCGCATCGACTTCTGGACCGAGCTGACCCGTCTCAACCAGGCCGGCACCTCGCTGCTCATCTCGACCCAGGACCTGCACGAGGCGGACGTGCTCGCCACCGACATCGCCGTGCTCCGGGACGGCCGGGTGGTCGCCCAGGGCCCGCCGGCGTCGCTGAAGCAGCGCGTCGGCGCCCGCACGCTCACGCTCGACCTGTCCGGCGCCGCCGCCGCTGCCGCGTTCGCCGCCGCGTCGGAGGCCGGGTTCCGCGCCGACCCCGACCGCCCGGACCGGGTACGCCTCAGCGTGCCCGACGACCCGCGTGCCCTGGCGAAGGCCCTGACCGAGGCCGGAGACGCCGCCGCCGACATCACCCGGCTGCATCTCGCCGAGCCCTCCCTCGACGACGTCTTCGTCGCCCTCGCCGCCCGCTGAGGCGAGACCCCACCGCACCCCGAAAGGCCCGAACCCGTGCTCCCGCTGGCAGTCGCCCCGCCCCGCCGCTCTCCTGCCCCGGTCGTCCTCGCGGCGATCAGACGCTCCACGCGTGCCGTGCTCCGTACGCCCGCGCTGCTCGTCGCCCCCGTCGCCCAGTCCCTGTTCTTCCTGCTCGTCTACGCCGGGCAACTCGACGCCGTGGGCAGCACCTACCTGGACGGCACGAGCTTCATCGCGTTCCTGCTGCCGCTGATCCTGCTCACCGGCGTCGCCACCGGCGCGGGCGCCGCCGGCACGCTGGTGCTGGGCGACATCACCAGCGGCTACCTCGACCGCCTCCGGCTCGCCCACGGCACCACCACACCGTTCCTCGTCGGGCCGCTCGTGGCCGCGCTGGTCGCCGTCGTCCTCCAGATGGCGGTGACGATCGCCGGGGCCGCGCTGATCGGCTACCGGCCGGCGAGCTGGTCCGGAGTCGCCGCCATGCTGCTGCTGATGCTGGCCCTGGGCCTCGGTGTCGCGCTGCTGAGCATGGCGCTCGCGATCCGGTCGGCCTCGGCGTCGGCCACGAACCTGGTCACGCTCGCCGTGTTCGGCCTGTCGTTCTTCACCGGCGTGTTCGCGCCGGTCGACCGGCTCGCCGGCTGGATGCGGATGATCGCCACCGTCAACCCGCTCACCTATATCGTCGACACCGCCCGCCAACTCGGCGGCGACGCGTCGCTCACCGCGGCTCCGGCCGGCGTCACGGCGGTCGCCGTCCTCGCCGTCGCCGGAACCGCCGCCTGCGCGCTCGCCCTCCACCACGCGAGGAAGAACCGATGAGTCCCACCGACACCCGCACCCAGATCATGGACGCCTTCGCCGAGCAGCTCGCCGCGACCGGCTACCAGGGCATCTCCCTGGTCGGCGTGGGCCGCAGCGTCGGCATCCAGAAGCCGTCCATCTACCACCACTTCCCCGGCGGCAAGGAGGACCTGTACATCGCGGTGGCGGAACGGTACATCCGGGACGTCGGCGGCCGGATCGCGGCGGCGCTTGCCGAGCCCGGCGACGTGACGCACCGGCTGCACGCGCTCGCCGCCGTCGCCGCCGGGCAGCACGGCGACGCGATCACGTTCGAGCAGCGCATCTACGACACGCTGCCGCTCGTCTCCGCCGGGACCAGCGAGCACGTGTCGGGCCTCTACGTCGCGCTGATGCTGGAGCCGGTGACCCGGTTCTTCGCCGACGCGAAGGCCGAGGGCGCCGTCACCGGCGACCCGGAGTTCCTGATGAACGCGTTCCTGCACCTGGCCCGCGCGGCCGACCTCACCGACGAGACCGGACCCGCCCGGGTCGTCGCGCTCTTCCTCGACGGCGCCCGCCCACGTGCCTAAACTAAGTACTTAGCTAACTGAGGAGGTCGCGCTGTGTCTGCTGAGGCTGCGCACTACAACATGCATGACGCCAAGACCCACCTGTCGCGCATCATCGAGCGGGTGGAACGCGGCGAAGAGATCATCATCGACCGGGCGGGCACCCCCGTGGCGAAGGTCGTGCCGCTCGTGCGCCGAACCGACCGCACGGCGGTCGGCTCCCTCGCCGGGCAGGTGGACCTCTCCGGTGACTGGGACTCGCCACAGACCAACGCCGAGATCGCCGCCGACTTCGGAATCGGCGCATGACCCTGCTGCTGGACACCCACGTCGCGCTCTGGGCCATCACCGGCGACGCCACTCTCGGCGTCGAGTTCCTCGACCGGCTACGCCACGACCCCGATGTCTTCCTCTCCCCGGTCAGCCTCTGGGAGATCACCATCAAGCAGCAGGCGGGAAAGCTCTCCGGTCCTCCCGACCTCGCGGAACGGGTGCGGGACATGGGTTTCCGTGAACTCCCGGTGACCCACGACCACGCCATCACCGCGGGCCGCCTGCCGCCGCATCACCGGGATCCCTTCGACCGGATGCTGGTGGCGCAGGCGATCACGGAGAACCTGACCCTGGCCACCCGCGACGCCTCCATCCCGCTCTACGACGTCGACGTCCTCAAGGTGTAGGCCTCAGGCGTCGGCGGGGGCGGTGGCGGCCCGCGCCGCCGCGACCAGCCGGGCGGTCTCGGCGGTCACCGCCTCGTCGTCGGCCGGCGTCCCCGGGTCGTAGCGGACCGTCCAGGTCAGACCGTCGACCCCGGACACCCGCCGGGCCGCGATCCGCCCGGAGCCGCCGGGCACCTCGTGGTGCGAGGTGTACGCCACCGAGCCGGTGACCCGGGCCCGGACCTGGTGCGGCAGGTCACCCGGGTCGACTAGTAGGTAAGTCTCGGGGAGGCCGTCCGCGACCACCAGGTAGCCGTCGCGCTCGGCGACCGGCTCGGCCGGGGTGACCGTCAGCTCCCGGCCGGACCAGACCGCCTTGAGGATGTCGTGCCAGCCGAGGCGGTCCACCCGGCCGGGCAGCCAGAGCCCGCGGTTGCTGGCGACCAGCACGCCGTCGTTGCCGCCCTCGCCGGTGCCGGCGGCGGCCCAGGCGAGGACCCGCTCGTCGGCGGCCAGCGGCGGCCGGTCGGCCGAGGGCAGTTTCGGCCGGCGGTTGAACAGACCCATCACAAACCTCCGGCGGCCTGCTCGCGCAGTGCCCGTGCGTGCTGTTCCAGCGAGAGCAGTTCCCCGAACAGGGCGAAGTACTCGTCCTTGTTGCTCACCGGGTTGACTCGCTGGATCTTCGACTTCAGGTCACGGATGCGGCCGGTGACCGAACTCCACTGGAGCCGGGCCATGGTGATCGAGACGTACCGCGGGTCGGGCTCGCCGTCGATGCGCAGCGGCTCCACCGCCAGCTCACCGATCAACGCCTGCCCGGCCAGGTCGTCGCACGCGTCGCGGACCCGCTCGATCCAGACCGCGCCGCCGGTGGCGCCGGACGCCCCGCCGGCCGCTGCGACGGCGGCGCGTACCGCGAGGTGCACCGGATGCTGGTAGTCGGTCGCCTCGACCGCGTCGAACATCGGGCCGGCCAGGACCGGCTCCTGCAACGCAAGCTTCAGCGCCTCCCGCTCCACCATGGAACGCGGGCTGTCCACACTCGGCGCGGCCGGGCCGGAGCGGGCGGGTGCTGCGGGCGCGCCACCGGCCTGCGGCCCGTGCGCGGCGGCCAGCACCGCGCGCTGCACCGGCTCGATCTCCATGCCGAGGTCGCCGGCGAGTTTGCGGACGTACTCCGGGCGCTTCTCCCGGTCCTTGATCTTCGCCACGAGCGGCGCGGCGCGGCGCATGGCCTCGACCCGGCCGTCGACGGTGTCCAGGTCGAACCGGTTGATCACGTGCCGGAGCGCGAAGTCGACGAGCGGCTCCCGGCGGGCCACCAGGTCGCGTACGGCCAGGTCGCCCTTTGCCAGGCGCAGATCGCACGGGTCCATGTTGTCGGGGCTGACCGCGATGAAGGTACGCCCGACGAAGCGCTGGTCGTCCTCGAAGGCGCGCAGCGCGGCCTTCTGCCCGGCGGCGTCGCCGTCGAAGGTGAAGATGATCTCCCCGGCCCGCTCGTCGCTGTCGAACAGCACCCGGCGCAGCACCGAGATGTGGTCGCCGCCGAACGCGGTGCCACAGGTCGCCACCGCCGTCGGCACGTCGGCCAGGTGACAGGCCATCACGTCGGTGTAGCCCTCGACCACCACCACCTTGCCCTGCTTGGCGATCTCCCGCTTGGCCTGGTCGATGCCGTAGAGCACGTGCGACTTCTTGTAGATCGGCGTCTCGGGGGTGTTCAGGTATTTCGGGCCGTCGTCGTCGTCGAACAGCTTGCGGGCGCCGAAGCCGATCACGTCGCCGGTGATGTCCCGGATCGGCCACATCAGGCGGCGGCGGAACCTGTCGATCAGCGAGCCGGAACGGGCCGGGCGGGACAGCCCGGCGGTGACCAGCTCGTCGTGGGTGAAGCCCTGCTGACGCAGGTGCTTGGTGAGCAGGTCCCACCCGTCGGGGGCGAAGCCGCAGCCGTACCGCTCGGCGGCGGCCCGGTCGAAGCCGCGCCCGGCGAGGAACTCGCGGGCCGGGCGGGCGCCGGCGGTGGTGAGCTGGGCCCGGTAGAACTCGACGGCGGCGGCGTGCGCGGCCACCAGGCGCTGCCGCTGCCCCTGCTGCGGCCGGGGACGCGGCGCCGACCTGTCGTCCTCGACGTAACGCAACTGGATGCCGGCGCGGGCGGCCAGCCGCTCGACCGACTCGACGAAACTGAGGTGCTCGGCGTCCATCAGGAACTTGATCGCGTCGCCGCCGACCCCGCAGCCGAAGCAGTAGAACACGTTGCGGGCGGGCGAGACGTTGAACGACGGGCTCTTCTCGTCGTGGAACGGGCAGAGCCCCTTGAGGTTGCCGCCGCCGGCCGACTTGAGCGTCACCACCTCGGAGATGACGTCCGCGATGGCGGTGCGCTCGCGGACCAGCGCGATGTCCTCGTCCCGGATCCGCCCCGCCATGACCGCCACCCCCTCGGCGTACATCCTGCCCTGCCGGACCGACGTTCCGGCGGCCGGGGGGACGGGCGTGTGGCCGGCCACGCCCGTCCCCGCCGGCTCAGGCCGAGCGGGCCGCCGCGGGGTCGCCGATACGCGGGAACGGCTCGATCGAGAAGACCACCTCGACCGGCACCTCGAAGTACGCGGCGATGCGCAGCGCCAGGTGCAGGCTGGGCCGGAACTCGCCGCGTTCCAGGTAACCGACGGTCTGGTAGTGCACACCGAGCGCGTCGGCCAGTTGCCGGCGGGAGATGCCCCGTTCGGCGCGCAGCACCGCGATACGGTTGTGCACGGTCTCGCTCATCGACGCCCTCTCATCCGACCCGCTGCATGGCCCGCTCCCGCCGGGCCGCGACCCGCGAGCCGGACTCCCGGCGGGCCATCCGGCGCAGCACCACCGGGGCCAGCACGAGCCCGAGCACCGCCCAGGCGCCGAGCACGCCGACCGTCTCCAGGTGCCGCCAGGAGCCGCCGAGTTCGACAGCAGCGAGGTCGCCGGGGAGCAGCGCCGAGCGCATGCCCAAGCCTAGCCAGTAGAGCGGGAAGACCTGGGCGACGCCCTGGAGCCAGCCGGGCAGGCCGTTGATCGGGTAGAAGATGCCGGACAGCGCGATGAGACCGAAGATCGGCATCACCACCAGGCCCATGTTGCGGGGGTTCTCCACCAGCGAGCCGATCACCGCGCCCAGCGGCAGCGTCGCCACCAGTCCGAGCGGCACCACCCAGGCCAGCGTGAGCCAGGCGCCGGGGTCGCCGAGCCGCAGCCCGTCGAGGAAGAACAGCCCGGGCGTGAGCTGGATGACCACGCCGATCAGCGCGACCGCCGAGACCAGCACGATCTTGCCGACCAGGTAGCCGAGCATGCCGTCCGGGATCGCCTTGGCGCGCAGCAGCGTGCCGTCCTCCCGGTCGATGACGAGCTGGTTGGCCAGCCCGAGCAGGCCGCCGAAGAGCAGGCCCATGCCGAGCGCGCTGGGCAGCGTACGGGCGCCGAGCGAGAAGTCGGTGCCGGGCACCGTCGAGCCGCGCATCCAGAACACGGCGATCAGCAGCACCACGGTGGGGAAGAAGTAGGTCCAGAGATCCTGACCGTTTGTGAACGTGGCGCGCAGTTCGATCGCGCCGCGCCGCAGACCGGCCCGTAGCGCGTTGGTGGTCGGATTCATCGGTTCGCCTCCTGCTGCCACACCCGCTCGGCCCGGCCGGTACGGATGCCGGTCTCCTCCTCGTGCACCAGCGCCAGGTAAGCGTCCTCCAGGCTGGCCCGGCGCACCTCCAGCTCTCGTATCCGGTCGCCGTGCTCGCGGAGCAGGTCGCGCAGGAACGCGGTGGCGTCGGCGGTGGCGTGCACGTACCGCTCGCCGTCGCGGGTCCAGCGCACCTCGGCGTCCCCCGCGACGCGCCGGGCGAGCTGGTCGGGCGACCCCTCGGCGATGATCCGGCCGCCGGCCAGGATGAGGATGCGGTCGGCCAGCTTCTCCGCCTCGGCCAGGTCGTGCGTGGTCAGCACGATGGTGGTCTCGTCCAGGTCGGCCAGGCGGTGCACCAGCTCGTGGAACTCGCGCCGGGCGGCCGGGTCGAAGCCGACGGTTGGCTCGTCCAGGAACAGCAGTTCCGGCCGGCCCACGATGCCGACAGCGACGTCGAGCCGGCGGCGCTGACCACCGGAGAGCCGGGACACCCGGCTGCCGGCGTGCGCGGCCAGGCCCACCGTCTCCAGCAGCTCGTCCACCGGCCACGGGCGTGGGATCCGATCGGTGGCGTACGGCGCGTAGAAGTCGCCGAGGTGGGCCAGCAGCTCCCGTACCCGCCACTTGCCGTGGTCGCGCCAGGACTGCAGCACCACGCCCAGTCGTGCGCGCCACCGCTCGTCGCCGCGGGCCGGATCGGTGCCGAGCACGCGCACCGTGCCGGCCGAGGGCAGCCGGAAGCCTTCGAGGATCTCGATGGTGGTGGTCTTGCCGGCGCCGTTGGGCCCGAGCAGCGCCACCACCTCGCCCCGCCGGGCGGTCAGGTCGACGCCGTGCAGCACGTCGACGGCGCCGTAGCGCATACGCAGATCCCGCACGTCGAGGACGAGATCCTCGTCGGGCGGTCGGGGGGACGCGACGGCCCCGGGAAGTTCGACCGCAGTCATGCCTCGGAATGTAGCACCCATGCTACAAACAGAGGTACCCCCACTCAGGAGCGTGGGCGGTGGAACCAGCGCGTGACGGGGGCCGGTTCCTCCTCCTCGTACGACCGGGCCGCGTTCACCGCGGCGGCCAGGCCGGAGCGGCGGGGCCGGGGCCCGGTGCGCAGCATCGGATCGGCGGCCATCTCCCGGAGCACCGCGACGGCCAAGCCCAACATCACCACGACGAACGGCAACGCGACCAGGATGGTCGCCTGTTGCAGCGCGGCCAGGCCGCCGGCCAGCAGCAACGCCGCCGCGACCGCGCCGATCAGCACGCCCCAGAGCACCACCACCCCGCGATGTGGCCGCAACGCGCCCCGCGAGCTGAGCGAGCCGAGCACCAGCGACGCCGAGTCCGCGCTGGTGACGAAGTAGAGACCGATCAGCACCATGGCGAGCACGCTCGTCAGCGTGGCCAGCGGCAGCGCGTCGAGCAGCCCGAACAGCCCCTGCTCGGACCCGGCGTCCACGTCCGCCACCAGATCGCGGGTGCCGGTGGTCTGCGTACGCAGGGCGGTCCCGCCCATCACCGCGAACCAGACGGTGCTCGCGCCGCTGGGTATCAGCAGCACCCCGATCAGGAACTGGCGGACCGTGCGGCCGCGCGAGATGCGGGCGATGAACGTGCCCACGAACGGCGCCCAGGAGATCCACCACGCCCAGTAGAAGATCGTCCACGAGCCCAGCCAGTCAGGATCGGAGAACGCCCCGGTACGCGTAGACATGCGCACCAGGCCGCTCAGGTAGTCACCGACCGAGGCCGGCAGCACCTCCAGCGTGTAGACGGTCGGACCGACCACGAACACGAACAGCATCAGCACGACCGCGATCAGCACGTTCGTGGTGGACAGCCACTTCACGCCCCGGTGCAGGCCGGAGAACGCGGAGACGACGAACGCGAGTGTGAGCGCGCCGATGATCGTCAGCTCGACGGCCCGGCTGTCCGGCACGCCGGCCACCAGATCCAGGCCGGCCGCCACCTGGAGCGCGCCCAGACCGAGGCTGGTCGCGGAGCCGAACACGGTGGCGAAGACGGCGAGCAGGTCGATCGCCCGACCGAGCGGGCCCTCGGTCCGGTCCCCGAGCAGCGGCGCGAACGCGGACGAGATCCGGTTACCACGCCCCTTGCGGAACGTCGAGTACGCCAGCGCCAGCGCCGCGATCGCGTAGATGCCCCACGGATGCAGCGTCCAGTGGAAGAGCGTGTACTGCATCGCCGTCGCCGCGGCGGCACCGGTCTGCGGCTCGACGCCGGACGCGGGCGGCGGCGTCGCGTAGTGCTGGATCGGTTCGGCGACGGCGAAGAACACCAGGCCGATGCCCATGCCGGCGCTGAACATCATGGCGATCCAGGCCAGCGTGTCGAACTCCGGCTCGTCGTCGTCGGCCCCGAGTCGGACCCGGCCGAACCGGGAGGCGGCCACGACCACCGCCAGCACCAGGAAGGCGTCCGCCGCGACCACGAAGAACCAGCCGAACGTGCTCACGGTCCAGGCCAGGCCGGACTCGCCGAACCGGGCCAGCGAGCCCCGGGCGAACACGCCCCAGGCCACCACGGCCAGCACGCCGGCCACGCCGAGCCCGAGCACCACCCGGTCGACCCGCTTGCCCACGTCTTCCCCCATGTCCCCATCCTGGGCAGCGCAGCCGCCCGGGTAGGACGAAACGCCCCACTCCACACCTCCGTCGATCTTGGAGTTGTGGCGCCCGGAATGCCGGCTTCACGCCGGTGTCAGAGGTGCCACAACTCCAAGATCGGCGTCGGGAGCGGGGCGGCGAGGGCGCGGCGGGGCGGGGGCGGGGGGGGGTGGGGGTGGGGGGTCAGGACACGACGGCGGCGGATTCCTCGGCCTCAACCGCGGCGTTCCAGGCCGGCTTGGTGGACCGCCAGCCCTCGTCGTCCAGGCCCTGCCGCCAGTAGCCGGAGATGGACAGGTCACCCCGGGGCACGCCGCGCTCGACGCGCAGCAGCCGCCGCAGCTCCTTCACCGCCCCGGCCTCACCGTGCACGAACGCGTGTACCCGGCCGGGCGGGAACTCCAGCGCCCGGACCGCCTCGACCAGCGGCGCGCCGTACGGGCGCCCGTCGCGGTGCAGCCAGCGCACCTCGACCCCGTCCGCACCGGCCAGGGGCAGTTCGTCGGCCGGGCCGCCGACCTCGACGTACACCTTCGCAGGAACGCCCGCGGGCAGCCGTTCCAGGGCGGCGGCGATGGCCGGCAGCGCGCTCTCGTCGCCCGCCAGCAGATGCCAGTCGGCGGCCGGGTCCGGCGCGTACGCGCCGCCCGGCCCGGTGAACAACACCCGGTCGCCGGGACGCAGCGCCGCCGCCCACGGCCCGGCCACACCCTCGTCGCCGTGGTGCACCACGTCCACCGTCATCTCACCCGCCGCGGCGTCCCAGGCCCGGACGGTGTACGCGCGCAGGCGCGGCCACTGCTCCGCCGGGAACTCCCGCTTGATCGTCGCCAGGTCGACCGGGTACGGGTAGGTCACCCCGGCCGGCGGGAAGACGAACTTCACGTAGTGGTCGGTGTACGCGCCCACCGGCAGCCCGGCCAGCTCCGGACCGCCCAGCACGAGGCGGATCAGGTGCGGGGTGGGCCGCGTGGTCCGGACGACCGTGGCGGCGGTGAGCTTCTTCGGACGATCCGTCATGCCGCTTAGGCTAGCCTAAGCTCCGCGAGGACGATCCGGTCAGCTCGGCGACACCAGGCGGGCGTGCCAGGCCAGCGCGGCCGGATCGGTGAGCGAAGCGACCTGGTCGATCACCACGCGCAGCCGCGCGGCGTCGTCCGCCGCGTCCCGCCACAGCGGCGCGAACACCGGGTCGAGCACGTCCGGCGCCCGGTCCAACAGCGCCGCGACCAGCCCGGTCAGCACGTCCCGCTGCCGCCCGTAGCGGTCCTCGGCGCCGGGGCGGCGCATCACGTACCGCAGGGCGATGCCCTTGAGCAGCGCACACTGCGCCCGGATCCGGCGCGGCACCACCAGGTCGGCCTCGTAGCGGCGGTGCGGGCCGGGACCGTGGCGCTGCTGCGTGGCGGCCACCACGCCGGCGACGAACCGGCCGGTGAGCACGCTCGTGGTGGCCTTCAACGCGGCGAGCGCGCGGTGGCTGCCGTCGTACGCGGCCAGCGGGGCGAGCACCGGATCGGCGAGCAGGTCGGCCAGCACCTCGCCCAGGTCCTCCGGCGCCTCACCCGAGTAGGTGGCGGCCACGTCGGCGCAGAGCGCCCGCCGCTCGTCCGCGTCGGCCAGCAGCGGGCGCAGGTCGACGTACCCGCCGTGGATGCCGTCCTCGACGTCGTGCACCGAGTACGCCACGTCGTCGGCCCAGTCCATCACCTGGGCCTCCAGGCAGCGCCGGGCGCCGGGCGGGGCGCCCTCGCGCAGCCAGTCGAAGACCTGGTGGTCGTCGGCGTACACGCCGAACTTGCGCTCGCCGGGGCGGCGCGGCCACGGGTACTTGCTCACCGCGTCCAGCGCGGCCCGGGTCAGGTTCAGCCCGGCCGAACGCCCGTCCGGGGTGAGCACCTTGGCCTCCAGCCGGGTGAGCACCCGCAGCGTCTGCGCGTTGCCCTCGAAACCGCCGCAGGCGGCGGCCAGCTCGTCCAGCGCGTACTCGCCGTTGTGCCCGAACGGCGGGTGACCCAGGTCGTGGGCCAGCCCGGCGGTGTCCACCACGTCCGGGTCGCAGCCCAGCCGGGCGCCCATCTCGCGGGCGATCTGCGCGACCTCCAGCGAGTGGGTCAGCCGGGTACGCAGGAAGTCGTTCGTGCCGGCGGTGTGCACCTGCGTCTTCGCGGCGAGCCGGCGGAACGCCGCCGAGTGCAGCACGCGGGCGCGGTCCCGCTCGAACGGCGACCGGCCGTACCCGGTGTCCTTCGGCGCCTCGTCGACCAGCCGCGCCGCGTCGTTCACCTCTGCCGGAGTACGCAGAACTCGTTGCCCTCCGGATCGGCGAGCACCGTCCACTCCACGTCTCCCTGGCCGATGTCGACGTGCCGGGCGCCCATGTCGACGAGGCGCTCCACCTCGGCCTCCATGTCGGCCGGACGCAGGTCGATGTGCAGCCGGTTCTTCCCCTCCTTCGGCCCGGCGACCGGGACGAAGACGAGGCCGGGCAGCGTGTCGGGGGTCCGGCGGATCTCCACCTCGTCCGGCTTGTCGGTGATCACCTGATAGCCGAGGGCCTCCGCCCACCAACTGGCGAGCCGGGACGGGTCCCGGGCGTCGACTACCAGGTTCTCCCAGACGGCGGTCATGTGGACACCCCTCCTGATCGACACGCGGCGGAAGCTCAGGTTACGCCGAGGAGGCCGGAAAGGCGCGCCGGGCGTACGCGGGGCCGTCGATGAACACCGGCGGCCCCGCGTCCTCGTCAGCGGGAGTCGGAGCCGGTGGTGGTGATCGCCGCCCGTCCTGCCTCCAGGCGCGCCACCGGCACCCGGAACGGCGAGCAGGAGACGTAGTCCAGCCCGACTTCGTGGAAGAAATGCACCGAGTCCGGGTCACCGCCGTGCTCGCCGCAGACGCCGAGCTTCAGCCCCGGACGGGCCGCCCGGCCCTCCTCAGCGGCGATGCGCACCAGCCGGCCGACACCGTCGGTGTCGATCGACTCGAACGGTGAGATGCCGAAGATGCCCAGCTCCAGGTACCGCCAGAAGAACGCGCCCTCCACGTCGTCGCGGGAGAAGCCCCAGCCCATCTGGGTCAGGTCGTTGGTGCCGAAGGAGAAGAACTCGGCCGCCTCGGCGATCTGCCCGGCGGTCAGCGCCGCCCGGGGCACCTCGATCATCGTGCCGATCAGCACCTCGACGCCGCTGTCCCCGACCACCTCGGCGATGATCCGCTCGGCCTCGGCGCGTACCGTCTCCAGCTCCTGCACCGCCCCGACCAGCGGCACCATGATCTCCGGGCAGGCCTTGCCGCCGTCGCGGACGACCGCCACGGCGGCCTCCGCGATCGCGCGGACCTGCATGGCGAACAGGCCCGGGATGACCAGGCCGAGCCGGACGCCGCGCAGGCCCAGCATCGGGTTCTCCTCGTGCATCCGCCGCACGGCGGCGAGCAGCGCCTCCTCCTTGGCCACGTCCTCGCCACGCTCCTGGGCGACCGCGACGTTCACCGCGAGCTGCTCCAGCGGAGGCAGGAACTCGTGCAGCGGCGGGTCGATCAGCCGCACGGTGACCGGCAGGCCGTCCATCTCGCGGAAGATCTCGATGAAGTCGGCGCGCTGCAGCGGCAGCAGCGCCGCGAGCGCGTCCTCCCGCTCCTTCTCGCCGGAGGCCAGGATGAGCCGCTCGACCAGCTCGCGCCGGTCGCCGAGGAACATGTGCTCGGTGCGGCACAGGCCGATGCCCTCGGCGCCGAAGCGCCGCGCCCGGGCCGCGTCCGCACCGGTGTCGGCGTTCGTGCGGACCCGCAGCCGCCGCGCGGCGTCGGCGTGCGTCATGATCCGGTGTACGGAGCGGACCAGCGCGTCGTCGGTGTTCTCCGGGTCGAGTTCACCCTCGAAGTACTGCACCACCTCGGACGGCATGACCGGCACCTCGCCGAGGTAGACCTTGCCGGTGGTGCCGTCGATCGAGACCACGTCGCCCTCGTTCACCACGTGGTCGCCCACTGTGAACTTCTTCGCCGGCACGTTCACGTCCAGCTCGTCGGCGCCGGAGACGCAGGTCTTGCCCATGCCGCGGGCCACCACGGCGGCGTGGCTGGTCTTGCCGCCCCGGGACGTCAGGATGCCCTTGGCGGCGATCATGCCGTTGAGGTCGTCCGGGTTGGTCTCCCGGCGGACCAGGATCACCGACTCCCCTTCGGCGGCCAGCTCGACCGCCCGCGCCGAGGTGAAGACCACCTTGCCGGACGCGGCACCCGGGGAGGCGCCGATGCCCTTGGCGACCGCCTCGAACTCGTGGTCGAGCTGGAAGCGCGGGAACATCAGCTGGGCGAGCTGCGCGCCGTTGACCCGGTGAAGCGCCTCGTCCAGGTCGATCAGGCCCTCGTCGACGAGCTGCCCGGCGATGACGAACGCGGCGGCGGCGGTGCGCTTGCCGACGCGGGTCTGCAGCATCCAGAGCTTGCCGCGCTCGATGGTGAACTCGATGTCGCAGAGGTCCTTGTAGTGCTCCTCCAGCCGGGCCATGATGCCGAGCAGCTGGTCGTAGGAGGTCTTGTCGAGCTGCTCCAGATCCTGCAACGGCACCGTGTTGCGGATGCCGGCCACCACGTCCTCGCCCTGGGCGTTGGCCAGGTAGTCGCCGTAGATGCCCTGCGCGCCGCTGCCCGGGTCGCGGGTGAACGCCACACCGGTACCGGAGTCCGGACCGAGGTTGCCGAAGACCATCGCCACCACGTTGACCGCGGTGCCCAGGTCGGCGGGGATGCGCTCCTGCCGGCGGTAGAGGATCGCCCGCTCCGCGTTCCACGAGTCGAAGACCGCGCGGATGGCGAGGTCGAGCTGCTCGCGCGGCTCCTGCGGGAACTCGCGGCCGGTGTGCTTGGCGAAGATCTTCTTGTACGCGTCGACCAGCCCGCGCAGGTCGTCGGCGTCCAGGTCGAGGTCGTTGTGCGTACCCTTGGCGCTCTTGATCTCGTCGAGCGCGTGCTCGAACTCCTCGCCCGGCACCTCGCAGACGGTCTTGCCGAACATCTGGATCAGCCGCCGGTAGGAGTCCCAGGCGAACCTGTCTGCGCCGCCGGAGGCGGCCCGGTCAGCACTGCCGCCCGCCTGTCGTGCGAGTCCTTCGACGCTGCGGTCGTTGAGGCCGACGTTGAGGACGGTCTCCATCATGCCCGGCATGGAGAACTTGGCGCCGGAGCGTACCGAGACCAGCAGCGGGTCGTCCGGGTCGCCGAGGCGCCGGCCCATCTCGCGCTCCAGGGACTCCAGGTGCGCCTCGATCTGCGCGGCCAGGCCGTCCGGCTCGCGCCCGGTCGTCAGGTACGCCTTGCAGGCCTCCGTGGTGATGGTGAAGCCGGGCGGAACCGGCAGGCCGAGATTCGTCATCTCGGCCAGGTTGGCCCCCTTGCCGCCGAGCAGATCCTTGAGATCCTTGTTGCCCTCGGCGAAGTCGTAGACGTACTTCTGCTCGACCGAATCGTGCGCTGCCACCAGAGCCTCCCACGCGCGCCATTGACACTTAACGAAGGTTCAGTTCGGACATACCCCGGTAGTGACCACCGGCAATCCCGGCTCGTCAGCGTCGGTGGGCCGAAGGCTAGGCGAACTTCGAGAAACCTGGGAGCGTTCGGTGACTTTCGGCACAACGGTCACCACAATCCGCGTCCGTACGGGTTTTTGGGAACGCTTCCACGAGCACGATCACGCAATTCCGATTCCCCTCGTACTCTGGACGTCACTGCATCTCGCGGAACCTGACCTTTGCCATATCCCGCGCGAATACACCCCTCGGAGCCGTCGCCGTGCCGACAAACCCCGCCGCCCCGCAGATCGGGCCGGAGCCGTCCGACACCCCTCCCACCAGCCCTTCCGTCGACCTGCCGCCTTCGGAGGCGTCCTCGCCCGGCGCGCCCGCCCCGGCATCTCCCACCGGCCTGACCGGTGGGGCGGCGCCCTCCTCCCCCGGCCTGACCGGTGGGGCGGCGCCCGCCGACGGCCTGCCGGGTGTGGCGGCGTCCTCCGCCGAGTTGGCCCGGGCCGCCGCGGGCCGGGCCGCCGGGGCGCTTGCCGGGCCGGCGCCGGTCCGGCTCGACGACGTGGTGCCGGCGCCCGAGCAGGTGCGCCCCGACCCGGCGGGTGACTTCACGCTGGACGCGGACGCGGTGCTGCGGGTCAGCCCCGCCGGGCGGGACGTGGCCGAACAGCTCGCCGGCTGGCTGCGCCCGGCCACCGGCTTCCCGCTCCCGGTCACCGACACCACCGAGGGCGGCCCGCTGACGCTCACGCTGTCCGCGGCGGTTTCCACCGGGGCCGGCGGATCGGGCGGCCCCGGCAGCTTCGGCGGCTCCAGCGAGTCCGGCGGTTCCGGCGGGCCGGGCGACGTGCGGCTCGGGGACGAGGGCTACCGCCTCGACGTGACCGCCGACGGCGTGCGGATCACCGCCGCCGGCCCGGCCGGGTTGTTCCACGGGGCGCAGACACTGCGGCAGCTGCTACCCGCGCCGATCGAGAACCCGGCCGCCGTCGCCGCGCGCTGGGCGATCCCCGGCGGCACGATCGTCGACCGGCCGCGCTTCCCCTACCGGGGCGCCATGCTCGACGTCGCGCGCCACTTCTTCCCGGTCGAGGACGTACTGCGGGTGATCGACCACCTGGCCCGCTACAAGCTCAACCACCTGCACCTGCACCTCACCGACGACCAGGGCTGGCGGATCGCCGTCGACTCCTGGCCCCGGCTCGCCGAGGTCGGCGGCACGACAGCGGTCGGCGGCGGCCCGGGCGGCTGGTACACCCGTGACGACTACCGCCGCATCGTCGCGTACGCCGCCCGCCGCCACGTGACTGTGGTGCCCGAGATCGACCTGCCGGGCCACACAAACGCGGCGCTCGTCGCGTACCCCGAACTGGCGCCCGGCAAGGTCGCGCCGCCGCCTTACACAGGCACCGAGGTCGGGTTCAGCTTCGTCGACCCCGCCGACGAGCGGACGTACGCCTTCGTCGCGGACGTGGTCGGCGAGGTGGCCGCACTGACGCCCGGGCCGTGGCTGCACCTGGGCGGCGACGAGGCGTTCAAGGTGCCGGCCGACAGCTACCGCGCGTTCGTGGCGCGGGCGCAGCGGCTGGTCGCCGCCACCGGCAAGACCGTCGTCGGCTGGCACCAGCTCGCCCCGGCCGAACACGTCGACGGGCGCGTCCTGCAATGGTGGGGTACGAACGGCGACGACCCGGAGACCGCCGACGCGGTACGCCGGGGCGCCCGGCTGATCCTCTCCCCCGGTAACCACGCGTACCTGGACATGAAGTACGCCCCGGACACCCCGATCGGACACGACTGGGCCGGTCTGATCGACGTACGCCGGGCATACGAGTGGGATCCGGCCAGTCACGTGCGGGGCGTACCGGCCGAGGCGGTGCTGGGGGTGGAGGCCCCGCTGTGGACCGAGTCGGTCACCACGCTGGCCGAGGTCGAGTTCATGCTCTTCCCGCGTCTGCCCGCCGTCGCCGAACTCGGCTGGTCACCCCGCGAGACGCACGACTGGTCAGGGTTCCGCAGCCGGCTCGCCGGCCAGGGCCCGCGCTGGACCACCGCCGGCATCACCTTCCACCAGTCCCCCGACATCCCCTGGCCCACCACCCCAGCCCAGATCCCCACCCAGCCCACTGCCCACCCAGCCCCCTCCCCACCCACCCCCTGACCGCGCGGAGGCACCCACCCGCGTCACCCCGCGGACGCCAAACCCGGTCGATCATGAAGTTGACGGCGACAAACCGGACACAAGACGCCGCCAACTTCATGATCGTCGCCCAAGGCGACTCGCTGCCCTCCCCTCGGGCGGGGACGGGCCGGGTGGCTGCGGTGAGGGCGGGCGGGGTCGGTGTCGGCGGCGGGGCCGGTGGGTTGGGTGTCCGGATTTCGGGTGGTGGGGGTCACCGGTGGGGTGGAATCGGGGGTGGGTGCGGGGCGTTGTACATGGCAGACCGCGCCGCACCCACCGACCGCCCGCCCCCTCGGGCCGGGAATCGGGCCGGGCCGCCGGTCGTTACATCACCCGGGCCGCCGAGCAGGCCGACCGCCTGTCGAGCCGGCCCCACCGCCGGGCAGCGCCCCCGGGAATGACCCCGGGCCCCCGGTCGTTACATCCCCGAGCCGCCGGAGCAGGCCATCCCCCTGGCCGCCCGAGCGAGCCACCGGCCCCCCGACGCACATACCGGGCCACCTGATCTTTCTTCGCGGCATCCCCCATCGCCGCGTACCCCCGACAGAGAGGCAACTGATCATGGCTACCACTCTGCTGCGTAAGACCGTTCTGACCGCTGCTGGTGTCGTCGCCACCGCTGGTGGCATCGCCGGCCCCGCCATCGCCGCCCAGGCCACCCCGGCCGAGCGCGCCGCCGCCCAGGTCACCACCGACCGCAAGCACGGCGAGCGGGAACTGGACGTACGCTACGAGGCGCAGCCCAACTTCTACTTCTGCGGCCCGGCCGCGGCCCGCAACGCACTGAGCGTGCAGGGCAAGAACATCGACGTGCACGCGATGGCCGAGGAGATGGGCACCACCGAGGACGGCACCAACTCCATCAACGACATCACGCCGGTGCTGAACAAGGAGACCGGTAAGGACGTCTACAAGTCGACCGAGATCCCGGTGGACAAGGCCGGTGACAAGGTGGAGAAGCTGCGCGCCGACGTGGTGCGCACGGTCGACGACGGCCGGGCCGTGGTGGCGAACATCGCCGGCACCGCGACCGACACCGACGGCAACGCCCACTCGTTCGAGGGTGGCCACTACATCAGCGTGGTCGGCTACCGCGACGGCGGGAAGGTCGTGACGATCGCCGACTCGGCCAACCCGAACCAGGCCTCGTACCGCATGGACGTGGACGCCCTGGCCCACTGGATCGCCAGCCGCGGCTACAGCTCCTGACCGAGTGACAATGCCGAAGGGCCCGACCCCAGAACAGGGGTCGGGCCCTTCGGCGTGTCCGGGGTCAGCCGCCGGAGTCGTCCAGCTCGGCGCCGTCGGGCGGGGTGTCGTCGTCGCGGCTGGCCAGCCAGCCGTCGGGCAGGAAGACCTTGCCCGGGGAGTTGGTGCGGCCGCGCGGCTGCCCGAGGTTCTCCACCGGGAACGGTACGGCCGGGTCGAGCTTGCCGAGCAGGTCGTCGAGCTGCGCCAGGCTCTCGATCATGGCGAGCGAGCGGCGCAGTTCGCTGCCGATCGGGAAGCCCTTCAGGTACCAGGCGACGTGCTTGCGGAAGTCGGTGCAACCGTCCCGCTCGCCCCGGGCCGGGTTGCGCGCACCGGCCACGAACTGCTCCACCAGCAGCTCGGCGTGCCGCCGCATGGTCACCGCCACCTCGCCGAGGCTCGGCAGCCGCCGCTCGGCGCTCCCGTTGAACGCGGCCTCCAGGTCGGCGAACAGCCACGGCCGGCCCAGGCAGCCGCGCCCGATCACCACACCGTCGACGCCGGTGTGCGCGACCATCCGCAGCGCGTCGTCGGCCTCCCAGATGTCGCCGTTGCCGAGCACCGGCACGTCGAGCGCCGACTTGAGCGTGGCGATCGCGTCCCAGTCGGCGGTGCCGGAGTAGCGCTGCGCGGCCGTACGCCCGTGCAGGGCGACCGCCGCGACGCCCGCGTCCTGCGCGGCCAGCCCCGCCTCGACGTACGTCAGGTGGTCGTCGTCAATGCCCTTGCGCATTTTGACGGTGACCGGCACCCCGGCGGGTGACGCGGCGTCCACCGCGGCCTTGACCAGCCGGGCGAACAGCCGGCGACGCCACGGCAGGGCCGAGCCGCCACCCTTGCGGGTCACCTTGGGCACCGGGCAGCCGAAGTTGAGGTCGATGTGGTCGGCCAGGTCGCGCTCGACCACGATCCGTACGGCGGCGGCGGTGATCTCCGGGTCGGTGCCGTAGAGCTGGAGGCTGCGGGGCTGCTCCTCGGCGCCGAAGGCGATCATGCGCAGCGTCTTCGGGTTCCGCTCGACGAGCGCGCGAGTGGTGATCATTTCGCAGACGTAGATGCCGCCGCCCTGCTCACGGCAGAGCCGGCGGAAGCCGACGTTGGTGATCCCGGCCATCGGCGCGAGCACCACCGGCGGCCACACCCGGTGCGGGCCGATGGTCAACGCGGGCAGGATCGGAGCAGTCACCTGACCAGTGTAGGGAGGGGTTCTCGGGTATCGACGCCTACCGGGCCGCCACCCGCTGCGGCGCGGGCTCCGGCGCGGTCCCGGGGTTCCCCGCCGGCATGATCAGCAGCAACGCGAGGACGCCCAGCCCACCCGCCACGGCGCCGAAGAACTGCACGACGCCGTAGCCGACCCCGGCGGCGAGCAACGTGAGGAAGACCGCCACGGAGACGGCCCCGGCCACGTGGGTGGTCGACTCGAACACGGCCGAGGCCGTTCCCTGGTCGCCCGGCGGTGCGTCACCGACACACACGCGGGTCAGCCCGACGTAGATCGGACCGGCGCTGAGCCCCCAGGCGACCAGGATCGTCGTCACGAGGATCAGCGGGCCGCCCGCGTTGACCGCCACCAGCGCGAGCGTGACCGCGCACAGGGCAAGCGCCACCGCGACGACCCGCCGCGCGCCGAACCGGCGGATCAGCGCGCCCGCCGGAGCGGCGCTGACCAGCGCGCCGAGCAGCACCGGGGCCAGCACCAGCCCGGCGCCCGCCGGGGACAGGCCGTGGATCTCCTGGAGGTAGAGACTGCCCACGACCACCACCACCGCGTACGCCGCCGAGTGCGCGGCGAAGGCGAGGCAACCGGCGACCAGCGGGCGCGACCGGAACAGGGACGGCCGGACCAGCGGGTCGGCCACCCGCCGCTCGACCCGCACCAGCAGGAACAGCAGTACCAGGGAGGCGGCGACAGCGCCGAGCCCGACCGGGTCCGGACCCGACTCGGCGATCCGGTTGGCACCGAAGATCAGCGCGAGCAGCATGCCGGTGGCGAGGACCGCGCCGGCGAGGTCCAGCCGCTGCCGGCCGCCCGGTTCGGGCCGGCTCGCCGGCAGCAGCAGCCGGGCCGCCACCATCGCCACCAGTCCGACCGGCACGGTGGCCAGGAAGACCCAGCGCCAGCCCAGGTGCGAAGTGATCAGGCCGCCGACGATCGCCCCGGCCAGGCCGGCCGTGTTCGCGGCGGCGGCGACCACCGCGAACACCCGGCTGCGCCACGGCTCGTCGGGGAAGAACGTCGCCGCCGAGGCCAGGGTCGCCGGGATGGCGAGGGCCGCCCCGGCGCCCTGCAACACCCGGCCGAGCAGCAGCGGGAACAGCGCGGTCGCCAGCCCGGCCAGGGCCGAGCCGAAAGTGGCCAGCGCGAGGCTGACGACGATCAGGCGGCGGCGCCCCCACAGGTCGCAGAGCCGGCCCCCGAGCAGCAGCAGGCCGCCGATGCTCAGCGAGTACAACGTGACGACCCACTGGAGGCGGGCCGGGCCGAGGCGGAACTCGTCACCGATGCGCGGCAGCGCGGTGGCCACCGCCAGGCTGTCGAACAGCACCAGGAACATGGCGCTGGCCAGGACCAGTGCGGTGGGCCACCGATGCGCCACCACCGCGGGCGCCGGGGTGACAGTCGGTCCGCTGGTCGCCTGCCGCATCTCGCCCCCTCCGCTGCCGGTGAGGGATCTGCTACCCGGCGCTCCCGCCGGCTAACGCCACCGGCCTCGCGGGATCCAGACATGTCGACCTGTCGTCCCCGCGCGGAGGACATGAAGAAGGGCGCCGTCGGCGACGGCGCCCTTCTTCGTGCGACGTCAGCAGCCGGGCAGGCGCTCGATCAGGTAGCGCTCGACCTGATCCAGCGAGACGCGCTCCTGGGCCATCGTGTCCCGGTTCCGGACCGTCACGGCGTTGTCGTCGAGCGTGTCGAAGTCGACGGTGACGCAGAACGGCGTGCCGATCTCGTCCTGCCGGCGGTAGCGGCGGCCGATCGCCTGCGAGTCGTCGAACTCGACCACCCAGCGCTTGCGCAGGTCGGTGGCGAGCTGCTTGGCCTTCGGCGACAGCGCCTCGTTGCGCGACAGCGGCAGCACGGCGACCTTGACCGGGGCCAGGCGCGGGTCGAACCGCATGACGGTGCGCTTGTCCACGCCGCCCTTGGTGTTCGGCGCCTCGTCCTCGTCGTACGCCTCGAGCAGGAACGCCAGCACCGCGCGGGTGAGGCCGGCGGCCGGCTCGATCACGTACGGCATCCAGCGCTCGCCCTTGCCCTGGTCGAAGTACGACAGGTCGACGCCGGAGTGCTTGCTGTGCGTGGACAGGTCGAAGTCGGTGCGGTTGGCGATGCCCTCCAGCTCGGCGAACTCGCTGCCGCCGAACCGGAACCGGTACTCGATGTCGACGGTGCGCTTCGAGTAGTGGGAGAGCTTCTCCTTGGGGTGCTCGTAGAAGCGCAGGTTCTCCTCGGACAGGCCCAGGTCGAGGTACCAGTTCCAGCGCTCCTGAAGCCAGTACTCGTGCCACTGCTCGTCGGTGCCGGGTTCGACGAAGAACTCCATCTCCATCTGCTCGAACTCGCGGGTCCGGAAGATGAAGTTGCCCGGGGTGATCTCGTTGCGGAACGACTTGCCGGTCTGCGCGATGCCGAACGGCGGCTTCTTGCGGGCGACCGTCTCCACGTTCTTGTAGTTGACGAAGATGCCCTGGGCGGTCTCCGGGCGCAGGTAGTGCATGCCCTCGTCGCTCTCCACCGGGCCCAGGTAGGTCTTCATCAGGCCGTTGAACATCTTCGGCTCGGTGAAGGTGCCCTTGTTGCCGCAGTTGGGGCAGTTCAGCTCCGTCAGCGAGGTCAGCGGCTTGCCGTGCTTGGCCTCGTACGCCTCTTCCAGGTGGTCGGCCCGGAACCGCTTGTGGCAGGACTGGCACTCGGTGAGCGGGTCGACGAACTCGGCGATGTGGCCGCTGGCCTCCCAGACCTTGCGGGCCAGGATGACCGCCGAGTCGAGGCCGACGACGTCGTCGCGCTGCTGCACCATGGTCCGCCACCACTGCCGGCGGACGTTCTCCTTCAGCTCGACGCCGAGCGGACCGTAGTCCCACGCCGACCGGGTGCCCCCGTAGATCTCGCTGGAGGGAAAGACGAAGCCCCGGCGCTTGGCGAGGCTGGTGACGGCGTCGATACGGTCGGCTGGCATGTTTCCTCCTACGCCGGCTGGCGGTCGGCGCGGTTGAGATGGATGGAACCGGGCTGTTCGGGACAACGGTACGACCGTGTCCGTCCCGAGCCCAGCAGAATACCGGGGGCCGGTCAGCTCACCCCGCAGACCTCCACGCCGCCCGTCTGCTGGTCCGGTGCCAGCGTCACGGTCTGCGCCTCCCGGCGGCCGCCGGCGAGTGTGACGTCCACCGGCACGGTGAGCGTGTTGAGGTCGACCTCGCCGACCCGGTAGCCGGAGATCTGCGGCTCGGTCGCCACCCGCCGCTCGAACTCGCGCCGGGGCTCGCGTCGCCGGATGTCGTCGCAGAGCGTGTCGTACGCCTTGGACCACTCCCGGGCCACGAGCGCCTGGTAGTAGTCGTTCGTGACGGCCCGGCCCTGCTCGCCGATCGCCTGGGCGTTGCTCACGGCCAGGCCGACCACCGCGGCGCCGCCTCCGCCGCAGCAGATCAGCACTGCGAGCGCGCCCGCGCCGAGGCCGAGCCAGAGCCGGGTCCGCCCGCCCTCGGTGGGCGGGGCGGCGAACGGCGGCACGGCACCGGGCCCCTGCGGCGGCGCGGGCACCCCGGGGTCCGCCGGCGGCGCGGGCGGAACTGACGACGGGGGTGGCGCGGCCGGTCCGGGAGCGGTCATACGCGCCAGGGTAGTGCCCCGGCACTCAGCGGTACGGGCCTGCGGCACGATCGCTGGCGACGACGACGATCTCCCCCTCCGGGGCGGCGCCGGCGAGCGTCTCGTACGCCGACGGCTCGTCCACCGATCGGGCGAGCAGCGGCACGGCGGTGACCTTGACGTCGAATCCGCCGAGCGCCCGGCGGTACGCACCGACCGACTCCCACTCGGTGACCAGGAGCCAGTGGTCCGGGTCGTCGAGCGCCCGCAGCAGTTCACCGCGCAGGTAGCCGGGGCGGGCGGCGAGCGCGGCCAGCGCGGCGTGCGCCTCCCGGGTGAACTCGTCCACCGTTTCGGCTTCCACCACGAACCGGTTGGTGACCAGCACGGCGTTCCTCCTCGTAGAGTTTGTGGCATGCAGCGTACGCAGAGTCCCGTGCTGTCCCGGCTGGCACGGCTCAACCCGACGGCGGTGTTCCTGGCCGCGCTGGCCCTGGTGCTTGTCGGCCTGTTCGCGCCCGGCCCGGCGGGTGGCGTCCTGCTGCTCGTGCTGGCCGGCGGGCTGGTCTGGCTGATGTCGGTCACCTGGCCGGTGCAGGCCCCGGCGACCCGGATGCTCCGGCTGGTGATGTTGACCTTGTTGATCGCGGTGGCGCTGGCGAGGCTCATGGTCGGCTGACCGCACGAAGCAGAGCCGAGCTGACCTGCGCTGACATGCAATCATGCGTTTTTGACAATAGTTTTCGTTGTCGCGGACAGTTGAGCCCATGACCGTTCGTGCACCGCGCCGCATCCTGACCGCCGCAACCACCGCCCTGCTCGCCGCCGCCGGCCTGACCGCCTGCGCCGACGGCTCGGGCGGCGCGAGCGAGCCCGGCAGGGTCGACGTGGTGGCCGCGTTCTACCCGCTCCAGTTCCTCGCCGAGCGGATCGGCGGCGACACGGTCGCGGTCAGCAACCTCACCAAGCCGGGCGCCGAGCCGCACGACCTGGAACTCAACCCGCGCCAGGTCGGCCAGGTGGTCGACGCCGACGTGGTCGTCTACCTCAGCGGCTTCCAGCCGGCGGTGGACGAGGCGGTGGAGCAGAACGGCGGCGACCGCGCGTTCGACGTGGCGGGCGTCACGCCGCTGCGGGACGCCGCCGCCGGTGGGCACGACCACGACCACGAGGGCGAGGCCGGGCACACCGAGGAGGGCGGCGGCAAGGACCCGCACGTCTGGCTCGACCCGACCCGGCTGGCCACCATCGGCGACAAGCTCGCCGAGCGGCTCGGCAAGGCCGACCCGGACCACGCCGCCGACTACACCGCCCGCGCCGGCGCGCTGCGCGCCGAGCTGACGAAGCTCGACACCGAGTACGCCGACGGCCTGCGCACCTGCCAGCGCCGGGAGATCGTCACCAGCCACACCGCGTTCGGCTATCTGACCGAGCGCTACCAGCTGGAGCAGATCGGCATCAGCGGGCTCACCCCGGAGTCCGAGCCGTCCCCGAAGCGCCTCGCCGAGGTCGCCGAGGAGGCCCGGGAGCACCAGGCCGGCACGATCTTCTTCGAGACGCTCGTCAGCCCGAAGGTCGCCGAGACGATCGCGCGTGAGGTCGGGGCGAAGACGGCGGTCCTGGACCCACTGGAGGGCCCGCCCGCCGACGGCGACTACCTCTCCGCGATGCGCACCAACCTGCAGACCCTGCGAACCGCTCTGGACTGTTCATGACCTCACCCGTGATCGAGATCGCGCACGCCACCGTCGGCTACGACGGCCGCCCGGTGCTGCGTGACGTCTCGCTGACAGTGACCGCTTCAGAGGTGGTCGCCGTGCTCGGCGCCAACGGCTCCGGCAAGTCGACGCTCGTGCGCGCCGCGCTCGGCCTGGTGCCGGTCGGCGCCGGGTCGGTCGCCCTGTTCGGCACGCCGCAGCGCCGCTTCCGGCAGTGGCACCGCATCGGGTACGTGCCGCAGCGGCTCGGCGCGGGCAGCGGAGTACCAGCCACCGTGCGCGAGGTGGTGGCGTCCGGGCGGCTGGCCCGCCGGGGCGTACTGCGTCCGGCCGGGCGGGCGGACCGGGAGGCGGTGGCGGCGGCGCTGGACGCGGTCGGGCTCGCCGACCGGGCCGGCGACCCGGTGTCGACGCTCTCCGGCGGCCAGCAGCAACGCACCCTGATCGCCCGCGCGCTGGCCGGCCGGCCGGAGCTGCTGGTGCTCGACGAGCCGACCGCCGGGGTGGACGCGGCGAGCCAGGAGGCGTTCGCCGGGGCGCTGCGCGCGTTCCGCGACGGCGGCGGCACGGTGCTGCTCGTCGCGCACGAGCTGGGCCCGCTGCGCCCGCTGATCAGCCGGGCCGTGGTGGTGCACCAGGGCGGGATCGCCCACGACGGCGCGGTGCCCGAACCGGCCGGTCACCACGCCGACCCGGACCACGAGCACGTGCACCCGCACTGCGACGAGGAGCCCGCCCGGCTCTGGACAGGCATCTGAGATGGATCTCTTCCAGTACGACTTCATGCTCCGCGCCCTGGTCGGCGCGCTGATCATCGGTTTGGCCGCCCCGGCGCTCGGCATCTACCTGGTGCAGCGGCGGCTGGCGTTGATCGGCGACGGGCTCGGGCACGTGGCGCTCACCGGCGTCGGCGCGGGGCTGCTGCTCAACCGCTCGCCCGTGCTGGTGGCGGTGATCGCCGCGACGCTCGGCGCGGTGGTGATCGAGCTGGTCCGCGCGTACGGGCGCACCTCCGGTGACCTGGCGCTGGCGCTGCTGTTCTACGGCGGCATCGCCGGTGGCGTGATGCTGGTCGGGCTCTCCGACGCCAGCAGCGGGTCGCTCAACGCGTACCTGTTCGGGTCGCTGACCACCACCTCCCGCACCGACCTGATCACCATCGGCGTCCTCGGCGTGGTGCTGCTGGTGACCATGCTGGTGCTGCGTCCGGCGCTGTTCGCGGTGTGCCACGACGAGGAGTACGCCCGGGTGTCCGGCCTGCCGGTGCGGACACTGAACCTGGTCATCGCGGTCGGTACCGCGGTCACCGTGACCATCGCGATGCGGGCGGTCGGGGTGCTGCTGATCAGCGCGCTGATGGTGGTGCCGGTGGCGACCGCGCAGCAGGTGACCCGGGGCTTCCGCTCCACCATGACGGCGGCCATGGCGCTGGGCCTGTTCGCCGCCGGCACCGGGGTCTGGGTGGCCGCCACCGCCGACACCGCGCCCGGCGCGTCGGTGGTGCTCGTCGCGATCGGCTCGTTCCTGCTGGTCGCGCTCGCGGCGGCCGGTGTGCGGGCGCTGCGGCGGCGGGTGCGGGCCGACCGGGCCACGCCCCCGCCCGAGCCGGTCGAGCACGAGGTGCTGCTGCGGTGAGGCCCTGCCCGCCGGCGCAGCTGGGATTGGTTACCGTTACAGGGTGACCGGCACGAACGGGTACGACGCCTTCGAGGGTGCGGGTGACCTGCTGCGCGCGCTCTCGGCCCCGATCCGGCTCGCGATCGTCAGCGAGCTGGCCGAGGGCGAGCGCTGCGTGCACGAGCTGGTCGAGAAGCTCGGTGCGCCGCAGCCGCTGGTCTCCCAGCACCTGCGGGTGCTGCGCGGCGCCGGGGTGGTGCGCGGGTCGCGGCGCGGCCGGGAGATCGCGTACGCGCTGGTCGACGACCACGTCGCGCACATCGTGGCGGACGCCGTCAGTCACGCCGGTGAAGGGTCGCACTGAGCGGGAAATCGGCCAGGTGCCGACGCGCCCGCGCCGTGGGACGCTGTCCGGCGTGAAGATCTACGCCGACCGTTTTCCCACCGCCGTCCGCCAGTTCCTCACCGACCTGCTCGTGGTCGTCTGGGTGTACGCGGCGATCCGCTTCGCGCTGTGGCTGCACGACGTGGTCGAGAAGCTCGCCGTACCCGGGCAGAAGCTGGAGGGGGCCGGCGGTGGTCTCGCCGACAACCTGGCCGACGCCGGCGGCAAGGTCGGCCGGGTGCCGATCGTCGGCGACGAGCTGACCGCGCCGTTCACCCGTGCCGCCGACGCCGCCCGCGCGGTCGCCGAGGCGGGCCGCGACCAGCAGGAGCTGGTCGGGCAGCTCGCGCTCGGGCTGACCGTCGCGGTGCTGGTGTTCCCGCTCGGCCTGGTGCTGTTCGGCTGGCTGCCGCTGCGCCTGCGCTGGATGCGCCGGGCCGGCGCGGCGAAGGCCCTGGCGGGCGTCCCGGCCGGCCGGGACCTGCTGGCGCTGCGCGCACTGGCGGGTCAGCCGCTGTCGAAGCTGACCCGGATCGCGCCCGACGTCGCCGAGGCGTGGCGGCGCGGCGACGACGCGACTGTCGACGCGCTCGCCGCGCTGGAGCTGCGCGAACTGGGGCTGCGCGGCGGCCGGTAAGGTGTGCGGGTGCTGTACTTCCTGATCGTCGTCGCCGTGCTGCTGCTCGGGTACGCGGCCGTGCTGGTGAGTTTCGTCCGCAAGGGCCGCAAGATCCCGCCGTCGGCGTACCTGGTGCTGGCCGGGCTCAACGGCCTGATCCTGGCCGGCGTCCTGGCCTGGGCGATCGCGCGCTGACCGCCCGCGGCGGCCGTCCGGGTGGGACGACCGCCGGGCGGGCGGGGCGGGGTCAGCCGGCGGGCGGGATGCGACGGCGGACGTCCTGCTCGGTGGACGCCCCCGGTTCCCAGCGGGCCACCCAGGGCAGGTCGGCGGGCGGGGTGACGACACCCTCCTCCACCGAGGCGTACCGGCCGGCGACGATCCGCTTGGCGGCGGCCACGTCGACCGAGTCGGTGTTCGACCACAGGCCGGTGAACAGCTCGTCGACGCGCAGCCGCGCCTGACGGCAGAACAGGTCGGCCAGCTCGACGTTCTCCGGGTGCGCGTCCCGCTCGGCGTAGGCCCGGACGCAGACCGCGCTCATCGCGAACAGCTCCGCGCCGATGTCCACCACCCGGCCGAGGAACGCCTGCTTGCGCTCCATCTTCCCCTGCCAGCGGGACATCGCGTAGAACGTCGACCGGGCCAGCTTGCGGGAGGTCCGCTCGACGTGGCGCAGGTGCCCGGCCAGCGGCCCGAACTCCTGGTACGCCCCGGGCGTCTGCCCCTTGCCGACGGCGAGCGTGGGCAGCCACTTCGCGTAGAAGGCGCCGGCCCGCGCGCCCGCCTTCGCCTTGCGGCCCAGCCCGGCGTCGGGGTCGATGATGTCGCCGGCGACGGACAGGTGCGCGTCGACCGCCTCGCGGGCGATCAGCAGGTGCATGATCTCGGTGGAGCCCTCGAAGATCCGGTTGATCCGCAGGTCGCGCAGGAGCTGCTCGACGGCGGCCGGCCGTTCCCCGCGAGCGGCGAGCGAGTCGGCCGTCTCGTAGCCGCGGCCACCGCGGATCTGGATCAGCTCGTCGGCGATCCGCCAGGCCATCTCGCTGGCGTAGAGCTTGACCAGCGCCGCCTCGATCCGGATGTCGTTGCGGTCGTCGTCGGCGAGCATGCAGGACAGGTCGAGCATCGACTCCATGCCGTACGTGGTGGCGGCGATGAAGGACAGCTTCTTCGCCACCGCCTCGTGCTCGCCCACCGGGCGGCCCCACTGGACCCGGTCCGCCGCCCACTCGCGGGCCACGTTGAGCGCCCACTTGCCGGCGCCGACGCACATGGCCGGCAGCGAGAGCCGGCCGGTGTTCAACGTGGTCAAAGCGATCTTGAGGCCCTTGCCCTCACCGCCGATCACGTTCTCCTTCGGCACGAACACGTCGTGGAACCGGGTGAGGCTGTTCTCCAGGCCGCGCAGCCCGACGAAGGAGTTGCGCCGCTCCACGGTGATGCCGTCGCTGTCGCCCTCCACCACGAACGCGGTGATGCCGCCGCGCCGCCCCTCACCGGCCGGCACCCGGGCCATCACCACCAGCAGCGTGGCGAGCGTGCCGTTGGTGGCCCAGAGCTTCACCCCGTTGAGCCGGTAGCCGGTGCCGTCGGCGGTCGGCTCGGCGGTGGTGGCGAGCCGGGCCGGATCGGAGCCGACGTCCGGCTCGGTGAGCAGGAACGCGGAGACCTCACCGGCGGCGAGCCGGGGCAGGAACCGATCCTTCTGCTCGGGCGTGCCGAACATCTTCAGCGGCTGCGGCACGCCGATCGACTGGTGTGCGGAGAGCAGCGCGCTGACCGCCGGGTTCACCGAGCCGACGAGCATCAGCGCCCGGCAGTAGTGCAGGTTGCTCAGCCCCAGCCCGCCGTACTTCCGGTCGATCTTCATGCCGAACGTGCCGAGCCCGGCCAGGCCGTGGAACACCTCGTCGGGGATGCGCGCGTCCCGCTCGATCGCCTCGCCGTCCACCTCGGACGTCAGGTACGCGCGCAGCGCGCCGAGGAACTCGTCGGCGCGGGCCACCTCGGCCGGGTCGGGGCGGGGCCACGGATCGATCAGGTCGAGCCGGAACCGGCCGAGGAACAGTTCCTTGCCGAAGCTGGGCCGGTCCCAGGCCGACTCGCGGGCCGCCTCGGCGACCTGGCGGGCCTCCTTCTCGGAGACCTGGCCCGCCTCGGTGGGCAGCGGCCCCGCGCCGTCCGGTGACTCGGGCCGGCTGTTCTGGGTCGTGGTCACGGCTGCCTCCTCGTCGGTCCGGCTGCGTCGACACGTGCGACGAAAACGACGCTACCCCCGGGTGTTACCCAGGGGTAGCGCTGCGTGCACGTCCGATTTGGCGGACCGTCAGTCGGTCAGCGACTGAGGGCTGTCGTCCTCGTCGTCGATGTCGTCCTCACCCCAGTTGCGCCTGCTGAACGGCAGGATCGCCCAGAAGATCAGGAACCACACGCCGGTGAGCGCGCTGAGCAGGAACGCGATCGGCCGGTCCAGCACGAAGTCGGTGACCAGCAGGACCGAGCTGACCATCGCGATCAGCATGAAGAACAGGCCGCCGGTGGCCATCCGGTGGGCGAACCGGACCAGCTCCGGCTTACGCCCCTGCCGGAACAGCGCCCGGTGGAACGCGACCGGAGAGATGATCATCGCGGCGGACGCGGCGGCGGTCAGCAGCGCCAGGATGTAGACGTCGCGCTGGAACTCCGTGGTCCGGCCGAACCCGTTGCTGAACGGCAGCGTCAGCAGGAAGGCGAAGAGGATCTGCACGCCTGTCTGCGCGACCCGCAGCTCCTGCAACAGATCGGCGAAGTTGCGCTGCCAGCGCTGCTTCTCGGATTCCTTTGACACTCGCGGACCTCCCCGGGAGACGGCACGGCCGGCGGGTGAACGCCCACCGGCAGGAGCGCCTGTGCCCCGTACGGCTGATCACGAAACCGGTTCAGGATCCCCGGCGGATGCGGCCCGCGTACCGTGCCTCCAGCTCGGCGTTGTGCTCGTCGCCGCCGGTGATGTTCGCGGACAGGTAGACCGGCGGGCGCTGCCCCGCCGCGACCAGCCGGGCCACCACCTCGGTGACGATCTGCTGGGCCAGCAGCGCGGCAGTGATCGAGGAGACCGCGCCGACCGCGCCGCCGCCGGGTAGCGGCAGCGTGGCGTCGCCGTACGGGGCACCGTTGTCCAGCACCACGTCGGCGAAGTCGGCGAGCTTGCGGCCGGACGGGTGCCGCGAGGTCATCCGCGCCGAGTGCTGCGCGGAGGTGATCGCCACCAGGCCGTGCCCGCGTTCCTTCACGACGGACGCGAACTCGACCATCGCCCCGTTCACGCCCGAGTTCGAGGCCAGCACGAACACGTCCTGCGGCCGGATCGGCGCCAGCTCGTAGAGGCGGTGCGCCACCGCCGGATCGCGTTCCAGCTTCGGGCCGAGCACGTCGGCCGGGTCGCCGCCGACCAGCACCAGGTCACGCAGCGCGATCCGGTTGGTGGGCACCAGGCCGCCGGCCCGCCCGGCGATCTCCATGGCCAGCGCCTCGGAGTGCCCGGTGCCGAACGCGTGCACCACCCCGTCGGCCTGCAGTGCCGCCGCGATCAGGTCGGCCGCTTCGGCGACGTTCTGCCGCTGCTCGGCGGCGACCCGGCCGATCGTCTCGGTCACCACCGCCAGGTACGCCTCGGCGCTCACCGTCATGCCTCCTCCGTTCCTGCGCACCGGGCGAGGATCGCCTCGGCCAGCGGGCCGGGCGCCTCGTCCGGGATCCAGTGGCTGACGCCGGACAGCGTCACGAACCGGTAGTCACCGGTGACGTGCGCCGCGCACGCCTGCGCGGCCGTCCGGCCGATCGCCACGTCCTTGTCGCTCCAGACGAACGTAGTAGGCACCCCGACCGGCGCGACCGCCTTCATGTCCGCCCCGGTCATCGCGCGGTACCAGTTCAGCGCCGCCGTCAACGCGCCCGGCTCGCGCATCGGCTCGGCGTACCGGGCGACCGCTTCGGCGTCGCCCACGCCGCTCAGCAGCTTGCGCAGCGTGGCGCCGTTCCACGCCAGCAGCACCTTCTCCGCCGTACCGGGCTTGCGGAACAACGCGATGTACGCGGACTTGACCTTCTGCCGGGGGTCGGTGGCGAGCGCGTGGCCCATCGCGGACGGGTGCGGCACCGACACCGCGGTCAGCGTCCGCACCCGGTCCGGGTGCGCCGCCGCCAGGCCCCACGCCGCGATCGCGCCCCAGTCGTGGCCGACCACGTGGGCGCGAGTCACCCCGAGCGCGTCGAGCACCGCGGCCGCGTCGGCCACCAGCTCCGGAATCCGGTACGCCCCGACGTCGGCCGGACGCGCGCCGGGCGAGTAGCCGCGCTGGTCGAGCGCGTACGTGCGCAGCCCGGCGGCGTGCAGCGCGGGCGTGACCGCGTCCCACTCACCGGAGTGCTGCGGGAAGCCGTGCAGCAGCAGGACGGGATCACCGCCCTCGGGGCCGCCGGCGCGTACCTCGAACGTCAGTCCCCGCGCATCCACCAGCATGATCGCCACCATACCGACACTCGCCCTGCTGGGCCGGGGGCCGTGGTCGGTGCTAGCGTCTGCGACGAGACAACTTCACATCCGACAGGGGAGCGCACAGCGCTGAGAGTGCGGGCCGGTGCCCGCAGACCCTCGAACCTGATCTGGGTAATGCCAGCGCAGGGAGTTCGGTCGACCTCCAGCCGCGTCGCCGTCCGGTGACCACCGGGCGCGGCGTGCGTCTTCTCCTGGTTCACCTCGACGAACTGGGAGCCAACCGTGAACCGTACCGACAGCAACCGCTGGCGTACCGTCGACATCGTCGTCGCCTCGGTCATCGCCGTCGCCTTCGGCGTCGTCTTCTGGGCCTGGGGCCTGCTCTGGAGCGCCACCGACGCGGCGTTCGCGTTCTTCCCGCCGGCACAGGCCGTGCTCTACGGCGTGTGGCTGATCCCGGCGGTGCTCGCCGGCCTGATCATCCGCAAGCCGGGCGCTGCGCTGTACTGCGAGACCGTGGCCGCGATCATCTCCGCCCTGCTGGGCAGCCAGTGGGCGAGCATCGTGATCCTCCAGGGCCTGATGCAGGGCATCGGCGCCGAGCTGGCCTTCGCCGCGTTCCGGTACCGCTCGTTCCGACTGCCGGTGGCGGTGCTGGCCGGTGCGCTGACCGGTCTCGGCGCGGCGATCTTCGACTTCGTCTACTGGAACAAGGCGTTCGACTTCGCCTCCTACCGCCTCCCGTACGCGCTGATCACGATTGTCAGCGCCACGATCGTCGCCGGTCTGGGCGCGCACGTCCTCACCCGCGCGCTGGCGAACACCGGCGTCCTGGACCGCTTCCCCGCCGGCCGGGATCGCGCCCTGGTCTGAGGCTCGCCTCGCACCGCCCCGGTGATCAAGGAGTTTGCGTCCGCCGGGCACGGTTTCCCGGACGCGAACTCCTTGATCACGCAGGCTGGGCCGGGAGAGGGGGTGGGTGGGCGGTGAGCGGGGTGGTGCTGCGGGGGTTCGGGTGGCGGCACGGGGGACGGAAACGCTGGGCTCTGCGCGGGGTGGATCTGCGCGTGGAGAGCGGCGAGCGGGTGCTGCTGCTCGGACCCTCCGGCGCCGGCAAGAGCACGCTGCTGGCGGCGCTGGCCGGGCTGCTGCCGGAGGACTCCGGCGAGCAGGAGGGAACCGTCGAGATCGACGGGCTGGACCCGCGCAAGGCCCGCGAGCGCGTCGGCATCGTCTTCCAGGACCCGGAATCCCAGCTCGTCATGGCCCGCTCCGGTGACGACGTGGCGTTCGGGCTGGAGAACCGTGGCGTACCCGCCGGGGAGATCTGGCCCCGCGTCGACGAGGCGCTGCACCGGGTCGGCTTCCCGTACGACAGGGACCGCCCCACCGCCGCGCTCAGCGGCGGCGAGCAGCAGCGGCTCGCGCTGGCCGGCACGCTCGCGCTGCGCCCCGGGCTGCTGCTGCTCGACGAGCCCACCGCCAACCTCGACCCGGCCGGCGCCGGCCTGATCCGCCGGGCCGTCGCGAATGCGCTCGACCCGGACACCACGATGGTCCTGGTCGAGCACCGGGTCACCGAGGCGCTGCCGCTTGTCGACCGCGTCGTGGTGCTGGAACCCGGCGGCGGGGTCCGCGCCGACGGGGCGCCCGACGCGGTCTTCGCCGCGCACGGCGAGGCGCTGGCCGCCGCCGGGGTCTGGGTACCCGGGCACGTCGCGCCGCCCCGGCACGCCACCACGCCGCCCGGCGACGTGCTGCTCACCGCGGAGCGGCTCGGCCTGCCGCCGCGGCTCAACCCCACAGACCTTCGGGTACGCGCCGGCGAGGCGCTCGCCGTCCTCGGCCCCAACGGGGCCGGCAAGTCCACACTGGCACTGCTCCTGGGCGGCCTGCTGAAGCCCGGCACGGGCGCCGTCACCGCGTCGGCGGAACTCGCCGGGCGGGACGCGCGCACTCCCCCGCACCGCTGGCGCGCACCCGCGCTGGTACGCCGGATCGGTTCGGTCTTCCAGGACCCGGAACACCAGTTCGTCACCGCCACTGTGCGCGACGAACTGGCGCTCGGCCCGCGCCGCACCGGCCGGCCCGAGCCGGCGGTCACCGCCACCGTCGACGAGCTGCTGCACCGGTTGCGGCTGGACCGGCTGGCCGGCGCCAACCCGTACACCCTCTCGGGTGGCGAGGCACGGCGGCTGAGTGTCGCGACGGCGCTGGCAACCGCGCCCCGCCTGCTGATCTGCGACGAGCCCACGTTCGGCCAGGACCGGCGGACCTGGCTGGAGCTGGTCGACCTGCTCGCCGAGCTGCGCGACGCCGGGCACGGCGTGGTCACGGTGACCCACGACGAGGACTTCGTCGCCGCGCTGGCCGACCGGACGCTCACCCTGCCCCGCTCCCCCGACGGGGTGGTCGCGTGATCGGCCTCGAACCGGTCGCCGCACCCGGCGCACCGCTGGCCCGGCGCAACCCGGTGGCGAAGCTGGCCGCCGCCGTGGTCTTCACGCTGATCCTGGTGGCGACGCTCGACCCGGTGGCCCCGGCCGTCGCCATCGCCGTCGAACTCGCGGTGCTCCCGCTGTTCGGCGTCCGCTACCGGGTGCTCGCCCGCCGGGCCTGGCCGCTGCTCGCCGGTGCCGTGGGCATCCTCGTCACGCTTGTGCTCTTCGCGGCCGACCGCTCCGGCCGGGTCCTGCTCGAAGCCGGCCCGGTGCTGGTCACCGAGGGCGTGCTGATGACCGCGCTCGGACTGGTGCTGCGGATGCTCGCCGTGGCGCTGCCCGGCATCGTCGTGTTCGCCACCACCGACCCGACCGACCTGGCCGACGCGCTGATCCAGAACGCGAAGACGCCCGCCCGGTTCGCCATCGGGGCGCTCGCCGCGTTCCGGATGGTGCCGCTGCTGGAACAGGAGTGGCGGATGATCAGCATGGCCCGCCGGGCCCGCGGCGTGGACGCCGGCCGCAACCCGGTGGCGAAGCTGCGGCTGTTCGCGTCCACCGCGTTCACGCTGCTGGTGGGCGCCATCCGGCGGGGTACCCGGCTGGCCGTGGCGATGGACGCGCGGGGCTTCGACGCGGGTACGCCGCGCACCGTGGCCCGCCCGCAGCGCTTCACCCGCGCCGACGCGCTGCTCGTCGCGGGCGCCGCCCTGCTGGCAGCCGGCGCCCTGGCCACAAGCATCGCCCTGGGCACCTTCCGCCCCTTGATCGGCTGACCCCGAGCCCAGTCCCCGCCCAGCGCCCCGCCCCCCGCCCCGCCCCGTTGATCATGAAGTTGACGGTACCGGTTGCCCGTTTTGTCGCCGCCAACCTCATGATCAGCCAGGGTCGGGCGAGATCTTGGTACGGAAGGGCCCCTATGGGGGCCGGAATCTTCCAAGATCTTCGGGGATGCTCGGGCAGGCCCCGGATGAGAGGGCCAGCCCGGTGGGCGGGGCTGTCGGTCAGCTGCGGCGGAAGGCGTAGAACCGGGTCTGGCCGGCGCGCTGGCTCCGCCCGGTGAACCGGGCCTGCTGCCCTGCCGGTGGACCCGATCTGGGCGGCGTCGCGGATGCGCCCGGCAGGACCGGGGTCTCCGGAGACTCCGAGGGCGACACCGTCGGCGCAGCCAGGACTGGCGACACCGCATCCGGGGACACGGCGGGCGCCGCCGGCTCGGTGGGAAGCACCACCGGGGACACGGTGGACGCCAACGGCTCGGTGGGGAGCACCACCGCGGGTGGCGTCTCCATGAGCGCGTCGAGGTTCGGCGTGGTCACCTGCGGCGACGACTGCTTGCGGGACTTCTTCGGATTGCGCTTCGCGGGCATTCGCGGGCCTCCTGTCGTGCGGGCGCGCCGACCGGGACGCGCCGAGCGAGGGCTCCGGTGCGTTCCGATCACGACAGACACCGCGACCGACGGTGGCGGGGAAGGAATGCGGACGCCCGGAGCAGGACGGGTCCACGGCACTGGCGGCGGTGGACCGGGCTCGGAGGTGGGGCGTCACATACGCATGCGGCAACGCTACCCCGCCACCGGACGTCCCGCACCCGAATTAACGCAAGGACGCACGGCCACGCCTCGGTCACGCCCTGTCGACGTCCCCGCCCGCTCCCCCGGCGACCGCGATACGGTCGCAGCACGGCAGCACGAACGAGAGGTGGCGGTACGCATGGCAGAGCAGGCGACGGCGCAGATCGGGGTCACCGGTCTGGCGGTGATGGGCCGCAACCTGGCCCGGAACCTGGCCCGCAACGGCTTCGCCGTGGCGGTGCACAACCGGTCGCCGGAACGTACCCGCAGCCTGGTCGCGGAGCACGGCGACGAGGGCACGTTCGTGCCGTCGGAGTCGCTCGCGGACTTCGTCGGCTCGCTGGAGCGGCCCCGCGCGGTGATCGTGATGGTGAAGGCCGGCGCGCCCACCGACGCGGTGATCGACGAGCTGATCCCGCTGCTGGAGGAGGGCGACATCGTCGTCGACTGCGGCAACGCGCACTTCGCCGACACCCGCCGCCGGGAGGAGGCGCTGCGCGAGCACGGGCTGCACTTCGTCGGCACCGGTGTGTCCGGCGGCGAGGAGGGCGCGCTGCTCGGCCCGAGCATCATGCCCGGCGGGTCGGCCGAGTCGTACCGCAAGCTCGGGCCGATCTTCGAGAAGATCGCCGCGCAGGTGGACGGCGAGCCCTGCTGCCGGCACATCGGGCCGGACGGCGCGGGCCACTTCGTGAAGATGGTGCACAACGGCATCGAGTACGCCGACATGCAGCTCATCGCCGAGGCGTACGACCTGTTGCGGGCCGGTCTGTCGGCGAGCCCTGCGGAGATCGCGGAGATCTTCCGGGAGTGGAACGGCGGCGAGCTGGGGTCGTTCCTCATCGAGATCACCGCCGACGTGCTCGGCCACACCGACGCGGCCACCGGCCAGCCGTTCGTGGACATCGTGCTCGACCAGGCCGAGCAGAAGGGCACCGGCCGCTGGACCGTGCAGAGCGCGCTGGACCTCGGCATCCCGATCACCGGCATCGCCGAGGCCACGTTCGCCCGGTCGCTGTCCGGTCACGCCGACCAGCGCGAGGCCGCCCGCCGGGTGTTCGCCGACGCGGGCGACAAGTGGCAGGTGGACGACCGGGACGCGTTCGTCGAGGACGTGCGCCGCGCGCTCCTGGCCAGCAAGATCGTCGCGTACGCGCAGGGCTTCGACCACATCCGGGCCGGCAGCCGGGAGTACGACTGGGACATCGACCTGGGCGGTACGGCCACGATCTGGCGGGGCGGCTGCATCATCCGGGCCGGTTTCCTGGACCGGATCCGGGAGGCGTACGACGCGGAGCCGGACCTGTCGACGCTGCTCGTCGCGCCGTGGTTCGCCGAGCGGGTCAGCGCCGGCGTACCGGCCTGGCGACGGGTGGTGGCCGACGCGGCCCGGGCGGGCGTGCCGGCCCCGGCCTTCGGGTCGTCGCTGGCCTACTTCGACGCGCTGCGGGCGCAGCGGCTGCCGGCCGCGCTGATCCAGGGCCTGCGGGACGACTTCGGCGCGCACACCTACCACCGGGTGGACCGGCCCGGCTCGTTCCACACGCTCTGGGCGGGCGACCGCTCCGAAGTGGAGGCGTGAGCCGCACCGGCAGCCCGGCCGGACGCCTCACCAGGCCCGCTGGCCGTCCGGGTCGGGCGCCCACCCGGCGGCCGGCTCGCCCGCCGCCAGCTCGCCGATCTCACCGGAGCGGACGGCGGGGGTGTGCCCGAGGTCGGCGCACCACCGCTGGGCGACGTCGGCGCACAGTGCGGCGACGGCGTCCCGGCGGGCCGGCTCCACCAGGTCGGCGGCGGCCAGGGCAGCAGTCATCTCGTACCGGAGATCGCGCATCCTCCACCCCCGTGGCGGGCGCGCACCCGGCGGCACGCCCTGCGCCGATCGTAGAGCGCGACGCCCCGCGCCCGGCGGGAAAGCCGGATGCGGGGCGTCACGGTCGGGCCGGATACCGGCCACGGCCACCAGGGCCGGACGTCGCGGTCAGAAGAACCGGCGACGCTTGGCCTTCTGCGGCCGGACCAGGTCGGCGCCCTTGGTCAGCAGACGGCTCACCCCGGACGGGCCGCGACGGGCCTCCAGGGTGTGGCTGAGCCGGCGCGCGCCGGCCGCTGCCAGCGGCACGGCGACCGCCATGAACGCCCACTGCGCGATCCGCTTCTGAATCATGTGGTTCACCTCCGCGTTTGCTGTCTGGAGGTATCGGTACCCAGCGCGGCGCCCCGGTAAGCGTGACGTCAGGCGCCCGGGGCGACCGGGTTGGGCAGGGCACCGCCGAAGCGGCGGTCGCGTTGCGCGTACAGCTCGCAGGCGTACCAGAGATGACGGCGGTCGAAGTCGGGCCAGAGCGTGTCCAGGTAGACCAGCTCGGCGTACGCGGTCTGCCAGAGCAGGAAGTTGGAGATGCGCTGCTCGCCGGAGGGGCGCAGGAACAGGTCGACCTCGGGCACCTCGGGGTGGTAGAGGTACCGCGCCACCGTCTTCTCGTTCACCTTCGCCGGATCCAG
This sequence comes from Micromonospora sp. WMMC273, assembly GCF_027460285.1. Classification (NCBI taxonomy): domain Bacteria; kingdom Bacillati; phylum Actinomycetota; class Actinomycetes; order Micromonosporales; family Micromonosporaceae; genus Micromonospora; species Micromonospora sp. WMMC273. Next base: position 4,657,027 of record NZ_JAPZBE010000001.1, read on the forward strand.
CTTGCCGGCGGCGACGTCACGGGCGATCCCGGCGGCGGCGTCGGCGATCTCGGCCTGGCCGCCGTAGTTGACGCAGAACTGCAGCGTCAGCGTCGAGTTGCCGCGCGACATCTCCTCGGCGGTCTGCAGCTCGGAGATGACGCTCTTCCACAGCCGGCCGGCGCGGCCCGACCAGACCACCCGTACGCCCAGGTCGACGAGCTGGTCGCGGCGGCGGCGGATGACGTCCCTGTTGAAGCCCATCAGGAAGCGGACCTCGTCGGGCGAGCGCCGCCAGTTCTCGGTGGAGAACGCGTACGCCGACAGGTAGGGGATGCCCATCTCGATCGCGCCCTCGACGGCGTCGAACAGGCTGTGCTCGCCCTGCTCGTGCCCCTTGGTGCGGGGCAGCCCGCGCTCCTTGGCCCAGCGGCCGTTGCCGTCCATCACGATGGCGACGTGGCGGGGCACCGCGGCGGGCGGCAGCGCCGGCGGACGGGCGCCGGAGGGGTGCGGGGTCGGCGGCACCGGCTCGCGGCGGGTCGCCCTCGTCGATCGGATCACTCGGTCATCTCCCTGTTCACACCGGCGACTGGCCCGGCGCCGGAGCGCGGCGGGACCACATCCGGTCCCGCGACGCCGGGCGGCGGGACCGCGCCGGCCGCCGGGGCACCCCGGTCGACCAGCGGCAGCGAGCGTAGCGCGCGCTCCAGATGCCACTGGAGGTGCGCCGCGACCAGCCCGCTGCATTCCCGGCGTACGCCGGTCTCCGCCGCGTCGGCGTACCCCCAGTCGCCGGAGGTCAGCGCGGACATCAGCTCCAGCGTGGCGGGCGCGGGGTGGGCGGCGCCCGGCGGGCGGCAGTCCGGGCAGACGGCGCCGCCGGCCGGTACGGAGAACGCGCGGTGCCGGCCCGGCTCGCCGCACACGGCGCAGGCGGCGAGCGCCGGCGCCCAGCCGGCGAACGCCATGCCGCGCAGCAGGTACGCGTCGAGCACCAGCGTGGTGGCGTGCTCGCCCCGGGCGAGCGACTTCATCGCGCCGAGGGTGAGCTGGAACAGTCGCAGCGACGGCTCGCGCTCGACCGGGGTGAGTCGCTCGGCGGTCTCGGCGATCGCGCTGGCCGCGGTGTAGCGGGGGTAGTCGCCGAGGAACCGCTTGCCGTACAGCTCGATCGCCTCGACCTGGCTGACGGTGTGCAACGAGCTGCCCTGGTTGCCCTTGGGGTCACCGGCGAGCTGGAGGTCGACGTGCCCGAACGGCTCCAGCCGTGCGCCGAACCGGCTCGTGGTGCGCCGCACGCCCCGGGCCACCGCGCGCAACCGGCCGTGCCGGCGGGTGAACAGCGTGATGATGCGGTCGGACTCGCCCAGCTTCTGCACACGCAGCACCACCGCGTCGTCGCGGTAGAGCTGTCGGCGGTACCCGGCCATCAGGCCATTCTCCCTCCGGGTGCGATCTCAGGGTCGGCTCGGGGTGCACCGGCGGGCGATCCCCGATGTGCCGGGCGCCGAGCCGGTCCTAATGTGCTGGCCATGGCTTCGCTCCGCACCGCGGTGGCCGCGACCGCTGCCGCCGCCCTCATCGTTCTCTCCGGGTGTGACACCCTCTCGTTCCGCCGCCTCGACTACGACCACACCGAGCGGACCAGGATCACGAAGATCACCGTGGACGACGACGGCGCCGGCGACGTCGTGGTGCGGGCCAACGGCCCCGCCGACCAGGTACGCGTCAAGCGCGTGGTCCGCTACCAGGGCGACGAGCCGACCAGCCGGTACGAGATCAAGGGCGACGAACTCGTCCTGCCCACGGACTGCGGGCACCGGTGCAGCATCTCCTGGGAGGTGACCGCGCCGCCCGGTGTGGTGGTCCGCGGTGGCACCGGCTCGGGCAACGTCGACCTCACCGACGTGGGCGCCGTCGAGTTCACGCTCAGCTCCGGCGACCTGACCATCAGGGGCACCACCGGCGAGGTCCGTGCCTCCACCACGTCGGGCAACATCCGGGTCGTCGAGGCGGCCGGCCCGGTGCGGCTGCGGGCCCGCTCCGGCGACATCGAGGCCCGCCGGCTCGCCTCCGCCGTCGACGTGGAGACCACCTCCGGCAACATCGTCGTCGAGCTGGACGAGCCGGCTCCGGCCCGGGTGCACGCCACGAGCGGCGACGTCGACCTGGCCGTACCGGCCGGCCGCTACCGGGTGCGCGCCACCGCGACATCCGGCGACACCGACGTGCGCGTCACCGACGACCCGACCGCGTCGGTGACGCTCGAAGCGTCCGCCACCAGCGGCAACGTCACGGTAAGCACGCGCTGAGCGGGCCGCGCCCGGTGGTCGCTCAGTCGCCGCCGGGCGCGTCCCGCCGGGACGCCGGGACGCCGTCTCTCCGGCCGGGGTCCTCGGGCGGGCGACGCGGGCCCGGCACCCGGGCGCCGACGCTGACCAGCGCGTCCTCCGCCCCGGCGGGGGCCGGGCTGGCCGGGGCGGCCGCCGCCCGGTCGGCCACGGTCCGCCGCGGCTTGCCGGGGAGCAGTTCGGGGGTACGCCGGGCGGCCACGTCCTCGACCCAGCCGACCATGAGCGTCACCACGCCGACGAGCGCGAAGACCAGCCCCACCCGCAGCCACAGGCCCACCGGGTCGCGTGGCGACCAGCCGACCAGGCCGACAAGCGGGGTGAGGAGCACCACGAACGGCATGTGCCAGAGGTAGATGGTCAGCGCGCGCCGGTTCACCACAGTGACCGCCCGGCCGAGCGCCGGCACGCGGTCGACCCAGGTCACCCCCGCCGGCGCCCGGCCGATCGCCACCAGGATGAACGCGGCCGACCAGAGCGCGTTGCCCAGCGGGATGTCGTTGATGTCGTACCCGCGCGGCCCCGGGTGGGTGACGATCCACGCCAGCCCGGCAGCGCCGACTACAGCGGCCACCGGCAGCAGCACCCGGTTGCGCATCCGGCGCAGCATCCCGTCGTGGTGGGCGAAGCCGAGCAGCCAGGCGCCGAAGTAGAGGCCGAACTCCCGCAGCACCGTCGGCGGGTTCGCCAGGAGGCCCACCTCGATCGCGACCAGCAGCAGGTACGGGGCGGCGAGCGTGGGCAGCGGCGCCCGGCGGAACAGCCGGAGCACCAGCGGTGAGGCGAGGATGAACCACAGGTAGTCCCGCAGGTACCAGATCGGACTGAGCGCCAGCCCGCCCCAGTAGTTGGCCGGCGGGTCGCTGATCGGGAAGAGCCAGAGGAGCACCTTCGGGCTGAACGCCAGCCCGGTGAGCAGCATGGCCGGCACGAAGACTGCGGCGACCACCCACAGCGACGGCAGCAGGCGGCGCAGCCGGCGGCCGACCGCGCGTACCCCGCTGCGATCGAGTGACGCCGCCATCAGCGACCCGGCCAGGGCGAACATCACCGACATCGCCGGGAACACCAGCGTGAGCGTGGCGTAGCCGGTGACGTGGTAGGTGACGACGCGCAGGATGGCCAGGAAGCGGAGCAGGTCCAGGTAGCGGTTTCGCATCAGCTCGCGGCGGGGTCCGGGGGCAGAGACAATGGTCCCTACCCTGCTCCCGGACACTGTGAAACAAGCAAGAACACCTATGGAAAGTGAGATGTCCCATAGGTCTGGCTGATCCTGATCATCCGCTACCCGGCCTGCCCCGGCCGCCGGTCAGAAGCCGAGCTTGCGCAACTGCTTCGGGTCGCGCTGCCAGTCCTTCGCCACGCGGACGTGCAGGTCGAGATAGACCCGGGTGCCCAGCAGCTCCTCGATCTGCCGCCGGGCGGTCGTGCCCACGTGCTTGAGGCGACTGCCCCGGTGGCCGATGACGATGGCCTTCTGGCTCGAGCGCTCCACGTACACGTCGGCGTAGATCTTGGTGAGGTTGCCCTCCGGGATCATCTCCTCGACCACCACCGCGATGGAGTGCGGCAGCTCGTCGCGTACGCCCTCCAGCGCCGCCTCGCGGACCAGCTCCGCCACGAGCACCTGCTCCGGGTCGTCGGTGAGCATGTCGTCCGGGTAGAGCTGCGGCGACTCGGGCAGGTAGCCGGTCATCACGTCGACGAGCGTGTCCACCTGGTGGCCGGAGACAGCGCTGACCGGCACCACGTCGGCGAACTCGCCCAGCTCGCTGACCGCGAGCAACTGCTCGGCCAGCCGCTTCTTGTCGACCAGGTCGGTCTTGGTGACCACCGCCAGCACTGTCGCCTTGAGGCTGGCCAGCTCGCCGGTGATGAAGCGGTCGCCCCGGCCGACCGGCTCGTTCGCCGGCACGCACAGGCCGATCACGTCGACCTCGCTCCAGGTCTCCCGGACCAGGTCGTTGAGGCGCTCGCCGAGCAGCGTGCGGGGCCGGTGCAGACCCGGGGTGTCGACAAGCACGAGTTGCGAGTCCGGGCGGTGCAGCACCGCCCGGATGATGTGCCGGGTGGTCTGCGGCTTGTTCGAGGTGATCGCGATCTTCGTGCCGACGATCGCGTTCGTCAGCGTCGACTTGCCGGCGTTCGGCCGACCGACGAAACAGGCGAAACCGGCCCGGTAGGGACGCGGCTCGGGCGTTGTCACTCGACCACCGTGCCGAGGACGGTGCCGTCCGGCGCGGCCACGTGCACCGGCGCGTCGGCGGACAGGTCACGCACGGCGGCGTGCCCGGAGCCGTCCAGCGTCGACGCCTCGGTCACCACCACCGCGGCCTCCAGCCGGCTCGCGCCCGCCGCCACCGCCGAGGCCACCGCGAGCTGGAGGGCGGTCAGGGTCAGCGACGGCAGCGCCACGCTCGCCGCCGCGTACGTCCGGCCGTCCTGGTCGCGAACCGCGGCGCCCTCCACTGCAGCCACCCGGCTCCGCGCGCCCCGGGCCAGGATCACGAGCTTGGCGTCCTCCGCGCTCAGCTCGGCCGGGTCGGCGGGGGTGGGCAGGGCGGCCGGTACGGCGGGTGACTCAGGCATCGGCGGGTTGCCTCTCCTCGGAACGGTTGTTGTCGCCACGGTTGTTGTCGCCACGCGAATCGGGCGGCTCGCTGCGGTTGGTGCCCTCCGGCGCGTCACCCCGGTCGACCCGGCTCACCAGAACCGTGTCGATCCGGTTGCGCCGGCCGGTGGTGCCCTCGGCCACCAGCCGCAGGCCGGCCACCTCGGCCTCGGCGCCCGGGATGGGCACCCGGCCGAGCGCCTGGGCGAGCAGGCCACCGACCGTCTCCACCTCGTCGGTGGGCAACTCGGTGTCGAACAGCTCGCCCAGATTCTCCACCGGCAGCCGCGCGGTCACCCGCACGGCCCCGTCGGGCAGGTGCTCGACCGGCGGGCGCTCGACATCGTACTCGTCGGTGATCTCCCCGACGATCTCCTCCAGGATGTCCTCGATGGTGACCAGCCCGCCGGTGCCGCCGTACTCGTCGACCACGATGACCAGGTGGTTGCGGGCCGCCTGCATCTCGGAGAGCAGGTCGTCCACCGGCTTGGACTCCGGCACGAACGTGGCCGGGCGCATCAGCTCGGCCACCGGCATCTGCCGGGCGGCCTGGTCGCCCTGCACCCGGCGGATCAGATCCTTGAGGTAGAGCACACCGAGCACGTCGTCGACGTTCTCGCCGATCACCGGGATGCGGGAGAACCCGGAGCGCAGGAACAACGCCAGCGCCTGCGCGAGCGTCTTGCGTTCCTCGATCCACACCATCTCGGTACGCGGCACCATCACCTCGCGGGCGATGGTGTCGCCGAGCGCGAAGACCGAGTGGATCATCTGACGCTCGCCGTGCTCCACCACACCGCGCTGCTCGGCCAGGTCGACCAGTTCCCGCAGCTCCACCTGGGTCGCGAAGGGCCCCTCGCGGAAGCCCTTGCCGGGGGTGACCGCGTTGCCGATCAGGATCAGCAGCGACGCCAGCGGGTTGAGCGCGCGGCCCAGCCAGCGCACCAGCGGCGCGACCGCGCGGCCGACCGCGTACGCGTGCTGGCGGCCGATCGTCCGCGGGCCGACGCCGACCACGACGAAGCTCACCACAGTCATCGCGCCCGCGGTCACCAGCGCCGCCCGCCAGCCCGCGCCGAACGTGTCGACGGCCACCAGCGCGACGAGCGTGGTGGCGGTCAGCTCGGCCAGCAGGCGCAGCAGGAGCAGCAGGTTCAGATGGCGGACCACGTCACCGGCGACCGCCTGGAGAGCACGTCCGCCGCGGGCGCCGTCCCGGGTCAGCTCCGCGGCACGGGCCGGCGAGACCGCTGCCAGCGCCGCCTCGGTCATCGCGATCAGGCCGGCGAGCACCACCAGCCCGGCGGCGAAGACCAGGAGTTGAAGATCAGGCAGTCCGGCGGGGGTGCGGACCGCCGCCAAGGTGTCCATCACCGCGACCGGGTCGACCGCCAGCTGGCCAGCAGCCGGGCCTGGAGACCGAACATCTCCCGCTCCTCCTCGGGCTCGGCGTGGTCGTAGCCCAGCAGGTGCAGCACGCCGTGCACGGTGAGCAGGTGCAGCTCGTCGGCGGCCGAGTGTCCGGCCACGGCGGCCTGCTTGGCCGCCACCTCCGGGCAGAGCACGATGTCGCCGAGCAGGGCGGGCTCACCGCCGGCCGGGTTGCTCTCCCCCGGGCCGTGGTCGACGCTGCCCTCGTCCATGGGGAAGGCGAGCACGTCGGTCGGGCCGTCGCCACCCATCCAGCGGTGGTTCAGCTCCGACATGTATTCGATGTCGACGAGCAGCACGGACAGCTCGGCGAGGGGGTTGACCCCCATCTCGTCGAGGGCGTGCCGCGCGACGGCGAGCACGGCGTCGGTGTCGACGTCGACACCCGACTCGTTGGCGATCTCGATGGACAACTGTCTTCCTCTGATGATGTGACGGCTTCCGCCGGTGGTTCAGCGGCGCCGGCCGGCCCGGCCGCCCTGGGCGGTGCGCCCCGGTACGGCGTGCACGCTCTGCGCCTGCTGGTTCTCCCGCTCGGCGTCCCAGCGGGCGTACGCGTCGACGATGTCGCCCACCAGCTTGTGGCGCACCACGTCGGAGCTGGAGAGCTGGGCGAAGTGCACGTCCTCGACGTTGTTCAGGATCTCCCGGACCACCCGCAGGCCGCTGGTCGTCCCGCCGGGAAGGTCCACCTGGGTGACGTCACCGGTGACGACGATCTTGGAGCCGAAGCCGAGCCGGGTGAGGAACATCTTCATCTGCTCGGGCGTGGTGTTCTGCGCCTCGTCCAGGATGATGAACGCGTCATTAAGGGTGCGCCCCCTCATATATGCCAGCGGCGCCACCTCGATCGTGCCGGCGGCCATCAGCTTCGGGATGGTCTCCGGGTCGAGCATGTCGTGCAGCGCGTCGTAGAGCGGGCGCAGGTAGGGGTCGATCTTCTCGTTCAGGGTGCCGGGCAGGAAGCCCAGCCGCTCCCCCGCCTCGACCGCCGGCCGGGTCAGGATGATCCGGTTGACCTGCTTGGCCTGGAGCGCCTGCACGGCCTTCGCCATCGCCAGGTACGTCTTGCCGGTACCCGCCGGGCCGATGCCGAAGACGATGGTGTGGGCGTCGATCGCGTCGACGTACTTCTTCTGCCCCAGCGTCTTGGGACGGATGGTGCGACCGCGCCGGGAGAGGATGTTGAGCGTCAGAACCTCGGCGGGCCGCTCGGTGCCGCCCTGCTCGAGCATGCCGACGGTACGCCGTACCGCGTCTGTGGTCAGGGTCTCGCCTTTCTCGATCAGTTCGAGCAGCTCACTGAAGAGACGCTCGGCGAGGGCGTTGTCGGCGGGGGCACCGGTGATGGTGATCTCGTTGCCGCGGACGTGGACGTCGCTGTCGATCGAGCGCTCGACGAGCCGCAGGATCTCGTCGCCCGCGCCGAGCAGGTTCACCATGATCTTCTGGTCGGGGACCGTGATCCTGGTCTGCACACGCGGCGTGCCGGGAGGTGGGGTGCCGGTCATAGGTCGGGCCCGTCGGGCCCTGCGCCACCTGCTCTCCGCTTCTCGGGCGCCGGGCCCTGCTGGCGCGGCGTACGGTTACCTCCATCGTATCGGGTCGGCACCGTACGCACCGCGCCCATTTCCGGTGCCCGGCGGTCAGCCGCCGGCGCGGAAGTCGTACCCGTCGAAGGTCTCCTGGGTGCGGGTGAAGCGGTAGGTCGCCCAGTGCATCCGGACCACCACGCCGCATTCGTCGCGGGTCAGCCGCAGCAGCTCCCCCGCCTCCCGGCCGGAGACCGTGCGGAACACGTCCGGCCGGTCCGGCAGCGGCGCGAACACCGCGGGCGGCTTCCCGGCCGGGTCGTCGGCGCCACGCGCCCGCAGCGTCCCGTCGTGCCAGGAGAAGACGTACTCGAAGCCCTCGCCCCACCAGCGGCCCAGCACGCCGCGCAGGTGGTCCGGCGCGGGTGGGCCGGGACGCCACGGCTCGATCTCCGCCGGGTCGTGCTCGGCGGCGGCGGCCAGCAGCCGGTGTGACAGGTCGAACACCTCCACGCCGGTGCCGGACGAGCCGAGCACCGCGGCGCCCATCGCCCCGGCGGTGCCCTGCCCGCCGCGCCGCCCGTACACGGCGGCGAGGAATCCGGGCATCGCGCCGTCGTGGCCGACGTGGGTCACCCGCTCCGGCTGCGGGATCAGGATCAGTCCCAGTCCGAAGCCGGCCGACCAGACCGCCTCGTCGGTGGGGGTGAGCGGCCAGCGCATCTCCTCGACAGTCGTCGCGGCGAGCACCGTGCCGTCCGGGTCCAGCGCCGCCGGGTCGGCCAGGAACGCGGCCCAGCGGGCCATGTCCGACGCGGTGCTCCACAGCTGCGCGGCGGGGGCCACCGCGCCGAAGTCGGCGGGTGGTTCCGGGTGGGCCTCGTCGGAGTACGCGTCGACCAGGAACCCGGTCGCGGCCCGCTCGGTCGGGTACGGGCCGGTGGCGGTCAGCCCGAGCGGGCCGAGCACCCGGTCGGCCAGCACCTCGGCCCAGGTGCCGCCGCGCAGCCGGGCGACCGCCTCGCCGAGCAGCGCCAGTCCGAGGTTGGAGTAGTGGAAGCGCCGGCCGGTGGGCAGCACCCGCTCGACCCGGGCCAGGTCGGCAAGCATCTCGTCGACGGCCGGGGCGCGCAGGCTGTCCCACACGTCGCCGTGCGGCTCGCGTTGCAGGCCGGCGGTGTGCGACAGCAGCCGGCGTACCGTCGCGTCGCCGTGCGCGGGCAGGTCGAGGTGCCGCCCGATCGGGTCGTCCAGGTCGAGCAGCCCCTCGTCGCGGCACTGCATGACGAGCACCGCGGTGAAGGTCTTTGTGACCGAGCCGATCCGGAACACCGTCTCCGGCCCCAGCGGAGTGTCGTTGCCGGTGTCGCCCACGGTGCAGGTCCAGAGCGGCCGGTCGGCCCGGTGCAGGGCGGCCGACACCGCCGGGATCCGCCCGGTGGCCTGCGCCTGGCGCACCATCCGGGCGAGCCGGTCGGAGACGTCGGTCATCGGCAGAGCATCGGGCCGAGCGGCGCGCCGCCGAGCAGGTGGGCGTGCACGTGGAAGACCTCCTGGCCGCCGTACGGGCCGGTGTTGAACATCAGCCGGAACCCGTCCACGGTCAGGCCCTCCTCCTCGGCCACCACGGCGGCGGTCTGGAGCACCTCGCCGGCCAGCTCGGGCGCACCCTGGGCCAACGTGGCCACGTCCGCGTAGTGCTCCTTGGGGATCACCAGCACGTGCGTGGGCGCCTTCGGGTCGATGTCCCGGAAGGCCAGGGTGGTGGCGGTCTCGCGGACGATGGTGGCCGGAATCTCCCCGGCGACGATCCGGCAGAAGAGGCAGTCCATCGCAGCAGTGTAAGGACGCCGCCGCAAGCGTGGCGGGGGCACCGCCGGGCGGACCGGCAGGATGCGGCAGGATGGCCGCCATGTCGGGACGGGCGGTGCTGGTGACGGGGGCCTCGCGGGGCATCGGGCGGGCGGTGGCGCGGGCGTTCGCCGCCGGTGGGGACCGGGTGGCGATCCACCACCGGGACTCGGCCGAGCTGGCCGAGCGGCTGCGCGCCGAACTGCCCGGTGACGGGCACGTGGTGGTACGCGCCGATCTGGCCGACCCCGACGCGGTACGCGCCGTGGTGGACGAGGCGGCCCAGCGGCTCGGCGGGCTCGACGTACTCGTGAACAACGCCGGGGTGTTCGGGCCGGCCGATCCACCGCACCCGGTCTTCGAGAGCAGCTACGAACAGTGGCGGGCGCGGTGGCGGGAGGTGCTCGACACCAACCTGGTCGGCGCCGCGAACGCGGCCTGGTGCGCCGCGCAGCACATGCGCGACCGCGGGGGCCGGATCGTGAACGTCTCGTCCCGGGGCGCGTTCCGGGGCGAGCCGGCCAACCCGGCGTACGGGGCCAGCAAGGCCGGGATGAACGCGATGGCCCAGTCGCTGGCGGTGGCCCTGGCGCCGTACGGCATCGCTGTGGCCTGCGTGGCGCCCGGCTTCGTCGAGACCGACATGACGAACGAGCATCTGAAGAGCGAGCGGGGCGAGGCGGTACGCGCCCAGTCTCCGTTCCACCGGGTGGCCCGGCCGGAGGAGATCGCCGCGGCGGTGTACTGGCTGGCCGGCCCCGAGGCCGAGTGGGCGTCGGGCACCATCATCGACCTGAACGGCGCCTCCTACCTCCGCTCCTGACCCCCACCCTCGCCCCTGACCCCCGCGATCTTGCACTTTCGGCCCGGGCAAGACGCAGCAAAAGGGGCGCAGCACGGGCCGAAACTGCAAGATCAGCGCGCACCGAAAAGAGGGCGGGCGCGGGGGTTACCAGTGGGTCAGGCGGGTGGCCAGGACTGTCAGGGCTGCCACGCCTGCCGTGGACGTACGCAGGACCGACGGGCCCAGGCGGACCGTGCGGGCGCCCGCCTCGGCGAACGCGGCCAGCTCGTGGTCGGCGATGCCGCCCTCCGGGCCGACCACCAGCACGACCTCCCCGGCGGCCGGCAGGTCGACTGTGGTCAGCCGGTCCTGCGCGCCCTCGTGCAGCACGAACGCGCCGGCCGCGCCGGCGATCCGGCGGGCCACCGAGGCGGTGGACTCGTCCGGCGCGCCGGCCACCACCGGCAGCCACGGGCGGCGGGCCTGCTTGGCCGCCTCGCGGGCGGTCGCGACCCACTTCTGCCGGGCCCGTTCGCCCCGCTCGCCGCGCCACTGCGCCACCGAGCGGGACGCCGCCCAGGGCACGATCTCGTCCACCCCGACCTCGGTCATCGCCTGCACGGCCAGTTCACCCCGGTCGCCCTTGGCAATGCCCTGCACCACGACGAGCCGGGGTACCGGCGCGTCCGCGTACCCCCGGCTCGTGACCCGCAGGTCGAGCGTGCCGCGGCCGACGGCGGTGACCACCGCGGCGGCGGTGCCGCCCCGGCCGTCGGCGAGCACCAGTTCCTCGCCGACACGCAGCCGCTGCACGGTGGCCGCGTGGTGGCCCTCCGGGCCGTCCAGCGTCAGCGTGTCACCGGTGGGCAGCGCCTCGACCAGGAACAGCGGCGCGGACACCTCAGGCGTGCCCGTTGAAGGCGTCGCGCATCCGGGAGAAGAAGCCGCCCTGCTTGGTCAGCTCGGCGACCTCCTCGCCGCGGGTCTTGGCGAAGTCGCGCAGCATCCGCTCCTGGTCGGCGTCGAGCTTGGTCGGGGTACGCACGTCCAGGTGCACGTAGAGGTCACCCCGGCCGGTGCCGCGCAGGTGCGGTACGCCCCGGGCGCGCAACCGCAGTGTGCTGCCGGGCTGGGTGCCGGGCTTGACGTCGACCGTCTCCTCGCTGTCCAGCGTCTTGATGGTCAGCCGGGTGCCGAGCGCGGCGGCGGTCATCGGCACCGTGACCCGGCAGTGCAGGTCGTCGCCCTTGCGGGAGTAGACGTCGTGCGGCCGCTCGTGGATCTCGACGTAGAGGTCACCGGCGGTGCCGCCACCGGGGCCGACCTCGCCCTGCTGGGCCAGGCGGATCCGCATGCCGTCCTCGACCCCGGCCGGGATCTTGACGGTCAGCGAGCGGCGGGTGCGTACCCGGCCGTCACCGGCGCAGGTCGGGCAGGGGTGCGGGATGGTGGTGCCGTAGCCCTGGCAGACGGTGCACGGCCGGGCGGAGACCACCTGACCGAGGAAGGTCCGCTGCACCGACTGCACCTCGCCCCGGCCGCCGCACGCCTCGCAGGTGGCCAGGTGGGTGCCGGCGGCGGTGCCGGCGCCGGAGCAGGTGGTGCAGAGCACCGCGGTGTCGACGGTGATCGGCGCCTCGACGCCGAACGCGGTCTCGTTGAGGTCCAGTTCCAGGCGCAGGATCGCGTCCGCGCCGGGGCGGGTACGCGGCCGCGGCCCACGGCTGCCGCCCGCGGCACCGCCGAAGAACGCGTCCATGATGTCCTGGAAGCCGACGAACGGGCCGGCGCCGCCGGGACCGCCCGGGCCGCCCATGCCACCGCCGCCCGGGGCGAGCGGGTCGCCGCCCAGGTCGACGATCTGCCGCTTCCGGTCGTCCGAGAGGACCTCGTACGCGGCGTTGATGTCCTTGAACTTCTCCTGGGCCTCCGGGTCCGGATTGACGTCCGGGTGGAACTGCCGCGCCAGCTTGCGGTAGGCGCGCTTGATCTCGTCGTCGGAGGCGTCCCGGCTCACGCCGAGAATGCCGTAGTAGTCCCTGGCCACTGCGTTAGGTGTCCTCATGTTCGTCTCGCGTCGCTCCGGTCGTCGGCCGGAACCGGCCGTCGGCCCAGACTGGTCAGTTCTGGGCCAGCAGTTCGCCCACGTAGCGTGCCACGGCCCTCACCATGGCGATATTGCCGGGGTAGTCCATCCGGGTCGGCCCGAGCACGCCGAGTCCACCGACGATCGTGCTGCCCGGTCCGTACCCGGTGCTGACCACCGAGGCGGCCCGCAGGTTGTCGAATTCGTTCTCGTCGCCGATGAGCACCCGGGTGGTGCTCGGCTCGGTCTCGCCGATCAGCTTGAGCAGCACGACCTCTTCTTCGAGCGCCTCCAGGATGGGGCGCAGCGAACCCTGGAAGTCGAGCAGGCCGCCCCGGGTGAGGTTGGCCTGGCCGGCCAGCGCGAGGCGTTCCTCGTGCCGCTCGACCAGCGTCTCCAGCAGCACGGTGGACAGCGTGGTCATGGCCGGGCGCAGGTGCGGCGCGGACTCGTCGACGAGCGCCTGCACCAGCGGCGGCGTCTCGGCGAGCTGGCTGCCGACCAGCTTCTCGTTCACCAGCCGGCGCAGGTCGGTCACGTCGTCGGCGGGCACCGGGGCGGGCAGCTCGACCAGCCGCTGCTCGACCCGGCCGGTGTCGGCGATCATGACGACCATCAGCCGGGTGGTGGAGATCGGCACCAGCTCCAGGTGGCGCACCTTGGACCGGGCCAGGCTCGGGTACTGCACCACCGCCACCTGACGGGTGAGCTGGGCGAGCAGCCGGACCGTACGGTGCACCACGTCGTCCAGGTCGACAGCGCCCACCAGGAAGCGCTCGATCGCCCGGCGCTCGGCCGGGCTGAGCGGCTTGACCCGGGACAGCCGGTCGACGAAGAGGCGGTAGCCGCGGTCGGTGGGCACCCGGCCGGCGCTGGTGTGCGGCTGCCGGATGTAGCCCTCCTCCTCCAGCACCGCCATGTCGTTGCGCACGGTGGCGGGCGAGACGCCGAGCTGGTGCCGCTCGACCAGGGCCTTGCTGCCGACCGGTTCCTGCGTGGCGACGTAGTCCTCGACGATCGCGCGCAGCACGGCGAGTTTGCGGTCGTCGAGACCCATTCCCCACCTCCTGACGCACCTCGGCCGGGCCGGCACGCGGCATCCGCCGGGCGGCTGGCACTCGACTGTAGCGAGTGCCAGTCTACGTCGGCACCCCCGCCGACGCGATGATCGCCTGACGGACCTGCGGTGCGGCCCACCACACAGCGCCGCCCACCAGGGCCGAACAGCCGGTCATCGTCGGTCTGTGTCGCTCTGGTGCGAGTTGACCGGTGCCCCTACCGTGGCGACCATGACAGAACCTCCTCGCCCTCCAGGGGCAGGGGACTCCGGCCCCCAGCCCGACCCGTCGGCGCCCTACGGCTCGTCGCCGGGCAGCGAACCGCCCACCGCTCCACTGTCCGGGGCGCCGGGCGCCGGCGGCTATCCCCCGCCCGGTGACTATCCGCCCCCGGGCGGCTACCCGCCCCCGGGCGGCGGCTACCCCCCGCCGGGCGGCTACCCCCCGCCGGGTGGCACGCCCGGCTACCCCGCCGGTGGCGGGTACGGCCCGGCCTCCTACGCCAACAACGACGAGAAGACGTGGGCCCTGGTGGCGCACTTCGGCGGCGCCGCCGGTGTCATCGTCGGTGGCGGTCTGCTCGGCTGGGTCGCCCCGCTGATCGCGATGATGGCCCGGGGTCAGCAGTCCCCGACGGTCCGCGCCCACGCGGTCTCGGCGCTGAACTTCCAGATCACCTGGACCATCGCCAGCGTGCTCGCCTGGGTGATCACGGTCATCACCTGCGGGATCCTGTTCTTCGTCCCGATGCTGGTCTGGCTGGTGCCGCTGATCTTCGGCATCATCGGCGGGGTCAAGGCCAACGAGGGTGTGCTCTACCGCTACCCGATGACCTACAACTTCATCAAGTGACACCGCCGGCCGGCCGAGGGGGCGGCCGGCCGGTGCCGGTCACGGCAGCAGGTCGCGTACCACCGCGTCGGCCAGCAGCCGGCCCCGCAGCGTCAGCACCACGAGCCCTCGCGCGTACGCCCCGGCGTCGAGCAGCCCGGCGTCCCGGGCCCGCTCGGCGCCCGCCCGGCCGGGTTCGTCCAGCACGTCCAGCGGCAGGCCGGCGGCGAGCCGTACCCGCAGCATCACGTCCTCCATGTGCTGCTCGTCCGGAGTGAGCCGCTCCCGGGCCAGCGCGGGCGAGGCGCCCTCGGCCAGCCGCGCCGCGTACGCGCTCGGGTGCTTGACGTTCCACCAGCGCACGCCGCCGACGTGGCTGTGCGCCCCCGGGCCCAGGCCCCACCAGTCGGCGCCGGTCCAGTAGAGCAGGTTGTGCCGGCACGCCGCCGCCGCCGAGCGGGCCCAGTTCGACACCTCGTACCAGGAGAATCCGGCCTCGCCGAGCGCGGCCTCCGCGGCCAGGTAGCGGTCCGCTGCCACGTCGTCGGAGGGGTACGGCAACTCGCCGCGTCGCATCCGCGCGGCCAGCCGGGTGCCGTCCTCCACGATCAGGGCGTACGCGCTGACGTGGTCCACGCCCGCGTCGACCACCTGGGCCAGCGAGGCGGCGAAGTCGTCGGCCGTCTCGCCCGGCGTGCCGTAGATCAGGTCCAGGTTCACGTGCTCGAATCCCGCGTCGCGCGCCTCCAGCGCGGCGGCGGTGGCCCGGCCCGCGCTGTGCCGCCGGTCCAGCACCGCGAGCACCCCGGGAGCGGCGGACTGCATGCCGAGCGAGATCCGGGTGTAGCCGGCCGCCCGCAGCGTCTTGAGCGACTCCGGGCTCACCGACTCGGGGTTGGCCTCGGTTGTCACCTCGGCGTCGGCGGCCAGCCCCCAGACCCGGTCGATGCCGTCGAGGATCCGGGCCAGGTCGTCGGCGGGCAGCAGGGTGGGCGTGCCGCCGCCGACGAAGACGGTGTCGACCCGGGGCGGCGGCGAGTCGCCCAGCACCCGGGCGGCCAGCTCCAGCTCGGCGAGCACCGAGTCGGCGTACGTCTCCCGGCTCGCCCCGCCGCCCAGCTCGGCGGCGGTGTACGTGTTGAAGTCGCAGTAACCGCACCGGCTGGCACAGAACGGCACGTGGACGTACACGCCGAAACCGCGCGCGCCGACGTCGCGGCGGGCGGTGGCGGGCAGCGATCCGTCGCGCGGGACGGGTTCGCCTTCTGGAAGGACGCCGGGCATGGCCACTAGTGTGCCCGGCATGACCTCTCCGGACGCTCTCGTGCGAGTCGCCACGGCCCGTGGGGTGACCACCCTCACCCTGGACAGCCCGCACAACCGCAACGCGCTCTCCACGCCCCTGATGACCCAGCTGCTGGCCGGGCTGGCCGACGCGGTCGCCGACGACGCGGTACGCGCGATCGTGCTCGACCACACCGGCCCGGTCTTCTGCTCCGGCGCCGACCTGAAGGAGACCGCCGCCGCGTACGCCAGCGGCACGGTGCCCGCCGGGATGCTCGGCGACGTGCTGGTGGCGGTGCGGGAGTGCCCGAAGCCGGTGGTGGCGAAGGTCGCCGGGCCGGCCCGGGCCGGTGGGCTGGGCCTGATCGCCGCCGCCGACCTGGCGGTCTGCGCGCAGGAGGCGACGTTCGCGTTCACCGAGGTGCGGATCGGCGTGATTCCGGCGGTGATCTCGGCGACCGTGCTGCCGCGGCTGGGCCAGCGGGCCGCCGCCGAGCTGTACCTGACCGGCGACACGTTCGACGGCCGCCGCGCCGCCGAGATCGGCCTGGTCACCGCCGCGGTGCCGGCCGACGAGTTGGACGCCGCCGTCGGGCGCTACTGCGACTCGCTGGTGAAGGGCGCGCCGGGGGCGCTGGCCGGGGCGAAGGAGCTGCTGCGCCGGCCCGCCGGGACCGACCTGCGGGCCGAGATCGCCGAGTTGGCCGCGCTGTCGACCGGGTACTTCCTCTCCGACGAGGGACGCGAGGGCGTCATGGCGTTCCGGGAGAAGCGTCCCGCCGCCTGGGTGCCCGCCGGAGACTGAGGTGCGCGGCGGGCCCCGCGGGAGCCATTGCGGCCGAGGTGGGGCCCGCCGGTCGGCCGAGACGCGCCGGTGCGGGTGGGACGTACGCTTGTCGGACTGTCGGGACAGGGGGTGCGGGTGCGGACGCGAGCGGCGATCGTGGCATCTGGGGTGGCGGTGTGCGTGCTGGCACTGCTCGCGGTCTATGTCGTGACCAAGCAGTTCGGCGAGCACCTGCGGCTCCCCCTGTCCAGCCGGACCTGCACCGTGAAGGCGGACGGCGAGGTGGTGCTCGGCGCCGACCAGATGGCGAACGCGGCCACCATCGCGGCCATCGGGATGCAGCGCCGGATGCCCGAGCGGGCGGTGGTGGTGGCGTTGGCGACCGCGTACCAGGAGTCGCACCTGCGCAACATCGCCCACGGTGACCGCGACTCGCTCGGCCTGTTCCAGCAGCGCCCGAGCCAGGGCTGGGGCACACCGGAGCAGGTCCAGGACCCGCGGTACGCGGCGAACAAGTTCTACGCCGCGCTGAAGAAGGTCAAGGGCTGGGAGCGGATGCGGGTCACCGACGCCGCCCAGCGGGTGCAGCGGTCGGCGTTCCCCGAGGCGTACGAGAAGTGGGCGGACGAGTCGGAGGTCCTGACCCGCGCGCTGCTCGGCCACGCGACCGGCGCGGTGGCCTGCACTGTCTCCTCGCCGCCGACGATGCGCGGCCCGGCCGCCGCCAGCGCCGTGCTGGAGAGTCTGTCGCTGGACTGGGGGCTGCCCCGGCTGCCCACGGCGACCGACCTGACCGCGCTCACCGTGCCGGCCGGCGGCGACCGCAACGGCTGGCGGTACGCGCACTGGCTGGTCTCGCACGCCGACGACCACGGCGTGAAGAAGGTCCGCTTCGGCAACCTGGAGTGGACCGCCGAGCAGGGCTCCTGGGCCCGGGTGAAGGGCGACCCGGCCACCGAGGTGCGGGCCGAGGTGTTCGCCGCGGCCTGACCGGCCGCGGCCCTCAGCCCTTCACGGCTCCGGCGACCAGCCCGGAGACCATCCGGCGCTGCACCAGCAGGAAGAAGACGATCACCGGCAGGGTGAACAGCGTGGACGCGGCCATCACCGAGCCCCAGGCGGTGTCGTCCCGGCCGAAGAAGAACGTCATCGCCACCGGCAGCGTGTACTTCTGCTGGTCGTTGATGAAGGTCAGCGCGAAGATCAGCTCGTTCCACGCGGTGATGAACGAGAAGATGCTGGTGGCGACCAGGCCGGGCGCGACGAGCGGGAACAGCACCTTGCGGAACGTCTGGGCCCGGCTGGCGCCGTCGATGGCGGCGGCCTCCTCCAGTTCCTTCGGCACCGCGGCGACGAAGCCACGCAGCATCCAGACCGCGAACGGCAGCGAGAAGCCGAGGTACGTGAGGATCAGGCTGGGCAGCGTGTTGTAGAGGCCGAGCCGCTGGATCATCAGGAACAGCGGGATGACCAGCGCCTCCAGCGGGATCATCTGCACCACCAGCAGCATGATCAGGAACGTGGTGCGCAGCTTGAACCGGAACCGGGCCACGGCTGTCGCGGCGAGCAGCGCGACCAGCCCGCTCAGCAGCACCGTCGCCAGCGCGACGAGCGCGCTATTGAGGAAGAAGTCGGCGAACGTGACGCCCGGGATCAGGTTGCCGGTGAGGATCTCCCGGTAGTGCTCCAGCGTCGGCTCCGCCGGCACCGGCCGGGGCGTGGACGAGAAGATCTCCCGGTTGGGCTTCAGCGACGTCGCCACCATCCAGTAGACCGGGAACGCGGCGAAGAGCGCGACCAGCAGGCCCGCGCCGTTGAGGGCGATCTTCTTCATCATTCGTCCTCCTGCCGCAGCACCATGCGGACGTACAGGGCGGTCACCACGAGCAGGATCACGGTGAGGATGACTGCGATGGCGGAGCCGAGGCCGTACTTCGGCGGCGGCGAGAACGCCTCCGCGTACGAGTAGATCGACAGCATGAACGTGGACCGGTCCTGGGTGCCGCCGGCCAGCACGAACTGCTGGGTGAAGACCTTGAAGTCCCAGATCGTGGAGAGCACCACGAGGATGCCGAAGACCGGCCGCAGGACCGGGAACGTCACCGACCAGAACACCTTCCACGGCCCGGCGCCGTCGACCCGGGCCGCCTCCTGCAACTCCGTCGGCACGCTCTTGAGCCCGGCCAGCACGCTCACCGCGATGAACGGGAACGAGTGCCAGACCACCACGAGCGTCAGGATGGCGAAGAACAGCAGCGGGTCGTTGAACCAGCCGTACCCGGTCCAGTCGCTGCGCCCGAACAGGGCCGTGGACAGCCCGTCCGGGAGCTTGTTGAACAGCCACGTGACCAGGCCGCTCGTGTCGTCGAAGATCCACTTCCAGACGATCGTGCCGGTCAGCGCCGGAGTGGCCCAGGCGAGCATCACGCAGCTCGCCACGAACGTGGCCATCTTCTTGCCCAGGCGGTTGAGCAGCAGCCCGACCAGGGTGCCGAGGATCATCGTGAGCGCCACGTTGGCGAGCGCGAACAGCACCGTGTTGCGCAGCACCGTACGGAAGAACGGGTCGCCGAGGATCTGCGCGTAGTTGGCCAGGCCGACCCACGGCCACTCGCGGTCGCCGCGCAACTGCCGGACGCTGTCCAGCTTGTGGAAGGACATCCACACGACCTGGCCGAGCGGCCAGAGCAGCAGCACGGCGATGATCGCCAGGCAGGGCAGGAGGAGCAGGTACGGAAGGTGGTCCACCCGGCGACGGCGCCGCCGCGCGGGGGTCTCCCGCGCGGCGGCCTCGCCGGTGGCCTCGGTCAGCGTGGTCACTTGGCGTTGAGAATGCTTTCCATCTCGGTGGCCGCGTCGGCGGTAGCCTTCTCGACCGTCTTCTGGCCCTTGATGACCGAGCTGTTCATCGCCTGGGTCACCGTCTTGGTCCGGCTGACCTCGACCCACTTCGGGGTGAGCGGGGTCAGCTTGGTGTTCTGGATGGCGGTCGCGAACGCGGCCATCACCTTGTCGTTGGCGTAGTCGCCGCTGCTGACCAGGTCCTGGTAGACCGGGAAGAAGCCGAGGCTGCTGGCGAACTCCTTGTCCTTCTGCTTGCTCAGCAGCACGGTCATGTAGTCCCAGGCCAGCGCCTGCCGCTCGCTGTCCTTCCAGATGGCGATGTCGGAGCCACCGGCGAACGCCGGGGCGGCCTTGCCGTCCGGGCCGGGGATCGGGAACGTGCCCCACACCTTCTCGATGTCGGGGTTGTCCTTCTTCATCGCGCCGCCCTGCCAGCTGCCGGCGAACGCCATCGCGGCCTTCCCGGTGGCGAACTGGGTACGGGCGTCGACCTCGTTCCAGCCGGCGGCGGCCGGCGGGGCGACCTTGTGCACTGTGACCAGATCGGTCCAGAACTTGACCGCCTTCTGCGCCTCGGGGGTGTTGTAGCCGGACTTCCAGCTGTCGCCCTCCTTGGTGGCGATCTCCCCGCCGGCACCCCAGAGGAAGGAGTAGAACGGCAGCTCGGAGTTGCCGGGCAGGGCGATGCCGTAGGTGCCGGGCTTCTTGGCCTGCACGGCCTTCGCGGCGGCGACCATCTCGTCCCAGTTCGTCGGCGTCTTCACGCCCGCCTCGGCGAACCAGTCGGTGCGGTAGTAGACGGCGCGCACGCCGGCGTACCACGGCACGCCGTACTGCTTGCCGTCGAGCTGGGCGTTCTTGACCAGGTCGGGCAGGATGTCCTTGCCCTCGGACCAGCCGTTGAACTTGTCCGAGACGTCGGCCAGGGCCTCCTGCGCGGCCCAGCCCTGGGTCTCGGTGTTGCCCAGCTCGGTGACGTCCGGACCCTCCCCGCCGGCGAGCGCGGCCTGGAACTTCTTCGGCGCCTCGAGCCAGGGGATGTACTGCACCACGACGTCGGTCTCGGGGTGCTTCTTCTTGAACTCCGCCTCGACGCTGTCGAGGAACTTGGTCTGGGCGTCGCCGCCCTCACCCATCATCCACACAGTGAGCTTGCTGTTGTCGGCGGCCTTGTCGTCGTCGCCGGAGCCACCGCACGCGGTCAGCACCAACGCGGCCGACGCCACGATGGCGGTGACCGGAGCCAGCCGCTTCCACCTGTTCACGCCATATCTCCCTCAGGGCCGTTTGGCACTAACCTTCTCCGCCGCACCTTAGTAGGAAAATTTCCTTTACAACAGGGGGTGTTCGTGACGGAGGGCACAGGCGACCGTATCGCAGCCGGAGGCCCGGCCGACATCGATGCCGTCCGGGCAGCTCAAGGGGCCGCACACGGCGACGGGCGCCCGGCCGTGAGGCCGGGCGCCCGTCGAGGCGCGTGATGCGGGGTCAGTAGCGCGAGACGCCGCGGCGACGACCGACACCGGCCACCAGGGCCACGCCGATCGCGGCGAAGAGCACCTGCAGCATCAGCTCGCGCCAGTCGATACCGGCGGTCTCGGCGAAGCCGGAGGCCCGGGCCACGATCGTGCCCAGAAGCGCGGCGCCGACGCCGATCAGCATGTGCAGCCACATCGGCATGTTCTGCCGGCCCGGCACGACCAGCCGGCCCAGCGCGCCGACGATCAGACCAACGACCAGCGCCGTGATGATGCCCCAAACGGTGAGCTCCATGGTCGCCCTCCTCCTTAAGATCCGGTCACACGTTTTTGTGTGGTTACTGTCGTGATCGCTAAGTTCCCGACCGTCCGGAAATCCAAACCGACTCCGATGACGAATTGTTCAGACGTACCCTGACCTGCTGCTTCTCCCCGAAACCCGGCGCGGCGGGCGGGCCCGGCACACCGACGGGGTTCAATGCGCCGAATACGCCGACGGGCGCCCGGCCGTGGGGCCGGGCGCCCGTCGAGGCGCGTGATGCGTCGATCAGTAACGCGAGACGCTGCGGCGGCGGCCGACGCCGGCCACCAGGGCCACACCGATGGCGGCGAGCACGACCTGCACGGCCAGCTCGGCCCAGTCGATACCGGCGGTCTGCGTGGCGATGCCGAGCGCACGGGCCAGGACGGTGCCCAGCAGCGCCGCGCCGACACCGATCACCATGTGCAGCCACATCGGCATGTTCTGCCGGCCCGGCACGACCAGCCGGCCCAGCGCGCCGACGATCAGACCCACGACGAGCGCGGTGATGATGCCCCAGACGGTGAACTCCACGGTCGGTCCTCCTAAAGCGATTTCGCACGTTCTGTGCGGTTGCTGTCGTGACCGCTAAGTGCCCGACGCATCGAAAACCGAAACCGGCGGCAACGACCGCCGCTCCCCCGGCCGGGACGAACCCGCAGGTGGGAGCGCTGCCAGCAGCTGAAAATTTCCTGGGTACGCGAACGGCCGGCGCCCCTGCGAGGGGACGCCGGCCGGTTCGTGGGCTCTGGCGACCTACTTCTTGCCGGCGGGCTTGCCGTCGCCGGAGTCGGACGACAGCGCCGCGATGAACGCCTCCTGGGGGACCTCCACCCGGCCCACCATCTTCATCCGCTTCTTGCCCTCCTTCTGCTTCTCCAGCAGCTTGCGCTTCCGGCTGATGTCACCGCCGTAGCACTTGGCGAGCACGTCCTTGCGGATCGCGCGGATGGTCTCCCGGGCGATCACCCGGCTGCCGATGGCCGCCTGGATCGGCACCTCGAACTGCTGGCGCGGGATCAGCGTGCGCAGCTTCGCCGCGATCGTCGTGCCGTACGTGTACGCCTTGTCCTTGTGCACGATCGCGCTGAACGCGTCGACCGGCTCACCGTGCAGCAGGATGTCGACCTTCACCAGGTCGGACGCCTGCTCACCGGAGGGCTCGTAGTCCAGCGAGGCGTAACCCTTGGTGCGGCTCTTGAGCTGGTCGAAGAAGTCGAAGATGATCTCGGCCAGCGGCAGCGTGTACCGCAGCTCCACCCGGTCGGCGGAGAGGTAGTCCATGCCCAGCAGGCTGCCCCGGCGACCCTGGCACAGCTCCATTACCGCACCCACGTAGTCGTTCGGGGTCAGCACCGTGGCCCGCACGGTCGGCTCGTACACCTCGGCGATCTTGCCGGTCGGGTACTCGCTCGGGTTGGTGACCACGATCTCCTCGCCGTCCTCCTGGATGGCCCGGTAGACCACGTTCGGCGCGGTGGAGATCAGGTCGAGGTTGAACTCCCGCTCCAGCCGCTCCCGGATGATCTCCAGGTGCAGCAGGCCGAGGAAGCCACAGCGGAAACCGAAGCCCAGCGCGCCGGAGGTCTCCGGCTCGTAGACCAGCGCGGCGTCGTTGAGCTTGAGCTTGTCCAGCGCCTCGCGCAGGTTCGGGTAGTCCGAGCCGTCGATCGGATAGAGACCCGAGTAGACCATCGGCTTCGGGTCCTTGTAGCCGCCGAGCGCCTCCTTGGCCGGGTTGTTGTTGATGGTGACCGTGTCACCGACCCGGGACTGGCGCACGTCCTTCACGCCGGTGATCAGGTAACCCACCTCGCCGACGCCGAGCGCGTCGGCCTTCACCATCTCCGGCGAGATGACGCCGATCTCCAGCAGCTCGTGGACCGCGCCGGTGGACATCATCTTGATCCGGTCCCGGGCCGAGATCCGGCCGTCGATCACCCGGACGTACGTGACCACGCCCCGGTAGACGTCGTACACCGAGTCGAAGATCATCGCGCGGGCCGGCGACTCGGCCTCGCCCACCGGCGGCACGAACTGCCGGACGATCTCGTCCAGCAGGTAGGGCACGCCCTCGCCGGTCTTGCCGGAGACCCTGATGCAGTCCGCCGGGTCGCCGCCGATCAGGTGCGCCAGCTCCTCGGCGTACTTCTCGGGCTGGGCGGCCGGCAGGTCGATCTTGTTGAGCACCGGGATGATGTGCAGGTCGTTCTCGAGCGCCAGGTAGAGGTTGGCGAGCGTCTGCGCCTCGATGCCCTGCGCGGCGTCGACGAGCAGGATCGCGCCCTCGCAGGCGGCGAGCGAACGGGACACCTCGTAGGTGAAGTCCACGTGGCCCGGGGTGTCGATCATGTTGAGCACGGCGCTCTCACCGGCCCGGTCGCCCTCGCGGATCGTCCACGGCATCCGCACGGCCTGGCTCTTGATGGTGATGCCGCGCTCGCGCTCGATGTCCATCCGGTCCAGGTACTGCGCGCGCATCTGCCGCGGGTCGACCACACCGGTGAGCTGCAACATCCGGTCGGCCAGGGTCGACTTCCCGTGGTCGATGTGGGCGATGATGCAGAAGTTCCGGATGCGCGCCGGGTCGGTGGCACCAGGAGCGTTCGCGCCGGGATCGAGCGTCGGTGGCACAGCGGTCCGTTCTGGTCGGCTGACGTGAGCGGGCCGGCGCGCCGCCGGCCCCCTCCATGGTCCCACGTCGCCCGGCGCGCGCCCGGGCTCCCCCTTCACTCCACCGCTATTCCACGGGTGGCTCGGCTATTCCACGGGTGGCTCGACGAAGAGTGCGGCCAGCCGCGGCAGGCGGCGGCGGGCCTCCTCCTCGTCGTCGAAGTCCCAGAAGTCGTTCAGGTCGGGCACCGGAACCGGGTCACGCTCGGCCGGCAGGTCGGACGCGGTGGCCTTCCGGTACGCGTCCCACGGCACCGCCAGCATCTGCTCGCACTCGAACTCCTCGCCGCTGAGCGCCGCGGCCCGGACCTGCGGCAGCTCGGCCAGCGCGTCCGGATCGCCGACCGCCCGCGCGAACACCGCCCGCCCCTGCGTCATCAGCCAACCCCGGAAATATTCGAAGCCGTCGTCCGAGGCACCCCCGTTGATCAGGTAGGCCGCGCCCCACAGGTCGACCTTGTATGAGGCGGCGAGCACCCGCCGCTGGTGGTGGGCGTAGCCGACGATCTCCTCCGGGTCGCGCTCGGCCAGCAGCGCGACCGCCCGGGCGGCCACCGCGTCGGGCTCTCCCCCGGCGCCGGCGCGCGCGTCGTCGATCAACTGCCAGAACTCGTCGGTCCTCATGGCAGGCAGTCTGGCAGAGCCCACCGACGCGCCGGTCCGCCGCGCGCCGCCGGTGCGGCAGCATGGTGCGGTGCGCCCGATCTCCCTACCGCCCGTCCCGTACGGGTCGACAGCCGTCCGGCCCGGCTGGGCCGACCTGCCGGCCGGGCTGCGCGATGCGCTGTCCGCCCGGATCGGCGGCGAACCGTCAGCGGTACGGGTGACGGGTGGCGGATTCACCAGCGGCTTCGCCGCCGTGCTGACCGGCCCCGCCGGGGAGAGCGTGTTCGTCAAGGCGGCGGCGCTGCACGGGCAACGACACCTGGTCGACTGGTACGCCCACGAGGCGGCGGTCCTGGCCCGGCTCCCGGCCGGCCTGCCGGTGCCCCGGCCGCGCTGGGCGCTCACCGAGTCCGGCTGGTACGCGCTCGCGCTCGACGCGATCGACGGGCACACCCCCGCGCTGCCCTGGGCGCCGGCCGAGCTGGACGCCGCACTCGCCACGTACGCCGAAGTGGCCGCCGCGCTCGCCGAGCCGCCCGCGGAGCTGGCCGCGCTCCGGCTACCCCGCCTCGCGGACCTGGCCCGCGACGACATCCTCTGGTGGGGCGAGGTGGCCGCCGGGCGGGAGCCGCCGCCCGAGCAGGCCGCCGGCGCCCCGCTGGCCGAGCTGGTCGCGCTGGAGTCGCGGCTGCCCGGGTACGCCGACGCGGCCCCCGGGCTGGCCCACGGCGACCTGCGGGTGGACAACCTCCTGATCGACCCCGACGGCCGCGCCTGGCTGTGCGACTGGCCCTGGCTCTGCCACGGGCCGGCCTGGTTCGACCTGGCCGGGCTGCTGCTCACCGCGTACGCCGGCGGCCTGGACGCGGACGCCGCGTTCGCCGGTCACCCGGCGACGGCGGGAGCGCCGGCCGACGCGCTGGACGTGACGCTCGCCGCACTGGCCGGGTACTTCCTGACCGGTGCCGCCGCCGGACCGTCGAACGCCTCCCCGCACCTGCGCGCCCACCAGCTGTGGAGCGGGGAGCAGGCGCTCGGCTGGCTGGCCGAGCGGCAGGGCTGGTCCTGACTGACGAGGGACAGCCATGTCAACAAGCAACCTGGTCCGCGAGCCGGCCCCACCCCGCCGGTTCCCCGTGATCCACCCCGGTTCGGCAAGGCGGCCGCATCCCACCGCCTCCTTGATCCACACCAGCACGGGGAAGTGGTCACATCACACTGCCCCCGACCCCGCCACCTCCCCGAACTGGCGAATCAGTCCACCGACCCTCACCCTTGATCCACACCAGCACGGGGAAAAGGCGGCATCACACGGGCTCTGACCCCGCCACCTCCCCGAACTGGCGCGCCGCCCAACCAGCCTGGGAACGCCGGTCGGCCTGGCGGCGTCCATGAGTGCGGCGGCATGCTGGTGACGAGGGTCGGGTGGGCCCCGGCCGGAGGCGTTTTGGCTCGTCCGGGGCCGACCTGGTAGCCTGGCTTTTCGCGCGGCGATGACGCATGCTCGTCGTGCGCGAAAGCAGACCAACCCGAGCTATCAAGACGAGGCTGTCGCGTGGCGAACATCAAGTCCCAGATCAAGCGCAACCGGCAGAACGAGAAGCGCCGGCTGCGTAACAAGTCGGTCAAGTCGTCGCTGAAGACCGCCATCCGGAAGTTCCACGAGGCTGCCGAGGCGGGCGACACCGAGAAGGCCACCGTGCTCATGCGTGAGGCCACCCGCAAGCTGGACAAGGCTGCCAGCAAGGGTGTCATCCACTCGAACCAGGCGGCCAACCGGAAGTCGGCGATCGCCAAGCGCGTCGCCTCGTTCTCTGCCTGACCAGCGCTACAGATTCCACCGGAAGCCCCGGGGCCACGAGCCCACGGGGCTTCCGCCTGTCCGCACTCCCCCGTCGCGCGCCGCGCGCGGAGATCTTGGAAGATTTCGGCCCCTCTGGGGGCCATTTCGTACCAAGATCTACGGAGTGATCGGGCCCCCGGCGGCGGCTTCGGCGGTCGGTCCGGCGGGAAAGCGCGGGGCGTCCGGAGAGCGCGGGGCGCGGTGTCGGGAGGCGCAGCGCCGGGCCTCTGGAGGGCGCAGCGCGAGGCGGCGGGAGAGCGCACCCCGGTGGCTGCGGCTATCGCTCGTTCGGGCGGTCGAATGTCACGCGTTGCGGATGGTGGTAGCGGACGCCCCGGGAATCCGCGGTCACGCCGCCGGGCAACGCACGGGAACTCGCCGCGCCGCGCGGCAGCGACCCGATGCTCGTCGCGCCGCCCGGCAACGCACGGGCGCTCGTGGGCACCCGGGCCCGGCCGACCACCGGCTCCATCTGGCGGCGGAAGCGATCCCGCTCCTGCTCGGGCACCTGCGCCGCGGTGCGGACGACCATCTCGGCCACCACGTCGTTGAGCTTGACCATCGCGGCCACCGCGATCGGCAGCACCAGCACCGCCCACCAGCTCACCAGTTCGGCGAGCGCGAGCAGGACGGCCAGCGCCACCGCGCCCTCGAAGAACAGGAAGCAGAGCACCCCACCCGGGTTGACGAAACGCAGCCCCAGCACCCGGGCGTAGAGCGGGCGGTACCGCTCCTCGTCCGTGGGCACCGTCGACCACGCTCGGGTCACCGGGCGCCGCCCTGCCGGGCCGCGGCCACCGAGAACACGGCCCGCTCCAGCGCGTACGCCCGGTCGTCGGCGCCGCCCTTGACCGCCGCGTTGCACTCGGCCGCCACCCGCATCGCCTCGACCAGGCCCTCCGGCGTCCAGCCCCGGGCGCGTACCTGGGCCTTCTCGATCTTCCAGGCCGGCATGCCGAGCGTCTTCGCCAGTTGGAACGCGCTGCCCCGCCCTGCGGCGGCGACCCGGGCGACGGTCCGTACGCCGTCGGCCAGCGCGTCGGCGATCGGCACCGGGTCGACGCCGACGTGCAGCGCCCATCGCAGCGCCTCCAGCGCACCTGGTACGTCACCGACCATCGTCGCGTCGGCGACGGTGAAGCCGGTGACCTCGGCCCGCCCCCGGTAGTAGCGGGCGACGGTGTCCGCGCCGATCCGCCCGTCGGTGTCGGCGACCAGTTGCGAGCAGGCGGCGGCCAGCTCGCGCATGTCGTTCCCGACGGCGGCGACCAGGGCGTCGGCCGCGTCGGGCGTGCACTTGCCGCCGATGCGGCGGATCTCGTCCCGCACGAAGGCGGCCCGCTCCCGGTCGCCCTTCAGCTTCACCGCCGGCACCACTGTGGCGCCCGCAGCCCGTAGACCGTCGGCGAACGCCTTGCCCTTGGCCCCGCCCAGGTGCAGCACCACGAGCTGCACGTCCGGGTCGGGGTTCTTCGCGTACGCGAGCAGCGCTGTGGACAGGTCCTTGCGGGCGTCCTGCCCGGAGCGGAGCACGAGCACCCGGCGACCGCCGAACAGCGACGGGCTGAGCATCTCGGCGATCTCGCCGACGGTGAGCGTGCCGGCCTGGTATTCCCGTACGTCCACGTCGGGGTCGACCTCGCGGGCCCGGGCGACGGCTTCGGTGACCGCTCGCGTGGCGAGCAGCTCCTCGTCGCCGAGGACGAGCACAATAGGAGGCAGGTCGGCGGGGGTCACGTCGCCCATACTCGCACGCCCTCCGACCCGGCCGGGCCTGCTCATCGGGGACTGTGACGGCGCAGCCCGCACACAGCGCAAATCCAGACATTTGACTTGATTCCCCATCTATCGCAACAAGATTCCCCTGGTTCAGCGTGGCGGTCCCGACTCGGCGCCGCGTTTCACCACTGCGAGGCCGGCATCCACCCGGACCGCCGCGACGTCCCCGTCGGTGTCGGTACGCAGCACCCGCGCACCAGCCCGGGTCAGCCGGTCCAGCAACCCGGCGTTGGGGTGCCCGTAGTCGTTGCCGACGCCCACGCTCACCAGCGCCACCGCCGGACGCACCGCGGCCAGGAACTCCGGCGCCTGGTACGCGGACCCGTGGTGGGCGACCTTCAGCACGTGGGCCCGGATCGCGGCGGCCGGTGTGGTCTCCAGCATCGCCCGCTGCTCCTCCGTCTCGGCGTCACCGGTGAGCAGGATCCGTACCCCGCCCACGGTGGCGGCCAGCACCAGCGAGTTGTTGTTCGGATCCGACCGGCTGCCCCGCAGCGGGTACGGCGGCCCGACCGCGACCAGGTCCACCGCGCCCGCTGACCACCGCCAGCCCGCCTGCACCGGGGTCAGCGGCGCACCGGCCCCGCGGGCCGCCTCGCGTACCTGGGCGACACCGAAGGGCGGCTCGGACCAGGACGGACCCACCACCGCACCCACCCGCCGGCCGCGGAACACCCCGGCCACACCGCCGACGTGGTCGACGTGGAAGTGGCTGACCACCAGCAGCGGCACCTCGCGTACGCGAAGGCGGCGCAGGCATGCGTCCACGCCGGACGGCTCCGGGCCGGCGTCGACCACGACGGCCCGGCCGGCGGCGACCGGCAGCACCACCGCGTCCCCCTGCCCCACCGCGCACGCCACCACCACCCAGCCGCGCGGCGGCCAGCCCGAGGCGAGCAGCCGGATCGGCACCGCACCCAGCACCACCGCCACCACGACGACAGCGATCAGCCGCCGCGCCCGGCGTCGCCGGAAGGCGAGCAGCAGCGCCACACTCACCGCCGCCAGCAGCAGGGCTCCTGCCACCCCGCCCGCCCACGGCAGGTTCCCGGCCGGCAGGTCCGCCCCGTACGCGGCGACCGCCACCAGCCAGCGCGCCGGCCAGCTCGCCAGCCAGGCCAGGAACTCCGCACCGCCCGGCCACACCGGCGACAGCACCGCCGCCAGCACGCCGAGCACGGTGGCCGGCGCGACGGCCGGCACCGCGAGCAGGTTCGCCGGCACCGCCACCAGGCTCACCGTCGCGGACAGCCCGGCGATCACCGGGCCGCAGGCCAGTTGCGCAGCGGCCGGCACCGCGAGCGCCTCCGCCAGCCCGGCCGGTACACCCCGTCGCCGCAACGCGTCCCGCCATCCCGGCGCGAGCAGCAGCAGTCCCCCGGTGGCGCAGACCGACAACGCGAAACCCGGGTCGCCCGCGAGGTCCGGGTCGTACAGGACCAGCCCGGTGACAGCGGCGGCGAGCGCCGGCAGTGCCGACCGGGACCGCCCGGCGGCGAGCGCGGCGAGCCCGATCGCGCCCATCGCGGCGGCACGCACCACGCTCGGCGATGGCCGCACCAGGATGACGAACCCGACGAGCGCGAGGACGCAGAGCACGGCGGCGGTACGCGGACCGGCGCGCGCCCAGCGGGCCAGCAGCAGCACCGCTCCCACGACGATCGCCACGTTGGACCCGGACACCGCGTTGAGGTGCGTCATCCCGGTGGCCCGGAAGTCCTCCTCCACCTCCGGCAGCAGCCGGCTGGTGTCGCCCACCACCAGACCCGGCAGCAGCCCGCCCGGCGCGTCGGGCAGCGGCTCGCAGGCCCGTTGCAGCCCGGCCCGCAGCACCCCCGCCGCCCGTTGCGGCCACGACGCGTCGCCGCGCAGCGTGGGCGGTTCGGCGGTGGAGAGCACGGCGGCGGTCAGGTCACCGCCGCGCGGGGCGGCCAGCCTCCCCCGGCTGGTGACACGCTGGCCGGGAAGCAGTGGACGCCAGGCCGGGTCGGTGGCGAGCACCAGGGCGCGTACCGGGCCGGTGACGCGGGCGCCGCCGGGGCCGGTGAGCTGGATCAGATCCACGCGGACCAACAGCATCGGTTGCCGGCCGGGCGCGCCGCGTATCGGGCGGGGATCGTCGCGCAGCACCAGCTCGGCAGTGACCGGGGCGCTGTCGGCGACGAGCGCGCGGACCGGGGCGGCGTCGCGGACCGCGACCCGCGCGCCGGTGGCCGCCGCCCCGCAGAGGACGCCGAGCAGTACGGCGACCGCGATCCAGCCGTAGCGGCTGGCCGTCACGCCCGGCCGGCCGAGCACGCCGGCCAGGTGCAGGCCCGTGAGCAGGGCGAGCGCGGCGGCGACGGCGGCCACCCACACGCTCGACCGGACACTCAGGTGCAGCCCGGCCAACGCGGCGAGCCAGGCCGCCACCGCCAGCCCGGCCAGCCGCAGGTCGGGCACGTCGCGGCCGGCCACGTCACCGTCGAGGGGCGCGGGGCGTGGCCCGCGTCCGGCGGTCACACCGTCACCAGTTCTTTGAGCTGCTCGTACCGGGCGTCGCCGATGCCGTCGACCTGCCGCAGGTCGGACACGGACCGGAACCCGCCGTTGCGGTCCCGGTGGTCGAGGATCCGCTGGGCGAGCACCGGGCCGACGCCCGGCAGCGCGTCGAGCTGGGCCAGCGTGGCGGTGTTCAGGTTGACCGGGCCCGCAGGTGCCGCCGAGCCACCCGGTGCACCACCACCAGCCGCGGCCTGCCCGGGTGGGGCGGTGACGCCGACCAGGATCAGCTCCCCGTCGGTGACCTTGCGGGCCGGGTTGAGCAGCGCCACGTCGACGCCGGGCAGCGCGCCGCCGGCCGCCTCGATCGCGTCGGCCACCCGCGCGCCGGCCGGCAGGCGGACCAGGCCGGGACGCCGGACCTTGCCGGCGAGCGCGACGACCACCTGACCGGGTGAGCCGACCGCCACCGGCGCTCCGGGAGCCGCTTCGGTCGCCGCGCTCACCGGCGCCTCGGAGGACGCCGTGACGGGCTTTACGGGCTCGGCGCTGGGACGCGCGCGCCACGCCCAGACGGCGGCCACCAGGACCACCACTGCGGCCACCGCCGCGAGCGCGCGTACACCCCGGCGGCCGGGATCGAACGCCCCAGGACCGGGCAGCCGCGACGCGAGCCCACGCCCGGATCCCGGAGCGTCGCCTGTGCCGTCGGCGTCCGAATCGTCGGAGGCCGGATCAGCCCCGAACGGATGCTCCCGCCCGCCGTCGCGCTCCGGGAATCCGGGGCGCAGCCCGAAACCCGGCTCGATCTCGTCCGGCCCACGCCCGAGCCGCCCTCGGGCACCGGGCCGACGCCGAGCAGGCGGACCGGCGTCCTGCTCGCCCGGCGGCTGTGGGTCGCGGGTGCCGGCCCGGCCAGGGGCATCCCCGAGGCTCGCGCCGGACCCGCCGGTGAAGATCGGCACGGCACCGTCCGGCCCGGGCAGGGAAAAGCCGGGCGGCCAGGAGGACCGCGCCGGCCGGCCGCCCTGCTCGACGAGATCCGGGCCGGGCTGGGCCTCTCCGGCTCGATGGCCGGACTCCCCCAGCCGGCCGGCGCGGATCGACGGAACAGCGACGGCATCCGTGAACCCGAACAGCCGGGCGAGCCGCCGCCGTACCGTCGTTTCCTGGTCGTCTGG
Source organism: Micromonospora sp. WMMC273 (assembly GCF_027460285.1). NCBI lineage: Bacteria > Bacillati > Actinomycetota > Actinomycetes > Micromonosporales > Micromonosporaceae > Micromonospora > Micromonospora sp. WMMC273. The sequence continues at coordinate 4,688,801 of NZ_JAPZBE010000001.1, forward strand.
CACGGCTCGGGACGCTACGGCGACGGCTCGTCGACCGTCGGCCGGTGAACTCCCACCTGTGGACAGCCAGCGCGCTGTGGACAGGAGCCCGATCAAGCCCTGACTGTGCTAGGGCGGCCGGAAGGCGAAGCTCAGCGTGCCTCCGGGTCCAGCCCGAGCGCGGCCCGCCCACCGTCGACCGGCACCGTCGCGCCGTTGACGAACGAGGCGCGGTCGGAGAGCAGGAACGCGACCACCTCGGCCACCTCGTCGGTACGCCCGATCCGGCCGAGCGGGTGCAGCCGGGCCATCTCCGCGTCGACGTGCTCCACCCCGGCCGGGTCGAGTCCGGCCAGGTAGGCGGCGTGCCGTTCGGTGTGGATGGACCCGAGCGCGACCGCGTTGGCGCGGATCCCGCGCGGACCGTAGTCGACGGCGAGCGCCCGGGTCAGCCCCTCCAGCGCGGCCTTGGCGGTGGCGTACGGCAGTGCCCCCGGCACCGCCCGGCGGGCCTGGTGGGATGAGACGTTGACGATCGCGCCGCCGGTGCGTGCGGCCAGGAACCGGCGTACGGCGGTCGCGGCCCCGGCCACGGCGGGGCGCAGGTTCAGCGCGATCAGGTCGACGACCTCGCTCGCGGGCGCGCGGTGCAGGTCGGCGTCGCGGAAGACGGCGGCGTTGTTGACCCAGCCGGCCAGTGGCGCGTGTGCCTCGGCGCGGTCGGCGGCCCGGCCGGTGACCGCCTCGTCACCGGCGTCGCCGGTCAGGGCGTGCAGCCGGTCGGCGAGCGGGTGGCGGGCCAGCCAGTCCAGCGCGCTGGTGTCCCGCTCGACCACGACCACTGTGCCGCCGTCTGCGGCCAGCCGTTCGACGACGGCCCGTCCGACGCCGCGCCCGCCGCCGGTGACGACGTACGACAGAGCGCTCATCCGGCCACCCTATGGGGTGCGGCGGTGCACCACCACGCATGCCAGCCCGGGCCCGGCGTGCGCGGCGACGACGGCTCCGGCCTCGGTGACGTACGTGTCGTGCAGGCGATCGCCCAGCCGCTCGGTCAGCGCCGTCAGCAACTGCTCGGCGCGTTGCGGCGCGGCGAGGTGGTGCACGGCGAGGTCCACCTGGGCGTCACCTGCTGCCTCGACGGCGAGGTCGACCAGGCGTGCCACGCCCCGGCTGGCGGTGCGGACCTTGTCCTTCACCACGATCGCGCCGTCCGGCATGTGCATGATCGGCTTGACCGAGAGGGCGGTGCCGAGCAGCGCCTCGGCCGCGTTGATCCGGCCGCCCCGGCGCAGGAACTCCAGCGTGTCGACGTAGAAGTAGATGGTGGTCCTGGTGACCGCGTCCAGCGCCGCGTCGCGTACCCCGGTCAGGTCGGCGCCCTGCGCGGCGGCCGCAGCGGCGGCGAGCGCCGGGAAGCCGAGGCCCATGCCTGTGGATCGGCTGTCGACCACCGTGACGCGGTCGTCGCCGACCTCGGCGGCGGCCAGCCGGGCGGCCTCGACGGTGCCGGACAGCTCGGCGGACAGGTGCACCGACACCACGCCGTCGGCGCCCTCGGCGAGCAATCTGCGATAGACCTGCGCGAACTGTTCGGGCGCGGGCCGGGACGTGCTCACCGAGACCCGCCGGCCGCTCAGCGCGCGGGTGGCGTCGGCCGGGGAGGTCTCGACGCCCTCCAGTCCTTCCGCGCCGTTGAGCACGACTGTGAGCGGGACGACTGTGAGGCCGCGTGCGCGGATCAGGTCGGGGGGCAGGTAGGCGGTGGAGTCGGTGACGACCGCGACGGGCATGACCGGCACGCTAGCCGATGGCGCTGTGACGTGCCGGGGCCGGAGGTGTCAGACCGCGTCGGTGAGCGCCGGCTGGGTGATCAGGCCGACGTTGTGCGCGCGCAGGTGCCAGCCCCGCACGTCGTCGTGGCGCAGTTCGGTCCAGTGGCAGTTCGCCAGCGAGCCGAGGCTGCGCAGCACCGTGTGGTCCCAGCCGAGCAGGTGCCCGACGCCCTGCCGGGCGCCGCCACCGTGCGTGGTCACCACGACGGTGCCGCCGACGGCGAGGCCTGCGGCGTCCTGGAACCCGGCGCCGAGCCGGGCGCCCAGGTCGCCCAGGGGCTCGATGCCGGCGCCGGGGTCGGGGTCGCCGGCCCGCCAGCGGGCGTACTCGTCGGGGAACCGCTCGGCCGCCTCGGTCAGGGTGAGGCCCTGCCACTGGCCGAAGTGCCGTTCGCGCAGCCGGGCGTCGGAGCGGACCGGTAGCCCGGTCAGCGCCGCGAGCGCGGCGGCGGTGTCGGCGGCCCGGCGCAGGTCGCTGGCGACGATCGCGTCCGGGCGCAGCGCGGCGAGCACCGGCGCGGCGGCACGTGCCTGCTCCCGGCCGAGGTCGTTGAGCGGCACGTCGGTCTGGCCCTGGACGCGGCTTCCGGCGTTCCAGTCGGTGTTGCCGTGCCGCCAGACGATCAGGCGGGTCATTCGGCGGTGGCGGTGCCGGCGGCCGAGTCGGCCAGGTCGCGGTCCTCGAAGGGAATCTGCGGGCAGTCCTTCCAGAGCCGGTCGAGGGCGTAGAACTCGCGCTCCTCGGTGTGCTGGACGTGGACCACGATGTCGACGTAGTCGAGCAGCACCCAGCGGCCACCCCGCTCGCCCTCGCGGCGCACCGGCTTGGCCTTCTCCGGCAGCTCCAGCAGGCGCTCCTCGATGGCGTCGACGATGGCGAGGACCTGACGCTCGTTCGGAGCGGCGGCCAGCAGGAACGCGTCGGTGATCGCGAGCTGGTCGCCCACGTCGATGATGACGATGTCCTGTGCCTTCTTGTCGGCCGCGGCCTGGGCGGCGGCCATCGCCAGCTCGTGCGCGCGTTCGGAAACTGTCACCGTTCTCCTTCGATCAACCGTGCGACCCTCCAAGCGTCTCACACCCGGCGGTGCGGCGACTTGTCAGTTCTGGTCGATTTCAGGCATGAACCGGGACACACAGGGGCGAATCACCGCTGGTAAAGACGCCGCTTCGCGATGTACTGCACCACACCGTCGGGCACCAGGTACCACACCGGCTCTCCCCGGGCGACCCGCGCGCGGCAGTCGGTCGAGGAGATCGCCATCGCGGGCACCTGCACGAGGCTCACCGAGTCGGCCGGCAGGTGCTTGTCGGTGAGTTCGAAACCGGGCCGGGTCACGCCGATGAAGTGGGCCAGTTCGAGCGCTTCGTCCAGGTCCTTCCAGGAGAGGATGCGTTCCAGGGCGTCCGCGCCGGTGATGAAGAACAGCTGGGCCTTCGGGCCGTACTCGGCGTGCAGGTCGCGCAGCGTGTCGACGGTGTAGGTGGGACCGCCCCGGTCGATGTCGACCCGGCTCACCTGGAAGCGCGGGTTGGAGGCGGTGGCGATCACCGTCATGAGGTAGCGGTCCTCGGCCGGGGTGACAGCTTCCTCCGCCTTCTGCCACGGTTGCCCGGTCGGCACGAACACGACCTCGTCCAGACCGAACCGGTCGGCCACCTCACTCGCCGCCACCAGGTGCCCGTGGTGGATCGGGTCGAACGTGCCGCCCATGATGCCGACCCGCCGGATGTCTTCCTCCACCCCGCGATCGTAGGCCGCGCGGCGGGCGGGCTCGGGCGGGGTCGGCCACGCCGGGCGGGTGGGCCCCGCCCGGCGTGCCCCGGTCAGGCCGACGCGGCGGCCACCGCCGTCCGGGCCACCAGCGCCCGGCGCATGTCGTCGTCCAGGTCCGTCACCCATCGCCGCAGGCCGGGCGTGAGGTCGTCGCGGGCCAGCAGCGCCGCGGCCATCTCCCGGGTGGGTTGCGACACGGCGTAGCGGGGGTACGCGGCCACTGTGACCGCGTCGGCCACCCACGCGGTACGCAGCCGCGCCGCCGCCGGCATGTCGGTGAAGTAGCGCTCCACGTACCCGGCGGTCAGCTCGGCCTGCTCGGGCTGCCAGAAGCCCTCGGCGGTCGCCTCGACCAGCCGGTTCGACAGCTCGGTGCTGCGCGTGACGATCTCCCACGCGGCCCGCTTCGCGTCGACGTCGGGCAACGCGGCCCGGCACGCGGCAGCCTGCTCGGCGCCGGTGGCGCTGCGGTCGGCGTCGGCCTCGGCGTCGATCTCCGGCGCACCGGCGGCCCCGAGCACCACGAGTCGGCGCAGCACCGCCCAGCGCAGGTCGGCGTCGACCGCCAGACCCGGCGGCACGTCCTTGCCGGCGAGCCAGCCGGTCAGCATGGCGGTGTCGGTTGTCGCGCCGATCAGACCCCGCGCCGCCGCCAGTTGCAGGGAGCCACCCGCGGGCGCCGAGTCGAGCAGCGCCCCACATGCGGTCGCCACCCGCACCAGCGCCGCGGCCCGGGCGAGCGGGTCGAGGTAGCGGTCGATCAGCCGGCGGCTGAGCAGCAGCACGTCCTCGACGATCGTCACCTCGGTCTCGGCGGACAGCGCCGCCGCGATCAGCCCGGCGAGCGCGCCGGCCGGCCGTTCGCCGTCGGTGACCGCGTCAAGCGTCTCGGCCCAGAGCAGCGCCCGGGCCAGCGAGTCGTCGAGCCCCGGCAGCAGCAGCGGCACCGCGTCCGCCGAGGCCGGGTCGAGGCGGATCTTCGCGAACGTCAGGTCACCGGCGTTCGGCAGCACGAGCCCGGTGGCGGGCCGTCCGACCAGCTCGGGCAGCGGCGTCCGGCCGCCGTCGGCGTCGGGGTCGAGGTCGACCTCGAACCGGTACGCCGGGCCGTCCGCGGTGTGGTGGGCCACACCGATGCGGTGCGGCCGCAGCACCGGGTGGCTCGCCGGGGCGGTCTGCACGATCGCCACGTCGGTCCACCGCCCGTCGGCGTCCACGGCGGTGTCGACCCGCAGCGTGTTCACCTGCGCGCGGCGCAGCCAGCGTTCCGCCCAGCCGTCCAGGTCGCGGCCGCTCGCCGTACCCAGGGCGGCCAGCAGGTCGGCGAGCGTCGCGTTGCCGAACCGGTGCGCGGCGAAGTGCGCGTTCAGCCCGGCCAGGAACGCCTCGTCACCGAGCCAGGCGACGAGCTGGCGCAGCACGCTGGCGCCCTTGGCGTACGAGATGCCGTCGAAGTTCAGCAGCGCCTGTGCGGCGTCTGCCACCTCCTCCGGCGCCACCGGGTGGGTGGAGGGACGCTGGTCGGCGGTGTAGCCCCAGGCCTTGCGGTGGCTCGCGAACGTGGTCCACGCCCGGTCGAACCGGGTCGCCTCGGCGGTGACCCGGGTGCCCAGGTATTCGGCGAAGGACTCGTTGAGCCACAGGTCGTCCCACCAGCTCATGGTGACCAGGTCACCGAACCACATGTGCGCCATCTCGTGGGCGATGGTGGTGGCGCGCAGCTCCCGCTGGGTGTCGGTGACCGCTGAGCGATAGACGTAGTCGTCGCGGATCGTGACCAGGCCCGGGTTCTCCATCGCGCCGGCGTTGAACTCGGGCACGAACGCCTGGTCGTACTTGCCGAACGGGTAGCGCTCGGCGAACAGCTCGTGGAAGCGGTCGAGGCACTGCCGGGTGACGGTGAGGATCTCCTCGGCGTCGGCGTCCAGGTGCTCGGCGAGCGAACGCCGGCAGTAGAGGCCGAGCGGGATGCCGTCGTGTTCGGCGCGCAGCACGTGCCAGGGCCCGGCGATCAGCGAGACGAAGTAGGTGGCCAGCGGCTCGGTGGTGGCGAACTCCCAGCGCCCCGGTGCGGGCCGGTCGGCGAGCGGCCCGTTGGCGGCGACGGTCCACTCCGGCGGCGCGGTGACGGTCAGCGTCACCGGGGCCTTCAGGTCGGGCTGGTCGAACGCGGCGAAGATGCGCGGCCCGTCGTCCAGGAAGGACAGCGCGTAGAGGTAGGTCTCGCCGTCGGCCGGGTCGACGAAACGGTGCAGCCCCTCGCCGGTGTTGGAGTAGGCCATCTCGGCCTCGACGGTGAGCGTGTTGTCCTCGGCCAGGCCGGTCAGCGGCAGCCGGTCGCCGGCGAGCAGGGCCGGGTCGAGGTCGTTGCCGTTGAGGCGGGCGGCGAGGAGTCGGCGCGGCTTGACGTCGACGAAGGTCTCGGCGTCGGGGGTGGCCCGGAACCGGATGGTGACGGCGGAGCGGAACCGCTCGGCGTCGCCGGTCAGGTCGAGGTCCACATCGTAGGACTCGACGGTGATCGACGCGCGGCGCGCGGTCGCCTCTGCACGGGTGAGGCTCGGCATCCGCTTATCCTGCCCGATGTGGTCCGCTCGGGCCGCCTCGTTACGCATGGCGATGGAGGAGCAGCGATGGGTCAGCACCCCAAGGGCGATTTCGACCTCTCCCGGGCGGTTTGGCAGCGGGCTGAGGGCGACACCTCCGAGGGAGCGGTCGAAGTGGCCTTCGTCGACGACCTGATCGGTATGCGCAACTCCGCCGAGCCGGACGGGCCGGTGCTGGTCTTCACCCAGGCCGAATGGGACGCGTTCGTCGCGGGCGCCCAGGACGGCGAGTTCGACCTGGACTGAGCGCACCTCAGTCACCGTCGCCCCAGCCGAGCCCGCCCGGGCCGGGCGCGTGGTGGAAGCCGGGGTGACCGGCCACGTCGGCGCAGCGCTCGCCGTCGGGCCCGGCGGCGTCGCAGAACAGCCGCTCGGCGCGGTGCCAGGCGTCCGCCGGGGACAGCGCCGCCGCGGCGAGCGCCAGCTCCGGGCGGAGCAGGCCGAGCGCTTCGGCGTACGCCACGGCGTGCTCGCGCGCGACCGCCGGATCGTCGGCGGCGAAGCCCAGGTGCACGGTGAAGTAGCGCGGCGGGCGGGCGGCGGCGCGCCGGGGCGTGCCGATCAGCGGCCCGTCGCGGCCGTCGCCGCGCAGCCGGGCCGGTGCCTCGCGGTGCCGTCGTGCCGCCCTGTCGTCACGCATCGGTACCCTCCCCCGTCGTCGATGACGCCCCCGGACGTCGCGCCGGCGGGCGGCGGGCCGGTCGCCGCCGGTCCGCGAACCCGAGCCAACCAGCTTTTCCGGGCCCGGGGAGGGGCCAGCGCCCGCCCGCGTGGCCGGCCCCTCCCCCAGGGGGCCGGAGCTGCTGGAATGGAGGGTTCGGCCGCGTCGGCCCGGGTAGGTAGGCAGCGCCGCCGAACCGCGTCAGGAGCAGCCGAGATGAGCACCATGCCGAGCGACCGGAGCCCGGACAGCACGCTGGCGTTCCTCCGGGAGGGCTACCGCTTCGTCGGCTCCCGCTGCGACCGCCTCGGCAGCGACGTCTTCCAGACCCGGCTGCTGTTGGAGCCGACGATCTGCCTGCGCGGCCGGGAAGCAGCCGAGCTGTTCTACGACGAGGAGCGGTTCGTCCGGCGCGGCGCCATGCCGATGCGCGGGCAGCGCACGCTCACCGGCGTCGGCGGCGTGCAGGGCCTCGACGGGCAGGCCCACCAGGTCCGCAAGGCGATGTTCATGTCGATCATGACGCCGGCCGCGATCCGCCGCCTCGGGGAGATCTTCGACGAGCAGTGGCAGGCCCGGATCCCGGTCTGGGCGCAGGACGGCCCGGTGGTGCTCTACGACGAGGTGGGCCGGATCCTGACCCGTACGGTCTGGGCCTGGGCCGGGGTTCCGCTGGCCGAGGCAGACGTGCCGCGCCGCACCGCCGAGATGCACGCCATGATCGAGGCGCCGGCCGCGGTGGGCCCCCGGCACTGGCGCGGACGGCGCGGCCGCCGGCACGCGCAACGCTGGGCCGGCGAGCTGATCGAGCGGGTACGCGCGGGCGCGGTATCCGCCCCGGAGGGCAGCGCACTGGCGGTGGTGGCCGGGCACCGGGACGAACGAGGGCTGCCGCTGCCGCGCCGGATCGCCGCTGTGGAGCTGCTGAACGTGCTGCGCCCCACCGTCGCGGTGGACCGGTACGTGGTCTTCGCCGCGCTGGCGCTGCACGACCACCCGCACTGGCGGGACCGGCTACCGGGCGATGACGCCGCGACCGAGCAGTTCGTGCAGGAGGTACGCCGCTACTACCCGTTCTTCCCGGTCGCCGCGGCCCGGGTCCGCCGCTCGTTCCAGTGGCGCGGGTACGCGTTCCCGCAGGGCCGGCGGGTGCTGCTCGACCTGTACGGCACCAATCACCACCCCGACGTGTGGCCGGAGCCGGAACGGTTCCGCCCGGAGCGCTTCGTGGGCTGGCGCGACGACCCGTTCGGCCTGGTCCCGCAGGGCGGCGGCGACCACTTCACCGGCCACCGCTGCGCCGGTGAGTGGATCACGATCGAGCTGATGAAACGGGCGGTGACGAACCTGACCGGCGCGATGAGCTACCGCGTACCGCCGCAGGACCTGGCGCTCGACCTCGGCGCCATGCCGGCGTTGCCGCCCGGCGGCCTGGTGCTCGACGGGGTACGCCCGGCCGACGGCGCACGCCCGGCCGGTGGGGTACGCCCGCTGCGCTGAACCGGGCGCACCCCTGGCACGGTCAGGCGGCCTGCGGGTGCAGCACGGTACGCAGGCAGCCGTCCTCCTTCTTCTCGAAGATCTCGTAACCCCGGGCGCCCTGCTCCAGCGACATCGGGTGGGTGGCCAGGTAGCCGGGGTCGATCTCGCCGGCCGCTACCCGGTCCAGCAGCATCGGGATGTAGCGCTGGGCGTGCATCTGCCCCATCCGCAGCACCAGGGCCTTGTTCATGGCCGCGCCGAGCGGGAACTTGTCCACCAGACCGCCGTACACGCCGACGATGCTCACCGTGCCGCCCTTGCGGGCCGCCATGATCGCCTGCCGGACCGAGGTGGGGCGGTCGGTCTGTGCGCGTACCGTCTGCTTGGCCTTGTCGTACGCGTAGACCGGGCCGACGTCGTGCGACTCCATGCCGACGGCCTCGATGCAGGCGTCCGGGCCGCGCCCGGCGGTCATCTCCCGCAGCGCCTCCAGCACGTCGGTCTCGGCGTAGTTGATCGTCTCCACGCCGAGGCGCTGCGACGCGGTGGCGAGCCGCTCCGGCAGCCGGTCGATGACCACGACCCGCTCGGCGCCGAGGATCTGCGCGGACCGGGCCGCCATCTGGCCGACGCCACCGGCACCCCAGACCGCCACCACCTCGCCGCCCTTGAGGTTGCAGAAGTCGGCGGCCATCCAGCCGGTCGGCATCGCGTCGGAGGCGAACACCACCGAGTCGTCCGGCACCCCGTCCGGCACGGTGAACGCGCCGACGTCGCCGAACGGCACCCGGATGTACTCGGCGTGACTGCCCGCGTAGCCGCCGGCGGCGTGCGAGTAGCCGAGGATGCCCGCGGGCGAGTGGCCCCACAGCTTTTCGGTGAAGACCGGCTGCGGGTTGGAGTTGTCGCACAGCGAGAACTGCTCGGTGCGGCAGTACCAGCACGAGCCGCAGGCCACCACGGATCCGACCACGACACGGTCGCCGACGGAGATCCGGCGCACGTCCGGGCCGGTCTCGACCACCTCGCCCATGAACTCGTGGCCGAGGATGTCACCCTCGCGCATCGCCGGCAGGTAACCGTTGATCAGGTGCAGGTCGGAGCCGCAGACGCTGCTCGCGCGCACCTTGACGATGATGTCGCCGCCGGACCTGATGGTCGGCTCCGGCACGTCCCGCACGGCCAGCTTGCCGACGCCCTCCCAGCACAACGCCCTCACGGTCGTCCTCCCGCCATCAGCTTCTCGCGTACCTTGTCCGTCGCCCGTTCCTGGCGCGGGCTGCGCCCGGACGGGTCGTGCCGGGTGTCGAGCACCTGGCCGGTCTCGACCAGCGACTTGATCCGGCGCAGCGCCGTGCGCAGTCCCAGGTCCGGGTCGCTGCCGCCGACGAGGCCGACCGCCCGCCGGATCGGCCCGGAACGCCACCGCAGCTCGGCCCGGATCTCGGTGCCCCGGTCCTGCGGGGCGGCGGCCAGTTCGACCCGGCCGCGCTGGGCGACCGGCCCGTCGGTGACCCGCCAGCTCAACCGGCCCGGTCCGTCGACGGTGATCTCGGCCCGCCACTCGGTGCCGCCGCCGGCCGGGTCGGCCGCCACACAGCGCCACCGGTTCGCGTCGAGCTGCTCCAGCGTGGCCCACTCGGCCAGCCCCCGGTCGAGCCGTTCCCGGTCGGTCCAGAACCCGATCACCTCGTCCACCGGCCGGTTCACGGTGATCCCGCGGCGCACCACGTACCAGCCGTCCTCCCGGTCGGGTTGGTGCCGGTGCCGCCGACGGGCCACCGTCCGGGTGACTCCGAGCGCGGCCACCGCGGCAGCGCCGGCCAGCGTCCATCTCGTCGCGTTGCTGGGCATCACGTCTCCCTCCGACTCGGACCGTCCGTATCCGGCTGCGCTACCCGACACAGCCCGCCCGAAACGGTTTCAGCAGCCGCATTCCGGGCAAGTCGCGTGACCCGACACGAGGGGGAGGCGACGTGAACCGACCTGCCGCCGCACACCCGCACGACGAGGGCGCCGCGTCCGCGCCGGTCCGGCTGCCGATGGCGTACGTCCTGCCGCTGCGCGCCCGCGACGGCGAGGGCCTGGACGAGCTGACCGGGTACCTGCGCGAGCTGAGCCGCTGGGTCGACGTGGTGGTGGTGGACGGATCGGCGCCGGATCTGTTCGCCCGGCACGCCGACGCCTGGCGTGGGCTGGTCCGGCACGTACCGCCGGACCCGGCGCTGCGCGGGCGCAACGGCAAGGTGCTCGGCGTGCTCACCGGCGTCGCGCTGGCCCGGCACGAGCACGTGGTGATCGCCGACGACGACGTGCGGTACGACCGGGCGGCCCTGTGCGCGGTGCACCAGCTGCTGGACGGGATGGACCTGGTCCGGCCGCAGAACCACTTCGAACCGCTGCCCTGGCACGCCTGGTGGGACACCGGCCGGACGCTGCTGGCCCGCGTGTTCGGCGGGGACTGGCCGGGCACGCTCGCGGTGCGGCGGAGCACGTTCCTGGCGATGGGCGGCTACGACCCCGACGTGCTCTTCGAGAACCTGGAACTGGTCCGCACCGTGCGCGCGTACGGCGGCAGCACCGCCACCCCGGCGTGGCTGTACGTGCGACGACTGCCGCCCACCGTCGGGCACTTCCTCGGGCAGCGCGTCCGCCAGGCGTACGACGAGACGGCCCGGCCGGTGTGGCTGCTGGCCGCGCTGGCGGTGCTGCCGGCGACGGCTGTCGCGCTCGCCACCCGCCGGCCCGGGCTGCTGCTGCGGGCCGGGCTGGCGACCGTCGCAGTGGCGGAGCTGGGCCGGCGGCGGGCCGGCGGCACCCGGGTCTTCCCGGCGCACACGAGCCTGGCCGCGCCCGCCTGGGTGCTGGAACGCGGGCTGTGCGCCTGGCTGGCGGTGGGCCGGCGGCTGCGCGGCGGGGTGCCCTACGCGGGCGCCCAGGTGCGGACGGCGGCCAACTCCACACGGGTTCTCCGCCGACGGATGACCCGGCGCCGCCCCGACGACCTGGTGCTCTGGGTGGAGACCGGGGCGGTGCCCCCACCACCGTTGCGCGCCGAGGTGTAAGGAAGGGCCCCTTTTCATCGCCTGGGCGGTGAAAAGGGGCCCTTCCTAACGGGAGGCGCGGACCTTCAGGACCGCACCTGCTCGGCGCTGTGCCGGACGTCCTGGGCGGCGGCGCGGCCGTCGTCCTTGACCGTGTGCGCGGCGTCCTGCGCGGTGGCCTTCACCGACTCGGCGGCGTGCTGCGCCGGTTCGCGCAGCTCGTCCTTCAGCTCACCGGCGAACTCGCCCAGCTTCTCCTTCACCACCCCGCCGTGCTCGGCGGCCTTCTCCTTGACCTGCGCGGCGACCTGCTGCTCGCGGCGGGTGGCCGGGATCAGCGAGGAGACCAGCATGCCGACACCGAAGGCGATCACGCCGGCGGCGATCGGGTTGCCCTCGGACTTGCGCCGCACCACCTGCGGCGCCCGGTGCGCGGCGTCGCTCACCGTGGCGGCGGCGGACTGCGCCTTGTCGCCCACCGTGGACGCCATCGAGGAGGCGTGGTCGCCCACCGAGTGGGCGGCGTGGCCGGTGCCGTGGCCGAGATCCGATGCGGTTCCCATCACCTTGTCCTTCACGTTCGTCAGCGCGCTGCGGACGCGCTGCTTGCGGTCGTCGACGATGCGGCTCGGGCTGACCTTGTACGCCAGGGCGTCCACGTCCGAGCTGAGGTTGTTGCGGGTGGCTTCGATCTCGCGGCGGATCTGCTCGGGATCGGTGCTCATCGGGTCACTCCCTCCGGGTGCGGCTTGAGCGCGTCGGGGATGCGCTGCACGCTGTCGTTCGTCTGCTTCAGGCCGCGGATCCGCTCGGCGTTCTTCTTGCCCATCGAGTACAGGACCGCCGCGACAGCGGCCCAGATGACGGCCACGATCAGCGCGGCCAGCCCGGAGTCCATGACGTTGTCGAGGAACTGCCAGATCGCGATCGAGACGAAGAGCGCCACCATGTAGCCGCCGAAGCCGGCGCCGCCGAACAGTCCGGCGGCCTTGCCCGCCTTCTTGCCCTCCTGGCGGATCTCCGCCTTTGCGAGCTCGACCTCCTGGCGCATCAGCGTGGACAGGTCAGTGGTGACCTGACGCATCAGGTCGCCGAGCGAGCTGCCGCGCACCTCGTCGGCGTGGGGCGGGGCACCCGCCGCCTGATAGCCGGGGTCCTGCGTGGGTACGGTCATGCCGTCGCCTCCCTTCTGCCGGTGCGGCCGGTCACGGGCGGGGAGCGCCGGTCGACGGGACACCCGGCAGCGGGTCGGTGCGCTCCGGCGGCGGCAGCGGCTGACCGGTGCCGCCTGCCGGGTCGGCCCAGGTGTTCGGGGCGCCGCCGGTCGGGTAGGTCGCGCCCGGCGCGGAGTAGCCCGGGTCCGGCTCGGCGTAGCTGCCCGGCGTCGGGTCGAGGTAGCCGCCCGGCGGCACCTGGTCCGGCATCTCACGCGCGGTCGGGATGACGGCGGTGCGGTCCGGGTCGTACGCCGGCCGCGCCGCGCTGTCGTCGCCGAGCGCGGTGATGTTGCGGGTGAGCCGTCCGGCGACCACGCCGAGCAACGCCGCGCCGACGAGGAACGTGCCCGGGTTGCGGCGGGCGTAGCTCTTCACCTCGTGGAGGAGGTCGCCCGGCTCGCGCTGCTCCAGCCAGCCGGCCACGCCGTGCACCCGCTCGGCCGCCTGGTGGGCCAGCTCGGTGACCGGGCCGGAGCCGCCGCCCTGCTGCGCCATGGTGCGCATCTCGTCGGCGAGCGAGCGCAGTCCGCTGGCGGCGCGCTGCTGCTGCTGACCGGCCTGCGCGGTGACCTGGCTGCGGGTCTCGCCGTAGAGGTCGCGGGCCTGCCGCTTGGCCTCGCCCACCACCTCCCGGCCCTGCTCCTTGGCGGTCTGCGCCACGGCGCCGCCCGCGTTCGCGGCGTCGGAGCCGACCTGGCGGGCCTGGTCACGTACGCCACCACCACCGTTCGTCGACTGGTACGTGGCCGAACTGGGGGAAAGATCCTGAGTCATGGTGTCCCTTCCGCTCGTGGTTCCCAGCGGGTGTCTTCGGGGGGTACGCGGATTTGTTTCCGCGTGACAATCGCCCTACCCCAGGTCGACGGCTCCATGCCTGATTCGTGAATTCTCTGCGGGAGCGCCCCACCCCGGTCAGACAATGGGGTGCGCGCCCGCCCGGGCGGCGGCGAGTTCCACGGGGGTGACAGGGATGGCACGTGACCTGCGCGAACACGCGACCGCCCGGCCTGCGGTGCAGAAGGTCGCCCTCGCGGCGGCGGCCCTGTTCGCGCTCATCGGCGTGCTCGGTTTCATTCCCGGCATCACCACGCACTACGGCGAGCTGACGTTCGCCGGGCACCACTCCGAGGCGAAGCTGCTCGGGGTGTTCCAGGTGTCGGTGCTGCACAACCTGGTGCACCTGCTGTTCGGGCTGGTCGGTCTGGTGATGGCCCGGCGACTGGCCGGGGCACGGGTCTTCCTGGCCGGTGGCGGCGCGCTCTACCTGGTGCTGTGGCTGTACGGGTTCGCCATCGACCGGGACACCGCTGCCAACTTCGTGCCGGTGAACGACGCCGACAACTGGCTGCACCTGGTCCTCGGTTTCGGCATGCTCGCCGCCGGCCTGCTGCTCAACAACAGCCTCGGCACCGGCACCCGGGTGGAGGCACCCTTCGACCGCCCCTGACCAGGCGCGACACGCCGAGCGGGCGTTTGCCGCGGGCCGTCGCCGGGCAGGAGGACCACCGCGAACGGGTCGAGGAGGTCCGGCGATGCCACGGTGGTTGCGCGACAACATGCTCTCGGTCGCCATGCTCGGCGCGTTCCTGGTCTTCCTGCTGCTGCAGAGCGTCTTCGGCTGGCAGGTGCACAACGAGGAACTGAGCCGGTACGGCGCCGAGCCGCTGAGCTGGTGGGCCTACCTCGGCACCGGGCACTTCGCCGAGGCGGTGTTCGAGAACTGGGAGTCGGAGTTCCTCCAGATGGGCGGCTACGTGCTGCTCACCGCGTACCTGGTGCAGAAGGGCTCGGCCGAGTCGAAGCCGGAGGACCAGACGGACCGGCCGGAGGACAACCGCGACCACGCCGGCCCCGACTCGCCGTGGCCGGTACGCGTCGGCGGGCTGCCGCTCGTGGTCTACCGGAACAGTCTCGCCATCGCACTCCTGATGATCTTCGGGGGCGCGTTCCTGGGGCACCTGTTCGGTGGCGTGGCCGCCTACAACCAGGAGCAGACGCTGGAGAGCGGCGCCGCCCCGATCAGCGCGTGGCAGTTCCTCGGCACCAGCGACTTCTGGTTCCAGTCGATGCAGAACTGGCAGAGCGAGTTCCTCGCCGTCGGCGTGCTGATCCTGCTCAGCGTCGTGCTGCGCCAGCACGCCAGCCCGGAGTCGAAGCCGGTCACCGCGCCGCACGCGCAGACCAGCGCCTGAGCGTCAGGCCGCCGATCAGGCCGCCACCGGCAGCCGCTTGGCGAAGCAGACGCTGTACGGGTTGTCCACGTACTCGCCGTACACCGGGATCGGCTCGTAACCGCTTGATCGGTAGAGCGCGATCGCGGCCGGCAGGTAGGTGCCCGTCTCCAGGCACACCGTGCGGTGCCCGTGCCGGAACGCCAGTTCCTCCAGCGCAACCAGCAACTGCCGGGCGATGCCCCGCCCCCGGTACGCCGGACGCACGTACATCCGCTTCAGCTCGCCGGTCTCGGCGTCGAGCGCCTGGAGCCCACCGCAGCCGACCGCCCGGCCGCCCACCACGGCGGCCAGGTAGTGGATGTCGGTGTGCACGACCGTGACCTGCCCGTCCAGCCCGCCGTCCGCGTCGCGCAGTTCACGCTGCTGGGCGACGACGAGCGCGGCGATCTCCGGATCGGTGGCGGGACGGGACTCGATCAACATGCCCGTACGCTAGATCGGCCGGATTTCGCGCACGTTTCCCGCCACCGGCCCGGAAACGGCTACTCGGCGTCCGCTTCCGCCGCAGGCGCGGCCTCGACCTCGTCCTCCGGCCGGACCCGGCGGGCCTTGCGGGCCGCCAGCCGGTCGGACGCCGACGGCCGGTTCGACTTCTCCTCCAGCCGCACGTCGGTGCCCCGGTTGCCGGGCACGAAGTCGACACCGGCGTAGAGCGTCGGCTGCCAGTCGAACTCCCGGTCACCGATGCGCACCAGGTCACCGGCCTGCGCGCCGGCCTTGGCGAGCTTCTCCTCGACGCCGAGGCGGGCCAGCCGGTCGGCCAGGTAGCCCACTGCCTCGTCGTTGTCGAAGTTGGTCTGCTTGACCCAGCGCTCCGGCCGGCTGCCGCGCACCGTGTACGAGCCGTCCGGCTCGGCCTCGATGGTGAAGCCGGCGTCGTCGACCGCCTTCGGGCGGATCACGATCCGGGTCGGTTCGGCGGGCGGGGCGGCGCGGCGGCCCTGGTCGACCAGCTCCGCCATCGCGTACATCAGCTCGCGCAGGCCCTCGCGGGTGGCGGTCGAGACGTCGAAGACGCGCAGGCCGCGCGCCTCCAGGTCGGGGCGGACGATGTCGGCGAGGTCCTTGCCGTCCGGCACGTCGACCTTGTTGAGCGCGACCAGCCGGGGCCGGTCGGCCAGGCCGCCGTACTGGGACAGCTCGGACTCGATGGCGTCGATGTCGGCGAGCGGGTCGCGGCCGGGCTCCAGCGTCGCGGTGTCGATCACGTGCACCAGCACGGCGCAGCGCTCGACGTGGCGGAGGAACTCCAGGCCCAGGCCCTTGCCGCTGGCCGCACCAGGGATCAGGCCCGGTACGTCGGCGACGGTGAAGGTGTGGTTGTCGACCCGGACCACGCCCAGGTTCGGCACCAGCGTGGTGAACGGGTAGTCGGCGATCTTCGGCTTGGCCGCGGAGATCACCGAGATCAGCGACGACTTGCCGGCCGAGGGGAAGCCGACCAGGCCCACGTCGGCGACGCTCTTGAGCTCCAGCACGACGTCGAGCCGGTCGCCGGGCTCACCCAGCTCGGCGAAGCCGGGCGCCTTGCGGCGGGCGTTCGCCAGTGAGGCGTTGCCGCGCCCGCCCCGGCCGCCTCGAGCCGCCTCGAACGTGGTGCCGACGCCGACCAGGTCGGCCAGCACCTCGCCGTCGAGGCTCTGCACGACGGTGCCGTTCGGCACCTTGATGAGCAGGTCGCGGCCGTTGGCGCCGTCCCGGTTCGAGCCGGCGCCGCCCTTGCCGTTCTCGGCCTTCAGGTGCGGCCGGAAGTGGAAGTCGAGCAGCGTGGTGACCTGCGCGTCGACCACCAGCGACACGCTGCCGCCGTGGCCGCCGTTGCCGCCGTCCGGCCCGCCGAACGGCTTGAACTTCTCCCGGTGGATCGAGACACAGCCGTGCCCGCCGTCGCCGGCCTGCATGTGCAGGACGACCCGGTCAACGAACGTCGTCACGACGCCAATCCTTCCAGCGGGGTCCGCCCCGCACGGGGAAAAGCGAAGCGGGCCGGGACTCGAGGTCCGCGGCCCGCTTCGCAGGAGAACTACTGCTGCGGCACGATGCTGACGGTCTTGCGACCGCGCTTGGTGCCGAACTGCACCGAACCGGCGGCCAGCGCGAACAGCGTGTCGTCGCCGCCACGGCCGACCAGGTCACCGGGGTGGAACTTGGTGCCACGCTGACGGATGAGGATCTCACCCGCGCTGACGACCTGACCACCGAAGCGCTTCACGCCGAGTCGCTGGGCCGCGGAGTCACGGCCGTTACGCGAGCTGGACGCACCCTTTTTGTGAGCCATTGGAGGACGACCTACTTCCCGCTGGAGATGCCGGTCACCTTGACCTGGGTCAGCGGCTGGCGGTGACCCTGGCGCTTGTGGTAGCCGGTCTTGTTCTTGAACTTGTGGATCCGGATCTTCGGGCCCTTGGTGTGCGCGGCGATCTCGCCGGACACCGCGACCTTCGCGAGCTTCGCCGCGTCGGTCACCAGGTCGTCACCGTCGACGAGGAGCACCGCGGTGAGCTTCACCGCGTCGCCGGGGGCACCGGCGAGCTTCTCGACCTCGATCACGTCGCCCTCGGCGACCTTGTACTGCTTGCCGCCGGTCTTGACGATCGCGTACATCGGAGGCGGACTCCCTGTCGTTGAGGCTACTGGCGTCTATTCCACCGCAGTCGGCTGTCACACCGTTCGCGGTCGTTCCCACGGCGTCTCGCCGGGAGCCGTGACACCGGCAGCGCGGGCACGCGGGAACTCGGCACACCAAAGTGCGCCGCAGGCAAGCGTACGCCATACCCGGCCCGGCCCCCAAACCGGGCCCGCGGTCCGCGTCCTCCCGGTGGCCGGCGGACACGACAGAACCCCTGAATCCACCCATAGCGTCCGGATTCAGGGGTCCTGTTCGAGCAGGTCAGAGCCTCACGGCCGGGTACGCCGCCGGGCGCCACCACGGCGCGCCCGCCGGCGCGGGGCGCCGCTGTCGTCGTCGTTGTCGCCGTCACCGATCGCGTCCGGGTCGTCGGCGGCGGCCAGCCGGGCCGAGTCGCCCTCCTGGCTGTCCGCGACCGCCGGCGCGGCCGGTGTGTCCGTCTCGAACCGGGACAGGTCGTAGCCCTGGGTGTCGTAGTAGTCGTCGTCGGTCTCGACCACCTCGGCGACGGTCCGCTCCGGGGCGGCCGGTGCGGCAGGCGCCTCGGCGGCCGGCGGTTGCGCGGCTGCGGCCTCCGGCGCGGCCTCCCCGGCGGGCTTGTCCGCGGCGGCCTTGCGGCCCCGGCGCCGGCCGCTCTTCTCCTCGGCCGGCGCGGTGACAGCCGAGGCGACCGCCTTGACCTTCTCCCCCGCCCCGCCTCGCGGCTTCTCCGGCACCGGCTCGGTGTGGATGATCACGCCCCGGCCCTTGCAGCACTCGCAGGTCTCGCTGAACGCCTCCAGCAGGCCCGCGCCGATGCGCTTACGGGTCATCTGCACCAGGCCGAGCGAGGTGATCTCGGTGACCTGGTGCTTCGTACGGTCCCGGCCGAGGCACTCGGTGAGCCGGCGCAGCACCAGCTCCCGGTTCGACTCCAGGACCATGTCGATGAAGTCGATCACCACGATGCCGCCGAGGTCACGCAGCCGCAGCTGGCGCACGATCTCCTCGGCCGCCTCCAGGTTGTTGCGGGTGACCGTCTCCTCCAGGTTGCCCCCGGAGCCGGTGTACTTGCCGGTGTTGACGTCGACGACAGTCATCGCCTCGGTGCGGTCGATCACCAGCGAGCCGCCCGACGGGAGGAAGACCTTCCGGTCCAGCCCCTTGAGGATCTGCTCGTCGATCCGGTACTCGGCGAACACGTCCGCCACCCCGGCGTGCCGACGCAGCCGCGCCACCAGGTCCGGCGACACGTGCGACAGGTACGACTCGACCAGGTCGTACGCCGGCTCGCCCTCGATGACCAGCTCGCGGAAGTCCTCGTTGAAGAGGTCCCGGACCACGCGGATGACCAGGTCAGGCTCCTCATAGAGCAGCACCGGGGCGCCGCCCTCGGTCGCCTTGGCCTGGATGTCCTCCCACTGCGCCTGGAGCCGCTTGACGTCACGCGCCAGCTCGTCCTCGCTGGCGCCCTCGGCTGCGGTCCGGACGATCACCCCGGCGCCGTCCGGCACCAGCTTCTTCAGCACGTCCCGCAGCCGCTTGCGCTCGGTGTCGGGCAGCTTGCGGCTGATCCCGGAGGCGTTGCCGTTCGGCACGTAGACCAGGTGCCGGCCGGAGAGCGCGATGTGGCTGGTCAGCCGCGCGCCCTTGTGCCCGATCGGGTCCTTCGTCACCTGCACCAGCACCGAGTCGCCGGAGCGCAGCGCCTGCTCGATCGAGCGGGCCCGGCCCTCCAGGCCGGTGGCGTCCCAGTTGACCTCACCGGCGTACAGGACCGCGTTGCGCCCGCGCCCGATGTCGACGAAGGCCGCCTCCATGCTCGGCAGGACATTCTGGACCTTGCCCAGATAGACGTTGCCGGCCATGGTGCCGGACGAGTTCCGCGTGACGTAGTGCTCCACGAGCACGCCGTCCTCGAGCACGGCGATCTGGGTGCGGTCGCCGCGCTGGCGGACCACCATCACCCGGTCCACCGCCTCGCGGCGGGCCAGGAACTCCGACTCGCTCAGGATCGGCGGCCGGGTACGCCGCTGCTCGCGGCCGTCCCGCCGCCGCTGCCGCTTGGCCTCCAGCCGGGTCGAACCGGAGACACCCTGCACCTCGTCGACCGGCTTGCGCGGCTCACGGATCTTGACGACGGTCGGCACACCGTCCTCGGCGGCGGTGTCCGCCTCCCCGGCTCCCCGGCGGCGACGACGGCGACGGCGACGGGTCATCCCCTCGCCCTCGGCCTCCTCGTCCTCCGCGGGCTCCTCGGCCTCGCCCTCGGCGGTCTCGGCCGCGACGGGCTCCTCGCCGTCCTCGTCGTCTGCCTCGTCCGCGCCGCCCTTGCCCCGGCCACGACCCCGGCGGCCCCGGCGACGGCGACGCCGGCCCGCGGCCGTCTCGTCGTCCTCGTCCCCCTCGACGGCCTCCTCGGCCTCGGCGGCGGACTCCTCCTCGGCGACCTCCGGCTCGACCTCGGCCTCGACCGGCTCGACCTCACGGCGGCCGCGACGGCGGCGCCGGCCGGTCTCGACCGCTTCCTCGATCGGCTCCTCCGCCGCCGGGTACGTCACCTGGACGGCGGGCGCCTCGTCGGGCTGCGGCGCCATGAACAGGACGGTCGGCGCGGAGAGCGCGGCACGACGGCGGCGGCTGGTGGGCGGCGGCGTCTCGGCCGGCTCCTCGGCCACGCGCGGCACGGCGGCGCCCGTCGACACGGCGCCCGTCGCGTCCGCCGGGCCGCCGCTGCGGGCCAGGTCGACCTCCTGGGTACGCGCGGCAGCGGCGCCCGCGTCCTCGACGGTCCCGCTCTCGGCGTCCTCGTCCTCGACGTCCTCGACGGTGCTCTCGGCGGCGCCGGTGCTCGCCGTACCGGCGGCGGCCCTGCTCCCGCTGGTGGTCTTGTCGCCGGCGGCGGTGGTCTCGGTGGCGGCGCGCCGGCGGGTACGGGCCCGCCCGCCGGTCCCGGCGGCGCTCTCTTCGGTGGCGGTCCCGCCCGGGGCGGTGGCTTCGCCGCCGTCGATGTCGGCGCGTCCCTCAGCGATCAGATCGCCACCGGGCGCGGACACCGGCCCGTCGATCATGCCGTCCGCGGGCATCTGCCCCGCGGCGGCGGCCTCGTCCGGGGCGACGGTCTCGGCAGCCGGCGTGGCCTTGCGGCGACGGGTCCGGGTCACCTTGACCGGCGGCACGACCTCCTCCGAGGCGGCCTCCACCCCGGCTGCGGCCACCGGCTCCTCGACCGCCTTCGCCGGCGTCGCCTTACGACGCCGCCGGGTGGTCTTGGGCGCGGTGTCCAACTCACCGGCGATCGGTGCGAACACCTCGGCCTGCGGCGACTCGCCGCTGCCGGTCACCGCGGTGGACGCCTCGACCGGCGCGTCGGTCTGCTCCGGCTGGTTCAGCGGAGCGGCCTTGCGGCGGCTGGCCCGCTTACGGGCCGGCGGCTTGGTCTCGGCGACGCCCTCCACGGTGCCTTCCGTGGTGGCTCCCTCGGCGCCGGCCGGGGTCGCGCTCGCGGCGCTGCCGGAGGCGGTGGCGGCACTGTCGGCGGTCGTCCCGGTCGGCTCTGCGCCGGTCCGTTCGCCGCCCTCGGGCTCGTTCTCGAGCATGGACGTTCTCCAGTTCTGGCCGCCCCGGGCGCGGGTGAGCGCTGCCACGCAGGGTTGCCGCAAAGGTGTTTCCGCCGGGCGCGCAAACGCGCGACCGCCGAAGTCTGCCTGCCAGAGCGTTGACCGACGGTCAGCGCTCTCCGATGGTTGCCCCGTCGCGATCCGCTTCCAACGGATCGACGATCTCGCCCTGCGCGGTCAGCGTGCCCTGCGCCACCCGGATCACCTTCGGGGTGACCGGCGGCTCCAGGGCGGCCACCGCGCGGAGGCCGGACAGGACGTCATCGGGCCGAACGGACGGGGTGACCTGCCGCACGACCAGTTCGAGTATCGCACACGGTACGGCCGCCGCCCCGGAAGGCGTCTCAGCCGGAGCCATCACATCGATGGATACCACTGCTGCCCGGGCATCGAACGTACGCCGTCCCTGCTTGGTCATCCGCTCGACCTGGATCTCGTCGGCGGCGGTGAAGGCCGCCACCGCCTGCGCGAGCACCTTCGGGTCGACCTCGGGCAACTCGATGCGCCAGTACGACGCCTCGATCCGGTCGGCCAGGCTGCCACCGGTGGCCTCCACCGCGTCGAGCACGTCGAGTCCGGGCGACAGGGCGCCGTCGAGGGCTTCGCGCAGCTTCGCCGGGTCGACCGGCTCACGGAGCCCGATCTCCAGGTACTCGGCCTCACTCGCCACCCCCGTCGGGGCGGCCGAGGCGTACGAGATCTTCGGGTGCGGGGTGAACCCCTGGGAGAAGGCGATCGGCACGCCGGCCCGGCGCAGCGCGCGCTCGAAGGCCCGGGCGAAGTCCCGGTGCGAGGTGAACCGCAACGGCCCACGCTTGGCGTACCGGATACGGACCCGCTGGACGACAGGGGCCTGGCCGCCCTCGGGTTGAGGCTTTCTGGCGATCGTGAGCTCCTCGGCTGTGCCTGCGTATCGGTCTCATCCTGACGCAGCGCCCACCACGCCCCACACCCGGGGCCACCCCACCCACCCCAAACCCACCCAAACCCCACCCGCCCTCGCCCCGCACCAGCCCCGCACCCGCCCTGCACCCGCCCCGTTGATCATGAAGTTAGCGGCGAAGTCGATCTCCGAATGTGCCGCCAACTTCATGATCGTCGGGCCGAGGCGGGCCGGGTGGGTGGGCGCGGGCGTGCGGGTGCGGTGCGGGTGCGGGTGGGGGTGGGGGTGGGCGCGGGACCGGGCGGTAGCGGGGTGGGTCAGGAGCGGTTGTCGCCGGGTGGGGCGTAGGGGCTCTGGCCGGGTGGGGCGTGGTGGGCCTGCCCCTGGGGCGGGTAGGCGCCGTCGCCCGGCGGCGGGTACGCCCCCGGCTGGGGGTATCCGCCCTGCTGGGGATACCCGCCCGGGTGGGGGTGCGCGCCGGGCTGCGGGTAGCCGCCGGGTGTGCCGTAGCCGGGCGGCGGGGCGGTCGCCTGACCGGCGGGCACCGGTGGGCCCTGCCCGTTCAGCCGGTCCAGTTCGTCGTCCGGGATCGCGGCCCGGGCCAGCTCGCGCCGGTGACGGCGGCGGTTCCAGATCAGGAACGCCACGAGCGCCAGCAGCACCACCAGCGCCACGGCGATGCCGATGCCGATGACCATCACCTGCTGGTCGGTGGGGCCGCCTCGGTCGCCGTACTTCGTCACGTCGAAGTTGTCGTCCTCGGCGGCGGCCGGTGGCGCTGACGCGCTCGGCACGGCAGCCCCGAGCAGCGGGTTCGCCGACACCCCCGGCACGTCGGCGGTGAGCGCCGCCACCGGGTCGATCCGGCCGAAGCCGAACCGGGGGTCGCGGCCGGGCGGTCCCGCGTCCCGGGCGGTGCGGATGATCCGGTTGATCACGTCGGGTGCGGAAAGCTTCGGGTACTTCGACCGGATCAGCGCCGCGACGCCGGAGACTACGGCGGCGGCGTCGGAGGTGCCGTCACCCCAGCCGTAGCCCCGGTCCGGTCCGATGTTGTAGACCTCGTCGCCGGGCGCGGCGATCACCGCCTCCGGCCCCGAGGCCGATCCGGACCAGAATCCCCCGCCCCGGACCGTGCCGGTCACCGCGATCACGCCGGGGATCTTGGCGGGTGAGGTGACGTCCGGGCCGGCCTGCCGGGCGTTGCCTGCGGCGGCCACCACGACCACGTCGCGCTCCAGCGCGTACCGGATCGCGGCCGCCTCGACCTCCTCCACGGCGCCGGCACCGCCGTACGACAGGTTGAGCACCTTCGCCCCGCCGTCGACGGCCATCCGGATGCCCCGCGCGGAGTCGTCCGAGGTGAACGCGTCGCCGGCAGGCTTCCGGATGGGCAGGATCCGGGCGTCGGGCGCGATGCCCACCACCCCGGTCCCGTTGGCCGCGATGATCCCGGCCATGTGGGTGCCGTGACCGTCCGGGTCGCGCCGCCCGTCGCCGGAATCGCGGGTGCTTCCCCCGGCCAGCAACTGGCCCCGCATGTCGGGGTGCCCCGCGTCGACGCCGGTGTCCACCACGCCCACGACGACACCCCGGCCGGTGGAGATCTGGTGCGCCCGGTCGATCCGAAGCTCGTCCAGGTACCACTGCTCGGCGCGACGCGGAGCGGCGACCGCCGGCTGGGCGGCGCCCAGCAGCATCAGTCCGGCAAACAGGCCGGCAGCCACCGGCCGGAGCGCGCCGACGTGCACCTTCATCCGTCCGTCCTCATCGCAGGATGCCCGGGGACGCACCGTCACCGGCGCCCCACGGATCGTCGTCCTCAGTCAACCATGAAGAGTGCCCTGCCGCGTCGCCGCCGTGACCGGCGCCGCCGTGACCGCCCATCATCCCGCCGCCCATCATTCCGGCGCCGGCCATCCCGCCACGCGCACCGGCCGCGCCGCCCGGGCCCGCCGCGGCCGCCGCCTTCAGCGCGCTGGCCGCGCTGGTCAGCGGCGGAACCTTGCCGTTGCCGCCGCCGACCATGCCGGGCAGCCCGCCCATGGCCATGCCGCCGGCCGCGCCGATCCCACCGCCGCCGATCCCACCGGCCGAGCCCAGGCCGGCGCCCCCGCCGCCGAAGCCGCCGCCACCGGCGCTCAGTCCACCCGCGCCACCGCCGACGCCGCCGGCGCCCAGGCCGAGCGTGCCCGGCCCGCCGGCGGTGACCGTGCCGGGCCCGCCCGCGCCGGCCAGACCGCTGCCGTACTCCGGTGTGCCCGAGCCGGGGGCGCCACCGAGCTCGGGGATACCCCCGGTGGTCGGCGGGGTGTAGGAGCCGCCGCCCGGCAGGCCGCCGCCGGGCCCACCGGGGGGCGGCGTGTACGAGCCGCCACCGGGCGTGCCACCACCGATGCCGGTGCTGCCGATGCCCGGCATCGGGCCGCCGCCGGGCATACCGCCGCCGGGCAGGCCACCACCGGGCAGGCCACCACCGGGTACGCCCGACGGGGGAACACGCGGGTCGCCCCGGTAGCCGTCGCCGAAGTCGTTCTTGGGCTGGGGTACGGCCAGCTTGGGGCGCTCGGCCTCGACCGCGGCCGGCAACGGCGACATCGCCGCGTTGGCCGCCTTCTGGTTGTCGTTGTACCAGTTGTCGAGGTGCGACTTGGTGTCCCACCAGCCGCCGCGCTTCTGGTCGCTGGCGTTGCCGTCGATCTTCATGGTGGCTTCGAGGTCGTCGGCCTTGTCGCGGAACGCGCCGTCGGCGTACAGGGACTGGTTGCCCTGGTAGTCGCTGCGCAGGGCAGCGAGGAAGCCGGACTGGCTCTCCCCGTCGCGGGCGTCGTCCAGCTCGGTGCCGCCGGGCAGGCTCCACTCGTTCCAGCCGAAGTTGTCCATCAGCGGAATCGGGATGCTCGCCACCGTCTTGCGGATGTCACCCTCGATCCGCGACAGCGCGCCACTGACGTTGCTGGCGTGCGTGATGAGGTCCTCGATGTCCTTGCCGATCTCGGACAGGTGCTCGCGGTACGCGTCGCCGCCGCTGCCCTTCCAGCCGGCGAGCATCCCGGGCAGGCCGCCGGTGTGCGGGCGCTCCTGGCCGGCCGCGATCGGACCGACGAACGACCGGCCGACGAGGGAGTCGCGCAGGTGGCCGAGAGCGGTGGAGAGGTTGCTCCACCCCGAGCCGACCACGCCGACGGTGTACGGATCCGCCGACAGCGTCACCTCGCGGACACAGCGTTCCCAGGTTGCTCCAGCCATGACCGTCTCCTCTCTCAGGCCGGGTACGGATAGGTGGGCGGCTCGGCGCCGCCGGGCGGCGGAGCAGCGGACTCCAGCAGCCGTTCGATGTCCTTGCCGTTCGCGGCGTTGCGCTCCTCGGCATCGCGGAACGCCTTGGCGATGTCCTCGGTGCCCTTCTTCAGGCCGGCCAGCTTGGCGGAGAGGCCCTTGAGGTGGGCCTCCATGTTGGCCGTGGAGCGTTCCAGCGCCTGCCACTGCAACCGGGCGTCGGCGAACGCGCCGAACGGGGTGCCGTTGGACATGATCTGCGGGCTGTTGCTGTCGCCCTTCATGTTCTCCTTGATGCGCTCCATCTCCCAGGAGATGGTGTCCTCGACGTACTGCTTGAGGCGCTCGATGTACTCGGCCGCCGCATCCAGGTCCTCGACGCTGACGTGCAGATCGCCGGTGTCCGGCGGATTGATGCCCATGCTGCCTGTCCTCCCCGCTACCGGCCCGGCCGGTCCATTACGGACGCAGCGTATCGAGGAAGGACCAGTCGGGGCACCCCCACCCCGCGTACCACGGCGGTCACCGGAGACGACGGAGCGCGGGAACCCGTGTCGGGTTCCCGCGCTCCGGTGCGTGCGGGCGGGCTCAGCCCTGGGCGGCGGCGGGCAGCTTCAGCCCGTTGACCGGGGTGAGCGGCAGCAGCTTGCGGCCGGTCGGGCCGATCTGGATCTCGGTGTCCATGGACGGGCAGACGCCGCAGTCGAAGCAGGGCGTCCAGCGGCAGTCGTCCTGCTCGTACTCCGACAGCGAGTCCTGCCAGTCCTGCCAGAGCCAGTCCTTGTCGAGGCCGGAGTCGAGGTGGTCCCAGGGCAGCACCTCCAGCTCCTCGCGCTCGCGGGTGGTGTACCAGTCGAGGTCCACGCCGTACGCCGGCAGCACCTCGGCGGCGGCGTCCACCCACCGCTGGTACGAGAAGTGCTCGCTCCAGCCGTCGAACCGGCCGCCGTTCTCCCAGACCTTGCGGATCACCGCGCCGACCCGGCGGTCGCCCCGGGACAGCAGGCCCTCGATCAGCGACGGCTCGCCGTCGTGGTAGCGGAAGCCGATCGCCCGGCCCAGCGACCGGTCGCTGTTGATGGCCTGCTTGAGCAGCTTGAGCCGGCCGTCGATGACCTCCGGCCGCTCCATCGAGGCCCACTGGAACGGGGTGTGCGGCTTCGGCACGAACCCGCCGATGGAGACCGTGCAGCGGATGTCCTTGGACCCGGTGGCGGCGCGGCCGGCCCGGATCACCTCGTGCGCCATGTCGGCGATCTCCAGGACGTCCTCGTCGGTCTCGGTGGGCAGGCCGCACATGAAGTAGAGCTTCACCTGCCGCCAGCCGTTGGAGTACGCGGTGACCACGGTGCGGATGAGGTCTTCCTTCGACACCATCTTGTTGATCACCTTGCGGATCCGCTCCGACCCGCCCTCGGGGGCGAAGGTCAGACCGGTCCGGCGGCCGTTGCGGGACAGCTCCTGGGCCAGGTCGATGTTGAAGGCGTCCACCCGGGTCGACGGCAGCGACAGCGAGACGTTGGTGCCGGCGTACTGCTCGGCCAGGCCGGAACACATGTCGCCGATCTCGGAGTGGTCGGCCGACGACAGCGACAGCAGGCCCACCTCGTGGAAGCCGGAGAACTCCAGCCCTTGCTGCACCATCTGGCCGACGGTGGTGATCGACCGCTCCCGCACCGGGCGGGTGATCATGCCGGCCTGGCAGAAGCGGCAGCCCCGGGTGCAGCCCCGGAAGATCTCCACCGCGTACCGCTCGTGCACCGTCTCGGCGAGCGGGACCAGGGGCTTCTTCGGGTACGGCCAGGCGTCCAGGTCCATGGTCGTGCGCTTGTGCACCCGGAACGGCACGTCCGGGCGGTTCGGCACGACCCGCTGGATCCGGCCGTCCGGCAGGTAGTCGACGTCGTAGAAGCGCGGCACGTAGACGCTCTCGGTCCGGGCCAGCCGCAGCAGCAGCTCGTCCCGGCCGCCCGGGGAGCCCTCCGCCTTCCACTCCCGCACGATGGCGGTGATCTCCAGCACAGCCTCCTCGCCGTCGCCGAGCACCGCGGCGTCGACGAAGTCGGCGATCGGCTCCGGGTTGAACGCGGCGTGCCCGCCGGCCACGATCACCGGGTCGGCGTCGGTGCGGTCGGCGGCGAGCATCGGGATGCCGGCCAGGTCGATCGCGGTGAGCAGGTTGGTGTAGCCCAGCTCGGTGGAGAACGAGACGCCGAACACGTCGAAGTCACGCACCGGGCGGTGGGCGTCGACGGTGAACTGCGGCACGCCGTGGGCGCGCATCAGCTTCTCCAGGTCCGGCCAGACCGCGTACGTCCGCTCGGCCAGCACGTCGGGCAGCTCGTTGAGCACCTCGTACAGGATCTGCACGCCCTGGTTGGGCAGGCCCACCTCGTACGCGTCCGGGTACATCAGCGCCCACCGGACGGTCGCGGCGTCCCAGTCCTTGACCACGGCTCCCAGCTCTCCACCCACGTACTGGATGGGCTTGGTCACCTGCGGCAGCAACGGCTCCAGCCGGGGCCAGACCGAGTTGGCGGCGGTGGGACGCGGGGTCGTGGACGGGGCACTCATGATGCCCAAGCGTACGCGGTGCCCCCGCCCTCTCCCGCGCCCGCGCCCGTGTCCACCGCGTTGATCAAGGAGTTCGCGGACTGTCCCGCGCTCCCACCGGACACGAACTCCTTGATCACCGGAGTGGGGGGCCCGGGGCGGGCGGGATTCGTCCCGGGTGGCGGGGCGGTACTAACCTCGCAACGGGCGCGAGAGGAGATAGCCGCGATGCCGCAGCCGCAGCCGGGGGCGGACCGGCCGGCCGACGGGGCCGAGATGCCGTCCGTCACCGAGCCGGCGACCGCCGCCGACACCGAGGACGCCGCCGGCGCCTCGGCTCCGGCGTCCCCGTCCACCACGCCGGAGGGCGCCGACGACCGGACGGCCGAGGAGCCGTCCGGCGCCGCCGAGAGCAGGGCGCACGACGGTACGCCCCGCCGCCCGCCGTCCGCCGTCGCGCCGGATGAGCAGCCGCACCGCGCCGAGCCCGGTGACCAGCCGTCCGGCGGCGCGGCGCCCGCCTCCCCGCCCGACGTCCCGGTCACGCCGAGCCCGGCGACCCCGCCCCCCGGCCGATCGACGACCTGTCCGGCATCGAGGAGAACGCAGCCGGCACCCGCCGAGCAGTCGGAGCAGGTCGAGCCCGCGCAGCAGGACGGACGGGCGCTGCCGGAGGACCGCCCCGAATCGTCCGAGCAGGCCGAACCGGCACGGCGGGACGAACGAGCCGAACCGGCGGGCGAGCCGGCAGACCCGGCCGACACCGCCGCGCTCGACGACACGAGCCAGCACGCGCCGGCGAGCACGACGACCGCCGACGCCCTCACCGGCGACGCCGGAACGCCGGCCGACGCGCCCACGGACAGCGAGGCCCCGACCGCCGACGCCGGAACACCTGCCGACATCGACGCCACCCCGCCCGTCCCGGTGACCAGGGCGCGCGGATCCGCAGCGGTTCCCGGCCGCACCACGCCCGTCCCCGCTCCGCGTACCGGGGGCCGGCCGGATCCGACCCGCATCGACGTCGCGGCGCAGCCACCGCCGGCCGCGACCACGCCGGATCCCACCAAGGTCGAGAACGCCCCGGAATCCATGCGGGCCGGGAACACGCCGGACCCGACCCGCGTGGAGAACGCCCCGAACCCGACCCGGGTCGAGGCGCCCCGCTGGAGCGGTTCGGCAGCCGTCCCGCCACCGCCGGCACGCCGGCCCGCCTGGGGTGAGTCCGCCGAGCCCACCCCGGTGCCGCCGCTCGCGTCGCCGGAACACGCCACGCCTGTCGACCCGTGGGCGGGGGTGGACACCACCGGCTGGGAGCTGCACGCCCCGGAGCTGCCGCCACCGACGCCGACGCTGCCGTACACCGCGCCCTGGGCCGTGCCGAACAATCCGCACCCGGCCCACCCGGCGCCACCGGCGGCGCACCCTGCCCCGCCACCGGCCCGTCCCGCGCCGCCCGCCGCCCGGCCGGTCTCGCCCCCGCCGCACAGCGCCCCGTACCCCGGACCGGCCCGGCCGGTCTCGCCGCCGCACCATCCCGCTCAGCCCGCCGCCCGGCCCCTGCCGCCCGCGACGCCCGTCGCGCCGCCGGCGAAGCCCGGGCGGCCGCCGAAGCAGCGCCGGGGCAAGGCCGGTCCGCCTGTCGCACCGCCGCCGGGCTGGCAGCAGCCGCCGAAGCGGACCCGCCGCCGGCGCCGCTGGCCCTGGGTGCTGCTGCTCTCCGTCGCCTGCTGCTGCGGGCTCCCGCTCTGGTGGTTCCAGCCGATCTCCACCCAGTACCCGGCCAGCGCCACCCTCCCGGACCAGATCGACTCGATGCGGCTACGCCAGGACGACAGCAGCCGGGCCGCCGCCGAGGAGCTGAAGTCCCGGGTACGCGAGTCGAACCTGCTGGCCGAGGACACGTTCGCCGGCATCTACAGCACGAGCGACGGCAAGCGGGTGACGTTGTTCGGCAGCACCGGGCTGCGGTTCAGCCCGGAGTCGGACGCCAAGTCGGAGATCGAACGTCTCGCCGGGGACTACGCCCTGCAGGAGCCGGTGGTGGTGGACACCGGCGTACGGGGACGCCACGAGCGCTGCGCCGTCGGCCGCGCGGACGGCGACTCGGTGGTGGTCTGCGTCTCGGCCGACCACGGCAGCCTCACCACCGGCGTGTTCACCCGGCTGTCGGTGGACGACAGCGGACGGCTGCTGAACGACCTGCGCCAGCGCGTGGTGGTGCCGAAGTCCTGACCGCTCAGGCGGTCTGATCGCCGCCGGTCTGGCCGCCGGTGGCCTGGTCGGCGCGCTTCGGGGCGTAGCGCGGGACGTACTCCTGGCCGCTGAGCTTCTGGATCTCGGCCATCATCTCGTCGGTCATCGCGCGCAGCGACGTGCGGTCGTCGGGACGGCCGGTGAAGTCCAGCGGCTTGCCGAACTTCATGGTGATCTTGGCACGACCCGGTCGCGGGATCCGCGTACCGATGGGCTGGGCCTTGTCGGTGCCGGTCACGCCGACCGGGATGATCGGCACGCCCGCGGCGATCGCCAGCCGGACGGTGCCGGTACGCCCGCGGTAGAGCCGCCCGTCCGGGGAACGGGTGCCCTCCGGGTAGACGGCGACCAGGTCGCCGGCCTTGAGCACCGGGATCGCCGCGTCGAACGCGGTGAGCGCGGCCCGGCCGCCGGCCCGCTCGACCGGGATGGCGCCCAGCCCGGTGAGCACGAACTTCGAGAAGCCGCCCTTGAGGCCGGTGCCCGTGAAGTACTCCGACTTGGCCCAGAACGCCAGGTGCCGGGGCACCACGGTGCCGAGGAGCAGTTCGTCGGCGACGGAGAGGTGGTTGCTGGCGAAGATCGCGCCGCCGGTCGCCGGGATGTGCTCCAAACCCTCCACGTGCGGACGGAAGGCCAACCGGAGCGCGGGCGCCACGGTGAGCTTGCCGATGGTGTAGAGCAGGGGCACGGGTCCTCCGGCGGTCGTACGTGAAACAGGCGCTGTCACGGTAGCCGACGCGGCCGTCCGCCACCGAGCGGGTGGCCCGCAGTCCACTCGCTGGGTGCGGGCCCTCCTCCACCCGAGAGGGTGCAGGAGGGCCCGGTCCGCTCACACCTTGCGGACCGTCACGGTCACGCGCTCGCCCTCGCCGGCTTCGCCGGCGAAGCCGTCGAGGCCCTCGGCGAAGTCGATGCTGTCGGCGAGCACCTCCCGCGCCACGAACCCGGTGTACGCGGCGACCGCCGCCCGCACCTCCTCGGACGCCGAGACCGCCACCGTGATCCGGTCGGAGATGTCCAGATCGGCGTCGCGGCGGGCCTGCTGCACGACCCGGACCACGTCCCGGGCCAGCCCCTCGGCGGCGAGTTCCGGCGTGACCTCGGTGTCCAGCACGACCACTCCCTCACCACCTGGTAGCGGCGCGGAGTGCTCGGCGTCGGCGGCGACCAGGCGCAGCTCGTACTCGCCCTCGGCCAGCGTGACCCCGGCGGCGACCGGGGCGCCGTCGCGCAGCTCCCACTCCCCCGCCTTGACCGCCTTGATGACCTGCTGGACGGCCTTGCCGACGCGCGGGCCGAGCGCCCGCGGCACCACGGTGAGCACCTGCTGGCAGTACGCGGACACCTCGCCGGTGAGCACGACCTCCTTGACGTTGACCTCGTCGGCGACCAGATCGGCGAAGGGCCGCAGCTGGGCGGCGACGGGCGACGCCACGGTGAGCGTCGCCAGCGGCAGCCGTACCCGCAGGCCCTTGGCCTTGCGCAGCGACAGCGCCGCCGAGGCGACCGCCCGGACGTTGTCCATCGCGGAGACCAGCTCGTGGTCGGCCGGGAACTCCTCCGCCTGCGGCCAGTCGGTCAGGTGCACCGACCGCTCGCCGGTCAGCCCGCGCCAGATCTCCTCGGCGGTCAGCGGCGCCAACGGCGCCACCACCCGGCAGAGCGTCTCCAGCACGGTCCACAGCGTGTCGAACGCGTCCGCGTCGCCGGCCCAGAACCGGTCCCGGGACCGGCGCACGTACCAGTTGGTCAGCGCGTCCAGGTAGGACCGCACGGTGGCACAGGCGCCGGAGATGTCGTACGCGTCCATCTGCGCGCCGACGGTCGCGACCAGCTCGTTCGTCTTCGCCAGCACGTACCGGTCGAGCACGTTCGCCGAGTCGGTACGACGACGCGCGGTGTAGCCGTCGGCGTTGGCGTAGAGCGAGAAGAAGTACCAGACGTTCCACAGCGGCAGCAGCACCTGGCGCACCGCGTCCCGGATGCCCGACTCGGTGACCGCCATGTCGCCGCCGCGCAACACCGGCGAGGACATCAGCATCCACCGCATCGCGTCCGACCCGTAGGAGTCGAACACGTGGTAGACGTCCGGGTAGTTGCGCAGGCTCTTGGACATCTTGCGGCCGTCCGAGCCGAGCAGGATGCCGTGGCTCAGGCAGTTGCGGAACGCCGGCCTGTCGAACAGCGCGGTGGCCAGTACGTGCATGGTGTAGAACCAGCCGCGGGTCTGCCCGATGTACTCGACGATGAAGTCACCCGGGTAGTGGTGCTCGAACCACTCGCGGTTCTCGAACGGGTAGTGCACCTGGGCGAACGGCATCGAGCCGGACTCGAACCAGCAGTCCAGCACCTCCGGCACCCGGCGCATCATCGACTTGCCCGTCGGGTCGTCCGGGTTGGGGCGGACCAGGTCGTCCACCGCCGGCCGGTGCAGGTCGGTCAGGCGTACGCCGAAGTCCCGCTCGATGTCGGCCAGCGAACCGTAGACGTCCACCCGCGGGTAGTTCGGGTCGTCGGAGCGCCACACCGGGATCGGCGAGCCCCAGAACCGGTTCCGGCTGATCGACCAGTCCCGGGCGTTGGCCAGCCACTTGCCGAACGAACCGTCCTTGATGTGGCCGGGCGTCCAGTTGATCTGCTGGTTCAGCTCGACCATCCGGTCCTTGAACGTCGACACCGCGACGAACCACGACGACACCGCCTTGTAGACCAGCGGGGTGTCGCAGCGCCAGCAGTGCGGGTAGGAGTGGGTGTAGGTGTCCTGCCGCAGCACCACCCCCCGCTCCTTCAGCTCCCGGATCACCGGCTTGTTCACGTCGAAGACCTGCTCGCCCTGGTACGGCGGCACCAGTGCGGTGAACCGGGTGTGGTCGTCCACCGTCACGACGGTGGGGATGCCGGCGGCGTTGCAGGTGTTCTGGTCGTCCTCGCCGAAGGCGGGCGCCAGGTGGACGATCCCGGTGCCGTCCTCGGTGGTGACGAAGTCCGCGCCGAGCACCTGGTAGGCGTTCTCCCCGGCCGGCTCGACCAGGAAGTCGTACAGCGGCGTGTAGCGGCGTCCGACCAGGTCGCGGCCGTACACGGTGCCGACCTGCTCGTATCCCTCCAGCTCCTTGGCGTACGCGCCGAGGCGCGCGGCGCCGACGACGTAGCGCTCACCGTCGCGTTCCAGCAGCGCGTACTCGATGTCGGGGCCGACGGCGAGCGCCAGGTTCGACGGCAGCGTCCACGGCGTGGTCGTCCAGACGCCCAGCTTGACCGGCCCGCGCAGCGGTTCCGGCGCGTTCTCGTCGGCGGTCAGCTCGAACCAGACGGTGAGCGTCGGGTCGTGCCGGTCCCGGTAGACGTCGTCCATCCGGGTCTCGGTGTTCGACAGCGGCGTCTCGCACCGCCAGCAGTACGCGAGCACCCGGAAGCCCTCGTAGACCAGGCCCTTGTCGTGCAGGGTCTTGAAGGCCCACATGACGCTTTCCATGTAGTCCAGGTCGAGCGTCTTGTAGTCGTTGGCGAAGTCGACCCAGCGGGCCTGCCGGGTGACGTACCGCTCCCAGTCGTGGGTGAACTCCAGCACCGACGTGCGGCAGGCGTCGTTGAACCGGGCCACGCCGAGGTCGAGGATCTCCGCCTTGGTGGTGATGCCGAGCTGCTTCTCGGCCACCACCTCGGCGGGCAGGCCGTGGCAGTCCCAGCCGAACCGGCGCTCGACGTGCTTGCCGCGCATGGTCTGGTAGCGCGGCACCACGTCCTTGACGTAGCCGGTGAACAGGTGGCCGTAGTGCGGCAGGCCGTTGGCGAACGGCGGGCCGTCGTAGAAGACGTACTCGTTCTCGCCGTCGCGGCCGGCGTCGCGGGCCTCCACCGACGCCTCGAAGGTCTTGTCGGCCGTCCAGTGCTCCAGCACCCGGCGCTCGACCGCGGGCAGGTCCGGGCTCGCCGGGACACCGGCGCCGGTCGGGTCGTGCAACGGATAGGCCATCGCCTGTCGCTCTCCCTCAGCAGCTCACTCGTCTGTGGTCTGCGAGGACGAGCCGAATCCGGTACGCCGTGACCGGCGTTCCGGGCGTGGCCCGCGGTACCACCCCGCTTGGCGGCCGAGGTGCGACCGCCCGCTCGTTGGCCGGCTGTGACGGGCCGTCCCGTCCGGTTCTACTGAGCCGGTCACCCGGCCGTTCTTCCGGAGGCTCGCCGGTGATGGCCGGGTCGTCGCCTGTGCGTTCAAGCGTACTCGACCCCCCACCCACCGCGCCGCCGAGTATCTCCCGCCCCACCCCACCCCGCCTCCACCCCGCCTCCACCCCGTGTGTCAGCGGTGGGACGGGGCCGGGAGGGTGGTGGTCCAGAGGGAGACGCCGGAGCGGTCGCGCAGGTGGACCGTGAGCGCCGCCGACGGGCCGTCGATGGTCACCTCGCCGAAGTGCTGGAAGCCCTCGGCCGGTGAGGTGTTGGCGCGCGGCGGCGCGTGCACGAAGACCGCCTTCGGGCCGAACGTGCCGTCCAGCGCGTTCGGCCCGAACGCACCGGCGTGCGCCGGGCCGGAGACGAACTCCCAGAACGGGCTGAAGTCCCGCACGGCGGCGCGCGCCGGGTCGTAGTGGTGGGCGGCGGTGTAGTGCACGTCGGCGGTGAGGAACACCAGCCCGGTCACCCCGGCCCGGTGCGAGGCGCGCAGCACCTCGGCGAACTCCAGTTCCCGGCCGGCCGGCGCGCCGTGGTCGCCCTGCGCGACACCCTCCTGGGCGTCTGACCCGTCCGGCACCACCACGCCGATCGGCAGGTCGTTGGCGATCACCTTCCAGGTGGCGCGGGACGCGCGCAGCTCCCGGATCAGCCACTCCCGCTGCGCCGTGCCGAGCAGGCCGCGACTGCGGTCCGCGTACGTGTTGCCGTCGTTCGGGTCCTTGTAGGTGCGCATGTCCAGCACGAACACGTCCAGCAGCGGCCCGTACGACAACTTGCGGTACATCGGCCCGCCCGACGGCACCGGCAGCCACTCGTGGAACGCCTGCCGGGCCCGGGCGGCGAGCACGTCCACGCGCTTCTCGCCGTACCTGTCGTCGGTCAGGATCTCCCCCGGGTACCAGTTGTTCACCACCTCGTGGTCGTCCCACTGGTTGATCTGCGGCACCTCGGCGGCGAACGCCCGCAGGTGCTCGTCGAGCAGGTTGTACGCGAACTGCCCCCGGTACTCGGCGAGCGTCTCGGCCACCTTGCTCTTCTCCGGCGTCACCAGGTTGCGCCAGGTGCGGCCGTCCGGCAGCACCACGCTCTCGGCCAGCGGGCCGTCGGCGTACACGGTGTC
Organism: Micromonospora sp. WMMC273; assembly: GCF_027460285.1. Classification (NCBI taxonomy): domain Bacteria; kingdom Bacillati; phylum Actinomycetota; class Actinomycetes; order Micromonosporales; family Micromonosporaceae; genus Micromonospora; species Micromonospora sp. WMMC273. The sequence continues at coordinate 4,724,137 of NZ_JAPZBE010000001.1, forward strand.
GCCGCTGCACAGGAAGAAGTCCGGGCGGCGTTCCCGCATGGCCCGGAAGATCGCCAGGCCGTCGAAGTCGGTGCTGATCCCCCAGCCCTGCCCGACGATGTCGCCGGTCCATACGAACCGCACGTCACGCCGCTGGTGCCGCCCGGGGGCGGTGGCGAACGAACCGGTCAGCGGCTCGCTGCACAGGCCGTGCCGGTCCAGGCTCTCCACCCGTACCCGGTAGTGCAGCCGCTCCCCCGCGGGCAGGCCGCGCAGGCGGACCTTGCCGGTGAGGTCGCCGGTGGGGTCGACCACCGGGCCGCGCACCAGGCGGGCGCCGCGCAGGTCCGGGCGGCGGCTCACCTCGACGAGCATCCGGCCGGGCCGGTCCGCGCGGGTCCAGACCAGCGCCGAGTCGGCGGTCACGTCGCCGCTCTGCACGCCGTGGGTGAGCAGCGGCCGGCCGCTGCGCCGCAGGCCGGGTGCGGCGGGCGCGCCGGGCGCGCCGAGCAGCGCGCCGCCGGCGACTCCGGCACCGGCGACCAGGCCGGCGCGGAGCAGGGTACGTCGATCGAAGTGCGTCATGGGTTCTCCCGGTCTCGGCAGTGTCGCCAGCCCGGTCTACCGGCCGCAGGTGGCCGGGAACTCCGGTCGAGGTGACCGGCACGTCAACGACTGCTGTCCAGCGCTCCGGCATGACAACCGTCACACCGCCGGGCCGTCACACCGCGCCCACCGTGCCCCGTCCTGTGCGCGTACCCGAACCCTCAAGGAGGCGGCGATGAGCCGGATGGACATGGCGGCGGTGGCACCGGAGGCGTACCAGGCCGTGCTGGGCCTGGAGAAGTACGTCCGGGCGAACGTGGACCACACCGTGCTGGAGCTGGTGAAGCTGCGGGCGTCGATGCGCAACGGCTGCGCGTTCTGCGTGGACATGCACAGCCGCGAGGCGCTGGCGGCCGGTGAGGACAGCCGCCGGCTGTTCGCTGTCGCGGCGTGGCGCGAGGCGCCGTTCTTCGACGAGCGGGAGCGGGCCGCGCTGGCCCTCACCGACGCGGTGACCCGGCTCGGCGAGCACGGCGTGCCGGATGACGTCTGGGACGCCGCGGCGAAGGTGTGGTCGGAGAAGGAGCTGGCGGACCTGGTGATGGCGATCGCCACCATCAACGTGTGGAACCGGGTCGCGGTGACCTGCCGGACGCAGCCGCCGGCGCAGGTCTGATCGCTGACACACGACGGCCCCGGTCCCGCCAGGAGCGGGCCGGGGCCGTCGGCGTGTCGGTCAGGCCAGCTCGGGGAACCAGAGCGCGATCTCGCGCTTGGCGCTGTCCGCCGAGTCGGAGGCGTGCACCAGGTTCTCCCGGTTCGACAGCGACAGGTCACCGCGGATGGTGCCGGCGGCGGCCTTGCGGCCGTCGGTGCTGCCGATCATCGCGCGCACCACCTCGACCACCTGGTCGCCGGAGAGCACCAGCGCCACCAGCGGGCCGCTGGTCATGAACGTCTTCAGCGGCGGGTAGAACGGCTTGTCGACGTGCTCGGCGTAGTGCTGGTCGGCGAAGTCGCCGTCCATGGTCCGGCTCACCATCGCGTCGATCCGCAGGCCCTTGCGCTCGAAACGGGACAGGATCTCGCCCACCAGACCGCGGCGCACCGCGTCGGGCTTGATCAGTACGAGCGACCGCTCGTCCGGGCTGCTGCTGGACACGCTGGGTTCCTCCTGCGCACTCAAACGGGGTTCGGCTGGGTACGGTCAGCGTAGCGACCCGGTCCCGGCGCCGGCGCGGCGGCTGCGTCTTCCCTGGCCCGCCGCGGCGGCCTAGCCTGGCCCTGGAACCCCTGGGAGGTCCACTGTGGCGAATGGCGGGAACCGCACGATCGCGCCGGTACGCAAACTGATCGGGGCGGTGCTGGGCACCGTCGCCACCTTCGTGACCGTGTTCGGGCTCGGCATGACCAGCTGGGCCATCGTGGCGCTCGGCGTGGCGCTGCTGGTGCTGGCGATCGCCCTGGCCACGGTACGCGGCGGCGGCCGCACCTGGGTGATCGGCCTGGGGCACGTGCACAGCGCCTCCGAGCCGCCCACCCAGTACGCGTTCGGCCGGTGCGAGCTGCAACTGGTGATCGACGCGCCGGGGCTGCCGCCTCGCTCCAAGAAGATCATCGAGCCTCGGGTGCCGGTCGCCAAGTGGCCCTCGCTGGGCCAGGCGCTGCCGGTCCGGGTGGCGCTGGACGACCAGCGGCACGTACGCGTGCTCTGGGACGAGGTGCCCACGCACGCCGAGAGCGCCGCCGCGGTCGCCGACCTGCCGCCCGAGTACGCCGTCGAGCCGGACCCGCTGGACGAGCCGCTGATCGCGCAGGAGGCGCCGCCGTGGGCTGGGCGCGCGCCGGAGGACGACTTCCGCGACGACTACCCGCCCGCGCCGGACCCGTACCTGGACGACGTACCGCCCCGGGCCGAGGACCGCGAGCCGGTGGTGCTGCACCAGAGCCCCGGCGGCCCGGTGGTGCTGGAGGGCCAGCTCGTCGAGCGGGCCGAACGCACGGCCGGCCCTGACCCGCTCCCCCGCCGCGCCCCGGCGCCCCGCTCGCCGGCCGAGGAGCCGGTCGACACCGTGCCGGTCGAGACAGTGCTCGTCGACTCCGGGCCGGCCGACTCAGGGCCGGCCGGCTCAGGGCCGGCCGAGATCGACCCGATCGACGTGGCGCTTGACGACCCCGCGGACGCCCCTCGGCGCTCCGACGCGCCGCCGACGCCCGAGGAACTGGACGAGGCGATCTTCGGCCCGTCCGGCGCGGCCGAGCCGGACGAGCTGGCCGGCCCGATCAGCGGCGTCGGCATCACGCTGCTCGTCACCGACCTGGACCGGTCCCTCGACTTCTACCGGGAGCTCGGCTTCGAGGAGCTGGATCGGGGCGAGGGCAACGCCGTGCTCGCCTCCGGGCCGACCCGGCTTGTGCTGCGCCGGGTGACCGGCGCCGCCCCGATCAGCCGCCGCCTGGTGCACGTCAACCTGGAGGTGGACGACATCCAGGGCGCGTACGAGCGGCTGCGCGAGTCCGGCGTCCGGTTCACGTACGCCCCGCGCGTGGTCAACCGGGGCACCAAGCTGGAGGTGTGGGCGGCTGCCTTCCGCGACCCCGACGGCCACGGTGTCGCGCTGACGCAGTGGCGCACCCTCGCCGACGCCTGAGCGGTACGCGGCGGCCCGTCCTCAGCCGAGGATGACCCGCCGCACGTGCAGCGCGTACGCCCACACCAGCGCGAACATCACCCCGAGCGCGAACAGCGACCAGTGCAGCAGCCCGGAGAGCAGCAGCAGTCCCTGGATCACGGTGCCGGCGTGCCATGCCCACGGGCGGCGCATCATCCCGGCGAGCACCACACAGGCGACCGCCAGCGTCACGATCGCGCCGATCGCCGCGCCGCTCAGGTCACCGCCGACCACCCGGATCGGCTGGATGGCCAGCAGCAGCACCAGCGCCTCCAGCGACATCGTGCCGGCGCCGAGTCCGCGTACCGCCTTGTCCGGGTTCCGCAGCCCGGACCGCCGCACGCCGCCCACCGGCTCCGAGCCGCCTGCCTGCTCCGGGCCCGTCGGCTGCTCAGCGCCGGTCGGGCGCTGCTGCGGGCCGGTCATCGCTTGAGCAGCCGGCGGGCGTCGGCCACTGTCACCACCGATCCGGTGACCAGCACGCCCACCCCGGACAGCTCGCCCGGCACGTCCGACTCGGCCTCCGCCACCGCCGCCTCGATGGCGTCGGGCATCTCCCGGGCCACCTGCACCCGCTCCGGCCCGAAGATCTCCCGCGCCAGCGCCGCCAGCTCGTCCACCGGCATCGCCCGGGCCGAGCTGTTCTCCGCCACCACGATCGAGTCGAGCACCGGTTCGAGCAGTTCCAGCAGGCTCGCCGCGTCCTTGTCGCCGAGCACCGCCAGCACGCCGACGAGCTTGCTGAACGCGAACTCCTCCTGCACGGCGGCGACCGTCGCGGCCATCCCGTGCGGGTTGTGCGCGCCGTCGAGCAGCACCGTCGGGGCGCTACGCACCCGCTCCAGCCGGCCCGGCGAACTGGTCGCGGCGAAGCCCTCACGGACCGCATCGATGTCGAGCTGCCGCCGTGCGCCGGCACCGAGGAACGCCTCCACGGCGGCCAGCGCGACCGCCGCGTTCTGCGCCTGGTGCGCGCCGTGCAGCGGGATGAAGATCTCCTCGTACACTCCGCCCAGGCCCTGGATGGTCAGCACCTGGCCGCCGACCGCGACCGCGCGGCGCAGCACGCCGAACTCGGCGCCCTCGCGGGCGACTGTGGCGTTGACCTCGGCGCAGCGTTCCAGGATCGGGCGGGCGGCCTCCTCCTCCTGCGCCGCCGCGATCACTGTGGCGCCGGGGTGGATGATGCCGGCCTTGTGCAGCGCGATGTCCTCGATCGTGTCGCCGAGCCACTCGGTGTGGTCCAGCCCGATCGGGGTGATCACGGCGACGCCGGCCTGGATGACGTTCGTCGCGTCCTCCGCGCCGCCGAGCCCGACCTCCACCACCGCCACGTCGACCGGGGCGTCGGCGAACGTGGCGAACGCCAGCGCCGTGGTCATGTCGAAGTACGTCAGCGGCTCGGCGAACCGCTTGTCGACCAGCTCGGCCAGCGGCGCGATCTCACGGTACGTGGACACGAACCGCTCCTCGCTCACCGCCTCGCCGTCCAGGCTGATCCGCTCCCGGACCGTCTCCAGGTGCGGGCTGGTGTAGCGGCCGGTGTGCAGCCCGAACGCCCGCAGCAGCGAGTCGATCATCCGGGCCGTCGAGGTCTTGCCGTTGGTGCCGGTCAGGTGGATCGACGGGTACGCCCGCTGCGGGCTGCCCAGCAGATCGAGCAGGGTCTCGATCTTCTCCAGCTCGAAGTGCATCCGGGTGAAGCCGCGCGCGTTGAGCGCGGCCTCCACCTCGGCGAACGCGGTGCGGTCGTTCACGAGGAAAGCGCCTCCAGGGCGGCGTCGATCCGGACCAGGTCCGCCTCGGCCACCGCCAGCCGCTCGCGGATCTTCGCCACCACCGGCTCGGGCGCCTTGCCCACGAACGCCGGATTGTCCAGCTTCGCCCGCGCCTGGGTGGCCTCCTTCTCGGCTGCCGCCCGGTCCTTGGTGAGCCGGGCGCGCTCGGCGGCCACGTCGATCGAGCCGCGGGTGTCGAGCGCGACGCTCACCGCGCCGGGCATGGCCAGCGTGGCGCTCGCCTGGAAGTCGTCGCCCGGCGCGTCCAGCCGGGCCAGCGAGCGGACCAGCGGCTCGTGCGCCGCGATGCCAGCGCCGGTCAGGCCGTCGAGCCGCGCGGCGACCCGCTGGGTCGGCCGCAGCCCCTGGTCCGACCGGAACCGCCGGACCTCGGTCACCACCCGCTGGAGGGTGCCGACCTCGCTCTCCGCGGCGTCGTCGATCAGGGTACGGTCGGCGACCGGCCAGGACGCCGTCAGTACGGTCTCGCCGCCGCTGAGCGCGGCCCACAGCTCGTCGGTGACGAACGGGATGACCGGGTGCAGCAGCCGCAGGAGCTGGTCCAGCACGTGCCCGAGCACCCGGCGGGTGGCGTCGGCGGCGGGGCCGCCCTCGGCCAGGACCGGCTTGCTCAGCTCCACGTACCAGTCGCAGACGTCGTCCCACGCGAAGTGGTAGAGCAGGTCGCAGACCTTCGCGAACTCGTACGCCTCGAACTGCTCGTCGACCTCGGCGGTGACGTGCGCCAGCCGGGACAGGATCCACCTGTCGACGGTGGAGAGGTCAGCGGCGGCCGGCAGCGGGCCGTCGGTGTGCGCACCGTTGAGCAGCGCGAACCGGGTGGCGTTCCAGAGCTTGTTGCAGAAGTTGCGGGAGCCCTGGCACCACTCCTCGCTGACCGGCACGTCCTGGCCGGGGTTGGCGCCCCGGGCCAGCGTGAACCGGGTGGCGTCGGCGCCGAACCGGTCGATCCAGTCCAGGGGGTCGACCACGTTGCCGAACGACTTCGACATCTTCTTGCCGTGCTCGTCGCGGACCATGCCGTGCAGCGCCACCACGTCGAACGGCTGCACGCTGTCCATCGCGTACAGGCCGAACATCATCATCCGGGCGACCCAGAAGAACAGGATGTCGTAGCCGGTGACCAGCACGCTGGTCGGGTAGAACTTCGCCAGGTCGGGGGTACGCTCGGGCCAGCCGAGCGTGGAGAACGGCCACAGCCCGCTGGAGAACCAGGTGTCCAGGACGTCCTCGTCCTGCCGCCAGCCCTCGCCGGACGGCGGCTCCTCGTCCGGGCCGACGCAGACGATCTCGCCGCCCGGGCCGTACCAGACGGGGATGCGGTGGCCCCACCAGAGCTGGCGGGAGATGCACCAGTCGTGCATGTTGTCGACCCAGGCGAAGTAGCGCTTGGCCAGCTCGGCCGGCTCGATCTTCACCCGGCCGTCGCGCACCGCGTCACCGGCGGCCTTCGCGAGCGGGGCGGTGTTGACGAACCACTGCAGCGACAGCCGCGGCTCGACGGTCGTCTTGCACCGCGAGCAGTGCCCGACCGCGTGCAGGTACGGCCGCTTCTCGGCGACGATCCGGCCCTGCTCGCGCAGCGCCGCGACGATGGCCGGGCGGGCCTCGTACCGGTCCAGGCCCTGGAACGGTCCGGGCGCGGTGATGACGCCGCGCTCGTCCATGATCGTCAGCGAGGGCAGGTCGTGCCGCTGGCCGATCTCGAAGTCGTTCGGGTCGTGCGCCGGTGTCACCTTGACCATGCCGGTGCCGAAGCTCGGGTCGACGTGCTCGTCGGCGACGATCGGGATCCGCCGGTCGGTGAGCGGCAGCTCCACCTCGGTACCGATCAGGTGCCGGTACCGCTCGTCGTCCGGGTGCACCGCCACCGCGGTGTCGCCGAGCATGGTCTCAGCCCGGGTGGTCGCCACCACGACCTCGTCGCCGTAGCGGATCGAGACGAGCTCGCCCTCGTCGTCGGTGTGCTCCACCTCGATGTCGGACAGCGCGGTGAGGCAGCGCGGGCACCAGTTGATGATCCGGTTGGCCCGGTAGATGAGCCCGTCGTCGAAGAGCTTCTTGAACATGGTCTGCACGGCCCGGGACAGGCCCTCGTCCATGGTGAACCGCTCACGGTCCCAGTCGACGGCGTCGCCGAGCCGGCGCATCTGGCCGAGGATCGCGCCGCCGGACTCGGCCTTCCACTGCCAGACCCGCTCGACGAACTTCTCCCGCCCGAGGTCGTGCCGGGACAGCCCCTCACCGGCGAGCTGCCGCTCGACCAGGTTCTGGGTGGCGATGCCGGCGTGGTCCATGCCCGGCAGCCAGAGCGCCTCGTACCCCTGCATCTTCTTGCGCCGGGTGAGCGCGTCCATGAGCGTGTGCTCGAACGCGTGCCCCATGTGCAGCGAGCCGGTGACGTTCGGCGGCGGGATGACGATGGTGAACGGCGGCTTCTCGCTGTCCGCCGACGCCCGGAAGTGCCCGCCGGCTACCCACTGCTCGTACCGTCGCTGCTCTACCTCGCCGGGCTGGTACTGGCCGGCGAGGGTCGGGGCGTCGGGGCGTCGGGCATCCAGTCTCTCGGTCACTCTGAAAGTCTACGGAGCGCTTTCGGGGACCCGACGTGCACCACCTGTGATTCGCGTACGGTGGCGGTCATGTCCGACGCGCATCTCACCGAGCGCCCGGTCGACGGGGGCCCCGATCCGGTCGAGCTGACCGACGAGCCGATCGAGCTGAGCCGCCGCGATCCCGCGCAGGAGCCCGAACGCCGTCCCGTGTCCCGGCGCCGGAAGATCGTCCTCGCCGCCCTGCTGGCGGCCGGCCTGGCCGGCGCCGGCGCGCTCGGGCTGGGCGGCTGGCGGGTGGTCCAGCAGAAGGACACCACGCTCGGTCAGCCGGCCGAGGTGGCCGGGCTGGTCCGGGACGACAGCGAACGGGCTCGCAGCACCGCCGACTACCTGCGCGACGGACTGGCCGCCGACATCGAGCTGGACCGCGGCTACGGCGCCGTCTACTCCGACCGCGGGGACGCCAAGCGTTCGGTGCTGCTGTTCGGCGGCACCACGCTGCTCTGGCAGCCCGAACGTGACCTGGACACTCTGTTCGGCCTGATGGCCGACGAGACCGGCCGGGTGGCAGGGCTGCGCGAGGTGGACGCGGGCCGCCTGGGCGGCGTGATGAAGTGCGGTACGACCAGCGGCGACGGTGGCGACTTCGCGGTCTGCGGGTGGGCCGACCACGGCAGCGTGGTGATGGGCATGTTCCCGGGCCGCCGGGTCGACGACGCCGCGGCGCTGTTCCGCGAGATCCGCGAGTCCGTCCAGAGCCGCTGACCCGCGACCTCGGCGCCCTCTCACCGGGCCAGTACGCCGAGGTGCCCGCACACGCCCTGCCCCGCCCCCGCCACGTCGCCGTGTCGGCGCCCCTGTCCCTCCCATGCCCCGGTCTCGGGGTAATGGCCGCCCAGCCCCTCCTGTTCGGGGAGGTGGGCCGGATGCCAGACAGTCCGTTGTGTCTCCCCCTCGGGGAAGTGGCTGGATCCGGGGCACTCCGTTGCAGCCACTACGGCGTACTGGTGGCCGGCACACCAGTACGGCGAAGTGGCTAGTGCCCCGTCTTTGAACGTTGATCGTGTAATCCATCGGTTCTGAGGACGGATCGGGCAGGCTGTCTCCCAGCACTCGTCAGGGGAGGTGGTGGCCGGTGGGTAGACGGCCGGAGGTGTTCGTCCGGCAGGTGTCGATGGCCGAGGGTCAACGGTTGCAGCGGATCACCCGCACGGCGAAGGACCCGGTGAAGCTGCGTAGGGCGATCGTGGTGCTGATGTCCGCCCAGGGCCAGCCGGCCCCGGACATCGCCCACCTGCTCAAAGCCAGCGAGGACTACGTGCGGGACGTGATCCACGCGTTCAACGAGCGGGGGTTCGACGCGCTGGACCCAAAATGGAACGGGGGCGCACCGAGACGGATCGATGAGCAGACCCGTGACTGGATCTGCGTCATCGCCCGGTGCGACCCCCGGTTCCTCGGCCGACCGTTCTCGTGCTGGTCCCTGGCCAAGCTGCGCGACTACCTGATCGACGCCGGCTACGTGGCGACGATCAGCGCCGAGACCATTCGGCGGATCCTGCACGAGCGTGGCGTGTCGTGGCAGGCAACCAAGACGTGGAAGGCCAGCAACGACCCCGACTTCACGTCGAAGATGCGCCGGATCCTGGACCTCTACGACCATCCACCGGCCGACGGTCGGGTGTTGTGTGTGGACGAGTTCGGGCCGCTGAGCCTGCAACCCCGTCCCGGCCGGGCCTGGCGCCCTCAGGGTCAGCCCGTTCGGCTGCGGGCCACCTACACCCGCGACCAGGGTGTGCGGCACATGATCGCCGCCTTGGACCTGGCCACCGGGAGGCTGCACTACCGCATCCGTGACCGGAAACGGTGGCGCGAGTTCCTGAGCTTCCTCAAGACCCTGCGCCGCCGCTGGCCCGACCAAAAGCTGTATCTGATCTGCGATAACTTCTCCCCGCACAAGCACCCCGAGGTCCGCGCCTGGTGCGCCGCCAACCAGGTCGACCTGGTATTCCTACCGACCTACGCCTCCTGGCTGAACTGGATCGAAGCCGAGTTCGCCGCCGTGCGCTACTTCGCCCTCAACGGCACAGACCACCGCAGCCACGCCGAGCAGGACGCCGCCATCGGCGACTACATCCGATGGCGCAACCAACGCGCCAGACCGAAATCCGCATTCGCCGCCGGCTCCAAGATCCGCCACCCGGATTACCCGTTCAAGGCTGCATGACGGGGCACTAGGTCCGGGGTACTCCGTTACCCGCATCGGGGGCCAGCTTTGCGGCCGGTCTGGTGGTGTTTTCCGGGGGTGAACGTAATTCAGGGCCACCCCGGTCGGGGTGGCCCTGAATTGAAAGATTGTCCGGCGGTGTCCTACTCTCCCACACCCTCCCGAGTGCAGTACCATCGGCGCTGGAGGGCTTAGCTTCCGGGTTCGGAATGTGACCGGGCGTTTCCCCTCCGCCATGACCGCCGTAACTCTATGAACATGTCAACCAACCCAACCCTGGTGGGTGATCGTTTGTTCAGAGTTGCACAGTGGACGCGTAGCAGCTTGGTAGTCAAGTCCTCGGCCTATTAGTACCGGTCAACTGAACCCGTTACCGGGCTTACATTTCCGGCCTATCAACCCAGTCGTCTAGCTGGGGGCCTTACCCCACAATGTGGGTGGGATACCTCATCTTGAAGCGAGCTTCCCGCTTAGATGCTTTCAGCGGTTATCCCTTCCGAACGTAGCTAACCAGCCGTGCCCCTGGCGGGACAACTGGCACACCAGAGGTTCGTCCGTCCCGGTCCTCTCGTACTAGGGACAGCCCTTCTCAAGTATCCTACGCGCACGGCGGATAGGGACCGAACTGTCTCACGACGTTCTAAACCCAGCTCGCGTACCGCTTTAATGGGCGAACAGCCCAACCCTTGGGACCTGCTACAGCCCCAGGATGCGACGAGCCGACATCGAGGTGCCAAACCATCCCGTCGATATGGACTCTTGGGGAAGATCAGCCTGTTATCCCCGGGGTACCTTTTATCCGTTGAGCGACACCGCTTCCACATGCCAGTGCCGGATCACTAGTCCCGACTTTCGTCCCTGCTCGACCTGTCAGTCTCACAGTCAAGCTCCCTTGTGCACTTGCACTCAACACCTGATTGCCAACCAGGCTGAGGGAACCTTTGGGCGCCTCCGTTACCCTTTAGGAGGCAACCGCCCCAGTTAAACTACCCACCAGACACTGTCCCTGAACCGGATAACGGTCCGAAGTTAGATACCCAAATCAACCAGAGTGGTATTTCAAGATTGCCTCCACCCATACTGGCGTATGGACTTCACCGGCTCCCACCTATCCTACACAAGCTAATTCAGATACCAATGTCAAGCTATAGTAAAGGTCCCGGGGTCTTTCCGTCCTGCCGCGCGTAACGAGCATCTTTACTCGTAATGCAATTTCGCCGGGCCTGTGGTTGAGACAGTGGGGAAGTCGTTACGCCATTCGTGCAGGTCGGAACTTACCCGACAAGGAATTTCGCTACCTTAGGATGGTTATAGTTACCACCGCCGTTTACTGGCGCTTAAGTTCTCCGCTTCGCCCCGAAGAGCTAACAGGTCCCCTTAACGTTCCAGCACCGGGCAGGCGTCAGTCCATATACATCGAATTACTTCTTCGCATGGACCTGTGTTTTTAGTAAACAGTCGCTTCCCCCTGCTCTCTGCGGCCATACAACGCTCCACCCGCGCGGGGCTTCACGTCTCCGGCCCCCCTTCTCCCTAAGTTACGGGGGCAATTTGCCGAGTTCCTTAACCACAGTTCGCCCGATCGCCTCGGTATTCTCTACCTGACCACCTGTGTCGGTTTGGGGTACGGGCCGCTAAGAACTCGCTAGAGGCTTTTCTCGGCAGCATAGGATCACTGACTTCACCTGAATCGGCTCGGCATCACGTCTCAGCCCTAGTGGTGTGCGGATTTGCCTACACACCGGCCTACACGCTTACCCCGGCACAACCACCGGCCGGGCTCAGCTACCTTCCTGCGTCACCCCATCGCTTGACTACTACCCGCCAGGTTCCCACGCTCCCCACCATTGGTCCGAAGACCGCCGGCAGTTCGGGTGGTTAGCACAACGAGGTTCATCAGGGTCGCTCTTTCGCGGGTACGGGAATATCAACCCGTTGTCCATCGACTACGCCTCTCGGCCTCGCCTTAGGTCCCGACTCACCCAGGGCGGATTAGCCTGGCCCTGGAACCCTTGGTCATCCGGCGGAAGGGTTTCTCACCCTTCTTTCGCTACTCATGCCTGCATTCTCACTCGTGCCGCGTCCACAACTGGGTCACCCCGCTGCTTCACCCCCGGCACGACGCTCCCCTACCCATCCACACACCTGCATACCCCATCAAGGAGGCACGAAGTTAAAATGTGAATGCCACAGCTTCGGCGGTGTGCTTGAGCCCCGCTACATTGTCGGCGCGGAACCACTTGACCAGTGAGCTATTACGCACTCTTTAAAGGGTGGCTGCTTCTAAGCCAACCTCCTGGTTGTCTATGCGACCCCACATCCTTTTCCACTTAGCACACGCTTAGGGGCCTTAGCTGGTGATCTGGGCTGTTTCCCTCTCGACTACGAAGCTTATCCCCCGCAGTCTCACTGCCGCGCTCTCACTTACCGGCATTCGGAGTTTGGCTGATTTCGGTAAGCTTGTGGGCCCCCTAGACCATCCAGTGCTCTACCTCCGGCAAGAAACACGCGACGCTGCACCTAAATGCATTTCGGGGAGAACCAGCTATCACGGAGTTTGATTGGCCTTTCACCCCTAACCACAGGTCATCCCCCAACTTTTCAACGTTGGTGGGTTCGGCCCTCCACGCGGTCTTACCCGCGCTTCAGCCTGCCCATGGCTAGATCACTCCGCTTCGGGTCTAGAGCATGCGACTAAAAACGCCCTATTCAGACTCGCTTTCGCTACGGCTCCCCCACACGGGTTAACCTCGCCACATGCCACTAACTCGCAGGCTCATTCTTCAAAAGGCACGCCGTCACCCCGCAAGGCTCCGACGGATTGTAGGCGAACGGTTTCAGGTACTATTTCACTCCCCTCCCGGGGTACTTTTCACCATTCCCTCACGGTACTCGTCCGCTATCGGTCACCAGGAAGTATTTAGGCTTACCAGGTGGTCCTGGCAGATTCACGGCAGATTTCAGGAGTCCGCCGCTACTCGGGAACACCCACAGAAGACCAGCAACTTTCACCTACCGGACTATCACCGTCTACGGTCAGCCATTCCAGACTGTTCGACTAGCCACTAGCTTTGTAACTTCTCCAACAGATGTCAGTCTGTTGAGCAGGGTCCCACAACCCCGACCACGCAACCCCTGACAGGTATCACACGCCGCCGGTTTAGCCTCAATCCGCTTTCGCTCGCCACTACTCACGGAATCACTATTTGTTTTCTCTTCCTACGGGTACTGAGATGTTTCACTTCCCCGCGTTCCCCCCACACACCCTATGTGTTCAGGTGCGGGTGACATCACATGACTGATGCCGGGTTTCCCCATTCGGACACCCTGGGATCACAGCTTGGTTGACAGCTCCCCCAGGCCTATCGCGGCCTCCCACGTCCTTCATCGGCTCCTGGTGCCAAGGCATCCACCGTTCGCCCTTGACAACTTGACCACAAAGATGCTCGCGTCCACTGTGCAATTCTCAACAAACAACCAACCCACAACCCACAGCCCCACACCTACAACCACCACATGGTCACGGTTTGCGAGACCAGGCCATGCCTGGCGCCTTCCGCCCCCTCGGACACAGTCCACAGGAGGC
>NZ_JAPZBE010000001.1:4740000-6588525 GCF_027460285.1 Micromonospora sp. WMMC273
GCTGTCGATCAGGCGCCTGGCCCGGCGCGGCCCCTCCCGGATGACCACCGCTCTCCTGGTCACTGCGGCGGCGATCGCCGGGATCGCCGCCCTGGGCCTGCTCTTCGGGGGCTGACCTCGGCTCAGAGCCGGCGGTTGGCCAGGCTGGGCAGCTCGGCGCGGATCGTCCGCAGGCGCTCCAGGTCGATCTCGGTGACCGCCAGCCCGGGGCCGTCGGCGACCTGGCTCAGCACGGTCCCCCACGGGTCGACCACCATGCTGCGCCCGAAGCAGGTCCGGCCCGGGTCGTGGTCACCTGTCTGTCCGGCCGCCGCCACGAAACACTGGTTCTCGATCGCCCGGGCCCGCAGCAGCACCTCCCAGTGGTCCCGCCCGGTGTGCATCATGAACGCCGCCGGCACCACGAGCAGTTCGGCGCCGCCGTCGGTCGCGAGCTGCCGGTACAGCTCCGGGAACCGCAGGTCGTAACAGATGGACAGACCGACCCGCAGGCCCTCGACGTCGACCACCACGGGCTTCTCGCCCGGCGCGACGGTTGCCGACTCGAGGTAGGAGACGCGGCCGGGGATCTCCACGTCGTACAGGTGGATTTTGCGGTAGGTGGCGGCGAGCGCGCCCTCGCGGTCGAAGACCAGCGAGGTGTTCCAGGTGTGCGCCGGGTCCGGACCGGCCTCGTGGAACGAGCCGGCGATCACCCACATGCCCAGCCGGCGGGCGGTCTCCGCGAAGAACCGCCCCACGGTCCCGTCGACCGGCTCGGCGGGCGGCATCCGGTCGGCGTGACCGAGGTAGTCGACGTACTCCGGAAGGAGGGCGAGATCCGCGCCCGCCGCCGCGGCCCTGACCAGCAGGGCCTCGGCGGCGGCGAGGTTCGCCGCCCGGTCGTCGCGGGCGTTGAGCTGGCAGACGGCGACGCGCATGACCCGAGGGTACGGGCGGAAGCGGGCGCGCGACAGGGCTCAGACGCTGGACAGGACGAGCGCCGCCGCGGCGAAGCCGAGCCCGGCCACCTGTGCCGGCCGGAGCCGTTCCCGGTCGACGGCGAGCGCGAGCAGGACGGTGCTCGCCGGGTAGAGCGAGGCGATGGCGGCCACCACGCTCAGGTGCCCCCGGCCCGCCGCGGCGAGGAACAGCGCGTTCGCGGCGGAGTCGAGCAGGCCGGCGGTCGCGGCCCAGCCGAGGACGCGCCGCCCCAGTCGCAGGCGTGCGCCGGTGCGGACGGCGAGCGCGAGGCCGAACGCGATCGAGCTGACGCGTACCGCCAGAACCGGCCACATGCCGGCCGCCTCGTCGGCCTGGCCGAGCAGCGCGAAGAAGACGCCGAAGAGCAGCCCGGCGGCCAGTGCCATGCCGATCACGCGGCCGGAGACGCGGCGTGCCGCTCCGCGCTCTCCCAGGCTGACCAGGCCGATGGCGACCACGGCGAGCCCGGCGCCGCCGAGCGCTACGGCACCCGGCGAGTGCGCGAGGACCAGGCCGGCGACGATCGGCACGATCGCCGCGGTGATCGCGGTGACCGGCGCGACGACTGCCATCACGCCGGTGGCGAGCGCGCGGTAGAGCAGCATGACGCCGCCCGCGCCGGCTACCCCGGCGAGCAGGCCCCAGCCCAGGTCGAGTGGGCTCGGCGTGCCGGGCACCACGAGGACGAGGACGAGCAGCAGCGGAACGCTGAGGATCTGCGACACCACGGTCACGGCGATCGGGTCGGCGCGCCGGGACGCCTTGCCGCCGGCGAAGTCGGCGGTGCCGAAGGCGAGCGCGGAAACGGCGGCGAGGACAATGGGGAGCACCCCGCAGTCGTACCACAATAGTGACCGTGAAGGACAGTGTGATGACCGAGACCGGTGGACGGGTCGGCGCGGTGACCTCAGCCGTCGCCCGCCAGGTACGTGAGCTGCGAGCGGCGCGGGGCTGGTCGTTCGAGGAGCTGGCCGGCCGGTCCGGGGTCAGCAAGGGCATGCTGGTGCAGATCGAGGGGGCGCGCACCAATCCGAGCATCGGCACGCTCTGCCGGGTCGCCGACGCGTTCGGCGTCAGCATCGCCCGGCTGCTGGAGCCGGCGGAACAGAGCACGGTACGGGTCAGTGCGGCGGACGAGGCGCCGGTGCTGTGGCGCGGCCCGCACGGCGGCCTGGCGCGTCTGCTCAGCGGACTCGGCGAACCCGACCTGGTCGAGCTGTGGGACTGGCGGATGGAACCCGGGGAGGCGTTGCGCTCCTCGGACCACGCCCACGGCACCCGGGAGATCCTGCACGTGCTCGACGGCACCGCGACGGTCACCGTCGACGGTGTCGACCACGAGGTACGCGCCGGTGAGACGGTCGAGTTCCACGCCGACCGGGAGCACGGCTACCGCACTGCCGGTGACGGGCCGGTGCGCCTGATGATGGTGGTGGTCACCCCGTCGGGCGAGTGGGACCGGCGGACCCGTTCACGCGGACCGCGCCCGAGCTGACCCGGGCGCGGTCGCGACGGCGATCAGGCCGATTTCTCCTCGCGGTCCCGCCGGCGCCGGCCGGTGAACTCGCGGGGCACGATCGTCGGGTTGACGTTCTCCAGGACGACCTCGCGGGTGATCAGCACCCGGGCGGCGTCGGGGTTGCTCGGCACCTCGTACATCACGGAGAGGAGCACCTCTTCCATGATCGCCCGCAGTCCGCGGGCGCCGGTGCCGCGGAGCATGGCCTGGTCGGCGATGGCCTCCAGCGCGGGCTGCTCGAACTCCAGCTCGACGCCGTCGAGCTCGAACAGGCGCTGGTACTGCCGGACCAGCGCGTTGCGCGGCTCGGTCAGGATCCGCACCAGGGCCGAGCGGTCGAGGCTGCGCACGTTGGTGATCACCGGAAGCCGGCCGATGAACTCGGGGATGAGCCCGAACTTCAGCATGTCCTCCGGCATGACCTGGCTGAAGATGTCGTCGGTCGACCGCTCGGACACCGACCGGAGCCGCGCGCCGAAGCCGGTGCCGCCGGAGCCGGTGCGGGCCTCGATGATCTGGTCGAGCCCGGCGAACGCGCCACCGCAGATGAACAGCACGTTCGTGGTGTCGATCTGGATGAACTCCTGGTGCGGGTGCTTGCGCCCGCCCTGCGGCGGCACGTTGGCGACGGTGCCCTCGAGCATCTTCAGCAGCGCCTGCTGCACACCCTCCCCGGAGACGTCACGGGTGATCGACGGGTTCTCCGACTTGCGGGCGATCTTGTCGACCTCGTCGATGTAGATGATGCCGGTCTCGGCGCGCTTGATGTCGTAGTCGGCGGCCTGGATCAGCTTCAGCAGGATGTTCTCGACGTCCTCGCCGACGTAGCCCGCCTCGGTGAGCGCGGTGGCGTCCGCGATCGCGAACGGGACGTTGAGCATCCGGGCGAGCGTCTGCGCCAGGTGCGTCTTGCCGCAGCCCGTCGGGCCGAGCAGCAGGATGTTCGACTTGGCCAGCTCGACGCCGTCGGTGCCGGAGCCCGGCGCTCCAGCGGCCTCGGCCTGGATCCGCTTGTAGTGGTTGTAGACCGCGACGGCGAGCGCCTTCTTGGCCTGCTCCTGACCGACGACGTAGTTGTCGAGGAACTGGCAGATCTCCATCGGCTTGGGAAGCTCTTCCCACTTCACCTCGCCGGACTCGGCCAGCTCCTCTTCGATGATCTCGTTGCAGAGGTCGATGCACTCGTCGCAGATGTAGACACCAGGGCCCGCGATGAGCTTCTTGACCTGCTTCTGCGACTTGCCGCAGAACGAGCATTTCAGTAGGTCGCCGCCGTCACCGATCCGTGCCACCTACGTTCTCCCTGCACTCGTCGGCCGGAACGCCGGCCCTGACCTGCGAGCGCCGGAGCGCCCGTCCGTCCTGTCGTCCCACCATGCTGTCGGCTCCACCTGATCCGACCGGCGGAGCGGTACAGACCCGACGTTACCCGGTGGCCGGGTTTTCTCCGACCCCCAAAACGGGTGTGTCAGAGGTCGACCGGGAACGATACCCCGACCGACCTCCGACCACACGTTGCTCAGCCCGCGGCGTGTGACGCCAGCAGACCCTTCTTGCGGCTGGTCAGGATCGTGTCGACCAGCCCGTACTCCTTGGACTCCTCGGCCGTCATGATCTTGTCACGGTCGATGTCCTTGCGGACCTGCTCGATCGGGCGGTTGCAGTGCCGGGAGAGCATGTCCTCCAGCTGCGTCCGCATCCGCAGGATCTCCCGCGCCTGGATCTCGATGTCCGAGCCCTGGCCGTAACCGCCCTCGGTGGCCGGCTGGTGGATGATGATCCGCGAGTTCGGCAGCGCCATCCGCTTGCCCGGGGTGCCGGCCGAAAGCAGCACCGCCGCCGCGCTGGCCGCCTGCCCGAGGCAGACGGTCTGGATGTCCGGCCGGACGTACTGCATGGTGTCGTAGATCGCCGTCATGGCCGTGAAGGAGCCACCGGGCGAGTTGATGTACATGATGATGTCGCGGTCCGGGTCGGTGCCCTCCAGCGTCAGCAGCTGGGCCATCACGTCGTTCGCCGACGCGTCGTCCACCTGCACGCCGAGGAAGATGATCCGGTCCTCGAAGAGCTTGTTGTACGGGTTGGACTCCTTCATCCCGTACGACGTGCGCTCGACGAACGACGGAAGGACGTAGCGGTTGTGCACGGCCGCGAACTGGGGCGGCAGGCTCAGGTCGGTCATCGTCAGCTCCTCGCTCAGCTCAGGGTCCCGGCGCCATCCGGAACCTGGGCGGCTCCGATGATCACCTTGTCGATGAAGCCGTAGTCCATGGCCTCCTGGGCGGTGAACCAACGGTCGCGGTCCGAGTCGGCCTCGATCTGCTCCTGGGACTGGCCGGTGTGGAACGCGACCCGCTCCTGGAACATCCGCTTGGTGTAGAGCATCTGCTCGGCCTGGATCGCGATGTCCGACGCGGTGCCGCCGAGACCGCCCGAGGGCTGGTGCATCATGATCCGCGCGTGCGGCAGGGCGTAGCGCTTGCCCTTGGTGCCGGCGCAGAGCAGCAGCTGGCCCATGGAGGCCGCCATGCCCATCGCCACTGTCGAGACGTCGTTGTCGATGTACTGCATGGTGTCGTAGATCGCCATGCCGGAGTAGACCGAGCCACCCGGCGAGTTGATCCAGAGGAAGATGTCGCGGTCCGGGTCCTCCGCGGCGAGCAGCAGGAGCTGCGCGCAGATGCGGTTGGCCACCTGGTCGTTCACCTCGCTGCCGAGGAAGATGATCCGTTCCTTGAGCAACCGGTTGTAGACCGAGTCGTCGAGGTTGCCAATGGAGTCGCCACCGCGGGCCTCGTTCACCCGGAGCGACTTCTTGGGGATGTGCATGTCGGTCATGGCAGCCCTTCGCTCTCCGTACCGTCCTACCCGACACTAACCGCTCAGCCGGGAGGCGTACTCCCGGTCGGGGCACTGTTCGCTCTCAGCGCAGTCACCCGCACGGCGTACCCCGGAAAGGGTTTCGGCCGCCTCCCGGCGCGCAGCGCGGGACGGCGGCCGACACCCCCGATGATCAGTGCTGGTGGTCGTGCTCGGCCTCGTTCTGGGCCCGCAGCGCGTCGAGGGAGACCTCGTTGCCCGCCGAGTCCTTGATCTTGATCTTCTCCATCACCGCGGCGAGCGCCTTGCCCCGGCGGACGTCGCCGAAGACGGCAGCGGCGGCGCCGGAGCGGACCAGCTGGTCGTAGTACTGCTGCGGGGCCATGCCGGCGCGCTGCGCCCGGTGCACGATCTCGTGACCGAACTCGTCGTCGGAGACCTGCACGTCCTCGGCGTCGGCCAGCGTGTCCAGCAGAAGCTGGATCTTGACGCCGTCGGTCGCCGCCTCGGTCAGCTCGGTGTCGATCTGCTCCTCGGTCTTCTCCTCCGCCGCGAGGTATTCCTCCAGGGAGGCGCCGATGCGCTCGAGCTGGTCGACCATCGCGGCCTTGCGGCTCTCGACCTCCTCCTTGACGACGCCCTCGGGCGCCGGCACCTCGGCGGCGGCCACCATCTGCTCCAGGGCCTTGTCACGGGCGGCGTAGATCTGCTCGACCTGCTTGCCCCGGGTGACCCGCTCCCGCAGGTCGCCGCGCAGCTCGTCGATGGTGTCGAACTCGCTGGCCATCTGCGCGAAGTCGTCGTTGAGCTCGGGGAGCTCCTTCTCCTTGACCGTGCGGACGGTCACCGCCACGTCGGCGTCGCGGCCGGCGTAGTCGCCGCCGACGAGCTGCGTGGTGAAGGTGGTGCTGTCGCCGGCGGCCAGGCCGACCAGCGCCTCGTCCAGACCCGGCAGGAGCTGCTTGCTGCCCACCTCGTGCGAGATGTTGCTCGCCGAACCGCCCGGGACCTCCTCGCCGTCGACGGTGGCGTTGAGGTCGATCTGCACGAAGTCGCCCTCCTGGGCGGCCCGCTCGACGGTCTTCAGCGTGGCGAAGCGCTCGCGCAGGCTGTTGATCTGCTCGTCGATCTCGCTGTCGGCGATCTCGATCTCGTCGACGGTCACCTCGATGGTGGCCGGGTCCGGCAGGGTGATCTCCGGCCGGACGTCCACCTCGGCGGTGAAGTTGAGCGAGTCGCCGTCGTTGAACTCGGTGATGTCGACCTCGGGACGGCCGAGCGTCTTCAGGTCGTGCTCCCGGACCGCGGCGAGGATGTTCTGCGGGATGGCCTCCTGGATCGCCTCGTTGAGGACGGTCCCCCGGCCCACCCGCTGGTCGATCACCGCGCTGGGAACCTTGCCCCGGCGGAAGCCGGGAACCTGGACCTGCTGGCCGATCTCCCGGTACGCCTTCTTGAGGCTCGGCTCGAGCTCGACGAACGGCACCTCGATGGCGAGCCGCACGCGCGTCGGGCTCAGAGTCTCGACGGTGCTCTTCACAGGCGTACTCCTTGACGGATCTGGGTGTTCAGTCTGGGGCGTGATTGCGCGCATCGAGTGTAGGCGAGCCGGCCGACGGCATCGGCAGGGCCCGGGTACCGCGCGGAAAAAACCGGCGGTTCCCGGGACGATCCGGTCGCGAACGACAGTCGGGGTGGCGGGATTTGAACCCACGGCCCCTCGCTCCCAAAGCGAGTGCGCTACCAAGCTGCGCCACACCCCGGTGGCGACGAAGAGTGTATGCCGTCCGGCCACCCGCGCGGGTGACGGGGCACGGCGCGGCGGCCGCCGGGGCGCGGCCGGGCGGGCGGTGCCAGGCGCCAGTTCGGGGAAGTGGCTGGGTCCGAGGGCCCGGGAAGGCGCCACCTCGCCGAAGTGGCGTGGATCTTGAAGGTCGGCGGGAACCTCCGGGTACGCGCTGCGCGGTGGCCGTGGTTCATTGGGTACGCTGTCGGCGCGCCCTGCTGTGGTGGGGCGCTCGCGGGCGTAGCTCAATGGCAGAGCTTCAGTCTTCCAAACTGACGGTGCGGGTTCGATTCCCGTCGCCCGCTCCAACCACGAAGGCCCAGGCAGACCGCATGAACGCGGCACCTGGGCCATCTCACGGTCACGCCGATGGTGTGCTGATGGAGCAGGGCCGCCCGCATGGTGCTGTGACCCCTGCGCTAGCCGCCGCGTCTCCCCGAGTGACTGAGATGCGCGCACGGCATCTCCGCCTCCCGCTCCCAGGCGCTTCCTTTTACGGCGACGGGGTAGCTGACCTCTCTGACCTGCCGGTCGGCGGTCTCGACCGAGAACCGTATCGACAACGGCTCACTCTCGAACGCGGTGGCACCAGCGCACTCGACGCGCACCTCGACCTCGATCCAGCCGGTACCGCCAGGGCGTAGCAGCTTCGGCTGGCCGGTGTCACGGACCTGGATGCCGGGTCGTTGACCGACAGCCGCACCGACAGTGATCGGCGCGGGTCCCGTGTTGATCACCGCGAGCTGTCCGTTCAGCTGGATGACGCCCAGGGCTTCAGTACCCGAACCTCCGCTGACCCTGTCTTGAGGTAAGGCCACGAGCGCGACCGAGGCGTTCCGCTCCCGCTCGTCCCGCGAGACTCGCAGCTCGCTCACACCGACACCGCCGAGCACAGCGCCGATCACGAAGGCAGCAACGAGCCGTACGTTCATTGTTCGTCCGGACACGCGGCGACCGGGAACAGCGCCGCTCGAATCCGCCGGCCGGTGATCGCGTTCGTCCAGGTCGATCACTTCGTGCTCCGCCGACATGGCGTCAGCCTAGGGCTCTCCCCGGCCACGCATCGACCGGCCGTACAGCCGGGATCGCGATGAGTTTCGTTACCGCGTCCGGTCAGCATTCCTGTGCACCTATCTCCGGACACCGGGCAGAGCGTCATGACCGCTACGCGCAGGAGGCAAGCGTGAAACTTCTCCTCACATCCGCAGGCGTCCAGAACCCGAGCATCAACGATGCTCTGGTCGACCTGCTGGGCAAGCCGATCGCCGAATCCAGCGCACTCTGCATCCCCACTGCGGCGTACCCGATGGGCGGACCGGCCTCGGCCTGGCGCTTCATCACCGGTCAGACGCCGCTGCCCATGAGCGGCCTCGGCTGGAAGTCGCTGGGCGTACTCGAACTGTCAGCGCTACCCAGCATCGGCCAGGAGCACTGGGTCCCCTGGGTCCGGGAGACCGACGTCCTGCTCGTGCACGGCGGCGACGCGACGTACCTGTGCCACTGGATGCGGCAGTCCGGGCTGGCGGACCTCCTGCCGTCGCTGCGGGACACCGTCTGGGTGGGGCTGAGCGCCGGCAGCATGGTGCTCACCCCCCGGGTCGGCACGGAATTCGTCGAGTGGCAGTCCGCACCCGACGACCGCACGCTCGGGCTCGTCGACTTCTCGATCTTCCCGCACCTGGGCCTCGAACCGGACAACACCATGGCGGCTGCCGAGAAGTGGGCGGCCGAGATCGCCGGTCCGGCGTACGCGATCGACGACCAGACGGCCGTCAAGGTGACCGACGGCGCCGTCGAGGTCGTCTCCGAGGGGCAGTGGAGGTGGTTCCCCGCGTGAGCACCCGCCCATGCCGCGATCAGCGCGCCGCGTACCCCGGGTCGGTCGCCGGTAGACGGCGCTGCAGCCAGGTGACGACGAGTTCGTCGAAGCCCGGCGCCCGCTCGGCAGGGGTGTAGCGCCCCTCCCTGACCTGCGCGGGCCCTTCCCCCGTGTAGACGCGGATGCTGTGGTCGGCGCCGGGGAAGACCACGGTCGTGTGGTCGGCGTGGCGTGCGTCGTCGAGGGTGCCGCTGATGGCGCGCACGCTCGCCTCCACCGGCACCAGCAGGTCGTCCGCGCCGAAGATCGCCAGCAGCGGGCAGCGCAGAGCCGCCAGTGCCGGGGCGGGGTCGTAGTCCGCGATGCCCGCGATGAACGCGATGGACTCGGGTGTCGTCCCGGCGAGCATCGGATACCAGGGAGCGCCGTGCCAGTGCGCCTGCGCGGCGTGCACGCGCGCCGGGTCGTCGCCCGACTGGACCCGCCGGATCTGGTCGCGTAGCAGGAGAAGGGCCTGCTGGATGTCGGCGCCGCCGAAGCCCTCCGCAGCGAGTTGGTGGCGGAGCCGGTACTCCTCCTGGTCCCGTACGCGCACGCCCGGACCCGACACCGTCACCACCGCCGCGATCCTGTCGTCCGCTGCCGCCGCGAGGTGAGCCACCCAGCCGCCCTGGCTGCCGCCGATCAGCGCGACCGCGCCGGACAGCACGTCCTCGCGGCTCCGCACGGCCCGGACCGCGGCCACGGTCTCGGCGGCGCGGTCGGCCATGGTCTGACGGGTCCAGTCACCCGTCGACGCGCCGGAACCGGGCTTGTCATGGGCGAGGCTCGCGAAGCCGGCTGCGGCCAGCCTCGTCTGCCACGACCCCTGGTCGCGACCGCCCGGCCCGGAACCCTCGACGAAGACCACCGCCGGGTACGGCCCCGGCCAGGGCGGCCGCACGAAGTTCCCGACCAGTTCGTTCCCGTCGCCGAGGAACGGGAACTCCGCGGTCACCGGTTCGAACAACACCCCGTCGACCGTACGAGGCTCCTGCCACCCGCCCGCGTCCTCAGGCATTGGCCCCGCATGCTCGCTCGATGTCGAGCAGGTCCTGGACGTTGTTCTCCCTGACGCAGGCGAGGAACCGTCGACGGGCGATGACCCGGCTGATCCGATGGATCGGTGAGCCACCGGTCAAGGTGTAGGTGAGCTGGAGGTCGGTGGTACCAACCGCGGCACCGGGAACCAGCCGGTACTCGGTCACACTGTGCCCGCCCGCGAAGCACTCGACGACGTAGCGGAACGGGGGCCGGCAGTCGGTCACGCGGAGTTCCACGGTGACGGGCCAGCCGTACGGCCTGCGGGTCTCCCGCCATCTCGTGCCCGTTCCGAACGCCTGGCTGTGGAGCAGCTCGGTCGCGTCGACCTTGGTCAGCAGCGCCGGATACCGCGCGACGTCGGCGAGGCACCGCCACACCTTCTCCGGCGGTGCGGAGATCGTGTGGCTGAATGTCATCGGCTGCAATGTCTGTCCTCTGCTGGGCGTACGGTCGAGTCGGAGGCCACCTTCGGAGTGCCGGCCGCCGACTACGACGCGATGTGTGACGTCCTCAACGACCCGGAGCGCTGGCCGGCGGTCTCGGTGCGGCTCGACGCAGACGTGTGGCTTCGGATCGTCTACCGCAACCTCGAGGACGAGGCGGGACTCGACTTCGTGGAGGACCGGCCGGGGCAGCCGGCGAAGGTTCTCGCCTCGGTCGGCGGCCACGGGTTCACGTCCGCGATGACCTGGGCGGAACTGCTCGCCGTGGCGGCACTGCCGGACGAGCGGCTGGGCGCAGCGGCTAATCCTGATACTGCCGATGCTCGGTCCGCGGGAACTGCCCGAGGACGCCGGGAACGTCATGCACCGGGCGCTGGAGGGATCGGCGCGGCGAATCGGTCGGCCCTGGTAGAGGTCCTGCTCGCCGCCATGGACTGGCGTACCCACCAGCTGGAACTCCGCTCTCATCGCCGAGAAACTGCCCGATGGCGCCGCGAAGACGCTGGTCCGGGTCACGAGGGCCCGGACCGGCGTCGGAGGACGGGCGACCGGCGACGAGCTCCGCCAGAACCGACCGCAGCCGCTCCCGTTCCGTTCGCAGGCCCGACCACGCCGGGCCGGGAAGCCGCAGCACGTTGGCGAGCAGGTCACCCGGGTAGTAGTCGCCCTCGGCCAACGGATCGCGGAGCAGGACCTGTACCGCGAGAGGCAGCAGAGCCGACACGCCGATCCCCTGCCCGAGCATGATGCGCAGGTCTTCCACGGTGAACTCGGCCAGCGGCTTGCGTCGTAGCTCCGAGCAGCGCCTCACGAGAGACGTGGCCTCCCGGCCGGGGTCCGGCCAGACGTCCCGTTCCAACTGCTCGATCGTCGTCACGGCGGTCAGGCTAGCCCGCATCCGGCGGCTGTCTTCCTCGTCCCGGGCCGCTTCCCGTCGTCGACGAAGCGCAGCCCCCGAAGAATGGACGAACCACCGAAGACCCATCGGCATCCGCTGGTGCCGAGCCAGGCCGAGCACGAACCCTGCGGCCACGAACGAGATGGGAGTGGCTGACTCATGACGAGCCCCTGGCATGTCCTGACCGAGGCAGAGCGAGAGCAGTGGACGTACACGCCGTCGGTCAGCGTGGAACCTCTGCGGTTCGGAATGAGCCCCGACGAGGCCGCCGAGGCGCTACCCGGGTTTACTGCATCGGTCTGTGTCGCACAACACGACTCTGACCAGCCGAAAAAGGCAGAGTTCCGCAAGGCCAGGGCCCGAGGGCCAGGCCGGCCGTGCCGAACAGCAGCGCGCCGAGCAGCGCCATCGCGACGTACCCAGCCGACGCCCCACCGGCCCACCCGCTGACGCCGTGCGGCAACAGCGCAGCCATCGCGCGCCATCCGCACTGCCCGGCTCGGAGCCCTCGCTCCGCAGGCACCAGGCGCAACTTCCCGCCGAGGGTCACTCGCTGATAGTTGTCCTCGGTCGGTCGTCACGCCTCGTCAGACAGCTTGGATCCGTCGTCCCGCGCTGCGGGGTGCCATGAGGTGCCCGGCTTCATCTCGGCGAACGGCTGGCCGGCGGTGCCGGCCAGCCGTTCGCACTGAGCTGATCAGGCCGCATGACCTAGTGCCCAACCACCGCCCGACCCCCCATAGCGAGGTCGGGTTGCTCAGGGTCGCTTGAGGAGCTGCGGCACGCCGCACTCGGGCGCGCAGAGATAAACGTGAACGCTCAGGATGCCACCGACAGGCCCTTCCTGGGTCCAGTTGAAACTGCGGCAGGCGCCATCAGGGGCCGTGCGACTCTCATAACTGTGCGGGGTGCCGGAGCCGGTGCGGTTGGTGTAGAAGTAGAACCACGCGGCGGTCGTGGTGCCGCCGCCATTGCAGACCTCGCCTTGCACGCCGACTGAGCGGTTGTACCAGGTGATTCCACCCTTTGTGTGGCCAAAGTCTGAACCGGCCGAGATACTGAAGGGAGTCGGGGATGCGGCATGCGCCGGCGCGGCCGCGAGCCCGACCGATGCCATAAGCGCGCTGACGGTGACAATGACACCGAGTTTTAGGCGATGCACGAGTCTCTACTCCTCTTCCTGGCAGCAAATGCCGATCTGGCAGGCCGCGAAAGCACGGCCGACCAAGTTGATCGTGGGAAGAAGCTATCAGGAGAAGTCGATGTCCGGGGCCCCTGCGGTAGGCCGACGGCCTAGTAGTGGTCCTCGATCGGCCGCCGCGCCTCGTCGAACAGCGCCGGCCCGTCGTACCGCACCGGACGCGGCGCGGGCGTCGCGGGCTTGACCTGCTCGAACTGCTCGGTGGACAGCGCGTACACGACCCGGCCGAGACCTGATGCGTTGATCGCGACCGTGCACATCGGGCAGGGTTGGCAACTGGTGTACATGGTGGTGGCGACAGCCGCCTCGGGGGCGAGCTGACGGGCGGCCCAGCGGGCCAGCTTCAGCTCCGGGTGGGCGGTGACGTCCCGGTCGGAGACCACAGTGTTGTGGTCCTCGATCAGGACGGTGCCGTCCGCGCCGACGAGCAGCGACGCGAACGGCCGCTCGCCGGACGCGCCCGCCCGGTCGGCGAGTTCCACGGCACGGCGCAGGAACGCCTCGTCGTCGGGTGTCATCAGCCCTCCACGTGTCGGCGGTACCGAGCCGAGGCCGTCAGTCGGCGGCGATCTGCTCGACGGATCGGGCGGCCACGGCGCGCAGGGCCGGGTCGCCGCTGCGGGCGTACGCGTCGCTCAGGGTGTCGATGAATTTGATCGCGTGCGCGTCCCCGGTGTCCAGCGCCCGCGCCATGACGTCGTCGAGTTCCGGCCCGGCGGCCGTCGGAAGGGCACGGGCCCCGGCCGGGGCGTAGGCGGCGGTGACGGCGGCGGTCGCCGCCCAGGCGGCGGCCAGGCTCGGCTGCCAGAGCACAGGCGGCAGGGCCGGCAGCGTACGCAGGACGGCATTCGGCGCGGTCGCCGCGTGCACGAGCATGACCGGGGCGGCGTACCCGTGCGTGCCGTGCCGCGCCACAGCGGCGTCGACGACGGCGGCGAGGCGGGCCGGCACCTCGGCGGCGGCGTCGCCGGGCACTGCGGCCGCGGCGGCCGGCCACCGGTCCAGGTCGGCGAGCTGCGCCAGGCGGGACCGGATGCCGAACCGCTGATCGGGTACGCGGGGCACGGCGTCGAGCGCGGACCGGGCGTCGGTTGCTGGGTACGCCCCGGTGCCGGGCGGGGCGAGCGGCTGCCAGCGGGCGGCCCAGTAGGCGAGCCCCTGGCCGAGTTCGGTCACCCGCGGTGCGGTCTCGGCGTCGAGCAGCGCGCGCACGGCGTGCCCGACCCGGATGACACCGTGCGTGGCCCCGGCGGCGATGCCCGGCAGCAGGCGCGGCCACCAGCGGGTCAGCACGTCGCGCCACGGCTCGCCGGCCAGCTCGCGGTCGAAGAGGTCGAGCCAGTCGCCGGTACGCACCGGGTCGCCCAGCGGGTCACGCCACTCGTCGACGGCGATACGCCGGATGCCGCGCGGGCGTTCCTCCAGCCGGCCGGCGTACGCGTCGATCCAGCGGTGCACCGCTCGCCCGTGGCCGTGGCGCGTCAGGGCCTCCGCCGCCATCGGTACGTGGTTGGACAGCCACCCGTTGCGCTCGGGACCGGTGTCGCGTACGCGCTCGTACGCCTCGTCGAGTACGGAGTTCAGCACACCGGGAAGCGTCCGACCTGAAGTGTGGTTCAGGTCAAGCGGCGGCGGATCCGCGCCATGTCCTCCTCCGGGAGCGCGTCGGCGACCAGCAGCCGGGGCAGCAGGTCCGTCTCCAGCGTGATGGCCCGGAACACCAGCGCCACCGTCACGTCGTGGTCGGGCCGGTGCACGACCTCGACCGGGTCTCCGGCGCCGACGCTGCCCGGTGTGACCACCCGCAGGTACGCCCCGGGTCGTACCTCCTCGGTGAACCGCTTGATCCAGCCGCGTTCGCCCAGCCACCCCTGGAACGTGCCGCAGGGGATGCGCGGGCAGGAGACCTCCAGCACCAGGTCCGGACCGATCCGCCACCGCTCGCCGATCAGCGCGCCGTTGACGTCCAGCCCGCTGGTGGTCAGGTTCTCGCCGAAGCTGCCGTCGGCGAGCGGGCGGCCCAGCTCGGCCTCCCAGTGGTCGAGGTCCTCCCGCGCGTACGCGTAGACCGCCTGGTCGGTGCCGCCGTGGTGGGCCACGTCGTAGACCCGGTCGCCGGCGAGCCCGACGTCGCCGTTGCCCTTGGGGCCGGGCGCGGTGACGGCGACCCGGCCGTCCACGGGCCGCTTGTCGATGCCGGTGGCCCCGATGCCCTTCCACGGGTTCGGTTGCGGTCGGCCCACGTTGACGGAGATCACCCTCATGACGGCGACGGTATGCGGCGCAGGGCCGGACGGGCCAGTCCATTCCCCGGGCCGGGGGAACGGCGAGGCGGCGCGGCCTGCGTACGATGCGGGCCGGACATCCTCGTCGGGTGGTGGAGGTAGCCGCGGATGGCAGGCCAGCAGGACGGTTTCGCCCTCGGCGTGGACCTCGGCACCTCGAACACGGTGGCGGTGCTGCGCTGGCCGGACGGGCGGACCCGGCCGGTGCTCGTCGACGGCCATCCGATCCTGCCGTCCGGCGTCTACGCCGACGCGGACGGTCACCTGCACGTCGGGCGGGACGCGCAGCGCCTCGCCCAGGCCGACCCGGCCGGCTACGAGCCGAACCCGAAGCGCCGGGTCGACGAGGAGACGGTGGAGCTGGGCGGGCGCGCGTACCGGCCGGCGGAGCTGCTGGCCGCGACGCTGCGCGCGGTCGCGGACGCGGCGGTGGCGGCGGTCGGGCTGCTGCCCCCGGCGGTGGTCACCCACCCGGCGGCCTGGACGCCGGCCCGCCGTCAGGTGCTGCACGACGCGCTGGAACTCGCCGGCTGGCCGGCCGCGGCCGAGCACACGCTGGCCGGGCCGATCGCGCCCGGCACCCGCCTGCTGCGGGAGCCGGTGGCCGCGGCCCGCTACTTCACGCAGGTGCTGCGCCGGCCGGTGCCGGTGGGCGGTGCGGTGGCGGTGTTCGACTTCGGCGGCGGCACGCTCGACGTGGCGGTGCTGCGCAACGAGGGCGCCGACCCGTGGGGCGACTCCGGTTTCCAGCTGGTCGCCACCGGCGGGATCCCCGACCTCGGCGGCCTCGACCTGGACGCGGCCCTGCTCGGACGGCTCGGCGAGCTGGTCGGCCCGGCCCACCCGCGCGAGTGGGCCCGGCTGACCGACCCGACGACCACCGCCGAGCGGCGGGACCGCCAGCAGTTGTGGGACAACGTGCGCGGCGCGAAGGAGATGCTGTCCCGGGCGATGGTCGCGCCGGTGGCCGTACCGGGGGTGGAGGCGGCGGTGCCGCTGTCCCGGGAGGACTTCGAACGCCTGGCCGCGCCGCTGCTGGCCCGGGCGGTGACGGAGACCCGCGAGGTGACCGCCGCCGCCGGGCTGCGCCCGGAGCAGCTCTCCGGTCTGTTCCTGGTCGGCGGGTCGACCCGGGTGCCGCTGGTGGCCCGGCTGCTGCACGCCGAGCTGGGCATCGCGCCGACGGTGCTGGAGCAGCCGGAGATGCCGGTCGCCGAGGGCGCGCTCACCGACCTGCCGCTGCCCCGGCGCTCCGGCCGTCCGGCCGTGCCGGTCCAGGCCGCGCCGGCACCACCCACGCCGACGCAACCCGAATCGACACGGCCCGCGCCGGCCGCGGGCGAGACCGCCGCCACGGTCCCGGCCGGTGGGACCAGGACGAACCCGACCGCGCCGCTCGGCGGTCCGGACGCGGCGTCCGCCGGACCGCACGGCACGCTGGTCGCCGACGGCCCCGCCCCGCAGACCGCCGCCACGAGGTACGACGGCACGCCCGGCCCGGTTCCGCCACAGCCCACGAGGTACGACCACATGCCGGCCACCCACGGGCCGGTTCCGCCTCACCCCGCCGGCTACGGCGTACCCGGACCGTCCGCTCCCCCGCCCGGCGGCTGGCAGCCCGGCGTACCCGGGACGCCTTTCTCCCCCGCTCCGGGCGGTGTCCGGCCCGGCGGCGGCCGGCCCCGGCGCGGCCGGTGGATCGCGCTCGGCGCGGGTCTCGTGGTCGTCGCCGTGGCGGCGTCGGTGCTGCTCTGGGTGTTCCGGGACCGGCATCCGGCGCTGGACTTCCACACCGCGGAGCTGGTGAAGACGGTGGCCGCCGGTGACACGCGGCCGGACCAGATGTTCACCGCGACGCTCGGGGAACGTGCCTACCTGGCCCGTTCGCTGCCCGACGGGCACCTCCACGTGACAGCCGTCGAGGCGGCCACCGGCAGGACGGTCTGGGAGAAGCGGACCGACGCGACGACGCAGCGGTGGGCGGGGATCCGGGCGCTGCCCGACGGGCTGCTCGTCCTCGGCGACGCCACCGGAAGCGACACCCCCCGCGTGCTCGCGGTGCTCGACGAGGACTCCGGGGACCAGCGCTGGCGGACCGACGTCGGCCGCGACGACACCCTGTACCTCGGGCCGGACACGATCGTCCGGCTGGACCGCACCGGCGAACGCCTGGTCGGGCTGCGGCTGAGCGACGGCGGGCAGCGGTGGGAACGGCCCAACCCGCGCACCGAGTACGGCGACGCGCGCACGAAGGTGGTCCCGGTCGGCACCGGCGCGGCACTGGACGGGCCCGGCAACGCCGAGGGCTCGCCGCTCGCCCCGTGGGCGGGGCAGGCGGACCGGCTCGTCCAGGTCGGCGCGGACCGGTCGGTCCGGGTGCTGGACATGCGCAGCGGCAAGGTCCTCAAGGACCGGGGCAACGTCGCCGGGCTCGACGATCCGGTGGCCGCCCGCGACGACCGGCTGTACGTGGCGGAGAACGAGCGCGGCCTGCGGCTGCTCGCCTACGACCTGGGCGGTCTCGGCACGCCCAGCATGCTGTACGAGGCGCCGGAGCAGGGCGGCCGGGTGAAGGATCTCGTCACCTGCGGAGAACGTCGCGTGTGTCTGCTGGAGACGCCGGGCAGTGGCGCCGACGACACCCGGGTGGTGGCGGCGACCGAGGGCGAGGGCACCCGGCAGTGGCCGGCGCCACGCGCCGAGTCGCTGGTGCCGGTCGGTGAGCACGTGCTGGCCGGGCAGGACTCGCCGGACGCGGTGACGCTGTTCGCGCCGGACGGCACGCCGGTGCTGCGCGACCGGGACGGCGTCGCGGTCCGGCTCGACGCCGGCAACCTGCTGATCTTCTCCGAGGCGCCCAGCGCGTACGAGGACGACCGCGTCCTCGCCGGGACGGCGGTGGACGGCAAGCCGGTCGAGATGGGGCAGCTCAAGCAGATCCGCAGCGAGTCCTGCTCGTGGAACACGGAGATGCTGGTGTGCGGCGCGGAGAAGGAGTTCCGGTTGTACCGGTTCGCCGGCTGACCGGAACTGAGCTTGACAGTGATCGATGTCTCGGCTGGTGTGAACGGCAGAGAGATCGACGTTCGTCAGGAGGCCCCGTGTTCGTCCGACGACGGTGGACCGCACTCGCCACCACCAGCATCCTGATCGCCGCGGCGCTGGCCCATCCCGGGCCGGGCGCCGCCGCACCATCCGCCCCCACGATCACGCTCGCCCCCGCCGAGACCGCGCTGGTCCGCGTCCGACTGGCCGACCGGGCGCAGCTCGACCGCCTGGTCGCAGGCGGTGCCGACCTGGCCAACCGCCCCCGATCCCGCGACGGCGAGTGGATCGCCGACCTGGTCCTCACCGGACGGCAGCTCACCGACCTCACCCGGCAGGGGGCCACCGCAGTGCAGGTGGTGCAGCGCGCCGGCGACGGGGACCGGCACCTGGCCGAGAGCCGCCGCGCCGCACAGGAGCGCACCCGCGCCGGGCTGCGCGCGAGCGGCGCTGCCACCGCTGTCGACACGCTCCAGTTCCTCCAGGCGTACTGGTGGACCACCAGCGGCCGGACGTTCCTCCAGGCCCAGGTCGCCACCACCGCCACCGACGACCCGGACGTGGAGATCACCGTCACCTGGCGGACCGCCGACGGCGCCACCGGCTCTTTCCCGCTGTACCGCTTCGAGGACTCGGGCGAGTACCAGTACCACTACGCTCTGCCGCAGCCGGTGCCGAGCCGGCCGGTGCAGCTCACCGCCACCTCCACGCTGGGCGGCACGAGCCGGCCGGTGACGCCGTCGCTGTGGCCGAACGCGACCCCGCCGCCGCAGCCGGCCGGCTACCAGAAGGACTTCATCGACGCGTACCTGACGCCGGTGGACATCAAGGCGCGCATCGCCCGGCTCGGCCGCCAGTACCGCGACCTGGTCGACGTGATCGACCTGCCGAACAAGACCCAGGGCTACCGGCGGAACGCCGCCGCCTACCTGGGCGACCCGGCGGCCGCCGCCGTGGTGGTGGAGTCGGTCCGCTTCGGTGACCAGGGCATGAACGGCGTGCAGGTACGCACCGTCGACCCGGGCCGGCCGAACCGGCCGCTGAGCATGCGCTACCGGGACCGGGTGCTCACCGTCTCGCTGGCCACCGACCGCGCGGGCAAGGTCACGAGCACCACCGACGACGTCGCCGCCCTGATCAACGCGCCGCGCGGCGCCCGCTTCCGGGCCACCGTGGAGGACGGCTCCGCCGGGCTGCCGATGCCGGTGGCCGGACCGGTACGCCTCGACGACGGGTTGCAGGGCACCGAGGTGCCGGCCCGGCCGTGGACGGTGCAGGCGCTGCGCATCGGCAAGCACCGCGACGGCTCCCGGATCGGTGTGCTGGCGTACTCGCAGGAGCACGCCCGCGAGTGGGCCACCCCGCTCGTCACGCTGGAGTTCGCCGAGCGGCTGCTGGCGAACGCGCGTACCGACGCGGCGACCCGCAGGCTGCTGGAGCAGGTGGACGTGTTCGTCATCCCGACGGTGAACCCGGACGGCGCGAACTACTCCTTCAACGACTACAACTTCCAGCGCAAGAACCTGGTCAACCACTGCACCGGCGCATCCCGCGACCCGAAGTACCGCACCATGTGGGGCGTCGACGTCAACCGCAACTACACCGTCGGCTCCCTGTTCGACGGGTACGTGGGCGCGAGCGCGAACTGCCTGTCCGGCAACTACGCGGGCACGGCGGAGCTGTCCGAGCCGGAGAGCCGCAACGTGATCGACCTGGCCAAGGCCCACCCGAACATCAAGTTCGCGATGAACGTGCACTCGTACGGCGGCTACTTCATGTGGCCGCCCGGGGCGTACAAGGCCGACGGGCGGGTGACGCTGCCGCGCCCGTCGATCGACGAGTCGACGCTGTTCCTGGGCAGCGCGCGGCGCATCGTCGGCGCGATCGCGGCCGAGCGCGGCACCGTCACCTGGCCGTCGCAGACCGGCCCGGTCGCCGACGTGCTGTACTCGGCGGCCGGCAACTCGGCCGACCAGCTCTACTACGAGCTGGGCATCTTCGCCTGGGACTTCGAGGTCGGGAACGACAGGTGGAACGAGGCCACCGGCCAGTGGGAGGGCGTCGGCTTCCAGCCGCCGTTCGACGAGGCGCACGCCGAGGCGCAGGAGTACGCCGGCGGCCTGGTGGAACTGGTCCGCGTCGCCCGCGACTACGCCGCCGACAACCCGGTCCGGCGCTGACCGCAGGCGGTCCCCGGCCGGACTCCACCGGCCGGGGACCGCGTCAGTGCGTCCGGGGCGGGTCCGCCCGGCCGGCTCAGTCGGTGGTACCGAGGTCGCGGAAGACGGTGAGCGCGCCCGGGTCGTCGATGGTCGCCGGGACCGGCTCGTCGCGCCCCTCCACCAGGCCCCGCATGGTGCGCCGCAGGATCTTCCCGGAGCGCGTCTTGGGCAGCGCCGGCACCACAGTCACCCGGCGGAACGCCGCCACCGGGCCGATCCGCTGCCGGACCAGCGCGACCAGCTCGGCGGCGAGCGCGTCCGGGTCCACGTCGGCGCCGGCCTTGAGCACCACGTACCCGCTGGGCACCTGCCCCTTGAGCGCGTCGGCCACGCCGATCACGGCGCACTCGGCCACCGCCGGGTGCGTCGCCAGGACCTCCTCCATCGCGCCGGTGGACAGGCGGTGCCCGGCCACGTTTATGACGTCGTCGGTGCGGCCCATCACGTACAGGTAGCCGTCCTCGTCGAACCTGCCGCCGTCGCCGGTCAGGTAGTGACCCGGGAACGTGGACAGGTAGGAGCGGACGAACCGCTCGTCGTCGCCCCAGAGCGTGGGCAGGCAGCCGGGCGGCAGCGGCAGCCGGATCACGATCGAGCCGTCCGTGCCGGGCGGCACGTCCCGGCCCGCGCCGTCGACCACGCGCACGTCGTAGCCGGGCACCGGCACCGACGGCGACCCCGGCTTGATCGGCAGCGGCTCCAGGCCGCGCGGGTTGGCCGCCACCGGCCAGCCGGTCTCCGTCTGCCACCAGTTGTCGACCACCGGTACGCCGAGCCGCTCCCCCGCCCAGGCCCAGGTGTCCGGGTCCAGGCGCTCACCGGCGAGGAAGAGGGTACGCAGCGCACTCAGGTCGTACTGCTCGATGTGGCTGCCGTCCGGGTCCTGCCGGCGGATCGCCCGGATCGCGGTGGGCGCGGTGAACAGGGCCGCCACCCGGTGCTCGGCGGCGACCCGCCAGAACGCGCCGGGGTCGGGGGTGCCGACCGGCTTGCCCTCGTAGAGCACCGTCGTCGCGCCGGTGAGCAGCGGCGCGTACACGATGTAGGAGTGGCCGACCACCCAGCCCACGTCGGAGGCGGCCCAGAAGACCTCGCCCGGCTCGATGCCGTAGACGTTGCGCATCGACCAGCGCAACGCCACCGCGTGCCCGCCGTTGTCCCGCACCACGCCCTTGGGCCGGCCGGTGGTGCCGGAGGTGTAGAGGACGTAGAGCGGGTCGGTGGCGGCCACCGGCTCGCACGGCGCCGGTTCCGCGTCCGCCATCACCTCGGCCCAGGTCAGGTCGCGGCCCGGCACCAGCGGGGCCGGTTCCTGCGGGCGCTGCACCACCACGCAGCGCTCCGGCACGTGCGCGGCCTCGTCCAGCGCGGCGGCCAGGATCGGGTGGTACGGCACCACCCGGTCGGCCTCGATGCCGCAGGAGGTGGCCACCACCACCTTCGGCCGCGCGTCGTCGATCCGGACGGCCAGCTCGTGCGCGGCGAAGCCGCCGAAGACCACCGAGTGCACCGCGCCGATCCGGGCGCAGGCCAGCATGGCGATCACCGCCTCCGGGACCATCGCCAGGTAGAGCAGTACCCGGTCGCCCCGGCCGACGCCGAGCCGGCGCAGCGCACCGGCGAACCGGGCCGTCTCGTCGAGCAGCTCGGCGTAGGTGAGCGTCCGGACCGTGCCGGTCACCGGGCTGTCGTGGATCAGCGCGGGCTGGTCACCACGGCCGGCGGCGACGTGCCGGTCCAGCGCGTTGTGGCAGGTGTTCAGCACCCCGTCGGGGAACCAGCGGTAAAGCGGCGCCGTCTCCTCGTCGAGGATGCGTTCCGGCGGGATGACCCAGTCGATGTCGGCCGCCGCGTCCCGCCAGAAGCCGGCCGGGTCGGCGATGCTCCGCTCGTACGCTGATCGATACGCGCCCATACCGCCATGCTGCGCCCCGGCGCCACGCCGGCACGACGGCCGGACGGGTCCGGTGCGCCGGAAGCACGTCCCGGCTCGCTGAACGGCCGGTCACGGCGGTGGGCGGTGACCGCTCAGCCCAACGGGCGACGGATGAAGCCCGCGGGGCGGGGTAAGGCAACACGGTCCTGGTGGAGAGACGACCGGTGTCGCGGCGTACCGCGGCCGGGCACGCGGGCGGGCGGCGCGAATGCCGCCCGCCCGCGCATCCCGGGGCCGACCCGGGCAAACCGAGTTTGATCGATGACGACCGTCGACTAGCGTGCGCAGGCGTGAAAACCAATCGGATCTTGCCGATCCTCCTGACCTGTGCCGTGCTGGGGCTCACCGCGTGCGGCGACGAGAAGCCCTCGACCACGGCCGGGCCGGCGGCCACCTCGGCCTCCGCCGCCCCCTCCTCGGCTGCCCCCTCGCCGTCGGCGGCCGCGATGAGCGACAAGGAACTCTGCACCGCCGCCGAGAAGATCAACAAGGACATGCGGGCGAAGCTCATGACCGCCGTGCAGTCGGGCGGCGACCTGACGAAGCAGACCGGCGCGATCCTGACCGAACTCGGTGACCGGGTGACAGAGCTCGCCGGGACCGCCGGCGACGGCAAGGCGGCCACCGCCCTGAAGGAGTTCGGCGCGGAGGCCGGCAAGGCGGGCTCGGCCGCCGACCCGGGCACCGCCGCCGACAACCCCGCCATGGAGAAGGCCAGCAAGGACATCAACGCCGCCTGCAAGACGGCCGGCGCGCCGACCACCTTCTGACGCCGGCACCCCGGGTCGTCCCGTCCGGCGCGTACCGGACGGACGACCCGCCGGCTCAGTTGCCGGTCACCCAGTTCCAGGCGGAGACCACCCACTCGGTCTGCTGGAGATACGCCACCCCGACGCCGGCCAGGAACAACGCGGTGACCAGGTGAGCACCCTTGGCGCTGCGGCGCACCCGGCCGAGCTGCCGTTCCAGGATCAGCCGGCCGAGCAGCCGGGCCAGCGCGAACAGGCCGACCGCGGTGAGCAGGCTGAGCACGAACGTGAGCAGCGGAGCGACCAGGTTGCCCCGGCCGGAGATCGCCCAGATTCCCCAGCACACGAACGCGAACAGCGCGCCGGCGGCGCTCAGCTCCCCGCCCTTGCGCGCCTGGGCGAGATGCCAGCTCATCGGCCGGCGCGGCGCCGGCTCGGCCGCCCAGTCGCCGTGCTCGACAGTGGGGAACTGCTCGGTGCGGGGCGTACGCGAGTCGCGCGGCCGGCCGACCGCCGCCACCCCGCGCTGGAACGCGTCCCGCTGCGGGGGCACCACCCCAGGCTGGGGCGGCACCTCCACGGTGCGCTCGGCCCACGGCTGTGTCTGGTCCGCCATCTTCCGTCCTCCCCCTCGACCGATTCCGGCCTCGGTTCCGAGGGTAGCCAGCCCGCAAATAGGGTGCCGACCCCCATCGCGGTGCGATACACACGTGCCGTGGCTGACGTGCTGGTATCCCGGGCCGAGGACTTCGACGACATCGCGGCGCTGCTGGCGCTGGCCTTCCACGGCGATCTCGACCCCGACGTGCAGGCGCTCGAACGCCCGATCTTCGAGCCGGACCGGTCGTTACTGGTCCGCGACGGCGGGACGGTCGTGGCAAACGCCGCCGCGTTCAGCCGCGAGCTCGCGGTACCCGGCGCGAACGTGCCGGCCGCGCACGTGACGATGGTCGCGGTCGCGCCGACGCACCGGCGGCGCGGCCTGCTCACCACGCTGATGCGGCGCCAGCTGCGGGACGTCCGCGACGCCGGCCGGGAACCGATCGCGGTGCTCTGGGCCAGCGAGGGCCGCATCTACCCCCGGTTCGGCTACGGGTCGGCGGCCCCGCGCTACGTCCTGTCCGTGGACACCACCGGCCTGCGGCTGCCCGCCCCGGCGCCCGCCGAGGGCAGGCTGCGTCTGGACCGTCCGGACGCGCACCGGGACGAGCTGGCCCGGCTGTACGAGCGGGTCCGCGCCGAGCGTCCCGGCTGGTCCCGGCGGGACGAGCGCTGGTGGTCGTACGTGCTGGCGGACCTCAAGGCGCACCGGGGTGGCGCCACCGAGCGCCGGGTGCTGCTGCACGAGGGCGCCGACGGCCTCGACGGGTACGCGCTGTACCGGACGAAGGACAGCTCGACGGCCGTCGGGCCGCAGGCCGAGGTGCAGGTCGGCGAGGTGGTGGCGGCGACGCCGGAGGCGTACACGGCGCTGTGGCGGCTGCTGCTCTCGGTCGACCTGACCCGCCGACTGTCGTTCGGCATCGCGGCCCTGGACGAGCCGCTGCTGCGGCTGGTGGACGAGCCCCGCCAGCTCTCCCCGCATCTCGCCGACGCGCTCTGGGTGCGGGTGGTGGACGTGCCGGCCGCGCTGGCCGCCCGGCGCTACGCCACCGACGTGGACGTGGTGATCGAGGTCGCCGACGAGCTGCTGAAGGAGAACACCGGCCGCTGGCGGCTGGTCGGCGGCCCCGACGGGGCGGAGTGCACGCCCACCACCGCACCGGCCGGGCTGGCGTGTGACGTACGTGCCCTCGGTGAGCTGTACCTCGGCGGCGCGAACCCGTACGCGCTGGCCGCCGCCGGCCGCGTGAAGGAGCTGATCCCCGACACGCTGACCGCGCTGACGCCCGCCTTCACCTGGCACCGCGCCCCCTCCCCCATGGAGGTCTTCTGACCGCCCCGCCCGCCCCGCACCCCTCCCCGCCCACCCCCGCCCACCCCAGCCCGGCTGGCCCGGCTGGCCCGCGCGATCATGAAGTTAGCGGCGCGGATCGTCCGATTTGTTCCGGCTAACTTCATGATCGCGCGGGGGCGGGGGCCGGGGGCATGGGGCGCGCACGCCCGTCGCGGGACTCGTCGGCGCGCGCCTCGTCGACCTTGGAGTTGTGGCACCTCACATACCTCGCTGACCGGGCACTCCGGGCGCCACAACTCCAAGATCGACGGAGGCTGGCGGGATCGGGTGTGCCGGGAGCGGGTATGGGACGGCTGGGTCAGCGGGCCGCGCGGGGTGCTAGCGGCGCGCGGGTGGGCTCGGGGACGGTACGGTCGGGGGATGGGTGAGGCGGAGCGACGGCGACGACGGCTGCGGCATCACGGCGAGGCCGCCCCGCCGACGGAGACCGCCGGAACCGGTGCCGACGGCACGGGCACTGGCGGCACCACCGCCAGCACCGCCCCCGTACACGACGACGTGGTGCCCCGGTCCCCGCGCGGCGGCCGGCCGGGCGAGCCGGAGCCCCGCGGACGCCGCGCCGCGCCGCCCGCCGAGGAGGGCGAGCGCGGGCTGCGTGGGCTGGTCGGCTCCGGCTCGTCGCAGGTGAGCGTGACGGCCGCGCTGCGGGCACGCGACGCCGCCCGCCCCACCGAGGACGACCTCGCCGAGGCCGAACAGCGGGTGGTGCTCATCCGTCGCAACTGGGTGCCGCGCGAGGACCTGCCCCGCAACGGGCGCTGAGCCCGGAGGTGTCCGCTCAGGCGGGCAGCTCGGGCAGGCGGCGGCTCTGCTCGTAGGCGGCCACCTGCTCGATGCGCCGGCTGTGCCGGGGGTTGCCGGAGAACGGCGTGGTCAGGAACGCCTCGACCAGCGCTGTCGCCTCGTCCAGCGTGTGCTGCCGGGCGCCGATCGCCACGACGTTCGCGTCGTTGTGCTCACGGGCCAGCTGGGCGGTGTCCACGTTCCAGGCGAGCGCCGCCCGGACGCCCGCGACCTTGTTCGAGGCGATCTGCTCGCCGTTGCCGGAACCGCCGATCACCACGCCGAGGCTGCCCGGGTCACCGACCACCCGGTCACCGGTGTGCAGGCAGAACGCCGGGTAGTCGTCGTCCGGGTCGAACACGTGCGGTCCCACGTCCACCACCTCGTAGCCCTGCTTGGCCAGGTGGTTGGCGAGGTGCACCTTCAACTCGAAACCGGCGTGGTCGGATCCCAGGTAGACGCGCATACCGCGCAGTCTGACAGGCCCGCCTCCGGGCCGGCGAACCGGCGGCGACCCGGAGGCGGATTCGTCACACGGTCAGTGCGGCAGCTCGGCCACGACCAGGCCGGCCCGCGCCTTCGGGGTGAACCAGGTGCTCTTGCGCGGCATCTTCTCCCGGGCCAGGTTCACCGCGACGAAGTCGTCGACGGTCACCGGCGCGACGAGCACCGCCAGCTCGGCCCGGCCGGCGTCGACCTCACCGACGAGCCAGTTCGCCGGGTAGTCGCCGCCCACGTACGTGATCCGCTTGTCGCCCGGGTCGAGGCCCAGCGCGTCGCGCAGCAGCAGGCGCTCGACGAGCGCGTGGTCGAGGTTCTCCAGCCGACCGGCGCCGACGTGCGGCAGCGTCACCGCGTACCCCCGGCCGCCGAGATAGAGGTGCACGACGCCTCCGGTCGCCGGCACGTCGGCCGGCCCGTTCACCGGGGTGATCTCCGCGCCCGCCGCGCGCAGCCGGTCGAGCAGCTCGTCCGGCGTGGTGGTCAGCTCGCTGACCAGCCGGTTGTAGGGCTGGATGGCGACCGACGCGGGCGTGGTGACCACCGCGAGGAAGCGCGGGAAACCGCCGGTCTGCGCGGCCAGGCTGCGGTGGTTGCCGTCCGCGACCACCAGCTCCCCGCCACCGGCCAGCGCGGTCAGCTCGTCCTGCACCGGGCCCGGACCGAGCAGCCAGATCGCGTGCGTCCGGCCGGACTGGTCGACGTCCGTCGCGGCGGGCGCACCGGCCGCGTCGGTCGCCGCCGCGAGCGCGGCGTGCAGCTCGTCGCCCCTACCGGTCTGGAGCAGGAGTACGGGCGAGAGCAGGTGACCGAGCGCCTCGGCCAGCGCGACGCGCTCGCGCACCTTGGCGATGAACACGTCCTCGTTGCGGATCACCAGTCCCGGCTCGTCGGCGCGGGTGGAGATCTGGTCGGTGTCGACCATGACCCACAGCCCGTACGCGCTCTCCTCGCCCGGCGCGCTGATCCGGTAGAGCACCACCACCTGCTCGGCCGGCGTGTAGCTGCCGTCCGCCTTCGCCTCGGCCAGGCGCGCCACCGCGTCCGGCAGCGCGTCGAGGAAGGACTTCCCGAGACTGCCGGGCGCCCGGTGGGGCATCTCGATGCCCAGGGCGCTGTGCGGATTCGCTTCGACGATGGAGGTGATCTCCGCGTCGTCGGCGAACTCGTCGTAGTTCTGCGCGCCGGTGCCGCCAGTGGTGATCCAGGCCCGGGTGATCGGGTGCACGACCGTCATGTCCGCTGACGCTACCCGGGCCCCGATCACCCCCGCCGCCGGACTCACCCCCTTACCACCAGGTGAAAGGAAGGCAGCTCAGGCGGTGGGGTTGCGGTGCCGGCCCGGGGCGGGGCGGCGCACCGGCGGGGCCGGGCGGGAGCCGGCGTTGAGGCGTACCGTCGTCGCACCCGCGGCGGCCGGGTGGGCGGCGGGGCCGGACCGCGACGGCGCGCGGGCGGGCCGGACGGTCTCGGCCGGCGGTGTCATCCGCGAGGTGGCCACCACCCGGGCCACGCCGACCACGATCGGCGGGGCCAGCAGGTCGGCCACCTCGGCCGGGCCCGCCGGCCAGTCGCTCTCGGTCACCGACCAGTACGTCGCACCGGAGTCCTCGGTCGCCTGCTGCGGCGCGTCGTCGGACATGTGGCGGTGCTTGGCCATGGGAACGCCTCCAGGAGCTGCCGTGTTGCGGCCCCGCGGGCCGTCGGCTGGGACACCCGGTGAAACGAGCCCCGCACCGGCCCGGTGACGGGCGGTGCGGGGCTCGGGGCGCGCTGCCGGTGTTAAGAAGGGGCCCTTCCTTTCACCTCAGTCGAAGATCGGGCCCTGTTCGCGGGTGCGCTTCAGCTCGTAGAACCCGGGGGTGGCGGAGACCAGCAGTACGCCGTCCCAGAGCCGGCCGGCCGCCTCGCCCTTCGGTGCCGGCGTGATCACCGGGCCGAAGAAGGCGACCTGCTTGCCGTCCGGGCCGGGCGCGTGGATCACCGGGGTGCCCACGTCGGTGCCGACCGGCCGCATGCCCGCCTCGTGGCTGGCCCGCAGCGCCTCGTCGTACTGGGTGGATTCGGCCGCGTCGGCGAGCGCCGGGTCCAGCCCGACGTCGGTGAGCGCGCCCGCGAGCATGTCGCGGCCCAGTTCCT
Source organism: Micromonospora sp. WMMC273 (assembly GCF_027460285.1). Taxonomy (NCBI): domain Bacteria; kingdom Bacillati; phylum Actinomycetota; class Actinomycetes; order Micromonosporales; family Micromonosporaceae; genus Micromonospora; species Micromonospora sp. WMMC273. Next base: position 4,768,150 of record NZ_JAPZBE010000001.1, read on the forward strand.
CCTTCTTGAGGTGGATCCGGTTGCCCATCGCGGTGTAGAGCTTCGCCAGCGCCTCGGCGCCGTGCGCCTGCTCGACGGCGATGCACACCCGTACCGGGCCCCAGCCCTTGACCATCAGGTCCTGGTACTCCGCCGGCAACTCCCGGCCCTCGTTGAGCACGGACAGGCTCATCACGTGGAACCGGATGTCCACGTCCCGGACCTGCTCGACCTCCAGCAGCCAACGGGAGGTGATCCACGCCCACGGGCACAGCGGGTCGAACCACATGTCCGCGGTGACACGTTCGGTCACTGTGTCTTCCCTTCACGACATCGTCGCGCCGGGGCTCCGGCGCGGTCACCTCCGATCCTCACCCCGTACCGCATCGACAGGTACCGGAATGAGAGCGTGACCTCGACCACCGAGAGCGGTCCGTGCATGGAAGACTCGGTTCTCGACGGGCCGTCACGAGCGGCCGGGCAGTACCGGCGCCGCGGGGCGCGGCGAGACGAGTGGGATGGAGACGAACAGTGCCGGGAGTGCGCAACCTGACCCAGGTCGAGGCTACCGAGCGGGCCCGCCTGCTCGAGGTGACCGGGTACGACATCAGCCTTGACCTGTCGACCGCGGTGCAGCCCACCGGTCGCACGTTCCGCTCGGTGACCGAGGTCCGGTTCCGCTGCGCCGAACCGGGGGCGACGACGTTCATCGAGACAGCCGCGGAATCGGTGCGGTCGGCCACGCTCAACGGCGAGCCGGTGGACCTGTCCGGCTGGTCCGCCGAGAAGGGACTCACGCTCAGCGGCCTGGCCGCCGAGAACGTGCTGGTGGTCGACGCCGACTTCGGCTACTCCAACAGCGGGCAGGGCCTGCACCGCACGGTCGACCCGGTGGACGGCGAGACCTACCTCTACAGCCAGTTCGAGACCGCCGACGCGCAGAAGGTCTACGCCTGCTTCGACCAGCCCGACCTGAAGAGCGTCTACACCTGGCACGCCACCGTCCCGGACCACTGGCGGGTCGTGTCGAACATGCCGGTGGAGCGCGAGGAGGCGGCCGGTGAGGGCCTGAAGACGGTGCACTTCACCGTCTCGGAGCGGATGAGCACCTACATCACCGCGCTCTGCGCGGGGCCGTACCACGAGGTGCGCCACAGCCACGACGGCATCGACATGGGCTACTTCTGCCGGGCCAGCATGGCCCCGCACATGGACGCCGACGACCTGCACCTGATCACCACGCAGGGCTTCGACTTCTTCCAGGAGAAGTTCGGCGTCCGCTACCCGCTGCCCAAGTACGACCAGCTCTGGGTGCCGGACTTCAACGCCGGCGCGATGGAGAACTTCGGCTGCGTCACGCACGCCGAGTCGCACTACATCTTCCGGTCGCAGGTCACCGACTTCGAGTACGAGCAGCGCGCCAACACGATCCTGCACGAGCTGGCGCACATGTGGTTCGGTGACCTGGTCACCATGCGCTGGTGGAACGACCTGTGGCTGAACGAGTCGTTCGCCGAGTGGGCCAGCCACTGGTGCAACACGCACGCCACCCGTTTCACCGACGCGTGGACCACGTTCCTGTCGATCCGCAAGAACTGGGGTTACCGGCAGGACCAGCTCTCCTCCACCCACCCGGTCTACTGCGAGATGCCGGACCTGGAGGCCGTCGAGGTCAACTTCGACGGCATCACGTACGCCAAGGGCGCGAGCGTGCTCAAGCAGCTCGTCGCGTACGTGGGTGAGGAGCCGTTCCTGGCCGGTCTGCGCGCCTACTTCGGCAAGTACGCCTGGGGCAACGCCACGTTCGACGACCTGCTGTCCGAGCTGGAGGCGGCCTCCGGCCGGGAGCTGCGCAAGTTCGCCGCCCAATGGCTGGAGACCGCGCAGGTGAACACGTTGCGCCCGGAGGTGACCATCGGCGCCGACGGCACGTACGAGCGGGTGGTGGTCCGCCAGGAGGCGCCGTCGGGCTACCCGACGCTGCGTACCCACCGCATCGGCGTCGGCCTGTACGACCTGACCGACGGCCGGCTGGTGCGCCGGGAGCTGATCGAGACGGACGTGACCGGCGAGCTGACCGAGCTGTCCGAGCTGCACGGCAAGCGGGCCGCCGACGTGCTGCTGCTCAACGACGAGGACCTGACGTACGCCAAGCTGCGGCTGGACGAGCGGTCGATGGCCACTGTGGTGCAGCACATCGCCGGCTTCGACTCGTCGCTGGCGCGGGCGCTGTGCTGGACCGCCGCGTGGGACATGACCCGTGACGCCGAGCTGTCGGCCCGCGACTACGTGGCGCTGGTGCTGGCCGGGCTGACCGCCGAGACCGACATCAACCTGGTGACGGCGACGCTGCGGCAGGCGACCACGGCCCTCACCTTCTACGCCGACCCGGCGTGGGCGCCGACCGGCTGGGCCGACCTGTCCCGTACCGCCCGGACCGCGCTCGCGGCGGCCGAGCCGGGCAGCGGCTTCCAGCTCGCCTGGGCCCGGGCGTACGCCTCGTCGGCCCGCTCCGGCGAGGACCTGGCGACGCTGCGCGGCTGGCTGGACGGCAACGGGGTGCCGGAGGGCCTGACCGTGGACACCGAGCTGCGCTGGGCGGTGCTCCAGTCGCTCGTCGCCAACGGTGCGGCGAGTGCTGCCGACGTTGACGCGGAGCTGGCCGCCGACCGTACCGCCAGCGGCGAGCGGGAGGCCGCGTACGCGCACGCGCTGGTGCCGACCGCCGAGAACAAGGCGGCGGTGTGGGCGCTGCTCACCGGCCCGGACGCGCTGCCCAACTGGCGCAACCGGGCGCTGCTGCAGGGCTTCACCCACCCGGCGCAGGTCGAGCTGACCGCGCCCTACCGGGAGCGGTACTTCGCCACGGTGGACCAGGTGTGGGCGCAGCGCGACAGCGAGCCGGCGCAGGAGTTCGTGCAGCTCGCCTACCCGGCGTACCTGGTCGAGGAGGACACGGTGGCGGCCACCGACGCGTGGCTGGCCCAGGACGGGCGGCCGGCGTCGCTGCGGCGGCTGGTGGCTGAGGGTCGCGACGGCGTGGTCCGCGCGCTGAAGGCCCGGGAACGGGACGCGCGCAGCGCCTGAGTGAGGCACGCCGGCCGGGGCCGGCGCGGGTGGCAGCCCGCGCCGGCCCCGGCCGCTGTCGTGGGGCCCGCCCCGCTGACACGAGAAAGCCCGGCCCGCGTATACGCGGGCCGGGCTTCGTCGTGTGTACGGGCGGGGATCAGCCCTTGCCGGCGTGGCTGGCGAGCTGGTCGAGGCCCTGGATGATGCCGCCGGCCAGGTCGCCGCCGCCGAAGGAAGCCACCATGGAGAGCGCGGCCAGCTTGGCGTACGTGTCCGGGATGCGCTTGCGCGCGTACTTGCCGGTGACGATCTCCAGCTGCCGCTGGTTGGGCGACACCGCGATCAGCACCGAGCGGTCCGGGTCGGCGAGCTGGCGGTGCAGCCGCTCGGCGTGTTCCCGGATCGGCTCGTCGAGGCCGCCGACGTAGACCGAGAAGACCAGGCCGGTGCCCTGGTCGGCGAGGCGAAGCGCCTCGTCGATGCGGAGCAGCTGACGGGTCGAGAACGGTCCGTCCAGCACGTCGGGCGGGGTGCCCGTCCCCGTCGTGGGCCGCGCTTCACCAACGGTCACTTGCGCCTCCGGTTCCACCGGCCGGCGCCTCCCGGCCGGCCTGTTCCTGCTTGCGGCTGGTCAACGCCGGCGCCTGCGCCCCGGCGGCCAGCGCCGTGCCGGCCGAGTCGGCCAGCTGCTCCGGACGGCCCAGGAACCAGACCGGAGTGAAGTCGAAGGGCCGGCCCGGCCGGTAGCGCTTGGCGCCGCCACCGTTGCCGCGGCTGCCGACGGCCGCCAGGGCGGCGATCAGCAGCACCGCGGCGGCCGGGATGCCGACGAAGACCACCAACGTCTCGGTAACAGACAATCCCAACGCCCCCAGGCGGAAAGAGAGACCAGGAATGGTGCGGGTCGGCCGGTCAGGACCGGTCGCGCCCCACGTCACTTGTGATGTTCACGTTAGCGGAGTCGGCGGCCCGCCAGATTGCGGGGTGCTGATCCCATCCGTCACTCCGGTGCTCCAGTTGCGCGGCAGTGGCGAGCAGTGTCGCGTCGTCGCCGTACCGGCCGGTGAGGAGCACCCCGACCGGAAGCCCGTCGGTGGTCCGTCCGAGAGGTAACGAAACGGACGGATCGCCCGTGACGTTGAAGACCGCGCAGTACGGCGAGAAGCGCCGCTGCCGGTCGAAGTCCGCTGCCGGTTCGAGGGCGGCGAACGCGCCCACCGGCGCCTGCGGGGCCGCGAGCGTAGGGCAGAGCAGCAGGTCACACCCGGCGGTACGGCGTACGCCACGGCGTACCTGCGCCTGGAGCTCGCCGAGCGCGGCCATCAGCCGGGCCGCGCCGAGCGCCTCGCCGCGCTCGCGCAGGTACCGGGTCAGCGGCAGCAGGTCGCCCTCCCGCCCGGCCGGGACGGGGGTGACAGCCAGCGCGTACCAGACGGTCTCGAACAGCGGCCACGCCTCGGGGCCGAGCGGCGCGGGGACGTCGACCACCTCGTGGCCGGCGTCGCTGAGCAGCGCGGCGGCCCGGTCGACGGCGGCCACGCAGTCCGGGTGGACCGGTTCGTCGGCGAGCATCGGCGTGGTGAAGCGGCCGACGCGCAGCCGGCCGGGGCCGGTGACGCGGGCGGCGCGGGTGACGCCGAGGTAGCCGCCGGCGGGCGCGGCCGGCGGCAGGTACGGCTCGCCGGGTACCGGGCGGGCGAGCACGTCGAGCAGCGCGGCCACGTCGGCGACGGTACGGCCGATCGGCCCGTTCACCGGCAGCCCGAAGCCGCCGAAGCCGAGCGGCCCGCCGGAGACCATGCCCCGGCTGGGTTTGTAGCCGACCAGCCCGCAGAGCGCGGCCGGGATGCGCAGCGAGCCGCCACCGTCGGAGCCCTGCGCCACCGGCACCAGCCCGGCGGCGACCGCTGCGGCCGCGCCGCCGCTGGACCCGCCCGCGGTGTACGCGAGGTCCCACGGGTTGCGGGCCGGCGGCGCCACCAGTCCCTCCGAGTAGAGCGAGCAGCCCAGTTCGGAGGTGGTGGTCTTGCCGAGGCTGACCAGGCCGGCGTCGGCCATGAGGCGGACCACGTCGGCGTCGACGGGCGGGACGAAGTCGGCGAAGGCGGCCGAGCCGAATGTGGTGCGGACCCCGGCGGTGAGCGTGAGGTCCTTGATCGCGGTCGGAACGCCGTGCAGCGGGCACCGTTCCTCGGCCGCGAGCGCGTCGGCGGCGCGGGCGGCGGCACGGGCCTGTTCGGCGGTGACGGTGACGAACGCGCCGACGGTCTCGCCGAGTGCCTCGACCCGGCGCAGGTGGTGCTCGACCAGTTCCAGGCTGGACAGCTCGCCCCGGCGGATCGCGGCGGCCTGTTCCAGCGCGGTCAGGTCGTGCGGCTCGGCCATGCCGTCCATCCTGCCGGTACGGCGGCCGGGAGGCCCGGCGACACGTCCGGCCGGTCCTGAACAGCGCCGGGTGCGTCCGTCGACTCTAGGGCGACGACGGACGCACCCGCGCCGGCTTCAGCGGCGGCCGAGGAACCGCAGCGCGTTGCCGCCGAGCAGCGCGTCCCGCTGCGCGTCGGTGAGGAAGTCCGCCCGGTGCACCACGTCACCGACCGGCCGCTCCCCCAGCGGGTACGGGTAGTCGCTGCCGAGCAGCACCCGCTCGGTGCCCAGGGTGTCCACGAGCAGCCGCAGCGCCGCCGGTTCGAAGACCACCGAGTCGACGTGGAACCTGTCGACGTACGAGCTGGGCGGTGCGCTCGACGCGCCGCGTACCAGGTCGCCGCGGCGGTGCCAGGCGTTGTCGGCGCGGCCCAGCCAGAACGGGAAGCTGCCGCCGCCGTGCGCGAAGCAGATCCGCAGCGTGTCCGGCACCCGGTCGAACACGCCGCCGAGGATCAGCGCGAGCACCGAAAGGTGTGTCTCGGCCGGCATCCCGGTCAGCCAGCGGGCCATCCACCGGTCCAGCCGGGGGCCGCCGGGCATGTCCCACGGGTGCACGAACACCGGCGCGCCGACCTCGGCGCAGTGGGTCAGGAACTGCACGATGCCCTCGTCGTCCAGGTCCCGGTCACCGACGTGGTTGCCGATCTCCACCCCGGCGTGCCCGGCCGACAGGCAACGGTCCAGCTCGGCGCAGGCCGCGTCCGGGTCCTGCAACGGCACCTGGCAGAACGGCACCAGCCGGCCGCCACCGCCGGCGGTGACCTCCAGCGTGAGGTCGTTGAAGATCCGGGCCACCTTGGCCGCCTGGTCGGCCGGGCGGTCGTAGCTGAAGAACACCGGGGTGGGCGAGACGACCTGCACGTCCACGCCGTCGGCGTCCATGTCGGCCAGCCGGGTCGGCGCGTCCCAGCACTGCGCGCCGACCGGACGGAACTCCGTCTCCCCCACCATGATCATGGCGGCGCGCTCGGAGTCCACCCGCAGCCAGGGCCAGCCGGACCCGCCGCACGCCGCGGCGAGGTCCGGCCACCCCTTCGGTACGACGTGCGTGTGCACGTCCACGACCGGCACGCGTCAGCCCTTGCCCGGGTGCAGCGCGCCGCAGTTGTCGCAGGTGCGGGCCTTCTCGTCGGCGTAGAACGCGGCGAAGACCGGGGGCAGGTCGGCGGCGATGTCGCGGACCTGCAACTCGACCTCGTGCACCTTGTGGTCGCACTCGCCGCAGTACCACTGGAACTTCTCCAGTGTGCCCTCCTCGCGGACCCGCTCGATCACCATGCCGATCGAGCCGGCCTCGGGACGCTGCGGCGAGTGCGGGGTGTTGCGCGGCAGCATCCACATCTGCCCCTCGCGCACGTGCACCGTACGCGGGCCCTCGGGCAGCATCAGGTTGATGTGCATGTTGCCCTTGACCTGGTAGAAGAACTCCTCGTACGGGTCGACGTGGAAGTCCGTGCGCTGGTTCGGGCCGCCCACCACCATGACGATGAAGTCGTCGCTGCCGGGCAGCATCTCCTTGTTGCCCACCGGGGGCTTGAGCAGGTGCTGGTTCTCGCCGATCCAGCCGGAGAAGCTGAACGGCTCGGCGATCTCACTCATGGGAACCTCCCGACGGAAGTAGGGCGACGGCCTGCATCTCGATCAGCAGATGCGGGTGCGGAAGCTGGTGCACGGCGACTGTGGTCCGGGTCGGCCCGGTGGCGTCGAAGAACTCCGCCCACACCTCGTTGTAGCCGCCGAAGTCGTTCATGTTGACCAGGTAGCTGGTGACCTGCACCAGATCGCTCAGGTCGGCGCCGACCGAGCGGAGCAGGTCGCGGATGTTCTCGATCACGGCCCGGGTCTGCTCGCGGATGTCCAGGTCGGTGGTGCCGAACTCGTCCACCGACACCCCGGCGAACGTGTTGTCCGGCCGGCGCGACGACGTACCGGAGACGTAGACGAACCCGCCGGCCACCTTGACGTGCGGGAACGCGCCCCGCGGCACGGCCTTGCCGGCCACCACGCGGGCGGTCATGGGAGGGCCTTCAGGGAGGCGGAACCCAGCTTCTCCACAGTGGCGCGGACGTGCGCCCCGGGGCGCAGCGGCACCGCGGCGGTGGCCGCGCCGGCCAGGAACACCCAACCCTTGCGCAGCCGTACGCCGTGCCGGCCGGCCAGCCGCAGCCCCTCGTCCAGCGCGCGGCGCGGGTCGCCGAGGATGGCGGCGGTCGAGCCGACCTGCGCCACCCGCCCGTCGATCTCCAGCAGCACGCCGAGGTTGTCCAGCCCGTCCGGCACCGGCGACCACGGCCCGACCACGAACGCGGCGGCCGAGGTGTTGTCGGCGATCACGTCCGGCAGCGAGAAGGTGAAGTTCGCGTACCGCGAGTCGATCAGCTCGATCGCCGGGGCGACCGCGCGCACGGCACGGGTGAACGAGCCGACCGGTTCGCCCGGGTCGGGCAGCCGGTCCAGCAGGAACGCCACCTCCGGCTCGACCCGGGGGTGGATGAAGTCGCCGACGTCGACGCCGCCGCCGTCGGGCACCCGCATCACGTCGGTCAGCCGGCCCCAGATCACCTCGTCCACGCCGACCTGCGCCATCTTGGCCTTGCTGGTGAGCCCCATCTTGAGGCCGACCAGCCGCTCACCCCGGTCGAGGCGGCGCTGCACCAGCGCGGTCTGCACCGCGTACGCGGCGTCGACGTCGAGGCCGGTCTCGGCGGCGAGCTGCGGGATCGCGGTGGCGTCGTCGGCCGCCGCACCCAGCTTCTCCGCGATGCCGGCGATGTCCGGCCCGATCATGAGGTCTCCTTGCTCGCCAGGTCCAGTGCCACGTCCACGATCATGTCCTCCTGGCCGCCGACCATCCGGCGGCGGCCCAGCTCGACCAGGATCGAGCGGACGTCCACGCCGTACTTGGCCGAGGCCCGCTCGGCGTGCCGCAGGAAGCTGGAGTAGACGCCCGCGTACCCGAGGGAGAGCGTCTCCCGGTCGACCTGGACCGGCCGGTCCTGCAACGGGCGGACCAGGTCGTCGGCGGCGTCCATCAGCGCGAACACGTCGCAGCCGTGCTTCCAGCCGTGCAGCTCGGCGACCGCGACGAAGACCTCCAGCGGCGCGTTCCCCGCGCCCGCGCCCATGCCGGCCAGCGACGCGTCCACCCGGACGGTCCGCCCGGACGGCGAGCCGACCGGGCCGTCGCCGAGGATCCGGCCGTGCTCGACCGCGAGCACGCTGTTCGCCACACCCAGCGACAGGTTGTGGTGCGCGTGGATGCCGATCTGCGTCTCCGGTTCCAGCACCTGCCGGTACGCGTCGACGCGCTGCCCCACGTCCGACATCAGCAGCCGCCCGCCGGAGTCGGTGACGTAGACGCAGTGCGCGCCGTACGACTCCATGAGCTTGGCCTGCGCGGCCAGCCCGGCCGGGTCGTTGAGGTGCGACATCATCAGGAACCCGGAGACGTCCATGTCGTTCTCCCGGGCCCACGCGATGTGCTGGGCGGAGATGTCCGCCTCGGTGCAGTGCGTGGCGATCCGGACGCTTGTCACGCCGAGCGCCTTGGCCGCCTTCAGGTCGGCGATGGTGCCGATGCCCGGCAGCAGCAGCGTGGTGAGCCGCGCGGTGGTCAGCACCTCGGCGGCGGCGGCGATCCAGTCCGCGTCGGCGGCAGCGCCGTGCCCGTAGTTGACGCTGGAACCGGCCAGGCCGTCGCCGTGCGCCACCTCGACCGCCGCCACACCTGCGGCGTCGAGCGCGGCGGCGATGGTACGCACCTGGTCGACCGTGTAGCGGTGCCCGATGGCGTGCATGCCGTCGCGCAGCGTCACGTCCTGGATGTAGAGGTCGGTCATCGGGATGCCCCCTCCGGGGAACGCAGCGCCACCAGCCGCTCCGCGGTACGCAGCGCGGCCGACGTCATGATGTCCAGGTTCCCGGCGTACGCGGGCAGGTAGTGCCCGGCGCCGGAGACCTCCAGGAACACCGACACCTGGAGGCCGGTGAAGTGCCGGCCGAGCACCGGCGCGTACGTGTCCACGGCGTCGAACTGCACGTCCTGCTTGAGCCGGTAGCCGGGCACGTACTCCTGCACGGTCTTCACCATGTCGGCCACCGAGGCGGCGATCTTCACCCGGTCGGCGTCGGCGTCCGGGCACAGGCAGTAGACCGTGTCCCGCATCAGCAGCGGCGGGTCGGCCGGGTTCAGCACGATGATGGCCTTGCCGCGCTCGGCGCCGCCGACCACCTCGATGGCGCGGGCGGTCGTCTCGGTGAACTCGTCGATGTTGGCCCGGGTGCCCGGACCGGCCGACTTCGAGGCGATCGAGGCGACGATCTCGCCGTACGCGACGGGGGTGACCCGGCCGACCGCGTGCACGATCGGCACCGTCGCCTGTCCGCCGCAGGTCACCATGTTGACGTTCGGCTCACCCAGGTGCTCGTCGAGGTTCACCGGCGGCACCACGTACGGGCCGATAGCCGCAGGCGTCAGGTCGACGACGGTACGGCCGTGTGCCCGCAGCACCTCGTCGTGACGCTTGTGCGCGCCGGCCGAGGTGGCGTCGAAGACGAGCTGGACGTCCGCGAACTCGGGCAGCGCGACCAGGCCGTCGACGCCCTCGGCGGTGGTGGTCACGCCGAGCCGGCGGGCCCGGGCCAGACCGTCCGAGTCCGGGTCGATACCGGCCATCGCCACCATGCGCAGGCTCTCACTGAGCCGCAGCACCTTGATCATCAGGTCGGTGCCGATGTTGCCCGACCCGAGCACCGCCACTCCGACAGTCATGACGTTCCCTCCGAGGAGAAACAGGTACGCACCGAGCCGAGCCCGGAGATGCGCGCCTCGTACGCGGCGCCGGGCGTGACCGGCACCATCGGGCCGAGCGCGCCGGAGAGCACCACGTCGCCGGCCCGCAGCGGGTCACCGGCGCGGGCCATCGTGCCGGCCAGCCACTGCAGCGCGTGCAGCGGATTGCCGAGGCAGGCCGCGCCCGCGCCGACCGAGACCGGCTCACCGGCGTGCTCCAGTACCATGCCGCACAGCCGCAGGTCCACGTCGGCGAGCCGCCGGGGCGCGGTGCCGAGCACGAACAGCCCGCTGGAGGCGTTGTCCGCCACCGTGTCCACGATGGAGATGTCCCAGTCCGCGATCCGCGAGTCGACGATCTCGATGGCCGGCAGCACGTGGTCCACCGCCCGGATCAGGTCGACAGTGGTGACCCGCTCGTCCGGCAGGTCCGCGCCGAGCACGAAGGCGATCTCCGCCTCCACCCGCGGCTGGAGCAGCCGGTCGATCGGCACCTCGACGCCGTCACCGACGGCCATGTCGTCGAAGAGCACCCCGAAGTCGGGCTGGAAGACGCCGAAGCTCTCCTGGACGGTCCGCGACGTCAGGCCGATCTTCGCGCCGACGCGGCGGTGTCCCTTGCCCAGCCGCTGCCGGGTGTAGACCTGCTGCACCTGGTACGCGGCCTCGATGTCGCCCTCGGGCAGCAGCCGGCCGCGCAGCGGCGGGCAGGGCTTCCCGTCCTGCCGGGCCACTGCCAGTTCCCGGTTGGCGGCCTCGATGTCCACGGTCATGGCGGCTCCTCGCTCACGTCGCTGGGGATTCCGGCCATTCTGCCCACCACGCGCGCTCATGTGAGATCCACGCAGACGTTTGTCAGCTCGGAGTAGAAGTCGAGCGAGTGCACGCCGCCCTCGCGGCCGACACCCGACGCCTTCACCCCGCCGAACGGGGTACGCAGGTCGCGCAGGAACCAGGTGTTCACCCAGACGATGCCGGCGTCGAGCCGGGCGCCGGCCCGGTGCGCCCGGCCCACGTCCCGCGTCCACACCGTCGCCGCGAGGCCGTAGGCGGTGCCGTTCGCGAGCGCGAACGCCTCGTCCTCGTCGTCGAACGGCGCGACGTGCACCACCGGTCCGAAGATCTCCTCCTGGTTGGTGCGGGCGTCCGCGCCGAGGCCGGTGAGCACCGTCGGCTGCACGTACGCCCCGCCGTCGCGGGCGTCGCCGAAGCGCGGCGTGCCGCCACCGGCGCGCACCTCGGCGCCCTCGGTACGGGCCAGCGCGTAGTGGCCGAGCACCTTGTCCCGGTGGCCGTGCGAGATGAGCGGCATGTTCGCCGTCGCCTCGTCGTCCGGCCAGCCGTACGCCAGCTCGTCGGCACGCTTGGCCAGCCGCGCGGTGAACTCCTCGAACACCGGCCGCTGCACGTAGATGCGCTCGGTGCACAGGCACACCTGGCCGCCGTTTGTGAAGCTGGACCGCACCGAACCGGCGACCGCCGCGTCCAGGTCGGCGTCGGCGAACACCAGGCCGGCGTTCTTGCCGCCCAGCTCGAAGCTGACCGCCTTCACCCCGTCGGCGGCGGCGCGCATGATCGCGCTGCCGGTCGCCGACTCGCCGGTGAACGTGATCGCGTCCACACCGGGGTGCCGGGTCAGGTGCTCGCCGGCCGAGCCGGGGCCGAAGCCGTGCACCAGGTTGAACACGCCGTCCGGCACGCCCGCCGCGGCCATCACCTCGGCCAGCAGCGTGGCGGAGGCGGGGGTCTCCTCGCTGGGCTTGACCACGACGGCGTTGCCGCAGGCCAGGGCCGGGGCGACCTTCCAGGTGAGCAGCAGCAGCGGCAGGTTCCACGGCACGATCACCGCGACCACGCCGACCGGCTTGCGGACCGCGTAGTTCAGCGCCCGGCCCCCGGCCGGGGTGACAGTGGTGAACGACTCGGTGGGCGCGGTCGCCACGATCTCGGCGAATGCCCGGAAGTTCGCCGCGCCGCGCGGGATGTCGAGCGTCCGGGCCTGCGAGATGGCCTTGCCGGTGTCCGCGACCTCGGCGGCGACCAGGTCGTCGAAGCGCCGTTCCAGCTCGTCGGCGACCCGGCGCAGCACCTCGGCGCGTTCCCGCTCCCCCATCCGGCCCCACGGGCCGCGCAGCGCCGCCCGGGCCGCGGCGACCGCGTCGTCCACTGTCGACTGCGACGCCTCGACCACCTCGAACACCGGCTCGCCGGTGACCGGGCTGCGCTTGGTGAACCGGGAACCGGCGTCGACGAACTCGCCGCCGACGAAGTTGCGCAGCAGGCCGGGGCCGTGCGGCGCGTGGCCGGTCATCAGCCGGGGATCCCAGAGCGTCATCGCCGCCTCCCCAGCGCCGCGCGGACACCACCGGCCAGCAGCGCGACCGCGCCGGCCGCGACCGCGCCGACCACCGCGTACTGCGCACGCACCCGGCGGCGCACCTGCGCGTACGGGGTGGTGGAGAAGGAGACGAGCTCGTACTGGGAGACGTAGCGGCCGGGCAGCGCGCGCTCCAGCGCGTGCTCGACCTGCTTGCGGGTGCGGAACACCGGCGAGGCGACCTTGTCCCGCATCTCCACGAAGTTCGCCAGCGCCATCCGGGCGATCGCCTCGGCGTTGTCCTGACGGCGGTGCTGGAACAGCGGCAGCGCGGCGGCCCACTCGTCGTCGCACTCGTCCAGGCAGCGGTCCAGCTCGACCACGTCCTCGAACGCGCAGTTCGCGCCCTGGCCGTAGAACGGCACGATGGCGTGCGCGGCGTCGCCGATCAGGCCGACCTTGCCTGCTACCTGCCACGGCGTGCAGCGCACAGTGCCGAGCACACCGACCGGGTTGTGCTGGTAGTCGTCGACCAGGTTCGGCGCGAGCGGGACCAGGTCCGGGTAGTGGGTGGCGAAGAACCGCTCGATCGCCGCCGGGCTGCTCAGCGACGCGAAGCTGCGGGTGCCGTGGGTGGGCCAGAACAGCGTGCAGGTGAAGGAGCGGTCCGGGTTCGGCAGCGCGATCATCATCGAGGTGCCGCGCGGCCAGATGTGCAGCGCGCCCGGGTCGAGCGCGAACTCCCCGCCCAGCGGCGGGATGGTCAGCTCCTTGTAGCCGTAGTCGAGGAAGTCCAGGCTCTCGGTCAGGCCCCCGTACGCGAGCAGTTGCCCGCGCACCGCGGAGCCGGCGCCGTCGGCGCCGAGGATGACCGAGGCGGTGGCGGTGACCTTGCCCTGCGGGGTCTCGAACGTCATCTCGCCGCCGAGCGGGGCGAGCCCGACCAGCCGGTGGTCGAACGCGACGCGCACGTTCGGCAGCGCGGCGGCGGCGTCGAGCAGCGCGTTGTTCAGCGCGCCCCGGCTGATCGAGTTGATCGCGCGGTCCCCGGAGCCGCTGTACGACTGGAACTCCGGCTCGCCCTCGACCGGGTGGATCATGCGGCCGCGCATCGGCAGCGCGTCCGTCATCACCTCGTCCTCCAGGCCGATGCGGCGCAGCGCGTCCAGGCCCCGCTCGGACAGCGCCAGGTTGATCGACCGGCCCCGCTCGACGGTGCCGGTACGCGGGTCGGGCCGCCGCTCGTAGAGGGCCACCGGGTAGCCGCGGCGGGCCAGGTAGCAGGCCAGCAGACAGCCGGCCAGCCCGGCGCCGACCACCGCGATCTCGTCGCGCTCACTCGTCACGCTCACGAGCCCTCCTTGTCGAACGTCGCGGCCAGCGCCTCGGCGACCCGCCAGCAGTCGTGGTACGTGGAGTAGAGCGGCACCGGCGCGAACCGGACGATGTCCGGCTCCCGGGCGTCGGCGACCACGCCGTGCTCGTGCCGCAGCCGCTTGGTCAACTCGTTCGCGCTTCCCACGCCGATCCGGACGGAGAGCTGGCAGCCGCGCCGGGCCGGGTCGCGCGGGGTGACCACGCTCAGCGGACGACCGGGCGTCACCTCGTCGAGCAGCTGCTCCAGGAAGGCGGTGAGCCGCAGGCTGCGCTCGCGCAGCGCCGGCATGCCGACGGAGTCGAACAGCTCCAGCGAGGTACGCACCGGGCCCATCGCGAAGATCGGCGGGTTGGAGATCTGCCACGCCTCCACGGTGGCCGGCGGCCGGGACACCGGGGTCATCTCGAACCGGGTGGCCGCCTCGGTGCTCCACCAGCCCTCGAACCGCGGGATCGACGGGTCGCCGAGGTGCCGCTCGTGGACGAAGACACCGCCCAGCGCGCCCGGGCCGGAGTTGAGGTACTTGTACGAGCACCAGGCGGCGAAGTCCACGTCCCAGTCGTGCAGCGCCAGCGGCACGTTGCCCGCGGCGTGCGCCAGGTCCCAGCCGACGACGGCGCCCGCGGCGCGGCCGGCGGCGGTGATGGCGGGGATGTCCATCAGCTCGCCGGTCAGGTAGTTCACGCCGCCGAGCATCAGCAGCGCCACCGTGTGGCCCTCGCGGGCCAGGAAGTCCAGCACGTCCTCGGTGCCGAGCGTATCCGAGCCGGGACGCGGCATGAGGCGTACCACAGTGGTGTCCGGGTCCAGGCCGTGGAAGCGGGCCTGGCTGCGCACCGCGTAGCTGTCCGAGGGGAACGCGCTGTCCTCGATGACGATGCGGGTGCGCTCGCCGGCCGGCCGGTAGAAGCTGACCATCAGCAGGTGCAGGTTCACCGTGAGGGAGTTCATCACCACGGTCTCCGCGGGCAGCGCGCCGACCAGGCGGGCGGCCGGTGCGGTCAGCAGCTCGTGGTACGGCAGCCAGGGCCGCTCCGACTCCAGGTGCCCCTCGACGCCCAGGCGCCGCCAGGCGTCCAGGTCGGCGAGGAGTTCGTCCCGGGTGGCCCGGGGCTGGAGGCCGAGCGAGTTGCCCGCCAGGTACGCCGTGTCCGGGTAGCGCCCGCCGTCGGCGGGTGGGATGTGGAACAGGTGCCGGTGGCCGGGGTCTGCGGCGTCGCGGCGGAGGGCTTCGTTCTCGGGGGTGTGCATGCTGTTCTCTCTCGTCACATCGCGGTGCGGGCCGACCACAGCTCCGGGAAGACCACCCGGGCCATGCTGCGCTGCAACCATGCCAGTCCGGCGGACCCGCCGCTGCCGACCTTGGCGCCCATCGTGCGCTGGACGGCCTTGACGTGGTTCCAGCGCCAGTCGCCGAACTCCTCGGCGATCTCGGTCAGCGCGTCGCCGAGCAGGCGGAGGTGGTTGTCCGGCCCGTTGTCGCCGTAGATCCGGACCCAGGCCGCCTCGATCGCCGGGTGTCCCTCGTGCTCGACGTTCACGTCCCGCGACAGCAGCTCGGCCGGCACGTCGAAGCCCTTGCGGGCCAGCAGCGCCACCACCTCGTCCCAGAGGCTCGGCGTGGCGAGCGCGGCGGTCAGCTCGTCGTACACCTCGGTCTGCCGGCGGAACGGGCGGATCAGCGCCCGGTCGCGCAGGCCGAGCAGGAACTCCAGCTGCCGGTACATGGCGGACTGGAAGCCGGAGCCCTCGCCGAGCCGGTCGCGGAAGCGGTTGAAGTCGGCCGGGCTCATCCAGCGCAGGCCGTGCCAGGCGGCGTTGAGGCCCTCCAGGTGCAGGGCGGCGCGGCGCAGCGGGGGCAGGGCCTCCCAGATCCGGTCCTCGCGCAGCTCGCGCTTGGCGTGCCGCAACTCGTGGCAGGTAAGGCCGAAGTACAGCTCCATGATCTGGCTGACCATCAGGAAGGACATCTCGCCCGGGTCGTCGCTGAGTGGCTCCTGGAGCCGGTGCAGCGTGCTGGCCCGCACGTACGCGTCGTACGGCACGCGGTCGGCGAACTCCAGTGTCGGCTCGCCGCCGTTGCGCGCCGCCCGAGCCGCCCGTTCCTGGGGGGTTACCGGGCGCACCGCCGTCGTCTGTTCCACAGTCATTCTCCGTCCGTGCGCGGGGTAGACGTCATGATCCCGCTGGTGGGCGGCCGAATGGAATGCCTGTTCAACGGCGGTATGGTGGTCTCACTTCGCGAACCGAAACCATCTCGCGTCGCCGTCTTTACGGAAGGAAGGTCCGCGCGTGGACGACATGGACTGGGCGCTGCTGCGCGAGCTCCAAGCCGACGCCCGGCTGTCGTACAGCGAGTTGTCCCGCCGGGTCCACCTGTCGCCGCCCGCTGTGGCCGAGCGGGTCCGGCGGCTGGAGGAAGCCGGTGTGATCACCGGCTACCACGCCCACGTCGACCTCACCCGGGCCGGGCGGACGGTGCTCGCCCTGATCCGGATGTCCTGCTACGGCGCGCGCTGCATCCTCAACGACCCCGACGTCGCGGGCTGGCCGGAGATCATGGAGATCCACCGGATCACCGGTGACGCGTGCAGCATGCTCAAGGTCGCCGCCACCAACATGGGCGAGTTCGAGGAGGTCATCGACCGCCTCGCGCCGTACGGGCAGCCATCCAGCACGATGGTGCTCTCCACCCCGCTGGCCTGGCACCCCGTGGTCAAGGCGCCCCGTTAGCTTCCCCCGCCCTCCGGGAAAGCAGGCGCCGCTGCCCGTCAGTGGTCCGGCGCACCGTCGCGCCGGGAGGGGGGAACCATGCGAGGGCTCCTGTCACATCGTGCGTTGTCGTCCCTGTTGGGCCTGTTCGGCCTGGTGGCGGCGTTCGTCCTGACCACCGCGCCGCCGGCCCGGGCCGGCGAGAGCGTGTTCATCGAGGTGACGCCGAACAGCGTCCAGGCCGGTTCCCGGGTCAACCTGCGGGCCGGCTGCGACAACAGCAACAACCGTCAGGCGCAGGTCACCTCGGACGCCTTCGGGCGGGTGACGCTGCGGCCGGACAACGGCTTCCTCACCGGCTCGGTCACCGTGCCCGGCAACAAGGCGCCCGGCGACTACCCGGTGAACCTGGACTGCTCCAACGGCAACACCGCCTCGACCATGCTCACCGTGCTCAACATGGCGCAGCCGAGCAAGGGACCGGCGACCGGCGGCGGTGGCACCGCGGGTAGCCGGGGCACCGGTTCGCTGCTGCTCGTCGGCGGTCTGGTCGCGGTGGCAGTGGTGGCCGGTGTGAGTGCCCGCCGTAAGACCGGCGGCCGTGCCTGACGAGAGGTGCCGCAATGGCCCGCTCATCGCGCCGCCGGGACCGTACCGGCCCGGCGGCGGACCGCAGACGCCGCGACGCCGCCCGTCCCGGCCGCCGGTCGCGACAGCGCGCCGGCCGGCTCCGGGCCGCGCTGCGGCTGACGTCCCGCGCCGCGCGCCGGTTCGCCCACGTCGCCGGGCACGCGTTCTCGGCCAGCGTCGCCACCGCCGACCCGCAGTCCCGGCCGGTACCGGCCCGCGCCGCCAGGACCACCACCCGCCGGTACGCCCCGAGCCGCAACCCGGGTGTCCCGGTGCTCGTGGTGGCGAGCGTGATGGCGCTGATCGTGGCCATGCTCGGTGTGGAACGGGTGACCGGCGTCAGCGTGCTGCCGGACCGGATCGTCGCCGGCCTGCGCCCGCCGCCGAAGAAGTTCCCGGTGCTGCCGGCCAGTCCACCGACCGGCCTGAGCATCGGCAAGCTCGACCTGCGCGCGCCGGTGCACCGGGTCGGCATCGCGCCGGACGGCAGCATCGCCGTGCCGGACGTGGAGCGGGCCGGCGAGGTCGGCTGGTACGACCAGGGCCCCACGCCCGGCCAGTACGGCCCGGCGGTGCTCGTCGGGCACGTCGACACCACCACCGGTCCGGCCGTCTTCCACGGGCTGAGGGAGCTGGACGACGGCGACCGGATCGAGGTGACCCGCGAGGACCGCTCGGTGGCGGTGTTCGAGGTGACGTCGATCGAGCGGTACGGCAAGGAGAAACTGCCGGTGGAGGACGTCTACGGCGACTTCAGCCGGCCCAACCTGCGGCTGATCACCTGCGGCGGGCGCTGGGTGGGCGGCGAGACCGGGTACGCGGACAACCTGGTCGTCTACGCCGCGCTGGTCAAGGCGCGCTGAGCGGGCGGGTCAGGCCGCCTCGGGCTCGGGCTCGCGCAGGTCGAGCCAGTCCGCCCAGCGCGGGTCGGGGGCGCGGTGCCCGAGCACCCGCCAGGCGGCTCCTTTGGGCGCGGCCGGCAGGTGGTGCAGCCGCCAGCCCAGCTCGGCCGGGGTCTTGTCGCCTTTGGTGTGGTTGCACCGCGCGCACGCGGCGACCACGTTCTCCCAGGCGTGCCGGCCGCCCCGGCTGCGCGGGAAGACGTGGTCGATGGTCTCGGCCGGCCCCCGGCAGTACGCGCACCGCCACCCGTCGCGGGCGAACACCGCCCGCCGGGACAACCCGACGTGGGTGCGGTACGGCACCCGGACGTAGCGGGTCAGGCGTACGACCGAGGGCACCGGTAACGCGTTGCGCGCGCTGTGCAGGATGCCCTCGCCGTCTTTGACGCAGACCGCCTTGGCGCTGAGGACGAGGATCGCGGCACGACGCACCGACACGACGCACAGGGGCTCGTAGGTGGCGTTGAGAACGAGTGCACCGGAGCCCGCCGTGGGTCGTATGTCAGGCATCGCGCTCACCCTCCCGGTCCAGTCGCTCCCGCCTCGTCTGCGCCGGAACCGCCCCGCGGACAGCGCGGAACGGCTCCGACGCCGGCCGGATCACCGACGTCCGTTGCGCCAATAGTCCCTGATCGCGCCCCGGATTGCACGTACTAATCCGGGCTACCCCCCGCCCGGCGGCCCTTCGCCGAGGTGGCGGTGTCCGTCGCCCGCCGGGCGTGCGGTACGAAAGCAGAGTGAACGTCTCCGACCTGATCTCCGCCGTGCTGGCCGCCGTCTCCGACCGGAAGCCGGACTGCCAGGGCAGCAGCTCCTGCGAGTGGGTGTACCGAGTGACGAACTCCGCCTGGTTCGCCGAGAGCAGCTACTGGATCCTGTTCAAGCCGCTGCGGGTGGCGCTGATCCTGCTGCTCGCGGTGGCCGCCCGGTGGGCGCTGCACCGGACCATCAACCGGCTGGTGCGGACCACCACCGACGGCGCGGTGCCGACCATGCTGCGCCCGCTGCGCGAGCGGATCCCCAGCGCCGCACTCGACCCGGACCAGTTCGTGCCGGAGCGGCGGCGGCAGCGGGCCGAGGCGATCGGGTCGGTGCTGCGCAGCATGGTCACCGCGTTCGTCTTCGGCATCGCGCTGCTGATGGTGCTCAAGGAGTTCAGCTTCGACCTGGCCCCGCTGCTGGCGAGCGCGGGCATCGCCGGCGTGGCGCTCGGCTTCGGCGCGCAGAGCCTGGTCAAGGACCTGATCGCCGGCCTGTTCATGCTGATCGAGGACCAGTACGGCGTCGGCGACACGGTCGACCTGGGCGAGGCGACAGGCGTGGTCGAGGCGGTCGGGCTGCGGGTCACCACGGTCCGGGACGGCCGGGGCGTGCTCTGGTACATCCGTAACGGCGAGATCGTCCGCGTCGGGAACAAGAGCCAGGGCTGGGCGCTCGTCGTGGTCGACCTGCCGATCGGGTTCGCCGGCACCGAGGAGGCCACCGCCGTGCTGCGTACCGCGGCGGCGTCGGTGGCGCTGGACCCGGAGCTGGCGCCGAGCATCGTGGAGCAGCCGGAGGTCCTGGGCGTCGAGCAGATGACCGTCGACGGCGCGGTGATCCGTACCGTCGTCAAGACCACCGCGGACGGGCAGTTCGCGGTCGGGCGTGAGCTGCGCCGCCGCCTCGCGGAGGCGCTTGAGAACTCGGGGATCGTCGCGCAGATCGCGGCTGCCCGGCTGTTCCCCGGCCTCCCGGTCCAGCCGCCGGCGCCGCCCGCCGCCGAGGGTACCGGTACCGGCGGACCCACCTGAGCCACCGGACGAGCCGGACGATTTCCGGGGTTCCGCACCGCGCGGCCCCTCGGGTATCGTCCGTTCGTTCAGTCGGAGATGCGACGATCAATCCGTTCGCCCTAGCCAGTTGTCAGACGATCGGGCAGAATCCGGTGCACACGCTCCACCGGGGGGCGTGCTCGTGTCCTCGCTGATCGATCGATCTGACGACGGTTCCCGGTCGGGCCATCACAAGTGGTCGACCAGGAACGATGGAGGCGACGGTGTCCGACGCGCGACCCGCCCGGGATGCCCCGGCCACCTTCCGGGACGTCTTCGGTCAGTCGGAGTTCCGCGCCATCTTCGCCGCCAACACCCTCTCCTGGGTGGGCGACTACCTGGCCCGCGCCGCGGTCACCGTGCTCGTGCTGCGCGAGACCGATTCGGTCGCGCTCTCCGCCGCCGCATTCGCCGCCAGCTACCTCCCCTGGCTGGTCGGCGGCCCGCTGCTCTCCGCGCTCGCCGAGCGGCACCACTACCGCCGGGTCATGGTCATCTGCGACCTGCTGCGGATGGCGCTGATGGCGCTGGTCGCGATGCCCTGGATGCCGACCTGGTCGATCTTCGCGCTGATCTTCCTGGCCACGCTCGCGAACCCGCCGAGCCAGGCGGCGCGGTCCGCGTTGATGCCGCACATCCTGACCGGGGACCGGCTGGTCGTGGGCCTGGCCGCGTTCACCAGCGCCGGCCAGGCCGCCCAGGTCGTCGGCTACCTGATCGGCGCCACGGTGGCGGCCCTCAACCCGAACACCGCCCTGCTCGTCAACGCCGTGACCTTCGCCGTGTCGGCCGCGATCGTCCGCTTCGGCGTACGCGAGCGGCCACCGGCGATGGCCGAGGTGCACCGTAGCCACCTGCTGCGGGAGACCGTCCAGGGCTTCCGGATCGTCTTCGAGCGGCCGGTGCTGCGCGCCATCGCGGTGCTGGTGTTCAGCGCGATGCTCTTCTCGATCGTCCCCGAAGGGCTGGCCGCGGGCTGGGCCGCCGACCGGACCGACGGCCGGATGGACGCCGGCACCGCCCAAGGTCTGATCATGGCCGCCGTCCCGGTCGGATACATCCTCGGCGGGCTGACCATCAGCCGGCTCGTCGGCCCGGAGCGGCGGCTGACGCTGATGCGACCGTTGATGATCATCGCGCCGGCGACGCTCGTACCCGCGCTGTTCAACCCGCCGCCGGCGGTGGTGGCGCTGCTGGCCGCCGGGTGCGGCTTCGCCGTCGCCGGGCTCGTCCCGGTCGCCAACGGCCTGTTCGTGCAGGCGCTCCCGGACGGCTTCCGGGCCCGGGCGTTCGGCGTCATGGCCAGCGGCACACAGATCATCCAGGGCGCCGCGGTGCTGGCCACGGGCGCGCTCGCCGAGCGCTTCTCGGTCCCGTCGGTGGTCGGCGTGTGGAGCGCCGCGGGGGTACTGATCATGTCGGTGGCGGCGCTCGCCTGGCCCCGGCCACAGGTGATCCACGAGGCCGTCGCGGCCGCCCGCGCGGAGTCGGCGGCCGGCGGCGGACCGGCGCACGCCCACGCGCCCGGCCCCGCGTCCGGTGACCGGAACCGGGAGCACGGCCGACGCCGGCACGCGGTGACGTGATCCGCGCCGCCCGGCGGGCGGGCGCGGGTGCCGGGCGGCACCTGGCAGGATGGAAGCGTGACTTCCCCAGGCGAGTCGATGACCCTCTTCGAGGCGATCGGCGGCGAACCGGCCTTCCGCAAGCTGGTGGACGAGTTCTACGCCGGTGTGGCCGACGACCCGCTGCTGCGGCCGATGTACCCGGAGGAGGACCTGGGCCCGGCGGCGGACCGGCTGACCCTGTTCCTCATCCAGTACTGGGGTGGCCCGCACACCTACTCGGAGCAGCGCGGCCACCCGCGGCTGCGGATGCGGCACGCACCGTTCCGGATCGGCGCGGCCGAGCGGGACGCCTGGCTGCACCACATGCGCCGGGCGGTGGACACGCTGGGCCTGCCGCCGCAGCTCGCCGCTGCGCTCTGGGACTACCTGGAGCGGGCCGCCTACTTCATGGTGAACGTGATGGAGGACCCGGCCGGCTGAGCCCGGCTCAGAGCAGGGCGCCCTCGTCGTGCAGCCAGTCGACGAACGTCACCGCGACGGCGGCGCCGCAGTCGAGCATCTCGACCAGCAGCGCGTCGTGGGCGCCGGCGCCGAGCGGGACCTGCAACTCGGCGTAGATCGGGAGCTGACCGCGCTCGGTCGGGTCACCGATGTACGCCTTGCAGAAGCGCCGGGTGTGGTTCCACTCGTTCACGACGCGGTAGGCCCGGTCGGCCCAGTCCGGCGGGACCGTCGCGTGCGGGCGGGCCCGCATCACGAGGATCTCGTCCTCGGGGCCCTCCAGCGCGACGAGCACGGCGTGCCGCTCCCACATGGCCAGCAGGTTGCCGTCGCCGTCGGCCAGATAGCGCACGTCGAGCAGGTCGAGCGCGTCGCAGACCCGGCTCAGCGTGACCGGCGCGACGGTGGCCGGCATGTCCGTGAGGGCCGGCCGCTCGGGCGGCGCCACGTCGTCCCCCGGCTGGCGAGGGGTCGGTGGTCCGACCCGGATGGTGTCATCCACTGTGGTCCCGCTTCGAGTCTCCGGCTCCCCGCCAGCGGCGGGACCAGGGCGCCATGACCACCACGGCATCGCTCGCGCACCTCACTCCCCAGCGGATCCGGACGCCTACGGTGCGTTGGATCCGAGGATGGACGGTACCCGGACAGGCGGCCTGAGGCATCCCCCCAACGACCGCCCC
Source organism: Micromonospora sp. WMMC273 (assembly GCF_027460285.1). NCBI lineage: Bacteria > Bacillati > Actinomycetota > Actinomycetes > Micromonosporales > Micromonosporaceae > Micromonospora > Micromonospora sp. WMMC273. The sequence goes on from NZ_JAPZBE010000001.1 coordinate 4,790,922, forward strand.
AAACCGGAAGGACGACACGGGGTCATCCGTTCGGACGACCCGGCGTCGGCCTGAGTGCAAGATCGGCGACGGTCCGCGACCAGGCCGCCCCGAACGGTCCGACGAGTCCGACCCATCGACCGGCCGTCCGCACCTGAACGTCGTCCGCGCCGGTGCCGAGGAAACCCATCCGGACCAGCGCCTGCACCAGTCGCTGCGACACCTCCACCGGCGTCCGCGGCGCCTCGTCCGGGGTCACCACCACGGCGACGTGGTCCAGCAGCGCGTCCCGCAGCACCCGCTGCCCGACCGCGCGGCCCGCCACGCCCTGCGTGGCCGCCTCGCGCAGCGTCCCGGCCGCCGCCTCCGCGATCCGGCGCAGCTCGGCGCCGGGCAGCGCCTCCACCGCCCGGCTCGCCGCCGGTGGGAGCTGCCACCGCCAGCCGTCGTCCCGGCGCACCGGAAGCGCCTCGCCCTCGGCGGAGAGTTCGGCCAGCAGTTCCCCCGCCGCCACCGTGACGTCGCCGGGGGCGGTGCCGGGCACGGTACGGACCACGAGCACGCCCCACGGCAGCCGCCCCCAGAGGGCGGTACGGCCCGCACCCGGTACCGGCCGCAGCCGGACCACAGTGGCCGGGTCGAACCGGACCAGCCGGGCCAGGAAGGCCCCGGCGTCGGCCGTCCCGGTCAACCCGTGCCCGGTCATCCGCTCAGCCCCGGCGCGTAGCGGAGCAGGAACGCCCGCTCCTCCGGCGAGATCCGGCGCGGGCGCTGCGCCGTCAGGTCGAACGGCACCAGCAGCGACCGGGCGGTACCGGCCAGCGTGTCGCCGTCGTACAGCTCGTAGGCGACCGAGAAGGAGGCGGCCCTGATCTGGTCCACCCACAGCTCGATCCGTACCGTCGGGGCGGCCTCCGCGCTGGCCCGGCCGAGCGCGTAGTCGACCGGGCGCAGGTAGTCGACCTCGTGCCGGCGGATGACCACCCCGTCGGCGAACGAGCCCACTCCCCACGCCCGGCCGCCGGCGAACATCATCGCCACCCGGGCCTCCTCGTAGAGCGTGAGGAAGCGGGCGTTGTTGACGTGGCCGTACGCGTCCAGGTCGGACCAGCGCAGCGCGCAGTGGTAGACGAAGCGGTCAGTCACGGGTGAGCTTGCGGTAGGTCACCCGGTGCGGACGGGCCGCCTCGGCGCCGAGCCGGTCGACCTTGTTCTTCTCGTACGCCTCGAAGTTGCCCTCGAACCAGAACCACTTGGCCGGGTTCTGGTCGTCGCCCTCCCAGGCCAGGATGTGCGTGGCGACCCGGTCCAGGAACATCCGGTCGTGGGAGATGACGACGGCGCAGCCGGGGAACTCCAGCAGCGCGTTCTCCAGGCTGGACAGCGTCTCCACGTCCAGGTCGTTCGTCGGCTCGTCGAGCAGGATCACGTTGCCGCCGATCTTGAGCGTCAGCGCCAGGTTGAGCCGGTTGCGCTCGCCGCCGGAGAGCACCTTCGTCGGCTTCTGCTGGTCCGGCCCCTTGAAGCCGAACGCGGCGATGTACGCCCGCGACGGCATCTCGACCTTGCCGACCATGAGGTGGTCCAGCCCGTCGGAGACGACCTCCCAGACGGTCTTGTCGCCGTCCAGGCCCTGCCGGTTCTGGTCGACGTACGACAGCGAGACGGTCTCGCCGACCCGGACCGAGCCGCTGGTCGGCTGCTCCAGACCGACGATGGTCTTGAACAGCGTGGTCTTGCCGACGCCGTTCGGGCCGATGATGCCGACGATGCCGTTGCGGGGCAGCGAGAACGACAGGTCGTCGATCAGCACCCGGTCACCGAACGCCTTTGTGAGGTTCTGCGCCTCGATGACCGTGTTGCCCAGGCGCGGGCCCGGCGGGATCTGGATCTCCTCGAAGTCCAGCTTCCGGGTCTTCTCCGCCTCGGCGGCCATCTCGTCGTAGCGGTCCAGGCGGGCCTTGGACTTGGTCTGCCGCGCCTTGGCGTTCGAGCGGACCCACTCCAGTTCCTCGGAGAGGCGCTTCTTCATCTTGGCGTCGCGGCGTCCCTCGACGGAGAGCCGGGCGGCCTTCTTCTCCAGGTAGGTGGAGTAGTTGCCCTCGTACGGGTAGGCCCGGCCGCGGTCCAGCTCCAGGATCCAGTTGGCCACGTTGTCCAGGAAGTACCGGTCGTGGGTGATCGCCAGGACGGTGCCGGCGTACTTGGCCAGGTGCTGCTCCAGCCACTGCACGCTCTCCGCGTCCAGGTGGTTGGTGGGCTCGTCGAGCAGCAGCAGGTCCGGCGCCTCCAGCAGCAGCTTGCACAGCGCCACCCGGCGGCGCTCACCACCGGAGAGCTTGGTGACGTCGGCGTCCGGCGGCGGGCAGCGCAGCGCGTCCATCGCGAGTTCGAGCTTGGAGTCGATGTCCCACGCGTCGGAGGCGTCCAGCTCCTCCTGGAGCTTGCCCATCTCCTCCATCAGCTCGTCGGAGTAGTCGGTGGCCATCTGCTCGGCGATGGCGTTGAACCGCTCCAGCTTGGCCTTGGTCTCGGCGACCGCCTCCTCGACGTTGCCGAGGACCGTCTTCTCCTCGTTGAGCGGCGGCTCCTGCGCGAGCATGCCGACGGAGTAGCCGGGCATGAGCCGGGCCTCGCCGTTGCTCGGCCGGTCCAGCCCTGCCATGATCTTGAGGAGGCTGGACTTACCGGCGCCGTTCGGACCGACCACCCCGATCTTGACACCCGGCAGGAAGTTCAGCGTCACGTTGTCGAGCACGACCTTGTCGCCGTGCGCCTTGCGCGCCTTGTCCAGGACGTAGATGAACTGGGCCACGGTGCGGGCTACCTCCGTCGGTTGCGATCGCGGGCTTGTCGGGTGCGGGGCGCGGGCGTCGATCTCCGCCCGCCGCCGCCGGCCGGGAGCCGGCCGCACGCACGCCGCCGTCAATCCTGACAGGTACGGACCGCCACGCCCACATCACCCCACCCCAGGGGTACGGCGGCCTGCCGCGTTGCCGGCGCAGGTACTACTCGTTAACGTCGACGGTATGACCAAGAAGATCGCCATCAGCGTCCCCGACGACGTGGCCGAACGACTGGCCCAGGAGCCGAACGTCTCCGCGTTCATCACCGAGAGCGTGCGGCAGCGGATGACGGGAGAGCGCACCCGGCGCACGCTCCGGCAGGTCGGCTTCCGGCTGTCCGACGGCGGGCTCGCCGACGCGGGCCACGCGCTCGACGAGGCCCAGGCCAAGATCACCCCGGAACTGCGCGCCCGGGCCGCCGCACTGCTGAGCGAGTCGTCACGTGGACGGCTGACCCGTGACTGACCCCGGGCTGGTGCTCGACACCGCCTGCCTGCTGGCCTACTCGGAGGGCACCGAGGCGGTCGGGGAGCAGATCGCGTCGGTCGCGGACCGGGGGCAGACGGTGATCGTGCCGGCACTATGCCTCGCCGAGGCGTACCGGCAGGTGGCCGTCGACGGCTGGCGCCTGCTGGACATCCTCGGCGATCTCGACCACGTGGTCGTCAGCCCCGTGGCGCACGACATGTGCATGTTCCTCGGCGGCTGGTCGCGCACGCTCCTGAGCATGGACCTCGCCCAGGTGGCGCTGGAGGCCGCACGGGCCACCACGCCGATCATGAGTGACCGGCGGGAACTGCTCGGTGAGGTGCTCCCCAAGGAGTGGCCGATCATCGACCTCTGAGCCACCGGTGTCGACAAGATCACGCGGTGGGTTCGGCGGTTCTGGGACGGGTAGGTAACTCCGGCACGGGGGATCAGACGCCGCAGCTACGCTCAGTACGCTCATCGCGGTGGACCCGTCAGTACCCGGAGGTGGCCGATCGTGACCGTCCGTAGCTCCTTTGTCGTAGTGGCCAACCGTCTGCCGGTCGACGAGGTGAGCACACCCGAGGGACGGCAGTGGCGGCGCAGCCCGGGCGGGCTGGTGACCGCGCTGCACCCGGTGCTCGCCGAGCACCAGGGAACCTGGGTGGGGTGGGCCGGCGGCACCGGCGCCGCGCCCGAGCCGTTCGACCTGGAGGGCATCCGGCTGCACCCGGTGCCGCTGAGCGCCGAGGAACTGGAGCGCTACTACGAGGGCCAGTCGAACGCGACGATCTGGCCGCTCTACCACGACGCGGTGGAGACGCCTGCCTACAAGCGCCGCTGGCGCGAGGCGTACCGGCTGGTGAACGCCCGGTTCGCGGAGGCCGCCGCGGACGTGGCGGCCGAGGGCGCCACGGTCTGGGTCCAGGACTACCAACTCCAGCTCGTGCCGGCGATGCTCCGCGAGCTGCGGCCGGACCTGCGGATCGGCTTCTTCCTGCACATCCCGTTCCCGCCGATCGAGCTGTTCATGCAGATGCCGTTCCGCACCGAGATCCTGCGTGGACTGCTCGGCGCGGACCTGGTCGGCTTCCAGCAGCGGCTGGCAGCGCAGAACTTCGTCCGGCTGGCCCGGCACCTGCTCGGCCTGCGCTACGAGGGCCAGATGATCCAGGTCGACGGCCGGCAGGTGAAGGCGGGCGCGTTCCCCATCTCGATCGACACCAAGGAGATGGAGCGGCTGGCCGAGGACCCCGCGATCCAGGCCCGGGCCAAGCAGATCCGCGAGGAGCTGGGCAACCCGAAGACGATCATCCTGGGCGTCGACCGGCTCGACTACACCAAGGGCATCGAACTCCGGCTGAAGGCCTTCCGCGAACTTCTCGCTGACGGAAAGTTGACAGTTCCGGACGCGGTTATGGTGCAGGTCGCCACGCCCAGCCGCGAGCGCGTGGAGCACTACCAGGCACTTCGGGTGAAGGTGGAACGCGAGGTTGGCCGGATCAATGGTGAATTCGGCCGGGTCGGCGTGCCTGCAGTGCATTATCTGCATCAGTCGTACAGTCGCTCCGAACTGGCCGCGATGTACGTCGCGGCCGACGTGATGATGGTGACCCCGCTGCGAGACGGAATGAATCTGGTGGCCAAGGAGTACGTCGCATCGCGCGCCGACCAGGGCGGCGCGCTCGTGCTCAGTGAGTTCGCCGGCGCCGCGACAGAGCTGCGCCAGGCGTTCCTGTGTAATCCGCACGACCCGGACGCGGTGAAGGACGCGTTGCTGCGGGCCGTGCATGTCGAAAAGCCCGAAGCCCGCCGCCGGATGCGCGTCATGCAGCGCCATCTGCGCAGCCACGACGTGGGCCACTGGGCCAAGTCGTTCCTCAGCGAGCTCGGCGTCGGAGATACGGAGGCTGCGTGACCTCGCCCGCCCCCGCCGCCGCCCACGGCGGCGTGCTGGATCCCGAACTGCGTGCCGCCATCGGCCGTATCGCCCGGGTTCCGCAACTCCTGGTCGCCTGCGACTACGACGGCACACTGGCGCCGATCGTCGAGGACCCCAGCAAGGCCGTGCCGCTGCCCGAGTCGGTGGCGGCCGTACGCGCGCTCGCCGCACTGCCGCAGACGAGCGTCGCTGTCGTCTCCGGCCGGGCGCTGCGCGACCTGGCCACACTGTCCCGGCTGCCGAGCGAGGTGCACCTGGTCGGCAGCCACGGCTCGGAGTTCGACATCGGCTTCGTCGAGCGGCTCACCCCCGAGCTGATCGCGGTCCGGCACCGGCTCCGCGAGGCACTGCGCGAGATCGCCGCCGAACACCCGGGCATCCGCCTGGAACGCAAGCCGGCCAGCGTCGCCGTACACACCCGCGGTGTCGACCCGCACGTCGCCGCCCGGGCCGTCGAGGCGGTCCGCAACGGCCCCGCGACCTGGGAGGGCGTGACAGTCACCCAGGGCAAGGAGGTCATCGAGCTGTCGGTGGTGGTGACCAACAAGGGCACCGCCGTCGACCAGCTCCGTACCCAGCTCGCCGCGAGCGCGGTGCTGTTCATCGGCGACGACGTCACCGACGAGAACGCCTTCGGCAACCTGACCGGGCCGGACGTCGGCATCAAGATCGGTCCCGGGGAGACCCGCGCCGACTACCGGGTGGCCGAGCCGATCGAGGCGGCCCGCGCGCTGGGTCTGCTGCTGGAGACGCGGCGGCACTGGCTGTTCGGCGAGCGGGCGGTGCCGATCGAGCGGCACTCGATGCTCGCGAACGGCCGTACCGTCGCGCTCGTCACGCCGGAAGCCAAGATCACCTGGTTGTGCCACCCGAAGCCGGACTCGGCGGCGATCTTCGCCGACCTGGTCGGCGGCAGCCCGGCCGGGCACTTCACGGTCGGCCCGGAGCGCGGCGGCATCCCGCTGGGCCAGCGCTACCGCAGCAACACGATGACCGTCGAGACCCGCTGGTCCGGCCTGACCGTGACCGACTGGCTCGACCTCCCGGTACGGGAGACCACGCCGGACGACCCCGCAGTGGTCAGCGGCGACTCGACACTGGTCCGGGTGCTCAGCGGCACCGGGCGGGCCCGGGTCGAGTTCGCGCCGCGCCCCGAGTTCGGTCAGGTGGCGGTGCAGCTCCAGCCGCTCGACGACGGGCTGCTGGTGCTCGGCTCCAACGAGCCGGTCGCGCTGCACTCCCCCGGCGTCGAGTGGGAGGTAACGAACGATGCCGGGTACGAGACCGCGAAGGCGGTGGTCGACCTGTCGGCGGCCGGCGGCCAGGTGGTGCTGGAGCTGCGCTTCGGCACGCAGAGCCTGGAGCCGCACCGGCTGCCGCTGCACGAGCGGCAGACCGCCGCCGAGCAGCCCTGGAAGGACTGGGTGGCCTCACTGCGGCTGCCCGCCACCGCCCGGGACCTGGTCGCCCGCAGCGCGCTGACGCTGCGCGGCCTCTGCCACGAGCCGACCGGCTCGATCCTCGCCGCGGCCACCACGTCGCTGCCCGAGGAGCTGGGCGGTGTCCGCAACTGGGACTACCGCTACTGCTGGCTGCGGGACGCGGCGATGACCGCCCGCGCGCTTGTCGACCTCGGCTCGACCGAGGAGGCCGAAGGGCTGCTGCGCTGGATCGACGGCGTGGTCGAGCGCACCGGCGGGCACCCGGAACGGCTGCACCCGCTCTACACGGTGGACGGCTTCGAGCTGGGCGCCGAGGCGGTCATCGACACGCTGCCCGGCTACGCCGGCTCCCGGCCGGTGCGCGTCGGCAACCTCGCCAACCACCAGCTCCAGCTCGACGTCTTCGGCCCGGTCGCGGACCTGATCGCGGCGGTGGCCGACGCCCGGGGCTCGATCCGCGACGACGAGTGGCGGGTGCTGGAGAACATGGTCGAGGCGGTACGCCGCCGCTGGCACGAGCCCGACCACGGCATCTGGGAGGCCCGCCTCCCCCCGCGGCACCACGTCTTCTCCAAGGTCATGCTCTGGATGACTGTGGACCGCGCGCTGCACGTGGTCCGCCGCCACGGCGGCGAGGACCGGCCCGAGTGGGTCGAGCTGCGCGACCGGATCGCCGCGAACGTGCTGGAGCACGGCTGGCACCCGGAGGCCGAGGCGTACAGCGTCGCCTACGGGTACGAGGAGATGGACGCCTCGTCGCTGTGGATCGGCATCTCCGGGCTGCTCGCCGGCGACGACCCGCGCTTCCTCTCCACCGTGCTCAAGATCGAGGCGGAGCTGCGCAGCGGTCCGGTCGTCTACCGGTACCACTGGGACGACGGCCTGCCCGGCCGGGAGGGCGGCTTCCACATCTGCACGTCGTGGCTGATCGAGGCGTACCTGCGCACCGGCCGCCGCAGCGACGCCGAGGAGCTGTTCACCCAGATGCTCGACACGGCCGGTCCGACCGGCTTGCTGCCGGAGCAGTACGACCCGCTGGCCGAGCGCGGGCTGGGCAACCACCCGCAGGCGTACAGCCACCTCGGCCTGATCCGCTGCGCCCTGCTGCTCGACAACATGCTCAAGCAGTGACCCGACCGGGGCGGGGGACTGACGTCCCCCGCCCCGTCCCCGTCCCGGTCCCCGTCGATCTTGCACTTTCCGCCCTGACATAAGGGCTATAACGGGCACCTGGTGGGCACCAAGTGCAAGATCGACGGGGTCAGGCGCGCGTCGGGGCGGCGGGGGTCAGGGCGTGGACCACGTCGCCGAGCACCACGATCGCGGGTGGGCGTAGCGCGGCGGTCTCGACGTCCTGCGCGACAGTGCCCAGTGTGGAGCGCAGCGTCCGCTGGGCGGCTGTGGTGCCCTCCTGGATCACCGCGGCGGGGGTGTCCGCCGGCTTGCCGTGCGCGATCAGGGTCGCGGCGATCGCGGCGAGGTTCTTCAGGCCCATCAGGATCACGAGCGTGCCCCGCAGCCCGGCGAGGGCGTCCCAGCGCACCAGCGACGCGGGCGCGTCGGGCGCGAGGTGCCCGGACACCACAGTGAACTCGTGCGCCACGCCCCGGTGCGTCACCGGCACCCCGGCCACCTCGGGCACCGCGATCGCGCTCGTCACGCCGGGCACCACAGTCACCGGCACGCCCGCCTCGGCGCAGGCCAGCAGTTCCTCGCCGCCCCGGCCGAAGACGTACGGGTCGCCGCCCTTGAGCCGTACCACCACCTTGCCGGCCCGCGCCCGGTCCACCAGGATCCGGTTGATCTCCTCCTGGGCACGCGACGGCCCGTACGGGATCTTGGAGGCGTCGACCAGCTCGACGTCCGGCCGCAGTTCGTCCAGGAGCAGGCCGGGCACGAGCCGGTCGGCGACGACCACCTCGGCCTCGGTGAGCAGCCGCCACCCCTTCACCGTGATCAGCTCCGGGTCGCCCGGCCCGGATCCGACGAGTGCGACGCGCCCGCCGGTGTCAACAGGGGGCCCCTCCGCTACCGCAGGGGTTAAAAGGGGGCCCTTCCTTCCGAGCAGGGCGCGGATGGCGTCGCGGGTCGCCATCGCTCGGCGGGGGTCGCCACCGCCGAGTACCGCCACGGTGACCGGGCCGTGCCGGGTCACCGCCGGGGTCCACGCGCTCGCCGCCGTCCGGTCGTCGGCTCGTACGCAGAAGATCCGCCGCTCGGCCGCTGCCGCGCTGACCGCGGCAGCGGCGGCCCGGTCGTCGACAGCCACCTGCACCAGCCACGCGCCGTCCAGGTCGCCGGGGACGAACCGGCGCGGCTCCCAGTGCAGCCGCCCGGCGTCGACGTGCGCGCGCAGCGCCGGGGTCAGCTCGGGCGACACCAGCAGCACGTCCGCGCCGGCGTCGAGCAACGCGGGGACCCGCCGGGTCGCGACCGCTCCCCCGCCCACGACCACCACGCGCCGCCCGGCCAGCCGCAAACCCAGGGGGTACGGGCTGGGCGGCATCGGCCCGGCCGGCTCGGTCACTTCTCCGCCACCCCGGCGGAGTCGAACGTGGCGACCTCGTGCAGTACCCGGACCGCGCCGGTGACCACCGGCAGGGCGAGCAGCGCCCCGGTGCCCTCGCCGAGCCGCAGGCCCAGGTCGATCAGCGGTTCCAGGCCGAGATGCCGCAGTGCCGCCGTGGCGCCCGGCTCGGCGCTGCGGTGCCCGGCGATCATGGCGCCCACCGCGTCCGGCGCGAACGCGGCGGCGGCGACTGCGGCGCTGACGGCGATCACGCCGTCGAGCAGCACCGGCACCCGGCGCGCGGCGGCGCCGAGGATCAGGCCGGTCAGCGCGGCGTGCTCCAGCCCGCCGACGGTGGCCAGCACGCCCAGGGGGTCGGCCGGGTCGGGCTCGTGCCGGGCCAGCGCGGCCCGCACCACAGCCACCTTGCGGGCGTACGTCTCGTCGTCGACCCCGGTGCCCCGGCCGGTGGCCGCCTCGGCGTCCACGCCGGAGAACGCGGCGATGAGCGTGGCGGACGGGGTGGTGTTGCCGATGCCCATGTCGCCGGTGAGCAGGATGCCCGCCCCGGCGTCGATCAGCTCACCGGCGATCCGGATGCCGGTTTCGACGGCCGTGCGGGCCTCGTCCCGGGTCAGCGCCGCGGTGACCGTCATGTCGCGGGTCCCGGGGCGGACGTTCGCGGACACCAGGCGCGGCCCGGCCGGGTCGGCGGACTCGGCGCCCGGGATCGGGGTGGCCACGCCGACGTCCACCACCGTGACCGAGGCGCCGGCCTGCCGGGCGAACGCGTTGACCACAGCGCCGCCGGCCAGGAAGTTGGCGATCATCTGGGCGGTGACCTCCTGCGGCCACGGGGTCACGCCCTGGGCGTGCACGCCGTGGTCACCGGCGAAGATCGCCACCGCGGCCGGCTCGGGCAGCGGCGGCGGGCAGGCGCCGGCCAGCCCGGCGAGGCGTACCGAGAGCGGCTCCAGGGCGCCGAGCGAGCCGGCGGGCTTGGTCAGCCGCCCCTGCAACTCGCGGGCCGCCGTCATGGCGGCCTCGTCCAGCGGCCGGATCGTCGCGACTGTGGACTCCAGCATCATGCCTCCAGGATCCGTGCCAGCGTCTCGATGAACGCGTCTGTGGTGCCCCGGTCGCGTACGGCGATCCGGAGCCAGTCCGGGCCGAGCCCGGGGAAGGTGTCGCCCCGGCGTACCGCCCAGCCGTGCGCTCGTAGCCGCTCTCGTACGTCGGCGGCGCCGGCCACGTGGATCAGGACGAAGGCGGCGGCGGGGCGGCCCGCCACGCGTACCCCCGGCAGGCCGGACAGGCGTGCCACCAGGTGGTCGCGGTCGGCGGCGAGTTCGGCGGCGATGCCGCGTTCGGCGGCGACGGCGGCCGGCGCGGCGCAGGCGGTGGCGGCGGCGAGCGCCGGGGTGGAGACCGCCCAGAGCGGCTGCGCGGCGGCGAACCGGGCCAGCAGCGCGGCATCGCCGAGCAGGTAGCCGATCCGCAGCCCGGCCAGGCCCCAGGTCTTGGTGAGGCTGCGCACCACCACGAGGCCGGGGAGGTCGCGGCGGGCGGCGAGCGACTCGGGCTCGCCGTCGACGCCGGGTGCGGCGGTGGTGTCGGCGAACGCCTCGTCGACCACGAGCACCCGGCCGGGACGGGCCAGCGCGGCGATGGTGCCGGCCGGGTGCAGCACCGAGGTCGGGTTCGTGGGGTTGCCGATCATGACCAGGTCGGCGTCGCCGGGGACGCGGGCCGGGTCCAGGCGGAAGCCGTCGGCCGGGTCGAGCAGCACCCGGTCCACCCGGTGCCCGGCAGCCCGCAGCGCGGCCTCCGGCTCGGTGAACTGCGGGTGCACCACCACGGGGTGGCGGACGCCGGACAGTGCGCGGGCGATCAGGACGAATCCCTCGGCGGCGCCGGCGGTGAGGAGTACCTCTTCCGGGGGTCGCCCGTGCCGGTGAGCGACGGCGACGCGGGCCGGCGCCGGGTCCGGGTACGCGGCCAGGTCGCCCAGCGCGGCGGTGATCGGGTCGGCCAGCCAGTCCGGCATCGGGGCGCGGCGCACGTTCACGGCCAGGTCCACCAGGCCGGGCGTGGCCTCGGCGTCCCCGTGGTGGCCCAGGTCGGGCTCGTCGAGCGCGGCGGCGCTCCCGGTCGGTGCTGCGGGCATGTCCGCGATCCTGCCGGGTAGCCGCCGCCCGGGACAGCGCATCCCGGCGTGGGTCGCGTCACGGTCCGCCGGTTTATGAGTTCTTCTCATTTCCGAATCGGAAATGTCATAGCTTGACCCCGTGAGCAGTCGTCCCCTTGCTTCAGCTGGCCGTCTCGTTCCCCTTCTCCGCGCCGGGCTGATCGCCGGCATCGTGGTCGCCGCCGCCCTGTATCCGCTGGTCGCCGTCACCGGCATCGGGGCCAAGGCCACCGCGCACGCGATCGAACAGAAGACGAACATCCTCAAGACCGCGTTGCCGGCCGAGACCTCGTACGTCTACGCGCCGGACGGCAAGACGGTGCTGACGATGTTCTACGAGGAGTACCGGCAGTACACCAAGATCGAGAACATGTCGCCGAACATCCAGCAGGCGATCGTCGCCGCCGAGGACAACCGCTTCTACCAGCACCACGGCGTCGACCCGAAGGGCGTGGCGCGTGCTTTCGTGTCAAACGCCCGATCCGGCGGCGTATCCCAGGGCGCCTCGACGATCACCATGCAGTACGTGCGGATGGCGCTGCGGGACAGCGCGACCACACCCAAGGAGGTCCAGGAGGCGACCCAGCAGACCAGCCTGCGCAAGGTCAAGGAGATGCGCATGGCGCTGGACATCGAGAAGCACCTGAGCAAAGAGCAGATCATGGAGCGCTACCTCAACTCGGCCTACTTCGGTCACCGGGCGTACGGGATCTACGCCGCCTCGCAGATCTTCTTCTCCAAGACGCCGGCCACGCTCACCCCGGTCGAGGCGGCCACGCTGGCCGGGCTGGTGAAGTCGCCGTCGGAGTACGACCCGATCACCTCCGACCAGAAGGAGGCCACCGGCCGGCGCAACTACGTGCTGGACAACATGGCCCGCCTCGGTTACCTGTCGCCGGACGCCGCCGCCGAGGCGAAGGGTCAGCCGATCAAGCTGAAGCTGACCGACCCGCCCAACGACTGCGCCGCCATCGACGGCGGGCACCGCGCCTGGGGCTTCTACTGCGACTACCTGAAGAACTGGTGGAGTTCCCAGCCCGCGTTCGGCGAGAACCGGCTGGAACGGATGGACAAGCTGCGCCGTGGCGGCTACCGGATCGTGCTCGCGCTCGACCCGAAGACCCAGGCGGCGGCGGAGAAGAACGTCGGGGCCAAGGACAACACCGGCAGCCCGTTCGCCAACGGCATCGTGGTCGCCGAGCCCGGCACCGGGCGGATCAAGGCGATGGCGGTGAACCGGAACTACTCGCTCGACCTGGCCGAGAACCCGAACAGCTCGAACCCGGAGGCCGGCCCGAAGGTCAAGGCGAACTACCCGAACACGGTGGCGCCGCTGCTCGGCGGCGGGACGCTACCGGGCTACCAGGCCGGTTCGACGTTCAAGATGTTCCCGATGCTCGCCGCGCTCAACGCCGGGATGCCGCTGTCCACCGCGTACGACTCGCCGTACACGTACAAGTCGGCCGTCTACGACGGGTGGGCGCCGTCCAACGCCAGCGGCGCGATGACCGGCCGGCAGACCATGTGGTCCGGATTCGGCAAGTCGGTGAACACCTACTTCGTCCAACTGGAGGAGAAGATCGGCGCGGACGCCGGGGTGCGCCTGGCCGAGCAGCTGGGGCTGCGCTGGCGTACCGACGTGGACAAGGAACAGGCGTCGCCGGGCAAGGCGAAGAAGTGGGGCGCGTTCACGCTCGGCGTCTCCGACGCCACCCCGCTGGAGATGGCGAACGCGTACGCCGCCATCGCCGCCGACGGGCGCTACTGCGAGGCCATCCCGGTCAACGCGATCATGAACCGGGACGGCACGCCGGCCACGTACACGACGGCGGGCGGGGTGCAGCGGGAGGTCGCCAAGCCGCGGTGCCGGCAGGTGGTGAACGCCGACGCGGCCCGCGCCGCCACCGACGCGGCGCGCTGCCCCACCGGCGACACCCCGGCCAAGGGGAGCTGCGGCGGCTGGTCGACGGCCGACAGCGTCCGCGGCACGGTCGGCCGCCCGGTCGCCGGCAAGACGGGTACGACGGACAGCACCCGGTCGGCGTGGTTCGTCGGCTACACGCCGGAGCTGGCGGCGGCGAGCTTCATCGCCGACCCGGACAATCCGTTCAACGCGGTGGGCGACGGGCAGTCGCAGATCCCGGTGAACGCGGTGGCGCAGACCCTGCGGGACTCCCTGAAGGGCCAGCCCACCCGCCAGTTCACCCCACCCTCGGACCAGATAGTCGGCTGAGCCGCCCTGATCCGCCCGGGGGTGCGCCCGGGTAGTTGATCAAGGAGTTTGCGTCACGGATCGTCCGATCCGCAGACGCGAACTCCTTGATCGACGTTGCGAAAGGGGTGAGCTCAGCGGAGGTCCGCGGCGACGAAGGACCACAGCTCCAGGTCGACCCGGGCGCCCCTGACGAAACCGGCGTTGCGCAGCAGGCCCTCGTAGCTGAAGCCGGCCTTCTCGGCGACCCGCCGCGACGCCACGTTGCCGGCCGCCACCCGCAGCTCCACCCGCTGGAACCCGTGCTCCAGGATCAGAGCGATCGCCACCGCGTCCACCGCCTCGACCGCCAGGCCATAGCCCCGGGCGTGCGGCGCGATCGCGTACGACAACTCGGTGAGCCGGGCGCCCCAGTCGGTACGGCGGGCCCAGAGCGAGCCGACCACCCGCTGGTCCTCCCGGCGGACCACCGCCCAGTGGTCGCCGTCGCCGCTGTCCCGCCGCTGCCGGGCCAGCTCGGTGCACCACGCCCGCCCGTCGATCTGCCCGGACGCATCCGCCAGCGGCAGCCAGCGTTGCGTCTGCCGGTCGGCGAACACCTCGTCCATCGCCTCCGCGTCGGCGGCGACGAGGTGCCGCACCTCGATGCGCGGGGTGGAGACGGTCAGCGCCGGGAAGCGGCGTACCGCCACCTGCCCGATCACGCCGACGCCCCCACCGGTGCCAGCGCGGCGGCCACCAGCCGGGCCGCGACGTCCGGATGCGCGGCCCAGTGCGGCACGAGCTGCGAGGCGTGCACCGCCTGCCGGACGAAGCCCTCCGGATTGCCACCCTCCCAGCGCCAGGCCGGCCGGTCACCGGCGCGCGGCGTGAGCACTGCGGCGTGCTGCTTGTGCCCGGTCACCGTGGCACCGGCCGCCGCCACCACGCTGTCGGTGACCGCCGTGGCCGTGCGGTAGCCGACCACCAGGCCGTCCCGGACCGTGCCGACCGCGTCCAGCACCCCGCACATGGGCAGGCCGTCCAGCTCCCGGGCCAACCACAGCAGGCCCGCGCCCTCGGCGATCACCGGGCGGCCCGAGCGGGCCAGCTCGGCCACCGCGATGCAGAGGCGGCGGTTGGCGGAGAGCTGCTCCGCGTACGTCTCGGGCAGCCCGCCGCCGACGACCAGCGCGCGGGCCCCGGCGGGCAGCGCCTCGTCGCGCAGCGGATCGAGCGTCACCACCTCGGCGCCCGCCGCACGCAGCAGCTCGGCGGTCTCGGGGTGGCTGTAGGTGCCGGCCGGCCCGCCGGCGAGCGCCACCACCGGCCGTTCCCCCGACGGCTGCGGGGCGTCGGCCGGCTCCGGCGACCACGGCTCGACGGTGAGCGCGGGGGCGGAGCGGGCCAGCGCCAGCAGCCGGTCGAGGTCGACGGTGGCGGCCACCGCCTCACCGAGCCGGCGTACGCCCCGTTCGGCGTCCGCGTCGGCGCGCACCACGGGCCCGGTGCCGTACCGGCGGGCGGGCAGCACCGGGGGCAGCTCGTGCCGGCGCAGCGCCCCGTAGACCGGCACGCCCACGTCGTCGAGCGCCTCGCGCAGCAGCGCCTCGTGCCGGGGCGAGGCCACCCGGTTGAGGATCACGCCGCCCAGCCACAGCTCGTCGTCGTACGCCCGGAAACCGTGCACCAGCGCGGCCACCGACTGGCCCATCGCCGCCACGTCCACCACGAGCACCACCGGGCTGCGCAGCGCGGTGGCGACGGCCGCCGTGGACTCACTCTCGGGTCGTCCGGCGACCGAGTCGTAGAGGCCCATCGTGCCCTGCACCAGCGCGAACCCGGCGCCGTTCGCGCCGTACGCGAAGAGGGGGGCGATGCGCTCCGGGCCGACCAGTCTCGGATCGAGCGTGCGCCCGGCGCGCCCGGCGGCGAGCCCCAGATACGCCGCGTCCACCTGGTCCGGCCCGACCTTGAACCCGGCCACCGGGATCCCCCGGTCGGTGAGCGCCGCGAGCAGGCCGAGGGAGACGGCGCCGGTGCCGTGCCCCGAGGAGGGCGCACTCAGCACGACGCGCGGCACGTCGGTCATCATCGACTCCTGATGTGGTGGTTTCCGCCCGCGTGACCATACCCGTCCGGCCCGGCGCGCGAGAGCCGCGCACACCGCCGTTTCTGCCTGGCAGCGGCGAGTGGCATCGCTCATACGGGTAGCCTTGGCCAACGTGTACCGGTTCCTGCTGACCCCGCGCTGGCTCGGCTACCTCGCGCTCACGCTCGTCGCCGCCACGGTGATGGTGTTCCTGGGCAACTGGCAGCTGGACCGCTACCGGGGGCGCACGGCCGTCAACGAGCGCATCGACGCCGGGGCCACCATGACGCCCGCGCCGTTGCGCGACGCGCTCCCCGCGCCCAGCGGCGGCGACGTCGGTCCCGCGCCGTCCGAGGAGCTCACCTGGAGCCGGGTCACCGCCACCGGCCGGTACGACAGCGCGAACACCGTCCTGATCCGCGGCCGGACCCTCGACCGGACGGTCGGCTTCGAGGTGCTCACCCCGCTGGTGCTTGCCGACGGCACCGCGGTGCTCGTCGACCGGGGCTGGATCCCGCCCGTGCCGGGCGCCGGCGCGACAGTCCAGCCGGACGTGCCGGCGGCGCCGACCGGCGAGGTGACAGTGACCGGCCGGGTGGTCGGCAGCGAGAGCGGCGGCGGCGCGGTCAGCCGGCGTGACGGCAAGCTGGAGGCCCGGCGCATCGACATCCCCCGCCTGGCCGAGCAGCTCCCCTACCCGGTGACCGGCGGTTACGTCCTGCTCGACGGGCAGACGCCGGCGGCCGACCCGGCCTTCCAGGCGGTCCAGATCGGGCACACGAACAACTGGCAGAACTTCGGCTACGTGTGGCAGTGGTGGATCTTCGCGGTGATGAGCCTGTTCGGCTACGGCTGGGTGGCGCGCCGGGAGGCCCGCCGCCGGGCCGGGCTGGACACCCCGGGCGAGCCGGTGGACCGCGCCGCCGAGCCGGCCACTCCCACCTCCGCCTGAACAGGCCGCACCGGGCACGGCCCGCCTCGTCGATCCTCTGCACAAGCGCCCGTTACTCGCCGTAGCGGCCATCGACGAAGGACTCCTCACGACGGATATGCCTGAGAGGCATATTCATGCCTCTCAGGCATATCCGTTCCGAGCGATGAGGCTTCCGCGCAGGGGCGGGCCGTGGATCCGGCGGCACACCGGGCGGCAGGGACGTTGGTAGGGTCCGCGGATGATCGTCAATCGTGGGGGTCGCGGTGACCTCTGACGCCACGACGCCCCCGGCCGCCGAGCCACCCGCGTACGACCCGTGGTCGGCCATGCCGCCGGCCGTCGCGCCCCCCACCGAGCAGTTCCCGGTGATCGCCGCGCCGGACGCACCGGTCACCCCCGCGCCGCTCTCCGCACCGCCCGCACCGGTCTCCGCACCGCCGCCCACCGCTCAGTTCCCGGCCGCGCCGCAGTTCTCCGCGCCGCCCGCGCAATACTCCGCGCCGCCCGCGCAGTTCTCCGCACCGCCGGTGCCGGCGGCCGGGGTGGTCGCGCCGTACCACGGGCCGGCACCCGCGGCGTACCCGCCGGCCGGGCCGGTGCCGCCCACGCAGTCGGCGGTGGCCGTGCAGATCGCCGAGATCGTGGTGACGCCGCCGGTGATCCGTACCCCGGTCGGTGTCCTGCCGCTCGCCGGTGCCTCCTGGTACGTGACCGACTACTGGCAGAAGGAGGAGAAGATCGCTCCGTGGGCCGTCGTCGCCGCGATCCTCGGCTTCTTCTGCCTGACCGTGTTCAGCCTCCTGTTCCTGCTGATCAAGGAGACGCGGCACTACGGGACCGTGCAGGTGACGGTGAGCAGTGGCGGGCACCAGTACGTCGCGCGGATCCCGGTCACCGACCAGTTCCAGGTGCAGCAGCTCAACAACCAGGTCAACTACGCCCGGTCGCTGTCGGCGGGCTGAGCCGTCAGCCGGTGACCCGGCCGGCGTGGATGGCGCGGACCGCGTCGATGGTGTCCGCCTCGGCGGCGGTCTTGTCGTGGCGGTAGCGCAGCACGC
The DNA here is from genome assembly GCF_027460285.1 of Micromonospora sp. WMMC273. Lineage (NCBI taxonomy): Bacteria > Bacillati > Actinomycetota > Actinomycetes > Micromonosporales > Micromonosporaceae > Micromonospora > Micromonospora sp. WMMC273. Next base: position 4,808,571 of record NZ_JAPZBE010000001.1, read on the forward strand.
GGGCGAAGCGCAACGCCATGCCGCCCGGGTACCGGCTGCTCGTCTGCACGCCGTCGAACGCGATCTCGACCACCTGTTCCGGCCGGACCCGCACCACCCAGTCGCCCTTCTCCACGGCGAGCGACAGGAACCGTTCGGTCTGCCAGCGCAGCAGCTCGTCGGTGAGCCCCTTGAACGTCTTGCCCAGCATGACGAACTCGCCGGTGCGCGGATCGCGGGCGCCGAGGTGCAGGTTGGACAGCCAGCCCTCCCGCCGGCCGCTGCCCCACTCGACCGCGAGGACCACCAGGTCGAGCGTGTGCCGTGGCTTCACCTTGACCCAGGCCGAGCCGCGCCGGCCGGCGTCGTACGGCGCGGCCGGGTCCTTGACGACCACGCCCTCCTGACCGGCGTCGACAGCCGCGGCGAACGCCGTGGCCGCCTGCTCCGCGTCGTCCACCTCGACCCGGTCGACGAGCAGCGAACCGTCGACAGCGCGGGCCAGGGCCGCCCACCGCTCCCGGCCGGGTGCGTCGATCAGGTCGGCGCCGTCGAGGTGCAGCAGGTCGAAGAAGTACGGCGTGAGCACCGGTTCGCCGGTTCGCTCGGCGGCGGCCAGCACGGCGGGCGCGACCTGCGTCGGCCCGGTGGTGCTGGGCGTGGCGCGACGGGCCGCGCGGCTGGAGGTCTCCTGGAACGGCAGCGGCCGGCCGGCGGCGTCCAGCCCGATCGCCTCGCCGTCGAGCACCAGCTCGCGTGCGGGCAGCGCGCGGACGGCTGCGACCACCTGGGGCAGCCGGCCGGTGATCTCGTCCAGGCTGCGGGTGAAGACCGCGATGTCCGCCCCGGAGCGGTGCACCTGGATGCGGATGCCGTCGAGTTTGACGTCGACCACGGCCGGCACGCCGGTGGCGGTGAGCGCCTCGTCGACCGAGGGCGCGCTCTGCGCCAGCATCGGCGCGAGCGGACGGCCCACCTGGAGCCCGAACCCGGCCAGCGCGGCGGCACCGCCGGTGAGCGCCGCGACCGCCACCGCCCGCAGGTCACCGGCGAGCAGCAGGGCCCGCCGCACGGCGGCGACCGGCACGTCGGCGGCGCGCGCGACCGCGTCGGTCAGCAGCCCGGCCTGTGCGCCCTGGCGCAGCTCGCCCCGGAACAGGCCGGTCAGCAGGCGCTGCTCGTCGGCGGTGGCGGCGGCGAAGAGACGGCCGACCAGCTCCCGTCGCCGGGCCTGCGAACCGGACCCGGCGACGCGGGAGATCTCGTCGATCGCCGCGTCGACCGCGCCGACGGTGAGCGTCGGCTCGGCGGCCGGCGTGGGCAGGTCACGCAGGCCCGCCCAGCCGACACCGGTCTGACGCTGGCGCAGCTCACCGGCGAGGTAGCCGGCGCCGGCCGGGATCTCGCCCGGCTCCAGACCGCGCAGTGCGGCGGCCAGCAGCTCCACCTTGGCCCGACGGCCGCTGGTGGCGCCGACCGCGGCCGAGGTGGCCGCCAGCTCTGCGAAACGCACGTCCACATCCTGCCAGCCACCTGTGACATCGGGGCGGATCCGGCGACCCGGCACACCGCACGGGTGCGCCGGGGCCGCCGGGCCGACGGTCAGGCCGAGACCGGTTCCTCGATGCGCAGGCCGCGCCCGCGCACGCCCTCGGCGACCCGGGTGAGCAGCGCGTCGAGCGTGACCAGGGCGGCGGAGAGCTCGCCGATCTGTTCGTTGAGCGTGTCCTCGGACCACGCGGAGACGTCGACGTCCCCCAGAGCACGGACGGCGGCCTGAAGCCGCTCCATCTCGTCGTTCGTACGCATGTTCGAAAGGCTATAACACCCCGCCCGCCGACACACCACAAACTCCGACATCGGCCCCGAAGTTACGGTTTCGACACCTCAGACGGGGTTTCCGGCCTCCGCCACCCGGGCCAGCAGCAGCGCCTCGGCCAGGCACACCCGGGCGAACTCACCCAGGTGCAGGCTCTCGTTCGGGCCGTGCGCCCGCGCGTGCGGGTCCTCCACACCGGTCACCAGGATCGCGGCCCGCGGGAACATCTCCTGGAACGTGGCGATGAACGGGATCGATCCACCCACCCCGATGTCGACCGGGTCGGTGCCGTCCCAGGCCGTCCGGAACGCCGACCGGGCCGCGTCGAACATCGGCCCGGAGGCGTCGATGACACAGGGCGCGCCGTCGTGCTCGAACGTCACCGACACCTGCGCGCCCCACGGCGCGTGCCGCTCCAGGTGCGCGGTCAGCGCCGCGTACGCCTTCTTCGGGTCGTCGCCCGGCGCCAGCCGTACGCTCAGCTTCGCCTTCGCGGACGGCACCAGCGCGTTCGGGGCCTCGCCGGTGGACGGCGCGTCCACGCCGAGGATCGCCAGCGCCGGCTTGGTCCAGAGCCGGTCGGTGATCCGGCCGGTGCCGAACAGCGTCGCGCCGTCGACCAGGCCGGCCTCGGCCCGGAACCGGTCCTCCGGGTAGTCGACGCTGGCGCCCTCGCGGCCGACCAGCCCGTCCACCGCGACGTCGCCCGCCTCGTCGTGCAGCGTGCCGAGCAGCTTCACCAGCGCGGTGAGCGCGTCCGGCACGGCGCCGCCGAACATGCCGCTGTGCACGGCGTGGTCGAGCGTGCGCACCTCCACGAAGCAGTTGACGATGCCGCGCAGCGAGGTGGTCAGCGCCGGCACGCCGACGTCCCAGTTGGTGGAGTCGGCGATCACGATGACGTCCGAGGCCAGGTCGTCGCGGTGCTCGGCGAGCAGCCGCTCCAGCGAGTCCGAGCCGTACTCCTCCTCGCCCTCGATGAACAGCACCACGCCGACCGGGAGCCGGTCACCGAACGCGCGCAGCGCGGCGACGTGCGCCATGATGCCGGCCTTGTCGTCGGCGGCGCCCCGGCCGTAGAGGCGGCCGTCGCGCTCCACCGGCTCGAACGGGTCCGACTCCCACAGCGACAGGTCGCCGACCGGCTGCACGTCGTGGTGCGCGTACATGAGCACCGTCGGCGCGCCGGGCGGGGCCGCCTTCGTGCCGATCACCGCGGGCTGCCCGCCGGACCGGACGATCCGCGTGTCGAGGCCGCAGCCGCGCAGCAGCTCCGCCACCGCCTCGGCGGAACGCTCCACGTGCGAGTGGTCGAAGCCCTCGAAGGCGATGCCCGGGATACGGACGAGTCGCTCGAGGTCGGCACGGACGCCGGGGAGTTCCCGCTCGACGGCGGCCCGCACCTCGGACTCGGAGAGGATCGGAGTGGTCATGACCGGAATCGTATGCTGGCCTTACCCCGCCACGTCGCCCGAGCCCGATCGCCGCCTGAGGCGCACGTAGTAGCGGTCCGCGTCGTGCGGCAGGTCCGGTGCGCCGTCGACCACCAGGTCCACCGCCCTCGCGGTGTCGTCGGCGGTGAAGTGCGCCCGCTCCCCCGCGTGCCACCGGCGCAGCTCCGGCAGGATCTGCGCGCCGTCGCGAGCCAGCGCCCGGCGTAACCGCAGCTCGGCCGGCGCGGTGACCAGGACCGACAGCGTCAGCTCGGGGCGTACCGCGGCGCGGGCGGCGCTCACCCCCTCGACGATCAGCACCGGACCGGCGGGCACCGGCACCACCCGGTCCAGGAGGCGCCGGCGCACCCAGCTGTAGCGGCGGTAACCTCCCGCCCGGCCGGCCCGCACCGGGCCGAGCACCTGCTCCTCCAGCCGGGTCCAGAACGTGAGCTGGTCGTCCCAGCCGTCGAGCAGGTCGTCGGTGTGCACGAGCGGCGGTCGCACGCCGCCCGCCCGCGCCGCGAGGGCGTCCGCGAGGCGCGTCGCGAACCGGCTCTTGCCCGCGCCGCTGGGCCCGTCGACGGCGACCAGCCGGGTACGCCCCAACCGCGCCGGACCAGCCAGTACCCGACCGGCCAGCCCGGCGTACGCCTCGATCACCGCCACGTTCACCCGACCGACGCTAACGTTCCCCCGTCCGCTGGAAACTGCGACCCGGGCGGACCGTTTCGCCGAGCGGCGGCGCGGCGCGCTGGGCATCATCGGGGGGTGCTCCATGACGTGATGTGTCCGGGCGTCGACGCCCTCCTGGAACAGGCCCGCGCCGGTCTCCGCCGGCTGACCCCGCACGAGACCGTCGAGGCGGTCCGTGGCGGCGCGCTGCTTATCGACACGCGTACCGAGGCGCAGCGCCGCGAGGAGGGTGAGCTGCCCGGCGCGATCGTCATCGACCGCACCGTGCTGGAGTGGCGGCTCGACCCGGCCAGCGCGTGGCGCATACCGGAGGCCACCGGGTACGACCGCGAGGTCGTCGTGGTGTGCCGGGAGGGGTACAGCTCCAGCCTGGCCGCCGCCAGCCTCCAGACGCTGGGGCTGCGGCAGGCCACCGACATGATCGGCGGGGTGCAGGGCTGGCGGGAGGCCGGGCTGCCGATGTCCGACCGCCCGGCCGACGTGCGCTACTGAGCCGGTGGCGCGCCGGGTGGCACGAACGGCAGTCCCGGCGGTGGCCCGGACTCGATCAGCCGCCACAGCGCGTCCGTGTCGAGGTGCTCCTCCACCAGGTCGCCGAGCAGGTCGAGCGTCCGCTCCCGGGCCGCCGCGAAGGACGTGTCCGGCGCGACCTTGAACCCGGTACGCCCGGCCGCCTCCGCCACCTCGGTCAGGAACCGGCGGCGGAACGCGTCGGAAGAGAAGGCGCCGTGCCAGTGCGTGCCGTACACGGTGCCGAGACGCGCGCCCTCGCCGGTGCCGTCGGCGTGGCGCAGCAGCGGCGCGAGTCCCGGGTCTGCGGCCGTGACCCGGCCGTGGTGGATCTCGTACCCGTGCACCGGCACGTCGCCGGCGGCGGTGCCCTCGGCTCGGCGAACCGTCTTGCGCGGCTCGAAGGTGATCTCGACGGGCAGCAGCCCGAGGCCGGGTACGGTGCCCCGGCGGCTCTCCACCGCGTCGTGGATCGCCCGGCCCAGCATCTGGAAACCGCCGCAGATGCCGAGCAGCGGCCGTCCGGCGGCGGCGTGCGCCCGGACCGCGTCGGCCAGGCCGGTCTCCCGCAGCCAGGCCAGGTCGGCGACAGTCGACTTGGTGCCGGGGAGCACCACCACGTCGGCGGCGGCCAGTTCGGCCGGCTCGACGGTTAGGCGGACCCGCACGCCCGGCTCGGTCGCGAGGGCCTCCACGTCGGTGGCGTTGCTGATCCGCGGTAGCCGCACCACGGCGACGTCGAGCCAGTCGGTGCCCCGGGGCGCCGCCGGGCGGCCGAGCACCCGCCCGTACGCGAGCGAGTCCTCCGCGTCCAGCCACAGGTCCAGCGCCCAGGGCACCACCCCGTACGTCGGGCGGCCGGTGACCCGGCGCAGCATGTCCAGCCCCGGCTGGAGCAGGCCGCGGTCACCACGGAACTTGTTCACCACGAACCCGGCCAGCAGCGCCTGGTCGGCCGCGTCGAGCAGCGCGACGGTGCCGAACATCGAGGCGAACACGCCGCCCCTGTCGATGTCGCCGACCACGATCGTGGGCAGCCCCGCCTGCCGTGCCAGACCCATGTTGACGTAGTCGCCGTCGCGCAGGTTGATCTCGGCGGGGCTGCCCGCGCCCTCGCAGATCACCACGTCGTACTCGGCCCGCAACTCGGCCAGCGCCGCGTACGCCGTGGTGGCGAGCCGGGACCGTACCTCGTGGTAGTTGCCGGCGGTGACCGTGTCGACCGCCTCGCCGAGCAGCACCACCTGGCTGGCGTGGTCGCTACCCGGCTTGAGCAGCACCGGGTTGAAGCGCAGGTCGGCGTCGAGCCCGCAGGCGGCGGCCTGCATCGCCTGGGCGCGGCCCAGCTCGCCGCCGCGACCGTCCGGGCCGACCACCACGGCGGAGTTGTTCGACATGTTCTGCGCCTTGAACGGGGCGACCCGGACGCCCCGGCGGCGCAGCCAGCGGCAGATGCCGGCGGTGAGCACGCTCTTTCCGGCATCGGAGGTGGTGCCGGCGACGAGCAGCCCGCCGCTCACCGCCCGCTCCCCCGGCGGGCCGCACGCATGAGGATGCCAAGCGCGGCCCGTCCGGCCGCCCCGGCCGCACGGCCGACCGTCACCGGGTAGAGCGCGGCCAGGCCGAGCGCTGCCACACCGACCGCGCCGGAGATCCGGGCGGCCCGCTTCAGGTGCCGCGCCTCGGGCCGGGGCCCGTCGCCGAGGAACGGCCGCGTCTCGGCGCGGCCGAAGTAGACGTTGCGGCCGCCGAGCCGGACGCCGAGCGCGCCTGCCATCGCGGCCTCGCACTGACCGGCGTTCGGGCTCGGGTGGTCGGTCCGGTCCCGCCGCCACACGTGCCACGCGGCGGCGCGGTCCCCGTGCGCCACCGGCGCGACGGCCACCGTGAGCAGCCCGGTGAGCCGGGACGGCAGCAGGTTCAGCGCGTCGTCCAGCCGGGCCGCGGGGGTGCCGAAGCGGGCGTACCGGGGTGAGCGGTGGCCGACCATCGCGTCGAGCGTGTTCGCCGCCCGGTAGCCGAGCAGGCCGGGCAGGCCCGCGACGGCGCCCCAGACCAGCGGGGCGACCACGGCGTCCGAGGTGTTCTCGGCGACCGATTCGACTGTGGCGCGGGCGAGTTCGGGCTCGTCGAGGGCGGACGGGTCGCGCCCGCAGAGGTTGCCCAGGCGGGCCCGGGCGGCGGGCAGGTCGGCCCGGCCGAGTGCCCGCGCCATCACCCGGGACTCGTGCCGCAGCGTGCGCCCGCCGAGCACCGTCCAGGTGCCGGCGGCCACCAGCGCGGCCCGCGCGATCGGATGGTGCCGGGTCGCCAGCGCGGCGGCGGCACCGAGCAGGACCGGCGCGCCGACGGCGAGCGCCGTGAACGCGGTGCCGGCCGCCCGGTCGGGGCGGTAGACCCGCCGTTCCAGCGCACCGGCCGCCGTGCCGAAGCCGGCCACCGGATGCCACCGGCGGGGGTCGCCGAGCAGCGCGTCGAGCGCGTAGCCCGCCACCAACCCGGTCGCGTTCGCCATGGCGGTCGCCTGCCGCACCCGTCACCACCTCCGGCCGGCCAGCCTAGTCGTACCGCGGGGTGGTGACGCCGACGTCACCACCCCGCGCCCCCGTCGGACGAAGGGTCAGGCGGGCACCGGGGTACGCCGCCGTCCGCGACGCCCCGACGCGTTCCCGCCCGCACCGCCCGGGCTCGCGGCGCCCGCCTCGCCCTCACCCGGTCCGGCACCACCCGGCCCGTCGGCCTCCGCCGGCGCGGCCTCGCCCAGTTCGTCGTCCTCGGCCGTCGCCGGGCCGTCGTCCTCCGCGTCGCCCAGCTCGTCCTCTTCCGGGCCGCCCGACCCGGGGTCGAAGCCGGCGGCCTGTCGCACACCGGGCCGGCCGTCGAACGGGTCGGGCTCGCCCACCCGCTCGACGGTGCCGGCCAGTCCGACCCGGCCCCCGTACTCCGGCGGCGGGAAGTCGTCGTCGAAGGGCCGGTCGTCGAACGTCGCCGGGGCCTGCGCGTCCGGCACCGGCTCGGTCGCCTCGCCGTGCACCCGCTGCTCGGCCTCCGCGTCCTCGACCGTGCTGGTGGCCGCGCGGGGCTGGTTGCGCAGGAAGCGGGCGCGGCCCCGGGACAGGTCGTGCCCGACCGCGACCGCCTCCAGCTCGTAGAGCGTGCGGTGGGTGCCGGACTCGTCGGTCCAGTCCCGGGTGTAGAGGCGCCCGGCCACGATGACCGGGTCACCGACCGCCACCGAGGCGGCCACCCCCTCGGCGAGGCGGCGCCAGCAGTTGACGCGTACCCGAAGGCTGTTGCCGTCCACCCAGCGGCCGCTGTCGCGGTCGAGCCGGCGGGCGGTCGAGGCGACCTTGAAGTTGGCCACCAGCGTTCCGCTCTGCGTGGTGCGGCGCCACTCCGGCGCGGTCAGCACGTTGCCGACGATCGTCACGTACGTATCGAACATCGCCCCTCCCAGGGATCGACTTGTCCCGGTGAGCGTCGGCCGGACGCCCGCCCCGGACCACCCGCCGGCCCGGACCTGTGGACGACGAGCGGGCCTGTGGACAACCACCTGATCAAGGTCCCGATCTGCTAGGCCGACCGGCCCTACGGGTCTGACCTGCGCCGACGCATGATCGAGTGGAGCCGGCAAGCAGGCGTTCCGGAATCACGCCGGTTGGGTAAGTACTTGATCAACCGAGAGAAAGGGAGCTCCCATGCTTCTCCGAGACGTCCGCGAGGCAGCGCGATGAGCGCCGTGGCGAACCCCGCGACCGTGGCCGAGTGCCTGCGGGTCGGCGCCGGGTTCTCCCAGGGCGACCGCAACTGGATCGCCGAGCAGTTCGGGACCCTGGACGCCCGGCTCGCCGGCTTCCACGCCGACGCCACCGAGCTGGAGGTGTCCGTCAAGGATCGCGAGGCCCGGGGCCAGAAGGTGACCCTGGAGTGCTGGATCGCCGGGCGGCAGAAGATCGTCACCACCTCGACCGAGGAGGATCTGCACGCCGCGCTCAACGACGTCCGGGACGACCTGCGCCGCAAGCTCAACGACGCGAAGACCCGGCAGGAGCCGCGCCACAACAAGCACCTGCGCGCCGTCGACCAGCCCGAGGGCGTCCCGTTGCAGGACGCCGAGCGCGAGGACGCCGAGACCGTCTGAGGCCCTGTGCCCCCGTCCGTCCGGTGCGGGCGGGCGGGGGCTACCGCCGGGTAGCGAGGCGGCGTACCGTCGCGGTCGTGGAACCGGACGTGCTGGGCGCCCCCTACGAGCGGCGGACGATCGAGCTGGGCACCGACGACGAGGGGCCGGTGGTCGCGACCCTGGTGCGGCGGCGCGCCGACCGCCCGACCGGCCGCGCCGTGCTCTACGTGCACGGCTTCGTCGACTACTTCTTCCAGACCCACGTGGCAGACTTCTTCGCCGAGCGCGGCTGGGACTTCTACGCGCTCGACCTGCGCAAGTACGGCCGCAGCCTGCTCCCGCACCAGACCCCGAACTTCTGCCGTGACCTGAGCGACTACTTCCCCGAGCTGGACGCCGCCGCGGAGATCATCCGCGCAGAGGAGGGCCACGACACCCTGCTCGCGATGGGCCACTCGACCGGCGGCCTGATCATCTCGCTCTGGGCACACGACCGCCGCGACGCCGGCCTGGTCGACGGCATCGTGCTCAACAGCCCCTTCTTCGACATCAACGCGCCCTGGATGGTCCGCCGGCCCCTCGCGGCCGCCGTCTCCCGTCTGGGCCGCAGGGCGCCGCAGCGGGTACTGCCGTTCGGCCTGGGCACGGTGTACGGCGAGAGCCTGCACGCCGACCACCGGGGCGAGTGGCGCTACGACCTGGCCTGGAAGCCGCTCGCCGGGTTCCCGGTCCGGGCCGGCTGGCTCAACGCGATCCGTACCGGCCAACGTCGCCTGCGGGCCGGGCTGGACATCCCGGTGCCGGTGCTGCTCGCCTGCTCCACGCGCAGTTTCCGGGGCACCAAGTGGCACGACAGCGCCACCGGCGCCGACGCGGTGCTCGACGTCGAACACATGGTGCGCTGGGCGCCCCGCCTCGGCCGGCACGTCACGCTGGCCCGCTTCGACGGCGGGTTGCACGACCTCACGCTCTCCAGTCCCGGCGTACGCGAGAAGGTCTTCGCGGAGGTCGGACGGTGGGCGGAGGGGTTCCTCCGCGCCGGGCCGACCGAGCCGGAGCCCACGACGCCGCCGGCCCCTCGGCGGCCGGCCGACGCGAACGCCGAGGGCTGAGGCCGGCCGGCCTCGCCGCAGGCTCAGTCGGTGACGACCGCCGTGAGCGCGGCGCGGATCCGGTCGAAGGTGGCGATCGGATGGCCACCAGCCTGCGGCGGCAGCACCACGCCGAGGCAACGCAGCGCGGGCCCGCCGTCCGGCCCGGCCTCGACCGCGAACACGGGCGCGCCCACGTAGCCCGCTGGTAGTTCCGTCGTGACCCGCACCTCGCCGCCGTCCCGGGCGACCCGCTCGACAACCGCCTCCAACGGCCGTGACCCGCCGTCGCCGACGCCCAGGGCCAGCACGAACGCCGAGGCCGGCGCCGCGCCGATCCGGGCGACCGAGTCGGCCGGCGCGGCCACCGCCTCGGTGACATGCTGGGTACGCCAGCGCCAGCCCCGGTCGTCGGCCCAGCCGTGCAGACCGCCGGTCGGCATCGCGGCGAGCCCCAGCTCCGGCAGGTGCAGCCAGTGGTCGGCGAAACCGGGCAGGTCGATCGGCTCGTCCGCCCCCTCGGCCGGGTCGGTGACGCTGGGCCGCAAGCCGATCTCGCCGTACGCCCGGTCGGTGAGCGCGTCGGCGGTGAGCAGCCACTCGTGCGCGATCTCGCCGTCGTCCGTAGCGCCGACCAGCTCGCTGTAGAAGAAGGCGGTGCCGAGGACGCCGGGCGGTGTGCCCGGGCCGTCCGAGCCGGTGAGGGGCAGGATGGCCCGCCCGAGGAGCTGACACAGCTCGAAGACGATCTCGTTCTCGGTTTCCTGGTCGAGCAGCATCCGACGAGGGTACGGATCGCGTGCCGCCCGGCCCGCGCCGGACCCGCCGGAACTGTGGTGCCGGGCCGGGCCCCGGCGTGGGACGCTGAGGGGCGGAACGGACGCGCCGACCCGTACCACCGGGCACGCGGGGAGCGGCGGTACCCTCTTGGCGCGACGACCGTCGGCACGCGCCCGTAGCTCAGCGGATAGAGCAGGGGACTTCTAATCCCAAGGCCGCAGGTTCGAATCCTGCCGGGCGCACCACCGTCATCGCAGGTCAGCGACTTCCCGCACCTGGTCGAATCGATCACCACGGCCCACGTACAGCCATTCGTACAGCCAACTCAGCCGAAGAGGTGCTTCGCGGCCTCGCCCACGGCGGCCCGAGGACCCCAGCCGATACCGGCCTCACGTCAGCGTCGCCTACCTGACTACCGATGGCCCATCCGAGCCCTACCTTCAGGCGGTGCGGTCTGTGGCGCCTGAGCCCGCTACCGTCTCGATCAGCCATGTCGATCTGATCGAGATGCACCGTGATCAGCGCATGTACGAATGGCAAGTCGTCGCGCGGATGCCGCTCGGCTAGCCCATGCGGTCTTGCGAATCGACAGCTGAGGTGCGGCGGGGTTGCTGCGTACGGGCACGATTCGCAGTGTGACGAGACGGTTGAGTGTCGCATTGATGGCGGCCGGCGGGTCGGTTCTGCTGTCGGTCGCGCTGGTGTCGGTTCCCCGTTCGTGGTGGGACGTCCTGGCTTCCTGGCGGCCGGTGCTGGTGCCGGTGGCGGGAGGCTTGGCGGTACTGGTCGCGGGAGTCCTGCTGTGGCGGCACGACGCCGCGAAGCGTCAGGTGTCCGCCGCACCGACGCCACCGGAACGGCAGGTACGGCCGTTGCAGTCGTGGGTGATCCCGGCCGGGGTGCTCCTGGTAGGAGTGGTCACCTGGGCCGCGGTCGGTTGGTTGCAGGGGTCGGTGCCGCCGATGGGCGATCGGGTGGAACGGGCGAAGTTGCGGGTGGAGTCCATCCGCACCGGCTTGACCATCGGCGCGTCGGTGACCGCCGCGTTCGCGTTGCTGTTGGCGTTCCGCCGCCAGCAGTTGGCCGAGCGCACCCAGCAGGCCACCGAGTACGACGCCGGAGAGAAACGGGTCACCGAGTTGTACGTCAAGGCCGCCGACCAACTCGGCTCCGACAAGGCCCCGGTCCGCCTCGCTGGTCTGTACTCCCTGGAACGCCTCGCCCAGGACAATCCCGCCCAACGGCAGAGCATCGTCGAGGTGATCTGCGCCTACCTCCGCATGCCCTACACCCCGCCCAACGACCAACCCACCCCGGAACCCGACGACCAAACACCCCCGGACGACCCCACTTCCGCTGCACCTAGCCCGTGTTTCATAAGGCTCGGAGGTACTGGTTGATGGCGGCGATGGTCAGGGTGGCTTCGTAGCGCACGGCGAGTTTGTCGTAGCGGGTGGCCATGGCGCGGTGTTGTTTGAGCTGGTTGATGCCGCACTCCACGGCGTGGCGTCGGCGGTAGGTGTCAGGGTTGAAGGCGGGTGGCCGGCCGCCGCGGGAGCCTTTGGCTCGGCGGTGGGCGTCTTGGTCGGTCTTGCTCGGGATGCAGGCCTTGATTCGCCGTCGGCGCAGATAGGCACGGTTGGCCTTGGACGTGTAGGCCCGGTCCGCCAGAACCTGCTGCGGGCGAGTCCGGGGCCGGCCGGGACCGCAGCGGGTAACTCGGATGCGGTCGAGGACTGTGGTGAACTGCGGGCTGTCACCGCGATGCCCGGCCGTGACGACGGTGGCCAGAACCTTGCGGCCCTGTTCGCAGGCAAGGTGAGTCTTGGTGGTCCACCCGCCCCGCGAACGGCCCAGCGCATGATCCGCGGGCTCGGCGTAGATCCCGCCCGGTGGTTCTTTCTGCCGGTCGCCGTCACGACGGGCACCGGCGGCGTGTTGATGGGCGCGGCTGATCGTGGAGTCGACGCTGACGGTCCAGTCGATCCGCCCGGCCGCATCGGCGGCAGCTTGCAGCCCGGCCAGGATCCGGGCCCAGGTGCCATCACGCTGCCACCGGCGGAACCACCGATACAGCGTCTGCCACGGGGCGTAGTTCGCGGGCACGTCACGCCATGGCGCACCGGTACGTACCCGCCAGCGTATGCCGTCGATGATCTGTCGCCTGGTCCACTTGCACGGCCTTCCCCGCGACGATTCCGCAGGCAGCAACGGGCACAGGTGCTGCCACTGGATGTCGCTGAGGTCATGCCGCGCCGCCGCCGCTAGGCTGGCCACGAGGTCTCCGGTATTCAGGTTTGCTTGGTCGCTAACCCACTTACCGGAGACCTCTTCAGTTATCGATCACCGCCACGCCGTGATCTCACCCGGCCAACGCGACTTACGAAACGCGCCCTAAGGGCGTCAGTGAGTTCCCCCCGCTTTGATGGAGCGGTGGTTACCTGCTGCCGGCTGGCGCAGGGGTGGCGATAGGTGGCTCGGCTGGTTGCGGCTGGCGGGTGTGCCAGGCGGTCTCGTACTCGTTCGGGCTGAGGTAGCCCAGTTCCTTCTGTATGCGGCGGGTGTTGTACCAGCCGTCGATGTAGGCGAAGATCGCGTTCTCGGCCTCGTCGCGGGTCCGCCAGGACGTGCGGTAGACGAGTTCGATCTTCAGCGTGGACCAGAAGTTCTCCATCAGGGCGTTGTCGTACGAGTCGCCGACGGAGCCCATCGACGGCAGGATCCCGTTGTCCTGCAAGCGTTCCGCGAAGCGGAACGACGTGTAGTTCGACCCGCGGTCGCTGTGGTGGATCAACTGGCCGTCGCGGACGTCGCGCGACCAGATGCCGTATTCGAGGGCGGCGAGGATCAGGTCGGTGTCGCAGCGGTCAGACGTCTTCCACCCGACGATCCGGCGGGAAAACGCGTCGCGGACCGCAGCCAACCAGAACACACCCTCACCGCACGGGATGCGGGTGGCGTCGGCAACCCAGAGCCGGTTCGGCCCGTCGGCGGTGAACTGCCGATTGACCAGATCCGGCGCCGGCGTGTGCCGGGGATCCTGCTTCGTGGAGCCACCACGCCAGCCTCGACGCAGGAACGCCCCCTGCCAGCCCTGCTCGGCCATCAGCCGCTCGACGCGCTTGCGGCCCACGCGGATGCCGTCACGGCGCAGCTGCCGGTGGACCCGGTCAGCGCCGTAGGTGCGCCCGGAGGTCTCCCAGATCTCGTGGATGTTGGAGATCAGCCCCAGGTCGACGACGTCCCGGTCGCAGGGCTGCTCGGCCTGCTTGACCCACGCGTAGTAGGTTGAAGCGCCGATGTTGAGGACCCGTAGCAGGAGCGCGACCGCGAACTGGTCACGGTGTTCGTGAATGAACCTCATGACCGTCGCCGGGTCGGGTCGAGCTCCGCCGCGAAATACGCACTCGCGGCCTTCAGAATCTCGTTCGCCCGCCGCAACTCGGCAACTTCCTTGCGCAGCCGCCGGTTCTCGTCCGCCATCTCGCTGGTCGGCCGGTCGTGACGCTCACCCGTGTCGGCCTCGGCCTGGCGGATCCAGTTCCGCAACGCCTCGTGATGCACGCCGAGTTGCTCGGCCAGGCGCCGGATCACCGGCTTCGGGTCCGACTCGCGATACAGGCGCACGGCGCGCTGACGTAGCTCGTCGGGGTACTTCTTCGGTGCTGCCACGGACGACTTCCTCCCCACGGCCATAAGACCATGATCAAGAAGCTCCATGAAAGCGGGGGTGGCTCATCAGCGGTGACAGCGACAAACACGGCGTGGACCCAAGGGAAGAACGCCAGGTCCGCCTCGCCGCCCAACGCATCCTCGCCCGCCACCTACGACCAACAACCCCCAAAGGACAACCCGATCCCATCTACTGGGGCACGAAGGTGACCCTCGACCTCGCCGAAGCCGTCCTCATCGACCTCAATTTCAACCACTGTCATCTCCACAACGCCAACTTCACCAAAACCCGCATCATCGGCACCACCGCGTTCGGCGGGGCGACGTTCAGCGGCAATGCCAGGTTCGGCGGGGCGACGTTCAGCGGCAATGCCGGGTTCGGCGGGGCGACGTTCAGCGGCAATGCCAGGTTCGGCGGGGCGACGTTCAGCGGCAATGCCGGGTTCGGCGGGGCGACGTTCAGCGGCGACGCCGGGTTCGATGGGGCGACGTTCAGCGGCAATGCCAGGTTCGGCGGGGCGACGTTCAGCGGCAATGCCAGGTTCGATGGGGCGACGTTCAGCGGCGACGCCGGGTTCGATGGGGCGACGTTCAGCGGCGACGCCGGGTTCGGCGGGGCGACGTTCAGCGGCGACGCCGGGTTCGATGGGGCGACGTTCAGCGGCGACGCCGGGTTCGGCGGGGCGACGTTCAGCGGCAATGCCAGGTTCGGCGGGGCGACGTTCAGCGGCGACGCCTGGTTCGTCGGCGCGACGTTCAGCGGCGACGCCGGGTTCGATGGGGCGACCTTCAGCAGGGCCGGGTTCAGCGAAGCGACGTTCAGCGGCGACACCTGGTTCAGCGGGGCGAGGTTCAACGGCGACACCTGGTTCAGCGGGGCGAGGTTCAACGGCGAAGCCAGGTTCGGCGAGGCGAGGTTCAGCGGCCAAGCCAGGTTCGTCGGGGCGACGTTCAGCGGCGATGCCAGGTTCGTCGGGGCGACGTTCAGCCGCTACGCCGGGTTCAGCGAGGCGATGTTCAGCCGCTACGCCGGGTTCGCCGGGGCGACGTTCAGCGGCGACGCCGGGTTCAGCAGGGCGAAGTTCAGCGGCGACGCCGGGTTCGCCGAAGCGACGTTCAGCGGCGACGCCTGGTTCGGCGAGGCGAGGTTCAACGGCGACGCCGGGTTCGGCGAGGCGAGGTTCAACGGCGACGCCGGGTTCAGATGGGCGAGGTTCAGCGGCGACGCCGGGTTCGTCGGGGCGAGGTTCAGCGGCGACGCCTGGTTCGGCGAGGCGACGTTCAGCAGCGGCCCCGGGTTCAGCAGGGCGACGTTTAACGGTACCGCGAGGTTCGAAGGGGCGACCGTTGCCGGAGCGAGGTACGGCGGGCCGAAGCAGGCCGACGAATAACGTTGCCGAATTGGCCTCTATCAGATCAAGGCGGCCCGCAAGCGGGCCGCGCTGGCCGCGCTCGGCCTGCTGGCGGCGCAAGCGCCGGCATCGGCCGGCGCGCCGGCCGATTAGGTGCATGCCTCCGGCGGGGGCCAGACGACTCCGAGATGGAGTTGCCGAATGGTTCCGGTTCGTGGGTGGTGGGATGCCATCCCGCCAGCCACCGACCCAGGCGGAGCCGAGCAAACCAGGGCCAGGGTGTGTGGGTCGGCGGCAGACGGGATGGCACGTCGCTTAGGCGGGCGGACCGGGCGGCCACCACTTCACGAAGAGGCGGACCGACTCTGGGGCGCGCGCCGAACCCGGTAAGCCACCTGCCGACAGGAGCCAGAGCAGAAGCGACGGGGCCGCCCATTCCGTGTCCGCCCGAACTCCCGACCACAGACCTCGCATGAGCCATACCGCCTGTTGTATTCACGGTCAAAGTCTTCAAGCTCCTGTGTCTGCCAGTCCTTCATGTAGGGCTCTAGCAGGTCGCTGTACCGCTGAAGCACCGCCTCCCAGGTTCCCCGCGTCATCGCTGATTGCACGACGTCGATCACGTCGTTGCGGCCCTGAAGCTTCCACATCGTGCGGGCTTCAATCTGCCTCACCCGCTCGCGGGTCACACCGAAGCGCTTCCCGATCTCATCGAGTGTCTGGAAGGCCCAGAACCGCAGGAGCAGAATGTTGCGCTCTCGGTCGCTGAGCTGTTCCAGAGCGCCGATGAAGTCCTCGGGGCTGCGGAGGGCACGATCCGCAGTGGTATCGCGATGGACGCGACCACGTTTCACGGCATGCCTCCGCTGGACTGATCGGCGCCGGGAGGAATCAACGAGCTGCCGTCCGCGGGCGGCAGCTGGGGCGTAACCGAGTTGCTGGGATTGGTCGGGAGGCTCCGGACCACGGAGGCCAGCTGCCCCAACCAAGGCACCAATCCAACGATACGGGCGAGCGCAAGCAGGACCTCCGGGACGTCCTGAGCGCGGGCCTTCTTGAACGCGAACCTAGCCAGCCCAAGCACCAAGATGACCAAGGCAGCAAGGGTAACGGTCCAGGTGAGGAGAAACAGAAGGCCGAGGTTGAAGAAGTCGGGGTGGAGGTTCAATGGCGGTCCCTTCCATGAACGAGAAAGGCCCCAACGCGGGGATGCGTTGAGGCCGGGCGGTCTACTTCGGGCACAAAAAAACCCTTGCCTGCTCGACAAGGGCTTCTAGCAATGTGGGGACACAATGGTGACCCGTTGTGACGCTAACGATAGCAAGATCATCGGCGTCGCGCAACGCTTGGAAGGCCGGTTTGGTGCGACGGTCTACTGGTCAGCCGGTTGGGCGCGGACGCACCCAGCGGGGTGCCAAGTTGTCGGAGGTTTCGTAACGCACCCTGGGTAACCGGCAAGGACGCACCTCGTAACGCGGCGCCGGAGAGAAGGCTTGGCTGTACAGCCATCCGTACAGCCAAGGCCACCGACTGACGCCGACGCCACCCGACAACGACGGGCGGCCTGACCAGGTGCGCAGTGTCGGCTCCGCCTGAAAACTGACCCCGTGGTTCCGGCTGAGTTTTGACCCCCTCCGGAAGCATCGGGAGGTGCTGAGCGTGGAGGACTGGGCGGAGATCCGTCGGTTGCACCGGGCAGAGCGGATGGCGATCAAGGCCATCTGCCGTCGGCTGGGGGTCTCGCGGAACACGGTGCGCAAGGCCTTGGCCAGTCATGAGCCGCCCCGCTATCAGCGGGCGGCCAGGGGTTCGATCGTGGACGCGGTCGAGCCGCAGATCAGGGCGCTGTTGGCGGAGATCCCGGACATGCCGACGACGGTGATCATGGAGCGGGTCGGGTGGACTCGCGGCAAGACGGTGTTCTCCGATCGGGTGCAGCAGCTGCGGCCGTTGTTCCGCCGGCCGGATCCGGCCCAGCGGACGGAGTATCTGCCGGGTGAGCTGGCGCAGTGTGATCTGTGGTTCCCGCCGGCGGACGTGCCGTTGGGCTTCGGGCAGGTCGGCCGGCCACCGGTGCTGGTGATGGTGTCCGGGTATTCGCGGTGGATGTCAGCGGTGATGATCCCGTCGCGGCAGTCGCCGGACCTGCTGGTCGGACACTGGACGCTGATCTCCGGCTGGGGGCGGGTGCCCAAGGCGTTGGTGTGGGACAACGAGTCCGCCGTCGGGCAGTGGCGGGCCGGCAGGCCGCAGTTGACCGAGGCGATGAACACCTTCCGCGGCACCCTCGGCATCAAGGTGATCCAGTGCCGGCCGGCGGACCCCGAATCGAAGGGCCTGGTCGAACGGGCCAACGGCTATCTGGAGACCTCGTTCCTGCCCGGACGCCGCTTCGCCTCACCCGGCGACTTCAACGCTCAGCTCACCGAGTGGTTGGTGCGGGCGAACAACCGCCAGCACCGGATGCTGGGCTGCCGCCCGCTGGACCGGTGGGACGCCGACCGGCAGGTGATGCTGCCACTGCCACCGGTTGCGCCGGTGGTCGGCTGGCGGCAGACCACCCGCCTTCCCCGCGATCACTACGTCCGCTTGGACGGCAACGACTACTCGGTGCACCCATCCGTGGTCGGCCGGCGGGTCGAGGTGAGCGCCGACTGTGACCAGGTGACGGTGTTCTGCGACGGTCGGGTGGTGGCCCGGCATGACCGTTGCTGGGCGAAGCATCAGAGCATCACCGATCCCGCACACCGGCAAGCCGCCGTCGATCTGCGTGTCGCCGCCCGACGCACCCCGACGACTGCCGTTGACGCCCAGGTCGAACGCCGGCCGTTGAGCGACTACGACCGGATGTTCGGCCTGGACGAGGTGGCTGCGTGATGGCCACCAAGACCAACAGCCGCAACCTGGCCTCGGAGATCGCGTTCCTCACCCGTGCCCTGAAGGCGCCGTCCCTGGCCGCCTCCGTCGAGCGCCTGGCCGAGCGGGCCCGGGCAGAGTCGTGGACGCATGAGGAGTTCCTCGCCGCCTGCCTGCAACGCGAGGTCGCCGCCCGCGAAGCCCACGGCGGAGAAGGACGCATCCGGGCCGCCCGCTTTCCGGCCCGCAAGAGCCTGGAGGAGTTCGACTTCGAGCACCAACGCTCGCTGAAGCGGGAGACGATCGCCCACCTCGGCACCCTCGACTTCGTGGCGTCGAAGGAGAACGTCGTCTTCTTGGGCCCGCCCGGCACCGGCAAGACCCACCTGTCCATCGGCCTCGGGATCCGGGCCTGCCAGGCAGGACACCGGGTCGCGTTCGCCACCGCCGCCCAATGGGTGTCCCGCCTCGCCGACGCCCACCACGCCGGCCGGCTGCAGGACGAACTGGTCAAGCTCGGCCGGATCCCGCTGCTGATCGTCGACGAAGTCGGCTACATCCCCTTCGAAGCCGAAGCCGCGAACCTGTTCTTCCAGCTCGTCTCCAGCCGCTACAAATGAGCCTCGCTGATCGTCACCAGCAACAAGCCCTTCGGCCGCTGGGGCGAAGTGTTCGGCGACGACGTGGTGGCCGCAGCCATGATCGACCGCCTCGTTCACCACGCCGAGGTGATCTCGATGAAGGGCGACAGCTACCGGCTCAAAGACCGCGACCTCGGCCGCGTTCCCGCAGCCACCAAGATCGACGACTGAACATCAACAACCAGTGAGGGGGTCAAAATTCGGCCGGAACAGAGGGGTCAAAGTTCAGCCGGCGTTGACACGCAGCCAACCGACCAGCCATCCACGAACTTCTTCTAGTCCCAATGCCGCAGGTTCGAATCCTGCCCGGGCGCACCCTCACCACCGCAGGTCGGCGGCTTTTAGCTCTCGGTCAAGACGATCACCGCAGCCCTCGTGAAGCCAAGTCAGCCGAAGACGAGACGTCGTGTCATGCCGATAGCCGCGCGTACCCTGCCTGGATAGCGTGGGTGGCGTGACGGAGCCTGACTACAGCCTCGCGAAGATCAGGGTCCTGGAGTTCGACGACTCCGTACGCGAGCGGCCCGGTATGTATTTCGGGGTAGGCAGGGACGATCCGCGTCTCGCGACTCGGGTGCTGTGCGCGGTCGTGGGGCACGCGTTTCATCCGGCAACCACTGTCGCCGCGAGCCACACGCCCGACGTCGTAGCGGAGATCACCGCTGATCTCGTCTTCTCGGTGACCGACGATCAGGCTGACGTCCTGACCGGCCGGGGCATGCCGAGGCTCGGCTACTACGACTCTCTGCTCACCAGCGAGCGCTGGTCGAGCGCCGCCGCGGCGGCAATGAGTTCGCAGACCACTGTCGAAGTCTGGCGAGACGGCCACGGCTTTCGGCAGCGCCTCGTCGGCTTGCGGCCGGTCGAGCCGCCTGCGGAGTTCTCCGCTCCGGTCGGAGCCGGTACCCGTGTGGCCTTCGTTCTCGATCCCGCTTACTTCGGCTCGGCCGCGATCACCACCGATATCGCCAGCCTCGACGTGCACGGCCCGGCCTGCACCAACACGACCGGGTCAGGCAAGGTCATGATTCGGGACCGCAGAGAGCGGAGTCGCCCGAGCGAATACCGGTGTGTCTGACTCGGGCATCCGGATCTGCCGCCGACCGCGCCTTGCCGAGATCAAGCGTCCGAAGGTCGAGCACCCGCTCCACGCAGCCGACGAGATCCACAGCCCGGACTTTAAACGCTCCGCGATCTCCCTCCGTCCCGAGGCCGTAGGTTCGACACGCCCCCCCGGGCCATCGGCCTAGCCTTGGAGCCGCTGTGCCCAGTACACCTGCCCGTCCGAACCCATGTAGACGAGGGCCAGCAGCAGGTCGGACATCTGGACCGGAGCGGTCGCCGTCGACGTCTCCGGATCAGGCTTCTCGGCGTACGGGAAGAGCGCGACGAAGGTGACCGGGGATGCCTTCTCGTCTGCCACATGCAGCCTGCTGCCGTTGCTCCGCCACTCGTCGTCGCCGAACGTGGCGTCACCAGCGCCACGGAGCCAGGAGTAGCGCTCGGCGATCCGGTGCTCGATGCCCGCGCTGCCGATGCCGACGGCCGCCTGTGGAGCGGCCACGCCGAAGACCGCCGGCTTGGAGTCGGTGCGCTTGTCGATGAGGAAGACCGCGAAGTAGCCGCCGTCGAGTGGCCGGGGCGGGGTCCGCCAGAAGAGCCGGCCGAGCACCAACTGGTCACGTCCGGAGGCGAACGGAGCGGATCCGTTCTCACCGAGTGCGGCCTGGGCCTCCTCGTTCGTCACGAAGCTGAGCGAGGACCGGAGAGCCAGCGCCTCGGGGCCGTACGGCGGCTGGTTCTGCCACCGCTGCCAGGCGATGACCGAGACCATCGCCACGATGGCCGCCAGCGCAGTCGCGACACTCCGGCCCGTCCGCCACCTCATGCTCGACAGTGAAGCACTCGAGCACCGAATCTCAGGGTCGCCGAATTGACAGCTGCAGCCGGCCGCGGCGGACCGTACCGTGCCCTGATGGTCATCTCCCCGCACCTGGCCCGGCTCCGGACGATGATCGGCCACGAGTTGATCCAGATGCCGTCGGTCTCGGTCGTCGTCGTCGACGATCGCGCACGGATCCTGCTCGTACGTCATGCCGAGGACGGGAAAGGGTGGGCGGTACCCGGCGGCGCTGTCGACATCGGAGAGTCCCCGGCCCAGGCGGCGGTGCGTGAGATCCGAGAGGAGGTCGGCGTGCGGATCAGCCGGCCGCGGCTGCTGGATGTGCTCGGTGGCCCCGATTACGAGGTGACCTACCCGAGCGGCGACCGGGTCGCCTACGTCACCGCGGTCTACCAGGCGACCATCGCCGACGGAGAGCCGATCCCCGACCACGAGGAGATCAGCGAGCTGGACTGGTTCACCCGCCCGCAACTATCCGACACCGATCTCAACCGCTTCTCCCGGGCGTTGCTGCGAGCCACCGGCCACCTGGCTGGTTGACGGCGACCGCCTCTCGCAGGCCGCTCCGGCGCCGGCGGGCGACAGAAGGGCAGCTTCCCGGTCAGTCCGGTCGGCGGTTGGCGTCCGCCCACTCCGCGTCGTTCCAGAGCGCGGGGACCGCGCCGACCGGCTGGAACCGGATATGCGGATCGTTGCTCTGGACGAGACACATGAGACGGCAGCCGATCAGGCTTGCGCTTCGGGAGTGACGCGCCATCGTGTCCAGCACGATCTGGGCGGACCGCGGGCAGTGCGTGGCGAACGTGTCGTAGCCGGTGAACACGAGGACGAGGCCGGCTGCCTCGGGCGTCCACCCGTACTTCTGGCTTACCACGTCGCGCATGCAGTCGTTGAGGGCGTCGAGGTTGTGCCCGTAGTAGCCGGGGAACCCGAGCACTGCCGCCATGTCCCGGTGCATCGCCTCCTCGGTCGTCCAGCCCGAGGCGTCCAGGTGGGTGACCTGGTAGCCGTGATCGCTTAGCCATCCGGTCGTCCGATCGAGGATCGACGAGCGCCAGAAGAGAGTCACTGACGTATTGGTCATGAGGCGGAAAGCCCGGTCTCCGCTGAGATCGGCTTCCGCGTCGAAGGCGGCCACGACCGGGAGAGTACAGCCATCTCCGTACGCGAGTACGACGCTCCTCGACGGCGTCTGGCCAGCCGTCGAGGAGCGCGGCCGGTAGGCCGATCAGGCCGCCGTCAGCGCCGCCAGGGCCCGCTCCATCGCGGCGTTGAACTCCTCCGGCGTCAGCGTCAGCCGGGACTTGACGTCGCGGCTCCACTGGTCGGCGAGCACTTCGGCGGCACCCGCCTCGACGCCGTCGAGCGCCGCATCGGCCAGGTCCGACGGCGCGATCTTGTCGACGGACCAGCCGGCTGACATGTCGGTGTCGGCCAGCCCGAGGTGTACCGCCGTCACGAGCGTGCCCTGTTCGGCGAGTTCCAGGCGTACGCCGTTGGTCATCGCCCACGCGGCGGCCTTGGTCAGGTGGTACGCCCCGGCGCCGCTGGTCCCGAACCATGACATGGCGGAGAGCACGTTCACGATTGCGCCTCCGCCGTTGCGGGCGAGTGCCGGCGCGAACGCCCGGATCATCTCCAGGTGGCCGAGCACGTTGGTGTCCACCTCGTGCCGCACCGCGTCCAGCGAACCGGTCACCAGGTCGGTTCCGGTCTGGATCCCGGCGTTGTTGACGAGCAGCGTGACGTCCGGGGCGGCAGCGGCGACGGCCCGTACGGATGCGGGGCTGGTGATGTCCAGCGGCAGCACCTCGACGCCGGGCAGGTCGACGGTCTCGGGGCGGCGGGCGGTCGCGTAGACCTTGCGGGCGCCCCGTTCGAGCAGCCGCTGGGCGAAGGCGCGGCCCAGTCCGCGGTTGGCTCCGGTGACGAGGGCGATCGAGTGGTTGATGTCCATGCGAGGTACGCTAAAACCTGACGTTAACGTCAGAGGCAAGTGTCGATCGCCGGGATCGGGGTGAGAGGGGTCACCATGACCACGACCGCAGCCGAGCGGCTGATCCGCATCGGTGAGGTGGCGCGCGGCGCCGGTGTCTCGGTGCGCGCCGTGCGCTACTACGAGGAACAGAGTCTTCTCGTCCCCCGGCGCAGCCCGTCCGGCCAGCGCCTCTACCGGCCGGACACGGTCACGCTGGTGCGCTTCATCCAGCAGATGTACGCGGCCGGGCTGACCAGCAGCCGGATCGCGGAACTCCTGCCGTGCTGGGACTCCGGGCACACCGACCCCGCGCAGCGGGCCATGCTGCGCGCCGAGCGCGAGCGCATCCAGGCCAAGGTCGACGAGCTGCGGGCCGCGCTGGACCGCCTCGACGAGGTCATCGCGATCACCGATTCGCACCCGTAGGCGCGACCACCCGCGTAAGGGGGAGACTACGGACGGGCGTTCTCGCGGGAGGCACGCAACACGCCGACGACCGCCAGTCCCGCGCCGCCGAGCGCGACAGCCGTCTCCACTGCCGAGGACACCTCAAGGGCACCTCCCGCCGAGCCACCCACGCTCACCATGAATCCCGGTTGCAGGAAGGCGTCCCTGGCGGGCTCGACAAACGTCCACCAACTCGCCCACGCGGAGGCGAGGTCCGCGCAGGCCCGCACGGCGACCACCGCCAGCAGGACCATCCCCGCCGTGAGGAGCCCGCGCCGGTCGCCCCGCCATCCGGACCACGCCAGCACCCCGGCGGTCACGAGCGCGGCGAGCAACGCCGGCTGCAGCGCCAGGAGCAGCTCGGGCAGCGGCGGGTCGCCGGGCGCCGCCGCCACTTTCAGCCCGCACCAGACGAGCACGGCCACCGCCAGGACCGTCGTCACCACACCCCGCCGTCCGCCGCGTGCCGGCAACGCCGGCACGGCAACGGAAAGCAGGAGTACGCCGAGAGCCAAGCCCCACGCGGTCAGGCGTTGCTGGTCCAGGCCCTCCCGCAGGCTCTCCACAAGGTACGTCCGCGTCGCCGCCTGGCTCCCCCGTGGCCCGCCCGCGTCCGCCACCCGTTCTCGGTGCCAGAGCAGGTTCGCGGCTGCCACCAGAGCGAACAGCCCGGCGCCGGCGGCGACGCCCCATCGCACCCGGGGCGTACCGGAAGCGGCGAGCGCGTGGCCGGCCAGCGCCGCCAGCGTGACCACCGCCCACAGGAGCGACGCTTCCCGCATGGCGAGCAGTGCCGCTCCGACCGACAGCAGACCAGCCACGACCGCAGCGACTCGCAGGCCCGACGACAGACGCATGGCGGAGACAGTGGCACAGGAATCCTGGTCGCGTTGACCCGCCGGTTTCGTCGGTGGTCTCGGGCATGATCGCGTGCGCCGCCGGACGTGGCGGCGACGAGCGGGATCACCGGGAGGAAGCGTGGGCGCATCGGGATGGACCTACTTCGTGGCGTACCAGCCGGATGCCCAGGCCGCGCTGGACGAACTGCGCCGACAGGTCTTCGAGGCCGGCGACTACTGGTGGGCGGTGCCGGGCGGGTTCGGCGCTTCCGCCGCCGACTTCCCGGACCGTCCCCGCAGCGAGGAGGAGCTGTGGGCGGACGAGCGGGTGCAGGAGTCCGGCACACACTCCATCCTCGACATGACGCGGGTGCTGGCCGACGGCGAGGAACCCGGCTTCGGGGCGTTCCAGCGGGTGACCGAGGCCGAGGCGCTCGCCCGAGCGGGCGTCGCGAGGCCGACCCGCGCTCACGTCGAGGCGCTCGAGCCGCTGGCGGAGCAGCGCTGGTTCGGCCGGTACGCCGTCCTGCACGACGAGGCGGGTGCCCCGAACGAGCTCTACTTCTGGGGGTTCTCCGGGGACTAGCGTGCCGCGCCGGCGAGCAGCCACCGCCGGACCGGCACCTCCAGCAGCACCCGTTCACTGTCCGGGGTGACGGGCTGCCGGATGTCCCATCCCCCGTACTTCTCCGCGAACGCCGCCACGATCGCGGGCGGGAAGTCGGCCCGGTGCACCCGAGCCTCGCCCTCCGCGACGACCGGGTGGACGCCGTCCTCCAGTGCGAGCGAGACGCGGGGGTCGGCCGCCACGTTGCGGGCCTTGACGCTGCGCCCCTCGCAGCCGATCCACCAGACGCCGTCGGCGTAGACGAACCACACCGGCGTGACGTGCGGGGAGCCGTCATGGCGCAGCGTACAGAGCCAGACGTTGCGCTCGCGGGCGAGCCGGTCCTCGACGGCCGGCGGAAGCGGTGCGGTGGATGGTGAGGCCATGCGACAAGTGGATCAGGTGCGCGCGGGAGAGCGCCAGCGGCTCACTCGCAGATCCGCCACTCCCCGTCCTCCTTGACCATCGGGAACGACTGCGTCACGTTGGTGCCGACCGCCGGGGTGAAGCGGATGGTCGTCGCCCCGCTCACCCGGCCGTTGTTGTTCGACACGTTGAGCCCGGTGATCTCGTAGCCGGTGAACTCCGGCTGGGAGGACTGCTGCCGGGTGAAGTCCGCCTCGCTGACCCGGTCGCGTACGCGGGTGCAGAGCTGCCGCTACGCGGCCGGATAGTCGCGGTCGACGATCGCCTCGGCGAACGTCTCCGCTGTGGACCGTGCCGGGCCGGTGGCTTCCTGCACGGCCCGGAAGAGGAAGAAGCCACTGAGCACACCGCCGCAGCAGCAGACCGCCAGCACCACGCCGAGCACGATGAAGAGGGTTCGCTTGGACTTCTTCGGCGGCACCATGGCCGGCTGGTATGCCATACCCCGCAGGGTAGGAAACGCCGGCAACCGTAAACCGGATGCTGCGGCTCCACTTCTCGGCGACCATCGATCGATGCCCGCACATCGACCGGCCGAGCCGGACGTCAGTCGCTACTACACCGAGGTCTACGTCGAGGCCGACCGGCTCGACGGGTCGCCGCAGGGCCGGCTGGAGGCACGACGTACCCGGGATCTGCTCGCCCGGCTGCTGCCCGCCGCGCCGGCGGACGTGCTGGACGTCGGCGGTGGTCCCGGCGCGTACGCGGGTCCGCTCGCCGCGGCCGGTTACCGGGTACACCTGGTCGACCTGGTGCCCGCGCACGTGGCTGCGGCGCGGTCCGCGTACCCGCTGGTGACCGCGTCGGTGGGGGACGCCCGCGCGTTGCCGTCGCCCGACGCGGCGGCGGACGCGACGCTGCTGCTCGGCCCGCTCTACCACCTGCCGCGGCAGGCCGACCGGGTGGCCGCGCTGCGTGAGGCGGCGCGGGCGACCCGGCCGGGCGGGACGATCGTGGCGGCGGCGATCAGCCGCCACGCCGCCCTGATCGACTTGACCGTGCAGGGCCGCCTGGACGAGGACAACCGGCGGTTGCTGCACGCCGAGTACGAGACCGGGGTGAACGATCCCCGGACCGGCTTCACCACCGCGTTCTTCCACCGGCCGGAGGAACTGGCCGCCGACTTCGTCGCGGCCGGACTGCCCGACCCCCAGGTGTACGGGGTGGAGGGTCCGCTGTGGCCGGTGCTGAACGCGCTCGGCACCGGGCCGGACGAGCGGTTGCTCGCCGACGCGGTGGCCTGCGCCGAGACGTTCGAGCGGGACGCCGCGATCCTTGGGGCCAGCGCTCACCTGCTCGCCGTAGCGCGCCGCTGACCGCCGGGCCGGGCGGCCGGCTGCTTTACGCCGGAGCGAAACTCGTCAAGCACCAAGGGTGACCAGTTGCGACAAACCATGTTATTCTCCAGCGTCAATCTATGCCGCGCGGACCCGGCCGGGTCGCAACCGGAAGGACATCTCCCCGATGCCGGTCGCTGCCGCCATGCCCCTGCCCCGGCCCCCGCTGGCCCGCCCGGCGGGTGACGCGTTCAGCCTGATCTTCACGACCCTGCCCGCGCTGCTGCGGCTCACCTGCGGTCTGGTCGGTGCGGTCGTCGCGCTGTCGGTGCGTACGCCGCCGGTGCGGGTGGCGCTGCTGATCCCCGCCGTCGCCGTGCTCACCGCCTGGTCGGTCTGGTACGCGTGGCGCGCGCTGCGGCACGGCATCGGCGGCGTGCTCGTCGCCGGCGACGTGGCGCTGACCACCGCCGCCGCACTCGCCGTACCGTGGCTCGTCGCGCCGGAGGTGCTGCCCGGCGAGGCGAGCTGGATCGCGGTGCTGGCCAGCTCGACAGTCATCAACGCGCAGGCCACCGCCCCGGCCCGCTGGTCCGTGCCGGCCGGCCTGCTGGTCACCGCCGCGTACGTCACCGGCACCACGCTCGCCGGCAACCCGATCGAGGCGCGGGCGCACGCCGGGACGCTGCTGGTGCAGACCGGCAGCGCGGCGGTGATGACGGCGGTGATGCGCCGCCGGATCGCCCGCGCCGACGCCGCGTTCGCCGACTACCAGCGTCTGTCGCACGAGGCGGTGGTGGCACGCGCCGCCCGCGAGGACGAACGGCGGCAGAACCGCGACCTGCACGACACCGTCCTGGGCACGCTCACCATGGTCGGCCTCGGTGCCGTACCCGACTCGGCGACGTTGCGCGAGCGGTGCGCGGACGATCTGCGTACCCTCACCGCCCTTGCCGGTGCGCGGACCGCGACCGCGGCCGGTGAGGCCGACCTGGACGAACGGCTGCGTGAGGTGCTCGCCGCGACGCCCGGGCCGGCGGTGACCGCGACGCTCGCGCCGTGCCGGCTGCCGGCGGAGGTCGCCACGGCGCTCGCCGACAGCGCCGCCGCCGCGCTGGCGAACGTGGCGCGGCACGCGCCGGGCGCGGACGCGTCGCTGCGTCTGGCCCGCGAGGGCGGCACCGTCGTGGTCGAGGTGGTCGACGACGGTCCCGGTTTCGACCCGTCCACGGTCCCGGCGCACCGGTACGGGCTGCGCGAGTCGATCCACGGCCGGATGAGCACTGTGGGCGGTCGGGCGGTGGTGACCTCCGCCCCTGGCGCCGGCACCCGGATTCGGCTGGAGTGGTCCGATGGCGAGTGAGTCGGGTACGGCGGTGACGGCCGGCCACGCGCTGCGCCCGCTGCCCCGGCCGCGGGTGGCGACGCGCTCCGGAACGGCCACCGCCCCGCCGGAGGCGCACGCGGTGGCCGACGCGTCCGACGGTGGCGCGCGCATCGCCGCGATCGTCATCGCGGCGACCTGGCACCTGGCGGTCGCGCTGCCCGCCGTGTTGCGGGCCGGGCCGGGAATGGCCTTCCCGGCCGTGGTGGCCGCGGGCTGGCTGGTGACCGCGCTGGTCGGGGTCGGGGCCGGGGTACGGCTGCTGCGCGGCGGGCTGCCGCCGGCCGGGCCGCTGGCGGTGGCGCTGCTGGGGGTGGACGCGGCGGTGGTCGCCGGGGCCGGCGAGCGATTCCTGTTCAGCACCGCCAACTGGGTGTGGGGCGGCCTGGCCTGGTTCTTCCTGCTGGTGCTCTGGCGGCGGCCGGTGCGCTGGCTGCTGCTCATGCTCGCCGCGCACGGCACGATCGCGCTGGCGGCGGTGGTGCTGTACGGCGCGACCGCGCCGGCCGACCTGAGCCGCGCCGCGATGTACGTCTACGGCACCTCCACCCTGCCCGTGGCGGTCTTCGTCGGCGCGGCAGCGCTCACCGCGCAGGCCCGGGACCGGGCGGCCACCGCAGCGGCGACGCTCGCCGTGGCCGCTGAGCAGGAGGCGGCCGAGCGGGCCCGCACCGAGCGACAGGCGCGCCTGGCGCTGGTCAGCGGCACCGCCGAGGAGGTGCTGGCCGGGCTGGCGGCGGGCGACGCCGACCCGGCCGACCCGGCGGTACGGCGGCGCGCGGTGCTGGCCGCGGCCCGGCTGCGCCGGCTGATCGCCGAGTCGGACGACGTGCCGGACGCGCTGCTGCACGAACTGCGCGCGGCGGCCGACCTGGCCGAGCGCAACGGACTGCCGATCGACCTGGTGTCGGTCGGCACGCCACCGGAGCTGCCGGTGCAGATCCGGCGTGGGCTGGCCGACCCGCTCACGGCGGCGCTCGCCGGGGCCGAGGGCTGGGCTCGGCTCACCGTGGTGGCGGGCCCGGACGAGGTGGTGGTCAGCCTGGTGACGCCGGATCACGACGGCCCGGACGAGCCGGTGACCGGCGGGGACGGGCCGGTGGAACACCTGCACGAGCGGGACGGGGAGATCAGATGGACGCAGACCCGCTGGCGGCGGACGTGAACGCCGGCACCCCGATCGGGGTGGCGATAGTGGACGACCATCCGGTGGTGATCGACGGGGTGCGCGCCTGGCTGGCCGGCGAACCGCGGTTGCGGGTGCTGGCCACCGGCGACGACCCGGACGAGGTGCTGCGGGCCGCACCGGACGCCGAGGTGGTGCTGCTCGACCTGCGCCTGCACGGCCGGATGGTGCTGGACAAGCTGGCCGAGCTGAGCGCGGCCGGGCGCCGGGTGGTGGTCTACTCCGAGCACAGCGACCCGCAGACCATGCTCGCCGCGCTGGACGCCGGGGCGGTCGCGTTCCTGGCCAAGCACGAGGGACGCGAGCACTGCGTGGCGACGGTGCTGGCGGCGGCGAGCGACCGGCCGTACGTGCCGCCTGCGCTGGCCGGAGCGATGGTCGGGGACGCCCGTCCGGATCGTCCGTCCCTGTCGGACAAGGAGCGCGAGGCGCTTCTGCTGTGGTTCCAGTCGATGTCGAAGGCGTCGGTGGCGCGCCGGATGCAGATCAGTGAGCACACGGTGAAGCAGTACGTCGACCGTGCGCGGATCAAGTACACCCGAGCGGGCCGTCCGGCCGCCACGAAGGCGGCGCTGCTCGCCCGGGCGATCGAGGACGGACTCGTCCGACCGGAAGATATCGGCATCTACCGGTCGCAGGCGTCGGCCGACCGGCCGACCCCCTAACAGGTGTCATGACAGTCACCCCAGGAATCGGGCAGGCTCACCGGTACCGCCAACCGTCACCGGGAGGTCGTACCGTGCCGGAGGACGCCACACCTTTCTTCGTCGGGCCGCATCGGTTCGACGCCGACGGCGACCCCACCCGTCCCGTGCTCGACCGGCGCTACGAGCTGGTGCCCGAACCGGGCGAACGCCTGCTCGGGCAGCACTGCCTGCGCGTCGCCGGTCACCTGCTCGGCCCCACCGAGGACGTCCGCTGCTGGTCGCTGCTGGCGCCGGCGACGATCACCGTCACCGAGCGCCGGTTGGCGTACGTCTGCACCGGCTCGGATCTGTCGGTGGTCTCCGGGCGGGACGGCCGGGCGGTCGCCCGGCACCGGCGTCCGGTCCGGTTGTCCCGCCTGGTCAGTGGGCAGATCCGCTGGCAGTGGCCGTCCCGGCTGGAACTGGCCGAGGCGGGCGACGGCACCGCCGAGCTGCGCATCGTCTGCGACGCGCTGCGCACCATCCGGCAGCCGGCGCTGGCGCTGACCGGCCCGGTCGGTCAGGTGGCCGCGCTGGCCCGGCAGGTACGCCGCGCGGTGGCCGGTTTCCGGCTGGCGAACGCCGAACTGGTGGACCTGTCCCCGCCGGAGCGGGACGTGCTCGCCGTCCGGGTGGCCGCCTCCCCCGGCCCGACGCTGGGCACTGTGACGCTGCCGGGCTCGCTGCCGGTGGAGTTCCTGTCCCGCGACGACTACTACCGTCCGGCGGAGGCCGAGGCATCGCCGTGGTCGTGGTCCGGGTTCCCCGCCCACGACCAGCCCGGCTCCGCCTGCTGACGCCGTCGTCGCCGGCCGATGGCCCGCCGAAGTCGCCGACTCGGGCGCACTCGCACTCCAGGCCTGTCGCTCACCCGTTGAGCGCCACTACATGAGACAAACGTCCCGATTCATGGGATCAGCACAGATCTTGGTATGAAACGGCCCTCCTAGGGGCCCTTTCGTACCAAGATCTCGCGAGCCCACAGCGCGCGGGGGCGGGGGCCGTCAGGAGGCGCTGCGGGTGCGGCGCTCGGACCGGTCCAGCTCGACCGCTTCCTCCGGGGTCGGCGCGCTGCCGCCCAGGTGGGCCGGCTGCCACCAGGTGTCGTCCGGGCCGGACGGCTTGTCCGGGTACTCCCGCTGGGCCCGGTCGACCAGCGCCGACAGGCGGCTCCGCAGGTCGGCGGTCATGACCGTGGCGTCCGGGTAGGCGGCCGGGTCCATCGGCTCGCCGACGATGATGGTGATCGGCGTGTGCCGGCGGGTCAGCGTGCGCGGGCGGCCCTTGGTCCACAGCCGCTGGGTGCCCCAGAGCGCGACCGGCAGCAGCGGCACGCCCGCCTCCTGCGACATCCGGGCCGCGCCGTTCTTCAGGTCCTTCACCACGAAGGAACGGCTGATCGTCGCCTCCGGGAAGACGCCGACCACCTCGCCCCGGCGCAGCGCGCCCACCGCTGCGGCGTACGAGCCGGCGCCGGCGGCCCGGTTCACCGGGATGTGCTTCATGCCGCGCATCAGCGGACCGGAGACGCGGTGCCGGAAGACGCTGTCCTTGGCCATGAACCGGACCAGTCGCTTCGCCGGGTGCGCGCCGTAGCCGCAGAAGATGAAGTCGAGGTAGCTCACGTGGTTGGACGCGAGCACCGCGCCGCCGCTGTGCGGCACGTGCTCGCTGCCGGAAACGTCCAGGCGCAGGTCGAGCAGCCGGAACATCGTCTTCGCGGCGGTGATCACAGGTGGGTACACGAGTTCCGACATGGCGAAACTTTACCCCGAGTAGGTTACGCGACCGTAGGGCCGATCTGCCCTCGGCAGACCCGGGTCGCGCACCGACGCGGGTGCGGCGACGATGGCGACATGCCCGAACGCGCGGTGCTGCTCTGGATCCACGGCGGTGGCTGGCGGGCCCGCGCCGAGGAGGACGGGGCGGCGCTCGCGGCGCTCGGGCTGCGCGTGGTCGAGGCCACGTACCGGTTCTCCCACCAGGCGCGCTGGCCCGCCCAGCTCGACGACGTCCGCGACGCGGCCCGGGCCGCCCGGGCTGCGGCGGGCGGCCTGCCGCTGCTGGTGGCCGGTGACTCGGCCGGCGGGATGCTGGCCCTACAGCTCGGCCTGCGTGGGGTGGACCGGCCCGGCGACGTGACGGGCGTGCTCGCGTACTGGGCCCCCGTGGACCCGCTCGACCCGGAGCAGCGGCGCCGGCGCGCCCCCGGCGACGACCCGTGGACCGACCTGCTGGGCCACCCGCCGGCCGCAGGCGACCCGGCCACCGTCGGCGCGACAGTCGCCACCCACGTCGGCTCCGGCGTGCCGGTGCTGCTGGTGCAGGGCCGCGACGACGTGGCGGTGCCGGCCGCCCAGCCGGTGGAGCTGACCGGCCGGCTGCTCGCCGCCGGTCACCCGGTGCATCTGTGGCTCACACACGGCGGTCACGCGCTCGACCTGGCCCGGCCCGACCTGATCGCGGCCGCCGCCGCGTTCCTGGACAGCGTCCTGCCCGCAGGCGCGGGCGACTAGGTTCGAGGCATGCCCGACCTCGCCGCGATCGTCATCCACTGCCGCGACCCCTACCTGCTCGCCCCGTTCTGGAGTGCGGTCACCGGGCTGCCGGTGGTCGAGGCGGACCGGGTGAAGCTCGCCGAGGGCACGCTCGCGCCGACGGAGGCGGTGCTGCTGCGCGACCCGCACGGGCGGCGCCCGGACCTGTGGATCAGCCCGGCCGAGACGCTGCCCGAGCCCGGCCGGATCCACCTGGACCTGGTCGGCGACGCCGAGGAGCGGGCCGCGGTGCTGGAGGCGGGCGCGACGGTCGTGCGTGAGCTGCCGCGCTGGACCGTCCTGGCCGACCCGGAGGGCAACGAGTTCTGCCTGCTCCCGCCGAACGAGGCGCACGACGCGTCGCCGCCCGGGCACTGACCGGGCTCAGTCGGCCAGTTCCTCGAGGTTGAGCCGGCCCCGGGCGAACGCGTCCACCCGGCCCCAGCGGCCCGGGATGTCAAGCACCTCGATCCGTCCCATGCCCACCGGCAGCCGCGGGTCGACAGCCAGGTGCTGCTCGTGCGGCTCCAGCCCGAGTATGGTGCGCAGCAGCAGCAGCGGTGCACCGGTGGACCAGGCCTGCGGGCTGCACGCGGTCGGGTACTCCACCGGGAACTTGGTCAGCTCGCGCTGGTAGCCGCCGAACGCCTCCGGCAGCCGGCCGTCGAAGTAGGTGGCCGCGTCGAGGATGCCGTTGGCGACGGTGGCGGCCTCCTCGGCGAAGCCGTACCGGCGCAGACCCCAGGCGACGAACGAGTTGTCGAACGGCCAGATCGTGCCGTTGTGGTAGCCGATCGGGTTGTAGCGGACCTCACCCTCGGCCAGCGTCCGCACCCCCCAGCCGGACCAGAGCCGGGGACCGACCAGATGCTCCGCGACCTTCGGCGCCCGCTCGTCGTCCACGATCCCGCTCCACAGCAGGTGGCCCATGTTGGAGCTGAGCACGTCGCACTGACGCCCGTCCGGGTCCAGGGCGAGCGCGTAGAAGCCGCGATCGGCGACCCACCAGTCGTTGTTGAAGCGCCGCTTCAGCTCCGCCGCCTCGCGTTCCAGCTGATCGGCGTACGCGGGGTCGCCCCAGAACAGCCGGGCCATCCGGGCGGCCCGCATCTTCGCGTCGTACGCGTACCCCTGCACCTCGCAGGTGGCCCGCGGGAACGGCGGCAGCGTGCCGTCGGCGTACGAGATGGAGTCCCACGAGTCCTTCCAGCACTGGTTCTCCAGGCCGGTGTCGGTGTTGCGCCGCTCGTACCAGATGTAGCCGTTGCCGAGCAGGTCGGCGTAGTCGTCGATCCACTTCAGCGCGGACCGGCACTCCTGTTCCAGCTCCTTCACAAGCGCGCCGTCGCCGCTCCACCGCTCGTACTCGTCGAGCAGCACCACGAACAGCGGCGTCGCGTCCACCGAGCCGTAGTACGGCGAGTGCGGCTGCTCCTCGAACGCCGCGGTCTCGCCGTACCGCATCTCGTGCAGGATCCGGCCCGGGTCCTCGTCCCGGAAGTCGTCGAACCGGGTGCCCTGGAGCGCGCCGAGGATCCGCAGCGTGGTCTTCGACATCTCCGGCGCGAACGGCAGCACCTGCAGGCAGGTGAGGATGCTGTCCCGGCCGAACATGGTCATGAACCAGGGCAGACCGGCAGCCGGCAGCGTCTGCCCGCCCAGCGACAGCGGCGAGAAGCGCAGCGCCGCGAGGTCGACGAGGCTCCGCCGGTACGTCGCGGCGAGTTCCTCGTGCTCGCTGTTCAGCTTCGGGGCCCGGCTGATCCACTCCTCCAGGTCGTGCTGGAGCGCGAGCCGCTCGGTGCCGTGCGCGCGCAGCCCCATCCGCAGGTCCCGGCCGCCCGGGCCGATCGCGAACGTCTGCACGTCGATGACGGCGTCCCACTGCTCGTTGGGTTCCAGCCGGATGCTCCAGGCGAAGCCGCGCTGGTCGTAGCGGGCCGGCTGGTTGGCGGAGACGAGCGTCTCGCGCCGGAAGTTGCCGCGCCGGTAGCCCAGGCGCAGCCGGTCCGACTCGGCCTCGGCGTAGTGCTCGCCCTTCTTGTTCAGGATCTCGTCCTTGACCTGGAACAGGTCGGCGAAGTCGGACCCGGCGTCCATCCGGACCTCCAGGTCGACCGGCTTCTCGTCGTGGTTGAGGATGGTCAGCGTCTCGCGGAAGCTGCCGCCGACCGCCCGTTCCCGGATGACCGACAGCTTCGCGTCGACGTAGTGCGTGGCCATGCCGGGTACCAGGAAGAACCGGGCCTCGTAGTACTGGAGGTCGTCGTAGGACAGCGCGTTGAGGCGCTCGCCGTTGACGGTGAGCACCCACTTCGACAGGTAGCGCGTGTCGAGCGAGAACAGACCGGTCGGCTCGCTCGGGGTGGCCTCGATGTCGCCGGTGTCCTCGCTGACCACGAACGTGTTGCCGTCCAGGATCCGGACGGTGTTGCCGCTGCCGGGCATCAGGCACCCCTCCCGCCGAACGTGTGGTGCGGTCCCCGGGAGTCCGGCGGGCCGGGGAAGACCCGCTCGACCTGAAGCACGAGCCGCAGGTCGCCGACGACAGTCATGTCGCCGCGCAGCAGCGCCGCGATGGCGTTCTCCTCACCACCGACCAGCTCGGCGAACAGGCGCGGCTCGGTGCCCACCACCGTGTCCGCCTCGCCGTCCTCCTGCCGGACCCGCAGCTTGCCGTGATCGATCTCCAGCAGCCAGTGCGTGGTGTGCGGACCCTCGTGCAGGTCGAAGCGGAGCGTTCCGGATGTCTTGACCAGCAAGGGTTCGAACCCCCGCCGATCCAGGTCCTCGAAGAATCTCGTGGTCATGTCCACCATCCGGGCGACTCCTCCCGCGATCCGCGGTCTCCCTGTCCGTGGCCCGTGTCCCCACCCGTTCCGCGGCCAACCTCGCCCGAAGCGGGTGAACGCGGCGCCACCGCGTGCACGCGCGACGCCGGCCCCCGAACCGGGAGCCGGCGTCATCGCGGCGGACAGGTCAGTTGTTGGGGTCGTCGGCGCTGATGTCTGCGAGCACCGACTGGGGTTCCCGCTCCACCGCCAGGTCACCCATCGAGATCAGGCCGATCAGGCGGCCGTCGTCGACCACCGGGAGGCGGCGGACCGCGTACGTGCGCATCAGGTCGGCGGCGGCCACCGCGTCGTCGTACTGGCTCACCGTCACCACGTCCTTGCTGGTGATCTGGTTGAGCCGGGTGGCGGTGGGGTCCATGTTCTCGGCCACGCCCCGTACCGTGATGTCCCGGTCCGTCACGATGCCGACCACGTTGTCGCCGTCGGTCACCACCACGTCGCCGATGGCGCTGTCGCGCATCTCCTGCGCTGCGGCGATGAGCGTGTCGTTGCCGTCCATCGTCACCAACCGGGTCGTCATGAACTCTCCGACCGTTGTCATGGTGCTTCCCCTCTCGGTGTCGGCACGGCCGTCTACCCGCCGCCGCAGGCGGGGTAACGCCCGCGTCACCGCCGGGGGTGCAGGCGCCGGCGCAGGTCGTAGGAGCCGTTGCTGGACAGCCCGTAGAAGATCGGCAGCAGCAGGAGCACCACCAGCGCCGCCGGCACGCTCAGCAGCACGCCCACCAGACCGGCGATCGCGTACGCGAGCACGCCGAGCAGGGCCCGGACGCGTTCGGCCTCGAAGAACCGGGCGGGGACGTGCGGCTCCAGCAGTTCCCGGTGCCGGCTCAGGTAGTGGTAGAGCCACAGCCAGGTGATCGACAGGATCACGCCGACCAGCGCGTACGCGGACACGGCAACCCGCTCGTCGAAGACGTCGCCCGCCTCCACGGCGCGGGAGACGAGCGCGGTGACGAACGGCAGCAGCGCCACGCTGAACAGCACGCCGAGGTTCGCCCAGTGCAGTCCCCGGTCGGCGCAGCGGACCCGGTGGAACGTCCCCTTGTGGTTCAGCCAGTTGACCGCCACGTACAGGTAGGACGTGACGTAGGCGAGGTAGACCGGCCACTGGTCGAGCAGCGCGCGCAGCATCCCGCCCGGCGCCGTCTCGGGCACCCGCAGGTCGAGCACCAGCAGCGTGATGACGATGGCGAAGACCGCGTCGCTGAACCCGACAGCCCGGCCCGTGTCCGAACGCATCCCGGCGGACTCGGTGTCCCCTTCAGCCGTCATCTGCACCCCCGCCTGCCGGCGCGGGCGGCCGGCGACCCGGCGGGCATACCCGCTGTGCGGGCGTCCGTGCCGGGTGGCAGGGCACGGACGCCCGACGGGTCAGCGCTCGGCGGCGACCAGCTCGGCGAGCTGCACGGCGTTGAGAGCCGCGCCCTTGCGCAGGTTGTCGTTGGCGCAGAACAACGCGAGCCCGTGCTCGACGGTCTCGTCGGCGCGGATCCGGCCGACGTACGTCGGGTCCTGGCCAGCCGCCTCCAGCGGCGTCGGCACGTCGCGCAGCGCCACGCCGGGCGCGCCGTCGAGCAGCTCGCGGGCCCGGGCCGGGTCGATCGGCCGGGCGAACCGGGCGTTGATCTGCAGCGAGTGGCCGGTGAAGACCGGGACGCGCACGCACGTGCCGGAGACCTTGAGGCCGGGGATCTCCAGGATCTTGCGGCTCTCGTTGCGCAGCTTCTGCTCCTCGTCGGTCTCGAAGGAGCCGTCGTCGACGATCGAGCCGGCGAGCGGGAGCACGTTGAAGGCGATCGGGCGGGCGAACGAGCGCGGCGCCGGGAACTCCACCGCGCCGCCGTCGAAGGCGAGCCCGGCGGCGTCCTCGGCCACCTTGCGGACCTGCTCGTCCAGTTCCGCCACGCCGGCCAGGCCGGCGCCGGAG
Source organism: Micromonospora sp. WMMC273 (assembly GCF_027460285.1). Taxonomy (NCBI): domain Bacteria; kingdom Bacillati; phylum Actinomycetota; class Actinomycetes; order Micromonosporales; family Micromonosporaceae; genus Micromonospora; species Micromonospora sp. WMMC273. The sequence continues at coordinate 4,845,578 of NZ_JAPZBE010000001.1, forward strand.
ACCGCCTGGTAGGTGGCGACGACGAGGCTGACCAGCCCGGCCTCGTCGTGCAGCGGGCGCAGCACCGGCATGGCGGCCATCGTGGTGCAGTTCGGGTTGGCCACGATGCCCTTCGGGCGGTCCGCGATCGCGTGCGGGTTGACCTCGGCCACCACCAGCGGCACCTGCGGGTCCATCCGGAACGCCGAGGAGTTGTCGATCACCACGGCGCCGGCCTCCGCGACCCGGGGAGCCAGCTCCTTCGCGGTGCCCTTGCCCGCCGAGAAGAGCACGATGTCCAGGCCGCGGTAGTCCGCGGTGGCCGCGTCCTCCACGGTGACCTCGCCGTCGCGCCAGGGCAGCGTGCGCCCGGCCGACCGGGCCGAGGCGAACAGGCGCACCTGCTCCGCCGGGAACTCGCGCTCCGCCAGCACCTGCCGCATGACGCCACCGACCTGGCCGGTGGCTCCCACAATGCCGATCCTCATGCCCGCGAGGCTACCCAGCCGGGCGGCGCGGGTGGGAAACGTTTCCCACCGCACGGATGCGGGGCGACGGGAATCACAGGCCCGCCGCCCCGTCCGGTCAGGTGTGGTCGACCACCTCACCGAGACCGCTGGCGACCAGCTCGTCCCGGATGACCGCCGCGTCCCCCTCGATCACCATGGTCAGCGACTCGGGGTGCAGGTAGGTCGCCGCGGCGGCGGAGACGTCCTCGACGGTCGCCGCGAGCAGTTGCTCACGCAGCCGCGCGTGGTAGTCGTCCGGCAGGTCGTGCACGACGAGCGTGGTCAGGGCCGCGGCGATGGCTCGAGGGCTCTGCAACTCGACCGAGAGCTGCCCGGCCCGCCAGGAACGCGCCACCTCCAGCTCGTCCTCGGTGACGCCGGTGAGCCGGGTACGCGAGATCTCGCCCACCGACTCGACGAGCGCCGGGGCGGTCACCGCGGTCTGCACGCCGGAGCTGACGGCGAACCGGCCGAACCGCCGGGACGAGGCGAAGTCGCCCCGGATCCCGTATGTGTACCCGCGTACCTCGCGGATCAGGTGGTTGAGCCGGGACGTGAACGCGCCGCCGAGCACGGTGCCGGCGAGCGTCATCGGCACGTGGTCCGGGTGGGCGCGGTGCGGGGACGGGTGGCCCAGCCGCAGCGTCGACTGCACCGAGCCGGGCCGGTCCACCAGGATGATCCGGCGCTGCCCGGCCAGCGGCACGTCGATCGGACCGCCGCGTTCCACCGGGCCGCCGCCGGCCCCGGCGAACGCCGTCGCGGCGAGCGCGTCCAGGTCGATCCGCTCCAGGTCACCGGCGACGACGAGCGTGCCGGGGCGGATGAACCACTCCGAGTGGAAGACGGTGACGTCGTCCACCTCCAGCGCGGCCACGCTGTCCGGGTCGCCGTAGAGCGGGCGGCCCCACCGGTGCTGCGCGCCGAACAGATCGGCCCGCAGCACCGCGTCGGCGCGCGGGCCGGGGTTGGCCCAGTCCATCCGCAGCGCCGTCGCCTCGTCGTCGCGGACCCGCCGCACGTCGGCCGGGTCGAGCCGGGGCGTACGGACCGCCTCGGCCAGCAGCTCCACGGCGGCGGTCAGCCGGTCCACCGGCACCTGCACGCTCACCTGGAACGAGTCCCAGTCCAGCCCGGTCGACAGCTCGGTGCCGAGCGCCTCGATGGCCAGCGCGTACGCGGTGGCGTCCCGCTGCGCGGTGCCCTCCTCCAGCGCCTTCGCCAGCACCGCGCCGAGGCCCTCCTTGCCGACCGGCTCCCGGCCCGCGCCGCCGTCGAGCAGCAGCAGCGCGACGGCGAGATTCTGCCCGGGCAGGTGCGCGGCGACCACCTGACCGCCGGCCACCGTCCGCCGGACCACCTGCGGGAACCGGTAGGCGCGGGCGGCGCCGGGGCCGGGACGGGTGGCGATCAGCGACATCACTTCTCCTCGGGCAGGTAGGACAGGATCACCCGGTCGGCGGCGCCGAGCAGCTCGGCGGCCTGCTCGGCGATCTGCTCCGCGGTCACCGCGAGCCAGGCCGGCAGCCGGTCGGCCGCGCGGGCCGGGTCGCCGAACTGGGTGGCGTACCGGCCGAGCGTGTCCGCCCGTCCGTCCACGGTGGACATCTGCCGCCACCACATGGTGCTCAGCAGCGCCTTGGCGCGGTCCAGCTCGGCGGCGGTCACCGGCACGGTGGCCAGTTCGTCGACCACGTCGGCGAGCCCGTCGCGCAGCCGCTCGGCGCTCACCCCGGGCCGGGCCGTGGCGGTGGCGATCAGCGGGGCGGGCGCGTGCGCCAGGTCCACCCCGTACGCGCCGACCAGGTCCGGCTGGGCGATCCGCTCACCGTCGGCGAGTCGCTGGTAGAGCCGGCTGCCCCGGCCGCTGCCGAGCACCGTGGCCAGCACCGTCGTCACGTCGTACCCCTGGGTGCCGAACGGGTGGGTGCGGTGCGCGACGTAGACGCGGGGGGCGGGCACGTCGGCGGTGACCGTCTCCACCGCCGGGCTGCCGGTGGCGGGCACGGTGCGGCCGTCCGGCGCGGCCGGGATGTCGGCCCGCGCGGCCAGGCCGCCGAAGTACTTGTCGGCGAGCCCGAACACCTCCGCCGCCTCGGTGTCGCCGACCACGGTGAGGACCGCGTTGTTCGGCGCGTAGTAGGTGCTGTGGAACTCCTGGAAGGTGGCCAGGTCGGCGGCGTTCAGGTCGGCCATCGACCCGATCGTGGCGTGGTGGTACGGGTGGCCCGGCGGGTAGAGCAGCGGCAGCAGGCGCAGCCACGCGTCGCCGTACGGCACGTTCTCGTAGCGCTGGCGGCGCTCGTTCTTCACCACGTCGCGCTGGTTGTCCAGCGTCTCCTGGGTCAGCGCCGGCACCAGCCCGCCCATCCGGTCGGCCTCCAGCCAGAGCGCCAGTTCCAGGTGCTCGGCCGGGACCGTCTCGAAGTAGTTGGTCCGGTCCGGGTTGGTGGTCGCGTTGAGCGAGCCGCCCGCGCCCTGGATCAGCTTCATGTGCTCGGTCTTCGCCACGTTCACCGAGCCCTCGAACATGAGGTGCTCGAAGAGGTGGGCGAAGCCGGTCTGTCCCGCCGGCTCGTGGCGTGAGCCCACGTCGTACCAGAGGTTGACCGCCACGGCCGGGGCGGTGCGGTCCTCGCTCACCACCACGCGCAGGCCGTTGTCCAGTCGGGTCGTCTCGATCGGCCAGGGGAAACCGCTGTCGGGCATGAGACGACGCTATCCGATCCCGGCGGCGGAAAGGTGACACGCGCGCCGGAGCATCGTCGGTGCGCGCCGGGGTACCCGTGCGGGCATGGCCGCCACCACACCCTCCGCCGTCGAGCGCGCCGCCGCCGCGCTGGCCCGGCTCCGGCACGCCCGGCTGCTGCACCCGGCCGGGCGCACGTTCGCCAGCGAGACCCGGATCTGGGGTACGCCGGGACCGCCGACCGGGGTGCCGCTGCTCGACCTGCCGGGCCGGTGGCCGGCCACGATCCGCCTGTCCAAGGGCGTGCCGACGCCGGGTGGCTGGCCGGACGTGCTGGGCGTGGCGGTACGGCTGCACCGCGACCCGGAGCCGCCGGTGGACCTGCTGTGGAGTTCCAGCGGCGCCGCGCCGGTGCTGCGGAACCTGCCGCTGCCCCGGCGGCGCTTCACCGGGACGTACACGTCGATCATGCCGTTCCGGGCCGGCGGGCGGCGGCTGTTCCTGGCCGTGCTGGCCGACCCGGAGTCACCCGACCTGGGTCGCGGCCTGGCCGGGGTGGGCGCGGCGGTCGCGGCAGACGAGCCCCGGCTGGTGCTGGCGGTCGCCTCGGCGGTGGGCCGGTGGCGGCCGTTCGGCGAGGTACGCCTCGACGACGAGCGCGGCGCCGCCGAGGACGCCGCGCTCGCGTTCGACCCGATCGGCAACGTGCCGCCGGGATTGCGTCTGGCCGGCCCGCTGGCCCGGCTGCGGGACGACAGTTACCGGGGTTCCCGCCGGGCCCGGGGCGCCGGGCTCAGTCGGGCGGCTCGACGGGGGTGACGGTCTGCTCGGAGGTGCGGTGCTCCAGCACCGTGTCGGGGGCGGCGTTCTGGTCCGCCTCGCGGATGTCGGACTCGGTGAGGATCGCGTCGGCCTGCGCCTCGGCGTCGTCGCTGCCCGCCGCCGCCTCCTCCGGCAGCAGATGCGCTCGGGACTCGATCCGTTCCTGGTCGCTCGGGTCATGGCTCGTGGTCATGCCGATCACATACCCCGCGTTCCGCACTTCGGAACGACAGCGGGCTTTCCGCCGCGCGTCGGGTACGCTGGCCGACGTGACGCGGTCGTATCGATGGTTTAGGCAGCCGGCTGGAGGAGCCGGTGACTCGACCATGAGCTGACGTCACTTACCTCTTCGAGCCGGCCGGGCAGGGATTCTTTTCCCTGCCCTTTCGTATGCGAGCAGCCGGCTCGATCCCCCGGACCCGGCACGGGGGCACGGTCGGCGGAAGGAATCCCCACCGTGACCACGTCCCAGGACGCCCATCGGGTCATCGACCAGCGCATCGACCGTGTGGTGCCGCTGACCACCCCGGCCCTGCTGCACCACCACCTGCCGCTCGAGACCCCGCTGGCCGAGGCCGTCGTGGCGGGCCGCCGTGCCGTCGGCCGGGTGCTGGACCGCGCCGACGACCGGCTGCTCGTCGTCGTCGGCCCCTGCTCCGTGCACGACCCGGCCGCCGCCCTGGAGTACGCGGGCCGGCTGCGCGAGGCCGCCGCCCGGGTCGCCGACGACCTGCTCGTGGTGATGCGTGTCTACTTCGAGAAGCCGCGTTCGACTGTGGGCTGGAAGGGCCTGATCAACGATCCGGCGCTGGACGGCTCCGGCGACGTGAACACCGGTCTGCGTACCGCGCGGGCGCTCCTGCTCGACGTGCTGCGGCTGGGCCTGCCGGTGGGCTGCGAGTTCCTCGACCCGATCACCCCGCAGTACATCGCGGACACGGTGGCCTGGGGCGCGATCGGCGCGCGGACGGTGGAGAGCCAGGTGCACCGGCAGCTCGCCTCCGGGCTGTCCATGCCGATCGGCATGAAGAACCGCCCGGACGGCAGCATCGCCACCGCCGTGGACGCGATCCGGGCAGCAGGGGTGCCGCACGTGTTCCCCGGCATCGACGTCTCCGGCACCCCGGCGATCATGCACACCCGGGGCAACGCGGACGGGCACCTGGTGCTGCGCGGCGGGGGCGGCCGGCCGAACTACGACGCGGAGTCGGTGGCCGGGGCGCTGGAGCTGCTGCGGGCGGCGGGCCTGCCGGAGCGGGTGGTGGTCGACGCCAGCCACGCCAACAGCGGCAAGGACCACCGCAACCAGCCGCTGGTCGCCGCCGACGTGGCCGCCCAGCTCGCCGCCGGTCAGCGCGGGATCGCCGGCATCATGCTGGAGAGCTTCCTGGTGCCCGGCCGGCAGGACCTGGACCCGACCCGGGAGCTGACGTACGGCCAGTCGGTCACCGACGCCTGCATCGGCTGGGACACCACGGCCGAGGTGCTGGAGCACCTGGCCCAGGCCGTCCGGGCCCGCCGGGCCACGCTCCCGGCCCGGGCCTGAGCGGGGTTGGGGCGAGTTTGACCGGTTCGGTGCCGGGTAGGTGGTCGGCGTGACCGATGACGCGCCCGTGACCGAGCAGCCCGACACGCGGCCGCTCGACGACCTGCTCGACGACATCTACCACGGCCAGGAGCGAATCACCCAGGCGGACATCTACCGCCGGGCGGTGGCCGCCGAACTCCCCGCGGAGCTGCTCACCCGGATCGCCGCGCTCCCCCAGGGCGAGTACGCGGCGGACGAGGCGGCCGATCTGCTGGGCGGCACGGTCGCCTGAGCCCCCCGCCGACGAGAGGACGCGAGATGACCCACCACGACCGCGAGCACGAGCACCTGGCGGCGCTCGGCCAGCCCCCGGAGGGCGTCGACACGCTGCCGGAGCCGGACTTCGCCAACGAGCACGACCGGACCGCCGTGGACCGGGACGTCGTCACCGGCGAGGACGAGGACGAGCGGGAGCCGGAGGCGTCGCGCGGCTGGGCCGGCGAGGACCACGGCACCACCCCCACCTGACGGTGGAGACAGACGAAAGGGGGCCGGCGCCCGCGCGCCGGCCCCCTTCGTGTCCGCGTGTCACGCCTCGTGGCGACCGCCCTCGGCCGCCTGCTGGGCGACCGCGTACCCCATCTGGAGGAAGTCGGAGGCGGCCACCGCGGTCAGCGCGGTGGCGACCAGCCGGGTCAGCCGGGGCGCCAGGACCAGGCCGCCGGTGAGCCCGGTGGCCACCCAGACCGCCAGGCAGAACGGGCAGCTCACCAGCTCGCCGAGCGCGTGCCGGGTCGGGCTGCCCTCGTCGCGGACCTGCTCCATCACCTCGCCGCTGCCGATCGGGTGGTCGTAGCGGGTGAACGGCGCCCGCAGCGGGCTGGTGATCGCATCCTTGGACAGCAGCCGGCTGAGCTTGTGCGTGGCGATCGAGAGCAGCACCACGTCCGCTGGCGTGGGCCGCTCGGGCACCGGCCGGCCGGTCGCCCGGACCAGGCCGACGAGCGCGGCCGTCACCCCCGCGTACGTGCCCATCGCCTTCAGGTAGCCCTCCAGCGGCCGATGCTCGTGCGGCGCGTACGCCTGGCGCAGGCGCGCCACCTTCTGCTTCAGGCCACTCCCGGTCAACCCGGCCTCCTCGTGCTCGTCGTGCGGGCCGGGCTCAGCCGGCGGTCAGGTTGTCGGCCACCTCGCGGTCGAGGTTGGCCAGGATCTCGTCGGCCAGGTCGTGGTCCGGCCCGGCCAGGTCCAGCCGCACCCGGGCGCCGCCCGCGCCGGCCGGCTCCACGTCGATCTCGGCGGACCAGTCCGCGGCGCTCCACCGGGCCCGCATGTCGTCGGCGTCGACGACCTCCACCCGGCAGGTGCCGGAGTTGCGCAGCCGCTCGGGCAGCCAGGCCGAGGAGCGGTCCGGATCAGTGGCGGTGTTGAACACCACCTCCGGCGGCGCGGACATGCCGCGCTCGGCGTGGCTGGCCATCAGGCGTCCCGCAGCCGGCTCGGGTCGACCTCCCGGCCGGGGTGCCGGGCCAGGTACTCCGTCTCCAGTTCGGCGGTGCGCCGCAGGTGGTTGGCGAGCGCCGAGTCGGTGGCGTGGCGCAGCGTGTCCAGCCGGGTGCGGTGCAGGCTCTGCATCTCCCGGACCAGGTCCTCGTCGCCCAGCTCCACCGGGTCCACCCCGAGCTGATCGCCGTCGACGGTGCGGGCGTGATCGCCGTCCCACTCCGCGACCCGCTGTTCCGGGCTCGCGTCCCGGCGTACCGATTCGGTCATCGTCGCCCCCTCGTCTCGTTCGGGTTGGCACCTGTTCGGATGCCCACCGGGCGTGTCACCAAACCACCGCCCGGACTACGACGCCGTGTCGGAGACACCCGGGAGTCCCGGTACTCTCGTCGGCATGGAACGGCTCTGGACACCGGCGTGGATCGTCCGCCACGTGGCCATGGTCGTGCTGGTGGCGGGTTGCCTCGGCATGGGCTGGTGGCAGGTCACCCGCGCCGCCGGGGGAAACGCGATCAGCTTCGGTTACGCGATCGAGTGGCCGGTGTTCGCCGGTTTCGTGATCTTCGTCTGGTGGCGTGAGGTCCGCCAGACGCTGCGGGCGACGCCGCCGGGCGACGCGCAGCCGGCGGCCGATCCGGCACCGTCGGCGGCCGCCGGCGCCGCGCCGGTCGCCACCACCCCTGCGGTACGCCGGCCGGTGCGCGTCGTGCGGGCGCCGGCCGCCCCGGCCGACGGGGCGGACGACGCGGAGCTCGCCGCGTACAACAGCTACCTATCCTGGTTGAACGCCAATCCGGGCGCCCGGCCCGGCGACTATCCCGGCTGAGGCCGGTGCGGAAGGACGGACGACGGTGGGCGGAGCCCTTACCCGGTACCGCGTGATCGCCTGGATCGTGGGCGTGGCGCTCGTGGTGCTGGTCCTGATCGGCATGCCGCTGAAGTACGGCTTCGACAACCCGAGCGTGGTGGGCGTGGTCGGCGTGGCGCACGGTTGGCTGTACATGCTCTATCTGGCGCTCACGTTCGACCTGTCCCGCCGGGCGAACTGGCCGCTGAAGCGGATGCTGCTGGTGATGCTCGCCGGCACCGTGCCGTTCGTCTCGTTCTACGCCGAGCGTCGGGTGAGCCACTGGGTGGCCGCCGAGGCCCGGCCGCGTACGCCGGAGCCGGTAGCGGGCTGACCGCCCGTCACCGGGCCGGCCGCCACGGCTCGGCCGCCGGCGGGTCGGCCCAGCCGCCCAGCCGCGCCGCCTCCCGGGCCCGCCCCAGCGCGCGGGCGACCTGGCCGAACTGCCGCTCGTCGTCGCTGCTGAACAGCAGCACCTCGGTGCCCCGCACCCGGCCCCACAGCTCGTGCGCCGGGGGCCGTACGCGGTCGCCGATCAGCACCAGCAGCATCGGCACCAGCCCGACGGCGCCGAGCAGGAGGTACGCCCCGGCGGTGAGCCGGTGCAGGCCGCCGGTGAAGCCGAGCAGCAGGCCGACCGCGGCGATCATCGCGGCGGACACGGCGACGGCCCGGATCGCGAGCCGGTCGTGCGGCCCGCGGTCGATCCGGAGCTGGGTGATCTCGGCCACCGGCCAGGTGTTGCGGCCGACGGTGAAGCGCTCGGCGGTGACCACGATGCCGGGCCGGGCGTAGAGCAGCCTGGGTCCGGCCGGTCGCGGCGAGCGGGGCGGCTGGGTGGCGGAGCGGTCGGTCTGCACGGCGGCCTCCCGGGAGCAGGGATCCCGTGGTGGGATTTCCCGTCCGGGCTTCATTGTGTTTGCCTCGCGCCACCTGACCTCGGGGTTTCGCCTGTCGCGGGTTGACCGGCCCGCGCGCGCCCGCCGGAAACAGAGAATGATTTCCGTCTTTGTCATGACTTCGCCTGGCGTGGCCTGGCGACATCCGCCCAGAACGACGAATCGGGCGAGTCGCCTCATCCACCCACCGGCTCCCCCTCATCACTTTCCGCCACTTTGCCAACTTTCGCCCCTGCTTGAACTCCCGGCTACTGCGATCACGGGTTAGGTTGTCCAGGTCGGCCCGGTCGACAGCCGTCCACCCGGACGGCCCCGGGCCGGTGTCGCCGGGTCGCGAACGCGCCCGGCGACCGGTGGGAGAGGAGCTTTCCGCTCTTGTCGTCCTTACGGATGCTGCTCCGCTCGCTGGCGGTGGCCGGCCTATCGGCCGCGCTGCTCGCCCCGGCGCAGGTGGCCCGGGCCGAGCCGACCCCCGCCGAGCTGACGAAGCAGATCGAGAAGTCCTCGACTGAGCTGGAGCGAATCGTCGAGTCCTACAACAAGCTCAACGAGGACATCAAGGCCAACAAGGCCACCGCGGCCAAGTTGGAGGCCCGCATCGGGCCGCTGCAGGAACAGGCCGAACGCAGCCGCGCCGATGTGGCCGTACTGGCCGCGACGGCGTACAAGACCGGTGGCATGCGCACCGCGGCGGCCCTGCTGGACCCGGGCGGCCAGGCCACCCTGCCGGAGCGGCTGGGCACGCTCGACCAGCTCACCCGCCAGCGGCAGCGCACCATCAACAGCTTCACCGCCGACCAGAAGCGGCTGATCGACCAGAAGACCGCGCTGGACGTCACGCTCGCCCGGGAGGCGGCGCAGGCCAAGCAGCTCAAGTCCGCGAAGACGCGGATCGAGGCGGACCTGTCCGACCTCTACGAGATGCGGCGCAAGGCGTACGGGCGGGCCACGGAGGCACCCGGCAACCCCAGCTCGGCGGGCAAGCCGCCGGCCGTCTCCGGCGACGCCGGCACGGCGGTGCGATACGCCTACGGTGCGGTCGGCAAGCCCTACGGCTACGGCCAGGACGGCCCCGGCAGCTACGACTGCTCCGGTCTGACGCTCGCCGCCTGGCGGGCCGCCGGGAAGTCGTTGCCGCACAGCGCGGCGCAGCAGTGGGGGGCCACCACGCGGATCAGCCGCAGCCAGCTGCAACCGGGTGACCTGGTGTTCTACTCCGGGCTCGGGCACGTGGCGCTCTACGTCGGCAACGGCCAGATCATCGACGCGCCCAGCGCCGGACGCAACGTCAGCAAGCGCGGCATGAACATCATGACGATCGCCGGCTACGGCCGGGTCTGAGCACCGCGAAGACGGCGAACGGCCGGCGTCCCCCTGTCGGACGCCGGCCGTTCGCCGTTCATTGTTACCAGGTCAGGCCGCCTGGAGCCCCTCCGCGCGAGCCAGCTCACGCAGCCGGCCGAGAGCCTGGATCTCCAGCTGGCGGATGCGCTCCCGGGAGAGCGAGAACCGCGACGCGACCTCGGTCAGCGAGTGCTCGCGCCCGTCCTCCAGGCCGTACCGGGCCCGCATGATGCCGGCGGAACGGTCGTCGAGGTGGTTGAGCAGACCCTCGATCCGCTGCCGCTCCAGGCCGGTGAGCACAATCTCCTCCGGCGACGGCGCGTCGCTGTCGGCGACCAGGTCACCGAGGTTGGTGTCGCCGTCGTCGCCCACCGGGGTGTCCAGCGAGACGGTGTCCTGCGACCAGCGGACCAGCTCGTTCACCCGCTCGACGGTGACGCCGAGCGCGGTCGCGATCTGCTCCGGCTCCGGGTCGCTGCCCAGCTCACGGGTGAGCTGGCGGGCCACGTTGCGCATCCGGTTGACGTCCTCGACCAGGTGCACGGGCAGCCGTACGGTCCGCTCCTGCTGGGCGATCGCCCGGCTGATGGCCTGACGGATCCACCAGGTCGCGTAGGTGGAGAACTTGAATCCGCGCTCGTAGTCGAACTTCTCGACCGCCCGGACCAGGCCGGTGTTGCCCTCCTGGATCAGGTCCAGCATGGGCATCCCGGAGCGCACGTAGCGCCGGGCGATCGACACGACCAGTCGCAGGTTCGCGCGGATGAACAGGTCCTTCGCGCGCTCACCCTCGACGACCAGCCGCTCCAGGTCCTCCCGGTCGGCGCCCTCGGGGATCCGGTCCTCGTCGAGCAGGTGCTCGGCGTAGAGGCCGGCCTCGATCGCCTTGGAGAGGTCGACCTCCCGGGCGGCGTCGAGCAGCGGCGTCCGGGAGATCTCGTGCAGGTAGACGCCGACCAGGTCCCGCTCCTCGGCGACCTCGTCGGTACGCATGCCGATGTTCTTGTCCACGATTGCCACGGTCCCCTCGCTCGCGCCGGTTGCCCGGTTCCTTGCCATCCCCACGTTCATCAGCCCTCCCCGTAACCTCCGCTGTGCCCGTAGGTGCTGACACCTACACAACAGATGTGACGCGTCGGGGATTCCATGTCGTGAGTCGAAACTGTCACGAATGCCTGAGTAGTAGCTGAGAGCCCGGTCCATGTTTCCTGTTACCGGCCCGGTTCGGGCGGCTCGTGGGCGCCGTTTTCGGCGCATACCGGAGCTGCGAAATCGCCGTTCGCCCATGGAATGGCACCATTGCCTGTTCCATGAACACAGCGAGCCGCGTCACCGAGTCGTTGCGATCCTGGTCACTGCGAGATACGCGCCTGGGGACCGGTCGGTTCAGCCATGCTCAAGGATTACCCTCCGCCTCGTTGAACAATCCGTGCCGGAGGAGTCGTCCCCCTCCCGCACGTGATACGCGTCGCACCCGCCGGGCGGATGCGCCGGGCGGGTGGATCGGGCGGACGGGGCGGGACGGACCGGGACGGGCCGGGCTCGCGGCGAGGCCGGAGACGTCAGGAGGCGAGCAGGGCGAGCGCGCCGCGTACCTGGTGGGCGGAGCGGGCCAGCGCGGCCCGGGCGGCGGGCACCTCGGCGCCGGACACCAGAGCCACGAGCGCGGTCTTGAGGTCGCCGTCGGCCTCCCGCAGGGCGACCCGGCACACCTCCTCGGCGCAGCCGGTGGCCTCCACGAGAATCGAGATCATGCGGCCGCGCAGTTTGGCGTTCGTCGCCACCATGTCGATCATGAGGTTCGAGTAGACCCGGCCCAGACGCACCATCACGGCCGTGGAGAACGTGTTGAGCACCAGCTTCTGCGCCGTGCCGGCCTTCATCCGGGTCGACCCGGTGACCACCTCCGGTCCGGTGTCCACACCGATGAAGACGTCCACCGACGCGGCGGCCTCGGCCTCCGGATTCGCGCAGAGCAGCACCGTACCGGCCCCCTGCGCCCGGGACGCGGCGAGCGCCCCGAGGACGTACGGGGTGCGCCCGCTGGCCGCGAGGCCCACCACGAGGTCGCCGGGGCGTACGCACTCGGCGGCGTCGGCGGCGCCACCGCGCTCGTCGTCCTCGGCGTCCTCGACGGCGCGCCACATCGCCTCCGGGCCGCCCGCGAGGTGCGAGCAGAACCAGTGCCGCGGCGAGTTGAACGTGGGCGCCAGCTCGGCGGCGTCGAGCACGCCGAGGCGCCCGGAGGTGCCGGCGCCGAAGTAGTGCACGCGGTGCCCGTCGCGCAGCGCGGCCACGGCCAGGTCGACCGTCTCGGCGATCTCGTCCAGCACCGCGGCGACGGCGGCCGGTACGCGCCGGTCCGCCTCGTTGATGACCGTGAGCACGTCCCGGGTGGACATCAGGTCGAGGTCGACGCTGTGCGGGTTGCGCCGCTCGGTCGGCGCGCCGACGCGCACCACCGGCCGTACCGCCGCCACGCCGTCCCGCTCCACCCGACCCGCCGTCATCCCCGCCTCCGCCCGGGACCGACCCGGTGCGACTGGACCGCCTCGGCGGTGGCCTCCAGGGCCTTCTTCGTGCGGGCCCGGCTGCGGGCGGCCACCCCGACGAAGAGGCAGTCGACCACTGTGAGCTGGGCCAGCCGGCTCGCTGTCGCGCCGGAGCGGTAGGTCGTCTCCCGGGCGGCGGTGGTGAGCACGTGGTCCGCGACCTCGGTGATCGGCGAGCGCGGGAAGTTGGTGAGCGCCACTGTGGTGGCGCCGCGCGCCCGCGCCTGCTCCAGCACCTCGATGACGTCGGAGGTGGTGCCGGTGTGCGAGATGCCGACCGCGACGTCGCCGCGGCCCAGCAGGGCGGCGGAGGTGAGCGCGGTGTGCACGTCCGGGAAGTAGAACGCGATGCGGCCGATGCGGTGCAGCTTCTGCTGGAAGTCGGAGGCGACGAAACCGCTGGCGCCCGCGCCGTAGACGTCGATCCGGCCGGCCGCGGTGATCGCCTCGACCACCTGCTCGCAGACCGCCGGGTCGAGCTGCTCGGCAGTCTCCTCGACGGCCCGGGCGTCGTTGAACGCGATCGTGGCGATGATCTGGGCGAGATCCGCGCCCGGCGGGATGTCGCCGCCGACCACCCGCGCGTCCGGCGGCTCGACCCGGCGGGCGGCCTCGGCGGCGAGCCGGATCCGCAGCTGCGGGTAGCCGTCCATGCCGACCGAGCGGCAGAAGCGGATCACCGTCGCCTCGGACGTCTCGGCGGCGGTGGCGAGGTCGGTGATCGTGCGCCGGGCCGCATCCGCCGGATCGGCGACGACCAGCCGGGCCACCCGCTGTTCGGCCGGGGACAGCGAGGGCAGCAGGCCGCTGATGTGGACGATCAGTCCACCGGGCTCGTGACTCGCAGAAATCTTCGGACTCTTCGCCACGGATGAAACTTACTTTCACGAGGCGTGAGCGTCAACCATGACACCGCGTATCGGGAAATTTACTGTCTTCCGTACCCGCCCCCGGGCCAAGGATCCCATTGTCGCAGCCCCACTGCCTCATCCGGTCCGGTCGAGTCACTCCTGCCGCCCGACGTGCCGGTCCGCCGTCGCGCGGCAGGTCCTGCCTGGTCGGCCTCGGCCGGGCGGGCCGGACGGCCCGTGCGGGTCACCGGTCGGTCGGCGCGACGGTTGGCTAGCGTGTGTGTCCATGACGGAACGCACGGTGCTGGTGACCGGAGGCACGGGTGGGCTCGGCGGCGCGGTCACCGCCGCCTTCCTCGACGCGGGTTGGCGGGTGGTCGTACCCCAGCGGGAGCCCGGGGCGGACGACGGCCCGGTCCGGGTCGTGGCCGACCTGCTGACGCCCGAGGGGGCCGCGCGGGCGGTCGAGGCGGCGACCGCCGAGCCGGCCGCGCCGCTGCGCGCGGTGGTCAACCTCGTCGGCGGGTACGCCGCCGGCGGCCTGGTGCACGAGACCCCGGTCGAGGACTTCGAACGGATGCTGCGGCTCAACCTGCGCCCCACGTACCTGGTCACCCGGGCCGCGCTGCCGCACCTCGTGGCGTCCGGCGACGGCGCGGTGGTCTGCGTCTCGGCCCGGGCGGCGCTCTCGCCGTTCCCCGGCGCCTCCGGCTACGCCACCGCCAAGGCGGCGGTACGGGCGTTCGCCGAGACGGTGGCGGTCGAGTACCGGCAGCGCGGCGTGCGGTGCAACACGGTACTGCCGAGCGTCATCGACACCCCGGCCAACCGCGCCGCCCAGCCCGACGCCGACCATGCACGCTGGGTGCCGCCGGCCGAGATCGCCGCGGTGATCCGCTTCCTGGCCTCCCCCGAGTCCGCGCCCACCAGCGGCGCGAGCATCCCGGTCTACGGGCGGGCCTGAACCGGCACCGGCCCGTCCCGCCCGGCGCCACCGGCCGGCGTCGGACCGGGACCGGCGGACGGGTCGTCGGGCAGCCACTCGCTCAGGTGCGCCCGGATCCGGCGGGCCACCTCCTCCGGCGGGCCGTTGCCGTCCACCACCACGAAGCCGCCGTACTCCGGCAGCTCGCGGTAGGCGGCGTCCGCGGCGGTGAGCCACGCCATCGTCTCGTGGTCGGTGCCGCGCCGTTCGATCCGCCGGTACGCCTCGGCGGGGTCGACGGTGAGCAGGAACGTCACCCTCGGCGCCGGGAAGATCCGGTACCCGGCCCGGGCCAGCCGCTCCCACCGCTGTCCGCCGTGCGCCCGGATGCTGGCGTACTGGCAGGCCGACCACCTGTCCATCACCGCGGTCCGGCCGGTCACCAGGCAGCTGAGCAGCGCGAGCGCGATGGCCAGCCAGCGCAGCACCGACTCGACCACGAGCAGGCCGTCGCGCCCGACGAGCCGCTGCGCGTCCGGACGGCCGAGCCGCTGCGCGATGCGGCCGAGCCAGCGCCGGCCACCGGCGTTGCGGTGGTACGTGGCCGGAAGGCCGGCGGCGGTGAGCGCCTCGGCGAGCCGGTGGGCCTGAGTGGTCTTACCCGAGCCGTCGATGCCGATCAGGGCGACGGCACGCAGTCGGGCCCTGCCCCGCCGCGTCCGCAGTGAGCTGGCCACCCTCCCGAGGTTATCCGACCGATGCTCACACCGGCCCGTATGTCGCTTTCCTGCCCTGACGGGCCGATCGCGCCGCAACAGGTGTGACCGGAGCGTCCGCCGGGTACGCATCGTGGTCCCACCGCCCAATGACGACGAGGGAGCCGCAGATGGCCGAGCGCGGGGACGAGACCCTGGTGCACACGCTGAAGAAGGTCGCCGCCGTGCTCAAACAGTCCGACATCCCGTTCGCACTCGGTGGCAGCTTCGCGGTGTACGCGCACGGCGGCCACTCCAGCGACCACGACGTGGACTTCCTGCTCCGCGAGGCGGACGTGGAACGGGCGCTGGAGGCGCTGGTCGAGGCCGGCTTCACCGCCGAGCGCCCGCCGGAGGACTGGCTGGTCAAGGTCTACGACGAGGACCGGATGGTGGACCTGATCCACCGGCCGGTGGAGACCCCGGTCACCGAGGAGACGTTCGCCGACACGATCGTGCGCCCGGTCGACGCGATCCACATGCCGGTGCTCTCGGCCAGCCAGCTCATGGTGCACAAGCTGCTCAGCTTCTCCCAGCACTACTGCGACTTCGCCCGGGCCCTGCCGCTGGCCCGCTCGCTGCGGGAACAGATCGACTGGGAACGGGTACGGAAGGAGACGCAGCACTCGCCGTACGCCGAGGCGTTCCTGGTGCTGCTCGACCGGCTGGACGTGCTGCCCGGCGGCGCGCCCGGAGGAAGGGAGACCCTGTGACCGGACTGTCCGGCGACATTCCCCCCGACGAGTACGTCGAGGCGGAGATCCAGAGCATGCTGGCCGAGGACCCGACGGTGGCCGAGCAGGGCATCACCGTGGTGCGGCGGGAGAACGGGCTGGTGCTCTACGGCGAGGTGGAGAGCCCGCACCGGCGGGAGGAGATCCTGCGCCGGGTGGCCGAGCGCTTCCCGGACACGCCCGTGACCAGCGACATCGGGGTGATCCGCACGCAGGCGCCCACCCAGGTCGAGGAGTTGCCGTGAGGGAGGTTCGATGGTGATCCGGATCGCCGCCGTGGGCGACGTGCATCTGGACCAGGACGTGGTGGGCCGGTTCCGTCCGGCGCTGGAGGAGCTGCCCGGCTGCGCCGACGTGCTGCTGCTCGCCGGTGACCTGACCCGGCACGGCACCGAGGCCGAGGCGCGGTGCGTGGCCCAGGAGTTCGGCGACCTCGGCGTACCGGTGATCACCGTGCTCGGCAACCACGACCACCAGTGCGACGAGGTGCCGCAGGTGGTGAAGGTGCTGGAGGACGCCGGGATCACGGTGCTGGAGGGCACCGGCACGGTGGTGGAGACCCCCGGCGGGCGGCTCGGGGTGGCCGGCGTGAAGGGGTTCGGCGGCGGGTTCGCCGGGCGGTGCGCCAGCGACTTCGGCGAGCCGGAGATGAAGGCGTTCGTACGGACCACCCGGGAGAGCGCCGACGCACTCACCGGCGCGCTGCTCTCGCTGGAGTGCGACGCGCTCGTCGCGCTCACCCACTACTCCCCCGTGCCGGACACGCTCGCCGGCGAGCCGCTGGAGATCTACCCGTTCCTCGGCTGCTACCAGCTCGGCCAGGCGATCGACTCCGCCCCCACCGCGCTGGCGCTGCACGGGCACGCCCACCACGGCACCGAGCGCGGTACCACACCGGGCGGGGTACGGGTCCGCAACGTGGCCCACCCGGTGATCAAACAGGCGTACAGCGTCTTCCACCTGGGCGGTGATCAGCTCGACTGACCGGGAGGTTTCCGGTATCGGGCGGCCGGGTATTCAGCCGACATGGAGCTGATTCTCTGGATTCTCGCAGTCGTACTGGTGGTCGCCGGAATTCTCGCCCTGTTCCGCCGGCAGATCCTCTGGGGCATCGTCCTCATCGTCGTCGGCCTGCTGGTCGGCCCGGGTGGCGTCAGCATCTTCAACACGTAACAGCGGTTCCCGTACCCGCCGGGGTCACCCGGCCCGGGTGTTCCGTCCTGCCGGACCGGAACACCCGGGCCGGGTGACCCCGGCTTTTCCGCGCCCGGCGGCTCCCGGGCGTTTGCCGGGCCGGTCGAGCGGAAACATCTCGACCATGGAGATGTCGCAGAGTGCCGCCCGGCGTACCACAGGCGCCCGCACGTGGTTGGCGCTGCTCGCCTTCGGCGCCGCCACCTTCACCGCCGCCGCGATCGGCGGGCTGGGTGTCCAGGGCACCTCCGCCGAGTACCAGAGCCTGGAGCAGCCCGCCTGGGCGCCGCCGTCGTGGCTGTTCGGCCCGGTCTGGACCGTGCTCTACGTGCTCATCGCGATCGCCGGCTGGCTGGTCTGGCGCCGGGCCGGGTTCGGCCCCGCGGTCTGGGCCTGGGTGGTGCAGCTCGTGCTGAACGCGATCTGGGCCCCGCTGTTCTTCGGCGCCGGGGCGTACGGGCTGGCGTTCGCCGAGATCGTGCTGATGTGGCTGGCGATCGGGGTGACGGTGGCCCTGTTCCGGCGGATCTCCCGGCCGGCCACGCTGCTGATGCTGCCGTACTGGGCCTGGGTGACGTTCGCGTCCGCGCTGAACTTCGCGGTCTGGCGGCTGAACTCCTGACCGGTACGGGCGCGGGGGCCGCTCGCCTCCGCGCCCGCCGGGTTCAGCAGCGGGGTACGCCCGGGATGTAGCCGTCGTACCCGGTGTAGACGTAGGCGTCGGAGATGAACCGGCCGGAGCCGATCCGGTCCCAGATCGAGCTGGTGCCGTACGTGCCGGTGACGCTGGTGCCGCTGGTCTGACACTGGATGGTCACCTTCGCCCCGTCGGCGACCGTGCCGACCGAGCTGTAGCCGGTGCCGGGGCCGGAGCGGACCGTCAGCGGGGAGCCGGCCGTGTTGACGGTGCCCTCGCCGGTGTTCGTCCCGCCGCAGCCGTTGTCACTGGTGTAGGTCTTGGTGCCCCAGTAGAGCGCCTGGACGCCGTTGAACTTGATCTTCACAGAGCTGCCGTCGATGCGCTGCTCGTAGTGCAGGTGCGGGCCGGTGGAGCCGCCTGTCGTGCCGACGTACCCGATCACCCGGCCGTAGCCGACGGTCTGCCCGACGGAGACGTTGAAGGCGTTCAGGTGGGCGTAGTAGGTGGTGTGACCGCCACCGTGGTTGATCCGGACGTACTTGCCGTAGCTGGTGTCGCCGAGGTTGGTGACCACGTCGACGGTGCCGGGCGCGCTGGCGACCACCGGGTCGCCCAGGTCGTCGGTGCGGTTGAAGTCGATGGCGTTGGCCGGGCTGTGGTTGGTCCGGGTCTGACCGGACCAGGACTGGTTGCACGGGAACGGGACCTTGAACGTCGGGGCGGCCATCGCCGGCGCGGCCGGCACGAGCGTCGCCGCCAGGACCGCGGCGCTCGCCCCGAGGGCGAGCCATCGCTTACGCATCCACTGCCTCCAATGTTGAAAGTCTTCAATGTGATGCGGACATCCTGACAGAAAGTTCCGTTCCCGGGAAGTTTCGTGGGAGCGCACCCACCGCCGGTGGCCAGGGTTTCGGGATTGTTACCGGGCCGTGTCCGGCCAGGGGTGGACCCGACACGATGCAAGCGCTTACATGTGAGGACGACCATCGGACCGGCGCGGGTTCGATCCCCCCACGCGCCGGCAAGGAAGGAGATCGGCATGGCGTTTGCCAGATCGCGCCAGGCGCTCGCGGTCGCCGGCGTCCTGGGGCTGGCGCTCGGCGTCGCCGCCTGCGGCACCGGCAACGACAAGAAGAGCAGCAACGCGGGCTCGGCCGAGTGCGGCGCATACGAGAAGTACGAGGGTCACGACGGCAAGAAGGTGACCATCTACTCCTCGATCCGTGACATCGAGGACGAGCGCCTCCAGCAGTCCTGGAAGCAGTTCGAGGACTGCACCGGCATCGAGATCGACCACGAGGGCTCCGGCGAGTTCGAGGCCCAGCTGCCGGTGCGGGTCGACGGCGGCAACGCCCCCGACCTCGCCTTCATCCCGCAGCCGGGTCTGCTGAAGCGGTTCGTCGACTCGGGCAAGCTCAAGCCGGTCGGCGCCGACACCAAGGCGATGGCCGAGCAGAACTACTCCGCCGACTGGCTGAAGTACAGCACCGTCAACGGCCAGCTCTACGGCGCCCCGCTCGGCTCCAACGTGAAGTCCTTCGTGTGGTATTCGCCGAAGACCTTCAAGGAGAAGGGCTGGACGGTCCCCACCACGTGGGACGACATGATCAAGCTCTCCGACCAGATCGCGGCGAGCGGCACCAAGCCGTGGTGCGCGGGCATCGAGTCCGGTGACGCCACCGGCTGGCCGGCCACCGACTGGATCGAGGACGTGCTGCTGCGCACCGGCGGCCCGGAGGTCTACGACAAGTGGACCACCCACGAGATCCCGTTCAACGACCCGCAGGTGGCTGACGCCCTCAACCGGGCCGGCACCATCCTGAAGAACGAGAAGTACGTCAACGGCGGCTTCGGCGGCGTGAAGAGCATCGCCACCACCTCCTTCCAGGAGGGCGGCACGCCGATCACCGCCGGCAAGTGCGCGCTGCACCGCCAGGCGTCCTTCTACGCCAACCAGTGGCCCGAGGGCACCAAGGTGGCCGAGGACGGCGACGTCTTCGCGTTCTACTTCCCGGCCATCGACCCGTCGAAGGGCAAGCCGGTTCTGGGTGGTGGCGAGTTCGTCGCGGCCTTCGCCGACCGTCCCGAGGTCCAGGCGGTGCAGACCTACCTGGCCTCCGGCGAGTACGCCAACAGCCGCGCCAAGATCGGTGACTGGGTCTCCGCGAACAAGAAGCTGGACCTGAACAACGTCCCGAACCCGGTGGACAAGCTCTCCGTGGGCATCCTCCAGGACGAGAAGACGGTCTTCCGCTTCGACGGCTCGGACCTGATGCCGGCCGCGGTCGGCGCCGGCACCTTCTGGAAGGGCATGGTGGCCTGGATCAACGGCAAGGACACCACCGCCGTCCTGAACGACATCGAGGGCAGCTGGAAGTGATCTGGCAGGTGGCCCGGTCCGGTTCTCCGGACCGGGCCACCTCTGCTAGCCGAACCCTTGAAGGAGGGTCGATGGAGTTCGACTTCGCGGCGGAGCAGCCGAAGTTCCTCATGCTGATGTACGGCTTGATCGCCTTCGTCGCGGTGGTGGGCGGGCTGCTCCTGCTCCTCGACGTGGTGCCGTCGTACTTCGCCCGGCGCCGGGAGGCGCAGCTCGTCGCGGCCTCGGCCAGCGGCGCGCCGCTGGCCCGGCCGCGCAAGCGGGGCGAGGGCGCGTTCGCGTTCTTCTTCCTGTTGCCGACGCTGCTGCTGCTCGCCGTCGGGCTGGTGGTCCCCGCCGTCCGCACCACGCTGCTCTCCTTCATGGACTCCGGCAGCAACAACTGGGTGGGCCTGGACAACTACCGCTGGATGTTCGCCGAGGACTCGATCGTCCGGGTCCTGATCAACACGCTGATCTGGGTGCTCCTGGTGCCGCTGGTGGCCACCGCGTTCGGCCTGATCTACGCGGTCCTGGTGGACAAGGCCCGGTTCGAGGCGGTCGCCAAGTCCCTGATCTTCCTGCCGATGGCGATCTCGTTCGTCGGCGCCTCCATCATCTGGAAGTTCGTCTACGCCTACCGGGGCGAGGGCGACCAGATCGGCCTGCTCAACCAGATCGTGGTGAGCCTCGGCGGCGAGCCGAAGCAGTGGCTGCTGGACTCGCCGCTGAACACGTTCCTGCTCATCGCGATCATGGTGTGGATCCAGGCCGGTTTCGCGATGGTGGTGCTCTCCGCGGCGATCAAGGCCATCCCGGCCGACATCGTCGAGGCGGCCCGGCTCGACGGCACCACCCCGTGGCAGATGTTCTGGCGGATCACCATTCCGAGCATCCGGCCGGCCCTGATCGTCGTGGTGGTGACGATCTCCATCGCCACGCTCAAGGTCTTCGACATCGTCCGGACCGCCACCAACGGCAACTACGACACGAACGTGATCGCGACCGAGATGTACAACCAGGCGTTCCGCTACCAGGAGAACGGTCAGGGCTCGGCGCTGGCGGTGTTCCTGTTCGTCCTGGTGATCCCGATCGTGATCTACCAGATCCGCAACCTGCGCAAGCAGCGGGAGGGCTGAGATGACCACCGCCACGCCCACCGTCGGAGTCGGCGCCCAGGCCACCGGACCGACCACCCGGGGCGCCCGGGTGCGCAAGCGCCTGAACAGCCGTACCGCCACGCTCGTGTCGATCGTCATCGCGATGCTCTGGACGATCCCGACCTTCGGCCTGTTCATCTCCTCGCTCCGGCCGGAGAACGAGATCAAGACCACCGGGTGGTGGACGTTCTTCACCAACCCGCAGATCACGCTGGAGAACTACCAGGAGGTGCTGTTCAGCCGCGGCTCGTCCGGGCAGCTGGCCAGCTACTTCATCAACTCGCTGGCGATCACCATCCCCTCGGTGCTCTTCCCCCTGGCCTTCGCGTCGCTCGCCGCGTACGCGCTGGCGTGGATGAACTTCAAGGGGCGGGACTGGGTCTACATCGGGATCTTCGCGCTCCAGATCGTGCCGCTGCAGATGGCCCTGGTGCCGCTGCTGCGGTTCTTCTCCACCGGTGTCACAGTCGCCGGCGTGCAGATCATGCCCGCGTGGGACCTGGTCGACGAACAGAAGTTCGCCCAGGTGTGGTTCGCGCACACCTGCTTCGCGCTTCCGTTCGCCGTGTTCCTGCTGCACAACTTCATCTCGCAGCTGCCCGGCGACCTGATGGAGGCGGCTCGGGTCGACGGCGCCACCCACCCGAAGATCTTCCGCACCATCGTGCTGCCGCTGATCATGCCCGCGCTGGCGGCGTTCGGCATCTTCCAGTTCCTCTGGGTCTGGAACGACCTGCTGGTCGCGCTGATCTTCGCCGGTGGCGGCGACGAGACCGCCCCGATGACCGTCCGGCTCGCGGAACTGGCCGGTACCCGGGGCAACGAGTGGCAGCGGCTGACGGCCGGCGCGTTCGTGTCGATCGTCGTACCGCTGATCGTGTTCCTGTCCCTTCAGCGCTTCTTCGTGCGAGGTCTGCTCGCCGGCAGCGTCAAGGGTTGATCCGGTGCCCCGCCGCCGGCACGGCCGGCGGCGGGGTCCGGGTCACAGCGGGGAGATCACGATGACCAGGATTGACGACGTCGCCCGGCTGGCCGGGGTCTCCACGGCCACCGTCTCGCGGGCGCTGCGGGGCCTGCCGACGGTCTCGGCCGCGACCCGCCGCCGGGTGCTCGCCGCCGCCGAACAACTCCAGTACGCGGTGTCGCCCAGCGCGAGCCGGCTGGCCGGCGGCCGGACCGGCACCGTGGCGGTGGTGGTGCCCCGGATCACCAGATGGTTCTTCGGCACCGTGGTCGAGGCGGTCGAGGAGTTCCTCCAGGACAGCGGCTACGACCTGCTGCTCTACAACCTCGGTGGCCGGGAACGGACCCGGCAGCGCGTGCTGCGCACGGCGAGCCTGCACAAGCGGGTGGACGCGATCATCCTGGTCGCCACCCCGCTGCGGGCCGCCGACGTGCACGCGCTGACGAAGCTGGACCTGCCGGGCGTGACGATCAGCTCCGGCAGCGAGGTGCCCGGGTGGCCCTGCGTCCGGATCGACGACGTGGCCGCCGCCCGCACCGCCACCCGCCACCTGCTCGACCTCGGCCACACCCGGATCGCGCACATCTCCGGCGACCCGGACGACGAACTGGCCTTCACCACCCACCTGGACCGGCGGCGCGGCTACCAGGAGGCGCTGCGGGCCGCCGGTCTGCGGCCCGACCCGAGCCTCGACGTCGAGTCGCGGTTCACCATCGACGGCGGCACCCGGGCCACCGCGGAACTGCTGGCCCGGGGCGAGCCGCCGACAGCCATCTTCGCCGCCTGCGACGAGATGGCGATGGGCGCGGTCACCGCGCTGCGCGACGCCGGGCTGCGGGTGCCGCAGGACGTGAGCGTGATGGGCATCGACGACCACGACCTCGCCGGTGTGCTCGGGCTCTCCACGATCGCCCAGCCCGCCGCCGACCAGGGCCTGCTCGCCGCCCGCATCCTGCTCGACCCGCTCGGCGTACGGGCCTCCGAGCCGTACCCCGGCCTGGTGCCCGCCCCGCGCGGCCCCGACACCGACGGCGGTACGCCGTCGCCGGTGATCCTGCCCACTCGCCTGGTGGTGCGCGAATCGACAGCGCCGCCCCGGGCACACTGAAGAACTCGCTGGTCCCGCACCACCCAGACAGGAGTAAGGCGCTGAACACCGACGCGACGCAGCAGACCCCGGGCACCGGCTGGTGGACCGAGGCGGTGATCTACCAGGTCTACCCGCGCTCGTTCGCCGACTCCGACGGCGACGGCATCGGTGACCTGCCGGGCATCACGTCCCGGCTCGACCACCTCGCCGAGCTGGGCGTCGACGCGCTCTGGCTGTCCCCGTTCTACCCGTCCCCGCAGGCAGACGCCGGGTACGACGTGTCCGACTACCGCGACGTCGACCCGCTGTTCGGCACGCTCGCCGACGCCGACAAGCTGATCGCCGAGGCGAAGGCGCGCGGGCTGCGGGTGATCGTCGACCTGGTGCCCAACCACACCTCCTCCGCGCACCGCTGGTTCACCGCGGCCGTGGCCGCCGCGCCGGGCAGCCCGGAGCGGCAGCGCTACGTCATCCGCGACGGCAAGGGCCCGGACGGCGCCGAGCCGCCGAACGACTGGGTGAGCGTGTTCGGCGGCCCCGCCTGGACCCGGCTGCCCGACGGGCAGTGGTACCTGCACCTGTTCGACTCCGGCCAGCCCGACCTCAACTGGGACAACCCGGAGGTGCGCGCGGAGTTCCTCGACGTGCTGCGTTTCTGGCTGGACCGGGGCGTCGACGGCTTCCGGGTGGACGTGGCGCACGGCCTGATCAAGCAGGCCGACCTGGCCGACTGGCAGGAGCCGCAGGAGATCCTCTCCGGCAGCGAGGTGGACAAGCCGCGCCCGCCGATGTGGGACCAGGACGGCGTGCACGAGATCTACCGGGAGTGGCGGCGGGTGCTCGACTCGTACCCCGGTGAGCGGATCCTCGTCGCCGAGGCGTGGGTGGAGCCGGCCGAGCGGCTGGCCCGGTACGTGCGCCCGGACGAGATGCACCAGGCGTTCAACTTCGAGTACCTGCTGGCCGCCTGGACCGCGCCGGCCCAGTACGCGGTGATCACCCGCTCGCTGGAGGCCACCGACTCCGTCGGCGCGCCCACCACCTGGGTGCTGTCCAACCACGACGTGGTCCGGCACGCCTCCCGGCTCGGGCTCGGCACCGGCGGCGGCCGGGCCAACGGCGTCGGCGTGGACGACCCGCAGCCGGACGCCGCGCTGGGCCTGCGCCGGGCCCGGGCGGCCAGCCTGCTGATGCTCGCGCTGCCCGGCTCCGCCTACCTCTACCAGGGTGAGGAACTGGGGCTGCCGGAGCACACCACGCTGCCCGACGAGGCCCGGCAGGACCCGACCTGGAAGCGCAGCGGGCACACCGAGCGCGGCCGGGACGGCTGCCGGGTGCCGATCCCGTGGGAGGCCGACGCCCCGTCGTACGGCTTCGGGCCGACCGACGCGAGCTGGCTGCCCCAGCCGCCGGTGTGGGCCGAGTACGCACTGGACCGGCAGCGCGGCGTTCCCGGCTCGACGTACGAGCTGTACCGGACCGCGCTTCGGTTGCGCCGCGAGCACGCGCTGGCCCGGGGGCCGCTGCGGTTCCTGTCCTCCGGCGACGAGGTGCTCACGTTCACCAACGGCGACCTCACCGTGCTGACCAACTTCGGCGCCGACCCGGCACCGCTGCCGGCCGGCGCGCAGGTGCTGGTGTCGAGCGCGCCGCTCGACGGCGACGTCGTGCCGACCGACGTGACGGTCTGGTTCCGGAGCTGAGGCAGTGGCCCCGCCGGGCGGTCACCGTCCGGCGGGGCCCTCGCTCTCCAGCCGACCGGCGCGGGCGTGCAGCAGGTCGTGCACCTGCGCGATGTCCCGGGGTGAGGTGCGGGCCGCGAGCCAGTACATGATCCCGGTCGGGATGAAGAAGAGCTGGAAAGCGGCCAGCCCGACCGCGTAGTTCAGCGGCGGCGGGAACGCCGCCCGCAACCCGGCGAACGCCACCCCGACCAGCCCGTTGCCCGCCGCCCGGCCGACGCCGTTGACCAGGTTGCCCAGGCTGTAGACGGTGCCCCGGTGCTCGGGCGGGTTGACGTCGGCGATCAGGGCGAACCAGTTCGGCGAGTTCGCCGAGGTCAGCGCCAGCGCCACCACGGCGGTGAGCAGGCTCAGCCCCACCGACGGTTCGGTCAGCACGCTGGACAGCACGGCCGTGACCACCGCGCCGGAGCTGGCGCCGTCCGGCACGTCGATGCGGATCGGCACGAAGAACAGGACCAGGTAGAACGGCAGCGCCGCGAGGATGCCGACGGCCGCGACCACGGCCCGGCCACTCGGCGTACGCCGTTGCAGCGCGTCGCCCACCAGTCCGCCCACGATGGACAGCACGCCGCCGAGCTGGAACAGGGTGGCGAAGACGCTGCCCACCACCACGGCCGTGGCCGGTGAGTAGCCCTGCGCCTCGGCCCGCTGACTGAACAGCACCGGCAGCCAGACCAGCGAGCCGAACGCGGCCTGAGCGGTCAGCCCCTGCAGGATCAGCCAGCGGTTGGTCCGGCGGGCCAGGATCCGGGGCAGGTCGGCGCGGCTGATCCGGTAGTCGTACTCGTTCCCGGCGTCGATCGCCCCGGCCAGCTCCGGTTCGCTCTGCCCGCGCCGGATGTCGTAGGTGAACAGGTACGCCACTGTGGCGGCCAGGCCCACACCGGTCAGCAGCAGGAACGGCCGCCGCCAG
Organism: Micromonospora sp. WMMC273; assembly: GCF_027460285.1. Lineage (NCBI taxonomy): Bacteria > Bacillati > Actinomycetota > Actinomycetes > Micromonosporales > Micromonosporaceae > Micromonospora > Micromonospora sp. WMMC273. The sequence goes on from NZ_JAPZBE010000001.1 coordinate 4,871,580, forward strand.
TCGGTCGCGCCGAGGACGCCGCCGAGCAGCGTTCCGGCCAGCGTGCCGACGCCCTGCGACAGCCCCCAGAAGCTCATCACCAGGCCGCGGCGGCGCGGTGAGATCAGGTCGGTGACCACGGAGAAACCGACCGAGCCCACCGCGCCGAGCCCGACCGCGCCGACCAACTGCGCGATCAGGAACGTCGCGTACCCCCCGGCGAGCGCGCTGCCGGCGGTGCCGGCGGCCCACAGCAGCGTGCCGACCATGAGCAGCGGCTTGCGGTTGGTGCGGTCCCCCACGTACGCCCAGCCCACCGCCGCCACCGCGCTGACCAGGAAGCTGACGGCGGTGACCAGGCCGAGCATCCGCTGGGGTACGTCGAGGGCGGCGGAGATCGGCCCGTACAGCGGGGGCACCAGGCCGATCGCCACGTTGTCCAGCGAGGCGAGCACCACGAAGACCACGACGCTGTAGAACCGGTGTGCCGCGTTCCCGCGCCGGGAGATCCTGGTGCCCGTCATGCCGGGCAGCAAATCAGGTGCGGGTCACCTGCGCAGCACGACCCCCCGTACCGGCGTCATCCCCGCGCCTCGGCGTAGCGCTCGCGGATGGCGGGGACCGCCTCGCCCGTGTACTCCTCGGTGTCGCCGATGGACCAGGCGGGCGGGGTGTCGCCACCGAGCGCCACCCAGGCGGCCTGCCGGGCCGCGCCGTCCGCCACGTACTCGCCGGGCGGCGGCACCACCACCGGGCGGCCGAAGACCTGCGGCGCGATCCGGCGTACCGCAGCGGACCGGGCGCCGCCGCCGACCAGGATGATCCGGTCGGCGCGGGCGCCCTGCGCGATCAGCGCGTCCAGGCCGTCGGCCAGCCCGCAGAGCATGCCCTCCACCGCGGCCCGGGCCAGGTGCGCCGGGGTCGAGGTGCGCAGCGTCAGGCCCTTCAGCTCGCCGGTGGCGTGCGGCCGGTCCGGTGTCCGCTCCCCTTCCAGGTACGGCACCAGCACCAGCCCGTCCGCGCCGGGCGGGGCGGACAGGGCCAGTTCGCCGAGCGTGTCGAGGTCGACGCCGAGCAGCGTCGCGGCGGCGTCCAGCACCCGGGCCGCGTTGAGCGTGCACACGAGCGGCAGGAACCGGCCGGTGGCGTCGGCGAATCCGGCCACCGCGCCGCTGGGATCGGCGGCCGGCGTGTCCGCCACCGCGAACACGGTGCCGGAGGTGCCGATCGAGACGATCACGTCGCCCGGGCCGGCTCCGGCACCGAACGCCGCGGCGGCGTTGTCCCCGGTGCCCGGCCCGAGCAGGACCGGGCCGGACGCCGCGCCGTCGCCGAGCACGGCCGGGTCGAGGTGCCCGGCCGCCTCGGCCGGGCCGAGCACGACAGGCACCGTCACGCGCCGGCCGAAGGCCCGTTCCAGCAGGTCCAGCCGGTACTCGCCGGTGCGCGGCGACCAGTAGCCGGTGCCGCTGGCGTCGCCCCGGTCGGTGCGCAGCGCGTCCAGGCCGGGAGCACCGGCGAGCCGCCAGGTGAGCCAGTCGTGCGGCAGGCAGACGGCGGCGACCCGGTCGGCGTTGTCCGGCTCGTGCCGGGCCAGCCACCGCAGCTTCGTCGCGGTGAAGCTCGCCACCGGCACCGCGCCGGTCGCCTCGGCCCAGAACCGGCGGCCGGTCTCCCCGCCGCCGGCCTCCTCGACCAGGTCCCGGGCCGCGTCGGCGGACCGGGTGTCGTTCCACAGCAGCGCCGGCCGGACCACCTCACCGGAGGCGTCCAGGCAGACCATGCCGTGCTGCTGGCCGCCGACCGAGACGGCAGCCACGTCGGCCAGGCCGCCGGCCTCGGTCACCGCCGCCCGCAGGGCCTCCCACCAGGCGTACGGGTCGACCTCGGTGCCGGGCGGGTGCGGCGCGCGGCCCTGCCGGACCAGCGCGCCGGTCTCCGCGTCCCGGACGACCACCTTGCAGGACTGGGTCGACGAGTCGACCCCCGCGACGAGCGGCATGGCGGCCCGCCTCAGCGCGCGCCGAGCACGTGCTCGACGGCGAGCTGGTTGAGCCGGACGAAGCCGAAGCCCTTCGCCCCGGCGGCCTCCGGGTCGAACTCCTCGAACGCGGTCCGGTCGGCCAGCAGCTCGCGGTAGCCCTCACCGGGGTTGAGCGTCGGGGTGGCCAGCTCGGCCACCCGGGCGGCGGCGAGCGCCTCGATCACCTCCGGGTCGGCGCGGAACGCCGCGGCCCGCTCCTTGAGCAGCAGGTACGTGCGCATGTTCGCCTCGGCGGAGGCCCACACGCCGGTCATGTCCTCGGTGCGGGACGGCTTGTAGTCGAAGTGGCGCGGGCCGTCGTAGGCCGGGCCGCCGTTCGGGCCGCCGTGCTCCAGCAGGTCGACCAGGGCGAACGCGTTGAGCAGGTCGCCGTGGCCGAAGACCAGGTCCTGGTCGTACTTGATGCCGCGCTGGCCGTTGAGGTCGATGTGGAACAGCTTGCCCTGCCAGAGCGCCTGGGCGATGCCGTGGGCGAAGTTCAGCCCGGCCATCTGCTCGTGCCCGACCTCCGGGTTGAGCCCGACCATCTCCGGGCGGGCCAGGGTGGAGATGAAGCCGAGCGCGTGGCCGACGGTGGGCAGCAGGATGTCGCCGCGCGGCTCGTTCGGCTTGGGCTCCAGGGCGAAGCGCAGGTCGTAGCCGTTGTCGACGACGTACTCGCAGAGCAGGTCGACGGCTTCGCGGTAGCGGTCCAGCGCTGCCTGGACGTCCTTGGCGACGTCGTACTCGGCGCCCTCCCGGCCGCCCCACATGACGAACGTCTTGGCGCCCATCTCGGCGGCCAGGTCGATGTTGCGCAGCACCTTGCGCAGCGCGTACCGGCGCACGTCGCGGTCGTTGCTGGTGAAGCCGCCGTCCTTGAACACCGGGTGGTTGAACAGGTTGGTGGTGACCATCGGCACGACCAGGCCGGTCTCGTCGAGGGCCTTGCGGAAGCGGCTCAGCCGGGCGTCGCGGGTGGCGGCGTCCGCGCCGAACGGGACCAGGTCGTCGTCGTGGAAGGTGATGCCGTACGCGCCCAGCTCGGCGAGCCGGTGCACCGCCTCGACGGCGTCCAGCTCCGGGCGGGTGGCGTCGCCGAACGGGTCACGGGCCGGCCAGCCCACCGTCCAGAGACCGAAGGAGAACTTGTCCGCGGGGGTGGGGCGGGGTGCCATGGCAGACCTCCAGGTGGTGGTGTCGTCCGCGATTTGTTCAGCGGTTGAATTAAATGGCGGCGATGTGGCAGTGTCAAGAGGTGACAAGCACCAGCACCGCCGGGGCGGTCCGGCAGGGCAGCCTGCGCGAGTTGAACCTCGCGGTGGTGCTGCGGCGGATCGCCGCCGCCGACCGGCCGCCCTCGCGCGCCGGAATCGCCGCCGACACCGGCCTGACCCGGGCCACCGTCTCCGCCGTGGTGGACGACCTGATCGCCGGCCGGCTGGTCGCCGAGGCGGAGCCGGAGCCGCGTACCGGGGCGGGCCGCCCGGCCCGGGGCCTGGTGCTCGCCTCCGACGGCCCGGCCGGGCTCGGCCTCGAGGTGAACGTCGACTACCTGGCGGCCTGCGTGGTCGACCTGACCGGCGCGGTCCGGCACCACCTGGTCCGCCGCGCCGACCTGCGCCCGGTCTCCCCCGCCGACGCGCTCGCCCGGCTCGCCGCGCTGGCCGCCGAGGCGCGCGCCGCCGCCGTACGCGACGGGCTGACCCTGGCCGGCGCGGCGCTCGCCGTGCCGGGCCTGGTGGGCGACGGCGGCCTGGTCCGGCTCGCGCCGAACCTCGGCTGGCGGGACGTGGACGTGCCGGCCCTGCTCGCCGGGCACCCGCTGGCCGAGCCGGTCGACGGGGTGCCGCCGCTGGTGGTCGACAACGAGGCCAACCTGGCCGCCCTCGGCGAGTTGTACGCGGGCCCGGGCGGCACGCGCAGCTTCCTGCATGTCACCGGCGAGATCGGCATCGGCGCCGGGATCGTGCTCGACGGCGCGCTCTACCGGGGCGCGCGCGGCTGGAGCGGAGAGATCGGTCACTTCCCGGTGCAGCCGCAGGGGCGGCCGTGCCGCTGCGGCGGCCAGGGCTGCCTGGAGCGGTACGCGGGCCAGGAGGCGATCCTCGCCGCCGCCGGGCTGCCCGGCGCGGAACTGCCTGCTGACACCGCCGCCACCCGGCTCGCCGACCTGGCCGAGGCCGGTGACCCGGCCACGCTGACCGCCCTGACCGACGCCGGCACCGCCCTCGGGGTGGCGGTGGCGGGCGTGGTGAACCTGCTGGATCTGGACACCGTGGTGCTCGGGGGCGGATACGCCCGGCTCGCGCCCTGGCTGCGGCCGACGGTGGAGGCGGAGGTCTCGCGGCGGGTGCTCACCGCCGCCTGGGCACCGGTGACGGTGCGCCCGGCAGTGCTCGGGGCGCAGTCCGCCGCGGTCGGCGGAGCCGGCTCGGTGGTCCGCCGGATCGTCGACCGGCCGGTGGGCTGGCTGGCCCGGGCCGGCTGACCGGATGACCGGATGACCGGATGATCCTCGACGGGCATTCCGTGCCTGCGCTCGGTACGCTTGCCGCCAGGCAACCTGTCCGCCGAGTGAGGGGTGCACCGACAGCATGCGCACGGGTCGACCGACCGAAGCGCCCGGCCACCGGAGGTGACCGCCGCGCGCCGGGGCGGTGTCGCGGGGCCGGTCAGCGGCGGTGGACACGCTTCGCGGAGACGGCCCCGGCGGATTGCCGAGGCCGCGCTACCGGCTGACGACCATCTGGCCCGGGAACTGCTCGACGGGCTCGCCGAGGCGGTCGTGACAGTCGACCACGCGGGCGTGGTGACGCTCGTCAACGCGATGGCCGCCGACCTGCTCCCCGAGGTGGCGCCCGGCGTCGACCTGGCCGCGTGCCGGGTGCCGGCGCTGGCCGACGCGGCCACCGCCGGATCGGACGCGTTCGAGACCGACCACCACGGCCGGCGGCTGCGCGGCGTGCGGCGGCCCCTGGCCGACGACCGCAGCGCCTGGTACGTCCGCGACGTCACCGAGGAACACGCGCGTACCGACGCACTGCTGGCCGAACGGTCGCGCACCGCGTTCCTCGCCGAGGCGGGCAGCCGGCTCGGGCTGTCCCTGCACCGCGAGCAGACGCTGCGTACCGCGGTGACGCTGCCGGTGCCCTACCTGGCCGACGTCGCGGTGGTGGTGCACCGCCCGCCGCCGCCCGCCGAGGACCAGCCGCACTGGATCCGGTACGCCACCGGCGATTCCGGCCCGGTCACCGGCCTGGCCGGCTGGCCGACTGTGGAGTCCGTACCCGGCCTGGTCGAGGCGCTCGACGGCGACCTCACCGAACCGAGTCCCTGGCTGGATGCCGAGCTGGCCGACCTGGCCGAGGTGCTGCCCGCCGGGTTCGGCCGTCCGGGCACCGTGTTGATCAGCCCGATGCCGAGCGCCGGTGGGCCGGCCGGCGCGCTGGTGCTGGCCCGGCGCCCGGAGCGGCCCGGTTTCGACAGGCGGGAGATCGGCCTGGCCCGGGAGTTCGCCGGGCGGGCCGGCGCCGCGCTGGCCGCCGCCGAGCTGTACGGCGAGCAGGCCCACCTGGCCCGGGTGCTGCAGAACAGCCTGCTCCCGCCGGAGCTGCCGCGCCTGCGCGGGATGACGCTGGCCGGCGGTTATCGCGCCGCCGGGGACAGCCTGCGCATCGGCGGCGACTTCTACGACCTGTTCCCCACCGGCGACGGCGGCCTGTTCGCGCTCGGTGACGTCTGCGGCAAGGGCGTCGGCGCAGCAGTGCTGACCGGCCGGGTCCGCCAGTCGCTGCAGACCCTGCGCCTGGTCGAGCAGCGCCCCCGGGAGCTGCTGGAGCTGCTCAACCGGGCGCTGCTGGACGCCCCCGACGCGGCCCGCCGGGCCCAGTTCACCACACTCCTGCTGGGTGCGCTGCGCCGCGAGGCGGACGGCGGGCTGCTGGTACGACTCGCCGGTGGCGGGCACCCGTCCCCGCTCGTCGTCCGCGCCGGCGGCGAGGTGGAGACGGTCCGGGTGGGCGGCATGCCGGTGGGCGCGCTCACCGACGCCCGGTTCACCGGCACCGAGGTACGGCTGGCGCCGGGTGACCTGCTGCTGGCGTACACCGACGGGGTGACCGAGGCCCGCGGCGGCCCCACCGAGCCGGCCATGTTCGGCGACGCCCGGCTGCGTCAGGCGCTCGCCACCGGCACCGGGCTTCCGCCCGCCGCGCTCGTCGAGCGGGTGCTCCAGCTCGTCGACGAGTGGCTGGACGGGCAGCCCCACGACGACATCGCCATGCTCGCCGTGGCGGCCGGGTGACACCGCCGCCGCCGGACCCCCCCGCCCCCGCGGCCGGGCGCCGGATCGGGCCGGACACGCTCGCCGCGTACCTCGAGCACCTGGACGCCGCCGACCGGACCGGCGCGGTCACGCTGGCGCGCGGCCTGCTCGCGGACGGCTTCTCGGTCGCGGACGTCCTGGTCGACCTGGTCGCGGTGGCGCAGCGGGAGGTCGGCCGGCGCTGGCTCACCGGCTCGTGGAGCATCGCCCAGGAGCACGCCGCCACCCACGTCAGCGAGCAGGTGGTGGACGCGCTGGGCGCGACGGTCGGCCCACCGCGACGCGGGCACGTGGTGATGGCGTGCGTGGAGGGCGAGTGGCACGCGCTTGCCGCCCGCATCGTCACCGAGGTGGTCCGGGCGGCCGGCTGGCGGGTGACGTTCCTCGGCGCCAGCGTGCCGGCCCGGCACCTGGTCTCCTACCTGCACCAGACCGGTCCGGACGCGGTGCTGCTGAGCTGCGTGCAGCCGAACCGGCTGGTCCGGGCGGCGCGGATGGTGGAGGCCAGCCGGGCGGCCGGGGTGCCGGTGCTCGCCGGTGGTCCCGGCTTCGGCCCGGACGGCCGGTGGGCCACCGCGATCGGCGCGGCGGGCTGGGGCGCCAGCGCCCGGGACGCGGTGGAGCTGCTGGAGCGGCCGCTGTCTACCGAGCACACCGGCGCGCCGCCGCCCCCGCCCGACGACGCGTACGTGGCGGTGCTGCACCGGCGACGTGAGCTGGTGCGGCTCGCGCTCGCCGCGGTGGACCCGCCGCCGGAGAACGCCGAGGACGTCGCCGCCGGTATCGCGCACCTGGTGGACGCGCTGATCGCGGCCGTGCGGGTGGACGACGACCGGCTGCTGCGTGACTTCGTCGGATGGCAGGAGGAGGCGCTGACCTCCCGCGGCGGCCGGGCCCTGCTGGACCGGGTGCTCGACACGCTGGAACGGGCGCTGACCGAGCATCCCCGGGTGGTGGCCCGGCTGCGGGCCGCCCGCGAAGCGGTGCCGGACGATCCAGGCCACGCCGGCTGAGTCAGGCGGTACGGGCCACCGGAGTTTCGCCGGACGGCCGGGCCGGGTCGCCGATCCGTTCCCCGGAGGGTTGCAGCATCGGCCAGCCCTCCGCCACGGTGGCCTCCCCGCGCCGGCCCACCTCGTCGAACTCGCGCATGCCGCGTACCAGCGCGGCCCGGCCCTCCGGGCTCATCCCGGCCAGGATCCGCTCCAGCCGGTGCCGCCGGTCGGCACGCAGCTCGGCGAGGAGCCGGAGGGCGGCGGGCGTGAGGTGCAGCGAGATCTCCCGCCGGTCGTAGCGGCCCGGCTCGCGCTCCAGCATCCCGGCCGCGACCAGCCGGTCGCACAGCCGGCTGGCGGAGGAGAGCAACATGTCGGTGAGCGTGGCGAGACGGCGGAGGTTGATGCCGTCATACTGCTCGACGACCATGATCGCGCGTAGCTGGGCACTCGACAGCCGGCTGGTGGTGCGCTCCCGGGCCGCCTCCCAGACGGCGAGCAAGGTGCCTGCCGCCTCGTCCAGGGCGGCGGACATACTCGTTACAGGTTCCCGGGTACTGCGCTCTTCGGTCATGGTGGGGCCGAGACTACTCCCCGGATCTGCCCGGCGACCTGTGCAAAGGAGCAAAGATGAGCGGAGCGGAGGGCCGCGCTCGCCGGGTCCTGACCGAGGCGCCGACGGATCTCATCGTGGACCGGCTCGCCGCCGAGCTCGCGCGCACGTACGGCGTCACCCACACCGAGCTCTACCAGGTCGACTACCGGCTCGCCGAGCTGCTGCCGCTGGACGACGGGCCGTCGGTCACCGGGCCCGGCCACCCGGCCTGGCGCGCCTTCGACCACCAGGAGCCGGTGATCGCCGACGGCGTCGGCTGGTTCCCGGTGGGCATGCGCGGCGAACGCCGGGGCGTGCTGAAGGTCTCGCCGGTGCCCGCCGACCCGGACGCCCGCCGGGAGCTGGACACCATCGCCACGGTGCTCGGGCACGAACTGAGCGCGGTCATGGCGACCACCGACATCTACCGGACCGCCCGGCGCAGCCGGCGGCTCACGCTGGCCGCCGAGATGCAGTGGGAGCTGCTGCCCGGGCGCAGCCGGATCCGGCCGTCGTTCAGCCTGGCCGGGCAGCTGGAGCCGGCGTACGCGGTGCGCGGGGACAGCTTCGACTGGTCCGACGACGGGCACCGGCTCTGGCTGGCGGTGCTGAACGGCTACGGCGAGGGGGTGGCGGCGGCGCTGCTCGCCTCGCTGGCCACGTACGCGCTGCGTAACGCACGCCGGGCCGGGCTGGACCTGGCCGACCAGGCCGCGCTGGCCGACCAGGCCATCTACGCCCAGCACCGGGGCGAACAGCACGTCTCGGTGCTCCTGATCGAGCTGGACCTGGCCTCCGGCGAGATGACAGTGGTGGACGCCGGTTCGCCGCGGCTGCTGCGGCTGCGGAACGGCGAGGTGACCGAGCAGGAACTGGAGAAGCAGTTCCCGCTCGGCATGTTCGAGGGCACCGACTACCGCCCGCAGCGGTTCCGGCTGGAGCGCGAGGACCGGCTCTTCGTGGTCAGCGACGGCGTGATCGATGCCGCCACCGAGCAGGTGCGCTACGGCGAGGTGGCGCTGGACCGGTTCCTGCGCCGGACCGGCCCGATGGAGCCGCTGGACGCGGTCCGGTCGCTGATCGGCGACCTGCGCGCGTTCGTCGCCGGGGACCTGGTCGACGACGCGGTGGTGGTCTGCCTGGACTGGCTGGGGCCGCAGCCCTGACCCGCCCGGTCAGTACGCGCCGCGGCTGTTGACCACCGCGCCGAACGTCTTCCACAGGATGGTCAGGTCGGCGGCCAGCGACCAGTTCTCCACGTAGTAGAGGTCGAGCCGGATGCCGTCCTCCCAGCTCAGGTCGGACCGGCCGCTGACCTGCCAGAGGCCGGTCATGCCGGGCTTGACCAGCAGCCGGCGTGCCACGTCGCCGTCGTAGCGGGCCACCTCGGACGGCAGCGGCGGGCGCGGGCCGACCAGGCTCATCTGGCCGAGCAGGACGTTTGCGAGCTGGGGCAGCTCGTCCAGCGACCACTTGCGCAGCAGCCGGCCGACCCGGGTGACGCGCGGGTCGTCGCGCATCTTGAACATCAGGCCGTCGGTCTCGTTGCGCGCGGCAAGCTCGGCGAGCAGGGCGTCGGCGTTGACCACCATGGTGCGGAACTTGAAGACGCCGAACTCCTCGCCGCCCTGGCCGACGCGGGTCTGCCGGAACAGCACCGGACCACGGCTGTCGATCTTGATGGCGAGCGCGATCACGATCAGCAGCGGCGCCAGCACGAGCAGCGCGATCGACGAGATCGACCTGTCGACGAAGCCCTTTACCAGCTTGCGGGCGCCGCGGAACTCGGGTGCCTCGACGTGGATCAGCGGCAGGCCGGCGACCGGGCGGGTGTGGATGCGGGGGCCGGCCACGTCGGTGAGCGCCGGCGCCACCACCAGGTCGACGCCGGTGCCCTCCAGCTGCCAGCCGAGGCGGCGCAGCCGCGTCGCGGTCAGCTCGCCGGAGGCGGTGACCGCCACGGTGTCGGCGCCGATCGCGGTGGCCGCCTCCGGGATGCCGCGGAAGCTGCCGACCACGGGCACGTCGCCCAGGCGTTGCGGCACCGGGGCGAGCAGCGCGTCCGGGATGCACGCGCCGACCACCTGGTAGCCGGCGTACGGTTCCCGGCGCAGCGTGTGCACCAGCTCCAGCACGTGTGCGGTGTCGCCCACCACGAGCACCTTGCGGGACCAGCCGGCGCCCCGGTCGCGGGCCCGGTGCAGCCGCTTGCGGGCCGCGAACCGCGCCACCTCCAGGCCGATCGTGCCGACCGCGAAGGAGATGGCCAGGAAGCCCCGGGAGACGCCGACGTCGGCGATGTACCCGGCGATGGCGATGCCGCCGGCGAGTCGCATGCTGGCCGCGCTGACCCGCCGGTACTCGTCGGCGCCGTAGCCGAGCACCTGGTCGTCGTAGCACCGCATCGCCTTGAGCGAGACGAGCCAGACCAGCAGCAGCGCCGGGGCGACCACCACGTACGGGATCTCGGAGCCGGTCGGTTCCTCGTCGCCGAACCGAGCCAGGTAACCGACCAGGATGGCCACCGCGAGCACGGCGGTGTCCAGCACCACCAGGACCCGGATGTAGGCCCGCTCCGCCGCTCGCGTCGTCTTGCCCGGGCGTTCACCACCGGGTCGCGACGACGTGGCAGGGGTCAACAGCGTCGCCGAGGTCACCGGCCCTCCCCACTTCGCTCAGGACCGCCCCGTCCCCGCCCGGCTCCGGTGTGGAGCCCACGGTCGAGGCACCCGGTCATCATGCCTGGACAATTATGGTTACCGATTGATTCGGACGCATTACCGTCAGTTCTCATCCCGTGTCTTGACCCGGGAAGCCTTCCGCCGTACCGGATTTCCGGTACGGCGGAAGACTAGCGCTGAGCTTCAGGTCAGCGGGGAGCGGGCGGCCGCAGCGCGATCGCCCGGAGGAAGATCTCGCCGATCTTGCTGGGGTCGGTGGTGACGAACGCGCCGCCGCCGGTGACCTTGGTGATCGACTCCAGCTCGGCCCGGTTCACCTCGGTGCCGATGCCGATGATGACGACCTGGACCGGCTGCTCGTCGTCCTTCAGCTTCTTCAGCTGGTCCAGCAGTTCCTTCTGCGAGATGCCGTTGTCGTCCTCGTTCTTGCCGTCGGTGAACAGCACGATCGAGTTGACCTTGCCCGGCTCCCAGTCCTGCTGCACCTTCTTGTACGCCGCGAGCATCGTGTCGTACAGGCCGGTGTCGCCGCTGGAGGGCTTGATCGAGGCCAGGCCGCGCTGGAGGGCGCCCCGGTTGCTGGACAGAGGCTTTATTCCGACCAACTCGCTCCAGTCCTGTGAGCCCTGCAGGTTGGTGGAGAACGTCCAGAGGCCGATCGACCAGGAGTCGTCGAACAGCCCGAGGCCCTGGCTCGCGGCGGCCACCGTGACCTGCTCCCGGCTGGCGCCGTTGGCGGTCGCGACCGGCTTCTTCATCGAGCCGGAGACGTCGATGACGCAGAGCATCCGGCCGGACTGGGTGGCCACCGACCAGGTGGTGGTGGCGGTCGAGATGGCACCGGGGTCGAGGTCGGCCGCGCCGCCCTGGCCCGACGGCGGCACCTGACGCTCGCCGCCGTTGGCCGGGCTCGGCGCGCCGGTCGGCGCCTGGAAACCCCGGCCCCAGTTGCCGTCCGGCGCGCGCAGCGCCTGCGCGGCGAGCCGGTCCTTGAAGCCCGGCGTACGCAGCACCTCGAAGAGCACCTTGGCGGCGGACGCCTTGGCCGGCTCGATGCCGGGCAGCACCGCGAACGGGTAGTCCAGCGAGATCGGCGGCGGCTGCAGGTACAGCGCGGCGAGCCGGATCGGCGGCTTGGTGCTGTTGTAGGCGATCACGTCCTCCTCGGACAGCGCCGCCGCCCCCAGCCCGTTGGCGATCGCCGTCGGGTCGGAGGAGCGCGGGAACCGCGCGAGGAGGTCCTGCCGCAGCGAGGACCGGTTGGTGGCAAGGGCCCGCAGCGCGCCGACCATCGCCTCCTGTGCCTTCGGCGAGCCGGACTCGCCGGCGGAACTGGCCGCGGCGGTCAGCGACAGCAGGCCGGACAGGCCGGCCGCGTCCTGGGTCGGCTCGACGATCCCGGCCCGCAGCGGCTTGCTGGCGGTGACCTGGGTGAGCAGGTCGGACCAGCGGAGTTCCTTGTCCGGCCACCCTATGCGGGAGGCCACCGGCTCGGGCAGCGCCACCACGACCGGGCTGCGTGCGATGGACGCGCCGTTGGTCGGCGCGAACGCGCTGGCCCCGCCGCTCTTGAGCCGGACCAGCCAGGTCGAGGAGTCCGGCACCCAGACGTCGGGGGTGACGGCGGTGCCGCTGGCCTGCCCGACGCCGGCGAGCGTGGCACCGTGCTTGCTCGCCACCGCGGCGGCCACCTCGACCGGCTCGGCCGAGGAGACGTTGACCGCGATGCAGGTTCCGCCCACCGCGGCGCCGTCGGAGACCCACTGGTCGGCGGCGGCGCGCACCGCGGGGGCGATCTCCGGGGCGGTCGCCACCGACAGCTCGACGCGGCCCGAACAGTTCGGGCCGGCCAGCTGCTGGTAACCGAACCAGGAGCCGGCTACGACGGCGACCAGGGCGGCCGCCACGGCGGCGGCACCTGCTCCGCGGAGGTGAGAACGCATGCGATGGCGGCCAGACACGGTGACCATCTTGCGTACCTCGTGGGGTTACCACCACAACCGTTCGGACGAAAGTTACGCAGCAGAAACAGTTGATCAGCTAACCCATACGCTAAGTTACCAGTCAGTCATTTATGGTGATGTCAATCCACTTCGGACTTTCACTTGGTGACCGTCCGGTCACGGCCGGACGCACGTCGGGCTCGCCATCGGCACCGGTTCCCCCACCGGCTCCGGCACCCCGCCGTCCGGATCGACCCGGAAGATCCTGATCATGTCGGCCCGCTCGTCGGCCACGTACAGGTGCTCCCCGGCGAACGCGAAGTGCCGCGGCCACTCGCCGCCGGTGTCGACCTCGGCCACCAGCTCCGGCGCCGGGCCGTCGAGCGCGAAGACAGCGATCGTGCCCACGCCGCGGTTGCCCACGTAGAGGAAACGCCCGCCCGGTCCGACAGTCACCTCGGAGGGCTGGACGTGCCCGGTCCGGCCGCTGGCGTCGACACGCGTCCGCTGCCGCGGCCCGTCCGGCGTCAGCTCGTACGCGGTGACGGTGGCGTCCAGCTCGCCGACCAGCCAGCAGCGCCGCCCGTCCGGGTGCCGGGCCAGGTGCCGGGGACCGGTTCCGGGCGCCGTCCGCAGCCTCGGCTCCCGCTCGGCCAGCCGGCCGGTGGCGTCGTCGACGTCGTACCGGTAGACCGAGTCGGTGCCCAGGTCGACGGCGAGCAGCCCGCCGCCGGCCGGGTCGGGCGAGACCATGTGGCAGTGCGCGTGCTCCTGCCGCTGCGGGTCGGCTCCCTGGCCGGAGTGCCGGACCAGGTCGGCGCGCTCCCCCGGCACGCCGTCGGCGTCCAGGCCGAACACCGCCACGCTGCCGCCGCCGTAGTTCGCCACGAACAGGTGCCGCCCGTCCGGGGCGACGGACACGTGGCACGGCTCCGCGCCGCCGGTCTCGCGGACGCCCAGCGGTGCGAGGTAGCCGTCCGGGGCCACCCGGAACGCGCTCACCTGACCGTCGGGCAGCTCGTTGCACGCGTACAGCACCGGCAGCGCCGGATGCCGCACCAGGAACGACGGCGACGGGGTGACCGCCACGACGCCCAGCGGGGTCAGTTCCCCGGTCGCCCGGTCCCGCCGGGCCGCCACGACGCCCTCGGCCCGCCCGCCCGTCTCCGCCGTGTAGCCGCCGATGTGGACGATCTCGTCCTGCCCGGTCACCGCACCCACCTCTCGTCGGTCCTGCCTGCGATCCAACCAGAGGCTTCCCGGTGGCGCGCCCGGTCAGTCCCACCAGGCCCGACGGATCGGGTACGGCGTGCTCAGCCCACCGGCACCGGCTCGCCGCGCTGCCGCGCCACGTGCTCGACGAGCGAGATCAGCACCAGCTTGCCGGACTGCCGGTCCCGGGCGTCGCAGAGCACCAGCGGGACGTCCGGGTCCAGGTCCAGCGCGTCGCGGACCGCCTCCATGCCGAACCGGCGGGAACCCTCGAAGCAGTTGACGCCCACCACGAACGGGATGCCCCGCTGCTCGAAGTAGTCGATCGAGGGGAAGCAGTCGGCCAGCCGCCGGGTGTCGGCGAGCACCACCGCACCGAGCGCGCCGAACGCCAGCTCGTCCCAGAGGAACCAGAACCGGTCCTGGCCCGGGGTGCCGAACAGGTAGACCTGAAGGTCGTCGTTGATGGTGATCCGGCCGAAGTCCATCGCCACCGTCGTGGTCGACTTCTGCTCGACCCCGGAGACGTCGTCGGTGCCGAGCCCGGCCCCGGTCAGGACCTCCTCGGTCTGCAACGGCCGGACCTCACTCAACGCGCTGACCAGCGTCGTCTTTCCGGCGCCGAAGCCACCGGCGATGAGGATCTTCAAAGCCAGCGGCACTCGTGGCGCCCCCGGCTCCCGGTCATAGCGCACGGAGTCCACTGACCACCGCCTTGAGGATGTTGTCGTCGGGCAGGTACGCGGTGGCCGGTGGCCGGTGCACCGCGACGAGCTCATGGGCGAGGAGGTCGCCGAGCAGCACCCGGACCACGCCGACGGCGAGGTCCAGGTCGGCGGCGAGGTCGGCCACGGCCTTCGGCCGCCGGGCCAGCTCGATCAGGCGGCGGTGCTCCGGCTGGAGACCGGGCGTGCCGGCCGGGTCCGCGCCGCTGGTGGCGAGCACGAACGCCAGCAGGTCGAAGCCGTCGACCGGCGGGCGCACCCGGCCGCCGGTGAGCGTGTACGGGCGCACCACCGGTCCGGCGTCGGCGTCCAGCCACTCGTGCTGCGGTCCCGGCGACTCAGCGCGCATCGGTCCGCTCCCCCGCCACCCGGCTCGGCGCGGCCAGGTTCTCCCCGACCCGGATGACGAGCATCGCCATCTCGTACGCCACCAGGCCGATGTCGGCGTCGGCGTCGCTCGCCACGGCGAGGCAGGCGCCCTGCCCGGCGGCGGTCACGAACAGGTAGGCCGACTCCATCTCCACCACGGTCTGACGGACCGCGCCGCCGCCCAGGTGCCGGGTGGCGCCCTTGGCCAGCCCGGAGAAGCCGGACGCCAGCGCGCACAGGTGTTCCGCGTCGGTGCGGTCCTGGTCGGTGGAGGCGCCGAGCAGGAGCCCGTCCGCCGAGAGCACCACCGCCTGACGGGCGGCGGGAACGCGCTCCACCAGGTCGTCGAGCAGCCAGTCGAGATCGGCGTTCTGCCGCGTCGTGTGCACCACTAGGCGTCCCTCTCAGTCGCGGTTCGTTGGTCCGGCGCCGGCGGGGCGGGCTGAACGGCCGGCCCCGCGGTGGTGGACGGCGTACCGGTGTCACGCGTTTCGGTGGCGGGGGTGGCCGGATCGGTTCCGGCGGCGCGGGAGCCGTCCCGGCGCCCGCGCGCGGTGCCGGCCTGCAACGCCGACATGGCCCGGCGGGCCTCCTCCGGGGTGCGGTGGGCCGGGGTGTCGGCGACGGCGGCGCGAGGACGCGCGGTCGCGCCGCGGCGCCGGATCCGGCGGGGCAGGCCGTCGTCGTCGGCGGGTGGCTCCACCGTCGAGGCCCGTGCCGACTGCAGCGGGACGACTGTGCTCTCCGACCGGTCCCGGCCCGGCCGGACCGGCCGCCCCGGCCGCGGCACGGTGGTCAGCCGGGTCACCTTGGCCAGGCGCCGCCGTTCCGGCCCGGCGGAGGCGTCCGCGCCCACCGGCGGCTCGTCGGTGATCAGTTCCGACGGTACGAACACCGCGGCCACGATCCCGGCCGGGCGGGACGGCCGCAGCTCCACCCGGACGCCGTGCCGGGCGGCCAGGCGCGCCACCACGAACAGCCCCAGCCGGGCGCTGCCGGCCGGGTCGAACTCCGGTGGCTCGGCCAGCTTGCGGTTGGCCTCGGCCAGGGCCGGCGCGGACATGCCCAGCCCTCGGTCGAGGATCTCGACGGTGTAGCCGCCCGGGACGCTCCGGCCGGTGACGTCCACCCGGGTGCCGGGCGGGGAGAACGTGGTCGCGTTCTCGATCAGCTCGGCGAGCAGGTGGATCACGTCGCCGACGGCGCGGCCCAGCACCCCGGCCGGTGCCACCTCGCCCACGTCGACCCGGTCGTACGCCTCGACCTCGGAGATCGCGCCGCGCATCACGTCGACGGCGGCGACCGGCCGGCGCCAGCCGCGTCCGGGCGCGGCCCCGGCGAGGATTACCAGGTCCTCGGCGTGCCGCCGCAGCCGCGTCGCCAGGTGGTCGACCTGGAACAGCCCGGCCAGCTCGTCCGGATCCTCGGTACGCCGTTCCAGCCGGTCCAGCAGCGCCAGTTGCCGGTGCACCAGCCCCTGGCTGCGCCGGGCCAGGTTGAGGATCACCTCGTTGAAGCCCCGGCGCAGCGTCACCTCGTCGACAGCGGCCCGGACCGCGGTCCGGCGTACCTCGTTGAAGGCGCGCGCCACCTGGCCGATCTCGTCGCCGCCGTGGTCCAGCTCGGGCGCCTCCCGGGCCACGTCGACCTCCTCGCCCCGGCGCAGCCGCGCGACCACGTCGGGCAGCCGGCGTTCGGCCACCTCGGTCGCGGCCGCCCGTACGCCGCTCAGCCGCTGCGCCAGCGACCGGCCGACCCGCAGCGCCACCAGCACGCACACCACGATCGCGACCAGGCCCAGCACACCGGCGGCGGCGAGCTGGACGAGGATCCGGGTGGCCATCGGCACCGACCGCTCGGCGAGGGCGTCCGCGCCGCGCAGCTCGAAGTCGCGCAGGCTCTGCCACACCTCGGCGTGGCCGGTCTCCCACGCCCGCATGTCGAACCGGGCGGGCAGCCCGGGCGAGCGGATCAGGCTGTCCTGGAGCGCGCGCAGCCGGAGGAACCCGGCGCCCTCGGTCATCCGCTGGTAGGCGGTCCGCTCCCCGGCCGGCAGGTCGGCGACCGCCGTCTCGGCCAGGAAACGCTGGTTCTCCACTGTGCGTACCAGTTGCTCGTGCTCGCCGTCGGCGTACCGCCCGGCCGTGACGGCGCCGGCCAGCAGCGCGTCGGCCTGCCCGAGCAGCTCCCGGGAGCGGCCCAGCGCGGTCAGCGCGGTGGCCTCCCGGTTGAGCTGCGCGTCGGGCAGCGCGGCCATCGCGCCGAACGCCTGGAACGCCGAGCCGATCATCCCGCTGTAGAGGCCGACGGCGCCGGCCCGGTCCACCTTGCGGTCGTCGATGAACGCGCGTCCGGCGGGCAGCGCGTCGAGCGCCGAGACGAGTTGGTCGAGCCGGTTGTCGAGCTGGGCGTCGGCGACGTCGCGCAGGTCGCCGCCGTCGACCTTGCGGCGCAGCTCGACGATCGCGTCGTCGGTGCGTACCCGCTGCTCGGTCAGCTCGGGGAGGGCGCGGTCGCCGGCGAGCTGGACCACCGACAGCCGCCGCTCGCGTTGCAGCTCGGCCACCACGGCCTCGCCGGGACGGCCCAGGTCGTAGAGGAGGGTACGCGCGGAGAGCAGATCGAGCGCGGGCCCGAAGGTGAGCGTGGTGGCGAAGATCCACAGGGCCAGCAGCCCGGTCACCGGGCCGATGACCAGCGCGGTCAGCTTGGCGCGGATCGGCCAGTCACGGGTGTTCAATCAGACCTCGCCCGGGAAGGTGTCGCTCGGTGGCGCCGGCAGCGGCCGTCACGTTCGCCGGCCACGACGCCGGGCCCCGGCCCGGACGCCTTGGGCAGGATACGTAATCCGGGGCGGATGCACTACCGGCCGTCTCGGCTCTCACTACGGTCCGAGACGGGCACGGCGGGCGCAGTCGGACACCGGTCCGGCACCGGACGGCGGTCGCGACACCGCGCCTATTTCCAGAAGCGGGGCGGAAAGTGCCGCACAACGGGATTGGCGATCACCCGCACGAGGGAATACCAGCGTGCGAAGGAGGAGCCATGTCGTCCACCCAGGTAGTCGTCATAGTCATCGTCGTCGCCGTCATCGCCGCGCTCGTCGCGGTCGCCGTGGTCGCCAGCCGCCGCCGGGCGCTGCGCGAGCGCTTCGGCCCCGAGTACGACCGGGTCGTCGCCGAGCAGGACAGCCGCAGCGCCGCCGAGCGCGAGCTGCGGGAACGCGAACGCCGGCACGCCGAGCTGGAGCTGACCCCGCTGAGCCCCGAGTCCCGGGCCCGCTACGCCGCCGCCTGGGAGGAACTCCAGGTGCGCTTCGTCGACTCCCCCGCGGAGACCGTCGGCGAGGCCGACGAGCTGGTCAGCCGTCTGATTGCCGAGCGCGGTTACCCCACCGGGGACTTCTCGGACCAGATCGCCCACCTCTCCGTCGAGCACGCCCGCACCCTCACCCACTACCGCGACGCCCACGAGATCCGGCAGCGCAACGAGCGCGGTGAGGCCGGCACCGAGGACCTCCGGCAGGCGCTCGTGCACTACCGGGCCCTCTTCGCCGACCTGCTCGGCGAGGAGCCGGTGCCCATGTCCACGCAGCAGCCGGAGCAGCGCCACCCCGACCACGACCACGACCACGACGTCCCGAGCCGCTGAGGAGGCCGCCGCCATGCGCCAGGATGAACAGCAGGTCACGCAGGACCACCCCGAGGCCGTCCGGTCCGCACCGGTGCCGGTGCCGCAGCCGGGCGAGCACGCCGACACCGACCGCCGCGACACCGACCGGGCCGACGTGCCCGAGGACGCGCTGGACGACCGCGGCACCTTCGACGACCCGGCGGTCACCGACGAGCGGCGCGACGCCGAGGTGGACGAGACCCGCGCCTACGACGCCGGGGAGCTGCGCGACGCGGCCGACCGGACCGACGACGACGGGCGTGCCCCGTACGCCGAGCCGGCGCCGCTGCCGACGGCGTTCGGCGCGGCCACTGTGGGCGACGCGGTGGCCGCCTCGGCCCTGGCCGGCGGCCGTCCGCAGGACGAGCGCGACGCGCGCGACGAGGACACGGCGGCGCCGGGCGACGGCGCGCCGGGACGCACCGACCCGCTGGACGACGAGCGGGCCGACCCGACCGCCGGGGACCGCCTGCACGACCGGGACCGCTGGGACGCCGAGCACCCCGGCGCCGGCGACCGTGACGTGGACGGCGACGGCCGGGACGACCGCACGGTGGACACCGACGCCCGGGACGACCGCATCGACGGCGTCGTCCGGGACGACGCGGCCGCCGACGGCGCGGTCGGGTACGGCAGCGCTGAGCCCGGCCTGGTCGACCCGGACGCCGAGCCGGTCCCCGCCACCGACGACGCCGACCGGCGGCACGACCGGGTGGACACCGCCACCGCGGCGGCGGGCGCGGCAGCCGCCGGCACGGCCGGCGCGAGCCTGGGCGGCGCGGACCGGCCCACGCCCGGCGCGGTACCCGCCGACGCGGCGACGCTGTTCGCGCCGGAGGCCGCCCAGGGCTTCCGGGACCGCTGGCGCGACGTGCAGCTGCGCTTCGTGGACGACCCGCGCGCCGCGGTCGGCGAGGCCGAGTCGCTGGTCGAGGAGGCGATCGAGGCGCTCTCCACGGCCCTGCGCGAGCAGCGCACCCGGCTCGGTGCCTGGCAGGAGTCCGGCTCCACGGACACCGAGCAGCTCCGGGTCGCCGTGCGCGGCTACCGCGACTTCCTGGACCGCGTGCTGGGCCGCTGAGAAACCGCCACGAAGCCCCGGCCGGTGACCCGGCCGGGGCTTCCGCACGTCCGGACCGAACAGCAGGTATGAAACTTCCCAATCGGGGTACGTGCGGTCAGCGGTGCACACGAGGGGAGCACGGTCATGGGCGGTGGCGGCCTGCGATTGAACATGAACGCCCTGGACTATCTGATTCTGGCGCTCTACTTCGTCACGGTGCTCGGCGTCGGTTTCGCCGCCCGGCGCGCGATCCGCACCAGCGTGGACTTCTTCCTCTCCGGCCGCTCGCTGCCCGCCTGGGTCACCGGCCTGGCGTTCGTCTCGGCGAACCTGGGCGCCCTGGAGATCATCGGCATGGCCGCCAACGGTGCCCAGTACGGCATCATGACCGTGCACTACTACTGGATCGGCGCCGTGCCGGCGATGGTCTTCCTCGGCATCGTGATGATGCCGTTCTACTACGGCTCCAAGGTCCGCAGCGTCCCCGAGTACCTGCGGCTGCGCTTCAACCGCCCCACCCACCTGCTCAACGCGATCAGTTTCGCGGTCGCGCAGGTGCTCATCGCGGGCGTGAACCTCTACGCGCTGGCCCTGATCATGCAGGCGCTGCTCGGCTGGCCGCTCTGGTTCGCGATCATCGTCGGTGCGGTGATCGTGCTGGCGTACATCACCGTCGGCGGGCTCTCCGGCGCGATCTACAACGAGGTGCTCCAGTTCTTCGTGATCATCGCCGGTCTGGTGCCGATCACGGTGATCGGGCTGGTCAAGGTCGGCGGCGTGAGCGGCCTGATGGACGCGGTCCGCGACTCCAGACTCGGCGAGGCCGGCCTGCACGCCTGGGAGGGCACCGGCAGCACCGGCAACCCGCTCGGCGCGCACTGGCTGGGCATCGTGTTCGGCCTCGGCTTCGTGCTCTCCTTCGGCTACTGGACCACGAACTTCGCCGAGGTGCAGCGCGCCCTGTCCGCGCGGAACATGAGCGCCGCCCGGCGTACGCCGATCATCGCCGCGTACCCGAAGCTGCTCATCCCGGCGGTCACCGTGATCCCCGGCCTGATCGCCCTGGTCACCGTGAAAGGGCTGGGCGCCGACGAGGGCGACCTGGTCTACAACAACGCGATCCCGCTGCTCATGCGCGACCTGCTGCCAAACGGCGTGCTCGGTATCGCGGTCACCGGCCTGGTGGCCTCGTTCATGGCCGGCATGGCGGCGAACGTCAGCGGCTTCAACACCGTGTTCACGTACGACATCTGGCAGGCGTACTTCCGGCGGGACATGCCGGACGAGCACTACGTGAAGGTGGGCCGGCTCGCCACCGTCGGCGCCGTGGTGATCGGCATCGGCACCGCGTTCATCGCGGCCGGATTCAGCAACATCATGAACTACATCCAGGCGCTGTTCTCGGTGTTCAACGCGCCGCTGTTCGGCACGTTCATCATCGGCATGTTCTGGCGGCGGATGACGCCGCTGGCCGGGTTCTGGTCGCTGCTGTCCGGCACCGTCGTCGCCACCGCCACGTACCTGCTCTACAAGGGCGGCGTGATCAGCTTCAACTCGGACCTGGAGGAGAGCTTCTGGGGCGCGGGCCTGGCCTTCGCCACCGTCGCGGTGGTGGCCGCGATCGTCACGCCGCTGACCCGGCCGAAGACCGACGACCAGCTGACCGGGCTGGTGTACGGCCTCAGCGACACCACGCTCGCCGACGACACACTGGCCGGCGACGCCGCCTGGTACCGCTCCCCGGTGCTGCTCGGCGTCGTCGCGGTGATCCTCGCCGCCCTGTTCTACATCCCGGTCTTCTGAAGGAGGGGACGCACACCATGCCAGACGACGCGGACCGCCACTACCAGGGCGGCGAGGCGCACGACCCGCTGGTCGACGAGACCGAGGACGCCCGGGAGGAACGCTCCGCCGCGGCCCGGCTCTTCGACATCCGCCGGGTCATCGGTGGCCTGTTCGTGGTGTACGGGCTGATCGTCGGGCTGATGGGGCTGTTCGACACGTCCGCCGAGATCGACAAGGCGCAGGGCGTCCGGATCAACCTGTGGGCGGGCGCGGCGATGCTGGTGTTCGGCCTGCTGATGCTGCTGTGGCTGCGGCTGCGCCCGACCGAGACGCCGGAGCCGCACCGCGACGAGTCCTGATCCCCGCCGCCCGCATGGCGCGGCCCGCACCGGGTACGCCTCGGGGATCAGGCGGAAGGGACAGGAGGGCAGCAGCATGACCGATCGTGACCGCGGTGGCGAGCGGCCGCTGGAGGAGACCCCCGAGGTGGCCGCGGCGGTGGACGACGACAGCACGGTGCCCCAGTTGCGCGGCGGCGGCACCGACCCGGACAACCCCGTCTTCACCGAGCCCGACGGGGCGGTGCCCGACACCGGGTCGCCGAACCTCATCGGTGACCCGTACGCGGCCGGTACCGGCGCGACAGGCACCGGCACCGGTGCCGCACCGGACGACATCCGCACCGGAGCCGAGCAGCCCTGGGATCCGGAGGACCTGGTGCAGGCCCGGGGTCAGGACGTGACGCCGGAGAACCTGGAGCGGGCCCGCCGCGACCTGGCCGAGCTGGGCCGGGCGGCGATCGAGCGCACCGTGCCCTGACACCGGCACGGCCGAGGGCCCCTGGCCGACGTGGGCGTCGACCAGGGGCCCGGGGAACCCGCGCGGCGGTGCCTCACTCCCGCCGCCGCGGGTGGCCCGTACCGCGGCTCAGGAGAGCGGCGGGTACGCGTTCTGCATGAGCTGCTGGAACTGGGCGGCGAACCAGGCGCCGGAGATCGGCGCGTCCGGCAGGGCACCGGACATGCTGTTGCCGTTGCGGGCGTTACCGGTGTAGGTCGGGTCGCACATCCGGTCGAAGCCCTTGCCCTCGTTGTTCGGGATCTCCTTGCTGGAGCCGTCCGACTCACCCGGAGGCTTCACCCAGACGTAGGCGTCGATCCCGGGCTCCGGGTTGGCCTGCGGCCGCTCGCCGAGACCCGCGCCGGCCTGGTTGCACCAGTTGCCGGTGTGGAAGCGGCGGTCGACCCGGCCGCCGTCGACGTACGCGTCCACGCTGGTCGACGGGCCGGGGCCGGTCGGCCGGGCGGCGCCGCCCCAACCGTTGCGGGAGGTGTCGATCAGCATGCCGATGTTGCTGTCGAAGCCGATCGAGACCAGCTTCTGCCGGAACGCCTGGGCGAACGACAGCTCGTCGAGGTACTGGTTCCAGTCGGCCCACTTGGACTGCCGGACGGTCTGGCCGTTCACCGTGTCGGTGATCTTGACGTACGGCTCCTTCAGCGCGGAGTAGTTCGCCGTGTTGACGATGAAGCCCTGCACGTTGGCGACGGTGCTGCCGGACGCCACAGCGGCGGCCTTGAGCTGGTCGGCGACCGGGCCGAAGTTGCTGTCCCAGCCGATCCAGCCGTGGTGGGCGGCGTCGATGTAGTTGTAGACGTTGCCGATCGCGCCCAGCTTCGCCAGGGCGTAGCCGACACCGTTCACGTACGCGCCGTTGGCCTTCACCGTGTCACACATGACGGTGCCACCCGCGTTGCCCGAGGTGTTGGTCACCAGGTTGGGCAGCGAGTCGATCTCGATGATGTTGACGATGCGCAGGTTCCGGTACTTCGCGTCGCCCTGGATCGCGGCGATCGGGTCGATGTACTCGGCCTTGTAGCGGGGCAGCTCGTCCGGGCCCAGCTCACCGTTCGAGGCGAGCGCGGAGCAGTCCCGGCCGGGCAGGTTGTAGATGACGAACTGGATGTAGCCGGCGCCCTGGGCGAGCGCGGCGTCCAGGTGGTCACGGACGCCCATCGCCCCGTTGGAGCTGCTGTCCGGCGTGCCGTTGATGGCGGCGATCCGGTCGATCCAGACGGCGGTCGGGTTGTTCGACACCCGGTTGCCGCCGGACACCGACTCGGCCTTGGCCTTCCACTCGGGGTTCACGTACCCCTTCACACCGGCGTACGGGTTGTCGACCCGCTGCCCGGGCGGCGGCGGAGTGGTCGTCGGCGGCGTCGAGGTCGGCGGGGTCGACGTCGGCGGGGTGCTCGTGGGGGGCGTGCTGGTCGGCGGCGTGCTCGTCGGCGGGGTGCTGGTGGTCGGCGTGCCGCCGTTGCACACGGTGCCGTTGAGCGTGAACTGGGTCGGCTTGGGGTTGCTGCCGCTCCAGGAGCCGTTGAAGCCGATGGTGGTGCTGGCGCCGCTGGCGAGCGACCCGTTGTACGACTCGTTCTGCGCGGTGACGTTCTGGCCGCTCTGGGACCACCGCGCGGACCAGCCGTTCACCACCCGCTGCGAGCTGTTCGGGAAGGTGAAGCCGAGGTTCCACGAGCTGAGCGCGTCACCGATGTTCTTGATGGTCACGGTGCCGGTGAATCCACCGGGCCAGTCGCTGGTCGTGTAGGTCACGCTGCACTGCGTGGCGGCCTGCGCCGCGGTGACCGGGAGGGTCACCAGTCCACCGGCTACCAGGACGCCGGCGCTGGTGAGCGCAAGCGTCCGGTTCCGGCCGGACAGCCTTCTCCACAGATTCATGCCACTGATCTCCTTGGGCGAGACCGGATCCGCGTACGGCCCGGCGCAATGGCGGCTGCGGGCGTCCTGCGGGAACGACCGTGCGCGCCACGGGTTACTTCGGGGGACGCCCGACCCGGACGGGCGTTGTGGGGGTGGTGGTGCCGACCGGTCCGCAGGACCGGCCGATGGAGCCGGACGTCGGCCGGTGGTGCCGGCTGCCCTCGACGTCTGAGCTCGCGGTGTGGCTCCCCGAACCGCGTGGAACGATTCTTGCATGGGAGCGCTTCCATGACAATGGCTCGATGCGCCTCGCCCCACCGTACCGCCCGCCCCCACTCGCGCCGCCCCACCGACGCCCCTCAGCTCGGGTGGAACACCACGGGTGTCAAAACGGCCCGGAGACACCCATGACGTTCCACTCGGCGCGCGGACCGCGGTCGCGGCGAAGGGCATTCGATCCGCGCGCGACGTCGGACAGGGCACGCATCCGCCCCAACGTCAGCAAATCCCTAAAAGCGAATCTTTCCCCGAATAACTCGCGAAAAGGTCTAACGTCGGTCTTAGCTCGACTGACGTCGGGCTCAGGACGAACAGGGATGGAGACGCTGGTCATGGCTAAGAAGATGCTCGGGAAGGTGGTCGCGGGCGCCGCTCTCGGCGGAGCGGGCCTTCTCGCGTTCACCCCGGGAATGGCCTACGCGGGCGGGCACGACGAGGGCAAGGTCATCGCCAAGCCGCACGTGGTGAAGGCGGGGGACACCGTCGAGCTGCTCGCGATCTGCTCCGAGCCGCAGAAGCACGCCACCGTCTGGTCGAAGGTCACCGGCAAGGTCGACCTGCACCCGGCCCGCGACGGCGAGCACGGCGACTGGGCCGACCGCGGCGGCGACTGGGGCGGCGACAAGGACTGGGGCTGGGACGACAAGGGCCCGGACGGCAAGGACGACCACGGCAAGGGCCCGGACGGCCGCGGCGAGCCGGGCGGGGACGGGCACGGCCCGGACGGCAACGGCCCCGGTGGCAACGGGCCCGGTGGCAACGGGCCCGGCGGGAACGGCCCGGGTGGCGACGGCATGCCGCAGCCTCCGGCGAACCAGCCCCAGCCGCCGGCCGGCCAGCCGGAAGGGCAGCCGCAGCCGGGTGGCGCGGGCGCCGGCGCGGCCGTCGACCCCGGCGACTGGCAGGGGCACGACGAGTACGGCCAGGACGCCGAGCCGGGCTGGGAGAAGGAGAAGCCGGGCGGGCCGGACTGGACCAAGGACGAGCACGGCCCCGACGGCAAGGACCGGCACGGCAAGGACGCCAAGGACGAGCACGGCAAGGACGACCGTGGCGCTCGGCCGGACGACAAGGGCAAGGACGGCAAGGACGAGCACGGCTCCTGGCAGGGCGGCAAGGACGACTGGCAGGCGAGCGGAGGCGCCTGGCAGGAGGACAAGGGCGACTACGGCAAGGACGCCGAGCGCGACTACGGCAAGGACGAGTGGGAGCACGGGAAGGACTTCGTCTACTACGGCGAGGCCACCGTGTCGCACGACGCCCGGCCGGGCCGGTACGAGCTGCGGGGCACCTGCGGTGAGGGCGAACTGGTGGTCCTGCCGCGCGGTGGGGTCGACGGCGGCGACGGCGGCATGACGACCACCGGCGTGGACCGCAACCTCGCCACCGGCGGCGCGGGCATGATCGGCGCCGCCGCGCTGGGCGGCCTGGTGCTGCTGCGCCGGCGGCGGGCCGGTGGCCTGGTCTGACCGGACGACGACCCGGGCCAGCGGCCGCCACGGAAGTCCGTGGCGTGCCGCTGGCACGGCCGTCGTCGTCCTGCTCGCCATGGCCGGGGCCGGTCTGATCGGCGCGTCCGTCCGGACCGTCCCGCCACCGTCACCGCCGCAGCCGCTCGGTCAGGCGGCCCCGGTCACCACCGGCCCGCAGAGCGATCCGGGTGGCGCCTACGCCGACCCGGACGCCGAGGGCCAACCCGCACCGGGCGCCGAGAGCCAACCGGCACCGGGCATCGGGCAGTCCACACCGGGTGGCACCGGCCGGCCGGCAGCGGGCCCCGCCGGGGGCGGCCCGGCGACGCCGGGCCCACCGAACGCCGCACCCGGCGCCACTCCGGGCGCCGCAGCCGTCCCGGGCGTCCCGAACACGACGGGCGCCGCCCCGGCCCCGCTGCCCCGGTCGGCGCCGGTCACCATCTCGATCCCCCGCATCGGGGTGCAGGCGCCGATCATGTCGCTCGGCACGAACCCGGACGGCACGGTCCAGGTGCCCCCGCTGGACCAGGCCATGAACGCCGGCTGGTACTCCCCCGGCGCCAGCCCGGGCGAGGCCGGCAACGCGGTGATAGTGGGTCACGTCGACTCCGCCCAGCTCGGCCCGGCGGTGTTCTTCAACCTCGGCGCGCTGGTGGCGGGCGACACGATAGTGGTCGCCCGGCAGGACGGCTCGTCCGCCACGTTCACGGTGCGGGAGGTCGCGTCGTACCCGAAGACCGCCTTTCCCGCCGCGCAGGTCTACGGCCCGTCGGACGTGCCCGCCCTGCGCGTGGTGACCTGCGGCGGGGTGTTCGACAAGACGGCCGAGAGCTACCTGAACAACATCGTCGTCTACGCCCCGATGACGAGCTGAGGGGCGGAAACGGCAGTGGCCCGGCGGTCGGGGAACCGACCACCGGGCCACTCGCGTCGAGCGGTCAGGCCGCCGCCGAGGTCCGGACCAGGGTACGGATCTGTCGCAGCAGCACCGACAGCGCGGACAGGTCGGCGCGGGACTCGTCGAACTCCCCCATCGCCCGGTGCGCCCGGTGGATCGAGGTGGCGTTCGCCTGCTCCCACTCCTGCACCCGCTCCACCGGCGGCACGTCCTCCGGTGTGGACCCGAGCACCTCCGCGGTGAGCGCGGCCAGCGCGGCGTACAGGTCGTAGCGCAGCGCCATCCGGGCCAGGGTCTGCCACCTGTCCTCGCGGGGCAGCAGGGAGATCTTCGACAGCAGCGCGTCGACCCGGAACCGGTCGGAGAGCACGAAGTAGACCGAGGCCACCTCGCTCACGTCCCGCCCGGTCGCCTGCGCCGTCTCGACGATGTCCAGCAGGCCGAAGCTGTACATCAGGCGAGTCGCCTGCTCGGCCAGGTCACGCGGCAGCCCGCGCTCGACAAGCGACTCGATGTGCGCCGCGATGGCCTCCCGCTCGGTGCCCCAGAACCGGTTCTCCAGGTCCGGCAGGAGCCGGGCCACACCGTCGCGCAGCCGGGCGATCTCCGCCGGCACGTCGATCGGCGAGCGCCGGTTGGTGACCAGCCAGCGCACCGCGCGGTCGAGCAGCCGCCGGGTGTCCAGGTAGACAGCGGTCTGCAACTCGGGCGAGACCTTGTTGTCGAGCGCCTCGACCGCGTCCCACAGGTCGCGCAGGCCGAACACCTCGCGGACCACCACGTACGCCCGGAGCACGTCGGCAGCGGACGCCGCCGTCTCCTCGACCACCCGGAAGACGAACGAGATGCCGCCCCGGTTGATGGCCTCGTTGACCAGGACCGTGGTGACGATGTCCCGGCGCAGCCGGTGCCGGCCCATCCGCTCGGCGAAGCGCTGCCGCAGCGGCGTCGGGAAGTAGTTGACCAGGACCTCGGTCGTCCACTCCTCGTCCGCCAGGCCCTCGCCGACGATCTCGCGCTCCAGCACGATCTTGACGTACGCGAGCAGCACCGCGAACTCCGGCGCGGTCAGGCCGCTCTCGGTGCGGACCGCCAGTTCCTCGTCCGAGGGCAACGCCTCCAGCGACCGGTTCAACGCGCCGGACCGCTCCAGCTCGTTGATCATCCGCCGGTGCACCGGGAGCAACGAGGCGGCCTGGGCCTGGGCGTTGTTGAGCGCCCGCGCCTGGTCGTAGTTGTCCCGCAGCACCAGATCGGCGACCTCGTCGGTCATCTGGGCCAGCAGCTCGTCGCGCTCCGGCCGGTCCAGCTCGCCGTCGGCCACCGCCGTGTTGAGCAGGATCTTGATGTTGACCTCGTGGTCGGAGCAGTCCACACCGGCCGCGTTGTCGATGAAGTCGGTGTAGATGCGGCCGCCGGTCGAGGCGTACTCGATCCGGCCCTGCTGGGTGAAGCCCAGGTTGCCGCCCTCGCCGACCACCCGGCAGCGCAGGCCCTTGCCGTCCACCCGGATGGCGTCGTTTGACTTGTCCCCCACCTCGGCGTTGGTCTGGCTGGACGCCTTGACGTAGGTGCCGATGCCGCCGTTCCAGAACAGGTCGACCGGCGCGGTGAGGATCGCCTTCATCAGCTCCTGCGGGCTGAGCTGCGTGACGTCCTCGTCGAGGCCGAGCACCGCGCGGACCTGCGGCGAGATCGGCACCGACTTCGCCGTACGCGAGTGGACGCCGCCGCCTTCGGAGATCAGCTCGCGGTCGTAGTCCTCCCACGACGAGCGCGGCATGTCGAACAGCCGCTTGCGTTCCTCCCAGGACCGGGCCGAGTCCGGATCCGGGTCCAGGAAGATGTGCCTGTGGTCGAACGCGGCCACCAGCCGGATGTGCTTCGACAGCAGCATCCCGTTGCCGAACACGTCGCCGGACATGTCGCCGACGCCGACCACAGTGAAGTCCTGCGTCTGGGTGTCGTGGCCCAGCTCCCGGAAGTGCCGCTTGACCGACTCCCAGGCGCCGCGGGCGGTGATACCCATCTTCTTGTGGTCGTAGCCGGCCGAGCCACCGGAGGCGAACGCGTCGCCCAGCCAGAAGCTGTGCGCCTCGGAGATCTCGTTGGCGATGTCGGAGAACGTCGCCGTGCCCTTGTCGGCGGCCACGACCATGTACGGGTCGTCGCCGTCGTGCCGGACCACGTCGTCGGGCGGCACGATCTCGCCGCTGACGATGTTGTCGGTGACGTCGAGCAGCGCGGAGATGAACTCCTTGTAGCAGATCACCGCCTCGTCCCGGTCGCCCGGCTTCTGCTTCAGCACGAAGCCGCCCTTGGCGCCGACCGGCACGATCACCGCGTTCTTCACCATCTGCGCCTTGACCAGGCCGAGCACCTCGGTCCGGAAGTCCTCGCGCCGGTCGGACCAGCGCAGGCCGCCGCGGGCCACCGGCCCGTACCGCAGGTGCACGCCCTCGAACCGGGGCGAGTAGACGAAGATCTCGAACTTGGGCCGCGGCGCGGGCAGGTCCGGGATGGCCTGCGGGTCCAGCTTGAACGCCACGTACGCCTTGGGCCGCCCGCCCACCGGCTTCTGGTAGAAGCTGGTGCGCAGCGTGGCCTGGATCAGCGTCAGGTAGGCCCGCAGGATGCGATCCTGGTCGAGGCTGGCCACCTCGTCCAGCGCCTCACCGATCGCGTCGACCAGCTCGCCGCTGCGCTGCCGCCGCTCGTCGAGCGTGGTCGCGCCCGGGGCGAACCGGGTCTCGAACAGCTTCACCAGCAGTTCGGCGATCTGCGGGTACGCGATGAACGTCTGCTCCATGTACTCCTGGGAGAACACGGTGCCGGCCTGGCGCAGGTACTTCGCGTACGCGCGCAGCACGACGACCTGCCGCCAGGTGAGCCCGGCCCGCAGCACCAGCTCGTTGAAGCCGTCCACCTCGGCCTCGCCCCGCCAGGCGGCGGCGAAGGCGTTCTCCACGTGCGGACGCACCTCGGCCAGGTCCTGGTGCCGCTCGGGCAGCTCCAGACCGAAGTCGTAGAGCCAGATCCGGCCGTCGACGCGCTCCACCTCGTACGGGTGCTCGTCGACCACCTTCACGCCGAGCGAGTGCAGCACCGGCAGCACGGCGGAGAGCATCATCGGCTCGCCGTACCGGTAGACCTTGAACCGCACGTCCATCGTCTCGTCGGCGTCGGCGGCGCGGGCGGCGTACGGACGCGGCGGTGCCTGCTTGCGGAACAGGTGCATCTCCAGCTGGCCGGGCTCCTCCAGCAGCTCCAGCTTCGCCAGGTCCTTCATCGCCTCGTACGGCGTGTGCCCGTCCTTGTAGCCCTCCGGGAACGCGTCGGCGTACCTGGCGAACAGGTGCTTGGCCTGCTCGTCGCCGAGCTTGCGCTCCAGCACCAGCCGGTAGTCGTCGTCCCAGAGGCGGGTCGCGTCGGCCAGC
Source organism: Micromonospora sp. WMMC273 (assembly GCF_027460285.1). NCBI lineage: Bacteria > Bacillati > Actinomycetota > Actinomycetes > Micromonosporales > Micromonosporaceae > Micromonospora > Micromonospora sp. WMMC273. The sequence continues at coordinate 4,901,759 of NZ_JAPZBE010000001.1, forward strand.
TCCTCGGCGAGCAGGTCGGCGTCGATGTCGCCGGGCGGGTTGTTCGGGTCGGTACGCACGATGAAGTGCACCCGGGCCAGCATCGACTCGGTCACCCGCGTGGTGTAGTCGACGCCGACGCCGTTCAGCTCGCGCAGCAGGATGTCCTGCATGCGCAGCCGGTTCTGGGTGGTGAAGCGGTCCCGCGGCAGGTAGATCAGGCAGGAGATGAACCGCCCGTACGCGTCGCGGCGCAGGAACACCCGCAGCTGCCGTCGACCCGCCATCCGCAGCACGCCGATCACCGCGTGGTACAGGTCGTCGGTCTTGATCTGGAACAGCTCGTCGCGCGGGTAGGTCTCCAGGATCTGCAGCAGGTCCTTGCCGGAGTGGCTGCGCAGGCTCAGGCCCGAGCGGTCGAGCACCTCGGCGACCTTGCGCCGGACCACGGGCAGCTCCTGCACGCTGGTCCGGTACGCGGCGGTGGAGAACAGACCCAGGAAGCGCCGCTCCCCGACCACCTCGCCGGCCTCGTTGAAGATCTTGAAGCCGATGTAGTCGAGGTACGCCGAGCGGTGCACAGTGGCACGCGAGTTGGCCTTGGTGATGATGAGCAGGCGCTTCTCCAGCACCTTCTCGTGCGCCTCGGGCGTCATCGAGTTCAGCGACCGGGCCTCCGGCGAGTCGGAGCGCAGGATGCCAAGCCCGGTGCCGAGCACCGCCTCCAGGGCCTGCCCGCCGCGCGCGCCGTCGGTGTCGACCAGGCGGTACTCCCGGTAGCCGAGGAACGTGAAGTGGTCGTGCGCCAGCCAGCGCAGCAGCTCCACCGAGTCGGTGATGTCCTTCTCCGGCACCGGCGGGCGGTTGTCCGACGTCCGGGCGGCGGCCAGCTCGTCGGCGAGCGCGAGGGCCCGCTGCCGCATCTTCGGCCAGTCCTCGACCGCCTCGCGCACGTCGGTGAGCACCCGCTGCAACTCGCGCCGCAGCGTCTCCCGCTCGGCCGGGTCACGGACCGGGTCGATCTCGATCCGCATCCAGCTCTCGACCAGGTCACCGGCGATGGCGTCGTCCGGTTCCACGTCCGCCGACACCTCGGTGAGCCGGCCCAGCGGCTCGCGCCGCACCACGACCAGCGGGTGCACAAGCAGGTGCACGTCCAGGTGGTGGGAGTTCAACAGGGCGGTCACCGAGTCGACGAGGAACGGCATGTCGTCGGTGACGATCTCCACGACCGTGTGGTGCTGCTCGGCGTCCGGCTCGTGGATGCGGAGCTTCAGCTCGCCCGGCACCCGCTGCTGGGCCAGGTCCCGGTGCGCCCGGGCCGCCTCCAGCATCTCCTCGGCGGTGAAGCCGATCAGCTCCTCGTCCGGCGCGAACCGCCAGAAGCGGTCCACCAGTGTGGCCGCGTCGTGGTCGTCGCCGGCCAGCGCGACCGCCTGGGCGACCAGCCGCTCCGCGTTGGGAACGGGCTCGTCCAGCTCGGCGTCCTCCGACTCGTCGGCCAGCGCCTGCGCAGGCAGGCCCAGGTCGTAGAGGGTGTCGATGCTGGAACCGGTCATCCCGGTCACTCCTGTGTCGAGACGGCTGAAACCGTCCCCGTCGGTCGCCGAATCGAAGCTGTCGTCGTCCCGGCCGGTGTCAGCCTGCCGGAGGTCGGGTCCCGGTTTGATCGCCGGACGCCGGTCCATCGGTGCCACTCCCCTCGACCCACCGCGTTGTGGGTCACTCTGCCGCCCAGCCTAGGCCCTACCGCGCGGTACCTCCCGCGGCGGATCACTGGCCGGACGTCCGGATCGGGACTCTGTCCTTTCACCCGTTGCGGGTCCGAGGTCGGCCGCTCGCGGAGTACCCCGACTGGCGATGTTCATCACACTGCCACACGCTGCTTCTCGCGCTGCCGGAGGCCGTGGCGGGGCGGTGGGGAGCGCCGGGCCGTACTAGCGTGCAGGGCAGTTGAGCACCGGAGGGACCGCTTCATGCCCGTGTCGTACCCCGTCCGCCCCCACCGCCACACCCGTCACCGCGCCCTCGCGGCACTGGCCGCAGTCCTGGTCACGGCCGGTGCGCTGACCGGATGCTCCGGGGACGACGGCCCGGAGACGGCCGTCGAGGCGTTCCTCGGCGGCTGGCGCTCCGGCGACCTGCAGGCGGTCGGCTTCGTCCAGCCGGCCGGCGGGCGGGTGCCCGCCGGCGACGTGACCAAGCAGATCCAGGCGCTCGCCGGCGCGCTCGCGGCGAACCCGCCGGAGCTGGCGCGCACCGGCGAGATCACCACCAAGGGCGACGTCGCCACCGCCCGGGTCAAGGTGAGCTGGGCGCTGCCCGGCGGCGGCACCTGGGCCTACGAGAATCCGGTACGCCTCAAGCGCGGCGGCGACGACCAGTGGCAGGTGATCTGGGAGCCGTCGGTGGTGCACGAGAAGCTGGAGAGCGGCGACCGGATCGCGCTGCGGCGGGAGCCGGCGCAGCGCGCCGGTGTGCTGGACGCGGCCGGTCAGCCGATCGTCGCACCGCGCCCGGTGGTCCGGGTGCAGCTCGTCCCCGGCGAGGTCACCGACGTGCCCGGCACGGTCAAGAAGCTGGACGCCGCGTTCAAGGCGATCCGGCCCGCGCTCACCCCGCCGGTCGACCTGGGCGACCTGCCCAAGCGGCTCAAGGAGGCGAAGGCGGACGGGCTCGTCGAGGTGGTGACGCTGCGCGACGAGGCGTACCGGCAGATCAAGCCGCGCATCTACGACCTGCCCGGCACCCGGTTCGTCTCGGAGCAGCTCATGCTGGCGCCGACCCGCGAGTTCGCCCGGGCGCTGCTCGGCTCGGTCGACCAGGCCACCGCCGACGACCTCCAGGCCCACCCGGAGCGGTACGCGCGCGGCGACCTGGTCGGCCACGGCGGCCTTCAGGGCCGGTACGACGAGCGGCTGCGCGGCGTCCCCGGCGTCACCGTGATCACCGAGCGGACCACCCCGGACGGCAAGGTCGAGCCGACCGGCACGGAGCTGTACCGCGCCGACCCGAAGCCCGGTCAGCCGGTGAAGACGACGATCGACGCGGCCACCCAGAACGCCGCCGACGCCGCGTTGCGCGGGCAGACCCGCCGGTCCGCCCTGGTCGCCGTGCGGATCAGCGACGGCGCGGTGCTGGCCGCCGCGAACGGCCCGGGTGCGGCGGGCGAGAACCTCGCCTTCACCGCCCAGGTTCCGCCCGGCTCGACGTTCAAGATGGTCAGCGCGCTCGGCCTGCTCGACCGCGGTGCGGTGACCCCACAGACGACTGTGAACTGCCCGAAGACGGCGACCGTCGAGGGCCGGGTCTTCAAGAACTCGGACAACTTCGAGCTGGGCGCGGTGCCGTTCGCCACCGACTTCGCCGAGTCCTGCAACACCGCGTTCGTGGCGCTGGCGCCGAAGCTCGGCCCGGACGGGCTCGCGCAGGCGGGCCGGTCGCTCGGCCTGGAGGCCGCGTGGGATCTGGGCACCGACGCGTTCACCGGCAAGATCTCCGCCAACGGCCCGGCCACCGAGCAGGCCGCCGCCGCGATCGGTCAGGGCACCACGCTGGTGAGCCCGCTGGCGATGGCCAGCGCCACGGCGGCGGTGGCCCGGGGCAAGTTCGAGCAGCCCAAGCTGCTGCTCGACCCGGCGCCGGCCAAGCCCGCGCCGGCCGGCGAGGCGCTCAAGCCGGAGTCGGTGGCGGCGCTGAAGTCGATGATGCGCGGGGTGGTCACAGCGGGCAGCGGCAGCGCGCTCGCGGACGTGCCGGGCGAGCCGGTGCACGGCAAGACCGGCACCGCGGAGTACGACAACAACCCGGCGCACACGCACGCCTGGTTCGTCGGCTGGCAGGGCGACGTGGCCTTCGCCGTCTTCGTCGAGCAGGGCGGGGCGGGCTCGAAGGTCGCCGCGCCGATCGCCGAGAAGTTCCTGCGCGGCCTCGCCGCGAGCTGAGCGGGTCCCGCGCCGCCCGGCCGTGAGCTGAGCCCGGTCCTGCGCGGCGGGACGGCGCGCTGAGGCGTACCGGTCAGGCGATGTCGATGCCGGAGCGGGCCGGGTCCGGCTCGTCTCCGGCGGAGGCGCGGCGCAGCAGACCGGGCCCGAGCGGGTCGTCACCGAGGTCGTCGTCGGCGGTCGGGTCGGGGCCGATCGGCTCCACCGCGACCGCCGGCGCCGGTACGGCCGCCGGGGCGGGCAGCGGCTCGGGCTTCGACCGGCTGTCGGCGGCGCGGGGCTGCGGTGCGACAGGTCCGGCCGGCAGCAGCCGGGGCGGCACGGCACCCGGCGCGACGACCGGGGCGAGCCCGGCCACCACCGTGTTCACGATCTCGGCGGCGTACGCCCCGTCCGGGTCGTAGTCGGGGTCGAAGACGGTCAGCTCGACGCCGAGGCAGTGCGGGGTGTCGACCAGCCCGGCGAGCAGGATCTCCAGCTCGGCGAAGGCGATGCCGCCCGGGTCGGGTGCGTCCACTGCGGGCATCACCGCCGGGTCGAGCACGTCCACGTCGATGTGCACCCAGTAGCCGGCGCAGTCGACGAGCTGCTCGTGCGCCCACTGGGCGGTCCGGGCGGCGCCCTCGGCGCGCAGCGCCGGCACCGGCCGGGTGGTGATGCCGGCGGCCTGGAGGTCGAGCCGGTACTCGTCCTGTGCCCGGATGCCGAGTACCACCACGTCGATGTCCCGGAAGTACGGCCGGCGGCCCTCGATCGCGGCCAGGTCGGGCTGCCCCCGGCCGGTGACCAGGGCGAGATCCTCCCCGGCGGCGGCGCCGACGTACGAGGCGTTGCCGGGGTGCCGGAAGTCGGAGTGGCCGTCGACGAAGACCAGCCCGATCCGCCCGCCGACCGCCTCGCCGAGACGGTGCATGGCCAGCGCCGAGCCGAGCAGCACCGAGCAGTCACCGCCGAGCACCAGCGGGAACTCGCCCCGGTCGATGATCGCGCCGATCCGGTCGGCGAGCGCCACCGAGTACGCGGAGATCTCCGGCGCGTGGCAGACGCCGTCACCGGGTCGCCAGTCGCCCGGGTCGTACCGGGGCGGGGTGAGGCAGCCGGCGTCGCGGGCCCGCAGCCGCGCGAGCAGGCCGTGGTCGCGCAGCGCACCCGGCGCCTTGCCGCACCCGGGGACGGAGCTCGCGGTGGGCGGGCGCAGTCCGAGGTTCGTCGGCGCGTCGAGGACGGCGATCCGGCGCATCATGGGCTCCCGTCCTCGGCGGTCGGGCGGGCCGGCGGTGCGCCGGCCCGCGCGGGTTGACTCAGAACAGCGCGCTGGCCAGGGCGCGTCGGGCGGAGGCCACGGCGGGGTCGTCCGGGCCGGCGATGGTGAACAGGCCGAGCAGGTGCTGGCGTACCCGGTCCCGGTCGTCCCCGGCGGTGCGCCTGACCAGGCCGACCAGCCGCTTGTACGCCTCGTCGGCGAGGCCGCTGAGCACCTCGATGTCGGCGGCCAGCAACTGGGCGTCCACGTCGTCGGGGGCGGCCGCAGCGGCGTCCAGCGCGCCCTGCGGGTCGGCGCCGGCCACCCGGCGGGCCAGCCCGACCTGCGCCAGGCCCGCCTCCGCCGCCGCGTCCGCCGGCGACTCGGCCAGGATCTTCCGGTACGCCGCCTCGGCCGCGTCGAGGTCACCGCTCATCAGCGCGTCGTCGGCGGCGTCGAGGCGCGGGTCCTCCGGTTCGGCGACTGTGACGCCACCGGCCTTGAGTACGGCCTGGAGCCACTGTCGCAACTGCGACTCCGGCACCGGGCCGGGGAAGGCGTCGATCGGGCGGCCACCGACGATGGCGTACGTGGTGGGCAGCGTCTGGAGCTGGAACATCTGCGCGAGCCGCGGCTGCTGCTGCACGTCGACCCGGGCCAGCAGCCACGCTCCGCCGCCCTCGGCGGCCAGCTTCTCCAGCACCGGGGCGAACTGGTCGCTCTCCGGGTAGCCGGCGGCACCGAAGAAGACCACCACCGGTGTGGTGAGCGAGCGTTCGAGCACCTCGGACTGGATGTTCGCCTCGGTCACGTCGATCACGGCGGCGGAGCCTGCGGGGCTGCCCGGCAGCCCGGTCGGCCCAGCGCCCTGGGACGGTGTGGCGGAGGAGGTGTCGGCCGGTGCGGGGGTGCGCAGCGCGCTGAGGTCGACCGCGCCGCGGGTGAAGATCGACGAGGTGATCCGTGGGTCGCTCATGGTTGTCTAGTCTCGCACGTACCCCGGGGATCTCCGACCACCCGCAACGCCCACGTCGCCACTCTCACCCCTGCTCAACCCCCGCGCCGCCCCCTCACCCCCACCTCCCCGCGATCTTGCACTTTCCGCCCCGGCAAATGCGACGAACTGCCACACGCGGAGGGCTCGAACTGCAAGATCGCGGGGGCGAGGGCGGGGGCGGGGGTGGGGGTGGGTGGGTCAGAAGCGGGCGGGTTCGCGGTAGACGCCCCACTCGGCGCGGAGTGCGTCGCAGATATCGCCGAGGGTGGCCTCCGCGCGGACCGCGTCGAGCATGGCGGGGATCATGTTCTCGCCGGTCCGCGCCACCTCGACCATCCGCGCCACGGCGGCGGTGACGGCGGCGTCGTCGCGGGCCGACTTGCGCTCGGTGAGCACCCGGCGCTGCTCCAGCTCCACCTCGTGCGAGATGCGCAGGATCTCCAGGTCCTTGGCGACGGTGCCGGTGTGGCAGTTGACGCCGACGATCTTCTTGTCGCCCTTCTCCAGCGCCTGCTGGTAGACGAACGCCGACTCGGCGATGTGCCCGGTGAACCAGCCGTCCTCGATGCCGCGCAGGATGCCCGAGGTCATCGGGCCGATGGTGTGCGGGCCCTCGCCGCCGAGCTGCTTGATCCGGGCGAAGATCTCCTCCGCCTCGGCCTCGATCCGGTCGGTGAGCGCCTCGACGTACCAGGAACCGCCGAGCGGGTCGGCCACGTTCGTCACCCCGGTCTCCTCCATCAGCACCTGCTGGGTACGCAGGGCGATCTCGGCCGACTCGTCGGTGGGCAGGGCGAGCGTCTCGTCGAGCGCGTTCGTGTGCAGCGAGTTGGTGCCGCCGAGCACCGCGGCCAGGGCCTCCACGGCGGTACGGACCACGTTGTTCACCGGCTGCTGCGCGGTCAGCGACACCCCGGCGGTCTGCGTGTGGAACCGCAGCCACTGCGCCTTCTCGCTGGTGGCGCCGTACACGTCACGCAGCCAGCGGGCCCAGATCCGGCGGGCGGCGCGGAACTTGGCGATCTCCTCGAAGAAGTCCACATGGGAGTCGAAGAAGAAGCTCAGGCCGGGGGCGAACGTGTTCACGTCCAGCCCGCGCGACAGGCCCAGCTCGACGTACCCGAACCCGTCGGCCAGCGTGTACGCCAGCTCCTGCGCGGCGGTCGAGCCGGCCTCGCGGATGTGGTAGCCGGAGACGGACAGCGGCTTGTAGCGGGGGATCTCCCGGGCGCAGTACTCCATCAGGTCGCCGATGAGGCGCAGGTGCGGCTCGGGGTCGAACAGCCACTCCTTCTGCGCGATGTACTCCTTGAAGATGTCCGTCTGGAGCGTCCCGTCCAGCGTGGACAGGTCGGCGCCCTGCCGCTCGGCGGCGACCAGGTACATGCAGAAGACCGGCACGGCCGGGCCGGAGATGGTCATCGAGGTGGTCACGCCGGCCAGGTCGATGCCGTCGAACAGCACCTCCATGTCGGCGGCCGAGTCCACAGCGACGCCACAGTGGCCGACCTCGCCGAGGGACTGCGGGTCGTCCGAGTCGCGGCCCATCAGCGTCGGCATGTCGAAGGCGACGGAGAGACCGCCGCCGCCGGCACCGAGGATCATCTTGTAGCGCTCGTTGGTCTGCCGGGCGTTGCCGAAGCCGGCGAACTGCCTGATGGTCCAGGTCCGCCCGCGGTAGCCGGTCGGGTACAGACCCCTGGTGTACGGGAACTCGCCCGGCCAGCCGATCCGCTCGAACCCGGGGTACGGGGTGTCCTCCGGCGGGCCGTACACCGGTTCGACCGGCATTCCGGACAGCGTGGTGAAGTCCGCGTCGCGCTTGCGGGCGGCGTCGTAGCGGGCCTGCCAGCGGGCCCGACCGGCGGCGATCTCGTCAGCGTCCATGCGCGGAGCTCCTTCTCAAGTCGTCGTCCCGAGTCCGAGTGTAGAGCGAGATCCTGAACGATCCTTAAGGGCTCGCGTACCGGCCGGTAACCCCGCCACTGCCCCGCCGGGACGACCCATCACCGTCGATCCGCAGGTCAGGGCGCTGTCTCACGTGGCGGACGACTGCCCGGCGCAGCCTCCCGGGGACCGGGTTCCCGTGCCAGACTCCGGCCGTGGGCAATCGAATCGCGACCCGGCTGATTACCTAGGCGGCGTACGCCTCCGCGTGCGTCGCCGGCCAAGCAATCCTGTCGGCTCGTCCTAGTGAGGCCCCCCGTGAGCGTGTCCGCATCCACCCCCGCAACCGTCGACCATCCCCGGCCCGCCCCCGGCCGCCCGTACGACGAGCCCGCCGCCGAGCACGGCACGCCGTGCACGATGGTGGTCCACCTCGGCGTGGGTCACTCCACGACCGGCCTGCTCAAGGTGCTGTCCGTGCTGCACTCCCGCCGGGTCGCCGTCTCACACGTCCAGTACGTGCAGTGCCCCGACCGGTCCGCGGTGATGATCGTGGAGTGCTCCCCCGCCACGGCGCCGATGGAGACGGTCCGCAAGAGCGTCGCGAACGCCGTACCTGTGGTCAGCGTCAGCGTGCACAGCGCGCCGGCCCGCGACGGCGTCCGGCGCCTGCGGTCGGGCCGCGGCACCCACAGATGACCGTCAGCCGGTGGGCTCCGGGCCACCGGCGCGCATGACGTCCCGGGCGGTGAGCGCCACGTGCAGCGACAGGCGCCGTTCGCTCGAGTCCAGGTCGACGCCGAGCACCCGCTCGATCAGCTCCAGCCGCTGGTAGAGCGCCGACCGCGACAGCGACATCGCGTCCGCCGCGCGCCGCTTGTTGCGCCCCTCCACCAGGTACGTCTCCAGCAGCGCGACGTGGTTCGTGCCGTGGCGCTGGTCGTACGAGAGCAGCGGGCCCAGCTCGCGCTCCACGAACGTCTGCAGGCGCACGTCGTCGCGCAGCAGGTACAGCAGGCCCCGGAGGCGGACGTCGTGCAGCCGGTAGAACGGGCGCGGTTCGGCGGTGTGCACTGTCGCGTCGGCCACCTGCGCCGCCTCGGCGAGTGAGCGCCGGGCCAGGTCGAGCGTCCGGACCACCGACCCGGCGGCGACCACCACGTCCGAGCCGGCCCGGTGGCCCGCCCGGGTGAGCGCGGCGGACAGGCCGCCCAGCGCCGCCTCGTCGGAGCCGGTCTCGTCGAGCGCGACGAGGAGGGTGACGCCGGTGCCGCCGGCCGCCTCGTCCACGTCGCCGGCGAGCGCGGCGAGCCCGCACTCGCGTACCGCCGTCTCCACCGCGTCGAGCAGTTCCCGCCGGTTCGCGGTCCCGTCGGCGCCGGTGCCCGGGGCCGGCCGGCGCCGCCGGACCACGACGCCGAACAGCCGGCGCTGGTCCAGGACGACACCGAGCCCGCGCGCCCGCAGCGCCACGTCCCGGGTGGGCGCCGAGTGGGTGACGATGCTCAGCAGCAGGCTGCTGCGCGCCTGCCGCTCGACCGACGAGGAGTCCCGGGCGACGAGCTGGTTCAGCGCGATGGTGGACGCGGCGCGTTCCAGCAGCACCCGGGTCCGGGCCGGTGGCTCCTGGTCGCACAGCAGCACGAGCCGCCCCCACCGGTTGCCGCGCGCCTCGACGCTCGTCACCAGCCAGCCCGAGCGCGGCTCGTAGCCGGTGCCGGACGGCATCTCGACCGCGCGGGAGCGGGTCTCCCAGCGGTCGAGCAGCTCCTCGGCGGTCAGCGGGCCGGTCTCGTACGCCAGCACCTGGTGGGCGAGGTTCTCCAGCACCGCGGGCCGCCGGGACAGGCGGGTGACCTCGCGGAGCACCTGGCGGGGCTCGGCGCCCTCCACCGACAGCTCGGTGAAGATGCGGTGGATCTCGTCCTTCGCGAGCAGATCCGCCGTCTGCTCCTCGACGATCACCGAGTGGACGACCTCGGTCACGGCCACGAACCGCATCTCGCGCCGCAGGGCGATCAGGGGCAGGTTCCGGCTGCGGGCGTGCTCGACCAGCCCGGCCGGCAGCGTGCCGCCGAACCGGCGGCCCAGCTCGACCACCACGCCCGCCACCCCGACGGCCGCGAGGCCGTCGATCCACCGGCGCAGCCCGTCGTCGTCGGGGGGCAGGCCGATGCCCGTGGTCAGGACCAGCTCGCCACCGCGGAGCAGGTCGGCGATCTCGGGGATCTCGGCGACGTGCACCCAGCGCACCGGCGCGTCCAGCCGGTCCCGGCCCGCCAGGACGCGCGGCCCGGCCTGCTGCAGAGCCGGCAGTTCCAGCACGTCACGGACGGTCATCGGCATCGGAGCGCCTCCCCCTTCCCTCCGGCGCACAGTATGTGCGCTTCCCGCGGACGGGAACGACACAGTGCCCATTGCCCGGACCTGGGGAAGCGCAGATGATCCCGGGCATGACCCAGACAGCACCCGGCACCGCGCCCGCTCCCGTCCCGCTGGAGCGGGTGACCCACTGGATCGACGGCAAGCCGTTCGCCGGAGTCACCGAGCGTACGGTCCCAGTCTACGATCCGGCGCTGGGCGCGGTCCGGACGGAGGTGCCGCTGGCCTCGGTCGACGAGGTGGACCAGGCCGTCGCGTCCGCCGCCGCCGCATTCGCCTCCTGGCGGACCTCGTCGCTGACCAAGCGCACCCAGGTGCTGTTCGCGTTCCGGGAGCTGGTCAACCAGCACAAGCAGGAGCTGGCCGAGCTGATCACGGCCGAGCACGGCAAGGTCGTCTCGGACGCCCTCGGCGAGGTCACCCGCGGCCTGGAGGTCGTCGAGTTCGCCTGCGGCATCCCGCACCTGCTCAAGGGCGGCTACTCGGAGGGCGTCTCCACGAACGTGGACGTCTACTCGATCCGGCAGCCGGTCGGCGTCTGCGCCGTCATCTCCCCCTTCAACTTCCCGGTGATGGTCCCGATGTGGTTCGTGCCCATCGCCATCGCGGCCGGCAACACCGTCGTGCTCAAGCCCAGCGAGAAGGACCCGTCCGCGTCGCTGCTCGTGGCCCGGCTCTGGGAGCAGGCAGGGCTGCCCGCCGGCGTGTTCAACGTCGTGCACGGCGACAAGGTCGCGGTGGACCGCCTGCTGGAGCACCCCGAGGTCAAGGCGGTGTCGTTCGTCGGCTCCACGCCGATCGCCCGGTACGTGTACGAGACCGGCACCCGCAACGGCAAGCGCGTCCAGGCCCTCGGCGGCGCCAAGAACCACATGGTGGTGCTGCCGGACGCCGACCTCGACCTGGCCGCCGACGCGGCGGTGAACGCCGGCTTCGGTTCGGCCGGCGAGCGGTGCATGGCGATCTCCGCCCTGGTGGTCGTCGAGCCCGTCGCCGACGACCTGGTGGCCCGGATCCGGGAGCGGATCGCCACGCTGAAGGTCGGTGACGGGCGGCGCTCCTGCGACATGGGTCCGCTGGTCACCAAGGAGCACCGCGACCGCGTCGCGTCGTACCTCGACGCCGGTGCCGAGGCCGGTGCCGAGCTGGTGGTGGACGGCCGCGAGGTGCAGGTCGACGGCGACGAGTCCGGGTTCTGGCTCGGGCCGAGCCTGCTGGACCGGGTGTCGCCGGAGATGAGCGTCTACACCGACGAGATCTTCGGGCCGGTGCTGTCGGTGGTGCGCGTCGGCAGCTACGACGAGGCGCTCGCGCTGGTGAACGCCAACCGGTACGGCAACGGCACGGCGATCTTCACGAACGACGGCGGCGCGGCCCGCCGCTTCCAGAACGAGGTCGAGGTCGGCATGGTCGGCGTCAACGTGCCGATCCCGGTGCCGATGGCCTACTACTCCTTCGGCGGCTGGAAGGACAGCCTCTTCGGCGACTCGCACGCCCACGGCGCCGAGGGCGTGCACTTCTTCACCCGCGGCAAGGTCGTCACGTCCCGGTGGCTCGACCCCAGCCACGGCGGCATCAACCTCGGCTTCCCCGAGAACGTCTGAGCAGCGGAGAGAGAACGCCGATGAGCAGCAGCGCACGCACCTACGAGCTCGACCGCGCGCACGTCTTCCACTCCTGGTCCGCCCAGTCGCTGCTCGACCCGATGGTGGTCGAGCGCGCCGAGGGGTCGTACTTCTGGGACGGCGACGGGAACCGCTACCTGGACTTCTCGTCGCAGCTCGTCAACACCAACATCGGCCACCAGCACCCGGTGGTGGTCGCGGCGATCCAGGAGCAGGCGGCCCGTCTGTGCACGATCGCGCCCTCGTACGCCAACGACGTTCGCGGCGAGGCGGCCCGGCTGATCACCGAACTGACCCCGGCGGGGCTCGACAAGGTGTTCTTCACCAACGGCGGCGCGGACGCGATCGAGCACGCCGTCCGGATGGCCCGGCTGCACACCGGCCGGCCGAAGGTGCTGTCGCAGTACCGCAGCTACCACGGCGGCACCCAGACGGCGGTGAACCTCACCGGCGATCCGCGCCGCTGGCCCAGCGACAACGGCACCGCCGGGGTGGTGCACTTCTTCGGCCCGTTCCTGTACCGGTCGGAGTTCGGCGCCACGACCGAGGAGGAGGAGTGCGCGCTCGCGCTGCGCCACCTCGAACGCGTCGTGGAGATGGAGGGCCCGTCCACCATCGCCGCGATCGTGCTGGAGACGGTGCCGGGCACCGCCGGCATCATGCCGCCGCCGCCGGGCTTCCTCGCGGGCGTACGGGAGCTGTGCGACAGGCACGGCATCCTCTACATCGCCGACGAGGTGATGGCGGGCTTCGGGCGTACCGGCGCCTGGTTCGCGCTGGACCACTACGGCGTGACGCCCGACCTGATCACCTTCGCCAAGGGCGTGAACTCCGGTTACGTCCCGCTCGGCGGTGTGGTGATCGCCGACCACGTGGCCGACACGTTCGCCACCCGCGCCTACCCCGGCGGCCTGACCTACTCCGGTCACCCGCTGGCCACCGCCGCCGCCGTCGCGACCATCAACGTGATGCGCGACGAGCGGATCGTCGAGAACGCCGCCACGATCGGCGCCGACGTGCTGGGCCCGGGGCTGCGCGAACTGGCCGACCGGCACCCGAGCGTCGGTGACGTCCGCGGGCTCGGCGTGTTCTGGGCGCTGGAACTGGTACGCGACCGCGAGACGAAGGAGCCGCTGGCGCCGTACGGGGCGTCGTCGCCGGAGATGAACGAGGTGCTGGCCGCGTGCAAGCGGGGCGGCCTGGTCGCGTTCGCGAACTTCAACCGGATCCACGTGGTGCCGCCGTGCACCGTGTCGGAGACGGAGGCCAAGGCGGGCCTGGCGATCCTCGACGAGGCGCTGACACTCGCCGACCGCCACACGGTCTGAGGCACTGCCCACCACCGCCCGCCGGGTCCACCCCGGCGGGCGGTCCCGTATCCGAGATCCGCGAGACGGCCGGCGACCCCGGTGACGCGGAGACCGACGCACCCAGAAGGTGACGAATGACTACCGTAGATCTCGCCGACCCACCGGTAACCAACCCCTTCGCCGGCACCACCGGCCTTCCGCGTACGTCCGAGGGCTGGACCCAGCTCGTCACCTCGGACGGGCGCCTGCACCCCGAGGTCGACGCCGACCGTGACGCCCTCGGCCGCCTCACCCGCGACCTGTACCGGGGGATGCGGCTCGCCCGCCGCCTCGACGACGAGGCGTTCGCGTTGCAGCGACAGGGCGAGCTGGGCCTGTGGCTGCAGTGCCGCGGCCAGGAGGCCGCCCAGGTCGGTTCGGTCGCGGCGGTACGCGCCGACGACTACGTCTTCCCGAGCTACCGGGAGCACGCCGCGGCCCTGTGGCGCGGCATCGGCCCGGCCGACCTGCTGCGCCAGTGGCGCGGCGTCGCGCACAGCGGCTGGGATCCGGAGCCGTACTCGTTCCACATCTACACGCTGGTCCTGGCCGCCCAGCTGCTGCACGCCACCGGCTACGCCCTCGGGGTGCAGCGCGACGGCAGCGACACGGTCGTCGTGACGTACTTCGGTGACGGCGCCGCCAGCGAGGGCGACGCGAGCGAGGCGATGAACATCGCCGCCGTCAACGCCGCCCCGATGGTGTTCTTCTGCCAGAACAACCAGTGGGCCATCTCCACCCCGACGGCGTCGCAGACGCGTACCCCGATCCACCGGCGCGGCGCCGGGTTCGGCCTGCGCAGCGAGTGGGTCGACGGCAACGACGTGCTGGCGGTGTACGCGGTGACGTCGGCGGTGACCGCGCACGCCCGGTCCGGCGCCGGCCCCGCGATCGTCGAGGCCACCACGTACCGGATGGGCGGGCACAGCACGTCGGACGACCCGACCCGGTACCGCACCGACGACGAGCTGGCGGCCTGGCGGGCGCGGGATCCGCTGGCCCGGGTGGAGGCGCTGATGCGTGCCGAGGGCTGGAGCGACGAGGCGTTCCTCGGCGAGATCCAGGCCGAGGCGGACGAACTCGCCGACCGGACCCGCCGGGAGTGTCTGGCCCTGACGGCGCCGGACCTCGCGGACGCCTTCGCCACGGTGCTGGCCGACGTGCCCCAGCTCCTGCGGGAGGAGCGCGAGGCGTTCGTCGCCTACCGCGCCTCCTTCCTCGACTGACGCCCGCCTGCGATCGGAGAACTCGTTCATGCTCACCCTCTGTCAGGCACTGAACTCCGGCCTGCGCCGCGCAATGGAGGACGACGACAAGGTCCTCCTGATGGGCGAGGACGTCGGCCGGCTCGGCGGCGTGTTCCGGGTCACCGACGGTCTCCAGAAGGACTTCGGTGAGGCCCGGGTGGTGGACACCACCCTCGCCGAGTCCGGGATCGTCGGCACCGCCATCGGGCTGGCGCTGCGCGGGTACCGCCCGGTCTGCGAGATCCAGTTCGACGGCTTCGTCTACCCCGCGTTCAACCAGATCGTCTCCCAGCTCGCCAAGATGCGGGCCCGCACCGGCGGCCGTACCGCCCTGCCGGTGGTGATCCGGATCCCGGTGGGTGGCGGAATCGGTGCGGTGGAGCACCACAGCGAGTCGAACGAGGCGTACTTCGCGCACACCGCCGGGCTGCGGGTCGTCTACTGCGCCAGCCCGGACGACGCGCACTGGATGATCCGCCAGGCCGTCGCCGGTGACGACCCGGTCATCTTCTACGAGCCGAAGCGCCGCTACTGGGTCAAGGGCGAGGTGACCCCCGCCGGGCCGCCGCTGCCGCTGGACCGCGCCCGGACCGTGCGGCCGGGCACCGACGTGACGCTGCTGACTTACGGCGGCACCGTCGCCACCTGCGTCGCCGCCGCGGAGGCCGCGGCGCAGGAGGGCCGCGACATCGAGGTGATCGACCTGCGGTCCATCTCCCCGCTGGACGTGGCGACCATCGAGGAGTCGGTGCGCCGCACCGGCCGGGCGGTGGTGGTCCACGAGGCCCCCACGTTCGCCGGGTTCGGTGCCGAGGTCGTCGCGCAGGTGACGAGCCGGTGCTTCTACTCGCTGGAGGCGCCGGTCGAGCGGGTCGGCGGCTTCAACCTGCCGTACCCACCGGCCAAGGTCGAGGAGGAGTACCTGCCCGACCTGGACCGGATCCTCGACGCCGTCGACCGCGTCCTGGCCGCGTGAAGGGAGAGGTACCCGTGACCGTTCAGCAGTTCCGTCTGCCCGACGTCGGCGAGGGCCTCACCGAGGCCGAGATCGTCACCTGGCGGGTCGCCCCCGGCGATCCGGTCGGCCTCAACGACGTCATCGTGGACATCGAGACCGCCAAGGCCGTGGTCGAGCTGCCCAGCCCGTACGCCGGTGTGGTGGACCGCCTGCTGGCCGAGGAGGGGCAGACAGTCGAGGTCGGCGCGCCGATCATCGCGATCCGGGTGCCGGGTGACGGCCCGGCGGCGCCGTCCGCCGACGAACCGCCGACCGGCGACGAACCGGCCGCCGAGGAACCGGCGGCGGAACGCACCGCGGTGCTCGTCGGCTACGGGGTGTCGGCCCAGGCGCGGACCCGCCGGCCGCGTCGCGGGCCGTCCGTCCGCCCGGCCGAGCCGACCCGCCCGGCGCACACGTCCCGGCCGCCGGTGCTCACCAAGCCGCCGCTGCGCAAGCTCGCCAAGGACCTCGGCGTGGCGCTGGCCGACGTGCGCGGCACCGGCCCCGGCGGCCGGATCACCCGCCAGGACCTGCTCGACCACACCACCGGCCCGGCACCCGTGGCCGACCAGCGGCGGGACGTGCGCCTGCCCGTGCGCGGGGTCCGCAAGGCGACCGCCGCCGCGATGGTCGCCAGCGCGTTCACCGCGCCGCACGTCACCGAGTTCCTCACCGTCGACATGACCGGCACCGTCGAGTTCGTGGACCGGCTGAAGCAGGACCCGGCGTTCCAGGGCGTGAAGGTCAGCCCGCTGCTCGTGGCGTCGCTCGCGGTGCTGGACGCCGTCCGCCGGTACCCGGACGTCAACGCCCGGTGGGACGAGGAGAACCAGGAGATCGTCCGGTTCGCCGACGTCAACCTGGGCGTCGCCGCCGCGACGCCGCGCGGCCTGCTGGTGCCGAACGTCAAGGCCGCGCAGAACCTTCCGGTACGGGACCTCGCGGTCGCGCTGAACGAGCTGGCGAGCACCGCGCGGGAGGGCCGTACCCGTCCCGCCGACCTGTCCGGCGGAACGATCACCATCACCAACATCGGCGTGTTCGGGGTGGACGCCGGCACCCCGATCCTCAACCCCGGTGAGGCGGCGATCCTCTGCCTCGGCGCACTGCGCCGGATGCCGTGGGTGGTCGACGAGCAGGTCGTTCCCCGGTGGACGGTGCAGTTGTCGCTGTCGTTCGACCACCGGCTGGTGGACGGGGAACTGGGCAGCCGGGTACTCGCCCACGTCGGGCGGTTCCTGGAGGACCCGCTGTGGGGTCTGGCCCTGCGCTGAGGCCCCGGCAGACGGACGGCGCGTGGACGGACAAGGAGGTCCGTCCACGCGCCGTCGCCGTACGCGGGGCGCGCGTCAGTCCACCACCTCGAACCCCACGCCGACGGACGGTCGCGGCGCGACGCCGCCCGCCGGGGCGATCGGTTCGCCGACCTCCTCGGACGCGGCGAGGCGGAACCGCACGTACTCCAGCTCGCCGGAGAACTCGTGCCGGGCCGGGTAGCTCGGCGACACCGGTGAGTGGATGCTGCGCCCGACGTCCATGCCCGCGAAGCCGTGGAAGAACGGCAGCAGTCGCGGGAACAGCGCCTCGCCCGCCGCCTCGCCGTCCACGTAGAGGCGGCCGGTGCCCTGGCAGTCGGCCGTCTTGGTCAGCTCGAAGGTCAGCTCCACCGGGCCCAGCGGCAACTCGCCCTCGGACCGCAGCACGTAGTGGGTGCCGAGGTGGTTGTACTCGTACACCAGGTGGTTGTCCTTGATGTGCAGCACGTAGCCGCCGCTGACGTTGCCGAGCACCACGATCACGCCGCCCTGCGCGGCGTCGGTGCGGTGCACCCGCGCGGTGATGGCGTGCGAGCGGTTCATCGTCGGCGGCACCGCCGCGCCGGAGATCGTCGGCACACCGGCCAGGTACGTGAAGTCCAGCCGGTCCCGCACCGATCCGGGTCGCGGCACCCGGGCCCGGATCGCGAACCCCCTGTCGTCCAGCGGCAGCACGTCGTAGCGGGCCGCCTCGATCCAGAACTCCTCGATGAGGCGCCGCAGCACCTCCGGATACTCGGCGGCCAGGTCCCGGCTCTCGGTCGGGTCCTCGTCGATCCGGTACAGCTCCCAGCGGTCCTCGTCCCAGGAGGTGCCCCGCTCGTGGAACGCGACAGCCTTCCAGCCCTGGTGGTAGATGCCGCGGTGGCCGAACATCTCGAAGTGCTGGCGGTTCCGCGACGGCGGCGCCGCCGGGTCGCGCAGCCCGTCGCGGAAGCTGCGGCCGTGCAGCGGCATCTGCGGGATGCCCCGGCGCACCGCCGGCGGCCGCACCCCGACCAGGTCCAGCACCGTCGCGGTGACGTCGATGCTGTGCTGGAACTGCGTCCGCACCTCCCCGCCGGGTACGTCACCGGCCGGCCAGCTCAGCACGAACGGCACTCGGACTCCGCCCTCGTGGGTGTGCTGCTTGTAGCGGCGGAACGGGGTGTTGCTGACCTGCGCCCAGCCCAGCGGATAGTTGCTCTGCGCCCGCGGGCCGCCGATCTCGTCGATCCGGTCCAGGCTGTCCTGGAGGTTCTCCGGCACCCGGTTCTGGAAGGCCGTCGGGTTGAGCGTGCCGAGCGGCGTGCCCTCGGGGCTCGCGCCGTTGTCCGACATGACCACGAAGATCGTGTCGTCCAACCGGCCGATCCGTTCCAGGAAGTCGACCAGGCGCCCGAGCTGGGCGTCGGTGTGGTCGACCATCGCCGCGTACGCCTCCTGCATGCGGGCGAACAGGCGCCGCTGCTCCGGCGGTACGTCGTCCCACGGCACGACGCCGGGGTTGTGCGGTGGCAGCGGCGCTTCCGGCGGGATGATGCCCAGCCCGATCTGCCGCCGGTGCCGGTCCGCCCGGATGACGTCCCAGCCGGCGTCGTAGCGGCCCCGGTACTTCGCCAGGTACTCCGGCGGGGCCTGGTGCGGCGCGTGCGCGGCGGCGTACGCCAGGTAGAGGAAGAACGGCTTCTCCGGGGTGAACGAGGTCTGGTCCCGGACGAACCCGATGGCCCGGTCGGTCAGGTCCTCGGTGAGGTGGTAGCCCTCCTCCGGGGTGGCCGGCGGGTCCACCTGGTGGTTGTCGTACACCAGCTCCGGATAGAAGTTGTCGGTCTCGGCCTCCAGGAATCCGTAGTACCGCTCGAAGCCGCGGCCCAGCGGCCACTGGTCGTACGGGCCGGACGGCGTGGTCTGCTCCAGCGGCGCGACGTGCCACTTGCCGACCGCCATCGTGTTGAACCCGGCGTCGGCGAGCATCTCCGCGACTGTGGCGGCGGCGTGGGTGATCCGCCCCCGCCCGCTCGGGAAGCCGCTGTCGAAGTTGGACAGCATGCGCATGCCGACGCTGTGGTGGTTGCGGCCGGTGAGCACGCTGGCCCGGGTCGGCGAGCACAGCGGCGAGGTGTGGAAGTTGGTGTACCGCAGCCCGGTGGCGGCCAGCCGGTCGATCGTCGGGGTGTCGATCTCGGCGCCGAAGCAGCCGAAGTCGGCGAACCCGACGTCGTCCAGCAGCACGTACACCACGTTCGGCGTACCCGCGGCGGCCGACGGCGGCGCGCTCCAGTGCTCCGTCGACTCGTCGTAGGTGCGTCCGATGGTCCCCTCGTACGGAGGGTCCGCCAGAGGTCCGGTCACGGTACGCCTCAGCCGGCCGTCGTGCCGCCGTCGAGGACGAGCGTGTGGCCCGTGATCATGCGCGCCTCGTCGCCGGCGAGGAACACCACCGCGTCGGCCGAGTCTCGTGGCGTCGCCATGCGGCCCAGCGGGATCGACGCCCGGAAGTTCTCCCGCGCGCTGTCCGGCACGTCGCCCATGCCGCCCAGGAACGCCGACAGCATCGGCGTCTCGGTCGCCGCCGGGGCGATCGCGTTGACCCGGACGCCGTGCGGCGCGAGTTCCAGCGCCAGCGCCTTCATCAGGCCGATGACGCCGTGCTTGGCGGCGGTGTACGGCGCGTACCGGGGGCGGGCGATGACGGCCTGGAGCGACGCGGTGAACACGATCGCGCCGCCACCGGCCTCGATCAGCGCGGGCGCGGCGGCCTGCGCGGTCCAGAACGCACCCTTGAGGTTGACGTCGACCACGCGGTCCAGCGTCGCCTGGTCCACCTCGTCCAGCGGGCCGGTGAACGGCGTACCGGCGTTTGCGTGCATGAGGTCGAGCCGGCCGAACCGCTCGACGGCGGTCTCGACGGCGGCGCGGCAGTCGGCGGCCCGGGTGACGTCGCAGGCCACGCCGACCACGGCGGACCCGAAGCCGGCGGCGGCCTCGGCGGCGCGGTCGCCGTCGAGGTCGGCGATGACGACTCGCGCGCCCTCCTCGACGAGCCGGCCGACGGTGGCCAGTCCGATGCCGCTGGCGCCTCCGGTGACGACGGCGACGCGGTCAACCAACCTCATGTGCTGCTCCTGTTGAATCGGTCCAGGAGGTCGCCGCTCAGGGTGGGCACCGCGGACAGCAGCCTCTGGGTGTAGGGGTGCCGGGGGTCGGAGTAGATCGATTCGGTGTCACCCGTCTCGACGATCCGGCCCTGGTTCATCACCGCGATCCGGTCGCACAGGTACCGGACCACGGACAGGTCGTGGGAGACCAGGATCAGGGTCAGCTTGAACTGCTCGGCCAGGTCGGTGAGCAGGTTGAGGATCTGCGCGCGGACCGAGACGTCGAGCGCGCTGACCGGCTCGTCGCCGACGATGACCTTCGGCCCGGCCGCGAGGGCGCGGGCGATGGCGATGCGCTGCCGCTGGCCGCCGGAGAACTGGTGCGGGTAGCGGGTCACCGCCTCCTCGGGCAGACCCACCGAGTGCATCAGCTCGGCCACGCGGGCCCGGTGGTCGCCGGGCAGGCGCAGCGCGCGCATCGGCTCCGCGATGATGTCCGCGACGCGCATGCGCGGGTTCAGCGACGACATCGGGTCCTGCAGCACCATCTGCACGTCGCGGCGCAGGAATCCGAGCCGCCGCTCCGGTACGCCGCTGATCCGCTGGCCGTTGTAGTACGCGGTGCCGGAGGTCGGCTGGTCGAGTGCCATGAGGATGCGCGACAGCGTGGACTTGCCGGAGCCGCTCTCCCCCACGATGCCGAACGCCTCGCCCTCGTGGACCTGCACGCTCACGCCGTCGAGCGCGCGGATCGGCCGGCCCGGCGTACGCAGCGACCGCCGCGGGGCGCGGTACTCGCGCACCACGTCGACGGCTTCCAGCAACGGGGTGGTGGTCATGCGCTGGCCTTCCCGCTTCCTAGGGGCTGGTCGCTCTCGATCGGGTGGTGGCAGGCCGCCCGCTGGGTGCTGCCGGGCGGCGCCGTCAGCAGCGGCACCGTGCCGCAGACGTCGTCGGCGCGCGGGCAGCGGTTGCGGTAGACGCAGCCGGTGGGGAACGAACCGAGCGACGGGACGCGGCCCGGGATCGTCGACAGCCGGCCGCTTCCGTCGGTGCTCTCCAGCACCGTGGACGCCCGCAGGCCCGCCGTGTACGGGTGCCGGGGCGAGTCGAACACCGTCGCCACGTCGCCGTGCTCGACGATCGAGCCGCCGTACATGACGAGCAGTTCCTCGCAGATGCTGGCGACGACCGGCAGGTCGTGCGTGATGAGCAGCAGCGACGCACCCTCCTCGCGCACCAGCGTGTCCATCAGCCGCAGCATCTCCGCCTGCACCGTGACGTCCAGCGCGGTGGTGGGCTCGTCCGCGACCAGCACGGCCGGGTCGCACGCCAGCGCGATGGCGAGCACGACGCGCTGGCGCTGGCCACCGGAGAGCTGGTGCGGGTACTTGCGCGCGGTCCGGTCGGGCTCGGGGAGCTGGACCCGTTCGAGCAGTTCGACGGCCCGGGCCGAGGCCGCCGCGCGGCTCATCCCCTTGTGCAGCCGCAGCGACTCGGCGACCTGGTTGCCGACCCGCATCAGCGGGTTGAGCGCCGTCATCGGCTCCTGGAACACCATGGCGATGTCGTTGCCGCGGACCGCGCACATCTCCTTGTCGGAGAGGTCGAGCAGGTTCCGGCCGTTCAGCAGCACCCGGCCGGACGCGGTCACGCCGTGGGGCAGCAGGCCCATCAGCGCGAGCGCGGTCAGGGACTTGCCGCAGCCGGACTCGCCGATGAGCCCCATCCGGCGGCCCCGCCCGATCTCGAACGAGACGCCCTTGACGGCCTGGATGTCGTGGACCTTGACGACGAGGTCCTCCACCACGAGCCCGCTCACGCCGCTCACCGTCCTCTCAGCCGCGGGTCGAGGGCGTCGCGCAGCCCGTCGCCCATGAGGTTGAAACCGAGCACCGACAGGGCGATGGCCAGACCGGGCCAGACGGCGAGCATCGGCTGCACGACGAAGTAGTTCTGGGCCTCCTGGAGCATCCGGCCCCAGGTGGGGGTCGGTGGCGGGGTGCCGTACCCGAGGTACGACAGCGCCGCCTCGGCGAGCACCGCGTGCGCGAACGACACCGACGCCTGCACGATGAGCAGTGCCGCGATGTTCGGCAGCACGTACCGGACCATGAGCACCACGCCCCGGCGGCCGTAGCTGCGCGCGGCCAGCACGAAGTCGCTCTGCAGCACCTGCATCGCGCCGGCCCGGGTGAGGCGGCCGAACACCGGCACGTTGGCGACGCCGATGGCGATCATGCCGGTGAGCGTGGAGGCGCCGAAGCCTGCGGCCAGGATGATCGCCAGCAGGATGGCCGGGAAGGCGAACACGATGTCCAGCGCCCGCATCACCGGCTCGCTGAGCCAGCGGTGCCCGGTGGCGGCGAGCAGACCCAGGGGTACGCCGACGGCGGCGGCGATCGCGACGGCGACGACACCGACGAACAGTGTGGTCCGCGCGCCGACGAGGAGCTGGCTGACGATGTCCCGGCCGAAGTGGTCGGTGCCGAGCCAGTGGTTCCCGCCCGGGGAGAGCAGCGTCTGCGACGGGTCGACCCGGGTGGGGTCGTACGGCGTCCAGAGGAACGACACGAGCGCGGTGAGGACGACCAGGCCCACCAGGCCGGCGCCGATCACCAGCGTGAGGTTCCAGCGGCGGCGCGGCTTGACGGGGCCGGCCGCGACGACGTCGGCGGTGGCGTCCGGTGGGGCGTCGGCGACCGATGTCATGCCTTGCTCCTCAGCCTGGGGTCGACCGCGTGGTACACCACGTCGACGACGAAGTTGATCAGAAGCACCGCGGCGGTCAGCACCATCACGGTGCCCTGCACCTTCAGCAGGTCGCGGTTGCCCACGTCCTGCAGCAGCATCCGGCCGAGACCGGGCAGGCCGAAGACGTTCTCGATCACGACGGTGCCGATGAGCAGCGTCGCGAGTTGCAGGCCGAGGACGGTGATGACCGGGATGGCCGCGTTGCGCAGCGCGTGCCGGGTCAGCGCCTGCGAGCGGCTGAGGCCCTTGGCGCGCGCGGTCTGGATGAAGTCCTCCTGCATGACCTCGACCACCGCGGACCGGACGTAGCGCATCAGGATCGCGCCCTGGGCCACGCCGAGGACGAGCGCCGGCATCAGCAGGGCCTGCACGGCGCCGCCGACGTCGTCCCATCCGGTGAACCCGCCGGCGGGCAGCCACTGCAACTTCACCGCGAACACGGTGATGAGCAGGATGCCCAGCCAGAACGACGGAACGGCGATGCCGACCTGGCTCAGCGCCGACAGCGCCGTCCCGATCGCGGTGCGGCTCTTCACCGCGGCGAGGATGCCCAGCGGGACGGCGATGAGCAGCGCCAGCGTCATCCCGGCCAGGATCAGCGGCACCGTCACGCCGAGCTTGTCGGCGATCTCCGAGCCCACCGACACCCCGCTGAGCGGCGAGATGCCGAAGTCACCGCGGATCAGGCCGCCGGCCCAGTCGAGGTACCGCTCGGTGAACGGCCGGTTCGTCCCGAACTGCTCCCGCAGCGCCTCCAGCGCCTCCGGCGTGGCGTTGACGCCGAGCATCGCCTGCGCCTGGTCGCCCGGCAGCAGCGACAGCATCGTGAAGACGAGGATCGACGCGGCGAACAGGGATACCGCGAGGATGGCCAGCCGCCGGACGAAGTAGATCACCATGCGTGTGTGCTCCCACTCCGAGTCATGGCCTGATCATCACCATCTTGGTCACGGTCAGCTCCTCCATGGCGAAGCGCGGTCCCTCCCGGCCGGTGCCGGAGTCCTTGACGCCGCCGTACGGCATGTTGTCGGCGCGGAAGCCGGGCACCTCGTTGACCAGCACACCGCCGACGTCGAGCCGGCGCACGACGTCCAGGGCCACCGCCAGGTCACGGGTGAAGACGGCAGCCTGGAGCCCGTACCGGGACCGGTTCACCAGCTCGACCGCCGCGTCCATGTCGGGCACCGACCGGACGCAGACCACCGGGCCGAAGATCTCCTCCGCCCAGCACTCGGCGTCCTCGGGGACGTCGACGAGCACGGTCGGCTGCAGCACCCGGCCCTGCGCCGTACCGCCGGCCAGGCAGCGCGCCCCGGCGGCGACCGCGCGGTCCACCCACGAGTGGACCCGCTCGGTGGACGCCTCGTCCACCAGGGCGGACACACGGGTGTCGGCGGACCGGGGGTCACCGGTGGTGACCGTCGCCAGCAGCGGCTGGAGGCGTTCCAGCAACGCCTCGCGGACCGGCTCCTCGACGATCACCCGCTGCACGCTGATGCACGCCTGACCGGAGGCGTAGAACCCGCCGCGTACCACCGCTTCGGCCGCCCGGTCGAGGTCGGCGTCGCGGCCGACGACGAGCGCCGCGTTGGACCCGAGTTCCAGCAGCACCTTGCGCGGGGCCGCGGCGCGGGCGATCTGGTGGCCGACCTGCGCCGACCCGGTGAACGACACGGCTGCGACGCCGGGGTGCGTGGTCAGGAGCTTGCCGACCTCGACGCCACCGGTGACGAGCTGGACGCCCGCCGCCGGGCAGCCCGCCCGCCGGAACAGGTCGACGAGCACCAGCGTGGCCAGCGGCGTGTTCGGCGCCGGCTTGACGATCACCGGGCAGCCCGCCGCTACCGACGGCGCGACCTTGTGGGCGGCCAGGAGCAGGGGGTAGTTGAATCCGGTGATGCCGACGACGACACCGACCGGGCGGCGTACCCAGAAGCCGAGCATGCCCTCGCCGGCCGGCTGCATGTCCAGCGCCACCGTCTCGCCGGTCAGGTGCCCGACCTCCTCGGCGGCCGTCTCCAGCGTGACAAGCGTGCGGGCGACCTCGACCCGGCAGTCGACCAGCGGCTTGCCGGTCTCCAGGACCAGCAGTTCGGCCAGCGAATCGGCGCGGGCGCGCACCTCGGCGGCGACTGCCGTCAGGATCGCGCGCCGCCGGTGACCGGGCAGCCCGGCCATCTCCGCGGCGACCCCCTGCGCGGCCTCGACAGCCGCCTCCGCGTCGGCGATGTCGCCCCACGGCGCCTGGGTCACTGTGCTGCCGTCGTACGGGAAGCGCACCGGCGCGGTCTGCGCGGTGCTGGTCCAGCCCGCGCCGATCGGCAGGCCGGCGGGCAGCGCGGTCAGCAGCTCCTGCGCGGTCACGACGCCACACCCGTCCGGGCGCCGGTGGCACCGGTGAGGAAGGCCAGCGCCGCCTCGGCGTACACCTTCGTCTTGCGGACGATGTCGTCGACCTCGACGTACTCGTCGGGCTGGTGGGCGATCCACTTCGGACCGGGGCCGTACACCACGTTCGGGATGCCGCTGTCGCGCCACAGGATGGTGCCGTCGGTCGCGCCGGGCACGCCGCCGAAGACGGGCTCGGCACCGGTGACGGTGCGGTGCGCGTCGGCCACGGCGAGCGAGATCGGGTGGTCCTCCGGGGTGACCGCGCACGGCCGGTCGTCGACGACCTCGACGGCGAAGGTGACGCCGTGCCGGGCGCCGATGGCGTCGGCGTCGGAGCGCACCCGCGCGGCGAGGGCGGCGTGGTCGACACCGGGTACGGTCCGGCAGTCCACGCCGAGGACGGCGCGACCGGGGATGACGTTGAGCTGATCGGCGGAGCCGGCGTCCAGGACCGTGGGGGTCAGGTACGTCGGGCCGAGGTGCACGTGCTCACCCGGGTCGGCCTGCAGTTCCTTCTGGTACCGGCCGAGCGCGGCGACCAGCTCGGCCACCGCGGGGACCGGGTTGCGGCCGTGCTGCGGCATCGCGCCGTGCGCCATCTTGCCGGTGCAGGTGACAAGCAGCCGGACGGCGCCCTTGGCGACCGCGCAGATCTCCTCCGCCTCCGGCTCACAGATGATCGCGGCGTCCACCTCGCGGGCCAGCGCGGTGGTGGTGAAGTGCTTCGCCCCGAGCATCTGGCCCTCCTCGTCCACCAGGGCCGCCACCACGATCCGGCCCGGGAACGGCCCGGCCAGCTCGACGGCCCGGGCCGCGTGGATCATCGCGGCGACACCGGCCTTCATGTCGGCGGAGCCGCGACCGTACAGGCGGCCGTCGACGATGTCACCGCCGAACGGGTCGACCGTCCACTCCTCGGGAGCGCCCTCGGTGACGACGTCGGTGTGCCCCTCGAACATCAGCGTCGGGCCGGGCAGGCCACCGTCCACCACGGCGACGACGTTGGGGCGCCCGGGGACGACCTCGGTGACCTCCGGCCGCCAGCCGAAGCCCCGCATGACCCGCGCGACGAGGTCCGCCGCGGGCTGCTCGCTTCGCCCCTGCGCGGCGTCCCAGGTCGAGGGGATGCGGACCAGGTCCTGGGTCAGCGACACGACGGCTTGCTCGTCCACGAGATGGCCGGCGCGGAGGGAGGCGTGGGTGTCCGACGTCATGGCGTCGGAGGTTACGAACTCCGCCCCCGGAGGGGAACGTCCAGTTTCCGGGTCGGTGGGGGTACCAGTCGCGGCCGGACCTGGTCTTCTACCGCCTCGACGACCCGTCGCACCCCCTCGTCGATGCGGTCCAGCGGCATCACCTGGTACCCCAGGCGCAGGTGGTGACGCGGTGCCGGCCGGGCAGCCCAGTACGGCGCGCCCGGGTCCAGCAGCACGCCCTGCCGGCGCAGTTCGCGGGCCAGTTCACCGGCGTCCAGCCCCGGCGGGCCGGTGATCCACCGGGCCAGTCCACCGCGCGGCACCGGCTGCGGTCCCCAGCGCACATGCCGCTCGACCGCCCGCACCATCTCCTCGTACAGCCCCAGGTAGTGGGCGCGGACGCGGCGCACGTGGCGGGCCAGGTCGCGGCTGGCGATCATCTGCGCGAGGGCGCGTTGCATCGGGCCGGGCGGGTGACGCAGCACGTAGCGGGAACGGGCCCGCATGGCGTCCACGAGCGCCGGGGACGCCACCACGTAACCGAGCCGCAGGCCCGGCGCCAGCAGCTTGCTGAAGCTGCCGAGGTAGACCACGCGGTCCTCGTCGTCGAGCGCCCGCACCGCCACCGCGGGCATCCCCCGGAACGTCATCTCCGGGTCGTAGTCGTCCTCGATCACGACCGTGTCCGCCGCCCCGGCCCGGCGCAGCAGCTCCTCCCGCCGGGACGCCGACATGGTCGCGCCGGTCGGGTACTGGTGGCTCGGCGTGACGTAGACGAGCTGGGCGCCGTGCAGGTCGGCCGGCAGGTCCTCGACGACCAGGCCGTCCTCGTCGACCCGGCCGGGCACCACGTCGGCGCCGGCCATCTGCATGATCGTCCGGGCGTCCGGGTAGCCGGGGTCCTCGACGAGCACCACGCTGCCCGGCCGGACGAGGACGCTCGCCAGCAGGTGCAGCGCGTGCGTCGAACCCAGCGTGATCATCACCTGGTCCGGGTGGGCGGAGATGCCGCGCGCGGGCAGCACGTGCTCGCAGAGCTGACGCACCAGCTCCGGGTCGTCGGCCTGGCCGGCGTCCCCGATGACCCGGGACAGCCCGTCCTGCCGCAGCGCCTCACGCTGCGCCCGCTCCCACGCGCCGATCGGGAACATGGACGGGTCGGGCTGGCCGACCACGAACGGGAACGGCGCCCGCGACCAGGCCGGATCCCGGTGTACCGGAGTGGGCGGCGGTTCCGGCAGCCGCGCCGCCCAGTCGATCGGCTGCATCGGCGAGCGGGCGGTCCGCCGCGCGGCCCGCATCCGCACCACCGCGTCGGAGGAGACGTAGAGACCGCGGCGCGGAACGGTCACGATCAGGCCCTGCTCCATGAGCCGGTCGTACGCGGTCAGCACCGTGTTCCGGGAGACGCCGAGCGCCTCGGCCAGGCGGCGCGTGCTCGGCAGCGGGCCGTCGTCGTACTGCCCGGCGAGGATGGCGTCCTCGAGCCCGGTGATGATCTGTTCGTAGAGCGGAACCGTGCTCTGCGGGTTGACCGGCAGCAGGAAATCCGCCACCTCGACCTCCCACTTCCGCGGGGGCCTCGCCTCGTCCCGTCGTCGTACGCCCTGCACACGCCCTGTGCGTCCCGCTGGTACCAGCCTAGCCGGAGACCTGGACCTGTTGCGGAGGGCCCGTTCCCGCCACGCTTGGCCGGGCGATGGCAGGTGACGGTCTCCTGCACGCGGACAGGGGTGGACTCATGAGCGCCCAGCGAATCGCGCTGGTGCCCGGCGACGGCATCGGACCGGAGGTCACCGCGCAGGCGGTCAAGGCGTGCGACGCCGCCGCCCGACGGTTCGGGATCGACCTGGTCTGGGAGGACTACGAACTCGGCGCGGACTACTGGCGGATAACCGGCCAGGTCGTACCGCCGGACGTGGAGCAGGAACTGGCAAAGGCGGACGCCATTCTCTTCGGCGCCGTCGGCGACCCGTCGGTGCCGCCCGGCGTGCTCGAACGCGGCCTGGTGATCCACCTGCGGACCGCGTTCGACCAGTACGTGAACCTGCGGCCGGTCAAGCTGCTGCCCGGGGTGCCCACGCCCATCGGCGGCCTGCGCCCCGAGCAGTGCGACCTGGTGATCCTGCGGGAGAACACCGAGGGCGCGTACGTCGGCGCCGGCGGCTTCATCCACCGGGGCGGGCCGGACGAGATCGCCACCCAGGAGTCGGTGAACACCCGCAAGGGGGTCGAACGCCTCATCCGGCACGGTTTCCGGCTGGCCCTGACCCGCCGCAAGCACGTGACCCTGGTGCACAAGGCGAACATCCTCACGTACGCCGGCGACCTGTGGCAGCGGACCTTCGAGGAGGTCGCCGCGGAGTACCCGGACATCGCTGTGGACTACGTACACGTCGACGCGATGTGCCTCTACCTGGTGACGCAGCCGGAGCGGTTCGACGTCGTGGTCACCGACAACCTGTTCGGCGACATCATCACCGACCTGGGCGCCGCCGTGCAGGGCGGTCTCGGTCTGGCCGCCAGCGGCAACCTCAACCCGACCGGGTCGGCGCCGAGCATGTTCGAGCCGGTGCACGGCTCCGCGCCGGACATCGCCGGCCGCGGCTGGGCCAACCCCGCCGGGTCGATCCTCAGCGCCGCGCTGATGCTGGAGCACCTGGGTCACCCGGAGGCGGCCCGCAGCCTGGAGGACGGCGTGAAGGCGGTGCTGCCGCGCCTGGGCGCCATGCGCGGGCCGGAGATGGGCATGTCGACCGAGGACTTCGGCGACGCGGTCGCCGCCGCCATCGGCGAGGGCGCGCACCAGGCGGACGCCCTGCCGGCGTGACACGGATGTGAGCACCGAACCGGTCGATCCGGGCGACGGCGGGGGCACTCCCCCGCCGTCGCCGTGTTGCGCGCCGAAACGCCCGCCCACCGCCGCCGACACCGGCGCCGCGGCGGGCGCGGTCCGCTCACCACACGGGGGTACGGACGACCTGATCGCGCTGCCCGGCGGCACCTTCCTCATGGGCACCGACGACCCGGAGGGCTTCCCGGAGGACCTGGAGGGACCGGTCCGGCCGGTGACCGTGGGCCCGTTCGAGATCGGCGCGACGCCGGTGACGAACCGGCAGTTCGCCCGCTTCGTCGACGCCACCGGCTACCGCACGGACGCGGAACGGTACGGCTGGTCGTTCGTCTTCCACCTGCTGCTGGCGCCGTCCGCGCACCGGTACGTGCTCGACGCGTCGGTGCCGCAGGCGCCGTGGTGGCTGGCCGTCGAGGGGGCGTACTGGGCCGCCCCGGACGGGCCCGGGTCGGACGTACGCGGACGCGAGCGGCACCCGGTCGTCCACGTCTCGCACCGGGACGCCGAGGCGTACTGCCTGTGGTCCGGCACCCGGCTGGCGACCGAGGCCGAGTGGGAGTACGCGGCACGCGGCGGCCTGTCGCAGGCCCGCTACGCCTGGGGCGACGAACTGACCCCGGGCGGGCGGCACCGCTGCAACATCTGGCAGGGCGCCTTCCCCACTGTCAACACCGCGGACGACGGGTTCGCGGGCACCTCTCCGGTGACCGCGTTTCCGCCGAACGGCTACGGCCTGTACGACGTCGCGGGCAACGTTTGGGAACTCACGGCCGAACCCTGGCGCGACCACCGAGGCCGCATCTCACCAGGTGAGAGCGTCATCAGGGGTGGTTCGTACCTGTGCCACGACTCCTACTGCAACCGATACCGCGTGGCAGCACGGAGTCGGACCACCGTCGACTCGTCGACCGGCAACACCGGGTTCCGGGTGGCCCGGTAGCCGGACGCTGATTGGTACCTGCCGACCCCGCTGAACTGGCCCTTTTGCATCGGGTACCACGCTCATAGTGTCCCGCCTCACAGGCTACGAGCGCCCTTGGCGTTCTTCGCGATGGGACACACGAATGAATCGGCTGAAGATAACGCTGCCCGCCGTGCTGCTCGCCACGGCGCTGGCTCTGACCGCGTGCAGTAGCGACGGCGACTCGGAGAGCACCACCGGCGGTGGTTCCGGCAACGGAACGGTCACCCTCGGCGCCTACCTCGAGCCGGTGAGCCTCGACCTGACCGCCGAGGCCGGCGCCGCGATCCCGCAGGTCCTGCTCTACAACGTGTACGAGGGCCTGGTGCGCCAGAACGCCGGTACCGGCGAGGTGGAGCCGCTGCTGGCCAGCGAGTGGAAGGTGTCCGAAGACGGCACCAAGTACTCGTTCAAGCTGCGCGACGGCGTGACCTTCCACGACGGCCAGAAGCTCACCGCGCAGGACGTGGTGTGGAGCTTCAAGCGGGTCACCGCCGAAGGCTCGACGAACCCGTTCAAGTCGCAGATGACAGTCGTGAAGACCGTCGAGGCGCCGGATGCCTCCACCGTGGACGTGACGCTGTCCCGGCCCAGCCAGAGCTGGCTGTTCGACGTCGCCGGCCGGGTCGGCGTGGTGCTCAAGGAGAACGCCACCGACCTGGGCACGAAGCCGAACGGCACCGGCCCGTTCAAGTTCGACAAGTGGAACCGCGGCGACAGCATCACGCTGGTGCGCAACGACGGCTACTGGGGCGAGAAGGCCAAGGTCGGCACCGCCGTCTTCCGGTACATCACCGACGCCAACGCGCTGAACAACGCGATGCTCTCCGGCCAGCTCGACATCGTGGCGAACATCCAGGCGCCGCAGCTCCTCGAGGTGTTCAAGGGCAACAAGCAGTTCGAGGTGGTCGAGGGCAAGACGACCGGTGAGGTCGTCCTGGCGATGAACAACGCCAAGGGCCCGCTGGCCGACGCCCGGGTGCGCCAGGCCATCCGCCACGCGATCGACCACGACGCGCTCATCAAGACCGTCTGGTCCGGCTACGGCACGAAGATCGGCAGCATGGTGCCGCCGAGCGACCCGTGGTACGAGGACCGCACCGGCGACTTCCCGCACGACCCCGCCAAGGCCAAGCAGCTGCTCGCCGAGGCCGGTCACGCAGGCGGGCTCACCCTGACCATGGACGTCCCGCCGCCCGGCTACGCCCGCGCCTCGGCGCAGTTCGTCGCCTCGCAGCTCGCAGAGGTCGGCATCAAGGTGACCCAGAACAACGTCGAGATGCCGCAGTGGCTCGACAAGGTGCTCGGCAAGGCCAACTACGACCTGTCGATCATCGCCCACGTCGAGCCGCGTGACCTGGTTCGCTACGGCCAGCCGGAGTACTACTACCGCTACAAGAACCCGGCCGTCACGCAGCTCATGAACGAGGCCGACACGGCCCTGGACGCGGCGACCCGGGACAAGAAGTTCGCCGAGGCCGCGAAGGTCATCTCGCAGGAGGCAGCCAGCGACTGGCTGTTCCTGCTGCCGAACCTCGCGGTGATCCGCGACGGCGTCGAGGGCTACCCGAAGGACGCGGTGACCCAGTCCTTCGACGTCACCAAGGTCTCCAAGAAGTAACTCGGTTCCACGCGCAGAAGGACCTGGTGGGCTCCGCCCACCAGGTCCTTCTGTCATCCCCCCGCTCCCCGCTCCCCGTCCCCGCTCCCCCCTCCCCGCGATCTTGCACTTGCGGCCCCTGGCGCGGGGGATTTGACCCCGTTCGCCGGGGCACCAAGTGCAAGATCGCGGGGCGGGGGGCCGAGGACGCCCGAGGAGCCGCGGTCGGTGCGGAGTGGACTGACGCGGTCGAGGTGCTGCCCGCGTGTAGCCCTGCGCGTCCGGGACCGCGGGGCGTCGACACAACGCACTGCCGAGCGAGGACTATGCCGCGGTGGACGTGTTCCGCCCGGCCGACGACCACGTCTGGCCCTACGGTGCGGCCTCTGCGTTGGAGCGCGATGCACCGGGCTGCCGAGGGACGGCGCAATCCCGCTCGCACTCCACACGCCAGGAGCTGACGTGCTGCGAAGTGGGTCGGCGTAGAACGCCCCGCGCCCCGTCGATCTTGGACTTGTGGCGCCTGGGATGCCCCGTATGCGAGCTGTGCGAGGTGCCACAACTCCAAGATCGGCGGGCTAGACCGAGCGCGGACGCGCCACCGGGCGGCGGGGCGGGAACGACGTGAGGCGGGCCCAGTCCGGGTGGACGGAGCCCGCCTCGATCGTCACGCGCCTACGGTGCCGGCGCGAGGTGAGACAGCGTGCGTGTCAGCTGAGCCGGGTGGAGGGCGTCCGGCGGCGTCCCCGCAGGTGCATCCCCAGCAGGCCGACACCGAGGATGGCGGCGGCCAGCAGGCCCGTGGTCACACCCGTGGAGAGCGTGGGGCCACCGGTGTTACCGGAGGCGAGAACCATGCCGTTCTGCGACTCCTGAGCGGCGTCGTTCGTGGTGTTGCCCGCCGGAGCGGCCTTGGGCTTGGGCTTGTCCTTGCCGTTGTCGGCACCGGCCGGCGCGGGGACCGGGGTCTGGGCCAGCGCCTGGGTCGCCTGGGCGAAGGTCTGCGGGGTCACGTCCGGGGCGTTGCCCTGCGTACGCCACTGCTTGAGCTGCTTCATGCCCTTGCAGGCCGAGGGGTAGCGGTCGCAGTAGCTGGTGGTGTTGCCGATGCTCTCGGACGAGAGGACAGCCTTGGCGATGGCCCGGGCGAGCGTGCTGGCGCCGGCGTTGAAGATGGCGTTGAGCTGGCGGCTGTCGGCCGGGTCGTTGATCTGGAGCGCCTCGCCCTTGCCGGTGGACACCGCGAACACGGTGTCACCGTCGCCGAGCGTGTGGATCGGGCTGATCGCGCGGGCCATGCCGTCGTGCGCGTTGCCGGACATGCGCTGCGCGGCGGCCTTCTCCAGCGGGGCGTTCGTGGCGACCACGGCGATCGTGGTGTTCGCCGGCTGCTCGGCGGCGGCGGCCGGCGGGGTCGGCGGGTTGCACTCCTTCTTCTTGGGAGCCTTGTACCCGGCGAACTCGTCGCCGATGCCGTACTTGACGCCGTACAGGGTGCAGTCGGCCGGGTCGACCGGGGAACCGGCCGGGTTCACGATCACCATCGCGCCGACGTAGATGCCGTCGCCGAGGTGGACGCTCGCGGTGCCGACGCCGCCGCGCATGCCGCCGCCCCGGGCGCCGGTGCCACCGCCGACACCGCCCTGGCGAACGGGACCGTCCGAGGTGGCCTGTGCCGCGAGGTAGCCCCACTCGGCGGAGGTGCGGGCCTTCGGGTCGCCGCCGCGGCCGAGGTCGAAGATGTCAGCGGCCGGCACGATCGGGGCCACACCGCCGGCGCCGACGCGTACGCCCTCGCCGCGGTCCTCCAGCCAGCGGATGATGCCGTTGGTGGCAGACAGCCCGTACATGCTGCTGCCGCCGAGCTGGATCGCGTTGACGCCCGGGTTGGAGTTGAGCGGGCTGAGCAGGTCGGTTTCCTTGGTGGCGGGGGCGCCACCACGCTGGTCCACACTCGCCACGGACATCTGCGGCATGTAGACGACCGAGGTGCCGGTCAGGTACGGAGCGGTGTCGGACTGGACCTGGCCGACCTGGATGCCGGGAACGTCGGTGATGGCATTGTGGGCGCCCGGGGCACCGGCGGCGGGGTTGGCCGACGCGGGCGACCCGACGAGCACGAGTCCCGGACAGACCAGGGCTGCCGCGGCGAACGCGGCGAATCTGGACGACTTCATGCAGCTTCTCCCATGTGAAGCGGTGCGACCTCCGCCCCGATCCGGGGCGGTCGATGCATTGGGCAACTGGTGGTCCCCCGTGGTACACGACGAGATGTGACGGAGGCTACTGGTCAGACCAGTTGAAGGGAAGAGCCTGCTCAGCTGATGGCCGACTCGAATAATCCGAGGTCAGGCCACATCAGGCGGATTCAGAGCAATACGTCCACCATCGAGCGGCGCGCCTCCGGCACGTACTCGGCGTAGTAGTGGTGCAGCTCCTGACGGGTCAGCCGGGCCACCTCGTCGGCCTCGCCCGCCCGCATCGCGTCGATGACGCGCCGGTGGTGCGCGAGCGTGCGCTCCATCAGGGCCTCCGGGTCCGGAGCCTGGGCGAGCTTGGTCGAGATCAGGTCCAGCACCATGCTCCGTACCGCGTCGAGGCAGAGCACGAGCAACTCGTTCCCGGACAGCCGGGCGACGTACTCGTGGAAGCGGAGGTCCGCCGCGCTGAACGCCTCGTATCCCTCGGCGACCGCGTCGCGCATGCCCGTCAGCGCCTGCTCCAGCTCGTCCAACTCGGACGGTGACGCCAGCCGGGCGGCGACCGACCCGGCCGCCGATTCGATGATCATGCGGAACTGGAGCAGCTCCGCCACGCCGAGCCGCCGACTGTCCACGACCCGGGCGAACAGCTTGCGCATCGCCGAGGCGGTCGACGCGATCACCTGCGGCCCGAGCGGGTCACCGGGGCGGGAACGGATCAGGCCGCTGCTCTCCAGCACGCGCAGCGCCTCACGCACAGTGGACCGGCTGACGTCGAACTGGGTCGTCAGTTCGCGCTCGCTCGGCAGGCGGTCCCCCGGCCGCAGATCCCCGGCGGCGATCCGCTCCTCGACCTGCCGGACGATCCCCTCGTACGCCCTCACGGTGCGCACTGGAGCGAACGAGACACCCTTCGGCATGGCGAACCTCCCGACGCACGGCGGCCTCGCGCCGCTGGGAACAACGGTACGGTGCATCGACCCGCGCGGTGGTCAGCCCCCGCCCGCCACGACGAGTGCGCAGGCCGCGCGGCGGGTCACCGGAGCAGCCGGCGGGCGCACGGGCCGTCGTGGTCGGCCCGCAGCAGGCAGCGCCGGCCGTCGCCCATCCGAAGATCGCAGAAGACCCGATGGCGTACGCCCTGCTCGTCCTCGGCCGAGACGGTGGTCTTGCCCGGGTCGGCCTGGGCGAGCACGCCCGACCAGCGGGCGACGACCCGGGCCAGGCGTACGGCGCCGGCCAGGTCACCGGCGACGACCGGCAGGTGGATGACGAACCGCTCGCGGGAACTCATCGACGGTACGCTCCCGCGTTCATCCGCCTCTGCGCCTGCTCGGACTGCCAGCACCGCAGCGCGTCCCGGACCCGCGCGGTCTCCTCCCGGCTGACGCCGAGCGCCCGGTAGACGTCGGCCAGGTCGAGCGCCACCCGGTCGAGGAACTCGTGCACCTCGGCCGGGTCGAGCCCGCGCCGGCCCCGCCGGGTCGTCCGGAACCGCCGTTCCCGCACCTGCCAGGGGCGCAACGGCGTGTAGTTGGCCGCCCGGTAGCAGCCCGGCTGGGTGGTGCCGCGACCGGCTCGCGCGCGCCGACCGGGCCACCGGAGGTTCCACCGCACGAACGCCTGCCTCTCGTGGTCGAAGGGACTGGAAGGGCGGGACCACCCGCCCGCCGCGCGCGGGCGGACCCGCCCGCCCCGCCACCGCAGCGTCACTTCGCGGTACGGCACCGGGGCAGTCGAGATTGAGCACTCGAAGGAGTCATGTGCGCCGGTTACCGCACGAACACGCTCCGACCATAGCAAGAATCCAACATGGCTACAACCCATCATCGCCATAAAGCCTTGATGGATCAGATCTACCGGGGCACAAGGCTTACGTCATGACCATCGATCCGCGCTCGCACACGCCGGTCTACGTCCAGCTCGCCGACCTGATCCGAGAGCAGATCGAATCGGGCGCGCTGCCGCCCGGGGCGAGCGTCGGCAGCGAGTCGCGGCTCAGCCAGGAGCACCAGATCGGCCGCGACGCGGTCCGGATGGCGATTTCGCTGCTGCGATCGGAAGGGCTCGTCACCACCAGCCGTCCGCTCGGCACGCGGGTCCGGGAGACGCCGCAGCGCAGGCAGGTGGAGCTGGCCGCGGGCGCGAGAGTCGTCGCGCGGATGCCTACCGGCGCCGAGCGCCGGAACATGCTGCTGGACGAGGGCGTACCGGTGCTCGAGATCCACGGCCCGGAGGGCGACGTGGAGTTGCTGCCGGGCGACGAGGTGGAGCTGACCCGCCCGGCACACGACTGAGCCGGGCGGCGCGCGTCAGGCGGTGGGCGTACCCATCGCCACGTCGTCGACCTTGATGTTGATCTCGGCGGCCCGCAGCCCGTACGCCTCGATCGCGGACGCCACCGCGGCCCGGACCTCACCCGTCACCTGCGGCACCGGGTACCCGGCGTCGATCACGAGGACGAGGTTGACCACTGCCGACCCGTCGGTGACGTGCGCCGAGCAGCCGCGCCGCGCGTCCCCGACCTGCTCCAGCCCGACCCGGTCCAGCACGGCGTTGAAGAAGCGGGCGATGTCGCCGCCCAGCTCGGCAACCCCGGGCACCGACTTCGCGGCGGCCACCGCGATCTTCTCGACCACCTCGTCCGAGACCGAAGTGCTCCCGCCCGCCACGGTCTCAGGCATCGCCGGCAGCTCCTGAGTAGCGTCGTGCTCCACGCGCCCACCCTCCTTCGTCCGAGGGAGCGTACATCGACCGTCGATCATGGAGTTACGGCCCCGGCACAAGCCGCGAAGCAGGCGCAACCGGGGCCGCAACTGCAAGATCGCGGGGTTTGTGGGAGCGCCTCCCGTCACGCGAGATCGGCGTTCCGTCAGGTGGCAGCGGTGGACGGGGCGGGGGCGGGTCAGGAGCCTAGCTGGGAAAGCAGCTCGTCCGCCGCCGCGTACGGATCGATCGCGCCCTCGGCCACCTTCGCGGCGAGCGTCGGAAGCTGCGTACCGTCGCGCAGTGAGCCGATCCGGGCGCGCAGCACGCCCAGCGCGATCGCCTCGATCTCGGCGGCGGCCCGCGCCTCCCGGCGGCGGCGCAGCTCGCCGTGGCGCGCCAGCCAGTCGCGGTGCTTGTCGATCGCGGCGGCGATGTCGTCGATGCCCTCGGCACGGGCGGCGATCGAGCGCACCACCTGCGGACGCCACTCCCCCGGCCCGCGCTCGCCCAGCGCGATCATGCCCTGGATGTCGCGGACTGTGGCGTCCGCGCCGTCCCGGTCGGCCTTGTTGACCACGAAGACGTCGGCGATCTCCAGGATGCCTGCCTTCACGGCCTGGATCGCGTCACCCATGCCCGGCGCGAGCAGCACGAGCGTGGTGTCGGCCAGCGAGGCCACCTCCACCTCGGCCTGCCCGACGCCGACGGTCTCGACCAGCACCACGTCGCAGCCGGCACCCTCCAGCACCCGCACCGCCTGCGGCGTCGCCGCCGAGAGCCCGCCCAGGTGGCCCCGGCTGGACATCGAGCGGATGTAGACGCCCGGGTCGGTCGCGTGGTCCTGCATCCGGACCCGGTCGCCGAGGATCGCGCCGCCGGTGAACGGGCTGGACGGGTCGATCGCCAGCACGCCGACCCGGTGCCCGCGCGCCCGCAGCGCCCGGACCAGCTCGTTCGTGGTGGTCGACTTGCCCACACCGGGCGAGCCGGTCAGGCCGACCACCTGGGCGTGCCCGGCGTACGGCGCGAGCGCCGCCGCCACCTGCGGCAGCACCTCGTCGCCGGACTCGACCAGGGTGATCAGGCGGGCCACCGCGCGGGGGTCACCCGCGCGGGCCCGCTCCACCAGCATGGGTACGTCCCGGCTGCGGCGCACCGGGCCGGTGGCCGCCGCCGGGGCGTTCTGTGCATCGTTCACAGGTATCAGCAATCAGCTCTCGGCGCCGTTCGGCACGTGGATGATCAGCGCGTCGCCCTGCCCGCCACCGCCGCAGAGCGCCGCCGCGCCGGTGCCGCCGCCGCGCCGCTTCAGCTCCATCGCGAGCGTGAGGACGAGGCGGGCGCCGGACATGCCGATCGGGTGGCCGAGCGCGATCGCGCCGCCGTTGACGTTGACCTTGTCGGGGCTGATGCCGAGGTCACGGGTGGACTGGATGCCCACCGCCGCGAACGCCTCGTTGATCTCGATGAGGTCGAGGTCCTCGATGCTCAGGCCGCCCTTCTTCAGGGCGTGGTTGATCGCGTTGGACGGCTGCGAGTGCAGGGAGTTGTCCGGGCCGGCCACGTTGCCGTGCGCGCCGATCTCGGCCAGCCAGGTCAGGCCCAGCTCCTTGGCCTTGGCCTTGCTCATCACGACCACGGCGGCCGCGCCGTCGGAGATCGGCGAGGAGCTGCCGGCGGTGATGGTGCCGTCCTTGGTGAAGGCGGGACGCAGCTTGCCGAGCGACTCGGCGGTGGTGTCCGGGCGGATGCCCTCGTCCTCGCTGATCACCAGCGGGTCGCCCTTGCGCTGCGGGATGACCACCGGGGTGATCTCGTCGCCGAAGTGGCCGTTCTTCTGCGCGGCGGCGGCGCGCTGGTGGCTGGCCGCGGAGAACGCGTCCTGCTCCTCGCGGGTGATGCCGTGCTTCGCGCCGTGCCGCTCGGTGGACTCGCCCATCGAGCAGCAGTCCCAGGCGTCGGTGAGGCCGTCGAGGGCCATGTGGTCCTTGACCGTCACGTCGCCGTACTTGTAGCCGGAGCGCTGACCGAGCAGCAGGTGCGGGGCGTTGGTCATGGACTCCATGCCGCCGGCCACCACGACGTCGAACTCACCGGCCCGGATGAGCTGGTCGGCGAGCGCGATCGCGTCCAGCCCGGAGAGGCAGACCTTGTTGATGGTCAGCGCCGGGGTGGACATCGGGATGCCGGCCTCGACGGCCGCCTGCCGGGCCGGGATCTGCCCGGCGCCGGCCTGGAGCACCTGGCCCATGATCACGTACTGGACCTGCTCGGGCGCGACGCCGGCGCGCTCCAGGGCCGCCTTGATCGCGATGCCACCGAGCTTGGTCGCGGGGAGGTCCTTGAGGTTGCCCAGCAGGCGCCCCATGGGGGTCCGCGCGCCGCTGACGATCACCGAAGCCATTGCCTGCCTCCGAGGGGGTGCCGACCTGTACGCCTTAACGATTGTTCGGTCAGACTAGCGTCATGGCTGAGAACTCCCCCGTCGAGCCCGCTGCCGAGTTTGTCACAGACATCGGCCTGCGCCGCATCGACCACGTCGGGATCGCCGTGGCCGACCTGGACGCCGCGATCGACTTCTACCAGCGCACGTTCGGGATGCGCTGCGTGCACACCGAGACCAACGACGAGCAGGGCGTACGCGAGGCGATGCTCGCGGTCGGGCCGGACGCCTCCGGCGGCATGGTGCAGCTGCTCGCGCCGCTCTCGCCGGACACCACGATCGGCAAGTTCCTGGACAAGCGCGGTCCGGGCATCCAGCAGGTGGCGTACACGGTGGCGGACATCGACGTGGCATGCGCGGCGCTGCGTGAGCGCGGCGTCCGGCTGCTCTACGACGCGCCCCGGCGCGGCACGTCGGACTCCCGGGTCAACTTCGTGCACCCCAAGGACGCCGGCGGCGTGCTGATCGAGCTGGTCCAGCCCGCCTGACGCGCGTGGAGGGGGCCGGTCGCGGCCCCCTCCCGGCATGTGAGAAGGCGCGCGGCAGTGCGCACTTGCACGTTCCCACGGACACCTCCACGCATCGGTGGATGCAGTTTTTCACAGAGGGGTTCCCGCTTTAGCTACCGTTCAGTAACGTCCGCCCGAACAGCAGCGGCGACCGGTTGCCGAATGTGTCGATTGCCGACATGGCGGTCCCGTCGCACCGGCGCCGACGATGGCAGCACCCCTGCCCGCGTCGTGCGGGTGTGGACAAACGGGAGGTCACCGTGCAGGACATCCTCGAAGCGATCATGGCGGCGGAGGGTTCGTCGCAGCCGGAGCGGGAGCTCGCCGGCCTCGCCGGCCTGCCCGTGCCGGAGAGCTACCGGGGCGTGGTGGTGCGTGCCGAGGACACCCGCATGTTCGAGGGCATGGCCACCCGCGACAAGGACCCGCGCAAGGCGCTGCACGTGCAGGAGGTGCCCACCCCCGAACTGGGCCCGGGTGAGGCGCTCGTCGCGGTGATGGCCAGCGCGATCAACTACAACACGGTGTGGACGAGCATCTTCGAGCCGCTGCCCACCTTCAAGTTCCTCCAGCGCTACGGCCGGCTCTCCGAGCTGACCCGCCGCCACGACCTGCCGTACCACGTGGTCGGCTCGGACGCCGCGGGCGTGGTGCTGCGCACCGGGCCCGGCGTGACCAAGTGGAAGGCCGGCGACGAGGTGGTCGCGCACTGCCTCTCGGTCGAGCTGGAGGACTCCGCCGGCCACGACGACACGATGCTCGACCCGCAGCAGCGGATCTGGGGCTTCGAGACCAACTTCGGCGGCCTGGCCGAGCTGGCGATCGTCAAGGCCAACCAGCTGATGCCGAAGCCACGCCACCTGAGCTGGGAGGAGGCGGCCAGCCCGGGGCTGGTCAACTCCACCGCGTACCGGCAGCTCGTCTCGCACCACGGCGCGAACATGAAGCAGGGCGACGTGGTGCTGATCTGGGGTGCCTCCGGCGGCCTCGGCGGCTACGCCACCCAGATGGCGCTCAACGGCGGCGCGATCCCGGTCTGCGTGGTCTCCTCGCCGGAGAAGGCCGAGCTGTGCCGCAAGATGGGCGCCGAGCTGGTCATCGACCGGACCGCCGAGGGGTTCAAGTTCTGGTCCGACGAGCAGACCCAGGACCAGGACGAGTGGCGGCGCTTCGGTGAGCGCATCCGCGAGCTGACCGGCGGCGAGGACCCGGACATCGTCTTCGAGCACCCGGGCCGGGAGACCTTCGGCGCCAGCGTCTACGTCGCCAAGAAGGGCGGCACGATCGTCACCTGCGCCTCCACCAGCGGCTTCAACCACCAGTACGACAACCGCTACCTGTGGATGCACCTCAAGCGCATCGTCGGCAGCCACTTCGCCAACTACCACGAGGCGTGGCAGGCCAACCGGCTGGTCGCGCTGGGCAAGGTGCACCCGACCGTGTCGAAGACGTACGCGCTGGAGCAGACCGGCCAGGCCGCGTACGAGGTGCACCGCAACGCGCACCAGGGCAAGGTCGGCGTGCGGTGCCTCGCCCCCGCCGACGGGCTCGGCGTCCGGGACACCGAGATGCGCTCGCGCCACGAAAGCGCCATCAACCGGTTCCGCGGTCACTGACCGTACGGTCGCACCGGATTGCCTTTCCGGCGGAGCCGGGCACCATTCGACCGGCGTACGCACAAAGGGCCGCGGGTACCCACCCGCGGCCCTTTTCGCGCCGCCTTCCCCGCAGAAGCCCGACCCGCCCCACCCGCCCGGGAGCTGCCAAGATCGCCAATTGGTCCGGTCTCACCGGCCGACCGAGTTGACCATGTAAACAGGACGCGAAAGGTGCCGACCGCTCTTGCGAACCACCCTGGGGCGTCTGCCAGTATGTCCCAATGCCCCAGCAGCAGTCCTCCCCTCTTGCGTTCTTCGATAACGCGAACTCACAGCCCGATTTCACCGTTGGCCTGCGTGGTTACAACACCAACCAGGTCGACGACTTCATCGGCCGCCTCAGCGCCGCCCTGAGCCAGTCCGAACAGGCCCGCGCCGAGGCCGAGCAGCGGATGAACGACGCCCAGCGCCGGCTGCGGCAGGCCGAGCAGCGCCAGAGCGCGCTGGAGCAGAAGCTCACCGAGACCAACAAGCAGCTCGAGGAGAACAGCCGGCCGACGCTCTCCGGCCTGGGCACTCGCGTCGAGCAGATCCTGCGGCTGGCCGAGGAGCAGGCCAACGACCACCGCAACGAGGCCAAGCGCGAGTCGGAGGGCATCCTCTCCGCCGCCCGCCTCGAGGCGCGTGAGATCACCGACAAGGCCCGCGCCGAGGCCGCCGCCATGAAGGCGACCGCCGAGCGTGAGGCCGGCAGCGTCCGTACCGCCGCCGAGCGCGAGGCCGCCGAGGTCCGCGTGCAGGCCCGCCGCGAGGCCGACACGCTGCGCGCCGACGCCGACCGGGAGACCAAGCAGCTGCGTACGGTCACCGCGCACGAGGTGGCCGAGCTGAAGTCGACCGTGGAGCGCGAGGTCGCCACGCTGCGCGCCACCGCCGAGCGGGAGATCACCCAGCAGCGGGCCAAGGCCGCCCGGGAGGCCGAGGAGAAGCGGGCCGAGGCGACCAAGCTGCTCACCGACGCGCGCGACAAGCGCGACAAGGACCTGCAGGCCCTGGAGCTCCAGCTCGCCGAGCGGCGCGAGAAGGCCGAGCGCGAGGAGTCGGAGCGGCACGCCGCCCAGGTCGCGCAGACCCAGAAGCTGGTGAACGAGGCCGAGCAGCGCGCCCGCGCCGCGCAGGAGCGGGCCAAGGAGATCGAGCAGCGGGCCGAGGCCCGGCGGGTCGAGTCCGAGCGCACCGCCAACGAGACCGTCGACAAGGCCAAGGCGCTGGCCGACAAGACGCTGAACGAGGCGCGCGCCGAGGCGCAGCGGGTGCTCAACGAGGCCCGCACCGAGGCCGAGCTGACCACGCAGGCGGCCCGCCGCGAGGTCGAGGACCTGACCCGTCAGAAGGACGCGGTCACCTCGCAGCTCGGGCAGATGCTGTCCGGCCTGGCCGGCATCGTGCCGGGCGTGCCGGCCGGCGGCAAGACCGAGGCGCCGAAGGGCGACGCCGCCGCGCAGAAGGTGACGGCCGAGTCGGCCGGCTGACCGTTACACCCGCTGTCGGGGGCATGAGCCACGGCGCGGGGTGACGCCGGGTGACCGGTGTCGCCCCGCGCCGTCATGCTTGTGCGGCCCGTTTCGCCAGGAGGGTGAAGTAGCTCCCAGAAGGGGCGTCCGTATCGCCCCAGCAGAGCCGGATGCGTGTGAGGATGGGGGCATGTCGCACGGCGAGGAACTGTTCGCGCTCGGCGGGGACGTGACGACGGAGCCCAGCTTCGAGTCAGCCCTGCGGGGATACGAGAAACGGCAGGTCGACCGCTACGTCGCTCGCGCGGAGCACGAGATCGCGGCGTTGACCACCGAGCGGGAACAGGCATACACCCAGATCCACAAGCTGGCCGGTCAGGTCGAGGTGCTCCAGCGCGACCTGGCCCAGGTGCGCAAGCAGGCGGCGGTGGTGGACCGGGCGTCGTTCCGGCACCTCGGTCCGCGCGTCGAGCAGATCCTCACCATGGCCGAGGAGCAGGCAGACGACATCCTGGCCGCCGCCAACGAGGAGATCGAGGCCCGCCGCGCCGCCGCCGAGCACATCGTCGAGGAGGCCCGGGAGCAGGCCGCCCAGGCGCTCAAGGACTTCGAGATCGCGCTTGCGGCCCGCCGGACCGAGGAGGAGCGGCACACCGCCGCCCGCAAGGCCGAGGCCGAGGC
Source organism: Micromonospora sp. WMMC273 (assembly GCF_027460285.1). Lineage (NCBI taxonomy): Bacteria > Bacillati > Actinomycetota > Actinomycetes > Micromonosporales > Micromonosporaceae > Micromonospora > Micromonospora sp. WMMC273. The sequence continues at coordinate 4,945,219 of NZ_JAPZBE010000001.1, forward strand.
CACGCTGAAGGCCGCCAAGGACGAGTCGGCGAAGCTGCGCAAGGACGCGCAGGACGAGTCGACGAGGCTGCGGACGGCCGCCCAGGACGAGGCCGAGAAGCTGCGCCGGACCGCCCAGGACGCACTGGCGAAGGCCCAGCAGGAGGCCACCCAGCTCCGCGACACCGCCAAGGAGATCCACTCCCGGGCACAGCAGGAGGCCGCGCGGCTGCGGGAGTCGGCCAAGGAGGCGCTGGCCAAGGCCCAGCAGGAGGCGAACCAGCTCCGCGAGGCGGCCAAGGAGGTGCACGCCAAGGGCCAGCAGGAGGCCAAGCGGCTGACCGACGCCGCCGCCGAGGCCGGCCGGGCCACGCACGCCAAGGCGCTGGCCGAGGCCAAGAAGATCGTGGACGACGCGGAGGAGGCCGCCAAGGCCACCCGCGGCCGGGCCCGCAGCGAGGCCAACCGGCTCACCACCGAGGCCGCCGAGGCCGGGAAGCGCAACCGCGCCGAGGTCGAGGCGTACGTGCAGCGCATGCGCACCGAGACCGAGGCGTACGTGCAGCAGGCCCGCGCGCAGACCCAGCAGGAGCTGGGCGCATGGCGGGCCGGCGTGGAGAAGGAGGTCGCCGAGCGGCGGGACGGCGCGGAGAAGGAGCTGGCCCAGCGCCGGGCCGCCGCCGAGCAGGAGTTCGCCAAGCGCCGCGACGAGCTGGACAAGCAGCACGCCAAGCGGCAGGAGGAGCTGGAGCAGGCGTACACGACGCGGCGCGACGAGATCGAGCGCACCGCCGCCGACGTCCGGCAGGCCGCCGAGGCCGACGCGCTGAGCATGCGGCAGCAGGCCGAGCTGGAGGCCGCCGAGCTGCTGCGCCGCGCCGAGGCGGACGCCGGCGCGCAGCGCCGCAAGGCCGACGAGCACGTCGCGGCCTCGCGACGCCAGTTCGAGGAGTACGCGGCCACCACCCAGCAGCACCTCGCCACCACGCAGCAGCACCTGGCCGCCACCCAGCAGGAGGTGGCCGCCGGCCGGCAGCAGCTCGCCGGGGTCATGTTGGAGATCGCCAAGGCCCAGCAGGAGCTGGCCGACCTGCGTACCGAGACCTGGAAGTCGCGGCAGGAGTCCGACGACCTGCAGCGCCGCCTCACCGACCTGCGGCGCGACGCCGATTCGGCCGGGATCGCGGCCACCCCGGTCGACCCGGACGACCTCGCTGCCGCCTCCACCGGCCGGTCCACCGGCGACGGCACGCCGGCGGGCGAGGGCACGCCGGCGGGCGAGGGCACGCCGGTCACCAGCGGCGCGGAGAGCCCCGGCGACACCCCGGCCGGCGGCGGGGCGCCGGTGGCCGCGAAGGGCACCGCCACCGCGGTCCCCAACGGCGCCGGGCCGGCCAGGGGTGACGGCGAGCCCGCCGACGCGGGCAAGGCGAAGCCGGTCGGCGAACCGGTGACCACGATGGACTCCCCCGGCGGAGCGGGCGTCGACGGCGAGCCCACTGTTGCCGCCGTACCGGGTGAGGGCGGCCGGGGCGCCACCCCCACGAAGATCACCAGCACCGGTGAGAACGGCAAGCGCCCGACCAAGCCGACCACCGACGAGCGCAGCGCCAAGCCCAGCACGGTGACTGTCGACAAGGACTGATCCACCCACCGCGCCGGATCGGGGAGGTGGTGGCATCCGCCCCACCCGGACCACGCCACCTCCCCGACCTGGCGGACCCAGCGCCACTTCGGCGAAGTGGCGGCATCCGCCCCACCCGGACCCCACCACTTCCCCGACCTGGCGGACCCAGCGCCACTTCGGCGAAGTGGCGGCATCCCACCCACCCGGACCACACCACCTCCCCGAACTGGCGGGTGACCCGCGCCGGGACGGCCCGGCGGGAAGTGGTGGTGGGATGGTCGGGGCGGACGGCGAGGACTACCCTGCGGGCAGAGGGCCGCGCGTCGGGCGTGGACGGCACCGGCGGGCGAGCCGGGCAGCGCGGGAGCCGGGAGGCACGGGTGTCGCAGGAGGGTTCCGCCGTCCCGGGTGACGAGGCGGCGGCCGTGCACCCCACCGGCGAGGCGGAACCCGCGCGCGACGCCACGACCGCCGCCGGCGAACCGCGATCCGGCACGGACACGAGCAGCGGACGGCCGACCGACGTCGAGCCGGGTGAGTTCGAGCCGAGCGGGCGCTTCGGCGTACCGGGACGCCCGCTGCGGCGCAGCGCCTTCCTGGTCGGGTTCACCGGCGCGCTCGGCGTGCTGCTCGCGTACGCGTTGTTCCTGGGCATCCGCAACGCCGCCGGCATCCTGGTGCTCGTGGTGATCGCGCTGTTCCTCGCGGTCGGCCTGCACCCGGCGGTGGTCCGGCTGCGCAAGTGGGGCGTGCCGCGCGGGCTGGCGGTGGCGGTCGTGACGCTCACCCTGCTGCTGCTGATCGTGGCCGGGCTGCTGGCGCTGGTGCCGCCGGTGGTGACCCAGTCCGGTCAGTTCATCCAGCAGCTGCCCGGGTACGTCGAGGAGCTGCGCCGCAACCCCACGGTCAACGACCTGGTGATCCGGTACGACGTGATGGAGCGGGTCCAGGCGGCGGCGAACGCGGACAACGTCGGGCGGGCGCTCGGCGGGGTGCTCGGCGGCGCGCAACTGATCTTCGGGACGATCTTCCGTCTGCTCACCGTGCTGGTGCTGACGATCTACTTCCTGGCGTACTTCGACAAGCTGCGCGAACTCGGGTACGCGCTGGCGCCGCGCTCACGCCGGGAGCGGGTCCGGCTGATCGGCGACGAGATCCTCACCCGGGTCGGCGCGTACATGGTCGGTGCGCTCGCCATCGCGGTGCTGGCCGGGGTGAGCACGTTCGTGTTCGCGCTGGCGGTCGGCCTGCCGTACCCGTTCGCCCTGGCCGTGGTGGTCGCGGTGACCGACCTGATCCCGCAGATCGGCGCGACGCTGGGCGCGGTGGTGGTGACGCTCGTCGGGCTCGCCACGGACCTGCCGGTGGGCATCGCCTGCCTGGTGTTCTTCGTGCTCTACCAGCAGGTGGAGAACTACCTGATCTATCCGAAGATCATGCGCCGGGCGGTGTCGGTCAACGAGGTGGCCGCGTTGCTCGCCGCGCTGCTCGGGGTGGCGCTGCTGGGCGTGGTGGGCGCGCTCATCGCGATCCCGACGGTCGCCGCGTTGCAGCTGATCCTGCGCGAGGTGGTGCTACCGCGTCAGGACGCGCGCTGAGCCGTTACTCGGCGCGCCGCTGGGCCGGGCCGGGCACCGGGGTGTCGGCGAACGCGGCGACGGTGCGGTCGGCGTACGCGCTGACGTCGCCGGTCTCCATCGGGCCGTCCCAGGCGGTGGGCAGCGGCAGCGGTACGCCGGGGGCGACCCGCCGGACGATCTCGTCCAGCACCTTCTCCGCGTCGCCGACCCAGAGGTGCTTGGCGCCGTCCACGCCCACCACCTCGGCCTGCGGCACGGCGGCGAAGCGCTCCCGGGCCTCCTCCGGCCGCAGGTAGTCGTCGAACTCGGGGACCAGCGCGGTGAGCGGCTTGCCCGTCTCGGCCCAGACCCCCAGGTCCTCCGGGGCTGAGTAGCGCAGCGGCGGGGAGAGCAGGATCGCGCCGGCCACCGCCGGGTCGCAGCCGTACTTCAGCGCCAGGTCGGTGCCGAACGACCACCCGACCAGCCAGATGTTCGGCAGCTCGTGGAACTCGGCGTACTCGATCGCCGCGGCCACGTCGAACTTCTCGCCGACGGCGCCGTCGAACACCCCCTCGCTGGTGCCGCGGACGCTGCTGGTGCCCCGGGTGTTGAACCGGAGCACGGCCAGGCCGGCCAGCGCGGGCAGCCGCCACGCCGCCTTGCGGAACACGTGGCTGTCCATCATCCCGCCGTGGGTGGGCAGCGGGTGCAGGCAGACGAGTGTGGCGGCCGGTTCACGGTCCAGCGGCCGGGCCAGCTCACCGACGAGCGTCAGCCCGTCGGCGGTGTGCAGCTCGATGTCCTCCCGGCGGCCGGGCAGGATCGACGACGCGCGAATCGGAGTGCTCACGCCTGCCAGTCTCCCGCGTCGGCGGCCCCGCCGCCCAGCGGGACGGGAACCGGGTGATCCAGATCGCTCAGCCGTAGCGCGGGGCGCCCCGGCCGCGCTGGAGGTTCGGCCCGCGCCGGTCCCGGGCCCGCCAGCAGCCGGAGTGCCAGTGCCGGCGGTCGGTCAGGTCGCCCCGGTCGTCGGCCGGCCAGGCCACCACGTGCGCCACGCCGGGACGGATCTCCTGGTCACAGCCGGGACAACGGTACGTCTTGACCGATGCCCCGCCGCTGATCGCGCGTATCTGCCAGTCGCCGTCGCGCCACTGCTGCACTGTCGGCACGCCGTGGCGGGCACGCTCGGCGTCCAGGCCGGGGTTCTCCTCCCGGCGGGGGCGGTTGCGACGAGGGCTCACGGTCACCAAGCGTACGGTCCGCCGGCCGGACCCGGGTCGGGCGATCTTGGTACGGATGCGCCCTTCCCGGGGCCGTTCCGCACCAGGATCTGCTCGTGGTGACCGATCAGGGCCAGGTCTGCGGACGGGTGAGGTCTCTCGCCACCTTCGTCCCGACGAGCACCGTCGCCGCGTCGGCCTCGGTGAAGTTCACCTGGCCCGGGGGTCCGTAGCCGGGGAAGGGCCAGGCGAAGTCGACTGTCAACCGCACCTTGGGCAGGCCGAGCAGTTCCAGGCGGTTGCCGTCCGGATACCGGAAGCCCGGACGGCCACCGAGGTCGCGGTTGCTGGCGCGGCCCGTGTCCTCCCCCATCTCCGCCCCGTAGACCAGCTTGATCCACATGTTCGACGAAGGTGCCCGGAAGACGGTGAGCTGAACCGTGAGGCCCTTCGGGAAGGCGGCCGCGTCCACCGAGCATCCCGTCACCGCCGCATTCGCCGGCAACGTGGTCGGTCGGACCGGCCCGGTGCATCGCCGGGCTTCCTCCCAGCGCACCAGACCGGCCACCCGGTCCAAGGCGGCTACGTCACCGCGAAGCGTGGCCGCCCGGGCGTAGAGACCGGGGAAGGGCTGCCACGACTTGACCAGACCGTCGGTACCGGCGACCCGCAACACGGCACCGTCGAAGGTCAGCCGACCGCTGACGGCCTGCACCGGGAAGCCTTCGATCGGGGTGTCGTCGAGGGTCTTCGCCACCGGGCTCACCTCGAGCAGGACCGGGTGCCCGTCACCGACGCTGAACCGGATCGACTCGACCAGGTTGGCGCTGTGGACGGACCAGCCCAGATAGCGGGCCCGGGTGGTGTCGACGCCTAGGTGCAGCACCTGCGGGTCGGTACCCACCAGATCGGGACGCTGAAGCGCCCCGGGCACCCCGTCGGCGAGCGGCGGCACCGGCGGTGGCGCCGCCTCCGGGGTTGCGGCCGTCCAGGGCATCCGCCCGGCCAGCCCGCCCACGTCCGCGCGTATCGCGCCGGTGAAGCCGAGCACGCCGACCAGGGCGAGCGCGGTGCCGGCGATGAGTCGGCGGCGTACCTGCCGGCGCCGGCCGAGCGCGCGGGAGCGGCGCAGCAGGCGCCCGGTGTCTGTCTCGCCCTCGGCGTGCTCCCGCAGCACCGAGGCGATCCGCTGGTCGAGGTCGGTCACGGCCGGCTCCCCTTTGTCATCGGGACGCCGCAGCGCTCCCGGAGGTGGGCGAGCGCCCGCATCGCGTGGGTGCGGACGGTGACCGGGGAGCAGTCGAGGATCTGGGCGATCGTGGCGTCGTCCAGGTCCTCGTAGTAGCGCAGCACCAGCACGGCGCGCTGGCGGTCCGGGAGGGCGCGGATCAGCCCCCACATCTCGTCCCGGTCCGCCGCCTCGCCGCTCAGGTCTCCGCGTTCGGGCCGGTCGGCGAACGTGTCCACCGCCAGTTCGCGGTTGGACCGCCGCCGCCACCAGGACGTGTTGGCGTTGACGAGCATCCGGCGCACGTACACGTCGGGCCGGTCGATCCGGGCGATCTTCCGCCAGTGCACGTACGCGCGCGCCAGCACGTCCTGGGTCAGGTCCTCGGCCCGGTGCGCGTCACCGGTCAGCAGCCGGGCCAGACGCAACAGCGCCGGGCCGCGGCTGCCGACGTACTCCTCGAAGGTCACACCTCGAAGACGCCGTCACCGGGCCCGGCTGTTGACAGCGGTCAGCGCCGGGTGTGGTCGCGGAACCCGCGGCCGGACTTGCGGCCCAGGTAGCCGGCGGTGACCAGGTGCTCCAGCAGCGGCGCCGGGGCGAATCCGGGCTCGCGCAGCTCCAGGTACAGCTCCCGCTGGATGGCCAGCGAGACGTCCAGGCCGACCACGTCGAGCAGCTCGAACGGGCCCATCGGGTAGCCGCAGCCGAGCTTCATCGCGTAGTCGATGTCGTCGGCGGTCGAGTAGCTGGCCTCCAGCATCTTCACCGCGTCGTTCAGGTACGGGAACAGCAGCGCGTTGACGATGAAGCCGGACCGGTCACCGCAGACCACGCCGGTCTTGCCGAGCTTCGCGCAGACCGCGCGGGCGGTGGCCGACGTCTCGGCGGAGGTGCGGATGGTCTGCACGATCTCCACCAGCGGCATGATCGGCGCCGGGTTGAAGAAGTGCAGGCCGACCACGTCGGCGGGACGCTGGGTCGCCATCGCCACGTCGATCACCGGCAGCGACGAGGTGGTGGTGGCGAGCACGACGCCCGGCTTGCAGATCTCGTCGAGGCTGGCGAAAAGCGCCTTCTTGACGCTCAGCTCCTCGATCACGGCCTCGACCACCAGGTCGACGTCGGCCAGGTGCTCCAGCGTCGCGGACCAGGTGATCCGGCCGAGCGCGTCGTCCCGGTCGGTCTCGCTGAGCTTGCCCCGCACCACGCCCTTGTTCAGCGAGGTCTTCACCGCCTCGCAGACCTTCGCGGACTTCTCCGCGCCCCGGGTCACCGAGATGACCTCGTACCCGGCCTTGGCGAACACCTCGATGATGCCGGTGGCCATGGTGCCGGACCCGACCACGCCGACCTTCGCGATGGCGCGGGCGCCGTCGGCGAGCGCGGCGTCCGCGGCGAGCGGCGTGTACTCGTCGGGTACGACCTTCGGCGAACCCGGCCGCTCGTAGGTGTAGAAGCCGCGGCCCGACTTCCGACCCAGCAGACCGGCGGTGACCATCTGCTTGAGCAGCGGGGCCGGGGCGTGCCGGCGGTCCCGGCCGCCGCGCCGGTACATCGTGTCGAGGATCTCGTACGCGGTGTCCAGACCGATCAGGTCCATCAGCGCCAGCGGGCCCATCGGCAGACCGCAGCCGAGCTTCATGGCGGCGTCGATGTCCTCGCGGGTGGCGTAGCGGGCCTCGAACATGCCGACCGCGTGGTTCAGGTAGCCGAACAGCAGCGCGTTGGCGATGAACCCGGCCCGGTCGCTGATCGTCACGTCGACCTTGCCGAGCCGCTCGCAGAGCGCCTCCACGTCGGCGACCACGTCGGCGGAGGTGACCACCGTGCGGACCACCTCGACCAGCTTCATCACCGGGGCCGGGTTGAAGAAGTGGATGCCGATGACCTGGTTGGGCCGCGTGGTGGCGACGGAGATCTCGGTGACGCTCAGCGACGACGTGTTGGTGGCGAGGATCGCCTCGGGCTTGCAGACCCGGTCCAGCTCGGCGAAGATCCGCTGCTTGAGGTCCAGGTGCTCGGGCACCGCCTCGATCACCAGGTCCACGTCGTGCAGCGCGTCCAGGCCGACCCGGAAGTCGACCCGCGCGAGCAGGGCGTCCCGCTCGGCCTCGGCGAGCTTGCCCTTGGCGACGGCCCGGTCGGTGGAGCCGGTGAGCGTGGTCCGGCCGCGCTCCAGCGCCGCGTCGGAGATCTCGACGGCTGTGACGTCGACGCCGTTGCGGGCGAACACCTCCACGATGCCGGCACCCATGGTGCCCAGACCCACCACGCCCACCCTGGTGAACTCCCGCGCCACGACCGGCCTCCCCTGGCTCGACTCCGCCGTCCGCGACATGAACGGCCGCTAAGGTTATGCGCCGGAGTCTGCCACGTGACGCTGTGTTGTCGAGACGCCGTGGGATATTTCACGCACCGCGCCTCACCCGGTGGCGTTCTCCCCGGTCAGCGCCAGCAGTTCGGCGACGATCTCGGCCGGCCGTTCCAGGTGCGGGCTGTGCCCGCAGCCGGGCAGCACCACCTCGCGGTACGTCCCGCCGGCCGCCGCGTACCGGTCCAGCACCGCGCGGGTCTGCCCGACCATCGGCTGCGGCGGGCACTGGGCCTCGCCCGGCCAGCCGGGCACCACACCGAGCCGGCCGAGGTACGCCAGGTCGAACAGCGAGGTGTCCGAGACGATCACGTCGGCGTCGCCGCGTACCCAGGTCACCGGCGGCTTGACCGGCACGGCGACGAGCTCGTCGGCGAGCCGGAAGTGGGCCGGGGCCAGCGCGTTGAGCACGCCGCGCGGACCGGCGGCGGTCCCCGGCCAGTGGGCCGAGGCCACGGCGGTGCCCGGGTAGTTGTCGTCCCCGGTGGCGGTGGTCAGCATGCTCTCCAGCAGCAGGTCCTCGTCGTCGCCGAGGGACGCCGGGTCGGCCACGTACGCGGCACGCAGCACCGCACGTGGGCTGGTCGGGCCGTCCGCGCTCCGGTCACCGGCGGCGAGCCGGGCCACGAAGTCGGGGTTCGCGCCGCCGGCGCCGGTGCCCGCGAAGTCGGGCGTCGTCGGGGTGCCGTCGAGGTCCCGGGTGCCGCCGAAGCCGTACGGGGACACCGGCGCCTCCAGCAGCAGCCCTGCGACCCGCTCGGGGTGGCCGACGAGCAGCCGCATCGCCACGCCGCCGCCCAGCGAGTGCCCGGCCACCACCGGCCGGGCGCCGGGAAGGAACAGCCCCGGGGCGTCCAGCAGCGCGGCCACGTCGTCGGCGAAGTCGTCCAGCCCCCGGGTGGCGTCGACAGGCGCGGTGTCTGTCTCGCCGTAGCCGCGCAGGTCGGGCGCGACCACCCGCAGCGTCTCCGGCAGCCGGGCCAGCAACGGTTCCCAGAACGCGGAGGAGGAGACGTTGCCGTGCACCAGCAGGACCGGTACGCCGTCCGGTGGACCGGCCACGCGGACCGCCTGGGTGATGCCGTTGGCCTGGACCGTGAGCCGTGCGCTGCGCATCCGCGCATGCTGGCACGCGCCCCCACCCCCGGTCCATGTGCCCCACCCCCACACCGCCGCACGCGACGGTGGCGCACACCCCCGCCCCCTCACCGCGTCGATCATGAGGTTGGCGGCGACAAATCGGACGCGGACCGCCGCCAACTTCATGATCAACCGAGGGTCGCGGGGGGCCCGAGAGGGCGGCGGGTGGTGAGGGGCTAGCGGGCGTCGGCTGGCTGCGCCTCGCGCGCCTCGATCGGCTGGCGCGGCCCGGGGACGGGCAGCGGCACTGTGGGGCGCTGGTCGCGGCGCATCACGCCGAAGCTCATCCCGACCGGGTCGGTGCGGGCCACACCCGGGTCGTAGAGGCGCAGATCGGTGCGGCCGAGCCGGACCACGTCGCCGTCGGCGATCGCCACGCTGCCGGTGACCCGGGTGTCGTTGAGCCAGGTGCCGTTCGTCGAGCCGAGGTCGGTGAGCAGCACCCCCTCCGGGGTGGCCCGGACGGTGGCGTGCCGCCGGCTCAGGTGCGGATCGGCGAGCACGATGTCGGCGGTCGGCGCACGGCCGATCACCTGCGCCTCCTGGCCGACCCGGAACGTGAGCCCCCGCATCGCCCCGCCCGACACCGTCAGCAACGGCATCAGCTCAGGATGCTCCTCCATGGACAGTCCTCCACCCCACATCGCCCCGCGGCGTCAGCCTGCCACCTCACCGTAGTGGCTTGCACCACCGCGCGGTCACCCCCGCGACCCCGGCCGGTCATCTCCCGTTCGCCGTTTCGGACGGCACTTCCGTCGATGCGACGGCTGATCGTCCGCGCAGCGTACGGCGCATTCGACACCTACCGGCGAGTAATCCTCGGGTCTAGACTTCGGCCATGACCGCTGTACATGTGCCGGGCGCCCCGCTCATCTCCGAGGGTCAATTGGTGTCGACCAGCCCGGCCACCGGCGCCGAGGCGGGCCGATTTCCGCTGGCCACCGAGGCGGACGTGCGCGCCGCCGTCGACCGCGCCCGGGCGGCCGGTGACTGGTGGGCCGGGCTCGGCTTCGCCGGCCGGCGCGACCGCCTCCAGCGCTGGCGCGGCGTGCTCGCCCGGCGGATCGAGGAACTGGCCGACCTGATGCACACCGAGGGCGGCAAGCCGGTCGGGGACGCGGTGGTGGAGATCCTCACCGCGCTGGAGCACATCGACTGGGCGGCCCGCAACGCGCAGCGGGTGCTCGGGCCGCGCCGGGTCCGCTCCCGCCTGGTCCTCGCCGAGTTCAGCGGTCACCTCGAATACCAGCCGTACGGCGTGATCGGTGTGATCGGCCCGTGGAACTACCCGGTCTTCACCCCGATCGGCTCCGCCGCGTACGCGCTCGCGGCAGGCAACGCGGTGGTGTTCAAGCCCAGCGAGTACACGCCGGCGGTCGGCCAGTGGCTGGTCGACAGGTTCGCCGAGGTGGTGCCGGAGCAGCCGGTGTTCCAGGTGGTGCACGGCTTCGGCGCGGTCGGCGCGGCGCTGTGCCGCTCCGGGGTCGGCAAGGTCGCGTTCACCGGCTCGACCGCCACCGCGAAGCGGGTGATGGCCGCCTGCGCCGAGACGCTCACACCGGTGCTGCTGGAGGCCGGCGGCAAGGACGCGATGATCGTGGACAGCGACGCCGACCTGGACGCCGCCGCCGACGCGTGCGTATGGGGCGGGATGACGAACGCCGGCCAGACGTGCATCGGCATCGAGCGGGTCTACGCGGTCGACCAGGTCTTCGACGCCTTCGTGGAGAAGGTGGTGGCGAAGGCCGGGCGGCTCACCGTGGGCGCCGACGGCTCCGACCTCGGCCCGATCACCATGCCGTCGCAGATCGACGTCATCCGCCGGCACATCGACGACGCGATCGACCGGGGCGGCCGGGCGGTGCTGGGCGGCCCGGAGGCGGTCCAGCCGCCGTACGTGCACCCGACGGTGCTGGTCGACGTGCCGGAGGACTCGGCCGCCGTGCAGGAGGAGACGTTCGGCCCGACGCTCGTGGTCAACCGCGTCCGGGACGTGGACGAGGCGGTCGAGCGGGCGAACGCGCTGCCGTACGGGCTCGGGGGTTCGGTCTTCGGCCGGGCGCGGGCGGTGGCGGTCGCGCGGCGGCTGCGTTCCGGCATGGCCTCGGTCAACTCGGCGCTGACCTTCGCCGGCATGTCGACGCTGCCGTTCGGCGGCACCGGCGAGTCCGGCTTCGGCCGCATCCACGGCGAGGAGGGGCTGCGCGAGTTCGGCCGGCCCAAGTCGGTCACCCGCCGCCGGGCCCGGTCGCTGCTGCCGGCGATGACGTTCGAGCGCACCCCGGCCGACATCGCCCGCATTGTCAAGATCGCCAAGCTGATGTACGGCCGGGGCCGCTGAGGCGGCGCCTCAGAACAGCGTCAGCTCGTCGCGCTCGATGCCGCGCAGCTTGTCGTAGTCGACCACCACGCACCGGATCCCCCGGTCGGTGGCGAGCACCCGCGCCTGCGGCTTGATCTCCTGCGCGGCGAACACGCCGGCCACCGGCGCGAGCAGCGGATCGCGGTTCATCAGCTCCAGGTAGCGGGTGAGCTGCTCGACGCCGTCGATCTCGCCGCGCCGCTTCACCTCGACCGCCACCGCGCCGCCGACCGCGTCCCGGCAGAGCAGGTCGACCGGCCCGATCGCGGTCATGTACTCGCGCCGGACCAGCGTGAAGCCCTCCCCCAGCGTCTCCGGGTTCGCGGCGAGCAGCTCCTGCAGGTGCGCCTCGACGCCGTCCTTGCGCAGGCCCGGGTCCACGCCCAGCTCGTACGAGGTGTCCTGGAAGATCTCCTCCAGGGTGATGCGCAGCTCCTCGCCGGCCTTGTTGACCACCCGCCAGACGCCTGGCGCCTCCTCCAGCCGGCAGGGCGGGCTCATCCAGTTCAACGGCTTGTAGGCCCGGTCGTCCGCGTGGATCGACACCGACCCGTCCGCCTTCACCATCAGCAACCGGGTCGCCGGGGGCAGGTGGGCCGAGAGCCGTCCGACGTAGTCCACCGAGCACTTCGCAATCACCAACCGCACCCGCCGAGGGTAGCCGAGGCCCCGGCGGACGCCGACGAGCGCCACTGGCGTACCGGTGCCATATTGAGATCGTGCTCGAAGTCCTCACCGGTTCCGGCCTGGCCGCCTCGGCGGGCCTGAACGCCTACATCCCGCTGCTGCTGATGGGGCTGCTGTCCCGCTACACCGATCTGGTCGAGCTGCCGAGCGGCTGGCAGTGGCTCGGCAACGGCTGGGTGGTGCTGATCCTCGCCGTCCTGCTCGCGGTCGAGGTGGTGGCCGACAAGGTGCCTGTGGTCGACCACGTCAACGACGTGGTGCAGACGGTGGTGCGGCCGACCGCGGGCGGGCTCGCGTTCGGCGCGGGCGCCGGCTCGGAGACCGTCACGGTGAGCGACCCGGACACGTTCTTCTCCACCCACCAGTGGGTGCCGGTGGTGGTCGGCGTACTCATCGCGCTCGGCGTGCACCTGCTCAAGGCCGCCGCCCGGCCGGTCATCAACGCGACCACCGCCGGGGTGGGCGCGCCGGTGGCCAGCACCGCCGAGGACGCGACGAGCGTGGTCATGTCGGTGGTGGCGCTGCTGCTGCCGGTGCTGGTCCTGGTCTTCCTGGTCGCCCTGGTGTTCTTCGTACCGTGGCTGTTCCGCCGCCGCCGGGAGCGGCGCCGCGAGCGCGCCGCCGCCCGCGCGGCGGGCTTCCGCGTCTGACGCGCACCGACTCCCGAAACCTCTAAAATCGGGGCAAGACACCCAAGGAGGTACGGGAGATGACCGCGTCGTTGGAGATGCCCCGGGTCCAGGAGTGCGCCGTCCGGTCCTGCGCCTACAACCACACGAACGACTGCCACGCGTTCGCCATCACGATCGGCAGCAGCGACCACGCGCACTGCCACACGTTCGTGGAGATGCCGGTGCGCGGCGGTCTCGACCAGTTGGTCGCCCAGGTCGGCGCGTGCTCGCGCGCCGACTGCCGGCACAACGCCGACCTGGAGTGTCACGCCCCGGCCATCACCGTCGGCCCGGACATGGACATGGCCGACTGCATGACCTACGAGAGCCGCTGACCCACCCGCGAGGGCGTTCAGCTCAGCGCGTTGGCCTCGCGGATCACTGTGACCAGCTCGTCGATGATGCCGGTGAGCGCGAAGTCCTTCGGCGTGAACACCCGGGCCACCCCGGCGGTCCGCAGCGCCTCGGCGTCGGCGGCCGGGATGATCCCGCCCACCACCACCGGCAGGTCGCCCCGCCCGGCCGCGCGCAGCCCGTCCAGCACCGCCGGCACGGCGGCCAGGTGCGAGCCGGACAGCACGGAGAGGCCGACCAGGTCGACGTCCTCCTCCACCGCCGCCGCGACGATCTGCCCGGCGGTCAGCCGGATGCCCTGGTAGACCACTTCGAAGCCGGCGTCGCGGGCGCGTACCGCGATCTGCTCCGCGCCGTTCGAGTGCCCGTCCAGCCCCGGCTTGCCGACCAGCAGCCGCAGCCGGCCGCTGCCCAGCTCCCGGGCGGTCGCGGCGACCCGCTCCCGGACCCCGGCGAGGGTCGCGTCACCGGTTGTGCCGACCGCCCCGGCCAGGCCGGTCGGCGCGCGGTACTCGCCGTACACCTGGCGCAGCGCGCCCGCCCACTCGCCGGTGGTGACACCGGCCCGCACGCAGTCCAGCGTCGCCGGCATCAGGTTCGCCGTGGTGGCGGCGTCGGCGCGCAGCCGGTCCAGCGCCGCCTCGACCGCCGCCGCGTCCCGGTCGGCCCGCCACCGGCGTACGCCGTCGGTGGCGGCCTCCTCGACGGCCGGGTCGACCTGCTCGATCGCCTCGGCACCGGCCGCGGTGAGCGGCGACGGCTCGGTCTCGGTGAACCGGTTGACGCCGACCACCACGTCCGAGCCGGACTCCATCCGGCGGCGCCGGTCGGCGAGCGACGCCACCAGCGCGCTCTTGAGGTAGCCGGTCTCGACGGCGGTGACCACGCCGCCCATCTCCAGCACCTTCTCCAGCTCGACGCGGGCACCGGAGACGATGTCGTCGACGAGCGCGGTCATCACGTGCGAGCCGGCGAACAGGTCCGGGTACTCCAGCAGGTCCGACTCGTACGCCAGCACCTGCTGCATGCGCAGCGACCACTGCTGGTCCCACGGGCGGGGCAGGCCCAGCGCCTCGTTCCAGGCGGGCAGTTGCACGGCCCGGGCGCGGGCGTCGCGGGACAGCGTGACGCCGAGCATCTCCAGCACGATGCGCTGGATGTTGTTCTCCGGCTGCGCCTCGGTCAGGCCCAGCGAGTTGACCTGGACGCCGTAGCGGAACCGGCGCTGCTTCGGGTTCTCCACGCCGTAGCGGTCGCGGGTGATCTCGTCCCAGAGCGCGCCGAACGCGCGCATCTTGGCGATCTCCTCGACGAAGCGCACCCCGGCGTTGACGAAGAACGAGATCCGCTGGACCACGTCGCCCATCCGCTCGGGCGGCACCTGGCCGGAGTCGCGGACGGTGTCCAGCACGGCGACGGCGGTGGCCAGCGCGAAGCCCACCTCCTGCACCGGCGTGGCGCCGGCCTCCTGAAGGTGGTACGAGCAGATGTTCACCGGGTTCCACCGGGGCATCTCACGCAGTGTGTACGCGATCACGTCGGCGGTCAGCCGCAGCGACGCCGCCGGCGGAAAGATGTACGTCCCCCGGGACAGGTACTCCTTGATGATGTCGTTCTGCGTGGTGCCGGCGCAGCGGCTCAGCTCCGCGCCCTGCTCGGCCGCGACGGTGCCGTAGAGGCCGAGCAGCCACATCGCCGGGGCGTTGATGGTCATCGAGGTGTTCATCTCGGCGAGCGGGATGCCCTCGAACAGCGCCCGCATGTCGCCCAGGTGCGCCACCGGCACGCCGACCCGGCCCACCTCGCCGGAGGCCAGCTCGTGGTCCGGGTCGTACCCGGTCTGGGTGGGCAGGTCGAAGGCGACCGACAGGCCGGTCTGCCCCTTCGCCAGGTTGCGGCGGAAGAGCGCGTTGGTGGCCGCGGCGGAGGAGTGCCCGGCGTACGTGCGCATCACCCACGGGCGGTCCCGCTCGGGCAGCCGTCCCGGCATCGCGTCGTCCATGGCCGGAGTTTAAGTTACCGTTCAGTAAAAGAGAGTGTGGAAAACCACACAACCCGATGCCCGCACCGGTGGGCCGGCGTGCGGCCGGCCCACCGACGGGTCATTCGCTACGGGCGGTCTCCGGACCGGTGATCCGTTCCAGCAGCGGCAGGGTGGCCGCGATGACGGCGAGGCAGCCCAGCACGCCGAGGACCACCACGGCGGCGAACCCGATCCCCGGTAGGCGCAGGTCGTAGTCCATCTGCGCGCGCAGGAACAGCTGCGCGGCGACCAGTCCCATCCCGACCGCCACCACGGCGACGGTCAGCAGCGGCACCGCGCTCTCCAGGGCCACCACCCGGCGCAGCAGCCGCACCGGGGCGCCACTGAGCCGCAGCAGGCTGAACGGCCGCTTCCGTTCACTGAGGCCGGCCGCCACCGCGACCGCCAGGCTGCACCCGGCGAGCACGAGACCGGTCACCACGACGAGGTCGGCCAGCCGCTGCCAGCCCCGCATGGTGTCGGCGAAGTCGGCCTCGAAGTCGCCCGGCACGTTCGGGGCCACGAAGAACGTGGGGAAGGCGGCTTCGAGGACCGTCCGGACCCGCTCGACAGCGGCCGGGTCCGCCGCCTCGACCGCCACCGAACCGGCGGGCAGCCCGGGAAGCGCGGCCGGCTCCACCGGGGACGGCGGCCAGACCCGGTCGGCCGAGGCGGACTCCCGCCAGGGGATCAGGTCCGGCGGCACCTCGGCGACGCTCGCCCCGGCGGCGCACCGCCCGTACGCGGGTGGGATGTCCGCGCAGGCGATCACGCCGGAGTCGCGGCCGTCACCGCGTACCGGGTTCTCCCGGACGAGCACCGGGTTGCGGACCCCGGGAATCGCGGCCAGGTCGGCCACCAGCGTTCCGGGCACCGGCGGGTCGTCCGTCAGCACCATCGACACCCGACCGGCCTCCAGGGAGCCCTGGGGCGCGGGACCGCGCTCGTACGCGATCGTCCCCATCACGCCCACGGCCACCGTCGTGACGAACAGCGCGAGCATCACCCCGCCCACCGCGCGGAAGCCGGCGGCCGGGTTGTCGGCGAGCCGGCGCGCGGCGATGAGCGCGGCGGGCCGGGTGGCGCGAGCGGCCATCGCCCGGGCGCCGACCATGGTGAGCCACGGCCCGCCCGCGATCAGCCCGACCATGACCAGCAACAGCGCGGGCAGGAACAACGCGGTCTGACCGTCCGACGTGGGCGGCCGGTACACCAGGGCGAAGCCCAGCCCGGCCAGGCCGAGCGCGAGCGGGATCAGCCGGTACACCCGGGGCGGCCGGGGTGTGACGCGGCGGCTGACACCGAGTGGGGAGATCCGGACCCGGCGCAGCGCGACCCAGGCCGCGGCCGCCGCGCCCGCCGGCACGCCGAGCGCCACCAGGACGGCCTCCGGCGCACCGATGGCCATGTCCCGGGGGAAGAACGGCATGCCGGTGAACGGGATGCCGGCGAGCTGTCCACGGAACGCGAAGAACACCGCGAAGCCGACCGCCGCGCCGGCCGCCGCCGCGAGCGCGGCCTCGACGGCCGCGACCGCCGAGATCTGCCGGGGCGTGGCCCCGACCAGCCGCATCGCGGCGAACCGCTGCTCCCGGCGGGCGGCGCCGAGCCGGGTCGCCGTGCCGATGAAGACGAGTACGGGAAACAGCAGTCCGCCCGCGGCCACGCCGAGGATGAGGTCGATCGCCGCCCTCGGCAGCGGAGCCCGGTTGTCGTCGAGCCGGGTGACCTTCCTGACCTGGTCCAGCTTCCTCACCTGCTCCGGGGTGCCACCGACCAGGACGAGCAGGGTGTCCGGCGAGGTGAGCGCCGCCGGCCCGACGACGCCGAGGTCCCGGCCCGGGTAGCGGTCGGCGAGCTGGTCGGCGGGGGTGGTGGCCAGCAGCTTCCGCAGCGCCGGGGAGGCGTAGAACTCGCCGGGCCCCGGCGCGCGGGGGACGCCGATCGGCGTGGGCGCGTCCGGACCGGTCGCGGCGACGTCGATGCGAACGATCTGATCGCCCCGGAAGTAGTCAAACCGGGTCGACCACAGCAGCGGGTCGGCGGACCCGCCCGCCGTCTCCTGCGGGTACATCGACGCGTAGCGGGTGAGCTGGGCGTCGGTGGCGTGCACACCGGCGAGCGTGGTGAGCAGCAGCCCGGTGCCGACCGCGACGGCGGCGGCGATGGCGACCAGCCGGACCAGCGCCTCCCGGCCACCCGCGACGGCGAGCCGGAGCGCGAGCCCGATCACGAGGCGACCCCGGCGGGGGCGTTGACCCGGCCGTCGCGCACCATGACCTCCCGGTCGGCGTACGCCGCGATGCGCGCCTCGTGCGTCACCAGGACGACTGTGGTGCCCTTCTCGCGGGCGGCGTCCACCAGCAGCGTCATCACCTCCTCGCCGGTGAGCGAGTCGAGCGCGCCGGTGGGCTCGTCGGCGAACAGCACCCGGGGCTCGGCGACCAGGCCACGGGCCAGCGCGACCCGCTGGGCCTGCCCACCGGACAGCTCCCCGGAGCGGCGGTGCTCCATGCCGGCCAGGCCGAGCCGCTCGAACCAGCCCCGCGCGGCGCGCAGCGCCGGAGTGCGGCGGACACCGCGCAGCAGCAGCGGCAGCGCCACGTTCTCCGCCGCGGTGAGTTCCGGCACGAGCTGGCCGAACTGGAAGACGAAGCCGAAGCTGTCGCGGCGCAGCGCGCTGCGGTCGGCCTCGCCGAGCGTGTCGATCCGGGTGCCGTCGAACCGGACCTCACCGGAGTCGGGGCGCAGGATGCCGGCCAGGCAGTGCAGCAACGTCGACTTGCCGGAACCGCTCGGTCCCATCACGGCGACGACCTCACCGGCGGCCACGGCGAGGCTCGCGCCGCGCAGGGCCGGTGTCTCGCCGAACGCGTACGTGACGTCACGTGCCTCGATCATCGGGCTCATGGCCGTACCGCCTTTCTCAGGGCGTCCAGCCGGGCGCCCGTCGTCTCGATCCACCGCAGGTCCGCCTCGAGGTGGTAGAGGCCGTGGTCGGCCAGCATCACGTCGACGAGTTCGCCGCTGCGCTTGATCTCGGTGAGTTCGCGCATCCGGCGCAGGTGGGCGGCGCGCTGGGTGTCCAGGTACTCCTCGGCCGGGCGGTCGAGCATCAGCGCGAGCACGACCTTGGTGAACAGCAGGGTCTGCAGGTGCGGTTCCGGTTCGACCGGCTCGGTCAGCCAGTGCTCCACCTCGGTGGCGCCCACGTCGGTGATGACGTAGCGCTTGCGGTCCGGCCCGGCGCCGGGAGCGACGTCGCCGACCACCACCTTGCCGTCGCGGGCCAGCCGGCTCAGCGTCGAGTAGACCTGCCCGTACGGCAGCGGCTTGCCGCGTCCGAAGAAGGTGTCGTAGTCGCGCTTGAGGTCGTAGCCGTGGCTGGGTTCGCGTTCGAGCAGCCCGAGCAGGGTCAGGGGAACCGTCATGAGCAGAGACTACACCGAGTGTATACCTCGCGTATATAGCTGACCCGGCAGTGGAACGGGCTACCGCACGACGCACACTTGACGTCATGGAGAACGAGCTCGCGATTTCCGTGCGAGGGCTGCGCAAGGCGTACGGCGACAACGTCGCCGTCGCCTCGGTGGACCTGGACGTCCACCGGGGTGAGGTGTTCGCCCTGCTCGGCCCGAACGGCGCCGGCAAGACCACAACGGTCGAGATCCTGGAGGGCTACCGGCAGCGCGACGCCGGCGAGGTACGCGTGCTCGGCGCCGACCCCGCCCACCCCGACGCCGGCTGGCGTTCCCGGGTCGGCATCGTGCTCCAGGGCACCGGCGAGTTCGACGAGCTCAGCGTCATCGAGGTGGTCCGCCACTTCTCCGGCTTCTACCCGGGCGCCGACGACCCGGACAAGGTGGTCGAGCGGGTCGGGCTGGGCGCCAAGGCCAAGGCGCGCACGCACACGCTCTCCGGCGGGCAGAAGCGCCGCCTGGACGTGGCGCTGGGCATCATCGGCCGCCCCGAGCTGCTCTTCCTCGACGAGCCGACCACCGGCTTCGACCCGGAGGCCCGGCGCGAGTTCTGGGAGCTGATCCGGGACCTGTCCGCCGCCGGCACCACGATCGTGCTCACCACCCACTACCTGGACGAGGCCGAGGCGCTCGCCGACCGGGTCGGCGTGATCGCCGCCGGGCGGGTGATCGAGGTCGCGCCGCCGAACGCGCTGGGCAACCGGCAGGAGTCGCTGGCGACCGTCGCCTGGCGTACCCCCGACGGGACACCGGCCTCGGCGGAGACCGCGACGCCGACGGCGCTGGTGTACGACCTGGCCGCGCGCTTCGGCGGCGAGGTGCCCGGTCTCACCGTGACCCGGCCGACCCTGGAAGACGTCTACCTGCGGATGATCGGACACTCATGACCACCACGACCAACCCCGCGGCCCCGGTCACCGCCGCCGCGGCCCGGCGGCCCGGCGCGGGCGCGCTGGCGCTGCGCCAGGGGCGGCTGGAGATCACCCAGTTCCTGCGCAGCCGGGAGTCCGTCGTGTTCACGATGGGCTTCCCGATCATCATGATCCTGATCTTCGCGGCGATCTTCAGCGACGAGATCGCCCCCGGGGTCAGCTACACGCAGTACTTCATCACCGGCATGATCGCGACCGGCCTGATGACGGTGAGCTTCCAGAACCTCGGCATCTGGATCCCGATCGAACGGGACCGGGGCGTGCTCAAGCGCTACCGCGGTACGCCGATGCCGAAGTGGGTCTGGTTCGCCGGCAAGGTGATCATGGTGGTGGTCATCGGCATCGCCGAGACCGTGCTGCTGCTCGCCGTCTCGGTGGCGATGTTCGACCTGGACCTGCCGCAGACCACCGCCAAGTGGCTGACGTTCGCCTGGGTCTCCGTGCTCGGTGTCACCGCCTGCACGCTCTGCGGCATCGCCATCTCGTCGCTGGCCCGCACCGCCCGCAGCGGCTCGGCGGTGGTCACCCCGGTCGCGCTGGTGCTCCAGTTCATCTCCGGCGTGTTCTTCGTCTTCACCAGCCTGCCCACCTGGATGCAGCAGGTCGCGGCGATCTTCCCGCTCAAGTGGATGTGCCAAGGGCTGCGCTCGGTCTTCCTGCCGGACAGCTTCGGCGCCCGGGAGCCGGGCGGCTCGTTCGAGCTGGGCACCGTCGCGCTGGTGCTCGGCGCCTGGTGCGTCATCGGCCTGGTGCTGTGCCTGACCACGTTCCGCTGGACCACCAAGCGCGACGGCTGACGCCGCTCATCCGCCGTCGACGAGCGCCGCACCGAGCGGCGTACGCCAGTAGAGCACCTCGCGCCCGGACCGCCGCTTCGCGACCGCGCCCGCGTCGAGCAGCACCCGCAGGTGGTCGCTGACCGTGCCCAGGGACAGCCCGGTCACCACCACGAGCTGCGAGGTGCTCAGCGGAGCGTCCAGCCGGGCCAGGATCTCGGCCCGGTTCGCGCCGATCAGCCGGGCCAGGCCGTCCGGCGCCGGTGAGGTCGGATCGACCAGGATCCCGCGCGCCGGATAGACCATCCCGAACCGGGCCGGCGCGTCCCAGACCACCCAGCCGCGGCGGCAGTGGGCCGGCACGAACACCAGCTGTTCGGCCGCGTGCAGCGACAGCGGCGGTTCCGGGTAGTCGTTCACCTGGAGCCGGCCGTCACCCAGCCACCGCACGTTGCGGTTGATGTCGACGATCGCCCCGGCCAGGCCGCGCATGCTCAGGGCGGCGGTACGGGCCACGATGTCCGCCCGCAGCCGGCGTTCCCGCTCCGGCCACTCCGGCGCGACTGTGTGCGCCCAGATCCAGTCGAGCAGTTCCACGACCTGCCCGGTGAGCCCGTCCGCCAGCAGCTCGGCCGCCAGCGGGCCCGGCCGGGTGGCACGCAGGTCGGCCCGGATCCGCTCGTCGGACAACCGCTCGATCGCCGCCAGTTCCCCGGCGAACGTCGGATCCGCCGAGGCGGGCGCGATGGTGAGGAAGTCCGCCACCCAGCGAAGGCCGAACGACGCCTCCACCAGCGCCCGGACCACCGGCCGGGCAGCCAGCATCTCCCGGAACGCGTCCACGTGCGGCCGTCGCCAGGCCTGCTCCCAGGGGACCTTCGGATGGCGCAGCGCCTTCAGCGCGCCGACGGTCTCGGCCATCGGCGACACCGTGAAACGACTCCGCGCGACCAGGTCGGACGGCACCTGCCAGACGCCCACGTTTCGCCTCCAGACGTAAGTCTAGGGATTCCGCCGACGACCGGCCGACCATGCCCGGGTGAGAACGTACGCAGAACTGTTCGCGGTCCGGGAGTTCCGCAACCTGTTCCTGGCCAACTGCGCCGGGATCGCCGCCCACACCACGTCGGCGCTGGCCCTGGGCGCGCTGACCTACGCGTCGACCGGCTCGGCGCTGCTCACCGCGCTGAGCATGTTCGGGGCGCCGCTGGCCGGTGTCCTCGGCAGCCTGACGCTGCTGTCCGCCGCGGACAGCGTGCCGCCGCGCCGGGCGATGGCCTTCGCCGCCCTGCTCGCCACCGCCGGCGCGGCGCTCCAGGCGGTGCCCGGGCTGCCACTCTGGGCCCGCTTCGCGATCATCTTCGCCAACGCGTACGTGGGCTCGGTCGCTGCCGGCGCCAAGTGGGCCCTGCTCACCGACATCGTGCCGGTGAACGCCTACGTGCTGGCCCGGGCCACGATGAACACGAGCGTCGGCGTCATGCAGATCGCCGGGTTCGGGCTGGCCGGCGTCTTGCTGGTGTGGCTGAGCCCGTACCAGGTGTTCCTGCTGGCGCTGGTCCTGCGGGCGGTGTCCGCCGCGGTGGGATGGTTCGGGCTCACCGAGCGTCCGGCCCGGACCAGTGAGCGGGTGACGGTCGCCCGCACGCTGCGCGTGAACCGGGTGCTCTGGGCCGATCCGGGTCGCCGGTCGCTCCTGCTCAACCTCTGGGTACCGGGCGGCCTGATCGTCGGCTGCGAGGCGCTGTTCGTCCCGTACGCCGCCGACCGCGCCGGCTTCCTGCTCGCCGCCGCCGCGCTCGGCATGCTGGCCGGGGACGTGGTGGTGGGACGGTTCCTGTCCCCCGCCCTCCGCGAGAGGTGGATCCACCCGCTGCGGGTGCTGCTCCCCCTGCCGTACCTGCTGATCCTGCTGTCGCCGCCGCTGCCGGTGGCCGTGGCCGTCGCGCTCGTCGCGTCGGTCGGCTACGCCTCCACCCTGCCGATGCAGGAACGGCTGATCGCCCACTCGCCGTCCGAGGCCCGGGGCCAGGTGCTCGGCCTGCACGGCAACGGCATGCTCGCCGCGCAGGCGGTGTGCGCCGCGCTCGCCGGGGCGCTCGCCGACCTGACCACCCCGGCGCACGCCGTCGCGGTGCTCGCCGCCGTTGCGCTGGCCGTCACCGTCGCGCTCACCCCCGGCCTGCGCCGGACCACGCCGGGCGCCGGGGAGCCGGACAGCAGACCCACGGCGGCCGTCCCGGCACCGTGATGCCGCGCGGCTCCCCGCGACGCGTACCGGATGGCACACTCGCCGGCATGGCACACACGCTGACCCGGCGGACGGTGCTCACCGCCGCCGCCGGGATCGCCGGGGCCGGCCTGGTCGGCGGCCTCGCCGCCCGGCAACTGGCCGGCCCCCGCCCGGGACCGGCGCCGGCCCTGCCGGACGCCCCGCCCGGCGACGAACGGCTCATCCGCATCGCGTCCGGCGCGCGCGGCCGCGAGGTGGACTTCTGGACGGCGGTCCCCGAGGGGTACGGCGACGGCCGCGGCCTGCCCGTCTGCCTGGTGCTGCACGGCGCGTCGGCCACCCCGCGCGACTACGGCCGGTTCGGGCTGGCCCGCTTCCTCACCGAGGCGGTACGCCGGGGCGCCCCGCCGTTCGCGCTCGCCGGCGCCACCGGCGGGCGGCTGTCCTGGCGCGCCTCCGGTGACGACGACCCGCAGCGGATGGTGCGCGAGGAGGTGCCCACCTGGTGCGCCCGGCGCGGGTTCGACAGCAGCCGGCTGGCCGTGTGGGGCTGGTCGATGGGGGGCTTCGGCGCCTTGCTGCTCGCCGAGACGTACCCGAAGTGGCTGCGGATGGCTGCGGCCTTCTCCCCCGCGGTGAGCCCCGGCGACGCGGTCTTCACCGGCGCGGAGAGGCTGCGCGGCACCCCGGTGGGGCTGTGGTGCGGGCGGCAGGACAACTTCCTCAAGGACGTGCGCGCGCTGGCCCGGGCGCTGCCCGAGGAGCCGGTACGCGCCGCCTGGGCCGACGGGCGGCACAACTTCGGCTACTGGGGCACAGTCATCCCGGACGCGTTCGCGCTGATCGGCGCCGCGCTCAGCCCACCCCGGACGTGAACCGCCCCCGGCCGCGCGGGCCGGGGGCAGGAGGACGGGCCGGTCAGTACGAGTAGAAGCCCTGGCCGGTCTTGCGGCCCAGGTCACCGGCGGTGGCCATGCGCTGGAGCAACTCCGGCGGGAAGAACTTCTCGTCGGCGGTGTCGGTGTAGATGTTGCGGGTGGCGTTGAGCAGCACGTCCACGCCGGTCAGGTCGACAGTGGCGAGCGGGCCCATGGCGTGGCCGAAGCCCAGCTTGCAGGCGGTGTCCAGGTCCTCGGCGGAGATCACGCCGGATTCGACGAGCTTGACCGCCTCCATCGCCAGCGCGCAGATCAGCCGGGTGGTGACGAAACCGGCGATGTCCCGGTTGACCACCACCACGGTCTTGCCGATCCCCTCGGCGAACGACTTGACCGTGTCCATCGTCGCGTCGCTCGTCTTGTAGCCGCGTACCAGCTCGCAGAGCTTCATCATCGGCACCGGCGAGAAGAAGTGCGTGCCGACTACCGACTCCGGGCGCTCGGTGGCGGTGGCGATCTGGGTCACCGGGATGGCGGAGGTGTTGGTGGCGAGCACCGCGTCCGCCTTGCAGATCTTGTCGAGCGCGCGGAACACCTCGTGCTTGATCTCGATCTTCTCGAAGACCGCCTCGACCACGATGTCCGCGTCGGCGGCGGCCTCCAGCTCGGTCGTCGGGGTGATCCGGCCCAGCGTCGCCTCGACGTCGGACGCCTCGATCTTGCCCTTCTCGGCGAACTTCGTCAGCGACTTCCGGATGCCGTCCACACCGCGCTTCGTGGCCGCGTCGTCGATGTCGCGCAGCGTCACCTGCCAGCCCGCCTGCGCCGCCACCTGGGCGATGCCCGAGCCCATCAGCCCGGCACCGACGACCGCGAGTCGACCCGCCATCTGCTTCTCCCTCGCCGTGTTCTGCAACGTCTGGGAGAACCCTACT
This sequence comes from Micromonospora sp. WMMC273, assembly GCF_027460285.1. Classification (NCBI taxonomy): domain Bacteria; kingdom Bacillati; phylum Actinomycetota; class Actinomycetes; order Micromonosporales; family Micromonosporaceae; genus Micromonospora; species Micromonospora sp. WMMC273. The sequence goes on from NZ_JAPZBE010000001.1 coordinate 4,969,682, forward strand.
TAACGAGGGATAAGCCCCGGCTGTCAGATGGCCAGGTCCGGCTCCTCCGGCGCGGTGCCGCGCTCCACCTCGACGCCGAGCGCCCGCAGGTCGGCCACGAAATCCGGGTAGCCCCGGTCGACGTGGTGCACGTGCGAGACCTCGGTCAGCCCGTCCGCGCAGAGCCCGGCGATGATCAGGCCGGCGCCGGCCCGGATGTCGGTGGCCCGGACCGGGGCGCCGGACAGCCGCTCCCGGCCGCACACCAGCGCGTGGTGGCCGTCGGTACGGATCTCCGCACCCAGCCGCATCATCTCGTTGGCGAACATGAACCGGCCGTCGAAGATGTTCTCGGTGATCAGCGAGCCGCCCTCGCTCACCGCCGCCAGCCCGATCGCCATCGGCAGCAGGTCGGTGGCGAAGCCCGGATAGGGCAGCGTGACCACGTCGACCGCCCTCGGGCGGTCGTCCATGCGTACCCGGAAGGCGTCGCCCCGGGTCTCCACCAGGCCGCCGGCCGCGACCAGCTTGTCCAGCGCGACCTCCAGGTACGCCGGGTCCAGGCCCGTCACCGTCACGTCGCCGCGGGTCATCGCGGCGGCGAACGCCCAGGTGCCGGCCACGATCCGGTCCCCCACCGTGGCGTGCCGGACCGGGCGCAGCTCGGGTACGCCGACGATGTGCAGCGTCGAGGTGCCGGCCCCTTCGATCCGGGCGCCCATCCGGTTCAGCATCGTGCAGATGTCGACGATCTCCGGCTCCCGGGCCGCGTTGTCGATAGTCGTGGCGCCCCGGGCCAACACCGCCGCCATCACCAGGTTCTCGGTCGCGCCCACGCTCGGGAAGTCCAGCACGATGTCGGCGCCGTGCAGCCCGCCCGGCGCCTCGGCGATGACGAAGCCGTGCTCACCGGAGATCTCCGCGCCCATCCGGGCCAGCCCGGCGATGTGCATGTCCAGGCCGCGCGAGCCGATGGCGTCGCCGCCCGGGTGCGCCACCCGGACGTACCCCCGGCGGGCCAGCAGCGGGCCCAGCACGCAGATCGAGGCGCGCAGCCGCCGGACCAGGTCGTAGTCGGCCTCCGCGCCCGGCTGCTCCGGCACGTCGATGAGCACCGAGCGGGACCGCGCCACACCGCCGTGGGCCACCATCGGGTCGACCGGGTCGTCCGGCCCGAAACGTACGCCGCAGCCGAGCCGCCGCAGCACCTCGCCCATGATCGCGATGTCGGTGATCCGGGGCACGTTGGTGATCATGCTGCGGCCGGGCGCGAGCAGCGCCGCGGCCATCAGTTTCAGCGCGGAGTTCTTCGCACCCACCACGTGCACGGTGCCGGCGAGGCGGGCGTCACCGCGTACCCGGATGACGTCGACATCGCTGAGCGCCGGATCTCCCGCGTCCCCCGGCCCCACCGGGCTCGGCCGGGCCGGGATGGTCAGGTCCGGTATCCGTAGGCTGTGCGTCATGGCCGTCCACCTCACGCGCATCTACACCAAGGCCGGCGACGCCGGCATGACCAGGCTGAGCAACAACGAGCAGGTGCCGAAGACCGATCCGCGTATCGCCGCGTACGCGGACGTGGACGAGTGCAACGCCTCGATCGGCGTCGCGCTCGCCCTGGGGCAGCTCTCGGACGAGCTGCGGGCCGTGCTGGAGTCCGTGCAGAACGACATGTTCGACGTCGGCGCGGATCTGGCGACGCCTGTCGAGCCGGATCCGAAGTACCCGCCGCTGCGGGTGACCGAGGAGTACGTCGAGCGCCTCGAGGGCTGGTGCGACGAGTACAACGCGCGCCTGAGCAAGCTCGACTCCTTCATCCTCCCCGGCGGCACCGCTGGTGCGGCACTGCTGCACGTGGCACGGACGACCGCCCGGCGCGCCGAGCGTGCGGCATGGGCGCTGGTCGCACACGACCCCGATCGGACCAGTCCCCTCCCGGCAAAGTATCTCAACCGGCTCTCCGATTTGCTCTTTATCCTGTCAAGAACGGCAAATCCGGACGGCGACGTGCTATGGGTGCCGGGCGGGAAGCGCTGACCATCGGCGGCCTCCATCACGTGGAGGTCTGGGTACCCGACCTGGCGGCGGCCAGTCGTTCCTGGGGCTGGCTTCTCGGCGAGCTGGGCTGGACGCCCTACCAGGACTGGCCCGCCGGCCGCTCCTGGCGGCTCGGCGCGACCTACATCGTGCTGGAGGAGTCACCCGCGCTCACCGGCCGCACCCATGACAGGCGCGCGCCCGGCCTGAACCACCTGGCCTTCCACGCCGGCCCGCCGTCCGCCGTCGAGCGGCTGGTCACTGCCGCCGGAGAGTACGGCTGGACGCTGCTGTTTCCGGACCGGCACCCGCACGCGGGCGGCCCGGACAGCTACGCCGCTTACCTCAGCGACGGGCAGGGGTACGAGGTCGAGCTGGTCGCGGAGACGTGAAAAGGCCGGCACCCCGTTTGGGGTGCCGGCCTTTCGCTGTGTCTTGCTTGTTGGTCTTAGCTGTTCCAGTGCTTGGCGACGAGGTCGGCGGCCTGCTGCTCCCACTGGGCGTAGTGGTCCGGGTAAGCGGAGACCTGGACGGTCTGGGCGGCCTTGGTCAGCGGCATGTCCTGCCAACCGTCGACCTGCTTCAGACCCTTCAGGAACGCCGTCGTCGAGTACTCAGGATCGGTGATCTGCTCCACCGTGCCCCAACCACTGGAGGGACGCTGCTGGAACAGGCCCTGCGAGTCGTGGTCGTTACGGTCACCCAGGTGGCCCAGGTTCTCCAGCTTCGACTCCTGCAACGCCGTCGCGATCGACACCACCGCGGCACGCTCGTCCATACCGGCCTTCTTCGTCGCCGCGATGATCGCCTTCACGTTCTTGGTCTGCTCGTCGTTCAGGTCGATGCGCGACTGCTCACCCTGCACACCGTGCGGGATCAGCTTGTCACCCTGCACGCTCACACTCACCGGCTTCACGCTCGCGGTGGTGTCCGCCGCGTGGGCGGCCACCGGACCGGCGAACACGCCACCGGTGAAAGCCAGACCAGCAATACCCAGAACGCTCTTACGCAGAATCGTGTTCATCACAAGTGCTCCATTCGGGGGTCGACGCACCCGCCGGGGAACGGGATACGTGGGCACCGTCAGGCGCTCAAAAAGTCTTCGGGGGGATCTCCCGGCTGCTCGCGGGGGCGGGGGCCTCTACGCGGCGCCGGAAGCATGTCCAACGACCTGCGACCCGCCGTCATTCCCGGGCCGGCTCACGCCGTCGGAACCGCAACGACCGGCCGGGCCGGGGTGATTCCCCGCGGCTCACGTCGCCGGAACCGTACTCAACGACCAGCCGGCCACGTCCGTTCCCGCAGGCCGTGCGGCCCATCAGGGGCGGGGCCGGTGCTCGGTCGTTCACCCGGTTACAACGCCACCGGCCCGCCCACGATTCCGCCCCCAGAGTGCCGCCCACCACCCCCGAACCGGACACCCCACACACACGCTCGGACCCGGCACCACACCCACACGCGCCCGGCACTCCCGCCTCCCGCACCTCGGAGCACCTCGGAGACCTCCCGCCAGCACCTTCTTCCATCACCTGAGACACATGTCCGCATTCCAGGAACAGCCGTAGATCTCCGCACAAAAGTGCCCTCACGGGCTCCGTTTCGTACCAAGATCTAGAGATAGCTCGGTCGCAGGCTGCGGAGGGCGCGCGGGGCAGGCTCGCGTGCACGGGTGGCACCACAGCCCACCCGCCCCCCAGACCGTCGATCATGAGGTTATCGGCGGCAAACCGGACACCAGACGCCGCCAAGTTCATGATCGGCCCGACCCAGGCGGGGCTGGCCGGTCAGAGCTGGCCTGGGCGGGACTGACGCAGGGCGGGGCCGGCCCGAGCGGGGCTGGCCCGGTGCGGAGCGCGACGCCGCCGGTCGCCCGCACGACTGCCCGCGCGATCTTGCAGTTCGAGCCCTCCAGGCGTCCCGTTTGCGAGTTTCGCCGGGGCCCCAAGTGCAAGATCGCGGGTGCCCCCGGGAGGGCGCGGCGATCTTGGAGTTGTGGTGCCTCGCGAAGGGTGCGAAATGGGCATCTTGTGGCGCCACAACTCCAAGATCGGCGTCAGCGGCGGCGCCCCGGCACGCCCCCCGTAACCCGGGGAGGGGGCGAGGTCAGGCGGCGGGCCAGTCCTGGGAGGCCAGACGCGGCGAGACCGCCCCGGGTGGGGCGGCCTCGAGCCAGGACAGGAATCCGGTGACAGTGGATCGCGCCATCGCGATCTCGATCGGCGCGTGGTGGCTGGTGCAGCGCAGGATCACCCACTCGGCGGGCATGGACATGCGCTCCTGCCCCTCGGGCAGCCGGCGGCGCTCGACCGCCAGCCCCTTGCGGGAGAGCACCCGCTTGGGGCGCAGCGCGAAGCTGAACATGCGGTACCAGCGGAGTTCGTCGCCCACGAAGCGACCGAACCCGGGTGACCAGCCACGACCGTCGAGGATCGTGTTGACCCGGACGCTCAGCCGAATGATGCCACCGCTACGCGTGAACAGGGCCCGCCGGATGAAGAGGATCAGAAGCGCGACGACGACGATCGCGACGCCGATTCCGATCCCTTCGACGATCTCCATCGGCGGGTCGGCTCAGCGGGCCGGGGTGGCGGGGGTTGCGCTCTCGGCGAGTACCGTGACGCCCTCACCGGTCACCGACAGGAAGCCGCCGGCCACGTCGTACGCGACCTGCTGGCCGCCGGCCTGCTTGATACGTACCTGGCTGGGTTCGGCGAGCTGGCCGAGCAGCGGTGCGTGCCCTGGCAGCACACCGAGCTCACCCTCGGTCGTCCGGGCGACGACCATCTCGGCCTCGCCGGTCCAGACCTTCTCCTCGACGGCTACGAGCTCGACGTGAAGCTGCTGTGCCACGCTGTCTCCTTGCTGCGGCGGCGGATTGCCGAAAGTCTAGTCGCGCCCCCGCAGCCCACCCAACGCGGGTGGTGAGAGCCGGACCACCACGGCCCCGCACCCGCTCAGGCTACTTGGTCTTCTGGACGAAGTCGGGGTGCTCCAGGAGGAAAGCGTCGAGCTGTTCGGTACGCAGGGCGGTGAAGAAGTCCTCCGCCGGTTCGAGCAGTTGCTCACCCCGGTAGTTGCTGCCGGTGCCGATCCCCCCGCCCGGCAGCTTGATGGTCTCGATCGCGTCCGGGCGGATGTCCTTCAGGGCCAGCCCGAAGTCCACCACGCTGTTGCCGCGTCCGTTGAACACCAGCGACTTGCCGGCCGCGCGCAGCACCCGGTCCAGCTTGACCGGGTTGGTCACCACGTCGGCGCTGAACGCCTGGCTCGCCATCGCCTTGACGAACTGCTGCTGGTGCCGCTGCCGGCCGTAGTCGCCGTCGGGCACGCCGTTCTTCGGGTAGCGCTGCCGGACGTAGTCCAGCGCCTGCCAGCCCTCCAGGTGGGCGTTGCCCTTCTTGTACACCGCCTGCGGCCCGAGGTAGCCACCGCCGCCGGGCCGGAGCTGGCGTGGGGTGCCGTCCGGCTGGAGGTGCTCGGAGCGCACCTCCCGCTCGATGTACATGTCGACGCCGCCCATCGCGTCGACGATCTTCTTGAAGCCGCTGAAGTTGATGATCGCGCCGGCGTCGAAGCGCTTGATGCCGGTGACGTCCTGCACGGTCTTGGCGAGCAGCTCGAAGCCCTGTGCGGTGCTGGGGTTCTGCCCCGGCACGTTGCTGCCGTGCGACATGGCCGCGTTGAGCCGGTCGTTGGCGCCCGCGTAGTCGGCCTTGGGAAAGGCCGGGATGTCCACCCGCAGGTCACGTGGGAGCGAGAAGAGGTAGCCGCGGTCCATGGTGGCGGGCACGTGCAGGACCATGATCGAGTCGGCGAGCGGGCGAGCGGTCGACGTGCGGGGGTCCACACCGACGAGCAGGATGTTGAGCGGGCCCTTGATGTCGCTCTTCTTCTCGTTGGCGCCGGCCGCCTGGTCACCGAAGAGGTCGGCCTTGCCCACCGATCCCTCGTAGCGGGCGACCAGGGCGCGGGAGCCGATCAGCACGGAACCGCTGAGCACCACCATGACGATGCCCAGGATCGTGCAGACGCGGGCCCACCGGGGCACGCCGCGCCACATGGACCGCTTGCCGCGATCCGCGCCGCCCTTGTCACCCACGAGCATCTCCAATCGTCGCGCCCACGGGTAGGAAGACGGGCACGGGGGTCCGTTTGGTTGCAGAGATCAACGGCCAGGATGTGAAGTCGTGTCAGGAACGGTACCGCGCGATCCGGCGAACTGCTTTGCTGGAGAACCGGGCATCTGGTAGTGGAGTGGCCCGAAAAGGCGAAGGCCGCCCCGGCTTTCGCCGGGACGGCCCTCGTGGGTTGTGAGCGGGCTCTCAGCCCTCCTCGCCCATCAGCTCCTTGGCCTTGGCCCGAAGGTCGTCCAGGCCGCCGCACATGAAGAACGCCTGCTCCGGGAAGTGGTCGAACTCCCCCTCGCTGATCCGGCGGAAGGCGTCGATGGTCTCGGCGATCGGGACCGTCGAGCCGGGCACGCCGGTGAACTGCTCCGCCGCGTACGTGTTCTGCGAGAGGAACCGCTCGATCCGGCGGGCGCGGCCGACGGTGAGCTTGTCCTCCTCGGAGAGCTCCTCGATACCGAGGATGGCGATGATGTCCTGCAGGTCCTTGTAGCGCTGCAGGATCCGCTTCACCTCGGTGGCGACGGCGAAGTGCTCCTCGCCGACGAACTCCGGGGCGAGGATCCGGGACGAGGACGCCAGCGGGTCCACGGCCGGGTAGATGCCCTTGTCGGAGATCGACCGCTCCAGGTTGGTGGTCGCGTCGAGGTGGGCGAACGTGGTGGCCGGCGCCGGGTCGGTGTAGTCGTCGGCGGGCACGTAGATCGCCTGCATCGAGGTGATGGCCTGGCCCCGGACGGAGGTGATCCGCTCCTGGAGCTCGCCCATCTCGTCGGCCAGGGTCGGCTGGTAACCCACGGCGCTCGGCATACGGCCGAGCAGCGTGGAGACCTCGGAACCGGCCTGGGTGAAGCGGAAGATGTTGTCGATGAAGAGCAGCACCTCCTGCTTCTTCACGTCACGGAAGTACTCCGCCATGGTCAGCGCGGACAGGGCGACCCGCAGGCGGGTGCCCGGCGGCTCGTCCATCTGGCCGTAGACCAGCGCGGTCTTGTCGATGACGCCCGACTCGGTCATCTCGGCGATGAGGTCGTTGCCCTCGCGGGTGCGCTCACCCACGCCGGCGAAGACCGAGGTACCACCGAAGTTCCGGGCCACACGGGTGATCATCTCCTGGATGAGCACCGTCTTGCCCACGCCGGCACCGCCGAACAGGCCGATCTTGCCGCCCTTGACGTACGGGGCGAGCAGGTCGATGACCTTGATGCCGGTCTCCAGCATCTCGGTCTTCGGCTCCAGGTCCGCGAAGGCCGGGGCCTTGCGGTGGATGCCCCACCGGTCGTCGGCCTGGATGGTCTCGCCCTCGGTGAGGTTGAGGCACTCGCCGATCGCGTTGAACACGTGGCCCTTGACCGCGTCGCCCACCGGCACGCTGATCGGCGCGCCGGTGTCGCGCACCTCGGTGCCGCGGACCAGGCCGTCGGTCGGCTGCATCGAGATGGCGCGGACCAGGTTGTCACCCAGGTGCTGGGCGACCTCCAGGGTCAGCGTCTTCTCGCCGCCGGAGAGCGTCACGTTGACGTGCAGGGCGTTGAACAGCTCCGGCATGCCGTCGCGCGGGAACTCGGCGTCGACGACCGGGCCGATGACCCGGACCACGCGACCCGTGGCCGTCTTGGTCTCAACTGCGGATACAGTCATCACACTTCACTTCCCGACGCGGCCAGCGCGTTCGCGCCGCCGACGATCTCACTGATCTCCTGGGTGATGCCGGCCTGACGGGCCGAGTTCATCTCACGCGTGTACTTCTCGATCATCTCTTCGGCGTTGTCGGTGGCGCTCTTCATCGCTCGCCGACGGGCGGCCGACTCACTGGCCGCCGACTCCAGCAACGCCGCGTAGATCCGCGTGTTGATGTACTTCGGCAGCAGGGCGTCGAGCAGCGACTCCGGCTCCGGCTCGAACTCGTACGCCGGCAGCAGACCCTCGGACCGGGGCCGGTCCTCGACCTGCATCGGACCGACGATCCGGGTCACCGGGTTCTGCGTCATCAGGGACTTGAACTCGGTGTAGACGATGTGCAGTTCGTCCACGCCGAGGATCCCGTCGGCGCCGGCGTCGTTGTCGGTGTCGTCCGCGCCGGCGGTGAACGCCTTGATCAGCGTCTCACCGACCTCGCGGGCGTCCTCGAACGACGGCTGCTCGGAGAAGCCCGTCCAGCTGGCGGCGATCTGCCGGTTGCGGAACCGGTAGAACGCCACGCCCTTGCGGCCGATGACGTAGAGCACGGGCTCCTTGCCGTCGGCACGCAGGCGGGCGATCAGCGACTCGGCGGTCCGGATCGCGTTCGAGCTGTAACCACCGGCCAGGCCCCGGTCGGCGGTGACCAGCAGGACGCCCGCCCGCCGCACCCGCTCGCGCGGGGTGAGCAGCGGGTGGTCGATCCGCGCGTTCGAGGCCAGCGCCGTCAGCACGCCGGTGATCGCCTCGGCGTACGGCAGCGACGCCGCCACCTTGGCCTGGGCCTTGGCGATGCGGCTCGTCGCGACGAGCTCCATCGCCTTGGTGATCTTCTTCATCCCCTTGGCGGAACGGATCCGCTGCCGGAGAACGCGTACCTGGGCGGCCATCGGATCAGCTCTCGGCCGGGCGGTCGGTGGTGCCGTCGCGGAAGCGGGTCACCGTCTCGCGGGTCTGGTCGCCCTCCAGCGGCTTGGCCGGCGCGTCGTTGACCCGGACCTCGTCCTCCTTGCCCAGGAAGACCTGCTTGAACTCGGCGATCGCGGAGTCGAGCGAGGAGATGATGTCGTCGTCCCACTTGTTGTCCGCGATCCCGGCCAGGACGCCCTCGTGCTTGTGCCGGAGGTACTGGAGGAACTCCGACTCGAAGCGGCGGACCTCGCCGACCGGGACGTCGTCCAGCTTGCCCTCGGTGCCGGCCCAGACGGAGACGACCTGCTCCTGCACCGGGTACGGCGAGTAGTTCGGCTGCTTGAGCAGCTCGACCAGGCGGGAACCGCGGTCCAGCTGGGCCCGGGAGGCCCGGTCCAGGTCGGAGGCGAAGGCGGCGAACGCCTCCAGCTCGCGGAACTGGGCCAGGTTCAGCCGCAGCGAGCCGGCGACCTTCTTCATCGGCTTCACCTGCGCGGCGCCACCGACCCGGGAGACCGAGGTGCCGACGTTGATGGCCGGCCGGACGCCCTGGTTGAACAGGTCGGTCTCGAGGAAGATCTGGCCGTCGGTGATGGAGATGACGTTGGTCGGGATGAACGCCGAGATGTCGTTCGCCTTGGTCTCGATGATCGGCAGACCGGTCATCGAGCCGCCGCCCAGCTCGTCGGAGAGCTTGGCGCAGCGCTCCAGCAGACGCGAGTGCAGGTAGAAGACGTCACCCGGGTAGGCCTCGCGGCCCGGCGGGCGGCGCAGCAGCAGCGACACGGCGCGGTACGCCTCGGCCTGCTTGCTCAGGTCGTCGAAGACGATCAGGACGTGCTTGCCGCCGTACATCCAGTGCTGCCCGATGGACGAGCCGGTGTAGGGGGCGAGGTACTTGAAGCCGGCCGGGTCGGAGGCCGGGGAGGCGACGATGGTGGTGTACTCCATCGCGCCCGCCTCCTCCAGCGTCCCCTTGATGGAGGCGATGGTGGAGGCCTTCTGGCCGATCGCGACGTAGATGCAGCGGACCTGCTTCTTCGGGTCGCCGGAGCGCCAGTTCTCGCGCTGGTTGAGGATGGTGTCCAGGGCGACCGTGGTCTTGCCGGTCTTGCGGTCACCGATGATCAGCTGGCGCTGGCCGCGGCCGATCGGGGTCATCGCGTCGACGGCCTTGATGCCCGTCTGGAGCGGCTCGTCGACCGACTTGCGGGACATCACGTTCGGGGCCTGGAGCTCCAGCTCGCGGTAGCCCTCGTTGGCGATGTCGCCGAGGCCGTCGATCGGCTCGCCCAGCGCGTTGACCACGCGGCCGAGGAAGGCGTCGCCGACCGGCACGGAGAGCACCCGGCCGGTGCGCTTGACGCGCTGACCCTCTTCGATCCCGCCGAAGTCACCGAGGACGACGACACCGATCTCCCGGACGTCGAGGTTCAGCGCCACGCCGAGCGTGCCGTCCTCGAACTCCAGGAGCTCGTTGGTCATGGTCGAGGGGAGACCCTCGACGTGGGCGATGCCGTCACCGGCGTCGGCGACGGTGCCGACCTCCTCGCGGGAGACGTCGGCCGTGTAGGAGGAGACGTAGCGCTCCAGGGCGCCGCGGATCTCCTCCGTCGAGATGGTCAGCTCGGCCATCCTCTGCTTCCTTAAGTATCAGGGGCCCGGGATACCTAGTACCGACCGGTCCGATGGCGTCGAATCAGGGCTGCTAAGACGCTGGTCAGCGCTTCGCGAGCGCGTTGCGGGTCTCGTTGAGGCGGCGCAGGACGGTCCCGTCGTACAGGTCGGATCCGACCCGTACGCGCACTCCGCCGAGCACGTCGGGGTCGACCGTCTGCTTGACGGACACCTCCCGACCGTACATCTGGGAGAGGCGGGCGCCGAGGCGTCGCTCCTCCTCGTCGTTCAGCGGAGCCGCCACTGTCACGTACGCGACCTGACGGTCCCGCCGGTCGGCGGCCAACTCGACCAGCCGGGTGAGCGCACCGGTGAAGGAGCGCCCCCCGAAGCCGGCGAGCGCGGCCTCGACGAGGCGGACGGTGACCGGCCGGGCCTTGCCGGCGAGCAGCTGCCGGGCCAGTTCGGCCCGCCGCTCGACAGTGGCCATCGGGTCGGAGAGCGCGTTGGACAGCTCGCCGGAGCCGGAGACGACCTGCCCGAAGCGGAACAGCTCGTCCTCGACCTCGCCCAGCTCGCCGGTCGAGTCGGCGCTCGCCAGGAGCGCCTCCACGCCGAGCCGCTCGACGCCGTCGAGCAGCTCCGACGGGGCCGACCAGCGACCGGAGACCAGCGTGGCCAGCAGGTCGAGCGCGTCCGCGCCGACCTTGCCGCTCAGGATCCCGGTGAGCAGAGCGGTGCGGTCCTCACCCGAGCGCGCCGGGTCGGACAGCGCCCGGCGCAGCCGCGGCTCCCGCCGCAGCAGGGCGGCGACGGAGAGGATGTCGTCGGCGGTGGAGGCCACCGCCGACGGCTCCGCGCCGCGGGCGTACGCGTCGAGGCGCTCGGCCCCGGCGGAGTACGACTCCCGGCTGGCGGCCTGCATCAGCGGGCCCCCGTGCTCTCGAGACCGCTCAGGAACCGGTCGACGGTGCCCTTGCGACGCGCCTCGTCGGCGAGCGACTCACCGACGATCTTGCTGGCCAGGTCCACCGCGATGGTGCCGACCTCGGTGCGCAGCTCGCGCACGATGGTGGCCCGCTCCGCGGCGAGCTGCTCCTTGCCTGCGGCGATGATCCGGTCGGACTCCTCGCGCGCCTTGGCGAGGATGTCCTGGCGGATGCCCTCGGCGTCGGCACGGGCGTCGTCACGGATCTTGGCGGCGTCGGTACGCGCCTCCGCGAGCTGGGCCCGGTACTGCTCGAGCAGCTGGTTCGCCTCGGCCTGCGCGGCCTCGGCGCGCTTGATGCCGCCCTCGATCGCGTCCACCCGGGCCTGGAACGTCTGCTCCATGCGCGGGAAGACGAACTTCATCAGCACGAAGCAGAGGACACCGAAGGCGACCAGGCCGACCACGATCTCCTGCCAGAGCGGGATGATCGGGTTGTGGGTCGTCTCACCACCCTCAGCGGCGAGGAAGTACATGGGAAAACCTCCCGGTCAAAGGGGCTGGTTCAGCCGGCCCAGATGAAGCCGAAGGCGATGCCCAGCAGCGCCAGCGCCTCGATGACGGCGAAGCCGATCCAGACGTACGGAAGGGTCATCCGGGACGACTCCGGCTGGCGGGCGGTCGACTGGATGTAGGCCGAGAAGACCAGGCCCACGCCGATGCCCGGGCCGATGGCCGCGAGACCGTAGCCGATGGCGGCGGTGCTGCCCTCTACCGCGGCGTAGATGTCCATTGGTTGGTTCCTCCTGGTTATCACGCGTGACGGTCACGCGGGACGACAACGATTGGTGCGAAAGATCGGATCAGTGCTCGTCGGCGAGGGCGCCCTGCACGTAGCTGGCGGTCAGCACCGTGAAGACGTACGCCTGCAGACAGATCACCAGGAACTCGAGGAAGGTCAGCGCGATCGTCATCGTCCAGGACAGCACCGAGACCGGCGCCAGCCAGGCGTTCGCGCTGAGCATGGCGAACCCGCCGAGCGTGAAGACCAGCAGGAGCATGTGGCCGGCGAACATGTTCGCGAAGAGACGAACGGCCAGCGAGAACGGCCGGACCAGGAACGTGGAGAAGAACTCGATCGGGATCAGCAGCGGCAGGATGTACCAGGGCGCCGGCGGGACCAGAGAGTTCTTGAAGTACTTCACGAAGCCGTGGTGCCGGATGCCGACCCAGTTGAACAGCACGTAGCTGATCACGGCGAGGATGGCCGGGAACGCGATGTGCGAGTTCGGCGAGATCTGGAAGAACGGCACGATCGCGAAGAAGTTCGTCAGCAGGACGAAGCAGAAGAGCGTGGTGAAGTACGGCGCGAACCGCACCCCCGCGTGCCCGATCATGTCCACCGCGATGTTGTTGCGCACGAAGCCGTAGATGGACTCGGCGAACCACTGCTTCTTGGTGGGGACCAGCTGCGGGTTCCGGTAGCTGGCCAGGAAGAAGATGATCAGCACGCCGACGGCGATCCACACCATCGCCGTGATCTTGGTGAACCAGTACGAGTTCTCCGCACCCCAGGGCAGGATGCTGGGCAGGTAGAAGTCCCCCACACTGGGTGGGAATTCCGCCTGGCCCTGAGCCAGGACGTTCGCCTGTCCGAACACCGCGTCCCTTCCTAAGTAGGCGTGCCCAGTCGGCGGACGACCAGGATGATCCCCCCGGCCATGCCGAGCACGACCCCGATACCGGTGGCGACGCCGCCGGTATCGAGCCAACGGTCGACCAGCCAGCCGATGAAACCCCAGACGAGCATGCCCCCGATGAGGTATGAGAGCGCAGTCCAACCCTGACCGGCACCGGACGGAACGTCGCCCGGGCCGCCAGTGCTGGGGGGTTTCTGGTCACCGGCCATGACGGGGCGAACGATATCAGTCGAGCAGAAGAGGCTGTGCCTCACCCCCCGCACAACCTGGTTGTGTGGGACACGGGCGGGCGAAGTCGTCTGGAGGCACGGTACTCCTCCCCCGCCACTGAGAGAATGACCGATCGCGGACAGAACGGCGCGTCGCCCGAAGGGTGGGACGCCTCAGCGCGACATCCGTCGGGCATGGACGGTTGTGAGCCACCAGACGTGCACACCGGTCCACACCACGACACCCGCGGCGATGCCGAGCGCGAACGGGATCAGTCCCGGCCAGCCGGTCGACGCCACCAGCACCATCACGCCGCCGAGCGCGGTGATCTTGGCGACGTACAGGCCCAGGCCGAACGGCAGCACGAGCTGCGGGTCCTTGGAGTCCGCCCAGGCCAGAACCACTGTGGTGAGCGTGTAGCTGGCAGCTGTGACGGCCACCCCGGCCGCCGCGCCGAGCGCGCCGTCCGCGCCGCGCCACACCCCGCCGGCCACCGCCGCGGCAGCGGCGAGCACCGCCACCGCCGCCAGCAGCACCGGCAGGTGGCGCAGTCGCCAGCCGCGGTCCGCGGCCGCCTCCGCCGCGTGCGTCCCGGGCTCAGCCACGGGGGTACGCCGGGAACTCGGTGACCAGCTCGGTCACGTCGGCGGCGATCCGGGTCAGCTCGTCGCCGCCACCGGGAGACTCCGGATCGGTGCGCACCGCCCGCCCGATCAGCGCGGCGATCCGGCGCATCTCCCCCTCGCGCATGCCCTGGGTGGTGACGCTCGGCGAGCCCACCCGGATGCCGGAGGCCACGGCGGGCGGCTGCGGGTCGTACGGGATCGCGTTCTTGTTGAGCGTGATGCCGGCGGCGTCGCAGCGGGCCTCGGCCTGGGCGCCGGTCACGCCGGTCTCGCGCAGGTCGAGCAGGGCCAGGTGGGTGTCGGTGCCGCCGGAAACAGGCGGCAGCCCCTCCGCGGCCAGCCCGTCGGCGAGCGCGCGGGCGTTCGTCACCACCTGGGCGGCGTACGTGCGGAACTCGGGCTGCGCGGCCTCGCGCAGCGCGACCGCCTTGGCGGCGACGGCGTGCATCAGCGGGCCGCCCTGGGTGAAGGGGAAGACCGCCTTGTCGACCCGGGCCGCGAGCGGCTCGCGGGAGAGGATCATGCCGCCGCGCGGGCCGCGCAGCACCTTGTGGGTGGTCGCGGTGACCACGTCGGCGTACGGCACCGGGGACGGGATCGCGCCGCCGGCCACCAGGCCGATGAAGTGGGCGGCGTCCACCATCAGGTACGCGTCGACCTCGTCGGCGATCTCCCGGAAGCGGGCGAAGTCGATCAGGCGCGGGTACGCGGTCGCGCCGCAGATGATCATCTTCGGCCGGTGCGCGCGGGCCAGGTCGCGTACCTCGTCGTAGTCGATCCTCCCGGTGTCCCGCCGGACGGTGTAGCCGACCGGGTGGAACCACTTGCCGGAGAAGTTCACCCGGCTGCCGTGGGTCAGGTGCCCGCCGTGCGGCAGGTCCATGGCCAGCACCGTGTCGCCCGGCTGCACCAGGGCGGCGTACGCGGCCAGGTTGGCGCTCGCCCCGGAGTGAGGCTGCACGTTCGCGTGCTCGGCGCCGAACAGCTCCTTCGCCCGGGACACGGCCAGCTCCTCGGCCCGGTCCACCTCGGCGCAGCCGCCGTAGTAGCGCCGCCCCGGGTAGCCCTCGGCGTACTTGTTCGTGAGCGTGGAGCCCAGCGCGGCCAGCACCGCGGGCGAGGTCAGGTTCTCGCTGGCGATCAGTTGCAGGCCGCCGCGCAGCCGGTCCAGCTCACCCAGCACCACCTCGGCGATCTCCGGGTCGACGGTGCTGAGCTGCTGGAAGTCCGGTCCCCAGAAGGTGTCCCTCGCGTTCTCCACAGCGAAGGAGTCTACGGAGCCGCACACTGGAGGCCGTGAGATGCCTCGTCACCGGTGCTACCGGCTACATCGGCGGACGCCTCGCGCCCCGGCTGCTGACCGAGGGGCACACCGTACGCTGCCTGGCCCGGACCGCCGGGCGGCTGCGGGACGTGCCGTGGGCGGCCCAGGCGGAGATCGTCGAGGGTGACCTGCGCCGGCCGGAGACGCTGCCGGCCGCGTTCGAGGGCGTGGAGGTGGCGTACTACCTGGTCCACTCGTTGGGCCAGCGCGGGTTCGAGGCGGCCGACCGAGAGGCGGCGACGAACTTCGCCGAGGCGGCGCGCGCCGCGGGCGTACGCCGGATCGTGTATCTCGGCGGGCCGCAGCCGGCGGAGCGCGAGGGCCTGCCCTCGGCGCACCTGCGCTCCCGGGCGGAGGTCGCACGGATCCTGCTGGACAGCGGCGTGCCCACGGCGGTGCTGCGCGCCGCGGTGATCATCGGGTCCGGCTCGGCCTCGTTCGAGATGCTGCGCTACCTGACCGAGCGGCTCCCGGCGATGGTCACCCCGCGCTGGGTGCGCAACCGGATCCAGCCGATCGCGGTCCGGGACGTGCTGCGCTACCTGGCCGGCTGCGCCCACCTGCCGGCCGACGTGAACCGGGCCTTCGACATCGGCGGCCCGGACGTGCTGACGTTCGCCGAGATGATGCAGCGGTACGCCCGGGTGGCCGGGCTGCGGCGCCGGCTCATCCTGCCGGTCCGCCCGCTCACCCCGTCGCTCTCCTCGCACTGGGTCGGCCTGATCACGCCGGTGCCGAACGCGATCGCCCGGCCGCTCGTGGAGAGCCTGGTGCACGAGGCGGTGGCGCACGAGCACGACATCGCCCGGTACATGCCGGACCCGCCGGACGGGCTGATCGGCTTCGACCAGGCGGTCGCGCTGGCGCTGACGAAGGTGCGGGACGCGGAGGTGGAGACGCGCTGGTCGAACGCGAGCGGGCCGGACGCACCCGCCGAGCCGTTGCCGTCGGACCCGCACTGGTCCGGCGGCACCGCGTACACCGATCTGCGGGAGCGGACGGTGGACGCGCCGCCGTCGGCGCTGTGGCGGGTCATCGAGGGCGTCGGCGGCGAGCACGGCTGGTACTCGTTCCCGCTGGCCTGGTCGGTGCGCGGCTGGATGGACCGGCTGGTCGGCGGCGTCGGGCTGCGCCGCGGCCGGCGCGACCCGCACCGGCTGCAGGTCGGCGAGGCGCTGGACTTCTGGCGGGTCGAGGAGATCGTCCCGGGTGAGCTGCTGCGGCTGCGCGCCGAGATGCGGCTGCCCGGGCGGGCCTGGCTGGAGATGCGCGCCGAGCCGGACGGGGACGGCCGCAGCAGGTACGTCCAGCGTGCCGTGTTCCTCCCGCGCGGCCTGCCCGGCCACCTCTACTGGGCCTCGGTGGCCCCGTTCCACGCCGTCGTCTTCGGCGGCATGGCCCGCAACATCGCCAAGGGCGCCGAACACCCGGCCGGTTAGGCCGGAGAGCCGTTCTTCAGTGCGGGGCCGAGGAGCAGCCCTCCGTCGATGACGTACTCGGCGCCGGTGATGAAGGCCGCCTCCGGCGACACGAGGAACATCAGCAGCGCGGTGATGTCGGCGGGCTGCCCGAGTCGCGGGACGGCGAACGGCTCGGGCGAGTAGAAGTCGGCGATCGGGGCGTCGCTGCCGGCTGCCGGCTCGGTGATGAACGGGGTGGCGACCACGCCGGGGTGGATCGCGTTGACGCGGATGTTGTCGCGACCCAGTTCGAGGGCGGCGGTCCGGGTGAGCCCTCGAACCGCCCACTTGCCGGCCACGTACGGCGCGTAGAGGGCGGTGCCGCCGATGCCCATGGTGGAGCCGATGTTGACGATCGTTCCTCCCCCCGCGCGCCGCAGCGCCGGGGCGGCTGCCTTGATGCCGAGGAACGTGCCGGTGAGGTTGACGTCGAGGATGCGGGACCACGTGGCCCGGTCGGTGGACTCGATGAGGGCCGGCGGGTTCTGCACCCCGGCGTTGTTGACCAGGATCGTGAGCGCACCGAATGCCCTCTCGGTCTCCGCGACGGCGGCCGCCCACGACTCCTCCCGGGTGACGTCCAGGCGGACGGAGAGGGCCCGGTGCTCCAGCTCGGCGGCGAGGCCGGCGCCACGCTCGGCGTCGACGCCACCGATGACGACATTGGCGCCTTCGGCGTGCAGGGCGCGGACGTGGCTGGCCCCCTGCCCACCGCTGCCTCCGGTGACGAGAACTGTCTGATCGGCGAAGCGGGACATCGGATCCTCCGGTAAGCGCGATACGGGATGGCGAGTCGATCGACTCACCATCCCGAAGCTACGCCGCCGCGAGTGGTGAGTCAACCCACTCACCTCGCTATGATGGGCGCATGACTCCAGCGCCGTCGGCCTATCACCAGCGCGTGGCGGAGGAGAAGCGCGCGCTGATCGTGCAGGCCGCCACCGAGCTCTTCCTGGAGTCGGGCTACGACCGCGCGTCACTGGCGCGTATCGCCGAGAGTGCCGGCGTGTCGAAAGCGACGCTGTTCAAGCAGTTCCCGACGAAGGCGGCGCTGTTCGATGCCATCGTCATCGACTCGTGGGCCCGCGACGACGTCGCCGACGTGCCGCCCGCCGGTGACCTGACGGCCGGCCTGACGGTTCTCGGGCAGCACTACGCGACGCTGTTGAGCCGGCCGGAGATGAGCGACCTGTTCCGCATCGTGATCGCCGAACTGCCACGCTTTCCCGAGCTGGCCCGAGCGCATTTCTCCCAGGGCAAACTGCCGTACTTCGAGTCCGTGCGGACCTACCTCGTGGCCGAGCACGAGGCGGGAGCCGCGGACATCGACGACCCCGAGATGGCAGCTACGCAGTTCCTCGGGATGATCTCCAACTACCTGTTCTGGCCGCGCCTGGTCCTCCCGGACTGGACGGTCACTCCCGACCGCACGACAGCGGTGGTGGACGAAGCCGTCCGGACCACTGTCGCGCGGTACGGCAGGTCGACGAGCTGACTCTCAATTGCCGGTGCGCGGGCTGGTGTGCTGGAAGGCCACCGCCTGGCCGGGCGGCACGAAGTCGCGTACCGGCTCGTCGCGCAGCGACCACGCCAGGATGCGGCCCACGGCGGCGATCTGCCGCTTCTGCACGCCGCCGCCGACCGCGTCCCGGGGGTCGTCCGGGTTCGCCGCGATCGTCGCCACCGACAGCTGCGGGGTGAACGCGACGACCGTCTCGGTGGCGTTCCGCTCCGAGCTGCCGGTCTTGCCCGCCACCGGTCGGCGCAGACCGGGGGCCAGTTCCTCGGCCGTACCGCCGTCGCAGCGCCGGTACATCGACTGGTCGCCGACCGGGCAGCGGCTGGCGTCCGCCGCCGCGCGGGCGACCTCGGTGTCGAGCACCTGCCGGCAGTCGGTGTTGCCGGCCGCCACCTTCCGGCCGGCCGGGTCGGTGATCGAGGCGACCGGCGTGGGCCGGCACCAGGTGCCCTCGGCGGCCACCGCGGCGTACGCGCCGGCCAGGTCCAGCGGCGTGGTGGCGGAGACCCCGAGCGTGAACGGTCCCCAGCTCCTGGCGCCCTCGCGGGCCATCTCGGCGTCGGCCGGGGCACGGAACACGATGCCCAGCCGCTGGGCCATCTCGACCACCCGGTCCGCGCCGACGCGCTCGGTCAGCCACGCGAAGTACGTGTTCACCGACCGCCCGAACGCGTCCCACATGTCCCGGTCGCCGTCCATCCAGTAGGTGTTCGCGTTCTCCGGGCACCACCGGCCGCCGCAGCTCGCCGGGCCGGCGCCGACCGGGTACTGCGTCACGTAGACGCGCGGCGCGTCGAACTCGGTGTCCAGCGGCAGCCCCGACTCCAGCGCGGCCAGCAGCGCGAACAGCTTGAACGTGGAGCCCGCCTGGTAGCCGGTGATGCCGCCACCGCCGGCCACGAGCTGGTTGACCGTGTTCGGGTAGTTCTGCTGCCCGTCCGGGTTCGCGGCCGTGCCGTAGGTGCGGTTCACCGCCATCGCCAGCACCCGGCCGGTGCCCGGCTGCACCACGGCTGTCGGCGCCGCCCGCGCGATCGTCTCCGGGTAGATCGCCCGCACCTGCTCGCTGGCCTTGGCCTGCACGTCCGGGTCGAGCGAGGACACGATCTTCCAGCCGCCCCGGCGCAGCGTCCGCTGCCGCTCGTCCACGTTCTCGCCGAACGCCGGCTGGGCGTTCCACCACTGGGTGAACCAGTCGCAGAAGAAGCCCCAGTCGTTGTGGTCGGCGGGCACCGCCGCGCAGTCGTTCGGCGTGGTGTTGGGTTTGAGGGCCAGCTCGGTGGCCTTCGCCGCCTCGGCGTCCGGCGCGCTCACCCGGCCGGTCTCCACCATCCGGTCCAGCACGTACGCCCGCCGTTGCCGGGCCGCCTCCGCGTCGCCGTTGATCGGGTCGTCGGCCGGGGACCGGACCAGCCCGGCGAGCAGCGCGGCCTGGGCCAGCGTGAGCCGCTCCGGGGTGGTGGAGAAGTAGCGCTTGCTGGCCGCGGCGATGCCGTACGCACCGGCGCCGAAGTACGCGATGTTCAGGTAGCGCCCGAGGATCTCGTCCTTGCCGACCTGCCGTTCCAGCGTCAGCGCGTACCGCATCTCGCGGATCTTTCGCCCGACGGTGATCTCGGTGGCGGCGGCGCGCTGCTCCTCGGTCAGCCGGGTGTCACCGGCGAGCGCGTTGCGCACGTACTGCATGGTCAGCGTGGAGGCACCCTGGCGGGTGCCCTCGCGGCGGTTGGCCGTGAACGCCCGCGCCACGCCGCGCACGTCGACGCCGTGGTGCTCGTAGAAGCGCACGTCCTCGGCGGCCACGATGGCGTCGCGCATCACCGGCGCCACCTCGCCGACCGGCACGTCCACCCGGTCCTCGACGTAGAACGAGGTGATGAGCGTCCGCCCGTCGTTCGCGTACAGGTTGGACCGCTGTGCCGGCTGCGGCGTCTTGAGCGCCTCCGGCAACGCGGTGTACGGCATCAGGTTCTTCACGCCCAGCCCGAAGACCAGCGCGGCCGGCAGCGCGGCTGCGGCCAGGGCCAGTCCGGCGAGCACGCCGGCGAGCACAACGGTGAACAGCTTGTCGAGATAGGCCCGGTTCATCAGCTCTCCCCGCAGGAGCCGGCCGTACGGACCCGTTCAGAATGACCGGATTGGCCGCTTTCGCCGCCATCTTCCGCGAAATGCGCAGGAAGTTCGCGAGGAAGGATGAACCGCGATCAGGGGAGCAGGACGGCAGCCAGGGGCTGCACGGTCTCCTCGATCTCGTCGGCGACCCGGCTGAAGCACTGGTCGCCCCGGCCCCACGGGTCGTCCAGGTCGTCGGTGGGCAGCGCGGAGGCGTTCTGCCGCGCCGCGTCGACGGCCGCGACGAGCGCGGTGCCGCGGGCGTACACGGCGTCCGGCGTCGGCTCGGCCGGCGGCAGGGCGGACCGGTCCAGCCCGCCGAGCAGGCGGCCGAACTCACCGAGCACGAACGTACGCGCGGCGGCGTCCGGCCGCAGCGCCACCACGTACTCCTGCTGGTCGGCGGTGGCCGTGAGCACCAGGTCGGCGGCGTCGATCAGGTCGGAGCGCAGCCGCCGGGCGGCGAACCCCTCGGTGTCACCGCCGCGCGAGATCACCTGCCGGGCGGCGGGCGGGTTCATCTCCTCCCCCGCGTGCCAGCCGCCGGTGCCGGCGCTGTGGCTGTGCACGAGCGCGTCCGACCCGGCCGGGTCGACGTCGAGACGGACCAGCCGCTCCCGGACCGCGAGCAGCAGCAGCCGCTCGGCCATCGGCGACCGGCAGATGTTGCCCATGCAGACGTGCAGGACGGTGAAGGGCGGCACTCAGACCCCCCGCTCGTCGAGGATGTCCGGCACGACCTCGCGCAGCTTCGCCAGCGTCACCGCGCCCTCGCGCAGCACCCGCGGCACGTCGCCGGTCAGGTCGACGATGGTGCTCGGCACCGGGTCCACCGCCGGCCCGGCCTCCAGGTACGCCCGGACGCCGTAGCCGAGCTGGTCACGCGCCTCCTCGGCGGTGAGCGCGGCGGGCTGGCCGACCTTGTTGGCCGACGCGACGGCCATCGGCCCGGTCTCCCGCAGCACCTCCAGCGCGACCGGGTGCAGTGGCATCCGCACCGCCACCGTGCCGCCGTTGTCGCCCAGGTCCCACGCCAGGCTCGGCGAGTGCTCCACCACGATGGTCAACGCGCCGGGCCAGAACGCCTCGACCAGGTCGCGGGCCGCGCCGGGCAGCGAGAAGACCAGGCCGTCGAGCGTGTGCCGGGAACCGATGAGCACCGGGGGCGCCTGCCGGGCACCGCCCTTGGTGTCCGCCAGGGCCTTCACCGCGTACGGGGTGAACGCGTCCGCCCCGATGCCGTAGACCGTGTCGGTCGGCAGGACGACGAGTTCCCCGTTCTTGACCGCCTCGATGGCAGCGGCGATGCCGCGGTCCCGGTCGGCGGGCGACCGACAGTCGTAGAGCATCACGAGGAGTCAGTCTGCCACGCCCGGGCGGGCTCGGCGTGGGTGCCGTCCGCCCGCCGGGACGCGCTCGCCCAGCGCGGCCGCCCGGCGAGGTCCCGGTGCTCCTCGACCCGGTCGTAGCGGCCGTCGCCGCGCAGCAGCGCGGGCACCGCCGCGGCGTGCGTGTCGTCGTGCTCGATACCGATCGCGCCGCCCGGGCGCAGCAACGCGGCGGCCCGGCCGACCACCGGCCGGATCACGTCCAGCCCGTCCGCGCCGCCGAACACCGCCTCGTCCGGGTCGTGCCCGGCCACCTCCGGCGGCACCGGCACCGACCTCGGCACGTACGGCGGGTTGCAGAGCAGCACGTCGACCCGCCCGGCCAGGCCGGCCAGCAGCTCCGGGTCGGTCACGTCGGCGGACACCACCTCGACCGGCCGGTCCCCGGCGGCGGCCCGGTCCGCCGCGTTGCGCCGCAGCCACGCCAGCGCGGCCGGGGACCGCTCCACCGCCACCACCCGCGCCGTGGGCACCTCCTGCGCGACGGCGAGAGCGATCGCGCCGGAACCGCTGCACAGGTCGACAACGAGCGGCGCGGCGTGCTCCCGGGCCCGCTCGATCCCCCAGCCGGCCAGCAGTTCGGTCTCCGGCCGGGGCACGAAGACGCCCGGCCCGACCGCCAGTTCCAGATGGCGGAAACCGGCCGAGCCGAGCAGGTGCTGCAACGGCTCGCGGGTCACCCGCCGCCCGACCAGCTCGTCGAGGCGGTCACGCTGCGCCGGGGTGAAACCGTCGGCGAGCGCCAGCCGGCCCCGCGGCACGTCGAGCACGTACGCGGCGAGTTGCTCGGCCTCGGCGCGGGGCGCCTCGACGCCCGCCGCGGCGAGCGCACGCGCCACCCGGTTGATCACCAGCGAGGGCCGTTCGCGTTCTGTCCCTTCGGACGGGTGTTGCGGGAGTGCGGTCACGCAATAATCATGAGGCGTCGCGGCTCACCTCACGAGCGGGTGCGTCCGGGCGCACACCGCAGGGAGGTCGCGAGTGGGCTGGCTCGACCAGGTCGAGGACCAGGTTGACGCTCTCCGCCGCGCTCGGTCCCTCCAGGAGGCCAGCCGGTCCGCGGAGGCGTGCGCCCTGCTCGACCGCGTCATCCGCACCACAGACGACCCGTACGCCCGCGCCGACGCGCTCGTGCAACGCCTGTCCGCGCTGATCAACCTCGGCCGCACCGCCGAGTTCACCAGGGCCGTCGAGGACGCCTCCGCCGCCGTCCGCGACCTGGCCGAGCCCTACCTGCACGGGCACCTCAACGCGCTGGCCGCGCTCGCCGCCCACCATCAGGGCGCGCTGGACCGCTGCGTGATGCACCTGGTCCGGGCCGCCCGCGCGCTCGGCGCCGACGACGACCCAGACCGGGACACCGCCTGGGGCTGGCACGACCTGGCGATGGCGTACTCGTACCTCAGCTTCCACGGTCACGCGCTCGGCGCGATCGAGCGGGCCCGGGAGGTCGGGCTCAGCGTCGGCATCCCCGAGGAGACGTTCGCCGCGCCCGGCATCCGGCTGCGCAACGCGGTCGCGCTCGACCACAACGGCGACAGCGACGGCTGCCTGCGGGTGCTGCGCGACGTCGCCGGTGACCTGGCCCGGTTCCTGCGCGGCGGGCGGGCCGGCAACCTGCGGCCGAGCAGCCTGGCCGCGTACGGCTACGCCGCCGCCCGCCGGGCCGCGCTCGGCGACCGGGTGGAGTCCGCCGGAGACGCCGACCCGAACCGGCTGCTCGGCCACGGCGGGGACAGCGCACGCGCCCGCGACCTGCGCCAGCTCGGCCAGGTCTGCCTGGCGGTGGCGGCCGGCCGCCCGATCGAGGCGGTCACCCGGCTGGACGCGCTGCGGGTCTCCGACGAGACGCTCGGCGCGGCCGAGCCGCCCCGGCTGCGCAGCATCGCGCTCGCACGGGCCGGCGACCACGCGGGCGCGCACCGGGCCGACCGGCACGCGTTCCGGCTGGCGGCGCGGCGCAGCGATCGGCTACGGGACGTCTACATCGACGGCATCGCCGCCCGGATCGACCACGAGGAGATGCGCCGCGAGGCGGCCCGGTACGAGGGCGAGGCGCTCACCGACCCGCTCACCGGCCTGCCCAACCGGCGCCGGCTGGAGCGCTACCTGGGCGCCGTGGTGTCCCGGGGCGAGCGGGTGGTGATCGGCGTCTGCGACCTCGACGGGTTCAAGGCGGTGAACACCCGCCACGGCCACCACTCCGGTGACCTGGTGCTGCAACGGGTCGCCGGCGTGATCAACCGGGTGATGCGGCGGGGCGACTTCGTGGCCCGCTACGGCGGCGACGAGTTCGTCGTGGTGCTGCCCGACACCGGCATGCCGGAGGCGGTCGAGGTGGCCCGCCGGATCGAGGCGGCCGTCCGCACCGAGGACTGGGAGTCGCTGGTCCCCGGCACGCCGGTCGGGGTGACCATCGGCTTCGCCGAGGTCGACGGCAGCACCACGGTGAGCGTCCGGGAGGCGCTCGGCACCGCGTTCGAGCTGGCCGACCGGGAGATGCTGCGGGCCAAGGCGCGGTTGCGGGCGAGCTGAGCGGTAAGGAAGGGCCCCCTGTTAACGCATCCGGTAGAGGAAGGGCCCCCGCTTAACACCCCACCGGTCAGCGGCGGGACAGCTCGGTCTCGCCGGCCAGCCGGGCCGCGCGGTCCGCCTCGGTCAGCGCGTCGAGCACCGCGTCCAGCTCGCCGGCCAGCGCCAGGTCCAGGTTGTACGCCGTGTAGCCGATGCGGTGGTCGGTGATCCGGTTCTGCGGAAAGTTGTAGGTGCGGATCCGCTCGGACCGGTCCACGGTGCGGACCTGCGCCTTGCGGGCGTCCGAGGCCGCCGCGTCCGCCTGCTCCTGGGCGGCGGCGAGCAGCCGGGCGCGCAGGATGCGCATGGCCTGCTCCCGGTTCTGCAGCTGCGACTTCTCGTTCTGGCAGGAGACCACGATGCCGGTCGGCACGTGGGTGATCCGGACCGCCGAGTCGGTGGTGTTCACCGACTGCCCACCGGGGCCGGACGAGCGGAACACGTCGATACGCAGCTCGTTCGGGTCGATGGTGACGTCGACGTCCTCCGCCTCGGGCAGCACCAGCACACCGGCGGCGCTGGTGTGGATGCGGCCCTGCGACTCGGTGACCGGGACGCGCTGCACCCGGTGCACGCCGCCCTCCCACTTGAGCCGGGACCAGACGCCGTTGCCGCCCTCCGGTACGCCCTTGCTCTTGATCGCCAGCGAGACGTCCTTCACGCCGCCCAGGTCGGAGTCCTGCGCGTCGATCACCTCGGTGGCCCAGCCGTGCCGCTCGGCGTACCTGGTGTACATCCGCAGCAGGTCACCGGCGAACAGTGCGGACTCCTCGCCGCCCTCGCCGGCCTTGATCTCGACGATGACGTCCTTGGCGTCGTGCGGATCGCGCGGGATGAGCAGTTCCGCGAGCCGCTCCTCCAGCGCCGGCAGCGAGGCCGCGATGGCGTCCGCCTCGGCGCCGAACGTCGGGTCCTCGGCAGCCAGCTCACGGGCCGCGGCCAGGTCGGCGCGGGCCTGCTCCAGCTCACCGGCCGCCTTGTGCAGCGGGACCAGTTCGGCGTACCGACGGCCGACCCGCCGGGCGGTGCCCTGGTCGGCGTGGATGGCCGGGTCGGCCAGCCGCCGCTCCAGCTCGGCGTACTCGTCGAGGAGGGCGGCCAGACGCTCACTGCTCATGCTGCGGATGCTCCTTGGAGGTGGAACCGGCACAAACGGACGAACGCCCGTGCCCGGCAGGAGCCGGGCACGGGCGTCGTCGACGGAGCTACTTGGCCTTCTTGGCCTGAACCTTGGCGTACTTCTGCTGGAACTTCGCGACCCGGCCGGCGGTGTCCAGCACGCGCTGCTTACCGGTGTAGAACGGGTGGCAGGCGCTGCAGGTCTCGACGCTGATGGCGCCGCCCTTGGCGGTGCTGCGGGTCGTGAACGTGTTGCCGCAGGAGCAGCGGACCTCGGTGGTCACGTACTCCGGGTGGATGTTGGGCTTCATGTCGCCTCGGTCCTTTCGTCGGTGGTCGCCGGGTCGCCGTCGGTGCTCCCCGTCGTCACGACGGGCTCGGGCGTGAACCGGAACCGGTGGCCGATTGACCAGTCTGCCACGGGCGTCTTCCACCCGGCACAGGAGGTCCGCCACCTCCAACGCCGGCCCACCCGTCAGCATTCCCACCCCCACCCCACCCACTCCCCCACCGTCCCCGCCCCCCGCCCCCGGCCCGACCCCGGCGATCATGAAGTTAGCGGCGTTTCCTGTCGCTTTTGTCCGGGCCAACTTCATGATCACCGGGGCGGAGGGCGGGGGTTGGCTACCGGGTCGTAGTCACCTGGGTCTCGGCCTTCACTCCGTTCACCGTGACCGTCAGCTGGACCTGGGCACCGGGGCGCAGGGCGGTCAGCTTGCCGGTCAGTGGGTCGAAGCGGGCGGCGTGCCAGGGGCGTACGCCCGCCGCACCGCCGACGTGCAGGTTCGGCGAACCGGACCAGTCGGCGCTGACCGGCGCGGCCACCGGCACCTGCCGGCCGCTGGGCTGGGTGAGAGTGGCCGCGACGTCGGCCGGCGTATGCCGGGACACCTGCGCGGGCGCGGTCAGCGCGAGCCGGTCGACATGCGCGTGCATCTCCGCGCTCACCCACTTCGGCCCCTCGGCCAGCGGGTCACGGCGGGCCCGCTCGGCCTCCCCCGGCGTCACCGGGTCCACCCCGAACTCGGTCCACCCGGTGAACCCGCCGAGCGCCGCAGGGGTGGACGGATCCTTGCCCGAGTTGCCGTTGATCACGTACGGCACGCCGTCCACCCGGTCGGCGTGGAACGTGCCGACGTGGCCGTTGACCATGACCGCGCCCTTGCCGGTGCGGTGCTGGAAGTCGGCCAGCCACTGCTCGACCAGTGCCGCCTCCTTGCGGTCGCCGAGCTGGCTGGCCTTGGCCGGGCTCGGGTCGCGCGGCGGGTGGTGGAAGAACACCGCCACCGAGCCCACCGAGCGGTCGGCGGCGGCCTGGTCGAGCGTCCGGCGCAGCAGCTCCACCTGGTCGAACCCGCCGCCGCGCAGCGACCCGGTGGCGGTGCTCAGCGTGAGGAACCGGGTGCCCCGGTGGTCGAAGACGCGCGAGGTGTCCCCGAAGACGCTGCGGAAGTTGTCGATCGGCGCGCCCATGATCTCGTGGTTGCCGGGCACGTAGTGGTACGGCACCTCGCCGCCCAGTTCCTCGTCCAGGATGCGCTTGGCCAGCGTGAAGTCGGCCGGGTAGGCGGTGTCCACGAAGTCGCCGTTGATGATGAGGAAGTCCGGCCGCGCGGCGCGGACCTCGCGCAGCGTACGGCGGGCCTGGGCGACCAGGTCGCTGTCCGGGTTCGCGGCGACGAACTGGGCGTCGGAGAGCACCGCGAAGCGCCAGGGCGCCCCGTCCACAGTGCCGTCACGGACGACCACCCGATCGGTGCGGTTCGGCTCCGGCGGCGCCTGCACGTCCGGCGGCACCCGGGCCACCAGGTCGTCGATCACCACCTCACTGCGGTACTGCTTGGCCGGGTCGGTCTCGGCCACGTAGAACCGGCGTACCCGCACCGGGTACTGCACGCCCGGCGGTACGGCGAACTCGACGTACTTCCAGCCGGTCCAGTCCAGGTACGGGCCGCGCAGCACGAACTGGGTGTCCTGCGCGTCGTGCAGGTGCAGGCTGGGCCACTCGCCGGTGCCGTTCGCCTTGATCCACATGCCGAACGCCTGCGGCTGGCCGGGGACGTCGATCCAGGCGGGCGGGTCGGCGTACGCGGCCCGGGTGCCGGTGGACTGGCTGAAGTCGTACGACATCCGCAGCCCGCCGCCGGTGTGCCCCTCGGCCGGTGCGACCGACCCGGAGGCGCGGGCCTGGCTGAACTTCCAGGACGCGGCGTCGTCGAACCCGGCCACCGGCACGTCGGTCAGCCCGACGGTCACCGGCAGGACCGTGGTGCGGTTGCCGACCCGCGCGGTGACCAGCGCCGAGCCGGTCGCGGCGAGCGCCTTGACGGCCAGGTTGCCGTCGGCGGTGGGGGTGACGGAGAGCAGGTCGCTGTCGTACTCCAGCGTCAGGTCGGCCGGCTCGATCGGCGCGGTGTTGCCCTCGGCGTCGTAGCCGACGACGCCGAACAGGCCGCTGTCACCGGCCCGGTCCAGGCCGACCCGGTCGACGGTGCCGTCGATGCGCGCGAGCGGACCGAGCACCGTCAGCTCGATCGTGCCCCGGGCCCGGCCGCGGGCGGCGGTGACGGTGCTGCGGCCGGGGACGGCGGCCCGGAAGACGCCGTCGCCGTCGACCCGTCCGTGGGTGGCGTGCCAGCGCGGCTCGCCGGCGGCCGGGCCGTACGTCTCGTCGTATCCGGCGGCGGTGAGCCGGCGGGTGAGGCCGGGGAAGACCCGGTCCGGCCGGCCGCCGCGCACCGGCGCGACACCGGGTGCGGCGGTCGGGTCGCTGGCGGTCTCCAGCCAGTAGCCGGTGAGCCGGCCGCTGCCCTTCGGCGCGTAGACGGCGAGCCCGTTCGGCACCGGCCGCTCGCTGCCGTCGGACGGGCTGTTCTCCACCTGGACCGTGGCCGCGCCCGGCTCCCGGGCGAGCAGCGTGGAGGAGCCGCCGCCGTCGAGGTTGAGCGCGTTCGCGGCGCCCAGCTCGGCCATCATGCGGCCCATCTCGGTCTGGGTGACGCCACGGCTGTCCACCTGCCGGCCGTCCACGGTCAGCATGATCATCTTGCGGCCGTCGGCGGAGAAGCCGACGGCGGTGCGCGGGGCCAGCGACGCGTCGGCGATGCTCTGCACCACGCCGTCGCGGACCAGCACGTTGCCGCCACCCACGGCGGCGCGCAGGTCACCGCCGTCGGAGGCCCGCGGCCGCCAGGTCAGGTCCACCGCGTCGCCGGGACGCAGCGCGGCGAGCGCGTCGGCGCCGGCCTCGCGGCCGAGCAGCACGGTGGTGCCGGCCGGGATCGGCCCCTCGCCCGCCGTGGTGGCCACGCTCGCCACCCGGCCGCCGGTCACCGTCACCTCGACCGTCCGGGCCGCGCCCTCCACCGCCCGCGTGCGGGTGTACGCCCCCCAGAGCGGCGTGAACACTCCGACGCCGTCGCGCTGCACCATGTTGTTGAACTGGGTGAGCGGCACCGGCCCGGCGGGCAGCGTCGCGGTGCCCTCGAAGCCGACCTGGACGACCCGGCCGATGCCCTGGGCGCTGATGCCGGCCGCGTTGGAGTGCCCGGCGACGGGCGACTGCACCAGTTCGCCGGAGCGGATGCCGACGCCCTGGGCGGCACCGGAGTTGTTGATGTCGAAGAAGTCGCCGTTCACCGCCGCGACGGCACGGGAGCGGTCCACCGCGGCGCGCAGCGGCTCGTCCTTGGTGACCTCACCGGAGTTCACGTAGTCGACGGTGAGCCCGCCGGCCAGGTCCGCGGTGAGGGCGTCGGCGCGCAGCCAGCCGGCCGCGTCGTACCTGTCGAAGGAGGTCAGGTCGAGGCCGGGCGCGACCGGCCGGGTGGTCTTGGCGGTCTCCAGGCCGCCGGCCGGTTCCACACCGGCGAGCGCGACGGCGGAGTCGGGACGGGAGGAGGCGCGTGGCGCGTCCTCGGCGGCGGTGGCGCCCGGCGGTGCGACGGCCGACGGCGCGGCAGTCGCGGCGGAAGGTGGCGGCGCGGTGAGGGTCAGCAACGGCGTCAGCAGCAGGACGCCGGCGAGGCGGGCGGGTCGACTGCGGGTTCGCATGGACGACAGTCAACCCGACGGTGAACAGAAGTTTCAATACCTAGCGGCTTAACCGTAGAAAAACTTCACGACCTGCCACCCGGTACGCGACGAGGGGCACGGCCGATGCGGCCGTGCCCCTCGTTCGTCGGAACCGTCAGCTCACTCGCCCGGAGTGGACTTCGCGATCTGCATCAGGAACTCGATGTTGGTGCGGGACTGCTTGAGCCGGTCCAGCAGGAGGTCGAGCGCCGCCTGCGAGTCCAGCGAGTGCAGCACCTTGCGGAGCTTGTGGATGATCGCCAGCTCCTCCGGCGCGAGCAGGACCTCCTCCTTGCGGGTGCCGGAGGGGTTGATGTCGATCGCCGGGAAGACCCGCTTGTCGGCGATCTTCCGGTCCAGCTTCAGCTCGGCGTTACCCGTGCCCTTGAACTCCTCGAAGATGACCGTGTCCGCCATGGACCCGGTCTCCACCAGCGCGGTGGCGAGAATGGTCAGCGAACCGCCGTTCTCGATGTTGCGCGCCGCGCCGAGGAAGCGCTTGGGCGGGTAGAGCGCGGTGGAGTCGATACCACCCGACATGATCCGGCCGCTGGCGGGCGCCGCCAGGTTGTACGACCGCCCGAGCCGGGTCACCGAGTCGAGCAGCACGACCACGTCGTGGCCCAGCTCGACCAGGCGCTTCGCCCGCTCGATCGCCAGCTCCGCCACTGTGGTGTGGTCCTGCGGCGGACGGTCGAACGTGGCCGCGATGACCTCGCCCTTCACCGACCGCTGCATGTCGGTGACCTCTTCCGGCCGCTCGTCGACGAGCACCACCATCAGGTGGCACTCCGGGTTGTTGCGGGTGATCGCGTTCGCGATCGCCTGCAGCACCATCGTCTTACCGGCCTTCGGCGGCGACACGATGAGCGCCCGCTGGCCCTTGCCGATCGGCATGACCAGGTCGATCACCCGGGTTGTGAGGATGTGCGGCTCGGTCTCCAGCCGCAGGCGCTCCTGCGGGTAGAGCGGCGTGAGCTTGTAGAACTCCGGCCGGCGCTTCGCCTCGTCCGGCTCCATCCCGTTGATGGTGTCCAGCCGGACCAGCGGGTTGTACTTGTCGCGCCGCTGCTCGCCGTCCCGCGCGGCCCGCACGGCGCCGGTGATCGCGTCACCGCGGCGCAGGCCGTACTTCTTGATCTGGGACATCGAGACGTACACGTCGTTCGGGCCGGCCAGGTAGCCGGTGGTCCGGACGAAGGCGTAGTTGTCGAGCACGTCGATGATGCCGGCGACCGGGACGAGCACGTCGTCCTCGCCGACCTGCGGCTCACGGCCGCCACCGCTGTCACCCTCGCCCCGCTCGCCGCGGCCGCGACGACGGTCCCGGAACCGGCTGCGCCGGCCCCGCCGGCCGCCGCCCTCACCGTCGTCGTCGCCGTCGTTGTCCCGCTCCGCGCGCTGACCACGGTCGTTACGGTCACCCCGGTCGTTGCGGTCGTTACGGTCGCCGCGCTCGTTCCGGTCGTTGCGCTCGGCGCGCTCGCCCCGCTCGTTGCGGTCGTTGCGGTCGCCCCGCTCGCCACGCTCGGCGCGGTCACCACGGTCGTTGCGCTCACCGCGCTCGGCCCGGTCACCGCCACGGTCGGCCCGCTCGCCGCCACGCTCGGCCCGGTCGCCGCCACGGTCGGCCCGCTCGCCGCCACGCTCGGCCCGCTCGCCGCCACGCTCGGCCCGGTCACCGCCACGCTCACGGCCCCGGCCCTCGTTGCGCTCACCGCGCTCGGCCCGGTCACCGCCACGCTCGGCGCGCTCGCCGGTCTCGGCGGGCGCCTCCTCGGCGCGCGTCGTCTCGGCCGGCCGCGCCTCGGTCGCCGGCGCCTCGGCCGGTCGGGCCTCGGTGGTCGCGGCGGCGGCCCGGCTGCGGCGACCGCGGGTACGACCCTCGGTCACCTCGGCGGCCGGCGCCTGCTCGGCGGGGCGTGCCTCGGCCCGCTCCTCACGGACCTCCGCGTGCACCTCCTCACGGGCGGGAGCAGCAGCAGCCGCCACCTCGGCTCGCGGTCGAGGGGTTCCGGCCGCGCCGCCCTGCTGCCGCTCGGTGATGGCACTGATCAGCTCGCCCTTACGCATGCGAGCGGTACCAGAGATGCCGAGCGAAGCGGCCAGGCTCTGCAGCTCCGGCAGCAGCATCGCCGACAGACCGGTGCCGCTCCGCCGGCGGCGTGTGGGGGCGGCGGTGGTGGCATCGCCAGCGACGTTGGAAACATCCGACGTCACGTCGGTGGTGTCGCTCAATGGATTCCTTCCCTCGATAGGCCGGGCTGCCCGGAGTCGTGGAACCAGGTGGCCGGGCGGCCTCGGTGCACCCGCCTCGCATGGACGCGTCGCGGGAGTCTGTGACACAGCAGCCGGTGGTTTCCCGACTCACCACCATCGGTGAGCAGGTCTCGCCGTCTGCGGCGACCTGTGGAAACTGCGGTGCGGCGTGGGCCTTGAGCAGGGGTGACGGGCTACCGCCGAGAGCTTCGGGGGTGCGCCGAACCGCAGGAAGATCGCATGCTTCGCGGCTGTGCTAGGTCTAGAGCGTAATCGCCTCGTCCGACCTGCGGCAACAGGGCCCCGCTCGGCGTGTCAAAGTCTACCCCGGATGACCCGGGCACCGCTGACATCTATCGGCAACTCCCACCGGCGCCAATCTGTTCCCAGCCGGAATCCCGCCGGGACCTCGGAGAGCGCCAACACGGTCGGCCCCGCCCCACTGACCACAGCCGCCACACCCGCCGCACGCAGCTCAGCGACGAGCGCCGCCGTGGCCGGCATCCCCGGCGCCCGCTGCTCCTGGTGCAGCCGGTCGACCGTGGCCGGCAGCAGCAGCGCGGGATCGGCGGTCAGCGCGTGCACCAGCAGGGCCGCCCGGCCCGCGTTCGACGCCGCGTCGGCGTGCGGCACGGTGGCCGGCAGCGCCGCCCGGGCCACCGCGGTCAGACCCCGCTCGGCGGGCACGAAGACGGTCGGGCGCACGGCCGGCGCCACCGGCAGCGAGACCGCCC
Source organism: Micromonospora sp. WMMC273 (assembly GCF_027460285.1). NCBI lineage: Bacteria > Bacillati > Actinomycetota > Actinomycetes > Micromonosporales > Micromonosporaceae > Micromonospora > Micromonospora sp. WMMC273. The sequence continues at coordinate 5,002,061 of NZ_JAPZBE010000001.1, forward strand.
GCGCGCCACCCGGTTCGGTCCAGGCGATGGTGAAGCCGCCGAGCAGGCAGGGCGCGACGTTGTCCGGATGCCCCTCCAGCTCGGCCGCCAGGCGCAGCGCGGCGTCGTCGTCCATCCGCCGCTCGCCGCCGGCAACCAGCGCGCGGGCCGCCAGCACCCCGGCCACGATCGCCGCCGACGACGAGCCGAGACCGCGGGCCTGCGGGATGCGGTTGATGCACTCCAGCGCCAGGCCGGCCGGCTGCGCGCCGAGCACGTCGAAGGTGGCCCGCATGGCGGTGACGATCAGATGCCGCTCGTCCGACGGAAGCTCGCCGGCGCCCTCGCCGGTGACCGACACCCGTACGCCGCCGTCTGTCACCTCGGCCGTGACGTCGTCGTGGCGGCCCAGGGCCAGCCCGAGCGCGTCGAAGCCGGGGCCCAGGTTGGCGCTGGTCGCGGGCACCCGGACCCGCACCGGGCCGGTGGTGAATGTGGTCGGCACCGGCTCATGCTAGGACGTCACCCCGACAGCCCGGCCGGACCGCCCGGAGCGTGGGACCGGCGTGTCAGCCGGTGCGCTCGGGGGTCGGCGTGTCGACCGGGTCGGTGAGCGAGAGCCGCCGGGTGGCGAACCGCCAGCCGATCGCGTACACGACGGTGACCAGGCCGCAGCCGGCCAGCACGGTGCGCTCGTCCACCCGGTCCACCACGAGCGCCACCACGAGCTGGCTGACCGCGATGGCGAGCGTCGCCAGCATCATGTCGGTGGCGAAGACCCGGCCCCGGAGCCGATCCGGCACCTCGCCCTGCAATGCGTAGTTGGACAGCACCCAGTTGCTGCCGCCGCCCAGGTGGGCCAGGAACACCAGGACCAGCACCAGCGGGAACCAGGTCACCACCGACGCGCCCAGGTAGGCCAGGCCGTACAACGACATGGACATCGCCAGGCCGGTGAGCAGCCAGGCCCGGTTGCTCAGCACCCGGCGCATCATGATCGGGCCGACCAGCGCCCCGGCGCCGCGGGCGGCGAAGAGCAGACCGGCGCCGACCGCGCCGACCCCGTACACCCCGGCGAGCAGCGGGAAGACGGTCAGCACGCCGTTGCCCAGGCCGACCGCCGACTTGACAGTCACCAGCGCCAGCACGCGCGGGCGGTGGGCGATGTAGCGCAGCGCCTCCCGGATCGCCGCCCACGTGCGCGGCACCGTCGCCGTCGGGTCGCGCGGGGCCTGCAACGGCCGGCGGATCAACGCGGCCAGGCCCGCGGCGGCGACCAGGCCGACGGCGGCGACCCAGAAGCTGGCGTACGGGCCGGCCGCGGCGCTCAGGATCCCGCCGAGCGAGGCGCCGACCACTGTCATCGTGCCCCAGGCCGACCCGGCGACCGCGTTGCCGGCGGCCAGGTCCTCCGGGTCGACCACGTTCGGCAGCGCGGCCTGGGCGGCCGGCGAGTAGAACGCCTTCGCCACCGCCACCAGCGCGATCGCCGCCAGCGCCAGCCACGCCGTACCGGCGCTGCGCACGCCGAGCAACAGCAGCACCCCGGCCAGCGCGCCCACGTTGGCCACCATCATCACCTTGCGGCGGTCGAACCGGTCGGCGATCGTTCCGGCGTACGGAAGCAGCAACGCGGTCGTGCCGGTGTCCACCGCCAGCACCAGCGCGCCCCAGACCCCGCTGCCGGTCAGGTCGGGCAGCAGCACCAGCAGCGGCACCATGACGAACCAGTCCGCACCGAAGACGACCAGCTCGGCGAGGAACAGGTGGCGGAAGTCGCGGTTGCGGACCAGGACCGACAGGGTGGGTGACACGCGGGCACCCTACCGGGCCGCCCCTGTGGCGGCAGCGCGGCGCAGCAGGTCGGAGACCGTGACGAAGGTGTATCCCCGGGCCCGCAGACCGTTGATCATGTCGGGCAGGCCGCGGAGCGCGACGAGCCGGGTGTCGTTGCCGACGTCGTGGCCGAGCAGGACCGTGCCGGGGCGTACGTCGGCGACGATGCGCCGGGCGTGACCGGCCGGGTCGTGCGGGAACTCGCTCTCGACCATCTGAAGCGTCCAGAGCACCAGGCGGTAGCCCAGCCGGGCCGACGCGTACAGCACCGACCCGCCGAGGTGCCCCCACGGCGGGCGCAGCAGCCGGGGCGCCGAGCCGGTGGCCGCCGTGATCGCGTCGTGGCTGCGGCGCAGGTCGTCGTAGACCGTCGCGGCGTCCATCCGGGCCAGGTCGCGGTGCGCCCAGCTGTGGTTGCCGACCTCGTGGACGTCCATCCGGCCGCGGACCAGCGCGGCGTGCTCGCGGGCCCGTTCACCGACCAGGAAGAAGGTGGCCGGCACCCGGTGCTCGGCGAGCGTGTCGAGCACCATCGGGGTCCACTGTGGGCGTGGGCCGTCGTCGAAGGTGAGCGCCACCAGGGGTTCCTCGGTGCGGACGCCCCAGACGACCTGCACCCCGCCGGTGCCGACGTCCTGGTGGCGGTTGCCGAGCGTGGCGCTCGCCGGCCCGCCCGCGATCGGAAGCCGGCGGTCGGCCACCCAGGTGCTCTCGGCGGTCGCGAACGAGCCGACCACGGCCCCGCCGAGCAGCAGTGCGGAGCGGCGCAGCACGGCACGCCGATCCCACCGGCCCGCACCCCCCGCCATCGCACCCCCGAACCGAAAGTAGGCATCAGCTCACTGAGCGTACCGCCCGGCCCGGTTCCGGTGTGTCCCGCGCGCCGAGGTGCCGGGAGGGGCCCGCGCGGGCCCCTCCCGGTCCGTCACTCGGTCGGCGGCAGCGGCGACTGGCGGCTCTTGGGCAGGCGGAGCACCTCGAACTGGTCGGTGCCGTCGACCAGCGCGCCCGACGGGCGGGCCGGCGGCGGCGCCACCACGGCCCGCTCCTCGGCGCGCTCCCCGCCGCCGACCGTCACCGGCACCGGGTCCGGCTCCGGCTTCGGCCCGACCGGCTCGGGAGCGCCGCCCCGCCGCCGGTTCCGGAACGAGCCCTTCGTGTGCTCGACCATCGTGTAGAGCGTCGGCACGAGCACCAGCGTCAGCAGCGTCGAGCTGAGCAGGCCACCGATCACCACGACCGCCAGCGGCTTGGAGATGAAGCCGCCCTCGCCGGTCAGGCCGAGCGCCATCGGCAGCAACGCGAAGATGGTGGCAACGGCGGTCATCAGGATCGGCCGCAGCCGACGCCGGCCGCCCTCCACCACCGCCTCGGTCACGTCCATGCCCTGGGCCCGGTACTGGTTGATCAGGTCCATCAGCACGATCGCGTTCGTCACCACGATGCCGACGAGCATGAGCACGCCGATCAGCGCCGGCACACCCAGCGGCGTGCCGGTGACGAGCAGCAGCCCGATCGCGCCGGTCGCGGCGAACGGCACCGAGATCAGCAGGATCAGCGCCTGGGTCAGGCTGCGGAACGTGGCCACCATGATCAGGAAGACGATCGCGATGGCCGCCAGCACCGCGAGACCGAGGTCCGCGAACGCGTCCGCCTGGTCGGCGCTGACGCCGCCGATCACGTACGTGGCGCCCGGCACGTCCAGCGCGTCCAGCCGCTTCTGCAGCTCCTGCGTGGTGGCGCCCAGGTTCGAGCCGGTCGCCGTGCCGGTGACCGAGACGCTGCGCTCCCCGTCGATCCGGGTCACCTGCTGCGGGCCGTCGACCTGCTCGACGTCGGCGATCGCGTCCAGCGGCACCGCGCCGACCCGCAGCGCCTTCAGCTCGTCGACGGTCAGCGGCGGCCGGGCGCCGCTGCTCAGTACCACGCTCTGCGCCGTACCGTCGAGCGTCACCTGCCCGAGCGGCGCACCCCGGTACGTCTGCGCGACGAGCTGCCCGACTGCCGCCTCGGTGAGACCCGCGCGGGCCGCCGCCACCCGGTCCACAGTCACCTCGACGCGAGGCACCTGCGTGGCCAGGCTGCTGGTGACGTCCTCCACGCCCGGCGTGCCGGCCATCGCGCCCCGTACCGCCTCGGCCGCCCGGGTCAGCGTCTCCTGGTCGGCGGCCTGCACGACCACCTCGACCTGGTTGGCGGAGGCGTTCTGCCCGCCGCCGAACGTCAGCTCGCCCACCTCCGCGCCGAGCGCGTCGAACTCCTTGCGCAGGTCCTGCCGTACCGCCGCGGCGTCGGTGTCGTCGGACAGCGACAGCGACCAGGTGGCCCGGTCACTGCCGCCGCCCGCGAACGGGTTATCCCCACCACCGGCGCTGACCTGGTAGGTCTCCACCCCCGGCGTACGCCGCAGCACCTCCTCGACCCGCGCGGCGGCCCGGTCGGTGCCGGCGAGCGAGGTGCCGGCCGGCATCTCCTGCCGGATGGCGAGCGTGTCCTGGCCGGAGTCGTCCAGGAAGTTCGTCTCCAGCTTCTGCGCCAGGCCGAACGTGCCGAGCAGCACGAGCAGCCCGAGACCCACGGTGGCCCAGCGGGTCTTCCGCGAGCGGGTGGCGAAGTCGATCACCGGCAGGTACGCCCGCTGCAACGGGTTGCGCAGCTCCTTCTCCTCGGCTTCCCGCCGGGCCGCGGCGTCGTCGGCGCCGCCGCGCGGCCGCAGGAACCAGTACGCCAGCACCGGGATGACTGTGAGCGACACCAGCAGCGACGCGAGCAGCGCCACCGTCACGGTGATCGCGAACGGCGCGAACAGCTGCCCGACGAAGCCGCCCACCAGGGCGATCGGCGCGAACACGGCGACAGTGGTGAGCGTGGACGCGGTCACCGCGCCGGCCACCTCGCGTACCGCGGTCAGGATCGCGTCCCGCTTCGGTTCGCCGTACTCCAGGTGGCGTTTGATGTTCTCCAGCACCACGATGGAGTCGTCCACCACCCGGCCGACGGCGATGGTCAGCGCGCCGAGGGTGAGCAGGTTCAGCGAGTAGTCGCCGGACCAGAGCACGATCAGCGCGACCAGCACCGACAGTGGGATGGACACCGCGGTGACGACGGTGGAGCGCACCGACAGCAGGAACACCAGGATCACCACGACGGCCATGACCAGGCCCAGCAGGCCCTCGGTGGTCAGGCTCTCGATGGACTTCTCGACGAACGGGGCCTGGTCGAAGACCACCGTCAGCTCGGCGCCGGAGGCCTCCGACAGCTCGTCCAGCCGGTCCCGGATCTCGTGCGAGATCTCCACCGCGTTGCCGTCCGGCGCGGCGGTCACCGCGATGCCGAGGCTGGGCTTGCCGTTGGTCCGGGTGAACGAGGTGGCCGGGGCGAGCTGCTGCTCCACGGCGGCCACGTCGCCGAGGCGTACCGGGGCGGCGGGAGCCGTGGTCAGCACGATGCCGCGCAGGTCGTCGACGGTCCGGATCGGCGTGCCCACCTGCACCGGCAGCGACCGGTCGCCGTCGGCGAGCGCACCTGCCGGCACGGCCACACCGTTGCTCTTGAGCGCCGACGCGATCGCGGTCGGCGCCACCTTGGCGGCAGCCAGCTTCGCCGGGTCCGGCGTGATCGTCACGACCTGGTTGCGCGCACCGGTGACGTCCACCGAGCGGACGCCGTCCAGCGCCTCCAGCTCCGGTACGACGGCGTTGCGCAGCTTCTCCGCCAGCGCCCGCTCGTCGCCGTCACCGGTCGCGGCGACCACCACTGCGGGCAGGTCGTCGGTGCTGCCGGCGATGACCTGCGGGTCGACGCCCTCGGGGAGCTGGGAGTCGATCCGGTTGAGCGCGGTCTCCATCTTGTTCACGACGTCGTCCAGGTCGGTGCCGAACTCGTACTGCACCTGGACCGTGGCCGCGCCCTCACGGGAGGTCGAGGTGACCTCGTCGAGGCCCGGGATGCCCTTGAGGCTGTTCTCGATCGGCTCGGCGACCTGGGATTCCACGATCTCCGGCGCGGCGCCCGGGTACGTCGCCACGATGAACGCGGCGGGGAACTCCAGCGACGGCAGGAGCTGCTGCTTCAGCGACGGCACGGCGAACAGGCCGAAGGCCGTGGTCACCAACGCGACGAGGGCGATCAGCCCCCGGTTGGCGAGGCTGAATCTGGCGAGCAGCGACATCGGCGTTACTCACTCCTGGAGAGGTGTCCGGCAGGGGGGTGTCTGAGTCTGCCGCACGCCCCGACACTCCCGACATCCGCCCCAGCCGATGACACCGCCGCGCTGCGGGGGTCGTCCGTTGCCGCCTTGGTCGACGCCACTTCGCCGAGGTGACGGCGTCCAGCCCACTCCGATCCCGCCCGTGAGCACGTCACCCGGTTGTTGATCCACTCCACTTCGCCGAAGTGGTTGCATCCCACCCACCCCGACCCCGCCACCTCCCCGAACTGGAGTCGATCAAGGAAGGGGAACGTCGCGGGGAGGGAGAGATCAGACCAGGTCGAGGGAGCGGGCGGCGGCCAGCGCGTCGTTGGCGATGGTCACCGGCGCCGGCGCGGTCGAGATGGCCCACTCCGGGTCCTTCAGGCCGTGCCCGGTGACCGTGCAGACCACCCGCGACCCGGCCGGCACCCGGCCGGCCTCGGCCTGCTGGAGCAGACCGGCGACGCTCGCCGCGCTGCCCAGCTCGACGAAGACGCCCACCTCGCGGGCCAGCAGCCGATACGCCGACAGGATCTCCCGGTCGGTGACCGCCGAGATCAGGCCGTCCGAGGCGTCCCGCGCGTCGATGGCCTTCGTCCAGCTCGCCGGGTTGCCGATCCGGATGGCGGTGGCGATCGTCGACGGCTCCGGCACCACCTGACCGGTGACGATCGGGGCGGCGCCGGCCGCCTGGAAGCCGTACATCCGGGGGGCCTTCGTGGCGTTGCCGTCGCGCAGGTCCTCGGAGTAGCCCATCCAGTACGCGGTGATGTTGCCGGCGTTGCCGACCGGCAGGCAGTGGATGTCGGGCGCGTCGCCGAGCGCCTCGACGATCTCGAAGGCGGCGGTCTTCTGGCCGTGCAGCCGGTCGATGTTGACGGAGTTGACCAGCGCGACCGGGTAGTCCTGGGCGAGCTTGCCGGCGAGCCCGAGGCAGTCGTCGAAGTTGCCCTGCACCTGGAGCAGCTTCGCGCCGTGCACGAGCGCCTGGGCCAGCTTGCCCAGCGCGATCTTGCCCTGCGGCACCAGCACCGCGCAGGTGATCCCGGCGCGGGCCGCGTACGCGGCGGCGGAGGCGCTGGTGTTGCCGGTGGAGGCGCAGATGATCGCCTTGTCACCGGCCTCGACGGCCTTGGAGACCGCGACGGTCATGCCGCGGTCCTTGAACGAGCCGGTCGGGTTGGCGCCCTCGACCTTGAGCCACACGTCCGCGCCGACCCGGGCGGAGAGCACCGGCGCCGGCAGCAGCGGCGTGTTGCCCTCGTGCAGGGTGACGACGGGAGTCGCCCCGGTGACCGGCAGCCGATCCCGGTACGCCTCGATCAGTCCCCGCCACATGTCGTGCTCCTCGCCTCTGTCGCCCCGCTCCGGGGCCTGCCAACAGCGTGGACCAGCCTGCCCGCCCGGCCACCGGCACACCCTGCTCTAACCATCAGGCGGGACGCGTGGGTTACGCGCCGCCCTCCACCCGAAGCACACTCGTCACCGACCTGACGATGTCGAGTCCGCGCAGCTCACGCACGGTGGCCGCGAGCGCGGCGTCGGGCGCGACGTGGGTGACGATAACGAGTTCCGCGTCACCGCCGGCCGGGCCCTGACGGACGGTGGCGATGGACACCTCGTGCCGGGCGAAGACGCCCGCCACCCCGGCCAGCACACCCGGCCGGTCGGCCACGTCGAGGCTGATGTGGTAGCGGGTGAGCGCCTCGCCCATCGGCCGCACCGGCAGGTCCGCGTACGCCGACTCGCTCGCCGCGTGCACCCCGGCGAGGCGGTTGCGGGCCACCGCCACCACGTCGCCGAGCACCGCGCTGGCGGTGGGCGCGCCACCGGCGCCCCGGCCGTAGAACATGAGCTGCCCGGCGGCGTCGGCCTCGACGAAGACCGCGTTGAACGCGTCCCCCACGCTCGCGAGCGGATGCGTCAGCGGGATCATCGCCGGGTGCACCCGCACGTTGACGGTCTCCCGGCCCTCCGCGTCGACGCCCCGGGCCGCGATGCAGAGCAGCTTGATCGTGCAGCCCATGGCCTTGGCGCTGGCCACGTCGGCGGCGGTCACCTCGGTGATGCCCTCGCGGTGCACGTCGGCGGCGGTCACCCGGGTGTGGAACGCCAGCGAGGCGAGGATGGCGGCCTTCGCGGCGGCGTCGAAGCCCTCCACGTCGGCCGTCGGGTCGGCCTCGGCGTACCCCAGCTCGGTGGCCTCCTCCAGCGCCTCGGCGAACCCGGCGCCGGTGGCGTCCATCGCGGAGAGGATGAAGTTCGTGGTGCCGTTCACGATGCCGGTGACCCGGGTGATCCGGTCGCCGTGCAGCGACTCGCGCAGCGGGCGCAGCAGCGGGATGGCCCCGGCGACGCTGGCCTCGTAGTAGAGGTCGGCGCCACCCTCGGCGGCGGCGTCGTGCAGCGCGGCGCCGTCCTCGGCGAGCAGCGCCTTGTTGGCGGTGACCACGCTCTTGCCCGCGCGCAGCGCCTCGACCAGCCAGCCCCGGGCCGGCTCGATGCCGCCGACCACCTCGACCACCACGTCCACGTCGTCGCGCTTGATCAGCCCGAGCGCGTCGGTGGTGAACAGCGCCGGGTCGACCGGCAGGTCGCCGCGGTCACGGCCGATCCGGCGTACGGCGATCCCGGCGATCTCCAGCGGGGCGCCGATCCGGGCGGCGAGGTCTTCCGACTGCTCGTGCAGCAGCCGGACCACGTCGCTGCCGACAGTGCCGCAGCCGAGCAGCGCCAAGCGAACCGGTGAGGTCATCCCACATCCAATGCCAGCAGGTCGTCTTCGGTCTCCCGGCGGACGATCAGCCGCGCCCGACCTTCGCGGACGGCGACGACCGGCGGCCGCGGGACATGGTTGTAGTTGCTCGCCATGCTCCGGCAGTAGGCCCCGGTGCCGGGCACCGCGACAAGATCTCCGGGCTGCACGTCAGCGGGCAGGAATTCATCCTTCACCACGATGTCCCCCGACTCACAATGCTTTCCCACCACGCGGGCGAGCATCGGCTGTGCGGCTGACGTGCGGTTCGCCAGCGTGGCCGAGTACGAGGCGTCGTAGAGAGCGGTACGGATGTTGTCGCTCATCCCCCCGTCCACGCTCACGTACGTCCGCAGGCCATCCACGTCTTTGACGGTCCCGACCGCGTAGAGCGTGAACACTGCCGGGCCGACGATCGCGCGACCCGGCTCGACCGACAGGTGCGGCACGGCGAGGTTCTCCGCCGCGCACTCCCCGTCGACGATCTTGCGCAGGCGCTTCGCCAGATCGTGCGGTGACGCCGGGTCGTCCTGGGTGGTGTACGCGATGCCGAAGCCGCCGCCCAGGTCCAGCTCGGGCAGCTCCACGCCCCGGGCGTCGCGGATCTGCGACTGGAGGGCGAGGACCCGGCGGGCGGACACCTCGAAGCCGCTGGCGTCGAAGATCTGCGAACCGATGTGCGAGTGCAGGCCGCGCAGCTCCAGCACGTCATCGTCGAGGATCTTGAACGCGGCCGCCGCGGCGGCACCGCCCGCGAGCGAGAAGCCGAACTTCTGGTCCTCGTGCGCGGTGGCGATGAACTCGTGGGTGTGCGCCTCCACGCCGACGGTGACCCGGACCAGCACCTTCGGGCGTACCCCGCGCTCGCGGGCCAGCTCGGAGAGCCGGTCGATCTCGGTGAACGAGTCGACGATGATCCGGCCCACGCCGGCGTCCACCGCCCGGGTCAGCTCCGCCACCGACTTGTTGTTGCCGTGGAAGCCGATCCGCTCCGGAGGCATCCCCGCCGAGAGCGCGGTGGCCAGCTCGCCGCCGGTGCAGACGTCGAGGAACATGCCCTCCTCGGCGATCATCCGGACCACGGCGCGGCACAGGAACGCCTTGCCGGCGTAGTAGACGTCCGCGTCCGGGAAGGCCGCCCGGAACTCGCGGCAGCGCTCGCGCAGGTCGTCCTCGTCCAGCACGTACGCCGGGGTGCCGTACTCGACGGCCAGGTCGCGGACGTCCAGGCCCGCGACGGTGAGCGCGCCGCCGGGGCCGCGCGCCACGTTGCGCGGCCACAGTTGCGGCACCAGGGCGTTGACGTCGACCGGGGTACGCAGCCAGGCCGGCCCCCGGGTGCCGATCTCGCCGTGCAGCGCGCCCGCCTCGTGAGCCCGCACGGCGCTACATCCGCTCCGGCGCGGACACCCCGAGCAGGTGCAGGCCGTTGGCGATGACCACCCGGGTGGCGTCGTTGAGCCAGAGCCGCGCCCGGTGGGTGTCGGTGATCTCCTCGTCGCCCTGCGGGGCGATCCGGCAGTTGTCGTAGAACCGGTGGTACGCCTGCGCGACGCTCTCCTCAAGGTAGCGGGCCACCCGGTGCGGCTCGCGCAGCTCGGCGGCGGTCGCCACCACCGCCGGGAACTCGGCGAGCGCCTTGAGCAGCTCGTTCTCCTTGTCGTGGCCGAGCAGCTCCGGCTGGAACGCGGCGGCGTCGCCACGGGTCAGCCCGATCTCGGCCGCGTTGCGGGCCACCCCTGCGGTACGCGCCGCGACGTACTGCACGTAGTAGACCGGGTTGTCGTTCTTGGCCCGGGTCCACAGCTCCACGTCGATGTCGATGGGCGAGTCGGCCGAGTAGCGGGCCAGCGCGTACCGGGCGGCGTCCACGCCGATCGCGTCGACCAGGTCCTCCAGCGTGACCACGGTGCCGGCCCGCTTGCTCATCCGCACCGGGGCGCCGTCGCGGACCAGGTTGACCAGCTGGCCGATGAGGATCTCCAGGTTGCGCGCCGGGTCGTCGCCGAAGCACGCGGACATCGCCTTCATCCGGCCGATGTAGCCGTGGTGGTCCGCGCCGAGCATGATCACGACCCGGTCGAAGCCGCGCTCCCGCTTGTTCAGGTAGTAGGCGCAGTCGGCGGCGAAGTACGTCCACTCGCCGTTGGACTTGCGCAGCACCCGGTCCTTGTCGTCGCCGAACTCGGTGGTGCGCAGCCAGGTCGCGCCCTCGGACTCGAAGACGTGGCCCTGCTCCCGCAGCCGGTCCAGCGCCGCGTCCAGCGCGCCCCCGTCGTGCAGGTCCTTCTCGTTGAAGTAGGTGTCGAACTCCACCCCGAAGTCGCGCAGCGAGGACTTGATCTCGGCGAACATCAGCTGGACGCCCTCGTTGCGGAACACCTCCTGGGCGGCGTCCTCGGTGAGGTCGAGCACATCCGGCCGGCGCCGGACCACCTCGGCGGCGATCTCCGCGATGTACGCGCCGCCGTAGCCGTCCTCCGGCGCGGGCTCGCCCTTCGCGGCGGCCAGCAGCGAGCGGGCGAACCGGTCGATCTGGGAGCCGGCGTCGTTGAAGTAGTACTCCGTGCCCACGTCGGCGCCGGTGGCGCGGAGCAGACGGCTCAGCGCGTCGCCGACGGCCGCCCAGCGGACCCCGCCGATGTGCACCGGGCCGGTCGGGTTCGCCGAGACGAACTCCAGGTTGATCCGCTGACCGGCGAGGGTGTCGCTGCGCCCGTACGCCGGACCGGCCTCGACGATGACCTTGGCGAGCTGACCGGCGGCGGCCGCGTCCAGGCGGATGTTCAGGAAGCCGGGTCCGGCGATCTCCACCGACTTGATCCCCGGCGCCTTGGCCAGTTCGTCGGCCAGCGCTGTCGCCAGTTCCCGCGGCGGTACGCCCACCTTCTTGCTGAGCTGGAGCGCCAGCGTCGAGGCGTAGTCACCGTGATCGGGATTACGGGGTCGCTCGACGGTGGTCTGCGCGGGCAGCGCGGCGCGGTCCAGTCCCCGCTCGTCGAAGACGGCGTGGGCTGCGGCGAGGACGACCTCGGCGAGTTCTGCGGGAGTCACTGATCCATGTTATCGGGGGTAGACTCGGGCACCGCGGAGGCGACCCAGCATGTGAACCGGCCCCGCGCTCCCCTGACCGACCGACCTGACGAGGCACGATGAGCATCAGCACCCCGGGCGGCCCGGAGCGCCGTCCCACCGTGGTCAGCACCGGCAAGAAGCCGGCCGCCGGCCGGCCCTCGGCTGCCGACAAGCCCGCCGCGAAGGCCGGCTCGGGCAAGGCCGGGGGCGGCAAGGGCACGCCACGGCAGGGCGCCGGGGGCAAGGGCCGCAAGCCGGTCGCCCCGGTGAAGGTGAGCCAGGGCCGTTCGTGGGGCCCGATCGCCCTCTTCGTCGCGGTCGGCGTCCTGGCCGTGGGCATCATCGGTGTCGGCGCCTGGGCGGTCTACCAGGGCGGCCAGCCGTGGCAGAAGCGGGCCGAGGCGATCGACGGCATCGTCGACTACCGCGCGAAGGACAAGGACCTGGTCAAGGGCGGCAACCACCAGCCCGGCGCGATCAAGTACGACGTCCTCCCGCCGGTCGGTGGCCCGCACAACCAGGCCTGGCAGAACTGCATGGGTGACGTCTACGACGCCCCGATCGCCAACGAGCACGCGGTGCACAGCCTGGAGCACGGCACGGTGTGGATCACCTACCGCCCGGACCTGCCCGCCGACCAGGTGGAGAAGCTCCGCAGCAAGGTGCAGGGCAAGGAGAAGACGATGCTCAGCCCGTTCGAGGGGCTGGACAAGCCGATCTCGCTCCAGGCCTGGGGCTACCAGCTCAAGGTCGACAACGCCGACGACAGCCGGATCGACGACTTCATCAAGACCCTGCGGGTGAACGCCTCCATCGAGGGCCCGAACGCGCTCTGCGACCAGGGCGTCACCGCCACCGGCACCGCCCCGCGCGACAACCTGCAGAACACCATGCCCCAGCAGCCCACCCAGTGAGGACGCCGCGATGACCGCTCCGGTGACCACCGACAGCGAACTGGACGAGGCTCCGGCCGCCGACCAGGGCGGCCGGGGCGCGGTGCGCCGCTACGGCCTGCTGGCGGTGGCCGCCGCCCTCGTGGTCGGGCTGGTCCTCGGGTACGCGGGCGGCCTGCTCACGCCGACGCTCACCCGTCCGGGTGAGAACTCGGCGGAGGCCGGCTTCGCCCGGGACATGACCGCCCACCACAACCAGGCCGTGGCGATGGGTCTGCTGGCGTTCAGCCAGGGCCAGGACCCGGAGGTACGCCAGGTCGGCGTGGACATCGCCACCGGCCAGCAGGGCGAGATCGGCACGATGCAGACCTGGCTGCGGTCCTGGAAGCTGGACCCGACCGGCGAGCAGGCGCCGATGGCGTGGATGAAGGACGGCGGCGGGCTGATCAAGAACGGCCTGATGCCGGGCATGGCGACGCCGGAGGAGATGGCGAAGCTGCGCGCGGCGAGCGGCCGCGAGTTCGACGTGCTCTTCCTCCAGATGATGATCCGCCACCACATCGGCGGGGTGCACATGATCGACGGCATCCTCGACGAGGGGGGCGACGACGACGTGCTGGCGGTCGCCCAGATCATGAAGAACACCCAGCAGAACGACCTGACAAACCTGAACGCCGCCCTGAAGCGCCTGGGCGGCACCCCGTAACACCCGCCGCCCCGCACGATCCCGAGGCCCGGTCCCCTTCCCAGGGGCACCGGGCCTCCCCCGTCCCCACCCCCACCCCCACCCCCACCCCCGGCCCCGGCCCCGGCCCCGGCCCCGGCCCCGGCCCCGGCGATCTTGCACTTACTGCCTCAGCGCTGCCGGATTCGCCCCGTTATGGGAGGTCCGCAAGTGCAAGATCGCGGGAGCAGGGGGGCAAGGGCGGCCCGGGGTCAGCCCGACAGGGCATCCTCGCCGCCTCGCGCGTGCGCGCTTCCGGTTCCGCGCTCGCTCGACACCAGCTCGGGGAGGTGGGGTTATCCCCACTCTTGATCGACACCAGCTCGGGGAGGTGGCGGGGTCGGGGTGGGTGCGATGCAGCCACTTCGGCGAAGTGAAGTCGATCAGCAACGGATGAGGCGTTCGGGCGGGAGAGGCGGTCGAGTGGGGCGGGACGGGACGGGCGGCCGTGTCGAGGGTCAGGTGGCAGCCCGAGGGGTCGGCCCGACAGTGGCATTCCCGCCCACCTCGCGTACCCGCGCCTGCGGTTCGATGCTTGATCGACACCAGCTCGGGGAGGTGGTGGGGGTCGGGGTGGGTGCGATGCAGCCACTTCGGCGGAGTGGAGTCGATCAGCAACGGATGAGGCGTTCGGGCGGGCGAGGCGGTCGAGTGGGGCGGTGTGGCCCACGCGAGGGTTGGGTGATCAGGGATAGTATGTTCCGGTTTGGGTGTTTGTAACGGTTTGGGGTTAACGGGTCATTGTGGAGGTTGGAGAGTTTTCTACCCACATATCGTGACCAGTTGCGATTCGGGCTCGTTGCCCAAGACGTGGGGGTTGCACTCAGAGACGCAGGGCGGTCGGTGACCAGCTGGTGCCGACGCCACACCATCGGCGGTGACGGAGCGGTGGCAGCCGTCCGTCGCGGACTGCGGCAGGGCGAGCCGGGAACGCTCAGCCGCGAACAGGAACTCGAACTCATCGACGTGCTCCGGGGGGTCCACCCCGACGAGTTCGGCCTCGACGAGGAGCTCTGGACACGGCAGAGCCTGACCACCCTCATCGAGCGCCGATTCGGCCTGGCGATGGAGGCCGGCACCGTCGGGGCGTACCTCCGGGCCTGGGGTCTGGGGCCGCGCGAGCCGCGCGAGCGGGCCTGCGGCCTGTGCGTCGGCGCGGTCGAGCGCTGGGTACGCAGCGAGTACCCGGCGATCACGCGGGCGGCCCAGGAGCACGCCGCGGAGGTCTACTGGATCGGCCGGGTACGTCTGCGCGGCACCATGCCCGCCGCCGACGTGGTCTCGGCGGTGTCCTCGCGGGGACGGGTGCGGTTCATGGTGACCACGCCGTCGGTGGACCCGCCGCTGCCCCGGGACTTCGTGCTGCGGCTCAGCGGCGCCGAGGAGCGCACCGTGCACCTGATCGTGGACGGCTCGTGGCCGCGCAACGAGTGGCCCCGCCGGCTGCCCCGCCGGGTCGTGCTGCACCCGCTGCCGAGCTGCGGTCGCGCCGTCGCCGCGGCCTGATCCGACGAAGATCGACTCGCGGGGGTACCGATTCGGTGATCCGGGAGGGGGTTTGCTACTCTTCTCGGGTCGCTGAGCCCCCGTAGCTCAGGGGATAGAGCACCGCCCTCCGGAGGCGGGAGCGCAGGTTCGAATCCTGCCGGGGGCACCTTCCATGAACAGCACGAAAAGGCCCCTGACCAGGCGAAACCCGGTCAGGGGCCTTCATCATGTGTCCGGTCATGTCCGGCCGTCACCGGCCCGTGGCGGGCATCTGTGCCAAATGCGTGCCACGGAACGCGGGTGCCCTCAGCCGTGCCCGAGCGCTCTTTCGATGCGCTGCCGGAGAGCCGCGTCACCGCCGTCAAGGCACTTGGCATAGATCCTGAGCAGCACCTCCACGGACTGCCCCGCCCACTCGGCCACCTGCGTCGGCGGCACTCCCCCGTTGAGCCAGGTCGACACGGCAGCGTGCCGCAGGTCGTACGGGGTACGGGCCAGCGGCGAGGCATGCACCTCGGGCGTGAACACGGCGGCCCGCGCCCACCGCCACACACGGTTGATCGTGCCCTTGGGAAGTTCCTCCTTGTTGCGCTCCCCCACGAACAGGCGACCGTTCGGCCCGTAGCCGAACAGCCCGACGTGCGCGTGAATGATCGCGGTCAGCTCGGGCGGACAGGGAACCGTTCGCGTCTCCCCTCGTGCTCGCTGCTTGAGTTGTCGGCTGTCGCGGTTCTTTCCGCTGTCGGTCCATTCACGACCGGCGTGCGGATCGGCACCGTCAAGGGTGAATTCCCCCCAACCTTTATCGGGCAGGTGTAGGTTCGGTTTGGCGAGGCGCACGGCTTCCTCCGGGCGGAGTGCGGCGTAGTACAGGCAGGCGTAGAAAGCCACCATGCGCGGACCGATACGGCCCTGCTCTCGCACCCCTTCCAACAGGGTTCGCACCTGCACCGGGTTAGCGACCGAGCGCCGGTCGATGGTGGAGACGGTTCTCGGTGGCTTCCATTTCAGCTTTGGAAGCGGGTTTGCCGGCAAGAGTCGCCTCTCCACCGCGTATTCGATCGCGGTGTTGAATATCTTCCGGCGTCGGCTGATGACGCTCGGGGCGGCCGGCGCTCCGTCGAGTCGAACGGTGAGGCCGTCCAACACCGGGCGCAGCACTTCGGCGCGGCTGAGGCTTGCCACGTCACGGGTGTTCCGCCGCACCCAATCGAGCGTCTTCCGCACCTGGTCGGGCACGTTGTCGGCCGTGCGGCGCGGGGTGTTGAAGGCCCAGCGGCTGAGGGCGTAGCGGAGCACTTTGCCGTCTGGGCGACCCCTCGCGTTGGTCAGCAGGAGCACCGTTAGCGCCGTCAGGGCTTCCGCGTGTGTACGCCTGGTCGTGGCGGCCACGTGCGGCCATTTCATGTCGGCGAAAGCGCAAGCCAGGTCGTACCAGGACATGACGGCGGTGTCACGGCGCATTGAGATCGGATAGCCTGTTTCGATATCGAACGCCTCACCCTTGCGGGACGCGGTGACCAGCTCGGAGCGGAAGCCCTCCGCGAGAGCCTTTGTCTTGAAGACCTGCTTCTGTCGCCGCTCGGCCACGCGCCAGCGGACGCGATAGGTGCAGCCCCTCTGCCCTTCGTATGTTTCGATTGACCAGATACGCACTTCGTAGGTGGTGTTCAAGCAGCCTCCTCATAGAGCGATTCAAGCCAGGATTCGTAGTCGCGGCGTTCGATCCGAATCTCGCCGTTCGGCAGCTTGCGGGCCGGTGGCCCCTTTCGCTTTGCTCGCCAGTCGTAGAAGGTTGACCGGCTAATTCCGAGGTCGTCGCAAACATCGGCGATGGTGAGGTGA
The DNA here is from genome assembly GCF_027460285.1 of Micromonospora sp. WMMC273. NCBI lineage: Bacteria > Bacillati > Actinomycetota > Actinomycetes > Micromonosporales > Micromonosporaceae > Micromonospora > Micromonospora sp. WMMC273. The sequence goes on from NZ_JAPZBE010000001.1 coordinate 5,018,848, forward strand.
CGAGCGGTGCGAGTCGTCCCCCGCTCCGGCCGCTTCGGGACAGTCATGGGCGGGTGTCCTCCCTCGGGGTGGCGTGGAGGTAGATGCGCTGGAACATCTGGGAGCGGCGGTCGGGGTAGGGGCGGCTGACCTGCTGGATGTGCAGCACTTGGGCGATGGCGGTGAGCGCTGCGGCTGTTTCAGCGGGTGTGCCGTGCAGCCTGATTCGCACGGTGAGCGCCTTTCGGTCGGTGCGGGTCGGGCGTGGAGGGTGTGGGTGGCGGTGCGGCAGAGCGGCGCAGGGCGGCCCGCTGAGAGCGACGGAGACGCGAGATCCGAACAGAGTTGGTGTAAGGCATAGGGCAGATCCGTCTGTGTGGCTCTCAGCGGGCCGGTCTACGTCGATGGGTTGCGGTCGATTGAGGCTCGTTGTGGGAGGGGCTGAACCATCTCCGCATCTCCGCATCTCCGCAAACATGGCTGTGAGCTGGGCGAATGCTTGCGGAGATGCGGAGTTCCACTGAGGGGGATCTCCGCAAGAGACCGTGATCTCCGCAAGATCGTGCGGAGATGCGGAGATCGATGATTCCTGATGGTTTGATCTCCGCAGGCTGTTTTCCCTGGTGGTGGCGGGTTGGTGCGGCGTTGCGGAGATGCGGAGATGGTTCAGCGGGTTTCAGCCGTGGTGGCGTTCGACCCAGAAGACGGCCCGGTCGCCGCGTTCGTTCTTCCCGGCGCGGATGACGTGATCGCCGCGCCAGCGTCCGGCTTGGCCGGTGAGCAGCCGGCCGAGTTGCAGGGGGTTGGGTAGGCGGCCGTTGTGGGTGGTGATGAATTGCCCGTCCCAGGGGTCGTGTTCGTCGCTGCCGAGGTGCATTGGTTCTGCGTCGCGGCGCAGGTCAGCGGCGGTCATAGGGCGACCGGCGTGGCGGTCGTGCCAGGTGGTGAGGAACGCGCGCCAGCGCGTTTCGTCTTCATCGATTTCCCGTACCTCGGCGGCGTTGGTGAGGAAGCCGTCGATGCCGTGGTGGGCCAGGAATCCGCCGAGGGCTTGCGCCCACGGGGTGAACTGCCGCATCGACAGCCCGGCGGCCCGGTGTGCTCCCTGCCGGGTCCAGCCGAGCACCAGCACCAGGAGGTGCCACAGCACGGTGAGCTGATTCGCGGGAGCGGTGATCCACTGGTCAAGGTGTGGAATGCCGAATCCGGTCTGGTCGCGTAGTTCGGGGCGGGGCATGTCCGGGTCGAGGTGCACCCGGACGGTGCGGGAGGCCATGTCTCCGCCGACTTGCAGGTTGTTGCCGGTGGCCATCCACAGCCGGTCGTTGACGGTGGCGATGTTCCGCGACGCGCCGAGCTGCCGGTCGGACCACACGCCGTTGGTGACGAGCTGGGCGAGCACGGCGGAGTCGATGACGGTGCCCTCGGCGAGGTTGTCCCAGATGACCACGCCGACCTGTTCGGCGAACACGGCGGTGATGGACTTGCGGAGTTCCTCGTCGGAGTAGGCCCAGTTCATGACGCGCTGTCCGTAGAGCATCCCCGGTCCGGCAGTGAGGATCGTCTTGCCGGATGAGGGCATGGTCGCGTCGATGAGCGCGAACGGGGTCAGGGATCGGGTGAAGTGCCGCAGGATCGGCGTGGCCAGCAGCGCCACGTAGTTAGCCCGATCGGCGGCGCTGGCCCAGGGGAAGTCGCGCAGGAACCGGCCGAGCAGGAACGTGCGCGCCGCGGCGACCTGCTCGGCGGTGGGCTCGTCGGGCACGGGCGGCAGCGCCACCCGGGTTGCCAGGTAGAGGCCGGTGGCCTTGTCGTAGCCGGGTTGCTGCAACAGGGTGCCGTCACGCCGCAGGACGGGTGCGCCGATGATCCCGCGCAGCGGCGCCACCCCCGGCCACGTTTTCCCTGCTAGGACGGATGACAGCGTGTCCCGGGGCGGGGTGACTTCCTCTTCGTACATCTCCGGGTCACCGCCGTCGCCCTTGCGGGTCTTCACCCGGTAGACGTAGGCGTGCTCGGCGAGCAGCCCGGCCAGCCCAGCCGGGGTGACCACGCTGGCGGACACCGGCAGCGGTGAGTCCTCATCGGCGGCTGGCGCGAGGTCACCCGAGACGGCTTCCATGTGCACCAGCTGCCCGGCCGACACGTACGTGTCGGGCAGCAACCCGCCGGTCAGGGCGGCTTTGAGGGTCCGGATGGTTTCCGGGCCGGTGCCGACCTGCAACCGCGTGCCGTTCATGCTGCCCTCCCCGTGTTGCTCAGGCGGCGCGGCTGGCGTGCGCCGACGCGCAGCCCGGACGCGATCGTGCGGGCGATTTCCCCGTGGCGCAGCCCGGTCGACAGCGCGGCGGGCTCCAAGACGGCGTACACGTCCGCGTCGGTGATCGCGCCCCCGGCGGCGAGCTGCCCGAGGGCCACCGCCGACGCGAACAGCGCGGCGTTCCGGCCGCCTTCGGTGGCGGCGGTGAGGTGAGCGACCTGACGGCGGATCGCGGCAGCGACGTACCGGCCGCGCCGGTCCGGCGGCAAGGCAACCGCGGTCGGCCGATACGCGGGCTGCGCCGGCACAGTGAGCAGTCCGGCCAGCCACGCGGGCAGCGGCGCGGGCTCGCAGTCCAGCGCCACCACGTATGGGCGACCGGCCACGGTGGAGCCAGCAGCGACGACGTAGCCGCCGTGGGCGCGGGTGTCGACCATCGGGCCGAGCGTTCCGGCGGTGTTGCGCAGCGCCGGGCCGGTGTCGGGGTGCCGGTAGTACAGGTGGGTGCCGCCCCGCCCGGTGGTCACGGTGTAGGTCGGGTCGATCGTGGCGTGTGCGGCGGCCAGTGCGGCGAGCGTTCGCAGCCCGTGGGGGCATCCCTCCTGGCCGGGCGGCATGGTCTGTCCGGGCTTGCGCAGGTCCAGGTCGACCACCACCAGACCGGACGGGCCGCACGCGACACCCACCCCGTACGGGCGCATCGACCACGCCCGCCGAATCCGCTCGGGGTCAGTGGTGGCGCGTTCCTCCCACCCAATGTGACGGCTGGCGGCCCGGCAGCGCGAGTCGGTCAGGTCGCAGCGCTCGGCAGTGCAGCGGGCCGGGAACGCCGGGCGCTTCGCCTCATCCGCGTCAGCGGGGTTCGGGCGGTCGGGACGTAGCGGGAACACATGCCAGCCACGCGCGGCACACGCCAGCGCGGCGGCCAGAAGATCAGGACGGGACACAAGGGCCTCCCTTCTAAAGGTCGAAGAATCAGGCGGCACGGCGGCGAGAGCGGGCGCTGCCGAGGTCGATCAGCACCCCGCCCGCCGGATCGGGCTGCCGGTGGGTGCGTTCGTGGCGCTCCTGTGCGCAGGCGGCGCAGTTACGTGGCAGGAGGTAGACCGGCCGACCGCTCAGGGCGTCGGCGGCGGCCAGCATCCGGCGGCAGATGTGCGGGTAGGGCTCGTCGTCGGTGACCGGTCGGCCGAGGATCGTGGACGCGGCGAGCCACTGTCTGCCGGTCACCGCGCGGCCCGCCTCGGCCGGGGCCGTGCGGTGATGGCGGCGCGGGTGACGGCCTCGCGCAGGTCGCCGAGCAGCCCGACCAACTGCCGCCGCGCGGCCACCTCGCCCGGGGCGAGTGCCACCCTGACGCGCACCTCGGCGTGTTCCCGCCCGGTGGTGGTCCGGACGCGTACGAGGACGGCGCGGGCGTGGCCGGGGATGTCGACCACGATTTCGTCGGAGCGGTGTTCGCCGAGGCCGCAGCGGTGGTCCCGCCCGCACCAGTTGGTGTGAGCGTTGCGGCGGTTCATCGGTGGGCCTCGGCGCGCAGGCGGTGGAGGACGTTGTAGATGCGCCGTCCGAGGCGTAGTCGCATGCCTCGGTCGCAGCGGCGGCAGGCGCGGGGTCGGTGGAGGATGCGGGTGGTGGTGTGGCCGGTGCCGGCGCATCGTTTGCAGGTTGTGAAGGGGATGACCCAGCACAGCGCGGCGTAACCGAGCGTGATCAGGGTGAGGATGGCGGCGGTGACGCTAGCGAGGGTGAGCAGGGGGTCCACAAGTGCCTCCCGGGCCGGTTTTTGGGTGTGAGCGGCCGTGAGCTGCTAGCTACTAGCGGGCAGCTCATGATTCGGATCGGGTGCTAGCGGGGGTGCTAGCGCTAGCAGCACGGGCCGCTAGCGCTAGCACCCCCGCGACGGGTTATCCGGCGGACCGCTTGCGGTCACGCTCCGCAATCGCGGCCAGGAGGTCGGCGTGCTTGATGCCACGCCGGGTCACCGGCTTGCCGTCGATCCGGCGGCCCACGTCGCCGACCTTGATCAGGGGGTGGGGCTTGAGCGCGGTGGTGAGCTGCGCCGCCTCCCAACCCCCGTACACGTCGGGCCGCAGCTCGGCCAGCAGGCCGCACAGGGTCTCGTTCCAGGCGGCCTTGTCGTTGCCCGGCCACACGCGGGCCAGGTCGCCGAGTACGTCGGCCACGGGCGCGATGTCGCGGGTCTGCTCGTCCGGCTTGGGTAGCGTGCCGGCGGTCTGGCGCAGGGCGACGGCGCGGGTGACGATGCGGGCGGCGGCGGTGGTGTCGACGTAGAACGAGCGCACCGCCGACGCCTTCGGCCCGAACCCCCGCAGGATGCCCCACCCCGCCTCAATGACCGGCTGGAACACGGTGGCGCGGTAGCCGTTCTTGTAGGCCGACGTTCCGAGGATCATGTCGTTTGCGGTCTGGTCCGCGACGGACAGGCAGAAGCGGCTGTTGACGTTGCGGGTGATGCCGGTGGGCAGGCTGTCCTTGTCGGGGATCTGCGTGCCGATCATGATGATCACGCCGAGCGCCCGGCCGAGCTTGATGACCTTTTCCAGGAGTTCGCCTGCGTCCTTGCCGTACTTGCTGGTCATCAGCTCTTGCAGCTCATCGAACCACGCGACGAGGGGGTGCAGCCCGGACCCCTTGAGCGACGCCAGTTCCGGGGTGACCTTGTTTTCCGGGGCCTTGCCGAGGCGGGCGTAGTGCTCGATGCGCTTGGAGCGGCGGCGGCACTCCTCGTACAGCCACTCGATAAAGCCGAAGCAGCGGGCGAGGGTGTCGTCATCGAAACCGTTGCCGTACTCGGCCATCACCGGCTCAAGGACGGCGAAGTCCCCGACACCCTTCAACTCGTAGCCTCGGATCTCGGCGCGCGGGTCGAGGGCAGCGGCCAGGATCAGATCCCGCAACGCGAACGTCTTCCCGGAACCGGGCTGACCACCGAACAGGAAGTTCCGGAACATCAGATCCACCGCCACGGTGTCGAGACGAGGGGTGGTGGCGAACGGGAACGCCTTGAACACGTCCACCTTCGCGCCAGCGGACAGCAGCGGCCACGGGGGTTGCTTCATCTGCGACGCCGGTTCGTAGCCGACCCACAGGGCGAGGCGGCCTGTGTGGCCGGGTGCGGGCTCGGGCCACACCTGATCGAGGGGCAGGCGCATGGCCGACGCGAGCTTCCCGCGCCGGGCGACCACCTCGGCGGCCTCCACCCCGTACGGGAGGTCGACCACCGCGAGGTGGCCGGGGCCGTCGCGGTGGATGTCGACCGGGAAGCTGATGGCCTTGGGGTCTTTGGCGACCGCGGAGTTGATGCCGCTCATTTGCAGCGACGTGAGCGCCCGGCGCACGAGGTCGGCGGTGAGCTTGCGGTAGCGGGTGCCCTCGGTCACCCGGTCGGTGAGCGGCTTGTCCGCCGGGCGGCCGAGCGTGGCCAGCAGCGGCACCACCACCAGCAGCGCGGCGTAACGCCACCACGCCGGGCCGAGCGCCAGCACGATCGCGCCGGCCACAGTGGCACCAGCACCGGCGGCGAGTACCCACCACCGCCACACCGTCTGCCGCTGGCGGCGGGCGTCGAGCTTCATCCACGTGTCCGCGTCGCCCCGGGAGGCGGCAGCCTGCCGCAGGTGCCAGTTGCCTTCCTCGGCGCTGGCCCAGTGCAGCGCCCGCCCGACACCCCGGAACAGGCCCAGCGGCGCGTACACGGCCGTCTTCACCGCGTACTTCGGCAGGCGCACCGCGTGGTAGGCGGTCACGTAACCGGCGTCCTTGACCTGATGCCGCACGGCGGCCCGCAGGGCACGCCACGACCTGGCCCAGTCGGCGAGGATCGGCCGGCGGTCCCGCTGCCGGGCCAGCACCTCACGGGGGATGTCGTCGGCGGTGTCGACCGGGCCGCCGTCGCGGTCCGGCCCGTCGTCCACGCTCTCCGCGTCGTCGGCGTCGTCCGGGCCGTCGTCGTCGGCCGGGGGACGCGGCCGGGGGATGCGGCGGGCGCGGGCGTCGTCCAGGTCGACCACCTCCGCATCCGGCCCGGTGGTGGTGGGGTCGGTCAGATCACGCTCGGCGGCGTGCCAGTCGAAACGGTCGTCATCGGGGGCAGTCATGATGAGGGTTCCTCCGGTCATGGATCGGTGGGGTCCGGCGGCACGGCGCGGTTTGCGAGGCCAGGGCCGTGCCGCCGGGCGCGCGGGCTAGTTCTTGACGGAGACGCGGTTGCCGCAGTCACCGCAGGTGGCGTAGGTGCGCCGGTCGTCGGCGGTGATGTCCCGCCAGTTGCTGTCGTTGCCGCAGGGCGGGCACCACAGCGTCGAGGTGCCAGTGGTGATGCGGCCGGTGGACCGGCCGATCGAGATGCGTGCCATTCGGGGGTGTCTCCTTCGCGGGGTGACTGTCGGCGGGGGCGGGGTTAGGCGGCGCAGAACAGGGCGGCGATGAACAGGAAGCCGTAGTGCCAGGACTGGTCGAGGGCGTACATGCCGCCGCCTCGGGTCAGCCAGTGCGGGTCTTTGCCGAGCACCTCGGCCAGGCGGCGCAGCGGGGTACGCCGGTCGGCGATGTAGTGCGACACCGCCGACACCGCCAGCCCGACCCCGACGCCCCACAGGTCCAGGCGCAGCCCGGTCGCCAGAACGACGGTGGTCAGGGTGACGGCGGCGGTGAAGGTGTAGGTGGCCACGTGCGCGGCGCAGGCCAGGCGGCCGAGCCACCCGGGCTCGCTCTTGCAGTCGGCCTGCCACTGGGTCTGCACCCAGTGATCGGCGACCTGATGCGCGACGTAGAGAGCGGCGAACACGGCGGCGAACACGGCAGCACGCGCGCCGGTCGGGTCTGCGAACATGGATGGTCTCTCCTTGAGGTCAATTGGCTGAGGGGTGGAGAACCGGCGGCACGGCATCGGTTTCCAGGCCAGGGGCCGTGCCGCCGGGCGGCGCTAGTCGTGGGTGCGGACCAGGTGGGCCAGAGCGGCGCCCATGCCGAGCACTGCCACCGGGAGGCAGGCCACGGCGGTGGTGATCCACCACGGGGCCGAGGTGACCCCGGCGGCTTCCAACAGGTGGTAGGCGACCTGGCCGAGCGCGCCGACCAGGAGTGAGGCGATCGCGGACCACTTCGCGAAGCGGCGTGCCCGCTGCGGTACGCGGCCGGACAGCCACACGTAGAGCGCGTACGCGCCGTAGGTCTCCACCCCGATCGGCAGGGTGATCGCGGAGTTGATGGAGAAGCTGTCCCAGATCCCCGGCAGCGGGTGAACCACGCCGAAGCCGGTGAGTCCGCCGAGTCCGACCCACCCGGACCAGATCGCCACGAACGCCGGAAGCGCCAGCAGCACCACCGGCCACACCACCGCCGAACGCACCGGCGCGGCCGGGGAGGGCGGGGTGGGCGTGTCCGGGCGACCGACCGGCGTGGCCTCGGCGTCCCGCTCCGGCGGCGTGATCTCCGGAACGGGCGTCGGGTCCGGCTCGACCGGCGGCGCGGGCTCGGGCACGGTCGGTACGTCGGCCGAGTCCGTGGCGTCCGGGGCGGTGCTGTCGGCCGACGGGGCGGTGGGCTCGGACTTGAGCAGGGCCAGGAGTTCACCGGCCTTCGGCGCGCCGATGCGGAACTCGCGCATCAGCCGGTTCCGGGACGGGAACCGCTGCCCCTCGGGCAGGTCCAGCCCTCGGGCGGCGGGCAACAGGTCTTCGATGGGCTGCGGGTAGCGGGTGCCGTTGATCGTGGGGGCGGTCATGCTGCGTCCTCCAACGGATAGGCGCACGCGAGGCATTCACCCAGCGAGCGCGGGATGTAGTAGGGCCGGACGTGCCGGCAGGTCGGGCAGGTACGGCGGGCGAGCAGCGCGGCGCGGACCGCGCGGAGTTGGGCGGGGGTGGCGGTGCGCTTCGGCCGGGCCAGGTCGACCCGGTAGAGGTAGGCGGCGCGGGTGCCGCCGACGCCGCGCCACAGCACTTGAGCGGCGATCGGCTGACCACCGGGCCGCAGCCCGGCAGAGCGGAGTTGGCGGCGGGTGGCGTAGCCAGGCGGGGCACCCTTCCACCAGAAGGTGGGGATGCCGTACCGCGCTCCGTCCGGATCGTGGAAGGCGGCGCGGATGCGGGACATCAGGCCGCGCGGTGCGGGGTGGGGTGGGCGGTCAGGTCGGCAGCGGCGCGGGTGACGCGGGCCTCGGCCCGGCGCAACCGCCGCCAGTCCAGCGGCGAGGGGCCGCCGTGGTCCTCGGCGTAGAGCATCGTGATCTCGGCGTCGAGCACGTCCAGCTCGGCGGCGATCAGCGGCCACTCCGTCTCGATCGCGGCCAGGTCGGCGGCGGTCGGCTCGGCGGCCACGGGGGCAAGGTGCTTCCTCACGGGAAACCTCCGGGAGAGTCGCTGTAGTCGGGGAGCCCGGGGTGCGACCAGACCGGCCGCACCCCGGGACGAACAGAGATCAAGAGGCAGAAGTCCATGCCGCGCGCCGGATCCGGCCCGCTCGCCCTGCTCGCTCGGGATCTACCGAGGTCGGCCACCGTGTGGCTCAAGGCGGGGATGCCGCAGACGGATCTACGCGGCGCTTCTGCTGTTCAGTTCTCAATGACCAAGTGCGCGGGTGGCTCGTGGGCGCGCAGCGCCGCGAAGCGCTGCCTTCCCCGGGACCAACCGGCGTAGCTGATTTCAGCGCTAAAATTAGCGCTGATGTTGTGCGGTGTCAACGAGGGTGGAGGAACTAGGATCAGCGGATCAGGCAGTCAGACAGGGAGGCAGTCGGTGGAGGATTGGCAGGCGGTAGCCAGTGCCATGAACAGCCGGATGACCGAGTTGCCGATGACCCAGCAGGAGTTGGCCGAGCGATCGAAGGTGTCGGTTGCGACCCTGCGTGAGCTGCAATACGCGACCGCGACTCGCAAGCGGTCCGCGCGGACGCTCGCCGCGATCTCTGAGGCTCTCGGCTGGCCGAACGACTACCTCCGCGCCGTACTGACCGGGGCCACCCCCCCGGGCGGCAGCGGGAAGGCAGAACGGGCGGACAGTTCCTCCTTGGTGCTCGCGCGGCTGGATCAGCTCCACGCCGAAGTGCGGCGGCTCGCGGATGCTGTTGAGCGGATCGCGGTCGATGTCGGTCATGGCGACAAGGACACCAGTTCCGGACGCGCATCCAAACGCCGTTCACCAGGCGAGTAAGCGCCGTTCACTAGGCACCAACTAGGCACGGGGTGGTGCGCGGCCCGGTGCCTATGCCAGCAAAGGAGGGCGGCTATGCCTGCTCGCGCCAGAGATGCCACCCCGAATTTCGCGCTCTACAACCTCCGCGACGCTGCGGGTGAAACTCAGCAGGACGTGGCGGACGGGCTCAATCACCTTGGGGCGGGGCGCGGGAAGCGACTGGCCGTCACCGCCAACCAGGTGAGCAGGTGGGAGCGGGGAATCACGTTCCCGTCGGCGCTCTACCGGCAGCTTCTTGCCGAGCACTTCGGCGTATCGGTGCAGGATCTTGGCCTGACGCGGCAGCGCGTCACGCCGCAGCAACGCGGTAATCCCGAGAACGACTCCGGAGGTTTCGCGATCCACCAGGAATCCGAGTCTCACCCGCACGCCGAGGAAAGCCAGGAAGAGTGGCGGGCTGTCCGCCGGAAGTTGAACATCCACCGGGTGCAGCTCGCGCGGGAGGCAGCGCGGCTCTACGACGCGAAGGACCGGGTAGGCGACACTGGCCTGATCGCGCCACCGGAATGGCTGCCGTCGACCCCCATCGAGTTGACGCAGTTCGGCATCGGCCTCGCGCCAGAAGGGACCACCCCTGCCGTCACCGGTACCGAAGACGCGTCGGCCTGCGTACGGCCGTTGGCGTCGGACGGACGGCGCCACCAGCGCTACAGCCTCGCTCTGCGGGACGTCGAACAGCCCCGGCTCTTTGAGAACCGGCTCGCCTGGCATCTCGCGGGAGTCGACTGGAGCCAGCCCGACCAAGCACTCACCTTCACCACCGGCACGTACTTCGGTGGTGTCGACGTCTCAGAGGCGCTCGCGCACGAGATGGCGATGTACCACGTTGCGGGCGACGGAAGCGGCGTCCTGCCAGCGTCCTGGCGGAACCTGGGCTTTCGGCGGCTTGTCGGTGACCCGTTCACGCCGAGCCGTCGGCCGACGGCACCGTCAACCGACACACTCACCCTGCGGGTGGACGAAGACGGGGTGTCCTTCGTGCTGCACAACCGGGCGGCCGGCAACGTAGCCGTGGCTGGGGGAATGCTGCACATCATGCCGGCGGGGGTTTTCCAGCCGTCGAGCGTCCTACCGGCGGCCTTGGCGGCGGACTTCGATCTGTGGCGCAACATGATGCGGGAGTACAGCGAGGAATTTCTGGGCACGGCCGAACACGGTGGTGACGGTGAGCCGGCGGATTACACCGCAGAGCCGCTGGCAAGCTTCCAACGCGCCTACGCGGCGGGTGGGATACGAGTCTTCTGCCTCGGCGTCGCGCTCGACGCGCTCACTCTCTGGGGCGAAATCTTGACCGTGGCCGTGTTCGATGGCCCTACCTATGACCGCCTATTCGCCGATATGGTCAGCGCCAACGACGAGGGAACCGTGGTAAAGACCGGGCGGGTACGGCCCACATCGGCACTGCCATTCACCCGCCACACCATCGACGAACTGACCGCCAGCGGGCGGCTAGCTCCGGCGGCAGCCGGCTGCATCCAGCTCGCGTGGGAGCACCGCCGCACGATCCTGGGGAGAGGCTGACGTGCACGTGCTGATAACCGGTGGCCTCGGATTTCTCGGCCGCGCCGTCGCCCGTGACCTACTCACCGCCGGACACCGGGTCACCGTCATGAGCCGGGGTCGCGGGGACCGCAACCCACCCGCTGATGTCGCGATCGTGACGGGAGACATCCGAGACCGCGCCCGGGTCGCCCAGATCTTCAAGGACGGCGGATATGAGGGAGTCGTTCATCTGGCTGCGTTGACCAGCGGCCGGGACTCGTTCGCCGACCCGCTGAGCTACTTCGACGTCAACGAGACCGGCACCCTGAACCTGCTCATGGCTCTCGACACCGCGCGGACGACCACCGACCCCGTCGCCCTGGTTTTCGCCTCCACCAACATCGTCTACGGATCGCAGCACCAAGGCGCGCTCTCCGAAGACCTCCCCCCGCACCCCGAGAGCCCATACGCGGCTTCGAAGGTCGCCGCCGAGCACATGGTCGCCGCCTACACGGCGACCGGGGCAGTCGGAGCGATCATCGTTCGGCCCTTTAACATCGCCGGAGCCGTCGACGGGGTCACCGACACCGACCGCGCACGGATCATCCCGAACGTCTTCCGTGCGATCAGCGGCCAGCTCGACCACGTCACCCTCAACGGCGACGGATCAGCAGTCCGAGACTTCGTCCACGTCGCCGACGTCGCCACTGCCATCCGGCAGAGTCTGGCTGCCTGCACCCCCGGCACCTGCCCGACCATCAACCTCGGCTCCGGTATCGGAACGAGCATGGCCACCGTGGTGGCCACCGCCGAGCAGATCACCGGCCTTCGGGTGACCGTCCACCGCCAGCCACCCAAGCCCGAGCCGCCAAACCTGATTGCCGACATCAGCCGCGCTCAAGCCCTTCTGGGGTGGATGCCGGCAAGGTCCAAGCTCAGCGACATCCTCACTGATGTATGGGAAGCGTGGCCTAACAACCAGTCGTGTCGCATAGGCTATCGCCGACATGAAGAGAGGTGAGGGCTAGTGGTCAGCGACGCTCCGACCTCGAAGCCTGCGAGGAAAGCGCGGCGCTCTGCCGTTTGCGTTATCAATGACTGAAATGAGCCGCTCGACTTGCTCTCGAAGATCGAAGCGGTCCAAATCCTTAACTCCTATACGCTTGCACGCCCTGTGCGCGATCGCCACCTTGTCCGGAACCGAGTTAGTCTTCATCTTCAACGGCTGGTCCCACTGCCCAAGCTGCGAAGCCAACTGAAGCCTTGGATGGACCGCACGAACGGCTTCGCGTAGGATTTCAGGGCTTATATAATTTTCAATTGTATAACACTTCGTGATCCACGCGAATCCCGGACCGCTTGATTCACTAAACCCTTCTTCGACTCGCTTCTTTGTGGGGTCTAGATGCTGGCGGGCGCTTGTTTTGTCACTATCAATAAGGACGACAAGGTGACGGTTTAGCCGTCGCAACGAGATGAACTCTTCAATCTCGGCCTGCTGCGACGCGCTCGCCAACCCGCCGCTGGCCGGATCCTTGGGACTTATATGACGAAGAAGCCTGCCGCCATAAAACATGATTGAATAATCAATACCCTCGACGAGATCAGGTGCAAGTAAGGTCAGCCAGCGATGCAAGTAGATTCGATCGGAGGGGCCCTCCACCCAGATCACGGAATTAGCTTGCAGCAGGTCTGAAGGCCTGTAGCCTAGATCGGCACACAGGCTGGCAATCTCGTGTGGAGTTACTGCCGCCTCCACTCGCGTTCCATCCTCGGGCCCATGCGTCAGATGAAAGATGCGTCCCGCATCATAGTCCAACAGGTGCGCAGAGTGGGTAGCAATAAGGTATTGATTCGTAGTCTCATGCGACAGGTACTTGATGAGTCGCCTCTGCAAAAGTGGATGCAGGTGGACTTCTGGCTCCTCGATGCAAACAATTTGCCGATCAAGCAAAGTCGCGGCAGCCGCAAGCATGATCACCTGCTGGACGCCAGTGCCCAAGCTCTCCAAGGGCAGCAGGTCTCCACTCCGCTCCACGAGAATAGTCTTGGCGTCATGAGGAATACTTAAAACGGCGCTGGCATCGTCGAGAATGTACTTAACGAATTCGTTGATCCGGTCAAATTTCTTCCGGTCACCGCTGTTATCCAGGTCAGGCCGCTCTAGCTGCTCAAGCCGTTCAACTAGTCCAACACCATTGAAATAACCCAAAAGCTCGGCACCATGCACGCTTGGTCGAACCTGCCTGAATGCCTCTATTGAACGCACTGTTGGCAACTTATCCGGATTAGGCACGAAGTGGGAAAGGATCACACCCACCGGTTGTTCTAGTATATTGCCACCCGAATACTGCTGCTTAGTGAGAAGGTTTCCCGCCAGTTGCAACGCATTAAAGTCGTCCCGTGTGAAGGTCGACGCAATTTCTTTAACCTGATCCGCCGGCACTTGCCATTTGTGCCTAAGTGGCTCGCCTGGCTGTCGATAGGCATTCGAATCGGCTACACTCTCAAATCGAAACCATAGCAACCCCCCGGGTCCAGAGAGTTGCGGGCTATCCATCAACCTCTTTAAAACATCCGCAGGGCTGCTGCGAGTGCCGTAGCTCGGAGACCGAAAATCTCTCTCAAGAATCTCGGTGGAGGGTCGGGGCGTTGCCAAATACAGTTGAGGCTTCCAATTCTGCGGCAATGTTCGCCTGGGGCGGTCGATCCCTTCGAACGGCTCTGGATCCTTGCGGAGATACTTGTTAACGAAACGCAGAACGTTAGACTTTCCGGCATTGTTCTGCCCTGCGAGAAGGGTAACGCTTCCAAGCGGCTGGAAATATTGTGGAACCAGGAAGCTCCGGTAGCCTGACACACCGAACGCCTTGATCAATGGTTCTTTGGCCACGATATCGTCCATCCCTCAACCCACCTCGGCCTGACAGCCTGACACACGTGCATGGCCACCCGCGTCCTCCTAACGAACAGAGGCGTGTCGTGTGCGTAGGTGCACCGCTCCTGTGCCATATGCGTGCCAAAGTCGCCCACGCCTACGCGCCCCTGCCAGCGCTTGCCCAGGTCAAAGGCAGGGTGCGACCAGCGCTCGTACCGCCCTCCGGAGGCGGGAGCGCAGGTTCGAATCCTGCCGGGGGCACACCTGCTAAGAACCCAGAACAAAAGACCTTCACGAGCCCGACAGCCACCTTGGCTGCCGGGCTCGTTTCGTTTCCGGGCGAGCCGGCCTCCTTGACCACCGACCCACCGCTTTACTACGTTACTAGTAAAGCAGTGAGGAGCACCGTGTTCGTCTTCCGGCTCGACACCCACTCCGGCGTGCCGCCGTACCTGCAGCTCGTCCAGCAGGTCCGCCAGGCGGTGCTGCTGGGCTTCCTCCAGCCCGGCGACCGCCTCCCGCTCATCCGCGAGGTGGTCGAGGACCTGGCGATCAACCCCAACACCGTGGCCAAGGCGTACCGGCAGATGGAGCAGGAGAACCTGGTCACCGGCCGGCCCGGCCAGGGCACGTTCGTCAACGAACAGCAGTCGGCCGCGATGTCCGCGTCGACGTACACGTCGCTGCGCCGCGGCCTGGAGACCTGGTTGCGCCGCGCCTACGCGGCCGGCCTCGACGAGCAGGCAGTCGACGCGCTCTTCACCTCCGTCCGCCGGCACACGAGGAACGAGGACGTGGCGTGACAGCGACCGGGTTCGCGCTGCGCACCGACGGTGTGGGCAAGCGGTACCGGAAGGGCTGGGCGCTGCGCGACTGCACCCTGGCCCTGCCGGCGGGCGGCGTGATCGCCCTGGTCGGGCCGAACGGCGCGGGCAAGACCACGCTGCTGCGCCTGGTCGTCGGGTTGCTGGCACCGAGCACCGGCACGGTGGAGGTCCTCGGCCGGGACGTCACTGCGAGCACCCCGCAGACGCTGTCCCGGATCGGGTTCCTGGCCCAGGACCACCCGCTGTACAAGCGCTTCACCGTCGCCGAGATGCTCCGCTTCGGCCGGGCCTGCAACAGGCGGTTCGACCAGGCACTGGCCGAGCGCCGGCTGGCGAAGCTGGGCATCCCGCTCGACCGCAGGGCCGGCACGCTCTCCGGCGGGCAGCAGGCCCAGGTCGCGTTGGCTCTGGCCCTGGCGAAGCGGCCGGACCTGCTCGTCCTCGACGAGCCGGTGGCCAGCCTCGACCCGCTGGCCCGGCACGAGTTCCTGCAGGTCCTCATGGGGGCGGTGGCCGAGGGCGGGGTGACAGTCCTGTTCTCCTCCCACGTCGTGCACGAGCTGGAGCGCGTCTGCGACCACCTGGTCGTGCTCAACCAGGGCCGGGTCACGCTCGCCGGTGACATCGACACCCTCCTCGCCGAGCACCGGCTGCTCGTCGGCCCGCGCACGGCGAACGACCTCGACCGGGCCGGCGCCGTCGTGGAGGCCGTCCACAGCGACCGGCACACGACCCTGCTGGTACGCGACGGCGGGCTCCCGGCCGCGCCCGGGTGGCAGGCCCAGCCGGTCGCGCTGGAGGACCTGGTGCTGGCGTACCTGCGCCGGCCGTCCGAGCCGGGCGCCGCGGTCACGCCGGGGGTGCCGGCATGACCTGGTTGATCTGGCGCCAGCACCGGACCGAGGTCTGCGTCCTGGGTCTGCTCGTCGGCCTGTTCGGCGTCGCCCTGCTCGTGCTCGGGGCGCAGGCCCACGACCTGTTCCCCGGCGGTCCCGCCCGGTGCGCCGGCGGAGCCGGTGTCGACGAGGCCTGCGCCGCCTCCTTCCGCCGGCTCGACGACGAGTACGGGTACGTCGAGAACCTCCTGGCGGCCTTCTACCTGGTTCCCGTCGTCATCGGCGCGTTCCTCGGTGCGCCGCTGCTCGCGCGCGAACTGGAGGACGGCACCTGGCAGCTCGCCTGGACCCAGGCCGTGCCGCGGATGCGCTGGCTGGCGGCCAAGCTCGTGGCGCTGGCCGGCGTCACAGTCGCGCTCACCGGGATGTTCACCGCGGTGCTCACCTGGTTCCGTCAGCCGTTCGACGCGTGGGAGGGGCGGTTCCAGTACGACGCCTTCGACCTGGAAGGGCTCGTCCCGGTGGCGTACGCGCTGTTCGCGTTCGGCGTCGCCACCGCCGCGGGGGCGATCCTGCGGCGCAGCCTGCCCGCGTTCGGCGTCGCGTTCGGCGCGTTCCTCGCCACCCGGATGGCTGTGGCGCTGCTGGCCCGTCCCGCGTACGCCACACCGCTCACCGCCACGGCGCCGGTCCCCGCCGGCGGTTCGACGGACCGGGCGGAGCACCTGCCCGGCGTCGCCGACTGGGTGATCGAACGCGGCTACGCGGACGCCACCGGGCGCCGGCTGAGCAGCGTCGAGTACTACGAGCTGGAGGACGCCGCCAACCGGGCTGGCACCAACCTCAACCAGTTCCTGCACGCGCGGGGCATCCAGCAGTTCGGCGTCTACCACCCGGCCGACCGGTTCTGGACGTTCCAGCTCGTCGAGGCGGCAATGTTCCTCGCCGTCGCGGCAGTCCTGATCGGTGTGGTGGTGTGGCGGGTCCGGCGCCGGATGATCTAGGTACCGGGCGAGCGAACCGCTTTCACCTTTGTCCCCCGATTCGGGGATGGGCAGGTCGTGACCTGGCTAACCTCGCGGTGAACGGGTCGAACCTCAGCACCTGCGAAGGTGAGCCAGTTGCCCGAGACACCGTTGACCAACCGCCCCAAGATGCACACCGGCGTACCCTCGTCGCTCACCACCGCGCAGCGGTGGGTACTGCGCGGCGTCGCCGTCGCGGACGCCCCCTGCGGCCTGTGGTTCCTCGAAGCGGTTGCCGAACGTACCGGCAGCACGCCGGACGAGCCGATCGACGCGACGGTGGAGGAGCTGATCGCGCGCGGGTTCCTCGTCGACACCGCGGCCGGGCTGCGACTGGCCTCGATCGCGCTGCGCGACGACGTCCTGCGGGACACGCCGGCCTCGGTGCGCCAGGCGCTGCGCGAGACGGCCGCCGAGGTGCTCGCCGACGCCGGACGCCCGGCCCAGGCCGCCCGGCAGCTCCTCCGGGTGCTTCCGGCGGTGAGCCGGTCCGCCCGGGCGCTCGCCACGCGGCTGGCGGCCGACCCGGCGGTCGGACCCAGCCTCGCCGCGGACCTGCTGCTGGCCGCCCCGGCACCCGGCCCGGCCGACGAGCGCCTGGCCTGGCTGGTCGACGTCGCCGACAACCTCTATCTGGCCGGTCGGGTGGACCATACGCTGCGCATGCTGCACCGGGAGGTCGCCGCCGACAGGTACGGGCCACGGCAGCGGGCGATGCTGCTCGGGCGGCTCGGCGCCTACTACGCGACGCAGCGCCCCTCGCTGTCCCTGACGTACCTCGGTCGGGCGCTCAACCAGGAACTGGACGCGGCCGGGCGGAGCTGGACGCTCACCATGCTGGCGTCGCAGGCGGCCCGGTTCGGGCACCCCGACGCCGCCGAGCTGGTGGCGGCGGCGGAGCGGGCCCACGAACGCAGCCCCTCCCCCGGCGGCGGCATCCGGCTGGCCCTGGCGCACGCGTCCCGGGCCAGCGCCACCGGCGACCTGCCCCACGCCGCGCGGATCCTCCGGGAGGTGGACGCGGGCGAGCCCACCGCCCGCACCCAGGCGATCTTCCTGCGCGTCGACCGGGTGGCGAACCAGATCGCGCTCGGCCGGTACGTCGACGCGGCGACCGCGCTCGACAGCGCGGCCACGGAGATCGACACGCTCGGTGCGGTGGCGCAGCCGCTGGTGACCGCGCTGGACTGCGTCCTGCGGCTGACCACCGGTGAGCTGGCCGAGGCCGAGGTCCGGGCCCGTCTCGCGCTCACCGGACGCGGTGGCGCCCTGCCGGCGCAGGCCCGGGTGGACCTGCTCGCCACGGTCGTGGAGGTGCTGCTGCGCCGGGGTGAGGTGGCCGCCGCCCGGGAACTGCTCGCCGGGGAACGCCCCGCCGTGGGCTGGCCGGACGAGATGCAGTGGTTCCGGCTCGGCTGCGCCGCCGCCGGCGACCCGGAACCGGGCCGGCACGCCGCGCTGCTGCGCGCCGCCTTCGCCATGCCGGACCGCTCGGTGGCTCCCCTGCTGCTGGTGCCGCACCACGGCCCGAGACTGCTCCGCGCGGCGCTGGCACTGGGCGACCGGCAGCGGGCCGAGGCCCTCGCCGACCACCTGAAACGGGCCGCCGGGACGGCGAACAACGCGCTCTGGCGCGGGGTGGCGCACCAGGCCGACGGGCTGCTGACCGGCGATCCGGCGGCGCTGCGCGCGGCGGTACGGCTGCTGCGCACCACCTCCGCCCGGCCGGCCCTGGCCGACGCGCTGTACGACCTGGCGCGGTCGCCCGGGCTGCCGTCGGCCGAGACGTTCGACCTGCTGGCCGAGGCCGACGCGATGTACACCCGGATGGGTGCCGGCGGGACACGGGAGCACGACGGCCCGGCAGGCGACGAGGCCCGCCGTCCGGCCGTGGCCGCGCTGACACCCGCCGAGGTACGGGTGGCCGAACTGCTCGCGGTCGGCATGACGAAGCGGGAGGCGGCCCGGGACCTGTTCGTCTCGTTCCACACCGTCGACACCCACCTGCGCTCGATCTACGCGAAGCTCGGTGTCCACAACCGGGTGGAGCTGGCGCTGGTCTGGGAGTCCCGGGAGGACGGCTGAACGCGGACGCCCCTGCGGCGTCCGCGCTCAGCGTCGTTCTCAGTGCCGCTGCAGCGGGCTCTTCGTCTTCGGAAGCGCCTCGACCAGCTCGCGTGGCACGTTGATCGTGTCGGCGACCACCTCCGGCGGGATGTTCGCCAGCCACTGCGCGAGTGACACGTCCTCGAACTTCGCGGTCCGGAACAGCTCCAGGTAGACGAAGGGCTTGTCGCCGATGTTCTCGATGTAGTGGCCCATCGAGATCGGCACGTAGCCGACGTCGCCGGTCTCCATGTTGAAGGTGCGGGCCGTGGCGTGGTTCGCGAAGACACCCATCCGCCCCTTGCCCGAGATGACGTACTGCATCTCCGCGCCGTTGGGGTGCCAGTGCAGTTCCCGCATCGCGCCGGGTTCGATCTCCACCAGCGCGGCGGTGGTGGTGACCGCCGCGGCGAAGTTGCTCGAGTCGGCGATCCGTACGCTGCCGCCCTCGAACTTCTCCGGTGTCTGGGCGAGCAGGCTGTGCTTGAACGTGCGGGGCACGTCGCCGGTGGGGCTGAACACCCGGTCCTCGGCCAGCGGTGGCGGGCTCTGGCCCGGGAAGATGTAGCGTTCCGACTCGGGCGGGAAGTTGGCCATCTGCTGCATCGTCCAGCCGAAGTTCTTGGCGATGACCTCCCTCGGCACGTGCGCGAAGAAGTCCGTGACCTGGAACGTTCCGTCCTCGGAGTAGCAGCCGTCGTCGAAGACGAGCAGGAACTCCACGCCCTCGTCGTGGGCCTGGATGTAGTGCGGGATGCCGGCCGGGAAATACCAGAGGTCACCCGCCTTGACGTCCTCCAGGAAGTTGCGGCCCTCCTGGTCCACCGCGGCGATCCGGCAACTGCCGGACAGGATGAAGGCCCATTCGGACTGGATGTGCCAGTGCAGTTCCCGGTAGGCGCCGGGGTCGAGCTTCATGTTCACGATCGCCAGGTCATGGGCGATCGGCAGCAGGCGGTTCGTGACCTCCCGGGTCCAGCCGCCGCTCTCCCGGCGGGTGTGGGCCAGCGAGAACGGGAACACCAGGTTCGGCATGAGGCCGTGGTCGGTCGACGGCGGGTTCACCAGGTCCGGGTGGGTGTCGTCGATCGCCGGGTTGCGCGGAACCGTGCCGACCATCGAGTGGTCCTTCGCCGATCCCTTGCCGACGGGGTCAGTGGATCTGGGCATGACGGATGTCCTTCCGGGTGAGGGCCGCCGGCTCGGTGGCCCGGGACGGGACGAACAACGCCCGCAGGTGCTCCGGGCTCTGAATGGCCACCGCGAGCGGAATCGCGACACAGAGGAACAGCGACGCCGCGATGCTCCAGAACGGAGCATCAGTGGCGACTCCGGCGACGGCCAGCGCCGCGATCGAATAGAACGTGACGCGGATTCTGGCGACGGGGAGCACGAACATGCGCTCGACCTCCTTCGGCTTCGAGTCTCGCCGTCGAGACGCAATTGCGATGCTGCCGAACCGGATGCCGATGGTGAATAACGCGATCGCGCCATTCACCGGAAACGACAGGAAACCCTTTTCCCGGCACTTGCGCGCAGCGCGCGTCGTAACGGTTTCACGGGTGCATCCAGGGGTAGGGAGGGCAATGTCCAACAACGCTGAGGATCGCTGGCGGGTGGGGGAATACGACTTCCACGTACCGTTTCTGGCACTTGCGCTCGCCACCGGCCTCGCCGGTGTTGTCGACGCGTTCTCGTTCCTCAGGTACAAGGTGTTCGTGGGTATTCAGACCGGCAATGTGGCGTTCGTCGGAATGGGGGCCGCCGATCACTTTCCGCCCTGGCCGGCCGCGGTGGCGTCGCTTGTCGCGTTCGGTCTCGGCGGCCTGCTCGGCGCCGGGATCCGCCGCCTCCGTCCGGCCGGTCCACTCACCCCGCCGGGCATGGAACTGCTCGCCATGCTGGCGCTGCTCGTGCTCTGGGGAGTGGTGGACCGGTCCCTCGACTCGGGGCGCGACTCGCTGACCGAGCGCACGATCCTGACCGCGCTGCTGGCCTTCCCGGTCGGCATCCTCGGCGGGCTCGTCGTCCGCACGTTCGGCGTGCAGACCGCCACGTCGTACCAGACCGGCACCGTGCTGCGCACCACGAAGGGCATCGCCGACTGGGTGTTCGAGCCGGAGGGCCGCAGCGCGGCCGGGCGCCTCGCCGCGACCGGTCTGCTCTGCCTGGTCAGCTACGCGATCGGCGGGTTCGTCGGCGCGGCCACCGAGACCCGCCCGATCTGGACGATGATCGTCAGCTGGGCCCTGGCCGTGGTGCTGATCGCGTTCACCTGGGGCAAGCGCCCACCGGCGACGGCAACCCGGCGCCGCTGACGCGGCGCGGCGTCACCCGGCCTCGCGGCGGGCCTTCGCGCGGCGCTTACCCTCGTGCATCGCCTGGACCCGGGCCACCGGGATGGTCCGGCCCTGCTCGACCAGGTCCGTCGGCAGGCGCTGCGGCGCGGGCAGCGCCTCCGCCCAGGGATCCCGGTCACCGAGCAGCGCGGGCACGGTCCGCACGGTGAAGTCGGCCGGGCTCGCCGCCTCCAGGTCGGTCCAGCCCACCGGGTACGACACCGGGGCGCCGGGCCGGATCCGAGGGCTGTAGGCAGCCACCACTGTCGCGCCGTACGCCCGGGTGGAGTCGACGAAGACGCGGCCACCGCGGTCGGCGACGATGAACGCGGTGGTCGCGGCCGCCGGGTCGAGCCGTTCGGTACGGGCGGCGAGCGCCCGGGTCGCGGCGGCGGCCTCCTCCGCCGTGGTGGCCGGGTCCACCGGCACGATCACGTGCACCCCCTTGGCGCCGCTCGTCTTCACCGCGCCGGCCAGCCCGGCGTCGGCGAGCGCCTGCCGCACCAGCAGCGCGACCCGCACCACGGCGCCGAACGCGTCCCCCTCCGGCGGATCGAGGTCGAGCACCAGGTGGGTCGGGTGCTCGGCCTGCCCGGCAGGAGCGAGCGTCGGGTGGTACTCCACGGCGCGCTGGTTGGCGAACCAGAGCAGCGTCCGCCGGTCGTCGCAGAGGGCGTACGAGATCCGCCGGTGCGACGCCTCCGCCCACACCTCGGTCCGGCGGACCCAGTCGGGCGTGTACTTCGGCAGGTTCTTCTGCATGAACGGCTCCTGGCCGGGCCGCACCCGCAGCACCGACAGCGGCCGGTCCCGCAGTTCCGGCAGGATCCGGTCGCACACGGCGTCGAGGTAGTCGACGAGGTCGCGTTTGGTCGCCCCGGCGCCGTCGAACAGCGGCTGGTCGAGGTTGGTCAGCGACACTCCGGCCCGGGTCTCGTCGGCGGCACCCATCGGACCACCTTCCCGGGCCGGGCCCGGCTCGGCAACCCCGACACGGCGCCCGGCGCGCCGTACCGGCCGGCACCTGCGACGATCGGGGGCGTGGGTGAGGCGGAGGCGGACCGGTGCGGACCGGACGCGGCGGGGCAGGCCAGCGCCTGCACCGTCCGGGAGGCGCTGGACCGGGTGGGCGGCAAGTGGGCCATCGGCATCCTGATCGCCGCCTCGGCCGGCCCGGTCCGCTTCACCGAGCTGGAGCGCCGGGTGGAGGGGATCAGCCGCCGGATGCTCACACTGACGCTGCGCAACCTGGAGCGGGACGGGCTGCTGGACCGGCACGTCCACCCCTGCGTGCCGCCGAAGGTCGAGTACACGGCCACCCCGATGGCCCGCGAGCTGTACGACTCGCTGGTGGCGCTGACGAGCTGGGCCGAGCGGCACCGCGAGGCGATCAGCGCGGCCCGGGCCGAGTACGACCGGCGGCACGGCGGCCCACCGGCCTGACCTGCGGAAACAGGCCGTTGTGGCGAACGCCACGCGGCGGATCTGACCGATCGGTCAGCACCTGACCGATCGGTCAGGCATGCTGGAGGACATGGCGCGACCCACCACCGCCACCCACGACGAGCTGCTGGCCGCCGCCGCTCGCCGGTTCGCCGTCACCGGATACAAGGGCACCTCGCTGCAGGACATCGCCCGCGACGTCGGCTGCTCCAAGGCCACGGTGCTCTACCACTTCGCCAGCAAGGACGCCCTGCTCTGCGAGCTGATGGCCCCGGCCATCACGATGCTGGAGGAGCTGGACGTCCGCATCGCCGCGCACACCGGCGCCGAGGCCCAACGCGTCGCGGCGGACGGCTTCGTCGACCTGGCGGTCCGCTTCCGCCGGGAGATCGCGCTGCTCCGGGGCGAGTTCCCCGACCTGCTCCAGCAGCCCGCGTTCGCCCACATCCAGCAGATCTCCGAACAACTCATCGCCGCCTTCTCCGGCTTCTCCGACCGTCCGGAGGCCCGCGTCGCGGCGCTCGTCGTGCTCGCCGGCATCGCCGAGACCTGCGGTGAGTTCCTGGACATCCCCGACGAACAGCTGCGACCCGCGCTGCTCGCCGTGGCGTACCGCGCGCTCGAAGTCACCACCTGAACCGAACCTGCGAGGACAAGGAAGGTCCATGGCGACCCTGCTGTACCGGCTCGGCCGGGCATCCCTGCGCCGGCGGCGACTCGTCGCCGTCGTCTGGCTCGTCGTACTCGTCGGCCTCGGCCTGGCCGCGGCCACGCTGCGGGGCCCGACGGCGAGCAACTTCACCATGCCGGGCACCGAGTCGCAGAAGGCGATCGACCTGCTCGCCGACCGCTTCCCGGCGGCCAGCGGCGCCACCGGCACCATCGCGATCAAGGCGCCGCAGGACGGCGCGCTGACCTCACCCGCCGGACAGGCGGTGGTCAAGCAGGTCACCGAGGAGGCGGCCACGCTGCCCGGCGTGGTCGGCGCGGTCGACCCGTACCAGGCGCAGGCGCTCACCCCGGACGGCCGGTACGCGCTGGTCCAGGTGCAGTTCGCCGGCGGCGCGGACGAGGTCACCGACGAGCAGCGCGACGCGTACGAGAAGGTCGGCGCGCAGGCCGAGGCGCAGGGCTGGCAGATCGCCCCCGGTGGCGAGGTGCTGAACGCCGAGCCGGAGGTCGGCTCGACCGAGGCGATCGGCGTGCTGGTCGCGGCGATCGTCCTGGTGATCACGTTCGGCTCGCTCGTGGCGGCCGGCATGACCATGCTGAACGCGCTCATCGGCGTCGGCGTCGGCATGGCCGGTCTGTTCGCGCTCAGCGGCGCGGTCGAGCTGACCAGCACCGCGCCGATCCTGGCGCTGATGCTCGGCCTCGCGGTCGGCATCGACTACTCGCTGTTCATCACCTCCCGGCACCGGCAGAACCTCCTCGACGGGCTCTCCCCGGAGGAGGCGGTCGGTCGCGCGGTCGGCACCGCCGGCTCGGCTGTGGTCTTCGCCGGCGCGACGGTCGTGGTGGCGCTCGCCGGCCTGGCCGTGGTGGGCATCCCGTTCCTCACCGTGATGGGCCTGGCCGCCGCCGGCACCGTCACGATCGCCGTACTGGTGGCGATCACGCTGGCCCCGGCGCTGCTCGGCTTCGCCGGCCACAAGGTGCTGCCGCGCAAGCTGCGTGACCGCAAGGCGGTCGAGGACCCGACCACCGGCTCCGAGGACCGCTCCGGCTTCGGCTTCCGCTGGGCGCGGTGGGTGACCAAGCTGCGCATCCCGGTGATCCTGGTCGGGCTGCTCGGCCTCGGCCTGCTCGCGATCCCGGCCCAGGACATGCGCCTGGCGCTGCCGGACGCCTCCGCCGCCGCCGAGGGCACCCCCGCCCGGGTCAGCAGCGACCTGATCCGTGAGGGCTTCGGCCCCGGCTTCACCGGCCGGCTCGCGGTCGTGGTGACCGCCGACTCGCCGCAGGACACCCAGGCCGCCATCCCGCAGGTGACCGCGCTGGTCCAGAAGACCGACGGGGTGCTGGCCGTGGCCCCGCCGCAGGTCGACCCGTCGGGGCGTACCGCGCTGATCGGGGTGATCCCGAAGACCGGACCGACCGACGAGGCCACCGAGACGGTGGTGCATGACATCCGCAAGCAGGTCTCCGGCATCCAGAACGCCGACGTGCTGCTCACCGGCGTCACCGCGGTCGGCATCGACGTGTCGGAGAAACTCTCCGACGCGCTGCCGGTCTACCTGCTGCTGGTGGTGGGCCTGTCGATCCTGCTGCTGATGCTGGTGTTCCGGTCGATCCTGGTGCCGGTCAAGGCGGCGCTCGGCTTCCTGCTCACCGTGGCGGCCACGTTCGGCATCACCGTCGCGGTGTTCCAGCAGGGCCACCTGGCCGACCTGGTCGGCCTGGACACGCCGGCCCCGCTGGTCAGCTTCCTGCCGATCCTGCTCATCGGCATCCTGTTCGGCCTGGCTATGGACTACGAGGTCTTCCTGGTCTCCCGGATGCGCGAAGACTTCGTGCACGGCGACACCGCCCAGCAGGCCACCATCAACGGCATGGGGCACGGCGCCCGGGTGGTCACCGCCGCCGCGCTCATCATGATCTCGGTGTTCGGCGGCTTCGTGTTCCTGGAGGACCCGATCATCAAGTCGATGGGCTTCGCGCTCGCGATCGGTGTCGCCATCGACGCGTTCGTGGTCCGGATGACGATCGTGCCGGCGGTGATGTCGCTGCTGAACAACGCCGCCTGGTGGCTGCCGCGCTGGCTGAACAAGATCCTGCCCAACGTGGACGTCGAGGGTGAGGGCCTGCGCGCCCACCTCGCCGAGAAGCAGCACGCGAACGTGTGATCGGTGCGGGTGGGGCCGCGCGGGGCCCCACCCGTCACACACCCGCCGGGTACGTCTCCATCTCGCCCGGCGTCACGCACGCCGGCAGCGGGTGCAGCGCGGTCGTCTCGTCGCACCAGATGAACGCGTCGTAGCGCTCGCCCAGCCGGGTCGGCACGTAGTTGCCCCAGGACTCGAAGCTCGGGTCGTACACCACCCCGATGGCCCGGTGGTCCGCCTCGCCGGTCACCCACTCCGGCTGGTCGTCGCCGCCGAACACGAGCACCGCCCGGTCCGGCATCAGCTCGTGCAGCCGGTGCTCCACCGAACCCTCCCGAGCCGGCGGCACCACCATCGTCTCGGCCGGTGAGCCCCAGCGCGGCGCGGCGACCACGCTGCCGTGCCAGCTGCCGAAGCCGATCAGCGCCACCGCGTCCCGGCCGTGCCGTTCCCGGCCCAGCTGCCCGATGTTGACCATGCCGTCCGCCGCCATGTCGGTGGCCCGGGCGTCGCCGACGTGCGTGTTGTGCGCCCACACGATGCCCCGCGAGTCCGGCCCGTACCGGTCGAGCAGCCGGTCGAGCGTGTCGGCCATGTGGACGTCGCGGACGTTCCACGACTCGGGGCCGCCACCGACCATCGCCCGGTAGTACCGCTCCGCGCCGGCCACCACCTCCGCGTTCTGCCAGGCCGAAAAGCGGTCCGGGCCGTCCGCGGCGGCCTGCTCCCGGGTACGCGCCAGCAGCCGGACCACCTCCTCCTCGCACCGGGCGGAGACGAACCGGCTGGCCATCCCGTACTCCTCGGGTCGCTTGCCGTACGGCTCGAAGCAGCGGTACGCCTCCTGGGCGGCCTCCAGCGAGGCCGGATCCTCCTCACCGAGGTAGTCGAAGATGGCCTGCATCGATTCCCAGAGGGAATACACGTCCAGCCCGTGGAAGCCGGCCCGCTCCCCCTCGGGGCGGTCCAGGTTCCACGCCCGCAGCCAGCGGCAGAAGCGGGCCACCTCGGCGTTCGCCCACATCCAGGTCGGCCAGCGTTCGAACCGTTCCAGCGCGACGAGCGGATCGGCCAGCCCGCCCGGCGCGCCGACCACCGACCGGTGCACCCGGTCGCAGTCCGGCCAGTCCCCCTCCACCGCCACGAAGTCGAACCCCTGTTCGGCGATGAGCCGCCGGGTCAGCTGTTCCCGCAGCCGGTAGTAGTCGTAGCTGCCGTGCGTCGC
Source organism: Micromonospora sp. WMMC273 (assembly GCF_027460285.1). NCBI lineage: Bacteria > Bacillati > Actinomycetota > Actinomycetes > Micromonosporales > Micromonosporaceae > Micromonospora > Micromonospora sp. WMMC273. The sequence goes on from NZ_JAPZBE010000001.1 coordinate 5,045,290, forward strand.
CTCGCCGATCATCACCACCCGGGCGTCCCGTACGCGGTCCAGCAAGGGGTCGAAGTCGCTCGGCGCGCCGAGCCGCTGTACCAGCATGTCCGCGGCTACCCGGGGCCCGCCGGGACAAACCGCAACCGCGGCCCGGCGGCAGCGGGCATGCCGCCGGGCCCAGCGGGTAGCCGAGCGGCATGACCGTCACCGGCGCGCAGTTGCAGGAGTTCCTGGCCGGGCTGGACTACCCGGTCTCCCGGGAGGACCTGGTCCGCTGGGGCCAGGAGAACGGAGCCAGCACCGAGACGCTCCAGCGGCTGCGCACGCTGCCGGCCGAGGAGTTCGACACCCCGGCCGAACTGGTCGAGGCGCTGGTCACGCTCGCCGGTTGAGCGGCGCGTGCAGCAACCGGAACAGCACCAGCCACTGTTCCGGCCAGACCAGCCCGACCGGGGTGTCCGGCGCGATCCGCGCGGCCCGCAACGCGCCGTCGACCCGCGGCCGGGGATGGCCCGCGCGCAGCGAGGCCGCGAGCGAGCCGCCGACTCCGCCGAAGCCCAGCTCCACCATCCGCCGGTACGCGGGCAGCATCGCCGGTGCCACGAGTGGCGTCGTCCGGCGCTCCAGCCGCAGAATGCCCCCGTCCACCCCCGGCACCGGCCGGAACGCGGCCCGGGGCACCCGCCCGGCCAGCCGCCAGTGGTGTTCGGGCCAGGTGAGCACGGTGAGCCGGCTCCACCGGCCGTGGTCGCCGGTGCGCTTACGGGCGTAGTCGAGCTGGGTGAGCAGCGTCGCGACACGCAACCCTGGTGCGGCCAGGCACCAGCGGACCACCGCCGCGGTGAGCGACCAGGGGATGTTGCCAGCCACCGAGAACGGCCCGGCGGGCGGGGGCGCGGCCAGGAAGTCGGCCGCCCGTACCTCGACGTTCGGCAGCGGAGCGCAGGCCGCTGTCAGCTCGGGCAGCACGGCCGGGTCGACCTCGTACGCGATCAGCCGCCCGCACCGCGCGGCGAGCGGCCGGGTCAGCCGGCCGCGACCGGCGCCGACCTCCAGCAGCAGGTCGTCCGGGCCGGGCCGGACCGCGCGGACCATCCGCGCGACGGCGGCCGGGTCGGCGAGGAAGTTCTGGGACAGTACGCGACGGGACCGGTCGCGTGCGGTGGTTCGGCGGGGCGCCACGGGTTCGTCCTGTCTGTCGCCGGACGGCGACGGGTACGGACCGCTGCGCTGGTGTCCCCCGCCGTCGAGGCGGCGTGGGGCGGATCGGGCGGGCGGTCCGAGCGGATCGGGACTCGGACGACCCTGGACGGTGGCCGGGACGCGGCGCATGCCTGAGAGGGCCACCTCGGCGAGGTGGCGTGGACGAACCACGGGTACCGCCACCTCGGCGAGGTGGCACGACCGGCGCCCCTCGGGGCGGGTCGGGAACCGGCGGTCGGGTCAGACGCGGGCGGCGTACCGGCCGGCCAGGGCCGGGCGCCGGAACCGCGGACGGGCGTCCAGGAGGAGCCCGTACGCGGCCGGCGCGGCGGCCACGCGGATCAGGGCATGCGTGAACATGCCGCCACGCTAACGACCGGGTCCAGCCCGAGCGACCGGTTTCCTACAGGTCGACGGTGCGTCCCTGCGCCCGGGCGGTCTGCGCGGCGTCCAGCACCGCCACCACCTCGCGGCCGAACCGCACGTCGCAGCGGTGGTCGCGGGTGCCCGCGTCGACCTCCTCCAGCAACTGGTCGAGCGCAGCGCCGAACGCCTGGAGCGCGCTGCCGTCGCCGGGCGGGACGGTCTCGGTGCCGTTCTCGCCGAAGAAGACGAAGTCCCGGGTGACCGCCTCGGACGGCGCGTCCAGGGTGAGCGAGAGCGAGCTGGTCGCGCCGCCGTCGTGGGTGAGCAGCAGGTGCACCAGACCGCTCGGGCCGTCCATCGCGGCGACCCGGGTGACCCGGCCGAGCACCGGCAGGATCAGCGACAGGGCGTGCGGGCCGATGTCCCACAGCGCGCCGCGCTCCCGCCGCCAGGTCGAGTCGCCGTACGGGTTCCCGGGCTGGAAGATCGACGCGAACATGGTGGCGCGGGCGTGCTGCCAGCCACCCGCCGCGGCGGTCGAGGCGAGGAACCCGGTGACGTTCGGGTGGAAGCGCTGGGTGAAGAAGACCACCGACGCCACCCCGGACGCCTGTGCCGCGTCGACCACCCGGTCGGCGTCGTCGAGGTCGAGCGCCAGCGGCTTGTCCAGCAGCAGGTGCCGCCCGGCGGTGGCGGCCCGGACGGCGATGTCGGCCTGCACGTCCGGCGGAAGCGCCACGGCGACCGCGTCGCAGGCGTCGATGAGCGCGTCCACGTCGGTGAAGACCGGTACGCCGTGCCGGGTGGCCAGCTCCTCCGCCTTCGCCGGGTTGCGCCCCCAGACGCCGGCGAGCCGTGCCCGCGGGTGCGCCTCGATGGCCGCGGCATGCGTCTCCGCCGCCCAGTAACCGGTGCCGAACAACCCGAACCGCACCCCGACCCCCTGCCGTCGACGTCCGCCACCGGCGTACGCCGGGACCGTGATCCACGCTAGTCCCCCGGCCCGTCCGGCGCGCCCCGACCCGGCGGGCGAGCCGCTACTACACCGGTTAGTAGGCTGTGCCGGTGAACGACACCGTGTCGACGACCAGCGCGGCGGCCGCCTCCGCCTCCCCGGTGGACGGGCCGCTCGCCACGGTCGCGATCGTGATCTCGCTGGCGGTCGCCGTCTGGGCCCTGGTGGCGGCGGTACGCCACCGGCCGCCGGACCGGATCCAGTTCGCCGGCCTGGCCGTGCTGGAGGTGGCGCTGCTCGCGCTCACCGTGACGGCTCTCGTCGCGCTCGGCGGCGGGGAGCGACCGGGCGAGCCGGGCGCGTTCTTCGGGTACCTGGCGACGCTCGTCTGCCTGCCGCCGCTGGCCTGGGTGCTGGCCCGGATGGAGCCGACCCGCTGGGGCTCCGGCATCGTCTGCGCGATCTGCCTGGTCACGCCGGTGGTGGCGGTACGGCTCCAGCAGACCTGGGAGGTCCTCGGTGGCTGACCCGACGACCGCGAACGAGCAGCGCGCCACCAACCGCGGCCCGGGCCGGCTGCTGATCGCCGTCTACATCGTCTTCGCCATCGCCGCGACCTCGCGGGCGAGCTTGCAGATCGCCACGAAGTTCGACGAGGCGCCGGTGGCGTACCTGCTCTCCGCGGTCGCCGCGCTGATCTACATCGTGGCGGCGGTCGGGCTGGCCCGGGCCGGGCACGCCGGCCGCCGGGTCGCGCTCGCCTGCTGCACGGTCGAACTGGTCGGCGTGCTCGGGGTGGGCGTGCTGAGCATCGCCGACAAGGAGCTGTTCCCGGACGAGACGGTCTGGTCCGACTTCGGCAGCGGCTACGGCTACGTGCCGCTGGTGCTGCCGGTGCTCGGCCTGTTCTGGCTCTGGCGCACCCGGCGCGACCCCGCCTGAGCGGGCCCGCGCCGGGTCGGGCCGGTCAGTCCTTCGGACCGCCGGCGACGTAGATGACCTGGCCGGACACGAAGGACGCGCCCTCGCTGGCCAGGAACGAGATGGTGTGCGCGACGTCCTCCGGGCGGCCGGGACGGCGGACCGGGATCTCGGCTGCGGCGTGCTTCTGGAGGTCGTCGAAGTCGACCTTCATCCGCGCCGCGGTGGCGGCGGTCATGTCGGTGACGATGAAGCCCGGCGCGACCGCGTTGACAGTCACCCCGAACGGGCCCAGCTCGATCGCCAGCGTCTTGGTGAAGCCCTGGAGACCGGCCTTGGCGGCCGAGTAGTTCGCCTGGCCCCGGTTGCCGAGCGCGGACGTGCTGGACAGGTTGACGATCCGGCCCCACTTCGCCTCGACCATGTGCTTCTGCGCGGCCTGGCTGAACAGGAACGCCCCGCGCAGGTGCACGCCCATGACCGTGTCCCAGTCGCCGTCGGTCATCTTGAACAGCAGGTTGTCGCGCAGCACGCCGGCGTTGTTGACCAGGACGGTCGGTGCGCCGAGTTCGGCGGCGATCCGCTCCACGGCCGCCTCGACCTGGGCCCGGTCGGACACGTCGGCACCGACGCCGAGCGCCCGGCCGCCGGCCGAGCCGATGGCGTCCACCGTCTCCTTGGTGGCGGACTCGTCGATGTCGACCACGGCGACGGCCATGCCGTCGGCCGCCAGCCGTCGGGCGGTCGCCGCCCCGATGCCGCGCGCGGCTCCGGTCACGATGGCGACGCGGGGCTCCTCCGACATGCTTACCTCCCGGTAACTTGTGGCTCGATCGAAGGAGCTTAACCCGCCGGTAGGCGCCCCCTACCGCTCGTGGCCCCGGCAGAGCCGGATCCACCGGTAGCCGTACCCGGCGAGCTTGAGCCGGTCGAGCTTGCCCACGTCCTCGTAGTTGCGGTCGTTGAGCACGTCGATCGGCAGGTCCGCCTCCGGCGCCAGCTTGCTCAGGTCCACCTCCACGTCCTCGGTCCCCAGGTTGTGCAGGAAGACCATGGTCCCGGTACGCCCGTCGGCACGGTGCGCGAGCACGCCCGGGGGCATCGGCACGTCGATGTGGGTGGTGCTGCCCGAGCCGGTCTCCGGCGCCTCCCGCAGCGTCCGGATCATCCGCTCGAACCAGCCGAGCAGCGACCGCGGGTCCTTGCGCTGGGCGGTCACGTTGACGTTCTGGTAGCCGTACTCACCCTTGTCGATCACCGGGCGGACCAGCTTCTCCGGCTCCGCGGTGGAGAAGCCGGCGTTGTCCGCGTAGGACCACTGCATCGGGGTGCGGATCGCGTCGCGCCCGTCCAGCGTCAGGTCCTCCCCCATGCCGATCTCCTCGCCGTAGCGCAGCACCGGCGTGCCGCGCAGCGAGAACTGCAGCGAGTACGCCAGCTCCATGTGCCGGCGGTCGTTGCCCAGCATCGGCGCGAGCCGACGGCGGATGCCCCGGCCGTAGAGCTGCATGTTCTCGTCCGGACCGAACTTCGCCAGCACGTCGTTGCGCTGGTCCGCGGTGAGCCGGGACAGGTCGATCTCGTCGTGGTTGCGCAGGAACGTGGCCCACTGGCCGCCGGTGGGCAGCTTCGGGGTGTCGCGCAACGCCTCGATGATCACCTCCGGGTCCTCGCGGGCCAGGGCGAGCATCAGCCGGCCGTTGAGCATGAAGTCGAACAGCATGTGGATCCGGTTGCCCGAGCCGCTGCCGTCGCCGAAGTAGACCGGCAGCTCGTCCGGCTCGACGTTCGCCTCGGCCAGCAGGACCGAGTCGCCGCGCCGCCACTGCACGTGCTGACGCAGATCGGTGAGGAAGTCGAAGTCCTTCGGCGAGTTCGGGTTGCCCGGTTCGGTGCGCTCGATGATGAACGGCACCGCGTCCATCCGGAAGCCGGAGACGCCGAGCTGGAGCCAGAACGAGGTGATCTTCTTGATCTCCGCGCGGACCTTCGGGTTCTCGATGTTCAGGTCCGGCTGGAACTTGTAGAAGCGGTGGTAGTACCACGCCTTGGCGGTCCGGTCGTAGGTCCACGTCTCGTGCTGCTCGCCCGGGAACACCATGCCCTGGTGGCGGTCGGCCGGCTCGTGGTCGGCCCAGACGTACCAGTCCCGGTACGGCGAGTCCGGCGACGAGCGGGCGGACTGGAACCACGGGTGCTGGTCCGAGGTGTGGTTGACCACCAGGTCGATGATCACCCGGATGCCCCTGTTACTCGCCTGGTGCAGCAGTTCGGCGAAGTCGCCGAGCGTGCCCAGCCGCGGGTCGACGTTGTAGAAGTCGGTGGCGTCGTACCCGTCGTCCTTGTTCGGCGAGGGATGGATCGGGTTGAGCCACAGGCAGGTCACGCCGAGCCGGGCCAGGTAGTCCAGCCGGCCGATCAGCCCCTGGAAGTCACCCACCCCGTCGCCGTCGGAGTCCGCGTACGTGTCGACGTCGAGGCAGTAGACGACCGCCTCCTGATACCACCTGTCACCCATGCGAGGACTACTTCTCCGAACGCGCGCGACGGCAAACCCGGTACGGTGCTCCGATGAGCGAGGAGGCGTACGACTGGTCCGCCGGCACCTGGCTGAACCCGCCGGAGCGGGCCGAGCCGGTAGACGGCGGCGGCCTGCTGGTCGAGCCGCACGGCGGCAGCGACTTCTGGCGGCGCACCAGCTACGGCTTCGTGCACGACGACGGCTCGGCGCTGCTCGCGCCGTTCGGCGTGGACAGCGCCGTGGAGGTGTCGTTCGTCCTCGACTACACGGCCCAGTTCGACCAGGCCGGCGTGCTGGTGCGGGTGGACGACCGGCGGTGGACCAAGGCCGGGGTGGAGGTGAGCGACGGCGCGCCGCAGGTGGGCGCCGTGGTCACGGACGAGTTCTCCGACTGGTCGGTGGCGCCGGTGCCGCAGTGGTCGGGCCGGGAGGTGACGGTCCGGGTGAGCCGGGCCGGGGACGCGCTCACCGTACGGGCCCGGTGCGCGGACGAGCCGTGGCGGCTGGTGCGCGTCGCGCCGCTCGACCCGGCGGCGGAGGCGTCGGCCGGCCCGTACTGCTGCTCGCCCAGCCGGGGCGGGCTGCTGGTCCGCTTCACCGGCTGGCGGCGGGGTCCGGCGGACGCCGCGCTGCACCCCGAGGGCTGAGTCACAGGTGTGACACCGGCCGGTCCGGGTAAAACCTTCGGATCTCCGGCTCTCGCGTGGAAGGACCGACATGGCCCTGGCCCAGGACGTCGACCCGAACCAGTTCACCGGGCTGACCGGCTGGGTGGCGAGCGTGATCGACTCGCTCGGCGCGGTCGGTGTGGCGCTGCTGGTGGCGCTGGAGAGCATCATCCCGCCGATCCCGAGCGAGATCGTGCTGGCGATGGCCGGCTACCTGTCCGCCGAGGGGCGGTTCAACGTGGTGGTGATCGTGGTCGCCGCGACAGTCGGCTCGCTGATCGGCGCGCTGGTGCTCTACTGGCTGGGCGCGGCGCTCGGAGAGGACCGGCTCAAGCGCTGGCTGGACCACATCCCGCTGGTCGACCTGGAGGATCTGGAGAAGGCCGACCGCTGGTTCGAGCGGCACGGCCGGTGGGCGGTGCTGATCGGCCGGGTGGTGCCTGTGGTGCGCAGCCTGGTCTCGATCCCGGCCGGCGCCAACCGGATGCCGCTGGGCGAGTTCATCCTGCTCACCACGCTCGGCAGCGGCGTGTGGAACGCCCTGATCGTCGGCGCGGGGTTCGCCCTCGGGTCGCGGTGGGAGGACGTCGACAGGTACAGCCAGTGGTTCAACTACGCGATCTTCGCCGTCTTCGGCTTCATGATCGTGAGCTGGGCGGTGAAGAAGGTGCGCCGGCGGCGCGCCCGGCAGTCGGTGACCACCGGGCGCTGACCGCCGCGCGGGCTCAGAAGCCCGCGGTGATGCCGGTGAACTCCCAGGTGTTCTGCGCGATGCCGGAGCAGTTTGCGACCACGCCGCCGCCGGGGCAGGGCCGGTCCCGGTTGACCGACCAGAACGTGAACCGGGCCAGGCCGCGGGCCTTGGCCCAGTCGCGGATCTGCGTCCACGTGGCCGGCGAGGTCAGTTCCTGCTGGTCGGAGAGGCCGTTCATGCCGGACAGGCCCATGTGGGCGTACGCGGTGGCGTCGGACCAGCCGAACGCGTTGCGCAGCGCGGTCTTCAGGCCCTCGGCCGCGTTCACGGTGTTCTGGTACATGTTCGCGCCGCCGCCGAAGTCGAACGGCATGATCGTGAACACGTCGATCCCGGTGCCCTTCGCGGCGGCCTGGTTGATCAGCCGGGTGCCGTAGTACGACGGCCCGGTGGTCGAGGTGCCGAACGTGATGATGGTCTTGATCCCCGGGTTGTTCTGCTTGACGATCTTCAGGGCGTCCAGGATGCGGTCCTGCACCACCTCGTTCTCGAACTCGTCGCTGTTCTCGATGTCGATGTCGATCGCCTTCAGCCCGTACGCATTGATGACCTGCTGGTACGCGCCGGCCAGGGCAGCGGCGGTCGAGCAGTTCGGGCCGAGCTTGTTGCCGCTCCACCCGCCGAAGGACGGGATGACGTCGCCGCCGGCCGCCTTGATCGCGGCGATGGTGGCGGCGTGCGTGCCGCCCGTCAGCGGCCCGGTGCCGTCCCAGGCCGGGGTGCAGCCGCCGCCGGAGAGCACGAACGCGATGGTGAACCACTTGATCCCGGTCGCGCCCATCACGGTGGCGGGCGCGGGCGGGTCGCCCCAGCCCGGGTAGAGGTAGGGCGCGGCGGCCATGACACCGCCGCCTCCACCGGTGCAGCCGCTCGTGGTGGCCGCGACCGCCGCCGACTTCGCCGACTCGCCGCTGCCGTTGTACGCGGTCACGGTGTAGCTGTGCCCGCTGCACGCGGCCAGCCCGGAGACGGTGGCCGAGGTGCCGGTGACGGTGGCCCTGACGGTGCTGCCCTCGTACACGCGGTAGCCGGTGACGGTCCCGGAGACGGCGTTCCAGGCGAGTGCGACGGAGGACGCGGTGGTGCCGGTGACCCGCAGGCCGCCGGGGGTGGCGGGCGCGCCCGGGTTGCCGGGGTTGCCGCCGGTGCAGGAGGCGCCGTTCACTGTGCAGTTCACCGGGTCGCCGGTGCCGCTGACGACGAAGCCGAAGCTGGTGCTGGCGCCCGGGGCGAGCGCGCCGTTCCAGGACTGGTTGACGGCGGTGACGTGCTGGCCGGAGGTGGTCAGGCGGGCGTCCCAGAACGAGCCGAGCGTGCTGCCGGACGGCAGGTCGAACTGGACGTTCCACGAGGAGATCGCGGCGGAGCTGTCGTTTGTGACGGTGAACCGGGCCTCGTACCCGCTGCTCCAGCTGGAGGTGCGGACGAAGGCCGCGGTGGCGGCGGAGGCGGGCGGGGCGGCGAGCAGGGCACCGGCGACCACTGCTGTGGTCAGCGCGGCGGCGAGCGTCGCCAGGCGGGGGCGGAGTCTCACGGCGTCCTCCAGGGGACGGGCGGGGGTGGAGAGGAATTCACAACCGTCGACGTGCGCCTATTATTAGGAGTGTTAACTGTTTCTGTCCAGCACCGGTTCGACGCGGCCCGGACCGGTGGGTCCGGGCCACGCCCGGCCGCGCTCAGCGGCGGAAGGTGAACCAGTTGACGTTGACGAAGTCGGACGGCTGGCCGCTGCTGAACGTCAGGTAGACGGTGTGCCGACCGGTCACCACGCCGACGTTGCCCGGCACCGAGCGCCAGGTCTGCCAGCCGCCGGTGTTGCCCACCGCGAAACTGCCGATCGGGGGCGCGGTCGGGCTGTCCACCCGGACCTCCACCAGCCCGCTCACCCCGGACGCCGCGCCCGAGGCGACCCGGGCCACGAAGTCGCGCGGCGGCGTGGAGCCGAAGTCGACGTTGTCGTAGCGGGCCCAGTCGCCGTTGGCGAGCCAGCCGATGTCCTGGCCGCCCTCGGAACACGTCTCCACCTGCACGCCGTTCTGCGCGTTGAACGACTCGGCCTGGATCGTCGCGTACGGGTCGCGTACCCCGCCCGGCGGCGGCGTGGTCGGCGTCGGCGACGGGTTGCTCCCGCCGCCGCGGGTGTAGACGGCCACGTAGTCGACGAGCATCGACCGGCCGGACACGGTCGAGGCGGTGGGCGTCGCCGAGCCGGCCACGCCGTCCGGGAAGCCGCCGCCCATCGCCACGTTGAGCAGCAGGAAGTAGCCGGCGTGGTTGGTCATCTGACTCCAGTACGGCTCACCGATCTGGTTCTGCCCGACGGTGTGGAAGAGCTGGCCGTCGACGTACCAGCGCAGTTGCTGCGGGCTGACCGAGGCGTCCCACTCGAACCGGTAGGTGTGGAACGCCGACTGGCAGGTGCTGCCCGGGCAGGCCCGGGAGGCGCCGATGCCGTTGAACTCCCCGCACGGACCGCCCGGCGCGACGCCGCAGTGCAGGACGCCCCAGACCGAGTTGATCCCGTTGACGTTCTCCATCACGTCGAACTCGCCGATACCCGGCCAGTTCTGGTAGTTGCCCCGGTACGGCGAGCCGAGCGCCCAGAACGCCGGCCAGTACCCGGACGCCGCCGCGCCTGTCACATTCGGCATCTGGATCCGGCCCTCCAGGGCCAGCACGCCGCCCGACGGCGGCTTGAAGTTCGCCCGTACCGTCTCGATCCGGGCCGAGGTCCAGCGGCCTGCGGAGTCCCGCAGCGGCGTGATGCGCAGGTTGCCCGAGCCGTCGTGGGCCAGGTTGGCGGTGCTGGACGTGTAGGTCTGGATCTCGCCGGTGCCCCAGTTGGCCGGGCCACCCGGATAGCTGGTGCCGGTGTCGATGATCCAGTTGGCGGACGAGGGCAGCGTGCCGGCGGAGCCGATGAAGTCGTCGCTCCACACCAGGTTCCACCCGGACGGCGTCGGGGGCACCGCGGCCTGGGCGGTCATCGAGACGCCCGCGAGGGCTGTGGTGAGCGCGAGGACGCCGGCGGCCAGGGCGAGCCGGCGGCGTGATCGGGGCACGGTGGCGGAGGCGGCCGCAGCCGCCGGGATCGGGTTCATTCGGGGTGCCTCTCTGCGGGGACGGGTCCGGGAGAGCGCTCTCTGAGAGCGATTTCTACGCGCCCGCCCCCGCACTTGTCAACGCTTGTCGATGGCCTCCGCCGGCTGCGGCCGACGCAGCACCACCTGCTCCAGCGCCGTCCACGCGGTGGTGGTGACCAGATAGAGCACCGCCGCCAGCGGCACCACGAGCGCCACCAGCACCGTGCCGTAAGGCAGCAGCGGCAGCACCCGCCCGAGCACCGCCGCGCCCGGACCCTCGGTCGGCGTCCCGGCCACCGTGCCGGTGGCGGCCGCCGCCCGGCGCATCCGCCGCGACGACCACCAGGCCAGCGCGAGCAGCGCGGCCAGCAGCACGCCGAACACCAGCGGCACCGGGCCGGCCAGGCCGTCGCCGAGGTGCCACCCCAGCGGTACGCCGGCGAGCCGCTCCCCCAGCAGCTGCGGCGCGCCGTCACCGGTGGCGAACAGGCGGTACATGACCAGGAAGAACGGCGCCTGCAACAGCGCCGGCAGACAGCCCGCGACCGGGCTGGCCCCGGCGTTGCGGTAGAGCGCGAACAGCTCGCTCTGGAGGCGGGCCGGATCGTCGGCGTACCGACGCTGGAGTTCCCGTACCTCGGGGGCGAGCGCGGTGCGGCGCCGCTCCCCGCGGATCTGGGCCACCGTCAGCGGCGAGATCAGCAGCCGGACGGCGACGGTGAACAGGACGATGGCGGCCGCAGTGGCGGCGCCGCCGGTGAGCGGGGCGAGCACGTCGGCGAGCCAGGTGACGACTGAGGCCGCGGCCGAGGCCGCGGAGTGCAACGGTGCGAAGGCGAGCATGGGTGGACCCCTCGATGGCGATTCCGGGTGTCCCGGGTGGCGACGTGCCGCACCTCGGGACGGATGACGACGGAATCGGCCGCGGAAGCCGGGGAGGGAGGCCCGCCGACGCGGGCCGGGAGGTGGCTACGCGGCCGAGGGGCGCAGGCCGGGTGCGCGGGGCCGCGGACGGCCCGGCGCGTCCGGGTCGACCTGCCGGGGCACCCCGCGACGGCGGGCGCGGGCACGCAACGCGGCGGCGAACCGGGTGCCGGGCGGCGTGGGCAGCGCGCGGACCCGCAGCGCGAGCAGGGTGGCGAGCAGCAGCGCGGCGACGACCGCCGCACCGGCGAGCAGCCCGGCCGGCCGGTCGGCGAACAGGGCGAGGGCGTACGCCCACGCCCCCGTCAGCACCGCCAGCATCCCCGCCACACGGCCACCCTAGCCCGCCGTGTCACGCCCCGCGGGTCCGTGCGCGCACACCGGTCCGGCGCCCGGCCGACCCGGCCGGCGTACCCCGAACGGGCGAACCGGCCGACACGCCCACCGGCACGTTTCCCGAAACGGACACGGTGGGTAACAGATCCTCGACCACGCGGCACGGTGCCGCGAGCGGTCCGGAGGAGACGGTGGTGACGATGAGTGGCTCAGTGGCGGAGCGGGAGCGGAGCGCCGCATCGGGCGGAACCGACCTGCTGACAGTCGGCGTCGAGGAGGAGTTCCTGCTCGCCGACCCGCACACCGGGACCGCCGTACCCGCCGTCGACCTGGTCATGGAGCAGGTGCCGGCCGAGCTGCGCGGTCAGGTGGAACGCGAGTTCCAGACCAGCCAGATCGAGATCGGCAGCCCGCCCGGGCTGGACCTGTCCTCGATCCGGCACTCGCTGTCGATGCTGCGCGCCGAACTGGCCGACGCTGCCGAGCGGGCCGGCGTACGGCTGCTCGCGATCGGCACCGGGCCGGTCGACGGGCCGGTGCCGCCGGTGGTGGACAAGCCGCGCTTCGACCGGATGATCGAGCGGTTCCGGCTGCTGGTGCCCGGTCCCGGCAACAACGGCATGCACATCCACGTCGGCATCCCCGATCCGGACACCGGTGTGCAGGTGCTCAACCACGTCCGGCCCTGGCTGCCGATCCTGCAAGCGGTCACCGCGAACTCCCCGTTCTCCCGGGGCGAGGACACCGGGTACGCGAGCTGGCGCTCGGTGGAGTGGGAACGCTGGCCGTCGGTCGCACCCACCCCGTTCCTGGAGTCGCACGAGCACTACGAGCGGTTGATCCGGCAGCTCATCGCCAGCGGCGTGATGCTGGACGAGGGGATGCTCTACTGGTACGCCCGCCTGTCCGCCAAGTACCCCACGGTGGAGATCCGCATCGGCGACGTCTGCCCGTCCGTGGACGACGCGGTGCTGGTGGCGGCGCTGGTCCGCGCGCTCGTCGCCACCGCGCTCACCGACATCGCCGCCGGCCGTCCGGCCGTCAACACCGACCACCACCTGCTGGTGGCGGCGCACTGGCGGGCCGCCCACGACGGGCTGGAGGGCGAGGGCGTCGACCTCACCGACGGTGAGCTGCGCCCGGCCTGGGAACTGCTGGACCGGCTCGTCGACCGGCTGCGCCCGGAACTGGAACGGCACGACGACCTGGACCGGGTGACCGACCTGCTGGGCGCGCTGCGGCGGCACGGCAGCGGCGCGGCGCGGCAGCGGGCGGTGTTCGCGCGTACCGGACGGCTCGTCGACGTGGTCGCGGACGTGGCACGGCAGACCCGTGGCTGAGCGGTCGTGCGGCCGCGGCCCGGCGTGACAGGATGGGCGACGTGGCCGAGCGCATGATCGTCATCGGTGGCGACGCCGCCGGCATGTCGGCGGCGTCGCAGGCGCGGCGCCGCCGCCGCGACCGCTCCGACCTGGAGATCGTCGCGTTCGAGCGAGGGCACTTCACCTCCTACTCGGCCTGCGGCATCCCCTACTGGGTGAGCGGCCTGGTGGAGGAACGGGACGAGTTGATCTCCCGTGATCCGCAGACCTTCCGCGACGAGTTCGGCATCGAGGTCCGTACCCGGCACGAGGTCACCGCCATCGACCTGGACCGCCGCGAGGTCCTCGCGCGGGACCTCGACGGCGGCGGCGAGGTCCGCGCCGGTTTCGACACCCTGGTGTACGCCACCGGCGCGTCCCCGGTGCAGCCGGACTGGGCACGCGACGACGTGTCGGGCGTGTTCGGCGTGCAGACGCTGGACGACGGCGCGGCGCTGATCGCCTGGCTCGAACGCGAGCCCCGGCCCCGGCGCGCGGTCGTCGTCGGCGGCGGTTACGTCGGCGTCGAGATGGCCGAGGCGCTCGTGCAGCGCGGGCTCTCCGTCCAGCTCGTGGAGCAGGCCGACCAGCCGATGTCGACAGTGGACCCGGACATGGGCGAGCTCGTGGCCGACGCGATGCGCGGCACCGGCATCGGCGTCCGCACCGGCCTCACGGTCACCGGTCTCCAGGAGCGGGACGGCCGGATCTCCGCCGTGGTCACCGACGAGGGGCCGATCCCGGCCGACGTCGTGGTGCTGGGTCTCGGCGTACGCCCCAACACCGCGCTTGCGGAGGCCGCCGGCCTGCCGATCGGTCCCTCCGCCGCGGTGCGGACCGACCGCCGGATGCGGGTGCCCGGCGTACCCGGTGTCTGGGCGGCGGGCGACTGCGTGGAGTCGCTGCACCGGGTCAGCGGCATGCCGGTGCACATCCCGCTCGGCACGCACGCCAACAAGCAGGGCCGGGTCGCGGGCATCAACATCGGCGGCGGGTACGCCACCTTCCCCGGCGTCATCGGCACCGCCGTCACCAAGGTCTGCGAGCTGGAGGTGGGCCGTACCGGGCTGCGCGAGCGGGACGCGCGGGAGGCCGGATTCGAGTTCGTGACGGTGCTGGCCCAGTCGACGAACCGGGCCGGCTACTACCCGGGCGCGCGGGAGATGACCGTCAAGCTGATCGCCGAGCGGCCCAGCGGGCGGCTGCTCGGGGCGCAGATCGTCGGCTGGTCCGAGGCGGCCAAGCGGATCGACGCGCTCGCGGTCGCGCTGTGGAACGGCATGACGGTGGACGAGATGACGGCGCTCGACCTGGGGTACGCGCCGCCGTACGCGCCGGTGTGGGACCCGGTGCTGATCGCCGCCCGCAAGGCCGTCGACGCCCTCGCCGCCGACGGCAGATGAGAAGTGTCGGTGGCCGGCGTTAGCGTGTGCGCGCTGTCGCGTTGCCGGTCCGGCACTTCCCCTCGGAGGTAACCCCCATGTCGCAGGAGACGACCTACCTCGAACTGTCCGAAGTGGACGGTGGAGCGCACAAGTTCTACGAGGTGGTGGTCGACGACACCGCGATGACAGTGCGCTACGGGCGGATCGGCGACCAGGGCCAGGTGAAGACCAGCACCTACCCGGACAACGCCCGCGCCCGCGCCGCCGCCGCGAAGAAGATCGGCGAGAAGGTCCGCAAGGGGTACGCCCCGGCGGTGCCGGGCGTACGCCAGAAGCGCACTGTGTCGCGCCGGCAGATCGTCAGCACCCGCTCGACCGCCCGCACCGCCCCGGTCCTCTGGCGGTACGCCTCGGGCGCGCCGGCCTTCGGCATCTTCGTCGACGACAGGCACTGCATGGTCGGCAACGAGCACGGCGTGATCACCACGCTCGACCACGACGCCCGGCTGGTCAACCAGGTCCGGCTGCCCGACGGGGTGAAGTGCATCGTCGCCGACGACGCCTGGGTCTACGCGGGCTGCGACGACGGCAACGTCTACGACCTGTCCGGCAAGGTGCCCCGCGCGGCGTACGCGATCGCACCCGAGATCGACATCTACTGGCTGGACATCCACGACGGCGTGCTGGGCGTGTCCGACCGGGACGGCGGCATCTCGGCGATCGACCACGAGGACGAGTTCCTCTGGCGCCGGCCGGGGCGGGGCCGGTCGGCGTGGATGGTGCGCTGCGACGCCGACGCGCTCTACCACGGCCACTCGCAGGGAGTCACCGGCTACGACTGGCGTACCGGGCGCGAGCTGTGGCACACCGGCACCGGGGCGGTGCTGTTCGGCTGGCAGGAGCGGGACGCCGTCTTCGCCGGTACGGGCACCCGCGAGGTGGTGCGCCTGCGCAAGGACGGCCGGGCCGAGCAGGTCTACCGCTGCGACTCGGCGGTCTTCTCCTGCGCCACCGCAGAGGGCGGCCGGTACGTGTTCGCGGGCGACAGCGCCTCCTCGATCTACTGCTTCGACCAGGCCGGCAACCGGCTGTGGAAGCTCGGCACCGGCTGCGGCTCGGCGTACTCGATGCAGTACCACGACAACCGGCTCTACGTGGTCACCACGAGCGGCTACCTGGCCTGCATCGACGCGAGCGAGACGGCGATCCGGGCGGCCGAGGCGGGCAGCGTGCCCGACGTGGTCGACGTCAAGGCGCCGGCCCGGATGCCCGAGACGGCCGCCTGGACCTCGGTCGAGGTGACCACCGACGCGCGCGACGGCGTGCTGGTGCAGTGCGTCGAGCAGGGCGGCCGGCTGCGCGTGCACGTGCTCGCCGACGGCTACCGGCGGGACTGGTCGGTGCAGTTCCCCAAGGGCATCCGCGAGCCGGGCGCGCGCTACCTGGTGACCGAGGTCCGCGAGTCCGGCCGGGGCGGCTTCTACCGGGCGTACGGGGACATCCGCCGGCTGCGCTGACGCGTACCGGCGAGGCGCGGGGCCCGCAACCGGCGAGCGCGAGACCGGCCCGGGGGCAGCGGATCGTCGCCCCACCGTTCAGGATGTCCGGATGCGGTGCGACATTCCCGAAGGGCTGCGCTGGGTCGAGCGGACGGAGGCCGGCCGGGCATGGCTCGCGGAGCTGCCCGGCCGGCTGGCCCACTGCGTCGCGCGGTGGGAGCTGACGGTCGGCCCGCCGTTCGCGTACGCGTTCGCCTCGCTGGCGCTGCCCGCGATGCTTCCCGACGGCACCCGGGCCGTGTTGAAGCTCCAGTACCCGGACGACGACAGCGTGCACGAGGCCACCGCGCTGGCGCACTGGGACGGGCGCGGCGCGATCCGGCTGCTCGGCCACGATCCCGGCCGGCGCGCGCTGCTCGTCGAGCGGTGCGACCCCGGCACGCCGCTGCACTCCCTGGCGGCCGACGCGGCGCTCGACGTCGCGGTCGGGTTGCTGCCAGGGCTCGCGGTGCCGGCCGGTGCGCCGTTCACGCCGCTGGCCGAGGAGGCGGCCGGCTGGGCGGAGCGGATGCCCGGCAACTGGCGGCGGACCGGCCGCCCGTACGAGCGACGGCTGCTCGACACCGCGCTCGGGCTGCTCGCCGACCTGGCGCCGAGCCAGGGTGAGCAGGTGTTGGTCAACCAGGACCTGCACGCGGGAAACATCCTGGCCGCCGGGCGCGAACCGTGGCTGGTGATCGACCCGAAGCCGCTGGTCGGTGAGCGGGAGTTCGCCGTGGTGCCGCTGGTGCGCGGCGCGGAGCTGGGCCACTCCCCCACGGCGGTCCGGCACCGGCTCGACCGGCTCAGCGCCGAGCTGGGTCTGGACCGGGAGCGGGTACGCGGCTGGGCGATCGGCCAGACGGTGGCCTGGAGCATCGGCGGCGACCAGGTCTTCCCCGGCAACGTCGAGGCGGCCCGCTGGCTGCTCGACGAGATGTGACAGCGCCGCCGCACCCGGAGCGGGCGCAGCGGCAGGTACGCCGAGAGGTCAGCCCGCCTGGCAGGTGGGGCACCAGTAGAGGTTGCGTCCGGCGAGCGCGCCCCGGCTGACCGGGGTGCCGCAGACGTGGCAGGGCGCGCCGGGGCGGCGGTAGACGTACACCTCACCGCCGTGCCTGTCCACGCGCGGCGCACGGCCGGTCACCTCCGGCAGGTCGGCGTCGCGCACCGTGTCGATCCGCCCCCGCTCGACCGCGCGGGCCATCAGCATCACGAGGTCCGCCCAGAGTTCGGCCCAGCCGGCCGGCGTCAGCTCCCGGCCGGGCAGCAGCGGCGGCAGCCCGGCCCGGAACAGCGCCTCGGTCACGAAGATCAGACCGGTGCCGGCCACCACCGACTGGTCGAGCAGCAGCGCGGCCAGCGGGGTGGGGCTGCGGCGGATCCGCGCGTACGCCCGGTCCGGGTCGGCGTCGGCGCGCAGCGGGTCGGGCCCGAGCCGGTCGCGCAGCGCCGCCGCCTCGGGTGGGGTCAGCAACTCGCAGGCGGTCGGGCCGCGCAGTTCCAGCCAGTGCCGGTCGCTGTGCAGACGCAACCGCACCTGCCCGACCGGGGCCGGCGGCTCCCCCGGCCCGTCGGCGAACTTGCCGTACAGACCCAGGTGTACATGCAGCGTCAGCTCGCCCGCGTAGTGGTGCAGCAGGTGCTTGCCGTACGCCTCGGTGCCGTCCAGGACGGTGCCGCTCAGGCGGGCCGCGCCCTCGGCGAAGCGCCCCTGCGGGCTGTCGGCGTGCACCTTGTCGCCCGCGAACAGCTCGGCGTGCCGGGCGGCGAGGCGGTGGATGCTGTGTCCCTCTGGCACAACGGCCAAGCGTAGCCAGCAGGCCGCGCCGCCGGCGACGTCGGGTGCCGGGACGGCATTGAATCGACGGTCGTCTACTGAAAGACTGGCGGCGGCAGCGCTCGGGAGCCAGTGCGAGCAGCTCGATCTCGCCGGAGGGACAAGCGCGGGGTGATGCGCCACCCCGGTGCCGGGCAGTCGTCTCCGGCAAGTCCGCCGTGCCGCCGCGGCGGCGACATCGCGGTCCACCACCACTCCGGCGCCGACCGCCCCCGGCGCCCCCAGCTCGGGAGAGACAGATGCTCCGTACCCTCGGCGCGGCGCTGGCCGCCACCCTCGCCCTGACCGGCCTGGCCGCCTCGGCCGGTGCCGACCGGTCGCCCACCACCACGGCGATGACGCCCGCCACCGCGGCGACGCCCACCCCGACGCCCACGTACGCCTGCCCGCCGGCGCTGCCGGTCACCGGTCAGGCCACCGGGGCCACCACGACCAGCCTCACCATCACCTACTGGATGGTGCTCAGCCCGCCCTGCGGTTACGACCCGCCGCTGCTCATCAGCCTCTTCACCAGCCGCGAGGACGCCACCGCGT
This sequence comes from Micromonospora sp. WMMC273, assembly GCF_027460285.1. NCBI lineage: Bacteria > Bacillati > Actinomycetota > Actinomycetes > Micromonosporales > Micromonosporaceae > Micromonospora > Micromonospora sp. WMMC273. The sequence goes on from NZ_JAPZBE010000001.1 coordinate 5,063,661, forward strand.
GGCGCGATCCGGTGGCCGAGGCCGTCACCGGGCCGGAACGATCCGGCACGGTGACCATCGGCGGCCTGGCCCCTGGTAGCGAGTACTGGTTCCGGTTCGGCGACACCAAGGGCACGCGGGATCCGTACGTGATCGGTGGACCGGCGCGCACGCTGTCGCTCTGCTCCGCGACCGCCACTGTCGACAGCAGGTGGGGCGGCGGCTTCGTCGCCACGGTGACTGTGCGCAACGGCGGCACCGAGCCGGTCCCGGGCTGGCTCGTCTCGTGGCGGTGGCCCGGTGACGAGCGCATCCAGTCGGTCTGGGGCGGGGTGGCCGAGGGCTCCGGCCAGGACGCCGCGGTCCGCAACGCCTCCTGGAACGGGACGCTGGCACCCGGCGCGTCGACGACGTTCGGCCTGCTCGTGGCGAGCAGCGCGACGCCCGCCGCGATCACGCCGGCCTGCGGGCGATGACCGGCATGCGGTGGACGGCACGGCACGGCGGTGCCGGCCGCCTCCTGGCGGCAGGGCTGGCGCTCGCCGTGGCCGTCGCGGCGACGGTGGTTGGCCCGGCGGCGGGTGCGCTGGCGGCCCCGGTGACCGTCCCGAACGGCACCCAGTTCACCGACACCAGCGGCGCCGTGGTGCACGCCCACGGCGGCGGTGTGCTCAAGGTCGGCGACTACTACTACTGGTTCGGCGAGAACCGCAACCCGGACAACACGTTCCGGGCGGTGTCCGTCTACCGCTCGACGGACCTGCGCACCTGGGAGTTCCGCAACCACGTGCTCACCCAGTCGTCGGCCGCGGAGCTGCGGGTCGCCAACATCGAGCGGCCGAAGGTCGTCTACAACGCGGGCACCGGCCGGTTCGTGATGTGGATGCACAAGGAGAACGGGTCCGACTACAACGAGGCGCGGGCCGCCGTCGCCTCGTCTGCCACAGTGGACGGGAACTACACGTACCACGGCAGCTTCCGGCCGCTCGGCCAGCACATGTCCCGCGACATCACGCTCTACAACGACAACGGCACCGCGTACATGATCTCGGCGGCCGACGACAACTACGACCTGCACATCTACCGGCTCACCTCGGACTATCTCAACGTGGCCGCCCTGGTGGGCAACTTCTGGGACGGCGCGCACCGGGAGGCGCCGGCGATGTTCAAGCGGGGCTCGACGTACTTCCTGCTGACCTCGGGGGCGACGGGCTGGAGCCCGAACCAGGCCCGGTACGCCACCGCGCCGAGCATCTCGGGACCGTGGAGCGGCTGGACCGACGTGGGCAACGGCACCACCTTCAACTCCCAGCCGGCCTTCGTGCTGCCGATCCAGGGCACGTCCGGCACCAGCTACCTCTACCTGGGTGACAGGTGGGCGGGCGCCTGGGGCGGCCCGGCGAACGACTCCCAGTACGTGTGGCTGCCGATCGCCTTCCCGACCGCCACCAGCATGAGCCTGACCTGGTATCCGTCCGTCACCGTCGACACGGCGGCGGGCACCGTCACCGGCAACTCGCCCACGTACCACCGGGTGACCGCCCGGCACAGCGGCCGGGTGCTCGACGTGATCAACGGCTCCACCGCGAACAACGCCGAGGTCAAGCAGTGGGGCTGGAACGGCGGCGGCAACCAGCGGTGGGAGTTCCAGGACGCCGGTGGCGGCTGGTTCCGCCTCGTCAACGCGGCGAGCGGCAAGTGTCTCGACGTCGCCAACGCGTCCACCGCCGACGGCGCCAACATCATCCAGTACACCTGCGGCAGCGGCGCCAACCAGCAGTGGCAGTGGGCCGCGCTCGGCGGCTGGTTCCAGTTGCGGGCCCGGCACAGCGGCAAGTGCCTGGACGTGGTGAACGCCGGCACCGGGGACGGCGCGGACGTCCAGCAGTACGCCTGCGGTACGGGCACCAACCAGCAGTGGTCACGCACCGTGTCGTGACCGTGCGGCGCGCCTGAGTGTGCGGAGCGGACCCAGGGGTGTCGATTTCGGCACACCTGGGTACTTCCTGCTTGTCATGCGCGGCCTCCGCGCCTGGATCAGGAGGTGCCATAGTGAAGATCCTGTCCCGCCGGAACTCTCCGGCGACCAGTACCGATACCAACGGCGACGGCGTGGTCGACGAGCGCGACCGGGCCGCCGAGCAGCCGGCCGACCGGCCCGTGGTCACCGACCGCGACGAGGAGCGGACCACGTACCGCAGCGCCGCCACCGCTACCGACGACGAGCGCGCCCGGGACGCGGCGACCGACCGGGACGCCCGCGACCTCGACGCGACGGCGGCCACCGACGGCCGGACGACGGCGACGGCCACCGACGGCCGGATCGCGACAGCCGACGACGAGCGGGACGCGGAGGCGCGGCGGCGGGCCGCGGACCGGGGTGCGGCGGCGCGTGCGGTCACCGGCCGCCGGGTCGACGCCGACACGCGGACGGCTCCGGTGACCGACGCCCGGACCGCCGGCGCGGTGCCCGTCGCCGAGCGCACCGCCGACCTGGACCGCGACGGCCGTCCGGACCGCACCGACCTCGACCGGGACGGCCGGCCCGACGGTACGGACACCGACCGCGACGGCCGGGTGGACCGCCCGGAGCCGTACACGACCAAGCGTCCCCGGGCCAGCCTGCTCGCCACGCTGGGCCTGATCGTCTCCGTGGTCGGGGCGATGTTCGTGCTCTCCGGCACGCTCGCCGGGTACGGCATCGGCGTCGGCGCGGCCGGCGCGGTGCTGGCGGTGCTGGGCCTGATCGCCACCCGTCGGCGGCACGTGGCCGGCAAGACCGACGCGCTGATCGGCATCGCGGTCGGCCTGGCCGCCGTGGTGCTCGGCATCGTGGCGATGACCGGCCAGTTCGACTGGCCGACCACCGACGGCGACTGGGTGGGCCGCTTCCGCGAGTGGCTCGACTCACAGTTTGGCGACTGGTTCTGACGGGCACTGTCCCGATCGCCGACGCAGGGCGTCGGCAGCCTGATCAGCTCCGGTGGTTCACCGGCCGGGCAACACCTCTTTCGGGGGCGGCGGTTCGCCGCCCCCGAAGTGTGTCCGGCGTCGGCGCAACGATCGCTCGTCGTTGACCGATTCAACGCAACGATCCGCTGCCGAACGCAACTTCTCGCGGTGGATGTCGTCTACCCGGGCCGCATAACGTTGGATCACGGCGCCAGCCCGTGGGCCGACGGTGGCCGGGCGCGCCCGACCCTGGGAGCACGACATGACGATGGACGCCATCCGCCAGCGCTTTCTGATGTGCCGGCCGACGTACTTCGCCGTCGACTACGCGATCAACCCGTGGATGGACCCCACCGCCCCGGTCGACACCGACCTGGCGATCCGGCAGTGGGAGCAGCTCCGGCGCACGTACCTGGACCTGGGCCACGAGGTCGACCTGATCGAGCCGGTCGCCGGCCTGCCGGACATGGTCTTCGCCGCGAACGGCGGCACCGTGATCGACGGTAAGGCCCTGGCGGTGCAGTTCCGCGACCCGCAGCGCGCCGACGAGGCGCCCGCGTACCGCGCCTGGTTCGAGGGCGCCGGCTTCGAGATGTACGACCCGAAGCACGTCAACGAGGGCGAGGGCGACGTCCTGCTGGCCGGTTACCACCTGCTCGCCGGCACCGGGTTCCGCACCGCGCACGCCTCGCACGCGCAGCTCCAGGAGGTCTTCGGCTACCCGGTGATCACCATGCAGCTGGTGGATCCCCGCTTCTACCACCTGGACACCGCGCTGACGGTGCTCGACGAGCGCACCGTGGCGTACCTGCCGGAGGCGTTCTCCCCCGGCAGCCGGGCGGTGCTGCGCCGGCTGTTCCCGGACGCGATCCACGCCACCCTCGCCGACGCCGAGGTGCTGGGCCTGAACGCGGTGAGCGACGGCCGGCACGTGGTGCTGCCCGCGCAGGCCACCGACCTGGCCGCGAAGCTGCGCGACCGGGGTTACGAGACCATCGGGATCGACCTGTCCGAGCTGCGCAAGGCCGGCGGCGGACCGAAGTGCTGCACGTTGCGACTCCGTCAGGGAAAGGCGAGCAAGTGATCATCGACGACATGCTGCGGACTCCGTCCGCGGTCCGGGACGCGGAGCGTCACACGGCGCACAACTACCACCCGCTGCCCGTGGTGATCTCGTCGGCCGAGGGCGCCTGGCTGACCGACGTGGACGGCCGCCGCTACCTGGACTGCCTGGCGGGATACTCGGCACTGAACTTCGGCCACCGGCACCCGAAGCTGATCGAGGCAGCGCACACGCAGCTCGACCGGCTCACGCTGACCAGCCGTGCGTTCATCCACGACCAGTTCGCCGACTTCTGCCGCGAGCTGGCCGCGCTCTGCGGCAAGGACCTGGTGCTGCCGATGAACACCGGCGCCGAGGCGGTGGAGACCGGCATCAAGGTGGCCCGCAAGTGGGGCTACCAGGTCAAGGGCGTCACGCCGGGCCGGGCCAACATCGTGGTGGCGGAGGGCAACTTCCACGGCCGTACGACCACGATCGTCAGCTTCTCCACCGACGAGGACGCACGCGCCGACTTCGGGCCGTACACCCCGGGCTTCACTGTGGTCCCCTACGGCGACCTGGACGCGCTGACCGCGGCGATCGACGAGAACACGGTGGCCGTGCTGCTGGAGCCGATCCAGGGTGAGCAGGGCGTCGTGGTGCCGCCGGAGGGCTACCTGCCGGGTGTGCGCCGGGTCTGCACCGAACGCAGCGTGCTGTTCGTCGCCGACGAGATCCAGTCGGGTCTGGGGCGTACCGGCGCGACGTTCGCCTGCGAGCACGAGGGCGTCGAGCCGGACATGTACCTGCTGGGCAAGGCGCTCGGCGGCGGCATCGTGCCGGTGTCGGCGGTGGCCGCGAACCGCGACGTGCTGGGTGTGCTCCAGCCGGGCCAGCACGGCTCGACGTTCGGCGGCAACCCGCTGGCCTGCGCGGTCGCGACCGAGGTGGTCCGGCTGCTGGCGACCGGCGAGTTCCAGCGCCGCTCGGCCGAGCTGGGTGAGCGGCTGCACGCCGGCCTGCGCGGCCTGATCGGCAAGGGCCTGGTGGCGGTACGCGGTCGCGGGCTGTGGGCCGGGCTGGACATCGACCCGGCGCTGATGACCGGCCGGCAGGCGTGCGAGCGGCTGATGGAGCGGGGTGTGCTCGCCAAGGACACGCACGGCTCGACCATCCGGCTCGCCCCGCCGCTGGTGATCACCGAAGAGGAGATCGACCACGCGGTGGCGCAGCTCGCCGCCGTGCTCGCCGGCTGAGGCCGTACGCGAGAAGGCTCACTCCGTACGCGAGGAAGGCGCCGGGACCACGACGGTCCCGGCGCCTTCGCACGTGCCCGTCACTGACGCGGCAGCCGCATCGCCATCGTCGGTGCCTCGGCCATCACCGAGTTCGGGGTGTACTTCGCGTCGCTGGTCATGTCGTCGGCGCGGCCGACCTGCACGCCCGGGTACAGCTCGATCAGGTCGCCCTCGGCGAGCACCCGGGACTGCTGCGGCGCCAGCGCGATCCGCTCGTGCTCGGCCATCGAGCCGCCGGGGCGTACGCCGGAGCCGTTGGTGCTGGTGTCGGTGACCACCACCTCGCCCACCCGCAGCTCCAGGCGGATGTGGCTGCGGCTGATCCAGCGGCGGGCCTCGTCGTTGAGCCACTGGCCGAGCGTCACCCCGCCCGGGCCGTCCGGCGCCCGGCCGATCGCCACCGGCTCGGTCTCGGTGAGCACGAACCGCTTGCGGACCAGGCCGCCGATGCGCGCCGCGAGCACCGCGGTACGCGGGCGCGGGCCGGCGTCGGAGAGCCGCGCGCCGTGCCGGGGGCAGGTCGGCGCGCCGGTACGCAGCGTGGGCGGCGGCTGCTCGGCCGGCACCCGGTCCACGGCGGCCAGGTCGGCGAAGGCTCCGCCGCCCCCACCGCCGCCGAACAGCGCGCAGCCCGGCTCGGGACAGCGCCACTTCCGGGAGAGCACCTTGACGCCGGCGGGTGAGCGGCTCCCGGTGGCCGGGTCCTGGCCGCCGCCGACGTGCGCGATGAAGACCGGCCCGCCGGCGCCCGGCACCGGGGCGAGCACCCGGCCCGCCTGCGCGACCCACGGGTACCGCCCGACGAGCCCGTCCAGCCGCGCCCGGGTGAGCACCGGCAGGCCGAGCAGGTCGGCCACCTCCAGCATCCGGTCACCGGGCTGGTCGAGCACCTCCACCAGGCCGTCGTCGGCCCACCGGCGCACCACCATCCGCTCGTTGGACGTCAGGTCGGCGTCGGACAGCAGCGCCCGGTGCACGATCGCGTAGACCGGGACGCTGTCCTCGCCGATCTGCCGGGACAGCGCGTCGATCACCATGCCGAGCCGCAGCAGGCTGGCCGGGCGTCCGCCGTCCAGGTTCTGCCAGCGGATGACCTCGGCCAGGTCGACCACGGCCCGGGCCAGCGACGGGTCGGTGCAGACCCGACCCTCGATGGCGTCGAGCACCTTGCTGATCTCGAATCTCATGCCGCAGCTCCGCACGATGTCGTCCCGTGACGCGGCCGGGGCCGTTCACCCCGCCGCGCCGCGCGCCACCACCGCGACGCGCCCTCCACCATGCGACGACCCTACCGGCCACCCCCGCCGGAGGCCTCGCCGCGCACCGCGGAAAAGGGGCGCACGCCACCCGGCGGGTGCCGTTACATTGATCGTCCGGCCCCGGTGCGGGGCCCTCTTCGCGGAGGAACATCACTGATGACGAAACGACGGCTGGCGACCACGGGGGTCGCGCTCGTCGCGGTGCTCGGCCTCGGTCTGACCGGATGCGGCGACCGGACCGGAGCGGACGCGCCAGCCGAACGGGCCGCGGCTGCGGGCTCCGCGAGCCCGGCGACGACGCCGCGTGACGAACTGACCGCCGCCATCGGGAAGCTCAACGAGCAGACGCTGCGGGTCAAGCTGGACTCGGCCATGCTCACCGCGCACGGCGTCACCGATCCGCGGGCCCGCACCATGCAGACCACCCTGACGATGGCCGCGTTCGGTGAGGTGCGGATGCTGGTCATCGGCAACGACACCTGGGTCAAGTTCGACGGTGCGCTGGGCGAGCAGCTCGGCGGTTCCCGGAAGTGGCTGCGCATGGACACCGGCGACGGCGTGATGCCGGTGGACGACCCGGGCGGCGTCAAGAAGCTGCTCGCCGCGGTGGTCGACGTCCGCGGCTCGGGTGACCGCTCGTACGCCGGGACGCTCGACTACACGCGCAGCGGCGCCACCGGGAAGGCGCTCACGGCGGCGGGCGACAAGGCGAAGGCGCTGCCGTTCACCGCGACCGTCGACGAGCAGGGGCGCCTCAGCACGTTCAAGATGGACATGACTCCCATCGATGCGTCGCTCGGCGAGATGTCCGTCGCCTACTCCGAGTTCGGCACGCCGGTGAAGCTGAGCCCGCCCGCCCCCGGCGCGGTGGAGGAGGCACCTGCGGCAATCGCCGCGGCCTTCTCGGGGTCCGGGTCCTGACCTGACGCCGGGCGGAGGCGCCCCCACTCGCCCCCGCCCGGCCCGCCGCGCTCAGGCCGCGCGCAGCGGCCGGCCCACGTCGTGCAGGTGCGCCAGGGCCTGCCGGTACGACTCGAACAGCCCGGTCTCCGCGTACGGGACGCCCTGCTCGGCGCAGTACGCCATCACCAGCGGCCGGGCCCGGCGCAGGTTGGCGCGCGGCATGTTCGGGAACAGGTGGTGCTCGATCTGGTAGTTGAGCCCGCCCAGCGCCAGGTCGACGAACCGGCCGCCACGGACGTTGCGCGACGTCAGCACCTGCTTGCGCAGGTAGTCCAGCTCGTCGTCGGCGGTGGGCATCGGCATGCCCTTGTGGTTCGGGGCGAACGAGCAGCCCATGTAGAGGCCCCACAGCCCCTGGTGCACGGCGACGAACAGCAGCGCCTTCGCCGGTGACATGACCGCGAACAGCAGCCCGAGGTAGCCGGCGGCGTGCACGGCGAGCAGCAGCGCCTCCACGGCCCGGTGCCGCATCGGCACCCGCCACCGCCCGTCCGGTTCCCGGCCGACGAGCGCCTGCACGCTCGCCACGTGCAACGCCAGCCCTTCCAGCAGGAGCAGCGGGAAGAACAGCCACGCCTGGCGGCGGGCCATCCACCGGCTCAGGCCACGCGTGGCCATCGCCTGCTCGTACGTCCAGACCAGCGCGCCCGCGCCGACGTCCGGGTCCTCGTCGGTGTGGTTCGGGTTGGCGTGGTGCCGGTTGTGCTTGTCGACCCACCAGCCGTAGCTGAGCCCGACCGCGAGGTTGCCGGCGACCAGTCCGGCCGCCTCGCTCGGCCCACGCCGGCGGAACATCTGCCGGTGCCCGGCGTCGTGGCCGAGGAACGCCACCTGCGTGGTGGCCACCGCCATCACCACCGCCAGCGGCACCTGCCACCACGAGTCACCGACGAGCGCCACCACGACCCAGCCGGCCAGGAACGCACCGAGCGTGAGCGCGATCCGCAGCGCGTACCGGCCGGGCCGCCGCTCGAACAGCCCCGCCTCGGCGATCCGGCGGGACAGCCGCGCGTAGTCGCTGCCCCGCCGAGCCGCGGGTTCCGTCGACGTGGAAGTAGTCATGTCGCCCCCGATGCCGCGAGCCACGCTCCGTACGCGACTCTCCGTCACCGATTTTGCCGATGACCGTCGCCGTGGGTAATCCCGCAGGCCCCCGGCTCGGGGGTGGTGCTGTCCCTACCCCTCCGGGCCGACGCAGTGCAAACGATCTTCGTCACACCGCAGTGGACCCTCTCGCCGGTGGGCGCACCCCCTCTGACCAGCTAATCTGTACGTAAAGATGAGTGACACTCAGCCGAACGGCCGATAGGCCGGCTGCACGGTCATCGAGAGACGGGAGACAGCGCGGTGCGTGGATTGACGGACAAGGTGGTGCTGGTGACGGGCGGCGGTTTCAGCCCGGACCAGGTCGGCTCCGGACTCGGCATGTCCATGTGCGTCGAGCTGGCCGCCGAGGGCGCGAAGGTGGTCGTCTCCGACCTCTCCCTGGAACGTGCCGAGGCGACAGTCACCCGCGTCAAGGAAGCCGGCGGCGACGCGGTGGCGGTGGCGGCCGACGTCACCGACGAGGACTCGGTACGCGCCATGGTGAGCGCCGCCCTCGACGCGTACGGGCGCATCGACGTGCTGGTGAACAACGCCGGTGTGTTCGGCGCGTACGTGCCGCTGCTGGAGATCGAGAACAAGCAGTGGGACCTGGTCATGGAGGTCGACCTGAAGGGCGTCTTCCTGGTGACGAAGGCGACGCTGCCCCACATGCTGGAGCGCGGCAAGGGTGTCGTGATCAACGTGTCGTCGGCGTCCGGCGTGGTCGCCAGCGAGGTCGGCGCGGAGTACACCACCGCCAAGCACGGCGTCATCGGGCTCACCAAGCAGATCGCCTACGACTACGGCCACCAGGGCATCCGCGCTGTGGGCATCGGCCCCGGCGTGATCAAGACCGCCGCCTTCGAGGGTGCGGAGATCACCAGCGACTTCCCGTTCTACGACCTGACCATGCAGGCGCCCGCCGGCCGGTACGGCGAGCCGCACGAGATCGCCCGCGCGGTCTGCTTCCTCGCCAGCGACGACGCGTCATTCATCCACGGCCACACCATCCCGGTGGACGGCGGCTCGCCGATCAGGTGAGACGCACGGATGCGGCCCGGGCCGGGATCGTTCCCGTCCGGGCCGCATCCGTGCCGGTCAGCCGAGCCGGGCGACCGCGTCGCGCAGCCGGACCAGGTCGCGCCGGCGCCGCTCGTAGGTGGCGGCCAGCCCGATCAGCAGCAGCCCGCCCACTCCCAGGAAGATCCAGCGGGGCAGCAGGTCCCAGCCCCGGGCCAGCTCGTGCAGCGCCAGCGGCACCAGCGTGGCCGCGCCCAGCACCACAGGCGCCTGCCAGCGCCGGGTCGCCCCGCCGAGCACGACGACGAGCGCCGCCGCGCCGAGTGCCAGCCGCCGCCACGGCTGCGGCTCACCGGAGACCAGAACCGACACGAGGCTCGGCAGGAAAGCCGCACCGAGCCCCGGGCCGAGCGCCGGCCAACTGGTCAGCCCGGGCCGGCGCCGCAGCGCCAGCAGCCCGGCGCCCAGGGCGAGCGCCGCCGCCGGCAGCGTGTACGCCTCCAGCACGACCACCCCGCCCGCGGCGAGCAGCAGCCACGCCCCGACCAGCTCGCTGCCGGCGGCCACCGCCGCCAGCACGCGACGTCCGGCCGGCGACTCGCCCCGGCGCGGCACCCGGACCGCGACGGCCACCCCCCACAGCACGCAGACCGCCGCCGCGTGCCGCAACGAACCGCCGGCGAGCAGCAGCGCGAGCAGCGCCACTGCCTGCGCCGCCGCCTCCATCGCCCACACACCCGGCCGCCCGGATCGGCGCACGCGCAGCAGCGGCACCGCGTGCAGCGTCACCGCCGCGACGGCCAGGGCGGCGAACGCCGCGGTACGCAGCGGCAGCCCCGCCGCCAGCGACGCGGTGACCGCGAACCCGGTGGCAGTCGCGACCGCGCCCAGCCACCCCGCGATCCGGACCACCGCCGGCCGCCCGGCCGCCCCGGTCACGGCACCGGCCACCACCAGCGCCCCGAGTGCGGCGAGCGTCAGCGCCCGGGTGGCGAGCAGGCCACCGAACCCGGGTACGGCGAGCACCGCCCCGAGCGGCACGAGCACCGCCGGGCGGGCAGGGGTGAGCGCGGCGACCAGCAGCGCGCCCAGCCCGATGCCGAACGCGACCGCCGGCACCACCGGCCAGGGCGCACCGGCCGCCTCCGCCAGCACCGGCAGCGCGACAGCGCCGAACGGCAGCGCGGCGAGCCACCAGGCGACGCGGCGATCCGTCGCGGCGTACGCCCCGGCGGCGACGCCCAGGAACAGCAGCACCAGCCCGGCGCGGGCGGTCCCGGCGGACGCCGCCGCGGCGGCGGGCACCCCGGACCAGGGTTGCACCGGCAGGTCCACGAGCACTGTCAGCACCACCGGGGACACCGCCAGCAACGCCACGACGGCCAGCGCGCCGCCGACCGCGCGCAGCGCGACCGCCGGCCGGGAGCCGGCCCCGGCGGCGAGCGCCAGCAGCACCCCCGCCGTGGCGTACGGCGCCACCGGTTCCCCGCCCGGCGCGACGAGCGGCACGAGGCCGGTCCCGGTGAGCGCCACGGCGAGCCCCGTCGAGGCGTACCCGCTCAGGTCGGTCCACAGGCGACGGACGGCGAGGACGACGACGACCGGCACCACGACTGCGGCGAGGGCACCCCGCAGCTGCCACCAGAGCGGCGCGCCCAGGCCGAGCAGCGCGACCGCCACAGCCGCCGGTACGGCGAGCAGCGCCACCGCGAGCGCGAGGCCGCCCACGACCGGCTGCGCGTCCCGCCCGCGCCGGCCCAGCGCGGCGAGCGCCACGCCGAGCACCGCGGTCACGGCGAGCACGGCGACGGCCCCGCCCGGGGCGGCGCAGCCGACGAGCAGCGCGTGCCCGAGCAGTACCGCCCCGGCCGACGCGGTGACCGGGACGACGACCCGTCCCCCACGCGGCCGGGCCACCGCCGCCAGCAGCAGCGCGGCGGCGGTCGCCAGATCCACGACCAGCACCAGCGGCCACGGCGTCGCCGTCACGGCCGGCGCGGCGAGGGCGACCAGCCCGGCGGCGGCCACACCGGCGAGCGGCCGGACGGCCCGGGGCGTCAGCAGCGCGACCGCCCCGGCGGTCAGCAGCAGGGCTACCGGAAGCTGCCAGCCCCAGGACGGGACCGGCACGTCCCGGCCGCCCTGCCAGGCCGGGAGGCCGACGCTCGCGGTGGCCGCGCCGACCAGGCCGGTGAGCACGACCGCCACCTGGCCCAGCGCGGCGGCCACGGCGAGCGCGCCCACGAGCGGACCGGTCCGGACCGGCGCCGGCAACGCCCGGACCGCTCCGGCGAGCGCCGCCACCACGAGGCCGGCGGCGATCAGCAGCAGCCCGGGCCGCCACTCGGCGACCGGCCGGATCAGCGCGAGAGCGAGCACCGGCACCAGCAGCCCGGTGGTCGTCGCACGCCAGAGGCGGCCACCCGCGGCGAGCGCGCCGGCGACCAGCGCCAGCGCCACCACCAGCAGCGGGCCGCCGGCCAGCAGCGGCGTGCCCGCCGCGTGGCCGACCGCCAGCGGCACCAGCGCGCAGCCGGCCGCCAGGACCAGCGCCAGGCCGTGCCCGGTCCAGCCCAGCACCCGCCCGGCCGCGAGCGCCGTGCGGCTGCCGGAGGTACGGCGGCGCAGCACGACCACGACCGCGAGGTCACCGAGCGCCACGGCGGTCAGCACCAGCGCCCAGCCGGCGGCGGTGGGCCGGAACGCGGCAGCGGCCAGCGGCAGCACCGGCTGCGCGAGCAGCCACGCCGCGAACCAGGGTGCGGTGAGGCGACTGACCAGCGCGTAACCGGCGGCCACCGCGGCGCTGCCCGCCGCCACCAGCGCCGCGTACCGGCTGCCGGGCAGGCCGGTCACCCCGAACAGGTTTACCGACCAGGCGGCGGATCCGTCCAGGACCACCAGGAGCAGCGCCACCGAGGCGAGCGTCTCGGCGGTGCCGCGCAGCCCGCGGGCCCGGGCGACGAGCGGCGCGACCAGGGCCAGCGCGGTGACGGCGAGCAGGATCAGCGCCCGGCCGGCCACCCCGAACGTGCTCCAGGCGACGGCGGTGAACACCACGGCGGCGGTGCCGAGCAGCAGCCCGCCGAGGACGAACAGCAGGCCCTGGACCGCGCGGGTGGAGGTCTCCGCGCCGCCGGGGCGTACCGCGGCGGGGGCCTGCGGGATCTGACGCGGCGGCGCCGCCGGGAGCGGCGCGGGACCGGCGGCGCGCGGCGCGGGGATCTCCTGACGGACCCGGGCGGCCAGCGCCGCCCGTCGCTGCCGGGCCGTGACCAGCCGGCCGGACAGATCCTGGTACGCGAGCCGGGCCGCCTCGACGCGCGGCACCAGCTCGGTGATCTCCCGGTCCAGCCGGACCACCTCGGCGGCAGGCGGGTAGGGCGGACGGCCGCAGCCGCGGCATCCGGCGACGAGGTCGGCCGGGGCGCCGCAACCGGGGCAGGGGTAGCCGGTGTTCTCCACCCGGCCAGCTTCGCGGGCGGCGGAGCGGACGGACAGAGTAGGAGTACCTAGGGGCGGGTCTGCTCGCGCACCCAGGCGGTGTAGCCGGGGTTGCCGCTGTCCTCCCGGCTGACCAGGATCTCCGGCACCTCGTACGGGTGGTTGGCGCGGAGCTGGTCGACCAGGGCGTCCACCCGGTCCGGCAGGGTCTTGAACCGCACCTGCCACTCGGCGGTGGTCTGGATCGCCGACTGCCACCAGTAGGTGCTGTCCACCGGGCCGCCGACCTGGGCGCAGGCCGCCAGCCGGCCGGCCACGGCCGCGGCCGCCAGCACGTCCGCGACCCCGCGGGCGTCCACCACAGTCGTCACCACGCAGATCTGCTCCACGAGCGCACCCTACGCGGCCCGCTGCCACCGCGCCGAGCAGGCGCGGGGAATCGGCTCAGGCGTCGACGGTGCCGTCGCGGTTGTCCGCGATCCACCTGTCGATGCGGGCCCACCAGTCGAACAGCCAGTCGACGCGTTCCTGCTTGCCGGCCGGGATCTCCTCCGGCGGCACCGACCAGAACCGCATCACGATCCGCTTGTCCATCGGCAGCTCGCGCCACACGTCCGCGACGGTGAGCATCTGGTCCAGCCCGGTGTGCGCCACGAAGATCACGCCGGCGTCCGGCGCGGCGTCGAGCGCGGCGAGCAGCCCGCCCGGCTGCGGGGCGAGCACGTGCCGCATCCGCTCGGCGCGGCGCGCCATCCGTTCCAGGCCGAGCGACCGAAGCCGGTCGATCGCACGCAGCCGCCGCGCCGGGGTGAAGTTGCCGCCCTCCGGGAAGATCACGAAGGCGTCGTCGTCGTCCAGGCCGGTGGCCAGGTGCCCGACCTGCCGGGCCACCGACTCACGCCCGTCCGGCCCGGCCGCGATGAACCGGTTGGGCAGCCGGTTGAGCAGCACGTCGATCGCCGGATCCCACTGGAGGGTCTCCTTCAGCACGATCCGGGGTTCCCGGTTGAACCAGTTCACCAGCGCGTGGATCAGGATGAACGAGTCGCCGGGCCCGGCGTGCCGGCAGACCACCAGCTCGGGGCGGCCGGGCAGCGCGGTGTCCGGATCGGTGCCGACCACGTCGATGCTCAGCCGCAGCGTCCATCGCGCCTGCCAGAACATGATCCGCAGGAACCAGCCGGCCAGCACGTAGTGGGCCCGCTGGAAGGCCGGCGCGCGCTTGTACACGCCGAAGCCGGAGGCGAGCCAGAGCAGGAACAGGGCGAGCAGCGCGGCGGCGTCCCAGACCAGGTAGACGGTGCCGATCCAGAGCAGCCGCAGCGGCCGGAGCCGTCCCGGCACCAGCGGCGACGCGGCGAGCGCCAGCAGCGCCCAGCCGGGAAGCGTGGTCACCACGAGGAAGGCGAGCAGCACCACACCAGGGGCGAGCACCAACCGGCGTAGCCAGCGGGGTGGCAGCGGCATTCAGCGCTCCAGCGCGGTGTCCAGGTATCGGCGGGAGGCAGTGTACGCGCGACTGATCCGCCGTCCCACCGCCGCCGTGTCCCGGTACGCCCACGGGCTGTCGTCGCGCGGCTCCAGCCCGCCGGTGGGCAGCACGTGCACCTCGACGTCCTCGGGCAGCGCCGCCATCTCCCGCGCGAACCGGTGCCGGCGGGCGATCTCGAACGCCACCTGGGCGATCTCCCAGGGGCGGCGCGGCGGGGTCAGCTCGCGTTCGATCCGGCCCACCTGGAGTACGAAGATCTGCTTCGCGCCGAGCAGCACCGCCTCGCCGACCGGGATCGAGTTGACCACCCCGCCGTCGATGTAGTGCTGGCCGTCGATCTGGGTGGGAGGCAGCAGCCCGGGCACCGAGGCGGAGGCGAGCACCGCCGGCACCAGCGGTCCGGTGTGGAACCAGTGCTCGGCTGCGCGCTCGATGTTCGCGGCGCAGCAGCGGAACGGCACGGCCAGGTCGGCGAACGTGGTGCCCTCGCCCAGCGCGCTCTCCAGCAGGCGGTACAGCGGGCGGGGAGAGTGCAGGTGGGTACGGGCCGCGAACCGGCGCAGCTGCCGGGCGACCGAGTCGCCGTACACCTCGCTGGCCTCGGGCGAGGCCCAGAGCCGGACCAGCCGGTCGGTGACCGCCTCGGTCGGGTCGGCGGCGACCAGGGCGCCGTTGACTGCGCCGATCGACGTACCCAGCACCATGTCGGGTCTGATCCGGGCGCGGAACAGGGCGCGCAGCATGCCCACCTCGACCGCGCCGAGCACTCCCCCGCCGCCGAGCACGAACGCCACCGGACCTGCTGCCATGCCGTTCATCCTGGCACGCGGCCCACACCCGGCCGCCCGGCCGCCCCGCCCGTGACCGGACCGTCACGCGGCACCGTCCGAGTTGTGACGCAGCGCGATCGTCAACCGGACGACTGTTGACAGGTCAGACACATTCCCGCAACCTGATAGCGCTCCCGAGCCCAGGCAGGTGCGAGCTGATGGCGACACTCCAGGCCGGCCGTCTGCTGGCCCGGCGGTACCGGCTCATCGACCGGATCGGTGCCGGTGGCATGTCGGTGATCTGGCGTGCCCGCGACGAGGTGCTCGACCGGATCGTGGCGGTCAAGGTGCTCGCTCCCTCCCTCGCCGCCGACGCCCGGTTCCGCGACATGGTGCGCGAGGAGGCCCGCTCCGCCGCCCAGCTCGACCACCCGCACGTCACCGCCGTGCACGACTACGGCGAGACGGTGGCCCCGGACGGCTCGATCACCTCTTTCGTGGTGATGGAGCTGCTCAGCGGCGAGGAGCTGGAACACCGGCTCACCGAGGGGCCGCTGCCCTGGCCGGAGGCGGTGGAGACGGGCGCGCAGGTGGCCGAGGCGCTGGCCGCGGCACACCGGCTCGGCATCGTGCACCGCGACGTGACCCCGGCCAACGTGATGATGACCGGCACCGGCGCGAAGGTGCTCGACTTCGGCATCGCCACCCGGATCGGCGCGCCGGACGACGACGAGGACGGCGGCACGTTCGGCACCCCGGCGTACGTGGCGCCGGAACGGCTCGACGGCGCGCCCGCCCAGCCGGCCACCGACGTCTACTCGCTGGGCGTGCTGCTGTTCGAGACGCTGACCGGGCACCCGCCGTACCCGGCGGAGACCTGGGAGCAACTGAGCGCGGCCCTCGCGGACTGTCCGGAGCCCACACTGGACGACGTACCGGGACTGCCCGGTCCGGTCGCTGACATCTGCCTGCGCTGCCTGGCCCGCGACCCGCGCCGGCGGCCCACCGCGCACCGGGTCGCCGCCGTGCTGCGCGACCAGTTGCTGCCCGCCGACCCACAGGCCGCCACCATGCTGGCGCCGACCATGACGCTGCCCGCGCTGACCTCGCGGCCGCCGGCCGGCCCGGAACCGGCCGGGCCGCCCGCCCCGGGCCCGGCCCCCGCCGCGCAGCCGGCGCCGAGCCGGCGCCGCACCCTCACGCTGGCCGCCGTCGGCGTCACTGTGGTCGCCGCCGCAGCGCTGCTGGCGCCCGCGCTGACGCCGGACCGGACCACCGGCCCGCGGGTGCTGCCGACCGCCGGGCCGGTGCAGCCGTCGCCCGCCGACCCGCCGGTGGCCGAGGAACCGGCCACCACGCCGCCGGCCGCGCCGACGTCAGTGCCGCCGAGCGAGGGCGCCCGCCCGCCGGCCGCCGGTCAGGCCGACGCCGCCGAACGGGTGGACGGGCTGATCGAGGCCGGGCTGACCGAGGGCCAGATCCGCGAGGACGTCGGGGTGGACCTGCGCAACCTGCTGCGCAACGCGGTCGCCGCGAACGGCGAGGGCGAGGTGACCGCCGCCGTGGACCGGCTCCGCGGCAAGATCGACGAGCGTCGCCGGGAGGGCAGCATCAGCCCCGGGTACGCGCGGCGACTCGACGCCGCGGCGGCGGAACTCGTGGCCGGGCGGACCTGACCGGTCAGCCGGCCACGGCGGGCGCGACCGTCCGGGCTGCCCGGGCGGGCGCCCGCGCGGCCAGGAAGCCCCGGTAGACCGTCTCGTAGTCGGCGGCCATCCGCTCCACCGAGAAGTTCTCCGCCACGTGCGCGACGCAGTCCGCCGGATCCAGGTCCGCCGCCGCCCGCAGCGCCGCCGGCAGCTCGCCGGGGTGCTCGCAGACGAAGCCGGTGATCCCGTCGCGGACCAGCTCCGGCACCGCGCCCCGGCCCAGCGCCACCACCGGCGTACCCGTCGCCATCGCCTCCACCATCACCATGCCGAACGGCTCCGCCCACTGGATCGGCATGATCAGGCAGCGGGCGTCCAGCAGCAGCCGCAGCGCGGTGGCACGGTCCGCGTTCACCACGAGCGTCACGTCGTCGCCGAGCAGCGGCCGGACCACCTGCTCCAGGTAGCGGTGCTCGGCCGGCTCGTTGCTCTTGCCCGCGAGCGTGAGCGGCAACCCGGCGGCCCGGCAGGCCGCGATCGCCACGTCCGGGCCCTTGTCCGGGCTGAACCGGGCCAGCCAGAGCACCGGGCCCGCGCCCGGGCTGCGCTTGCGCGGGATGTCCCGCAGCGGCATCGCGTTGTGCACGGTGCCCGCCCAGGGCAGCCCCGGGTTCGCGCGGCGCTGGGCGTGCGAGATCGCGACCAGGCCCACCCCCCGGTCGGTGTTGCCGAGCACGGTGCCGTACTCGCCGACCGGGTTGCCGTGCACGGTGGCCACTGTGGGCACGCGGCGGCGGCCGGCCACCATCGGGCCGATCGTGGTGTGGTCGTGGATCAGGTCGAAGCCGGCCGGGTCGACCAGGCGGTCCACGTGGGCCAGGTGCGCCAGTTCGGGCAGCGACTCGCCCATCCGCTCGTACTGGAGGTCGTCGCAGGTGGAGACGAAGTCGGCGGCGGTGCCGTGCTCGGTGCCGGCGCCGAACAGCGTGACGCGGTGCCCCCTGTCGACAAGCGCGTCGACGAGACCCGCCACCACGGTCTCCAGTCCGCCGTAGCCGGGCGGCGGCACCGACAGCCACGGCGGCACCACCATGGCAATCCGCAACGGCCCGGCCTGGGCGCGCTCCGGGGACTGCTGGTTCACGGCCACGAGTCCTCCCCGTCGGTCCCCGGCGTACCCCGCTGCGCGCGGGTTCCCGGCCCGGCCCGCGGTAAACGACGGGCGGTCAGCCGGACACCACGATCCCGACGTGCACCTCCCGTACGCCGGGCAGCGCCCAGGCGGCCCGTTCCGCGTCCTCGCGCTGCCACCAGGCGCTCACCACGCCGTCGAGCACCACCGTGTCGCCGTCGACCCGGGCGTCGATCCGCTCGGTCCCGGTACGCCGCAGCAGCAGGGCGCGCAGGTCGAGTCGCCTCTGCTCGTCACTCGGCGGCGTCGGGGGCCGCACCTCGACCAGGTTCGTCAGCCCGCGTACGCCGCGCAGCCGGCGCAGCTCCCGCTCGGCGGTACGGCGCTGGAAGCCGAACTCGACCTCGCCGCGCAGCATGATCCAGCCGTCGGCGACGGTCACGTCCAGCCGCTCGGCGGGCACGAAGCTGTCCCACTCCAGCGCCCGGCTCGCCGCGATCGCGATGTCGGCGTCGGTACGCGAATCCGTGGCGGGCAGGTCGACCGCCAGGTCGCTGGCGACCGCCCGGACCCCGCGTACCCGGTGGGCGCAGCGCTCGGCGGCCCACCGCCGGGCGTAGCTGTCCACCTGGCCGGTGAGCGTCACGACGCCCCGCGAGACCGTCACGCCGATCTCGGTGGCCCGGGTCTGCGCGTCCCAGTCCAGTTCGGCGAGGACGTCGCGCTGGATCTGCTGGTCGGTACGCACGGCGGACGTGGTCGTCATGCCCCGAGCCTGCCGCCGGTACGGGTGAGGCGCGCTCACCCGCACCGGGTGAGAAACGAGGAGGGGCGGCGGGTGACGGAGCCAACCCCCTTGGCTCCGTCACCCGCCGCCCGGGAGGGAGGCAGGTCCTCGGGACTATGACGTCTCGGCGAGCGTCACGGTTGCGCTCTCGCTGGATCCGTTTCGCTTGTACTGCACCTCGACCCGGTCGCCGACCTTGCCGGCCTGCACGGCGCCGACCAGGTCGTTCGAGTCGTTGATCACCTTGTCGCCGAACTTGGTGATCACGTCGCCGCGCTGGAGCCCGGCCTTCTCGGCGGGGCTGCCGGGCGTGACGGCGGCGACGAGCGCCCCGCCGTCCTCGGCGCCGTTCACGCTCACCCCGAGCGAGGGGTGGCTGATCTTCTCGCCACGCTGGAGCTTCTCGGCCACGTTCTTGGCCTTGTTGCTCGGGATGGCGAAGCCCACGCCGATGTTTCCGGTGCTGCCCTGCCCGGCGGTGGCGATGGCGGTGTTGATGCCGATCACCTCGCCGCGGGTGTTGACGAGCGCGCCGCCGGAGTTGCCCGGGTTGATCGGGGCGTCGGTCTGGAGCAGACCGGAGATCGAGCTCGCGCCCTGCTGCGGGTTCTGCTGGCCACCCTCGCCCGCCTGGATGGTGCGGTCGCGGGCGCTGAGGATGCCGGCGGTCACCGAGCCCTGCAGGCCGAGCGGGCTGCCCAGGGCGAGCACCTGGTCACCGACCTGCATGGCGTCGCTGTCGCCGAACTTGGCCGCCTTCAGGTTGCTCACGCCACTGGCCTGGACCACCGCGAGGTCGGTCTTCGGGTCGGTGCCGACGATCTTCGCGGAGGCGCTCTTGCCGTCGGCGAAGACCACCCGCACGGTGTCGCCACCGGCGCCCGCGACGACGTGGTTGTTCGTGAGCACGAACCCGTCGGCGCTGAGGATCACCCCGGAGCCCTCACCGCTGTTCGTCATGATCGTGACGATGCTGTCCTGGACGGACGCCGCGATCTTGGGTAGGTCGGCGCTGTTGATCACCGGGGCGGCGGAGTAGGTGCGGGTGGGGCCGTCCCCGTCGAGCGCGAGGGCCAGCGCGCCACCGGCCACGCCGGAGCCGAACATCAGGGCCAGCGCCAGCGCGCCCGCGCCGACGAACTTCCCGGCCCGGCTGGGGCGGGCCGGCTGCTGCGGGCCCCACTGCGGCATCTGCTGCCCGGGCTGGTACGACTGGTAGCCCTGCTGCGTCTGGTACGGCTGCGCCTGGTACGTCGGCACCGGCCCGCCGTGCTGGGTGGACGGGTAGCCGCCGGCGGTCTGCTGGTTCCAGCCGCCCTGCTGCTGCCCGTACCAGGGGTGCGGCTGCCCCGAGGCCGGGTACGGCGGCGCGGACGGTGTCGCCGGCTGCGGCGGGTACGGCCCGGCGGGCGCGGCGTCTCCGGCGCTGCCGGCCGGGTTCGTGTGCCCGGCGGGTGTGCCGGTTCCGGCGGCCGGGGAGTCGGCCGGAACCGACGCGGGGGCCGGGGTGCTGGAGGAGTCCGACGTCCCGCTCTCGACGCGGGGCAGCTCGGCGGTGTGGTGCGACGGCTCGGCGTCGGCGGGGGCCGGCGACCGCTGCGGATCGGTCTCGTGGTCGGTCATGTCACCAGCTTTCCCCGTAGCACTGTCACCAGCCTGGAATCCGCCTGGAAGTTTTCTGAATGTCACTCCCCGGACTCGGGCTCCTCGGGCAGCAGCGGCAGCTTCACCCGGAACGTCGCCCCGCCGCCCGGCGTCTCCGCCACCTCGACGCTGCCGTGGTGCGCGGCGACGAGCGCGGCCACGATGGCCAGGCCGAGGCCGGTGCTGATCGGCCCGCCGGCCCGGCGGGTACGGGCGGCGTCCACCCGGTAGAACCGCTCGAAGACCCGTTCGGCCTGCTCCGGGGTGAGGCCGGGACCGGTGTCCGCCACCTCCACCACGGCGAGGTTGCCCGCCTCGGCCCGTAGCCGCAGCGTCACCGAGGCGTCCGGCGGCGTGTGGGTGAGCGCGTTCGTCATCAGGTTGCCGATCACCTGGCGCAGGCGCGCGTCGTCGCCGAGAACCACCAGCGGCCCGGCGCCCGGTTCCCGCTCCAGCTCGATCCGCCGGTCCGGGGCGATCACCCGGGCCGCCTCCACCGCGTCGGACGCCAGCACCGGCAGCTCGACCGGGGCCAGCGCGATCGGCCGTTCCCGGTCCATCCGCGCCAGCAGCAGCAGATCCTCCACCAGCAGACCCATCCGGGACGCCTCGTCCTCGATGCGGCGCAGCAGGTCGGCGGTCTGCTCCGGCGCCCGCGCCGCACCCTGGCGGTACAGCTCGGCGAAGCCCCTGATGGTGGTCAGCGGCGTGCGCAGCTCGTGCGAGGCGTCGGCGATGAACTGCCGCATCCGCTCCTCGGACCGGCGGGCCCGTGCCTCCGACGCCTGCGCGTACGCGGCGGCGTCCCGCGCGCCCATCTCGGCGCTGCGCGCCGCCGCCTCGGAGGCGGCCCGCGCGGTGAACGCGGCCTCGATCTGCGCGAGCATGGCGTTGAGCGCCCGGGACAGGCGGCCCAGCTCGGAGGTCGGGCACGACCGCCCCTCCTCGGGGTCGGGCACCCGCCGGGTCAGGTCGCCGCCGGCGATGGCGGCCGCCGTACGCTCTATCTCCACCAGCGGCTTCAGGCTGGTACGGACGATCCCGGCGCCGACCGACGCCAGCGAGATCAGCACCGCACCCCCGACCAGGAGGTCTATCCACACCAGCCGCCCGACTGCGGAGTCGACGCCGGTGAGGTGCTGCCCGAGCGCGATGATCCGCCCGTCGGGCAGGGCGGTGTAGAGCATCCGCCACCGGCTGCGGCCGTCCTCGGAGCGCACGGTGAACGGCTTGCCCACCCGATCCTGGTAGCCCGCGTAGTCGACGGGGAACCGGGGCAGTTCCTCCTCGCGCAGGCCCTCGTAGCGCGTCGGCTCCTCCGGCAACTCGCCGGGCGCCATGACGGACGCCACGTAGTCCGACGGAATGGTGATCTTGATCGGGCCGCCGCCGGCCTTGTCGAGCGTGTTGGCCACCGTGTACGCGCCGCCACGGAGCTGGTCGTCCGCCTGCCCGATCAGATAGTTCCGCAGCAGGAACGCCGTCAGGCCGCTGATCACGACGAGCGCCACGGCCACGAGTGCGAGGACGGCGGCGACGAGCTTCAGCCGGAGCGGGACGCTGCGCAGCCTGCCCTTCGCGTCGTCGACGACGTTCACGCCGCCGGCTTGCGTAGCACGTAACCAACTCCCCGGAGCGTGTGGATCAGCCGGGGCTGGGTGTTGTCGACCTTGCGCCGCAGGTAGGAGATGTAGGACTCGACGATGTTGTCGTCACCGCGGAAGTCGTAGTTCCAGACGTGGTCGAGGATCTGCGCCTTGCTGAGCACCCGGTTGGCGTTGAGCATCAGGTAGCGCAGCAGCTTGAACTCGGTCGGCGACAGTTGCACGCGCTGGCCGGCCCGGTGCACCTCGTGGGTCTCCTCGTCCAGTTCCAGGTCGGCGAAGGTGAGGCGGGAGGGGGTCTGGTCGCCGGTCGCGGTACGCCGCAGCACGGCCCGGATCCGGGCGGTCAGCTCCTCCAGGCTGAACGGCTTGGTGACGTAGTCGTCGCCGCCCAGGGTGAGCCCACGGATCTTGTCGTCGGTGGCGTCCCGCGCGGTCAGGAAGACCACCGGGGTACGCGTACCGCCCTCGCGCAGCATCCGGATGACCTCGAAGCCGTCCAGGTCGGGCAGCATCACGTCGAGCACCACCAGATCGGGCCGGTGGTCCTTGGCGGCGTTCAGGGCGGCGCTGCCGCTGGTCGCGGTGGCCACGTCGAAGCCCGCGAAACGCAGGCTCGCGGAGAGCAGTTCGAGGATGTTGGGATCGTCCTCGACGACGAGAAGCCGTGCCTCGGTCTGGGTAGCCGCCATGTCACCCATCATCCGCGCTGCGGCTGCGGCCACGCTGGGCGCTCCCTGGAAACAACCTGTGAGATCAGCGGAGCAGCCGCCGGAGCCCTTCCAGCGCGCCGTCGAGCAGCCGGATCGCGGTACGGAGCTGGTTGTCGCTCAGCCGCCGGGCCCGGACGAGCGCACCGACCTCGACTGTGAACGCGGCCAGCCGCCTGTCGAAGTCGGCGAGCAGCGGCGAGTCGTCCGGACGGGCCGCGCCCTCGCCGGTCGCCGGACGGGCGGTGGCGGACGCCGCCCAGCCGCCCTGCCGGGTCTGCCGGGCCACCTCGCGCAGTTCCCGCTTCAGGTCGCGCACCGATCCGCGTACCTCGGTGCGGATCTCCCCGGCCAGCGCGGAGAGATCCTCGACGGCGGCGCCGATGTCGTTCTCCAGCGTCGACAGCTCGTCGGCGCGCTGGCGCAGTTCGGCGCGGCCCGCCTCGGTGATCTCGTAGACCTTGCGCCCGCCCGCGGCGGTGTGCGTGACCAGCCCCTCCGCCTCCAGCCGTTGCAGGCGCGGGTAGATGGTGCCGGCGCTCGGTGCGTACAGGCCGAGGAAGCGCTCCTCCAGCAGGCGGATCAGCTCGTAGCCGTGCTTCGGGCCGTCGTCGAGCAGCTTCAGCAGGTAGAGCCGGAGCCGGCCGTGGCTGAACACCGCGGTCACGGCACGTCCTCCACATGGTCGGCGGGCGCGACCGGGCGGGCGAGCAGCGCGATGCTGCCGGAGGTCGCGGAGGCCCAGAGCCTACCCGCACCGCCGCCGAGCACACCGTGGCTGTCCTTGATCGAGCCGAGCCCGCGTCCACCGCTGTCCACCTGGGGAAAGCCGCTGGTGATCTTGCCGGACGTGGTGTGCAGGTGCACTGTGAGGTCGCTGTCCTCGCGGACCCGGACGGTGATGCTGCCGGAGATGGCGCTGAGCCGGATCTCGCTGCCGCGCGGGTTGTCCAGGTCGCAGGTGATCGAGCCAGAGACGGCGTGGGCGCGGACCCGGTCGGGCGCGCTGTCGGCGAGGATCAGCTCACCGGAGACCGTCTCCAGGTCCAGGTCGCCGCCGATGCCGAGCGCCTCGACCGGCCCGGAGATGACCTTCGCGCTGGTGCGTCCCCGCAGCCCGCGCAGCGTGACCTGCCCGGAGGTCACGTCGACCCGGGTCTCCCGGCGCAGCCCGGAGGCGACGAGCGCGCCGCTGACCACCGACAGGGTGGCGAGCACGTCCGGCGGAACCGCTACCGACACCTCGGCCCGGATCCGGTTGCCGAACCAGGAGAAGATGCCGAACAGGCCGGGCTTGCGCTTGTGCCGGATCGTCAGCCGCCCGTCGCGGACCTCGACGAGGAGCGGCCGGCTGCTGACCCGGGTCACGTCCACCCGGGCCGGACCGTCGGCGCCGACCACGTTGAGCCGGCCGCTGATCAGTTCGGCGTCGAGCCGGGTGATCGGCTCGTCCACGGTGATCCGCTGCGGGCTCTCGACCGTCCAGTTGGCCATGACACGCTCCCCTCGTCGGCGTGCCGACCCACGGCACACCCGGTGTTGCGAGGAGCATAACGCGATACATCGCGACTGAACAAGACACTATCGCGACTGTGTCGCGTCCCTGACGGCCGCAGGTCAGGCTGTCAGGTCGAGCGGTGGCGCGAGCAGGGGTCGAGGGCCGGATGGACGGCGGCCTCGGCGATCCGGGCCAGCGACCTGCGGTCCGCGCCCTCGGCCGGGTGCAGCGCGGCGCTCACCGTCACCGACGCGGTCAGGTCCCGGGCGGCGAGCACCCGGCGTCCCGACGCCCAGAGCGTCTCCGCACCGAGGAAGGCGGGCAGGGTGCTCGGATCACCCGCGTACCGGTAGCCGATGCGCAGCGGCACCACCGGAGCGCCCGCCGCCACGGCGGCCTGGAACATCGCCGGGCGGAAGCCGCGGCTCGGGCGGCAGTCCGTCGCGGCGCCGCACCAGGTCGTACCCTCCGGGAACACCGCCACCGACCGCCCGGACCGCAGCGCGCCGGCCACCCGCGCGATGGTGGCCGGCAGGTCACGCGGCCGGGACCGGTCCACGAAGACGGTGCCCGCCGCGGCGGCCAGCGCGCCGACCAGCGGCCAGCTCCGGACCTCGCGCTTCGCCACCATCCGGACCGGCGACACGGCGAGCACCGCCAGGACGTCCAGCCAGGAGACGTGGTTGGCGACCAGCAGCGCACGCCCGCGCGGCACCCGGCCGCGGACCAGCAGCCGGACCCCGAGGGTACGCAGCGTCCACCGCGCCCAGCCCCGCAACGCGGCCCGGCCCCGGGCGGCGGACAGCAGCGGCAGCAGCACGGTCAGGCCCGCCCCGGCCAGCAGCATGCCGAGTACGCCGAGCAGCCGTCCCGCCCGGCGCAGCCGCGACACGTCCGGGGCGGCGAGCGGCGGAAGGCAGTCCGGCCCGCAGCCGGAGGTGGGCCGCCACAGGCCCTCCCCGGCACCCGGACCGGCCACCCACGGCTCGGCGGCGGCGGTCACGACCCGGCCTCGCCGAGGAAGTGCCGCAGGTAGCGCGGGTTCATCCGGTCCAGCGAGAACAACACGTAGAAGTCGGCGCAGCCGAAGTCCGCGTCGTACCCGGGCTCGCCGGCCACCCAGGCGCCCAGCCGCAGGTAGCCGCGCAGCAGCGGCGGCACGAGCGCCCGCCGTTGCGCCGGCTTGAGCGCGGCGAGGTCGGCGGCCGGCGCCTCGGCGAACCAGGGCCGGCGCGGGGTGACCCGCAGCAGCGGCGGGGCGAGGTGCCGGGCGGTGACCTCGGCCCACACCTGCGCGGCGGCGGTCCCGCCGTCGGCGACCGGCACCGAGGCGCAGCCGCCGAGCCAGCGGGCGCCGCGCAGGTGCAGGTAGCGGCAGATCCCGGCCCACATCAGGTTGATCACCGCGCCGGTGCGGTGATCGGGGTGGACGCAGGAGCGGCCCGCCTCGACCAGGTGGTCGCGGAGCGGGGCCAGCGGGCTCAGGTCGAACTCGGCGTCGGCGTACCGGCGGTCGGTGCGGCCGGGCGGCAGCAGCCGGTACGTGCCGACGACCTCGCCGGTGCCCTCGCGCAGCACCACCAAGTGGTCGCAGTACGCGTCGAACCCGTCGGTGTCGAGCCCGGTGGCGGCGGTCGGCAGGGTGGCGCCGAGTTCGCCGGCGAACACCTCGTGGCGCAGGCGTTGCGCGGCCGCGACCAGTGTCGGGTCGTCGGCGATCAGCAGGGTGTAACCGCTGGTCGTGAGCGGTGCGCCAGCGGCGTGCAGAACGGCCATGACTCCTGTGTAGGTGCCCCGGGTTGCCGCCGGACGGGATGAGGGGTGTCGATCCGGTGAACGCCGGTCGGCGGCGGCGTGCGAACCGGGACGGCCGGGACGGGACCGGCGTGTGCGAGGCTGCCGGGCGGACCGCCGCGACGGCGCCGGCGGAGGGAACCCGGAGGTGCACATGCTGGTCGAGGCCCGCTTCCAGGGGCCGGACGGCTCCGGCAACGGCGGCTGGAGCGCCGGCATCTTCGCCGCGCTGATCGACGACCGGGGGCCGGTGGAGGTCACCCTGCGCCGGCCGCCGCCGCTGGACACGCCGCTGACCGCCGCCGACGGCGAGGTACGCGACCCGGACGGTCACCTGATCGCCCAGGTGCGCCGGATCGAGCCGGTCGACGCGGTGGTGCCGCCGGTGGACCCGGCGACGGCGGAGCAGGCCGCGCGGGCGTACCCCGGTCTGGTCGACCACCCGTTCCCCCGCTGCTACGTCTGCGGCCCGGCGAACCCGGACGGGCTGCGGATCTTCCCCGGCCGGCTGCCGGACGGGCGGACCGCCGCGCCGTTCCGCGCGCCGGCCGAGGTGGTGCCCGCGACGGTGTGGGCGGCGCTGGACTGCCCGGGCGGCTGGGCGGTGCTCGCGCCCGGCCGGCCGTACGTGCTGGGGCGGATCGCCGCGCAGGTCACGGCGCTGCCACGGCCCGGCGACGAGTGCGTGGTGACCGGCGTCGCGGTCGGTTCCGAGGGACGCCGGGCCGAGGTGCACACCAGCCTGTACGGTGCGGACGGCGCGCTCCTCGGCCGTGCCCGGGCGACCTGGGTGGCGCTGCCGGCCCGGTGATCTCCTCCCTGAGGAGGACGGCGCGTACGCGTCCCGCCTGATTGACCCCCTTGCGCCGGGTTGGAAGGCTGTTGCCGGGTGCCCCCGCAACGGCGCCCCACCGGCGCGCGACGAGCCCGCCGGGGCAGGAGAGGAGAATGATGTCCGACGGGCAGCCACGCCCCAGTGCCGGGACCGGCCAGATCATCGTGTCCGGCCTGACCAAGCAATACAAGAACGTCCGCGCGGTGGACAACCTGTCGTTCACCGTCGAGCCGGGCCGGGTCACCGGCTTCCTCGGCCCGAACGGCGCCGGTAAGACGACCACGCTGCGCATGCTGCTCAACCTGGTGACGCCGAGCGCCGGCACGGCCACCATCGGTGGCAGCCGGTACGCCGACCTGCCCGACCCGCTGCGTACGGTCGGCGCGGTGCTGGAGGCGTCCAGCGCGCACAAGGGCCGCACCGGCATCAACCACCTGCGGGTGATCTGCGCTGCGGCGGGCCTGCCGAAGGAGCGCGCCGACGAGGCGCTGGCGCTGGTCGGGCTCACGCCCGCCGCCAAGCGCAAGTTCAAGGGCTACTCGCTCGGCATGAAGCAGCGGCTCGGCATCGCCGCAGCGATGCTCGGCAACCCGCAGGTGCTGATCCTGGACGAGCCGGCGAACGGCCTGGACCCGGAGGGCATCCGCTGGATGCGCGGCTTCCTCAAGGGGCTCGCCGCCGAGGGACGGACGGTGCTGGTCTCCAGCCACCTGCTCTCCGAGATGCAGCTGCTCGCCGACGACGTGGTGATCATCGCGGCCGGCAAGCTGGTCCGGCAGGGCCCGGTCGACCAGGTGATGGCGTCGATGACGCACGACGTGCGGGTGCGGGTGCGCACCCCGCAGGCCGACGAGCTGGTCGCGGCGCTGCGCGAGCAGTCGGCAACCGTCGACACCGACCCGCACGGCGCGCTGCTGGTGACCGGCGTGGACGCGCCGACCGTGGGCCGGGTCGCGCTGGCCGCCAAGGTGGAGCTGCACGAGCTGACCACCGAGCGCCCCGACCTCGAAGGGGTCTTCCTGGAGCTGACGGCCGGAAAGGCGGAGATCCGATGACGCTGGTCCGATCCGAACTGCTCAAGATCCGTACCACCAGCACCTGGTGGATCTTCGGGCTGATCAGCCTGGCGCTGTGGGCGCTCACGCTGTTCTTCAACTGGTTGCAGACCGAGGCGCTGGCCGGCGGGGACTTCGGCGAGGTACCGGCCGAGCAGTCCGACCAGTTGCAGGCCATCTCGGCCGCCGACAACCTGGCGGCCAACCTCTACACCAACGGCCAGTTCTTCGGCCTGCTCATCGTGCTGCTGCTCGGCATCGTGGTGGTGACCAGCGAGTTCTTCCACCAGACGGTGACCACCACGTTCCTCACCGCACCGCACCGCACCGCGGTGATGCTGGCCAAGCTGGCCGCGGCCGGCGTGCTGGCGCTGCTGTTCTGGCTCGTCACCACTGTGCTGAACCTGATCATCTCGCCGCTGATCCTCAACTCGGTGGACGTCGGCTCGCAGCTCGGCAGCGGGGCGATCTGGCGGGCGATCGCGCTCAACGGCCTGGCCTACCTGCTCTGGTCGGTGCTCGGCGTCGGGCTCGGCGTGCTGATCCGCAGCCAGATCGGCGCCACCGTGACCGGCATCCTGTTCTACCTGGGTGGCGCGATCGGTGCGGCGATCGTGCTGAGCCTGCTCGCCTCGCGGTACGGCGACTGGATCAACAAGCTCCAGCTGCTGGTCCCGTCCCTGGCCTCCGGGCTCATGGTGGGCGGCGACACCGACATCCCGGGCAACCCGCCGCAGTGGGCGGGCGCGCTGGTGCTGATCGGGTACGCGGTGGTGGCCGGCGCGATCGGCGTGGCCACGATCCGCAAGCGCGACATCTCCTGACCTCGCGGTCAGGCCGGGCCCCGGCCGGTGACACCCGTCACCGGCCGGGGCCTTCGCCGTCTAGCAGGAGTCGGCGGATCACGCAGCGTTTGCCGAACTTCTGGCATCTTCTGTGAAACGGACCACCAGCCGGAGGCGAGAATGCCTGCGCGCAGCGCACGGCGTAGCCTTGGCATCGGTTTACCCAGCGTCGGCAACCGGGGGTCACCGGGGGCCACCGTGACATTCACAACCGCGTGAAAGAGGCGATTAGCGGCCGTGTCGACCCAGCAGACTTCGCAGGAGAACCCACTGGCGGGTTTCGGCCCGAACGAGTGGATCGTCGAGGAGATGTACCAGCGTTACCTCGCCGACCCCTCGAGCGTCGATTCGGCCTGGCACGACTTCTTCGCCGACTACCGGCCGGCCCCGGGCGCCGCCACGCCGCGCCCGGACGGGCAGGCCAAGCCGGCCGCGAAACCGGAGCCGGCCGAGCAGCAGGAAGCAGTGGCCACGGTCAAGGAGCAGCCCGCCAAGGCGGAGCCGAAGGCCGCCCCCAAGGCCGCGGCCGCCCCGGCCAAGCCCGCCGCCAAGCCGGCGGCGAAGGCGCCTGAGCCGGCCAAGAAGTCCGCCCCGGCCAAGCCGGCCGCCAAGGCGCCGACCGCGAGCGCCGCGGGCACCACGCCGCTGCGCGGCGTCGCCGCCAAGATCGTGCAGAACATGGACGCGTCGCTGTCGGTCCCGACCGCCACGAGCGTGCGCGCCGTCCCGGCCAAGCTGCTCGTCGACAACCGCATCGTGATCAACAACCACCTGACCCGCG
Organism: Micromonospora sp. WMMC273; assembly: GCF_027460285.1. Classification (NCBI taxonomy): domain Bacteria; kingdom Bacillati; phylum Actinomycetota; class Actinomycetes; order Micromonosporales; family Micromonosporaceae; genus Micromonospora; species Micromonospora sp. WMMC273. The sequence continues at coordinate 5,093,300 of NZ_JAPZBE010000001.1, forward strand.
GTCGCGGTGGCAAGGTCAGCTTCACCCACCTGATCGGTTACGCGCTGGTCCGCGCGGTCGTCGAGCACCCGGAGATGAACAACTCCTTCGCCGAGGTCGACGGCAAGCCGGCGATGGTCCGCCCGGAGCACGTCAACCTGGGCATCGCGATCGACCTGGTCAAGCCGGACGGCTCGCGGAACCTGGTGGTGCCGTCCATCAAGGGCTGCGAGCAGATGGACTTCCGGCAGTTCTGGCAGGCGTACGAGGACGTGGTCCGGCGCGCCCGCCGCAACGAGCTGACCATGGAGGACTACTCCGGCACCACGATCTCGCTCACCAACCCGGGCGGCATCGGCACCGTGCACTCGATCCCGCGCCTGATGCAGGGGCAGAGCGCCATCATCGGCGTCGGTGCGATGGAATACCCGGCCCCCTACCAGGGCATGAGCGAGGCCACCCTGGCCGAGAACGCGGTCAGCAAGGTCATCACGCTGACCAGCACGTACGACCACCGGATCATCCAGGGCGCGCAGTCCGGCGAGTTCCTGAAGGTCATGCACGAGCTGCTGCTCGGCGAGCGCGGCTTCTACGACGACATCTTCACCTCGCTGCGGATCCCGTACGAGCCGGTGCGCTGGATGCGCGACGTGGCAGTCGACAGCGAAGGCCAGATCAACAAGACCGCGCGGGTGCACGAGCTGATCCACGCGTACCGGGTCCGCGGCCACCTGATGGCCGACACCGACCCGCTGGAGTTCAAGATCCGCAAGCACCCGGACCTGGACGTCCTCCAGCACGGGCTCACGCTGTGGGACCTCGACCGCGTCTTCCCGGTCAACGGCTTCGCCGGCCAGCAGCGGATGAAGCTGCGCTCGATCCTCGGCGTGCTGCGCGACTCGTACTGCCGCCGCGTCGGCATCGAGTACATGCACATCCAGGACCCGGAGGAGCGCCGCTGGATCCAGGAGCGGGTCGAGCGCAAGTACGAGAAGCCCAGCTCCGACGAGCAGAAGCACGTGCTGAACCGGCTCAACGCCGCCGAGGCGTTCGAGACGTTCCTGCAGACCAAGTACGTCGGCCAGAAGCGCTTCTCGCTGGAGGGTGGCGAGTCGCTGATCCCGCTGCTCGGTGAGGTGCTGGAGTGCTCCGCCGAGGCCGGGCTGGACGAGGTCGTCATCGGCATGGCCCACCGCGGCCGGCTCAACGTGCTGGCGAACATCGTCGGCAAGCCGTACGAGAAGATCTTCTCCGAGTTCGAGGGGCACCTCGACCCGCGGTCCACGCAGGGCTCGGGCGACGTGAAGTACCACCTCGGCCAGAACGGCAAGTTCACCACCCCGGACGGCGAGCACGCGGTCAAGGTGTCGGTGGTGGCGAACCCGTCGCACCTGGAGGCCGTGGACCCGGTGCTGGAGGGCATCGTCCGGGCCAAGCAGGACCGGATCGACCTCAAGCTGGAGGGCTACACGGTGCTGCCGCTGGCGGTGCACGGTGACGCCGCCTTCGCCGGCCAGGGCGTGGTCGCCGAGACGCTCAACCTCTCCCAGCTGCGCGGCTACCGCACCGGCGGCACCGTGCACGTGGTCGTCAACAACCAGGTCGGCTTCACCACCGCACCGGAGTACAGCCGGTCCAGCCTCTACAGCACCGACGTGGCCCGGATGATCCAGGCGCCGATCTTCCACGTGAACGGCGACGACCCGGAGGCAGTGGTCCGGGTGGCCCGGCTCGCGTTCGAGTACCGGCAGGCGTTCAACAAGGACGTCGTGATCGACATGGTCTGCTACCGCCGGCGCGGGCACAACGAGGGTGACGACCCGTCGATGTCCAACCCGGAGATGTACAAGATCATCGACTCGAAGCGGTCCGTCCGGAAGCTCTACACCGAGGAGCTGATCGGGCGCGGCGACATCACCGTGGAGGACGCGGAGGAGCTTCTGCGCGACTACCAGGGGCAGCTGGAGCGGGTCTTCAAGGCCACCCGGGACGCCGCGACCACGCCGCGTCAGCTCAGCCGCCCGGCGCGGGAGGAGGAGCCGGAGCCGCAGGTCGACACCGCCACCGACGCCTCGGTGGTCAAGGCGATCGGCGAGGCGCACGTCAACCTGCCGGAGGGCTTCACCCCGCACAAGCGGATCCAGCAGCTGCTGGAGCGGCGCCGCAAGATGTCCGTCGAGGGCGGCATCGACTGGGGCTTCGCCGAGATCATCGCGTTCGGCACGCTGCTGCACGACGGCGTCACCGTCCGGCTCGCCGGGCAGGACTCGCGCCGCGGCACGTTCGTCCAGCGGCACGCCTCGGTGGTCGACGCCAAGACCGGCGAGGACTACCTGCCGCTGATGTCGCTCACCGCCGACGGCGAGCGGTCGCGCTTCTTCGTCCACGACTCGCTGCTCTCCGAGTACGCGGCCATGGGCTTCGAGTACGGCTACTCGGTGGAGAACATCAACGCGCTGGTGGCCTGGGAGGCCCAGTTCGGTGACTTCGTCAACGGCGCCCAGTCGGTGATCGACGAGTTCATCTCGTCCGGCGAGGTGAAGTGGGGCCAGCGCTCGGCGGTGACGCTGCTGCTGCCGCACGGCCACGAGGGCCAGGGCCCGGACCACACGTCCGGCCGCCCGGAGCGGTTCCTGCAGCTCTGCGCCGAGGACAACATGCGGGTGGCCATCCCGACCACCCCGGCGAACTACTTCCACCTGCTGCGCCGCCAGGCCCTGTCGCCCAAGCGCAAGCCGCTGGTGGTGTTCACGCCGAAGTCGCTGCTGCGGCACAAGCTGTGCGTGTCGCCGGTGGAGGACTTCACCACCGGGACGTTCCAGCCCGTGCTGGCCGACACCGCGGCTCCGGCGCCGGAGCAGGTGAAGCGGGTGCTGCTCTGCTCGGGCAAGGTCTACTACGACCTGTTCCAGGCCCGGCAGGAGCGGGGCGTGACCGACACCGCGATCATCCGGATGGAGCAGCTCTACCCGCTGCCCGTCGAGGAGGTCCGGGCCGCGCTCGCGCAGTACCCGAACGCCGAGGACTTCGCCTGGGTCCAGGAGGAGCCGGCCAACCAGGGCGCCTGGTCGTTCGTCGCGCTCAACCTGCTGGAGCACCTGCCCGAGGTCCGGCTGCGCCGCATCTCCCGGCCGGCCGCCGCCGCGCCGGCGGTGGGCTCGGCGAAGATGCACGAGGTCGAGCAGAACGCGCTGATCGAGGCGGCTCTCCCCCGCCCGTGACACCACCGGCAGCGGCCCGTCCCGACCCGGGGCGGGCCGCTGCCGTACGACGACGAGAGGAAAACCGTGTACTTCACCGACCGTGGCATCGAGGAACTGGTCGAGCGCCGGGGTGACGAGCAGGTCAGCCTGGAGTGGCTGGGCGAGCGGCTGCGCGACTTCGTCGACCTGAACCCGGAGTTCGAGACCCCGATCGAGCGGTTCGCCACCTGGCTGGCCCGTCTCGACGACCCGGACGAGGACTGACGGGCGTCAGCCGGTCGCGCCCCGCCCGGCGACCCGGAGGTCTCCGGTGCGCCGCAGCTTCTGCCAGCCCAGCCGGCCGCCGGTCAGCGCGGTGCCGACCGCCTGGAGCAGCACCAGGTACATCACCTGCCGGTAGACGAACTGCTGCAACGGCAGCACCCAGAGCATGCCGAGCTTCTCCCGGTCCAGCCGGAAGGCCAGTACCGCGGTGAGGAACTGGAGCGCGAGCATCGCCAGCCAGGCCACCACCGTGTCGCTGCGGTCCAGGAAGATCAGCCCGTAGATCGCGAGCAGGTCGATCACCGGGGCGGCCAGCGGCAGCAGCACGCCGAACAGCGTCAGGAACGACAGGGACCGGCGGCCGAACCGGCCCGACGGGCCGCTCTCGATCACCGAGCGCCGGTGCTTCCACATCGCCTGCATGGTGCCGTAGCTCCACCGGTACCGCTGCTTCCACAACTGGCCGATGGTGGCCGGCGCCTCGGTCCAGGCGCGGGCGCTCTCCTCGTACACGATGTGCCAGCCGGCGCGGCCGATGGCGATGGTGACGTCGGTGTCCTCGGCCAGCGTGTCGTCGGTCAGACCGCCCACCTGCTCCAGCGCCTGGCGCCGGAACGCGCCGATCGCGCCGGGGACGGTGGGCATGCAGCGCAGCGTCTCGTAGAGGCGGCGGTCGAGGTTGAAGCCGATGACGTACTCGATGTGCTGCCACTTGGCGATCAGGCCGCGCCGGTTGCCGACCTTGACGTTGCCGGCGACCACGCCGACGCGGGGGTCGGCGAACGGCTGGACCAGCCGGCGGACCGAGTCCGGCTCGAAGATCGTGTCGCCGTCGACCATGACGATCAGGTCGTGCCGGGCCAGCGCGACGCCGGTGTTGAGCGCGCTCGGCTTGCCGCCGTTGGGCTTGCGGACGACCCGGACGTTCGGCAGGCGCAGCGCCGCGACGATGTCGGCGGTGCCGTCGGTCGAGCCGTCGTCGACCACCACCACCTCGATGCCGCCGGGGTGGTCACCCAGGGCGAGCGAGCGGACCGCCGCGGCGATGCCCTCCCGCTCGTTGTAAGCGGGCACGATCACCGAGACCGGTCCGGTGACCGGCGGACCCCACGACCAGTCGCGGCGACGGCGGCGGCGGGCGTGCCGTGGGGCCAGGACGAACAGCAGCAGGGTCCGGCCGATCGTGAGCACCCCGACGAGCACGAAGAAGGCGCCGAGCACCCCGAACATGCCGTCGGCGACGCGGACCGCGCCGACCAGGACGTGGCCCCGCAACCGCTCGTCGAGCGTGGCCTGCGTGTGCCCGCCCACCGGGCCCGAGACGCCCGCAGCCGCGAACGTCTGGTTGAGTCCCTCGCTCACAGTGGTGAAGCGGTATCCGCGCTCGAGCAACGCCGGGATGTAGCGGTCCAGCGCGGCCACGGTGCCGGACCGGTCGCCGCCCGCGTCGTGCCAGAGCGCGATCGTGCCGGCCGTCCCGTCCGGCGTGGCGCTGGCGACCATCTCGTCGACCGGGGGCAGCTCCCAGTCCCGGCTGTCGACGTCGTTGACGACGGTGAGGTAGCCCAGCTCGCCGGCCTGCCGCAGCATCGGCCAGTCCCGGTCCGTGTAGGCGTCGGCGCGGGACGAGTACGGGAAGCGCAGCAGCGACGTCCGGACACCTGTGGTGCTGGCGATGGCGAGCTGCGTCTGTGCGTACTCCAGTTCGCGCCGCCACTCCGGCAGCGCGGCGAGGTCGGGATGGGTGAACGTGTGCACGCCCAGCTCGTGCCCCTCGGCCACCAGCCGGCGGGTCACCTCCGGGTTTCTGACGACCTGCGAGCCGATCACGAAGAAGGTGCCCTTCACCTGGTACTTGTCCAGGACGCGCAGCACCTCCGGCGTCCACCGCGGGTCGGGCCCGTCGTCGAAGGTGAGCGCGACGGTGCGCGGCGGCAGGTGGTGCGACTGGGTGCGGCCCTCCGCGCCGACGTTGACGATCGGGCCACCCCCGATCACCGAGCTGGGCACCTCCCGCTGGCTGCCGGGCGTCACCCAGTTGTCGGGTACGAACGCGGCGTTCGTGTACGCCTCGACGACCAGCAGGCCGCCCAGGACGACCACGACCATGATGACCAGGGCCCAGCTCGGCCGGGGCAGGAGACGCCGGCCCCGGAACCGGCGCCGGCCGGCGATGCGGCGGGCGTCCAGGACGACGGTGGGCTGATCACCTGTCGAGGGGCGGCCGGGCCCCTCGTCACTCATCGGTGGGCGCGGCGGGCGCGACAGGCTCGGCGGGCGGGTCGACGACGGACGGCCGGTCGACAGCGGGCGGCGGTGGCACCTCGGCGGTGGGAGCGGTGGGCGGCGCGGTGAGGGTCGGCGCCTGGGTGGCCGGCGGCGCGGTGGGGGCGGGCCGGGTCGGCCGTTGGTACCGAGGGCTCGGCGGGACCGTGGCGTCAGGGGTGACGGAGGTGGCCGGCACCCGCACCGGAGCGGTTCGGACGTCGGTGGGCGCGTCCGGCGTGGGCCCGGTCACCGCGGGCGCGGGCGACGCCGGCGCGTCCGGCGACGGCAGCCGCTGCTCGCTGGTCGGCTCGACGAACGGGATGACGCTGTCCGGGGTGATCGGCCCACCGGCGAAGCTGGCTCCGACCATGACCGTGTAGATCACGCCGGCCGCGCCGGCGCAGTAGGCGAGACGGCGAAGCCGCCGACGTCGCCGCCCGCTCGGATCGACGAAGACGGGGGGCGATTCCGGTACGACGGGAATCAGTGCGGTCGGGCCATCCACGCGGCCAAGTGTAGATGCGAAAAATCCCCACCTTCTCCACCGGGCAGCCGGTGTGACCAGGCAGAACAGGTAACACTGACCTCGATCTTGTAGGTTGGTGCCGTGGCGCGCAGCGTATACCTGACCGGCGTTGGTTCGGGCGGGGGAAAATCAACTGTGGCACTCGGGCTGGCCGAGCTGTTGTCCCGGCAGGTGGAACGGATAGGCGCGTTCCGGCCGCTCGTCGCCGGTGACGGCACCGACCCGATCCTCGCCCTGCTCACCGAGCGGTACCGGATGGATCTGCCGGTCGACGAGCTGTACGGCGCGACGTACGCCGAGGCGAGCGCGCTCGTCGCGGACGGCCGCCGGGAGGAGCTGATCTCCCGGATCGTCACCCGCTACCGGGAGGTCGAGCGCCGCTGCCCGGCGATAGTGGTGGTCGGCAGCGACTTCGCCTACGGCGACGGCACCGGCCCCCGTGAGCTGGCCTTCAACGCCCGGCTGGCGACCGAGTTCGGCAGCGTCGTGGTACCCGTGGTGGACGGGTTCGGGCAGGAGCCCGACGCGATCGCGGCGGCGCTGCGCGGCGCGTACCACGATCTGGTCGACCTCGGCGCGACGGTGATCGCGGCGCTGGCCAACCGCGTGCCGGAGCCGATGACGCTGCCCGAGCTGCCGGTGCCCGCGTACGCGATCCCAGAGGTGCCGACCGTGTCGGCGCCGACGGTGGCCGAGGTGGCGGCGGCGCTGCGCGGCACGGTGCTCACCGGCGACGAGACCGCGCTCGACCGCGACGTGCTCGACTACGTGGTGGGCGCGGCGCACGTGCCGACGCTGCTGGACCACCTCACCGACGGGGCGCTGGTGATCACCCCGGGCGACCGCGCGGACCTGCTGGTGGCGGCCGGCGCCGCGCACGTCGCCGGGCAGGTGTCGCTGGCCGGGCTGGTGCTCACCCTCGGCGAACAGCCCGACCCGCGCGCCATGCGCCTGGTCGAGCGGATGAACACCGGGCTGCCCGTGCTGTCGGTGCCCAGCGACAGCTACGACACGGTCTCCGCGTCCAGCCGCATCGAGGGCCGCCCCAGCACCGCCAACCCGCGCAAGGTCGAGGCCGCGCTCGGCGCGTTCGAACGCTGCGTGGACACCGACGACCTGGCCCGTCGGCTGCGGGTCAGCCGGTCCGCACGGGTCACCCCGCTGATGTTCGAGAACGACCTGATCGACAGGGCCCGCGCCCGGCGCCGCCGGCTGGTGCTGCCCGAGGGCGCGGACGAGCGGATCCTGCGCGCGACCGAGGTGCTGCTGCGCCGGGGCGTCGCGGAAATCACCCTGCTCGGCCGCCCGGACGAGATCGCCCGGCGGACCCGGGAACTGGGCGTCGACCTCGGGGACGCCCAGGTCGTCGACCCGGTGACCAGCCCGTGGCGGGACGAGTTCGCCGATGCGTACGCGCAGTTGCGCGCCCACCGCGGCGTCACCGTGGAGCTGGCGCACGACATCGTGGCGCAGCCCAACTACTTCGGCACGATGATGGTGCAGACCGGTCACGCCGACGGCATGGTCTCCGGCGCCACCCACACCACAGCCGCCACCATCCGCCCGGCCTTCGAGATCATCCGGACCGTGCCGGGCGTCTCCGTCGCCTCCAGCGTCTTCTTCATGCTGCTCGCCGACCGGGTGCTGGTGTACGGGGACTGCGCCGTCAACCCCGACCCGGACGCCGACCAGCTCGCCGACATCGCCATCTCGTCGGCCGACACGGCGGCCCGGTTCGGCATCGAGCCGCGGGTGGCGATGCTGTCGTACTCCACCGGCAGCTCCGGCGCGGGCGCCGACGTGGAGAAGGTCGCGGCGGCCACCAAGCTGGTCCGGGAACGCCGGCCCGACCTGCTCGTCGAGGGCCCGATCCAGTACGACGCGGCGATCGACCCGCAGGTGGCGGCCACCAAGCTGCCGGACAGCCCGGTCGCGGGGCGGGCCACGGTGTTCATCTTCCCGGACCTGAACACCGGCAACAACACGTACAAGGCGGTGCAGCGGTCCGCCGGGGCGGTGGCGGTCGGGCCGGTCATGCAGGGCCTGCGGCGGCCGGTAAACGACCTGTCCCGCGGCGCCACCGTGCCCGACATCGTCAACACGGTGGCGATCACCGCCATCCAGGCCGCCGCGGAGGCGTCGGAATGAGCCGCATCCTGGTCCTCAACAGCGGATCCTCGTCGGTCAAGTACCGGCTGTACGACGGCGACGACGTCCTGGACAAGGGCACCGTCGAGCGGATCGGCGAACCCGGCGGCGGGCCGGCCGACCACGAGAGCGCGGTCCGGGAGATCATCGGCCGGCTCGACCTGACCGGGCTGTCCGGCGTCGGCCACCGGGTGGTGCACGGCGGGCGGAAGTTCAGCGCGCCGGTACGCATCGACGACGCGGTCGTCACCGCGATCGAGGACCTGGTGCCGCTGGCGCCGCTGCACAACCCGGCCAACCTGGCCGGCATCCGGGTCGCGCTGGAGGCGCTGCCGGACACCCCACAGGTGGCGGTCTTCGACACCGCGTTCCACCACACGCTGCCCGAGGCCGCCGCCACGTACGCGATCGACAAGGCCACCGCCGAGCGGTACGGCGTCCGCCGGTACGGCTTCCACGGCACCTCGCACGCGTACGTCTCGCGTCGTGTCGCCGACCTGCTCGACCGCCCGTACGACGAGCTGAACACGATCACCCTGCACCTGGGCAACGGGGCGAGCGCGTGCGCCGTCCAGGGTGGGCGCAGCGTGGCCACCTCGATGGGCATGTCCCCGCTGGAAGGCCTGGTGATGGGCACCCGCAGCGGCGACCTCGACCCGACAGTCATCTTCCACCTGCGCCGCGAGGGCGGCATGGTGGTGGACGACATCGACGACCTGCTCAACCACCGCAGCGGCCTGCTCGGGCTGACCGGCGCCAACGACATGCGGGAGGTGCTGGCCCGCCGCGACGCCGGTGACCCGGACGCGACGCTGGCGTTCGACGTCTACTGCCGCCGGATCACCGGTTACGTGGGGGCGTACTACGCGCTGCTCGGCCGGGTCGACGCGATCGCGTTCACCGCCGGGGTCGGCGAGCACGCCGCTCCGGTGCGGGCGGCGTCGCTGGCCGGGTTGGAGCGGCTGGGCGTCACGGTCGACCCGGCGCGCAACGACGGCCACGGCGACCGGGGCGTCTCCCCGGACGGCGCGGAGGTCGCGGTGCTCGTGGTCGGCACCGACGAGGAGCGGGAGATCGCCCGCGAGACCCGTGAGGTGCTGGGCGTCTGACCGCGTGCGTCCCGGCCTCTTCGCGCGGACCGGGCCGGCCGGGAGCAACCCCGGTCAGCCCAGGGCGATCCAGGCGATCAGGGCGACCACCACGACGGCGGCGACTGCCGCACCGGCGATCAGCGGCAGGCGCGACGGCGCCGACGCCGACGCGGCCGGCTCGGGAGAATCGACGAATGCGCGGAACTGCGCGGTGTTGCCACTCGGGTCGGTGTAGTTCTCAGCCATGCGGCTGACCCTAGCGAAGCCCACCGGACCGGTCCGCCCCGCCGGGCCGCCACCTGCGGATCCGGTCGGCGGGATCGGGCAAACCCGGCCACCCGGTGGAGGCGGTAGCCGCCCGGGTGGCGGCGCCGACCGGCCCGGACGGCGGGCGCGGACCGACCGCTCGGCTGCCTACCGTGCAGGTGTGAGGGGGCAGCGGCTGGTCGCCGCGCTGATGACGGCGCTGCTGGCCGGTTGCGGCCCGGCCGTGGCCACGTCCGACCCGGTCCCGGCAGGCGTCGGGCCCGCGCCGGAACGCTCGTACGCGGTGGGGATGCGGCAGTTCACGCTCGACCCGTTCGGCAGGCGCCAACTGCCGGTCACCGTCTGGTACCCGGCCACCCCGTCTTCGCCCGGGCCGCCCACGTCTGCTTCCGCCACTGCCTCCGGCTCCCCCCGGGCCGTACCGGCGAGTCCCGGTCCGGCGCGCGGACCGCGCGTCCGGCCGGGAGCGCCGTTCGCCGCCGGACGGTTCCCGGTGGTCCTCTACAGCCACGGGCTGCGCAGCCTGCCCGCGTTGCACGCGGCGCTGACCAGCCGCTGGGCCGCCGCCGGGTTCGTGGTGGTCGCGCCCACCTACCCGCGGACGAACCAGCGCGCCCGCGCGTTCACCCGGGAGGACGTCCGCAACCAGCCCGCCGACGCCTGGCGGCTGATCCGTCACCTGGTCCGGCTGGGCGCCCGCCCCGGCGATCCGCTCGGGGCGCACCTGGCGGTGGACCGGTTCGCCGCCGCCGGGCACTCGGCAGGCGGGCACACCACGCTCGGCATGTTCGCCTCCGGGCAGTCGTCCCCGCTGCGGGCCGGAATCGTGATCGCCGGTGGCCGCATGGTCGCCGGCCCCTCCCGGCCGCTCGCACCGATGCTGTTCGTGCACGGGAGCGCCGACCGGATCGTGCCGGAGTCGATCGGCCGGGCCGCGTACGCCCGCTGTCTCGGGCCGGCCGCCTTCCTGAGCCTCACCGGTCAGGGCCACGGCGAGTACCTGACACCGGGGCGGCCCGGCTTCCCCCAGGTGCTCGACACCACCACCGACTTCCTGCGCTGGACGCTCTACGCCGACCGCGCCGCCCTGCACCGCCTCCCCACCGACGCCACAGCGCCGGCCACCACCACCTTCACCACCCGAGCCCTCCCCACCTGACGCCCCGCACTCCCGCCTCCCGCCCTGTCGTCCCGTCGATCATGAAGTTGACGGCGTTCGCTGTCCGGTTTGTCGCCGCCAACTTCATGATCGACGCTTCCCCCCGGGGCGGAGTGGGGTGGGTAGGGTGCCGGGGTGGACAGGCTGGAGGGGCGGCAGCTGGGGGCGATCCGGGAAGTGATCGACGTCGCCGGCGGGTGCGGGGTGAACGTGTGGCTGCGCGGGGGGTGGGCGATGGACTTCCACCTCGGCGAGGTGACCCGGCCGCACGTCGACGTCGACTGGTACTGCCGGCGGCGCGACGCCGACACGCTGGCCGACCGGCTCGGCGCGCTCGGCTGGCGCCCCGATCCCCGGATGCCCGCCGCGACGCAGCTCGACCTGCTGCGCGACGACGTCGAGCTGAGCTTCGCGTACCTCGACCTGGACGCGGACGGCCGGGTGGTCGTCGGCGCCGGACCGTGGGCGGGCACGCGCCTGCCGGACGGCATGCTGGCCGGGCCGCCCGGCCGAATCGGCACGCTCACGGCGCCGATCATCAGCGTCGCGGCGCAGATCGAGTTCAAGGAGATGTTCCCGGTCTGGATGCCGGAGCGCCCCCGCCGGGCCAAGGACGCCGCCGACCTGGCCCGACTCCGGGCGTCAGCGGGTGGTCACCCGGCGCGCTGACCGGGCCTGGCCGCCTCGATCGCGAGGCACAATCGAGTTCATGCGCCGTCGTCCCGTCGCCCTGCTCACCGCCGCCGTCCTCGGCGCCGCCCTCGCCGGCTGCTCGCAGCAGCCCACCGCCCCGGCCGGGCGGCCCGCCCCCGACATCCCACCGACCAGTGCCACACCGGCGCCGCGCGTACCCGCCGGCAAGGCTCCCACGGAGAGCTTCGCTGTCGGCGTACGCCAGGTGAAGCTGAACCGCGACGGCGACCGGCCGTTGCCGGTGACGCTCTGGTACCCGGCGGCCGGCGCGGCCGGTGGCGCGGTCGAGCGGTCCGCCCCGGCGGCGGACGGGCGGTTCCCGGTGGTGCTGTTCAGCCACGGGCTCACTGCCCGGCCGGAGGACTACCAGGCGCTGCTGACCCGCTGGGCGGCGGCCGGTTTCGTGGTCGCCGCGCCGCGTTTCCCGCACACCTCCCGGGGCACCGACGGCAACCCGCTGGACGTGCTCAACCAGCCGGCCGACGTGTCGTACGTGCTGACCCGGGTGCTCGCGCTGGGCGAGAAGGCCGGCGATCCGCTGCGCGGCCGGCTGGACCCGGAGCGGGTGGCCGCGACCGGGCACAGCGCCGGTGGCGTGACCACGATCGGGCTGTTCACCGCGGGCCGGGACGAGCGGCTGGACGCGGGCATCGTCTTCGCCGGCACCGCGCTCGGTGTGGGCACCGCGTTCGCCGGCGCCGCCGCGCCGCAGCTGTTCGTGCACGGCGAGGCCGACGAGGTGGTGTCGTACGCCGCGGGCAAGGCCGTCTTCGACGCGGTGCCGTGGCCGAAGGCGATGCTCAGCCTGCCCAAGGGCGACCACGGCCGGGCGCTGCTCGGCGACGGCAAGGCGCTGGGCGTGGTCGCCGACACCACAGTCGAGTTCCTCCGCTGGACGCTCTACGGCGACCCGGCGGCGAAGAAGCGCCTCCCGGCCGACGCCGCCCGGGGCGGCCTGGCCACCCTGGACGACCGGCTCTGAGACGTCAGGCGGTGTGGTCGACGACCACCTTGCCGAAGACGTCACCGGAGTGCAGCCGGGCGAACGCCTCGGAGATCTCGCTGAACGGCACCACCCGGTCGACCACCGGGCGCACCTCGTGCTCGGCGCAGAACGCGAGCAGCTCGGTCAGCTCGTCCGGGGTGCCCATCGAGGTGCCGAGGATCTCCAGCTGCATGGCGAAGACCCGCCGCAGGTTGACCTTGGGCTCGTGCCCGGCGGTGGCGCCGGAGACCACGATCCGGGCCAGCGGGGCGGCCGACTTCAGCGAGTGGTCGAAGGTGGCCGCGCCGACCGTCTCGATCACCACGTCGACCCGTTCCGGCAGCCGCGCGCCGGGTTCCAGCGCGGTCGCGCCCAGCTCGGCGATCCGCTCCCGCTTGCCGGCGTCGCGGCTGGTCGCGTACACCCGCTTGCCGAGCGCGACGCCGAGCGCGACGGCCGCGGTGGCCACGCCACCGCCGGCGCCCTGGACCAGCACCGACTCGCCGTCGGCGACCCGGCCCTTGGTGGTCAGCATCCGCCACGCGGTGAGCCAGGCCGTGGGCAGGCACGCCGCGTCGGTCGCCGACAGGCCGTCGGGCAGCGGCAGCAGGTTCATCCGGGGTACGGCGACACGCTCGGCGAACGTGCCCTGGTAGTGCTCGGAGAGGATGGAAACCCCGCGCGGGTCCCCGGGGGTGGGCACGACCGGGTAGATGACCACCTCGTTGCCGTCCGGGTCGGTGCCGACCGCGTCGCAGCCGAGGATCATCGGGAGCCGGCCGGCGGTCAGCCCCACGCCGCGCAGCGACCACAGGTCGTGGTGGTTGAGCGAGCTGGCCCGGACCTGCACGGTGACCCAGTCGTCCTGCGGGTGGGTCGGCTCGGGACGGTCGCCGACGGCGAGCGCGGCGAGCGGGTTGTCGGCGTCGAAGGCCGAGGCATAGGCAGCACGCATGATCGGCACGGTAACAAGCTGAGCAGCAGTTAAGAAGGGGCCCTTCCTCTACCGGAGGCGTCAGGAAGGGCCCCTTCCCTACATCTCAGCGGCGGGCGACGCCGTCGCGGCGGGCGGCCTCGGCGACCGCCTCGGCCACGGCCGGTGCGACGCGCGGGTCCAGCGGCGAGGGCACGATCGCGTCGGCGGTCAGCGACTCGGCCACCACCCCGGCGATGGCGTCGGCGGCGGCCACCTTCATCGAGTCGGTGATCCGGGTGGCCCCGGCGTCCAGCGCGCCCCGGAACACACCCGGGAACGCGAGCACGTTGTTGATCTGGTTCGGGTAGTCGCTGCGCCCGGTGGCGACCACCGCGACGTGCCGGGCGGCCACCTCGGGGTGCACCTCCGGGGTGGGGTTGGCGAGCGCGAACACGATGCCGCCGGGGGCCATGCCGGCCACCGCCGCCTCCGGGATCTGGCCGCCCGAGACGCCCACGAGCACGTCCGCGTCGCGCAGCGCCTCGGTGATGTCGCCCTGCCGGCCCTCGGCGTTGGTGATCTCGGCCAGCTCGGCCTTGGTGCCCGTCAGCTCGCGGTGCCGGCCGATGATGCCGCGCGAGTCGCACACCACCACCCGGTCCGGGTCGACGCCGCCGGCGATCAGCATCTTGGTGACCGCCACCCCGGCCGCGCCCGCGCCGCTGACCGCCACCCGCAGGTCGCCGAGCTTGCGGTTGAGCAGCGTCGCGGCGTTGCGCAGCGCGGCGAGCACCACGATCGCGGTGCCGTGCTGGTCGTCGTGGAAGACCGGGATGTCCAGCGCCTCGTCGAGCCGGCGCTCCACCTCGAAGCAGCGCGGGGCGCTGATGTCCTCCAGGTTGATCCCGCCGAACGAGGGCGCGAGCGCCTTGACCGTCGCGACGATCTCGTCCACGTCCTGGGTGTCCAGGCAGACCGGCACCGCGTCCACGCCGGCGAACTGCTTGAACAGCACCGCCTTGCCCTCCATCACGGGCAGCGCGGCGCGCGGGCCGATGTTGCCCAGACCGAGTACGGCGGAACCGTCGGTGACCACGGCGACGGTGTGCGACACCCAGGTGTAGGTGTCGGCGAGCGCGGGGTCGGCGGCGATCGCCTCACACACCCGGGCGACACCCGGGGTGTACGCGAGGGAGAGGTCCTCGCGGCTGGTCAGCGGCACGGTGGAGGCGACTGCCATCTTGCCGCCGACGTGCAGGCGGAAGACGGGATCGGCGGGGTCCGGGGTGGACGAAGACATGGTGACTCCAGGATCTGTCGAGCAGACGGACCGGCCGGCGTGGTCAGCGGTGGTCAGCGACCGGCGGCGCGGCGGTGCGGGGGTCACCCGGGCACTTTTCGAGCATAGTCACGCTTCGGCACCCAGTATGTGAGCGGGGTCATATCCGCTCCGGTCGTTACCTGCTCCTGACCCGTCCCGGACGCGGCCACCAGCGGGCCACCACCCGGCCCCGGACGTCGGCCACCCCGTACGCGCGGGAGTCGTCGGTGACGAACTCGTTGTCGCCGCGCAACCACCATCCGCCGTCGCGCGGTTCCACCGCCCGCTTGACGACGAGCAGATCGGGACGGCTGCGGAACACCGCGACGACCACGTCGCCGGGGCGTACCGGCCGGCCTTTCGTGCGGACCAGCACCGCGTCGCCGTGACGCAGCGTCGGGGCCATGGACGGGCCGGTCACCAGCACCGGCACCAGCGGGCCGCGCAGGGCCGGAGGTTCACCGGTGGGCGCCATGTCACCTCCCAGCCCCCGAGGGCGTCTCCAGGAGTAATGTCGTCTTGGATCATCGCAAACAACCCATGGAGGACCCTGATGCGCCTTCCCCGCATCCTCACGCCCCGGGTGACGGCCAGCGCTCACTGCGACCTGCCCTGCGGCGTATACGACCCGGCCCAGGCCCGGATCGAGGCCGAGTCGGTCAAAATGATCTGCGAGAAGTACCAGGCCAACACCGACCCGGAGTTCCGCACCCGCGCCATCCTGATCAAGGAGCAGCGGGCCGAGCTGGTCAAGCACCACCTGTGGGTGCTCTGGACCGACTACTTCAAGGCGCCGCACTTCGAGAAGTACCCGCACCTGCACCAGCTGTTCAACGAGGCCACCAAGCTGGCCGGCGCGGCCGGCGCCAAGGGCGGCACCGACCCGGCCAAGGCCGACGAGCTGCTGGCGAAGATCGACGAGATCTCGAAGATCTTCTGGGAGACCAAGCAGGCGTGACGTCGCCCGACGGCACTCCGACGATCCGGCCGGTACGTCCCGAGGACGTACCGGCCGTCGTCGCCATGGTGCACGAACTCGCCGAGTACGAGCGCGCGCCCGAGCAGTGCCACCTCACCACGGCACAGCTCGACGCGGCCCTGTTCGGCCCGTCCCCGGCGCTGTACGGCCACGTCGCCGTCGACGCGTCGGACCAGCCGGTCGGCTTCGCGCTCTGGTTCCTCAACTTCTCCACCTGGGCCGGCGTGCACGGCATCTACCTGGAGGACCTCTACGTCCGCCCGGCCGCCCGGGGCACCGGCGCGGGCCGGATGCTGCTCGCCACGCTCGCCGCGATCTGCGTCGAGCGCGGATACCAGCGCCTGGAGTGGTGGATGATCCACTGGAACCCGGCGGCCCGCTTCTACGCCGCGATCGGCGCCACGCCGATGGACGAGTGGACGCCGTACCGCCTGGCCGGGCCGGCGTTGCACGAGCTCGCCACGCACGCGAAGGCCGCGCCCACGCGCCCCGCCCGCTGACCGGGTAGAGTCCCGCACCGGGGGGAGGAGCCGTGACTCAACTGACCGGGCACCCGACGACCGATGACGACGTCGTCCACCTCACCGTGCCCGCCGACGGCGGTTACCTCGGCGTGCTCCGCACCGCCACGGCCGGCCTCGCGGCCCGGCTCCAGTTCGCCCTCGACGAGATCGAGGATCTGCGCATCGCCGTCGACGAGGCGTGCGCCATGCTGCTCGCCATCGCCACCCGCGACGCCGAGCTGGAGTGCCGGTTCGCGGTCACCGACGACGCCCTCACCGTCGAGGTGACGGTGCCCACGGTCCGGGGCGCCACGCTGCCGTCCGAGTCGTCGTTCGCCTGGAAGGTGCTGACCGCGCTGACCACCGGGGCGAACGCCCACGCGTCCGGCGGCCGGGCCACCATCTCGCTGCTGACCCGCCGCGCCGGCGGCTTCTGACCAACCAGCGGCCGGCGACACTCAGGCCGGGCGGCGCCCAGGCCCGGCGGGCTCTCAGCCGGCCGGCTCGCCGAAACCCAGCGCGCGGTTGGTCGGCCCGCTCACCAGCAGCCCGACCATGCCGATCCCGAGCGCGATCAGCGGCACTCCGAGCCAGCCCATGCCGCCCTCGACCATGAACCAGCCGACCGGCAGCAGCATGAGCTGAAGCACGATGGCCGGCGCGCGGGCACCGGCCCGGCGGCGGGACAGCGCGCCGCCGAGCGCCCAGAGCGCCACCGCGCCGCCGACGGCGAAGACGGTCACCAGCAGTGCCGAGGTCAGATCCGTCGTGTCGGCGGTGAGGTCGGACCAGATGAGCCACACCGCGATCAGCCCCAGCGCCACCGCCTGGGCACGTAGCAGGAGCACCGCGGCGCGCAGCGTGCCGGGGAGCGGGTCGGAGTCGATCGTCACGGGCGCCACGATACCGGTGGGTAGTCGCGGTACAGTGCCGCCCATGCGGGCCGTCCTGGTGGTCAATCCGAAGGCCACCACCACCAGCGAGCGCAGCCGGGACGTGCTGGTCCGGGCGTTGCGCAGTGAAGTCGACCTGTCGGTGCGCTACACCCGCCGACGGGGCCACGCCACGGACCTGGCCCGGGAGGCCGCCCAGGAGGGCGTGGACCTGGTCGTCACGCTCGGCGGTGACGGCACCGTCAACGAGGTGGTGAACGGCCTGATGGCGGCGGAGCCGCCGACGTTCCGTACCGGACAGACCTCGGCCGAGCGGCTGCCCGCGCTGGCCACCGTGCCGGGCGGTTCGACGAACGTGTTCGCCCGCGCGCTCGGGTTGCCCCGGGAGTGGCCGGACGGCACCAGCATGATCCTGGAGGGGCTGCGACTGGGCCGGTCCCGCACGATCGGGCTGGGCCGTGCGGACGACCGCTACTTCACGTTCTGCGCCGGCTTCGGGCTGGACGCGGCGGTGATCCGCCGGGTCGAGCAGGCCCGCAAGAAGGGGCGCGTCTCCACCCCGGCGCTCTACTTCCGTTCCACAGCGAGTCAGTACTTCGTCGGCTCGGACCGCCGCCACCCGTCGATCACGCTGGAGCGCCCGGGTGAGGCGCCCGAGGCGGAGCTGGCGACCGCGATCATCCAGAACACCGCGCCGTGGACGTACCTGGGCGATCGCGAGATCAACCCCAACCCGGAGGCGTCGTTCGATCTCGGGCTCGACGTGCTCGCGTTGCGGCGGCTGCGGGTCGCCAGCACCGCCCGTACGGCGGCGCAGTTCTTCTCGAAGCGACCGGATCCGCACGGCAAGCAGGTGCTGCGGCTGCACGACGTGGCCGAGTTCACGCTGGTCTCGGAGCGCCCGTTGCCGTTCCAGCTGGACGGGGACTACCTCGGCGAGCGGGAGAAAGTCCGATTCACATCCGTACCGGCCGCACTGAGAGTAATCTGCTAGGTCTCGGGTATCCCAGTCGGTTGACGCGGACCCCCCGCCGCGCGGGCGCGGTGGCCGCCACGCCGAGGAAGGGTGCCGGAAATGTCAGCAACGTCACGCAGACCGTACTACATTGATTATCGACTGTGGCACGCCGGGTAACCAGGGCTCTGGCAAACCCGGACAAATGGGTGGTGAGCCCGCTCACTGTTCGGAGTTTTTCCGAGCGTCACCCTTGACATCGCTGTAGTTCGTGAAAGTATTCACAAGCGAACTCGTGTTGCCGGGACATTGCCTGGATATGCTCGTTCGGTTGAGCTGTTCCAGCAGGTCCGGGCACCCCACAGCCTGCTCACGCTGCGCCGAATTGATGGATGCTGACCGTCACCATTCGGCAATGCGGACGCAAATAGAAATAGCAACGAAGCGTTATCTGGCCACCCACTAAGAATGAGGAGTGTTGCCGCCATGGACTGGCGCCACGATTCGGTCTGCCGCGACGAGGACCCGGAGCTGTTCTTCCCGATCGGGACGTCCGGCCCGGCCCTCCTTCAGGTGGAGCAGGCGAAGGCCGTCTGCCGGCGCTGCCCCGTGACCGACCAGTGCCTGCAGTGGGCGCTGGAGTCCGGTCAGGACGCCGGCGTCTGGGGTGGGATGAGCGAAGAGGAGCGTCGCGCGGTGAAGCGCCGCGGCGGCCTCCGGGTGCTGCGCGCTCACTCCGCCTGACCCGTACACGCTGATCGCCCCGGCCGGGATTCCGGCCGGGGCGTTCTGCTGTCCCGGACCGGGTCAGCCCGCCACCGCCGCCACCCGCCGCCGGACCAGGTCGGCCAACTCCGGCAGGTCGGTCAGGGGATCCGCCACGGCGACCGCGCCCGCCGACCGGGCCGACGCGCGTACCCCGTCGTGGAACCGGCCCGGGGCCAGGAAGTAGGCGGCCACCGCGACCCGGCGGGCACCCGCCGCGCGCAGTCGCGTCACCGCGCCGCCGACCTCCGGGGGCGCCGCCGAGGCGTACGAGACGCGGCAGGGCACTCCGAGGCCGGCGCCGAACGCCGCGGCGACCCGGCCCACCGAGGCCCGCGCCGCCGGATCCCGGGTACCGGCCGCCGCCAGCACCACCGCGTCCAGCCCGTCCGGCCCGTCACCGGTCGCCTCCGCCAGACGGCGGCGCAGCCCGTCCAGCAGCCCGCCGTCCACCCCGCCGCCGGTCGGCCCCAGCACGTCGGTCACCCGTACCTCGATGTCCGCGCCCGCCGCCGCGACCGCCGCCGGGATGTCCACCTTCCGGTGGTACGCGGCGGTCAGCAGTAGCGGAACCAGGACCGCCCGGGAATGACCGGCGTCGGCCAGCCCGCGCAGTACCTCGGCCGGCCCGGGATCGGTGTGGTCGAGCCAGCTCGGCAGCACCGGACGCCCGGGGCAGGTGTCCGCCACGGCCCGGGCCAGCGCCCGGGTCGCCTCCGCCGCACGCGGGTCACGGCTGCCGTGGGCCACCAGCACCACCGGTGGCCCGGCGCTCAGGTGTGCAGGCCGCACTCGGTCTTCTCGAACATCGCCCAGCGGCCGGACCGGGGGTCCTCCCCCGCCTTCGTCCGCCGGGTGCACGGCCAGCAGCCGATCGAGCCGTAGCCGCGGGCGAACAACTCGTTGACCGGGATGTCGTACCGGGCCACATAGGCGTCCACCTCCCGCTGCGTCCACGCCGCGATCGGGTTCACCTTGACCTTGCCGCGCCGCGCGTCGAAGCCCACCACCGGCGTGTTCGCCCGGGTCGGCGACTCGTCCCGGCGCAGCCCGGCGGCCCAGGCGTCGTACCCGGACAGCGCCCGCTCCAGCGGCTCCACCTTGCGCAGCTGGCAGCAGTCGTCCGGGGACCTGTTGAACAGGCGCGGACCGTACTGGCCGTCCTGCTGCCCCACGGTCATCCGTGGCCGGATCGACCGCACCCGCACCGGCATCCGCCGGGCCACCTCGTCGCGGACCCTCAGCGTCTCCGGGAAGTGCAGCCCGGTGTCCAGGAACACCACGTCGACGCCGGGCGCGACCCGGGAGACCAGGTGCGCCAGCACGCCGTCGGCCATCGAGCTGGTCACGCAGAACCGCTCGCCGAACGTCTCCACCGCCCACCGGGCGATCTCGATCGCCGGCGCGTCGGCCAGCTCCCGGCCGGCCTCCTCGGCCAGCGCCCGTAGCTCCTCCGGGTCGCGGCGGGCCGGCTCGGCCGCGCCGATCAGCCCGAGGCCGGCGGCGGAGACCAGGCCGCTCACCGGGTCACCGCCCGGCCCAGCAGGCCGGTGAACTTCACCGCGAAGACCCGCGCGCAGGCGTGGCACTCCCAGGCGCCGTGCCCGGCCTCGTGCGGCCGCAGGTCCTCCTCCCCGCAGTACGGGCAGTAGAGAGGCGCAGATCTGGCGTCGCTCATCGGAGCTCCTCCTCGTCGGCTCTGATCACCCAGTTGGCGAACGTCTCACCCTCGGTCCGGCCGGCCAGGTAGCGGCGGGCGAGCCGTTCCACGTACTCCGGAAGTTCCTCGGCGGTGGTCTTCAGACCGCGCAGCTTGCGGCCGAAGCCGGCGGTCTGCCCCTGCGCCATGCCCAGGCCGCCGCCGAGGTGCACCTGGAAGCCCTCGACCTGCCGGCCGTCCGGACCCACCACGAGCTGGCCCTTGAGCCCGATGTCGGCGACCTGGGTGCGGGCGCAGGCGTTCGGGCACCCGTTGAGGTGGATGGAGATGTCCGCGTCGAAGTCGCGCAGCCGCTCCTCCAGACGCGCGACCAGCTCCTCGCCGCGCCGCTTGGTCTCGACGATCGCGAGCTTGCAGAACTCGATGCCGGTGCAGGCCATCGTGCCGCGCCGCCAGGCCGACGGCCGGGCCTCCAGCCCGATCCCGCGCAGCGCCGTGACCAGCTCCTCGGTTCGCTCCGGCGCCACGTCCAGCACGAGCAGCTTCTGGTACGGGGTGAGCCGCACCCGGTCGCTGCCGTGCGCCTCGACCACGTCGGCGAGCTGCGCCAACTGGGTGCCGGAGACCCGGCCCACCACCGGGGCCGCACCCACGTAGTTCGCGCCGTCACTCTGCCGGTGCACACCGATGTGGTCGACCGGCTTCGCCGGCAGGTCCGCGGCCGGACCGTCGAGCAGCGTGCGGCCCAGGTACTCCTTCTCCAGCACCTCCCGGAAGCGCTCCACGCCCCAGTCGGCGACCAGGAACTTCAGCCTCGCCCGGTTGCGCAGCCGACGGTAGCCGTAGTCGCGGAAGATGCCGACCACACCGGCCCACACGTCCGGCACCTCGTTCAGTGGCACCCAGACGCCGAGCCGCTTGGCCAGCATCGGGTTGGTGGACAGCCCGCCACCCACCCAGACGTCGAAGCCGGGCCCGTGCTCCGGGTGCTCCACGCCGAGGAACGAGATGTCGTTCGCCTCGTACGGGGTGTCGACCAGCCAGGAGATCGATGTCTTGAACTTGCGGGGCAGGTTGGAGAACGCCTTGTCGCCGACGTACCGGCGGACGATCTCGTCGATCGCCGGGGTCGGGTCGAGCACCTCGTCGCGGGCCACTCCGGCGACCGGGCTGCCGAGCACGATCCGGGGGCAGTCGCCGCACGCCTCGGTGGTCTGCAGGCCGACCGCCTCCAGCCGGCGCCAGATCTCCGGCATGTCCTCCACCCGGATCCAGTGGTACTGGATGTTCTGCCGGTCGGTGATGTCGGCGGTGTCCCGGGCGAACTCCCGGGAGATGTCCGCGATCACGCGGAGCTGGGCCAGGTTGAGCTGGCCGCCGTCCACCCGGACCCGGAGCATGAAGAACTCGTCCTCCAGCTCGTGCGGCTCCAGCACTGCGGTACGCCCGCCGTCGATGCCGGCCTTGCGCTGGGTGTAGAGGCCCCACCAGCGGAACCGGCCACGCAGGTCCTGCGGGTCGATCGAGGCGAAACCGCGGTGGGCATAGATGTTCTCGATCCGGTCCCGCACGTTCAGCGGGTCGTCGTCCTTCTTGATCCGCTCGTTGGGGTTGAGCGGCTCACGGTGTCCGAGCGCCCACTGCCCCTCGCCGCGTGGACGGCGGGGCGCACGGGCGGCAGGCGCCGGGGTGTCGGGACGGGTCGGGGTGCTGCTGACCGCCATCGCGGCGTCCTCCATGGTCTGCTGCGGTGCCTGGAGCGCGGACGCGGCGGCCGGCCCTGAAGAGGGCCGTGGACGGCGATGTCGATGACGGCCGGCGCGAGTACGCGCCCGAGACGGAAAGGTCGGGCGTCGTCAGTGGGCCGGACAGATCGCGCTGCGCACGCGGCCGTAATCGACGTGGCGACGAGCCACGAAGCGGCGGACGACAGCGGCGGTCATGTGCCTCATGCTGCCACACCACGCCCCGCACGACCACAGCTCCGCACTGTGATCCCACATCACGGGCCCACCACCCCCACATCGACCCCTGCCCCTGCCCCTGCCTCGCCCTCCCGCCCCGCCCACCACACTGTTGATCATGAAGTTGGCGGGGACAAAAGGGACGGTGAGTGCCGCCAACTTCATGATCGACGGGGCAGGGGTGCGCCCGGGGCGAGGGCGGGGTGGGCCGGGTGGGTGGGAATCGGTGGAGCGGGCGGGCGGGAAGGGCTGAGCGTGTGAGGCTGCGGGGGTGAGGAGGTTCGCGCCCGCGTCCGTCCACGGCCGGCCGGGTCCGGTGGTGTGGGTGGTGCCCGGACTGCTCACGCTCGTGGTGACGCTGGCGGGCATCGGGCACGCCCAGCCGTGGCGGGACGAGCTGGCCACCTGGAGCGCCGCCTCCCGCCCGCTCCCCGACCTGGCCCGGATGACCCGCACGATCGACGCCGCCACCGGCCCTTACTACCTCCTCATGCACGGCTGGACGGCGCTGGCCGGTACGTCGCCGACGGCGCTGCGACTGCCCTCCGCGCTCGCGATGGCAGTGGCTGCCGCGCTCACCGCCCGCCTCGGCGCGATGCTCGTCGGCCGTCGCGCCGGGCTGCTGGCCGGACTGCTGTTCGCGGTCCTGCCGGTCACCTCGCGGTACGGCCAGGAGGCCCGCCCGTACGCCCTCGCGACGCTGCTCGCCGTGCTGGCCACGCTGCTGCTGGTCGAGGCGTTGCGCCGGCCGGGGCGGTGGCGCTGGGCGGGGTACGCCGCAGCGGTCGCCGCACTCGGCCTGCTTCACCTGATCGCGCTCACCCTGCTCGCGGCGCACGCCGTGGTGGTGCTGCTGACCGCCGCACATGGCCCCGCAGCGGTCGTCGATCCGCCCGGCCAGTCCCGAGCCGAGATGCCCGACGCGAGCCGGCCACGCGGCAGACACCCACGGCGTTCCACCCGGCCACGAGATCGAGCGCCGGTGGAACGCCACGGGTGTCACGATGCCCCGCAGACACCCACGGCGTTCCACCCAGCCACGAGATCGAATGCCGGTGGAACGCCACGGGTGTCACCGCATCCCGGGAGCAGGGAGCACGGCACGGACGCGCCGGAAGCGGAACCGCAAGACGTGACCGGCGAGGCTCGGGAGGCGTCGGCGCCCGGCCGACGGGTGCTGGTCGGGTGGCTGCTGGCGCTGGTGCCGGTCGTCGTGCTCGTCACCCCGCTGGCGCTGGTCGCCCGGGGGCAGCGCGGTCGACAGCTCGACTGGGTGGACCCGGCGCGGCTGCCCGACCTGGCGGCACTACCGGGCGCGCTGGCGCAGAGCGGCGTCGTCGGCGGGTTCGTGCTCGCGCTCGCGGCGCTCGGTGCGGCCCGGCTGGGTCGCCGGGCGCTGCTGCCGGTCGCCGCCGTAATGCTGCCGGTGCTGCTGGTCTTCGCCGCCGGAACGACGGTGCCGCTGTGGGTGACCCGCTACCTCGTCTTCACCGTGCCGTTCGCCTGCGTACTTGCCGGCGCCGCGCTGGCTGCCGCGCGGGTCACTCCCGCACCGGCCCGAGCGCCGGGAACAGCAACGTCCGCCGGACCAGAGCGCACGGCGACACCCGCCGCAGCAGGCCGCACTGCCGCGCCCGCGGAAGCAGAGCAAGAACCGACGTCGCCGCGCGGACGGGTCGCGGCGGGAATCGCGGTGGTGGTCCTGGCCGGGCTGCTCGGGCTGCCCGATCAGGCGGCCCTGCGCCGTACCCACGAGTGGCCGCGCAGCGCACCGGTCGACTATGCGGGCGCGGCCGGGATCATCGGCACCGAGCAGCAGCCCGGCGACGCGATCGTCTACTCGCCCCGGGACGGGTGGCTGTTCCCGGATCTCGGCATGGCGTACCACCTGGGGCCGAGGCTGCCGCGCGACGTGCTCGTGGTCCGCGACCAGCGTGAGGACGCGAGCCTCTGGGCCGTGGAGTGCGACGACCCGGCGCGGTGCCTGGCCGGGGTGGACCGGGTGTGGCTGGTGGTCACCGGCCGCCGCGCCGACCCACTGGCGGCGGTGCCGGGATCGAAGGGCGACGCGCTGCGCGCGGGCTACACGGTGCGGCGGGTGTGGCCGCGCCCGGGGATCACGGTGGCCCTGCTCGTCCGGTGAGGCGGTCGGTGGTGCCGCGGGCCAGCGGTACGACGATGGCCGCCTCGGTGCCGCCCTCGGCGCCGTTGCGCAGGTCGATGGTGCCGCGCAGCTCGCCGGTGACCAGCGCCCGGACGATCTGGAGGCCCAGGTTGCCACCGCGTTCGGCATCGAACTGCTCGGGCAGTCCCCGGCCGTTGTCGGTGACTGTGACGTGCAACTGCTTGCGGGCCCGGTGCGCGGTCACCACCACCTCGGGCCGGGACGCGGAAACCGCCCCCTCCACCGGAGAAGGGGCAGCGGTCTCCTCGTCGGCCGGCGGGAAGCCGTGTTCCACGGCGTTGAGCAGCAGTTCGTTGAGCACCATCACCAGCGAGGTGGCGATCTCGGCGGGCAGGATGCCGAACGTGCCGCGGCGGCGCATGCCCACGCTCACCTCGGTGGCGGCGACCTCGGTGGCGGCGCTGGCGACCCGGTCCACGATGCCGTCGAACTCGACCGCCTCGTCGCTGGACAGGGAGAGCGTCTCGTGGACGAGCGCGATCGAGGCGACCCGGCGTACCGATTCTTCGAGCGCCACCCGCGCCTCGGGCATGGCGACCCGCCGGGCCTGGAGGCGCAGCAGCGCGGCGACGGTCTGGAGGTTGTTCTTCACCCGGTGGTGGATCTCCCGGATGGTGGCGTCCTTGGTGATCAGGGCGCGGTCGCGGCGGCGTACCTCGGTGATGTCGCGGACCAGCACCAGCGCGCCGATCGGCACTCCGGCGGGCATCAGCGGCAGCGCCCGGGTGAGCATGGTGGCGCCGCGGGCGTCGATCTCCCGGCGTGGTGGCGCCTCGCCGCGCAGCGCGGCGAGCACGGCGTTGCCCGCGTCGGTGCCTTCGAGGGGGTCGCCGGCGAGCCGCCGGTGCAGCTTGGCCAGATCCTCGCCGACGAGGTGGGAGGCGTAGCCGAGGCGGCGGTACGCGGACTGCGCGTTCGGGCTGGCGTAGGTGACCTTGCCGTTGGCGTCGAGCCGCACCAGGCCGTCGCCGACCCGGGGTGCCGACGTGGTCTCGCCGGGGTGCCGGGGCGGCGGGAACGTGCCGTCGGCGATCATCTGGGCGAGGTCGTCGGCGGTGGTCAGGTAGTTCAGTTCGAGCTGGCTCGGGGTGCGCGCGGTGGACAGGTTGGTGTCCCGGCCCACCACGGCGATCACCTCGCCGGCTTCACCGTCGCCGGTGCGCAGCCGGACCGGGATCGCCTCGTGGCGGGCCGGGACGTCGCCGTACCAGACCGGGTCGCCCTCGCGCCAGATCCGTCCCTGCCGGTGGGCCACCTCCAGGTGGGCCACCTCGGCCCCGCCTACGATGCGCCCGACCTGGTCGTCCAGGTAGGCGGTCGGTGCGGTGGTGGGACGGACCTGGGCCACGCAGAGGAACGTGCCGTCACCGTCCACCGGCACCCAGAGCAGCAGGTCGGCGAAGGACAGGTCGGACAGCAGCTGCCAGTCGCCGGCGATCCGGTGCAGGTGGTCGATGTCGGCCGGGCGGAGCGCGGTGTGCTCCTCGGCGAGGTCACGGAGGGTGGACACGCCACACAGCGTGCCACGCCGGACCTCACATCGTCGCCGTGACCTTCTTCAAGCCGCGCGGCGCGTCCGGGTCCTCACCCCGGGCCAGGGCCAGGGCCAGCGCGAGCCGTTGCAGCGGCAGGATGTCGAGCAGCGGCGCGTACCGCTCGTCGACCTCGGGCACCGCCATCCGGGTCTCGCCGACCTCGGCGGAGCCGACCACGACCACGTCGGCGCGACGTTCGCCGAGGCGGGGCAGCACCTCACGCATCGACGTGCCGCCGGGACCGGAGCCGACCACGGCGAGCACCGGGACGTCCGGGTCGGTCATGGCGAGCGGGCCGTGCAGCAGGTCGGCACCGGAGAAGGCGAGCGCCGGGAGGTACGAGGTCTCCATCAGCTTCAGCGCCGCCTCCCGGGCGGTCGGGTACGCGTACCCCCGGCCGGTGGTGACGAGCTGGGCGGCGAACCGGTAGCGCGGGGCGAGCCGGGCCGGGGTGTCGTCGGCGAGCGTCTGCGCGGCCAGCTCGGGCAGGCGGCTCAGGGCGGCGTGCTCCTCGGCGGGCAGCACGCCGTCGCCGGCGCGTACGCCCTCGATGAGCATGAGCAGCGCGAGCAGCTCGGCGGTGTAGGTCTTGGTGGCGGCGACCGCGCGTTCGTGGCCGGCGGCGATGTCCACGCTCAGCTCGGCGGTCTCCACCAGCGGCGAGCCGGGGTTGTTGGTGACCGCGAGGGTGAGCGCGCCGGAGGCACGGGCCACCCGCAGCACCTCGGCCAGGTCGGGCGAGCCGCCGCTCTGGCTGACGCCGACGACGAGCGCGTCGGAGAGGTCGGGCCGGGCGCCGAAGACGGTGATCGCGCTCGGGGAGGCCAGCCCGGCGGGCAGGCCGAGGCGGATCTCGGTCAGGTAGGCCGCGTAGAGCGCGGCGTGGTCGGAGGTGCCCCGGGCGGTGAAGACGACGTGCCGGGGGCGCCGTTGCGCGACGACGGCCGCCACCTCGGCGATGGCCGCCGCGTGCTCGGTGGAGAGCAGACGCTCGTAACCGGCCGGCTGCTCGTCGATGTCGGCGGCCATTCCGGCCCCTGCTCGCGTCACTCCAGAACCTCCTTCTGCGCGTTTCCCGCGCGTTCGATGCTCAGTCTTGCACGTTTGAGCAGCCTCAATCAACGCAACGAGCAGGAGTGCGCAGTGGATCACTAATTGACGGAAGATCCCCTAGGCTTGCCCGGCTGACGACCGACCCGACCGGCGAGAGGACGACGTGCCCGAGGACGACGCCGCGCTCTCCGCGGAGGAGGAACTCGCACTGGCCCGGCTGGCGCTGGGCGAGGGGGACCTGCGGCACGCCGCCGACCACGTGGCCGCCGCGCTGGTCCGCTCCCCCACGCTGCCCGAGGCGCACGAGACGCTCGCCCGGCTGAACGCGGCCAGCGGCGGCGACCTGGACCTCTTCCCGCTCGGTCAGCAGGCGTTCGTCGGCGCCGTGGTGGCCCGCGCGCACCTGCTCGCCGCCGCCGGCCGCCCCGCCGAAGGGCTCGACCTGCTGGCCGCCGCCACCGGTTACGCGCCCACCGCGCCCTGGGCCGCCGTGCCCTGGGTGACCGCCGCCGACCTGCCGGAACGCCTCGACCCCGAGCGCACCGCCCGGATCCTCATGCAGGTCTGCGCGGCGGCGCCGGACCCGGCGCCGCGCCGGCTGCGCGAGCCGCTCGCGCCGTACCTCACGCTGGCCCGCAACGCGATCACCGTCCATCCGGCCCATCCGCTGCTGCTGGGCGCGGCGTCCGCGCTGGCCCGGCGCCTCGGCGAGGTCACCCTCGCCGTCACCTGGGCCACCCGGGGGGTACGCGCACAGCCCACCAAACTCGGCGAGGTGTGGCTCGGGTACGCGTACCGCAGCGCCGGCCGGACCGCCGAGGCGCTCGCCGCACTGGAGCGCGCTGTCGCGCTCGACCCCGACGACCTCGCCGTCTACGCGGACATCGCCGGCACGCTGGCCGACAACGGCCGCCTCGACGCGGCACTGGGCTGGATCGACCGGGCACTGGCGAAGGACCCCGCGTTCGACTGCGCGGTGCACACCGCGCACCGGCTGCGCTACCTGCGCGACGGCGACGTGGACCACCTGGTGGCGCTCGCCGACTTCGTCCGCGACCACCCGGACGACACGCACGAGCACGGTGACCTCGCCGAGTGCTGCCGGGGGCGCCCCTGGCTCGGGCAGGTGACCCCGGCGGGTGACGACACCCCGCCCCCCGACGGTCCCGCTCCCTCGGCGGCGGCGGTACGGCGGCTCCAGCAGCTCGCGCACCCGGCGTGGGCGCATCCGCCGGCCGCGTACGACGCCGCGGTCGGGCTGGCCACACTGGACCTCGCCGACCTGCTCGCTCTGCTGGCACACCCGCCGGAGGCGCCGCCCACAGCGCTGGGCCGGGTGCTCGGCGGGCAGGATCCGGCACTGTGGACACGCTGCGCGCAGGTCTGGGCCTGCCTCGGCCTGCTGCACCACCGCACCGACGAGCCGTGGGAGCTGTCGACCCGGCGTCGGGTGCTGGGGGAACTGGCCGCCGGCGATCCCGGACCGGCCGCCGAGGCGGCACTGTTCGCCCTGGTCACCGCCGCCTGGGTGCACCCGGACACGCGCGCCGACGTGGCCGCGCTGGTGGCCGGGCGGATCGTCGAGGTGGCCGCCGGGCCGATCCGGCGTACCCCGGTGGCGGTGTCGCTGGCGTACCTGGCGCGGGCCACCCCGGCCCTCGACCCGGCGGCACGCGCCACCGCCGGGCGGCTGATCGCCGACGCCGAGGGAGGTCCGCTGCGGCGTCTCTGGCGACGCCTCACCGCCCTGTTCCGCAGAGGCTGAGCGCCGGGGCCCATTTCCTGCCCGATCCCCGGCCCCCACCACCCAGCCGAGCGCCGCCACTTCGCCGAAGTGGCGCGATCAACTCACCCCCGCCCCAGCCACTTCCCCGACCTGGCGGCAGCGATCGGCAAGCACGACCCACCCCGCCCCGCGCACCGGTTCCCGGGGTCGGGCCTTGGTGCACCAGGCACCCGTAGGCCGCCACCTCGCCGAAGTGGCGCCATCAACTCGCCTTCGACCCAGCCACCTCCCCGAACTGGCGGCCGCCCCGCGCCGACCACGGGCCCAGGGCCAGCGCGCACCGGCCCCCAGGACCGGGGTGCCCCGCCAGCTCGGGGAAGTGGCGCGATCTACTCGCCCCGGACCCCGCCACCTCCCCGAACTGGCGGGCAGCGGGGCGGAAGCACCGGGCACCGGGGCACCGGGGCGCCTCACTGGAGTGGGTACGCGGCGGCCCCGCGTCCCCCTGGGGTGGGGTGGCGGGGCCGCGACGGTGGGTCAGGCGACGGGGGCCTTGCCGAGCGCGGCCTCGGCCTCGTCCTCCGGGGTGGTGCCAGCCGGCGGTACGTCGTTCGTCGCGCGCAGCGGCACCTCCTTGATGAACCAGGCGAGCACCGGTACGGCCACCGTGAAGACGACGGCCCAGAAGAAGACGTGCGAGATGGCGTCGGAGAGGCCGCCGAGCACCGCCTCCCGCATCGGGCCGGTGAGCTTCTTGAGCGCCTCCAGGTCCATCGCGCCGCCCTCGCCGCCGGAGCCCGCGAACGCGGCACCGGCGGCCGAGTCGGCCAGGCGGTTGGCGAAGATCGCGCCGAAGAGGGAGACGCCGAACGAGCCGCCGATGGACCGGAAGAAGGTGGCCGCGCCGCTGGCCGCGCCGAGGTCCTTCTGTTCCACGCTGTTCTGCGCGATCAGCATCGAGGTCTGCATGAGGAAGCCCATGCCGACGCCGAGCACGACCATGTAGAGGGAGGACTGCGCCTTGCCGGTGTCCACGTCCAGCAGGCTGAGCAGCCCCATCCCGGCGACCATCACCACGCCGCCGACGATCGGGAAGGCGCGGTAGCGGCCGGTCTTGGTGATGGTCCGGCCGACCACGAGCGACACCACGAGCATGCCGAACATCAGCGGGAGCAGCAGCAGGCCGCTGTTCGTGGCCGACGCCCCCTGCACGGTCTGCTGGTAGAGCGGCAGGAAGTTCATCGCGCCGAACATGGCGAAGCCGAGCAGGAACCCGATCACCGAGATCAGCGCGAAGTTGCGGTTGGCGAACAGACTCAGCGGCAGGATCGGCTCCGGCACGCGCCGCTCCACCACCGCGAACGCGGCGAGGGCGAGCGCCGCCAGCACGGCGAGGCCGAGGATCTGCGGCGAGATCCAGTCGTACTCGTTGCCGCCCCACGTGGTCACCAGCACGATCGCGGTGATGCCGACGGACAGCAGCGCCGCGCCCAACCAGTCGATCTTGTGCTCGGTGCGGTACTTCGGCAGGTGCATGGTGGTGGCGAGGACCAGCAGCGCTGCGCCGCCCAGCGGCAGGTTGACGTAGAACGCCCAGCGCCAGGAGAGGTTGTCGGTGATGAAACCGCCGACCAGCGGGCCGGCGACCATCGCGATGGCCATGATGCCGGCGATCATGCCCTGGTAGCGGCCCCGCTCGCGGGGCGGGACCAGGTCACCGATGATCGCCATGACGCCGACCATCAGGCCGCCCGCGCCGAGGCCCTGGACGGCCCGGAACGCGATCAGCTCGGTCATGCCGGTGTCGGCGCCGCCGAAGACGCCGGAGCCGGACATGCCGCAGAGCGCGGAGCCGACCAGGAACACCACCACAGCGGTGAGGAAGACCGTCTTGCGGCCGTAGAGGTCGCCGAGCTTTCCCCAGATCGGGGTCGAGACGGTGGTGCCCAGCACGTACGCGGTGACCACCCAGGTGAAGTGGTCGGCGCCGCCGAACTCGAAGACGATCCGCGGCAACGCGGTGCTGACGATCATGTTGTCGAGCATCGCGAGCATCATCGCGATCATCAGACCGAACAGGACGACCCGGACATTGGGTCTCGTGGTCACCTGGGCTGGTTGACTCATCGGTAGGCTCCCCCGCAGATCGGATGATCGACTTACTTGCCGCCCGGCTAGTTTGCTTACCAGCCGGACGGTAAGCTGGTGGCGGGCGCACGTCAAGCGGATTGGAAGGATGTCGGCCGGTGAGGGAGACCACAGGTGGCACGCGGGAGCGGATCCAGGCCGTCGCCTTGGAACTCTTCACCGAACAGGGCTACGAGAAGACGTCGCTGCGGGAGATCGCCGAGCGGCTCGGCGTGACCAAGGCGGCGCTCTACTACCACTTCAAGAGCAAGGACGAGATCGTCACCAGCCTGGTCGACGACCGGCTGCGCCGGATGGACGAGCTGATCGCCTGGGCCGCCGACCAGCCGCCCACCCTGGCGACCCGGCGCGCCCTGATCGGCCGGTACGCCGACAGCATGTTCGCCGGCGACCTGCCCCAGGTGATGCGCTTCTTCGAGCAGAACCAGACGGTGCTCAAGAGCCTGGTCGCCGGCCAGCAGATGCGGGACCGGATGATGCGGCTGGCGCACGAGCTGTGCCGGGGCGACGACTCACCCGCCGCCCAGCTCCGCGCCGCGCTCACGCTGTTCGCGGTGCACAGCAGCTGGTTCGCGGTACGCGCGCCGGGCATCACCGACGACGAGCGCAAGCGGATCGCGCTCCAGGTGGCCGACGAGCTGCTCGCCAAGATCGGCGAGACCGGCGAGACCGGCCAGGGCTGAGCCGGTTCAGCCCGCCGCGGTCAGGTCCAGACGCAGGCCGCGCAGGTCGATGCCGGGCAGCGGCGTCCAGTCCTTCTCCGGGTACCTGACGAAGCCGAGCCGCTCGTAGAGGCGGTGTGCGCTCACCGCCATCCCGGCGCGGACACAGATCACCACGGCGGTGCAGCCCAGCTCCGTGGCGCGCGCCACGCACGCCGCCGCGAGCGCGGCGCCCGCGCCCCGGCCCTGCGCCGCCGGATCCACAGCGAGCATCCGGAACTCGGCCTCGCCCGGGCCGGCCAGTTCGGCGTACGGGGTGCCGGGCAGCACGAACGTCACCGCGCCGAGCACCTGGCCGGTGGCGTCGTCGACGGCCACCAGCACCTCGCCGGTCTCGGCGCGGCCGGCCACGTCGGCGAGCACCGGCGCGTACCCGCTCTCGTCCTTGAGCTGGCCGTCCGCCTCGTACGCGGCGACGGTCAGCCGCGCCACGACGGGGAAGTCCGCCGGCTCGGCCCGGCGCACCCGCAGGCCGGTCAACCGATCTCCGCGATCAGGTCGCCGTCCTGCACCACGTCACCCTCGTTGACGGCGAGCTTCTGCACCACGCCGTCGGACTCGGCGACCACCGGGATCTCCATCTTCATCGACTCCAGGATGACGAGGGTGTCGCCCTCGGACACCGTGTCGCCGGCCGCCACGACGACCTTCCAGACGTTCGCCACCATCTCGGCGCGGATCTCCTCGGCCATCTCGCGGCCCTCCCTCTCCCCGACAGCTCCCCGACAATCCTGCGAACGGTATCCAATCATGACGCCGGTCACGCCGGGCCGCGCACCACCGGGCCGCGATCCGCCCCGCCGCGCCCCGGCGGGCGGTGACGGCACTAGCATCGTGCGGGTCGGCCACCGGCGAGCCCGGAGGGCCACACCGCGACCTCCGCCGCGCTCCGCCGCGGACGGAACCGTGACCAGCACAAGGAGGCAGAGCATGGCGAAGAAGGCCCGCAAGAAGAAGGCCCGTAAGAAGAGCAGCGCCAACCACGGCAAGCGCCCCAACTCCTGATCATCCGATCAGGCGGCGCAGTCGCCGGACAGCGCGACGGCCCGGGTCCGTGATCGGACCCGGGCCGTCTCGCGTCGTCCGTCAGTCGGCCAGTTCGCGGGACTCGGTGGTCTCGAAGACCACCAGCTCGGTCAGCCGCAGGCGCAGCCGCTCCCGCAGCTTCTCCGGGGCCGCCTCGTTGCCGCAGCACCGGGCGACGAGCGCCTTGACCTCCTGCTCGATGCCGTACTCGCGCAGGCACGGCCCGCACTCGTCCAGGTGGTGCCGGATCAGCACCCGGCGCTCCTCGGCGCACTCCAGGTCGAGGTAGAGGTAGACCTCGGCGAGGACCTCGTGGCAGTCCGTCTCGTGCGGTTGTCCACAGCTCACGGTCACACCTCCCGGCCGGCGGCGGCGGTCGAACCCTTCTTCGACGAGGCGGCGCTGAAACCCCGCTCCGCCGCGTACTGCTCCAGCAGCTTCCGCAGATTACGTCGGCCACGGTGCAGACGGGACATCACGGTGCCGATCGGCGTGCCCATGATGTCGGCGACCTCCTTGTAGGAGAAGCCCTCGACGTCGGTCAGGTAGACGGCCAGGCGGAACTCCTCCGGCAACTGCTGGAGGGCCTCCTTGACGTCGCTGTCCGGCAGCCGGTCGAGCGCCTCCGTCTCGGCCGAGCGCAGGCCGCTGGACGTGTGCGACTCGGCTTCGGCGAGCTGCCAGTCGGTGATCTCCTCGGTCGGCGCCTGGATGGGCTGGCGCTGCCGCTTGCGGTAGGTGTTGATGTAGGTGTTGGTCAGGATCCGGTAGAGCCAGGCCTTCAGGTTCGTGCCCTGCTCGAACTGGTGGAAGGCGGCGTACGCCTTCAGGTACGTCTCCTGAACCAGGTCCTCCGCGTCCGCCGGGTTGCGGGTCATCCGCAGCCCGGCAGCGTAGAGCTGATCGACGAAGGGCATCGCGTCCCGCTCGAAGCGGGCCCTGCGCTCGTCCGTCTTCTCGGTGGTCAACCGCACATCCCCTCGCGTCGGATGCTTTCCCGCCGAGGATACGCGTACCCACTTACCGGCAGATTCACTTCCGGACTGTGTGCCGGTGCTCACGACCGACGCCGCCGCGGGCCACTCCGGCGCGTCGAGCAGCCGCCGGAGCTGGCGCTCGTCCCGTTCGTCCCGTTCCCGGCTCCGTGTCTCGATCGGCACCGGTCACCCCCCTCGCGATGGCTCTGTCGTCGTCCAAGGGAAGTAACGCGAGTTGTGGGGCGTGGCATTCCTCCGGTCCCACCCGATCCTGGTCCCGGCCTCGGCCGCGACCGACGCTGGGACCAGGAAGGGCCTGGGAGGGTGGCCCCGGCGCGCCCGAACCGGGCGGCCGGCACCAACCGGTGCAACGACCCGCCGTGGCGGACGGTCACGGCGCGCGCCGCCCGGTCAGGACGACCACCCGTGTACGCGCAGCCAGTCCCGCACCACGGCGGCCGTACCGGCCGGATCGCGGCGCAGGTCGTGGCGCTCCCCCGGCCGGACCACCACCTCGATCCCGGGGCCGGGCTCGGGCACGCCGAACGGGTCCCGGTCGCCGTTGACGACGAGCGTGGGCAGCCCGGTGAGCAGTTCCCCGGCCCGGGAGCGCTCCGGCCGGCCCGGCGGGTGCAGCGGGAACGCCAGCGCCACCACGCCGGCCGCCCCGACGGCGGCGGCGGTACGGCAGGCCACCCGGGCGCCGCTGGACCGGCCGCCGACCACCCAGTGGCGCACCAGCGGGGCACGGCGGCGCAGGTCGGCCAGCACCGCCGTCCACGCCTCGTCGAGGTGCCCGGCGGGGGCGGGCGCGCGTCGCCCGGCGACCCGGTACGGCTGGGTCACAAGGGCCACCCCGGCCCCGGCGGCGAGCACCGCGTCCCGCACCGCGGTCAGGTCGGGCGCGTCCACGTCGCCGCCGGCGCCGTGCCCGAGCACCAGCACAGTGGTGGCGTCGGCGGGTGTGTCGAAGCGGAGCCGGGCGGATCCGCGTGGGGTGTCGATCTCGTCGTCGTGCCGCACCGGCCCATTCTGCGCGGACCGGCGCGCCCGCCGGTGGTCCGGCGCGGAAACGCCGACGTCGCCCGCGGCCTGCCGGAGCGGGCCACGGGCGACGTCGGGATCAGCTCAGCGGAACCAGCGTGAGCAGGCGGTCGCGCACCGGCGGACCGGCGTCGTCGAGTGCGTCCGGATCCGGCTGCACCTCGCTGCGCCAGGCCACCAGCATGGCGCGCCGCTCACGCGGCGTGGTGCCGCCCCAGACGCCGTGGCAGTCGCCCACCTCGAGCGCCCAGGCCAGGCAGGAGCCCTGGACGTCGCAGGTGCGGCAGAGCGCCACCGCCGCGTCGGCCGGTTCGTTCGGTGCCGGAAAGAACGTCTCCGGATCGACGTTCTGACAGGTGCCCCTGGTGCGCCACGCGTCGTCCTGGCGTCGTTCGCTCAGCGCCCGCAGCAGTCGCGGATCGCGCCGTGCGGCGGCTACCTCGTGCGGACGCGGCATACGTGCCCGTGTCAATACACCCACCTCCCCCGTGGGAACCGGCGTAGATCTCTCCACAAGATCGATGGGTGTCATCCGCCCCGTGCGAACAGACGCCCATCACCGGCGCTGTGTTCTATCGCATTCGAATACGTAAGGACAAGGGTCTTCAATGAAACTGACTGAACGTCCGGGCGACTTTTCCGGCCCAACCCCGGCAAACGGGGCGCGCAAATGTGGCGGAGCGTGATCAGAACAGTGTCGGTCCGGCGGCCGTCCCGACGCCCGCCGGAGCCACCGCGGCGACCAGCTCCGGACCGTCGTTGCGGACGTCGCCGACGGCCCGGGACACGGGCCGGATCTCCAGCCCGGCGAGCAGGCCGGCGTCCGGCGGCGCGAGCAGTTCCGCCGGCTCCTCGGCCGGGCCGAGCCACTCCGCCCAGCGCTCCGGCGACAGCAGCAGCGGCATCCGGTCGTGCACCTCGGCCAGCTCGCCGACCGCAGCGGTGGTGAGCACGCTGAACGTGAGCCGGGCCGCACCGGCCGACTCCCAGACCGACCAGATGCCGGCGAAGGCCAGGATCGAGCCGTCCCGCGGGGTCATGAAGTAGGGCTGGCGCCCGCCGTCGGCGAGGCGGACCCACTCGTACCACCCGTCGGCGGGGACCAGGCAGCGACGGCGGGCGAAGGACGGCGCGTACGCCCGGCTGGTGGCGACCGTCTCGGCCCGCGCGTTGATCATGCGGGCGGCCCCGGCGGCGCTGCGCGACCACTGCGGGAGCAGGCCCCAGCGGCCGAGGGAGAGCAGCCGGTGCCCCTCCGGGGCGAGCCGGACCAGCGGCACCGGGTCGGTCGGCGCGACGTTGTAGTCCGGCGTCACCCCGCCGGTCTCGTCGGCCGACTCGAACAGCGCGCTCAGGTCGGCGGCGCTCCGGGTCGTGGCGTACCTCCCGCACATGGCGCCCACGCTAGCCGCATCCGGACGTTCCGGCTGTCCCGCCCAACGGGAGCAGCGGCGCCGGACGGTTCCACCAGGCCGTGAGCTTGGCAGAATGTAACGGTGAGCAATCCGACCGCGACGCGTCCGCCGCAGCAGTGGACCGCGCCGACCGCGAGCGACCCGGTCGCCGCGACGCTGCGCCTGCCCGGCTCCAAGTCGATGACCGCCCGGGCCCTGGTGCTCGCCGCGCTCGCCGGCGGGCCGTCGACACTCGCCCGGCCGCTGCGCGCCCGGGACACCGAACTGATGGCCGGTGGCCTGCGCGCACTCGGCGCCCACATGTCGATCTCGGACGACGACCGCTGGCTGGTCCGCCCCTACCCGCTGGCCGGCCCGGCGCACGTCGACGTCGGCCTGGCCGGCACCGTGATGCGCTTCCTGCCCCCGGTGGCCGGGCTGGCCGCCGGGCGGGTCACGTTCGACGGCGACCCGCACGCCCGGACCCGGCCGCTCGGGCCGCTGATCGGCGCGCTGCGCACGCTCGGCGTCCGCATCGAC
This sequence comes from Micromonospora sp. WMMC273, assembly GCF_027460285.1. Lineage (NCBI taxonomy): Bacteria > Bacillati > Actinomycetota > Actinomycetes > Micromonosporales > Micromonosporaceae > Micromonospora > Micromonospora sp. WMMC273. The sequence goes on from NZ_JAPZBE010000001.1 coordinate 5,130,189, forward strand.
GCGCCACCGGCCGGCAGCCTGCCGCTCGTCGTCCTCGGTGCGGGCCGGGTTACCGGCGGCGACGTGGTGATCGACGCCTCCGCGTCCAGCCAGCTCGTCTCCGGGCTGCTGCTCGCCGCGCCCCGCTTCGACAGGGGCGTCGTGGTCCGGCACGAGGGGCCGCCGGTGCCGTCCGCGCCGCACGTGCGGATGACGGTGCAGATGCTGCGCGCGGCCGGCGCCGCCGTGGACGACACCACGCCCGACGTGTGGACGGTCGAGCCGGGCCCGCTGTCCGGGCGCGGCTGGGAGATCGAGCCGGACCTGTCCGGCGCGGCGCCGTTCTTCGCCGCCGCCCTGGTCACCGGCGGCGAGGTGACGCTGCAGGGCTGGCCGCGCAGCAGCCTCCAGCCGGTCGAGCGGCTCCGGGAGCTGCTGCACCGGATGGGCGGCGAGGTGAGCCTCGGCACCGACGGCCTGACCGTGCGGGGCACCGGCACGGTGCGCGGGATCGACGCCGACCTCTCCGACGTCGGCGAGCTGACCCCGGTGCTGGCCGCGCTCACGCTGCTCGCCGACGGTCCGTCCCGGCTCACCGGCATCGGCCACATCCGGGGCCACGAGACCGACCGGGTCACCGCGCTCGCGAAGGAGTTCACCGCGCTCGGCGCGGACATCACCGAGACCCGCGACGGGCTGGACATCCGGCCCCGACCGCTGCGCGGCGGGACGTTCCGCACGTACGCCGACCACCGGATGGCGCACGCGGCGGCGGTGGCCGGGCTGGCCGTCCCCGGCATCGAGGTCGACGACGTGGCGTGCACCTCCAAGACCATGCCGGAGTTCCCGGCACTATGGTCGGGGATGGTGACCGGCAAGAACTGACAGCGGGGGGACGTCCTGGCGACGAAGCGGCGCGAGTACGACGAGGACGACGTCCGGGTCCGGCCGGGCCGGTCGTCGCGCCCGCGAACGCGCACCCGGCCCCGGCACGCCGACGCCGTCGACGGGTTCGTCATCGCCGTCGACCGGGGCCGCTACACCTGCGTGCTCCCCGGAGCCGGGCCGGACGCGCCGCTCGTGACCGCCATGCGCGCCCGTGAGCTGGGACGCAAGTCGGTTGTGGTGGGCGACCGGGTGGGTCTGGTCGGGGACACCTCCGGTGCGCCGGGCGCGCTGGCCCGGATCGTGCGCATCGCCGAGCGGACCTCGGTGCTGCGGCGTACCGCCGACGACGACGAGACCACCGCCGAGGGGCGGCTGGAACGGGTGGTGGTCGCCAACGCCGACCAGCTGGTGATCGTCAGCGCGCTCGCCGACCCGCCGCCGCGTACCGGGTTCATCGACCGCTGCCTGGTGGCCGCGTACGACGCCGACATCGAGCCGCTGCTCTGCCTCACCAAGGCCGACCTGGCCGGCCCGGAGGCGGTGCTCGGCTACTACACCGAGCTGGAACTGCCGTACGTGCTGATCCGCCCGGACTCCGACCTGGCCGCGCTGCGGGCGCTGCTCGCCGGCCGGGTCTCGGTGATGGTGGGTCACTCCGGCGTGGGCAAGTCGACGCTCGTCAACCGCCTCGTCCCGGACGCCGAGCGGGCGGTGGGCACGGTCAGCGCGATCGGCCGGGGCCGGCACACCTCGACCAGCGCGGTGGCGTTGCGGCTGCCCGCCGAGCCCGGCGCCGACGGCGACACCGGCTGGATCGTCGACACCCCGGGGGTACGCAGCTTCGGGCTGGCCCACGTGTCCGCCGAGAGCCTGCTGCACGGCTTCCCGGATCTGGTCGAGGCGACGGTGGACTGCCCGGCCAACTGCCCGCACACCGCCGACGAGGCGGACTGCGCGCTCGACGCCTGGGTGGCCGCCGGGAAGGCGGACGCGCGCCGGCTCGCCTCGTACCGCCGGTTGCTGGCCTCCCGCAGCGGCGAGGGCGACCCGCGCGAGCCGGAGCGCAACCCCGGCGATCCGCTCGCCGGGTCCTGACCGGCGCGCCGGCGGCGACCCGCCGTCGCCGGCCGGGCCGCCGCCACTAGCGTGTCCGTCATGACCGGGTACGCCGACGACCTCGCCCTCGCCCACCTGCTCGCCGACGCCGCGGACGCCGTCTCCTCGGCCCGGTTCCGCGCGCTCGACCTGCGCGTCGAGTCCAAGCCGGACCTGACCCCGGTCTCCGACGCGGACACCGCCGTGGAGCGGGAGATCCGCGCGCTGCTGGCCGCCCACCGTCCCGGTGACGGCCTGCTCGGTGAGGAGTACGGCGAGCAGCCGCCGGCCGGTCCCGACGGGCGGCGCTGGGTGATCGACCCGATCGACGGCACGAAGAACTTCGTCCGGGGCGTACCGGTCTGGGCCACGCTGATCGCGCTGCTGGAGCACGACCGGCCGGTGCTCGGCCTGGTCTCCGCCCCGGCGCTGGGCCGCCGCTGGTGGGGCGCGCTCGGTGCGGGCGCGTTCGCCGGCACCGGCCCGGCGGACGGCACGCCGATCCGGGTCTCCGGCGTGACGGCGCTCGGTGACGCGAGCTTCTGCTACTCGTCGCTGACCGGGTGGGAGCAGGCCGGGCGGCTGGACGCGGTGCTCCAGCTCATGCGCGACACCTGGCGCAGCCGCGCGTACGGCGACTTCTACGGCTACATGCTGCTGGCCGAGGGTGCACTGGACGTGATGGTGGAGCCGGAGCTGTCGCTGTGGGACATCGCCGCGCTGGTCCCGATCGTCACCGAGGCGGGCGGAGTCGTCACGGATCTGGCCGGGCGGCCCGCGCCGGCCGGCGCCGACTCCGCCGACATCAGCGCCGTGGCCAGCAACGGCGCGCTGCACGACGACATCCTGGCCCGGCTCGGCCGTCCAGCCGAGCGCTGACCCCGGGGGAGCCTCTATCCTCGCCAGGTGGTTTCCTCCGGTTGGTGCTTCCTGGCGGCGATGATCATCGCGTACGGCTTCGCCAACCTCCTCCAGTCGGTCGCGGCCGCGCGGACCACCGTGCACCACACGTTCGACCCCGGGCTGCTGCTGCGCCTGGCCGGGCACCGGACGTACCTGATCGGCCTGACCTGCCAGGTCGTCGGCTTCGTGCTGGCCTTCCTGGCCCGCCGTGACCTGCCGTTGTTCCTGGTCCAGGCCAGCGTGGCGGCCGGGCTCGGGGTGACCGCCGTCCTCGGCGTGCTGGTGCTCAAGTGGCGGCTGCCGGCGGCCGAGGTGGTGCTGCTGGTGCTGCTGTTCGCCGGCATCACCGCGCTCGTGCTCTCCGCCCAGCCGGCGCCGTCACGGCAGCTCGGCACCGCCGGGCTGGTCGGCCTGGCGGTGGCGGTGCTGGCGATCGCCGCCTCCGGCTTCTTCGCCGCCCGGCTGCACGGCGCGCTCGGGTCGGTGGTGCTCGGCTCGCTGGCCGGGATGGCGTTCTCCGCCGCGGCGGTCGCGGCCCGCCCGCTCGCCTCGGCCGGATCGGTGGAGGCATTCGTCCGCGACCCGCTGCTCTACCTGCTGATCGTCCACTCGCTGATCGGCCAGCTGCTGCTCGGGCTGGCCATGCAGCGCGGTTCGACCACGGCGGCGGTCGCGGCGATGGACGCCGCCGGCGCGGTACCCGCCGCGATCGTCGGTCTGCTGCTGCTCAACGACAAGATCTGGCCCGGCCGGGAGTGGCTGGCCGGACTCGGCTTCCTGGTGACGCTCGCGGCGGTGGTCGGCCTGACCCGGTATGCCGAACCGCAGCACCACCACGCCGGCGCCCGCCAGAAGGCGATGGTGGGCGCCGCGATGGTGCCGGTTCAGGCGGCCTCGACCGGCCCGCGTTCGGAGACGACCACCTCGACCGGCGGCGTCGCCTCGACCGGCGTCGGCTCGATCGGCGTGGCCGGGCGGCGCCGTCCGATCACCCGCTCGTAGAGGCGCTCCAGCGCGGCGGCGGTCCGTTCCCAGGTGTAGCTGCACCGGACCCGGTCCACCGCGGCGTGCCCGTACGCGAACCGTCCGGCGTTGTCGGACAGCAGTCGGCGCAGCGTGACCCCGAGCGTGCGGACGTCACCCGGCGGCACCAGCTTGCCGGTCACCTCGTCCACCACCGCGTCGGCGATGCCGCCCATGGCGTAGCCGACCACCGGCACGCCGCAGGCCATCGCCTCCAGCGACACCCGCCCGGCCGACGCGTAGTGCGGGGTGCAGGCCACCACGTCGGCGGAGCGGTACCAGGTGGCCATCTGGTCGTGCGGCACCGCGCCGACCAGCTTCACCTGCTCCGCCACGCCCGCCCGCTCGGCCAGCTCGCGCAGCCGGCGTGCCTCGGCGTGCCCGTCCAGCCGCTCGGGCGGCGGACCGCCGGCGATCACCAGTTCCGCGTCACCGACCAGCCGCATCGCCCGGATCAGGTCGTCCTGGCCGTGTCCGGGCGCGAGCCCGCCGACGGAGAGGATCCGGGCCCGCTGGTCGCGGGGCGCCGCCTCGCCGTCCGGGTGGAACTGGCCGGTGTCCACGCCGGTCGGCACCATCGCCACCGACGTACGTTGCAGGCCCATCCGGGTCAGCTCGTCGACCTCGTCGTTGCACTGGGCCACCGCCACGTCCACGGCCCGGGTCAGCGCCCGCTCCAGCGGGATGCGCTCCCCCGGCCCGGTGTACTCGCGGCCGAGATGCCGCAGCTGCTCCACGCCGAGCGAGTGGAACGTCTGCACCACCGGGATGTCCGTGGCACGGACCGCGTGCGCGGCGGCCAGCCCGCCGACCCAGTAGTGCCCGTGCACCACGTCGGGGGTCCAGTCCCCGGCCCACTGCCCGGCCAGCCAGCGGCCGTACTCGGCGACGAACGGGACCAGCTCGGCGGTGGAGAGCATGTCGGGCGGCCCGACCGGGACACGTTCCACCCGGTAGCCGTCGAGTTCGGTCAGGGCGGGCTGGGCGGACGCGGCACGGCGCTCGTAGACGCGGACGTCATGGCCCCGGGCGGCGAGCTCCGCCGCCACGCGCGCAATGTGCTCCTGCGTCCCGACGGTGGGACCGTCGGTGGACGAGCCGGCGTGCGCGCATACAAGGCCGACGCGCATGGTGCACCTCCATGCGTTTCTCGCGAGCGGGGTCTCCGGTCAGAGCGTCCCATTAACCCAGGTCCGGTGCGCCCAAACCTGACAGATCGGGGTCACCCGGCCAGTGCGTCCCGTGGGCGGGACAGCCGACCGATGCCGATCACCGGCGAAAACGGTCGGCATGACCGCCCCGGCCCGGGGTACCGACGGGGAATGCCGCTGACCCGCAGCCTCTCCGACGCCACAGTCGTCATCACCGGCGCCTCCAGCGGGATCGGCGCGGCCACCGCGTACGCGCTGGCCCGCCGGGGCGCCGACGTGGTGCTGGCCGCCCGGACCGAGTCCGCGCTGCGCCGGGTCGAGTCGTTCTGCCGGGAACTGGGCGGACGGGCCCTGGTGGTGCCCACCGACGTGACCGACCCGGAGGCGGTGGAGCGGCTGGCGACGCGGGCGGTGGCCGAGTTCGGCCGGATCGACGCCTGGATCAACAATGCGGCGGTGGGCACCGTGGGGCTGTTCGACGAGATCCCGGTGGCCGAGTTCCGCCGGGTGGTGGACGTGAACCTGCTCGGCACCGTGTACGGGACGCGGGCCGCGCTGCCCTGGCTCGACGCGGCCGGCGGCGGGGTGCTCGTCAACAACGCCTCGGTGCTGGCCGAGGTGGCGATGCCGTACCAGTCGGCGTACAACGCGACGAAGCACGCGATCCGAGGACTCGCCGACACCGTGCGGCAGGAGCTGCGGGTGACCGGCCGGGGGAACATCTCGATCTGCACCGTGCTGCCCGCCACCATCGACACGCCGTTCTTCCGGCACGCCGCCAACCACTCCGGCCGGGAGCTGACCCCGCCGCCGCCGGTGTACCCGCCGGAGATGGTCGCCGAGACGATCGTCAAGTTGCTGCGCCGGCCTCGGCGCGAGGCGTACGCGGGCGGCGCGGCCCGGCTGATCGGGCTCCAGTGGCGGCTCGCCCCGGCGCTGGCCGAACGCGTGCTGGGCTGGTACACCGCGCGCACCCAGTTCGGCCCCGGCGTACGCGCCGACTCGACCGGCGCGGTCTTCACGCCGGACGCGGCGGCGGAGCGGACCGACGGGTGGTCCGGCCGGCGCGGTCAGGTGCTCCGGCTGAGCGCGGCCGTCGGGCTGGCCGCCGGCACCGCTGTCGGCACGGTGGCGGCGCTCAGCCGCCGGTCGCGGGCCGGCCGGCCGTGAGTCCCGCCGACCGGACCGGTGCGCGGGCTCGGACCGAGGTGCACAATGGGGCGATCATGCCGACGGATGCACGTTGCCTGGTGGAGACCGACGACTCCTCGCCGACGGTCCGGCTGACCGGGGTGCTCGACCGGTCCGAGGTGGAGGCCGTCCGGGACGCGCTGCTCGCCCGGCTGTGGCGGCAGCCCGGGGTGCTGCTCGTGGACCTGTCCGGGGTGCGGATCCCCGATCCGATGGCACGCACCGCCCTGGACGAGATCTGCCGGGCGGTGGACGACTGGCCCGCCGCGCGGCTGCTGCTCGACCCGGACGGGCCGCCACCGGACGCCGCGCCCGAGCCGCTCGACGCCGAGCTGCCCCCGGTGGTCGAGGCCGCCCGGGAGGCGCGCGTGCTGGTGGCCGGCGGCTGCGCCAGGTGGGGACTGCCGGAGCTAACCGAGCCGGCCTGCATCGCGGTCACCGAGATGGTCAACAACGTGGTGGCGCACGCGGTCACGCCGATGACGCTCCGGCTGGCCCCGCGCGGCGGCGCGCTGCACGTCGCGGTCCGGGACCACTCGACCGGGCGGCCCGCGTACGGCGGTCCGGCGCCGGTTGACTCGGTGGGCGGGCGGGGGCTGCTGCTCATCGACACGGTGGCCCGGCGCTGGGGCAGCACGGCACTGCCCGACGGCAAGGTGGTGTGGTGTGTGCTGTACGCCGAGGACGAGGCGGCGTACCGCAACTGAGGTGCTTTTCGCACCGTTTCTCCTGATCCACCCGGCCGGTCGCGGTTAGGGCGGGGAGCGCAGTGGGTAGTTCCCGGGCATGCGCGACGACGAGTACCCCACCCCCGTGTCCGATCCCGAGGCGGCGGGCCTGCCCGACACCGCCGACGACGACTCCACCGCGAACGACGATGTGCTGACCGGACGCGAGGCGGACGGCCCCGAGCCGGCCCAGCTCCCCGGTGACCGCACGCCGGTCGCCGTGGACCAGTTCGGCACCACGGCGGAGGAGCAGCTCGACGGCGAGTCGCTGGACTACAAGCTCCAGCGCGAGCAGTACGAGCGCCCCGCCGACGACCCGCTCGCCGGCCCGGTCGACCCGGACATCGCCGCCGAGGCGGACAGCGAGGAGGCCGCCGCGCAGGCCCAGCTCGACGCCGACGTGATCGACCCGGGCCCGGTCTCGGACCCGCACTCCCCGGTCTCCGTGTATGACCACGGCCAGCTCGGCACCGTCGCCGACCACCAGGTGGGCCGGCTGGTCGAGCCGGACGAGGGCGCACACACCGACCAGGAGACCGACAACGTCGCCTACGACGCCGGCGCGGCCGGTGGCGGGGCCAGCGCGGAGGAACTGGCGGTGCACGAGACCCGGCCGCCGGAGGCGCACTGACAGCTCAGTCGTCCAGGCCCCGCTCGATGGCGTACCGGGTCAGCTCGACCCGGTTGTGCAACTGGAGCTTGCCCAGGGTGTTCTGCACGTGGTTCTGCACGGTCCGGTGGGACAGGCCCAGCCGGTCGGCGATCTGCTTGTAGGACAGCCCCTTGGCGACCAGACGCAGCACCTCGGTCTCCCGTTCGGTGAGTCGGGGTGCCTCGTCGTGCGGGGCGGCCGGCGCCGCGGCCAGCCGCCGGTACTCCCCCAGCACCAGCCCGGCCAGGCCGGGCGTGAACACCGGCTCACCGGCCGCCGTGCGGCGCACCGCGTCCAGGAACTCCGCCGGCGCGGCCGACTTGATCAGGTAGCCGGTGGCGCCGGCCTTGACCGCGTCCAGCACGCCCTGCGGCTCGCCGCTGGCCGACAGCATGAGCACCCGCACGTCGGGCAGCGCGGCGCGCAGGCCCCGGATCACCTCGACGCCGGAGATGTCCGGCAGCTGGAGGTCGAGCACGACCAGGTCGGGACGGGCCGCCGCGGCCACCCGTACCGCCTGCCGGCCCTCGCCGCTGGTCGCCACCACCTGGTGGCCCGCCTCGGTGAGGTCCCGGGCCACGCCCTCGCGCCACATCGGGTGGTCGTCGACCACCATCACCCGGATGCTCACCCGCGGCTCCTCGGCACGACCAGCTCGATCTCGGTGCCCGCGCCGGGCGCCGACACGATCCGCACCTCACCGCCCAGGTCGGCCACCCGGCCCCGGATGGACTGCGCCACCCCGAGCCGCCCCTGCGCGGCGGCCTCCGCCAGCCGGCCGTCCGGGATGCCCGGCCCCTCGTCGCGTACCGAGACGGTCACCGTCTCCTCCTCGTCCTCGATCAGCACCCAGGCCCGCCCGCCGGCGTGCCGGGCCACGTTGTCCAGCGCCGCGCCGACCGCGGCGCCCAGCTCACCGGCGGCCCGCGCCGGCAGCGGCACCGGTGTGGCGGGCGCGGACACCACGACGGTGGCCGAGGCGTACCTGTCGATCAGGTCGCGCAGGTCCTGCTCGTCCCCGCCCGGGTCCGGCGGCGCGCCCGCCCGGCCGATCAACGCCCGCAGCGCCGCCTCCTGCTCGCCGGCCAGCCGGGCCAGCTCGGCCGCCTCGCCGTCCAGGTCCGCGCCGCGCCGCCGGACCAGCGCGAGCACCTGGAGCACCGAGTCGTGGATGTCGCGGGCCAGCCGTTCCCGCTCGCGGGTGGCCGCCTCCAGCTCCACCGCCCGCTGCAACCGCTCCTCCGCCTGCACCGCCAGCCGCGCCACGTGCCCGACCACCACGCCGGCGAGCAGCATGAGGATCGCGCCGGTCAGCGCGGACGGGCTGATCCGGTCCCGGGTGGCGAGGTCGGCGCCGCCGAGGACGATCGCCGCCACCGCGCCACGTCGCCGCCCGCCGGAGACCGCCCAGGCCAGCACCGGCCCGGCCAGCCAGGCGGCGGTCAGCATCGGCACCCCGGCGGCGAGCGCCGCTCGGCCCACCACCCAGGGCGTGACCAGGATGATCGCCAGCACCACGCCGAGGTCGGCCAGGAGCAGCGGCCAGCGCCGCCCGGCCGGACGGCCGTAGCCGGCCGCCGTCACGCCGCTCCACGCGAGCATCGCCAGCAGGACACCGCCCGCGGCGACCGGGTGCGCGTAGCTGCCCGCGTCGCGCAGCACGACCAGTCCGACGTACGCGAGCGCGGCGAAGCGGAACACCGCTATCGATCGCCAGAAGGGGCCCTCGAGGCCGGAGGACGACGGCATGTGCGCCACCCTGTCACAGCCGGTCCGGGGCACCCCGGGCGGTGCGGGCCGAGAAACCCTGACGTACGGTGGAAATGCCGCGAAAGTCGTCGAGAACCATCGTCGGGACGGGGTCATGACAGACGCAGAACTCCCCGCACCGCGTACGGTTGTGCCCATCGAACCTTCCCTGCTTCTCGCCACCGCCTTCGACCAGGCGCAGGTGACCGGGCTGCGGCACTCGGTCACCTCCTGCGCGCACGGTTCCGGCCTGTCCGGCCAACGGCTGGACGACTTCGTGCTGGCGGTCAACGAGCTGATCACCAATGCGGTCCGCCACGGCGGCGGGCAGGGCTGGCTACGGCTCTGGGAGCGGAACGGCGAACTGGTCTGCGAGGTCGCCGACCACGGGCCCGGGATCAGCGAACGGCGGCTGCGCGACCGCGAGCGGCCCGCGCCGGACACCGCCGGCGGCTGGGGCCTCTGGCTGGCCCGGGAGCTGAGCGACACGATGGAGGTGGAGAGCGGCGACGCCGGCACGGTCGTCCGGATCACCGCCGCGCTCGCCACCCGCCAGCCCGTCACCGGCCCGCCGGACGGCTGACCCCGCCGCCGGCGTCAGGCGAACAGGGCGCTCACCGACTCCCCGTTGTGGATCCGCCGCATCGCCTCGGCCAGCGCCGGCGCCACCGACAGCACCTCCAGCTTCGGCACCCGCTTCTGGGCCGGGATCGGCACCGTGTTGGTGCAGACGATCTCCAGGACGCCCTCCTGCGCGCTCAGCCGCTCCAGCGCCCCGCTGGAGAACAGGCCGTGCGTACAGGCCAGCCGGATCGAGCGGACCCGCCGCTCGCGCAGGTGCGAGATCAGCTCGATCACCGTGCTGCCCTTGGCGATCTCGTCGTCCAGCACGATCACGTCCCGGTCCGCCACGTCACCGATGATCGTGCTGATCTGCACCCGGTCGTCGCTGAAACGCTGCTTCGCGCCGGCCGCCACCGGAGTGCCGAGCATCCGGGCGAACGCGGCGGCCTCCTTGGCGTTGCCCAGGTCCGGCGAGACCACCACCGCGTTGCTCAGGTCGTACCCCTTGAAGTGGGCGGCCAGCTCGCGCAGCGCGTGCAGGTGGTCCACCGGGACGCTGAAGAAGCCGTGCACCTGCGGCGAGTGCAGCGTCATGGCCAGCACCCGGTCCGCGCCCGCGGAGGTGAGCAGGTCGGCGACGAGCCGGCCACCGATGGAGATGCGCGGCGCGTCCTTCTTGTCCGACCGGGCGTACGCGTAGTGCGGCAGCACCACGGTGATCCGCGCGGCCGACGCACCCCGGGCCGCGTCGATCATGAGCAGCAGTTCGACCAGGTGCTCCTGCACCGGCGGCACCAGCGGCTGGATGAGGAAGACGTCGCGCTCCCGGCAGTTCGCCTGCAACTGCACCTCAAGGCAGTCGTTGGCGAACCGGGACACCCGCACCGGGTGCAGCGGGACGTGGAGGTGGGCGCAGATCTCGGCGGCGAGGTCGGGATGGGCCGACCCGCTGAACACGGCAATGTCACGCACGTCTGATGATCGTACGGGCCGCCGGAGGGAGACGGTGGACGCTCGCGGCGGGTACGGTGCTGCCGTGACCGCAGAGTTCGTCGCCGCGATCGACCAGGGCACCACGTCCTCGCGCTGCATCGTCTTCGACCGGGCCGGTGAGATCGTCGCCGTGGCCCAGCGCGAGCACCGGCAGATCTTCCCCCGGCCCGGCTGGGTGGAGCACGACGCCGAGGAGATCTGGACGAACGTCGAGCACGTGGTGCGCGAGGCGCTGGCGAGCGCCGACATCGGCACCGAGTCGCTGGCCGCGGTGGGCATCACCAACCAGCGCGAGACCACGGTGGTGTGGGACCGGGAGACCGGCCGCCCGGTGGCGAACGCGATCGTCTGGCAGGACACCCGCACCGGCCCGCTGCTGCGCGAGCTGACCGAGACGTACGACGAGGAGCGGCTGCGGGCCCGCACCGGCCTGACCCCGGCCACCTACTTCGCCGGGCCGAAGCTGCGCTGGCTGCTCGACCACGTCGACGGGCTGCGCGAGCGGGCCGAGCGCGGCGAGGTGCTGTTCGGCACCATGGACAGCTGGCTGATCTGGAAGCTGACCGGCCGGCACGTCACCGACGTGACGAACGCCAGCCGCACCATGCTGATGGACCTGGCGACGCTCGACTGGGCCCCGGAGCTGCTCGACGCGCTGCGCGTCCCGGCCGCCGTGCTGCCGGAGATCCGCAGCTCGGCCGAGGTGTACGGCACCGCCCGGGGGGTGCTGGCCGGGGTGCCGGTGGCGAGTGCGCTCGGCGACCAGCAGGCGGCGTTGTTCGGGCAGACCTGCTTCCAGCCCGGCGAGGCCAAGTGCACGTACGGCACCGGCAGCTTCCTGCTGCTGAACACCGGTGCCAGCCCGGTGCCGTCGCGGCACGGCCTGCTCACCACTGTGGCGTACCGGATCGAGGGCCAGCCCGCCGTGTACGCGCTGGAGGGCGCCATCGCGGTCACCGGCTCGCTGGTGCAGTGGCTGCGCGACAACCTCGGCCTGATCTCCTCCGCCCCGGAGGTCGAGGAGCTGGCCCGCACCGTCGACGACAACGGCGGCTGCTACGTGGTGCCGGCCTTCTCCGGCCTGTTCGCCCCGCACTGGCGCAGCGACGCCCGGGGCGTGATCGCCGGGCTGACCGGCTACATCACCAAGGGCCACCTGGCCCGCGCGGTGCTGGAGGCGTCCGCGTTCCAGACCCGCGAGGTGGTGGACGCGATGAACGCCGACTCCGACGTGGCGCTGCGCCGGCTGCGGGTCGACGGCGGGATGACCGGCAACGAGCTGCTGATGCAGTTCCTCGCCGACGTGCTGGACGTGCCGGTCGTCCGGTCCCGGATCACCGAGACCACGTGCCTCGGCGCCGCGTACGCCGCCGGCCTCGCGGTCGGGTTCTGGCCCGACCTGGCCACGCTGCGGGAGAAGTGGCGCTCGGACGCGCAGTGGGAGTCGACGATGGACCCGGCGCACCGGGAGCACGAGCTGCGCCAGTGGCACAAGGCGGTCCGGCGCACACTCGACTGGGTCGACTGAGCGTCAGGCCCAGGTGTTGCCGGTGAGCTTCTCGTACACCTCGACGTAGCGGGCCCGGGTCGCCTCGATCACCTCGGCCGGGACCTCCGGCGCGGGCGGCTGCTTGTCCCAGCCGCTCGACGTGGCCCAGTCCCGCACGTACTGCTTGTCGTAGGAGAACTGGGCGCGGCCCGGCTGGTACGACTCGGCCGGCCAGAACCGGGACGAGTCCGAGGTGAGCACCTCGTCGCCGAGCACGAGCGTGCCGTCCGCCGCCCAGCCCAGCTCCAGCTTCGTGTCGGCGATCAGGATGCCCCGCTCGGCGGCGATCTCCGCGCCGCGCCGGTAGACGTCGATGGTGATCTGCCGCAGCCGCTCCGCGACCTCCGGCCCGACCTTGTCCACCACCTGCTCGTACGTGATCGGCTCGTCGTGCTCGCCCTTGGGCGCCTTGGTCGACGGCGTGAAGATCGGCTCGGGCAGGATCGACGCCTCGACCAGGCCGCGGGGCAGCGGCACCCCGGATACCGAGCCGGTGCGCTGGTATTCGGCGAAGCCGCCACCGGTCAGGTAGCCCCGGGCCACGCACTCGACCGGCACCATCTCCAGCCGCCGGCAGCGGATCGCCCGGCCGGCGAACTCCGCCGGTACGTCCGTCGCGGAGATCACATGGTTCGGCACCAGGTCGGACAGCTGCTCGAACCACCACAGCGACAGCGCGGTGAGCAGGCGGCCCTTGTCCGGGATCGGGGTCGGCAGCACCACGTCGTAGATGGAGACGCGGTCGGAGGCGACCAGAATCAGGTCCTCGCCGTCGGCGTAGACGTCCCGGACCTTGCCCGAGTGCAGAAGTTCCACGGCGCTAGTACACCATGACCGGCGCGGACCGCCCGGCGCGCCCACCGCCGTCCCGCCCGGCGTTGACACCCGGCCGGGGGCCGGTGAAATGATCCGTCCACCCCACCTTCGGAGAGAGACGCGTGCGCGCTGTGCAGTCCGTACCCCGTCCCGGGATCGACCGGCGACGGTTCCTGGGCGCGCTCACCGGGCTGCCGCTCGCCGCCGGCGGGCTGCCGCTGCTCACCGGGTGCAGCCCGGAGGAGGTGGCCGCCGACGAGGGCCCGATCGAGCTGTCCGTGTTCTGGTGGGGCGGCGCCCGCCGGGCCGCGGCCACCGAACAGGCGCTGCGGCTGTACTCGCAGCAGAACCCGCGGGTCAGCTTCCGGGTCACCTGGCAAGGGCTCAGCGGCTACTACGACCGGCTCGCCACGCAGGCCACCGGCGGGAACGCGCCGGACCTGTTCCAGATCGACGACACCCTGCTCGCCGAGTACGCGGGCCGGGACATCCTGCTCGACCTGACCCGGTACGTCGCCGACGAGCGGCTCGACCTGCGCGAGGTGCCGGAGCAACTGGCCCGCTACGGCCGGGTGGACGAGCGCACGGTGGGCGTGCCGGCCGCGCAGACGAGCGCGGCGCTGGTGTTCAACCGCCGGCTGCTGCGCCGGCTGGGCCAGCCCGAGCCGCGTACCGGGATGTCCTGGAAGGAGTACGCGAACTGGGCCGCCCGCTTCACCCGCGCCTCCGGCAACCGGGTGGCCGGCACCATGGACGCCTCCGGCGACTACCGGGCGTTCTGGCTCTGGCTACGCGGCCAGGGCAGCGAGCTGTACCAGGGGCGGCAGCTCGGCTTCAGCTCCGCCGAACTGCTCGCCTGGTTCGAGTTCTGGGAGGTGGCACGCTTCGACCGGGCCACACCGAGCGCCGCCCTGGTCGAGCAGGCCGACAGCGGCGAGCTGGCCCGCCAGCTCGTGGTCACCGGGCACACGGCGGCCTCCTTCGCCTGGTCGCACCAGCTGCCCGAGTTGCAGAGCCTGACCGACGACGAGCTGGGCGCGGTGGCCTTCCCGGGTACGCCGGCCGCCCAGTGGCCCCGGGCGTCGATGTACTGGGCCGGTTTCCGGGGCACCCGCCACCCGGAAACCGTGGTGGACGTGCTCGACTTCCTGACCACGAACGTGGCGGCCGGCCGGCTCCTCGGCGTCGAGCGCGGCCTGAACGCCAGCAAGCAGGTGCGCTCGTTCGTCGCCGCGGAGGTGACCGGCCGGGCCGAGAAGCGCATGGCCGCGCTCGGCGCCGAGCTGGACGACCTGGCCGGCCCGTCGCCCGCGCCGCCGCCCAAGGGGCACGCCGCGGTACGCACGCTGCTGATCGAGGCGGCCGAGAGCATCCGCGGCAAGCGGGCCGGAGCCCGTACCGCCACCTCCCGATTCATGGCCCAGGCGAACGCCGCCCTCGCTGGCTGACCCACCCCTCCCCCCCACCCCGCCCGGCGTGGGCGGGGTGGGCCGGGGATCAGCGCGGGGGGCGGTTGCGGCGGTTGCGCGTCAGCAGCACCACCAGCAGCACGATGCCGCCGACCACCACGAGGCAGCAGAGCAGGCCGAGGAAGCCGAAGCCGCCCCGGGAACGCCGGCGCGCCGCCTCCACCACGATCTCGCCGGTGCCCGACGACGCCCAGGCCGCGACCGGCACGAAGACCGACAGCACGACCGTACCGAGGACCGCGCCCAGGCGGCCCCACCACTTGTTCCATGCAGACATGACCCCATCCTCGCCGAAGCCCGCAACCGGGGCACGGCGGACAGTGCGGATGTCGCCGGACACGGCGAAAGGCCCCGGAGAGAACTCCGGGGCCTTTCGTGACGAGTAGCGGGGACAGGATTTGAACCTGCGACCTCTGGGTTATGAGCCCAGCGAGCTACCGAGCTGCTCCACCCCGCGTCGGCTCGTAAAGCTTATCGCACTCCGTTCCTGGAGATCAGCCGGGGCCCCGGAATCCCCTCCTCGGGCGCCGCACGACGATCCGACGTCTCGCCGGGCGAGGTCGAGCCCGAGACTCTCTGGCCGAAAACGATATGCCTGAGAGTCATAACTATGACTCTCAGGCATACGCGTCTCGGGACTTCTCTTCCGCCGGGCCGGTCGCGGAACGTGACCAAGGCGTGCGAACCCGCACATGGGTGCGCAGGGCACCGGCGAGAACGGCGAAGGCCCCGGAGAGAACTCCGGGGCCTTCGTCACGAGTAGCGGGGACAGGATTTGAACCTGCGACCTCTGGGTTATGAGCCCAGCGAGCTACCGAGCTGCTCCACCCCGCGTCGGCTCGACAACCGTAGCGCACCGACCCGGGGAGGCGCAAAACGGGTACTCAGTCAGGGCGAAGAACGCCCGGTCCGGGATCGTGGTCGGGGTCGCGGCCGGGAGTCCGTCTGACGACACGAGCCCGTGGTCCGGATGACCGTTGCGGTCCCGGACCACGGGCTCGTGGTGTCAGTTCGGCGTCAGCCGCCCGGTGACGGCGCGGGTGACGTCGGCGCCGGTGGCGAGACGCTGCCCGACGGCGCCGGGTTGCCCGAGCCGTTCGCCGCGGCCTGGGCCTGCTGGAACGCGCTCATCGCCTCGTCCAGCGCCTTCAGCGCACGCCCGTACCGCTCGAAGTCGCCGGACGCCTGCGCGGCCTTGACCTCGCCGATCGCGGTCTGCACCCGGGCGGCCGCCTGGGCCAGCTCCCCGCTCATCGGCGGCGTGTTGTTGTCACCCCCGGTCGGCGACGGCGTCGGCGTCGGCGTGGGGTTGTCGTCGGTGCTGGGTGGCGGGTTGGTGTTCGGCGCCCGCTTGCCCTGCTCGACGAGCTGCTTGATGCCGTCGCCGAGGTTGTTGGCGAGCACCACGTACGAGCCGCCGTCACCGTAGGAGAGCAGCACCTTCTGCAACAGCGGGTACGCGTCCTGGCTGCTGCTCTTCACGTACACCGGTTCGACGTAGAGCATGCCGTCGGCGAACGGCAGCGACAGCAGGTTGCCGTACTGCACCTGCGCCTGGTTGGAGGAGAGCAGGTTCAGCTGCTGCCGGATGTCGCCGTTGTTCGTCATCTGCTGGTGCACCTGCGTCGGACCGGAGATCCGGGTCTGGTCCGGCAGCTCCAGCACCTCCAGCTTCGGCTGCCCGTCGACGTACGACCCGGAGACCAGCGCCGCGAGGTTCTGCCGGCCGTTCGGGGTCACCGCCGAGGTCAGCTGGAAGCGTGGCCCGTCCTGCCCGGGGAACTGGGTGAACAGGTAGTACGGCGGCTGCTTCTGCCCGCTGTCCGGCGCGTCCGGCACATTCGGCACCTGCCAGAAGTCCTGGCCGGAATAGAAGTCGCCGGGGTCGGTGACGTGGAACTTGGTCAGCAGGTTGCGCTGCACCTTGAACAGGTCGGCCGGGTAGCGGAAGTGCTCGGCCAGCTCGGCCGGAATGTCGCCCTTGGGCAGCACCAGGTCCCCGCCGAACGCCTTGTTCCACGCCTTGAGCACCGGGTCGGTGTCGTCGTACGAGTAGAGCTTGACCGTGCCGTCGTACGCGTCGACAGTCGCCTTCACCGAGTTGCGGATGTAGTTGACGTTCTCCCGGGCGAGCTGGAACGTGCCCCGGCCGGTCAGCTCGTCGGTCGTCTCGGCCTGGAGGTTGACCCGCTCGGCGTACGGGTAGGTCGCCGCCGTGGTGTAGCCGTCGATGATCCACAGCACGCGCCCGTTCACCACCGCCGGGTACGGGTCGCCGTCGAGCGTGAGGAACGGCGCGACCTTCTCCACCCGGTCGCGCGGGTTGCGCACGTACAGCAGCTTCGAGTTCTCGTTGACCGCCTCGGAGAGCAGGAAGTTCGACTCCTGCTCCTTGATCGCGTAGAGCAGCCGGCGCGGGAACGAGCCGATCTTGACGCCACCCTCGCCGGTGTAGGTGTAGTACTGCTCACCGCCGGTGGAGGTGGGCCGGTCGAACTCGACGTTGCGGTCGCCGTTCTGCCCGACGATCGCGTAGTCGCTCGCCTCCATCCGCTCGCCGTAGTAGATCCGCGGCTGCTGGGCCGGGATCTCCTCGGTCGGCGAGGAGCACGCCTCCTGCGCCTTCTCGCCGAGGTAGCCGGAGACGAAGTACGGCTGGCCGCCGCAGACCACCTGGTTCGCCGGGGCGGCGACCAGGCCGTATCCGTGGGTGTAGACGGTGTGCCGGTTGATCCAGTTGCTCTGCTGGTCGGTCAGCTCGCCGTAGTTGATCTCACGGACGCCGACCACGTAGTCGGAGGTCTTGTCCTTGACCGAGTACCTGTCGATGTCCAGCTTCGAACCGAAGTCGTAGAAGCCGCGGACCTGCTGCAGCTGCGTGTACGTCTCGGAGACGAGCTGCGGGTCGAGCAGCCGGATGTTCGACACCACCGAGGTGTCGGTGGCGAGGCTGGCGGGTGGAACGAGGTTGCTGGCCGCGTACGGTGTGGTCTTCGTGCCGTCGAGACCGAACGCGGACCGGGTGGCCTTGATGCTGCGTTCGATGTACGGCGCCTCCTTGTCCCGGGCGCTCGGCTTCACCTCGAACGTCTGCACGGCCCACGGGTAGATGCCGCCGATCGCCACCGCGGAGACGCCCAGCAGCGCCAGCGAGATGCCCGGCCAGACCAGGTTCCGCATCACCGCGTTGGAGAACACGATGATCGCCAGCGCCACCACGATCGAGATCCAGGCGAGGATCTCCTTCGCCGGGAGCAGCGCGTTCACGTCGGCGTAGCCGGCGCCGTAGAGCTTGGCGCCCTCGTTGTACTCCAGCAGCATGGCCCGCCGGTCCAGCACGTAGGCGACGGCCTTGAGCAGCACGAACACGGCGACCAGCGAGCTGAGGTGGGCGCGGGCGGCGTTCGTCATCCGGTCGCCGACGCCCTGGAGGCGCACGCCGCCGAAGATGTAGTGCACGGCGAGCGCGCCGAGCAGCGACAGCACCACCGCGGTGAAGCCGACGCCGAGCACGTAGCGCCAGAACGGCAGCTGGAAGACGTAGAAGCCGACGTCGACGCCGAACTCCGGGTCCTTCACGCCGAAGTCGCCGCCGTTGCGGAACAGCAGCCACTGGCCCCAGCGGCTCTGCGCGGAGAGGCCGGCGAACAGCCCGACGACGGCGGCGGCCAGCGCGATCCAGGTGCCGAGCCGAGGGCTCAGCAGCATCCGGTAGCGCTCCAGGGTGGCCTGCTCGGCCGAGTGCGGGCGCATCTTGGGCCGCAGCCGGTGGGCCAGCCAGAGATTGCCGCCGACGAGCAGCGCCATGCCGGCGCCGACCACCAGGAACAGCAGCAGGCGGGTGGCGAGCACGCCGGTGAAGACCTGGGTGTAGCGGACCTCGTCGAACCACAGCCAGTCGGTCCAGGCGTTCACGCCCCACCCGAGGAGGGTGAACAAGATGAACACCCCGATCAGGACACCGATGGTGACGCGTCCGCGCCGGCTCATCCTCGGTAAGGGACTGCTACGCATGACCACTGTTGGCTCCGCACGCTCGATGTGATCGGCTCCGACCAGGCACCAAGAGTACGGGGTGTTCCTGAGCACGTCGGGTCAAGGTCACGTCACGATCCGCGCCGTGACCGCCGCCCGGCCCGCGTCAGCAGCGCGTCGGCTGTCCCCCGGCCCGCAGCGTCTCGAGTGCCGTCAATGCCTCACTCAGCGTGGCGACCTTCAGCAGCGGCAGGCCCGGCTGCGGGTTGCGGACCGCCTCGGCGCAGTTGTCGGCGGGCACCAGGAACGCCTTCGCGCCCGCGTCCTTGGCGCCGACCAGCTTCTGCGCGATACCGCCGATCGGGCCGACGCGACCCTCGTCGTCGATGGTGCCGGTACCGGCGATGATCTTCCCGCCGGTGAGGTCGGCCGGCTCCAGCTTGTCGATGATGCCGAGCGAGAACATCAGCCCGGCGCTCGGCCCGCCGATGTCACCGAGGTCGATCTTCAGGGTGAACGGGTGCGGCTGCTGCTGGTCGATCTCCACGCCGATGCGCGGCCGGCCGTCCTGCTCACGGCTGGTCACCGTGGCCGTACCCGGGGTGCCGCCACGGGTGTAGCCGATCGTCAGCGCGGTGCCCGCCGGCTTCGCCCGGATCAGCTCGGTGAGCTTCGCCGCGCTCGTCACCGGCACCCCGTCGACCGAGGTGACCACGTCGTCGGGGCGCAGCACGTCGACCGACGGGCCGCCCGGCGTGACCGCCTTGACCAGCACCTTGATCGGGTAGCCCAGCTCACGCAGCGCCGCCGTCTCGGCGCTGGTCTGCGAGTTCTGGAAGTCCTCCGCGTTTCGCTTCTCGACCTCCTCCTGCGACTCCCCCGGCGGGTAGACCAGTTCCCGCGGCACCACCGCCTCGTCCGAGGAGAACCATCCGGCAAGCGCCGACCGCAGCCGCACCGTCGGCTGCACACCGACTGTGGTGAGCCGGAGCTGACCGGCGGAGGTGGACGTCGCGCGGCCGGTCACCTGGATGACCTCCTTGCCGTCCTCGCTGCCCAGCGTGTTCACGGTCGGACCCGGGCCGAGCACCACGTACGGCAGCGGCACACTCAGCACGCCGATGCTGAGCAGGGCGGTGAGCAGGGCACCGAGGAGGACGGTCACGCCGCGACGTCTCATGGGCCAGAGCGTACCGATCCGTCCCCTGCCATCCGGCGCGGTGACCGGCGGACTTCGCCCTCAGCGCAACGCCGAGTGGCACGACCTGCGGCGGGGCCCGCGTACCGTAGACGTCGTGCCTGATATTCCGTTCGGCTTCGCGCTCCCGGGTGGTCAACCACCGGACCCCAACGATCCCGCGGCGATGCAGCAGTTCATGTCGCAGTTGCAGCACCTGCTCTCGGCGCCGGGCAGCGGGCCGGTCAACTGGGACCTGGCCCGGCAGGTAGCCGCCAGCCAGCTCGCCGCCGCCGGCGACCCGGCGGTGTCGCCGTTCGAACGCAACGCGGTCGAGGAGGCGCTGCGCATCGCCGACCTGTGGCTGGAGCCGGCGACCTCGTGGCCCTCCGGCATCCGCACCTCGGTCGCCTGGAACCGCAACGAGTGGATCTTCAAGACGCTCGACGTGTGGCGCAAGCTCTGCGACCCGGTGGCCAGCCGGATGGTCGGCGCGATGGGCGACCTGGTGCCGCCGGAGGCCCGCGCCCAGCTCGGCCCGATGCAGTCGATGGTCGCCACGCTCGGCGGCGCCCTCTTCGGCGGCCAGCTCGGCCAGGCGCTCGGCTCGCTCGCCGCCGAGGTGCTCTCCGCCGGTGACATCGGCCTGCCGCTCGGCCCCGCCGGCACCGCCGCGCTCGTTCCCGCCAACATCAAGGTGTACGGCGAGGGCCTGGAGCTGCCCGAGGACGAGGTACGCCTCTACGTGGCCCTGCGCGAGGCCGCCCACCAGCGGTTGTTCCAGCACGTGCCGTGGCTGCGCGGGCACGTGCTGACCGCGGTGGAGAACTACGCCGCGGGCATCCGGGTCAACCGGGAGGCGATCGAGGAGGCGATGGGCCGGGTCGACCCGACCGACCCGGAGTCGATGCAGGCGATCGCGCTGGAGGGCATCTTCACGCCCGAGGACACGCCCGCCCAGAAGGCGTCGCTGGCCCGGCTGGAGACCGTACTCGCCCTGGTCGAGGGCTGGGTCTGCCACGTCGTCGACAGCGCCGCCGGTGACCGCCTCCCCAACGTCGTACGCCTCGGCGAGGCGTTCCGCCGCCGCCGCGCCGCGGGTGGCCCGGCCGAGCAGACGTTCGCCGCGCTCGTCGGCCTCGAACTGCGGCCCCGCCGCCTGCGTGAGGCGACGGTGCTGTGGGCGGCGCTGACCGAGCACCGCGGCATCGCCGGCCGGGACGCGGTCTGGGGTCACCCGGACCTGCTGCCCTCCGACGACGACTTCGCCGCCCCGGAGGCGTTCGCCACGACGAGCACCGATCTCGACGACGAGCTGGCGAACTTCGACTTCTCCGCCCCCGGTGCCCCGGAGGAGAAGTCCCCCGGCGAGGACGACGACAAGCGCTGACGCGTACGCCGGACGGGCCCGCACGGTTCCCCGTGCGGGCCCGTCCGCCTCCCCACCCCGCCCGCCCCGCTCCGTCGATCTTGGACTTGTGGCGCCCAGGATGTCCTGAATGAGGCTTCTGCCAGGTGCCACAACTCCAAGATCGGCGAAGTCGGCGGGGCAGCGGGGGCGCTGGGGGCGATGGGTCAGACGGGGCGGCCGGACAGCAGGGCACGGGTGGCCTCCCAGCCCTCGACGGCCGAATCGAGGGCGGCCAGGTCGGCCGGGCCGCGCATCCGGTGCCATCCGGCGGTGACCGCCACGTCCCCGGGGCTCGGCGCCGCCCGCCGCACCTCGGCCGGCGCGGTCGTGTCCAGGTCCAGCGCCGGCAGCCACGCCGGTACGGGCAGTCGCGCCGCCACCCCCAGCAGCCCGGTTCCGCTCCCCTCGACCGGAGCCAGCGCCACCGGCCGGGTGGTGAGCGGGCGCAGCAGCTTGCCGAGCGTCAGCCCCGGCACGTCCGGCGCGTCCGCCGCCACCACCGCCACCTGGTCGTAGCCGCCCGCCCCGTCATCGCGGGCCGCCCGGTCGCCGATGATCGCCGCGAACACCGCGTTCGGGGTGGGCTCGGGCACCTCGTACACACCGGTGCCGGGCCAGACCACCGCGTCGGCCAGCCATCGGTCGCGGGCGGTGACCGCGACGGCGGTCTCGACCTCGTTCAGCGTCGCGAGCAGGTCGACCACGTCCTCGGCGAGCGCAGTACGCCATCGCGCCGGATCGACTCCGGGCGGCGTCCACGTCACCGGGCCGAGCAGCGCCACCACCACACGTCGCGACATTCGCCGACCTTAACCCCACCCCACGGGCGATCATGAAGTTGGCGGTGACGAAGCGGACGAAACGCCGGGCCAACTTCATGATCGACCGCGATGGCGGCGGTGGTCAGGGGATGGCGGCGGTGGCTGCCACGCCCTCCAGGTAGCCGCGGGCGCGCTCCGACCTCGGGTAGCGGGCGACCAGCGCCCAGAACTGGGCGTTGTGGCTGGGCACGATGAGATGCGCCAGCTCGTGCAGCAGCACGTAGTCGATCACCCAGTCGGGCATGTCCTGAACCCGGTGCGAGATCCGGATGGTGCGGTCGGCGGGCGTGCAGGAGCCCCAGCGGCCGTTCTGGTTGGTCACCCAGCGGACGCTCGCAGGCGCGGCGGCCGACCCGTGTTCGGTCAGGTAGAGGTCGATCAGGCGAGCGGCGCGGGCGAGCAGTTCGGCGTCCGAGCGGGCCAGCCGGCCCTCGCGGGCGGCGAGCCGGGCGAGCATCCGGTCGACCCACTCGCTCTCCTCGGCCCGGGAGAACTGGTCGGGGATCAGCACGACGACGCGCTCACCGTCCCGGTACGCGGACACCGTGCGCCGCCGACGCTGGCTGCGCCGCACCTCGACGACGGGCTTCCGCGTCACGGCCATTACCGGTCCGCGCAGCCTCGGTTGACTGTCACGATGGAAAGCTAATGCGTACTGACCAGGACTCCGCAAGAGTCAACACGACGACACGCGCCCGGAAAGTGGCGGTTGATTGTCAGGAGTCCGGAAAAAATTCTTTGCGACGGTAGCTGACCATCACCTGACCGGCCCTGTTCACGTTAAGTGATCTACGACGAGTGACAGTCGGCGGGGCCACGCGAAGCGGATCTGGGTGCATTCATCCGGCGTGTCCGCGCGAAACTGACTTATCCGACGTTACTCGGCATGCACACTCTCGACGTCGACTTGCTCACAGAGTCGGCGCACAGCTGACATGGAACTGCCCGTACCTGGGTAGGGTCCGCCAACCACGGTCAGGTGACTGACCGCGGAGAACCCCCGGCGCCGGTGCCACGCGTGGGCCGCCGCAGGGAGACCGCCGGGACACCTCCGGCGGACGAGACGAGGAGGCTACCGTGGCCGACCAGGCCCAGACCTACAACGGTTACTGCGTGAAGTGCAAGGAGAAGCGGGACTTCGAGGGGCACGTGGAGGTCTCGAAGACCGGCATGAACATGGCCAAGGGCAAGTGCCCGGTGTGCGGCACAACAGTGAACCGCATCCTGGGCAAGGCCAAGGTCTGACCGTACGACACACACCGGGAGGGCGGCCGTCGGCCGTCCTCCCCGGTCGTGTAGCCGACAGAGTTACCGGCTAGTTGTGGAAAACCGGCGAGAACCTGTGGACAACGCTGGCCACGGCTCGCCGCACCTGTGGACAACGAGCGACGGAGCGCGCGGAGACGGTCACGATCAGTGGCGTGACCGACCCGACACCGCTCGTCCGTCCCGTCCTGCTCCCCGGCCTGACCCGACTCTGGCGCGACCGGCACACGCTCCAGCTCGGCGAGCCGCCCGGCCGCGCAGTGCTGCTGGAGATGTCCTCGCCGGGCACGGCCCGCCTGCTCGACCTGCTCGACGGCACCCGCAGCGAACGCGCCGTGCTGGCCGAGGCGCGCGCCGCCCGGGTCCCGCCCGACGAGGCACGCGCCCTGTTCGACACGCTCCGGGACGCCGGGCTGGTGGTACCGGCGCAAGCACTGCTCCCCCGTGATCTCGCCGGAACGACACGGGCCCGCCTGACCGCCGAGGCCACCGCGCTGGCGCTCGCGTCGCCCGACCTGCCCGGCACACCGGCCCGGCTACTGCGCCGCCGCCGCGACGCCCGGGTGCTGGTCACCGGCACCGGACGACTCGGCGCCGTGGTCACCGTCGCGCTGGCGCAGGCCGGCGTCGGGCACGTCGTACCCGACCTGGCCGGCCCGGTCGGCGCCGGTGACCTGGTCGGGACCGGCCTGACCGCCGCGGAGCTGGGCCGGCCGCTGGCCCTCGCGCTACGCGCGGCGCTGGAGCGGTGCGCGCCCGGAACGGTCACCGTCCCGTCGCGGGCGACCCGGCCGGACCTGGTGGTGCAGCTCGGCGTCGACCGTCCGGCCGAGCTGCTCGCCACCGGGTACGCCCGCCGGAATCAGCCCCACCTGCTGGTCGACCTGCGTGGCGGCGTACCGGTGATCGGCCCGCTGGTCTGCCCGCCCGTCGGTCCCTGCCTGCGCTGCCTGGACCTGCACCGAGGCGACCGGGATCCGGACTGGCCCGCGCTCGCCGCCCAGCTCGCCGCCGACCGGGGAGAGCGGGCCTGCACCGCCGCCACCGGGCTCGCCGGGGCGGCCTTCGCGACGGCCGAGGTGCTGGCCCAGCTCGACGGCGCCCGGCCGGAGACGCTCGGCGGCGCGGTGGAGATCCGCGGGCCGGGCCGGGTCCGCTACCGACGGTGGCCGCCGCACCCCTCCTGCGGCTGCTGCCGGCGTCGCCCGATCCGGTCGGCCCCGGCCGCTACCCGCCGCACGGCAGCAGCGGAGGCCCCGCGTCGGTAACAATGGCCGGGTGACCGACATCCCGCGCCGGGCCGTGTCCCGCACCGCCAAACTCGCCGCTCTGCCGCTCGGGTTCGCCGGTCGAACCGTCCTCGGCATGGGCAAGCGGGTGACCGGCCTCGCGTCCGACGTCATCTCCGCCGAGATCCAGCAGCGCACCGCCGAGCAGTTGTTCAGCGTGCTCGGGCAGCTCAAGGGCGGGGCGATGAAGTTCGGCCAGGCCCTGTCGGTGTTCGAGGCGGCGTTGCCCGAGGAGGTCGCCGCGCCCTACCGGCAGGCGCTCACCAAGCTCCAGGAGGCCGCGCCACCGCTGCCGGCGGCGACAGTGCACAAGGTGCTCGCCGAGCAGCTCGGCCCGGACTGGCGCGACCGGTTCATCGAGTTCGACGACACCCCGGCCGCCGCGGCCAGCATCGGCCAGGTACACCGGGCGGTCTGGCGCGACCCGGGGTACGAAGCGGGGGGCGGCCCCCGGCACCGCGACGTGGCCGTGAAGATCCAGTACCCGGGCGCCGGTGACGCGCTGCTCGCCGACCTCAAGCAGCTCTCCCGGCTCGGCGGCATGTTCCGGGCCATCCAGCCGGGGCTGGACGTGAAGCCGCTGCTGGCCGAGCTGCGTGAGCGCATCACCGAGGAACTGGACTACGAGCTGGAGGCGGAGTCGCAGCGGGCTTTCGCCGCCGCGTACGCCGACGACCCGGACATCTTCATCCCGGAGGTGCTCGACGCCGCGCCGCGGGTGCTGATCACCGAGTGGGTGGAGGGCATCCCGCTGTCCCAGATCATCCGGGAGGGCACCGAGGAGCAGCGGAACGAGGCCGGTCGGCTGATGGCCGAGCTGCACCTGTCCGCGCCGGAGCGGGCCGGGCTGCTGCACGCCGACCCGCACCCGGGCAACTTCCGGCTGCTCCCGGACGGCCGGCTCGGTGTGATCGACTTCGGGGCGGTGGCCCGGATGCCGCAGGGCACGCCCGAACCGATCGGCCGGATCGCGGCGCTGGCGCTGCGCGAGGACGCCGACGCGGTGGTGGAGGGGCTGCGCGCCGAGGGCTTCGTCAGCCGTACCGAGTCGATCGACGCCCCGGCGGTGCTCGACTTCCTGCGTCCGATGCTGGAGCCGATCGCCGCCGACGAGTTCCGTTTCACCCGGGCGTGGCTGCGCGCCGAGGCGACCCGGCTGGCCAGCCCGCGCTCCCCCGCCTACCAGCTCAGCCGGCAGCTCAACCTGCCGCCGTCGTACCTGATGATCCACCGGGTCACGCTGGGCTCGATCGGGGTGCTCTGCCAGTTGGAGGCGAAGGCGTCCTACCGGTCGATCCTGGAACGCTGGCTGCCGGGCTTCGCGCCGGTGGCCTGAGCGCAAGCCGGCGCCGGAAGACCACGAAGGGGCGGTGACCTGGTCGGTCACCGCCCCTTCCTCACGATCATTCTACAGAACGCCCAGGTCGCGGGCCGACTGGCTGCGACCCCGCATGGCGACGGTACGGGCGGAACGGGTTGCCTCAGTGCTCGTGGTGGTGCGACCGGCCTGAGGCCGGCGCATTCGAGCCCTGGACAACGCTTCGTGGAGTAGTTGCATCTCGAATCCGTTCGGCAGGTTCAGCATCAGGGTTTCTCTTTCAGGTCGGCCGGTGGAGGGACACCGGCATCGGTCGGTTTCGGAACGTAGGTGTGTCAGGCTGCCAGCCGGACGGAGTTCCGCGACTCGGACAGCCCGCTGGCCGCCAGTCGCGCCTCCGCCTCGACCCGAAGCTGCGCGTCACGGGCGAGGTCCTCCTTGCGCGGACGGCCACGGGGCCGCTTGCGCGGGACGACCGCGCCACGCTCGAAGATCTCGCCGCCCCAGACGCCCCAGGGCTCGGCTCGCTCCACCGCACCGGCCAGGCACTCGACGCGCAGCGGGCAGTCCCCGCAGAGCGACTTGGCCAGCTCGAGCTCGGCGGGCGAGTCGGAGAACCACAGGTCGGGGTCGAACTTCCGGCAGGGCAGGTTCGCCTCCACGTCGACGCTCACGTCGAGGGGGGCCAACGCCAGACTCATCCTCCGGTCACCTCTCTCTCACTTCGATCTCGTGGATCGCATTCCGACGTACTTCGGCGGGACAAAAAACTGAGGCCGCGGATCCCGGTATGCGGGTTCCGCGGCCTCGAGGTGAGCCGGTGGTCTGATGGATCAGACCGGTCTACCTCGAGGTGGAACGCCGCGGACATCCGTGCGCTTCTTGGCGCCATCGATGCCCTTGCCCGCGAAGCCACTGGTCCCCTCGACTCCGGCGATCGGCGCAACGGTCAGGTTCAGCTCGGCCTGAACCTGGACCTGGTGCACCTGCGGAGCCGACGGTCGAGCGGCGAGGGCCACCCGGACAGCCGACAGCGGAGCGACGGCAGACGGCATCGCCGCGAGACGCTCATAGTTGAAGATCTTCACTGGTGCCACCTCCCTACTCTCCTCGTGCCGACCGTGGACTCATCCCTCTTGAGCAGCCAGAACGGCGCCGCTCGCGAGGTGTGTCATGAGGCTATTCCTCGCCCTCGGGGGAGGGCAAACGATTTACGGCTAGTTTTCAGAAGTTTTCTGTGGGCAGACGTCGTCCACCGTTGCACCGGCCACCAGGGCGAGCACCGTATCCCCGTAAAGCCCGACTTTTCGGGGCCCGATCCCGGCGATCGCCACCAGTTCCTCGGTGCGGCCGGGCTTCCGCTCGGCCAGCGCGGTGAGCGTGGCGTCGGTGAAGACCACGTACGCCGGCACCTTCTGCGCTCCCGCGACCCGCTGCCGCCACTCGCGCAGCCGTTCGTACAGCTCCTCGTCGATGTCGGACGGACAGGTCGGGCAGCGGCCCAGTTTGCGGTCCGCGCCGGCGAGCAGCGTGGCGCCGCAGATCCGGCAGGAGACCACCTGCGGCCGGCGCCGCTCGGCCCGCCGCGCCGGGCCGGCGCCGCCGGCCCGCTCACCGCCGCCGGACCGGTCGAGCTGCGGCAGGAACCGCGAGGGCCGCCGGGCCCGGCCACCCGGCGAGCGGGCCGTGGCGTACGACAGCCAGAGCCACTCCCGGGCCCGGGTGATCCCGACGTAGAGCAGCCGCCGTTCCTCCTCGACCTGCTCCATCGTCTTCGCGTACGTGGTGGGCAGCGTGCCCTCGGCCAGCCCGACCAGGAACACCGCGTCCCACTCCAGCCCCTTCGCCGAGTGCAGCGACGCGAGCGTCACCCCCTCGACTGTGGGCACGTGCTGCTGGGCGGCCCGCCGGGCGAGTTCCTCGGTGAACCCGGTCAGGTCCGGCTCCTCCTCGGCCTGCGCCGCGTACTCCTCGGCGAGTTGGACCAGCGCGGCGAGCGCCTCCCACCGCTCGCGGGCGGCGCCGCCGGGCGGGGGCGCGTCGGGCGCCCAGCCGACGGCGGTGAGCGCCTCGACCACGGCGGCCCGCAGCGCGGTCCCGGCGTCGGCCGACCGGGTGGCGGCGCGCAACGCGATCATCGCCTGCCGCACCTCGGGCCGTTCGAAGAACCGCTCCGCGCCCTGGAGCACGTACGGCACCCCGGCCTCGGAGAGCGCCTTCTCGTACGCCTCGGACTGCGCGTTGGTGCGGAACAGCACCGCGATCTCCCGGGCCGGGGTGCCACCCGCGACGAGCGTCCGGCAGCGGGCGGCGACCGCGTTCGCCTCGGCCGGCTCGTCGGTGAAGATCCGCAGGTCCGGTTCCGGGCCGGGCCGGCGCTGGCCGTGCAGCTCCAGCCGCAGCCGCGCCTCGGTGCCCCGGGCCTGCGAGATCACCGCGTTTGCCAGACCGACGACCTGCGGGGTGGAGCGGTAGTCGCGGACCAGCCGGACCACTGTCGCGCCGCGGTGCAGCCGGGGGAAGTCGACCAGGTACGACGAGGTGGCACCGGTGAACGAGTAGATCGTCTGGCTGGCGTCGCCGACCACTGTGAGGTCGTCCCGGCCGCCCAGCCACGCCTCCAGCAGCCGCTGCTGGAGCGGGTTGACGTCCTGGTACTCGTCGACCACGAAGTGCCGGTACTGGTTGCGCACCTGCTCGGCCACGTCCGGGTGCTCCTCGATGCCCCAGACCGCGGCGCGCAGCATGTCCTCGAAGTCGATCACCCCGTTGCCGCGCTTGAGCCGCTCGTACGCGTCGAACACGTCCGCCACCCGGGCCGGCTCGTACGGCGTCTCGCGCAGCGCCTTGGCCGCGGCGACCACGTATTCCCCGGGCTCGACAAGCGACGACTTGGCCCACTCGATCTCGGCGGACAGGTCCCGCGCGGCGGCCCGGTCGGCGCGCAGGCCGACCTTGGCGGCGGCCAGCGTGACCACCCGCACCTTGCTGTCCAGCAGCTCCGGCATGGCCCGCCCGGCCAGCAGCCGGGGCGCGAAGTAGCGGACCTGCCGCAGCGCCGCCGCGTGGAACGTGCGCGCCTGCACCCCCTGCACCCCGAGCACGCCGAGCCGGCTGCGCATCTCGGCGGCGGCGCGGGCGGTGAACGTGACCGCCAGCACATGCCGGCCGGCGATGTCGCCGGTCAGCGCCCGGTACGCGATCCGCGAGGTCACCGCCCGGGTCTTGCCGGTGCCGGCGCCGGCCAGGATGCAGACCGGCCCGGCCGGGGCGGTCACCGCGGACCGCTGCTCCGGATCCAGCCCGGCCAGCACCTGTTCCGCCGCTGAGTGAACGCCCACAGCAGGGAATCATCCCAGCATCGTGTGACGTTGCAGCGGTTAGCCTGGCCTGATCGGACCGGGCGCGAGTCACCCCTTGGAGGATCAGACCATGCTGACGATGTATTCCACCCCGTGGTGCGGCTACTGCCACCGGCTGAAGTCGCAGCTCGACCGGGAGGGCATCGCGTACGAGGTGGTCGACATCGAGCAGGACCCGACGGCTGCGGACTTCGTGATGAGCGTCAACGGCGGCAACCAGACCGTCCCGACGCTGCGCTTCGCCGACGGCAGCGCCCTGACCAACCCCTCGATCACCCAGGTCAAGCAGCACCTCGCGGCGCTGCCCGGCTGATCTCCCGCGACACCACGAGCGGCCGTACCCGATCCGGGTGCGGCCGTTCGCCGTCGGTCAGGAGCCTCCGCGGCTGAGCACCCCGTCGTCGGCCGGCCGGCGTGGTGACGGGAT
This sequence comes from Micromonospora sp. WMMC273, assembly GCF_027460285.1. Lineage (NCBI taxonomy): Bacteria > Bacillati > Actinomycetota > Actinomycetes > Micromonosporales > Micromonosporaceae > Micromonospora > Micromonospora sp. WMMC273. The sequence continues at coordinate 5,159,985 of NZ_JAPZBE010000001.1, forward strand.
CCGTACCGGCACGGCGACCGGCGCGGTCAGTCCGCGGCCCCGCCACAGGTAGAGGCCGGCCGCCGTGGTGACGGCACCGACGAGAGCGAACAGCAGCCGGTAGTCGAACACGCCGACGAGCAGCGCGCCGGTGCCGATGGAAAGCGCCTGCGGCCCGCTGACCAGGGCCTCGGACGCGGCGGTGACCCGGCCGAGCAGCCGCGGCGGCGTCCGCCGCTGGATCAGCGTGTTCAACCCCACCATGGTCAGCGGCAGCGACAGACCGGCCAGCAGCAGCGCCACCACCCCGAGCCACAACCGGGGGTACGCCAGCGCCAGCGCTGCTGGTCCGAAGAACGTCACGCCCGCCGCGAGCGCGCCGACCTCGCCGAACCGGCGGACCACGGCGGCCGAGAACAGGCCGCCGACCAGCCCGCCGACGCCCTGCACCATGACCAGCACGCCGACGAACGCGGCGTCGCGGTGCAGGCCCAGATCGACGTACGCGAAGATCAGCGACTCGGTGAAGCCCATCACCAGCGAGCCGAGCCCGTACCCGAGCAGCGCCCGGCGCAGCGCCGGCTCGCCGGTCAGGTGGCGCAGTCCCGCGCCCAGTTCGGACGGCCCGCGCCGATCCGGCCGTGCCGGCGTGCTCTCCTCCACGCGCAGCCGCGCGACCACCGCCGCCGCGGTGACGAAGCCGGTCATGGCGAGCAGGACCAGCAGCCAGCCGCCCACGGCGGCGTACACACCCGCCCCGGCCAGCGGCCCGATCAGCCGCAGGCCCTGCCGGACGGTCTGGAGCAGCCCGTTCGCGTCGGCGAGCAGGTCGGCCGGAACCAGGTGCCGGATCAGTCCGTTGAGCACGGCGGTGAGCGTGATGTACGACAGCCCGTAGAGCGCGGCGACCACGTAGATCACCCAGACGTCGGACCGGTCCCGGACCGTGAGCAGCGGGCCGAGCAGCACTGCCGCGACCAGGTTGGCGGCGATGAAGAACTGCCGCCTGCGGTAGCGGTCGACCACCCAGCCGACCAGCGGGGCGAGCGCCATCGGCGCGATGACCGCGAAGATGGTCGCCCCGGCCATGCTGTCCGAGCCGGTCAGGTCCTTGACCCAGACGGCCAGGGCGAGCAGCAGGACCGACTCCGCCGCCATGCTCGCGACGAGCGCGGCGAACAGGAGACGGAAGTCGGGGCGGCGCAGGACGGTGCGCATCGGGGTCCCTCCACGGTCCTCTTTTTGTCTCGTGACACGCCCGTGCCGGAGCCTCCGACGCCGGTCGCGCCGTCCATACTGACCGTGGGGGGCGAATTTCATACAGTTACCGTCGCGTCAAGCGACGGTCGACGGGAAAGAGGACGCCGTGCCTCCTGCCGCACCAGGCCCGATTCTGCGCCGTCGTCGCCTCGGCATCGAGCTGCGTCGGCTCCGCGAACAGGCCGGTCTGACCGGTGACCAGGTCATCGAGCGGATCGGCTGGGCCTCCGCATCCAAGTTGTCCCGTCTGGAGAACGGCCGCAGCCGTCCCGACCCGGACGACGTGGACGTGTTGCTGACGCTCTACGGCGCCGACGAGGAGCAGCGCGCGGAACTGACCGGGATCACCCACGAGGCCGGCGACATGCGCGGTTGGCTGCGCAACTTCCCGGTGATGACCCAGCAGCAGCGCGCCTTCGCCGAACTGGAGGCGGGTTGCGCGGAGATCTCCGAGTACAACCCGGTGCTGGTGCCGGGGCTGCTGCAGACGCCCGGGTACGCCCGGCACCGGATCCTGTCCGCCGCGCAGGTCGCCGCCGAGGCCGGCGACCCGGAGACAGAGGATCCCGAGACCGAGGTACGCGCGCGGCAGGCCCGCCAGTCGCTGCTGACCCGCTCCCCCGACGTGCCCCGCTACACGGCGGTGCTGGAGGAGGCGGCGCTCGGCCGCCGGGCCGGGCCGCCGGAGGTGCTGCACGAGCAACTCGTCCACCTGTGCGAGATGGCGCTGCTGCCGAACGTGACGCTGCGTCTGCTGCTGCGGGACACCCGGGTCGGTGACTGGTACCTTCCGCCGACCGCGTTCTCGGTCTACCGGTTCGCCGATCCCCTCGATCCGGAGACACTCGCCATCGAAGGTGGGTTCACCGACGTCATGTCGACCGAGGTAAACACCCTAAATCGCTATAAAGTGGTGTTCGAGTGGCTATGCTCGTCGGCACTCTCCGCATCGGACACCCTCTCCTGGTTGATCGAGGCGACGGGGCGGCTGACCGGCACGGCAGTCGAGTCCACGGTGGCGTACGGGCCGGCAACGGCGCCGGCCCAGCGTCGCCGGGACTCGGGGCGCCTCACCACGGAACGGTGATCCGGCACGGACACCGCCCGCGCTCCGGCGTCGCTCGGTCCCATCGGAGCACCTCACCAGGAGCAAGCACCATGAACGAGATCCACACCAGCACGACCGCCCGCTCGGGGCGGCTCGCCGGCGCCGCTTGGCGCAAGAGCACCCGCAGCCAGACCTCCAACTGCGTGGAGGTCGCACCGCTCGGCTCCGGGCCGGGCACCGTGGCCCTGCGGGACAGCAAGGACCCGAGCGGACCGGTCCTGCTGTTCGACCGGGCCGGTTGGCTCGGCTTCCTCGCCGGCACGAAGAGCGGTCAGTTCGATCTGGACTGATCCGGCGAACCACGGGGGGCCGTCGGCGCGAGCCGGCGGCCCCTTGCGCGTCCACCCCCGACGACGGTGCTGACCTGGGATCCCCCGATCGGTCGAGCTGGCGCGTTCCCCTTGCCGGGCGGACACATCGGCGTAACATGACGCGCGAGTGACGTGGAAGTTCCAGCGTGTAACCGCCGATTGTCCGGGGGACACCATGCGGTTCCTGATCGTCCGCACCGAGATCCGCACCGCCGCCGACGCCGACATCGCCGCCGCCTGGGCCGGCGGAGGCCGCCTGCGGGACGAGACGTGCACGCCCGAACCCCGCCGCCAGGTCGTCCACGCCGAGGACCGGGACGCCGCACTCCTGCTCGCCCGCGCACTGTCCGCCGTCGGTGCGGTACGCGCGGGCCGGCACCGGGTCAAGGTGCTGCCGATCGAGGAACACACCCCCGGGCACCCGTACCGCTGGGACGGTGGATGACCGGACGCTGACGTCCGTCGTGGCCGGACCGGCCTCCCCCGCCGTTTTCCCGCCTCACCCGGCCTCGACGGCACGTGTTCCCGGCCCGCGACCGTCGCGGCAACGACGGTCCGGGTCGGGGCCGCGTCCCCACCCCCGGCCCGAGTCCGCCCGGCCTCGCCAGGTCGGGGAGGTGGCTGCATCCCACCGCCCTCGACCACGCCACTTCCCCGAACTGGCGCCGCCGCACCAACCGAGACACGGCAACCCGACGAGGTCGGCCGGGGTCAGCAGTGGCCGTCGAGCCAGCGGTGCACCAGGAACAACGCGATCGACGACGGGGGCGGCAGGACCAGCCGGTCTCCCCCGCCCACCGGCACCGGCTCGCCCGCCAGCGCCGCGCCGATCTCCCGGCGGGTGAACCAGCGCGCGTGCGCGATCTCGGCCAGGTCGACCCGGATCGGCGCGTCCGCGTCGGCGCGGGCCAGGAAGCCGAGCATCAGCGAGCCGGGGAACGGCCAGGACTGGCTGCCCACGTACGCGATCTCCTCGACCGGGACGCCCACCTCCTCGCGGACCTCGCGCAGCACGGCGGCCTCGGCCGACTCGCCGGGCTCGACGTATCCGGCCAGGCAGGAGTAGCGGCGCTGTCCCGGGGTGCGCGGCCAGGCCGCGTTGTTGCCGAGCAGGCAGCGGCCGTCCGGGCCGTCCACCCCGTCGTGCACCAGCACGATCATGGCCGGATCGGTACGCGGCCAGACCCGGCCGCCGTCCGGGTCGATCCGCGACCAGCCGGCCTCGTCGGCGCTCGTCGCCTTGCCGGTCGTCGACGAGTAGCCGTGCCGCAGGTGCCAGTTGAGCAGCGCCAGCGCGGTGGTGAACAGGCCCGCGTCCCGGTCGGTCATCAGGTGGCCGACCTCGCGCAGGTGGGCCGGACGGGTGTCCGGCAGCGCCGGCAGCGGCCCGTCCACCGCGAACACGGGCACGCCGTCCGGCTCGACGCCGAGGAACATCGGCACCGACCGGGGCACCTCGGGCAGCTCACCGGGGCCGACCAGGACCAGCTCCGGCGGGGTCGACGCGCCCCGGACCAGCGCCCGCCCCTCGGCGGCGGAGTCCAGCACCAGCACCCTTGCCCGTTCCCACGCCTCGGTCAGCCAGGCCGGATCGGTACGCCGGTGCGCGGCCCGGTCGAGCGTCGACCGGGCCAGCGGCGGAGCGGGTTCGCCGCTCATGCCGATTCCGTACGCACCGGTGTCAGCGCGGCGAGCGAGTCGGCCACCCGAGCCGCGTCGCCGAGCACGACCGTGACCGCGCGCGCCGGGGCCAGGTAGCGGGCGGCCACCTCGGCCACGTCGTCCACCGTCGTGGCGGCCAGCCGGGCGGCGTACTCGGCGAGGAAGTCCAGCCGCAGCCCGTTGCCGGCGTACGCGCTGGTCAGCGACGCGAGACCGGCCTGGGTGGACATGCCGAGCTGAAGGGTGCCGAGCGCGTACTGACGGGCCTGCTCCAGCTCGTCGGTCTTCGGCGGCACCGTCGCCAGGCGGCCCAGCTCGTAGGTGGTCTCCACCAGCGCCGCCGCTGTCACCTCGGTGGCCACCTCGGCGCCGGCGACGAGCAGCGAACCGGCCACCGAGTGCTCGACGAGCGAGTGCGGCCCGTACGTGTAGCCCTTGTCCTCGCGGATGTTCTCCACCCAGCGGGAGGAGAAGTAGCCGCCGAAGATCAGGTTGGCGAGCTGCAACGCGGCGTGGTCCGGGTGGGTACGGGGCACCGCGGGCAGCGCGAGGCGTACCGAGGACTGCACCGAGCCGGGCCGGTCGACCAGCAGCAACGGCCCGGGTTCCAGCGGCGGCGCCGGGGGCAGCTCGGCGACGTGTCCGTCACCGCGCCACCCGGCGAGCGCCTTCTCGGCCGCGTCCAGCGCCCGTTCCGGGGCCACGTCGCCGACGAGCACCAGCACCGCGCCGGCCGGATGCACCCGCTCGGCGTGCAGCCGGCGCAACGCGGCCGGGCGGACCGCCCGGACCTGGTCCGGGTCGGGGGTCTGCTCCGCGTACGGGTGCCGGCCGTACACCCGCTTGAGCAGCGCGGTACGGGCCAGGTGCGACGGCTGGCTCTGGGCGACCTGGATGCGGTCGACCAGGCGGTCCCGCTCGGTCTCCACCCAGTCGGCCGGGTAGGTGGCGCCGGTGAGCACCTCGGCGAGCAGCTCCAGCATCCGGTCCAGGCCGGTGACCAGGCCCGCACCGGAGAGCATCAGCCGGTCCGGGTCGAGGCCGGCGGTCAGCCCGCCGCCGACCTTCTGCAACTCGGCCGCCAGCTCGGTGGCGCTGTGCGCCTCGGTGCCGGAGAGCATGGTCTGCGCCAGCATCGCGCCGCGGGCCAGGTGGGTGCGCCCGAACGGCATCCACAGTCGCAGCTCGACCAGCGGTACGGAGGAGCGGCGTACCGCGATCACGGTGAGGCCGTTGGCAAGCGTGCGCTCGGCCTGCTTGGGCACCTTGAGGCGGCGGTTCGGACCGAGTGCCGGCAGTGGCCGGACGGTGGTGGCGGTGGTCGTACTCGTGCTCATCGGGCTCCTCCGGCGACGACCTCGACTGCCGCGCGGCGCTCGGGCCGCAGGGTGGCGGCGGCGGCGCGGACCTGTTCCTCGGTCACCTCGCCGACCAGCCGGGGCAGGTCGTTGAGCAGGCCGGGTTCGCCCCGTTGCTGTTCCAGCACCGCCATCCGCAACGCGCGGCCGAGCACCGCGTCCGTGTCGCGCAGCAGGTGGGTGGCCATCCGGGCCTGGGTACGCGCCAGCTCCCCCTCGGTCAGCCCGCCGGTCGCCAGCCGGTCCAACTCCTCGTCGATGGTGCGCAGCACCTTGTCCACGTCGCCGCCGGGCGGCAGGTGCGCCTGGAGCAGCAGCGCGGTGGGGTCGCGGACGTCGAACGGGTCGCCCATGAAGCCGAGATATCCGCCGAGGCTGGTGACCGACCGGTCGCGCTGCACCAGCCGCTCGACCAGCCGGGAGGCGTCGCCGTCGGTGAGCACCTCGGCCAGCACCACGTACGGCAGGTAGCCGGCGAAGTCGCTGACCGGGTCGGGCACCCGCCACGCGCCGGCCACCGCCGGGAGCGGGGCCAGCGCGTCGGTGTACGTGCTGCGCCGTTCGGTGATCAGGTCGGGCTCGGCGAAGTCGGGCCGCTGCGGGGCGGGCCGGGCCGGCACGTCCCCGAAGTGCCGCTCGATCAGCGTGGTCGCCTCGGCCACGTCGATGTCGCCGCTGACCGCGAGTACGGCGTTGCCGCTGGCGTAGTAGCGGCGGAAGAAGTCGGCGGCGTCGGCCACCGTCGCCGACTCCAGGTCGACGAAGGAGCCGTAGCCGTCGTGCGCGTTGGGGAAGGTGTCGAACATCACCGGGGGCAGCGTCAGCCAGGGGAACCCGCCGTACGGCCGGTTCAGCACGTTGACCCGGATCTCCTCCTTGACCACGTCGACCTGGTTGCGCAGGTTCTCCTCGGTCAGCCGGGGGCCGCGCATCCGGTCGGCCTCCAGGAACAACGCCCGTTCCAGGGCGTTCGCGGGAAGCGTCTCGAAGTAGTCGGTGTAGTCCAGGTGGGTGGAGCCGTTGAACGTCCCGCCGGCGCCCTGGACGTGGCGGAAGTGGGCCAGCTTCTCCAGGTTCTCCGAGCCCTGGAACATCAGGTGCTCGAAGAGGTGGGCGAACCCGGTGCGTCCCTCGGGCTCGGAGCGGATGCCGACGTCGTAGACCACCGCCACCCCGATGACCGGGGCGCTGCGGTCCGGCGTGAGCACCACGCGCAGGCCGTTGTCGAGGGTGAACCGTTCGACCGGGTACTTCGTCGCTGGGATCTTCGCTCTCCGCGTCGGCACGAGATCGACACTAGCGCCTCGGCACCGGCTCTATCGCCGGTGTGCCCTGGCCGAACGGTGGACTGTTGCGGGACGGGTCTTGACGCCGACGGCCGCTTGCCCCACTCTTCCTACCAACTAAATAGGAATACTGCGGATTGGACATTCGATGAGAGGGCTTCCCCTGCGCCGCCTGGTCACCCTGGCGACCCTGGCCGCGGTCGGCGCGGCCACACTCGGCACCACCGCCGCCTGCGGCGAGGACAGCGACGCCGCCGCCGGGTCCGGCCCGGTGACGCTGCGCCTGGGCTACTTCCCCAACATCACGCACGCCCCGGCAGTGGTCGGCGTGGAGAAGGGGATCTTCGCCGAGAAGCTCGGCAGCGACGTCGAGCTGGACACCAAGACGTTCAACGCCGGCCCGGCCGCCATCGAGGCCGTCTTCTCCGGCGCGCTCGACGCCACGTACATCGGCCCGAACCCGACGGTGAACGCCTTCTCCAAGTCCAAGGGCGAGGCGGTCCGGGTCGTCTCCGGCGCCGCGTCCGGCGGCGTCGCGCTCGTGGTCAAGCCCGGCATCACCTCGGTGGAGCAGCTGCGCGGCAAGAAGATCGCCACCCCGCAGCTCGGCAACACCCAGGACGTGGCGCTGCGCTTCTGGCTCAAGGAGAAGGGCCTGGAGACCACCAAGGAGGGCGGCGGCGACGTCAAGATCGTGCCGCAGGAGAACGCGCAGACGATCGAGACGTTCGGCAGCGGTGCCATCGACGGTGCCTGGGTGCCCGAGCCGTTCGTCTCCCGGCTGGTAAACGCCGGCGGCAAGGTGCTCGTCGACGAGCGCGACCTGTGGCCGGACAAGAAGTTCGTCATCACCAACCTGCTGGTCAGCACCAAGTTCCTCAAGGCGCACCCGGACGTGGTGAAGAAGCTGGTCGAGGGCCAGGTCGCGGCGAACGAGTTCCTCAACACCAAGCCGGACGAGGCGCAGCAGGCCATCTCCGACCACATCGGCAAGATCACCGGCAAGCCGCTGGACCTCAAGCTGATCAAGCAGGCCTGGCCGACGCTGGAGTTCACGAACGACCCGATCCCGTCGTCGCTGAAGACCGGTCTGGACCACGCGGTCGCGGTCGGGCTGACCCAGCCCGTCGACCTGAACGGCCTCTACGACCTGACGTACCTCAACGAGGTGCTCAAGACGCAGGGCAAGGCCGAGGTCAGCCAGCCGTGACGACGACCGGCACGACCCCGCGCAGCGCGACCGGCTCGGTCGCGCTGCGCGGCGTGACGAAGGTGTACGGCCAGGGCGAGCAGGCGGTCCTGGCGCTGGACGGGCTGTCGCTCGATGTCGCCCCGGGTGAGTTCGTCTGCATGGTCGGCGCGTCCGGCTGCGGCAAGAGCACGCTGCTCAACCTGGTCGCCGGGCTGGACCGGGCCAGCGGCGGCACGATCGAATTGGGCGAGGGCGTCAACCCGGGACTCATGTTCCAGGAGCCGGCGCTGTTCCCCTGGCTCACCGTCGAGGGCAACGTCGAGGTGCCGCTGAAGCTGCGCGGGCTCCCCCGTGACCAGCGCAAGGAGCGGGTGGCCGAGCTGCTGCGCACGGTCCACCTGTCCGAGTTCGGCCGTAAGCGGCCGCACCAGCTCTCCGGCGGCATGCGGCAGCGGGTCGCGCTGGCCCGCACGCTCGCGCTGGAGACGCCGGTGCTGCTGATGGACGAGCCGTTCGGCGCGCTGGACGCGATGACCCGCGACATCCTGCACGACGAACTGGAGCGGATCTGGGCCGAGCGCAAGCTCACCGTCCTGTTCGTCACGCACAACGTCCGGGAGGCGGCCCGGCTCGCCGACCGCATCGTGCTGCTCTCCAGCCGGCCCGGCCGGATCATCTACTCCACCGAGGTCGCCGTGCCGCGCCCCCGGCGGATCGACTCGCCGGAGGTCTCGGCCATCGCCGCCGAGGTCACCGACCGGCTGCGCAAGGAGGTGGGCCGGCATGGCCAGTGACACCCTCGCCGGGTCGGCGCGTACCGACGCGGAGATCTCCGGACTCGACGCCCTGGAGATCGCCGGCCGGGAGAAGGGCCCGTCCCGGGTAGGCCGCCTGTGGTCGGCCACCTGGCCCAAGTTCGCCGCGCTCGCGCTGGCCGTCGCCATCTGGCAGGCGGTGGTCTGGTCCGGGTGGAAGGAGCCGTGGGCGCTGCCCGGCCCGGCGGTGGTCTTCGGCGACCTCGGGGAGTACCTGCTCAGCTCGGCGCTCTGGGAGGGCCTTGCGACCACCGCCCGGCGCGCGGCGGTCGGGTTCGCCGCCGCGGTCGCGGTCGGTCTGCTGCTCGGCCTGGGCGTGGCCCGGGTCAAGGTGCTCCGGGCCGCGCTCGGCTCGATGATCACCGCGTTGCAGACCATGCCGTCGATCGCCTGGTTCCCGCTGGCCATCCTGCTGTTCCAGCTCAGCGAGCAGGCGATCTTCTTCGTGGTGGTGCTCGGCGCCGCGCCGTCGGTCGCCAACGGCGTCATCCACGGCGTGGACTACGTGCCGCCGCTGCTGGTCCGCGCCGGCCGCAACCTCGGTGCCCGGGGGCTCAACCTCTACCGGTACGTGATCGCGCCGGCCGCGCTGCCGGCCATCGTGGCCGGGCTCAAGCAGGGCTGGGCGTTCGCCTGGCGCAGCCTGATGGCCGGTGAGCTGCTGGTGGTCATCGCCACCCGCACCTCGATCGGTGCTCAGCTCACGTACGCACGCGAGCTGAGCGAGGCGCCACGCCTGATGGCCATCATGATCGTCATCCTGGTGGTGGGCCTGCTCGTGGACACCGCGTTCGGGGCCGCCGACAAGGCGATCCGCCGCCGCTGGGGCGTGCTGGACCAGGCCGGCAACTGACGTCGTGTACATCTCCGCGCGCGCCGACTACGCGCTCCGGGCCATGCTCGCCGTCGCCGACGCCGCCGTCACCAGCGGCGACCCGGCGGTCGGCGGCGGCGAGCTGGTCAAGGCGGCGAGCCTGGCCGAGAGCCAGGACATCCCGCTCAGCTTCCTCCAGGGAATCCTGCTCGACCTGCGGCGGGCCGGGCTGCTGCACAGCCACCGCGGCACCGAGGGCGGGTACGCGCTGACCCGCCCACCGGACGAGATCAGTGTGGGCGACGTGCTGCGCGCTGTCGGTGGCGCGATCACCAGCGTCCGGGGCATCCCCGCCGACCGGGCCGGCTACCACGGCGTCGCCACCGGCCTGCGGGACGTGTGGCTGGCGGTGGACGGCGCGATCGCCCTGGTCGTGGACCGGACCACGCTCGCCGACCTGCTGAGCGACCGGGCCACGGCGCCCTGACGCGCGTCCGGTCACGACGTCGGCGGCCGTACCTGCCCGTCGCGGACCATGCGGATCTCGCGTACGCCGTCCTGGACCTGCGTCGTCCCGTCGGCTTCGAAGCCGTGCCGGCGGTAGAACGCCTGGGCACGAGGGTTGGGGTCGGCGACCCACAGCGCCGCCGGCTCCGCCGGGTCGAGGACGGCCCGCAACAACGCCGGCCCGGCGCCGGTGCCGTGATCGGCCGCGTGCACGTAGAGGACGTACAACTGCCGCGCCCACGCCGCCTCGGCATCGAGCGGCGGGCCCGACATCGCGATCCCCACCAGCTCGCCTCGCCGCTCGGCCACCGCCGCCCGGTTCTCGCGGTAGCGCTCGTCGGTCAACGCGGCGATCCAGAACCGCTCCCGGAAGGCCGGGAGGCCCGGATCGTCGAGCACCGCGTCCGGCATGAGCCCGCGGTACGTCTCCTGCCAGCACCGGACATGCACGCGTGCCATCCGGGCGGCGTCCTCGGCCCGGGCCTTGCGAACGGTCACCGACGGGTCCACCGCCGCATCGTAGGCGCCCGGCCGTTCCGGCATCGCCCCTTTTCGGGGCGTCTACTGAGTCTGCGGGGCGCTCATCCCGGGCGTGAAGCTGCGGGCGGCGCCGCGATCCGGCGAGCCGCCGTCGGACGGCTGCCACGGCCCGAACGCGGCCACCGCGGCGAGCGCCAGGCCGGCCCCCGCCACCGCGAGAACCAGCAGCACTTCCCGCGCTCCGCCCGATCCGGCTTCCCCCGCCATGAACCGCTCCCTCCGCGTCCGGCCGACCCCCCGACCGGTACCCCGCGCAGCAGCATCACCGTCGGGTTCCGGTCGCACAGTCGGGCAGCCGACCGAACATCGACTGATTCCCGACTCAGGAGCGACCGCTCTGCCCGACCGGAGAACCGCCGGTCAGGTGCGGGCCGCGGTCAGCGGCGGCGCGGGCGCCGACGAGGACGGGTCGCCGGGGCGGGGTGCGCGGCGGCGGGCGCGGTGATGGTCACCGGCACGCCGGAGGGCTCCCGGGCGCCGGTGAGCCGGGTCAGCTCGCCGTCGCCGGGGCGTACCCGCGTGGTCTTGGGGTTGATGCCCGCGGTGCTCATCAGCCGGGCGACGTCGCGGCGCTGGTCCGGCAGGACGAGCGTCACCACCGTGCCCGACTCGCCGGCCCGCGCGGTCCGGCCGCCCCGGTGCAGGTAGTCCTTGGCCTCGGTGGGCGGGTCGGCGTTGACGACCAGGTCCAGCCCGTCGACGTGGATGCCCCGGGCCGCCACGTCGGTCGCCACCAACGCGGTGACCTGGCCGGTGCGGAACTGCTCCAGGATGCGGGTGCGCTGCGGCTGCGACTTGCCGCCGTGCAGCGCCGCCGCGCGTACGCCCTTGGCGAGCAACTGCCGGGCCACCCGATCGGCGCGGTGCTTGGTGGCGATGAACACGATGGTGCGGCCCTCGCGGGCGGCGATGTGCGCCAGCGCGGCCGGCTTGTCCTCCGCGTCCAGGTGCAGTACGTGGTGTGTCATCGCGGTGACGGTGGCGGTGCCCGGGTCGACGGAGTGCGTCACCGGGTCGGTCAGGAAGCGGCGGACCAGCCGGTCCACGCCGCGGTCCAGGGTGGCCGAGAACAGCATCCGCTGCCCGCCCGGCGCGACCTGCTCCAGCAGCTTCGTCACCTGCGGCAGGAAGCCCATGTCGGCCATCTGGTCGGCCTCGTCCAGCACGGTGATGGCCACCTGGTCCAGCCGGGCGTCCCCCCTGTCGATCAGGTCGTGCAGCCGGCCCGGCGTGGCCACCAGCACCTCGGCGCCGGCGCGCAGCGCGGCCGCCTGGCGGCCCAGCGAGAGCCCGCCGACCACAGTGGCGCAGCGCAGGCCGAGCGTGGCGGCGTACGGGGCGAGCGCGTCGGTCACCTGCGCGGCCAGTTCCCGGGTGGGTACGAGCACCAGCGCGAGCGGGCGGCCCGGGCGGGCCCGGCGACCGGCCGTACGGTGCAGCAGCGGCAGCCCGAACGCGAGCGTCTTGCCGGAGCCGGTCCGGCCCCGGCCGAGCACGTCCCGGCCGGCCAGCGAGTCCGGGATCGTGGCCGCCTGGATCGGGAACGGCGCGGAGATGCCCTGCGCGGCCAGCTCGGAGACGAGCGCCGGAGCCAGGCCGGTGGCGGCGAACGTGGGCAGGGTCGTGGTCATGCGGAAAGCCTTCCTCGACGCGGCACGTGTCGAGGAAGGGCGCCGGACAGCGGCGCGTCACCGGCGTCACCGGTGGTCACAAGCACGAACCGAAAGGGACGGGCCGGCCCGGCAGAGGCGGGCCGGCCCGTGCACCACGCCCGAAGGGGCGCGATGGTGGTGCCGGTTGATCCGAAGATCAGAGCGGGCGGATGTTCTCCGCCTGCGGGCCCTTCTGGCCCTGGGTCACCTCGAACTCGACCCGCTGGTTCTCGTCCAGGCTCCGGTAGCCGGAGGTCTGGATCGCCGAGAAGTGGGCGAAGACGTCGGCGCCGCCGTCGTCCGGGGTGATGAAGCCGAAGCCCTTGTCAGCGTTGAACCACTTGACGGTGCCAATTGCCATGTGTTTCGTCTCCTTGACGGAACGGTCGGCCCGCACGTGTTGCGGGCCGGAGAGGAGCACACCGCGCGTGGAATACGCGGCGTGCCTGTCGCTGCTGGTCGCCCCGCCCGGAGAACTCCGGACACAACAAAGAGCGCCTGGGGCCACAATCCGCCAGGCGCACACAGAGTCTCTGGAAACCAAAACTGCAACCCGGCCAACGTATCACGGATTCGCGCGCTCCGGGAGATCCCCCGGGATTTCCGGCACGGCGGCGACCAACGCGGTCAGCCCCTCGGCGTCGAGCAGGTCGGCCGGACGGACCGTCGCGGAGTCCCGCACGTAGTGGAACGCGGCGCCGACCCGGTCCACCGGCACCCCGGCCAGCTCCGCCCAGGCCAGCCGGTAGACCGCCAGCTGCACCGCCGCCGCGTCGGCCTCCCGGCCGGCCGGCTGCCGCCCGGTCTTCCAGTCGACCACGTCGTAGCGCCCGCCCGGCCGGGCGAACACGGCGTCCATCCGCCCCCTGATCACGACGCCGGCGATGACGGTGGCGAACGGCACCTCCACCTCCACCGGCACCCGGTCGGCCCACTCGCCGGCCAGGAAGCGCTCCTGCAACTCGACGAGCGCCTCGTCCGGGGCCGCGTCCTCGTCCGCCGCGCCGGGCAGCTCGTCCACGTCGAGCAGCCGGTCCGCGCCGAAGCGCTGCTCCAGCCAGGCGTGGAACGCGGTGCCGCGCCGGGCGTACGGGTTCGGCTCGGTCGGCATCGGGCGGCGCAGCGTCCGGGCCAGCGCCTCCGGGTCGCGGCGCAACGCCACGAGCTGGGTCACCGACATCTGGCCGGGTAGAGCGACCTCGACCGCCTCGGCCTGCCGGGCCAGCTCCGCCCGCTCGGCGAGCAGGAGATCGGCCTCGCGCCGCCAGCGGGCCACCTCGGCGTCCTCCGCCGCTCCCGTGGTGGCGAGCACTGCCGCCTCGCGGCGGGCCGTCTCCGGGTCGGCCAGGTGCCGGCGGACCAGCGCCGCCGCTTCGGTCAGCGCGGGCCGGCGGGTGCCGAGCGGGTCGGCCGGCCACTCGGCCCGCAACACCGTCTCGGTGGTCGGGTTCACCGCGTCCCCGGCCGGCTCGGGCGTCCAGGCGTCCACCACGTGCCCGTCCGCACCGGCCAGGCAGGCGTCGTGCACCTCCCGCAGGAACACCGACGGGCCGCGGAACCGTTTGGTCCCCTCCCCCCACCAGTAGCCGGAGCAGAGCAGCAGCCGTCGGGGGCGGGTCACCGCCACGTACGCCAGCCGGCGCTCCTCCCGCTCGTCGTGCGCCCGCCAGGCGTCGGTGAAGTCGGTCAACGCCCGGGCCACGCCACGCTGGTCCTCCGCCTCCGGCAGGCCCAGCTCCGGCAGCCCGTCCGCGTCGCCGCGCAAGGGGAACGGCAGCACGCCCAGCCCGCCCAGCCAGTGGTCGGAGTTGCGGACCGGCCCCGGCCAGGCGCCCCGGGTCATCCCGGCCACCGCCACCACGTCCCACTCCAGGCCCTTCGCGGCGTGCGCGGTGAGCACCTGCACCGCGCCGGCCACCACCTCCACCTCGCCGGGCGCCAGCCCGCGCTCCTCGTCCTCGGCGGCGGCCAGGTAGGCGAGGAAACCGGCGAGCGTCGCGCCGGGCGTCTCGCCGCTGAACCGGGCCGCCACGTCGCCGAGCGCGTCCAGGTGGGCGCGGGCCAGCCCGGCGTCGCCCGCGCCGTCCCGGCCGGCCCGGACCGCCACCTCGACGTCGAGCCCGATGGTCCGCTCGATGTCCGCGATCAGCTCCGGCAGCGACTGGTCCAGCCGGTAGCGCAGCAGCGCCAGCTCCATCCCGTACGAGCGCAGCCGCGCGTAGCCCTCGGCCGAGTACGCCTGCGCCGGCCCCAGATCCGCAAGCGCCTCCACGAGCGTGGCCTCGTCCAGCGCGTCCACGGTGATCTCCGGGCCCTCGTCGCCGGTCAGCTCCCGGCGGCTGCGGGCGATCGCGCGGGCGCGGCGGTGCAGGGCGACCAGGTCACGCGGGCCGATCCGCCAGCGCGCGCCGGTGAGCAGCCGCAGCAGCGCCGCCCCGTCGGTCGGGTCGGCGAGCACGCGCAGCGTGCACACCACGTCCCGTACCTCGGGGGTGTCCAGCAGCCCACCCAGGCCGACCACGTCGACAGGCAGCCCGCGGGCACGCAACGCCGCCTCGATCGCCGGGATCTGGCTGCGCAGCCGCACCAGCACCGCAGTGGTCGGGCGACGGTCGGCGGGGATGTGCTCGGGCAGCGCGCCGGGCATGCCGGCCGCGCCCCGCCAGGCCGCCAGCACGCTGTCCGCGATCCAGTCGGCCTCGTCGGCGTACGTCTCCAGCAACGCGCAGTGCACGGTGCCGCCGGCCTGCCCGCCCGGCGTGCGGTGCGGGATCGGGTCGCGGACGCTGAGCGCGGCGTGCAGTTCCGGCACCCGCGCGCCGGCCGCCCGCAGCGGCACCGACAGCGTGTTGGCGACACCGAGGATCTCCGGCCGGTTGCGCCAGCTCGTCGTCAGGCTGAGCACGTCGGCGGGGCTGCCGTCGGTGCGGGCGAACTCGGCCGGGAACCGGTCGAGCGTGCCGGCGCTGGCCCCCCGCCAGCCGTAGATGGACTGGCACGGGTCGCCGACGGCGGTGACCGGGTGGCCGCCGCCGAACAGCGCGTTGAGCAGCACCACCTGGGCGTGACTGGTGTCCTGGTACTCGTCCAGCAGCACCACCCGGAACCGGTCCCGCTCGATCACCCCGACGCCGGGATGGTCGCGGGCCACCCGGGCCGCGCGGGCGAGCTGGTCGGCGAAGTCCATCGCCTCGAAGTCGTCCTTGCGCCGGGCGTACGCGCGCACCAGCGGCAGCAGCTTCAGCCGGGTCCGCTGGAGCTGGAGCGCCTTGCGCACGTCGGCGTAGACCCGGCCGGGCCGGGACTGCACGTCGGCGAAGAACCGGCCGGTCCAGGCGGCCAGCTCGTCCGGGTCGACCAGGTGCTCGTCCAGCTCACCGGCGAGCGCCAGCACGGCGTCGGTGATGGTCGACGGCATCCGGTCCACCTCGGACATGTCGCCGTCGTAGTTGCGCACCAGCAGGTCGACGAGCTGCCAGCGGGACGCCTCGGTGAGCAGCCGGGTGGTCGGCTCGTATCCGGCGCGCAGCCCGTGCTCGGTGACGATCCGCCCGGCGTACGAGTGGTACGTGGACACGGTCGGCTCGCCCGCCAGCGGGTCGTCGTGCGGATCCCGCCCCGGCCGGCCGAGCCGCCGGATGAGCTGGTCGAGCCGGGTGCGGACCCGGTGTGCCAGCTCACCTGCCGCCTTGCGGGTGAAGGTGAGGCCGAGGATGTGCTCGGGGCGTACGTAGGAGTTGGCGACCAGCCACATCACCCGCGCGGCCATCGTCTCGGTCTTGCCCGAGCCGGCGCCCGCGACCACCAGCAGCGGCTCCACCGGCGCGGCGATGATCGCGGCCTGTTCCCGGGTGGGCGCCGGCAGCCGCAGCAGCCGGGCCAGCTCGACGGGCGTGTAGCGGGGTCCGGCGTCGGCGGTACGCGGCGCGGGCGTGGCGGAGGCGCCGAACAGCGCCGGCTGAACGCTCATGGTCCGGTCCTTGTTCGCGACTGCGGGGCTCGCAAAACCGGCTCACTCCTCGCGCTCACGGCTGACTCTCCGGGGGCGGCTCGACCACCTGGCGGCCCTGGCCGGAGACCGGGCAGCTGGTGCGTACCGGGCAGACCCGGCACTTGGAGTTGGCCACGGCGGCGAACGTCGAGGCGGCCATCGTGTCCGCGGTACGGCGCACCAGCGCGGTGGCCCACCCGGCCTCCGGCCCCTCCCCGGCCGCGGCCTGGGTCTGCTCCTTGGCGTCCCGCGCACCGGTGCCGAGCTGCACCAGCGCGGCCCCGCCCGGTTCCTCGCCGAACTCGGCGAACCCGCCCGCCTCCACGGCCGCCTGGTACGCGCCGAGCTGCGGATGCTCGGCCACCTCCCGCTCGGTGACAGCAGTCGACTTGCCGGTCTTCAGGTCGATCACCACGAGCCGCCCCTCGTCGTCGACCTCCAGCCGGTCGACCCGGCCGGTCAGCTCGATCGGGCGGGCCGGGTCGTCGAGGCGGACCGCGAACTCGTGCTCGATCGCGAGCAGCCGGCGCGGGTTGCCGGCCAGCCAGCGCAGCAGCTTGTCCACCATCGCCTCGGCGCGCTGCCGCTCCGGACCGGCCATCCACCGGGCGGCCAGCTCGATCGCGTCGAACCGGGCGGCCACGTACTCCAGCAACGCCTCCCGGTCGACGCTGGCGTCCTCCGCGAGCATCGCGGCGGCGTGCACCAGGTTGCCGACGCCCTGCGCGGCGCTGGCCGGCCCGCTGCCGCCGTGCCGTTCCAGCAGCCAGCGCAGGCTGCACCGCAACGCGCTCTCCATCGCCGACGGGGTGACCCGCACCGGCTCGCCCTCGTCGACCAGCGGCCGGTCGTCGGAGAGGCCGCGCAACCCCCACCAGTCCTCCGGGTGCGCGCCGGGCACCCCGGCGGCGGCCAGCCGCGCCAGCTCACCCGCCGCCGCGTGCCGCCGGGTGATCGGCGTCGCCGGGTCGGTGACGGCGGTACGCAGCTCCGCCACCAGCGCTGACAGCGTGAGCCCTCGCGGCGGCAGGGTGACCGGGAGCGCGGCGGACGGCCCGTCCTGCGGATGCTCGTCCCCGTGCGGCACCGGCCCGTCCGCAGATCGCCCGCGCGTGGCCGTACCTGTCGGGCCGTTCCCGGCCGGGCCGGGGCCGTTCGGGGCCGGACCGGTCGGGTCCGGGCCGCCACCGCCGGTGGCGGGTGGGTCGGCGGCGGCCAGCTCGTGCAGGAAGCGGCTCGGCTGCTCCTCGTGGTCGTCCCCGCCGACGGCGGCGGACGCGACAGCGGTGACCAGCAGGCGCCGCCGGGCCCGGCTGATCGCCACGTGGAACAGTCGTCGCTCCTCGTCCAGCAGCGCGGACGTCTGCCCGACCAGGCTGGCCCGCAGTCCGGCACCGTCGGCGCGGCCGGCGAGCACGTCGACGAGCCGCTCCGAGCCGAGCAGGCTGCCGCGCAGGCGCAGGTCCGGCCAGACGCCCTCCTGCACCCCGGCCACCGCGACCAGATCCCACTCGAGCCCCTTGGCGGCGTGCGCGGTGAGCAGGCGTACCGCGTCGCCCCGGTCGGCGGCGGCGGCGAGTGTGTCGGCGGGCAGTTCCTGCCCGAGGACGTGGTCGAGGAACACCTCGGTACGCGCGCCCGGCAGCCGGTCGGTGAACCGGGCCGCCGCGTCGAAGAGGACGAGCACCGCGTCCAGGTCACGGTCGGCGGCCTCGGCCCGCCAGCGCTGGGCGGTCTCGTGCTCGCCGGTGGCCGCCCGCCCCCTGGTGATCGCCCCGGCCCAGCGTTCGGCCAGCCCGCTCTCCCGCCACACCGCCCAGAGCACGTCCTCGACCGTGGCGCCGGGCCGGCCGGCCGTCTCCCGGGCGGTCGCGAGCAGGTGCGCCACGGCTTGCGCGGGCGCCGCCCAGCGGCGCTCGATGGTGGCCAGTTCCGCCGGGTCGCGCAGCGCCTCCACCAGCAGCTCCCCGGACGGACGGCGGTCGCCGCCGGCCAGCGCCAGCGCCCGCAGCCCCTGACGCAGCCGCCGCTCGGCCAGCGGGTCGGCCCCGCCCAGCGGCGAGTGCAGCAGCGCGACCGCCGCCTCCTCGTCCAGCCGGCCGGGTTCGAGCGCGCAGCGCAGCAGGAGCAGCAGCGGGGCGACCGCCGGCTGGAGGTGCAGCGGCAGGTCCTCGCCGTGCACGACGGTCGGTACGCCTGCCGTGTGCAGCGCGCGCCGCAGCGACGGCAGTTGCCGGCCGGTGGAGCGGACCAGCACCGCCATCCGGGACCACGGCACGCCGTCGAGCAGGTGCGCCTCGCGCAACGCGTGCGCCAGCCAGGCCGACTCGCTGGTGGCGGACCGGAACGTCCGTACCTCCACCGTTCCGGCCGGCGCGCCGGGAAGCGGGCGCAGCCGCCGGTGCGCCGCCGGACCGCGCAGCCGGCGGGCCAGCCGAGCGGTGGCCGCCAGCAGTTCCGGCCCGGCCCGGTACGAGGTGGTGAGCGTGACCTGGGCTGCCGGCGCACCGGAGGCGGTGCGGAAGCGGTGCGGGAACGTGGTGACGCCCGCCGGGTCGGCGCCGCGGAACGCGTACGTGGACGAGTCCGGGTCGGCGAACGCGACGAGGGACCGGCCGCCGCCGGCCACCACGGCGAGCAGGTCGAGCTGGGCCGGGTCGGTGTCGGCCAACTCGTCGACGTACACATGGGTCAGTCGACGGCGCTCGGCGGCGAGCAGCTCGGGGTCGTCGAGCAGCATGCCGGTGGCGGCGCGCACCAGCTCCGCCGGGTCGTACGCGACCGAACCCCGGTTGCTCACGTCGCGCAGGGCGAGCACGGCGACGTACTCCCGCAGGAAGCGCGCTGCGGCCGGCCAGTCGGCGCGGCCCAGCTTCTCCCCCAGCCGGGCCAGCTCGACCGGGCCGACGCCGCGCTCCGCGGCACGCATCAGCAGATCGCGGAGCTGCTGGGCGAACGCCCGGGTACGCAGCGCGGGGCGCAGGTCCTCCGGCCAGCCGACCGGGTCGTCGCCGGGCTCCTCCCCCACCACGTCGAGCAGCTCGCGGATGATCAGATCCTGCTCGGGGCCGGTGAGCAGCCGGGGCGAGGGCTCGCCGCGTTCGGCCGCCGCGCGGCGCAGCAGCCCGAAGGCGTACGCCGGGAACGTACGCACCAGCGGCTCGCGGACCACGCGGTGTCCGTTCCCGGCGATCCGCGCCTCGATCCGGTGGCGCAGTTCGGTGGCGCCCCGCCGGCCGAAGGTGAGCACGAGGATCCGCTCCGGGTCGACGCCCTCGGCCACGCGGGCCGCGACCGCCTCGACGAGCGTCGTCGTCTTGCCGGTGCCGGGACCGCCCACGACGAGCATCGGCCCGTCGGTGTGCGCGACCACCTCGGCCTGCACCGGATCGACCCGGCACGAAACGTTCGTGCCCTCCCCGGCCCCGATCCCCGCGGAAGCAGCCGACGGTGGCGACGCGCCGGTCTCGTTCTGCGGCGAAGCGCCTTCGGGCGGCGCGGCAGTCTGCGGGTGCGCGGCGGTCTGCGGGTGCGCGGCGGTCTGCGGGTGCACGGTGGTCTGCGGGTGCGCGGCATCGCCCGCCGACCCCCCGGATCGCGGCTCCGCATCGGCCGATCCACCGGACCGACCCACCCCCTGCCCCGCCCCGGCGTCGTGGGTGACCCCCGCCCCCGCGCCGCCGGGCCGGCGCACCAACCGGTACGCCTGCATCACAGACATCCCACCACGCCGGTACGACACCCGGAAACCGACCGCCGACCCGCCGTCACCAGCTCACCTGACCGCGGCGTGCACCACTGCCCGGCTCTGCCACACACCCGTCTCTCAGGCGTTCACGCCCACCTCGGCGAAGTGGGGGCATCCCACCCCTAGATCAACACCATTACGGCGAGGTGGCCACATCGCACCGGCCCGGACACCACCACCTCCCCGAAATGGTGTCGATCAAGCCCCAAGCGGTGTCGATCAAGCCCGCCCCGCGACGGTGTTCAACAAGCCCGACCGGCCGAGCACACACGCACCGAACCGCGCCACTCCAACAAACGACACACCCCCACGCCCGACCCCAGGCGTCCGCGCCACCTCGGCGAAGTGGGGGCATCCCACCCCTAGATCAACACCATTACGGCGAGGTGGCCACATCCCACCGGCCCGGACACCACCACCTCCCCGAAATGGTGTCGATCAAGCTCTCCGGGAAGTGGTGTCGATCAAGCCCCCAAGCGGTGTCGATCAAGCCCGCCGAGACGGTGGTGAACAAGGACGGGCCGACCCGGGCGCGCGTCAGGTGAGGCGGGCGTCGATCAGGTCGAGCGCGGCGGGGACGCTGTCGGCCACCATCAACAGGTCCAGCGCTGCCGGCTTGAGGAACCGCTGTTCGCCGAGCCCGCGGATCCAGTCGAGCAGCGGCCGGTAGAAGCCGTCCACGTCGACGATCACCATCGGCTTGGCGTGCAGGGCCAGGGTGGCGGTGGTCCAGACCTCGAACAGCTCGTCGAGCGTGCCGAGGCCGCCGGGCAGCGCCACGAACGCGTCGGACTTCTCGTCCATCAGCGTCTTGCGGCTGGCCAGGCTGTCGGTCACCAGCAGCTCGTCGGAGTCCAGGTCGGCGACCTCCAGGTCGACCAGGGACTGCGGGATGACGCCGATGGTGCGACCGCCGGCCGCCCGCGCGCCCTGCACCACGGCGCCCATCATCCCGACACAGCCGCCGCCGCTGACCAGCGTGTGGCCGCGCCGGGCCAGTTCCTCACCGGTCTCGGTGGCGAGCGCCAGCCAGCGGGCGTCGAGAGTGCGGGAGGACGCGCAGAAGACACAGACGTTGGCCACGGGTCAGCTCCGTCCCGCCGGGCCCTCGGGGGCGGCCTCGGCGGCGGCTCGCTGGTCGGCGGCCACCCGGGCGACCGCCTCCTCGCGGACCGCCTCCTGCTCGGCGGAGAGCACCGCCTCGGCCTCGACGATGTGCCGGACCGCCTCGTTGACGTCGTCGGTGAGGCGGATCAGATCGAGGTCGGACGGGCCGATCTTGCCCTCGGTGGCCATGGTGGCGCGCAGCCAGTCGAGCAGCCCGCGCCAGTAGTCGGTGCCCATCAGCACGACCGGGAAGCGGGTCACCTTGCCGGTCTGCACCAGCGTGAGCGCCTCGAACAGCTCGTCCAGGGTGCCGAAGCCGCCGGGGAGCACCACGAACGCCTGGGCGTACTTGACGAACATCGTCTTGCGGGCGAAGAAGTAGCGGAAGTCGATGGCCAGGTCGACCCAGTCGTTGAGGCCCTGCTCGAACGGCAGCTCGATGCCGAGCCCGACGGAGAGGCCGCCGGCCTCACCGGCACCCCGGTTGGCGGCCTCCATCACGCCGGGACCGCCGCCGGTGATCACCGCGTACCCGGCCCGGGCGAGTGCGCCGCCCAGTTCCTCGGCCATCCGGCACTCCGGGCTGTCCGGCTTGCTGCGGGCGGAGCCGAAGACGCTCACCGCCGGGGGCAGGTCGGCGAGGGTGTCGAAGCCCTCGACGAACTCGGAGAGGATCCGCAGCGCGCGCCAGGCGTCCTTGGTCTTCCAGTCGCTGCGTCCCCGGGAGTCGAGCAGCCGCTGATCGGCCGTACTCGTCGGAATCGCCCGGTTGCGCAGCGTAACCGCACCGCGGTGCCGTTCTCCCCGGTTCCGCTCCTCCCGTCGGCCGTCCCCGGCCGACATTCCCCTGCTCTCGCCCATGGAGTCACCGTAGTGGAGCGGCTCCGGCCCGGCGCGAAGGCCCGGGAGCCGGAGAAATCTTTGGGATCCGGGCAACTAATTCGGTCGCACGTACGTCTTACTATTCACATACCCGGTATACCCCGGGCGACGCGCCTTCGGGGGAGGAGCCAGCGTTGATCAGTAACAGCGAGATGATCCGGATCCGCCGTCAGATGCAGCGGCGGATCCGTGACGTGGTGGCCGAGCGCCGCCGCGCCCGGATGATGGAGACCCACCGGTCCGACCTGACCGGCGAGACCGGCGAGGCGGAAGCACCCCTGACGACGACCGTCTGACGATCACCGGGGCCCGCGCGGCGGGCGCGGGCCCCGGTGACCGCCGCGCGTCAGGCCGGGGCCAGCCAGCGGTGCAGCGTCGCCGCGCCGTCCCGGATCTTGGTCAGTTCGACGTGCTCGTCCTTGTGGTGCGCCAGGTTCGGGTCGCCGGGGCCGAAGTTCAGCGCCGGGATGCCCATGGCCGCGAACCGCGCCACGTCCGTCCAGCCCAGCTTTCCGATCGGCGCGGCACCGACGGCCGCCAGGAACTCCTGCGCCGCCGGGCTCTCCAGCCCGGGCGGGGCGCCGGCCGCCGCGTCGGTGACCTCCAGCTCGAAGCCGGCGAAGACCTCGCGCAGGTGCGCCTCGGCGCCCGCCGGGTCGCGGTCCGGGGCGTACCGGTAGTTGATCTCGATCTCGCAGCGGTCGGGGATGACGTTGCCGGCCACCCCGCCGGTGATCCGTACCGCGTTGAGGCCCTCGCGGTAGTCGCAGCCCTCGATCGTCACCCGGCGGGCCTCGTACGTGGTCAGCCGCCGCAGCACCTCGCTCGCGCCGTGGATGGCGTTCACCCCGTGCCAGGAGCGCGCCGCGTGGGCCCGCTCGCCGTGCGTGGTGACCACCGCCCGCATGGTGCCCTGGCAGCCCGCCTCGACGATCCCGTACGTCGGCTCCAGCAGCACCGCGAAGTCGGCCTCCAGCCACTCGGGGTGGCTCTGCGCGACCAGGGTCAGGCCGTTGTACTTCGACTCGATCTCCTCGGCCTCGTAGAAGAAGTACGTGACGTCGTAGCGCGGGTCGGGCAGCGTCACCGCCAGGTGCAGCGCGAACGCCACCCCGGACTTCATGTCGGAGGTGCCGCAGCCGTACATCAGGTCGCCGCGCATGGTCGAGGGGAAGTTGCCGTTGAGCGGAACGGTGTCCAGGTGGCCGGCGAGCACCACGCGCTGCGCCCGGCCCAGGTCGGTACGGGCCATCACGGTGTTCGAGTGCCGGTAGGTGGTCAGGTGCGGCACACCGCGCAGCACCTCCTCCACGCAGTCGGCGACGGCCTTCTCGTTGAGGGATACCGACTCGATGTCGACCAGGGCGCGGGTCAGCGCCACCGGATCGGCCAGGACCTCGGGGGTCAACGGGTTCTGCATGTCTCGCACGGTACCGTCATCCTCGGTGGGCGCGAGGGACACGTGCCGCGCCCCCGGCCGCGAGGAGCGGCGGACGCCGCCGCCGGAGCAGAGAGGTGTCACCGTGACGTCCGCACCATCCGCCTGGGGTATCGGCCTGGCCACCGTCACCGCGCAGGACCAGGTGCTCGACACCTGGTACCCGACCGGCAAGCTGGGCCTGGGCGAGCTGCCGCTGGTGCCCGGCGAGGACCGGGCCGACGTGCTCGACCTGCCGCCGGGCGCGATCGGCGAGCGGGCGCTGCCCGGGTTGCGCACTGTCGAGGTGACCACGCTGATCGGCTCGCTGGACGACCCGATCAAGGACGCCGCCGACGCGTACCTTCGGTTGCACCTGCTCTCCCACCGCCTGGTACGGCCGAACGAGCTGAACCTCGACGGCATCTTCGGCAAGCTGGCGAACGTGGCCTGGACGTCGGCCGGGCCGTGCCCGCCGGAGCGGGTGGACGAGCTGCGCGTCATCGAGCGGGCCGCCGGCCGCCACCTGTCCGTGTACGGGGTGGACAAGTTCCCCCGGATGACCGACTACGTGGTGCCGTCCGGGGTGCGGATCGCGGACGCGGACCGGGTCCGGCTGGGCGCGTACCTGTCCTCCGGCACCACTGTGATGCACGAGGGCTTCGTCAACTTCAACGCGGGCACGCTGGGCACCTCGATGGTCGAGGGCCGGATCGTGCAGGGCGTGGTGGTCGGCGACGGCTCCGACATCGGCGGTGGCGCCTCGATCATGGGCACGCTCTCCGGCGGCGGCACGGAGAAGGTGCGCATCGGTGAGCGGAGCCTGGTCGGCGCGAACGCCGGTGTCGGCATCACGCTCGGCGACGACTGCGTGGTGGAGGCCGGCTGCTACATCACCGCCGCCTCGAAGATCACCCTGCCGGACGGCCGGACGGTCAAGGCCCGCGAGCTGTCCGGCGTCGACGGGCTGCTGTTCTGGCGCAACTCGGTGACCGGCGCGCTGGAGGCGAAGCCCCGCACCGGCCAGGGCATCACGCTCAACGCGGCGCTGCACGCCAACGACTGAGCCGTACCCCCGTCCGGGTCCGCGCTCACCGCGCGGACCCGGACGGCCGGCTCACCGCAGGCGGTACGCCTGGATGATCCGCTGGGTCACGGTGTTGCCGGCGTCGTCACGGGCGGTGGCCCGCAGCGACGCGTACCCGGGGCCGGCCGGGTGCCGGACGGTGGCCGTCCACGCCCCGCCCTGCTTCTTCAGTGCCGCCTTCTGCCAGGTCTTCCCACCGTCGTAGGAGACGTCGACGGTGAGCGCCACGACCCGGCCGGACGGCGCGCCGGGCTGACGCTGCACGGTCACCGGCACGGTGAACGTCCGGCCCGCCGGGGCGGAGCTGTCCACCGCCAGCGGCGGGGTGAACCGGACCGCCGTGGCCGGCAGCCGGGCCGGCACGTCACCCGGTACCCGCTTGGAGCGGAACGTCCAGCTCGCCGAGACCTCGGTGCTCAGGTCGGTGAAGCCGCGCGTCGCGGTGGTCTCCACCCGGTAGTTCGCCGTTCCCGGCGGCACTGTGAACTCGCCGTACCCCGGGTAGGGCGACTCGTCGACCAGCTTGCCGTTGCGGTAGAGCCGGGTGTGCTCGGTGTCGTTCAGCGAACCGCCCGGGTGCCCGGCCGCGTCGCTGTGCACCGGCAGCGAGACGACGAGGGTGTCGCCGGTCCGCGTGATGCCCTGCTCCGGCCACTGCGGCTGCGGGAACGACGGGCCGAACGGGGCCTTGTTCCACTCGTCCCGGTAGGTGTGCCCGGCCCGGTAGCGGGTCGGCACTCGTTCCAGCGCCGCCCGCGGCTCCAGCCAGCCCTCCTCGGAGCGCTCACCGAAGGCCAGCTCGGCGCTCCAGCGGGTCCGGGTGACGCTGAGGTGGTCGATCCGCTTGCCCGGCACCTGTACCGGCAGGACGATCGCCGAGCCGCCCATGTTGTAGTCGCGCTCCGCGTAGACGACCAGTTCGTTCTCCATCCCGGCGTAGCCGGCGGCGAACCGGTTCGTGACGGCGGCCAGGTCGGCCGGCCGGTAGTGCCGGACGAAGCCGGTCGGGAACCGGCCCGGGAACAGGTCGTTCAGGCCGTAGAAGTACGGACTGCGCTCCGGCGCGGTCGGCTCGGCCCACTGGCTGGCGAGCGCGCCGACGAAGACCTTGTCGGAGACGGTGCGGCCGATCTGGGCCGAGTAGAGGCCCTCGAACCGGTCGGTCCACAGCCCGAAGCTGTTGTAGTAGTCGCCGAATCCCCAGGCCGCGGTGAGGTCGATCAGCAGTGGTGCCGCGCCGCGCTGCGGCACCGTGGTGCGGATCGGCTTCGCCCGCCGAGCGTCCAGCGTGAGCCGCTGGTTCCCGGCCACCACCAGTTCCGGCTGGGCCAGGAAGGAGACCTCCGACCAGCCCTGGTCACCGTCGACGAAGATCAGGCTGTGCGCGCCGTACCGGCCCTTCGGCACCCGGATCCGGGTCTCGCCGCCGGCGCCGTAGACGTCCCGGTAGCTGCCGTCGTCGAGCCCGAGCAGAACCGTGTAGTAGCCGTCGGTCAGGGCACCGGAGCGGTTGCGGTGGGTCACGGTCAGGTCGTAGCTCTCCACCTCGCGGTCGACCGCGAGCGGGGTCACCACCACCGCGTCGCCGGCGCGGGCGAGCAGGCGGCCGGTCCAGTAGCCGTCGGCGCCGCCGAGCCGGGTGTCGATCACCACTGTCGCCTGGGCGCTGCCGCCCGCGGGAACGGTGAGCCGGGAGGTGCTGAGGGTCAGCATGCCGGCCGGCGCGGTCCGCCCGCCCGGCCCGGTGAACCGGGTGCTCAGGTCGAGCGTGAGCGGGGCGGTCCCGCCGTTGCGGTAGGTGACCGTCCGGCTGATCGGCTTGTCGTCGGTGTGCGGCCAGGCCGCCACACCGAACGAGACGGAGGCCGGTTCGCTCGTCACCTGCTGGGTCATCGCCCGGGCGACGTCGACCCGGCCCGCGCCCTGCTGGAACGCGGTCTGCTCCGGGTGCGGCTTCGCCGAGGCCATCAGCGTCGCCTTGTAGCGCTCGGGCGTCCAGCCGGGGTGCTGCTGGGCGAGCAGCGCGACCGCGCCGGCCACGTGCGGGGCGGCCATCGACGTGCCGGACAGCGAGGCGTACCGGTCCCCCACCGGGTCGCCGATCTGGCCGTTCGCGGCCCGCGCGGCCACGATCTCCACACCCGGCGCGGTGATGTCCGGCTTGATCGCCCCGTCGCCCACCCGGGGACCACGGCTGGAGAAGTCGGCGAGCGCGTCGTCCCGGTCCACCGCGCCGACCGCGAGCGCGGCGTCGGCGGTGGCCGGCGAGCCGACCGAACCGTCGACGCCGTCGTTGCCGGCCGAGATCACGAACAGCGTCCCGTGCTGCTCGGTCAGCGTCCCGACCGCCTCCTCCAGCGGGTCCACGTCCGGGGTGTCGCCGCCGCTGAGGCTCATGTTGACCACTGTGGCGTGCTGCTCGGCCGCGGCCCACTGCATGCCGGCCAGGATGGCCGACTCGGTGCAGCCGTAGACCTCGCAGACCTTGCCGGACAGCAGCGTGGCGTCGGGCGCCACGCCCCGGTACTTCCCGCCCGAGGCGGCGCCGCTGCCGGCGATGGTGGAGGCCACGTGCGTGCCGTGCCCGACGATGTCGTCCGGGTCCGCCTCCTCGGTGAAGTTGCGCGACTCGGCGACCTTGCCGGCCAGGTCCGGGTGGCTGAGGTCGACGCCGGTGTCGAGCACCGCCACACGCACGCCCTTACCGGTCCAGCCGGCCGCCCACGCGGTCGGCGCGCCGATCTGCGGCACGCTGTGGTCGAGTGTCAGCCGCCGCCGGCCGTCCAGCCAGATCCGGTCGACACCCCCCGCCGCGTCGAGCCGGGCACCGGAGCGGTCGGCGCTCACCTCCTTCCAGAGCGCGCCGGTGTCACCCTTGTCGGCGACGACGGCCGCGCCGGCGATCGCCGGCAGGTCGCGGGTCACTCGCGCGCCCGCGAGCGGGGCCGCCGTCCGCCGGGCCACCCCCGGCCGGTACGTCACGAGCAGCGGTACGCTGCCGCGCCGCGCGTCGTCGTACCCGGCCTCGATCAGCCCGCTCACGTCGAACAGGCGCCGGTCGAGCTTGCCGGCGCGGACCAGCGGGAGCGCGTCCTGCGGCATCACGGTGAGCCGGTCGCGCTCCCGTCCGACCAGGAACTGGATGCCGGCGCGGCCGGCGCCGGGGCGTACCGCGGCACGGCCGCCGGAGGCGACGGTGACCCGGTCGCCGGTGATCAGGGTGACGGTGACCGGTTGGACGCCGGCCGGGGCGGACGGCCCGGTCCGGGCGGACGGGCCGGTCGGCGCGGTGGGCGCGGCGGCCAGCGCGGGCACCGGCAGGCCGAGCGCCAGCGTCAGGCCGAGGCCGAACGCCGTCAGCTTTCTGCGGTTCCGGAGCAACCTTCCTCCTTCGTCGAACGTTTCATCGATGGGAGACACATCGATGCGGGTATCAGAATTACATACCGCGTATGTATCGGGAAGTCGCCGATCCGACGGAACCGCCACCACCCACCGGAGCGGGCCGGGACGATCGGGCGATGACCTCCATGAAGGACCGGATGCTGGCCGGCGAGCAGTACATCGCCGACGATCCCGCGATCATCGCCGATCTGGAGCGGGCGGCCCGGCTCGGCGAACGCTTCAACCGCAGCTCCGCCGACGATCCGGCGGGACGCCTCGCCGCGCTGCGCGAACTGCTCGGCTCGCTGGGCGAGGACGCCTGGGTCCGGCCGCCGCTGTACTGCGACTACGGACACCAGACGCACATCGGCGCGCGGACGTTCGTCAACTTCAACGCGGTGTTCCTCGACGTCGCCCGCATCACCATCGGTGCGGACGTCCAGATCGGACCGAACGTGCAACTGCTCACCGCCACCCACCCGGTGGAACCGGAGGCGCGCCGGGCCAAGTGGGAGTCCGCAAAACCGATCACCATCGGTGACAACGTCTGGCTCGGCGGCGGGGTGATCGTGCTGGCCGGAGTGACCATCGGCGAGAACACGGTGGTCGGCGCCGGCGCGGTGGTGACGCGCGACCTACCGGCGAACGTGGTGGCGGTGGGTAACCCTGCTCGCCCGATCAGGAGCCTGAGCAATCCGTCCTGAGCTGGGGAAACAACCGTTCCAGCGGATGCGGATTCCCGTCCTCTCACGCACTCTGGGTAGTAGTGCGTTTACCGGGAGGCACGATGGAACGGGTCCTCGAACTGCGGGTGCACGGGGTCTCCAACACCCCGCCGGATCAGCTGCTCGGCCTGACCGCGGGCGCCAACGGTGACGGTGCGCAACCAATGCTTGTCGCCGGCGGTCAGACCACCGGCTTCTACCGGTCCAGCGCGGCGGGCCGGGACGACCCGATCACCGTCGAGGCGTACAGCTGGGGCCAGTTGACCTCCGGCGCGCGGACCCGGCGGGACGTGGAACGGGCGCTGTGGACACTGATGCTCCCGTTCGCGCTGGCGAACGTCGCGCTGCACGCCCGCGCCGGCATCCCGCCCGACCCGGACCAGGAACGCTGGGCCAGCCGGTCCGGCATCACCGCCTGGCTCATCCGCCTGTTCTGCCTGAGCCTGACCTGCACGCTCGTCGTCACGGTGACCGGTGTGGGCGTGGACCTCATCGCCTGGCAGTGCGTCGAGGCGGACTGCCTCGGCAAGATACCCGGGCCGTGGGAGTTCCTCGGCGCCCCCTGGTGGCGCGAGGGCACCCGGACGCTCGCGCTCGGGCTGCTGCTGCCACTGCTCGTGCTGGCCGGGATCGGGCTCGTCGCCTTCCGCACCTACCAGTACGAGGCGCAGATGCCCGCGGACCCGCACCACCACGGGGCGGCCCGGGAGGACGGCGAACCGGACAGCCGGCCGGACCCGCGTGAACCGCCACGGAACCCGCTCCAGGACCCGACGTTCTGGAACGGGGAGGGGCAACTGCGCCGGGCCGCCGTGCTGCACCTGTGCACCGGGGCGGTCAGCGCCGCCGCCGTACCGGTCGCCGCAGTGATGATCATGGACCCGCCGCGAGGCGTACGGGCCGCCGTCGCCTGGCCCACAGTGGCGCTGCTCGCCGCCGTGGTGATGATCGCCGTGGTAGCTGTCGCCCGGCCGTGGCTGAGCCGGCGGCAGGGCGCCACCCCGCTCGGCCGGTGGAGCGCGGCGGTCGTGGCGCTCACCGCGCTCGGACTGATCGGGGCGTTCACCCTGCTGCTGCTCCCCGACGGGGCGGCCGGGCAGCCGTTGTCGGCGTACCGGCCGCCGGACGGGTGCACGGCGCAGCCGGTCACCGCCGGCTGCCGCACCGACAGGTCACTGCCCGGGTACGACACGGCAGTCGCGTGGCTGCTCGCGTACCAGGTGCTGTTGCTGCTCGCCATCGCCGCGGCGAACCGCTCCGGCCGACGGGCGCTGATCGGCCCCGTCGCCGGGATGGTGCTGCTGCCGGTCGGCGCGACCTGGATCGAACGCGGGCTGCCCGTGCTGCCCGCCGCACCGGGCGAGTTGCGCACCTGGATGCTCGTCGGTCCGGCCGTCGCGCTGGCCGCCGCCGGACTGTTCCTGCCCCGCCTGCGACCGCCGGTGCCGACCCAGCCACTCGGCGCGTACACCGATCTCGCCTGGCGCGGCTGCGCCCCGGCGGTCATCGCCGGGTTCGGCTGGATGATGGCGGTGGCGTACTGCGCCGGGCTGCTCTACTGGGTCAGCGACCGGCTCGACGCGTCGGCCGAGCCGAGCGGCCCGAGCCGGGTCGTGCCGCCGCTGGCCGTCTTCTGGGCCGGGCTGGCCTGCGCGATCGGCCTGGCCGCGCTGATCGGACTGCTGATCCGGGCCGTCGTCATGCTGCACCGGCTGCGCCGGGTCGAGTACGCGCGGCTGGCCGCCACCCCCGGCCTGTCCGCACACGACCTGCGGCGCTGCCGCGACGTCAGCACCTACCGGGCGCTGCACCGCCTGATCGGCGAGCACGCGGTACGGCTGCTGGGCTGTTACGCCGCGTTCTGCGCCGCCCTGGTCACCCTCTGCTGCGCCGCCGCGCTGTCCGGCGAGCGGCCCAGCCCGCTGTCCCCGTCCGGCTGGCAGACCGCCATCCACTGGACCGCCGAGCGCGGCGACGCCCTCCTCGGCTGGCTGCCGGTGGTGATGGCGGCGCTCGGGCTGCTCGTCTACCGCACCGACTCGGTACGCCGCTCGGTCGGCGTGATCTGGGACGTGTGCACGTTCTGGCCCCGGGCCGCGCATCCGCTCGCACCCCCCAGCTACGCCGAACGCGCCGTACCGGAACTCCAGACCCGGGTGGCGGGCCTGCTGGCGCTACCGCCGCACCACGCCGACCGGATGGACGGCGTCGTCCTCTCCGGGCACAGCCAGGGCACCGTCATCTGCGCCGCGGTGCTGCTGCAACTGCCCCGGCGGTGGCGGCTACGGACCTGGTTCTTCTCCTACGGCTGCCAGCTCACCCGGCTCTACGGGCGGGTCTTCCCGTCCTACTTCGGGCCGGAACGGCTGCGGGCGCTGGCCGGCGCGCTCACCTGGCCCGGCGGGCACGTGGCCTGGACGAACTTCTGGCGGGACACCGACCCGCTGGGCTGGCAGGTCAGCGCCGGTCAGCGAGACGTGCCGGTGGCCGACCCGGAGGCGCTGCACCCGTCCGGCGGCGAGGTGGCCGACCCGCCCATCCGTAGCCACAGCGGTTATCCGGAGTCGGTGGAGTTCACCCGCGAGCGGGCGGTGGTGGCGCGGCTGCTGCGCCGCACCGTGCCGTCGCCACGCCAGCGGACCGGCTGACCGTGCACCACTGCGGCGGCGGGCCGGCCGACGTCACGCCTGCGGCGGTTCGGCCAGGCGTACCACCAGGTCGGCGTGCCCGGCCGTGCCGGCGACCCGCCGGGCGTTCTCCTCGTCGCTGCCGAGCGCCCAGGCGCGGGCCTGCTCCGGCGACTTCCCGTACGCCTCATGGCGCGCGGTGAGCCGGCGCAGCCGCAACTCCGCGTCCAGATCCAGGAACCAGATCTGGTGTACGAGGGTGCGTACCTCCTCCCACGGGTCGTCCCGCAGCAGCAGGTAGTTGCCCTCGGTGACCACCAGGCGCACCTCAGGCGGCACCTCGATCGCCCCGGCGACCGGCTCCTCCAGGTCCCGGCGGAACTCCGGCGCCCACACCGACGTCGGTTCCAGCCGGCGCAACCGGCGCAGCACGGACACGAAGCCGTTGACGTCGAACGTGTCCGGCGCGCCCTTGCGCCCCGCCCGCCCCAGCCGAGCCAGCGCGGACCCGGCCAGGTGGAAGCCGTCCATCGGGACCAGCCGGGCGACCGGGCCGAGCGCGGCCACGATCCCTTCCGCCAGGGTGGACTTGCCCGCCCCGGGTGCCCCGGCGATGCCGAGCAGCTGACGTGGGCCGGTCTCGGCCAGCGCCCGCGCTCGGGCGACCAGCTCGTCGAGCGGCAGCACCTCCGCCGGTGGCATCAGCCCAGCACCGGCTCGCTGATGGTGAACCGCGCCTCGACCGCCGCCTGCACCGGCTGCGGCGCCGGGTCCAGTTCCAGTTCGCGCTCCGGCTCGCCGGAGCGCGAGTAGGCCGCCCCGACCATCATCATCGGCGGCCCGGCGCTCATCCCGGTGTCGGACAGCTCGCGCAACGCGATCACCCGGGCGCCGAGCGCCTCAGCGTACTCCCGGGCCCGGACCAGCGCGTCGGCGATCGCGGCCTGCCGCGCCTCCCGGTAGGCCGGGCTGTCCGGCCGCAGCGACCACACCGGCCCGGCCACCTCCACCTGCTCCTGGTCGGCCAGGCGGAGCATCAGCTCGCCGAGCGCAGTGAAGTCGGTGGTCGTCACTGTGGTGCTCACGTTGCCCTGGTAGGCCACCACCCGGTCGCCGGAGCGCTTCGTCACCGGCCGGACGTGGACCTGGCCGGTCTCCCGGCGCTCCACAGCCGGCTCGGCCGCGTCGAGCAGCGCGCGCACCGCGGCGGCCCGTTCGGCCAGCCGGGTCAGCGTGGTCTCCCGGTCCCGGTCCCGCGCCGTCGCCGTCACGGTGAACCGGGCCAGCTCGGGAGCCACCTCCCGGTACGCCTCACCGCGTACCGCCACGACCGGTGCGTCAGCCATGCCCTCAGCCTAACGGCGGGGTGGCCGGCAGGTGCCCCGTGTAGGTGACCGAGCCGGCCGTCTCCCGTACCCCGCTCAGGTGACCGCCCGCCGCGCCCAGCTCCCGCAGGTACGCCAGCTCGCCCGCGTGGTCGGCGGCGGCCGGGAACTCCCGCCGGTGCGTGCTGAACGTACGCGCCCGCAGGGTCGCGCGGACGTCTCGCCCCTCGGCGAACCGGTCCGCCAGCGCACCCGCGTCGCCACCGCGCAGCGCCTCGGTCAGCTCGCTCAGGAACGCGCCGAGCGCGTCCAGTTCGGCGAGGACGCGGTCCCGGTTGCCGAGCAGCATGTTCGCGGTCCGTTCGGGTGGCCCGCCGGCGACCCGGGTGCCGTCGGAGAAGCTGCCGGCGGCGAGCGTCAGCACCGCGTCCCGCAACGCCGACCGGTGCACGGTGCCGGCCAGCGCTCCCGCCAGCACGTGCGGTACGTGCGAGGCGAGCGCGGCGGCGCCGTCGTGTTCCGGGGCGGACATCGGCACCACCCGGGCGTGGAAGACGTCCACCAGCAGCACCGCCAGCCGCCGGAACGCGCCCAGGCCGGCCGGCCCCGGGCAGAGCACCCAGGCTGCGCCGTCGAGCAGGTCCGGGCCGGCGGCGCCCGCTCCGGCCCGGTCCGCGCCGGCCATCGGGTGCCCCGGCACGACCCGGTGCCCGAGCCCTTGCACGGTGGCGGCGGTGCTCACCTCGGCCTTGACGCTGCCCACGTCCGTAAGCACGCAGTCGTCGTCGGTCACGGCCGCGACCCGGGCCAGTGTCGCCGGCAGCGTGGGCAGCGGGCCGCAGAGGAACACCACGTCCCGGCCGGTGACCGCCTCTTCGACCGTGTCGGGCGCGTCGATGCCCCGGTCGCGTACCAGCCGGCGGGCCGCCGGATCGGGATCCCAACCGGCGACGTCCAGCCCGGCGGCGTGCAGCCGCAGCAGCACCGAACCGCCGATCAGCCCGGTACCGACCACCGCCGCCCGCGCCAGCCCGCCCGCCACGTCAGGCCTCGGCGAGCCGCCCGGCCACCGCGTCCACGTGCTCGTCGGACTCGGTGAGGGCCACCCGGACGTGCCGGGCACCGGCCGGGCCATAGAAGACACCGGCGGCCACCAGGATGCCCCGGCGGGCCAGCCAGTCCACTGTCTCCCAGCAGTCCTCGTCCCGGGTGAGCCAGAGGTAGAGCCCGGCCTCCGAGTGCTCGACGGTGAAGCCGGCGGCGGTGAACGCCGCACGCAGCTTCTCCCGCCGGACGCGGTAGCGCTCCCGCTGGGCGTCGGCGTGCTCCTGGTCGCCGAGCGCGGCCACCATCGCGGCCTGCACCGGCGCCGGTACGATCAGACCCGCGTGCTTGCGGATCTTGAGCAGCTCAGCCACCAGCGCCGGGTCACCGGCGACGAACCCGGCCCGGTAGCCGGCCAGGTTGGAGCGCTTGGACAGCGAGTGCACCGCCAGCACGCCGTCGTACGAGCCGCCGCACACCTGCGGCGAGAGCACCGAGACGGGCTCGGCGTCCCAGCCCAGCGGCAGGTAGCACTCGTCGCTGGCGACCACCGCGCCGCGCTCTCGCGCCCACTCGACCACCTTGCGCAGGTGGGCGGCGGGCAGCACCCGGCCGGTCGGGTTACCGGGCGAGTTGACCCAGACCAGGCGGACCCGGGGATCCGGGCCCAGCGCGGTCAGCGAGTCGGTGCGTACCGTCGTCGCGCCGGCCAGGCGGGCCCCGTCCTCGTAGGTCGGGTAGGCCACCGACGGCACCACCACCACGTCACCGGGGCCGAGCCCGAGCAGCGTGGGCAGCCAGGCCACCAGCTCCTTGGAGCCGATCGTCGGCAGCACACCCAGGCCGTCGACGCCCGCGCCGCAGGCCCGCGCGACCCACGCCGCGATCGCGTCCCGCAGGGCGGGCGTACCGGCGGTCAGCGGGTAGCCCGGCGCGTTCGACGCGTCGGCCAGGGCCTGGCGGATCAGCTCCGGCACCGGGTCGACCGGCGTGCCCATCGACAGGTTGATGAGACCGCCCGGGTGCGCCGCGGCCGTGGCGGCCGCGGCGTCCAGGGTGTCCCAGGTGAAGTCGGGCAGCCGTGCCGAGACCGGCGAGCGCCGGTTCAGTGGCCCTCGCCGCGCGGCGGCTGCGCGGCGACGAAGGTGGCGTCCTTCTCCACCTTGCCGATCTTCGAGGCGCCACCGGGCGAGCCCAGGTCCTCGAAGAACTCGTAGTTGGCCCCGGTGTAGTCCTTCCACTGCTCCGGGACGTCGTCCTCGTAGAAGATCGCTTCCACCGGGCAGACCGGCTCACAGGCACCACAGTCGACGCACTCGTCGGGGTGGATGTAGAGCATCCGGTTGCCCTCGTAGATGCAGTCGACCGGGCACTCCTCGATGCATGCCTTGTCGAGCACATCCACGCACGGCTCGGCGATGATGTAGGTCACCGGTCTTCTCCTCCGCAAGACTCGTCGCGATCAACCGCAACGGTAAGAGCCTAGTATCTCGCCGGGGAGGGGGTCGATCGTGCTCCGACAGCAGGACGTGGGACACCGGATCGTGGTCCGCCGGATTGTGGGGATTCGCGAGGGCCGCACGCTGTTCTCCGACGCGCTCGGCGAGCTCGTGGAGCTGAGCGAGACCCACATCACTCTGTCCACCGACGCCGGGCCACTGCGCGTACCGGTGGCCGAGGTGCACCGGGCCAAGCGGGTGCCGCCGGCCCGGCGGCCCACCGCCGCCGCCGTGGTCGCGCTGGAACTGGCCGCCGACGAGGCGTGGCCCGCGCCGGTACGCGGACGGCTCGGCGACTGGCGGCTGCGCTGGGCCGACGGCTGGACCGGCCGGGCCAACAGCGCGCTGCCGGTGGGCGACCCGGACCGGCCGCTGCCCGCCGCGCTGGACGCGGTGCAGCGCTGGTACGCCGAGCGCGGCGGGCCCGCCCTGGTGAACACTCCGCTGCCGCTCGCCGCCCCGGTCGGGGCGGAGCTGGACGCGCGCGGCTGGACGTCCCGGCCGCCGGTGCTGGTGCAGACCGTCCCGCTGCGCACCCTGACCGCTGCCCCGCTGCCGGGCGACGCCTCGGCCGGCGCGCCGCCGGTGACGCTGGCGGACGCGCCCGCCGACGACTGGCTGGCGATCGCCGCCGGCCGCAAGGGCGGGCTGCCGGACGCCGCCCGGCAGGTGCTCACCGGGACGCCCCGGGTCCGCTTCGCCGAACTGCGCGAGGACGGCCGACTGCTCGCGGTCGGGCGGGGCACGGTGACCGGCGAGGGCCGCTGGCTCGGCGTCAGCCTGCTGGAGACGGTGCCGCAGGCGCGCCGCCGAGGGCTCGCCGCCGCTGTCGTACGGGCCCTGGCCGGGTGGGGCGCCGCCGAGGGCGCCACCCACGCGTTCCTCCAGGTCGAGCAGAGCAACACCGGCGCCGTGGCGCTCTACCGGGGGCTCGGCTTCACCACCCACCACACCTACCTGACCCGGGTCGCCCCGGCGGCCTGACCGGCGGAGCGGTCAGCGCCGGACGATCTTGCGAGGCCGGGTGCGCTTCATCTCGGCGTACCGCTTGAGCTGGCGGGACCGGTAGTCCCGGCCCAGCGCGGTCAGGATCAGGTAGCCGACGAGCACGCCCGCCGCGGTCGCAGCGAGATAGAGCCAGATCTGCGCGAAGAACAGGCCCGCGCCGCCGCCGAACGGGTTCTCCCCGACCAGCAGCGGACCGACGAACACGGTGAGCGCCAGCGCGACCGCGACCGCGGCGGCCAGGTCACCGGCCCAGCGGCTCAGCGGCCGGTCGGCGCCCCACCGGAACGCGGTGCCGGCCAGGATCAGCCCGATGACCAGGAACATGGCGAGCGAGACGCGGCCGGACGCGGTGTCGTCGTCCGGGAACGCGAATCTGATGACCAGCCGGGCCACCACGTTCACCCCGAACAACGCGGCCGCCAGCACGCCTACCGCACGCCACCGCTGACCCATCGCACGCCTCCCGCCGTACCGCCCGCTCCCTCGGCGGGCCTCTTGGCTGGAATGTCTACCACCGCGAGCTGTGCGGCGTCAGCACCTCACCGTGCGTCGGGCGGCGTCACCAGGTGCCGGAAGCCCAGCACCGCGAACGTGACCGCGCCGGCCACGATCAGCGCGAGCCCGAGCACGTTGTCACCGGCGAGCGCCAGATCGCCCTCGACGGTCCGGAAACCCCCCACCACGATCACCAGGAACCACGGCAGCGCGCCGAGCGCCACCGCCCAGCGTGTACCCGTCGACAGGTGGGCGAACCGGCCCAGCAGCACCGTCGTCGCCACCACGGCGACGACGCCGGCGGTCACCAGGCCGATACCGAGAAGCGCCCGCAGCCCGCCGGAGCGGCCCTGCACGGTCTCCCAGGCCCACGTCGCGAAGATCAGGTCGAGCAGCGCCAGCAGGACGCCGGCCCAGACCGTCACGACGCCGCCGGCCACCCGCAGCGCGCGGTCGAGCACCCGCTCCGCCGGGCTCGGCGTCGCGGCCGTCGGCGGCTGCTCGGGGAGTGTCGACACGGGTACGGCCGGCAGCGTCACCGGAGACCGGCCGCCGCGACCGGGGACCGCCGCGGGTCGTCCAGGGCGATCCCGGCGAAGAGGTCGTCCTCCCAGCCGTACGGGCCGGTGCCCGGCCCCTTCTCGCCGACCGCGAGCGTGAAGTACTCGACGCCCATGAACTCGCCGCCGAAGTTGCCGGCGATCGAGTAGAGCCACGAGTTCGCCGGGATCTGGGTGGCGTGGGCGCGCATCGCCGCCTCCTTGGCGGCGTGCTGGTCGGTGCCGTCGATCCGGGCGGCGATCTCCGCATCAGGCGTGCCGAACGGAAGCTCGTCGGCGCTCTCGATGCCCGCGAACGGGTTGTCCGAGGACTCGGTGAACGTCTCCAGGCCCGCGTCGAGCACGCTGCGCGGCATCGCCGTCCAGTAGACCTTCGCCGGGGCGATCCCCTCGGCCGCGGCCAGTTCCACCGCCCGCATCGCCACCCGGTGCGCCTGGATGTGGTCCGGGTGGCCGTAGAAGCCGTCCGGGTCGTACGTGACGAGCACCTGCGGGCGGACCTCGCGGATGACCTCCACCAGGTATCCGGCGGCGACGTCCAGGTCGGCCTGCCAGAACGCCCGCGGGTGCTCGTTCGTGGCCAGGCCCATCATGCCGGAGTCGCGGTAGCGGCCCGCGCCGCCGAGGAACCGGTGGTCGGTCACGCCGAGCGCGGCACAGGCGGCCGCCAGCTCGCCGATCCGGTAGCCGCCGAGCTGGTCCGCCTCGGCCGCGCAGAGCTGGGCCAGCGCCGGGACGTGGATCTCGCCCTCCTCGCCCAGCGTGCAGGTCACGAGCGTGACGTGGGCGCCGGTGGCGGCGTAGTGCGCCATCGTCGCGCCGGTCCCGATCGACTCGTCGTCCGGATGCGCGTGGACCAGCAGAAGGCGTCGGTCGGGCAGCGTCGTCACGCCCGTCACTCTAACCGGCGGTCCTGCCCGCTCGACGGTGATGCGTCCGCCCAGGTCGGCCACATCACCTCCGGCGCCCGCCTACGCTGCAGGCGTGGACTTTCCCGAGCTGGCCGCCCGTACCCGTCGGTTCAGCCACGGGGCGCCGCGTGCCGTCACCGTCGCGGGCGACGGCGCCCGGGTGATCTTCCTGCGTTCCGCGGGACCGGAGGACCCGGCCGACGCGCTCTGGCTGCTCGACGTCGACAGCGGCGAGGAACGACTGGTGGCGGACCCGGCGGTGCTGCTGGGCACCGACGCCGAGCCGGCCCGCCTCGCCCCCGGCGAACGGGCGCTGCGCGAACGGTTGCGGCTCAGCTCCGGCGGCATCGGCTCGTACGCG
This sequence comes from Micromonospora sp. WMMC273, assembly GCF_027460285.1. Lineage (NCBI taxonomy): Bacteria > Bacillati > Actinomycetota > Actinomycetes > Micromonosporales > Micromonosporaceae > Micromonospora > Micromonospora sp. WMMC273. The sequence goes on from NZ_JAPZBE010000001.1 coordinate 5,198,640, forward strand.
CTGGACTCGGCCGGCCGGGTCGCCGCGTTCGCGCTGGCCGGGCGGCTGTTCCGGGCCGACCTGGTGCACGGCGACGTGATCGAGGTGGCGGCGATCGGGCCGGTGATCGACCCGCGCCCCGACCCGGCCGGTGAGCGGCTCGCGTACGTCACCGACGCCACCGAGGGGGTGCGCCGGGGCCAGTTGCGGGTGGTCGAGCCGGACGGCACGGACAACCTGCTCGCCGGCGAGGACCACGGCGTCACCTGGGGGCTGGCCGAACACATCGCGGCCGAGGAGTTCCACCGCTACCGGGGCTACTGGTGGGCGCCGGACGGGCGCAGCGTGCTGGCCGCCCGGGTCGACGAGTCCCGCCTGGAACGCTGGTACCTGCACGACCCGGCCGACCCGGCGACCCCGCCGACGTCGCTCGCGTACCCGGTGGCGGGTGGGCCGAACGCGGAGGTGAGCCTGCACCTGCTCGACCTCGACGGCGGCTGGGTCGACGTGCACTGGGACCGCGAGACCTATCCGTACCTGAGTTCGGTGGACTGGACCGAGGGCGGCCCGCTGATCACCGTGCTGCGGCGCTCGCAGCAGCACGGCCTGGTGCTCGCGGTGGACCCGCGCACCGGGGAGACGCAGGTGCACGCCGAACTGGCCGACCCGCGCTGGGTGGAGCCGATCCCCGGCACCCCGGCGCACCTGCCCGACGGACGGGTGCTGGTCGGCGGCGAGCTGGCCCACGACGGGTACGACGCCCGCTGCCTGTTCGCCGACGGCACCCTGCTCACCCCGCCGTCGCTGTACGTGCGGCGGGTGGTCGGACGGCTGCCGAACGGCCCGAACGCGGCGGCGGACCTGCTGGTGGAGGCGAGCGAGGGCGAACCGAGCCAGCGCCACCTCTACCGGGTGCGGACCACCATCGGCGGCGGCATGGACGCCCGCCGGATGGGCAGCGACCCCGGCTGGCACACCGCCTCGATCGGCGGGTCCACGCTGGCGGTGGGCATCGCGTCGCTGGAGCACGCCGGGGTCCGCTGGCGGGTATGGCACGGCGACCGCGAGGTGGGCGAGTTGCGCTCGTTCGCCGCCACCTGCTCGTACGCGCCGCGGCCGACGATGGTCCGGGTGACCGACAGGCGGCTGCCCAGCGCGGTGCTCTACCCGGCCGAGCACGTCAAGGGCACCCGGCTGCCGGTGCTGCTGGACATCTACGGCGGGCCCGGCCACCAGGAGGTGGTGGCGGCGCGCGGTGTCTGGCTGGAGCGGCAGTGGTGGGCCGAGCAGGGTTTCGCGGTGGTCACCATCGACAACCGGGGTACGCCGGGCATCGCGCCGTCGTTCGAGAAGGCGATCCACAGGCGGGTCGCCGACGTGATCCTCACCGACCAGGTGGACGCGCTCACCGCGCTCGCCGACAAGCACCCGGATCTGGACCTGGAACGCGTGGCGGTGCGCGGCTGGTCGTTCGGCGGCTGGCTGGCCGGGCTCGCGGTGCTGCGGCACCCGGAGCTGTTCAAGTGCGCGATCGTCGGCGCGCCGGTCACCGACTGGGCGCTGTACGACACCGCGTACAGCGAGCGCTACCTGGGCATGCCGGACGACGGGATGGACGTGTACGCCCACCACTCGCTGGTCGAGCTGGCCGCCGAGCCGCTCGGCGACCCGACGCAGGCCCGGCCGATGCTGCTGGTGCACGGCCTGGCCGATGACAACGTGCTCGCCGCGCACACGCTGCGGTTGTCGGCGGCGCTGCTGGCGACGGGCCGCCCGCACGCGGTGCTGCCGCTCACCGGCGCGAGTCACCTGGCCGCCGGCGGCGTGTCCGAGCGCCTGCTCCGGCTGGAGCTGGACTTCCTCCGCCGCTACCTGTGAGGAAGGGCCCCTCGACGAGGGGCCCTTCCGCCGACCACAGGTGTGGCTACTGCTTGACGTACGCGTTGACGAAGTTCGGGTAGCCGAACACGGAGGAGATGAACACCCCGCCCGCCTTCGACCCGTGCACGTTGTACGCCACGTCCACGTAGAGCGGCACCACCGGCGCGTGCTCCTTCATGATCCGCTCGTCGAGCTTGCCCCACTCCGGGCCCTGCTCGGACGGCGGCAGCGCCAGGATCCGGTCCATCTCGGCGTTGATCGCGTCGTCGTTGAAGTACGACTGGTTGCTGTTGCCCTCGGCCTTGATGGTCCGGCCGTCGTAGAGCACCGGCAGGATCGACGCGCCGCTGGGCCAGTCCGCCGCCCAGTTGCCGATGTACAGGTCCCAGGGGTTGTTCTTCTTCTTGACCTCGTCCAGCTTCGCGTCGTCCGGGATGTTCCGGACGGTGATCTTGAAGCCGGCGCGCTCCAGGTTGCCCTTGAGCTGGACCGCCTCCGCCTGCTCGGTGGTGTTGTCGGCAACGCCGAGGACCAGCTCCGGCGTCTGGCCGCCGAGCAGCTCCTTGGCCTTCTCCACGTTGCCGTTGGCGCCGGCCGGGTACGCGTCGTACGCCTTGTAGCCGATTGTCGACGGCGGCATCAGCGTGGTGATCGGCTGCGCGACGGTCTGGCCGCCGAGCGCCTTGACCAGGCCCTCGCGGTCGATCGCGTAGTTGAGCGCCTGGCGGATCTTCAGGTCCTTGACCCGCTGGGTGTTGATCACGAGCTGGTTGGCGCTCGGGGTCGGGGACAGCAGCGTGCGGGACTTCAGCGCCGGGTCACCGGCCACCTTCGCCACGAGCGAGGCCGGCACCGAGTTGAACGCCAGCGCGCTCTGGTCGGCGCCGTTGTCCGCGATCACCCGGTTGTTGGCGGCGTCGGCGGTCGGTCCGAAGCTCCACACGAACTGGTCCGGGTACTGGTGCCGCACCGGGTCGGTCTTGGCGTCCCAGTTCGGGTTGCGGTCGAGCGTGAGCTGGACGCCGACCTGGTTCTTGGCGATCTTGTACGGGCCGGACGAGAACGGCTTCTGATCGAGGTTGACCCCGGTGTCCTTCTCCGGCTTGAGCGGCGCCGTGGTGGGCAGCGAGACCGCGAACGGCAGGTCGCAGCGCGGCTTGGCGAACTCGAACCGCAGCGTCTTGTCGTCCGGCGTGGTCAGGCCCGGCGGCAGCGACGTCTTGTTCTTCTTGAAGTCCCACTTGGTGTCGTACTGCGCGGTGTCGGCCAGCCACTCCTGGATGTAGGTGGGGCCGCCGGTGAGGTCCGGGTCGAAGGAGCGGGCGATGCCGTACGCGATCTCCTTCGAGGTGATCGGGCTGCCGTCCTCGAACTTCACCCCGTCCTTGATGGTGAATTCCCAGACCTTGCAGTCGTTGTTGACGTTCTTGCCCGGCGTCTCGGCCAGGTCACCCACGAGGACCAGGCCACCCTTGCCGTCGTCCTTCCAGGTGGTCAGGTAGCGGGCGAAGAGCGGGTTGGCCATCAGACCGGCGAACGAGTACGTCCGCTGCGGGTCCAGGTGGGAGATGGGGGTCTCCCGGATGATGGTGAACGTCCCGCCCTTGGCCGCGCCGTCGATCTCGGCGGCCGGGCCCTGCGAGTCCTTCGGGTCGGTCGCGATGACCCCGGTCTGCTGCCGGTTGCCGTCCACAGTGGTGCCTTCGCCCGTGTTCTCCGAGCAGGCACCGAGTGCCACAACCAGTGCGATGGCGCCGCCAGCGGCGGCCGCTGCGCGTGGTCGCATGTCCTACCTCCTCCACCCGTGCGCCGAGCGCATCCGCCGACGTCCCGAGGATCGTAAAGAAGAAAAGCTACGAGTTGGATAACAGTTGTCGATAAATTTCGTCGCGGTTCAGCCGAGCCGTACCCGCGGGTCGATCACCGCGTAGAGCAGGTCCACCACCACGTTCGCCAGCACCACGAAGACCGCCGCGATCAGCACCGTCGCCATGATCGTCGGCAGGTCGCCCGAGCGGACCGCGTCGACAGCGGTACGCCCCATCCCGTTCAGACCGAATGTCGTCTCGGTGATCACCGTGCCGCCCAGCGCCCCGCCCACGTCCAGACCGGCGATCGTCACCACCGGTGTGATCGCGGCGCGCAGCGCGTGCCGGCCGTACACCTTGCGTTTGGCCAGGCCCTTCGCCCGCGCGGTCCGGACGAAGTCCTCCGACAGTGTCTCCAGCATCTGCGCCCGGGACAGTCGCGCGTAGATCGCGGAGAAGAGGAACGCCAGCGCCACCCAGGCCAGCACCAGCCCGCTCGTCCACTTCAACGGGTTGTCGAACAACGAGGTGTAGCTCGGCACCGGCAGCAGGCGCAGGTTGTAGACGAAGACGATGAGCAGCACCGCGCCGACGAAGTAGAGCTGCAACGAGGCGCCGGTGAGCGAGAAGCCGATCGCCGCCCGGTCCAGCCAGCTGCCCCGGCGCAGCGCCGAGAGCATGCCCAGGCCGACGCCGAGCAGCAGCCACAGGATGGCGGCCGGGATGACGATGCTCAGCGTCACCGGCAGCACCCGGGCGATGGTGTCCGAGACCGCCTCGTTCGACACGTACGACCAGCCGAGGCAGGGGGCGTCGCACCGACCGCCCTGGGCGCTGCCCAGGTCCCGGCCGGTGAAGATGCCCTTCATGTAGCCGGCGTACTGGCTGATCAGCGGATCGCGCAGGCCCAGCTCCTGGCGGACCCGCTCCAGTCGCTCCGGGTTGCAGTTCTTCGGGCACATGCCGGTGACCGGATCGCGGGGCAGCGCGAAGAACATCAGGAAGCTGAGCACGCTCACCGCGAACAGCGTGAGCGCGGCGGACAGCAGCCGGCGGATGAGGAATCGCGTCATGGACCGGCCTCCTACCGGGACGACTTCGGGTCGAGCGCGTCGCGCAGCGCGTCACCGAAGAGGTTGAAGGCGAACACGAGCGCGAAGATGGTGATGCCCGGGAAGAAGACGTACGCCGGGTCGGTCTGCAGGTAGTCGAGGCTGCGGTAGATCATGCGGCCGAAGCTCGGCGTCTCGTCGGTGAGGCCGACGCCGATGAACGACAACGCGGCCTCGCTGGTGATGTACTGCGGTACCGCCAGCGAGAAGGCGACCAGGATCGGTGCCCAGGCGTTCGGCAGCAGCTGGCGGAACAGCATGTGCCCGAGACCGGCGCCGCTGGCCCGCGCCGCCTCCACGAACTCGCGCTCCCGTAGCGCGATGATCTGACCCCGGACCAGCCGGGCAGTACCGGTCCAGCCGAACAGGGCGAAGATCGCGATGAGCACACCGATCTGGAAGTACGCCGGCACGGCCTCGCGCTGCCCGTAGAAGCGCAGCGCGACGGTCGGCATCAGGGCCAGCGCGATGATCAGGAACGGCATGGCCAGGGTCAGGTCGGTGATCCAGTTGATCACGGTGTCCAGCCAGCCGCCCAGGTAGCCGGCGAGCGTTCCGAGCGTCACGCCGATCACCGCGGTCAGCACGGCGGCGGCGAAGGCGATGAACAGCGATGTCCGCAGCCCGTGCACCATCCGGATGAAGATGTCCCGGCCGAGGCCGGGCTCCAGCCCGAACCAGTGCTCCCCGGTCACCCCACCGGCGTAGCCCAGCGGCATGCCGTAGCCGTCGAGGCGGTTCTGGAACTGCTCCTTCGGTCCCACCCCGTACAGCGCCTCGATGAGCGGCACGGCGAGCGCGACGAGCACGAAGAACGCCAGCAGGCCGCCGCTGATCAGCGCGGTGCGGTCCCGCTTGAGCCGCGCGAGGGCGAGCTGGCCGGGTGACCGGCCGACGAACTCCTTCTTACCGCTCTCGCCGCCCTCGCCGGGCGACTCGATCTCGGCGAGCGCGACGCCCTCGACCGGCGACAGGCTCATTGGGACACCTCCACGGGTTCGCCGGTCGGCACGCCGACCGGTCCGCTCTCCGGGTAGTGGCAGGCGGTTTGCTGTCGGCCGTCGTCCCGTGTGGTCAGCGCGGGTTCTTCGGTGGCGCACCGGTCGGTGGCTTTCCAGCAGCGGGTGCGGAAGCGGCAGCCCGACGGCGGGTTGAGTGGCGTCGGCACGTCGCCGGTGAGGCGGATGCGTCCGGCGGGCCCGAGGGTGGTGACGTCGGGGATCGCGGACAGCAGCGCCCGGGTGTAGGGGTGCTGGGGGCGGGTGTAGATGGTGTCGCGGTCGCCGATCTCGACGATCTTGCCGAGGTACATGACGGCGACGCGGTGGCAGAAGTGCCGCACCACGGCGAGGTCGTGGGCGATGAACACGAACGCCAGGTCGAGGTCGTGTTGCAGGCTGCGCAGCAGGTTGATGACCTGCGCCTGGATGGACACGTCCAGCGCCGAGACGGGTTCGTCGGCCACGATCAGTTTCGGCTTCAGGGCCAGGGCGCGGGCGATGCCGATGCGCTGGCGTTGCCCGCCGGAGAACTCGTGCGGATACCTGTTGTAGTGCTCCGGATTCAACCCGACCAGTTCCAGCAGCTCCTGGACGCGTTTCTTCACACCGCCGGGTGGGGTGATCCGGTTGACCTGCAACGGCATCGCCACGATCCGCCCCACGGTATGGCGGGGGTTCAGCGACGCGTACGGGTCCTGGAAGATGATCTGCAGATCCTGTCGCAACCCCCGCAGCTCACCACGTTTCGCGTGGGTGATGTCCCGCCCCGCGAACGCGATCGACCCAGCAGTGGGTTCGAGTAGCCGCACGAGCATCCGCCCGGTCGTGGTCTTCCCACACCCCGACTCCCCCACCAGCCCGAGCGTCTCGCCCGGCCGCACGTCGAAGTCCAGCCCGTCCACCGCCCGCACCGCACCAGTGGCGCGCAGCCCCTGCCGCACGGGGAAGTGCTTCGTCAGGCCGCGCACCGACAGCAGCGGCTCGGTCTCGGTGCTCATCGGGCCACCCCCACCTGGGCCACCTCGTCGCGGTAGATCCGCTCCCGATCCCCCGCCGACAGATGGCAGGCGACCAGGTGACCCGGCGCTCCGGCCTCCCGCAGCTCGGGCACCTCGGTACGGGACCGGTCGCCGTTCACGTCGGCCCACCGGCACCGCGGATGAAACGCACACCCCGACGGCAGATTGATCAGACTGGGCGGGTTACCCGGAATCGGCACCAGGTCCGCATCCGCGTCACCGTGCAACGACGGCACACTCGACAACAACCCCCACGTGTACGGATGCTGCGGCGCCCGCAACACCCGCTCCACACTCCCGTGCTCCACCGCCCGACCCGCATACATCACCAACACGTCATCAGCCACCTGACTGACCACACCCAGATCGTGAGTGATCAACACGATCGCCGACCGGAACTCCTCCTGCAAATCCGCCAACAGATCCAGGATCTGCGCCTGCACCGTCACATCCAACGCCGTCGTCGGCTCATCCGCGATCAACAGATCCGGATCGTTCACCAACGCCATCGCGATCATCGCCCGCTGCCGCATCCCACCCGAGAACTCATGCGGATACTGATCGAACCGCTTCGCGGGCTGCGGAATCCCCACCCGGCCCAGCATGTCCACCGCCCGGCTGCGGGCCTCACGTCGGCCGGCCCTCGGATGATGCACCCGATACGCCTCAGCGATCTGCCTACCCACCGAGTAGTACGGATGCAACGCCGACAACGGATCCTGGAAGACCATCGCCATGTCCCGGCCCCGCAGCCGCCGCACCTCCTCCTCACCCAGCCCGACGAGCTGACGCCCACCGACGGAGATCTCCCCGGAGATGGTCGTGCGCTTCGCGTTGTGCAAACCCAGAATCGCCAGCGAGGTGACGCTCTTACCGGAACCGGACTCACCCACGATCCCCAACGTGCGACCCCGCTCCACAGCGAACGACACCCCGTCCACGGCCCGCACCACACCGTCCTCGGTGTCGAACCGCACCCGCAGATCCCTGACCTGGAGATAGGGCCCGTCGCCGGAGCGCTGCTCCGGCACCTCCGGGCGGTCCGGCTCCCCGGACGGCACCGCCTCCGACCTGCCCATTGACCGCCTCCCCTTCGGTGATGAAGAGAACCTACAGGAAATCCCCAGAGGCGAAAATAAGCTACATCGAGCGGTCTGTCAGCGGTCCGAGCGTAACGACTCGGTCTCCCGTCCGCACGCCCCTCACCTGGGACATCCACAGCCGCGATTGGGCATCGCCGCCTCGTCGTCGCACCCGTCGTGCGACGATGGTCGTGGCGATCAGGGAAGGATTCTCACCAGCACGAGGTGGAGGTGACCATGACCGCGGCGGTGTTCGGCCACGACGGCCCGTGGACCGAAGAGGAGTACCTCGCCCTCGGCGAGACGCAGGAACGCGTCGAATTCTTCGACGGGAGCCTCTACGTGACTCCAGGTCCCACCCCGCTGCACCAGAACATCTCCGGTGAGCTGCGGGCCGCACTCCGGGCACCAGTGCGCCAGGCCGGGCTTCGCGTACTGGAAGCGGTGAACGTCCGCCTCAGGCCGGGCCGGATACCGATCCCCGACCTCGCCATTGTCGACGACGTTGATCTCCGGGTTCCCGTTATCGAGGCGAGCAGCGTCCGGCTGGTCTGCGAGATCCTCTCCCCGAGCAACGCCGCCACGGACAAAGTGCTCAAGATGCACTACTACGCTGCCGCCGGCATCGAGTGGTATCTCCTTGTCGACCAGGAAACCCTGACGATGCACCTTTACCAGCGGCAAGGAGCGCACTACGTCGAGCGGTCCGTCACGAAGGCCGGCGAGGTACTGGAGCTGACGGATCCGGTCCACGCGACGATCCGGCCTGAGGATCTGCTCGCCTGACGGATGTCGGTGCGCTCGCCTAGGGTCGGCGCATGAGCGAGCGTCAGCAGGGCAACGGAGTGCCAGCATGAGCGAGTTCGACGCGGCGACCGCAGCCGTCCAGGCCGCTCTCGACGCGGGTGCCCGGTACGCCGACGCCCGGGTCATGCACCGCCGCTACGAGTCGATGTCGGCCCGCAACGGCGACATCGAGGAGCTGAGCCAGGACGAGAGCATCGGGCTGGGCGTACGCGCACTCGTCGGATCGGGGTGGGGCTTCCACGCCGTACCCGATCTGTCCGACGCCGCGGCCCGCGACGCCGGCCGGCGCGCCGCGGCGATCGCCACCGCGAGCGCGCGGGTGCCCGGCCCGCCGATCGACCTGGTGCCGGTCGAGGCGACGGTGGCGAGCTGGGCCTCGGACTGCGCCGTCGACCCGCTCGGGGTGCCGCTGTCGGACAAGGGCGACCTGCTGGTCCGCGCCACGGCGACGATGCGCGAGCACGGCGCCGACCTGGCCGAGGGGCTCTACCAGATCTGGGACACCTCGAAGTGGTTCGTCTCCAGCGAGGGCCACCGGATCGACCAGCGCATCCGGGAGTGCGGCGGCGGCATCTCGGCCACCTCGATCGGTGCCGGCGAGACGCAGCGGCGGTCCTACCCGAGCTACCGCGGGCAGTACGGCACCACCGGCTGGGAGCTGGTCACCTCGCTCGACCTGGCCGCGCACGCCGCCCGGATCGCGGAGGAGTCCCGCGAGCTGCTCACCGCGCCGCTCTGCCCGTCCGGCGAGACCGATCTGATCCTCGGCGGCGAGCAGCTCGCGTTGCAGATCCACGAGTCCGTCGGGCACGCCATCGAGCTGGACCGCATCCTCGGCTGGGAGGCGGCGTTCGCCGGCACGTCCTGGCTCGACCTGGCCCGCCTCGGCTCGCTGCGGTACGGCTCCGAGCTGATGAACGTGACCATCGATCCGACCATCCCCGGCGCGCTCGGCAGCTTCGGCTTCGACGACGAGGGCTCCCCGGCGGTCGCCCGGGACGCGGTCCGCGAGGGGCGGTGGGTCGGGGTGCTCGCCGGCCGTGACTCGGCCGCCGTCGCGGGCCTCGACTACGGCGGCAGCGTACGGGCCGACGGCTGGGCCCGACTGCCGATGGTGCGGATGACGAACGTGGGCCTGGAACCCGGCCCGCACACGCTGGACGAGATCATCGCGGCCACCGACGACGGGGTGCTGATGGACATCAACCGGTCCTGGTCGATCGACGACAAGCGGCTCAACTTCCAGTTCGGCTGCGAGATCGGCTGGGAGGTGAAGAAGGGCCGCCGGGGGCGGATGCTGCGCAACCCGACCTATACCGGCATCGGTCCGGTCTTCTGGCGCTCGATGGACATGCTCTCCTCGGAGACTGTCGCCTGGGGCACACCCAACTGCGGGAAGGGGCAGCCCGGTCAGGTCGGGCACACCGGTCACCCGGCCGCGCCGGCCCGGTTCCGCGGCGTCCGGGTGGGGGTGCGGGCATGAGCGAGCGAGTCAGCAGGCTCAGGGCGACGGTGCCTCATGACGGCACGGAGCGAAGCGGAGTGCCGGCATGAGCGAGCGCAGCGAGCGAATCAACAGGCTCAGGGTGACGGTGCCTCATGACGGCACGGAGCGAAGCGGAGTGCCGGCATGAGCGAGCGCAGCGAGCGAATCAACAGGCTCAGGGTGACGGTGCCTCATGACGGCACGGAGCGAAGCGGAGTGCCGGCATGAGCGAGCGCAGCGTGAGCGCCGAGTTGGAGATCGCCGCCGGGGTGGTGGACCTGGTCCGGCACACGGCGGGGCCGGCCGCCGAGGCCGAGGTGCTGGTGACCCGCACCGACCTGGCGCTGACCCGGTTCGCCAACTCGTTCATCCACCAGAACGTGTCCGAGACCGGTGTCGCCGTACACCTGCGGTTGCACGTGGACGGGCGGACCGCGACCGGCAGCGGCAGCCGGGTCGACGCCGACGGCCTGGCCGCCCTGGTCGAGCGGACCCGCGCGGCGGCCCGGCTCGCGCCGCCCGACCCGGCCTGGCCGGGGCTCACCGCACCGACCTCGGTGCCGTCGGGCCCGGCCGTCGACGAGGCGACGGCGTTCGCCTCGCCCGACGAGCGGGCCGAGCGGGTACGCGCGTTCGTGGACGCGGTCGACGGGCTGGAGGCGGCCGGCTACTGCCGCACCGCGTACCGGTCGGGGGCGTTCGCCAACTCGGCCGGGCACACGGCTGTGGGCCGGGCGGGCGAGGCGGCGATGGACGGCATCGCCCGCGCCGGCGGCGCCGACGGGGTGGCCCGGCTCTGCGGCGACCGGCTGGCCGATCTCGACGGCGCGGCCCTCGGCGCCCGTGCTGCGGCGAAGGCGCGCGCCGCGGCCGACCCGGTCGAGCTGCCGCCCGGGCACTACGAGGTGGTGCTCGAACCGGCGGCCGTGGCCGACCTGCTGCAGAACCTGGCCTGGTACGGCTTCAACGGCAAGCGGTACGCCGAACGGCAGTCCTTCGCCGAACCGGGCACCGCCCAGTTCGACCCGGCGGTGACGCTGGTGGACGACCCGCTGCACGCGAGCGCGCTGCCGTTCGACCTGGAGGGCACGCCCCGGCGGGCGTTGCCGCTGGTGCAGAGCGGCACCACAGGGGCGGTGGCGTACGACAGGCGCGGCGGCGCCGAGGCGGGCACCGGGTCCACCGGCCACGGTATGCCGGGGGGCGCGACGTTCGGGCCGATCCCGCACAACATCCGCCTGCTGACGGCCGGCGCTGACGCGGGCGCGGGGTCGGCCGCCGCGGCGGTGAGCGCGGGCGTGACCGGGGCGGTGGGCGACCCGGACACCGCCGCGCTGGTGTCCGGGATGCGGCGCGGGCTGCTGGTGAGCGACTTCTGGTACACCCGCGTGCTGGACCCGAAGCAGTTGGTGGTCACCGGGCTGACCCGCAACGGGGTGTGGCTGGTCGAGGACGGCGTGCCGACCCGGGCGGTGCGCGACTTCCGGTTCACCGAGTCGTACCCCCTGGCGATGGGGCCGGGCCGGGTGCTCGGCCTGGGCCGGACGGCGGTCCGCCAGCCCGCTCGCGTCGACGGCTCCTGGTACGAGACCCCGGCGCTGCGGCTGGCCTCGTGGCACTTCACCGGCGGCGCGTCCGGGTGACCCGGCGCGCCGCCGGGCGCGTCACGGCACCGGTCGGCGCACCGTTCGGCCGACCCGCCACATTGATCATGAACTGACTCTTTCCAAGCTGCGGGACACACGGGACACTGCGTTGCGCGGCCGGGCCGTGAAGATCGGCGTAACGTGTGTCACTTAGCCGCACCGGTTCGCCGGTGTGGCCTCGCGCGTGCGCAGGACGTGACAGTGACGTCAGGGAGATGACTCGAATGACAACTACGTCGGCCAGGACGCCGAGACCGCAGCCGCGGGGAGGGCGGGCACGCGCCGCCATCGCGGCGAAGACGTTGCGGACCGACAGATGGTGGATCGCCCCGCTGATCACAGTGGTGGGGCTCAGCGCGTGGGTCATCTACGCGACGGTCCGGGTCTTCATGCACAAGTGGTACTGGGTGGAGCAGTACCACTACCTGACGCCGTTCTACTCCCCCTGCGTCACCGACCGCTGCGTCGAGGGCTCCTCGCACTTCGGCCAGTTCCTGCCCGGCTGGTGGATCATCCCGGATGCGGCGCTCACCCTGCCGTTCCTGCTGCTGTTCCGGCTGACCTGCTACTACTACCGCAAGGCGTACTACCGGTCGTTCTGGCTGTCGCCGCCGGCCTGCGCGGTGCCGGACGGGCACCAGTCGTACAGCGGCGAGACGCGGTTCCCGCTGCTCGGCCAGAACCTGCACCGCTACTTCTTCTACGCCGCCGCGATCATCTCGCTGATCAACACCTGGGACGCGGTCCTGGCCTTCCACTCCCCCGAGGGCTTCGGCTTCGGCCTGGGCAACATCATCCTGATCGGCAACGTGGTGATGCTGTGGGCGTACACGATCTCCTGCCACTCCTGCCGGCACATCATCGGCGGGCGGCTCAAGCACTTCTCCAAGCACCCGATGCGCTACAAGGCGTGGACCGGGGTGTCCTGGTTGAACGTCCGGCACATGCAGCTCGCCTGGATCACCCTCGGCACCCTGGCACTCACCGACTTCTACGTGATGGCGGTCGCCGCCGGCTGGATCAACGACCTGCGGTTCATCAACTGAGAGCCTGGACATGACTGAGACGCGAATCGAACGACACCACTACGACGTCGTCGTGATCGGGGCCGGTGGCGCCGGCCTGCGCGCGGCGATCGAGGCCCGGCTGGCCGGCAAGAAGACCGCGATCATCTCGAAGTCGCTGTTCGGCAAGGCGCACACGGTGATGGCCGAGGGCGGCGCCGCCGCCGCGATGGGCAACGTGAACTCGCGCGACAACTGGCAGGTGCACTTCCGGGACACCATGCGCGGCGGCAAGTTCCTCAACAACTTCCGGATGGCCGAGCTGCACGCCAAGGAGGCGCCGCAGCGGATCTGGGAGCTGGAGACGTACGGCGCGCTGTTCGACCGCACCAAGGACGGGAAGATCTCGCAGCGCAACTTCGGCGGCCACGAGTACCCGCGCCTGGCGCACGTCGGCGACCGGACCGGCCTGGAGCTGATCCGTACCCTCCAGCAGAAGATCGTCTCGCTCCAGCAGGAGGACAAGCAGGAGTTCGGCAGCTACGACGCGCGGATCCGGGTCTTCTCCGAGACCACGATCACCGAGCTGCTGCTCGACGGCGACCGGATCGCCGGCGCGTTCGGCTACTACCGCGAGTCCGGCGAGTTCGTCCTGTTCGAGGCGCCCGCGGTGGTGCTCGCGACCGGCGGCGTCGGACGGTCCTACAAGGTCACCTCGAACTCGTGGGAGTACACCGGCGACGGCCACGCGCTGGCGCTGCGCGCCGGGGCCACCCTGATCAACATGGAGTTCCTCCAGTTCCACCCGACCGGCATGGTCTGGCCGCCCTCGGTGAAGGGCATCCTGGTCACCGAGTCGGTCCGCGGCGACGGCGGCGTGCTGAAGAACTCCGAGGGCAAGCGGTTCATGTTCGACTACGTCCCCGACGTGTTCCGCAAGCAGTACGCGGAGACCGAGGAGGAGGCGGACCGCTGGTACACCGACCCGGACAACAACAGGCGTCCGCCGGAGCTGCTGCCCCGCGACGAGGTCGCCCGCGCGATCAACAGCGAGGTCAAGGAGGGCCGGGGTACGCCGGCCGGTGGCGTCTACCTGGACATCGCCTCCCGTAAGTCGGCCGAGGAGATCCGCCGCCGCCTCCCGTCGATGTACCACCAGTTCAAGGAACTGGCCGACGTCGACATCACCAAGGAGCCGATGGAGGTCGGCCCGACCTGTCACTACGTGATGGGCGGCGTCGAGGTGGACCCGGACTCCGGCGCGGCGTACGGCACCGTGCGCGGGCTCTACGCCGCCGGTGAGGTGTCCGGCGGCATGCACGGCTCCAACCGGCTCGGCGGCAACTCCCTGTCCGACCTGCTGGTCTTCGGCAAGCGCGCGGGCGGGCACGCGGCCACGTACACCGATCAGCTCGCCACCCGCCCGGCGGTGTCGGTGGCGGCGGTCGAGGCCGCCGTGGAGACGGCGCTGGCGCCCCTGCAGCGGGACACCGGCGAGAGCCCCTACCAGCTCCAGCAGGACCTGCAGGCGGTGATGGGTGACCTGGTCGGCATCATCCGCCGGGAGAGCGAGCTCGCCGACGCCATGCGGCGGCTGGCCGAGCTGCGGGAGCGGGTGGCGAAGGTCAGCGCGGCCGGCGGTCGGCGCTACAACCCGGGCTGGCACCTGGCGCTGGACCTGCGCAACATGCTCGTGGTCTCGGAGTGCACCGCGATGGCGGCGCTGGAGCGGCAGGAGTCACGCGGCGGGCACACCCGGGAGGACTACCCGGCGATGGACCCGAAGTGGCGCCGGGTCAACCTGGTCTGCTCACTGGACGGGGACGCGGTCCGGCTCACCGAGAAGCCGCTGCCGAAGATGCGGCCGGAGCTGATCGGACTGTTCGACCGGGCCGAGCTGGCCAAGTACCTGACCGACGAGGAACTCGCCGAGTTCGACGCCCTCACCGAACAGGAGCGCTGAGGAATGGGAACCGATCCGCAGCAGGCGACCGGCAAGCCGGGCGCGAAACGCCAGTTCCGCATCTGGCGGGGCGACGAGACCGGCGGCGACCTGAAGGACTACACGGTCGAGGTGAACGAGGGCGAGGTGGTCCTCGACGTGATCCACCGGCTCCAGGCCACCGAGGCCCCCGACCTGGCGTGCCGGTGGAACTGCAAGGCCGGCAAGTGCGGCTCCTGCTCGATGGAGATCAACGGCAAGCCGCGGCTGGGCTGCATGACCCGGATGTCGACGTTCGAGGAGTCCGAGACCGTCACCGTCACCCCGCTGCGCACCTTCCCGGTGATCCGGGACCTGGTCACCGACGTCTCGTTCAACTACGAGAAGGCCCGGGAGACCCCGGCGTTCGCGCCGCCGGCCGACGTGGCGCCCGGCGACTACCGGATGCAGCAGGTCGACGTCGAGCGCTCGCAGGAGTTCCGCAAGTGCATCGAGTGCTTCCTGTGCCAGAACGTCTGCCACGTGATCCGTGACCACGAGGAGAACAAGCCGGCGTTCTCCGGTCCCCGGTTCTTCATCCGGGCGGCCGAGCTGGACATGCACCCGCTCGACGCGCGTACCGACCGCCGGGAGTATGCGCAGTCGGACATGGGACTCGGATTCTGCAACATCACCAAGTGCTGCACCGAGGTCTGCCCCGAGCACATCAAGATCACCGACAACGGGATCATCCCCATGAAGGAACGGGTCGTCGACCGCAGGTACGATCCCCTTGTGTGGCTCGGTAACAAGATCTTCCGGAGGGGTCAGGTGCCTCAGACCAGCGCGACCAGCGGGCATTCCAGCGGTGCCGTCACGTCCGGAGGGGCGCACGGCGGGGCGCACGCGCACGGCAGCGGTTCGCACGCCGGCGGGGTGCACTCGCACGCGGGCGGCTCGCACGACAGTGCCGCCGAGCGTCAGGCGCAGCAGGGCGTCAACTGGCACCGCGAGGTGCCGCACCCGACCGCCCCGGCGGTGGACGCCAACGGTCGGCTGCCACTGACCGAGCTGACGTTCAACAAGGCCGCCGCGCCGTCGCCGTTCGGCGACGACGTGACGTTCCCGCTGCCGCCCGAGCACCTCAACTTCGCTCACCCGCAGCAGGACGAGCCGAAGCACTGAACAGCAGCGCGACGACGACGGGGGCCAGCGGCACACGCCGCGGGCCCTCGTCCCGTTTCTGCCCGGCTGTCCGGTTCACCGGACGGCCCGGCCCGTGCCGCGATCGTTCAGGGGGCGTCGAGCAGCGGGCGCAGCGCGGCCACGATCGGCACGTCGGCCGGCAGCCAGTCGACGCTGTCCAGTTCGGCGGCGGACAGCCAGCGCAGCTCGGCGTGCTCCAGCGCCTTGGGCTCGTCGCCGTGCAGCAGGCGGGCGGCGTAGACGCGCAGCACGGACCGGCCGTGCGCCATCCGTACGTCCCGGCCGACACGCGCGCCGACCGCCACCCGCACGCCGAGCTCCTCGGCACACTCCCGGGCCAGCGCGTCGGTCTCGGCCTCACCGGGCTCGACCTTTCCGCCCGGGAACTCCCATCGCCCCGCCACCTCGGGTGGCGCGGAGCGCTCGCACGCCAGCACCCGGCCGCCCTCGATGATCGCCGCCCCGACGACCACCTTCGGCTCCCGCCGGTCGGCCTGCCCGTTTCCGCTAACCCGTTCGGTCCGCACGGGCCACCAGCGTGCCAGATCAATCGGCGGTTTGGGTAGCTGCGTCGACCGTCAGGTCAGCAGAACACGGAAGTGTGGGCGTGGACACACCATCTGAGTGGCGAGAGACTAGAGGGCGTCGACTGGGACACGGGATGGCGACGATTTGGCCACAAGCCGGCAACGACGCCTGGGAGGTGCGGTGATGCGCGTGCTGTTCAGCGGCCGGGCGAAGCACGACTACCTCAGCGACGCGCTCGCCCTGCTGTCCGGATGGACGCGCGAGGGCGAACAGATCCGCCGCACCATCGTCCTCGACGACACCCAGCACGCCGCGCTCACCGAGCGGGTGGCGGTGGTGGCCGACGCGCTGCGGTTGCGCCCCGAGATCAGCCGCCGGGCCGACCGTACCCAGATCCGGCTCGGCCACGGCGACGGCGAGCCGCTCACCGAGGGTGAGGTGCTGCTGGCCGCACGCATCGAGGACGCGGTCCGCGCGGTCACCGAAGCCTGAGCCGCTGGCACGCCCCGCCTACCCTCGGGTGCATGTCTGGCCCCACGTACGACCGCAAGGAACAGTTCCAGCAGATCCAGAGCGGGTTGCTGCCCGGCGAGCAGATCATCGCCGTCTACGACGCGATCGGCACCGGCACCGGCTTCATCGGCCTGACCGACCGGCGCGTGATCGTCCAGGACCGCTCCTTCGTCGGCAAGCGGTACGCGATCACCAGCATCCCGTACTCGAAGATCACCAGCGTGAGCGTGGTGAGCAACAAGTCCTGGGGTGGTTCGTTCTTCTCCACCGGGTCCATCGCGGTGCACGTCGGCACCCACACCTACGAGGTCGAGTTCCGGGGCGCGCAGAAGAGCCACCACGTGCACAACGTGATCCTGCAGTACATCTCCTGACCCGCCTGGCACAATCGCCGCCATGCGAGGGCTGACGGCGCGATGGCGGGCCTGGCGGGGCGACCGTCGGCGGGCCGTACGCCTGCTCCGCCGCCTCCTGGTGCTCGCCACCGCCGCCGTGATGCTGCTCGGCGCCGCGACGGTCGCCAGCGTGGTCTGGGTCCGCGACGCCGCCGAGGGCCGCGTGTTCGACGCCGCGGACGCGCCCGAGACGCCGGTGGCGCTCGTGCTGGGCACCAAGGTGGAGCCGGACGGCACGCCGGCGCCGTTCCTGGCCGCGCGGCTGGAGATCGCCCGGCAGTTGTACGCCGCCGGCAAGGTCCGGGTGCTGCTGCTCTCCGGTGACCACATGAACTGGGACTACGACGAGCCGGACGCGATGCGGCGCTGGCTCGTCGACCGGGGCGTCCCGGCCGAGAAGACGGTGCTGGACCACGCGGGGTTCGACACGTACGACTCGTGTGTGCGCGCGCACCGCGTCTTCGGGGTGCGGCGGGCCACTGTGGTCACCCAGTCGTTCCACCTGTCGCGCGCGGTGGCGCTCTGCCGGGACGCCGGCATCGACACCGTCGGCGTCGGCGACGACACCGCCCGCCGGTACGCGGGCCAGTGGCGGATCAGCTCCGTCCGGGAGTACGGGGCGTGTGTGAAGGCTGCCCTGGACGTGCTCACCGGGCGTGACCCGGTGCACCTCGGCCGCCGGGAGACCGGAGTGGACGACGCGCTGCGGGCGTAATCCGGTTGTCCCGCCGGCTCGGCTGCTGATCTGCTGAGCCTCTCGAAGCCGACCGGAGGGAGCATCACCATGCCACACGCTGCGAAGCCCACCCGACCCGTCGTCACCTCATCCGAAACGAGGCTTCGTGTTGTCGTACCCCATTCCGGCGGAGGTCACTGACCTCGCGCCGCGTCGCGTCCCGTCCGCCCGGCGGGAGGGCGCGTGATGTCCGTCTTCGACGATCCCGGCCTGTTCGGCCGGCTCTGGGCCGCCACCTACGACGGCCCCGGCAATCCCGACCCGGCCCCGGCCGTCGACTTCCTCGCCCCGCTGGCCGAGGGCGGCCCGGTGCTCGAACTGGCGATCGGCACCGGCCGGGTGGCCCTGCCGCTGGCCGAGCGCGGCCTGACCGTGGAGGGCGTCGAGGCGTCCCCGGAGATGGTCGCGCACCTGCGCGCCAAGCCGGGCGGCGCGGACATGCCCGTCACCGTCGGCGACATGGCGGACGTCCCGGTCCCCGGGCCGTACCGTCTGGTGTTCCTGGTGTTCAACACGCTGTTCAACCTGGTCTCCGAGGAGCGCCAGGCGGCGTGCTTCCGCAACGTCGCCCGGGTGCTCGCGCCCGGCGGGGCGTTCGTCATCGAGACCTTCGTGCCCGACCCGGCGGACTTCGACCGGGACGAGCAGGTCCAGGTGCGGGAGGTGACCGAGGACTCGGCCACCATCCGCATGCATCGGTACGACCGGGCGGCGCAGACGTTCGTGCGCCAGACCGTCACGTTCGACGCTGCCGGCGTTCACCTCAAGCCGTTCGCCATGCGGTACGCCTGGCCGGAGCAGATCGACGAACTGGCGGAGCGGGCCGGGCTGCGGCTCACCGAGCGGTACGCCGACTGGGACCGGTCGCCGTTCGACGCGGACAGCCGCTCGCACATCTCCGTCTACCGGCGGCGGTAGCGCTCACACCGAGGGGCCGGGCATCCCGTCCCGGCCCTTCGGCCGCGCGACTACGCTGACCACCGCCGGTCCGGACAGGGGGAACCGATGACAGTCACCGTCGTCGCCATGAACGACTCGCACGCCGACGCCGTGCTGGAGATCTACCGCCTCGGCATCGACGAGGGCAACGCCACGTTCGAGACCGCGCCGCCGGACTGGGCGCGGTTCACCGCCACCCGGATGCCCGGCCACCGCTGGGTGGCGCTCGACGAGGCCGGCGACGTGCTCGGCTGGGCGGCCTGTTCGGCGGTCTCCGAGCGCAGCGTCTACGCCGGGGTGGTCGAGCACTCCGTCTACGTGCACCCGCGGGGGCGCGGACGCGGGGTCGGCCGGGCCCTGCTGGAGGCGCTGATCGCCTCCACCGAGGCGGCCGGGATCTGGACCATCCAGTCCGGCGTGTTCCCGGAGAACACCGCGAGTCTCGCGCTGCACGCGGCGTGCGGCTTCCGCGTCGTCGGCACCCGCGAGCGGGTGGGCCGCCACCACGGCACCTGGCGCGACGTGACCCTGATCGAGCGCCGCAGTCCCCGAATCTGACCCCTTGGTCACCGGGTCGGTCAGGCGCCGACCAGGTGACGGCGCACCAGGGCGTCCCGCTCCAGGACCAGGTCGATCATCTGCCAGAACTCGGCGATCCGGGGATGGGTCAGGCCCTCCTCGCGGCTGAGCTTGCGGCCGAAGACCGGGCTGTCATCCGCGACCTCACCACCGTTGACGAGCGTCGCGGCCGGCCCCGGCGAGCCGGCCACCGGCCCGAGCCGGCAGCCGAACGTGACGTGGTCGTCGAAGTCGTCGCGGCCCCAGCTGCCCAGGATCGCGTCGATCCAGACCTCGTGCACGCCGTCGTGGTGGTAGCAGCTCGCGAAGTAGACGGCCGCCGTCGCGCCGTCGGTGCGGATGTGGGCCCGATCCTCAGTGTCACGGCGCGAACCCTAGCGAGGACTTGACGGTTCTGCCGCCCAGGTGCGATGGTTAGTTACATGAGTAATGAACCAAAGAACCGGGATGGATGACGGCCGGCCGATCTTCGTCCAGATCGCGGAGCTGATCGAGAACTCGATCATCGACGGGACGTACGCGGAGGAGACCCAGGTGCCGTCGACGAACGAGCTGGCGGCGTTCCACCGGATCAACCCGGCGACCGCCGCCAAGGGGATCAACCGCCTGGTCGATGACGGGCTGCTCTACAAGCGCAGGGGGATCGGAATGTTCGTGGCAACGGGGGCCGTCGAAACACTCCGGGAACGCCGCCGGCGCGAGTTCTCCGACCAGTACGTGCGGCCCCTCATCGAGGAGGCACGCAAGTTGGGCATCGGCACCGAGGAGCTGAAGAAGCTCATCGAGACAGGGGAGGAACAGCGATGAGCGTCGTGGCGGCAGCCGGCCTCACGAAGCGGTTCGGCGACGTGACCGCTCTCGACGACGTCACCTTCACGCTGACCGGAAACAAGATCTACGGCCTGCTCGGCCGCAACGGCGCCGGGAAGACGACGCTGATGCAGCTGATCACCGGCCAGAACAGCGGCACCAGCGGCGACCTCACGCTCTTCGGCGAGCGCCCGTACGAGAACGAGCGGGCCCTGTCGCAGGTGGCCTTCATCAAGGAGAGCCAGACTTACCCGGCCGCCTACCAGGTCCGGCACGTCCTGAGCCTGGCCAAGCGGCTGTTCCCCAACTGGGACGAGGACTTCGCACAGTCCCTCGTGGACGACTTCGACCTGCCGCGCAAGCGCAACGTGCGCAAGCTGTCCCGCGGCATGCTGTCCGCGCTGGGCGTGACGATCGGCCTGGCCGCACGCGCGCCGCTGACCTTCTTCGACGAGCCGTACCTCGGTCTCGACGCGGTCGCCCGGCAGCTCTTCTACGACCGGCTGCTCGCCGACTACGCCGAGAATCCACGCACCGTCGTGCTCTCCACCCACCTCATCGACGAGGTGGCCGACCTGATCGAGCACGTGCTGCTGCTCGACCGCGGCAAGCTGCTGCTCGACGCACCCAGCGACGAGTTGCGCGGCGAGGTGATGGAGGCGTCCGGCCCGGCCGCGGTGGTGGACGAGTTCGCCGCCGCGTACCGGGTGCTGCACCGCGAACAGCTCGGCGGCGCGGTCCGCGCGTCGCTGCGCGGGTCGTTCGACAACGCCGAACGGATGCGCGCCAAGAAGCTCGGCATCGACCTGGCGCCGGTGTCGCTCCAGCAGGCAGTGGTGCGCCTGACGACGGAAAGGACGAAGACCCGATGACTCGCATCCTCGACGTCGCCCGGATGCACACCATCGCCTGGATCGGCCAGCTGGCCTGGCCGTGGGGCATCATGGCCATCTCGCTCGGCGTCAACCTGCTGATCTTCGCCTCGATCGACGAGGCGGCGCCGGGCAAGAACACCACAGGCGGTCTGGCCAGCCTCTACATCGTCTGCTCGATCGTCGCCGCCGCCTCGATCAGCCAGGTGTTCCCGTTCGCGCTCGGCATGGGCGTCACCCGGCGCACCTTCTACCTCGCCACGGTGCTCGTCAACGTGGTGCAGGCGGTCGCCTACGGCGTCCTGCTCTACCTGCTCAACCTGATCGAGGGCGCCACCGGCGGCTTCGGGATCGAGCTGCGGTTCTTCCGGATCCCGTACATCGACGTCGACAACGGGCTGTTGCAGATCGCCGTCTACGCGGTGCCGTTCCTGTTCCTGAACTTCCTCGCCGTCTTCGTCGCCGTCTGGTACGTCCGGTTCGGCATGAACGGCCTGCTCGGGGCCGGCGCGGCCCTGATCCTGGTGACCGGCCTGCTCGTCGCGTTGATCACCTGGCAGGGATGGTTCGGTGACATCTGGCAGTGGCTGAGCAGCCAGCACCAGGTCAGCCTGCTGGTGGGGTGGCCCGCCCTGATCGCCGCTTTGGCCGCGCTCGGCGGCATGGCGGCCATCCGCCGGGCGAACGCCTGACGGTACGCAGACGGCGACCGCCGGTCCGCGAGACGCGGGCCGGCGGTCGTCCGTGCGATGGGTTCCGGGCTCTCAGCGCCTGGTCTCGTACCTGGTCAGGAGCACGCCACCGGAGAACGTCCGGGTCTCCACCAGGGTCAGGTTCACCCAGTTGTCCAGGGCGGCGAAGAACGGCTTACCGCCACCCACCAGGACCGGGTGGGTGGCGAGCACGTACTCGTCGATCAGCCCGCCCCGCATGGCCGCCGCGGCGAGGGTGGCGCCACTGATGTCCATCGGACCACCGTCCTCGGCCTTCAGCCGGCTGATCTCGGTGACCGCGTCGCCGGTGACCAGGCGGGTGTTCCAGTCGACCGGCCTGGTCGTCGAGGAGAACACCACCTTCGGCATGTCCCGCCAGCGACGGGCGAACTCGGCGTGCGCCGCTGTGACGTCCGGCTGCTGATCGGCGGTCGGCCAGTGGGAGCTCATCGCCTCCCACAGTCGCCGCCCGTAGAGCGCCGTGCCGGTCGCCGCCACCCGGTCGGACCACCACTGGAACCACTCGTCGCTCGGCACACCCCAGGCTGAGATCGTCGCCGGGCGCGGCGACGTAGCCGTCCAGGCTCACGTTCATGCCGAAGGTCAGTTTGCGCATCGTGCCAGCCTCCCGTGGTCGGTACTCGACGTACAGACCAGCACGGCGCCGGGAAACCATCGGTCAGGCCACGCCGAGCGCCGGCCCACCAGGATTCAGACGTCGAAGCGGATGGTCAGCGCTGGTCGCCGCCTGACGGAATTTCACACGTCGAGCCGGAAATCACCGGGGCCGGCGGCAGGTTCTCGACTACCAGCTCTACGGCTTCTTCCGCCGTTGCGGCCAAGCCGATGATCCGCTCATAACCGGCGGCAATGACTTGGTAAGGAGGGCCGCCGCAGGCGATGAGGGGCAGATCGTGGGCAGGGGTATCGGGCCAGCTCCAAGCGGTCCTGAAGAACTTGATCGTCCCGTGCGTTGCCATAGGGAAGAGGGCGCGCAACGTGGGGTGCCCATAGGCTGCCCGGAAGACCGGATCATCCACCCACCAGCCCTGCGTGTCCTCCATGAGCGCGCGCCAAACGTCGTCCGCCGACGTCTCCGGTTCCATCGGAGCATCCTTGCACGAGCAGCCAACTGCTCGATGATTCTGCTGATGCAGCGCTCAGTCCAGAATCAGACGTTGAAGCGGAACTCCACCACGTCGCCGTCCTGCATGACGTACTCCTTGCCCTCGATCCGGACCTTGCCGGCGGCCTTCGCCGCCGCCATCGATCCGGCCTCGACCAGGTCGTCGTAGGAGACCACCTCGGCCTTGATGAAGCCGCGCTGGAAGTCGCTGTGGATCACCCCGGCGGCCTCCGGCGCGGTCGCGCCGACCGGGACGGTCCAGGCCCGCGCCTCCTTGGGACCGGCCGTCAGGTACGTCTGGAGCCCGAGCGTCCGGAAGCCCACCCGGACGAGCTGGTTCAGGCCCGGCTCGGACTGCCCGATCGACTCCAGCAGTTCGCGGGCCTCGTCCTCGGGCAGGTCCACCAGCTCGGACTCGATCTTGGCATCCATGAAGATCGCCTCGGCGGGCGCGACCAGGCCGCGCAGCTCGTCGAGGAACTCCTCGTTGCCCAGCTCGGCCTCGTCGACGTTGAAAACGTAGAGAAACGGCTTGGTGGTGAGCAGGTGCAGCTCACGCAGGTGCTCCAGCTCGACCTTCGCGGCGGCGGCGCCCGCGTACAGGGTCACGCCGTTGTCGAGGACCTCGACCGCCTTCTTGGCGGCCTCGACGGCGGCGGCCCGGTCCTTGCGGAGCTTGGCCTCCTTCTCCAGCCGGGGCAGCGCCTTCTCCAGCGTCTGGATGTCGGCCAGGATCAGCTCGGTGTTGATCGTCTCGATGTCGTCGGCCGGGGAGACCTTGCCGTCGACGTGCACCACGTTCGGGTCGGAGAAGGCGCGCACCACCTGGCAGATCGCCGAGGCGTCGCGGATGTTGGCGAGGAACGCGTTGCCCCGCCCCTGCCCCTTGGAGGCGCCCCGAACCAGGCCGGCGATGTCGACGAACGAGACCGGCGCCGGCAGCACCTTCTGCGAGGAGAAGATCTCGGCCAGCTTGGTCAGCCGCTCGTCGGGCAGCCCGACCACGCCGACGTTCGGCTCGATGGTGGCGAACGGGTAGTTCGCGGCGAGCACGTCGTTCTTGGTCAGCGCGTTGAACAGGGTGCTCTTGCCCACGTTGGGCAGGCCGACGATGCCGATGGTGAGACTCACGACGAACCAGCTTACGCGCCTCGCCGACACCGCCGGGCAGGCAGGTGCGCGAAGCCGGTCACTACGGCGCGGCGGACAGCAGGCGTGGCTCGATCCGGGTCTCCCGGACGGTGCCGTCCTCGGCGCGGACCAGCTCGTACGCGGCCACGCCGGGCCGGTCCGCCACCGCCTCGGCCAGGCGGGTGCCCCGGTAGATCAGCCCCACCCCGTCGTCGGTGCAGTGGCTCGCGGGCAGCGTGCCGTCGGCGACCAGCCGGTGCATCAGCGGGCGGCGCTGCTCCTCGTTGTCGTAGTGCACGCCGTTGCCGTACGGGAGCCAGCCCAGCCCTTCGGTGAACGGCCGCAGCGCCGGGCCGTAGCTGTCGGTGGCGCCGCCGGTGTGCCAGCAGATCGAGCCGGCGGACACCCCGCCGAGCACCACTCCGGCCTGCCAGCACTCGTGCAGGATCTCCGGCAGGCCGTGCACCCGCCAGACCGCGCAGAGGTTCGCCACGCTGCCGCCGCCGACCCAGACGATGTCCTGCGCGAGCAGGTGCGCGCGGATGTCCTCGACGTTGGGCATCGGGTAGAGCGCCAGGTGGGAGGTGCGGAACCGGGTGCCGGCGAAGGCCCCGTAGAAGACGGTGAACCCGGTCGGTTGGTCGCCGGTGGCCTGGCCGAGATAGCAGACGCGCGGCGCGTCACCGGCCCCGGCCAGGTCGGCCATCAGGTCGAACAGGGAGCTGGGCCGCGCGTCCCAGGGGCCACGGCGACGGCTGGTGAAGCCCATGCTGGTGGCGACGATCGTCGGTTCGGTGGCGGGCACGGGCGTCCTTCCGGGCGGCGGCGGTGCTGATCATTGTGCCGGATCCGCGGGCCCGGTCTCGGCTGCCGCGAGCAACGCGCGCAGCAGATCGGCCAGCCGGTCCTGGTCGGCCGGGGGCAGCGCGTCGAGAATCCGCCGCTGCACGGCGAGCCCGGCCTCGGCCGACTCCTCCACCACCCGTCGGCCGGTGTCGGTGAGCGTCACCCGCAGCGCCCGCCGGTCGGCCGGATCCGGCGAGCGCCGTACCAGGCCGGCCCGTTCGAGCCGGTCGAGCCGCCCGGTCATGCCGCCGGAGGTGAGCATCAATGAAGCGGCGAGCGCCTTCGGCGCCAGCGTGTACGGCTCACCGGAGCGCCGCAGCGCGGCGAGCACGTCGAACTCGCCCCGGCCGATGTTCCAGCCCGCGTACACCTTCTCCTGGCCGTCACCGACCAGCCGGGCCAGGCGGTAGATGCGGCCGAACACGGCCATCGGCTCGGGCCGCATGCCGGGGCGTTCCCGCCGCCACTGCTCGACGATCGCGTCCACCTCGTCGCCTGTCACGGCTGCCGATTGTGCCGCACGTCCCACTTCACCTTTCACTCGGGCCTGATTAGCTTAGCACTAAGATACTTACGCCTGAGAAAGAGGCCGACATGAACCCCCGCTGGACCGACGTCGCGTTCACCGCCGCCGCACCCGTCACCTGGGGCACCACGTACCTGGTCACCGCCGAACTCCTTCCGCCGGACCGGCCGCTCTGGGCCGGGGCGATCCGCGCCCTGCCGGCCGGCCTGCTGCTGCTCGCCCTGACCCGCAGGCGACCACACGGCCTCTGGTGGGGGCGGGCCGCCGTGCTCGGCGCGCTGAACATCGGGGTGTTCTTCCCGCTGCTGTTCCTCGCCGCGTACCGCCTGCCCGGCGGCACCGCCGCCGTCCTCGGCGCCGCGCAGCCGCTGCTGGTGGCGGTGCTGACGGTCGCGCTGCTCCGCGACCGCCCCACCCGGCCGGCACTGGTCGCCGCCGTGGCCGCCCCGCTCGGCGTCGCCCTCGTGGTGCTGCGGCCGGGCGCCGGCCTCGACCCGCTCGGCGTCGCCGCCGGGCTGGCCGGTGCAGTGGCGATGGCCACCGGGCTGGTGCTCACCCGCCGCTGGGGCCGGCCGCCCGGCGTGGGCGTCCTCGCCGCGACGAGCTGGCAGCTCGTCGCCGGTGGCCTGATGATCGTGCCGGTAGCCGCCGCCGTCGAGGGCGCGCCACCAGTGCCCGACGGGCCGGCCCTTCTCGGGTACGCGTGGCTCGGGCTGGCCGGCACCGCCCTGGCGTACGTGCTGTGGTTCCGGGGCGCGGCGCGACTGCCGGTGTCCCGCGTGTCGGTGCTGGGCGCGTTGAGCCCGCTCACCGCCGCGGCGCTCGGCTGGGTGGTGCTCGGCGAGGCGCTGGACCCGGTCCAGCTCACCGGTTTCGCGGTCGCAGTGGCGGCGATGGTGCTGGCCCAGATGCCGGACCGGGCGGCGATCCCACCCGGCGCTCAGCCGGCCCGCAGCCGCCGCCAGTCGTCCGGCCACGCCTCGGCGGCGACGCCCTCGGGCAGCGCACCGGCCGGTAGCTGCGCCGCTGCTGCGAGCGGCAGCGTGAACCGGTGCGCGGCGGCGGGGCCGGCCGCGTACGACCGGTCGAGCAGCCACCGCACCTCGTCGGCGGTCCAGCCCAGGCCGGAGCGGGCGGCGATCTCGCGGACCAGCCGCACGCCGACCCGGGTGTCGTCGTCGTAGAAGCGCATGCACCAGTGGTGGGCCCACATGCCGAGCGCCCGCAGCCCGTCCGGGTCGAGGGAGCCGGCCAGCCGCCCGCAGGCGGTGTCCGCGAAGGGGCGACCGGGGTCACCGGCCCGATCACGCTCGATCGCGCCGTACGCGGCCGGCGCCACCACCCGCATCCGCTCGTAGAAGCCCTCCACCACCGCGGCGTCCAACGGTGCTCGCCCCGATCGCATCAGCGGACACCCCGCCCGGCCACGCTCGCCATGCCCCGCACCTCTTCTTGAGTTGGTGGCGGGACGCTACCGACCACTTACGACACTTTCTCGGGTCCGCCGGCCATGATCCACGCCACCTCGGCGGAGTGGTGCCGTCCCGGGGCCGGGGACACCGCCACTTCCCCGGGCTGGCGCGACTCCCGCACGTCATGTCTGAATCCCGCCAGCCGAGCCCGGGAGCTGCGAGGCAGGATCGTGGCATGGAACTGGACTTCGAGCGGTGCTACCGAGCCGTCGACAGCCGCGACCCGCGGTTCGACGGCTGGTTCTACACCGGTGTGACGTCGACCGGGATCTACTGCCGGCCGTCCTGTCCGGCGATGACGCCTAAGCGGCGCAACGTCCGGTTCTTCCCGTCCGCCGCCGCCGCGCAGGGGGCCGGGCTGCGGGCGTGCCGCCGGTGCCGGCCGGACGCGGCACCGGGCTCGCCCGAGTGGGACGTCCGGGCCGACCTGGTCGGCCGCGCCATGCGGCTGATCGCCGACGGCGTGGTGGACCGGGACGGCGTGCCCGGGCTGGCCACCCGGCTGGGCTACACCGAGCGGCACCTGCACCGGATGCTCCGGGCCGAGCTGGGTGCCGGCCCGCTGGCGCTGGCCCGGGCCCAGCGCGCGCAGACCGCCCGGATCCTGATCGAGACCACTGGCCTCGGCCTGGCCGAGGTGGCCTTCGCCGCCGGGTTCGGCAGTGTCCGGCAGTTCAACGACACGGTCCGCGAGGTCTACGGCGGCACCCCGTCCGAGCTGCGGGCCGGCCGTCGTGGCCCGGCCGCTGCCACCGGTGCGGGCACGCTCTCGCTGCGGCTGGCCTACCGGCCCCCGCTGCACGCGGGCGCGCTGCTGGACTTCCTCGCGCTGCGCGCGCTGCCCCGCGTCGAGGTGGTCCGCGACGGCACCTACCACCGGGGGCTGCGCCTGCCGCACGGTCCCGCCACGGTGGCGCTGACCCCCGCCGACGGCCACATCGACGCGACGCTGCGGCTGGCCGACATGCGCGACCTGGCCCCCGCGGTGGCCCGCTGCCGCCGCCTGCTCGACCTGGACGCCGACCCGGTGGCGGTGGACGCCACCCTGGCCGCCGACCCGGCGCTGGCACCGGCCGTCGCGGCCGAGCCCGGCGTCCGGCTGCCGCACGCGGTCGACGGTTTCGAGCTGGCCGTCCGCGCCGTCGCCACCCAGCAGGTCTCGCTGGCCTCGGCGCGGACCACGCTCACCCGCCTGCTCTCCGCCACCCGGGCGGCGAGCGGGGCGGCCGCCGACGATCCGGCGGACGGTCTGGTGGCGTTCCCCGGTCCGGCGGAGGTGCTCGCGGCGCCGGACACGGCGTTCCGGATGCCGGCGGCCCGCCGGGAGACGCTCCGCGCGCTGGCCCGCGCGGTCGCCGACGGCGAACTCGACCTGGAACCCGGAGGCGACCGGGAGGAGACGGTCCGGCTCCTGGCCGCGGTGCCCGGCATCGGCCCGTGGACCACCGGCTACCTGGCCATGCGCGCACTCGGCGACCCCGATGTCGCGCTCGCCACCGACCTGGGCGTACGCCGTGGCGCAGCGGCGCTCGGCCTGTCCGACGACCCGAAGACCCTGTCCGCGTACGCCGACCGCTGGCGCCCCTGGCGGTCGTACGCGACCATCCGACTCTGGAGAGCAGCATGAGCACTGTGGACAGCACCGTCATCGACACTCCCGCCGGCCCGTTGAGCGTGCTCGCCGGCCCCGACGGGGCGGTACGCGCGGCGGGCTTCACCGCCGACCCGGCGGTCCTGCTGCCGCTGATCCATCCGAGCCTGCGCGGCGAACTGCGGGAACGGGCCGACCTCGGCCCGGTGACCGCCGCCGTACGGGCCTATCTGGACGGTGACCTGGCCGCCATCGATGCGGTAGCGGTGGAGCAGCACACCGGCGGCGCATTCCTGACGCACGCCTGGCAGGTGCTGCGCGACGTCAAGCCCGGCGACCCGGTCACCTACACGGGGTTCGCCGCGCTGGCCGGGCGACCGGCGGCGATCCGGGCCGCCGCGGCGGCCTGCGCGCGCAACGCCGCCGCGCTGTTCGTGCCCTGCCACCGGGTGCTGCGCACCGACGGCACGCTGGGTGGATACCGCTGGGGGCTGGACGTGAAGAAGTGGCTTCTCGGGCATGAGGGACGGGTGACGGCTAGCTGACAGCAGGACTGTCACCCCCGGGGGCTACCGTCGGGTAGTGCCCGCGTCCAGCGACGGCAACCCCGCGGCGCATACCGGCGCCCGGTCCCAGCCGCTGCGCAACCTCTGGCGGCTGCGGCCCTACCTGCGCCCGTACGCGATGGAGTTCGCCTGGCTGCTGATCGCGGCGCTGGCGGCCACCGCGGCGAGCCTGGCCGTGCCGCTGGTGGTGCAGCGGGTGGTGGACGGGCCGGTGGCCCGGCACGACGAGGCCGGGCTGCTCCGGCTCGGCGCGCTCGCGCTGCTGCTCGGTGTGGCCGAGGCGGTCCTCATCTTCATCCGCCGCTGGACGCAGTCGTCGTCCTCGGTCGGCATGGAGGCCGCCATCCGCGCCGACATCTACGCCCACCTGCAACGGCTTCCGGCCGGTTTCCACGACCGCTGGCAGTCCGGCCAGTTGTTGTCCCGGATCACCAGCGACCTGTCGGTGATCCGGCGGTTCCTCTCCTTCGGGCTGCTGTTCCTGGTGCTCAACCTGGTCACGTACGCGGCGGTGGTGGCGCTGCTGATCCGGCTGCACCAGTGGCTGGGGCTGCTGGTCGCGGCCAGCGCCGTACCGCTGTTCCTGATCAGCCGCCGCTTCGCGCGCCACTACCACGCGGCGTCACGCCGCATGCAGGACCAGCAGGGCGACGTCGCCACACTGGTCGAGGAGACCGCGCTGGGGTTGCGCACCATGCGGGCGTACGGGCGCGGGCCGGAACTGGCGGCCCGGTTCGCGGTCGGCGCGCGCCGGCTGCACGACACCGGGATCGGCAAGGCCCGGCTGCTGGCGCGGACCTCCGCGCTGTTCGACCTGGTACCCAACCTGACGCTCGGCGCGGTCCTGGTGGCCGGCGCCGCAGCGGTCGCCGACGGCGTGCTGTCCATCGGGGAGCTGGTCGCGTTCGTCAGCCTTCAGCTCATGCTGATCTGGCCGGTGCAGTCGCTGGGCTGGATCATCGCCAACGGCCAGGAGGCCGCGACCGCCGCCGACCGGATCCAGGAGGTGCTGGACACGCCGCCGACCATCGTG
Source organism: Micromonospora sp. WMMC273 (assembly GCF_027460285.1). Taxonomy (NCBI): domain Bacteria; kingdom Bacillati; phylum Actinomycetota; class Actinomycetes; order Micromonosporales; family Micromonosporaceae; genus Micromonospora; species Micromonospora sp. WMMC273. The sequence continues at coordinate 5,228,968 of NZ_JAPZBE010000001.1, forward strand.
GACGCCCCGCACGCCCGGTCGCTCGACCGGGGCGAGGTGCGCGGCCGGCTCCGCTTCGAGGGGGTCCGCTTCCGCTACCCCGGCACGTCCGGCCCGGTGCTGCGCGACCTCGACCTGGCGGTCGAGCCGGGCGAGACGATGGCGCTGGTCGGCGTCACCGGCTGCGGCAAGAGCACGCTGCTGTCGCTGGTCCCCAGGCTGCACGAGGTGACCGGCGGCCGGATCACGCTCGACGGCTACGACGTACGTGACCTGCGGCTGGACTCGTTGCGCCGGCTCGTCGCCGTGGCGTTCGAGGAGCCGACGCTGTTCTCCATGTCGATCTGGGAGAACCTCACGCTGGGCCGGCCGGACGCGAGCGAGGACGAGGTCCGCGCCGCGCTGACGCTGGTCCAGGCGGACTTCGCGTACGAGCTGCCGTGGGGGCTCGCCACCCGGGTCGGTGAGCAGGGGCTGTCGCTGTCCGGCGGCCAGCGGCAGCGCCTCGCGCTGGCGCGTGCGGTCCTCGGCCGGCCCGCGGTGCTGGTGCTCGACGACCCGCTGTCCGCGCTCGACGTGCACACCGAGGCGCTCGTCGAGGCGGCCCTGCGCCGGGTGCTGCGGGACACCGCGACCACCACCCTGCTGGTGGCGCACCGTCCGTCGACGGTGGCGCTGGCGGACCGGGTGGCCCTGCTCGACGACGGCCGGATCGTCGCCGTCGGCACCCACTCGGAGCTTCTGGCCCGGGTGCCCGCCTACCGGGCGGTGTTGTCCGCCGAGCCGGAGCGCCGGAGCGACGGCCTCGGCCTGGTGCGCTCGTGACCGGCCGCGCGCCGCGGGTACCCAGGCCCCGGGACGCGCGCAGCGGTGACGGGTCGACCGGCGCGCGCCACGGCGACGGTGACGACCTGTCGCGCTGGCGTGGGCGGGCCACCGACCCGGACGCCGACCGCAGCCGGGCCGAGGACTCGTCCCCGGAGGCGGTGACCAGGCTGCGCGCCCGCAGCCGGCTGCTGCTGCGGCTGCTGCTCCGCCCGCACCGGCGTGCGCTCGGGCTGGCGGTGGTGTTGCTGCTGGCCCAGAACGCCGCCGCGATGTCCGGGCCGTACCTGGTCATGCTCGGCATCGACAGGGGCATCGGGCCGCTGCGGGCCGGGGACCCCGGCCCGCTGATCGCCGTCGCCGCCGCGTTCGTGGTCGCCACCGCGATCGAGTACGCGGCCCGGCGCGCGTTCCTCACCCTCGCCGCCCGGATCGGCCAGGCCGTCCTGCTGGACCTGCGCCGTCGGGTGTACGGGCACTTCCTGCGCCTCGACGTCGGGTTCCACGAGCGCTACACGTCCGGGCGGATGGTGTCCCGGCTGACCAGCGACCTGGAGTCGATCGCCGAGCTGGTCGACGGCGGCATCGACAAGCTGGTGATGGCCGGGCTCTCCGTGCTGTCGGTGGCGGGCATCCTGCTCTGGCTGGACCTGCCACTGGCGGCGGTGACGCTGCTCGCCTTCCCGTTCCTGTTCGTGCTGTCGCGCTGGTTCGCCCGCGCGTCGGCCGGGGCGTACCGGCGCACCCGGGAGGCGGTGGCGCTGGTCATCGTGCACTTCGTCGAGTCGCTGCGCGGGATCCGGGCCGTGCAGGCGTACCGGCGGGAGGACCGCAACGACCGCATCTTCGGCGCGGTGAACGACGACTACCGGCGCTCCAGCCTGAGCGCGTTCCGGCTGATCGCGATCTACTCGCCGGGCATCCGGCTGATCGGCAACCTGACCGCGGCGGTGGTGCTCGGGTACGGCGGCTGGCGGGTGCTGGGCGGCGGCGTCGAGGTGGGCGTGCTCGCCGCGTTCCTGCTCTATTTGCGCCGGTTCTTCGAACCGATGGAGGAGCTGAGCCAGTTCTACAACTCGCTCCAGTCGGCGACCGCCGCGCTGGAGAAGCTGGCCGGGGTGCTGGACGAGCGTCCGGCGGTGGCCGAACCGGCGCAGCCGGTGCCGCTGCCGGCCGGTCCGCCGCGCGGGGCGGTGACCTTCCGTGCCGTCGACTTCGGCTACCGCCGCCGGACGCCGATCCTGTCCGGCCTCGACCTGACCGTGCCGCCGGGGCAGACAGTGGCGCTGATCGGGCCGACCGGCGCCGGGAAGTCGACAGTCGCCAAGCTGGTGGCCCGCTTCCACGACCCGGACGCGGGCGCGGTCCGGCTGGACGGGGTGGACCTGCGCGACCTGGCCGATGCCGAGCTGCGCCGGGCGGTGGTGCTGGTGACCCAGGAGACCCACCTGTTCAGCGGTTCCGTGGCCGACAACATCAGGTTCGGCCGTCCCGACGCCGACGACGAGGCGGTGGTCGCGGCCGCGCGGGCGATCGGCGCGCACGACTTCATCGCCGCGCTGCCCGACGGGTACGCCACCGACGTGCACCGGCGTGGCGGACGGCTCTCCGCCGGGCAGCGGCAACTCGTCGCGTTCGCCCGGGCGTTCCTCGCCGATCCCCGGGTGCTGATCCTGGACGAGGCGACCTCGTCGCTCGACGTGCCGACCGAACGGCTGGTGCAGCGGGCGCTGCACAACGTGCTGCGCGACCGCACCGCCCTGGTGATCGCCCATCGCCTTTCCACAGTGGAGACCGCGGACCGGGTGCTGGTGCTCGACGACGGCCGGATCGTGGAGGACGGCCCGCCGGCCGAGCTGATCGCCGCCGACGGCCGCTACGCCGCCCTGCACCGCCAGTGGCGCGACTCCCTCCTCTAGCTCTCCCGCGGGGACGCGCGGGGTGGGGAAAGTCGTGGAGTGCGACGGGCGCGCTGCCTACCATCGGCTGATGACCGACACCACGAGGAGCGCCCGCGGCGGCGTCCCCGAGCGTCCGAGCCTGGACGGCCTCGAGGAGACCTGGGCCCGCCGCTGGCAGTCCGACGGCACGTACGCGTTCGACCGCACGAAGGAGCGGTCGGACGTATACGCGATCGACACTCCCCCGCCGACCGTGTCGGGCGAGCTGCACATGGGGCACGTCTTCTCGTACACGCACACCGACACGGTGGCCCGGTTCCAGCGGATGCGCGGGCGGACCGTGTTCTACCCGATGGGCTGGGACGACAACGGGCTGCCCACCGAACGCCGGGTGCAGAACGTGTACGGCGTGCGCCCCGATCCGGCGCTGCCGTACGACGGGGGCTGGCGCCCGCCGGCCGCACCTGTGGACGACGCGGCCCGGAAGAACCCGACGCCGATCTCCCGGCGCAACTTCATCGAGCTGTGCGAACTGCTCACTGTCGAGGACGAGAAGGCGTTCGAGGCGCTGTGGCGGCGGCTCGGGCTGTCGGTGGACTGGTCGCTGACGTACACCACGATCGGGTCGGCGGCCCGTGCGGCCAGCCAGCGCGCGTTCCTGCGCAACCTGGCCCGGGGTGAGGCGTACCAGGCCGAGGCGCCGACGCTGTGGGACGTCGGGTACGGCACCGCCGTCGCGCAGGCGGAACTGGAGGACCGGGAGCGGCCGGGCGCGTACCACCGGCTGCGGTTCACCGGACCGGACGGCCGCGAGGTGCTGATCGACACCACCCGCCCGGAACTGCTGCCGGCCTGCGTGGCGCTCGTCTGCCACCCCGACGACGAGCGGTACGCGGACCTGGTCGGCGCCGCTGCGCGTACCCCGGTGTTCGGGGTCGAGGTGCCGGTGCGCGCGCACCCGCTGGCGGACCCGGCCAAGGGCACGGGCATCGCGATGGTCTGCACGTTCGGTGACCTGACCGACGTGACCTGGTGGCGTGAGCTGCGGCTGGACACCCGCGTGGTGATCGGCCGGGACGGACGCCTGCTGCCGGAGCCGCCGACCGGCGTGCCGGCGGAGCCCTACGCGGCACTGGCCGGGCAGACGGTGAACGGCGCCCGGCGGACGCTCGTGGAGCTGCTCGCGGACGCGGGCGACCTGGTCGGCGAGCCGCGCCCGATCACCCACCCGGTGAAGTTCTACGAGCGCGGCGACCGGCCGCTGGAAATCGTCTCGACCCGGCAGTGGTATCTGCGCAACGGCGGCCGCGACGCGGACCTGCGCGAAGATCTGCTGGCCCGGGGGCGGGAGCTGCGCTGGGTGCCGGAGCACATGCGGCACCGCTACGAGCACTGGGTGGGCGGCCTCACCGGTGACTGGCTGGTCAGCCGGCAGCGGTTCTTCGGCGTGCCGGTGCCGGTGTGGTACCGGCTCGACGACACTGGCGAGCCGGACTGGTCCCACCCTCTCACACCGGACGAGGCGACGCTCCCGATCGATCCGACGAGCGAGCCGCCGCCCGGATACGAGGAGTCGCAGCGCGGCGAGCCGGGCGGTTTCACCGGCGACCCGGACGTGCTGGACACCTGGGCCACCTCGTCGCTGACCCCGCAGATCGTCGGCGGCTGGGAGACCGACCCGGACCTGTTCGCCCGGGTCTTCCCGATGGACCTGCGCCCGCAGGGGCACGACATCATCCGGACCTGGCTGTTCGCCACGGTGGCCCGCTCCCACCTGGAGCACGGCACGCTGCCGTGGCACACCGCTGTGCTCTCCGGCTGGATCCTCGACCCGGACCGCAAGAAGATGTCGAAGTCCAAGGGCAACGTGGTCACGCCGATGGCGCTGCTGGAGCAGAACGGATCCGACGCGGTCCGCTACTGGGCCGCCAACGGCAAGCCGGGCATGGACCTCGCCTTCGACCCGGCCCAGGTCAAGGTGGGGCGCCGGCTGGCCACCAAGCTGCTGAACGCGTCACGGTTCGCGCTCGGGCTGGGTGCCGCCGACGAACTGCGGGCCGCGGCGACCCAACCGCTCGACACCGCGATGCTCGCCGATCTGTCCGGCGTGGTCGCGACCGCGACCACCGCCTTCGACGGGTACGACCACACGGCCGCCCTGATGGCCACGGAGGCGTTCTTCTGGCGGTTCTGCGACGACTACATCGAGTTGGTGAAGGAACGCGCCTACGGCACCGGGCCGGCCGCCGACTCGGCCCGGGCGGCGCTGGCGACCGCACTGTCGGTGCAGTTGCGCCTGTTCGCGCCGGTGCTGCCGTTCGTCACCGAGGAGGTCTGGTCGTGGTGGCGGTACGGGTCGGTGCACCGCGCGCCGTGGCCGACCACGTACGAGGTGGGCCGCGCGATGGAGGCGCCGGGTGACCCGGAACTGCTGCGGCTGGCCGCTGACGCGCTGGGTCAGGTGCGCCGCGCCAAGTCGGAACGGAAGCTGTCGATGAAGGCGGACGTGCCGCTGGCCGAGGCGCTCGGGCCGGCAGCCGTGCTGGAGCAGCTCGGCACCGTCGCCGACGACCTGCGCGCGGCGGGCCGGATCGCGAAGCTGGACCTGCTGCCCGACCGCACCACCGAACTGGTCGTCGCCTGCGCGTTCTGACAGCGAGGGGCGGCCGGCGTGACGCCGGCCGCCCCTCGGCGGTGCATGCCTCAGTCAGCCGCGCAGGCCGCCTTGAGCTTGTCCCGGGCGGCGGTGAGATCCGCCTTGCTCGGCGCCTTACCCGGCGCCTTGGCCCAGGTGTCGGCGAGGTCGGTCATGGCGGTGGCGACCCCCTTCACCGCGGCGTTCACCTCGTCGCTGCTGGTGAAGGCGTGCGTGTAGAGCGTGGCCGCGCCCGCCGAGTACTGGGCGCTGACCGCCGAGTGGCCGGCCGGCGGGCCGATCTTCTCCGCCTCGGCCACCTCCTTCAGGGCGGCCGTGATGTCCTTCTCCGCCGTCGCGCAGGTCTTCCTGGTGGCCTCGTCGAGGCCCGCCGGCGCCGGGGTCACCGGCGGCACGGAGGTGGCGGCGGGTACGGACGGCGCCGCCGGCCCGGCCGAGGGCTTGTCGTCGCCGCCGTCGCAGCCGGACATGACGATCAGCGCCACCGCGGCTGGGGCCAGCAGGGCGAGTCGAGCCGAACGCAATGTGTCTCCCCGTGTCGGTGTTCGTAGCCGCCGCAAACTAACAGACCGGACACGGCAGGGCAGAACCCGTTTTCCGGCGCTCGTACCGGAGAACGGGTTCCGCCCCGCAGTTCAGCTCGTCTCGCCGGCCACGCTGAACGAGCGCAGGCGGTCGATCGCCAGCACGGTGAACCCGACCGCCACCAGGGCGGTGAGCACCGCCGCGACCGGCACCGAGACGGTGGTGCCGAGCAGCGGCGTCGGCGCCATCCGGTCGGCCAGGGCGATCACCCACTGCTGGATCGACAGCACCCGGGTGCCGCCGACGAACCGGCCCAGCAGCCCTTCCCAGATCAGCACGTAGACCAGGCCGAGCAGCACCGGCCGCCGGGTCACCAGGCTCAGCGCCAGGAACAGCGCCGAGTACGCCAGCGCGCCCGCCGCCGAGGCGGCGACCAGAGCGAGTCCGAGGCGTACCGAATCGGCGAGCACGCCCGCGACGTAGATCGGGACGCCGACGGTGACCGCTGTGACGCCGGCCGCGACCGCCAGCTTCGGCAGCACGATCTGCCAGCGCGGCAGCGGCTTGGTGAGGATGTGCACGACGGTACCGTCGTCGATCTCCGCGCCGAGCACGCCGGTGCCCACGATCAGGGCCACCACCGGCAGCACCACCGCGAGGCCGAGGCCGACGAGCACCGGCGGGCCCCACTGGCCCGGGTCGACGCCGAGCGACCGGCAGAGCACTGCCAGGCCGATCAGGACCAGCGGCAACGGCAGCAGCATGAGGAACCGGCTCCGGCCGAACAGGCCACGCGCGGTGATCCAGGTGACTGTCGACATCATGCCTCCACCAGATACGAGAAGACGCTCTCCAGCGACTCGTCCTCCGGCAGGAGCTGCCGGACCCGGATGCCGTGCCGGAGCGCGATCCGGGGCAGTGCCCGGGTGAACGCGCCGTAGTCGCCGGCCTTGACGGTCAGGCCGGTACGGCCCAGCTCGACGCCGGAGACCGACGCCTCGGCCATCAGCGCCACCGCCAGCGCCCGGTCGTCGGTGGAGCGGACCGCGAACACGTGCGGCCGGTTGGTCATCAGGCGGCGGATGGTCCGGTAGTCGCCGGAGGCGGCGAGCCGGCCGGCCACCATCACCTGGACCGTGCCGGAGACCTGCTCGACCTCCTCCAGGATGTGCGAGCTGAACAGGATGGTCCGCCCCGCGTCGCCGAGCCGGTGCAGCAGCGCCATCATGTGCAGCCGCTGGCGCGGGTCCATCCCGTTGAACGGCTCGTCGAGCAGCAGCACCTGCGGGTCGTGCACGAGCGCGGCGGCGACCCGGGTGCGCTGCCGCATGCCCTTGGAGTAGGTGCCGATCCGCCGGGTCTGCGCGTCCTCCATCTCGACCAGCTCGATCGCCCGCTTCGTGGCGGCCTCCGGGTCGGGCAGCCGGTGCAGCTTGGCGCTGGCGAGCACGAACTCGTACGCGCTGAGGAACGTGTGCACCGCCTCGCGCTCGCTGACCAGGCCGAGCCGCCGGTAGACGGCGGGGTTGCGCCAGGTCGGCTCCCCGTCCAGCGTCACGGTCCCCCGCGACGGGGACAGGAAGCCCGCCATCATGTGCAGCAGCGTGGTCTTGCCGGCGCCGTTGGGGCCGAGCAGGCCGGTCACGCCGGGGCCGAGCCGCATGGTGACGTCGTTCACCGCCACCACGTTGCCGTACCAGCGGGAGACACCGGCCAGGTCGAGCGTGCTCGTCGCGGCGGCGGGCGCGCCGGCCGTCGACTGGGTGCTGATCGCCGTCATCGGGCGGCCACCTTCCGGTATCGCAGGAGCAGCAGGCTGACGCAGGCGGCGACCAGCAGTACGGCCACCACGGCGTAGACCGGCCCGAAGTCGCCGATCGGCATGCCACCCCGTCCCTGGGTCAGCCGGTCGCCGAGCGCCCAGTTGCCCACGCCCCCGACGAGCGTCGGCGGGGAGGCCACGAAGGCCAGCTCGTTGATCGTCTGCGAGGGCAGGATGGACAGCACGCCGACGACCGGCGTGGTCATCAGGAAGACCGCCACGATGCCGCCGGCGGCGAACGCGCGCTTGCCGGTGAGCGAGGCGACGAGCAGGGCGATCGAGGCGAACACCACCGCCCACAGCCCGGCGTAGAGCAGCCCGGGCAGCAGGTCGAGCAGTTCGTCCCACACCCCGCCGATACCCCGCTTCGTGGTGAACGCGGCGCCGAGGAACATCACCAGCTGCGGGCCGCCGAGCAGCAGCCAGAGCGCGGTGACGAGCGCCAGCAGCTTGGACAGGGCGTAGTCGCCGCGCGGCAGCGGCCGGGAGAAGTACAGCGGCAGCACGCCGCTGCGCAGGTCGCGGGAGACCAGCTCGGGCGCGGCCACCGCGGCGAAGAAGATGACCAGCCAGCTCATCGCGTCGGCGAACTGGGCGTACGTCATCACCACCTCGCCGATCTGGCTGCGCACCGCGGTCACCCCGGCGGCCACCACTGTCACCACGGAGACGACGAGCCACGGGAAGATCTTGGCCTTGGCGCTGCGGCCCAGCCCGAAGACGGTACGCACGCCGTGCAGGTAGAGCGCGCCGAAGACCTGCCGGCGGCCGAGCCGCGGGCCGGTGTAGCGCTGGTAGCCGATGTCGTGGATGACCCCGGTCGCGTCAGACATGGCTGGGCTCCCTCGCGGCGAAGAGTTCGGCCACCCGGTGCCGCCGCTGGTCCAGCCGGTGCAGCGGCAGGTCCAGCTCGGCGACCGCGCCGAGGATCTGGTCGTAGGTGGCGTCGTCGGCGAGCGGGACGAGCAGCAGTCGCCCGTCGCGGGTCACCGGCAGGTCGAGCGCGGCGAGCCGGGCGGCCAGGTCGTCCGTGCCCTCGCTCACCTCGACGGCGAGCACGTCGGTGGCGGTGGTCATGGCGGACACCCGGTCGGCGCGCAGCAGCCGGCCGCCGTCGATGGCGACGAGCGTGTCGCAGATCCGCTCCACCTCGCCGAGCAGGTGCGAGCAGACCACCACCGAGATGCCGAACTCGGTGCCGATCCGGTGGATCAGCGCGAGCATGGCGTCCCGGCCGGCCGGGTCGAGGCCGTTCGTCGGCTCGTCGAGCAACAGCAGATCGGGATCGTGTACGAGCGCCTGGGCGAGCTTGACCCGCTGCTTCATGCCGGTGGAGTAGCCACCGACGGCCCGGTGCCGCTCCTCGTGCAGACCGACGTGGCGCAGCGCCTCGGAGGCCCGTTCCCGGGCGACGGTGCGCGGCAGCCCGCTGATCCGGCCCAGATGGGTGACCAGCTCGGCGGCGGACAGGTCGGGCGGGAGGGCGTCGTGCTCGGGCATGTAGCCGACCCGGGCACGGACCGCGGCGGGGTCGGTGGTGGGGTCGAGGCCGAGCACCTGTACCCGGCCGCTGGTCGGCGGGAGCAGACCCAGCAGGATCTTGATCAGAGTGGACTTGCCGGCGCCGTTCGCGCCCACCAGCCCGATGATCCCCGGCTCGACCGACACGGTGAGGTCGGCCAACGCGGTGACCCGGCCTCCGTACGTCTTGGTCAGCGACTCGGTCGCGAGCAGTGTCACGCCGTTCAGCGTAGAACTCCGGCGCCTCGCCGGAGCCGCTCCTGACCCCTGCGATCCCCTGATCCTCGGCCCTCGCAGCCCCTAGGTGGCGGGAACGGGGTAGCGGGGTGGCGACCGCTCCGGGATGCTGCCACCGGGTGAGGCGACTCGACGGGGGGCGGCATGACCGACGGTACGGACCGGACCATGGTGAGCGTGGTGGTGCCCACGTACAACTGCGGCGCGAACCTCGATCCGCTCGTCGCTTCGCTGCCGAAGCAGGGGCTGCCGCCCGGTTCGTACGAGGTGATCTTCGCCGACGACGGATCGACCGACGGCACCCCGCAGCGCCTGGACGAGCTGGCCGCCGCCGACCCGCACGTACGGGTCCTGCACCTGGAGCACTCGGGCTGGCCGTCGCACCCGCGCAACCGAGGGCTGGAGCAGGCGCGTGGCGAGTACGTCTTCTTCGCCGACGACGACGACTGGTTCGGCGACGAGGCGCTGGCCCGCCTGCACGCCTGTGCCCGGGAACACGACGCGGACATCGTCATCGGGCGGATGATCGGGCACCGGCGGGGCGTACCGCGGGAGCTGTTCCGGGAGAACCGGTTCGGCGTCACGCTGGCGAACGCGCCACTGGCCGACAGCATGACCTGCCACGCGCTGTTCCGGCGGTCCTTCCTGGACCGGCACGGGCTGCGGTTCCCGGAAGGCCACCCGCGCCGCCTGGAGGACCACCGGCTGATGGCGGCGGCCTACCTGCTTGCGGGGCGCGTCTGCGTACTGGCCGATCACCCCTGCTACCACCACGTCCGCCGGGCGGACGCGGGCAACGTCACCGCCACCCGGATGGACCCGGCCGAGTACTACGCGGCGCTGCGGGAGGCGCTGGACATCGTGGACGCGAACCGGTCGCCCGTCGCGACCCGCCTCCGCCTGCAGCGGCGCTGGCTGCGCAAGGAGATGCTGAGCCGGCTGCGCGGGCAGACCCTGCTGAGCGCACCGGAGCAGTGGGCCGATCAGGTGGCCGGCGAGGTGGGCCGGCTCGTCGAGGAGCGCTTCACGCCGGAGGCGGTCGCCGGGTTGCCGCCGATGTTCCAGGTGATCGCGCACCTCGCCGCGCAGGGCCGGGTGGCGGACCTGCGCCGGCTGGCGGAGTGGGAGGTGAGCGTCCGGGCCCACGTCTCGGTCGGCGGATGGCGGGTCCAGGGGCGGACGCTGACCGTCACCGTCGACGCCCACCTGCGCGCCGGTGACGAGCCGCTGCGCTTCGACGACCAGGGGCTGCCGGTGCTCCCGGTGGCCGACGCGGTGCCGGCCGGGGTCGTGATGCGGGCCGGCGGGGCGCGGACCGACGTCGTCGTCCGCCGGCGGGAGACCCGGGAGGAGTTCTTCCTGCCGGTGGCCGCCACCACCGAGCGGGCCGACACCGGCGAGGTGCGCCACCGCAGCACCGCCAGCGTCGACTTCGCGGAACTCAACGGTGGCCGGACCCGGGGCACCTGGGAGGTCCGGGCCCGGGTGATCCAGGCCGGCTGGGCGCCGGACGTCCGCCTGCCGCTCGTGGTGCACTGCGCGGCTGACGGCGGCCCGCCCCGGGTGGAGGACTCGCGCCGGCTCCCGTCCCGGATCCGTCGCGCGGTCCGGCGGATCCGGGACCGCGCGCTCGGCCGGTCGGCGCGCGCCGGCAGCCGTTCGCACGATCGGCCGGCCGCCGCTCGCCGTTAGGATTCGATGACCCCGGTTCGCCCTCGGCACCGTCGCCGGACACGCGATCACCGGGAGGCCGGGTGGCGCTCTCGACCGATCGCCGGTGGGCTGCGAAACTGTGTGCCGGCCGGTGAGTTGGGGGTTCGATGAGCAACGGGTGGCTGCTGCCCGAGGACGTTCTGCGGGATGCGCCGTCGTACGCGCCCAGACCCGCTGAGCTGGCCGATCTCCAGTTGTTGCTGAGTGGGGCGTACGCACCGCTCACCGGTTTCATGAGCCGGGCCGACCTGGCCTCGCTGAACCGGCGCGGCCGGCTGGCCGACGGCACGCCGTGGCCGGTGCCGGTGACGCTCCAGGTGCCGGCGGCGCTCGCCGACGGGCTGGACCCGGCCGACCCGGCCCGCCGCGCGGTGGTGCTCACCGACGGTGAGGGCGCACCGGTGGCGGCGATGGACGTGACCGACGTCTGGCCGGGCCGCGAGGGCATGGTGGGTGTCGGTGGCGCGGTGCGCCGCTTGGGCGACGGCGGCCACGGGCCGTTCCAGCGGCTGCGGCGCGGCCCCGACGAGGTACGCGGACTGCTGCCGCCGGGCCGGGTGCTCGGCGTGTTCGCCGACCGTCCGCTGCACCGGCCGCAGCTGGCGCAGATCGCGCATGCGGCCCGTACGCTCGGCGCGCACCTGCTGGTGATGATCCCGATCGGCGAGGAGTCGATCGCCGGGCTGCCGGCCGAGGCGCTGGTGCGCAGCGTGTTCGCCGCGCGCGACCGGATGCCCCCGGCGACGCTGGTGGCGGTGCCGCTGGCCCGGCGGCGCGACGAGATCAGCGACGCGCTGCTGCGGGCCCGGGTCGCCGCCGCGTACGGGGTGACCCACCTGCTGTCCACCGAGGGCATGCTCTCCGGCGCCGGCCTGCGCGTGCTGGTGCCCCGCGAGCTGGCCTACGACAACCGGGACGGGCAGTGGCGCTGGCGTGAGGACATCCCGCCGCGCAACCGGCGGCTGGCGCTGAGCACGCGGGAGATCGACGACCTGCTGGACCGGGGCTTCCCGCTGCCCGAGTGGCACACGCCGCCGGCGGTGGCGAAGGAACTGTCCCGGGCGCGCCCGCCGCGGCGGCACCGGGGCCTGGTGATTTTCCTGACCGGCCTGTCCGGCTCGGGCAAGTCGACCATCGCGCGCGGGCTGGCCGACGTGCTCCGCGAGCAGGGCGACCGCACCATCACGCTGCTCGACGGCGACGTGGTGCGGCGGGAACTCTCCGCCGGGCTGGGGTTCAGCAAGGCCGACCGGGATCTCAACGTCCGCCGGATCGGCTGGGTGGCGGCGGAGATCGCCCGGCACCGGGGCGTCGGCATCTGCTGCCCGATCGCGCCGTACGCGGCGGCTCGCGCCACCGCCCGGGAGATGGCCGAGACGGCCGGGGCGGGGTTCCTGCTGGTCCACGTGGCGACGCCGCTCGCGGTCTGCGAGCAGCGCGACCGCAAGGGCCTGTACGCCCGCGCCCGGGCCGGCCTGATCACCGGGATGACTGGCATCGACGACCCGTACGAGGAGCCCACCGACGCCGACCTGGTGGTCGACACCTCGGATCTGAGCGTCGAGGAGGCCATCGGGAAGGTGATGGAGCACCTCACCGAGACCGGCTGGGTGGAGCCCCGCCTCCAGCCCGCCTGATCTCCTGACGCCGGACGCGTCCGGCCTGCGAGCACCTCGACCGCCGCCGTCCGGCCTTCCGGACGGCGGCGGTTTCGCATAGGCGTAGCTGCGCGGTAGTGTTCGTCTTTGTTGGAACACGTTCGACCGCGTGGAGTGCCCACGTGAGTCGGTGAGGCGCGGAGGTGAGCCGGGGATGCTGGCGCGGCAGCGGCAGACGGCCATCCTGGAACGACTGCGCCGCGCCGGTGGCGTCCGGGTCACCGAGCTGGCGGCCGAGTTCGGCGTCTCCGACATGACCATCCGGCGCGACCTGGACACGCTGCACGAGGCGGGCCTGCTCGCCAAGGTGCACGGCGGCGCGACACCGGCCGGTCCCGGCTCCACCGACGAGCCCGGCTTCCACGCCAAGTCCGTCCGCCAGTCCGCCGAGAAGGCCGCAATCGCCGAGCACGCCGCGGGACTGGTCCGGCCCGGCGCCGCCATCGCGCTGTCCGCCGGCACCACCACCGCCGAGCTGGCCCGGCGACTGGTCGACGTGCCCGGCCTCACCGTGGTCACGAACTCGCTTCCGGTGGCGGAGGCCCTGCACGTCGGTGGCCGGCCGGACCAGACGGTGGTGCTCACCGGCGGCGTCCGCACGCCGTCGGACGCGCTCGTCGGTCCGCTCGCCGTGGCCGCGATCGCCGCGCTGCACCTGGACCTGCTCTTCCTGGGCGTGCACGGGATCAGCGAACGGGCCGGTTTCACCACGCCCAACCTGATGGAGGCGGACACGAACCGGGCGCTCGTGGCCGCAGCGGACCGCCTGGTGGTGCTCGCCGACCACACCAAGTGGGGCACCGTCGGCATCTCGTCGATCGTGCCGCTGGACGCGGCGGACGTGCTGATCACCGACGACCGGTTGGCACCCGAGGCCCGACGGGTACTCGACGACAGGGTGGGTGAGCTGGTGACGGTGCCCACGACGAGGGGGGCGGAGTGAAGCGTACGCAGATCGCGCTGGTCGACGGCCGCGAGCTGATCTACTTCGACGAGCGGGACGACGCGGTCCGCGACCAGCCGGACCGGCGGGACCTGCCCCCTCCCCCGCCCGCCTCGCAACTGCGGTACGACCCGCTGACCGACGAGTGGGTGGCGGTGGCGGTGCACCGGCAGACTCGCACGTTCCTGCCCCCGGCCGACCAGTGCCCGCTCTGCCCGTCGCGGGGCGAGCGGCACAGCGAGATCCCGGCGCCCGACTACGACGTGGTGGTGTTCGAGAACCGGTTCCCGTCGCTGAGCCAGCGGGTGGCCGACGAACCGGCCGAGATCACGCCGTTCACCCCGGTACGCCCCGGGCGCGGCAGGTGCGAGGTGGTCTGCTTCACCGACGACCACAACGCCTCGTTCGCCCGGCTCTCCCCGCGCAGGGTCCGGACGGTGCTCGACGCGCTCGCCGACCGCACCACGGCGCTGAGCGCGCTGCCCGGCGTGGAGCAGGTCTTCCCGTTCGAGAACCGGGGCGTGGAGATCGGGGTGACGCTGCACCACCCGCACGGGCAGATCTACGCGTACCCGTTCGTCACGCCGCGCACCCGCACCATGCTGGCCGCCGCCCGGCGGTACGCCGACCGCACCGGGGGCAACCTCTACGCCGACGTGCTGGCCACCGAACGCGCCTCCGGGGAGCGGGTGGTGACGAGCAACGAGCACTGGACCGCGTACGTCCCGGCAGCGGCGCGCTGGCCGTTCGAGGTGCACGTGGCGCCGCACCGGCCGGTGCCGGACATCCCGGCGCTCGACGACGCCGAGCGGGACGCGTTCGGGCCGCTCTACCTGGACCTGCTGCGCCGCTTCGACGGGCTGTTCGATCTGCCCATGCCGTACATCGCGGCCTGGCACCAGGCGCCGGTACGGATCGACAGGGAACTGGGCCACCTGCACCTTCAGCTGTTCAGCATCCGGCGGGCCAAGGACAAGCTGAAGTATCTGGCCGGGTCGGAGTCCGGCATGGGCGTGTTCATCAACGACATCGCCCCCGAGAGAGCCGCCGAGCTGCTCCGCACCGCCTGACCCGGGCGCGCGGGTCCCGCAACAGGGCGCGGGGGGCCCGGGACAGGGCCCCCCGCAAGGGAAGGGACGGCTGGACGAGACTGGCATCGCGTCCACCCGGTACAACGAGCCCGGCCCGGACCCGGTGACGCACCGAACCCGGACACGACGGAGCCCGCCGGCACGTGCCGGCGGGCTCCGTGGTGATCGACGGGAGTGATCAGGCGGCGAGCTTGCGCGCCAGGTTCTCGTCGAGCGCGTTCATGAACTCGTCGGTGGTCAGCCACGGGGCGTCCCGCGAGATGAGCAGCGCGAGGTCCTTGGTCATCTGGCCGCCCTCGACGGTGTCCACGATGACCTTCTCCAGCGTGTTCGCGAACTCGGTGACCGCCGGGGTGCCGTCCAGCTTGCCCCGGTGGGCCAGGCCCCGGGTCCAGGCGTAGATCGAGGCGATCGGGTTGGTCGAGGTCTTCTCGCCCTTCTGGTACTGCCGGTAGTGCCGGGTGACGGTGCCGTGCGCGGCCTCCGCCTCGACAGTGCGGCCGTCCGGGGAGAGCAGCACCGAGGTCATCAGGCCGAGCGAGCCGAAGCCCTGCGCGACGGTGTCGGACTGCACGTCACCGTCGTAGTTCTTGCACGCCCAGACGTACCCGCCCTCCCACTTGAGCGCGGCGGCGACCATGTCGTCGATCAGCCGGTGCTCGTAGGTGAGGCCGGCGGCGTCGAACTCGGCCTTGAACTCGTTCTCGAACACCTCGGCGAAGATGTCCTTGAACCGGCCGTCGTACGCCTTGAGGATGGTGTTCTTGGTGGACATGTAGACCGGGTAGTTGCGGTCCAGGCCGTACCGGAACGAGGCGCGGGCGAAGTCCCGGATCGACTCGTCGTAGTTGTACATGCCCATGGCGATGCCGCCGCCGGGGAAGTTGGCGACCTCCATCTCCATCGGGGTGCCGCCGTCGGCCGGGGTGTAGGTGATGGTCACCGTGCCCGGGCCGGGGACGACGAAGTCGGTGGCCTTGTACTGGTCTCCGTGCGCGTGCCGGCCGATGATGATCGGCTTGGTCCAGCCCGGGACGAGCCGCGGCACGTTCGACATGATGATCGGCTCGCGGAAGACCACGCCGCCGAGGATGTTGCGGATGGTGCCGTTCGGCGACCGCCACATCTTCTTCAGGCCGAACTCCTCCACCCGGGCCTCGTCCGGGGTGATGGTGGCGCACTTGACGCCGACGCCGTGCTCCTTGATGGCGTTGGCGGCGTCGACCGTGACCTGGTCGTCGGTGGCGTCACGGTGCTGGATCGACAGGTCGTAGTAGTGCAGGTCGACGTCGAGGTAGGGCAGGATCAGCTGCTCCCGGATCTGCTTCCAGATGATCCGGGTCATCTCGTCGCCGTCGATCTCCACGACCGGGTTGTTTACCTTGATCTTCGCCATCGGCCGGCGCTCCTCTCGGGGGACACGTGCTCAAGCAGTACGAGCGTACTGGAAACTGACCGGCAGTCCCCAGGCGGCCCGGGTGGACCGCCGGAAAAGCGGGCTGCGCCGCGCCTCGGCCCGCTGGCATCATCGTCCGATGCCGCACAGCCGCACCATCGGGTCTATCACGGTCACCGCGCTCTCCGACGGCGAGGGGCCCTTCTTCCAGCCCCGCGGCGAGGCGTTTCCCGGTGCCACCCAGGCGCACTGGGCGGCGGCCGACCGGCTCGATCCTGGTGCCGTCACCGACGACGGCAGGTGGTGGCTACGGTTCCGCGCGTTCGCGGTGCGGTCCGGCG
Organism: Micromonospora sp. WMMC273; assembly: GCF_027460285.1. Classification (NCBI taxonomy): domain Bacteria; kingdom Bacillati; phylum Actinomycetota; class Actinomycetes; order Micromonosporales; family Micromonosporaceae; genus Micromonospora; species Micromonospora sp. WMMC273. Next base: position 5,245,576 of record NZ_JAPZBE010000001.1, read on the forward strand.
ACGGGCCGGTCACGCTTGTCGACGCCGGCATCGGCCCGGCCGACTCGCTCGCCGCGAGCTGGGCGCCGGTGCCGGGCCGGCTGCCGGCCGAGCTGGCCGAAGCCGGGATCGACCCGGCCGACGTCCGCACAGTGGTCCTCACCCACCTGCACACCGACCACGTGGGCTGGGCCGGCGCGCTGTTCCCGAACGCCGATCACCTGATCCAGCGGGCCGAGCTGGACGCGCTGGAGCTGTTCCACCCGGAGCTGCCGGCCCGGCTGCTGACGCCGTTGCGCGCCGCCGGCCGGCTGCGGGTGGTCGACGGCGAGACGCCCCTCACCCCGGGGGTACGGCTGCTGCACACGCCCGGCCACACGCCGGGTCACCAGTCGGTGCTGGTCGAGGCGGACGACGAGCGCCTCCTGATCACCGGCGACCTGCTGGTGCACGCGATCCAGTTGGTCGACCCGGAGCTGGCGTACGCCCACGAGGTGGACCCGGACGAAGCCCGCCACTCCCGCACGACCCTGCTGACAACCCTCTCCCCCGCCACCCTGGCGACCCCCCACCTGACCGCACCCTTCACCCCCCACCCACCCCCTCCCACCCCCGGTCGATCATGAAGTTGACCGCCTTGTCGATCTCCATTTCCGCCGCCAACTTCATGATCGACGGGGTGGGGGGGTCGGGTCGGACGGCAGAGGGCCCGCCGGCGGAAGCCGGCGGGCCCTCTGCGCGATGGGACGGGGGTCACATGCTGGCGACGTCGCCCTGCTTGGCGCGGACGGCCTCGGCGGCCTCCTTCAGCGCGGCCAGCTCGTCGGCGTCCAGGTCGGTCTCGACGACCCGCTTCACGCCCTCGGCGCCGATCTCGGCCTCGACGCCCAGGTAGACGCCGGAGATGCCGTACTCGCCGTCGACCCAGGCGCAGACCGGCATGACGGCACCGGAGTCCTCGGCCACTGCCTTCGCCATCCGGGCCGCGGCGGCGGACGGGGCGTAGTACGCCGAACCGGTCTTGAGCAGCGCGACGACCTCGGCGCCACCGTTGCGGGTCTTGACGACCAGCTCCTCGATCTGCTCGGCCGGCATGACGTCACGCAGCGGCTTGCCGTTCACGGTGCTCTTCGACGGCACCGGGACCATCGTGTCGCCGTGCGAGCCGAGCGTCAGGGTCCGTACCGACTTCACCGGCACGCTCAGCGCCTCGGCGACGAAGTTGGTGAAGCGGGCGGTGTCCAGCATGCCGGCCTGGCCGAGCACCCGGTTCTTCGGGAACTGGGTGGCGAGCTGGGCCAGCGCGGTCATCTCGTCGAGCGGGTTGGACACCACGATGACGACGGCGTTCGGGGCGTACTTGGCGACGTTCTCGGCGACCTGCCGGACGATCTTGGCGTTCGTCTCCAGCAGGTCCATCCGGCTCATGCCCGGCTTGCGCGGCAGGCCGGCGGTGATGACGACGACGTCCGAGCCCTCGATGGCCTCGTAGCCCTCGCCGTTCGGGCCGGTGGTGACGCCCACGACCTTGGTCTCGAAGCCCTCGACCGCGCGGGACTGGTTGAGGTCGAGCGCGAGACCCGCCGGCTTGCCCTCCACGATGTCGGTGATCACGACGGTGTCGAAGACGTCGTACTCGGCCAGGCGCTGTGCGGTGGTCGAGCCGTAGAAGCCGGCGCCGACGACAGTGACCTTCTTACCCATGGTCGTCCCACTCCCTGATACCAGTCGGTTTTCCGGACCGTATCAGCCATCCTGGCACCGATCAGGTCAGGGGCGGACGGTTATGACCTGGGTGGGTGTCAGCCCGCCCGCTCGGCCCGTTCGACCACGTTCGTCAGCAGCATCGCCCGGGTCATCGGACCCACGCCGCCGGGCATCGGCACCAGCTTGCCGGCGACCTCGGCCACCTCCGGGTCCACGTCGCCGGTGTAGCGGCCCTTGCCGTCCTCACCGATGACCCGTGTGATGCCGACGTCCACCACCGTCGCACCCGGGTTGACCATGTCGGCGGTGAGCAGCCCGGGCACGCCGGCAGCCACGATGACGACGTCGGCGGCGCGGGTGTGCGCGGCCAGGTCGAGCGTGCCGGTGTGGCAGAGCGTCACTGTGGCGTTCTCGCTGCGCCGGGTGAGCAGCAGGCCCAGCGGGCGGCCGACCGTGTTGCCCCGGCCGACGACAGCCACGTTCGCGCCGCGCAGCGGCACGTCGTGCCGGCGCAGCAGTTCCACGATGCCGCGCGGGGTGCAGGGCAGCGGCGCGTCGTACCCGAGGACGAGCCGGCCCAGGTTGACCGGGTGCAGCCCGTCGGCGTCCTTGTCCGGGTCGATCGACTCCAGCGCGCGCTGGGTGTCGAGGTGACCGGGGAGCGGCAGCTGGACGATGTAGCCGTGGCAGGCCGGGTCGGCGTTCAGCTCGGCCAGCGCCGCGTCGAGCTGTTCCTGGGTGGCGTCTGCGGGCAACGCGACCCGCAGCGAGGCGATGCCGACCTCGGCGCAGTCGCGGTGCTTTCCGTTGACGTACGCCTGGGAGCCGGGGTCCTCCCCGACCAGCACGGTGCCCAGGCCGGGGGTGATGCCGCGTTCCGCGAGCGCCTTGACCCGGGCTCGTAGCTCGTCCTTGATCTCCGCCGCGGTGGCCTTGCCGTCCAGGATCGTCGCCGTCACGCCGTGATCGTCTCACGCCCGCGGGCAGGCCCGGACGACGACAGCCGACGATCACGCTCCGCAACGTGCCCTGAATCACGGAGAGTGACCAGCCATTGCGACGTGGCTGCCCGGACACACCCGGACAGGCAGGGACCGGACAGGCAGGCCGGACGTCGCAGACGCGCTCGACCGGGCCCCGATCGGACCATTGAGGGTGAATAAAAGACCAGTTAGAAGCGGGTTTTAGCACGCGCGGGCAGCAGCGACAAGGCTCGTCGAACACGATCCGTCATCAGTTGACCACGCACTAGTTGTCGACGAGCCGGATCGCGACCTACCGTTACCGCTCGTTGCGCAGAGTCACCCAGCGCCGGGACGACCGCGCAGCGTGAGGAGATGAGGAGACCCCCAATGCGTGTTCGTAGGCTCGCGGCCTGGGCCGCGCTCCCGCTCGCGGTGACGCTGGGCCTGACGGCCTGCGGCTCGGGCGGTGGCGGCGGCGGTGCCGGCGACTCCGACGCGGCCGTGCGGATCGAGATCGCCGAGCCGCAGCACCTCGTGCCGACAAACACCAACGAGACGAGCGGCTCCCAGGTCCTGTCGGCCCTGTTCAGCCCGCTCGTCGACTACGACGAGGCGAACAAGCCGCACGAGGTGGCCGCCGAGGAGGTGACGACGTCCGACAACAAGGTCTGGACGATCAAGCTGAAGCCCGGCTACACGTTCCACAACGGCGAGAAGGTCATCGCCGACAACTACATCGACGCCTGGAACTACGGCGCGTACGCGCCGAACGGCCAGAACTCCAGCTACTTCTTCGAGAAGGTGGCCGGCTACGACGACCTCCAGGGCGAGAGCCCGAAGGCGACGACGATGAGCGGGCTGAAGAAGGTAGACGACCTGACCTTCACCGTGACGCTCAGCCAGCCGTACGTGGACTTCAAGTCCATGCTCGGCTACACCGCCTTCTACCCGCTGCCCAAGGCGGCCTTCTCCGCGCCGGGCGTGCTCGCCGAAGGCTACGAGCAGGCGCCGATCGGCCAGGGCCCGTTCAAGATGAAGGGCAGCTGGCAGCACGACGCCAAGGTCGAGGTGGAGCGCTACGACGCGTTCCCGGGCCAGCAGCCCAAGGTCGGCGGCGTCGAGTTCCGCATCTACCAGCAGCCGACCGCTGCGTACGCGGACGTGCTGTCGGACAACCTCGACGTGATCAAGACAATCCCGACCGAGAACCTGTCGACCGCCGCGACCGACCTGGGCGACCGCTTCCAGCAGAGCCCGGCCTCGTCGCTGCAGGTGCTGGCCTTCCCGACGTTCCAGGAGGAGTTCAGCAAGCCCGAGGTGCGCAAGGCGATCTCGATGGCGATCGACCGGGACGAGATCACCAAGTCGATCTTCAAGGACTCGCAGCAGCCGGCCCGCTCGTTCGTCTCGCCGGTGGTCGCCGGTTACCGGGAGAACACCATCGGTACGGCGGGCGCGTTCGATCCGGTCAAGGCCAAGGCCATGTACGAGGCCGCGGGCGGCCCGAAGAAGATCGAGCTGTCCTACAACGGCGACGGCGGCCACAAGGACTGGATCGACGCCACCTGCAACCAGCTCAAGGCCAACCTGGGCGTGGACTGCGTGGGCACCGCCGAGCCGAAGTTCGCGGACCTGCTGACCAAGGTCAAGCAGAAGCAGCCGGTCGGCCTGTTCCGGATGGGCTGGGTCATGGACTACCCGTCCATGGAGAACTACCTCGGCCCGCTGTACAGCAGCACCGGCTCGTCGAACTACTACGGCTACAGCAACCCGGAGTTCGACAAGCTGCTCGCCGAGGGCGCCCGCGCGGCGACCGAGGACGAGGCGATCAAGAAGTACCAGGCGGCGGAGGACCTGCTCGCGCAGGACATGCCGGTAATCCCGCTCCGGTACGGGCAGAACAACTTCGGCCACTCGACCAAGGTCAAGAACGTCCACGTGGACCTCTTCGACCGGGTGGACCTGCTGAAGATCGAACGCGCCTGACACCCCGCTGACGGGCCGGGTCACCCCCACCGGGTGGCCCGGCCCTCGCATTGGCACGCATTTCGGCCGCTTTCGGCAGACTTGCCAGCATGTTCCGGTTCATCCTGCGGCGGCTGCTCCAGATGGTCCTCGCCTTCTTCGGGACCACGCTGATCGTGTACGCGCTGATGTTCGCCGGGCAGGGAGACCCGATCCAGGCCCTCGCCGGGGAGCGGCCGGTGACCGCCGCGCAGCGGGCCTACCTGACCGAGAAGTACCACCTGGACGCGACGGGTGTCGGCGGCTTCTTCTACCGCTACTTCGACTACCTGGGCGGTCTGGTCCAGGGTGACCTCGGGCAGTCGCTGACCGGGCGGCAGATCAGCGACATCCTCGCCGCCGCCTGGCCGGTCACCGTGAAGCTCGCCGTCATCGCGATGGCCGTGACGGTGATCTTCGGAGTCACCGCCGGCGTGATCGCGGCGATCCGGCGCTCCGGCGTGTTCGACCACGCCACGCTCGTGCTCACGCTGCTGGTGCTCGGCATCCCCACCATCGTGCTCGCGCCGCTGGCGCAGTACTTCCTCGGCGTCCGGTGGCCGGTCTTCCCGCCCACGGCCGGCGCCCAGCCGTCCTTCTACGCGCTGCTGCTGCCCGGCATCGTGCTCGGCTCGCTGTCCCTGGCCACCGCGCTGCGGCTGACCCGCACCTCGGTGACCGAGAACCTGCGCGCCGACTACGTCCGGACCGCCCGGTCCAAGGGCCTGCGGCGACGCCGGATCGTCGGCGTGCACGTGCTGCGCAACTCGCTCATCCCGGTGGTCACCTTCCTCGGCGTCGAGCTGGGCAACCTGATGGGCGGCGCGATCATCACCGAGGGCGTGTTCAACGTCCCGGGCGTCGGCTTCAACCTGTTCCGCGGCATCCGCACCGAGGACGGCCCCCTGGTGGTCGGCATCGTGAGCGTGCTCGTCGTGGTCTACCTGCTGTCCAACCTGGTGGTGGACGTGCTCTACGCCGTACTCGACCCGAGGATCCGCTATGAGTGACTTCGAGACGGTGGCGGCGACGGAGAACCAGGCCGCACGGCGCGGTGTCTCCGGCGAACCGGGCACACCCGGCCGGGCCGGGCGGCCGGACCGGGCCCGCAGCCTGGCCGGTGACGCCTGGCGGGACCTGCGCCGCAACCCGGTCTTCTGGATCAGCCTGCTTTTGGTGGTGCTGGTCGCCGCGATGGCGGTGGCACCAGGGCTGTTCGCCGCCAACGACCCACGCGACTGCGTGCTGTCGCGGCAGCACGCCGGGCCGTCCGGCGGGGCGATCTTCGGGTACGACTTCCAGGGCTGCGACACGTTCGCCCGCGCGGTCTACGGCGCCCGCGCCTCGCTGCTCGTGGGCGCGTTCTCCGCGCTGATCACCGGCGTGATCGCCCTCGTCGTCGGCATGGTCGCCGGCTACTTCGGCGGGTGGGTCGACGCGGTGCTGTCCCGGGTGATCGACATCGTGCTCGGCATCCCGCTGCTGCTCGCCGCGATCGTGCTGCTCAAGCGCGTCAGCACGAGCGGCGAGACGGTACGCCTGTTCGCGGTGATCCTCGTCCTGGCGCTGCTCGGCTGGACCACCGCGGCCCGGGTGGTCCGCTCCTCGGTGATCACCGCCCGGGAGCAGGACTACGTGGCGGCGGCCCGGATGCTCGGGGCCGGCAACGGCCGGATCATGTGGCGGCACATCCTGCCGAACGCGCTCGCCCCGGCCATCGTGGTGCTCACCATCGCGCTCGGGTCGTTCATCGCGGCCGAGGCGACGTTGAGCTTCCTCGGCATCGGCCTGAAGGCACCGACCATCTCCTGGGGCATCGACATCGACGCCGGCCGGGTGCACATGCGTGAGTCGGCGACGCCGTTGATCGTGCCGTCGACGTTCCTCGCCCTGACCGTGCTCGCCTTCATCATGCTCGGCGACGCGATCCGCGACGCCTTCGACCCGAAGCTGCGGTGACAACCCATGACCCAGTCGTCGGTCCGGCCCACGCCGGCCTCACCCACCCCGCCCGGCGGGCACCTGCTGGAGGTACGGGACCTGCACGTCGAGTTCCGCACCCGGGAGGGCGTGGCCCGCGTGATCAACGGGGTGACGTACCACCTGGACGCCGGTGAGACGCTCGCGGTGCTGGGCGAGTCCGGCTCCGGCAAGTCCGTCACCGCTCAGGCGATCATGGGCATCCTGGACACCCCGCCCGCGTACGTGCGCGCCGGGCAGATCCTCTACCAGGGGCGGGACCTGCTCACCCGGCCGGAGGAGGAGCGCCGGCAGATCCGCGGCGCCGAGATCGCGATGATCTTCCAGGACGCGCTGTCGGCGTTGAACCCGGTCTTCCCGGTCGGCTGGCAGATCGGCGAGTCGCTGCGCGAGCGGGCCGGGATGTCGCGGGCCGACGCGCGCAGGCGCACCGTCGAGCTGATGGACCTGGTCCGGATCCCGGCCGCGGCGAAGCGGCTCGGCGACCACCCGCACCAGTTCTCCGGCGGCATGCGGCAACGCGTCATGATCGCGATGGCGCTGGCGCTCGACCCGAAGGTCCTGATCGCCGACGAACCGACCACGGCGCTGGACGTCACCGTGCAGGCCCAGATCATGGACCTCCTGGCCGACCTGCGGCGGGACCTCGGCATGGCGCTCGTCCTCATCACCCACGACCTGGGCGTGGTCGCCGGTGTGGCGGACCGGATCGCGGTCATGTACGCGGGCCGGATCGTCGAGCACGCCGACGTGCACGCGCTGTACCGGGCGCCCGCCCACCCGTACACGAAGGGGTTGCTGGAGTCGATCCCGCGCCTGGACGTGCGCGGCCAGGCGTTGTCCAGCATCCGCGGCCTGCCGCCGAACCTGATGGCGATCCCGTCCGGCTGCCCGTTCCACCCCCGGTGCCCGTACGTCCAGCCGGTCTGTGTGGACGAGGTGCCGCACGACCTGGTGCTCGCCGACGGGCGGACCAGCGCGTGCCACTTCGCCCAGGAGGTGCACGATGACCGCGACGGCTGAACCCGCCAAGGTGCGCGGCGAGACGATCCTCGCCGTCGACCACCTGGTCAAGCACTTCCCGATCAGCCAGGGCGTGCTGTTCAAGAAGACCATCGGCCAGGTCAAGGCGGTCGACGGCGTCTCGTTCGAGCTGCGGCGCGGTGAGACGCTCGGCGTGGTCGGCGAGTCCGGGTGCGGCAAGTCCACGCTGGCCCGGCTGCTCATGCGCCTGGAGACGCCCACCGCCGGGCGGGTCACGCTGGAGGGGCGCGACCTGCTCCGGGCCACCGGTGCCGACCTGCGCCGGCTGCGGCGGAACATGCAGATGGTGATGCAGGACCCGTACACCTCGCTGAACCCGCGCATGACCGTCGGCGACATCATCGGCGAGCCGTTCGAGATCCACCCGGAGGCGGCACCGAAGCGCAGCCGGCGGCAGCGGGTGCAGGAGCTGCTGGACGTGGTCGGGCTCAACCCGGAGCACGTCAACCGCTACCCACACCAGTTCTCCGGCGGTCAGCGGCAGCGCATCGGCATCGCCCGGGCGCTCGCGCTGCGGCCCGAGATCATCGTCTGCGACGAGCCGGTGTCGGCCCTGGACGTGTCCATCCAGGCCCAGGTGATCAACCTGCTCGAACAGCTCCAGGACGAGCTGGGGCTGTCGTACATCTTCATCGCCCACGACCTGTCCGTGGTGCGGCACATCTCCGACCGGGTCGCGGTGATGTACCTGGGCCGGATCGTGGAGATCGGCACCGAGGAGCAGATCTACCAGCGCGCGACCCACCCGTACACCCAGGCGCTGCTGTCCGCGGTGCCGGTGCCCGACCCGGAGGCCCGCGACCGGCGGACCATCATCCGGCTCACCGGCGACGTGCCCAGCCCGGCCGAGCCGCCGTCCGGCTGCCACTTCCGGACCCGCTGCTGGAAGGCCGAGGAGGTCTGCGCGACGCAGGACCCGCAGGCGGTACCCCGCGCGGCGGACCCGCACCCCAGCGCCTGCCACTTCGCCGAGGTGCGCACCGAGGCGTGAGCGTGACGAAGGCCCCGTCCCCCGGAGGAAGAGGGGGCGGGGCCTCCGATGCGGGCACGCGTGCGGACGGCGGACCCGGGACGAACCCGAGGCGGCCCGGCGGCGTGAGGCGCGCCGCCGTACCGGCGGACGGCAGCTCGCGGCGGAGACCGCCGGGTCGACGCGGCGGTGTCCGGTGCGGCGCGAGCGCGCGTCCCGGTGCGGGCTGCGGGTTCGGTGCGGCTCAGGCGGCCGGCGGGGCGCGCGCGGCGAGCGGGCCGCACGGCGGCAGCGGCACGACCTGCGGCCGGGGCGCTGGTACGACGGGCTCCGGCACGGCCGGGCCGGCCACGCGCGGGAGCGCGGCCGGGGTCAGGTCGTCCGGCCCGTCGGCGTAGCCGAGGCCGTCGCTGTGGTCGTGCCACGGCCCGGCGGCAAGCTCCGACCAGGAGATTCCGGGGTACGCGGTACGCAGCGCGGCCGGGCTCGTCCCGCTCGTGGAGGCAGTGGCCGGCGCGGCGGCGGCCGGTGCGACGACGGCGGGTGCGGCTGCCGCTCCGAGTCCGGCCAGGACGAATGCCAGCGTGACGACGACGGCGGTCAACCGGTCGCGAACGCGCATGGCACACCTGCCGGGCTCACAGACAGCGGAGACGCTCGATCGTCGCCGCGCACACGCTAGCAACCGCCTCCCGCGGCGGGCAACGGCCCGGCGTCCGGGTGCGCCAGTCGTGTGGACGACTGACACACCCGGACGGTCACGGCCGGACTCGTCAGTGGAAGAAGTGCCGGGTGCCGGTGAGGTACATGGTCACGCCGGCCGCCTTGCAGGCCGCGATGGTCTCCTCGTCCCGGATCGAGCCGCCCGGCTGCACGATCGCCCGGACCCCGGCGTCGATGAGGATCTGCGGGCCGTCGGCGAACGGGAAGAACGCGTCCGAGGCGCAGACCGAGCCGCGGGCCCGCTCGTCACCGGCCCGGCTGACCGCCAGCCGCGCCGAGTCCACCCGGTTCACCTGTCCCATGCCGACACCGACGGTGGCACCCTCGCGGGCCAGCAGGATCGCGTTGCTCTTGACCGCGCGGACCGCCCGCCAGGCGAACGCAAGGTCGCGCAGCGTCGCCTCGTCGGCCGGGTCGCCGGTCGCGAGCGTCCAGCCGGACGGGTCGTCGCCCGGCGCGTCGACGGCGTCCCGCGTCTGCACCAGCACGCCGCCGCTGACCTGCCGCCACTCGGCGGGTCGTACGGCGAACTCGGGCGCCCGCAGCAGGCGGAGGTTCTTCTTGGCCCGCAGCAGCTCCAGCGCGTCCTCGTCGAAGCCGGGCGCCACCAGCACCTCGGTGAAGATCTCCGCGACCTGGCCGGCCATCGCCGCGTCGACCGGCCGGTTCACCGCGATCACGCCGCCGAACGCGGAGACCGGGTCGCAGGCGTGCGCCTTGCGGTGCGCCTCGGCCACGTCGGCGCCGACGGCGATGCCGCACGGGTTGGCGTGCTTGATGATCGCCACCGCCGGCTGGTCCGGGAAGTCGTTGGCGGCACGCCAGGCGGCGTCCGCGTCGACGTAGTTGTTGTAGGACATCTCCTTGCCGTGCAGCTGCTCGGCCTGGGCCAGCCCGGCCGGCGCGCCCGGATCGGTGTAGAGCGCCGCCGCCTGGTGCGGGTTCTCGCCGTACCGCAGCACCGCCTGGCGGCGCAGCGCCAGCCCGGCGAACTCCGGCCAGCCGTCCTCGGCCGGCGACACGGTGGTGGCGAACCAGTCGGCCACCGCGACGTCGTAGTCGGCGATGTCGGCGAACGCGCGGGCCGCCAGCGCCCGGCGCCGGGCCGGCGTGAAGCCGCCCTCGGCGAGCGCCGCCACCACCGCCGGGTACGCGGCCGGGTCGGTCACCACCGCCACCGAGGCGTGGTTCTTCGCCGCGGCCCGCACCATCGCCGGGCCGCCGATGTCGATCTGCTCGACGCACTCGTCGGTGCCGGCGCCGGAGGCGACGGTGGCCTGGAACGGGTACAGGTTGGAGACCAGCAGGTCGATGCCGGCGATGCCGTGCTCGTCGAGCTGGGCGGCGTGCGCGTCCTTGCGCAGGTCGGCGAGGAGGCCGCCGTGGATCTTCGGGTGCAGCGTCTTGACCCGCCCGTCGAGGATCTCCGGGAAGCCGGTGACCTGCTCGACCGGCGTCACCGGCACCCCGGCGCCGGCGATCGTCGACGCGGTGCTCCCGGTCGACACGATCTCCACGCCGGCCTCGTGCAGGGCGCGGGCCAGCTCGGCGAGGCCGGTCTTGTCGTAGACGCTGACCAGCGCGCGCCGGATCGGGCGGCGGCCGGCGTCCTCAGTGGCGTTCACGGGATGGTGACCTTTCTGCCGGTGATCGTCCAACCTTCACGGACCAGGCGGCCGACCTGCTCGACGAGCTGGCGCCGCTCGGCGGACTTGATGCGCTCGGTGAGCGTGTCCTCGTCGTCGTCGTCCTGCACCGGCACGGCGACCTGGGCCACGATCGGGCCGGTGTCCATGCCCGCGTCGACGAAGAACAGGGTGGCCCCGGTGACCTTCACGCCGTACGCCAGCGCGTCGCGGGGGCCGTGGATGCCGGGGAACGCCGGCAGCAGCGTGTTGTGCGTGTTGAGATAGCGGTCGCCGAACGCGGCCAGGAACTCCGGGCCGACCAGCTTGAGGAACCCGGCGCTGATGACCAGGTCGGGCCGGTGCTCGGCGACCTGCGCGGTGAGCGCCTTGTCCCAGTCGGCGCGGGTGGGGTGGTCCTTGACCCGCTCGACGAAGGACGGCACGCCCGCGGCGGCGGCCCGGTCCAGGCCGGCGATCCCGTCCCGGTCGGCGCCGACCGCGACCACCCGGGCGCCGTACCCGGGGTCGGCGGTGGCGTCCAGCAGCGCCTGGAGGTTGCTGCCGGAACCGGAGACGAGGACGACGAGGCGGGCGACGGACGCGGGCTCGGTCACCGGGCAACCCTATCGGGCAGGTCAGGCGGCCCGGCCGCGGGGCGGCGGCTCATCGGTTGACCTCCCGGGTGGCGTGATCGCGGTACGCTGCCGGTCGCCCGGTGTCCGGCCTCGCGCCCGGCCCGCACCCCCACGAAGAATCCGGCACGCCGCGTGCCGTCGGACCGAGGAGTACCTCCATGCAGCCCGGATACCCCCCGCAGCAGCCGCAGCAGATCGACAACAACATGACGATGTCCATCGTCGCGATCTTCCTGTTCTGGCCGCTCGCGATCCCGGCCATCATCAACGCGTCGAAGGTCAACCCGCTGATCCAGCAGGGTGACTACGCCGGCGCGCAGGCCGCCGCGGCCGAGTCCAAGAAGTGGTCCAAGTGGGCCCTCATCGTCGGCCTGGTCTGGATCGGCCTCATCGTGGTGTGTTGCCTCTTCGGCGGCCTGGCTGGTCTCGTCGGCGGCAGCAGCACAAACTGACGGACAACCCGAACCGATCTGAGGAGCACCCAGACATGCAGCCCGGTTACCCCGGACAGGACCCGTACGGCCAGCAGCCGAACCAGGACCCGAACGCTCAGCCGCACGACCCGTACGCCCAGCCGCCGCAGGCCCCGCAGTACGGCCAGCAGCCCCAGTACGGGCAGCAGCCGCAGTACGGGCAGCAGCCGCAGTACGGCCAGCAGCCCACCTCGGGCCAGCCGTACGGCCAGCCCACCTCGGGTCAGCCCGCCTACGGCCAGGACCCGTACGCGCAGCAGCAGCCGTACGGTGCCGCGCCGCAGTACCCGGGTGCCGGCTACCCGGCCGGGGCGGGCCAGGCCCCGAACAACACGCTGGGCCTCGTGTCCATGATCCTCGGTATCGCCTCGATCCCGATGGTCTGCTGCTTCTACCTCGGCATCCCGCTGGGTATCGCGGCGGCGGTCACCGGCTACCTGGGCCGCCAGAAGGCCGCGCAGGGGCTCGCCAACAACGACGGTCAGGCCAAGACCGGTCTGATCTGCGGCGCGATCGGCGCCGGCCTGGGCATCATCCTGATCATCCTGGGCATCGTCGCAAACGTCAGCCTGCCCGCCCAGCCCTGATCGTCAGTCGTCCAGGGGCGTCCACCTTCCGGTGGGCGCCCCTGACGCGTCTCCGGGCCCCGGAGGCGGCGCGTCAGCGGGTGCGGGTCAACGGGTGCGGGTCAGCGTGCGGGTGGCGGCGGCGCCGAGTACCGCGCCCACCCCGATCACGAGCGTGGCCACCGCGGCCACCGCCCACGGTGACGGCCCGACCTCGGCCAACCGGCCACCGCCGAGCGACCCGCCGGAGGCCGCCGCGAACAGCCCCAGCAGCGCGCCCGCGACCGGTCCGGCGAGCGCGGCCGGCAGCAGCAGCGCCGGCCAGCCCACCTCGGCCCGTTCCTCGGCCGCCGCGCGCAGCAGCCGCCGGGCCAGCAGCCAGCCGGCCGCCATCGCGGCCAGCACCGGCACTGCGAGCAGCGCGCCACCCAGCCCGTCCATCGGGCCCCGCGGCAGGCCGGCCAGCAGCGGTACGGCCGGCAGCGCACCCACGGAGACCTCGCTCGTACGGACGGCGGTGTCGGTGCCGACCGCGAACCCGGGACCGAGCAGATAGCTCGCCGACCAGGCGGTCGCGTTCGGCGCGTAGGCGAGGCTGACCAGGGTGATGCCTGCCTGACCGGCCACCCCGGTCCGGTACGCCCCGATCATGTCGGCCGCGTCGCCGCCACCGGTGGCCACCGCCAGCCCGGCCGCACCGGCACCCGCGCCGCACAGCAGCAGCGCCGCCACCAGTCCGGTACGCAGACCGTCGCGCACCGGCGGTGGGCAGCGCTCGACCAGCACCGCCCAGACACCTGTGGTGCGCAGCGCGCCGACCAGGGCGGCGGACACGCCGAACGCGGCGAACGTGAGCGCGGCGGTGACCGGAGAGACCCGCAGGCCGCCGGCGTCGACGGCGAACGCGGCGAGTGCGCCGAGCAGCGCGTACGCGATGCCGACGGCGACCGCGACGGTGAGCGCCTGGCGCGGTGAGCCCGCGCCGCGCGCGCCGACGGCCCGGCTGACGTGCACCCCGGCGCGGGTGAGCCGCCAGACGGCGAGCGCGCTGAGCGCGAGCGGCGCCAGGCCGAGCGGACCGGCGGTGGTCTGCAGCGGCACCCCGTGGCCGAGCAGCCAGCCGGCCAGGCCGGCGCGGAGCGCGCCGCCGAGCGATCCGGCGTCCTCGCTGAGCTGGGCGAGGCCCAGCACGGCGGAGACCGGCAGCCAGGAGGTCAGCGCCGCCCAGAGCGCGGCCACCCCGGCGGCGACCGGCAGCGGGGCCCGGCTGCGGGGCTCGGTACCCGATCGGGGCGCGGGCACGCGCGCGGCCGGGCGGGCACGGCCGGGCGGCCGGGCGCCGGCGGGGGGACCGGTGGCCGGACGGCGGGGCTGGTCAGGGGTGACGCGTGACATCGTGTCTACTCTGGCACGCCGCGGGAAGGACGGCAGTCCGATACCGGGCCGGTTGCCTGGCGAGTTCGCCGAACCCCGGCCCCGGCGGCGCTGATCCGGTCTAGCCTCGGCCTCAGACGCGACCGTTCCCGTCGCGGTGCCGACCGCTCGGAGGAAGCCGTGCACGCTCCGTATCCGCCGCCCCCGCCGCCACCGGCCGTCGGCCGGGACCGGACCACGCTCTGGGGCGTCCTCGGCATCGTCTTCGGCCTGTTCTGCTGCGGCATCCTGGGCATCGTCTTCGGCGCGCTGTCGATCCGCGACGCCCGGCGCAACGGCAGGTCGCAGTTGCTGGGCTGGCTGGGCATCGCCTTCGGTGTGATCAACATCGTCGCCAGCGCCATCGTGCGCGCCCGGGGCAACTCGTACTACCCGTACTGGTACCGCTGAACGCGAGAGGGCCGACCGGTTGCCCGATCGGCCCTCTCGGCGTGTCGCTCGGCCGCTCAGCGGCCGGACATGAGCTCCCGCATCAGGTTGGCGGTCTCGGTCGGGGTCTTGCCGACCTTGACGCCCACCGCCTCCAGCGCCGCCTTCTTGGCGTCGGCGGTGCCCGCCGAGCCCGAGATGATCGCGCCGGCGTGACCCATGGTCTTGCCGGGCGGGGCGGTGAAGCCGGCGATGTAGCCGACCACCGGCTTGGTGACGTTGGCCTTGATGAACTCGGCCGCCCGCTCCTCGGCGTCGCCACCGATCTCACCGATCATGACGATCGCGTCGGTCTCCGGGTCCGCCTCGAAGGCGGCCAGGGCGTCGATGTGGGTGGTGCCGATGATCGGGTCACCGCCGATGCCGACGCAGGTGGAGAAGCCGATGTCGCGCAGCTCGTACATCATCTGGTAGGTCAGCGTGCCGCTCTTGCTGACCAGACCGATCCGGCCGGAGCCGGTGATGTCGGCCGGGATGATGCCGGCGTTCGACGCGCCCGGCGAGGCGATGCCCGGGCAGTTCGGGCCGATGATCCGGGTGCGCTCGCCCTTGGCCTTGTTGTACGCCCAGAACGCGGCGGTGTCGTGCACCGGCACGCCCTCGGTGATCACCACGGCCAGGTCGATGCCGGCGTCGATCGCCTCGACCACGGCGGCCTTGGTGAACTGCGGCGGCACGAAGATGACGGTGACGTCGGCACCGGTGGACTTCATCGCGTCCGCGACGGACGCGAAGACCGGCAGCTCGGTGCCGTCGAAGTCGACAGTGGTGCCGGCCTTGCGCGGGTTCACGCCGCCGACCACGTTGGTGCCGGCGGCGAGCATCCGCCGGGTGTGCTTGGAACCCTCGGAACCGGTCATCCCCTGCACGATGACCTTGGAGTCCTTGGTCAGCCAGATAGCCATTGTCAGACCCCCGCAGCTGCCAGCTCGGCGGCCCGCTCGGCCGCGCCGTCCATGGTGTCGACCCGCTGGATCAGCGGGTTGGCCGCGCCGTCGAGGATCGCCCGGCCGGCCTCGGCGTTGTTGCCGTCGAGGCGCACGACGAGCGGCTTGGTGGCCTTCTCGCCGCGCTGCTCCAGCAGTGCCAGCGCCTGCACGATGCCGTTGGCTACCGCGTCGCAGGCGGTGATGCCGCCGAAGACGTTTACGAAGACGCTCTTGACCGACGGGTCGGACAGGACGATCTCCAGCCCGTTCGCCATCACCTCGGCGCTCGCGCCGCCGCCGATGTCGAGGAAGTTGGCCGGCTTGACACCGCCGTGCCGCTCGCCCGCGTACGCGACCACGTCGAGCGTGGACATGACCAGGCCCGCGCCGTTGCCGATGATGCCGACCTCGCCGTCGAGCTTGACGTAGTTGAGGTCCTTGGCCTTCGCGGCCTGCTCCAGCGGGTCCACCGACGCCTGGTCGACCAGGGCCTCGTGGTCCGGGTGCCGGAACCCGGCGTTCTCGTCGAGGGTGACCTTGGCGTCCAGGAGCAGCAGCTTGCCGTCCTTGGTGGTGGCCAGCGGGTTCACCTCGACGAGCGTGGCGTCCTCGGCCACGAACGCCTGCCACAGCTTGACCGCGACCTCGACCACCTGGTCGGCGATCTCGGCCGGGAAGCCGGCCGCGGTGACGATCTCGCGTGCCTTGGCCTCGTCCACGCCGGTGTTGGCGTCGATCGGCGCCTTCACGACCCGCTCCGGGGTCTCGGCCGCGACCTGCTCGATGTCCATACCGCCGGCCACGCTGGCGATGCAGAGGAAGGTGCGGTTCGCCCGGTCGAGCAGGTACGAGAAGTAGTACTCCTCGGCCACGTCCGCGGTCACGGTGATCATGACCTTGTGGACGGTGTGACCCTTGATGTCCATGCCGAGGATGTCGGTGGCCCGGGCCACCGTCTCCTCCGCGCCCTCGGCCAGCTTCACGCCGCCGGCCTTGCCGCGGCCACCGACCTTCACCTGCGCCTTGACGACCACCCGGCCGCCGAGGCGTTCGGCGATCGCGCGGGCCTCCTCCGGGGTAGTGGCGACGCCGCCGGCGAGCACGGGCAAGCCGTGCCGCTCGAACAGGTCCCGCCCCTGGTACTCGTACAGGTCCACGATTGCGCGTCCCGTCCCGTCTCCGCGGCGCGCCGTCGCGCCGCCACCAGCTTCGGAAAATCAGTTTGACGCCTGTCATCAGATGAGACAGGCCATTTGCCGCAGCCTAACGAGATGGGAACGGGCGGCAACCGAGCGGGTGCGGGGTGTGCGGTAATGCACAGGCCGTCGTCCGGCCGGGCCGGGCACGGCCGCCCCGGCGGGCGCGGGCGTCAGCCGTCCGGGGGATCTCCGGACCGGGGCGTAACCGCCCGTCGGGGGCGTCGTTGAGTGTGATGTCGGCGCGCTGGTCAAGCGCGGCGACGGGAGCGGCCGATGCCCTGTCGGTCGAGGGGTGGCGGCGGGGCATCGTGCATAGAGGGGCCGGGCGTGTGAGGGGTGCGTCCGGCCCCTCCCCCGTGCCCGGAGCCGGGAACGCGGCGGCCGGACAGCGACGGCCGACGACGCGGCGGGTCAGCCGACCGGCTGGGCGACGTTCTCCCGTACCCACTCGACGATCGACCCGGTGGTGGCACCCGGGGTGAAGATCTTCGCGACGCCGAGCCGCTCCAGCTCCGGGATGTCGGCCTCGGGGATGATGCCGCCGCCGAACACCACGATGTCGGTGGCGTCGCGCTCGGTGAGCAGTTCGACGACGCGCTTGAACAGCGTCATGTGCGCGCCGGAGAGCACCGACAGGCCGACCGCGTCCGCGTCCTCCTGGATGGCGGTCTCGACGATCTGCTCGGGCGTCTGGTGCAGGCCGGTGTAGATGACCTCCATGCCGGCGTCACGCAGGGCACGGGCGACCACCTTCGCTCCCCGGTCGTGGCCGTCCAGGCCGGGCTTCGCGACGACGACCCGGATACGAGAGCTCATCTGCGCACACCTTTCACCGGCACTCCTGACCTGAACGAACGGTAACCCGGCCGGACGGGAGGCGGGAAGCGGGGCCGGACCTTCCCACATACGAGCCGCCCCCCTACCGCCCACCCGGGTACGCGGAAAGCCGGACACCTCCGCCGTTCGGTCACTGTCCGCGACGAATGGGCAGTCGACGGGCCATCCGACTGGCGGCACGAGATATGACAAGGCCGGATGGAATTGGACATAACGAATCGGCATTTCGGCGCTTCGGCTTGTGACAGGAGTGGCTGTTGGCTAACGTGTCCACGGTTGTCATCAGGTCCACGGACGGGTGACGACGCGACACCGGAGGTTCGACAGAGCTTCACCGAACGGTCCGGAGTCGCATCGGATCCCCGACAACGGAGGGTGTGCGTGCGCCAGCGCCTGTCGTCTGAGCCCGATCGCTATCGCGGCCGCCGCCGCGTACCCACCCCCCCGCGGAGCCGCTACGCCGCGGTGGTCACCACCGCGTTCGTCGGCGCCGGCATCGTCGCCATCGGCGCGAACGCCCTTCCCGACGCCAAGAGCGTCAACCCGTCGGTCCTGGACGAGCTCCGGCAAGCCTCGGTCGCCAGCCAGGACGCCGCCGCCCGCGCCGACAGCGCGGACGTCCCCTCCCGTTCCGACCGCTCCGACCGCAAGGCCGCCGAGCAGGACCCGTGGCTCCTGCCGCTGCACGGCTACGACTTCAAGTCCCCCTACGGCATGCGCTGGGGCAAGCTGCACACCGGCATCGACCTGGTCGCCCCGGAGGGCACGCCCTACAAGGCGGTCCACGCCGGCACCGTCACCAAGGCCGGCTGGTTCGGCGGCTACGGCTACGCCGTCATCGTCCAGCACTCCGACGGCAGCGAGGCCATCTACGGCCACTCCTCCGCGGTGACGGTCAAGGAGGGCCAGGAGGTGAAGGCTGGCGACCAGCTCGGCCTGGTCGGCAACACCGGCCACTCCTACGGCTCCCACCTGCACCTCGAGATCCATGTCAAGGGCCAGCCGCAGGACCCGGTGGCGTTCCTCAAGGATCGCGGAGTGGACATTCAGCTCGAAGTCGAGGCGGTTTACAGCGACGCAGCCGCATCCTGACGCTCCGTAACGCCTCTTAACCGCCCGGACCGCACGGTCCGGGCGGTTTCGTCTGTGCCGATGTCTGCCACGTCACACCGACGAGTGTGAGCGGGAGCACAACCACCGAAGATCGTCTCTTCGGCCGAACCGGCCGGCCGGTGGAAAACCGGACGTGCCGCGACGGCCACGCGCCACCGCCTCCGCACCCCCATACCCGCTGCGACCTGCACCGACACCAGTATTTCGAGGTCACGTGCCCCTCGAAACCGATGAAGGATTCCGTGCAGCACAGCAGCCCCACCCCGGACAACGCTCCCGCCCGGCACCGGCGCCCGCGCCGAGCCCGGCGCGCCGTCTACGTGGTCACCGGCGCGGTGGCAGTGCTCGGCCTCGGCATCGGTGGCGTGGTCGTCACCACCGCCCCGTCCGACCCCACCCCGGCCGCCGTCGACCTCGGCGTGGCGGCCCGCGCCGACGACGCCGCCCGCGCCGACCGCTCGGCCCGTGAGCCGGTCACCCCGTCCGCCGTACCGGCCAGCCCGTCGCCGAGCCCGAGCGCGAGCACGACCACCCCGGCGCCGAAGAAGACGGCGACCGCGAAGCCCCAGCCGAAGCCCAAGAAGACGACTGTGGCGAAGAAGCCCAGCTGGGTCGTCCCGATGAAGGGCGCCGACATCACGTCCTGCTACGGGCCCCGCTGGGGCACCCAGCACGCCGGCATCGACTTCGCCATGCCGGCCGGCACGCCGATCCGCGCCGCCGCGGCGGGCACCGTGGTCAAGGCCGGTGACGTGGGCGACGGCTACGGCATCTCGGTCTTCATCGACCACCACAACGGCTACCTGACCCACTACGCCCACCAGAGCCGGCTCGCAGTCGCCGTGGGCGACACGGTCAAGGCCGGTCAGGTCATCGGGTACGAGGGCTCCACCGGCGACTCCACCGGCCCGCACCTGCACTTCGAGGTGCACCAGGGCACGATGTGGAACCAGATCGATCCGGCGCCGTTCCTGCGTGCCCGGGGCATCGACGTGGCCTGCTGACGCGGGCGATCCGTCGGCGTGGCCGAGCCGTCTCCGGCTCGGCCACGCCTCCATTTCGTCAGGGGGTCACCCGGGTGGCCGGGCTGTCGCCGGGCAGGCCCGACATGTCCGCCTCGACCGGCGGCACCGGAGTGGCGCCGAGGACGCTGCCGTCGGTGGCGTACGCGGTGAGCGTGGCCGGCTGGTCCGGCGGCACCCGGGTGGTGCCGGCGTTCGACGCGTCGAGCGTGACGGTGGCCGGGGGTTCACCGCCGACCGTGACCGTGACGCGGGCCGCGTCCGGCGGGGCGATCACCCGCACCTGGTCGGTGGGCGGACGGGTGCCGTCGTCGGCCCGGATCCGCCAGCCGATCGGCCTCCGGTCGGCGCCCTCGGCCGGCAGCAGCAGCCGCAGGTCGGTCCCCCAGCCGGTGCGGTGGTCGCCGTGCGTGGCGTACGCGATCACCCCGCCGCCCGCGGGCTGCACGGTGAGCAGCACGGCGGGCCGGCCGCCCTCGCTGCCCGACCAGCGCACCCGTACCGTCGTCCCGGCCGCCGGCAGGCGACTGTCGAGGAGTGCCCATCCGACGACTTCGCGCAGGTCGGCGTCGGCCAGCGGCGCGCCTCGGGCACCCCGCCGGGCAGCGGTGAGCAGGACGTCCATCTCCCGCGCGGTCGGGTCGATCCCGGCGTACGGGCCGCCGCCCAGGCCGCCCTGGAAGAGCACGTTGTTGTCGCGGCTCACCCGGACGACGGGTTCGCGCCGCAGCGGCCCGGGAGGCAGGACGGCGAACCCGACCCCGCTGCCGTCCGCCCTGGCGATGTCCTCGTACTCCAGCGTTCCCCTCGGCGTGTACCGAGGGTCGCCACTGATCGTGACAGCGGACTCCACGGGCCCGACGACGACAGCGAATCCGCCCCCGTCCGGACCGGCCTGCATCAGAGTCATGACCGGGTCGTCGACGCCCTCGCTGTGACCGGCGTAGCGCATCTGCCCGGCGCCGGCCCCGGCCGGGCCCACGTACCAGACCAGCGCCGCCTTGGTGAGCAGGCCGAACCGCAGCGGCACCGCCACCAGCGCGACCCGGCGGCCCGGCCGGTCACTGCCGTAGAGCAGACGGATCCGGTCGCGATCGCCGACCTTCCAGAAGCCGTCCGGCTTCGAGCCACCCAGTACGGTGGGGGTGCCCATCGCCGGATCGGCGCTGATCCGCTCCCGTAGCGCGTCCAGCCAGGCCCGATCGCCGGCCAGCGCGCCCCGGGGCGGCGCGTCCAGCAGCGCCGCCGGGGCGGCGGCGACAGCGATGCCGGGCGCCCAGCCCGGGAGGGGCACCAGGTTCGCCTGGACCCCGACGAGCGCGGCCACGACCGCCGCCACCGCCGCCCGGATCAGCCGGTTGCGCCGGTGCCGTCGCTCGCGCCTGGCGAACCCCGGCCACGGATCATCGGGTACGCCGACACCGTGCGCGGCCTGCCGCAGCGCGGGACCGAGCGTCGAACGGACGAAGCTCTCGGTCATGCCGGATCCTCCTGAAGCCGTACCGGGGACGCGGGGGCGGGTGCGGCGAACTCGGCCCGCAGCCGGGCCAGCCCGCGCGACGCCTGGCTCTTCACCGAGCCGACGGAGCAGCCGAGGACCCGGGCGGTGTCCGCCTCGCTGAGATCCTCGAAGTAGCGCAGCACCAGAACGGCCTGGGTTCTGGGCGGTAACCGGCGCAGCGCGGTGAGCAGCAGTCGCCGCTGCTCCACCTGCGCGTACGCGTCAGGCACCGGCGCGTTGTCGGAGGTCAGCAGCGGCACCTCCAGCGGCCGCCGCCGGCGCCGCCAGGAGATGGCCGTGTTGACCATCGCCCGGCGTACGTAGACCTCGGGCGCGTCCCGGCGCAGCACCCTCCCCCAGCGCCGATGGGTCTTCTCCAGCGCCGACTGCACCAGGTCCTCGGCCGTCCCCCGGTCGCCGGTCAGCAGGTAGGCCGTGCGGAGCAGCCTTGCCCACTGTCGTTGGACGAACAGCCGGAACTGCTCGTCGTCCTCGTCGCGGCTCACGCCACCTCCAGGTCGCATCCGTCTCGCGTCCACGAGCGGATGCAGAGGAAGACGCGACCGGTGCCGCCGGGGGTTGAGTGTCGCCTGGTTATGACCGCCCGGCGCTCAGAGCTTGTCGATCGGGGCGTGCCGCAGCACCAGCCACATGGTCTGGTCGCCGAAGTCGATCTGGACCCGGGCACCAGGTCCGGCACCCTCCACCGCCAGCACCCGGCCCAGGCCGTACCGCTGGTGGTTGACCCGGTCCCCGGCCGAGACCTTCGGGGCCTGCTTCAGCTCGCTCGCGGTGGCCAGGCGGCTGGCGTCCACGCCCAGCCGCTTCGCCAGCTCGGTCGCCTTGGGCGTGCCGCCGGCGAAGCCGCCGCGGCCCAGCCGGTCCGCCCGGCCACCGACACCACCGCCCCCGCCACCCCACGAGGTGTACGACCCTTCGGTGCGCTCCCAGCGGACCAGCTCCGGCGGCAGCTCCTCCAGGAACCGCGACGGCGGGTTGTAGGCGGGCGCGCCCCAGGCGGACCGGGTCACCGCGCGGGACAGGTAGAGGCGCTGGCGGGCCCGGGTGATGCCCACGTACGCCAGCCGCCGCTCCTCCTCCAGCTCGCGGGTGTCGCCGAGCGAGCGCAGGTGCGGGAAGACGCCGTCCTCCAGGCCGGTCAGGAAGACCACCGGGAACTCCAGGCCCTTGGCGGTGTGCAGCGTCATCAGGGTGACCACGCCTTGGTGGTCCGGGTCGTCGGAGGGGATCTGGTCGGCGTCGGCGACCAGCGCCACCTGCTCCAGGAATCCGGCCAGCGTGGCCCGCTCGTCGTCGGCGCCGAGCGCCTCGATCCGCTCGGTGTACTCCCGGGCGACGCTCACCAGTTCCTGGAGGTTGTCCACCCGGCCGGCGTCCTGCGGGTCGAGGCTCTCCTCCAGCTCGGCGAGGTAGCCCGAGCGGGTCAGCACCGCCTCCAGCACCTCCTCCGGGGTGCCGGTGTCGGCCAGCTCCCGCGCCGCGTCGAGCAGCGCGACGAACTCGGCGATGCCGTTCGCCGCCCGGGTCGAGATGCCCGGCGCGTCCTTGGCCCGGCGCAGCGCGGCGCCGAAGGAGATGCGGTCCCGGGCACTCAGCGCCTCCACGCACGCCTCGGCCCGCTCGCCGATCCCCCGGCGCGGGGTGTTGAGGACCCGGCGCAGGCTCACCGTGTCGTCGTCGTTCACCACCGCGCGCAGGTACGCGAGCGCGTCGCGGACCTCCTTGCGCTCGTAGAAGCGCACCCCGCCGACCACCTTGTAGGGCAGGCCGACCCGGATGAACACCTCCTCGAACACGCGGGACATGGCGTTTGTGCGGTAGAACACCGCCACGTCACCCGGGCGGGTCTCGCCGTCGTCGACCAGCCGGTCGATCTCCCGGGCCACCCAGTCGGCCTCGGCGTGCTCGGTGTCGGCGACGTACCCGACGATCTGCTCGCCGGACCCGGCGTCGCTCCACAGCCGCTTCGGCTTGCGCGAGGTGTTGCGGTCGATCACCGCGTTTGCCGCGTTGAGGATGGTCTGGGTCGAGCGGTAGTTCTGCTCCAGCAGGATCGTGCGGGCGTCGGTGAAGTCCCGCTCGAACTCCAGGATGTTGCGGATGGTCGCGCCACGGAACGCGTAGATCGACTGGTCGGCGTCACCGACCACGCACAGCTCGGCCGGCGGGATCCCCTCGGTGCCGGAGACCAGCTCCTTGATCAGCACGTACTGGGCGTGGTTGGTGTCCTGGTATTCGTCGACGAGCACGTGCCGGAACCGGCGCCGGTAGCTCTCCGCCACGTGCGGGTGCGACTGGAGCAGGTGCACCGTCGTCATGATCAGGTCGTCGAAGTCCAGCGCGTGCGCCTCGCGCAGCCGCCGCTGGTAGAGCGTGTACGCCTCGGCCAGCGCGCGCTCGTTCGGCCCCTTGGCGCGGCCGGCGAACTCCTCCGGGTCGACCAGCTCGTTCTTCAGGTTCGACACCTGGGCGGCAAGGCCCCGGGCCGGGTAGCGCTTCGGGTCCAGGTCCAGCTCGCGGGCGACCATCTGCATCAACCGGCGCGAGTCGTCCGCGTCGTAGATCGAGAACGTCGACTTAAGGCCGGCGTGCTCGTGCTCGGCCCGCAGGATGCGTACGCAGGCGGAGTGGAACGTGGAGACCCACATGAGCCGGGCGCGCGGGCCGACCAGCGCGGCCACCCGCTCCTTCATCTCGCCGGCGGCCTTGTTGGTGAACGTGATCGCGATGATCTCGCCGGGGTGCACGTCGCGGGCGGCGAGCAGGTAGGCGATCCGGTTGGTCAGCACCCGGGTCTTGCCGGAGCCGGCACCGGCCACGATCAGCAGCGGGGAGCCGGCGTGGGTCACCGCGTCCCGCTGGGGGCCGTTCAGGCCGTCGAGGAGGGCCTGCGGGTCCGACCCGGCGCCCGCGGAGCGGCGGGCCGGGGTGGGCCGGGACTCCGGCGCGGGCGGGGATGTGGGAATGTCGAAGAGAGGATGCATCGCAGCCCGAGTCTATGCCGCCGGGCGGACACTTCCCCGCCCGCGCCACCGCTCGACGTCTCACCTGTTGGTGCGTCTTCTTGCGCGCCCGCCCAGGTGGTCGGCATACTCGACGACGTGTTCGATCAGCGCTCCTACTTTTACTACGGCACCGGGAGTCCGGCAGCCGTGGGTCGCGCCTGATCACAGACCTACGAACCGCCCCGGGCTCCCCAGAGCCCGGGGCGTTTTCGTTCCGGGATCCGGGTACCGGGCCCGAGCCCCGAGAGGGACGACGATGATGACTGACGTGGTGGACGGCAGCCTGGCGCGCGACGGCCGGCCGGCCGGCGGCGACCCGACCGGTGCCGCGGCGGCCCGGACCGGCACCGACGACGCGGCGGCGGCGGAGCGGATCGGTGAGATCCGGCGGCGCATCGACGAGATCGACCGCACCCTCATCGCGCTCTGGCAGGAGCGGGCCGCGCTCTCCCAGGAGGTCGGCGCGACCCGGATGGCCTCCGGCGGCACCCGGCTGGTGCTCTCCCGCGAGCGGGAGATCCTGGAACGGTTCCGCGCCGAGCTCGGCGCCGACGGCACGCAGCTCGCGCTCCTGCTGCTGCGCGCCGGTCGCGGCCCGCTGTGACGCGGTGACGTCCCCGGATACGACGAACCGCCTGCCGGCGTCGAGCTGACGCCGGCAGGCGGTCCGGAACGGATCAGGCCACCTCGTGGGTGACGACGATCTCCCGCTTCTCCGCGAAGTGGCAGGCGCTCGGGTGGTCCGAGCCCGACCGGATCTGGAGCAGCGGCACCTCCTGGGCGCAGACGTCCTGCGCCTTCCAGCACCGGGTGCGGAACCGGCAGCCCGAGGGCGGGCTTACCGGCGACGGCACGTCGCCCTGGAGCCGGATGATCGCCTTGCTCTCGCGCACGGTCGGGTCCGGCACCGGCACCGCCGACAGCAGCGCCTGGGTGTACGGGTGGGTCGGCCGCTCGTAGATCTCGTCCTCGGTGCCGATCTCCACCATCTTGCCCAGGTACATCACGGCGACCCGGTCGGAGAGGTGCCGCACCACGGACAGGTCGTGGGCGATGAAGACGTACGACAGCCCGAACTCGGCCTGGAGCTTCTCCAGCAGGTTCATCACCTGGGCCTGGATCGAGACGTCCAGGGCCGACACCGGCTCGTCGCAGACGATCACCTCGGGCCGCAGCGCCAGCGCCCGGGCGATGCCGATGCGCTGCCGCTGGCCGCCGGAGAACTGGTGCGGGTACCGGTTGATGTGCTCCGGGTTGAGGCCGACCAGGTCGAGCAGCTCCTTGACCTTGCCGCGCCGGCTGCCGCGCGGAGCCACCTCGGGGTGGATCTCGAACGGCTCGCCGATCAGGTCACCCACAGTCATCCGGGGGTTCAGCGAGGTGTACGGGTCCTGCATCACCAGCTGGATCTGCCGGCGCAGCCGCCGCAGCGCGCCACCGGAGAGCTTGGAGATGTCCTGGCCCTTGTAGAGCACCTGACCGGAGGTCGGCTTCTCCAGGTTCATCAGCACGCGGGCGAGCGTCGACTTGCCGCAGCCCGACTCGCCGACCACGCCGAGCGTCTCGCCGGCCTTGAGGTCGAAGGAGACGCCGTCGACCGCCTTGACCTGGCCGATGGTCTTCTTGAACACCACGCCCCGGGTCACGGGGTAGTGCTTGACCAGGTCGCGGACCTCGATGATGTGTTCAGTCACGGTTCACCAGTTCCTCGGCGAAGTGGCAGGCGCTGGCCCGGCCGTTGCCCAGTTGCAGCAGCGGCGGGACCTTCTCCCGGCACGCCGGCTGCGCCATCGGGCAGCGCGGGTTGAACGCGCAGCCCGTCGGGATGTTCATCAGGTTCGGCGGGAGGCCCTTGATGGTGCGGAGCTCCTGCCCCTTCTCGTCCATCCGCGGGATCGAGTTGAGCAGGCCGAGCGTGTACGGGTGTCCCGGCTTGCGGTACAGGTCGTAGACGTCGGCTTCCTCGACGATCCGGCCGGCGTACATGACCGCGATCCGGTCCGCGACGTCGGCGACCACGCCGAGGTCGTGGGTGATCAGGATCATGCCCATCTGCCGTTCCCGCTGGAGTTCGCCCAGCAGGTCCATGATCTGGGCCTGCACCGTCACGTCCAGCGCGGTGGTCGGCTCGTCGGCGATCAGCACCTCGGGGTCAAGCGCCAGCGACATGGCGATCATGGCGCGCTGCCGCATACCGCCGGAGAACTGGTGCGGGTAGTTGCTGAACCGGCCCTTGGCGTTGGGGATCTTCACCTGGTCGAGCATCTCGATCGCGCGCTTCTTGGCGTCCGAGCGGCTCATGCCGCGCCGGATGCGGAACTGCTCGGCGATCTGGAAGCCGACAGTGAAAACCGGGTTGAGGGCCGAGAGCGAGTCCTGGAAGATCATGGCGATGCCCTCGCCACGGATCCGCCGCCGCTGCTCGGGGGACATGGTGAGCATGTCCTTGCCGTGGAAGCGGACCTTGCCGCCGGTGACGAAGCCGGGCGGGGTGTCCAGGATGCCCATGATGGTCTGCGCGGTGACGCTCTTGCCGGAGCCGGACTCGCCGAGCACGGCGAGGGTCTCCCCCGCGTCGACGTGGTACGTGACTCCGTTGATGACCTTGGCGACGCCGTCCCGGGTGCGGAACTCCACCCGAAGGTCGTCGACCTCGAGCAGGCGGCCCGAGGGGCGGCCGGATCCGTCGGCGCCCGGCGAGGACTGCTCGGACACGAGAATGTCGGACAACTCAGTTCCCCTATCGGAGCTTCGGGTCGAGGGCCTCGCGGACCGCCTCGCCGAGCATGACGAAGCTCAGCACTGCGGTGACGAGGAACGCGGAGGGGAAGAACAGCAGGAACGGCGAGACCCGGATGTAGTTCTGCGCCTCGCTGATCATGATGCCCCAGGAGACCACCGGGCTCTTCAGGCCGATGCCCAGGAACGAGAGCGTGGCCTCGGCGCCGATGAACGAGCCGACCATGATCGTGCCGTAGACCAGCAGCGGGGCCAGGCAGTTCGGCAGCAGGTGCTTGAGGATGATCCGGCCGGTGCCGGCGCCGAGCGCGCGGGCCGCGACGATGTAGTCGGCCTCCTTGGTGGCGAGCACCGAGGAGCGCATCAGCCGCATCACGACCGGCCAGCTCAGCACGCTCAGGGACAGGATGACCAGGCCCATGATCGTCCACTCGCCGTTGTCGCTGCCGGACCCGTTGAACGTGGTCAGGATGACGATCGATCCGAGCACGAACGGCAGGCCGAAGAAGATGTCCGCCACGCGGGACAGCAGCGCGTCCACCCAGCCGCCGCGGTAGCCGGCGATGATGCCCATCGCGCCACCGACGAGAAGCGTCAGGACGGTGGAGACCACCGCGACCACGATCGAGGCACGGGCGCCGTAGATGACCCGGGCGTAGACGTCACGGCCCTGCACGTCGTAACCGAACCAGGCGGAGGACGAGGGCTCGACCCGGCTGCGCTCCAGCGTGCCGTTCACGGCGTCGCCGGAGGTGAACAGGAACGGGAAGGCCGCCATCACGAGGAACAGCACGATGAAGGTCGCCGAGATCCAGAACAGCGGCTTGCGGCGCAGGTCGATCCAGGCGTCGCCGAGCAGGCCACGGGGCTTCTGCTGCTTCGCGCTCTCCGGCAGGCCGGCGTTTGTGGGAGCGCCCGAACCGGCCTCGGTGGGCATGGTCGCGGGCGGCGTCGACACGATCGACGCGGTACTCGGGTCACTCATGCCCGCACCTCGCTGCGCTCGGCGCGGGCGTGGTTGCCCGCGCAGACTGCTGGGAAGAATCGTTCGCTGCGACGGTCACTCATAGCGGATCCTCGGGTCGAGGGCGGCGTAGAGCAGGTCGACCACCAGGTTCATGATGAGATAGACGAGCACCAGCACCACCACGATGCCGACAACGGTAGCGCTCTCCTTCGTCACGATCGAGCGGAGCACCTGGCGGCCGATGCCGTTGATACCGAAGATGCCCTCCGTCACGATCGCGCCGCCCATCAGGGCGCCGAGGTCGGTGCCGAGCAGGGTGACGACCGGGATGAGCGAGTTGCGCAGCAGGTGCACGCCGACCACGCGGCGCATGGGCAGGCCCTTGGCGATCGCGGTACGCACGTAGTCGGCACGCCGGTTCTCGGCGATGCTCGTACGCGCCACCCGGGCGATGTACGCCATCGATGCGCTTCCGAGCACGAAGCCCGGCACGATCAGTTCACTGAACCGCATCTCGTTGGACACGGTCGGGTTGATGATGCCCCACTTCACACCGAGCAGCCACTGCAGCACGAAGCCGATGACGAAGACGGGCAGGGCGATCAGGAAGAGGGTGGAGACCAGGACCAGGTTGTCCAGGAAGCCGTTGCGCCGCAGGCCGGTGAGAATGCCCGCGCCGAGACCGATCACGGCCTCGATGGCGAGGGCTACCACCGCCAGCTTCAGGGTGTTCGGGTACGACGTGGCGATGATGTCGCTGATCTCGCGACCGCCGAACGTGATCCCGAAGTCCCCCTGCACGAGGTTCTTCATGTAGCTCGCGTACTGCACCCAGATCGACTCGTCGAGGTTGTACTTCTCGGTCATCATGGCCCGGTAGTTGGGCGGGCAACCGCGGTCGCCGCACTTACCGGCGAAGGGGTCACCGGGCACGGACCAGACGAGCCAGTAGATCAGGAACGTCGTACCGATGAACACCGGCACGAGTTGCAGCAGCCGTCTCAAGAGATAACGGCCCATGGGGTGGTCCTCCAGACAGGGAGCGCCGGGGCGGGCCGGCGCGGCGGCGACAACGTTGCGAGGGGTTCGTTGTACACCCCCTCGCGGAACGGCCCCGGGTCGGGCTCACCGGTAGGCGAGCCCGACCCGGGGTCAGACCGTTCGGATCAGAGCTCGACCGAGGTGATGTCGAGCTCACCGACGTTGGACAGCTCCAGCTTCTTGATCTTCTCCGAGTGGCCGGACTGCTGGCCACCGAAGTAGATCGGCATGGAGGGGACGTCCTGGTCGATCAGCTTGACGGCCTCAGCGAACTTCTTGTGGGCCTCCTCGAGGCTGGGGGCCGCGGAGGCCTCCTTGGCGAGGGCGTCCACCTGCGGGTTGCTGTACTTGCCGTCGTTCGAGGAACCACCGGTGACGTAGAGCGGGTTGATCCAGTTCTCGACGTCCGGGTAGTCCTGCTGCCAACCGGCCCGGTAGGCACCGGTCATCTTGTAGGCGTTGATGTTGGCGCGGAAGACCGCGAAGGTCGGCACGCCGACGGCAACCGCGTCGATGTTCAGGTTGGTCTTGATCTGCTGCGCGACGGCCTCCATCCACTCCTTGTGGCTGGCGTCCGCGTTGTACGACAGGGTCAGCTTGCCCTGGAAGCCACCGGCCTCCTGGAGGAGCTGCTTGGCCTGGGCCACGTCGAACTTGCAGGCGGTGCAGTTGCCCGGCTCGGCGCCCGGGGTCAGCGGGTTGGCCCAGCTGTCGGCCGGCTTGCGGTTACCGAAGAAGATCTTGTCGGTGATCGACTGCCGGTCGATGGACAGCGAGATCGCCTTGCGCAGCTTCGGGTTCTGGAAGCGCTTGTCGTAGATCGGGAAGGCGATGATGCCGGTCGACGGGGTGGTCGAGGCCATGGCCCGGTCGCCCAGGTCGGTCTTCCACTTCTCACCGGCCAGCGCGGAGACCGGAACCTGCTGCTGGAAGTCCAGGTTGCCGGCGAGCAGGTCGTTGTACGCCGCCGTGTCGTCCTGGTAGATCTTGACGGTGACGTCCTTGATCTTCATCTTGTCGCGCAGGCTGTAGTCGTCGAAGCGGGTCAGCTTGATCTCGACGTCGTCCTGCCAGGAGACGAGGCTCACCGGGCCGTTACCGATCGGCTTCTTGCCGAAGTCGGCCGGGGTGGACGAGAAGAACGCGTCCGGCAGCGGCATGAAGGCGCTGTAGCCCAGCTTGGTCGGGAACACGGCGGTCGGCGCGGAGAGCGTGACCTCGAAGTTCCAGTCGTCGACGACCTTCAGGCCGGACATCTCCTTGGCCTTCGGCTCCGGGGCCTTCTGCGGGCCGTCCGGGCCGTCCGGGTCCTCGGTGAAGACCTCGTCGAAGCCCTGGATGTCGGAGAAGAAGGAGGCGTTCTGCGCGCCGTTCGGGCCGTACGCAGCCCAGTTCCAGGCCTTGACGAAGCTCTCGGCCTTGACGGTGGTGCCGTCGTGGAACTTGGTGTTCTGCTTGATCTTGATCTTGAAGACCTTCGAGTCGCTCGTGTCGATCGACTCGGCGAGCAGGTTCTGCGGCGCCCCACCGTTGTTGGGGTACTCGACCAGGCCGCTCCACAGCCAGTCGACGACCTTGCCGCCACCGGTCTCGGTGGTGTTCGCCGGAACCAGGGGGTTCTCCGGCTGGGTGCCGTCGATGACGATCGCGCCGTCCTTGCTGGCGCCGGCGTCGCCACCGTCGTTGTTCCCGCTGGAGCAGCCGGACGCGACGAGCGCGAATGCCGCGCCCACCGCGAGCGCGCCGCTCGCCCGCTTCGAGACTCTCATTCCGAGGGGCCTCCTCTTTCTAACCTGGTTCCGTCGTGAGTTTCACGCACGTCTTTGGGGGTGACACCACCGGCGACCCGAACCGCAGGACACCGGTTTACCGCAGAGGAATTCGGGACACCCCAGGGGTACCGATCCGCCGGGCGCCACACCCTGGACGAGGCACCGCGCAGGGTCGGCGGCCACGCAGCGGCGCGAAAGACGGCGTCACGTGGTCGACGGGCCCGACGAGGTGCCTCACACCGGGGGGTGAGGTGCTGCCACTGTGACACCAACCGGCCCTTTCCGTGAAGGTGCCGTTATCAAGCCGTTAGTTGGTCGCCACGTTGCCGATACTTGAGAAAAGATCACAAAGCGCACGGACGATAGGGCCCTGAACAGGCAAGACGGGCATAGAAGGGTCGACAAGCATCCCTGCGCCAGGGAGGTTGTGACGTTCACCGCGCCGGTCTCGGCGCCTCCCACGGGCAGGCGACTGTCGCGTTTTCTGTCCGTCCGGATGATGCCACGCCGACTGAGCGGGCGACAGCGTCACCCAGGGGTACGAGGCCGCCGAGGCCCCGCCCCCGGCGGACGCGGGATTCCTAGACCAGCCGGCGGTCGGCGGCCCAGCGGGACAGCTCGTACCGGTTCGACATCTGGAGCTTGCGCAACACGTTGGAGACGTGCGTCTCGACCGTCTTGATCGAGATGTACAGCTCCTTGGCGATCTCCTTGTACGCGTAGCCCCGGGCGAGCAGCCGCAGCACCTCGCGCTCGCGGTTGGTGAGCTGGTCCAGCTCGGGATCGGCCACCGGCGCGTCCGGCCGGGAGGCGAACGCGTCGAGCACGAACCCGGCCAGCCGCGGGCTGAACACGGCGTCGCCGTCGGCCACCCGCCGGATCGCGTCGGTCAGCTCCTCCGGCGAGATCGTCTTCGTGACGTACCCCCGCGCGCCGGCGCGGATCAGGCCGATCACGTCCTCGGCGGCGTCGGAGACGCTCAGCGCCAGGAACCGCACCTGCGGGTGGGTACGCCGCATCGCCTCCAGCACCGCGCGGCCGCCGCCGTCGGGCATGTGCACGTCGAGCAGCACCACGTCCGGCGCGGTGGCCGCGATCCGGGTCACCGCCTCGGCCACCGAGCTGGCCTCGCCGACCACCTCCACCCGCGCCCCCAGCTCGGCGCGGACGCCGGCCCGGAACATCGCGTGGTCGTCGACGAGGAACACCCGCAGCGGCCCGCGCGGAGCCGTACCCTCGACCGGTTCCTGCTCGGACATGTCACTTGTCCCTTTCCGCCGTGGAGCCGGAGCCGCTGATCGGCAGGATCAGCCGGACCTCGGTCCCTTCACCCGGCTCGGACCGGATCTCCGCCCGGCCGCCGTGCCGCTTCATCCGTCCGATGATCGAGCCCCGGACGCCGTGCCGGTGATTCTCCACCGTATCCGGGTCGAAGCCCTTGCCCCGGTCCCGGACGAACACGCTCACCTGCTCCGGCTCCACCTCGGCGTACAGCGAGACGGTCTGCACGCCGGCGTGCCGGGCCGCGTTGACCAGGGCCTCCCGGGCGGCGGCCACGATCGCGCCCACCTTCTCGTCGGTCTCCCGGTCGCCGACCACCACCACCTCGACGGTGATGGCGAACGTGTCCTCCACCTCGGCGGCGGCCTGCTCCAGCGCGGCCGCGAAGCGCTCGGTGGGCGACGCGGTCGGTTTGTAGAGCCAGTTGCGCAGCGAGCGCTCCTGACCGCGGGCCAGCCGCTGCACCGTCTTGACGTCGCTGGCGTTGCGCTGGATCAGGGCCAGCGTGTGCAGCACCTGGTCGTGCACCATCGCGGCCAGTTCGGCGCGCTCCTGCTCCCGGATGCGGCCCTCCCGCTCGGAGCGGAGCTGGTTCCAGGTGCGCCAGAGCACCGGACCGGTGACCACACCCACGCCGGCCAGCCCGACCAGCGCGAAGATCACGCCGTTGAGCACCGCGTCGAAGTTCTGCGCCGGCGAGTAGACGGCGGCCACGCCGATGATGCCGACCGCGACGAGCACGCCGCCGCCGATGAAGCGCAGCACGAACGCGCGCCTGTCGCTCTCCTCCACCACCGCGCCCAGCCAGGGCACCGCCGAGTCGCCCCACTGCCGGCGGCGCTCCGGGGCGGCCTGGTGCCAGATGACGCCCGCGCCGACCGCGATGATCGCCACCAGCCAGCCGGCGGTGCCGGCCGCGCCCACCGAGTTGAACGCCACCACCTGGAGCAGCAGCACGCCGAGCCCGATCACCACGAACGGCAGCAGCTGGGCCGGGTCACGGCGGGGCGGGACGGCGGTGTCGCCGGGGCGGGGCGGGACCACTGCCCAGAAGGCGGCGTAGAGCAGCAGCCCGAGCCCGCTCAGCCCGAGCAGCACCATGAACGCCACGCGTACCCGCAGCACCGGGATGCCCAGGTGCTCGGCGATGCCCGCGGCCACGCCGGCGGCCAGCCGGTGCTCGGTGGCCCGGTAGAGGCGCGGGGCGTGCGGGGCGGGGGTGCTGCTGATCGGAGGCTCCCAGGTCGAGGCGGATGTGCCGGCGGCGCGCCGACGCTCAGATCGTCACACGGTTGCGAGGCCGCGGACCACGGGGACGCCCCGGAGTTTCACCGGCGGCGGATCTCAGGGTGGGGTCAGGGTCGGGTCCGGAGGCTGCTCGGGCGGCCGGGGCAGCAGTATCGAAGGCATGAACGAGGACGCTGCCCGTCCGCCCCGCCCCTGGGCGGCAGCACAGGACACCCCGCCGCCGCCCCCGCCGGGACCGGCGCCCGCCACCGACCAGGCGAGCCCGCCGCCCGGCGGCACGCCGTTCGCCGGTCCACCACCCGGTGGGTACGCCCCACCGCCCGGCGCCGCCGGCTTCACCACCCGGTACGGCCTGGTACGCCCCCGCGAGGGCCGCTACCTGGCCGGGGTGTGCGCCGCCATCGGCCGGGCCACGAACACCGATCCGGTGCTGTGGCGCGTGCTGCTGGCCGTGCTCGGCTTCTTCGGCGGCATCGGCATCATCGTGTACGTCGCAGGCTGGCTGATCATCCCTGGCGAGGGCGACACCGCCTCCCCGGTGGAGGCCATGCTCGGCCGGGGCCGGTCCAGCATGTCGCCGATCACGGTGATCGTGCTCGGCATCGTGGTGGCGCTCGGCTTCGCCTACGTGGTCACGGACGGGTTCCGGGCGATCCTGCTCGGTGCGGTGATCCTGATCGGCGGCGCGCTCCTGCTCAACCGCGAGCAGCGCGGCCCGGCGCAGCGGCCGGCTCAGCCGGTGCCGCCGCACGGTCCCCCGCCGGGTCCGGTGCCGCCGGTGGCCTGGCCCGCGCCGCCGGCCCCGGCGCCGGGTACGTGGACCGCGGCTCCCCCCGCGGCCCCGTGGACCGGCACGCCCGCCGGACCGGCACACCCCGGCGCGGCGCCGTCCGGCGGCCTGCCCGTCGAGCCCGGCTACCCGCCGGCCGGCCGGCCCGAGCCGGGCTATCCCCCGGTGCCCGCCTCCCCGGCGCCCTCCGCCGAGCGGGGCTACCCGCCGGCGTCCTCCCCCGAGCCCGGTTCCGAGCCGGGGCGCCCGGTCACGTCCGAGGCGGAGCGCGAGCCGGGCCCCTCCGGGCCCGCTACCGGCTACCCGACGCTGCCGGCGCCGGGCTGGCCCGCCGCGGCAGGGACCCGGCCGGGCCCGTCCGAGCCGACGACGGTAGGGATGCGGCACGTGACCGGGCCGGTCGCCGACACCGCCGCCTGGCCCGCGTACGGCGGGAACCCGGGCGCACGCGACGCCGGTGCCCGGCTGGACGAGCCGGTCGCCGTGCCGCCGCCCGCGCCGGTCGGCGCACCGCTGCCGCCCGGCGGGTACCGGCCGCCGTTCGCCCCGCACGGCCCCTACGCCGGATCGCCGCCAGTCACGCCACCGGTACGGCCGCCGCGACCGCCGAAGCGGCCCAAGGAGCGCTCGCCGCTCGGCGCGATCACGTTCTCGCTGATCTTCCTGGCGCTCGGCGTGGTGGCGATGCTCGACCTGCTCGACGTCTTTCCGGTCGGCGCCGCCGGCTACTTCGCCGCGGTGCTCGCGACCATCGGCCTCGGCCTGCTCGTCGGCACCTGGTTCGGCCGGGCGCGGTGGCTGATCGCCCTGGGCCTGGTGACCGCGGCGGCGCTCGGCATCGCCACGGTCGCCGAGTCCTACGACCGGGTACGCGGCATCGACGGCAACGTCACCTGGGCCCCGACCGACCTGCGCGACCTGGCGAACCGGTACGAGAACAACCTCGGTGACGCCACGCTCGACCTGCGCGGGATCGACTTCGACAAGCAGGACGTACAGGTGACGGTCGACGTGAACCTCGGCAACGCGACAGTGGTCGTACCGCCGGACGTCGACGTCACCACGGTGGCCGACGTGAACGCCGGCGACGCCACCGTCTTCGGCCGGAGCAGCGGCGGGCTCGGCGGTCGTCAGTGGGAGACCACCGATGTCGGCGCCGACGGTCCCGGTGGGGGCAAGCTGCGCCTCTTCGTCCACGTGAACGCCGGCAAGCTGGAGGTGACCCGGTGAAGGCACACCGTACCGACGTGGTGTCGTTCGCTTTCGGACTCGTCTTCCTCGGCCTGTCCGTCTGGTGGCTGCTGGCCCGGATCCTCGGTCTCTCCGTACCGCCGGTCGGCTGGTTCCTGGCCGGTGGGCTGGTGCTGATCGGCCTCCTCGGACTGATCGGCGCGCTGCGCTCGGGTCGCGCACCGGAGCAACCCGCGACGCCGCCCACGCCGGACGTCACGGTCTCGGCGCCGTACGGCTCCCCCGCCGCCGGCCCGGAGACGGCCGCCGGCCCGGGGACGCCCGACGGCGCCGACGAGTGGGCCATCGAGGCCACCACGGACTCCGCGGAACCGGCCACCCGCGAACTGCCGGCGCTCGATCCACCGGCCGACGAGGCGGCTCCCCAACGCCGTACGCCGGGGGATCCGGCCTGACCGCGCCACTGCGGCGCCCTTCGGACGCGGCCTATGCTGGTCGGCGGAGATCTCGCCTCCGCCGGCCGGCCCCGCCCCCGACCATGCCGGAGCCGCCGGTCGGGTCGCCGGAGCCGCCCCGTCCGTTCGCTATCTCGTCAGGAGCCCGTCCGACATGACCCAGTCCCCCGCCGTGCGTGTCACCGGTCCCACCGGTGCGGTCCGCATCGGCGAGCGCGCCGCCCGCACGCTCGTCAGCGAGTTCGCCCGGCGTAACGACCCGAAGGCCGGCCTGCTGGTCGGCGCGACCCCGGAGTCCGCGGTGCTGGCCGCCGCGGTCGAGGCACTGCTGCCCGGCGACCGGCTCACCGTGGTGCCGGCGGAGGGCGCCGCGGCGGCCGCGCTGCGCGACCACGTCACCGCGCAGGGCCGCTGGGTCGCCGACCGGGTACGCGTGGTCGACACCCTCGCCGAGGCGGACGCCGCCGCGGTGGTGGTCGTCGCCGAGCCGTTCACCGGCAGCGCGGACGAGGCGCGCGTCGCGATCGACGGGCTGGCGAAATACCTGGCCGAGGGCGCGGTGCTGAGCGTCGCCGCGCCGCTGTTCCGCACCGAGGGCGCCGACGGCGAGCTGGACCGGCAGGGCGTGCTCCACGGCGTACGCAGCGACCTGGTGCTGCGCAACACCCCGCCGGTACGCGTGCACCACCTGCGGTTCACCCCGGCACCGGTGGCGCTCGCGGCCTCGCTGTCCCCGGCGTACCGGCCGTCGAGCGTGCCGCTGACCCGGGGCATGCACATCGACTCCAACGGCGTGGCCGCGGCGGGCATCACGCTCGGCCTGGCCGCCCTGGCCCGGGCCGCGCGGCCGAAGTCGAAGCTCTGGCTGCTGCCGGCGCTGGCCGCCGCGCCGGTGGCCGCGTTCTTCCGGGACCCGGAGCGGGACGTGCCGGAGGACCCGTCGGCGGTCGTCGCCTCGGCGGACGGTCAGGTGCTGTCCGTGCAGCGCCTGCAGGACGAGCGCTTCGGTGACGGCGAGTGGCTGCGGATCGCGGTGTTCCTGTCGGTGCTGGACGTGCACGTCAACCGCTCCCCGGTGGCCGGCAAGGTGGTCGACTACTTCGTCGCCGACGGCGGGTTCGTCAACGCCATGAAGCCTGATGCCGAGCACAACGTGGCGGCGTACACGGTGCTGGACACCGACCACGGCACCGTCGTGGTGGCGCAGCGCACCGGGCTGATCGCCCGCCGGATCGTGCAGCGGGCGCCTGTCGGCTCGCTGCTGGCCCGGGGTGAGCGCTTCGGCCTGATCCGGTTCGGCTCGCGTACCGACGTCTACCTGCCGGCCGACGCCGCGGACCCGCTGGTCGGTCCGGGCGACAAGGTGGTCGGCGGTGCGACGGTGATCGCCCGCTGGCGCTGAGCGCCGGACACGAAGAAGGGGCGCCGCTGCAGCGGCGCCCCTTCTTGCGTTCTCGGATCAGGCCGTACGGCGCTGATGCAGCCAGAGCAGCGGCCCGCTGACCAGGTAGCCCACCACCACGAACGCGAAGGTGAGCCGGATGTCGACGAGCGCGCCGATCACCGGGGCCAGCCAGAGCCACGGCGGCAGCTTCAGCAGCCGGGCGAGCTTCGCGTACGGGAAGCTGGACACCATGGCGAAGGCGAGCAGCGCCACGCCGGCCACCATGACCAGGCCGGGGACCGGCACGCCGATCGCCACGGTCAGGGCGAGCACCGCCGCCGCCATGGTGGTCGGCACGCCGCAGAAGAAGCGGCCGTCCTTCGGCGAGACGTTGAACCGGGCGAGACGGATCGCCGCGCAGGCGGCGACGAGCGCGCAGGAGACCGCGGCGGCCGCCGGGGGCACCGAACCGGCCAGCGAGGCGTAGACCACTACCGGCGCGGCGAGGCCGAACGAGCACATGTCGGCGAGCGAGTCCATCTGCGCGCCGAACGGGCTGGCCACCCCGAGCTTGCGGGCCAGCGCGCCGTCGAGGCCGTCGAACGCGACGCACGCGATCAGGCAGATCGCGGCGAGCTGCACGTCACCGCGCATGGCCAGGAAGATGGCCAGCATGCCGAGCATGAGGCTGCTCAGCGTGCACGCGTTGACGAGCGCGAACTTGGCCCGGCGGGCGGCGGTGCGCTCACCCGGCAGGAGCGGGATCGACATCGCCGGGGACTCGTCGTCGACCGGGGTGGCCGGGGCGAGCGCCGGGCTCACCGGGCGTACCGCTTCGATGTCGGTGTCGAGCCGGCCGTAGCGGATGCGCTGGCGGTCGGAGTAACGGTGGTCGGGGGTGACCAGGTCGGTCCCCGAGACGGCCGCGCCGTCCCGGCGGCCCACCCGGACCAGCAGCACCTGGCGGGCGAACGTGCTGCTGCGGCGCAACCTGCCCGCCCAGCGACGCCCTGCGGGGCGCGGACTGTCAGTCGTACGACGCCGGCGCCATGGGGCTCTCGGCACGTTTCCTCCATCACCGGATCGGCTGGCCGCCCACGGTGGGGCGGGTGTCCGGCTGTCTCGTGCCGGACCTTTCGGGTCCGGCAGCCCTTTTGCGGAGTACACCATTGCACAGGGGACAGGGGCTTGGCGATAGCTGCCGGCGGTACTTATATCTCCCTTAACCGCGCGAACCGCCCACTCATTCCCATCTCGGGCCTCAACGCCCGTTTTCGTCGGTCAGCCGTACTTCCGACTGTACCGGAGGTCACCCAGGGCGGCTCGGCGAGCGATTCAGCTCACCCGCTGCCCGGTGGCCCGGGCCGCCACGTCGGTCATCGACAGACCGGTGACCTGCTCCCTGTCGAACCAGGCGGCCCGCGCGGTCGAGCCGCCGGCCAGCTCGGTCACCACCGCGTCGGTCGGCGCGTCCACCCGTACCCGGTAGATCACCCGGACGCCGTGCCAGTCCAGCGGGCGGCCCTCCGGCCCGAGCGCGGCCGGATTGTGCAGGTTGTCCACGGCGATCAGGTCGACCACCCGGCCCAGCTGCCCGGCCTCCTCGACCAGCTCGCGCAGCAGCCCGGCGGCCGGTTGCTCGCCGTGGTCGGTGCCGCCCCCGGGCAGGTGCCAGCGACCCGCGCCCGGATACCCGTCGGCGATCATGGTGAGCAGCACCCGGTCGGCCGGGTCGGTGACCAGCCCGTACGCGGCGAAGCGCTGCCGGCGGTCGACGGACGGCCCGGCCGGTCCGCCGGGCAGCGCCCGGGGCAGGCCGGTCGGCAGCGGAGTCACCGGCAGGCCGAGCAGCTCGGCGGTGAACGGCATCAGCGCCCGGGTGGCGGCCTCCTCGGGGGCGAACCAGCCGACCTCGTCGCTGCCGCCGGCCGGCTCGGGCCGCAGCCGTCCGCCGCGCGCCTCCACCTCGAAGATCAGCCGATCGGTGTGCAGCGCGATCCCCAGGTCGGCGAACGCGGCCACGTCGGCCACCGCGGCCCGGATCGTGCCGGGCGCCACGGTCAGGCCGGTCTCCTCGGCGAACTCGCGTACCACGGTGTCGGCCGGGTGCTCCGCGTGCTCGACGCTGCCACCGGGCAGCTGCCACACCCCCGGGTACGGGCACCGCGCCGAGCCACGCGCCAGCAACACCCGCCCCTCGGAGTCCCGCAACACCCCGTAGGCCCCGACCCGCCGCAGCTGTTCCACCCGCACCACTCCCCCGCACCCGAGCGACCCACTCCGTCGATCATGAGGTTAGCGGTACCGAGGCGGACATTTCGCGCCGTCAACTTCATGATCGCCGGGGTGAGGGCCCGGGGTGGGGCCCGGGTGAGGGGCCGGGGTGGGGCCGGGGCGGGGCTAGAGGAGGTGGGCGGCCTGGACTGCTTCGGCCGTCACCTCGGTGAGGCGGTCGGTGGGGAGGGCGCCGAGTTCCTCGCGGCGGAACCAGCGGGCCTCGCAGGTGGAGCCGCCGATGTCGGCCACGGTGGGCGGGGCGGGCTGGTCGACCACCACCCGGTAGAAGGCGCGTACGCCGTGCCAGTCGATCGGGTAGCCCTCCGGGCCGAGCGAGGCGGCGTCCCGGTGGCTGGCCACCCCGAGCAGCTCGACCAGGCGGCCGGTCTGACCGGTCTCCTCGACCAGTTCGCGGATCAGCGCCGCGCCCGGCTGCTCGCCGTAGTCGGTGCCGCCGCCGGGCAGGTGCCAGCAGCCGGCACCCGGGTAGCCGTCGGACACCCGGGTCAGCAGTACGCGCTCCTCCGGGTCGGTCACCACCGCGTACGCGGCGAAGCGCTGCGCCCGGTGCAGCCCGTCCGGGCCGGGGACGGCGTAGAACGAGGGGAACTCGGGCACCTCCTCCGGCACGATGTCGTCGGTGGAGGTGGGCAGGCCCAGGGCACGTGCGGTGAACGACCGCAGCGGAAGCTCCCGGGCCTCGTCGAGGGTGAACCAGCGGGCCAGGTCGGTCGGGCGGTCGACCCGCTCGGTGAGCGTCCCGCCGCGGACCGACACGGTGTAGAGCAGCCGGTCGGTGTGGATCGTGATGCGCCGCTCGGGCAGCGCCCGCATGTCGGCGAGCACGTCCTGGAGGCCGGCGACCGCCACCGAGAGCCCGGTCTCGGCCGCGGTCTCCCGGACGACTGTGTGTTTGGGGTCCTCACCGTGGTCGACCGCGCCTCCGGGGAGCGACCAGGTGCCGGGGGTGCCGGAGCGCTCCGATGCGCGGACCAGCAACACTCGGCCGTTTGAATCAGCACAAACTGCGTATGCCGCGATCCTGCGGAGCGGCTCCAGCGAGGTGGTCACGGGAGCAAATTCTCCCCGGAGCGGGTTACCGACATCGAAAAGAGTCAGATTCCTGACTCTCCGCTGGCGTCTCAGGGACGGTTCAGGGTAAGCGTCCGGGCGGTCACCGAGGTCGGCCGCCGCAGCGCGCGGGACCGTTGACACATGACCTTCCCGAACCCCTCCCAGGCCCCGTACAAGCAGCTCCGCCGACCGGTCAGCGACCGCATGATCGCCGGTGTGGCGAGCGGCCTCGGCCGCTACTTCGCCGCCGACCCCACGCTGATCCGGGTGATCTTCGCGACCGCCACGGTGCTCACCGGCGGGCTCGCCGCGCTCGCGTACCCGATCATGTGGTTCCTGATGCCCGAGGAGCCGGCCGGCGCGCCCGCCTGGCCGCACCCGCCGGGGACCGCGCCCGGCTGGCCGCCGGTCCCGCCGGCTACGCCGACCGAGCCGCGGACGCCGGGCGGGCCGCAGACCGGACCGCAGACGCCGCCGGC
The DNA here is from genome assembly GCF_027460285.1 of Micromonospora sp. WMMC273. Lineage (NCBI taxonomy): Bacteria > Bacillati > Actinomycetota > Actinomycetes > Micromonosporales > Micromonosporaceae > Micromonospora > Micromonospora sp. WMMC273. The sequence goes on from NZ_JAPZBE010000001.1 coordinate 5,286,438, forward strand.
GGCCTGAGCCGCGTCACTCCCACTCGATGGTGCCCGGCGGCTTGCTCGTCACGTCCAGGACCACGCGGTTGACCTCGGCGACCTCGTTGGTGATCCGGGTGGAGATCCGGGCCACCACGTCGTAGGGCAGCCGGGACCAGTCGGCGGTCATCGCGTCCTCGCTGGAGACCGGGCGCAGCACCACCGGGTGACCGTAGGTGCGCCCGTCGCCCTGCACCCCGACGCTGCGGACGTCGGCCAGCAGCACCACCGGGAACTGCCAGACGCCCCGGTCCAGACCGGCCGCGGTCAGCTCCTGCCGGGCGATCAGGTCGGCCTTGCGGAGCACGGCGAGGCGCTCCTCGTCGACCGCGCCGATGATCCGGATGGCCAGGCCGGGGCCGGGGAACGGGTGCCGCCAGACCATCGCCTCTGGCAGTCCCAGCTCCAGGCCGATCGTGCGGACCTCGTCCTTGAACAGCGTGCGCAGCGGCTCGACCAGGGAGAACTTCAGGTCCTCGGGCAGGCCGCCGACGTTGTGGTGGCTCTTGATGTTCGCGGTGCCGGTGCCGCCGCCGGACTCCACCACGTCCGGGTAGAGCGTGCCCTGCACGAGGAATTCCACGTCGCCGTGCGCGGCGATCTCCCGCGCGGCGGCCTCGAAGACGCGGATGAACTCCCGGCCGATGATCTTGCGCTTCTGCTCCGGGTCGGTCACCCCGGCGAGCGCGCTCAGGAACCGCTCCCGCGCGTCGACCACCTTGAGCTTGATGCCGGTCGCCGCGACGTAGTCCTTCTCGACCTGCTCGGCCTCACCGGCCCGCAGCAGACCGTGGTCCACGAACACGCAGGTGAGCTGGTCACCCACGGCGCGGTGGACGAGCGCCGCGGCGACCGCCGAGTCGACGCCGCCGGAGAGGCCGCAGATGACCTCCTTGTCGCCCACCTGCTCGCGGATCCGGGCGACCTGCTCGTCGATGATGTTCGACGGCGTCCAGGTGGGCGCGATGCCGGCGATGTCGTAGAGGAAGCGGGTGAGCATCTCCTGGCCGTGCGCGGTGTGCCCGACCTCGGGGTGGAACTGCACGCCGGCGCGGCGGCCGGCCAGGTCCTCGAACGCGGCGACCGGGGCGCCCGCCGACTCGGCGGTGACGGTGAAGCCCTCCGGCGCCTCGGTGACGCAGTCGCCGTGGCTCATCCAGACCGGCAGGTCGGCCGGCAGGTCGCGCAGCAGCACGCCCGGCTCGGTCAGGCGCGGGCGCAGCGGGGTGCCGCCGTACTCGCGGTTGCCGGTGCGCGCGACGGTGCCGCCGAGCGCCTGGGCCATGGCCTGGAAGCCGTAGCAGATGCCGAAGACCGGTACGCCGGTCTCGAACATGCCGGCGTCGATCTGCGGGGCGCCCGGTGCGTAGACGCTGGACGGGCCACCGGACAGGATGATCGCGGCCGGGTTCTTCGCCAGCATCTCGGACACCGGCATGGAATGCGGGACGATCTCCGAGTAGACCTTCGCCTCGCGGACACGGCGCGCGATGAGCTGGGCGTACTGGGCTCCGAAGTCCACCACGAGGACGGGGCGAGGCGTGCTCATGTGCGCAAAGCCTACCGACAGTCACCGGCCGCGCGGACGCGCCCCGGCGGTGTGGCGGGGTGAACCTTGCGACGGCCTCCTCAGCGCAGGGCGGCGGGGGCGTGCGCGGGGACGGCGGGCCGCCGCGGCGGGACCGGCTCCACCCGGGTGTACGCCGACCCGAGCGCCGGACGCGGGTCCACCTCGTCCTTGTTCGGCCAGTACGACATGGCCCGCTCGGCCTGCGCGGTGATCGTCAGCGACGGGTTGACGCCCAGGTTCGCCGAGACCGCCGCGCCGTCCACCACGTGCAGCCCCGGGTGGCCGTACACCCGGTGCCAGGGGTCGATCACGCCCTCGTCCGGGGTGGCGCCGATGACCGCGCCGCCGAGGATGTGCGCGGTCACCGGGATGTTGAACGGCTCGGTGACCGCCCCGCCCGGGGTGCCGCCGATCTCCTCGGCGAGCAGCCGGGCCGCGGTGTTGCCGGCCGGGATCCAGGTCGGGTTGGGCGCGCCGTGGCCGGGGCCGGAGACCAGCCGCCCCCGGCGGTAGCGGGTGGTCAGCGAGTTGTCGACCGACTGCATGACGAGCGCGATCACGGTGCGCTCGGACCACCGGCGTACCGACAGCATCCGCGCCGCCAGCACGGGCTGCCGGACGATGCTGCCCAGCCAGCGCCGGGCGCGGCGGGGACCGCCGTCGACGAGCAGTGACTGGAGCAGGCCCATCGCGTTGGAGCCCTTGCCGTACCGGACCGGCTCGATGTGGGTCTGCGGGTCGGGGTGGAACGAGCTGGTGATCGCCACCCCCTCGGTGAAGTCGAGGCCGCGCTTCCGGGCCGCGCCGGGCGCCACCGAGGCGCCGAGGATGGCCTCGGAGTTGGTGCGGGTCAGCTCGCCCAGCCGGGGCGAGAGCGCCGGCAGCGCGCCGGTCGCCTTCATCTCGTGCAGCAGCCGCTGGGTGCCGAGCGCGCCGGCCGCGAAGACCACCTGGTCGGCGTGGATCACCTCGCGCCGCTTGCGCAGCCAGGCGCCGGTGCGTTCGGTGTGCACCGCGTACCCGCCGGCCGGGTCCGGGCGGACGGCGGTCACGGTGGTCAGCGGGTGCACCTGCACGCCGAGCCGCTCGGCCAGCCAGAGGTAGTTCTTCACCAGCGTGTTCTTGGCGCCGTGCCGGCAGCCGGTCATGCACGATCCGCAGTGGCTGCACCCGGTGCGGTCCGGTCCGGCCCCGCCGAAGTACGGGTCGGCCACCCGCTCGCCGGGCCGCCCGATGTGCACCCCGACCGGCGTCGGGTGGTAGGTGTGCGCCACCCCCATCCGCTCGGCCACCGCGCGGACGGCCTGGTCCGCGCGGGTGTCGATCGGGTACGTGGTGACGCCGAGCATCCGCTTCGCCTGGTCGTAGTGGCGGGCCAGCTCGTCGCGCCAGTCGGTGATGTCCCGCCACTGCGGGTCGGCGTAGAACGCGTCGAGCGGCTCGTAGAGCGTGTTCGCGTAGACGAGCGAGCCGCCGCCCACACCGGCGCCGGAGAGCACCAGCACGCCGCCGCCGGCCTTGCGGTCGGCCGAGCGCAGCAGCGTGATCCGCTGGAGCCCGAAGCAGCCGAGCCGGGGCGCCCAGAGGAACCGTCGCGCCCGCCAGGACGTACGCGGGAACTCGTCGTCGGCGAAGCGCCGCCCCGCCTCCAGGACGCCCACCGTGTAGCCCTTCTCGGCCAGCCGGAGCGCGGTGACGCTGCCGCCGAAGCCCGAACCGATGACGAGCACGTCGTAACGCATGAACGCATCATTACCGACCGGTAGCTATGGCGCCAGCGAGTGTTTTTCGCAGATCATGCAGAGCGCTCGATTCGCCGGGATTCCCGCCGCTGCAACCTCCGGCGGCTCCCGGCGCGTCGAACACCACGGGGAGGAACGAACGTGACGAGACGACGCCTGCTGGGCCTGGCCGCACTGGTCGCGGCGCTGCTGGTGGCCACCGGAGCGGTGGTGACCACCCGGCTGGTGGCGAACCGCCCGGCCGCCCCGGTCGCCGGCCCGAGCACCGCGCCGCCGCCCTCACCGACGCCCGCCCCGACCACCGCCAGCCCGACACCCCCGCCCGGCGCCGACCTGAAGGGCCCGCTCAACCTGCTGCTCGTCGGCGTGGACACCCGGGTCAGCATCCCCGGCTGGGAGCCGCACGCCGACGCGGTGCTGCTGCTGCACATACCGGCCGGGCTGGACCGGGCGTACCTGTTCTCGCTCCCCCGCGACCTGGTCGTGGACATCCCCGCCTACCCGAAGGCCCGCTACCCGGGCGGCCGCACCAAGCTCACCCACGCGATGAGCTACGGCAGCCGGGTGCCGGGCGACAAGCGCAACCCCAGCACCGCCCAGGGGTACGAGCTGCTGCGCACCACCGTCTCCCGCTACACCGGTCTGCGCATCGACGCCGGCGCGGTGATCACGTTCGGCGGCTTCGACAAGCTGGTGGACACGCTCGGCGGGGTGGACCTCTACGTCGACCAGCGGGTCGAGTCCCGGCACCGCCGCCCGGACGGCACCATGCGGACGCTGACCGGCGGCGGCTACACCGGGCCGCAGATGGTCTACCAGAAGGGCACCCGGCACCTGACCGGCTGGCAGGCGCTGGACTACGCGCGGCAGCGCTACACCGCGGGCGGCGACTACACCCGGCAGCGGCACCAGCAGCAACTGCTCCGGGCGCTGGCCCGCAAGATCCTCGACCAGGGCACGGCCCGCGACCCGCAGCGGGTCGAGCAGGTGGTGGCCGCGCTGGGCAGGACCCTGGTGTACGCCGGGGGCGGCCGGAAGCTGATCGACTACGCGTACGTCCTGGGTGGCCTGCCGGCCGACCGGCTCACGCTCGTCGTGCTGCCCGGCGCCGGGGTGAGCAGCGGCGGCGCGTACCGGGGTGAGCAGCTCAAGCCGCTCGGCCGTGACTTCCTCAGCGCACTGCGCGGTGGGCGGGCCGACGCGTTCCTGGCCGCCCACCCGTCGCTGCGCGTCAAGAACTGACGCCTACAGCGGTTTCGGGGCCGGCGGGCGCTCGGTGCCGTACAGCCACGGGTCGAAGACCTTCGCCAGCTTCCTGCCGGTGATCCGCTCGGCCAGCGCCACGAAGTCGGCGGTGGTGGCGTTGCCGTTCTTCCGCTCCGCGGCCCAGGTGCGCAGGATCGCGAAGAACGCGGTGTCCCCCACCGCCACCCGCAGCGCGTGCACGGTCATCCCGCCCCGGTCGTAGACCGAGCGGCTGAACAGGTTCGCGACGCCCGGCTTGCCCGGCGGCGTACGCCACACCTGCCCGCCGGCGTTCGCATACTTCTGCTCGAACGTGCGCTGCACCGTGGTCGAGCCGGTGTGCTCGGCCCACAGCCACTCGGCGTACGTGGCCAGCCCCTCGTTGAGCCAGATGTCCTGCCAGCGCTGGATCGACACGCTGTTGCCGTACCACTGGTGGGCCAGCTCGTGCGCGACCACGCCGGTGTTGTCGCCCTGCCGGAAGAAGCTCGCCGAGTAGACCGGCCGGCTCTGCGTCTCCAGCGCGTACCGGATGCGATCGTCGGCGATCACCACGCCGCCGTACGAGTCGAACGGGTACGGACCGAAGACGCTCTCCAGGTAGTCGGCGACCTCGATAGTGCGCGCGAGGGACCGGTCCGGCGCGCCCTCCGCCACCAGTGTGGTGACCGCGTTGTAGACCGGCCGTCCCTTGTGCTCCCCGGTGGTGACCCGGAACTTCCCGATCGCCACCGTGGTCAGGTAGCTGGCCGCCGGCGCGGTCTCCGACCACTTCCAGGTGGTCCAGGCGCCGCTTGTCGTCTTCCCCTTCGGCACGCCGTTGGAGACCGCCGTCAGTCCCTTCGGAACGGTGATCTCCATGTCGTAGGTGGCCTTGTCCGAGGGGTGGTCGTTGACCGGGAACCAGGTGCTGGCCGACTCCGGCTGACCGAGCGCGATCGCCCCGTCGACGGTGTGCAGCCAGCCGCCCTCGCCCAGCGACTCGGTACGCAGCGGCTCCGGCCGGCCGTCGTACCGGATCTCGGCGGTGAACCCGTTGCCGGAGGTCAGCCCGATCGCCGGGGTGATCACCAGCTCGTCCTCGGACCGGCTGTGCCGGGCGGCGGTGCCGTCCACTGTCACCGAGCGGACGGTCAACCCGGCCAGGTCCAGGTTGAACGCGGACAGGTCGGCGGTGGCGGTGGCCCGCAGTGTGGTGGTGCCGCTGAGCTTGTCCGTCTCCGGGTCGTAGCGCACCTTCACGGTGTAGTGCGCGACGTCGTACCCGCCGTTGCCGTAGCTCGGGAAGTACGCGTCACCGGCGCCGTCCGCGCCCGGCGCGAAGCTGCGCGAGGCCGCCGGCGCGGGGGTGGCCGGGGACGTCGGGCCGGGGTCCAGCTCGGCCGAACCGCAGCCCGCGACCAGCAGCGTGCCGCAGGTCAGCAAGCCGATCCGTCGTCGTGCGCCGCGCCGCGTCATCGCCTCGATCCTCCCGGGCCCGTTCGGCGGCCCCGCCCACGGGCCGCTCCGACCGCGGCAGCCTACCCAGCGGCGGTCACGCGTTCGTCACGGCAGTCCCGGCGGCGTGCCACCTACCAGCCAGGCGTCCAGCAGCGCCCGCAGCGGACGTCCGGACGTGCGTTCGGCGTACCCGACGAAGTCGGCGGTGGTGACGTTGCCGTCGCGGTGCTGCGCCAGCCAGCCGCGCAGCACGCGGTAGAACGTCTCGTCGCCGAGCGCGCGGCGCAGCGCGTGCACCGCGAGCGCGCCCCGCTGGTAGACCGCGTCGCCGAACATCCCGGCCCGGCCCGGGTCGACTGTGGGCTTCGACCAGTCGGTGTCCGCGTACCGTTGCGCGACTGTCTGCGCCACGGTGCGCCCGCCGTCGTGCTCGGCCCAGAGCCATTCGGCGTACGTGGCGAAGCCCTCGTTGAGCCAGATGTCGCTCCACCGGGCCACCGAGACGCTGTCGCCGAACCACTGGTGGGCCAGCTCGTGCGCGACCACCTCGGTGTTCGGCAGGCCGTCGCGGAAGAACGCCGGCCCGTAGACCGGGCGGCTCTGCGTCTCCAGCGCGTACCGGATGCGCTCGTCGGCGACCACCACGCCGCCGTACGCCTCAAACGGGTACGGCCCGAAGTGCCCGGCCAGGAAGTCCGCGACCTCGCCGGTGCGGGCCACCGACGCGGCGGCCGGACCGTCCGCGGGCAGCGCTGCGGCGACGGCGGTGACGAGCGGCTTCCCGGCGTGGGTGCCGCTGCTGACCCGGTAGTCGCCGATCACCAGCGTGCTCAGGTAGCTGGCCATCGGCGCGCGCTCGGACCAGCGCCAGGTGGTCCAGCCGCCGTTCGACGTCCTGCCCTCCGGCACGCCGTTGGACAGCGCGGCGAGGCCGTCCGGCACGGTGACCGCGAGGTCGTATGTCGCCTTGTCCGACGGGTGGTCGTTCACCGGGTACCACGTGCTCGCCGACTCGGGCTGGCCGAGCGCTATCGCACCGTCCGGCGTGGCGTGGAATCCGCCGTCGCCGAGCTCGGCGTTGGGCAGCGGCTGCGGCACCCCGCCGTACGTCACCTCGACGGTGAACCGCTTTCCCGACGGCAGCCCGCGCGGCGGGGTGACGATCAGCTCGGCGCCGTCGTGGCGGTGCTTCGCCGTCTCCGCGTCCACCCGCACCTGCTCGACGTCCAGCCCGGCCAGGTCGAGCTGGAAGCGGGACAGCGCCCGGGTGGCGGTGACGGTCAGCGTGGCGGTGCCGGTGAGCCGGTCGCTCGCCGGGTCGTAGCGCGCGTCCAGCGCGTAGTGGCCCACGTCGTAGCCGCCGTTGCCGGCGCCCGGCACGTACGGGTCACCGGCGTCCGCCGCACCCGGCCGGAACCCGTTGTCGTCACCGCCGGTGCAGCCGCCCAGCGCGAGCGCCGCCGCCACCAGCCCTGCCGCCCAGACCCGCCCCCGTCTCACCCGGCGAGCCTAGACGCGCGACGGCGCGGGCGGGGCCGGAACACGTCCGCGCCGCCGCCCGCGCCGTCACGCGGTGCTCAGCCGGTGCTCAGCGGTGCTCAGCGGTCGAGGACGAGCCCGACCTTCTGGAACTCCTTCAGGTCGCGGTAGCCGCACTTGGCCATCGCGCGGCGCAGGCCGCCGAAGAGGTTGAGCTGGCCGTCCGGCTCGTCGGCCGGGCCGAACAGCAGCTTCTCCATCGAGCCGAGCGGCTCGCCGGCCACCTCGAACGCGCCACGGGGCAGCGACGGGTGGCTGGCCGCGGAGTGCCACCAGGCACCGCCAGCCGGGGCCTCCTCGCACAGCGACAGCGGCTCGCCGAGCATCACCGCGTCCGCGCCGCAGCCGAGCGCCTTGGCGATGTCGCCGGAGGTCTGCATGTCGCCGTCGGCGATCAGGTGCACGTACCGGCCGCCGGTCTCGTCCAGGTAGTCGCGGCGGGCCGCGGCGGCGTCGGCGATGGCGGTGGCCATCGGCACCCGGATGCCGAGCACCGACTCGGTGGTCGACCAGTCGTCGCCGCCGATGCCCACGATCACGCCGGCCGCGCCGGTACGCATCAGGTGCAGCGCGGTCTTGTAGTCGGTGCAGCCGCCGACGACGACGGGCAGGTCCAGGTCGGCGATGAACTCCTTGAGGTTCAGCGGCTCGTCGGTGGTCGAGACGTGCTCGGCCGAGACGAGCGTGCCCTGGATGACCAGGATGTCCACGCCGGCGTCGAGGATCACCGGGGCCAACGCCAGGGTGTGCTGCGGGGAGACCCGCACCGCCACCGTGCCGCCGCCCTCACGCAGCTCGCGGACCCGCTCGGCGATCAGGTCGGGCCGGATCGGCTCGGCGTAGACCTCCTGGAGGCGCTTGGTCGCCCGCGCGTCCTCGCCGAGACCGGCCAGCTCCTCCAGGATCTTGGCCGGGTTCTCGTACCGGGTCCAGAGGCCCTCGACGTTGAGCACGCCGAGCCCGCCGAGCTGGCCGAGCCGGACCGCCGAGGCCGGGCTCATGGTCGCGTCGGAGGGATGCGCGACGCACGGGATGCCGAACTGGTACGCGTCGAGCTGCCACGCGGTGGAGACGTCGTCGACGTCCCGGGTGCGGCGGCTCGGCACGATGGCGATGTCGTCCAGGTGGTAGCCGCGCTGCGCGGTCTTGCCCAGCCCGATCTCGACCACGTCACGCATGAGGGACTCCAGGTGGTTGGGGGTGGTGGGTCAGCGGGAGTGGTAGTTGGGCGCCTCGACTGTCATCTGGATGTCGTGCGGGTGGCTCTCCTTGAGCCCGGCCGCGGTGATCCGGATGAGCTGGCCACGCCGGTGCAGCTCCGGGATGCTCTCCGCGCCCACGTACCCCATGGCGGCGCGCAGCCCGCCGGTGAGCTGGTGGGCGACAGCGGACAGCGGCCCCCGGTAGGGCACCTGACCCTCGACGCCCTCCGGGACCAGCTTGTCCTCGGCGAGCACGTCCTGCTGGAAGTAGCGGTCCTTGGAGTAGGACTTGCCCTGGCCGCGCGACTGCATCGCGCCGAGCGAGCCCATCCCCCGGTACGCCTTGTACTGCTTGCCGTTGATGAAGATCAGCTCGCCGGGGCTCTCCTCGCATCCGGCCAGCAGGCTGCCGAGCATCACCGTGTCGGCGCCGGCGACGAGCGCCTTGGCGATGTCGCCGGAGTATTGGATGCCGCCGTCACCGATCACCGGCACGCCGGCCGGGCGGGCGGCACGGGCCGCCTCCATGATCGCGGTGATCTGCGGTACGCCGACTCCGGCCACGATCCGGGTGGTGCAGATGGCGCCCGGGCCGACGCCCACCTTGACGCCGTCCGCGCCGGCCTCGACGAGCGCCTTCGCGCCCGCGTACGTGGCGATGTTGCCGCCCACGATGTCGATGGTGACGTCCCGCTTGAGCCGGGTGACCATCTCCAGCACGGCGCGCTGGTGGCCGTGCGCGGTGTCCACGATGACGACGTCCACGCCGGCGTCGACGAGCGCGCGGGCCCGCTTGTAGCCGTCCTCGCCCACGCCGACCGCGGCGGCGACCCGGAGCCGGCCCGCGTCGTCCTTGGTGGCGTTCGGGTACTGCTCGCTCTTGGTGAAGTCCTTCACCGTGATCAGGCCGCGCAGCTTGCCGCCCGCGTCCACGATCGGCAGCTTCTCGATCTTGTGCTGGCGCAGCAGGCCGAGCGCGTCGTCCTTGCTCACGCCGACCGGCGCGGTGATCAGCGGGGTGCGGGTCATGATCTCGCGCACCGGCGTGGCCGGGTCGGAGACGAACCGCATGTCGCGGTTGGTGACGATGCCGACCAACTGGCCCTGCCCGTCCACCACCGGTACGCCGGAGATGCGGTAGCGCCCGCAGAGCGCGTCCACCTCGCGAAGCGTGTCGTCCGGGCTGGCGGTCACCGGGTTGGTGATCATGCCGGACTCGGAGCGCTTCACCAGGTCGACCTGAAGCGCCTGGTCCTCGACGGAGAGGTTGCGGTGCAGCACGCCGATGCCGCCCTGGCGGGCCATGGCGATCGCCATCCGCGCCTCGGTGACGGTGTCCATCGCGCTGGACAGCAGCGGCACGGTCAGTTCGATGTTGCGGGTGAGGCGGGTGCGGGTGTTGACACGGCTGGGGACGACGTCCGACTCGCCCGGCTGCAGCAGGACGTCGTCGAAGGTCAGCCCGAGCGGCACCACGCGGGCCGAACCCGCAGGCAGCTCGGGCAGATGGCCACCCAGCTCCCCGCCGTCGGCGCCGGCCGGGATCTCGGTGCTGGGCGAATTCTCCACGATTGCTCCCCTGAGCTGGTCGAACGGGCTGCAGCGAGGCGGCGCGCGGGGGCACCGGCAGGCGCCGGGTGACGGCGCGTCGCCTCATCGTACCCACCTACCCGTCCGCGCCCGGGCAGCGGCGGGCCAAGGGTAGGCAGGGCCACAGCACGGGCTGGGGCGGGCTTTCCGGCGGCTCGGGGTCTACGGTGAGGGGGTGCACGACGAGCCCATCGACCCGTTCAACGGCGACCCGGCCGATCCGGCTGCCGGCCTGCACGATCCCGGCGACGACGACGCGCTCGACCCGCTGACCGAGGTCGAGCGCCAGGACGTCCTGGAGGATCTCGCCGATCTGGAGATCTACCAGGCGTTGCTCCAGCCGATCGGCGTGCGCGGCCTGGTGATCGAGTGCGAGGACTGCCGCGAGCCGCACTACTTCGACTGGGACCTGCTCCGCGGCAACCTGCGCCACCTGCTCAACTCGGGGCGTCCCCGGGTGCACGAGCCGGCCTACGACCCGGACCCGGACCACTACGTGAGCTGGGACTACGCCCGCGGGTACGCCGACGGCGTGCACGACACCCTCACCGAGGGCACCGACGACTCCGCGCAGGAGTGATCCCCGCGCGGGTCAGGCGACCAGGCCCGCCCGGAACCCGGCCGCCACGGCGTGTGCCCGATCGCGCGCGCCGAGTTTGCGGAACAGCCGCCGGGCGTGTGTCTTGACCGTGTCCTCGGAGACGAACAGCTCCCGCCCGATCTCCGCGTTGCTCTTGCCCTCGGCCATGCCGAGCAGCACCTGAAGCTCCCGCTCGGTCAGCCCGATCGCGCTGCGCGGCGTCCGCGCGGGCCGCTGGACCGCACCCGCCCGGGGCGCCTCCGCGCCGTCGGCCGCCGCCGGGTCGTCCGGGTCCTCACCCCGCTGCACGGGCACCACGGTGGGCAGGCCCGCGGCGTCCACCGGGGCCGTCGCCGGCCAGCCGGGACCGCCCTGGGTACGCCCCGGCGCCGCCGGCCGGGTCGGCCCGCCCACCGCCGCCGCGTCCCGGGCGGTGTCCGCCACCCGGTTCCTGTTGCTCCGCCCGGGGGCGGACAGCAGCAGTAGCGCCTTGGCCACCGCGCTGGTCAGGTCGTGGTCGGCGTTCTGGATCAGGCCCCGCGCTCCGGCGCTGATGGTGGCCGCCGCCGACTCCGACTCCTCGGCGCCGAGCAGCAGCACCGCCGCCTGCGGGGCGCGGGCCAGCACCCGCCGGACGAAGCCGGCGCTGTCCGGCCGGGTCAGCGCGGTGTCGGCGAGCACCACGTCCACCGGACGCTCGGCGAGCCGCAACATCACCTCCGGATCGGAGACGGCCGTCCGGACGACGCCGGACAGCCCGAGCCGCGCCGCCGCGGAGGTCAGATGCTGGGCCGCCAATGGTGTCCGAACGCACACAAGAACACTACGCACAGTGGTCTCCTCTCCGACTCAGAGCAGACCATGCGGAGGTGGGGTCGGGAGGGGGTTCCGGGCAATCATCCGAACTTTTCCGACAGATGGGGCATATGCCGCCGAGTGTCCGACGTTTTCGATCACAGATGTGTGAGGCGCGGACCGCTCGGGTACCGAGGGGTTCATCCGGAACCGGCATCCCGCGCGGACCGCCGCCCGGTAGCTGGCAACGAACATTCTCCGCGGTGCCGCGCGGGAGGAGGGGTGCTGATGTCGAACGTACGTAGGCTGCCTGGACCGATCGACGAGCTCTGGGACTGGCAGCGGCTCGGAGCCTGCCGTGGCCGCGACAGCGCGCAGTTCTTCCACCCGGACGGCGAGCGCGGCTCCTCCCGGCTGCGCCGCGAGACCGGCGCCAAGTCGGTCTGCCGCGCCTGCCCGGTGCGCGCCGAATGCGCCGCCCACGCGCTCTCCGTACGCGAGCCGTACGGCGTCTGGGGCGGGTTCAGCGAGTCGGAGCGGCTGCGGCTGCTCGCCCTCGGCTGGGAGGACCTGGCCGACCGCCGGCAGACCAAGGTGGACATCGCCCGACTGGAGGCGCGCCTCGGCCGGCCGCACAACACCGCCGTGCCGGACCAGCGCAAGGTCGCCTGACCCGGTTCCACGACCCCCGATGCCGCGCCCCGAGTTACGGGGCGCGGCGTCGTGTCGTGGCACCCCACGCGTAGATCTTGGAAGCTTTGCGCCCCTATTGCGGGGCGCCGAGGAGCGGGGACGCGGAGTCGGTGGGTCAGGCGACGGTGACCCTGACTGTGTGCCATCCCGTCGCGCCGTCGGGGGCTACCGGGGCACGCTGTTCCGTCTGCGTCTCGCCAGTCGTGTCGGTCGCCCGCACCTGGAGCGAGTGCTCGCCCGGCGTCGCGTCCCACCGCCAAGACCACTGCACCCAGGTGTCCGCCGACACGGCAGGCGCCAGTGTCGCCTCCTGCCAGGGGCCAGCGTCCACGCGTACCTCGACGCGGCTGATGCCGAGGTGCTGCGCCCACGCCACACCGGCCACCGTCACCGGGCCGGCCTCCGGGCGGCTGCGGGGCCGGGGCGTGTCGATCCGGGACTGCGTCTTGATCGGTCCCTGCGCGGACCAGCCACGCGGCACCCAGTACGCGTCGAAGTCGGCGAAGCTGGTCAGCTCCAGCTCGGTGAGCCACTTGCAGGCCGACACGTACCCGTAGAGCCCCGGCACCACCATCCGCACCGGGAAGCCGTGCTGGATCGGCAGCGGCTCGCCGTTCATGCCGACCGCGAGCAGCGCGTCCCGGCCGTCGCGCAGCACCGAGGTGGGCGTGCCACAGGTCCAGCCGTCGACCGCGCGGCCGACCACCTGGTCCGCGCCGTCGGCCGGGCCGGCCTCGTCGAGCAGTTCCTTGATCGGTACGCCGAGCCAGCGCGCGTTGCCGATCAGGTCGCCGCCCACCTCGTTGGAGACGCAGGCGAGCGTCACGTACCGCTCGACCATCGGGCGGGCCAGCAGGTCGTCGAAGCTCAGCTCGATGGGGTTGCGCACCCGCCCGTGGATCCGCAGCCGCCAGGTGACCGGGTCCACCTGCGGCACCACCAGCGCGGTGTCGATCCGGTAGAACTCCCGGTTCGGCGTGACGTACGGCGCCAGCCGGGGCAGTGACAGGTCCGCTCCGGCCGGCACCTGCGGGGCGGGCGCCACCGGGGCGGGCAACGTCACCGCCTCCCGGGCCGCCGACACGCCGCGCCGGCCCGCCAGCCAGTGCCCGCCCAGCCCGGCCACCGCCGCCGCACCGGTGAGCAGCCCGGCGCCGCGCAGGAAACGCCGCCGCGACTCCGCGTCGTCGTCGTGCCGGACCGGCTCCCAGCCACCCGGGGTCTTCTCCTCCCCCGCGAGCGCGGCGACCGCCGGAGGCGGTGCCGGCTGCGCGGCCGCGCCCCGGCCGGGCCCCAGTGGTCCGGCCACGAACGCCCAGAGCGTCAGCGCGCCCAGTCCGCCGCCGACCAGCGAGGGCAGCGCGTCGAACGCGTCCGCGCCGGCCCGGGTCAGCGCGGCAGCGACGCCGAGCACCGTGAACGCGGCGACGCCGGCCAGGCCGATCACCAGCCGCCGGGCCGCCGCCAGGCCGAGCAGCGCCCCGAAGGCGGCCAGCAGCAGCGCCGTCCCGGCCAGCAGGGCGATCTTGTCGTACGTGCCGAAGACGTCGATGGCGAACTGCTTGAGCGGCTCGGGCACCAGGTCGACGACGAGTCCGCCGACGGCGACGAGCGGCGCGGACCGGGGACCGGTCAGGACCGCCACGGGTTCGGCGGTGCCGAGTGCCACCACTGCGGCGACGACACCGGCCAGCGCCGCGCGGCGGCGGGAGAGGGTGCTCACGGCACCCAGTCTGATCGACCCGCCGGTCCGGCTGCCAATCCCGTCAGCGTTCCGTAAGGACATACGCGTCAGGGCACACCACCGGGTCGGCGGTGTGCCCTGACGTCGGGCCGTACTGCTCGGGTCAGAAACCCGGGCCGTGCTGGTGGCCGTGGCCGTGCGAGTGGCCGTGCCCACCGGCGGCCGGCTCCGGCTCGGCCGGCTTCTCCACCACGAGGCTCTCGGTGGTGAGCAGCAGGCCGGCGATCGAGGCGGCGTTGCTGACCGCGTTGCGGGTCACCTTCACCGGGTCGATGATGCCGGACTTGGCCAGGTCGACGTACTCGCCGGTGGCGGCGTCGAGGCCGTGGCCCCAGTCCTGGCCGACGACCTTCTGCACCACCACGTAGCCGTCGTGGCCGGCGTTCTGGGCGATCCAGCGCAGCGGCTCGACGAGCGACTTGCGCACGATCGAGACGCCGACCTTCTCGTCACCGGTGAAGCCCAGGTCGTCGTCGAGCGCCGGCAGGATCTGGGCCAGGGCGGCGCCGCCACCCGGGACCGTACCCTCCTCGACCGCGGCCTTGGTCGCGGCGATGGCGTCCTCGATGCGGTGCTTGCGCTCCTTCATCTCGACCTCGGTGGCCGCGCCGACCTTGATCACAGCGATGCCGCCGGAGAGCTTCGCCAGCCGCTCGGCCAGCTTCTCCCGGTCCCACTCGGAGTCGGAGGCCTCGATCTCCTTGCGGATCTGCGCGACCCGGTCGGCGACCTCGGCGGACTGGCCGCCACCGTCGACGACAGTGGTGTTCTCCTTGTCGACCACGACGCGGCGGGCGGTGCCCAGCACCTCCAGGCCGACCTGGTCGAGCTTGTAGCCCAGCTCCGGGGCGACCAGCTCGGCACCGGTGAGGATCGCCATGTCCTGGAGCATCG
Organism: Micromonospora sp. WMMC273; assembly: GCF_027460285.1. Classification (NCBI taxonomy): domain Bacteria; kingdom Bacillati; phylum Actinomycetota; class Actinomycetes; order Micromonosporales; family Micromonosporaceae; genus Micromonospora; species Micromonospora sp. WMMC273. The sequence goes on from NZ_JAPZBE010000001.1 coordinate 5,301,493, forward strand.
CCTTGCGGCGGTCGCCGAAGCCGGGGGCCTTGACCGCGCAGACCTTGACGGTCTTGCGCAGCGCGTTCACCACGAGCGTCGACAGGGCCTGGCCCTCGACGTCCTCGGCGACGATGAGCAGCGGCTTGTTGTTCTGGAGGACCTTCTCCAGCAGCGGCAGCAGCTCCTCGATCGCCGAGATCTTCTGGGTGGTGATCAGGATGTACGGGTCCTCCAGGACCGCCTCCTGCGCCTCCAGGTCGGTGACGAAGTTCGGGGAGATGAAGCCCTTGTCGAACTGGAGACCCTCGGTCACCTCCAGCTCGGTGGTGAGCGCGGAGCCCTCCTCGACGGTGATGACGCCGTCGCGGCCGACCTTCTCCATCGCCTCGGCGATCAGCTCGCCGATCGCGGCGTCCTGCGCGGAGACGGTCGCGACGTGCGCGATCGACTCCTTGCTGGAGACCTCGACGGCCTTGCCGAGCAGCGCCTCGGAGACCTTGGCGGCCGCCGCGTCGATGCCCCGCTTCAGGCCGGTCGGGTTGGTGCCGGCGGCCACATTGCGCAGGCCCTCACGGACCATCGCCTGGGCCAGCACGGTGGCGGTGGTGGTCCCGTCGCCGGCGACGTCGTTGGTCTTGGTCGCCACCTCCTTGACCAGCTGCGCGCCGAGGTTCTCGTACGGGTTGGTGAGCTCGATCTCCTTGGCGATGGTCACGCCGTCGTTGGTGATCGTGGGCGCACCGAACTTCTTGTCCAGGACGACGTTGCGCCCGCGCGGGCCGAGGGTGACCTTCACCGCGTCCGCGAGGGCGTTGACACCGTGCTCCAGCAGGTGCCGGGCGTCGTCCGAGAAGCTGAGGATCTTCGCCATCAGTATCCCTTCGAAGCGACGTTGCCCCGGCCCGGCGAGCCGGACCGGGGCAACGACACTGATCGGTTGCTTACTTCTCGATGACCGCGAGGACGTCGCGGGCGGAGAGCACCAGGTACTCCTCGCCGGCGTACTTGACCTCGGTGCCGCCGTACTTCGAGTAGAGGACGGTGTCGCCGACCTTCACGTCGATCGGCACGCGGTTGCCCTTGTCGTCGATCCGGCCCGGGCCGACAGCGAGGACGGTGCCCTCCTGCGGCTTCTCCTTGGCGGTGTCGGGGATCACGATGCCCGAGGCGGTGGTGGTCTCGGCCTCGTTCGCCTGGACCACGATGCGGTCCTCGAGCGGCTTGATCGCAACCTTGGTCGCGGTAGTCACGGGCATACCCTCCCGGGTACTTGGTGTCGTTGCCGGCCGGCACGCCGACCAGCGTCAATCTGCCACATGCCACCGGGCGGGGCCGTCGTCGCGGGTGCCGGTCCGCCTGGCGCTCAACCCCCGGGCACGAGGCTCGGGCGTTGGCACCCTCAGGGTGAGAGTGCTAATCGCAGGTTATTCCTCGGCTAGCACTCCGTCAAGGAGAGTGCCAACGCGTCGCCCTCCGTGTCGCGCCGGAACCGGGCCGGGAGAATGAGCGCGTGGATCTCGACCAGCTCGCCGCGCTGCGTACCCCCGAGGGGTCGGCGGCGCTCGCCGCGGCCGAGCGGGTGGCCGGCGGCGACCCGCTGGCGGCGGCGGCCGCGCTGCGCTCGGCCGGCATCCCCGGCGGGCTCGCGGCGGCGGCACTGACCCAGGCGGAGCTGCGCCGCCGGGCGGCCGGCAAGTTCGGCCCGGTCGCGGCCGGGATGTTCCTCACCCGGGCCGGGCTGGAGCAGGCCACCCGGCGCGCGGTCGCGGACCGGCGCGCCGCGCGGCTGCGCGCCGCGGGCGTGACCACGCTGGCCGACCTGGGGTGCGGGCTGGGCGCCGACGCGCTCGCCGCGGGCCGCGCCGGCATCCGGGTGTACGCGGTGGAGGCCGACCCGCTCACCGCCGCGATGGCCGCCGCCAACGCCGAGGCGGCCGGGCTCGCCGACCTGGTGACCGTCTCCTGCGGTGACGCCACAGCGTTCGACGTGCGCCCTGTCGACGCGGTGTTCTGCGATCCGGCGCGGCGGCGGGCCGGCACCGGGCGGCGCGTCTTCGACCCGAACGCCTACTCCCCGCCGTGGGACTTCGTCACCGGCCTGGCCGCGCGGGTGCCGCGGACCGTGGTGAAGGTGGCGCCGGGGCTCGACCACGCGCTGATCCCGGCGGGCGCCGAGGCGGAATGGGTGAGCGTGGACGGCGACCTGGTCGAGGCGGCGCTCTGGTGCGGTGACCTGGCCGAGGTCCCGCGCCGCGCCACAGTGCTGCGCGAGCGCGACGACGCGGTGTCGCTCCTCACCGGCACGGGCGGGCAGGAGGCGCCGGTGGGACCGGTCCGGCGGTTCCTCTACGACCCGGATCCGGCGGTGGTCCGGGCGCACCTGGTCGCCGAGCTGGCCACCGACCTCGACGCGACGCTCGCCGACCCGTCGATCGCCTACCTGTACGCCGACGAGGCCCGGCCCACCCCGTTCGCCCGCTGCCTGGAGATCACCGACGTGCTGCCGTTCTCGCTGAAGCGGCTGCGCGCGCTGCTGCGGGAGCGGCGGGTCGGCCGGGTCGAGATCCGCAAGCGCGGGTCGGCGCTGGAGCCGGAGAAGCTACGCCGTGACCTGCGGCTCTCCGGCGAGGCGGCGGCCGACCTGGTGCTGACCCGGGTCGCCGGCGGCCCCACGGTGCTCGTCTGCCGGCCGGTTCCGGCGGGCGGCTGACCCGCGGCGCGCGGTTTCGGCTCGCGGCGGGCCGGCGACCGGGCTAGCTTGATCCGGTGGCGGGCCCTGGCACTCCGGCGATCGCGTTGCTGAGCAAGCGGAAGATCGCCCACAGCACCCACACCTACGACGTCTCGCCGGACGCGCCGAACTACGGCGCGCTCGTCGCGACCGCGCTCGGGGTGGCACCGGAGCGCGTGTTCAAGTCGCTCGTCACCGAGGTCGACGGCGGGCTGACGGTGGCGGTGGTGCCGGTGACCGGCGAGCTGGACCTGAAGGCGCTCGCCGCCGCGGCCGGCGGCAAGCGGGCGACGATGGCGGACCGTACGACGGCCGAGCGGGCGACCGGATACGTCCGCGGCGGCATCAGCCCGCTGGGGCAACGCAAGCGGCTACCGACAGTCATCGACGCCTCCGCGCTGACACACCCGACCGTGTACGTCTCGGCGGGCCGCCGAGGGTTGCAGGTGCAGCTCGCGCCGACCGATCTGGTGGCGCTCACCGGGGCGACGACGGCATCGATCGCCGCCGCCTGAGCGGGCTCGTGACGGTACGTGTGGGAGCGTTCCCGGAGCGCGCTCTCCAGGCGGTGTCCCGCGGGTGACAACCGCGTTGCTGAATTGTTACCGCCGCCAACAAACTTCTGACCTCGGCAGTCTTGCGGTGCATGGGAAGCGGGGAATACGTTGCCGGGCACAACAAAACATCACCACTCCCCCACCTCCGAAAGGACCCTGCACATGCGCAAGGGCTTCCTCACCTTCGCGGCCGTCGGTCTCCTCGCGACCGGCAGCATGGCCGCCTGCGGTGACAACGGCGGTTCTTCCGACGAGGCCGGCGGCTCCAACGCCAAGAAGCCGAAGATCGGCGTGATCCTGCCGGACAGCAAGTCCTCCGCCCGCTGGGAGGGCGCGGACCGCAAGTACCTGAAGGCGGCGTTCGACGCGGCCGGCGTCGAGTCCGACATCCAGAACGCGCAGAACGACAAGACCGCGTTCCAGACCATCGCCGACCAGATGATCACCAGCGGCGTCAACGTCCTGATGATCGTCAACCTGGACTCCGGCACCGGCAAGGCCGTGCTCGACAAGGCCAAGTCGCAGGGCGTCGCAACCATCGACTACGACCGGCTGACCCTGGGCGGCTCCGCCCAGTACTACGTCAGCTTCGACAACGAGGCGGTCGGCAAGCTCCAGGGCGAGGGCCTGAGCAAGTGCCTGACCGACAAGGGCGTCAAGAACCCGTCGATCGCGTACCTCAACGGCTCGCCGACCGACAACAACGCCACCCTGTTCAAGAACGGGTACGACTCGGTACTCAAGCCGAAGTTCGACTCGAAGGAATACACCAAGGTCGCCGACGACCCGGTACCCGCGTGGGACAACGCGCAGGCCGCCACCATCTTCGAGCAGCAGATGACCAAGGCCGGCGGCAAGATCGACGGCGTGCTCGCCGCCAACGACGGTCTCGGCAACGCGGCCATCTCGGTGCTGAAGAAGAACAAGCTCAACGGCAAGGTCCCGGTGACCGGTCAGGACGCCACCAAGGAGGGCCTGCAGAACATCCTCGCCGGCGACCAGTGCATGACCGTCTACAAGGCGGTCAAGAAGGAGGCGGACGCCGCCGCCGAGCTGGCCATCGCGCTCGCCAAGGGCGAGAGGAAGGACACCGGCCAGACGGTCAAGGACCCGGAGGGCAACCGGGACGTGCCGGCCGTGCTGCTGGAGCCCAAGGCCATCTACAAGGACAACGTCAAGGACGTGGTGGCCGACGGCTACGTCACCAAGGAAGAGCTCTGCACCGGTGCCTTCGCGAAGCTCTGCACCGACGCCGGCGTGAGCTGACCCACCCGCCTCAGGCGGCGCCGCCCGGCACGGGAGACCCGTGCCGGGCGGCGCCCGCGCCGGACGGGATCCGAGACCTCCCTCCGCCCAAAGGAGAACCCCGTGTCCGCAACCCCCCTGCTGGAGCTACGCGGGATCGACAAGAGCTTCGGTCCCGTCCAGGTGCTGCGCGACGTCGCCTTCGCCGCGCACCCCGGCGAGGTGACCGCGCTCGTCGGCGACAACGGCGCCGGCAAGTCGACCCTGGTCAAGTGCATCAGCGGCATCCACCCCACCGACGCCGGCGAGTTCCTCTTCGACGGGCGGCCGGTGACCATCAACAGCCCCCGGGACGCCGCCGCGCTCGGGATCGAGGTCGTCTACCAGGACCTCGCGCTCTGCGACAACCTCGACATCGTGCAGAACATGTTCCTCGGCCGGGAGAAGCGCAGCGGCATCGTGCTCGACGAGCCGACCATGGAGCAGATGGCCGCCGAGACGCTCGCCGGCCTGAGTGTGCGCACCGTGAAGTCGCTGCGCCAGCACGTCGCCAGCCTCTCCGGCGGCCAGCGGCAGACAGTCGCCATCGCCAAGGCCGTGCTCTGGAACAGCCGGCTGGTCATCCTGGACGAGCCGACCGCAGCGCTCGGCGTCGCGCAGACCGCCCAGGTGCTGGAGCTGGTGCGCCGGCTGGCCGACAACGGCCTGGCCGTGGTGCTCATCTCGCACAACATGAACGACGTCTTCGCCGTCTCCGACCGGATCGCCGCGCTCTACCTCGGCCAGATGGTCGCCCAGGTGAAGACCACAGACATCACCCACTCGCAGGTGGTCGAGCTGATCACCGCCGGCCGATCCGGCAGCCTCGGCCTCACCGGCGAGCCGGGCGGCAACGGCGCCGCGCCCGCCGACACCACCCCAGGAGCCGTCCGATGACCGCCATCGTCGTGAAGAAGGAAGGCCCGGCCGGCGTCGCGCCGACACCGACCCTGAACAGCCACGTGAACAACTACTGGCGCCGCGTACGCGGCGGCGACATCGGCGCGCTCCCCGCTGTGGTCATGCTCGTGGCGCTGGCGGTGGGCTTCTCGATCGCCCGCCCGTCGTTCTTCACCGCCGGCAACCTGGCGAACCTGTTCACCCAGGGCGCGGCGGTCACGCTCATCGCCATGGGCCTGGTCTTCGTCCTGCTGCTCGGCGAGATCGACCTCTCCGCCGGCTTCGCCAGCGGCGTCTGCGCCGCGATCCTGGCCAACGTCGTCACCGTGCTCGGCTACCCCTGGTACGTGGCGGTCCTCGCCGCCGTCGTCACCGGTGTGGTGATCGGCACCGTGCTGGGTCTGCTGGTCGCCAAGGTCGGCATCCCGTCCTTCGTGGTCACGCTCGCCGGGTTCCTCGCCTTCCAGGGCGTCGTGCTGACGCTGATGGACGAGGGCGCCAACATCGCGATCCGCGACGACGTGCTCGTCGCGATCGCCAACCGCAACCTCACCCCCGCGCTGGGCTGGGCGCTCGCCGCGGTGGCCGTCGCCGGGTACGCGGCAGTGCAGTTGCTGCGATACCGCAACCGGGCCGCCCGTGGCCTGCTCACCGACCCGCTCACGGTGGTCGGCGCGCGGATCGGCGGCCTGGCCGTGATCCTCGGCGTGGCGGTCTACGTGCTCAACCTGGAGCGCAGCCGCAACGTGCTGATCACCTCGCTCAAGGGCGTGCCGATCGTGGTGCCGATCATCGCGGTGCTGCTGATCGTCTGGACGTTCGTGCTCCAGCGCACCAGCTACGGACGGCACATCTACGCGGTCGGCGGCAACGCCGAGGCGGCCCGCCGGGCCGGCATCAACGTCGACCGGATCCGCATCTCCGTCTTCGTCATCTGCTCCTCGATGGCCGCCATCGGCGGCATCGTGGCCGCCAGCAGGGGCAACTCCGTCGACCCCAACACCGGTGGCAGTAACGTACTGCTCTACGCCGTCGGCGCGGCGGTGATCGGCGGCACCAGCCTCTTCGGCGGCAAGGGCCGGGTCCTCGACGCCGTGCTCGGTGGCGCGGTGGTCGCGGTCATCGACAACGGTATGGGACTGATGGGATACAGCTCGGGCGTCAAGTACGTGGTCACCGGCGTGGTGCTGCTCGCCGCGGCGACCATCGACGCGCTGTCGCGTCGGCGGGCCGCCGCCACCGGCAACCGCTGAGCAGGGGCACGGAAACACGATGGCAGTGGCAATGCGCGCGGGCCCCAGTCAGGACGAGATCCGTCGGCAGAACCTGGGCGCATTGCTCCGCTACGTACACGTGCACGGCGCCACCACCCGCGCCGAGCTGACCACCGCGCTCGGCCTCAACCGCAGCACCATCGGCGCGCTGACCGCGGACCTGGCCGGCGCCGGTCTGGTCAGCGAGGGGACGCCGAAGGAGACCGGCCGGGCCGGACGACCGTCACTCGTCGTCCGGCCCGAGTCGGGTCGGGTCTACGCGTACGCGTACAGCGTCGAGGTGGACCGGCTGCGGGCCGCGCGGGTCGGGCTCGGCGGTGAGGTGCTCGACCGCCGGGAGATGGACCGGCCGCGCAACCTGGTCGCCGGGGAGGCCGCCCCGCTGCTCGCCGGCGCGGTCAAGGAGATGCACCAGTCGGTGCCGCCGGACGCGATCTGCGTCGGCGCCGGGGTGGCGGTGTGCGGCATGGTCCGCCGGGAGGACGGACTGGTCCGGCTCAGCCCCACCACCGGCTGGGTGGACGAGCCGATCGGTGCGGCGCTCGCCGTCGAGCTGGGGATAGACGTACCGATCACGGTGGGCAACGTGGCCGACGTGGCCGCGTACGCCGAGCACGCCCGGGGCGCGGCAGTCGGCTGCGACAACGTCATCTACATCTACGGCGACGTCGGCGTGGGCGCGGGCATCATCGCCGGAGGGCGGCGGCTGAGAGGGCACGGCGGCTACGGCGGCGAGGTCGGCCACATGGTGGTGGTCCGCGACGGGGTGCGCTGCGACTGCGGCCGGCGCGGCTGCTGGGAGACCGAGATCGGCGAGCACGGGCTGCTGCGCGCCGCCGGCCGGTCCGAGGCGCGCGGCCGGGACGCGCTGCTCGCCGTCTTCGACGCCGCCGACCGTGGTGACGCCCGCGCCCAGACCGCGGTACGGCAGGCCGGCGACTGGCTCGGCTTCGGCGTCGCGAACCTGGTGAACATCTTCAACCCGGAGATGGTCATCTTCGGCGGCACCATGCGCGACCTCTATCTGGCCGCGGCGGCGCAGGTGCGCAGCCGGCTCAACTCCAACGGGCTGCCCGCGTGCCTGGAGCACGTGCGGCTGCGTACCCCGAAGCTCGGTGACGACGCGGCGCTGATCGGCGCCGCCGAGCTGGCGTTCGAACGACTCCTCGCCGACCCGCTGAACTGATCGGCCCGCCGATCCGTACCAGTGTGCGGACGGGCGGCCGGCTTGCGCGGCCGTCCACGACCCCGCGTACCGGTCCGGACCGAGGAGGCACCGCAACCATGGCATCGCTGGAATCCGCACGCCGCAAGCTGGCGCACCGGGTGGTACTGCTGCTCGCCGCGCTGGGCGCGGGGATCGGCGTCGTTCCCGGGACGGCGCAGGCCGCACCCAACCCCGGCGTGCAGATGAACGCCGCCGACATGACGCTGCTCAACGGTGTACGGCTGGCCGGGCTGTGGGAGATGCCGGCCGGGCAGATGGCGGCCGAGAAGGGCCAGTCCGCCCGGGTACGCGAGGTCGGCGCGGAGATCGCCAAGCAGCACGCGGAGCTGGACCAGTTGGTGGTCGAGGCGGCGAACAAGCTGGGCGCCACCCTGCCGACGGATCCGACGGCCGAGCAGAAGGGGTGGCTGACCGAGATGCAGAACGCCACCGGCGCCCGGTTCGACCAGATCTTCGTCACCCGGCTGCGGGTCGCCCACGGCAAGATCTTCCCGGTGATCGGCGCGGTCCGGGCCAGCACCCGCGACCCGATCGTGCGCAAGCTGGCCGAGGATGCCAACACGTTCGTCAACGACCACATGACCATGCTGGAGAGCACCGGGCTGGTGCGCTGGCAGCAGTTGCCGCCGGCCGCGCTGCCGCCCGCGCAGAGCGACTCGCTCGTCGCCGCCGCCCAGGCCAACGTGGGCAGCGGCGGTGGACTCCAGGTGGGCACCGGCGTGGTGTGGGCGGTGTTCCTGATCGCGCTCGGCACCGGCGGGTACGCGACCTGGCGGCTGACCCGCCGCTCGTGACCCCCGGCCGTCGAGCAGGCCCCGGCACGTCTGCCGGGGCCCGTCGCGCGTTCTCAGCCGTGCCAGGAACGCCACAGCGCGGCGTACGAGCCACCGGTCGCGACCAGCTCGTCGTGCGACCCCAGCTCGGTGATCCGGCCGTCGGCGACCACCGCCACACGGTCCGCGTCGTGCGCGGAGAAGAGCCGGTGCGCGATGGCGATGACGGTACGGCCGTGCAGCACCGCCGCCAGCGACCGTTCCAGGGCCCGGGCCGCTCGCGGGTCGATCAGCGAGGTGGCCTCGTCCAGCACCAGCGTGTGCGGGTCGGCGAGCACCAGCCGGGCCAGCGCGAGCTGCTGCGCCTGCGCGGGGGTGAGCGGGTGGCCGCCCGCGCCGACCGCCGTGTCGAGCCCGTCCGGCAGGGCCAGCGCCCAGTCCAGCGCGTCGACGGCGGCCAGCGCCGCGCGTACCCGCGCCGGGTCGGCGTCCGGCCGGACCATCGCCACGTTGTCGGCGAGCGTGCCGATGAACACGTGGTGCTCCTGACTGACGAGCGCGACGTGGGTACGCAGCTCGGCCAGGGGCATTCCGGCGAGTGGACGGCCGTCCACCGTCACCGTGCCGGCGCGCGGCGCGTGCACGCCGGCCAGCAGCCGGCCCAGCGTCGACTTGCCCGCCCCGGACGGGCCGACCATCGCGAGCCGCTCCCCCGGCCGGGGTTCCAGCGTCACGCCGTGCAGCACGTCGTGTCCCGGGCGGTACGCGTACCGGACGTCGTGCGCGGCGAGCCGGCCCTCACCGCCCGGGGCGGCAGCGCGCTCGTCCGGCGTGGCGGATGCCTTGGCGCGCTCGTCCGGTTCGGCGGCCACCCCGAGCAGCCGGGCCAGCGAGGCGCCGCCGACCTGGAACTCGTCCAGCCAGCCGAGCAGCCGCTCGATCGGGTCGGTGAGCTGCTGGGCGTAGAGCGTGGCGGCGGTGACCTGGCCGAGGCTGGCCCAGCCCTTCAGGTGGAACCAGCCGCCGATGAGCAGGGTCGCCACCATCGGCACCAGGTAGCCGAACTCGGCCACCGGCCAGAACACGGTACGCAGGTGGAGCGTGTAGCGCTCGGCCGCGTACGACCGGCGGATGTCGGCGTCGCCGCGCGCCCGGCGGCGAGCCGCCTGCCGCAGCGCCTCGGTGGTCCGCGCCCCCTCGACCGTCTCGCTGATCCCGTCGGTGATGTCCGAGTAGGCGGCGTTCTCCCGCAGGTAGCCCTGCGGCGCGCGGCGCAGGTACCAGCGGGTGCCGGCCCACAGCACCGGCACCGCCAGCAGGCTGGGCAGCGCCAGCAGCGGGCCGGTCAGCACCAGCGCGCCGAGGATCAGCAGCACGGTCAGCGCCGCGATGAGCGTCTCCGGCCCGGCGAACCGGACCGTACGGGACAGCGCGGCGACGTCCCGCGAGGTGCGGGTGAGCAGGTCGCCGGTGCCGGCCCGCTCCACTGTGGCGAGCGGCAGCGCGAGCACCCGGTCGACGAACTCCTCCCGCAACTCGGCGAGCACCCGCTCACCGAGCCGGGCCGAGGCCAGGTGCGCGAAACGGACCAGCACCGCCTGCACCACCACGAACGCGGCGATGGCCGCGACGACCCGGTCCACGGTCGTCGCGGCGATGCCCTGGGAGATCCCCTCCACCAGGTCACCGAGCAGGCGCGGGGCGACGAGCCCGGCGCCGGCGGCGAGCGCGTGCAGGCCGAGCGCGGCGGCCAGGCCGCGCGGGTGACGGCGGATCAGCTCGCGCACGTACCGGCGGACCTGGGCGATGTCGGCGACGGGCAGCGCGTTGCTCATCGGTCCTCCTCCCGGCTCACCGTGGCGGCGTAGCGCGGCTCGGCGGCGAGCAGTTCCTCGTGCCGGCCCTCGGCGACGACCTTGCCGTCCTCGACGAAGACCACGTGGTCGGCGTGGCCGAGCACCAGCGGGCTCGTGGTGCAGACGAGCGTGGTCCGGCCGTGGCGGGCCGGGCCGAGCCGTTCGGCGATGCGCGCCTCGGTGTGCGTGTCCACCGCGCTGGTCGGCTCGACCAGGATCAACGTCTCCGGGTCGGCGACGAGCGCGCGGGCCAGCCGCAGCCGTTGCCGCTGCCCGCCGGAGAACTCCCGGCCGCGTTCGGCGACCTCGCCGTCCAGGCCGCCGGGCAGCGCCTCGACGATGTCGGTGGCGCTCGCCGCGGCCAGTGCCGCCTCGACGGCGCCGGGCTCGGCCCGGTCGTGCGGGTCCAGCTCCGTGCGCAGCACGCCGCTGAACAGCTGCGCGTCGTTGTCGGCCACCAGGATCCGCTCCCGCACCGTCGCCAGCGCCACGTCCCGCAGCGGTACGCCGTGCAGCGTGACGTCCCCGTCGGCGTACCGGCCGAGCCGGTCGGCGATCTCGGTGGCGTCCTGCGGGGTGGCGGTGGCCAGCGCGGTGAGCCGGCCCGGTCGCAGGACGAGTCCGGAGCGTGCGTCCGTCAGCTCGCCCGGCCCGGCCGGCACCGGCACCGGGGTGGCCGGGTCGGTGAACTCCGGCGCGAGCCGCAGCAACCGGACCACCCGGCGGGCCGCGACGTGTCCCCGGGTCAGCTTGTCGGCCGCCTCGGTGAGGTTGCGCAGCGGGCTGACCAGGAACGCGGTGTAGCCGTAGAACGAGACCAGCTCGCCGGCGCTGATCTCGCCGCGCAGCGCGAACCGGGCGCCGAGCCAGGTCACCAGCACCACGAAGACGCCGGGCAGCAGGATCTGCGCGGCCTGCAACAGCGACTCGACCCGGGCCACCCGCAGCCCGTCCGCGCGCAGCGCCTGCGACCGTTGCCGGTAGCGCTCGGACAGCACCGGCTCGCCGCCGACTCCGCGCAGCACCCGCAGGCCGGAGACGATGTCCGCGGCCCGGGCGGTGAGCCGGCCGGTCGAGTCCCGGTACGCGGCCTGCTGCCGGTGCAGCGGGCGGATCAGCAGCGCCACGAGCGCCATCAGCAGCGGCACCCCGAGCACCACGACGAGGCCGAGCGGCTGGGAGGCGTTGAGCAGGATCACCGCGACGGTGACGATGCCGACCACCGAGCCGGCGCCGCGGGCGGTGATGTCGACGGCACTGCCGATGTGCTCGATGTCGGCGGTGCCGATGCTCACCACCTCGCCCGCCGCGACCCGCCGGGGCAGCGCGGCGCCGAGCCGGTTGGTGGCATCCACGGTGACCTGCACGGTGCGGTAGGCGGCGCCGAGCCAGTTGTGTACGGCGCAGCGGTGGCGCAGGATCCCGGCGACGGCCTGCACCAGACCCAGCCCGAGCAGGGCCAGACTCCAGCGCACCAGCGCGTCCGGGTCGCGTTGGGCCAGGCCGGCTTCCACGGCGCGGCCGAGCACGGCCGGCACCAGTGCCTGGGCCAGCATCCAGATCACGCCGAGCGTGAGACCGGCACCGAAGATGACGGGGTGCCGCCCGGCGAGCCACACCAGGTATCGGGTGGCCGACCGCGCGTCAGGGGTGCCGGGGTCGCCGGCCGGTGAGAAGCGCATGACCCACCGACGCTAGGTGCCGGGGTGATCCGGGCGCCAACCAATTCCGGCCGCCGTGACGGCCCTCGCGTCAGCGGTCGACCTGGGTGAAGTCCCAGCTGTGCGGCGGGCGGGCGATCAGGCGTGCGGGCGGCTCGGGCAGTTCCCGGGGGTTGTTGCGCCACTTGGAGATGACCACGAGCCGGTGGTCGGTGGAGGAGAACACCTCACTGGAGACGTGCATCGGGTCGTGCTCGAACTCGGGCAGCGCGGTCTCGCAGACCCAGGTGATCAGGTCGGCGAAGCCGTACGGCTCGGCCTTGGCCTCCCACATCCGGACGATCATGTCGGTCTCCTCCCCGCTCACACGCTGACCACTGTCAGCGGCATCGCCGAGTCGGCCGGCAGGTCCAGCCGGCTCGGCGCGACGCCTGCGGCCACCAGGTGGGAGCCGAGCGCGGCCACCATCGCGCCGTTGTCCGTGCAGAGCTTCGGCCGGGGCGTACGCACCCGGATGCCGTGCCTGCCGGCCCGCTGCTCGGCCATCACCCGCAGCCGGGAGTTGGCCGCCACACCGCCGCCGATGACAAGCGTGTCGATGCCGCTGGTGCGGCAGGCGTCGATCGCCTTGCCGACCAGCACGTCGCAGACCGCCTCCTGGAAGGACGCGGCCACGTCGGCGACCGGCACCGGCTCACCGGCCCGCTGCCGCGCCTCCACCCAGCGGGCCACCGCCGTCTTCAGGCCGGAGAAGGAGAAGTCGTACCGGTGCCCGACCAGGTCCTTCGCGGCGGTCAGCCCGCGCGGGAAGGCGATCGCCGCCGGGTCACCGGCCCGCGCCTCGCGGTCGATGTACGGCCCGCCGGGGAACGGCAGCCCGAGCAGCCGGGCCACCTTGTCGAACGCCTCGCCGGCCGCGTCGTCGATGGTGGCGCCGAGCGGTACGACGTCGCGTGCGAGGTCGTCGACGCGCAGCAGCGAGGAGTGCCCGCCGGAGACCAGCAGCGCGATCGCGGGCTCGGGCAGTGGTCCGTGTTCGAGCGTGTCCACAGCGACGTGCGCGGCGAGGTGGTTCACGCCGTACACCGGCTTCTCCGCCGCCACCGCGTACCCCTTGGCGGCGGCGACCCCGACGAGCAGCGCGCCGGCCAGGCCCGGCCCGGAGGTCACGGCGATGGCGTCGATGTCGGCGATGGTGACGCCCGCTTCGCGCAGCGCCCGGTCCATGGTCGGCACGATGGCCTCCAGGTGGGCGCGGCTGGCCACCTCGGGCACCACGCCGCCGAACCGGGCGTGCTCCTCGACGCTGGAGGCGAGCGCGTCGGCGAGCAGCGTGTGCCCGCGCACGATGCCCACGCCGGTCTCGTCGCAGGAGGTCTCGATGCCGAGGATCAGGGGTTCGTCAGCCATGCGCGTCAGTCCTCGTTGCGCTGCATGACCAGCGCGTCGGTGTTGCTCGGTTGGTAGTAGCCGCGCCGTACGCCGATCGGCTCGAACCCGTAGCCGGCGTAGAGCCGTTGCGCGGGCGCGTTGTCCGCGGCGACCTCCAGCAGCGTGCTGCGGACGCCGCGCCGGGCCGCCTCGGCGAGCAGCGCCTCCAGCAGCAGCCGGCCGATGCCCCGGCGCTGGGCGTCCCGGCGGACCGCGACGTTCTGCACCCACGCCTCGTCGGGCGGGGACACGGCCAGCCCGGCGTAGCCGAGCACAGCGCCGTCGTCGTCGGTGGCGACCAGGTAGAAGTGCCCGTTGGCGAGTTCGTTCCAGAACATCGCCGCCGACCACTGCTCGGCGCCGAACAGGTCCGCCTCGATGGGCAGCACCTCGTCGATGTGCCACCAGCGGAACCGGCCCAGCCTCATGGCAGGACCGGCTTGTGGCCGGTGGCCGCGACCGCGTCCGGCCGGCGCAGGTAGAGCGGGGTCAGCGTCTCGCCGGGCGCGCCCGCGCGGATCCGCGGCGCGGCGAGACGGGCCAGCGCCAGCGGGTCCGGGTAGCGCGGCTCGTCGCGTACCGGCAGCCCCAGCACGTCCGCGTACCGGTGCGCGCCGTCGCCCACCGCGACGGTGACCGCGAGGTCGCGCGCCCGCTCCGCGACCACCGCCGGGGCCGCCACCTCCGGCCCGGCCAGGCGCTGTCCGGCGCCGTCGTAGACGGCCCAGTAGATCTCCCGGCGCCGCGCGTCGCTCGCCGCCAGCACCGGCTCGCCGGCGGCCGCCGGGTGGCCGAGCCCGTCCAGCGAGCAGACGCCGTACGTGGGTACGCCGAGCACCTGACCCACGGTGGCGGCGGTGACCAGCCCGACGCGCAGCCCGGTGAACGGGCCCGGGCCGAGGCCGGCGACGATCGCGGCCAGGTCGGCGGGACGCGCGCCGACATCCGCCAGCACGGCGTCGACCTGCGGCGCGAGCAGCTCGCCGTGGGCGCGGGCATCGACTGTGCGCCGGGACGCGCGGACCGCGACGCCGTCCGCCGAGACCTCGGCAAGGGCCGCGGTCACCGCGGGCGTCGAGGAGTCCACCACGAGTACGAGCACGGTAAGCCAGCCTAGCCGTCCGCCCCGCCCGTGCCCGGCACGCCCTCACCGCTCGCCCACTCACGGTGCGTAGCGCCCGGACTAAGGAGAAGAGGTGAGTGCCTTATGCCTCTGGGTCATAAATATGACTCAGAGGCATAAGACTTAGAAGAGGACTGCCATTCTCCGGAGATGACGGAGAGTCGCCTCGTTCGAGAGATCGCCAGCACCCTGCGACGTGAACGCGAACAAGCAGGCCTCACCCAGCAGGCGCTGGCCGCTCGGTCCGGGCTCAGTCAGGCGGCCATCGCCCGGATCGAACGCGGCGACCGGCTGCCGAGCCTGACCACCGCGGAACGCCTGCTCGCCGCGCTCGGCCGGCAACTGCGGATCGCGGTCGAGCCGCTGGACAGTCACCTGGACGCCGCGCTGGACGAGATGGCCGGGACGGTGCTTGCCGAGCGGATCGAAGATCTCCGGCTGGACCGGCTCATGGACGCCTTGGGCGACCTGCCGTACGTGCTGTCGGGCGGCATGGCGGCACTGCTGCAGGGCGCGCCGCTGCCGGTGGACGCGGTCGAGATCGCGGTGCGCTGGCGGGACTCGCCGCAGTTCAGCGCGCTCCTCGAGCGGATCCACGCGCAGCGTTGGAACGCCCGATGGCAGGAGTGGGGCGGCATCCACACGGAGCCCGAGGAGCCGGGCGAGCACCGTTGGCTGACCCGCTACGGCGAACTACGGGCCCGGATGTGCGACGACCTGCCCGAGCCCATCGAGGTCCGCCTCGGTGACCGCACGTACCCGGTCGAGCCGCTGGTCGAGGTGGAGGTGACCGACCGGCGCACGGCCGAGCTGCTGTCCCGGTACCGCCGGCGCCTCGCCGCAGCGTCGGGCGAGGCGCCGGGCGGGTCAGCCGGCTGAGCGCTCCCAATCGATGGTGGGCAGCCCCGCGTCGGCCAGCGCCTTGTTCGCGGCGCTGAACGGGCGGCTGCCGAGGAAACCGCGCGGGTTCATCGGGCTCGGGTGCCCGGCCTCCAGCACCACGTGCTGCGGGTTGGTCACCAGCGCCGCCTTCTTGCGCGCGTAGCCGCCCCAGAGCAGGAACACCACGCGCTGGTCGAGCGCGTCGAGCGCCCGGATCGTGGCGTCGGTGAACTCCTCCCAGCCCTTGTTGGCGTGCGAACCGGGCGTGGCCTGCCGGACCGTCAGCACCGAGTTGAGCAGCAGGACGCCCTGCGCGGCCCAGCCGTCGAGGTTGCCGCTGCGCGGCTTCGGCACGCCCAGGTCCTCGCCCAGCTCCTTGAAGACGTTGCGCAGCGACGGCGGCACCGCCACCCCCTCGCGCACGCTGAAGCTCAGCCCGTGCGCCTGGCCCGCCTTGTGGTACGGGTCCTGCCCGAGGATCAGCACCCGGGTGTCGGCCGGCCCGCACAGCCGGTAGGCGGAGAAGAGGTCCTCCAGCGGCGGGAAGACAGTGGCGGTCGCGTACTCCCGGGTGACGAACTCGGCCAGCGCCGCGGTGCGGGCCGGGTCCAGGTGGGGGGTGAGCACGGCACGCCAGGCCTCCGGCAGCAGCGCCGGCAGGTCCAGGGTGGGGGCGTCGGGCATCGGCAACCTCTCCTCGTCGGTCGCCACCTTCTTACCAGCCACGACCGACACTCCCGGTCGGCGGCGGGGCCGGTACTGGACGAGAAAAGTTACCGGAGCGTAACCTACCGGCAAGTTACTTACGCCACACCGCCACTGCTAGCTTGCATCCACCACCATCGATGCTCGCTAGGAGTGCCCGTGAGCAGGAGAAACACCCGTCCCCGCACGTCCGCCGCCGCTATCTCCCCCCGCCGCGCGCTCGGCCTCCGGATGCTGGCCGTCGCCGCGGCGGCAGCCACCTACCTGGCCGGATCAGGCGCAGCCGCAGCCGCAGACGGCACCACGCCGGTGGTCTCCCGCGGCGTGACGATCCCCGCCTTCTACCACCCGCCCGCCGACCTGCCCGCCACCAACGGCACGCTGATCCGTACCGAGCCGCTGCCGCTCGGGCTCAGCATCCCCGGGCTCGACGGCCGCCCGATGCCCGGCACCGCCACCCGCCTGATGTACCGGTCCACCGACTCCAACGGCCGGCCCGTCGGTGTGACCGGCGCCTACATCGAGCCGTCGGCGGCGTGGCGGGGCACCGGGCCACGCCCACTGGTCGCCGTCGCCTCCGGCACCATGGGGCAGGGCGACCAGTGCGCACCCTCGTTCGCCCTGCAACACCCGCTCACCCTCACCGGCGACACCCTGTCCGTCGGCTACGAGGCCCTGGCGATCTACCGCCTGCTCGCCACCGGCGCCGCGGTGGTCGTCACCGACTACGTCGGGCTGGGCGCGACCGACCGGCTGCACACGTACGTCAACCGCCTCGACGAGGGCCGCGCCCTGCTCGACGCGGCCCGCGCCGCCCGCGCGGTGCCGGGAGCATCGGTCACCGACCGGTCCCGCGTCGGCCTGTACGGCTACAGCCAGGGCGGCGGCGCCAGCGCGGCGGCCGCCGAACTCCAGCCCACCTACGCGCCGGACGTGCCGCTCGCCGGCACCTACGTCGGCGCGCCGCCGGCCGACCTGACCGCCGTCATCGGCGGCATCGACGGCAGCGCGCTGGCCGGGGCGCTGGGCTGGTCGCTCAACGGCTTCGCCCAGTCCGACCCGGCGGTGCGGGACGTCATCGAGGCGAACATCAACGACGCCGGCCGGGCGGCGCTCGCCGACACCTCGACCATGTGCGTCGGTGACGCGATCCTCCGGTACGCGTTCACCAAGAGCAGCAGGTGGATCACCGGCGGCCGGTCCCTCACCACTGTCATCGCCGCCTCGCCCGAGGCGGCCGCCGTCCTCGACCGGCAGCGCATCGGCACGCTCAAGCCCGCCGGCCCGGTACGCGTGGCAACAGGCGTCCAGGACGACATCGTGCCGCACCGGCAGGCCCGCCAACTGGCGGTCGACTGGTGCCGCAAGGGCGCCGACGTGACCTACCAGGCCGTCAGCCTGCCCAACCTCGGTGACAAGCTCCTCACCAACCACCTGGCGCCACTCATCACCGATCAGGGCGACGCGGTGGCCTGGCTGACCGACCGGCTCGCCGGGCGCACCGCCTACTCCAACTGCTGGACGATGCCCCTCCAGCCCTAGGGCAGTTCGGCGACCCGGGCGGCCCAGTCGCCGCCGACCGGCTCCAGCGTGACCGCCCGGGTGTCGTCGTCGCGGCGGTCGATGCGTACCCGCAGGTGCGCGTCGACCAGCTGCTCGACCATCCCCTCACCCCACTCCACCACGGTGACCGCCTCGTCCACCGAGGCGTCCAGGTCGAGGTCGTCGATCTCCGCGCGCGGGTCGGCGGCCTCACCCAGGCGGTACGCGTCGGCGTGCACGAGCGTCACCCGGCCGCCCCGCGCCGGGTCGGGCCGGTGCACCCGGGCGATGACGAAGGTGGGCGAGGTGATGTCCCCGCGTACGCCGAGGCCGGCGCCGATGCCCTGGGTCAGCGCGGTCTTGCCGGCCCCGAGCGGGCCGCTGAGCAGCAGCAGGTCGCCGGCGCGCAGCACACCGGCAAGCCGCCGCCCGAACTCGTGGGTGTCGTCGACCGTCTTCAGCTCCACGATCACCGTCATAGCGAATCCAGGAACCTCTCCAGCGCCGCGTTCACCTCGTCGGCGTGCTCCAGCATCACCACGTGCCCGCTGTCGTCGATCTTCACGAACTCGGCGTGCGGCAGCCGCCGGACGATCTCCTCGGAGTGCGTCACCGGCGTGATCATGTCCTTGTCCCCCACGATCACCAGCACCGGCGTGCCGGCCAGCGCCGCCAGCGCCGGGAACCGGGAGTGGGTGGCGATCGTGCGCAGGTAGCGGGTGACCGTGTCGGCCGAGGTGCGCGAGTTCATCATCTCGACGTACGACACCAGGGCCGGGCTCGGCTTCGACGTGCCGAAGCCGTACTTGCGGGTGAGCAGCCAGGCTACGTTCGAGGTCGACCGGCGCGCCCGGTCGATCACGGTGCCGCCGTACCGGGTGGCGTTGCTCATCATGTAGAGCACCGGCGAGCCGACGCGGCCGAGCAGCGCGGGCGCCACCAGCTTGGTCTCCGCCGCGAGGCCGCCCGACGTCGCCATCAGCACGGTGCCGACCACCCGGTCACCGAACATCTCCGGGTACAGCTCGGCCAATGCCATGATCGTCATGCCGCCCATCGAGTGCCCGACCAGCACCAGCGGACCCTCCGGGGCCACCTCGTCGAGCACCCGGCGCAGCGTGTGGCCCAGCGCGGTCAGGTCGTACTCGCCGCTCTCCAGCCGGCCGGAACGGCCGTGCCCCGGCTGGTCGTACGCGACCACCCGGTAGTCGCCGCGCTCGGCGAGCCGCTTGCGCTGGAAGTGGAACGTGCCCATGTCCAGGCAGAACCCGTGCACCAGCACCACCGTCGGGTGCCCGGCGACCGGACGGGCCGGCTCGACCACCTCCACGTGGATGTCGGTGCCGTCCGGCATCTCCAGCCGGTACGCCTCGTCGTAACGCTGCTCGCCGAAGACCTCGTCGGCGTACCGATCGGTGGGGTCGTTCTTGAGCCGGCGGACCAGCACCCGCTCGCTGACCACGCCCGCCGCGAGCCCGGCGGCGGCCACACCGACGGCGGCGCCGACCAGCCCGGCGACCTTGCCGGCGGCGGTACGCGGTCGCGGCAACCGGACACTCATGCGCGCTCACCGTCGTAGACGCGGGGCACGCGCACGCCGCCGAAGCGGGTCACGATCTCGTAGTTGATGGTGCCGACCGCCTCGGCCCAGTCGTCGGCGGTGGGCTCGCCGTCCGCACCACTGCCGAACAGCGTCACCACGTCACCGGCGGTCACCTCGTCGTCGCCGCAGTCGACCACGAACTGGTCCATGCAGACGCGCCCGGAGATGGTCCGGCGCTTGCCGGCGAGGTGCACCGGGCCGGTGTTGGAGGCGTGCCGGGGCACCCCGTCGGCGTAGCCGAGCGGCACCACCGCGAGGTTGGCCTCCTGCTCGGTCAGATAGGTGTGCCCGTAGGAGACGCCGGTGCCGGCCGCGACGCGCTTGGTGAGCATCACCCGGGCGCGGGCGGTCATGGCGGGACGCAGACCGAACTGCTCGCCCGCGACCGGCGACAGGCCGTAGACGGCGATGCCGGGCCGGACCAGGTCGAAGTGGGTGTCCGGCCGGGTCAGCGTGGCGGCCGAGTTGGCCAGGTGCCGGTAGCGCGGACGCAGCCCGGCGCGCGTCACCATCTCCAGCCCTTCGTGGAACACAGCGAGCTGGCGGTCGGTGGTGGGGTGGCCGGGCGAGTCCGCGTACACGAAGTGGCTCCACACGCCGACCACCTCGACCAGGCCGTCGGCCTGGGCCTTCGCGGCGGCCTCCAGCAGCGCCGGCCAGTCGGCGACGGTGGCGCCGCCCCGGGCCAGCCCGGTGTCGATCTTGAGGTGCAGCCGGGCCGCGCGGTCCGCCCGGCGGCTCGCCTCGATCATCTCGTCGAGCTGGGTGAGGCTGGCGCAGCCGAGGTCGACGCCGACGGTGATCCCGTCGTGCAGCGGCAGGCCGGGGTCGAGCAGCCAGGCCAGCACCGGCGCGGTGATGCCCGCCTCACGCAGCCGCAACGCCTCGTCCAGCGTGCAGACGCCGAGCTGGTCCGCGCCCGCGTCGAGCGCCGCCCGGGCGGCGGGCACCATGCCGTGGCCGTAGCCGTCGCCCTTGACCACCGCCATCAGCTCGGCGCTGGTGCCGGCCTTGAGCCGGGTCACGTTCTCCCGGATCGCGTCCAGGTCGACGCGCACCTCCGACTGCCACATGTCCTCAGCCTACTTCCGTCAGTGATCATCGGCGCCGTGAGCCGTGCGGGCGGTGCCCGTCGCCACCGGGCACCGCCGCCCGGATCAGCCCAGCCGGGCCAGTACCGGACGCAACGCCGCCGCCACGTCGGGCGCGGTCACCGGACCGCCGCGCGCCGCCTCCCGGCCGGCCAGCCCGTGCAGGTACGCCGCGGCGGCCGCCGCCCGCTCCGGCGCGAGCCCGGCGGCGAGCAGCGAGCCCAGCAGCCCGGCCAGCACGTCGCCGGTGCCACCGGTGGCGAGTACCGGGGTGCCGGTCGGGTTCACGTACGCGCGGCCGTCGGGCGTACCGATGATCGTGTGGTCGCCCTTGAGCAGCACCACCGCGTTCATCCAGGCGGCCAGCCGCAGCGCTGCGGCGACCCGGTCCTCCCCCGGCATCTCGCCGCAGAGCCGGGCGTACTCCCGGTCGTGCGGCGTCACCACGATCGGCGCGTCCCGGCCACGCAGCCGATCGGCCAGCTTGCCGTCGACGAGCAGCGTCAGCGCGTCCGCGTCGAGCACCACCGGCACCGGCGCGGCGAGCACCGCGCGCAGCTCGGCGGCGGAGTCATCGCCGGTGCCCAGGCCGGAGCCGCAGACCCACGCCTGCACCCGGCCGGCGTCGGCGACCCGGCCGGTGGCGATCACCGACGGGTGCTGGTGCAGCACCTCGCCCTTGGCACTCCCGGCGTAGCGGACCAGTCCGGTGGGACCGGCGAGCGCCCCGGCGACCGAGAGCACCGCGGCGCCCGGGTAGGTGGCCGAACCGGTGGCCACCCCGACCACGCCCCTGGTGTACTTCTCCGACGACGCGCCCAGCGCCGGCCACCAGTCGACGACGTCCGCCTGCTCGATCACCTGGAGCGCCGGTGTGCCGCGCAGCCACGGCGTCAGCCCGATGTCGACCAGCTCGACCTCTCCGGCCAGCTCGGCGGCCGGGCCGACGACCAGTGCGGGCTTGAGCGCGCCGAAGGCGACCGTCACGTCGGCGCGAACCGCCCGGGGCCGCCCGGCGTCGGTGAGCGGGACGTGGCCGGTGTCGACAGCGACGCCGCTCGGCACGTCGACCGCGACCACGGTGGCGGGCGTGCCGTCGCGCCCGCGCTGCCCGGT
This sequence comes from Micromonospora sp. WMMC273, assembly GCF_027460285.1. Classification (NCBI taxonomy): domain Bacteria; kingdom Bacillati; phylum Actinomycetota; class Actinomycetes; order Micromonosporales; family Micromonosporaceae; genus Micromonospora; species Micromonospora sp. WMMC273. The sequence goes on from NZ_JAPZBE010000001.1 coordinate 5,323,232, forward strand.
CAGGCTCGCGGCCAGCTGTTCGGCCGTCTCGCGGAGCCCTCCGGTGCCGCCGATGCCCACGATGCCGTCGAGCACCAGGTCGACCACCGCGGGCGGCCGGTCGGCCACGCGCCCACCGGCGGCGCGCAGGGCGGCCAGGCCCTCGGCGTGCGCCCGGCCCGGCGCGAGGAGCAGCGCGGTCACCGCCGCGCCCCGGCGGGCCAGGTGCGCGCCCGCGAAGAGAGCGTCGCCGCCGTTGTCGCCGGACCCGACGAGCAGCAGCACCCGGGCGCCGTAGACACCGCCCCGGTCGGCGAGCAGCAACGCGCAGCGCCGGGCCAGCCCGGCCGCGGCCCGCTGCATGAGCGCACCGGGCGGGAGGGTGGCCAGCAGGCCCGCCTCCGCCGCGCGAACGTCCGCGACCCGCCACACCTGTCTCATGCCACCCCGCCCCGCTCGTCGCGCCGGCTCAGCTTCCGCCCGCGGCTCCCCCGATCACGGCCTCACCCTACCGGCGGTACGCGCCGCGGACCGCCTGGCGGAAACGCCCTGTGGAAAACCCCGGCCGTTGTCCACAGGGGTCGGCGGCCACCGCCGGGTGCCGCCTAGCGTCCCGGTGTCCGGAGCCGGCCGGTGGCGCCGGGCGAGGGAGGTCACGTGGTGGAGAGACCGTTCGACGTCGACCCGGAGCTGCTGCGCAGTGTGGCGCGCGAGCTGGCCGACGACGCGTACCGGCTGGCTTGCGGGCCGGGCGCCGCGCCGGAGTCGTTGCTGGTGGCGGCAACGGAGGGCTGGCGATCCGGTGCGGCGCTGGCCGACCTGGAGGCGGCGGTGCGGCGCTGGTCCGGCGCGCTCGGCGCCCGGGTGGCCGACACCGCTCAGGCGTTGCGGCGCGGCGCGGACGGCTACGAGGCGGTAGACGAACGCGCCGCCCGCCGCCTCACCGGGGTGCTCCGGTGAGCGGCGGGAGTGCTGACGCCGCCACGCCGGTCGGCTACGCGCAGCTCTGGCGCGTCGACCCGGGCACCTGGTCCGCCGCCGGGACGGCATGGCGGGGCCTCACCACGCCGGTACGGCGGCGCGCCGACGCGCTGACCGCCCGGATCGGCACGCTCCGCCCCGGGTGGTCGGGTGCCGCCGCGACGGCGGCGCAACGGCGGATCGGGGACCTGCGCACCGACCTGACCGACGTGCTGCCCGCCCTGCTCGAGGTCGACCAGGTGCTCGCCGAACTCGGTGCCCGGCTGGGCGCGGCGAAGGCGCGGCTCGGCGCCGAGGTGGCCCGCGCCGGGTCGGGTGGCCTGCTCGTCGACCGCACCGGAGCGGTCCGGCCCGATCCGGCGCGCCCGGTGGCACAGGCCGGACCGGCGGTGATCCACGCGCGGGCCGGGATCCGGGGCGCGCTGACGCTCGCCGACGCAGCCGACCGGGAGGCCGCCGACCGGCTCGCGGAGCTGACCACCGCCTCGGTACGCGGCTGGGTCAGCGTGCCGCCCGCGTACCGGCCCGGGCTCGGTGCCGGTCCGGCCGAGGTGAGCCGCTGGTGGGCCGGTCTGAGCGCGGCCGAGCGACGCTGGCTGGTCGGGCGGGAACCGGGCCGGATCGGTCGCCTCGACGGGCTTCCGGCCGCCGCTCGGGACCAGGCGAACCGGCTGCTGCTCGGTGACCGGCGGGAGCTGTTGCTCGTACGGCGGCTCGCGCTGCTGCACCCGCTTCCGGCGGGGCCGTTGGAGGCGTCCCGCCGGGTCCGGCTCGCCGCTGTCGAGGCGGCGCTGCGCGGTCTGGACGGGCTCACCGAGCGGCTGGCCGCGGGTGGGGCGCCCCGGGCGTACCTGCTGGGGCTCGACCCGGCCGGCGACGGCCGCGCGGTGGTGGCGCTCGGCAACCCGGACCGCGCCGCCTCCGTGCTCACCTACGTCCCGGGCATGACCTCGGATCTGGCCGACGCGCCGGCCGAGCTGGGCCGCGCGGCCCGGGTGTTGCAGCGATGCGCGGCGCTCGGGCCGGGCGAGGAGGCGGCGGCGGTGCTCTGGCTGGACTACGACGCGCCGGACCTCCTCACCGACGCGGCCGGCACCCGGCAGGCCGAGGACGCCGGCCCGGCGCTGCACCGGTTCCAGGACGGGCTGCGGGCCGCGCACGAGGGCCCGCCGGCCCGGCAGACGGTGCTCGGGCACAGCTACGGCTCGCTCGTGGTCGGCGCCGCCGCCCGCGACCACGGGTTGAGCGCCGACGCGCTGGTCTTCGTCGGTTCGCCCGGCGTCGGCGTGGACCATGCCGCCGAGCTGCGGATGCCCGCCGGTCAGGTCTGGTCGTCGACCGCGCCGGACGACGTGATCCGGCTGGCCCGCCCACCGGACGAGCTGGCCCGCCGCGCGCTGTTCGCGGGTACGCCACTCGGTCCGGCGCTCGCCGTGCTCGACGGGCCCGGCGAGCGGCTCTGGTTCGGCGCCGACCCGAGCGCGCCGGGCTTCGGCGGCCGGCGCTTCCGGAGCGCCCCGCACGGCCACACCGGCTACTGGGATCCGGACAACCCGGCGCTGGACGGCATGGCCCGGATCGTGCTGGGCCGATGACCGGGCCGGATGCGACGCGGTCCCCCCACCCGTGGTGCGGGCGGAGGGACCGTGGACGAGATCGGCTACTCGACGGTGACCGACTTGGCCAGGTTCCGGGGCTGGTCGACGTCGTGCCCGCGGGCGGCGGCGATCTCGGCGGCCAGCACCTGCAACGGCACCGTGGTCACCAGCGGCGCCAGCAGCGTCGGCGTACGCGGCACGTAGATCAGGTGGTCGGCGTAGCGGACCACCGCCTGGTCCCCCTCCTCGGCGATCACGATGGTGCGGGCGCCGCGCGCGCGTACCTCCTGGATGTTGGAGACGACCTTGTCGTGCAGCATGCCCCGGCCGACCGGGGAGGGCACGATGCAGATCACCGGGGTGCCCTGGTCGATCAGCGAGATCGGGCCGTGCTTCAGCTCACCGGCGGCGAAGCCCTCGGCGTGCATGTACGCCAGTTCCTTGAGCTTCAGCGCGCCCTCCAGCGCCACCGGGTAGCCCACGTGCCGGCCGATGAACAGCACCGTCGGCTCGGACTTCAACTCGCGGCCCAGCTCGCGGACCGGCTCGATCCGGTCCAGCAGCTCCCGCAGCTTGCCCGGCATCTCCTGGAGCTGGGCCACCACCGCGCCCACCTCGTCGGCGAACTTGATGCCGCGCACCTGGGCCAGATGCAGGCCGATCAGGTAGCAGGCGACGACCTGGGTGAGGAACGCCTTGGTGGAGGCGACAGCGATCTCCGGGCCGCCGTGGGTGTAGAGCACCGCGTCGGACTCGCGCGGGATGGTCGAGCCGTTTGTGTTGCAGATCGCCAGCACGCGGGCCTTCTGCTCCTTGGCGTGGCGCAGCGCCATCAGCGTGTCCATCGTCTCGCCGGACTGCGAGATCACCACGATCAGCGTGGAGCGGTCGAGCACCGGGTCGCGGTAGCGGAACTCACTTGCCAGCTCCACCTCGCAGGGGATGCGGGTCCAGTGCTCGATGGCGTACTTGGCGACCAGGCCGGCGTGGTACGAGGTGCCGCAGGCGACGATGAAGATCTTGTCGACGTCGCGCAGGTCCTGCTCGCTGAGACGGACCTCGTCGAGGGCGATCTCGCCGGTCTCGGTGAGCCGGCCCAGCAGCGTGTCGGCGATGGCCTGCGGCTGCTCCTCGATCTCCTTGAGCATGAACCAGTCGTAGCCGCCCTTCTCGGCGGCCGACGAGTCCCAGTCGATGTGGAAGTCGGTGCCGCTGGCCGGCTGGCCGTGGAAGTCGGTGATGTCGATGCTGTCCGGGGTGATCAGGACGATCTGGTCCTGCCCCAGCTCGACTGCGTCCCGGGTGTGCTCGATGAACGCGGCGACGTCGCTGGCCAGGTAGTTCTCGCCGTCGCCCCGGCCGACCACGAGCGGCGAGTTGCGCCGGGCGCCGACCACCGCGCCGGGGATGCCGGCATCGACGGCGAGCAGCGTGAACGCGCCCTCCAGGCGCCCGCAGACCACGCGCATGGCGGCGGCGAGGAGCTGCGGGCTGTCGGTCTCACCGGCCGAGCGCAGGTCGGCCAGCGCGCGGGCGATCAGGTGCGCGGCGCACTCGGTGTCGGTGTCGCTGGCGAACTCGACACCCTCGTCCTCCAGTTCGGCGCGGAGCTTCGCGAAGTTCTCGATGATGCCGTTGTGGATCACCGCGACGCGGCCGTCCGGGGAGAGGTGCGGGTGGGCGTTGCGGTCGGTCGGGCCGCCGTGCGTGGCCCAACGGGTGTGGCCGATGCCGGTGGTGCCGTCGCCGATGCCGATCGGGCTGGCGGCGCAGTCCTCGGGGTTGTCGGCCGCGCGCTCGGAGAGGACCTTCTCCAGGTTCGCGAGCTTGCCGGCCTTCTTCTCGGTCAGCAGCTCGTCCTCGCAGACCACGGCGACACCGGCCGAGTCGTAGCCGCGGTATTCGAGACGCCGCAGTCCGTCAAGCACGATGCCGAGCGCCGGGCGCGCGCCGGCGTAACCCACGATTCCACACATGGTCCGCAGCCTAACCGAGTTTCGCTCATCGCGCGTGCTCGGAAGGGCGGTTAACGATCACTGAATTTGAGCGAACCGAGCGTCGAGGATGCGATTACCGGACAAAGCACCATCCAGGTCGTTCCGCCCGTCCGGACCGGTTCGGGACGCCGGGCGCGGACCGCCGGCCGGGACCGCACGGCTGGTCGCCACCGCCTACATTGAGGCCGGGCGCCGTCCCCCGGCCCCACCGTTCCGCGGTCGTCCGCGCCGTACCCCTGTGAGCTGAGCCCATGTCCGAGACGACCCCCTCCCCCGAACCGGCCCCCGGACCGGCCGACCCGACCGCCGCGCCGGCCACGCCGCAGCCCTCCTCCTGGACGCCGCCGGACCCGCTGGCCGCCCCGCAGCCGTGGACGCCGCCCGAGCCCTGGTCGCCGCCGCCCGCTCCGAGCCCCTGGGCGGCCACCGGCCCGGGGAGCGCGTCAGCCGGAACCGGTCCGGCCATGCCACCGAGCGGGACGGGACACCCGGTGGGCGAACCGGGGTGGGCGGCTCCGGCCGACCCGGCCGCCGCGCCGCGCCCGCCCGTCCCACCGACCTCCGGCGACCCGCACATCCCGGGTGCGCCCGGGTGGCCGTCCCAGCCCGGCGTGCCCGACTTCCCGGCACAGCCGGCCTGGACACCTGGCACCTACCCGCCCGGCCCCTACAGCGCCGGGTCCCACCCGCCCGGCCCCTACCCGCCGCCGTACGCGTATCCGGGCATGCCGCCGCGCCGCGGTGGCGGCGGTGGCTGGGTGGCCGGCCTGGTGATCGGCCTCGTCACCGTGCTGGCGATCATCGTCTGCGGCTGCGTCGGGCTGTCCTTCCTCGGCCGGGGCCTGGACGACGGGACGGCCTCCGGCGACCGGTACGACGAGCCGTTCTACGGCGAGCCCGACGGGTGGGCCGACGAGCCGACCGCGCCGCCGGCCCGGCCGGCCACCACCCCGTCCGGCGGGCCCGGCAAGTTCACCGTGCTGTACGAGGTGACAGCCACCGACGGCGAGGCCGAGGTGCAGTTCTACGACGCGGACGCCAACTTCCACCAGCCCGGCGCCGTGGACACCCCCTGGCGGCTGAGCTTCACGGCGAACGACCGCGAGCGGGTGCAGATCATCGCCAGCCCGGTCGGGTCCGGCGACGTGACCTGCCGGATCACCGTCAACGGCAAGGTCGTCTCCAAGGACTCGGGCGAGTACGGCGCGACCTGCTTCGGCTGGTGAGCACTCGGCGGCGGGCCGTAGGCTCGCAGCCGTGACGACGACCGATCCCCTGGTGGCCCGGATGCGGCCGTTCGGCACCACCGTCTTCGCCGAGATGTCCGCGCTCGCAGTGCGTACCGGCGCGGTCAACCTCGGGCAGGGCTTCCCGGACACCGACGGCCCGCCGGAGATGCTCGCCGCCGCGGCCGAGGCGCTGCGTACCGGCCACAACCAGTACCCGCCCGGTCCGGGCATCCCCGCGCTGCGCGCCGCCGTCGCCGAGCACCAGCGCCGGTTCTGGGGCCTGGAGTACGACCCGGACGGCGAGATCGTGGTGACCGCCGGGGCGACCGAGGCGATCGCGGCGAGCATCCTCGCGCTGTGCGAGCCGGGTGACGAGGTGATCTGCTTCGAGCCGTACTACGACTCGTACGCCGCCTCGATCGCGCTGGCCGGGGCGGTCCGCCGCCCGGTGACGCTACGGCCCGGGCCCGACGGCAGGTACGCGTTCGACCCGGACGAGTTGCGCGCCGCGTTCGGGTCGCGTACCCGGCTGGTGCTGCTGAACTCGCCGCACAACCCGACCGGCAAGGTCTTCACCGCCGACGAACTGACGACGGTGGCCGAGCTGTGCCGGGAACACGACGTGTATGCGGTCACCGACGAGGTCTACGAGCACCTGGTGTTCACCGACGCCGCCGCGCCGCACGTACCACCGGCCACGCTGCCGGGGATGTGGGAGCGGACGCTGCGCATCTCGTCAGCCGGCAAGACGTTCTCCTGCACCGGCTGGAAGGTCGGCTGGGTGAGCGGCCCCGCGCCGCTGGTGGCCGCCGTGCTGCGGGTGAAGCAGTTCCTGACGTTCGTCAACGCCGGACCGCTGCAACCGGCGGTGGCGGTGGCGCTCGGGCTGCCGGACGCGTACTTCACCGGGTTCCGGGACGACATGCAACGTCGCCGGGACCAGCTCGCCGCCGGGCTGGCCGACGCCGGGTTCGGTGTGCTCCCGCCGGAGGGCACCTACTTCGTGACCGCCGACGTCACGCCGCTGGGCGGCCGGGACGGGGTGGAGTTCTGCCGGGCGCTGCCGGAGCGCTGCGGCGTGGTGGCGGTGCCGACGCAGGTGTTCTACGACGACGTGGAGGCCGGTCGCCGGCTGATCCGGTTCGCGTTCTGCAAGCGGCCGGAGGTGCTGGCCGAGGCGGTGACCCGGCTGCGTGGTCTGCGCGGAGACTGAACCGCCCGCTGGAGGGAGTTTCCCCAGCGGGCGGGCGGCGTGGCTCAGGCGACCGGGCTCGCGGTCCGCACGTGCTCGGCGATGCGCTCGGCGACCTCACGCGCGGTGTCCTCGGTGGCCGCCTCGACCATGACCCGCACCAGCGGCTCGGTGCCGGACGGGCGCAGCAGCACCCGGCCGGTCTCGCCCAGCTCCGCCTCGGCGCGCTCGACCTCGGCCCGGACGGCCGGTGCGGCGGCGCCGACGGTACGGTCCCCGACCGGCACGTTGATCAGCACCTGGGGCAGCTTGGTGACCACCGCGGCAAGCTCGGCCAGCGAGGTGCCGGTCGCGGCCATGCGGGCCATCAGGTGCAGGCCGGTCAGCACGCCGTCGCCGGTGGTCGCGTACGCGGGCAGCACGATGTGGCCGCTCTGCTCGCCGCCGAGCGCCAGGCCGGAGGCGCGCAGCTCCTCCAGCACGTACCGGTCACCGACCTTGGTCTCGACCAGCCGGATGCCGTGCTCGGACATGGCCAGGCGGAGACCGAGGTTGCTCATCACGGTGGCGACCAGGGTGTCCTGGGTCAGCTCGCCGGCGTCCCGCATGGCCAGCGCGAGGATCGCCATGACCTGGTCGCCGTCGACCTCGTCGCCGTCGGCGGTGACCGCGACGCAGCGGTCGGCGTCGCCGTCGTGGGCGATGCCGAGGTGGGCGCCGTGCTCGACCACTGCGGCGCGCAGCGCCTCGATGTGGTTCGAGCCGCACTCGTCGTTGATGTTGAGCCCGTCCGGCTCGGCGTGGATGGCGATCACCTCGGCGCCGGCCTCCCGGTAGGCGACCGGGGCGACGTCGGCGGCCGCGCCGTTGGCGCAGTCGACCACGACCTTGATCCCGTCGAGGCGGTGCGGCACGGTGCCGACCAGGTGCTGCACGTAGTGGTCGGCGCCGTCGAGCAGGTCGTGCACGCGGCCGACACCTGCACCGACGGGACGCTTCCAGGCGGTGGTGGCGTTCGCCTTCACCGCCTCCTCGATCCGCATCTCGATCTCGTCGGGCAGCTTGTGCCCGCCGGCCGCGAACAGCTTGATGCCGTTGTCCGGCATCGGGTTGTGCGAGGCGGAGAGCATCACGCCCAGGTCGGCCTTGGCCTCGGCGGTGAGGAACGCCACCGCCGGGGTGGGCAGCACGCCGACCCGGACCACGTTGGCGCCGGCGCTGGTGAGCCCGGCGACCACCGCCGCCTCCAGCATCTCGCCGCTGGCCCGGGTGTCCCGGCCGACCACCGCGAGCGGCGGATGGCTCTTGTCGGTCTCGGCCAGCGTGTGGGCCGCGGCCACCGCGACCGCAAGCGCCAACTCCGGGGTGAGATCCGCGTTCGCCCGCCCGCGTACGCCGTCCGTGCCGAACAACCGGCCCATACCCGCCAACCTCCGTGGAACTGCCGATGAGAGGAGAAAACGCGGAACGGCCGGTCCGCCTCCCGGATGGGGAGGCGAACCGGCCGTCCGTCAGAAGTACAAGACGCTTGTGGTGATCAGCGCTTCGAGTACTGGGGAGCCTTGCGGGCCTTCTTGAGGCCGTACTTCTTGCTCTCCTTGACCCGGGCGTCACGGGTCAGGAAGCCGGCCTTCTTCAGGGCCGGGCGGTCGTCGGGCTCGCTGACGATCAGCGCCCGGGCGATGGCGAGCCGCAGCGCGCCGGCCTGGCCGGTGGTGCCGCCGCCACGCAGGTTGGCGATCACGTCGAACGCCTCGGGCTTCTCGGCGGTGACCAGCGGGTCCTTGATGAGCTGCTGGTGCACCTTGCTCGGGAAGTAGGCCTCGAGGTCGCGGCCGTTGCAGGTGATCTTGCCGGTGCCCGGGACGATCCGGACCCGGACGATGGCTTCCTTGCGCCGACCCACGGTCTGGATCGGGCGGTCACCACGGGGCGCGCGCGCGACGGGCGCCGGCGCCTCGGTGGCCTCGGGGGCGACCTCGGTGGCGGTGATGTCGGTCATGCTGCTTCCTTCGCCCGCGCTCACTGCGCGATCTGCTTGATCTCGAACGGCACCGGCTGCTGCGCGGTGTGCGGGTGCTCGGCACCGGCGTAGACCTTCAGCTTCTTGAGAAGCTGACGGCCCAGCTTGTTGTGCGGGAGCATGCCCTTCACGGCCAGCTCGATGGCCCGCTCGGGCCGCTTGGTCAGCAGCTCGTCGTAGCCGACCCGCTTCAGGCCACCCGGGTAACCGGAGTGGCGGTAAGCGACCTTGGTCTGACGCTTGTTGCCGGTCAGCGCGACCTTGCCCGCGTTCACGATGACGACGAAGTCGCCCGTGTCGACGTGCGGCGCGAAAGTCGGCTTGTGCTTGCCACGCAGGAGCGTGGCGGCGTGGGTCGCCAGGCGGCCCAGCACGACATCAGAGGCGTCGATGACGTGCCACTGACGCTCGATCTCACCCGGCTTCGGGCTGTACGTACGCACAGGTCTACCTTGTCTCGTCGTCGGTCTGGGGTCGCGCGCCGAGGTGACCAGGAGTACCCAGCCGGACCAGCGCGCACGAACGACCAAGCGTACCTGATGCGGCACGCCTAAGAATGTCGTACAACAGCAGGCAACGATACCCGGCCGCCCGGTGGCAGGTCAAAACGGGGTCGCGCCGCGCATGGCCTGCGGGTTCGTCATGGCACAGGTCACACGCCGGCCAGCGTACGCGGCCCCGGACGCAGGTAGACCACCCAGGTCACCAGGAAGCAGAGCGCGTACCAGGCGATGAATGCCAGGTACGCGGCGTCCGCCGTGCCGGAGGTCAGGAACGACTGCCGGAACGCCACGTTCACCAGCACCCCGCCCGAGGCCCCGACCGCCCCGGCGATCCCGATCACCGCCCCGGACAGACGCCGGGCCCGCCGCTGCGCCGCCTCCGGGTCGCCGGTCAGCTCGCTCTCCGCGACGGCCCGGGCCCGGAAGATCGCCGGGATCATCTTGTACGTCGAGCCGTTGCCGATCCCGGAGAAGACGAACAGCGCCAGGAACCCGGCCAGGTAGAGCGGAAAGGACCGCTCGCGGGCCGCGTACAGCACCAGCCCGGCCCCGGCGGCCATCGCCACGAAGTTCCAGAACGTCACCCGCGCCCCGCCCAGCCGGTCGGCGAGCTGACCGCCGACGGGCCGGATCAGCGACCCGATCAGCGGCCCGAGGAAGGTCAGCCAGGCGGCGTCCACGGGCGTCGGGAACCGGTCGTGGAACTGGAGCTGGAGCACCTGGCCGAAGGCGAACCCGAAGCCGATGAAGGAGCCGAACGTGCCGACGTAGAGCAGCGACATCACCCAGGTGTGCGGGTCGCGGGCCGCCGCGCGCAGCGCGCCCGGCTCGTTTCGTGCCCCCGGCACGTTGTCCAGCCACCGGGCCGCGGCCAGCGCGGCCAGCACGATCAGCGGCAGGTAGACCGCCGGCACGAGCCGGGGGTACGCGGCGCCCGCGGTCGCCAGCACGGCCAGCCCCACCAGTTGCACCGCCGGTACGCCCAGGTTGCCGCCGCCGGCGTTGAGTCCCAGCGCCCGGCCCTTGAGCCGCTCGGGGAAGAACAGGTTGATGTTCGCCATCGACGAGGCGAAGTTGCCGCCGCCGACGCCGGACAGGCAGGCCAGCACCATCAGCGTGGCGTACGACACCCCGGGCTCGATCAGCACCGCCATCGGCACCGCCGGCACCAGCAGCAGCAGGGCGCTCACGATGGTCCAGTTCCGGCCGCCGAAGCGGGCCACCGCCAGCGTGTACGGCAGCCGCAGCACCGCCCCCAGCGCGGCCGGCACGGCGGTGAGCAGGAACTTCCCGGCCGGATCGATGCCGTACTCGGGGCCGAGGAACAGCACCGTCACCGACCAGAGACTCCACACCGAGAAGCCGACGTGCTCGGCGAAGATCGAGACGTACAGGTTGCGCCGGGCCACCCGGGCGCCGCCGGCCGCCCAGAACGCCGGATCCTCCGGCCGCCATTCGGTGAGCCGGCCGGCGGTGGTGGCCGGCGGCGTGGTGGGTGCGGAAACGAGCGTGCTCACTGACGGACTCCTCCTCGTCGATGACGAGGCGACGCTCTCAGCCGGTGGTTTCCCCGGCGTGCCCCGCGCGCGTCGGCGCGGCAACGGAGAGCGCACGTCCGCCGGAGCGCGCCGGTGAGGCGGTCACAGTTCCTGGAGGATCCGCAGCGCCCGGCCGACCCGCTGCATGGTCTCGGTGTCGGCCACGTCGACGCACTCGGTGAACCACTTCTTCATCGGTGAGGAGATCCGGTCGGGCATCACCACGTACGCGCCCATCCGCACGGCGAGCGGCGAGTCGCGCAGCAGTGACTCCTCCACTACCTCGGCCACGATCACGATGGGTACCGCAGTGGCGTTGTAGACGTCGGAGCTGATCACCAGGCCGAACCGTTCCCGGGCGCCGGAGATGCGCCAGACCTCGCCCCTACGCAGCACGCGGACGCCCGCCGAACAGGGCGTCGTCGACGAGCGCGGCCTCCTGGGCGTCGGCCAGGGCGGCGGCTTCCAGGTCCAGGCCGGCACGGCCGACCGCGTCGGCGTGCGCGGTGAAGACCTCGCGCAGCGCCTTCTCCCGGGCGGCCTGGTCCATCCAGGCGGAGAGGGAGAGCCCTTCCCGCTTGGCGAACCGGCGAGCCTCCTCGATCGTCTCGTCGGAGAACGACAGCGTCACCTTGGCGGTCATGCCAGGAAGACTACCCAGCGGTATGACCACCAGTCATCCTCGTCCCCGCCGATCAGGGAAACGGACAGCGGTCTCAGGTACGCCGGCCGCCGAAGACCGCGAAACGCCATTCCTTGAAGAAGCAGTCCACGTCCACCAGACCCGCCTCGGTCAGCCACCGGCACTGGTCTGCCACCGTGGCCGGCCGGTCGTGCCGCATCCGCTCCCGGGCGCCGGCGATCTCCTCGGCGTCGGATCCCAGCTCGGTGATCCGCGCCGTCCACACCTCGTCGTAGCGGCGGTCCAGCGCCGGGGTGGGCCCGGCGACCTGCTCGGCGTTGACGAACACCCCGCCGGGGACGAGCGCGTCGGCGGCCCGCTCGTACAGCGCCTGTTTTCCCTCGTCGTCGAGGTGGTGGATGGCCAGCGCGGACACCACCGCGTCGTACCGGCCGGCGGGCAGCGGGCCGGCCAGGTCGGCGTGCACCGTCCGGTGCGCCACGCCGCGCTTCTCCAGGTGTGCGGCGGCCACCGCGAGCATGCCGGGTGCGCCGTCCACGAGCGTCAGGCGGACGCCGGGGACGGCTGCGGTCAGCAGCAGGGACAGCAGGCCGGTGCCCGCGCCCAGGTCCAGCACCTCGGGGGTACGCCCGGCGGCGAGCGCGGCGCGCAGCGGCGGCGCGGCCACTTCGACAGCGGTGCCGTAGAAGGCGTCGAAGCAGGGCACCAGGCGGCGTCGGGCCTGGTCGTAGCTGCCGGCCACCGCGTCGAACGCGTCCGCCACGCTCATCGTGCCTCCCGTTATATGAGATTGTTGTCTCACATTCTAAGCCCTGCGGAACGTCTCGTCACGCGCGTGCGGTGTGAAGCGCTCGTGACAGGACCGAAACAGAGCAGACCCGGACCGGAAACCGCCCGACGGCACGCTTTTCCGACATGACAGACGGTGCACGCACGGCGACGCGAACGGGCTCACGCCCCGCCGAGGCCGCCACGCACTGCCCGTACTGCGCCTTGCAGTGCGGCATGGTGCTGCGGGCCACCCGTGACGGTGTCGAGGTCAGCGCCCGCGACTTCCCCACCAACCGCGGCGGGCTGTGCCAGAAGGGCTGGACCGCCGCCGACCTGCTCGACCACCCGGACCGGCTCACCACCCCGCTGCTGCGCGGCCGGCCCGGCGGCGAGCTGCGCCCGGCGACCTGGGACGAGGCGCTCGACCGCGTCGCCGCCGGGGTCCGGGACGTGCAGCACCGGTACGGGCCGGACGCCGTGGCGGTCTTCGGTGGCGGCGGCCTCACCAACGAGAAGGCGTACGCGCTCGGTCGCTTCGCCCGGGTGACGCTGCGGACCCGGCACATCGACTACAACGGGCGCTGGTGCATGTCGTCGGCCGCCGCGGCCGGGAACCGGGCGTTCGGGATCGACCGTGGGCTGCCGTTCCCGCTCGCCGACCTCGGCCGCGCGGACACGCTGCTGCTGGTCGGCGCGAACCCGGCCGAGACCATGCCACCGCTGATGCGGCACGTCACCGACCTGCGGGAACGCGGCGGCCGGCTGATCGTGGTCGACCCGCGTGCCACCGCGACCGCCCGCCAGGCCGACCTGCACCTGCAACCCCTGCCCGGCACCGACCTCGCGGTGGCGAACGCGCTGCTGCACATCGCGCTCACCGAGGGCTGGCTGGACCGGTCGTACGTGGCGGAGCGGACCACCGGCTTCGACGAGGTCCGGCGGACGGTGGCCGGCTACTGGCCGGCGGAGGTGGAACGGCTCTCCGGCGTGCCGGTGGCCGACCTGTACGCCACCGCCCGCGCCCTCGCCACTGTGGACCGCGCTGTCGTCCTCACCGCCCGGGGCGCCGAGCAGCACGCCAAGGGCGTCGACACGGTCACCGCCTTCATCAACCTGGCACTCGCCCTGGGCCTGCCCGGCCGCCCCGGCTCGGGTTACGGCTGCCTGACCGGGCAGGGCAACGGGCAGGGCGGGCGGGAACACGGGCAGAAGGCCGACCAGCTCCCCGGCTACCGGCGCATCGACGACCCGGCGGCCCGCGAGCACGTCGCCGGGGTGTGGGGCGTCGGACCGGACTCGCTACCCGGGCCGGGGGTGCCTGCCTACCAGCTCCTGGACGCGCTCGGCACGCCGTCCGGCGCGCGGGCGCTGCTGGTGTTCGGTTCCAATCCGGTCGTGTCCGCGCCCCGCGCCGCGCGGGTCGAGTCTCGGCTGCGCGCCCTGGATCTGCTCGTGGTGGCGGACTTCGTCCGTTCCGAGACGGCCGAGCTGGCCGACGTGGTGCTGCCGGTCGCCCAGTGGGCCGAGGAGGACGGCACGATGACCAATCTGGAGGGCCGGGTGCTGCGCCGCCGGGCGCTTCGTGAGCCACCGGCCGGGGTCCGTACCGAACTGGAGATCCTCGCCGCGCTCGCCGCACGGCTGAGCGGGGGCGGGACGCCGCTGCCGGCCGACCCGCGCGAGGTGTTCGCGGAGCTGGGCCGGGCCTCGGCCGGCGGGCCGGCCGACTACGCCGGGATCACCTGGGACCGGATCGACGCCGACACCGGCGTCTTCTGGCCCTGCCCGGACCGGGACGGCCCGGACACGCCCCGGCTGTTCGCCGACCACTTCCCCACCCCGGACGGCCGGGCCCGGTTCCATCCGGTGACCCACCGGCCGGCCGCCGAACCGGTGTGCGCCGACTACCCGCTGCACTTCACCACCGGCCGGGTGCTGGCTCAATACCAGTCCGGTGCGCAGACCCGGCGGGTGGCCGCGTTGCGCCGCGCCGCGCCGGGCGGCTTCGTCGAGCTGCACCCGGACCTGGCAGCACGGATCGGCGTGGCCGAGGGAACACCGGTACGGGTGGTCTCCCGCCGGGGTGAGTTGTGCGCACCGGCTCGGCTCAGCACCGCGATCCGGCCGGACACCGTCTTCGCGCCGTTCCACTGGCCGGGCGCGCAACGCGCCAACTCGGTCACCAACGACGCGCTCGACCCGGTCTCCGGGATGCCCGAGTTCAAGATCTGCGCGGTCCGGGTGGAGCCGGCATGAACGAACGCATCGTCGTCGTCGGCTACGGCATGGCCGGCGCCCGGCTCGCCGCCGAGCTGCACGCACGCGGCGGAGACCGGCGGATCACCGTGCTCGGGGCGGAGCCGCACCGCGCGTACAACCGGATCATGCTCTCCACGCTGCTCGCCGGACGCATCGGCGAGCCGGACGTGGAACTGGTCGAAGCCGTCGGGCCGGGCGTCGAGGTCCGCACCGGCGCGGCCGTCACCGCCGTGGACCGGGCCGCCGGCGAGGTGGTCACCGACGACGGCGAGCGACACGGGTACGACCACCTGGTGCTCGCCACCGGGAGCCGGGCCGTGGTGCCGCCGCTGCCGGGCCTCGCCCCGCTGCCCGAGCGGGTGGTCCCGTTCCGCACGCTCGGCGACTGCCGGCGGATCCTCGCCGCCGCCGAGGGCGCGCGGCGCGTGATCGTGCTCGGCGGCGGGCTGCTGGGTCTGGAGGCGGCCCGAGGGCTGGCCGCCCGGGGTCTCGACGTGACAGTGGTCCACCCGGTCGGGCACCTGATGGAACGTCAGCTCGACCCGCCGGCCGGCGCGGTACTCGCGGGCACGCTCGCCGGCCTGGGCGTCCGGTCCCGGCTCGGGGTGCCGGCCACCGCCGTGAGCGCCGGCGCCACCGGCGTCCGCCTGCACCTGGCCGACGCCGAGCCGCTCGACGCCGACCTGCTGGTGCTCTGCTGCGGGGTACGCCCCGACACCGCGCTCGCCGCGGCGGCCGGACTCGCCGTCGAGCGGGGCGTGGTGGTTGACGACCGGTTGCGGACGAGCGACAGGCGGATCTCCGCGATCGGCGACTGCGCCCAGCACGACGGGACGCTGACCGGGCTCGTCGCGCCGGCCTGGGCGCAGGCCCGGGTGGTGGCCGACGTGCTGACCGGCGCGGACCCGCTGGCCCGGTACCGGCCCCGGCCGGCGGTGACCCGGCTCAAGGCGGCCGGCATCGACCTGGCCGCGATGGGCGACGTGGACGGGACCCGCGACCCGGACGGGCCGCCGGTCGAGGAGCTGACCTTCGCCGACCCGGCCCGGGGCACCTACGCCCGGCTGCGCATCCGGGACGAGCGGCTGACCGGCGCGATCCTGCTCGGCGACAACCCGGCGGTCGGCACGGTGGTGCAGTTGTTCGACAGGGGCGCGCCGGTGCCGGCGGACCGGCGTTCGCTGCTGCTCGGCCGGGCGTTCGGCGAGGCGCCGGCCGGACCGGCCGCGTCACCGGCGCTGATGCCGGACGCCGCAACGGTGTGCCGGTGCAACGACGTGAGCAAGGGCGCGCTGGTGGCGTGCTGGCGGGCAGGCGCCCGGACGGCGGCGGAGCTGTCCGTGGCGACCCGGGCCGCCACCGGCTGCGGCAGCTGCCGGGACGCGGTGGCCGGCATCGCCGCCTGGCTCGCCGAGGCGGATCCGTCCACAACCGACGAGGTACGCGAGACGGTGGAGGTGGCGTCATGACCGAGCGAATCAGCAGGCTGGTCGTGGTCGGCAACGGCATGGTGGGGCAGCGGTTCGTCGAGGCGCTGCGGGCCCGGGACACCGACGGACGGTGGCGGGTCACGGTGCTCGCCGAGGAACGTCGCCCGGCGTACGACCGGGTGCGGCTCTCGGCCGTCTTCGACGGGGTGGACGCCGGCGACCTGAACCTGCACACCCCCGACGCCGGTGTGGACCTGCGACTGGGCGAACCGGCCACCGGCGTCGACCGGGCACGGCGGGTGGTGACCACGGCGGCCGGCGAGTACCCGTACGACGCGCTGGTGCTGGCCACCGGCTCGTACGCGTTCGTGCCGCCGGTCGACGGCACCGATCTGCCAGGCGTCTTCGTCTACCGGACGCTGGACGACCTGGCCGCGATCCGGGAGCACGCCCGGGGCCGCCGCAGCGGCGCGGTGATCGGCGGCGGGCTGCTCGGGCTGGAGGCGGCGAACGCGTTGCGGCTGCTCGGGCTCACCACGAGCGTGGTCGAGTTCGCGCCCCGGCTCATGCCGATGCAGGTGGACGAGGCGGGCGGGGCGATGCTCCGGCGGTACGTCGAGGAGCTGGGCGTCACGCCGTACCTCGGGGTGGCCACCACGGCGCTGCGCCCCGGGCCGGACGGCTCGGTCGCCGCGCTCGACCTGGCCGACGGCCGTGCGGTCGACGCGGAGCTGGTGGTGGTGGCCGCCGGGATCCGGCCACGTGACGAGCTGGCCCGCGCGGCCGGGCTGCCGCTGGGCCCGCGCGGCGGCGTGCTGGTGGACGCGTCCTGCCGGACCGCCGACGAGCGGATCTGGGCGGTCGGCGAGTGCGCGGCGGTCGACGGGGTCTGCCACGGACTCGTCGCGCCCGGGTACGCCACCGCCGAGGTGGTCGCGGACCGGCTGCTCGGCGGCGCTGCGACGTTCCCCGGCGCGGACACCGCCACGAAACTCAAGCTGCTCGGTGTGGACGTGGCGTCGTTCGGTGACGCGCACGGCGTCACCCCCGGCTGCCTCGACGTGACGTACACCGACCCGGCCACCCGCTCGTACGCGAAGCTGGTCCTCTCCGACGACGCGCGGACGCTGCTCGGCGGCGTGCTGGTCGGGGACGCCAGCGCGTACCCGGCGTTGCGGGCCAGTGTCGGCGGGCCGCTGCCCGCTCCCCCGCTGGCGTTGCTGGCGCCGGCCGGCGGCGCGGGCGCCGGTGCGGGCGCTTTGCCCGCGACCGCGCAGGTCTGCTCCTGCAACGCGGTGACCCGGGCCGACCTGGACGCGGCGATCGCCGGCGGGGCGACCGACGTGCCGGCGCTGAAGGCGTGCACCCGGGCCGGTACGAGCTGCGGTTCCTGCGTGCCCATGCTGAAGCAGTTGCTGGACGCCGCCGGGGTACGCCAGTCCACCGCGCTGTGCGAGCACTTCGACCACAGCCGGCAGGAGCTGTTCGACCTGATCCGGGTGCGGGGCATCAGCACGTTCTCCCGGCTCGTCGCCGAGCACGGGCGCGGCGGCGGGTGCGACATCTGCAAGCCGGTGGTGGCCTCGATCCTGGCCTCGCTCGGCACCGGGCACGTGCTCGACGGCGAGGCGGCGTCGCTCCAGGACACGAACGACCACTTCCTGGCCAACCTGCAACGCGACGGCAGCTACTCCGTGGTGCCCCGGATCCCCGGCGGGGAGATCACCCCGGAGAAGCTGATCGCGATCGGCGAGGTGGCGCGGGACTTCCGGTTGTACACGAAGATCACCGGCGGGCAGCGGATCGACCTGTTCGGCGCGCGGGTCGACCAGCTGCCGCAGATCTGGCGCCGGCTCGTCGACGCGGGCTTCGAGTCGGGCCACGCATACGGCAAGGCGCTACGCACCGTGAAGTCCTGCGTCGGCGACACCTGGTGTCGCTACGGCGTCCAGGACTCGGTCGGGCTCGCCGTCGCGCTGGAGCTGCGCTACCGGGGCCTGCGCGCGCCGCACAAGCTCAAGTCGGCGGTCTCCGGCTGCGCCCGCGAGTGCGCCGAGGCCCGGAGCAAGGACTTCGGGATCATCGCCACCGAGAGCGGCTGGAACCTGTACGTCGGCGGCAACGGCGGTTTCCGGCCCCGGCACGCCGACCTGTTCGCCACCGACCTGAGCACGGCGGAGCTGGTCACGCTCATCGACAGGTTCCTCATGTACTACATCCGCACCGCCGACCGGTTGCAGCGCACCGCCGCCTGGATCGAGGCCATGGACGGCGGCCTGGACCACCTCCGGTCGGTGCTCGTGGACGACTCGCTCGGGCTCTGCGCCGACCTCGACGCATCGATGGCCCGGCACGTCGCGAGCTACTCCGACGAGTGGCGCGACGTCCTGGAGGACCCGGACCGGCTGCGCCGCTTCACCTCGTTCGTCAACGCGCCGGACGTACCCGACCCGTCCATCACGTTCACCCAGGAACGGGGCCAGCCGGTGCCGGCCCGGGGCGCGCCCCCGGACGGCGGACACCGCCGCCAGCCCGTCGTGCTGGGCCTGCCGGAGGTACGCCGATGAGCCCCGTCGTCACGCTGGACTGGACCCCGGTCTGCCCGCTGGACCGGCTCGACCCCGGCCGGGGCGTGGCCGCGCTCGTCGACGGCGTCCAGGTGGCGGTCTTCCGCACCGCGGACGGGCTGTACGCGGTGGACAACCTCGACCCGGTCGGCGGCGCGTACGTCATGTCCCGGGGGCTGGTCGGCAGCCGGGGCGGGGTGCCCACGCTCGCCTCGCCGCTGCACAAGCAGGTCTACGACCTCACCACGGGACGGTGCCTGGACCTACCGGGCGTGACGCTGCGCCGGCATCCGGTGCGCTGCCGGGACGGCCTGGTCGAGGTGCGGTTACGGCAGGAGGAATGATGCGGGACGAGCTGGCCGGCTTCACCATCGGGGTCACCGCCGACCGGCGGCGCGACGAACTGGCCGCGCTGCTCCAGCGGCGTGGGGCGCGGGTGGTGCTCGCCCCGGCGCTACGGATCGTCCCGCTGGCCGACGACACGGACCTGCGTGAGGCCACCCGGGCCTGCCTGGAACAGCCGCCGGACGTGCTGATGGCGAACACCGGCATCGGCATGCGCGGCTGGCTGGAGGCGGCCGAGGGCTGGGGGCTGGCCGAGCCGCTGCGCAGCACGCTCGCCCGCGCCTACGTGGTGTCCCGCGGCCCGAAGGCGACCGGCGCGATCCGTGCCGCCGGGCTGCGCGAGCACTGGTCACCGGATTCGGAGAGCTGCGACGAGGTGGTCGAGCACCTGGTCCGGCGGGGGGTGGCCGGCCAGGTGGTGGCGATGCAACTGCACGGCGAGCGGCAGCCCGAGTGCGCCGACGCACTGGTGGCGGCCGGCGCCACGGTGATCGAGGTGCCGGTGTACCGGTGGGCGCCGCCGGCCGACCCGGCGCCGCTGCACCGGCTCATCGACCTGGTGGCCGGGCGGCTCGTCGACGCCGTCACGTTCACCTCGGCCCCGGCGGCCGAGGCGCTGCTGCGGGCGGCCGGGGACCGTACCGAGACGGTGCTGGAGGCGCTGCGCGGTGACGTGCTGGCCGGGTGCGTCGGCACCGTCACCGCCGAGCCGCTGGTCCGCCGCGGGGTGCCGGTGAGCGCACCGAGCCGGGCCCGGCTGGGCGCGCTGGTCCGCACCATCGTCGAGGAACTGCCCCGGCGTACCGTCTCGGTGAAGGCGGCCGGGCACGTCCTGACGCTGCGCGGGCACGCCGCGGTGGTGGACGGCGAGCTGCGTCAGCTGGCGCCGGCGCCGATGGCGGTGCTGCGGGCACTCGCCGCGTCACCGGGGAAGGTGCTCTCCCGCACCGCGCTGCTGCGGACGCTGCCGCGCGGCGCCGACGAGCACGCGGTGGAGATGGCTGTCGCCCGCCTGCGAGCCGGGCTGAAGGCGCCCCGCGTGGTGCAGACGGTGGTCAAGCGGGGGTACCGCCTGCGGGTCGACTGACCCGCAGGCGGTCAGCCCACGGAGGCCGGGTAGCCGTGCTCGGCCTGGAGGCGGAGCATGGCGTGCTCCACCACGGTGACCAGCACCTGCTTGACCGAGTCCCGCTGACGGGCGTCGCACAGGACCATCGGCACGTCCGGGGAGATGGCGAGCGCCTCCCGGACCTCCTCCAGCTCGTAGTGCGGCGCGTCGCCGAAGCGGTTCAACGCCACGACGTACGGCAGCTTGCGGTTCTCGAAGTAGTCCAGCGGCGCGAACGCGTCGGTGATCCGGCGGGTGTCCACGAGCACCGCCGCACCCACCGCGCCCCTGATGATCTCGTCCCACATGAACCAGAAGCGGGTCTGGCCCGGTGTGCCGAACAGGTAGAGGATCAGGTCCTCGGCCATCGTGATACGGCCGAAGTCCATGGCGACCGTGGTGGTCTCCTTGCCCGGCACCTTCGACGCGTCGTCGATTCCCACGCCGGCCGCGGTCATCAGCGCCTCGGTGGTCAGCGGCTGGATCTCGGAGATCGCCCCGACGAGCGTTGTCTTACCCACGCCGAAGCCACCCGCGATCACGATCTTCGCGGAGATGATCTCCCGGCCGCGGTTCACCCCGTCGGGGTCATAGTTCGCGAAGTCCACTTAGCACCCTTCCAAGCAGGTTCATCCGCGCCGCGAAACCCGTCGCGGGAGCGGCAGTGTGTAGCGTCAGCAGGCCCTCGGCCACCATGTCGGCGACCAGCACCCGGGTGACGCCCAGCGGCATCCGGGTGTAAGCGGCGATTTCCGCAAGCGACTGCGCCCGGCCCTCACAGACCGAGGAGATGCGGTACTTGTCGTGCCCGGCGAAGCGCGCCTCGGCCGACTGCGTCGGCGTGCTCGACAGCACCGCTTCGAGCGCGATGTTCTGCAACGGCTCGGTGCGGCCCCGGGTGACCGCGTACGGCCTCACCAGCGCGCCACGTGGATCACGTCGCGGGTCCATCTCGCGATCACCTCCCCTCGTTCGGAGCCGCACCGGCTCCGGTCGTCAGCTCCCCGCTCCGATCAGGACCGGACCGCGTCCCTCGGCAGCGGGACCAGTGCCTGGCCGACCCGCTCCACCAGCAGTGCCATCTCGTAACCCACCTGGCCGACGTCGCAGCTGCGCGCCGCGAGCACGGCCATCGACGAACCGTCGCTGATGGACATCAGGAACAGGTAGCCGCTGTCCATCTCGATCACGGTCTGCAGCACCCCACCGGCGCTGAACATCCGCGCCGCGCCCTCGGTCAGGCTCACCACGCCGGAGGTGATCGCGGCGAGCTGGTCGGCCCGGTCGCCGGGCAGATCCCGCGAGGAGGCGAGCAGCAGCCCGTCCGCGGACACCGCCACCACGTGCGCGATGCCCGCAACGCTGTCGGCGAAGTTGGTGAGAAGCCACCCCATGTCCTGCATGGCCGCCGGCCTGTTCATCGGTTCGTCTCCTTGGTCGAGGTGCTGTTCAGGTCGGCGCCGGCCGTACGGCCCCGCTGGACGCCACGGTGGTAGGCGGAGAGCAGACCGCGTACCTCGTCCGGCGTGCGCCGGCTGCGGTCCCGGCCGCTCTTCGGCTCTATTCCGCCGGGCACGAGCTGGGCCTGCGGAACCCGCTTGGGCAGGCCGGAGCGGGTGGTCCCGCCGGTGGTGGGCTCCGCGGCACGGCTGGCCCGCGACCAGCCCTCGTCGGCCGCCGTACGCCAGGCCTCCGGGTCGATCGACGGCGCGGGCGCGGGCTCGGCGGCGGGTGGCGTCGGGGGCGGCGTCGCGGCCGCCGGCGGCGTGGACGGAACCTCCGGCGGGCTGTACGCGGGCGGCGTCGTCGACGTGGTCAGCCCCGACGCCTGGGCCCCCGGGGTACGGGTGGGCAGCTTCGGACGCGCCGACGCCGCGGGGGGCGCCACCGCCGGCTGTGCCGGCGCGGGCGGCTCGTCGAACGTGGGACGGGTGAAGATGGTGGTCTCGTCCTCTCCGTGCGAACGGAACCAGACCGCCTCCATCTCACGGAATATCGGCGCCTCGGCCCGCTGCTCGGGCCGGGCCACCACCGGCGTCGCCGGGGTGCTCTCCACCGCCGGCGCCGCGGCGAGCGGCTGGTAGGCCGGAGGTGCGGCCTGGGTCGCGGGTTGCGCCGACTCGACACCGGGCGTCCGCTTGGGCAGCGGGTCCAGCGCGGGGTACGCCACCGTCGGCCCGCCGGCCGACCAGCCCGCTCCGGAGACCGGAGCCGGCGCGGCGGGCGCCGCGGCCACCGGGGCGGGCGCCGCCACAGTCGGCAGCGCGCCGGTCGCCCCACCCAGCTGTACGGCGGGAGTGGTGTCGCGCGTCTCGGCGGGCGTCTGCCACCGGGACGGCGGGGCGGTGGTCGCCCCGCGCCACTGGTCGGCGAGCGTCGCGGTGGCAGCGCCCCGCCCGGCTCCGGCCAGCGCGTCACCGGCGCCGACCTGGCTGAGCGGGGACTGCTCGACGGCGAGCGGCTGACGCGGCCGGGTCAGCGGTGCCTGGCCCCGGTTGGCCGGCAGCACCACCGTCGAGTTCGGCAGCGTGACCTGGGCGACGGTGCCGCCCTCGACGTTGCGGCGCAGCTCGACGCGGATCCCGTAGCGGGACGCGAGCCGGCTGACCACGGCCAGACCCATCAGCCGGAACGCGGCCACGTCGACGGTCGGCGGCGCGGCCAGGCGCCGGTTGAGCGAGTCGAGCTGGTCGTCGCTGAGGCCCAGACCGCGGTCCTCGATCTGGATCAGCACATAGTCGCGGATCCGGCGGCCGTCGGCCACCACAGTGGTGTTCGGCGGCGAGAACCGGGTTGCGTTGTCGAGCAGCTCGGCGACCAGCCGGACGACGTCGTTGACGGCGTGCGCGGCCACCGAGATGTCGGTGTCGACGGTGCCGAACTCGATCCGGTTGTAGAGCTCGACTTCGGACTGCGCGGCGCGCAGCACGTCGACCAGGAGCGCGTCGTCGCGGCGCGGCACGGCCGAGTCGGCGCCGGCGAGCACCAGCAGGTTCTCGTCGTTGCGGCGCATCCGGGTGGCGAGGTGGTCCAGCTCGAACAGCTGCGCCAGCCGCTTCGGGTCCTCCTCGGACCGCTCGATCGCGTCCAGTTCGCCGATCATGCGGTCGACCAGGCTCTGCGAGCGGCGGGCCAGGTTGAGGAACATCGCCGAGACGCTCGTCCGCAGCGCGGCCTGTTCGGCCGCGACCCGGACCGCCTCGCGGTGGACCACGTTGAAGGCCACCGCCACCTGACCGACCTCGTCGCGGTTGCTCAGCTTGATCGGGTCCCGTACCTGCTGGACGATCTCGTCCACACCGCCGTCACCGATGGCGTTGACGTTCTGCAACCGGCTCACCGCGTCCGGCAGGTCGTGGTTGGCCACGGCGAGTGCGCCCTCGCGCAGCCGGCGCAGCGAGTCGTTGAGCGAGCGGGCCAGCACCACGGCGAGCGTCACCGCGACCGCGAGCGTGAGCAGCACGAGCAGGCTCTCCACGATCGCCTGCCGGATCACGTCGGCGCGTGCCTCGTCGGCGTCGGCCAGCATCTCGTCCAGGAGCTGGATCTCGGCCCACCGCATCAGGTCGTCGACCGCGCCGATGGCGGCCGACGCCTCGTCGCGGGTGACCAGCGCCGGACGCCCGATGGACCGGGAGACGTCGCCGGCGACCCGGTCGGCGAGCTGGACGGCGTCACCGGAGACGGTGCGGTCCACCAGGGCCCGCTGGCCCGGCGTCGCGGTCCGGGAGAAGGTGAGCAGCGCCTCCTGCTGACCGGTGAGCGTGGCCACGAAGGACGAGAACTGCTCCTCGCCGACCTGCCCGCCGTCGAGGGCGGTGAAGGCCACCGCCTGCTCCTCGGCCACCTGGGCCTTGGCGTGGGCGAACGCGGCCACCGCGCGGCGGGCGTCGGCCAGGCTGTCCGCGCCCGGCTGCTGGGCCAGCGCGTCGCTGTACGCGACCAGGTCGTCGAGCACGATGCCGTAGCGCAGGCTCGCCTCGGCCACCGGCATCTGCAGCCGGTCCAGCACTTCCTGGCGGGTGCCGTTCAACGTGGACAGGTGGGCGTCGATCACCTTGAGCTGGTTGCTGATCGCGCCGGACACGTCGCCGAGCTTGCCGCGCTCGTCCTGGTACGCCGCGATGCGCTCGTCGGTCTGGCGCACCCGCAGGTTGTACGCGTCCGGCTTCTGGTTCGGGTCGGCCAGGAAGACCGCCGCCGCCATCCGCTCCTTGTGCAGGTCCTGGGTGAGCGCCGCGATGTCGACGGACACCGCGCTCAGCGACCGGACCCGGTCCGCCTCGTACGCGCCCTCGCCGACCGAAACGAGTCGGATAGTTGCCAGTGCGATGACAGCGGCGACCGGAACGACCAGGATGAGGGCGAGCTTGGAGCGGATCCGCGCGTCGCGCAGCCTGGGCAGGCGCCGGCGCCGGTTCCGCTGTTCGGCGTTGGGGCTCCCGGGCAGGGTCGTAGGTCCGGTGCTCACGACATCGCCTCCGTCGTTTCTTCCACGCGCGACCCGCTGACCCGTGCCTGGTGCAGCGGCCAGCGCCACGCGCGGCACGGCCGCGATTTCATCAGACGAGATCCTGTTTGGGAAGCCGCAGTGAGGCAGGAAACGGTCGCGGCCGACGCATCCCGGGATCCGATCACCTAATACCTTCTTTTCTCCAACCCCCTGAACAGGGGATGTCACTCCAGAGTGGTCACGCGCATCTGTGCAGTAATTGTCAGTTAATGTTCCGTGTCCCCAGCATGTGGGATGGCTGTCCCGAAACAGCACTCGTCAGCCCGGCTTGACCACAGGCCCCGGCATTGGCAAGGTTTTGCAGGCTTCGCGCACACCGTACGGCAAACCAATCCCGTTCCTCCACTGAGGACGGACGAGCGGCGGTGATCGGGCGTCGGCCCGCGCCGCACCTGGAGGACTGAGTTGAGCCCCATCCGCTCCGCGAGCATCGCGGCGCTCGCATCGGCCGTGCTGGCCACCACGCTCACCGGCTGCGGGATCGGCGGGGAACCGCAGGACACCAGCCCGATCGTGATCGCCGCCGACCTGGAACTCTCCGGCGCGTCGGCGCCGGTCGGCAAGGTCTACCAACGGGCTCTGCAACTGAAGGTCGAGCAGTTGAACGCCTCCGGCGCACTGGGCGGCCGGAAGATCGATCTGCGGGTCAAGGACAACCGCTCGGATGCCGCGGAATCCTTGCGGAACATCAATGATTTCAGCGGTGACTCACGCGTGAGCGCGGTCATCATGGGCGGCTGCAACGAATGCGCCGTCGGCGCGGCCCGAACGATCGGCGAGAAGCGCATTCCGACGATCGCACTGGGGTCGTCCAGCGACATCACCGAGCCGGTGGCCGAGCGCCGATATGTCTTCAAGCTCGCCCCGAACGCCACCGACAGCGCCGCCGCGCTCGCCGCGGAACTGGAGCGGCGCGAGATCCGCAAGGTGGCGCTGCTGCACAGCGCCGAGGGTTACGGCCAGGAAGGGCTCGCCGCCCTGCGCCGTGAGCTGAGCAAGACCTCCGTGAAGCTGGTCGCCAACGAGTCGGTGCGGGTCACCGACACCGAGGTCGGCACGCAGATCAACGAGTTGGTCGCCCGCAAGCCGCAGGCACTGGTCCTGTGGACCACGCCGGAGCAGGCGATGCTCGCCGCCACCACGGCACGGCAGAGCAAGTTCCGCGGGTCGCTGTTCTTCGACGCCACGGCCGCCGGTGACCTCTTCCTGGGCCCCTCGGCCCGCTCCACGGACGAGGCCACGCTGATCTTCACCCAGACCATGGTGATCGACGACGTGATCGCCACCACCCCGGCCAAGGCCGCGCGACGGCAGTGGTTCCAGGACTACACCGCCCGGTTCGGCGGCTACAACGGCTTCTCCTCCTTCGCGGCGGACGCGGTCCAGCTGATCGCCGACGCCGAGCTGCAGGCCGGCGGCGAGCCGGGCAAGGTCGACCGGGACGGGCTGCGCGACGTGCTGGAGACGTCGCAGCTCGACGGGCTCTCCGGGCCGATCCGGATGACGCCGGACAACCACTCCGGGCTGATGCCGCAGGCGTTGACGACGCTGGTGGCCCGTGGTGGTCGTTGGCGGCTGGCCGGCTGATCGCTTGGTCGGTTGCGGTGGGGGTGTGGCCCCACCGCAACCGGCTCCGGGCGGTCAAGCTTGATCCCTGCGCCGGTTGCGGTGGGGCCAAACCTGTCGTGGGCCGCCGGCACCCGCGGGTTGAGGTTTCCTTCTGGGTGCTCGGTCGACGTCGGGTTTTCGTCTCGGGGTGTCAGCGGGCTGAGGTGGTGGCCTTCACCCAGGGCAGGGCCAGGCGCTCGACCAGGCTCAGTGCGGCGTAGAGCACGATGCTCATCAGCGCCACCAGCACGATCGCCGCCCACGCGGTAGCGGTGTCGCCGACGCCGTTGTACTGGAGGATCTGGTAACCCAGGCCCGGGCGGTCCGAGTAGAACTCCCCGATCACCGCGCCGATCGCGGCGAGCGGCATGGCCACCTTGAGACCGACGAAGATCTGCGGCAGCGCCGCCGGGAAGCGCACCTTGCGGAACGACTGCCACCACGAGGCGTTGAGTGACCGGCCCAGCTCCGCCAGGTCCGCCGGGGTGGTGGTCAGTCCGGTCGCGGTGGAGAGCACGATCGGGAAGAAGCAGAGCAGGAACACCATGGTCAGGATCGGCTTCTGCCCCCAGCCCACGGCTACCACGAGCAGCGGCCCGAACGCGATCTTCGGGACCGCGTTCACCGCCACCAGCAGCGGCGCGAACATCCGTTCCACCCGGCTGGAGGCGGCCAGTGCCATCCCGATCAGCACCCCGGCCACCGACGAGAGCAGGAAGCCGAACACCGTCATCCAGGTGGTGATGCCCAGCGCGGGCAGCAGCACCTCGGTGGTGCCGGCGAGGGACTTCCCCACCGCCTGCGGCGGGGGCAGCGCGGCCGGGTGCACCAGGTTCAGGCCCGAGGTGACCAGCCACCAGGCCGCCACCGCGATCACCAGGCCGAGCGCCGGCAGCCCGACCGCCGCCGGGCGTACGGCGATCCCGCGCCGGACCGCCGGGCGCGGCGGCGCCTCCGGCCGGGCCTCGGTCGACTGTGTCAACGTGTCCTCCTCTCTGCGCCGGTCGGTGTGACCGGCACGCGAAGGGGGTGCGCCCCACCGGGGTGTCCGGCGGGTCGCACCCCCGTTGGCCCGAGCGGGCCGGTCAGGCCTTCGGCGCGAGGTTGAAGTCGATGATCTGGTCCGGGGTGAGGTTCTGCTTCAGCGCACCGGCGCCCTGCAGCAGCGCGATGCTCTTGGCCACCCGGCCACTGTCCAGCGTGCCGATCGCGGTGCCGGAGTTGCTCGACCGCACGTACGCGGCCATCAGCTGAAGCTCGGCGGACGCCGCGGCCGGGACGGCGGCCGGCACGTTCTTCTTCAGGATCTCGGCCGCCTCGTCCGGGTGGGCCAGCGAGTACTCCAGGCCCTTGAGCAGCGCGGCGGTGAACTTCTTCACCATCTCCGGCTTCTCCTTGGCGATCTTCGACGAGGTGATCAGCGCGTTGCCGTAGAGGTCCTGCATCACGTTGCTGTACGGCAGGACGACCGGCTTCTTCTTGGTCACCGTCTCCACCGTCGGCTGGCCGACGACGAACTGGCCGATGCCGTCCACCGAGCCCGAGCCGAGCATGCCGATCAGGCCCTGCGCCTCACCGTTGACCCAGGTCACCTTGCTGCCGTCGATGCCGGCGAGCCGCGCGTACGTCGGGAAGAGGTTGCGCACGACGGACGTCGGGGTGTCGGCGAGCTTCTTGCCCTCGAGGTCCTTCGGGGTGGCGATGTTCTTGCCCTCGACCGTGACGATCGCGGCCATGGTGCGCTGCTGAATTGCGGCCACCGCCACGAAGTCCTTCGCCTGGCCGTTGCCGAGCTGGAGGATGCCACCGGTCAGGTCGATCGGGCCGAAGTCGGCCTGGCCGCCGGTGATGGTCTGGATCACGGAGCCGGTGCCCTGACCGGGCTTGATGTCGACGTCGAAACCGGCCTCCTTGAAGAAGCCCTTGTCCTTCGCCACCCAGGCGTAGGAGTCACGCCCGAAGTTGCCGAACGAGGTGAGGTACGTCACCTTCTCCAGCGCCGCGCCGTTGCCGCCGCCGCTCTCGGACTTGTCCGAGTCGCTGCTGCAGCCGCCCACCAGGGCGAGGGCGGTGGCCAGAGCCGCGGCGGCGACCGTGCGGGTCAGCCTTCTCATCAGTGCACCATGTCCTTTCCGACCAGGACTTCTTCGCCGGTCGGGTCGTGGGTCCGACGGGGTCGGCACGTGGGTTCGGCCGACTGGACCGTCGTGAGGGGACTCTTCGCGCGCAACAGCGTACGAGAAGCCAGATGACCTGCCGCCGCCGTCCCGGTTGCGGAACGGAAACGAAGTTGCGTGACGGGAAGCGGACTGACGTCCACCCCGGACGGTGCTATAAGCACGGTCGGCTACGCTAGCCCGGCTCGCATTCGGACGACGTGGAAGGGAGCCGGCGGAAGATGATCCGACTGTCCGGGGTGTCCCGCACCTTCGACGGCCGTTCGGGGCGGGTGGAGGCGTTGCGCGGCATCGACCTCGACGTCGCCGAAGGCGAGTTCGTCGCCGTCCTCGGCCGGTCCGGCTGCGGCAAGTCCACGCTGCTGCGCATGATCGCCGGCCTGCTCCCGGTCACCGGCGGTGAGATCACCGTGGGCGGTACGCCGATCACGAAGCCCCGCCGCGACGTGGCGATGCTGTTCCAGCGGCCGGCGCTGCTGCCCTGGCGCTCGGTGCTGGACAACGTGCTGCTGCCGGTGGAGATCTTCGGCTGGCGCCGCGCCGAGCACCGCGACCGGGCCCGCCAGTTGCTGGAGATGGCCGGGCTGGGCGGCTTCGAGAAGCGCCTCCCGCACGAGCTGTCCGGCGGCATGCAGCAACGCGTCTCGCTGTGCCGGTCGCTGGTCGGCTCGCCCCGGGTGATGCTCATGGACGAGCCGTTCTCCGCGCTCGACGCGCTCACCCGCGAGGAACTCTCCGGCGAGCTCCAGCGCGTGCACATGGAGACGAAGGCGACGATCGTCTTCGTCACCCACTCGATCGACGAGGCGGTGCTGCTCGCCGACCGGGTCGTCGTGCTCAGCCCGCGCCCCGGGCGCATCCGCGAGGTGGTCGAGGTGAACGTCCCCCGGCCGCGCACGCTGGGCCGCCACGAACACCTGGAAGACGTCGCGCGGATCAGTGCCGAGCTGCACGAACTGCTGATGGAGCGGGACGCCCCCGGCGTACCCGTCGGAGGCCGGTGACCATGCGGGTCTCGGTGTTCACCGAACCCCACCGCGGTGCGGACTACGACGACCAGCTCCGGTTCGCCCGGCTGGTCGAGGAGACCGGCTTCGAGGGCTTCTTCCGGGCCGACCACTACCGGGCCATGGGGGACGAGCCGGCGCTGCCCGGCCCCACCGACGCCTGGCTGACGCTCGCCGCGCTCGCCCGGGAGACCTCCCGGATCCGGCTCGGCACGCTCGTCACGTCCGCCACGTTCCGGCTCCCCGGGCCGCTCGCCGTCATGGTCGCCCAGGTCGACCGGATGAGCGGCGGCCGGGTCGAGCTGGGCATCGGCGCCGGATGGTACGAGCGCGAGCACACCGCGTACGGCATCCCGTTCCCGCCGGTGAGCGAGCGCTTCGACCGGCTCGCCGAGCAGCTGGAGATCGTCACCGGCCTGTGGCGCACCCCGGCCGACGAGACGTACAGCTTCACCGGTGAGCACTACCGGCTGGTCGACGCGCCCGCGCTGCCCAAGCCGGTGCAGCAGCCCGGCCCGCCGGTGATCGTCGGCGGCCGGGGACCGAAGCGCACCCCCGAGCTGGCCGCCCGCTACGCCGACGAGTTCAACATGCCGTTCAAGAGCGTGGCCGAAACCGCCGCCGCGTACGAGCGGGTGCGCGAGGCGTGCGATCGCGCCGGGCGGGACGCCTCCGGCCGCGCGCCGCTGACGCTCTCCGCCGGCATCGTGGTGGCGATCGGACGCACCGACGCCGAGGCGCAGCGCCGGGCCGCGCCGCTGCACGTCACCAGCGCGCTGCCGCCGGAGGACCCGGTGGTCGGCTCCCCCGCCCAGCTGGTCGACCGGATCGGCGAGTTCGCCGCGATCGGGGCCACCCGGGTGCACCTGCGCCTGATCGACTTCGACGACCTCGACCACGTGGAGCTCATCGCCGCCGAGGTGCTCCCCCGACTGGACGGACCACGATGACCGAACTCTCCGCCGACCTCGAACTCGGCCCGGTGGGCCAGGAGATCGTGTACGAGAACGACCGCGTACGCGTCTGGCACATCCGGCTGGAGCCGGGTGAGCGGCAGCCGCTGCACCGCCACGACCACCCGTACCTGGTGGTGGCGATCCAGGGCGCGAAGAACGTGGTGCAGACGATCGACGGGACCACCATCGACGCCGACGAGCCGACCGGCGGCGTGGTCTACCGCGACCCGGGCGCGGTGCACATGCTCACCAACGTCGGCGACACCACCTACCTCGCGCGCCTGGTCGAGCTGAAGTAGCCACACCGGCAGGTTCGCCGCGCCGCGCGGCGGCAAGGTGGCGATCGGGGGCACCGGGCCGTAACGTGCCCGACATGGCCTTTCGGACGTGGGGCAGGCTGCTGCTCACGGCGCTCGGGGTGAGCGTACTGGCCGGGGCCGGCCAGTTGGGGATCGCGTACGGCTTCGGAGTCGTACGCCTCGACGGCGCGTTCGTGGACGTCTCGGTCAACCGGTGGCCCGCCCAGCTCGTCTGGGTGGGCTGGTTCGCCGCTGTCGCCACGGTCGCCGGAGCCGTCCTCACCGAGCGCTTCGCCCGCCGCGACGACAGTCCCGGCGGCACCACCGAACTGCTCTCCATCGCCGGCGTCAGCGCGCTGGGCGCGATGGTGGTCGCCCCGCTGTGCATGCAACCGGCCCGCGCGGCCGAGCCGGGCGGATCCGTCGACCCGGTCTGGGCCGCCGGCATCTGCGCCGCCCTCGGCGCGGTGGTCGGGGCGGGCGCGGCGATCGCCGTCCTGCTCAAGCCGCCGTTCGGCTGGGGCGTGGCGATCACCGCCGGCATCGTCTGGCTGCTGGCGCTGCTCTCCGTCGCACCCACGATCGTCGCCAACCGCCCGCTCGCCACGGTACGGCTCGGCGTCCTCGAACCCTCCTGGCTCGATCCGGAGGCGGCCCAACGCCTGTCCATGCTGCTGCTGCCGGTGCTCGCTCTGCTGGCCGGCGGCGCGGTCGGCGTACTCGCGCGCCGGGCCGAGTGGCCGCCGCTCATCGGCGGTGCGGCCGGGGCGGCCGGTCCGGTGCTCGTCGCGTTCGCCTACCTGACCGCCGGTCCCGGCTCGGCGACCGACCGCTACCAGGTCGCGCCCTACTACGGCGCGCTGATCGCCGTGATCGCCGGCGCGCTCGGCTCGACCGCCACCACAGTGCTGCCCCGCCCGGTCACCGCCACCGGTGACCCCGACGCGGTCGAGGCCACCGACATCCTCGCCCCGCTGCCGCACTCGTCCACTCCAGGCGTCCCGGCCGCCCCGTCCGTGCCTCCGGTGACGAGCGGCGCCGCCGCGCCCGCGCACTGGAACTGGCCGGAGCCCGGCGGCTCGGCCACGGCGACGGCTCCGGCCGGTACCGATCTGCCCGCCTTCGAACAGCCGGCAGTTGCGGAACGGCCGGTGGGTGAGCGCTCGGCCGTCACCGACACGGGCCACGGCCAGCCCATGCCGGGCCTGCTGCCCCCGGGCCGCCGGACCTCGGCCATCGACGTCCTCGCCGCGGGCCGCCCCGACCCGGTCCCGGTCCCGGTCGACCCGGCCGTCGCCGGTTCCGAAGCCGCCGATGGAGCGTCCGGGCAGGCGACCGGCATCCCGACGGACAGCGAGGCCGCCTCCGGCACCGGCTCGGCTCCCGGCACGGCCGATGCCACACCGGAGCCGGAAGCGGCGGCCACTACGCCACGGGTGACCCGGCCGCGTCGTACCCGCGCCGGCCGGTCCAGCGGGACGACCGACGGGCCGGTGTCACCCGCCGACGGCACGGCAGACACCTCCCCGAGCACCGGCGCGGGCACGTCACCGGCCACCGGCGGCACCGCCGACAGCCACGTTCCCGGCCCGCGTACGGACAGCGGCGCCCTCACCGGACCGGTCACGGCCGACCCGGACAGCGACACCCCCGCCGCGCCACCGGCCGAAGCCCTCGGAGACACCGGCGCGACGGGCCGCGCCACCCGCCCCCGGCGTACCCGCGCGCCGAAGGCCCCGCGCGCCACCGGCCCGGCCTCCCCCGGCTCCACCCCGGCCGACACCGCGCCGACGACACCGAGCGGCCGGCCCGACGCCGCGCCGACGACGCCGAGCGGGGGAGCCGACGCCGAGCCGACAAGCACCGGCGCCGAGGCCGCGCCGACGACGCCCGGCGGGCGGACCCGGCCCGACCCGGACACCACGAACGCCGCCCCGGTTCCCCAGGCCACGGACCCGCACCGGGAGGACACGGGCACCGGCTCGAACGAGGTCGCACCGGCCGGGCGTACCGGACGCAACTTCTTCTTCGACGACCCGGCGCCGGTCCCGTCGACCCGGCCCCGGTTCCCGATGTTCGAGGACGTGACCGGAACGCCCGGCGAGGTACGCCCGGCCTGGCCGATCACTCCGGCGGGCCGCCCGCGCCGCGCGACCACCGAACCTGAGACACCGGCCCGGGACGGCGCGGAGACGACCGCCCCGGCCGAGCCGGCGCCGCGTCCCCGCCACCGGGGTCTGCCCGAGCCGGGCGCGAGCACCGGATGGGACGCGCTCGCCACGAACGCCCGCCCGGCAGGGCCGCTCGCCCGGCCCGAGGCGGGGAAGCCTGTCGCCCGGCCCGAGGCGGCGACCGCCGCACCGGGCGAGGCGGAATCCGCACTGCCGGACACCACCGCCGCACTGCCGGAGGCCACGGAGACGGACTCCCGGCGCGGGCGGCACGCCGGACCGGACGACGCCGACGCGTCCGGCGGGAAGTCGAAGCCCCGGCGCGGCCTGTTCCGGCGCAACCGGGCCAAGGACGAGCCGGAGCCGGCCGAGCGGACGGCCGAGCCGACCACCGCTGCCGACGACGAGTACGTGGACTGGGTGGCCGGTCTCGCCTCGGACGACAACGCCGACGACGCCCGCTCGCTGCGGACCGGACGGCACCACCGCGACTGAACGACGGCCGGGGCGGACCGGGTCGAAACGGCCCGCCCCGGCCCCGCTCACGCCAGCGGCAGGTAGACCCGCGATCCGGAGGCGACGAACTCCTCGGACTTGCCGCGCATGCCCCGCGCCGCGTAGTCCTTCAGCTCCTGGGTGATCTTCATGGAGCAGAACTTCGGCCCGCACATCGAGCAGAAGTGCGCCGTCTTCGCGGGCTCGGCGGGCAGCGTCGCGTCGTGGTACGCCCGCGCGGTCTCCGGGTCGAGCGCCAGGTTGAACTGGTCTTCCCAGCGGAACTCGAACCGGGCCTTCGACAGCGCGTCGTCCCACGCCTGCGCGCCCGGGTGCCCCTTGGCCAGGTCGGCCGCATGCGCCGCGATCTTGTACGCGATCACGCCCGCCTTCACGTCGTCGCGGTCGGGCAGCCCGAGGTGCTCCTTCGGGGTGACGTAGCAGAGCATCGCGGTGCCGAACATGCCGATCATCGCCGCGCCGATCGCGGAGGTGATGTGGTCGTACGCGGGCGCGACGTCGGTGGTCAGCGGCCCGAGCGTGTAGAACGGCGCCTCGTGGCACCACTCCTGCTGGAGGTCCACGTTCTCCTTGATCTTGTGCATCGGCACGTGCCCGGGGCCCTCGATCATCACCTGCACGTCGTACTCCCAGGCGATCTTCGTCAGCTCACCGAGCGTGCGCAGCTCGGCGAACTGCGCCTCGTCGTTGGCATCCGCGATGGAACCGGGGCGCAGCCCGTCACCGAGGGAGAACGTCACGTCGTACTTCGCGAGCAGCGAACACAGCTCCCGGAAGTTCGTGTAGAGGAAGTTCTCCTCGTGGTGTGCCAGGCACCAGGCCGCCATGATCGAGCCGCCCCGGGACACGATCCCGGTGACCCGGTCCACCGCCAGCGGCACGTACGGCAGCAGCACCCCGGCGTGCACGGTCATGTAGTCGACG
Source organism: Micromonospora sp. WMMC273 (assembly GCF_027460285.1). Lineage (NCBI taxonomy): Bacteria > Bacillati > Actinomycetota > Actinomycetes > Micromonosporales > Micromonosporaceae > Micromonospora > Micromonospora sp. WMMC273. The sequence continues at coordinate 5,357,566 of NZ_JAPZBE010000001.1, forward strand.
CCCTGCTCCGCCTGCTCGATGACCGTCTCCCGGAACACCTCCCAGCTCAGCTTCACCGGGTCGCCGCCGACCTTCTCCAGCGCCTGGTAGATCGGCACCGTGCCGATCGGCACCGGCGCGTTCCGCACGATCGCCTCGCGGGTCTCGTGGATGCGCTTGCCGGTGGACAGGTCCATCACGGTGTCCGCGCCCCACCGGGTCGCCCAGGTCAGCTTCTCCACCTCCTCGGCCACCGACGAGGTGACAGCCGAGGTGCCGATGTTGGCGTTGACCTTCACCAGGAACGCCTTGCCGATGACGGCCGGCTCGCACTCCGGGTGGTTCACGTTCAGCGGCAGCACGGCCCGGCCGGCCGCGATCTCGTCCCGCACGAACTCCGGCGACACCGACTCGCGGATCGCCACGAACTCCATCTCCGGCGTGACGATTCCGGCCCGGGCGTACGCAAGCTGGGTCGGACGGGTTCCGGCCAGCGGCGTGCCGGCACCGCGCACCGGAGCCACGTCGCCGCGCTCGGCGATCCACGGCCCGCGCAGTGCGGGCAGCCCCACCTCCGGGTCGGAGCCGGGACCGGAGGTGTCGTAGAGCCGTACCGGCGGGTTGTCCCCGGTCAGCGGCACCTCGGCGAACGGCACCCGGATGTCCGGGCGTGACCCTTCCACGTACACCTTGCGACGTGCCTGCATGACAGCCTCCCTGTCGCTCATGCGGACCAGCCGAAGTGGTCCAGCGGGCCGCGTCCCGCTCCCAGCTCCCAGGTCCGCGCGCCGGTCAGCGCGCGGGTGACGTACTCCTTGGCGGCGGCCACCGCGACCGGCACCGCGTCGCCCGTGGCGAGCCGGACCGCGACGGCGGCCGAGAACGAACAGCCGGTGCCGTGGTTGTGCCGGGTGTCCACCCGGGGCGCGCGCAGCAGGCGGGTCGTCCCGCCGCCGGCGAGCACGTCCACCGACTCGCCGTCGGCGTCCACGTCGCCGCCGGTCACCACCACGAACGCCGGTCCGCGCGCCGCCAGCGCCTCGGCCGCCGCGACCATCTCCTCGACGGTGCCCACCGGGCCTCCGGTGAGGGCCGCGGCCTCCGCGCAGTTCGGTGTCGCCACTTCCGCGTACGGCAGCAGCCGCTCGACCGCCTCCACCACGCCGAGCCGGTGCCCGCTCGTGGCGACCAGCACCGGGTCGACGACCAGGTGCGGCAGGCGCCCGGCCCCTGCCGCCTCGGCCACCGCATCGGCGACCGCCGGGGTGCCGAGCATCCCGGTCTTCACGGCGCGCACGTCGAAGTCGCCGAGCACGCTGTCCATCTGGTCGCGCACCGATTGCGGCGGCAGCGGCAGGACGGCGTCCACGCCCCTGGTGCTCTGCGCGGTGACTGCGGTGAGGACTGTCGTGCCGTACGCCCCGAGCGCGGCGAACGTCTTGAGGTCGGCCTGGATGCCCGCTCCCGCTCCGGAGTCGGAGCCGGCGATGCTGAGAACTGTTTTCGGCGTCACTGCTTTCCTTCACCGGTGGTTGCGGTTGAGGGCTGCGGCCGACCGTGCCCACTCCGGGCGGTCAGGCTTGATCCCTCCGTGGTCACGGTCGGCCGCAGCCCTTCTCGTGCGGGCCTTCGTCGGATCGCGCGGGGTGGGTGCGCGCCACACGGGTGGCCGCCTCCTGGAAGGCGCTGCCCAGCGTGGTGGCGGTTTCGGCGGGGTCGTTCGCCCGCATGATTGCGCCGAGCACTGCTACTCCTGTTGCGCCTGCCTCTACGCAGGCCGCTACCTGAGCTGCCGTTTCGATGCCGCCGAGGGCGAGCCCCGGGACCGGGCTGGCTTTCACCAGGGCGGCGAGTCCGGTCGGCCGCAGGGGCGGGCCGTAGCCGGGCTTCGTCCTGGTCTCGTAGACCGGGGACAGCGTCGCGTAGTGCTCGGTGGTGAGCCGGGCCAGCTCGGCGGTGTCGTGGCAGGAGCGGCCGACCAGCCCGACGGCGGGCGGCGGGTACGGGCCGGCGGCGGGCAGGTGCACCGCGTCCCCGTCGAGCGGATCGGGGCCGGCCACGATCAGCGTGCCGCCCGCCTCGGCGAGGATCGCGCGCAGGTCGGCGGCGAGCGCGAGGCGCTCGGCGCGCGGCAGATCCTTCTCCCGCAGCACCACCCACCGCACTCCCCCACCCACGGCCCCCGCCACCACGTCGACAAGCGCCCCCCGAGCAACCCGCCGATCGGTGAGCAGCACGACGCCGCTCGGCCCGCCCGGAATCTTGGTACGCGGCCGCCCCTCGGAGGGCGCATCCGTACCAAGATCCGCTAGGCGTGAGGCGGTCACAGGTCGGGCCGTCCCTCATCCGGGGTGGAGGCCAGGGCGTGGAAGCGGCGGGCGATACGGCCCGCGCCGTACGCCAGACGCCCGGCCTCGACCGCGTAGCGCATCGCCGTGGCCATCGCCACCGGGTCGGCGGCCCGGGTCACGGCGCTCGCCAGCAGCACCGCGTCGCAGCCCAGCTCCATCGCCAGCGCGGCGTCGGAGGCGGTGCCGATGCCCGCGTCCAGCACCACCGGCACGTCCACGGCCGCGCGGATCAGCCGGATGTGGTGCGGGTTGCCGATGCCCAGCCCGGAACCGATCGGCGACCCGGCCGGCATCACCGCCGCGCAGCCCACGTCGGCCAGCCGCCGCGCCAGCACCGGATCGTCCGAGGTGTACGGCAGCACGGTAAACCCGTCGGCCACCAGTTCCTCGGCGGCGCGCAGCAGCTCCACCCCGTCGGGCAGGAGCGTGCGCTCGTCGCCGATCACCTCCAGCTTCACCCAGTCGGTGTCGAACGCCTCCCGGGCCAGGTGCGCCGTCTTCACCGCCTCCACCGCGGTACGGCAGCCGGCCGTGTTCGGCAGCAGCCGTACACCGCACCGCTCCACCAGGTCGAGCAGGCCGCCCGACCCGCCGGGTGTGGTGTCCACCCGGCGCAGCGCCAACGTCACCAGCTCGGTGCCGGAAGCGCGGATCGCCTGCTCCAGCACGTGCAGGTTGGCCGCGCCGCCGGTGCCGAGGACGAGCCGGGAGCCGAACGCGACCCCGCCGATCTCCAGCGTGGACATGCCGTTCACCCGCCCTGGGTGGCGCTGAGCACCTCGACGCGGTCGCCGTCGCGCAGGACGCTCGCCGACCAGCCGCCGCGCGGCACCACCTCGCCGTTCACCGCTACGGCGAGCCCGCGCTCCCGGTCGGTGACGGTGCGGACCACCTCGGCGACGGTGACGCCCTCGGGCAGCGTCCGGCCGGTGCCGTTGACGATCAGTTCCACGTGCGCTCCTTCCCGAAGCGGTCCGGGGTGAAGGGGGCGAGCGCGGGATCCGGCTCGCCGGTGACGATCAGCTCGGTGACCAGGTCGGCGGTGACCGGGGTGAGCACGATGCCGTGCCGGTGGTGCCCGGTCGCCGCGAGCACGCCCGGCTGCCCGGGCAGCGGCCCGATGATCGGCGCGTTGTCCGGCGTACCCGGACGCAGCCCGGCGACTGCCTCCACCACTTCGTACTCGACGAGTTCCGGCACCAGTTCGGCGGCGGCGCGCAGCAGCGTCAGCACGCCACCGGCGGTGACAGCGGTGTCCGCGCGCTCCTCCACAGTCGCCCCGACCACGACCTCACCGCTGTCCCGGGGCACCAGGTAGACCGACTCGCTGTCCGCGTACCCCCGGATCACGTGCCGGAAGCCCGGCGGACCGCCACCGGGCGCGCGCAGCCGCAGCACCTGGCCCTTCACCGGCCGGACCGGCAGGCCGGTCAGCGCCGCCGCGCCGCAGCCCGCCGCGACCACAGTGACCCGCGCGTCCAGCTCGGACAGCGCGCCGACGCGGGCCGGGCGCAGCTCCACCCCGGCGCGCTCGGCGGCCGTGCGCAGCGCGGCGACCAGCCGCCGCGGGTCGACCTGGTGGTCGCCGGGCGCGACAGCGCCGCCGCGCACGCGCGGCGCCAGCGCCGGTTCGCGGTCGCGCAGCTCCGAGGGGCGCAGCGGCGTGATCGGCAGTCCCAACCCCCGTTGGTACGACCACAGCCGCCCCGCCTCGGCCAGGTCGTCGGCGGTGAGCCCGACGACGAGCGTGCCCTCGGTGCGGTGGCCGAGGTCGACGCCGCTCGCCTCGGTCAGCTCAGCGGCGAAGCCGGGCCAGCGGGCGGCCGACTCGACGAGCAGCGCGGTGAGTTCGTGCTCACCGAAGTACGCCTCGGCAACCGGCGACAGCATCCCGGCGGCCACCGACGAGGCGCCCGACCCGGGCCGGTCGTCGTGCACTACCACGCGCAGTCCGCGCTGCGCGCACCGCCACGCGATCGCGAGTCCCACCGGCCCGGCGCCCACCACCGCCACGTCGGCCGGGCTCATCGCGTCAGCGCCAGCAGCAGCTCGGCGGTGGCGTGCGCGGGATCGGCGGCCAGGCTGAGCGCGCCGACAACCGCCACCCCGTACGCCCCGGCGGCCCGCAGCGCCGGCACGGTCGCGGCGGTCACCCCGCCGATCGCGATCACCGGCACGCTCACCGCCTCGGCGACCGCACGTACCCCGCCAGGGCCGATCGGGTCCGGCAGGCCGGACTTGGTGGTGGTGGCGTGGCACGGGCCCACGCCCAGGTAGCTCGCTCCCGCGTCCACCGCCGCGCGGGCGCCTACCGGCTCCCGGGCGGTCGCGCCGAGCACCGCGTCCGGACCGAGCACCCGGCGCGCGGCTGCGACCGGCAGGTCGTCCGCGCCGACGTGGCCACCGGCGGCGTCCACCGCGAGCGCCACGTGCAGCCGGTCGTTGACCAGGCACCGCGCCCCGTACGGCCGGCACGCCTCGGTCACGCGGCACGCCAGCTCGTACGCCTGCCGGTCGGTGGCGTCGTCCTCCACGCGCACCTGCACGACGAGGTCGGCGCCCGCCACCGGCAGGGCGGCACGCAGCACGGCGAGCGGGTCACGCCCCGGCCGGGTGTCGGTGATGAGATGCAGTCGTCCCAGGGACAGCACGGCAACGCTCCTCCCTGCGCCGGCATTACCCGGATCAGGTTCGACGGTCGGGGGCTCCCAGCCCCCCTCTCAGCCCGGTCCGCACCGGGCTCCCGTGGGTCACTTGCGGCCTACCGTACGACGCCTCCCGCCCGTACGGAAGCCCGGGTGAGGTTTTTCCCAGACACCAGCCGTCCGCCGGATCGGGGCAGCGGGTGACCGTCCCGTCACGACACGCTGCCCGGATGTCCGTTCCCGCCCGCGTCCCGCGCCGCCTGGCGACAGTGCCGTTCCGGGGCGGCAGTGCCGTCTCCGAAGGGCTGCTCACCTGGACGATGCTGCGCGGGCCGGCGTGGATCCGCCTGCTGCCGGACGTGTACGTGCACCGGGACGGATACCGCGCCGGCGACCATCGGATGTGGTGCGAGGCGGTGGCGTTGCGCCTGCCCACGGGTGCCGTGCTGGCGGGACGCAGCGCCGCGTGGCTGTTCGGCGCGGACGTGCTCACCCGCGACGCGCCGGTCAGCGTGCTGCTGCCGACTGCTGCTCGACTGCGACCGCACCCACGGATGCGGGTGGTCCGGTCGCCGCTGCCGGAGCGGGACCACACCCTCGTCGGCGGGCTGCCGGTCACCACCCCGCTGCGCACCGCGTTCGACCTGGGCCGCCACGGCACCCGCGTCGACGCGCTCGTCGCCGTCGACGCGTTGCTGCGTCGCCGGGTCGTGAAGCTGCCCTGCCTGCGGGCCTACGCCGCCGCCCGGTCGCGCTGGCCGGGTGCTCCGCTGCTGCGGGAGGTGCTGGCGCTGGCCGAGCCGTTGAGCGAGTCCCCGATGGAGACACGGTTGCGGCTGCTTCTGCTCGACGCCGGCCTCGGCCCGCTCGTCGCTCAGCACGAGGTACGCGCCGGCGGACGTTTCGTGGCCCGGGTGGACCTGGCCTGGCCGGCGCTCCGCCTCGCGGTCGAGTACGACGGCGACCACCACCGCGAACGGGCGCACTTCCGGCGGGACGTGGCACGCCTGAACGCGCTCCGCGCGGCCGGGTGGGTGGTGCTGCGGTTCACCGCCGACGACGTGCTACGCCGCCCCGACGCCACAGTCGCCCTGGTCCGCCAGGCCCTGGCCGAACGTCTCGCCACCGCAGCAAACCATGACCCACGCCCGCAGCTCCGCCCCACCCCGGCCCGCCACCCGCCGCCTGGCCGGGCCGGGCGCCACGGGCGTCGGAAGGCCGCCCGCAGACACCTATGGCGTTCCACTCGCGACTGAATCTGGCGACGAGTGGAACGCCATAGGTGTTTCAAGGCCCCTTTGACACCCATGCCGTTCCACCCATCGTGAGCGCTGCCTCTGAGTGGAACGTTATGGGTGTCTCCGCGCGCGGGCGGCCACGGTGGGCGCACGCCCGCAGCGCGGGGCAAGCCCCGACGCTCGCACGACGACGAGCGGACGCACCTGCGACGCGCGGGCGGACCGAACACGGGTGGACCGAGCACGCGGGCGGATCCGACGCGCGAGCGGGCTCGCCTGCACCGGCGCGGACAGTCAGAGGATGGCGTCGAGGGCGTCCAGGTCCTCGTCGGACGGCTGCCACGTCCCGGCCTCGGCGTTGGCGCTCACCTGGGCCGGAGTCGTGGCGCCGGCGATCACGGAGGTGACTGCGGGACGGGCGGCCAGGCCACCGATGGCCACCTGGAGCATGGTGATGCCGCGCTCGGCCGCGTACGCCTCGATCGCCTCGATGACGTCCCAGCGCGCGGCGGCCAGCCGCTCGGCGTACCGGCCGCCACCGGCCAGGCGGCTGCCCGCTGGGGGCGCCTCGCCGCGCTTGTACTTACCGGTGAGCAGCCCGTTGGCGAGCGGGAAGAACGGCAGCATGCCGAGGCCGAACCGCTCGCAGGCGGGGATCACCTCGTCCTCCACCCCGCGTTCGACCAGCGAGTAGTGGTTCTGCGCGGAGATGAACCGGGTACGCCCCTGCGACGACGCGGTCCAGTCGGCGTCGGCGATCTGCCAGCCGGCGAAGTTGGAGTTGCCGAGGTAGCGCACCTTGCCGGCGGTCACCAGGTCGTCCAGCGCGGCGAGCGTCTCGTCGATCGGGGTGCCCGGGTCCGGCTCGTGCATCTGGTACAGGTCGATGTGGTCGGTGCCGAGCCGGCGCAGCGACGCCTCGACCGCGCGGGCGATGTAGCGGCGGGCGCCCCGGGCACCGTGATCCGGCCCGTTCGCGCCGTTCATGTCCATGCCGAACTTGGTGGCCACCACCACGTCGTCGCGGCGGCCCTTGAGCGCCTGGCCGAGCAGTTCCTCGGAGGCGCCCTGCGGCTCGCCGTAGATGTCGGCGGTGTCGAAGAAGTTGATCCCGGCGTCGAGCGCGGCGTCCACCACCGCCCGGGTGCCGTCGCTGTCGAGTTTGCGGCCGAAGTTGTTGCAGCCGATACCGACCACTGACACCACGAGCCCGGAGTCGCCCAGCCGGCGATAGGTCATCTCACTCACGAGATCCACCCTATGCCCGCTGCCGGGTGTCATCCGGGCAGCGGCAACACCTCGGCGGCCAGCGTCCGGGCCGCGGCGATCGTCGCCGCCAGCTCGGACGGGGTACGCCCCACCGCGCCCAGCAGCGCCTGCGTCCGCTCGGCGAAGTCCGGCGGCGCACCCGGCAGGCGTCCGGCGGACGCGATCATGCCCTTCTCGTTCACGAGCCACCGCCCGGCGCGGCCGTGCAGCGCGTGGACCAGCACGCCGACCACCCGGAACAGGCAGCCCGCCACGTAGCCGGTGTCGCCCCCGGCCGCGCCCTTGGCCGCGCCGTCGAGCAGCAGCCCGGTCTCCCAGCCGCCGGCGACCAGCGCGGCGCCGAGCGCGGGCGGGTAGTCGACGGTCTCGGCCCGCAGGGCGGTCAGCTCGCCGCTCGGGTCGCCGAGCACCCGCCCGAGCGCCACCTCCCCGGCGTACGCGTGCGAGTAGAAGCCGAGCGGGTGCCCGGCCTGCGCCTCGACGGTGTAGCGGCCGGCCCGGCAGTCCGCCCAGACCCGGTGCACCCGGTCCAGGTCGCGGTAGATCCAGTCCACCGCGACGCCGCCGACACGCAGCCAGGCGCCCCCGTCGACCCACGGTCCCCAGCCGCCCGGTGCGGTGAGGTCCACCGGCCCGTCGGCGATCGCGGCGGCCACCGCGCGCAGCCCGGCCACGTCCGGCGTACCCCGGTAGTAGAGGCCCAGGTCCCAGTCGGAGTCGGGCCGGTGGTCGCCGCGGGCGCGGCTGCCGCCGAGGGCCACCGCGACCACACCGTCCACCGCGCACAGCCGGTCGGCCAGCTCCCGGTCGATCATCAGCCCACGTCCCAGACCGGCTCCGGCGTCTCCACCACGTCGCCGTCGCCCCGGAACAGCACGAACCGGTCGAAGGTACGGGTGAACCACCTGTCGTGTGTCACAGCGACCACAGTCCCCTCGAACGCGGTCAGCCCGGCCTCCAGCGCCTCGGCCGAGGCCAGGTCGAGGTTGTCGGTGGGCTCGTCGAGCAGCAGCAGCGTCGCCCCGGACAGCTCCAGCAGCAGCACCAGGAAGCGGGCCTGCTGCCCGCCGGAGAGCGTGCCGAACCGCTGGTCGCCCTGAGCGGCGAGCTCGTACCGGGACAGCGCCGCCATCGCCGCGTGCCGGTCCATGCCGGCCCGGTGGTCGTCGCCGCGCCACAGCACCTCGACGAGTGTCTTGGCCATCAGCTCCGGCCGGTCGTGGGTCTGCGAGAAGTGCCCGGGCCGGACCCGCGCGCCGAGCCGCACCACGCCGCCGTGCGCGACAGGTGCGAGGGCGCCGGCGCCGTCGACGGGGGTGTTTCCCGGCTCCGGGTCGGTGCCGCCCCGGGCCAGCAGGCGCAGGAAGTGCGACTTGCCGGTGCCGTTCGCGCCGAGCACCGCGACCCGGTCGCCGTACCAGAGTTCCAGGTCGAACGGGTACGTCAGGCCGTCCAGCTCCAGTTGCTCGGCGATGACCGCGCGCTTGCCGGTCCGCCCGCCGGTCAGGCGCATCCGGATGTCCTGGTCCTTCGGGGGTACGGGCGGCGGCCCGGCCTCCTCGAACTTGCGCAACCGGGTCTGCGCGGCCTGGTAGCGGGACGCCATCCCGTCGTTGTACGCGGCCTTCTGCTTGTACATCAGCATCAGCTCGCGCAGCTTCTGGTGTTCCTCGTCCCAGCGTTTGCGCAGCTCGTCGAGGCGGGCGTGCCGGGCCACCCGCGCGGAGTGCCAGCTCGCGAAGCCGCCCGGGTGCACCCAGGCGCTGCCGCCCTCCACCGCGACGACCCGGTCGGCGGTCTGCGCCAGCAGTTCCCGGTCGTGCGAGACGTACAGCACGGACTTGCCCGACTCGCGCAGGCGCGCCTCCAGCCAACGTTTGCCGGGTACGTCGAGGAAGTTGTCCGGCTCGTCGAGCAGCAGCACCTCGTCCGGGCCGCGCAGCAGCAGTTCCAGCGCGAAGCGTTTCTGCTGGCCGCCGGAGAGCGTGCGGACCGGCCGTTCCCGGGCGCTGTCCCACGGCAGGTCCAGCACGATGGTGGCGACGGTGTCGAAGAGGACCTCCGCGTCGTACCCGCCGGTCTCACCCCAGGCGGCCAGCGCCTCGGCGTACGCGAGCTGGGTCTTGGCGGCGGCGGAGCTGTACTTGCCGCGCACCTCGGCCGCCCGCATGGCCGCCTCGGTCTCGGCGAGCCGCCGCCCGGCGTCGCGCAGCGCCGGCGGTGCCAGCGACAGGGCGAGGTCGGCGAGCGTGGACTCGTCACCGATCATGCCGATGAACTGCCGCATCACGCCCAGCCCACCGGAGCGGGCGATCGCGCCGGTCTTCACCGGCAGGTCACCGGCGACCATCCGCAGCAGCGTGGTCTTGCCGGCGCCGTTCGGGCCGACCAGCGCCACCTTGGCACCCTCACCGACCCGGAACGAGACGTCACTGAACAGCTCACGCCCGTCCGGGAGGATGTGCCCCACTCCTGCCACGTCCACGTATCCCACGCGGGCATCCTGCCCGAGCCGGGTCGGTGGACGACACCGGATTACCGGGTGACCCGCAGCACCCGGTAGCCCTTCTGGCTGGCGTGCCGCTCGACGGACCAGCCCTGCTCGACCAGCCAGCGGTGCAGCGAGTCGCCGCCGAGGTGCCGGGCGACGACCAGCCAGGCCACGCCGTCCGGGGCGAGGCGGGGCAGCCAGCGCAGCAGCAGGGCGTGCAGTTCCGGCTTGCCGATGTGGATCGGCGGGTTGGACCAGATCTGGGTGAAGGTGACGTCGTCCGGCAGTTCGTCCGGCGCGACGGCGCGTACCCGGTCGGCGGCGCCGATCCTTACCGCGTTGTCGGTGGTGAGGGCGCGGGCGCGCTCGTTGACGTCCACGGCCCAGACGGTGGCTTTCGGCGCGACGGTGGCGAGGACGCAGGTGATCGGGCCGAAGCCGCAGCCGATGTCGAGCAGCGCGCCGGTGACGTCGGCGGCCGGCAGGTCGGCCTTGCGCAGCAGCACGGCGGTGCCCGGGTCGAGCCGGTCGGCGGAGAAGACGCCACCGGCCGAGCCGAGTGTGTAGTCGCGCCCGGCGACGGTGAACTCGACCTCGCGCGGGCGGGCCGGGGCCGAGGGTTCAGCGGTGAAGTAGTGGTCGCCGGTCACGCAGGCATTCTCGCACCGGGCCGGGGCGGTTCCGGCGACGGTGTCACCGGCGGAGCCGGACGCCACTCCGCCAGAATTTCCCGATATTACCCCTGAAAGGGACAATCAGTCCTACTCTATGCCACATGGTGTACCGGTACGAGTCCGATGAGGACGCCTTCCTGGAGTACCCGAATCCCGGGTCGGCCCCGAACGGGCCCGCAGCCACGACGCCGCCGCCCGCGGGTCCGTCACGCTCCCGGTTCCCCACGCCGTCGCTGCCCCCGCCGCCGCGCCCGCAACCGGCGCTGCCGCCGGCCGGCACGGCCGAGCAGGCCATCCCCGACGGGCAGGCGGTGGCAGACGACGCCCGCGCACCCGTTCCGGCACCACCGGCCCCGGCGCCGGCACCCGGACGGCCCGCGCCACCACGGGAGCCCTCCCCGGTGCCGCAGCCCGCGCCGCCCATGCCCGCGCCCGTACCGGCGGCGGTGGACCGGCCGACGGTGCCGATCCCGGCCAGCCCCACCGCCCGCGCCGCCGACGTCTCCGAGCTGCCCCGGACCCGGCGCGCCGAACGCCGCGGCGGCGGCCGGTTCTGGCAGACGCTCGTCGGCGGCGCCGCCGTCCTGCTGCTGCTCTCGCTCACCGGGCTCGCCGTCGCGGCTCTGCTCGACGAACGCACCGCCACGCCCCCGGCTGGCCAGCCGACCCCGCAGCCGACCGAGTCCAGCACCCCGTCCGGCGGCACCGACCTGGACTCCCGGGACACCGACCAGGCGTCACTCACCGCCAAGGAGGTCTTCCCGACAAAGGATCTGGTGGTCACCGACGGGAAGCCCGCATACCGGGTGCTGAAGACCCAGGCCAGCCCGAAGTGCCAGGTAGCGGCCACCGGCGAGATCGCCGACCTGCTGGTCCGGCTCGGCTGCAACCAGGTCGTGCGGGGCACGCTCCGCTCCCCCGACGGCGACCACCTGATCACCGCCGGTTTGTTCAACCTCACCGACGTGGCCACCGCCCAGCGGGTACGCGACCGCATCCGGCCGCTGCTCGACGCGCGCCAGGGACGGTTCCGTGGCATGGCGGCCGGCGACGACACCGAGGCGGTGGAACGGGCCGCGGCCCGGGTCGCCTGGCAGGTACGCGGACACTACGTCGCCTACTGCCTGGTCACCCGCGCCGACGGGGAACGTATCCCGAGCGACGACGCGACCGCCCGCGAGATCATGTTCGACATGGTCGAGCTGCACCTCAACCGGAGTGTGCTGGACCGTCGCGCGGCGGCCGGCACGGCCGGGCAGCCCGACGCCGAATCGGCCGGGGACAGCGCCGGTCAGCGGGGCACGGACTGAGCCGGGCTCAGCCCTCGGCCACCGGCACCCGCAACCGGCGGGTCGCCTCGGCCCGGCGGGCGTACTCGGCCGGGTCGGCCGGGTAGCCCACAGCGACCAGGGCGAGGCCGTGCGCCGGCGCCACTGTCACCTCGCTGGAGCGCTCACGCCGGGTCAGCAGGCCGGCCGGCCACTGGACCGGCCGCCGCCCGTCGCCGGCCACCAGCATCGCCCCGACCAGGCTGCGTACCATGTTCTGGCAGAACGCGTCGGCCTGCACGGTGGCGACAAGGATCCCGTCCGGGTCGCGCCGCCAGTCCAGCCGGGTCACCTCGCGCAGCGTGGTGGCGTTCTCCTTGCGCCGGCAGTACGCGGCGAAGTCGTGCTCGCCCACCAGCCCGGCGGCGGCGGCGTTCAGGGCCGCCAGGTCCAACGGCTTGGGCCAGGCCAGGGTGTCCCGGCGGCGTAGCGGCTCGGCACCCCACGGGGCGTCGGTGACCCGGTACTCGTAGCGCCGAAACGTGGCCGAGAACCGGGCGTCGAAGTCGGCGGGCACCTCGGTCATCGCGCGTACCCGGGCATCTGGCGGCAGGAGCCGGGCCAGCCGGCGCAGCAGCCGGCCCTCGTGCTCCCGCCACACGGGAGTCGGCAGGTCGAGGTGGCAGACCTGCCCGGTGGCGTGCACCCCGGCGTCGGTACGCCCGGCCACCGTCAGGCCGGTCGCCGTGCCCGCGCCGAGCACCAGGTCCAGCGTCTGCATGAGTACGCCGGCCACTGTGCGCCGGGTCGGCTGGGGCGCCCAGCCGGAGAAGTCGGTGCCGTCGTACGAGACGTCCAGCCGCAGCCGGGTCCGCTCGTCCACCTCGTACCTCCTGTCGACGGCGACGGGCCCGGCACCCCCGAGGGGATGCCGGGCCCGGTCGAGCCTGATGTCAGGCCTTGTCGTTCTCGGTGGCCTCGTCGCTGTCCTCACGGGCGGCGGCGGTGTCACCCGACGCGGAGACCGGCGCCTCGGCGTCCTGGTCACCGGCGCTGGAGCGCGGGGTCTCCTCGGCCGGGGCCAGGGCCTCGACCTTGTCCTGCTGCGCGGCCTTGCGGGCGGCGGTCTTCTTGTTCGCCTTCGGCTCGGCGACCTGAAGCTCCTCCACCAGCTCGATGATCGCCATCGGAGCGGCGTCACCCTTGCGCGGACCGGTCTTCACGATCCGGGTGTAGCCACCGTTGCGGTTGGCGTACCGGGGCGCGATCTGGTCGAACAGGGCGTAGACCACGTCCTTGTCCTTGACGACGCCCAGCACGCGGCGGCGCGAGGCGAGGTCGCCGCGCTTGGCCTTGGTGATGAGCTGCTCGGCCAGCGGACGCAGCCGCCGGGCCTTCGTCTCGGTGGTCTGGATCTTGCCGTGCTGGAACAGCGCAGTGGCCAGGTTGGCCAGCATCAGCCGCTCGTGCGCGGGGCTGCCGCCGAGGCGGGGGCCCTTGGTGGGCGTGGGCATGCTTGGTGCTCCTCAGGTGTGGCGGCAGCGCGGACTAGAGCTGCTCGGTCTCGCGGTAGTCGTCGGTGTCGTAGTCCGCCTCGCCGAAGGCGTCCACGACGTGCGCCGGGTCGAAGTTCGGAGCCGAGTCCTTCAGCCCCAGGCCCATCCCGGCGAGCTTCATCTTGACCTCGTCGATCGACTTCTGACCGAAGTTGCGGATGTCGAGGAGGTCGGCCTCGGTACGCCCGATGAGCTCACCAACGGAGTTGATGCCCTCGCGCTTGAGGCAGTTGTAGGAGCGGACGGTGAGGTCCAGCTCCTCGATCGGCAGGGCCAGGTCCGCCGCCAGCTGGGCGTCCTGCGGGGACGGCCCGATGTCGATGCCCTCGGCGGTCTCGTCCAGCTCCCGGGCCAGCCCGAACAGCTCCACCAGCGTCGAGCCGGCCGAGGCCAGCGCGGTACGCGGGCCCATCGACGGCTTGGTCTCGACGTCGATGATGAGCCGGTCGAAGTCGGTACGCTGCTCGACACGGGTCGCCTCGACCCGGTACGTCACCTTGAGCACCGGCGAGTAGATCGAGTCGACCGGGATCCGGCCGATCTCGGCGCCCGCCTGCTTGTTCTGCGCCGCCGTGACGTAGCCGCGACCCCGCTCGACGGTCAGCTCCATGTCGAGCCGGCCCTTGCCGTTGAGGGTGGCGAGCTTCAGGTCCGGGTTGTGCACCGAGACACCGGCCGGGGGCTGGATGTCACCGGCGGTCACGTCGCCCGGGCCCTGCTTGCGCAGGTACATGCTGACCGGCTCGTCGTGCTCGGAGCTGACGCACAGCTCCTTGATGTTCATGACGAGCTCGACCACGTCCTCCTTGACACCGGGGATCGTGGTGAACTCGTGCAGCACACCGTCGATCTTGATCGAGGTGACCGCCGCACCCGGGATCGAGGACAGCAGCGTACGCCGGAGCGAGTTGCCCAGCGTGTAGCCGAAGCCGGGCTCCAGCGGCTCGATGGTGAACCGGGAGCGGGTCTCGTTGATCGACTCTTCGGAGAGAGACGGTCGCTGGCTGATGAGCATCTTTTCTCTTCTCTTCCGGGGCGCCCGCTATTTGACGCCCACGACACAACTGTTCCGGTGGCCCGCCCCGGAGGACGGGCCACCGCAACGAGCCCTTACTTGGAGTAGAGCTCGACGATCAGCTGCTCCTGGACCTGGGTGTCGATCACCTGGCGGGCCGGGAGCGAGTGCACGAGGATCTTCAGCTGGCTCGGGATCGCCTCCAGCCACGCCGGAACGGTCCGCGAGCCGGCCTCACCCTGCGCCACGAGGAACGGGGTGAGCTCCTTGCTCTTGGCACGCACCTCGACGATGTCGTGCTCCTTGACGCGGTACGACGGGATGTCGACCTTCTTGCCGTTCACCGTGAAGTGGCCGTGCTTGACCAGCTGACGGGCCATGTCCCGGGACTTGGCGTAGCCGGCCCGGTAGACCACGTTGTCCAGCCGCGACTCGAGGATCTGCAGCAGGACCTCACCGGTCTTGGCTTCCTTGCTCACGGCCTCTTCGTAGTAGCCGCGGAACTGCTTCTCCAGCACGCCGTAGACACGACGGGCCTTCTGCTTCTCACGGAGCTGGAGCAGGTACTCCGTCTCCTTCGTGCGGCCGCGGCCGTGCTGCCCGGGCGGGAACGGCCGGGACTCGAACGGGCACTTCGGACCATCGCACTTGCTGCCCTTGAGGAACAGCTTCATCTTCTCCCGCCGGCAACGGCGGCAGTCAGCACCGGTGTAACGAGCCATCTCTCTCTAACCTCTCAGACCCGGCGACGCTTCGGCGGACGGCACCCGTTGTGCGGCTGCGGCGTGACGTCGGAGATCTGCCCGACCTCGAGGCCGACGGCCTGCAGCGAACGGATGGCGGTCTCCCGGCCGGAGCCGGGGCCCTTGACGAACACGTCGACCTTGCGCATGCCGTGCTCCATCGCGCGGCGCGCGGCGGCCTCGGCGGCGAGCTGCGCGGCGAACGGAGTCGACTTGCGGGAGCCCTTGAAGCCGACCTGGCCGGAGGAGGCCCAGGAGATGACCGCACCGGTCGGGTCCGTGATGGACACGATGGTGTTGTTGAAGGTGCTCTTGATGTGCGCCTGCCCGTGGGCGACGTTCTTGCGTTCCTTGCGCCGGACCTTCTTGACGGCGGCTCCGGCACGAGCCTTCGGTGGCATAAGTCTGTGCGCTCCTAGTTACTTCTTGCCGGGCTTCTTCTTGCCGGCCACGGTCCGCTTCGGGCCCTTCCGGGTCCGCGCGTTGGTCTTGGTGCGCTGGCCACGCACGGGCAGACCGCGGCGGTGCCGGATACCGGCGTAGCAGCCGATCTCGACCTTGCGGCGGATGTCAGCGGCGACCTCGCGGCGCAGGTCGCCTTCAACCTTGTAGTTGCCCTCGATGTGGTTCCGGAGCTCGACGAGCTCCTCGTCCGTGAGGTCCCGAACGCGCTTGTCCGGCGAGATGCCGGTCGCGGCGAGCGTCTCCAGGGCGCGGGTACGACCGACCCCGAAGATGTAGGTGAGCGCGATCTCCATCCGCTTCTCGCGGGGGAGATCCACGCCGACTAGACGTGCCATGTGCGGGCGTACTCCTCGTGATGTTGTGGCGGAGGTGTGGACCCGTCCCACCCCGCTACCGGCCGTCCCTGTCCTTCCGGCGTCAAGAACGCCGGCGACCGGGATCGGTCGCTGCCCGAGCGGGCCCCGGCCTCCGACCGGGGGTCAACCACGAGGGGGTACGCGCTGCGCACCCGACCGCGGCTGAGACGAGCTGGTGATGTGTGGGGCGTCAGCCCTGGCGCTGCTTGTGGCGCGGGTCGGTGCAGATGACCATGACCCGGCCGTGCCGGCGGATCACCCGGCACTTGTTGCAGATCCTCTTGACGCTCGGCTTGACCTTCACGGTTGCCTTACTTCCCATCTGGCCCGGAGCCGCGGCGGTGCGCGATCCGGACGTCGAAGACGGACACGGGTCTCCCGGCCGCCGTCAGGCTTACTTGTAGCGGTAGACGATGCGCCCGCGGGTCAGGTCGTACGGCGAGAGTTCGACGACGACCCGGTCCTCCGGCAGGATGCGGATGTAGTGCTGGCGCATCTTGCCGCTGATGTGAGCGAGCACCTTGTGGCCGTTCGCGAGCTCCACCCGGAACATGGCGTTCGGCAGGGGCTCGATGACCCGACCCTCGATCTCGATTGCTCCGTCTTTTTTCGGCATGTCCTCCGCTGTCCTGACGTCGGTTACTCCGGACGGCTCACAACGTCTTACACGGGTGAACTGACCAAGATCAGGAAACCCGCGCCAGCCGCGGCTCCGACTCCCACCGAAGCGCAGGGTGGGCATGGCGGAGTGGACGCTGTGCGCCGATCAGAAAGTGTACGCCGACCCGCACGTGCTCGCCAAACCGACCGGCGCGACGGTCACCCGGACGGCTCGGATATGACGCAGGTCACGTCTCCGGCAGCTCCCGCTTCGCCCGCCGACGGGCCTCCCGCTCGACCTGCTTGCGCCGCCGGCGCTCGGCGTCGTGCTCCGGCGCCCCGTGGGCCAGCCCCTGGATCGTCTGGTAGAGCACCACGGCGCCCCACGGCCCGAGCACCCAGATCGGCCAGTAGTCGTCGAACTCGAACTCACCCTCGCCGAGCTGGGAGACGAACCAGATCGCGCTGAGGATC
Source organism: Micromonospora sp. WMMC273 (assembly GCF_027460285.1). Lineage (NCBI taxonomy): Bacteria > Bacillati > Actinomycetota > Actinomycetes > Micromonosporales > Micromonosporaceae > Micromonospora > Micromonospora sp. WMMC273. The sequence goes on from NZ_JAPZBE010000001.1 coordinate 5,374,690, forward strand.
AGGGCCACCTTCAGCCAGGGGCCCCAGACCCCCAGCAGCCAGGCGTTACGTGCGCTGACGGCCGCCCGGCCCGGCTCGGCCACCCCGCTCTTCCCGGTCGCGCGGGGAGCCGGCAGGGAGTTCTCCGCCGGCCGGGGACCGGGCAGATCGGTCAGCAGTTCGTCCAGCTCGCCGTAGGTCTTGGCGCCGTACGCCTGCCGCAGCCGGTCGTCGTACTCACCCAGGTCGAGCCGGCCTTCGGCCAGCGCCACCCGGAGTCGTTCCGCGGTGGCCTCCCGGTCCGCGTCGGCCGCCCGCATCCGGTTGCGCTCATCCATGGGAACAAGCATGGCACCCGATCGCCAAGGCGGCAGCACTCGACCGGGTACGGGGGCAGCCCGCTCAGGCCGCCGGAGAGTCGACGGACGTCTGCCGGGCGGTCACCAGGTCACCCAGACGGGCCCGTCCGCCGTCCTCGGCCGTGAGCACCCACACGCCGTCGTCCAGCAGCGCCATCGAGTGCTCGACGTGCACCGCCATCGACCCGTCCCGGGTCACCACGGTCCAGCCGTCGGACAGCTCGACCGTACGCGGCGAGCCCATCGTGATCATCGGCTCGATGGCGAGCGCCAGGCCCGGCACCAGGCGCGGCCCCTTGCCGGGACGCCCGTGGTTGAGCACGTGCGGGTCCTGGTGCATCTCGGTGCCGATGCCGTGACCGCCGTAGCCGTCGACGATGCCGTACCGGCCGCCCTTGCGGACCGCCGTCTCGACCGCGTGCGAGATGTCGGTGAGCCGGCCCTTGCCGGAGGCCGCCCCGCGCGCCGCGGCGGCGATCCCGGCCCACATGGCGTCCTCGGCCACCGCCGTCATCCTCAGCAGCGCCGGATCGACCTCGCCGACCGGCACCGTGACCGCCGCGTCGCCGTGCCAGCCGTCCAGCACCGCGCCGCAGTCGATGGAGATCAGGTCGCCCTCGCGCAGCACCTGCTCGGCCGACGGGATGGCGTGCACCACCTGCCGGTTGACCGACGAGCAGATCGACGCCGGGAAGCCGTGGTAGCCCTTGAACGACGGCACGGCGCCCGCCTCGCGGATGGTCGACTCGGCGATCGCGTCCAGGTCGGCCGTCGACACGCCCGGCGCCACCGCCTCCCGCATCCGCCGCAGGGCGCGGGCGACGACCAGACCGGCGGCCCGCATCAGCTCGATCTGCTCGGGGGTCTTCAGCTGGATGTCCAGCTGGGGACGGCGCATGGTGGTGGTTACCTTTCGTCACGCGTACGCGGAGCAGCGGGGCACGTCGCACGTACCCCGCTGTTCGCACTCTATCCGCCGGGTGGCGGGTGGGACCTCAGCCGCCGTACGAGCGCAGCGCGTCGATGGCGCGGACGGTGACGTCCTCCACCGGGCCGGTCGCGTCGATGCCGACCAGCTTGCCCTGGGCGCCGTAGTAGTCCACGAGCGGCGCGGTCTTCTCGGCGTACTCCCGCAGCCGGGCGGCGATGGTCTCCGGCTTGTCGTCGTCGCGTTGGAACAGCTCGGCGCCGCAGCGGTCGCAGACGCCCTCCCGGCTCGGCGAGTCGAACTCGACGTGCCAGATCTTGCCGCAGCCGCGGCAGGTGCGCCGGCCGGACAGCCGCCGGATCACCTCGTCGTCGTCGACGACGAGCTCCAGCACCAGGTCCAGCGCGGTGCCGAGGTCGGCGAGGAGCTTGTCCAGCGCGGCGGCCTGCGGAGTGGTCCGCGGGAAGCCGTCGAGCAGGAAGCCCTCGCTCGCGTCCGGCTCGGCGAGCCGGTCCCGCACCATGTTGATGGTGACCTCGTCCGGGACCAGCTTGCCGGCGTCCATGTACCGCTTGGCCTCGACGCCCAGCGGGGTGCCCTGGGAGACGTTCGCCCGGAAGATGTCACCGGTCGAGATCTTCGGCACCGAGAGGTGCGCGGCGACGAACTCCGCCTGTGTGCCCTTGCCCGCGCCCGGCGGGCCAACCAGAACGAGTCGCATCTACCGCAGGAACCCTTCGTAGTTCCGCTGCATGAGTTGGCTCTCGATCTGCTTCACGGTCTCCAGACCGACGCCGACCATGATGAGCACAGCGGTGCCGCCGAACGGAAAGTTCTGGAACTGCTGGTTGTCGAGCCAGATGAAGAAGAAGTTCGGCAGGATCGCGACGATGCCCAGGTAGAGCGCGCCCGGCAGGGTGATCCGGCTGAGGATGAAGTCGAGGTACTCGGCGGTCGGCTTGCCGGGGCGGATGCCCGGCACGAAGCCGCCGTACTTCTTCATGTTGTCCGCGACCTCGGTCGGGTTGAACGTGATCGACACGTAGAAGTACGTGAAGAAGATGATCAGCAGGAAGTAGATCGCGATGTGCTCCGGCGCGCTCGCCTTCACGATGTGGTTCTGGATCCACGCCTGGACCTTGCCCGGGTCGTTCTGATCGAAGAACTGGAGCGCGAGCTGCGGCAGGTAGAGCAGCGACGAGGCGAAGATGACCGGGATGACACCCGCCTGGTTCACCTTCAGCGGGATGTAGGTCGACGTCCCGCCGTACATCCGCCGGCCGATCATGCGCTTGGCGTACTGCACCGGGATGCGGCGCTGCGCCTGCTCGATGAAGGTGACAGCGGTGATGACCAGCAGCACCAGGGCGATGACGAGGAGGAACATCCCCCAGCCCTTTGTGGTCTTGATCTTCCAGCCCTCGCTGGGGAGCCGGGCCGCGATCGAGGTGAAGATCAGCACGGACATGCCGTTGCCGACGCCCCGGTCGGTGATCAGCTCACCGAGCCACATCACCACGCCGGTGCCGGCGGTCATCGTCATGACCAGGATCGTCAGCGTCAGCCAGTCCGGGATGCCGGTGCCCTGGGGCACGATCGGGAACTGGTCGCACTGGTTGTTGAACAGCTGCCCGGAGCGGGCCAGCGCCACGAACGCCGAGGACTGGAGGATGCCCAGGCCCAGCGTCAGGTAGCGGGTGTACTGCGTGATCTTGGCCTGCCCGGCCTGGCCCTCCTTGCGGAGCTGCTCCAGGCGCGGGATCACCACCGTCAGCAGCTGCAGGATGATCGACGCGGTGATGTAGGGCATGATGCCCAGCGCGAAGACCGAGAGCTGGAGCAGCGCGCCACCGGAGAAGAGATCCAGCAGGTTGAGCACACCGGTGCTGCCACCCTGGATCGTGTCGAGGCACTTCTGCACGTTGCCGTACGAGACGCCCGGGCTGGGCAGCGTGGCGCCCAGCCGGTAGACCGCGATGATGCCTACTGTGAACAGCAGCTTCTTGCGCAGGTCAGGCGTACGGAACGCACTGAGAAAGGCGGACAGCAACTTCTTCCTCCTGCGCGACGCGGGCCGCCGGTGAACGAGTCCCTGGCGGGGCGGGGTGTGGTGCCGGACGGAGTGTCCGGAATCCATGGCTGGGAACGGACTCTAACAGCCCGGTCCCGGTCCGGGCAGATGTGCCCGGCTACATAAACCGAATCCGATGTTACCCGGCGCACACGTCGCCGGTAGACCATGGCGCCCGCCCAGTTGCGAACAACTGAGCGGGCGCCATGAACATCGTCTTACAGCTCGGTGACCGAGCCACCGGCGGCGGTGATCTTCTCCTTGGCCGACGCGCTGAACGCGTGCGCCGACACCTGGAGGGACACGCCACCGAGGTCGCCGGTGCCGAGCACCTTGACCGGGTGGCCCTTGCGGACCGCACCGGCCTCGACCAGCTCGACCGGGCCGACCTGGCCGCCGTTGGGGAACAGCTCGGCCAGCCGGTCCAGGTTGACCACCTGGAACACGACCTTGAACTTGTTCTTGAAGCCCTTCATCTTCGGCAGGCGCATGTGGATGGGCATCTGCCCACCCTCGAACGCCGGCGAGATGTTCTTGCGGGCCTTGGAACCCTTGGTACCGCGACCGGCCGTCTTGCCCTTGGAGCCCTCACCGCGACCCACACGGGTCTTGTCGGTCTTGGCGCCGGGAGCCGGACGCAGGTGGTGCACCTTGATCGTCATTACTCGACCTCCTCGACCTTCACGAGGTGGTTGACCGTGAAGATCATGCCGCGGATCTCCGGCCGGTCCTCCTTGACCACCACGTCGTTGATCCGCTTGAGACCGAGGGAACGCAGCGAGTCACGCTGGTTCTTCTTGGTCCCGATCTCGGACCGGACCTGGGTGACCTTCAGGCGTGCCATCAGGACGCCACCCCCGCCCGCGACGCCAGCATGGCGGCCGGCGCGACGTCCTCGACCGGCAGACCACGACGGGCCGCGACCTGCTCCGGGGACTCGAGCCCCTTCAGGGCCGCCACCGTGGCGTGCACGATGTTGATCGGGTTGGACGAGCCGAGGCTCTTGGAGAGCACGTCGTGGATGCCCGCGCACTCCAGCACGGCACGCACCGGGCCACCGGCGATGACGCCCGTACCGGCGGAGGCCGGCTTGAGCAGCACCACACCGGCGGCGTCCTCGCCCGTGACCGGGTGCGGGATCGACTGACCGATCCGCGGCACCTTGAAGAAGTGCTTCTTGGCCTCCTCGACGCCCTTGGCGATCGCCGCGGGCACCTCCTTGGCCTTTCCGTAGCCCACACCGACGGTGCCGTCGCCGTCGCCCACGATCACCAGGGCGGTGAAGCTGAAGCGACGACCACCCTTCACGACCTTGGCGACGCGGTTGATCGCGACGACCCGCTCGAGGTGCGGGGTCTTCTCGACGGGCGCGTTTCCGCGGCCGCCCTCACGGCGGTTGTCGCGGCGACCACCCTCGTTGCCACCGGACCCGCCGCCACGGCGCTGTTGACCTGGCATCAGCAGCCTTCCTTCTCTCTCGTGACGGGGTTTCTAGAACTCGAGCCCGGCTTCGCGGGCGGCGTCGGCAAGCGCGGCGACACGCCCCGCGTACCGGTTGCCACCGCGGTCGAAGACGACCTTCGAGACGCCGGCGGCCTTGGCGCGCTCGGCGAGAAGCGCGCCGACCTTGCCGGCCAGGGCGCTCTTGTCGCCCTCGGCGCCGCGCAGCGAGGCGTCCATGGTCGAGGCCGACGCCAGGGTGTGACCCTTGGTGTCGTCGACGACCTGGGCCACCATGTGCCGCAGGGAGCGGGTGACGACCAGGCGGGGACGCTCGGCGGTGCCGCTGACGTTCTTGCGGACCCGGAAGTGCCGACGCGCACGCCCGACGGCACGCTTGGCGGCGACGCCGCGGCGGCGCTTGAGCAGCGTGGCGCTCACTTCTTACCTGCCTTTCCAGCCTTGCGGCGGATGACCTCGCCCTGGTACTTCACGCCCTTGCCCTTGTAGGGCTCCGGCGGACGGATCTTCCGGATGTTGGCGGCGACCTCGCCGACCTGCTGCTTGTCGATGCCGGCCACGTGGAACAGCGTCGGCTTCTCGACCGTGAAGGTGATGCCCTCCGGCGCCGGAACCAGGACCGGGTGCGAGAACCCGAGCGCGAACTCCAGGTCCTTGCCCTTGGCGGTCACGCGGTAACCGGTACCGGCGATCTCCAGGCTCTTGCGGTAGCCCTCGGTGACACCGACGATCATGTTGGCCACCAGCGTACGGCTCAGGCCGTGCAGCTCCTTGGCCTTGCGCTCGTCGTTGGGCCGGTTGACGTGCAGCTCGCCGTCCTCGCCCCGCTCCGCCGTGATCGGCTCGGCCAGCACGTGGCTCAGTTCGCCCTTGGGGCCCTTGACCTTGACGGTCCGGCCGTCGATCGTGATGTCGACGCCGGCAGGCACCGGGATCGACTTACGTCCAATACGCGACATTTCTACCTGTCTCCCGTTACCAGACGAAGGCGAGGACTTCCCCGCCAACGCTCCGCTTGCGGGCCTGCCGGTCGGTGAGCAGCCCCTGGGACGTCGAAATGATCGCCACGCCCAGCCCGCCGAGCACCCGCGGGAGCCCGTCCGACTTGGCGTACACCCGGAGACCGGGCTTGGACACGCGCTTGATGCCGGCCAGGCTCCGCTCGCGGTTCTGGCCGTACTTCAGCTCGACGACCAGTCGCTTGCCGACGGCGCCCTCCTCGGGCTCCTCGACCGACCAGGTGGCGATGTAACCCTCGGCCTTGAGGACCTCGGCGATGTTCGCCTTGATCTTCGAGTAGGGCATCGTCACCCGGTCGTGGTACGCCTGGTTGGCGTTACGCAGACGCGTGAGCATGTCTGCGATCGGGTCGGTCATCGTCATGAAAACTCGTCAACCTTTCTCGCCGGGGTTCCCCGGGCCAGGCCCGGGGCCTACGGCGAAGAGACAGTTCAGCTGACGCGCCGGAGCGCGCCGGGCTATTACCAGGAAGCCTTGGACACGCCGGGCAGCTCACCGCGGTGGGCCATCTCCCGGATGCACACCCGGCAGAGACCGAACTTGCGGTAGACCGCCTTCGGACGCCCGCACCGCTGGCAGCGGGTGTACGCGCGAACCGAGAACTTCGGCTTCGCGGCCGCCTTGAGGATCAGCGCCTTCTTGGCCATCTCAGTTCTCCTTGAACGGGAAGCCCAGGAGCTTGAGCAGCGCCCGGCCCTCGTCGTCGGTCGTGGCGGTCGTGACCACCGTGATGTCCATGCCCCGCTGGCGATCGATCTTGTCCTGGTCGATCTCGTGGAACACCGACTGCTCGGTCAGGCCGAACGTGTAGTTGCCGTGCCCGTCGAGCTTGCGCCCGTCCAGGCCGCGGAAGTCACGGATACGCGGCAGCGCGATCGAGAGCAGCCGGTCCAGGAACTCCCACATCCGGTCGCCGCGCAGGGTGACCTTCGCGCCGATCGGCATGCCCTCGCGGAGCTTGAACTGCGCGATGGACTTGGTGGCCCGCCGGACCTGCGGCTTCTGGCCGGTGATGGTGGCCAGGTCGCGGACGGCCCCGTCGATCAGCTTGGCGTCGCGAGCGGCCTCGCCGACACCCATGTTGACGACGATCTTGACCAGCCGCGGCACCTGCATCGGGTTGGCGAACTCGAACTGCTTCTGCAGCTCGCCCACGATCTCGTTGCGGTACCGCTCCTTGAGGCGCGGCAGGGTCTTGGTTTCGGTAGCCGTGGTCATCAGAGGTCCTTACCGGTGCTACGCGCGATGCGGACCTTCTGGCCGTTGTCGTCGATCCGGTAGCCGACGCGGGTCGGCTTGCCGTCGGAGTCCAGGACCATCACGTTCGAGACGTGGATCGGGGCCTCCTGGGTGACGATGCCACCGGTCTTGGCGCCACGCTGGGTGGTGCTGATGCGGGTGTGCTTCTTGACCCGGTTCACGCCCTCGACCAGGACCTTGTCCTGCCGCGGGTAGGCCGCGATGACCTTGCCCTTGGCACCCTTGTCCTTGCCGGCGATGACGACGACCGTGTCGCCCTTCTTGACCTTCACGGTCACAACACCTCCGGCGCGAGAGAGATGATCTTCATGAACCGCTTGTCCCGCAGCTCCCGGCCCACCGGGCCGAAGATGCGGGTACCGCGCGGGTCCCCGCCGTCCTTAATGATGACGGCGGCGTTCTCGTCGAAGCGGATGTACGACCCGTCCGGCCGCCGCTTCTCCTTGGCGGTCCGAACGACGACGGCCTTGACGACGTCGCCCTTCTTCACACCGGCACCGGGGATCGCGTCCTTGACGGTCGCCACGATGACGTCGCCGATGCTCGCGTAGCGCCGACCGGAGCCGCCGAGCACCCGGATGCACAGGATCTCCCGGGCACCCGTGTTGTCGGCGACGCGCAGTCGCGACTCCTGCTGAATCACGTCTATCTCCTATGTCTGCCGGTTCTCCGGCCGCTCGGGGCGGCCGGAGCCTGGCGGAACCTGCGCCCGACCGAGACCCGGCCGAGCTCGAGCCTTCGCTACTTGGCCTTCTCGAGGATCTCCACGAGCCGCCAGCGCTTGGTGGCGGACAGCGGCCGGGTCTCCATGATCAGGACCCGGTCGCCGATGCCGGCCGAGTTCTGCTCGTCGTGGACCTTCAGCTTGCTCGTACGGCGCATGATCTTGCCGTACAGCGCGTGCTTGACGCGGTCCTCGACCTCGACCACGACGGTCTTGTCCATCTTGTCGCTGACCACGAGGCCCTCGCGAACCTTGCGGCGGGACCGCGCGGGGGCGGTGGTGTTCTCACTCATGATGCAGTCACCTCAGTCGGCGCGGCCGAGAGACCCAGCTCACGCTCACGCATGATCGTGTAGATCCGGGCGATCTCCCGACGGATGACCTGCAGCCGCCGGTTGTTGTCCAGCTGCCCGGTTGCGGCCTGCACGCGGAGGTTGAACAGCTCCGCCTTCGCCTCGCGCAACTTCGTGACCAGCTCCTCCTCGGAGAGCTCACGCAGCTCGGAGGGCTTGACGCCCGCTGCCATCAGGATTCACCCACTTCGCGCGTAACAATGCGGCACTTCATCGGGAGCTTGTGGATCGCGCGACGCATCGCCTCTCGCGCGATCTGCTCGTTGGGGAAGGACATCTCGAAGAGAACCCGCCCCGGCTTCACGTTGGCGACCCACCACTCGGGCGAACCCTTACCGGAACCCATCCGGGTCTCGGCCGGCTTCTTGGTGAGGGCCTGGTCCGGGAAGATCGTGATCCAGACCTTGCCGCCACGCTTGATGTGGCGGGTCATCGCGATACGCGCCGACTCGATCTGGCGGTTGGTCACGTACGCCGGCTCGAGAGCCTGGATCCCGAACTCGCCGAACACCACCCGGTTACCACCCTTGGACGCGCCACTGCGGTCCGGGTGGTGCGGCTTGCGGAAGCCCTTCGGGGGCTTGCGCGGCATCAGCATCTGTCAGCCCTCCTGCTGCTGTTCTGCCGGCTGGGTCGCGGCTGCGGCGACAGCGCTGCTGTCGACGGGCTCACCGGCCGGCGTCTCCGCCTGCTGCGCGATGGTCGTCGCGGCAGCGCGGCCGGCCTCGGTGCCACCGGCGGTCGTACCGGACGAGCCCGAGCGGCCACGGCGCGGCCGGTCCGGCCGGTCGCCACGGTCACGGCGCGGGCCGCGCGACGGGGCGGCCTCGGCCGGGGCCTCGCGGCCCGGGACGGCGTCGCCCTTGTAGATCCAGACCTTCACGCCGATCCGGCCGAAGGTGGTACGGGCCTCGAAGAAGCCGTACTCGATGTTGGCCCGCAGCGTGTGCAGCGGAACCCGGCCCTCGCGGTAGAACTCGGTCCGGCTCATCTCGGCGCCGCCCAGACGGCCCGAGACCTGAACCCGGATGCCCTTGCAGGCGGGGTTCTTCATGGCGGACTGCATCGCCTTGCGCATGGCCCGACGGAAGCTGACCCGGCTGGACAGCTGCTCGGCGACGCCCTGGGCGACCAGCTGCGCGTCCGACTCGGGGTTCTTCACCTCGATGATGTTCAGCTGGACCTGCTTGCCGGTGAGCTTCTCCAGCTCGCCGCGGATCCGGTCGGCCTCCGCACCCTTACGGCCGATGACGATGCCCGGCCGGGCGGTGTGGATGTCGACGCGGACCCGGTCCCGGGTGCGCTCGATGTCGACCTTGGAGATGCCGGCGCGCTCGAGGCCCTTGGACATCATCCGGCGGATCTTGACGTCCTCGCCGATGTAGTCCTTGTAGAGCTTGTCCGCGAACCAGCGGGACTTCCAGTCGGTCGAGATGCCGAGCCGGAACCCGGTCGGGTGAACCTTCTGACCCATTACTCGGCACCCTCCGTCGTGCTCTGCTCCTCAGCGGCCGGCTTGGCCGGAGCGGCCTTCTTCGCCGACTTCTTCGGCGTGGCCGCCGCGACCGCCTCGACCGCCACGGTGATGTGGCACGTGCGCTTGCGGATCCGGTACGCCCGGCCCTGCGCCCGCGGCCGGAACCGCTTCATGGTCGGGCCCTCGTCGACGAACGCCTCGCTGACGAGCAGCGCGTCGGGGTCCAGCCGCTCGTTGTTCTCCGCGTTGGCGATCGCGCTCGCGAGCACCTTGTACACCTGCTCGCTCGCAGCCTGCGGCGCGAACTGCAGCACCGTGAGCGCCTCCTTCGCGGGCAGGCCGCGGACGAGGTTGACCACCCGGCGCGCCTTCATCGGCGAGATGCGCACGTGCCGCGCAACCGCCCGCGCGCCCGGAAGCACCGGAGCGTCGCCCTTTCCTGGCATCGCTGTAACCCCTTGTTCCTCTATCCGTATGCCCGCGGCGTCAGCGCCGGCGGCTCTTCCGGTCGTCCTTCTCGTGACCCTTGAACGTGCGGGTCAGCGCGAACTCGCCGAGCTTGTGCCCGACCATGGCCTCGGTCACGAAGACCGGGACGTGCTTACGTCCGTCGTGCACGGCGATCGTGTGACCCAGCATCTCCGGGATGATCGTCGAGCGGCGCGACCAGGTCTTGATGACGTTCTTCGAGCCCTTGTCGTTCTGCGTCTCCACCTTCTTGAGCAGGTGGTCGTCGACGAACGGGCCCTTCTTCAGGCTGCGAGGCATGTCTTATCTCCCTCAGCCGCGCTTACGCGTGGCGTAGCGGCGGCGGACGATCAGCCGGTCGCTCGGCTGGCCCTTACGACGGGTGCGGCCCTCGGGCTTACCCTGCGGGTTGACCGGGTGACGACCACCGGAGGTCTTACCCTCACCACCACCGTGCGGGTGGTCGACCGGGTTCATCGCGACACCACGGACGGTCGGGCGCTTGCCCTTCCACCGCATACGGCCGGCCTTACCCCAGTTGATGTTCGACTGGTCGGCGTTGCCGATCTCGCCGATGCTGGCGCGGCAGCGCACGTCCACGCGCCGGATCTCACCGGACGGCATGCGGAGGGTCGCGTACGCGCCCTCACGGCCGAGCAGCTGGATGCCGACGCCGGCCGAGCGGGCCAGCTTGGCGCCGCCACCCGGACGCAGCTCCACGTTGTGGATGGTGGTACCGACCGGGATGTTGCGCAGCGGCAGGTTGTTGCCCGGCTTGATGTCGGCGCCCGGACCGGACTCGACGCGGTCGCCCTGCTTCAGGTCCTTCGGCGCGATGATGTAGCGCTTCTCGCCGTCGGCGTAGTGCAGCAGCGCGATGCGCGCGGTGCGGTTCGGGTCGTACTCGATGTGGGCGACCTTCGCCGGCACGCCGTCCTTGTCGACCCGCTTGAAGTCGATCAGACGGTACTGGCGCTTGTGGCCGCCACCGTGGTGCCGCGTGGTGATCCGGCCGTGGGCGTTGCGTCCGCCCTTCTTCGGCAGCGGAGCCAGCAGCGACTTCTCGGGCGTCGACCGGGTGATCTCGGCGAAGTCGGCAACGCTCGAGCCACGCCGGCCCGGCGTCGTCGGCTTGTACTTACGGATAGCCATTGTCTACACCCCTCAGCTGACCGGGCCGCCGAAGGCCTCGATACGGTCACCGTCAGCCAGCTTCACCATCGCGCGCTTGGTGTCCTTGCGCTTGCCGAACCCGGTACGGGTCCGCTTGCGCTTGCCCTCGCGGTTGAGCGTGTTGACCGTCAGGACGCGGACGTTGAAGATCTGCTGGATAGCGATCTTGATCTCGGTCTTGTTGGCGTCCGGGTGCACCAGGAAGGTGTACCAGTTGCGGTTCAGCTCGCTGTAGCTCTTCTCCGAGACGACCGGCGCGACGATGACGTCACGCGGATCGGCGATCGTGCTCACTTGCCATCCTCCTCGGTGGTCTCGGCGGGAACGCCCAGGAACTCGTCCAGGGCCTCCTTGGTGAAGACCACGTCGTCGGCCACCAGCACGTCGTAGGTGTTGAGCTGGCCGGCCTCGATCAGGTGCACCCGGCTGTCCCGCGCGTTACGCAGGTTCCGCAGCGACACCCAGTTCAGCTCGTCGGTGCTGCTCAGCACGACCAGGACCCGACGGGCCTCGGTGAGCTTGGTCAGCGTGGCCAGGGCCGCCTTGGTGGACGGCTTCTCGCCGGAGACGAACGCCTCGACGACGTGCACCTGGCCGGCGCGGGCCCGGTCGGAGAGGGCGCCACGCAGGGCGGCGGCCTTCATCTTCTTCGGGGTGCGCTGGCTGTAGTCGCGCGGCACCGGGCCGTGGACCACGCCACCGCCGGCGAACTGCGGCGCGCGGGTCGAGCCCTGGCGGGCACGACCGGTGCCCTTCTGCTTGTACGGCTTCTTGCCTCCACCGGAGACCTCGCCGCGGGTCTTCGTCTTGTGCGTACCCTGACGGGCCGCCGCGAGCTGGGCCACCACGACCTGGTGCATCAGGGCGATGTTGGCCTGCGCGTCGAAGATGTCGGCCGGCAGCTCGACGGAGCCGCTCTTGGCGCCTTCGACGTTGATGACGTCAACGGTGGTCACTTGGCCGCACCGCCCTTCTTCACCTTCGCCTTGGCCGCAGTGCGGACCAGGACCAGCGCGCCCTTCGGGCCGGGGATGGCGCCGCGGACGAGCAGGAGGTTGTTCTCGGTGTCGACCGCCTGGACGGTCAGGTTCTGGACGGTGTAGCGCACGCCACCCATCCGGCCCGCCATCCGGGTGCCCTTGAAGACGCGACCCGGGGTCGCGCAGGCGCCGATCGAGCCGGGCGAGCGGTGCTTGCGCTCGACACCGTGGCTGGCACGCAGACCGTGGAAGCCGTGCCGCTTCATCGGGCCGGCGTAGCCCTTGCCCTTGGTCTTGCCGGTCACGTCGATCACGACGCCGGCCGGGAACTCCTCGACCGTGACCTCCTGGCCCGGCGCGTAGTCCGCGGCGTCGGAGGTGCGCAGCTCGACGATGTGCCGGCGCGGCGCGACGTCCGCCTTGGCGTAGTGGCCGGCGACCGGCTTCTTGACCTTGCGCGGGTCGATGACCCCGTACGCCAGCTGGACCGCGGAGTAGCCGTCCTTGTCGGCGCTACGAACCTGGCTCACGACGCACGGGCCGGCCTGAACCACGGTCACGGGCACAACCTTGTTGTTGTCCCAGACCTGGGTCATGCCGAGCTTGGCGCCCAGGATCCCCTTGACTTGCCTGTCCATTTGTCCGGTCCCTACAGCTTGATCTCGATGTCGACGCCAGCCGGCAGGTCGAGGCGCATGAGCGAGTCGACCGTCTTCGGGGTCGGGTCGATGATGTCGATCAGACGCTTGTGCGTACGCATCTCGAAGTGCTCGCGCGAGTCCTTGTACTTGTGCGGCGAGCGGATGACGCAGAAACGGTTGATCTCCGTGGGCAGCGGCACCGGGCCAGCGACCTGCGCCCCGGTACGCGTCACCGTCTCGACGATCTTCCGAGCCGAGGAGTCGACGACCTCGTGGTCATAGGCCTTGAGCCGGATGCGGATCTTCTGTCCCGCCATGGTGGCTTCTGTTCCTTCTCTCGATGCCGCTGTGTTGCGGGCGCCTGTACCGGCTGGCACAGGCCCACTTCCGCCGACCCCCGCGGTCGGGCGTGTCGCGCCCGTGGGCCAGGCTCCGCCCCGGGACTCCGGAGCGATTCTCTGACCACGCGGTGGGTCATGGCGCCGATCGCGGGGGCCGCGACCTGGACGCCGCGCGAGGGTGGTTGACCGCCGATGGCGATCAACCACCCTACGCGAGACAGTCTGACTCCCGGAGGTCCAGCGTTAACCCGGACGCAGGCGACCGACTGTCGTTACGCAACCTGACTAGTATGCCGCACGACCGGCGGCGACGCTAATCGGGGTTACCCAGCTCACTTGATGATCTTGGTGACGCGACCCGCGCCGACCGTACGACCACCCTCGCGGATCGCGAACTTCAGGTTCTCCTCCATGGCGATGGGCTGGATCAGCTTCACCGTCATCGAGGTGTTGTCGCCCGGCATGACCATCTCGGTGCCCTCGGGCAGCGTGACGACGCCGGTGACGTCCGTGGTCCGGAAGTAGAACTGCGGGCGGTAGTTCTGGAAGAACGGGGTGTGCCGGCCGCCCTCCTCCTTGGAGAGGATGTAGACCGTCGCCTCGAACTCCGTGTGCGGGGTCGTGGTGCCCGGCTTGATGACGACCATGCCGCGCTCGACGTCCTCGCGCTTGATGCCGCGCAGCAGCAGACCGACGTTCTCACCCGCGCGGGCCTCGTCGAGCAGCTTGCGGAACATCTCGATGCCGGTGCAGGTGGTCTTCATCGACTTCTCACGGATGCCGACGATCTCCACCTCCTCGTTCGGCTTGAGGATGCCGCGCTCGGCGCGACCGGTGACCACGGTGCCGCGACCGGTGATCGTGAAGACGTCCTCGATGGGCATGAGGAACGGCTTCTCGGTCTCGCGCTCCGGCTGCGGGATCGCGGTGTCCACGGCGTTCATCAGGTCCAGGAGCTTCCCGGTCCACTCCGGGTCGCCCTCGAGGGCCTTCAGCGCCGAGACCCGGACGACCGGCAGGTCGTCACCCGGGTACTCCTGCGAGGAGAGCAGCTCACGGACCTCGAGCTCGACGAGCTCCAGGAGCTCCTCGTCGTCGACCATGTCGCTCTTGTTGAGCGCCACGACGATGTACGGCACACCGACCTGACGGGCCAGCAGCACGTGCTCGCGGGTCTGCGGCATCGGGCCGTCGGTCGCCGCCACCACCAGGATCGCGCCGTCCATCTGCGCGGCACCGGTGATCATGTTCTTGATGTAGTCGGCGTGACCGGGGCAGTCGACGTGCGCGTAGTGACGCGCCTCGGTCTGGTACTCGACGTGCGCGATGGAGATCGTGATGCCGCGGGCCTTCTCCTCCGGCGCCTTGTCGATCTCGTCGAACGGCGTGTACGGGTTCAGGTCCGGGTACTGGTCGTGCAGGACCTTGGTGATGGCCGCCGTCAGCGTCGTCTTACCGTGGTCGATGTGACCAATGGTGCCGATGTTGACGTGCGGCTTAGTCCGCTCGAACTTCGCCTTCGCCACTGGTGTCCTCCTGTGGACTTTCTTGGTTCGTTCGCCCCGGCGCGCCGTTCGGCGCTTAGGACTCTGTCGACAGCCTTTCCGGCCGGAAGGCCGGAGAGCTTTTGTGGGTTCTGCGGCGATGAAGCCTACAGGCCCGGTCTCACGCAACCCGATCGAGGTGGCCGCGGGCGGGAGAACCCTCCCGCGACCGCCCTCGCGTCATCGGATCAGCCGAGGGTGAGTGTCACTCACCCGTCGACTTGGCGATGATCTCCTTGGCCACCGAGGCCGGAACCTCGGCGTAGGAGTCGAACTGCATGCTGTAGCTAGCCCGGCCCTGGGTCTTCGACCGCAGGTCGCCGACGTAGCCGAACATCTCCGACAGCGGCACCAGAGCCCGGACGACGCGAGCGCCGCTGCGCTCCTCCATCGCCTGGATGATGCCACGCCGGGAGTTGAGGTCGCCGATGACGTCACCCATGTTCTCCTCAGGAGTGGTGACCTCAACGGCCATCATCGGCTCGAGGAGAGCGGGGTCGGCCTTGCGGGCCGCCTCCTTCATCGCCATCGAGCCGGCGATCTTGAACGCCATCTCCGACGAGTCGACCTCGTGGTACTGGCCGTCCACCAAGGTGAGCTTGACGCCCACCAGGGGGAAGCCGGCGAGGATGCCGTACTGCATGGCGTCCTGCGCACCCGCGTCCACCGAGGGGATGAATTCCCGGGGGATGCGGCCACCGGTCACCGCGTTGGCGAACTCGTACGTCGGGGCGTCGTTGCCCAGCGGCAGCGGCTCCACGCTGATGATCACGCGAGCGTACTGGCCGGAACCACCGGTCTGCTTCTTGTGGGTGTACTCGACCTTCTCCACCTTGCGGCGGATGGTCTCGCGGTACGCCACCTGCGGCTTACCGATGTTCGCCTCGACGTTGAACTCGCGGCGCATCCGGTCGACCAGGATGTCCAGGTGAAGCTCGCCCATGCCGGAGATGACCGTCTGACCGGTCTGGTCGTCCAGCTTGACGCGGAAGGTCGGGTCCTCCTCGGCCAGCCGCTGGATGGCGGTGCTGAGCTTCTCCTGGTCGGCCTTGGTCTTCGGCTCGATGGCCACCTCGATGACCGGCTCCGGGAAGGTCATCGACTCCAGGATGACCGGGTTCGCCGGGTCGCACAGCGTGTCACCGGTGGTGGTCTGCTTCAGACCCTGCACCGCGATGATGTCGCCGGCCTGGGCGGAGCTGCGCTCCTCCCGCTTGTTGGCGTGCATCTGGTAGATCTTGCCGATCCGCTCCTTGCGGTCCTTGGTGGAGTTGATCACCTGAGAACCGGACTCGAGCGTGCCGGAGTAGATCCGGACGTACGTCAGCTTGCCGAGGTGCTTGTCGGTCTGGATCTTGAAGGCCAGGCCGGAGAACGGCTCGGAGACCGAGGGCTTCCGCTGCAGCGGGGTCTCGCCGTCGGTGGCCGTACCCTCGATCGCCGGGATGTCCAGCGGCGAGGGCAGGTACGCGACGACCGCGTCCAGCATCGGCTGGATGCCCTTGTTCTTGAAGGCGGTACCGGTGAGGACCGGGTTGGCCTTGCCGGCGATGGTGGCCCGGCGGATGGCGGCCTTGATCTCGTCGACCGAGATCTCCTCGCCCTCGAGGTACTTCTCCATCACCGAGTCGTCGACGTCGGCGAGGGTCTCCATCAGCTTCTCGCGCCACTCGGCGGCCGAGTCGGCGAGGTCGGCCGGGATGTCCTCGACCGCGTAGTCCTCACCCTTCTGGGTCTCGCCGCGCCAGGTCAGCGCACGCATCTCGACCAGGTCGACCACGCCGATGAAGTCGGACTCGGCGCCGATCGGGATCTGGAGGACCAGCGGGGTGGCGTTGAGCCGGTCGATCATCATCTGCACGCAGCGGAAGAAGTCGGCGCCGGTCCGGTCGAGCTTGTTGACGAAGCACATCCGGGGGACGTTGTACTTGTCCGCCTGCCGCCAGACGTTCTCCGTCTGGGGCTCCACGCCGGCCACGCCGTCGTAGACCGCGACCGCACCGTCCAGAACACGCAGCGACCGCTCGACCTCGACCGTGAAGTCGACGTGGCCGGGCGTGTCGATGATCTGGATCGTGTGGCCCTTCCACTCGCACTTGGTGGCGGCGGAAGTGATGGTGATACCGCGCTCCTGCTCCTGCTCCATCCAGTCCATGACGGCGGCGCCCTCGTGGACCTCACCGATCTTGTACGTGATGCCGGTGTAGAACAGGATTCGCTCGGTGGTAGTGGTCTTACCGGCATCGATGTGGGCCATGATGCCGATGTTGCGTACGTTGGCGAGCGCGTCTGCGGCGGCCACTTCAATCCCTACTTATCGTCGTCTCGACACAACTGGTGGCGGTTCCGGCGCCGGTGGGCGCCGGAACCTCAGGTGTTACCAGCGGTAGTGCGCGAAGGCCTTGTTCGACTCGGCCATCTTGTGCGTGTCCTCACGCCGCTTGACGGCGGCGCCGAGGCCGTTGCTCGCGTCCAGCAGCTCGTTCATCAGCCGCTCGACCATGGTCTTCTCGCGACGGGCGCGGGAGTAGGTCACCAGCCAGCGCAGACCGAGCGTGGTCGCACGGGACGGCCGGACCTCGACCGGAACCTGGTAGGTGGCGCCACCGACACGGCGGCTGCGCACCTCGAGGGTCGGCTTGACGTTGTCCATCGCGCGCTTGAGCGTGACGACGGGGTCGGTGCCGGACTTCTCGCGGCAGCCCTCCAGGGCGGCGTACACGATGCGCTCGGCGAGCTGACGCTTGCCGCGCAGCAGGATCTTGTTCACCAGCTGGGTGACCAGGGGCGAGTTGTACACCGGGTCAGCGACCAGCGGCTTCCGCGGAGCGGGTCCCTTACGCGGCATGTCAGCTCTTCTCCTTCTTCGCGCCGTAGCGGCTGCGAGCCTGCTTGCGGTTGCGGACACCCTGGGTGTCCAGCGAACCGCGCACGATCTTGTACCGCACGCCCGGGAGGTCCTTCACACGACCGCCGCGCACGAGCACGATCGAGTGCTCCTGGAGGTTGTGGCCGACGCCCGGGATGTAGGCGGTCACCTCGATCTGGCTGCTGAGCTTGACACGAGCGACCTTGCGCAGCGCCGAGTTCGGCTTCTTCGGGGTGGTGGTGTACACGCGGGTGCACACGCCGCGCCGCTGGGGAGACCCCTTGAGCGCCGGGGTCTTGGTCTTGGTCGTCTTGGCCTGACGGCCCTTTCGGACCAACTGCTGAATGGTGGGCACCGGGTTTCTCCGCTCCCTTCGGCCGCTGCGAGGCGACCGCGCCGTCTGCTCCAGCCGTCCGGGTGGGCGGCTCTCCTACATTCCAACCAGGGCCGCCTGACGGCTCCCCAGCACCCGCGGTCGGGCGTGTCGCCCGAGTCACGGTTCCGGTGCCGGCCGCTGACGCGTCGTACCGGATCTTCTGGTCTTGGTGGTGCGACCGCGCGATCACCGGCTGACCGGTTCCAGCGCACGCACGCATTGCCCGGGCGGGCCCGGGCACAAGGGGAAAGAGTACCTACCACAGCCGCGCCGGTCAAAACGGATGGGTCGGGAAGGACCGCTGTGCGGTCCGCCGCCCGGTCTCCGGGTCGCCGATGCGCCGGTGATGGGCACCTACAGTGACAAGTGTACCGGCTCGCCCGCCGCACGACCCGGCGGCCCCGACACCGCCCGGCCTTCGGGCACCCGGACATACCGCACAACCCAGGTCACCGGCCGCAGGCGTCGCAGACGCGGCGTCACGTGATCTGCACCACCAGGGCCAGCGCGAGCCCGATCAGGCCGAACAGCAGGCCCGCCGCCCCGCAGGAGATTCCCGCCACGGCCAGGCCGGCGCCGGTGAAGCGCACCGACGGCGGCGGCGCCGGCCGCCGGATCTGCCGCCGGGCGAGCAACCCGGCCACCATCGCGCCGACGCCGATCAGCCCGCCCAGCACGGTGAACGCGCCCGCCGCCCAGGCGCCGCCCACGTTGCGGCCGGCCAGGCCGAAGCACAACACCAGCAGCGACACCCCGATCGCGGCGATACCGGCGACGAGCGACCCGATCGCCAGGCCGGAGGTGACCGGCGGCACGTCGAGGTGGACCACGCCGAACGGCGTACCGGGCACCGCGTCGACCCGCTTCGGCGGCCGCGGCGTCTCGGCCGGCGGGGGCGGAAGCGCCGGCCCGCCGTGCGGGCCCCAGCCACCGTGGCCCGGCGCGCTCCCCGGTGCCGGCCACCCGCCGCCGTGCACCGGCTGACTCCCCGGGTACGCCGCGAACCCCGGCCCGTGCGCCGGTGGACCCCCCGGGTACGGCCCGTGCGCCGGCGCGGACGCGGGACCCGGCGGGTACGGCCCGGGGCGGGTCGGGTCGCCTCCCGGCGCGGCCGGTTCCGTCACGGGGTCCTCCTGTCCACACGCCCGCCGCGCGGCGGACACCGGCCAGGCTACCGCCGCCGATCATTACGAGGTGGGCGGGCGCGGGCCCGCTCCCCCACCGGGTCAGTCGAAGTTCGGCGCGAAATCGTGGCCGAACGACGCGTCCGCGGCCCGGACCACCCCGATCACCACCGCCGCGACGACCGCGGCGGCGGTCAGCACCAGGCCGGTCCGCGCCATCTGCTCGCCGCGCCGCAGGCAGTCCGCGCCGGTGAGATAACCACCCGACGCGTACGCCTCCCGGCGGGCCTGCCGGGCGAGCACGAGCGCGATGGTGGCCGGCACCGCCCCGCCGATGAAGAACCCGGTGAGCGCGCCGATCAGCCCGAGCGCGAAGACGGCGCGGGCCTTCGTGGAGCGGACCGGTTCCGGATCCTGCGGATGGCGGTACGCCTGCGGCACGACGGGCGCCTGCCCGGGCACGGTCGTCATGCCTCCATCATGCCCCGGATCCGGTCCCCCGGTCCCGGCACTCCGGACGCGACGAGGCCCCCGGCGGATGCCGGGGGCCTCGTCGTTGCCTACTGCTTAGCGGTACGACCCGAAGTCGAAGTCGTCCAGCGGAACCGCCTGGCCGCTGGCCGGCCCGAAGCCGTAGTCGGTCTCCGGGTAGCCGGTCATCGAGTAGACCTTGGCCTTCGCCTCCTCGGTCGGCTCGACCCGGACGTTGCGGTACTTGCTGATGCCCGTACCGGCCGGGATGAGCTTACCGATGATCACGTTCTCCTTGAGGCCGATCAGCGAGTCGCTGCGGGCGTGGATCGCCGCGTCCGTCAGCACCCGGGTGGTCTCCTGGAAGGAGGCCGCCGACAGCCAGGAGTCAGTGGCCAGCGAGGCCTTGGTGATACCCATCAGCACCGGGCGACCGGCGGCGGGCTCGCCACCCTCGCCGACGAGCCGGCGGTTCTCCGACTCGAACAGCGCCCGGTCGACCAGCACACCCGGCAGGAACTCGGTCGAGCCGGAGTCGATCACCGTCACCCGCTTGAGCATCTGGCGGATGATGATCTCGATGTGCTTGTCGTGGATGAGCACACCCTGCGAGCGGTAGACCTCCTGGACCTCCTGGGTCAGGTGGACCTGGACCGCACGCGGGCCGAGGATGCGCAGCAGCTCGTGCGGGTCGATGGTGCCCTCGGTGAGCTTCTCGCCGACCTCGACGTGGTCGCCGTCGTGCGCCCGGAGCCGGACCCGCTTCGAGATCTTGTCGTAGACGATCTCGTCGCTGCCGTCGTCCGGGATGACCACGATCTTGCGGGACCGCTCGCCGTCCTCGATCCGAATGCGGCCCGGGGTGTCGGCGATGGGCGCCTTACCCTTCGGCACCCGGGCCTCGAAGATCTCCTGGACACGGGGCAGACCCTGGGTGATGTCCTCACCCGCGACACCACCGGTGTGGAAGGTACGCATCGTCAGCTGCGTACCCGGCTCACCGATCGACTGGGCGGCGATGATGCCGACCGCCTCGCCGACGTCCACGGTCTTGCCGGTCGGCAGCGAGCGGCCGTAGCACGCACCGCAGACGCCCAGCTTCGACTCGCAGGTGAGCACGCTGCGCACCCGCACCGTCTCCACGCCGGCGGCGACGATCGCGTCGACCCCGATGGAGTTGATGTCCTGGCCGCGGTGGGCGACCACGGTGCCGTCCGGGCCCTTGATGTCGTCGGCGAGCGTCCGGGCGTGCACGCTGGTCTCGGCGTGCTCGTGCACGACCAGCTTGCCGTCGATGCGCTCACCGATCTGCATCGGGATGGCACGGTCGGTGCCGCAGTCCTCCTCGCGGATGATGACGTCCTGCGAGACGTCCACCAGACGCCGGGTCAGGTAACCCGAGTCGGCGGTACGCAGGGCGGTGTCCGCGAGGCCCTTACGGGCACCGTGCGTGGAGATGAAGTACTCCAGCACGGACAGACCCTCCCGGTAGCTGGCCTTGATCGGCCGCGGGATGATCTCGCCCTTCGGGTTGGCCACCAGACCACGGATCGCCGCGATCTGCCGGAGCTGGAGCAGGTTACCGCGGGCACCCGAGTTGATCATCTTCCACAGCGGGTTCTCCTGCGGCAGCGCGGTGTCCATCTCCTTGGCGACCTCGTTGGTCGCCTTGGTCCAGATCTCGATGAGCTCGCCGCGGCGCTCCTCGGCGGTCATCAGACCACGCTGGTACTGCTTGTCGATCCGGTCGGCTTCCTTCTCGTACCGCTCCAGGATCTCCCGCTTGCGCGGCGGAGCGATGACGTCCTCCATGCCGATGGTGACGCCGGACCAGGTGGCCCAGTGGAAACCGGCCTCCTTGAGCCCGTCCAGGGTGGCCGCCAGGGCCACCTTCGGGAAGCGCTCGGCGAGGTCGTTGACGATCGCGGAGAGCTGGCCCTTGCGGATCTCGTAGTTCACGAAGCGGTAGCCCGGGGGCAGCGTCTCGTTGAACAGGACCCGGCCCAGCGTGGTCTCCACGGTCACCGGCTCGCCCTCGGTCCACCCCTCGGGGGCGGTCCACGGCTCGGCGCCGGCACCGTTGTCCACCCCGACCACGTCGCGCAGCCGGATCCGGACCGGAGCCTGCAGGTGCAGCTCGCCGTTGTCGTACGCCATCCGCGCCTCGGCGTCCGAGCTGAACGCCCGGCCCTCGCCCTTGCCCCCCGGAGTGAGGTGGGTGAGGTGGTAGAGACCGATGACCATGTCCTGGGTGGGCATGGTGACCGGCTTGCCGTCGGCCGGCTTGAGGATGTTGTTCGACGACAGCATCAGGATCCGCGCCTCGGCCTGGGCCTCGGCGGACAGCGGCACGTGGACCGCCATCTGGTCACCGTCGAAGTCGGCGTTGAACGCGGTGCAGACCAGCGGGTGGATCTGGATGGCCTTGCCCTCGACCAGCTGCGGCTCGAAGGCCTGGATGCCCAGACGGTGCAGGGTCGGCGCGCGGTTCAGCAGCACCGGGTGCTCGCCGATGACCTCTTCCAGCACGTCCCACACGACCGGCCGCTGCCGCTCGACCATCCGCTTGGCGGACTTGATGTTCTGCGCGTGGTTGAGGTCGACCAGCCGCTTCATCACGAACGGCTTGAACAGCTCCAGCGCCATCTGCTTGGGCAGGCCGCACTGGTGCAGCTTGAGCTTCGGGCCGACCACGATGACCGAACGGCCGGAGTAGTCGACGCGCTTGCCCAGCAGGTTCTGGCGGAACCGGCCCTGCTTGCCCTTGAGCATGTCGGACAGCGACTTCAGCGGCCGGTTACCCGGGCCGGTGACCGGACGACCACGGCGGCCGTTGTCGAACAGCGCGTCGACGGCCTCCTGGAGCATCCGCTTCTCGTTGTTGACGATGATCTCGGGCGCGCCGAGGTCGATCAGCCGCTTGAGGCGGTTGTTCCGGTTGATCACACGCCGGTACAGGTCGTTCAGGTCGGAGGTCGCGAAGCGGCCACCGTCGAGCTGCACCATCGGGCGCAGGTCCGGCGGGATGACCGGGACGCAGTCCAGCACCATGCCGAGCGGCGAGTTGCGGGTGTTCTGGAACGCCGCGACGACCTTGAGCCGCTTGAGCGCCCGGATCTTCCGCTGGCCCTTGCCGGAGCGGATGGTCTCGCGCAGGTTCTCCGCCTCGGCCTCCAGGTCCATGTTCTGGACCAGGGCCTTGATCGCCTCGGCGCCCATGCTGCCGGTGAAGTACTCACCGAAGCGGTCGCGCAGCTCGCGGTAGAGCAGCTCGTCGGTGACCAGCTGCTTCGGCTCCAGCTTGCGGAAGGTGTCGAGGACCTCGTCGAGGCGGTCGATCTCGCGCTGGGCCCGGTCGCGGATCTGGCGCATCTCGCGCTCTCCGCCCTCCTTGACCTTGCGCCGGACGTCCGCCTTCGCGCCCTCGGCCTCCAGCTCGGCCAGGTCGGCCTCCAGCTTGGCGGCCCGCTTCTCGATCTCCGAGTCGCGGCTGTTCTCGGCCTGCCGCTTCTCGGCGAGGATCTCGTTCTCGATGGTCGAGAGGTCGCGGTGACGCGCTTCGGCGTCCACGCTCGTCACGACGTACGAGGCGAAGTAGATGATCTTCTCGAGGTCCTTGGGGGCGAGGTCCAGCAGGTAGCCCAGCCGGCTCGGCACGCCCTTGAAGTACCAGATGTGGGTCACCGGAGCGGCCAGCTCGATGTGACCCATCCGCTCCCGGCGAACCTTGGAGCGGGTCACCTCGACGCCGCAGCGCTCGCAGATGATGCCCTTGAAGCGAACCCGCTTGTACTTACCGCAGTAGCACTCCCAGTCCCGCTGCGGACCGAAGATCTTCTCGCAGAAGAGCCCGTCCTTCTCCGGCTTGAGGGTGCGGTAGTTGATGGTCTCGGGCTTCTTGACCTCGCCGTGGGACCACTGACGGATGTCGTCAGCGGTGGCGAGGCCGATGCGCAGCTCGTCGAAGAAGTTGACGTCGAGCACTATGTCCCCTATGTCGTCGTCTGTACTGCTAGCTAACGAGTGGGATCCGGGGCAGGGTCACCCTGCCCCGGATCACCACCTCAGACCTCTTCGACCGAGCTCGGCTCGCGCCGGGACAGGTCGATGCCCAGCTCCTCCGCCGCCCGGAACACCTCGTCGTCGGTCTCGCGCATCTCCAGGGCCACACCGTCGCTGGAGAGCACCTCGACGTTGAGGCACAGCGACTGCAGCTCCTTGAGCAGCACCTTGAACGACTCCGGGATGCCCGGCTCGGGGATGTTCTCGCCCTTGACGATCGCCTCGTAGACCTTGACCCGGCCCAGGACGTCGTCGGACTTGATGGTCAGCAGCTCCTGCAGGGCGTAGGCGGCGCCGTACGCCTGCATGGCCCAGCACTCCATCTCACCGAAGCGCTGGCCACCGAACTGCGCCTTACCACCCAGCGGCTGCTGCGTGATCATCGAGTACGGGCCGGTCGACCGGGCGTGGATCTTGTCGTCGACCAGGTGGTTGAGCTTCAGGATGTAGACGTAGCCGACCGCGATCGGGTCGGGCAGCGGCTCGCCGGAACGACCGTCGAACAGCTGCGCCTTGCCGCTGCCCCCGATGAGCTGGTTGCCGTCCCGGTTGGGCAGGGTCGACGCCAGCAGACCGGAGATCTCCTCCTCGCGGGCACCGTCGAAGACCGGAGTGGCCACGTTGGTGTCCGGCTCGGACTCGTGCGCGTTGATCGAGCGGAGCTGGCGCTTCCACTCGGCGTCGTCGCCGTCCACGCTCCAGCCGGTCTTGGCCACCCACCCGAGGTGGGTCTCCAGGACCTGGCCGATGTTCATCCGGGACGGCACACCGAGCGGGTTCAGCACGATGTCGACCGGGGTGCCGTCCTCCAGGAACGGCATGTCCTCGATCGGCAGGATCTTGGAGATGACGCCCTTGTTGCCGTGGCGGCCCGCGAGCTTGTCACCGTCCTGGATCTTGCGCTTCTGGGCCACGTAGACCCGCACCAGCTCGTTCACGCCCGGGGGCAGCTCGTCGCCGTCCTCGCGGGAGAAGGTACGCACACCGATGACCGTGCCGGTCTCGCCGTGCGGCACCTTCAGCGAGGTGTCCCGGACCTCGCGCGCCTTCTCGCCGAAGATCGCGCGGAGCAGCCGCTCCTCGGGGGTCAGCTCGGTCTCACCCTTCGGGGTGACCTTGCCGACCAGGATGTCGCCGGGGACGACCTCGGCGCCGATCCGGATGATGCCGCGCTCGTCGAGGTCCGCGAGCATCTCCTCGCTGACGTTCGGGATGTCGCGGGTGATCTCCTCCGGGCCGAGCTTGGTGTCCCGGGCGTCGACCTCGTGCTCCTCGATGTGGATCGAGGTGAGCACGTCCTGCTGCACGAGGCGCTGCGACAGGATGATCGCGTCCTCGTAGTTGTGGCCCTCCCAGCACATGAACGCCACCAGCAGGTTGCGTCCGAGCGCCATCTCGCCCTCGTCGGTGCACGGACCGTCGGCGATGACCTGACCGGCCTCGACGCGGTCGCCCTCGAAGACGACCGGCTTCTGGTTGACGCAGGAGCCGGCGTTGGAGCGGCGGAACTTGTGCAGCAGGTACGTCCGGCGGTGGCCGTCGTCCTGGTGGACGGTGATGTAGTCCGCGCACAGGTCCTCGACCACACCGCCGACCTCGGCGACGACGACGTCACCGGCGTCGACCGCGGCGCGGTACTCCATGCCCGTACCGACCAGCGGGGCCTCGGCCTTGACCAGCGGCACCGCCTGACGCTGCATGTTCGCGCCCATGAGCGCGCGGTTGGCGTCGTCGTGCTCCAGGAACGGGATCATCGCGGTGGCGACCGAGGTCATCTGCCGCGGCGACACGTCCATGTAGTCCACGGCGCCCGGCGCGACGTCCTCGGTCTCGCCGCCCTTACGGCGGACCAGGACGCGGTCCTCGGCGAAGGTGCCGTCCGACTTCAGCGGGGCGTTCGCCTGCGCCTTGACGAACCGGTCCTCCTCGTCCGCGGTCAGGTAGTCGATCTGGTCGGTGACCCGGCCGTCGATGACCTTCCGGTACGGCGTCTCGATGAAGCCGAACGGGTTGACCCGGGCGAACGTGGACAGCGCGCCGATCAGGCCGATGTTCGGGCCTTCCGGCGTCTCGATCGGGCACATCCGGCCGTAGTGGGACGGGTGCACGTCGCGGACCTCGAAGCCGGCCCGCTCGCGGGACAGACCACCCGGGCCGAGCGCGCTCAGCCGGCGCCGGTGGGTCAGGCCCGCCAGCGGGTTGGTCTGGTCCATGAACTGGGACAGCTGCGACGTACCGAAGAACTCCTTGATCGCCGCCACCACCGGGCGGATGTTGATCAGGGTCTGCGGCGTGATCGCCTCGACGTCCTGGGTGGTCATCCGCTCGCGGACGACCCGCTCCATCCGGGAGAGACCCACCCGGACCTGGTTCTGGATCAGCTCGCCCACGGTACGCAGGCGACGGTTGCCGAAGTGGTCGATGTCGTCGGCCTCGTAGCCCTCCTCACCGGCGTGCAGCCGGCAGAGGTATTCCACGGTGGCGACGATGTCGTCCTCGGTGAGCGTGCCGGTGGTGATCGGCACGTCCAGCTCGAGCTTCTTGTTGAACTTGTAGCGCCCGACCTTGGCGACGTCGTACCGCTTCGGGTTGAAGAAGAGGTTGTCGAGCAGGGTCTGGGCGTTCTCACGGGTCGGCGGCTCGCCAGGGCGGAGCTTCCGGTAGATGTCGAGCAGGGCCTCGTCCTGGCCGGCGATGTGGTCCTTCTCGAGCGTGGTCATCATGAGCTCGGACCAGCCGAACTTCTCACGGATGCGCTCGGCGGACCACCCGATGGCCTTGAGCAGGACGGTGACGGCCTGGCGGCGCTTGCGGTCGATGCGAACGCCGACCGTGTCGCGCTTGTCGATGTCGAACTCCAGCCAGGCACCCCGGCTCGGGATGACCTTGACGCTGGAGAGGTCGCGGTCGGAGGTCTTGTCCGGCTGCTTGTCGAAGTACACGCCCGGCGAGCGGACGAGCTGGCTGACCACGACGCGCTCGGTGCCGTTGATGATGAAGGTGCCCTTCGGCGTCATCATCGGGAAGTCACCCATGAACACCGTCTGGCTCTTGATCTCGCCA
The DNA here is from genome assembly GCF_027460285.1 of Micromonospora sp. WMMC273. NCBI lineage: Bacteria > Bacillati > Actinomycetota > Actinomycetes > Micromonosporales > Micromonosporaceae > Micromonospora > Micromonospora sp. WMMC273. The sequence continues at coordinate 5,401,434 of NZ_JAPZBE010000001.1, forward strand.
GTGGTGTTGTTGGTGAACTCCGCGGTCACGAACAGCGGCGCGCAGTAGGTCAGGTCCTTCTCCTTGCACTCCTCGATCGAGGCCTTGACCTCGTCGAAGCGCGGAGCCGAGAAGGAGAGCGACATGGTGCCGGAGAAGTCCTCAATGGGACTGATCTCGTCGAGGATCTCCGCGAGACCCGAGCGTGCGTGCGGGTCGTCCGCCGACCGGCCCTGCCAAGCCTCGTTGCCGACGAGCCAGTCGAAGGACTCGTTCTGGATGGCGAGGAGGTTGGGGACCTCGAGGTGTTCGGTGATCCGACCGAAAGAAACTCGGCGGGGCGCGAATGCGCTCGACGTACGACTGGTCTTCGCAGGGCGGGAAGCTGCCAAGATGCGTCCTTCCGAGGACCGGTGCTGCAGAACGGCTGGTACGCGTGCACTCCAATGACCCCACCAGAAATATCCACAATCGGACATTTCCGAGCAGGGGTCAAGTCGGAAGGCAGCGCAAACTAGCAGTGTAGCCGAGAGGCTAACCGCTGTCCAGCCCACCCCGCAGGTCGTCGCGGAACAAGCCCTGGGACCTCGGAAACCGGGTCGACCGGGCCGCTCGGAACGCGACGCTCCTGCCGGTCCGCTCGGGAGCCGCGGCGGCGGTGCTGCCGTTGCCCTTACCCGAGAGGCGGCCGTTGCAAGCGCGGAAGGTCTTGCTGATGTTCAGCGTGCCTGGCAGGCCGGTGCCGCGTCAAGGGCCGGTTACCGCTCGGGGTGTCTTTCCCACCGACGGGCTACCGACAGACGTCGCTGACCGGCCGATGAGAGGACGCTGTACGCCCTGCTCACGCCGTCCGCCGGCGGGTGGCACCAACACAGCGGGCGGCGACCCGGTCTCCCGGATCACCGCCCGCCGCGACGCGATGTGCCCCGGCTCACGTGAGCCGGACGCGCGTCAGGTGGAGCAAGGTCACTTCATGGTGACCTTGGCGCCCTCGCCCTCGAGCTTGGCCTTGGCCTTCTCGGCGGTCTCCTTGTTGACCTTCTCCAGGACGGCCTTCGGCGCGGCCTCGACCAGGTCCTTGGCCTCCTTGAGGCCCAGGCCGGTCAGCTCACGCACGACCTTGATGACCTGGATCTTCTTGCCACCGTCGGCGTCGAGGACGACGTCGAACTCGTCCTTCTCCGGCTCGGCCTCGGCGGCCGGGGCACCCGGACCGGCCGGGCCGGCGACGGCGACCGGAGCGGCGGCGGTGACCTCGAAGGTCTCCTCGAACTGCTTCACGAACTCGGAGAGCTCGATCAGCGTCATCTCCTTGAACGCGTCGAGCAGCTCGTCGGTGCTGAGCTTCGCCATGTCTGGCGTCCTTTCTCGCAATGAAAACTAAGAACGTGGTGCGCCGGGCGGGCCTCAGGCCGCCTCGGCGCCCTCCTGCTCGCGCTTCTTGTCCGCCAGGGCGGCCGCCGCGCGGGCGGCCTTGGAGAGCGGCGCCTGGAACAGGGCCGCGGCCTTGCTCAGGTTGCCCTTCATCGCGCCGGCCAGCTTGGCCAGCAGCACCTCGCGGGACTCCAGGTCGGCGAGCTTCGTGACCTCGGCCGCGGAAATGGCCTTGCCCTCGAAGACACCGCCCTTGATGACGAGCTTCGGGTTGGCCTTCGCGAAGTCGCGAAGCCCCTTCGCCGCCTCGACGACGTCGCCCGAAACGAAAGTCAGCGCGGTAGGACCGGAGAACAGCTCGTCGAGGCCGGAGATGCCCGCATCGGTCGCGGCACGCTTCGCCAGCGTGTTCTTCGCGACCGTGTAGCTGGTCTCCTTGCCGAGCGAGCGCCGCAGCTGGGTGAGCTGCGAAACCGTGAGCCCGCGGTACTCGGTCAGCACGGTCGCTCCCGCGTTGCGGAAGCTCTCGGTCAGCTCGGCGACGGCCGTGGCCTTGTCGGCCCGGATCGGCTTGTCCGCCATGTCCCTCCTCTCTCGTTGCTCGGAGCTGGTACGCCGGCGGCGAGCCGAGGCTCGACGACGGCGGCGGAGGCATCACGACAACGAAAAAGCCCCGGCGCAGGGCGCACGGGGCGAGGGGCCGGGACACGGGCACAGTCGGCGGACCGTGCGTGACACCGATTTTCGCTTACCGCCCTGCGCGGGTCGCCCGTCGTCGCGGGACCTTCGACCGTGCCGGAGCACGGTGACCAGCGGTCTTTGGGTGGAACTACCGCACCAGGTTACGCGACGCACGCCGCAGCACCAAATCGCGCCGAGTGCTCCCGGTCACCCGTCGGTCAGGCCCGGGTACGCCGCGCCCAGGCGTAGCCGGTCAGCGCCACCGCCGCCCAGAGCGCCGCCCAGCCGGTCAGCAGCAGGCCCTCGCCGGCCGCGACCGGCCCGGTGAGCGCCCGCGCGGTCGCCATCACCGGCGGGGCCAGCCACGGCACGACCGAACCGGACAGCCCGAGCACCACGACCCCGACCGCGCCGGTGACCAGCACCGCCACCCCGTAGCCGGCGCTGCGCGTCACCGCCCGGCTGGCGAGCGCGCCGAGCGCCACCGCCGCCGGCAGCGCGAGCAGGTGCGCCCAGAACCCCAGGGCCACCCCGGCGAGCACCGGCCGATCCCCCGGCCCGACGGCAGCGGTGACCCCGCCCAGCGGCCACGGCAGCGCCAGCGCGAGCAGCACCACGGCGAGCCCCGCCACCAGCGCCGCGAGCAGCCCGGCCGCCCGTTCCCGGGCCGGGCCGGCCACCACCCGGGCCATCCGGCGCTGCACGTCGGGTTCCACGTCCAGCAAGATCTTGGTCTGCCAGGCAAGAACCGGGAACAGCACCACGGCGGAGACGCCGTAGGCCTCCGCCGGCCGGGCCCGGCCACCGCCGTAGAGGACGCCGAGGACGAGCAGGCCGGCCAGGACCGGCGCCAGCGCCCGTCCGGTACGCAGGAAGCCGGCCAGCCGCAGCCGGACCAACGCGATCACCTGGTCACCTCCGGCGCCGGCCCGGGCCGGGCCGAGTCCCCCTCGGCACCGGCCTGGTCCGGGGAACCAGCGGCGGACGCGCCGCCCGGCCCGCCGGTGCCCGACGGGCCGGCGGAGGCCGGCACCGGGTGCGTGGCCGGGGGCGGGACGGCGTGTTCGCGTACCCGAAGGATCTGGTGGCCGTCGGCGCGCAGGCGGGCGACGGCGGCGGCCAGCCCGGCGGCCGGCACCGCAAGCTCGACCACGGCGGCGGCCGCACCGCCCGACGACGCCTCCTCGGTCACCGTGCCGTCGGTGACCGACAGGTGCCGGGCGCCCGGGAGCCGGACCGTCTCGCCCCGGTGGTCGCTGACCAGCACCGCGCCGCCGCCCGCCAGCACCTCGCCGATGATCTCGGGGACCGCCTCGCGGGCGGTGGCGTCCAGCCCCTCCCAGGGCTCGTCGAGCACCAGCAGGCCGGGCGGGCGCAGCAGCGCCTGCGCCAGGCCGACCTTCTGCGCGGTGCCCTTGGACAGCCGCGGCAGGCGTACGTCGTGGAAGCGGGTCAGGCCCAGCCGCTCCACCCAGTGGCGCACCGCCCGGTCGGCGGCGGGGCCGGGCAGGCCGGCGACGCGGCCCATCGCGGACAGGTAGGCCCCGACGGTGAACGGCTGGTCGGCGGGAAAGCGTTCCGGCACCCAGCCGACGACCGGCGGCCGGTCGGTGACCCGGCCCCGGCTCGGGCGCAGCACCCCGGCGGCGAGCTGGAGCAACGTGGACTTGCCGGCGCCGTTGCGGCCGAGCACCACCGCCGCCTCACCGGGGCCGATCGCGACGTCGACCTGCCGCAGCACCCACGGGCCGTGCCGGTGGTAGCGGAGCCAGACGCCGTCGAGCCGCATGCGCCCGAGCGTGCCACACCGGACAGACGGACGGGGCCCCGCCACGACGTGGTGGCGGGGCCCCGTACTGGAGTACGCGTGCTCAGCCCTCGGCCGAGCCCTCCTGGAAGTTCTTCACGACCTTCGGGTCGACCGGGACGCCCGGGCCCATCGTGGTGGTGAGGGTGACCTTCTTGAGGTACGTGCCCTTGGCCGCGGACGGCTTGGCCCGCAGCACCTCGTCCAGCACCGCGGCGTAGTTGTCCACCAGCTGGTTCTCCGAGAAGGAGGCCTTGCCGATGATCAGGTGCAGGTTGGAGTGCTTGTCCACCCGGAAGGTGATCTTGCCGCCCTTGATGTCCGAGACGGCCTTGGTGACGTCCATGGTCACGGTGCCGGTCTTCGGGTTCGGCATCAGACCGCGCGGGCCCAGGATCCGCGCGATCCGGCCGATCTTGGCCATCTGGTCGGGCGTGGCGATCGCCGCGTCGAAGTCCAGCCAACCGCCCTGGATACGGGCGACCAGCTCGTCGGTGCCCACCTCGTCCGCACCCGCGGCGACGGCCTCCTCGGCCTTCGCGCCGGCGGCGAAGACGATCACGCGGGCGGTCTTACCGGTGCCGTGCGGCAGGTTGACCGTGCCGCGGACCATCTGGTCCGCCTTGCGGGGGTCGACGCCGAGGCGCATCGCGACCTCGACCGTGGCGTCGAACTTGGTGTTGGTGGTGTCCTTGGCCAGCTTGACGGCCTCGACGGGGGTGTAGAGCTTCGACCGGTCGATGACCTCGGCGGCCTTGCGGTAGCTCTTGCTGCGCTGCATTTCTGGTGACTCCTGTGGTCTCTGGCGGGCGCGCGGCGTGCGCGGCCCTCCCACGAACAGAAAGATCGGGTGGAGCGGTGGAGCGAGATCAGTCGGCGACGGTCAGGCCCATCGACCGGGCGGTGCCGGCGATGATCTTCTCGGCCTGGTCGATGTCGTTGGCGTTGAGGTCGGCCATCTTCTTCTCGGCGATCTCACGCAGCTGGGCGCGGGTGACCGAGCCGACCTTCTCCTTGTGCGGGACGCCCGAGCCCTTCTGCACACCGGCGGCCTTGATCAGCAGCCGGGCGGCGGGCGGGGTCTTCAGCACGAAGGTGAACGTGCGGTCCTCGTAGACGCTGATCTCGGCGGGGACGATGTCGCCCCGCTGGGACTCGGTCTGCGCGTTGTAGGACTTGCAGAACTCCATGATGTTCACGCCGTGCTGGCCGAGCGCGGGGCCGACCGGCGGCGCCGGGGTGGCCTGGCCCGCCGGGAGCTGAAGCGTGAACGTCTTGACGAGCTTCTTCTTCGGAGGCATGTCTCTTCCTGGGGCTTGGAACTGGGATTCTCGCCGGTCCGCGGGCGCGCACGGTCAGCACGGTGCGGACAGCCGACGTTCTAGGGTAGCGCAGCCGTCGGCCACCCTCCGCGCCGAGGTCGGCGGGCGGCGAAACGGCGCACCGGCGGCCACCCCCGAAAGGGGCGGGGCCGCCGGTGCCGACGTACGTCAGATCTTGGCGACCTGGTTGAAGTTCAGCTCGACCGGCGTCTCCCGGCCGAAGATCGACACCAGCACCTTGAGCTTCTGCTGGTCGGCATTGATCTCGCTGATCGTCGCCGGCAGCGACGCGAACGCGCCGTCGGTGACGGTGACCGAGTCGCCGACCTCGAAGTCGAGGACCTTGACCTCGGGCTTGGCCTTCTTCTGCTCGGTCTCGACCGCCGGGGCCAGCCACTTGAGAACCTCGTCGAGGCTCAACGGCGCCGGCCGGTCGGCCCGGTCGGTGGCGCCGACGAAGCCGGTGACCCCCGGGGTGTTCCGGACGCAGGAGTAGGACTCGGCGGTCAGCTCCATCCGGACCAGGATGTAGCCCGGGAAGACCTTCGCCTGGACCTGCGACCGCTTGCCGTTCTTGACCTCGACCTCTTCCCGGGTCGGCACCTCGACCTGGTAGATGAAGTCCTCCATGTCGAGGGAGGTGATCCGGGTCTCGAGGTTGGTCTTGACCTTGTTCTCGTAGCCGGCGTACGAGTGCACCACGTACCAGTCGCCGGGCGCGTAGCGCAGCTTCTGGCGCAGCTCGGCGACCGGGTCGAAGTCCTCGTCCGGGGCCGGCTCGGTGGTCGGGAACTCCGGCTCGCTGGCGGCCTCGACCGACTCGTTGTTGGCCGCCGTCGCCACCGTGGACTGGTCGTCCGGGGTTCCGGCGGTCTCGTCGTACTCAGGCACGCTCGCTCACTTCCGTCAGTATCGCTGTCCGCTGGTCAGCTGGGCTCGCCGAAGACCCACAGCACCGCCTTGGCGAAGCCGTAGTCCAGGCCGGCCACGATCGCCAGCATCACCGCGACGAAGGTGACCACCACGGCCGTGTAGGTCAGCAGCTCCTTGCGGGTCGGCCAGATGACCTTACGCAGCTCTGCCACGACCTCGCGGAAGAACCGCGCGATGCGGGCGAACAGCCCGATCCGCTCGGTGTCCTTGCGGGTCTTCCGGCCCTCGGCCGGCTCGGCCTGCGCCCGCTTGCGGGTCGCCGTGCCGCCCCGGGAGACCGGCTCGTCCGCGTCGGTGGCGTCGTCGTCGGCCACGTCGTCGACGGTCGCGTCGTCGTTCAGACGCTCGTCGCCGTCGTCCTCGCCGCGGCGCTTGCTCTCGGCCACTTCGCCCTCCGTGCGGGTATGGGGTCGCACGCCGGGCGGCGTGCGCGGCGTGTTGGTCACGCCGGCCGGACCAACCGTCCCGCGACGGGCCGCGGCCGGCGGACCGGCCGGGAGGGCCCGAACGCCTCGGAACCACCCCACCGATGCCACCACCACGGGCCGGACGCCACCGGTGAGGGCGGCGCGACCCACGGAACGGTCAGGCCTGAGGCGCAGGGGTGACAGGACTTGAACCTGCAGCCTGCGGTTTTGGAGACCGCTGCTCTGCCAATTGAGCTACACCCCTGTGCGGCAACTCACCTCCACCCGGACACGCTGTGCCGAGCGGGGGTCACTTGCCCCACGGCGGACCAGTGTACGGGTAGTCGTGCGACTTTCCCAACCGGTCTGCCCCTCGCGCGTCGGGCGAACCCTCAGCGCGTCGTGCGGATCAGAGCCCGAGCCTGCGACAGCACCTTCTCACCCTGGCAGGTGGCGGTGATGTCGAGCCTGGTCAGGCCCGCATCGGTGACCTCCTTGACCACCGCCGACACCTCGATCTCGGTGCCCTCGTCGGTGTCCGGGACGACCACCGGGCGGGTGAACCGGACGCCGAAGTCGACCACCGCGTCCGGCGCGCCGGCCCAGCCGGCCACCGCCCGGCCGACCAGTGCCATCGTGAACATGCCGTGGGCGATGACGCCGGGCAGGCCCACACCGGTGGCGGTGCGGTCGCTCCAGTGGATCGGGTTGAAGTCGCCCGAGGCGCCCGCGTAGCGGACCAGGTCCGCGCGGGTCACCCGGTACGTCTGGGTGGGCAGCTCCATGTCCTCAGCCCTCTCCGCGTACGACGATCTTGGACCACACGGCGACCACCGGCTCACCGTCCACGGTGCTCACGTCCGTGCGAGTGGTCAGGAAGCCGTGCCCGCCCCGGGTGGTGACCTCCTCGATGGTGTTCACGCACACCAGCTCGTCCCCGGCCACCACCGGCCGGGTGTACGCGAACCGCTGGTCGCCGTGCACCACACGGCTGTAGTCGACGCCGAGCGCCGGATCCTCGACGACCTGCCGGTTCGCCGCCATCGTGACGACCACGGGGAACGTCGGGGGTGCCACCACGTCGCGGTGGCCCAGCACCCGGGCCGCCTCGGGGTCGTGGTGGGCCGGGTCGGTGGCGCCGACGGCGGTGGCGAACTCGCGGATCTTTTCTCGGCCCACCTGATAGGGGGCGGTCGGCGGGTACGTCCGGCCGACGAAGGACGGGTCCAGGGACATGCCGCCGAACCTACACGGAGAACACGAACGCCGATCCGCCCGGTCGGGCGACCCGGAGGCCACCCGTCAGGGCGAATCGGCGTTCGAGAAAGCTGCTGCGAGCCGGCTGCGCCGGCCGTGATCAGCGGGTCTCGCGGTGGACGGTGTGCTTGCCGTCCCGGGGGCAGAACTTCTTCAGCTCGATGCGGTCCGGGTCGTTACGGCGGTTCTTGCGCGTGATGTAGTTGCGCTCCTTGCACTCCACACACGCCAAAGTGATCTTCGGCCGAACATCGGTCGCCTTCGCCACGGCGGAGTGCCTTCCTCGCTCACGGAACAACTACAGCGCGTCAGCCTACGCGCTGACGACGCGGACATGCAAAGTGGGCGCCTGTGGCGCCCGTCCCACCGGCCACCGGGCTGGGCCCGGAGGACGAGAGTAGCGGTGGCCGGACTTGAACCGGCGACACAGCGATTATGAGCCGCTTGCTCTGCCATCTGAGCTACACCGCCGTGGCGGGTCCAGCCGGACCCTCTGAGCCCCCTTACGGAATCGAACCGTAGACCTTCTCCTTACCATGGAGACGCTCTGCCGACTGAGCTAAGGGGGCCTGCTTGATCACCCCGGGGGGTGTCGCGCAGGGGAAACAGTACACGACCGCGTCGCGCAGGTGAAATCGGATCCCCCAGGTGCGTGTCCGCCCTGGTCAGGGCACCACTCGCAGGCGCGGCAGCTCCCCCGCGACCACCGTCTCCGGGTCGACCTGGGCGCCGAACCAGGCCTCCAGCCGCTCGTACGGCAGAGGGCGGCTGAACAGGAAGCCCTGGCCGATCTCGCAGCCGATGTCCTGGAGCAGCTCCAACGTCAGCTCGCTCTCCACGCCCTCGGCCACCACCGCCAGGCCGAACTGCTGGGACAGCGTCACCACCGCGTTGACGATCGCCAGGTCGCCCGGATCGGTCGCCATGCCCTGCACGAACGACCGGTCCACCTTCACCTCGTGCACCGGCAGCCGGCGCAGTTGCGCCAGCGACGAGTTACCGGTGCCGAAGTCGTCCACCGAGAGGCGGACACCGAGGTCACGGAGGCTGCGCAGGGTCGGTATGGGACGTTCGGTGCCGTCCAGGACACCCGCCTCGGTGACCTCCAGCGTCAGCCGCTGCGGCGGTACGCCGTACTCGGCCAGCAGGTCGCGTACCAGCGCCGGGAAGTGCTGGTCGGTGAGCGTACGCGCGGCGAGGTTGACCGCGACGGACAGCGGCTGTTCGCCGTGGCTCCAGTCGCGGCTGCGCCGCAGGCTCTCCCGGAGCACGAACTCGGTGAGCCGGCCGAGCTGGCCGGTGTGCTCGGCCACCGCCACGAAGTCGTCGGGGGCGACAGTGCCGTGCGCCGGGTGCTCCCACCGGGCCAGGCACTCCACGCCCACCAGGCGGCGGTCCCGCAGCGTGACCTTGGGCTGGAAGTAGACCTCCAGCTCACCCTCGTCGAGCGCCCGTTGCAGGTCGCCGGCGAGGCCGAGCCGGCGCAGCGACCGGGACTCCAGCGCCGGACTGTAGAGCTGGACGCTGCCCGGCACCGACTTGGCCGCGGTGGCCGCCAGGTCGACGCGTTGCAGCAACGCCACCGCGTCGCTGCCGTGGTCCGGGTGGACGGCCACCCCGACGACAGTGTCCACGTCCAGGGTCAGCGAGTCGAAGACCATCTCGTCGCGGATCTGCTCCCGCAGCTGGGCCGCCAGCTCCAGGGCCGCCTCGGTGCTCTCCAGCCGGAGCGTCACCAGGAACTCGTCCCCACCGGCCCGGCCGACGAGCGCCGAGGACGGCGCGCAGGCGCGCAGCCGCTCGGCCACCTCCATGAGCACCTTGTCACCGGCGGCGTGGCCCAGCGACTCGTTGACCTGGCGGAGCCGGTCGACGTCGAAGAGCAGCAGCGCCACCACCTCGCCCGGCGCGCGGATCTTGACCGCCTCCGCCACCGACGAGGTGAGGCGCCGCCGGTTGGGCAGGCCGGTGAGCGCGTCGTGATCGGCGTCGTGCCGCAGCCGGTCGACCAGGCGGGAGTTCTCCAACGCCACCGCGGCGTGCGCGGCGACCGTCTCGAAGACGGGGATGTCGCCGGGGGCGAAATGGCCGATGTCGCTGAGCCGGTTGGTCACCTCCAGCGTGCCGATCACCGCCTGGCCCGAGCGCAGCGGCACCACGATGGCGTCCTTGACCCGCTCCTCCCCCGCGGCCTGCCGCAACGCCGGATCTCCGCCGAGCCAGCGGCCGATCGAGAGGGTACGGCCCTTCTTGTGCACCTGCTGGCGCAGGCTCGCCGGGGTGGGCGCCAGGTCCAGCAGGCCCGGCGTGTCCACCCGGGCGGTGAGCAGCACCTCGGGATGCCGCCCCTGGGCGGGCAGCCAGAGCGTGGCGTACTCGGCCTGCATCAGCGCGCGGACCCGGTCGAGCAGGATGTCGGCGAGCGACCGCTCGGTGCCCGAGGCGAGAAGGCGGGTCAGCTCGTACATCCCGGCCAGCGTCCGGTGCTGCCGGAAGAACTGGGAGTAGGAGCGGTAGACCAGGACCAGGCCGCTGAAGAGGGCGGCGAGCAGCAACGCCGACCACCACGTCGTCTTCAGGGCGATCAGGACGAGCAGGCCGATCGCCACGTTGATGGCGGCGGTGAGCAGAGCGGTCGGCATGCTGCGTAGCGCGTCCCGCCCGGCCTGCCAGCCCTGGAGCAGCACGTGCACGCCGACCACGCTCACGAGGCTGACCAGCGTGACCACGCAGACGGCGAGGAAGAGGGAGCCCCACGTCCCCGGTCCGACATTTTTCAGCGGCGGCAGTGCCAGGAGTACGAGGCCGGCCAGCGACGTGGCGGCGGCGGCCTTGGCGACGTTGAACCAGAGCTTCGCCGCGCCGAAGCGATGCGAGGCGCTCCAGATCAGCACCGAGAGTGTGTAGATCAGGACGACACTCAACGGGGGCAGGAAGTAGAGCGCCACGATGAGTGGCACCTCGGTGAGCGTCACGCCCACCGACTGACGCCGGACGTAGACGTTCAGCACCGCGAAGCTGATCCCCGCCATGACGACGAAGAACACGAAGGCGAGCGGCCACTTGCCGAACGGTTGATCGGCAACCAGCGCGACGCAGGTGCTGCAGACCACCGCCAGCAGAGCCAGAGGGGCAGTGACTAGCCAGGCACGTTCCGTCGACCTACGAGGTCGGCCCTGGCCTGCCATGCCCCTCCTACCCGAGACGCCGTCCGCCGGGCGGCGGACGGCTCGATGATTCAGCGTGGGGCGTCCATCGTCCAGACGATGTCGGCGAGTTGCGCGCTACCAGTGCCGGGGATGATGCCGAAGGCGCCTGCGATGGCGGCGAGCACGAGGAGCGAGCCAAACAGCCGGCCCAGCGTTCGACCAGACATGATTGCTCCTGTCGGGAGATTGCCACAGGGATGGTGAAGGTTTCCCGATCGTGCCACAACGCCGGGGAGCAGAAAAGCGGAGAGGACCCGCCCAGCCCGAGTAGCTGTCAGGTTCCGCCGTTCGGCCCGGCTACCCACGACACGCAGCCAGGTCATGGGGGTGAAGGGACGTCAGCCCCTTCGTCCATTGCGGATTCCCACCTTCACCCACGAAGGGGATCAAGTCACGCGAAACCCCACCCCACCAACCCAGGGCCACCCGGCCGGCTCCGCCGGGCCGATCCGGCCGGTGGATCGCCACCGGACCCGCGGGCATTGACCACCATACCTGCCCCTGTCATGAACGCCAGAGGATGATTCCCTCATTCACGCCCGAACAGCTCAGGGTGCACCAGGCGGCCGCCGAGGCTCCGGGCCCGGGCTGTCGCCGGACGGCGGGCGGTGGCGGATATCGGGATGACCGGGCCGGCTCCGGCGGCGGACCATGTGCCGGTGCTCGACAACGACCCGCTCACTCGCCTCCAGGACGCCACCGCCCTCCGGAGCATCCGCCAGGGCACGGCAGCCGACGTGATCGAGGCCGCCTGTGACTGCCTCGCGGCAGGCGTCGACAGCCCGTCGCTGCGAATCCTGGCCGGCGTCTCGCCCTCGGCCGGCAGTCAGGAACTGATCCAATGGCTCGAACCGACCCTCGGCGAACTCGGCCTGACCTACTTCCCCGAAGGCGGTCAGGAGGGCGAGGACGCCGCCGTACGCGTCATGGCGACCAGGCTTCTCGCCGGCGCTCTCTCCCCGCGCGAGCTGGCACGGTGGGCCCACGCGGTGATCGGACACGACGGCACGCCGCTCGCGGAAGAGCTGGTCATGCTCGACGACGTCTACGACACGCTGGAGTACGGCGAGCAGACCGAAGCGGACACCGATGCACGCGTTCTCGCCGAGGCGCGACGGTTGACCGCGAGCCACCACTGATCGCCCACGTCCAGGGGCGTCACTTCTCCGGCAGGGTCAGACCGTCCGGCGGATCCTCCATGAGCCCATCGTCGAATCTCGGCGGAACCTGGAATCTGGCCGTACGGAAGGAGACTCTCCCACCACAGAACGTCACGTAGTTGAAGAACACCTCCCCACCGCTGAATGTGGTTCTCTCAAAAGAAACCACCCCACCACTGAACCGCGCCCCGCTGAAGATGACGGACCCGTCACTGGACGCCGGCTGCACGAAGGTCACCTGCTCGCCCTTCGGCCACGTCACATGGACAGCCTTCCCGCCACTGGCCGTCACCCTGTCGAAGAACACCTTCCCACCACTGAACGTCGCCCGGTCGAAGAGCACCTCCCCGCCACTGAAGCTCGTGAGACCGAAGAACACCTCCCCACCGATGAACGACGCACCGAAGAAGGAGACCTGCCCGCCGCTGAACGACGCGCCGCTGAAGGAGACTTTTCCGCCGCTGAACGACGCGCCGACGAAGGAGACCTTTCCGCCGCTGAACGACGCGCCGCCGAAGGACACGTCCCCACCGATGAACGTCGCACCGTCGAAGTAGACGCCCCCGCCACTGAAATTCGCCCCCGACAAGTCCCCCCCGTCGAAGACGGCACCAGTGAAGTCGAAGTCGTAGCCGCACCAGGAGGCCGCGTCGTCCTCGGCAAGGCTCAAGTGCCGCCCAACGAGGCGGATAACGGTATGACGAACCTCCCGCTCCTCGCGGGCGGCTCGGACATCGTCCGCATCCCTTACGGGCGCCTGATCCTCATCCTGCTCGGCCGTCTCACCCGGAGCGTCCGGGGGCGGGGTGTAGGGCATGCGGATATAGGCGCAGAGGACATCAATGCACGTCTGCCGCCCTTCCCGCCAGTCGTCAGCAAGGCCTGCCAGGGCGTAGACACCTGCCAGGCGTACGGCTCCCTTCTCCGAACCGAGCTGCTCAGATGCCTTGGCGAAGCGTTCGTTGAAGAGCCGGACCCCATTGCGGTCGCTCTCGACCTTTGCCCGCTCGTCGGCCGCTTCGGCGAGAGCCTTGCTGACCTCGGCGCGCAGATCAGCAGCGTGCGCCAGCTGGTGAGCGAACTCGGCCAGCGCGTTCGTGTGCTCCGCCACCCGCTGCCGCCGGTAGGCGACCACCAAGGCGGCGACACCGCCGATCCCCGCCACGACTGCGAAGACAAGTTTCAAGAGATCGAACAGCGTGGCCACAGTGACGGTTTCGTCGCGCTCGAAACCAGGCCAGGCGGCGTACCAGAACGCCGCAACGACCAGCCCTCCGACGAGCAGCAAGGCCGCCACGACCGCCAGGGCGATCGACCGGCGGATGCCCCAGAGCCGCAGCTCCGGCACCGGACTACCGGCGGGGACGGAACCAACCGTGACATGGGGCTCGGGCCGGGCCACGCGCGGCGATTCGGGCGACTCCACCCTCTCCTTCTAGCGCACGCCGTCAATGTCAACGCTCAGCACCTCGCCTGCGGCCAGTAGCCGGTCGCCGGCATGCTTGGTGGAGTAGTCCTGACGTACCGTCCTCGGTCCCAGGCCTGACGCCGCCGGCGCCGACTGGGCGCCGGATCGCCACCCGAGTCCTGATCCGGCCGGCGACGCCGGTAGCTCTCAGTCGATCCCTGCACACACGACTCCGCGAGGCCAGGACCAGACGGACGACAACGGCCCCCGATCAGCATTCCTGCTGGTCAGGGGCCGCATCTGCACCTGGTGGCGGGTAGAGGATTCGAACCTCTGTAGCTTTCGCGACGGATTTACAGTCCGCTCCCATTGGCCGCTCGGGCAACCCGCCAGGGCACACCACCACGTCGCAACGCGGCGGCGGAAGCAAGGATAGCGGTTGCCCCCGGCACTGCCGCAACCGGGTACCGTCAGGAGGTCCCACGCTGGTCAGCGGGGGACGGACCAGGACAGACCGCCGGACAGCAGGAGCAGAAGCATGGCAGCGAACCCGTCGTTCGACATCGTGAGCAAGGTCGACCGGCAGGAGGTCGACAACGCCGTCCGCCAGTCGGAGAAGGAGCTCGCGACGCGGTTCGACTTCCGCGGCACCGGCGCGGAGATCTCCTGGTCGGGCGAGGAGGCGATCAGCCTCCAGGCGGAGACTGAGGAGCGGGTCCGGGCCGCGCTGGACGTCTTCAAGGAGAAGCTGGTCAAGCGGAACATCTCGCTGAAGTCGCTCGACGCCGGCGAGCCCCGGCAGTCGGGCAAGATCTTCAAGATCGACGCCAAGGTGGTGCAGGGCATCGACTCGGACAAGGCCAAGGCGATCAGCAAGAAGATCCGCGACGAGGGCCCGAAGGGCGTGCAGGCGCAGATCCAGGGCGACCAGCTCCGCGTCACCGGCAAGAAGAAGGACGACCTCCAGGCCGTCATCACCCTGCTCAAGGGCGAGGACTTCGGGCTGGCGCTCCAGTTCACCAACTACCGGTAAGGCTCGACCACCTGGCAGGTCAGGGCATCGGTCATGCCGTCTGGCCTCGCGGGCCTCGTCGCCACCGGTCGTCGTTCGTCACACGTTGTGGCGACCGACGACCGGGCGACGGCCGGGCGCCGCCCGCTCAGGCAACCATGAATTGAAGCGATGCGAGGATCCCCGTTCGGCTAGCGGACTGGATCACCGCTTGCTGTACGGCGAGTCGCGCGCAACCGCGCTGCCTCAGTACGGGCAGCTTCCGCCTCTCTGCGAGCAGCGCCGCGATCCGCCTCGAACGGCAGCACCCGGGCCAGATCGTCCAACGCCTTCGCCATAGCTTCCCGCCACTCGGCCAGGTCACCGGGATCCGCAGGATCAGCGGGCCGCGTCGAGCGCACCCGGCGAAGCTCCCGCGTAGCGACCTTCAGAGGACCAGGAACCACCAGATTTCTTCTCTCATCGCAACAGCGACCCCGCAAGATCGTGTCAACAAGCTAGACCAACCACCAGAACACGTGGTGGGACCAGACACCCCGGTCGCCGGTGCCGGGCATCACTTGATGAGCGCCCGCTGGCGGGGATGTTCTTGACTCTCGACCCGGTCGAGGGCTGACCCTTCCTGGATGACGCCTCAAGAGCCCGCCCAACCATCAGTCCCGCTCGTGATCGACCTGGAGATGCTGCGGCCGGTGCTGCGCAGCGGCTGGGGAGCGGACACCTGCGACCCACATGATGTGCGGGATTGGCACGCCGGCAACCCGGCCCGTGGTCAATGCGGAGTGACTGCTTTGATCATTCAGGACCTGCTCGGCGGAGATCTGCTCCTGGGCGAGGTCCTCGCCGGGGACGCCAAGATCGGCTACCACTACTGGAATCGACTGGCCGACGGTCGCGAGGTCGATCTGACGGCCGACCAGTTCCAGCCGCCGGAGGTCGTCGTCGGCGGTCAGGTCCAGCAACGCCCGCCGGGGCCACCTCGGCGTTGCCGCCGGCAGTACGAGATCCTGCGGCACCGCGTCTTCGCAGCCCTCTACGGCGGCGAACCGACCCGGCCCGCTCAACCGTGACGGCGACGTCGCGACAGACCCCGGTCCAGCCACGACCGGCGGGCCGGAACGCCACGGCCCTCTTCGGCCGTCAGGCGACTTCCTTGGGGTACGGGCCAGGCGTGAGGTCGGGTGGGAGCCATGACCCCCGCGATGCTCCGCCCCTACCGCCCGCTGCTCGGTCAACCGGTACGACGGACTCGTTCTTGTCGCGGTGACCTGGCTGGCCCTGCAACTCGCCCCGGTCGGTGTCGGCCGGTCGCTTCACGCTCGTGGCGGAGCTTCTGCCGCAGCGGCACCACCTGGCCGCGGCCGTCCGTGACCGAGCAGCCCGGCCCACCGACGACGGGTCCGCACGACCAGCAGGGCCGGGTGAAGGCGCCAGACCGGGTACGACCCGGAGCGACCTGATCCGGGTGCAACCCCCGGAGCCGCATCGGGGTGTCGTGTGGTGAGAGCGGACACGGGAGGTGGGCATGGACGGCCCCGAGGACTTCGACGCCTTCTACACGGCGACCGCGCGGCGGGTCGTGCACCACGTCTACGCCCTCTGCGGCGACCTGGCCGAGGCCCAGGACGTGACGCAGGAGGCGTACGCGCGGGCCTGGCAGCGCTGGTCGACTGTCGGGGCGTACGAGGATCCGGAGGGCTGGGTGCGGACGGTGGCCTGGCGCCTGACGGCCAACCGGTGGCGCGGCCTGCGGCGCTGGTTCGCCGCGCGGGCCCGGCTGGGCCGGGAGACTCCGGCGCCCGGGCCCAACCCGGACCGGGTGGCGTTGCTGGCGGCGTTACGGCGACTGCCCGACGCGCAACGGCTGGTGATCGTCCTGTACCACCTCCACGACCTGCCGGTGGCGGAGATCGCCCGGAGCACAGGCATGCCGGAGGGGACTGTCAAGTCGTACCTGTCCCGGGGCCGCGCCGCGCTCGCCGTTCTACTGACCGACGACAAGGAGGAAGTCGATGTCGGCACGCATTGGTGAGGCTCTGCGGGAGTTGGAGCAGGACATGGCCGGGCTGCGGCTCAGCCCGGCGGCCGAGGTGCGCGCACGGGGGCGCGCCAGGAGCCGGCGGCGGGCCGCGGTTCTGGCGGGGGTGGCCGCGGTTACCGTCACCGGCGGCGCCGCGAGCATGGCGGCGCTGTCCGGGCCGGCGACGCCGATGCCGGCCGCCGGCGGCGCGGCCACCCCGTCCGCCACGGCGTCGGCGGCGTGTCAGGCCGACCCTCCGGTACGGCTCGACGTCGTCTTCCGGCCGGGCGCCGGAACGCCGCAGATCGGGGAGGTCGACTACCGGATCGGGCAGGCGCGCGGGGACACCGGGCTGCGCTGCCGCGGCACCACTGCCGCGGCCCGGCCGGACGCCGACGGACGGGTCGTCCTGTCGGTGCTGCTGGCGCAGGGCGAGGACCCGGCGCCGATCCGGGCCGCGGTGGAGAAGCTGCCCGGGGTGGAGCGGGTGGTGACCGCCGGCGGGTGAGCGGTCAGGCGGCGAGCGTCTGCTCGGCGCGTACCGCTGTGGCCTCGGCCCGGGCGATCGGGCCGCCTGGTAGCGCGGCGACCGCGGCCCCGACGGCGACCGCCACCCCGGCGAAGACGAACGCCCAGGAGACGCCGCCGGCGTGGTCGATGATCAGGCCGGCGATCGAGCCGCCGGCGGCGCTCGCCGCGACCGACATGGTCACCACCCAGGTGTACGCCTCGTTCAGCATGCCGGCCGGGGTGATCCGTCCGACGAGCGTGTTCTCCAGGGTGAGCGCGGGGGCGATGGCCGCGCCGCCGAGCACCAGCGCGACGCCGAGCGCGGCCGGGCCGGGCATCACCGCGAAGACGGCGAAGCTGGCCGCGACGGTGCCGAGCAGCCAGGCGAACTGGCGGGTCATGTTGGCTGCGGGTTTGCGTACGCCGAACCAGAAACCGCCGATGGCGCTGCCGATGCCCCAGACGGCGAGCAGCACGCCGGCCAGGCTGTCCGGGTCGTCGGCGCCGGATTTCCCGGCGAAGGCGGGGACGATGACGCCGGAGGCGCCGAACGCGATGCCGAGGCTCGCCACGCAGAGCAGCAGCGCGGGGAAGCCGCCGAGCCGCAGCGGGCCGAGGCCCCGGGCGTGATGCTCGCGCGGGTGCGGGCGCCAGCCGCGCATGACCCGGCCGAGCGCGACGGTGGCGGTGCCGACCAGGGTGACCACCGCGGCGCCGACGAGCGCGGCGGAGGCGTCGGCGAACAGCACGAAGCCGGCCACCAGCAGCGGGCCGATCACGAACACGACCTCGAAGAGGGTGGTCTCGGCCGCGAGCGCGGTGTTGCGCAGGTGCCCCCGGCCGGTGGCGGGGGCGGTGAGGTCGTTCCAGGCGCCCCGGATCGCGGCGGTGAGCGGCGGGTACGTGGCTCCGGCGACGCCCGAGGCCAGGTAGATCAGCCCGAGGTTGCCGCTGTCGGAGCGGGTGGCGAGGAGCAGCCCGATCAGGGCGAGCGGGTGGGTGACCGCGGTGAGCAGCAGGACGGGGGTGGGCCCGACCCGGTCGGCGATCCGCCCGGCGACCGGGCTGAGCGCGGCGCCGGAGAGCGCGTAGATGCCGCCGGCGACGGCGGCGAGGGAGTACCGGCCGGTGACCTGCTCGACGACGAGCAGCAGCGCCAGCGGGGTCATGCCGATCCCGAGCCGGCCGATGATGCCGAGAACCAGCAGCATCGGCGCGCCGGGGATCCGCCAGACGCCCTGGTACTGGCGCAGTGCGGCCACTGTGTGCACCTCCGGGAAGTAACGAGTGAGTCAGCCTTCGACCCTAACGCTCCTGCTGGGCGGGGCGGTGGTCGAGTCGGTCACATCGGGCTGCCGGCGCGGGGCTGCCTTACCCGCCGTTAACGAGTAGGTTCGGTGATCGAACGGAGTCCATGCCTACGGCGGGTCGGCCGCCGCCGTGATCGGAGGTCGGATGAGCGGCATGGCCGTCGCGCCGCTACGGGTCGAGATCTACTCCCTGTACGGCGACGCCCGGCCCGCCGAGCCCGCGTCCGCCACCCTCCGGGTCCGCCGGCTGCGTGAGCGGGCCGACTACGAGCCGGTCGGCGTCGAGGAAACGGACCCGTCGGATCGATGACCGGCACCGCGACGCCCGCGCCCGGTTACCGGGCCCTGTTCCGGCATCCGGTCGCCGCCCGGTTACTCGTCGCCCGGAGTGTCTCCGAGCTGGGCGACTTCGTCGGGCTGGCGGCCCTGCTGCTGCTCGCGTACGACCAGACCGACTCGGTCCTCGGCCCGGCCGCCGTGTACGCCGCCCGCACGGTGCCCGCCCTGCTCGTCGCGACGGTGTTCAGCGGCTGGCTGGACGTGCCGGCCCGGCGCACCATGCTGGTCGGGCTCTCGCTCGCCGGTGCGCTGCTCATCGCCGTACCGGCTGCGGCGCCCGAGCCGGTGCCGGCGATCGTGGCGGCCGGGCTGCTCGGCGCGGTCCGGGCCGCGTACGCGAGCGTGCACGTGGCGATCACGGCCGAGGCGGTGGAGCCGCCGCTGCGGCTGCCGCTGTTCGGGCTCTCCGCGTTCGCCAACCAGAGCGGCCAGGTCGTCGGCCTGCTCGCCGGGGCCGGTGTGACGGTGGCGCTCGGTCCCCGGGTGGCGCTCGTGATCGACCTGGTCTCGTTCCTGCTCGCGGCGGCGGTCCTCGCCGGCCTACCGGTACGCCGGCAGGAGCACCGGGGTCCACGGCCGCCCGCCACCGCCGGTATCCGGATCATCGCCGCCCATCCGGTGCTGCGGGGTGTGGCGCTGCTGACCCTGGCCACAGTCCTGTCCGGCGGGCTGCCGGAGACGCTCGCCCCGGATCTGGCTGCCGGCGGATGGCGGCCGGTCGTGCTGGCGGCGTCGTCGTTCGGCGGCGCGGTGTTCGTGCTCGTCGTGGGGCGGCGCGGCTGGCTGGCCCGGGTGACCGGTCAGGTGGTGGCGGCGAGCGCGCTGGGCGCCGCGCTGCTGCTGGCCGGTCTGCTGGTGGCCCTCGACGCCCCGGCGTGGGCGCTCGCCGGGGCGAACGCGCTCGTCGGCGCGGGCGGCGGGTGGCTGATCGGCGCCCAGGCCACGTTCGCGCGGCTCGCGCCGCGGGAGCGGATGGGGCAGGTGGAGGCGACGATCGTGGCCGGCAACATCGTGCTCTCCGGGGTCGGGATCTTCCTGCTCGGCGGCGTGGCGGTGCTGCTCGGCCCGGCCGTGGCCTATCTGGCGGCAGGGGTGGTGCTGCTCGCCGTGGTGCTGGCCGCCCGGCCGGATCGGCTGCCCGAGCCGGTTGCGTCGTGACCGCCCGGCCGGACCGGCTGCCCGGCCGGATCTGACGGAAGGGCCCAGACACAGCGCCACCCGCGTCCGGGTGGACGCGGGCGGCGTTCGGGTCACGCGGGTCAGCGCTGGAACTGCACCGGCCCGGAGTTGCGGGCCATCTGCTCCAGGCGGGCCACCCGCTGCTCCATCGGCGGGTGGGTGGCGAACATCGCGGCGATGCCGCCGCCCCGCTTGAACGGGTTGTCGATCATCAGGTGCGCGGTGCTGGCGAGCTGGCCCTGCGGCGCCAGCGGACGCGCCTGCGTCCCCATGTGGATCTTGCGGAGGGCGCTGGCCAGGGCCAGCGGGTCGCGGCTCAGCTCGGCGCCGGACTGGTCGGCCTGGTACTCCCGGCTCCGGCTGATCGCGAGCTGGATCACCGTGGCGGCGATCGGGCCGAGGATCAGCGTGAGCAGCAGCACGGCCGGGTTCGGGCCGTCCTCGTCGTCCGACGAACCCAGCGGGATGAACCAGGCGAGGTTCGCCAGCATGGTGATGATGCCGGCCAGGCCGGCCGCCACGCTGGAGATCAGGATGTCCCGGTTGTAGACGTGGGACAGCTCGTGGCCGATCACGCCGCGCAGCTCCCGGTAGTCCAGGATCTCCACGATGCCCTGGGTGACGCAGACCGCCGCGTTCTCCGGGTTACGACCGGTGGCGAACGCGTTGGGCTGCGACGTCGGGCTCACGTAGAGCCGGGGCATCGGCTTCCCGGCCTGCGTGGAGAGCTCCCGCACCATCTGGTACAGCTCGGGGAACTGTGCCTCGCTGACCGGTTGCGCCTTCATCGAGCGCAGTGCGAGCTTGTCGGAGAAGAAGTAGGTGACGCCGTTCATCAGCAACGAGACGACGACGGCGATGACGAGACCGCTGCTACCGCCGAACCAGTAGCCGATCGCGAGGATCAGCGAGGTCAACAGGCCGAGCAGCGCTGCGGTCTTGAGACGGTTGTGATGCACGATCTCTCCTTCGGTGCACGGGCCCTTGCGGGAGGCCCGCTGACCGGTTCAACACACCGGTACCCGTCAACCATCCGGCTCATGGCTGAAAGTTGGCTGGATGTTGCTGTACACACGCTGAAGCGGTCGCCCATCCGGGCAGGAACCGGTCAGCGCGCCGCCACGTCCAGCACGAGCTGCGGTGCGAAACCCATCACCACCGCCACGGCGGTGGCCACACCGAGCGCCAGCGTCACGGTCCGCGCGGGCCGGACCGTCGCCGCGCCGACGGGCGTCGCGTAGAGCGAAGCGGTGACCCGCAGGTAGTAGGCCAGGCCGATCACCGCGTTCAACGCCACCACGAGCGCCAGCCAGCCCGCGTGCCCGGCCAGCAGCGCGCGTACCACTGTCACCTTGGCGAACAGCCCGGCCAGACCCGGCGGCAGCCCCGCCAGCCCGATCAGCGCCAGCGCGAACGCGCCACCCACCCACGGGTGCCGCCGCGCCGCGCCGCGCAGGTCGGCCAGCGTGCCGCCGTCGCCGTCCGCCGGGCGCAACGCCACCACCGCGGCGAACGCGGCCAGCTCCAGCAGCACGAAGAAGATCGCGTACGCGACGGCTGCCGCGTACGCGGCCGTCCGCGCGTCGCCGGTGCGGCCGGCGGTCAGCGCCAGCGCGCCCAGCGGGGCGAGGATGTAACCCGCTTGGGCCACCGACGACCAGGCGAGCAACCGCACGGTACGCCGCTGACGCAGCGCCACCAGGTTGCCGACGGTCATGGTCAGCACGGCCAGCGCCGCCAGCACCGGGCCGGTCAGGTCACCCGGCAGGGCCCGCTGCACCACAGCCAGCAGCGCCACCACGCCACCGAGCTTCGAGGCGGTCGACAGGTACGCGGCCACCGGCAGCGGCGCGCCGTCGTACGTGGCGGGGGCCCAGGCGTGGAACGGCACGGCGGCGACCTTGAACGCCAGCCCGGCCACCACCAGCGCCACCGCGACCCCGGTCAACGGCAGGCCGGTCAGGTCGTCGCGGGCGGCCAGGGTGGCGCCGAGCCGGTCCAGGTGCAGCGTGCCGGTGACCGCGTAGAGCAGCGCCGCGCCGAGCAGCGTCACAGTGGTGGCGACCACGCTCACCACGAAGAACGTCACCGCCGCCTCGGCACCGGCGAGGCTCCCCCGGCGCAGGCCGACCAGCACGTACAGCGGGAGCGTCAGCGTCTCCAGCGCCACGATCAGCGTGATCAGGTCACCGGCGGCGCCGAGCACCACGCCACCTGTCATCGCGCAGGCGAGCAGGAAGCAGTACTCACCGACCGGGGTGCGCCCGGCACGCAGCAGCGGGCCGGACAGCGCCAGCACGCCGAGCGTGAGCAGCGCGATCACGGCCCCGACCAGGGCGGCCCGGCCGTTCCACACCCAGGAGCAGTCGTCCCCGACGCAGAACGTGCGCCGCTCACCGGCCGCCCCGACCAGTGCCGCGCCGGCCGCGGTGCCGGCCGCGCCGAGCGCCGCCACCGCCACCGTGACGGCGGGCCGGGCCACCAGCAGGTCGAACAGCAGCACCAGCACGGCCGTGCCGGCGGCCAGGTACGCGGGCAGCATCGCCACGTTGTCGACAGGCTGTACCAGGCTCATGGGACGACCCCCAGCAGCGCCTCCACCGGACCGGAGGCGTACGACAGCACGAGCGCCGGGGCCAGGCCGACCGCGAGCGCGAGCAGCACCAGCGGCGCCCAGGCGGTCAGTTCCGCCCCGGCCAGCCCGGGTGCGAGCCCCGCCACCGCCGGGCTGGGCCGCCCGTGGGTGACCCGGCGCAGCAGCCGCAGGAAGTACGCGGCGGTGAGCGCCCCACCCAGCGCGGCGAGCACGGCGAGGGTCAGCCAGAGCGGGCCGCCCCGCTGCACGGCGGCCACCACGGCGAACGCCTCACCCCAGAACCCGGCCAGGCCGGGTAGCCCCAGCGAGGCGACAGCCGCGAAGCCGAGCAGCCCGGCCAGCCGGGGCGCGGTCTCCCGCAGCCCGGACAGCTCGGCCAGCGACCCGGTGTGCGCGCGGTCCTTCACCGCCCCGGCCAAAAAGAACAGCAGGCCGGTGATGACGCCGTGGGCGATGTTGCCGATCAGCGCGGCCTGGATCCCGGTGGCGGTGAGCGTGGCGACCCCGAGCAGCACGAAGCCCATGTGCCCGACGCTGGAGTACGCGATCAGCCGCTTCAGGTCGTCCTGCGCCAGGCAGACCAGGCCACCGATCAGGATGGCCGCGACGGCGAGCACGCCGAGCACGGGCGCGGCCCAGCGGGCGCCTTCCGGGGCCACCCCCACCGCGACCCGGATCAGCCCGTACGTGCCCATCTTGAGCAGCACCCCGGCGAGGATCACGCTGCCGACAGTCGGCGCCTGGGTGTGCGCGTCGGGCAGCCACGAGTGCAGCGGCCAGAGCGGGCTCTTCACCGCGAACGCGAGCGCCAGCAGCGTGAACGCGGCGAGCTGGGTGCCCCGGGACAGCCCGGCGCCGCCGGTGAGCGTGACCAGGTCGGCGGTGCCCGCGGCGGCCACCACCACGTAGACGCCGACGAGCAGCAGCACCGAGCCGAACAGCGTGTAGAGCGCGAACTTGCGGGCCGCCCGGCGACGGTCCGCACCACCCCAGCCGGCGATGACCGCGTACATCGGCAGCAGGACGACCTCGAAGAACAGGAAGAACAACACCAGGTCGAGCGCGAGGAACGTGCCGAGGATGCCCACCTCGACCACCAGCAGCAGCGCCACCAGCGCCCGCCCGCTGCCGCCGCCGGGCGGCACCCGCCACAGCGTGTACGCGCAGCACAACAGCGTGAGCAGCGCGGTCAGCACCACCAGCGGCCAGGAGATCCCGTCCACGCCCAGGTGGAAGCGCAGGTCGAGCCCGGGCACCCACGCCACGTCGAGCTGGTGCCACGGCTGCACCGCCGGACGCGGCCCGTACCCGAACCAGCCGTGGTCGCCGCCGACCAGCGGCAGCGTCGCCAGCAGCGTCAGCGCGGCGGCGACGGTGCCGACCACCCGGCCGGCCCGGTCACCGGGCACGACCGCCGCAGCCAGCGCGCCGAGCGCCGGCACCGCGACCACAGCGACCAGCAGGACCTGCCCGAACGTCATGAGGTGACTCCGATCAGGGCGACCGCCAGGCCGATCAGCAACGCGCCGGCCAGCACCCCGGCCGCCGCGCGGGGCAGCGCCGCCCGGTGCAGCGCGGCCAGGCCGCCGCCCACCTCGACCGCCGCCCGGCCGCTGCCCTCGACCAGCCCGTCCACGCCCAGCTCGTCACCGGTACGCACGACCCGCGCGAGCGCGCCCGCCGGGCGTACGACGAGTGCGTGCTGGACGTCGTCGAGCCGGAACGCCCGGGCGAACACCGGCCGCAGCGGACCCAGGTAGCGGGCCGGGTCGGCGGCCGGGTCGCGGCGCCAGCCCGCCCAGGCGACACCCGCGCCGACCAGCAGCAGCAGGAACGGCAGGATCAGGTTCGGCGCGAGGTGCACCAGCTCGACCGCCTCGCCGCTGTCGTCGCCCGGCACGCGCAGCCGGTCGGCGAACCACGGCGCGAACGCGGCCAGGCCCAGCAGCGCGGCCGGGACCGTGAGCAGCAGCACCGGCCAGCGCAGCAGCGCGGGCGGGTCGTGCGGGCGCAGCAGCGGCGTGCGCGTGGCGCCGAGGAAGGTGCGCAGCAGCAGGCGGGTCGCGTACCAGGCGGTCACCGCGACGCCGGCCAGCCCGGCCAGCCAGACCAGCCAGCCGACCCAGGCGGCGGTCGGCCCGGCGCCGTCGAGCGCGGCCGCCTCGGCGGCGGCGAGCACGCCGTCCTTGCTCCAGAAACCCGAGAGCGGGGGTACGCCGGCGAGCGCGCCGAGGCCGACCACCATGCACCAGAACGTCACCGGCATAGCGGTACGCAGGCCGCCCATCCGGGACATCAGCGTGGTGCCGACGGCGTGGATCACCGCACCGGCGGCGAGGAACAGCAGCGCCTTGAACGCGGCGTGGGTGAGCAGGTGGAACAGCGCGGCAGCGGGTGCGCCGACCGCCAGCGCGCCGGTCATGTAGCCGATCTGCGAGACCGTGGACCAGGCGAGCACCCGCTTGATGTCGTCCTGCGCGGTGGCGGCGAACGCGCCCAGCAGCATGGTGATCGCGGCCATCACGCCCAGCACGGCGAGCGCGGCCGGTGCGCGCTCGAACAGCGGGAACAGGCGGGCCACCGCGTACACCCCGGCGGCGACCATCGTCGCGGCGTGGATCAGCGCGGACACCGGCGTCGGACCGGCCATCGCGTCCGGCAGCCAGGTGTGCAGCGGGAACTGGGCGCTCTTGCCCGCCACCCCGGCGAGCAGCAGCAGACAGGCGGCGGTGAGCGTGCCGGTGCCGTAGTCGTGCGCCAGCACGTCGGCGATCCGGAAGCTGCCCGCGCCCACGCCGAGCAGCGCGATGCCGAGCAGGAAGCCGACGTCACCCACGCGGGTGACCAGGAACGCCTTCACCGCCGCGCCGGGTGCCTCGGGCAGCCGCCGGTCGTGAGCGATGAGCAGGTACGAGCAGACGCCCATCACCTCCCAGCCGACCAGCAGCATGATCAGGTCACCGGACACCACCACGGTGAGCATCGCGGCGGTGAAGAGGCTGAGCTGGGCCGCGTACGGCGGGTAGCGGTGGTCGACGTCCACGTCGTCGTGCGGGCCCCGGCGCAGGTAGCCGATCGAGTAGACCTGCACGGCCAGCGCGACAGCCGCGACGGCGGTGGCGACGAGCACCGCCACGCCGTCCAGCCGCAGTCCCAGCGTGACCCGCAGCCCGCCCAGATCGACCCAGGTGGTGGACGCCTCGACCGGGGCGTCCACGCGGACCAGCAGCGCCAGCGCGGCCAGCAGCGACACCGCCGCCCCGGCCACACCCAGCGCGACCGCCGACCGCCGTGCCGACGCCCGGTCCTGACCCGGGGCGGGCGGCAGCAGCAGGCCGAGCAGCCCGGCGACGAGTGGGGCGGCCGGCAGCACCGCCGCGAGCCAGAGCGTCGGCGTGCTCACCGGACCGCACCTTCCGTGCCCGGCGCCCCCGGCGTCGGCAGCCCGGCCGGGGCCGCCGCGACCGGGGGTGCCGGCTCGGCCAGCGGCACGTCGTCGACTGTGACGCTGGCGCGCAGCCGGTAGAGCTGGAGCACGATGGCGAGCCCGACACCGATCTCGGCGGCGGCGAGCACGATCACGAACAGCGCGAACACCTGCCCGGAGTGCGGCAGCACGGCCTTGACTGTGGTGTCGGCGGTGACCAGCACCAGGTTCACCGCGTTCAGCATCAGCTCCACCGCCATCAGCACCAGGACGGCGTTGCGGCGGCGCAGCACGCCGTACACGCCGAGGCCGAACAGCAGCGCGGCGGTGACGTACGGGATGACCGGCCTCACCGGCGCCCGCCCTCGTCGGCGGCCGGTCGGCCGATGTCGGGGCGGGACAGCACGATCGCGCCGACCAGCGCGGCCAGCAGCAGCACCGACAGCACCTCGAACGGCAGCACCCAGGAACGGAAGATCTGCTCGCCGAGGCGCTCGGCGGTGCCCGCGGCCGGCAGGTCCACCCGGGACCAGCGGAACGCGTCGATCAGCAGCACCGCCAGGCCCAGGCCGCTGCCCGCGCCGACGAGCGCTGCGGCCCAGCCCGGCCGGTCCAGGTCGTCCGACGGGCCGATCGGCGCACGGGTCAGCATCACCGCGAACAGCAGCAGCACCACCACCGCGCCGACGTAGATGAGCACCTGCACCCAGGCCACCAGCTCGGCCGTCAGCACCAGGTAGTCACCGGCCAGCGCGCCCAGGCACACCACCAGCCACAGCCCGGCCCGAACCAGGTGGCGGGTAGCGACCACCAGCGCACCCGCGCCCACCGCCACCGCGCCCAGCGCCAGCAGCAGGACGTCCGCACCGGTCATGAGGCAGCGCCTCCGCCCGGATCGGTGGCGGCGTCGGGGCGTACCCGGGAAGGAGCCGGGCGGGCCGACGGACCCGCCGCCTTCCGGGCGGCGGTGGTCTCCTCCTTGGAGGGGTCGCCGAGCGGGTCGTGAGCCGGCGGCGGCGGCACGGTGGCCATCCACTCGCCCAGGTGGTCCTTGTCGTGCAGCAGGTTCTTGATGTCGTACTCGGCGTACTCGAACTCGGGCGACCAGTAGAGCGCGTCGAACGGGCAGACCTCGACGCAGATGCCGCAGTACATGCAGAGCGAGAAGTCGATGTCGAACTTGTCGAGCACGTTGCGCTGGCGGGGGCGGGCGGCGCCGGGCACCGCCACCTCCTCCTTGTGCGAGTCGATGTAGATGCACCAGTCCGGGCACTCGCGGGCGCAGAGCATGCAGACGGTGCAGTTCTCCTCCAGCAGCGCGATCACGCCACGGGAGCGGGGCGGCAGCTCAGGCTCGACGTCCGGGTACTGCTGGGTGGTCGAGCGGCGGGTCATCGTCTTCAACGTGACCGCCAGGCCCTTCACCAGGCCCCCGCCGGGCACTCCACCGTGCTCGCTCATGCCGCCCATCCTGCCCTGTGACCCGGGCGCGCGCGACCACCCCCCGACTCTTGGCGGCGGTATCGTGAGCGCGGGGAGAAAACGCACCGGGAAGGGCTCACCGATGACCGCCGCGCTGGAGAGCGACTACCCCCCCGAGGGCGGGTGGACGACCGACGATCTGGACGCGCTGCCGGAGGACGGTCGCCGCCGCGAACTGCTCGATGGAGTACTGCTCATGCCCCCCCTCCCCCACCCGGATGCACCAGAGCATCGCGATGCTGCTCGGCGTCGCGCTCGACGAGGACTGCCCCGACGGGTACGACGTGACCCAGGGTGTGGAGGTGCGCATCAACCGCACCCGCTCCTTCATCCCGGACGTGCTGGTCACCACCGCTACCGCCGCGGCACGCGAGCCGTCCCGGTACGAGCCGCACGAGGTGGTGCTCGCCGTGGAGATCGTCTCGCCCAGCACCCGGTCCATCGACCGGGTACTCAAGCCGGCCCTCTACGCGCAGGCCGGGATCCCGTTCCACTGGCGGATCGAGATCGAGGACGAGGGCATCGTCGTCTACACCTACAAGATCGATCCGGTGCACGAGGTCTACACGGAGACCGGCCGGTGGACGAAGTTCGTCGACACCGGCGAGCCGTTCCCGGTGAACCTGCCGATCAGCCGGATCACGCCTCGCCGGGTCTGAGCGGGGGAAGCATCTCCACGCCGAGCTGCTGGAGCACCTGGAACAGCTCGTTGACGCTCCACACGTCCACGATCCGCCCGTCGTCGTCGAAGCGCAGGAACGTGGCACCGGAGTAGCTGACCACGCGGCCGGTCGGCGGCACCGGACCGAACTGGCCCGCCTGGGTGCCGGCGGCCCGCCACCGCACCGCCACCCGCGTACCGGTCGCGACCACGTCGACGATCTTGTAGCGCAGGTCGGGGAACGACGCCCGCCGGTCCCGGTGCCACGCCAGCATCGCCGCCGGGCCGGTGCCGCCCAGGCCCGGGCAGTCCGCCGCCACCAGCTCGTACGCGCTCTCCTCGCGCCCCGCGTTCCACACGTCGGCGACGAAACGCCGGGCTGCCGCCTCCACATCGGTCACGGCGGGCAGCCTATGCCCCTCGGTGACGCACTCGCCCTGCCGGGAGCGGCCGGAGCGACAATGATGGGGAACGAGAAGCGAACTCGGAGGTGGGTGTGGGCAGCGACGACGAGGTCCTGGACCGGACCGGCGGCAAATACGTGGAGCCGGGTGGCGAGTTCACCCGGGATCAGCGCTACATCGCCACCCGGATCACCGCGGACGAGCGGGACGGCTGGCCGGTGGAACCGGGGCGCTACCGGCTGGCGGTCAGCCGGGCCTGCCCCTGGGCCAACCGGCTGATCATCATCAGACGCCTGCTGGGGCTGGAGGACGCCATCTCGATGGCCGTGGCCGGGCCCACCCACGACAAGCGGAGCTGGACGTTCGACCTCGACCCGGACGGCAAGGACCCGGTACTCGGCATCGAGCGGCTGGCCGACGCCTACTTCGCCCGCTTCCCCGGCTACGAGCGCGGCATCACCGTGCCGGCGCTCGTCGACGTGCCCACCGGGCAGGTGGTGACGAACGACTACGCGCAGATGAGCCTGGACCTCACGACCGAGTGGACGGCGTACCACCGGCCGGGCGCGCCGGACCTCTACCCGGAACCGCTGCGCGGCGAGATCGACGAGGTGAACGCTGTCGTCTTCGCGGACGTCAACAACGGCGTGTACCGGTGCGGCTTCGCCGGCAGCCAGGAGGCCTACGACAAGGCGTACCACAGGCTGTTCGACCGGCTGGACTGGCTCAGCGAGCGCCTGGCCGGTCAGCGGTACCTGGTCGGCGACACCATCACCGAGGCGGACGTACGGCTGTTCACCACGCTCGTCCGCTTCGACCCGGTCTACCACGGGCACTTCAAGTGCAATCGGCAGAAGCTCAGCGAGATGCCGGTGCTGTGGGCGTACGCGCGGGACCTGTTCACCACGCCCGGGTTCGGCGACACGATCGACTTCGTCCACATCAAGCGGCACTACTACGAGGTCCACCGGGACATCAACCCGACGGGCATCGTGCCGCTCGGCCCCGACCTGAGCAACTGGCTCACCCCGCACGGCCGGGAGGAGTTGGGCGGCCGCCCCTTCGGCGACGGCACCCCACCCCCGCCCCCACCCGAGTCCGAGCGCGTAGACCCCTCCCACACCCCGTTGCACTGACCCACCCCACCCCACCCCACCCCGCCCCCGGCGATCTTGCACTTTGGGCCCCAAACTTGGGCCCTTTGCCCCTTTTACTGGGGCAGAAGGTGCAAGATCGCCGAGGTGAGGGGGCGGAGGGGGCGGGTGGGTTACAGGGCCAGGCGGACTGCGGCGGTGAGGACCAACTGGGCCAGGGCCAGGGGGACCAGGACCAGCCAGCAGAGGCGCTGGAGCTGGTCCTCGCGCAGCCTCGGGTAGCTCACCCGCAGCCAGATGATCACGAAGGCGACGGCGAAGACCTTCAGCAGCGTCCACAGCCAGCCGAGCTGCGCATCGGCGAACGGGCCCTGCCAGCCGCCGAGGAACAGCACAGTGGTCAGCGCCGCGATCACCACGATGCCCACGTACTCGGCGAGCAGGAAGAACGCGAACCGCAGGCCGGTGTACTCGGTCATGTAGCCGAAGACCAGCTCGGAGTCGGCCACCGGCATGTCGAACGGCGGGCGGCGGATCTCGGCCAGCCCCGCCACGAAGAAGATCACCATAGCCGGGGCCTGCCACAGCAGCCACCACGGCTGCCACGCCTCCACGATGCCGGGCAGGCTGAGCGTGCCGGCCGCCATCGCCACCGAGGCGGCGGCCAGCACCAGCGGCAGCTCGTACCCGAGCAGCTGGGCCGCGCCGCGCAGCCCGCCGAGCAGGCTGTACTTGTTCGCCGACGCCCACGCGGACATGAGCACGGCCAACACGCCGACACCCACCACGGCGAGTACGAAGAACAGGCCGATGTCGAGCGGCTGGGCGACCAGGTCACCCGGCCCGAGCGGGATGACGAGCAGCACCAGCAGGTACGGCACCAGCGCCACTGCGGGCGCCAGCCGGAACACCGGACGGTCCGCGTCGCGCGGCGTGACGTCCTCCTTCTGCACGAACTTGATGCCGTCCGCGACCAGTTGCGCCCAGCCGTGGAAGCCGCCCGCGTACATCGGGCCCAGGCGGCCCTGCATGTGCGCCATCACCTTGTGCTCGGCCTGGCCGACGATCAGCGGCAGCGTGAGGAACGCGACGAGCACCCCCGCCACGCGCAGGACCAGCTCCAACCAGTCCGGCATCAGCTCTCCCCCGCCGCGTCGGGCTCCGGCTCCTGCCGGGGCGGCCCGGTCGGCCGCTCTCCCGGCAACGGCCGACCGAGCGGACCCGCCTCGTCGGCCCCCGGAGCAGCACCGGACCCCGGCCCGGCCTCCCCGGAAGCAGGCCGCTCCGGAGCATCCCCGGCGGTCGGCCGCGCCGGACGCTCAGCGGCAGCAGGCCGAGCCGGACGCTCGCCAGGAGCAGGCCGTACCGGACGCTCAGCGGCAGCAGGGCGCGCCGGATGCTCCCCCGGAGCGGGCCGCGCCGGGCGTTCCCGGGCCGGACGCGCCGGCGTACCCCCTCGGGGGCCCTCACCCGCGCCCGCCGCACCCGCCGGCGTGGGCGTCGTGCCCCACTCACCCGGCGCGGGCACGCCCGGCGGCCGGACCGGCCGGCGGCCGCCGCCCGCCTCCGACTCGCCCGGCTCCTTCGCACCGGGCCACGGCTTGGCGACCCGGGAGGCGAGGACGAACTCCTTGCGCAGCGGGTGCCCCTCGAACTCCGGTGGCAGCAGCAACGGACGCAGCTCGCCGTGGCCGGCGAAGTCGATGCCGAACATCTCGTGCGTCTCGCGCTCGTGCCACGCGGCGCCGGGGAACAGGTCGACCACCGACGCGACGACAGGCGTGTCCCGGGGCACCCGGGTACGCAGCAGCAGCCCGTGCCGGTGCCGGACCGACCAGAGGTGCAGCACCACGTCGAAGCCGTCGGCCAGCTCGTCCACCGCCGACAGCCAGTCCAGGAAGTCGAGATCCAGCTCGGCGTCGTCGCGTGCCGCACGCACCGCGTCCGCCCAGCTCGCCAGGGGTACGTCGACGGTGGCGCGGGCGTACCCCTGACCGCCGGACACGGACGCGGTGGCCTCGACGGGCGCGAGCAGCGCGACCACTCGCCGGCCGACCTCTTCCGGAGTCATGCGCTGATCCTATGGCCGACGGCTGCCGGCCGGGTCGGGCCGTCCGTGCCGGGATCGCCGCTTTGCCGGACGGGCGGCGGCAGCGCGCGGAAAGATGAGGTCCGTGCGCGCTGTGACTGTGACCCCCGGTGTCCCGGATTCGCTGCGGCTCGCCGAGGACTGGCCCGAGCCGCCGCCCGAGGAGGGCGCGATCCTGGTCGAGGCGCTGGCGGTGGGTGTCTGCGGCACCGACCACGAGATCGTGGCCGGCGAGTACGGCGAGGCGCCGCCGGGCCAGGAGCGGCTGGTGCTCGGGCACGAGTCGCTGGGCCGCGTGCTGGAAGACCCGACCGGCACGTTGCAGATCGGCGACCTGGTCGCCGGCGTGGTCCGCCACCCCGACCCGGTGCCGTGCGCGAACTGCGCGGTGGACGAGTGGGACATGTGCCGCAACGGTCAGTACACCGAGCACGGCATCAAGGCCCTGCCCGGTTTCGCCCGGGAACGCTGGCGGTTGCAGCCCAAGTTCGCCGTCGGCCTGGACCCGGCGCTCGCCTCGGTCGGCGTGCTGCTGGAACCGACGAGCGTGGTGGCGAAGGCGTGGGACCACATCGAGCGGATCGGCCGCCGGGCCGAGTGGAAACCGATGACGGTGCTGGTCACCGGCGCCGGGCCGATCGGGCTGCTGGCCGCGCTGCTCGGTAGCCAGCGTGGGCTGACGGTGCACGTGCTGGACCGCAACACCACCGGGCCGAAGCCGGAGCTGGTCCGGGCGCTGGGAGCGACGTACCACACGTCGACGGTGCCCGAGCTGGACGTCAAGCCGGACGTGGTGATCGAGTGCACCGGCGCACCCACTGTGGTGCTCGACGCCATGTGCAAGGCCGCGCCCACCGGCATCGTCTGCCTGACCGGCGTGTCCAGCGGCGGCCGGACGATCAACTTCGACGCCGGAGCGCTCAACCGGGAGCTGGTGCTGGAGAACAACGTGGTGTTCGGCTCGGTGAACGCCGGCCGGCGGCACTGGGAGATGGCCGCCGAGGCGCTCGCCCAGGCCGAACAGTCGTGGCTGACCTCGCTGATCACCCGCCGGGTGCCGCTGTCGAGCTACCGGCAGGCGTACGCCTCGGTCGGTGAGGACATCAAGGCGGTGCTCGACTTCACGCAGTGAGGCGGGGCGCCGGACCGGCGCCCCGGCCCCTCAGATGCCGGGTAGCCGGCCGTTGCGGAACAGGTCCACGAAGAGCTGGTGGTCCTCGCGCGCCCGGATCCCGTACCGGTGCCCGAAGTCGACCAGGTAGTCGACGAACCCGTCGGGGTCGGCGTCGACGACCGCGACGATCGCCTCCTCGGTCGAGTAGTCGACCAGGTCGTGGCTGGACTCGTCGTCGGCGACCGAGTGCATCCGGGCCACCGCCCGGCCCAGGTCGGCGAGCACGCCCGCCAGTTCCTCCGGCTCGTTCACGTCGGCCCAGTCGAGGTCCGCCGCGTACGGGGACACCTCGGCGACGAGCTGCCCGACGCCGTCCAGCTCGGTGAAGCCCAGCCACGGGTCGGCGTGCGCCTGCAACGCGCGCTGCGACTCGGCGGTGCGGTGCCCCTGGTGCCGGAAGTACGAGCGGACCCGCTCGTCGTCGACGTACCGCGCCACGGCCGGCACCTGCGCCTGCTTCATGTAGATGACGACGTCGTTCTCCAGCGCCTGGGTGTGCCCCTCCAGCAGCAGGTTGTACGACGGCAGCCCGGCCGACCCGATGCCGACGCCCTTGCGCAGCACCACGTCCTTGATGCCGGTGGCGACCGGGCGCATCCGGGTGGCCGACTCCGGCAGCGTGTGCAGGTAGTCGGCGAACGCCGCGCAGACCGTCTCCCGGGTGGCGTCGTCGATCTCGTGCACGCCGTCGCCGAGGGAGAACCGGCGCTCGTAGTTGTCGATCGTGGTCTGCGCGGCCAGCAGGTCCACCCGGGTGTTCAGCCGCGCCTGCTGGAGCACCCGGCGCAGCACACCGTCGGCGTTGTCGAGCGTGATCGAGCCGATCGCGTCGTCCCCGCCCGCGGCGATGGCCCGCAGTTCGGCCAGGTACGACCGGGCGAAGCCGGTCACCAGCTCGCCGATCACCCGGTCGGAGAGCGCCTTGGCGTAGCCGAGCAGCGCCACGCTCGCGGCGAAGCGCTTCAGGTCCCAGGTGAACGGCCCGACGTACGCCTCGTCGAAGTCGTTGACGTTGAACACGAGCTGCCCGGAGGCGTTCATGTAGGTGCCGAAGTTCTCGGCGTGCAGGTCGCCGTGGATCCACACCCGGCTGGTCCGCTCGTCGAGGAACCGATCGCTGCCGAAGTCGCCGCGCTGGTCGGCGTAGAACAGCGCGGCGCTGCCCCGGTAGAAGGCGAACGGTGACGCCGCCATCTTGCGGAACTTGCGGCGGAACGCCGCCGGGTCGATCGCCATGGACGCGCCGAACTCCTCGGTCAGCACGTCGATGATGAATGCGGAGCGCTTCTCCGCGAGGTCGGTCATGAGCCGCAGGCTAGCCCCGCGCCGCCACCCGACGGTTCAGCCGACCGGCGGACGTACCGGGGGTGCGGTGAGCGCCTCCACCGGCCGCGCGACGGCGTCCGCCGGTGAGGTGAGCGCGTCGGGCCGGGGCACGCCGCCGATGCCGGACTGCTCGGCGGCGATCTTCTCCTGGAGGCGCAGGATGCCGTGCAGCAGCGCCTCCGGCCGGGGCGGGCAGCCGGGCACGTACACGTCGACCGGGATGAGCTGGTCGACGCCCTTCGTCACCGAGTAGGAGTCCCAGTACGGGCCGCCGCAGTTGGAGCAGGCCCCGAACGAGATGACGTACTTCGGTTCGGGCATCTGGTCGTAGAGCCGCTTGACCGCCGGGGCCATCTTGTCGGTGACGGTGCCGCTGACCACCATCAGGTCGGCCTGCCGGGGCCCGTGGGCGAACGGGATCACGCCGAGCCGCATGAAGTCGTGCCGGCCCATGCTGGTGGCGATGAACTCGATGGCGCAGCAGGCCAGGCCGAAGTTGAACACCCAGAGCGAGTAGCGGCGGCCCCAGTTCAGCACGAACCGGATCGGCTCGCCGAGCACGGCCGGCACCTGCATCTCTGGCCTCCCTCGCAGTTCCCCGAGGTGCCAGTCAACCACAGCGTCCGCGGCCGCGTTCCGGTGTCGTACCCCCGACAGGGCACCCGCGCAACGATCAGCGGTGCCGGCGTGTGTCACCACTGTCGGGCGGACGGAACCACCGCCGCCCACCACGGGGATCACGGAGGACCTGTCATGACCACACGGACCACACGGGTGGCCGCCGCGCTGCTCGCCGGGGCGGCGGCGCTGTTCGCGCCGGCCGCGCCGGCCGCCGCGGCCGGCGGCACCACGGCGCGGCTGACCGTCGACACCGAGACGCTGGTGCTGACGCCGACCGACAAGGGGTACGTCGGGACGCTGACCACGACGATCAGCAACCGGGGCCGGGCCGACGCCACCGCCGGCCTGCGCATCACCGAGCCGGCCGGTGGCTCCTTCGCCGGCCTCGACAACGGCTCGCCCTGGTTCACCGTGGGGATGGAGCAGAACCGCCGGGTCGTCGAGAGCTACGGCGGCCGGGTCGCGGCCGGCGCGAGCGTGACCGTCCGCCTCGACTTCCAGGTGTGGACGACTGCGCGCGCCTACCCGATGACCGCCCTGGGCGGCTCGGTCGCGGTGGTGCCGGACGGTGGGGTGTCGGACCGGGACTCCTTCCGGACCGTGTTCCGGTCCACCTCGGGCAGCGTCCGCAACCCGCGCGTCTACCGGCAGGCCACCGAGACGGACCTGACCATCAGCGGTGGCGACGTGACGCTCACCCGCCAGGCCGACGGGGCCCTGCTGGGCCGGACGCCGGTGACAGTGCGCTACGGCAACGACGCCCCGTCGTTCCGGCTCGACGTGCGGGCGAGCCTGCCCGCCGGGGTCGAGGTGTGGGCCACCGACCCGCAGGACCTGCCCAGCTTCCCGGACTGGTTCGACGTCCCCGGCGGCCGGTTCATGCCGGGCGAGGAGCGCACGTTCGACGTCGTCCTGCGGGCTCCGGCCGGGACCCCGGCCGGCGCGCTGGGCAGCGGCTCGTTCACCGTGGCGGCCGTCTACGCGAGCGAGCCGGTGGCGGACGTCGACCCGGCGGACAACAGCACGACGTTCAACGTCCGCGCCACCGACTGAGCCACCGCACACCGCGGCCCGCCCGGACTCCGGGCGGGCCGCACGTTGCTCAGGCTCAGGTGAAGGCCAGCCCGGTGGTGTGGGGCAGCCAGTAACCGACGTACGCCCCGGCGGTGACCTGGTAGCTGAGCCGCCCGTTCACCCAGGCGGTGGCGCCCAGCGGCGCGATCGAGGCGGACGGGAACGTGAGCCGCTTGGAGCCGGTCACGTTGCCCGCCGCGTCGTACGCGTAGCCGGTGTAGGTGCCCGGCTGAAAGGAGAGCGTCCGGGTCGGGTTGTACCGGTGCTCGACCGCCTTGCCGAGCAGGACGCGCTGCCCGTACGCCTCGGGAACGAGGTAACCGGCGAGCGCGCCGTTGGCGATCTGGTAGTAGATGCCCCGGCCGTACACGCGGACCCGCTGGCTCGCCTGGGCGCCGGAGGCCCGGGCGAGCTTGAGCGTCTTCTGGCTCTTGACGGCCCCGGTGCTGGAGAAGGTGTAGCCGACGTGGGTGCCGGCGGCGAACGACACGGCGCCGTTGACGGCGGGCACCGGGTAGTCCGAGCGCAGCAGGTACGCGTACGTGGCGAAGACGGCCGACGTGGTCATCTCGTACAGCTTGAGGTTCTGCGCGGTGTGGACCTGGTGGTACTTCACGTGCGGCTGTGCGCAGCCCATCGAGTAGTTGCTGGCCCACCGGGTGACCCGGAAGTGGGTCGGCAGGTACCGCCGGACGGTGCTCGCCGCGCCGTCGAAGACCGCCACCGCCCGCTCGTCGCCGGTGAGCCGCCAGTAGTCGTACACGCCGTAGAGGGCGAAGGTGTGCCCGTTGAGGACGCGTTCCCCGGTGGTGCCGAAGGTCACCGGGTACTCCTCCAGCCACAGATAGCCGTTGGGGTCGACCCAGCTCGCCCAGGGCGCGTTGGAGACGACCGGCAGCGTCAGGCTCAGGAACGTCTGGTCCGCCGCCGTCCGCCACTTCGCCTCGCCGGTGATCTCGGCGAGGCCGACGAAGAGGCTCAGCATCTCGCCCTGTGCCATCCCGCTGTACCAGGGGGCGCGCTGCAGCGGACGGCCCGCGCAGCGGCTCAGGTCGAAGTCGTACGGGTACCACCAGGCGCCCCGCGACTCGACCCGGCGGTCGATGTTGCGCTGGGCGTTGGCGACGGCCCGGTCGAGGAACCGCTTGTCGCCGCTGGTCCGGTAGGCGGCCAGGTTGCTCAGGCCCCACTGCGCCTGGCCGACCGGGTGGTTCCAGGTCTTCCCGGCGAAGCTGAACATGCGGACGCCCTGCGCGTCGTGCAGTCCCCGGTCGACGAGCGGCGCCGGGTTGCTGTTCGTGGGCTGGGCGGCGAGCGGCAGCGGCTTCGGCAGGTGCCCGTCGCGGGCGTACGTGGCGGCGGCGATGGCGCCGCTCGCCCGCTCCCGTCGCTGCTGCTCCTTGGTCTTCGCCACGTCCCGCGAGGGCAGTTGCGGCACCCCGTCGGTCAGCGGGTCGGGCGTCCACCCGGGGTCCACGACTGAGACGTCGGCGCTGCGGTCCGGGCCCGGTGGCGCGGCCGGGGCGGTACCGGCCGGCGCCAGGCCGACCATCGCCCCCGCCGCTACCACTGCGACGAGCCGGCGGACAGGTGGTGACTTAGCGGTGATCATGTAAACACTCCCCGTGTCATCGATGTGCCCTGATGCTAGGCAGGGACGGACACGGGTTCCGGTCGCCGAAACGCCCGACTTCTCCGACGAACGGACGAGCCTCCCGTCACCAGGCGGGACGCTGGAGCAGCCCGACGAACTCGGCGAGCAGCCGTTCCCGCAGCCGCGCCGGGGCGGCGTCGAGCAGCGTGTTCACCATCGCCATCCGGTCCGGCACACCGGCGCCGCCGGCCAGGCCGAGCCCGCCGGCCAGCCCCGCCACCAGCTCCGGGGTGAGGGCCTCCGGCGTGAGGCTGCCGGCCAGCGCCAGCAGCTCCGGCGGCAGCACCACCGGCCCGGCGGCGCGGGCCGCCGCGACCGCCTCGGCCAACGCCGGACCGAACTCGGCCACCCGGGGCGCCACCGCCGCGGTCACCGTGAGGTGGACACTGGCCGGCAGATCGGCGTACGTGAGCTGGGGCTGGGTGTGCCAGCCACGCTCGGTCAGCTCGTCGACCAGCACGAACAGGTCGAGCCCCGGGTCGTCGCTGGTGAAGCAGACCACCGTGGTCTCCGGTTCGGCCATCAGCCGCAGGCCGCCGGTGGCCCGTACCGTGTCGGCCAGTCCGGCGACCGCGTCCCGGGTGGCGGCGGCCAGCCGCAGGTAGCCGTCCTCGCCGAGGTGGCGGAGTGTGGCGTACGCGGCGGCGATCGGCCCACCGGAGCGGGTGGAGGCGATCACCGGGTTGACCATCGTGTACCCGGGCCAGTCCGCGTACGCGAAGAACTGCGCGGCGCGCAGCGCCGGATCGCGGTGCAGCAGCACCGAGACGCCCTTCGGCGCGTACGCGTACTTGTGCAGGTCGACCGAGATCGAGGTGACCCCCGGCACGGCGAAGTCGAACGGCGGCACCGGCGCGCCGAGCCGGCGCAGCCAGGGCAGCGCCCAGCCGCCGAAGCAGGCGTCCACGTGGCAGCGCACCCCGGCGGCCTGCGCGACGGCGGCGATCTCCGCCACCGGGTCGACCACCCCGTGCGCGTACGACGGGGCGGACGCCACCACCAGCACGGTCTCCGGGCGGATCGCGGCGGCCACCGCCGCCACGTCCGGCCGCAGCGTCACCGGGTCGACGGGCACGGTGTCGAGCGCGACCCGCAGGTAGTGCGCCGCCTTGGCGAACGCCGCGTGCCCGCTCGCAGGCACCACGATCCGCGGCTCGGCGAGATCGGGGCGGGAGTCCCGGGCCGCCTTGACGGCGAGCAGCAGCGACTCGGTGCCGCCGCTGGTGACGCTGCCGACCACGTCCGGCGCGCCGGTGCCGGGCCCGCCGCCGAGCAGCC
Source organism: Micromonospora sp. WMMC273 (assembly GCF_027460285.1). Classification (NCBI taxonomy): domain Bacteria; kingdom Bacillati; phylum Actinomycetota; class Actinomycetes; order Micromonosporales; family Micromonosporaceae; genus Micromonospora; species Micromonospora sp. WMMC273. The sequence goes on from NZ_JAPZBE010000001.1 coordinate 5,440,221, forward strand.
GGGCGGCGGCGCCGACGAGCGCGTTCTCCATCGCCAGCAGCGACGGGAACGCGGTCGGGTCGAGGCCGTTGACGTGCGCGCTCTCCGCGTACGCGGCCTGCGCCAGGTCGTCCAGCCCGGCCACGCCGGGGTCGTAGACGTACGCGAACAGCCGGCCGCCGTGGGTCGGCCGGTCGGCGGCCCGCAGCGCGCGGATCTCGCCCAGTACGTCCGCCGCGGGCATCCCCCGCGCGGGCAGCGCGCCTCCGCCTGCCGTGTCGGTCATCGGGTGGTTCCTCTCGTGGGACGGGCCGGTGCTCACGCCCGCGCGGCCGGCGCGGCGTCATCGACCACGGGTGCGGCGGTGGCCAGCTGGGCCGGGGTCAGGGTGTAGCCGCGCAGCAGCACCAGCGGGACCGCCACCAGCAGGGCGGGCAGCACGGTGAAGCCGAGCAGCACGCCGAGCCGAGCCGTGCCGGACTGAACGGCGGCGGTTCCGGTGGACGAGGAGACGTAACCGGAGAGCTGGAGCACCAGCCCGTAGATGCCCGGCCCCAGCGCCAGCCCGAACGTCTCCCCGGCGGTCCACAGCCCGGTGAACACCCCGGCCTGCCGCCGCCCGGTGCGCGCCGTGTCGTACGCGATGCAGTCCGGCAGCATGGCCAGCGCGAACACCTGCTGGCCCGCGTACCCGACGCCGATCACCGCGACCACGGCGTAGGCCGCGGCGGCGGGTAGCGCGGGCGCGGCGACCAGGGCCAGCGCGCCCACCGCGAAGATCAGCGACGCGGCGACCAGCGACGTCCGCTTGCCCAGCCGGGCACCGGCCCGGGACCACAGCGGCATGACCAGCAGCGCGGGCGCGACGAAGCAGGCGAACAGCAGCGTCGGACCGCTGTCCGGCTCCCGCAGCACCTGGTCGGCGAAGTACTTCACCCCGGCCAGCACGGTGGCCACCCCGGCGGACTGGATCACGAAGCAGATCAGCAGCGCCCGGAACGGCCGGTTGCCGGTGGCGACGGCGAGCTGCGCGCGCAGGCTCGGCTCGCTCTCCCCCACGGTGCCGGTCGGCGCGGAGCGGGTGCCCAGGAACACGCCGACGGTGCCGGCGACGATCAGCGCGGCGACGAACAGGCCCATCCACCGGTGGCCGGGCACGCCGTCGCCGCCCGCGGTCACCACCGCCGGGGCCACCGCGCCGGAGACCAGGATGGCCAGCGCCAGCACCGCGATCCGCCAGGTCATCAGCCGGGTACGCTCCGCCGGGTCGGCGGTCAGCTCGGCCGGCATGGCCACGTACGGCACCTGGAAGAACGCGAACGCGGTGGCGGTGGCCAGGAACGCCAGGGCCACGTACGCGGCGGCGGCCGGACCGTTCGCGAACGGCGCGGCGAAGATCGAGGCGAACAGCACGGCGAGCGCCAGCCCGCCGCCGAGCAGGTACGGCCGGCGCGCGCCCCAGCGGGAGCGGGTCCGGTCGGAGATCCGCCCGGCGACCGGGTTGACCAGCACGTCCCACGCCTTCGGCAGCAGCACCAGCAGCGCGGCCAGCCCGGCGGCGACGCCGAGCGTGTCGGTGAGATACGGCAGCAGGAGCAGCCCGGGCACGGTGCCGAACGCGCCGGTGACCAGGGAACCCAGCGCGTACCCGAGGTGCACCCGGCGGGGCAGGCCCGAAGCTGTCATGGAGCCGAATGCTACTCACGTTATGGCCGGCGTCACATCCCCTCCTCCGGCGACCAGGACGCCGCCGCCAGGTCCACCCGGTCCCCGCGCAGCGGGCACCCCTCGGCGAGCAGCCGTTCCCGGGCCTTGCGCTCGTGCCCCGGCGGCATCCGGCCGGCCGCGTTCACCACCCGGTGCCACGGCACCCCGCCACCGTGCCGCGCCATGATCGAGCCGACCAGTCGCGGCGACGCCCGCCCCGAGCGCTCGGCCAGCGCGTCGGCCACCGCCCCGTACGACATCACCCGCCCCGGCGGGATCCGCTCGACCAGCGACAGCACCGCCTCGACGTACTCGTCAGGTGTCACGGGAAGCCACGATAAGGGGCCTCAGCCGGCGAGCGTGGCGATGGCGAGGTCTCCCCGGGCCGCCAGCCAGTAGCCGCCCAGCTCACCACCGCTCACGTGGTAGCTGAATTCCCCGTTGACCCAGGCGGTGCCGCCGAGCGTCAACTCCGTCACGGCGGCGAAGGTGACCTTCCGGGCGTCGAGCACCGCGCCGTTGCGGTCGTAGGTGTAGCCGGTGTACGTGCCGGGCTGGGCGGTCAGCACGCGTGCGGGCTGGTAGCGGTGCTCGACCGCCACCCCGAGCAGGACCCGCCGGCCGGGCTCCTCGGGCACCAGGTAGCCGGCCAGCGGGCCCTCGGTGATCCGGTAGTGGATGCCGCGGCCGCGCACCCGGATGCGCTCGTCCGCAGCGAACCGGCTCGGCCGCTCCAGCGTGACGGCCCGCCGGCCGGTGACGGCGCCCTTGGCGTCGTACGTGTAGCCCACGTGTGTCCCGGGTTCGAGCTGCACGGTGCCCGTCAGGTCCGGTACCGGGTAGTCCGCCCGCAGCGTGTCGGCGTACTCGGCGAAGACGGTCGCGTGGGTGACCTCGTACAGCTTGAGGGTCTGCCGGGTGTGGACCTGGTGGTACTTCGAGTGGAAGTGCCGGCAGTTCATGGAGTACCGGCTGGCCCAGTTCTCCACCCGGAACCTCGTCGGCAGGTAGCGGCGCACCGTGGTGGCGGCGGCGTCGAAGATCTCCGCGGCCCGCTCGTCGCCGGTGAGCCGCCAGTAGTCGTAGACGCCGTACAGGGAGAAGATGTGCCCGTTGAGCACCTGCTCGCCACGCGGGTCGTCGTTCTCCGGATACTCCTCCAGCCACAGGTAGCCGCCGCGATCGGTCCAGGTGGCCCACGGTTCGTCGGCCCGGGCGGGCAGGGTGAGGCTCTGGAACGTCCGGTCCGCGGCGGTCCTCCACCTCTCGTCGCGCGTCTCCTCGTACAGCCCGACGAAGAGACTGAGCAGCTGGCCCTGCGACATGCCGCTGTACCACCTGGGCTTCAGCAGCGGACGCTTCTTGCACCGGGTGAGTTCGAAGTCGTACGGATACCACCAGGCGCCGCGCGACTCGACGCGCCGATCGACGTTACGCTGCGCGTTCGCTATCGCCCGGTCCAGGTAGATCCGCTTGCGGGTGGCCCGCCAGCCGGCCAGATTCTGCAGACCCCACTGGGCCTGCGCCACCGGATGGTCCCAGGTCTGGTCGTGCATCCGGAACATCCGAACGTTCCCGGTGTCGTGCAGCCCGGCGTCCACCAGCGGCGCGATCCCCTCGCGCGACGGAATCGCCGCGAGTGGCACCGTGTGCGGCCGGTAGCCGTCCCGCCGGACGGCCGGCGCCTTCTCGTCGCGGAGACCGGCGAGTACCGGCGTCAGCCCGGCGACCAGGCCGACGGTGACGAGCAGCGCCAGCCACCAGGCACGATGAGCCCTCGGAATTATCACTGTGAACCCCCGTTCGTGATGAACGAGACGCTATGCAGCGGAATCCGCGGATGTGTGCCGCTAACCGGACGATCAAAACTGTTCGTTCGACGAGCAACCGATTTCGTGTGAGCTCCGTCGGAGCACCGGCCGCGAGCTGCCACGATTTGGGAACGCGCCGCGGCGCGGCGGACCGCAGCGCGCAGAATGGTCGGGTGCGCGAAGCAGTCACCTCGGCCCGTCGGATCGTGGTCAAGATCGGTTCGTCCTCGCTGACCACCGCGACGGGCGGCCTCGACGACGCCCGGGTCGACGCGCTCGTCGACACGCTCGGCGGGCTCGCCGCCGCCGGACGCGAGGTGGTGCTGGTCTCCTCCGGCGCGATCGCCGCCGGGCTCGCCCCGCTGCGGCTGCCCCGGCGCCCGCGCGACCTGGCCACCCAGCAGGCCGCCGCCAGCGTCGGCCAGGGCCTGCTGATCGGCCGGTACGCGGCCGCGTTCGCCCGGCACGGCCGCACCGTCGGGCAGGTGCTGCTCACCGTGGACGACGTGACCCGGCGCGCGCACTACCGCAACGCGTACCGGACGCTGCGCAAGCTGCTCGACCTGCGCGCCGTGCCGATCGTCAACGAGAACGACACGGTGGCCACCGAGGAGATCCGGTTCGGCGACAACGACCGCCTCGCCGCGCTCGTCGCCGCGCTCGTGGACGCCGACCTGCTGGTGCTGCTCTCCGACGTCGACGCGCTCTGGACCGGCGACCCGGCCCGCCCCGGCAGCACCCGCATCACCGAGGTGCACGGCGAGGGCGACCTGGCGGGCGTGGACGTCGGCGGGGCCGGCCGGGCCGGGGTGGGCACCGGCGGCATGGTGACGAAGGTCGAGGCGGCCCGGATCGCCACCGGCTTCGGCATCCCGGTGGTGCTGACCGCCGCGCCGCTGGCCGCGCCGGCGCTGGCCGGGGAGCCGGTCGGCACGTACTTCCACCCGAGCAGCCGCCGCCCCGCCGCGCGCCTGTTCTGGCTGGCGCACGCCACCGCGCCCCGAGGTCGCCTGCACCTCGACCCGGGCGCGGTGCAGGCGGTGGTGGACCGCCGCAAGTCGCTGCTGCCCGCCGGCATCACCGCCGTCGACGGCGCGTTCACCGCCGGGGACCCGGTGGACCTGGTCGACACCGCCGGCGCGCCGGTGGCCCGAGGGCTGGTCAACTACGACGCGGTGGAACTGCCGGGCCTGCTCGGCCGCTCCACCTCCGAACTCGCCGCGGCGCTCGGCCCGGCGTACGAACGTGAGGTCGTCCACCGCGACGACCTGGTCCTGCTGTGAGCCCCACCGATGAAGGAGTACGCACGATGAGCGTCGTCGAGCAGGCCCGGCGAGCCCGGGACGCGGCGGAAGCCCTGGCCACGGCCACCCGTACCGTCAAGGACGCCGCGCTGCACGCGATGGCCGACGCGCTCGTGGCGCGTACCCCGGAGATCCTGACCGCGAACGCGGCGGACCTGGCGGCCGGGCGCGAGGCCGGGCTGTCGGCGGCCGTGCTGGACCGGCTCGCGCTCGACGAGGGCCGGGTGGCGGCGATCGCCGACGCGCTGCGCCAGATGGCCGCGCTGCCCGACCCGGTCGGCGAGGTGGTGCGCGGCTCGACGCTGCCCAACGGTCTGGAGCTGCGCCAGGTGCGGGTGCCGTTCGGTGTGGTCGGCATCGTCTACGAAGGCCGGCCGAACGTGACTGTCGACGCCGCCGGGATCTGCCTGAAGTCCGGCAACGCGGCGCTGCTGCGCGGCTCCTCGTCGGCCGCCCACTCCAACGCCGCGCTGGTCGCGGTGCTGCGCGACGCGGTCTCCGGCGCCGGGCTGCCGGCGGACGCGGTGCAGCTGCTCGACTCCAGCACGCGCGACTCGGTGAAGGAGCTGATGCGCGCCCGCGGCCTGGTCGACGTGCTGATCCCGCGCGGCGGCGCGTCGCTGATCCGCGCCGTGGTCGAGGAGTCGACGGTCCCGGTGATCGAGACCGGCGTGGGCAACTGCCACGTCTACGTGGACGCCGCCGCCGACCTCGGCAAGGCCCTGGCGATCACGTTGAACGCCAAGACCCAGCGCCTGTCCACCTGCAACACCGCCGAGTCGCTGCTGGTGCACCGGGACGTGGCGGACGCGTTCCTGCCGGCCGTGCTGGCCGCGTTCGCCGAGGCCGGGGTGACGGTGCACGGCACGCCCGCTGTTGCCGCCCACTCCGACGCCGTGGTGCCGGCCACCGAGGAGGACTTCGGCACCGAGTACCTCTCCGCCGACATCTCCGTCGCCGTGGTCGACTCGCTCGACGCGGCGGTCGCGCACATCCGCCGGTACGGCACCGGCCACACCGAGGCGATCGTCACCGACTCGCAGCGGGCGGCCCGGGAGTTCGTGGCCCGGGTGGACTCGGCAGCGGTCATGGTCAACGCGTCCACCCGTTTCACCGACGGCGGCGAGTTCGGCTTCGGCGCGGAGATCGGCATCTCGACGCAGAAGCTGCACGCGCGCGGCCCGATGGGTCTGCCGGAGCTGACCAGCACCAAGTACGTGGTGACCGGAGACGGGCACCTGCGCTGACCGGACGTGCCTTCGCGGCGCGCCGGTCGCCGTACTGGTCTGGGCACACGCCAGATCGGGGAAGTGGCGGTATCCCGGCACCTTTGATGCCGCTACTTCCCCGATCTGGTGTTGATCATCGGCATGACCAGCGGAGGCACAACGGGCGGCACCGGGCCGGACAGCAGCTCCGGTGCCAGCTGCGCAGCAGGCCCGGTGCTCTCGTCGGGGAGCAGATCGGGCGTGACGATCCAGGCGGACCACAGTCCCTGCCCACTGTCCGGACCGGCCGACACCTCAACACCGGCTGACGGATCAGGCCCTGCTCCCGATCCGGGCATCGCATCCGACCCGGTGTCCGGACGGAACCAGGTCTCAGGCCCGAGACCCCGGGCCGGAAACAGCTCCGGCGCGCCGTCCGACAGCGCGGGCGCGATCCCCGGTCCGGCCGACGGGTCGGTGCCGAAACTGGACGACAGGTCGGAGCCGAAGCCCGCCGAAGGTTCGGGATCGCGGCCTGCCGACGGCTCTGTGCCCTGGCGGGACGACGGATCGGGGTCGAGACCCGCCGATGCGACAGATGCCTCGGCCGGGCCGGTCAACGGGCGAGCCGGGGCGGGCAGCGGAGACACGGGCGCAGGCGACGCGGGCGTGGAGGCGGGCGGCCCGGAGTCGGGCGCGGGCGGCGGCGATGCGGGGAGCCGGCGCGGGCGCGGGGCCGGCACCGCAGGCAACGCGGGCAGCTCGGCGGTCTGCGGCACCACGAACGGCGCTCCGGAGACCGGTGCCTCGGGCGTGTGCGGGCGGCACGCGCGGATCGCCCGCAGTGTGGTGTGCACGTCGAACTGGTGGCCGTCGTCGCTGTCCCAGCCGCCGTCGCTGCGCTGCGTCTCGGCGAGCCGCCTGCGCGCGGAGACCAGCAGCCATTGCTCCTCGCCCACCTCGACCCGGCGCAGTGTGGCGGCGAGCCAGGCCACGTCGGCCGGGGACATCCGGGGGATCCGGTCGGCCAGCACCGCCTGGATGCGGGCGGACTCGTAGTACATCTGCTGGCGGTGCAGCACCGCGGCGGCGAGCCAGCCGGCGGGCAGGAAGGACGGCCAGCTGCCGTCCGGGGCGAGCTGCGCGGCGAGCGCCTGGGCCGCCGCCTGCACCACACCGGCGTACGCGCCGCCGACCCGGTGGTCGAGCGGACCGGCGGCCCGCGCGTCCAGGCCGGCCACGGTCAGCCAGAACCCGGCGTTCGCGGTCTGGTAGAGCCGTGCCTCGGGATCACCGGGGGTGGCCCACTCGGGGGCGAGCCCGGCCAGCGAGGGGTCCTCGTCCCAGCCGCCGTCTGGTAGTTGCCGGGCGGCCAGCCAGTCCAGCGCGTGCCGGGCGGCGGGGCGGCCCAGCGCGCCGAGGTCGTCCAGCTCGGCCAGGCGGAAGCAGGTCGCGTCGATCGAGGCGACCTCGTCGTCGAGGACGGCGGGCCAGCCGCCGCCGGGCGCCTGCCCGGACTCGGCGGCGTCGAGCACCTCGGGCGGCACCGGAGCGCCGGTACGCAGCCGGGAGAGGCGGGCGCGGTCCACCGCGTCACCGTGAGCGACGACGAATCCGATCGCCGCGTCCAAGTCCACCACGGCACTGACGGTACTGGCGCGGCCGCGGTTACGCCTCGGTAGCTCGGTCAGGACCACCCGGCCCAGCGGTCGCCGCGATCGATCGTTTGCCCACGCCAGGTGCCCCGGAGAGCACGATGGGCCCGCCCGGAGCGCCGGGCGGGCCCATCGACACGACTCAGTACGCGGGCAGCGACGGGTCGACCTGCTTGACCCAGGAGAGCACACCGCCCTGGAGGTGCACCGCGTCGGAGAAGCCGGCCGCCTTCAGCGCGGCCAGCGCCTCGGCGGAGCGGACGCCGGACTTGCAGTGCAGCACGATCTGCCGGTCCTGCGGGAACTTCGCCAGCGCCTCGCCGGAGAGGATCTCGCCCTTGGGGATGAGCGTCGCGCCGGGGATCCGGACGATCTCGTACTCGGCGGGCTCGCGCACGTCGACCAGGAAGATGTCCTTGCCGGAGTCCTGCCAGTCCTTCAGCTCCAGCGCGGTGATGGTCGAGTCGACCACCGCCTCCTGCGCCTCCTCGGAGACGGCGCCGCAGAAGTCCTCGTAGTCCTCCATCAGGTCGGTGAGGGTCGGGTTCTCACCGCAGAGCACGCAGTTCGGGTCCTTGCGGACCTTGATCTTGCGGTAGCTCATCTCCAGGGCGTCGTACACCATCAGGCGGCCGACGAGCGGCTCACCGATGCCGGCGAGCAGCTTGATCGCCTCGTTGACCTGGATCGACCCGATCGACGCGCAGAGCACGCCGAGCACGCCGCCCTCGGCGCAGGAGGGGACCATCCCGGGCGGCGGGGGCTCCGGGTAGAGGCAGCGGTAGCAGGGGCCGTGCTCGGCCCAGAACACCGACGCCTGGCCGTCGAAGCGGTAGATCGAACCCCAGACGTACGGCTTGCCGAGCAGCACCGCCGCGTCGTTGACCATGTAGCGGGTGGCGAAGTTGTCGGTGCCGTCGACGATCAGGTCGTACCGGGAGAAGATGTCCCGGACGTTCTCCCGGTCCAGCGCGGTGTTGTGGATCTCCACGTTGACCAGCGGGTTGATCTCGCGGATCGACGCCGCGGCGGACTCGGCCTTGGACCGGCCCACGTCGGAGACGCCGTGGATGACCTGGCGCTGGAGGTTCGACTCGTCGACGGTGTCGAAGTCGATGATGCCGAGCGTGCCGACACCGGCCGCGGCCAGGTAGAGCAGGGCCGGCGAGCCGAGGCCACCGGCGCCCACACAGAGCACCCGGGCGTTCTTCAGCCGCTTCTGCCCCTCCACCCCGACGTCCGGGATGATCAGGTGGCGCGAGTAGCGGCGGATCTCGTCTACGGTCAGCTCGGCGGCGGGTTCGACGAGCGGGGGCAACGACACGGTGGACTCCCCGGGATCGGCGGTGTGACCGCGCCATTGTCGCTCGCCCGGGCCGGGATCGGCCATGATGAGGGACACTGCGCCCGAACTGCGGGACCGGGAATAACTCAGACGCCGTCGGTGGGCTCGCCTTCGTAGCGCACGCCGCCGACGTACGGCCAGGCGTTCGGCAGGCAGCCGTCCAGCCCGTACGTCTGCTGCTGCATCACCGGCGCGGGCGCGCCGGGCGCGGGGCACGCCTGGTGCAGCTCGCCGAACTCGTGCCCGACCTCGTGGTTGATCACATAGGTGCGGTAGACCTCCAGCGGGGCGCCGTAGTCGGGCACCGCTGTCATCCACCGGGCCAGGTTGAGCACGACCCGTCCAGGCAGCCGGCAGGAGGTGTACCGGTCGGTGCGCAGGCCGCCCTCGGCACACATCCGCTCGGAGGTGACGGGGGTGGCGAGGTAGACGGTGAAGTCGGCGGCGGCCGCCTCGGGCACCCGCTGCACCCGCAGGTCCCCCGAGGCGATCCAGCTGCGCGGGTCGCCCAGTACCGCGTCCACGGTGGCGGCGAACCCGTCGGCGTCCTGCCCCGTGTCCTGCTCGACCTCGACCCGGTAGCGGCGCAGCGGGCCCTCCTGTCCGCGTACCGGAGATCGGCCCTGGGCCACCGCGAACGTGCCGGGGCCGGCGGTGGGGTAGGCGGTCGGCGCCGCCGGGACGTCGGCCTCGGCGGCGCCGCGCGCCAGCGACGGTTCGGCGGCGAGTGACGCCCCGCCGTGTCCGGACGGCGGCGTGTTCAGCCGGGTGATCCCGGCCGCGCCGCCGACGGCCGCGAGCAGCATCGCCAGCAGCAGCACCGAGCGGCGGCGGCGCCGGCGCATCCGGCGCAGCGTGGGACGCTCGGGTGGCGGCGTGGTGGGGTTGTCGTAAGGGGACGACGAGGTCATGACCTCAGCGTGCCATGCAATTCGGGCATTTAGCTGCTTTTGCCACCTATGCCGCGAATGTTCTTCACAAACCGGCGCTCAGAGGGCCGGCCCGGTGTACCGCTTCCCACCCACGTAGGGCCACGGGTTCGGCCGGCAGCCCTTGAGGAACAGCGTCTGCTGCTGCATCACCGGCGCCGCCCGGCCCGCACCAGGGCATCCCTCGTGCCGGTGCCCGAGCTGGTGGCCCACCTCGTGGTTGACCACGTACAGGCGGTACGTGTCCAGCGGCATCCCGGCCTCGACCAGGTGCGGCGCCGAGGTCCGCCACCGGTCCAGGTTGATCACCACCTTGCCCGGTACCCGGCACGACGTGTACGGCACCCCGCCCACCCGGATGTCGATCCCGCCCGCCCCGCACAGCCGCCCCGCCGTGTCCCGGGTGGCCAGGTAGATCGTGAAGTCGTACCGGTCGCCCGGGCCGACCCGCTGCAACCGCAGCGTGCCGCCGTCGACCCAGCTACCCGGGCCGGCCAGGGCGCGCTGCACCGCCTCGCCGAAGGCGCGGACCTCCTCGCCGGAGCCGTTCTCCACCGCCACCCGGTAGCGGCGCAGCGTCCCCGAGCGGCCGAGCACGCCGCTGGTCCGCTCGTCGTACGCGAAGCTGCCCCGGCCCTTCGCCGGCCCTGGGCCGGACAGCGTCAGCACCGGCGCGGCCGGCGAGCTGGGCGCCACCGGAGGCGGCGGCGGGACGCTCGGCGTGGACGGTTCCCGCGTGGGCGCCGGCGGCTGGGCGGCGAACCCGTCGGTGACCCGCGTCCCCGCGCCCGCCGACGGCAGTTGCACCGCCACGCCGACCCCGACCGCGGCGGCGGCGACGAAGGCGCAGACCACGAGCGCGGTACGCCAGCGCGGAGACGAGGAACGGGAGCGTGTGGCACGAGGGCGGCGGGAGCTGGGCATCCGGCTCAGCCTGCCATGTCACGCTCCGTTCCGCTCTCCCCCATGCCGGTGGTGAGCGACGGTGTCGCCTCGGCGAGCAGCCCGAGCACCGCCCGCGCCACGGTCCGGGGCACCTCCAACTGGGCCACGTGCCCGACGCCGTCGAGCATCAGCAGCCGGCTGTCCGGGATGACCCGCGCCGCCTGCGGCGCCACCCGCACGTCGACCAGCCGGTCCTGCCGCCCGCCCACCACGAGCGTGGGCGCCCGGACCGCCGAAGCCTGCCGCCACAGCGCGCCCTCCCCCGGCAGGTACGACCGCAGGAAGCTGCCGACCAGGCCCCGGAACGTGCGCACGTACGCCGCGGCGTAGTGGGCCGCCTCGTACCGGACCCGGATCTCGTCGATCGCCTCCTGCCGGCGCTGCTCGCTGATCCGGGTCAGGTCCGCCACGCACGCCTCCATCACCTGCTGCGCGGTCACCTCCGGACTGAACTGGGCCAACCGCCAGGCGGCCAGCCGTTCGCCCCTGGGGATCGCCAGCAGCGGGAGCATCCGCCCCTGCAACGAGCGCCGGAAGTCCAGGAACGGCAGCGCGGGCGAGACCAGGGTGAGCGTGCGGACCAGGTCCGGGCGCAGCGCCGCCACCCGGACCGAGATCGCGCCGCCGAGCGAGTTGCCGAACAGGTGCACCGGCCCCCTGTCGCTGTGCTCGATCCAGCGGATCACCCGCTCGGCGAAGGACGGGATCGTGTAGCGCGGCCCCGGCTCGCTGCGCCCGAACCCGGGCAGGTCGATCGCCTGGCCGTCGAGCCGGTCGGCGAGCAGGCCGGCCAGGTCGGTCCAGTTCTGCGCCGACCCGCCGAGGCCGTGCACGTACAGCGCGGGCTCCGCGCCGGGACCGGTGGCCGGGGTGTCGCGGACGTGCACGAGCGTGCCGTCGAGGCGTACGTGCCGGCCGGGCCAGGGCGGCGGGACGTGGTGTGCGGGAAGGCTGTGCTCCGGCCACAGTGCGGCGCGCTTCATGTCTCCAGTCTCCCCCGCACGGGCCGTACCGCACACCGGCTCAGGAGAGCAGCGCCTCCAGCCGCCGGTTCACCGCCGCGAGCGTGGCCCGCACGACCGCCTGCCGAGGATCCCCGGCCACCAGCGCCGAACCGGCCAGCTGCTCCACCCAGCCGTCGCAGACCAGCAGCACCACCACGGTGGCGACCTCGCAGTTGCCGAACGGCACCACGGCGGCGTGCTCCACGAAGCACCGGCCGTGGTCGCCGGCCGGAACGCCCCGGCCGAGCAACTCGTCCACCGCGGCGGCGGCGGCCACCGCGCAGAGCCGCAGCACGTACCCGTCGACCGCCGGCCCGGTCGCGTGCCCCTCGGCCGTGCGGTCGCCCGCGACCAGGCGGACCTCGGTGGTGGCGTCCAGGCCGAACGTGCTCACCAGGACGTGCTCGATCACCACCCGGGGCCCCGGCACGCCGCCGGTGTCCAGCGGTCGCGACGGCGCGGTCTCCGTCGTGGTCATCTGACCACCGGAGTACGACGTCCCGAGCGTCACCGGGCTGCCGGTGGACATGCCGGTCGGCGCGGCGGCCAGCGACGTCTCGTCGACGGCGGCGCGCCCCCGGTGGGTGGCCTGCCGGCGGCGGCGCGGCGGCTCGTCGGCGTCGCCGGGCGCCTCGGCCGGACGCGTGGCGCGGTCCGCACCGAACCGCGCGTCACCGGAGCGGTTCGCGGCCGGACGGATCACACCGGTCCGCGCCGGCATCTCGTCGCCGCCCGTCTCGTCACCGTTGCGGGCCTCGACCGGCTCGGACTGCGCGGCGCGGGCCTCGACCGGCGGCGGCTGCGTGCCGGGTGCCCGGTTCTCACCCGTACGCGGCTCACCGGCGCGCTCCAGCCGGGCCGAGCGGCGGCGCAGCGGGGCCGGCGGCGGCACGGCGGGCGCGCCGGGCAGGTTCTGCGGGGCGGCGGCCAGGCCCATCCGCTCCTGGAGCAGCCGGGCCACCAGGCGGCTCACCTCGGCCGGGTCGGCGCCGTCGGCCAGGTCGAGCCGAAGGCTGTGCGCGCCGGCCGGGGTGCGGCGCAGCGCGGCGTCGCGTACGCCCGCCACCTCGCGGACCGCGTCGAGGATCGCGTTGACGTCGAAGCCTTCCGGCCGCTCCCGCAGGGGCGCGGGTTCGTCGTCGCGGCGCAGGTGGGTGGCGATGCGGGCGAGTTCGGGGGTCTCGGCGGACGGTTCCACTGCCGGTGGCTCCGGCACGACGGGCACGTCCGGTTCCGAGGGGACGCGCTGCGGCAGCACGGGGGACGGTTCCTCCGGTCGGGGCTCGGCGACCGCGTCGGCGGCCGGCACCGGTTCCGGTGCGGACCGGCGGGCCGCGTAGGGAGGGGCGCTCGTCGGGTGGGGCGCGGGGGTGGGGTCGAACCGCGGCGGGCCGCTCGTGGCGGGCACGTCCGAGGTCGGCGGGGCGGGGACGGCCGCCTCCGTGGGGGCGTATCCACCAGCCTGCGCGGGCGGGGCGCCGGCCACCGGCGGCGCGCCGGGTGCGGGCGGGGCACTCGTCGGCGGGGGGCCCGGGGGCGTGATCAGCGGGGCGACCGGCACCGGCGGCCCGGCCCAGGAGGGCCGCTCGTAGCCGTGCGGCGGTTCGGCGTCGCCCCGGGCCAGCCGGAACGGCCGGGTCGCCTCGAGCGTCGGCTCGGGCGCGGCGGGCGGCTCGTAGCGGCGGGCCGGCTCCGGCCCGGCACCCGGCTCGTACGGCCGGGACGCCTCGGGCTCGGCGGGCGGCGGGTACTGCCGCGTCGCCTCGGGGCCGGGGGCCGGTTCGGCACGCAGCGGCTCGTACGGCCGTACCGGCTCGGGCCGGGGTGGCTCGTAGGCGGCGGGCGGCTCGACGCGGGCCGGCTCGTACGGCCGCACCGGCTCGGGCGCCCACTCGGCCGCGCGGTCCTCGCGGGCGGTGCGGTGGGCGGCGCTGTCGTCCTCCCACTCCCGGCGCTCGGCGGCGGGCTCCTCGGCCCGGCGGGCCGGCGGCTCCTCCGCTCCCCGGGCCGGTGGCTCCTCGGCCCGGCGGGCCGGTGGCTCGTCGGTGCGGGCCCACGGCGGGGCCCAGCCGTCACCCCAGCTCGGGCGGTTCCAGGACGGCCCGGACCAGTCCGGTTCGGCGGCCCTCGGGTCGTCGCCCGCCGGCGGGTCGGCGGCGGCCCGCGGCTCGGCGCCGGTCGCCCGGCCCTCGGGCGGGTGCGCCTCGCCCGGTGCGTGCTCCGCCCGGTTCGCGGCCGGGGGCGGGGTGACCGGCCGGTCGGCCCAGCCCCGGGACAGCGACGGGGCGGATTCGGTGTTGGGCGCGTGGAAGCCCGGCGGCACCTCGAACCCGGAGGCGGCGGCGCCGACCGGCGGGACCTGGAGCGCCGGTGGCGCGGAGGTCGGCCCGCTCTCGGCCCAGCGCGGGGCCCGGGCGGCCGGGTCGTCGGCGGCGTGCCGGGAACCGGCGGTCTCCCCCGGGTCGGTCGGCTGCTCGATCGTCGGCGCCGGGCGCGGGGCCGGCACGGCCAGCCGTTCGCCGTCGGTGGGCCGGGGCGGCTCGTCCGCGGGCGGGGCACTGACCGGCGCCTGGCGGGTCACTGGCGACTCCTCCCCGGCGTGGTGCACGCCGTTGACGTGACGGCCGTTGACGCGGCCCGGTTCCGGCGCGGAGTGGCCGGGCAGCGGGGCCGGCAGGTCGCCGTGCCGGGGCGAGGAGGCGGCCCAGCCGCCGAGGTCGCCGTAGGGCCAGCCGCCGGGCGCCGGGGCACCGCGGGACCAGCCGTTCGGCGGGGGCGCCCAACCGCCGCCGGTACGGGCCGGGTCGTCCTGCCGGCCCGTCCCGTCGCCGTGCTCTCCCGGGGTGGCGGCTCCGGGTTGCCCTGTTTCACTCACCGCGCGCTCCTTGGTCGCCCCCGCTGAGGCTACCGTGTGGTGACAGTGGCGATAAGTTACAGCGGCGGGCCAATTCCGCGACGGGTTCACGAACCCGGACCGGTTCGGGTGATACGTGCCGGCTCGTACGCAGATACTCGGAGGATCCGATGACCGCAGTGGGGAACGGTGCACAGACCGCCGGTCGGCCCACCCGCCTGCCCCGCTCGGCGCGCCGTAAGCAGCTGCTCGCCGCCGCTCAGGAGGTGTTCGTCGCGCAGGGCTACCACGCCGCCGCGATGGACGACATCGCCGAGCGGGCCGGTGTCTCCAAGCCGGTGCTCTACCAGCACTTCCCCGGGAAGATGGAGCTCTACCTCGCACTGCTGGACACGCACTGTGACGCGATAGTGGCAAATGTGCAGGAGGCGATGAGCGGCACCAACGACAACAAGGAGCGCGTCGGCGCCGCGGTGCGCGCGTACTTCGACTTCGTCGACCACGAGAGCGAGGCGTTCCGGCTGGTCTTCGAGTCGGACCTGCGCAACGACCCGGCGGTGCGGCAGCGGGTGGAGCGGGTCGAGCAGGGCTGCATCGCCGCGATCACCGACACGATCATCTCGGACACCGGGGTCAGCCGCTCGCACGCCGAACTGCTCGCCTCGGGCCTGGTCGGCGCCGCCGAGACGGCCGCCCAGTTCTGGCTCGCCGGCGGCCGCCAGGTGCCCAAGGCGGAGGCCGAGGCGCTGGTCGCGGCCCTGTCCTGGCGGGGCATCGCCAGCTTCCCGCTGCAAGGTGAGTCAGCCTGAACATCGGGCCACCGGATCGGATAGCCTTCCCACGGTGGCTTTTTCGCCCCAGTTGAGGAGGCACAGTGGAGGTCAAGATCGGCGTGCAGTACGCGCCGCGGGAGCTGGTCCTGGAGAGCGCGCAGTCGCCGGCCGAGATCGAGCAGATCGTGACCGACGCCTTCGCCAAGAGCGAGGGCACGCTCTCCCTGACCGACGAGAAGGGCCGGCGCGTGATCGTTCCGGTCGGCAAGGTCGCCTACGTCGAGATCGCCGAGGCGTCGCCCCGCGCGGTCGGGTTCACCGTTCGCTGATTCCCGCGGCACCGGCCGCCGTGGCGGGCCTCCCCGCCACGGCGGCTCAGTTGTTCAAGCCGACTGCTGTCATCCGCGCGGTGTGCGCCTCGGTCAGCCGGCGCAGCAGCCCCGGCACGTCCCCGCCGGTCCGCCCGATCAACGCGACGAGCGCGCCCCGGTCGGCGGCGGCCACCCGGCCCGCCTGGGACAGCGCCTCACCGAGCAGCCGCCGCGCCCACATCGACAGCCGCCCGGCCGCCCGGGGATCGGCCTCGATCGCGGCCCGGATCTCGGCCGCGGCGAACTCGGCGTACCGGGAGTCGTGCAGCACGTCCAGCAGCAGCGTCCGGTCCGGCTCGTCCAGGCCGTCGGCGATCCCGCGCAGGAAGTCGTCGGTGATCGCGTCGCCCACGTACGCCTTCGTCACCGCCTCCGCCCAGTCCCGCGGCTCGGTCGAGTCGTGGTACGCCCGCAGTGCCTCGACGTAGGGGGCCATCGCCTCCTCCGGGGTGACGCCGCAGGCGACGAGCCGGTCGGTGAGCCACCTGTAGTGCGCGATCTCGGTGGCGGCCATCTCGCTGAGCGCGGCGCGGCGGCGCAGGTCGGGTGCGAGGCGCGCGTCGGCGGCGAGGCGGTCGAAGGCGAGCAGTTCGCCGTAGGCGACGAGCCCGAACAGGTCGGCAGCGGCGGGGTCGGGGGCGGACACGAACGCAGGCTACCGGCGTCACTGATGTGACTCAAGTCACAACAATTCGCCCCGCGCGCACGGCCACCACCTGGGAATCGGGACGACTCAGGGACCGTTCAGGTACGATGAGACAGTTGCCGTGGGCACCGAATCGGTCACTTGCTGATCAACGCCGGTCCCCGACGCGCGTGCGGCCCGGTCCGGCTCGGCGAATTCGCCCCTGACCGCGTGGCCCGCGCCATACCGATCGCGCCCTGAGGACTTGAGGGGCGCACCACGAGAGGGCACCCCCAAATCCATATGAGCGAGCAGATTTCCGGCCAGCCACTGGCCCCCACCGCCCCGGTCCCCCCGGAGGCACCCACGTTCGCCGCGCTCGGCGCGCGGCAGGAGACCGTCGAGGCGCTGGCCGCCGCCGGTATCACCCGCGCCTTCGCCATCCAGGAGTACGCGCTGCCGATCGCGCTGCGCGGCGTCGACCTGATCGGGCAGGCGCCGACCGGCACCGGCAAGACGCTCGGCTTCGGCATCCCGCTGCTGGAGCGGGTGTTCGCCCCGTCCGAGGGCAGCGACGGCGTGCCCCAGGCACTCGTCGTCGTACCGACCCGCGAGCTGGGCATCCAGGTCGCCAAGGACCTCGACGCCGCGGGCCGTACCCGGGGTGTCCGGGTGCTGCCGATCTACGGCGGCGTGGCGTACGAGCCGCAGATCGAGGCGCTCCGCAAGGGCGTCGAGATCCTGGTCGGCACCCCGGGCCGCCTGCTGGACCTGCAGAAGCAGAAGCACCTGCGGCTCGACCGGGTCCGCGCGCTCGTCCTCGACGAGGCCGACCGCATGCTCGACCTGGGCTTCCTGGACGACGTCGAGAAGATCCTGGCGATGCTGCCGGAGGATCGGCAGACCATGCTGTTCTCGGCCACCATGCCGGACCCGATCGTCACGCTGTCCCGGCGCTTCCTGCGCCGGCCGGTGACGATCCACGCCGGGCACACCGCCGAGACCGGTCCGTCGCCGCAGACCAAGCAGCTCGCGTACCGCACGCACTCGCTGAACAAGGTCGAGATCGTGGCGCGCATCCTCCAGGCCGAGGGTCGCGGGCTGACCATGATCTTCACCCGTACCAAGCGGGCCGCCGACCGGGTCGCCGAGGACCTCGACTTCCGCGGGTTCGCCGTCGCCGCCGTGCACGGTGACCTCGGCCAGGGCGCGCGTGAGCGGGCGCTGCGGGCGTTCCGGGCCGGCAAGATCGACACGCTGGTCGCCACCGACGTGGCCGCCCGGGGCATCGACGTCACGGGCGTCACACACGTGATCAACTACGACTGCCCCGAGGACCAGGACACCTACACCCACCGCATCGGCCGTACCGGCCGGGCCGGGGCCACGGGCTCCGCTGTGACGTTCGTCGACTGGGACGACATGCCCCGCTGGCGGATCATCGACAAGACGCTCGGGCTGGACATGCCCGAGCCGCCGGAGACGTACCACACCTCCGCGCACCTCTACACGGACCTGGACATCCCGACGGACGTCAGCGGCACGCTGCCGACCGCCGAGCGCACCCGGGCCGGCCTGTCCGCCGAGGTCGAGGAGGACCTGGGCGGCGGCAGCCGGTCGCGCCGGGGCGCGCGGCGCGGCGACAGCCGGGGCCGCGAGCGCGGCGACCGTGACCGCGGTCGTGGCCGTGGCCGGGGTGGCGAGGACGGTTCGTCCGCCGGTTCGACCCCCGCGCAGGCCGACGCCGGGGACGACGAGGCCCCGCGTACGCCGCGTCGGCGCCGTCGCCGCCGGGCCGGCGAGACGGTGGCCGGTGAGCCGACCGCGGTGATCGGCACCGAGGGCACGGCCGAGGCCGCCGCCGCACCGCAGGCCGCGGAGGGTGAGGCGGCGAGCAAGCCGCGTCGCCGCCGCCGTCGTCGCAGCGGCAGCACCGGCGCGCCCGCCGAGGCCAGCAACGCCGACTGACGAACACCACGGAAACGGCCTCCCGGACCCCGGTCCCGGAGGCCGTCCCCATCCCCGCCCCTCCCACTCGCCCGCTCCCTCACTCCCCACTGCGACGATCATGAAGTTGGCGGTGGCGCGCACGGCGTGTCGCGCCGTCAACTTCATGATCGCCGGGCCGGGTGTCCCCCGGCGGGCGGCGGTGGGGCCAGGAAAGGTAGGTACTGATGCCGGAAGCGCTGGACTCGGCGCTCGCCGAGGTGCGGGCGCTGCTGCTCGCGCCGGGGCTGACCCGCGCGGTCGCCGCCGGGCGCCGTCGCGGGCAGCGTCCCTCGGTGGTACGCGCGGAGCTGCGCCCGGTCACGCTGAAGGCCGGCCCCCGGTTGCAGATCGCCGTCTCCGACGGATCACGGCCGCACACCCGCAACGTGGCACCGGGTACGGAGGCCGGCGCGGCGGTGGACGAACTGCTCGCCGAGCCGTTCGGCAACTGGCACGTCGAGACAGCCGACGCGACGCTCCAGCTCCGGGTGACCAAGTCCGGCGAGGCGCAGGTGCACCGCGCGGCGGCCAGCCGTCCGGCCGCCGAGCCGGGCGGGCACGACCGGGCCAAGGAGTGGCTGCTCGACCCCGGCGACCCCCTGTTCCGGGAGATCGGCGGCTCGGCTGCCAAGCGCCGCCAGGTCGACGCGTTCCTGCGCGCACTGGCGGCCACGTTGCCCGACGACCTCACCGGCCCGCTGCGGGTGGTGGACCTGGGCTGCGGCAACGCGTACCTGACCTTCGCCGCCTACCGCTACCTGGTGCAGCGCGGCCTGGACGTGACGCTCGTCGGGGTGGACGTGCGCGAGGACCAGCGCCGCCGCAACACCGAGCTGGCCGATCGGCTGGGCTGGGCCGACCGGGTCGGGTTCGTGGCCGGCACCATCGCCGAGGCGCCCGTCGACCCGGCGCCCGACCTCGTGCTAGCGCTGCACGCCTGCGACACCGCCACCGACGAGGCGCTGGCCCGGGCGGTGCGCTGGGGCGCCCGCTGGGTGCTTGCCGCGCCCTGCTGCCACCACGACCTGGCCGCCCAGCTCCGCGCCGGTCAGGCGCCCGCGCCGTACGAGCTGCTGACCCGCCAGGGCATCCTGCGGGAGCGGTTCGCCGACGTGCTCACCGACTCACTGCGGGCCGCGCTGCTGCGTCTGCACGGCTACCGCGCCGAGGTGGTGGAGTTCGTCGACTCCCAGCACACGCCGCGCAACCTGCTCATCCGGGCACGGCGGACGGCGGGCGCGCCCACCGACGGGCAGCGCGCCGAGTATCGCGAGTTGATCGGCCAGTGGGGTGTCACGCCCCGGCTGGAGACGCTGCTGGCCGAGGCGCGCTGAACCGAGGCGCGCTGAACCGAGGCGCGCTGAGGAGCGCCGAGCGCGGCGGTCCTACCGCCCGCGCTCGCCCCGGTTGCGGTCGCCCCGGTCCAGCACCGACACCCGCTCACCGCGGTTCGATGCCCGCTCGCCGTCGTGCGACGCGCTCGGGAACGGCACCACCTTCCCGGCATGCTCGGCGTTGCCGGCGGCGGCGAAGGCGTTCCACGAGATGTCCACCAGCATCCGCTTCAGCTCGGCGTGCCGGAGGGCGGCATTGCGCTGCAACGCCATCCGCGCCCCGAGCACCACCGCGGCCAGTGTGGTGCAGATCGCGCCGGTCGCGGCGATCAGGTGTACGCCGGTCGCGTCGCCTCCGCGTACCGCCAGCACCAGCAGCCAGATCCAGAAGCCGAGAGCGAACAACGCGGCCTTGGCCACGAAGAAGAGGCTCACCGCGCCGGGGCGATGCGGTACGGGACGGTCCGGCTCGGCCATGCTTCTCCTCCATCGATTCCCAGGGTTTCCTCAGCCTATTACCCGAAGTGCATTACCCGAAGCAGGCTTCCGCAGTCGTCGAGTCTCGCCGACAGGACCTCCGGACCGATCAGTCAGTTACTTCTCCGGCCCGGCGTACTAGGCTCGGGGCGCGAGCCGGGCCACCGGAGGAGGGGGACAGATCCACCAGGGATGGGTTCCGCAGACGTTTCGCCACAGATGGCCTTCGCGCGCTTCGTACGCCGGGCCATCGACGCCGCGCGCGAGGAGCGCGGCTGGACGGTGACCGACCTCGCCACCCACACCGGTGTCGGCCGTTCCACTGTGTTCCGCTGGCTGGCCGGCGACTGGCAGGACTACCCCGAACTCGCGAAGGTCCGCGGCTTCTGCGCCGCCCTCGACCTGCCGGTGGCTGCGGCGTTCCGCGCGCTGGGCCTGCCCGACGCCGGCCCGGTGCCCCGCCGCCGGGGTGCCGAGGACGGCCCGGTGGAGGCCGACGTGCGCGTCATCCTGGATCGGCTCGCCGACCCGAACGTGCCCGCCGAGGAGAAGCACCACATCCGCGACCTGCTCCGCTACCTGGCCCGCCGACCGGTCCGCCGGGCCGGCTGAGCGCCGGGCGGGCGACGGGGCTACGGGGGCTCAGGGCACCGTCAGCGTGAACTCGGCGGTCCGCACCACGCCGCCGACCTGGAAGTCCAGGAACATCCGGTAGCTACCCGGCCCCGGCGCGGTCAGCCAGAACGTCACGTCGTCGCCGTCGCGCACCGGCTCCGGGTGCACGTGCAGGTAACCCAGGTCGCCCTCGCGCAACGCCACCAGGTGCCCGTACGCCCCGAGGTACGGCTCCAGCGCCGCCGCCGCGCCGTCCGCGCCGGTGACCCGGAACCGCAGCGGCACCGACTTCCCCACCTCCGGCGTGCCCGCGTACCCGACGCTGAATCCGTCGACGGTGGCCGACGTGGCGGCGGCAGGCAGCGGCCGGGGCCGGTACGCGCCGGACGCGGTCAGGTCGGCGCCGAGCACCACGGCGACCTGGCGGCCGTCGTCGGCCACCGCGGTGAAGTCCGCGTACATCCGCCAGGGGCCCGCGCCCGGCGCCGTGATCGGGACCGACCAGGTGCCGTCGGCGGCCATCGTCGGGTGCAGGTGCCGGTAGCCGCTGAGGTCACGCCGGACCATGATCACGTGCATCGGCTTGTCGTGCACGACGGCGAACCGGGTGACCGCCCGGCGCTGGTCGTCGCGAATCTGGAAGCGCAGCTCACCGGCGCGGTCCGCGACCAGCTCGGTCGACGGCACCAGCGTGTAGCCGGCCGAGGTGATCGACAGCCCGGTCGCGCCGTCGCCGCCGCCCTGCGTGACGGTGGCGCCGTCGTGCGTGTGGGCGCCGGTGCCGGGTGAGTGGGCGTGCGCGCCGCCGTCTGCGCCGCCCGTGGCGACCCCGGCCGTGGCGCCGGCGGGCCGGGCCGGGCCGGCCGGCGCGTTCATCCGCCCGAGACCGAAGCCGAGCAGCACGGCGAGCACCAGGCCGCCCACCACCAGGGCCAGCCGCAGCGTCTCCCGGTCGACGGCGACGGGCCCGGCCGCCCCGGCCGAACCACTCGCGCCGTTCCCGGCCAGCGCCGCGTCCCGGGCCAGCGCCGCGTCCCCGGGCTGCGCAGCGGGAGCGTCGGAACCGGCCTCGGAGTCGTCGGGGACGACGCCGGTGCCGGACGTGACGGACGACGACTCAGGCACCGCCGCCGACCAGCTCGTAACCCGCCTCGTCCACAGCGGCACGCACGGACTCGACGGGCAGCGGCGCCGCGCTGGTGACAGTGGCGGTGCCGCTCGTCAGATCGATCCGGACCTCGTCGACGCCGGGCAGCGCGGACAGCTCCTCGGTCACCGCCTTGACGCAGTGTCCGCAGGTCATCCCGGTCACGGTGTACGTCTGGACGACGGGTCGCTGCTCGGTCATGACCCCACGGTACCGCCGCCCGGGTGCGGGCCCGACGACGGTCCGCCGACGGTGGTGACGCTCGCATTCCGCCCGGCCCGGGAACTTTCCGCGCCGGCCGGGAACCCGCCACGCACCGCCGGGAACCCGCCCGCGGCCGGACGGGTCAGCCGGCCACCGCGAGCGCCAGCGGCAGCACGTCCGGAGCACCGGCCCGGCGCAGCAGCCGCGCCACCATGCCCATCGTCCAGCCCGAGTCGACCAGGTCGTCCACCAGCAGCACCGGCCCGTCCAGCCCGGCCAGCGCGCCGGCCAGATCGTCGGGCAGCTGGAAGGCGTCGTGCAGCGCGCGTACCCGCTGGGCGCTGTTGCCGCGCGGCCCGCCGCCGCCAGGCCCGGCCGGGACGACGTGGCCGAGCAGCGGCAGCCGGCCCACGGCGGCGATCCGCTCGGCCAGCGAGCCGACCAGCAGCGGGCGCGTCCGGGAGCCGACCGCGACCACGACCGCCGGTCGCCGGGGCCACGGGTCGTCGCCGTGCGCCCACGCCTTCAGCACCTCGACCACGGCGGCCACCACGTCGTCGGGCACCGGGCCGTCCGGCGCCTCCGGCCCGACCAGCCCGCGCAGCCGCCCGCCCCAGCCCAGGTCGGACAGGCGCCCCACGGCCCGGCCGGGCAGCGCCTGCTCCGCCGGGGGGATGCGGCCCTTCAGGGGTACGCCGACCGACTCCAACCCGGTCGGCCAGAGCTTCTTGGGCGGGATCGGCACGCCGGGGCGCCCGAGGAACGTCTGCGCGGCGGTCAGCGCCTGGTCGGACACGGTGGCGTCGAACAGCGGGCCGGCGCAGTTGTCGCACCGGCCGCAGTCGGCCGCCCCGCTGTCGTCCAGCCCTTCCCGCAGGTAGCGCATCCGGCAGGCGGACGTCGAGGCGTACTCCCGCATGGCCCGCTGCTCGGCGGCGCGCGCGTCGGCGACCCGCCGCAACCGGGCCTCGTCGTAGACCCAGGGCTCGCCGGTGGCGAGCCAGCCGCCGCGCACCCGGCGGACCGCGCCGTCCACGTCGAGCACCTTGAGCATCAGCTCCAGCCGGGCCCGGCGCAGGTCGACCACCGGTTCGAGGGCCTGGGTGGAGATCGGCCGCTCGGTGTCCAGCGCGGCGAGCACGGCGCGGACCTGCTCCTCGGGCGGGAAGGCGAGCGAGGCGAAGTACCGCCAGATCGCCGCGTCCTCCACGCCCGGCAGCAGCAGCACCTCGGCGTGCTCGACGGCGCGGCCCGCGCGGCCGACCTGCTGGTAGTAGGCGATCGGCGAGGGCGGCGCGCCCAGGTGCACGACGAAGCCCAGGTCGGGCTTGTCGAAGCCCATGCCCAGCGCGCTGGTGGCGACCAGCGCCTTGATCTTGTTGTCCAGCAGGTCCTGTTCGGCGGCCCGCCGGTCGGCGTCCTCGGCCTGCCCGGTGTAGGAGGCGACCGACCAGCCCCGGCCGCGCAGGAAGTCGGCAGTCTCGGTGGCCGCCGCGACGGTGAGCGTGTAGACGATGCCCGAGCCGGGGAGCCGGTCCAGGTGGTCGGCCAGCCAGGCCAGGCGGTGGGCCGGGCTCGGCAGATCGAGTACGCCGAGGCGCAGCGACTCCCGGTCCAGCGTGCCGCGCAGCACCAGGGCGTCACCGAGCTGCTCGGCCACGTCCTGCGTGACGCGGGCGTTGGCGGTGGCGGTGGTGGCGAGCACCGGCGTGTGCTCGGGCAGGTTGGCCAGGAACGTGCGCAGCCGCCGGTAGTCCGGCCGGAAGTCGTGCCCCCAGTCGGAGACGCAGTGCGCCTCGTCGACCACGAGCAGCCCGGTGGTGGCGGCGAGCTTCGGCAGTACGCCGTCGCGGAAGTCCGGGTTGTTCAGGCGTTCCGGGCTGATCAGCAGTACGTCGACGGCGCCGGCGTGGATCTCGGCGGTGATCTGGTCCCACTCGTCCAGGTTCGCCGAGTTGATGGTGCGCGCCCGGATGCCGGCTCGGGCGGCGGACTCGACCTGGTTGCGCATCAGCGCCAGCAGCGGCGAGACGATCACCGTCGGCCCGTGCTGGTTCCCCTCACGCAGCAGCGCGGTCGCCACGAAGTAGACGGCCGACTTGCCCCAGCCGGTGCGCTGCACGCAGAGCACCCGCCGCCGGTCGACCACCAGCGCCTCGATGGCACGCCACTGGTCCTCGCGCAGCCGGGCGTGGTCGCCCGCCAGCCGTCGCAGCACCGCCTCGGCGCGCTCCCGGACGGCCATCCGATCCTGGCTCATCCGGCATTTCTACCAGGGAGGGCGGACGACTCCGGCGGGCCGGACGGCGACGTGGGCGCCGGTGCGGGCGTCGGCGTGGGCGTCGGTGCGGGTGGCAGGAAGATCAGCAGCTCGCGCAGCGAGTCCGTCGCCGCCGCCGGCAGCAGGCACCGTGCGGCCAGCTCCTCCATCGACGTGTACGGGCCGCGCATCCGCCGGTCGACCACCACGTGCTGCGCCTGCGACCGGGTCAGTCCCGGCAGCCCGGCGATCACCTGGTCCGGCACCGAGTTGACGTCCACCAGTCCGCCGTCGTCGTACGCGCGGGGCAGGTCGGGGCGCCCGATGCGCAGGTCGTCCCGGGCCGACGGGTACTGGTAGAGCAGGTAACGGGCGTACTCCCGGCGCAGCCGGTTGCGGTCGGCGTAGGGCCGCCCACGCCAGAGGCCGCGCAACCAGGTGAGCAGCCGGCCGTTGAGCAGCACCACGTGCGGGACGCCCGCCGCCCAGGTGGTAAGCCAGATCACTATCAGGGTGGCCTCGGGTCCGCTGACCTCCTCGGTCTCGCTGCTGCCCAGGACCACCACGAACGTCACGGCCACGGTCAGGTAGTAGATCGCGGCGGCGACGCTGCCCCAGCCCCGGCGCCAGACCCCGTAGAGCAGCACCACCAGCCACGTGAGCATGCCGAACGAGAACAGGGCGACGAGCGCGCCGCCCACAGTCGCGACGACGCTCAACCAGCCGGGCACACCGGATGGACGCCGGGACGGCGGCACGGGGCCGATAAGCGGCGCGACAGGGGGCGAGACCCAGGGCGGCAGGCCGGTCGGCGACTCACCGGGCGGTGGCGGCGGAAACGGACCACCCGGCTGCGCCGAGACGGTGAACTGCACCGGAACGGTGAGCTGAGCCGAGACCGTGGGCTGGGCCGGCGCGGCGGGCTGGGGCGGGCTCTCGGCCGGGCCGGTGGGCAGCGGCCGGGCCGGTGCCTCGGCGGGGGCCGGAAGCGGCTCCGGGCCGCCCGCCCACCTCTCGCCGGGTCCGGCCGGACGACGCGGCGCCTGAGCCAGGAGGTCCGGGTCGGCGCGCAGGATGCGCCGGTGCAGATCCTGGAGCGGCTCGCCCGGCTCGATGCCGTACTCGTCGCGGAGCAGCCCGGCGTAGTCGCGGTAGGCGGCCAGCGCCTCGGCCTGCCGTCCACTGCGGTGCAACGCCAGCATGAGCTGGTGGCGCAGCCGCTCCCGGACCGGGAACTCGGCGACCAGCTCGACCAGCCGGCCGACCAGCTCGCCGTGCCGGCCGTCGGCCAGCTCCAGGTCGACACGCGTCTCCAGGGCGACCGCGCGCATCTCCACCAGCCGGTGCCGGGCCGCGTCGAAGTACGGCCCGGCGAACCCGGTGAACGGTTCTCCCTGCCACAGCTCCAGCGCGGCGCTCACCTCGGCGAGCGCCTCCTCCGTACGCCCGGCCGCCTGGGCCGACCGCGCACGCCGCACGCCGCGCTCGAAGCGCACCACGTCCACCGCCTCGGGCGGCACCCGCAGCAGATAGCCCGCGTCGGTGAGGGTGAGCACCCGGGCCGGCGTACGCGGTGACCGGTCGGGTTCCAGCACCCGGCGCAGACCGGCGACGTGCTTCTGCACCACGTTGAGGCCGTTCACCGGTGCCTCGTCCGGCCACACCGCCTCGACGATCTGCCCGCTCGGCACGGGACGGCCGGCGGCGAGCAGCAGTACGGCCAGTACGGCCCGCTGCTTGGCCGGCCCCAGATCGAGCTGACGGTCGGCGTACCAGGCCCGCTGCGGGCCGAGCACTTCGAAGCGCAGCGCCTCTGACATGCGAGTTTCCGCCCCCGTGTCGCCTGCCGGCACCCACTGTGGCCGACGGCAGTCGGACGGCAGCATATCGGCAGCGATGCCGCCGTGACGTCTGACGATACTTACCCGGCAACAATCACCTGGGAAAGTGAGTCGAACACCATGACGCAGCGATTCGGTTTCGCCGGCAACCTCCGGCGGATCGCGGCTCTCGCGACGGCCGTGCTGGCCACCACCGTCCTGTCCGCGGGGTGCGGGACCGGGGACGCCTCCGAGGGCGCCGGACCGGCGCCGAGCCCGTCGGCCGACCCGAAGGCCGCGCTGCTGGCCGCCGTGCCGGACGAGAAGGACCCGGCCTTCCGGTTCTCCACCATCGAGGGCACCGAGAAGTTCGACGGGCTGGTCGACCCGGCGGCGCGCGGCGTGGAGCTGACCGTGTCGGAGAAGGACCCCGAGTTCACCATGGGAATGACCTTCCGCGTGATCGAGGACGACATCTGGGTGCGCGTCAAGATCACCGGCATGCCCGGCCTGCAGGAGGCGATGAAGCTGCCGAAGCGCTGGATGCTCCTGGACCGCACGAAGCTCGACGACGCCTCGGAGGTGCCGGTCTACCAGAACGCCGACCCGGCCAACACGGCCGCTGTCATCCGGACCGCCGAGACGGTCGAGGATCGGGGCAACGGCACGTACGGCGGGTTCGCCGACCTGACCGCCAACGCCGACATCCGCGAGAACTTCAGCACGGTGGACGTGGCCGCGCTGGGTGAGGCGGCGAAGAAGGTGCCGTTCACGGCCGTGGTCGGGCCGGACGGGAACCTCACGTCGCTGACCCTGGACGTGCCGGCCGCCGGCAAGACGAAGGCGATGAAGCTGGTCGCCAAGTACTACGACTTCGGCAAGGCGCCGAAGCTCACCGCGCCGACGGGTTCGCAGGTGCAGAAGGCGCCGGCGTCGGCGTACGAAATGCTCAACGGCTGACCACGACGTACGCGAAGGGGCGGTGGCCACACGGGGGGCCGCCGCCCCTTCCACGTGTCAGCGGCCGAGCACGGAACCGCCGTTGACGCCGAGCACCTGTCCGGTGACGTACCCGGCGGACGGGCCGACCAGGTAGCGCACCGCCGCCGCGATGTCGTCCGGCACTCCGGCCCGGCCGACGAGCGTGGCGGCGACCCGCTTAGCGTGGCCCTCGGGCGTCATCCGGTCGCCGAAGAACTCGGTCTCGGCCACGTAGCCGGGGCTGACCACGTTCACGGTGATCTGGTCCGGCCCGAGCTGGGCGGCCAGGTCGTAAGCCCAGCCGTGCAGCGCGGCCTTCGCCGCCGAGTACGGCCCGGCGCCGCCGCGCTGTGCGGCGATCGAGCTGAGCAGGACCACCCGGCCGCCGGGGCGGCGCAGGGCGGGCAGGAGCGCCTCGGTGAGCAGGACGGCGGTCAGCACGTTGGCGTCCAGGGTGGCCCGCCACCAGTCCGCCACCCCGCCGAGCGAGTCGGTCGACCCGCCGAGGTAGCCCCCGGCGTTGTTGACGACGGCGTCCACGGCACGGTCCCCGACCGCGTCCACCACCGCGGCGACCTGCCCCGGATCGGTCAGGTCGGCGACGACAGGCGTGACCGCCCCGTCCCGTCCGCTCTCGTCACCGATCCGCCGCGCGGCGGCTTCGAGCACGTCACCCCGCCGCCCCACCACGAGAACGTCGAACCCGTCCTCGACGAGCCCACGCGCCACCGCGGCCCCGATCCCGGTCCCACCCCCACTGACAACCGCAAGCCGCCGCAGCTCCCCCATGAGGTCTCTCCCCTCCCCTTCCCCGCTCTCCCCGTTGATCAAGGACTTTGGGTCATCCTAACCGCGGCATCAGGACACAAACTCCTTGATCAACGGGGTGAAGGGAGGGGGATGGGAGCCGTCAGCGAGGGCGGCGGAGGGCCGTCAGGACGGGGGTCAGGCGGGAGCGGAGGCTGGCCAGGCCGCCGGGGAAGAAGTAGACGGCCAGGATGAACACCGTGCCCAGGACGAACAGGGGCTGGCTCAGCGGGTGACTCAGGAACGCCGGGAGGGCGTTCACCGCGTCGCTGCTGCCGAACGCGGTGAGCCGGTGGTCCAGGTACATGTAGAGGACGCCGCCCAGCACCGGCCCCCACCGCGTACCGGGGCCGCCGAGCACCACCATGACCAGCAGCGACAGCGTCAGCTCCGACGACGTGATGTGCGGGCTGGCGCCGCCGACGATCAGCACGTACACCACCCCACCGGCCGACGCGAGGCCGCCGGCCAGCGTGAACGCGACCAGCTTGAACCGGTACGGGTCGAGCCCGAGCACCCCGATCCGCCGCTCGTCGTCGCGCAGACCGGCCAGCACCCGCCCGGTCGGCGAGGCGCTGACCCGGTGCACCACGAGGACCACTATGGCCAGGTACGCGAGCGCCAGCCAGTACAGGTTCACCGTGTTGGTGACGCCCACCAGGGCAGCCGGCAGCCCCGACACGTCCAGTGGCAGGCCCTCCTCGCCACCGGTGAGGCCGCCGAAGTCGCGGGCCACCAGGATCGCCCCGACCTGCGCGAACGCCAGCGTCACCATGGCGAACGCGATGCCCACCGTCCGCAGGGCCACCGCGCCGAGCAGCGCGGCTAGCGTGGTCCCGCCGATCACCGTGAGCACTGCCGCCTGCCACAGCGGCAGCCCGGCCTTGGTGACCAGGATGTCGGTGCCGTAGACCCCGGCGGCGAAGTAGAGGGCGTGGCCGAAGGAGAGCATCCCGGTACGCCCGAACAGCAGGTCGTAGCCGGCCGCGAGCCCGCCGAACACCAGGCAGATGGCGAGCAGTTGCAGCGTGCCGGGCGAGTTCAGCGGCCCCTCGAAGATCCCGGGCAGGTGCAGCGTGGAGTACGGCAGCACGGCCGCCACCACCAGGGCCACCAACGGCAGGTACGGACGCAGGCCGTGCCAGCGGGAACGCCCGGGGGTCAGTTCGTCGGGCACCTGCGCCGGAGGCGCGTCGACCACCGAGTTGGTCATGCGTGAGCCACCTTTCCGGCCAGGCCCTGCGGACGCAGCAGCAGCACCACGGCGAGCAGACCGACCACGCACAGGTCGCCCAGCCCGGACGTGCCGTAGTAGTTGACGAACTGTTGCAGCAGCCCCACCGCGACCGCCGCGTACGCGGACCCGACCACCGAGCCCATCCCGCCGATCACCACCACGATGAACGCGAAGATCAGCAGTGAGCCGCCCTGCCCCGGCGAGACGGTGCCGAAGTAGACGCCACCGAGCGCGCCGGCCAGCGCGGCGGCGGCCCCGCCGATCGCGAAGACCAGCGTGAACGCCTTGCGCACGTCGATGCCGAGGGCTGTCACCATCTCCCGGTTCTCCACGCCGGCCCGGATGATCAGGCCGTACCGGGTCCAGCGCAGGAACGCCAGCAGCGCCCCGAGCACCACCGCGGCGGCGACGATCAGCAGCAGCCCGGCGTTCGGCACCTGGGCGCCGAGCACCGATGTCACGCCCCGGCTCCAGTCCGGGCGCGGGAACGGCCGCGGGTCCGCGCCCCAGGTGGCCTGGAGCAGCGCCACCCCGGCCAGTGAGAGGCCGACGGTGACGAGCACCTGTTCGATGGTGCGGGAGTAGAGCGGCCGGATCAGCACCAGCTCCACCAGCACCGCGACGAGCGAACCGGCCAGCACACCGAAGACGACAGCCAGCACGAACCCGAACCCGTCCGGTCCGGCGCCGGGCAGGTTGCCCGAGGCCCACCAGGTCGCGTACGCGCCGACGCCGAGGAACAGCCCGTGCGCGAAGTTGAGCACGTCGGCGAGGCCGAACACGAGGGACAGGCCGGAGGCCACGAGGAAGTAGAGCGCCGCCAGGCCCAGCCCGGTCAGCGTCAACAGGACCACCGTGTTCACGCGTGCACCTCCCCGGAGCCAGAACCCACACCGAGCAACGACTTCGTCAGCGCCGTCTCCAGCAGCAGCTCGCGGGCGTCGCCGGTCCAGGCGACCTTGCCGGCGGAGAGCACCACCGCGTCGGTCGCCAGCCGCCGTACCACCGCCAGGTTCTGCTCGACCAGCAGCACCGGCACGGATTCCGCGACCCGTTCCAGCACCTCGGCCACCTCGGTCACCACCTTCGGTGCCAGCCCTTTCGTCGGCTCGTCGACAAGCAGCAGCCGGTTGTCGTTCAGCAGCACCCGGCCGATCGCGAGCATCTGCTGCTGCCCGCCGGACAGCGAGCCGGCCCGTTGCCGTCCGCGCCGCTCCAGCTCCGGGAAAAGAGCGAAGACCTTGTCGTACGCGGGCGTGACGCCCCGCCGCTCGGCCAGCCGCAGGTTCTCCGCGACGGTGAGCGCGGCGAAGACGCAGCGGTCCTCCGGCACGTAGCCGAGGCCGTCGCGGACCAGCCGGTGAGTGGGGCGGGCCAGCAGGCTGCGCGCTCCCATGCGTACGCTGCCGCGCACCTCGCCGCCGCGCGGCGTCAGCCCGACGATCGCGCGCAACGTGGTGGTCTTGCCGACGCCGTTGCGCCCGAGCAGCACCGTGACGCCGGTGGGCGCGACCTCGAACGACACCCCCTGGAGGATGTGCAGCCCGGCGATCCGCACGGACAGGTCCGCCACGGACAGGACAGGTTCCGCCATTAGAGCGCCTCCCCCAGGTACGCCTCCTGCACGGTGGCGTTCGCCATCACCGTGTCCGGGGTGTCGCACGCCAGCAGCGCGCCGTGGTGCATCACGGCGATCCGGTCGGCCAGTTCCAGGATCACGTCCATGTGGTGTTCCACCATGAGCACCGCCCGGCCGCTGTCGCCGGTCAACGACTTGATCACGCTGACCAGCTCGGGCACGTCCTCGGCGCTCACCCCGGCCATCGGCTCGTCCAGCAGCATCACCCGGGGCTCACCGGCGAGCAGCAGCGCGATCTCCAGCTTGCGCTTCTCGCCGTGGGCAAGGGTGCCGGCGAGCGCCGTACCCCTGTGGTGCAGGCCGACCCGGTCGAGCGCCGCGTCGGCGGCGGCGGCCACCTCCCGGTCGGCCGCCGCCCGCCGCCACAGCTTCATCGAGCCACCCCGGTGTGCCTGTACGGCGAGCCGGACGTTCTCCCGCACGCTCAGCGAGCCGAAGACCGAGGACGCCTGGAAGGTACGCCCCAGTCCGAGCCGGGCACGCCGGTGCGGCGGGAGCGCGGTGATGTCCGCGCCGTCCAGCAGGACCGTGCCCTCGGTGGGCCGGCGCAGGCCGGTGATCAGGTTGAACAGGGAGGTCTTGCCGGCGCCGTTGGGCCCGATCACGCCGAGGAACTCCCCCGGCGCCAGATCGAGGTAGACGGAGTCGACGATGGCGACCTCACCGATCCGCCAGGTCAGACCGCGGGTGGCGAGCACGGGTCAGCCCTTCATCTGCGCGACCGGCGGCGCGCTCTCGTCACCGGTGAGCGACTTCTGCGCGGTCGCCGTGAAGGCGGTGCCGCTGCCGGAGAGCTTCGCCTGGTACATCGGCTGGAGCAGGGCGTGGTCCTCGGCGCGGATCTTCATGGTGCCCTTGACGCCCTCGAACTCCCAGCCCTCCAGCGCCTTGACCATCTTCTCCACGTCGTCGCCGCCCTCCTGCACGGCCCGGACGACCATCTGCGCGGCGGCGAACCCGTCCGGGTGGAACAGGTCGAGCGTGCCGCCCGGCACCTTCGCCTTCGCGGCCTTGGCGGCCTCGGTGTCGCTCGCCCCGTCGAAGTAGTGCGACAGGAACGAGATCTTGCTGCCGGCCGCGCCGAACGTCGGCCACGAGGCGCGGATGTCCAGGCCGGTGACGACGGTGGTGGAGGCGAGGACGCCCTGCTGGTCGAGCGTCTGCCACATGGCGCCGGCGGTGGTGCCCGCCCAGGCGACGAAGAGCAGGTCCGGCTTGGCGGCCTTGATCTGGCTGGCGAACGGCGTGAACTCGGTGGCGCTGGCCGGGGCCCGGACGCTGCTCACGTTCGCGCCGGCGCCGCCGATGACGGCCTTGACGGCGGCCTCGTTCGCGTCGCCGAACGCGCCGTCCTGCGCGAACACGACGACCTTCTTGCCGCCCGCGTCGCCGATGAACGACCGGGCGGTCACCACGTCCTGCCACGACTGCCGGCCGGAACGGAACGTGTACTTGTTCGCGCCGGTCACCGCGTCCGTGGCGGCCGGGCCGGAGATGAACAGCACCTTGTTCTGCGCGGCGATCGGCGCCACCTGGAGCGCCACCCCGGAGGAGGTGGACCCGGCGATGATCTTCGTACCCTTGCCGATCAGGTCCTTCGCGGCGGACACGGCCTTGGCCGGGTCGCCCGCGTCGTCGGCCTCGGTCACCTCGATCGTGCGGTCACCGACCTTGCCGGTGCCCTTCGTGGCGAAGTCGAGGCCCGCCTTGAAACCCTCGATGTACTGCTTGCCGTAGCTGGCGAGCGGCCCGGACTGGGAGTAGACCAGACCGACCTTGACCGGGGCGGCATCGCCGCCGCCGGATGCGGTGTCCTGCGGGCTGCCACAGGCCGTGGCGGCCAGAGCGACCGCCACCGAGGTGGCGGCGGTAAGGAACACCCGTCGCGTGTGCCGGATCGTCATTGCGACTCCAGGTGAGGACAGGGGGAATGTCAGTTGTCGGCTCACGCTAGAAGTGACGTCACCCACGGGCTATGTGGTCGGCGCACACAAGTCCCCGGGACGGGGTGGCCGCACGTTACAACGCCGGACATCGCCACGTAACCGCACCGACCCGGGATGGCCGTACCCACCACGCACGCCGCGCCGGGAATGTCGCCCCACGCCATCGCGCCCCGCTCACCGCCCGCCGCAGTCCCCGTCGTGGTCGGCCGCCCGTGCGCATCGTCGGCCACCGCCGCGCGGGCGGTCGCACCAGACCCAGTGGCGTACGGACTGCTCGTCCTCCCGCGACACGGTGGTCCCGGCGCGCTCCACGTCGGCCAGGAACCCGAGAGCCCGGCAGATGGCCCGCGCGAACCCCCGCGCGCCGT
The DNA here is from genome assembly GCF_027460285.1 of Micromonospora sp. WMMC273. Taxonomy (NCBI): domain Bacteria; kingdom Bacillati; phylum Actinomycetota; class Actinomycetes; order Micromonosporales; family Micromonosporaceae; genus Micromonospora; species Micromonospora sp. WMMC273. The sequence goes on from NZ_JAPZBE010000001.1 coordinate 5,473,555, forward strand.
CGAGGTCGGCCGCGAGAATCGGCAGGTGTACGACGAACCGCTCCCGGCTCACCGCTGCGCGCCCGGCGCGAACCGGGACTGCCAGCTCTTGAGCGCCGCCTTGATGCGGGTGTTCTCCTCGGCGTACCGGGATGCGTCACGCCGGGCCAGAGCCAGGTCACCCGCCACCCGGTAGAGGAAGGCGTGCACCTCCGCCGGGTCGAGCCCGTGCCGAACGGTGCGGAACCTCCGCTCGCGGATCTGCCCGACGCTCAGCGGCCGGCACGAGTCCGAGCGGTACCAGCCCTGGTTGGGCGACCCTCCCTTGCCACGTCGCCGGGTTGGCTGGAACAGGTTGAGCACGTTACGCACGCCGATCCTCCTCACCGAGCCGTGGAGGCGACCCGCCCGCAGACAGGGGACGCGGGCGGGCCGCCGACCCCGAGACCGCAGCCCGTTCGGCGGTACGACCCCGGAGCCCAATCCGGGTCCGACTCCCGAGGTTTGCCGAACCAACCGGAGCCGGACGCGACCCAACCTACACCAGTATCTGGTTATGCGCGAGCCTCCACTCTCGACGTGCTGGGCAACTTGTTGCAGTTACTTGTGCAGGTAGGGCAGGATCGGATTCGCCGAACCAACCGGAGTCCCCACCATGCCCACAGCAGAAGCACCGTTCCGCCGTATCGCCAACGACATCGCCGCAAAGATCAAGAGTGGCGAGCTGAAGCCGGGCGACAGGCTGCCCTCAACCCGCGAGTTGGCCGAGACCTACGGCGTCCACATGAACACGGCCTACCGCGCGATGTCGCTGCTGCACGATCGCGAACTGATCACCGGCCAGCCCGGCCGAGGCACCTACGTAGCCGAACCCCCGAGCTGATCGACTCCACTACGCCGAGGTGGCGGCATCCCGCCCGGAAGCAGCCACCTCCCCGAAGCGGCGCCCGCCCCCGCCGCGCCCCGCCGATCGCACCCCTCACCCCGCCCGTCGCCGCCCCGCCGATCTTGGAGTTGTGGCGCCTCAGATGCCCGCTTCGCGGCTTACGCGAGGCACCACAAGTCCAAGATCGACGAGGAAGCCCCTCCACGAGTGCGATCTTGGTACGAGCCGGCCCTCAGAAGGGCCGTTTCGTACCAAGATCTCGGGGGCGGGTGAGCGCGACGGCCCAGAAACGCGCGGACGGGGTGCCCGCCGGGACGGCGGGCACCCCGGAAAGAGTGCAGGGTCAGCGGCCGGCTCGGGCGGCCACCGCCGTGTCGGGGTGGTCGCTGAACACGCCGTCCAGGCCCAGGTCGAAGAACAGCTCGTACTCGGACGTGATGTCACCACGCGCGTTCGGGTCGGTGCCGATCCGGAAGTCCACAGGCAGGAACTGGTTCTCGGCCCGGAACGTCCACGCGTGCACCACCAGCTTCTGCCGGTGCGCGTCCCGGATCACCGACGTCGGCGCGAGCAGCCGTCCGGCGGAGTCCCGGGGCACGATCAGGTTCTTGTTCAGGCCGACGCCGTCGGCGTACCGGGAGATCCAGGCCAGTCCCGCGGGCGTCGCAAGGTCCGCGTACGTCCGCTTGTCGCCGCCCGCGACGAAGTCGTAGGGCGCGCCGGACGCGTCCATGAGCTGCACCAACCGTACGTCGATCATCGTGTCGAGCTTGCGCAGGTTGGCGGTCTCGAAGCTCTGCACGAACACCGGGTCGTTCCGGTGGGTGAGCCGGTTGCGGCGCAGCACCGCCACCAGCGGCTCCTCCAAGGCGCGACCGATCGAGGCGAAGTAGGTCGGGTGCTTGGTCTCCGGGTAGACGCCGATGGTCCGGCCGCGGGCCTTCGACTCGGTCCGCGCCAGGTCGATGACCTCCTGGAACGTCGGGATCTCGAATTTGCCGTCGAACGCGGTGTTGGCGACCCGCACCTGCGGCAGCCGCTCCTTGGCCCGCAGCGTCTTCAGCTCGGCCAGCGTGAAGTCCTCGGTGAACCAGCCGGTGACTGTCACCCCGTCGATGGTCTTCGTCGCCTTGCGGGCGGCGAACTCGGGGCGGGCGCCCACGTCCGTCGTACCGGAGATCTCGTTCTCGTGCCGCGCGACCAGGACGCCGTCCCTGGTCGAGACCAGGTCCGGCTCGATGAAGTCGGCGCCCTGGCGGATGGCGAGCCGGTAGGCCTCCAGGGTGTGCTCCGGGCGGTAGCCGCTCGCGCCGCGGTGACCGATCACGATCGGCCGCTGAGCCGGGCGGGCCTGCTCGGCGGCGCGGTGGTCGGGGCCGGCCTGGGCGGTCACGGCCGGCACCACCACTGCGGCCGCCGCGAGCAGCGCGCCGGCCACGCCGAGGGCGGAAAGGGTACGTCGCAACGCCGTCTCCTGTCGTCGATGGGTACGCACAGCAGACCGGGCGTGGTTGACCGCCAGTTGGTCGGTTCCTGACCTGCCGGTGAATCTCCGGACGGAAGATGACGGGGTGCGCCGCCTGCTCCGGAAGCCCGTACGGCTGGTGCCGTTGGGGTTCCTGGCGGTGATCCTGGCCGGCACCGGCCTGCTCATGCTGCCCTGGGCCACCAGCGAGCAGCGGTACACCCCGTTCGTCACCGCGCTGTTCACGTCCACGTCGGCGGTGTCGGTGACCGGGATGGCGGTGACCGACACGCCGAACTACTGGAACGGCTTCGGACTCGTGATGATCACCGTGCTGACGCAGCTCGGTGGTCTGGGCATCCTGACCGGGGCGTCGCTGGTGATCCTGGCCGTCTCCCGCCAGCTCGGCCTGCGGAACCGGCTGCTCGTGCAGGCGGAGACCGCCGAGTTCGGCCTCGGCGACGTACGCCGGCTGCTGCTGCGCATCGCGGCGACCGTCTTCGTCACCGAGGCGCTGATGACGGTGGTGATCGCCGCGCGCCTGTTCCTGGCGTACGACTACCGGCCGGGCCGGGCGCTCTGGTCGGCGGTGTTCCACTCGGTGCAGGCGTTCAACAACGGCGGGTTCGCGCTCTACTCCGACGGCCTGATCGCGTTCTCCCGCGACGGCTGGGTGGCGCTGCCGCTCAGCGTCGGCGCGATCATCGGCGGGCTCGGTTTCCCGGCGCTGTTCGAGGCGGTACGCGAGTGGCGGCAGCCCGCGCGCTGGGCGGTCGCCACGAAGCTGACCGTCTGGGGCAGCGTGGTACTGACCGTCTTCGGCGTCGCCTACCTGCTGATGGCAGAGTGGGGCAACCCGTTCACGATCGGCACGTACGACGTGCCGGGCAAGCTGCTGGCGTCGTTCACCCAGATCGCGTTGAGCCGTACCGGCGGCTTCGACGTCATAAGCGTCGGGCACCTCACCGACGAGAGCTACCCGATGCTGATCGGCCTGATGTTCATCGGCGGCGGCAGCGCCAGCACCGCCGGCGGCATCAAGGTCTCCACGTTCTTCCTGCTCGGCTTCGCCATCTGGGCCGAGCTGCGGGGCGAACCGGACACCACTGTCGGGCGCCGCCGGGTGGCGGCGGCCAGCCAGCGGCAGGCGCTGACCGTGGCGCTGCTGAGCGTGGCGCTCGTGGCCGGCGGGACGGTCGGCCTGATCGCGCTGACCTCGCACATATCGTTCTCGGCCGCGTTGTTCGAGGTCACCTCCGCGTTCAGCACCACCGGCCTGACCGTCGGGGTGTCCGGGCAGCTCTCGCCGCCGGGCCAGTACGTGCTGACCGCGCTCATGTACATCGGCCGGATCGGGCCGCTCACGCTCGGCTCGGCCATCGCGTTGAACACCCGTCGACGGCTGTACCGCTACCCGGAGGAGCAACCCATTGTCGGCTAGACATCCGGAGGAGACCGGCATCGCGGTGATCGGCCTGGGCCGGTTCGGCGCGCGCCTGGCGGACTCCCTGTCCCGCCTCGGTTACGAGGTGCTGGCGATCGACCACGACCCGAACCGGGTCCAGCACTGGTCGGCCGACCTGGACCGGGTGGTGCAGGCGGACAGCACCGAGGAGGTGGCGCTGCGGCAGCTCGGGCTGGCGGACTTCCGCCGGGTCGTGGTCGCGATCGGGGCGTCGCTGGAGGCGAGCGTGCTCACCGTACTGGCGCTGGCCGAGCTGGGGATCGAGCAGATCTGGGCGCGGGCCACCTCGGAGAAGCACGCGAAGATCCTGCACTCGGTGGGCGCGCACCACGTGGTCTTCCCGGAGGCGGAGACCGGCGAGCGGGTGGCGCACCTGATCGTCAGCCGGATGCTCGACTTCATCGAGTTCGACGACGACTTCGCCATCGCCAAGATCAAGGTGCCGGCGCCGCTGGTCGGGCGGTCGCTGCGCGACATCGCACCGCAGGACCGGTACGGCGTGATGGTGGTGGGTGAGAAGCAGGCCGGGGAACCGTTTCGGTACGCCGGGCCGGACACCGTGCTGGAGGCGGACAGCGTCCTCATCGTGGAGGGCGGCATCACCCAGGTGCAGCGCTTCTCCGCGCTGACCTGACCCTCAGCCCTTCTTCGGACCCTTGCCCTTGCCGTGCTCACCCCCCTTCGGCCGGTCTACTTTGCTTTTCCCTTCGGCCCCTCCTTGCCCTTGGGCTTCGGCGCGGCCTTGGGCTTCGGTTTCGCCGGCGCCGGCTTGGCCTTCGCCGGCCCGCTCTTGGTGGTGGTCTTGGTGGTCGGCTTGACCGGCGTCTTCACCGGCGGCGCGGTGGTCGGCGCCGAACCGGCGATGCCGGAGACCTGCACGCCGCAGGTGCTGCCGCCGAGCGTGAACTCCACAGGCAGCGTGTTGCTCCCGGTGTAGCGGCCGGCCAGTGTCAGCTTCGTCGACGCGCCGGGTGCCAGCGCCGGGTCCGTCGCCGGTGCGGCGATCGACACGGTACGCCCCGCCTGACGTGCCGGGGGCTGGGCCGTGGTGACCGTCTGCTTGCCGGGGAACGTGAAGTTCATGGTCCAGCCGCGCAGTTCCCGGTCGCCGGTGTTGGTGAGCGTCAGCTCGGCGGAGAAGTCCTTGCCGGTGTCGCGGCGCAGCGAGTAGTCGACGGCACAGGGGATCGGCTCGGGCAGGCTCATCCGCGCCTCGGTCGGTTCCACCCCGCCGCTGGCCGGGCTCCGCGACGTCAGCCCCCACAGCGTGGCGGTAACGGCGATCAGCCCGACGGCGGCGACCCCGGCCTCCACCTTGCGCCGCCGCGCCACCGCCCGCCTCGTGCGGGTCCGTACCACCGAGAACGGCAGCGCGTCGGTCTCCGCCGACCAGGGCAGGATCGTGGTGCCGGCGTTCTCGGCGAGCGCCGGGTCCATCCGGCCGAACGCCGGCGACACCGGCACGATCGCCGCGATACCCGCTGCCTCGGCGAGCGTACGGGCCACCTCGGCGGTCGCCGGGCGGTCCTCGGGGCGCTTCGCCAGGCACCGCTGTACCAGCGCGGCGACCGGCTCGGGCAGGCCCGGCACCGCGGGCATCGGGTCCGGGTCGCGATACATGTGCGCGCGCAGCATCTCGGTGGTGGTGCTGGCCTGCCACGGCAGACGGCCGGTGAGCATCCGGTAGAGCAGCAGCCCCACCGCGTACACGTCGGTGGCGGGCGAGACGTGCCCGTTGTCCAGCCGCTCCGGCGCGAGGTAAGCCGGCGTGCCGAGCAGCGCGCCGTCCGGCCCCTTGTCGCTCTCCCCCACCAGCGCCGAGATGCCGAAGTCGACGACCTTCACCCCGGTCGGGGTCAGCATCACGTTGCCCGGTGTGACGTCCCGGTGCACCACGCCACGGGCGTGCGCGGCGGCCAGCGCCGAGGCGACCTCCGCGCCGATGGTCATGGCCTCCCGCCAGGGAAGCTGCCCGTCGCGGCCGAGCCGCCCGCTGAGCGGACCGCCGTCGACAAGCTCCATGACCACGTACGGCACGGTCAGGCCGACCTGCACGGACTCGCCGTAGTCGTACACGTTTGTGATGTTGGGGTGGCACAGCCGCGCGGCGGCCTGCGCCTCCACCCGGATCCGGTGCCGGAACGCCTTGTCGCTGGCCAGCCGCGAGGCCAGCACCTTGACCGCCACCTGACGGCCCAGCACCTCGTCGTAGCCGCGCCAGACGACCGACATGCCGCCCGCGCCCAACTGCTCGACGAGCCGATATCGCTCGCCGAGCAGTTGCACGCCGTTCCTGACCGGTCCACCCATGGTCGGTCCTGTTGCCCGAAGTCGACCCTGGTACACCTCAGCGGTCGGAATCGGTCAGGAAAGTCACCCGTTCAGGCGGTCGCGAGCAGTTGGTCCACCGGCGCGTAGTCGTCGGTGAGCACCATCGCGTCGCCCACCCATGCGGTCACCGCCGCCTCGTCCATCAGCGAGGCCGGCTCGGGCAGCAGCTTGAGGCCGGGCGGGATCGCGGCGAGCGGCAGCGGCGCGTCCGAGGCGACGATCACGAAGTTGGCGCCCTGCTTCCCGTCGATCGCGCCGGGCGGGGCGATCAGCGCGACGTGCGCGAACTCGGCCTTCACGGTGGCCAGTTCGGCCCGGATGAACCGGCCCGGCGGGTAGTCGATGACGTTCTGCACGTAGATGCCGTCCGGGCGCAGCACCCGCCGGATGTCGGCGGCCATCTCCCGGGTCGCCAGGTGCCACGGCACGACCAGGTGGCCGAACGCGTCGCCGACGATGAGGTCGCGGCTGTCGGCCGGCTCGCCGCGCAGCAGCACCCGCGCGTCGCCCACCTCGGCGCGCATCCCCGATCCGGTACGCAGGCCCAGCTCCCGCCGGTCCAGCTCGACCAGGCCGCCGTCCAGCTCGAACACCAGGTTGTCGGTGCCGGGCCGGGTCGCGGCCAGGTAGTGCGGCACGGTGAAGCCGCCGCCGCCCAGGTGCAGCGCGTCGATCGGCTGCTTCGCCGGCCGCGCCACGTCCGCGACCAGGCCGATCCACTGCGTGTACGCGTACTTCAGGTGGGTCGGCTCGCCCAGGTCGACGTACGAGTGCTCGGCCGAGTTGAGGTAGAGCGTGCGTCCCTGCGGCCACGACGGGTCCACCTCGACCCGGGCGCAGTGGTAGGCGGTCTCCACGTCGCACGGGTTCGGCGCCGCGGCGGTGAGCCCGGCGGCGGCGAGGCCGAGCAGCGCCAGCGCGGCCTTGACCCGGCCCGGCGCGGACAGCCCGCTCGGGCCGGCCTGCCGGCGCAGCCAGAAGCCGAGCGCCAGCCCGGTCACGCCGAGCACGGCGGCCAGCCCCAGCACGATGACGGTGCTGGACAGCGCCGCCACCAGCACGAAGCCGGTGCCGAGCGTGGCGGTGATGCCGCCGAGCGTGCCGATGCCGGACAGTTTGCCCACCACCTGCCCGGTGCGGCGCAGGTCGGCGAGCTGGAGCTTCACCACGAGCGGGGTGATCCCGGCCAGCAGCGCGGCCGGCAGCAGGACGGTGAGCGCGGTCAGCAGGAGCACCGCGCTCGCCGCGCCGCCGCGCAGCACCTCACCGGCGTACCTGACGATCGGCAGCGTGACCGCGGTGGCGATGCCGGCCAGCACCAGCGCCGGGGCGAGCAGGGTGCGCGGGTCACGCCGGTCGGCGAGCCACCCGCCGAACCACGCCCCGTACGCGATGGCGGCCAGCGCCATGCCGATCACCGAGCTGGTCACCTGGAGGGTCACCCCGACGTACGGGCCGACCAGGCGCAGCGACACGGTCTCCAGCACCAGCACGGCACCGCTGGAGAGGAAGACGAGGAACGCGGCGAGCCCGTTGGGCAGGGCCCGGGGCGGGACCGGGGCGTCGGCCGCCGGTCCCGCGATGACGTCTGACGATGTGCTGCTCACCGTGGCGATGCTACGCAGCGCTCGCGGCGGGCCGGGTCAATACATCGAGATGTGAACATGGTTTGTGTGGTCCGCTGCCGGGCTGCCACCGCCGCTGTACGCGCGCCAGCCGGTGTTCGGCATCCAGATCTGCCGATACCAGATGACGTACATGATGCCGAGTCGGTTGGCGTTGTTCTTCGCCCAGGCGGCGAGGCTGTCGCCGTACGCCTTGTCGCCGCCGGTGGCGGTCTTGTCCTCGAACCCGCCGCTGGCGGCGGAGAAGTCGCAGGCCCGGCCCTTGGGGTGCTCGCCGCCGCCACCGCTGCGGTGACACGAGGCGTAGCGCTTGTAACCGGCCGACTTGGCCTGCTGGAGCATGTGCAGCGTGCGCGGCGTGATGCAGCCGGACGCGGGCGTCGGGTCGTCCACCGAGCAGGACTCCGACGGCCACGAGCCGTCCGAGTTGCGCGGGGCGGGCTTCGCCGACGAGGAGGTGCCGTTGAATCCGGACCCGGCGCCGGAGCTGACCTTCGCCAGCGCCACCTCGGCGTCCTTCTTCTTGCGGGCCTGCACCGCGACCTGCTTGGCCTGCTCGCGCACCTCGGCGTCGATGGCGAGTTTCGCCTCGGCCGCCTGCGCCTTCGCGTCGGCCAGCTCCCGCAGCCGCTTGCTGTCCCGCTGGGCCATCACGTCCAGCTCGGCCGCGCGCTTGAGGAAGTCGTTCGGGTCGGCGCTGGCGAGCAGCATCGACGTCGCGGTCAGCCGGCCCATCCGGTACGACTGCGCGGCGACCTCACCGGCCTGCGCGCTGAGCCCGACGAGGCGTACCTCGACGTCCTTGAGCTGGGCGGCGAGCGCCTTCTGCCGGCGCTTGGAGTTCTCCAGCTTGTTCTGGGCCTCGATGTGGCCCTTCGCCGCCGCCTCCAACGCCGCCCGCAGCTGCTTGCTGCCGCCCTCGTTCGGGGCGTTCGGGCTGGGTACGGCGGCGGCCGGGCCGGCGGCCACGCCGGAGCCGAGCAGCACGGCCACCGCGGCGAGCGCGGCGAGCAGCGACCGCCGGACGCGCCGGCCGGTAGGGCTGGTCCTGGGCACGTGTTGGTCCTTCCGTCGACCGCCGGCCCCCGTACACCGAGCGGCGTCTCCGCCGGCGCCGGACGGCGGCCTGCTGGCGGAGACCGCCGGTCACGATACCGGACCACACGCGACGCGCCAGGCCGGCGACGGCGTACGGCGTCCGACATCGACGCAGCGTGCCGCGCCCGTCGCACTACGCCGCTCAACCGCCCAGCAGGGCGGCGCTCACCTCGTCCCAGATCTCCGGGCTCGACGCCACCAGCAGTCCCCGGCCGTCGTCGGCCGGGTGGTAGTCGGCGCCGTCGAACCGGCGGGCCACGCCACCGGCCTCGCGCACCAGCAACGTGCCGGGTGTGTGGTCCCACGGCAGGGTGCGCCAGAACAGCACGAACTGCTGCTCGCCGGTGAGCACGTCCAGGTATTCCCGGCCCGCGCAGTGCTGGCCGGGCAGCAGCTCACCGATGCGGCGGCCGCCCTCCTCCACCCGGCGGCGGAAGTCCGGCGGCAGGAACTTCGTCGCCGCGGTGCCGCGCAGCGCGCCCACCCGCGGCTCGGCCGGCGGCGCGCTCAGCGACGCCCCGTCCAGCTCGGTGCCGGCGCCGAGCCGACACGCCGCCATCGTGCCGTCGAGCGGGTCGTACACCCAGGAGGCCACCGGTACGCCGTCGGTGAGCAGCGCCGCCATCAGCGCGAACGGCCGGCGACCGGCGGCGAAGTTGGAGGTGCCGTCGACCGGGTCGACGAGCCACACGTCGCCGCTGCCGCGCAGGTGCCGCAGCAGGTCCGGGTCCTCGGCGACGGCCTCCTCGCCGACCACCACCGAGCCGGGACGCAGCCGCCGCAGGCCCTCGGAGATCAGCACCTCGGCCTCGCGGTCGGCGACGGTGACCACCTCGCCCGGCGCCTTCTCGGAGATGTCGGACGCGTCGAGCCGGCGGAACAACGGCACGACGACCTTGGCCGCCGCCTCCTTCAGCAGCGCGCCGACGTCGTCCAGCAGCGGGTCAGCCACGCGGCGGCAGCTTGACCACGCTGACGAAGAACTCGTCGATCTGGCGGACCACCGAGATGAAGCGCTCGAAGTCCACCGGCTTGGTCACGTAGGCGTTGGCGTGCAGCTGGTAGCTGCGCAGGATGTCCTCGTCGGCCTGCGAGGTGGTGAGCACCACGACCGGGATGCGGCGCAGTTCCTCGTCCTTCTTGATCTCCTTGAGCACCTCCCGGCCGTCGCGGCGGGGCAGGTTCAGGTCGAGCAGGATCAGGTCGGGCGTCACCGCGTCCGCGTACCGGCCCTCGCGGCGCAGGTAGGCGAGCGCCTCGGCGCCGTCGGAGACGACGGTGAGGCGGTTGCGGAGCTTGTGCTCCTCGAACGCCTCCTGGGTCATCAGCACGTCGCCGGGGTCGTCCTCGACGAGCAGGACCTCGATCGGGCTCTTGCCGTCCGCGGGCGCGGTCATGCCACCGTCTCCTTCATGCCACCGTTTGTACCGTGTCGGTCCGCCTCCGCGGGCGGCTCTTCGCGTGCCTCGCCGTCCGGCTGCCGCCCGGCGTCCGCCGGGTCACCGTCGGCGGCCGGCGCGTCGGCCGGTTCCGCGGCATCCGCCGTGTCCTCGTCCGCCGCCTCCGCCGCCTTGGCGGCCTCGATGTCGGCCTCCAGCGCGGGCAGCGTGAACCGGATGGTGGTGCCCTCGTCGGTGTCGGTGTCCACCCAGACCCGGCCGCCGTGATATTCCACGATCTTCTTGACGATGGCCAGCCCGATGCCGGTGCCCGGGTACGCGTCCTTGGAGTGCAGCCGCTGGAAGATCACGAAGATCTTGTCGGCGAACTCCGGCTCGATCCCGATGCCGTTGTCCCGGCAGCTGATCTCCCACTCGCCGTCCACCAGCCGCGCCGACACGTGCACCTTCGGCGGCACGTCGGGCCGGCGGAACTTCACCGAGTTGCTGACCAGGTTGACCAGCAGGTTCGTCAGCAGCGGTTCCTCGCCGCGGATGGTGGGCATCTCGCCCCAGGTCAGGTCCGCGTCGGCGTACTGCAACGCCGCCTCGGTCTGCCCCGCCACGTCGCCCATCACCTTGTTCAGGTCGACCTCGGTGAAACCGGTGGTCAACCGGCCGATCCGGGAGAACGCCAGCAGGTCGTTGATCAGCCGCTGCATGCGCTGCGCGCCGTCCACCGCGAACGCGATGTACTGGTCGGCCCGCTCGTCGAGCTGCCCGGCGTAGCGCCGCTGCAGCAGCTGGCAGAAGCTCGCCACCTTGCGCAGCGGCTCCTGGAGGTCGTGCGAGGCGACGTACGCGAACTGCTCCAGGTCACGGTTGGAGCGGGTCAGCTCCTCGGCCTGCTTCTGCAACTGGCTGTTGACCCACTCGATGCGCTCCCGCGCCTCGCGTACCTCGTCCAGCTCGCGGGCGATCTTCATCCGCATCTGGTCGATGTCGTCGGCGAGGCGACGGAACTCCGGCGGGCCGGACCCCTCGATGCGGTGCCGGTAGTCGCCGTCGGCCACCTCGCGTACCTGGCCGACCAGGTCGGCCAGCGGGCGGATCAGGATCCGGTCCAGCGAGACCAGCATGACCACGCCGGCCGTCGTCACCACCAGCGCGGCGATGATCAGCAGCACGACCAGCGTGTTGCTCGTCTCGTTGACCCGGTCGGCGGTCTCCTGCCGGACCGTGAGGATCTCGTCCTGGAGCGTGTTCACCGACGTGCGGATGCCGTCGAACTGCTGGCGCGTCGCATCAGTGATCAGCGCCTGGCCGGCCGCCGGGCCGTCCCGCTCGACTGTGGTGATCACCGGCTCGGCCACCTGGGTCCGCCACTGCGCGGTCTGCTGCTCCACCACCTCCAGCGACCGGCGCACGTCCGGGTAGTCGGCGGAGAGATCGCGGATCGAGGTGACCAGGCTCTGCTCGCGCCGCACGCCCTCCCGATAGGGCTCCAGGTCGCTGCGGTCCCCGTTCACCGCGTACCCGCGCACCGAGGTCTCCTGGTCGAGCAGCACGCTCATCAGTTCCTGCGCCTGGACGCGCAGCGGACCGGTCTTGAGCAGCACCGCGTCGATGTTCTGCCGGTTCTGCGCGGCGACCGCCGCCTCCGCACCGGCCAGCCCGAGCAGCAGCACCACCACCACGCCGAGCAGCGCGGCCACCCGCCGCCGCAGGGTCCACCCCTGCTGGTACGCCTTCACAGCTTCCTCCCCGTAGCCCTTCAACGACCACTACCGCGGGTCACCAGCAACATCGCCACGTCGTCGGCCAGCGGGCCACCGTTTATCTGCTCGGCCCGTCCGACCAGCCAGGCGGGTAGCTCGGCCAGCGGCACCGCCCGGTTCGCCGGGTCGGCGAGCAGCCCGGTCAGGCCCGGTACGTCGAGCCGTTCGTCACCGCCGTCCACCCGGCCCTCGATCAGGCCGTCGGTGTACATCAGCAGGGACCAGTCGTCGGTGTCGAACTCCAGGTCGAAGGCGACCGGGCGGCGCGGGCGTACGCCCAGCAGCAACCCGCCCTTGGCCGGCACCGGCGCGACAGTCCCGCCGCTGAGCAGCAGCGGCGGCGGATGACCGGCGAGGCGTACGGTGGCCCGCGCCGACGCCAGGTCGAGCCGGGTGGTGGCCACCGTCGCGAAGATCTCCTGGAGGCGGCGCTCGCTCATCAGCACCTGCTCCAGCGCGGGCAGCACCTCGTCGTCCGGCACCCCGGCCAGCACCAGCGCCCGCCAGGCCACGCGCAGTTCGACGCCGAGCGCCGCCTCGTCCACGCCGTGCCCGCAGACGTCGCCGACGATCAGGTCGATCCGGTCCGGCCGGGTCTGCACCACGTCGTAGAAGTCGCCGCCGATCAGCGCGGCATGCCGGCCGGGCCGGTAGAACGTGTGCACCGACACCTCGTCGGTGGTCATCAGCGGCTGCGGCAGCAGGCCGCGTTCCAGGCGGGCGGACTCGGCCTGGCGCAGCTCCACCTCGCGCAGCCGGCGGGCGTTCTCGTCGGCGCGCTTGCGCTCGACCGCGTACCGCAGCGCCCGGGTCAGCAGGACCCCGTCGACCTGGCCCTTGACCAGGTAGTCCTGCGCGCCCTCGGCGACCGCGACGATGCCCAGGTGCTCATCCGAGCGGCCGGTCAGGACGCAGACGGCGGCGCCGCTGGCCATCTCCAGCACCCGGCGCAGGCCGTCCAGGCCCTGCGCGTCCGGCAGGCCCAGGTCGAGCAGGACGCAGTCCACGCCCATCACCCGCTGCCGGGCCTCGCTGAGGCTGGTGGCGACCAGCAGGTCGATCATCGAGTTGGTCTCGGCGAGCAGCTCGCCGACCAGGAAGGCGTCGCCCTCGTCGTCCTCGACCAGCAGCACCCGCAGCCGCTCGCCCGGCGGTACGCCGCCGTGCAGCCCCGCCCCGGCCGACGGCACGTAGGCGGCACCCGACGCGCCGGCCCCACGGACCGGTCGGGTCACCGCCGCGAGACGCGGGAGTTCGCTGGTGATGTCGGACTCCTTCCGAATGCCCTGCTGATCCTGGCTGACACAACGGTCCCACCCCGACAGCGGCACGGTCGACCCACGATGTTACGCCGGGAGCGCTGTCACGCCCGCAGCGCACCGACCGAGGACTGCCGCCGCGGCCCTCGGGGGTGCAGGATGATCCCCACCCCGTAGATCCACCCCGAGGAGTCCCTGTGGGCGCACCCCCCACCCGCCCCGCCGACCGCGCGTTCAGCAGGCCCCGCCGCCGGCCGATCGCCGCCCTGGCCGCGCTCGTCGCGCTGCTCGCCGTCGGGGCGGGCGTCCTGGTCGGCCTCTCCACCCCGGCGCCACGTCCGGCGGACGCGCCCGCCGGCGACTTCAGCGCCGCCCGGGCGTTCCGCAACGTCGAGGTGATCGCCGCCGAGCCGCACGTGGCGGGCAGTGCCGCAAACGACCGGGTACGCGAGCACCTGGTGGCGACGCTGCGCGGGCTGGGCCTTCAGACCGAGGTGCAGGACACGGTCGCGCCCGAGGCCGGGCAGCTGTCCGGCGCGGCGGGCGGGGCGACGCTGGCCCGGGTCCGCAACGTGGTGGCCCGGCTTCCCGGCACCGACCCGACCGGGAAGGTGTTCCTGGTCTCGCACTACGACTCGGTGCAGACCGGGCCGGGCGGCAACGACGACGCGGCCGGCACCGCCGCGATCCTGGAGGTGGCCCGGGCGCTGACCACCGGCCCGCGCCCCCGCAACGACATCGTCTTCGTGCTGACCGACGCGGAGGAGGCGTGCCTGTGCGGGGCCGCCGGGTTCGCCGGCGACCATCCGCTCGCCCGCGACGGCGGGGTGGTGCTCAACCTGGAGGCGCGTGGCTCCACCGGCCCGGTGATCATGTTCGAGACGTCCCGGGACAACGCGAAGCTGGTCGAGATCTTCGGCAGGGCCGCGCCGCACCCGGTGGGCACCTCGTTCGCGGTGGAGATCTACCGGGCGCTGCCGAACGACACCGACTTCACCGCGTTCCTGGACCGGAAGTTCGTCGGGCTGAACTCCGCGTACATCGACGGCGGCGCGATCTACCACACCCCGCTGGACGTGCCGGCCCGGATGGACCGGGGCAGCCTCCAGATGCACGGTGACAACGCGCTCGGCCTGGCCCGCGAGTTCGGCCGTACCGATCTGAGTGACCTGAGCGCCGACCACGACGACACCTACTTCCCGGTGCTCGGCGGCCTGATCAGCTACCCCGGCTGGCTGACGGTGCCGCTGGCCGTGATCGCGCTGCTCGCCGTCGGCGCCCTCGGCTGGTTCCTGCGCCGTCGGGGCCGGGCCACCGCCGGCACGCTCGCCGCCGGCTTCGGCCTCACCCTGGTGCCGGTCGTCGTGGCACCGCTCGGCGCGTGGCTGCTCTGGGCCGCGATCACCACGATCCGCCCCGGGTACGCCGAACTGCTCGACCCGTACCGCCCGGTCTGGTATCGGCTCGCCGTCGTGGCGCTCGCCGCCGCGGTGCTGTTCTGCTGGTACGCGCTGCTGCGCCGCCGCGTCGGCCCGGCCGCGCTGGCGTTCGGCGGGCTGGCCTGGCTCGCCGTGTTCGGTGTGCTGCTCGCCGTGGCGGTACCCGGCGGGGCGTACCTGACGACACTGCCCGCCCTGGCCGGTGCGCTCGCCGGTTTCGCCGCGCTCGCCACCCGCCGCGACGGACCGTGGCCGGTGGTCGCGGTGACGCTCGCCGCCGCGGTGGCAGTGGTGATCCTGCTGCCTCCGGTGGTGCTGCTGTTCCCGGCGCTCGGCATGGGCATGGGCGCGGTAGCCGCGCTCGTCGCGGTGCTGCTCGGCCTCGCCGTACTCCCGGTGGTGGACCTGCTGCACCCCCGGGCCGGCGGCCAGCGCGGCCTGCTCGCGCTGCGCGCACGCCGGCTCGGCGCGCTGCCCGCCGCGGCCGCCGCGCTGGCGGCGGTGGTGCTCGCCGGGGTCGGCCTCGCAGTGGACCGCTTCGACGCCGCACATCCCGTGCCGACCCACCTGATGTACGCGCTGGACGCGGGCACCGGGAAGGCGGCGTGGCTGACTCGCGAGGAGAAGCCGCAGCCCTGGACCGACGGATACGTCGACCGGAGCATCTCGCTGGCCGACGACTTCCCCGGGCTGGGCGACGGCGAGATGCGCGCCGGGCCGGCCACGGCCGCGCCGCTGCCCGCCCCGAAGGTGGAGACGCTCTCCGACACCCGCGACGGTGACCAGCGTGTGCTGCGCGTGCGGGTGGTGCCGCAGCGGCAGGTACGCCTGCTCACACTGCACGTCGACACCGGCACCGCCACAGTGCGGTCCGCCACGGTGGCCGGGCGGAGCGTGCCGGTCGAGCCGGGCGACGGGAAGTGGGGGTTCGGGATCGTGTTCCACGCCCCGCCGCCGGAGGGTGTCGAGGTCACGCTGACGCTCGTGCCGCGCGGCGGTGCCGTATCGGTGCGGGCGATGGACGCCAGTGACGGGGTCTCCGGGGTGCCCGGGTTCCGGAAGCGGCCGGCGGGTGTGGGAGTGGTCGGCTCGCACAGTTCGGAGATGCTGGCGGTGGCGCGCACGTACCCGCTCTGACCGCCGCTTGATCGACACCAGCGCTTGATCGACACCACCTCGCCGAAGTGGCGGTATCCGCGCGCCGTGATACCGCCACTTCGGCGTACTGGAGTCGGCATGATCCCGCGAGCGGGTCTGACAGCGTCAGTGGATCTCCCTAGCATCGGTGCCGTGGGATACAACGTGGAGCCGTCCGGCCGCCTGCACCTTCCCGAGGGCGACGAGGCGGCCGCTCTCGCCGCTGTCCGGGTCGCCTGCTCCCAGCGGGACGGCTGGTTCGACCCGGACCTGCCACCCACGCCCGAGACGTTGACCGACATGGCGTGGGTGGGTGCGGCCACGTTCGTCCGCGACGGCGACTGGATCGAGGTCGGCCAGAGCCGGGACGACTTCAAGTGGTCGGGCCAGGCCATCGCCTTCTACGTCGCGCTGGCCCCGTTCGTACGCGCGGGAACCGTCCGGTTCGAGGGCGAGACGGGCGAACGCTGGTCCTACACCTACGCCGACGGCGGGATCACGCAGCAGGGATACAACGGCTGGGACGGCTCCACCGAGCTGGCCGGCTGAGGGCATGGACTTCTTCTGCTACCACCGGGACCGGCACGGCTCGAAGGCGTTGCGGAGTGACCTGGTCGAGGAGCACTGGGCCTACATGGACCGGTTCGCGGAGCAGATGATCGCGCGCGGCCCGACCCTTGCCGTCGACGGCACTCCGACGGGAAGCGTGCACCTCCTGGGCCTGCCCGGCCTCGCCGACGCGCGGGCGTTCGCCTTCGACGAGCCCAACTACCAGGCCGGCGCGTACCGGGACGTGATGCTGCGCCGGTGGCGGAACATGCTGGACCGCACCATGTGGGACTTCCCCGGCGGCCGGACCGGCGGCAACCGCTACCTGGTGCTGGGCCTCGGCCCGGAGCAGGACGACGGCCCGGTGCTTCCGCAGCGGCAGGACGAGTTGATCGCGTACGGGCCGTTGCTGTCCGACGACGGCGTGACGTGGGTGGGGACGGCGGCGCTGGTGCGGGCGACCGGGCCGGACGAGGCGCGCGCCGTGCTGGCCGCTGACCGGTACGCCGAGGTTGAGGTGCACAACTGGGTGTTCGGCGGCCGCCCGGCGTAACCGGCTACTCGTGATCTCCCAACCGGGTCTCACGGTATCCCCTTATGTCGTAGGCGACGTGCGGCTCGGCGAACTGCACAGGCTCTGTCGGTGCCGGCGAGGGCGGTTCGCCGACTGGGGCACGCCGCCGAGTGTCCACAGGTGGCTAGGCTGGCGACGTGCCAAGCGATCCGGAGTGTGTGCGGCAGGCGCTGGCGATGTGGGACGGTTTCCCCGTTCACCGCGAGCCGCGTCCGGTCGTGCTGACAGCGATGGGCATCAGAGCGCTCGACCGACTCATGGTGGACACGCAGTGGCGGTCGTTGTTCGACGCCCCCGGCGTCCCGGAGTCCGAGTTGCCGCCGGAGATCGCGCCGGCCGCCGTCGACTACTGCCGTGACGTGCAGAGCGGAGCGCAGAGACCGCTGGCGAACATCATCCGGGCGAACGGACCGTTCGCCACCGACCGGGGCACGCGCGAACTCCCGGCGTGGATGATGCACCCCGACGACCGGCGATGGCCGTTCATCGCCTTGGACCCGGACTTCGAACGTCGGATGACGTGGCGGCCACCCGGCGTAGGAGCCGCTCATCACGAGGAGGCCGTGCTCGCGCACGATGGGCGCACCCTGACGTTCCGATTCATCGGAACGCCCGCGCAATACGCCGACTACCCCGACGCCGAGGTGTTCGAGACGGACACGGCGGTGCTCGTCGAGCCGGTGGAGGTCGCCCGCGACGGGAACGGTTATCGGCTGGACTACGCCGAGGAGCGCGAGGTGGTGGTGCGCCTGGCCGCTCCGCTCGGCAACCGGGTCCTGATCGGCGTCGGGCACGGTCCCGGAACAACCACCTTCGGCCTCCCCATAACGGTGCTCACCGCAGCCTGACCTGGTGAGCAGACGCGAAGGCGCCACCACCCCAGAGCGCCTGAGCGCTGGCCGGATGCGACCGGGTGTGCCGTCCGAGCACGTCAAGCCGTCCCGGGCGTTGATCGACGGCGTCTGTGCTCCCAACGGGCTCGTCGCTCGGCATAGGCACGCCGCGCATCCGACAGACTGAGCGAACCGTTGGGGCCACCCCGCACCGTGTCCGCGTCCTCGTCGTCCTGCCCGTCGTCCTCCCAACCGCACACGAAGCAGATCTCGAACTGACCTCGCCCTTCGAGCGTCGGGTGCCGGCAGCAGGGACACGCGTAGGGTTCGCCACCCGCCTCGGCCACCACAGAACGCTGGTTCAGCCCCTCGACGTACTGCTCAAACCACCTGGTGCGACGCGCGAGTTCTTCTGCGGACGGCCCCTCCTGCTTGCCGGCATGCTCGTCCATCCTCTGCACCTCGCCTCGTCGATCGGTTGAAGTGACCGGGATACCGCTACTTCCAGCGGAAGTGCACGAAAAGGCGGCCGAAGTTCTTCGAGTCCTTCTCGACCCGGTGGTAGAGCTGCTTCACGTCCTTCTGGTCGAGGAAGCGCAGCACCTTCTTCTTCAACGCGCCGGAGCCCTTGCCCGGGATGATCTCCACGAGCGTGGCCTTCTTCGCCACCGCCTCGTCCATGATCCCGCGCAGCGCACGATCGATGTCGTGGCCCTTGTTGTAGATGTCGTGGAGATCGAGCTTGAGCTTCACGGTCCCATCCTAGGTACGCCGAAGGGCAGCCCGGGCGGGCTGCCCTTCCGCGTCATCGGTCAACGACCGACCTTGCCCTCCACCCGGCGCAGCGCGGTGGCGTAGTCGGTGTTCGTCGAGTACATCGCTGCCGCGATGCGCAGGTGCCGCAGCGCGTCCACCGGCCGGTTCATCCGCTCCAGCGTGCGGCCGAGCACGTGGTGCGCGTAGTGGTCGCTCGGGTCCCGGTCGACCAGCTCGCGCAGCTGCTCCTCGGCCCGGTTGAGCTGGGCCGACTGGAAGTACGCGCGGGCCAGCAGCTGCCGGACCGAGGAGTTGTCCGGCTCCGCCTCGATGATCGGTTCGAGCAGCCGGGCCGCTCCGGTCGGGTCACCCGCTTCGAAGAACATGGTCGCCCGCCGGTACTCCGCCAGAAGATCCACTCGACCCACCTCCTCGTGTCGCGCCAGGCCCTAGGTCCGACGCTGGCACAACACCGGCGCGAGCGCGAGTGTTCCTGCCCCGCGAAGATCAGGTGGTCGGGTCGTACCGGCCGCCGATCAGGTCCCAGGCCCGGACACCACCGACGATTCCGGCAGTGTTCGGGACGATCACCACGTCGTCGCCCATCCGGGCCACCTGCTCGGGCCGGATCAGCCGCGAGTTGCCGCCGCCGAGATACAGCCGGTCCCAGCGGAACACCGGCCGCAGGCCGTCCACCACCTGCCGGATCCGCCGCGACCAGAACGCGTCGCCGAGCCGCCGCCGTTCCGGCTCCCCCACGTACGTGTCGTACGTGGTGTTCCACCGCACCGGTGCGTGCGACAGCTCCAGGTGCGGCGCCAGCACCCCGCCGTCGAACAACGCGCTGCCCAGCCCGGTGCCGAGCGTCAGCACCAGCTCGCAGCCGGTCCCGGCGACCACGCCCGCGCCGTGCACCTCGGCGTCGTTCAGCACCAGCGCCGGCACACCGAACGCCTCGGCCAGCGCGGTGCGCGCGTCGTACCCGGACCACTCGGCCAGAAGTTCGGGATCGACGCGGCTGCGCGGCCCGGAGCGGGTCACGTAGTGCGGCGTCGCCACCACGACGCCGTGCCGGATCATGCCGGGCATGCCGACGGTGAGCCGGTCCGCC
The DNA here is from genome assembly GCF_027460285.1 of Micromonospora sp. WMMC273. Lineage (NCBI taxonomy): Bacteria > Bacillati > Actinomycetota > Actinomycetes > Micromonosporales > Micromonosporaceae > Micromonospora > Micromonospora sp. WMMC273. Next base: position 5,493,219 of record NZ_JAPZBE010000001.1, read on the forward strand.
GCGGGCAGGCGGGCACCGAGATCCAGCAGCGTCTTGACGAACAAGGCCGGCGGCAACGGGTACGGCGTGGGCACGCGCAGCGGCCGTGCGCGCATGGTTCCGGCGGCATCCAGTACGGAGGCCTTGATCCCGCCGCCACCACAGTCGATCGCCAGTGTGGTCACCACGGCTGTGAGTCTCCCTCAGACCGGCGCCGCCGCGAGCGCGGGTCACGGTAATCCGGATGCGCCCGCCGGTAGGCTCGGTCATCTGATGAGCGCCACGTTGATCGCCAAGGACCTCACCGCCGGCCACGGTGACCGCCTCCTCTTCGAAGACCTCGACCTGGTCGTCGCGCCCGGCGACGTGGTGGGGCTGGTCGGGGTCAACGGCGCTGGCAAGTCCACGCTGCTGCGTACCCTCGCCGGTCTTGTCCCCCGCGAGCAGGGCTCGGTCTCGCTCAGCCCGCCCACGGCGACGGTCGGCTACCTGCCGCAGGAGCCGGAGCGCCGGCCCGGCGAGACGGTCCGCGAGTTCCTGGCCCGGCGCACCGGGGTGACCGCCGCGCAGGCCGCGCTTGATGCCGCCACCGAGGCGCTCACCGCCGGGGCGGCGGGCGCCGACGACGCGTACGCGAACGCTCTGGAACGCTGGCTCGACCTCGGCGGCGCGGATCTGGACGAACGGGCCGCGCAGGTCACCGCGGAGCTGGGTCTCGACGTCGGCCTCGACCATCCGATGACCGGCCTGTCCGGCGGGCAGGCCGCCCGCGCCGGGCTCGCGTCGTTGCTGCTCAGCCGGTACGACGTCTTCCTGCTCGACGAGCCCACAAACGACCTCGACCTGGCCGGGCTGGACCGGCTGGAACGCTTCGTCACCGGGCTGCGCGCCGGGACCGTGGTGGTCAGCCACGATCGCGAGTTCCTCACCCGCACGGTCACCCGGATCGTCGAGCTGGACCTGCACCAGCGGCAGGTCAACCACTACGGCGGTGGCTACGCGGCCTACCTGGAGGAGCGGGAGGTGGCGCGCCGGCACGCCCGCGAGGAGTACGAGGAGTACGCCGACACGAAGGCCGACCTGGAGGCGCGTGCCCGCACCCAGCGGGCGTGGATGGAGAAGGGCGTCAAGAACGCCCGCCGCAAGGCCACCGACAACGACAAGATCGGCCGCAAGTACCGCGCCGAGTCGACCGAGAAGCAGGCCGCGAAGGCCAAGCAGACCGCCCGGCTGATTGAGCGGCTGGAGGTGGTCGAGGAGCCGCGCAAGGAGTGGGAGCTGCGGATGGAGATCGCCGCCGCGCCCCGCGCCGGCGCCGTCGTGGCCTCGCTCCGAGGAGCAGTGGTACGCCGTGGCGGCTTCACGCTCGGGCCGGTGGACCTGCAGATCGACTGGGCCGACCGGGTGGCGATCACCGGGGCGAACGGCTCCGGCAAGAGCACCCTGCTCGCCGCGCTGCTCGGCCGGCTGCCACTGGACGAGGGGCACGCAGCGCTCGGCCCGGGTGTGGTGGTGGGCGAGGTCGACCAGGCCCGAGGGCTGTTCCTCGGCGACCAGCCGCTGCTCGACGCGTTCGGCGCCGCCGTACCGGACCTGGCCCCGGCCGACGTGCGCACGCTGCTGGCGAAGTTCGGGCTGCGCGCCGACCACGTGCTGCGGCCGGCGGCGACGCTGTCGCCCGGCGAGCGGACCCGGGCCGCGCTGGCCCTGCTCCAGGGGCGCGGCGTGAACCTGCTGGTGCTCGACGAGCCGACGAACCACCTCGACCTGGCCGCGATCGAGCAGCTGGAGTCGGCGCTGGCCACCTATCCCGGCACGCTGCTGCTGGTGACCCACGACCGGCGGATGCTCGACGCGGTGAGCGTGAACCGGCGGCTGCGCGTCGCGGACGGACGGATCGCCGAACACTGATCCGTGCCGACCGGCGCGCGCGGGTCCACAATGAGCGCATGCTCAAGTGGGAGTACGCGCTGCTGGTCCGCCGCCGCCAGGCCGCCGCCACCGACGCCGGGTGGGAGGTCGTCTTCATCTGGTACGGCCCGGACGGCTCCATGATCGACGTGACGCCGTACGGCGACACCGCGCTGGCCCACCTGAACCGGGCCGGTGACCAGGGCTGGGAACTGGTCGCGATGAGCGAGGACCCGTCGCTGCCGGGCAACAACGAGTTGCACCGCTACCACCTCAAGCGCCCGAAGGCAGCGGCCGCCCAGCCGCGCCAGCGCATGCGAGGCTCCCGCACAGTCCGCCGAACCCTCTCCCCCTGACTCGCCTTCCTCTCTCCCCTCCCGCCGCTGATCTTGCAGTGACGGCCCTCGCCTGCCCCTTTCGCGAGCTTGGTCCGGGCCACAACTCCATGATCGACGAGGCGCAGCCCAGACCCCCGCCATCGCCGCGCACAACCCGACCCGAGACCGGCGGTGATCAAGGAGTTTGGGTCCATCCACGCCCGAGTCGCGGGAGATCTTGGAAGGAAAGTGCCCCCATAGGGGCCGAAATCTTCCAAGATCTCAGGCACACGCCGGTGGTCGGACGGAGGGCTGGGGCGCGATTGGGCGGGCGGGGCCGACGCGGGCGGGGCGCGGTTGAGCGGGGGGCCGGGGTGGACGGGGGCGGGCTGGCGGGGTATATCGGGGCGAATCGGGGGTAACGGGCCGCCGGAGGTGGCGCATGGTGGCGATGGGGCAGACCGCGCTCTCGGGTGAGCGACTCCGGCAGACCGACGGCTTCCTCGCCGAGGCGTGGGCCGACATGGTCCGGCACGACGAGCGGCTGCGCGGAACAGCGGTCGAGGTGCGCTTCGACCGGGGGGTGGCGCACCTGACCGGCGAGGTCGCCGACCTGGAGCAGCTACGGCTGGTACGGGAGCTGATCGGCCGGCTGTCCGGCGTACTCGGGGTCTGGTGCCGGGTCACAGTGGCCGGGCGGGCGCCGGTGGTGGTCGACCTGGGCTGCGGCGCGACCAAGCAGTGGCCGGGCAACCTGGGGCTGGACATCTACCCGGCGCCGGGCGTGAACGCGGTCGCCAACCTGGCCGGCTCGCTGCCGCTGCGCGACGACTCGGTGGACGTGTTCTTCGCGGTGCACATCGTCGAGCACCTGATCGACTTCCTGCCGCTGTTCGACGAGTGCCACCGGGTGCTGCGGCCCGGCGGGGTGCTGCACGTGATGAGCCCCTGGTGGCGGCACGTCAACGCGGTGGCCGACCCGACGCACGTACGCCTGCTCGACGTGCAGACGTTCAAGGGCATCTGCGGTCAGCGCCCACCCGGTACGCCGCGCTGGTATCCGCTGCACGTCGGCTGCGACGGCGCCTCGATCTTCGCCGACCTGACCCCCCTGCCGCCGGACGCCCCCGCCCCACCCCCGTCCCACCTGGCCCGCTTCTTCGACTGACCCTCGCCGACCACCCCCAGGACCACCCCCAGGACCACCCCGTCGATCATGAAGTTGGCGGCACTCAAGGAGATCGACTTCGCCGTCAACTTCATGATCGACGGGGACGAGAACGCGGGTTAGGCGGACTCGCGCAGGGCCAGGTGGTGGGGGGCCACCAGTTCGCGCGGTGGGGAGTCGCGGTCGGGGCCCAGGCGACCCGCCAGGAGCTCTACCGCGAGGCGGGCGATGCGTTCCTTGTCGGGGGCGACAGTGGTCAGCGTCGGGATCGAGAAGCGGCCGTCCTCGATGTCGTCGAAGCCGGCCACCGCGACGTCCTCGGGCACGCGCAGGCCCATCTCGTGCAGGGCACGCAGCGCGCCGAGCGCGAGCGTGTCGTTGAAGCAGAAGACGGCGTCGGGGCGTACCCCCGTGGTGAGCAGGTGCCGCATGGCGGCGGCGCCGTCCGCGCGGTGCCAGGCCGGCGCGGGCGCCACCAGGCGCTCGTCGTACGCGATGCCGGCCTCGGCCAGCGCGGCGGTGTAGCCGGCCAGGCGGAGGCGGGCGCTCGCGCCCTCGGGGGTCCGCCGGGAGCCGATCGCGGCGATCCGGCGGCGGCCGAGCCCGAGCAGGTGGGCGGTGATCTCGCGGGCGGCGGCCACGTTGTCGATCATGACGTGGTCGGCAGGGCCGTGGTCGACGCGTTCGCCGAGCAGCACCACGGGCAGGCCGGCCAGCGCGGCGAGGTCGTCGGCGGTGAGCGCGAGCGGGCTCAGGATCAGGCCGTCGATCATGTGGTCGCCGATCCCGCTGGCGGCCTTGCGCTCCCGCTCGGAGCGACCACCGGTCTGGTCGATCAGGACCGTCCAACCGTGGTCGGCGGCGGCGGTGACGACGTGCCGGGCCAGCTCGGCGAAGTAGGGGATGTCCAGTTCGGGTACGGCCAGCGCGATCACCCCGGTGCGGCCCTTGCGCAGGTTGCGAGCAGAAAGGTTGGGCCGGTAGTTGAGCGCGGCGATGGCCTCCTCGACGCGGGCCCGGGTGTCGGCGCGCACGTGCTGGTAGCCGTTGACGACGTTGGAGACGGTCTTCACCGACACTCCGGCGCGCTCCGCGACGTCCTTGAGCCTGTGCCGCACTGCACTTCCTTCCGGTGAACGCTGGCCGCACTGTACCGCGCCACGGCGACGCAACTGCCTCTTTACACGGGCGCTTACAACGTTGTACAAACCACTGACAACGGAGTGACAGCGGTCACCCGAACCAGCAGCGAGGGAGAGGTTGCCATCGTGCCGAACGCGCAGCTCACGATCGATCCGGCGTTCCGGGTCGCGCCAGCGGATCGCCGGATCTTCGGCTCCTTCGTCGAGCACATGGGCCGCTGCGTCTACGGCGGGGTGTACGAACCGGGCCACCCCACAGCCGACCGGCGAGGGCTGCGGCGCGACGTGCTGGACCTGACCCGTGAGCTGGGCGTCTCCGTGGTCCGCTACCCGGGCGGCAACTTCGTCTCCAGCTACCGCTGGGAGGACGGCATCGGCCCGGTCGGTGACCGCCCGCGCCGGCTCGACCTGGCCTGGAAGACCGTCGAGACAAACGAGTTCGGGCTCGACGAGTTCATGACCTGGGCGGCCGAGGCCGGGATCGAGCCGATGATGGCGGTCAACCTCGGCACCCGCGGCGTGACCGAGGCGCTCGATCTGCTGGAGTACACAAACCACCCGGGCGGCACCCAGATGTCCGACCGGCGCCGCAAGCACGGCGCCGAGCAGCCGTACGGGGTGCGGCTGTGGTGCCTCGGCAACGAGATGGACGGGCCGTGGCAGGTCGGGCACAAGACCGCCGACGAGTACGGCCGCCTCGCCGCCGAGACCGCCCGCGCGATGAAGATGATCGACCCCTCGATCAGCCTGGTCGCCTGCGGCAGCTCCGGCCGGGGCATGCCCACGTTCGCCGCGTGGGAGGCGACGGTGCTGGAGCACACCTACGAGCACGTCGACTACATCTCCGCCCACACCTACTACGACCCCTCCGACGGCGACCGGGCCAGCCTGCTCGCCTCCGCCGTCGACATGGACGCCTTCATCACCGAGGTCGTCGCCACCGCCGATTACGTGGGCGCCAAGCTGCGGCAGAAGCGCAAGCTGAAGATCTCCTTCGACGAGTGGAACGTCTGGTACCAGTCCCGCCTCCAGTCCGACCTGGACCGGCGTGGCTGGGTCGAGGCGCCGGCGCTGATCGAGGACGACTACACCGCGATCGACGCGGTGGTGGTGGGCGACCTGCTGATCACCCTGCTCCGGCACGCCGACCGCATCGGCGTGGCGTGCCAGGCGCAGCTCGCCAACGTGATCGCCCCGATCCGTACCCGCAACGGCGGTCCGGCGTGGCGGCAGAGCATCTTCCACCCGTTCGCGCTGACCGCCCGGTACGCCCGCGGCACCGTGCTGCGGACCGAGCCCACCGGCCCCACCTACGAGACCCGGCGGTACGGCGACGTGCCCGCGCTGGACACCGTCGCCGTGCACGACGAGGAGACCGGCGCGCTGGCCGTCTTCGCGGTCAACCGCAGCTCGCAGGACGTCCCGCTCGACCTGGACCTGCGCGGCCTGCCCGGCCTGCGAGCCGAGGCACACACCACAGTGGCGGCCGGAACCGACCCGGACGCCACGAACACCGAGGCGGACCCGGAGCGGGTCACACCCCGGGACCTCACCACTCCCGCTGTCGACGGCGGCCGGGTCTCCGTGCTGCTGCCGGCCACCTCCTGGAACCTGCTGCGCTTCGTGCCGGCGCCGTGACACGTCATCCAGGGCGTCTCCCGCAGCGGAAGGGGTGAGCGGGTAAGGAAGGGCCCCTTGTTAACGCCTCCGGTAGCAGAAAGGCCCCTTCTTAACGCCAGGCGTTAAGAAGGGGCCCTTCTTCGGGTGCCCGCCTCAGGGGGTGGGGGCGGGCTCGGGGGTGTCCGAGTGCTCGCGACGGGCGAGCCGGTTCTTGCGGTGGCCGTACCCGAAGTAGATGACCGCGCCGATCAGCATCCAGGCGAGGAACCGCAGCCACGTCTCCACCGACAGGTTCAGGCTCAGGTAGAGGCACGCCAGCGCGGTGAGGATCGGCAGCACGGGCGAGAACGGCACCTTGAACGGCCGTTCCAGGTCGGGGCGGCGCTTGCGCAGGATCGGCACCGCGATCGCGACCAGCGTGAACGCGCAGAGCGCGCCGATGCTGACCAGGTCGGCAAGCGCGGACAGCGGAAGGAACCCGGCGAGCAGCGCCACCGCGATCGTCATGATCCCGGCGATCCGGTACGGCGTACCCCAGCGCGGGTGCACCTTCGCGATGGCGGGCGGGATGAGCCCGTCCCGGGCGATGGCGAAGCCGATCCGGCCCATCGCCACCAGGTCGACCAGGATCACGCTGGTGAGCCCGGCGACGGCGGCGATGGAGACGAGCACCGCGGCCCAGCCGGCGCCGACCGCCCGGAACGCGGACGCGATCGGCGCGCCCTCGTCGATCTCGGTGTACTTGACCATGCCGACCACGACCAGCGAGACGCCGATGTAGAGCACCGTCGAGATGAGCAGCGTGCCGAGCAGACCCAGCGGCAGGTCCCGCTTGGGCTTGCGGGTCTCCTCACCCAGGTTCGCCACGGCCTCGAACCCGGTGTACGCGAAGAACACCACGGCGGCGGCGGTGAGCACCCCGACGAAGCCGAAGACGGAGGGCTCCAGCCCGAAGATGGCCTGGGTGACCGGTTGCTTGATGCCGTCGTCCCCGGCCCCGGCCGGCTCGGCGGACGGGATGAACGGGCTGAGGTTGGCCGCCTTGACGAAGAACAGCCCGGCGATGATGACGAAGGCGCAGATCGCCACCTTGACCAGCACCAGCAGGTTGGTGACCCGGGCCGACTCGCGGATGCCGACGATGGCGACCACACCGAGCACCAGCACGATGCCGATCGCGCCGAGGTTGACGACGCTGCCCTCTTCGGCGAACCAGGCGCTGGGCAGGCCGAACAGGTCGGCGAGGTAGCCGGACCAGCCGCGGGCCACCACCGCCGCGCCGAGCGCGAACTCCAGCAGCAGGTCCCAGCCGATGATCCAGGCGACGATCTCGCCCATCGTCGCGTACGCGTAGGTGTAGGCGCTGCCGGCGGTCGGCACGCTGCTGGCGAGTTCGGCGTAGCAGAGCGCGGCGAGCAGCGCGACCAGGCCGGCGATGCCGAACGAGATCACCACGCCGGGCCCGGCGCTGTTGCGCGCCTCGACGCCGGTGAGCGTGAAGATGCCGGTGCCGATCACGATGCCGATGCCGAAGCCCATCAGGTCGACCGCGCCGAGCCGGCGCCGCAGGCCCGGTTTGCCGTCCTCGCCGTCGGCGTCGCCCTGGGCGAGCACGTCGCCGATCGGCTTGGTCCGCAGGACCGACATCTGATCACCTCCCCCGCCGTGTGGCCGCCACGGTGGCGGTCTGTGACCGGGCTAGCTACCCAGCCGTTTTCCGCTCCAATCCCGCACCGCAGGTCTCGGAATCGTCACGATCCGGCCGAGTCGGACGGCGCGGGACATCGATCACCGGTCGGGGTCTTGCGCCGGGCACGGATAGATGAAAGTTTTCTACCGGCGGCATGGATGGCACGGCGAATCTTGCCGTACGCTCCGCCGCCGACCGTCCCCCCGGACCCGACGAAGGGACCGCACCGCATGAAGGCAACTCGGCTCGGAGCCGCCGCGCTGGCCGCGGCGCTGCTCGGCACGCTGGTCGCCGGCACGCCGGCGCAGGCCGCCCCCGGCGACACCGGCACCGCCACTTCCCCCTCCACCGACTGCGTCACCGATCCGGCCACCCCCAAGCGCCAGTTCCGGGCCATGTGGATCGCCTCGGTGACGAACATCGACTGGCCCAGCAAGGACTCCTGGACCGCGCCGGACCAGGTGGCCAAGCAGAAGGCCGAATACCTGGCCTGGCTCGACCTGGCCCGCAAGCTCAACCACAACGCCGTCGTGGTCCAGGTCCGCCCGACCGCCGACGCGTTCTGGCCCTCGCCGTACGAGCCGTGGTCGGAGTACCTGACCGGCGTACGCGGCAAGAACCCCGGCTGGGACCCGCTGGCCTTCCTGGTCGCCGAGTCGCACAAGCGCAACCTGGAGTTCCACGCCTGGTTCAACCCGTACCGCGTCTCCATGCCCGCCCCCGGCGGCGCCGGCGCCGACCTGTCGCAACTGGCCCCGGACAGCCCGGCCCGCCAGCACCCCGACTGGGTCTTCGCCTACCCGCCGGCCGGCGTCGCCGGCAGCCGGCTCTACTACAACCCCGGCGTCCCCGAGGTCCGCGAGTTCGTCCAGACCGCGATGATGGACGCGGTCAAGCGGTACGACATCGACGGCGTGCACTTCGACGACTACTTCTACCCGTACCCGAGCGGCACCCACCAGGTGCCCGACGACGCCACGTTCGCGGCGTACAACAGGGGCTTCACCGACAAGGCCGACTGGCGGCGGGACAACATCAACCTGCTGATCCAGGAGATGAACGCCAAGATCAAGGCGGTCAAGCCGCATGTGAAGTTCGGCGTCAGCCCGTTCGGCATCTGGCGCAACGCGTCAGCCGACCCGAACGGCTCGGACACCACCGGCTCGCAGTCGTACGACATCATCTCCGCCGACTCCCGCAAGTGGGTCAAGGAGGAGTGGATCGACTACATCGTGCCGCAGCTCTACTGGTACATCGGCCAGTACCCGGCCGCCGACTACGCCCGGCTGGTGCCGTGGTGGGCCGAGCAGGTGCGCGGCACGCGGGTGCAGCTCTACATCGGCCAAGCCGACTACAAGAGCGGAGACCCGGCGTACGGGTCGTTCTGGATGAACCCGCAGGAGCTGTCGAACCACCTGACGCTCAACCGGTCGTACCCGGAGGTGCTCGGCAACGTGCACTTCTCCGCGGTGCAGGTCCGGGCGAACCGGCTCGGCGCCACCGACATCTACGCCGCCGAGCACTACTCCCGCCCGGCGCTGGTGCCCACCATGACGCACCTGCCGCGCAAGCCGCTGCTGTTCCCGGTGGTCACCAAGGCCCAGCGGGAGGCGGACGGGGTACGCCTGAGCTGGCGGCAGCCGGCCGACGGCAAGGGCCCGCTCGGCACCGCCGCGTCGTACGCGATCTACCGGTTCGACGGGCACGGCCTGGCCGGGCGCTGCGACTTCGCGGACGCCTCGCACCTGGTCGGCACCGTCCGGGCCACCGATGGCGCCGTGCAGTCCTGGGTGGACACCACGGCGGCCGACGGCGCCCGGTACACGTACTACGTGACCGCGCTGGACCGGCTGGCGAACGAGAGCCCGGCGAGCCCGCCGCGCTTCGTCCGCTGATCCACCCCGGATGCCCCCGGGCCGCCTCGCCGGCCCGGGGGCATTCGTCTGTTCAGGCGGATGTCAGCGAGCCGTTCCCCGAGGCATCGCCCCAGCTCACCGATTTGATCGACACTTGTCGACATCCGGAGATCCCGGCCACCACCCCCCGGAGGTTCCCGTGTCCCGTCGACTCGCCACCACCCTCGCCGCCGGCGCGCTCGCCCTGCTCACGCTGCTCGGCCTGGCGACACCGGCCGCCGCCGCGGTGAGCACCCAGCAGAAGCTGTCCGTCCTGACCAGTTGGACGCAGACCAGCGCGTCCAGCTACAACGCCTGGAACAGCGCCCGGCAGAACCGGGCGCCCTGGACCGAGTACGGCTTCGACTGGTCCACCGACTACTGCTCGTCCAGCCCGGACAACCCGGTCGGGTTCAACTTCAAGCTCTCCTGCTACCGGCACGACTTCGGCTACCGCAACCACAAGGCGATGGGCGTCTTCTCGTCCAGCAAGTCCCGCCTGGACAGCGCCTTCTACGCCGACCTGAAGCGGGTCTGCGCCACGTACAACGCGGTGGTCCGGCCCGCCTGCTACAGCCTCGCCTGGACGTACTACCAGGCGGTGAGCGTCTTCGGCTCGGTCGCCGCCGTGTCGCAGGCCGACCTCGACCGCGCCGCCCGGATGAAGGCCGACGCCCAGCGCCGCGCCGCCGCCCTCACCTGACGCACCGCGCCGGGGAGTCCGCCGCCCGGCGGGCTCCCCGCCGCGCTCAGCCGGCTGTGCTGCGTGGCTCGAACGCCGGCCAGGAACCCGGCGGCCGCGCGCCGAACCGGGGCGAGTCGGCGGCCAGGTCCGGGTGCTCGACGTGCAGCGCCAGCGCCGCCACCTCGTCCAGCCGCAGCCCCGTCCCGGCCCCGTAGGCGGCGTCGAACGCCTCGTCGCCGAGCACCCGCCGCAGTTCCGCCTGCCGGGCCGACCAGTACGGGCCGTATATCCCCGGCGTGGCCCGCAGGTTCGCCCGGGTGGCCTGCGCCGCCCCGAACAGCCGGGCCGCCGCCAGCGCGTCCCCGGCGAGCGCGCAGCGCACCGCTATCGCGTTTATCGTGTCGCAGGCCCGGCCCAGGTAGCCGTGGCTCATCCGGGACCGCAACGCCACCAGCAGGTGCTCGTGCGCGGCGACCAGATCACCCCGGGCCAGGGCCACCATGCCGAGCAGCATGTCCACCGACCGGCCGCCCCGCTCGGCCGGCCGGGCCGCCTCGACCGGACGGGCCGCGGCGAGCAGGTCGGCCGCCTCGTCCAGCGCACCCCGGCGCCAGAGCAGCTCGGCGAGGTTGTAGACGGCCAGCAGCGCGTCCCCCACCACGTCCTGCGCGTACGCCCAGTCGATCACCTCGCGGCAGATCCGCTCCGCCTCGGCGAACTGCCCCATGTCGACGAGCGGCGCCGCGCGCCCGGCCAGCACCCGGGCCAGCAGCCCCCGGTCACCGGACTGCCGGGCGGCCGCCTCGGCCCGCTGCGAGTACCGCAGCTCCTCGCCGAACTCGCCGTCCGCGCCCGCGTGCAGCGAGTGCATGTGATACGCGGCCGCCAGTTCGGCGTCCGGCATCGGCTCGCCGGTCTCGGCGAGCCGGCCGTAGAGCCGGAACAGCCAGAGCCGCCCCTCCCGGGCCAGGCCGCGCTCCCGCCACCACTGATCCAGGTCACCGGCGAGCGACAGGCCCGACCGGGCGCTGCCGCCGGTGGCACACCAGCGCAACGCGGCCCGCAACTCGTTGGCCAGCGGGTCGAGCGCGTACAGGGAGAGCGTCACCGGGCGGCCGTCCGGGCCCAGGTGCGCCCGGTCCAGCGCGTGCCGGCACCAGGCGACGTGCCGGTCCCGGGCGCTCTGCTCCTCGCCGGCCTCGACCAGCCGCCGCGCGGCGTACGCCCGGATCGGGTCGAGCATCCGGTAGGTGCTGCCGGAGGCGTGCGGCTCGGCCAGCACCATCGACTTGTCCACGAGCACCGAGAGCGGGTCGAGCGGATCCTCGTCGAGCAGCCACTGCACGGTCGGCAGGTCCACCGGCCCGGCGAACACCGCCATCCAGCGCAGCAGCCGCGCCGAGCGCGCGCCGAGCGTCCGGTACGACCAGGTCACAGTGGCCTGGATGGTCAGGTGCCGCTCGCTCGCCGACCGCTGCACCGCTCGTGTCGCCGGGGTGGGCGGTGCAGCGCCGGTAGCGGCGGCCACCAGGTCCACCGTGTCCTGCTGGTTGCCGCTCCAGCCCGCCTCCACCGGTGGCGGTTCCGCCGTCTCCCGCCCGGCGTCGAGCGTGCCCAGCATGTCGTCCAGCCGCTCGGCCAGCTGCCCGGCCGAGAGCACCCTCAGCCGGGCGGCGGCAAGCTCTATAGCCAGCGGCAACCCGTCCAGGCGGCGTACCACCCGGTGCAGGTCGGCCTGCTCGGCCGGCTCCGGCGCCCGGCCGCCGCGGGCCACTGCGGTACGGTCCAGCAACAGCGCCACCGCGTCGCTCCCACCACCGTCGGGGCCCTCGTCCACCGACAGCGGCGGTATCCGCCACACCACTTCGCCGGGTACGCCGAACGACTCCCGGCTGGTCGCCAGCACCCGCACACCCCGGCCACCGGCGAGCAGCCGGCCGATCACCTCGGCCGACGCGGCGGTCTGGGCGTCGCAGGTGTCGAGCAGCACGAGCATCCGGCGCGGCGCCGCGTACTCGACGAGGGTGTCGACCATCGGCCGGCCGGGCTCCGGGCGCAGGCCGAGCACGGCGGCGATCTCGAACGCCACCAGTCCCGGGTCGGTCACCGCGGCGATGTCGACGAACCAGACGCCGTCCGGGTAGTCCTCGACTATCCCGGAGGCCAGCTCCACCGCCAGCCGCGTCTTGCCGGCGCCGCCCGCGCCGAGCACCGTCACCAGGCGGTACGCCTCGACCAGCCGCCCCAGCTCGGCGCGCTCGGCCTGCCGGCCGACGAACGAGGTGACCTGGGTGGGCAGGTTGTGCGCCGTCGCGTCGGCGGTACGGGGACGCGGGAACCGCCGCTCCAACCCGGGCGCGACGAGCTGGAACAGCCGCTCCCGGTCGTCGAAGCCGCGCAGCCGGTGCAGTCCGAGGTCCAGCAGGGACACCCCGTCCGGCAGCGGGTCGGCGTGCCGGGCGGTGGCGGCCGAGCAGAGCACCTGCCCGCCGTGCGCGGCGGCGGCCACCCGGGCGGCCCGGTGCACCTCGGGGCTGGCGTACTCGCCGTCGCGGGGCTCGGCGTAGCCGGTGTGCAGTCCCATCCGTACCCGGGGGGTGGCGTCCGGGTTGGGCCACTCGTGCCCGGCGAGCGCGCGCTGCGCGGTCAGGCAGGCGCGGACCGCGGCGGCGGCGTCGGGGAACGCGAGGAAGAACGAGTCCCCCTCGGTCAGCAGCTCGGCTCCGTCGGTGCCGGCCAGGGTGTCGCGCAGCAGCCGCCGGTGCTCGTGCAGGACCGGGCGGTAGACCGGGCCGAGCATCCGGGCCAGCCGCGTCGAGCCCTCGATGTCGGTGAACACGAAGGTCACCCACCCGCTGGGGAGGTGGTGTCCTTGCGACATACGTCGAACCTCCGCCCGGTGACGTCGGGTTCATGCTGCCCTATGGTCGTGCCGTCACGCATCGTGAGAACGGCTGGGCAGATTCCGCCCCAAGGTGCCAAAAGATCACACCGGCGGCAAGACCCCGATCGACCCGCGGGACGGAAGGCGGAAAGTCAGCAGCCGCAGGAGCCGCCGCAGCAACCACCGCCGCTGGGAATCCCACCACTCGGGGCGGAGCCGCCCCGTCCGGTGACGGCCACCGTGGACAGCAGTTTCACCGTGTCGGCGTGGCCCTGCGGGCAGGCGGCCGGCTGCGCGGCCTCGGCCATCGGACGGCTGACCTCGAAGGTGTCGCCGCAGGCGCGGCAACGGAACTCGTACCGGGGCATGTCCCAAGCGTACGGCCGGGCCTGACGTCGCCACCCGGATGGGTGATACTCGACGGGTGGTGGACGGCGAACGGCGAGCGACGGCCCGGCCCCTGCGACCCGCCGCGCCACCCGACGGCGGCACCCCGGCCGTCCCGCGGCCCCGCCGATCCGGCGCCGAGTCGGTCGGGAAGCCGCAGATCAAGCCGGACGCCGAGCCCGACGCGGACGCCGAGCCCGATGAGAAGCCGCAGCCAGAACCGGGCGCGAAGGCAGACGCCGAGCCCGGGTCGGGCGGGGACGAGCAGCCGGATTCCGCACCGGGGACGAAGGCCGAGGCGGCGGCCGAGAGCGGCGGGCGGCGTCGGCGGATGCCGTTCGCGCACGCCGTCCGGACGCGCCCGAGGCAGCTCGTCGTCGGCGCCGCCCGGGGCACCCGTGCCTGGTCCCGGCGGCCCGGCGGGCGCACCACGCTGCCCGCGCTGTTCCTGCTCGCCCTGGTCGCCGCCGCCGCCACCGCCGGTGCGGTGGTCGTGCCGGCGGCGGTCGACCGGCCGGAGACGGTCGCCGAGGCCACGCCGTCGCAGAGCGTGCCGCAGACCGCGGCGGCGCCCGCCACGCCGCCGTTGCCGGAACTGACCGGCCTGCCCGGCACCGCCGCGCCCACCGGCACGCCGCTGCCCGGTGCGACCACCGCCCCGGTGCTGCCCGCCGGGCGCCCGGCCGACGCGCTCACCGGCTGGGCGCAGCGGGTCAGCGCGGTGACCGGCGTCCCCGTGATGGCGCTCCAGGCGTACGCGTACGCCGAACTGGTGCTCGCCCAGACCAACCGTGGGTGCCAGCTGAGCTGGACCACGCTGGCCGCCATCGGGTACGTCGAGTCGCGCCACGGCGCGGCGAACGGCGCCACGCTGCAGGCCGACGGCCGGGCCCTGCCGGAGATCAGGGGAGAGCCGCTCGACGGGCAGGGCGGCCGGTCCCGCATCCTCGACACCGACCAGGGGCTGCTCGACGGCGACCGGGTCCACGACCGGGCGCTCGGACCGATGCAGTTCATCCCCACCACCTGGCAGGAGATCGGCGCGGACGCGGACGGCGACGGGGTGAAGAACCCGCACGACATCGACGACGCGGCGCTGGCCGCCGGGCTCTACCTGTGCAAGGGCGGCCGGAACATGACCATCCCGGGTGACTGGTGGGGCGCCATCCTGTCCTACAACGATGTGCGTCGGTACGCCCAGGCCGTCTTCGACAAGGCCGACGAGTACGGCAGGCTCAGCCGCAACGTGAGGTGACGGCTCGCGTACATTCGCGGACTGAACCCTTCCCCCCGGCTGCCGTTGACGGCAAGCTAGACGGGTGATGGTGCGCGAGTGGGATCCCAGGACCGCGTCGTCCGCCGAGATCGCGTCCCTGCTGGACACGCTGAACGCGGTCCTGGCGGCCGATCTGCCGCAGGACCCGCCTTGGCGGGAGAGCTCCATGCGGGAGTATCTGTCCGAGGTGATGCCCGGCGAGCGGCGGATCTCGTGGGTCGCGCAGGACGACGCCGCCCCGGACGGCACGCCCGGCGCGATCCTCGGGCATGTGCACGTGCTGCTGCTCGGCGGCATCGGCGTGCTCGAGGTGCTGGTGCACCCGGCAGTCCGGCGCAGCGGGATCGGCCGTGAGCTGGTGCGGGTGGCCGCCCGCCGGGTCTGGGACGAGGGCTTCCAGTCGATCGGCGTGGAGGTGGTCGGCGACACCCCGGCCGTGGGGTTCTACGAGTCGCTGGGCTTCACCCGCGACTACGTGGAGACCCGCAGCGTGCTCGACCTGCGCTCGGTGGACTGGCCGGCGCTCACCGAGATGGCCGCCGAGGTCGGCGCGGGCTACCGCGTGGAGTTCTGGCCGGGTGGCCCGCCGGACGAACTGATCGAGGCGTACGCGCGGGCCAAGGCCGAGGTGCGCGACTCCGACGACGTGGAGCTGCGGCCCAGCTCCTACGACCCGGACCGGCTGCGCGACAGCCTCGCCACGCTGCACCGGCGCGGCATGAAGCCGTACATCGTGCTGGCGTTGCACGAGCAGACCGGCGAGGTGGCCGGATTGACCGAGGTGGTGGTGCCGGCGCAGCACCCGACCCGGGCCGACCAGTACGACACGATCGTCGTCCACGACCACCGCGGCTACGGCATCGACCGGGCCATCAAGGCGCGGATGCTGCTGGAGCTGCGCTCGGCCGAGCCCGAGGTGGCCGAGGTGCAGACCTGGAACGCGCAGGACAACGAGTCGATGCTGAAGGTCAACGCCGAGCTGGGCTACCGCCCCGACCGCGACTGGTGCGAATACGGTGTGGACGTCGCCGAACTGGTGCACCGGCTGGACAGTCACCGCTGACCGTTCACCGCCCGGCCATCGAAGGGCTGGACGGTGTACCCACGAGAGCCTTAACGTTCGTTAGTTCCTGTCCACCCATCGTGGAGGCCCCATGCGCCCGCGCCGCACCCTCGCCGCGCTCGCGACCACCGCCGCCGTCACCCTCACGGCGATCGCTGTCGCACCCACCGCGGCCAGCGCCGCGCCCACCGACCTCTTCATCTCGGAGTACGTCGAGGGATCGTCGAACAACAAGGCCGTCGAGCTGTACAACGGCACCGGCGCCCCGATCGACCTGGCCGCCGGCGGCTACCAGCTCCAGCTCTTCTTCAACGGCGCCACCACCTCGACCAACGTGGCCCTCACCGGGACCGTCGCCGCCGGTGACGTGTTCGTCTTCGCCGCCGCGGCGGCCGCGCCGGCGATCCTCGCCCAGGCCGACCAGACGTACTCCGGTTCGCTGTTCAACGGCGACGACGCCATAGTGCTGCGCAAGGGCGGCACGGTGGTCGACTCCCTCGGCCAGGTCGGCGTCGACCCGGGCACCGAGTGGGGCAGCGGGCTGACCAGCACCGCCGACAACACGCTGCGTCGCCTGCCCTCGGTGACCGCCGGCGACACCGACCCGGCGGACCCGTTCGATCCGGCCGCGCAGTGGGCCGGCTTCGCCACCGACACGTTCGACGGGCTGGGCAGCCACACCGTCGGCGGCGGCGGACCGGTCGACCAGCCGGCCACCCTGAACTGCGGCGGCGCGCTGACGCTGTCGGCGGGCGCCACCGCGACCCGCGAGGTGACCGCTACCGACGCCGACGACACGATCACCGACCTGGTGGTCACCTCGGTCGTGCCGGTGCCGGCGAGCGGCTCGATCAGCCGTACCGCGTTCACCCCGGCGACCGCCGACGGCGGCACGGCCACCGCGACGCTGACCGCCACCGGCCTGCCTGCGGGTGGCTACGCGGTCACCGTGACCTCCACCGACACCGACGGCGACAGCGCCACCTGCACGCTCACCGTGCAGGCCACCAGCGTGCTGTCGATCGGCGAGGTGCAGGGCCGCACCGCCGGCGACGAGGACGGTCGCACCGACCGGTCGCCGCTCGCGCCGGCCAGCGGCAACGGCACCAGCTCCACGCTGTACGACGTACGCGGCGTCATCACCGGCATGTCGCTGACCCGCAGCTCGGCCGGGGCCGACCAGTGGGGCTTCTACCTCCAGAGCCGGCTCGGCAGCGAGGACGGCGACCCGCTGACCTCCGACGGCCTGTTCGTCTTCATGGGCTCGTTCACCACGCTGATCGGCGGGTACGCCCCGACCGTCGGCGACGAGGTCGTGCTGCGCGGCCGGGTCTCCGAGTACTTCAACCAGACCCAGCTCTCCGGCGCCTCGCTGGTCCGCAAGCTGGACTCCGGCCTCGACGTGGACACCGCCGTCCGGGTCGACGACGCGGTCCCGCCGGCCGAGGCGGCCGCCGCCGACCTGTTCTGGGAGCGGCACGAGGGCGAGCGGATGCGGGTACGCGCCGGCAGCGGCGTGTCCGCGCCCCGGCACATCTACTCCTCCACCGCCGACTCCGAGATCTACGTACTGGACCGCGAGGACCCGATCATGAAGCGGTCCGACCCGTACGCCCGCCGGGTGTTCCGGGACGCGCACCCGCTCGACGACATCCCCGGCACGCTGTTCGACAACGGCAACAACCAGCGCATCCTGCTGGGTGCGGGCGGCGTGAAGGCGACCGCCGGTGACTCCCGGGCGCTGCTGCCCGAGGCGCGCACGTTCGACACGCTCACCGAGGACGCCTACGGCTCCGTCTCGTACGCCTTCAGCAAGTACAGCGTGCAGCCCGAGCAGCTCACCCTGACCGGTGGCGCCGACCCGGCCGCGAACCACCCGCCGCAGCCGGCCGACCGCGGCAGCGAGGTAGCGATCGCCACCTACAACGTGGAGAACCTGTACGACTACCGGGACGACCCGTTCGACGGCTGCGACTTCGCCGGCAACACCGGCTGCCCCGGCGTCAGCCCGCCGTTCGACTACGTGCCGGCGAGCCCGGAGGCGTACGCCGCCAAGCTCGCAGTGCAGGCCCGGCAGATCGTCCAGTCGCTGCACAGCCCGGATCTGATCCTGGTGCAGGAGGCCGAGGACCAGGACATCTGCTCGGTGGTCGACGGCGGGCTCGCCTGCGGCGACACCGACAACGCCGACGGCGCGCCGGACACCGTGCAGGAGCTGGCGCTCGCCATCGCGGCGAACGGCGGCCCGGCGTACGCCGCCGCGTACGACCGGACCGGCGCGGACGCCCGGGGCATCGCCTCGGCGTTCCTCTACCGCACCGACCGGCTGACGCTGGCCGAGGCGACCGCCGCGGACCCGCTGCTGGGCTCCGCCCCGACGGTCCAGTACCGCTCGGCGGCGCTGCCGTCCAACGCCGACGTGCAGAACCCCAAGGCGCTCAACGCGGTGCTGCCGGCCGACGTGGACCGGTCGACCGGGGTGGACGGCAGCAACGTCTACACCCGCGCGGCGCAGGTGGTCCGGTTCACTGTGAAGGCCGGTCCCGGGTCGAGCGAGCGGTTCACGCTCTGGGCGGTCGCCAACCACTTCTCGTCCGGGCCGGACAGCCGGGTCGGGCAGCGCCGTGAGCAGGCCGCGTACGGTGCGGCAATCGTGCAGGCGGTCGAGGCGAGCGATCCGAACGCCCGCGTGGTGTACGGCGGCGACCTGAACGTCTTCCCCCGCCCGGACGACCCGATCGCCACCGCCCAGAACCCGACGCCGTCGGACCAGCTCGCCCCGCTGTACGAGGCCGGGCTGCACAACCTCTGGGACGACCTGGTGAAGGACGCGCCCGCGTCGGCGTACTCGTACACCTTCAGCGGCCAGGCGCAGACGCTGGACAACCTGTTCGTGAACGACCCGATGCACGACGACCTGGTGCAGGTACGGACGGCGCACATCAACGCCGACTACCCGACCGACGCGCCGGAGCTGGGCGACCGGGGTGCCAGCGACCACGACCCGCAGGTGGCCCGGTTCCGGTCGCGCGCCTCGCTGCGGGTCACGGACACCTCGGTCACCGAGGGCGACAAGGGCACCAGCACGATGACGTTCACCGTCACCGTGTCCCGCCCGCTGTCCGAGCCGGCCCTGATCTGCGCCACCACCTACGGCACCACCGCCCAGGCCGGGTCGGACTACGACCCGTACGTGGGCTGCCGGGTGCTGGCCGCGGGCCGGACCTCGCTGACGTTCCCGGTCACCGTGCGCGGCGACCGTAAGCGCGAGGCGGACGAGAAGCTCACGCTGTACGTGGCCGGCGTGCCGGGCCTGCGGCTGGCCGACCCGTCCGGCGTCGGGACGATCCTGAACGACGACTGAGCGGTGTGCCGCGCGGCGGCCGTCGATCCCCTCATGGGCGGATCGGCGGGCCGCCGCGGTATCCGCACCGTTGCGGGTCGGGCGGGGGCGGCACGCTCCGGTACTTGGCCACCCGCACCTCCCACTGGCTGCGGCGGCGCAGCCAGTCCCGGACCTCCCGGTTGCGGTAGAACGTCTCCGGCGGGCGGGCCAGCCCGTACCGGTCGGCCCACCACTCCCCCGGCTCGGGGTCGGTGACGATGTCGAGGTGGGACGGGTACCGCCGCTCCGCGCCGTCGCGCAGGTCGGCCCGGTCACGCATCGGCTTGAGCACCCGGCCGGCCTCGTCGACGACCACGAGCCGGAAGCCGGCCGTGCCGACGATGCGCGACAGCATGGCCAGGCTCGGCGTCAGCGTCCCCGCCTCGATACGCCCGATCGTGCTCGGATGCACCCGGGCGAACCGGGCCAGCTCACGCTGGCTGGTATCGGCCCGGCGACGCACCGCCCGGACGATCCCCGGCGCCGGGAACGGCACGTCGAACGGCTCGGTGAGCAGCGCCGGCCCGCCGTCCGCCGCCGCCGAGGCGGGCGCGCCGGATGCGGTGGGCACGCCAGGTGCGCCGGGCGCGGTGGGCGCGGTGGGCACGCCAGGTGCGCCGGGCGCGGTGGGCGCGGTGGGCGCGGTGGGCGCGGTGGGCGCCTCCGGCTCGGTGTCGGCGATGTCTGTCACGCCGCCCACGGTCCCGTCTCCCGCACCGACCGGGCAACCCCGCTCCCCGCCCTTGTGGAAAACCCGGGATGCGACGTCCAACTCGCATGGCAGCGACCGCCAGCACACACACAGAGTGACTCTTACGCAGAGTTACTGGCTGCCACCAGAGCGAGCGACCCGGCCGCGGCATAAAAGCGACTTAAGCGGACACAAGCCTCGCGATCGCGGCGGCAAGGATAACTACCTCGGCACACTTTGCTCTGCAGCCACCGACGCAGCGCTCACGATTCGTGACAGTTGCGCCAATGGCTGCAGAGCAAAGTCGGCGAGGGGGGAAGTGTCCCGCCAGCCGAAAGAATACGCTGAGTGACCGCCTTGGGCTGTGGACAACGTGCGGCGACCACAACGAGGAGGGCGAAACCGGAGGATGGCGAGCCGAGCCCTGCCGCCGCACGTGGCGGCAGCAGACGGACCACCCGGCCGAGCAGTGGTCAGTAACGCTCGCGCAGCAACTGGGCGGCCTCGACGGCCCAGTAGGTGAGGATGATCTGGGCGCCGGCCCGGCGGATCGAGGTGAGCGTCTCCAGCATCACCCGCTCCCTGTCGATCCAGCCGTTCGCGGCGGCGGCCTCGACCATCGCGTACTCGCCGGAGACCTGGTAGGCGGCGACCGGGACGTTCACCGCGTCCCGGACCGCCGACACCACGTCGAGGTAGGGCAGCGCCGGCTTGACCATCACCATGTCGGCGCCCTCGGCCACGTCCAGCTCGACCTCGCGCAGCGACTCGCGCAGGTTCGCCGGGTCCTGCTGGTAGGTGCACCGGTCCCCCTCCAGCGCCGACTCCACGGCGTCGCGGAACGGGCCGAAGAAGGCGGAGGCGTACTTCACCGCGTACGCAAGCACCGAGACGTCCTGGTGCCCGGCGGCGTCCAGCGCCTTGCGGACCACACCGACCTGGCCGTCCATCATCCCGGACGGCCCGACCACGTGGACCCCGGCGGCGGCCTGGGCCACCGCCATGTCGGCGTACGCGGCGAGCGTGGCGTCGTTGTCGACCCCACCGTCCGGGGTGAGCAGACCGCAGTGCCCGTGCGAGGTGAACTCGTCCAGGCACAGGTCGCTCATCACGACAGTCGAGTCACCGACCTCGGCGATCACGTCCCGGATCGCCGTGTTGAGCACGCCGGCCGGGTCGATGCCGCCGGAGCCGGTCTCGTCCCGCGTCTCGGGCACCCCGAACAGCATGATCCCGCCGACCCCGGCCTGGACCGCCTCCGCCGCGGCCTTGCGCAGCGAGTCCCGGGAGTGCTGGAGCACCCCCGGGAGCGACGCGATGGCCCGCGGCTCGGTCAGGCCCTCCTTGACGAACATCGGCACGACCAGCTCGGCCGGGTCGACGCGGGTCTCGGAGACCAGCCGCCGCACGGCCGCGTTGCGGCGCAGCCGGCGGGGCCGGATCTCGGGGTACGGCATGACGGGGCCTCCTGTCAGCGGAACCGCAGGGCGGTCGGGCCCTGCACCTTGGAGCCCCGGCGCTGCTTCGCCGGCATGGCGGCGAGCTTCTCCCGCAGCTCGACGGCGTAGGCGGCGAGCGCCTCCACCAGGTCGGGTACCGAGGCGTGCGGCGGCTGCACGTCGACGCGCAGGCCGAACTCGGTGGCGGTCTCCGCCGTCTTGGGCCCGATCACTGCAACAACGGTCCGGGCGTGCGGCTTCCCGGCGATACCGACGAGGTTCCGCACCGTGGACGACGAGGTGAACAGCACCGCGTCGAACCCGCCCGACTTGATCGCGTCGCGGATCTCGGCGGGCGGCGGCGCCGCCCGCACGGTCCGGTACGCGGTCACGTCGTCGACCTCCCAGCCGCGCTCGGTGAGCCCGGCGGCAAGCGTCTCGGTGGCGATGTCGGCGCGCGGCAGCAGCACCCGGCCCACCGGGTCGAGGATCTCGTCGTGCGGCGAGAACTCGGCCAGCAGGCCCTCGGAGGACTGCTCCCCGGAGGGGATCAGCTCGGGCTGGATGCCGAAGGCGCGGACGGCTTCGGCGGTGGCGTCACCGATGCAGGCGATCTTCACGCCGCCGAAGTGGCGGGCGTCCAGACCGTGCTCGGCGAACTTCTCCCACACCGCCCGGACCGCGTTCACCGAGGTGAAGATGACCCAGGCGTACCGGCCGTCGACCAGGCCCTTCACGGCCCGCTCCATCTGCGCCGGGGTACGCGGCGGTTCGACCGCGATGGTCGGCACCTCGCACGGGATCGCCCCGTACGCGCGCAGCCGTGCGCTCATCACGCCGGCCTGCTCCTTGGTGCGGGGCACCAGCACCTTCCAGCCGTACAGCGGGCGGTTCTCCCACCAGCTCAGCTTGTCGCGGTCGGTGACTGCGGCGCCGACGGTGAGCACCACCCGGCCGGTGAAGCCGAGCGCCGCCGCGACGAAGGAGTCCACGCTCGACGTGGTGGTGTACTGCGTCTCGCCGGTGCCGTCGCCGGTCACCCCGACCGCTGTGGTGCCGTCGACCCCGGCGGCCAGCAGGCCGTCCCGGACGGCGGCCAGGTCACCGGCGTCCACGGCGAGCGCCAGCGAACCCCGCCCGACGGCGGTGGCGAGCGCCTCGAAGTCCAGCGCGGTGACGTCCTCGACGTCGGCGGCGGTGCGTACGCCCGGCAGCGGGACACCCGCGTAGGTGGCCACGCCCTCGGCCTGGCCGACGCCCGGCACCACCTCGAAGTGCGCGGCGGTACGCGCGACCGCCTGCACCTCCTTGACCACCGAGTCGTGGCCGAACGGGTCACCGGAGACGAGGTGCACGGCGTTCTGCCCGGCCCGGGCCGCGGAGATCAGCACCTTCGCCACGTCCCCCGGTACGCCCTCGGCGGGGCTGAACTCGGCGTCCGGCCGGGCCTGGGCGCGGACGTGCGCCAGGAGCGACTCGGGTACGCCCCGGTCGTAGACCACCTGGTCGGCGTCGACCAGGGCGTCCAGCGCCCGGCGGGTCAGCAGGCCCGGGTCGCCGGGTCCGGCCCCGACGAAGGCGATCTGGCCTACGGGCTTACGGGTGCGGGTCATTCTGTGCTCCCAAGTTGCTGGGTCCCCGGGCCGGCCTGTGCGTCCTGGCCGAGGATCGAGTCGGCGCCGAGTTCGAGGAGTTCGGCGGCGAGTGCCTTGCCGATCTCCGCCGCGTCGGCGGGCGTTCCGGTGCGGGACAGCCGGAGGTCACGCGAACCGTCCGGGCTGATCACCGCACCGCGCAGGTAGATCTCCTGATTGACGTCGCCCTCGTCGGTGGGCTCGCCTTCGGCGAGGACGGCGTACGCGGCCACGGGTGCGCTGCACCCTGCCTCCAGGGTGGCCAGCAGCGCCCGTTCCGCGGTGATCGCGGCACGGGACGGCGCGTGGTCGAGCAGCGCGAGCAGCTCGATCACGTCCTGGTCGTCGGCCCGGCACTCGACGGCCAGCGCACCCTGGGCGGGCGCGGGCAGCATGAGCATCGGGTCGAGCGTCTCGGTGATGACGTCGGCGCGGCCGATCCGGTTGAGCCCGGCGCGGGCGAGCACGACGGCGTCGAGGTCGGCGTCCGGGCCGAGCACCCGGCCGAGCCGGGTGTCGATGTTGCCTCGGATCGGGGTGACCTCCAACTGCATACCCAGCGCGTGCAGCTGGGCGATCCGGCGCAGCGCGCCGGTGCCGACGATGGCGCCGGGCGGCAGCTCGGCGAGCGTACGGCCGTTCGTCGCCACCAGCGCGTCACGCGGGTCCTGCCGGGGCGGTACGGCCGCGACGTGCAGGCCGGGCGCCGCCGCGGTGGGCAGGTCCTTGTACGAGTGGACGGCGAAGTCGATCTCGCGGGCGGTCAGCGCGTCGCGCAGCGCGGACACGAACACGCCGACGCCGAGCCGCTGCACCGGGGCGGTGGACCGGTCGCCGGCGGTCACCACCTCGACCAGCTCGACCGGCCGGCCGGTGGCCGCGGTGAGGGCCTCGGCGACGTGGCCGGACTGGGCCATCGCCAGGGCGCTGCCCCGGGTACCGAGGCGAAGGGGGGCGGTCATCGCGCACCTCCGGTGGGCGGGACGTCGGCGGCGTCGAACGACGGCCGGCCGTCGAGGTCGGTGGCGACCACATCGGGGACGGTGTCGACCGGGGACGTCTGCGGGACGTCCAGGTCGAACAGTTCGCGCAGCAGCGCCGCGTACTGGTCACCGCCGGGCTCGGCGGCGAGCTGGCGGACCCGTACGGTCGGCTGGTGCAGCAGGCGCTGCACGACCCGGTGCACGGTGCGGGCGACCTCGGCGCGCTGGTCGTCGCTTAGGTCGGGGCGGCGCTGGCCGAGCCGGCGCAGCTCGGCGCTGACGACGTCCTCGGCCCGGCCGCGCAGGGCGGCCACCGTCGGCGCGACGTCGGCGCCGCGCAGCCAGCTCAGGAACGCCTCGACCTCACCGGTGACGATCCGGGCCACCTCGGCGGCGTCGGCGGCGGCCGGTCCGTCGGCGAGGACGGCGGCCATCCGGTCGATGTCGATCACCTCGACGCCGGGCAGCTCGTCGACGCCGGGCTCGACGTCGCGCGGGACGGCCAGGTCCAGCAGGACCAGCGGGCCGCGGCCGGCGTCCCGGCGGGCCAGCGCCCGGGTCACCACGTCGCGGGTGAGCACCGGCTCGGTGGCGGCGGTGGCGGCGACCACGACGTCGACGGCGGCGAGCGCGGTGATCAGCTCGGCCATCGGTACGGCGGACGCGCCGTACGACTCGGCGAGCCGGACGGCACGGGCGGCGCCCCGGTTGGTCACGGTGAGCGGGCCGGCGCCCAGCCGGGACAGCGTGGCTACGCCCAGCGACCCCATCGCGCCGGCGCCGACCACCATGGCGGGCCGGCCGGCCAGGTCGCCGTCGAGCAGCTCGGCGGCGAGGTCGAGGGCGGCGGTGACGACGCTCTGCCCGGCCCGGTCGATGTCGGTCTCGGCGTGTGCGCGCTTGCCGACCCGCAGCGCCTGCTGCATCAGCTCGTGCAGCAGGCGACCGGCCGAGTCGGCGCCACCGGCGGAGTGGTACGCGTCGCGGAGCTGGCCGAGGATCTGCGCCTCGCCCACCACCATCGAGTCGAGACCGGCGGCCACCCGGAAGACGTGGTCCACGGCGGCGGCGTCGTAGTGCACGTAGAGGTGCGGTGCGAGCGCCGCGGGCTGGCAGCCGGCCTGGTCGGCGAGGACCGCGCAGATGTCGCCGAGTCCGCCGTGGAACCCGGAGACGGCGGCGTAGACCTCCACCCGGTTGCAGGTGGAGACCAGGACGGCCTCGGCGACGTACGGCTGGGCGATCAGGCGATCCAGCGTGCGGGTGAGGTCGGCGGGCGGGACGGCCAGCTGTTCCAGGGTGGCGACCGGGGCGGTGCGGTAGGACGCGCCGACGACGAGCAGTTTCACGTGCCGATCGCCTCCTGGGTGTCGGTTGCCGCGAGTCCGCCGGGCAGGGCGGTGAGGGCGGACCCGCCGGTGGCGGGGAGCGCGGTCAGCGATGCCTTGCGGTGCTCGTGGAAGGACAGGATCTGCAGCTCGATGGCGAGGTCGACCTTGCGCACGTCGACCCCGTCCGGAACCGAGAGTACGCACGGCGCGAAGTTGAGGATGCTCGTCACGCCGACGGCGACCAACTGGTCGGCGACCGCCTGGGCGGCCGGGGCGGGCGTGGCGATGACGCCGATCGAGATCGACTCCTCGGCGACGATCCGGGGCAGCTCGTCGACGTGCCGTACGACCAGGCCGTTGATCACTTCGCCGACGCGGGACCGGTCGGCGTCGACGAGCGCGGCGATGCGGAATCCGCGGTTGGCGAAACCGTCGTAGCCGGCCAGGGCGTGACCGAGATTACCCACGCCGACGAGCGCGACGGCGCGGCACTGGGTGAGCCCGAGCACCGAGGAGATCTGGTCGACGAGCAGCGCGACGTCGTAGCCGACGCCGCGGGTGCCGTACGAGCCGAGGTGGGACAGGTCCTTGCGGAGCTTCGCGGAGTTGACGCCCGCGGCGTTCGCCAGGCCCTCGCTGGACACCGTCTCATGCCCGGCGTCGGCGAGTGCGTGCAGCGCACGCAGGTATTCCGGGAGCCGGGACACGGTCGCCTCGGGCAGCTCCGGAAGTGCCGGTACGGCACCGGTGCGACCGGGCGCGCCTGGTTGACGGTGCTGGCTCATGAGACTCCGTGCGGTGCGATCCTCGACCAGCGACGGGGGCCGGTCGTTTCGGGACTCCCGCTGGCGACCGAGATTGCCGGCTGTGCTAGCAGGGCGCGTCGGAACTACAGAGTAGGTGTTTGTGAAGGGGTGCACAAATCGCGATCTTGAAAGCTCGCGACGCGCCTTCACCTGCCCCTCCATTCCCGCAAGATCGATCAACCGCGTCTCTCGGCGGCGCGTGGCGATTATTGCTCAATCCAGACTTCCCTGACCAATCGCGCGGGGCCCGTAGCGCTCCGTGACCGGCGTGGCGAGGCGAGTCTCACGTTTTCAGTAGGGAGAACCCCACCCCGAAGAGGCCAGCGTGCGGGATGGGTGGGCGGGGCACGCGCCCATAGCCTCGACTCATGACCGCAGCACCACCGGCCACCGCGCCCACTCCGCTGTCCCCCGTCCACGGGCTCCTGCGCCGCCTCGCCCGCGACACCACCTACGTGCTCGTGGGCCTCCCGCTGGCGATCGTCAGCTTCGTGCTCGCCGTGGTGGGGATCGCACTCAGCGCCGGGCTGCTGGTGACCACGCTCGGCCTGCCGATCCTCGCCGGCTTCCTCTACGCGGCCCGCGGGCTGGCCGACATCGAGCGGCTGCGGCTCGCCGGGGTGCTGGACCGGCCCCGGGTACGCCCGGTCTACCGGACCCCCGAGCCGGGCGCCGGGTTCTGGCGCCGCGTGTTCACCCCGATCCGGGACGCGCAGTCGTGGCTGGACCTGCTGCACGCGTTCGTCCGGCTGCTCGTCGCGCTACCCACGTTCGTGCTGCTCGTGGTCTGGTGGGTGCTGGCGCTGGGCGGCACGCTCTACGTCGTCTACGACTGGGCCATCCCGCGCGGCGTCGACGACCAGGACCTGAGCCAGCTCCTCGGGATGGGTGACGGCGCGGGCGCGCGGATCGCCCTGAACACCGCTATCGGGGTGTTCGCCCTGTTCACCCTCCCGCTGGTGGCGCGCGGCTGCGCCCGGCTCCAGGCCGGGCTGGCGTACTCGCTGCTCACCGGCGTGGCCGAGATGCGGCAGCGGATCATCACGCTGGAGGAGCAGAAGCGGGCCGCCGCCTCGGCCGAGGCGGTCGCGCTGCGCCGGCTGGAGCGCGACATCCACGACGGCCCGCAGCAGCGGCTGGTCCGGCTCGCCATGGACCTCGGCCGGGCCCGCCACCAGCTCGCCGCCGACCCGGAGGCGGCCCGGCAGACGCTCGACGAGGCGGTCGCGCAGACCCGGGAGACGCTGGACGAGCTGCGCGCCCTGTCCCGGGGCATCGCGCCGCCGATCCTGGTCGACAGGGGCCTGCCCAGCGCGCTCGCCGCGCTCGCCGCCCGCGCGCTCGTACCTACCGAGCTGGCCGTGGACGACGACCTGGGCACCGCCGCCGGACGGCTCGACCCGGGGCTGGAGAGCACCGCGTACTTCGTGGTGGCCGAGGCCCTGACGAACGTCTCGAAGCACAGCCGGGCGAACACCTGCCGGGTGGAGGTCACCCGGAAGGTGGGCCGGCTGGAGATCACCGTCATCGACGACGGCGCCGGCGGCGCGCACCTGGCCAAGGGCCACGGGCTCAGCGGCATCGCCGACCGGGTCCGGGCGGCCGGCGGCACGCTCGAGGTGGACAGCCCGGCCGGCGGCCCGACCCGGGTCCACGCCGAACTGCCGAGGTGACGCGCCGCGCCCGGCATCCGGACCGCCGGCCCGGCGCCGGGTCCGGGCGTGATAGACACCGGACCCATGCGGGTGGTGATCGCGGACGACGCCGTACTGCTCCGGGAGGGGCTGGTCCGGCTGCTGACCGAGTACGGGCACGAGGTGGTGGCGGCCGTCGGTGACGGTGACGCGCTGGTCGCGGCGGTCGTGGCGCACCGGCCCGACGTCTCGGTGGTGGACGTGCGGATGCCGCCGTCACACACCGACGAGGGACTGCGAGCCGCGGTGGAGGCCCGCCGCCGGGTGCCTGGTACGCCGATCCTGGTGCTGTCCCAGTACGTCGAGGTGTCGTACGCCGACGACCTGCTGGACACCGCGGGCGGGGGCGGCGGCGGGATCGGCTACCTGCTCAAGGACCGGGTCGCCGCGATCGACGAGTTCCTCGACGGCCTGGCCCGGGTGGCCGCCGGCGGCACCGTGCTCGACCCGGAGGTGATCAGCCAGTTGCTGGTCCGGCGGCGGCGCGACGACCCGCTGGCGTCGCTGACCCCGCGCGAGCGCGAGGTCCTGGCGCTGATGGCCGAGGGCCGCTCGAACACCGCCATCGCCCGGACGCTCGTGGTCAGCGACGGCGCGGTGGAGAAGCATGTCCGCAACATCTTCACCAAGCTGGACCTGCCCCCTGATGCGACCACCCACCACCGCCGCGTCCTGGCCGTGCTGGCCCACCTGCGCGCCTGACCGGGACGGTCAGGGCAGCGTGCGGGCCAGCGTCACCGCCTCGGTGAGCGTGTCGGCGGCCGGGTGGCCGCTGCCGCGCAGCCGGTCCGGGTCGGACAGGCCCCCGGTGTAGAGGACGCAGCGGGCGCCGACCGAGGCGGCCGCGTCGGCGTCGTCGAGCGAGTCGCCGATCAGCACCACCTCGTGCCCGCCCAGCCCCAGCTCGGCCAGGTGCTTCTCCAGCCACTCGGCCTTGCGCCCGCCGCCGACTGTGGCGCGCAGCCCGTCCACCCGGCGGAAGTGCGGCGTCAGCCCGTACGTGTGCACTGTCGGCACCAGCTCGTCGTGGAACCACATGGACAGCAGCGACTGGCTGCCCTCCCAGGACTCGATCGCCGTGGTGGCGTCGGCGGCCAGGGCGCAGGTGGTCAGCCCGGCCCGGTACGCGTCGTGGAAGACCCGGTCGAGCACACCGAACGCCTCGGCGTCCACGGCTCGGCCGAGCATCTCGGCGTAGTAGTCGGCGATCGGCCGCCGGAACCGCACCCGGTGCTCGGCGGCGGTGACCGCCGGTCCGCCGGCGCTGGCAAAGGCGACGTTCGTGGCCTGGACCACCAGGTCGAGGTCGTCGAGGAGCGTTCCGTTCCAGTCCCACACGAGGTGGCGTCGCATACCCGTCACCCGAGCACCATAGTGCTAGAGCTGCGGCGTGGTCAGATCGCGCAGCAGCCGGTCCTCCTCGACCCGCCAGTAGCCGTGCTCCTTGCCGTCGAGCAGCACCACCGGCAGCCGGTCGCCGTAGTCGCGCTCCATCTCCAGGTCGCCGGTGACGTCCCGCTCGACCCACCGGTCGCCGGTGACCGCCACCACCCGGTCGAGCGCGGCCTTGGCGTCGTCGCACAGGTGGCAGCCGGGGCGGGTGATCAGGATGAGCCTCGGGTCACTGGACATCGGATACCTCCGTGCGGATCTCGGTCGGCGTCGCCGGCGACGGCACCGCGGGCGCCGGGCGCAGCTCGGTCTTGCGTACCTTGCCGATCGCCGAGTACGGCAGGCTGTCGACGAACTCGACGGCGGTCGGGCACTTGAACCGGGCCAGGTTACGCGCGCAGTGTGCGAGCAGGTCCTCCGCCGTCACCGGCGGGCCGGCCGCCCGGACCACGTACGCCCGCACAGTCTCGCCGGTCCGCGGGTGCGGCACACCGAGGACTGCCGACTCGGCCACGCCGGGGTGGGCCCGGAGCACCAGCTCCACCTCGTGCGGGTAGACGTTGAAGCCGTTTACCAGGATCAGCTCGCCGAGCCGGTCGACCAGGAACAGGTCTCCGTCGCCGTCGGCGTACGCCACGTCGCCTGTCGCCCACCAGCCGTCCGGGTCCGGCCCGCCCCGCCCGTCCGGCCAGTAACCGGCGAACAGGTTCTCCCCGCGTACCACGATCTGCCCGGGGTCGGTGCCAGTCGCCTCGTCGGAGAGGTCCATCTCGTCCTCGTCGGGGGCCTCGGCGGGCACCCCGTCGCGCCACAGCTCGGTGCCGTCGGACCCGACCAGGCGCAGCCCGACACCGGGCAGCGGGCGGCCGATCGACCCCGGTTTCGGCTCGCCGCCGACGAGCGTCGAGGTGAGCACCGGCGCGGTCTCGGTGAGCCCGTATCCGACGTGCACCGGATGCCCGGTCAGCTCGGTGAAACGCGCCCCGGCCGCGAGCGGCAGCGGCGCCGCGCCGCACACCGCGACGCGCACGGAGGCGAGCGCCGCGGCCGGGTCGCGCGCCGCCTCGGCCCAGGTCAGGAACATCGACGGTACGCCGACGAGCACCGTGACCCGGTGCCGCGCGATGTCGTCCAGCGCTCCGGCCGGGCCGGGCTCGTCGACGAGCACCCCGGTCGCGCCGTGCCGCACGACGGCGCCGAGCGCGGAGTTCAGCCCGTACGCGTGGAACAGCGGTAGGGCGAGCAGCACGACGTCGTCGGGGCCGACCACCGGTGGTTCGATGCGGTCGACCTGGT
This sequence comes from Micromonospora sp. WMMC273, assembly GCF_027460285.1. Classification (NCBI taxonomy): domain Bacteria; kingdom Bacillati; phylum Actinomycetota; class Actinomycetes; order Micromonosporales; family Micromonosporaceae; genus Micromonospora; species Micromonospora sp. WMMC273. The sequence continues at coordinate 5,523,887 of NZ_JAPZBE010000001.1, forward strand.
CGTGGTTGGCGGCGAGGGCCCGGTGCGACAGCATCGCGCCCTTGGGCCGCCCCTCGGTGCCGGAGGTGTAGAGCAGGACGGCGAGGTCGTCGCCGGAGCGGGCCGGGAACCCGGCCGGGGTGTCGTCGCCGGCCACCGGCGGCGTGGTGTGCACGGTACGCAGCGCGGGCAGTTCGGAGGCGTCCACGCGGCCGGTCACCTCGGGCGCACCGACCAGCACGGCCGCGCCGGAGTCGGCGAGGACGTGCCGCAGTTCGCGGGCGGTCAGCGCGGGGTTGACAGGTACGGCCACCAGACCGGCCCGGAGCGCGGCGAGGTAGGTGACCACGAAGTCCGGCGTGTTGCCGAACGCGATCGCCACCCGGTGCGGGTGGCCGGTTCCGTCGGCCGGTGGCGCGTCGGCGAGCAGCGCGCGGGCGGTGGTGGTGACCGCGTCGTCCAGCTCGGACCAGGTCAGCGTCCGGTCGCGCCAGTGCAGCGCGGCCCGGTCGCCCCGCTGTTCGGCGGCGTGGCGGAGCCGGTCGGCGAGGTTCGGCGCGGAGCTTTCGGCGGCGTCCTGCACGGTGGCTGAGTCTGGCACAGCGGTGTCCGACAGGCCATGCCCGGACACGGCGCCGGGTCCGCCGCACGGGACTGCAATTGCCGTACGGTGGGATTCCTAGCCACGGGATGAGGATCTCCAACGGCGCCCGGGCGGACAGCCGGAAGTGACCCGGCCGCACCGCTGCCGCGACACGCCGAGCGAAAAGAAAATCGGCTCCGACCAGGACTTTCCACTGCGGACCAGGTTCCGGCGCGAAAGTCAACCACACGCGACGGACAACCGGTCCGCCATGTGTGCGACCTGGCGGGAAATACTTCCGCTCTGTGTAACGGACTTGCCACGCGTGGGTGACGTTGGCCCTATCATCACTCGGGTCGGCTCACCCCATTTGCCGTGAGTCGACACCCCTCAGCCCGAGGAGGCCCCCGTGCCCGTGAGCGCATTGGACCAGCACCTCAAGGGGATCTGCCGCCCGTCGGCACGTCCCGACCCGGCCGTGCCCGACCGGGTGTTACCCGGTCCTCCGGCGCGGTCACTGTCCGCCAAGCCTGGGGAGGCGCGGTGACCACCTTCGGTTACGCCGAACGACCGGCCGGCGTCACCGGCCCGGCCCAGCGCAACCCGCTCAACGAGCGCGCGGACCCCGGCCCGCGGAGCGCCGACGGCCAGCTCGCGGTACGCGGCGACGGGCGGCGTGTCCGCAGCCGCGCGCACCACACGAACGAGGCACCACCCCGCCCCGCGACCCCGGGCGGCAACGCGAAGCCCACGACCGGCCGCCTGGGCAGCCCGGCCCGCCCCACGATGCCGGCCCAGGCGCGACGCGGCGACGCGGCGACCGGGACCGAGCCGTCCGCCGCCGAGACCGCGATCCTGCCGGCGGTGACCGCGGGTGACACCGCCGTCCTGCCCGCCGTACCGGCCGCGCCCGCCACCGGCTTCCCCAGCCGCCCCGACCCGTCCGACCCGGCCACCGAGGTGTGGACGCTGGTCGAACGCGCGCAGGCGGGCGAGTCCGAGGCGTTCGGGCTGATCTACGACAGGTACGTCGACACCGTCTTCCGGTTCGTCTACTTCCGGGTCGGCAACCGCCAGCTCGCCGAGGACCTCACCTCCGACACGTTCCTGCGGGCGCTCAAGCGGATCGGCAGCTTCACCTGGCAGGGACGCGACCTCGGTGCCTGGCTGGTCACCATCGCCCGCAACCTGGTCGCCGACCACTTCAAGTCCGGGCGCTACCGGCTGGAGGTCACCACCGGTGACGTCCTGGACGCCGACCGGGAGGACCGCGGGCCCGAGGGCAGCCCCGAGGCCGCGGTGGTGGAGCACATCACGAATGTCGCCCTGCTCACCGCCGTCAAGCAGCTCAATCCGGAGCAGCAGGAGTGCATCGTGCTGCGGTTCCTCCAGGGCTTCTCGGTGGCCGAGACGGCCCGCGCCATGGGCAAGAACGAGGGTGCCATCAAGGCTCTGCAATACCGGGCGGTCCGGGCGCTGGCCCGGCTGCTGCCCGACGGGTTCCACTCCTGATCGGTCCGACCCGGCCGGCGCACGCTCGCCGGGCGGTGTCGCATGCCCGACGTACCCCACCCCGCCCCTCACTCCCGGTGATTTCGCCGCCGCCCCAGCCGTAACCGGCGACCGGCGCGGTCCGTTTCTCCGGGTGCGACCAGTGGTTGTCCCGGCGTCCCCCGGGCCACCCGGTCCGGCGGGTCAGGTCGGCCGTTCCGGTCGGCTTCGGGCCACACGCTGCCACCGGTCGCTGGTGACGACGACGGCCGCCCGGCCGTGACCAGCGAGAGGGGGTGCCGCGGTGGACAGCGACCTCTTCTCCCGTCGGCGAGCCGAGCGCTTCGCGCAACTCCTCGACGAGGCCAACGGCGGACGCCGGCACCACGTCCGGTCCAAGGCGGACGGTGAACTCACCGCGCTCGTCGAGGTGAGCCGCCGGATCACCGCCGAGCGGCCCGACGTCGAGGTGGACGCCGAGTTCCGTACCGGCCTGCGGGCGATGCTCGTGGCCACCGTCGAACGCGAGGGCGTCGGCGCGCCGGACAAGACCGGCACCTCCGGCGTACGCGGCGCGCTGCTGCCCGCCATCACCGGCCGCCGGGCGCGGGCCCGGGGCGCGATCCTGGTCGGCGTGGCCGCCGGGGCGATCGCCCTCTCCGGCATCTCCGCCGCCAGCGAGAACGCGCTGCCCGGTGACGCCCTGTACGGCATGAAGCGCTCCACCGAGCGCGCCCAGCTCGCGCTCGCCAGCTCGGACATCAGCCGCGGTCAACTCTTCCTCGACTTCGCCCGTACCCGGCTCGACGAGGCCGCCTCGGTCCGCGACGACCGGCTCGGCTTCAGCGCCGTCCTGGACGACATGGACGCGGACACCCGCCAGGGCGTACGCCTGCTGACCACCGTCGCCGCGCAGCGCTCCGACCCGGCGGCGCTGGACGCGGTGGACACCTTCCTCGCCGGCCAGCGCCGGGTGGTCAGCGGCCTGCTCGCCCGGCCCGACCACGCCGACCGGGAGCGCACCCGGCGCTCGCTGTCCCTGCTCGACGCGGCCGGCAAGCGCGCCGACGCGCTCCGCGAGGCGATCGCCTGCGGGCTGCCCGCGCCGCAGGCCAGCGACATGCTCGGACCCGCGCCGTCGACCTGTCCGGCCGACCGCTGAGCGATCGACGCCTACCGCGCCACACTTCTCCCGGCGGACACCCGGCCGTCACACCGTGCCGGATACGCTCGACTCGGAGCACGTACGCGTCGTCGAGGCAGGGAGGTCGCCGTGGCCGAGAGCCGGAAGGTGACCGTCAGCACCGACGCGCACGGGCACACCGCGGGCTGGTCGGAGACCCCCTCGGCGCCGGCGACCACTGTCACGCCCGACCCCACCGCCGCCGCGTTCTTCGACGTGGACAACACGATGATGCAGGGCGCGTCGATCTACTGGTTCGCCCGCGGGCTGGCTGCCCGGAAGTACTTCACCACCGGCGACCTGGCCCGGTTCGCCTGGCAGCAGGCACGGTTCCGACTGCTCGCCACCGAGCACGCGGGCGACATGTCGCAGGCCAAGGAGGCCGCGCTCGCCTTCGTTCAGGGCTGGCGGGTCGACGACATGGAACGCCTCGCCGACGAGATCTTCGACGAGCTGATGGCGCCGCGCATCTGGGCCGGCACCCGTCGCCTGGCCCAGCGCCACCTCGACGCGGGCGAGCGGGTCTGGCTGGTCAGCGCCGCCCCGGTGGAGATCGGCCGGGTGATCGCGACCCGGCTCGGCCTGACCGGCGCGATCGGCACGGTGGCCGAGGTGGTCGACGGCGCGTACACCGGACGGCTGGTCGGTGACCTGATGCACGGGCCGGCGAAGGCCGAGGCGGTCACCCAGCTCGCCGCCGTGGAAGGGCTGGACCTGGCCCGGTGCGCCGCCTACAGCGACTCGGCGAACGACCTGCCGATGCTCTGCGCGGTCGGCCGGGCGGTGGCCGTCAACCCCGATCCGGCGCTGCTGCGGCAGGCCCGCGAGCGGGGCTGGGACGTGCGCGACTTCCGCACCGGGCGGCGGGCCGTACGCATCGCCGTGCCATCCACCGCGGCGGCCGGGCTGCTCGCCGGCGCGGTCACGGCCGGCCTGGCGCTGCACCGGCGCCGCCACCGCGACGCCTGAACCGGCTCAGGGGCCGAACGGGTCCGGCCGGCGTTCGAGCAGCTTGTGCAGCGTCTGCTGGATCGTCTCCCGCACCTGGTCGGCGAGGTTGAACACCACGAGCGGGTCGTCCGCCGCGTCGCGCAGGTGCGCGGTCGGGATCGGCGGGCAGAACTCGATCAGCCACTTGCTCGGCAGCGGCACCATGCCCAGCGGACCCAGCCAGGGGAACGTCGGCGTGACCGGGAAGTACGGCAGCTTGAGCAGCCGGGCCAGCGGCTTGATGTCGGCGAGCATCGGATAGATCTCCTCGCCGCCGACTATCGCGACCGGCACGATCGGCGTCCCGGTGCGCAGCGCGGCCGAGACGAACCCGCCCCGCCCGAAGCGCTGGAGCTTGTAGCGGTCGGCGTAGAGCTTGCCGACGCCCTTGAAGCCCTCCGGGAACACGCCCACCAGTTCGCCGTTGCCGAGCAGCCGCTCCGCGTCCGGATTGCAGGCGACGGTGCCGCCGGTCTTGCGGGCGATCTCGGAGACGACGGGCATCCGGAAGACCAGGTCGGCGCCGAGCAGCCGCAGGTAGCGATGCGCCGGGTGCCGGTCGTGCAGCGCGGTGGAGAGGATCAGCGCGTCGAGCGCCACGGTGCCGGAGTGGTTGCCCACGACGAGGCCGGCGCCCTCGTCCGGTACGTGCTCGATGCCGCTGACCTCGGTGCGGAACCAGTCCCGGTAGAGCAGCCGGACCAGCGGGTGGACCACCGCGTCGGTCAGGTCGGGGTCGAAGCCGAACTCGTCGACCTCGTAGTCACCGGCGAGCCGCCGCCGCAGGAACGCCAGCCCCTGGGCCACCTTGCGGTCCCAGTGGTCCCCCGGCCGGTCGGCCACCGCCGGCCCGGCGGGGTTCTGCGTCTCACCGCCCGGCGTGCTCCCGGCGGGCGGCTCAGCCACCGCCTTCTTCGCCACCGCCTTCTTGGCGACGGCTTTCTTGGCGACGGTCTTCTTGGCGACCGTCTTCTTCGCCGGCTGGTGGGGCGTGGCCGGGTCCGCAACGCCCGCGCCCGGCTCGTCGGCGGAGGTGTCCGGCTCGTCCGGCGGCACCGCCGGGCGGGCGGACGGCGCGGTCACCCGGCGGTGCCCGTTGCGCCGCGCCGGCTCCGCGCCCGGATCCGGCACACCCAGCGGTACGTCGAAGCGCCCGTCGCGCCGCTCGTCAGGGCTGCTCACGAACGCTCCCGTACGGTCGAGCGGACCTGCCTGATGCTCTCCAGCACCAACTGCTCGGCGGCGGCGAGCTGGTCGCGGGTGACCACGACGCCGCCGTGGTGGGCGCGGATGAAGTCCTCGAACGCGGCGGCGGTCGAGCGGGGCGTGAAGCCGTACTCCCGCTCCAGTCGGCTGGTGTCCACCACCCGACCGTGCACGAAGAGGTCCACCTGATCCAAGCCGTACCGGCCGAAGCCCAGACTGCGGGCGATCGCGGCGACCCCGGCCAGGCCCGGTTCCAGCACCGGCACCGCCACCCGGCCGGCCCGGCGGATCGCCTGGGACAGCGACAGCACCCCCGGCCCGGCGACGTTGTACGTGCCCGGATGGTCCTCGGCGACGGACCGGTGCAGCACCTCCAGCGCGTCGTCGAAGTGCACGAACTGCAGGCGCGGATCGCGGCCGAAGACGGTGGGCACCACGGGCTGGGAGAAGTAGCGGGTGAGCGTGGTGTCGGCGGCGTACCCGATGAACGGGGCGAAGCGCAGCACCGTCGCGGTGACGTCGGGCCTACGGCGGCGGAACCCGCGGACGTACCCCTCGATGTCGAGGATGTCGCGGCCGAAACCGCCGCGCGGCACCTCGCGCGGCTCGGTCTCCTCGGTGAAGACGGCCGGATCGCGGAACGACACCCCGTACGCGGCGGTGGACGAGCGGACCACGAGCTTGCGCAGCCGGGGCGCGCGTTGCGCGGCGGCGAGCAGCTGCATGGTGCCGATGACGTTCTGTTCCTTCATCCCCGCCCGGCCGCCCTGCTGCGGGTCGGGGGCGGTGACGAGCGCCAGGTGCACCACGGTGTCGACGTCGAGGTCGTGCAGGAGGCCGCCGAGCGAGTCGAGGTCCAGGCGGATGCGTTCGACGTCGGAGAGCAGGTCGGTCAGCTCGGGGTTGGGTGGTGCCGGGTCGACCCCGATGACGCGTTCGATCCGATCGTCGGCGGCGAGCCGGGCGGCCACGTGGGCGCCGAGCCAGCGGCCGACCCCGGTGACGACGACGACCCCCGGGGCACCGGAGGTGTCACCGGGGGTCATGTCGTGCGCCTAGCGCGGCAGGCGGGATCGAGCCGGGACGTCCGCGGCCTGATCACCTGAGCCTCCGAGGGTCGACAGTTGGCAAGTGGTGCCGGTGCCGGGCTGCTGCCCGGCACCGGTCACTTGCCGAGACGGCGACGCTGGACGCGGGTCTTGCGCAGCAGCTTGCGGTGCTTCTTCTTAGCCATGCGCTTGCGGCGCTTCTTGACCACCGAGCCCATACGAAAGCCTTTCGATGCAACGTGCGGGGCGGACCGGACGGCACCACCACGGGTGGCGCCGTGACCGCTTGCGGACAACGGACCGGACCAGCGTGGTGGGCAGGGCACACCAGAGAGCGGTCACGGTCGTGGCCCAGCCTAACCGGAGTGCGTCAGCAGGACCAACGCGCCCCCGTCGATGCCCCTTTTCGTCGCACTCGGCGGACCGGTGCGCCGAGGGCTCAGGCGGACTCCTGGAAGGCGCCCCGGAGGTATTCGTGCACGGCGTGCTCGGGCACCCGGAACGACCGGCCGACCCGTACCGCGGTCAGCTCACCGCTGTGCACGAGGCGGTAGACGGTCATCTTGGAGACCCGCATGACCGTCGCCACCTCGGCGACGGTCAGGAACCTGACATCCGACAGCCGTGCGTCGGACTGCGACCCGGCCATGGCTCACCGACCCATTCCCGTGCCCGGCGCGTGTCACCGGGCAGGTGTTCCCGCCTCGACGAGCGACGCGCGTGTAACCAGTACGGTAGCGGGACGGCTGTGACCTGCGCGATCCCTTCCACCCTTTGATCATGGCGAGGCAGCCGTTCACCCGATGTCCACCAGGGCTTTTTCGCCCGGTCGGGTGTCTCGTCCGATCCGGCTACTCGGCGCGCAGCGCCACCACCGGGTCGAGCCGTCCGGCCCGCTGCGCCGGCACCACGCCGAAGACGATGCCGACCGCCGCGGAGACGCCGAACGCCAGCGCCAGCGACCACCAGGTGATCGCCGCCGGGATCGGCGAGAACGCGTCCACGAGCAGCGCGGTGCCCACGCCCAGCGCCATCCCGGTCAGGCCGCCCACCGAGGTGAGCAGCACCGCCTCCAGCAGGAACTGCACGCCGATGTCGCGGGGGCGGGCGCCGACCGCCTTGCGCAGGCCGATCTCGCGGGTCCGCTCGCGTACCGAGACCAGCATGATGTTGGAGACACCGACGCCGCCGACCAGCAGCGAGATGCCCGCGATGGCGGCCAGCACGCCGGTCAGCACGCCCAGGATGTCGCCGAGCACGCCGAGGATCTGCCGCTGGGTGACGGCGCTGAACTCGGTGTCCGGGTGCCGGCGGGACAACTCCGCGACGATCCGGTCACCGAGTTCGTCGATCCGCTCCCGGTCCGGCGCCTTCACCGCGATGCCGTCGATGCGCTGGGTGCCCCAGAGCCGTTGCGCCGCCGTCACCGGTACGTGCACCTCGTCGTCCCGGTCCACGCCGAGGCTCTGCCCGAGCGGGGCGAACACGCCGATCACCCGGAACCGGACGCCGGCCAGCGTGACCTGCTGGCCGAGCGGATCCCGGTCGGGAAAGAGCGCCCGGGCCACCGAGTCGCCGAGCACCGCCACCCGGCGGCTGGTGTCCACGTCCGCCCCGGTGAGGTAGCGGCCCCGCGACAGCGACCTGGTGAACACCGACGGGGTGGTCTCCAGGACGCCCTGCACCGTGGTGAAGTCGGACCGGTTGCCGGCCCGGGCGGTCGCGCCGGAGGCCACCGTGACGGCGACCCGGCCGGGGTCGCCGACCACCCGGGAGACGGCGTCGGCGTCGCTGAGGTCCAGCGGCGAGACCACCGGGGCGGTGCCCACCTCGATCCGGCCCGGCACCACCAGCAGCAGGTTCGAGCCGAGCCCTTCGACCTGCTGCTCGACCTGCTGCTTCGTGCCGGTGCCGATGGCCACCAGGATCACCACCGAGGCCACCCCGATGATCACCCCGAGCATGGTCAGCAGGCTGCGCATCCGGTTGGCCCGCAGCGCGTCCGACGCCACCCGCCACGCCTCGGCCAGCCTCATCCGGCGTCGCCCCAACCTCGCGGAAGGCGCCCGGTGGCCCCGGTGGCGCCACCGGGGCCACCGGGCGGGTGCCCCGGGCCGCTTCCGGACGCGGACCGGGGCTCCGCGCTGGGAGCGGGGTCCAGTGTCGCAGGTACGCCGGAACCGTCCGACGGCGGTCGATCATGAAGGCTGTCGGACCGGATGAGCCCGTCCCGTACCGCGATGCGCCGGTGCGCCCGGGCGGCCACCTCCTGGTCGTGGGTCACCATCACCAGCGCCACGCCCGACTCGGCGTTCAGCTGTTCCAGCAGCTCCAGCACCGCCTCGCCGGTGGCACTGTCCAGGTTGCCGGTCGGCTCGTCGGCGAGCAGCACCGCCGGTTCGGTGACAAGCGCCCGGGCGATCGCCACCCGCTGCTGCTCGCCGCCGGAGAGCTGGTTGGGCCGGTGGTGCAGCCGATGGCCGAGCCCGACCCGGCCCAGCATCGCCGCCGCCCGCTCCCGCCGCTGCCGCGCCCCGACACCCCGGTAGACGAGCGGCAACGCCACATTGTCCACAGCCGACGTACGGGCCAGCAGGTGGAACGCCTGGAACACGAAGCCGATCGTCTCGTTGCGCAGCGTCGCCAGCTCCGGCGCGGTGAGCGTGGTCACGTCCCGCCCGCCGATCACCAGCCGACCGCCGCTGGGCCGGTCCAGCCCGCCGAGCAGGTGCATCAGCGTCGACTTGCCGGAGCCGGACGGGCCGATCACCGCCACGTACTCGCCCTGGTCGATGGTGAGCGACACCCCGCGCAGCGCGGACACCGAGACCCCGTCCAGCTCGTACGTGCGCCAGACGTCGACCGCCTCGACCGCCGGTACGGTCACCGCAGTTCCTGGCCGTCGCGCACCTGGTCGGCGCCGCGCACCACCACCCGGTCACCGGCCCGTACGCCGTCGACGATCTGCACCAGGTCCTGCCCCTGCACGCCCACCGTCACCGGCACCCGGTCGGCCCGGCCGTCGCGCAGCACCCAGACCGCGTCCCGCCCGTCGGTGGAGAACACCGCCGACGCCGGCACCGCCACCGCGTCGGCTGCCTCCCGCACCCGCAGCCGCACGACGGCGTTCATGCCGGGGCGGGGCGCCGGAGCGGCCTCGGCCTCACCGAGGCGGCCGGCGCCCAGGTCGAGCCGGACCCGGTAGGTGACGCCACCCCGCGCCGAGCTGGTCGGCAGCACGTCCACCGACCGCACCGTGGCGTCGTACGTCGCGCCGGTCACCGCATCCAGCTCGACCGACGCGGGCACCCCGGCCCGGACCAGCAGCACGTCGGTCTCGTCCACCTCGGCGAGCAGGCCGAGCCGGCCGACGTCCACCACGGTGAGCACCGGCGTGCCGGCGGTGACCCGGCCACCGGCCGGGATCGCGTCGTCCACCCCCGGCGGCGGACCGCCCTGCCCGCCACCGCCCAGCGCCGACGGGTCGAGACCGGGCACCCCCGCGCCACCCGCCGCACCCAGCAGCCCGGCCAGGTCGGCCGGTGCCGGCGACCGGGTGCCGCCCGGCTGCACCACACCGGCGATCGGCGCGCGCAACGTCAACGCGTCCACAGTCGCCTTCGCCAGGTCGTACGCCTGCTGGGCCTGGAGTCGTTGCGCGGCCGACAGCGCGCCGACGGCGCTGTTCAGGCCGGCGACGCCGCGCTGCACCTGGGCCACGGCCCGGTCGGCGGCGCGAGCGGCCGACTCGTACTGCCGCTGCGCCGAGGAGACCTGGAGCAGCAGCGCGGCGCGTACCCGCGGGTCGCCGACCTTGCCGGCGGCGGCGCGGGCGGCGGCGAACGCCTCGTCGGCGGCCCGGTCCGTGCCGCGCCGGCTGCCGCCCAGGTCGCCGGTGCCGGTGCCCCGCCCGGCCCGCTCAGCCGCGCGCAACGCGTCCCGCGCCTTCGCCAGGCGGTCCCGGGCCGACGGCGAGTCGATCACCGCGAGTACCTGCCCCCGGGTCACCCGCTGGCCCGGCTGGACCCGCAGGCGGGCGAGCGTGCCGTCGGCGGGTGCGGTGAGCGTGGCGGCGGCCCGCGCGGTGACGGTGGCCGGGGCGTCGATCACCTCGCTCACCGGCGCGCGGCCCACCTCGGCGACTGTCACCGCCGGGGCGTCGTCGCCGCAGGACGCGGCGGTCGTGCCGGTCAGCGCGACGACGGCGAGCACAGCGGTGACGAGACGGAAGCGGCGGGCCGCGGGCAGCCGCGGCGAGGGAGTGCGGGCCACCCGGCCCATGCTACGACCCGTCGACAGGTGTCGACGTTCAGCCGACGACGGCCCGCACGTAGGCCACGCAGTCGTCGTGCAGCATCGACCACTGGTCGCCGAACACCTCGTCGGCGGCCTGCTCCGGGGTCCGGCCCTGGTGCACCACGGCCCGGTAGAAGTCCAGCATCCGCTGCTCGCCGTACCTGTCGACCAGATGGCGTACGGCCAGGTAGCCGACGCCGTACGCGCCGCCGACCCGGTCGTCGCTCGCGTCGTCGGCCGGCGCCACCTCGTCCAGCCGCCCGGACCACCCGCCGCGCAGCAGGTCCCGCACCTCGGTCAGGCCGTCGTAACGGTGCACCGGCTGGCCGTCGGCACCGGCGTACTCGGCCAGCCCCTCCACCAGCCACCAGTCCGCGCGGTCGGCGTAACCGCGGTCGGGGAGCGAGGCGGCGTGGGTCAGCTCGTGCCGGAGCAGGTCGTCGAGGCCGGCCGGGGTGACGATCTGGGCGTTCAGCACGACGTCGTGACGCCCACCGCCGACACCCACCGCGTAGCCGGCTGTCCACTTCGGCCGCCCGCCGCCGTACCAGCGCTGCCACTCGCCCTTCCCGGCGTAGTAGACGACGTACCGGTCCGGCGGCCGGCCGCCGATCGCGTACCGGTCCGCGGCCCGGGCCGCGGTCTCCGCCTGGGCGAGCAGGCCGGGCAGCTTGCGCCGCTGGGCCGCGGTGGTGGCCACCACGACCCGCTTGCCGACCGTCACGGCCAGGTCGTTCGCCTGCCACGGCCGTACCCCGGCCGGGTCCGCCTCGGACGGTTCCAGCGCGGTCAGCCGGGGTTCCTCCCCCGCCAGCCGCCAGCGCGCGCCCAGCTCCACAGTGCTCGGCGCGCAGTCCGGCACCACGAAGCAGTAGCCCACGGTCACCGTCTGTCGCCACTCCCCCGGCCGCCCCTCGACAGCCTCCGGCACCCCGTCGGCCGCCGGCCGCCACACGGTGACCCGCAGCGCCCGCAGCGCCGCGTACCGGCGGCTCAGCGCGGGCCGGGCCGCCGGCTCGGCGACCGCGAGGAAGCCGGCCCGGTCCGCGCCGACCAGCGCGGTGGCCTGCCGGTCCAGCAGCGCGAGCATCCGTTTGCCGAGCCGCCGCTGCGCCGCCGTGCCCGGGTCGTCCTTCGCGGCCGACCGCCCGGCCGCGTCCGGCGCCGACCCTCGGAGGAGTACGCCGGGCACCGCGCCCGCCACCAGGCCGAGCGCGAGTCCGAGCGCGGTCCAGAGCGGCCACCGCCGCCGTGTCCGCACCGCCCGCGTCCGCGCCGGGTCCGGCTGCGCCAGCGGTACGGGGTACGGCGCCGCAACCGCCAGGAGGTGCGGCGATTGACTCGTGCCCGCGACGGGGCGCGGCGACGGACTCGTGTCCGCGACCGAGGGCGCGACGGGATGTGGCGGCGGGTCCGCGTCTGCATCAACGGCCCCGGCTGGGCGGGAGGGTGGGTCCGTGTCCGCCTCGATCGCCCCGGCCGGGTGCGGCGGCGGGCCGGCGTCCGCTGCCGGTTCGCCGGCATCGGCCGCGCCGTCGGCGTTCTCGCTCGGCACGGGTGCGGGTTCGCCGTCGCCGGCCGGAGCGGCGACGGCGGGCCGGGGTGCGGCGTCGGCGTGGTCCGCCGACGGCGGGTCTGCGTCGGCGGCGTCCACGTCGGCAACGGGGGCACCGCCCGGAGTGACGGCGGTACGAGGCTCGTCGCTGTCCGCCGTCCGGCCGGGAGGCTGCTCGTCGCCGTCGGTCACCGGCGAAGGGTACGACCAATCGGGCGTTCCGGGAAAGAGTCCCGTCGCTGTTCCGCCGCGCCCCGAGATCTTGGAAGGAAAGTGCCCCCAGAGGGGCCGAATCCTTCCAAGATCTCTCAGATGGGGGTGCCGGTCAGCGTCAACGCGGCCTTGTCGGCTGCCCACAGGGTCACCAGGGCCAGTCCGGGGGCGGCGTGGCCGGCCAGGGCGAGCAGGACGCCGCCGGTGAGGAAGCAGGCGGCCTGGACGGCGAGCTTGGCCGGGTCGGGCAGCGTCACTGCGGCACGCGGCGAGCAGAACAGTCCCCACACCACGGCGATCACCAGCGGGGCGCCGAGTCCGGCCAGCAGGCGCAGCGGCCAGCCGACGTCGAGCGTGAAGCCCCAGTAGCCGGCCGAGCCCAGCAGGGCCAGCTCCAGCAGGAAGATCACGCCGAGCAGCACCGCGGTCATCGGTCCCTCCAGGAACGGTAGGCGCGGTCCAGGCCCGCGATCATCTCGCCGAAGGAACGGTCGGTGTCGCGGGGCAGCCCGAATCCGCCGGCCGCCTCCAGGGCGACGAAGCCGTGCACGGCGGCCCGGAACATCCGGATGGCGTCGGTCGCGGCGTCGCCGTCGAGGCCGTACCCGAGCAGGATGGCCCGGACCGCGCCGACCGCGCGCTGCCCGGCGGCCAGATGCTCGGGGTCGGCCGGGTCGGGCGCCCGCTGGGCGGCCGGGTAGCGGCCGGGGTGCTGCCGCGCGTACTCCCGGTAGGCGGCGGCGACGGCGCGCAGCGCGTCGTCGCCGGAGCGACCCGCGGCGGCGGCCGTGAGCACGTCGGCGATCTCGGCGGTGGCGAGCACGGCGAGCCTCTGGTGCAGCGCGTCCGCGCCCCGGACGTGCTTGTAGAGGCTCGGCAGCGCGACGCCGAGCCGGGCGGCGAGCGCGGCCAGCGTCAGCTTCTCGTAGCCGACCTCGTCGGCGAGCGCGGCGGCCTCCCGCACGACAGTCGCCGGGGTCAGCCCGGCCCTAGGCACCTGCGGTCACCGCCAGGAACTCGACCAGGTCGGCGGCGGTGGCGTCGGGCTGGTCGGCGTGCGGGTAGTGGCCGGAGTCGGCGACCATCCGGGCCTCGGCCACGGCGAACAGCCGGCGTGCGGCCCGCGCCTCGGCGCCCGGGTCGGGGAAGTCCGGGTCCTTCGTACCCATCAGCACCAGCACCGGCCGGCGCACCTCGGGCGCGCGGGCGGTCCAGTGCGGGTCCACCGGTGCGATCACGCCGCGCACCGCGGCCATCCGCCCGCGCAGCTTGGCGACCAGCTCCTTGCGGTACGCGGCGTCGTCCGCCGGCCGCCCGCACGGGAACAGCGTGCGGTGGAACAGCCCGAACAGCCGAGGGCTGCGCAGCACCGCCGCCTGCGCCACACGCATCAGCGGGTTCGGCTTCGGGGTGCCGACGAATGGGCTGACCTGCACGATGCCGCTGACCAGGTCTGGCGCCTCGGCGGCGGCGAAGACGACCGCGGCGGCGCTGGACGAGCTGCCGACCAGGGTGGCGGGCTCCCCGCCGAGCGCCCGCACCACGGCGAGCAGGTCGCCGCCGACGTGCTCGGGGGCGTACGTGGGCCAGTGCGGGCTGGAGTCGCCGTGCCCGCGTACGTCGACCGAGGCGACCCGGTAGCCGGCCGTGATCAGCCGGGGCGTCAGGTGCCGGAAGGCGGCCCGGTTCTCCCCCATGCCGTGCGCGAGGACCACGAGCGGTCCCGACCCGTGCACCTCGTACGCGATCGTGCCGCCGTCCCGCGCCAGTCGGCTAACTGTCATAGCCAAAAAGCTAATGCCATTAGCCAAACTCGTCAAGCTTGACCTCAACCCGAGGTGAGGTCGCACGATCCCGGCATGCCGATCACCGCCGACACCCACGTACGCCTCGCCCGCCCGAGCCGCGACCTCGCCGCCACCGAACGGTTCTGGACGCAGGGGCTGGACCTGGACGTGCTCTACCGGAGCGAGGGCGGTCACGCGGACGAGCACGACCTGGTGATGCTCGGCCTCCCCGGGGCCGGCTGGCACCTGGAGCTGGTCGGTGGTCCGACGCTCACGGTCGAGCCGCGCCCCACCGGGGAGGATTTGTTCGTGCTCTACCTCGACGGCCCCGCCGACGAAGAACTGGTCCCGAGACTGGAACGGGCCGGCGGGACCAGGGTCTCCGCCGGCCCGTACTGGGACAGGTGGGGTGTCACGCTCGCCGACCCGGACGGCTACCGCCTCGTGCTGTGCACCCGGGCCTGGTCGAACGACTGACTCACTTCTTCGACAGCACCGCGCGGCCGAAGAACGCCAGGTTGGCCGGGCGCTCGGCGAGCCGGCGCATCAGGTAGCCGTACCACTGGTCGCCGTAGGGGACGTACGTCCGCACCGTGTAGCCCTCGCCGACCAGGCGCTGCTGCTCCTCCGGGCGGATGCCGTAGAGCATCTGGAACTCGAACCGGCCCGGGTCGCGGTCGAACCAGCGCGCCCGGTCCTCGCCGATCGCGATCAGCCGCGGGTCGTGCGTGGCGAGCATCGGGTAGCCGTCGCCGGACATCAGCACGTTCATGCAGCGCACGTACGACTTGTCCACCTCGCGGGCGGACTGGTACGCCACCGACTCCGGCTCCTTGTACGCGCCCTTGCACAGCCGCACCCGCGACCCCGCCGACGCCAGCTCCCGGCAGTCCGACTCGGTCCGCCGCAGATACGCCTGGAGCACCGCGCCGGTCGACGGGTGGTCCTTGCGGAGCTTCGCCAGGATGTCCAGCGTCGAGTCGGTGGTGGTGTGGTCCTCCATGTCCAGCGTGACAGTGGTGCCCGCCGCGTCGGCCGCCGCGCAGATCGCCCGCGCGTTGTCGTACGCGAGCTGCTCGTCGAACATCTGACCCAGCGCGGACAGCTTCACGCTGACCTCGGCGGCCGGGGTGAGCCCGGCGGCGGCGAGGCGGCTCAGCAGCGTGAGGTATTCGTCCCGGGTGGCGTTCGCCTGCTCCGGGGTGGTGGTGTCCTCGCCCAGGTAGTCGAGGGTGACCGCTTGGCCGTCGGCGACCAGCTCGCGGGTGGCGCGCAGCGCGTCGTCGGTGGCGGCGCCGGCGACGAACCGGCGGACGACGTCCCGGGTGAACGGGGCCGTCGCGACGAGCCGCTCCACCTGGGAAGACCGGGAGGCGGCGAGGATGACGGAACGGAGCATGAGCCGAGCGTAACGCTCACCACCGGGCCCTCGCCGGGTGCGTCCGAGGCCCGCTGCTCCCGTCCTCAGGCCCGGCCCGGGCACCCCCGGCTGGCGGGGATCGGCTACAACGTTCACGTGGATCGACGACACCCCCGGCGCCGGCTCCGCTCGGCCTCCGTGCAGCTCGGCGCGCTGACCGCGCTGGCCCTCGCGCTCTCCGGCTGCAACAACGGTTACGACGACGACGATGACGACTGCGCGCTCGGACCGGCCGGCGGAGGCGGCGACACCGTCGCGGTCGCCCTGCTCGTGCCCGCGCCGGCCACCGCCACGCGCGGCGAACCGGCCCCGACCGCCGCGCTGCCCGAGCGCGGTGGGTTCGGCACCCACCTCGCCTCCTGCGGCGGCTGACGTGCGCCGCGAGGCGAGCACGCCGCGCCCCGGCTGGGACGAGACCATCCGGGCCCAGGGCCTGGTGTACGTGGACACCGAGCTGCCCGACGGCGAGATCATGTCGTACTGGGACGAGACGGCCGCGTACTCGTTCACGCTCGACGAGGTGCTCCGGCTGGAGGAGGCCACGGAGGAACTGCACCGGATGTCGGTGGCCGCCGCCGAGCACGTGGTGGCCCGCCGCCGGTACGCCGAGTTCGGCATCCCCGAGTGGGCCGCCGAGGCGGTCGCCCGTTCGCTGCGGGAGTCCCCGCCGACGCTCTACGGCCGGTTCGACCTCTGGTACGACGGCAGCGGACCGCCGAAGATGCTGGAGTACAACGCCGACACCCCGACCGCGCTGGTCGAGGCGAGCATCGTGCAGTGGTACTGGCTGGAGCACACCCGTCCGGAGGCGGACCAGTGGAACAGCCTGCACGAACGGCTGGTCGGCGCCTGGGCCAAGATCGGCGCCGGGCTGCACGAGCCGCGGGCGCACGTGCTGTGGTCCGAGGAGGAGGAATCGGGCGAGGACCAGATCACCGCCGGCTACCTGGCCGAGACGGCCCGCCAGGCCGGGCTGGACGTGACGCTCATGCCGATCCAGCGGGTCGGCTGGGACGGGCGGCGCTTCGTCGACGCCGACGACCGGCCGATCACCACCTGCTTCAAGCTCTACCCCTGGGAGTGGATGCTGGCCGAGCCGTACGGGCGACCTGCGCTCGACCCGGGCACCCCCACCACCTGGATCGAACCGGCGTGGAAGCTGCTGCTGTCGAACAAGGCGCTGCTCGCCGTGCTCTGGGAGATGTACCCGGGGCACGACTACCTGCTGCCCGCGTACCTGGACTCGCCGCGCGGCATGACCGAGTACGTGGCCAAGCCGCTGCTCGGCCGCGAGGGCGGCTCGGTACGCATCGTGACTGGCGACACGGAGATCACCAACCCGGGGATCTACGGCGACGAGGGCTTCTGCTTCCAGGAGTTCCGCGCGTTGCCCGAGTTCGAGGGCAACCGGACGGTGCTCGGCAGCTGGATCGTGGACGGCGAGTCAGCAGGCGCCGGCGTGCGCGAGAGCGAGAGCCTCATCACTGACGGTTACGCGCGGTTCCTGCCCCACTACATCGACGCACCGCGTCCGCTCTGAGTCGTCTACCGTTGGTGTCGTGAACTTCGACGCGTACGCCCGGACCGGGGTCGAGCTCGTCAACGCCCGGCTGGACGACCTGGACGGCCTGCGGGCCGTCTTCTCGGACGAGCAGGGCTGGATGCGCGACGAGGTCGCGGAACGGGACCTGGCGATCTTCCGGCGGGCGCAGAAGCGCCTCCGGGACGTCTTCGAGTACGGCACCTCGGGCCGGGACAACGAAGCGGTGGCGGAGTTGAACGCGCTGCTGGAGGCGTTCCCGGTGCAGCCGCGCATCTCCGGCCACGACTCCTCGGACTGGCACATGCACGTGACCAGCCGGGGCGCGTCGGTCTCCTCGGAATACCTGGCCGGCGCGGTCTGGGGCCTGTCGGTGTGGCTGTGCGAGTACGGCAGCGCCCGCTTCGGGGTCTGCGCCGACGACCGCTGCGGCAACGTCTACCTGGACACCTCGTCCAACTGCTGCCGCCGGTTCTGCTCCGAGCGCTGCGCCACCCGCTCCCACGTGGCGGCGCATCGGGCGCGCAAGCGTGCCGCGGTCGGCGAGCAGGCCGTCCCGGCGCAGCCACTGTCCCCGGTGAGCTGACCTCCGGCGCTCCGGCCGCCCACCCGTGTGCGAGCGGCCGGGGTGGCCCGTGCCGGTCAGACGTCGACCGGGGAGGGCGCGGTCAGGTTGGCCCGGGCGAACTCCAGCGACTCCCGCAGGTCCGCCTCGCGGACCGCGCGGCTCTTCGCGCCCCGGGTGGTCACCTCCACCGCCACCGAACCGGTGAACCCCCGCCCGGCCAGCGAGCGGAGCATCTCCGCGCAGGGCTGACCGCCGCGACCGGGCACCAGGTGCTCGTCGCGCCCCTCGCCGGTGCCGTCGCCCAGGTGCACATGCGCCAGCCCGGAACCCATCCGGTCGGCCATCGCCATCGCGTCGGTGTGCGAGGCCGCACAGTGCGACAGGTCGAGCGTGTACGAGGCGTACCCGATCTCGGTGGGATCCCAGCCCGGCGCGTACGGGACGAACTGCCGCCCCGCCATCCGCACCGGGTACATGTTCTCCACCCCGAAGTGCAGGCCGCCGAACTGCCCGGCGATGGTGTCGAGCCCGTCGGCGAAGGTGCGCGCGTAGTCACGCTGCCAGGTGAACGGCGGGTGCACCACGACAGTGGGCGCCTCCAGCGTCTCGGCCAGCTCGGCGGCCTTACGCAGCCGCTCCCACGGGTCGGGGCTCCACACCCGCTGGGTGACGAGCAGGCACGGGGCGTGGACCGACAGCACCGGGACGCCGTAGTGCTCGGCGAGGCCGCGCAGCGCGCCCGCGTCCTGGCTGACCGGGTCGGTCCAGACCATCACCTCGATGCCGTCGTAGCCGAGCTCGGCGGCGAGCTGGAACGCCGCCGCGGTCCGTTCGGGGAAGACCGAGGACGTGGACAGGAGCACCGGAACGCGGTAAGTCACGCCTTCGAGGGTAGCCCCAACCGCCGGCGAGCATCGGGACGAGCAACCGCAAAGCAACCCAGAGCGCTCGTACGGTCACATCGGCGCGAGCTGATCCAACCGGCGCAGGATGACCCCCTCCCGCAGCGCCCACGGGCAGATGTCCACGCAGTCCACGTCGAGGCGCCGCATCACCGCCTCGGCCACCACCGCACCCGCGAGGAGCTGATGCGCCCGCTGCGCGCTGACCCCCTCCAGCTCGGGCAACTGGGCCGGCGGGATGTGCCTGATGAACCCGAGCACCTGCCGCAGCCCGGTACGGGTCAGGCTGCGCCGCGCCCACAGACCCGCACCCGAAGGCGCGGCGCCGGCCAGCCGGGCCAGCGTGCGGAACGTCTTCGAGGTGGCGACCGGACGCTCCCAGCCCACCGCCGTCAACTGCTCCACCACCGGGTCGAGCTGCGCGTCCACGTACTCCCGCAGTTCCTCCACGGCCTCGGCCGACGGCGGCGCCGTGCCGGCCGGATCCACCGCGAGCCGCTCCCGGCTGAGCCGCCCCGCGCCGAGCGGCAGCGAGATCGCCACGTCCGGGTGCTCGTCGATGCCGGCGGCCAGCTCCAGCGAGCCACCGCCGATGTCCATCGCCAGCAGCCGCCCGGCGGACCAGCCGAACCACCGCCGCACCGCCAGGAACGTCATCCGCGCCTCGTCCGCGCCGGAGAGCACCTCCAGGCGTACGCCAGTCTCGTCGCGGACGCGCGCCAGCACGTCGGCGGCGTTCGTGGCGTCGCGGACCGCGCTCGTGGCGAACGCCAGCAGATCCTCGGCGCCCAGCCCGTCAGCCGCCGCCCGGGCCATGCCGACCGCCTTGACCAGGCCGTCCGCGCCGCCGTCGGTGAGCGCGCCGTCCGGCCCGATCTGCTCGGCCAGCCGCAGCACCACCTTCTCGGAGTGCGCCGGCCAGGGATGCGCGCCGTGGTGGGCGTCGACCACCAGCAGGTGCACAGTGTTGGAACCGACGTCGAGAACACCCAGTCGCATGGGGAAGACCCTAGGGCCAACACGTTTCGTCGGCTCGGCGGCCGGGCGGGGTCACCGCGCGTACGCTGGTCCGAGTGACAGGGCAGATCGAGCTTCACGTGCTGGTGGACGACCCCGAGAACCCGCGCAGCCGGGAGGTCGGGCTGGACTTCCCACGGGAGTGGATCGAGTTCGTCGACCCGGCCGACGCGAAGCACGTAGTCCGCGCCGACCTGACCTGGCTGCTGTCCAGCTGGACGTGCATCTTCGGCAAGGGCTGCCACGGCATCATCGCCGGGCGGGCCGCCGACGGGTGCTGCTCGCACGGCGCGTTCTTCACCGACTCCGACGACGAGAAGCGCGTCCGGGCCGCGGTGAAGCGGCTGACACCGGAGACGTGGCAGCACTTCCGGCGCGGGTTCAAGAACTGGACCGAGAACGACACAGTCGACGGCAAGACGCCGGCCCGGCGTACCGCCACCCGCGACGTGGACGCCCCGTGCGTGTTCCTCAACGACGCCGACTTCGCCGGCGGGGGCGGCTGCGCGCTGCACGCCCAGGCGCTACGCGACGGGGTGCACCCGCTGGAGTACAAGCCGGACGTCTGCTGGCAGTTGCCGGTACGCCGCGACCAGGAGTGGCACAAGCGGCCGGACAACACGAAGGTGCTGATCTCCACGCTGGCCGAGTTCGACAGGCGCGGCTGGGGCGCGGGCGGGCACGACCTCGACTGGTGGTGTACGTCCTCCACCGACGCGCACGTCGGCGCCGAGCCGATGTACGTCTCGTACGGGCCGGAGCTGACCGCGCTGATCGGCGCGCCCGCGTACGCGAAGCTGGCCGAACTCTGCGCCGCCCGGCAGCGCCAGGGTCAGATCGCGCCGCACCCGGCAAGCGAGTGAAGGCCGGCACCCCCGTCTTGGGGTGCCGGCCTTCAGCTCTTGGTCTTAGCTGTTCCAGTGCTCGGCGACGAGGTCGGCGGCCTGCTGCTCCCACTGGGCGTAGTGGTCCGGGTAAGCACTGACCTGGACGGTCTGGGCGGCCTTGGTCAGCGGCATGTCCTGCCAGCCGTCGACCTGCTTCAGACCCTTCAGGAACGCCGTCGTCGAGTACTCAGGATCGGTGATCTGCTCCACCGTGCCCCAACCGGAGGACGGGCGCTGCTGGAACAGGCCCTGCGAGTCGTGGTCGTTACGGTCACCCAGGTGGCCCAGGTTCTCCAGCTTCGACTCCTGCAACGCCGTCGCGATCGACACCACCGCGGCACGCTCGTCCATACCGGCCTTCTTCGTCGCCGCGATGATCGCCTTCACATTCGCGGTCTGCTCGTCGTTCAGCTCGATCCGCGACTGCTCACCCTGCACACCGTGCGGGATCAGCTTGTCACTCTGCACCGTGGCCGCAACCGGCTTGGTATGGGTGGTGGTGTCGGCCGCGTGGGCGGCGACCGGACCGGCGAACACGCCGCCGGTGAAAGCCAGACCAGCAATACCCAGAACGCTCTTACGCAGAATCGTGTTCATCACAAGTGCTCCATTCGGGGGTCGACGCACCCAGGGGGAAGGGCGCGTGGCACCGTCAGGCGCTCAAAAAGTTCTTGGGGACCGGCTGCTCGCGGGAAACAGGGGGTGCCACTACGCGGCGCCGGAAGCATGTCCAACGACCCACCACCCGGCATCATTCCCGGGCCGGCTCACGCCACCACGCGGGGCGCGGCGCGGAGGTTCACGTCGTCGGAACCATGTTCAACGACCAGCCCACCGGGATGATTCCCGCGCTCACGCACGCCGCCCCGCTCGCGGGGCACCGCCGGTGCTCGGTCGTTCACCCGGTTACAACGCCCGGCACCCGCCCACGATTCCGCCACCAGAGTGCCGCCCACCACCCCCGACCCGGACACCCCCGACACGGCACCACAGAGACGCATATCCGCATTCCAGGAACAGCCGTAGATCTTGGTACGAAAGCGCCCTCATGCGGGCCGTTTCGTACCAAGATCTACGGATGGCTCGGGTCGCCGAGGCGGCGGAGGGCGCGTGGGACAAGCTCCCGTGCACGGGCGGCACCACAGCCACCCGCCCCCAAGCCGTCGATCATGAGGTTAGCGGCGACAAACCGGACACCAGGCGCCGCCAAGTTCATGATCGACCCGACCGGGTAGGGCGCGCGTTGGACGGGGAGCGAAGCGGCCGTCGACGAGCCACGCGATCTTGCAGTTCGCGCCCTCCGTGCGCCCCATTCGCGCGGTTTACGGGGCACCAAAGTGCAAGATCGCGCGCACTCAGGGTCTCGGCGGGGTCGGGGCCCGAGAACCTTCCCCGAAAGGCCCCGGGGGTCGGCGATCTTGGAGTTATGGCACCTCGCGAACGGCGCCAACTCGGGCATCCTGGGTGCCACAACTCCAAGATCGACGCAAAGGGCCCAACGCGGCCCGGGCGGATCAGGGCTCGAACTTGTAGCCCAGACCTCGCACCGTGACGATGTAGCGCGGGGCGGAGGGCTCCGGCTCGATCTTGGAGCGCAGCCGCTTCACGTGCACGTCGAGCGTCTTGGTGTCGCCCACGTAGTCGGCGCCCCAGACCCGGTCGATCAACTGGCCCCGGGTGAGCACCCGCCCGGCGTTGCGCAGCAGCAGCTCCAGCAGCTCGAACTCCTTGAGCGGGAGCTGCACCCCGGCGCCGCCGACTGTCACCACGTGCCGTTCGATGTCCATCCGGACCGGGCCGGCGGCGAGCGTCGGCGCGCCCGTCTCGTTCGACTCGGCGCTCTGCCGGCGCAGCACCGCCCGGATGCGGGCGACCAGTTCACGCGGCGAGTACGGCTTGGTCACGTAGTCGTCGGCGCCGATCTCCAGCCCGACCACCTTGTCGATCTCGCTGTCCCGCGCGGTGACCATGATGATCGGCACGTGCGAGCGCTGGCGGAGCTGCCGGCAGACCTCGGTGCCGGACATCTCCGGCAGCATCAGGTCGAGCAGCACGATGTCGGCGCCGGTCCGGTCGAACTCGGTGAGGGCGGCGGGGCCCGTCGCGGCGACGGACACCTCGAATCCCTCCTTGCGGAGCATGTAGGACAGGGCGTCGGAGAACGACTCCTCGTCCTCGACCACCAGTACGCGGCTCAACGGGTGTTTCCTTTCCTGTGGTCAGACCTGCCGGAGCTCGGCCGGGCCGGCCTCGATCCCAGCGGAGGCGAGTGTCGTCTCCAGGTCGTCCGGGGGGCGTGCGGGCAGCCGGAGAGTGAACGTCGACCCCCCACCAAGGGTGCTCGACACGTCGACCCGGCCGCCATGGTTGCTGGCGATGTGTTTGACGATGGCCAGGCCCAGGCCGGTGCCGCCGGTGGACCGGGAGCGGGCCTGGTCGGCCCGGTAGAAGCGCTCGAAGATCCGGTCGACCTCGTTCGGTGCGATACCGATGCCCTGGTCTGCCACGGCGATCTCGACGTGTTCCTCGGTGCCGGTGACAGTCACCCGTACCGTGGTGTCCTCGCCGGAGTAGTTGATCGCGTTCTCCACCAGGTTCGCCACAGCGGTGGCGAGCTGGCTGTCACTCCCGTACACCGTCAGGCCCCGCTGCCCGCCGACGGCGATCTCCACCCGGCGCGCGGTGGCCGCGGTGCGGGTGCGGTCGACGACCTCGGCGAGCACCCAGTCCACCGAGACCGGCTCGGGCGCGGGCTGCGGTTCGGCGCCCTGGAGGCGGGTCAGTTCCAGCAGTTCCTGCACGAGGCGGCCGAGCCGGGTCGACTCGTGCTGGATCCGCTCGGCGAACCGCCGCGCGGCGACGAGGTCCTCGGACAGGTCGGGCGCGCCGTCGGCGGCCGGTTCGGTGGCGTCGACGAGCGCCTCGGCGAGCAGTTGCAGCGCGCCGATGGGCGTCTTCAGCTCGTGGCTGACGTTCGCGACGAAGTCCCGGCGTACCCGCGCGAGACGGTGCGACTCGGTGACGTCTACCGCCTCGATCGAGATGTAGCCGGAGCCCAGCCCCATCGCCCGCAGGTGCACGCCGAGCGGGTTGTCACCGCCGCCGTCGCGGCCCCGGGGCAGGTCCAGCTCGATCTCGCGCCGCACGCCCGTGCGGCGGACCTGCCCAGCGAGGGTACGGATCAACGGGTGCGCCGCGATCGAGCCGGGTGTCGCCCCGGTACGGAGCAGACCCATCGCCCGGGCGGCCGGGTTCACCAGCACCGGCACGTCGTCCGGGCCGAGCACCACCACGCCCGCGCGCAGCGAGTCGATCGTCTTGCGGCCGAGGCCGGGTAGGCCCCCCTGCTGGTCGTCCGGAATCGTCGTCCTCCCTGCGTCACGACGGAGGATCCCGCCGCCCCGCGACGCCCGGCGGCGCCGCCATTCGTCAACGGGTCCGGACAGCAGCGCCCCGGCGACCAGCCCGGTCACCAGCGCTCCGGCCACCACGACGGCCACCGCCCATTCCACCCGGCGATCGTAGGGTCATTGTTAACCCGGGTATCGGGCGCAAAGGGACGAACCACTCTCGCTTTCGGCAAAGTTCACCTGCGGGCCCAGCGTCGTTCATCCGCGTTCACCCTGGTGCCGACCGTTCGGCCTAGCGTGGGGCGCGCACCTGCTCCTGCCGTACCCCTCGGGGGTGGCGGCCACCGAACCCAGGAAGTGACGATGCGCGACGAGTTCCGGGCCGACCTGCAGATTGTCAGCCAGTTGCTGGTGGACATGGCCGAGGCGGTACGCGCGGCCATGCGGCAGGCCACCAAGGCGCTGCTCACCGCCGACCGGACGGCCGCCGAGACGGTGATCGCGCGGGACGCCGAGATCGACGACCTCTACCGGCACGTGGAGGAGCGGGTCTGTGACCTGCTGGCCCGGCAGGCGCCGGTGGCCTCCGACCTGCGGGCGATGATCACCGCGTTGCACGTGGCAGCCGATCTGGAGCGGATGGGCGACCTGGCCGACCACGTGGCGAAGACGGCGTTGCGCCGGCACCCGTCCCCGGCGGTGCCGGCGGAACTGCGGCCGGTCTTCACCGACATGGCCGGGATCGCCGACCGGATGGCCGAGAAGATCGGCTCGGTGCTGGCCGAGCCGGACGCCGACGTGGCCGCCGAGCTGGACGGCGACGACGACGCGATGGACGACCTGCACAAGAGCCTGTTCGGCGTGCTGCTCGGCGACGACTGGCCGTACGGGGTGGAGACGGCGATCGACGCGACGCTGCTGGGTCGCTTCTACGAGCGTTTCGCCGACCACGCGGTGAACGCGGGCGAGCACGTGGTCTACCTGATCACCGGGTCGACGTCCGGCTGAGAACCGTGGGCGGGGCCGCCTCGGGGGAGGCCCCGCCCACGCCGTCTCAGCGGCCCTGGTTGGCGACTGCGGCGGCGGCGGCCTTGGCCGCCTCCGGGTCGAGGTACGTCCCGCCGAGCACCTGCGGACGCAGGTCGGCGTCCAGGTCGTAGCGCAGCGGGATGCCGGTGGGGATGTTCAGCTTGGCGATCGCGTCGTCGGAGATCTGGTCGAGATGCTTGACCAGCGCGCGCAGCGAGTTGCCGTGCGCGGCCACCAGCACCGTCCGGCCGGCCAGGATGTCCGGCACGATCGAGTCGTACCAGTAGGGCAGCATCCGTTCGACGACGTCCTTCAGGCACTCGGTGCGCGGCATCAGCTCGGTCGGCAGCAGCGCGTATCGGGGGTCGCCGACCTGCGACCACTCGTCCGCGTCGTCGATCGGAGGCGGCGGCGTGTCGTACGAGCGGCGCCAGAGCATGAACTGCTCCTCGCCGTACTCGTCGAGGGTCTGCTTCTTGTCCTTGCCCTGCAGGGCGCCGTAGTGGCGCTCGTTGAGCCGCCACGACCGGCGCACCGCGATCCAGTGCCGGTCGGCGGCGTTCAGCGCCAGCTCGGCGGTGCGGATGGCTCGGCGCATCAGGCTCGTGTGCACCACGTCCGGCAGCAGGTCGTGCTCGCGCAGCAGTTCGCCGCCGCGCCGCGCCTCGGTCTCCCCCTTGGTGGTCAGGTCGACGTCGACCCAGCCGGTGAAGAGGTTCTTGGCGTTCCAGTCGCTCTCGCCGTGCCGCAGCAGGACCAGCGTCCCGACGGTGGGCCCCTCGCTCGCAGTCATGCCGATCATCCTGCCGTACGACGCCGGCGGACACGCGGCGACCTGTGGTGACGACCACCACGTGGAAAACCTGATGACCACGGCTCCGGCCCGGCACTAGGTTGTAAGGCGCATTAAAGAGGTCGGTCATTACCACACGGGGGCATCGGGATGCGGGCAGCGCGAGGCTGGTTACAGGACACGGCGGGTGGCCTGCCACGGACGTTCTGGTACCTCTGGGCCGGCACGCTGATCAACCGGCTCGGCTCGTTCGTCCTGATCTTCCTGGCCATCTACCTGACCCAGGAACGCGGCTTCTCCGCCGCCCAGGCCGGACTGGTGATCGGCCTCTGGGGCGCCGGCGGCGCGGTCGGCACCACCATCGGCGGCACCCTGACCGACCGCTGGGGACGGCGGCCCACGCTGCTCGTCGCGCACGTCGGCGCCGCGGGCATGATGCTCGCGCTCGGCTTCGCCCGCCCGCTCTGGGCGGTCGCCGTGGGCGCGTTGCTGCTCGGCGCGTTCGCCGAGGCGGCCCGCCCCGCCTTCGGCGCGATGATGGTCGACGTGGTGCCGGACAAGGACCGGCTGCGCGCCTTCTCGCTGAACTACTGGGCCATCAACCTCGGTTTCGCCTGCGCCGCCGTGCTCGCCGGCTTCGCCGCCCAGGGCAGCTACCTGCTGTTGTTCCTGGTGAACGCGACCACCACACTGGTGACCGCGCTGATCATCTTCGCCAAGGTCGGCGAGACCCGCGGCCCGGTCACCGCGCTCCCGGTCAAGGGGATGGCGGCGCCCGCCGGCGCGTTGCGCACCATCCTCGCCGACCGGGTGTTCCTCGGCTTCGTCGCGCTGAACCTGCTCGCCGCGCTGGTGTTCCTCCAGCACATCTCGATGCTGCCGATCGCGATGGGCGACTCCGGGCTCAGCCCGGCCACGTACGGCTCGGTGATCGCACTGAACGGCGTGCTCATCGTGGTCGGCCAGCTTTTCGTACCCCGGCTCATCAAGGGCCGCAGCCGCTCGCACGTGCTGGCGCTCGCGGCGCTGGTGATGGGCGCCGGGTTCGGGCTCACCGCGTTCGCCGACACGGTCTGGCTCTACGGCCTGACCGTGCTGATCTGGACCGTCGGCGAGATGCTCAACTCGCCGTCCAACGCCACCCTGATCGCGGAGCTGTCCCCGGCCGCGCTGCGCGGCCGCTACCAGGGCGTCTTCTCGCTGTCCTGGCAGCTCGCCGGCGCCGCCGCGCCGATCCTCGGCGGCCTGGTCCGCGAGCACGCGGGCAACAGCGCGCTCTGGCTCGGCTGCGCTGGCATCGGCGTCGTGGCGGCGGTCGCCCACCTGATCTCCGGTCCGGCCCGGGAGCGCCGCGCTGTCGCGCTGCGCGCCGTGGGCACGCCGGTCACGCCGGTCACCGCCACCGCCTACCCGGCGCCCGAGGCGGGCGAGGCCGCGGCGACCGCACCGGCCGCGCCGGTCCGGGCCGGTTCCTGAGTACGCCCCGACGCGACCGCCCCGAGGCGGGTGGATACCGTACGGGACGGAATCGGTAAGGAAACCTTCCTGGAGGGCTGGTGCACGGCCTGCGGCGCTGGTGGGACGACACGGCCGGCGGACTACCGGCCACGTTCTGGTACCTCTGGTCCGGCCTGCTGATCAACCGGGCCGGCGCGTTCGCGCTGCTGTTCCTGTCGCTCTACCTGACCGCTGCGCGGGGCGCCCCGCCGTCGCTGGCCGGGCTGGTGGTCGGCGCGTACGGGATCGGCGGCGCGGCCGGCACGCTGCTCGGCGGCGTGCTGGCCGACCGGTGGGGACGCCGGGCCACGCTGCTCGCCGCCCACCTGGCCGCCGCCGCCCTGATGACGGCGCTGGCGTTCACCACGCACCTGGCGGCGATCGCCGTACTCGCCACGCTGGTCGGCGTGGCACACTCGATGCCCAGCCCGGCATTCGTGGCCGCCATCGTGGACGTGGTGCCCGAGGCGCGCCGCTCCCGCGCGTTCAACCTGCAGTTCTGGGCGTTCAACCTGGGCATGGCGGTGGCCTCGCTGCTGGCCGGCATCCTCGCCGAGGCGAGCTTCACGGCGCTGTTCCTGGTCGACGCCGGAGCCACGCTGGCCGCGGCGGTGGTGATCGCGCTGAAGGTGCCGGAGACGCTCACCCGGCGGCCCGCGCCCATGCCACGGGCGGTGGTGGGACGGCGTCCCGGGCTGCACACCGCGCTCACCGACCGCACGTTCCTGGTGTTCGTCGGGCTGACGTTCCTGCTGGCCGTGCTGACCATGCAGACCTCCACGATCATGCCGCTGGCGATGCGCGAGGACGGTCTGCGCCCGTCGGCGTACGGGCTGGTGGTCGCGCTCGGCGGGGCGCTCATCGTGGCCGGGCAGCTGTTCGTGCCCCGGCTCATCGAGCCGTACCGCAAGTCGAGCGTGCTGGCCGTCTCCACCGGCCTGATGGCGCTCGGGTTCGGCGCGCTGACGGTGGCCGACGGGCTGCCGCTCTACCTCGGCGCGGCGGTGGTCTGGACGGTCGGGCAGATGCTCGCCGCGCCGCCGAACGCACAGATCAACGCGGACCTCGCGCCGCCCGAACTGCGCGCCCGCTACCAGTCGGTGTTCTACCTGACGTTCCCGGCCGCGTCGTTCGTGGCGCCGGCACTCGGCGGGCTCAGCCTGGAACACCTCGGCGCGCGGCACTGGCTGGTGGTGGGCGCGCTCGGCCTGCTGGCCGCTGCCGGGCACCTGCTCGCCGGGCCGCGCCGGGAGCGGCGGGTGGCCGCGCTGCGGGCCGCGGCGGCGGAACCGGTGACGTCCGCCCGCTGACGGGCTCGAGAAGACAACGGCAGAGCGCCCACCCCGACCCCCGTCGAGATGGGCGCTCGTACCGTACGCCCGGCGGCGGCGGGCGACACTCACCCCCGTAAGCGTCGCCCGCTCGCGCCGCCGGTTCCACGGGTGGCACCGTCCCCCAACGGCGTGCTCCACCCGATCTTCGCATCTCGCCTGCGCGGATCTGATCGATCCACCGCTCCCCCGAACGGAAACAAGCGTGACGCGGTGCAATAAAGTTAGTTCGCCCGGATTCCGGATTCAACCCAGAACGCTGTCTTGCCCGTCACAGCACCCGTGTCGGAAAACCGGCTTTCCGTGTCGTCGTCCCTGGAATGGCAAACACGGCGTTCCCGTCGGCCATTCCCGTAAACCTCAGCCGTCCTCGCGATTCGGGTTCTCGGTCCGGAAGAAGTTGCTCTGCCGGCCGTCCCGCATCTGCTCCTGGTAGATCAGGTTCAGCCGCCGCAGGTCGAACGTGCGGAACCAGTCGTCCCAGGTGATCTCGCGGATCCGGCTGCTCTCCCGGTACCCGGGGATGTTGAACGTCAGCACCCCGGCCCGGCCCTCGCGCTCGGTTCCGGCGATGGTGGCGGGCTTCGCACCCCGCGCCCGCGCCCAGCGCTGGATCACCTCGTGGTTCCGGGTGACCAGGCTCCGGCCCGGACGCTCCGGCCGGTCTGCGAGCGACGTGATGAGCTGCGACGATCCGATCGACCGGCTGGACGCCGGCCCACGGGTCGGTGCCGCCTGGGCCCGGGCGGACGACGCCTTCCGAGCCGGCGCCGCCTTGGCCCGCGACGGGGCCGCCTTGGCGCGCGAAGGAGCTGCCTTCGCCCTCGACGGAGCTGCCTTCGCCCGTGACGCGGCAGTGGCGCGCCCGGGTGCCGCCTTCGCGCGGGACGGAGCTGCCTTCGCGCGCGATGTCGTCGCCCGCGACGAGGTCGCCTTCGCCCGAGCCGGAGCCGCCTTGGCCCGAGCCGGCATCGGCTTCGCCCGCGACGAGGTCGCCTTGGCGCGAGCGGGGACCGCCTTGCGCGTACCCGTCGCCTTGGCCCTGGCGCCGGTGGCGCGTGCGGCCGGCGCGGCCTTCGCCGGCGACGTGGCGCTCCGGCGGGCCGGCGTGGTCCGCTTCGCCGCAGTGGTCTTCTTCGCGGCGGTGCTCTTGCGGGTCGCCGACGGCCGGCCGGCCGGGCCGGTGCTCCGCCGGGCGGCGCCGCCCTCCCCGCGCATCGCCCGCGCCAGGGTCTTCACCAGTTCCGGCTTCCGCAGCGCGGAGATCCCCGAGACCCCGCGCCGCTTGAGCTGGCTGCGGAGGTCGTCGACCTTCATCCGGGAGATCGCCGACTCCGACACCCTCGGGGTGTTCGGCGTCTGATTGCCGGTTTGCCGCTTGGTCCGGGTCGCAGTCGTGCCGCGACCTGAGCTGTTGCGCTGAGCCATGGGACACGCTCCTCGACAGTCCGTCCTCGGCCCGCGGTGGGTCCCAGTGCTCCGCACCGCGCGGGGCGGCATACCCGTCAGGAGGGCTCCGAACCTCCGGCGGACGATCCGGCAGCGGCGGAAGGCTCGAAGAGGTGCGCGAACGCGGCCAGGTTCGCTGTCGACTCGCCGCGCTTGACCCGCCACTCCCACTCCCGGCGGATGGCGGTGCCGAACCCGATCTCCAGCATGCTGTCGAACGACTCGTCCGCGTACGTCAGCACCGAACCGAGCAGCCGGTCCAGCTCGTCGGCGTCCACCCCGGCCAGGTTGACCCGCCCGGTCAGGTAGACGTCGCCGACCGCGTCGATGGAGAACGAGACGCCGTACATGCGGGCGTTGCGCTGGAGCAGCCACGCCCACAGCTCCTCGCGGCGCTCGTCCGGCTGGCGCATCACGAACGCCTCGACCCGCAGCGCGTGCTCACCCACGATCAGGTTGCAGATCGTCTTGAGCTTGTGCGTGCCGGGCAGCGTCACCGCGTACGACGCCTCACCGGTGGACTCCCACTCCAGCTCGCGCTCCGCGCAGACGGACTCGATCAGCGCGGCGACCTCACTCGTGCGGCTCATCGCACCCACTCTACGACCGGCGTACCGGGGCCGCCCGGTGGCCGGTGGAGATCACCAGGAGCACAGCGCGGCCGGTTCGCCGAGCCGCCGCGCCAGCCGGGCCCGGTGCTCGGTGATCGCCTCCCCGTAGACCGCGAGCAGGCCGGAGGCGGTGCGGTGCCAGGAGAAGTCCCGGGCGTGCCGCTCGGCGCCGCGGCCCAGCGCGGCACGGCGTACCGGATCGGGCAGCAGGCGGGCCAGCGCGCGGGCCCAGTCGACCGGGTCGTGCCCGTCGATGAGCATGCCGCTGACGCCGTCGCGTACCGCCGTCACCAGGCCGCCCACGGCGGCGGCCAGCACCGGCGTGCCGCACGCCTGGGCCTCCAGCGCGACCAGCCCGAACGACTCGTTGTGCGACGGCACCGCGACCAGGTCGGCGGCGCGGTAGAGGGCGGGCAGGTCCGCGCCGGTCTGCGGCGGGAGGAAACGCACCCGGTCGGCGATGCCGAGCGCGTGCGCCAACTCGATCAGGGCGGTGGGCCGGTCCAGGCCGCTGCCGCTGGGCCCGCCGCAGATCACCACGGTCAGCTCGTCGGCCAGCGCCGGATCCCGTTCACGCAGCGCGGCGGCGGCGCGCACCAGCACGTCCGGCGCCTTCAGCGGCTGGATCCGGCCGACGAACGCGACCACGTAACCGTCGGTCGGCAGGCCGAGCCGGCGGCGCGCGGCCCGGGTCGCGGCGTCCCGGTCGCCCGCGGCGGGACGGAACCGGTCCAGGTCGACGCCGGGTTCCACGATCGCCACCCGGTCCGGCTCGGCCGCGTACCGGTCGAGCAGGTCGCGGGCCTCGACCCGGGTGTTGGCGACCAGCCGGTCCGCCTCGGTGACCACCTGCTCCTCACCGATCACCCGGGCCTTCGGCTCGGGACGGTCCCCGGCGGCCAGGCGCGCGTTCTTGACCTTCGCGAGGGTGTGCGCGGTGTGCACCAGCGGTACGCCCCAGCGCTCCTTGGCCAGCCAGCCGACCTGGCCGGAGAGCCAGTAGTGCGAGTGGATCAGGTCGTAGTGGCCGGGCGGACGGGCCGCCTCGGCCCGCAGCACCCCCGCAGTGAAGGCGCAGAGCTGACCCGGCAGTTCCTCCTTGGTCAGCCCCTCCAGCGGCCCGGCGGTGACGTGCCGGACGGACACGCCGGACGCCACCTCGACCACCGGGGGCAGGTCACCGGCGGTGGCCCGGGTGAAGATCTCCACCTCGACGTCGGCCTCGGCCAGCCGCCGGGCCACCTCCAGGATGTAGACGTTCATGCCGCCCGCGTCACCGGTGCCGGGCTGGTGCAGCGGCGACGTGTGCACCGACAGGGTGGCGATACGGCGGGGCCGCGGCCACGGAAGGGCACCTCGCTGACGACCGACACCGGTGTGCAAATCCGCCACGTCCGCTCCCTCTGTCACGGTTGATGCCGTCCCGCACGACCGGCGCTTCTCGGTCAACCCGTGTGCCGGATGTCATCTTCCCCATCGGGGTACGGAAATGCTTTCCGCCGGGTCCCGGGCGTGACGGACCTCATCCCGCCGACCGGCCCGGCGACGGGAGACAATGTCCGGATGACTTCAGTCGCCATCGTCACCGGGGCGTCCAGCGGGATCGGCGCGGCCACCGCCCGCCGGCTCGCCGCCGAGGGATTCCACGTGCTGGCCGCCGCCCGGCGTACCGACCGGCTGGCCGCGCTGGTCGCCCAGATCGAGTCGGCCGGCGGCGCGGCGACAGCGGTGGCCTGCGACGTGACCTCGGACGAGTCGGTGGCCGGACTGGCCGCCGCCGCCGAGGCCGCCCCCGGGCCGGTAACGCTGCTGGTGAACAACGCCGGCGGCGCCCGCGGCCTGGACCCGGTCGAGACCGCCGACGTGGGCGACTGGCAATGGATGTACGACGTCAACGTGCTCGGCACGCTGCGCGTCACCAAGGCGCTGCTCCCGGCGCTGGAGCGCTCCGGCGCCGGCACGGTCGTGATCGTCAGCTCCACCGCCGGGCACGTGGTCTACGAGGGCGGCGGCGGCTACACGGCCGCCAAGCACGCGCAGACCGCGATCGCCGGCACGCTCCGGCTGGAACTGTGCGGGCGCCCGGTCCGGGTGATCGAGATCGACCCCGGCATGGTGAAGACCGTGGAGTTCGGCCTGGTCCGCTTCGGCGGTGACACCGACCGGGCCGAGGCGGTCTACGCCGGAGTCGCCGAACCGCTGGTGGCCGACGACGTCGCCGACTGCGTCGCCTGGTGCGCGACCCGCCCGCACCACGTCAACATCGACCAGCTCGTGGTCCGCCCGCTGGCCCAGGCCGCGCAGCACAAGGTGCACCGGACGTCCTAATGGAGCGTCCGCTCGGCGTGGCCACCCGGGGCACGACGAACCCCAACCGGCTCCGGCGGGTGGACAACTGGATCGTCGAGACCTGCGGCGACGCGCTGCGCGCCGCCGCCGACCCGCTCGTGGTCGACCTCGGCTACGGCGCCACCCCGGTCACCCCCGTCGAGCTGCGCGCCCGGCTGGCCGCCGGGGTCCGCGCCGACGTGCGGGTGGTCGGCCTGGAGATCGATCCGGTACGCGTCGCCGCCGCCCTGCCCGCCGCCGACCCGCCCGGGCTGACGTTCGCCAGGGGCGGCTTCGAACTGGCCGGGCTGCGTCCCGCGCTGGTACGGGCGTTCAACGTCCTCCGCCAGTACGACGAGAGCGAGGTGGCCGACGCCTGGCGTACCGTCACCGGGCGGCTCGCGCCGGGCGGACTGCTGGTCGAGGGCACCTGCGACGAGCTGGGCCGGCTCGGCTCCTGGGTGCTGCTCGACGCCACCGGCCCGCGCACCCTCACCCTGTCGGCGAAGCTCACCACGCTGGAGAGCCCGGCCACGCTCGCCGAGCGGCTGCCGAAGGCCCTGATCCACCGCAACGTGCCGGGTGAACGCGTCCACGACCTGATCGAGGCGCTGGAGCAGGCGTGGCGCTCGGCCGCCGGTTACGCCCCGTTCGGCCCCCGGCAGCGCTGGCTGCGGACGGTCGAGGCGGTGAAGGAGTCAGGCTGGCCGATCCAGGACACCCCGCGCACGTGGCGCCACGGCTACCTGACGCTCCCCTGGCCCGCCGTGGCCCCCCGCTAACCCGCGCCGCCCCTGCCCCCCCGCCCGCCACCCGCCCCTCTCGGCGAGCCCTGACGAGGTCTCCCTCGGGCGCGTTGACGCTTCTATAGGTGGGCCGGTTCCGGGAGGTTGGTATCGGTAGGGTTCGACGTTGGTGATCTATGGGTGACTCATGCAAGATCTGGCCGCTGTCAGTTGGTGTGCCGTGGCGTCGACTTGTCCTCGTGGGTTGCCGGCGTCGGCCCGGCCCACCTTGTTGGCCTGATCAGAAGCCTGTCCGCGAAGGGGTGTGCAGCCCGTGTCGCGTGACTCATCACAGATGTGCCGCTGGGTGATCGCTCCCGGGCCGACGCCGTCCGAACGTCGTCCCGTGCAAGGGAGAACCGTCCGTGTTTCCCATCCTGGCAGAACGTCTGGCCGAGCGTGTCGACGCGGTCGTCGGTGTGGACACCCATACCGATACGCACACCGCCGCGGTGCTCACCGCGGTCGGCACCGTGCTGGCGGAGATCACCGTGCCGGCCACCGACGACGGCGCCGCTGTCCTGCTGGCCTGGGCCGGCCGGCAGACGGCCGTGCTGGGAACGGGCCGGCGGGCCTGGGCCCTGGACGGCGCTCGTTGTCACGGTGTCGGTCTGCTGCGCGTCCTGCGCGCCGCGGGTGAGTACGTCCTGGAAGCACCCAAACCCGCTGCCGGGCGCTGCCGTCGAGGCGGCAAGTCCGACGCGCTGGACGCCGCGCACGCCGCTCGTGGCGTCCTGGCCGCCGACCACGTCGCCTCACCCCGCACCGACGGCGACCGGGAAGCCCTGCGCCTGCTGCACGTCTGCCGCCGCCACTACAGCGACACCCGCACCGCCACCATCAACCTGTTCAAATCGGTGATCCTCACCGCCGACGACGACCTCCGCACACAGATGCGAGGACTGAGCACCCTGCGACAGGTCCAGCACGCCACCACCCTCACCACCACCAGCGGCAGCGGTCTTGAGCCACCCCCGCTTTCATGGAGCTTCTTGATCATGGTCTTATGGCCGTGGGGAGGAAGTCGTCCGTGGCAGCACCGAAGAAGTACCCCGACGAGCTACGTCAGCGCGCCGTGCGCCTGTATCGCGAGTCGGACCCGAAGCCGGTGATCCGGCGCCTGGCCGAGCAACTCGGCGTGCATCACGAGGCGTTGCGGAACTGGATCCGCCAGGCCGAGGCCGACACGGGTGAGCGTCACGACCGGCCGACCAGCGAGATGGCGGACGAGAACCGGCGGCTGCGCAAGGAAGTTGCCGAGTTGCGGCGGGCGAACGAGATTCTGAAGGCCGCGAGTGCGTATTTCGCGGCGGAGCTCGACCCGACCCGGCGACGGTCATGAGGTTCATTCACGAACACCGTGACCAGTTCGCGGTCGCGCTCCTGCTACGGGTCCTCAACATCGGCGCTTCAACCTACTACGCGTGGGTCAAGCAGGCCGAGCAGCCCTGCGACCGGGACGTCGTCGACCTGGGGCTGATCTCCAACATCCACGAGATCTGGGAGACCTCCGGGCGCACCTACGGCGCTGACCGGGTCCACCGGCAGCTGCGCCGTGACGGCATCCGCGTGGGCCGCAAGCGCGTCGAGCGGCTGATGGCCGAGCAGGGCTGGCAGGGGGCGTTCCTGCGTCGAGGCTGGCGTGGTGGCTCCACGAAGCAGGATCCCCGGCACACGCCGGCGCCGGATCTGGTCAATCGGCAGTTCACCGCCGACGGGCCGAACCGGCTCTGGGTTGCCGACGCCACCCGCATCCCGTGCGGTGAGGGTGTGTTCTGGTTGGCTGCGGTCCGCGACGCGTTTTCCCGCCGGATCGTCGGGTGGAAGACGTCTGACCGCTGCGACACCGACCTGATCCTCGCCGCCCTCGAATACGGCATCTGGTCGCGCGACGTCCGCGACGGCCAGTTGATCCACCACAGCGACCGCGGGTCGAACTACACGTCGTTCCGCTTCGCGGAACGCTTGCAGGACAACGGGATCCTGCCGTCGATGGGCTCCGTCGGCGACTCGTACGACAACGCCCTGATGGAGAACTTCTGGTCCACGCTGAAGATCGAACTCGTCTACCGCACGTCCTGGCGGACCCGCGACGAGGCCGAGAACGCGATCTTCGCCTACATCGACGGCTGGTACAACACCCGCCGCATACAGAAGGAACTGGGCTACCTCAGCCCGAACGAGTACGAGACCGCCTGGCACACCCGCCAGCCGCAACCAGCCGAGCCACCTATCGCCACCCCTGCGCCAGCCGGCAGCAGGTAACCACCGCTCCATCAAAGCGGGGGGAACTCATCTCGACCGGCTGCGCCGCACTCACCTGGCAACCCTCGCCGAGCAGATCCAGACCCTCGACCGGCTCCTGAAAGCCAACCTCACCGAAATCCGCACCCTGGTCGACAAACTCTGCCCCACCCTGCTCGACCAACCCGGCATCGGCCCCGTCACCGCCGCGATCGCGCTGACCGCCTGGTCACACCCCGGCCGGTTCCGCAACGAAGCCGCCTTCGCCTCACTCGCCGGCGTCAGCCCCGTCCCCGCCAGCTCCGGGCGCATCACCCGCCACCGCCTCAACCGAGGCGGCGACCGCACCCTCAACGCCGCCCTGCACACCATCGCCAAAACCCGCCAACGATGCCACCAGCCCACCAAGGACTACATCAACCGCCGCACCACCGAAGGCCGCACCCCAGCCGAGATCACCCGCAGCCTCAAACGCTACATAGCCCGCCAAATCTGGCGCACCCTCGAAGCCACCACTTGACAGCAACCTTCACAGATCTTGCACTGGCCGCGCCGGCAGAACGGGTCAACACGCCCGCACCGAGGGCCGGAAGTACAAGATCGCGGGGGTGAGGCGGGCGGGGGCCAGGGCGAGGGCGAGGGCGAGGGCGGTCAGATGGTGCAGTTGATGAGGACGGGCTCGGGGTGGAGGGTTACGCCGAACCGGGACTGGACGCCGTCGCGGATCTCGCGCGCCAGCGCCACCAGGGCGGCCGTACTGGCGGTGCCGGAACGGTTCGTGAGCGCCAGCGTGTGCTTGCTGGAGATGGCGACGCCCTCCGGGCCCGCGTACCCCTTGCCGAACCCGGCCTTGTCGATCAGCCACGCCGCGCTGACCTTCACCGCGCCGTCGGCACCAGGCCAGTGCGGCGGCTCCCCCACGTCGGCGGCGCGTTCCCGCATCTGCTCGAACACCTCGCCCGGCAGCACCGGGTTGGTGAAGAACGAGCCCACCGACCAGGTGTCCGGGTCTGCCGGGTCGAGCACCATGCCCTTGCCGGCGCGCAGCTTGCGCACCGTGGCGCGGGCTTCGGCGAGCGGCACCCGGTCGCCCACCTCGACGCCGAGCGCCCGGGCCAGTTCGGCGTAGCGGACCGGGCCGGACAGCGGGGACCGGGTGAGCCGGAAGTCGACGGTGAGCACCACCCAGCGGTCGCTGTACTTGAAGATGCTGCCCCGGTAGACGAACCCGCAGTCCGCCGCGGCGATCCGCACCACCTCGCGGCGGGTACGGTCGTACGCCTCGACGGCGACGATCGTCTCGGCGACCTCCTGGCCGTACGCGCCGACGTTCTGGATCGGGGTCGCGCCGGCCGAGCCGGGGATGCCGGAGAGGCACTCCAGCCCGGACCAGCCGCGCTCGACGGTGGCGGCGACGAGGTCGTCCCACGGCTCGCCGGCTTCGACACGTACCGTGACGGTGTCGCCGTCCTCGGCGACGGCCCGGAACCCCCGGGAGCGGACGAGCACGACGGTGCCGGGGAAGCCCTGATCGCCGATCACGACGTTGCTGCCGCCGGCCAGCACCAGTACGGCCTGCTCGCGGGCTTCCGCTTCCTGCACCTTCAGCACGATCTGGGTGGCGTCCTCGGCGGTCTCCAGCCGCCCGGCGGGTCCGCCGAGCCGGAGCGTGGTGTAGCGCGCCAGGGTGGCCGGATCGGTCGGTTCACCGGCAGTAGCCGGTTCGGCGTAGACGTCTGACACGCCTTTCACCCTAGGCTGAGGGGTAGCCGGAGCACCCACTGGTGGCCCGGTCACCCCCGGGAGGATGGCGATGAGCAGACTGCACCACACGAAGGACTTCTGGATCGGCGCGCTGCGCACGGAGGGCCCCGCCTTCGCCACGGCGGTGGCCGAGGCGCCGCCCGAGACACCCGTGCTGTCCTGTCCCGGCTGGACTGTCACCGACCTCGCTCATCACCTGACCCGCGCGTACGTCTGGGTGGGCACCGTGCTGTCCACGGGCGGCACCACGCGCCCGGAGCGGCACGACCCGGAGCCGCCGGCGGGTCTGACCGCGGCGCAGTGGTACGCGCAGGAGTACGAGCGGATCACCGCGCTGCTGGAGGCGACGGATCCGGAGGCGCCGGCCTGGAACTTCGCGCCCCAGCCGAAGAAGGCGGCCTTCTGGCCGCGCCGGATGGCGCACGAGACGGCCGTGCACCGCTGGGACGCCCAGCTCGCGATCGGTGCGGGTGATCCGATCGAGGCGAAGCTCGCGGCCGACGGGGTGAGTGAGGTGCTGGACACGTGGCTGCCGGCGGGACGGCGGGTGCAGCCCGGGCAGTGGCGCGGCGTGGTGCAGCTGAACGCGACCGACGCGGCACAGGAGTGGTACCTGCGGTTGCGGGGTGAGGGGGTCGCGCTGCTGGACACCGCGACGATCCTCGACCACGACGACCACCGCGCGCGGGCGCAGGTGTCGGGTACGGCGAGCGATCTGCTGCTGGCGCTGATGGGCCGGATCAGCTTCGACGCGCTGGACGTGGCGGGCGACCCGGCCCTGCTGGGGGGCCTGCGGGTCGGCTGACGACGGGCACCGGGCGGAGAGGGGCGGAGGCCGCTCCTCTCCGCTTCTTTTCGGACCGCTCTGAGAGCGCTCTCTTGACAAGGTCCGGGACCCTCCACCACGCTGTCGTGAGAGCGCTCTCTTAGTTCCGGAACCGCCTTCCACCACCCGTTTCGACGACCCGAGAGGTCAGGACAGCATGCTCACCTTCACGCGCCGCCGCCTGGCGGCGGTTGCAGTGGTCGCCGCCACCGCGCTGCTCGGCACCACCGCCTGCGGCGGCGGCGACGATGCCGCCGCCGACGGGCCGATAACGCTCACCGTCGACGTCTTCGGCCAGTTCGGTTACGCCGATCTCTACCAGGAGTACATGGCCAGCCACCCCGGCGTGAAGATCGTCGAGCGCGGCACCGGCGGCAACCTCGACGAGTACTCCCCGAAGCTCACCCAGTGGCTCGCCGCGGGCAAGGGCGCCGGTGACGTGGTCGCCATCGAGGAGGGCCTGCTCGTCGAGTACAAGGCCAACCCGCAGAACTTCGTCAACCTGCTCGACCACGGCGCGGCCGACCTGAAGGGCAACTTCCTCGACTGGAAGTGGAACCAGGGGCTCACCGCCGACGGCAAGCAGCTCATCGGCCTCGGCACTGATGTCGGCGGCATGGCGATGTGCTACCGCACCGACCTGTTCGCCAAGGCCGGCCTGCCCACCGACCGGGAGGCGGTCTCCAAGCTCTGGCCCACCTGGCAGGACTACATCAAGGTCGGCGAGCAGTTCACCGCGAAGAAGACCGGCGCGTCGTTCCTGGACGCCGCGACGAACACGTTCAACACGATCCTGCTCCAGACCGCCGGCAACAGCAGCGGCTACAGCTACTACGACACCGGCAACAACCTGGTCGTCGGCAGCAACCCGGCGGTGAAGCAGGCGTACGACACCACGATGGACATCATCGACTCGGGGCTGTCCGGCAAGTACGGCTCCTGGTCCGAGGAGTGGGTGTCGGCGTTCAAGCAGTCGAAGTTCGCCACCATCGCCTGCCCGGCCTGGATGACCGGCGTGATCGAGGGCAACGCG
This sequence comes from Micromonospora sp. WMMC273, assembly GCF_027460285.1. Classification (NCBI taxonomy): domain Bacteria; kingdom Bacillati; phylum Actinomycetota; class Actinomycetes; order Micromonosporales; family Micromonosporaceae; genus Micromonospora; species Micromonospora sp. WMMC273. Next base: position 5,563,593 of record NZ_JAPZBE010000001.1, read on the forward strand.
GGCGCGGGCGCCAAGGGCAAGTGGGACATCGCCCAGATCCCCGGCAACGGTGGCAACTGGGGCGGCTCGTTCCTCGCCGTGCCGAAGCAGAGCAAGCACCAGGCCGAGGCGATCGAGCTGGCCAAGTTCCTGACCAGCGCCAAGGGTCAGATCGGCGCGTTCAAGGCGAAGGGTCCCCTGCCCTCCTCGCCGCAGGCGCTGGAGGACCCGGCGATCATCGACTCGAAGAACGCCTACTTCTCCGAGGCGCCGGTCGGGAAGATCTTCGCCGAGGGCGCCAAAAGCCTGAAGCCGGTCTACATGGGACCGAAGAACCAGGCCGTACGCACCGAGGTCGAGAACGCCGTCCGCAGCGTCGAGCTGGGCAAGCGCTCACCGGAGCAGGGCTGGACCGACGCGGTCGCCAACGCCGAGAAGGCCGCCGCCAAGTAACCCGAGCAGCGCGTGCGGGCGGCCACCCGGCCACGGGGGCCGCCCGCACGGCGGAAAGGAGTCCCGGGTCATGGCCGTCCAGCTCGACGCCCGCCCGCCGGTCGCACCGGCACCCCGCCCCACCCGTCCCGGCCTGGGCAACCGGCTCAGCCGACTCGACACGAAGTACTCGCCGTACCTGTTCATCGCCCCGTTCTTCCTGCTGTTCGGCGTCTTCGGGGCGTACCCGCTGGCGTACACGTTCTGGGTCTCGCTGCACGACTGGGACCTGCTCGGCGCCGAGCACCCGTTCATCGGCTTCGACAACTACACCCAGTTGCTCGCCGACTCGGACTTCTGGCACTCGGTGGTCAACACGCTGGGCATCTTCGTGATCTCCACGGTGCCCCAGCTGCTGGCCGCGCTCTGGCTGGCCAACCTGCTCAACCGGCAGCTGCGCGCCCGTACCACCTGGCGGATGGCGGTGCTGATCCCGAACGTCACCTCGACCGCCGCCGTGGCGATCGTGTTCGCGGTACTGTTCGGCCGCGAGTTCGGCATGATCAACTGGCTGCTCGACCACGTCGGGATCAACGCGATCGACTGGAAGGCGAACCGGTTCGCCGCCTGGGTCGCCATCTCCACGATGGTCGACTGGCGCTGGACCGGCTACAACGCGCTGATCTTCCTCGCCGCCATGCAGGCCATCCCCCGCGACCTGTACGAGTCGGCGTCGATCGACGGCGCCGGCCGGGCCCGGCAGTTCTGGTCCATCACGGTGCCGCTGCTCAAGCCGACGATCATCTTCGCGGTCATCATCTCCACCATCGGCGGCCTCCAGCTCTTCACCGAGCCCCGGATGTTCAACTCCGGCACCAACGCGATCCGCGGCGGACCGCTGCGCGAGTCGCAGACGGTGACCATGTACATGTTCGAGAACGCCTTCGCACCGCACTACAACTTCGGCTACGGCTCCGCCGTCGCCTGGCTGCTGTTCGCCCTCATCGCCGTGGTCGCGGCGATAAACGTCCTGCTCCTGCGCCGGCTCGGCGGCGGCTCCCGCAAGGAGGTCTCCCGATGACCCGCCTCTGGTCGGCCAGCCGGCTCACCTACCTGGCGCTGACGCTCTCCGCCGTCCTGTCGATCTTCCCGATCTACTGGATGTTCGTGGTGGCCAGCCGGACCAGCGACACGATGGGCCAGGTGCCGCCGCCGCTCACCCCCGGCGGCAACCTCGGCGCCAACATCGCCCGGCTGTTCGACAACACCGACGCGTACTTCCTGACCGGCCTGATCAACTCGGCGATCGTGGCCACCACCGTCACGATCTCGGTGGTGTTCTTCTCCACGCTGGCCGGGTTCGCGTTCGCCAAGCTGCGCTTCCGCGGGCGCAACGCGCTGCTGCTGGTCATCGTCGCCACCATGATGGTCCCCACCCAGCTCGGCGTGATCCCGCTCTACCTGCTCATGACGAAGCTGAACTGGAACGACCGGCTGCCCGCCGTGATCGTGCCGGCGCTGGTCACCGGCTTCGGCGTGTTCATGATGCGCCAGTACGCCGGCCAGGCCGTGAGCACCGAGCTGATCGAGGCGGCCCGGATGGACGGCTGCAACACCGCGCGGATCTACTGGAACGTGGTGCTGCCCGCGCTGCGCCCGGCCGCCGCCGTCCTCGGCCTGCTCACGTTCATGACCACCTGGAACGACTTCCTGTGGCCGTACGCGGTGCTGAACGACCCGGAGAACCCGACTGTCCAGCTGTCGCTGCGGGCCCTCTCCGACGGGTACTACCAGGACATGTCGCAGGTGTTCACCGGCACGGCCATCGCCACGCTGCCGCTGCTGCTGGTGTTCGTCGTCTTCGGCCGCCAGATCATCGGCGGGATCATGGAAGGTGCGGTCAAGGCATGAGCAACGTCCGATTCCCGGAGGGCTTCGTCTGGGGCGGGGCCACCGCCGCGTACCAGATCGAGGGCGCCGCCCGCGACGACGGTCGCGGCCCGTCGATCTGGGACACCTTCAGCCGTACGCCGGGCGCGGTGTTCGCCGGCCACACCGGCGACGTGGCCTGCGACCACTACCACCGGTACGCCGAGGACGTCGCGCTGATGGCCGAGCTGGGGCTGCGGGCGTACCGGTTCTCGGTGTCCTGGCCCCGGGTGCGGCCGGACGGCACCGGCCCGGTCGAGCCGCGCGGGCTGGACTTCTACGACCGGCTGACCGACGCGCTGCTGGACGCCGGCATCGACCCGATCGTCACGCTCTACCACTGGGACCTGCCGCAGGCGCTGGAGGACCGGGGCGGCTGGACGGTACGGGAGACCGCCGAGCACTTCGCCGAGTACGCGCTCGCCGTGCACGGCCGCCTCGGCGACCGGGTCCGCACCTGGACCACGCTCAACGAGCCGTGGTGCTCGGCCTACCTCGGGTACGGCTCCGGGGTGCACGCGCCGGGACGCCGCGACGCCGGTGACGCGTTCCGCGCCGTACACCATCTGCTGCTCGGCCACGGCCTGGCGGCGCGGGCGCTGCGCGCGGCCGGCGCGGAGACGCTCGGGATCACGCTCAACCTGGCCGACGTGCAGCCGGCGGACGCGGGCAGCGCCGCCGACGCCGAGGCGGTCCGGCTGGTCGACGGCCTGCACAACCGGATCTTCCTGGACCCGCTCACCGGCGGCGGCTACCCGGCGGACGTGCTGGCCCACGTCAGCCGGATCGTCGCGCCGGACTTCGTCAGGGACGGGGACGAGAAGCTGATCGCCGCGCCGCTGGACCTGCTCGGCCTGAACTACTACGCGCCCACCTACGTGGCCGGGCGTGCGGGCGGCGCAGGCGGCGACGCGTACCCGGGGACCGCCGGGACCGTCGAGTTCCTGCCGCCGGCCGGGCCGCTGACCGACATGGGCTGGTCGATCGAGCCGGCCGGGCTGACCCGGCTGCTGGAACGCGTGGCGGCCGACTGTCCCGGGCTCCCCCTGATGATCACCGAGAACGGCGGGGCGTTTCCGGACACCGACGTCGACGAGCAGGGCGGGGTTGCCGACGCCGACCGGGTCGCCTACCTCGACGGGCACCTGCGCGCCGCGCACGAAGCCATCGCCCGCGGCGTGGACCTGCGCGGTTATCTCGTATGGTCGGTGCTGGACAACTTCGAATGGGCCGAGGGTTACCGGAAGCGGTTCGGGATCGTCCACGTCGACTACCTGACCCAGCGGCGCACACCAAAGCACAGCGCCCGCTGGTACCAGGAGGTGATCGCCCGGAACGGGCTGTGACGAGGTGGTGGTTACGGGGATGACGACGGCACAGCGACCGACCCTGGAGGCGGTGGCCCGGCTGGCCGGCGTGTCCCGGGCCACCGTCTCCCGGGTGGTGAACGGCTCGACCACAGTCGCCGAGCCGATCCGGCAGGCGGTACGCCGGGCGGTCGAGGAACTCGGGTACGTCCCGAACCTCGCCGCCCGCAGCCTGGTCACCCAGCGGACCGACTCGGTGGCGCTGGTGCTGCCCGAGGCGGCCACCCGGGTGTTCTCCGACGACCAGGTGTTCCCGGGCATCATCCGGGGCGCGGCACAGGAGCTGGAGGCGGCGGACAAGCAGCTCGTGCTGATGCTCGCCGGTTCGCCGGCCGGGCACGAACGGGTCGAGCGGTACACCACCGGGCGGCACGTCGACGGGGTGCTGTTCGCCTCGCTGCACGGCGAGGACCCGCTGCCCGGCCGGCTCGCCCGCCTCGGCATCCCGGTGGTGTGCAGCGGGCGGCCACTCGACGGCGCCGACGTGCCGTACGTGGACGTCGACCACGAGGGCGGCGTGAGCACAGCCGTCCAGCACCTGATCGCAAACGGGCGGCGGCGGATCGCCACCATCGCCGGGCCGCAGGACATGGTCGCCGGGATCGAGCGGCTGATCGGCTACCGCAGCGCGATCACCGACGCCGGGCTGCCGGAGCTGGTCGCGTACGGCGACTTCACCCGGGAGTCCGGCACCGCCGCGATGCGCGAGCTGCTCGCCGCCGACCCGGAACTGGACGCCGTGTTCGCCGCCTCCGACCTGATGGCGCACGCCGCCCTGCGGTCGCTGCGGGAGGCCGGGCGGCGGGTGCCCGAGGACGTGGCGGTGATCGGGTTCGACGACATCGAGACGGCCGCGTACACCGAGCCGCCGCTGACCACGGTGCGGCAGCCGATAGTGGAGCTGGGCCGGTCGATGACCCGGCAACTGCTGCGCATCGCCGCGGGCGAGCAGGTCGAGCAGGCGCTGGTGCTGCCGACGGAGCTGGTGCTGCGCGAGTCCGCGTGATCATCCGGTCGCGCTGATTATCCGGTCGCGGGCGGGCGGCGGCGGGGCTAGGGTCCGCCGGATGAGTGGAGCCGAGATCCGTCCCGCCCGCCCCGACGACGCGCCCGCCGTGGTGGCGTTGCGCGCGCTCGTCTTTCCCTATCTGGTGCGCGGAGTCGAGTCGACCCGCCGCATGATCGCCGAACCACCGCCCGGCGAGGACTGGGCCGGCTGGGTCGCCGAGGCGGACGGGCAGATCGTCGGCTGGGTGTCGGCGTACCGCAACACGCAGACCTCGACACCGGGCGTGGGCGAGATCGCCCTGCTGCACGTGCATCCGGAGCACCGCCGCCAAGGCGCCGGCACCGCGCTGTTCGACACCGCGCTCGGTCACCTGCGGACGCTCGGGACCACCCGGGTGCTCACCCACGCGCGCACCGAGTCGCTGCCGTTCGCGCAGCGGCACGGCTTCACCGCCAGCCGGGAGTTGCGCTACTCGGCGCTGGACCTGACCACCGCCCCGCCGATGCCGCAGCCGCCGCCGGGCGTACGGCTGGTGTCCGCCGCCGGGCTCGACCCGCGCCAGGTGCACCGGGTCGACGCCGAGTCGTCCCGGGACGAGCCGGGGGACGTGCCGACGGACGCGCTCGGCTTCGACCTGTGGCGGCACGAGTGCTGGGACAACCCGGGGCTGGACCGGGAGGCGAGCACGCTCGCCGAGGTGGACGGGGAACTGGTCGCGCTGAGCCTGGTCAAGCGGGACGGCGACCGGATGTGGTCGGACTTCACCGGCACGCTGCCCGCGTACCGGGGACGCGGGCTGGCCCGGCTGACCAAGCAGGCCGCGCTGCACGCCGCCGCCGCTCGCGGGGTACGGACCGCGTACACCTCGAACGACGAGGCGAACGCGCCGATGCTGGCGGTGAACGAGCGGCTCGGCTACCGGGCGGTGGACAGCCAGTGGTCGTGCCGGCGCAAACTCATGTGAGCCCGGCGGCCACCCGCACCGCCGTCGCGTACGTGTCGGCGCCGAACAGCACCAGCCGGGCCTCGGTGACGTGCGCCGGGGTGGCCGCGTGCAGCACGGTGAGCGCCTGCGCCACCGCGTCCTCGACCGGCCAGCCGTAGATCCCGGCGGAGATCAGCGGGAACGCGACCCGTGTCGCGCCCAGCCCGTCGGCGATGCGCAGGCTGTTGGCGTAGCAGTCGCGCAGCAGCGCCGAGCGGTCCTCGCGCGGCGAGAAGACCGGCCCGACCGTGTGCACCACCCAGCGGGCCGGCAGGTTGCCGGCGGTGGTGGCGACGGCCTGGCCGGTGGGCAGCCCGCGCGGGTAGCGGGAGGCGCGCAGCGCCTCGCACTCCTCCAGGATCGCCGGCCCGCCCCGGGCGTGGATCGCGCCGTCGACTCCCCCGCCGCCGAGCAGCGACGAGTTCGCGGCGTTGACTATCGCGTCGGCCTGCTGCGCGGTGATGTCCCCCTCGACCAGGACGGTGTCCATCTCAGCTCTCCTCGACGGGCTGGCCCAGCGAGCGGCGGGCCAGCAGCGCGGCCCCGGCGACGGCGGCCGGCATGACCAGCACCGCGCCGAGCGGGATCAGGAAGCACAGGAAGACCGCCACCCCGAAACCGAGCGCGGTTGGGCGGTCGGCCCGCAGCCGCGCCCGCCGGTCCGGCAGCCGCATCCCGCGCCGGTAGAACGGCGCGCCGACCAGCTCCAGCGCCAGGAACCAGCCACCCACCAGGGCGCCGACCACCGGGACCACCGTCTGTCCCACCACCGGGATGAAACCGGCCGCGAACAGGGGTACGCCGATCAGCGCGGACAGCGCCACCAGGCGCAACGAGTCGGCGACGCTGCGCCGCAGCGAGGACCAGAGCGGCACGTCCACCGCGCCGGGGGTGCCGCCGAGGCGGTCCTCGACCCGCTCCGAGATCGCCTCGTAGAACGGGTCACCGATGACGAGCGTGACGGCGGTGAACGTGAGCACGCCGACCAGCCCGGCGACCCCGACCACCGCCAGCCCGGCGGCGACCCGCAGCAGCCCGCGCCAGGGCGACGACCAGTCGTCGGCGAACGGGGTGAGCCAGCCCGCCAGGTCGTCGACGAAGTAGAGCAGCGTGGCGAACAGGGCCACGTAGAGCGCGCCGGTGATCAGCGCCGGGATCACGCCGAGCAGCATCAGTTTCGGGCTGCGGACGTACATGCCGAAGCCGCGCAGCAGCAGCCCGGCGCCGCCGAGGAAGCGGGTGGCCGCGCCGGTGACCGGCGCGATCGTACGGGAGGCGTTCACGACGGCACAGCCTAGTGGGCCGGTGCACCACAATGGGCCGGTGCGTGCATCCCGGCTGATCTCGCTTGTGCTGCTGCTCCAGTCCCGGGAGACGATGACCGCCGCCGAGCTGGCACGCGAGCTGGAGGTGTCCGAGCGGACCGTCTACCGGGACGTGCTGGCGCTCTCCGCCGCCGGTGTCCCGGTGTACGCGGACCGGGGCCGGGCCGGCGGCTACCGGCTGCTGGGCGGCTACCGGACCCGGCTGACCGGGTTGAGCCGGGACGAGGCCGAGGCGCTCTTCCTGGCCGGGTTGCCCGGACCCGCAGGGGACATGGGACTTGCCGACTCGGTGGCCGCCGCCGAGCTGAAGGTGCTGGCCGCGCTGCCGCCGAGCCTGCGGGACGCGCCGGCTCGTACCGGGCAGCGGTTCCACCTGGACGTGCCCGGCTGGTTCCGGGAGACCCCGGCGCCGCCGACGCTCGCCGAGCTGGCCCGGGCGGTCTGGCGGGACCTGATGGTGGAGCTGCGCTACCGGCGCGGGGACCGGGAGGTGACCCGCACGGTTGCGCCGTACGGGCTGGTGCTGAAGAACGGGGTCTGGTACCTGGTCGGCCGGGTCGGTGACGGCTGGCGGACGTACCGGGTGGACCGGGTGGTGGCGGTCGAGGTGAGCGCCGACGGCTTCGAGCGGGACGAGGACTTCGACCTCGGCGCGTACTGGCGGGAGCAGGCCGGCGCGTTCCTGCGCGAGCTGCTGCGGGAGCGGGTGACGGTGCGCCTGGGCCCGGCCGGGTTGCGGGCGCTGCGGCACCTGGTGGACGCACCGTTCGTCTACACCGAGGCGGTGGACGCGGCCGGGCCGCCGGACGAGCAGGGCCGGCTGGTGCTGCGGCTGCCTGTCGAGTCGGTCGACGTCGCGTACGGCCAGTTGCTGGCGCTCGGCCCGGAGGTGGAGGTGCTGGCGCCGCCGCGCCTGCGGGCACGCTTCGCCGAGGCGACCCGCCGCGCGGCGGCGCTCTACACCGATCCGCCGTCCGACGGTCAGCGGTAGCCGTCCGGGTCGGCCGGCTTGCCCGGCTTGACCACCTCCTCGTAGTAGCGGGCCCAGTGCGGGCGGCTGCCGTCGACGTCGGTGAAGCCGTACACCTGGGCCAGGCCGCCGCTGTCCAGCGACTGCCCGTTCCAGCGGGCCCGGTCCGGGTCGGCGGCCAGGGCGGCGACCGCGCGGCCGACGAACGCCGGCGTCTCCGACATGACGAAGTGCGGTTCGGTAGTCGCGGCGTCGCGCCAGTTGGACTCGGTGACGCCGTAGTGTTCCAGCATCGCCTCCGAACGCAGCCAGCCCGGCGTGAGCGCGACGGCGGTGCAGCCGTGCGGGGCCAGTTCGTGCGCCTGGCTGAAGCCGAGCCGGTTCACCGACACCTTCGCCAGGTCGTAGAAGACCGACAGGCGGTACTCCCTGTCGTTGTGCTCCTTGGTGCCGTCGCCGACCTCGACGACCAGGCCGCCCGGGTTGCGGATCAGCAGCGGCAGCGCGAAGTGGCTGGTGATGATGTGCGTGTCGACGGCCAGCCGCAGCGTGCGGAAACCGGCGTCGAGCGGCTGCTCCCAGACCGGCTTCTCCCAGGTGATCAGCGGGTCCGCGCCCCAGACGTCGTTCACCAGCACGTCGAGGCGGCCCTGCTCGGCGTCGATCCGCCCGACCAGGGCGCGTACCTGCTCGGGGTCGAGGTGGTCGACGGCGACGGCGATGCCGGTGCCTCCGGCTGCCGTGACCAGCTCGGCGGTCTCCTCGATCGTCTCCGGCCGGTCCATCTCGGAGCGGCGCTCCCGGGTGGTGCGGCCGGTGGCGTAGACGGTGGCCCCGGCGGCGCCGAGCTGCACGGCGATCTGCCGGCCGGCGCCCCGGGTCGCGCCCGCGACGAGCGCGACAGTTCCGGTCAGTGGTGAGTTCATGGGATCACCGTGTCAGCGATACCTGACAGCGGAAGTCCGGTTTCCCGAACGAATCGGATAAGCGATCATCACCGGTATGCACCTGCTGCTGTCCGGGATCGTCGGCTCGGTCGCGTACGGGCTGGCCGGTCCCGGCTCGGACACCGACCGGATCGGCGTGTTCGCCGCGCCCACAGTGGCGTTCCACGGCCTGCGCGCGCCGCGCGAGTCGGTGGTCACCACCGATCCGGACGTCACGCTGCACGAGGCCCGGAAGTACGCGCTGCTGGCGCTGAGCGGCAACCCGACCGCCACCGAGCTGATGTGGCTGCCCGAGGACTGCTACGAGACCCGTACCGGGTTCGGTGAGGAGCTGATCGCGATCCGCTCGGCGTTCCTCAGCGCGCCCCGGGTCCGCGCCGCCTACCTCGGGTACGCCTCGCAGCAGTTCCGCAAGCTCGCCACCCGCTCGGCGGACAGCGGCGGCCGGCGGCGCTCGGCGAAGCACGCCCGGCACCTGGCCCGGCTGCTGCACCAGGGCCGGACGCTGTACGCGACAGGCGTGCTGGAGATCCGCCTCGCCGATCCGGAGTGGTTCCGCACGTTCGGCGAACGGGTCGCCGGTGGCGCGCTGGACGAGGCGCAGGCCCTGGTGGCGGCCGCCGAGGCGGAGTTCGGCCGGATCCGCTCACCGCTGCCGGAGCGCCCGGACGAGGAGACGGTGGAACGCTGGCTGCTCGCCGTCCGGGCGGCGTACCTGCCGCGCTGAGCGGGTCAGTCCGCCAGGCGTACGCGTACCCGGCGGTTGGCCCGCCCCTTGCTCTCCACCTTGACCACCTGGACCTTGCCGATCTGGGCGGTGGAGGCGACGTGCGTGCCGCCGTCTGCCTGCACGTCCAGCCCGACGATGTCGACGATCCGCACCTCCTGCTCCTCCGGCGGGATCAGGTTCGACTGGGTACGGATGATGTCCGGCAGGGCGAGCGCCTCGGCGCGCGGCAGCACCCGCACCGCCACCGACCGGTCGGCGGCCACCTCGGCGTTCACCAGTTCCTCGATGCGGGCCTTGAAGTCCGGCGGCACCTCGGGGAGGTTGAAGTCCATCCGCGCCTCGCCCGGCTCCATGTTGCCGCCGGTGACGAGCGCGCCGAAGTCGCGGAACACCACGCCGCAGAGCACGTGCAGGCCGGAGTGGGTACGCATCAGCATGGTCCGGCGGGCGTCCTCCACCGCGCCGGCCACCTCGGTGCCGACCGGCGGCACCGGATCACCCTCGGCCGGGATCAGCCACAGGTCGTCGCCCTTGCGGGTGCCGACGATCCGGGTCTGTACGCCCTGCCAGAGCAGCACCCCGTGATCCGGCGGCTGCCCGCCGCCACCGGGGTAGAACGCGGACCGGTCCAGCACGATGCCCTGCTCGGAATCGGCCTCCAGCACCCGGCAGGTCCACTCGCGCAGGGTCGGGTCGGCGAGGTCGAGCCGGTGCGTACGGCCGTGGTGTGTGACGCCCATGGTGGCCGACGTTACCCGTTCAGGAACTCCGAGACGCGCTCCCGCAGGTCGGCGCGCTCGGTCCAGAGGACGCCGGGGCGGTCGTACACGTGCAGTGTGGCGTTCGGCAGCGCGGCGGCGAGCCGCTCGGCCACGGCGACCGGATGCAGGTCGTCCTCGGCGGCGGCGATGACCAGGGCCGGCGCGGTGACCGCGGCGAGCGACCCGGCGTCGTCGAGCGGGGCCTGGGCGGGCAGGTCGGCCAGCCCCGGCGCGAGCCCGTCGCGCAGCAGTTGATCGAGCCGCTGCCGCAGGTACGCCCACCCGGCCGGGGTGTTGCGCACCGACGGCGGCAGTTCCAGCGACACCGCGTCGGCCAGTGCCGAGGCGTCGCCCTCGGCCACCGCGTCGAGCAGGCCGGTGAGCCGGGCGCGGGCCACCTCGCCGCGCGGTGTGTCCAGCACGGCGGGCAGGAAGAAGACGAGCCTCTCGAAGCGTTCCGGGCTCTCCGCGAGCAGCCGGCAGAGCGCGCCCGCGCCGAGGCTGGCACCGAACGCCCGGGTCGCGCCGCTCAGGTCCGCCATCGCGCGCAGGTCACGGGCGAGGTCCAGGTAGCTCCACCGCCCGGGCGGGGAGTCGGAGCGCCCGTGCCCGCGGAACTGGAAGAAGATGCGCCGCCCGGCGACGCCGCTGCCGAACGGGCGCGTGGTGGCGATGCCGCTGCCCAGCCCGTGCGCGAACACGGTGACCGGGTCACCGGTGCCGGTGACCAGTCGTTCCAGGCTCACCCCGTGCGGGGTGGCGACCAGCTCCGTCTCCGGCTCGGGCAGCGCGGGCCGCCCGGTCCGGGGCGCGCCGGGGCCGGGCCCCCAGGTGCGGGGACCGCCGTCCGGCGGCGGGGGCCAGCGGAAACCTCTCACCAGGACCCTCGGCCGTCGTGCAGATCCCGCAGGCCGGGCCGCACGTCGAGCAGGTAGATCAGACCGGCCGCGATGCCGATCAGTCCGAACAGGCTGATCGGGCCGAAGCCGAGCAGGGTCAGCAGCAGGCAGACCGCCAGAATGGCGACCCAACCGCCCTTGGGCAGCGTGCCGAGCGCGGCGAAACCGTCGCCGCGCTGGGTGACCGCGTGCACCAGCGCCACTCCCTGTACGACCAGGGCGAAGACGAGCAGGATCAGCTGGATCACGTCTTGGACTGCGAACGCGAAGATCGGCGCGGCGATGGCCATGGGGGCAAGCTTATGCCGAGACCCCGGAAACGTCCGACAAGACGTTGTCCGGGGTCCGGTGGAGCATCAGGTCACTCGGCGGCCGGGCGGGTCCGCTTCGTGGCCTTCGGCAGCTTCGCCGACGGGGTGGCCGGCTTGGTCGCCTTGGTGGCGGTCGTCTTGGCGGCGGCCTTGGTCGCGGTCGCCTTGGTGGCGCGGGTGCGCTTCACCGCGGCCGGCTTGGCGGCCACCGCCTCGGCCACCTCGGCCGGGGTGGGCACCTCGGTCGTCGCGGCGGCCTTCGGCGCGGTCTCCGGCTTCGCGGTGATCTCGGTCTTCGGGGCGACCTCGGTGCCGGTCGCTGCGGTGGCCTCGATGTCGGCGTTCACCGTGTCGGCGGCCTCCAGCACGCCGGCGCCGACGACGCGCTCACCGCGGGCGACCAGCTCGGCGTACGCGGCAAGCGCGCGCTCCTGCGCGGCGTGCGCCCCGGCCACCACGACGGCGGCGTTGCGGGTGGCGGCCTCGCGGAGCTTGTCCAGGTTCGCCGCCTCGCGGAGCTTCTCCAGGTTGGCGGCCTCGCGCAGCTGGTCGAGGTCGGTGGCGACGGCGCGCTCGCGCAGCCCGGTGGCGGTCTGGTTGGCGGTCTTCAGCGTCTCGGTGGCCTTCTGGCGCAGCTCGAAGCCGGTGACGACGGCCTTGCCGCCGAGGTCGGTCACGACCCGGGTGCCGAGGCCGCTGACCACGGTGGGCAGCTTGCGCAGCTGCTCCAGGGCCAGCTCGCCGGCGCCGGCGGCGGCGTAGAGGGGTGCGGGGATGCGGTTGGTCTTCGGCTGGGTGGTCATGACTGCTCCTCTTCGGCCGCACCGGCGGCCTTCCGGGCCGCCCGGCGGGCGGTCGTGTCCTGCGGGGCGGCGGTGGTCGGGGCGGGCGCGGTGGTCGGGGCGGGCGCGGCACCCGCTTCGGTGACGGCCACCGATTCGAGGACCGCCTCGGTCGGCGTGCCCTCCGGCGTGACCGGACCGGTCGCGGCCGCCGCCACCGTCGCCGGGGCCTCCGGCGCGGCGGCCGGCTCGGTCGCGCCGGCCGTCTCCGCCGTCGTGGCCGCCTCGGTCGCCTCGGCCAGGCGGGCGTTCTCGCGCCGGAACGTCTCGTAGATCTGGGTGAGCGACTGCTTCTGGGCCATGGTCAGCTCGGGGTCGACGGCGATCGCCGCGAGCACGCCCTGGCCCTCCTTGTCGTCCAGCAGCCCGGCACGCAGGTACATCGCCGGGGTGGAGACACGAAGCGCGCTGGCGAGCTGCTGGAGCACCTCGGCACTCGGCTTGCGCAGCCCGCGCTCGATCTGGCTCAGGTAGGGATTGCTGACGCCCGCCTGCTCGGCGAGCTGGCGCAGTGAGATCTTCGCGTTGCGCCGCAGGTCGCGAATGAACCCGCCGACATCGGGAAGGTCCTTGCTGGTGGCCATGACTCAACGCTAGCTCGGTCCGCTAACTCCTGCAAGCAAAACGCTAGCCAGAGTTAGCAGGGTCACCACAGGCGGGTTGCGGAGGCCATGTCCGGTCCGTACCGTTCTCCCCCGTGACCAAGATCGATATCAACGGTGCCCGGCTCGCGTACGACGAGAGCGGCACCGGCACCGCCGTGGTGCTGCTGCACGCCGGCATCGCCGACCGGCGGATGTGGCGCGGGCAGATCCCGGCGCTCGCGCAGCGGCACCGGGTGATCGCGCTGGACCTGCGCGGCTACGGCGAGTCGGAGCTGCCGCCCGCGCCGTTCGCCCACCACGACGACGTGGTCGGGCTGCTCGACGCGCTGGGGATCGAGCGGGCCGCTCTCGTCGGCTGCTCGTTCGGCGGCCGGGTCGCGGTGGACACCGCGCTCGCCCACCCGGAGCGGGTCTCGGCGCTGGCACTCTTCGGCGCCCCGGTCTCCGGCAACGAGTGGTCCGAGGAGACCGAGCAGCTCTGGGAGGAACTGGTCGGCGACGTGGACCCGGAGGACTTCGCCGCCACCGCCGCCGGCGAGGTGCGGTTCTGGGTGGTCGGCCCGACCCGCCGCCCGGAGGACGTCGACCCGGAGCTCATCCGGTTCGCCGAGGAGATGGACCGCCGCGCGCTCGCCGCCGAGCAGGCGCTGAGCGCGATCGAGGTGGGCGAGCTGGACCCGCCGGCCATCGACCGGCTGGGCGAGCTGCACGTACCGGTGCTGGTCGGCACCGGCGCCGACGACCTGGCCGACATCCGCCGCCTGGCCGACCGCATCGCCGACGAGGCCCCCCAGGGCGTACGTATGCCGGACGTCCCCGACGCGGCCCACCTGCTCCCCCTGGAGCGCCCCACCGAGACCAACGCCGCCCTCCTGCCCTTCCTCCCCTGACCTCCCCCTTTGCCCTGTTGATCTTGCACTTGCGGCCCTCGGTGTGCCCCGGGATGAGCGATTTGCCGGGGCAGCAAGTGCAAGATCGCCGGGGTGGAGGGCGGGGGCGGGTTACCAGAGAGGGCGGATGGCTCCTACCGGGAGGCCGCCGCCCAGCAGGGGTGACTCGGCGTACTCGGTCAGAACGGGGGCGCGCACGTCCAGGCGGGCCAGGGCGGACACCAGGACGGGCGTGCGGCCCCTCGCGGCGCCGTCGTCGATCTTCAGAGCCACGGCGCCGACCTCCGGGATCGCCGCCGCGATCACACCCTCCGCACCGATCTTGGCGAGCAGACCGGGTACGCCCCGCATCAGCCGGGTGTCCTCCGCCTGGGTGCCGCCTACCAACTCCGGGTACGTCCGCATCGCGTCCGCCACCGTCCGCTCGACGGTGCCCGGCTCGGCCTCGACCAGCCGCAGGAACGCCCGCGCCAGCCCGGTCAGCGAGACGGCGAGCACCGGCGCGCCGCAGCCGTCCACCCCGACCGCCGCCGCCCGCTCACCGGCGAACTCCTCGATCGTCGCGGTCAGGCACTGCTGGAGCGGGTGCTCCGGCTGCCAGTAGCCGTCCAGCGGCCAGCCCGCCGCCAGGCAGGTACGCACCATGCCGGCGTGCTTGCCGGAGCAGTTCATCAGCACCCGGGCCGGACCGCCGCCGGCCCGCAGCACCGCCTCCCGGGCGGCCTCGCCGAACGGCAGGTCCGGCGGGCAGTGCAACGCCTCCTCGGTCAGGCCGGCGTCGCGCAGCAGCGCGGTCACCCGCTCGACGTGGAACTCCTCGCCGGCGTGGCTGGCCGCGACGAGCGCGATGTCGGCCGGATCGGTGAACGGCAGGCCGGCCCGCAGCATGCCGATCGCCTGCATCGGCTTGCTCGACGAGCGGGGGAAGATCGGCGAGGTGACGTCACCGGCCCCGGCGACCGGCTCACCGGCGGCGTCGAGCACCACCACGGAACCCCGGTGGACGCCCTCCACGAAGCCGGACCGGACCACCTCGGCGAGCGGCACGCCGCCCTCGTACGTTTTTCCCACGGTATGGACGGTACCGAGCAGACGGACCCGGTCGGCGGCGGGGTGACCTGCGACGTCGACCGGGGCGGTACGGGGCCGGAGCCGGGTGCGCCGCTTACCGGACGGTAGCCGGGAGGCCGAGCAGCGTACGGGCCTCGGCGGTGGTCAGCGGAGGCCGCTGGGCGAGCTGGGCGAAGCCCACCGCCCGCGCGACGAGCTGCATGTTGGACTCCACCGGGCGGCCCTTGGCGTACGTGACCGTGTCCTCCATGCCGACCCGCAGGTGACCACCGGTCGACAGCGAGGCCAGCATCACCGGGATGGTGCTGCGCCCGATGCCGGTGGCCGAGAACGTGGTGCCCTCGGGCAGGTCGCGGAGCATCTGCTGGGCCGCCACAAGGGTCGCCGTGGTGCCGGGCATGCCACCCGGCACGCCCATCACGAAGTCGACGTGCACGTGCCCGCCGTGCGGCAGGCCGTACTTGCCGAGCAGCCGCTGCAGGGCGGTGAGGTGGCCCAGGTCGAAGATCTCGTACTCGGGGACGACGCCCCGCTCCTGCATCCGGGTGTGCAGGTCGACGATGAACTCCCACCGGTTGAGGAACACGTCGTCGCCGAAGTTGACGGTGCCCATGGTGCAGGAGGCCATGTCCGGCGCGGCGTCGAGCACCGCCAGCCGGGCCGACTCCGGGTCTGTCACCGCGCCGCCGGAGGAGAGCTGCACGATCAGGTCGGTGCTCTCCCGCAGCGCCGTCACCGTGTCGCGCAGCCGCCCCTGGTCGAGCGTGGGCCGCGCGTCGTCGTCGCGGATGTGGACGTGGATCACGGCGGCGCCGAGCGCCTCGCACTCCTTGGCGGTCAGCAGCAGCTCGTCGAGCGTCACCGGCAGCGCCGGCACCTCCGCCTTCGCCGACTCCGCGCCGGTGGGGGCAACCGTGATCAACGTCCCTGTCGTCATGCCCCGGATCCTAGACCGGCACCCGGCACCGGGTCGACCGCAGAATTTCCGGTGCGAGCGGCGTCATGAAGGGATCCTTCCGTCACCGAGGGCGTTACGAAGGGGCCCTTCCTTACCCGTCGATGGCGGCGGCGCTCTCGCCGACGAGCAGGCGAGCGTCGTCGGGCGTGTTGCGCTTCAGCACGGCGAGCGCCACCTGACCCAGCTCGAAGTGCTGCACGGCGGTGCCCACGAAGCCGACCGTCCGGCCGTCGAGCGTCACCGGCGTACCGGCGACCGGCGGCTGGTCGCTCGCCACGCCGTCCAGGTGCAGCAGGACGAGCCGGCGGGGCGGCTTGCCGAGGTTGTGCACCCGGGCGACCGTCTCCTGCCCCCGGTAGCAGCCCTTGTCCAGGTGCACGGCCGGGGCGATCAGGTCCACCTCGGCCGGGATGGTCCGGTGGTCGGTGTCCACCCCGGCCCGGGCCCGCTTGGCGGCCACCCGGATCGCCTCGTACGCCCACAGCCCGGCCACCGGCACCCCGGCACCGCGCAGCTCGGCCACCACCGCGTCCATAGCGGCCCGGGGCACGAGCAGGTCGACGCCGAGCGCCACCCGCCGGGCCCAGCCGCCGACCGGGAGCGGCTTGACGTCGTACACCACGGAGGGCCGCGCGGGCAGCTCGCCGGAACGGAACTTCGGACCCGGCACCGCTGCGACGTCGGGCGCGGCCAGCCCGGTCACGCCGAGCGTGTCGAGCGCGCCCTGCGCCTCCGGCCCGACCAGCGACAGCAGCGCGTGGTCGGCGGTGGCGTCGCGCGGGTCGACCCTGCTGAAGAACCGCATCTTCTCCAGGTATGACAGCAGGCCCTCGGTCATCCCCGGCTCGGTGTCCAGCCAGGTGGTCTCGCCGTCGTCGGCGACCATCGCGTGCTGCTCGACGTGCCCGTGCGGGGAGAGCACCAGCAGCTCGGTGCCCTGCCAGGGGGCCAGCGCGGCCAGGTGCTGGCTGGTGAGCGTGTGCAGCCAGCTGATCCGTTCCTCGCCGGGGACCGCGACCACGCCCCGGTGGGAGCGGTCGACCAGGCCCACACCGGTGGCCAGGAGCCGCTGCTCGCGCATCGGGTCGCCGTAGTGGGCGGCCACCGGGCCGACGCCCGCCGCCCGGTGGGCCGGTTCCGGCTGGTCCCGGGTCTGGTCGTCGATGGCGTCGGTGGTCACCGCGCCCGCGATGTCGATCATGTGCGTTCCCCGTCCTGTGCGCAGCGGCCGCAGACCCCGAAGAGCGCGACGTGCCCGATGTCGACCTGGAAGCCGCGCTGCTCGGCCAGCTGGTCGGCGAGCGGGCGGAGCATCTCCGGGGCGATCTCGTCGATCGCCCCGCACTCCCGGCACACCAGGTGCACGTGCTGGTGCTCGCCGGCCGCGTGGTAGGTCGGCGAGCCGTGCGACAGGTGCGTGTGCGTGACCAGGCCGAGCCGTTCCAGTAGCTCGAGAGTGCGGTAGATGGTGGTGATGTTGACGCCGGCCGCCACCTCACGGACCGCGGTGTGCACCTGCTCCGGGGTGGCGTGCCCCAGATCCAGG
The DNA here is from genome assembly GCF_027460285.1 of Micromonospora sp. WMMC273. Taxonomy (NCBI): domain Bacteria; kingdom Bacillati; phylum Actinomycetota; class Actinomycetes; order Micromonosporales; family Micromonosporaceae; genus Micromonospora; species Micromonospora sp. WMMC273. Next base: position 5,581,149 of record NZ_JAPZBE010000001.1, read on the forward strand.
ACGGCCTGGAGCACCAGCTGCCGCTGCGCCGTCAGCCGCAGCCCGCGCGAGCGGAGCATTTCCGCGAGGGAGGATTCGGACACCGTTCGATCATAGTTCGGCCGCCGCGCGGGCCGGCCCGCCGCCGGGGGTACGCCACTACGCTGCGCCAATGGGTACGACACGGGTGGCGGTGCTCAGCCGGGGACTCGTACCGGCGGGTGAGCCGGTGCTGCGCGGCGACGACCGGGGTGTCCTGCACGGCGACGGCCTGTTCGAGACGCTGCACCTGCGCGACGGCCGCCCCTGGCTGCTGGAGCCGCACCTGGCCCGGCTGCGGGCCGGCGCGGCGGCGATCGACCTGCCACTGCCCCCCGATGCCGCACTCGTCGAGCTGCTGGACGAGGTGCGCGCCGGCTGGCCCGCCTGGACCGAGGGCGCGTTGCGGCTGGTCTGCACGCGGGGACCGGAGGGCGGCGGGCCGCCCACGGTGTACGCCACGCTGGGCGAGGTGCCGGAGTCCGCCCGGGCGGCCCGGCGCACCGGGGTGACTGTGGCCACGCTGCCGCTCGGGGTGGCCGCCCGGTCCCGCCCTGAGCTGGGGTGGCTGCCCAGCGGTGTGAAGTCCACCTCGTACGCGCTCAGCACCGCCGCCCGGCGCTGGGCGCAGCGGACCGGCGTGGACGACGTGCTCTGGGTCTCGACCGACGGCTACGTGCTGGAGGGCCCCACCGCGAACGTGGTGTGGCTGCGCGGCGGCACGCTCTGCACGGTCCCGGCGGCGGAGACCGGCGTGCTGCCCGGCGTGACCGCCCACCACCTGCTGAGCCGGGCGGCCGAGCTGGGCCTGACCCCGGCCGAGCACCTGCCCACGGCGGCCGACCTGCACGAGGCCGAGGCGATCTGGCTGACCAGCTCGCTGCGCGGCCCGGTGGAGGTCACGTCCCTGGACGGAACCCCTCGCCCGGGTTCCCCCCTGACCCCGAGGCTGCAATCTCTCCTGAACTTCCCCCGTCCCCCACTCGGTGGATCATGAAGTTGGCGGCGTTCGTTGTCCGATTTGTCGCCGCCAACCTCATGATCGACGCGATCACACGCAGGGGAGGGGTCAGGGGCGGGGTCAGCCGGCTACGCGGGTGAGGCGGGCGGAGAGGTGCGGGCTCAGGGGCTGACCCACCGCGGCCATCTCCTGCGCGTAGAGCAGGGCGCCCTCGACGATGCCGAACAGCCGGGCTCCGGCGGTGACCTCCTTCGCCGTGGCGGTACGCACGACGGCGTCGGTGGCGAACTCGATCTGAGTGCCCTTGCGCTTGCCGATGTGCAGCTCCATCACGCCGGTCGGCGTGGTCATCAGCGCCTCCAGCTCGTCCGTCACCCGCTCACCGTCGAGCACCGGACGCCACCAGCCCACCTCACGACCGGCGGGACGGACCGGACGGCTCTGCTCGTCGAGGATCCACGCCCGCGACTCGTAGAACAGGAACGGCCTGCCGTCGTGGCTGATCCGGATCTCCTGCGCGTAGTCGAAGTCCTCGATCGTCGGGAACCCACCCCGGCCCCGGCCGCGCCACACCCCGATGTACGGCAGCAGGCCGTCCAGGCTCGGGTGCAGCTTCGGGCCGACGCGCAGGTCGTGGCTCTCCTCGTACGGGTACTCCTCGACCGGCGGCGCGTTCAACCACGGCGGCTGAAGCGGATTCTCACTATTCACAGCGCCACCTTCGTTCGCGACTGCGGGGCTCGCAAAACCGGCTCTCTCCTCGCGCTCACCATTTACCTCTAGCGATTCGCACTGCGACATAGACCAGGCCACCGGCGAGCGCGCCCAGGCCGGCGACCAGCAGGCTGACGAACCCGATCTCGGTAACCATCCGGACCATCCTATGCTGGCGTCATGGCGCGCACTCTCGTCGTCAAGGCCACCGCCGGCGCGGACTCACCGGAACGCTGCGCCCAGGCGTTCACAGTCGCCTCCACCGCAGCCGCAGCCGGGGTGGACGTGTCGCTCTGGCTCACCGGTGAATCCACCTGGTTCGCACTGCCCGGGCGGGCGGAGACGTTCGAGCTGCCGCACTCGGCGCCGCTCGGTGAACTGCTGCACGTGGTCCTGACCACGGGCCGGGTGACCGCGTGCACCCAGTGCGCGGCCCGGCGGGACATCGGACCGGGCGACGTCATCCCCGGCGTACGCATCGCGGGCGCCGCGGTGTTCGTCGAGGAGGCGATGGCCGAGGGCGCGCAGGCGCTCGTCTACTGAGCGGGCCCGCCCGGGTCGTCCACTCTGACCGGTGAGCCGATCCTGGCCCGACATGTCCGGATTACGCCTACCATGTGAACGTGAGTGAGGCGATCCAACAGTTCTTCGCGTCGCTACCGGCGCGCGCCGCATCGGTGCTGAACAGCCCGATCGGCGGCACGCTCCAGATCGACCTGGCCGACGGCAACCGTACCGAACACTGGTACGTGCGACTGGCACCCGGATCGGCCCAGGTGAGCCGGGAGGAGCAGGGGCAGGCCGACGCCGTGCTCACCCTCTCCACCGATCTGTTCGAGAAACTGGTCACCGGCCGGGAGGCCGGCATGGCCGCGGTGCTGCGCAACGAGGCCACGTTCAGCGGGCACGTCGTGCTGTTCCTGGCGTTCCGCCGGTTCCTGCCGACCCGGCCCGACGTACGGGATCCGCGGGACGCCGCCCGCGACCACGTCCGGCGGCTGGTGTGAAAGACCGGGTCAGCATCCTCGACGGCAACACATTCCTGGTCAGCGACGATCGCGGCAACATCCAGCCGTCGTACGACTTCCCCACCGGGTTGTTCTCCTTCGACACCCGGTTCCTGTCCACCTGGATCCTCACCCTCGACGGGGAACCTCTGCACGCGCTCTCCATCGACGACTCGCTGTCGTACAAGACGCGGTTCTTCCTGGTCCCCGGCGAGCCGACGCACTACCTGGACGCGAAGGTCTCGGTGATCCGCAGCCGCGCGATCGGCGGCGGCCTGGACGAGGAACTGACAGTGCTCAACCACTCCGAGCAGGAGATGGAGTTCCACCTCCGGCTGGACATCGGCTCCGACTTCGCCGACCTGCTGGAGATCAAGAATCAGCGGGGCAAGGAGGGACACACCACGCCCACGGTGGAGAGGAACGGCCTGCGGCTGACCTACCGCCGGGCGGCGTTCCACCGCGAGACGCTGGTGACCAGCAGCGCGCCGGCCGAGGTCGACGAGAGCGGGATGACGTTCCGGATGCGGGTCGGCCCGCACGGCGAGTGGACCACCCGGTTGCACGTCGACACGGTCATCTACGGGGCACGGGGCGAGGACGTCCGGGCCATCCTGCCGCTGGGCGGCCAGCGCACGGCGGTCGAGATCGAGGCGGAACAGAGCGCCCTGATCAGCCGCGCGCCGAAGCTGGGCTGCGACTGCGAGCCGCTGGCCGGAGCTTATCGGCGCAGCCTCAACGACCTGGCCGCTCTCCGGTACGAGTCGATCACGCTCGGCGTCCGGCTGCTCGCCGCCGGCCTGCCCTGGTTCATGACGCTGTTCGGCCGGGACAGCATCTTCACCTCGCTCCAGGTGCTGCCGTTCCTGCCCGAGCTGGTCAAGCCCACGATCGTCATGCTCGCCGGCCTTCAGGGCAGCCGGGTCGACGACTTCCGGGACGAGGAACCCGGCAAGATCCTGCACGAGCTGCGCTACGGCGAGAGCGCCGGGTTCGAGGAGCAGCCGCACTCGCCGTACTACGGCGCCGCCGACACCACGGCGCTGTTCGTGATCCTGCTCGACGAGTACGAGCGGTGGACCGGTGACGCCGACCTGGTGCGCAAGCTGGAACACGAGACGCGGGCGGCGCTGACCTGGCTGGACACGTACGGCGACCTGCTCGGCACCGGCTACGTCTGGTACATGTCCCGCAATCCGGAGACCGGGCTGCCGAACCAGTGCTGGAAGGACTCGCCGGACGCCATCTCCTACGCCGACGGGCGGATGCCCGAGTTCCCCCGGGCCACGTGCGAACTTCAGGGGTACGCGTACGACGCGAAGCTGCGCGGCGCCCGTCTGGCCCGCACCCACTGGAACGACCCGACGTACGCCGACCGGCTGGAGCACGAGGCGGCGGCGCTGAAGGAACGGTTCAACCGCGACTTCTGGATCCCGGACCGGGAGTACTACGCGTTGGCGCTCGACCCGCTGGGCCGGCAGGTGGACGCGCTCACCTCCAACATCGGCCACCTGCTGTGGAGCGGCATCGTCGACGAGGAACGGGCCCCGGCGGTCGCCGCCCACCTGCTCGGCCCGCGCCTGTTCTCCGGGTGGGGCGTACGCACACTCGCCGACGACCAGGGCCGGTACAACCCGGTCGGCTACCACGTCGGCACGGTGTGGCCGTTCGACAACTCGATCATCGCCTGGGGCCTGTGGCGGTACGGCTTCCGGCAGGAGGCCGGCCGGATCTGCGACGCCCTGCTCAGCGCTTCGCACTACTTCGACGGGCGGCTGCCCGAGGTGTTCGCCGGCTACGAACGCGCCCTCACCGACTATCCGGTGGAGTACCCCACCGCGTGCAGCCCGCAGGCGTGGTCCGCCGGCACGCCGCTGCTGGTGCTCCGGGTGATCCTGGGACTGGAACCGCAGGGCGAGCACCTGATCATCGACCCGGCCGTACCGCCCGGCATGGGCCGGGTGGAACTGCTCGACATCCCGGGCCGCTGGGGGCGGGTGGACGCGCTGGGCCGCAGCCGGGAGCCGCACTCCGAACAGCCGTCGCCCCCGGCGCTGACCCTGCCCGGCGGCTGACGTCAGGCAGGGCAGGACGCGGTGACGGCGACCCGGACCCGCTCACCGGCCCGCAGCGCCAGCACCGCCGGGTCGCCCGGGCGTGCGTACGCGTCGGCCGAGTCCACCACCGGCGCGGCGCCGGCGCCGAACGCGGCGGACAGCGACCGGTCGGCCGGCACTGCGGCCTCGGACCGGGCCGTGCGGACGGTCCCGCCACCCGGGCAGGGCGCGGCCAGCACCTGGACCGGCCCGGTCGCGCCGCCCCAGCGGCCCAGCGCCGACGCCAGCACGGCCGACTCGGCGTCGGCGTCGGCGGACGGGGCCAGGTAGCCGGAGCCCGCCGGGCGGCAGCCGGTGTCGGCGGTGAGCAGCACCCGGCCCGGGCCACCGGCCCGGCCCTCGACCGTGACGAACTCGCCCGCGTCGGCGCGCAGCAGCGGCTCACCGTCGAGCGTCGACACGCCGGCCCGCCAGCCCGGCGGCAGCCGGTCGGCGATGCCGCGCAGCACCTCGCGGACGTCGCCGCCGCCGATCGCCACCTCGACGCCGCGCTCCAGCGTCGCGCCGTCGTCCATCGGCGTGATCCGGCAGCCGCGCTCCAGGCGGTCGGGCAGGAGCGCCGGTACGCCGGCGGTGCCGGCCGCGGCGGTCAGTTCACCGATCGCGCGGTCCACCACCGGGCCGGCCTGGTCCAGCGAGCGCTGCTCCTTGACCGTCGGCGCGTCGGTGCGTACCGACCACCAGGTCAGACCGGCGAGCAGCACGGCCCACGCCACGGTGGCGACCGCCAGCCAGCGCAGCCGGCGTCGGCCACCGGGGCCGGGCCGGCCGGGCGGGGTGGGCGGGGCGTAACCCGTCTCGACGGCAGTCACCCGGCAATGGTGTCACGTGTCCGCGAGGCGCCCGGCCGCGCCTCGGCACCCTCGCTCAGACCGGCACCGACCGGCGGGACAGCAGCCACAGCAGGTAGAAGGGACGCTGCCGCAGCTCGCCGCGACGGTCGGCGTACTGGTCGGCGGCGAGCACAGCGGAGAAGAAGCCGCCCGCGCCCAGCATGCCGAGTACCGGGGCCAGATGCGTGCCCTCGACCGCCACCAGGGTCGCCGCGACCGTCGCCACCGCCGCGCCGGCGGCCTGTACGGCCGAGCGCCGGGACACCCGGGCGACCTCGGCCCGGGCCGCCCGCACCCCCTCCTGGATCTCCGCGTCGAGCTTCGCGAGCTGCACCAGCGCCCGATCCGGATCGGTGTCGACCTCCAGCATCCGGCCCCGCAGGTACGCCTGGGTCGCGGCGAGCGCGTCGCTCTCCTGGGTCAGGATGGCGCAGTAGTCCCGCAGCGAGGTGCCCTCCAGCATCGGCAGATCGAGCTGGAGCAGCGGGGTGACCAGTCGAGCCTTCACCGGATCCCCGCTCGGCACGTCGACGACCCGGTGCCCTTTGACGATCAGGTCGAGCGTGCGGTCCGGGTTGTCGCCCAGCTCGATCCGGCCCGATGTGTCGAACAGCGAGGAGGTGGACTGGGCGTCCGGCGCGCGCGACTCCAGGTGGCTGCGGCGGAAGGTCTGCGGGAAGTAGACGAGCTGACCCAGCTCCAGCAGCGGCGCGCAGTCCCGCAGGTACGCGCCGAGGCGGTCCAGGTCGTCGCATTCGGCGTAGAGCTCGTCGATCCGGATGTCCTCGTACCGGCAGCGCGGGTCGCAGTGATCCGGATCCTTGCCGCACCTTTTGCAGATCTCCCGGTGGGCCAGATAGCAGCGCTCGCCGCCCGGCTGGGAGAGGACCAGCTTGGCCGTGACGAGCGTGGCCCGCTTGGTCAGGAAGGACAGGTCGGTGTCGAGGCTGGCCACCGAAACGTCGAACGGGCGCGACCGGCTGGACCCGTCGGCGCGCTGGAGTTCGCGGGCGATCTCCTCGCCCCGGTTGCCGTCGATGAAATCGATCAGATAGCGGCGGGCGTGGGCAGCGGCGTCGTCGGGCACCTGATCCCCCTCCGGCGCGTCCGGGGCGCACCGCCGTCCAGCCTGCCAGCCACTGTCGAGGCGCACAGTCGCCGGAACGGCTCGTGGCCCGCCACCGGGTTGGGTGGCGGGCCACGATCTCCAGCGTGGGTCAGGCGGCGACCGAGACGGTCACCTCGTTGATCCCGCGGGCCGCGGCAACGGCGGTGTCGCCGTTGCCGTGGCGGGACAGCGCCCGCAGCGTCCACGAGCCCGGCGCGGCGAAGAACCGGAACTGCCCGGCCGCCGACGTCACCACCTCGGCGGTGAACTCGCCTGTCGAGTCGAGCAGGCGCACGTACGCGCCCGGCACGACCTCACCGGACTCGGCCAGCACGCGGCCGGTGATGACGGTCTCCTTCTCCAGGTCCAGGCTCGCCGGGAGGGGGGCGGACTGGTCCGGCGCGGCGCAGCCGGCGGCAGCCGTCGAGGCGGCGGAGGCGGCGGTCATCAGGCCTCCCCCGGCTCGTCGCCGAGCGCCACCGGCACGCCGACGAGCGAGCCGTACTCGGTCCAGGAACCGTCGTAGTTCTTCACGTTGCGGTGCCCGAGCAGCTCCTGGAGCACGAACCAGCTGTGCGAGGAGCGCTCGCCGATCCGGCAGTACGCGATCGTCTCCTTGCCGTCGTCCAGCCCGGCGTCGGCGTAGATCTTGCGCAGCTCGTCGTCGGACTTGAACGTGCCGTCCTCGTTGGCCGCCTTGGACCACGGGACGCTGATCGCGGTCGGGATGTGGCCGGCCCGCTGCGCCTGCTCCTGCGGCAGGTGGGCGGGGGCGAGCAGGCGGCCCGCGTACTCGTCGGGGCTGCGCACGTCGACCAGGTTCTTGGTGCCGATCGCGTCGACCACCTCGTCGCGGAACGCGCGGATCGAGGTGTCCGGCTCCTGCGCGACGTACTGCGTCTTCGGCCGCTCCACCACGTCGGTGACGAGCGGACGGGCGTCCAGCTCCCACTTCTTGCGGCCGCCGTCGAGCAGCTTGACGTCGCCGTGGCCGTAGAGCTTGAAGTACCAGTACGCGTACGCGGCGAACCAGTTGTTGTTGCCGCCGTACAGGATCACGGTGTCGTCGTTGGCGATGCCCCGGTCGGACAGCAGCGCCTCGAACTGGGTCTTGTTGACGAAGTCCCGGCGGATCTGGTCCTGCAGGTCGGTGCGCCAGTCGAGCTTGACGGCGCCGGCGATGTGCCCGGTGTCGTAGGCCGAGGTGTCCTCGTCGACCTCGACGAAGACGACGCCCGGGGCGCCGAGGTTCTTCTCGGCCCACTCGGCCGAGACGAGTGCGGTGTCGCGACTCATCAGATCACTCCCTGGTGAGGATGGTTTGGTGAGCCTGCGCGTGGAGATCGATGTCGATGGTTGTCGCACCACACGCGGACCCTGAGCTAGGAACGGATCACGGGTACGTGCGACGGCGCCGCTGCCGGGCGTTGAGGAGGGGGAACCGGGAAAGGTTCGTGGACCCTGGTGGCCGCCGTTCAGGCGGCCGGAGACAGCCCCGCCGTCAGATGACGGGGCGACACAGGCAGGTGGCCACGCGGCACAGGTCGACCGCGCGCCGTTTGGTGAGGTGGGTCCCCATGTGCAGGGAGATTACCAGCCGAGGCGACAGGTGCCACCAGGCCGACCAGCATCCGGGACGGCCGGCCCGCTCCCCGGACCGGCCGCGTGCGGCTCTCAGCCCGCGGAGTTGATGGGCACGTTCGCCGCGTCCGCCGTGACCACCAGGCCCTCCGGCTTCGGCTCCACCTTGCGCAGGTTGAGCTGGAACGGCAGCTCCGGCAGCGGCACGTCGATCGAGATGCCCTGCGCGTACCGGGTCAGCGCGGCCCGCGCCAGCGGCACGTTCGGCAGGCCGTCCGCGGTGAGGTCGTTGAAGCGCAGCGCCACCTTGTTGCCGGCCACCGTGACGTCGGCGGTGCCGTTGACGGTGAGCTTGATGCCGAGGACGTCCACCGGGGCGGTGACGGCGAGCTTGCCGTTGCGCTCGCCCAGCGTCAGCCCGGGACGGTCCAGCAGCTTGGCCAGGCTGTCGTAGGTGACGGTGCCCCGCCCGTCCACGCTCTCGGCCACCACGTCGCCCCGGCCGGAGCGCAGCGTGTCCAGCGAGGCGGTCACGTTGCGCGCATCCACGTCCAGCTTCGGCACCTCGACGGCGTCGCCCTGCACGTCACCGCGTACGTCGGTGAGCTGGATCGAGATGCGCTCGTACCGGCCGTCGAGCACCTGGGTGAGGAACGGGAAGCCACCCACCTCGACCTGCGGCGCGGCGGACTGCGCGTCCTGCTTGGCGATCTCCTGCCGGACCTGGTCGGCGATGGCGCGCTCGGCCACTCCGGCGGCGACCCGGTCGGCGACCACGAGCAGCCCGGCCAGCACCAGCAGCAGGACGAGGAAGCCGATCAGCACCTTCCGGCCCCGTCGCCGGGGTCGACCCTCCGCCGGATACGCCTCTGCCACGCCGCCTCCCGTCCTCGCCGCCGTCACCGCGCCTCGCGGCGCAACCGTACTTACCCGAGGCGAATCCTCCCCAACCGCGTCACAGGAACAGCACGCACATGGCGTACGCGGCGGGCGCGGCCAGCGCGAACCCGCCCAGCGGCCCCTGCATGTGCCGGGCCACCCACATCGTCGGCGGTTCACCGGCCATCAGCCGGCCCGCCTCGGCGTACCCCACGGCGAGGTCGGCCAGGACGGCGGTGGCCGCGCTGACCACCCCGACCAGGGCGGCGCTGGTCGGGGTGAAACCGACCAGGTAACTGCCGAGCACGGCGCTGGTGAGCGTGCCGAGCATGGCGCCGACGACCACGCCGGCCGCGCCGCGTGGCACCTGCGGGGCGAGCCGGGGCCACGGCGCGACCGCGTCGGTGAGCCGGGCGACGAGCAACGCCACCCCGGCGGCGGTGAGGCAGACCGTGATCGCCTGGGTGCCCTTGGGGATCCGGCTGAGCACGACGAGCGTGGCGAAGGAGACCACGCCGACCACGATGAGCAGGGTGCCGCCGAGCGAGTCGGTCACCCGGACCCGGTCCACCCGCCGCACGAGCTGCCCCAGCACGGCGAGCAGGAACCCGGCTGCGGCGGCGTAGCCGAGCGGGGCCAGGCCGGCGATGTCCGACCGCACGGCGGCGACGTCGGCGATCACCGCCGTCGCGGCGCTGACGAGCGCGACCACGAGCAGCGCGGGCGGCCGCATGGCCATCGTCCAGGCCAGCACGAACAGCAGCTGGACACCGAAGATGATCGCGGCGAACGGCAGCCGGTGCCCCGGGCCCGAGGTCTGCGCGCCGAGCACCAGGCCGACGCCGAGCAGCGCGGCGAAGCCGGCCACGGTGAGCGCCAGCGGGCGGCGGACCGGGACCGGCGGCACCTCCTCCTCGGGTTCCTCGTCCGACTCGTCATCGGGACGCCGGCCGGGCCCGCCCTTACGCAGCCGGCGCGGGCCCTTGCGTTCCGGCCGGTCGCCCTCCTCGTCCGCGGGGCCGGTGCGCGGGGCGGGCGGGTAGCCACGGGCGGGGGCCGACGCGCCGGTGGGCGGCTCGTCGGTCCACGGGTCACGGCCGGTGTCGCGCGAGGTGGAGGGAAACACGCCCCGATCGTGCCAGACCCGGGCGGCTCGGCGGAGGTCCCGGTTTCAGCGACGTTAAAACCTGCGCCGCGATCGAGGGCAGAAAGGGCAAACGGTAAATCGCGCGAAGGTGACGGCCGGTCCATCGGTTACGCTCAGGCCGTTACCCGCCCGTCGACGACGCCGGGACCCACGCAAGTTCACAGTGCCGCCCGTAGCCGGGCGTGTCGCTGGTCGCGCGCGGCCGGAAGGCCGCCGGGACGGAGGTGATCGTGGAGCTCCTGCTGCTCGTGACCGCGCGGGCCGGTGAGCCGTCGGCGGTGTTGCCGGCACTCGACCTGCTGCCCCACTCGGTCCGCACCGCACCCCGTGACGTCCGCACGCTGGTCTCCGGCCCGACGCCGGACGCCGTCCTGGTGGACGCCCGTTCCGAGCTGAGCGAGGCGCGGGCCACCTGCCGGATGCTGCACGCCACCGGGCTCGGCGTACCGCTCGTCGCGGTCGTCACCGAGGCGGGCCTGATCGCGCTGAACGCGGACTGGGGCGTCGACGACGTGATCCTGGCCGGCGCCGGGCCGGCCGAGGTGGAGGCGCGGCTGCGGCTCGCGGTGGGCCGGCTCAGCAACGCCACCGCCGGCGCCGGCGGCTCGATCCGGGCCGGCGAGCTGAACATCGACCCGGACACGTACGCCGCCAAGCTGAAGGGCCGGCCGCTCGACCTCACGTACAAGGAGTTCGAGCTGTTGAAGTTCCTGGCCCAGCACCCGGGTCGGGTGTTCACCCGGGACCAGTTGCTGCGTGAGGTCTGGGGCTACGACTACTTCGGCGGCACCCGGACGGTGGACGTGCACGTGCGGCGGCTGCGCGCCAAGCTCGGCTCGGAGTACGAGTCGATGATCGGCACCGTCCGCCAGGTGGGCTACAAGTTCGTCGTCCCGCCGTCGCGCTCGCTACCCGAGCCGGAGCCCGCTCCGCTGCCGGTCTGACCGCCTCCGCACCACCTCGCTACGGGGCATTTTTCTCGTATGCCCTTTTTGCCCGATAAGTCAGCCATATCCTGGCTGCCGGAATTGTCGGGCTAAGGGGGCGGCGGTGCGTGCGGTGAACACGGGGGCGACGAACGGGCGGTGCCGCTGATGCGGGCCCCGACGCTGCGCGCCGCCGGGCTCGTGACAGTCGTGCTGGCCGGCCTGCTCGGTTCGGCCTTCGTGCTGGGCCGCAGCCTGGTGCCGGACCCGCACCCGTCGGCCGCCGGAGTCGCCACCACGCTCACCGGGCCGCGCTACGGCGAGCAGCCACCCAGCACCGACTTCCCGGGCGGCACGACCAGCCCACGGCCGAGCCCCGACGCCGCACCGGACGCCGCCCCCGTCCCGGCCGACGGCGACGGCCCGTACGGCGCCCAGGTCGCCACCGGCTCGTCCCGGGTCGCGCTGACCTTCGACGACGGCCCCGATCCACGCTGGACCCCGCAGGTGCTCGCGCTGCTGGCCCAGTACGGCGTACGGGCGACGTTCTGTGTCGTCGGCGAGAACGTCGAGGCCCACCCGGATCTGGTGCGTTCGATCGTGGCCGAGGGCCACACGCTGTGCAACCACTCCTGGAACCACGACGTCAACCTGGGCAAGCGATCCCCGGCGACGATCCGCGCCGACCTGCTGCGCACGAACGACGCGATCCTGGCCGCCGCGCCCGACGCGCGGATCGCGTACTACCGCCAGCCCGGCGGGGCCTGGATGCCGTCCGTCATGTCGGCCTGCGCCGACCTGAACCTCACCCCGCTGCACTGGAGCGTGGACCCGTCGGACTGGAAGGCGCCGGGCGCCACCACCATCGAGGCGATGGTCCGCTCGCAGATGGGGCCCGGCGCGATAGTGCTCATGCACGACGCGGGCGGGGACCGGTCCGGCACGGTCAGCGCGTTGCAGCAACTCCTGCCCGAACTGCTGACCCGGTTCGAGTTGGAGCCGCTGCCCGTCGGCAGCCCGTGACGAGCGCCACCGATCCCCGTCGTCGTCCGGCGCGAACCGCGGCCCGCCGGGCGCTACCGTGACTCAGATGAGCAGCACCGAGCCGACGAGTGGTCCCGCCGCCGACCGGATCGCCAGGGCGGACCGGCTGACACCGGACGGGATCGACCGGCCGGACCGGCTGACGCCGGACGAGGTCGCCGAGGTGCTCGCGCTGGCTCGCGCCGCCGGTGACGCCGACGGCGCCGACCCGCTCGACGAGCACGTGCTGCTGCGGCTGCGCGACCCCGAGGCCCCCGCCGTGCACCTCACCGCCCGGACCACCGACGGCACCCTCACCGGGTACGCGCACCTCGACACCACCGCCCCGGCCGACGGAGTCGGCGTGGAGATGGTCGTGCACCCCGCGTACCGGCGGCGCGGCTCCGGCCGGGCGCTGGCCCGTGCCGTGGTGGCCGCCGCTCCCGGGCCGCTGCGCGCGTGGGCGCACGGTGACCACCCGTCGGCCGCCGCGCTCGCCGTCGACCTTGGTTTCTCCCGGGCGCGGGTGCTCTGGCAGATGCGCCGTCCGCTCACCGCCGAGATGCCGGCGCCGGTCGTACCGGAGGGCGTGACGCTGCGCGCGTTCCGCCCCGGCGAGGACGACGAGGCCTGGCTGGCGGTGAACAACGCCGCCTTCGCCCAGCACCCCGAACAGGGCAGGTGGACGCTCGACGACCTGCGCGTCCGCATCGCCGAGCCGTGGTTCGACAGGGCCGGGTTCCTGCTCGCCGTCGACTCCGCCACCGGGCGGCTGCTCGGCTTCCACTGGACCAAGGTGCACGAGCGGCAGGGCTCGGCCCGCATCGGCGAGGTGTACGTGCTCGGCGTCGACCCGTCCGCGCACCGGGGCGGGCTGGGCCGGGTGCTCACCGCCGCCGGCCTGACCCACCTGCGCGACGAGCGCGGGCTGGACCGGGTGATGCTCTACGTGGACGAGAGCAACACCGCCGCGGTGGCGCTCTACGAGCGGCTGGGCTTCGCGCACTGGTCCGCGCACGTCAACTACCAGCTCGGCTGAGCGTCCGCCGGCCCTGGAAATTCGCCACAAGGGCGATAGCAGGCTGCTAGTTCACGAAATGGACAACCCCTCCTCAGCGTACGGCCACCTCGTCGGCTGAACGTGTTCACCGCGCGTTCACTTGCGTCCGGCGAACCGTCCACCTGGCCCTCCTACCTTCATGTCAGCCGGTCAGCGCCGGCCCCCGGCACTCCGGGCGACCTGACCAAAGACGTGAAGGGAAACCCCTGAAGTGAAGCTCCAGCGGCACGGCGCCATCGCCTGTCTCGCTCTTACCGCGGTTCTCGGTCTCAGCGCCTGCGGCTCGGACAACAACGAGCCGGCCGGCGCCTCCACCGCCGGTTCCGCCGCGGCGGTGGACTGCGCGACGGGCACGCTGAACGCGCAGGGCTCCTCCGCCCAGAAGAACGCCATGGCCGAGTGGATCAAGGTGTACCAGCAGAAGTGCGCCGGCACCACGATCAACTACGAGCCCAGCGGCTCGGGCGCCGGCATCCAGGCGTTCATCGCCGGCACCGCCGACTTCGCCGGCTCGGACTCCCCCCTCAAGCCGGAGGAGCAGCCGCAGGCCGACGCCAAGTGCGTCGGTGGCCAGGCGCTCAACCTGCCGATGGTCATCGGCCCGGTCGCCGTCGTCTACAACGTGGGCGGCGCGGACAACCTCCAGTTCAGCCCGGCCACGCTGGCGAAGATCTTCGCCGGCAAGGTGACCAAGTGGGACGACGCGGCCATCAAGGCCGACAACCCGGACGCCAAGCTGCCGTCGACCGCGATCCAGGCGGTGCACCGCTCCGACGAGTCGGGCACCACCGACAACTTCACCAAGTACCTCTCCAAGACCGCCGAGGCGGACTGGACGCTCGGCAACTCCAAGGCGTGGAAGGCCCCGGGCGGCGTCGGCGCGGCCAAGTCCGACGGTGTGGCCAGCAAGGTCAAGAGCACCGACGGCACCATCAGCTACGTCGAGTGGTCGTACGCCGAGAACTCCGACCTGAAGATGGCGAAGATCCGCAACGGCAACGGCGAGTTCGTCGAGCTGACCGGCGACTCGGCCGGCAAGACCATCGCCGGCGCCAAGTTCGAGGGTCAGGGCAACGACCTGAAGATGTCGATCGACTACAACACCAAGGAGGCCGGGGCGTACCCGATCGTCCTGGCGACCTACGAGATCGTCTGCAGCAAGGGCCTCGCCGCCGACAAGCTGCCGCTGGTCAAGGGCCTGCTCGGCCACGCCGCCAGCGCCGAGGGGCAGAAGGAGCTCGTCGAGCTCGGCTACGCGCCGCTGCCCGAGACCGTCCGCACCAAGGTCGAGGCCGCGGTCAAGAGCCTCTCCTGAAGCTCTGACCGACACCTCCTCAACACGAAGCGAGCGAGCAGATGGGTGACACCCCTCACCGCTCGGCCCACGCCGGCACCGGCGGGAACCCCGTGACCACGAGTCACGAGCGACCCGCCGGTGCCTCGGCGCGTGTGGTCGAGCGCCCCGGTAACCCGGGCCGCCCCGACGGTGGCCTCGGCGGCGGCGGTGCCCTCCCCCGGGCCCGCGCCTTCGGCGCGGAACGGGCGTTCCGCGGCCTGACCCTGGCCGCCGGCACCACGGTCCTGGTGGTCATCGCGGCCATCGCGATCTTCCTGGTCGCCAAGGCCGTCCCGGCGCTGCGGGCGAACACCGAGTCGTTCTGGACGTTCGAGGGCTGGTTCCCGAACGACAACCCGCCGCAGTTCGGCATCGGCGCGCTCGCCTTCGGTACGGTCCTGAGCTCGCTGCTGGCGCTGCTCATGGCGGTGCCGGTCGCGCTGGGCATCGCCCTGTACCTGTCGCACTACGCGCCCCGGCGGCTCGGCAACGCCCTGGGCTTCCTGATCGACCTGCTGGCCGCCGTGCCGAGCGTCGTGTTCGGCCTGTGGGGCCGGGACTACTTCGCCCAGCCGGTCGCCGACCTGTCCGCCTGGCTGAACAGGTACTTCGGCTGGATCCCGATCTTCGGCGACGGCCCGTACGGCAACTCGATCCTGCTCGGCTCGGTGGTGCTCGCCATCATGGTGCTGCCGATCGTCACCTCGCTGTCCCGCGAGGTGTTCCGGCAGACCCCGACCGCCAACGAGGAGGCAGCGCTCGCGCTCGGCGCCACCCGCTGGGAGATGATCCGCACCGCGGTCCTGCCGTACGGGCGGCCTGGCGTCATCGCCGCGGTGATGCTCGGCCTGGGCCGGGCGCTCGGCGAGACCATCGCGCTGGCGCTCACGCTCGGCTCCACGTACGCCATCTCGTTCAACATCCTGGCCAGCGGCGGAAACTCGATCGCCGCGAACATCGCCAACCGGTTCGCCGAGGCGAACGACACCGGCCGGGGCGCGCTCATCGCCTCCGGCCTGGTGCTGTTCGCGATCACGCTGATCGTCAACATCACCGCCCGGGCGATCATCCACCGGCGGCGCGAGTTCACGGAGTCGGCCGCATGACCACTACCCTCACCCCCCGCCGCCCGCGCCCGCCGGCCCAGCCGGCCACGCTGCGGGCGAGGCGGCTTCCCGCGTACGCCGCTCCGGCCATCGCCGTCACGGCCCTGCTGCTCGCGGCGGCTCTGGTGTACGGCGCCGGCATCGGCGGCCCGGTCCTGGTCGTGGTGGTCGGCGCGCTGCTCTACCTGGCCGGTCTGTTCGTCGCGGCGAACGCGGTGGAGGGCCGCCGGTCGGCCCGCAACCGCACCTGGAGCGCGCTGATCCACTCCGCGTTCGTGCTGGCGGTGCTGCCGCTGGCCTCGGTGGTCTGGACGCTTGTGAGCAAGGGCTCCGAGCGGCTGGACGCGAACTTCTTCGGCACCTCGATGAACAACATCGGGTCGCGGGACGCCAACGGCGGCGCGTACCACGCGATCGTCGGCACGTTGCAGCAGGTCGGCATCGCCACGCTGATCACGGTGCCGCTGGGCGTGCTGTGCGCGATCTACATCGTCGAGTACGGCCGGGGCCGGTTCGCGTTCACCATCCGCTTCTTCGTGGACGTGATGACCGGCATCCCGTCGATCGTCACCGGCCTGTTCGTGCTGGCCTTCTGGGTGCTGATCGTCTCGCCGTGGTTCAACGACGGCCGGCCGGGCTTCTCCGGCTTCGCCGCCGCGCTGGCCCTGAGCGTGCTGATGCTGCCCACTGTGGTCCGCTCCACCGAGGAGATGCTCCGGCTGGTGCCGGCGCCGCTGCGCGAGGGCGCGTACGCCCTGGGCGTACCGAAGTGGAAGACCATCCTGCGGGTCGTGCTGCCGACCGCGCTGCCCGGCATCGTCACCGGCATCATGCTCGCCATCGCGCGGGCCGCCGGTGAGACCGCGCCGGTGCTGCTCGTCGCCGGCGGCGGCGCGGCGATCAACTTCAACCCGTTCGAGAACAACCAGTCGTCGCTGGCCCTCTTCGTCTACCAGCAGGCCGGTGAGGCGTCGAGGTACTCGCCGGCACGGGCGTGGACTGCGGCGCTGACCCTGGTCGCCCTCGTCCTCGTCCTCACCGTGGCGGCGAAGCTGCTGTCCCGCCGCAACCGGCTCGGCCGATGAACCCCGGAGGTACCGCCACCATGGCCAAGCGCATCGAAGCCACGAACGTGACCGCCTACTACGGCGGGTTCAAGGCGATCGAGAACATCAACCTGACCGTCGAGCCGAAGACGGTCACCGCCCTGATCGGTCCGTCCGGCTGCGGCAAGTCCACCTTCCTGCGGTCGATCAACCGGATGCACGAGGTGCTGCCCGGCGCCCGGGTCGAGGGCAGCCTCACCATCGACGACCAGGACATCTACGACCGCGACGTGGACGTCACCGCGGTCCGCCGGATGATCGGCATGGTCTTCCAGCGGCCGAACCCGTTCCCCACCATGAGCATCTTCGAGAACGTGGTGGCAGGCCTGCGGCTCAACGGCGTACGGCGCAAGTCGATCCTGGAGGAGGCGGCCGAACGCGCGCTCCGCTCGGCGAACCTGTGGGACGAGGTGAAGGACCGCCTCGCCAAGCCCGGCGCGGGCCTGTCCGGCGGTCAGCAGCAGCGGCTCTGCATCGCCCGCACCATCGCTGTCGAGCCGCAGGTGGTGCTGATGGACGAGCCCTGCTCGGCGCTGGACCCGATCTCCACGCTGGCGATCGAGGATCTGATGTTCCAGCTCAAGGACAAGTTCACCATCATCATCGTCACGCACAACATGCAGCAGGCCGCGCGGGTGTCGGACCGGACCGCCTTCTTCTCGATCGAGAAGACCGGCGACCCGGGCCGCCTGATCGAGTACGACAACACCCAGAAGATCTTCAGCAACCCGAGCCAGAAGAAGACCGAGGACTACATCACCGGCCGCTTCGGCTGAGTCAGCGCAGCAGGAAGCGGGGCTCGGCACCGTCCAGGCCGTCGATGTGGGGCAGGATCGGCGTACCCGGCTCGCGCTCCGCCGCGGCGCGGGCCACGGCGGCGAGGTCGCCCGCGGCGGCGACCTCGGCGAGCGTGACCATGGTCGGCGGCAGCATGGTCAGCTCGCCGGCCTCCGCCCGGGCCAGCGCGTCCGCCGGGCGCAGCCACAGCGTGTGGTCGGCCTCGCCGGAGACGTCCCGGGTCCGCTGCCCCTCGGGCAGCAGGGCGACGAAGAAGTACGTGTCGAAGCGGCGCGGTTCGAACTCCGGGGTGATCCACCGGCTCCACGGCAGCAGCAGGTCGGACCGGAGCGTCAGGCCCCGCCCGGCCAGCAGGTCCGCGAAGCCGACCCGCCGGCCCTCCAGATCCTGCCGGGCCGCCTCCCAGTCGTCGCCGCTCACGTCGCCGACCACGGTGTCCGGGTCCGGCCCGGCGAGCAGCACGCCCGCCTCCTCGAAGACCTCGCGGGCGGCGGCGCACACCACCGCCTGCGCGTCGGACGGGTCGAGCCGGAGCCGCTCCCCCCACGCCGCCGGTTCCGGCCCGGCCCACCCGAGGTGCGCCTCCGAGTCGGAGCGGTCCACGCCGCCGCCGGGGAAGGCGTACATGCCGCCGAACGTCATCGCCGCCACCCGGCGGATCATGTAGACCTCGAAGCCGTCGCCGGCCGGGCGGAGCAGCAGCACGGTGGCGGCGACCCGGGGTACGGCGGGCACGGCGCCCTCGGCCTGGAACCGGCGGGCGTGCTCCACCAGGGCGGGGGGTGCGGCGAAGCCGTCGATCGTCATGCGTCGAGCCTAGTTCCCGCCGGGCGGCCCGGCCGGGGGCGGCCGGGCGGGGGCGCACACCGCCGCAACAGCACTCCCCGACCACCCCACCTGGTGACGATGCGTAGCCCTCGGCCCCGAGCAACAGCCACCCCTCCGCCGACTTTGCTCTGCAGCCAGATCCGCAGCGGCAACCTTCCGTGAGCGGTGCGTAGAGGGCTGCAGAGCAAAGTCGGCGAGAGGTAGCCAGCCCGGGCCGCGCAAGCGCTGCCTTATGTCCGGTCAGCCGCCTTTGGGCAACCGACTTCAGCGAGGAGACGAGCGGCGCCCGTCACGCTACGCAAACTTCACGCTCTGTGTTCGCCGGAGGTGGCATCAGCTCGCCGCCCCGGCCGTGCGCGGCCCGACCGCGCAGACCGTCGCCGATACGGGGCAGCAGCCCCCGGTCGTGACTGGCAGGGTGGTGACCCGTGATCGACGACTTCGCGAAGCAGTATCTGCACAACGACCTACGCCAGATCCGCGAGGTGGTGCTGTGGAAGCTCGACGGGTTGTCCGAGTACGACGTGCGCCGCCCCCTGGCCGCGTCCGGGACCAACCTGCTCGGCCTGGTCAAGCACCTGTCGTTCACAGAAGCCCGGTACTTCGGCGAGGTGTTCGGCAGGCCGTTCCCGGAGCCCCTGCCCCGGTGGGATGCTCCGGATCCGGACGGCGCCGACATGTGGGCGAGCGAGCACGAGACCCGCGAGGGGGTGATCGGCCGCTACCGGCGGACATGGGAGCACGCGGACACGACGATCGACGCCCTCGCGATCGACGCCCCCGGCCGCGTGCCGTGGTGGCCCCGCCCCGACGTCAAGTTGTTCAACGTCATGGTCCACGTGCTGACCGAGACCAGCCGGCATGCGGGGCACGCCGACATCCTGCGGGAGCAGCTCGACGGCTCGACCGGGGCATGGGCCGAGTACGCGCACCTGGAGCCCGACGAGCCGACGCTGACGGCGCGTCGGGCGATGATCGAACGGGCCGCCCGGGCCGCTGCCGACGCCCACGGCACCGCCTGACGTCCCGACGGGTGGATCACCCTGCCGGCCCCGGAGCGGGAAGGGATAGCGTGCCGGGCATGACGCGTTGGGGAATCCTGGCCACCGGAAACATCGCCGCCCGCTTCGCCGAGGACCTGCGGCTGGTGCCGGACGCCGAACTGGTCGCGGTCGGCTCGCGTACCCGGGAGAGCGCCGAACTGTTCGCGCGCCGGCACGACGTGCCGCGGGCGTACGCCTCGTGGGCGGAACTGGCCGCGGACCCGGACCTGGACGCGATCTACGTGGCCACCCCGCACGCCGCGCACCACGAGGCGGCGCTCGCCTGCCTGGCCGGCGGCAAGGCCGTGCTGGTGGAGAAGCCGTGCACGCTGGACCTGCCGACCACCACCGAACTGGTGGACACGGCCCGCGCTCGGGGTCTGTTCCTCATGGAGGCCATGTGGATGCGGACGAACCCGCTGATCCTGCGCGTGCTGGAGCTGATCCGGGACGGCGCGATCGGTGAGGTGACGCACGTACGGGCGGACTTCGGCGTGGCCGGGCCGTTCCCGCCGGAACACCGGATGCGGGCCCGCACGCTCGGCGGCGGCGCGCTGCTCGACCTCGGCGTGTACCCGCTGAGCCTGGCCCACCTGGTGCTCGGTGTGCCGCAGCACGTGCAGGCATGGGCGAAGCTGACCCCGGAGGCGGTGGACGAGAACACCGGCATGGTGCTCGGCTGGGACTCCGGCGCGGTGGCGACGCTCAGCTGCGGCATGGTCGGGGCGACAGCGATCTCCGCGTCGATCACCGGTACGACCGGCCGGATCGACCTGCCCGAGCTGTTCTTCCGGCCCGCGCACGTGGTGCTGCACCGGGCCGGCGCCGAGCCGGAGACGATCCCGGCGGACCTGACCGGCGGCGGCTACCAGTACGAGGCGATCGAGGTGCAGCGCTGCCTGGCGGCCGGGCTGACCGAGAGCCCGCTGGTGCCGCACTCCGCCACGCTCGAGGTGATGGGCCTGATCGACGACATCAAGGCCCGGATCGGCGTCTCCTACGCGTGAGGGGTCCCCCGCCACGGCGGGGAACCCCTCGGCGTCAGGTCACTCAGAACAAGGGCCGGACCAGCAGGTACGCGAGGCAGGCGATCGCGGCGGCGGCCGGGAACGTGATGATCCAGGCGATCACGATGTTGCCGGCCACGTTCCAGCGCACCGCGGAGAGCCGTTTCGTCGCACCTACACCCATGATCGCCGAGGTGATCGTGTGCGTGGTGGAGATCGGCGCCTTCAGCACCAGCGCGTTGAAGTAGAGCACCGCGCTGGCCACGGTCTCGGCCGCGAAGCCCTCCGCCGGGCCGAGGTCGATGATCTTCCGGCCGAGCGTCCGGATGATCCGCCAGCCGCCCGCGTACGTGCCGGCCGCCAGCATGGCCGCGGAGGTCCAGAACACCCAGCCAGGGATGTGCGTCTTGCTCTCCTGGAAGCCGCCGGTGTAGAGCGCGAGCACGATGATGCCCATGGTCTTGGCGGCGTCCTGCATGCCGTGGCCGACCGACATGGCGGCGGCGGACGCGGTCTGCGCCCACCGGAAGCCCCGGCTGAGCTTGCCGGGCTGGCCCTTCCGGAACAGCCACATGATCGCCAGCATCATCAGGAAGCCGAGGATCAGGCCGACCACCGGCGAGAGCACCATCGGGACGAGGACCTTCTCGATGATGGTGCCCCACTGGACGATGCCGTCGGCGGCGAACAGGGTGGCGCCGACCAGGCCGCCGAAGAGGGCGTGCGAGGACGAGGACGGCAGGCCGAAGTACCAGGTGATCAGGTTCCAGATGATCGCGCCGAGCACGCCGGCGAAGACCACGCCGAGGCTCTCCACCCCGGTCGGCAGCGTCACCAGCCCGTCGCCGACCGTCTTGGCCACCCCGGCGCCGAAGTGCGCGCCGACGAAGTTGCCGACGGCGGCCAGCGCGAGCGCGATCCGGGGGGTCAGCGCCCGGGTCGAGATGCTGGTGGCGATCGCGTTGGCCGCGTCATGGAAGCCGTTCGTGTAGTCGAACGCCATGGCGACCGCGATCACCGCCAGCACGGCGATGAGTTCGGGACTCACTGGATCAGGACTCCTTGACCGCGATGGTCTCGACGGTGTTGGCGACGTGCTCGAAGGCGTCGCAGGCGGCCTCCAGCTCGTCGGCCACCTCCTTCATCTTCAGCACCGTGAGCGCGTCGTACTCACCGGAGAAGAGGCGTACCAGCAGCATCCGGTACGCCTGGTCGCCGTCGTTCTCGAGCCGGTTGCACTCGATCCAGTAGTCCTCGAGATCCTTCATCGACTTCAGCCGGGGCATCGCCTCGGCGGTGAGCTTGGCCTGCAGGTCGAGCACGTTGACCAGCTCGTGCAGCTCGCGCGGAAGCGACGGGAGCTTGGTCAGGCCGTACAGGTAGAGCAGGTTGCCGACCGCCTCCAGGTGGTCCATCACGTCGTCGAGCAGCGAGCCCAGCCGGTAGATGTCCTCCCGGTCGAACGGCGTGATGAACGTGGAGTTGATCTTCTTGTACAGCTCGTGCGTGATCTGGTCGCTGTCGTGCTCGATGTCGGTCAGCCGCTCGCTGATCGACTGCACGTCGGCACCGGGCAGACCCAGCTCGTTGAGCAGTTCGGTCCCCTTCACCAGGTTCTGCGCGGCCCTGGTGAAGAGCTCGTAGAAGGCGCCCTCGGTGGGACGGAAGGAAAACTTCACAGCACGGACCTCGTCGTGTCGGTGGAAGGGTGGCCGTCGCCCCCCGGGCGTCTGCTCTGCGCATGCTAGGGACCGCGCCGAACCCACTTTCGATCGGCCCACCCCTGGTCAGGCCCGATTCACCGCTCGTTCACCTTCCGTTCATCTGGTCACCCGCCGAGTTGGTTCCGTAACCGGTCACGCTCCCGTTCGACGTCGAAATCGGCAGGCGGATACCCCAGATCCAACCCGTCGAACGTCTCCCGCAGCAGGTGGGCGACCGCCCAGTCGCGGTACCACTTGCGGTCCGCCGGCACCACGAACCAGGGCGCGGCGTCCGTGCCACAACGCTGGAGAGCCTCGGCGTACGCGTCCTGGTAGTCGCCCCAGCGTGCCCGGGTGTCCAGGTCGCTGGGATTGAACTTCCAGAACTTCGCCGGGTCGGTGAGCCGCTCCATCAGCCGCTCGCCCTGCTCGGCGTACGAGATGTGCAGCATGACCTTCACCACTGTGACCGCCTGCTCGGTCAGCTCCCGCTCGAAGTCGTTGATGATCGCGTACCGGGACCGCCAGGTCGCCTCGTCGACCAGCCCTTCGACCCGGGCGATGAGCACGTCCTCGTAGTGGGAGCGGTTGAACACGCCCACGTACCCGGGTGGCGGCAGCGCCCGGCGTACCCGCCACAGGAAGTCGTGCCGCAACTCCTCCTCGGTCGGCGGCCCGAACGAGCGGATGTGCAGCCCGAGCGGGTTCATCGCGCCCGCCACCCGCTTCACAGTGCCGTCCTTGCCGCCGCAGTCCATCGCCTGGAGAACCAGCAGCACCCGGCGCGGCCGGTCGCCGTCCAGCCCGGCGTCCGCCTGCGCCGGAGCGCTGGTGGCGCTGCCCGGTCCGGCGGCGCCCTGCGCCGAGGCGTACAGCATCTCCTGCTGCCGCCCGAGTTCCGCGCCGATCAGCTCGACCTGGGCCCGCGCCCACTCCTTGCGCGCCGGTCCGCGTCCGGCCGCCACCGGCAGCCCCGGCGTCGACCGGGGATCGACAGCCGCCAGATCCACAGTCCCCGGCGGAACCCGGAGCAGTTCCCGCATGGGCCCACCGACGGGCCGCACCACCTCACTCATCCCCCGATCCTCACCCCCGGAGCCGCTCCCCGCCCGCCTCGTCCCGCCGATCTTGCGGTTGCGGCCCCCGGTACGCCCGGAAAGCACCTTTTGCCGGGGCGGCAAGTGCAAGACGCTTCTATGTGTGTGGTGATCGGTTCGGCTGGTTGCCGTTAGGGTTCGGCGTTGGTGATCACTCGGGTGACTCTCCGTTGATCCGGCTGCCCGTGGTGTGGGTGTGCCTTGTGCAAGACCTGTCCCCGGGTGATCGTCGGCGCCGGCCCGGCCCACCCTGCTGGCCTGATCAGAAGCCTGCCCGTGCGAGCACACGTGGCCCATCACAGATCTGCCGCCGAGGTGACTGCTTCCCGAGCCGACGCCGACTGTCCCGGTCGTCGCTGGCAAAGGAGCAACAATCCGAGATGACAAGGATCGTAGAGCGAGTCGCGGATCGCTACGACGTGGTGGTAGGGGTCGACACCCACACCGACACGCACACCGCCGCCGTGGTCGACCGTCTCGGCGCCGTGTTGGCGCAGGTCACCGTGCCCACCGACCCGGACGGGTTGGCCCGGTTGCTGACCTTCGCCGTCGCGCACACCCCACCGCAGGGGCGCCGGTTGTGGGCGGTGGAAGGCACCCGATCGCACGGGCAAGGGCTGTGCCGGGTGCTGGACGCTGCCGGTGAAGCGGTCTGCGAGGCACCCAAACCCCCCGCCGCGTCCCGTCGTCGGGGCGGCAAGTCCGACCACCTGGATGCGGTCGCCGCCGCCCATACGGTGCTTGCCCTGCCCGCTGAGCGCATCGCCGTGCCCCGAAGCGACGGACCACGCGAGGCACTGCGTCTGCTGCTGATCTGCCGCCGACACCACACCGATGCCCGCACCGCAGCAGTCAACCTGGTCAAAGCGTTGATCCTGACCGCCGACGACACCCTGCGCGAGGCGCTACGCGGACTATCCACCACCACCCAGATCGCCCGCCTGGCCGCCCTCGACCTACCCGAGCACACCGACCTGCCCTGCGAGGAACACACCCGCCGCCGCGAACTGACCACCCTCGCCCGGCACATCCAGACCCTCGACGCCACCCTCGCCGACAACCACCAACGCCTACGCACCCTCGTCACCGAACTGTGCCCACCCCTGCTCGACCAACCCGGCATCGGACCCGTCACCGCCGCGATCGCCCTCACCGCCTGGTCCCACCCCGGCCGCGTCCGATCAGAAGCCGCCTACGCCACCCTCGCCGGCACCGCCCCCATCCCCGTGGCCAGCGGCCGCACCAACCGACACCGCCTCAACCGCGGCGGCGACAGAACCCTCAACAGCGCCCTACACACCATCGCCCTCACCCGCCGCCGCATCCACCCCGAAACCCGCGACTACATCACCCGCCGCCGCACCGAAGGCCGCACCACCAAAGAAATCACCCGCTGCCTCAAGCGCTACATCGCCCGACAGATCTACCGCACCATCACCAACCACCACCGCACCACTTGACAACCCCACTCACAGATCAACGAGGGTGGGTGGGGTGCCGTGGCGAGGGGTGGGGCGGGAGAATGTCTGGGTGGACGAGCTTGCGGGGGAGTTCGAGGCGGAACGAGGGCGTCTCCTGGCTGTGGCGCAGCGGATGCTTGGCAGCCGCAGCGAGGCCGAGGACGCGGTGCAGGAGACCTGGCTGCGCTTCTCCGGCGCGCTGAGCGACCCGGAGGAGCGCGCCCGCGTACGCGATCTGCGCGGCTGGCTCATCACCACCTGCTCCCGGATCTGCCTGGACGTGCTCCGCTCCGCCCGGGTGCGCCGGGAGGCGTACCCCGGTCAGTGGCTCCCCGAGCCGATGGTGACAGCGGTGCCGGCGGCGGACGGATTCGCGCCCGACCCGGCCGAGCGGGCGATACGCGCCGACCAGCTCGGCACCGCGCTGCTGGTGGTGCTGGAACGGCTCACGCCGGAGCAGCGGGTGGCGTTCGTGCTGCACGACGTGTTCGCGGTGCCGTTCTCCGGCGTGGCGGACGTGCTCGCGGTGACGCCGGAGGCCGCACGTCAGCTGGCGTCGCGCGCCCGCCGCGCGGTGCACGGGCCGGACGCGCCCCGGCACAGCGCCGACCTCGCCGAACAGCGGCGGGTGCTCGCCGCGTTCGCCGCTGCGGTGGAGTCCGGTGAGCTGGAGCAGCTGGTCCGCGTACTCGCCCCGGACGTCGTGTCGATCGGCGACGCCGGCGGTCACTTCCCGGCCGGACGCCGGCCGGTGGTCGGCGTCGACTCGGTCGCCCGCCTGCTCCTCGGCCTCTACGGCCAGGCCCGGCAGCGGGGTGGCCTGCGCGGACGCCCGGTGCTGGTGGACGGCACGCTGGGATGGCAGACGGAGTTCTTCCACCGGGACGGGCGAACCATCCGGATGGTCACCTCGTTCGCGGTCCACGAGGGGCGGGTCACCGGCGTGTTCAACCAGCTCAACCCGGCCAAGGTGAGCGACCTGCCGCCGCTGGGGCCGGACGCCGTCTGGCCGCCGCGCTGGTGAGGCGGCTCAGACCACCAGTGCGAGCCACTTCCGGTACGACGTGGCGAACGGCTCGGTGCCGTCGCCGAGCGCGCCGAGCAGCCAGCGGGACGCGGCCTCGGCCTCGGTGACCACGTCCTCCGGGTAGCCCCAGCGGGCCCGGTGCACGGCGAACTCGTCCTCGTCGCGCAGCTCGACCAGGCCGGTCTCGCGGCGGCGCACCACGTCCAGGTCGAGGTCGATCAGGTGGACCGTCTCCTCGCCCTCCCAGCGGGCCGGGGTGGCGATGTCGCAGTAGACCTCACTGGTGCGCGGCGGCGGGTTGAACATACCGGTCCACCAGCCGTGGTGCGGCACCAGCAGGACGAACGGGATCCGCTCGACCGACGGGCGACCGTGGTAGACGGACTCGGTGCCGGCGGGCACGCCGAGCCAGACACCGAGATCGTCCTCGGCGAGCCGGCGGGCCGGGTAGTCGCGGTGTGCGCTGCCGTCGTACTTGCGGTAGATCACGCGGACCACATCGCTCGGCATGCCTGGCACCCTAACCGATTCCGGCCACGCCACGCGATCGGGAGGTAACCGGACGCGACCCGCCGTCCCGCCACGCCGTCGGAGCGGCCGGACCCCCGTCGGTGCCGGCGGGTACGGTCGCACGGTGACCCCGTCCCGCACCGCCACCGGCCCGGCCGTCCCGAAGAAGCGCCGCAAGGGCCGCGCCGGTGCCGGGGAGTTGCTGACCGCCGCGGTGGGCGCGGTTCCGGGCGGCGCGGCCCGGCCGGGTCAGCAGCAGATGGCCGAGGCGATCGAGCGCAGCATCGCCTCCGGCGAGCATCTGCTGGTGCAGGCCGGCACCGGCACCGGCAAGTCCCTGGCGTACCTCGCTCCGGCGCTGACAGTGGACGGGCCGGTGGTGGTCTCCACCGCCACGCTGGCGTTGCAGTCCCAGCTCGTCGAGCACGACCTGCCGAGGCTGGCCGACGCGGTCGAGCCGGTGCTGGGCCGCCGTCCCACCTTCGCCGTGCTGAAGGGGCGTCACCACTATCTCTGCCTGGCCCGGCTGGACAGCTCGGTCGAGGACGAGCCGGACGACGCGCTGTTCGACGCGCCGCGTGCCGGCAACAGCGGCGGCACCAAGTGGCTCGGCGAGGCGGGCCGCCTGGGCAAGCAGGTGCAGCGGCTGCGCGACTGGGCCGAGGAGACCGCCACCGGCGACCGCGACGAGCTGGACCCGGGCGTGGACGACCAGGTCTGGCGCAGCGTCTCCATGCCGGCCCGGGAGTGCGTGGGCGCGAGCCGCTGCCCGTTCGGGCAGGAGTGCTTCGCGGAGGCGTCCCGGGCGCGCGCCCGCGAGGCCGACATCGTGGTCACCAACCACAGCCTGCTCGCCGTCGACATGCTCGCCGGACGGCACATCGTGCCACCGCACAAGCTGCTCGTGGTGGACGAGGCGCACGAGCTGGCCGACCGGGTCTCGTCGGCCGCCCAGGCGGAGCTGGTGCCGGAGCTGATCGACAGGTCCACCCGGCGGGCCCGGCCGCTGCTGCGCCCCGACGTGGCCGAACGGCTCACCGAGGCGGGTGACGCGCTCGCCGTGGGGCTGGCCGAGGCGCCGGCCGGGCGGCTCACCGCCGGTCTGCCGCCCGCGCTGCGCGAGGCGTGCACGCTGCTGGACTCGGCGACCCGGGCCGCGCTGGAGGGGATCGGCGACGTGAAGGCCGACGACCCCGATCCGGTACGCAAACAGCAGGCCAAGGCCGTGCTGGACGAGCTGTCCACCACCGCCCAGCGGCTGCTGGAGGAGGCCGACCACGACGTCGCCTGGGTCGAGAAGCCGGACAACGGCAGCCGCCGCGCGCTCGTCGTGGCGCCGCTGTCGGTGGCGGGCACGCTCGCCACCCACCTGTACGACGAGCGCACGGTGGTCGCCACCTCGGCCACGCTGGCGCTGGGCGGCCGCTTCGACACAGTGGCCCGGGCGCTGGGGCTGGACGCGCCGCCGCCCGCCCCGCCGTCACCGGCCGCCGCCGCGATCGCCACCGCTGCCGCCGCGGGCCGTTCCCCGGTCACGCCGGTGGCCGCCGCCGAGGGCAGCCGCGCGTCGGTCGGCACCGTACCGGCGACCGAAGGGCCGGGCTGGAGTTCGCTCGACGTCGGCTCGCCGTTCGACTACGCCCGGCAGGGCATCCTGTACGTCGCCGCGCACCTTCCCCGCCCCAGCGTCTCCGGGTTGCCCGGACCGGCCGGTGAGGAGTTGCTGGCGCTGGTCGAGGCGCTCGGTGGTCGTACCCTCGGGCTCTTCTCGTCGCGACGGGCCGCGCAGCAGGCGGCGGAGCTGGTCCGCGCGCGGACCGACCTGCCCGTACTGCTCCAGGGCGAGGAGGCGCTGCCGCTGCTTGTGCGCCGGTTCCGTGAGGTGCGGGAGAGCTGCCTGTTCGGGGTGATGTCGCTCTGGCAGGGGGTGGACGTGCCGGGCGACGCCTGTCAGCTCGTGGTGATCGACAGGTTGCCGTTCCCCCGCCCGGACGAGCCGCTCGCGGCGGCGCGCGCGGCGGCGGTGGACGCCGGTGGCGGCTCGGGTTTCGCGGCGGTGAGCGTTCCGATCGCCGCGGTCCGGCTGGCCCAGGGTGTCGGCCGGCTGATCCGGGCCACCGGTGACCGGGGCGTGGTGGCGGTGCTCGACTCGCGGCTGGAGACGGCCCGCGGATACGGCCCGTTCCTGCGCCGCTCGCTGCCGCCGTTCTGGTACACCACCCGGCCCGAGGTGGCCCGGGGCGCGCTGGAACGGCTCGCCAAGAGCTGACGCCCGCGCCTCCCCGGGCGGGGTGACGCGGGCGTCGGCGAGTGTTTCCCGGTCAGGGCGCCTGGGAGGCGACCACCACCGCGTCCGGCGGGGTGTCCGGCACGGTACGCGCGGCGAGCCGGCGCACCGCGGTGTTGAGGACGGCGATCAGCGGTACCGCGACCAGCGCGCCGGCGATGCCGGCGAGCACCACGCCGGCGGCGATGCCGATGATCACGGCGAGCGGGTGGATGGCCACCGCGCGCCCCATGATCAGCGGCTGGAGCACGTGGCCCTCGACCTGCTGCACGCCGACCACCACGCCGAGGATGATCAGGGCGGTCACCGGGCCGCTGTCGACGAGCGCGACCAGCACGGCCACCACTCCGGACAGGAACGCGCCGACGATCGGGATGAACGCGCCCAGGAAGACCAGCGCGGCCAGCGGGAACGCGAACGGGATGTCGAACAGCACCAGGAAGATGCCGATGCCGACCGCGTCGATGAAGGCGACGAGCACCGTGGCCCGCACGTACGCGCCGAGCGTCGCCCACGACGCGCGACCGGCGTCGTCGACCTTCCAGCGGGCCGCGACCGGCAGCAGCCGGACCAGGAACCGCCAGATCGAATTACCGTCACGCAGGAAGAAGAACGTGGCGAACAGCACGAGCACGGTGCCGGTGAGCACCTCGGCGAGCGTGGCGGCGGTGCTGAGCGCACCGCTGGTGAACCGCTCGGTGTTGCCGTTGATCCAGTTCTGCGCCTCGTTGATGTAGCGGTCGAGCTGGCTGTCGGACAGGTGCAGCGGGCCGGTCTTGAACCAGTCCTGGATCTGCCGAACGCCCTGCGAGGACTTCTCGCTCAGCTCCGGTACGCCCTTGATGAACTCGTTGACCACCAGCGTCAGCGTCCCCACCACGGCGGCCAGGCCGCCGACGAGCACCACACCGGTGGCCAGGGAGCGGGGCAGGCGGGCCCGGAGCAGCCAGCCGACCGCCGGGGCGAGCAGCGCGGAGAGCAGCAGCGCCACGGTCAGCGGGATGATCACGATGCTGATCGTGCCGACGATCTTGAGCAGGGCCCAGGTGACGATGCCGATCACGATCAGCCGCCAGCACCACGCGGCGGCGATCCGCAGCGCGTGCGGCACCTCGGTGTCGTCCCGGCTCACAGTCGACGAGTGCAACGCCGCCGGCGGCTCGACGCCCACCACTGTCGCCTCCGGCGAGGCGGCCGGGCCCGGGGAGGCGGGCGAGGCCACGCCCCCGTCCGCCGCCTCCGCGGCGGCTGCCCGCCGGGTCCGGGCGGCTTCGCGGCCCGACTCGTACGCACGGCGGAGCCGTCCGCGCATCCGCTCCATGCGGCTCAAGCGCACCTCCGGCAAATCGGCCCCACCGGGTCACAGGGGGCACAGGATACGTCCGTACGCCCCACCCTAGGGCGACTCGGCCACACATTGCCCTCCCGGCGCTCTCACCAACCGCGCCGGAATCGACAGACGGCCACGCGGTAGCGTCTTCGCGTGACCGCCGACCAGAGTCTCGACGCCGGGCTGCCGATCCGCCTGCTGCACGACCGCGTGCTGGTGCGTACCGAGGGTGCGGAGGGGGAACGCCGCTCCACCGCAGGCATCGTGATCCCCGCGACGGCAGCCGTGGGCAAGCGGCTGGCCTGGGCCACAGCGGTCGGCGTCGGGCCGAACGTCCGCGCGATAGTGGCCGGCGACCGGGTGCTGTTCGACCCGGACGACCGCTCCGAGGTCGAGTTGCACGGGCGGGCGTACGTGCTGCTGCGCGAGCGGGACGTGCACGCCGTGGCGGCCGAGCGGGTGGAGAGCACCGCCGCCGGCTCCACCGGTCTGTACCTGTAGTCCTCCCCTCCGCCGCCGCTCGCTGCGCGGCGGTGCCGTTTGCGGCGCTGCCCGGCGGGAAGCCCAGGCACCTCAGCGCGCCCTGGGGAGGGACACCATGCCGGTAGTGATCAAGAAGATCCTCGCCTGGGGATTCCTCGCGTTCCTGATCTACTTCATGGCGTTCCGGCCGGACGGTGCGGCGCAGGTGTTCAAGGGCATCGGGGCCGCGCTGATGGCCATCGCCCAGGGGCTCGGCGACTTCCTCACCGGCCTGATGAGCTGACCGGCCCCGGATCGGCTCTCAGCGCCCCGGGTGCCAGGGCGCGCCCGGGTCGTGCCAGCCGCCCGGGCCGTGACCGCTCGGGCCGTAGCCGCTCGGCGGGAAGGCGGGCGGCGGGGCCAGCACCACCGGGATCGGCACCACCGGGTCGTCCGGCGCCTCCACCGAGCGCTGCGAACCGTCCGGGAACCGCAGGTGGTAGCGCTGACCGTCCCAGACCCCGACCGGCGCCTGCGGGTCACGACCGACGAAGAACGACCGGTACGCGGTGATCGCGTCCAGCAACTCCCGTTCCTCCCGTGCCGTCCGCTCCCGCTCGGCGGGCTTGTGATCGAGTCCCCGGCGCATCCCGTCACGCAGCAGCGCCAGCCGGGTCGCGGCGAACTGGTAGCCGCGCATCGCGCGTACCCCGCCCTCACCGGCGACCCGCCGGGCCCAGGTACGCGCCGCGTGCCGCCGGCCCAGGCTCCCCAGCGCCGCCACCTCGGGCGGGGTGAGCCAGCCCGCGCGTACGTAGTCGGGCAACGTGCGCTCGGTGAGCCGGCCCTCCCAGGCGCGCAGCCAGATCGCCAGCCCCACCATCGCGAAGAAGATCGGCATCATCAGGCCGATGAAGCCGTAGAGCGCGATCACCGGCTGCCCGATGGCCTGGGCCAGCGTCGGCAGCAGGTTCCAGGTGCCGTGCAGGATCATCGCCACGAGCAGCCCGGCGAGCGGCGCGAGCACCCGTACCCGGCGGTCGGCGGTACGCGCCGCGATACCGAGCCCGACGCCGGTCATCGAGGTGAACAGCGGGTGGGCGAAGCCGAACAGCAGGATCCGGCCGATGAACAGCGCGATCACCAGCTGCGTGCCGGTGGCCGGGCCGTACTGCTCCACGCCGGTGCGGTAGCCGTAGCCGCCCAGGTAGAGGATGTTCTCCACCATCGCGAAGCCGACCGCGGAGAGCCCGCAGTAGACCAGGCCGTCGGTGATTCCGGAGAACTCGCGGCGCCGGAAGATCAGCAGCAGGAGCGGGCCGGCCGCCTTGGTCAGCTCCTCGATGAACGGGGCGACGAGCACCGCGGTGAGCGCGGCGGGCAGCCCCAGGTCGTCGAAGATCTGCGCGCCGGTCTGGTTGACCTTCAGCGAGATGGCGGTGGAGACGAAGGCACCCCAGGCGAAGCAGAAGACGAGATAGGGCAGCGGCTCGGGCTCGTAGCGGTCGAGCCACAGGAGGCAGGCGACCAGCACCGGCACCGGCAGGACCGCCGCGACGGCGCCCACCAGGAGCGCCTCCGCGCCCAGGCTCTCACTCAGCTTGTAGACCATGTAGAGCGCGCCGGCCGCGATCAGCAGCACCACCCCGGCCAGCACCGACGCCCGTCGCCAGTCGAACCGGCGCGACGGCATCCCGGGCGTCGGTGCCCCCGCGGGCGGTGCGGTGGGCGCGTGCGGTGGCGGCGGTGCTGCGCCGGGCGGGGTGTCGGCCATGCGGTCAGCGTAGTCACCCGCGACCCACTGGTCCGGTCGCATCGTCACGGCTATGCTCCCGAACAGGTCACGAGCGCCAGCGTCAAGCCCCGGCTTGCTGGCCGGCAACCCTCGTCGAGGTTCGCGGTGGGGTGCCCCGGGTGATGACCGGGCCCGGTGCCGCTCCGCGCGCCGGGCAAGCGCGGACCCCGTCCCGGCACGCCTGGGGTCCCTGTGACCCGGAGGCTCCGGCATGACCGTCACCCTCGTACCCTCACTGCCCGTGCTGCCCGCGCCGGTCCGGCCCGACCCGCTCGACGTGCTCGGCGTACCGGGGGAGATCAACCTGGACCACGCCGCCAGCGCGCCGTGCGCGCGGGCCGCGGCCGACGCGGTGGCCGGGCTTCTTCCCTGGTACGCGAGTGTGCACCGGGGCGCCGGCGCGCTGTCGCGGCGCTGCACGCTGGCATACGAGCGGGCCCGGCAGACGGTGGGCGACTTCCTCGGCGCCCGCCCCGGCGACCACGTGATCTTCACCCGGAACACCACCGACGCGCTGAACCTGCTGGCCCGGGCGCTGCCCGCCGGCACCACAGTGATCACGTTCGGCGGCGAGCACCACGCCAACCTGCTGCCCTGGCCGCGCGGCTCGGTACGGCTGCCGGTGCCGGACAGCCCGGCCGGCGCGGTCCGGTCCCTCGCGGCGGCGCTCGGCGAACTGGCCCGCGACGCCCGGCCCGGCCTGCCGGTGCTGGTGGCGGTCACCGGCGCCGGCAACGTCACCGGCGAGTGCTGGCCGGTCGCCGAACTGGCCCGGGTGGCGCACCGGTACGGCGCCCGCATCCTGGTCGACGCCGCGCAGCTCGCCCCGCACGCCCCGGTCGACCTGACCGCGCTGGATGTGGACTACGTGGCCGTGTCCGGGCACAAGCTGTACGCCCCGTTCGGCGCGGGCGTGCTCGCCGGGCGGGCGGACTGGCTGGACGCGGCCCCGCCGTACCTGGCCGGCGGCGGCGCCACCAGCCACGTCGGCGCGGCGACGCACGAGGTGCGCTGGACGACCGGCCCGGCCCGGCACGAGGCCGGTACCCCGAACCTGCTCGGCGCGGTGGCGCTCGCCGCGGTCTGCGAGGCGCTCGGCGCGGCCGACCGGGACGCGCTGCACGCCCGGGAACAGGCGCTGCTGGCCCGGCTGCGTACCGGCCTGGCCGCGCTGCCGGACGTGGTGGAGCTGCGCATGTTCTCCTCCGAAGCGCCCCGGGTGGGCATCGTCAGCTTCGTGGTCGCCGGGCGGGACTCCGCCGAGGTGGCCGCCCACCTGGCGAGCCGGCACCGGATCGGGGTACGCGACGGCCTGTTCTGCGCCCACCCGCTGACCCGGCGCCTGCTGGCCGAGGCCGCCGCCCGTACCGGCCGCACCGACCTGCCCCCCACAGCCCTGCGCGCCAGCCTGGGCCTGGGCACCACAGAGCCGGAGGTGGACACCCTCCTGACGGCCCTATCCGCCCGACGGGGACGATCATGAAGTTGGCGGCCGCAGAAAGCGCTTCCCCGCCAGCCAACCTCATGATCAACGGGGCCTACCGGGGTGGGTCAGCCGACGGGTGGGGCTGTGGGTGGGTGGGCGGCGGGGTTCCGGGCGGCGGGTTCGCCCTGGCGGTTCTCGCCGAACGCCTGCCGGACCAGCCGGTTCGCCTCCTCCTGCTCGACCCCGGAGGCCACCATCAGGTCGCTCGCCGTGGTACGCACCTGCGCGATCACCACGCTGCCGGAGAAGCCGACCCCCTCGGCGTACGCCCGGCCGGCCTCGCTCACCGCGCGCAGCGACCGTTCGCGGGCCTCCTGCGGCTCCTGCCCGGCGGCGAACTCCTGGCGGAGCAGGCGCACCGACTCGGCCAGGTGACCGATCGCGTCCGGCATCGGCTCGGGGGCCGGTTCGTCGTCCTCGATCATGGTGACCGCGCGGCGGATCAGCGTGCCGGTGTTGCGCATGGCCCGGTCGATCGGGTCGGCCGCCTCCGCGTAGTGGGTCAGCTCGCTGCGCCGGTGCCAGCGGGCCGGGGACAGCGTGCTGGTCTCCTTGGCGCCCTCGATCGCCTCGGAGAGGGCGGCCAGTTCCTCCTTGTTCTCCCGCAGCCGGAACAGCGCCTGCTGGGCGGCGTCCCGGTCCCGGCTGCGCACCGCGTCGGCGCAGGCGTCGAGCTGGTCGGCGAGCAGGTCCAGCGCGGGCCGGGCGGCCCGGTTGATCACCCGGAGCGGGTTGAGCGGCAACAGGATGGCGGTGACCAGCAGCGCGATGCCGCCGCCGAGTAACGCGTCGATGAAGCGGGGGAACTCCAGGTTCTCGGTGGACGGGCTGAGCGTCACGATCAGCACTGCGGTGGCCGCGGCCTGGATCACGATGGCGACGCTCGCCCCGGCGAAGATGCTCAGCAGGATCGCCGAGGTCACCACGAGCGCGAGCTGCCACGCGCCGGTGCCGACGAAGTAGATCAGCGCGTCGCCGACGAGCACGCCGACCGCCACCCCGGCGATCAGTTCGACCGTACGCCGGAACCGCTGCCCGACCGAGGCGGCGAGCGTGCCGACGGCGGAGATCGGGGCGAAGACCGGCTGCGGGTTCTTCAGCAGCCGGTGCGAGATCAGGTACGCCAGACCGGCTGCGAGGCCGGCCTGTACGGCGAGACCGAACGCGGTACGGACCCGGTGCAGCCGGTCGTGCAACGTCGCCTTGCCCCGGTGCCGCAACTCCTCCATCGCGGAGGCGATCCGCTGCCCGTCCCGGTCCGCCAGCCCTTCGCGCAGCCTGCCACGACGCAGGAACTGCAGTCGTCCGTCCCGGGCCATGGCCGGTACTACCCGTACCGCCCCGGCTGAATCCCTCCGACCGGGCCGGAGTGGGGCAGACTGCACCCGATGGACGACCTGACGGCACGCTGGCGGGACACGGCACGGGCGGCGGGCGCGACCGATCCGGCGGCTGTCGACCGGGCCGGTGCCCGGCTGCTGGCGGGATGGCGGGAGCCGCACCGGCGCTACCACGACGAGGCGCACCTGGGGGCGGTGCTCGACGTGGTCGACGCGTACGCCGGTCTGGCCCGCGACGCGGACCTGGTCCGGCTGGCGGCGTGGTGCCACGACGCGGTCTACGACCCGCGCGCGGCGGGCGACGCCAACGAGCGGGCCAGCGCCGACCTGGCCGGGGAGCTGCTGGCCGCCGCCGGGCTCCCGGCCGCGACGGTGACCGGGGTACGCCGCCTGGTGCTGCTCACCGCCGGGCACGCGGTCGGGCCGGACGACCCGGACGGCGCGCTGCTGTGCGACGCGGACCTGGCGGTGCTCGCCGCCCCGGCGGAGCGCTACGACAGGTATGCCGCGGCGATCCGCGCCGAGTACGCGCACGTGCCCGAACCGGACTTCCGCACCGGCCGGGCCGCGGTGCTGCGGCACCTGCTCGACCTGCCGGCGCTGTACCGCCTACCCGAGCCGCACGCCCGCTGGGAGGACCGGGCCCGGGCCAACCTGTCCCGGGAGCTGGCCGCGCTCACCTGAGACGCGGTGCTTGGGGCGGCGCAGACCGGCGTCCCGCAGCAGGCGGACGATCTCCCGCGACGGCACCACAGTGGCGCCCAGCCAGACCGCGGTCCGGAACCGCTCGGCGGGCACGTCGTAGTGGTCGCGGTCGAAACCGCGCCGGGGCGCGCCGAGCATCTCGGCGAACGCGTGCAGCTCGGCGTAGGAGACGTCGCTGATCAGGTGCGACCAGAGCCGGCCGCGCCAGGGCACGGCGGGCGGGTCCAGGTAGAGCACGGCAACAGACGGTACGCCGGTAGCCTTCCCGGCATGGCCGCCCATCCCCTCCTCGACGACCTGCGGGCCGCACTCGGTGACGCCGCCGTGCTGACCGACCCGGATCTGCTGGCCGGGCACGAGCGCGACGAGGCCGACCTGTGCGACTCGGGCACCCCGCTCGCGGTGGTGCGTCCCCGCGACACCGACGAGGTGGTGGCTGTGGTCCGGGCGGCCGGGCGGCACGGCGTACCAGTGGTGCCGCAGGGCGCGCGGACCGGGCTGGCCGGCGCGGCGAACGCGGTCGCCGGCGCGGTGGTGGTGAGCACCGTGGCGATGGACGCGGTCCGGGAGATCGACCCGGTCGGCCGGATCGCGGTGGTGCAGCCGGGCGTGGTGAACGCGGCGCTCGCCCGCGCGGTACGGGAGCACGGCCTCTGGTATCCGCCGGACCCCGGCTCGTGGGAGTCGTCCACCATCGGCGGCAACGTGGCCACGAACGCCGGTGGCATGTGCTGCGTGAAGTACGGCGTGACCAGCGAGTACGTGCTGGGCCTGGAGGTGGTGCTCGCCTCCGGCGAGGTGCTGCGCACCGGGCGGCGTACCGCCAAGGGAGTCGCCGGGTACGACCTGACCCGCCTGTTCGTGGGCTCGGAGGGCACGCTCGGCGTGATCACCGAGGTGACCGTGGCGTTGCGTCCGGCTCCGGAGGAGTCACTGACCCTGGTCGCGGTCTTCCCCACGGTGGCGACGGCAGGCGGTGCGGTCGCCGGGATCGCCGAGCGCGGGCTCACGCCGAGCCTGCTGGAACTGCTGGACCGGACGCATCTGCTGGCTATCGAGGCGTACCGGCCGATGGGTCTGCGCACCGATGCCGAGGCGCTGCTGCTCGCGGCGGTGGACACCGGCGCGCGGGCCGCCGACGACCTGGCCCGGCTCGCCGAGGTGTGCACCGCGGCGGGCGCCGACGAGGTCTACGCGGCCACCGACGCGGCCGAGGCCGCGGCCCTGCTCCAGGCGCGGCGGCTGGCCCACCCGGCGATGGAGCGGTTCGCCGCCGAGACGTTCCCGGGCGGCAACGGCGGCCTGGTCATCGACGACGTGGCGGTGCCGCGCGGCCGGCTGGCGGAGCTGCTCGACGGGGTGGCCCGGATCGCCGAGGCGTGCCGGGTGCCGATCGGGGTGGTCGGCCACGCCGGCGACGGCAACATGCACCCGAACATCGTTGTCGACCGGGCCGATCCGGCGAGCCTGGCCCGGGGACGGCAGGCCTTCGACGAGATCATGCGGCTGGGGCTGGACCTGGGCGGCACCTGCACCGGGGAGCACGGCGTCGGGCTGCTGAAGCGGGACTGGCTGGCCCGCGAGATCGGCCCGGTGGGCGTACGCGTGCACCAGGCGATCAAGGCGGCACTGGACCCGGCCGGGCTGCTCAACCCCGGCAAGGTGTTCTAGCCCTTGTCCTCCGCGGGCGTGGCCTGGGTAACGAGCAGCAGCACGTCGTAGGCCACCTTCGGCTTCGGCTCGCCCGGGCAGTCCTGAATGGTGACGGTAAGGTCCGGCGGCACGAGCAGCGTCGAGGTCAGCACGCCGATGCAGCCCTGCTTGTAGTTGCGGGCCTGGTCGGTCTCCTTCGCGATCGCCGGGTCCGCGAGCATCCGCTGGAGCCGCCGCTTCTGGTCCGGGCTCAGCGTGCCGGTGGCGTCCACGCCGTCACCGGCGCAGTCGCGGCACTGCCAGCGGCCGGACGGGTCCACGTCGAGGTTGCGGACCGGGCCGTCACCGAGCCGCTGCACCAGAGAGACGCGCCTGCCGTCCGGTGTCGGACTGGCCGCGCCGACCGCCCCGGGTGTGGTGGCGCCCTCGGCCCGGCCGAAGGAGCAGCCGGTCAGTGCGGTTGCCAGCAGCACAACAGCGGACAGGGCGGGGACGCGCAACCAGGATGGGCGAACCACGCGGGGAAACCTACACTTCCGTAGGTAGCGCGCACCAGCGGCCGAGCGGCCCGGGTCGGGGATCCCCTACCTGGGGGAGGCCGGAAGTTCAACGCCCGGGCCGTCGGTCCCACGGTCTGCCGCGAATCCGCGCACATCGGGCGCGCCGAGGCGGGCCGCGTCTGCCGCGATGTCGTCCGGCATGAGCTGCGACTCCCGCTCGGCCAGCACCCGCGCCCGGTAGTGGGCGACCTCCCGGTCCCGGGTCGCCGCGTCCCAGCCGAGCACCGCACCCATCAGCTCGGCGGCGTGCTCCGCCGACTCCAGGCCGCGGTGGCTGGTCTCGATCGAGATCCGGGTACGCCGGGTGAGCACGTCCTCCAGGTGCAGTGCGCCCTCGGCGCGGGCGGCGTACGTCACCTCGGCGGCGAGGTATTCCGGCGCGCCCGCCAGCGGCGAGCCGAGCAGCGGATCGGCGTCGACCAGGGCGAGCAGTTCCAGGGTGAGGCTGCCGTAGCGCTCCAGCAGGTGCTCGACCACGCCGACCGCCACCCCGTGCCGGCGGGCCAGGTCGGCCCGGTCCCGCCACATGGCGGCGTACCCGTCGGCGCCGAGCAGCGGCAGGTCGGCGGTACGCGAGGAGCGGGTCCGGCCGAGCCGGTGCATCGCGCGGTCGACCACGTCCGAGGCCATCACCCGGTAGGTGGTGTATTTCCCGCCCGCGACCAGCAGCAGGCCGAGCATCGGCTCCACCACGGCGTGCTCGCGGGACAGCTTGGAGGTGGAGTCCGCCTCGCCGGCCAGCAGCGGGCGCAGCCCGGCGTAGACGCCCTCGATGTCGGCGGTGGTCAGCGGCCGGTCCAGCACCTCGTTCACCTGCGACAACAGGTAGTCGATGTCGCTGGCGGTCGCGGCCGGGTGGGACCTGTCGAGTTGCCAGTCCGTGTCGGTGGTGCCGATGATCCAGTGCCCGCCCCAGGGGATCACGAACAGCACGCTCGTCGCGGTACGCAGGATCAGGCCGGTCTCGCCGACGATCGCCGAGCGGGGCACCACGAGGTGCACCCCCTTCGAGGCGCGGACCCGCAGCTTCGGGCGCAGCCCGACGTCGTTGAGCATCCGCGACATGTCGTCGCTCCACACGCCGGTGGCGGCGATCACGGTGCGGGCGCGTACCTCGAACTCGGCGTCCGGCGAACCGGCGGGCGCCTCCAGGTCGCGGACCCGCACGCCGGTGACCTCCCGGGCCTGCCGGGTCAGGCCGACCGCGCGGGCGCTCGTCACCACAGTCGCGCCGAGGCTCGCCGCGGTGCGCGCCAGCGTCACCACCAGGCGGGCGTCGTCGACCTGGCCGTCGTAGTAGCGGATCGCGCCGGCCAGCTTGTCCGGCCGGAGGCTGGGGAAGATCCGGCGGGTGCCCTCGCGCGTGAGGTGCCGGTGCAGCGGCATGCCGCGCCCGCCGCCGAAGACCCCGGCGAACGCGTCGTACGCGGCCACGCCGAGGCCGTAGTAGGAGCGGCGGAAGAACCGCCCGGGCAGATCACGTGCGCCGCCCTCGGCGGGCAGCGGCACCAGGATCGGCACCGGCCGGACCAGGTGCGGCGCGAGCCGGGTGGCGAGCAGGCCGCGCTCGGTCAGCGCCTCGTGGACCAGGTGGAACTCCAGCTGCTCCAGGTAGCGCAGGCCGCCGTGGATCAGCTTGCTGGACCGGCTGGACGTGCCGGCGGCGTAGTCACGCGCCTCCACCAGGGCGACCTTCAGCCCTCGGGACGCGGCGTCGAGCGCGGCGCCCGCTCCGGTCACGCCACCGCCGATTACCAGCACGTCGAACCGCTCGGCCCGGAGCCGGCGCAGGTCGTCGGCGCGGCGCTCGGCGGACAGCCGGCCGGCCGTGGATCGGGACACACTCGGGTCACGCACCAGTCAACGGTAACCGTCCCGGGCGCGCGGCGACACGGCCCGGCCGTACCGTGATGACCATGCTGACCGGTCCGCCGCTCGCCCCCGTACCGCCGCCGCCACCGCGCGGGACCGGTCCGTGGCCGGTCGTCGCGGCGGTGGCGACCGGCGTGTGGATCGTGCTGGTCACCGTGCCGGGCCAGGTCACCGGCTGGCTGGTCGACCAGGTGGCGCTGGTGATCGGCGCGGACCGGCCGGTGGCGGCCTGGCCGGTGGTGGCGGTGGCCACGGTGCTGCTGGCGGGCGCCCCGGCGCTGGCGCTGGCGCTCGCGCCCCGCTCCCCCGCGCTGCGAGCGACCGGCCGGGCCTGGGCCGCCGCCGTGGTGGCGCTCGGCACGACCACGCTGCTGCGGGCGGTGCCGCCGGTGCACCACGAGGCGTACCTGGCCGCGCTCGCGGTGACCGCCGCGGTGCTCGCGCTCGTCGCCGTCCGTCTCGGCCGGGTCCGGCCACCGGTGGTGGTGGACGCGGCTCCGGAGGGCCGGTTCGGGCCGGTGTCGCTGCTGGCGATCGCGGCCGGGCTGGCCCTGCTGCTGCCGTGGGCCTGGGTCGGCGCGCTCGGCGGAGCGCTGGAGACGTTGCTGGCCGCCCTGGCCGCCGCCGCGCTGGGCGCGCTCGCGGGGGCGCTGCTCGGCGCCGGTTTCTGGGCCGCGTTCGGGCCCGGTTCGGTCCGGCTGGTGCTCGTCGGCGGCCTGGTCGCGGGTGTCGCGCTGACGCCGCTCGCGGCCGGCGCCGGGCAGACGGGCGTGCAACTGCCGGCGCTGGTCCTGCTGCCGCCGCTCGGTTTCGTGCTGGCCGCGCTGGAGGCGGCGGCCCGCCACGCGGGCCGTCCGGCCGGGCCCGCGCCGGTGCGCCGGCTGGTCGGGCTCGCCCTGCTGGGGCCGCTGGCGTTCACCGACCCGGAGGAGATCAGCCTCCTGCTCTCCGCCACCCGCGACATGCCGTTCTGGGTCGCGGTGGGCACCGGCGTGGCGTTCGCCGTCGCGGTCCTGCTCGCAGTCGGGTACGGCGTGCTGCTCGCCCGATCCCGCGCCCGCGCGCCCCGGCGCGGTCCGGCCGCGCTGGCCGCCGCCGCGCTGCTCGCCGCCGTCGCCGTGGTGTACGTGGTCCCCGGCCAGCCCGGTCTGTACGGCGAGCGGCTGCTCGTGGTGCTGCGCGAGCAGGCCGACCTGACCGGCCTGCCGGCCGGGACGCCGGGCCGGGCCGGACGGGACGCCCGGGCGACCGAGGTCTACCGGCGGCTGGTGGCGACAGCCGACCGCACGCAGGGCGACCTGCGCCGCACGCTCACCCGGATGCGGCTGAACCCGACGCCGTACTACCTGGTGAACGCGATCGAGACGGACGGCGGCCCGGCGGTACGGGCCTGGTTGTCGAGCCGCCCCGAGGTGGCCCGCGTGCTGGTCAGCCAGCGGGTACGCCCGCTGCCCGCGCTCGCCCCGGAGGCACGCGGCGACCAGCCCGCACCGGCCGGCCCGGCCTGGAACATCTCGCTGATCGGCGCGGACCGGGTCTGGTCCGAATTGGGGGTCACCGGTTCCGGTGTGGTGGTCGGCAGCTCCGACTCCGGGGTGGACGGCCGGCACCCGGCGCTCGCGGGCGGCTTCCGGGGCGGCGACGACTCCTGGCACGACCCGTGGGAGGGCCGCCGCGCCCCGGCCGACCGGGGTGGCCACGGCACCCACACGCTGGGCAGCGCGGTGGGCCGGGACGGGATCGGCGTCGCGCCCGGCGCGAGCTGGGTCGGCTGCGTCAACCTGGACCGCAACATGGGCAGCCCGGCCCGCTACCTCGACTGTCTCCAGTTCATGCTGGCCCCGTTCCCGCCGGGCGGGAACCCGCTGACCGACGGCCGTCCCTCCCGCGCCCCGGACGTGCTCACCAACTCGTGGGGCTGCCCGCCGGTCGAGGGATGCGACCCGGGGGCACTGCGACCGGCGACCGCCGCGCTGACCGCGGCCGGCATCCTGGTGGTGGCCGCTGCCGGTAACACCGGCCCGTCGTGCGGCTCGATCGCGGACCCGCCCGCGCCGTACCCGGACGTACTGACCGTCGGGGCGGTGGACCGGCAGCGCCGCGTCACCGAGTTCTCCAGCCGGGGCCCGGCGCCGGACGGCCGGGCCAAGCCGGACCTGGTCGCCCCCGGTGCGGCTGTGCTCTCCGCGATGCCCGGCGGTGGGTACGCGACGCTGGACGGCACCTCGATGGCGACGCCGCAGATCGCCGGTGTGGTGGCGCTGATGTGGTCGGCGAACCCGGCGCTGCTCGGCAACCTGGAACGGACCCGGGCCATCCTGCGCGACACCGCGCAGCCGGTCGCGTCGCCTGCCGGCACCTGCGGCGGACCGCAGGACGTCTCCGGCGCCGGGCTGGTGGACGCGTACGCGGCGGTGCGCGCGGCCCGGGCCGGGTGAACGCCAGTCGTCACCGCCGTACCACCGGCCACCGCGACGCCCCGCCGGTCAGTCGAGCCAGCAGATGACCGCGTCGCCCGCCTTCGCCGCTGCGGCGAAGTAGTCCCGGGCGTACGGCAGGTGGTGGGCCACCCAGTCCAGCTCACCGTCGCGGTCCCAGATCAGCGGATAGATGTCCGCAGCGGTCAGCTCGGCCGGGTCGACGCCCCACAACAGGTCCTCCTCGGTGATCCCGGCCAGCGCGGTCGCCGCCTCGGCCACCTGCTCCGGCGTCAGGTAGGCCGGCGGGCCGTAGCCCCAGTCGTACGGCTCGAGGAACTCCGCCCAGTCCATGCCCTCCGGCGGGGCGTCGGGCAGCGCGACGAGCAGCTCGCCGCCGGTGACCAGCGGCACCGTGACGCCGCGCCGCTCCAGCAGGAACTGCAGTGCCTGCCAGGCCTTGCCCGTGCCGGCGTGCCGCACGTCTTCGGCATCGGCCGCCGCCTGCGCGAACTCGTAGGCCCAGTCGTGATCCGCTCTGGCCCGCGCCAACTCGTCGGGCCTCACCCGGATCCAATTCCCGTTCATGCTCACGGGCGCAGCCTAGAGACCGGGCCCGACACCCGTCGTCCGGCGGAGGGCGCTACCGTCGGCAGCCATGAACGTGGAGATCACCGATCTGCCGCCCGAGCCGTCGCCTGCGGTTGTCGACCTGTGCGGGCGCGCGCTCGACCTGTCCGAGGACGCGGCCGAGGCGCCGGGCATCGTGGACACTCTGACCCGGCGGGCGGCGGCGCACCGGCCGGTCGTGGTGCTCGGCGCGGTACGCGACGGCGCG
The DNA here is from genome assembly GCF_027460285.1 of Micromonospora sp. WMMC273. NCBI lineage: Bacteria > Bacillati > Actinomycetota > Actinomycetes > Micromonosporales > Micromonosporaceae > Micromonospora > Micromonospora sp. WMMC273. The sequence goes on from NZ_JAPZBE010000001.1 coordinate 5,624,289, forward strand.
CTGGTCGGCGTACTGATCGGGTCGCTGTCGGCGGCCGATCCGCGCCTCGGCCACGTCGACCTGGTCGCGGTCGCGCCTGCGGAACGCCGCCAGGGCGTCGGCGGGGCGCTGCTGACCGAGGCGGAGAGCCGGCTCGGCGCGCTCGGCGCGGCCGAGGTGCTGCTCGCCGGCAACCCGCCGCACTACGCCTGGCCCGGCATCGACGTGCGCTACACCCCGGCGGTCTGCGCCGCGCAGCGGCTGGGTTACCGGCAGGACCGTACCGCCTGGAACATGACCGCCGAGCTGGCCGACGGGTCGGCGGCGCTGCGTCCCACCGAGGCCGCCGAGCAGCGGCTGGCCGGGCGGGGCGTGACGGTACGCCGGGCCGGCCCCGACGACCTGCCGGCGCTCGCCGCGTTCGCCAGGTCCACGTTCGGCGGCACCTGGGACGGTGAGCTGGCCGGTTCGGTGGGGCGGCCGGACGCGGGTGTGCACCTGGCCGAGCGGGACGGCGAGATCCTCGGGTTCGCCGCCTACGGGTCGGCGCGGCCGAGCTGGTTCGGGCCGATGGGCACCGCACCGGCGGCGGAGGGCTCCGGGATCGGCGGCGTGCTGCTGCGCCGGTGCCTGCGTGACCAGGCGGCCGCCGGGATCACGGCGGCGCAGATCGGCTGGGTGGGGCCGGTGCCGTTCTACTCGAACGCGGCGGGTGCCCGGATCGAGCGGGTGTTCTTCCTGTACCGGAAAGCCGTCAAAGGGGCATAGACGTCAATAGCGCCATTCGGCCTCCTTCGCCATCGACCGGGCTCTACGGTCGGAGCAGAGGAGGCGGTGCATGACCACGAATGACGAACGGGCCGAGGACCCGGCGGCGGGCCGGCGCCCGTCCGACGAGCTTCCCGGCCAGCTTCCGTTCGACCGGCTCGACGTCGGTGACGCCGAGCAGCTCGCCGAGCTGACCGGCGGCGACGGGCCACCGGTGGAGGAGACACGGCAGCCGGTGGACGAGCCGAGGCGGTTGCCGCCGCCGTACGACAGGGCGCACAAGCGGCGCAACCAGCGCCCGCTGCCCACCTGAGCCGGGTACGCGGAAAGGGGGCGGACCGCTGACGCGGCCCGCCCCCTTCGGCGTACTGGATGGAGCTGGACTCAGAAGTCCATCTCCCCGCCACCCGGGCCGGCCGGGGCGGCCGGGGTCTTCTCCGGCTTGTCCGCGACGACGGCCTCGGTGGTGAGGAACAGCGCGGCGATCGAAGCGGCGTTCTGCAGCGCGGAACGCGTCACCTTGGCCGGGTCGATGATGCCCGCGGCCAGCAGGTCCACGTACTCGCCGGTCGCGGCGTTGAGGCCGTGGCCCGGGTCGAGGTTGCGGACGCGCTCGACGACGACGCCACCCTCCATGCCGGCGTTGACGGCGATCTGCCGCAGCGGGGCGTCCAGCGCGATCTTGACGATCTGCGCGCCGGTCGCCTCGTCGCCGGCCAGGTCCAGCTTGTCGAAGGCGGTCTTGCCGGCCTGCACCAGCGCGACGCCACCACCCGGGACGATGCCCTCCTCGACGGCGGCCTTCGCGTTGCGGACGGCGTCCTCGATGCGGTGCTTGCGCTCCTTCAGCTCGACCTCGGTGGCCGCGCCGACCTTGATCACCGCAACACCGCCGGCCAGCTTGGCCAGACGCTCCTGCAGCTTCTCCCGGTCGTAGTCGGAGTCGCTCTTGTCGATCTCGGCCCGGATCTGGTTCACCCGGCCCTGGATCTGCTCGGCGTCACCGGCACCGTCGACGATGGTGGTCTCGTCCTTGGTCACCACGACCTTGCGGGCGCGGCCCAGCATCTCGAGGCCGGTCGCGTCCAGCTTGAGGCCGACCTCCTCGCTGATGACCTGACCACCGGTGAGGATGGCGATGTCGGTCAGCATGGCCTTGCGGCGGTCACCGAAGCCCGGCGCCTTGACGGCGACCGACTTGAAGGTGCCACGGACCTTGTTGACCACCAGGGTGGCCAGGGCCTCGCCCTCCAGGTCCTCGGCGATGATCAGCAGCGGCTTGCCCGACTGCATGACCTTCTCCAGGATCGGGAGCAGGTCCTTCACCGACGAGATCTTGCTGTTGACGATCAGGATGTACGGGTCGTCGAAGACGGCCTCCATACGCTCCGGGTCGGTCATGAAGTAGGCGGAGATGTAGCCCTTGTCGAAGCGCATGCCCTCGGTGAGCTCGAGCTCCAGGCCGAAGGTGTTGCTCTCCTCGACGGTGATGACACCTTCCTTGCCCACCTTGTCCATCGCCTCGGCGATGATCTCGCCGACGCTGGGGTCGGCGGCAGAGATGGAGGCGGTGGAGGCGATCTGCTCCTTGGTCTCCACGTCCTTGGCGAGCTTGAGCAGCTCCTCCGAGACGTTGGCCACGGCCGCCTCGATGCCCCGCTTCAGGGCCATCGGGTTGGCGCCGGCGGCCACGTTGCGCAGACCCTCACGGACCAGGGCCTGGGCCAGGACGGTCGCCGTCGTCGTGCCGTCACCGGCGACGTCGTCGGTCTTCTTCGCGACCTCCTTGACCAGCTCGGCGCCGATCTTCTCGTACGGGTCCTCGAGCTCGATCTCCTTGGCGATGCTCACACCATCGTTGGTGATGGTGGGGGCACCCCACTTCTTCTCGAGCACGACGTTGCGGCCCTTGGGGCCGAGGGTCACCTTCACGGCGTCGGCGAGCTGGTTCATGCCCCGCTCGAGGCCGCGGCGCGCCTCTTCGTCGAACGCGATCATCTTGGCCATACGGCGTTGTCCTCCTGGACACTCACGGGCCACCCGGGATGCCCGGATGGGCCGTCTGGTGTACGCACCTTGGGGACGTCGCCACCTGGCGACGACGACGTCTCCTCGGTCGGGCCGGACAGCCCGCGACGACCGGCCTCGTACCGCTCCGGCACCCCTTCGGACACCGGTGCGACCGTGGCCCTACCGCCCCGACCTTCTGGCACTCACCGTACGCGAGTGCCAATGACTTGTTTAGCACTCTCCCTAGCCGAGTGCAAGCACGACAGCCCCGCTCAGCCGAGTTCCGCCGCCAGCCGAGCCGCGTTCACCGGGCCTTCGTGAGCCCGCTGTTCGGCGTACGTGACGACCAGCCCGACCTGCTGCGCCAGGTAGGCCGGGGCGGCGAGCAGGGCACCGAACACGGCGAGCACCACGGCCCCGATCGCGGTGCCGACGGCGTTCATCGGCGTGACGCCGAACGCCGCCCCACTGATCCCGCCCACCACGGCGTCGAGCACCGTCGCCGCGAAGAGCACCGCGATCACCAGCGCGACCCGGCCCAGCACCATGCCGAACCGGCTGTGGAACATCCGCCACGCGCGCCCGATCGGCTCCCGCCGCTCGAACAGGTAGACCGGGCCGAACAGGGCCAGCGCGAACGCGGCGTACAGGCCGGGCAGCAGGCAGAAGCAACTGCCGAGCACGACCAGGAGCGAGACGAGGAGCGTCCAGCCCCACAGGCCGAGAGCGCGGCGCAGCCCGTACCGGAAGGCGGCGCCGAGTTCGACCGGCTCGCCGGCCGCCTGGCGGGTGACCACCCAGGTGCCGGCGGCCCAGCCCATCGCCTGGAGCAGCCCGAAGACCAGCCCGGCGGACAGGAGCACGCCGTAGAAGGCGAACATCTGCCCCCAGAAGCCGGCCGGCAGCACCGGCGCGCCGTCCGGCGCTGTCGCCAGCTCGCCCTCGGGGCTGAAGACGAGCGTGAGGACGCTGATCACCGAAGCCGGGAGCACCTGGGTGAGCAGCACGATCGGCAGCAACTGCCGCCAGCCGCGCCGCAACGCGGCGGTGCAGCGGGCGAACCAGGGACCGATGCCCGCGTGCGGCGGGTTGACGAGCGGATCCTGCGGGTCGAGGCCGGGGAACCAGCCGGCGTACGCGCCGGGACCGGCCTGCATCGGGTACGCGGCACCGGGCACCGGGTACGCCGCGCCGGGCATGGGATGGCCCGGGTACGCGGGAGGGCCCCAGCCGGTGGGGGGCGTGCCGGGCGGCGCGTTCCAGCCGTGTGGCGGGGTGCCCGGGGCGTTCCAGTTCTGCGGCGTAGCGCCCGGCGCGGTCCAGCCGGGCGGGGTACCCCAGCCGGGTTGGCCGGCCGGGTTCGGGGCGCCGGGCTGCGGGCTGCCGTCCTCCGGAACGATCGGGGCGTGGCCGGTCTGACCGGCCCACGGGTCGGCGCCGGGCGGGCCGGAGGCGGGCGTCCCCGGCGGTCCCGGCGCGGCGGCCGGCGGTGGGGGCGCGGTCGGGTCGGCCGGAGGGCCGGACGACGCCGGCGGCACCGGCTCGGTGGAACCCGACGGGGGCAGATCGGACATGGGCCCTCCTCAGCGACTACGGCTGGAACGGCTCATGATCTTCCATGGTGGCCGGCCGCGACGCAGCCCCCCGGTCCGGGGCCCGGTCACGGAGCACCGCCCGCCGCAGATCAGGCGATGACGCGGACCCGCTCGGCCTGCGGGCCCTTCTGCCCCTGCGCGATCTCGAACTCGACGCGCTGGCCGTCGTCGAGCGCCTTGTAGCCGTCCATCTCGATCGCGGAGAAGTGGACGAAGACGTCCTGCCCGCCGTCGACGGCGATGAAGCCGTAGCCCTTTTCGGCGTTGAACCACTTCACGGTGCCCTGTGCCACGGTGCACTTCCTCACTCTGCGCGGCGTTCCAAGACCCGGGGACCGGCGGACCGGCACCGGCGGCGCACCGGGCCCAGCGATCGGTAATGCTGAATTCGGTGACCGAAATCGCACGCTACACGAGGCGTGACGACGGCGCACGACCACAAATCGGGCATATTCCGGGCGTGGAACAGCCCGGTCGCACACGCGCGTCGGGTCGTCCGGTATGCATGCGGCATGACCAGCGTGCGCACCACGACCATCGTCCACCGGGTCCGGCCGACCGACGCCGCCCGGATGCGGGCGCTCCGGTTGGAGATGCTGGCCGACTCTCCGCTGGCGTTCCTGGAGACCGTGGCCGAGGCCGCCGCCCTGCCGCACACGGAGTTCGCGGCCCGGGTCGCGGCCGTCTCCCGGGGCGACCACAACGCGCAGTTCGTGGCCGATCCGGGTGGCCGTCTGGTCGGCCACGCCGGCGGCGTCGCGGCGCCGGACGAACCGGGCCTGACGCTCGTCTACGCGGTCTACGTGACCCCGGCGCTGCGGGGTACCGGCCTGCTGGCGGCGCTCGTCGACGAGGTGGCGGCCTGGTCGCGCGCCTGCGGGCGGCCCGAACTGATGATGGAGGTGGTGGTCGGCAACGACCGCGCCTATCGGGCCTATCAGAAGCTGGGCTTCGTGGACACCGGGGTACGGGTGCCGCACCCCCGGATCACCGGCCTGTACGAACTCCAGATGCGCCGCCCGGCCTGAGAACGCCGCCGGGCGCGTCGGTCGTCACCGCGACGACCGACGCACCCGAAGGCGGTGACTCAGGCGTGCCGGCGGCTCTGCACGATGCGGAACCGGTTTGCCACGTACGCGCCGTCGGTCAGCGCCGAGTTGGCCGCCGCGTTCGCGCCGGAGCCGTGGAAGTCGGAGAACGCGGCCGACTGGTTGACGAAAACCCCGCCGGTCAGGTTGCAGGACAGGTGCACCCCGGCGTCGACCGCCGCGGCCTCGGCCGCGTCCAGCACCGCCTCGTCGGTGGAGTAGACGCCCGCGGTCAGCGCGCCCTTCTCCCCCACCGTCTCGCGCAGGATGCGCAGGCTGTGCTCGGTCGAGTCGGTGGCGATGGCGAACGAGATCGGCCCGAACCACTCCCGCGAGTAGGTGGCGGTGTCGGACGCGTCGAGCTTCACCACGGTCGGCGTACGCACCACCGCGCCGGGGAACGACGGGTGCTCGACGGTGCGCGACTCCAGCACCGGCTCGCCGACCTTGGTGACCTCCTCCAGCCGCTCCAGCACGCCGTCGTTGACGATCGCGCCGGTCAGCTCGACGCCCCGGGCCGGGTCGGCGGTCAGCTTCGCGACCGCGCCGGCGATCCCGGCGGCCACCTCGTCGAAGCTCTTGTGCCCCTGGTCGGTGGAGATGCCGTCGCGCGGGACCAGCAGGTTCTGCGAGGTGGTGCACATCTGGCCGCTGTACAGGGTCAGCGTGAAGCCGAGGTTGCGGCAGAGCCCGGCGAAGTCGTCGGTGGAGTCGATCACCACCGTGTTCAGGCCGGCCTTCTCGGTGTAGACGGCGGCCTGCCGGGCGTTCGCCTCCAGCCAGTCGCCGTACTCGGTGGAGCCGGTGAAGTCGACGATCTTGACGGCCGGGTGCAGGGCCAGCGTGGTGGCGAGCTTCTCGCCGTCGGTCTCGGGGGCGAGCTGCACCAGGTTCGGGTCGAAGCCGGCCTCGGCGAGCACCTGGCGGGCGTACTTGACGGTGATCGCCAGCGGCAGCACCGCGCGCGGGTGCGGCTTCACCACCACCGGGTTGCCGGTGGCCAGCGAGGCGAACAGACCGGGGTACGAGTTCCAGGTCGGGAACGTGTTGCAGCCGATGACCAGCGCGACCCCGCGCGGCACCACGTGGAACGTCTTGGTCATCCGCAACGGGTCGCCCTTGCCTGCGGCCTTCTCCCAGCCGGCGGTCCCCGGGTGACGGGTCATCTCCGCGTACGCGTAGGCGATCGCCTCCAGCGCCCGGTCCAGCGCGTGCGCGCCACCGGCCTGGAACGCCATCACGAACGCCTGGCCGCTGGTGAACTGCACCGCGTTCGCCAGCTCGAACACGTTGCGGTGCAGCCGGTCCAGGATCTCCAGGCAGACACCGGCGCGGGCCTGCGGTCCGGCGTCGCGCCAGGCGGGCAGCGCCGCGCTCGCGGCGGACACCAGCTGGTCGGCGCCCGCGTGCGGGTAGCGCACGTCCAGCGCCACTCCGAACGGGCTGGCCTCGGTCGCCACTGTGGTGCCGTCACCGGCCTGGTCGAGCGGGAAGTCGCCGCCCAGGTACGCCTCGAAGGCGGCCCTGCCGTCGGCGGCGGCGGTCTCGCCGTACACCCGGGGGCTGGGCGACTCGGGGTAGGCCGACCAGTACCCGCGCTCCGCGATGGCGGTCAGCGCCCGGTCGAGGGTCTCGCGGTGCCTGTCGTACAGGGGGTGCGGGGTCTCCGTCATGCCCGCCATCATGCAACAGAAAGGCACCAGATCAGTAGGGGCGTGTCACAACTCAGATCGTCAACTGCCAGTCGACGGAACCGGCGGCTGGGCGGAACCCGAGCCGCTCGTTGATCGCGATCATGTGCCGGTTCGCCGCCGCGTTCCAGGTGTCGACGGCCCGCAACGCCGGTTCGTGCGCCAGCGCGTACGCCAGGTTCTCCGCCTTGCAGAGCAGGCCGAGCCGGTGGCCGCGGTGATCGGGGTCGACCAGGGTGATCTGCTGCCAGGCGTGGTCGGTGCTGCTCGCGTCAAGGCTGAGCTGGGTCCAGCCGACCAGGCGGCCGGTCGCCTCGTGCACCGCACCGGTGTTGTAGCGGCGTACGCCCCGGGCGTCCAGCGCCCGTTCCGCGTCCCGCACCCGCGCCGCGTCCATCCGCTCCGGCTCCCAGTCCAGCTCGCCCATGGGCGCGTCGAGCAGCAGCCGGCCCTCCAGGTAGGCGGCGTCCGCGACGTACTCGTCGGGCGCGTGCTCGCGCCACCGCACCAGCCGGTAGCCGGTGGCCGCGGCGCGGGCCTCGGCCAGCAGCGCGGCGAGCCGGTCACGGTCGAGCCCGGTCACGTCGAGCCGGCGGCGGACGTCGGCCAGCGCCGGCTCGGCGCCCAGGGCGGCGGCGAACGCGGCGCCGGGGAAGACCCGGTCCTCCTCGCCGGGCAGCGCGGCGGCGGTCGAGCCGACCAGGCGTTTGCCGCCGCGCTCGCGGAGCAGCCGGACGCCGTGCTCGTGCAGCGCGCGTCCGATGCCGCGCCGCCGATACGCCGGGTCGACGGTCAGTTCGACGGTGGCGTTCTCGGTGTTCTCGATCGTGTGCAGGTGCAGCCGGAGCCAGCCGACCGGCAGCCCGTCCAGGCGGGCGACGAGCCAGCGTCCCTCGATGCCGGGCATCGGGTGCGACAGCAGCGCCTCGAAACGGCGGCGGCAGGTCGGCGGAAGGTCCGGTTCGTCGACGGCCTGGGCGGCGCAGGCGATCCGGTACACCGCGTCGAGCGTCTGCCGGTCGGTGGGATCCAGCGGCGTCACGGTGAGCGTCATGCCACCGAGGGTGCGCCGGACACAGCGAAGGGGCCAGCGGTTTTCCGCCGGCCCCTTCGAACGTTGGTCGGGAGGGACGTCCGCACAACGCCTCCGGCGTTGGGTCGCAAGAACTTGAAAAGTCTCCGGCGGATGCCCTCCCGCACGAAGCATCTTGCGCCGTCCGGTTCCTGCCGTCAAGTCCTTGAGGGTGGTTTTCTGGCACTCACCGCACATCACCGGTTACCCACCGGTCTCACCCGATCCCCCACCCGGGCGAGCCCCACCTCCCCCACCCGGCCATCCCGGCACGGCCGGGGTGGCGGGAGAAGGGACCGTCAGGCGAGGAGGCCGGCGTCGCGGGCGGCGCGCAGGCTGGGCTTGATGCGGTGGGTGGGGCCGACCTGGGCGGCCACCGCGTCGAGCGTCTTCAGGCCCTCGCCGGTGTTGAAGACGACAGTCTCGGCGGACGGGTCGAGCCGGCCCGACTCGACCAGCTTGCGCAGCACGGCGACGGTCACGCCGCCGGCCGTCTCGGCGAACACCCCTGTGGTACGGGCGAGCAGCCGGATGCCAGCGCGGATCTCGTCGTCGTCGGCGTAGTCCATCCAGCCGCCGGTACGGCGCACCGCTTCCAGCGCGTACAGCCCGGCGGCCGGGTCGCCGATGTTCAGCGACTTGGCGATGCCGACCGGCTTGACCGGCGTGATCGTGTCGGTGTCGCCGTGCAGCGCGGTGGCGATCGGGTTGCAGCCGGCCGACTGCGCGCCGAACACCTTCCAGCCACCGGCCGGCGCCTCGACCAGCCCGATTTCTACCAGCTCGGTGAACGCCTTGTCGATCTTGGTGAGCAGCTCGCCACTGGCCATCGGGATGACCACCTGGGCCGGGATCCGCCAGCCGAGCTGCTCGGCCACCTCGTAGCCGAGCGTCTTGGAGCCCTCGGCGTAGTAGGGCCGCACGTTGACGTTGACGAACGCGGTGTCCTCGAACTCGTCGGTCTCCACCAGTTCGCCGCAGAGCCGGTTCACGTCGTCGTACGAGCCGTCGATGGCGACCAGGTCGCCGCCGTACACCGCGGTGGTGACGACCTTGCCCTGCTCCAGGTCACCGGGGATGAAGACGACCGACGGCACGCCGGCCCGGGCCGCGTGCGCGGCGACCGAGTTGGCGAGGTTGCCGGTGGAGGCGCAGGCGTAGCGGGTGAAGCCGAGCGCCTGGGCGGCGGTGAGCGCCACCGAGACGACCCGGTCCTTGAACGAGTGGGTGGGGTTCGCGCTGTCGTCCTTGACCCAGAGCGGCGCGGTGAGCCCCAGCTCGGCGGCGAGGTTCGGGGCGGCGACCAGCGGGGTCAGCCCCGGGTCGAGCGTGACCCGGGTGGCCGGGTCCTGACCGGCGGGCAGCAGTGCCGCGTACCGCCAGATGTTCGCCGGACCGGCCTCGATCTGCTCCCGGGTGACGGTGGCGAGCGCGGCGGTGTCGTAGTCGACCTCCAGCGGCCCGAAGCACTCGTAACAGGCGTGCTGGGCGGCCAGCGGGTAGCGCGCCGAACAGGCGCGGCAGACCAGGGCGCGGGCCGGGCTGAGGGTGGTGTCGATACCGGTGGCGACGGGAAGCGTCGACGTCATGTCGAGGAGTTCCTCTCATCTTTCCCCGCATCGCCGGGTGCGGCGGGGACGGAATTGGCACCTGCCCGCTGTCGCTCGTCGTCGAGCGTGCGGGTGGTTGCCGGGGCGTCGTCGGGCCGTATCCCTCAGCCCCTCTGGATGAGGTATTCAGTTGTGCCGCCGAGTCTATGCGCTGCTCACGGCCGCGCCACCTCGGGATCCCACGCTGTGGGCCGGCTCAGCGTCCGACCACCGCGACCGGGTCCACCACCGCGGGCCGGTCCACCACCGCGACCGGTGCCGGCACCGTCGCGGTCGCCGCTGCCGAGGGGGTACGGGTGACGAGGTTCGCGGCCACCAGGGCGGCGATGGTCAGCCCGGCGCCCACCAGCTCCACCGCGACCGGCCGGTATCCGCGCACGATCTGCACCGCGAACGTGGCCACCGGCACCAGGTTCATGAACAGCGCGGCATTCGCCGGGCCGAGCCGCCGCACGCCGGTGTTCCACGCCAGCACCGCGAGGACGGCGGCGACCAGCACCGCGTACGCGAGCTGCGGAGCGACGGCGACGAGGTCGGCGGTGGACGGCGCGTGCTGGAGCCCGGTGAGGTCGGCGACGGCGCTGGCGCCGATCATGGCGATCATGCCGGCGACGGCGGTCAGCGTGGTGTAGCGCAGCGCGGACCACTCGGGGAACCGGCTCGCGCCGTGGGTGTAGAACGCCCAGCCGAACACGGCACCGATCATGAGCAGACCGCCCCAGCCGAACTGGCCCAGCCCGTCGAGCCGGCCGCGGGTGATAACCAGGCCGACGCCGGCCAGGGCGACGAGCGAGATGCCGAGCAGTACCGGACGTGGGCGGACGCCGTCGCGCGCCCAGCGGACGAACTGGGTGACCAGCGGCACGGTGGCCGCGAACAGCGCGATCTGCTGCGGCGCGGCGTGGCCGAGGGCGAGATTCGTCAGCGTGTTGAACCCGGCGAAGCCGAGCGCGCCGAGGAGCACCACCTCGAGCCCGCGCCGCTGGGTGGACAGGGCGGCCACGCCCTCGCGGGCCAGCAGCAGGGCGAGCAGCACGGCGGTGGCGAGCACGTACCGGACGGTGGTCAGGTTGAGGGCGTCGACGCGGGTGAGCGCGCTGGCGAGCACGGGGAACATGACGCCCCAGCTGACCACGGCGAAGATCGGGAGGGTGGCGTGACGGGATCGCATCGCAGCTCCTATGTTCGAGTACCGTCGAACCAACGCCCCGACTCTAGGAACTTGTTCGACGATTGTCGAACATGGGTTATCGTTGTCACATGGAGCTGCACGAACCCGAGCTGCGCGAGGTGCCCGTCACCGCCGTCCTGGCGGCGCTGGCCGACGACGTCCGGCTGCAGATCGTGCGCGCGCTCGCGCCGGGCGGAGAACACGCCTGCGGCTCGTTCGAGTTCGGTGTCTCCAAGGCGACCCGAAGCCACCACCTCAAGGTGCTGCGGGAGGCCGGCCTGACCCGCACCCGGGTCGCCGGCACCACCCGCTACGTTCGGCTGCGCCGCGAGGAACTGGACCGCGTCTACCCGGGCCTGCTCGACGCGGTCATCGCCGAGCGCGACGGAGTGGCATGATCGCCGGATGCGGAGACCGGCGCGCCTGATCGGCGCCCTCACCGGCATGGCGCTGCTGACCGCCTGCGCCCCGGCGCAGGGGCCCGCCGACGGGCGGCTGCCCGACCCGCCCCTCACCGGTGTCGACCCGCTGACCACGGTGCCGCCGCGACCGGGCGCCTCCACGGCCGGGCCGGCACCCGCCGCCACCTGCTCCCCCGAGGGCATCGCGATCACCGAGCTGGGCGTGAGCGCCGCGATGGGGCTGCGGGCGATGGGCCTGGACCTGCTCAACTGCGGCGACCAGCCGTACGAGCTGCGTGGCTATCCGGCGGTCACGCTCCGGGACGCCGACGGCGACCCGATCGAGGTGCGGATCATCCCGGGTGCCAAGCCGATCACCTCCGGCTTCGACCACCCGCCCACCCGGATCGTGCTGGCCCCCGGCGAGCGGGCCGGCGCGGCGTTGATCTGGCGGAACCTGGTCACCGACCCGACAGTGGTGGCGACGGACGGCACCGAACTCGACGTCGCGCCGGTGGCCGGCCGGCCGGCGTACCCGGTCGCCCTGGACGGGCCGATCGACCTCGGCAACACCGGCCGGCTGGGCGTCAGCGCGTGGAAGCGCCGGGAGCCCGGCCCGGCCGGCACGCCCACGCCGGCCGCCCCAACGCCGCCCACGACGCCGCCGGTCAATCCGCTGTAGAACCAGAACCCGGCACGGGAGCGCCCCGACCGGGATCTGGTTCGGCGCGGACGCTCAGACCGGGACCGAGGCCGGCGCGGCGGCGCGCTCGGCCGGGACGGCGTTGCGGCGGGCCAGCAGCGCGTCGATCGCCCAGTTGCCCGGGCCGAGCACCGCGACCAGCAGGAACGACCAGCAGAAGAGCGCGGCCAGCTCGCCGCCGTTCTGCATCGGCATCAGGTGGTGCGGCTGGTGCACCACGAAGTACGCGTACGCCATCGAACCGGAGGCGAGCAGCGCGGCCGGCCGGGTGAACAGGCCGACGAGCACCAGCGCGCCGCACACGAGCTGGATCAGCGCCGCCCACCAGCCGGGCCAGGTGGCGAACGGGACAGCGCCGCCGGTGGCCGGATTGCCGCCGAAGACGCCGAATATCGAGGCGGCGCCGTGGCAGAGGAAGAGCAGGCCGGTGACGATGCGGAACAGGGACAGCGCGGGGGCCTTCAGCTGCGCCGGGATCATGGGAAACCTCCTGGTACGGGTGGCGGACGCCGTCCAGGATGGCGGGACTATTGATAGATGTTAATCGATATCTTTGCAGGCGGGACAATCTCATGGGAACGCTCCCATGATATGGGCCCGGCCGCCCCGCCGCGACCCCGTCCGGTCACCTCAGCTCGTGACGTCCTTGCGGGTGAAGCGCCAGAAGGCCAGACCCCAGAACAGCGTGGCGTAGACGACCGCCGAGAACGCGCCCTTGACCACGTCGTCGGTCTGCATCGGCGTGGACAGCAACCCCAGCCAGGCGCTGCTGTAGTGGGTCGGCAGCAGGTTGCGCAGCCCGCCCAGCGCGGTGATCTGGTCCAGGATGCTGGAGAGGATCCACAGCAGCACCGCCCCGCCGACCGCACCCAGCGCGGCGTCCGTGGTCACCGACAGCAGGAACGCCAGCCCGGCGACCACCAGCAGCACGACCGCGAGATAACCGAGTACGCCGAGCAACCGCAGCAACCCGTCTGCAGGCGCCAGCTCGGCCGAGACCTGGCTGCTCAGCGGCTTCCAGCCGTACCGGAGCGTGCCGGCGAGCAGCGCGGTGCCGGCCAGCAACAGCAGGGCCAGCCCCGAGTACGCGAGCGCCACCACCAGCTTCACCGCGAGCAGCCGGGCCCGGGGCACCGGCACCGCCAGCAGGTAGCGCAGGCTGCCCCAGCTCGCCTCGCTCGCCACCGTGTCGCCGCAGAACAGCGCCACCACCACGACCAGCAGGAACGACGCGGACACCAGGATCGAGAACAGGGTGAAGTTGAGCCCGCCCGAGGTGGCCAGGTCGGCCAGGCTGGAGAACTCGCCCCGCCCGCCGCCGTCGTCGTCCCCGGCGTCGAACTGGAACGCCACCAGGATGATCAGCGGCAGCAGCACCATGAACCCCAGCGCGAGCTGGGTACGCCGGCGCGACGCCTGCCGCCGAAACTCCGCGGCGAACGGGAGCGTGGCCGAGGGCCGGTAACCGGCCGCCGCCCCGCCCGCGCCCGGCGCCGCCGTACCGGACGTGCCGCCACCAGGCGACGATGCCACAGACGAACCCGCCATCACCGGTCCCCGCTTCCCCGAGAGTTCTCGCCCACCAGGGCGAGGAACGCGTCCTCCAGGCGGCGCCGGGGCACCACCCGGTCCACCCCGATGCCGGCGCGGACCAGTTCGGCCACCACCTCGCTGCGGGCGGTGCCGTTGGTGTCGACCACCAGACCGCCCTCGGTGTCGGGCAGCACCCGTACGCCGTCGAGCCGGTCGAGCACCGTCCGGGCCGCGTCCGGGTCGCTCACCTCGAACAGCACGCTCGGCGACTCGCCGACGATGTCCTCCACCGGGCCGGACGCCACGATCCGCCCCTTGTTCACCACCACCGCGTGCGTGCAGGTCTGCTCCACCTCGGCCAGCAGGTGGCTGGAGACCAGCACCGCCCGGCCGTCGGTGGCGTAGCGCTGGAGCACCCGGCGCATCTCGGCGATCTGCGGCGGGTCCAGCCCGTCCGTCGGCTCGTCCAGCACCAGCAGCTCGGGCAGGCCGAGCATGGCCTGGGCGATGGCCAGCCGCTGCCGCATGCCGTGGCTGTACTTCTTCGTCCGCCGGTGCACCGAGTCGCCCAGGCCGGCGATCTCCAGCGCCTCGTCGAAGTGCGCGTCCTCCCACGGGCGGCCGGTGGCCCGCCAGTACGCCTTGAGGTTGTCCAGGCCGGACAGGTGCGGCAGGAAGCCCGGCCCCTCGACCAGCGCGCCGATCCGGGACAGCACCGGCGAGCCCGGCACCAGCCGGTGCCCGAAGACGTAGATCTCTCCGGCCGTGGGCTGGGTCAGCCCCATCAGCACCCGCAGCGTGGTGGTCTTGCCCGCCCCGTTGGGTCCGAGCAGGCCGACCACCTGACCGGGGTGCACCTCGAAGTCGACGTCGGAGACCGCGACGAAGCCGTCCGCGTACTCCTTGCGCAGGTTGCGCACGGCGAGCGGGACGCCCGCGTACTCCGGGTGCACGGAGTCGTCCTGGCGGCGGTGCCGGCGGCGGGTGAGCAGCACGACCACGACGAGCCCGGCCACGATCGCGGCGAGCAGGCCGGCGAGCGCCCAGCGCCAGATCGTCGCGGTGGTGGGGATCGGCGTGGAGTCGACTGTGGGCAGCGTCAGCGGCCCGTCGGCGAGCGCCACCGTGTGCACGGCCGGTTCGGCCGGCGAGGCGTACGCCTGGTCCGACGTCGCCACCACGAGCCGCAACCGGTGCCCGGCCTCGACCCGCCGGACGATCCCCGGCAGCGTCACGGTGACCGGCGTGGCCGCGTCGACGGTGGCCGGCAGGCCGGTCAGGCGCACCGGCGCGACCAGGCCGGACGGCAGCGTGGCGGCGCCCTGCGGGTCGACGTCGTAGAGCTTCACGAACAGCACCGCCTCGCCGGTCGGTGAGGCGGCCCTGATCCGCACCGTGGGCGCGCCCACCACGTCGACCGGCTCGTCCAGCGGCGCCGACTCGAAGCGGGCGTGCTGGCCGGGGATGTCACCGGCGACGCCGTCCAGCAGCGAGCCGAGCGCACCAGCGAACGGCACCGAGGAGATCGCCGCCGGGTTGCCGTTCGGCGGTACGGCGACCGGCTGCGGCGGCCCGGCGAGCGTCACCTCGCGCCGGTCCTGGCCGGCCAGTCCCGGATAGTCGGCGGTACGGAAACCGGTGGCGACCAGGCCCCGGTCGAGCGCGTCGAAGCCGGCGATCCGGGAGAACGTGAACGTGTCGCCGGGGGCAGCTCCGTCACCCTTGACGTAGTGGTCGAGCCACTGCGCGGTCAGGAACTTCACCCGGTCGGAGTCGGAGGTGGGTCCGGAGCCGCCGTCGTGGCCGCCGGTGAACCAGGCGACCCGTACCGGCGTGCCGGCCGCCGCGATGCCCCGGGCGTTGGCGTCCGCCTCGGCCAGCGGGAACAGCGTGTCCGCCTCGCCCTGCACCAGCAGCGTCGGCGACTTGATCCGGTCCAGCACGCCGGCCGGCGACGACCGGCGCAGCAGCTCGACCGCCGCCGCGTCGGCCCGGCCGGTGGTGGCGATGCGCAGGTACGCGGCGCAGACGTCGGCCGCGAAGCGCCCGCAGGACGGGTCGGCGGCGCCGGCCGGCGCGCGACCGGAACCGGTGCCCGGCCCGGCGCCCGGTTGCGGGCTCGGCGGGCCGGCCGACTCGGGCGCGCCCTCCGGCGCGGCGGCGGTGGCCCCGGAGAGCCCGGCCGGACCGGAGCCGGCGTTTCCGCCGCCGCCGAAGAAGATGCCCGCCCAGCCCTTCTTGAACACGCCGTCGGTGGGCTGCCGGCCGCTGCTCTCGGGCAGGAAGGCGCGGGACAGGTCGTTCCAGGTGATCATCGGGACGATCGCGTCGATCCGCTGGTCCTGCGCGGCGAGCAGCAGGGCCAGGCCGCCGCCGTACGAGCCGCCCACCACACCGACCCGGGGGTCGCCGGCCGCGTCGAGGCGGATGTCCGGGCGCTCGGCGAGCCGGTCGAGCAGGCGCTGCGCGTCCCGCACCTCGTAGTCGGGGTTGTCCAGGTGGATCTGGCCGCCGCTGCGCCCGAAGCCGCGGGCGGTCCAGGTGAGCACCGCGTACCCGCGGGTGACCAGGTCCTCGGCGTCCGAGCGGACCGAGTCCTTGGTGCCGCCGAAGCCGTGCGCCAGCAGCACCGCCGGTACCCGCTTCGACGACGAGGCATCGGCCGGCAGGTAGAGCGTGGTGTCCAGGTCGACGGGCTCGTCACCGGAGGGCCCGGAGCGTACGGTCACCAGCGCCGCCTCGGTCCGGAAGTCGTCACCCCGCGGCCGGGCCGTCCAGACCAGCGCGGCGGCGACGAGGACGACCACCGCCACCGCGGCGACGATGCGGCGCGGATGGCCGGCCAGGGCGCGCCGGAGCCGCGCGGCGGTTGATCTCATGCGGCACACGGTACGGGCCGGCGGCTGAGCATTCGCTGAGATCCGCCGTACGTCTGTCCGGTTGCGCCGATCGTCGCGTAGCGTCCGTCATCCGCCAAAGGTCCAGAGCATCCCAGCGGGACGTATTCGGATCACGTGAATTCACATCTACAGGCGCAAACCATCGTCGATGTCATTTCTCGGCAACTCGATCACACGCTACGTACCTTTCGCCCTGACACAGGGTCACCCAAAATGGACTGACGTGAAGCCGACTCATCGGCCGAGGTCTCACGCGCGTCCGGTTCGGCTACTTTTCCGGTCCGGTGCACGGGACTGCGTACGGCGACCTCCCGGGGCACCGATCGCCCCGCCGTCGCCGGAGGAGAACACATGACAGTCCCCGCGTCGCGGGTCCGTCGGCGGCCCGCCGTACCGGGCCGTACGCTCACCCTGGTTCTGGTGCTGGCGCTGCTGGCCCCGCTCGGGCTGATCTTCATCCAGGCCGAGCGCGACTTCGCCGACGACCACGACCTGGTGAGCCGGGAGCGGCTCGGCGTCCGCTACCTGCGCGCCCTCGGGCCGGTCACCGACACGCTGGTGGAGGCCCAGGCCATCGCCGTCGCCGAGGGGGCGGTCTCCCGGGCCTCGCTCGCCGCCGCCATCGAGGGCGTCGCGGAGGTGGACAACGCCGTCGGTGACGAGCTGCGCACCCACGAACGCTGGGCCGGGCTGCGGGCCAAGCTGGAGGCGCTGCCGGACCGCGGCATCGGTGACCCCGAGGCGGCGTACCGGGCCTACGGCGAGGCGTCCGACCTGCTGCTGGCCCTCTACCGCAAGGTGCGGGAGAGCTCCGGGCTGATCCGCGACCCCCGCTCCGACTCGTTCTTCCTCCAGGACGGCATCGGCGGGGACCTGCCCACCGCGACGGTGCTGGCCGGGCGGCTCGTCGACCTGGCCCGGCTGTCCGCCAAGCGCCCCGCCGCCGAGCGCGCGCGGGTGGGCGCCGAGCTGGCCGAGCTGCGGGTCGCCGCGCTCGGTCCGGCCACCGACCTGGTCACCGACCTGCGCTCGGCGGTGGACAGCTCGGAGAGCACCGACCTGGGCGCCAACGTGCTCACCCCGCTGGACACCTACCAGCGGTCCCTGGAGACGTTCGCCGTCTACTCGGCGCCCGGCGCCGGCCGGTCCGCGCCGGGCACCGACCAGCTCACAAAAGCCGGGATCAGCGCGCAGAACGCCGCCAAGCAGCTCCGTACGGTCATCCTCGACCAGCTCGACGCACTGCTGCGGGAGCGGCTCGACACCCTGGAGCGGGACCGGCTGCTGGGCCGGATCGCCGCCGGAGCGGCGGTGCTGCTGATCGCCGGCATCGTCGCGCTGCACGTGGCCGCGCTGCGCCGGGACCGCTCCCGGGCCACCCCGTCCCGCCGGGAACCGGCCGGGGCCGCCCCGGCGGCCCACCCCGCCCCGCCGCCCGCCGTGCCCGAGGACGACCGCCAGCCGGTCGCCGTGGGACACGGTGGCGACGCCGACCGGTGGAGGCCGTTCGATGCTGCTCGGTAGGTTACGCATCCGGGGCAAGCTCGCCCTGCTGGTGATCATTCCGCTGCTCAGCATGGTCGGCCTGGCCGTACCGGTCGTCATCGACCGGGTGACCGCCGCCCGGCAGGCCGCCGACACCGCCGAGACCGTCCGCGTCGCCAGCCGGGTCGGCAGCCTGGTCCAGGACCTCCAGCAGGAACGCCTGCTCTCGATCGGCCTGCTGCTGCGGCGGGTGAGCCGCACCGAGCTGATCCAGAAGTCGGCCACAGTCGACGACCGGGTCGCCGACCTGCGCGCCGAGCCGCTCCCCGCGGCCGTCCGCGAGAGCCTCGACGGGGTACGCCGGCTGGAGGACGTCCGCAACGCCACGCTCGCCGGCCGGGCCACGCCGCAGCAGATCCTGACCGTGTTCGGCGAGGTCGACACCGCCCTGATCGACGCGTTGCGGCTGCCCTTCCGGGTGGACACCGACACCGCCGCCGGGCGGCAGGTGCTCGCCCTCGACGCGCTGCTGCGCGTCGACGAGGCCCTCAGCTCGTGCACCACCCAGATCGTGCTGGTCAAGGCCACAGGCGATCCGCAGGTCGCCCGGGCGTTCGTGGCCTGCATGGCGGCGCTCAACGTCGACAACCGGCGGTTCCGCAAGCTGATCACGCCCGAGCAGCTCAAGGTGGCCCAACTGGACGACGCCGCGGTGGCCGCCCGCACCAGCCCGACGTTCCTGGTGGACAGCCTCCGCGACCCGGAGGGCGCGATCGCGCCGGTGCCGCTGGACGTGCTGTTCCCCTCGGCCCGGTCGATGATCACGCTGGGCCAGTTCGTGGAGAAGAAGGTCGTCGCGGACGTCATCGCGGAGACCCGCGCCCGGGAACGGGAGGCGCTGACCGCGGCCTGGCTGGTCAGCCTCGCGGCGGCGGCGATCCTGCTCGTCGTGGTGCTGCTGAGCATGACCGTTGCGCGGACGGTGGCCCGGCCGCTGAGCCGGCTCACCCGCTCCGCCGAACGGGTCGCCCGGGTCACCGAGGCCGAACTGACCCGCGTCGCCGACGACGAGTCCGAGACGGTCCCCCCGGTACGCCTCGACCCGGTGGAGGTAAGCGCCCGGGACGAGATCGGCGACCTGGCCCGCGCGTTCGACCGGGTGCAGCACACCGCCGCCCGGCTGGTCGAGCGGCAGGTCGCCGGCCGGCGCAACGTGGCGCAGATGTTCGGCCACGTCGGCCGCCGTACGCAGAACCTGGTCGGCCGCCAGATCGCGCTCATCGACCGGCTGGAACGGCAGGAGACCGACCCCGGCCGTCTGGAGCACCTGTACCGGCTCGACCACATCTCCAGCCGGTTGCGCCGCAACGCGGGCAGCCTGGTGGTGCTCTCCGGCGCCACCGGCTCGGACGGCCACGTGGCCCCGGTGCCGCTGGCCGACGTGGTCCGGCTCGCGCTCGGTGAGATCGAGGACTACACCCGCGTGGACGTGGAGGTCCCGCCCGGCGTGGCGGCGGCCCCCGCCATCGCCGGTGACCTGGTGCTGACGCTCGCCGAGCTGATGGAGAACGCCACCTCGTTCTCGCCGCCGCACACCCGCGTGGTGGTGACCGGCGAGCTGACCGACGGCGGAGCCCGGCTGGTCGTGGTCGACCACGGCATCGGCCTGACCGGGGACCGGATGGCCGAGGAGAACGCCCGGTTCACCCGGCGGGAACGCCTCGACCTCGCCCCGACCGAGGTGCTCGGCCTGTTCGTGGTCGGCCGGCTGGCCCGCCGGCACGGCTGGAGCGTCCAGCTGAGCCACACCCCCGGTGGCGGCGTCACCGCGGCCCTGGAGATCCCGGGCGCCTCGCTCGTGATCCGCCGTCCCGAACCGGTCGGCGTCAGCGCCGGCCGGGCCGCCGTACCCGGCGCCCGCGAGGCGGAGCCGGCGGCCGTCGAGGCGCCGGCCGGCTTCGACGCCGAACTGCTGAGCCGGGCCACCCGCAGCATGTCCAGCGGCGACCCGTGGAACGCGTTCGGCCACCAGGCCGAGGGCGCGGAGCCGGCCGAGGACCAGGGCCCGCCCACCGGCGGTCCGCCGCCGGTCTGGCCGCCGTCGGCCGTACCACCGGCGCGTCCCGGGCATCTCTCCCCACCGACACCGGTCGCCGGCCCGGCCCCGGCCGCTCCCCCGGCCGCCGGGCCGGCGACCGGCCCGACAGTGACGCCGCCGGTCACCCACCCGGTTCTGGCGCCGTCCGCCGGGCCGGCGCTCGCGCCGCCGCCCGCCGGGCCGGCCGTCGCGCCGCAGCACGGTCCGGGCCTCGCGCCGCAGCACCGTCCGGCGCTCGCGCCACCGCACGGTCCCGGGATCGCGCCACCGCACCGCCCGGGGCTCGCGCCGCCACCGGGTGGCGCGCGCCCGCCGGCGCCGGCCGGGTCACCCCCGGCCGTGCCGGCGCCGACCGGGCCCAACCCGGTCGGCCCGCCCGCCGGCCGCCCCGGTACCCGGTCGCCGATCCGGCAGCGGGTGCCCGGCGCGAACCTGCCGGCCGCCCCGCCCGCCGGACCGGCCGCACCGGCCACCGGCGGTCCGCTGATCGGCGTCCCGGCGGATCCGTCGAGCGTCCGGGCCCTGGTCGAGGCGTTCCAGGACGGGGTACGGCGGGCCGAGGGCGCGGTCGATCCCACGCCCCCGGCGACGGAACGGCCCCGGCTCAGCCGCCGGGTGCCCGGCGCGAACCTGTCCGTCTCCCCGGCACAGTCCGCGCCTCCCACCAGTTCCGACCCCGGCGATCCCGTCGAGGTCCGCAACCGGATCAGCGAATTCGAGGCGGGCGTCGCCCGTGCTCTGCGCGAAGTCAGTACCGACCGCCGCTACGAAGAGGACCCATCACGGTGACCAGCCCCTTCCTCCACGAGAACGTCGAACAGAGCACCACCGGCGACCTCAGTCCCGAGGCACGCACCTTCAACTGGCTGCTCGACTCGTTCACCTCCAGCACCGCCGGGGTGATGGAGGCGATCGCGGTCTCCTCGGACGGGCTGCTGATGGCCATGTCCGCGATCAAGGACAGGTCCAACGCGGAACGGCTCGCCGCCGTGGTGTCCGGCATGACCAGCCTCGCCGGGGGCGCCGCGAGCTGGTACGCGCTCGGCGCGCTCAACCGGGTGATCGTCGACATGGCCGAGGGATACCTGCTGATCAGCGCGATCAGCAGCGGCTCGGTCCTCGGCGTCGTCGCCGACCGCACTGCCAACCTGGGCACCGTGGCGTACGAGATGACGCTGTTCGCCGGACGCGCCGGCGGCGCTCTGAGTCCGCGTCTGATCGCCGAGCTGAAGAACGCCGTACAGCAATGATCCCAGGGGCCGCCGGCGCGGACCCGGAGCCGGAGCCCGGCGTCCGGATCCGCCCCTTCCTGAACGCGTCCGCTCCGGTGCCGGAGCCGGACGCGGGCGACGGGGAGCCGACCGGCCCACGCCCCTTCGTGCTGACCTCCGGACGGGTGGACGGTGACCCGGCGATCGGCCTGGAGACCCAGGTCACCGCTCGTCCGGGCAGCACCTCGTGGGCGGTGACCGCCCGGTTGGCCCCGGAGCTGGCGGCGATCGTCGCGATCTGCGCCGAGCCCGTCTCAGTGGCCGAGATCTCCGCCCGGACCCGGATGCACTTCGGGGTGACCCGGGTGCTGGTCGGCGACCTCCGGGCCGCCGGCCATCTCGACGTGCACGTCGCGGACGTCGACGACGCCCTCGATCCCGACATCATCCTGCGAGTGATTGATGGACTTCGTGCGATCTCCTGAATGGCCGGCGGCCGCCACGGGCGGGCCGGCCGCGAACAGCGCCCCGAGCCGCTACGGCGGCCCGGCGCCGCTGATCGGCCGGGCCACGCCGCCCCCGCCCACGCCGCCGCTGCCGTACCTGCCGCCGGGTGTGCCGCCGGCCGAACCGGCCCCGATCGTCAGCCGGGTGCCGGCGCCCCGGCCGCCGATCCCGGTCAAGATCCTCATCGCCGGTGGCTTCGGGGTCGGCAAGACCACCACAGTCGGCGCGATCTCCGAGATCGCACCGCTGACCACCGAGGCGGAGATGACCACCGCCGGCATCGGCATCGACGACCCGGGCGGGGTCGCCGGCAAGACCACCACCACAGTGGCCATGGACTTCGGCTGCGTGACCATCGACCGCAGCCTGAAGCTCTACCTCTTCGGTACGCCCGGACAGGCGCGCTTCGGGTTCATGTGGGACGACCTGGCCCGGGGCGCACTCGGCGCGCTCGTGGTGGTGGACAGCGCCCGGCTCGACGACTGCTACCCGGCGATCGACTTCTTCGAGCGGTCCGGGCTGCCGTTCGCGGTGGGCGTCAACGCCTTCGACGGCCGGCTGGCCCTGGACCTGCCGTCGATCCGCTGGGCGCTGGCGATCGGTGAGCACGTGCCGCTGGTGCAGTTCGACGCCCGGGACCGCCTCTCGGTGCGGGACGCCCTGCTCGTCGTCCTGGACCGCGCGCTGGACCGGGCCACCCGATCCCGGGCAGGCTGAACCGGCAGTCGTTTCGATCCGTTGTCTGGCGAAGGGGTGGACGCCATGAGAGGTGATCTGGACGAGACACTGGCCCGGATGGCGCGGCGCGAGGAAGCGCTGCGCCGCCGGGCGCCGACGCCCGGCGAGGCGGCCGGGACGCCCGAGCGGGACGTACCCGCGGAGGCGGCGGACGAGCCCGGCGACGGGCGGGCGGGGCACGGCGCGTACCGGCTGCGCGGCGGTGAGGCGCCGCCGCGGCGTGACCCGGTCGAGGAGGTCGCCGAGGCGGTCCGCCGGGTGGTGGCCGAGCACCCCGGGCTGGCCGTGACGCTGCGGGTGGAACTGGGCGAGCAGGCGTACCCGCTGCGGGTCTCCTGGTCCGGCACGGCGGTGACGGTGGGGCCGACCACGCCGCCCGCGCCACCGCCGGCGTGGCCCATGTCGGTGAAGACGGTGCCGGCGCCCGGCCACGACCCGCTGGAGTCCGACCCGGCGGCCCGGCTGGCCGAGATGATCCGCCGCGACCCCTCGCTGCTGGACGATCCGGGCCCGCGCTGACCGGCACCCGATGATCGGGGCGGCTACTGTCGGCGGGTGGCCGAACCCGACCTGACCCTGACCGCGACGCTGCGGCCGGCCGCGCTCGACGCCCGCCGCGGCGTGGTGCGCCTGCATCCCGAGGTGCTCACCGCGCTGGCACTGCGCCCCGGCGACCCGGTCCGTCTGACCGGCCGCCGGGTCACCGCCGGCATCGCGGCCGCCGCCGAGCCGAGCACCAGCGGCGCCCTGCTGCACGCCGACGACCTGCTGCTGGGCAACCTCGGCCTGCGGGCCGGCGGCCAGGTCACGGTGAGCCCACTGCCCGCGACCCCGGCACGCCGGCTGACCCTGTCCGGCCCGGCCGCTGTGGTCGCCGCGGTGCCGCCGGAGATGCTGCGGCTCGCGCTGCTGGGCAAGGTGGTCACCGCCGGGGACGACGTCTCGCTGCTGCCGCAGGACGTGCTGCCGGACGCCGCCGTGCGCGGCCTGATCGAGGCCGCGCGGCGCAGTCTGGCAAGTTCCGTCGGGTACGCCTGGACGAGCACGCTGCTCACCGTCGTGTCGGCCGAACCGGCGGTCGGCGCGCTCGTCACCATGGACACGGTGGTGGGCTGGGAACACGGTCCCGCCACCCGCGGTTCCGGCCCGGCGTCCGCCGCCTCCACCGTGCGCGTCTCCGCCCCCGCCACGCCGCCCGGGACGGAACCCGACACCGACCTGCTCGGCCCGGAGGACGCGCCCGACGTGGACGAGCTGCCCGGCCTGCGCGCCCAGGCCGAGGAGCTGACCGAGCTGCTAGACCTGGGCTTCCACCACCGTGAGGTGCTGGGCCGGCTCGGCACCACCGTCTCGCTCGGCGTGCTGGTCGAGGGCCCGGCGGGCTCGGGCAAGTCCGCGCTGGTGCGTGCCGTCGCCGCCAAGGTCGGCGCGGGCGTACGGCCGCTCTGGGCGCCCGAGCTGGCCGCGCTCAGCAACGACGCGGCGGCCCGCCGGCTGCGCGAGGCGGCCTCGGCGGTACGCGCCGGCGGTCCGGCCGTGCTGCTGGTCACCGACGTGGAGTCGATCGCACCGGCCGACGAGCCGGGCCCGCTGGCCACCGTGTTCCGGCAGGTGGTGGCCGAGACGCTGCGGGCCGGTGCCGCAGTGGTGTGCACCAGCGGACGCCCCGAGGCGGTCGATCCGGCGCTGCGCGGCCCGGACCTGCTCGCGCTGCGGATCACCGTGCCGCTGCCCGACGTGGCGCTGCGCCGGGAACAGTTGACTGTGCTGACCCGTGAGGTGCCGCTCGCCGGTGACGTCCGGCTGGACGAGGTGGCCGCCCGTACCCCCGGTTTCGTCGCGGCGGACCTGGCGGCGCTGGTCCGCGAAGCCGGGGTCCGCGCGGCGCTGCGCCAGAAGACGGCGGAGACGCCGACGGTGGCGATGGCCGACTTCACCGCCGCGCTGGAGGTGGTCCGGCCGACCACGATGTCCGCGTCCACGCTGGAGCTGGCGTCGGTGACGCTTGACGACGTGGGCGGGCTGCACGAGGTCAAGCAGACGCTCACCGAGTCGGTGCTGTGGCCGCTCACCTACCCGGACACGTTCGCCCGGCTGGGCGTGACGCCGCCGCGCGGGGTGCTGCTCTACGGTCCGCCCGGCTGCGGCAAGACCTACCTGGTGACCGCGCTGGCCGGCTCCGGGCGGGCGAACGTGCTGTCGGTGAAGGGCGCGGAGCTGCTCTCGAAGTGGGTGGGTGAGAGCGAGCGGGCGGTCCGGGAGCTTTTCCGCCGTGCCCGCCAGGCCGCGCCCACGCTGGTGTTCCTGGACGAGGTGGACGCGCTGGCCCCGGTACGCGGGCAGGCCACCGACGGCGGTACGACCGACCGGGTGGTGGCGGCGCTGCTGACCGAACTGGACGGGGTGGAGGCGCTGCGCAACGTGGTCGTGGTCGGCGCGACGAACCGCCCTGAGCTGGTCGACCCGGCGCTGCTGCGTCCCGGCCGGCTGGAACGGCTGGTCTACGTGCCGCCGCCGGACGGTCCGGCCCGTACGGAGATCCTCCGCGCGTCCGCCCGGGACGTCCCGCTCGCGCCGGACGTGGACCTCGACGCGCTCGGCGCCGAGCTGGACGGCTTCTCCGCCGCCGACTGCGCCGCGCTGGTCCGGGAGGCGGCGCTGGCGGCCATGCGGGAGTCGCTGGAGGCGAGCACGGTGACCGCCGCGCACGTCGAGGCGGCCCGGAACCGGGTCCGCCCCTCCTTGGACCCGGTGCAGCTCGCGCACCTGGAGTCGTACGCCGCCGGCCGGTCCTGACGAACCGGCCGCCTCCGGTCAGCGCTCGTCGCGGCGGCGGGTGGCCGGGCGGCGGGGCCGCTGCGGGACACGGCGGCGGCGCTCGGGTTCGCGCTGCCCGCCTGCCGTCCGGCTGCGGGCACGCTCCGGCTCGGTCCGGACCGGCTCGCCGGCGTACTCGTCGTCGTCGAAGTCGTTGCCCTCGTCGTAGGCGGCGTACTCGTCGTCCGACGGCCCGCTGTCTCCCCGCTCCTCCCGCAGCGCGGTCTCGTGGTCCTTGACGACCTGGGAGTCCTCGATCTCGCCGCGCCAGCCCTCGACCGCGTCCGGGTCGAGCACGGTCCGGGTCATCACGTGCCGGACGAAGTGCTTCAGCTCCAGCCGGACCCGGCGGCCCTGGGCGCGCCACAGGTTGCCGGTGTGCTCGAAGAAGCCCTGCGGGTGGTACTCCAGCACGACCAGGATCCGGGTCAGGTCCGGGCCGACCTCGTGGAAGCTCACCGTGCCGTCGACCGAGCCCTTCTCGCCCTTGGACCGCCAGTGGATCAGCCGATCCGGGATCTGCCGGACGATCGTCGACTCCCAGGTCCGGTGCGACCAGAGCACCTGCGCCTTCCAGGTCATCTTCTCGTCGGCGTCGCAGTCGGCCTGCTCGACCTTCTTCATGAAGCTCGGGAAGTCACCGAACGTCGTCCACTGGTTGTAGGCGACCCGGACCGGCACGCCGACCTCGACGGCCTCGACGATGTTGGTGACCTTGAGCGTCTTGCCGCCGTCCCGGCCACCCTTGCGACCGAACGCCGCCATCAGCTTCTCCTTACCGCCGGCCACGCCGGCATGGAACATGGCAGTCACCGGGGAGGCGCCACCGGCGAGCCGCTGCGCGCCGGTGGCCGCGGCGACCAGGCCCGGATCGCCGCCCTGCTTCGCGTACTCGCTGAGCCGCCCGGTGGCATCAGTGACCCGATCGGTGACCGCCTGCACGGCGCGTTCACCGAGGGCCGTGGCGAGGTTGCGCAGCTCGCCGCCGATCTCGTCGCGTACCCGGTCGGTGAGGTTGCTCGTCGCCACGACTCACCGCCCCCGATCGGCTCGGGCGGGCACCGGCGCGTCGGGCTGGTCGTCCAGCTCCGGCTCCTCGTCGGGCGCGGAACGCTCGGCGTCCGGCCGGCCCGTGCCGCTCCTGCGGCGCAACGCGTCGGCACCCCCGCGCAGGCGTCCGCCGATGGCGTCGATGCCGTTGCCGGCGGCGGCGGTCGCGGCAGCCCGCCCGGCGGCCACCAGCGGCGGGCCCAGCCCGCCGAGGTTACGCAGTTGCGGGTTCGCGGCGACCAGGTTCGCGCCGAGCTGCTTGAGGCCCCCCGGGCGCTGGCTGGCCCGCCCGGCGGCGACCGCCGCGGCGAGCGTCAGCGCGGTACGCATCTTCTTGCGGCGACCCAGCAGGTAGCCGAATCCCACCGCCAACGCCACTCGTGCTCCGCTTTTCATCCGCACTCCTTCGCGCTCCCCGGGAGGCGGACGTCGCGCTCCCGGAGAGGCGGGCAGTACCCGTCATCCCATTGGCAAAACATTTCCGCAGGAGCGCAAAATCGCCCAGCTAGGCAGAGCTGAGCAGGAGAAACGCGGTCGGGGTGAATGCGGGGAGAAGCGGGTCAGCGGATCGGCAGGGCGGAATCCAGCGACATTCGGGCGTGCAGTTTTCCGTCTTCCTCACGCAATTCCGCGCCGCATTTGCGCAGCACCGAGATCGCGCCCGCGTTGTCCGGCGTGGTGTCCGCGACCACCGTGTGCATCCCGGCCGCCGCGGCGGCGTGCAGCAGCTGCCGCAGCGCGGCCGCACCCAGGCCCCGGCCCCGTGCGGACCGGCCGAGCCACATCCCGGTCTCCACGGTGCCCGGCTCGTCCCGGCGGGTCATCCGCACCATGCCGACCACCTCACCGCCGGAGACGATCGCGTACATGGCGGTGCCGGTCGGGCCGTTCAGCCCGCCGAGGCTGGCGCGGTGGAACTCGCGGAACGCGTCACGGCGGGCCAGCGACCAGCCCGCCGGGGCGTCCACCGGAGGCATGACGTCCTCCGGTTCCGCCTCAGCCGCCGCTACGGAGAGCAACGGTTCCAGGTTCCGTTCGTCCACCGGCTCCAGCCGTACAGCACCCGTCACGTCGCGCAGTCTGCCGCGCGTGGTCCGGGTCGTCCACCCCTTTGGGGAGGGATTGCCGCTATGGCCGACCGCCTCGTCCGGTCGTACCCCCGGGGTGTTCCCGCCTCACGCTGCGTTGTCATCCGACCGGTTCTTCCGGCGTGAGCGTGGTCACGGCCGACTGTCGAACTCGCAGAGCACCGCCGACGCGTCGTCGGTGCGCTTGCGTCGCCGCAGCCGGTCCGGATGGTCCCGCTCGGCCACCCGGACCCGGTCGATCAGCCCGTCCGGGCCCTCCACCGTCAGCACCTCCAGCAGCCCGGCCCAGTCGAACAGGCCGAACTGGTCGACAGCGCAGGAGGCGCCGTCGCTGAGCAGCGCGGCCCGCCGCAGCGCACCCGGACCGCGCAGCGGAAGCGTCCCGGTGAGCGCGTGGTACGCGGCGTCCGGGTCGCTCGCCGCCGCCCAGTAGCCGTGGGTGCGGTTCATCCGGGCCCGCTGCACGGTCGTGGCGCGCCGGAACCGGGTGGCCGGGTCGGTGTCGCCGTCGGGCAGCTCGGCGGCGCTGCGACGCAGGTCCGCCACCGCGTCCGCGAGCCGGTCGTCGGTGACCACCTCGATCCCCCGGTCGGTGTCGAGCACCAGCGGGCTGTCGCAGAGCACCAGGTGGTCGACCCGGTCGCCGCTGTGCCGGAGCAGGCAGACGGTGGACGACGGGGTGCCCGGATGGTCGAGGTCGCACATCCCGCCGTGGTCGGCCCGTACCGCGAGGATCGCCGCCGCGAGGCTGCTCATCAGCGTGGCGGCGGGACGGGCCGCGACCGCCAGGCCGATCCGGGCGGCCAGGTGCCGGACGTACCAGGCGGGACCGTGCGCGCAGCCGGTGTCGAATCCCTCGGGCACCGTGGCCCCGTCGAGGACGCCGACGAGCGGGCCGAACCGGAAGACCACGTCCTCGTTCTCCGGCCGGCCGAGAGCCGGGTCGGAGGCGGAACGCACCCGCATCACCGGCGCCTGCGCGGCCGGACGGGCCGGGCTGCTGCCGATCGCGTACCGGCGGTCTGGTGCCCCCATCGTCGGCCTCCGTTCGTCGTCGCCGACCGCCTACCCGGACCGCGCCCGGTCATCCGCCGCCGACCCCGATCGTGGTAACCGTGCGTCATCTTCTCCGGACCTTCGGTAGCGTCGGACGCGACCGGGTCGGTCCCGGTGACAGGGGGTACGACATGTTGGAGCGGTTGCACGAAGGTGGCATCCGGGCGGAGCACGCCTACCTCGCCGGATTCGTCAGCATCGGCCTCTCGGTCACCAGCTGGTTCCTCTCGAAGCACATGGAGCGCGCCGGGGTGGCGCGAGCGGACCGCTGGGGCATCTTCATCGGCGAGTGGGCGCCGACGTTCTTCGCCATCGGCAACGGGCTGCGCACGTACGAGAAGTGACGCCGGTCAGCGACGCCGGTTGCGGGCGCGCGACGACCGCAGCCGGCGCAGCCGGCCGATCAGCAGCGGCTCGGCGGCGAGCGCGGCCGGGTGGTCGAGCAGGGCGTTGAGGAGTTGGTAGTAGCGGGTCGCGGAGAGCCCGAAGGTGTCCCGGATGGCCTGCTCCTTGGCGCCGGCGTGCTTCCACCACTGCGCCTCGAAGGCAAGGATCCGCTGCTCCCGCTCGGTGAGGCCGGCGGGCGTCGTGCCCGCACCGGTCGCATCTGCCGCATCCGGACCGGCCTGCTCGACCGGCGCGGCGGACTCGACGGGCGGCGAGGCGGGCCCGGCGGCGGCGGGCTCGGCGGGCCGAGCGGACTCCGACGGCTCCGAGGGTGCCGTGGATTCGACGGGCGGAGCGGTGCGCGGCGGCGGAACGGTCCCGCCCGCGTGGCGCGTACCCGCTGCCGGGCCGGACCGGTCGACGGCAGCCCGCTGCGAGGCGTCGGCGGACATGACGCTCCTCTCCGACGGCGGGTGACCGGCACGCGGAGCGCGCCGGCCGGGGAAGCCCCAGCGTAACCAGGGCCGCCCTCGGCCGCATCGGACGCGGGGTCCGCGCCGCCGGGGGGAGCCGGCGGCGCGGACCAGGTCAGGCGATGTCCCGCCGTCGCATCGTCCAGAACGCGGCCACGAGCGCACCCACCAGGGCCACGCCGAACACCAGGGCCGACTGCTGCCAGGTGACCACGTACGTCGCAGGCTCGCAGGCGCCCTGGGAGAACTGGCAGGTGTCGTAGTCGAACAGTTCCGCCTGCTTCAGGAACCACGACTGGGCATACGTGGACAGCACGTACCGGTCACCGAACTGGACGCCGAGCACCGCCACCGCGATCCGGATGCCGATCTCGCTCACCGCGAAGATGCCCACCGCCGCGCCGAGCGCCATCGCCGTGTGCCGGCCGAGCGAGGCCAGCGCGAACCCGACCGCCGCCACGAGCAGCGTCATCCCCAGCGCCCGCAGCCCGTCCAGGCCGATCGACTGCCACACTCCGGCGGTCATCTTCGCGGTGCTGCCGCGCTGGCCGGCGATCAGCCAGAACGCCGCCGTCCAGAGCGCGCCGAGCACCACGGTCAGGCCGAAGACGGTGGTGAGCAGGGCGGCCAGCTTCGTGCCCAGCACGGTCAGCCGCTTCGGCCGCCAGAGCAGCAGGTTCATCATTCCGCCGGTGTTCCACTCGGCACCCACGAAGGAGGCACCGACGATGAAGCCGAACAGCGCCACGGAGGCGGCGAACACGGCGATGAACAGGGGGAACTCGGCCCGGAAGTCGAACTGGTACGGCAGGTACCACTTCGCCTCGAACATGTCGGGCTGCGGCTGGTAGTCCTTGCCGCAGTTCGGGCCGTACCGCTCCTCGGTCTTCTCGCCGCGCGCCTGGGCCGCCTCGCACTCCGCGACGGTGCGCTTCCAGTCCGTCATCGCGGACTGGTAGTCGTTGTTCGCCTTGGCCTCGGCCTCGGCCACGGCGGCGGGCGAGAGCTTCTCGCTGGAGAAGCTGAACGCGGTCGCGACGGTGGCCAGGCCGAGCACCAGCAGCACGAGCATCAGCCGGGTCACCCGGCGCTTGCCGAGCCGGCGCAGCTCGGTGACGAACAGGCTCATGCGCCCCAACCTCCTGCGGTGCCGGTCTGGTCGACCTTGGCGGACTGATCGACCTGACGGTGCTGGCCGGGGACCGGCGCGGTGGCGGTCAGTTCGAGGAAGACGCTCTCCAGGTCGACAGCGACCGGGGTGAGCTCGCTGACGTACAGGCCCTGCTCGGCGAGCAGGCGGCTGACGGTGGCCGGCTTGTCCACGCCGGACAGCATCAGGTGGTCCGGCTCGGCGGCCACCTGGACCCCGGCCCGGGTGAGCGCGTCGGCGGCCTGGGGCAGGTCGTCGACCGCCTCCAGGCGTACCCGCACGGCGCCCTGGGAGTGGGCCGCGAGCACCTGGTCGACCGGCCCGAACGCGACCCGGCGGCCGAGCGAGATGATGGTGACCGAGTCGCAGATGAGCTGGATCTCGCCCAGGATGTGGCTGGAGAGCACCACTGTCATCCCGGCCTCGGACAGCTCCCGCATCAGCCCGCGCATCTCCCGGATGCCGCCCGGGTCGAGGCCGTTCGCCGGCTCGTCGAGGATCAGCAGCTTGGGGTTCTTGAGCAGCGCGGAGGCGACAGCAAGGCGCTGCTTCATGCCGAGCGAGTAGGTCTTGACCCGCTCGCCGGCCCGGTCGCGCAGCCCGACCAGCTCCAGCACCTCGTCCACGCGCTGCTTGGGCAGCTCACCGGCCTGGGCGAGCAGGCCGAGCGTGTCCCGCGCGGTGAAGTGCGGGAAGAACTGCGGACTCTCCACGATGGCGCCGACCTGCCCGGCGACCGCCGGCAGCGCGTGCGGCAGCTCCTGGCCGAGGATGGCCATCCGGCCGCCGTTCGGCTTGATCAGGCCGAGCAGCGTCCGCAGCGTGGTGGTCTTGCCCGAACCGTTCGGGCCGAGGAAGCCGTGCACCTGGCCGGCTTCCACTCGCATGTCGAAGCCGTCGAGCGCGTGGCGAACCCCGCGTTTCCGGCTCCGGTACGTCTTGCGGAGACCTTCGATCTCCAGGACAGCCGACACAGCTGACCTCCCCCGATAAGTAGGCGTCAGCGACACCATACGCGGTATGCACCCGAAGGCAATACCCGGTATGCAGTGTCGGTGTGTCGGGAGAGGTCAGGCGCAGACGACGTGCACGCCCGCGTCGCGGAACGCCGCCACCACATCGGGGGCCGCGCCGGAGTCGGTCACCAGCGTCTCGATCCGGTCCACCGGGCAGATCCGGGCGAACGCGTGCCCACCCAGCTTCGACGAGTCGGCTATCACGACGACCCGCTTGGCCCGGGCCACCATGAGGCTGTTCATGGCCGCCTCGCCCTCGTGGTGCGCGGCGGCGCCGAGCTGCGGGTCGATCGCGTCCACGCCGAGCAGCGCCACGTCCAGCGTGACCTCGCGCAGCAGCGCCCCGCCGAGCGGGCCGACCAGCTCGAACGACTTCGGCCGGACCACGCCGCCGGCCACCACCACCTTCATCCGCGAGCGCACCAGCAGTTCGTTGGCGATGTTCAGCGCGTTCGTGACCACTGTGAGCTGGGCGCCCTCGGCGCTGGTGTTGAGATCAGGGCGGACCGCCAGCGCCCGCGCCACCTCGGTGCTCGTGGTGCCGCCGTTGAGACCGACCACGGTGCCCGGCGACACGAGTGCGGCGGCGGCGGTGCCGATCCGCTGCTTCTCGGCCGAGTGCTTCGCGGTCTTGTAGCGCAGCGGCAGGTCGTAGGAGACACCGTTGGCGACCGCGCCACCCCGGGTACGGGTGATCATCTGCTGCTGGGCGAGCTGGTCGAAGTCGCGCCGGATGGTGGCCTGGGAGACGTCGAGCCGCCCGGCCGCCTCCTCGACGCTGACCCGGCCGCTGTCGGTCAGCATCTCCAGCAGCGCGTTCCAGCGCGCGTAGCGGTCCACCGCGGGGCCCTCCCCAGACTGTGCGTGAACGGTGATCGGTTGCGTGCACACTAGTGCGCGAAACTGGGTCCGCGCAAAACCCTGCGCTGCGCGAACGGGGAGACGGTTGCCACGACCACCAGGTTTCGCGCAGAATGACGCGCGAAAGGCGGCCGTATCGCGCCGTATTGCGCAAGGTCTCCCCTGGGGAGGAGTTGTCATGGCGTACGTGCACGCGGAGATCGCGAGCCAGCCCGACTGCTGGCGGGAGGCGGCGCGGCTCGCCCCGACCGTCGCCGAGCACCTGCCGCGCCCCGGCGAGCGGGTCGCCGTGGTCGGTTGCGGCACGTCGTGGTTCATGGCGATGGCGTACGCCGGGCTGCGCGAGTCCGTCGGCCAGGGCGAGACCGACGCCTTCCAGGCCAGCGAGTTCCCGGCCGGCCGCCGGTACGACCGGCTCATCGCGATCACCCGCTCCGGCACCACCACCGAGGTGCTCGACCTGCTCACCGCGCTGCGCGGACGGATCCCCACCACGGTCCTGGTCGGCGACCCGGACTCGGCCGCCGTCACGCTCGCCGACGCCACAGTCGCGCTGCCCTTCGCCGACGAGCGGTCGGTGGTGCAGACCCGCTTCGCCACCACCGCGCTCGCGCTGCTGCGCGCCCACCTCGGCGAGGACCTCGGACGGCTGGCCGCCGACGCCGAGGTCGCCGTACGCGCCCCGCTGCCGATCGACCCGGCCGGCATCGAGCAGGTCACCTTCCTCGGTCGCGGCTGGACCGTCGGGCTGGCCCAGGAGGCCGCGCTGAAGTGCCGCGAGGCGGCCACGTTCTGGGCCGAGGCGTACCCGGCGATGGACTACCGGCACGGCCCGATCTCGGTCGCCGCGCCCGGCCGGCTGGTCTGGGCGCTCGGCGAGATCCCGGACGGCCTGTCCGAGGACGTGGCCGCGACCGGCGCCGCGTTCGTGCACAGCCGCACGCACGGCTGGCGCACGGTGCTGACGAGCTGGTCGGCTGGCCGCAACCCGGTCGACCCGATGGCCGACCTGATCCTGGCCCAGCGCTTCGCGGTCGCGCTCGCCACCAGCCGCGGTCTCGACCCGGACGCGCCGCGTCACCTGACTCGGTCCGTGGTCCTGGCATGAGCGAACGCACCGAGCGAAGCGAGGGCCGTGAGCGCATGCCCAGCCAGCACAGCATGAGCGAACGCACCGAGCGAAGCGAGGGCCGTGAGCGCATGCCCAGCCAGCACAGCATGAGCGAACGCACCGAGCGAAGCGAGGGCCGTGAGCGCATGCCCAGCCGGCACAGCGTGAGCGAGCGAAGCGAGCCCACGGCGTGAGCACAGGCGACGAGGTCGTCGTCGCGCTGGACGTGGGCGGCACCGGGATGAAGTGCGCCCTGGTCCGGCCGGACGGCACGACTGTGCACACCGAACGGCACGCCACCGGCGCCCAGCGCGGCCCGGAGGCGGTGGTCGGCACGATCCTCGACGTGGCCGAGGGGCTGGCCGGCAAGGCCCGCGCCGACGGCCGTACGCCGGTGGCCTGCGGCATCGCCGTACCCGGGGTGGTCGACGAGGCGCGCGGCGTCGCGGTCTGGTCGGCGAACGTGGGCTTCCGGGACGTACCCCTGCGGGAACTGGCGGGCACGCGGCTGGGACTGCCGGCGGCGCTCGGCCACGACGTGCGCGCGGGCGGCCTGGCCGAGGCCCGGCTCGGCGCCGGGCGGGACGGCGGCCACGTGCTGTTCGTCGCGATCGGCACCGGCATCGCCGCCGCCCACGTGGTCGACGGGTCGGCCACCACCGGCGCGCACGGCGCCGCCGGGGAGATCGGCCACATCCTGGTCCGCCCCGGCGGCCCGCGCTGCGGATGCGGGCGGACCGGCTGCCTGGAGGCGGTGTCGTCGGCGTCGGCGATCGGGCGCCGGTACGCCGAGCTGTCCGGTGCGCCCACCACCGCCGCCCAGGTGGCCGACCGCGCGGCGGCCGGTGAGCCGCTCGCCGTGGAGGTGTGGCAGGAGGCGGTCGAGGCGCTCGCCGACGGACTCGCCACCGGGCAGGCGCTCTACGATGTCTCGACGGTGGTGCTCGGCGGCGGGCTGGCGCAGGCCGGTCCCCGGCTGTTCGACCCGCTGCGGACGGCGTTACGTGAGCGGCTGACGTTCCACCGCGAGCCGCGCCTGGTCGCGGCCGGCCTCGGTGACGAGGCCGGCTGCCTGGGCGCCGCCCTGCTGGCCCTGGACACCCTGGCGAAGGAGAGTCGATGACCCGGCGCGTGACCGGCAAGGTGGTGACCCCGACCGGCGTCATCCGGCAGGGTTGCGTGGAGATCGCGGACGGGCGGATCACCGCTGTGGCCGAGTATCCGTCGGTGCGCGACGGGCACTGGATCGTGCCGGGTTTCGTGGACATGCACACCCACGGCGGCGGCGGCCACACGTTCACCACCGGCGACGCGGAGTCGGCGCGGCAGGCCGCCGCGTTCCACCTCGGGCACGGCACCACCACGCTGCTGGCGAGCCTGGTCAGTTCCCCGTTCGAGCTGATGCGCGACGCGACCGCCGCCTACCGCCCACTGGTGGAGTCCGGCGTGCTCGCGGGCGTCCACTTCGAGGGCCCGTACCTGTCCGCCGACCGCTGCGGCGCGCAGAATCCGGAGTTCCTGCGCGACCCGTCGACCGGCGAGCTGACCGAGCTGATCGAGCTGGGCGGCGGCGCCGTCCGCATGGTCACCATCGCTCCCGAGCGCGACGGCGCCACCAAGGCGATCGAGCTGCTGGTGTCGCACGGCGTGGTCGCGGCGGTCGGGCACACCGACGCCACCTGGGAGCAGACCCGGGCGGCGGTGGCCGCGGGCGCGAGCGTCGGCACCCACCTGTTCAACGGGATGCGCCCGGTGCACCACCGCGAGCCCGGCCCGGTGGTGGCGCTGCTGGAGGCCCCGAACGTGGTGTGCGAGCTGGTCGCCGACGGCGTGCACCTGCACGACGGCATGCTCGGCTTCGCCACCTCGGTGGCCGGCCCGGAGCGGGCCGCGCTGATCACCGACGCGATGGCCGCCGCCGGCATGCCCGACGGCGAGTACGAGCTCGGTGGCCAGGCGGTCACCGTGTCCGGCGGGGTGGCCCGGCTCAGCCGCGACGGCGCGATCGCCGGCAGCACGCTCACCATGGACGCGGCGCTGCGGCACGCGGTCGGCGCGGGCGTGGCCCTGCCGGACGCCTGCCGGATGGTCGCCACCACCCCGGCCCGCGCGATCGGCCTGGGCGACCGGGTGGGCGCGCTCGTCGCCGGGCTGCGCGCCGACCTGGTGATGCTGGACGACGACCTGAACGTGGTGCGGGTGATGCGCGGCGGCGACTGGGTGGAGTGATCCGCCCGGGCGTCAGACCGTGGGCACCTCGACGCCGAGCACCGCCTGCTCGTCCGGGCGGTGCACCAGCACGTCGGCGAGGTACGACTGCACCGCCCGGCGCATCCCGACGTCCCGCCCGGCCTGCTCGGAGAGCAGCCACTTGTGCTCGATGATCTGGGCGAACAGCTCCTGCGGCTCCAGCTTGCGGCGCAGGTGCGCGGGCACCGCCCGGACCACCGGCTCGAAGACCTCGGTCAGCCAGCGGTGCGCCGCCTGCTGCTCGTCGGTCAGGTCGCTCTCCAGCCGGTAGGCGTCCAGGTCGTTGAGGAGCCTGCGGGCCTGGTTCTCCTCCGCGTCCAGGCCGGTCAGGCGCAGCAGCCGCCGGGTGTGGTAGCCGGCGTCGACCACCTTCGGCCGGACCAGGTAGCGCCCGTTGTCGACTGTCGACATGGCCACCTCGGCCACGTCGAAGCCCAGTTCGTTGAGGCGGCGGATACGGCGCTCGATGTCGTGCCGGGCCGAGCGCTCGACCTGCTGCTCGTAGGTGATCTCGTGCCAGAGCCGCTCGTAGCGCCGCACGACCTCCTCGCAGACCACCTCCGGGTCGATCGACTCGTGCAGCAGTCCGGCGGCCTGGAGGTCGAGCGCCTCGCCGAAGATGTTGACCCGGGCGATCTCCAGGTCCTCGCCGCGCTGGCCGTTTGACAGCGACGGGTACAGCGCCCCGGTCTCGGCGTCGACCAGGTAGGCGGCGAACGCGCCCGCGTCCCGCCGGAACAGCGTGTTGGACAGCGAGCAGTCGCCCCAGAAGAAGCCGGTCAGGTGCATCCGCACGATCAGCGCGGCCAGCGCGTCCAGCAGCCGGTTCATCGTCTCCGGGCGCAGCGTGTTGGAGAACAGCGCCCGGTAGGGCAGCGAGAACTGGAGGTGCCGGGTGATCAGCACCGGGTCCAGCGGCTCGCCGTCGTCGGTCTGCCGGTCGGCCACGATCGCGATCGCCTCGACCGACGGGAAGTCGATCCGCTCCAGCGCCCGCAGCAGGTCGTACTCGCGCTCGGCGACCCGCTCGCCGGTCTCCTTCACCGCGTAGACGTACCCGCCGAGCCGGACGAATCGCACGATGTGCCGGGAGATGCCCTGCGGCAGCGCCACCAGGTGCTCGGCAGGCCACTGCTCCAGCGGGGTCGACCAGGGGAGGTCGAGCAGCGCCGGGTCGACGAGAGCCGAGGTGATCCGCACGGCAACCAGTGTGACCGCTGACCCCCGCGCCGCGCTTCCCTTCGTGGCTGGGCACACAGCCGCCGATGCCCGCGCCGCCCGGCCGCCGCGCGCGGCCGGTAGCGTGGTCGCGTGCGTCAGACCTCGGGGGTACGCGGTGACCTGCGGCTGCGGCCGGTCCGGCCGGCCGGGTGGTGGTTCGACGGGCTGCTGCTCGCGGCAGTGGTGGCGCTGACCGTCGCGCTCGCCTCCGGCCACCTGTTCGGCCTCGACCGGGCGGTCGCCGACTGGTCCGACGAGAACCGCCCGGCGGCCGCCCGCTGGGTGGCGATGACGCTGAACCTGCTCGGCCAGGGCACGCCGCTGACGCTGCTCGCGGCCGGGCTGGGCGTCCTGCTGGCGTGGCGGCTGCGCTCGGTACGGCCACTGCTGCCGCCGGTGGCCGGTTTCGTGCTCACGTTCTTCACGGTCGGCCCGCTGAAGGTGTGGACGGCCCGGCCGGCGCCGAGCGCCTCGGTCAAGGAGCCGTTCCTGTCGCCCGAGCAGACGCTGCCGCTGTTCCAGCACGACCTGCCGGTGCGTTTCGCGCAGTCGTACCCGTCCGGGCACGTCGCCAACTCGATCGTCTGGTACGGCGTCCTGGCGCTGCTGCTGGCCCCGCTCGTGCGCACGCTCGGCCGTACCGTCCCGGCCGGGCTGGTCACCGCGGTCCGGGTGGTGCCCCCGGCGGTGGTCTTCTGCACCACCGTCTACCTGGGCTGGCACTGGCTGACCGACTCCGTCGCCGGGCTGCTGCTCGGCCTGCTGCTGGACCGCCTGCTGCACCGGGTGCCCTGGGACGACCTGCCGCTGCCGCGTCGCCTCGGCGACCGGGGACGGCCGGTCGCCTGGTCCGCGCCGGCCGCCACCTCCGGAACGCGGTGACGGGCGGACGCGGCGCTCAGCCGGCCGGCCGGATCTCCACGATGCTGATCCGGGTACGGGTGCTGTAGGTGAGCTTGCGGCGGTGGTCGCCGTCCGCCGGCCGCACCGCCACCTGGATGCGGATCTGGGTGCCCTTCGGCAGCTCGACCCGTTCGTCCGGGGTGCTCACCACGAACACCCCGCCGGTGGTCTCCGGGTCGACCGACACCCGCTCCTGCCGTAGCAGCGGGGTGTCGTTCTCCGAGTCTCCGGGCCGGGTGTACTCGGCGCGGATCCGGACCAGGTCGTCGCGCCGCAGCCCGCGCAGGTCGACTGTCGCCTGGATGCTCACCAGCCCGGTCTCCGGCACGGTCCAGTGGTAGAGGCCGGTGGCCCAGCGGATGGCGTGGAAGACGTCAGTGGTGTCGAGCGTGTCGCCGGCGTGCGCGGTGCTGTGGAAGGTGGCGATCACGTCCCGTTTCGTCGTCGTGGACGTCTTCTCCCCGATCATCTTCGCGAAGTCGTCGGTGGTGCCGCGGAACGCGTCCGCGTCGCAGGTGTGCTGGCGGCCGATGATCGCCGAATCGGTGAACTGCCAGATGCGCGGCGTCTCCGCCGGCTTGCCGTAGCGGGACCAACCCGGCCCGGAGTCCCCGCCGGCCCGCGTGTACGCGGCCTTGAAGTCCTCGGCCACCCGGTACGGGTAGTCCGCGTTCCAGCGCGGGAAGTCGCCCAGGTCGTCGTCGCCGTACTCACCGCGCGAGGCGTACATCACCGCCACCTTGCCGGTGCGCTCCTCCAGTTCCTCACCCACGTCGACGCCGATGCGCGGGGGCACGTCGTCGGTCGGCCAGCGCTCCAGGTCGATCTGCCAGAAGAACCCGTCGTAGGTGCGCCACCAGGGGGTGTGCTTGTCGGCGTAGTCGATGGCGGTGGTGGCCTGGTCCTCGATGGAGACGTCGGAGTGCACCACCACGTACATGCCCAGGAACGGGATGCCCGCGTCCTTCGCGGCGGTGAGCATCACCCCGTAGTACTGGCTGTGGAACGTGCCGTCGCGCGACTGCTCGGTGCCCTTGTAGGTCATGAAGTCGATGCCCGCGGCGCGGGCCTCCCGGATCCGATCGGCCGTCAACCCCCGGTCGACGTCGTAGTCACTGGCGTCCCAGCCGAAGAGCGTCATGTGCGGTACCTCCCGCGTTCGCGGAGAAGACGTTCCGGAAATTGCTTGTGCCGAATCGCGGGCACCATCGCCCGATCGGCGCAGAAAAAATCTGATCATCGCCATCGGATAATCGGCGCGGAACATTCGCAAAGCACTTGACCTGCGTAAACGACTCTACCCAGACCCTCCGCAATCAGCCACCGCTGAGCACCGGTTAAATTACACAAATCATTTTCGTCAATTTCCGGTCGCTGGGCACCTACCGTTCACCTGAGCACCCTAGGCTGCCGGTGTGGAACAACTGGCGCGGCGACTCGGCGTACCCGATGCGGTGGTCGTCGGTCTGGGCTCGATGCTCGGCGCGGGTGTCTTCGTGGTCTTCGCACCGGCCGCGGCTGCGGCGGGCGGTGCGGGCCTGCTGGTCGCGCTGGCGGTCGCGGGCTTCATCGCCTACTGCAACGCGACCAGCTCGGCCCGGCTCGCCGCCCGCTACCCCGAGTCCGGCGGCACCTACGTCTACGGCCGGGAGCGCCTGCACCCGTTCGCCGGTTTCCTGGCCGGCTGGGGGTTCGTGGTCGGCAAGACGGCGAGCTGCGCGGCGATGGCGCTGACCGTCGGGGCGTACCTGTGGCCGGGGCGGGCGCGGCTCGTCGCGGTCCTCGCGGTGGTGGCGGTGACGGCGGTGAACCTGCGCGGGATCGGCAAGACCGCCACCGCCACCCGGGTCCTCGTCGCGGTGGTGCTCACGGTGCTCGCCGTGGTCGCGGCGACCGGCGCGCCGCAGGTCGCCGCCGACCGGCTCACCGCACCGGCGGGCATCGGCGCGGGCGGCGTGCTGACCGCCGCCGGCCTGCTGTTCTTCGCCTTCGCCGGGTACGCGCGGATCGCCACGCTCGGCGAGGAGGTACGCGACCCGGAGCGCACCGTCCCCCGGGCGGTGCCGCTGGCGCTCGGCGCGGTGCTGGCGATCTACCTGACGCTGGCGGTGGTCGCGCTCGGGGTGCTCGGCTCCGACCGGCTGGCGTCCACCGACGCGCCACTGGTCGAGGTGGTGACCGCCGCCGGGCACCCGGGCCTGGCCTGGCTGGTCCGGGCCGGTGCGGCAGTCGCGGTGACCGGGGTGCTGCTGTCGCTGCTGGCGGGCGTCGGCCGGACCACGCTGGCGATGGCCCGCCGTCGGGACCTGCCGGGCGCGCTGGCGGCGGTCCATCCGCGCCACCGGGTGCCGCACCGCGCCGAACTGGCGGTGGCCGCCGTGGTGATCGCCGTGGTGACAGTGGGCGACATCCGGGGCGCTATCGGCTTCTCCAGCTGCACGGTGCTGATCTACTACGCGATCACCAACGCGTCGGCGCTGACGCTCGGCC
Source organism: Micromonospora sp. WMMC273 (assembly GCF_027460285.1). NCBI lineage: Bacteria > Bacillati > Actinomycetota > Actinomycetes > Micromonosporales > Micromonosporaceae > Micromonospora > Micromonospora sp. WMMC273. Next base: position 5,664,722 of record NZ_JAPZBE010000001.1, read on the forward strand.
CGGACCCGGACCGGCGCGTCCCGGTACGGCTGCTCGCCGCGCTCGGGCTCGTCGGCTGCCTGGTGCTGGTGGTCAACCTGCCACTGCCGAGCGTGCTCGCCGGGTTCGGCGTGCTCGCGCTCGGCGCGCTCGGATACGCCGTCCGCCGCCGTGGGCGACCCGCCTGACGCGGCCGGTCACTCCTGCGGGCGGCGCGCGACGGGCGGGCCGGTGGGCGCCGGCGGCGGCGCGGGCGTGGTCTCCCGGAGCAGCGCGGTCAGCCCGGCCCGCCGGGCCACCACCGTGAGCCGGTCACCGGCCTGGATCACCACACGCGGGTCGGCCGACCAGTCGGCCTTCTGGCTCGGCCGGGTGTGCGCGAGCAGGCGTACCTCGCCCGGCCTGGCCACCGCGCTCAGCGGACGGCCGTCCAGCGGCGAACCGGCCACCACCGGCACCTCCGTGACCAGCAGCGCGTGCCGGTCGACCGGGATGGTGGCGACCACCGCGCGATCCAGCAGGGCCGCCGCGAACGCCGGCGCGGCCAGATAGGACACGCTGCGCGAGATGCCGATGCCGAACGCCTGCTGGATCCGCTCGGCGAAGTCACCGTCGAACAGCCGCAGCACCACGCGCAGGTCCGGGTCGAGGGACCGGGCGATCAGCGCGGCCCGCAGGTTCGTCCCGTCGTCGGTGGACACCACCACGAGCGCCTGGCAGGTGTCCACCGAGGCGGACCGGAGCGTCTCCTCCCGGCCCGCGTCGCCCACGATCAGTGGCACCCCCAGCCGGCGCGCCAGCGCGGCGCCGCGCGCGTCCGGGTTCTTGTCGATCGCCACCACCTCGACGCCGAAGTCGTGCAACTGCGCCATCACCCGGGTGCCGATGTTGCCCAGCCCGACCATCACCACATGCCCGGAGCGGTCCGGCTGGACCCGGCCCGCGTGCAACGCCAGCCGGGCGTTGACGATGCCGTCGACCACCGCGGCCGTGATCAGCGGGATCAGCGCCAGCCCGGCCAGGTTGAGCACCACCTGCATCACCTGCGCCGCTACCGGCTTGCCGACGTCCGGATCCTGGCCGGTGAGCGTGGTGACCAGCGTCAGGTAGATCGCCTCGCTCCAGCTCACGTCGGCGGCCCGCGCGTTCAGCCAGCCCAGCGCCGCGATCACCCCGAGCAGCACCAGCACCGCGATGCCGATCTTGCGGGTGGCGAAGTGGCGGACCGCGCGCAGCAGCACCGCCACCGGCTGCCGGCGCCGCCGCGCCCGGACCAGCCGCCGCGCGGCGACCTCGGTGCCCGCCGGCCGCCCGGTCGCCTCGGCCAGCACCACGTCGGCCGCCGCCTCGTCAGCGGGCAGCACCCGGACCAGGTCCGGATCCGTGGTGACGGCCAGGCCGCAGACCACGTCCTGCTGGGGTACGTCGTCGCGGCGGGCCACGTAGAGCGTGCGCCCCGCGTGCCGGAAGTGGGTCGGCGCCACCTCACCCAGCGCGGCGGCCACGAAGGCGGGTGCGGCCATCGAGGCGTCGGAGAGCACCGCCGAGTCGGGGAAGAGCTGCCGCAGCCCGTCCGCCAGGTTGGTGTTGAACATCCGCACCACAAGGCGCAGCCGCGACTCGACCTCCTGGGCGCAGAGCGCGGCGTGCATGTTCCCCACGTCGTCCTGGTGCAACAGGGCCAGCCCGGCCGCCCCGGCCAGCCCGGCCCGGCGGAACGCGGCCTCGTCGAGCCGTTCGGCAGTCACCACCCGTACCCCGGGCACGTCGCGGCCGTCGGGGCCCTCGGACCGGCGGCGACCAGGCACCACGAGCGTCACCCGCACCCGGCCGTCGGCGTTGTCGGTCGCGAGCAGCGACCGGACCACCCAGTAGGCGAGCGGGTCGGAGCCGCAGACCACGTAGTGTGGGCGTTCGTCACCGTTCATCCGGAGCCGCCAGCCGGTCGCGCGGCGCGCGCGGTCGCGCAGAGGCTCGGCCATGTCCGGATCGTAGTCAGCCGCTCGCGATGTGCGCAGCCCCGGCGATCATGGACGCATGGCGGGGGCGGGTACGGGTAGAGCACCGGCATGCAGACGTTCCTGCCGTATCCGGACTTCCTGGCCAGCGCGCGCACGCTGGACCAGAAGCGGCTGGGCAAGCAGCGGGTGGAGACGATCCAGGTGCTGCGCGGGCTGACCCGGCCGGACTACGGCTGGCGCAACCACCCCGCGGTGAAGATGTGGGCCGGGTACGAGGAGGCGCTGACCCGGTACGGGCTGGACATGTGCGCGGTGTGGTGCGAGCCGGGCCGGGCCGACACCTGCGCCGGGACGCTCGCCACCGATCTCGCCGCCGCCTGCGGCATCCCGCTGATCCGTACCCAGGACGAGCTGGCCGCCGCGGGTGAGCTGCCGCCCTGGCTGGGCCGCGACGACCTGCACCGCAGCCACCGCTCGTCGCTGCTGCGCAAGGACCCCGCCCACTATGCACGGTTGTTCACCGACGTCTCCCCCGATCTGGAGTACGTCTGGCCCCCGTCGGACCGCCCCCGCCGCTGCCTGCCGTGAACGCCCCGTCGACGCGTACCCAGCGGGTTGCCCACCCGACCGGCAGACTGTGAGCACCGCCGACTGGAGGATGGCCCGTGAGTCTGTCGCAAGTGGTAGGTCGTCTGATCGGCGTACGCGAGCACCTGGTGGACCCGGGCGGCGGTGGCGCCGACCGCGTGCCGCGACCGGTCCCGGCGCTGGTGGTCGGCGGCGGCATCGCCGGCATGTCGGCGGCTGTGGTGCTGGCCGAGCGCGGCGTGGCGGTGACGGTGCTGGAGGCGGCGCCGCACCTCGGCGGACGGCTCGGCGCCTGGCCGGAGGAGTTGTCCGACGGCGTCCAGCGCAACGAGCACGGCTTCCACGCGTTCTTCCGGCAGTACTGGAACTGGCGGTCGATCCTGCGCCGCGTCGATCCGGCGCTGGGCTTCCTCAAGCCGATCCCGGGCTACCCGATCCTGTCCGAGCAGTGGCCCACGGAGGAGTTCGGCAAGCTGCCGCCCGCGCCGCCGGCGAACCTGCTGGCGCTGCTGCTGCGCAGCCCGAGCCTGCGCCTGGCGGACCTGCGCACGATGGATCGGGACGCGGCGCTGCCGCTGCTCACCTACGACCCGGTACGCACCTACGAGGAGTTCGACGAGCGGACCGCCGACGAGCTGCTCACCTCGCTGCGGCTGCCGGACCGAGCGCGGGCCATGCTGTTCGAGGTCTTCTCCCACTCGTTCTTCAACCACGAGGCGGAGATGTCGGCCGCCGAGATGATCGCGCAGTTCCACTTCTACCTGCTCGGCAACCCGGAGGGACTGGCCTTCGACTGCCCTGATCGGGACTACGGCACCGCGATCTGGGAGCCGCTGACCCGGTACGTGGAGAAGCACGGCGGCCGGGTCACGACCGGCTCGGCGGCGGCCCGGCTGGACCGTACCCCGGCGGGGTGGCGGGTGACCGGCGCCGACGGTGACGTCTGGGAGGCGTCGCACGTGGTGCTCGCGGTGGATCCGCCCGCGCTCGCCGCGCTGGTCGGCGCCTCCCCCGGCCTGGTCGCGGCGGCACCCGAGCTGGTGGCGCGGATGCCCGCGTTCGGCACGCCCGGGCCGCCGTACGCGGTGGCGCGCTACTGGATGGACGGGGACGTCCGGGCGGACCGGGCGGTGTTCAGCGGCGTCTCCCGGCAGCCCACGCTGGACTCGGTGACGCTCTACCACCGGCTGGAGGACGAGCCCCGCCGCTGGGCCGAGCAGACCGGCGGCTCGGTGGTGGAGCTGCACGCGTACGCCTGCGAGCCGGACGTGCCGGCCGACGAGCTGGCCGCGCGGATGCTGCGGGAGCTGACCGCGCTCTGGCCGGAGGTGGCCGGCCTGCGGGTACGCGAGCTGCGCGCCCGGGTCGAGGCACAGGCGCCGGCGTTCACGCCGGGTAGCCACGCCTGGCGTCCCGGGGTGGAGACCGACGCGCCGGGCCTCTACCTGGCCGGGGACGGCATCCGCACGGAGTTCCCGAGTGCGTTGATGGAACGGTCGGCAGCCACCGGGATCATCGCGGCGAACCACATCCTGCGGGCCGAGGGGGCGGCGGCCGAGCCGGTCCGGTCGATCCGTCCACGCGGTCTGCTGGCCGGTCGCACCCCCGCAAAACGCCCGTAAGCGGCCAAAAACGGCTCTACGCTCGACTGATCCGGTGACACGGGAGGTCGGGCGGTGAGCACCGCGACACGGGAGCGGCGCGACGAGGAGCACGGGACACCGCGGGACGAACGGACCGCGGTGGTCACCGCGCTGCGACTCGGCTGGTCGATGGCGGACGCCTACCACCACGCGCAGACCGCCGACCTGACCGACGGCGGGAACCGGCCGGTGGCCGCACCGCCGAAGTTGTCGAACCTGACCGAGCTGGCCGGACGGCACCGGCTCGGCATGTATCTGGACGGCGTGGACGTGGCGCTGGCGCAGATCGCGCCACTGACCCCTGCCGGCCGTACCGTGCCGTCCACCGCCGCCGCGCGCCGCGCCACCGGCACCGACCGGGAGCCGCTGCTGCGCGCGCTCGACGACCTCAACATCGACGTGCTGCGCTGGACGATGGCGACGAACCACCGGGTGGGTGTGGCGTACCGGCTGGGGCGCTCGCTCGCCGACACCGTGCGACGTGGCGACGCCGACCAACTGGCCGCGCGCTTCGGTGGCCGACAACTCCAGATCAGCAGGTGGCTGGACGAGCTGGCGAGCGTGCTGCCGCCGTACTCGGCCGCCGTGGTGCGCCGCTCGCTCGCCGCCTGGGCCACTGCTGTCGGCCGCGCCACGGTGGGTGACCCGGGCGAGGCCGGGCTCGCGGAGCTGGCCCGCGAGCTGCGCAACCAGGGCGACCTGTGGCAGGACGTGCTGACCGGCGGCCTGTACCCGCGCGACCTGCTGGACGAGGAGAACTGGGCGGTGATCGCCCGCAACGTCGTCATCCGGGACCGGAAGCTGGTGGCGCAGGCGGCCCGCGGCATCTTCTGGCCGGTGCTGGCACCACTGCTGGTGGTGCTGCTCGCGGTCGTGGGGGTCAGCGCCGCCGCTGCGGCCGGCTCCCCCACCACCCGGGCTGCGGTGGCGCTCGTCGGCCTCGGCGCGGGCCTCACCGCGATCTGGCGGTCGATCTCCACGCCCACGCTGTCGGTGGCGGCCGAGGTGAACCGCCCGCTGCTGGACAGCGAGCTGGTGGTGCAGATGACCGCCCGGATCGACAGACCGCTCACCGCCGCGAGACGTGCCGGGCGGGCCGGACGGCAGCGGCGGCCCGCCGACGACGGATCGAAATACGTTGGCCACGACTCCCGGATCGATCTACCGTGAGCGCGCAAGGTCAACCACCGTTCCAGGAGCCGTCGATGTCGCTGCGATACGCCACCACGATGACGTCGTGGCTGCTCGGCGACGGCTGCCGGGAACACGGTCCCTGGCCCGGAGGGCACGACTGACGCGCGTCGCGCGTCCCGTCGTCGCCGCCCGGTCCCCGTGGACCGGGCGGCTTTTTCGTCGCCGTACCGCCGATCGTGAAGGGAGAACCCGGTGGACGCCGTCCTCGTCATAAACGCCGACCTCGGCCCGCTGCACCGGGTCACCGTCAAACACGCGATCCGGATGCTCTGCCGCCGGGTCGCCGAGATCCACGAGGCCGAGCCGGACCGGGTGATCGGCGTCTTCCCGCTGCCGCGGGTGGTCCGCCTCGTCCGGTACGTGGTGACCCGCTGGCGGTTCAGCGCCGGCCCGGCCTGGTCCCGGGCCGGGGTGCTGGCGCGCGACCGGCGGAAGTGCGCGTACTGCGACGGCGCGGCGAGCACGATCGACCACGTCCTGCCCCGCTCGCGCGGTGGCCGGAACACCTGGGGGAACACCACCGCCGCCTGCTACGCGTGCAACCAGCGCAAGGGTGACCGGACCCCGGCCGAGGCGGGCATGCCGCTGCGGCGGGAGCCGGTGACGCCGAGCTGGGCCGCGCTGGCGCGGTGACCGACGGCCGGCGGGCACAGGGGGCGGTGTCGGGGGTACGCCCCGGCGCCGCGCCCGCCGGTCCCACCAGGGCGCCTAGCTGTCGAGCCGCCGGGCCAGCCCGTCGAGCAGGAGGTCGAGCCCGCCGCCGAACTCGTCCTCCGGTGCGACCGCGCCGGCCTCGCGCGCGGTCGCGGCGAGCAGGGGGAACTCGTCGCGGGGCAGCGCCGCGATGACAGCCGTTCCGGGGCCTGACAGCGCGCCGAGGTGCTCCATCTGGATCGCCCCGACCACGTAACCGAGCAGGGCGCGGAACGCGATCACCCGTCCGACGGCGGTGAAGCCGGCCCCGGTCAGCACCGCTAGCACCGCCTCGCCCCAGCGCAGGATCGTCGGCGAGCGGTGCCGGTACGCGGGGAGCAACGGCACCACCGCCGGGTGGACACCGACCGCGCGGCGTACCCGCTCGGCCAGGTCACGGATGCCGTCCGCCCACGGGACGGCGGGCGGCGGGCGGGTGTCGACCGGTTCGAGGACCCGCTCGACGACGAGCGCTTCCAACTCGTCGCGGTCGGCGACGTAGCGGTAGAGGCCCATCGTGCTGGTGCCGAGCTGCGCGCCCACCGCGCGCATGGTGAGGCCGGCGAGGCCGTCCCGGTCGAGCACCGCGAGCGCCGCGTCGGCGAGCTGGGCGTGGGTCAGGGAACGGGGACGGGGCATGGCCTTGACAGCGTACAAGATACGCCTACGGTTGTAGGAGTACGTCGTACGCCTACAACGGGAGCGCGCATGGACGTCGTCACCCCTCGCCACCTGACCAGCGTGACCGGCGCCGGAATCGACCTGCCGGATCCGGACCGCCTGATCCACCTCCAGTTCCGTCGCTTCGCCGGCTGCCCGGTCTGCAACCTCCACCTGCGCTCGATCGTCCGCCGGCACGCCGACATCGAGGCGGCCGGCGTACGCGAGGTGGTGCTCTTCCACTCCCCCGCCGACGAACTGCGCGAGCACGTCGCGGACCTGCCGTTCGCCGTGGTGGCCGATCCGGACCGGCGGCTCTACCGGGAGTTCGGTGTGGAGTCGGCGCGGCGTTCGCTGCTCGACCCGCGCGCCTGGCTGCCGATCCTGCGAGCAGTGGTGACCGGCACCTGGCACGTCCTGCGCGGCCGGGAGAAGCTGCCGTCCACCTCCCCGCACGGCGGGCGGCTCGGGCTGCCGGCCGACTTCCTGATCGCACCCGACGGTCGGGTCCTCGCCGAGAAATACGGCGAACACGCCTCCGACCAGTGGTCGGTGGACGAGCTGCTGGCCCAGGTCAGCCGGAGCCGGTCGGCGCGGTGACCACCGGATCGCCGGGGTGTTCCCGCAGGAACGCCTCGGCCCGGGGCACGTCCCGGAGGATCTGCCGGCAGGCGAGCGCGAACGCCACCCCGGCGACGCCGGACAGGACGAACCAGATCGGTGCCAGGCTGAGCAGCAACTGGCCGAGGTTCATCGTCACCAGGCCACCGAACAACGGCACGAGTCGCCGTTGCCGGATCATCTGCGCGGCGGTGATGCGCAGCCACGGCAGGTCATCCGCGGAGTCCACGACCCCGCGCCGGACGGCGCGGGCCAGTTCCCGGCGACGGCGGAAGCTCAGCGCCCAGAGCCGCGACTCGCGGTCGGCCCGGTAGCTGCCGCCGCGGACCATGCGGACCAGCGCGACGACTTCGAGCCCCATACCCAGCACCGCGAGGACCAGGCCGGTCACCTCCACCCAGTCGGGTGGGTCGCCGCGTTCCAGCCAGCTGCTGGGGAACGCACCGTCCGCCATCAGCCCGACCAGCAGCGACGCGAGCGCGAATGTCAGCACCGTGCCGACCAGCAGCAGCCGCACACGACGGCGTCCCCGCTTGATCTCCCGGCGTTCCGAATCACCGTCCACGATGGTCCCCCCGTTCGACGACCGGGACGTACCCGCCGAGGGGTGCCGGGCAAACGGCGGTCAGTCAGCGGTCGGCGGGGCCCAGCCGAAGCGCGGCGGCCGGCGCTCGTTGATCGCCGCCACCCCCTCGCGGGCCTCGCCGCTGTCCCGCACCTGGGCGTGCCACCAGGCGAGCCGGTCGGCGTCGGCGCGCCCGTCCACGATCTCCTTGGCGGCGGTCACGGTGAGCCGGGACCGCTCGGCGATGGTGGCGGTCAGCGCCGCCACCCGCCCGGCCAGCTCGCCGGCCGGCAGCACCTCGTCCACCAGGCCGATCCGCAGCGCCCGCTCGGCGTCGACCAGCTCGCTGGTGAACAGCAGGTGCTTGGCCGCCGACGGACCGACCAGCGCGGCCAGCCGCCGCGTGGTCGGTGCCGGGTAGACCAGGCCGAGCCGGGCCGGGGGTACGCCGAACCGGGCGTCCGCCGCGGCCAGCCGCAGGTCGCAGGCGACGGCGAGCTGGCATCCGCCGCCCACGCAGGCACCCTCGATGGCGGCGACCGTGGGGCGGCCGAACGCGGCCAGCCGTTCCTCGGCGGCCACCGCGATGCTGCCGTCACCGGCGGCGAGCAGCTCGTCCAGGTCGCCCAGGTCGGCGCCGGCGCAGAACGTGCCGCCCGCACCGGTGAGCACCAGCACCCGTACCGCCGGGTCCGCCTCCAGGCCGTCGAGCAGTACCGGGAGCTGCCGCCACATGGCCGGAGTCATGGCGTTGCGCCGGGCCGGGTTGTGGATGACCACCGTCGCCACCGGGCCGTCCAGGGTGACTGTCAGTTCCGCGTCGGACATGGTGCGACCGTAACGGCCGGGGCCCGCCGGCCACCCGCGTGGGGTGGCCGCCGGGCCCCGGGATCGGCGGTCAGGTCAGGAGACGTTGAGCGCGGTGTCGTCGATCACGAACGAGGTCTGCAGCGAGCTGTCCTCGGTGCCGGTGAACTTCAGCGTGACGGTCTGCCCGGCGTAGGCGGCCAGGTTGAACGACTTCTGGCTGTAGCCGCTGGCCTTGTTCAGGTTCGAGTAGGTCGCCAGCGTGGCCAGCACCGAGCCGGACGAGTTGAGCACCTGCACGTTCAGCTTGTCGTACTGAACGCTGCTGGTGGTCTCGGCCGAGTCGATGTGCAGCCAGAACGAGAGGGAGTACGCGGAGCAGCCGCTCGGCAGGCTCACCGACTGCGACAGCGTGTCGGTGCGGGTGCTGCCGTAGCCGTTCAGCCACGCGTTCCACGTACCGGTGCGGGTCGGCTGGCCCTGCGAGCCGTACTGGCCGATCACGCCGGAGGTGGTGGCCCAGACCGTGTTGCCGGACTCGAAGCCGGGGTTGCCGAGCTTCTGGCCGGCGCCGGTGCAGCCGCCGCCGACGCTGCTCACGGTCAGCGAGTACGTGGCGGTCTTCGTGCCCGACGCCGCGCTGCCGGTGACTGTCACCGAGTAGGTGCCGGCCGGGGTGCTGGAGCTGGTGGCGATGGTGAGCGTGGACGAGCCGCCCGAGGTCACCGAGGTGGGGCTGAACGACGCGGTGGCGCCGGTCGGCAGGCCGGACGCGGAGAACGTCACGGTCTGCGCGGTGCCGCTGGTGGTGGAGGTGCCGACGGTGGCCGAGGCCGATCCACCCGCGGTGACCGACCCGGAGGTCGGCGAGAGCGAGACGGAGAAGTCGTTGCCGGTCGAGCTGCACGGCGCGTCGTTGCCCGCCACGTTCACCGCGGTCCACGCGGCCTGGACAGTCTTGTACTCGGTGGAGCAGTTGCCGTACAGGTCGGTAGCGGCCCGCAGGGTGTACGCGCGAGCGGTGTTGGCCGGGTTGCTGGTGTTGACGTACGAGGTGTTCGAGGTGAAGTACACGTCGAGCGCCCGGTACCAGATCTTCTCCGCCTTGGCGCGGCCGATGCCGGTCACGGCCGGGGCCGAGCCGCAGACCGGCGAGGTGCCGTACGCGGTGGCGCCGGTGCCCTCGGCGAGGTTGAAGAAGAAGTGGTTGCCGACGCCGGAGGAGTAGTGCACGTCCTTGTTCTTCGTGCTGGTGGACCAGCAGGAGTCGGACGAGCCGTCCAGCGACGGGTTGTACATGTAGCGCAGCGGCGTACCGTTGCCGTTGATGTTGATCTTCTCACCGACCTGGTAGTCACCCGGGTCGCTCGGCGCGGCGGCGTAGAACTCCACCATGTTGCCGAAGATGTCGCTGGTGGACTCGTTGAGGCCACCGGACTCGCCGGAGTAGACCAGCCCGGCCAGCGCCTCGGTGACGCCGTGGCTCATCTCGTGCCCGGCCACGTCCAGCGAGACCAGCGGGCGGGAGTTGCCCGAGCCGTCGCCGTAGGTCATCTGGGAGCCGTCCCAGAACGCGTTGACGTAGTTGTTGCCGTAGTGCACCCGGCTCGGCACGCCCTGGCCGTTGCCGAAGATGCCGTTGCGGCCGTGCACGTTCTTGAAGTAGTCGAACGTCTTTGCGGCGCCGAAGTGCGCGTCCACGGCGGCCGACTGCCGGTTCGAGGTGGCGCCGTTGCCCCACGCGTTGTCCGCGTCGGTGAACGTGGTGCAGGTGGAGGTCCCGTTGTTCATGTCGCAGGTACGGCCGTTGCCGCGTACCGGGTCGATCATCTGGTACGTGCTGCCGGAGAGCGTGGTGTCGATGGTGACCGAGCCGGTGTAGATGCCCTGGCCGGTGCCGGCCACCGACTCGATCTCGTCGTACGAGCCGATCACCTTGCCGGTGGTGGCGTCGGTGATGACGTGCAGCTTCGACGGCGTCTGCTTGTCCGCCTTCCAGCCGGTCGCGACGGTCTCCCAGGCGAGGCGGCCCTTGCCGCTGCTGGCGTCGACGAACAGCTCCGGCGCGCCGACCGAGGTGAGCGAACCGGAGAACGTCTTGCGGGCGCTGGCCTTGGCCGCGTCCGCGCCGACCTTCGCGGTGGTGCTCAGGGTCAGCGGTGCGGACAGGCTGACCGACGCGCTGGTCAGGGTGCCGTTCGGGGCGGTGTGGATGACGAAGTCACCGCCGTACACCCGCAGACCCTGGTAGGTCCGGCTGTACCGGGTGTGCGCGGCCCCGGAGGGGTCGACCTTGGTGCGGACGGCCTGATAGGCCTCACCGCCGGCGCCCTGGACGACGCCGGGGTTGGCGCGCAGCAGGCTCGCGGCCTTGGCTGCGGCAGAGGTCTCAGGGCTGGGGGCGGTTGGCGCTGCCGCTTGCGCCGAGGTGGTGACGCAGGCCAGCACGCTGCTGGTGAGCAGCGCTGCGCTGACGGCGGCGACGGATCTTTTCACGGGCCCTCCTGGAAGGCGAAGTTGTGACGGGGGTAGTCACTGATGTAGATATAGCGATACATCGAAGAACGTGAAAGAGGCTGGCGAGAACCCGCCGGAGACACTGACCGAACGGATGAGGAGGAGCGGTGACCCGGAACCGGGTGGTCCCGTCGCGCGTCCGAACCGATATGAGAGCTGCCCCCGCCGTGGCGGCCGTCGCCGCCCTTCTCGTCCCGCTCGCCGGCTGCGCCCGCACCGACGCGCCACCCGTCGTCACGGACGGGCCCCCGCCGCTCGTCTCCGAGGTCGTGCTCGAGAAGTCGGGAGGCATCGCCGGGCTGTCCGACACCGTCCGGGTCGGGCCGGACGGCCACTGGACGAGGACCGACCGCGCCGGCGCCTCCCACGAGGGACAACTCGGCGCGGAGAAGCTCACCCGGCTGCGGCAACTCGCGGCCGACCCCCGGCTGGCCACCGAGGCCGCCGCCACCGTCCCGCCGACCATGTGCGCCGACGCGTTCACCTATCGGCTCACCATCGGGCCGAACCAGGTCGGCTACGTCGACTGCCCGCCGGAGACCACGCCGCCGGCCGTCACCGCGCAGGTGGTGGACCTGATCAACGGCGCCACCGGCTGACCCGGCCCGATTTCAAACCCGTTCCGGCTGTGACATCGGCCTATGGCCGGCCGGCGGGCGGCCGGGCCAGCATGGAAGGCATGACTCGCGCACTCATCGCCCTGACCAGTCACTCCGAGCTGGGCCGCACCGGCCGCTCGACCGGCTACTACGTCGGCGAGGCCGCCGAGCCGTGGGAGGTGTTCCGGGCCGCCGGGTACGACGTCGACCTCGTCTCCGTGGCCGGCGGGGAGCCGCCCGTAGACGGGCGGGACGAGAACGACAGCACCCAGAACGACTTCCTCGCCACCGCCGGCGTCACCGACACCCCGAAGGCCGCCGACGTCGACCCGGCCGGGTACGACGTGATCCTCTTCGCCGGCGGCCACGGCACCATGTGGGACTTCCCCGACGACCCCGACCTGGCCCGGATCGCCCGCTCGGTGTACGAGCGCGGCGGCGTGGTGGCCGCCGTCTGCCACGGCCCGTCGGCGCTGGTGAACCTCACCCTCACCGACGGCTCCCGGCTGATCGCCGGCAAGCGGGTGGCCGGGTTCACGAACAGCGAGGAGGCGGCCGTCGGCCTCACCGACGAGGTGCCGTTCCTGCTCGCCGACAAGCTCGGCGAGGCGGGCGCGCAGCACGTACCGGCGCCGGACTTCACCGAGCACGTGGTGGTCGACGGGCGGCTGGTGACCGGCCAGAACCCGCAGTCCGCCCGCGCCGTGGCCGACGCCGTGGTGAAGCTGATCGCCTGAGTCAGATCCGGTAGTCGTCGGGCAGGCCGGTGGCACGCAGCTCGGGCGGCAGGTGGGCGACGTCGTTGAACGCGATGAGCGCCGGCGGGCCGCCCGAGCTGTAGCGGATCACCGTCAGCCCGCAGTTCTGCTGGTTCAGCCCGATCCACCGGCGCGCCGGCGCGTCCACCGCGTGCAGCACCAGCCACGCGACCAGGAAGTTGTGGGTGACGACCAGCTCGCGTACGTCACCCTCCGCGGGGGCGGCGGCGAACCGCGCCACCGCCTCCGCTGTCACGCGCGGTCCGGCGCGCCGCTCCCGCTCGGAGAAACCGGCCAGGAACGCCGCGTACGACTCCGGCAGGCCGGCCGGGTCGGTGTCGTGCGGCATGTGGTCGCCGGCGCGGTCGTCCTCGCGTACCGGAACATCTGGCAGCGACGCCGCGACCAGCGCGGCGGTCTCCGCGGCCCGGCGGGCCGGCCCATGATGCACGGCGGCGAAGCGCGTGCCGCGCAGCCGCTCGCCCAGCAGCGTCGCCTGCCGCCGCCCTCGCTCCGACAGCCCGGTGTCCGCCTCCTCCTCCGGCCGGTCCTGCTCGCCGTGACGGACCAGGTAGAGCAGGCGGCTGGGCATCGGCACCTCCACGGTCGGGGACCGCGAGACTAGCCCGCCGCCCGCCGTCCGGATGGCCCGCCGCTCACTGCCCCTGGCGCATCTGCCCGATCCGGATGCGGTTGCCGAAGGGGTCGCGGATGCCGAAGTCGATGCCGTACGGCTGGTCGGTCGGCTCGTCGGTCACCTCGACGCCCTTCGCGACCAGGTCCGCGTACGTCTTGTGCGCGTCGTCGGTGGTGAAGAACAGGAACCCGCCCGCGGCGCCCTTGGTGAGCAGTTCCCGGACCTGCTCGGCGGTCTTCGGGTCCAGCGCCGGCGGGCCCGGCTTCTCCAGCAGGATCTCCCGGCCCGCGTCGCCGGGCACGTGCACGGTGAGCCAGCGCATGAAACCGAGATCCTGGTCGAGGCTGACCTCCAGGCCGAGCTTGCCGACGTAGAAGTCGAGCGCCTCGTCCTGGTCGAGCACGTAGATCTGGGAGCGGGAAGTCGAAAGCATCGTCATGCCGACGACGCTAGAGCAGCGCCCCGGCCTGCTGCTTATCCAAAACCGCGCAGTCCTGCGGCCCGGCACCCTGGTCCGGCTTGCGTCGTTTGTCCAGACGGGGACACCACCTCGTCACCCGCTGTTAACGTCTTCGCGACGACATCGGGGGAAGTCGATGCAGTTGATGTTGGCCTGGGCCGCCACGAGCGCCCTCCCGCGGTCCCGTGGTGACGCCGCCGTCGCCCGGTTCCACAGCGCCGCCGCCGAGCTGGTGCCGGAGAGCTGGCACCGCCGGCACCTCGGCGGCACCGACTCGGGGGTGCTGGTGCTGCACCCCTCCGACCCGGGCGGCTACCGGTGGCCGCCCGTCGCCGGCGACGACGACGTCACCGCCGTCTCGGTGGGCATCCCGGTCGGCGTCGACGGCGACGACCCGGTGACGCTCGCCCGCCACCTGCTCACCGGCGCGGACGTGCACCGCGACGTCGTACCGCCGTTCGCGCTGCTCGCCCTCGGCCACGACCGCCTCGCCCTGCAACAGGACTGGCTCGGCATGGCCCGCGTGTTCACCGGCACCGCCGACGGCGTCACCGCCTGGTGCACCCGGCCCGGCCTGCTCGCCGCCTTCCTGCACGGCGAGGCCCGCCCCGACCCGGCCGGCTGGTCGTCGTACCTGCTCACCGGCCACTTCGGCGGCGACCTCTCCCCGCTCGCCGACATCCGGCTGCTGCGGCCGGGCGAGCGGATCACCGGCCGCCGCCGCGCCGACGGCGGCTGGCAGCTCACCAGCGAGATCCGGTACGCCACCGACGACGTGGTCCGCAGCGGCCTCACCGACCGGGACCGGCCGCTCGGCGAGCGGCTGGACCGGGCCGCCGACGCGCTGACCCGGGCCGTCGCCGGCCTGCACCGGCTGCACGACGGTGAGGTGACGCTCGGCCTCTCCGGTGGGAAGGACTCCCGGCTCATCGCCGCGACGCTCGTCGCCGCCGGCCGTACGCCGAACCTGGCCACGAACGACGACACCGCCGCCGAGGGCGACGTGGCCCGCGAGCTGGTCCGGCTCGTGCGGGACCGGCGCGGCCTGGAGCTGCCGCACCGCCTCGTGCCGGCCGCTCCCCCGGCCGCCGTCCTCGGCGTCGGCCTCCGGGAACGAGCGCGACGGCTCGCCGCGCTGCACGACCACCAGTTCCCGTCGAACTACCTGGCCCGGCCGGCCGTGCGCACCCGGCTGCCCGAGGTGGTACGCGCGCCGAGCCTCACCGGCGCGGCAGGCGAACTGGTCGTCGGCTACTGGTATCCCCGGGCCGACGCCGACCCGGCGCCCACCCCGGAGCAGGCGGGCCTGACCAAGCTGCTGGCGGGCGTGCCGAACGCCGCGGTGTCACCGGAGGCACTTGCCACCGAACGGGACCGGGTCACCGCCCTGCTGGCCCACGCCCGCGACATCGGCCTCCGCGACGAGCACCTGATCGACTACCTCTACCTGGTCGAGCGGATGCGCCGGTGGTGCACCTCCGCGTACACCACCGGGATGGTCACCCCGTTCCTGGCGCCGGGCTTCGTCGCGGCCAGCTTCGCGTTCACCGCGGCCGAGAAGCGGGCACGGCTGCCGCACACCGCGCTGATCGCCCGGCTCGTACCGGAGTGGGCGGACGTGCCGTTCGTCAGCGCCGCCACCGGGCCGTCCCGGGCCACCCGGATCTGGGAGGGCGACGGCGTCGCCGCCGTCTCCGACCTGCTGGACACCGTCCACGGGCCGCTCACCGAGCTGATCCGGCGGCCGGTCGTGGAGCGGGATCTGCGTACCGCCGCCCGAGGCGGCCGGCCCGATCCCCGCGTGCTCGCCCAGTTCACCGCGCTGGCGGTCGCCTCCGAACGGCTGGAGCCCGGCTTCACCAGGCCGTCGACAGGTGCCACCTACGCCCGGGTCACCGCGCCGCCGCGCCCGCGTACGCCGGCGAAGAGCCGGCTGGCCGGATTGCGCTGGGTACGGCGCAGCCGGCTCGGCGACCGGCTCTGGGTCATCGTGCGGCGGCAGGTGCGGGGGCGCTGAGCACGGCGGCTGGCTTCTTGCCCGCCGTGGCCGGCTTGGCGGCGGTGGCCGGCTCGCCCGCGGTGCTGCTCGGGCGCATCCAGGCCTTGGTGAAGCAGCCCGGGACGCCGGTCGGCGCGGTCTTGCGGCGCCGGTAGGCCGACGGCGACTCACCGACGATGCCGTGGAACGTCCGGCTGAACGTGCCCAGACTGCCGAAGCCGACCAGCTGGCAGATCTCCGTGACCGGCTCGTCGGTGCCTACCAGCAGGTACATGGCGCGTTCCACCCGGCGGCGTTGCAGGTAGCGGTGCGGTGTCTCGCCGAACGTGGCCCGGAAGGTACGGATGAAGTGCGCCTCCGAGACGTACGCGATCCGGGCCAGCGCGGGAATGTCCAGCGGCTGCGCGTACGCCCGGTCCATCGCGTCCCGGGCGCGCAGCATCGCCCGGTTGGACTCCTCGACGGCGCGACTCATCGCTGGTCAGCCTACTGCGCGGCCCGCGCCTCCCGCCCCTACGGCTCGTTCGCGAGGCTCTTGGTCATGATGTGCTCGCGGCGCACGCCGTCGGGCATCAGGCCGCCGACGTCGCCGGTGTCCCGGAAGCCGTTGCGCAGGTAGAGGGCCCACGCGTTCGGGTTGCCCTCCGCCACGGCGAGCCGCAGCGTCCGCGCGCCTGCCAGCCGGGCCCACTGCTCGACCGCCCGGACGAGGTGGTCGCCCACGCCCCGGCCGCGTCCCCCGGGTGCCACGTACATCGAGATCAGCTCGACGACCCCGTCGTGCTCGGTCGGCATCCCGCTGGCCATCCCGACCGGTTGCCCGTCGAGCAGCACCACGATGTTGTACGAGCCGGGGACGGCCAGCCGCCCGCGCCAGCGTTCCTCGCGGTCACCGTCGCCCTGCCAGTCCGCCAGCTGGGCACCGAAGGCGTACCCGGCCTCGGTGAGCGCGGCGAGCCGCAGCTCCCGCCACACCTTCCAGTCGTCCTCGCCGAGGACGCGCGTCTCAAGCATGCGGAGAGGGTGGCGCAGGCATCCCGAGCAGGCAATCGATATCCGGCGTGGGCGGGGTCGGGTGGCCGGGCCTCCACGCCGGCGCCGGCGCCGGCGCCGGATAGCCTGCACCGGCCGCGACGACCAGGGAGCCCGACCATGAGACTGCCGCCCGGGGCCACCGGCTTCCACGCACCCGGCGGACGAGCGGACGTCAGGGCCTTCACCGCCGTCTGTCACCACGCCGCCCGCGCCCTCGGTGCCACCATCGCCGGCGTGACCCCCGCCGGCGTCACACCCAGCTTCCACACCGTCGGCATCGCCGCTGCCCGGCACCACGTCGCGGTGCTGCGGCACGTCACCGTGCCGTTCATCGCCTTCGCCCGCCCGCGAGCCGTCGGCGACGCCACCGTGACGTTCGTCGACCATCCCGGCCTCGCCCCTGTCCTTGCCACCCTGTCCGACGCCCGGGTCCTCACCGCCGATCAGCTAGGGATCCCGCTGTCGCAGGCCGACCTGAGCGCCCTCGACCGCGCCGAACACGACCAGATCGGCTACTGGACACCGGCCACCGTCGGCGAGCTGCTGTTCAACTTCTGGGACTGACCATTAGTGGCCGAGCGCCGTGGCGAGTGCCTCTCGGTCCGCGTGGCATCGACCTCCGCGACTTCTCGCTCCTGCTCGCCGGAATGGCTGCTCGTCAGATGCCAGGGCTCTCTCTAGCCTGAATCCGGCAGGCTCAGCCTGACAGCGCCCAGCGGGGGAGAAGATCATGGAACGCGTGACGGGTATCGGCGGCGTCTTCTTCCGGGCCCACGACCCGGACCGGATCAACCACTGGTACGCCACGCACCTCGGGGTCGACCTGGCACCGGAGTCCTACGACGTGTCTTCCTGGTGGCAGAAACCCGGCCCTACCGTCCTGGCGGCCATGCCGGCGGACTCCGAGCACTTCGGCGGCCCCGAACACTCCTGGTCGCTCAACTTCCGGGTCGCGGACCTGGACGCGATGATCGACCAACTGCGCGGTGCGGGTATCGACGTCGAGGTGGACCCCGAGGAGTATCCGAACGGCAGGTTCGCGAGCCTGCGAGACCCGGAGGGCAACGTGGTGCAGCTCTGGGAGCCCGCAGGTGCCGACAGCCGTGGGCCCGCCTGACCGCTCGTGCGGCACGCCGTCGTGTCGCTGCTGACGGAGCCCGGCGTCCCGCGGCGACATGGGCCCCGGAACACCTTGTGAAAATGGAGCCCCCGGCCGGGATCGAACCGGCGACATCTCGCTTACAAGGCGAGTGCTCTGGCCAGCTGAGCTACAGGGGCGCGTGCGTCGCGCTCAGCATAGCGACTTGCCCCCGGAAATCCCGCCTCGCAGGGCTCCCGAGCACGGAAAACGTCGGCATCCCGACCGGTACGACCGATGGATCATCGCTCGGTCGCGCTCCCAAGCGGGAGATTGATGCCCCGCCGTGCCCGACTGACCGTTATGCGTATGCCGTCCATCCCACCCCGAGCGCTACGTCTTGGCACGATCGCGAAAGCCGTTTACCGTGCAGTGACACGGACGACACTCCGGCCGGCCCCGGCTGCCCTGAGCGACGACCCCGTTGGCCGGTGCCTTGGGCGCCGGTCGCTCCTTCACTCGGATCGTCCGGCACGTTCCTGCCGGTGAAAGGAAGCGCTCCATCATGGCTACGGTCACCTACTCGAAGGCGTCCCGGATCTATCCGGGCACCGAGCGCCCCGCCGTCAACCAGCTCGACCTCCAGATCGGTGACGGGGAGTTCCTCGTCCTGGTCGGCCCGTCCGGCTGCGGCAAGTCCACCAGCCTCCGGATGCTCGCCGGCCTGGAGGACGTCGACGACGGCGCGATCTACATCGACGACCGGGACGTCACCCACCTCCCGCCGAAGGCCCGCGACATCGCGATGGTCTTCCAGAACTACGCCCTCTACCCGCACATGACGGTGTACGAGAACATGGCGTTCGCGCTCAAGCTGCGCAAGACCTCGAAGTCGGAGATCGACCGGCGGGTCAAGGAGGCGGCCGGGCTGCTCCAGCTGGAGGAGTTCCTCAGCCGCAAGCCGAAGGCACTCTCCGGTGGTCAGCGCCAGCGTGTCGCCATGGGCCGCGCGATCGTCCGCGAGCCGCAGGTCTTCCTCATGGACGAGCCGCTGTCGAACCTCGACGCCAAGCTGCGCGTGCAGACCCGTACCCAGATCGCCTCGCTGCAGGCGAAGCTGGGCGTCACCACGGTCTACGTCACCCACGACCAGGTCGAGGCCATGACGATGGGTCACCGGGTGGCGGTCATGCTCGACGGCGTGCTCCAGCAGGTGGACACCCCGCGGGCGCTCTACGACACCCCGGCCAACGTCTTCGTCGCCGGCTTCATGGGCTCCCCCGCCATGAACATCAAGACGGTGAAGCTGACCGAGCAGGGCGGCGCGTTCGCCGAGATGATCGTGCCGCTGACCCGCGAGCAGGTCCAGGCGGCCAGCGCCGAGGGCGGCGACGGCAAGGTCACCGTCGGCTTCCGGCCGGAGGACTGCGACCTGGTCAGCCCGTCCGAGGGCGGCATGCCGGTCGTGGTCGAGCTGGTCGAGGACCTCGGCTCCGACGCCAACGTCTACGGCCACGCCGCGCTGGAGGGCCACAACGAGCGGTTCGTGGTCCGCACCGACCGGCGCAGCATGCCGAACATGGGCGACACCGTGTTCGTCAAGCCGCGTACCGGCCGCAGCCACGTCTTCCACGCCGCCACCGGCCAGCGGATCTGACGTACGCGAGAAAGGGGCGGCCCGCCACGGCGGACCGCCCCTTTCCGTTGCTCTCGATCAGGCCTCGACGGACCGGCGGCGCGCGACCTCGGCGAGCGTGACCGCGGCGGCGACGCTGGCGTTGAGCGACTCCACGTCGGAGACCATCGGGATGCTGACGGTCAGGTCGCAGGTCTCCCCGACCAGGCGGGACAGCCCGCGTCCCTCCGAGCCGACCACCACGACGAGCGGGCCGACGGCTGCTTCCAGGTCGTACAGGTCGGTCTGTCCGTCGGCGTCCAGGCCGACCACGACGAAGCCGGCCTCCTTGCATGCCTTGAGCGACCGGGTCAGGTTGGTGACCTGGGCGACGGGCACGCGCGCGGCCGCGCCGGCGCTGGTCCGCCAGGCGGTCGCGGTGATCCCGGCGGCACGCCGTTCGGGTACGAAGACACCCTGCGCGCCGAACGCGGCGGCCGACCGGATGACCGCGCCGAGGTTGCGCGGGTCGGTGACGCCGTCGAGCGCGACGAGCAGCGGGGCGGCCTGTTCCAGCGCGGCGGCGACCAGGTCGTCGAAGGGCTCGTAGGCGAACGGCGGCACCTGGAGGCCGACGCCCTGGTGCAGCACGCCGCCGGTCATCCGGTCCAGCTCGGCGCGGCTGACCTCGAGGATCGCGATGCCCCGGTCGGCGGCGGTGCGGACGATCTCCTTGACCCGGTCGTCGATGTCGATGCCGTGCGCGGTGTAGAGCGCGGTCGCGGGCACCTGGGTGCGCAGCGACTCCAGCACCGGGTTGCGCCCGACAAGCAGCTCCGGGCTGTCCTTCGCCGGGTTGGCCTTGCGACCCGGCGCGACCCGGGGACCGCCCCGGCCGGCGGGCTTGCCCTTGCCGCCCTTGAGCGGCACGCCGGCCCGGCTGCCCTTGCCCCAGGTGGTGTCCTTGGTGCCGGGCTGGCCGATCTTGGGTGCGCGCCCCTCCTCGGCGGCGGCGCGGCGCTCCTTGTCCTGCTTCCAGGCGGTGCGCTGGGGCAGCTTCTCGGTACCCGAGTACGCCTTGTGCCACGGCCGCTCGTCGGCGGGCAGCGTGCGGCCCCGCCCGGCGAGGGAGTCCTTGTTCTTGCCACCGGTGCCCTTGGGGGCGCCCGCCTTCGGCGTCAGTCGCCGGCCACGGCGCTGCGAGTTGCCGGCCATCAGTCCTGCTCTCCAATAGTCCAACGCGGGCCCTGGGGGGTGTCCTCGACGACCACGCCGGCCTGCTTGAGCTGGTCGCGTACGGCGTCGGCGGCGGCCCAGTCCTTGCGGCCGCGGGCCTGCGCGCGCTGCTCCAGGGCCAGCGCGATCAGGGAGTCCACCACGCCGCGCAGGTCGTCCGTGCGGCCGCCGCCGGTCCAGGCCGGGTCCAGGGGGTCGACGCCGAGGATATCCAGCATCGCCCGGGTGGCGGCGAGCGTCGTGCGGACGGTCACATCGTCACCGGCGGTCAGCGCGGTGTTGCCGTCACGGACCACCTCGTGCAGCGCTGCCAGCGCCGCCGACGTGTTGAGGTCGTCGTCCATCGCGGCGGTGAAGCCGGCCGGCAGGTCGCCGGACCGGCCGCCGCCGACCCGCTCGGCCGCCCGCTGCACGAAGCCTTCGATCCGCCGGTACGCCACGGCGGCCTCGCGGAGCGCGTCCTCGGAGTAGTCGATGCGGGACCGGTAGTGCGCGGCGACGTAGTAGTAGCGCAGCTCCACCGGGCGCACGCCGAGCGAGGCCACGTAGTCGAGGTCGAGCGTGTTGCCGAGCGACTTGCCCATCTTGGTGCCGCCGATGCCGAGCAGGCCGTGGTGCACCCAGTAGCGGGCGAACGGCAGGTCGGCGGCCTGCGACTGGGCGATCTCGTTCTCGTGGTGCGGGAACGTCAGGTCGAGCCCGCCGCCGTGGATGTCGAACTCGGGGCCCAGGTAGCGCCAGCACATGGCCGAGCACTCGATGTGCCAGCCGGGGCGGCCGCGGCCCCACGGCGACGGCCAGTAGGCATCGGCCGGTTCGCCCGGCTTGGCGCCCTTCCAGAGCGCGAAGTCACGCGGATCCCGCTTGCCCCGGTCGGGGGCGTCGCCGGCGGGTTGCATGTCCGCCGGGGACTGGCCGGACAGCGAGCCGTACGCGGGCCAGGAGGCCACGTCGAAGTAGACGTCGCCGGAGCCGTCGGTGGCCGGGTAGGCGTGACCGGTCTCGATCAGCCGGGCGATCAGCTCGTGCATCTCCGGGATGTGCCCGGTGGCCCGCGGCTCGTACGTCGGCGGGAGCACGTTCAGCGCCCGGTAGGAGGCGGTGAGGATCTGCTCGTTGGCGTACGCGATCGACCAGAACGGCCGGTCCTGTTCCATCGCCTTGGCCAGGACCTTGTCGTCGATGTCGGTCAGGTTGCGGATGAACGTGACCTCGAAGCCCTTGTCGAGCAGCCAGCGGCGTAGCACGTCGTAGTTGACGCCGGAGCGAAGGTGACCGATGTGCGGCGGGGCCTGGAGCGTGAGACCACACAGGTAGACCCCCACCTTGCCGGCTTCCCGCGGGACGAAGTCCCGCACCGATCGGGTGGCGGTGTCATACAGGCGTAGCGTCACCTCACAAGGGTAGCCGTCCGCACATTTCCGGGTTGGCCGGAGCCGGGTCGTACGCTGCGTGCTGTGGACACGGCGGCACGCACGGGAGAGACGGCGCAGACCCTGGACCGGGGCCTGCGGCTGCTGCACCTGGTCGCGGACGCGCCGGGCGGGCTGACGGTCACCGAGGCGGCGCACCGGCTGGGCATCGGACGGGCGGCCGTCTACCGGCTGGTCGGCGCGCTGACCGGCCACGGGATGCTACGGCGCGACGGCGAGGGCCGCCTGCGCATCGGCGTGGGCGTGCTGCACCTGGCCCGCCGCGCCCAGCCGCTGCTGGCCGAGGGCGCCCTGCCGGCGCTGCGCCGACTCGCCGAGGGCACCGGGGCGACCGCACACCTGACGGTGGTCGAGGGCGGCGAGGGGGTGGCGCTCGCGGTGGTCGAGCCGAGCTGGACGTCGTTCCACGTGGCGTACCGCACCGGTACCCGGCACCCGCTGGAGCGGGGGGCCGCCGGCCGGGCGGTGCTGGCCGGGCGGGCCGGCGATCCGGGGCCGGTGAGCACAAGCGGCGAGCTCCAGTCGGGCGCGTACGGGGTGGCGGCGCCGGTGCTCGGCGTGCCGGGTCTGGAGGGCAGCGTCGGGGTGGTGTCGCTGACCCCGCTCGACGTGGCGGACGTCGGCGCCCAGGTCACCGCCGCCGCCGAGGCGGTGGCCGCCGCGCTCTCCTGACCCGCGTGCCCTCGCCGGTCCTCGCGGGTCCTCACGCCAGATCGGCGAAGTGGCTGCATCAAACGACCCGGATACCGCCACCTCCCCGAAGTGGAGTCGATCAAGCGAGCTCAACACCTCCGGAACGCGCCCACGAACCTGCCCTCCTCCACACACCCCCACGCCAGCACGGCGAGGTGGCTGGATCAACACGCCCCGGACACCACCACCTCCCCGAGATGGAGTGGATCATGGAAAGGCCGAGGGCTATAGCACGCCGACAGGGCCGTGCGGGGGTTGTCCACAGGGCGCGTAGGGCGGCACGGCTGCGACTGTCCACAGGGGTACCGATCTCGACCCGTGCGCCGCCACGCTCGTCACATGCCACCTCATCCTCATCGACCACCGGAGTTGGCCTGGCAGGTCTTCCGGGGCTCGGAAGCGATCCGGCGCGGGCTGCTGTCCCGGCATCATCTGCGCGGCGCGTCCTGGATCCGGCTCCGGCAGGACGTCTACGCCGACGCGCGACTCGACCGCGACCACGCGCTGGCCTGCCGCGCGGCGCTGCTGCGCCTGCCACCCGGCGCGGCGATCGCCGGTCCGTCGGCGGCCTACCTGCACGGGGTCGAGCACGCCGCGGGCTTCACCGACGACGTGCACGTCCTGCTGCCGGCCACGGTCCGGGCCGACTCCCAGCCCGGTGTCCGGGTGCACCACGCCCCTATGGCGAGCACACGCAGCGGTCTCCTGGTCCCCGTCGGCAGCGCCGCAAGGGGGCCCGGACCGCACGGCCGGATCGTCCCGCCGGCTTCCGCCGCCGCATCGAACCCGTTCGCGGAGTCGTCCCCCGGCGCGGTGATGATCCTGGCCGGGCCTCCGCCACGCACCGAGCCGGCCGCCTGCGCTTGGGAGACTGCGGTCTGGGCCGATCCGGTGGAGGCGGTCGGCATCATCGACGGGCTGCTGCGTACCGGTTCGGTGAACCGGTCGGCGCTGGCGAGCGAGGCGGCCCGGAACGCCTGTCGCCCCGGTGGGCGGCGGGCGGTCTGGGTGTTCGGCCTGACCGACGGGCTGGCCCAGTCCCCGCCCGAGTCCCACCTGCGGGTCCGTCTCGTCCTCGCCGGCCTGCCTCGCGCGGTGGCCCAGTATCCGGTGCGGGTGCCGACCGGGCTGATCCTGCACCCCGACCTGGCCTGGCCGGAGTTCCGGGTCGCTGTCGAGTACGACGGTCAGTGGCACTCCGACGCGGACCGGATGCACCTCGACCGGCGGCGGCTCAACCAGTTCGTCGCGGCCGGCTGGCTGGTGCTGCACGTGACCGGCCGCCGTCTGCGCAAGGAGTTCCCCGCCCTGGTGCGGGAGATCCGCGCCGCACTGGTGGCCCGGGGGTGGCGGCCGTGACACCGGCCGCCGCCCCACCAGCCGCCACGCCACCAGCTGCGCAGGTCACCGGAACGCCGAAATGGCGGCGTCCGGAAACTCCGGACACCGCCACCTCGGGGGAACTGTCGTTACGGTCGAACGTTGGGCTTGACCGGGGTCTTCACCGCGGCGTAGGCGTCGACGATGCCGTAGCCGTAGAAGCCGTTGAAGTTCAGCGAGCCCGCGCAGTACGCGTCGAACTCGGCGTCCCGGCCCTCGTTGGTGTAGCTCTGCAGCCGCGGCTCCGGGCAGGCGTGCTCGGCCGCCGTCCGGTAGAGGTGCTGCTCGACCAGGTTCGGCGCCATGCCGTAGCCGTTGCGGCCCTCCTTCTTGCCGTGCTTGCTGACGATCAGCGCCGCCACGCCCGAGACGTGCGGGGACGCCATCGAGGTGCCCTGCAGGTAGGTGTAGTAGCCACACTCACCCTTGGCGGTGCACTGCTTGAACACCGAGTTCTCGAAGCCGGCGACGATGTCGCCGTTCTCGTCGACCGACCCCTCCTCCTGGAGCACCTTCTTCGGGTACGTGGAGAGGATCATGTTGGCGTCGGTGCGGTACGTGTCGGTGCCGAAGCCGTCGCGGAACCAGCCGCCCGGAGCCGCCACCGAGATCTGCTCGGTGCCGTAGTTCGAGTAGTCCGACTTCTTGCCGGACGGGCCGACCGCCGACACGCCGATCACGTGCGGGCCCTCGACCGGCAGGTCCCAGCAGGTCGCGTTGTCGATCGGGCGCGGGTACGGGTCGGCGCCGTAGTCCGGGCTGCTCACGTCGGTGCGCGGTGCGCCCAGGTCCTCGTGGTTGTTACCGAGCGAGCCGACGAGCGTGACGCCCTTGCGGTGCGCGAAGTTGAGCGCCCGCTTCATGGCCTCGATGACGGTGCGCTGCTCGGCCTGCGCCTCCGGCGAGTCGGCCGGGTTGGCGGTGCAGTTGTAGAGCCACGGGTCGACGTAGAAGGACATGTTCACCACGTCCAGCCCGGACCGGCCCGCGTGCACCAGGGCGTTCACCACCGGGTTGAGGAAGAAGTAGCCGCTGTCCTGGCCGCCCTTCAGCTCGACCAGGGAGACGTTCGGGGCCACGCCGGACAGGCCGAAGCCGTTCGCGGCGGCGCCGATGGTGCCGGCCACGTGCGTGCCGTGCCCGCCGTCGTCGGTGCCGACCGGGTCGAGGCAGCTCGCCACCTCGCACGGGCCGTCGACCTCGGGGATGTCCGGGGCGAAGTTGCGCGACAGCGCCCAGTTGAAGTTCGGCGCCAGGTCGGGCTGGCTGGCGTCGACGCCGGTGTCCAGGATGCCGACGGTGACGCGGCGGTCGCCCGGCTCGATCTTGCGGGCCTTGTCGGCCCGGATCATGTCCAGACCCCAGAGCTTGTCGTCGAGCGGGTCCATCTTCTTGCCGTTGCCCTTGGCGGCCTTGCCCTTGGTCGCCGCGGCGGCCAGCAGGTGCTCCTGCTCGACCCGGTCCAGCTTCGGCTTGCGGCCGATCGCCTTCTCCTCGGCCGCGCCGACCAGCGCAGCGGCCGCGGTGGCCCGGCTGGCGAAGTCCGCCCGGTCGCTTCTGACCTGGAACAGGCCGACGTCGTCGGTGCGGGCGACGACCTTGCCACCGGCGGCGGTGATCGCGGCGACCGCGGCGTCACTGGAGACGCCGCTCTCGGCCAGCACGGTGAAGGTCCGGAACTCCGACGGCGCGGCGTTCGCCGGGATGCTCAGGCCGGTCACCGTGAGTGCCAGCGAGGCCGCAGCAGCGACCGCGCCGACGGTGAAGCGCTTGCTCACCACATCAGATCCTCTCGTTGAGGGACGTGGTGTCATCCCACATCACGGGAGCCGGTTCCGCCAGATCGACGTCCGTTATCGGCGGCAACTAGGCATTCGCGCTCATCAAGGTGGCGAGCACCGTGGACAGTCCGGCGAGCGAGGACACCTCGGCGTCCGGTTCGAGGCCGCGCGGGCGGGGCAACCCGGCCCGGTTGAGCCAGACCGCGCGCAGCCCGGCCCGCTGGGCGGCGGCCACGTCGTGCTCCGGCGAGTCGCCCACGTGGACGATGCGCGCGGCGGGCAGCCCGGACGCGGCCACCACCGCCGCGAAGAACTCCGGCGCCGGTTTCTTGGGCAGGCCACCCTCGTGCGCGTACAGCTCGAAGGCGAACTGCCCGGCGAGCCCGCAGCGTTCGGCGCGGCTGTTGCCGTTCGTGGCGAAGCCCAGCACGTGGTGCGGGCGCAGCGCCGCCAGCGCGGGCAGCGCGTCGGGAAAGGGCCGGCTCAGCGCGTACCGGCGGGCGAAGAACAACGCCGCGAACTCGTCCAGGTCCGCCTCCAGCCCGGCCCGGGCCAGCGACCGGGCCAGCGCGGCCCGCCGGATCTCCTGCACCGGGGCGGCGCTGAGCGCGCCGAAGACCGCACCCCAGTCCCCCTCCAGGTCCGCGAGCACCACAGCGGCCGCCGCCGGGGTCCGCCGCCGCATCTCCTCGAGTACGGCGACGAGCGCGCCGGTGATCGCCGGGCGCAGGTCGACGAGTGTCTCGTCGGCGTCGAAGACGACGGCGCCGGGCGGCCCGCTCATCGCTCGCCGGTCAGCACCGGCTCGGCCGGTGCGTCAGCCGGTTCCGGCGGTGTACCGCGCAGTTCGTCCGCCCGGACCAGGGCGACGCCGCCGAGGATGAGCACGCCGCCGGCCAGCTGGATCAGGCTGGGCAGTTCGTCGAGCACCAGCCAGGCGATCAGGACCGCGAACATCACCTCGGTCAGACCCACGAAGGAGGACAGCCGTGCCCCGAGCAGCCGGGTGCCGGCGACACCGGCGAGGTACGCGACCACTGCGGCGATCAGCGACAGCCCGGCGATCGGCACCAGCCAGCTCACCCGGTGCCCGCCGAAGGTGACGTCGGCGGTGCCGGCCGCCAGCGGCAGCGCTCCGATGCCGCCGAGCAGGAGCAGCGCCAGCGCCCCGACGGCCATGCCGCCGCTGGCCATCACGACCGAGGGCAGGCCCGCGTCGATCCGGCCGGCGATGACGAAGTATCCGGCGAGTCCCACGCCCGCGCCGAGGCCCCAGAGCACGCCCACCGGGTCGAGTCGTCCGGCGCCGGTGAGGTCGAGGACGAGCACCAGCCCGCACAGGGCGATGACCGAGCCGGCCACAGTGAGCAGCCGAGGGCGCTGCCCGTGGACCAGCCACATCCATCCGACCACGAGCACGATGCCGAGGTATTCGAGCAGGAGCGCCACGCCGACCGGCAGGTAGCGGACCGCGTTGAAGAAGCACGCCTGCGCCGTGGCCACGCCGAGCAGCCCGAACAGCACCACGGTTCCCGCGTTGCGGCGCAGCACGTTCCACCTGCCGCGCAGCGCGAGCACGGCGGGGACGGCGAGCACCAGCGCGGCGATGCCGACCCGGGCGATCACCACGGCGACCGCCGTCCACTCGCCGGTGATCAGCGGGCGGGCGAAGGTGCCCGAGGTGGCGAACGTGATCGCGGAGAGCAGTGCCAGGCCGAGCCCGACGCCGGACCGTTCACGCATCGGCATCTCCTGGTCATGAGTCAAGGAAGGTTATGCTGATGACGCTAGGCGTAGCCTCCGACAGGAGTCAAGTTGCTTTTCGCCCATGACACCGAATGCGCGCTGGTCAGCGTCGCCGCACTGGTGAACACCGCCGGCGACGACCGGGAAGGGCTGCCCGACGTGGCCGCCCTGGACGCGTTCTTCACCGCCCACGGTTGGGGCGGCCGGCACGAGCACACCGACGCCGAACTGCGCCAGGTCCGCGCGCTGCGGCCCCGGCTGCGCCGCATCTGGTACGGCGACACCGACGAGGTGGTCGCAATCGTCAACGCGCTGCTGCGCGAGTCGCACGCGCTGCCGCAACTCGTGCGGCACGACGACGAGCCGTACCACCTGCACGCCGTGCCGCGGGACGCGCCGCTGGCGACCCGGATGGCGGTCGAGGCCGCGATGGCGATGGCCGACCTGGTCCGGATGGGCGAACTGAGCCGGCTGCGGCACTGCGACCACCCGGACTGCGACAACGTGCTCGTCGACCTGTCCCGGAACCGGTCGCGCCGGTTCTGCGACGCCGGCTGCGGCAACCGCGCCGCGGTGAGCGCCTACCGGGCCCGCAGGGCCGCCGCGTCCCACTCCTGACGCGTCCCGGGCCAGGCGTCGCGGCGCAGCTCGTACTCGACCTCGCCGTGCTCCGTACCCGGGATCGGGTCGTCGAAGGCCAGGTGGAACGTGCGGACGTAACGCAACCCGGCGCGGGCCATGACCGCGCGGGAGCGGTCGTTGACCGCCATCGTCTGGGCCCACACCCGGCGGACGCCGACCGTGTCGAACGCGTGCCGCACCAGCGCCCGCGCGCCCTCGGTCGCCAGCCCGTGCCCCCACGTGGCGCGGCGCAGCCGGTAGCCCAGCTCCGCCTCGGCGCCGTCGTCGGACGGGTCGAGCGAGTGCCAGCCGAGGAACTCGCCGGTGAACCGGTCGAGCGTCGCCCAGCGGCCGAGCCCGGGAAACCTGTCGTACTGCGCGAGTACCCGGGGCAGCACCTCGTCCCGGTACGTCGCGGCCGAGGTCGGCGCGCCGCCGGTCAGGAAGCGCATGACCTCCGGATCGGCGTCCAGCGCCACCAGCCGATCCACGTCGTCAATCGTGAACCGGCGCAGCGTCAGCCGCGCGGTCTCCAGCAACACCCCGCCGTCGTCACGCACCGTCGGATCATGCCGCGCCCCCTGTGACGGGTCGAGGCAATTACCGGCGCCGGCTCAGGGGTGGGTCATCCGGAGCAGGTCCAGCGCCTCGTCCAGCTGGGTCTCGGTGAGCGTGCCCGAGTCGACGTGCCCCCGGGCGATCACCACCTCGCGGATGGACACCTGCTTGGCCAGCGCCTCCTTGGCGATCGAGGCGGCCTCGTCGTACCCGAGGTGGCGGTTGAGCGGGGTGACGATCGACGGCGAGCCCTCCGCGTACGCCAGGCAGACCTCGGCGTCCGCGACCAGGCCGGCCACCAGCCGCTCGGCGAACAGCCGGCTGGACGCGGCGATCAGCTTGATCGACTCCAGCAGGTTGCGGCCCATCACCGGGAGCATCACGTTCAGCTCGAAGTCGCCCTGCGACCCGGCGAAGGCCACCGCCGCGTCGTTGCCGATCACCTGGGCGCAGACCTGCCGCATCGCCTCGGCCACCACCGGGTTCACCTTGCCCGGCATGATCGACGACCCCGGCTGGAGGTCGGGGATGCGCAGCTCACGCAGCCCGGCACGCGGGCCGGAGCCCATCCACCGCACGTCGTTGGCGATCTTGTAGAGACCGACCGCGACGGTACGGAGCTGGCCGGACGTCTCCACCAGCGCGTCCCGGGCGCCCTGCGCCTCGAAGTGGTTGCGCGCCTCGGTCAGCGGCAGCCCTGTCGACTCCCGCAGCTTGCCGATCACCCGGTCGGCGAAGCCCAGCGGCGTGTTGATGCCGGTGCCGACGGCGGTGCCGCCCAGCGGCAGCTCGGCCAGCCGGGGCAGCGCCGACTCCAGCCGCTCGACGCCGTAGCGGACCTGCGCGGCGTAGCCGCCGAACTCCTGCCCGAGCGTGACCGGCGTGGCGTCCATGAGGTGGGTACGCCCGGCCTTGACCACCGTCTCGAACTCGGCCGCCTTCTCCTCCAGCGCGCCCGCGAGCTGCTTCAGCGAGGGAATCAGATCCTCCACCACGAACTGGGTGGCGGCCAGGTGGATCGAGGTGGGGAAGACGTCGTTGCTGGACTGCGACGCGTTGACGTGGTCGTTCGGGTGCACGTCGCGGCCCAGCTCGCGGCTCGCCAGGGTGGCGATCACCTCGTTGGTGTTCATGTTGGACGAGGTGCCGGAACCGGTCTGGAACACGTCCACCGGGAACTGGTCGTCGTAGCCGCCCTCTGCGACGTGCGCGGCAGCGGTGGCGATCGCCTGCGCCACGTCCGCGTCGATCACCCCCAGCTCACCGTTGACCAGGGCCGCCGCACCCTTGATCTGCGCCAGGGCCTTGATCTGGGCCGGTTCCAGCCCGCGCCCCGAGATCGGGAAGTTCTGCACCGCGCGCTGGGTCTGCGCCCGCCACAGCGCCTCGGCGGGCACCTCCACCTCGCCCATCGAGTCGCGTTCGATCCGGTAGCCGGTCGCCTCTGGAGTCGTCACGCGTTCCATCCTGCCGCGCCGCCGGTCGGTGTGCAGGGAAAGTGGCGCGGCCCTCAGCCCAGCTCGGCGAGCAGCCTCTCGGTCTCCCGCCGGTCCGGCGACTCGACCTGGCGGAACAGCGCCAGCGCTCGCACGGCATACCGGCGGGCCTGGTCCGGGTCGGTGTGCCGCAGGCAGCGGGCGAGGCCGTCCAGGGCCCGCGCCTGCTCGTAGCGCAGGCTCAGGCGCGTGGCGTCGTCCAGCACCCGGCGGTGCAGGTCGATCGCGGCGTCGACGTCGCCCAGGTCGTGCAGGGCGCGGGCGAGGAGGTTACGGGAGGCGCACTGCCCGATCCGGTCCCCCGCGTCGGTCATCGCGAGCAGAGCGGCCCGGTGCTGGTCGGCGGCCTCGACCGGGCGGCCCGCCTCACGCTCCATCATGCCGATCTCGTTGAGGATCTCCCCCTCACCGAACCGGTTCGCGGTGCTCCGTTTCAGGTGCAGCGCCGCCCGGAGCAGCCGGCGGGCCGGCCCGGTCTGGCCCAGGCGGTGCCGGATCATGCCGAGGTGGCCGACCGCGTTCGAGGTGTGCCGCGGATCCCCGGCCTCCCTCCCCAGGACGATGTGCCGCCGGGCCGCCCGGAGGGCCAGGTCGTACCGGCCACGGAACAGCTCGGCGACCGACAGCATGTTGAACAGGCTGGACATGGTCGCCGCGTCGTCCGGGTAGCGGCTGATCCGCAGCGCCTCGTCGACGTACCTGATGCAGCGCTCCGCGTCGTCGGTCCCGAAACACACGGCGGCGAGGTTGGAGAGCGCCTGGACCTGCTCCCGGCGCAGGCCGAGCCGGCGGTACCTGTCGACGCCCGCCTCCAGGAACCGGATCGCCTCCGGAAAGTCCCCCAACCGGAACTTCGCCGAGGCGAGGTAGTTCATGGTGATCGCCACGGCCTCCTCGTCCCCCGACCCGACGGCGGCGCGCAGCGCCACCTCATGCGTCTCGACCAGTTCGTCGAGGTGGCCACCGACGAAATTGGACCACCAGCACGCCCGGGTCAGCTGCCAGCAGTACGCCGGAAGGCCCTCCGACTCGGCCAGGTGCACCAGTCCGACGAGAGCCGCCCGGTTCTCGTCGAACCAGGACTGACCCGGCGTGCCCGGGGCCGGCAGCAGATCGGGACGCCGCGGCGGCGGGAAGGCGACCTGGCTCAGCGCGCCCAGCTTCGTCTCGGCGACCATCGCCAGGCCGACCGCCACCTGAAGGTGATGGTCGAGCAGATGGGCCACCGCCGTCTGTCGCTCCTCCGGGCGCTCGGTCTCGGCCAGCAACCGGCGGGCGTACTCCCGGAGCAGGTCGTGGAGGCGGTAGCGGCCCGGGGCCGTCTCCTCGGCCAGGTGCACGTCCACCAGCTCGTCCAGCAGGTCCTGCGCCTCCGGCAGAGGCACGTCGGCGAGCACCGCCGCCACCCGGTTGTCGAACCGTATGCCGGGGTGGAGTCCGAGCAACCGGAACAGCCGCCGGGCCGGCGCCGAGACCTGCGCGTACGAGAGCGTGAAGGCGTCCCCGACGGACCGCTCGCCGACCGCCAGCTCGGCCAGCGAGTCCTGCGCCTCGGCCAGCCGCCGCGCCAGGTCGGCGACCCGCCAGTGCGGACGGTGCGCGAGCCGGGACCCGGCCAGCCGGATGGCGAGCGGCAGGTGACCGCACCGCTGGACCACCTCGGCGGCCGCGGCCGGCTCGGCGTCGACCCGGTCGGCGCCGACGATCCGGCCGAGCAGTTCGACGGCCTCGTCCGGGTCCAGGACCGGTAGCGAGTGAGGACGCCCCTCGTCCAGCCCGGCCAGCCGCCGCCGGCTGGTCACCAGCACGAGATTGTCCGGACCGCTGGGCAGCAGCGCCGCCGCCTGGGCGGCGCTCGCCGCGTTGTCGAGCACCACCACGGCCCGCCGGTCGGCCAGCTCGGAGCGCCACATCGCCAGCCGGTCCTCCGCGTCGACCGGCACCCGCTCGGCCGGCACGCCGAGCTGCCGCAGCAGGGTGGCCGCGGCCGCCGCGGGGGCCAGCGGGCTGCGCTCGCTGTAGCCGTGCAGGTCGATGAAGAGTTCCGCGTCGGGGAACCGCTCGCGCAACCCGGTCGCGACCTGGACGGCGAGGGTCGTCTTGCCGCTGCCGGCCATCCCGTCGATCAGATACAGCCGTGTGCCCCCCTCGACGATGTCCTTGACGAGCCGCGCCATGGTCTGCTGACGACCGGTGAAGTCCCGGATGGCCCGGGGCAGTGTGCGTACCGGGGTCGCCGGGCGCGCGCCCGCCGCCTCGTCGCCGGCCAGCACGCGCTGGTGCAGCTCCTGCAACGCCGCGCCCGGCTCGATGCCCAGCTCCTCGGCGTAGATCCGTCGGCCCTCCCGGTAGACGGCGAGCGCGTCCGCCTGCCGGCCGACCGCCGAGAGAGCCAGCATCAGCTGACCTCGCAGCCGTTCCCGCAGCGGATTGTGCTCGACGGCCTCGGTGAGTTCGTCGACCAGTTCGGTGCCCCGGCGCAGCCGCAGCTCCACGTCGACGCAGTCCTCCAGCACGGCTAGCCGCTGCTCGTCGAGCGCCTGGGCCCGCAGCCGCACCACCCGGGCCGGGATGCCGGCGAGCGCCGGGCCGCGCCACAGCGCAAGAGCTGCCCGGTAGTGGCGGCGCGCCTCGGCCGGCCGGCCGGCGGCGGCCTCGGCACGCGCCGCCTCCACGGCACGGGCGAACATGTCGGCGTCGAGGTCGTCCGGCTCGATCCGGATGCCGTAGCCCGCCGGGTCGGTGACGATCGTCCCGGCTGGCAGCCCGAGCACCGCGAACCGCTGCCGCAGCCGCGAGACACAGATCTGGAGCTGGGTGCGCGCGGTGGCCGGCGGGCGCTCCTCCCAGACCGCGTCGACCAGATCCTCCACCGGCACCACCCGGCCGGGGCGCAGCAACAGCATGGCGAGCACGGTGCGATCCCGGCCCGCGGTGACGGTGGCTTCGCCGCCGCCGACCCGCAAGGGCCCCAAGATCCCGAATCGCATCCGCGCCCCCGCCTGCCGCCATGCAACTTCCAGCAGCGTAGCCCGACGGTCACCGAGCGGCGCGACGAGGCGATAGCGATCCGATAGCGACGGCACCCAGACTCGTCAACGGTTGTCGGTGACGGCATCCGACGGGGGCGGTGCGCCTGCCCGGCCACCCGGCCGGGCAGGCGCACCGATGTCGATGCACGACGGACACACCGAGGGCGCCCGGGACGATCCCGAGCGCCCCTGGTGTACGTCTGACGTCAGCGCCGGCCGACGGTGAGGACCGGCTTGGTGACCTCGGCGAAGAAGTCGTTGCCCTTGTCGTCGACGACGATGAAGGCGGGGAAGTCCTCCACCTCGATCTTCCAGACCGCCTCCATGCCCAGCTCGGCGTATTCGAGCACCTCGACGTGCTTGATGCAGTCCTGCGCGAGGCGGGCCGCCGGGCCGCCGATCGAGCCGAGGTAGAACCCCCCGTGGGCCTGACAGGAGCGGGTGACCTGGGCGGACCGGTTGCCCTTCGCGAGCATCACCATCGAGCCGCCGGCCGCCTGGAACTTCTCCACGTACGCGTCCATCCGGCCCGCCGTGGTGGGGCCGAACGAGCCGGAGGCATAGCCCTCGGGGGTCTTCGCCGGGCCGGCGTAGTAGACCGCGTGGTCGCGCAGATATTGCGGCATCGGCTCGCCCGCGTCCAGCCGCTCGGCGATCTTCGCGTGTGCGATGTCCCGGGCCACGACCAGCGGGCCGGTCAGCGACAGCCGGGTCTTCACCGGGTACTTCGACAGCTCGGCCCGGATCTCGTCCATCGGCCGGTTCAGGTCGACGCGGACGACCTCCTCGGTCTCCAGCGTCTCGTCGGTCACGTCGGGCAGATAACGCGCCGGGTCGGTCTCGAGTCGTTCCAGCCAGACGCCCGACGGGGTGATCTTCGCCACCGCCTGCCGGTCGGCCGAGCAGGAGACCGCGATCGCCACCGGGCAGGAGGCGCCGTGCCGGGGCAGCCGGACCACCCGTACGTCGTGGCAGAAGTAGCGCCCGCCGAACTGCGCGCCGATGCCGAAGTTGCGGGTCAGCTCCAGCACCTCGGCCTCCAACTCCAGGTCACGGAAGCCGTGCGCGCTCATCGAGCCCTCGGTGGGCAGCGCGTCGAGGTACTTCGCGGAGGCGTACTTCGCGGTCTTCAGCGCGTACTCCGCGGAGGTGCCGCCGATGACGATCGCCAGGTGGTAGGGCGGGCAGGCGGCGGTGCCGATGAGCCGCAGCTTCTCCTCCAGGAACTGCATCATCCGCGTGGGGTTCAGCAGCGCCTTGGTCTCCTGGTAGAGGTAGGACTTGTTGGCCGAGCCGCCACCCTTGGCCATGAACAGGAACTTGTACGCGTCGGCGTGGCCGTCCGGGTCCTCGGCGTACAGCTCCACCTGGGCGGGCAGGTTGCTGCCGGTGTTCCGCTCGTCCCACATGGTCAGCGGGGCGAGCTGCGAGTAGCGCAGGTTGAGCCGGGTGTACGCCTGGTAGACGCCGCGCGAGATCGCCTCCGCGTCGGTGCCGTCGGTGAGCACGTGCCGGCCGCGCTTGCCCATCACGATCGCGGTGCCGGTGTCCTGGCACATCGGCAGCACACCGCCGGCCGCGATGTTGGCGTTGCGCAGCAGGTCGAGCGCGACGAAGCGGTCGTTCGGCGAGGCCGCCGGATCGTCGATGATCGCGCGGAGCTGAGCCAGGTGGGCCGGGCGCAGGAAGTGGGCGATGTCGTGCATCGCCTCGGCCGTCAGCGCGGTCAGCGCGCCCGGATCCACGGTGAGGAACCGGCGGCCTCCGGGGCCGTTGACGACGTCCACGCCCTCGTCGGTGACCAGGCGGTATTCGGTCTGGTCGGGACCGGTCGGCAGCAGGGGTGCGTACGAGAAGGCGGCGGCACTGCTCATGACCGAAAAGCCTAGGGCAGAGCCGTCGATCGGTGGCACCCGCAGGTCGGTCCTGGGACGACCCTCTCACCCGCTGTCACTTGCCGTCGGCGCAGAGTTCCCGTTTCGGTCCGCAACTTCCCTGGTCGCTCGGCGGGCGCCAACTGCCTCCCGGGTCGGGCGCCACCGGCGCGCCGTCCTGGTCCGGCCCCGGCGCCTCGGACGTGCCGGCGCCCCAGCGGACGTACCCGATCTCCCGCCCCTCGCCGATGATCATGCCGTTCGGGCCGACCGCCAGCGCGTTCGCGGAGGTGCGCAGCTCGACCAGCACCCGGCCGTCCCGGGGCCCGACCGCGATCAGCCGGGACGGCTTCTCCTCGCTGATCACCGCCGCGTACGGGGTGAGCGCCGCGCCGCTCTTGCCGCCCGCCGGGCGGGTCCAGCGGGTCCGGTCGGCCGACAGCTCCCGGCCCAGCAGCGAACCCTTGTCGGCGCTGCGCACCACGGCGTAGCGGTCGTCCACGGCGAGCAGCTTCTCGCCGTCCGCGCCGGCCTGGAGCAGCCGGCCGTCGTACCCGTCGAGCACCGCCTCACGGCCGTCCGGGGCGACCCCGATGAGGACGTTGCGTCCACCCTGCGGGTCCTCCCGCTGCACGCAGCCGGCGTAGTCGGCGGTGCGCAGGTTGATCCCGGTACGCCGCCACACCTGCTGACCGGTGGCCGGGTCCACGGCGGTGACCGCGTAGTAGCAGCTCCCGTCGCGGGAGGTGGCCTCGATCCGCAGCAGCCGGCCGCCGACCACGGCGAGCCGCTCCTCCCGGCCGGGCTGGACGTTCTGGAGCACCCGGCCGGTGGCGGTGTCCACCACGTGCACCCGCCCGTCGACCGGGAAGCCGAGAAGCGGCGGGACGGACTCCGGCCCGGCCACTCCGCCGTCGATCCGGGTGGCGCCGAGCCGCCGGGTGCCGAGGAGTTCCGGGTTGTCGGCGAGCACGCCGCTGTGCACGCCGGGCAGGAACGCGCTCCACAGCGGAGCGGTGCCGCGCGGGTCCCAGGCGCGCAGTGTGCAGTCGGTGGCCTGCACGCAGTACGCGTCGAGCAGCAGGTTCCGGTAGGTCCAGACGGCGATCGCGCGATCGTCGCGGCGCCGGGTCACGCCGCTGACCGGGTCGAGCACCTCGTACCCCTTGTCGAGCAGCTTGCCCACGGCGACGACCGACTCCCGGCCGCTGCCCGCGACCGCCGACCAGTCGGCCTTGCGTTCCCACAGCTGGCCGCCGTCGGCGAGGTTGCGCGCCTCGATGCGGGTGCGCTGCTCGACGATCACGGTGTCGCCGGCGATGGTGACGCTGCGCGGCGTGCCGCCGACGCGCTGCTGCCAGACCACGTCGGGCTCGCTGATCGGCTTGCTCCGGTCGACCCAGTCCCACAGCGCCGGGAACGGGTTCCAGACGCCTGTCGCGGCGAGTACGACCACGGTGACGAGCCCGAGCAGCAACCAGCCGCGTATCCCTAGGCCCTTCACACCGCACACGGTAGCGACGATCACCGGTCCCCCGGGCCGCGTGCGGTGCGTGTCGCGGCGCTTCTTGGGCGGCCCGGGGTGTTAAGGGGCGCCGCGGGCGGCGGAGCGGACCAGCGGCAGCGTGCGGTACGGGATCTGTTCGGCAAGCGCGATGATGGTGGACGCGCGCCGGATGCCCTCCGAGGCGACGATCTGGTCGATGACCCGTTGGAGGTCGGTGTTCGACCGGGCGACGATGCGGCAGAGCAGGTCGCTGGAGCCGGTGATGGTGTGCGCCTCCAGCACCTCGGGGATCGCGGCCAGGTGCGCGGTGACCTGGTCGTGGCCGTGCCGCTGGCTGATCTCCAGGGTGACGAAGCTGGTCACCCCGAACCCGATCGCGGCGGGGGTGATGTCCGGCCCGAACCCGGTCACCACGCCCCGGTCGACGAGCTTGTCGAGCCGGGCCTGGACCGTGCCGCGGGCGACGCCGAGGCGCCGGGAGCACTCCAGCACGCCGATCCGGGGCTCCTCCGCGAGCAGTTCGATCAAGCGCGCGTCGAGCTCGTCGAGCTGTACATCCTGACCAGTGTTCATGGTGTCCGACGGTACCGAATGCACAACCTGACCAGGAATTACGTCAACTGTTGCCCAACTCACCGCGGTCCGTAGATCCTCGCCGGAAGAGCACATCCACGGCGGCCCCCGAGGCCGGCCGGTACGCGAGGGAGGCCACCATGACCCAGGCGATCGACCGACCCCAGTCGACCGAGGAGGTCGACGTCGACGCTCTCGTCGGCGCAGTCGACCACGACATCACCCGCGACCCGTTCCCGGTCAAGGGCATGGACCACGTCCACTTCCTGGTGGGGAACGCCAAGCAGGCCGCGCACTACTACTCCACCGCGTTCGGCATGACCTGCGTGGCGTACCGGGGGCCGGAGCAGGGCTACCGCGACCACGCGCAGTACGTGCTCACAAGCGGTTCGGCCCGCTTCGTGCTGACCGGCGCGGTCCGCCCGGACGCAGACGGCGCCGAGCACGTGGCGAAGCACAGCGACGGTGTCTCCGACATCGCGCTGGAGGTGCCGGACGTGGACGCCGCGTACGCGCACGCCGTGGCGCAGGGCGCGACCGGCCTGGTCGAGCCGCACGACGTCAGCGACGAGCACGGCACCGTGCGGATGGCGTCCATCGCCGCGTACGGCGACACCCGGCACAGCCTTGTCGACAGGTCCCGCTACACCGGCCCGTTCCTGCCCGGCTTCGTCGCTCGCGGCCCGATCGTGGACCGCCAGCCGATGATCGACGCCGGCCTCCAGCCGAAGCGGTTCTTCCAGGCCGTCGACCACGTGGTCGGCAACGTGGAGCTGGGCCGGATGGACGAGTGGGTCGAGTTCTACAAGCGCGTCATGGGCTTCTCGAACATGGCGGAGTTCATCGGCGACGACATCGCCACCGACTACTCGGCGTTGATGAGCAAGGTCGTCGCCAACGGCACCCGCAAGGTGAAGTTCCCGCTCAACGAGCCGGCCGTGGCCCGCAAGAAGTCGCAGATCGACGAGTACCTGGAGTTCTACCAGGGCCCCGGCGCCCAGCACATCGCCGTGGCCACGAACGACATCCTGGCCAGCGTGGACGCCATGCGCGCGGCGGGCGTCGAGTTCCTGGACACCCCGGACTCGTACTACGAGGACCCGGAGCTGCGCGCCCGCATCGGCAACGTCCGGGTGCCGATCGAGGAGCTTCAGTCCCGCAAGATCCTGGTCGACCGGGACGAGGACGGCTACCTGCTCCAGATCTTCACCAAGCCGGTGCAGGACCGCCCCACCGTCTTCTTCGAGCTGATCGAGCGGCACGGCTCGCTCGGCTTCGGCAAGGGCAACTTCAAGGCCCTGTTCGAGGCGATCGAGCGCGAGCAGGAGAAGCGCGGGAACCTGTAACACTGTCCGCGTGACCCAGCCTCCTCCGAACCCGACGCCGCCGCCCGCCGGTCCTGTACCCGCGGGCGGCGGCTTCGCGCCGCCCGGCGGACCGGCGGTGCCCGCGCAGCACGTTCCCCCGGGGTACGCCGGCCCGCCCGGCTACCCACCTCCCGGTTACCCCCCACCCGGGTACGCCCCGATGCCCGTCCCGCCTCCGGTCGCGCCGAACGGGCAGCCGCTGGCGAGCTTCGGTGACCGGCTGCTCGCCTACCTGATCGACACCGCCGTCGCCGTGGCGGTGACGATGGCACTGTTCCTGCCGGTCTTCTTCCTCGTCTTCGTCCGGATGATCGACGAGATCGAGCAGGCCGGCCCGAACGGCCCCGACCCGGCCGAGCTCTGGACCGGCGTACTCCTGCCGTTGTTCGCCGCCGAGCTCGGGGTGCTGCTGCTGATGCTCGCCTTCTACTGGGTCTACCACGTCGAGTACGCCCGCCGGACCGGGCAGACGCTGGGCAAGAAGGTGATGAAGCTACGGATCGTGCCGCTGCAGCCGGACGCCGCGCTGAGCCGGGGGATGCTCGGCAAGCGCTGGGTCGTCGAGTTCGCCGGCGGGATGTTCGTGCCGTTCCTCAGCTACCTCGACGGTTTCTGGCAACTGTGGGACAAGCCCTGGCAGCAGTGCCTCCACGACAAGTTCGCCGGAACGGTCGTCGTTAAGGTTGGCCCGTGAGCGCGAGGAGTGAGCCGGGTCTGCGAGCCCCGCAGTCGGGAACAAGGACGGCATCGTGAGTTTGGAACCTGGCTGGTACGTCGACCCCGCCGACACGGAGACCCGCAGGTGGTGGGACGGCGAGGGCTGGATCGGCGCGCCGATCCCGGTCGACGTCACCCCGCCCGACGGCCCGCCGCCCCCCGAACCCGAGCCCGCGCCGGCCGCCTCGACGCCCGCCGCCGGCCAGCAGGCCACCGGCCCCGGCGGCCGCCCCGACGCGACCACGACGTCCGGCACGCCCGGCGGTCCGGGCGGACCGAGCCCGTGGCCGGGTCAGCCGGGTCAGCCCGGCCAGGGCGGCCCGTGGCCGGGACAGCCGGGTCAGGTGAACCCGTGGCCGGGTCAGCCGGGCCAGCCCGGGCAGCCGGGGCAGGCCGGGCCGGGCACGCAGGGACCGCCGCCGGGCTGGCCGTACCCGCACTGGCCAGGTGCGCAGCCGGTCCCGCGTCCGCACGGGCTGCCGCTCGCGTCGTACGGCGCCCGGCTGGTCGCGCGCCTGATCGACTTCGGCGTGGTGTTCCTGCTCAACGCCGTGGTCAACGGCTGGTTCGTCTGGCGCTACGTCGAGGCGGTCTCCCCGTACCTGCGCGAGTCGGTGCGCCGGGCGCTCAACGGTGACACGTCCACCGAAGGGCTGCCCCAGATCGACGACCAGGCCGGCGGCCTCCAGATCGCGATTCTGGTGATCGCCACCGCGCTCTGGTACGCGTACGAGGTGCCGTCGATGGCGGCGCGCGGCCAGACCTTCGGCAAGCGGCTGATGGGCATCCGCGCGCTGCCGGTCGAGGCGGACCAGCCACTCGGCTTCGGCCGGGCCACCCGGCGCTGGAGCACGCTCGGCCTGCCGACGCTGCTCTGGTACTGCTGCGGGCTGGGCCTGGTGCTCCAGCTCATCGACGCGGTCTCACCCCTGTTCGACCATCCGCTGCGCCAGGCCCTGCACGACAAGCGGGCGCAGACGGTGGTGGTCCAGCTCCCCCGCAAGCGTGACACCCGTACCACCCCGCCCGAGAGCGCCGACACCCCGGGAGACACCCCATGACCGAGACCGGACGCCAGCAGCCCGCGCTGCGGCTCACCCGCGCCGACCTGGACGCGCTGCCCAACTACGTGCCCGGCCGCAGCCCGGCCGACCTGGCCCGCGAGCTGGGGCTGGCCGAGGCGATCAAGCTGGCCAGCAACGAGGTGCCGTACGGCCCGCTGCCGGGCGTGGTGGAGGCGGTCGCGGAGGCGGTGGCGGGTTCGCACCGCTACCCGGACATGGGCGTGGTGGCACTGCGTCAGGCGCTCGCCGAGCGGTACGGCGTGGACGCCGACCGGATCGCCACCGGCTGCGGTTCGGTGGCGCTGGCCGAGCACCTGGTGCGCGCCACCTGCCTGCCCGGTGACGAGCTGCTCTACTCGTGGCGCTCGTTCGAGGCGTACCCGATCATCGCGGCGACCAGCGGCGCGACGAGCGTGCGGGTGCCGAACGACGCCGGCCACGGCCACGACCTTTCCGCGATGGCTGCGGCGGTGACCGACCGGACCCGGATGGTGCTGGTCTGCAACCCGAACAACCCCACCGGTACGGCGGTACGCCGGGCCGAGCTGGACCGCTTCCTCGACGCGATGCCGGACGACGTGCTCGTGGTGATCGACGAGGCGTACCGGGAGTTCGTCACCGACCCCGAGGTGCCGGACGGCCTGACCTACCTGGACCGGCCGAACGTGGCGGTGCTGCGCACGCTGTCCAAGGCGTGGGGCCTGGCCGGTCTGCGGATCGGCTGGCTGGTCGCCGCGCCGGAGGTGGCCGCCGCCGTGCGCAAGGTGGTCACTCCGTTCTCCACCAGCATGGCGGCCCAGGCCGGCGCGCTGGCCGCGCTGGCGCAGGCCGACGAGGTGGAGCGGCGCTGCGCGCTGGTGGTGGCCGAGCGGGACCGGGTCACCGAGGCGCTGCGCAAGTTCGTCCCGGACGTGCCGGACAGCCAGGCCAACTTCGTCTGGCTGCCGCTGGGCGAGCGGGCGGTGGAGTTCGGCCGGGCGTGCGAGGCGCGCGGCGTGATCGTCCGCCCGTTCCCCGGCGACGGTGTCCGGGTCACCATCGGCACCCCGGCCGAGAACGACGCGTTCCTGGCCGCCGCAGAGGCCGCGCTGGCCTGACCGGGCGCGCCCGGCGTCGGTCCGTCAACCCCCTACGGACCGGCGCCGGGCGTCCGGATCAGGTCACGGCGAGCAGCACCGGCTCGGCCATCAGGAAGTAGCCCTGGTCGTCGTCCTCCGGAGCGGCCTGCTCCCGCAGCCGCTCCACGGCGACGTAGCCGTCCACCGCGTACGCCCGGCCCGGCCGCCAGCCGATCCCGTCCCGTCCCAGGTCGAGCACGAAACTGGACCGGGTGGTGCCGGTCAGCGGGTCCACGGTGACCAGTTCCCGCCGGTCGGTCAGCAGATGCACCCGTCCCGGCTCGGTCGCCAGCACCCGCGCCGGGTGGATGTCCGCCCGGCGCCACAGCTCCTCGCCGGTACGCGCCGAGCGTCCGACCACCACCGGGCCGGACGTGTCCACCGCCCGCTCACCGTCCAGCACCGTGTCCGGGTGGTCCAGGCCCGGCGCCGCGGCCGGCTCGCCCGGGTCGGTCACCAGCCAGCCCCGGCTGCCCGCGCCGTCCGGCCCGGCGGTACGTAGCCCACGGCAACCGGAGTGCCCGTGCGGGCAGCCCACAGGCGTGACGACGAGTTGCTCCGGCGCGTCCGGCGGCCGCCAGCGGGTCCGCACCGTACCGGTCGCCGCGTCCCGCAGCTCGACCGCGGCCGGGCCGTCGCAGCTGTCCACCCCGACCAGCTCGCCGCTGGCGGTGGTGCCCACGTCGGACCGGCAACCGCTGCCCACGTCGACGCGCCAGAGCCGGCGGCCGTCGGCGAGGTCGTAGCCGCCGAGCCCGCCCGGACCGGCCGCGAGCAGCACGGTCCGCCCGTCCGCAGCGCGCGCCACGTGCAGCCCGGCCGGATCCCAGACCGTGCCGGCGAAGGTGCGTCGCGGCTCCGGCACCGACCCGGGCCGCGGGCCGTCCGCCCGCCAGGCCACCCGACCGGTACGCGCGTCGAGCGCCACCAGCTTGCCGTCGGACCAGCGGCTGACCACCGTGGTTCCCTCGGCGAGCACTCCGACCAGCGTTGCCGGCCAGCGGCGGAAGGACCAGAACGGGGTGACCCGGTGCCGACCGGTGACCGGCTGGTCGGCGTACACCTGACGGGCGCCGGCGTAGACGCGGAGGCGGCCGTCCACGACGAGCGGCGCCACCGGCAGCCGCGCGAGCACCCCGGCGGTCGGCGCGGGCACCTCCGGGTACGACTTCCGGGCCGGGGTGTCGACCTCGGCGGGCGACAGCACCCGGACGACCACGGCGACCGACGCCGCGACGGCGAGCACCGCCACCAGCGCCACCACGGCCCGCCGCCTCGCGGCCTTCGCCATCCGTCACCTCCGCCCCGGCACCCTACCGGCCGTGTGCGGGCGGGGTGC
Organism: Micromonospora sp. WMMC273; assembly: GCF_027460285.1. NCBI lineage: Bacteria > Bacillati > Actinomycetota > Actinomycetes > Micromonosporales > Micromonosporaceae > Micromonospora > Micromonospora sp. WMMC273. The sequence goes on from NZ_JAPZBE010000001.1 coordinate 5,707,666, forward strand.
GGGGAGCGGCCGGGTCGGCTCAGGCGGCCTCGGTGGATCGGTCGGAACCGGCGGCCAGCGCCAGGTCGGCCAGGTCACGCCGGAGCGCGCCCTCGACCGCGCGGGCCGCCAGGCCACCGAGGATCAGGGCCAGCACTCGCCCGTACGCCCGGGTCGGCACCGCCTCCTGCTCGACCGTGACCTCGGTGCAGCCGCGCCGCCGCCGCTCGACGGTGCGCAGCGTCCAGGTGATCCGGTAGTCGGCGCCGGCGCCGCGCGACCCGAGCACCAGGCGGCCGGGCGCGACCGCCTCGATCACCTCGAACTCCTCCGGCTCGGTGCCGCCGTCCGGGCGGACGCGGGTCTCCCGCCACACGGTGCCCGGTCCGAAGCCGCCGGTGCCGACGACCTCGACCGCGTCCACCGCCGAGAGCCAGTCGGCGCGGGCCGGGAGGTCGGTGAGCAGCCGCCACAGGTCGGCGTCCTGCGCTTCGATGAATGCGGAAACCGTCACCGTCGACATGGCACCTCCCGTGTCGTACACGGTACGGGCCGTGACCGGAAACGGGGAGCCTCCCGGTGACATTTCCACCACCGGTGCCCCGGCCGGGGCACCGGTGTGGGCGCGAGCGGTCAGCCTCCGAACGTGCCGCCCCGCAGCGCGGTGACGAACGCGGCCCAGCCCGGCGGGCTCACCGCGAGCGCGGGGCCGTCCGGGTCCTTCGAGTCGCGTACGCCCACCACGCCGTGCGCGGCGACCACGTTCGTCGCCACCTCGACGCAGAGACCCTGATCGTTCGAGCGGCTGCTGGTGCGCCAGACGGCACCGGTCAACTCGGTCATGCTCGATCCTTCCTCTCGGCTTTCGCTGGTACGCCCGGCCCGGCACCGCGGGCGGCTCCCGGGAGGAGCCACCGGCCGGGGCGTACGTGATCCGGAGCGATCAACGGCGAAGGAAACGGCCCCGGTCGCACATCGGGTGCGACCGGGGCCGGTTCGGAAGGTCGGATCTCAGCGGGCCGGGAGGATCGTCCCGGTGACCTCGCCCAACGCGACTGTGGTGCCGTCCGGGCCGGGCGCGGTGGCGGTGATCGTCACCGTGTCGCCGTCCTCCAGGAACGTCCGCTCGCTGCCGTCGGCGAACTTGACCGGCTCGGACCCGCCCCAGGTCAGCTCCAGGAACGACCCGACCTGGCCGCGCTCCGGACCGGAGACGGTGCCGGAGGCGTAGAGGTCGCCGGTACGCAGCGACGCGCCGTTGACGGTGAGGTGCGCGAGCTGCTGCGCCGGGGTCCAGTACATGCCGGCGAACGGCGGCTCGGCGACCCGCTCGCCGTTCCACTCGACCGACAGCGTCAGGTCCAGCCCGACGCGCGGGGTGTCGCGCAGGTAGTCCTGCACCGGCGGGTCCTGGTCCGGCGCGGGTACGAACGCGTCGGCGAGCGCCTCCAGCGGCGTCACCCAGGCCGAGACGGAGGTGGCGAACGACTTGCCGAGGAACGGTCCGAGCGGCTGGTACTCCCACGCCTGGATGTCCCGGGCCGACCAGTCGTTGACGAGCACCACGCCGAAGACGTGGTCGGCGAAGTCGGCCACCGGCACCCGCTCGCCGAGCCGGCTCGGCACGCCCACCACGAAGCCCACCTCGGCCTCGATGTCCAGCCGTACCGAGGCACCGGTGGTGGGGCCCTGCGCGCTGGCCCGCTGGCCGGTCGGGCGGATCACCGGGGTGCCGGAGACGACCACCGTGCCGGCCCGGCCGTGGTAGCCGATCGGCACGTGCTTCCAGTTCGGCAGCAGCGGCGGCTGCCCGGGCCGGAAGATCTGCCCGACGTTCGAGGCGTGGTGCTCCGAGGAGTAGAAGTCGACGTAGTCGGCCACCTCGAACGGCAGCGCCATCTCGACCTCGCGCAGCGGCACCAGCAGCGGCTCGACCGCCGCCCGGTGCTCCGGCTCGGTGAGCAGCTCGACGACCCGCTGCCGGACCGCCGTCCACTGCGGGCGGCCGAGCGCCATGAAGGCGTTGAGCGCCGGCTCACCCAGCGCGCCGCCGGCCAGCACCAGACCGGCGGCCTCCGCGCCGGCCAGGTCCAGCGCGAAGTCACCGATGCGGACGCCGATACGCGGCTCGCCGCCGCCGTGCCGGAACACGCCGTACGGCAGGTTCGTCACCCCGTACGGCGACCCCGCCGCCCCTGGTACCCAGGTCATGCCTCGTAGCCTCCGTTCACCAGCCCCAGCCGGATCAGATCGGTAAGTGGTTCGGAGATGCTGCACGAGCCGTACCCGACCCAGAGCGGGCGCTCGGCGTCGCGGTGCGCCCGGGCCGGCTCGACCACCCGTACCGGGTCGGTGGCGGCGAGCAGCTCGGCCACGCCGTCCACCTCGGCTCCCCCGACGGCGGCGAGCGTCGCGCCCAGCACGTTGACGAAACCGTGGTGGTTGAAGCCGGTCTCCGGGTCGCGGTGCCGGATCGCGTGGTGCAGCCCGGCGGTGAGCTTGAACGGCAGCTTACGGTCCCGGCACGCGCAGATCACCGCGGCCAGCTCGACCGGGGTGGGGAACAGTTCGGCGGCGAGCCCGCCGGTGCGGAACTTGGCGGCCACCGGCAGCCCGGCGGCGCGTGCCTCGGCGAGCGTGTCGAGCGCGCCCATCAGGCCGAAGGTCAGCGGGATCTCCGCGTACACGGCGGTGCCGGCGAGCCGGCCGGCGAGCGCGAGCAGCTCGGACAGCCCGGGTTGCGGGTCCTCGCCGCGCTTGGCGACCGGCGCCTCGATCTGCCGGGCGGCCAGCCCGTCGGGCGCGAGCGCGTCCAGCGCCTGCGGGAGCTGGTCCAGACCGGTGTCGCCGATCAGCCCGATGACCAGGCCCTCGGCCGGGTCCACCAGGCCGCTCAGTGATCCGCGCTGGATCTCCGAGGCGGGCAGCAGCAGCGGGCCGACCATGTCCGCGTACCAGGCGGTGCGGTGGGTGCGGTGCGCGGTCACCGCGTCGGGCAGCGGGGCGTTGCCGGGTGGGAAGACCGCGGCGTCGTCCACCAGGCCGGAGAGGAGGCGGGGCACCTGCGTTGACACGAGACAAGAATGTACGGGACGCTACGAGGAACGGACAACAGCGTCCGATTATCGGACGCCCTCGGCCGGAGAACGGGACATATCGGGAGGCGAGATGCCGTACTACCGCAGGGTCGGCGACGTGCCGCGCAAGCGCCACACCCAGTTCCGCCAGCCCGACGGCACGCTTTACGCGGAGGAACTGGTCGGCCAGGAGGGCTTCTCCTCCGACTCGTCGCTGCTCTACCACCGGCACGCGCCGACCGCGATCCTCGCCGCGCAGGAGTACGCCCCGCCCACAGTCACCCGCGTGCCGAACCTGCCGCTCAAGCCGCGTCACCTGCGCACGCACAAGCTCGACGGCACCGGTGCGGACCCGGTGCTCGGCCGGCAGTACCTGCTCGCCAACGACGACGTACGCATCGCCTACGTGCTAGCCGACCGGCCGTCGCCGCTGTTCCGCGACGCCACCGGCGACCACTGCCTCTACCTGGAGGCCGGGTCGATGCGTGTGGAGTCGCCGTTCGGCGTGCTCGACGCGGTCGCCGGCGACTACGTCGTCATCCCCACCTCGACCATCCACCGCCTCGTGCCCACCGGCGACGAACCGACCCGGCTGCTCGCCGTCGAGGCGTCCGGCCACATCGGGCCGCCCAAGCGCTACCTCTCCGTACGCGGCCAGTTCCTGGAGCACGCGCCCTACTGCGAGCGCGACGTCCGGGGACCGGACACCCCGCTGCTGGTCGACGGCGAGGAGGTCGAGGTGCTGGTGCGGCACCGTCGCGGTTGGACGAGGTACGTCTACGCCAACCACCCGTTCGACGTGGTGGGCTGGGACGGGCACATGTACCCGTGGGCGTTCTCCATCCACGACTTCGAACCGATCACCGGGCGGATCCACCAGCCGCCGCCGGTGCACCAGACGTTCCAGGGCCCGAACTTCGTCATCTGCTCGTTCGTGCCGCGCAAGGTGGACTACCACCCGGCCGCCATCCCGGTGCCGTACAACCACCACAACGTCGACTCCGACGAAATGCTGTTCTACACCGGCGGCAACTACGAGGCCCGGCGCGGCTCCGGCATCGAGCAGGGCTCGATCTCGCTGCACCCGTCCGGCTTCACGCACGGCCCCCAGCCGGGTGCCGCCGAGCGGTCGATCGGTGCGGAGTTCTTCGACGAGCTGGCGGTCATGGTGGACACGTTCCGCCCACTGGACCTCTGCGACGCGGCCGCCGCCTGCGAGGACGACGGCTACGCCTGGACCTGGGCGCGCAAGTCCTGACGTACGCGAGAAGGGGCCGCGCCCGGCACGGACGCGGCCCCTCCGCACGCGGTCGTCAGAACGTGGACGCGTCGATGACGAAGCGGTAGCGGACGTCGGAGGCGAGCACCCGCTCGTACGCCTCATTGATCTTCTCGGCACCGATCACCTCGATCTCGGCGCCCAGCCCGTGCTCGGCGCAGAAGTCGAGCATCTCCTGGGTCTCCGCGATGCCGCCGATGTTCGACCCGGCGAACGACCGCCGGGCCGGGATCAGCGAGAACGCGTGCACCGACAGCGAATCCTCGGGCGCGCCCACGTTGACGAGCGTCCCGTCCACCGCGAGCAGCCGCAGGTACGCGTCCATGTCGAGCGTCGCGCTCACCGTGTTGATGATCAGGTCGAACGAGCCGGCCAGCTCGGTGAACGTGTCCTCGTCCGAGGTCGCGTAGTAGTGGTCGGCGCCGAGCCGCAGCCCGTCCTCCCGTTTCTTCAGCGACTGCGACAGCACAGTCACCTCGGCGCCCATCGCGTGCGCCAGCTTGACGGCCATGTGGCCGAGACCGCCCATGCCGATCACCGCGACCCGGCGGCCCGGCCCGGCGTTCCAGTGCCGCAGCGGCGAGTACGTGGTGATGCCGGCGCAGAGCAGCGGCGCGGCCGCGTCCAACTCGATGCCGTCCGGGATGCGCAGCACGAAGTCCTCGGTGACCACGATGGCCTGCGAGTAGCCGCCCTGGGTCGGCTCGCCGTCCCGCCCCACCCCGCCGTACGTGCCGGTGCTGCCGTTGAGGCAGTACTGCTCCAGCCCCTTGCGGCAGTTGTCGCACTCCCGGCAGGAGTCGACCAGGCAGCCGACGCCGACCCGATCGCCGACGGCGAACCTGGTGACCGCGGAGCCGACCTCACGCACCACGCCCGCGATCTCGTGACCCACCACGATCGGGTAGCGGGTCGGGCCCCACTCGCTGCGCGCGGTGTGGATGTCGGAGTGGCAGATGCCGGAGAACTTGATGTCGATGAGAACGTCGTCCGGTCCGAGATCGCGCCGCTCGATGGTGGTCGGGGCGAGCGGTTCGGTCGCGGACGTCGCCGCATAGGCGTTGACGGTGAGCACTGGTTCCCGCTTCCTTCAGCCGGTGTTTCCGGTCCTCCTACCCGCTCACCGGCGAGCGAACGCGGTGAATCCGGCCACCACCGACGCGGTGATCGCCCCGACCAGCGGCAACGGGCCGCCGACCAGCGCGTACACGAGCAGCAGCACCACCGCGGCGGCGGCCGCGTAGACCGGCACGACCAGGCCGCGTGACATCGCCTCCCGCAGGCCGGGCCGCCACGTCGCCGGGCGACGCAGCAGCACTGCCGTCCCGGCCACCGCCAGCACCGCGAACAGCCGGGACGCGCCGGTCGAGGCCGGGGCCAGCGCGGCGACCAGCACGCTCGCGAGCAGCGACCAGCCGGCCACGGACAGCAGGAGCCGCCGGATGCCGTCGTCCACCGTCCGCGCCGGGTCGGGACGTGCCACCGGCAGGTCCGCCAGCGCGGTCAGGTGTTCCAGCGTCTCGGCGTACCGGCGGCGTTCCAGCCGGGCCACGCCCACGTCCTGCCCCGCGTCACCCAGCTCCGGGTCCAGCCGCAGCGCCTCCCGGTAGGCCCGCTCGGCCAGGTCGAACAGCTGCAGCCGCACCGCGACCAGGCCGAGCACCAGGTGCGCCTCCGGCTCGTCGTGGGCCAGCTCCACCCCGCGCCACGCCGCGTCCAGCGCCGCCTGCCCGTTGCGCGACGCGGAGAGGATGGCGGCGGCACTGCGCTGCGCGTACGCGTCGCCCGGCGCACGCGCCAGGATCTCGTCGGCGGTGGCCGCGGCGGGCTTCCAGTGTTCGAGGTCGAGGAGGGCGAACCCGCGCGCCACGAGCGCCGGCACCGCCTCGGGACCGGCGGTCGCCTCCTCGACGGCGGTCTCGGTGGCGGCGAGCGCCTCGGCCGGGCGGTCGGCGGCCAGGTGCATCCGGGCCAGCATGGTCAACGCGGGCAGGTGCCCGGGCTCGTCCGCGAGCAGCGCGGCGAGTTCGCCGATCCCCTCGTCGTAGCGCCCCAGCTCGGCGAGCAGGTGGGCGCGTTGCAGGTAGCCGTCGGCGGCGGACTGGTCGGGAGCGGCGTCACTCGGCATCCCGGCGAGCGTATCCGCCCGGCCCCACCGCGCGCCGAGGGTGCCCCGCGTCAGGCACTCCGGCAGGACGCGCCCGCCCGGCCGCCGCACGTCCCCAGGCTGCACCACCGGCGCAGCCCGCTCTCGTCCAGGAACAGCCACCCGCACCGCCGGTCCGGGCAGACCCGCACCGTGAACCGGGCCGGATCGGCGAGCAGTTGCGCGCCGCTGAACGCGGCGGCGTGCACCGGCAGCCGCAGCCCGGCCGCCAGGTCCGGCCACCACCTGCCGCGTCCGTCGGCCTCGCGCCGGAAGACGAGCGTACGAGCGGCGGCCTCGGCGGCCCGCGCGACCGTCTCGAAGGCCGGTCCGTCGTCCGGGTCGACCAGGCTGGCGTAGAGCGCCGCGCGGAGCGTACGGGCCTCGTCGAGCACCGCCTCCGCCGCTGGCGGGTCACGGCGCGCGAGGTGCAGCAGGCGGTTCGTCGAAACCTCGTCCACCAGCCCGACATGGCCGGCCCAGACGGCAAGGGTGCGGTAGCCGCGCAGCCACTCGGCGCCGGGCAACGGAGGCTCGTGTCCCCACCCGGCGAGGGTGTTGCAGAAGTCCAGGGCCGGGTGGCCGCCCACGCTCCACGGCAGGCTCTCGTCGTTCACCCGGATCTCGTGCATCGGCCGGTCGACCCGGTCCAGGCGGTCGTCGCCCGCGAGCACCCGCCGCTGCACCTCGCGGAGCCGGAGCCCCGGCTCGACGCCGAAGTCGGCCGCGAGCAGGTCCCGGGTGGCGCGGTAGAGGCGCAGCGCGTCGGCCCGCCGGGCACCCCGGTACAGGGCGGTCATCAGGACTGCCACGAGGTGTTCCCGCGTAGGGTGTTCGGCGGCCAGCGGCATCAGTTCGGCGATCGCCCGCGTGTGCCGGCCCAGCGCGAGCTGCGCCTCGGCCCGTAGCTCCACGGCCACCAGCCGTAGCTCCTCGACAGTGCCGTGCAGCCGGTGCCGCAGCTCGTCGTCCGCCGCGTCGGCGAGCAACGGCCCGCGCCAGAGGGCCAGCGCCCGGTCGAGCGACCGCACCCGCTCGGCGGGATCGGCGGCTCTCCCGGCCCTCCGGACCAGTTCGGCGAACTCGTCGACGTCGACCCGGTGCCCGTCCTCCTCCACCGCGTAGCCCTCGCCCCGGGTGCTGATCCGCACCCCGTACGGATGGAGCGAGCCCCGCAGCCGCCCGATGTACGTCTGCACCGCACTGCGCGCCGTGGCCGGCGGCCGGCCGTTCCAGAGCAGGTCGATGAGGCGGTCGGTAGGCACCACCCGGCCCACGTCGAGCAGCAGCACCCCGAGCAGGCAACGCTCCTGGCGCCGGCTGCCGACCTCGACCGGCCGGCCGTCGTGGCGGGCCTCGAACGGCCCGAGCAGGCGGAACTCCATACCGAACAGGACGATCCGGCCCGAGCCGGGGGTTGTCGCCCGGCGGTGATCGCGTGGTGAGGAGCTCGGCCGGCCGGGTCCGCCCGCTCGACGGCTGCGGCTCGACGCGGTGAGCCGGTGGTGATCCGGCCCGGTGATGCTCGCCGTCCGGACCAGCGACGAATGGAGTGCAACATGCGGTTCAGGATGAGTATCGCGGTGGCGAGCGTCGTGGCGGCGGTTGTCGCGGGCCTGCCCGGCTCGGCGTCCGCCGCGCCGGAGCGGCATCCCGCCCCGGGTGCCTGGGAACCGGCACCCCAGGAGCCGTTCGAGATGCCGGCGGGCGCGCGGTGCGAGTTCGCGGTACGGGTCGAGCCGATCGTGGACGAGGTTCGGAAGCTGACGATCGAGACCTATCCGGACGGCGCACCGAAGCGGGAGTTGTTCACCGGCGCCCTGATCAACCGGGTGACGAACCTGGAGACCGGTGCCACCTCGACGGCGGACGCGAGCGGCACCGCCCTCGTCGTCTACCGCACCGACGGCTCGATGACCTGGTACGTGACCGGGCCGGTGCTGCTCGGTTTCCGGGAGAACGCCGGCACGCTGCCGAAGGGGCTGTGGATCGTCGACGGCCGGTTCCGGGTGGAGTTCTCCCCCACCTACGACAAGACCATCACGATGCTCCACGGCACTACTCACAACGTCTGCACCGACGTCGACTGATCGGGTGACGCGGTGACCGGCGTCCCCGGTCACCGCGTCAGTCGGCCGGAGCCTCGTAGACCAGAGCCACCGCGATCCCGGCGAGCCCCTCCCCGCGCCCGGTGAAGCCCAGCCCGTCTGTGGTGGCCGCGGAGACGGTCACCGGCGCGCCGACCGCCCCGGAGAGCACCCGCTGCGCCTCCTCCCGGCGCGGCCCGATCTTGGGACGGTTGCCGACGACCTGCACCGACACGTTGCCGATCTGGAAGCCCGCCGCCCGTACCCGGCGTGCGCTCTCGGTCAGCAGCGCCACCCCGGAGGCACCGGCCCACTCCGGCTGGTCCACGCCGAAGTTCGCGCCCAGGTCGCCGAGCCCGGCGGCGGAGAGCAGGGCGTTGCAGGCCGCGTGCGCCGCCACGTCGGCGTCGGAGTGCCCGGCCAGGCCGTCCTGGTCCGGCCAGTGCAGGCCCGCGACCCAGCAGGGCCGCCCGGCTGCGAACGCGTGCACGTCGGTGCCGACAGCCACCCGAGGAACGATCATGACCAGAGGGTACGCGCCGCAGATCCCAGGAGCCGGGTGGACGACGGCCGTCAGGCGCCTGTGGTCAGGAGGTGCTCGGCCAGAGCCATGTCGAACGGGCGGGTGATCTTCAGGGCCAACTCGGAGCCGGGTACGCAGGTCACCGCGATCCCCTGCTTCTCGACCAGGCCGGCGTCGTCGGTCAGCGCGTCACCCGCCGACCGGTGGGCCGCGATCAGCACCGACCGGCGGAAGCCCTGCGGCGTCTGCACCGCCCGCAACGCGGACCTGTCGACGGTGCCGAGCACCCGCTCGGCCGCGTCGACCTCCTTGATCGTGTCGACCACCGGCAGTACCGGGATCACCGCGTCGTGCCCGTCGCGGACCGCCGCGGCCACCGACTCGACCAGGTGGGGCGGGGTGAGCGCGCGGGCCGCGTCGTGCACGAGGACGATCTCCGGACCGGCGGGAACCGCTGCGAGGGCCGCCGCAACCGACTCCTGGCGTTCGGCGCCACCGGGCACCACAGTCACCGGGGCCACGGGGGCGAGCATCGCGCGTACCGCCTCGACCTCGGTCGCCGGCGCGGCCACCACGATCGTGTGCACCGAGGGCGCGGCGGCGATCCGGCGGACCGCGTGCACGAGCAGCGGCTCACCCGCGAGCAGCCGGAGTGCCTTCGGGGCGCCGGGTCCGAGGCGTACCCCGGCACCTGCCGCAGGAACGAGGACCGCGACGTCACCGCGCGGATTGAGCTGCGCGGTCACGTCGCGGTCCTCGGATTCGTTCGCTGCGGGGTGGGTAGAGGCAGAGGCGTGGATCAGGCCTCGGTCAGCACCTTGTCGAGCAGCGTCTCGGCCTCGTCCTTGGTGCTCTTCTCCGCCAGCGCGACCTCGCCGACGAGGATGTCACGAGCCTTGGCGAGCATCCGCTTCTCGCCCGCCGACAGGCCCCGCTCCCGCTCCCGGCGCCACAGGTCGCGGACGACCTCGGCCACCTTCAGCGGGTTTCCGGAGGCCAGCTTCTCCAGATTCGCCTTGTAACGCCGCGACCAGTTGGTCGGCTCCTCGGTGTGTGGTGCACGGAGCACGTCGAAGACCTTGCCCAGGCCCTCTTCGCCGACCACCTCGCGCACACCCACGATCTCGGCGTTCTCGGCGGGAACCCGGACCGTCAGGTCACCCTGTGCGACCCTCAGGACGAGGTATTGCTTGGGCTCGCCCTTGATGACCCGAGTCTCGATTGCCTCGATGAGTGCGGCCCCGTGGTGGGGGTAAACAACGGTCTCGCCGACACTGAAAACCATAGGTTCGAAACCCCTTTCGCTGTGTCTAGGGTAACACGCTCAGGCACCGATGTCTCACCGCTGTCCTGACCGTTGGCGCAGCTCAGGGGCCCTGTGAGAGGTATTTCTTCAGCTTGACAGGCGGTCAAACCGATGGTTTCGACACGCTCCGTGAGGAACACGTGACAACCCGGTACGGGGTGACGGGAGCGTCCAGATCTAGGGCAATGCGCTCCTTCCATGGTAGCTCCGCAACTCCGTCCGCGCCCAGGTGTGGCGTTACGGCGGTCGGTGCGGGACGCTGGTGAGGGACGTGACGTCCGCTCACCGAGACGTTCCTGGGGGTCCGATGGGCGTGCCTGACGCTGACGGCCAGGGGCCGCCGGACGGGCTGCCCGGCCTGCCTCCGGAGTGGGGCCGGGTGGTCGTCCCGGACGACGCCTCGGCGCTCGCCGACGAGGCCCGGCAGGTCCGCCGGGAGTTGCGCCGCGCGCGGCAGGGCTCCGGCCGGCGTACCGTTCCGGCCCGCCTCGGGCTACCGGTGCTGATCCTGCTCGTGTCGGTGCTCGTCACACTCGCCGGGCTGGCCGCCGTCACCTGGCCGCGTACCACCACGCGGTCCGGCGCGCCGACGGTGCTCCCCCGCTCCACCACCGCGCCGCAACCGGTCGGCCCGCTGCCCGCGCTGGACCTGGTCGGCGCCGACGACACACCGGTACCGCTGCGCAGCCTGCTGCCCGCCATGATCATCCTGGTCGACGCCTGCGCCTGCGCCGAGCAGGTCGGCACCGCGGCGCGCGCCGCGCCGCCCGGCGTCACGGTGGTCACCGTGACCGAGGGCCGCAGCGCCGGACCCGCGAGCGTCCCCGGGGTACGCCCGCTCGGCGACCCGGCCGGCGGCCTGCGCTCCTACGTGCACCTGTCCGCCCATCCCGGCACCGCCGCCGCGCTGCTCGTGGACCGGCAGGGCTCGCTGGTCCGGGTGGTGCCGGAGCTGGGCCCGCTGTCGGACTACGGCGCCGACCTGGCCCGGCTGGGCAACTGAGGGCCGGCGCGACAGCGGTCAGTAGAGCGCTTCGAGCCGGGCGTCCAGTTCGGCGCGGCCGCGTACGCCGCTGAACCGCACCAGCACCGGCGCGCCGGTGCCGCCCAGCAACGGCAGTTCCAGTCGCCCGCCGCACCGGAGCACCCGCTGCGCGTCGCCGGTCCCCGCGCCGGACAGCTGCACGGCGACCGCCCCGTCCCCGGAGCAGCTCACCGACAGGCGGTAGTCGTCGCCCCGCGAGGGATTCACCTGCCGGACGACGGGCGGCCCGTCCGGCGTCAGGTCGGACGTCTCCCGCCACACCACGTGCGACACCTGGAGCACACGCGAGGTGCCGTCGTCCTCGACCCGGATCACCACCGACCGGTCCGGCGCCGTGGCCGGCCCACGGAGTGCCAGGGGCGTCGGATCGCGCCCCGGTCGTGCCGGCCAGGCATCGCCTGTCGAGGGGTCGACCCGCCAGGTGCGGGCGACGGGTTCGGCGCTCGCCGGCGGCACCGGCACGGCCGTGGCCACGCCCGGCTCCGGTGCCGCCGCCCGCCACCAGGCCGCGCCGGCCGTCAACGCCAGAACGGTCAGGACGGTCAGCGGTACCCGTCCGTCCCGCTCATCGGAGGCCATGACGGCAGCGTATCCGCGCGGCCCGGGCGGGGCGAGCCGTCAGCCCACCCGTTCCAGCAGCACCGCGTAGAGCGTCAGGCCCGGTCCGAACGCGAGCATCACCACCCAGCGCGGCGGCGCCGGCGCCGTACGCCACAGCCGGTCCAGGATCAGCAGCACGGTCGGGGACGAGCAGTTGCCGTGCTCGGCGAGCGTGCCCCGGGAGGCGGCGAGGCCGTCCGGCGGCAGGGCCAGCTCACGCTCCACCACGTTGAGGATCCGCGGCCCGCCCGGATGCACCGCCCAGCCGTCCACGTCGGAGCGCTCGCACCCGTGCCGCGCCAGCAGCTCGTCGATCAGCGTCCGCACGTGCCGCGACAGCACCTGCGGCACCTTCGGCGACAACCCCATCCGGAAACCGGTGTCGGTGACGTCCCAGGTCATGTGGTCGGCGGTGGAGGTGTCGGTGACCGAGGTGACCTCGCGCAGCGCGTACCCCCGGCCGCCGGGGACGACCACGGCGGCGACCGCGGCGTCCGAGAACAGCGCGTGGGAGACGATCTGCTGGGTGTCCACGCGGGCGCCCGGCGGCTGGATGTGCAGGCTGGTCAGCTCCGCGCAGAGCAGCAGCGCGGGCCGCCCGCGGGCGGTGACGAAGTCGCTCGCCGCGCCCAGCCCGGGCAGGGCCGCGTAGCAGCCCATGTGCCCCACGAACATGCGCTGGGCGCTCGGGGACATGCCCAGGTCCCGGGCGAGCAGGATGTCCAGCCCCGGGGTCGCGTACCCGGTGCAGGAGCAGACGATGAACAGCCCGATGTCGGAGGCGTCCAGGCCGGCGGCGGTGAGTGCCCGGCTGACCGCCTCCTTGCCGAGCGGCAGCGCCTCGACCTGGTAGCGGCGCATCCGGCGCTCGGTCGGCCACTCCGAGACGTCCTCCAGCAGCGGGTTGACCGCCGCCTGCCGCCGGCTGACGCCCGAGTTCGCGAAGATCCGCTCGGCCAGCGCCCTGGTGTTCCCCTGGAAGTGCTTCGCGAAGAAGCCCGTCCACAGTTCGTCCTGCATCGCGGCCGGCGGTTGCGCCGTACCCAGACCCGCGATCACCGGTGTGCCCACGTCCCCCACCCCTCCCTCATCTCTCGCACCGACTCCTGGTCACCCGGCAGCCTTTCGTTCGCGACTGCGGGGCTCGCAAAACCGGCTCGCTCCTCGCGCTTCACCAACGAGGGAGCGCGCTGTCCCGGTCCGGGTCGCCGCCCAGCGCGGCGATGCCGAGCCAGTCGGCGCACACGTCGGACGTGGCCGGATGCAGCGAGCCGCAGCGGGCGTCCCGGTAGAGCCGTTCCAGCGGATGCCCGCGCCGGGTCGCCGACGTACCGGCCGCCTCCAGCATGGAGGCCGCGACGTCGGCGGCGGTGGTGCCGGCGAGCAGCTTGGCCCGCCACACCCAGCGGTTCGTCTCGGCGTCGCCGGGCGCCTCGTCGACCCGGCGGGCCGCCTCGGCGACCACCAGTTCGGCGGCGGCGGTGGCCGCGTCGGCCCGGCCCAGGCGGGCCCGCACCGCGGGCAGCCCGGCGAGGTTGCGGGCGTTGAGGTGCTCGGCCGCGGCGTCGATGGCGGCCCGGGCCACGCCGACGTAGACCGCCGCATAGCTCGCCACCAGCCAGTGCGGCATGAGCTGGGCGACGACCAGGGCCAGCCCTTCGACGCCGCCGAGCAGCCGGTCGGCCGGGACCGTCACGTCCAGGTGCACGTCGTGCGAGGAGGTGGCCCGCATGCCGAGCGAATCCCAGGTGGGCTCGACGGTGATCCCGTCCCCCGCCGGGACCAGGAACTGCGACACCACCGACTGGTCGGCGGCGCTGCGGGCAGCCACCAGGTAACCGTCCGGGTGCCCGGCGCCGGAGCAGAACGTCTTGCTGCCCTTGATGTGCCAGCCGCCGTCGACCGGCTCGTAGACGGTGCTGAGCTGCGACAACCGGGCACCGGCGCCGCGTTCGCTCATCGCGACCGCGTACCAGGCGCCGTCCGCAGCCGCGCGCAGCAGCCGGTCCCGCGCCGCCAGGGCCTCGTCCGGTACGCCGAGCGCCTCGGCCAGTTCCTCGGTGACCGCGCCCAGCGCCCCGGTGACCGAGGCGTGCATGTTGAACACCAGCGCGGTGGCGCCGTTGCCCCGGGCCAGTTCGGTGGCGACGGCGGCGTACTCGGCGAAGCTCGCGCCCGTACCGCCCAGCTCGGGGGGCACCATCAGGCCGAACAGCCCGGCCGCCCGCAGGTCCGCGAAGTCGTCCACGGGGAACGAGCCGTCGCGGTCGTGCTCGGCCGCGCGGGCGGCCAGTCGCGGCGCCAACCGGCGGGCCGCCTCCAGCGCGTGCACAGTCATGTCGCCCCCTTCTCGGCGTCCTTTACCCCGGGCCGCCCCGGCTACCCGCCCCGGCGCCCCCAGCCCTGGTACAGCACCGCTGTCGACCGGGTCGGCACGATGCGCGGTTCGGTCCGGCCCGGACGGTCGGCGCCGCCGCGCATGCGGCGCAGCAGCCAGGCCAGCGTGCCGCCCAGCTGCGGGCGGACCCCGCGCACCGTCAGCGACACGCCGTGCCGGGCGCACTCGGCGACCAGCGCGCGGGCGTCGACGAACAACCGCGGATCGTGGATGCCGCGCGGCACCGTGGGCAGCCGTTCGCCCAGTTCCACAGCGACGAGCCGGGCCAGCAGCGTGTCGTTGAGCGTGTCCAGCACCAGCAGGCCACCAGGGCGCAGCAGCCGGCACGCCTCGGCGACGGCCCGCCGCCAGTCCGGTACGTGTTCCAGCAGCTCACCGGCGGAGACCACAGCCGCGCAGCCGTCGGCCAGCGGCACCGCCGTGGCGTCGGCCTGGACCACAGTCACACCGTGCGCGGCGGCCTGGTCGAGCGCGGAGCGGGTCAGGTCCACCCCGACGTGGCGGTAGCCCTTGCCGGCCAGGTGCGGCGCCAGCAGCCCGGCGCCGCAACCCAGGTCGACGAGCAGGTCGTCCGGCGTGGACGCCGCCGGTACCAGCGCCGCCCGGGCCCGGGCCAGCCAGTGCAGCATCGCGAACGCGCCGTCCGGCCGCCACCACTCGCCGGCCAGGTCGTCGTACTGCCGGGGGTCGTTCGGCGGCAGCACCCGGTACGGAGTGGACACCGGCGACGCGTCGGGCATGCGTCGAGCGTGGCACGACTGCCCGGTAACGACCAGACTTCCCTTATGTCGACACGGGTGTTAGGGCTGGTCAGGGCGAGCCATCCGGAACCCGCGGCGGCGGTCACAGTGGTCGCCGCGCTGCTCGCCGCCGGTGCCGGGCACTCCGCGTCGGGCGTCGCCGCGGTGGCGTTGACGGTGCTGGCCAGCCAGCTCGCCGTCGGGTGGAGCAACGACCTGATCGACGCCGAGCGGGACGCGGCGGTGGGGCGTACCGACAAACCGGTGACCACCGGCGAGGTCGCCCGGCCGGCGCTGGCCCGGGCCACCGCGGTGGCCGCCGTCGCCGTGCCGGTGCTGGCGCTGGCCGGCGGCCCGGCCGCGGCGGCCTGCGCGACGCTGGGCCTGGTCTCCGCGCTGCTCTACAACCGGCCGCTGAAGTCGACGCCGGTGTCGGTGCTGCCCTACGCGGTCTCGTTCGGCGCGCTGCCCGCGTTCGTGGTGCTGGCGCTGCCCGGCTCGCCGGCGCCCCCGGCCTGGCTGGTGGCCGCCGCCGCGCTGCTCGGTGCCGGGGCGCACTTCGCCAACGTGCTGCCCGACCTGGCCGACGACGCCCGGACCGGGGTGCGCGGCCTGCCGCACCGGCTCGGGCCGGTGGGCAGCCGGCTGGCCGCCGCCGGGCTGCTGCTCGCGGCCACCGTCGCGCTGGTCCTCGGCCCGCCCGGACCGCCGTCGTGGGCCGGCCTGTCGGCCGTCGCCGCCGCCGTCGCCGTGCCGGCCGTCGGCTGGTACGCGGGACGCGCGACCGCCGGACGCTCGGCGACCGCCTTCCGGGCGGTGCTGGTGGTGGCGCTGATCGATGTGGTGCTGCTGGTGACGAGCGGCCGGGTGGTCTGAGCAGTCCCTCCCGAGGTGGTATTGCCGGGTCCGCGTGCGGGCCTCGATCAGCTCCAACTACCCTGGAGCGCGGTCTGCGCGGGTATGGCCACCCCGTGCCCGGGGGTCGACCGGGCGGGGATCGTGACGAGGAGGACCGACGTGACGCGCTCGATCAGGGGTTCCCGGGGGCCGGCCCTGCTGCTGGCCGGCACGGCGGCGGCGAGCCTGCTGCTGTCCGGGTGCGGCGCCGGGCAGATTTCCGAGACCGCCAACAAGATCCCGTCGGTACAGGGCGTCAACGTCCAGACCTCCGACAACCTCTACAAGGTGCGCGGGCTCTACGTGCAGTTCCCGGGCCCGAAGGGCTACGAGGCCGGGTCGAACGCGCCGGTCAACGTGGTGATCTACAACGACAGCGAGAAGCCGGTGACCGTGACGGTCACCACCGACAGCGCCCGGGAGATCGTGCTCACCGGTTCCGGCGCGGGCGAGAGCGGCGCGGCCACCCCGACCGGTTCGCCCACCGAGCCGGCCACCGCCTCGCCGACCGCCACCGACCCGAGCGCGTCGCCGAGCCAGTCGCTGGAGGTGACCGGGTCGCCGTCGGCCAGCCCGTCGCCGAGCGAGAGCGAGTCCGCGCCCGCCGGCCAGCCGGCCCGGATCGAGATCCCGGCGCTCAGCTACGCCCAGCTCAACGCCGGCAACCCGCGGTTCCTCCAGCTCGTCGGCCTGAACGAGAAGCTGCTCGTCGGCCAGCAGGTCAACCTGACCTTCGACTTCGGCAACGGCAAGGTCGTCACGACCCCGGCACCGATCGGCATCCCGCTGACCCCGGAGGCCACGCCGTCGAAGATCGTGGAGCCGCGGCACGTCGGTGAGGACAGCGGCGTCGAGGGCGGCCACTGACCGCGTCCCCTCTGTCGTCGGCACCGCCGTCGTGGCCAGCGCCACGCCGGCGGTGTCGCCGTTTCGGGTGGGCTTTCGTCGTACCGGCCGGTTAGCGTCCGGTGGTGACCTCGCCCCGATCGACCCCCTCCCGCGCCGGCGCCGGCCGCGGTCGCGCCGCCACCCGCGAACCCCGTCCGGCCTACGAGTGCGACGCCTGCGGCCACCAGCCCCCAAAGTGGGTGGGCCGGTGCCCCGAGTGCGGCGAGTGGGGTTCGGTGGTCGAGTGCACGGTCACCGGCCCGCTGGTCTCCGGCCGGGTGGTCAGCTCGCGGATGCCGGCCGAGCCGGCCCGGCCGATCGCCACGATCAGCGCCGCGCCCGCCCGGGCCCGTCCCACAGGTGTGAGCGAGCTCGACCGGGTGCTCGGCGGCGGCCTGGTCCCCGGCGCGGTGGTGCTGCTCGCCGGTGAGCCCGGCGTGGGCAAGTCGACGCTGCTGCTCGACGTGGCCCAGCAGTGGGCGGCCGGGGCCGGCAGCCCGTCGCTGGTGGTCAGCGGCGAGGAGTCGGTCAGCCAGGTGCGGCTGCGCGCCGAGCGGATGGGCGCCCTGCACGACCAGCTCTACCTGGCCGCCGAGAGCGACCTGTCGGCGGTGCTCGGCCACCTCGACGCGGTCAAGCCGGGGCTGCTGGTGCTCGACTCGGTGCAGACCATCTCGACCACCGGCACCGAGGGCGTGCCCGGCGGCGTCACCCAGGTCCGCGCGGTCACCGCCGCCCTCGTCGCGGTCGCAAAGGAGCGCGGCATCGCCACCGTGCTGGTCGGGCACGTCACCAAGGACGGCCAGGTGGCCGGGCCCCGGGTGCTGGAGCACCTGGTCGACGTGGTGCTGCACTTCGAGGGCGACAAGCACTCCTCGCTGCGCATGGTGCGCGGCGTGAAGAACCGCTTCGGCGCGGCCGACGAGGTGGGCTGCTTCGAGATGCACGAGGGCGGCATCAGCAGCCTGGCCGACCCGTCCGGCCTGTTCCTGACCCGCTACTCCGAGCCGGTGCCGGGCACCTGCGTGACGGTGGCGATGGAGGGGCGCCGGGCGCTGGTGACCGAGGTGCAGGCCTTGATCGGCGCCACCGTCGCCGGCTCGCCCCGGCGTACCGTCTCCGGCCTCGACAGCGCCCGGCTCGCGATGGTCCTCGCGGTGCTCCAGCGCCGCACCGAGCGGCTCACGCTGCACGACCGGGAGGTCTTCGCCGCCACCGTCGGCGGCATCCGGGTGGTGGAGCCGGCAGCCGACCTGGCGGTGGCGCTCGCTGTCGCCTCCGGCGGGCTCAACCTGGCGCTCAACCCGCACCTGGTGGCGATCGGCGAGGTGGGCCTCACCGGTGAGGTCCGCCGGGTCGGCGCGGTGCCCCGCCGGCTGGCCGAGGCCGCCCGGCTCGGCTTCCGGTTGGCCCTCGTACCGCCCGGGTGCGGGCCGGAGAGCAGTGGTGCCGGGCCGGAGAACATGCGCGTGATCGAGGTCACCGACGTGCGGGCCGCCCTCCAGGCGGCCGCACGCGCGTCGGCGGAGTGACACGGTGGGCGTTTCCGGGCAGGCCACGCAGGCCGCACCGACGCGCCCGAGCAGGGCATCGTGACACATCACAGTAACCACGAGAGCACCCACCGCATGGCAGTCCGTAGACTGTGCCCGTGCCGATCGACCGCGATGCCACAAAGCCCGCAACGGCGACGCCGCACGCCCGTACCGGCGCCGTGACCGGCAACCCCGCTCGTGCCATCAGCGTGAGCGTCAACGGAAGCGTCGGCGCCGGGGCCGGCGCCGATCCGCTGCGCGCCAACCTCGCCCTGATGGCTCCGGGCACCGCCCTGCGGGACGGCCTGGAACGGATCCTGCGCGGCCGCACCGGCGCGCTGATCGTGCTCGGCTACGACAAGGTGGTCGAGCAGATCTGCACCGGCGGCTTCCCGATGGACGTGGAGTTCTCCGCCACCCGGGTCCGGGAGCTGTGCAAGATGGACGGCGCTGTGGTGCTGTCCAGCGACGGCACCCGGATCGTGCAGGCCGGCGCGCACCTGATGCCCGACCCGTCCATCCCCACCGAGGAGTCCGGCACCCGGCACCGCACCGCCGAGCGGGTGGCCCGGCAGACCGGCTACCCGGTCATCTCGGTCAGCCAGTCGATGCGGATCATCAGCCTCTACGTCAACGGCCAGCGGCACGTGCTGGACGACTCGGCCGCCATCCTGTCCCGCGCCAACCAGGCGCTCGCCACGCTGGAGCGCTACAAGCTGCGGCTGGACGAGGTCTCCGGCACGCTCTCCGCGCTGGAGATCGAGGATCTGGTCACCGTCCGCGACGCGGTGGCGGTGGTGCAGCGGCTGGAGATGGTCCGGCGGATCGCCGACGAGATCGCCGGCTACGTGGTGGAGCTGGGCACCGACGGCCGTCTGCTGGCGCTTCAGCTCGACGAGCTGATGGCCGGCGTGGACGCCGACCGCACCCTGGTCATCCGCGACTACCTGCCGACCGGCCGCAAGTCGCGCACGCTCGACGAGGCGCTCGTCGAACTCGACCTGCTCAGCGCCACCGAGCTCATCGACCTCGTGGCGGTGGCGAAGGCGATCGGCTACCCGTCCGCCTCCGACGCGCTCGACGCCGCGGTCAGCCCGCGCGGGTTCCGCCTGCTGGCGAAGGTGCCCCGGCTGCCGGTGGCCGTGGTCGACCGGCTGGTGGTGCACTTCGGCAGCCTCCAGCGGCTGCTCGGCGCGACGGTGGAAGACCTCCAGGCGGTCGAGGGCGTGGGCGACGCCCGCGCCCGCGGCGTCCGCGAGGGCCTGTCCCGGCTCGCCGAGGCGAGCATCCTCGAACGGTACGTCTGACCGACCGCTCAGCCGGTGACGGTCAGCTTCACCGGCTCGCTGATCTTGGTGCCGACCCGGGCGAACACCTGGTACGCGCCGATCGCGGCGAACTCACCGTTCGCCAGCCCGTTCGCGCACTTGTTGTCCAGCCGGCCGTTCCAGCCCAGCTCGTAGGAGCGCTCGAAGTTCGGCGTGAACGACTGCACGTCCGAGCCCTTGCCGGTGCCGCAGGTGTCCGACGACCAGATCTTCTCCGCGCCCGACTTGACGTACAGCTCCTGGAGGTCGGCGCCGACGTCCCGGCTGCACGTACGGTTCGACACGTTCTTGACCTTGAGGCGCAGCGTGACCACAGTGCCCCGCTGGGCGGTGGCAGGAACCGCCACCGGGGTCACCAGCAACTCGGAGTCGGTGCAGGTGCCGTCGTCGGAGACCGGCTGACCGGTCGCGCCGCCGTTACCGGTGCCACCCCCGTCGTTCCCACCCCCGCCGGTGTTCCCGCCGCCGTCGCCGGTACCGCCGGGCCCGGTGCCGCCGTTGTTCGCGCCACCGCCACCGGCGTCACCCGCCGTCGGTGACGGGCTGCCGGACTGCGGGGTCAGCACCGAGCCGGACGGGTCGGGCTGCGCCCCGGCGGAACCGGTCGGCGACGGGTCGGTGCCCGGCGCGCCGGTGTTGCGGTCCGTACCGGTGCACGAATACAACAGGACAATCAGGAAGAGCAGCCCCGCTCCGAGCACGACGGCACGACGCCGCCAGTACACGGCAGGGGGCAGGGGGCCGACCGTCAGACGCATGATGCGCCTACCGTAGCCGCGCGGCGCACGGCTCGCCGTTCCGACGCGCCGGGAACCCACCGCCGTACGGCCACGCTCGTCCACACTGGATTCCGACGGCCACCGTCAGAGGTAGACCTTGCGCTGGTAGATCGCGTGCGCGCCGGCTACCCGGTCGAGGAAGAGCAGCCCGGCGCAGTGGTCGATCTCGTGCTGGAGCGCCCGCGCCTCGAAGCCGTCGGTCACCAGCCGGACCGGCTCGCCGCTGCCGGGAAGCGCGCCCTCGACCACCAGGCGGCTGGCCCGCTTCACGTCGCCGGTCAGGTCCGGCACCGACATGCAGCCCTCCCGGCCGGCCTTCCACCGGGACGCCTCGACCACGCGGGCGTTGCAGAGCACGAACGTGCCGTGCACGGTGACCGCCTTCGGATGCCCCGTCACGTCCACCGCGAACACCTGCGCGCTCACCCCGACCTGCGGCGCCGCCAGGCCCACGCAACCGGGCGAGACGCGCATCGTGGCCACCAGGTCGGCGGCGAGGCGCACCACCTCGGCAGACGTCGGGTCGACCTCCGGGCCGGGTCGGCTCAGCACCGGCTCCGGGGCGGTGACCACCGGACGTACCGCGCCGGGGAGGCCGAGCTTCTCCGGGGTCCAGCCGCCCAGGCCCGCGTACTCCGGCCCGGTCACAGCAGGTCCGTGTCCGCCGGGCGGAGGCTGACCCCCACGCCCAGCTCCGCCGCGACGCGGGTGAGCCGGCCGGCCACCTCGTCCGACACACCCGGCGGCAGCTCGACCTCGGCGACCACCACGTACAGCGAACCGGTGAGCCGGGTGCTCAGGTCGGTCACGTTCCCGCCCGCGTCGGTCAGCACCCGGGTCATCGCCGCGACGATGCCCATCCGGTCGGCGCCGTGCACCGCCAGCACGTACGGCTCCCCCGTCGGCTCGCTGCCGCCGTCGGGCGTGACCGCGCGTACGGTCGCCAGCAGGTGCCCGTCGGCGGCGAGCGGGGCCAGCGCGGCCTCCACGTCGGCGGCGGCCGGGCCCACGCAGATCAGGGTCATCGCGAAGTGTCCCCGCAGCCGGGTCATCGTCGAGTCGGTGAGGTTCGCGCCGAGCCGGGCGAGGACCTCCGCGACGTCGGCCACGATGCCCGGCCGGTCCCGGCCGATGACGGTGATCGCGAGCTCGTTCATTCGGACATTCTGCCCCGTCGCCCATGATCGATCGCGCCCGGCCACCCGCCCCGCCCAACCTGCGGGAAAGACAGCCGTGACATGATCGGCGGCGCGATGTCCGAGCCCACATTCGCCACCCAGGTCAGCCGGTGGTACGAGCGCAACGCCCGCGACCTGCCCTGGCGCAAGCCCGGCATCGGCGCCTGGGCGATCCTGGTCAGCGAGGTCATGCTCCAGCAGACCCCTGTGGTCCGCGTGGTGCCCGCGTGGGAGGCGTGGCTGGCCCGCTGGCCCGAACCGCGTGCGCTCGCCGAGGACACCCCGGCCGAGGCGATCCGGATGTGGGGGCGACTCGGCTACCCCCGCCGGGCGGTACGCCTGCGCGAGTGCGCGGTGGCGATCATGGAACGCCACGGTGGCGTGGTGCCCGACCGGCTCGACCAGTTGCTGGCGCTGCCCGGTGTCGGCACGTACACGGCCCGCGCGGTCGCCGCGTTCGCGTACGGGCAGCGGCACCCGGTGGTCGACACCAACGTCCGGCGCGTGGTGTGCCGGGCGATCGCCGGTGAACCCGACGCCGGCCCCACCACCCGCCCGGCCGACCTGGTCGCCACCGAGGAACTGCTGCCGGCCGAGCCGGCCGCCGCCGCGCTCGCCAGCGCCGCGTTCATGGAACTCGGTGCCATCGTCTGCACCGCCCGCACGCCGCGCTGTGCGATCTGCCCGGTCGAGTCGAGCTGCGCCTGGCGGGCCTCCGGGCGGGCCGCGCCTGAGGGACCGACCCGCCGGCCGCAGCGCTACGCCGGCACCGACCGGCAGGTACGCGGACTGCTGCTCGCGGTGCTGCGGGAGTCCACCGGCCCGGTGCCGCACCAGCGGCTGGACCAGGTGTGGCACGACGACGTGCAGCGGGCGCGAGCGCTGGCCGGCCTGGTCACCGACGGCCTGGTGGAACCGGTGGGCGAGGAGTCGTTCCGCCTGGCCGGCGACGGCCCCGCCGTCCCCCTCCCCTGACGGCCCTCACCCCACCCACCCTGACCCCGACCCCCGCCTCCGCCCGCCCTCGGCTCGCCCCGTTGATCATGAAGTTAGCGGCGACAAATGGGGGGCGGTTTCTAGGCTTCAGTGCAACTGATCTTGGTTGGGCTGGAGGGGCTGGTGGCGAGGCCGGGTGTGATGACGTTCGGGCATCGGCAGGTGTTGGAGCATCTGTGGGGGTCGGGTCGGACGATCTCGCAGATCGCGGAGGTTCTCGGGGTGCCGGTGTGCACGGTGTCGCGGGAGGTGGCGCGGAACAACAGTGCGCGGCACGGGACGAAGAACCCGCTCGGGCGGTCACTGCCGTCCGGGCGGGCTCGGCGTCCGTATCGGTGGGGGTATCAGGCGCAGTGGGCGCAGCGGCGTTCTGACGGGGCCCGGCGGCGGCCGGTGGTCTCGAAGTTGGCGGCGGGCACGCGGCTGCGGCAGGTGGTGGCGGGGAAACTGGCGCGTAGGTGGTCTCCGAAGCAGATCGCCGCGTGGTTGCGGGCCACGTTCGCCGACCGGCCGGAGTTGCAGGTGTCCCACGAGACGATCTACCAGGCGATCTATGTGCAGTCGCGGGGCAGCCTGCGGGCGGAGTTGACCCGGCAGGTGGCGCTGCGCTCGGGTCGCACCCAGCGGCGCCCGCAGTCGCGGGCCGCGGGTGCCGCCCGTAGTCGGCGGCCCTGGATCGGGGACCTGCGGATCAGTAACCGGCCGGCTGAGGCTGCCGACCGGGCGGTGCCCGGGCACTGGGAAGGTGACCTGGTCATCGGCAAGGCCGGAGCCTCGGCGATCGTGACCCTGGTGGAACGGACCACCCGCTATGTGATGCTCGGCGCGCTGCCTCACGGCCGCGACAGCGAAGCCGTCATCGGTGTCCTCACCGCCCTGGCAGCCCGCATGCCGGCACACCTGCGCCGGTCGCTGACCTGGGACCAAGGCACGGAAATGGCCACCCACCCGGTGTTCACCGTCGCCACCGGCTGCCCGGTCTACTTCTGCGACCCCCACAGCCCCTGGCAACGCGGCACCAACGAGAACACCAACGGGCTCCTACGCCAGTACTTCCCCAAAAGCAGCTACGACTTCCGCGCCATCGACCAGCGCGGCCTGGACCACGTCGCCCACGAACTCAACACCCGGCCCCGCGAAACGCTGGGCTGGAACACCCCAGCCCAACGCCTCGCACAACTCATCACCACCTGACGATTGCACTCACCCCTTGACCCCGCCGGGCGCCAAGTGCGGTCAACCTCATGATCGACCACGGCAAGGGCGGGCGGGGAGGGGCGGGGCGGCGGGCGTGGAGAAGGCGACGGCCCCGGTGGCTTTCGCCTACCGGGGCCGTCGCCCTCGAACTGTGCGGACCTACGCGGCGTCGTCAGCGCCCGTGGCGGCGGTGCCGCCGAGGTCCGCCGGGACCGCGTCCGGCACGGCATCCGGCCGGTCCGCGCCCCGGAAGACGAGCTTGGACTTGTCGATGTTCTCCGGGTCGCCCTCGCAGTCCACGACCACGATCTGACCCGGGGTCAGCTCGTTGAACAGGATCCGCTCGGACAGGTTGTCCTCGATGTCGCGCTGGATCGTGCGACGCAGCGGCCGCGCGCCCAGCACCGGGTCGAAGCCCTTCTTCGCGAGGTACTTCTTCGCGTTGTCGGTCAGCTCCAGGCCCATGTCCTTGTTGCGCAGCTGGGTCTCGATGCGCTGGATCATGATGTCGACGATCGAGAGGATCTCGGTCTCGCGCAGCTGGTGGAAGACGATGGTGTCGTCGATCCGGTTCAGGAACTCGGGCCGGAAGTGCTGCTTGAGCTCGTCGTTGACCTTCTGCTTCATCCGGTCGTAGTTCGACTCGGAGTCCTCAGAGGCCTGGAAGCCCAGCGACACCGCCTTGGCGACGTCGCGCGTACCGAGGTTGGTGGTCAGGATGATGACCGTGTTCTTGAAGTCCACGATCCGGCCCTGGCCGTCGGTGAGGCGCCCGTCCTCCAGGATCTGGAGGAGCGTGTTGAACACGTCCGGGTGGGCCTTCTCGATCTCGTCGAAGAGGACCACCGAGAACGGCCGGCGACGCACCTTCTCGGTCAGCTGCCCGCCCTCGTCGTAGCCGACGTAGCCGGGAGGGGCACCGACGAGCCGGGACACCGTGTACCGGTCGTGGAACTCCGACATGTCGAGCTGGATGAGGGCGTCCTCGCTGCCGAACAGGAACTCGGCGAGCGCCTTGGACAGCTCGGTCTTACCGACGCCGGACGGGCCGGCGAAGATGAACGAGCCGGACGGGCGCTTCGGGTCCTTCAGGCCGGCCCGGGTACGCCGGATCGCCTTCGAGACCGCCTTGACCGCGTCCTCCTGGCCGATGACGCGCTTGTGCAGCTCGTCCTCCATGCGCAGCAGGCGCGAGGTCTCCTCCTCGGTCAGCTTGTAGACCGGGATGCCGGTCCAGTTGCCGAGCACCTCGGCGATCTGCTCGTCGTCGACCTCGCTGACGACGTCCAGGTCACCGGCCTTCCACTCCTTCTCGCGCTGCGCCTTCTGACCCAGCAGCTGCTTCTCGGTGTCGCGCAGCTGGGCGGCCCGCTCGAAGTCCTGCGCGTCGATCGCGGACTCCTTGTCGCGGCGCACCTGGGCGATGCGCTCGTCGAAGTCGC
Organism: Micromonospora sp. WMMC273; assembly: GCF_027460285.1. NCBI lineage: Bacteria > Bacillati > Actinomycetota > Actinomycetes > Micromonosporales > Micromonosporaceae > Micromonospora > Micromonospora sp. WMMC273. Next base: position 5,733,086 of record NZ_JAPZBE010000001.1, read on the forward strand.
GCAGGTCCGGCGGCGCGGTCATCCGGCGGATCCGCATCCGGGCGCCCGCCTCGTCGATCAGGTCGATCGCCTTGTCCGGCAGGAACCGGTCGGAGATGTACCGGTCGGCCAGCGTCGCGGCGGCGACCAGAGCGGCGTCGGTGATGGAGACGCGGTGGTGCGCCTCGTAGCGGTCCCGCAGGCCCTTGAGGATCTCGATGGTGTGGGCCAGCGACGGCTCACCCACCTGGATCGGCTGGAAACGACGCTCCAGAGCGGCGTCCTTCTCCAGGTGCTTGCGGTACTCGTCGAGCGTGGTGGCGCCGATGGTCTGCAGCTCACCACGGGCCAGCATCGGCTTGAGGATGCTGGCGGCGTCGATCGCGCCCTCGGCCGCGCCCGCACCGACGAGCGTGTGGATCTCGTCGATGAACAGGATGATGTCGCCGCGGGTGCGGATCTCCTTGAGCACCTTCTTCAGGCGCTCCTCGAAGTCACCGCGGTAGCGGGAACCGGCGACCAGGGCACCGAGGTCGAGCGTGTAGAGCTGCTTGTCCTTCAGCGTCTCGGGCACCTCGCCCTTGATGATCTTCTGGGACAGGCCCTCCACCACGGCGGTCTTGCCGACGCCGGGCTCGCCGATCAGCACCGGGTTGTTCTTGGTGCGGCGGGACAGCACCTGCATGACCCGCTCGATCTCCTTCTCGCGCCCGATGACCGGGTCGAGCTTGCCCTCGCGGGCGGCCTGGGTCAGGTTGCGGCCGAACTGGTCCAGCACGAGGCTGGTCGACGGCGCGGCCTCACCCGGCGCGGCGCCGGCGGCGGCCGGCTCCTTGCCCTGGTAGCCGGAGAGCAGCTGGATGACCTGCTGGCGGACCCGGTTCAGGTCGGCGCCCAGCTTCACCAGGACCTGGGCGGCGACGCCCTCGCCCTCGCGGATCAGGCCGAGCAGGATGTGCTCGGTGCCGATGTAGTTGTGGCCGAGCTGCAGCGCCTCGCGCAGCGACAGCTCCAGCACCTTCTTGGCCCGCGGCGTGAACGGGATGTGCCCGCTCGGTGCCTGCTGGCCCTGGCCGATGATCTCCTCGACCTGCTGGCGCACGCCCTCCAGGGAGATGCCGAGGCTCTCCAGGGCCTTTGCCGCGACACCCTCACCCTCGTGGATCAGGCCCAGCAGGATGTGTTCCGTACCGATGTAGTTGTGGTTGAGCATCCGGGCCTCTTCTTGGGCCAGGACGACAACCCGTCGCGCTCGGTCGGTGAACCGCTCGAACATGCCCTCGTGCTCCTCACGTGCCGTGCGCCTTGATGGTCAGATCTCGGCGGGGCCGGTGCGCGGACGTCCGGGACGGGCGTCCGTGCCTCCTTACTCTATCGCCGCGGACCGTCTCCGCTGAGGTCGTGTGCCCTCGCGAATGACCGTTCCGACGTCGTTTCTGACAACCGTCCACGCTCAGGAGGTGTTCCGGGGCCCCTGCCTGTACGCGCAGAGCGAAATTCGACCGGCACCCGAACGGCCGGTCGAGTGGACCGGAGGCGGCAACCGATGCGTCCGCCGGGGTCGTCCACAGCCTGTGGATGAAGTCTCCACCGCCTGTGGACAACCGTCCCCGGCGGGGTTTTCTTCCCTGCCGCCGCGACCGAGGGCGGCACTGTGGGCCGGACCGGACATCCGGCACAGGGACGACGGGACCGGCACGGCGCGGTCCAACCGTGACGGCGGACCGGAAACGGCGACGCCGGCCCGGAGTCGCACTCCGGTCCGGCGTCGCGTCGCCCGTGACGAGGGTGGGGTCAGTGCCCCGCCTTCGCGTGGTACTCGTCCACGATCTCCTGCGGGATCCGGCCCCGGTCGGAGATGTCCTTGCCGGCCTTCTTGGCCCATTCGCGGATGGCCCGGTTCTGCTCGCGGTCGGCGGTCGCGCCGCCCCGGCCCCGAGCGGCCCGGCCGCCCACGACCACACCCCCGCGACCGACCTTCGTTCCGTTCGCGATGTACGGCGCGAATACGTCACGCAATTTACCGGCGTTGGATGCGGAGAGGTCGATCTCGTACTGCACACCGTCGAGCGCGAACTTGACGGTCTCGTCAGCGTCCCCGCCGTCCAGGTCATCGACCAGCTTGTGAATGATCTGCTTGGCCACGTCCCACATTCCTTTCGAGCAGGGTTGTACTCCTGCAATACTCCGAGCACAATAACCCGTCCGGCGCTTGTTCCGTCAATAGGACCAGGTAACGAGCCGGAGAAGGCTTGCGGGGGCGAGCGTCTACTCGGGCCGGACCAACGGGAACAGGATCGTTTCCCGAATTCCGAGCCCGGTCAGTGCCATCAGCAGCCGGTCGATTCCCATTCCCATGCCACCGGACGGCGGCATTCCATACTCCATCGCTCGGAGAAAATCCTCGTCCAGTCGCATCGCCTCGTCGTCCCCACGCGCCGCGAGCTGCGCCTGGGCCACCAGCCGCTCCCGCTGCACGACCGGGTCGACCAGCTCCGAGTACGCGGTGCCCAGCTCGAATCCGAGCACGTAGAGGTCCCACTTCTCGGCCAGGCCCGGCTCGCTGCGGTGGGCCCGGGTCAACGGGCTGGTCTCCTCCGGGTAGTCCATGACGAACGTCGGCGCCTGAAGCGACGGCACGACCAGTTCCTCGAACAACTCCTCGGCCAGCTTGCCCGGCCCCCACTTCGGGTCGACGGAGAGACCGACCTTGTCCGCGTACTCGACCAGGCGTGCCCTTTCGGTGCGGACGGTGACCTCCTCACCGAGCGCTTCGGAAAGAACACCGAACAGCGACACCGACCGCCACTCGCCGCCCAGATCGAACTCACGCCCGTCGGCGTGCGTCACCACCGTCGAGCCGGCGACCGCCACTGCGGCCTGCTGTACGAGATTTCGGGTCAGCTCCGCCATCGTGTGGTAGTCGCCGTACGCCTGGTACGCCTCCAGCATCGCGAACTCGGGTGAGTGCGAAGAGTCGATGCCCTCATTACGGAAGTTGCGGTTGATCTCGAAGACGCGGTCCACGCCACCGACCACCGCGCGCTTGAGAAACAGTTCCGGCGCGATTCGCAGATACAGATCCGTGTCGAGCGCATTGCTGTGGGTCACGAATGGGCGTGCCGCCGCACCGCCGTGCAGCAGTTGCAGCATCGGCGTCTCGACCTCGATGAAGTCCTGCCCGTGCAGGGTGTCGCGCAGACTGCGGACGGCGGTGGCCCGGGTACGGACCATCTGCCGGGCCTGCGGCCGGACCACCAGGTCCACGTAGCGCTGGCGGACCCGGGACTCCTCGCTGAGCGGCTTGTGCGCCACCGGCAGCGGGCGCAGCGCCTTGGCGGTCACCGCCCAATCCTCGGCGAGAACGGACAGCTCGCCGCGCCGGCTGGTGATCACCTCGCCGGTCACGCCGACGTGATCGCCGAGGTCGACCAGGCGCTTCCAGTCCCCCAGCCGCTCGGCGCCGACCCGGTCCAGCGAGAGCATCGCCTGGACCTCGGTGCCGTCACCGTCCCGCAGCGTCGCGAAGCAGAGCTTGCCGGTGTTGCGAATGAAGATCACCCGGCCGGTGACCGAGACCCGGTCGCCGGTGGCGGTGTCGGTGGGCAGGTCGCCGTAGCGCTCGCGCAGCCGCGCGAGCGTGGTGGTGCGCGGGAAGCCCACCGGGTACGGCTCGACGCCCTCGGCGAGCATCCGGTCCCGCTTCTCCCGGCGGACCTTCATCTGCTCGGGAAGGTCGTCGGCGGGGTCTGTTGGCAGGGCGTTCTGCTCGGTCACGGCACGCTTCCTCAGGCCTTGGGGACATCGGCGGGGTCAGCACATGAGCGTACTCAAGCGCCGTGGCGGCCGTTACGGGATAACCTGCCCGCCATGACCGACCCCACTGCGGCCCTCTCGTTCGGCGCCGCCGCGGCCGATTACGACCGGTTCCGTCCCCGCTATCCGGAGGCCGCGCTGCGCTGGGCGCTGGACGGGCTGCACGACGCCCGGGTGGTCGATCTCGGCGCCGGCACCGGCATCCTCACCCGCGGACTCCTGGCGCTGACCGGGCCGGTGGCTCAGGTCGTACCCGTGGAACCGGATCCGGGGATGCGGGCGCAACTGGCCGCCGCCACGCCCGGTACGACGGCGCTGGCCGGCAGCGCCGAGGCGGTGCCGCTGCCGGACGGGTCGGCGGACGCGGTGCTGGCCGGGCAGGCCTACCACTGGTTCGACAGGGAGCCGGCGCACGCCGAGGTGGCCCGCGTGCTGCGCCCGGGCGGCACGTTCGCGCCGGTCTGGAACATCCGGGACGAGCAGGTCGGCTGGGTGGCGGAGCTGACCCGGATCGCCCACCTCGGCGACAACGCGGGCGACGTGACGCAGCGGTACGCGGACTTCGGCGCCGCCTTCACCGACGTCGAGGTGGGCGAGTTCGCGCACGCCACCACGCTCACGCCGGACGAGGTGGTGGGCATGCTGCACACCCGCTCGTACTGGCTGACCGCTGACGCGGACGAGCGGCGACGGGTCGACACGGAGCTGGCGGAGCTGTTCGCCTCCCACCCGGACCTGGCCGGCCGGGAGACGGTCGAGCTGCCCTACCGGACGTTCGTGCTGCGGGCCCGCCGCCGCTGACCTCAGACGTTGCGGTCGTAGACCATCCGCAGGCCGATCAGCGTGATCATCGGCTCGTGGTGGGTGATGGTGTGGCACTCGCCGAGCACCAGCGAGGCCAGGCCGCCGGTGGCGATGACCGCCTTCACGCCGCCCAGCTCCTCGGACATCCGCTCGACGATCCGGTCCACCTGGCCGGCGAAGCCGAAGTAGAGCCCGGCCTGAAGGCACTCGACGGTGTTCTTGCCGATCACCGAACGAGGACGGGTCGCCTCCACCTTGCGCAGCTGGGCGGCGCGGGCGGCCAGCGCGTCGAAGGAGATCTCGATGCCCGGCGCGAACGCACCGCCGAGGAACTCCCCCCGGCTGCTGACCAGGTCGAAGTTGGTGGTGGTGCCGAAGTCCACGACGATCGACGGCCCGCCGTAGAGCGTGTACGCGGCCAGCGTGTTCACCACCCGGTCCGCGCCCACCTCCTTCGGGTTGTCGATGGCGAGCTGTACACCGGTCCGGACGCCCGGCTCGACGATCACGCTGGGCAGGTCGGCGTAGTACCTGTCGAGCATGGTGCGCAGCGAGCGCAGCGCGGCCGGCACTGTCGAGCAGGCGGCCACGCCGGTGATCTCCACGGCGTCCCCGGCGAGCAGTCCCCGGAACATCAGACCCAGCTCGTCCGCAGTGGAACGGGCGTCGGTCTTGATCCGCCACGAATGCACCAGCTTGTCGCCGTCGAAGGTCGCCAGCACGGTGTTCGTGTTTCCGATGTCGATGCAGAGCAGCACAGCGGCAGCCTAGACGTCACGCAGGTCGAGGGCGATGTCCAGGATCGGTGAGGAGTGGGTGAGCGCGCCGACGGAGAGGAAGTCGACACCCGTCGCGCCGTACTCGGCCGCCATCGGCAGCGTCAGCCCGCCGGTGGCCTCCAGTTCCGCCCGGTCGCCCACCGACGCCACCACCTCGCGCAGCTGCGCCGGGGTCATGTTGTCCAGCAGCAGGAACCGGGCGCCCGCCTCGACCGCCTCCACCGCCTCGGCCGGCGTGTCCACCTCCACCTGCACCGCGACATCGGGGAACGCCTCCCGGACCCGGCGGAACGCGGCAGCGATCCCGCCCGCCGCGACCTTGTGGTTGTCCTTGATCATGGCGACGTCGTACAGGCCCATCCGCTTGTTGGTGCCGCCGCCGGCCCGGACCGCGTACTTCTCCAGCGCCCGCAGGCCCGGCGTGGTCTTGCGGGTGTCCAGCACCGTCGCCTTCGTGCCGGCCAGCGCGTCGGCCCAGGCCCGGGTGTGCGTCGCCACCCCGGACATGCGGGACAGCAGGTTCAGCGCCGTCCGCTCGGCGGTCAGCAGCAGCCGGGTCGGCCCGGACACGGTGGCCAGCACGTCGCCGCGCGCCACCCGCTGCCCGTCGTGAGCCACGAGCGAGACCTCGACCGTACGCCCCGCGCCGGTCACCTCGCCGACCAGCTCGAACACGGCGGCGGCGACGGGCAGCCCGGCCACCACACCGTCGGCGCGCGCCACCAGATCGGCCGTGTCGTGCTGCTCGTCCGGGATGGTGGCCACGCTCGTCACGTCGAGAAAGTCGGGTCCCAGATCCTCGTGCAGCGTGTCGACGATGACGTGCCGGACCCGCTCCGGGTCCAGGCCGCCGTCCCGCAGCGCCCGCTCCGTCGACTCCCTCATCAGCTGTGCCTCCTTTGTTCGTGACTGCGGGGCTCGCAAGACCGGCTCACTCCTCGCGCTCACGGGATTCCCAGCGCTCGGCCACCATGCCGTCCGTGCCCACCTCGGCCACCAGGTGGCCCAGCCACCGCTCGTCGGCCGTCGGGAAGTCCTCCCGCCAGTGGCAGCCCCGCGTCTCCTGGCGCGCGTACGCGGCGGCGACCAGCGTCGACGCCACGGTGAGCAGGTTCGTCGCCTCCCAGTCGGCGGTACGCGGCACGCCCCGGCCCGCGCCCAGCTCGGTGAGCGTGGCGGCGGTGGCTTCCAGCGTGTCCGCCGAGCGGAGCACCCCGGCGCCCCGCGTCATCGCCCGTTGCAGCTCCGCCGTGCCGGACGCCGGCACCAGCGCGCCCGGACCCCCCACCCAGGCACCGGTCTCCGCCGGGCGGGCCTGCTCGGGCAGCCCGGCGGCGATGTCCTCGGCGATCCGGCGGGAGAAGACCAGCCCTTCCAGCAGCGAGTTGCTGGCCAGCCGGTTCGCGCCGTGCACGCCGGTGCAGGCGACCTCGCCGCAGGCGTACAGGCCGGGGATGGAGGTACGGCCGCGCAGGTCGGTCCGGACGCCGCCGGAGGCGTAGTGCGCGGCCGGCGCGACCGGGATCAGATCGGTCGCCGGGTCCACGCCGATGGCCAGGCAGGAGGCCACGATGGTGGGGAACCGCCGGGCCAGGAAGTCGCCGCCCAGGTGCCGGGCGTCCAGGAACACGTGGTCCGCGCCGGACGCGAGAAGCACCCGGTGGATGCCCTTGGCGACCACGTCCCGGGGGGCCAGCTCGGCCAGTTCGTGCTGGCCGACCATGAACCGCTTGCCGTCGCCGTCGACCAGGTGCGCGCCCTCGCCGCGCAGCGCCTCGGAGACCAGCGGCTGCTGGGCCAGCCCGGCGCCCGGGCCGCCCGCCGGCACGATCAGCGCGGTCGGGTGGAACTGGACGAACTCCACGTCGGTGACGGCAGCGCCAGCGCGCAACGCCAGCGCCACGCCGTCCCCGGTGGAGACCGCCGGGTTCGTGGTGGCGGCGAAGACCTGCCCCATGCCGCCGGTGGCGAGCACCACCGCGCGGCCGAGGATCGCGCCGACGCCGTCCTCGCTGCCCTCACCGAGCACGTGCAGCGTGATGCCGCAGGCCGGGCCGAGCCCGCCCGGTCCGTCGCCCGGTGCGCGCAGCAGGTCCAGCACCAGCGCGTGCTCGACCAGCCGGATCCACGGGTCGCGGCGGACCGCGTCGTGCAGCGCCCGCTGCACCTCCGCGCCGGTGGCGTCACCGCCCGCGTGCACGATCCGGTCGGCCCGGTGGCCGCCCTCCCGGGTCAGCATCAGCGAACCGTCCGGGTTGCGGTCGAACTCCGCCCCGATCCGCATCAGCTCGCGCAGCCGGGTCGGGCCCTCGGCCACCAGTGCGCGGACCGCCGCCGGGTCGCACAGGCCGACGCCGGCGACCTCCGTGTCGTACGCGTGCGCGTCCGGCGTGTCCGCCGGGTCCAGCACGGCGGCGATCCCGCCCTGCGCCCAGCGGGTCGAGCCCTCGTCCATGTCGACCTTGGTGACCACCGTGACGTGCAGGCCGGCCTCGCGCAGGTGCAGCGCCGCGGTCAGCCCGGCCACGCCGGAGCCGACCACGATCACGTCTGTCGTCTCCACCCAGCCGGGGGCGGGCGCGGCGAGCAGCCGGGGCAGCGCCGGCAGGTCGACGGTCGGTAGGTCCATGAGCACAGTCAACCCGAAGCGAACTCGGCTCGGGCGCGGGGGGCGTGACGAGTGCCCTCGGCTACCTCGTGCGGCGCGGGAGGGCGGCCGGTCCGGCGCCCTTCAGTGAGGTGGTCACCGTCCGCGTGCTGAGCCACAGGTAGCAGCGCACACCCCGGTCGCCGACCGCCCAGCGGCCGGCGGCGGGCGGCCGGACCACCACGTCGCTGCGGTAGCGCAGGAACGCGTCGGCGGGCACCCCGGCGTAGCGGGCGATCACACCGAAGCAACCGTCGTAGAGCGGGACCCAATCCTCGGGCTTCTTCGGGTACGGGCGGTCCGGCGCAGCCCACACGCCGACGAACTCGGCGTCGTGCGCGACAGCGCAGTCGACCGGGTTGAGCCGCTCCACGCGGTTCCCGTCCCGCACCGACCGCTGGCAGCCCAGCCGCAGCGGGGAGGGCGTCTTGAGCGCGTCCCGCAGGCTGCCCGTCCGGGTGACCACGGTGGCCGCCGCCTCGACCGTGGTCAGCTCGGTCAGGTCGCACCGGTACCAGCGGGAGCCCGCCGTCCAGCCGGTGCCCGTCGGCACCGCCACCGCCAGCCGGAGCCGCCCGGCGCGCCAGTCGTCACCCACGTACCCGGCGGCCCGCTTGTCGCAGTCGGCGAACGCGGTACGCAGCTCGGGCGAGGCGAGCGGCGGCGGGGTGGGCCGGTCGGCGGTGAACGCCCCGACGTGCACGGTCTCCACCCGGTGCGGCAGCTCGCAGCCGACCGGCGCGTACGCGGCCAGGCCGACGCTCGGGGTGAAGTCGGCGACCTGGCAGACCTCTGCGGCCGGGGTGAACGGCCCGGGTGCGGCCATCGCGGCCCAGTCGTCGGTGAGGTCGCCGTCCAGCCCGCCGGTGCCGGCACAGCCGGCCAGGGCGGCGCTCGCGACCATCGCGGCGACCAGGAAGCTCATCGCACGGCGCATCGCGGCCTCCCCCAGCCGACGACCGTCGATCCCCGACGGTCCGCCCAGGGTAGCCGAAAATGACCTTCCGGTGACAGACCGCATTCCCCGCCCGTCCGGCCCCGCCCTCGCCCTCTCGCCTCGCCGATCTTGCGCTTGCCGCCCCGGCGAAAGGGGCGAACCGCCCGCGCCGAGGGCCGAAAGTGCAAGATCAACGGCGAGAGGGGGGCGGCGGCGGCCGGGAGGGTCAGCGGGCGGCGGCGAGGGGGTTGGGGATGGGGGCGCCTGCGGTGCCGGGGGCGGCCGTCGTCGGGTCCGCCGAGAGGTCGACGACCTTGTTGTCGGCGTCCACGTGGACCACCTTCGGGCGATACGTGCGGGCCTCGGCGTCGTCCATCTGCCCGTACGAGATCAGGATGACCAGGTCACCGGGGTGCACGAGGTGCGCGGCGGCGCCGTTGATGCCGATCACGCCGCTACCCCGCTGCCCCGGGATCACGTACGTCTCCAGCCGGGCGCCGTTTGTGATGTCCACGATCGCCACCTGCTCGCCGGGGATCAGGTCCGCCGCGTCGAGCAGGTCCTCGTCCACAGTCACCGAGCCGACGTAGTGCAGGTCGGCCTGGGTCACGGTGGCCCGATGGATCTTCGACTTGAGCATGGTCCGCAGCATCGGGGTGCCTTTCCGCATTCGTGGTGGGGTTCAGGGACGCGGCGCGAGGTGGATCGCCGTGTTGTCGATCAGGCGGGTGGCGCCGACCCAGGCCGCGATCAGCAGCCGGGCCGGACCGGCGACCGGGCCGGGTTCCAGCTCGGTGTCGGTGAGCACCAGGTAGTCCAGGCGGGCGTCCGGCGCGTCGAAGGCCCGGTGCGCGGCGGCCAGCACCGCGCCCGCGTCCTCACCCCGCTCGGCCGCCGTCGCGCCGGCCCGCAACGCGGCGGACAGGCTCAGCGCGGTCTCCCGCTCGGCCGCCGACAGGTACCGGTTACGGCTGGACATGGCCAGCCCGTCCGGTTCCCGTACGGTCGGCACGCCGACGATCTCGGCCGGCACGTCGAGGTCGCGAACCATCCGGCGGACCAGGGTGAGCTGCTGGTAGTCCTTCTCGCCGAAGAACGCCAGGTCCGGGCGGGTGAGCTGGAGCAGCTTCATGACCACGGTGAGCACGCCGTGGAAGAAACCGGGACGGCTCAGGCCCTCCAGGTCCTCGCCGAGCGGACCCGGGTCGAGCCGCACGGTCGGTCGGCCCTCCGGGTACATCTCGGTCACCGAGGGCGCGAACACCACGTCCACCCCGGCCCGGCGGCAGATCTCCAGGTCGGTGTCGAGCGTGCGCGGGTAGCGGTCGAAGTCCTCGTTCGGGCCGAACTGCAGCGGGTTCACGAAGATCGTGACGATGACGTGGCCGGTGCGCTCGCGGGCGGCCCGCAGCAGCGCCTCGTGCCCGGCGTGCAGCGCGCCCATGGTCATCACCACGCCGACCGGGCCGGCCATCGCCTCGCGGGCCGCAGCCAGTTCCTTGCGCGTGTGCAGCACCTCGGCCATCAGGCCGCCACCTCGATTCCGTCGAGCACGTTGCGCAGCGCGGCCGCGTCCGCCGGGCGGAGGCGGCCGACCGCGACGGCACGATCAGCCGTCCGTCGTGCCAACGCCAGGTACGCGGGTACGGATTCCGGCGCGGTCCGCGCCAGCCGGTCCAGATGCCGGCGTACGGTGCCCGCGTCGCCCCGCGACACCGGGCCGGTGAGGGCGTCGTCGCCCAGCCGCAGCGCGTTCTCCAGCGCCGCCCGCAGCAGCGGGGCGAGCACCTTCTCCGGCCGCTCCACCCCGGCGTCGCGCAGCCGGTCGGCCGCCTCGTTGACGAGCGTCACCAGGTGGTTCGCGCCGTGCGCGAGCGCCGCGTGGTAGAGCGGCCGATCGTTCTCACCGACCCACTCCGGTACGCCGCCCAGGTCGGCCACCAGCCGGGCCGCGAACGGGCGCAGCTCGGCCGGGGCGGTCACCCCGTAGGAGATGCCGGGCAGGCGGGACAGGTCATCCGGCGTACCGGTGAAGGTCATCGCGGGGTGCAGCGCGAGCGGCCGGGCGCCCGCCTCGACGGCCGGGGCCAGCGCGGCGAGCCCGTGCGCGCCGGACGTGTGCGCCACCACCTGGCCGGGGCGCAGCGCGCCGCTCTCGGCCAGGTCGGCGATCACGCCCACCAGCGCGTCGTCCGGGACCGCGACGATCAGCAGGTCGGCGGCGGCGCGCGCCACGGCGGACGCGGAACGGTGCGGGGTCTGCGGCAGCAGCAGCGCCATCCGGGCCTTCGTCGCGCCCGAGGCACCGGACGCGGCGACCACCCGGTGACCGGCGGCGGCGAGGGCCGCGCCCAGCACGGCGCCGACCCGGCCGGCGCCGAGGACGCCGACGGCGAGGGTACGCGGGAAGACGAGCGGGGCAGCGGTGGCCCGGGGGCGCAGCGGTGCGCTCATGGCAGCGATCCAGTCCTCGAAGGGGGTACCGGTCGATGGCAAGTATGCGCCCGGGTGACAGACCCGGAACAAGAAGGTGTGAAAACCTTCACCGACCGCCGGAAGCGGCTGCCGCGGTGGCGGGCAAACCGCCCGTTCGGGTACGTCCCGTAGGGTCGGCACGGTGACCACCCCGCTGCGCTGGCGCGACGCGATGGAGCGGGCGCTGTACGGGCCGGACGGCTTCTTCGTCTCCGGCGCCGGGCCTGCCGCGCACTTCCGCACGAGCGTGCACGCCTCACCCGTCTTCGCCGCCTGCATGCTGCGGCAGCTCGAGACGGTGGACGCGGCGCTGGGGCACCCGGCCCGGCTGGACGTGGTGGACGTGGGCGCGGGCCGGGGCGAACTGCTCCGGGCGCTGCTGTCCCGGGCCGCACCCGAACTGGCCGCCCGGCTCAGGCCGGTAGCCGTGGAACGAGCCCCCCGCCCGCCGGACCTGCCCTCGCAGATCGACTGGCGCCCCGACATCCCGGACGGCATCACCGGCCTGCTCCTGGCGACGGAATGGCTGGACAACGTCCCAGTGGACGTGGCGGTCCACACCCCCGAGGGCCGGCGCCTCCTCCTGGTGAACCCGAAAACCGGCGAGGAGACGATGGGCCCGCCCCCGTCCCCCACCGACACCACCTGGCTGACCACCTGGTGGCCCCCCACCCCCACCCGGGGCGGTGAGAGGGCGGAGATCGGGGTGGGACGGGATCTGGCCTGGGCCGGGGCTGTGGGGAAGGTGGCGCGGGGGGTGGCGCTCGCGGTGGACTACGGGCATCTGCGGGACTCGCGTCCCCTGGACGGGACGTTGACCGGGTATCGGGGTGGGCGGCAGGTGCCGCCGGTTCCGGACGGGTCGTGCGACGTGACGGCGCACGTCGCCATGGACTCGGTCGCCTCCGCCGGTGAGCGGGTCGCGCGGTGCGCGTACTCCCTGGTCTCTCAGCGGGAGGCGCTGCGGGCGCTCGGGGCCGACGGCGGGCGACCGCCGCTGAGCCTGGCCTCCCGCGACCCGGCCGGCTACCTGCGGGCGCTCGCCGCGGCGTCGGCGGCGGCCGAACTGACCGACCCGGCCGGGCTCGGCGGGCACCTGTGGCTGCGGCAGCCGGTCGGCGTCGCGCTCGACGCGGTCGTGGCACGATGACGGGCATGACCACGGACGCCGCCGACCTCCGCGAGCTGACAGTCGGTACCGGCGCCGGCGGTGAGCAGCTCGGCACCGACATGGTGCTCAACATCGGGCCGCAACACCCCTCCACGCACGGCGTGCTGCGGCTGAAGCTGGTGCTCGACGGGGAGCGGGTGGTCGCCGCCGAACCGATCGTCGGCTACATGCACCGGGGGGCGGAGAAGCTCTTCGAGGTACGCGACTACCGGCAGATCATCGTGCTGGCGAACCGGCACGACTGGTTGTCGGCGTTCTCCAACGAGCTGGGCGTGGTGCTCGCGGTCGAGCGACTGATGGGCATGGAGGTACCGGAACGCGCCACCTGGCTGCGGATGGCGCTGGCCGAGCTGAACCGGGTGCTCAACCACCTGATGTTCCTCGGCTCGTACCCGCTTGAGATCGGCGCGATCACGCCGATGTTCTACGCGTTCCGGGAACGGGAGACCATCCAGGCCGTGATGGAGGAGGTCTCCGGCGGCCGGATCCACTACATGTTCAACCGGGTCGGCGGCCTGAAGGAGGAGGTGCCGTCCGGCTGGACCGAGCGTGCCCGCGCCGCCGTCGCCGAGGTACGCCGCCGGATGCCCGACCTGGACAACCTGATCCGGCGCAACGAGATCTTCCTGGCCCGTACCGTCGGGGTCGGCGTGCTCTCCGCCGCCGACGCCGCCGCGTTCGGCGCGTCCGGGCCGGTCGCCCGCGCCTCCGGGCTCGACCTCGACCTGCGCCGCGACGAGCCCTACCTGGCCTATGACCAGCTCGACGTGCCGGTGGTGACGAAGACCGCCGGCGACTGTCACGCCCGCTTCGAGGTGCTGCTCGACCAGGTGTACGCCTCGCTCGACCTCGCCGAGCAGTGCCTGGACCGGGTGGACCGGATCAGCGGGCCGGTGAACACGCGGCTGCCGAAGGTGCTGAAGGCCCCCGAGGGGCACACGTACGCCTGGACCGAGAACCCGCTCGGCATCAACGGCTACTACCTGGTGTCCCGGGGCGAGAAGACGCCGTGGCGGATGAAGCTGCGCACCGCCTCGTACGCGAACGTGCAGGCGCTGTCGTCGCTGCTGCCCGGCTGCCTGGTGCCGGACCTGATCGCCATCCTCGGCTCGATGTTCTTCGTGGTGGGCGACATCGACAAGTAGCCGGCGGGGTCAGCGCCAGCGGTCGGCGGTGTCCCGGTACGGCCGGCCGTGTGCACCGTGCTCCGGGCTCCGCCACTCCGGTTCCGCCGGCCGCCATTCCGGCTCGGGCCGACGCCACTGCTCCGGTTCGGGCTGACGCGCTTCCGGCTGACGCCAATCCGGCTCGACCTGGTGCGTTCGCCACTCCGGTTCGGCCTGGTGCCGGTCCGGTGCCGGCTGACTCCACTCCGGTTCGGGCCGGTGCCACTCCGGCGGCGGCTGACGCCATTCCGGCTGGCCGCTGCGCTGCGTCGGCGGCCGCCACTCGTCCGGCACCGGCACCCCACCGGCCGGCAGCGCCGGGTGGCTCTCCCTCTCCCCGGACCAGCGGTCGTCGGTTCCGTCCGGCCCGCTCGCGTCTGGCCTGCCGCCGCGCACCGACGCCCACCGGTCCTCGACCCGGTACTCGGTACCGCCACCGTCGGCGTGCACTGCGGCCCGCCGTTCCCCGAGCCGGATCTCCCGGCCGTCACCGTCGTCGCGTACCGCTGCCCACCGATTGCCGGCCCGCATCTCGGACCACTGGTCGCCGCCGGCGCCCGCCCGGTCCGCCGGTTCGCCCGCCGCCGGCCAGGTACTCGCCGCCCGGCCTGCCCGGTCCTCACCAGCGCCGGACCACTGCCGCTGCTCCTCCGCTGCCGTCCGGCCCTGGTCGTGGCCGCTCGACCAACCGCCCCCGGCGGTACGTCCGGACCAGCCCTGTTCTCCGGCAGTGGCCCGGCCGACACCCGCCCACGGATGCTCGGCGCCCAGCCGTCCGGGGTCGGTCCACGAGTGCCCGTCGTCGCCGGCACCGGTGCCCCAGCCACCGTCGTCCGGCCCGGCCCGACGACCTGTCCGGTCGTCCCGGGCCGATTCGCGGTGGCCCGCGCGCCACTGGTCGGCCGGGTCCGTGCCCCGGGACCGGTCCTCGTCCGACCAGCCGCCGGGGAATCCGCCGTACCGGCTTCCGGCCGGTTCACCACCGCCGACGATGGTGTGCCGGGTGGTGACGTGCACCGTCTCGGTGTGGTGGACCACGCCGACCGGGCGGCTCTCCGGCCTGAGCATCGGCTCGGACACCCGCGCCGCGCCGTACACCCCGCTCGCCTGCCGGTCCGGCCGTGCGGTGGCCCGCGCCGGCTCGGCGTCGTGCCGACCGGCCCTTGGCGAGTCGGCGTCGTAGTGGCCGGCCCGCGCCGGCTCGGCGTCGTAGCGGCCCGCCCTTGGCGAGTCGGCGTCGTAGTGGCCGGTCCGGGACGGGGCGGCGTCGTGGTGGCCGGTCCGAGGCGGGTCCGCGTCGTAGTGGCCCGCCCGGGACGCGTCGGCATCGGTTCCGTAGCGGCCGCCGGAGTACGCCGGCCGGGCCGGTTCGTCGTCGTCCCGGCCGGCCGGCTGCGCCCGGCCGACGTCGGACGTGCCGGTGACCGGTACCCTCGCCGCACCGCTCGGGCGCTCCGGCGCCGGCGCGGAGGCGGACGCCGAGGTGGACACGGGCGCGGACGCCAGTCCGGCGGCGGCCGCGTCGAGCCGGTGCCGTAGCGCGCCGGCCACCTCCTCGGCCCGTCGTGCCTGGTCGAGCGCCTGGTTGCCGCGCTGGGCGGCGGCCACGATCTCGGCCCGCAACTCCCGCCGGAGCTGCGCCAGCTCCTCGCGCAGTTCCTCGGCCTCCGCACCTGCGGAAACGTTGTCCGGCCGCAGCGCGATGGACAGACCGATGAGCACGACCGCGAGGATCGCCAGGACCGCGCCGAACCGGAGCGAGCCGTTGCCGTCGGCGACCAGCAGGATGAGCGCGGCCAGGGGCGCCAGCCCCACACCGACCCAGAACAGGACGTTGAGCAGGGCAGGCGTGCTCTTGTCGGCGGGCGCGACCGAGGCTGGCATGGCTGAGCAGAGTACCGAGAGTTCCACCCGAGGGGAACGGGTCGGCGCCACTCGATGAGCGGCCCGCCGAACGGGCTGCCCGTGCCGCCGGCCGGCACGCGTGGCGCCGGCCGGCGGTGCCGGGTCAGCTCGTGGCCAGCGCCGCGTCGGAGGAGAAGACCAGGCCGACGCTCGCCGAGCCGGTCTTCAGCGCGTTCTTGGTCTGCGGGCCGCCCGCGTCCAGCGAGCTGAACGAGCCGGCCTTGAAGTCGTACACCTCGACCAGACCGGCCTGGCACTTCGGCCGCTGCGGGCACTCCGGCGGCCCGGCCAGCACGGTGGCCTGGCCGGAGCACTTGGCGGCCAGCTCGGAGAGCGTGGACACGCCGTACTTGTCGGCGAACGCCTTGGTGACGGCGAACGCGTTCTGGTCCTGCGCCTGAGACGGCTGGCCGAAGACCAGGCCGGCCTTGTCACCCTCGGTCTTCAGCGCCGCGACGGTCTTGTCCAGCTCCGGGGAGGAGACGGGCTGGGCGTCCTTGCCGTTCGCCTTGGTGTTGAGGAACTCCGCCATGGTGGCGGCGTACTCCGGGACGACCTGGATCTGGCCCTTCTCCAGGGCCGGCTCGTAGAGCTCCCGGTTGCCGATGGTCTGCACCTTGACCTGGTAGCCGGCCGCGGTGAGCGCGATCTTGTAGAGCTCGGCGATGGTCTGGCTCTCGCTGAAGTTGCCGGCGCCGACCGTGATCTGACCGCCCGGGCCCTTCTCGATCCCGTCGGTCACGCCGTTTGCGGAGGCGAACTCCTGCGCCGCGACCTGGGGCGTCTTGCGGTCGACGTCGACCGCCCGGTTGAGCTGGATCAGCTTCGGGGTGTCGAGCTTCGCGGAGACCTTGTCCAGCGCGGCGACGAGCTGCGGCGTGGCCGCCTTCGCGTTGATCGCCGGGATGACGTTGTCGGTGTTCTGGAGCTTCTTGTCGTCGGTCAGGACGACGAGCTGGTCACCGGCCACCGGAGCGCAGCCCGCCCCCGAGGCGCCCTGCTCGGGCGCGTCGGTGCCGGACGAGCCGGCGTCGCCGCACCCGGTGAGGAGAACAGCCGCGGTGAGTGCGCCGAGCGCCCCCGCGGCCAGTGTCGTACGCGCGCGCATCAGTGCCCGCCTTCCGTGTCCCGGCGCGACCCCCTCGGGCCGGCCGCGTGTCCGACGGGCGATCCGGACGGCCACCCGCGACTCCAGCCAATATCCTCCAGACCCGACCGACAAACTCGGAGCGGTTTTCGTCATCCGATCGTCACCGACGGCTCAACTGCCGGTCGTCGCCGCCGTCGCGCGGCGGTTCGCCCGCCGGCGCTCCCGGCGCAGCGGGCGGGGCGTGACCACCCGCTCCACCAGCGCGAGCACCCCCTCGACGAGCAGCGCCAACCCGGCCACCAGCACCCCGCCGGCGATGATCTGGCCGCCGCCGGCGGCGATGTCGAGCCCGAACCCGGCCCGGATGATCTGGCCCAGCCCACCGCCGTTGACGAACGAGGCGAGCGCGGCGGTGGCCACCACCTGAACCGCCGCGGTGCGGAAGCCGGCCGCCAGGTAGGGCACCGCGAGCGGCAGCTCCACCCGGCGCAGCACCTGCCCGCCGGACAGGCCCATCCCCCGGGCCGCGTCCCGGGCCTCCGGGTCGGCCTGCCGCACCCCGGTGAACGCGTTGGCCAGCAGCGGCGGAATCGCGAAGACCGCGAGCGCCACCACCACGGCCGGGCGGCCGAAACCGAGGAACGTCAGCGGGAGGATGGTCAGCAGCGCCAGCGTCGGGATCGCCAGTGTGACGTTGGAGACCAGCAGGACCAGCCCTCCGCCCCGGCCGCTGTGCCCGAGCCAGAGCCCGATCGGCCAGGCCACCAGGCAGCCCAGCAGCACCGCCAGCGCGGACATGCTCAGGTGCTCGCCGAGGCGGTCCAGCACGCCGCCGGGGTTGGTCCAGTTCAACGGGTCGTTCAGCCAGACCACTGCCTGCTCGACGGGGTTCACCGGGCGGACCTCCCGCGCAGCCAGGGGGTGAGCAGGCGGCCCACGCCCGCCAGCACCAGGTCGAGCACCAGCGCCAGCAGCACGCACAGCACCGTGCCGGCCATGATCTGCGCCTTGTAGAAGTTGTTCTGGAAGCCCGCGAAGATGAGCTGCCCGAGCCCGCCCCGGCCGACCACCACCCCGACGGTGACGAGCGCGACAGTGGACACGGTCGCCAGCCGTACGCCGGTGAGGATGCCGGGCAGCGCCAGCGGCAGCTCGATCCGGAACAGCCGGCCCCACCTGCCGTACCCCATGCCCTCGGCGGCCTCGCGGACCTCGGGCGGCACCTGGTTCAGCCCGGCCAGCGCGTTGCGCACGATCACCAGCAGCGCGTACAGCGCGACGACGGTGAGCACGGTGATCGCGCCGATGCCCAGGTACGGCGCGAGGAACGCGAACAACGCCAGCGACGGGACGGTGTAGAGCACCCCGGTCACCGCCAGGATGGGCGCCGACAACGACCGGAACCAGTACGCGAGCACCGCGAGCGGCAACGCCACCAGCGCGGCGATCACCACGGCGCGTGCGGTCAGCCAGGTGTGCTCCCGCAGCGCGGCGAGGATCGTGTCAGAGTTGTCCCGCACGTACTGCCAGGAGAACCACGGATTACCCGGGTCGGCCCGGTAGCTCAGGTGGAGGGACACACGTGGACGGTACCCCGGGAAGCGCCGCCGGAGGCGGCGCGGCGTCGATCACGCTGGAGCGCATCCGCAAGCGCTACCCGGACGGCACCGAGGCGGTACGCGAGCTGAGCCTGGAGGTCGCGGCCGGCGAACTGGTGGTGCTGATCGGCCCGTCCGGCTGCGGCAAGTCGACGGTGCTGCGCATGATCAACCGACTGATCGAGCCGACCGACGGGCGGATCCTGCTCGGCGACGACGACGTCACCCGGGTCGACCCGGTGGCGCTGCGCCGCCGCATCGGGTACGTCATCCAGAACGTCGGACTGTTCCCGCACCAGACCGTCGCCGCGAACGTGGCGACCGTGCCGGGGCTGTTGGGCTGGCCGAAGCAGCGCACCCGGGACCGGGTCGGCGAGCTGCTGGAACTCGTCGGTCTGGACCCGGCGCAGTTCGGCAGGCGGTACCCGCACGAGCTGTCCGGCGGGCAGCGGCAGCGGGTCGGCGTGGCCCGGGCACTCGCCGGAGACCCGGTGGTGCTGCTGATGGACGAGCCGTTCTCGGCGGTGGACCCGATCGTCCGGACCCGCCTGCAGGAGGAGTTCCTGCGGTTGCAGGCCGAGGTACGCAAGACGATCGTGCTGGTCACCCACGACCTCGACGAGGCGGTCCGGCTGGGCGACCGGATCGCGGTGCTGTCCGAGGGCGGCCGGCTGGAGCAGTACGACAGCCCCGCCGCGCTGCTCGGCTCGCCCGCCTCGGACTTCGTCCGCGAGTTCGTCGGCGCCGACCGGGGCATCCGGCGGCTCGCGGTCACGCCGGTGACCCGCGCGGTGCTCGACCCGCTCCCGGCCGACGGCGGCACCGGCCTGCCCACCGTGGCGCTCGGCGACTCGGCGTACGACGCGCTCGGCGCGCTTCTCACCTCCGGTGCCGAGCACGCGGTGGTGACCGAGGAGGGCCGGGCGGTGGGGCTGCTCACCCGCACCCGGGTGCTGGCCCTCGGTGCTGTGGACTGAGGTCAGGCCCGGCCGCCGAGGCTGGCCAGTCCGACGATCCAGCCGGCGAAGAAGCCGTACGTGACGCCGGTGCTGGCGGCCTGGAACGCGGCGAACAGCGAGCCGTGCGGGCCGAGGAGCGTGGCGAGCAGGGCACTGAGCCCGCCCGCGAGCGCGTACGCACCCCAGCCGGAGAGGAACTGGCTGCCCGAGGACGTCACCCGGTCGACCTGCGGGCCGGGCAGCAGGTACAGCAGTGCCGCGGCCAGCACGAGCAGCAGGATCGCCCGCAGGTTGGTGGCGAACACGCCCTCGTCCGCCTGCCACCGCCAGGACGGCCAGGCGAGCAGCCGCAGGAACCAGCCACCCGCGCCGGTCGGGTCGGTGCCGCGCTGCGCCCAGTCCACGTACATCGGACTGCCGCCGACGGCGACGAGCAGGAACGCGGCGAGCGTGCCGGTGCCGGCGGCCGTGCCGTACCGGGGGACGGTGCGGGGGCGGTTGCTCAGAGCCATGCGGCGGTCAGTTCCCGGCCGGTCCCGCCGGGCAAACCTGCGCAACCGGTCGGCCGCCGTCGGCCGACGGGCAGTCATCGACCTCAGTGCTTCATCAGGTAGTCGATGAAGGCGGCGCGCAGCAGCGGCGCGGACTCGTCGTAGCCGTGCCCGGTCAGCTCACGCCAGAGCGCGTTCGCCTCGTCGATGGTCGGGCCGATCGAGTTCGGTGCGCCGTCCAGCGCGGCGGCCTCGTCGGCGTTGGGCAGGTGCCGCAGGACCGACCAGAAGAAGCCCACGTCGCGGCGGTCGCGCGCCAGGTTGAACGCCTGCTCGCGCAGTTCCTCGGTGGAGAGCTTGTCGAGCTCGTCGAAGGTGCGGCCACCGGGGGCAGGAGTATCGGTCATGCCGCCGAGCC
The DNA here is from genome assembly GCF_027460285.1 of Micromonospora sp. WMMC273. Classification (NCBI taxonomy): domain Bacteria; kingdom Bacillati; phylum Actinomycetota; class Actinomycetes; order Micromonosporales; family Micromonosporaceae; genus Micromonospora; species Micromonospora sp. WMMC273. Next base: position 5,753,321 of record NZ_JAPZBE010000001.1, read on the forward strand.
TAACCGGAGAGATCAGTCCGGGCGCGCCGGACGCACGGCCACCGCCGGGGGTCAGCGGTCGTCGGCGTCCCAGCGCCGGGGTTCGGTGTCCCAGCGCGGCGCCTCCCACGCCTCGACGGGGGTGTCGTGCTGGCGTACCGGGAGCACCGAGGGCCAGGCGTCGGCCGGTTCGGGCGGCGGGGTCATCGTCCAGCCGCCGCTCAGCGCGCCGTCCCGGGCCGGGCGGACCGGGCCGAGCGGACCCGGCGGTGCCGGGTGGGGACGGCCGAACGTCTCGACCAGCCGGGTGACGAGCAGGCCGGCGCCGAGCACGGCGCCGCCGAGCGCCCACCGGCTGACCGTCCAGCCGTGCGGCACGGTCCAGGCCAGGAACACCACCACCAGGCAGACCGCGAACAGGGTGCCGAAGATGCCGCCGCGCCGCCCGTACGCGCTGGTGCCGGCGAGCATCACCGTGCCGACCGCCAGCACGGTCCAGTCCAGTCCGGTGCCGGGCGCGACCTGGCCGTCCCCGTTCGCCGCGATCAGCACGCCGCCCAGCATCGCCAGCACGGTGGACCCGACGAGCGCCAGCGCGGTCACCGTGGCGGCCGCCACGCCGCGCCGCCGGGCCGGGTCGGCGACCGGACGGAACCGGCCGATCAGCCGGCGTACCGGTCTCATCGCGGCGAACAGGCCACCGAGGACGGCGACCGCGGCGAAGCCCACGAAGAAGTACAGCGCGCTGCCGCGCGGGTCGTAGTCGCCCTGCACCGTCACCGGGGCGGTCCGCCGTTCCAGGTAGACGATCACACCGGCTGCCCCGGCCAGGCTCGCCGCCCATCCGGGCACGTGCAGCACCACCACGGCCAGGGCGAGCGCCAGCCCGGCCGCCGCCGCGATCGCCAGCGCCGGCAGCAGCGCCTCCCGCATGCCCCGGTCGCCCTGCTCGGCGAAGTGCAGGGCGGCGGCCAGCGCGACCGGCCCGATCGCCAGGTTCACCGCGCCGGCCCGCAGGCTCAGGCCGGCGGCGAGGGCGAGCAGGCCCAGCGCCGCCACGTCGACGAGCAGCGTCTTCAGGGAGCCGCCGCGCAGTGCGTCCGAGTCCTCCCGCCAGAGCAGCCAGGCCATCGCGACCAGGCCGGCGAGCAGCACGAACTCCCAGAACACGTGCACCGCGATCCGGTCCCGGCCGGGTTCGCCGTGGGCCGGGTCGTCGAAGACGTTCTCCAGTACGGCAGCGGGCACCCCGGACGACGTCTCCGGCGGCGCTGTCCGGCCCGCATCGTCGTACGCCATTGGCTCGCGCCTCCCCCAGGTGGCCGCGTCCGGCCCACGGGCGGGCGGACCGGTGGCGGCCGTCGCTCTCCGGTCGCCAGGGACGGTACCGCCGGGCCGGGGTGGGGGGAACCCTCAGAGACGCCCGCGGGGCGTCTCCCGGTCACCGGGCTCGCGGTCCTCGTCGTCCTCCTGCTCCGGCACCCGGCAGGAGCGTTCCAGCCAGAGCGCGGCCGCGACCAGCGCCAGCGCGGCGATGAGGCCGCCGAGCGCGGCCGGCCGATCGCCCACCGCGGCGTTCGTGCGTTCCACGAACAGCCAGCCGGTCAGCCCGGCGTAGAAGCCGGCGAAGATGGCCCCGGCCAGCGCCGACGCCTTGGCCAGCACGACGAACCGGGCGACCAGCAGCGGGTTGACCGGCTCCCGGCCGGGCCGCCGCTCGATCCGGCCCCGGGTGTTCACCGCCGCGTAGCCCTCCAGCACGGCCAGCCCGGCCAGCGTGATCACCGGCAGCCAGGGCAGGTCGGGGGCGAAGTCGTAGTAGAAGCCGCTGATCAGCAGCCAGGCCACCGCGGCGGCGGCCAGGCCGGCCACCACGAGGGTGGAGGCCCGGGTCGGCCCCATCCGGAAGCGGTCGGGCCCCTGCGGGGAGCGGTCGGTGCTCACCGCACCTCCTCAGCTCGCCACTGCCGGGCCACGATCCACCGGGTCATGTGTCCGACTCTAGCGCCAGATCGGGTCGCGGGCTCAGTTCCAGGGCGTCCCCGGCGAGCGGCTCGGCGTTGAGCAGATCGGTCAGCCAGCCGTGCCCGGGCAGCCGGCCGTGCGGCTCGATGTCGATCCACGGGCGCAGCACGAAGGCGCGCAGGTGGGCCCGGGGGTGCGGCAGGATCAGCTCGGGGTCGTCGCGGAGCACCGGCTCGCCGGCGTCGTCCCAGACCGCGATCACGTCCACGTCGAGCGTGCGCGGCCCGTACCGTCGTTGCGGGTCGCGGTCGCGCCCGGCCGCCGCCTCCGCGGCCCGGGCGCACTCCAGCCAGTCATCCGGCGCCGCCGCCGGGTCCGCGACCATCACCGCGGCGTTCAGGTACGCGGGCTGGTCGGCGTCCCCCCACGGTGGAGTCTCGTAGACGCCGGAGACCACGAGCACCCGGTCGCCGAGCGCGGCCACCGCGCCGCGCAGATGGCCGAGCCGGTCGCCCAGGTTACTGCCGATCGACAGCACGGCCCGGGTCATCGGGTACGCCTCATCGTGACCGCGACGTCCCGGAAGGCGTGCGGGATCGGGGCCTCCGGCTTGTGCACGGTCACCGTCGCGGCGGCCACCAGCGGCTCGGCCAGGCAGACCGCGAGCAGCCGGTCGGCGAGTGTCTCGATGAGGTTCACCGGCTCGCCGGTGATCACCGCGACCAGACGTTCGGCGAGTTCGCCGTAGTGCACGGTGTCGGTCACCTCGTCCGAGCGCGCGGCCGGGCCCAGGTCCAGTTCGAGCACCGCGTCGACCACGAACTCCTGCCCCTGGGCGCGCTCGAAGTCGTAGACGCCGTGGCGGCCATGCGCGCGCAGGCCGGTCAGCTCGATCCGGTCGCTCATCTGTCGCCTCCGCTCGTGCCGGTGGCCGCTTCCGCCGGCCGGGTGCCGGTCGCGGTGGCGAGCCGGGGGCTGCCGGTGGCGCGCCAGACGGCGAGCACGTCGGCGGTGGCGCGGACGTCGTGCACGCGTACCCCCCAGGCGCCGGCCGCGACGGCGAGCACGCTCGTCGCGACGGTCGCGGCCTCCCGCCCGGCGGTGGGGCGTGGTTCGCCGGCCGGGTCGGCGAGCAACCGGCCCAGGTAGGACTTGCGGCTCGCCCCGAACAGCACCGGGAAGCCCAGGTCGACCAGCTCGGGCAGGCGGGCGCTCAGCGCCCAGTTGTGCGCGGCGGTCTTCGCGAAGCCCAGGCCCGGGTCCACGATGATCCGGTCGGCGGCCACCCCGGCGGCGAGCGCGGCGTCGACGCGCCGGCTCAGCTCGTCCCGGACCTCGGCCACCACGTCGGTGTACGTCGCCAGCTCCCGCATCCCCCGCGAGTGACCCCGCCAGTGCATGAGCACCCAGGGGCAGCCGGCGTCGCGAACCACCCGGGCCATGTCCGGGTCGGCGAGGCCGCCGGAGACGTCGTTCACCACGTACGCGCCGGCGGCGAGGACCGCCTCGGCGACCCGGGCGCGGCTGGTGTCGATGCTGACGAGGATGCCGGCGGCGCTCAGCTCGCGGACCACGGGCAGCACCCGGGCGGTCTCCGTCTCCGCGTCGACCCGCTCGGCGCCGGGCCGGGTGGACTCGCCACCCACGTCGATCAGGTCGGCGCCGTCCCCCCGCAGTCGCACCCCGTGTGCGACTGCCGCGCCCAGATCGGCGTATCTGCCGCCGTCGGAGAAGGAGTCGGGCGTGACGTTGAGGACGCCCATCACCACCGGGGCCTCCGCCCGTACCAGATCGGTCACGGACCCGACAGTACCGTTCGCCGGCAGGGCTTCCGGCCACCGGGCGAGCGCGCGACGCGGCACCCCTGACGTGCGCATTGGAACAGGTGTACGATCGGTCATCCGGGCCGTCGGAGGTCGACTCTTCACGGCTTGTCGCAAAGGTGGCCGGGCCGTACGCTTTGGAATTGCCCAGCATCGAGATGGCGAAGCCTGGAGGGAGGGCCGAAGCGGGAAGAATCCCCCCAAAACTCACCACTCTGCGTGGTGGGTGACGGACTCAGCGTTGACGGCGCTGTCTCTGACGAGCACCATCCCGCCAGGCTTGCCTACTTGCACCAACGCGGCGCCGCCGGCCGCGACCTTGGGGAGGTTTCCAGTGATCGCCATCGAGCTCATGGCAACGGCGTCCAGTGCCGTCGACCACGCGCTCCACACCCTGGCGTCGACTCCACTCGCCGAGCCGGCACCGAAGGGCATCGACACCGACAACGTCGTCACCTTCTTCGCCAGCAAGATCGCGCCGATCCTGCTCGCGGTCCTCGGGGTGATCTTCATCGGCCGGGCCAGCCGGGGTGAGATCTCCAAGGTGCTGACCAGCTCGGCCATCGCCATCATCGGCCTGGCCTTCATCGCCGGAGCGGCAACACTCTTCTTCGTCGGCGACTACCTGATCAACCTGATCTTCGAGTAGGGCGCTGGGCGACGATGCGGCTGCGCACCGACGACGACATCTACCGGGCACGCCTCGTCTACCTGGGGCCGCCCGGGTACACCCTTCCCGTCCACCTGCCGTACGCCCAGTACGGCCTGTTCATGCTGCTCGTACCCCTCTACATGTTCATCCACTGGCTGTTCACGCTCCAGGTCGAGCTGTTCCCCGCATGGGAGATCTCGCTGGCGATCGTGACGACCTCGTTCATCTTCCGGTACGTCGACCCGGACCGGCCCGCGCGCATGGTCATCCGGACCGCGCTGACCGACTGGCGACGCACCCGGGAACCGGCCACCGAGCAGCGGGATCCGCGGCTCGTCGCGAGCCGGATCAGGATCCGGGAGGAACTGGCATGACCGGGCGTACGACAACCGTGCAGACGAACGACGCGGGTGAGGCGGTCGCATGAGTCGCTCTTCCACGCCGGGTTCCCCGGCCGGGCGCCCGGCCGGGCCCAACGGTAACCGTGCGCGATCGTTCGACTACCCGCCGGACGAGGATCTGGACGAGGTCGTCCTCGACAGCGCGCTCGTCACCAGCCCCGGGCACAGCCGCGTCGGCGTGTTCCAGCCGCCGCGACCGATGACCCCGCGCGAGCCGGTACGCCCCGAAGGCGACATCGACTCCCCCTTCCTCGACCTGTTCGGCGGCGCGCAGCCCCGGCGGCGGCCCGCCGCGTCCACACCGCTCCCGCCGGTCGAGCCGGTGGTGGCGCCGCCGCGCCGTGGCGTCGGCCGGGAGCCCCTGCCGATCCCGCACCAGCCCGCCGTGCCGGTCGAGCCGGCGCCCCGGGCCGAACCGGAACCGCCGGTCCGCGAGCGGGCCCCTGGGGTACGCGCGGTCGGCCGCCCCCGGCCCGAACCCGCACCGCCGCCGGTCGAGCCCTCCCTGCCCGACCCGCCCGCCGCGCTCGCCCCGCCGCCGCCGTCCCGGAGCCGGGTGCCGCAGCAGGCCGGTGACCGGCTGCCCGCGCTCCGGCCCCCGGCCGAGCCCGAGCCGGCGCTCCCGCCGCCCCCGCAGATCCACGCCCCCGCGCCTGTCCCCGCCGACCACCGGGAGCCGGATCTCGCTCCCGCCGACCCGCTCACGGCCGCGGCGGCACCGTCGCGGGAGGTCGGCCGCTCGGCGCACCGCGAGGTGGCGCCGCCCCGGCAGCGCGCGCCGGAGCGCCGCAACCGGCCGACCAAGCCGGTCCGGGTCCGCGCCCCGAAGATCAAGTTCGGTGACCGGGACCCGTCGGTCGAGCTGGCCATCACCGAGATCGCCGGCCACCTGACCTTCACCCCGAACACAGTCACCGCCTGGTACTGGCTGCCCGAGGTGCGATGGGCGTTCCGGCCGGACGCCGAACGCGAGGCGCTGCTCTCGGCGATCTCCGAGCAGTACGCCGGACTCGCCGGGTTCCGGCTGCACCTGCGCCGCACCACCCGGCCCTTCCCGGCCGACGAGTGGGCCCGCACCATCGACGCGCACACCGCCGCCCCGCTGCCCGACGTACCGGGCACCACCGGCTGGGCCGACCACCTGGTCGCCGCCCAGCGGCACCTGATGGCGGTCAACCACGCCGAGGGCCAGACCTACCTCGGTGTCACGTTCGCCCGCCGGTCGCTCGGCGACTCGCTCACCGAACGACTCCTGCGCACGTTCGGCCGGGGCACCGCCGACGGCGAGCGCCGCCGGCTGAGCCGTACCGTCGAGCAGTTCGACGAGGTCCTCGGCGCGTTCGGCATGCGCGGACGCCGGGTCACCGCACCCGAACTGGAATGGCTGCTCTACCGCTCGGTGGCACTGTGCATGGCGCCACCCGGCGTCCTGTCCCCGATCACCAACGGCCGGTGGGAACGCGGCGACCTGCTGGCCCTCACCGAGCAGGTCGAGCGCTACCGCACCCCGTACGGCTCGACGGTGAAGCTGGTCAACCGGATGACCGGCGAGGAACGCCACGTCGCCGTGCTCGCGGTCGGCCGGATGGAGCCGCTGGAGATCCCCGAACGGCACGAGCCCTGGCTGCACTTCCACGAGCGGCTCCCGTGGCCGATGGAGCTGTCCACCCGGGTCGACATCCTCGGCCCCAACGACTCCTTCCGGAACCTCGAACACCGGCTCCGGATGATCCGTTCCCAGCAGCTCGACTACGCCGAGCACGGCATCGACGCCCCACCCGAGCTGGAACGGCTGGCCAAGCGCGCGCTGGTGATCGGCGACGAGATGACCACCGGCCTGCCCGTGGACTCGGCCCGGGCACACGGCTGGCACCGGATCGCGGTCGGCGGGCGTACCCGGGAAGAGTGCCTGGAACGGGCCCGGCGGCTCATCCAGCTCTACTCCCGCGAGCTGCGGATCTCGCTCCAGCACCCGAAGAACCAGGACTGGCTGGCCCGCGAGTTCATCCCCGGCGAGCCGATCGCCAACACCGGCTACGTCCGGCGGATGCCGGTCAACCTGCTCGCCGCCGCGCTGCCGCAGGCCGCGTCCACGGTCGGCGACCGGCGCGGCGACCTCATCGGGCGCACCGCCGGCACCTGCCGCCGGCCGGTCTTCCTCGACCTGCACTTCCCGATGGAGGTACGCGAGCGCTCCGGCCTCGCCGTCTTCGTCGCCGAACCGGGCGGTGGCAAGTCCACGCTGCTCGGCGCGCTCGGCTACCTGGCCGCGCGCCGCGGCGTGCAGGTGACGCTGCTCGACCCGTCCGGCCCGCTGGCCCGGCTCTGCGCCATGCCCGAACTGGCGCCGTACTCGCGGGTGCTCAACCTGACCGGCTCGGAGCAGGGCACGCTCGCGCCGTACGCGCTGATCCCGACGCCGCTGCGCAGCGAGTTCGGCGCCGGCCCGGCGGGCGACCGCGAGTTCGAGATCGCCGTGTCGAACGCCCGCGCCGAGCGCCGGATGCTGGTGCAGGACATCTGCATGATGCTGGTGCCGCCGCAGGTTGCCCGGGAGGCGTCCACCGCCACGCTGTTCCGGCACGCCGTACGCCAGGTCCCCGCCGAGGAGACCTCCACGCTCGACGACGTGGTGACCTGCCTCCAGGGGCTCGACGACGACGCCGGGCGCGAACTGGCGCACCTTCTCCTCGACACCGCCGAGATGCCGCTGGCCATGCTCTTCTTCGGCCGGCCGCCGGAGGGACTGCTCGGCGCCGACGCGGCGCTCACCGTCATCACCATGGCCGGTCTGCGACTCCCCGACCTCAAGATCGAGCGGGAGTACTGGTCGGCCGAGGAGGCGCTCGCGCTGCCGATGCTGCACACCGCGCACCGGCTCGCCGTACGCCGCTGCTACGGCGGCTCGATGTCCTCCCGGAAGCTGGTCGGCCTCGACGAGGCGCACTTCATGGAGGGCTGGCGGTCCGGGCGCTCGTTCCTGGTCCGGCTCGCCCGCGACTCCCGCAAGTGGAACCTCGCCGCGCTCGTCGCCTCGCAGAACCCCAAGGACATCCTCGGCCTCGACGTGCAGAACCTCGTCTCCACCGTCTTCGTCGGCCGGATCGCCGAGGACAGCGAGATCGCCTCCGAGGCGCTGCGCCTGCTGCGGGTTCCTGTCGACGACGGTTACGAAGCGACACTCGCCTCGCTCTCCCAGGCGGACAGCGGATCGGCCAACCGGCTCGGCTTCCGCGAGTTCGTCATGCGCGACGTCGACGGGCGCGTGCAGAAGGTCCGGGTCGACGTGTCGTACGTCGACGGGCTGCTGGAACACCTGGACACCACCCCCGCCGCGGTCGCCCAGGCCGCCGGGATACTGCCGACCGTCCTGGCTGATCTGGAGGCGTGACATGGCGAGGGCCCGGGCACGGATCGCGGCGCTCCTCCTCGCGCTCGGCGTACTCGCCGGGGCCACGATCTCCTGGCCGGTGATCGGGGCGGCCACACCCGCATACGCCGCCGCGCCGGTCACCCAGGCGCGCGCCGAGCTGTGCAGCACCAAGGAGTGGCAGGCCGACTTCCGGTCCTGCGTCGGCAAGCTCAAGGCGGTCAGCGAGGACCAGGTCGAGTGCCGCAACGCGCCGGTGCCCGCCGCGCCGGACTCGGGACTGGCCGGCTGGTTCGCGTCCCGGCCCGACTCGGCGAAGGAGCCCGGCCCGAAGGGCCTCTACAGCGACTACGGGTACGCCGGGTACAGCTACAACACGTACGACGTGGACGGCGGCTGTGCCTCCTCGGTGCTGCATCCGGACTACCGCTTCACGACGATGGTCGCCAACGGCGAGTTCATGTTCGCCAACGCGGTGATCGGCGCCTCGAACGCGTTGCGCGAGCGCGCCTGGGATCCGCGCACGATGTGGAGCTGGGCCGACCCGCTGGTGGAGCAGGCCACGAAGGCCGTCTACCAGAAGGTGTTCAGCGTCTTCGGCATCATCACCGTCTGCGTGGTCGGCCTCTACCTGCTCTGGCGGTCCCGCCAGTCGGACATGAGCAACGCGATGACCACTGCCGGCTGGGCGCTGCTGGTGATGGTGGCGGTGACCGCGCTGGCCGCCTGGCCGGTGAAGTCCGCGAACATCGCCGACAACACGCTGATCACCACGCTGGGCGTCGTGCACGACGCGGTCGGCCCCTCCTCCAAGACCGTCCCGCCGGACAAGTGCGCGCTGCCGAACCCGAGCGCCTGTGTCGACAAGCGGCCGCCCGCCGTGCGCGCCAGCGACACGGCGACCGAGACGATGCTCTACCGGAACTGGCTGCGCGGTGTGCTCGGCTCGGCGGACAGCGAGACCGCTAAGAAGTACGGCCCGGCCCTGTACGACGCCAAGTCCCTGACCTGGGAGGAGTCGGAGAAGCTCCGCCAGAACCCGGCCACCCGCGAGGGCACGATCAAGGCCAAGCAACAGCAGTGGGCCCGTGTCGCCGAGCAGATCAAGACCGAGGATCCGGAGGCGTACGAGTACCTCAAGGGCACCAAGGACATGGACCGGATCGGTGCCGGGTTCATCGCGGTGCTGGCCTCGGTGCTGTTCGCCATGTTCGACCTCACCGCGTCACTGCTGGTGCTGCTCGGCTTCCTGATCTTCCGCTGGGCGGTGATCGCCGCGCCGATCCTCGGCACCGTCGGCCTGATGCGCCCGGCCAGCGCCGGGCTCCGGCGCCTGGCGAACGCGGTGGTCGCCGCCGTCTTCAACATCGCCATCTTCGGCACCGGCGCGGCCATCTACCTCTTCGCCGTCGACCTGATCATGAACACCGCCACGCTGCCCGGCTGGCTCCAGGTGGTCCTGGTCTGGCTCTGCGGGGTCGTCGGCTGGTTGCTGTTGCGGCCGTACCGCCGGATCACCCAGCTCGGCGGCAAGGACAGCAGCGAGGCGGTCAGCTCGGCCGGCTCCTGGCACCGCCGGTTCTTCCGGGACATGCGGATCGCCGCGCGGCTGGACGTGGCCGAGCCCGGCGGGACCAACGAGCCGGCGATCGGCAAGCGCCGCACCGTCACGGCGGACCAGCGCAGTCTCCGGCCGGAGGCCCGGCACGAGGATCCGGCGCACAGCGCCACACCCGCCGAGCGGGAAAGGCCGGACGGACGGGAACGGCCGGAGGAGGCGCCCGCGAGCGGACGGCCCGGTGAGCGTCCCGGCGCCACTCCCCGCCCCCGGCGCGCAGCGTCGACCTGGACCGAGCCGGATGTGCCGGAGGAAGCGCCCTCCTACGCCGTCTACCGGCCGGACTCGGCGGACCGCGGCACCGCCCCGGCCCGGCCGGCGCCGCGCATCCGCTCCGAGGCCCGGTGAGTCCGGTGCGACGCGCGCTGGAATTCCTCTTCACCCGGGTCCTCCGGTCCCGGATCGGTGTCGCCCTCATGATCGCCGTGCTGGTCTTCGGGGTGATCGGCGCGGCCCGCCTCGTCGCCGGCCCCGGCGATCCGGGCCTCGGCCTGACCAGCCGCCCCACCCAGCCGATCAGCACCACGGACCCGGAGGCCGGTGACGACGGCGTGCTCGCCAGCCCGCCGACCGCGGTCGCACCGAAGACCCGGCCGGGCGAGGACACGCCGGAGGAGGTCGCCGGCCGCTTCGCCACCGCTTGGTTGAGCGGCCCGGGCAGCAGCGGCGACGCGTGGCAGGCCCGCCTGCGGCCGCTCTCCACGCCGGCGCTGGCCGAGAAGATGACTGATGCCGACCCGGAGACAGTGCCCGCACGGAGGACCGCCGGCACCCCGACGCTCCGGCCCCGTACCGAGTCCTTCGTGGAGGCGGTGGTTCCGCTGGACAACGGCACGCTCCGGCTCGAACTCGTCGCACCGGACGGACCCTGGCTGGTGGACGCGATCGACTGGGAGCGGTCGTGACCGCCGGCCCGGCCGTCGCCGGGCAGGTCCGCCGGAAGCTGCGCCTGGGCGTGGTCGCCACCGCCGTCACGAGTGTGCTCGCCCTGCTCTGCTGCGTCGGCGGCGCCGGCGCCTTCCTTCTCACCGAACTCGGCGGCGACGAGGACGACCCGAAGCTCGCGGCCCTGAACTGCGACCCCACCTACCAGGTGAACCTGACCGGCGACATGCCGCGCTTCGCCGAGTACGGCGAGCGCCAACTGCGCAACGCCGCGGTCATCATCAAGGTCGGCCAGGACATGAAGCTCCCCGCGCGCGGCTGGGTGATCGCGCTCGCCACCGCGATGCAGGAATCAGCGCTGCGCAACCTCGCCAACAGCACGGTGCCGGCATCGCTGGCGCTGCCGCACGAAGGGGTCGGCGCCGACCACGACTCGCTGGGTCTGTTCCAGCAGCGGCCCGGATGGGGCAGCGTCGAGCAGCGGATGACGCCCTCGTACGCGGCCCGCAAGTTCTACCAGAAGATGGAGAAGGTGCCGAACTGGCAGCAGCGCCCGCTCACTGTGGTCGCCCAGAAAGTCCAGGTCAGCGCCTACCCCGACGCCTACGCCAAGCACGAGGAACTGGCCGGAGCCATCGTCGACGCGCTGGCCGGCGGCGCCGCCCGGACCGTGGAGATCGCCGGCAAGGCCGTGTGCGACGCCGCGGCCGGAGACCGGATCGCCGCCTCCGGCTGGACCGCGCCGCTGCCCGGCGGTGTGGTCTCCGGTTTCCGCACCACGGCCCGGCCCAGCCACCACGGCGTGGACCTGGCCGCCTCGAAGGGCACGCCGATCCACGCCGCCTCGGCCGGCCGGGTGCTGGTGGCCCGCTGCGACCCCGACCGCTCCGGGCGGCGGGACTGCGACCGGGACGGCTGGCCGAACAAGGGCGGCTGCGGATGGTTCGTGGACATCCTGCACGCCGGCGGATTCATCACCCGCTACTGCCACATGGTCGAGCGACCTCGCGTGGTGCCTGGTCAGGCGGTCGAGGCGGGCGAGGTCATCGGCCTCTCCGGCAGCAGCGGCAACTCGTCCGGTCCGCACCTGCACTTCGAGGTGCACCGCAATGGCGACCGGTCCAGCAACGGGGCGGAGAACCCGGTGCCCTTCATGCGCAAGCGGGGCGCGCCCCTCGGCGAGACCGGGTGAGGCCGGGCGGATGAGCAACCCCCTGCCCGACCCGTTCGCCGACCGGCCCGACTGGGCACCGCTGCCGCCCCGGCCGGTGGAGACCGTGCCCGCCACCGGCGGCACCGAGCTGCGCGGCCGCCGCGTCCTGGTCGGCCTGCCCGGCCTCGGCTGGCGTGGCGACCTGCGGGCCGACGAGCGGGTGGTGCAGGGCAGCCGCACCTACGTACCGGTGATCCCGGAACACGAGTGGTACCGGGCCGAGGCCGAGCAGGTGGAGGTGTTCGCGCCGCTGGTGCCTGTGGAACGGGTCTGGGTGGAGACCATCGGCGAGCGGCGTCCGGCGACCGGAGGAAGCGCCCCGGGACTCCGGCTGGTCTCGCTGGACGTGCCGAAGCGCCGGCCGCCGACGCCGGTGTTCGAGGCCGACGCGGTGACCGGGCGGCGCGTGGTACACGTGGACAACGGCGTGGAACGGCGCGACCTGCGTGCCGTCACCGAGACCTACTCCGGGGCGGACGGCGACATCTGCGTGCGGGTGGCCCCGGAACTGGAGTGGTACCGGTGGGCCTGGCGCGGCCAGGCACCGACCACGTTGGAGGTGCCGGTGCACCTGCTCTGGCTGGAATAGCCGGGAGTCAGTCGGCGCGCTGCGCCGAGCAGACGCCCCACCCGTCGTCGCGTCTCGTATCGAACCGCCACCTCTGCCGCTCACTCTGCGTGATGCCCTCAACTGAGGCGGAGATGATGAGGTCGACCTCGACCACCGCGACCTCGCCGGACTCCTGAACGGCCAGCGGACCCCAGCTCACCGAGATCGTCGTGTTGAAGCGCTGCTCCCGGGCCGCGAGGTCGTCGCGAAGCGCACGCAAGGCGTCAGCATCCGCCCTTCCGGCGCAGTCGAACTCCTCGGCTCTCGTGTCGTTACGGTTGACGAGGAAAGCTCGGAGGTAGTTGTCCACCACGACGTCGGGGGCGCTTCGGTCTGGGGCGGTTGCGCGGTCGTACAGCACGAACCCGACCACTCCGCCGACGGTGCACAACAGCGCCAGCACCCCCGCGACGACAGCGAGCACTGTGCGCACCGGACGCTTGGGGCGTACCGGTGCGGGAGCGGGCGCGGGGGGCGCCAGCTGCTCCGGCGGGGTTCGCTGCGCCGGTACTCGGGACACCTGGGAACCGGCGGGGGGCTGCACTGATTCCACCTCCTGAGGCTATCGGCTGCGCCGCGCGTACCCAATGCCTGGAACCGGCGGATCGTGGCGAACCGCCGGGCGGGCACCGACCGGCGGCGGGGTGAGGCTGCTCACCGCCGACCAGCTCACCGCGCCGACCGACATCCCGGTGGACGGCCGCCGCCTGGGTTACCGTCACACCTCGGGGAGGACATGTCGGCCTCGGAAAGAGAGGTGGACGCGGTGGTGACTCCGAAGGCGCGCGCCGGCCGGGCCGCCGCGCTGCACCGCCGGGCCGAGGCCGCCGCGACGGCGGCGGCGGGCATCCTCGACGAGATCCGGCCCGCGCCGGCCGACCATCATCGGCAGTACGAACTGGCCGAGCGCCTGCGGGCGGCGGCAGAGCTGGCGGCGCCCGGTTGGGCCGGCGCGCCACTGGACGCGCTGACCGCGACGACTCCACCGGGTGACGGTCTGCCGCCGCTGGTCCGGGTCGGTACCGCGTCGCCGCTCGACGACGCCCGCTTCCCCGCGCTGGTGCCGCTGCTCGGCAGCGGCCATGTGAGCCTCGACGCCGACGCCTCGGACGCCCGGGTGGCCGGGCTGCTCCGCGCGCTGCTGCTGCGCGTCTTCGCTGCCACGCCGGCAGGGGCGCTGCTGGCCCGCGCGGTGGACGGCGGTTCCGGTGCGACGTTCGCCGGGTACGCGCCGCTCGCCGACGCCGGCCTGCTGCCCCCGCCCGCCACCGACCTCGCCGGGATGCGCGCGGTGCTGGCCGAGGCGGAGCAGTGGGTGGCCGCCGGGACGGCCCGGCAGCGCGGGCACGACCGAACGCTGCTGCTCGTGGTTGCGGCGCTGCCCGAGGGTACGACCACCGCCGACCTGGACCGGCTCGCCGGGCTGGCCGAGGGCGGGCCGCGCGCAGGGCTGCATCTGGTGCTCGCCGGCTGGCCGGACGGCAGCCCGCTGCCGCGCGCCACAGCGGTCACCGTTCGCACCGCGTACGCGCTGGTCGGTGACCCGCCCGGCGCCGGCTTCAGCAGTCCGGGCGCCGAGCCGCCGGGCGGGTTGAACTCGCCGGTGTTCCTCGACGAGGATCCACCCGCCGACCTGGTCGCCGCTGTTTGTGCGCGGTTGGCCCAGCAGATCGAGGACGGCTCCCGTCTCTCCCTTCGTGACCTGCTGCCTGCCGACGGCTTCTGGACGACCGGCTCGGCCGACGGGCTGAGCACAACTGTGGGTGACGCCGCCGGGCGTCCGGTCAGCCTGGGCTTCACCGAGCTGACGCCACACTGGCTGGTCAGCGGCCGAGGTCAGGCGGGGCGGTCGGCGTTCCTGACCGACGCGTTGTTCGGCCTCGCCGCCCGGTACGGCCCGGACGAGCTGGCGCTCTACCTGGCCGACCTGGCCGACGGCGAGTCGTTCGTGGAGTTCCTCCAGACCGAGCGGGACCGCTCCTGGGTGCCGCAGGTGCGTGCCGCCGGGATGGCCGCCGACCGGGAGTACGTGGCCGACCTGTTCGGTGAGCTGGAGGCGGAGCTGCGCCGCCGCGAGGAGGCGTCCCGGCGGGCCGGCGGGCAGCGCTACGCCGAGCTGCGCCAGCACCAGCCGCTGCCCCGGATCGTCTGCGTGGTCGACAACTTCCCGCTGGCGCTGCGCGAGCGGGACCGGCTCGCCGCCGACCTGCTGGCCCGGCTGGACGCGCTCGCCCGCGCCGGCCGGTCGTACGGGATCCACCTGGTGCTGGCCGGCGAGGGTGACCTGGGCATCGGCGGTCCGCGTGACCCGCTGCTCGGCCAGTTCCCGGTGCGGGTGGCGCTGCCCGGCGGCTCGGCGGTGCTGGAACCGGCGAACGACTCGGCGGCCGGGCTGCCGGTGGGCAGCGCTGTGGTGAACACGGCGGGTGGCCTGGGCGGTCCGCGCGGCGCGACCCGGGGGCACGAGCGGATGATCCGTTTCCCGGATCCGTACGAGGATCCCGAGGTCCTGTCCGACCTGCGGCGACGGCTCTGGGAGGCGCGGGGCGAGTCGGCGACACCGCCCGTGGTGTTCGCCGGGTACGCCCGCCCGCTGCTCGCCAACGACCCCCGGCACCGGGCCGCGCTGGCCGGGCGGACCCACGCGCCCGCCGCGTTGCTGGGCCGGGCGGTGGACGTGCGGCGGTCCACGGTGACGGTGCCGCTGGGGCCGGGCGCGGGGCGGAACCTGGCCGTCCTGGGCCGGGACGAGGAGGCTGAGCGCCTGCTGGTGACTGCGGTGCGCAGCGCGGCGGCAGCGCATCCGGGCTCGGCCCGGTTCGTGCTGGCGCCGCTGGCGAACGGGTCTGCCGAGCCGGCCGGGGTGCTCGCCGCCGAGCTGGCCGGACGGCACCGGGTGGAGACCGTCGACGCGGCCGGGCTGCGGACCGCGATGGAGTCGGACGAGCCGGGTTATCTCGTCGTGTTCGGGCTGGACGTGCCGGACGCCACCGAACTGCCGCCGGACCTGCTGCGGACGCTGCTGCTGGAGGGCCCGCCGGCCGGGCGGCACCTGCTCGGCTGGTGGCGGACACCGGCGCCGCTGGCCGGGCTGCTCGGTCCCGAGGGCGAGGTGGACAAGCTCACCGCCGTGGCGGTCACCGACGTGCCGGGCGGCCGGCTGGAGCAACTCTTCGACCGTCCGGTCTGGTGGCGGCCCCGCCCCTGTCGCGCGGTGCTCTGGGACGGCCCGGACGAGCAGGGCACCGTCTTCGTCCCGTTCGGCACGACCGAAGTGGCGACCGCGCGGGTCGAACCGGACCCGCGGGCGACGGAGCGCACCGGGGAGGGGGCCGCATGAGCGAGACCGGCACGACCGTACCGGGGCCCCGCGCGGGTGGCCCGACAACCGTGGCGGACCCCGCCGAGTCGGCCTGGGCGGAGTACGTCGCCGCCGCGCGGGCGCTCGACGGCGTACGCCGGGCGGCGGCCACCGCCGCCGGGGAGCAGGCGCGGTCGGTGGCTGCGGCCCGCGAGGAGCTGACAGCGGTACGGGAACGGCTGGCGCCGCAGCAGTCCCGGCTGCGTGAGCTGGGCGTACCGGCGATGTCGCTGGTCCCGACGCCGCCGGAGGTGACCGAGGCGGCCCGGTCGATGGCGGGCGGGCCGTCGGCGGTGCTGGCGGCGCTGCGCGCCGCCGGGGACTGGGCGGACGCGGCGGACGACACTCTGAGCGCGCGCGGCCTGCCGCGGCTGGCTAGGTGGCCGGCCCGTCCGCGCAACCTGCTCGTGTACGGGCCGCTGGCGCTCGTGGTGCCGCTGCTCCAGCTCGTGCTGTACGCGGTCGCCGGCCCGGGGCCGGTGACAGTGCTGGCGCTGCTCGTGGGGCTGCCGCTGCCGGCTGTCGCGTTCATGCTGGGCTGGCTCGCGGTGGGGCGCGTCTTCCGCCCGCGTCCGACCGATCGGGTGGACCGGACGCCCCGATTCGGCGCCCTGGTCTGCCTGGTCCCGGCGGTGCTCACCGCCGCCGGACTGCTGCTCGCCATGCTGCCCGACTGACGACGGCCGCGCCTCCGGGCGGGAGTACGCGGCCGTCGGTGCCGGTCGAGGGTCAGCGGGCCATGATCAGTGCCATCGCCTCGGCCCGCGACTTCGCGTCGTTCTGGAGGCCGCCGCGCACGGCGGACGTGATGGTCTTCGCGCCGGACTTCTGGATGCCGCGCATCGCCATGCACATGTGCTCGCACTCCAGCACCACGATCACGCCGCGCGGGGCGAGGCTGGACATCAGCAGGTCGGCGATCTGCGAGGTGAGCCGCTCCTGCACCTGCGGCCGGCGGGCGAACACCTCGACCAGCCGGGCCAGCTTCGACAGGCCGGTGATCCGGCCGTCCGGGCCGGGGATGTAGCCGATGTGCGCGCTGCCCCGGAACGGCAGCAGGTGGTGCTCGCAGAGGCTCATCACGTCGATGTCCCGGACGAGCACCAGTTCCTCGTGGTTGGCCTCGAACGTGGTGCGGAGCACCTGGGCCGGGTCGACCCGCAGGCCGGCGAAGAGTTCGGCGTACGCGCGGGCGACCCGGGCCGGCGTCTGCTGGAGGCCGTCGCGGTCCGGGTTCTCGCCGACCGCGATGAGGATCTCACGGACCGCCTTCTCGATCCGGGCGAGGTCGACGCTGTCCTCCACCGGGCCGCCGGTGAGCTTGCCGCTGATCAGGCGTGCGGCCACGTAGTCGAGCGCGTCGTCGCCGTCGGGCTCGGTCGCGGAGACGGCCGACTCCCTGTGGTGGGAGCCGGCCGTCGTCGGATCGCTGTTCAGTGCGTACCGTCCGAGTTGTTGCTGGAACCACCGATCGAGGCGGCGGCGTCGGCGCGGGCCTGTGCGGCCAGCGCCTCCTTCTCGGCCGGGGTGAGCACCGGCGGCTCGGTGGAGGGCTGACGCTTGCCGAAGCCGTGGTACGGGGCCATCGGCGGGCGCTTGACCACCCGCGCACAGATGCGGGCCATGTCGGCGGTGGAGAGGGTCTCCTTCTCCATCAGCTCCAGGACCATGTTGTCCAGGACGTCCCGGTATTCCACCAGGATCTCCCAGGCCTCGTCGTGGGCCAGCTCGATCAGCGCACGCATTTCGCCGTCGATCTCGGCCGCCACCGCGTCGGAGTAGTCCCGCTCGTGGCCCATGTTGCGGCCGAGGAACGGCTCGTCGCCGCTGGTGCCGTACTTGATCGCACCGAGCTTGGAGCTCATGCCGTACTGCGTGATCATCGCGCGGGCCAGCTGCGTGGCCTTCTCGATGTCGTTGCCGGCACCGGTGGTCGGCTCGTGGAAGACCAGCTCCTCGGCCGCCCGGCCGCCCAGCGCGTACGCCAGGGTGTCGATCATCTCAGCCCGGGTCTGGGTGTACTTGTCCTCCGTGGGGAGCACGAGCGTGTGACCCAGCGAGCGACCCCGGGACAGGATGGTCACCTTGTGCACCGGCGCGGCGTGCGGCAGCGCCCAGGCGACCAGCGCGTGCCCACCCTCGTGGTACGCGGTGATCTTCTTCTCCTGGTCGCTCATCACCCGGGTCCGGCGCTGCGGGCCGGCGATCACCCGGTCGATCGACTCCTCCAGGGAGTCGTTGGTGATCGCCCGCTGCTCCTTACGAGCGGTGAGCAGCGCGGCCTCGTTGATCACGTTGGCCAGGTCGGCGCCGCTGAAACCCGGGGTACGCCGGGCGACCGCGTCGAGGTCGACGTCGGGCGTGAACGGCTTGCCCTTGGCGTGCACCCGCAGGATGGCCTTGCGGCCCTCCATGTCGGGGGCGTCGACCGGGATCTGCCTGTCGAACCGGCCCGGGCGCAGCAGCGCCGGGTCGAGGATGTCCGGCCGGTTGGTGGCGGCGATCAGGATGACCCCGCCCTTGGTGTCGAAGCCGTCCATCTCGACAAGCAGCTGGTTGAGCGTCTGCTCCCGCTCGTCGTGACCGCCGCCCATACCGGCGCCGCGGTGGCGGCCGACGGCGTCGATCTCGTCCACGAAGACGATCGCCGGAGCGTTCGACTTGGCCTGCTCGAACAGGTCGCGGACGCGGCTGGCGCCGACACCGACGAACATCTCGACGAAGTCGGAGCCGGAAATGGAGTAGAAGGGCACCCCGGCCTCGCCGGCGACCGCGCGGGCCAGCAGCGTCTTGCCGGTACCGGGCGGGCCGAACAGCAGCACGCCCTTCGGGATCTTGGCGCCCAGGGCCTGGTATTTCGCCGGGTTCTGCAGGAAGTCCTTGATCTCGTGCAGTTCCTCGACGGCCTCGTCCGCACCCGCGACGTCAGCGAAGGTGGTCTTCGGCGTGTCCTTGGTGATCATCTTCGCCTTGGACTTGCCGAAGTTGAGCACCCGGGAACCGCCACCCTGCATCTGCGACATGAAGAACAGCAGCAGGAGCACGAGCAGCGCGATGGGAAGCAGGTTGACCAGCAGGCTGACCCAGATGCTGTCCGACGACACCTTGGTGTCGACCGGGCCGGTGATGCGGTCCGCCGCCTCGGCCTCGCGTACCTGGTTCCAGACCTGGCCGCCGACCTCGTACGGGAACTGCGCCTCGATCTTGTCAGTGGTGGTGTCGCCGTCGAACTTGGCCTTGTCCTTCAGGTCGAGCTGGAGCGTCTGCTCCTTGTCCTGGAAGACGACCTTCTCGATGCCACCCTTGTTGAGCTGGTCGAGCGCGACGGACGTGTCCACCCGGTGGTAGCTGGGACCAGCGGTGAACAGTTGACTGAGCACAACGGCGCCGAGGATGACCAGGATGATCCAGACCACCGGTCGGCGGAAGAAACGCGTACGTTCCATGCTGTAGTCGGGTGCCGAGGCGCCCGCATCCTCCTGATCGACGTCCTGACCGTCTGAATGGTGTCGCCGCCTTGAGCGGCGGCCGGGGCCGCCGTGCGGGCCGGCCCGACCCCCGGGGCACGCAAACTGCCGCACCACGGTCATTCGACGGTACACCGTTCGGGCGACGCGTGAGCTTGCGAGCCCGGCACTTACGCGTAGGGCGAACCCGGGTTTGGAGCCGGCGTGGCGGGGAGCTCCCACCCGGCCCGCCCACACCGCACGGTCACGCGGTTCGAGGGGCCGGGCGTGGAGGGTGCCTCCACGTCACCGGCTCCTACCGTAGACCGGAAGACTGAGAGCCCGCTGAATGTCAGCTGACGAAGGGCTCGGCAGAGCCTCAGGCCCGCGCGTACACCTCGGGCTTGAGCACCCCGACGTAGGGCACCTCGCGGTACCGCTCGCCGAAGTCGAGCCCGTAGCCCACGACGAACTCGGTGGGGATGTCGAACCCGACGTACTTGACCGGGACCTGCACCTTGACCGCGTCCGGCTTGCGGAACAGCGCGACCACCTCGACGCTCGCCGCGGAGCGCGACTCCAGGTAGCGCAGCAGCCAGGACAGCGTCAGACCGGAGTCGACGATGTCCTCGACGACCACCACGTGGCGGCCGGCGATGTCCCGGTCCAGGTCCTTGAGGATGCGGACCACGCCGGACGAGGTGGTGCCCTGGCCGTAGGACGAGACGGCCATGAACTCCAGTTCGGCGGGCGGACCCTGGCGGCCCAGCGCGCGGGCGAAGTCGGCCATGAACATGACCGCTCCCTTGAGCACACACACGAGCAGCAGGCCGTCCTCGACGTGGGCGTAGTCCGCCGAGACCTGCTTGGCCAGCTCCGCGGTCTTGTCGCGGATCTGCGCCTCCGAGATGATCACGTGGTCGATGTCGGCGTCGTACCAGGAGCCGTCAGCCATGCTCCTAGCCTGCCGTACGCCCCCGCGCCGCCGTCGGCGGGGCCGCCCCTTTTGGCGCGGTCCCGCCGGGGATTTTCGGCGCGAACTGAATAAATCACCTCAGCAGGTACGGGAGCGCCAGCGTTGCCCGTCGTCGCTCGGCTTCCAGTCGGCCGAGTCGCGGGTGTCGGCGGTGAACCCGAGGGCGCTGGCGCCGACGAGGAGGAGCAGGAAGAGCAGGAGCAGCAGAACGGTCATGGCGGCGCTCACTTTCGCATGGTTGAGACTGTTTTCGCCGCCGGTGCGCACCGGACACCATTGATTCTGCGGCCCACCGACCGATCCGGACAGTGGCAGGAATGTCACCGGGCATCGATTTCCTGCCAGATGTCGGGTTACCCTCGTCACATGCTCCGCTCGGTCGCCGTCATCGTCATGGACCAGGTCGCCGCGTTCGAACTCGGCGTGCTCGCGGAGGTCTTCGGCACCGACCGCACCGCCGACGGCTTTCCCGAATACCGGTTCGACGTGTGCACCGCCGACGGCAGCGCGGTCCGCAGCCGGTCCGGGTTCCTGCTCACCCCCACCGCCGACCTGGGCGCGGTCGAGGACGCCGATCTGGTGGCGGTGCCCGCGCACGCCGACGGCACCCCGGTACCCGAACCGGTGCTCGCCGCGCTGCGCCGCGCCGCCGACCGGGGCGCCTGGCTGCTCAGCGTCTGCGCCGGCGCGTTCGTCCTCGGCGAGGCGGGCGTGCTCGACGGGCGCGACTGCACCACCCACTGGCGGTACACCGACGAGTTGCAGCGGCGCTTCCCGGCCGCCCGGGTCCAGTGCGATTCGCTCTACGTGCAGGACGACCGCCTGCTCACCAGCGCCGGCACCGCCGCCGGCATCGACGCCTGCCTGCATCTGGTACGCCAGGAGCACGGCTCCGCGGTGGCGACCCGGCTGGCCCGCCGGATGGTCGTCCCGCCGCACCGCGACGGCGGCCAGTCGCAGTACGTCGAGGCGCCGATCCCCAAGGCGCCCGAGGCGGCCACCCTGGAACCGGTGCTGGAGTGGCTGATGGGACACCTGCGCCGGCAGGTGACTGTGGACGAACTCGCGGCACGCGCCGGCATGGCCCCGCGGACGTTCGCCCGCCGGTTCCGCGCCGAGACCGGCACCACCCCGCACGACTGGGTGACCAACCAGCGGGTGCTGCTGGCCCGGCACCTGCTGGAGGACACAACGCTCAGCGTGGAGGGCGTGGCCGAGCAGGCCGGCTTCGGCGACGCGGCGGCCCTGCGGCACCACTTCACCCGCCGGGTGGGCACCACCCCGCTGGCCTACCGCACGACTTTCCGAGACCGCCAGACCACCTGACCCCCCACCCCCACCCCCACCCCCGCCCCGCCCGGGTCTGCCCCGTCGATCATGAAGTTGACCGCAATTTGCGCCTGTTTTCTCCCCGTCAACCTCATGATCGACGCCCCCGGGCGCACCCCTGGAGCGGTGATCAAGGAGTTTGCGGGCTCGAGAGGGGCGGATCGGGACCAGAAGTCCTTGATCAACGGGGCGGGGATGAGTGGGCAGGGCGGGGCGGAGGGTGCGCGGGTCAGGGCAGGAGTTGGCCTGCGTGGCGGCGTACCTGGTGGTTGCCGGGTAGGTGCACCGGGCCCTGTCCGTGCCAGGCCGTGACCAGGGCGTCCAGCGCCGCCACGTGACTGTGGGACAGCGCGGCCGGCGTCGCGCCCAGCTCACGGGCCCAGGCGTGCAGCACCCGGGTACGGACGGCGGCCGGCAACTCGGCGAGTCCGGCTACGGACAGCCCACCGTCAGCGGTCCGGACGTCGGCGAGCGCGGCGTCGGCGAGCGCGGCGAGTGCGGCGTTGTCGGCCGCGAGCAGCCCGGCGGTACGGGCCAGGTTCGCCACCACCCCCGGCCCGAGCGCGTCGACGAGTGCCGGCAGCGCGTCGGACCGGACCCGCGCCCGGGCGTACGCGGGGTCGGCGTTGTGCGGGTCCGCCCACGGGTCGAGCCCGAGCGCGGCGCAGGCGGCCCGGGTGTCGGCGCGCGTGACGTCGAGCAGCGGGCGGAGCAGGGATACCCCGTCGACGTCGCGCCGCTCCGGCATCCCGGACAGCCCGCGCGGTCCGGCGCCCCGGGCCAGCGCCAGCAGGACGGTCTCGGCCTGGTCGTCGCGCGTGTGCCCGAGCAGCACCCCGGCTGCGTCGTAGCGGCGGGCTGCCGCGATCAGCGCCTCGTACCGGGCCTCGCGGGCGGCCGCCTCGGGTCCGCCGGGCCGGCCGTCCACCCGTACCGGAAGCACCTCGACCGGGTCGAGCCCTTCGGCGCGGGCCCAGCCGGCGACCGCCTCCGCCCGGTCGGCGGACCCGGCTTGCAGGCCGTGGTCGACCGTCACCAGGCCGGCCTGCCGCCCGAGCCGGGGGGCCACGAACGCGGTGGCGGCGGCGAGCGCGAGCGAGTCGGCCCCGCCGGAACAGGCCACCAGCACCGGGCCGGCGCCGGACAGACCCGTCAGCATCCGGCGGACCGCGAGCCGCACCGCGGCAACGGCGGGAGCGGGCGACGGCGAGCGGCGCGACCGAACGCCGGAATCAGCCCGGCCCGCGGAAGAAGCCGAACCGAGCGGACCAACGGAATCAGCCGGACCGGCCGGATCAGCCGAGCCGGCGGGACCGCCCGGCACGACCGGGCCGGCCGGATCAGCCGACGGGCGGGGTGGCACCGGCGGGACCGTGTACGCGGGACACCCAGGCGTCCGGGTCGCCCAACTCGTCGAGGCGGGGCAGCGTCAGCGGGGACGAGAAGATCTTGTTGAAGCCCGCCATCCCCACCCGGTCGACGACGCCGTGCACGAACTTGCGGCCCTCGGCGTACTGGCGCATCTTGACCTCGATGCCGAGCAACCGCCGGATCGCCTTCTCCAGCGGGTTGCCGGACTCGCGGCGCCGGTTGAACGCCGCCCGGATCGACTCGACGCTGGGGATGACCTGCGGGCCGACGCCGTCCATGACGAACTCGGCGTGGCCCTCCAGCAGCGTCATCAGCGCGGTCAGCCGGTCCAGCACGGCGCGCTGGGCCGGGGTCTGCACGATGTCCAGCACGCTGGCCCGGCTCTCCGGGTCCTTCACCGCGTCGGAGAGCGTGGCGACACCCCGGCGGAGCCGCTCCAGCAGGTGCTCGCCGCCCTGGGAGGCGTCCACGAACGCCTGCACCTCGCCGAGGAAGTACGCGCGCATCCACGGCACGGCGGTGAACTGGGTGCGGTGGGTGACCTCGTGCAGGCACACCCAGAGCCGGAAGTCGCGCGAGTCGGCACCGAGCTTCCGCTCGACCTCGAGGATGTTCGGCGCCACCAGCAGCAGCTGGCCGGGGTCCCCGGCGAAGACCTCGTACTGGCCGAGCACGCGGCCGGAGAGGTACGCCAGCACGGTGCCGGCCTGCACACCTGTCACCCGGGAGCCGATCGCCTCGGTGAGCGCGCCCGGCCGCTTGTCGCCGGAGAGGCGCTCGACCAGCGGGGAGACCACCTCACGCAGCCCGGCGATGTTCGCCGCCGCCCAGTCCCGGCGGTCGACCACGCGTACCGGCGGGTGCGCGACCTGCGCGCGCAGGCCGGTGTAGTCGGCGACGTGACCGGCCGCCTCGTCGGTCAGCCGGCGCAGGTCGCCGACCACGTCGGTGGCCTCGGCGTACGACACCCGGGGGCCCGACTTGCTCAGCGCCCCCGCTGTCGCGGCGGCCAGATCCCAGTCCACGAACTGCGCCATGAACCCACCGTACCCGCGCCGGAACACCCCTACCCGGGCTCGCGCCGACCGATCGACGCCCGTCGGTCAGCGGCAGCCGCACCCGGCCAGCGCGGAACTGATCCGGTCCAGCGCCGCCCGGGTGTCGTCCAGCGAGCCCTGCGTCCGGTCGGTGAGCACGGCGAACGTGAGCAGCCGGCCGTCGGCGGTGGTCACCGTGCCGGCGATCGCGTTGACGCCGCTCAGCGTGCCGGTCTTGGCCCGGACGACGCCCGCTCCGGCGCGGGTCGCCGCCGCCCGGTAGCGCTCGTCGAGCGTGCCGGACCAGCCGCCGACCGGCAGTCCGCCGAAGATCGCCGCGAGTTCGGGGTGGCTGCCGTTGCCGGCGAGCGTGATCAGGTCGGTGAGCAGCGAGGGGCTGATCCGGTTGGTGCGGGACAGCCCGCTGCCGTCGGCCAGGCTGATCTCACCGGCCGGCAGGCCCAGCTCGCCGAGCACCTGGTCGGTCGCGGCCGCGCCGCCGACGAACGAGCCGGGCTTGCCCTTGGCGAGCGCCACCTGGCGGGCCATCGCCTCGGCGATCACGTTGTCGCTGTCGCTGATCATGATGTCGACCAGCCGGATCATCGGCAGGGACTCGACAGTGCCCAGCTCGGCGCCGGGGGCCGTACCCGTGGCGCCGGAGGCGGCCGGCGCGGTGCCCCGGGTGACCTGGGCGGCGCCGCCGGTCAGGCCGAGCAGCTTGGCGAACTGGCGGCCGGCGGTCAGGTCGGGCTGCGGCACCCGCTCGGCGGCGTGGTTCGTCTGCTCGGCGGTGCGCCGCGCCTCCGCCGGGTTCTTCCGGGCGCCGTCGGTCATCAGCGCGGTGATCGCCGCGCCGAAGCCGCCGGTGGGGATGTCGGAGTCCCAGCCGGGCTCGAAGACGGGGCCGCTGAACAGCGACGAGTCGACGATCACCTTGGTCGGGGCGGTGCCGCCGAGCGCGTCGCGCACCTGGGCGGCGAGGTCGTCCAGCCGGGCCGCGCCCGGGTAGAAGCCGTTCTTGTCCACGGCGAGCGTGGGGTCACCGCCGCCGACCAGGACCACCTCGCCCGGGTTGGCGCCGGCCACGGCCCGGGTCGGGATCCGGTAGGCGGGACCGCGCGCCGCGAGCACCGCCACCCCGGTCGCCAGCTTGGTCACCGAGGCGGGCACGGTGGGTGTGTCCTGGCCGCTGCCGTAGAGCCCCTGGCCGGTGCTCACGTCGGCCACCGAAACGTGCACCCGGTCGCCGAGCGCGGCAGCGCGGACCAGCGGGTCCAGGGCGGCGCGGATGCCGGCCTCGGTGGGCAGCGGGGCGTTGCCGTCCGGCCCGGCCAGCACGGCCGGCGGGGAGGGCTCGGGCGGCGCGGCGACCGCCGTACCCGTGCTGTCGTCGTCGCCCAGCCACCCGGCGACCGGGCCGGGGCGCAGCACGGCGAGCCCGGCCACCGCCAGGGCCAGCACGAGCACGCAGGCGAGCGCCGCGACGAGCCGCAGGCTACGTCGCGGCCGGCCCGGGGGCGGCCCGGAGGGTGCGGGCGGCGCGGCGCCGACCGGCGGGACCGGCGGGCTGACCGGGATCGAGTCCGGCGCGCCGGGCCGGTTCAGCGCAGCCGTGGGATCGTGCGGCGGCCCGACGCGGGCCGAGCCGCTCGCCGGGCCGGAGCCGTGATGCAGCGGGCCGGGGCCGTGGTGGGGCGGGCCGACGCGGGCGGACCCGGTGGCCGGAGAGGGACGATGAGGGACGTTGGCCCCCGGGACGGACACCCGTCCGGTGGCCCCGCCGGAACCGGAACCGGCGGACCCGCGCCCGTCAACCCTCTCGGGGCGGTAGTGTGAATCTTCCCTCCCCACGGCCCCCTCCTCCCCGCTCGAAATCGCCTTGGGCGACACTACTTCGGTCCGAACACTATGCGGCGGCCGGAGCCGACGGGGGGCGTTCACCCCGCGCCGGGGGTGAGCCGCTGGTTTCCGTTAGCCAGCGTGGGCAAACGAGGGAGCGTGGAAGATGGATTTCGACGTCACGGTTGAGATCCCCAAGGGTCACCGGAACAAGTACGAGGTAGACCACGCGACCGGCCGCATCCGGCTGGACCGCACCCTCTTCACCTCCACGCAGTACCCGGCCGACTACGGGTTCATCGAGGGCACCCTGGGCGAGGACGGCGACCCGCTGGACGCGCTGGTGCTGGTGCCGGAGCCGACGTTCCCGGGCTGCCTGATCCGCTGCCGCACCATCGGCATGTTCCGGATGACGGACGAGAAGGGCGGCGACGACAAGGTCCTCTGCGTGCCCTACGAGGACCCGCGTCAGGAGCACCTGCGCGACATCCACCACCTGGGCGAGTTCGACCGGCTGGAGATCCAGCACTTCTTCGAGGTCTACAAGGACCTGGAGCCGGGCAAGTCGGTCGAGGGCGCGACCTGGGTGGGCCGGGTCGAGGCTGAGGCGGAGATCGCCGCGTCGTACCGGCGCGCCAAGGAGGCCGAGGAGCGCGGCGAGACGCTGCACTGACGATCATGCTTGCCGGGGGCCCGGGTCGCGCTTCGCGACCCGGGCCTCCGCGTGTTCAGGCGAGCAGGTCGCGGGCCCGGTCGTAGAGGCCGAGCACCGCGCAGGCCACCGGCACGACAGCGACGACGAGCGCGGTGTCGGTCAGGTCGGCCAGCCGGCCGAGGTACGGGGAGACGGGCCGCCGGGCATACGTGGCGCCGGCGGTGACCGCCGTCAGGGCCAGGGCCAGCCCGCCCACAGTCAGCGCGAGCCGGGCACCCGGACCGGCTCGGCCGGCCAGCACCACCCCCAGCAGCGCGAACCCGGTCAACCCGGCGACGATCGCCGGCACCCGGTGCCGTACCGCCACGAACAGGCGGGAGCGCAGCAGCAGCACCCCGCAGGCGACGGCGGCGAGCAGCAGCCCGGCGGTCCGGCCGACGCAGACGAGCACCGCGACCGCGCCGACGGCGAGCACCGCGTGGCCGAGCAGCATTCCGGTGAGCACCTCCTCGGCGCGCGCCACTGCCGCGTGCACCCGGCCCCGGTCCGGCAGGTCCCGGGTGCCGGCCGGGCTGGGCAGGGTGAGCGGCGGCAGCGGCAGCTTGCCGACCCGGATGGCCAGCAGCGGCAGCCCGCCGAGCGCGAACACCAGCACGGCGAGCAGGACCGCGGCGGTGCCCTCCGGGTCGAGCAGCAGCCCGCCGAGCGCTGCCGCCACGCCCGCCACGCCGACAGTCACCCCGGCCACGAAGACGCGGGACCGGCTGGCCACGCCGAGCAGGCCGAGCACCGCCACCAGCAGCAGCGCCACCGAGCCGACCAGCAGTTCGGGGGCGCCCACCCAGCGCAGGCCGGGGATCGGGCCGACCGGATCGCCGGAGGCGACCGCGAGCGCACCGGCCACCGCGGCCCAGGGCAGCGCGTACCCGCCGAGCGTGGCGCCGACCGGGCCGTCGCCGTACGCCCGGGACGCCGCGGTGGCGGTGAGCACCAGGATCAGGGCGACCGCCGCGGCGACCGGCCAGCCGCGCGCGCCCGGCCCGGCCGCGACCACGGCGACCAGGCCGACGGCCAGGGGTACGGCGGCACCGGCGAGCGCCGCGGCCCGGGTGGCCCGGCCGGACCAGGCGGCACCCCGGCGCCGGGCGCCGTCCACTATCGCCTCGACCACGTCGTCGTACTCCAACTCGGGCCACTGCGCGCGAGCCGGCACCAGGTGCAGGACCTCGCCGTCGCGCACGCCCTGCGGCAGCAGCGCCTGGGCGGTGGTGAGCACCGCCCCGTCGGTCCGGCGCAGCACCCACCCGCCGTGCCGTTCCCCGTCGTCGGCCAGTCCCTCCCCGGCGTGCCGGAGCACCTCGGGCAGCAGCTCGGCCAGGGGCACCTGCTCCGGTAGGGCCACGTCGACCCGCCGCCTGGGCGCGCTGATCGTGACCCGGGCGAGCCCGCTTGTCATCGAGGCATCTCCATATCGGGCGGAAGGAGTGGGCTGACGGACGAGAGGACTTTACCTACGATGAGCCAGGCTCGGGTTACCCAGAGCCACTTCCGGGGAGGGTGAGTGTCCACTGTCGTCATCAAGCGGCCGCCACGCCGCCCGGCACCGGAGATCCCGGTCGGTGAGCTGCCCGTCGAGGCGCCGCCGGAGATCCCCGCCGCTGCGGGCGGGCGCTGGCAGCAGGCGCTGATGGTGCTGCCGATGCTCGGCGGGACGGTGGCCATGGCGATGATGTTCGGCCGCGGCGGCGGTGCCTACTCGTACGTGGTGGGCGGCATGTTCGGCCTCTCCTCGCTGGCGATGCTGGTGACCACCTGGGGCAGCGCCGGGCCGAAGAAGTCCGAGCTGATGGCCGCCCGCCGGGAATACCTGCGCCACCTGGCCACGCTCCGGCGCCGGGTGCGGGAGACGGCCGGGGCCCAGCGGGCCGGGCTGTCCTACCGCCATCCCGAGCCGGGGCGGCTCTGGTCGACAGTCGACAGTCACCGGGTCTGGGAGCGCCGGCCGGCCGACCCGGACTTCGCGGTGGTCCGGGTCGGTGTGGGCCCGCAGACGCTCGCCACCCCGCTGGTCCCGCCGGTCACCCGCCCGCTGGAGGAACTGGAGCCGATGACGGCCGGGGCGCTGCGGCGCTTCCTGGACGCGTACTCGGTGGTGCCGGACCTGCCGGTGGCGCTGTCGCTGCGCAGTTTCGCCCGGGTCTTCGTGCGCGGCCCGGCCGGCCAGGTACGCGGCGCCGGCTCGCCCGCCGGGCAGGCGCTGGCCCGGGCGGTGCTCACCCAGCTCGCCGTCTTCCACGCGCCGGACGAGCTGCTGATCGCGGTCTGCGCCGGGCCGGAACGCCGCAGCGCCTGGGAGTGGGTGAAGTGGCTGCCGCACGCCCACCATCCGGCGCGCACCGACGCGCTGGGCCCGGTGCGGCTGGTCACCAGCTCCGCCGCCGACCTGGAACGGCTGCTCGACGACGTACTCGGCGCCCGGTCCCGGTTCAGCCCGCACGGCACCGCGACCGACGGGCCGCACGTCGTGGTGGTGCTCGACGGCGGTGACCTGACCGGCGCGACCGACCTGGCCGGCGACGGCGGCATCGACGCCGTCACCGTGCTCGACCTGGACACTCCGCCGCCCCGGCTGCTCGACCGGTACGCGCTCCTGCTCGACCTGGTCGACGGCCGGCTGCACTCGCACTCCGCGGAGGGGCACGCCGAGGTGGGTGCCGCCGACGCGCTGGCGCCCGCCGACGCGGAGGCGGTGGCCCGGCGGCTCGCGCCACTACGGCTGGCCGGCACGGTACGCGGACCGGATGCGCCGCCCGGCACCGAGCTGGGCCTGCCCGAGCTACTGGGTCTGGGCGACCCGGAGAGCTTCACCGCCGAGCAGGGCTGGGCGCCCCGGGCCGCGCGGGACCGGCTGCGGGTGCCGATCGGGGTGGGCGCCGACGGCGGGGCGATCGACCTGGATCTGAAGGAGTCGGCGCAGGACGGCATGGGCCCGCACGGCCTGTTGATCGGCGCGACCGGCTCGGGCAAGTCGGAGCTGCTGCGCACACTGGTGCTCGGGCTGGCCGCCACGCACAGCTCGGAGCAGCTCAACTTCGTGCTCGTCGACTTCAAGGGCGGCGCCACGTTCGCGTCGTTCGAGCGGCTGCCGCACACCGCCGCCGTGATCACCAACCTGGCCGACGCGCTGCCGCTCGTGGACCGGATGGTGGACGCGATAAACGGGGAGCTGATGCGCCGGCAGGAGTTGCTGCGCCGGGCCGGCAACTTCGCGAGCGTGCGCGACTACGAGCGGGCCCGGGCGGCCGGATCCCCGCTGGCCCCGCTGCCGTCGCTGCTGCTGATCTGCGACGAGTTCTCCGAGCTGCTGTCCGCCAAGCCCGACTTCATCGACCTGTTCGTGCAGATCGGCCGGCTGGGCCGGTCGCTGGGTGTGCACCTGCTGCTGGCGAGCCAGCGGCTGGAGGAGGGACGGCTGCGCGGGCTGGACACGCACCTGTCGTACCGGATCGGGTTGCGGACGTTCTCGGCGCTGGAGTCCCGGACTGTGCTGGGCGTGCCGGACGCGCACGAGCTGCCGCGCAGTCCGGGGCACGGCTACCTGCGCTCGGGCACCGACCCGCTGGTCCGGTTCCGGGCCGCGTACGTCTCCGGGGCGGTCCGCCGGCGCGGCGGGGCGGCGGGCGCGTCCGGCGCCGGCGAGGCACGGGTGCTCGCGTTCTCCACCCACCTGGTCCCGGTGCCCGAGCCGCCCGCGCCCGTCGCCCCGCCCGCCGAGGACGACAGCGGCGAGACGCTGCTGGACCTGCTCGTGGACCGGCTGGCCGGGCAGGGCCCGCCCGCGCACCAGGTGTGGCTGCCGCCGCTGGACGCCTCGCCCGCCCTGGACGAGCTGCTCGGCCCGGTCGGCGCCGCCCCGGTACGCGGGCTCACTGTCGCGAATCCGGAGCTGCACGGGGCGCTGCAGGTGCCGGTGGCGGTGGTCGACAAGCCGTTCGAGCAGCGGCGCGACCTGCTCTGGCTGGCGCTGGACGGCGCGGCCGGGCACGTCGCGGTGGTCGGCACCACCCGCAGTGGCCGGTCCAGTCTGCTGCGCACCCTGGTCTGCGCGCTCGCACTCACCCACACCCCGGCCGAGGTGCAGGTCTACTGCCTCGACTTCGGCAGCGGGACGCTCGGCACGCTGCGCGACCTGCCGCACGTGGGCGGTGTCAGCGGGCGCACCGACGGCACCGCGGTGCGCCGTACCGTCGGCGAGGTCGCCGGTCTGCTGGCCGAACGGGAGCGGCGTTTCGCCGAGGCCGGTGTGGAGTCGATGGCCGCGTGGCGACGGCGGCGGGCGGCGGGCGCGCCGGACCCGTTCGGGGACGTGTTCCTGGTGGTCGACGGCTGGAACACGCTGCGCGGCGAGTACGAGGACCTGGAACCCCTGGTCACCGAGCTCGCCACCCGGGGCCTGGCGTACGGGGTGCACGTGGTGGCGAGCGCGCTGCGCTGGTCGGACTTCCGCCCGGCGATCCGCGACCTGTTCGGCTCCCGGCTGGAGTTGCGTCTCGGCGACCCGGCCGACTCGGTGGTGGTCAAGCGCGCGCTGGCGGCCACCGTGCCGGAGGAGCGGCCGGGCCGCGGCATCACCGCCGGCGGCCTGCACTTCCTCACCGCCGAGCCGCGCGTCGAGGCGCTCGGCGCGGAGACCGCCGACCTGGTCAAGGCGGTAGCCGGCGCGTGGAGCGGTCCGCCCGCGCCCCAGGTACGGCTGCTCCCGCCGGTGCTGCCGTACGCCGAGCTGGACCAGAGCGCGACGAGCGGGCCGGCGTTCCCGATCGGCGTGGCCGAGGCGGACCTGTCCCAGGTGGTGCTGGACTTCGCGACCGAGCCGAACTTCCTGGTCTTCGGCGACGCCGAGTGCGGCAAGTCGTCGTTCCTGCGGGCGCTCGCCACCTCGATCGTCAACCGGTTCACCCCGGAGCAGGCCCGGGTGATGCTCGTGGACTACCGGCGCAGCCTGATGGGCGTGATCGAGACGCCGCACCTGATCGGGTACGGCACCGCCGCGCCGCACACCGCCGAGCTGATCGAGTCGGCCGCCGGTTATCTCCAGGGGCGGCAGCCGGGGCCGGAGGTGACACCGGCACAGTTGCGCAGCCGGTCGTGGTGGACGGGACCGGAGCTGTTCGTGCTCGTGGACGACTACGACCTGGTGGCGGGCGGGCCGACGAACCCGTTGCGGGCGCTGGAGGACCACCTGCCGCACGCGCGGGACGTCGGGCTGCACCTGGTGCTGGCGCGGCGCACCGGCGGCGCCGGGCGGACCGCGTACGAGCCGATCGTGCAGCGGCTGCGCGAGCTGTCCACGGCCGGGCTGGTGATGTCGGGCGGGCCGGAGGAGGGCACGCTCGTCGGCCAGGTGAAGGCCGGGCCGCTGCCGCCGGGGCGGGCGCGTCTGGTCACCCGCCGGGAGGGGGTGCGCCTGGTGCAGCTGGCGTATCTCCCGCCCGGGTGATCAGGCTGGCCGAGTTGCCCCGTGACGGCCGGGGCAACCGGTAATCTCCGTGCAGCATGTGTCTGACGCGACCGAACGGCTGGGGAATGTGACAGGGGATCGGCAGGGACTGCCCGGTGGGCCGCCCCGGCGTCTCGCCGGACGCGCGCTGCTCGCCGCCGCCTCGGCACTGGTCACCGTGGCCGGTCCGCTGGCACCGTCGGCACACGCCGCGCCCGCCGCCTCGACCGCCGTGGCGCGGCCCTGGTCGGCCCCCGACCGTCCGCTGCGCACCGACCAGGTACGCGACGAGCAGTGGCAGCTGGAGGAGCTGCGGGCGAAGACCGCGTGGCGCACGTCGACCGGGCGCGGCGTGGTGGTCGCCGTGATCGACTCCGGTGTGGACGGCTCTCACCCCGACCTGGCCGGGCAGGTGCTGCCCGGCCTGGATCTGGTGACGCCGGACGGCTCGGACGGCGCGGACCCGGTGGGGCACGGCACCACTGTGGCGGGGCTGATCGCCGGGCGGTCCGACGACGACCGGGGCGTGGTGGGGCTCGCGCCGGACGCCAAGATCCTCCCGGTCCGGGTCCTCGACGCCGAGAACCGCTACGACGACGCGCTGATCATCGCCAAGGCGGTGCGCTGGGCGGTGGACAACGGCGCCCAGGTGGTCAACCTGTCGCTCGGCGGCAGCAGCGACAACCCGGCCCTGGCCGCGGCGCTCGACTACGCGTTCGCCCGGGACGTGGTGGTGGTCGCCTGCACCGGCAACCTGGCCACCTCGACGACCACCGAGGTCTGGTACCCGGCCCGGGAACCGGGCGTGCTCGCGGTCACCGGGCTGGAGCGGACCAGCGAGAACCTCTGGTCCGGCTCGATCACGGGTCACGAGACGGTGCTCAGCGCCCCGGCCACCGGGCTCTACGGCGCCCGCCCGGAGGGCTACTGGCGGGTGCAGGGGACGAGCTTCGCCGCGCCGCTCGTCGCCGCGACGGCGGCCCTGGTCCGCTCGCGGTATCCGAAGATGTCGGCCGGGGACGTGGTCAACCGGCTGATCAGCACCGCCCGGGATCTGGGCCCGACCGGGCGGGACGACCGGTTCGGCTACGGCCTGGTCGACCCGGTGGCCGCGCTCACCGGTGACGTGCCGCCGGTGGTCCACAACCCGCTCGACGACAACGCCTCCCCCGGCGTGGTGGGCTTCGGGCCGGCACCCGGCGACGGACCGGACACCCGGGCCGCTGCGGCGGGCCGCGGCGGCGACCCACTCGGGCGTACGGCGGAGGGCTGGACCGCCCGGCCGGCCGGGCAGACGGACGTCTCCGCCCCGGAGCGGCTCTGGACCGGCCTGGCCCTGTTCGTCGCGCTCGTCACCGGCACCGCGCTGATGGTTCGCCGGTTCCGGCAGACCCGGCGCTGAACCGGTCTGATCCCGCCCCTGGGTGGGTAGGGGAAGCCCCATGGACACCACCGAGGCGACGATCACGCACCGGTCGTGGCGGCACCGCCGCCTCGACCGCGATCACTCGCTGGGGCTGCGGCTCACCCTGACAGTGGTGGCGGCGTTCCTGGTGCTGGTGCCGTTCGCGCTGATCGCGCTGCTGGTGCTCGGCGCCTGGCCGCCCCTGCTGCGGCTGGACGCCTCGATCACCGACGCGTTCCACGGGTACGCGCAGGACCATCCCGCCTGGGTGGCGGTGATGACGGTCTGGACGCACGTGTTCGGGCCCGGCCCGCTGCGGGTGGCAGCGGTAGTGGTGGTGGTCTGGCTGGTCCGGCGCGGCGCGCCCCGGCTCGCGGTCTGGGTGGTGGTCACCGTGGTCGCCGGCGGCCTGCTCGGCGCGCTGCTCAAGCTGCTCGTCGGCCGGGACCGGCCGGATCTGCTCGACCCGGTGGCCCGGGCCGCCGGCTACTCCTTCCCGTCCGGCCATGCGCTCAACGCCACGCTCGCCGCGGGTGTGCTGCTGCTGGTGTTCCTGCCGTTCGTGCGGGACAGCCGCCCGGGCCGGATCGCGCTGTGGACCGCCGCCCTGCTGGTGACGGTGGTGACCGGGATCAGCCGGATCGCGCTCGGCGTGCACTGGACCAGCGACGTGGTGGGCGGCTGGGTGCTCGGGACCGCCGTGGTGGCCGCGACAGCGGCGGCGTTCGCCACCTGGCGCAGCGGGTCCGGACGGCCGTCCGCGCGTCCGCTGCGCGAGGGGGTCGAGCCGGAGCTGGCCGACCAGCGGCCGGAGTGCGGCCGGGCGTAGCCGGGCCCGCATCGGGGTACAGGCGAGCCCATGTCCGATGTCGTGATCCGAGTCACCCGGCGCGTCCTGCTGCCGCTGGCCCTGCTCTTCGCGCTGATGGTGGGCCTGGGCCTGCTGGTGACCCGGGTACTGGCGCACACCTGGCCGTTCACCGTGGAGGACACGGTGAACCGGGAGCTGGCCGGCGACCGGACGCCGGGGTGGAACGACGTCTCGCTGGTGTTCAGCACGCTCGCCAGCACCCAGATGATCGTCGTGGTCACCGTGCTGGCGGCGCTGGTGTTGCGGCTGGTGCTGCACCGCTGGCGGGAGCCGCTTTTCCTGTGCGCGGCGGTGACCGCGCAGGCGCTGATCTTCCTGTTCACCACGATGGTCATCGACCGGAACCGCCCGGCCGTTGCGCACATGGACGCCTCGCCGCCCACGTCCAGCTTCCCGTCCGGGCACACCTCGGCGGCCACGGCGCTCTACGTCGGCCTCGCGGTGCTGCTGGCGCTGCGGGCGCGCAGCACCCCGGCCAAGATCGGCTGGTGGACGCTGCTGGTGCTGGTGCCGATCGGCGTGGCCCTCACCCGGATGTATCGGGGCATGCACCACCCCAGCGACGTGGTCGCCTCGTTCCTCAACGGCGGCGTCTGCGTGGCGATCATGGCCCGGGCGGTCCTCGACCGCACGCTCACCTGGGGCCGCGCCCATCTGCCGCTGTCCCGCTCCGGTGACGAGGCGACACCGGCGGGAGCGTCCGCGGGCGGCTGAGCGCCGCCGGCCGGCTCAGGTGCAGTCGCCGGTCTC
This sequence comes from Micromonospora sp. WMMC273, assembly GCF_027460285.1. Taxonomy (NCBI): domain Bacteria; kingdom Bacillati; phylum Actinomycetota; class Actinomycetes; order Micromonosporales; family Micromonosporaceae; genus Micromonospora; species Micromonospora sp. WMMC273. The sequence goes on from NZ_JAPZBE010000001.1 coordinate 5,788,380, forward strand.
CACTCCCCGGGTACGCTCCGCGCCCGCCAGCGCCACCGGTCGCGCCTCGGCCGCGGTCACCGCGAAGCCGGTGTTGGGGTCGTCCGCCGCCGCCGCGAAGATCACGCCGAGCACCAGACCGTTCGAGGAGACCAGCGGGCCGCCGGAGTTGCCGCTGCGTACCAGCGCCCGGATCGTGTAGATCTCCCGGTTGACGTCACCGGCCGAGTAGATGTCCGGGCCGGTGATCCGGTCGACGTCGCGGATCCGGGCCGGGCGGGCGTCGTACGGGCCGTCGAGCGGGAAGCCGAGCACGATCGCGTCGGCGCCGGTGGCGGCCGGTCCGGCGGCGAAGCGCAGCGACGGCCCGGGCAGCCCCGGTACGTAGAGCACCGCCAGGTCCCGGTCCGGGTCGTAGACGACGACCTCGCCGTCGTACCGCTCGCCGCGCAACTCCACCGCCACCGAGCGGGTGCCGGCCACCACGTGCGCGTTCGTCATCACCCGGTCGTCGGCGTACACGAAACCGGAGCCCTCGATGCGGCGTGAGCAGCTCGGCGCGGAGCCGAGCACCTTCACCACCGACCGCCTGCTGTTCTGCACCACCTGGGAGTTGGCCAGGGCCGGGTCGGGCGGTGCGACCTGCCGGGCCCGGGTCGGCGCGAGGTCGCCGAACACGTCCGGGAAGCCGTTGGTGTCGACCGTGTCGCGCAGCGCGGTGGACAGGTCCTGCGCCTTGTCCGGCAGCACCTGGTCGACGACGGTGAGCAGCGCGCTGTTGCGGACCGAGGAGGCCAGCCACGGCACCGAGGAGGAGCCGAGCGGCACGGCGACCAGCCACGCCACGAGCATGACCGCGATGACCGAGATGAACGCGCCGCCGACGTCGTCGATCTTCCGGCCGGCCGGGCCGGTGATGGCTGCCCGCAGGTTGGAGCCGAGCCAGCCGGCCAGCGCCTGCCCCAGGACCGCGAGCCCGAAGATCGCCACCAGGGAGATCAGCACGCGTGTGCCGCTCGCCGCGAACTGCTGTGCGATCAGCGGCCCGACCTGGAGGCCGAGCAGCGCTCCGAGGAAGAAGCCGGAGAACGACAGGGCCCCGATGACGAAACCCTGGCGGTATCCGCTGATCGCGAACACGAGCATGAGCAGGAGAAGGACGAGATCCACGGCGGACACGCCCCAAGGGTACGGGCACGAGGCCCGTGCTCGGCTCAGCGCTCGCGGAACGTGACCCGGGGATGCGTACGGGTGATCACCGCACCGGGCTCTCGTCGGCCGCCTCGGTGCCCGCCGACGGAGCGGGCGTGGCGTCGACAGGCGGCAGGTCCACCACCCGCGAGTGCGGCCAGGGCCGGGACCAGCCGCCCATCTCCAGCAGCCGGTCGATCACGCCCGCGGTGAAGCCCCAGACGAGCATGCCGCGTGCGGAGAAGGCGGGACCGATCCAGCCGCTCGGGTGGCGTACCCGCATGCGGTTGTCCGGGTCGACCAGCTCGGTGACCGGCAGCCGGGCCACGTGGGCGACCTCGGCCGGCTCGCGCGGGTGCACCGGGTGCGGGTCGTGCCACCAGGCGAGCACCGGGGTGACGACGAAGTCGCTGACCGGGATCCACAGCCGGGGCAGCTCGGCCAGCACTGTGACGCTGCCGGGGTCGAGGCCGACCTCCTCGTTCGCCTCGCGCAGCGCGGTGGCGCGGGCGTCCGCGTCCTCCGGGTCGGCCGCCCCGCCCGGGAAGGCCGGCTGCCCGGCGTGGTTGCGCAGCGTCGCGGCGCGCTGGAGGACGAGCACGTCCGGCCCGGCACCGGGCTCCTCGCCGAGCAGCACCAGCACGGCGCTCTCCCGGCCGCCGCTTTCCGGCGTGACGATGCGGGTGAAGTCCTCCGCCCGCGCGGTGCCGAGCCGGCCCAGCAGCGGGTCGAACCACCCCGGCGGCCGTCGGGTCATACCCGCACCCCGAGGTGACGTTCGAGCAGCGCGGCGAGGCGGGCGTCGTCGAGCGCGCCGGTCGCGTCGGTGTGCCGGATCCGGCCGTCGGCGTCGACGAGCACTGTGAGCGGGAACGCGTTGCGTTCCAGCGCGCGCTGGAACGCGTCGCCCTGGTCGAGCAGCATCGGGAAGTCGACGCCGTAGTCCTCGCCGATGGACTGCGCGCCGCCGCGGCTGTCCCGGCTGTTCACGCCGATCACCTGGAACCGGCCGTCGGCCCGCTCGCTGAGCCGCTGGAACGCGGGCAGCTCCTTGCGGCACGGCGGGCACCAGGACGCCCACACGTTGATCACCGCCGGGCCCTTGACGTCGCGCAGGTTCACCGGCGCGCCGCCGGTGAAGCAGTTCAGCGTCAGGTCGGGGAGTTGGTCCCCGGCCTTCCCGGCGGGAGTCGGGGACGCGGCGGCGGGCGCGACGGTCAGCGGGGCGCAGTCGGCGAACGGCGAGGGGCGCTCGGCCCGGGTCGCCGGCGCCGGACGTTCCGGCGCCTCGGTCGTGGCGGTGCAGCCCGCTGCCGCCAGCAGCAGCGGGACGAGCACGTACGCGAACCGGCGCATCACGGCACGTCCGCCGCTGCCGCCTGCTGCGGCACCAGGTCGGGATCGAGGCCGACTGCGACCGCCAGGTCACGGGCCCGGGGGCCCTTCAGCAGCTTGGCCGCGGCGGCCGGCTCGGTCGGCCCGGTGCCGTACGCGGGACACAGCTTCGCCAGCGTGCACGCGCCGCAGGCGGGCTTGCGGGCGTGGCAGACCCGGCGGCCGTGGAAGATCACCCGGTGCGACAGCATCGTCCAGTCGCGCTTCGGGTAGAGCGCGCCGATCGCGTGCTCGATCTTCACCGGGTCGGTCTCGGTGGTGAGCTGCCACCGCTGCACCAGCCGCTGGAAGTGGGTGTCGACGGTGATGCCGGGGACGCCGAAGGCGTTGCCGAGGATGACGTTCGCGGTCTTGCGGCCGATCCCCGGCAGGGTCACCAGGTCGTCGAGCCGCCCCGGCACCTCGCCGTCGTACCGCTCGCAGAGCGCCCGCCCCAGGTTGATCAGGGAGCTGGTCTTGTTGCGGTAGAACCCGGTGGGCCGGATCAGCTCCTCCAGCTCGGCGCGGTCCGCCGCGGCGTAGTCGGCCGCGGTGCGGTAGCGGGCGAACAGCTTCGGCGTGACCTCGTTGACCTTCTTGTCGGTGCACTGGGCGGACAGGATCGTCGCCACCGCGAGCTCCAGCGCGTTGCCGTGGTCGAGCTCACAGTGCGCGTCGGGGTGCGTCTCGGTCAGCACGCGGCCGATGCGCCGGGCGCGGCGCGTACGGCCGAGGTCGGTCTCGGGGGAACGCGTGGTCACGTCGGCCAGCCTACGTCGCGGGGCCGACGCTCCGGCGGCTCGGCGCGGCCGGGGTGCGCTCAGCCACCCGCCGGTGCGGTGATCTTGCCGGTCCCGTCGAGCTTCGCGCCGGTGTCCGGGAAGTCGGACCGGTTCAGGTCACGGACCAGTCCGAGGCCGCGGTCCTGCCGGTCCACCGACGGACGGCCCACGCCGTTCATCACGGTGGAGGTGAACGTGCCGCCGACGAACGTCCCCTCGGCGGTGAGCGACACCTTGAGCACGCCGCCCCAGCCGAGCCGGCCCGAGCTGTTCAGCGACTTCCCGCCGCCGGCGAAGTTGCCCAGGCTGTATGCGATCAGCCGCCCCTTGTAGAACTCCATCCCGCGCAGCACGTGCGGGCCGTGCCCGATGACCAGGTCGGCGCCGGCGTCGATGACGGTGCGGGAGAAGCGGATCGGGTCGCCGCGGTTCTCGCCGAAGAACATCTCCGTGCCCGGCTTGACCCGGGTCTTGTCCGCCCCCTCGGCGCCCATGTGCACCTGCACCACCACGAGCTGGGCCTGCTCCTTGGCCATCTCGACCACCTGCTTGGCGGCGTTCAGGTCGACCAGGCTGTTGGACCAGGGGTACGACGAGAAGCCCACCACGGCGACCTTGATGCCCTTGACGTCCACCACGGTGATCTCGCCCGGCGCGCCGGTGTGCTTGAGCCCGTGCGCCTCCAGCGCCGACTGGGTGTTCTCGTAGCCCTGCCGGCCGTAGTCGTAGCCGTGGTTGTTTGCCTGGTTGAGCAGCTGGAACCCGGCCGAGCGCAGGTGCGCGGCGTAGCCGGGCGGCGCGCGGAACTGGTAGCAGTTCTTCGGCTCCGGGCCGCACTTGCCGGCGCCGGTGTCGTCGGTGAGCGGCTCCTCCAGGTTGCCCATCACCAGGTCGCCCTTGAGCGCCGACTTCACGTCGTCGAAGAAGCCCTTGCCGCCGTTGGGCGGCAGCCGGTCCGGCGCGTTGCCCATGATCACGTCACCGGTCGCGGTGAGCGAGATCGACGGCTCCTTCGACGCGCCCGGCGCGGCCGGCTGGTCACCCGTCTCGGGCCCGGCCGAGCCGGTCGACCCGCCGCCCTGTCCCGCCTGCCACCGGGGGTCGCCGCCGGACCCGCCGGCGTCGCCGCCGCAGCCGGCGACGAACAGGACGGCGACGAGCGCGGCGAACACGGCCAGGCGCCGGCCGAGCACCGCGCGACGCGGGCCGGGCACGGCGGCGGGCGGTCCGGCGACGGCGGCGCGGAGGGTACGGGGCACAGAGCGGGCGGAAGCGTACATCGTCGGCGACGCTACCGTCCCCGGAACGCCGCGACGAGGGCCGATCGGTCGGAAAACCCGGCGTGTCGCGTGTGCCGGGCCCACGTCAGCCCGCCCGCCGGTCGGACCAGGGCACCACGGTCCCGGCGCCGCCCGAGCGCACGGCGGCGTGCACGGCCCGGGCCAGCGGCGCACCCCAGGCCGACCGGGGACCGCCGTACGGGGCCGGATCGCCGTCGGCCGGGCAGAGCACCGTCACCGCGTCGGTGGGCGTGCCGGTGGCGGGCAGGCCGAGTTCCCAGATCGCCTGGGCCTTCGCCTCGGTGGCGGTGGCCACGGCGTTGACCAGGGCGGCGTCGCCGAGCCGCACCGGGACGTACACGACGATGTTGACGGTGCCTACGTGCTGCGCGGGCCGGGCCGGCTCGCTCGCGGCCGACGGCGCCGGCCCGGGGGCGGCGGCCCAGACCGGCGTGCCGAGGCCGACAGTCGCCCAGACCCGGACGCCGCCGTCGGTGCGGCGGACCACCTCGCTCACGTCCACGCCGGTCAGCAGCCCGACCCCGGGCCCGTCCAGGTCGAGGCCGTGCGCCAGCTCGGCCAGGTGCGCGGCGGGGTCGTCCCGGTCGTACGACATGGGGACCGTCGCGTTCAGCACCCACCGGCGGACGCCGATCCCCCCGCCCAGCGGCGCGGAGCCGACCGCCAGCAGCGGCGACTCGGCCCGCCAGGCCAGCAGCGGGATGTCCCAGCCGGATTCGGACCGGCTGGTCAGGAACGGCTCACACAGCACGCCGGTCACCCTACGATCACAGGTGGGAACGGGTGGCGCCGGCCCGGGCCGGAGGCGGGATCTTAGCCGCTCCCCAGGTCGGGTGGGTTACGCCCAACGATCAAGATTCCAGGGGTGCACCTCTGATTCCTGCTCATGTGCGCCTAGACTGGCGGCGCGCGAGGGATCAGCGGACGGCAGACCCGGCCGACGGACGGCACGCGCAGGCGGAGGTGCGCGATGGACGAGGTACTGGCCCGCAGCGGGATCTTCCAGGGTGTCGACCCGGAGGCTGCCGAGGCGCTCGCCAAGGAGATGGAGACGATCGAGGTCCGCAAGGGCGAGATCGTGTTCAACGAGGGCGAGCCCGGCGACAGTCTCTACATCCTCCTGTCCGGCAAGATCAAGGTGGGTCGCCGCGCGGCGGACGGCCGGCAGAACCTGATCGCCGTGATGGGCCCGTCGGACATGGTGGGTGAGCTGTCGCTCTTCGACCCCGGTCCGCGTACGGCGACGGCCACGGCGGTCACCGACACCCGCCTGGTCCGGCTGCGCAAGCAGGCGTTGCGGCCGTGGCTGAACAACCGGCCCGAGATCGCCGAGCAGTTGCTGCGGGTACTGGCCCGCCGGCTGCGGCGGACCAACGACTCGCTCGCCGACCTGATCTTCACCGACGTGCCGGGGCGGGTCGCCAAGAACCTGCTCCAGATGGCCGGCCGGTTCGGCACCCGTGACGGCGGCGTGCTGCGCGTGACGCACGACCTCACCCAGGAGGAGATCGCCCAGCTCGTCGGCGCCTCCCGGGAGACCGTCAACAAGGCACTGGCCGACTTCGCCTCGCGTGGCTGGCTGCGGCTGGACGGCAAGAGCATCATCATCCTCGACCCGGAGCGCCTGGCCCGCCGCGCGCGGGTCTGATCCTCCGTACCGGCTTCCCGGCCCGGCCCGCCACCGCGCGGAGCCGGGCCGATGCCGTCTTCTGCGCAGGCCGGGCCGGTCGCCTCTGAGCAAGCCGGCTCTGCCCGCCGCAGAATCGCTTGGTGCTCCCGCGCCGGTGCCGCCAGGCTGGGACGATGCCCGATCGCGTCGCCGTCCTCTCCGACATCCACGGTGTGCTGCCCGCGCTGGAAGCAGTGCTGGCCGAGCCGGACGTGGCAGCCGCCGACCTGATCGTCCTCACCGGTGACCTGGCGGCCGGTCCGCAGCCGGTCGAGGTGCTGGACCGGCTGACCGCGCTCGGTGACCGGGCCTGCTGGGTCGGCGGGAACGCCGACCGGGAGCTGGTGCAGGCGCGGGCCGGCAGGTCATCCCCGATCGCCGTCTCCAACTGGGCCGCCGGGCAGCTCCGCGACGACCAGGTGGCCCGGCTGGCCGCGCTGCCGCCGTCCGTCACGCTGCCGGTCACCGGTCTGGGCGACGTGCTGTTCTGCCACGCCACCCCGCGCGACGACGAGGAGGTAGTGCTCGTCGACTCGCGGCTCGACCGCTGGGCCGAGGTCTTCGCCGGCCTGCCGGTCGAGGTCGGCACGGTGGTCTGCGGGCACACGCACATGCCGTTCACCCGGCTGGTCGACAGTCGCCTGGTGGTGAACCCGGGCAGCGTCGGCATGCCGTACGGGGGCGCGGGCGCCTGGTGGGCGCTGCTCGGCCCGGGCGTGCAGATGCGCCGGACGCGCTTCGACGTGGACGCCGCCTGCGCCCGGATCGCCGCCGAGTCCACGTTCCCGGATGCGGCGGCCTGGGCCGACGAGTACGTCCGCTCCCGTCACTCCGACGCCGACGCGCTCACGGTCTTCGCTCCGCGCGACGGCCGCTGAGGCGTCACAAAGGGGCCGTTCCTCTACCGCAGGCGTCAACAAGGGCCCCCTCCTAAAAAAAGTCAGGCTTGACTGTTTGTTTTGGGCGGGGCACGCTGTCTGCGTGTCGAGCCGAGTTCCGCAGCAGGAGCGCAGCCGTGCCACCCAGGCCCGGCTGCTGGAGGCGACCGTCGAGTGCCTGGTGGAGCACGGCTGGTCCGGCACCACCACGACTGTGGTGGCGGCCCACGCCGGCGTCTCCCGGGGCGCCCAGCTGCACCACTACCCCACAAAGGCCGCGCTGGTGACCGCCGCCGTCACCCACCTGACCGAGCGCCGGGCGGCCGAGCTGCGCGCCGAGGCGGCGCACCTGCCGGTCGGCCCGAAGCGGCTCGACGGCGTGGTCGACCTGCTCGCCGCCTCGTTCACCGGCCCGCTGTTCGTGGCCGCGCTGGAGCTGTGGGTGGCCGCGCGTACCGACGCCGAGCTGCGCGCCGCGCTGGTACCGCTGGAGGCGCGGATCGGCCGCGAGATGCACCGGCTCACCGTCGAGCTGCTCGGTGTGGACGAGCGCAGGCCGGGCGTACGCGAGTCGGTGCAGGCCACCCTCGACCTGCTGCGCGGCCTCGGCGTGGCCAACCTGCTCAGCGACGACTCGCCCCGCCGCGCCGCCCTGCTGCACACCTGGAAACGCCAGCTCGCCGCGCTGCTCACCCCCGAGAGCGAGCGGCACTGATCCCCTGACGCCCCACCCCCGCCCGGAGGCACAATGGTCGACCTGACAGCCCTGCTCGCGGATCTGGCCGCCGAGTCCGAACAGCTCGACGCGCTCGTCGCGGATCTGCCGCCGGACGGATGGGAGCAGCAGACACCGGCCCCGGGCTGGACCGTCGCACACCAGGTCGCGCACCTGGCCTGGACCGACCACGTGGCCTACCTGGCGGCCACCGACGAGTCCGCGTTCTTCGCCTCGGTGATGGCCGCGCCGGACCCGTCGCGCCTGGTCGAGGACGGCGCCGAGTCCTTCCTCGCACCCCCGGCAGCGCTGCTGACCCGCTGGCGTACCGGCCGGTCGGCGCTCGCCGGGGCGCTCGCCGCCGTCCCGGCCGGGCAGAAGATCCCCTGGTACGGCACCAGCATGTCGCCCACCTCGATGGCGACGGCCCGGCTGATGGAGACGTGGGCGCACGGCGAGGACGTGGCCGACGCGCTGGGCGTCAGCCGTACCCCGACGCAGCGCCTGCGGCACATCGCGCACCTCGGCTTCCGTACCCTCGGGCACGGCTTCTCGGCCCACGGCCGCGACGTGCCCACGGTGCCGGTGCGGGTCGAGCTGACCGCACCCGCGGACGGCGAGGTGTGGGAGTTCGGACCGGCCGACGCGGCCGACCGGGTGACCGGCCCGGCGCTCGACTTCTGCCTGCTCGTCACGCAGCGCCGGCACCGCGCGGACCTGGCCCTGACCGCCACCGGGCCGGTGGCCGACGAGTGGCTGGACGTGGCCCAGGCGTTCGCCGGCCCGCCCGGCGGCAAGCGGGAACCGGCGAACGGAACCCCCTCATGAGCGTGCTGCGGATCGGGAACGCGTCGGGCTTCTACGGCGACCGTTTCGCCGCCTGGCGGGAGATGCTCGACGGCGGCGAGCTGGACGTGCTGACCGGTGACTACCTGGCCGAGCTGACCATGCTCATCCTCGGCCGGGACCGGATGCGCGACCCGTCGCTCGGCTACGCCAAGACGTTCCTGCGTCAGGCGGAGGGCGTGCTCGGCACCGCGCTGGAGCGCGGCGTCACGCTGGTCACCAACGCCGGCGGTCTCAACCCGGCCGGGCTGGCCGACGCGATCCGGTCGCTCGGCGACCGGCTCGGCCTTCAGGTCCGGGTCGGGTACGTCGAGGGCGACGCGATCCAGCGGCCGGACGCGCTGACCGCGAACGCCTACCTGGGCGCGTTCGGGATCGCGGCCTGCCTCGACGCGGGCGCGGACGTGGTGGTCACCGGGCGGGTCACCGACGCCTCGCTGGCCGTCGGACCGGCGATCGCCCGCTTCGGGTGGACCCGCGACGACCCCGACGCGCTGGCCGGCGCGACGGTGGCCGGGCACCTGATCGAGTGCGGCGCGCAGGTCACCGGCGGCAACTTCAGCTTCTTCACCGAGCTGCCGGACGGCGGGCACCGGCCCGGCTTCCCGATCGCGGAGCTGCACGCGGACGGCTCGTCGGTGCTCACCAAGCACCCCGGCACCGGCGGCGCGGTGACAGTCGAGACGGTCACCGCCCAGCTGCTGTACGAGGTGGGCGGGCCGGACTACCTCGGGCCGGACGTGGTGACCCGGCTGGACACCGTGCGGCTGGAGCAGGAGGGCCCGGACCGGGTACGCGTCTCCGGGGTGCGCGGCACGCCGCCGCCGGACACGCTCAAGGTGGGCGTCAACAACCTGGGCGGCTTCCGCAACTCGATGACGTTCGTGCTGTGCGGGCTGGACATCCCGGCCAAGGCGGCGCTGGTCCGGGGGCAGATCGAGGAGTCGGTCGGCACGGAAGGGCTGGAGTTCACGCTGGCCCGTACCGACCACCCGGACACCGGCGACACCGAGGCGGCCAGCGCGCTGCTGCACGTACACCTGCGCGACGGCGACAAGTCGCGGGCCGGGCGGGCGTTCTCGGCGGCGGCGGTGGAGCTGGCGCTGGCCTCGTACCCGGGCTGCACGCTCACCACGCTGCCCGGCGACGCGACGCCGTACGGGGTGTTCACCGCCGACGCGATCGCGCAGGACGCGGTCGAGCACGTCGCGGTGCTCCCGTCCGGCGAGCGGGTGCCGATCCCGCCGCCGACGGTGACCGGCGGTTTGCAGGGGGCCCCTGTACAACACGAGGCGTTGACAGGGGGCCCGTCCTTACCCGCAACCCGGCGGGGGCCGCTCGGTGAGCTGGTCGGGGCGCGGTCGGGCGACAAGGGCGGCGACGCCAACCTGGGCGTCTGGGCCCGTACCGACGCGACCTGGCCCTGGCTGCGCGACTGGCTGACCGTGGAGCGGCTGGCCGAGCTGCTGCCGGAGACCGCGGCGCTCACCGTCGAGCGGTACGAGCTGCCGAACCTGCGCGCTGTCAACTTCGTGATCCGTGGGCTGCTCGGGCAGGGCGTGGCCGCGTCCACCCGGTTCGACCCCCAGGCCAAGGCGCTCGGCGAGCTGCTGCGCTCCCGGGTGGTCGACCTACCGACGGAGGTTCCGGCATGACCATCGTGGACACGCCGGAACGCCGGCAACTGCGCGAGCTGACCCGCTCGTTCGTCACCCGGGAGGTGCTGCCGCACCTGTCCGACTGGGAGCGGGCGGGCGAGGTGCCCCGGTCGCTGCACGAGACCGCCGCCAAGATCGGTCTGCTCGGCATCGGCTTCCCGGAGTCGGTCGGCGGCAGCGGCGGTGACCTGCTCGACTCGATGGTCGTGACCGAGGAGATCATCCGCTCGGGCGGGTCGTCCGGGCTGGTGGCCGCGCTGTTCACGCACGGGATCGCGCTGCCGCACATGGTCGAGACCCAGGACGAGGCGCTGATCGACAGGTACGTCCGGCCGGCGCTGGCCGGGACGATGATCGGCGCGCTGGCGATCACCGAGCCGGACGGCGGCTCGGACGTGGCGGGCATCCGCACCTGCGCGGTACGCGACGGCGACCACTACGTCGTAAACGGCTCCAAGACGTACATCACCAGCGGGGTCCGCGCCGACTTCGTCACCACTGCGGTCTGCACCGACTTCCCCGGCTCGGGCTCGGTCAGCCTGCTCGTCATCGACAAGGGCACGCCCGGGTTCACAGTGGGCCGGCGGCTGGAGAAGCTGGGCTGGCACTGCTCCGACACCGCCGAGCTGTCCTTCGTCGACGTGCGGGTGCCGGTGACGAACCGGGTCGGCCCGGAGGACACCGGATTCCTCGCCATCATGCAGCAGTTCGCCAACGAGCGGCTGTCGCTCGCCACCCAGGCGTACGCGACCGCGCAGCGCTGCGTGGACCTGTCGGTGCAGTGGTGCCGGGACCGCTCCACGTTCGGCCGGCCGCTCGTCGGTCGCCAGGTCGTCCGGCACAAGCTGGCCGAGATGCACAGCCGCACCGACGCGGCGCGGGCGTACGTGCACGACGTCGCCGAGCGGGTGGCCGCCGGGCAACCGGTGGTGACCGAGGTGGCGATGGCGAAGAACGTGGCGGTGGCCACCTGCGACTGGGTGGTCGACGCGGCGCTGCAACTGCACGGCGGCTTCGGCTACATGCGCGACGCCGAGGTGGAGCGGCACTACCGGGACGCCCGTCTGCTCGGCATCGGCGGCGGCACCACCGAGATCATGAACGAGATCATCGCGAAGGGCATGGGCCTATGAGCACGACTGTCCTGCAGAGCACCATCGACCCGTCCGCGCCCGCCTTCACCGCGAACCGGGAGGCGCTGCTGGAACGCCTGGCCGAGCTGGAGTCGGCGCTCGACCAGGCCCGGGGCGGTGGCGGCGAGAAGTACGTGACCCGGCACCACAACCGCGGCAAGCTGCTCCCCCGCGAGCGGATCGAGCTGCTTCTCGACCCGGACAGCCCGTTCCTGGAGTTGTCGTCGGTGGCCGCGTACGGCACCGACTTTCCGGTCGGCGCCAGCACCGTGACCGGCATCGGCGTGGTCGAGGGCGTCGAGTGCCTGATCGTGGCGAACGACCCGACCGTACGCGGCGGTGCGATCAACCCGTGGTCGCTGGCGAAGACCCGCCGGGCGGGTGAGATCGCGGCGGCCAACCGGCTGCCGATGGTGAACCTGGTCGAGTCGGCCGGCGCGGACCTGCCCACCCAGGCGGAGATCTTCATTCCCGGCGGCCGGGTGTTCCGCGACCTGACCCGGCTTTCCGCGCAGCGGATCCCGACCGTGAGCGTGGTCTTCGGCAACGCCACCGCCGGTGGCGCGTACGTGCCGGGCATGTCGGACTTCACCATCATGATCCGGGACCGGTCGCAGGTCTACCTGGCCGGGCCGCCGCTGGTGAAGATGGCCACCGGTGAGGTCACCGACGACGAGTCACTCGGCGGCGCGGCGATGCACGCCACCACGTCCGGCCTGGCCGACTTCCTCGCCGAGGACGAGCGCGACGGCATCCGGCTGGCCCGGCAGTGCGTCCGCCGGCTCAACTGGCGCAAGCACGGCCCGCCGCCGCGCAACCCCCACCCGCTGCCACCCCGGTACGACCCGGAGGAGCTGCTCGGCATCGCCAGCGCCGACCTGAAGGTGCCGTTCGACCCGCGCGAGGTGCTGGCCCGGCTGCTCGACGACAGCGCGTTCGACGAGTTCAAGCCCGGCTACGGCACCGCGCTGGTGACCGGCTGGGGTGAGCTGCACGGCTACCCGGTCGGCGTGCTGGCGAACGCCCGGGGCGTGCTGTTCAGCGAGGAGGCGCAGAAGGCGGCCCAGTTCATCCAGCTCGCCAACGCGGCGGACACACCGCTGGTCTTCCTCCAGAACACCACCGGCTACATGGTCGGTACCGAGTACGAGCAGCGCGGCATCATCAAGCACGGCGCCTTCATGATCAACGCGGTGTCGAACTCGAAGGTGCCGCATCTGACCGTCAACCTGGGCGCCTCCTACGGCGCCGGCAACTACGGCATGTGCGGCCGGGCGTACGAGCCCCGGTTCCTGTTCACCTGGCCGAACGCGAAGTCGGCGGTGATGGGTCCGGCACAGCTCGCCGGGGTGCTGTCCATCGTGGCCCGGCAGGCCGCCGCCGCGCGGGGACGCGAGTACGACGAGGACACCGACGCCGCCATGCGAATGATGGTCGAGCAGCAGATCGAGTCGCAGTCCGGCGCGCTGTTCCTGTCCGGGCGGCTCTACGACGACGGGGTGATCGACCCCCGGGACACCCGTACCGTCCTCGGGCTGTGCCTGTCGGCGATCCACAACGGACCGGTGAAGGGCGCCGACGGTTTCGGCGTCTTCCGGATGTGACCTGTGAGCGCGAGGAACGCAGCGAAGCGGAGTCCCGCAGTCGCGAACGAAAGGCAGGCTCAGCGCCAATGATCACGAAGCTTCTGGTTGCGAACCGGGGCGAGATCGCCCGCCGGGTCTTCGCCACCTGCCGCGCCCTCGGCGTGGCCACCGTCGCCGTGCACTCCGACGCGGACGCCGACGCGCCGTTCGTCGCGGACGCCGACCAGGCCGTCCGGCTGCCGGGCAACACGCCGGCCGAGACGTACCTGCGCATCGACGCCATCCTGGACGCGGCCCGGCGTTCCGGCGCGGACGCCGTCCACCCCGGCTACGGGTTCCTGGCCGAGAACGCCGAGTTCGCGGCGGCGGTGACCGACGCGGGCCTGACCTGGATCGGTCCGTCGGCCAAGGCGATCGCGGCGATGGGCGACAAGATGGCCGCCAAGGCGCTGCTCGCCGACGCGGGCGTGCCGATGCTACCCACCTGGACCGACCCGGCCGAGGTCACCGCCTTCCCGGTGCTGGTCAAGGCCGCTGCCGGTGGCGGCGGCCGGGGCATGCGGATCGTCCGCGACGCCGCCGGCCTGGCCGAGGCCGTCGCGGGCGCGCGCCGCGAGGCGGCTGCGGCGTTCGGCGACGGCACCGTCTTCATCGAGCGGTACGTGGAACGCGGCCGCCACGTCGAGGTGCAGATCTTCGGCGACACCCACGGCACGGTGGTGGCGCTCGGGGTACGCGACTGCTCGATCCAGCGCCGCCACCAGAAGATCGTCGAGGAGGCACCCGGTGTGCTGCCCGACGACGTGCGGGCGGCGCTGCACGAGGCGGCGGTGGCGGCCGGGCGCGCAGTCGACTACGTCGGCGCGGGCACCGTGGAGTTCCTGCTCGCGCCGGACGGTCAGGTGCACTTCCTGGAGATGAACACCCGCCTCCAGGTGGAGCACCCGGTCACCGAGCTGACCACCGGGCTGGACCTGGTGCGGCTGCAACTGCTCGTCGCCGAGGGCGAGCCGCTGCCGGTCACCACCACGCCGCCGGCCGACGGTCACGCCATCGAGGTACGGCTGTGCGCCGAGGACCCGGCTCAGGGTTTCCGTCCGGCCACCGGCACGCTGCACCGGTTCGCGATCCCCGGGGTCGCCGCCGAGTTCGGCCCGGCCCGCGGGCTGCGCCTGGACTCGGGTGTGGTGGACGGCTCGACGGTGAGCGTGCACTACGACTCGATGCTGGCGAAGCTCATCGCCTGGGCGCCCACCCGCACCGAGGCGGCCCGCGCGCTCGCCGGCGCGCTGGCCCGCGCCGAACTGCACGGCGTGGCCACCAACCGGGACCTGCTGGTCCGTGTGCTGCGCAGTCCGGAGTTCGCCGCGGTGGACGTGGACACCGGCTTCCTGGACCGGCACCCGGAGGTGTTCGCGCCGCTGCTGCCTGCCGAGCAGCTTCCGGTCGCGGCGCTGGCCGCCGCGCTGGCCGGGGCCGCCGCGCGCCGGGCCGCCGCCCCGGTGCTGGCCGGGCTGCCGTCGGGTTGGCGCAACGTGCCGTCCTTCCCGCAGGTCACCCGCTTCACCGGCCCGGGCGACGAGGAGCTCGAGGTCCGGTACCGGCTCGACCGCACCGGCGGGCTCGCCGAATGGTCGGTGTCGTCGTCCGACGCCACCCCGGCCGTGACGGCCGTCGACGCCACCCCGGACCGGGTGGTGCTCGACGTGGACGGGGTGCGGCGGGCGTTCCGCGTACACCGGGCGGGCTCGTCGGTCTTCGTGGACGGCCCGGACGGGGCGGCGAGCCTCACCGAGCTGCCCCGCCTGCCCCTGCCCACCGCGGAGCTGGCGGCCGGGTCGCTGCTCGCGCCGCTGCCCGGCGCGGTGACCCGGGTGCACGTCGAGGTCGGTCAGCGGGTCGCCGCCGGTGACCTGCTGCTGACGCTGGAAGCGATGAAGCTCGAACATCCCGTGCTCGCCCCCGCCGACGGCGTGGTGACGGAGCTGCCGGTGCCGGCCGGCGGCCAGGTCGAGACGGGTGCCGTACTTGCCGTGGTGGACCCCGAGGAGGACCCGCAGTGAACTTCGACCTGACCCCCGAGCAGGACCAGCTCCGCGACGCCGTACGGGCGTTGGGCCGCAAGTACGGCCACTCCTACTTCGTCGAGAAGGCCAAGTCCGGCGGGCACACCGACGAGCTGTGGCACGAGGCCGGCCGGCTCGGCTACCTGGGCGTGAACATCCCCACCGAGTACGGCGGCGGGGGCGGCGGCATCACCGAGCTGGCGCTGGTGTGCGAGGAGCTGGCCGCGACCGGCTGCCCGCTGCTGCTCCTGGTGGTCTCCCCCGCCATCGCGGCCACGATCATCAACAAGCACGGTACGGAGGAGCAGCGCAAGAAGCACCTCCCCGGCCTCGCCGACGGCTCCCAGAAGATCGTCTTCGCGATCACCGAGCCGGACGCCGGTTCGAACTTCCACCGCCTCGCCACAGTGGCCCGGCGCGACGGCGACGACTGGCTGCTCAGCGGCCGGAAGATCTACATCTCCGGGGTGGACGAGGCCGGCCACGTGCTCGTGGTGGCACGTACCGAGGACGCGTCCACCGGGAAGCTGAAGCCGGCGCTGTTCATCGTGCCGACCGACGCGCCCGGCCTGGAGAAGTCCAAGCTGGACATGGAGATCCTGTCGCCGGAGAACCAGTTCCTGCTCTTCCTCGACGACGTCCGGCTCCCCGCCGACGCGCTCGTCGGTGAGTCGCTCGACGCCGGGCTGCCCGCGCTGTTCGCCGGGCTCAACCCGGAGCGCATCACCGTCGCCGCGATGGGCGCCGGCACCGGCCGGTACGCGATCGAGAAGGCCAGCGACTACACGTCCACCCGCAAGGTGTGGGGCGGGCGTTCGATCGGCTCGCACCAGGGTGTGGCGCACCCGCTGGCGCACGCCGCAGTGCAGGTCGAGCTGGCCCGGCTGATGATCCACAAGGCGGCCACGCTCTACGACGCGGGCCGCGACCTGGAGGCCGGCATCTCCGGCAACATGGCCAAGTACGCGGCGGGCGAGGCCGCCGCGCTCGCTGTCGACACCGCCGTCCAGGCGCTCGGCGGGGCCGGCATGACCACCGAGTACGGCGTGGCGACGCTGCTCGGCGCGGTACGCGCGGGCCGGATCGCCCCGGTCAGCCGGGAGATGATCCTCAACTTCGTCGCCCAGCACGTCCTCGGCCAGGACAAGTCCTACTGACCGAGGTGGGCCCGGGGTACGGCGGGTGCCCGATCACCCGCCGTACCCCGGGGGTCCGTCAGCGGACGGTCAGCGTGCCGACCGCCGGACGCGGCGTCGCCACCGGCGGCAGCCGCTTCGGCTCACCCCGGCTCGGCTCGCCCGCCCGGGCCAGCTCGCTCTTCGACGCGTCCGCCCGGCCGGCCGCCGCGTCCTCCTGGAACGGCTGCGCGTCACCGACGCAGAGCGTGCCCTTGGCCGGCAGCTTCCCGGTGAGCAGGTACGCGTCGATCCGGCCGGTCACGCACGCCGAGGTGCCGTACGCGGTGTGGCCCCAGCTGTCGCTGCTCAGCAGGCGGCTGTTCGGCAGCAGCTCGGCCGAGCTGACCGCACCCTGGTAGTTGGTCGCCGGGTCCCAGTAGTTGCCGACGACGAGCACCGGAGCGGCGGTGACCCGGTTGAACGGCCCGGTCCAGGCGTCCTCGTCCCGCACCGTCCAGGTGTTGCGGGCGCAGGGCGAGGTGCCCCAGGCCCACGCGCGCCCGAAGTACGGCGCCCGCTTGTCCTCCTTCGCCGACAGCGCCGGCCAGGCGTCGGCGCTCTTCGGGTGGTACGCGTCGGTGCAGTCGACGGTCAGGAACGTCTCCAGCCCGTTGTCGTACGGGAAGTCGTACCCCCGCTGTTGCCGTGCCTGCGCGGCGCGGGCGGCGAGCGCCGTGCGGGCCGACGCGGTGGCGGCCTTGCCGGCGGCCGGATCGGTGGCGGCCAGGAGCTGCACGGTGATGTCGACGACCGACTGCCAGCCGTACGGATCGTAGAGCGCGCCGAGCGTGGCACCGACGAAGTCGGCGTAGCTGACCGTGAAGGAGCCGAAGTCCGGATCCTCGATCACCACCGGCTTCTTGCGGAGTCGCTTCGCCACCGTGTCGTACGCGGCCAGCGGATTGCCGGTGGCGGCCAGCTCGCACTTCTCGGCGCCGGCCTTGCCGCACCGGACGAGGATCTCCCGCAGCGCCCGGTACGCGCCGTCGGCGCTGCGCAGCCGCGTCTCCTGGAGCTGGTTGCGGGCGCTGCCCTGGCCGACCCAGGCGTTCGGGTCGAGCACGCCGTCAACGACGAGCGCGCGGAAGCGGTCCGGGAACATGTTCGCGTAGTACTGGCCCAGCGCGGTGCCGTAGCTGAACCCGAGGTAGCTGAGCAACTTGTCGCCGACGGCCCGGCGCAACACGTCCATGTCGCGGGCCACCTCGGCGGTGGAGGCCGCGCCGGTGAGCGGCTTGCCGGTGGTGGAGCACGCCTTGCCGACCGCCTTGGACGCGGCGACGTACGCCTTCTCCTCCGCCTTGGTCCACGGGAACGCGACGTTCAACCCGGCGTACGCCCGGGTCTGGTCCTTCACCGAGCGGAAGCACTTGATGTTCTCGCTGGCCTCGACGCCACGCGGGTCGACGCCGACGATGTCGAAGCGGTCGAGCAGGTCGTCGCCGAGGAAGTAGGGCGCGGCGAGCGCGATGCTCGTGCCGGAGCCACCCGGGCCACCCGGGTTGAGGAAGAGGCTGCCGACCTTGCGCTGCTGGTCGCGGGCCTTGACCCGGAGCAGTGCGACCTCGGTGGTGGCGCCCTTCGGGTTGTCGTAGTCCAGCGGGAGCCGGACCGTGGCGCACTCGGCGTAGTCGTAGCAGGCGTACCAGTCGAGCTTCGGCGTCGGCACGCGGTCCACCCGGCGTGCCTCGGCGGCGGTGGTCCGGTCGTGCGCGGGTGGTTGCGGAGTCGCCGCCGCGGCGGGCGCGACGGCCGGTCCGGCGAGGAGGACGCCGGCGATCCCGGTTGCGGCCAGGGATCGGATTGCACGGGGCATGAGGCTGCCTTCCGTCGGGGAACAGTTCCGTCGAGGAGACCTCGACCCCCGTCACTGTAGGGATCGACGCCCACGTTAGTGGCCCCCAAACATGGATCGATACGGCAAACAACCAGATGATGTAACGATTTTTTCTCGATCGTCGCTACCTGCGACTCCGAAGTGGAGCCTCAATGACGGGAAGCTGTCTCATCCCGCCGGTTGACAGGTGGACGCGCTGGGCCATGCTTGTCGGGTGAGATCGTTCCCGAAGCCCGATGCGCGGGCGAAGGCCGTCGTCGCGTCCCTGGCGACGGTGGCGGCGGTGGTGACCCTCGCCGTGTGGCGTCCGCCCGGCATCCTGTCGGTCGTGCTGGCCCTGGTCTGCGTGCTGCTCGCCATGATCACGGGAGTGACGATCACCGCCGCGCGTCAGCCCGGCGGCACCGGCGGGTCCGCCCCGCAGGCCGAGACCTGGCCGGTCCCCCACCAGGGGTACGGAGTGGACGCCGACACGCTGGAGGCGATCGATCCGCGCGCGGTGCGGAACCTGCGCACCCCGGCGGGTCAGCCGATCGACGCGGACACGCTGGAGACGCTGGACCCGCGCGTGGTACGCGGCATGCGTGCGCCGACGGCGGTGGACGCCGACACGCTGGAGACGCTCGACCCGCGGTCGGTGCGGCAGAGCCGGACCGTGAACGGGCTCAGCGACCGGTGAGCGTGGGACCGGCGAGCGCGTTGACGCCCCGGCCGGCCAGACAGCGGTAGGTGCGGTCCGCCTCGGCCTCCGGCGGCAGCACCTCCAGGTTCCACCCGCTCGCCGACTTGCCGCCGCTGACCAGCCGGAACGTGTCGGCGTTGCACACCCTGCCGACGGCCGGGTCGGCCGCGACCGTCTCGTGCCGGGCCCCGGCGAGCGCGGCCGGCAGGTCACCGGCGGCGTAGGTCTCCCAGGTGTGCTGGCCGTCGCACGGCACCCGGCTCGCCTCGGCCCGGTCGCGGCGCAGCCGTACCGGACCGAAGCACTCCAGTTCCGTCGCGCAGCGCGCCCCGGCGGGCAGCCGCACGTCGGCGGACGCGCATCCCGGTACCGGCGCCACCCCGGCCACCCCGCTGGCCGTCGGCGTCGGCGAGGCGGCCGGAGCGTGGCCGCCGGCCACCCAGCCACCGCCGGCCGAGGCCGCAAGCGCCAGCACGCCGGCACCGCCGAGGAACCAGCGTTTGGGCCAGCGCCGGCCACGCGAGGCCACCGTCGGGTGGTCGTCGTCCGCGGGCGGTCGCGGGTTCGGCCCACCGGTGCGGTGGAACCGGTCGCCGATGCCGTCGTCGTACCGGCCGCCGGTCGCCGGGGCGCCGTCGAGCGGCAGCGAGGCGAGCAGGCCGCGCAGCTCGACCGCCGAGGGCCGCGCGCCCGGGTCGTTCGACATGCCCAGCCGGAGTACGTCGATCAGCTCGCCGGGCACACCGGGCAGACCCGGGATCGGCTGCTGGAACATCTCCAGCACGGTCACCAGACTCGGGTTGCGTTCGGAGTGCCAGCGCGGCGGACGGCCGTACATCAGCGCGTAGAGCGTGGCGCACAGCGAGTAGACGTCGACGGCAGGCGTGGGCGGGCTGTGGTTGAACGTCTCCGGCGGCGCGTACGCCGGGGTGAGCGCCTCCAGCATCACCGAGGAGTCGCGGAACTCGGCGAGCACCGCCAGGCCGAAGTCGGCCAGGACCGCCGAGTTGAACTCGGAGTGCAGGATGTTCGCCGGCTTGACGTCGCGGTGCAGGACGCCCGCCGCGTGCGAGTGCGCCAGCGCGTCGGCGATCTTCACGCCGAGGTCGCGGGTCTCCGCCGGACCCAGCGGGGAGGTGCGCATCCGCTCGGCGTACGAGCCGTCGCACAGCTCCATGATGAGGTAGGGGTGCTGGTCGACGGTGACCCCGACGTCGAACAGGTCGACCACGTGCGGGTGCGACGACATCCGCCCGGCCGCACGGGCCTCGCGCAGGAAGCGGGCCTGGTCGCGTTCGCTGTCCAGTGTGCGGTTCTCGATCTTGACCGCGACCTCGCGTCCCACCGAGATCTGGGTGGCCCGGTAGATGGTGGCGTAGCCGCCCCGGGCGAACACCTGCAGATCGGTCAGACCGGGCACGATGGGCAGCCGCAGGGCGCCGGGCGGGGTCTCGGTCACGACTCGAAAATACCCAACGATCCGGACCCGTCAGCGCGCCGCGTCGGTGGCCGGCGCCGGCTCCGGCGCGGACACGGCACCGGCGGGAGCCGCCCGGCGTGCGTCCCACCACAGGCCGGCTGCCGTGGCGAGCGCGCCCAGGCCCTCCCACGCGGCGACCGCGAAGAAGCGGTCCGGCGCGACGTCGGAGAGCACCGCGATGGTGAACACGGTGAAGGTGACCAGGCGGAACCACACGGTGAACCGGTAGAACGGCCGCCACTCGGTGGCGACGGCGAGCAGGTAGTAGACCCCCATGTTGAACGAGGCCATCGAGGACGCGGTGAGGAACGTGCCGGTGTAGTCGCCCGGAGCGCGCTCGGCCGGCACCTCGAAGCCGAGCAGGCGCAGCTGCGTCTCCGGCCAGATCAGACCGAGCGCGCCGAGCAGCAGCGCGAGGAGCCCGAAGACCGCGATCGTCCAGCCGGCGCCCGAGCGCGGCAGCCTCATCGTTCCTCCCCAGCATGAGCGCCGGTGACGCGGGCGCGCACCGGGAGGCCACAGTCGATCCACGACTGTGGCCGCCCCACGCTAACCGGCTCCACCGACGAACACATCCCCGGAACCGTCAGAACACGGGCGATCAGCCGCTGGAGAGGCGCACCCGCAAGGCGTCCGCGACGATCCGCTCACTGCGCTGCTCGGTGACGTACGCGAGGCGTACCGCCTCCTCCGCGTGCGTCAGCGCCTCGGCCCGCCGACCGCAGGCGTCAAGCGCCTCGGCCAGCACGAGCAGCGCCACCACCTGGCTGCGGACGTCCTCCGCCGGGGCGGTGATGGACCGCTGCGCCCAGTCGAGCGCCTGTTCGCGCTGGCCGTGTGCGAGCAGCGCGGCGGCGTACCGGGCCATCGTCTGCCGCCGGGAGAACAGCAGCGAGGGCGCGTTCGCCGCGCCGGTCGCCACCGGGGCGAGCAGCCCCACGGCGGTGCCCGGGTCACCCGCCGCGAGGCGGGCCATGGCGAGCAGCACCCGCGGCGCGACCTGGGCCGGCGCCTGCGGGTTGTGCGGCTCCACCCGGGTCAGCACCGACCGCGCCTCCCGCTCGGCGGTCTCGTGGTCGCCCATGTCCAGCGCCACGAAGCCGCGCAGCGTGCCGGCCATGCCGGTGAGCAGCGGGTGGGTGGTGCGGTCGGCGTACTCCAGCGCGTCGGTGAACAGGTCGGCCGCGTGTTCCGGCTCGCCCAGCCCGCGCGCCACCACCCCGCGCACCACGAGCGCGAAGCCCTGCCCCCAGTCGTCGCCCACCTCGGCGAAGTCCCGGTACGCACGCCGCGCCGCCCGGTCCGCCTCGGCCAGGTCGCCGAGCTCGGCGGTGGCGTACGCCTCGACCGCGCGCAGCGTCCCCACCGCCCACGCCTCGCCGACCCGCTCGCCGAACGGCAGGAACACCCGGGCCATCCGGCACGCCTCCCGCAGCCGGCCGGCGAGCAGCCGGGCGAACGCGGTGGTGCCGCGCAGCCAGGCCCGCCCGTACGGGTCCTTCAGCTCGGCGAAGAGCCGGGCGGCGCGGCCGAGCACCGCGTCGGTGCCGGCGAAGTCGCCCCGGGTGGTGGTCACCCAGGCCAGGTTCTGCAACGACCACGCCTGCCCGCGGAGATCCCGCGCGGCGAGACTGACCTGGTAGGACGCGGCCAGCCGGCTGCTCGCCTGCCCGAGCCGGCCGGCGATGAAGTCGGCCATGCCGAGCCGCCGCATCGCCGAGGCCCGCAGCGTGGGCAGGTCGGCGTCGGTCGCCACCTGCAACGCCTCCTGCCAGTTGCACTCGGCCCGCTCGGCGTCACCGAGGGTCTGCTGGGCCTGCCCGGCGAGCAGCAGCGCGGCGGTACGGGTGGCCGGGTCGCCGGTGTTCGCGGCGATCTTCTCGGCGAAGGCCAGCGCGTCGGCCGGGCGACCGACCTGGAGCAGCGCCCGGGCGTGCACCACCCGGTCGGCCGCGGGCACCCCGTCGCGGGCCAGCTCGGCCGCGCGTTCGGCGTACTCGACGGCGAGAGCCGGCTCCCCCGACCGCAGCGACCGGCGGGCGGCCCGGCCCAGCGCGGCCACGCCCAGCGGGGTGACCGCCCGGGCCGGCGCGTCCGGGCGCAGCTTGACCGCGTCGGCGAGCGCGGTGGCCCGCTCCACGTGCTCGGCGACGAAGTCGTCCCGGGCGGCCTCGGTGAACGCGCCACCGGGTGCGCCGCCGGTCTCGTCGACGCTCTCCGGCGCGGCCCAGCGGGCCAGCGCCGCGTGCCGCTCGGCCAGCTCGGCCTTGCTCACCCCGGCGTACGCGGCCTCCCGCATCAGCGGGGTGGCGAAGGCGAACCCGCTGCGGGTGCGGTGCAGCATGCGCCGTTGCAGCAGTTCCTCCACCGCCCGGTCCAGCTCGACGGCGGCCACCGCGGCGGGCCGCCCGTCCTGCCCGACCCGCTGCTCCCGCAGCGCCTCCAGCGCCCCCGCCGGCACGGTGTCGCCCACCACCGCGGCGTCCCGCAACGCCGAACGGGCGTTGGGCGGCAGCGCGTCGATACGCGCCGCGAGCACCGCGGCCAGGTCCCGGGAGAGCAGCCGGCTGCCGAGCGAGCCGGGGGCGAGCCGCCAGCCGACGTCGGAGCCCCGGCCCGGCCCGGCGGTGAGCGCACCGCGCTCCATCAGCAGCGTGACCAGTTCGGCCAGATAGAACGGGTTGCCCTGCGCGGTGGCGAGCAGCCGGTCCGCGTCGGTCTGCGGCATCCGGCCACCGGACAGGTAGCTGGTGAGCAGCCGGGACGCGTCAGCGCCGCGCAGCGGTGGCAGCGCGTGCACCTCGGCGTCCGCGACGCGGGTCAGCGCACCGGCGGTCCGTACCAGCTCGGGGCGGCCGAGCAGCAGCACCAGCACCGGCCCGCTGAGCCGGTTGAGGGTCAGCGCCAGCGCCTTGAGCGTCTCGGCGGTGGCGTCGTGCAGGTCGTCCACCACGATCACCAGCGGCGCCTCACCGGCGAGCGCGCTGAGCAGGTCCGCCACGGCGGTGGGCACCGCCTCGTCGTCGGGCGGGGGTCCGGCCGCGTTCCACTCGCCGTTCTCGCTGGCGGGCGGGAGTTCGGCGTACCCGAGCAGGGCCAGGAGCTGATCCACGGCGATCGGCGGCGGGTCGCCGGGGAGCCGGGACAGGCGCTGGCCGAGGCGGCGCAGCCGCTCCTCGACGGCCGGCCGGGTGACCGCGGTGGCCGCGTCGCCGGGCAGGCCGACTGCGGCCCGGACCAGGTCGGCCAGCGGGGCCAGCCGGCGCCGTTCGCCGAACGCCGCGCAGCGCACCGAGAGGACGCGGGCGCCGGTGTGCGCCGCGTACCGCCCGGCGCCGACGTCGTAGCCGGCGGCGAGGCGTTCCACCTCGGCCGCGAACCGGGACTTGCCGATCCCCGCCTCGGCGGTCATCAGCAGCACCCGGGGCTCGCCCCTGTCGATCACCTCGGCGAGCCGGCCGGCGACCCGGCCGATCTCGGTCTCCCGGCCCACGAACGGCGCCTCGTCACCGAGGCCGGACCGGGTGCCGGGCGCGTCGAGCAGGCCCAGCAGCTCGTACGCCTCGACCGGTTCCCGCTTGCCCTTGAGCCGCAGCGGGCGCAGCGCCCGCCAGGAGGCGACGTGCCGGGTGGCGGCGGAGGTGCGCGCCCCGGCGTAGACCGCGCCGACGGCGGCGGCGTCGGCCAGCCGGGCGGCGGTGTTCACCGTGTCGCCGATGACCGTGTACTCGATCGCCGCCTGGATGCCCGCGATCACGTCCCCGGTGTTGAGGCCGACGCGCAGGCCCAGCGGCGCGCCGCCGCCGCGCTCGTCGTCGAGCACCCGCCGCACCGCGCGCTGCATGGACAGCGCGGCGCGGACCGCCCGCTCGGCGTCGTCCTCGTGCGCCACGGGCGCGCCGAAGACCGCCATGATGCCGTCGCCGGTGAGCTTGTCGACGTGCCCGCCGAACGTCTTGACCGCACCCGCGAGGGCGGCCAGCACCCGGTCGGTGACCGCGCCGACCCGTTCCGGGTCAAGGTCCTCCGACCAGGAGGTGAAGTCGGACAGGTCGCCGAAGAGCACAGTCACCACGCGGCGCTCGGCGGCGGGCAGGGTGGCAGCGGCCGGGAGCGCCGCCCCGCAGTTGTGGCAGAACCGCGCCCCGGGCACGGCTACGGTTCCGCACACCGGGCAGGTCACGGCTGCTCCACTCCGAGGTGTTCGAGCTGGGCCCGGACCGACCACTCGGCGGCCCACCACAGCGACCTGTCGACGTCGGCGTAGACCACTGCGACCACCTCGGCGGCGGTGGTGGCGCCCGCGGCGACTGCGGCACGCACCTGGTCCAGCCGGGCCCGCCGGTGGGCCAGGTAGAAGTCGGCCGCCACACCGCAGTCGGCGAGCGCCGGGCCGTGGCCCGGCAGCGCCGGGATCCCCCGGTACGCGGAGAGCAGCTCCAGGCTCGACAGATAGTCGCCGAGGTGCCCGTCCGGGTGGGCGACCACTGTGGTGCCCCGGCCGAGGATGGTGTCACCGGTCAGCACCACGTGCTCGCCGTCGTGTGCGGCGACCAGGCAGACCGAGTCGGCGGTGTGCCCGGGGGTGGGCAGCAGGCGCAGGTCCAGCCCCACGTCGATGGTGGTGTCGGCGGTGAGCGGCTCGCCTCCGGCGGTGTGCGCCGGGTCGGCGGCGAGCACCGGTACGCCGTCGAGCAGCTCGCGCAACCGGGGCGCGCCCTCGGTGTGGTCGGCGTGCCCGTGCGTGATCAGCACGCATCCGATGCGTCCCTGCGCCGCGATCGCGGCCAGGTGCCCCTCGTCGGCGGGCCCCGGGTCGACCACGACGGCGGGCGCGTCCGGCCCGGCCCGCAGCACCCAGGTGTTGGTCCCGTCGAGCGTCATCGGCCCCGGGTTCGGCGCACGCAGCAGCGTCACCCACCCCGGCAGCCCGTCCGCAAGCGCCCCCGCCGCACCGGCCATACGCCCACCCATGGCTGCGATCGTACGACTCCGCCCGCCGCTCCCCGCGATCTTGCAGTTCCGGCCCGAGCTTTGTCCCCGTCTGGGGCTTCTGCCGGGGCCACAACCGCAAGATCGCGGGCTTCAGCGTTACGCGACCTCGACGATGACCTCTACCTCTACCGGGGCGTCTAGGGGGAGCTCGGCCACGCCGACGGCGCTGCGGGCGTGACGGCCGGCCTCGCCGAACACGGCGCCGAACAGGTCGGAGGCACCGTTGATCACGCCGGGCTGGCCGGTGAAGCCGGGTGCGCTGGCCACGAAGCCGGTCAGCTTCACCACCTTCACCACGTTCTCCAGCCCGACCAGCGCGTCGATCGCGGCGAGCGCGTTCAGCGCGCACCGCTCCGCCAGGTCCTTGGCCTGCTCGGCCGAGACGCCGTTGCCGACCTTGCCGGTGGCGAGCAGCTTGCCCTCGGCCATCGGCAGCTGGCCCGACACGTAGACGTGCTGCCCGGACTGAACGGCCGGCACGTAGCTGGCCACCGGCGGCACCACCTCGGGCAGTTCGAGGCCGAGCTCGGCGAGCTTCGCGTGGGGTCCGTTGCTCATCGGGGTCAGCCCTTCGGACGCTTCAGGTACGCGACGAGCTGCTCCGGGTTCGGGCCGGGGACCACGGAGACCAGTTCCCAGCCGTCCTCGCCCCAGTTGTCGAGGATCTGCTTGGTCGCGTGGACCAGCAGCGGCACCGTGGCGTATTCCCACTTCTGCATCGGAGGAGGGCTCCCTTGCCTGACTTGGACTTCGGTCAGGCACAGCCTACGGTCCGCCGCGGTCACCAGGACGCGGGACGCGGCTCCGGTGCCGGTGGCGGCTCGCCGCACGGGCCCTCGTGCTCGAAGCGCTGCGGGCACCGGCTGCGGTCGGGCAGCAGTAGGTCGCAGAAGACCCGGTGCCTGTTGTTCTGGTCGTCGGCGGTGGAGACGGTGGTCTCGCCCGCGTCCAGCTCCACCAGGAAGCCCAGCGAGGTGGCCACGGTGCCGGCGAGCGCGGTGGCCGCGTCCAGGTCGGGTACCCGGACCTGGAGGTGGATGACGTAGCCGGGCTCGTCCTCGTCCCGCCCCTTCCCGCCGGATCGGGGCAGCGTCCGGACCGCCTCGGCCGGCGGGCCGTAGGAGCGCTCGTTGAACGGCGCACCCGGCACCTCGGCCTCACCCGGCCGTCCGGCCCGGTCACCGGGGAACTGGCCTCGGGGACTGTTCTCCGCGTCACGCATCCGTCGCCTCCGGGCGTCGTACCTGTTCAACAAACACCGCCATCCGGCTCGGAGCCGTCCCCGGCCCGGCTCTCCGCGTCGGGGACGAACGTAGATCCTGCGACAAGTCCCGGCAACGGGACGCGCACTCCTCGTCACCTCCAGTCACATTTGCGACACAAGGGTGGTCGGGAACGCGCTAGCCGTGTCCGCCCGGCGGGGCGCGTACGCGGGGCTGGCAAGCGCACCGCCGACCGATACCCTTCCGGACTGGACGCGCGCCGACGCGCGCCCGCACACCTCGACCCGTGCCCGTCGCCTGGGGCGGCGACGGGAGCCGCAACCCGGGGGAGACAGATGACCCAACCGCCCGCCGGTGGCGACACCGGCACGCCCGGCGACCCGAATCCGCAACCGCCGCCCGCCGGCGGCGCGCCGCCGGGATCCGCACCCGCACCCGCAGCCGGTCCGCCGCCGTACCCGTCCGACACCCCGCCGCGAAAGCGACCGGCGGTGCTGATCGTCTCGCTGGTGCTGGCCGCCGCGGTCCTGCTCTGCGGCGGTGGGGGCACTGCCGCGTTCCTCGCGTTACGCAACAGCGAGGACGGCCAGGGCGCGAAAGAACCGCAGGTAGCCGTGGACGGCTTCCTCAAGGCCGTCTACCAGGAGCGCGACTCCGAGAAGGCGGCCGCGTTCGTCTGCTCGGCGGCCCGTGACGACGAGAAGATCGCCGCCAAGGTCACCGAGGTACGGGAGTACGTCGCCCAGTACCAGAACCCCCGTTTCCGCTGGCCCACCCCGACGGTCGACAACCAGACCGGGGACCGGGCAACCGTGTCCGCGCGGGTGACCATGACCACCGCCGACGAGAAGGTCGCCGAGCAGGCGCTGCGTTTCACAGTGGTGCGGAAGACGGGTTGGTGGGTCTGCGAGGTCGGCTGATCCCGCCGGCCGGACAGGGCTGGTCCCAACGGCTGGTTAGGCTCGACGGGTGGCAGCTAGTGAGCAGCCGGCCGAGTCCGCCGGCAGATGGCCGGCCCGCCTGCACGTGGTGACCGGCAAGGGCGGCACCGGAAAGACCAGCGTGGCCGCCGCGCTGGCCCTCGGCCTGGCCGCCGGGGGCTGGCGCACCCTGCTGGTCGAGGTGGAGGGCCGGCAGGGCATCGCCCAGCTCTTCGGCACCGACCCGCTGCCGTACGAGGAACGGCACCTCGCCGACGCGCCCGGCGGCGGTGAGGTGCGGGCGTTGGCGGTGGACGCCGAGGAGGCGCTCCTCGAATACCTGGACATGTTCTACAAGCTCGGCGCGGCCGGCCGGGCGCTGCGCAAGCTCGGCGCGATCGACTTCGCCACCACGATCGCGCCGGGCCTGCGCGACGTGCTGCTCACCGGCAAGGTCAAGGAGGCGACCACCCGCACCAGCGGGTCGCGCCGGACGTACGACGCGGTGGTGCTGGACGCGCCGCCGACCGGGCGGATCGGCCGCTTCCTGAACGTGACGGCGGAGACCGCCCGGCTGGCGAAGGTCGGCCCGATCAAGACCCAGAGCGAGGGTGTCTCCGCGCTGCTCCGGTCCCCGATGACCGCTGTGCACGTGGTCACGCTGCTGGAGGAGATGCCGGTCCAGGAGACGCTCGACGCGGTCGCGGAGCTGACCCAGCTCGGTTTCCCGGTCGGCCGCGTGATCGTCAACGGCGTCCGCCCGCCGGTGCCGGCCGGACGCGCGGTGACGGCGGCCGAGCTGAAGCGCGGGCTGGCCGCCGCCGGCCTGCCGGCCGACGGCCCGACCGTGGCCGGGCTCGTCGAGGAGGCACGTGACCAGCAGGTACGCCGTGAGCTGGAGGACTCCCTGCGGGGTGACCTGGTGGATCTGGGCCTGCCTCTGGTCGAGTTGCCGCTGCTGCCCGAGGGGGTCGACCGGGCCGGGCTGGAGACGCTCGCCGAGGCCCTCGTCCGGGCGGATTGACTCACACCTGCGGCCGGCACGGAGCAGAGAGGCCCTCGGGACCGATACGCTCGATTGGTGCCTTCCGAAGACGCGGCGCCTCCGCTTGACGTCGACCAGATCCTCGCCGACGACGGCGTACGGATCGTGGTCTGCTGCGGGGCGGGCGGCGTGGGCAAGACGACCACCGCCGCGGCGCTGGCGCTGCGGGCGGCCGAGCGGCACGGCCGGCGGACGGTGGTGCTCACCATCGACCCGGCCCGGCGGCTGGCCCAGTCGCTCGGCCTGACCGAACTGGACAACACACCCCGGCAGGTAAAGGGCATCGACGTCGAGGCCGGCGGCGGCGAACTGCACGCCATGATGCTCGACATGAAGCGCACGTTTGACGACGTGGTGCTCCAGCACACCGACCCGGCGAAGGCCGCGGAGATCTTCGCGAACCCCTTCTACCAGGCCATGAGTTCCACCTTCGCCGGCACGCAGGAATACATGGCGATGGAGAAGCTGGGCCAGTTGCACGCCCGGGGCGAGTGGGACCTGATCGTGGTGGACACGCCGCCGTCGCGGTCCGCGCTCGACTTCCTGGACGCACCGGCCCGGCTGTCCCGGTTCCTCGACGGCCGGATGCTGCGGCTGCTGCTGGCTCCGGCACGCAGCGGCGGGCGGAGCATGTTCAGCCTGGTCACCGCCAGCTTCGGGATGTTCTCCAAGGTGGTGCAGAAGGTGATCGGCGCCCAGCTGCTCACCGACCTGTCCGGCTTCGTTGCCGCCCTCGACTCGATGTTCGGCGGGTTCCGGCAGCGCGCCGAGCAGACGTACCGGATCCTGCAGGCCCGGGAGACGGCGTTCCTGCTGGTCGCGACGCCGGAGCCGGACGCGGTCCGGGAGGCCGCCTACTTCGCCGGCCGCCTGCGTGAGGAGCGGATGCCGCTGGCCGGGCTGGTACTCAACCGGGTGCACCGGCCGGCCGCGGACCTGTCCGCGGCGGAGAGCCTGGCCGCCGCGGAGCGGCTGGCCGGCGTGGGTGGGCACGAGGGCACCGTCGAGGTGTTGCGCGCGCACGCCGCGCTGGCTCAGCAGGCGGTACGCGAGGAGCAGGTGGCGGCCCGGTTCACCGAGGCGTTCCCGGCGGTGCCGGCGGTGTCGGTGACGGCGCAACCCGCCGACGTGCACGACGTCGACGGGCTGCGGACGATCGGCGAGGCGATCAGCCGGAGCTGACGGGTGCGGTCAGGTGGCCGTGGTGACCAGGACCTTGTCCTTGCCGGCCTTCTCCTTGGCGTTCTTCTTCATGGCCGCCTCGAACATCTTGCGCCAGCTGGTGACCTGCGGGTGACGGCGCAGCAACGCCCGGCGCTCGCGCTCGGTCATGCCACCCCACACGCCGAACTCGATCCGGTTGTCGAGCGCGTCGGCCAGGCACTCGTACCGAACTGGGCAGCTCCGGCAGATCCTCTTCGCCACGTTCTGCTCGGCGCCCTGTACGAACAACGCGTCCGGGTCTCCGTTCTGACACGCCGCCAGTGACGGCCAGTCAGTGATCATGCCCATCTGTACACGTCCCCCCTTGCAGTACCTACCGACTTCGCGCGAGCAGCCGTCGTACATCCCCCCGGTCGTTCGCCCCGGCCTCCCCAGGGCGGCACGAACGACTCATGGCTGCGGTCGCCGCCACCATCATGCTGTGTAGTCGCCCGATTACGCAACGTTGTCGGCGAAATCCATCATTCCGGACACTCCCGGCTTCCCGGGCTTTCGCCCCGCGACTACCCCGCCCGACTACGTGAAAACGCTGCGCCGCTCCCGGAGTTCGGCGAGACTTCCGCCGGATCCCACGCAACCTCGGACCAGGGCTCGTGCGTTTAGCACAACGAGGCCGGCGCGTGCAGGAAATGGGGAAAGTTCCCCGCGCGCCCGCCATTCCCTACTCGCGTACCCTGTCGAGGTGACCTGGATGCGGAAACGTGACCACAACGTGCTGACCAACGCCGCATCGCTGCTGATCTGCGGCCTGTTGGCCGGAGTGGTGGTCGCTGCGGCGGCCTTCCCCGTGGCGGCGATGTCGGGCCTGGCCGCGAAGGCGGGGGCGGAGACGTTCGAGGCGCTGCCCAAGGAGCTGACAGTCGCCCGGGCGCCGCAGATCACCAAGCTGCTCGCGGCCGACGGCAAGACCGTGCTGGCCACGATGTACGACGAGAACCGCAAGGACGTCAAGTTCGAGGACATCTCGCCGTACATGAAGAAGGCCATCATCGCGGCCGAGGACCACGACTTCTACAAGCACAACGGCGTGGACATCAACGGTGTGGCGCGCGCCTTCGTCAACAACCAGGCCGCCGGCTCGTCCCGGCAAGGAGCGTCGACGCTCACCATGCAGTACGTCCGGCTGGCCATCTCCTACTCGGCCACGCACCCGGCCGACGTGGTCGCCGCGACCGAGGACACCAGCGGTCGCAAGCTGCGCGAGATGAGCCTGGCGCTCCAGGTCGACAAGGAGCTCTCCAAGGACGAGATCCTCCGGCGCTACCTGAACATCGCCGCGTTCGGCAACGGCGCGTACGGCATCTGGGCGGCCAGCCAGGTCTACTTCAACAAGCCGCCGAGCAAGCTCGACATCCAGGAGTCGGCGATGCTCGCCGGCATGGTGAAGGCCCCCACCTCGTTCGACCCGACCACCAAGTCGGGCTACCCGGAGGCGGTCGGCCGGCGCGACTACGTCATCCAGAACATGGTGCAGATCGGCGCGATCACCCAGCAGGAGGCGGACGCCGCCAAGAAGATCAAGCTCGTGGTCAAGGGCAAGCGCACCCCGAACGGCTGCACCCAGACCACCACCCGCTCCTGGGGCTTCTTCTGCGACTACCTCTACCGCTGGTGGCTGCAGCAGGAGACGTTCGGCGCCACGTCGTACGACCGTGAGCGGCGGCTCAAGAGCGGCGGCTACACCATCATCTCCACCCTGGACGTCCAGGCCCAGAAGGGCGCCGACAAGGCCGTCCGCAACAAGCTCGGCGAGAGCAGCAAGGCGGCCCGCATGGTGGCCGCGGTCGAGCCGGGCACCGGCCGGGTGCGCGCCGTGGCGGTGAACCGGAACTTCAAGCTCGACGACCCGGCCGACCCGCAGAACAAGATCTCCAGCGACCCGGCCAAGGCCAAGAAGAAGATCCGCGGCAACTACCCCAACACGGTGAACCCGCTGGTCACCGGTGGTCCCGGCATCGCCGGCTACCAGGCCGGCTCGACCTTCAAGATCTTCACGCTGGTGGCCGCGCTGGAGAAGGGCTACCCGCTCAGCTACCCCATCAACGCGCAGCCGGTGTTCAAGTCGGACTACCCGGTCGAGTTCAACTCGCCCGCCGCCTGCCCGGGCACCAGCAAGTACTGCCCGAAGAACGCCAACCCGGCGATGGCCGGCATGCACAACATGTGGAGTGGCTTCGGCTACTCGGTCAACACCTTCTTCATCGACCTCCAGCAGCGGGTCGGCGCGGAGAACGTGGTGAAGGCCGCGCAGAAGCTCGGCATCACGTTCCGCTCGTCGAGCGACGCGCAGCTCGCCGCCAACCCGCACCAGTGGGGCGCGTTCAGCCTCGGCGTCTCCCAGACCACGCCGCTGGAGCTGGCGAACGCGTACGCCACGCTCGCCGCCGACGGCAAGTACTGCGAGCCGATCCCGGTGCAGGAGATCCGCGGCCCGGACGGCGAGAAGCTGGACGTCGCCAACCCGCGCTGCGAGCAGCGCGTCAGCACCGAGGTGGCCCGCGCCGCCGTGGACGCCGCGCGCTGCCCGGTCGGTGACCGCTCCTCCACCACCAAGTGCGGCCCCGCCACCGCCGGCAACGTCCGCAACATCGTCGACGCGCCGGTGGCCGGCAAGTCCGGCACCACCGACTCCGACCGCACCTCGGCCCTGGTCGCGATGACCAAGCAGTACGCGGTGGCCGGCATCATGGCTGACCCGGACTGGCCGCAGACCAACCAGAAGATGGGCCACGACGAGACGCCCCAGGGCATCAACCCGGCGGTCTACCAGACGCTGCGCGACGCCATGAAGGGCAAGGAGCGGAAGAACTTCACGCCGCCCAGCGGCAAGATCGTCCTGGGTGACCAGCGCTCCATCCCCGGCGTCAAGTGCGAGTCGATCGACACCGCGAAGTCCCGGCTGAAGGGTGCCGGCTTCGAGCCGGTGGTCTCCAGCAACAAGGTGCCGTCGGAGTGCCCGGCCGGCACCGCGGCCGGCACCAGCCCGGACGGGCGCACCATCAAGGGTGGCGTGGTGATGATCGAGGTTAGCTCCGGCCAGGGCACGGGCACCCCGGAGCAGGGCGGCACCGCGACACCGGACCGGCCGGGTGGGCCGGGCGGGGGTAACGGCAGACCGGGACGCCCGGGGAACTGATCCCGGACAGCAGACAGCGACGGCCACCTCCCCGGGAGGTGGCCGTCGTCGTTTCCGCGCTACCGGAGCCCGGGTCAGAGGCCGAGCTGGCGGCGTACCTCCGCGGCGACCCGACCACCCTCGGCCCGGCCGGCCACCGCGCCCTGGGCCGCCTTCATCGCCGGGCCCATCTGCGCCTTGCCGGTGAAGCCGCCCGCGGTGAGCGCCCCCGAGACCAGCTCGGCCAGCTCCTCGTCGGAGAGCTGCTTGGGCAGGTAGCGCTCCAGCACCTCACCCTCGGCGGTCTCCTTGCCGGCTTGCTCGGCGCGCCCGGCGTCGGCGAACGCCACCGCCGCCTCGCGGCGCTTCTTCGCCTCCTTGGTCAGCACGGCGAGCACCTCGTCGTCGCTGAGCTCGCGCTTTTCCCGGCCGGCGACCTCGGCGTTGCCCACGGCGGCCAGGGCCATCCGCAGCGTGGAGGTGGTCAGCTCGTCGCGCGCCTTGAGAGCGGCGCGCATGTCGGCGGTGAGACGGTCCTTCAGCGTGCTCATGGACGGTGAAACTACCCTGAACGCCATGCGAAAGCGCACACTATTCCGGCTCGCGGCCGGAACCGTCGCCGCCGGCGCGGCCACCCTGGCGTACGCGTCGCTCATCGAGCGCAACATGTTCACCCTCCGCCGGTACGACGTGCCGGTGCTCCCGACCGACGCCGAACCGCTGCGGGTGCTGCACCTCTCCGACCTGCACATGATGCCCGGCCAGCGACGCAAGCAGGACTGGGTGGCCTCACTGGCCGCGCTCGACCCCGACCTGGTCGTGGTCACCGGCGACAACATGGCGCACCCGGAGTCGGTGCCGGGCGTGCTGCGTGCCCTGCAGCCGCTGCTCGATCTGCCCGGCGCGTTCGTCTTCGGCTCCAACGACTACACCGGTCCGGTCTTCAAGAACCCCTTCACCTACTTCCTGCCCGACCGGGAGTACACCGACGGCGTGCCGCTGCCGTACGAGGAACTGCGCGACATCCTCACCGGTGCCGGCTGGGCCGACCTGAACAACGCCCGCACCACGCTCAAGGCCGGCGGGCGGGAGATCGAGCTGGCCGGCGTGGACGACCCACACATCGAACGGGACGACTACGACGCCGTGGCCGGCCGGGTCAGCGGCGACGCGGCGCTGTCGATAGCGGTGTCCCACTCCCCCGAGCCGATCGTGCTGGACCGGATGGCCGCCGACGGCTTCGGTCTGCTGCTCGCCGGCCACACCCACGGCGGCCAGGTCCGCGTGCCCGGGTACGGCGCCCTGGTGACCAACTGCGGGCTGCCCCGCTCGATGGCGCGCGGGCTGCACCGCTGGCCCGGCTCGGACTCCTGGCTGCACGTCTCCGCCGGCCTCGGCACCCATCCCACCGCCCCGATCCGCTTCGCTTGCCCCCCAGAGGCCAGCATCCTCACCCTGATCCCCCGCTGACCCCCCGGCAGATCTTGGTACGCGGCCGCCCCTCGGAGGGCCGATCCGTACCAAGATCTGCCGGGTACGCGGGGCGGGGGGTACCGAGTTTGACCGTGCGGGCGGGTGGGCTACTATTTGTCGGCACGCCTCGGGGTGTGGCGCAGCTTGGTAGCGCGCTTCGTTCGGGACGAAGAGGTCGTCGGTTCGAATCCGGCCACCCCGACCAGAGGTAAGTAAAGGTCAAGGCCCCTCCACGGAGGGGCCTTGATTCGTTCCCGCCGATCATTGCTCCAGCAGAGGCAGCGAGAAGGCAGCAAACGACGCGAGCACCCTGCGATCCCGGTCCAGGGTCGAGTGCGTGTACCGGTCCAGAGTCGTCGACGTCTGCTCGTGTCCCATCACCTTGGCTACGTCGTTGATCGGTACCCCGTCGGAGACGAGCCACGTCGCGTAGGAGTGCCGCAGGTCATGGAACCGGAGCCCGAGTGGCAGGCCGGCGCGTTGCAGGGAGGGCTTCCAGATCCGAGCCCGAAACGTTCCCCGCTTCAGCGGCTCGCCAGTCCGGGCGACGAAGATCAACCCGTCGGCGCCCGTTTCGAAGGACTGCCGATGGTCGGTCAGCGCCTGGACGACGAACGGGGGCAGCGGCACAGTCCGCCGGCCAGTTCGTGACTTCCTAAGTTAGGAACATCGCTGGCCATCCGAGGAAGATGGTATGCGTTCGGGGCTTCCCTCGCCGAGCAGTAATCGAAGCAGGTTCAGCGGCGAAGGCCAGCGCCGATCAAGCTGCTCGGTCCAACATGCGGGCCGCCCAGCACTACCCGACGACGGGGAGCAGCCGCAGCAGTACAGCAGCGAAGTACAGCAACCGAGCAAGCCGCACGAGCTGCCACGCGACGACCAGGAGCTGTGGGAGGTCGGGCGCGGCCACGAGAGATCGCATCGCCCGGAGCTACGGATCAGAAGGTGGCTGTACAGCCAGCCGCTGGCTGGGGCGGTCCTGGGCCGACGGTGAGCGACGCGACGAGCAGGTGGGCCGCAATCACTCCGGGATGGACTGGCCAGTCTCTTGCTCGTAGTCGTTCGTCCAGGTCCGATGAAGCAGGTGCGGGGCCTCGCACAGGTCGAGGAGGGCGGCGTAGTCCTCGAAGCGGGGCGGCACGCCCAGGCCGATGAGGTCACGCACTACGGACTCAAGCGTTACGCGACCACTCAGAATGTGCTGCTTATTCGACAGCACAGCGTCGGGTCGCAGCTGCGATGACCCGAGGTGGATATGGGGTCGCTTCTCGTGCGAGAGGCCCACGGGGTGCCAGTGGTAGTCGATGACGGCCGCCCCGTCCGTCTTGCGAACCGAGTAGTCGTAACCACGAGTGGTAACGCGGTAGGGACCGTAGCCCTCCCGCGGATCCTCAATGATCATGTAGAACATGCGGGCGCGGAACTCAAGGTCCGTGCGGGGAAGCCGCAGGAAGCCATCCGTCTCGCGCTGATGGCCCGTGAGGTAGAGGTTGTGCTTCTGGTTGATCAGCGTTTGACCGCCTGGAGAGACGGCCAGACGCGGGTGGACGACACAGTTCAGCGCGTCCGTCATTGGAGTGACGAACGCGCTGAACGCGGCATGAGGGGTGCTACCGGGCATCAGGCAGCAGCATAGCCACCTGAGTCACCTTCGGGTCGTCATTGTCGCGAAACTCGCCGGCTTCCCAGCGCTGCCGAAACTCTTCGACGTCCATGCCCAGCAGGCGGCGGGACTCTCTCTGGATGTACTCGTGCTCCTCGTCTGGGGTCAGCTCCACCACTTGGATGTCGCGTGCGTCACTTGCGGTAAGCATCGCACTACTCCTCTCGGGGGGGTGCTTGTAACGGTACCTGCCAGGTCCGACCTTTTCGCATCGGATGCTTGTCTAGACTCTCGCCGCTTCCATCTCTGTACCCGCTCCTGGCTGGCACAAGCCCCCTACCCAGCCGCTGCGAAATGCCACGGCCTGCATGGGCGCGCCAGTGTCGTTGGCGTGTCGGCTGACCTGTTTCCTCGGCCCAGCTGGCTAGCCTCCAAGACTTGGCAGCGAACGAAGGCGCCCAGAGGGGCAGAGGCCGCCTCCGCTTGCTGACCTGCCTTCGCATCCCGTCGTCTACGAGGAATGGAGCAGTACGTGATCTCCGATGAAGACTTCGAGGAGAAGATCGGCAAGTACCTGACCGACGCCTGGGCTCGCGCGCAAGCCGTCGATGATCGACGATCCCACGTCCATCCAGGCGTGGACAAACCTGAAGAAATGGCGGCATATGCAACACTCGCACATGCAGACCTCGCGTTGGCGCGGGTATGGGTTGAGATGGCCAAGGCAGCGGCGCAGGCACAGACTGCAAGGGCGTTGACCGAGTTGGCCCGACTGCAAGCCAGCCAGACGGTGGAGGGCAAAGCTCCTACCCCACGAGGGTGGTGGAAGTGAGGCGCAGCCGGGTCGTCACATGCCGGATCTGTACTTCGATCCCTGGCGCCCACTCGCGGAGGCAGCGAGAAGGCACCGCACGTACCGCGTCAGCGCGACACGTGACAACAGATTGAGTGGTCTCCGAGCTGAGGGGCACAGGATGACAACCGGCAACAGCGGTCAGTGGCATCAAGGGCTTCGGATGTGCCCTCCGCGTTTCCCCGGCACCGGTCACCGTCGCAGTAGGATCCCGCCATGCCACGGCCGGTCGTCTTCGACCTCTTCCACACCCTGGTCCACGGCGCCGATGACGAGCGGGACCGGGTGGTCGGCGAGATGGCGCTCGTCGTCGGGGTGGATCCGGCGGCGCTCGTCGCCGCGTACCACGCGACCTGGCGGGACCGCCTCGTCCGCTGGAACGCGGCGGAGACCGTCCGCATCCTCGCCGGGCGCCTCGGTGGTTCGCCCACGGATGAGCAGGTGGCCCGCGCCGCCGCGCACCGGCTGGCGCTCGCCCACCGGGTGCTGGGCCGCGTCCCGGCCGAAACCCTGGACGTGCTCGACGCGCTGCGGCAGCGCGGGCACCGGCTGGCCCTGATCAGCAACGCCACCTCGGAGACGGCCGAGGTGTGGCCGGGCGGCCCGCTCGCACGGCGGTTCGACGTCACGGTGTTCTCCTGCGAGGCCGGGCTGGCGAAGCCGGATCCGGCGATCTACCGCGCCGCCGCGCAGCGGCTGGGCGTCGCGCCGGCCGACTGCGTGTACGTGGGCGACGGCGCGGACGGCGAGCTGGCCGGTGCGGCGGCGGCCGGCATGACGGTGCTCCGGACCACCGAACACCAGGACACCGATCCGGGCTGGATCGGACCGGTGATCGCGAACCTCCGTGACCTGCCCACCCACCTGGGGCAACCGGCGTCGATCGAATAGATCCACAGGACTGCCCGAAGCCACCCCGCCACGCGCGGTTGACCCCGCTGCCTGGCAAAGTATGCGCATGCCGCCGATGATCCGATCCCGCCTGACCGATTGGACCACCGTCGCGCCCCTGGTCGCCGTGCTCGTGCTCGTGATGACCTGGGGACGGGAGCTGCCCGGCCCGCTCATCTTCGTGGTGGCGGGCCTGCTCGCGGCGGCCGTACTGGCGGCTGTCCACCACGCCGAGGTGGTCGCCCACAAGGTCGGTGAACCGTACGGGTCACTCGTGCTCGCGGTGGCGGTCACCGTGATCGAAGTCGGTCTGATCGTCACACTGATGATC
Organism: Micromonospora sp. WMMC273; assembly: GCF_027460285.1. Lineage (NCBI taxonomy): Bacteria > Bacillati > Actinomycetota > Actinomycetes > Micromonosporales > Micromonosporaceae > Micromonospora > Micromonospora sp. WMMC273. The sequence goes on from NZ_JAPZBE010000001.1 coordinate 5,826,408, forward strand.
AGCGGTGGCGACAAGACGCAGGCGCTCGCGCGGGACACCGTCTTCGCCGCCGTCATGATCACCTGTAACGGCATCCTCGGCCTGTCGCTGCTACTCGGCGCGCTGCGGCGAAAGGTGGCGGTCTTCAATCCGGAGGGCACCGGCGGGGCGCTCGCCACGGTGGCCACGCTCGCCACGCTCAGCATGGTGGTGCCGACGTTCACCACGAGCCGGCCGGGCCCGGAGTTCTCCCCCGCGCAGCTCGCCTTCGCGGCGGTCGCCTCGCTCGCGCTCTACCTGCTGTTCGTCATGGTGCAGACCGGCCGGCACCGCGACTACTTCCTCCCGGTCACGCAGGAGGGCAGCATCCTCGCCGAGGACAGGACCGGCGACGGGCACGCCGAGCCGCCGTCCACCCGTACCGCGCTGGCCAGCCTGGCGCTGCTGGTGGTGGCGCTCGTCGCGGTGGTCGGCGACGCGAAGACGATCTCCCCGGCGATCGAGACGGCGGTCAGCGCGGCGAACCTGCCGCAGGCGTTCGTCGGTGTGGTCATCGCGCTGCTGGTGCTGCTGCCGGAGACGCTCGCCGCGGCCCGGGCGGCCCGGCGGGACCGGGTGCAGATCAGCCTCAACCTCGCGCTCGGCTCGGCGATGGCCAGCATCGGCCTGACCATCCCGGCCATCGCGATCGCCTCGATCTGGCTGGACGGGCCGCTGGTGCTGGGCCTGGGCGGCACCCAGATGACGTTGCTGGCGCTGACCGCGGTGACGGCGGTGCTCACCGTCGTGCCGGGCCGGGCGACTGTGCTCCAGGGCGGCGTGCACCTGGTGCTGCTCGCCGCGTTCGTCTTCCTGGCCGCCAGCCCGTGAGCGGGCCCACCGCCGGGCCGCGCGCCGACAAGGACCGTCAGTCGTGCATCTCCGTCCGCGCCACCTCGGCAAACGCGGCCGTCAGGTACTCGGCGAACGGCCGCCCGTTGACCGACAGCAGGTCGGCCACCAGCAGCGGCGCGTGCCGGGCGATCGCCGCCGGGTCGGGCGGGTTCTCGTCGTCACCCGGGTCGTAGACGCCGAGCGCTCCGGCCAGCAGCACCAGCAGCACGTGCGGGTCGACGTCGGGCCACCAGGTCGCCGCCGACCGGACGCACTGCTCGAGCACCTGCCGTACGTCGTCGCCGTCCAGCCCGTCCGGGTGCCCCTCCTCCAGCAGCAGCCGGACCACGCCGCCGAGCACCAGCCCGGACCGGTCGGCGGCGGCCAGCCGCTCGACGGCCGGGGCGTACGCCTCGGCGTCGTGGGCCTGCGCGGCGCTCACCGCGTCGGTGGCCGTCTCGGCGATCTCGCGGGCCGGAGCGGGCAGGTGCCGCCAGGTCGTCGTCACCGGGTCAGCATGGCAGAGCACGTGTGCTCGCTCACCCTCCGGCCCGGCGACCGCGTGTGTAAGGGGTAAACGGGTCGCGGTCGTCGTACCCGCCGAACAGAATCCCTGCCATGCTGCGCCGCGCCCTGCCCGCCCGTCCCGAAGCCCGCCGGATCCTGCTCGGCACGTTGTTCTCCGCTGTCGGGCGCGGCCTCACCCTGCCGTTCCTGTTCATCTACCTCACCGACGTACGCGGCCTGACCGACACCCGGGCCGGGTTGGTGATCGGCTGGTTCGGCGCTGTCACGCTGGCTCTCTCGCCGCTGGCCGGCACGTTCATCGACCGGTTCGGCGCGCGCCGGGTGGTGCTGCCCTGCCTGGTGATCGAGGCGATCGGCACCGGCTCGCTGGCGCTCGTCGACTCGACCGCGTCGGCGTTCGGCGTGATGACGCTGATCGCCGTCGGCAGCTCGGCGATCTGGGCCGGGCAGAACACGATCCTCGCCTCGCTGACCGACGACGGCGAGCGGCAGCGCGTCTTCGGGCTCAACTTCGCGCTGCTCAATCTCGGTATCGGCACCGGCGGCCTGATCTCCGGCGCGGTGGTCGACGTGGCCCGTCCGTTCACCTTCGAGGTGATCTACCTGCTGGACGCGGTGAGCTACCTGACCCCCGCGCTGATCCTGCTCACGCTGCCGCACGTCGGACGCCTTCCGGCCGTGGCCGCCGGCGCGAAGGCTGACGACCGGAGGACCGGCGGCTACCTCACGGTGCTGCGGGACCGGCCGTTCCGCCGCCTGGTCGTCTTCGGCCTGGTGCTCACCACCTGCGGGTACGCGCAGATCGAGGTGGGCTTCGCGGCGTACTCGGTCCGGGTGGTCGAGGTGACGCCCCGGGTGGTGGCGTGGGCGCTGGCCGCGAACACCGTGATGATCGTGCTCTCCCAGTTGCTGGTGATCCGGCGGCTGGAGGGGCGCAGCCGTACCCGTGCACTCGCCACCGTCGGCGCTGTCTTCGCCGGCGCGTGGCTGGTGCTCGGCGCGGCGGGGGTGGTGGGCAGCGGCAACGCGGTGCTCGCGGCGCTCGGCGTGGTGGCCTGCTCGGCGATCTTCGGGTTCGGCGAGACGATGCTGTCGCCGGTCATGCCCGCGCTCACCAACGCGCTCGCCACCGACGAGCTTCGCGGCCGGTACAACGCGATGAGCTCGATGATCTTCGGAATCAGCGGTGTGGTCGGCCCGGTCACCGCCGGCCCGCTGATCGGCGCGGCGAACGGCCGGGTCTGGGTGGCTGTGGTGGTGGGCGGCTGCCTGGCCGCCTCGGTGCTCGCGCTGTCGCTGCGTCCGCTGCTCACCGCCGCACAGGACGGCCGCCTGACGGCCACCGAGGCACCCGAGCCGGCCCGGGTCGGCTGACACGCGAACGGGCCCCGGAGCGAACGCTCCGGGGCCCGTCGGCGGTGCGGTCGGCCGTCAGCCGGCCGCGACCTCGGTGGTCGTGCGGATCCGGTCCAGCGCCGGCGGGGAGACCGGCGACTTCTCGGTCAGGTACGCGGTGAAGGCGTCCAGGTCGATCTGGCCGGTCACCGCGTTGGTGCCGCCGGTCAGGACGCTGAAGCCGTCGCCGCCACCGGCGAGGAAGTTGTTCACGGTGACCCGGTAGGTGGCGGTGTCAGTCACCGGGGTGCCGTTGATGGTGAGGCTGCCCCGGACCACGCGGGTGCCGGCGCACGGGGTGCCGGCCGGCGCGGTGGTGCCGTTGACGTCGACGACGTAGTTGACGGTCGAGGACGCGTAGAGCACGCGCGCCACCGTGAACTGCTGCTCCAGCATGCAGTAGAGCTGCGCGCCGGTCAGGTCGAGCGTCACCAGGTTGTTGGCGAACGGCTGCACGGTGAACGCCTCGGCGTAGGTGACCGGGCCGGCGTCGAGGTCGGCGCGGACGCCACCGGGGTTCATGAACGCGGCGACCGCGTTCTGCTCGGTGTCGGTGGCGGCGAGTTGCGCGTCGGCGATCACGTTGCCCAGCGGCGACTCACCGGTCTGGTACGTCGGCTTGCCGTTGACGTCGACCCCGGTCTGGTACAGGTTCTCCTGGGTCTTGGTGATCGCGGCGGTGGTCTCGCCGACGACCCGGTCGGCCACCGGGCCGAGCGCGGTCTTGTACCGGTTGATCAGGTCGGTCGAGGGCTGGTCCGGCTTGACGTCCCGGGTGACCACCACGTTGTTGGCGGATGCGCTCACCACGTCGCGGGTACGCGGGTCGATCTTCAGGTCGATCTGGGTGACCAGGCGGCCGAACGAGCTGGCGCTGGTGACCAGCTTGTTGTTGATGTTGCAGTTGTACGCGGCGTGGGTGTGCCCGCTGACGATCACGTCGATGGACGGGTCCATCCGGTTGGCGATGTCGACGATCGGGCCGCTGAAGCCGGTGCAGTCGTTGATGCCGCCGCCGTTCTGCACGCCGCCCTCGTGCAGCAGCACGACGATGCTCTTGACCCCGAGCAGGCGCAGGATCTTGGCGTACTTGTTGGCGGTGTCGGCCTCGTCGGTGAACCGCAGCCCGGCGACGCCCTGCTGGCTGACGATGTTCGGGGTGCCCTCAAGCGTCATCCCGATGAAGCCGATCGGGACACCCTTGACGATCTTGATGCCGAACGGCTGCATCAGCGGCAGGCCGGTGGAGGTCTTGAAGGCGTTCGCCGAGAGGTACGAGAACTTGGCGCCGCCGAACGGGGTGCCGTCGGCGCAGCCGTCCACCGGGTGGCAGCCGCCGCGCTGCATGCGCAGCAGCTCGGCCGCGCCCTCGTCGAACTCGTGGTTGCCGACGCTCGCGAACTCCAGCCCGGCGAGGTTCATCTCCTCGATGGTGGGCTCGTCGTGGAACGCGGCGGACAGCAGCGGCGAGGCGCCGATCAGGTCACCGGCGGCGACGGTGACGGTGCCCTTGCCCTGCTTCTTGGCCTCGGCGCGCATCGACTTCAGGTGGCTGGCCAGGTATTCCGCGCCACCGGCCAGTTGGCCGTCGATGCTGCCGCTGGAACCGGTCGGCGGCTCCAGGTTGCCGTGGAAGTCGTTGATCGCGAGCAACTGGACGTCGACCGGCTTCGGGCGGGCCTCGGCCTGGTCGGGGGTGACGGCGACAGCGGTGAACGCGGTCGCGGCGAGTGCGGCCAGGCCGACGGCGGCCCGGCGTCGCATCCCGGTGACGGACATGGAACTCCTCGTGAGATGCCGGTATGTGGCGTCCGGGCGATGGTGCGCCCGGCGACCCTGGTCCGTGCCGTGACAGGTGTCGATCGCGGAGGGCGGTACTCGGGGGAACGCCGCCCCGCCGGGGTAGCTTCTCATCCACCGGCCGCCAGGTCGAACGGGGTGGCATCAGGAATCGTCGCTGCCTCGGGCGGCCCGCACCGGTCTGCCGGACGAGTCGGACATGACGGTCAGGTGAAATTCCGCGCGGCGCACGCTGCCGGTGCCCGCCGCCGTCGAAGGCGCCGGCTCCCAGGGACAGGGAGCCGGCGCCGACGCTCATGTCACGCGGAATTCGTTGCGCTGGCAACCGTCCTTGCCGGAATCACCTCCTGCCGGACACCCATCGCGGACCGAACGGTCGTTCATGTACGACGGCCCGGCATATCGAGCGAACTGTCCGAACTCGACTCACTGCCGGGCGTGCCGGTTGGAAACCCGCTGTGAGCGGCGGCGACCAACGTGCGCAACGCCGGCCGGGTCCACCGCCCGGCGACCCCCGGCCGGCCCGCCAGGTAGCCGACGGTCTGCGCGGCGTCCCAGCCGTGCGCCTCGCGCAGCCCGCGCGCCAGCATTCCGAGATAGATCGGCGCGGGGCGGGTCCACCGCACCTCCACCGCCCGGTGCGGCGCGGTGAACGTGAGCATCGGCAGGCCCTCGTGGACGCCGACGCGCAGCAGCGTCTCGTAGCGGCCCGGCCCGAGCCTCGCCCGCCCGGTCTCGACCGCCGCGAGGATCCCGGCCAGGTCGGCGCCGGGCGGCCGGTACATCTCCTGCGCGGCGATGTCCGCGAACTGCTCGACTGTCACCAGGTAGCCGCGCGCCGCCGCCCGCCCGGGCAGCAGCGGGTCGTAGAACGCCATGCCGCCGGTCCAGGCCCGCGACTCGCCGGCGAAGTAGACGCCGCCGTCAATCAGCACCGGAACCGTCCCGCGTGGCGGCCGGCGGTCCCGGCAGCCGGGGTACGTGCGCAGCCCGCCCGGTGGACACCCGCCACGCAGATACCAGTCGAGCCGCGCGGCGTACAGGTTCGAGCCGTACGCGACGTACCAGAGCATCGGCGGCGCGACTCAGAACCAGCAGGTGCGCCCGGCGGCGTGGCTGACCTGGACGGTGTGCGTCACGCAGCCGCCGCCGGCGATCAGGTGCAGCAGGAAGGCTGTGGGCTCGGCGACGAACCCCGGCTCCTCCTCCTCGGTCATGCTGAGGCTCACCTGGATCCAGGTGCTCGGCGCGGTGGTCAGCACCGTACCGGCGAACGCGCTCGTCACCTGACGGTGCAGGTGACCCGCGGCGACGCGTACGACATGGGGGTGACGGCCGACCACGGCGGCGAGCGCGTCGGCGTCGGCGAGGCCCATCGCGTCCATGCCCGGCACGCCCACGGCGACCGGCGGATGGTGCAGGCACACGACGGCGGGCGCGTCGGTGCGCCCGGCGAGCACCCTGTCCAGCCAGGCGAGCTGCTCGTCGCCGAGCCGCCCGCCGGGGCTGCCCGGGGTGAGCGAGTCGAGCACCACGAGCGTCGCGTCCGGCAGGTCGACGTGGTAGTGCGCCGAGAAGCCACCGGCCAGGTAGGGGGTGCCGCCGAACGTGTCGAGCAGCGACTCGCGGTCGTCGTGGTTGCCGGTCACCAGGTGCACAGGCAGCGGGAACGCGCCGACGATCTCGCGCAGGGCGAGGTATTCGTCCGGGCGGCCGTTGGCGGTGAGGTCACCGGTGATCACCACGCAGTCGGGCCGGGGCCGCAGCGCGAGCACCGTGCCGAGCGCCCGGTGCAGCCCGGACGCCGGGTCGGCCGCGAGCGGGCCGGTGGTCACGTGCGGGTCGCTGAGCTGGGCGATGAGCATCGGCCGCCTCCTCGGGTGCCCGGGCCTTCACGCTATCGCCGCGCGGCCTCCCCGCGCAGGCCCGATTCTGCCCACAGGCTGCGTCCACAGCCTGTGGATAGCACATGTGTACGAAGGTCGGTGGCGGTTGCGCTGAGTACGCTTGATCGCGACCCGACCCCCTCCGAGCAGGAACGACGTGGACCACGAGCGAGTCCTCCGCGACGTCACGGTGCGCCTCCCCACGGCGTCGACCGTCCCGGAGGCGTGCCAGTGGACCGTCGCCGCGCTCGCCCGGCACACCCCGGCGACCGCCACCGTCCTGCTGCGCGTCCACGACCGTCTGCGCTGCGTCGCCGCGACCGGTGCCTGGCAGGTCTTCTCGCACGTGCCGGCCACCGCCGACGGCGCCCCGCCGGGCCGCCACCGGCCCGAACCCTCTGTGGTGCGGCGGGTCTACGCCTCCGGGATCACCGCCGCCGTGCCCGACGTCGGCGCCGACCCCGACTACCTCGAGGTCCGCCCGGACGTCACCGCCGAACTCTGCGTGCCGGTACGCGACCCGGACGGCCGTCCGATCGGGGTGCTCGACCTCCAGTGGAGCGAGCCGGTCGTGCTCGCGGCGTGGCGGGAGACAGCAGAACTGGTGGCCGACCGCCTCGGCGGGCGGATCGCCGCGCTCGGCGGGCCGCCGGCCGAGAGCCGCAGCGAGAAGCTGCTCCGGCACGCCGCCGCGTTCACCGCCGCGCCGACCGACTGGGACCTGATGACCGCCGCGCTCGCCGCGGCCCGGGACGTGTCGGCGCTCTCCGCCGCCGTGCTGGTGCTCACCGGCCGGCGCGGCCCGCGCCTCGGCGCGCCCACCGGCACCCCGGGCGACCTGGAGGCACGGATCCGGGCCGAGCTGGACGAGGCCGGACCGGTAGCGCTGGACCGCATGATCGACCGGGCCCACCGGTACGGCTCGGCGTACACGCTGGGCGAGGCGGGCCACCCGCCCACCGACGAGTACCTGCCGCTGACCCGGGCCGGCGCGCGCACGCTGGTGGCGGTGCCGGTCGGCACACCGGCCTCCGGTGGCGTGCTGCTCGTGGCCGACGAGCAGCGCCTGCGACCCGACCCGACCACTGTCAACCTGATCGAGCTGCTCGCCGGGCAGGCGTGGACCTGCCTGGACCGGCTGCGTACGCTCGCCCGGCTGCGCGAGCAGGCCAGCTCGGACCCGCTCACCGGCCTGCGGCACACCGGCCCGTTCGGGCAGCGGATCGCCACCGCGACGCCGGGGCGTACCGCGCTGCTGGCGATCGACGTGGACGGGTTCAAGGACGTCAACGACACGTACGGCCACCAGGCCGGCGACCGGCTGCTGGTGGGGCTGGCCCGGGCTCTGGAGGGCGCGTTGCGCCAGGGCGACGAGCTGTACCGGACCGGCGGCGACGAGTTCGTGGCGGTGATCGAGGTGAGCCGCCCGGAGGAGGCGGTCCGGATCGCCGAACGGCTCACCGAGGCGGCCCGCCGTACCGGCCGGACGATCAGCGTCGGCGTCGCCCTGCCGCGACCCGGCGAGTCCCTCGAGCGCACCCTGCACCGAGCCGACCAGGCCCTCTACGCGGTGAAGCGCCACGGCCGAGACGGAGTCCACCTCTCCGCCGCCTGACCCACCCCGCCCTCTCCCCGCCTCCCCCCTCTCCCAGCCGTCGATCATGGAGTTGGCGGTGACAAATCGGGGGCGGGGTCAAGGGGTGAGTGCAATCGTCAGGTGGTGATGAGTTGTGCGAGGCGTTGGGCTGGGGTGTTCCAGCCCAGCGTTTCGCGGGGCCGGGTGTTGAGTTCGTGGGCGACGTGGTCCAGGCCGCGCTGGTCGATGGCGCGGAAGTCGTAGCTGCTTTTGGGGAAGTACTGGCGTAGGAGCCCGTTGGTGTTCTCGTTGGTGCCGCGTTGCCAGGGGCTGTGGGGGTCGCAGAAGTAGACCGGGCAGCCGGTGGCGACGGTGAACACCGGGTGGGTGGCCATTTCCGTGCCTTGGTCCCAGGTCAGCGACCGGCGCAGGTGTGCCGGCATGCGGGCTGCCAGGGCGGTGAGGACACCGATGACGGCTTCGCTGTCGCGGCCGTGAGGCAGCGCGCCGAGCATCACATAGCGGGTGGTCCGTTCCACCAGGGTCACGATCGCCGAGGCTCCGGCCTTGCCGATGACCAGGTCACCTTCCCAGTGCCCGGGCACCGCCCGGTCGGCAGCCTCAGCCGGCCGGTTACTGATCCGCAGGTCCCCGATCCAGGGCCGCCGACTACGGGCGGCACCCGCGGCCCGCGACTGCGGGCGCCGCTGGGTGCGACCCGAGCGCAGCGCCACCTGCCGGGTCAACTCCGCCCGCAGGCTGCCCCGCGACTGCACATAGATCGCCTGGTAGATCGTCTCGTGGGACACCTGCAACTCCGGCCGGTCGGCGAACGTGGCCCGCAACCACGCGGCGATCTGCTTCGGAGACCACCTACGCGCCAGTTTCCCCGCCACCACCTGCCGCAGCCGCGTGCCCGCCGCCAACTTCGAGACCACCGGCCGCCGCCGGGCCCCGTCAGAACGCCGCTGCGCCCACTGCGCCTGATACCCCCACCGATACGGACGCCGAGCCCGCCCGGACGGCAGTGACCGCCCGAGCGGGTTCTTCGTCCCGTGCCGCGCACTGTTGTTCCGCGCCACCTCCCGCGACACCGTGCACACCGGCACCCCGAGAACCTCCGCGATCTGCGAGATCGTCCGACCCGACCCCCACAGATGCTCCAACACCTGCCGATGCCCGAACGTCATCACACCCGGCCTCGCCACCAGCCCCTCCAGCCCAACCAAGATCAGTTGCACTGAAGCCTAGAAACCGCCGGGCGGTGATTGCCGTCAACTTCATGATCGACGGGCTCTGGGCGGGCGCGGGGCGGGGGCGGGGGCGGGGGCGGGGCTTTATGGGCGGGTCAGGTCCTTGGCCAGGAGTTCGGCTATCTGGGCGGTGTTGAGGGCGGCGCCCTTGCGGAGGTTGTCGCCGGTCACGAACAGGTCGAGGGCTCTCGGGTCGTCGACCGCTCGGCGGATGCGGCCCACCCACGACGGGTCGGTGCCGACCGCGTCGATCGGCATCGGGAACTCCCCGGCCGCCGGGTCGTCGACCAGGATCACGCCCGGCGCGTTGCGCAGCACCTCGCGGGCACCCTCGGCGTCCACCTCGGTGGCGAAGACCGCGTGCACGGCGACCGAGTGACCGGTCACCACCGGTACCCGTACGCAGGTGGCGGACACCTTGAGGTCGGGCAGCCCGAGGATCTTGCGCGACTCGTTGCGCAGCTTCATCTCCTCCGACGACCAGCCGCCGTCTGCCAGCGAGCCCGCCCACGGGACGACGTTGAGCGCCAGCGGCGCCGGGAACGGACCCAGCTCGTCACCGACCGCCTGTCGCACGTCACCGGCCCGGGAACCGAGCACCCGATCGCCGGCGATCTTGCCGAGCTGGAGGTGCAGCGCGTCCACACCGGCCTGACCCGCCCCGGAGACCGCCTGGTACGACGCGAGCACCAGCTCGCGCAGGCCGTACTCGCGGTGCAGCGGCGCGACCGCCACGATCATCGCCAGCGTGGTGCAGTTGGCGTTGGCGATGATCCCCTTGGGCCGGTTGCGTACCTGCTCGGGGTTGATCTCGGGGACCACGAGCGGGACGTCGCGGTCCATCCGGAACGCGCCGGAGTTGTCCACCACCACCGCGCCGCGCGCGGCGGCGACCGGGGCCCACTGCGCGGAGACGTCGTCCGGCACGTCGAACATCGCCACGTCGACGCCGTCGAGCGCGTCGGCGGTGAGCGCCTGGACGGTCAGTTCCTCGCCCCGGCACTGCATGCGCCGGCCGGCCGACCGCTCGGAGGCGAGCAGCCGGATCTCGCCCCACACGTTGCGCCGGGAGGAGAGGATCTGGCACATCACCGTACCGACGGCACCTGTCGCCCCGACCACGGCGAGGGTGGGCAGCGACGCCACGGCGCGTTACCGCCCGGTGCCGGCGTAGACGACGGCTTCGGTGTCACCACCCAGCTCGAAGGCGTCGTGGATGGCGCGGACCGCCTTGTCCAGGTCGGTGTCGCGGCAGACCACGGAGACCCGGATCTCCGACGTGGAGATCATCTCGATGTTCACGCCGGCCGCGCCGAGGGCGGCGAAGAAGCCGGCGGCCACGCCCGGGTGCGAGCGCATGCCCGCGCCGATCAGCGAGACCTTGCCGACGTGGTCGTCGTACAGCAGGCCCTTGAACTTGACCGACTCCTGGATCTTGCTGAGCGCGGTCATCGCGGTCGGGCCGTCGGCCTTGGGCAGCGTGAACGAGATGTCCGTGCGACCGGTGCCCTCGGTGGACACGTTCTGCACGATCATGTCGATGTTGATCTCCGCGCCGGCCACGGTGTCGAAGATCGACGCGGCGGCGCCCGGCTCGTCGGGCACGCCGACGATCGTGATCTTCGCTTCGCTGCGGTCGTGGGCGACCCCGGTGATCAGTGCCTGTTCCACAGGAAGGTCCTCCATCGATCCGGTGACCATCGTGCCGGTGTTGGTCGAGTATGACGAACGGACGTGGATCGGCAAGCCCGCGCGCCGCGCGTACTCGACGCTGCGCAGATGCAGCACCTTCGCGCCGCAGGCGGCCAGCTCCAGCATCTCCTCGTAGGTGATCTGCTTGATGTGCCGGGCGTTCGGCACGATGCGCGGGTCGGCGCTGAAGATGCCGTCCACGTCGGTGTAGATCTCGCAGACGTCCGCCTCCAGCGCGGCGGCGAGCGCCACTGCGGTGGTGTCCGAGCCGCCCCGCCCGAGCGTGGTCACGTCCTTGGTGTCCTGCGAGACGCCCTGGAAACCGGCGACGATGACCACCGCGCCCTCGTCCAGCGCGCCCTTGAGCCGCCCCGGGGTCACGTCGATGATCCGGGCCCGGCCGTGCACCGAGGTGGTGATCACGCCGGCCTGGGAACCGGTGAACGAGCGGGCTTCGTACCCCAGGTTGTGGATGGCCATGGCGAGCAGCGCCATGGAGATCCGCTCCCCGGCGGTGAGCAGCATGTCCAGCTCGCGGCCCGGCGGCAGCGGGCTGACCTGGTTGGCCAGGTCGAGCAGTTCGTCGGTGGTGTCGCCCATGGCGGACACCACGACTACCACGTCGTCGCCGGCCTTGCGGGCGGCCACGATGCGCTCGGCCACCCGCTTGATCCGCTCGGCGTTGGCGACGGAGGACCCGCCGTACTTCTGCACCACGAGTGCCACGACGGTGCACTCCCTCCCAGCGACGACCCTGAGCGTGCCGACGCCGCCGGCGCTCTCGGTCCGGCGGCGCGTGTCAGACCGCCTCAGCCTATCGGGCGGCCCGCGACGCCGGGTCGGGTGATCCCACCATCCGGCCCCGGCGTGGGGCGGCTCACCAGCCCGGAAGGACGCGACACGCCAAGCGGTACAGCCGTACGGTGGGCTGACCTGAACCCTCCCCACGACGCAGAATGAGCCGGTGCACGCTCATCGACGTGCGGCCCGCCTGACCGGCGTGCTCGCGCTCACCCTGCCGGTACTGCTGGCCGCCTGCGACGGCGGCAACCCCGAGGCGGCGCCCACCGGCACCGCCGACCCGGTCCCGGTGCAGGTCGACGCCGCCCGCGAGGAACTGGCCGGGCTGGCCGCCGCGGCGCAGGACCGCCACCTCACCGCCACGTACGCGTTCACCCCCGCCGAGGGCACGCCCCGCACGGTTGCCTTCACCAGCGCCAACGACGGCAGCTGGCGGGTCGACGTGCCCGGCTGGGGACACGCCGGCACGGTGGACGTCTCGCTCGCCGGCACCTCGGACGGGCTGTTCCAGTGCGCGCTGCCCTCGGCCGGCTGGACCCAGGCGGCGACCTGCGTGCGCCTCGGCGACGCCGACGACGCCGTGCCGCGCCGGCTCGACCCCCGGGTACAGCACCCGTTCACCGACTGGCTGGAGGTGCTGACCGACAGGCGCGCGCCGCTCGCGGTCTCCCCCGCCGAGCCGCTGCCCGGCACCGGCGGCCCGTGCTACACGGTCGACAGCACCTCGGCGTCGCTGAACGCGCCGCTCGACGTGGGTATCTACTGCTTCCGGGAGGACGGCACACCGGCGGCGGTACGGGCCGGGTTCGGCACGCTGACGCTGACCGGCGAGCCCGGCGCCGCGCCGGGCACCGTCGAGCTGGCCGGCGCGGTGACCGACGGCGAGCCGGTCAGCCGGGACGCCCCGAGCCCCGGCACGCCCTGACGCGTCCCGCTCAGCAGCCCCGCGCCGCGCGGAGCAACGCGGCACCCACCTCGCTGTTGCGGTAGAGCACGTGCCGCCCGGCCCGGGACCGGGTGACCAGACCGGCGGCGTGCAGCGCGGAGAGGTGCTGGGACACGTTCCCGGCGGACAGCCCGGTGAGCCGGGCGAGGTCCGTGGTGGTCGTCGCCGCGTCGAGCAGGTTCAGCAGGGCGGCCCGGCCGCCGCCGACCACCCGGGCGAGCGCGTCGCCGGCCGGTTCAGGTCCGCGTTCCCACAGCGTCCCGACCGCCCGCACCGGGTACGCCGCGGCGGGCAACGAGTCCTCCAGCAGGTTCCACAGCACCCGCTGGCGGCTGAACACGCTCGGGTTCAACGCCAGCCCTCGCCCCCGCAGGTCGAAGTCCCGCTCGAACGGGTCGTCGCTGACCACCCGGTCGCCGAGCCACCGCAGGTCGGGGTGGAGCCGCTCGAACAGCTTCCCCGTCCCGCCCTCGGCGAGCTGGGCCGCTCGATACGCGACGTCGGCGTCGAGCACCGCCCGCATCCGCGGCCAGTCCGGGGCGATCGCCTCGTCGTACCAGACCCGCATCGCCTCGACGAGCCGCGGCAACAGCTCGGCCGGGTCGGCGAGCAACGCCCGCCCGAACGGGCGCAGCGGCCCGCTCGGCGTGGTCGCCAGCAGGTCCCGGACCACCACGTCGGGCGGCGTCGCGGCGATCTGGTCGAGCTGGCCGTCCATCTCCACCCCCGGGCGGGCCGCCGGGGTGAGGAAGTCGGGCAGCCAGCGGCGCGGCAGGGTGAGATGCACCAGCGGAGCGACGCGCTCGGCCACCTCCGGGCGGCGCAGCGTCGCCCGGGCCCGGTCGATCCACGGCAGGTGCACCGGATAGCGGGCCGGAGCGGCGAGCGCCCACATGCTCATGACCGTCTCGTTGGCCGGCGACACACCGAACCGGACGCCCGCGACGTCGGCCGGCGTGAACCGCAACTCGGACATGCGCACCCCCCGATTCGGCTCAGCCTAAAAGGCTCGACCGGCACGTGGGGGGCACGATCTGCTCATCGGTCATGGGAGCCAGAGAGAGCATCCGCACCGCCGTCCGCGACGTCGTACCGCCGGCCGGGCTGACCCGCGTCCTGGCCGTGCAGGCGATGGTCTACGCCGTCGGCACCGGACTGTTCCAGGCGGGCAGCGCCGTCTTCTTCACCCGGGCGCTCGGGCTGAGTCCGGCCCAGGTGGGTCTCGGCCTCTCCCTCGCCGCCGGCGCGTCCCTGCTCGGCACCGTGCCGCTGGGCGGGCTCACCGACCGGTACGGGCCGCAGCGGGTGTGGATCGTCTGCCTGTTGCTGGACGCGGCGCTGTTCGCGGCGTACCCGTTCGTCGGCGGCTTCGCCGGGTTCCTCGCGGTGGTGATCGCGCTGGCCGTGACGGGCGCGGCGACCGGCGTGGCCCGCCAGGTCTACTCGATAAACGTGCTGCGCCCGGAGGAACGGGTCACCGCGATGGCCTACCAGCGCTCCTCGCTGAACGTCGGCTTCGGGATCGGCGCGCTGATCAGCGGCCTGGTGCTGGCCGTCGACACGATCTGGGCGTACCGCGGGATGGTCTGGTTCATCGCCGCGGTCTTCCTGGTGACCGCCGGTTTCGTCCGCCGGCTGCCCCGGCTGCCGGAGGTGACCCGCACGGCCGAGCCGATGAGCCGGCTGGCGGTGCTGCGGGACCGGCCGTTCATGACCGTCGCGCTGCTCTCCGGGCTGCTCACCGCGCACCAGACGCTCTACCTGACGGTGATGCCGCTGTGGATCCTCACCCACACCGACGCGCCGAAGACGATCATCGCCGCGCTGGTGCTGCTCAACACCGTGCTGATCGTGCTGTTCCAGGTACGCGCCAGCCGGGGCGCGGACGACGCGGCGGGCGCGGCCCGGGCGTCCCGTCGGGGCGCGGTTCTGATCGCCCTGTTCTGCCTGGTCCTGCCGATTTCCGGCGCGACCCGGGGAGCGCTCACCGTGGTCGCGCTGGTGGCCGCCGCGACGCTGCTCATCCTGGCGGAGCTGATCGAGTCGGCGGGCGCCTGGGGACTCACCGCCACGCTACCGCCCGCCGCCCAGCGCGGCGCGTACGTCGGCGCGTTCGGGCTCGGCTCCCAGTTGCAGTTCCTGATCGCTCCGGCCGGGCTGACCGCGCTCGGCGTGAGCACCGGCGGCTGGGGCTGGTACCCGGCCGCGGCGATCTTCATCCTGGTCGGACTGGCGATCGTGCCCGCGGTGACCCGGGCGGAACTGACGCCTCGGCTACCGGGCGTGGCGAAGCCCTCCGACTCCGTGACTCTGGTCCCATAGTCCGGACCAGCCTTCCCACCGCCCGTCCCACCACGTAGGGTGACCTTGTCATGTGGCGCGCGTACCTTCTCCTTGGCTGCCGCGACGAGGCCTGACCGGCCGGCACCTCGTCGCGGAGTAGAAACGCGCCGTCCAGCACATCCGATCTTCTTCTCGGCACCGCCGCGCACCGTCGCCCGGCAACTCGCCGACACCTTTCCGATCTGCTGACGCCACATGTTCCAGGGAGCACTCCGAGATGGCTCAACCTGTCACCGAGACCGATCCGTTCGCCCGCCAGCGCCCCAGCCGGATGCCGGTCCACCGCTACGTTCCGTACGACCGTGAGTTCGGCGTCGACCTGCCGGACCGCGCCTGGCCGACCCGCCGCGTCGAGGCCGCGCCCCGCTGGTGCGCAGTCGACCTCCGCGACGGCAACCAGGCCCTGATCGACCCGATGTCGCCCGAGCGCAAGCGCCGGATGTTCCAGCTGCTGGTGCAGATGGGCTACAAGGAGATCGAGGTCGGCTTCCCGTCGGCGAGCCAGACCGACTACGACTTCGTACGGCAGCTGATCGAGCAGGACCTGATTCCCGAGGACGTCACCATCCAGGTGCTGACCCAGTGCCGGGAGCACCTGATCGAGCGGACCTTCGAGTCGCTGCGCGGCGCCCGCCGGGCCATCGTGCACTTCTACAACTCCACCTCGACGCTGCAGCGCCGGGTGGTCTTCGGTCTGGACCGCGACGGCATCACCGACATCGCCACGCAGGGCGCGCGGCTGTGCCAGAAGTACGCGGAGATCCACACCCCGGACACCGACATCCACTACGAGTACTCGCCGGAGTCGTACACGGGCACCGAGCTGGAGTACGCGCTGGAGGTCTGCTCGGCGGTCATCGACGTGATCGACCCGACGCCGGACCGGAAGCTGATCATCAACCTGCCGGCCACCGTCGAGATGGCGATGCCGAACGTCTACGCCGACTCGATCGAGTGGATGCACCGGCGCCTGCCCCGGCGGGACAGCCTGGTGCTGAGCCTGCACCCGCACAACGACCGGGGCACCGGCGTGGCGGCCGCCGAGCTGGGCCTGCTGGCCGGCGCCGACCGGATCGAGGGCTGCCTGTTCGGCAACGGCGAGCGCACCGGCAACGTCGACCTGGTGACGCTGGGCCTGAACATGTTCTCCCAGGGCATCGACCCGATGATCGACTTCTCGAACATCGACGAGATCAAGCGCGCCGTCGAGTACTGCAACCAGCTGCCGGTGCACGAGCGCCACCCGTACGCGGGCGACCTGGTCTACACCGCGTTCTCCGGCTCGCACCAGGACGCGATCAACAAGGGCTTCGCCGCGCTGAACGCCGACGCGACGGCGGCCGGGGTGCCGGTCGACGACTTCACCTGGGCCGTCCCCTACCTGCCGATCGACCCGAAGGACCTGGGCCGCACCTACGAGGCGGTCATCCGGGTCAACTCGCAGTCCGGCAAGGGCGGCGTCGCGTACATCATGAAGACCGAGCACCAGCTCGACCTGCCCCGCCGCCTCCAGATCGAGTTCTCCGGCGTGGTGCAGCAGGTCACCGACCACGACGGTGGCGAGGTCGAGCCGGGCGCCATGTGGGAGATCTTCGCCCGCAACTACCTGGTCGACCACCAGGTCGACCCGGCCGTGAAGCTGGCCGACTACACCATCGGCACCGTCGACGGCAAGGTCGAGATCGACGCCCGCGTCGGCTTCGGCGGCGAGACCCGCGCGCTCACCGCCGTCGGCAACGGCCCGATCGACGCGTACGTCAACGCGTTGCAGTCCCTGGGCGTGGCGGTACGGGTGCTCGACTACCACGAGCACGCGCTGTCCTCCGGTGGGGACGCGCAGGCCGCCGCGTACGTCGAGTGCGAGGTGGACGGCCGTACGGTGTGGGGCGTCGGGGTGGACGCCAACATCGTCACCGCCTCGATCAAGGCGGTCACGAGCGCGGTGAACCGCACCCGCGCCTGATTCCGGCGACGCGGGGGCCCGGCTTCAGGCCGGGCCCCCGCGCTGCTTCGGCGGGCGGTGAATCAGCACGGCGGCGAGCACCGCGCCGGCGAGCAGCAGCCCCGCGCACCACGCCAGCGCCCCCCGGTACGCGTCGGCGAGCGCGCCCTTCTGCTCGTACCCGGTGCCCGACAGCCCCACCAGCAGCGGCAACGCGGCCACCGCGAGCAGGCCACCGGCCCGGGAGGCGGCGTTGTTGAAGCCGCTCGCCACCCCGGCGAACCGGTCCGAGACGGCGCCGAGCACCGACGTGGTCAGCGGCGCCACCACGAGCGTGAGCCCGGCGCCGAACAGCGCCACGCCCGGCAGCACGTCCACCCAGTACGACGCACCCGGCCCCACCCGCCGCAACAGCAGCAGGCCCACGGCGGCGATCACCGGGCCGACGGTGAGCGGCAGCCGGGGGCCGATGCGGGCCGACAGCGCGCCGGCGCGCGGCGAACCGACCAGCAGCAGCACCGTCATCGGCACCGTGGCCAGGCCGGTGAGCAGCGCCGACCAGCCGACCACGTTCTGCAGGTAGACGGCGAGGAAGAAGGTGAACCCGCCGAGCGCCGCGTACACCACCACGGTGAAGACGTTCAGCACCGAGAACAGCCGGCTGGAGAACAGCCCGGTGGGCAGCATCGCGGTGTCACCGCGCCGCCGCTCGACCAGCACGAACACCACCACGGCGACCACCCCGAGCACCGCCGCGACCAGCACCGCCGAGGAGTCCAGGCCGCGCGCCGGCGCGTCGATCAGCGCGTACGTGACGCCGCCGAGCGCGAGCGCGCCGAGCAGCGCACCGGCCACGTCGAACCGACGCCCCTCCCCGGTACGCGACGCCTCCTCGTCCCGGCTCTCCGGTACCCAGCGCAGCACGGCGAGCACCACGCCGACTGCGAGCGGCAGGTTGACGAAGAAGATCCACCGCCAGGAGAGCGCGTCGATGAGCCATCCGCCGAGCAGCGGGCCGAGCGCGGTGGACACCCCGGACAGTCCGGACCAGGTGCCGATGGCGCGGCCCCTGTCGTCCGGGTGGAAGCTGGCCTGGAGCACGGACAGCGAGCCGGGGGTGAGCAGCGCGCCGCCCGCCCCCTGGAGGAAGCGGGCGGCGACGAGCCAGCCGGTGTCCTGGGCCAGCCCGCAGAGCACCGACGCGACCGCGAACCAGACCACGCCGAGCAGGAAGACGCGCCGCCGGCCGAACCGGTCGCCGAGCGCGCCGCCGAGCAGCACGAACGCGGCGAGCATGAGCAGGTAGCCGTTCACGGTCCACTGCAGACCGGCGACTGTGGCGTCGAGTTCGGCGCCGAGGCGCGGCAACGCGACGTTCACCACGGTGCTGTCGAGGAACACCATGCCGGAGGCGAGGATCGCGGCGAGCAGTGTGCCGCGTCCGGCGGCGGAGCCGGTACGCAGCGCGGGAGCGGGTGCGGTCACGTCTCACCACTCTGCCCGCCGCCCATCCTCGACGCCACGAATCGCGGAAACCGCCGCCGGGTACTGTGCGGACTCGCCCGGAGCACGCAAGCTGGAGAGGTGTCGTCTGTGCGTACGAGATCAGGAGCCCGAGCCGGGCTGGCGGCCGCGCTGAGCGCGGTGCTCGCCCTCGGCGTGGCCGGCTGCGACGTGTCGGTCACCGAGCCGGAGGCGCCACCGAGCGCCGCCGGGAACGTCAACAAGCAGCTCGGTGAGCTCACAGTGGCCACGGCCGGGTCGATGAAGGGCTACAGCCGTTCCCGCTTCCCGCACTGGCGCGGCACCGGCAAGAACTGCGACGTACGCGACAGCGTGCTGCAACGCGACGGCGAGGGCATCAAGCTGTCCGGCTGCAACGTGGTGGGCGGCCGGTGGGAGAGCGTCTACGACGGTGTGGTGCTCAACGATCCGTCGGACGTGGACATCGACCACACCGTGCCGCTGGCCGCCGCGTGGCGGTCGGGTGCGGACGAGTGGGACGACTCGAAGCGCGGCGACTTCGCCAACGACCTGACCCGGCCGCAGCTCATCGCGGTTTCGGCGCGGTCCAACCGGGCAAAGGGTGACCAGGATCCGTCCCAGTGGAAGCCGCCGAACCGGTCGTCCTGGTGTCAGTACGCGGCGGACTGGGTGACGGTCAAGCACTACTGGCGGCTGACTGTGACAAGTGCCGAGAAGGCCGCTCTCACCGACATGCTGGAGGGCTGCACATGGGCGAGCAAACCGTGACCGGGCCGGACGCCACACCGGCCCCGGCGGCAGGCGGCGCACCGGCCCCGGAGTCCGCACCCGCCGGTCCGGCCTCGGCCGGGATGACGGCGGACGGCCGGCAGCCGGCGTCCGCCGACGTGGCCGGGGCGGGCATGACCGCCGACGCGGTGCCGGGTGCTCCGGCCGGGGGCGCGCCGGCCGGTCCGTCGGACCGCAGCACCGACATCACCGCCGGTCCGGGCGGGGTCATGACGGACGAGGTGGGCGTGGTGACCGGCGAGTTGACGCTGCGCACCGAGCACGCCGACGGCCGGGTGACGTTGCGGGTGCAGTACAAGGACGCCGACGAGTGGTACGCGGTCACCGGCGGTTCCGCGCCGCTGGCCGACCCGGCCGCGCTGGACGCCGTGCACACGATCGCGGTGGGCCTGCTCAACCGCCCCGAGGGCTGACCGACGGACAAGCGCGTCCCCAACCCGGGTCGGGTGGGGACGCGCTTCGTCGTGTCAGACGTACGAGCCGGGCTCGCTCGGCGCGGAGACCACGCCCGGCTCCTCGCCCTCGCCCTCCGGCCGGGTGATCTTCGCGGTCACCTCGTGCGGGCGCAGCTCGCCGGCGGCGATCTGCTCGGCCCAGTGGCAGGCCACCCGGCTGGCGCCGATCTGGCGCAGTTCCGGCCGCTCGTCGGCGCAGCGGGTCGGCTGCGCCCACGGGCAGCGGGTGTGGAACCGGCAGCCCGACGGCGGGTTCGCCGGCGAGGGCAGGTCACCGGCGAGCAGGATACGCTCACGCCGGTCCTCCACGTCCGGGTCCGGCACCGGCACCGCCGACATCAGCGCCCTGGTGTACGGGTGCATCGGCTCGATGTAGAGCCGGTCGCTCGGCGCCTCCTCCACCAGCGCGCCCAGGTACATCACGCCGACGATGTCGGAGATGTGCCGCACCACGGCCAGGTCGTGCGCGATGACCAGGTAGGTCAGGCCGAGGCTGTCCTGGAGTTCGTCGAGCAGGTTGACCACCTGCGCCTGGATCGACACGTCCAGCGCGGAGACCGGCTCGTCGGCGACGATCAGCTCCGGGCCGAGCACCAGGGCGCGCGCGATACCGATGCGCTGGCGCTGGCCGCCGGAGAACTCGTGCGGGTAGCGGGACAGCGCCCACTTGGGCAGGCCCACCGCGTCGAGCGTCTCGCCGATGATCCGCCGCCGGTCGTCCCGGTTGGCACCGATGCCGTGGGTCTGGAGGCCCTCGGTGAGGATCGACTCGACGTTCTGCCGCGGGTCCAGGCTGGACATCGGGTCCTGGAAGATCATCTGCATCCGGCGGCGCATCGTGCGCAGCTTGCCGGCTGGCAGCGTGGTCAGCTCGACGCCGTCGAACTTCACCTCGCCGCTGGTCGGCGGGTTGAGCTGGAGCAGCGCCCGGCCGAGCGTGGACTTGCCGCAGCCCGATTCGCCCACCAGCCCGTACGTCTTGCCGCGCGGAATGCTCAGGTCGACCCCGTCGACCGCCTTGACGTGCCCGACGGTCCGGTCGAAGAGCACACCCCGGCGGATCGGGAAGTGCACCTTCAGGTCGCGGACCTCGACGAGGATGTCGTTGTCGCTCATGGGGTCTCCTCCTCGCGCGGAGCCGGTCCGAAGCCGGGCACGGCGGGCGGGTCGGCCGGTTCGGCCTGGGCCGGCACCGCACCCGGTTCGGTGGTCGTCGGCGCGGTCGCGCGGGCGTCCGCCTCCGGGGTCAGGCCGGGAACCGGCACCGGGTTGACGCAGCGGTAGCTGCGGGCGTCGTGGGTGATCACCAGCTCCGGCGGCTCGCCCACGCAGGCGTCGACGCGGCGGGCGCAGCGCGGGGCGAACGCGCAGCCGTCCGGCCAGGGCAGCACGTCGCGCACCGAGCCGGGAATGGGGTTGAGCCGTTCACCGCGGCCGGCGTCCAGGCGCGGCACCGAACCGAGCAACCCCTCGGTGTACGGGTGCCGGGGCTGGCGGAACAGCGGACGGCGGGTGGCCGTCTCCACCACCCGGCCGGCGTAGAGCACGTTGATGGTGTCGCACATGCCGGCGACCACGCCCAGGTCGTGGGTGATCATCACCAGTGCGGTGCCGGAGTCCCGGACCAGGTCCTTCAGCAGCTCCAGGATCTGCGCCTGGATGGTGACGTCGAGCGCGGTGGTCGGCTCGTCGGCGATCAGCAGTCGGGGCTGGCAGGCGACAGCCATGGCGATCAGCGCCCGCTGCCGCATGCCACCGGAGAGCTGGTGCGGGTATTCCTTGAGCCGGCGCCGCGGGTCCGGGATGCCCACCCGGTCGAGCAGGGCGGCCGCCTCCTTGGTGGCCGCCTCGCCCTTCATGCCCCGGTGCCGGGCCAGCACCTCGGTCACCTGGAGCCCGATCGGGATGACCGGGTTCAGCGAGGACAGTGGGTCCTGGAAGATCATCGCCACGTCCCGGCCGCGGATGTCGCGGCGCGACCGGTCGTCGAGCTGGAGCAGGTCGGTGCCGTCGAAGACGGCCTTGCCGCCCACGCGCAGGCCCGGCTGCTTGGGCAGCAGGCCCATGATCGCCAGCGACGTGACGCTCTTGCCGCAGCCGGACTCGCCGACCAGGCCGACCACCTCGCCGGCGTCGACCGAGAAGGACACCCCGTCCACCGCGTGCACGGTGCGCTGCCCACGACGGGCGAACGTGACGGAGAGGTCGTCCACTTCGAGCAGTGCCATTTCCGACCTACTTCCGCAGCTTCGGATCGAGGGCCTCGCGCATCGCCTCACCGAGCAGGGTGAACCCCAGCGCGGTGATGATGATGCCGAGCGCCGGATAGATCGCCAGGCCCGGCCGGATGCCCAGGTACGGCTGCGCGTCGGCGAGCATGACGCCCCACTCCGGGATGGCCGAGTCGGGGTTGCCGAGACCGAGGAAGGACAGCGCGGCCGCCTCGATGATCGCGGTGGCCAGCGTCAGCGTGGCCTGCACGATGACCGGGGCGATCGAGTTCGGCACCACGTGGGTGAGGGCGATCTTGGACCGCTTCACGCCCAGCGACGTCGCGGCCAGCACGTAGTCGCTGTTGGCCTGCGCGATCATCGAGCCGCGCAGCAGCCGGGCGAAGATCGGCACCGACACCACACCGACGGCGATCATCACGGTGGTGAGGCTGGCGCCGAGCAGCGCCGCGATGCTCACCGCGAGCAGCAGGCTCGGCATGGCCAGCAGCATGTCGATGAAGCGCATCAGGGTGGTGTCGATCCAGCGGCCCCAGCGCCCGCCGAGGCCGGCTGCGGCACCGGCGACGCCGCCGATCAGCGCGCCGACCGCGAGGCCGATCAGGGTGGAGACCACGCCGACGAGCAGCGTCTGCCGCGCGCCGACGATGAGCCGGCTGAACTCGTCCCGGCCCTGGTGGTCGAAGCCGAGCCAGTGGTCGGCGGAGGCGCCCGGGATGATGCCCTGGCCGGACTTGACCAGCCCTTCCCGGATGCCGACGGAGTCCGTCGGGCTGTACGGGACGAAGAACGGCCCGATGACCGCGACCAGGACGAAGACGGCCAGGATGACCACGCCGATGATGGCCGCCGGGTTGCGCCGCAGGCGGCGGAACGCCTCCTTCCAGAGGCTCACCCCCTGCTCGTCCTCGCGGGCGGACAGCTCGGCGAGCCGGTCGATCTTCTCGCGCTTCTTTCCTCCGGTGATGGTCATCGCACCCTCACCCTCGGGTCGATCACGCTGTAGGAGAGGTCGACCAGGAGATTCACCAGCACGTACACCACCGCAATGATCATGATGAAGCCCATCAGCACCGGGTAGTCGCGCTGGCTGATCGACTCGGCGACGAACGCGCCGATGCCACTGAACGCGAACACGGTCTCGGTGAGCACCGCGCCGGAGAGCAGGAGACCGGTCTGGAGACCGATCGAGGTGGCCACCGGCAGCATGGCGTTACGCAGCACGTGCCGGCGGCGGACGGTCCGTTCGGTCAGGCCCTTGGCCTCGGCGGTGCGGACGAAGTCCTCGTTCAACACCTCCAGCACGCTGGCCCGGGTGATCCGGACGATGATCGCGAGCGGGATGCTGGCGAGCGCGATACCGGGCAGCACGAGGTGCCAGAGCGCGTCGGCGGCGGCGTCCCACTCGCGGGTCATGAGCCCGTCGAGGACGAAGAAGTTGGTGACCCGGGTCGCCCCGATGGTCGGGTCCTGCCGGCCGCTGGAGGGGAACCAGCCCAGGTTCTCCGCGAAGATCGCCTTGAGCACGTACGCCAGGAAGAAGACCGGGATGCAGATGCCGATGAGCGATCCGCCGACCGAGGCGTGGTCGAGGAACCGGCCCCGGCGGCGGGCGGCCAGGTAGCCGAGCGGGATGCCGATGCCGACCGCGAGGATCATGGCCATGATCGTCAGTTCGACGGTGCCGGGGAACCGTTCCACGAACTCCGTGGTGACGGCCCGCTTCGTACCGGTCGAGGTGCCCAGGTCGAGCCGGATCATCCGCCGCAGGAAGCGCGCGTACTGGACCAGGATCGGCTCGTCGAGGCCGAGGTTGCGCCGGATGGCGGCGCGCGTCTCGGGCGTGCCCCGTTCACCGAGGATCGCGGTCTCGGGCCCGCCGGGAAGTCGGTGGAGCCAGATGAACAGCAGGACGGAGAGCCCGAACAGCGTGGGTATCAGCTGTAGCAGGCGTCTGATGATGAACCGGAACACGGGCGCCTCGGAGGGTGTGCGGAGGGGTGCGGGCGGGCGCTGTGGTCACAGCGCCCGCCCGCGTACGGTGCCTTCAGATCACTTGAACTCTGCGGTCGCGTACCGCTCGTCGGTGAGCGGGCTCGCCTTGATCCCGGTCACGTCCTTGCCGAACACGATCGCCGGCGGGGAGTGCGAGATCGGCACACCCGGCAGGAAGTCCATGATCGACTTGTTCAGTGCCTTGTACTTCTCCGTACGGGCCGCCGCGTCGGCGGTGGTGTCGGCGTCCTTGAACTGCGCGAAGAGCGCGGGGTTGTTGAAGCCCCACTCGTCCTTCGGGCGGTCGAAGAAGGTGCCGATGAAGTTGTACGCGTCGCCGTAGTCACCGGTCCAGCCGAGGAAGTGCAGGTCGTGCTTGTTGCCGGAGGTGGTGGCGTTGAGGTAGTCCGGGCTCCACTTCAGCGGGATGGCCTGGACGTTGATGCCGACCGCCTTGAGGTCCGCCGAGAGCAGCTCGAAGATGTCCTTCGGGTTCGGCATGTACGGCCGGGTGACCTCGGTCGGGTAGTGGAACTTCAGCGTCAGGTTCGACGCGCCGGCCTCGGCCAGCAGGGCCTTCGCCTTGGCGGGGTCGTAGTCGTACTTGGTGACGTCGCCGTTCCAGCCCTCGACGGTGTCCGGGAAGAAGTTCATCGCGACCTTGGCGCCCGGGGGCAGCTTCGAGTCGACAAGGGCCTGCCGGTTCAGCGCGTGCGCGATGGCCTGCCGGACCTTCAGGTCGGCCAGCTTCGGGTTCCCCTTCTGGTTGATCGCCAGGTAGAGGATGTTGAAGGCGGGCCGGGTGAGGACGTTGAAGCCCTCCTTCTTCAGCGGCTCCACGTCCGCCGGGCCGACCAGGTCGTAGCCCTGGATGTCACCCGAGCGGAGCGCCTGCTTGCGGGCGTTCTCGTCCGAGATCGTCTTGAAGATGATGGTCTTCAGCTTGGCCTTGTCGCCGTGGTAGTCGTCGTTGCGCTCGATGGTGAGCGTCTTGTTCGCGACGTCCCACGCCTTGAACTTGAACGGGCCGGTGCCGGTCGGGTGCTCCATCGCGTACGCCGGGTACTTGATGTCCTCGGCGGTGCCGGTCACGTTGCTGGCGTCGTACTGCTCCATCGCCTTGGGGCTCTGGATCGAGAACGACGGCAGCATGAGCGCGGCCGGGATCTTGCTGGAGACCCGGGTGAACGCTAGATCCACAGTGGTGGCGTCCTTGGCGGTGCAGGACTTGAAGAGGCTCGGCGGCAGGTCCGGGTTCTCGTTCTTGGCGAACCCGCCCATGACGTCCTGCCAGTACGCGGTCACGTCCGGGCTCTGCATGAGGCCCTTGGCGTTGTACCAGCGGTCGAAGTTGGCGCAGACGGCCTCGGCGTTGAAGTCGGTGCCGTCGTGGAACTTGACGCCCGAGCGGAGCTTGAAGGTCCAGGTCGTGCCCGCCGCATCCGGCGTCCAGGACTCGGCGAGGCCCGGCGTCACCTTGGTGCCGCCCTCCTCCGGACGGACCAGGGTCTCGAAGACCTGGCGCGCCACGCGCAGCGACTCACCGTCGCTGGCGAAGCTGGGGTCGAGCACCTTCGGGTCTCCGGCGACGCCGAAGACGAGGGTGTCCTTCTTGCTATCTCCGGAGCCACTCTCACGGTCGCTCTCGGCGCAGCCTGCAACCGCGAGGGCCGCGACCGCGACGGCCGCGATTGCGACCTTCGGCCTGGATGCACGCATGGTGCTTCACCTCGTCCTTGGGGGTACGGACAACGTGGTGACAGGGTCACCGATGTGCGCAGACCTTAGCCCTCGGGTGGACGGCGCGGAAACGGGCGGGGGGCGGGTTGGTATCGAATCGTGTCTGTTCCGCAACGAGGCATACGAATCGAAGGAGAATCACTTACACTGCCGAGGTTTCGTCGGCCAGAAGGCCGAATTTATTACGTCGATCCGGTCCCGGACGCACGTTCCTGTCAGATCGACGGACATCCCGGTCCGGCCCGGAGACACGTCCGGCGGGCACCCCGCAGGGCACCCGCCGGAGGCGGCACGGCTCGATTCAGACGGCCCGTCGGCCCTCGAAGGCCCGGCCCAGCGTGATCTCGTCGGCGTACTCCAGGTCGCCGCCGACCGGCAGTCCACTCGCGAGCCGGGTCACCGCGATCCCCATCGGCTTGACCATCAGCGCCAGATAGGTGGCCGTCGCCTCGCCCTCGGTGTTCGGGTCGGTGGCGAGGATCAGCTCGCGGACCTCGCCGCCGCCGAGGCGGGTCATCAGCTCACGGATCCGCAGGTTGTCCGGGCCGATGCCCTCCAGCGGATTGATCGCGCCGCCGAGCACGTGGTAGCGCCCCCGGAACTCGCCGGTCCGTTCGATCGCCACCACGTCCTTCGGCTCCTCGACCACACAGAGCACCTCGTCGGTGCGCCGTGGGTCGCGGCAGATCCGGCACTGCTCCGACTCGGCCACGTTGTAGCAGGTCGTGCAGAACCGGACCAGGTCCTTGACCTTGCGCAGCGCGCCGGCCAGCCGGTTCACGTCGGCCGGATCCGCCGACAGCACGTGGAACGCGATCCGCTGGGCGCTCTTCGGGCCCACGCCCGGCAGCCGGCCCAGCTCGTCGATCAGATCCTGGATGGCACCCTCGTACATCTGCCGGCTCAGAACCCGGGCAGGCTGAGGCCGCCCATGCCGCCCGCGACCGGGCCCATCTTCTTCTCGGTCAGCTCGCGGGCCGCCTCGGCGGCGTTGTGCACTGCGGCGACCACCAGGTCCTCGAGCGTCTCGACGTCCTCCGGGTCGACCGCCTTCGGGTCGATCTTGATCGCCTTCAGCTCACCGGTACCGGCGACCGTAGCGGTGACCAGGCCCCCGCCGGCGGTGCCGGTCAGCTCCGCCTCGGCCAGCTCGGCCTGGGCCTTCGCGATCTGCTGCTGCATCTTCTGCGCCTGCTTCAGCATCTGCTGCATGTTCGGCTGTCCACCTGGGCGCACGGACCGCTCCTTCTTCCACTCGTCTGGTCGGCCGCGCCCAGCCTAGTCGGGCCACGGCACCGCTGAATCGCGGTCGGCGCGCGCTCAGCGCGCGTCCACCTCGTCGATCTTCTCCGCCCCGAACGTCTCGCGCAGCAGCTGCACCGCCTGCTCCTCGCTCGACTGCCGGGCGGTCCGCTCGTCGATCACTTCGTCGAGCGGCTCGTCGCCCGGATCGAACCCCTCGTAGGCGGGCGCCGCCGCGGGCGCGCCCCCGCCCCGCACCGGGCCGTCGAAGTCCGGGTCGTAGGGCGGCTCGCCCGCCCACTCGGCATCGGCAGTCTTCCGCGCCGGCTGCGCCGCGCGCGGCCCCTTGCCGGCACCACCGCCCGCGGCAGCAGCCGCCGCGGCCGCCCGCGCCGCCGCGATCGCGCTGTTCTTCGGCCCCGCCGGCCTCGCCCCACCGGCAGGCGCCGTCGCAGGTCCAGCCGGCTTGGGTACGACGACGGGGGCGGTGGCGGTCGCCGTGCCCCCGCCCGGACGGGCAGCCGCCGGCCAGTCCTCCGCATCCCCGGTGCCCGCCGCCGAGGCGGTACCGGTGGCCGAGGCGGTGGCCGCGCCACCGGGTCGGGCCGGCTCCGGCCAGTCCTCCTCGCCGGCCCGGCCAACGGCAGCGGTCGCCGCCGTCCGGTGCGAGGCGCCGACCGAACCCGCGTCGGCCCGGCCCGCCGGTCCTCCGGCCTGGCCTGCGGCGCCTTGGCTACCGGTGGCCGGGGTGCCAGTGGCTCGGCCACCAGTGGTGCCGCCCGAGCCGGACACCGGCTGTCCGGGGCCGCCCGCCGACGCCGGGTGCCCGACGGCGGCGGAATCCGGACGGCCCGGACCGGAGTGGGCGCCGGCGTCCGGGCGGACACGCCCCGCGTCGGCGTCCGGACGGCCGTGAGCAGTACCTACCGCCCCGGAAACCGGCCCGCCGGACCCGGCATCGGCCGCCGGGCGGGCCGGAGCGCTGTCGGACGGGGTGCGCCCCGGTGCGGCGTCGGCCTGCGGGCGGCTCGCGCCGGACGGGCGGGACGGGCCGCCGAGCGAGGCCGCGCCGCGCTCACCGGCCACCTCGCAGCGGATCTGCCACCGACCGCCCAGCTCCTCGTAGAGCGCGTCGGTCAGGACTGCGGCGTGGTCGGCCATCATCTTCGCCAGCACCGTCGACTTCACGGTCAGCACCAGCGTGTCGCCGTCCAGGTCGCGTACCACCGCGTCCCGCATCAGCGCGGCGATCCGCTTGTTGCTGCGGTTGACCTTGCCGACCACCTCGGGCCAGACGCGGCGCACCGCCACGGCGTCGAGCGCGCCCGGATTCGCCGCGCCCGGGCGGGGCGGCTCGGGCGTGGCCGGGTCGGGCATCACCGCGGACGGCGGTACCGGGCGTCGGGCAGCGGCCGGACCGGACGTCGCCGACCCGGCGGCGGCTCGCTCGGCGGCGGCCGACGCGGGGAACCCGGCGTCCGTGTCGGAGTGGACCCCGGCAGCCGCGGCCGCTTCGGTCGCCACCGGAGCGGAACGCGGGCCGGACTCGGCAGATGCCGAACCGGACTCGGGAACCGCACCGGCCGCGGGACGGGAATCGATGCCCGCACCGTTCGGGGCCGGACGGGTGCCGGTGGCGGGGCCGACCGGACGGGAGCCGGGTGTGGTGCTCCGGGCACCCGCCGCAGCGGCTGCGGCGGCACGTGCGGCGGCGGCACCGGTC
Organism: Micromonospora sp. WMMC273; assembly: GCF_027460285.1. Taxonomy (NCBI): domain Bacteria; kingdom Bacillati; phylum Actinomycetota; class Actinomycetes; order Micromonosporales; family Micromonosporaceae; genus Micromonospora; species Micromonospora sp. WMMC273. The sequence continues at coordinate 5,855,082 of NZ_JAPZBE010000001.1, forward strand.
GGGGCACCGGCAGCCGCCGGCGTGCCGGCGGAATCCGGGTGGACCGCGGCGGCAGCCGCGCCCGGGGCGGGAGCCGCCGGGCGTACCCCAGGGGTCTGGGTGGGATGCGCGGAGTCGGCGGCGGCCGGCGGCAGCTCGGCGCCCCCGAGCGCCAGCCGGCGCTCCATCCGCTCCAGGCGCTGGAGCAGGCCGGCCGAGGAGTCGTCCGCGCCGGGCAGGAGCATGCGCGCGCAGATCAGCTCCAGCAGCAGCCGGGGCGCTGTGGTGCCGCGCATCTCGACCAGGCCGTTGTGCACGATGTCGGCGCAGCGCGACAGCGTGGCCGGGCCGAGGCGCTGCGCCTGGGCGGCCATCCGCTCGATCTGGTCGGCCGGGCCGTCGATGAGGCCCCTGGCGGCGGCATCGGGCACCTGCTGCAGGACGATCAGGTCGCGGAGGCGTTCCAGCAGGTCGGAGGCGAAGCGGCGCGAGTCGTGCCCGGCCTCGGCGACCCGGTCGACTGTGGCGTACGCGGCGGCGCCGTCACCGGCGGCGAGCGCGTCGCACATCTCGTCGATCAGCGCGGCGTCGGTGACCCCGAGCAGCGCGGCGGCCCGGGCGTAGTCGACGCCCTCCGGGCCGGCGCCCGCGATGAGCTGGTCGAGCACGGAGAGGCTGTCGCGCATGCTGCCGCCGCCGGCGCGCACCACCAGCGGGAAGACCGCCGGCTCGACCTTGACGCCCTCCGCCTCGCAGAGCTGCTCGAGGTAGGGGCGGACCACCTTCGGCGGGAACAGCCGGAACGGGTAGTGGTGGGTCCGCGACTTGATCGTGCCGAGGACCTTCTCCGGTTCGGTGGTGGCGAAGATGAACTTGACGTACTCCGGGGGCTCCTCGACCAGCTTGAGCAGGGCGTTGAAGCCGGCCGACGAGACCATGTGCGCCTCGTCGATGATGTAGATCTTGAAGCGGCTGCGGGCCGGGGCGAAGAACGCCTTCTCGCGCAGCTCACGGGCGTCGTCGACACCACCGTGGCTGGCCGCGTCGATCTCGATGACGTCGATCGAGCCGCCGCCGTCGGGCGCCAGCCCGCGGCACGAGTCACACTGCCCGCACGGCTCGGGGGTGGGGCCCTGCTCACAGTTGAGGGAGCGGGCCAGGATCCGGGCGCTGGAGGTCTTGCCGCAGCCCCGCGGACCGGAGAAGAGGTAGGCGTGGTTGAGCCGCCCGCTGCGCAGCGCCTGCGACAGCGGCTCGGTGACCTGCTCCTGGCCGATCATCTCGGCGAACGTCCGCGGCCGGTACTTGCGGTAAAGGGCCAGTGCCACCCGTCCCGCCTCCTCTCGAGGAGAGCCATTCTGCGCCGGTCGGCCCCGGGTGACCACCCACCACCCCGTGACCCGACCCGCAGCGACGTTACCCGGCCCGGGAGACAGAAAGGCCTCCCGTGCACCCGGCAGAGCTCGCTTATCCTTGCTGCCTTCCGGCCCTGGGGAGGTTCACGAGATACCGCCGCACGGGAGGTGACGCCAAGCCTACCCGAAGGGTTGTGGATCTTCCGGGAGGGTGGGGTGGCCCGCCGTCGGGAGACCTGTATCCTGGCTCGCGGAGGATTCGCCTAGAGGCCTAGGGCGCACGCTTGGAAAGCGTGTTGGGTTCACACCCTCACGAGTTCGAATCTCGTATCCTCCGCTCGCAGACGACAGGGTCGGCTCCCGCACGGGACCGGCCCTGAGTCGTACCGTGCGGCGAGACTCACCGGCCGCCCAACTGGTCCCGTCGCCGCGTCAGGTACGCCGTCTCCGCGCTGTTCCCCGCCAGCTTGATCGCCCGGTCGTACGCCTCCCGCGCCTCTCCGCCTCGCCCCATCCGGCGCAACAGCTCGGCGCGCGTCGCGTGGTACGCGTGATAACCCTCCAGCGGCAACCCGTCCACCTCCGCCAGCGCGACCTGCGGCCCGTCCAGTTCGGCGATCGCCACGGCCCGGTTGAGCCGCACGATCGGCGACGGGTCGACGCGTACCAGATGGTCGTAGAGCGCGGCGATCTGCGCCCAGTCGGTGTCCCGCGCGTCGCGGGCGTCGGTGTGTACGGCGTTTATCGCGGCGAGGATCTGGTAGCGGCCCGGCGGGCGGCCGGCGGCGATGCACGCGCGGACCAGAGCGTGGCCCTCGGCGATGAGTTCGTGGTCCCAGGCGCTGCGGTCCTGCTCGGCGAGGACGACGAGTTCGCCCGTCGCGGAGACCCGGGCGGGGCGGCGGGCCTCGCTGAGCAGCATCAGCGCCAGGAGTCCGGTGGCCTCGTGGTCGTCGGGCAGCAGCGTACGGACCAGGCGGGTGAGCCGGATCGCCTCGGCGGTCAGGTCGGCGCGCACCGCCTCCTTGCCCGGGTCGGAGGCGAGGTAGCCCTCGTTGAAGATCAGGTACAGGACGGCGAGCACACCGCTGACCCGGGCCGGCAGGTCCTCGCGGGACGGCACTCGATACGGGATCCCGGCCGCCTTGATCTTCGTCTTGGCCCGGGTGATCCGCCTGCTCATGGCGGCTTCCTGGACCAGGTACGCCCGGGCGATCTCCGGCACGGTGAGCCCGCCGACCAGGCGCAGCGTCAGCGCCACCCGCGCCTCGATGGCCAGCGCCGGGTGGCAGCAGGTGAAGATCAGGCGGAGCCGGTCGTCGTCGATGACACCGAGCGGTTCCGGGACGTCGGCCAGCATCAGCGCCTCCCGGTGCTTGTCGTCCCGCCGGCTCTCGCGCCGGATCCGGTCGACGGCCCGCCGGTACGCGGTGGTGGTGAGCCACGCGCCGGGGTTCGGCGGTACGCCGTCGGCCGACCACCGTTCGACTGCGGCGGCGAACGCCTCGGCGGTCATCTCCTCGGCCACGTCGAGATCGCCGATGCGCCGGGCGAGCGTGGCGACGACCCGGGCCCACTCCTCGCGGTGGACCCGGGTGAGCGCTTCGCCGACGTCTGTCACGCGCTCAGGAACGGCCGCAGCTCTACCCGCCTGTTGCACCGCTCCGAGGCCAGCGCGGCGAGCGGCAGCGCCACATCGAAGTCCGGTGCCTCGATGATCCAGAACCCGCCGACGTACTCCTTCGTCTCCACGTAGGGCCCGTCGGTGAGCAGCGGACTCCCGCCCCGCGCGTCCACGACGGTGGCCGTCTCCGGCGCCGCGAGCCCACCGGCGAAGACCCAGTGGCCGTCGGCTCGCAACTGCTCGTTGAACTCACCGATCGCGGCCATCTCCGCGTCGGTGGCCGAGCCGGTCTTGTCGTCGAGTACGGAGATCAGGTACTGCGCCATCGGTTCCTCTTTCGCTCTCGTCGGCTGTCGGCCGGGCCGCCGTCACCCCGGCTACGAACGCCGCCACCCCGATCCGACAACCGTGCAGTGCGAGTATCGGGCGCGATGATGCGCGAGCGCTGCTCCGCCCGTACGTTGGGCATCGGTCGCGTCACTCGTCGAGCGCGCCGAGAGGCCCATAATCCGTCGTACACATGTTCCATCCACAGCCTGTGGACGCCGAGAGGACCGGATGAGTTACCAGCTCAGCGCCGTGGTCGCCGACGTCGAGCTGCTTCGCGAGCAGACCGCCGACCTGGACCACGCGGTGCTCGCCGCGCTCCGCCAGGACTTCGCGCTGCTGCCTGTCACCCCGCAGCTCGTGCAGGAACTGACCGGCGGCCTGCCGGACTACGCCACCGACGAGCCGCACGCCGAGCGCCCGTTCCGGCTGGTGCTCTCGCCGCCGCTCGCGGAGGTGCTGGCGCGCTGGTCGAGGAGCGGCCCGGTGGCGTACCTGGAGGCGGAGTTCGCGGGCGGCCTGGGCCACCAGTCGGCGGTGGTGTGGCTCGGCGGCGAGGTGAGCTGGGGCCCGCGGTACGACGCCGCGCTGGACCGGCCGCGTACCGAGTGGCCGATCAACACGGCGCTCGCCCGCCTGGGCGCGGAGCCGGGCGCGTGGATCGACCCGTTCGCCGAGCTGGGCCTGCACCTGGAGCGCGACACGGACGGCTGGCTGATGCACGGCCGGCGCGGCCTGTCCGCCGACTACTGGGACGAGCTGGCCGAGGAGTGGGAACTACGCCAATCCGACAAACAACAGCAACCTCATCGCCCCGGTCCCGTTGGTGACTGGGGGATTGCATGAAACTACGACAATTCGGCTTTATTGCCGCACTGCTCGCTGCCGCGTCCGCAGCCGGCAGCGGCGTTCATCCACAGTGGCCCACCCGCCCGGTCGGCGCCGCTCAGGTGGTCAGCCTGGAGGGCCTGCGCAACGCGGAGTTCGGCGACACCGAGGCGGACCTGACCCGGCGCGGCGTACTGCGCGCCGACGAGGAGGCATGCGGACCCGCGCTGGTCGGGCACGGTTCGGTCAGCCCGATCTTCGTCGACGACCGGCTCGTCCTGCTCTGGCTCGACGACCCGATGAGCACGCCCGAAGGCATCAGCGCCGGCGCGCCAGTCGGCGAGGTCCGCGCCGCGTACCCCGGCGCCGTCGACCTGCCGGCACCGCCCGGCAGTCACCGCTTCGCCGGGCTGCTCGCCCGCGACGGCGACCGCGCGTACCTGTTCCTGCACGACGGGGTCACCGTCCGCGAGATCATCGCCGGGTACGCGGACTGGGCCCGCCGCCTCTTCGACGAGGGCTACGGCCCCTGCTGACCGTCTACCGGTCCTAGAGATGACGAGCGACAAATCAGGCTGGCGGCCTAAGCACTGCAAGCCGGGCCACTGGACTACGAGTCAGAAAGCGGTGCCGAACTTGACGCGCTCCATGATGTCGATGACGTAATGGACGATGTCGTCGACGGCGTTGGTGTAGGCGAAGATTCCAGGATGAACGCCGATCTGCGGATCGAAGTTCGATGCGGCGATGATCACAGGGCTTCGGTCTCCCTGACGCTCAAGGGCGTCGAGCAGAGTGATGCCCGCGCTCTGCGCCGGATGTTCGGTATCCCTCCGCATATCGCTGAGGATCAAGTCGTAGCGGCGGCTCCGAAGGTTGGCGATCGCCTCGTCCGTGGAGCGCGACGTGTCTACGGTCATGCCCAGTCGCCGAAAAAGCTGTATCAGAGGCAGGTTCCATTCGGGGTTGTCATCAACCCAGAGAATTCGGCCACCTCGCAGGATTTCGGCCGCGTGTTGCAGCCGTGAGACGGCTGCGCGCTGCTCACTGACGGAAGGTGGCGCGCTTGCCTCGGACCGGGCCGCCGCTTCGACCAGTAACTGCTCGGCGAAGCCGAGCTCGATCATTGGCGTCTTCACGCTGTGAAGGCGGCTAATCTGCGGGATGATCGCGCTCCGAAGAGAAAGGTAGACCAGCGCGGCGAAGGCAACCCAGAGAATCGCGGGCACAGCTTTGATCAACTCAACAGTGATGGTCTGGGACATCTGCCCTCCGTCCATCTCTGAGACAGCCCATCGAAGGGTACCGTTCACTGCGGAGTTCCGTCGATGTCTGCAACCCCCCTTTCAGGAAGAGGCGTAGCAGATTGCCGACTCATTCCGACCGCCCACAGGTCGCCCCCAGATCGCGCTTTCGTGCCCGCTGGATCCGGCGTCTACCCGGAGCTGCCACCATTGCCTCCCCGACGCCGAACGGGCAGGCTTTCGGCCATGACTCCGGAGGAGCGACTCCAGCAGATGATTGAGGATCTTCGGCGAATGCGGCTGCAGTGCGAGCCCAAGTCGAACCAGAACCCTCGCTACCTGCGGTACTCCGCGGCCGTCTCGGCGTTGCGATGGATCATCGACGAGCTGGCCAAGGAGGCAACCACCCGGCGGCGAAGTGACTGACGAGCGTCACCGAACCGGTGCCTCGCCGCCTACCAAGCGGCATCAGTCGGACGGCGACTCGAGAAAGCCGGAAACGACGAAGCGCCCGGATCAGTCCTCCTGGACTGCCGGGCGCTGCGCCTCTTCAAAGGCGGTGGCGGCGGGATTTGAACCCGCGGAGGGCGTAAACCCTCACACGCTTTCGAGGCGTGCTCCTTAGGCCACTCGGACACGCCACCGCCGACGAGGGTACAGGACCGCCGGCTTGGACGCCGAACCGGTATCCCTCGGCCCGGCCTGGCAGGATCTTTGCCATGAGTACGCACATCGGCGCTGAGCCGGGAGAGATCGCCGAGCGGGTCCTGATGCCGGGCGACCCGCTGCGGGCCAAGTGGATCGCGGAGACCTACCTGGAGGGGGCCCGCTGCTACACGACGGTGCGCGGCATGCTGGGCTTCACCGGGAAGTGGAACGGTGTCGACGTGTCCGTCCAGGGCTCCGGCATGGGCATGCCGTCCGCCTCGATCTACGCCCACGAGCTGGTCAACGAGTACGGCGTGAAGTCGCTGATCCGAGTGGGCTCCTGCGGCGCCCTGACCGAGGATCTGCAGCTGCGGGACGTGGTGGCGGCGATCGGGTCGTCCACCGACTCGAACATGAACCGGATGCGCTTCGACGGGCTGATCGACTACGCCCCGGTGGCCGACTTCGGCCTGCTGCGTACCTCGGTCGAGGTGGCCGAGCGGCGCGGCATCAGCATGCGGGTTGGGCCGATCCTGGCGGCGGACGCCTTCTACACGGACCGGCCTGACCTGTACGACCGGCTCGCCGACTACGGCGTGCTGGCGGTGGAGATGGAGTCGGCGGCGCTGTACACGATCGCGGCGCGTTTCAAGGCCCGTGCGCTGACCATCCTGACCGTCAGCGACCACATCAAGACCGGCGAGAAGACCACGTCGCAGGAGCGCGAGCAGACGTTCGGCCAGATGGTCGAGATCGCGCTGGACACCATCATCGCCTGACCCCGACCGACCTGGACCGCCCCGTCACCGCTCGGTGGCGGGGCGGTCCGCGTTACCGGCGTCACAAAAATAAATACGACCGGTCGTGCTTGTTTCCCCTAGGCTGAGCGCATGACCTCCGACGGCCGCGTCGCCCGTGGCGACCGCACCCGCACCGCGGTGCTGGACACCGCAGTGGCGCTGGCGACCGAGGTCGGCCTGCACGGTCTGTCCCTGGCCCAGCTCGCCGATCGGCTGGAGGTGAGCAAGTCCGGCCTCTTCGCGCACTGGCGCTCCAAGGAGGCACTGCAACTCGCCACCGTCGACCGCGCGGTGGCGCAGTGGCAGGAGATGATCGTCGCTCCCGCCCTGCACGCACCCCGGGGCGTACGCCGGCTGCGCGCGCTGCACGAGGCCCGGATCGACTTCTACGCCGCCCGGGTACTGCCCGGCGGCTGCTTCTTCGCCAACACCGAGTTCGAGTACAACGCCCGTCCCGGCCCGGTCCGGGACCGGCTCGCCGACGCGTTGTCCCGCTGGACCGCACTGCTGGAGCGCCTCGTCCAGGAGGCGGTCGACCTCGGCGAACTCCCCGCCGACCTGGACGTGTCGCTGCTCGCGTACGAGATCGACGCGCTGGGGATCAGCGCGGTGATGCGGTCCCGTCTGCTCGACCCGGACGCCTCCTACCGGCACGCCCGCCAGGGCCTGCTGAACCGGCTGCGGGCGCTCTGCCCGGATCCGGCCCTGCTACCGGAAGGCCAGTCATGAGCCACGCCACCACCGACCGGCCGGTCGCGGAGTTCGGGCACGTCGAGCACGTGCCTGTGCACTTCGACGACCTGGACGCGATGGGCATCCTGCACAACGCCCGGTACGCCGTGCTGCTGGAACGCGCTTTGACGCCCTACTGGGCCGAGCGCGGCGTCGCCTTCCGCGGCGACGTGCACGCCGCACCCGACGTGTTCCACGCGGTCCGCGAGTTCACCATCACCTACCAGGCGCCGGTCGTCGGCGTCGGCACGGTGGCCGTGCACTTCTGGCTGGAGCACTTCGGCACCAGCAGCGCCCGTTACGCCTTCGAGTTCCGCTCGACCGACGGCGCCAGCGTGCACGCCACCGGCACCCGGTCGATCGTCCGGCTCGACCCGGCCACGCTGCGTCCGACCGCCTGGACCGAGGTCGGCCGCGCGATCGCCGCGACGCTGCTGCGCCCCGCACCGGCCGGCGCCTGAGACAAAACCAGAACCCCTCAGCGGAAGAAGGCGCGCAGCACCGCCGCGCTCTCGCGTTCCAGCACGCCTCCGTACACCTCGGGGCGGTGCGTGACGCGGCGGTCGCGCAGCACGTCCCAGAGTGACCCGACGGCGCCGGTCTTGGGTTCCCACGCGCCGAACACCACTGTCGAGACGCGGGCCAGGGCGATCGCCCCGGCGCACATGGTGCACGGTTCGAGCGTCACGACGAGCGTGCAGTCGTCCAGCCGCCACCGGCCGAGCCGCTGCGCGGCCCGCCGCAGCGCCAGCACCTCGGCGTGTGCGGTCGGGTCGCCGGTCAGCTCCCGCTCGTTGCGCCCGATCGCCAGTTCGGTGCCGTCGGGGCCGTAGAGCACCGCGCCGACCGGCACGTCGTCGGCATCTGGGGTCGCACCGTCCGGGCCGGTCACCGCGACCTCGAGGGCCCGGCGCATCCACAGCTCGTGCCGCTGCCGGCGGCCCACAGCGCCCGGGTCGGCGAGCGCCTCGTCGGCGCCGGGACCGACGCGCGCGGCCCGGCCGCGGGTGGGCTGCCCCGGGCGTACGGTCTCCAGCGACGGGTCGGTCGCGTCTGCCGGTTCGGCGGCGCCGGGCGTCACTGACTCCCCGGGCTCAGACCTCACGCAGCTCCTCGACCTCGTCCACGCAGCCGAGCACCTGGCAGATCTCGGCTGTCACGTCGGCCGGCATGGAGCCCTCGTGCGCGCAGAGCGCCAGCAGCTTCTGCGCCGGGATGCCCAGATCGGCGAGGAGATCCGCGTCGCCGACCGGGTCGGCCTCCGGGTCCACGGCGGGCTGCTCGGTGTCGTCGTCGCCGGTGGAGGTGCGCGGTTCGTCGACGTCCTCCAGCCCGGTCACCGAGGTCTTCAGGTCGCCGACGAGCAGCGCGCCCAGCCGGGACTCCTCTGCGTACGCCGAGTCCGAGCCGAAGACCCGCAGGTCCTCCCCCTCGTCCAGGCGCAGGATGACCAGGTACGTGTCGTCGGCCTCGACGAACAGCAGCGAGAGGTCGGCGTCCGGCTCGACGTCGCGCAGCCGGTCGGCCACCTCCTCGATGTCGGTGACACCGCGCAGGCTCACCTCACCGGCGGTCCAGCCGCCGTCGACGCGCGCCACGGCAGCAGCGAAGTACGACACGGTCCCCCCAAATCAGCCTCGGCAGCACGCCGACACGTCACGCGATGCACGTTAACCGGTCGGGTCGGCGGGCGAGCGGTCAACGCCCCGTATGGGCCGGCCGTTCCTGAAGAGAAAGCCGGTCAGCCGACGACGCGCCGGCGGGTGGCGATGAGTTGGCGCAGTCGCTCGGTGCGGGCCCGCTGCGGCCGTTGCCGCTGCTGTACCGCACGGGCACCGGCCAACTCGGCGAGGAGTTGCAGGCGACGGCGGCTCCGCTCGGGGTCGAGCCGCGGCGGTGTGGTCCAGGCCATACCGCGAGCGTGGACCGTCCTCAGGCGTACGTCAAGGTGGCCTTCGCTACGCAGCGAAACCGGCACCGAAGGTCACCAGAGCGGCCAGTCCCCGGTCTGCGCCCAGCGCATCGCGACGATCGCGGCGGCGATGCTCCAACCACCGGCGGTGACGATCGCGACGCCCGTCGCCACCCCCCGGTCGCCGTGACGGACCAGCACCGCGGCGGCCATCCACGCCAGGCCGCCGGCCAGCAGCGTCCACCAGGCGTATCCGGCCACGCCGCCGCCGAGCAGCCCGAACAACAGCAACCAGGCGAACGCGACGAGCGCGCCGGCTGCGACGCCGGCGCCGGTGATCGGGTACGGCTCGCGATAGCTGGGCCGCATCGACGTGCTCGACGGGAACAGCCCGGAGGGTGTACGCGGTGGCGGGAACGCCCCCGGACCGGTCCCCTCGGGTCCGCCGTGCCATCCGTGCGTCACCGCCGCCCCTTCCCGGATCACCCGTCCCGTGCTCGGCATTCGTCCCTACGGTAGTGGTCTGTCAGGATGACCGGATGCGCTCGCCATCGATCGGACGCCGGACGCGGCCGGCGTACCCGGTCCTGCTGCTCGTCGCGGCGCTCGCCGCCGCCGGGTGCGGCGCCACCACCGGGCGCGCCGACAGGTGGCAGGAGCCGAGCCCGATGACGACGGCCGCGCAGCCCGCCGACCCGGCCCCGCCACCAGCCGCCTCCTCGTCCGCCGCGCCGTCGCCGGCCCGCACGGACCTGAAGCGGGTCTTCCCGGTGCGGGCCGGCAACGTCGACTACCACCCGACGCACGGCGGCTACCCGGGCACCGACGTGTTCGCCGACTGCGGGGAACCGGTGGTGGCGGTCACCGACGGCGTGGTGCTGGAGGTGAGCCGCGTCGACAGGTTCGACAAGCGCGGGCCGCTGGGCCCGAACAACGGCGGGCTCTCGGTCTCGCTGCTCGGCGACGACGGGGTGCGCTACTACGGCTCGCACCTGAGCGCGATCGCCGCCGGGGTCGACGCCGGGGTACGCGTACGCGCCGGGCAGCAGCTCGGGAAGGTGGGCCGCACCGGCAACGCCAACAACGTCTGCCACCTGCACTTCGGGCTCTCCCCGAAGTGCACGGGCGCTGACGACTGGTGGATCCGCCGGGGAGTGGTCTGGCCGGCGCCGTACCTCAACTCGTGGCGCAAGGGCGGCAACCGCTCCCCGGTCACCGAGGTCACCGCCTGGCAGCGCAAGCACGGCTGTCCGGCCGCGCCCGGCCGGTAGGCGCGCGGCGGCTGACCGGCTCGCGGTGCGGGGTCACCCGGCGGGCGACGAATGCGCGTAGGTTCCAGGACATGACTGCCCGGGATCCCATCGCCGACCTGCGCCGGATCGCGTTCCTGCTGGAACGGGCCAACGAGGCCACGTACCGGGTCCGGGCGTTCCGGTCGGCGGCGAAGACGCTGGGCGCGCTGCCCGCCGCCGAGGTGACCGAGCGGGCCCGCACCGGCAAGCTGACCGAGCTGTCCGGCGTCGGTGACGTCACCGCCCGCTGCGTGGCCGAGTCGCTGGCCGGCGAGGAACCGGTCTACCTGCGCCGGTTGCTGGCGACGGAGGGCACCGACCTGGACGAGGCGGCGGCGAAGCTGCGGGACGCGCTGCGCGGCGACTGCCACACCCACTCGGACTGGTCCGACGGTGGCTCACCGATCGAGGAGATGGCGCTGGCCGCGGTCGAGCTGGGTCACGAATACCTCGTGCTCACCGACCACTCGCCCCGGCTGACTGTGGCCCGCGGCCTGACCGCGGCGCGGCTGCGCAAGCAGCTCGACCATGTCGCCGCCGTCAACGAGGCGCTGCCGAAGGGCTTCCGGATCCTCACCGGCATCGAGGTGGACATCCTCGCCGACGGCTCACTCGACCAGGACGAGGACCTGCTGGCCCGCCTGGACGTGGTGGTCGGCTCGGTGCACAGCGGCCTGAATGACGACCGGGCGAAGATGACCCGCCGGATGCTGACCGCGATCGCGAACCCGCACCTGGACATCCTCGGCCACTGCACCGGCCGGATGGTCTCCTCCCGGCCCGCCGGGGTGACCGGGCCCGGCGACAAGGGGCACCGGGCGCGTACCCGCAAGGAGAGCGAGTTCGACGCGGACGCCGTCTTCGCCGCCTGCGCCGAGCACGACGTGGCCGTCGAGATCAACTCCCGGCCGGAGCGGCAGGACCCGCCGAAGCGTCTGATCCGCCTCGCGCTGGAGGCCGGGTGCCGGTTCGCGATCGACACCGACGCGCACGCGCCTGGCCAGCTCGACTGGCAGCGCTTCGGCTGCGAGCGGGCCGCGCTGTGCGGCGTACCGGCGAAGCGGGTGGTGAACACCTGGACGGCCGACCGTCTGGTGAAGTGGACGGCCGGCCGCGGCTGACGGTCAGCCCCTGGTGGCCGCTTCGGCCGGACGGGTGGTGGGTGTCACCGCGTCCGGGCGCGGGCGGCGCCGCCCGAACAGGCCCTGGGCGACCGCGACGCCGACGAGCACCACGAACGCGCCGACCGGTTGGTGCCAGTTCATCCGCTCGCCCAGCACCACCGCCCCGACGAGCACCGCGAACACCGGGATCAGGTAGGTCACTGTGGACGCCGTGCTGGCCCCGGCCAGCCGGATGTTGCGCATGTTGATGACGAAGGCGAGCCCGGTGCCGAGCGCGCCGAGCGCCAGCACGCTCGCCGCCACGCGCGGGGAGAGGTCGAGCGGTGACGGCGGCGTGCCGACGAACGGCGCGACCAGCGCGAGCTGCGCGGTCGCCACCAGCAGCTGGGCCGCCGACAGCGAAAGGCCGGAGTACGCGCTGCCCGCGACGAACTTCTTCTGGTACGGGATCGCCAGCCCGTAGCAGGCCGCCGCGCCGAAGCACATGAGCTGGCCGACGAAGTGGGCACCGCCCACGCCCTCCCAGACGCCGAGCACCACCAGGACGCCGACGAAGCCCAGCCCCAGCCCGACCGCCCGCCGGGCGGTCAGCCGCTCGGTGCGGAACACCAGCACCGCCAGCGGCAGCACGATCAGTGGCGTGGTGGCGTTCCAGATGCCGGCGAGCATCGACTCGACCCGCTGCTCGCCGTAGCCGAACAGCGTGAACGGCACCGCCACGCCGAACGCGGCCACCACGAGCATGTGCGCCCAGACCCGGGGCTCGCGGGGCAGCCGGTCGCGCAGCACCGCGAGCACCACGAGCAGCGTCAGCGCGCCGGTGGCCACCCGGTAGAGGGTGAGGTGCACGGGGTGCAGCTCGGCCACGCCCACCTTGATGAACAGGAAGCTGGAACCCCAGATGGCGGCGAGTGCGACGAACCCGGGCAGCCAGCTGCGCACCGGGGCCCGGTCAGGAGTGATCTCGACGGTCACCCATGACACTCTGCCGCAGAGGTACGACGAAGTCGCGCGGTATTCCGGATGCGGGGTCACGTAGGGTCGCCTCGTGGGACGAATCGATGACCTCGCCAACCGGTACGTGGCCGAGTGGGCGCCGCTGAGCCCGACCGGCGCCACCTACGTCGGCATCGCCGGCTACGACGACCAGCTCGACGACCTGTCGCCCGAGGGTTACGCCGCCCGCGCCGACCTGGCCCGCCGCACGCTCGGCGAACTCGACGTGACCGAGCCGGAGACCGAGGCGGAGCGGACCGCCCAGGAGGCCATGCAGGAGCGCCTCGGCCTGGAGCTGGCCCGCTACGACGCGGGCGAGACCGGCAGCGAGGTCAACGTGATTGCGAGCGGACTGCACGAGATCCGGATGGTCTTCGACCTCATGCCGACCGACGGCGAGGAAGCCCGGGCGAACGTGGCCGCGCGGCTCAACCGTTTCGCGTCCGCGCTGGACGGCTACAAGCGGACGCTGCGCGAGGCCGCCGCCGCGGGACGGGTCAGCTCGCGGGTGCAGCTCGTCGAGGTCGCCAAGCAGTGCGACGTCTGGGTCGACCCGGAGGGCGACAACTTCTTCCACGGGCTGGTCGAGCGGATCGACGCCGACGGCGCGCTCGGCGCGGAGCTGCGCAAGGGCGCCGCCGCCGCGACCGCCGCCACCGCCGAGTTCGGGCAGTTCCTGCGCACCGAGCTGGCGCCGGTGGGCCGGGAGAAGCAGGCCGCCGGGCGGGAGCGCTACGAGCTGGCCTCGCAGTACTTCCTCGGCGCGACTGTCGATCTGGACGAGACGTACGCCTGGGGTTTCGCCGAGCTGGCCCGGCTGGAGGCCGAGATGCGCGCGGTGGCCGCGCGGATCGCCGGGCGCGGCGCCTCGGTCGACGACGCGGTACGCGCGCTCGACGCCGACCCGGCGCGGACGGTACGCGGCAAGGAGGCGTTCCGGGACTGGATGCAGGCGCTCGCCGACAGGGCGATCACCGAGCTGAACGGCACCCACTTCGACATCCCGGAGCAGGTACGCCGGATCGAGTGCTGCCTCGCGCCGACGAGCGACGGCGCCATCTACTACACCGGCCCGAGCGAGGACTTCTCCCGGCCGGGACGGATGTGGTGGGCGGTGCCGCAGGGCATCACCGACTTCTCCACCTGGCGCGAGGTGACCACCGTCTACCACGAAGGCGTGCCGGGTCACCACCTCCAGGTCGCCCAGACCGCCGTCCGAGCCGACCTGCTCAACCGCTGGCAGCGGCTGCTGTGCTGGGTCTCCGGGCACGGCGAGGGCTGGGCGCTCTACTCCGAGCGGCTGATGGACGAGCTGGGCTACCTCGACGACCCGGGTGACCGGCTCGGCATGCTCGACGGGCAGGCGCTGCGCGCGGCCCGGGTCATCGTGGACATCGGCATGCACCTGGAGCTGGAGATCCCGAAGGACAACCCGTTCGGCTTCCACCCGGGCGAGCGGTGGACGCCGGAGCTGGGCTGGGAGTTCATGCGGGCGCACTGCCGCGTGCCGGACGAGAACCTGCGCTTCGAGCTGAACCGCTACCTGGGCTGGCCCGGGCAGGCCCCCTCGTACAAGGTGGGCGAGCGGATCTGGTTGCAGGCCCGGGAGGACGCGAAGGCCCGCAAGGGAGCCGACTTCGACCTCAAGGAGTTCCACCGCCAGGCGCTCGACCTGGGCTCGCTGGGGCTGGACCCGCTGCGCAAGGCGCTGGCCCGGCTCTGAGCCGTGGTCCGGGTGCCGGCGGTGCGTCCGCCGGCACCCGTCGCCCTACGCGCCGAGGGTCAACCGCAGCGGCTCGCCGGTCAACGTGTTGCTGGTGACGTACGCCAGGTCGATGACCGGGTCGGTGAACGTCACCTTGAAGGGCAGCGTGACCGGCAGCCCGTCCGGGAACGGCAGGTCCGGGGTCAGCGTCAGCTTGATGCCGGCGAGCTTGCCGACGAACCGGGTGCAGTAGAACGCGACGTCGTCGCGGACGACGAGCTGAGGGGTCACGTACCGCTGGGTGCGACCGAGTGGACCGTCGGCGACCAGCAGGAAGTCGTCGGTCACCGCCTCCTTCATGCTGAACTTCAGCACCTTGAGCGCACCCTGCTCGGTCTGCAGGTCGGTGATCCCCTCGAACCGCAGCCCGGTCATGGCCACCTTGGAGCCGGTCAGCTTCGACGGCGTCCGGCCCACCTTCGGCAGGCCCGGGTCCGCGGCGATACGCGGCAGGGGCTTGCCCGGTTCCACCTTGCCGGGCTTCGCCGGGTCCACCTTGCCCGGCTTGTCCGGCGCCGGGCACTCGGTCGACCCGGGACGGGCCGTCGGCTTGCTCGTCGGGGCCGCCGATCCGCTCGCGGTCGGCGTGGGCGAGGGCGTCTCGCTCTTCTTGCTGCTGCCCTTGAACAGGTCACCGATCCCCTCGAAGAAGTCGGTGATGATGTTGCCCGCCCGCGTCGGGCTCGCGCTCGGCGACGGGGTGGGCGTCGCCGTGGGCGCGCTCGCGCCGGGCGCCGGCGTGGCGGGCTTCGACGGGCAGGCAGTGGCGGCGGGCTTGCTCGGGGCGGCCTGCACCGCGCGCGGCTGCACGGCGAGGCCGGCGGTGGCGAGGCCGAGCACCACGAGGACGATGCCGAAGGCGCGCGGGTCCGCCGAACGGCCCGCCCACTCCGGCGGCCCGCCGTCGGATCCGGCCGCCTGCCCGTTCACCGACTGCCGAGGGACCGGCCGCTCCCCGCCCGGCCGCTCGGCAGTCGGCTGCTCGACGGCCGGCCGTACGCCGGCCGGCACCTCGACGGTCGGTCGCTCGTCCGCGGGCTGCGTGTCCACGGGCTGCGCGTCCACGACGGTGTCGGCCTCGGCGTCCGCGGCGGTGCCGGGTTCGGCGTCCGCCTCGGTGTCGGGTTCGTCGGCGGCCGGACCGGCGGGACCAGCCGGAGGGGTCGGCACCCAGGCGAACGCGAGCGCGCTGCCCACGATGCCGAGCAGCAGGCCGAGGAAGAAGCCGCCGAGGTTGAGCCCGATCAGGGAGTAGACGGCGGTGATCGCCGCGACGATGGAGTAGAACAGCCGCTGCGGCGGGCTGAGCCAGAGCAGCACCCCGCAGGTCACCAGGATGCCCGGGATCAGCAGCGAGAGCAGGCCGGTGGCGCCGCTGCTGAAGCTCAGGCCGTTGAGGGTCAACCGGGTGGAGGCGAGCATCTCCACCCCGGCCAGGATGATCAACAGGCCACCCCAGAACGGCCGGCTCCGCTGCCAGCGGCGGAAGGTCCGCCATGCCCGGGCCGCGGTGCCGGGCCGGGCGTGGGACGGGTCGACGGTTGTCACGTACTCCTCCTGGCGGAGCGGGGACGGGGACGGTCGGGCGGGCCCGCGGTGGTCGGCCACCGCGGGCCGTGCTCAGCTCAGAAGCACTCCTTGCCCTTGGCGTCGTCGCCCACGTTGACCTTGAGCCGCAGCCCGACCAGGTTGAACGTCGAGGAGGTGGTGTAGCGGGACACCTGCTTCAGGTCACGGATGGTCACCCGGTCGGAGTTCTGGCCGAACGAGCCGCGCTGCGCCGTCGGGTTGAGGTCGCTGGCGTCGCGTCCGATCTTGATGTTGGTGAAGGTCGCGTTGCCCTCGAGCGAGTCCATCGCGATCACGAGGTCCTTGGCCCGGGCGGGCTCCTTGCCCTCACCGGCGTTGATGGTGAGCACCACCGGCAGGCCGGGCAGGTCGGCGCGGACGGACTGGCAGAGCTTGTACAGCTCCGCGCTGCTGATCTCGGCCATCGCGACCGGGCGGGTCGCGCCGGCCTTCCCGTCCTCGCCCTTCTCGCGGACGATGCCGCCGTACTGCTTGAAGCCCTCACCCTCCAGGCGGTCGGCGCCGATCTTGAACGTCTGCCCGGACACGGTGATGTCGGAGGCGATGGCGCCGGTCGACATGCCGAACAGGATGGCACCGGCGGCGGCCGTGGTGGGCACGATCATGGCGGCGAACCGCCGCCACCGGGTACGACCCTGGTTGTCGAGCCGATTCTGCACGGGTTCCTCCTCGAACGAATGTGCGCGGCGGCCGGTGGGGAACCGGCGGCCCGCGCCGGGCCCGTCCTCTGTTACCGACGGGTAACGATCGAGCCTGATCGTGCACCCGATGCGGTGCAGCTCACAACCCCCCGATTACCCGGCGGTAACACCGGGGTGAGACGGGGAGGTGACCACGCGTCACGAAATGCCAGGCCAAGGGCTGCCTAAGGGGCGAAATGTCGCGGCAAACCGGGCATAGATGACGGTGAGCGCGACGGAAAGTCACCGGATATCTCGCCGTTACAATCGAGTAACGAATGTAAAGTAGGTTCGCCCGCATGGGAGATCTTCACGACGGAGGGGTGGGCCGCGATGCGGTCCACCCCTCCGTCGTGCTTCCGGCTCACCGGTCAGCGGCGCTCCACCTCACCGGCGCCCGAACGCTGGGCCGGCACCGACGGGTCGTCGGACCGCCAGTTCGTCGACGCCGGCGGGATCTCGTCGTCGAGCGGGCCACCCACGGGCTCCTGGTCGACGCGGGTGGGCGTCGGGTCGGAGGTCGGCGCGTCCGCGCGGTGCCGGGCGTTGCCGTCGCCCTTGGGCCGGGTCACCAGCCACACGCCCGCGATCAGGGCGATCAGGCCGAGCACGCCGGCGATGATCGGGCCCCAGACACTGATCATGCCGATCTTGAAACGGTTGTCCTTCACCGTCTCGACGCTGCGGCTGATCGTGTCGTCGTTGTAGTTGAAGTCCGCGTCCAGCAGCACGGTCGGGGCGCCGGTGTCCGGACGCAGCTCCTTGTACTGCTGCTCGCGCACCTTGATGTAGGCGCCGGTCACCGGGTCGACCCAGAGCGTACGGGTGTTGCTGTAGACGACCTGGCCGCTGGTCGCGGTGGGGGCGAACTTGCCCAGCAGCGTCTTGACGCTGTCCGCCGGGGTGTTCAGCGGCTCGTTCTCGATCCGCTGCTCGAAGCGGTACGTCTCGACGCCCTTGATCTTCTCGGTGCCGGTGAACCGCGCCGGGAACGTCTTCTTCAGGTCGCGGTCGAACACCTGGTAGTCACGCTTGCCGGTGCCGAACGGGAACTTGTAGATCTGGCCCGAGTAACGCACGTTGCCGACCGGGGTCTGCTCCGCGCCGGACTCGTTGAGCCACTGCTCGTCCCACGGCGCCGCCGCGCCGGAGATCCGGTAGAGCGCCAGCTCGGTGCTGTACTGGCTGATCACATCCTGGTTGTCGCTGCGCTTGACCGTCTGGAAGACGTTCCAGATGACCGCGTCGCCCTTCAGCTCCTTGGGCACGCGGTCCTTGGTGTCCTCCGGCTGCGGGATGACCTCGATGCTCGATACGAGATCGGCCTGCGGCACCTCGATGCTCACCGCGCCGGCTTCGGACTTGATCTGTAGGAACTTCGCGCCCTTCGCCTCCGCGACGGACGTCGTTGGTTCCAGGTCATAGGGCAGCTTGGTCACGGCGGGGGCCACGTAGAACGGCAGCCCGGCCGCGAAGACCAGCAACAAGACACCTAGCCCGAAGAGCGCGGCGCCCACGCGAAGCTTCACTCATCCTCCTGTAACCTGCCGCCCTGCGGTCTGTCGTCCGGGGCACCCGATCCTTAGCATTGGCGGGAGGTTACTCCCCAGTCACCTGCAAAAGCGACCCCCTGGATGTCCAGATGTCCACAGCCACCACGCCAACAATCCCGGAGCCACCGGTAACGGGCCGTCTTCCCGCCCTCGACGCGCTGCGAGCGATCGGCGCGGTGGCGGTCGTCGGTCACCACGTCGGCTTCCAGACCGCCGTCACCATGAACACCACGTGGGGCGGCTGGTTGGCGCGCCTGGACGTGGGCGTGGCGATCTTCTTCGTGCTCTCCGGCTTCCTGCTGTTCCGCCCGTGGGCGCTCAGCGTCGCCACCGGACGGCCGCGGCCCCGCACCGAGCGGTACTTCTGGCGCCGGGCGCTGCGAATCCTGCCCGCGTACTGGCTGGCGGTGGTGGTCTGTTTCGTCGTCCTGCCCGGCAACCACCCGGTGTCGGCCGGTGACTGGCTGCGCCACCTCACGCTCACCCAGATCTACGAAGCCGGCCAGCTCGGGCACGGGCTCAGCCAGACCTGGAGCCTCGCCACCGAGGTCGTCTTCTACCTGCTCCTGCCGCTGCTCGCCGTGCTCGCCGTGGGCCGGACGTGGCGTCCCGTCCGCACCGTGCTGCTCGCCTCCTCCGGGGCGCTGCTGACCCTCGCGTGGGTCGCCATGATGGGCGCCGGCTGGCTCGACGGCGCGCTGCACACGATGTGGTTCCCGTCGTACGGCGCCTGGTTCGGCGGCGGCATGGCGCTGGCCGCGGCGCACGTGGCTCTGCGTACCGGCACCGCGCCGGCCGCCTTCCGCGTGCTCGACGACCTCGCCTCGGCACCGCTCGCCTGCTGGGCGGCAGCGGTCGCGGTGATGGCGATCGCGACGACGCCGATCGCCGGCCCGCGCGACCTGACCAGCCCGACCGCCACCGAGTTCGGCACCAAGCTGGCTCTCTACCTCCTGATCGCCGTCCTGATCACGATCCCGGTGGCGTTCGGCGGGCAGACCCGGGCCAAGGAGGCCTTCAGCAGCGGTTGGGCACGCTGGATGGGCCACGTCTCCTACGGCCTGTTCCTGTGGCACCCGCTGGTCATCGAGCTGATCTACCTGCTCGAGGACCGGCCGCTGTTCACCGGCGATTTCGTCGACGTCTTCGCCCTGACCATGATCTTCGGGCTGATGTACGCGGCGGCCAGCTACTACGGCGTCGAGCGCCCGCTTCAGATGCTCGGCACGCAACGCCGCCGCCGGCCGACCGGACGCGGACCGGCGCCGGGGACACCGGCCGCCACCACGCCGGACGTCGCGGCGCCCGCCTGACGGTCACCGACCGAACACCGATCGTCATACCGCGACGCCCGGCGGCTCAACGCCGCCACTCGGGGCATTGCCGGGCGCAAGTCCCAGCCCTTAATGTGACGCGCACCGCTAAATTACTTGAGAGTAGGGTTCGCGTGGAGCGTCGCTTCGGCATGCCCGGACACGTGCTGTTCCTCAACTGGCGAGACACTCGCAACCCCGAGGGCGGCGGTTCCGAGGTGTACGTGGAACGGATCGCCGCCGAGCTGGTGGCGCGCGGATTCCGCGCCACCCTGTTCTGCGCCGCGCACCGCGAGGCTCCCGCCGACGAGGTGAACGACGAGGGCATCCGGTTCGTCCGGCGCGGTGGCCGGCACACCGTCTACGTGTGGGCCGCGCTCTGCTACCTGGCCGGGGCGTTCGGCCTCGGCCCGCTCGCCGCACGCCGGGGCGGCCGGCCGGACATCCTCGTCGACGTCTGCAACGGCCTGCCGTTCCTCTCCCCGCTCTGGGCCCGGCGCCCGGTGGTCAAGCTGATCCACCACGTGCACCGCGAGCAGTGGCCGGTGGTCCTGCCGCAGTGGGCCGCCCGGTTCGGCTGGTGGGTCGAGTCGTCGCTTGCGGTACGCGTCTACCGGCGCTGCCGGTACGTCACCGTGTCCGAGGCGACCCGGCGCGAACTCGCCACCCTCGGCGTACCACCGGAGCAGGTGTCGGTGGTCTACAACGGCACGCCGGAGCTGCCCCGCACCGACGCCGAGCGCGCCCCGTTCCCCCTGCTCGTGACGCTGAACCGGCTGGTGCCGCACAAGCGGGTGGAGGTGGCGCTGCGTGCGGTCGCGGCGCTCGCCGACGAGCTGCCCCAGCTCCGGCTGGTGGTCGCCGGTCAGGGCTGGTGGGAATCGCACCTGCGTGAGGTCGCCGACGAGCTGGACATCGCCGACCGGGTGGACTTCCGGGGCTTCGTGACAGAGGAGGAGAAGGCCGCGCTGCTCGCCTCGGCCTGGGTCGCCCTGACGCCGTCACTCAAGGAGGGCTGGGGGCTGACGATCGTGGAGGCCGGCGCGGCGGGTACGCCGACAGTGGCGTTCCGGGAGGCGGGCGGCGTCGCGGAGGCGGTGGTGGACGGGCGTACCGGCCTGCTGGCCGACGACATCGACGACTACCTGGCGAAGGTGCGCGCGCTGCTGCACGACGACGAGATGCGTCAGGAGATGGGCGCCCAGGCCCGGCGGCACGCGGCGAACTTCACCTGGCCGGTGGCGGGGGAACGCTTCGCGACCCTGCTGGAGACTGCGGACTCGCCCCGCCCGGTCCAGCGGCGGGGCGACCCGTCCTACCTGTTGCCGTAGACCTCGGGGGCGTACGGGTCCTGCTTCCCGGCCCGCTTGGCCGCCTCCGTGGCGTTGCGCGCCTCGGTCGCGGCCTCCTCGGCCGTGGCGGTCGCGGCGGCCGAGAGCCCGCCGAGGGCCAGGACCCCGAGCAACGCCGCCACCAGGCCGGACACGACAAGGGTCAAAGCTCTACGCATGCCATTCCTCCGATGGTGAGACGTGCGAGCGGACGTTACCACGCAGTAGCTCGCCGGCGTAGGGTCGAAAAGGCGGCAGCCATGACCGCCAGAACGGCAGTTCCGCACGCCAGCACGACCAGCCAGCGGCTCGCTCCGGTCCGCGGCGGCGAACCCGAGGCGGCCGGGTTCCGGTAGAGGCTCAGCGACTCCCCCTCGTACCGGAGGTCGAGACCGGTCAGAACGGCCGGGTCCACTGTGCTCGGCGTACCGTGCTGCACCACCACCCAGCCCACCCCGGTGGCCGAGACGGGCCGCCCCTCGGCGAGCGCCCGGCGCACCTCGCGCAGGCGCGGATTCTCCCCGGCCACCGCGACGTCGTCGACCACCAGCGTGTCGTCGGTGAGCACGGTTCCCGGCAGATAGCGGGGCGCCGGGTCGAGCACCACCCGCCCCGGGTTCCACGGATAGGCCCGGTAGGTGGTCAGCGGCAGGGCGAGGACCTCCCCCGGGTCGTCGGGCAGGCGCTCGGCGACCGCCCGCCAGTCCGCCGGGTAGCGCACCGGGCTGATCCGGCCGGCGCCGCCGAACGCCAGGTCCGGCATCGCGGCCACCGGCAGGAGCAGCAGCCCGGCCAGCACGATCCCGCCGACCTCCCGGTCGATCCGGGCCACCAGCCGCTCGGCGCCCAGCGCCGCGCACACCACCAGCACGAGGGCGTACGGCGCGAGGAACTTCTGCCCGTCGCGGAGCAGTCCCGCGCCCGGCACGTGCGCCACCGCCCAGCTCAGCGCCGCGTTCCCGCCGGGCAGCACGGCGAGGGCGGCCAGCAGGTACCCGCCGCCGGCCAGCACGCCCAGCCGTACCGCCGCGCCCGCCGGCAGCCGGCGCCGCAGCAGGCCCGCGCCGGCCACCGCCAGGACCACGAGCACCACAGTCGCCAGCGGGGCCAGCGTGGCGGACCGGCTGGACGGGGTCGCCTGCACGTTCCAGATGCCGCCGGTGCCCGCGAGCGCCACCAGCGGGCCGGCCCAGTTCTCGGCGCGCGCCGAGAACGCCGCCACACCCGCCGGGTCGGACGTGCCACCCGCGCCGGTGACCAGGGCCGCCACGATCCACGGGGCGTTCAGCAGCGCGACACCGCCCACCGCGACCGCCGACGGGCGGAGCCGGGCCCGGTCCGCCGCCAGCACCAGCACCGTCGCCAGCGCGATCAGGCCACCGGTCGGGGTGATCGCGGCGGGCGCGGCGAGCAGCACCACCCGGGCGAGCGCGCCGTCACGGCCCGCCCGCAGGTCCAGCGCCGCCCGCACCAGCCACGGCAGTGCGGCGTACGCCAGCAGCAGCCCCCACTGCCCGATCAGCAGCCGCTCAGCCAGGTACGGCGTCCACGCGTACGCCACGGCGGCCACGAGTTGCACCGCACGCCGCTGCGTCGGCACCAGCCGTCCGGCGCCCACTGCGGCGAACAGGACCGCACCGGCCAGCGCCACCCGCTGCACCACCCAGCCCGGCACGAGCTGGGTCACCAGCGAGACCAGCGCGTCCATCGGCACCGCCCGGGGCAGGCTCTGCGCCGGGGCCACCAGATCCCAGCTCAGCGGCTGCCGGGGGACGAACACCATGTCGTACCGCAGCGCGTAGCCCGGCGCCACGAGCGGCGCCAGGATCAACGCGGTGACGACGACCGCCACGAGGTACAGCGGCAGCGTCTCCCGCCACCGCCGGAGCGCGGGGCCGCCGGCCTCGGCGGGACGTCCGGTCATTACGGCTTCGGCACCGCCCGGCCGATGGTGATCAGGTTGGTGCACAGCCGGACGCCCGGCGTGTTCACGGTCAGCTCGACGGCGGAGCCGGCGCCCTCGAGCATGAAGAACACGTCGTTCAGCCCTTCCTTCAGCGTGATCTCGCGGGTGGCGTCGCCGAGCTTGAACACCGCCGTCGAGTCACCGGAGCCGACGTAGCCGAAGTGCACCACGTACGGCCACTCCACCAGGTAGCCGTCCATCGGGATCCGGGCGGTCCGGCCGCCCTCGGCCAGGTGCCCGCAGCCCTCCACGGTGCCGGGCGCGACCTTGCGCCCCTCGACCACGACCGGCCGGATCCGGCCGTTCTCGTCGAACGTCGACGGCTTCTCGCTCATCGTCACGAACGTCGGCCGACGCTGGGCCGGACGGAAGAAGTGGGACTGGAGGTTGTCCGGCCAGAAGTATCCGGCCACGACCCGGTCCGGGACGGTCGTGTCGAAGAAGACGGTGCCCGGCGGCGCGGCGGCCAGCTCGGCCTGCGTCGTGGCCAGGTAGTCCCGCCCGTGCTTGGTGCTCCAGTTGTCGCCGAACCGCGCGGTGCTCCACAGCGTGCCCACGCCGATGGTGGCCAGCAGCACGACCATCGAGACCAGGCCGACCGCGAAGGCGCCCGGCTCCCGCAGCACGGTCGGCAGCGGCCACGCGGAGACGTCGTCCTCGTCGCTGTCCTTCATCCCGAGCAGCGCCACCCCGACGCAGATCGCGGCCACCAGCACCACGTCCGCGACGTACCGGGGGACGACGCCGACCAGCGGTCCCAACGGTCCGCCGAGCCGGGTCACCGCGAACAGCGCCGCGACCAGGCCGAGGTAGCAGGCGAGCAGCAGCCAGGCCCGCCCGGCGGTCGGCCGCCGCCGCACGGTGACCACGATCAGCGCCGCGAGCACCGCCCACGACAGCCACTTCGCGATGTCGTACGGGTCGGACAGCGGCGGCCCGTCACCGGCGTACGTCCAGCGCCACGGCCCGCCGAGCAGGCCCGGCACCACCGTGTCGCCGATCAGGTCGCCGAGGAAGGAGAAGACCTGCCCGACCGAGGTGGGCTCGTCCAGCCCACGGGCCGGGCGGGTCAGGTAGTACGCCAGGTACGCCCCGGACAGCACGGTGAGCATCAGCCACGCCGGCCAGAACCGCACGACAGTGCTCACCAGGCTGCGCCACGCGCGGCCCTTGGTGAACAGGAACGCGGTCAGCAGGAACAGCAGCGGCACGATCAGCAGCGCCTTGGTGTCGAAGAGCAGGCCGAACACCACCCAGAACGCCACCAGCACGAGGTGCCGCCTACGGCCGGTACGCACGTAGCGGACCTGGGCCGCCACCGCGAGGACCAGGGCGAGCTGCGGCGGCAGCACGAGCAGCCCGACCAGCCACAGCGACGACACCTCGAGCGTCAGCGGGCTGAACAGGAACAGGCTCAGCGGGACCAGCAGCCCCCAACCGGGCCGCAGCAGGTCACGCAGCAGCCGGTAGAGGGCGATCCCCACCGCCGCCTGCCCGGCCGCCAGCAGCAGGATCCACGGCCAGCCGGCGAAACCGGCCGCCCGGACCATCAGCCACGCGACCGCCAGCCCGGCCGGCATGAGGTGGTTGTTGAACGTGCCCAGCAGGTAGTCCGGGTCCAGGCGGGTGTCGAGCACCTGCGCGGCGATGACGAACTCGTCCTGCGAGAACCAGCCACGGGCGGCCAGCCCGGCGCGCGACGCGACGGACACGACGATGAGGGCGATCGCGACCGCGCGGACGCGGTCGGCGGCGATCCAGCGACCGATCGGTCCGGGTCCGTCGTCCTCCGCGCCGACGGCTGCCGGATGCGTCTCGGCCGCTGCTTGTGGCATTGACATGGTCGGCAGCCTGCCACACGCTTACACGCCGTGGGGACGGCCGTTCTCCTGATAACGCCTCGCCGCGCCCCCAGGTCGCCACTGCGCGTCCGGTCCGGATAACGTCGCGCGACACGCGTCATGTTGCAGGTGCGCGTACGGCCGGCGGAGACGGGAGCCGAAAATGCGTGCGGACGGGACGACAACGTCGCCGACGGGGACGGACACCCCGGCCCGGGAGACCGGCCGTGCCCGGCAGACGGCGCGACGGTTCCGGCACCTGACGATCTGCCTCGCGCTCACCGCCCTCGCCTTCCAGCAGGCACCCGGGCAGGTCGTACCGGACACCAAGGTCGACCTGAACGTCAACCCGGCGGGCTGGCTGCTGCGCTCGCTGCACCTGTGGGATCCCACCGGCACGTTCGGCCAGCTCCAGAACCAGGCGTACGGATATCTCTGGCCGATGGGCCCGTTCTTCCTGCTCGGGACGGAACTGGGCATCGCGCCGTGGATCGTCCAGCGGTTCTGGTGGGCGCTGCTGTTCTGCGTCGCGTACCTCGGTGTGGTGCGGCTGGCGGGCCGGCTCGGCATCGGCAGCCCCGCGGGCCGGATGATCGCCGGTGTCGCGTTCGCGCTGTCGCCGCGCATCCTGACCCAGCTCGGCTGGTCGTCGGTGGAGTCCTGGCCCAGCGCCGTCGCACCGTGGGTGCTCATCCCGCTCGTGGGGCTCGCCCGGGGCGCCCGGCTGCGGCGTGCGGTCGCCGGGTCGGCGGTCGCCGTCGCCTGCGCGGGCGGCGTCAACGCCACCGCCGTCGCCGCCGTGGTGCCGCTCGCCCTGCTCTGGCTCGCCACGCTCCGGCCGCTGCGCCGCCGCGTCACCGCCCTCGCGGCCTGGTGCGGCGCGGTCGCCCTGGCCACCGCGTGGTGGCTGATCCCGCTGCTGGTCCTCGGCCGGTACAGCCCGCCGTTCCTGGACTACATCGAGACCGCCCGCAACACCACGAGCGTCACCGACGCGGTGACGACGCTGCGCGGCGCCTCCTACTGGGTCGCGTACCTGGCCTCCCCGTTCGGCGCGAACATCCCGGCCGGCGCCCGGCTGGCCAACGACACGCTGCTCGTCGTGGCCACCCTGGCGGTCGCCGCGCTCGGCGTGCTCGGCCTGTCCCGGCGCGGCATGCCGCACCGCCGGTTCCTCATCACCGGCCTGCTGGTCGGCGTCGCGCTCGTCGGGCTCGGGCACACCGGCGACCTGCCGAACATCCTCGCCGGGCCGCAGCAGCAGTTCCTCGACGGCATCGGCGCCCCGCTGCGCAACGTGCACAAGTTCGACGTGCTGCTGCGCCTGCCGCTGGCGCTCGGCCTGGCGCACCTGGTCAGCCTCGCCGTACGCGCCGCCCGGACCGCGCCCGAGCAGCGCCGCGGTCGTGCCACCGCCCGGGCCTGGCTCACCGCCGGCACGGCGATGGTCGCGGTCGCGGGCGTCGCCTCGCCGGCGCTCGCCGGTGGCCTCGCCACCCCGGGAGCGGTGAAGGACGTGCCCGGCTACTGGCACGAGGCCACCGACTGGCTGGACGCGAACACCGGACGCGGACGCGTGCTCGTCGTCCCCGGCGCGCGCTTCCCCGCGTACGACTGGGGCAGCACCACCGACGAGATCGCCCAGCCGCTGCTGGACAGCCGGTGGGCGGTCCGCAACGCCATCCCGTTCACCCCGCCCGCCACGATCCGGCTGCTGGACGCGATCGAGTCGACGCTCGCCACCGGCGCCGGTTCGACCGGCCTGGCCGACCTGCTCGCCCGCTCGGGGATCAGCCACGTCCTGTTCCGCGCCGACCTCGACCACGGCCGCTCGGACACGGCCCGCCCGGCGGTCGTCCGGCAGGCGCTGGAACGCTCGCCTGGGCTGACCCGCGTGGTGTCCTTCGGCCCGGTACGCGGCGGCTCCGACACCCCTGACGAGTTCCGCGACCAGGGCCTGGACGTGCCCGGACGGGCGCTCGAGGTGTACCGGGTGGACCGGCCCGTCCAGCCGGTGGTCGCGTACGACCGCGACGACGTGACCACTGTCGTCGGCGGTCCCGAGTCGCTGCTCGACCTGGCCGCCTCGGGCCAGCTCGGCGCCGCGCCCACGATCCTGGCCGGCGACGTGAAGGCCGGCGAGACCAGCGGGCGGGTCGTGATGACCGACGGGCTGCGCCGGCGCGACGTCTCGTTCGGCCGGCTGCGCGACAACTCCTCCCAGACGCTCACCGCCGACGACACCTTCGCGGTGTCCGCGCCCGCGCACGACTACCTGCCCGACTGGGGGCCGGAGTGGTCGACAGTCGCGCGTTTCGAGGGCATCAGCGGGATCCGCGCCTCGACCGCCCGCTCTCAGATCGACGCCACCGGCGGCGCCCGGCCGGAGTACCAGCCGTACGCGGCGATGGACGGAAACACCGCCACGTCCTGGCGGTCGGCGCCGCACTCGGACAGCGACAAGCAGTGGATCGAGGTGAACCTGGCGAACCCGACCCGGGTCACCCGGGTGGAGGTGTGGTTCGACCTGAAGGCCGACGCCCTGCCCACCACGGTCACCGTGACCGCCGGGTACGAGAGCCGCACCGTCGAGCAGTTCGGTGACCACATGGTCTTCGAGCTGCCCGGCGTGCACGCCACCCGCAAGGTCGAGGTCTCCGTCGACGCCGCGTTCGACCTGCGCCCGTTCGGCGACAAGTCGGTCGGCATCAGCGAGATCAAGATTCCTGGCGTCGAAACCGGCCGGACGCTCCAGTTGCCCGCCGCCCCCGCAACCGAGCAGCCGGCCGGCGTCGTCGTGTCGGCGGCGCCGTCCACGCCCGCCTGTTTCACCGTCGACGGCCGGCCGCGCTGCTCCACCGACGCGATCCGCGGCTCGGAGGACGCCTCCACCATCGACCGCACCTTCACGCTGCCGGTCGCCGGGACGTACGACGCGAAGCTGTGGGCGCGACCGACCCCCGGCCCGGAGCTGAACGAGGCCTTGGACAAGCTGGTCGCCGACGCCCAGCCGTTGCGCCTCGCGCCGCAGGTCACCGCGTCCTCGACGGCGGTGCCCGACCCGGCCGGCCGGCCCGGCGCGGTCCTCGACGGCGACCCGGCCACGAGCTGGTCACCGGCGCTGAACGACGAGGCGCCGATCCTGCGCCTCACCTGGCTCGAACCGCAGGTCATCAGCAAGATCCGGTTCACCGTCGAGGAGGGGACCGCCGCCACCCGGCTCGGCAGCGTCCGGGTGGTCGGCAACGACGGGTTCCGCAGCAACCTGCTCACCAACGACGGGGTGCTCACGCTCGACCCGCCGATGCGGACCGACTCGATCACCATCCAGTTCCTCGACAAGCCGTCCGCCACCAGCACCGACCCGTACGGCCTGCGCCTGCCCGAGCCGCTGCCCATCGCTGTCGGCGAGGTGACGGTGCTGCCCCTCGGGACCACTGTCGCACCCCGCCCGGAGACGCCGCTGAAGCTGGCCTGCGGCTCCGGCCCGACGCTTCAGGTCGGCTCGTCCCGGATCACCACCACGCTCACCGGGACCG
Organism: Micromonospora sp. WMMC273; assembly: GCF_027460285.1. NCBI lineage: Bacteria > Bacillati > Actinomycetota > Actinomycetes > Micromonosporales > Micromonosporaceae > Micromonospora > Micromonospora sp. WMMC273. The sequence goes on from NZ_JAPZBE010000001.1 coordinate 5,883,521, forward strand.
TCCGCGACCTGCTGGAACTGCGCGAGATGCCGGTCACCGCCTGCGGCCGGACCACGCCGAAGCAGCTCGACCTGGGCAGCGGCGAGCACCGCCTCGTCACCACCGCGAGCACGCTCGCCACCGCCACCCGCGTCGCGCTGACGCCACGGACCGCGACGCCCGCCGCGGCGGCCACCGCCGGCGACATCGAGGTGGGTTCCTGGTCGGCCACCGAGCGGCGGGTACGGGTGTCCGAGCACTCCGTCGACCGGGTGCTCGCGGTCCGGGAGAACACGAACACCGGCTGGCAGGCGACCATCGGCGGCACGACGCTCACCCCGCTCGTGGTGGACGGCTGGCAGCAGGGCTGGATCCTCCCCGCCGGTGTCTCCGGGGACGTGGTGCTGCGTTTCACGCCGGACACCCCGTACCGGATGGGTCTGCTGCTCGGCGGCGTCCTGCTGGCGGTGGTGGTCCTGCTCGCGGTGCTGCCCGACCGCCGGCCCGCCGGGGATCGCGCGGTCGTCGTCGCACCGGCGGCCCGGCGACGGCTCACCCGCTCGCTGCCGCTGCTGGCAGTCGGCGCCGCCGCGCTCGTGCTCCACAGCGGTCTCATCGGTGCCCTGCTGGTCGCGGCGGGCTTCATGCTCGCCGTACCCGGGCCGCGCCGCCTGCCCTGGACCGGTGACCCCAGGCGGGTCAGGAGAATCGCCCGGGCCGCCGAGACGTGGCTCCCCGGCGCGCTCATCGTGCTCGCCGGATGGATCTACCTGGAGTCGGCCGACCGGCACACCGACGCGCTGCCGCAGCTCGTGACTGTCGCCGCGCTGGGTGCGCTCTGGCTCTCCACTACCGCCCGCCGACGGCCGGTACGCCGGATCAGCCCGGCCTCGGCCGCAGCCGTGACCGTGCCGGCTCCCCGGATGCCGGAGCCGGCCGGACAGCCGGCGCTCGTCCCCGCCCTCGCCGGGGCCGCCGCGGCTCCCACCGCCCACATCGACCCGGGCGCGGGTCCTGATCGAGCGCCGGACCTCGACGCCGAGCCGGAGCCGGACCGGGATGCGGATCTGGACGGTCGTGCCGAGCCCGACCCGGACGGGCGGCCGGGGCCGGACGCCGCGCCGGGACCGGACGGCGGTCCGGCGTCCCGCGTCTCGGAGATCACGTGAGCGAGGGCCGGCCGGGCCCCGAGCCGGCGGGCGGCCGGAGGACCGGGCTGGGTGCGGCGGGCGTCGCCGTCACGCTCGCCGGGGTCCTGGTGAACGGCCTGGCCTACCTGGTGCCGGTGCTCGCCGCCCGGAAGCTCGACGCGGACGACCTCGGCGCGCTCGCCACCGCCCTCGGCCTGGTCGCCATCGCCGGTGTGCCGGGGCTCGGCCTGCAACTCGCGGTCGCGGTGCACCACGCCCGGCACGGCCCGTCCGACACCCGGCGGCTCACCGTGCTGACCGCCGCCCTCTGCGCGGGTGCCCTGCTGGTGGCGACGCCGGTGCTGGTCGCCGCGCTGGACCTGCCGACTGTGGTACCGGCGCTGCTGGCGGTCACCACCGCCTCGGTGGTGCTCTCGTCGCGTTCGCTCGGCGAACTGCAGGGCGGTCAGCGCTTCCTGCGGCTCGCCACCGCGATGGCGCTGCTCGCCGCCGCCCGCTACGGCGGGGTGATCGTGGGGCTGCTGCTCGGCGCGGGCCTGACCGGCGCGCTCGGCATCGGTGCGCTCACCGCCGCGCTGGCGCCACCGGCGCTGGCCTGGCTCACCGGTACGCCCCGGCGTCCCTCGGCCGCCCCGCGCCTGACTGTCGCCCAGGTGACCGCCGGATGCGGCGCGACGCTGGCGATGCTCGTCGTCTCCTACGCCGACCTGCTGCTGGCCCGGCAACTGCTGCCGCCCTCGGGCTCCGGGGCGTACTCGGTGGGGACGGTTCTGACCAAGGGCGCGCTCTGGGCGCCGCAGGTCGCCGCCGTCCTGGCGCTGCCGCGCCTGGCCCGTGGGGACCGCCGCAGCCGCACCGTCGCGCTCGCGGTGACCGGTGCCTGCGGTCTGGTCCTGGTGGGCGCGTCGGCTGTCGCCGGCGGGCTGGCCTTCCGGCTCGTCGGCGGACCCGGCTACACGGCGCTCGGCCGGTACGCGCCGCTGTTCGCCGCCGTCGGCGCGCTCTACGCGGTGACGTTCGTGCTGCTCAACGACCGCCTCGCCGGGGGCGTCAGGTGGGCGGCGGCGCCACTGTGGTTCGGCACGGCCGCGCTGGTGACAGTCGCCGCGACCGTGCGCCCGCGTACCGTCGGCGGTCTCGTCGTCGCGGCCCTCGCCACGGCCGCGGTCACGACACTGCTGATGGCCGTGCCGGCGCCTCGGCGGACAGCCAGTCACCCAGCAACAGGTGATCGATCGAGTCCACCCGGCCCAGCGGCCGACCGGACGCGATCCGCTCCCGCAGCTCCGCCCGGCTGAACCAGCGCGCCTCCAGCAGTTCCTCCCCGTCGACGCGGACCTGCTCGGAGGTGGCGACGGCCCGGAACGCCACCATCAGGCCGGCGGGGAACGGCCACGCCTGCGACCCCTGGTAGGTCACGTCGGTGACTGTCACCCCCGCCTCCTCCGCCAGCTCGCGGCGGACCGCGTCCTCCAGGCTCTCACCGACCTCGACGAACCCGGCGAGCGTCGAATAGGACCCCTCGGCCGCGCCCGCGTGCCGGGCCAGCAGGCAGCGCCCCGGCGGGCCGGGCGCCTCGACGAGCATGATGACGGCCGGCTCGATCCGGGGGAACAGCAGCCGCCCGCACTCCGCGTCCGCGCAGGTCCGGACGTGTCCGCCGCCGCCGGCCACCGCCGCCGCCCCGCACGCGCCGCAGTATCGCTGCTGCCGGTGCCACGACAGCAACCCCCTGGCGTACGCCTGAACGGCCGCACCGGCCGGGTCGAGCCGGCCCGCGAACGCCCGCAGGTCGACGGCACGCGTCGCGGCCGCCGCCTCCACGGCGGCCCGCTCGCCCAACGCGGACAGATCCGCGGCGAACACGGCGGCGTCCCCGTCGACCCCGAGGAAGACGGTCTCGCCCGCGGCGGCCCGGACGGCCGACGCACGTTCCCCGGTGAGCCGGACCGGGCCGTCCCCGTCGGCCAGGCAGCGGTCCCGCCACAGCGGCAGCACCACGCTCGCCGGATCGGTCAGCCGCTCGGCCAGCCAGTCCGCGTCCGTGCGCCGCGCCGCCGCCCGGTCCAGCCATCCGCCGCCGTACGCCGGCACCCGATCCTGTGTCCGCACCGACTCACCGTGCCACGATCCGTACCGCGGCACGGCCCCGAAACGGGTGATCGGTGCGACACCGGCGGTCACCCGACACGACCGCCGGGCCGGACCCTCCCGGCGGGCCCGAGCGTTGGTTACCGTAGGTGTCTCCCGCGGGGGAAGCGGTCCCCGCGTGTACTTCCGATCGAGGTTGCAGTGACGATGTACGGCGAGAAGATGCCGGCTGCCGACGACCGTCCCACCATCAAGGTGGCGGCGGTGAGCTGGCCCGGCGTCGAGATGGAGCCGGTCGCCACACCACCCGGAGGCGGCGCGGCCAAGCCCGCACGCTCGCGACGGGCCCGGCTGCTGCTGGCCGGCGGGATCGTTGCGGCCGTGCTCGCCGGCGGTGTCGGCCTGGGCGCCTACGCGTACGCCGGCGACGTGCCCCGCGGCACCACTGTGCTCGGCACCGAGCTGGGCGGGCGGAGCAAGGCGGAGGCGGCCCAGGCGCTCCGCGCCGAGCTGGAACGCCGGGCCGACACGCTCAACGCCCCGCTCGCTGTCACAGTCGGTGAGAACAAGGCCGAGCTGAAGCCGTCCGAGGTGGGGCTCACCATCGACGTGGACGCCACGGTGGCGGCCGCCGCCGAGGCCGACGCGCACGCGGTGAGCCGGCTCGTCGGCTCCCGGGCGGTCGAGCCGGTGGTCACCGTCGACCAGGCCAAGCTGGGCGCGGCCCTCCGCAGGGTGATGGGCACGCAGGGTCGCGAGATGACCATGCCGGCGATCATCTGGACCGGCACCACACCGAAGCCGGTCTACCCGAAGCCGGCGCTGACGATCGACACCGACGGCGCCACCGCAGTGGTGAAGGCCGGGTGGCTGGCCGCCGAGCCGGTCACCGTGCCGCTCGTCGAGAAGTGGCCGGCGACCACCCGCGAGGAGGTGGACCGCCTCGTCGCCGAGCTGGCCCGGCCCGCGGTGGCCGCGCCGGTCACGCTCACCACCGACGGCGGCTCGGTCACCATCCCGCCAGCCGCCATCGCCCGCTCGCTGCGCTTCTCCGCCGACGACGCCGGCACGCTCACCCCGAAGGTCGACGTCAAGCGGCTGCGTACCGCGCTCGGGGACCAGCTGACCAAGCTCGAGGTCGAGCCGCGGGACGCCGGGCTGACCATCAGCGGCGGCAAGCCGAAGGTGCTGCCCAGCAAGGCCGGACGCCAGGTCGACGCCGCCGCGCTCGGCCCGGCGCTGCTCGCGGTGCTCCCGAAGACCGAGGGCCGTACGGTGACCGCCGAACTGAAGCCGGCCGCCCCCGAACTGACCGAGGCGGAGCTGGCGAAGCTCGGCATCAAGGAGCGGGTGTCGAGCTTCACCACCCACTTCACCGGCGGTCTCTCGTCGCCGCGCAGCCAGAACATCGTCCGCGCCGCGAAGGACGTGGACGGCGCGCTGGTGAAGCCGGGCGAGACGTTCTCCCTGAACGGGCACACCGGCGAACGCGGCTACGACCAGGGCTACAAGGACGCGCCGACGATCGTCGGCGGCAAGCTGGTGCCGGGTGTCGGCGGTGGCGTCTCCCAGTTCACCACCACGCTGTTCAACGCCACCTACTATGCCGGGCTGGAGGACGTCGAGCACAAGCCGCACTCGTTCTACTTCAGCCGCTACCCGGCAGTGATCGAGTCGACCATCTACTGGCCGCAGCTCGACTTCAAGTTCCGCAACAACACGCCCTACGGCGTCCTGATCGACACGTCGTACACGTCCAGCTCGATCACCGTCTCGATCTGGAGCACCAAGATCTACGACAGCGTGAAGACCGAGTACGGCCCGCGCCGCAACATCACCCAGCCGAAGACGGTCTACCTGACGCCGGGGCCGAGCTGCATCGCCGCGACCGGCAGCGTCGGGTTCGCCCAGGACGCGTACCGGGTCATCAAGAAGGACGGCAAGGTGTTCAAGCGGGAGAAGTTCAGCTGGCGCTACGACGCCGAGCCGCGCTTCATCTGCGCCCCGAAGCCGGGCGGCGGCGACGACTGATCCACCGAACGCCGAAAGGCCCCGCCGGACGCATCCGGCGGGGCCTTTTCCATGCTTGTCACGGCCGCGCCGCGGCCAACCCTTCGCGTACGCCGTCGGCGTCCCGGTCGGTGCCGTAGACGGGCGTGTCCGGCTGCTGCCGCCAGCTCTCGTCCAGGGTGCCCGCGTCGACCGGGTCGAAGCCCAGCTCGTCCACCAGACCCATCACGATCCGCTTGGCGTCCGCGTCGTCGCCGGCCACCGGCAGCGCGATCCGGCCCGCCGTACCCGCCGGCTTGCCCTCGTCCATCAGGTGCGCGGCCTGGATGTTGTTGAAGACCTTCACCACCCGGGCGCCCTTGAGGTGGTCGGCGGTCCAGCGGCTGGAGCTGAGGCTGCGGTCGAGCAGCTCGGCGATGTCGCCGTCCCGCTGGGGGTAGTAGTTGTTGGCGTCCACCACGAGCTTGCCGTCGAACAGCGCCGCCGGAAGCTGCGGCACCGCCTTCAGCGGGATCGCGACGACCACCAGCTCGGCGCCCTGCACGGCCTCCTCCACCGGCACCGCCCGGGCGCCGGTCTCGGCGGCCAGGTCGGACAGGCTCTGTGGCCCGCGGGAGTTGGCCACCGCGACGTCGTGACCGAGTGAACGCAGACGACGGGTGAGGGTGCCCCCGATGTGCCCCGACCCGATGATTCCGATCTCCATGCCCACTCCTGTACCCCGTGCGGTCGGACCCGATCAGGGTCCCGGCGTACGACACGTCACGTTTCCCGCCACCGAGCCGGCAGGCGGACGTGCGTCGTCGGTCCCGGCTCGACGGTACGAGACGGAGGCGGCCCGGCGTGGTGTTTTCCGGGGGTGAACGCAATTCAGGGCCACCCCGGTCGGGGTGGCCCTGAATTGAAAGATTGTCCGGCGGTGTCCTACTCTCCCACACCCTCCCGAGTGCAGTACCATCGGCGCTGGAGGGCTTAGCTTCCGGGTTCGGAATGTGACCGGGCGTTTCCCCTCCGCCATGACCGCCGTAACTCTATGAACATGTCAACCAACCCAACCCTGGTGGGTGATCGTTTGTTCAGAGTTGCACAGTGGACGCGTAGCAGCTTGGTAGTCAAGTCCTCGGCCTATTAGTACCGGTCAACTGAACCCGTTACCGGGCTTACATTTCCGGCCTATCAACCCAGTCGTCTAGCTGGGGGCCTTACCCCACAATGTGGGTGGGATACCTCATCTTGAAGCGAGCTTCCCGCTTAGATGCTTTCAGCGGTTATCCCTTCCGAACGTAGCTAACCAGCCGTGCCCCTGGCGGGACAACTGGCACACCAGAGGTTCGTCCGTCCCGGTCCTCTCGTACTAGGGACAGCCCTTCTCAAGTATCCTACGCGCACGGCGGATAGGGACCGAACTGTCTCACGACGTTCTAAACCCAGCTCGCGTACCGCTTTAATGGGCGAACAGCCCAACCCTTGGGACCTGCTACAGCCCCAGGATGCGACGAGCCGACATCGAGGTGCCAAACCATCCCGTCGATATGGACTCTTGGGGAAGATCAGCCTGTTATCCCCGGGGTACCTTTTATCCGTTGAGCGACACCGCTTCCACATGCCAGTGCCGGATCACTAGTCCCGACTTTCGTCCCTGCTCGACCTGTCAGTCTCACAGTCAAGCTCCCTTGTGCACTTGCACTCAACACCTGATTGCCAACCAGGCTGAGGGAACCTTTGGGCGCCTCCGTTACCCTTTAGGAGGCAACCGCCCCAGTTAAACTACCCACCAGACACTGTCCCTGAACCGGATAACGGTCCGAAGTTAGATACCCAAATCAACCAGAGTGGTATTTCAAGATTGCCTCCACCCATACTGGCGTATGGACTTCACCGGCTCCCACCTATCCTACACAAGCTAATTCAGATACCAATGTCAAGCTATAGTAAAGGTCCCGGGGTCTTTCCGTCCTGCCGCGCGTAACGAGCATCTTTACTCGTAATGCAATTTCGCCGGGCCTGTGGTTGAGACAGTGGGGAAGTCGTTACGCCATTCGTGCAGGTCGGAACTTACCCGACAAGGAATTTCGCTACCTTAGGATGGTTATAGTTACCACCGCCGTTTACTGGCGCTTAAGTTCTCCGCTTCGCCCCGAAGAGCTAACAGGTCCCCTTAACGTTCCAGCACCGGGCAGGCGTCAGTCCATATACATCGAATTACTTCTTCGCATGGACCTGTGTTTTTAGTAAACAGTCGCTTCCCCCTGCTCTCTGCGGCCATACAACGCTCCACCCGCGCGGGGCTTCACGTCTCCGGCCCCCCTTCTCCCTAAGTTACGGGGGCAATTTGCCGAGTTCCTTAACCACAGTTCGCCCGATCGCCTCGGTATTCTCTACCTGACCACCTGTGTCGGTTTGGGGTACGGGCCGCTAAGAACTCGCTAGAGGCTTTTCTCGGCAGCATAGGATCACTGACTTCACCTGAATCGGCTCGGCATCACGTCTCAGCCCTAGTGGTGTGCGGATTTGCCTACACACCGGCCTACACGCTTACCCCGGCACAACCACCGGCCGGGCTCAGCTACCTTCCTGCGTCACCCCATCGCTTGACTACTACCCGCCAGGTTCCCACGCTCCCCACCATTGGTCCGAAGACCGCCGGCAGTTCGGGTGGTTAGCACAACGAGGTTCATCAGGGTCGCTCTTTCGCGGGTACGGGAATATCAACCCGTTGTCCATCGACTACGCCTCTCGGCCTCGCCTTAGGTCCCGACTCACCCAGGGCGGATTAGCCTGGCCCTGGAACCCTTGGTCATCCGGCGGAAGGGTTTCTCACCCTTCTTTCGCTACTCATGCCTGCATTCTCACTCGTGCCGCGTCCACAACTGGGTCACCCCGCTGCTTCACCCCCGGCACGACGCTCCCCTACCCATCCACACACCTGCATACCCCATCAAGGAGGCACGAAGTTAAAATGTGAATGCCACAGCTTCGGCGGTGTGCTTGAGCCCCGCTACATTGTCGGCGCGGAACCACTTGACCAGTGAGCTATTACGCACTCTTTAAAGGGTGGCTGCTTCTAAGCCAACCTCCTGGTTGTCTATGCGACCCCACATCCTTTTCCACTTAGCACACGCTTAGGGGCCTTAGCTGGTGATCTGGGCTGTTTCCCTCTCGACTACGAAGCTTATCCCCCGCAGTCTCACTGCCGCGCTCTCACTTACCGGCATTCGGAGTTTGGCTGATTTCGGTAAGCTTGTGGGCCCCCTAGACCATCCAGTGCTCTACCTCCGGCAAGAAACACGCGACGCTGCACCTAAATGCATTTCGGGGAGAACCAGCTATCACGGAGTTTGATTGGCCTTTCACCCCTAACCACAGGTCATCCCCCAACTTTTCAACGTTGGTGGGTTCGGCCCTCCACGCGGTCTTACCCGCGCTTCAGCCTGCCCATGGCTAGATCACTCCGCTTCGGGTCTAGAGCATGCGACTAAAAACGCCCTATTCAGACTCGCTTTCGCTACGGCTCCCCCACACGGGTTAACCTCGCCACATGCCACTAACTCGCAGGCTCATTCTTCAAAAGGCACGCCGTCACCCCGCAAGGCTCCGACGGATTGTAGGCGAACGGTTTCAGGTACTATTTCACTCCCCTCCCGGGGTACTTTTCACCATTCCCTCACGGTACTCGTCCGCTATCGGTCACCAGGAAGTATTTAGGCTTACCAGGTGGTCCTGGCAGATTCACGGCAGATTTCAGGAGTCCGCCGCTACTCGGGAACACCCACAGAAGACCAGCAACTTTCACCTACCGGACTATCACCGTCTACGGTCAGCCATTCCAGACTGTTCGACTAGCCACTAGCTTTGTAACTTCTCCAACAGATGTCAGTCTGTTGAGCAGGGTCCCACAACCCCGACCACGCAACCCCTGACAGGTATCACACGCCGCCGGTTTAGCCTCAATCCGCTTTCGCTCGCCACTACTCACGGAATCACTATTTGTTTTCTCTTCCTACGGGTACTGAGATGTTTCACTTCCCCGCGTTCCCCCCACACACCCTATGTGTTCAGGTGCGGGTGACATCACATGACTGATGCCGGGTTTCCCCATTCGGACACCCTGGGATCACAGCTTGGTTGACAGCTCCCCCAGGCCTATCGCGGCCTCCCACGTCCTTCATCGGCTCCTGGTGCCAAGGCATCCACCGTTCGCCCTTGACAACTTGACCACAAAGATGCTCGCGTCCACTGTGCAATTCTCAACAAACAACCAACCCACAACCCACAGCCCCACACCTACAACCACCACATGGTCACGGTTTGCGAGACCAGGCCATGCCTGGCGCCTTCCGCCCCCTCGGACACAGTCCACAGGAGGCATCTCAAGGCTCTGAAAAAACAACCTCGGTTGTTCCTTCAGGACCCAACAGGGTGCTTACATCCGCCACCAGCCGCACCACAGTCTCGTTCCCACCACCCAAGAGTGGCTGTACTAGAGGATCCGCAGCCGTTGCCGGCACCAGACTTGCCAGTGTCTCCGCCATCTGAGCACCCCGACCCGACATCCGCGGGCCGCGGGCTCCATGCCACCTTTCGGTGGATGGTGCTCCTTAGAAAGGAGGTGATCCAGCCGCACCTTCCGGTACGGCTACCTTGTTACGACTTCGTCCCAATCGCCAGCCCCACCTTCGACGGCTCCCTCCACAAGGGTTGGGCCACCGGCTTCGGGTGTTGCCGACTTTCGTGACGTGACGGGCGGTGTGTACAAGGCCCGGGAACGTATTCACCGCAGCGTTGCTGATCTGCGATTACTAGCGACTCCGACTTCACGGGGTCGAGTTGCAGACCCCGATCCGAACTGAGACCGGCTTTTTGGGATTCGCTCCACCTCACGGTATCGCAGCCCATTGTACCGGCCATTGTAGCATGCGTGAAGCCCTGGACATAAGGGGCATGATGACTTGACGTCATCCCCACCTTCCTCCGAGTTGACCCCGGCAGTCTTCGATGAGTCCCCGCCATAACGCGCTGGCAACATCGAACGAGGGTTGCGCTCGTTGCGGGACTTAACCCAACATCTCACGACACGAGCTGACGACAGCCATGCACCACCTGTGACCGCCCCCGAAGGACCTGCCATCTCTGACAGTTTTGCGGCCATGTCAAACCCAGGTAAGGTTCTTCGCGTTGCATCGAATTAATCCGCATGCTCCGCCGCTTGTGCGGGCCCCCGTCAATTCCTTTGAGTTTTAGCCTTGCGGCCGTACTCCCCAGGCGGGGCGCTTAATGCGTTAGCTGCGGCACAGGGAACCGGAGAGGCCCCCCACACCTAGCGCCCAACGTTTACAGCGTGGACTACCAGGGTATCTAATCCTGTTCGCTCCCCACGCTTTCGCTCCTCAGCGTCAGTATCGGCCCAGAGACCCGCCTTCGCCACCGGTGTTCCTCCTGATATCTGCGCATTTCACCGCTACACCAGGAATTCCAGTCTCCCCTACCGAACTCTAGCCTGCCCGTATCGACTGCAGGCCCGCAGTTGAGCTGCGGGTTTTCACAGTCGACGCGACAAGCCGCCTACGAGCTCTTTACGCCCAATAAATCCGGACAACGCTCGCGCCCTACGTCTTACCGCGGCTGCTGGCACGTAGTTGGCCGGCGCTTCTTCTGCAGGTACCGTCACTTACGCTTCGTCCCTGCTGAAAGAGGTTTACAACCCGAAGGCCGTCATCCCTCACGCGGCGTCGCTGCATCAGGCTTCCGCCCATTGTGCAATATTCCCCACTGCTGCCTCCCGTAGGAGTCTGGGCCGTGTCTCAGTCCCAGTGTGGCCGGTCGCCCTCTCAGGCCGGCTACCCGTCGTCGCCTTGGTAGGCCATCACCCCACCAACAAGCTGATAGGCCGCGAGCCCATCCCAAGCCGAAAAACTTTCCACCACCAACCATGCGATCGGAGGTCATATTCGGTATTAGCCCCGGTTTCCCGGGGTTATCCCAAAGCCTGGGGCAGGTTGCTCACGTGTTACTCACCCGTTCGCCGCTCGAGTACCCCGAAGGGCCTTTCCGCTCGACTTGCATGTGTTAAGCACGCCGCCAGCGTTCGTCCTGAGCCAGGATCAAACTCTCCAACAAAAACTTTGTCGAACAGCAATCAACCTGGCAACAAAAGTGTTGCCAAAGGAATCCCAACCAGCCAAACCAAACGGCCTGACCAGTCCGGGGTATAAAACAATTGGCACTGGCTTTACAAGCACCCTGTTGAGTTCTCAAAGAACAACCACACACCAACCAGAAGCACCACCATCAGCGGCACCCCGACCGGGGCATTTCGTTCGTTCACCCGCCGCTCTCGCGCCGGGCACTTTTACTACGTTACCTCACCGTCTCTGCCGTGTCAAACCGTGTGTCCCGGTCTGTCATGCTTCGTACGGGTCGGCGCCGCTGAGCACGCGCAGCAGTCACCCGCTGCGATGATCATCGGATTTGGCAGGCCGGCCGCTGCGGTTTCCCGCTAGCTCGCCCGGTGCCCTGCCGGTCGACAACCTTACCCGGTCGGTTCCGCTCCGCCAAATCCGCCCTGCGGCGTTTCGGCGGGCCTCGCCCGGACCGCGTCCTCGCAAGATCTCAGTCTTGGTCGTACCCGGTGCCACCGTTGTTCGATGCTCCCGGGTTTCGTCCCGTTTGCCCCGTTCCGCGCTGGCAGAGAGAAAGTTACGCGTCTGCGGGTTTGAACGTCAAATCGAGGGGTAGCGGTGCGCGTCACACCCGTCCGCAGCGCCCGCGATCAAGGAGTTCGCGTGCCGATCGACGTCCCCACCGGACACAAACTCCTTGATCACCGGGGTGGGGCGGAGGGCGAGGAGGGGGACGGGTGGGAGGGGCGGCGGGCGGCGCGGTAGGCGCGGATGCCGAGGACGCCCACAGTCGTGCCGATGGCCAGGGACGCGGCGATCAGCAGGGCGTGCACCCAGAGGAATCCGGTCGGGCTGCCCTCGCCGACGACGCCCGCCGACCAGGCGCGCTCGTCGTTCCAGATGGCGACCGCGAACCTCGGCCAGATCGCCCACGTCCAGACGCCGACGGCGACCAGGAACAGCGACCAACCACGTGACAGGACCATGGTCGGCCAGTATGCCAGCGCGCCGTCCACCCAGGTCAGGACCGCGGTCGGGCGCGGCAGGCGTTTCCGTTCCCGCCGCTGGGGCACTGATTCCGTCGAGCCGATTCGACGGAGGTGCCACCGATGCAGCCGTTCAACCCGTGGACCTGGCGGGATCCGTCCGCCCTGGCCGGTGGGTACGACCAGACCCGGCCCACAGACGTACCGGAACAGCGCACCGGCGAGGCGGACGACGGCCCGGACGCCCCCGGCCCGGGTACGCCGATCGACCTCACCGGCTACCGGGTGGAGGCGACTGACGGCCGGATCGGCTCCATCGACGAAGCAAGCGAGGACGCGGACGCGCGGTACCTGGTGGTGGACACCGGTCCGTGGATCTTCGGCAAGAAGGTGCTGCTGCCGGCCGGCACTGTCGCCCAGGTCGACCACCTGGACCGCGTCGTGCACGTGGACCGCACCCGGGAGCAGGTGAAGGAGTCGCCGGCGTTCGACGCGGACCACTTCGCGCACCCGGAGTACCGGGAGCGGGTCGGCAGCTACTACGCGGAGAGCTATCGACAGCAGTAAGCGCGGCAGGAGGCAGCGGCGCGGGCCGGTGAGCGGTTACCGTGTCAGTCATGGTCCGGCCGCGCAGCTGCCTCCCGGAGATCCGTAGCGGTCTCCCGGGCCACGCTGTCGACGGCCGGGAGCAGATCCTCGACGTACTCCGTGCCGGCGGACTCCGTTTCCGCGCCGGCGGGCGATGGCGGCGCTCGTTCTGACGAGCCCGCTCCACCGACCCGGGTGACACCCGGGTCGCGTCTCCCCGCCATCGAACGGCACGAAAGGCGTACGACCATGTCCTCTGCACGCATGCTCACCGGCGACCGCCCGACCGGCCGGCTGCATCTCGGCCACTACGTGGGCAGCATCGCCAACCGGGTGCGGCTGCACCAGCGCTACGAGAGCTTCTTCATCATCGCGGACCTGCACATGCTCACCACGCGCAACAGCCGCGCGGACATCGAGCAGGTGGCGCACAACGCCCGCGAGATGGTCACCGACATCCTCGCCGCCGGGGTGGAGCCGGAACGGGCCACGTTCTATCTCCAGTCGGCGATCCCCGAGGTCGGCGACCTGAACACGCTGTTCCAGAACCTGATCACGGTGCCTCGGCTGGAACGGGTGCCGTCGCTGAAGGAGATGACCCGCGACGCCGGCAAGGACGAGATGCCGTACGGCCTGCTCGGCTACCCGGTCCTCCAGGCCGCCGACATCCTCTGCGTGAAGGGCCAGGTAGTGCCGGTCGGGAAGGACAACGCCGCGCACGTCGAGGTGACGCGGGAGATCGCCCGCCGGTTCAACCACCTCTACGGCGAGGTCTTCCCGGTGCCCGACATGCTGATGTCGGAGACGCCGACGCTGGTCGGCACCGACGGCGCCGGGAAGATGAGCAAGAGCAAGGGGAACGCGATCGCGCTCTCCGACGACGCGGCCACGGTGCGCCGCAAGGTGATGGGGATGTACACCGACCCGAACCGGGTCCGCGCCGACGTGCCGGGCACGGTCGAGGGGAACCCGGTCTTCGATTACCACGACATCTTCAACCAGGACCGGGCGCAGGTGGCGGACTTCAAGGCCCGCTACCGGGCCGGCCGGGTCGGTGACGTCGAGGTCAAGGAGGCGCTGGCGACGGCGCTCAACCGGTTCCTGGACCCGATCCGGGAGCGCCGGGCCCGCTTCGAGGCGCAGCCCGGCCTGGTCGACGAGCTGATCGTCACCGGCACCGAGCGGACCCGCGTCGAGGTGCGCCGCACGCTCGTCGAGGTGCGCCGGGCGATGGGCCTGAGCAGCGCGTACACCCAGGTGCGGCGCCGGGCCGAGCGCTACCGCAAGGCCGTCGCCACCTCGGCCTGACGACGAGCCGGTCCGGGGTACGCGCTTGCGCCGACCCCGGACCGGCCGGTTACGCTGCCGGCATGGCCAGCTCGCACGCGTACCCGATGACGTCCCCCGACGTCCGGCTCGGCGCGCTGCGACGCCGGCGGTCCCGCGACCGCCTGCGCTGAGCCTTCCCCTCCTGCGACCGGCGGATCGAGCCGCCGGTCGTCATCGATCGTCCTCGCTCCGCCGTCGCGTTCCCGTCAGGTGATCCGCGCGGCGGATCCACAGCGAGATCGGCGTACTCATGGATCTTGAAAGGTTGCTTGCCGACCGGCTGGCGCCCGCGTTCGCGGCGGTGGCCGGCATGCCGGTGGACCCGGCCGTGCGGCGCTCGCAGCACGCGGACTTCCAGTCGGACGCGGCGCTGGGGCTGGCCCGGCGGCTCGGCCGTCCGCCGCGGGAGATCGCCGCGGAGGTACGGGAGCACGCGTCGCTGGCCGACGTCTGCGCGGCGGTCGAGGTGTCCGGTCCGGGTTTCCTGAACCTCACGGTGGCCGACCACGCGCTCGGCGGGCTGGTGTCCGCGCTGGCCGCCGACCCGCGGCTCGGGGTGCCGCCGGTGGCCGAGCCGGAGACGGTGGTGGTCGACTACTCGGCGCCGAACGTGGCGAAGGAGATGCACGTCGGGCACCTGCGGTCGACGGTGATCGGGGACGCGGTGGCCCGGACGCTGGAGTGGCTCGGGCACCGGGTGCTGCGCGCCAACCACCTCGGCGACTGGGGCACACCGTTCGGCATGCTGATCGAGCACCTGCTCGACCTGGGCGAGGCCGGGGCGGCGCAGGAGCTGTCGATGGGTGACCTGGACGGGTTCTACAAGGCGGCGCGGGCGAAGTTCGACGACGACCCGGCGTTCCAGGAACGGTCGCGGCGGCGGGTGGTGGCGTTGCAGGGCGGCGACCCGGCGACGCTGCGGCTGTGGCGGCTGCTGGTGACGCAGTCGGAGAGCTACTTCCTGACCGTGTACGACCTGCTCGACGTGACGCTGACCGGCGCCGACTTCCGGGGCGAGAGCAGCTACCACGACCAGCTCGCGCCGACCGTCGACGAGCTGGACCGGCTCGGGCTGCTGCGGCGCAGCGACGGCGCGGACTGCGTGTTCCCGCCCGGTTCGGTGGGCCGCGACGGCGAGCCGTTGCCGCTGATCGTGCGCAAGTCCGACGGCGGGTACGGCTACCCGGCCACCGACCTGGCCGCCCTGCGGCACCGGACCGGCACGCTCGGCGCGACAAGGCTGCTCTACGTGGTAGGCCTACCGCAGCGGCGGCACTTCGAGATGGTGTTCGCGGTCGGCGCGCAGGCCGGCTGGCTGGCCGCGCCGGCACGGGCCGAGCACGTCGGCTTCGGCTCGATCCTCGGCCCGGACGGGCGGATGCTGCGCAGCCGGGCCGGCGGGTCGGTGAAGCTGGTCGGGCTGCTCACCGAGGCTGTGGAGCGGGCCACCGCGCTGGCCCGGGAACGCAATCCGGAGCTGGGCGAGGCGGAGGCCGCCGCGGTGGGGCGCGCGGTGGGCATCGGCGCGGTCAAGTACGCCGACCTGTCCGGCGACCGGCACAAGGACTACGTGCTGGACTGGGAGCGGATGCTGTCGCTGGACGGGAACACCGCGCCGTACCTCCAGTACGCGTACTCCCGGGTCCGGTCGATCTTCCGGCGGGCCGGCGCGGCGGCGCGGCCGGACGCGGAGGTCTCGCTCACCGAGCCGGCCGAGCGGGCGCTCGCCATCGAGCTGGTCGGCTTCGCCGCGGTGGTCGAGGAGGTGGCGGGCACCCTGGAGTTCCACCGGCTGACCGCGTACCTGCACCGGCTGGCGGTCGCGTTCAGCGCGTTCTACGAACGCTGCCCGGTGCTGCGGGCCGAGGGTCCGCTTCGGGACAGCCGGCTCGTGTTGTGCGAGCTGACCGGGCGGGTGCTGCGGCAGGGCCTGGACCTGCTCGGCATCCGTACCCCGGAACGGTTGTGAGGCCGACCGGACACCTCCTGGGCATAGCCCTTTGGGCAGCTTGTGGGCCTGATTCGCGCGTATCTATGGTCGGTGCGTCTCCGCGAGCCCGACATGGGGGTGGGTCATGCCCGAACGTCCGACTACCGGCTCGGCGGCGGTGGCACCGTCGTGAGCACCACCGAAGCACCGACCACGATCGTCTGGGACGGCGCGTCCCGGATCCGCCGCCTCGCCGCCACGATCGCACTCGGCGAGACGGCCGGCGTCCTGGTGCCGGTGGTGGTGATCGCGCTGATGGCCCGGATCAGCGTCGAGGCGATGTACGTGCGCTCCCTCTACGTACCGTTGGCGCTGCTCTTCGCCGCCCTCCAGGTGGGCTTCGACGTGAGCAACCAGGTCTCCGCGTCGGTGAGCCGCGGCGCCGGCCGGGCCAGGGACGTCCTCCCGGTCGCCGCCAGCATGGCCCGCGTCGGCGTGGCCGTCTGGGGCACCGTCAGCCTCGTACTGATCCTGGCGGCGCCCTGGCTGGCGGCGCTGCTGAACGTCCCGGACGCGTCGGTGGGGGAATTCGTCGCCTTCACCCGCTGGGCCTGCCTGGCCAACCTGATCTTCTTCCCGACCGTGCTGCTCTCGTCGAGCCTGCGCGGCTACGGCCGGCCGGGCTCCGCGGCGGCCGTGGTGCTGACCGGCGCGGTCCTGGAGGTGGGCGGCGTCGCGGTCCTGGGCTTCGGCACCGACCTCGGCGTGTACGCGCTTCCGGTCGCGATCGCGATCGGCGGCGTGGCCGCGCTGACCGTCGGCATGGTGCAGGTGTACCGCTGCGGACTCTGGACGGCGAGCGGGCCGCTGACCTGGCGGCCGGAGGCGATCGGGCGACTGACCGGCACCGGACTGCCGGTCACCGCGTCGTTCGTGGTGATGGCCGTGGCGAACGCGGGCCTGCTGTGGGCGCTCAGCCCGTTCGGGCCGGACGTGGTGTCCGGGTACTCGGCGGCCGGCGCGCTGCAGAACCTGCTCATCGTGCCAGCCTCGGCGCTCGGTTCGGCGACCGCGATCGTGCTCAACCAGATGCGGGGCGCGGGGCGGCCCGGCGAAGGGCCGGCGGTGTTCGGGGCCGGACTGCGCCTGACCGCCGCGGTGTACGCGGTGCTCGCGGCCGCGATCTGGTTGGGCCGGGAGCCCCTGGCCGCGCTGCTGGCTGGTGACCCGACCGTCGCGTCGGAGACCGCACGGTTCCTGGGGATCGTCGGCCTGACCTACCTCGGTCTGGGCCTGAACGTGATGACGCTGCTCCTTCTCGAACAGGTCGGCGGGGGCCTGATCGCGCTGCTGCTGAACGTGCCCTACTTCGGGGGCATGGTCGTCGTCGGCAGCGCGCTGGCCCGGACCCAGCAGGATCCGTCGGCCCTCTACTGGACGATCGCGGTGCTCAACGCCTGCGGCATGCTGCTCGTCCCGCTCCTCACGTGGCGGCACGTCCGCCGGACCAGCCGGGCGGACGCCCGGTGAACCGCCCCGAATGGCGGGCGCGGGACGTTCGCCTGAGCGTCACGATCATGCACCATCCGGCTCGCGACGTCGCCCTGGACGTGCTCGTCGATGCGTGCCGCCCGCTGGAGGCACGCATCGTGCACGACCCGGACCCCGACGCCGCGCGCAGCCCGTTGCGGACCGCGAAGGTCGCCTGGGCCTCGATCGCCGAGGGCGCCACGCACCACCTGGTCCTGCAGGACGACGCCCGGGTCTGCGACGACTTCGCCGCGCACGTGCTGGCCGCCATCGCGCGCCGCCCGGCACACGGCATCGCCCTCTACACCGACTGGAGCAGCCCGCAGAACAGCTTCCTGTGCCGGCTGGCCGCGGTCGCCGGATCGCCGTGGGCAGCGCTGTCCCCGATGGAGTGGATACCGGCGCTGG
The DNA here is from genome assembly GCF_027460285.1 of Micromonospora sp. WMMC273. Taxonomy (NCBI): domain Bacteria; kingdom Bacillati; phylum Actinomycetota; class Actinomycetes; order Micromonosporales; family Micromonosporaceae; genus Micromonospora; species Micromonospora sp. WMMC273. The sequence continues at coordinate 5,901,642 of NZ_JAPZBE010000001.1, forward strand.
CGTTCCTGCTGCCGGCCGACGTGGCCGCGGACCTGGCCGCCTACCTGGCGCCGATCCCCGACGAGGTCACCGACGACGACCAGATGATCGCCCGATACTGCCGGGAACGCGAGGTGCCGATGCTGGCGACGGTGCCGCACCTGGTCGACAACCGCGGGCTGCCGACCCTGATCGCCGGGCACGGCGGCCGGCACCATGCCACCGTGTGGGCGCCGCCGGTGCCGTCCGCCACGCACTGGGAACTCGACCCCCGGATCGACGCGACCCTGGCGTCGCGGTCCCGCTACCGGTCCCACGACGAGTACGTCGTGCAGGTCAAGGACTCGCGCTGCCTGATCCGGCTGCTGCGGCCGCACACCGGTGAGCCCGGCGGCAACGAGTTCTGCTGGTACTGGGCGGACTGGTGCGACCTGCTCGGGGTCGGCGCGGAGGAGGTGACGACCGCGCTGGCCGCGTACCTGGACAGCCGGCCCGGGCCGCGACCGCAGGCGCGGGCCGCCCTGGAGATCTGGGCCGCCGGATACCTGCTCGGGCTGGAGGCCGCCGCGGTACGCCGTGACCTGCCCGTCCCACTCGGCCCCGCCCACCCCGCCCGGATCCGTTCGGCCGTGTCGACCTGGGTGGACTCCGGCCTGACCGCCCCGGACGGCACGGCCCTCGGCGCCGCCGGCCGGGCCGCGCTCATCGACCTCGGCGTGGCCGCTGTCGCTCTCGGCCTGCACCGCCGGAGCCCTGACACCTTCGTCACGGCCGGCGTGCCGGCCGACGCCAGTGGAGAGGACATCCGACATGACCACGCTTGCCACGACTCCTGACCCGGCCCTGGGCACCGTGGTCGAACGGATGGCGCTACGCGAGGTGGCAGCCCACTTCCTCGTTCCGGCCGATCAGCCGCCGGGGGTGATCCGCCCGCCCGCACCCCCGATGGCGGTCCGGATCATGACCTGCCCGGACTGCGGCGCCGACGCCGACACCTTCGGGGACGCGGGCGTCGCGTTGCCCTTCGCGGAGTGGCGGATCGTCGCCGCGGACGACCCCGACGCCGGCGACCTGCCCACGCTGACGGTGCTCGGCTGCGAGTGGTTCGCGCCGCGGGCGATGCTGCCGGTGGCGATCGCCATCGAGCGGTTCGGCCCGGTGTCGGCGACCGGCTTCCGCAGCCGCGCGGTGGCCGTCACCGAGCTGCGTGGCCTGCCGTTCGACGCCGTCCTGGCGGCCCTCGACGAGCAGGAGAGCTGGGCCGACGCCGTGTGCGCCGGCAGCGGCCTGCCGCCGGGGCCGGCGCGGACCGTACCGGCCGCCAGCCGGCTGGTCAGCTCGGCGGCCACCTGGGCCGCCTTCCGCGCCTCGGTCACCGCCCGGTTCCTCGGCCCGCACGCGTCCGACGCCGGACCGGGCCGATGGAACGAGCGGTACCTGGAGAACCGCCGGGACGCGGCGGTCCGCACGCTGGACGGATACGCATCGTGTCCGGCCTGACCGCCGACGTGCGCTGGCAGCCGGCCCGCTTCACCGGTTCGCGGGCGGTCGTCGAGCACCTGACGTGGGGTCAGGTGCTCGTGGAACGCGACATCCGGCGGATGCCGCCGGGCACCGCCTACAACGTCACGGTGCCCGTGCTGATCCCCGACGGCGTGGACCTGGCGATGGTGTGCGCCGCTGTGGGCGCGCTGACCGGCCGGTTCGAGGCACTGCGTACGCGGTTCCCGCGGCGGGACGGCCGGCTGGTCCAGGAGGTGCTGGACAGCGGCAGCATCCCGGTCGGGGTCTTCTCCGGCGACGGTCCGGCCGAGCGGTTCACGGCGACCGCCCGGGAACTGGACGAGCAACTCCAGGCGACACCGTTCGACCACGATCGGGACCTGCCGATGCGCGTCCTGGTCTGCGTGCACCGGGGCGTGCCCCGGGCTCTGGTGCTCTGCATCGCTCACCTGGCCGCCGATCTGCAGAGCAGCCGCCTGGCGGCACGGGTGCTGGCCGAGATGCTGGCCTGCCGGGCGGCGGGGCGCCCCGATCCGGCGACTCCGGAACTGGTTCATCCCGCCGACCTCGCCGCCTTCGAGCGTTCCCCCCGGGGCCGTACGGTCAGCGCCGCCGCCGTGGCCCACCTGCGCCGGCAACTGAACGCGGTCCCGCTCGACAACTTCGCCGCGCTCCGGCCGGTGGCGCCGGCCGAACCCCGGTTCTGGCGCGGTGTCCTGGACTCGCCGATCTCGGCGCCGGTGCTGGGGATGCTCGCCGACCGGTACCGCACCAGCACCGCCACCGTCGCGCTCGCGGTGACCGCAGCCCTGCTGGGCGTGGTCGCCGAGACCGACAGGTGCGGATTGCTGCTGGTCGTCGGCAACCGCACCACCGCCGCACAGCGGGCCTCGATCGGCACGCTGACGCAGCACATGCCGGCCGTCGTCGACCTGACCGGGCCGGCCTTCTCCGACCTGGTCCGGCACTGTTGGGGCACTGCCGTGCGGGCCTTCCGGCACGGCCGCTTCGATCCGGTGGACGGGTGGGCGGCGCTGGCCGAGGTGAGCCGGGAACGCGGCGCCCAGCCGGAGATCAGATGCTTCTTCAACGACATGCGCGGCGCACCGGAGACGCCGCCCGTCACCGCGCCGATCGACAGTGACGTGGTGCGGCGGGTCCTGGCCGAGCCGCGCTTCCGGTGGACCGAGCGCCGGCCGGCCGGCGCCTCGTTCTTCATGGAGGTCGGCGACGTGCTCGACACCCCGGGGCACCTGCGCTGGACGCTGCTCGCGGACACCACCCTGCTGCCCCCCGACCTCATCCGTGCGGTCCTGGCCGGAGTGGACCGGCTGCTGGTGCGACTGCTCGACACCGATCTGCTCCTCTCCGAGGTGGGCGAGGCCGCCGGCCTGCGCGGCGTGGTGGTCCCGCACTGAACGATCCGATCGACCGGGGCGGGGCAGCGGGGGTCTGCCCCGCCCCGGTCTCTCAGCCCTGGGCGGTGGCCGTCAGCTCCGGCTGCGCGTCGACGGCGTCCGGAGCGGAGGGGACCGGCGGCCGGCCACCCAGGAAGCGAGGCGCCCACCACGCGGCGCTTCCGAGAATCGCCATCGTCGCCGGGACCAGCAGCATCCGGACGATCACCGCGTCGATCAGGACGGCCAGCACCAGACCCAGGCCGACCTCCTTGATCGGCGCGAAGCCCCCGGTCATGAAGCCGGCGAAGGTGACCGCGAGGAGCAGGGCCGCAGCGGTCACGATGCCACCGCTTCGCTGCAGGCCCTCCCGCACCGCCTGGTCCGGGGCCGCGCCGGCGAAACGGCGCTCACGGATCCGGGACAGGACGAAGACCTCGTAGTCGGTGGAGAGCCCGAACGCGATCGCCGCAACGACCACCGGCACGGTCAGGTCGATGCCGTCGAGCCGCTCACCGCCGAGCAGGCCGACCAGGTGCCCCTCCTGGAACACCCAGACCACCACACCGAGTGCGGCGAACAGGCTGAGCAGGTTGGTGAGCACGGCCTTCAGCGGGATCAGCACCGACCGGGTGAACGCCAGCAGCAGGACGAACGTCGCCAGCAGGACGATGCCGCCGGCGATCGGGAGGCGGTCGCGCAGCTCCTGCTGGTAGTCGACCAGACGGGCCGCGTCGCCGGTGACCTGCACCGTGAAGGGTGCGTCCAGGTCACGGATGTCGCGTACCGCCCGGGCGGTGTCCGGGTCGCTCGTCGGGTTCTCCGGGGTGGCCTGCAGCACGGCCAGCCCGCCGCCGCTGCGCCCCGGGTTCACCACCGAGACGCCGGGCACCGCGGCGACCCGCTGCCGGAAATCGGCCAGGTCGGGGTCGTCGGCCGAGGTCCGGGCGACGATCGTGATCGCGCTCGGGCCGGCGAGTGCCGGGAAGTGCTCGCGCAACGCCTCGGTGAGCTGGCGGGTGGCACTGTCGGCCGGCAGCGACTTCGGGTTGCTGGTGTCCAGCCGCAGGTTGGTCGCGGACAGCCCGGCCATGAGCAGGCCGACGAGCACCACCAGCAGGGTGAGCACCGGCATCTTCTGCACCCCACGGGCGACCGCGGCGAACGACCGGCCGCGCTCCTTCCGGGCCCGGACCGGCTTGATCCGGTTACGCAGCAGCTGGAGCAGCGCGGGCAGCAGGGTGATCGCGGCGAGCATGTCGATCAGCACCACGGCGGCGCCGGCCACGCCGATGGACCGCAGGAACGGATCGGCGAAGACCACCAGGCTGGCCAGGCTGACCGCGATGGTCAGGCCGGAGAAGACGATGGTCCGGCCGGCGCGTTCGGAGGCCCGCACGAGCGCCTCCTCCGCGTCCTCGGTCAGCGCCCGCTCCTCCCGGAACCGGCTGACCATGAGCAGCGCGTAGTCGACGCCGAGACCGATGGCGAGCATCGTGGTGACCTGGATCGAATAGATCGACACATCGGTGAAGAAGCTCATCACCAGCAGCGTGGTGAAGGTTCCGCCGACACCGACGAGGGCGATCAGCAGCGGCAGCCCGGCGGCGATCAGCGACATGAAGACCAGCAGCAACAGGAGCAGCAGCAACGGCGCGGAGACGATCTCGGCCCGCCTGGTGTCCGAGGTGGCCTGGTCGTTGAACTCGCGGTCGGTGAGCGGGCCGCCGGAGACCACAGCCGTCGTACCGTCGATCCCGGTCAGCTGCGTCCGTACCTTGTCGGCCAGCAGGTCGCCCTGGTGCGCCAGCTCCACGTTCACCAGGACCGCCGCGCCGTCGGTGGCGACCGGGGCCTGGGTACCGAACGGGTCGGTCACCGCCAGCACGCCGTCGACGGCGCGCAGCTCGGTGAGCGCGGCGGAGACCTTCGTACGGAAGGCCGGGTCGGTGACCGAGCCGCCGGAGATGACCGCGTTGATCACCGGTGGCGCGAGCTCGGCGTCACCGAGCGCCTGCGCGCCCTGCTGCGACTCGCTACCGGCGATGGCGCCGACGCTTGTCGTCATCCGGGCGAAGACGCCGTTTCCGACAGTGAAGCCGGCCGCTGCGATCACCAGCCAGATGACGAGCACGACGGCAGGGCGCCGGCGAGCGAAACGCGTAACGGCACGGATCATCACACAGCTCCTCAGGACGGAAAGACCGATGTGATCTCATCCTGATGAAGCGGGCCCTCCGGCAGATCGCCGCCGAGAGCCAAATCCGGTCTCACCCGAGCGAGGGAGAGCGCTCAGTCGAGATCCTCACCGGGACTGATCAGTCCGGCCTCGTAGGAGAAGACCACCGCCTGCACCCGGTCCCGCAGGCCCAGCTTGGCCAGCACGTTGCTGACATGGGTCTTGACGGTATGGTCGCTCACCGTCAGCCGGGCGGCGATCTCGGCGTTGGAGAGCCCACGAGCGACCAGGCACAGGATCTCCCGCTCCCGCCCGGTCAGCTCGTCCAGCCGGGCCGGCGGGCGGATCGCGCCCTGGGGCCGTCGCAGCAGGTCGGCGATCACCCGCCGGGTCACCGTCGGGGCGAGCAGCGCCTCGCCCTTGGCGATGACCCGTACCGCTTCGACCAGCTCGGCCCGGCGCATGGTCTTGAGCAGGAAACCGTTCGCGCCGGCCCGCAGCGCGTCGTGCACGTGCTCGTCGACGTCGAACGTGGTGAGGATGAGCACCCGCGCGTCGGTGGTGGCGCAGATCCGGCGGGTGGCCTCGATGCCGTCGATCGGGCCCTCCATCCGGATGTCCATGACCACCACGTCCGGCTTCTTCTCGGCCACCACCCGCAGGGCCTCCAGGCCGTCCGCCGCCTCGCCCACCACGGTCAGGTCCGGCTCCGCGTCGAGGATCATGGCGAAGCCACCTCGGACCAGATCCTGGTCGTCGACGACCACGATGCGCACCATGGGGCGCCACCCCTCGATTCGTAGCAGCTCATTCAGTGGGCAGGACGGCGCGCACAGTGAAGCCGCCGCCGTCGGGACCCGCTCCGACGCACAGCTCACCACCGCAGGCGGTGACCCGCTCCCGCATGCCCATCATTCCGTATCCGCCGCCGACATCCACCGCACCGATGCCGTCGTCGGTGACCGTGACCCGGATTTCGAGCGGGTTGAACTCGATCAGCACGTCCACCATCGACGCCCGCGCGTGCCGGATGGTGTTCGTCAGCGCCTCCTGCACCACGCGGAAGACAGTGGCGTCCACATCGGCGGGCAGGGGCCGCTGCTGGCCGCGCCAGCGCAGTGCCGCCTCCAGGCCGCCGCGGCGCGCCTCGCCGAGCAGTCGCGGTACGTCACCCACCCCCGGGACCGGAGCCGGCGGCTCCTCGCCCTCCGCCGAGCGCAGCGCGGCCAGCGATCGCCGGAGCTGGGCGATGGCGGACCGGCCGCTCTCGGCGATCACCTCGAAGGTCTTCTCGGCCCGGGCCGGGTCGGTGCGGGCCACCACCGGCCCGGCCTCCGCCTGGACCACCATGATCGCGACGGTGTGCGCCACGATGTCGTGCACCTCGCGGGCGATTCGGTTGCGGTCGCGCGCGGCGGCGGCGGCCCGTTCCTCCTCCTGGCGGGCAGCGCGTTCCTCGAGCACCGCGATCCGGTCGCCGCGGCCGCGGGAGGCGATCCCCATGCTGTACGCCGCCACGTACGCCATCCCGACGTACCCGAAGGTGGCGGCGTTCTCGCCCGGGACCACGAGTGAGACGACCACCCCCACGGCCTGCACCCCGATCGCGACCTGCCGCCAGGGGGACGGGCTCAGCGACGCGAACGTGTACGTCGCGACGAGCGGCCCGAACGGCAGCGGCGGCATCTGGTGTGAGAGCCCGAGGACGCTGATCGCCAGGCCCACAGTCACCGTGGTGAGCAGCGGGGCCCGCCGGCGCCAGATCAGCGGTAGCGACGCGCCGGCGGCCACCAGGATGTGCCAGACCTTGCCGTCCTCGGAGAACGTCACCGGCAGGGCGGTGCCGACGAACACGGCCACCGCGATCAGCCCGTCCAGCCAGAGCGTGGCGTTTCGGGGCAGCCGCGCGGGTCGTGCCCGCGTCCGGACGGTGGCCGGAAGAGGCATGGACAACGGCACGATCGGCTCCTCAACGCGCGACGGTCCCCAGTATGCGGCCCCGGCGGCCGTCCGGGGCGTACGCGCGCGCCCGGACCGCCGTCGATGTCCTGTTCAGGACATCGAGGTGGAGACCGGGACGAGCGGGTCGGTTGAATCGAGTTCTGTCGCAGAGAGAAGGAGGCACCACGTGGGCGCAGTCCGCGTCGCCATAGCCGGGGTCGGCAACTGTGCCGCGTCGCTGGTGCAAGGCGTCGAGTACTACCGGGACGCGAGGACGACCGACACCGTTCCCGGCCTCATGCACGTCGCCTTCGGCGACTACCACGTCGGCGACATCGAGTTCGTCGCGGCTTTCGACGTGGACGCGAAGAAGGTGGGCCGGGACCTGTCCGAGGCCATCGTCGCGAGTGGCAACAACACCATCAAGATCTGCGACGTGCCCCCGTCCGGGGTCGTCGTGCGGCGTGGCCCGACACTCGACGGTCTCGGCGAGTACTACCGGGAGATGATCGAGGAGTCCGACGAGCAGGCCGTCGACGTGGTTCGCGCACTGCGCGACTCCGGCGCCGACGTCCTCGTGTCGTACCTGCCGGTGGGCTCGGAGGAGGCCGACCGGTTCTACGCCCGCTGCGCGCTGGAGGCGGGCGTGGGGTTCGTCAACGCGCTGCCGGTGTTCATCGCCTCGGACCCGGTGTGGGCGGCCCGGTTCACCGAGGCCGGCGTGCCGATCATCGGCGACGACATCAAGTCGCAGGTGGGCGCCACCATCACCCACCGGGTGCTGGCGAAGCTCTTCGAGGACCGCGGGGTCCGGCTGGAGCGCACCTACCAGCTGAACTTCGGCGGCAACATGGACTTCATGAACATGCTGGAGCGTCGCCGGCTGGCGTCGAAGAAGCTGTCCAAGACCCGCGCCGTCACCTCGCAGGTGCCCCACGAGATGGCCGCCGGCGACGTGCACATCGGCCCCAGCGACTACGTGCCGTTCCTGGAGGACCGCAAGTACGCCCTGGTCCGCCTGGAGGGGCGGGCGTTCGGCGACGTGCCGCTGCAACTGGAGTACAAGCTCGAACTCTGGGACTCGCCCAACTCGGCCGGCGTGATCATCGACGCGGTCCGGGCGACCCGGATCGCCATGGACCGGGGGATCGGCGGACCCATCCTCTCCGCTTCCTCGTACTTCATGAAGTCGCCGCCCGAGCAGTACGACGACGCCGCCGCCCGGGACGCCGTCGAGCGCTTCATCCGCGGCGAGGTCGAACGCTGACCGACGGGTGACGGGGGAGCCGGAGTCCGGCTCCCCCGTCGTCGTTCGTCACGGTCCCCGCCTCAGATCGCCCTGGAACTCGTGGTGGTGGCAGACCGCGGGATCCGCTCCGGCCAGCGCCACGGCACCGCGGAAGGCGCCGTGGTCGGGCAGGTCCCGCAGGAAGTAGGCGCCGGGCAGCCGGCCGGACGGATCACGGATCACCGCACCGCTCGCCGCGCCGGGGACCGGCAGCCGCAGCCCGAGCGCCAGGCGCGCACCGGCGGCCTTGACGCACGCCTCCTTCCGGGTCCACAACCGCAGGTAAGCGGCGTAGGCGCCGGCACCGGCGGCCGCCACCAGCGCGGCCTCCGCGGGGGTGAAGAAGCGCGCGGCCATCCGCTGCGGATCCAGCCCGGGCCGGGGGTGGTCCAGGTCCACGCCGACCTCCCGGCCGGCGAGCGCGATCACCGCCCGTTCCCCGGCGTGCGCGAGGCTGAAATGCAGCGAACCGCCCGGCAGGTACGGCCGCCCGAGCGGCTCGCGGCGCAGCGGCAGCGCGGTGGGCCGCAGGTCAAGCCGCCCGGCGAGGATCCCGTTCAGGGCGGCGTGCGCCACGACGAAGCGACGGCGCCCGTCCGGATCGCCGATGTCCGCGGCGCGCCGCAGTTCGGCCGCGCCGAGCCAGCGGGCGGCGTCGACGTCGCGGTCCAGGTGGACGGTCCAGACGTCGACGCCGCCCGGCTCAGTCACGGTCGAGTTTGCCCTGGACGAGGCCCTGGAAGGTGTTGAGTCGCTGGATGTTGCCGGTGCCTTCCATGAATTCGACGCCCCGGGCGTCGCGGATCAGCTTGTCCAGCATCGGCTGCGTGAGCCGTGCGCCGGGGCCGAAGTACTCCAGCGCCTCCAGCGTCACCTCCTCGGCCAGCCGGGCCGCCCGGGCCTTCGCCGCCGAGGCCAGGTGTCCGTTGGCGGGCTGGGCGTCCACGATCGAGGCGGCCTGCCAGATGAGCTGCCGTACGCCGTCGATCCGCCGGCCGGTCCGTTCCCAGCGCAGCCGCTCGGCCTTGGACAGCGAACCGCGCTGCTCGATGACGTAGTCGTGCGCGGACCGGGCGATGCCCAGCGCGATCGCCGCCACGCCCGGCCGGAGACGGTTGAACATCTGCACGCCGCTCCACACGCCGCGCCGGGTGGGGCTGAGGTGGCGGCCGAGCACCCGGTCCTCCGGGACCGGCACGCCGTCCAGGGTGATCGCGCTGAGCTGGGCGCCGCGCAGGCCGATCGTCGGGATCGGCTCGGCCTTGAAGCCGGGCGCGCCGGTCTCGACGAGCACCGCGGTGGCGCCGAGCGGACCGGGCCGGTCGCGGGCGAAGACGACGCCGACCTGGGCCCGGGCGCCGTTGCCGATGTAGCGCTTGGCGCCTCGCAGCAGCAGGCCGCCCTCGCCGTCGGGGTCCAGTCTCGTGCCCATCGCCCCCGCGTCCGAGCCGTGGTCGGGCTCGGTCAGCGCGAAGAAGGTCCACGTCGGCGCGGCCAGCAGCCGGCCGTAGAACCATTCCTTCTGATCCCGGTCGGCGAGCAGGTCGACGAGCACCCCGGACAGCGAGGCACCGGGGGACGCGAGCATCATGCCGGCGTCCCCGGCGGCGATCTCCTCGGCGAACACCACCCGTTCCATCGCCGTCATGCCGTCGAACCGGTACCCGCCGATGAGCGTCCGGTCCGGCAGCCACGGCGCCGGGATGAGCATGGTGGACAGGTGCCGTACGGCCGGGTTGTCCAGGCACCGGTACACGGTGTCCGGGTCACGGTCCAGCTCCAGGGCCGTCGAGCGCAGGTCGCGCGCCCAGTCCCGGGCGTGCGCCCGGGCGGCGGTGAGCCGGTCGTCCAGTTCGATCACGGCGTCCACTCCTGTCCACCGATCCAGGCATCGGCCAGCAACTCCGACGCGTCGACCACAGCGCCCGGCCCGTCCGCGGTGAACCCGCTGGCTCCGAGCAGGCGCAGCAGCATCCGGTCGGCAACGGTGATCTGCCGGTGCAGCCAGGCCAGGGATCCGGCCGGGGGCGGCGTACCGGTGAGCCGGACCTTGATCTCGATCTGCTCGGTGACGGCGTCCGCCAGCGCACCCTTGATCATCTGTTGCAGCAGCAGCGGGGTGTCGCCGACGCGGCGGTCACCGAGGTGGGCGACTGTGACATCGAGCAGGGCCTCGGAGAGTCCGAGCCGGAGCCCGGCCAGCGCGGCCATCCAGTCCGGCCAGGGTGCCGGCGCGCCGACCGGGCCGGGTGCGCCCCGGTAGCGGACGGCCGCCAGCCGGCCGTCCGGTGTCTCGACAGTGCCGAGCCGCTCCACGGCGGCCGGGTCCAGGGCGGCGACGGTGTCCCCGGTCCAGACCCGGCCGGCGTCGTGCAGCGCCGGCTCGGGCAGCACGCAGCACCCGGTCGGGCCGCACGGCAGGGCCCGGTCCGCCAGCGCGGCGTGCATCGCGGTGAGCGTGGCGGTGAGCCCGCCGGTCCGGGCGCTGCGGCGGGCCTCCTCGGCGATCACGACCGCACCTCCGGGCCCGAGCCGGCGAAGACCGCCACGCACAGGGTGCCCGAGATCGGGTCGTGGTCCGCCACCGCGATCGGCCCGGCGGTGCCCGCCCGTTGCCGGGCAAGCTCGGCCCAGACACCCGCAGCACCCGACCCCGGCGCCGGAACGGCCTGATCGCCGCCGGTCAGGCCGGGACCGGTGATCAGGACGGCGTCCGCCGGCACCAGCTCGTCGAGCAGCGTCCCGGCTGCCGCCGGTGACACGTCCGGTCGCTGGTGCACTGATGTCCCGTCCGTGCCGGCCGGTTCGAGCAGCACCGCCACCCCGACGTCGTGGCCGGGAACCGGATACCGGGGCCCGACCACCTCGTACGGGATCGTCGTCTGTTCCAGGATCAGCAGCAACGCCCGGCAGCCGGGGAAGTCGCCGGAGTAGGTCCCGAGCAGCCGCAGGGCGGTGAACGCCGCCGCCGGTCCCTGGTCGGACACCGCGAAGGCGAGCGGATCGCCCTGCACCAGCTCGTTGAGGTAGCAGGCGGTGACCCGGCGCGGGTCGCCGTCCGGGGTGGAGTGCGCGATGGCGATCAGATCCACCGGCGCCGCGAGGTCGAGATCGCGCACCAGGCGGTCCGCCATCCCGGTGAACGAGTTCCGGGCGGCCGCCGCGTGCCGGTCCCGGTCGAAGCGACGACCGTACAGCTCGGTCATGTCCGACAGGTACTCCTCGAGCAACGGATCGCCCCGGTACGGCTCCGGATCGGGGTCGAACCGGCGGGCGATCACCTGAGTCGGCCGGAGCCGGCCGGTACGGACCGACGGGGCCGGGGCGATGGACAGGAACATCGGCGTCAGGCCAGGCCCTGCTCGATGACGTAGTCGGCGAGCGTGCCGACCGACTCGAAGTGGTGCTGCTCCAGCGTGTCCGAGTCGATCACCACGTTCAGCCGGTCCTCGATGTGCATGAGCAGTTCGAGGACGTTCGTCGAGTCCAGCCCGAGCTCGTCCATCAGCCGGGTCTGCTCGGTCACCTGGACCGAGTCGCGGTTCAGCACCGCGACGACGGCGTCGATCATGTGGTCGACGACCGCGGCGCGGTCGACGGTGGCTTCCGAAGCCATGGTCATGGCGGGCCTCCTGTGTGCCGGTCGGGATGGGTTGTCAGTCGAGGATCTGCGGGCCGAGCAGGTCTTCGACGGTGTCGCGGCGGCGGACCAGGCGGGCCCGGCCGCCGTCCACCAGCACCTCGGCCGGGTGGCCGTGGCTGAGGAAGAGCACCGGTGAGGCGCTCGGGCCGTACGCGCCGGAGCGCAGCACGCCGACCAGGTCGCCCGGCCGCAGCTCGGGCAGTTCCACGTTGCGGCCGACGGTGTCGTTCGGCGTGCACAGCGGGCCGGTGACGTTCCACGGGCCGGCGTCCGTGCCGGCCCGGTTGAGCAGCCGCATCGGGAAGTTGCGCTTGACGTAGGAGCCGATGCCGACGGCCGCCATGTGGTGGTTCGTGCCGCCGTCGGTGACCGCGAAGCGCTCCCCCATCGAACTCTTCACGTACCGCACCCGGGTGACGTAGGTGCCGCAGGGCGCGGTCAGGTACCGGCCGAGTTCCAGCAGGAGCCGGCCCCCGGGGTGCGCGGCGTGGAACGCCTCGACCACCGGGTTGAGCAGGCCGGCGACCGCGGCCGGGTCGAGGTCCGGCTCGCCGGGGAAGTAGGCCACCCCGAGGCCACCGCCCACGTCGACGGCCTCCAGGACGAAGTCCAGCCGCTCGGCGAGCCGCTCGGCCAGGTCGATGATCCGGCGGGCGTTCTCGGCGACCACCCCGGGATCGAGGATGCGGGTGCCCAGGTAGGCGTGCACGCCGATGACGCGCACCCCGGGATGGTTCTTGACCAGGTCGGCCTCGTCGAAGAGCTGCTGCTCGTCGATCCCGAACTGGCGCGGTTTGCCGCCCATCGTGAGGCCGGAGCCCTTGACCGCGAAGCTCGGGTTGACCCGAAGCATCACCGGTGCGATGACGCCCCGCTCCCGGGCCAGCTCGTCGATCGTCGCCAGTTCCCCGAACGACTCGCAGACCAGCGCGAAGACGCCCTCGGACAGGCACGCCTCGAGTTCGCCGCGGCTCTTGCCGGGGCCGAGGAAGATGATGTCGCGCGGGACCACCCCGGCGGCGAGCGCGGTACGCAGCTCCACCATCGACGACACCTCCGCCCGGGCGCCCTGCGCGCCGAGCAGCGCGCAGACGGCCATGTTCGGGTTGGCCTTCAGCGAGTAGAAGATCTCCATCGCCGGATGCAGCCGCTCACGCAGCCCCAGGTACTGCCCGCGCAGGCTGTCCCCGTCGTACACGTAGAGGGGCGTGCCGAACCGCTCGGCCAGTTCGGACATGGCCACGCCCTGGATCGTCACTTCTCCGGTCACCGTCGTGTTCCTTCCGCCACGGCCGCCAGGCGGCCCGCGATCTCGGCGTCCATCGCCGTCAGCTCGTCCGCCGTCGGCGCGGTCAGCAGGCCGTACAGCCGGCCGTCCGCAGCTCCCCCGCCCTCCCGTACCAGGGCGTTCACCGTCGAGAAGTTCTGCACCACCATCCCGGCCGCACCGGCGGCGCTCAGCAGCCACGGCCCCAGCCCGTCGCGGACCTCACCGAAGCGCAGCGGCCGCGCCAGGCGCAGCGGGTACTGCCGGGCCAGCGCGTACCAGCCCGCCGGCACCAGGTGCTCCTGGAGGCCGACCTGGTAGGTCGACATGTTGTGCCGTGCGTTGATCTCCACGACCGGGTAGACGCCGCCCTCCGGGTCGAGCATCGCGTCCACCCCGACCACGCCGTGGTAGCCGTCGCGGGCCAGCCGGGCGCCGAGCACCGCGGCGCTGTGCGTCACGACCGCGACCTGCCGCGCGGTCAGCCCGGCCGGCATCCGGTGACCCTTGTGTACGCCGTTGGCGGTGACCGCCTCCTTGACGAAGTCGAAGTGCACCCCGCCGTCGCGGAACACGGTGAACTGGTAGTTGAGGTCGACGGTCTTGGCGACCCACTCCTCCACCAGCAGCGCCAGCCGCCGATCGCCGGAACGGTCGGCCCGGCGGCGCAGCGTCCGGTGGATCTGGTCCAGGCGCGCCGCGTCCCGGATCAGCAGCAGGCCCTTGCCGGACACCCCGTACGAGTCCTTGAGCACCACCGGCCGCCCCGCAGCGAGCAGCGCGCGGGCGTGTTCGACCGCCTCGTCCAGCTCCTCGACGGTCTCGCAGATCCAGCCCGCGGACTGACGCAGCCCCAGCTCGGTGGCGATCCGCCGGCTGTAGATCTTCCCGTTGACGGCCTTGCAGACGGCCGCCGGCGCCCCGGCCAGCGCGACACCGGTCAGCGCGGCGAGCGCCTCCTCGTCGGCGGAGACCCCGTGCGGGACGATCGCGGCCGCCCCCGCCAGGGCGGACAACCGGGCCAGCAGGGCCGGACTGTCCAGCGCGTCCTGGGTCACCGTGCGGTGCGGATCCTGGCGGTCGGTGGTCAGCACATGCGGCAGGGCCGTCCCGAGCGTCTCCAGATGGGCCAGGTGCTCCGGGTCCGGCCGGTCCTTGAGCACCACGTAGTCGTCCGGGCCGGCCAGCAGCAGGGCGAACTCGTCCATCCGGTTCACCATCGCGTCGCCCGCGGTCAGCGCGACGCGCGGCAGACCCGGCTCGTCACCGCCCCACCGCTGCTCGACCTCGAAGTTGCCGAGGAACACCAGAGGGGTCCGGTCGGTGCCCAGCAACGCCGTCCGCAGCCGTCTGACGAAGGGTTCCCGTGTCGTCGTCATAGCGTCCTATCAGTGCTCGAACACCGCGGCGGCGAAGGTCGACCCCAGCCCGACCGCGGCCATCAGGTAGCGGTCGCCGGGCCGAAGCCGGCCCAGCTCACGGGCCGCGACGTAGTTGAGGAAGGAATCGGCGCAGAAGCAGTGGCCGGTGACCGGCATGTTGTCCAGGAACAGGCGCTCCACCGGGATCCCGACCTTGCGCGCCACCCGCACCCAGGACACCCGGTTCACGTTGTGCGGCAACACCACGTCGAGGTCGGCGACGGTGATCCCGGCGCGCGCCACCGCCGCGAGGATCACCTCGGCGAGCGCGTCCGGATAGCGTTGCTGGAACTCCAGGGACATCGCCGCGGTCAGGGACAGCCCGGCGTTGAACTCGCCGTGCGTGGCCGAGGCGTACGACAGCAGCCGGTCGCGCCGGCCCGTGCCGACCAGGACGGCGGCGCAGCCCTCCCCCATCAGCGCCGTGCCCGGGATCATCCGGGCCGACGGGGTGAACGCCTTCTCACCGACGAAGACCAGGGCCAGCGCGCCGGACTCGCCGTCCTCGGCGAGCAGCCGGCCGGCCATCTCGACGGCCAGCAGCCCGGAGGCGCAGGCGTGCTGGGTGACCGCGAAGGCCCGCGCGTGCCGCAGACCGAGGGCCCGCACCACGTCGTGCAGCGGATCCTCGGGGTACGGCGCGATCGCCTGCAGGGTCCGGGCCTGCACCACGTACCGGACCTGGGACTCACGGCCGCGCAGCTCGGACAGTTTCGCCGCGGCGTTGAGCATCAGGTCGGTGATCGTGCCCGTCGGTTCCCGCAGCACCTCGGCCAGCCCGTAGTACCGGCGGAACATCCGGACCTGGGTGTCGGTCAGCCCAAGCTCTCCGGCCAGCGAATCGATCGGCACCCGTTCCGGCGGCAGGTAGGCGGAGACCGCTTCGAGGGCGGTCACGTCCCGGCGTCCAGCGGCAGGCCGGACAGGTACTCGGTGAGCGCGTCGATGCTCGGGTGGTCCCACACGATCGTCGGTTCCAGGGGCATCCCGAGGTGGTCCTCGATCTCACCGCAGAGCGCGAGCGCGTACACCGAGTCGAGGCCCAGGTCGGCCAGGGGCGTGGCGGTGTCGATGGTGGCCGGATCCCGGTTGGTGAAGTCGGCGACGCGGTCCCGCAGCCACGGACGGAGCTGTCCGGCGGCCCGGTGGTTCGGCAAGATGGTCAATTCCGGCTCCTTGGAAGGTCGGGCAGCACGCTGTCGGACAGGTCGAAGGCCCGGCCGGCGGCGTACCGGCGGGCGAGCTCCGCGTGGATCGGGCCGGCCAGCGCGGCCGGCAGCGACCGGGACGTGCCGTCCAGCTCGTCGGCCAGCCGCAGCAGGGCCGCCGTCACCCAGGCCGGATCGGCCAGGAAGGTTCCCGGGTGGCGCTGCTCGGCCAGCCAGAGGTTCAGGCAGGTGGCTGCGGTCAGCACCGTGGTGTAGCGGGCGGTCAGGTCGAGCGCCGCCGGGTCGCCGCCGATGGCCAGGTCCGCCGGGCGGAGGCCGAGCGCGGCCGAACGCAGCCGGGCCAGCTCGGCGGTGAAGCGCCGGACCAGTCCGCGCAGCCGGTCGTCGCCGGCCGGCATCGTCTCGGCGGCGGCGAGCAGCTGGGCCGTGATCGGGTCGGCCGCCGAGGCGATCCGCAGCCGGTCGAACGGCAGGGCCGGGAGATCGGCGTCCAGGTCGTACAGGGTGGGCGGTGGCTCCTGGCCGGTCGCCCAGGAGCGCCGGGCGAGCCGGGGGAGCTGAGGGAGGACGGTGGCCAGGCAGGCGACCCGGGCCGCGTGCCCGAATCCCGCCGGCGCCAGGTCGCGCTGCAGCTTCTGGAAGATGCCGTACTCACCGGTGCGCAGGTAGCTCTGTGCACCGAGCAGCTCACCGAGCCGGGTCATGGCACGGATGGACCGGCCGGACACGACGTACTTGACGGCCGAGGCGTACGCGTTGGTGTCCTCGGGCAGCAGGTGCACGGCGCGGGCGACGGTGGTGGACAGGCAGTCGGCGATCAGCAGGTCCGTGAACGCCTCGGCCAGTGCCGTACGGACCACCGGCATGGCGCCTACCGGTCGTCCGCGCAGCCACCGGTCCTCGCCGAACCGCAGCACCGCGCGCAGGCCGGTGTCCAGCACACCCAGCGTCATCGCCGGCAGCCCGGTACGGGTCAGCTGGAACGAACGCAGCGCGACCTCCATGGCCGAGCCGAGCGGCCCGAGTGCCACGCCCGCGTCGACCGGGCACCGGTCCAGCTCGATCCCGCCGAGCTGCACCCCGCGCATCCCGCTGCTGGGGAACCGCGGCAGATACCGCAGCGCGCCCGGCGGCAGCGCGTCCTTCTCCACGAACAACTGGGTGTGGCTGCGGCCACCGGCCGCGTCCGAGGTACGACTGAAGATCACCATCGCGCTGCACCGCTGCGCGTTTGTGACCACCTCCTTGCGGCCGGTGAGCAGCAGTTCGCCCGGCCGCCCCGGGTCGGCCCGGAAGTCCACCCGGGCGAAGTCGTTGCCGTGTGCCAGCTCGTGGTAGACGGAGGCCACCCGACGGCCGGAGAGCAGCAGCTCCGCCAGCCGTCGCTGCTGGGCCTCGTCGCCGCCGGCCCACACGTTGACCGAGGCGATGAACGAGCTGGCGCCGTAACCGAGACCCAGGCAGGGGTCCCGCCGGAACACCGAGCGCATCGTCCGGATCAGCCGGTCCAGGCCGGTCATCCGGCCGCCGCGGGCGACCGGTACGAACTCGGCGTTGAGCCCGAAGTCGTCGAGCGCCAGCTCACCGTCGGCGAACATCTCCTGCCGCTCGTCGGCCGCCAGCACGGCCCGGTTCCCGAGGGGGTTCGCCGGGTCCCACGGATCGCCGAAGCGGCTCTCCAGATCCCGCATGGTGGTCATCACGCCTCCCCGGCGCCGTCGAGGTCGAGCACCGAGGGGCGACGGTCCGGGGCGAGGGACGCGTACACCCGGTCGTAGCCCTCGGGATGGTCCGGCGCGACGCCGAGGCGGTGCAGCACCCAGGTCAGCGCCGCGTCGAGCCACAGCCCGTCCGCCCACAGCGGGTCGGCGCCGGCGTGCTCGTGGTTGTGCAGCCACAGGTGCACCGCGCTCGCGCCGGCCACACACAGCTCGTACCGGTGGGCCAGGTCGTAGGCGGCGGGTTCCACGTCGTGCGGCCGTGGGCGGTACCCGGCGAGTTCGGTGTGCAGCAGCTCGGTCGCGGCCAGGAGCGCCTCGGCCCGGGCCGCCGGGCCGCCGGCCGCGCGGACGGCCGGTACCGCTGCGGACAGCCCGCGCAACGGCAGGCACCCGCGTCCGGCGGCCAGCGAGATCCGGTCCGGGTCCAGTTCGGGCACCGGCACCCGCAGGTCGGCCAGCGCCCGTAGCCGGGTCGCGTCCACCGGGTCGCCGGGCCAGCCCCGCGCCAGTTGGGGGAACTGGTTGATCAGCGCGTTGCGGTTGACCGGGGTGCTGCCGTCGAAGATCCCGACGATCCGGTGGTCCCGCTCCACCTTCTGGAAGCGTCCGTAGTCCGGGATGCCGGTCAGGAAGGCACGGGCGCCGAGCTGCTCGCCGCACCCTCCGATCAGTTCGTCGGTGAGCGTCGGCACGAAGGCCTTGAGCACCGGGGCGAGCACGCCCAGTTCCTCGGTCTCCGCCGTCGCCGCCCGGCTGACCAGGGCGGTCACCGCCTCGGCCAGGAACAGCATCGTGTGCAGCCGGCCCACCCCGCGCCGCAGGTACGGCACGTCGGCCAGCCGCCGCCCGTACAGCCGGCGGTCGGTCAGGTATCGCCGGACCAGCGCCAGCGCGTGGTCGGCGGCACCGAGCGACAACGCGGCGCAGGTGGTACGCGTCAGTTGCAGGGCGCGCAGCACCGTCTCCAGCCCGGCGCCACGCGCACCGACCAGTGCCGTCTCCGGCACCCACGCGTCGTCGAGGACGATCCCGCTGATGTCGGCACCCCGGATGCCGTGGGTCGGCTCCCCGGGCAGGCACCGGTACGAGTGCGCGGGAAGCTCCCGCTTGTCGGCGAGCAGCACTGTGAAACCGCGTGGCCCGCCGTCCGGGTCGGTCCGCGCCAGCAGGCACACCACACCTGCCCGGGTGGCGTTGTTGATCAGCCATTTCGTCCCGGTCACCCGGTACCCGCCGTCGCTCCGGACCGCCGAGACCTCGCCGCCGAGCAGGTCGCTGCCGTGGCCCGGTTCGGTGAGCGCCCAGCAGACGGGCACCCCGGCCAGGACCGTGCCGGCGAGCGCGCGCGCCTGCGCCAGGTCCGCCTCGTCGCGCGGCGACCGGGCCCAGACCGAGGCCGCGCCGAGGAACGTCTTGCCGTGTCCGATGGCCGTGGTCAGGTCCCGGCGCGCGATCACCCGCAGGACCTGGACCAGGGTGTCGAAGCCGCGCAGTTCACCGCCGTACGCCGCCGGGACGTAGTGCGCCGGCAGGCCGAGCCGGTCCAGGTGCGCGCAGATCTCCGCCGGGAACGCCTCGCTCTCGTCCGCGGCGGCGACCCGGGCGTGGTTGAACACGACGTCGGCGTCGTCCGGATCGCCCAGCCGCTCGTCGAGGTGCCGGGCCACTGCAGCGGCCAGGGGCAGGGTGGGCGCGGCCATCTCAGGCCCGCACCGGGTCGCCGGTCCGGCGCGCGGCCCGCACGCCGTCGGTGAGTTCCTCGTGTTCGGCGCCGAGGGCACCGGTCAGGAAGAGCATCCGGGCCAGGCCGCGCTGGATCTTGCCGCTGGTGGTGCGGGGCACCGTGCCGGGGCGGACCAGCACCACGCTGACCGCGCCGGTCCCGAACTCCCGGGACAGCACGTGGCGGACGGCGGTGACCACGGCGGCGCGGGCCGCCGGGTCGAGGGACCGGGCCCGGCACTCCTGCACCACCACCAGTTCCTCGTGCGGCACCTCGACGGTGAAGGCGGCACCGACACCCCGGGACAGGCTCTCGTCCACGGCGCGCACCGACACCTCGATGTCGTGCGGGTACAGGTTGCGGCCGTTGACGATCAGCAGTTCCTTGATCCGGCCGGTCACGTAGAGCTGGCCGTCGCGCAGCAGGCCCAGGTCCCCGGTACGCAGGAAGCCGCCATCGCCGTCGGCCAGCTCGTTGCCGAACACCTCCCGGGTGGCCTCCGGGTTGGCCCAGTAGCCCCGCGCCACGCTGGTGCCACGCAGCCAGATCTCGCCGATCCGGTCGGGCGGTTGCGGCAGCCGGGTGGCGGGGTCGACGATCCTGATGTCGAACTCCGGAGTGGACTCGCCGCTGCTGACCAGTTCGCGCACCGGCTCCGGGTGGCCGGCTCCGACCGGCGTCACGACGTTCCGTTCCAGTTCCTCGGCGTCGACGGTGAGCACCACCGGCGGGCGGCCGATGGTGGCGCCGCTGACGCTGAGCGTGATCTCGGCCAGGCCGTACCCGGGGCACATGGCGTCCGGCCGCAGCCCGGCGGCGGCGAATCGACTGGCGAACGCGGCCAGGGTGGCCGCCTGCACCGGTTCCGAGCCGTTCACCGCGCGACTCCACCGGGACAGGTCGACGCCGGCGATCTGCTCGTCGGTGATCCGCCGGGTGCACAGGTCGTACGCGAAGTTCGGTGCCGGGGAGATCTCGATGTCGTGCCTGTCGATCAGCCGGAGCCAGGTGCCGGGGCGCTTGAGGAACGTCGTGGCCGACATCCCGACGCTGCAACCGCCCCGCGAGAGTGGGGCCAGCAACTGCCCGATCAGGCCGAAGTCGTGGTACATGGGCAGCCATCCGCCGACGCGGACGCCCTCGCCGCCACCGAGGATCTCGTTGAACGCCCGCAGGTTGGGCAGCAGGTTCGCGTGGTCCACCACGACGCCCTTGGGGTCGCTGGTGGAGCCGGAGGTGTACTGCAGGAAGGCGATGGTGGACCCGTCGATGTCCGGCCGCCGCCATGCCGTCGCCCGCTCCAGGGGGACGTCGTCGAAGGCCAGGCACGGTACGTCGGACAGCCCGCACTCGGCCGCCCAGTCGCGGACCGCGTCGAGCGCCGCGGCGTCGGTGACCACCGCGGCCACCTGGGCGTTGTGCGCGATGCCGGCGAGCCGGTCCCGTTGCCGGCGATATCCGTCCGGCAGCGGGGCCGGGACCGGGATCGCACCGGCGTGCTGGACGCCGAGGAAGTTCTCGGCGAAGGCGGTGCCGGGCTCGTTCAGCACGAGCACCCGGTCACCCGGGCGGACGGTGCCGGCGAGCAGCACGGCGATCTGCCGGGCCCGGGCGGCCAGGTCGGCCCACGACACCGTGCGCACCTCGGCGTCGCCGGATCCGGGGTCCGCGTCGAAGATCAGCGCCGGTCGCTCCGGGTGGACGGCGGCACGCTCCTGCAGCAGGTCGACGAACGTTTCGTGGTCGGACATCAGGCGCTCCCCGCGGGTCGGTGACGTGCCGGACCCAGCGTCGCGCCGGATCCGGCATGTGCAGAAGGCTCGATCGAGCGGGCGGTTGGGGTAGCCGAACAGGTATGCCAGGCGGTCACGGCGTCTCCTGCCAGCCGCCGAGCCAGCCCTGCGCCACCCCGGCCAGACCGATGGCGACCAGCGCCGCCCGTCGTTCCACGGTCAGGCCGGCGGCGTCCGGCTCGGCCAGGCCGGAGGTGATCCAACTGGTCATCGCGGCCTGGGCGAGCCCCGCACCGACGGCTGCCGGGGGCCAGACCCCGTCCGCCTCGCCGCGGCGGACCGTCACCGCGTCCGCGCCTAGCAGGTAGCCGGCCGCCCACACCTCAAGGGCGAGTCGCCAATGGAGGCCCGAGGGCAGGCCGGTGACCCCGAGCAGGCGGTCGAACCCGTCCACCACCTGGTTCACGGTCAGCCCGACCAGGCCGCAGTGATCGGCCCAGTACCAGCCGAAACCGTGTTCGACGGGCTCCCCGGTGCCGGGGCGCAGCGGCCGCAACAGGCACCGGCTGCGATGCAGCTGCACGGTGTAGGGCAGCTTCTCGTCGGAACGGCACCGCCGTGCCAGGGCCTCCTCGGCGCTCGCGCTGAACTGCCAGTACGTCGGTGACAGGACCGGCGCGGGCAGGAAGACGGTGGCGTGGAACCGGCCCGGATGCCCGACGATCGTCGGGTCGAACCGGTGGTCGACCAGGTGCGGCACGGTCCCGACGACCGGGATGCCGGCCTCCCGGCAGAACATCACCACCATCTCGTCGTCGTCCTTGACGTCGTCCGGGATGCCGGCCAGGTAGTCGGCCAGTTCCCGGGCCACCCGCACCGGCAGGACGAACCCCTGGGTGGGGGTCCACTCGAACAGCGACAGCGGCGCGAACGGCCAGCCGGCGATCACCGCGCGACGGACCAGGTACGAGTTCTGCGGGCTGTCCCAGTGCGAGTAGAGCGAGATGCCGTGTTCCGGACGGGCCGCGATCGCGCGGTGGACCTGGGTGGCGAAGCTCCGGATCAGCCGGATGTCGTCCTGCAGCACCAGGTGGTGGGTGGCGCCGTCGGCGACGGCGCGCCAGGCCACCTTGGCGGTACGCAACGGGCTGGGCACCCCGTCCGGGTCCGGATCGGTGACCACCCGGGCGGCCAGCGGGGCGCAGTCGCGCACGAGCGATGGGATGCGCTCCCGCCGGCGCGGGTGGTGCATGATCGCCACGCTGAGCCGGATCTCGCTGGCCGTCACCGCGCTTCCGCGGCCGACAGCCCGGCCGGCACGACCGGCTCCCCACCGCGGGTCGCCGACCGGTAGGCCGCCTCGATCAGCGCCGTCGTGGTGACGACCTCCCGCATCGGCCGGTCCCAGCCGGTGCCCGCGGCGACCAGGCCGGCGAAGTCGGCGAACATGCCGGGGAACCACTCCTGGTGGGTCTGGTCCCGGTTCGGCGGGGCCAGGTCGGTGCGTTCCAGCCCGTCCGCCGTACGCACCTCGGCCATCCCGTCGTGCACGTCGGCCGCGCCGTCCGGGCCGCTGACCAGGTAGCGGTTCGACCGGGTGTCACTGACCCAGCTCAGATCGATCTCGCAGGTCCCGCCGTCGCCGAACTCCAGGTCCAGCCGGGCGGCCACGTCCATCCCGCCGGCGGCGTCGCCGTCCGCCCACTGCGCAACGCAGGAGACCGTCCGGGGCGCCTCGCCGAAGAGCTGGGTGGCCATGTACGCGCAGTGCGTCCCGTGGTCGAGCATGATCCCGCCCCGCGCCACCGAGATGTCCCGGCGCCAGTCCGGTTGCCATCCGGGCACCCCGCGCGCGTGCGAGTCGCGGGCGATCCGGAACCGGGCCCGCAACGGACCGCCGAGCCGCCCGTCGGCGACCGCGCCGCTGAGCACCCGCATCATCGGCGAGAAGCCGTAGTTGTGGGCGGGGTAGAGCAGCAGGCCCCGGTCCCGGGCCAGGTCGATCAGGTCGAGTGCCTCGTCGGTGCGGACCGCGACCGGCTTCTCGCAGATCACGTGCAGACCGGCGGCGAGCGCCTCGCGTTCCAGCTCGACGTGATGGTTCGGCGGGGTGCAGATGTCGACGGCGTCCACCGGCTGGGCGGCGAGCAGCTCGGCCAGCGTGGGGTAGGTGGCCAGGCCGGGGTCGAGCTGCCGGGCCCGGGCCCGCCGCTCCGGCGACGGGTCGAGCACCGCGACGACCCGGCCGGCGGTGACCGTACGGTAGGCGTGCAGTCGCCCTTCCCCGGCGGTGCCGAAACCGATGACGGCGATCCTCATGCCGGTACCTCCTCGAGGTGCTGGGGCGCCGCGCCGTCGATCAGGACGCGGCGGATGATCTCGACGGCCTGCTCGGCCAGCTCCGCGTCCACGTTCAGCGGTGGGTAGAGGCGCAGCGTGGTGCCTCCGGTCATCACCAGCACCCCGGCGTCGACCAACGCCAGGAACGTCTTCCGGAAGGTGTCCTTGTCCAGCGGCCGGCGGGACCGCTTGTCGGCGACCAGCTCGATGCCGATCGCGAAACCGGCGCCCCGGACGTCGCCGACGAGCGGGGACTCGTCGACGAGGGGCTCCAGCGCGGCCAGCATCTCGGCGCCGAGCTTGCCCACGCGGCTGGGCAGGTCCTCGTCGACGAGCACGTCGGTGGTGGTGGCGACCGCCCGGCAGGCCAGCGGGAACGCGCCGAAGCTGGACGAGCTCGCGCTCGGGTCGGAGAACGGGCTGGCGGCCATCAGATCCGCTGTGGAGATCACCCCGGTGACGGGGTATCCGGCGCCCATCCCCTTGCCGACGGTGACGATGTCCGGCGTCACCTCGTCGCGCATGAAGGCGAACGGTTCACCGGTACGGCCGAACCCGGTCATCATCTCGTCGACGATCAGCAACGCGTCGAACTCGTCGGCGACCGAGGCCAGCGCGGTCAGGTAGCCCGGTGGCGGCACCACGTTGCCCGACCGGCCCTGCACCGGCTCGACGACGAGCGCCGCCAGCGCGCCGGTGGAGTTCTCCTTGACGGTGTCCCGCACGGTCTCGACGCAGGCGTAGCCGCAGCTCGGGAACGTCATCTTCAGCGGGCAGTGGTAGCAGTTGGCGTACGGTGCGCTGAAATAGCCGGACGGCAACGGGCCGAGACCGGTCCGCGCCCCCGCGGTGAGCGCCAGGCTGCCGAGCGTCTTGCCGTGGAAGCCGCCCCAGAACGACAGGAACTCGTGCTTGCCGGTGACCGACTTGGCCAGCCGCAGCGCCGCCTCCACCGCCTCGGTGCCGCCGCTGTAGAGCTGGATCCGGTCCAGCGGCGGCGGCAGGAACCCGCGCAGCGACTCGGCCATCGCCCGGCGGCCGGCCGACCCGAACGCGCCGGCCGGCGCGGTGGCGAGCTCGGCGATGAGGGCGGCGATCAGGCGCGGGTTGGCGTGGCCGATCGAGTTGACCCCGCCGGCTCCCTGGAAGTCGATGATCTCGTTGCCGTCCACGTCGACCAGGACCGCGCCGGCGGCGGACTCGACGCACAGCTGCGCCCAGAGCATGACCGCCTGCAGGCCGGGCCCGATCACCTCCTGCTCGGCGGCCCAGTGCCGGGCACCACGTGGCCGGTCGGGCGTACGCCCAAAACGTCGGCCGTCGCCTGAACTCTCTGCCATCGCTCCGCCTCTCGGGTGCGGCCGATCCACCGGTCACGCCGACCGCGGACCGCTTTCCGCCCATGCTCGGGATCCGGCGGCGGGCCCGGGAGCCTCCATCGGCCACGACGAATGGGCATGCCCGGACGGCTGACACGTCCGGGCAGCGCGGCACCGAGGCGGACGCGGTTAGCGTGGCGCCGTGACCAGCACCGTGCAGGACCTCATCGACGTGGCGGCGCAGTCCGCCGTGGACGCCGGCCGCCTGGTCCGGCAGCGGTTCGGCGACCCGGTGGAGGTGTCCCGCAAGCAGGCGGCCCACGACGTCGTGACCGGGACCGACCTGGCCGCCGAGGAGTTGATCCGCGCCGCGTTGGGCGACGTCGGCGCGCGCTCGACGGTGGTGGGCGAGGAAGGCGGCCGGCCGGCCGGTGCCCCGGCCGGTCCGGACGATCCGGTGTGGCTCGTCGACCCGATCGACGGCACCTACAACTTCGTCCGGGGCATCCCGTTCTTCTGCGTGTCGATCGGCCTGCGGATCGGCGGTCGTACGGTGGGCGGTTGCGTCTACGACCCGCTGCGTGAGGAGCTGTTCACCGCGGCGGACGGCCGCGCGTGGTTGAACGGCACTCCGCTGCCCACGCGTACCTCCGCGTCGTCGGCGCCGCCGCTCGTGCTGTGCGACATCCCGAACGCCGGGGGGCCGCCGTCCACCGCCGAGACCGACCTGCTGGCCGCGCTGCTCACCGCCGCCGCGGACGTGCGGCGGCTCGGTTCCTCCGCGCTGGCGCTGGCGTACGTGGCGGCGGGCCGCGCCGACGTGGCCGCCAACGCGGACGTCTACGACTGGGACACCGCCGCCGGGCGGGCGCTGGTCACCGCCACTGGCGGCGGTTACCTGAGTCATCCCGATCCGCTGCCGACCCGTCGGCGGGGCAGCTTCGTCGCATGGGCCCCGGCGTACGCGGCCCTCGGCCGCGCGGTCGGCGAGGCCCTGCGCCCCGACAGCCTCGCGGAGGTCGCGTGACACGCCGGCGTTTTCTGATCATGGGCGGCCTGCACCGCAGCGGCACCACCCTGCTGGCCGCGCTGGTCGGCACGAATCCGCAGGTGGCCGGGTTCCGGCAGACCGGCGCGCCGATGGACGAGGGCCAGTACCTGCAGACCGTCTGCCCCTACGACGAGCAGCACGGCGGTCCGGGGCGGTTCGCGTACGCGCCCGAGGCGCACATGACCGAACACCACGAGCTGGCCGGCCCGGCCACCGCCCGGCTGCTGCGCGAGCAGTGGGGCCGCTACCTGGATCCCGGCCGACCGGTGGTGCTGGAGAAGTCACCGCCCAACCTGCTGCGCTTCCGGTTCTTCCAGCGGCTCTTCCCGGGCTCCCGGTTCGTGCTGGTCATGCGGCATCCGGTGGCGGTGGCGATGAGCACCCGGAAGTGGACGCCGGCGCTCACCGTGCGGCAGCTCGTCGAGCACTGGCTGCACGCCCACGAGTTGGCCCGGGCCGACGCCGCCCACGTCGACGCGATGCTGACCGTCCGTTACGAGGACCTGATGGACGACCCGGACCGCACGTTGGGGGGCATCGCGGCCTTCGCCGGCCTCCCACCCGCCTTCGACGTCGGCGGCCTGGACCGGGACACGAACACCCGCTACCTGCAGGCCTGGCGGCAGGGGCCGGGGGCCGGCGACGACCTCGCCGACCTCACCGACCGGGTCGCACGGTACGGCTACCGGCTGCCCGCGCCCGCCTGAACCGGCTTCGTCTGAGAGGGGAGAACGGATGTCCCGGCTGCTCATCGTGCACGGTACCGGCGGACCGCGGCGCTCCGACGACTCGGTCCGCCGGGAGTGGATCGGCTCCGTCGAGGACGGTCTGGCGCTGGCCGGCTATCCCGCGGCGGCACCTGATGCCGCCCTGGTCAACCTCGACGCTCCGGATCGCGTGCCGGCTGTCGGCGACAGCGATCCGGCCGCCGAGGCCGCACTGCTGCGGCGCTGCTGGCAGGCCGCCACCTTCGACACCGAGGCCGGTGCGGAGCCGGTCGGCGTGGACGCGTTGGCCGGGCGGCTGGCCTGGTCCCGGTACTTCTGCGGCCTGACCGCCGAGGAGCTGACCGGAACCCTGCGTCAGGTGCTGGCGTTCGCCACCGGCGCGGCGGCCGGGCATCCCGCGATCGACGCCGTACGCGCCGCGCTCACCCCGGACACCGAGATCGTGATCGGCCACTGCCTGGGCGGGGTGGCCGCCGCGCTGGCCCTCGCCGACGCCGGTGCCGCCGCTCCCGCGTTGATCACCCTCGGCGCACCGCACCCCCCGGCCTTGGGGCCGCCCGCCTTGGGGCCGGCCGTCTGGGTGGATGTCGCCGACGTGCAGGACACGCTGCTCCTGGCGGCCGGGAGCGGCCCGGCCGGCGTCACCGGGAGGGTGTCACTCGACTGCGACCCTCGGCTGCGCGGCGCTCGCAACTATCTGGCCTCGCCGGAGTTCGGCAAGGTGCTCGGCAGCCTGCTGGAGACGTGCGACGGCGGTTGACCTCCGGAGCATGTCCGGAACGAGACATGGTCCTGGAAGGGGTGTGCCGCACTCCGTTTCGATGATTCGTGTGACTCCGAGTGAGAGGAGCGCGGTCATGACCGCGACGATCGTCGAACACCATCCGCACCGCGAGTCGGCAAGCCTGCGCATCGCACTCGTCATGATCAACGACATCCTGCGGGACGGTCTCAGCGTGGCGCTGCGCGGCCTGGCCCTGACCACGTCCGTCCGTTCCTACCGCTCGATGCCCGAGTTGCTGACCGAGGCCGTCGACAAGCGACCGGAAGTGCTCGTCGTCAACGCTGCCGACGGCGTCGCGGGCATCGCGGCCGCCGGGCTGATCGCCCCGGAGAGCAAGATCGTCATGCTGATCCACGACGCCCACGCCGCCGAGTCGGTGCTGGCCGACGGTGTCGTGGTGGACGGCTTCCTGCTCCAGCAGGACCTGTCCGGTCGCACCTTGGAGAACGCGCTCCGGGCGATCATGACCGGTGAGGTGCCGATGCCCGCCGTCCTGGCGCAGCAACTGCTGGCCCGGGCCGGCATCCGCCGTACGCCGTCGTCGATGGCGCCCATCAAGCTGACGCCGCGCGAGCACGAGACGTTGTTGCTGCTCGTCGAAGGGTTGAGCAACAAGCAGATCGCGCGACGCCTCAAGATCTCCGACCACGGCGCGAAGCGGCTGGTGGCAGGGGTGCTGCTCAAGCTCGGCTGCACCAATCGGACGTCGGCGGTGGTCACCGCCATCCGCTCCGGCCTGGTGGAGTGCGCGTAGCGCGAGCTTCCGCGCCGGCGCGCGGGACCACGAAGGTGGCGGCACCGGAAGTGGTGCCGCCACCTTCAGGGTTCCTCAGACCGCCTGACGTAGCGGCGGCCGCTCGTAGAGGCCGTGCGCGGCCAGCTTGATGCCGAGTTCGAGCCGGCTCCGGGCACCCACCATCTGCATGATCTGCGTGACCTGCCGCTGGACGGTACGGGTGGACACGGCCAGCGCCCGCGCGACCACGTCGTCGGTGGCGCCGCCGGACAGCCGCCGCAGCACGTCACGCTGCAACGGGTTGAGCCTGCCGTGCAGGTCGCTCACGTCCGCCCGCGCCTCGGACCAGTGGTGGTGGAAGATCGTCGTCAGCGCCTGCACAGCGGTCGGCGATCGTACGGCCAGCGGTGACGCGGCCCCGCCCCGCGACACGATCGCCAGGTTGCGGTCCAGCACGACCATCAGAGTGGGCGAGTGCTTGCCGCTCCGCACGTCGGCCCGGACGCCCAGCAGGGCCCGCAGCCGGGCGCCCCGGTCCAGCAGGGTCTCCCCGGCCACCACCGCGCGCACCCGGGCGGCGCCGGACCATCCCGCCCGGTGCGGCCAGGCCCGGCCCGGCTCCTGATCGGACAGCAGCGCACAGTTGGCGGGTATCAGCGCGAGCACCTCGTCGCGCGCGGCTCTGATCACCCGCGCCGCCAGGCGCCAGCCCGCAGCCTCGGCCTCGACGACCGTCGGCTTCGGTTCCACGGCTTCGTTCTGCATCAACTCTCCCCCGAGTTGCCGTCGCACGCACGTGGTCATGCGACAAGCGGACAGTGATTGAAACGTAGCGATGGGCGAACGTCGCGGGTACCGGGGAATCCCTCCCTCGCCCAGCCGGGTTTCACCGGCTCACCCCCCGGACGGGCCTAGGGTCCCCAGCCGGCGGAGGTGTTCGACCGGAGGTACATCAGCACCGCCCGCACCCGCCGGTGCACACCCTCCGACGCGTCGATCTGCAGCCGCTCCAGAATGCTCGTCACGTACGACTCGATGGTCTTGCTGCTCAGACGCAGACGGTCGGCTATCGCCCGGTTGGTGAGCCCCTGCGCCATCAGCGCCAGCACCTCCTGCTCCCGGACGGTCAGGCGGTCGATCCGGCCACCCGTCCGACGCCGGGCCATCAGCTCCTCGACGAGGGCCGGATCGATGACCGCTCCACCGCTCGCCAGCTCACGCAACGCGGTGACCACCTGCTCGACGTCGAGGATGCGCTCCTTGAGCAGATATCCGACGCCACCCTCACCCGAGTTGACGATCGCCAGCGCGTACTCCGTCTCGATGTGCATGGAGAGGACCAGCACCGCGATGCCGCTGTAGTCCCGCCGGATCCGCTCGGCGACCGCCAGCCCCTCGGTGGTGTAGGTCGGTGGCATCCGGATGTCGACGATCACCGCGTCCGGGCGGTGCCCGGCGACCGCGTCCAGCAGTTCGTGCGCGTCCTTGACCGCCGCGAGCACCGTCATCCCGGCCTGCCGCAGGAGGGCTGACAGGCCCTCCCGGATCAGCACCGCGTCGTCTGCGATGACGATGCGCACGGGATCACCGTCCGCAGCGTCGTGCCGACACCTGGTCGGCTCTCCCACTCCAGCCGGCCGCCGAGTGCCTCGGCGCGGCGGCCGAGGTGACTCAGGCAGTCTTCGTCCTCAAGGGTCCGGGTCGAGCCGGAGCCGTCGTCGCACACCTCCAGGTGCAGGCAGTTCTGCTCCATCCGCATCCGGATCACCACTGTCGAGGCGCCTCCGTGCCGGACCGCGTTCGTCAACGCCTCCGCCGCGACGAAGTAGGCGGCTTCCGCCACCTCACGCGGAACCAGGCGGGGCCGGCCCTCGATCCGCACCGTCACCGGCGTGTTCGTGGTCAGGACGGCCAGCGCCTCGTGCAGCTCACGCCGCTCCAGCGCGGGCGGACGCATCCCGCGGCTCAGCAGCCGCAACTCGGTGAGTGCCATGGCGAGTTCGGTGACCGCCGCGTCCAGGTGGGCGTCCGCCTCGGCGGTGTCCCGCATCGTCCGCCGCGCCATCTGCAACAGCAGGGTCGCGTTGACCAGCCGTAGCTGCGCGCCGTCGTGCAGGTCCCGTTCGATCTCGCTGCGCGCCCGGTGCCGGCCGTTGCGCGCCTCCTGCTCGTATCGACGTTCCCAGAGCGCGGCGTCGGCCCGCCAGCCGCGAGCCTTGGCCAGCAGCACCAACGGTGGTATCAGGATCTGCAGGACCACACCTGCCGCATTGCTCACCAGCCAGGCCGGATGGGACGGGGTGGTGAACAAGGGCACCATCGCTGCGGCGCCCACCTGCAGGCAGAGCAGGACGCCCGGGAGCACGACGATCCGCTGCGCGCCCTGCCACCGCCTGACCAGGTGGACGGCGAGCCAGATCGCCACCACCGTGACCACCAGCCGCGCGACCACCGGCTGGTACGGCGCGGCGGCCCAGCCCGGTTCGGGAAGGCAGGCCAGGCACGGGTCGATCGCGCCGGCCGGTGCGGTATAGCTGTCGATGACCAGCAGCGGCAGCCCGCCGAGCGCGACGGCCAGCAGGACGCGGTCCGCCCGGTTACGCGTACGGCCGCGCGGCTGGGTGACCAGGATGGCCACCAGGAGGGTCCAGATCAGCGGGTGCGCGACGGCGGCCACTCCGGTGCCTGTCTCACCGTGCAGCGGCCCGGCGCTGCGGGCCAGCCACACCATCGCGACGGCGAAGAACAGCATGCCGGTCAGCGGGTTGGCGGCCGACCCGATCAGGATCATCCCGGCGGTGCCGTAGGAACAGACCAGGGCCAGAGCGGTAGCGACGAAGAGCGTGGTCTCCGGATCACCGGATTGGATCACCCGAACCGCGGCGACCAGGCTCCCGCCCAACATCACACAGACCAGCATCGCGACAGCCGCGCCCCGCAACGCTGGTCCCGCGTCGACTCGGCTGACTCTGCCGGGCATCGCAAGCCGGACCAATCATCCCTCCGCGGTCGGTAGCCGATGGGAGCCGACCAGCGGACGGTGGTGAACCGATGAACGGTCGCTCGACGGTCGCGACACGATCCCTGAAGATGACCAGACCGCCCGAATCGATCTCCTCGATCGGCGTCAATACTATCGCATCGTCGATTAATCGGGGGCCGGTAAATCGTAAAAGAGATTCCGCAAAAGCGGTCATTACTCACCCACAGCCGCCGTAGCGGCCCCAAGCGCTCGAACCGGACACCGCCGAGCCGTAGCCCGATATCACCTATGATTCTGAGGGTATTTACCTTCCGTTCGGAACAGCAGGTCGACGCACTCCTTATCCGCCCTGCCCCGGTCGCACGGCATCGCATTCCACCCTGCGGGCACGCTTCGGCGATGGAGCAGGTGGACAGACCAGCAGGCGATCCGCCGGGCGGAGGCGACGACACATCCCGGCAATCAGGATAATTGTCGTCCACTCCCCGGAAACAGGCCCCGCGCATACCACCTGCGGCCAGATGTCGGGGGCCCGACACAATAGAGGGACCTCGGCGGGCGATCCCCGCAAGGCGTGATCGGAAACCCGACCCGCCCGCAATTCGCCTGGCCATCCGCCGCATGGAGCCGAACTGCACGTCCGAAAGGCGACACTGTTCCGAGCACGACTCGCGACTGCGGCCCTCCGGGAACGGCGGACAGCATCGATCGAGACGAGGCACTAGCGTGACGCATCGATCGAACGAGAGGGAGGCGATCATGGCGAATCGGCGCGCGGTACTCGCACCGGGACGGGGCTACGACACCCGGGGGCCGCTCTTCGTCTACATCGGGGAGGCGTTGCGCCGGCTCGGTTTCGAGGTGCACGAGGTGACCTGGCGGTCGCTGGGCGAGCTGCGCCTCGACAGCGCGCCGGAGTGGGTCGCCGAGCAGCTGGACCCGGTCCTCGACGCCGGGGTGGACCTGCTCGTGGGAAAGTCGCTCGGCAGTTTCGCCGCGCCGCTCGCCGCCGACCGGGGCATCCCGGCGGTCTGGCTGACGCCGCTGCTGACCGACCCCGCCGTACGGGAGCCGCTGGGCCGGGCCACCGCGCCGTTCCTGCTGGCCGGCGGCACCGGCGATCAGGTCTGGGACGGCGCGGTGGCGCGCCGGCTCACGCCGTACGTGGTGGAGGTCGCCGACGCCGACCACGCGATGATGGTGCCCGGACCGCTGGCGGCCTCGGCCGAGGCGCTCGGGCGGGTCTGCACCGCGGTGGAGGAGTTCGCCGCCGGCCGTTGACAGGTCAGCGGCGACCCCGTCGCGTCCACACCACCGCCGCCACTGCCGCGATGAGCGGCAGCAGGCAGCAGAGCGTCAGGACGAACAGGTGCCACGGCTTGATCGCTCCCATGTGGCGAACGATAGGCGTCGCTGTCCACGCCCCGCTACGCGGAGGCTCGGGCGGCCTTGCCGTCCAGCCACAGGGTGTCGGTGTCGTCACGATGGGATCCGGTGGTTCCGACGTGCCTGGCGCTGATCGTCGGCCCGTTCCTGATCACGTGGACCAGCGCCATCGCGTGTCCCCGGCCGAGTCCGTACTCGTCCTTCAGCCAGCCCACGATCACGGCGGCCTTCACGTCGGCGGCGTCGTAGCCGCGTTCCCTGGCCTGGTCGACGAGCGTGCGCGGGGTCTTGCCGGTCTTGTCCTCGATCGCGTCGAGGTATGCCTGGAAGGACATCTGCCCAACCCTTCGCTCGGGAGGTGGTGACGACTCCAGCCTCCCGGGCGGGGCGGCGCCGATCAACGACGGACCGGGCCACCGTCGTTGCCTCCAGGGCAACGATCGCCGTCGGGCGGGACGCCGGAGAGCCCGGCCCGCGTGGTCGCGGGCCGGGCTCTCCAGATCTCGGGGTACGCGCTCAGCGCTGGAGGGTGAGCAGTCCGGGTCGGTAGGGCAGGAGGCCGTAGTCGCCGCCGGAGTTGGGGGAGCGGCCCTGGTAGAGCAGTTGGAGGTTGCAGGGGTCGACGGTGAAGGTCTGGTCGGCGGTGGTGCGGATGAGTTCGCCGTGGCTGATGTCGTTGGTCCAGGTGGCGCCGCTGTTGGCCTTGCCGGCGAACGGGTTGGACTCGGTGGCGGCCTGCGGGGTCCAGGAGCCGCCCAGGCTGGTGGCGGTGAAGGAGCGGAAGTAGCGGCCCTGGGAGCCGATGGCCTCGACGATCATGAGGTAGCGGGTCTGGCCCTGGAGTTTGTAGACCTGCACGGCTTCGAACAGGTTGTTCGTCGAGTCGCTCATGATGGTGGTGTAGTTGGAGCCGAAGCTGCCGGGGAAGTTCCCGATCGGCATGCTGGAGCGGTAGATCTTGCCGTTGTCACCGGCGAAGAACAGGTACATGTTCTGGTCGTCGGCGATCAGGGTCTGGTCGATCGGGCCGGTGCCGGAGCCGGAGATGCTGCCGGTGAACAGCGGCTGCGCCGAGGACCACCCGTTCGGGTTCGTCGGATTCGTCGAGGTGCGGTAGGAGAACGCGGTCGGTCCCCACTGGTAGGCCAGGACCCAGATGTTGCGCGGCGCGAAGTAGAACAACGTCGGCGCCACAGTCCCCGACGACATCGCGTTCTGCGACGCCGTGGCCATCTGCGACCAGTTCGAGAACAGACCGAAGTTCATCGACCCCCACGACGACCCGGTGTCGTGCGTGGTGGCGTAGACCAGGTGCTGCCCGTTGTAGGGCACCACGGTGAAGTCCTTCAGCGACACCCAGCCCGAGCGCGGCTGCGCCAACGCACCCGTCGACGACCACCGGTACGACGACGGCAGGTTGCACGTACCGCCCGGCGGCGGGGTCGTCGGAGGCGGCGTGGTGGGGTTGCCGCCGCCACCGTCCACCCGGACGAGCTGCCACTGCTGGTTGGCGCCGTTCCAGTCGTCGTACTGGACGATGTTTCCGCCGTCGGCGGTCGAGGCGCCCTGCACCTCCACCACCTTGTTGCTGTTGCGGTTGATCAGCCGGACGTAGCCGCTGTCGGAGTCGGCCAGCCGGAACTGCTGGTTGGTCCCGTTGAGGTCGGAGTACTGCACGATGCTGCCGCCGTTGGCGGTCGACCAGTTGTAGACGTCGAGCACCTTGCCGGACAGCCGTGACTTCAGCCGGTAGTAGCCGCCGCCGGAGTCGACGAACTGCCACTGCTGCTGGTTGCCGTTGTTGCGAGACCACTGCACGATCCGCGCGCCGTCGTTCGTGGCCAGGTTGTAGACGTCGAGCGCCTTGCCGCTGTTGCGGTTGACCAGGACGTACCAGGCGTTCGTGTCGACGCTCGCGGCGGCGGCGGGCGCGGACACGGCAGCCACCGCGGCGGCGCCGACGAGGACCGCGGTCGCGCCGGACGCGACGACTCGCGGCAGCCATCCGCGCCGTCGCGGCGGCGACACCGTCGATGGGGACCTACCGAATGCAAACATGTTCCTCCCTCTGATCACATGTTGTGAGCGCTAACAATTCGTCGTAGCGCACTGATCCCACACCCGGCCTGCCACGCGGCCACCCGCGCCCGCCCGGTGGGCCATCGATGCCGCCGTCCCGTGCCATCGACTGTGAGCGATAACACGTCGTTCGTCAAGTCGTAACAGTCGATGGACCGGGGAGCGCGCCGTCGGGGGACCATGTCAGCTTCTCGACCCAGCACTACCGCCGCCCGCACCACGGCCCGACAGTGCACACGGCTGGAGGGGGTGGGGGAATTGGGGCAGCCGGCGAACGAATCCGTCATGATCCGGGACTGGTTCAGCGTGCCGCGGGTGCCCGCCGAGGACCGGGTCGCGGTCTTCGGCGCACGTACCCAGGACCCACGGGTGGAATTCGTCGCGCTGACCGTCAAGTACTGGATGGACGCACACGCCACACGCTCGATGACCCGCGAGCGCGTGCTGGCCGCGATGACCGGCCGCATCACTCCGGAGAACGTCTGGGACCTGGTCTCGATGCTCGCGCGACTGCGACTGGCCGAGGCGTTCTTCGACCTGGCCGCCTCCGACGTCGACTCCGACGGCACGTTCCGTCGCTACCTGCTCGGTCTCGACCCCGCGCTGCTCGACGCGATGCGGCACTACGCGGCCTGGAACGGGATCAACCCGAAGCTGTTCCTGGACGGCTTCGCCGTCGGCGTCGGGGAGTCCGTGGCGACGGTGGTGGTCGACCTCGGCAAGCTCGTGCACTTGATCGGCCGCCTCCAGCAGGAGCAGTTCACCACGCTCATCGTGCTCACAGTCGACCCCCGCGCCGGTGTCCAGCGCCTCGCCGACCAGGCCACTGTCGTACGCCAGGCGCTGGCCGGCATCGTCGCCGCGCTGGACCCGACCACGGTTCCGGAACGGCTGCTGGCGCTGTGGCGCGGCTGGGCGGCCGAGTTCGCCCGGCACCTGGAGAACCTCGACCCGTTCGCCGCCGGCCGCCTGCTCGGCCGCGTCGCCGGCGACCTCTATCAGGTGCTCACCGGGCTGGTGCATCTCGCCCGGCTGCTCGGCGGCGTCGCGGTCCGCGCCGCCGTCCGGTACGTGCCGCTGCTGCTCGCGGGCGCCCGGGAGGCGCGCCTGCTGACCGCCCGGACGGCCGCGCTGCTGGTGGCGATCGGCCGGGCAGCGATCCTCGCCGCGCCCCAGGTGGGCCTCGCGATGCTGCGGACGCTCTTCCCGCCGAAGGTGCTCGACGCGCTGTTCCGGCAGGGCCGGATGCTGCTCGCCGACGCCGAACTCACACTGACCCTGTTCAACCAGGCGGCGCACGCCGAGGCGTTCGCCGGCGCCGGGGCGGGCACCCGGCTCGGCGCGCTGGTGAGCCTCGACGGCCGGCCCGTGCTGATGGCGAGCATGTCGGAGACGGTGTCGTCGGCCGGCCGGGCCGCGACCCGCGCCGAACTGAACGAGGCGCTCGACGAGATCATCAAGCGGGTCGAGGACCTGCGCGAGTTGACACCACCGAAGACACCCCGGGACATCCGGGCCGCCGTCGTACGCGCCGCCGTCGCCCGGCAACTGGAGCAGCGGCTGACCACCGCGTTCAACAGGGCGCTCCAAACCGTCGCGTACGAGGAGTACCGCGCGTTGCGCAAGGCCGGGCAGGCGCAGCCGTGGCGGCTCGGTCAGCAGGTGCACCGGCGGATGGCCGCCGAGGTCGCGCAGCTCGCCGGCCGGTCACCGGGCCTGGAGCCGTTCGCGGAGAAGTCGCTGGCGACGGTCGTCGAGGCGGTCCGCGCCGCCCACCCGGAGCTGGCGCCCGCGCTGCGCGGCTCCGAGACGGTGCTGCGCCGGACGGTCGCCCAGATGCTGCTCGGCCACCCGGACCGGGATCTGCTGCTGCGCCTCGTCGGGTTCACCGGCAACCCGGCCGCGACCGGCGCGGAGAAGGCGCTCGCCGGCCACCTCGCCGAACGGTTCCGGTGGAAGGCGTCGACCACTGTCGGGGACCTCCGCTCCGACCTGCTGCTCGTCGACCCCGAGGCGGCCCGCGTCACGAACGTCGACTGGACCTCCTCGACGAAGCTGGAGCGCTTCGAGAAGACCTGGGGGATCGTCGCCGACGACCTCGGGGAGACGTTCGACGGGCGCTGGGAGGCCGTCGCGGAGGCGTACCAGCGGGCCGCGAAGGGCGGTGTGCCGGCGGAGGTCGTCGCCGGCCTCGACGAGCTGACCGCGCACGCCGTACGCGAGACGGTCGTCCGCCAGGCCGCCCTCAGCCAGTTGTTCCCCGGGTTCTTCGTCACCTCGCACGAGATGGCGTACCGGGGCCTGCAAGCCCTGTTCAACCTGCCGCTGTAAAGGAGCACCGATGGGCAGAGTCGTCGTCGCCGACGCCGATCCGGCGACGCTTGGTTTCAGCACCGCGCATTCCGACCGGTACGTCTACTCCAACTACTTCGTACCGGTCCGGCTCACGTTCGGCGGTGGCGAGACGCCCATCCTGCCGTTCTACGTCAAGCAGGCGCTGATCGAGGCGATCCGCTACGGCGGACTCGACGGCGACCGGCTGCCGCACCTGCTCAAGGAACTCGGCCTCTACGACCTGTGGAAGGCCAACGACATGGACGCCGCCACCGAGGCGCTGCCGGGCGCCGACTCGGGCATGTCGTACCGGGAGCCGCCGGCGCGGCGCCAGACGCTGCTCGGCGACCAGCAGGCGGAGTTCCTCGCCGGCCTGCTCCAGTCCGACGTGGGCATCGCGTTCCTCGACCGCACCCGGATCCGGCCGGTGGGCTTCGCGCTCGGCGAGCACGTCTACGCGCTGGCGCTCGCCCCCGGTGAGGAGGCGGTGCTGGAGCAGCGCACCTACACCAAGCGCGAGCTGACCCTGGAGGAGCAGAACGAGTCGGAACAGCAGACCGATGTCGAGCTGACCAGTGCGCTCACCACCGAACTCCAGGAGGGCTTCGAGCGGCAGAAGTCGCTCACCGACACCTGGGGGCTCAACGCGAGCCACACCGGCCAGTACACCAGCCCGACCGGCATCTGGGGCACCTTCAACGCCAGCCACACGATCGGCTTCGCCAGCAGCGTCACCGCGGCGAGCCAGGAGACGAGCCGCCGTGCCGTGAAGGACAGCCGGACCGCCACCTCGAAGGTCGCGGCGCGCTACCGCACCCAGCACAAGACCGACTTCAAGCTGGTCACCGAGACCGGCGCGGAGTCGTCCTCGAAGCGCACCGTCCGCAACCCGAACCGGGCCACGCCGATCACGCTGCACTACTTCAAGGTGCTGCAACGGCTGGAGCTGGCCCACGAGCGGTACGGGGCACGGGTCTGCTGGGCCCCCACGATCAAGGATCCGGCGTTCGCCTTCGCCCAGAAGATCGTCGACGGACGGCAGCGGATCCGCGACAACGCGGTCGCCGCGCTGCCCCCGATGCCGGTGAAGCCGGAGCGCCCGCCGCGTGGCGCGCCCGCCGCGGTGGAGACGCGCGTCGTGTACTCCCCCGTGGTCACGCTCGACAAGTGGGGATTCACCGGCGACATGAGCGCCGACTACGACGTCGACGTCGCGTTCGAGGCCGGCTGGGAGTGGGACGGCGACGTCGACACGATCCGGCAGAACCTCACGCTGATCACCCGCCGTCCGCCGGACGCGATCGCCGCCCGGGTGGTGGGCGTGCCGGTGGTCACCGAGGCGGACGGCCGGCCGGTGCTCCGCGTACGCGTGCACGTCGGCGCCCGGAGCTGGCTGGCGGGTCCGGGTGCCGACGTGCAGCTCGCCGCAGGCTTCCGGCGTACCCCGACGGTGGTGGACCAGACCGCCGACGACGCGGCGTACAACGCGCTCGTCGCGGGTCACCTGACCGATCTCCAGGAGTGGCAGGACCGGCGCGACGAGGCGCTGGCCGCGGCAGAGGCGGCCGGGGACGAGTTCGAGGCGCGGCTGCGGGCCGGTTTCTCGCCGGTGAACGAGATGGTCTCGCAGATCGTGGAGACGCACTTCCCGGCCAGCGTGCGGGACGAGGCGTGGGAGATCGACTTCTGGCACCGCGTCTTCGACTGGGAGCGCGCGTCGTTCGTGGCGTACCCCGGCTGGTGGTCCGGCGGCGACGCCCGCGCCCCGGAGCGCGACCCCGGCGACTTCGTCAACGCCAGCTGGGCGAAGCTCTACCTGCCGGTACGGGCCGGGATGGAGCTGACCGCGCTGCGGTGGATCTTCGGCAAGGTGGTGGCGACGCGCCTGGCACCGGCGGTGGAGCGGGAGCTGGAGGCGTTCGTGGACGAGCTGACGACGTACCGGACCGGCCACCTCGGCTCCGGCGACGAGATGCCCGAGCTGACCACCGAGTGCCAGGACGTGCCCGAGCGGGTGTACTGCCTGGCGAAGTGGACCGAGCTGATGCCCACCGACGGCACCCACCTGGAGGTGGTGCAGGGCGTCACGACAGCGGCCGACGCGGTGACCGCCAAGGAGATCAGCGACGCGGAGGCGCTGCGGGCGGCGCTGCTCGACGGCGAGGTGCAGACCAACCGGCTCCGGACCAAGGCGTACGACCAGATGACCGAGCCGGCCGACGTCGACATCCGCCTCGGCACGCCGTCCGGGAGCGGCCCGGCCGTCTGAGCCGCTCGTCCACCCCGGTCCCTCGGCTGACCAGGGGATCGGGGTGGACGATTTCTGCAAAAGTCTGGACTTTTGATTCGTAGCCTAGATCGGTAAAAAGGCGCATAATTGATCCCTTACGGTCGCTCTCCCGGGCGACGACGACGCCGGCCGGCGAACCGTCCAGAGATTCACCTTCGCGCCGATGGGTCCATTGTGCTGGATCCCCCGGAGCTAATAGTGTGCCGTCGCTGCTGTGCTCGACGGGCGCATACACGAACCTAAGGAAAAGTCATGACAACCGTCCCCATGCGCCAGGAAGAGCCCCCGGTGTCGCTGGGCAGGGTCCGCGCGGAGCCCCTCGACCGGCTCTCCGCAGCGGACATATCCCCGATAGTGCGCCGGGTGATGGCGGCTCATCTCGACAAGACCCGGGTCCCCGCGGCGAAGTTCGGCTCGTTCATCTGATCTGCGATGTCCCCCGGGCCGGCCCGCGCGGCGCTCACCGAGTTCGTCCTGAAGGTGCACGCCAGGTGTGACCTGGCGTGCGACCACTGCTACGTCTACGAACACGCCGACCAGAGCTGGCGCCGCCGCCCGGTGCGGATGACGCCGGACGTGCTCCGGGCCGCGGCCGGACGGATCGCCGAGCATGCCGCCGCCCACCGGCTGCCGGACGTCACTGTCGTCCTGCACGGCGGTGAGCCGCTGCTCCTCGGCCCCGAACGACTGGGTCAGGTGCTCGCCGACCTGCGGCGTGTCATCGGCCCGGTCACCCGGCTGCGGATCGGCATGCAGACGAACGGCGTACTGCTCTCCGAACGGTTCTGCGACCTGCTCGCCGACCACGACGTCGCGGTCGGCGTGTCGCTCGACGGCGACCGGGCCGCCAACGACCGGCACCGGCGCTTCCGGTCCGGCGCCGGCAGCTACGACCAGGTGCTGCGCGCGCTCGCGCTGCTGCGCCGCCCGGCGTACCGGGGGATCTACGCCGGCCTGCTGTGCACGGTGGACGTGCGCAACGACCCGATAGCGGTCTACGAATCGTTGCTCGCCCAGGAACCACCACGAATCGACTTCCTGCTCCCGCACGCCACCTGGGACGACCCACCGTGGCGGCCGGCCGGCGGCGGCACCGCGTACGCGGGGTGGTTGCGCACCGTCTACGACCGCTGGCGGGCGGACGGCCGGCCGGTCGCCGTCCGCCTCTTCGACTCGCTGCTGTCCACCGCCGTGGGCGGACCCAGCGGCACCGAGTGGCTCGGTCTCGATCCGGTCGACCTGGCGGTGATCGAGACGGACGGCGAGTGGGAGCAGGCGGACTCGCTCAAGACCGCGTACGACGGCGCGCCGGCCACCGGTATGACCGTCTTCTCGCACGCGGCCGACGACGTGGCGGCCAGCCCGCTCCTGGCCCGCCGCCGCTCCGGCCGGGCCGGTCTCAGCGACGAGTGCCGGCGGTGTCCGGTGGTCGACCAGTGCGGCGGCGGACTGTTCGCCCACCGGTACGGCGCCGGGCACTTCGACCATCCGAGTGTCTACTGCGCCGATCTGAAAGAGCTGATCGTGCACGTGAACGAGAACCCACCGGCACCCGTCCGGCTCGACGCCGGCCTGCCCGACGACTTCCTCGACCGCCTCGCGGCGCCGACCGGCGACCGGGTCGCCATCGGCCGGCTCGTGGAGGCACAGATCGCCATCGTCCGCGCGCTGCTCGCCGAGGTGGCCGACCGGCTGCCGGCCGGCGGGGCCGGAGCCGACGGCTGGGCGGCGCTGGCCGCGCTCGACCGTGGTGCGCCGGATTCCGTGGCCCGGATCGCGGCCCACCCGTACGTGCGGGCGTGGGCTGTCGACTGCCTCGCCGGCACCGGCACCGGCGCCCGGCAGGGGCCGGACTACCTGAGCGCGCTCGCGGCCGCCGCCGCGCTCGACGCCGGCACCCCGGTACGTCTCGACGTGCCGGTGCGGCACGGCCGCCTGCACCTGCCGACGGTGGGCACCGTCCTGCTGCCCGAGGTGGGCGACGGCACCGCGCGGGTCGAGACCGGCCCGGGCTCGCTGCGGGTGACCGCCGGAGACGTGAACGTGGCGATCCGCACCGGTACGCCCGGGGACGCGCCCCGGTGGTGGCCCACCCGCGTGCTCGCCGCCGCGGACGTGAGCGTCCTGCTGGAGGACGGCGATCCGCACCGCGACTGCCACCGGCTGCCCGCCGGCGACCGGCTCGACGACGCGGGCGCCGCGCGCTGGGCCGAGACGTTCGCGGCGGCGTGGCAGGTGATCCGGGACGAGGTGCCGGGCCACGCCGAGGAGCTACGTACCGGGCTGCGGGCCGTGGTCCCGTTGCGGCGCAGCGGCGCGGGTGTCAGCGAGGCGTCGACCGCGCGGCAGGCGTTCGGCGGCGTCGCGGCCACGGAGACCGACGCGGGCTCGCTCGCGGTGCTGCTCGTGCACGAGTTCCAGCACAGCAAGATGAACGCGCTGCTGGACGTCTGCGACCTGGTCGACGGCACCCGCCCGATCGACATCACAGTGGGCTGGCGGCCCGACCCGCGGCCCGCCGAGGCCGTCCTGCACGGCATCTACGCGCACGTGGCGGTGGCCGACATCTGGCGGATCCGGGCCGACCGTCAGGTCGACGGCGCGCAGGCGGTCTACCGCCGGTACCGCGACTGGACGGCCGAGGCGATCGGCGCGCTGCAACGGGCGGACGCGCTCACCCCGGCCGGTTCGCGGCTGGTCCGGCAGGTCGCCCGCTCGATGTCCGGGTGGCCGTCGTGACCACCGCCGTCCCGCCCGCGTACCGGGTCGACACGCTCACCGCCGACCTGCGCGCGCTCGGGCTCGGCCCCGGCGACGTGGTGCTCGTGCACTGCTCCCTGCGCGCGCTCGGACCGGTCGACGGCGGGCCGGCCACGCTGGCCGGCGCCCTGCGGGCCGCCGTCGGCCCGTCCGGCACCGTCGTGGTCCCGGCGCAGACCCCTGACAACTCGGTGAGCAGCCCGGCGTACCACGCCGCGACCGCCGGGCTCACCGACGAGGAACGTCTGGCGTACGAGGAACGGATGCCCGGCTTCGACCCGGCCGTCACGCCGTCGTTCGGGGTCGGCGCGTTCGCCGAGCACGTACGCCGGCTGCCCGGCGCGGTCCGCAGCCGGCACCCGCAGACGTCGTTCAGCGCGTGGGGGCCGCGGGCGGCGGAGCTGATGCGCGTCCACGACCTCGACTCCCATCTCGGGGAGCGGTCCCCGCTCGCCGCCCTGGAGGCGGCCGGCGC
Source organism: Micromonospora sp. WMMC273 (assembly GCF_027460285.1). Lineage (NCBI taxonomy): Bacteria > Bacillati > Actinomycetota > Actinomycetes > Micromonosporales > Micromonosporaceae > Micromonospora > Micromonospora sp. WMMC273. Next base: position 5,943,871 of record NZ_JAPZBE010000001.1, read on the forward strand.
CCGGACGCTGCTGCTCGGTGTCGGTTATGCGACATGCACCGCGCTGCACCTCGCCGAGTACCGGCTGCGGCGCCCGCCGCCGCGTCGTCCGTACCGCTGCTACGTGCTGCGCGACGGCCGCCGGGAACGGCTCGACTTCGAGGCTCCGCACCTGGATGCGGCCCCTTTTCCGGCGATCGGCGCGGAACTCGACCGGGCGGCGTTCACCCGGCGCGGGACGGTCGGTGACGCACCGGCCCGGCTGCTGCCGATATCCGACGCGGTCGGCGCCGCCGTCACGTGGATGGACGCCCACATCGGACGGTGAGGGCCTGGTAACCCGGGCGCAACCTCTCTACCCTGATCGATAGACGCCGCATCGTGTCGACTGGGGAGCAGCGCGTGATCATTACCGGTTGGGGGTCAGACACTCGTCCCGTGGAACGGTCGTGTCGTCGTGACCTCTGAGCGGCCCACGCTGCCGGGCCCGCCCTATTTCTTCCTCAGCTATGTCCCCCCGCCGACACACAACGACCGCACCCCGGGCGACCACTGGGTCCGCCGCTTCTACCACGATCTCAACCTGGCGATCGACGGCCGGCCCGGCGACCGGGTACGCCGGCAGGGCTTCGCCGACTTCATGGTGCGGCCGCCGGAGGCCCGGACGGAACGAAAACGCACCGCGCTGGCCGAGGCGGAGGTGTTCGTCCCGCTGTATTCGCCGGACTACCTCAACCGGGACGACTCGCGCCGGGAACGGGAGTGGTTCCGGCAACGGCTGATCCGGGCCGGTCGCCCGCCGGACGGCGACAACATCCTGCCGGTCCTGTGGATCCCGTCGCCCGCCGCGCTCCACGCGCCGGACCAGGCCCGGGCCGTGGCGATGGCCGCCGACGTGGACGTGTACGCCGCGAACGGCATGAGCGCGCTCTGCCGGCTCCAGAAGTTCCAGGACGCCTACAAGGAGGTGCTGGGCCGCCTGGCGCAGCACATCGTCGACACCGCCGAGCAGACGCCGCTGCAACCGGCCGAGCCGCCGACCGGGCCGACCGACCTGCCGTCGTCCCCGACCAGCGAGGTGCCGTTCCGGGCGGTGGTGATCGCACCCGACCAGCCGGCCGACCCGGGGCGGCTCAACGGCCGGTCCGACACCCACGCCGGCCGGTGGCGCCCGTTCCGCGGCCGGCCACCGGTGATCGAGGACGTGACCGACGCGGTGCAGCGACTGCGGATGCCGATCGACGTCCGCGACTTCGTCCCCGACGCCGGACTGTTCCGGTCCTGTCCGGGCGTACTCATGATCGATCCTCTGGTGGTCGAGACGCCGGACGGCGCGGAGGCCGTCCAGGCGGCCGTCGACTGCCTGCACGGCTGGGTGGGGGTCGTGCTGATCAGCGAGGACGCCCACCACGCCCACCGCTCGCACGCGGCCGGGTTGCTCGACCGGGCGGTGAGCATGCTCTCCGCCACCACACGCCCGCTGAAGATAACCACGTGGGACGACTGGCGGACCGAGATCCACGATCTGGTCCGCCGGATGCGACGCCGCTACCTGGAGGCGGGACCGACCTACCCGCCACCGGGACCGCCCATCAACAAGCCCCGGCTCTGGGAGAACCCGCCGTCCGACGAGGGAGTGGACACATGACCCGACGTGAGGGACAGGTCGTCACCTTCTACTCCTACAAGGGCGGCACCGGCCGGACGATGGCGCTGGCGAACGTCGCCTGGATCCTCGCCGCCAACGGCAAGCGGGTGCTCGCCGTCGACTGGGACCTGGAGTCCCCCGGCCTGTCGCGCTTCTTCGCGCCGTTCATCGACCGGGACGCGCTGGAGAGCACCGGCGGGGTGATCGACCTGATCCGGGAGTACGAGTGGGCGACCACCACCAAGCAGGACAAGGGCGACGACCGCTGGCACGAGCAGTACGCCCGGGTGCACAAGTACTCGTTCTCGCTGAACTGGTCCAACTTCCCCGGTGACGGGACGCTTGACTTCCTCGGCGCGGGCCAGCAGAACAACGACTACGCGGGCGCGCTCGCCGGGATGAACTGGGACGAGTTCTACGAGCGGCAGGGCGGCGGCTACTTCTTCGACGCGCTGCGCGCCGACATGAAGCGCAACTACGACTACGTGCTGATCGACAGCCGCACCGGGTTCTCCGACGTCGCCGACATCTGCACCATCCAGTTGCCGGACGTGCTTGTCACCTGCTTCACCCTCAGCGAGCAGGGCATCACCGGCGCGGCGAAGGTCGCGCGGCTGGTCGAGCACCGGTACGGGTCGCGGCGGATCCGGGTGCTGCCGGTGCCGATGCGCATCGACCCGGCGGAGAAGGTGAAGGCGGACACCGGGCGGGCGGTGGCGCGGCAGCGCTTCAGCGGTCTGCCCAGCGCCATGAGCGAGGCCGAACGGGACCGGTACTGGGCCCGAATGCAGGTGCCCTACCAGGCGTTCTACGCGTACGAGGAACTGCTCGCCACGTTCGCCGACCAACCAGGCGTCAACGGGTCGCTGCTGTCCGCGTACGAGCTGCTGGCCCGGGAGATCACCCGGGGTGAGGTGGAGTCGCTGCCGCCGATGAGCAGCGCGATCCGCGAGCGGGTCAACGCGCGGTTCACCCGTACCTCCAACTCGGTGGAGAACGAGATCATGCTCCGGCACGCCCCGTACGACCGGGTGTGGGCGGAGTGGATCGGGCACCTGCTGGTCTCGGCGGACGTCCGGGTGACCGACCCGTGGTTCACCGACGACGAGGCGCCCCGGACGGCCCGGGAGCTGATCATCGTCTCCGAGGCGAACGCCAACGAGGAGGCGGTGCTCGCCGCGCCGGACCGTTCGCCCGACCAGGTGCCGCTCGTCGTCTACGTGGCGGACGTGCGGCGCCTGGCGAACGTGCCGGCCGCGCACACCGTCTCGGTCGCCGGGTTGGAGGCGCGGACCGCCGCCGCGCGGATCCTGCGCCTGGTCGGCCGCGAGGGTGTGCCCGCGGACCTGGAACTGCCTACCGGTCCCCGGTTCCCCGGCCGGGACAACACGGTGTTCGAGGTGCCGGGCCGCAACAAGCGCTTCACCGGCCGCGAGGCGGACCTGCGCGAGCTGCGGACGCTGCTGCGCAGCAGCCCGAAGGTGGTGCTCTCCGGCACCGGGCCGGTGGCGTTGCAGGGCATGGGCGGCATCGGCAAGAGCCAGCTCGCGCTGGAGTACGCCCACCGCTACCGGGCCGCGTACGACATGGTGTGGTGGATCGACGCCGACCAGGTGCCGTTCATCGAGTCCGCCATCGGTGACCTCGCACCCTACCTGGGCGTGCCGTCGTCGGAATCGAACCGGGAGAACGCCCGGCTGGTGCTCCAGGCGCTGCGCCGCACCGACCTCCGGTGGCTGCTGATCATGGACAACGCCGACGAGGTCGACGGCGTCCTGCCGTACGTGCCGGACGGCAAGGGCCACGTCGTCATCACGTCCCGGAACCTGCAGTGGGTCGAGCGGGCCACCACGATCCCGGTCGACGTGTTCAAGCGCGCGGAGAGCATCCAGCACCTCACCGAGCGGGTGCCGACGATGCGCGTCGACCAGGCCGACCGGATCGCCGCCCTGCTGGGCGACCTGCCCATCGCGGTGACCGCCGCCGCGGCGTGGCTGGCCGACACCGGCCACTCGGTCGACAGCTACCTCACCGAGATCGCCAAGTTCGGGCCGGGCGCGGTGATGGAACCGAACAGCAACGTCTCGGTGGAGGCCACCTGGGAGCTGTCGCTCAACCACCTGCGGACCCGGAACCCGGCGGCCTACCGGGTGCTGCAACTGTGCTCGGTGTTCGCGCCGGAGATCTCCGCCGACCTGGTCTACAGCGACGAGTTCGCCGAGGCGCTGGTGCCGTTCCACCCGCAGGCGAAGGAACGGCTGGTCCGCCAGCAACTGGTGCAGCAGGCCAACCGGCTCGCCCTGGTCCGGGTCGACCTGCGGGCCGAGAGCCCGTCCGGCGGCGAGCGGGGCCGGGGCGGCCTGGTGCTCATGCACCGCCTGCTCCAGCACGCCGTCCGGTCCCGGATGACCGAGGAGGAACTCGACGAGGCGCGCCGCCAGGTCCACCTCGTGCTCGCCGCCGCCCGTCCCGAGGGCGAGGTGGACGACCCCGACGGCTGGCCCCGGTTCCGGGTCATCTGGCCGCACCTGGAGGCGTCGAAGGCGCCGCTTAGCCACCGGGTGGAGGTGCGGGCGCTGATGATCGACCGGGTCCGCTACCTCCAGTTGCGCGGCGACCTGGAGACCGGCCGGCGGCTCGGTGAGGAGGTCGCGCAGACCTGGGAGCAGATGCTCGCCGAGGAGACCGACGCACGGGCGCGCGACGACCTGCGCCGGCAGTTGCTGCACCTGCAGTTCAACCTCGCCAACATCCTCGCCTTCCTCGGGCAGTTCACCGAGTCCCGGGCGCTGGACGAGGAGGTCCTCGCGGCCCAGCGGGAACTGCTCGGCGAGGACCACCCGCACACCCTGATGACCGCCGGCGGGCTCGCACGCGACCTGCGCGGCATGGGCAAGTACAACGAGGCGCTGCGCCTGGACGAGATCACGTTCAACGCGTGGAAGCGGAACTTCACCGAGGAGCACCCGCGCACCCTCGTCGCGCTGAACAACCTCGCCACCACCCAGCGCCTGATGGGCGACTTCCGGGAGGCCCGCAAGAACGACGAGATGGTGCTGGCCGGGCGCCGCGCAATCCTCGGCGAGGACCACCCGGACACGCTCGCCTCGTCCGCGTACGTGGGCATCGACATGCGCGACGCCGGCGACTACGAGCAGTCCATCGCCCGGCTCCGCGGCGTCCACCGGGACCTGCTGCGCACGGCCGGTGCCGAGCACCTGATGACCCTGCGCGCGCAGACCAACCTGGCGGTGTCGCTGCGCTCGGCGGGGCACGCGGTCGAGGCGGGCAAGCTCCTCGAAGCGGCGTACGAGCTGCTGAACGAGCGGTTCGGGCCGGACAACCCGGAGACGCTGACCTGTCGGCTGAGCCTGTCCGTCAACCTGCTCACCGTCGACCTGTTCCAGCGGGCCAGCCGGGAACTGACCGAAGTGCACCGCGTCTACCAGAACAACCTCGGCCCGGGGCACCCGCTGACGCTCGTCTGCTTGGTCAACCTCGCCATGGTGGCCCGCCGCGCCCGGGACTTCGTCGAGGCCCGGCAGCTCGCCGGCCAGTCCGCCGACGCGCTCGCCGACGTGCTGGGCGACGAACACCCGTACCCCCTCTCGGGGTGGATGAACCAGGCCATCTGCATCGCCGAGCAGCCCGACCCGCCGGAAGGCCGGGAGGCGGCGGACCTGGAGGCGCTGGCGCTGTTGCGACGTGCCCACGACGGCCTGGACCGGATGCTCGGCCGCGACCACCCGAACACACTGCGCTGCCGGGCGAACCTCCTGGTGATGCAGGAGCGGGTGGAGGGCGGTCGGCGGGCGGAGCTGGAGGCGGTCACCCGCGAACTGACCTACCGGCTGGGCGAGAGCCACCCGGCGGTCGAAACCCTCCGGGAGAACCGGTTGCAGCGGCGCATCATCGACCCGCATCCGATCTGACGGTGGCCCGCTCCACCGGATCGGCCAGCCAGGCGAGGATCTCCGGCAGCACCTCCACCGCGCCGAAGTGCGCGCTGCGCGGCTGCACGTGCAACTGCGCGCCGGGGATCTGTTCGGCCAGCCAGCGGGTGTGGCTGGCCGGGGCGAAGTTGTCGTCCGCGCCGTGCCAGAGACGTACCGGCATCCGGATGTCCGGGAGCGTGACGCCCCAGTCGGCGCGCAATGCCAGCACGTCGTCGATCCAGCCGTGCGGCCCCTGGCGCAGCGCCTCGGCATAGGCGTCGGTGAGCTGCCGGCGGATCGGCACCCCGGCCACCACCCGGCGGTCGGCCTCGGTCATCTGCCCGACCAGCAGCGCCAGCAGCGAGCCCGGGTCGTCCATCGTGCGCTCGGCCCGCAGCCGCAACTGCTCGGCGAGCATCGGCACGTCGTGCTCGGCGGCGCCGTAGTCGCGCACGTTGGCGTCGGTCATGCCGCCGAACCAGTCCAGCCCGGTCGCGCCGGCCGGGGCGAGGCCGACCAGGACCGCGGTCCGCCGTACCCGGTCCGGCAGCAGCGCGGCGCAGGCCAGGGCGTGCGGACCGCCGCCGGAGCGCCCCACCACCGAGAACCCGTCCAGGCCCAGGTCGTCGGCGATGGCCGCGACGTCCGCCGCGGCGTCCGCGACGCGGCGGCCGGGCAGCCGGCTGGAGCCGCCGTAACCCGGCCGGTCGTACGAGATGAGCCGTACACCGAGCCGGTACAGCACGATGGACCGTGGTCGTGGACCGTTGCGGCTGCCGGGTGTGCCGTGCATGAGGAACACGGGCCAGCCGCGTTCCGCCCCGGCGATGTCGACCGCCAGGTTCCTCCTTCCCGTCCGGACGATGTGCTCTCGGTGCCTGGGCGAGTGTGCCAATCGGGGCCTCCGGACGGGTGGTGGCGGTACGGGGTCACACCGCGGCGCGCAGCGTGTCGAGGGCTGACGCCAGCGAGACCTCGGCGGGCACCCGGTCGTGGGCCCGCAGGTAGTCCACGAGCAGCCGGCACAGGCTCGCCTCGTCGAGGAACTCGTCCGGCAGCCGGTGCGCGAGCAGGGCGTGCATCGTCTTCGGCGGGATCTTCGGCCAGGCCAGGTCGGCGTACTCGTCCAACGCCATCAGCAGCCACAGCGCGGTGCGGTTGTCGACCCGCGCGGCGGCGAACTGCTCGGCCATCTCGGCCGACACCACGCCGTCCTCCAGCGGCAGCTCCGCGAGCCGGTCCTCGATGTCGGCGAGCACCCGCCGGACCCGGGGCACGTACCGCTGCGGCAGCCGGTGCAGCCCGTGCCGCAGGATGAGGGCGTGCAGCACCGCGTGGTCGTCGGTCGTGCCGAGCGAGTCGACCAGCTCCGGGAACTCGTCGATCAGGTACGGGCACGAGATGATCAGCTCGGGTGGCGCGGTGGGCGAGTCGGGCAGCCGGCTCAGCGCCACCCGGGTCAGTCCGCACACCACCTCGCGGGGCAACTGCGCGCCGTCCTCGGCGAGGCATTCCAGCAGGACCGTGGCGCTCGTGCTGGACACCGCCTCCGGTGACTCGACGGCACGCGCCCACAGCCGCCGGTAGCTGCGCTCGTCGTACAGGATGAGCTGGTGCAGCGACGGCACCGGCCAGCGGCGGGTGGCGAGCGACACCAGGTCGGCGTGGAACCGGCCGGCCTCGAAACTGTCCGGCTGCTGGCCGCGCCACGTCCGCGCGCCCGCCTGCAACTGGCCGTAGGTGGTGATGTCGCCGAGCAGCCGCGCCTCCTCGGCGGCCACGTTCACCGTCTCCCCCCGGCGTTCGCGCCGCCGCTCGGCGATGATCCGGCCGTCGGCGTCCCGGTTCAGCCAACTGATCATCGCGAGCTGGCCCTTCTCGTCCAGCCCCGCCCGCCACAGCCGGACCGTGGACACCCAGGTCGCCTCGTCCATCAGGTCGGTGTGGCGTACGCCGTCGGGTGACACCAGCGCGGCGAGCGCGACCAGGTTCGCGGTGTACGCGGCGAGCAGCCGCACCGGGTCGTACGGCGCCGGCCGGTAGCCGTCCACGCCGGCCAGGTCGGTCCGCTGCCGGGCCTCGGCCAGCAGGCCGGCGATGGTCTCCACGATCGCGTCCCGCTCCTGCGGATGGCGGGAGCTGAGATCCCGCGCGAACTCGACCAGCGCCTCCCGCTTGACCAGCGGCTGGTGGGAGAGCAGCGCCCGGAACTGACCGGTGTCCAGCTGATAGCCGAAGCCGGCCGGGCTGCGGGTGTGCCGGCGCAGCTCGGCCAGGCTCCGCAGCGCCCCTACGACGTACTCGGCGATCAGGAAGTCCCCGATCGTGGTGTGCAGGAACTCGTACGTGCGCCGGGCGTCCTCACCCTGCACGTCGTCCGGGCCGTACACCACGAAGAACGCGGCGGTGACAAGCTGCTCCGGGCCGAGCACGTCGCCGAGTTCGAACCGGGAGCCGTCACCGCTGCGGGAGCCGAAGCAGTCCAGGTCGAGGCGGAGCGCGGCCCGGTTCACCAGTTCCCGGTTGCGGTTGAACATGGCGAACGCGGTGATCGCCAGGTCGCGCCGGAGCTGGTGCTCGCGGGCCTCCCGCTCGTGGTGCGCGAGCGCGGTCGGCGCCTTCTCGCTGACCTGCCGCCTGATGAACGCGGTCAGCAGGCCGGTGAACAGGTCGGACCGGGAGATGGCGGCGCCGGGACGACGGTCGGCCCAGTGCTCGTTGTAGTAGATCGCGAGCAGCGTGAGCAGCAGCGGCTGGCGGGCCAGCTCGCCGTGCGACAGCAGTTCCCGGGCGGACAGCCGGCGGTAGCCGGGCCGGTCCTCGTTCGCCGCGTTGACGGCGGCCAGCCAGGCGGTCACCTGGGCGTCGGTCAGGTCTTCCAGCCGGACCAGCACGGTGCCCTGCGGCACGCTGGCGCGGTCCATCACCAGGATCCGGGACGTGATGATCGGAATGATCGAGTAGCCCAGGTCCCACTGGGCCTCCTGGAACTCGGCCACCCGGTCGATGTACTGCGAGTGGGCGGTGCCGGTGACCTGGACGAGTTCGTCGAACCCGTCGAAGATCACCACGACGGTGGTGTGCTGGGTGGCCCGGCGCAGGTCCGCCCAGCGGATGCGCTCGTCCATCACCTGCTCGATCGCGGCCTCGATCTGCTCGGTCGGCGACGTGTCCCCGGACATCCGGCGCAGCGGCACCACTATCGCGGTGAACCGGCTCGCCGGCAGCCGGGCCGCGATCACCCGGGTCAGCAGCGTCTTGCCGGCGCCCGGCTGGCCGAGGAGCAGCAGCGGACGGTGCAGGCTCGCCGGGTCGGTCAGGTACCGGGAGAGGAACCCGACGAGGTCACCCCGGCGCGGCTGGTCGTCCCACCAGGCCTCCCGCTCGGGTGACGTGTGCTTGCCGTACTCGGCGGCCCGGAAGTCGGGGCTGATGAAGCCGCTGTCGACGTTCGGCAGCCGCAGGTGGAAGTCGACGTCCTTGATCCGCAGCAGCGGCTGCCGGAACACCGCCGCGAGCGAGCCGGTGAGCCGGTCGAGGGACTCGCGGAGCAGGTCGGGCCGGTCGGCGGCGACCGGCCCGGACAGCTCGGCGAGGTTGCGGTAGAGCTCCGCCAGTGCGTCCAGCCGGGCCGAGACCTCGGTGGTAAGCGTGCGGTTGTCGATCAGGTTGTGCTCGATCGCCTGGCGCATCATGCGGAACCCGAACTCGGGGAGGTCCGTGGCGAGCCGGTCGAAGCGGTCCTGGTAGTGCGACATGGCCCGGGTCACCACGCGGGAGCGCAGCGACGTGAGGTCGAGCCCGCGCCGCACCGACGGCCAGGCGGCCAGGCCCTCGCAGAACGCGATGGTGGCGTCGTAGAGCCGGACGTACGCGACCTCGACGTCCCGGCGGGTGTCGTCCATGCCGTACACCGAGGAGGGCAACGGGAAGTAGCCGCCGTCGATCTCCTGCGGAAGCGTGTGGTGCCGCCGCTCGGCCGACACCATGCCGACCTTTTCCTCGTCGGTCAGTTCCAGCCTGTCGAAACCCGGCCCGACCTCGTCCCGGAAACCGTCGAAGAACGCGGAGAGCGCCAGCACGGTGTGGCTGGCCTCCAGCAGCTCGTAATACGATTTTCCGCCGGTTGTCCGGATGCGGCCGGCCTGGTTTCCGGTGGCGTCCCGGACGAGCTGCACGAGTGCGTTCTTCGGGCCGAGCAACGCGAGCGCCGTACCGTGGGAGAGGGCCCCAGCGCCCAGGATCCCCGCGCTGACGACCTTGTCGGTCTCGGTGATGCGCGTGCTGCCCGGGGCCAGCAGTCGTAACGCATCTCGATAGCTGAGGCTCGAACGGCGCGGCATGCCGCCCCTTCCGCTGCTGGCGATCGGATTCTTCAAGGATAGAAACTTCAGTGACGGAAAGCTATCGATTCCTCACCGGGCGGCGGCTTTACGACGACTTTTCCATTCATTCATCTCATTCATCCGGTAAATGCGGCGAAGGCGTCCGACCCCTATGGTCGACGGATGGACCACACACGGGTACGGCAGGCGTACGGGGCGGTCGCGACGCTCTACATCGAACTGTTCGGCACCACCGGCAAGGTGCACGCGGACGACCTCGCCCTCATCGGCCGGCACCTGACCGTCCGGACCGGTCCGGTGTTCGACCTCGGATGCGGACCCGGTCACCTCACCGACCATCTCCGTTCGCTCGGCGTCGACGCCACCGGGATCGACATGGTTCCCGAGTTCGTCGCGCACGCGCGGGCGACACATCCGGACGGCGCGTACCGGCTCGGGTCGCTGGACGACCTCGCCGTCCCCGACCACTCCGTCGCCGGCATCCTCGCCTGGTACTCGCTGATCCACCTCCCGCCACCGGAACTCGACGGCGTGCTGGCGGAGTTCCGCCGCGCGATCGTGCCGGGTGGACGGCTCGTGGCCGGCATCTTCGTCGGCGACGAGGTGGGCACCTTCGACCACAAGGTCGCCACCGCGTACCGCTGGCCGGTGGAAGAGTTCTCCGCGCGCCTGCGGCGGGCGGGGTTCGCGGAGGTCGAGCGCCTGACGCGCCTCGACGACGAGGCCCACCGTCCGCACGCCGCCGTCGCGGCCGTGGCGTCCGGGGCCTGAGCGCGCACCATCGTCACCAGGCCGCAACCGAACGCGGATCGCGGAGTGACACGGCGCTGTCACCGTCGGAGCATGGCCGCGCCAAGGGGTACGAGGACACGCCGGGCCGTCGCGACACCGGCCGCCGCCCTGATCGTGCTGGCCGGGCTGAGCGCCTGCACACCGGAGGTGAAGGGCGTCACCGGCCTCACAGTGGACGCCCGTGGCCGGCCGCACGCGGCGCTCGCCTGGTGCGGGGACCGGCCGCCCGACCTCGTGGTGCTCACCTCCGTGGCGGAGTCCGCCTCGCCCGGTGCGCCCACGCCGGAGCGGTCGTACCGGCCGAGACGGAAGTACGACGTGCCGCGCGACGCGACCGCGCCCGCCCTCGTACCCCTTGCGGGTTTCCCGCCCGGGCCGGTGGTCGACGCGCAGGCGGCGTTCCGGGTCTCCGGCGCCACCCACGACAACAGCTTCCGGACCGAGGGCGTGGACTTCCGGATCGCCGAACTGGCCGAGCTGCGGCCGGGGTCGGTCCTGGTCACCGATTTCGACGACGACGGGGAGGTGCTGCGGACGGTCCCGCTCGACGAGTTCACGGAAATGGGCGAGAACAACTGCTGACCGCCGTGTCAGGATCGGCGTTCGTAGTTCGACGGCCGGAAGGACACCATGCCCGCGTACGCCATCGCCCACCTCCAGGACGCCGCCCCGCACCCGGACATCGCCGAGTACGTCGAGCGTCTCCCCGGCACCCTCGCCCCGTACGGCGGCCGTTTCCTCGTGCACGCCACGCCGCACGAGGTGAAGGAGGGCACGTGGCCCGGTGCCGTCGTGATGCTCGGCTTCCCGGGCATCGCCGAGGCCCGGGCCTGGTGGGACTCGCCCGCCTACCAGGAGATCGCGCCGCTGCGCTCGCGGCACATCGAGGGCGACATCATCCTGGTCGAGGGCGTCCCCGACGACTACTCCCCGACCGGCATGGCGCAGGCGATCCGGGCGGCGGCGTCCTGAGTCGGTCCGGCCGGCGCTCCCGCGACCTGGGGATCGTCGTCGGGTCGCTGCCCACCGGGCCGGACAACGCGATCACCGACGTGCCCGGCGTCCTGGTCGGTCACACCACCGTCGACGACGGCGCCGACCTGCACACCGGCGTCACCGCGATCGTGCCGAGCGGGCTCGGCCCCGGACGGTGGACGCTGCCCGCCGCGGTGTACGCCGGCAACGGCCACGGGAAGCTCGTCGGCTCGACGCAGGTGGACGAGCTCGGCGTACTGGAGTCCCCGGTGGTCCTGACCGCCACGCTGTCGGTGTTCCGGGCGGCGGACGCGCTGCTCGGGCACCTGATGGAGCGCCGGCCGGACGGGCTGTCGTTCAACCCGCTGGTCGGTGAGACCAACGACGGGCACCTGTCGGACATCCGCCGCCGCCCGATCACGAAGGCCCACGTCCTGGCGGCACTCGCCGGGGCGAGCGGCGGACTCCCCGCCGAAGGCTGCGTCGGCGCCGGTACCGGCACCACCGCCCTGGGCTACAAGGCGGGCATCGGCACCTCGTCCCGCACGGTCAAGACCGCCGGCCACACGCGGACGGTCGGGGCGCTGGTCCAGTCCAACTTCGGCGGCGTCCTCACCGCGCTCGGGGTGCCGCTACCGGTCGACGAGCTGGTCCCGGCCGCCGACCGGACCGAGCCGCCCGGCAACTCGTGCATGATCGTGGTGGCGACCGACGTACCAGTGGACGCGCGCCAGCTCCGCCGGCTCGCCCGCCGGGCCGTGTTCGCGATGGCCCGGGTGGGTGCGTCGTTCAGCAACACCAGCGGGGACTACGCGATCGCGTTCACCACCTCGGATCAGCAGCCGATCCCGGACGCCGCAATCGATCCCGTGTTCGCCGGCGTGCTGGACACGGTCGAGGAGGCGCTGCTCAATTCGCTGTTCACCGCCGTCACCACTACCGGTGTGGGCGGCCGTACCAGTCACGCGGTTCCCCATCGGGCCGCCGTCGAGCGGCTGGCGGCAGCGGGACGGCTCACGGCCCGGCCGTACGCCTGATCCACCGTGCCCCTCGCCGTCGGCCGTTCGGCGAGGGGCCGAGTCCGATCATCCGCCGCATCGATGCCGATGTTCCGGCCGATGCCGACCGTTTCGTCGCTTATCACGCCGGTAAGGTCCGGTCTGTCGGCTCAGTGACACTGCGGGCCGCAGGCGTCGCTCCACACTGCCCGCTGTGACCGAACTCCCTCCCCAGGATCCGCGGCGCGAACAGGCGCCGCTGCCCGACAAGCCCGGCATCCCGCTCTCGGCACCGCCACGGCCGTCGTGGTGGAGCCGCCGACCGGCTGCGATCAAGGTGTTCCTCGGCCTCGCCTGCAGCGGCGCGCTGCTGGGCATCGGCATGACCGGATGCGCCACTTCCGAGCCGAGCGGGTCGCCGGAGAAGGTGGCCCAGGGGGTGCCGACAGTGGCGGCGCCCACCACCACGGCCCCAGCGCCCGAGCTCAGCACCGTGTCGCCCGAGCCGTCGCCGTCACCCACCACGGCCGCGCCGGCCACCGCGAAGCCCGCGTCGAAGCCGAGCCCGCGCAAGACCACGAAGCCCGCCGTCTACTACAAGAACTGCGATGCCGTACGCGCAGCCGGCAAGGCGCCGCTGCTGCGCGGCCAGCCGGGGTACCGGACCGGGCTGGATCGCGACCTCGACGGCGAGGCGTGTGAGCCGAGTGGCGGCAACGGCGAGTCCGGCGGTGGCAGCACGGGCGGTGGCGGCAGTTCGGGTGGCGGCGGCAACGACCCGCGCTTCGGCACCTGCAAGGAGGCGAACGCCAACGGGTACGGGCCGTACCGGCAGGGCAAGGATCCGGAGTACTACTGGTACATCGACCGGGACAACGACGGCATGGTCTGCGAGTGACGTCCGGCACCGGGGCGGACCGGACGGTGCCGCCCCGGTGGTCACTCCAGCTCGTCGTCGAATGCCCTGCGGGCGCGCTCGATCTGCGCCATGTGGGCGTCGGCCCAGTCGAGCAGGACGTCGACCGGTGCACGCAGCGTCTTGCCCAGCGGGGTGATCCGATACTCGACAGCGACCGGGCGCGTCGCCACGACGTGCCGTTCCACGATGCCGTTGCGTTCGAGTCGCCGCAGGGTCGCCGTCAGGGACTTCTGCGTCACCGCCGGGATCGCGCGGCGCAGCTCGTTGAAGCGGCACGGACGCTCGCACAGCTCGTTCAGGACGCTCAGCGACCACTTGTCCAGCACCTGATCGAGCAGTTCGCGGTGCGGTGCGTCGACGCGCAGCTCGGCGGCACCGGCGGCGGCGGTATCGCTCATGAAACCAGGTCTCCTTGAAGTGTCCTCCGTCAACTAGGTATCAATGGTAAACCTCAGTTGCCCAGTGGAGGAGCACCGATGTCCGTCACCCGTCTCAGCCCTGCCGGTCTTCAGCCGAACACGCCGTACCACCACGTGGCAGTCGCCACCGGATCGCGCCACATCCACGTCAGCGGCCAGGTCGCACGACTGGGCGACGGCTCACCCGTCGCCACCGGGGACCTGGCCGGGCAGGTCGCGCAGGTGCTGCGCAACACCGGCCGCGCCCTCGCCGGCGCCGACGCCTCGTTCGAGGACGTGGTCCGGCTGACCTTCTACGTCACCGACTGGACGCCCGAGAAGATCGGGCCGTTCATGGCCGGGATCGAGTCGGTCGCCGAGGAACTCGGACTGCCGCAGCCGCTTCCGCCGGCGTCGCTGATCGGCGTCGATCACCTCTTCGAGCCGGACGTGCTGGTGGAGTTGGAGGCGACAGCGATCGCACACTGAGCAGCTTTCTGCTCGACGTACATCACATCCATCGTCATTCGCGCATCCATGGAACGAGCCCTGCCCTCGGGTAGATCCACCACCACAGGACGTGCGCGGGTGGCCAGTAGGTCACGGCGGCGATGGCGAGATACCAGGGACGTCATCCGTCGAGCAACCCGCGGTAGCCGTGGGCGTCGGCCCAGCCGTGCACGGCCCAACTCCACAGCGCATAGCCGGCAAGGAGAGCGAGGGACCAACCGATCCGTGCGGACTTCCCGAGCCTCCGCCCACGTCGGCGGCCCGGTGCCTCTCGCGCAGGCCACGCCACGCGTACATCATGATCCTGCCTTGCAAGGTCACCCGATCCGCGCGGGGCGGTCACCCGACCTGATGGGAAGTTGAGGCCATGATCCGGCGGAATGACCCGCTCGCCCTGTTGGCGATCGCCATGGGCACGGCGGCCGGCGCCTTCGTCCTCGTGACGCCCTCCCGCGTCCCCCATACCCCACAGACGCTGCTGATGGGTCTCACGCTGCTCGGCACGCTCGTACTGTTCATGTACCTCGCGGGGCCGGCTGCCTTCGTGGCGGTGACCCACACGCACGTCGTCGTGGGTAACCCGCTCGTCGGATACCGCGTCCCCCGGTCACTGGTCGACGGAGTCCGGCTCGACGGGTTCGACATCGAGCTGCGGGTCTCGGGGCACGCGCCCATTCCGATTGCCGCCCTGATCCCGGCCCTGGGCGGCCACAACCGACTGCGTCCCGAGGATTACCAGACGCGCTTGAACAGGCTCGCGGCGCTCTTGAACCACACGCCGGCGACGCTCGTAGCCGGCACGATGGCGCGCCGGTACCGGTATGTGCACCTCGTTCTCTTGGCGGTGGACGTGCTGGCTCTGGTCGGGATGGTGCTCTCCATCAGCACCGACCCCCTGGCGTAGATGTACGGCGCCGGAAGCGTCGGCCCCACCGGCCCACGGTCACGTGGCGTCGTCTGGGAAGCTGGCCCGTCGATCTTCATGGATGATGGGAGCGGGATGTCGCAGGACTGGGAACTGGACGACAGGCAGGCGTTGACCTCGGTGGCGGTGGACACCGGAGACAGCGGCTTCATAACCGCATTGGCCGCCGGTACCCGCAACGGTCAGCCGGTGTTCGCCTCCGGCTCCGAGGACGCGACGATCCGGCTGTGGGACGCGGCCACCGGCGGAATCATCGACTCCCTGGACGCCGGCGGCGCGGTCACCTCGGTGGCCTTCGGCGGGCCCGACCGGGACATCGTGGTGGGTGTCACCGACCAAGGGGTGGTGCAGCGCTGGGACGCCAACTCGGGCGCGAAACTGGGCGACCCGCTGCATCACGGCGACCATCCGATGTATGCGGCGGTCACTGTCGACATCGGCGGCCGCTGCCTGCTCGGCGTCAGCGGAGCAGACCAGACGCTGCGAATCTGGGACATCGTGACGGCCGAACCGCTGGCCCAGGTTCCGGTGGGCCAAACCGTCCGATCCCTGTCGATGGCCGCAGCCGGCGAGAGACTCCTGGCGATGGTGCACGGCGACATTGTCGGCGACGCGGATTGCCTGGCGGATTCCATGGCTGCGCTGTGGGACGTATGGGCCGCAGAGCGGGTCAGGCAGCCGCTACAGCTCAGCGACCGCGCCGACGTCGCCGTGCTCGGCGTGCTGAACGGCCGGGCGGTGCTCGTCCAGGGCCTGGACGTCGGCGCCGACGACTTCGACTTCGACCCGGCGGGCATGGACGATCTGCAGTTGCGGGACGCCGTGACCGGCGAACTCCTCCGCGAGTTCGACGATCACGGGAACGGCCGTTGCAGCACGGTGGAGCTGATCACCGCCGCCGGACGGACCTGGGTCGTCTCAGGCCACGAGGGTGGTGTCGTGCTGCTCGACGACGGACTCCGGCCGGTCGGCGACGCCTACGACGGGCACGACGGCGAGGCCGTCGACCTGGTTGCCGGGACGGAGGCGGGCGGTGACCTGGTGATCGCCTCCGTCGGCGACGCGAACAGCGTGCAGATCAGGCGGGCCACGCTCCCGGGCTGAGCCGGCCCGCCCCGGGCCTCCGGCACGGGGTGTGGTGGCAGACGGTGACGACGGCGACATCGCCCCATCGTGAACGCCGCGATGGGGCGATGCCCGAACGTCAAGTCCGCCGCTTTCGACCGAGCCCAGCCCTGAGCCGTTTCCAGTGGCCTGGGCAGGTTACCGGGGTCAGCCCGCGGTGCAGGAACGGATCTGGGGCCTGGCGCTGCTGTTGCCGTTCATCATCGTGGTGAAGCCGAAGGTGTTGCCGCTGCCGTTGGACCGCATCGTCATCACGTAACCGGTGCTGTCCCAACTGGGGGAGCCGTTCCAGGTGGTGGAGACCCGCTGCGGCGGGGTCAGAGCCACGACCACGGTCCAGTTGCCGGCCCCCTGAACCGTCACCGAGGTGTTGTACCGGTCACCCCAGACGTTGGGGGTCGTCGCCGTCGCTGTGCACCCGCCGCCGCTGGGAGGCGGAGTGGTCGGCGGCGGAGTGGTCGGCGTGCCGGTCGGCGCCGGAGTGGTCGGCGGCGGAGTGCCGTCCGGGGCCACCGCTCGGCCGGTGCTCGGTGAGATCATGCCCGGGCAGAGGTTGCGGCTGGTCAGGTTGGCCATGATCTGCGGAATCGCGTCGCGGGTGTTCTGAATGCCGTCGTGCATCAGGATCACCTGGCCGGCCTGGAGGCGGCTGGCGTTGGAGACGATCTGGCTGACGCTGGCGCCGTTCCAGTCCTGGGAGTCGACGTCCCAGATCACCTGGCGCAGGCCGAGCGACGAGGCGACCGACTGGAGGGTCGAGTTGGTCTCCCCGTAGGGCGGGCGGAACAACTGCGGCCGGACGCCGGTCGCCGCCTGGATCGCCGAGTTGGTCTGGGAGAGGTCCGACTGCATCTGACTCTGACTCATCGAGGTCATGTGCGCGTGGTTCCAACTGTGGTTGGCCACCCACATGCCCGCGTCGACCTGGGCCCGCGCGGCGGACTGGTTGCTCTGCACGTTCTGCCCGACGTTGAACATGGTCGCCCGTACGTTGTTCGCGCGCAGCACGGACAACAGGGCGCTGGTGCTGCCGGTCGGCCCGTCGTCGAAGGTGATGCCGACGTACCCGTTGCAGGTGGCGGCGCTGGACGGAGTGGCGGCGACCGCGAGACCGGCGGCACTCAGCGCCACAGTGGAGGCGAGCACTGCCAACCGGACGGTGAGACGCGATGTTCGAGGTGCGGACGGGCGGCGGGAGCCGCGGATGCTGGCGTACATGCGCAGGTCCTCCTTGGGACGGGTGATACCTGACGACGCATGGCGTCAATCGAAAGAGATTGATGTTGCCGGCGCTCGGAGTATTGCAGCGGCGTTTCGAGCACGTCAATGATTTTCCGGAATTTTTCCGGAAGTACGTGCCTGGGTGACGTGCCGGATTCCCTGGACAATGCCCATGAACTGGCCATTCACCGTCTCACCTAACCGGTAGCGCAGCGAACAGCGGCGGCAAGGAACCGCCCTGCACATGCTGCGAGAACCAGAAGGCCACGTGATCCCCAAGTGCATGTCCAGGCCGTCCGGGGGTCGCCTGGTCCGGGTCCTCAAGCACTCGGCAACTCGATCGCCCGTTCCGGGGCTCGGCGGGCTGGTCGCTCCGGTCCTACGTGGTCTGCCCCACCGGTCTGCCCTCACCAGTGGCACGCAGAGACATGTCGTCGCCGTGGCGGCTACGTACGGAGGAGGTGCGTGAGGTCAGCGGCGAAGCGGGTCATCTCCTCCCCCGCTTCGAGCACGAGGACCGCCCTGGCGGACCAGGCTTTGTCCTCCACGTCGAGACCAGGAGCCCGGAGAGTCACGCCCAGCGACACGTAGCCACGTCCGTCGTGCCGGGCATCGATAGCGAGTTCGCGCTCCACGGACGTCCAGGTACGAGTCCCGTTCCAACCACGCCAGTCCGCTGCGAGCCGCTCAACGAACGCCGGCAGCGTCGTCGCCAGGTCGGCATAGCGGCCGTCGATCTTGGCGACCGTCGAAGCGGTCACACCCTCTTCGTGCAACGCAGTCGCGATCGTGAAGACGTAGCCGTCACCGTACGGATCCTGCGGCGGATGGACGACCCATCGCGCGCCGCCGTAGGGCTGCAGAACGAACGGCTCAGTCATGGTGGCTCGCAGTATGCAGGGTCACTGACGCCCTCGCCTCTGTGAGGGGGCCAATGGCTCCCACAACCACACCGAGCCCGCCGAGGACGGATACGAGAAAGCCCTCCGGGTGGCTCCGTCCGTACCCCGTGGTCCGAGTTGTTGCTGTCAACAGCTGCTGTCAGTCATTGCGCCCGGTCCCGGCACCCGCAGCGGTTCATGACGCCGCGGTACGCGTCCACTCGCCCATCGAGCCGCTCCACCAAGAGGTGGTCGTCTTCGCGCCAGATCGTTTCGCCGGGATGCACGACGACCGGTTGGTCCAGTACGAAGTGGCGCCAGCGATCAATCAGCGTGAGGCGGTCTGCCCGCTCGCGCGACGATGGGCTCTTCCTCCTGGCCGTGCTCATGCTCGACAGCATCGATCAGGCGGCGGACGGGCTGCAACAGCTAGCCGAGAAGTCCTGACCGTAACCGCAGTGACCTACGAATTACGAGATGATCAAGTTGCTGACCACGGTCTACCTGCACCAATGTGGCTGGCCTGCGGAAACCGTCGCGGCATCTCTCGGCGCCAGCCGCCGGGGCTCGACCTCTTGAGGACTGTAGCGGGCGGACGTCGCCGCCACCATCGACGACGCCGAGGCGCGGATCCGGCGGGCGCTGCCCATCGCCACCGCGATCTACCTCGAACTCGACATCGACCGGCAGCCCGCCCGCACCAGCGCCACCTGACCCGGAGGTCCGGGTCGCGGTGCCCGGGTCGCCGACGTCGGCGTAGTGCCGAGGAAAGCGGCGGGGACTGCCGTCCGGGCGGGCTGACGGCGGAGCGCGTCAGTCGGCCTGGGCCGGGGTGTCCGGCGTGGACCTGGGGCGGCGCTTGCGTGGTGCGGCCGAGCGGGGCGGCAGCGCGCGCATGTGGTCGCGTACCCGGGTCATGATGTCGCCGAGGTGACGTACGTCGTCGTCGGAGAGCGGGTTGAACAGCAGCAGCCGCGACACCTCGATGTGGCCGGGCAGGATCCGGCGGAACAGGGCAGCACCCGCGTCGCTCAGGGCGACGAGGGTGGCCCGTTCGTCACCGGGAAAGCTGCTGCGAGTGATCAGGCCGGCCTTCTCCAGCAGTCCGGCCTGATAGGTCAGCCCACTGCGGCTGTAGACGACGCCGTCGGCGAGCTGGGTCATGGTCAGCGGCGTCTCGGACCGCGCGAGGTTGGCCAGCAGTTGGAACTGCACGTAGCTGATGCCGCCCTCGGTGCGTAGCTGCTGCTCGACGTGGTGTTGCAGCAGGCTGACGGCCTCCAGGAGCGCGAAGTAGGTCTGCAGCTGTTCGGGGTGCAGCGGCGGCACCCCGTCGTCGCTGTCGTCCCCCGCCGTGCGGGTGGATGTCATGTGCGCACCTTACCTGCTTCGAACTCGCAGCATTGTGAGTGGTGTCACGCCTCGCGTGGCTTTGCTTCGAACTCGAAGCGACCTAGCGTCGAGTCATGCTTCGAGTTCGAAGCGATTATCCGAGGAGGACACCATGAAGGCAGTGCGCTACCACTCCCACGGCGGCAGCGACGTGCTCACCTATGAGGACACCGAACGGCCGGTGGCGGGAGCCGGAGAGGTCGTCGTCCAGGTGGCCGGCACCTCGTTCAACCCGGTGGACGTGGCGATCCGCGCCGGCTACCTGCGGGACGTCTTCCCGCTGACCTTCCCCCACACGCCGAACTTCGACGTCGCCGGAACCATCACCGAGGTGGGCGAGGGCGCCGGCAACTGGAACGTCGGTGACGCGGTCCTGGCGTTTACGCCGATGGCCGCGCCGGGAGCGGCCGCCGAGTACGCGGTCGTCCCCGCCGAAGCGCTTGCCGCCGCGCCGCGTACCGGCGAACTCGCCGACGCCGCGGCCCTGCCCTCCGCCGGCCTGACGGCCTGGCAGTCGCTGTTCGAGCACGCCGGCCTGACCAGCGGGCAGCGCATCGTCGTCAACGGTGCGGGTGGCGCGGTCGGCGGATACGCCGTCCAGTTGGCCAAGCAGGCCGGTGCCGAGGTGACCGCAACCGCCAGTGCGCGCAGCCGCGACCGGCTGCTCTCCTACGGTGCCGACCGGATCGTCGACCACACCACCACCGCGCTCACCGACGCCGTGGCGGGCGAACGGTTCGACGTGGTGCTGAACCTGGTGCCCATCACTCCCGAACAGGGCGCCGAGCTCGTGGATCTGGTCGCCGACGGCGGCGCCTTCGTGAGCACCACCGCTCCGGGCCCGGAGCAGCCCGGACGCGGCATCCGCACGGTACGGGTGTTCGCCCGCAGCGACGCCGCCCAACTCGCCCAGCTGGTGGCCCGCGTCGACGCCGGTGACCTGCGCATCGACGTCAGTCAGCGGCGGGCCCTGCGCGAGTTGGCCGCCGTGCACGACGAGTCCGAGGCCGGCCGGCTGGCCGGCAAGACCGTCCTCATTCCGTGAGTCACCCGCCCCCTTCGCGGGGCGTCTGCCACGACCCACCCCCTGCACGGAGGACAGATCACGATGACGACCGCATTCGAACCCGTCAGCCTCGCCGGCACCAAGCTGAGCAACCGGATCGCGATGGCGCCGATGACCCGCAGCCGCGCCCACGGCCCGGGCGCCGCGCCGACCGCCGACACCGCCACCTACTACGCCCAGCGCGCCTCCGCCGGTCTGATCGTCACCGAGGGCATCCAGCCCTCGGTGATCGGCCAGGGCTACCCGAGTACGCCGGGCCTGCACAGCGCCGAACAGGTCGCGGCGTGGCGTCAGGTCACCGATGCCGTCCACGCCCAGGGCGGGTCATCTTCGCCCAGCTCATGCACACCGGCCGGATCGGTCACCCCAGCCTGCTGCCCGAGGGCCTCGTCCCGGTCGGTGCGTCACCGGTCGCCGCCGCCGGAAAGGTGCTCACCGCACAGGGCCCACAGGACTTCGTCACGCCCCGCAAGCTGACCGACGCGGAGATCCTCACGACCATCGGCGATTTCGCCGCCGCTGCCCGCAACGCCGTTGCCGCCGGGTTCGACGGCGTGGAGGTGCACGGCGCCAACGGTTACCTGCTGCACCAGTTCCTCTCCACCAATGCCAACCAGCGCAACGACCGCTGGGGCGGCACGGTCGCCGGCCGTATCCGGCTGACCGTCGACGTCGTCCACGCGGTCGCCGACGCGATCGGCCCCCACCGGACCGGACTGAGGATCTCTCCCGCCAACCCGTTCAACGACATCACCGAGGACGCACACCAGCACACCTACACCGCGCTGGCCGACACTCTCAACCCGCTCGGCCTGACCTACCTGCACATCGCCGAGGCCGACGACCGCGACCTCACCCGTGAGCTGCGCCGCCGGTGGGACGGCCCGCTGATCCTCAACCCGTTCACGCCCGGAACGGTCACCGGCCCCGAGCAGCTCGCGCTGATCGAGGACGGCACCGCCGACCTGATCAGCTTCGGCGGCCTGTTCCTCGCCAACCCCGACCTGCCCGCCCGGCTCGCCGCTGGCGGGCCCTACAACACACCCGATCCGGCCACCTTCTACGGCGGCGACGCCCGCGGCTACATCGACTACCCCACGCTCGACGGCAGTCCGAGCGCGGTGAGCTGACCACCGCCGCGCGCAAGGCCTGCCCCACCGGACGCCGCGGGCAGGCCTTGCGCGGAGCGACATCGGCCGCCTACCGCACCAGTGGACCGACCTGCTGTGCGGTGAACCGGACGAAGCCCTCGAGGTCGGGTTCGTCAGCGGTGGGCTGCAGGATCACGGCGTCGGCTCCGGCGTCCCGGTAGCGGTTCACGACAGCGGCAATGGCGGCTGCGTCGCCGGCCGCTGCGGCGTCCCAGCCGTCCGACTCGTTCCACGACTCCAGCTCGCGTGCCATGCGTGCCTCGGCGTCGGGGCCGGTCGCCGCATGGACGTACACGGTGACGGCCTTGGCCGTCGCACTGACGGCGGCCACCTCCTGCGGAGGCGTGCCGGCGGTCAGCAGGATCCCGTCGGCGGCCTCGCAGACGAGAGCACGCGTCTTCGGCCCGGTCGCGCCGGCGTAGATCCGGGCCGTGCCCACCGGCGGGTAGTCCAGCTTGACCTTGTCGAGCTTGACGTACCGACCCGACGTCGTGACCGTCTCGCCGGCCAGCAGCGCCTTCAGCGCCTCGACGTGCTCGCGCAGCAGCGTCAGCGGCGAGCCCACCCGCGCTCCGACCTGCTCCATCCAGTCCTGGACGCCGTGGCCCACGGTGAGCAGCACCCGGTCGGGGAAGAGCCGGTGCAGCGTGGCGGCCTCCATGGCGAGTGCCGCGACGTTGCGGAACGGCACCGGCAGCAGCCCGACGCCCACCGCCAGCCGGTCGGTCCAGGCCAGGGCCGCGGCGGCGGTGGCGATGCCGCTTTCGAGGAAGCAGTCCTCCCAGAGCCACAACTGGTCGAGGCCGGCCTCGTCAGCGGCGCGTGCGACGGAGCGGAGGCGTTCGGGTGGATTCTGGGGCCGGAACACCACGCCGAGGGTCGTCATGACGGCCAAGCCTAGCCGCGGAGGGGCCCCGCCATCCATGCACTTTCCGGGAGGACGACCCGCTCAGCGTGGGCCGCCCGGCCCGACCAGGCCGGTTTCGTAGGCGACGATGACCAGTTGAGCCCGGTCCCGTACCGCCAGCTTGGTCAGCAGCCGCCCGACGTGCGTCTTCACGGCGGCCAGGCTGATACCGAGGTGCCCGGCCAACTCCGCGTTGGACAGGCCCCGGCCGATCAGCGTGAGGACCTCCCGTTCCCGCTCGGTCACCCGAGCCGTCGTGGCAGCGGCCGGGCCGGTTCGGGCCGACGGGCGAACTCGTCGATGAGCCGCCGGGTCACCGTCGGCGCGAGCAGTCCTTCTCCGGCGGCCACCACCCGGATGCCGGCCAGTAGTTCCGCCGGCGGGGTGTCCTTGAGCAGGAACCCGCTGGCTCCGGCCCGCAGTGCCCCGTAGACACCGGCGATGCCGGGCCGGTGGGGCAGGGCCTGGTCGGGGCCCAGCTCCGCTCGGGCGAAGGAGAACCGGGCCAGCGCGGCGCACGCCAGGTAGCCGACCGGCGCGAGCAGCGCGATCCCGGCGTCGCCGTGCGTCGCCGGCGGGGAACAGGTGCCACCGTCCACCCAGGCCAGACAGCACAAAGGGCCTGACCCGCGTTTCCACAGGTCAGACCCTTCACGATCTTGTGCGCCCGAAGGGACTCGAACCCCTAACCTTCTGATCCGTAGTCAGATGCTCTATCCGTTGAGCTACGGGCGCCTGGTGCTCGGCCAGTCTACACAACCGGCTTTCGCGCGGAGACTCCGGGATTCGAACCCGGGAGGGGCTTTAAGACCCCAACCGCATTAGCAGTGCGGCGCCATAGACCAGACTAGGCGAAGTCTCCCTGGTGACCCACGAGGTCACCGCGCCCGAGGATACAGGCCCGCACCCGCCCGGGGCAAAGCGGATACCGGGACCGGCCCTCGCCACCGCGTTTCCGTCGTGTGCCGGATCACGTCCACGGCTACGCTCCATCGATATGCAGGAGCAGCCGCCGAGCGATCCGCCCCGTCGCGAGCCCGCCCCCAAGGCCCGGCGGAGCCGCTCCCCACGACCGACGTTCAACCCACCGACACCGGATCCCGCCGCGGAGAACGCGACGAGCGACACACCGCCGCCCCGGCGTCCGCGCCGGTCCGCGCCCACTGTCGTCTTCCAGCCGCCGACGCCGGCCACCGCCGCACCGCCGGCACCGCGCCCGCGTCCGGCCGCCGATCCCTCACCAGCCGATCCGGGTACGCCCGCCGAGCAGGCCACCCCGGAGGCTTCCACGGCTCCTTCGGGTACGACTGCCGCACAACCTCCGCCGAGCGCCGGGGAGGGCACGGCCCCGACCGATGAGAGGCCAGTCACGGCGGAACAGGATCGAGCCGTCGAGCCTCCGGCAGCGCCGGGCGCACCACCGGTCGGGGCAGAGGCGCCGAAACGGACGCGCCGCGCTCCCGCCGCCAAGAAGGCCGCCCCGGTCGCGAAGAAGGCGACCCCGGCGGTGAAGAAGGCCGCCCGGAAGGCGTCGCCCCCGAGGCGGGAGACGGCGATCACTACCCCGGAGCCCACAGAACACGAAGCGCCACAGATCGAGGTCACCGCCGCCGACACCACGGCATCCCACGCGGGGCAGTCCGCCGAGACGACGCACGGCACGGTCGTCGCGCGGGCACCCGGACAACCCGACGTCACGCGTACCCCGGAAACGGGCTGGCGGGCGGTGGGGCCGCAGCTGCGCGACCACCCCGGGTTCGCGCCGGAGCTGCTGGCCCTGGCGGCGGTCGACGCGCTCGGGCCGCGGGCCTCGGCCTGGGCGGAGCAGGTCCGTCGGGCCTACCCGGAGGCGGACGCCGACGGGGTGGCCCGGCTGGCGACGCGGCGGTTCGTCCGGATGGCCGGTACGGGTGGGGCGCTGGCGGCGGGCGCCGGGTTGTTCGCGCCGGTCGCGGAGCTGGCGTCGGTGCTGTGGACGCAGGCGAACCTGGTGCTGCATCTGGCGGCTGCGTACGGGCGGGATCCGGCGCACCCGGATCGGGCGGCCGAGCTGCTGGTGCTCACGCTGGTGCACCCGGATGACGGCACCGCGCGGGCGGCGCTGGCGGCGGCCCGTGCTGCCGACGCGCCAGCGGACGGGCCGTGGGGGCGGGTGGCGGAGGCGGCCTGGCGGCTGGCCACGCCGGTGGCCGCGCAGGCGGGTGGCTGGCTCGGGCTGCGGTTGGCCGCCCGGTTGCTGCCCGGTGCGGCGGCGCTGGCGGCCGCGACCGGCGGTACGGCAGCCGCGGAGCGCCTCGCCGCGCGGGCGGTCGCCCGGTATCGGGTGTGATCGACACCGGTTCGGCGAGCTGGCGTGGTCAGGCGGGGCCCGATGCCGCCACTTCCCCGACCTGGCGGCGGACGGAACGCGTGCCGGGCCGGCAGCCGGATCAGAGCCAGTCGAACCAGGACTTCGGCAGCATCGCGTAGCCGACGAACGCGAAGATGTCGAGCAGCGTGTGCGCGACGATCAGCGGGGCGACCCGGCGGGTGCGCAGGTAGAACAGCCCGAAGATCACGCCCATCACGGCGTTGCCGACGAACGCGCCGAAGCCCTGGTAGAGGTGGTAGGAGCCGCGCAGCAGCGCGCTCGTGGCGAGCACGGCACCGATCCGCCAGTTGAGCTGCCGTAGCCGGGTGATCAGGTAGCCGACCACGATCACCTCCTCCAGCACGGCGTTCTGCACGGCGGCGAGGATCAGCACCGGCACCGTCCACCAGAGGTCCGGCAGCGCGGCCGGGACCAGCGTGGCGTTCAGGCCGAGCTGTGCCGCCGCCCAGAACAGCGCCAGCCCGGGCAGGCCGATGAGCGCGGTCAGGCCCGCGCCCCGGGCCAGGTCCGAGCCGGGCCGGCGGAAGTCGACACCGAGCGTCCGTGCCGGGTCGCCGGGGTCGCGCGCCAGCAGGTGTACGGCGAGCAGCACCGGCAGCAGCGCGAAGACGATCCCGAGCAGCTGGTACGTGAGGTCGAGGTACGGCCGGGCCGACGCGGAGGTGTTCAGGGCCGCGGTCTGCTTGGACAGTCCGCCGGTCGCGGTGAGCTTCGCGATCAGGGACACCAGGGCGTACACGGCCGACTGGCCGAGGGACAGACCGAGCACGAGCAGCGTCTCGGTGCCCAGCATCCGGCGGGAGACCGGACGGGCCAGCTCGTCAACCGTCACCGGACCATGAAAGCACTTCGGTGACCGGGCCGGACGGTCGCACAGCCTGTGCGACCGGCGTACACGCTCCGTGGACATTCTATGCGGGCCGATCCGCCCGTACGGAGAAGGAGCGTGCCCCTGTGGAGAACTTCGCGCGGCTGCTGAAGGAGAGCTGGACCCTGGTCGAGGAGCACCGGGAGCGGCTCAGCGGTCACTTCTACGCCCGGCTGTTCCTCCTCGATCCGGAGCTGCGCAAGCTCTTCCCGGTGCAGATGAACGGCCAGGGGGACCGCATCCTGGAGGCCATCGTCACAGCCACCCAGACGGTGGGCGACCCGGAGAGCTTCGACGAGTACCTCCGCGCGCTGGGCCGGGACCACCGCAAGTACCACGTGTCGGCCGAGCACTACGCGACGATGGGCGTCGCGCTGCTCGACGCGCTGCGCAGCACCGCCGGGGACGGCTGGAACCTGGAGTACGACCAGGCGTGGCGGGAGGCGTACGCGGGCATCAGCGAGCGGATGCTGGCCGGCGCGGAGGCGGACGAGAACCCGCCGTACTGGCACGCCGAGGTGCTGACGCACGAGCGGCACGGCCCGGACACCGCGGTGCTGACAGTGCGCGCGCTCCAGGATCCGCTGCCCTGGCGGGCCGGGCAGTACGTGAGCGTGGAGGTGCCGCGCTACCACCCGCGGGTGTGGCGGACGTACTCGGTGGCGAACGCGCCGAACGAGGAGAACGTGCTGGAGTTCCACGTGCGGACCCCACCGGGTGCGGCCGGGTGGGTGTCCGGCGCGCTGGTACGCCGTACCAAGCCGGGTGACCTGCTGCGGGTGGCCGCGCCGATGGGCTCGATGACGCTTGA
Source organism: Micromonospora sp. WMMC273 (assembly GCF_027460285.1). Classification (NCBI taxonomy): domain Bacteria; kingdom Bacillati; phylum Actinomycetota; class Actinomycetes; order Micromonosporales; family Micromonosporaceae; genus Micromonospora; species Micromonospora sp. WMMC273. The sequence continues at coordinate 5,971,089 of NZ_JAPZBE010000001.1, forward strand.
TCCGGGGTCCACCCGGGACGTGCTCTGCGTGGCCGGCGGTGTCGGCCTGGCGCCGATCAAGGCGCTGGTGGAGGAGCTGACCCGGGTCAACCGCACGCGCTGGGTGCACGTCTTCTACGGCGCGCGCCGCCCGGACGAGCTGTACGGGCTGCCCGGCCTGGAGGACCTCGTCGCGTCCCACCCGTGGTTGTCGGTGACGCCGGCGTGCAGCGAGGACCCGGACTTCGGCGGCGAACTCGGTGACGTCTCCGAGGTGGTCACCCGGTACGGCCCGTGGACCACGCACGACTGCTACGTCTCCGGCTCGGCCGCGATGGTCCGGGCCACCCTGCGGGCGCTCGCCGCCGACGACGTCCCGCCGGACCACATCCGGTACGACACGTTCGGCAACCTCTGAACCTTGCTCCCCCCGAGCCGGGTCGCGTGCCCCCGCCCCCTGGGGCACGCGACCCGGCCCCCCGTTTATCAGTAACGCCAGGGGGTGCCGGTCTCGCGGTACTCCTCCACCGGCACCAGCGGCACGCCGGGCGCCATGCGGTCGACGTAGAGCCGCCCCTCCAGGTGGTCGATCTCGTGCGCGACCAGCCGCGCCATCGCGTACTCGAAGGACGTGATCACCCGGCTGCCGTCCCACAGGGCGTGTTCCACGTCGATCCGCAGCGGCCGGGGCACCAGGCCGCGGTGGTCGAAGAAGGACAGGCAACCCTCGTACTGCTCGTCGGTCTCGGCGGCGGCGTCGACCACCCGGGGGTTGAGCAGCACCACCGGATCGGCCGCCCGGTCGGCCGGGCGCACGAGCGCCGCCGACCAGCCGATGCCGAGCTGGGGCGCGGCGAGGCCGACGCCCTTGCTGAACGGGTGCAGCTCGTCCAGCCGGACCAGCATCGCGGCGAGCCGGTCCATCACCTGCCGGGCGTGCGCCTCGTCGGCCGGCAGGTCGAACTGGCGGGCCCGCTGCCGCAGCAGGTCGTCGCCGCGCTGCACGATGCCCACCGCGCGCATCCGGTCGCTGGCCCGCACCCGGGCGCCGCCGGTGGGCGCGCTGTCCGGTTCGGCGTCCGGCTCGGGGCTGCGGAACCGCCACTGCATCCGGTAGCGGGCGTTCAGCGGCGGGTCGTCGGTCCCCCAGTCGAAGACCACCCGGCCGCCGTCCACCGAACGCTGGATCGGGGTACGCAGCGGCCCCTCCTCCGCCGACAGCGAGGTCTCCGCGCCCCACACCTTGGGGTCGAGGTCCGCGGGCAGGTCGAGCCGCACCGCCAGGTGCCGGGTGGGCAGGCGTACGGCCCGCTGGAACCAGGGGCCCCACTTGTCCCGGCCGACGCGGTACGCGTACTCGATGGTGACCCGGTCGCCGGGGTAGAGCGGGAAGCGTCCCTCGTCGTTCTCGAACAGCAGCCAGATCTCCTTGAACGCGTCCCGGTCGTGTTTGGCCCGCCAGTGCATCGGCTCGCGTCCGTTGCCGTCGTCCCGGTACGCGGTGAGTTGCAGCTCGGCGAAGGTGAGCGGGTGTTCCCGGTGGTGCCGGTTGGAGCGGCCGGGGTCGTTGGGGTAGCGGTCGACGGCGACCCGGACCAGGTAGCGGGTGACCGGTTCGGTGCCCGCGTTGTACAGCTCCCGCCGGATCGCGCAGTGGTAGCCGTCACCGGTGTGGGTGAGCGTCGCGACCTCCCGTTCCACCACGAGGCCGGTCCCCGGGGGCAGCCACTGGCCGGGGACGGGCGGGTCGCGGTGGGCCACGCCGGTGCGGCCGTGCCGCAGCTCGTCGTACTCCCGGAAGCGCTGCCAGATCGCGCCGCTGGCCTCCAGGACGGCCTCGGCCCGGCGGGCGAAGTCCTCGGTGGGCCGGTGCCGGCGGCCTTCGACGTGGCTGACGTAGGACGGGTCGAAGCCCATCATCGTGGCCAGTTGCTTCTTGGACAGCCCTCGGCCGGTCCGGTGCCGGGCGAGTTCGGCCGCGAACGAGTCGGCGGCACGCTCGATCGGTGAGGTCGTCATCAGCTTCCTCGTACGCGGGAAGACCATTTTCACGTTGAGTGGCCGAACGTGTACGGAAACTGCCTCGTATTCGACACTCACCTTGACTTTTCAGCGGCACACATCGATCCTTATGCCGTCTGCCGCCGGTTCTCCGGCGGCGTTTTCCGTCTCCGAGGCCGGGTAGTACCCGACGGCCGTGGAGTGACGGGGGCCTCCCCTCGATACCGCGGCATCTCTTCCCCTCCCGCCGGGAGGGTGGTTAGGCTAGCCTTAGCTTGGGTCGACGGCACGCGCCGACCGCAGGGCGACAGGACAGGGGACGGCCAGGTGACTGCGGTGATGCCGGGGCGCGACGCCGCCACCCCGCTCGCCCCGGTGACAGCGACCCTGCGCGCCATGTTCGGCACCGACGATCTGCCCGGGCTCGCGCCCGGCCTGCTTGTGCACGACGAGCTGGACCGCTGGTCCCCCGCCACCCGCCTGATCGACGGCGCGCTGCTGTCCGAGTTCCTGACCCGCGCCGGGCGCCGCTGGGGCGGCACCCCGCACGCGTGTGCCGCGCTGGCCTGGAAGTCCTACAGCTACTGGACCGCGCTCCCCGCCGTGCTCGGCTGGGCGTCCGCCCGCCGGGTGCCGCTGCTCGACCCGGCCGACGTGCTCGTGCACTTCGAGGACCACCACCAGCTCCTCACGCTGGGGCTGCGCGCCTCCACCCCGGTGGCGGTGCTGCCGAGCGACCCGCTGGCTCTCGCCGGAGCTCCGGGCGTACTTGTGGTCCCGGACGAGGCGGCGCTGCTCGGCGCGCTGCGCGCGTCCCTGCTCGACGCCCACTTCGCGCCGCTGATCGGCGCCATCCAGGGCGAGGTCCGGATCGGCACCCGTACGCTGCTCGGCTCGGTGGCCTCCGGCATCGCGCACGGCGTCCTGCGCGCGTCGGACGCGCTGCCCGGCTCGGCCACGGCGGCCGTCGGCACGCTGCTCGCCGCGCTCGACCTGAGCGACCTGGTCGAGCTGGTGCCCGGCCCGGCCGGCGAGCCGACGGTGCAGCGGCGCACCTGCTGCCTGGCGTTCACGCTGCCCCGGCCCAAGGTGTGCCAGGGTTGCTGCGTCCGCCAGGGCTGACCGCTCAGCCGGCCAGCGGCCGGACGTCCCACAACCACACCCCGCCGGTACGCCTCGGTGTGATCCCGCTCAGCTCCGTCATCGCCCGGCGCAGCGCCTCGGTCTGCGGCAGCCGGGGGTCGAGGATCACCGCGCCGGCCCGCCAGTAGCGCAGGTCGTCCACGGCGGCCACCCGGTCCTGCGGCGTGATCGGCGGGACCGCGTCGGTGCGCCGTACCGTCTCGAAGAACGTGCTGGTGGGACGCGGCGGCGCGGTGAAGAGGGCGATCCGGTCCCCGCCGGGGCGGGTGTCCGGATAGAGGAAGTAGCCGCGGGCCAGCGGCATGTCCAGCCGGGTCTCGGCGGACCAGCGCAGCGGGACCGCGTACGTGGTGTCGGGTAGCGGCAGCGTGACGATGCTCCGCCCGTCGGCGACGTAGGGGCGCCAGGCGCCGGAGGTGACGAACGCCGGGGTCGGGTCGAGGCGCTTCGCCGGCAGCGGGGTGGGCAGGATCGGCAGCAGCGACATGGCGAGCACGGTGACGGTGGCGAACCGGATCTGGTCGCGCGTGTCCGGGTGCCGTACGGCCAACTGCCGGACCCGCTCGGCGCCGAACGCGAGCAGCACGCCGATGATCGGGGTGAGCGCGAGCGACCAGCGGGTGGGCACCACCGAGTGCAGGACCGGCAGGTTCTCCAGCGCGGCCCAGGGGCCGGGGATGCCGGTGTCCTGCCCGTCGTAGCGGATCTCCCGGCCGAGCGAGAAGAGCGCGAACACGAACCCGACCGCCGCCAGCCCGAGGACCACGGCGTTGCGGCGCAGCCACCAGACGAGCGCGACCACGAGGACCACCAGCGGCCAGCCGAAGAACGCGTTCTCCTCGGTGGCGTTCTTGACCAGCGGCTCGCTGCCCCGGGCGTCGCCCGCCACCGACTCCCGCGACCAGGCCACGTACGCGGCGAGGTCGGTGGAGTAGCCGCGGATCAGCGTGGAGAGCCCGCTGTACGCGCCGGGGCCGAAGAACTGGACCCAGAGCGGGTACGCGAGCAGCGCCCCGGCGACCACCGCGGCCACAGCGAGCCCGGCGGCGAACGGGCGGGCCGCCGAGCGCAGCGCGGGACGGCCGAGGGCGAGCGCGAGCACCACCACGCCGAGCCCGATCGCGGTCATCAGCAGGATCTCCAGGTTGAGGAACGCCTGCCAGACGATCACCAGGCCGAGCAGGACGCCGTTGCGCAGCCACCGGCCGGGTTCGGCCAGGCGCAGCGTCCGCCAGATGATCAGCGGCACCACGAACTGGCTGACGATGTTGGGGTGCGAGTTGGCGTGCGAGATCATCGCCGGCGCGAACGCGCAGAAGGCGGCACCCAGCCAGGCCGGACCGCGGGACTTCACGACAACTCGGGAGAGCAGGAAATACCAGGACACGCCGGTGGCGGCGAGCCCGAGAGTGAGGAAAATCAGAAAGGACCAGCGCGGACCTGCCCAGAGCGTGATCGGGGTCAGCGGCAATGAAACGGATAATACGGACGTATTAGCCATGAGATTGACGACATCCGGCACATTCATCCGGTTCGAGGTGAACGGATAGGCGAAATCAGTGACGACGCGGGCACCATGCGCCATCATCCATTCGAATTGCGCCTGATCTGTCCGGTTGTCCCGGATGCCATTGCGCGGATCGACCCATAGTCGAGCGGTCACCCAGAACGCGAGCAGCACGAAGCTGAGCACGGCGAGCGCGTCGATCCGCCTACCCTGCCCCGATTTCGGCGCACTCGCGCCGCTTTCCGGAGTAGTCATGACATTTCAGAGCGTAGTCAGGGTATGGCGGGCACGTGCAATGTTCCGGGGAATCACGTACTATGTGCCGAGTTCGCCGAACGCCGAACAGGCACCCCTCCGGATCACAATTCGGCCCCCCTCCGTCCCCCGATTTCCCCCTCAGCCATCCAGATGGTTGACTCTGACGGTCCAGGCGCGGGTCAGTCATATCGTGAGGAATCGACGCATGGCAGAAATCACTGGGGATCAGCGCGTCCAGTCCGAGGTGCTCGAAGGCCTGGCGACGGCTGTCAACCACCGGCAGTGGTTCGTCGAACTGGCGGTGCCCTACCTCGGTGACAACCCGATCGAGATCGGCAGTGGCCTCGGCGACTACGCCTCCGCCTGGGCGGCGTACGCACCCCGGATCACCGCCACCGAGGCCGACCCGGACCGGCTGATCCAGCTCAAGGAGCGGCTGTCCGACCACCCCGGCGTCGAGGTCCGGCAGATGCTGCTCCCGCACCACGAGCGCGGTGACTACAGCGCGGCCGTGTCCTACAACGTGCTGGAGCACATCGACGACCACGTGGGCGCGCTGCGCAGCATGCGGGATCTGGTCCGCCCCGGCGGCGCCGTGGTCATCATCGTGCCGGCGTTCCAGTTCGCCATGAGCCCCGCCGACATCGCCACCGGCCACGTCCGCCGCTACACGAAGAAGACGCTCGCCGCGGCGATGACCGAGGCGGGCCTCACCGTCGAGCGGATCCACTACGCCAACGCGCTCGGCCTGATCGGCTACTTCATGGCCACCAAGGTCTTCCGGCTGATGCCGAAGGAGGGCCCGATGGTCAAGGTGTACGACACGCTCGTGCTGCCGGTCACCAAGGCCGCCGAGCAGCGCGTCCGGCCGCCGTTCGGCCAGTCCGTCTTCGCTGTCGCCCGCGTACCGGCCTGAGGCCGGGGGCCGCGACGGCCCCCGGCCGCCGGTCACTCCTTGATCTGGTACGTGGGGCGGATGACCGCCCGAGCCAGGGTGTGGAACGCCAGGTTGAAGCCGACGAAGGCCGGGCTGGCCCCGGCGGGGATGTCGAGGCGGTCCACGTCCACCGCGTGCACCGCGAACACGTACCGGTGCGGACGGTCCCCGGCCGGCGGCGCCGCGCCCCCGTAACCGGTGTCGCCGTAGTCGTTGCGGACGCTGAACGCGCCGTCCAGGTCGGCCTCACGCACGCCGGTGGGCAGCTCGGTGACGGACACGGGCAGGTTCACCAGCACCCAGTGCCAGAAGCCGCTGCCGGTCGGGGCGTCCGGGTCGAAGCACGTGACCACGAAGCTCTTGGTCTCGGCCGGGAAGCCCGACCAGGACAGCTGCGGTGAGACGTTCTCGCCGCCGGTGCTGCCGTGCGCGTACCGCGCGTCCATCGGCTCGCCGTTGTGCACGTCGTCGCTGGTGAGGTCGAACGACGGCACCGTCGGCAGCAGCTCGTACGGGTCCGGGGCGATCGGTCGTTCCAGGGTCATCGAAACGGTCCTTCCGGGTACGCGAATGTCCTGCGCCCCTTCATACCCCGTTGTCCGCGCCACCGTGCTGCCGGCGCACCATCTCGTTGATCCAGACCGGCGCGTAAGGCGACGTGCACCCGGGCGGCGTCGGATAGTCCTTGAGGACCCCGAGCCGCTCGCCGATCTCGATCGCGCGCTCCCGGTACGCGGCGTGCTCGATCCCGATCTGCGCCAGGCAGTGGTTCATCGCCCACTGGAGGCGCTCCGGCGCATCCGCCATCTCCGCCTCGATCACGTCGAGCAGACCGGCCAGGTCCAGCCCGTCCGGGTTCCGCGCCACCCGCTCGGTGGTCAGCGCCCAGCCGGCGCTCGCCACGACCGGATCGGGATCGGCCGACCAGGCCAGGCGCAGCGGCTCGGCGTGCGGGCTCTTCTTCACCACGTAGTTCACGAGCCAGTCGTGCACCTTCGGCGTCCGCGCCTCGCGCAGCATCGCGTCCAGCTCGTCCCGCCCGTACGCCTTCGGCCGGCAGATCAGCATCGCCAGCAGCCGCGCCGCGCTGTCGCCGGTCGCCCACAGCTCGCGGGCCAGCTCCTGCTGCGTCTTCAGCCGCTTGGCGACCGCCCGCAGCTTGCCCAGGTTGACCCCGTGGTCGTCGCCGTGCCGCTCGTTGATCGCACGGATCTTCGGGTCGTCGAGCGAGGCCAGCTCGGCCGTCACCCCGGCCATCGTCGTCGTCTCCGCCAATCCGGCCTCCCACCGTCGCCGCGACCCGCAGCCTACGACCGGCGCGACGCTCCCGCTGTTTCTCCCCTCCGCCGCCCTGCCGTGTCGTGCCGTCGCCACATCACGGCATCCCATATCCGTCGCGCTGGTCGTGATGCCGGGCTGACCGACGGATGCGCGCTTGCCCTCAACGACCCAGTAACGGGTGATCGGGGAGTGGGGGATCGGAGAGGCGGCTGGCAGTCGCGGTTGCAGCATCGACGTCTGATGCTCGGCGCCCCGGGAGAAAGAACATCTCTCGTTAAGGCTTATGCCTCTCGGTCATATTTATGCCTGAGAGGCATAAGCCGTAGAGGTCATGACTTCTCTCCAGCCGACACGCCCGGCGGGGCCGCCCACCAGCCGACTACTTCCGCCCCTGGAGCATGGGCTGAGCTGTGTGAAAGGCGATCAACTACTGGCGGAGGGTGTGGGATTCGAACCCACGAAGACATCGCTGCCTTACCGGTTTTCAAGACCAGCGCCATCGGCCACTAGGCGAACCCTCCCGGCACGCCCCCGAGGGGTGCGCGACCGGGGACCAGTCTGCCACGAACGCCGTACCGGGCAAGCCGCCGTCCCACCTCCGAATCATGGCCGCCGGCAGGTCCACAGTGGCCGAAGGGCCGGCGAGGCGGCTGCCCCGGGCGGTGCACCTGCGCGGCGACGGGCGGATCGGGTAAGACTGAGTCATGCGCGCGATCACGATCACGGAACCCGGCGGACCCGAGGCGCTCGTCTGGACCCACGTGCCGGACCCGGAGCCCGGTCCCGGCGAGGTGATCGTGGAGGTGCGGGCGAGCGCGGTTAACCGGGCCGACCTGTTGCAGCGGCAGGGGCACTACCCGCCGCCGCCGGGCGCGTCCGCGTACCCCGGTCTGGAGTGCTCGGGGACGGTGCGTGCCCTCGGTCCCGGCGTGACCGGCTGGTCGGTGGGCCAGGAGGTGTGCGCGCTGCTCGCCGGCGGCGGCTACGCCGAGCAGGTCGCGGTGCCGGCCGGGCAGTTGCTGCCGGTGCCGGCCGGGGTGGATCTGGTCGACGCGGCGGCGCTGCCGGAGGTGGCCTGCACGGTCTGGTCGAACGTGGTGGACCTGGCCCGGCTGGCCGAGGGCGACACGCTGCTGGTGCACGGCGGCGGCAGCGGGATCGGCACGTTCGCGATCCAGCTCGGCGTGGCGCTCGGCGCGACGGTGGTGGTGACCGCCCGCTCGGCGAAGCACGACCGGCTGCGGGAGCTGGGCGCCGCGCACACGATCGACTACCGCGAGCAGGACTTCGTCGACGAGGTACGCCGGATCACCGACGGCCGGGGCGCGGACGTGATCCTGGACATCATGGGCGCCTCCTACCTGCCCCGGAACGTGGCCGCGCTGGCGACCGGCGGGCGGCTCGTGGTGATCGGCATGCAGGGCGGCCGCAAGGGCGAACTCGACCTGGGGATGCTGCTGGCGAAGCGCGCAGCGGTGCACGCGACCGCGCTGCGGTCCCGCCCGGTCGAGCAGAAGGCGGCTATTGCCCGGGGCGTACGGGAGCAGGTGTGGCCCCTGGTGGAGGCGGGCCGGATCCGGCCGGTGGTGCACGCCCGGGTGGACATGGCCGACGCCGCCGCCGCGCACCGCCTGGTGGAGACGAACGACCACCTGGGCAAGGTGCTGCTGGTCCGGTGAGGTCAGCCCTGGCCGGGGCGCGGGAGCATGAGGCGCGGGCCGGGGCCCTCGGCGGCGAGTGAGTCACCGGGGTTGTAGAGCGTGCAGCGCTGCAACGACAGGCAGCCGCAGCCGATACAGCCGTCCAGGTCGTCGCGGAGCTTGCCGAGCAGCCGGATCCGCTCGTCGAGCCGGTCCCGCCAGGCGCGGGACAGCGCGGCCCAGTCGTCGGGGGTGGGGGTACGCCCCGCCGGCAGCGAGTCGAGCGCCGCCCGGATCTCCTCCAGCGAGACGCCGACCTGCTGGGAGATCCGGATGAACGCGACCCGGCGCAGCTCGGTGCGGGCGTAGCGGCGCTGGTTCCCGCCGGTGCGGGCGGCGTGGATCAGGCCGAGCCGCTCGTAGTAGCGCAGCGCCGAGGCGGCGACGCCGCTGCGGTCGGCGAGCTGTCCGATGGTCAGTGTTGCTTCGTGCATCACACGGCCTTGAGTTGAAGTTCGCTTCAAGTCCGAGGCTATCGGTATGACGACGACCACCGCCACCGACCTGGGCGCGTTCCTGGATCGGGTGCGCGCCGGCCGCGAGTTCGGCGCCAACGTGTACTCGACGCTCGACGTGCTCCAGGTGCTCTACGACCGGGTGCTCCGGATCACCCCGGCCACCCTGGACGACCCGGACCGGGACCGCTTCCTGCTCTCCAAGGGCCACGCGGTCGCCGGGTACTACGCGCTGCTCGCCGCCCGCGGCTTCCTGCCGGCCGAGTGGCTCGACGACCAGGGCGGCCCGGCGAGCCGGCTCGGCGACCACCCGGACCGCACACTCGTGCCGGGTGTGGAGATCGGTTCCGGTTCGCTGGGCCACGGGCTCGGGCTGGGCGTGGGCACCGCGCTCGGGCTCCGGGCCCGGGGCCGCACCGGACCCCGGGTGTACGTACTGCTCGGCGACGCCGAACTGGACGAGGGCTCCAACCACGAGGCGATCGCGTACGCGGGCGCGACCGGGCTGGACAACCTCACCGCGATCGTGGTGGACAACCGCTCGGCCACGTACGGCTGGCCGGGCGGCGCGGCGAGCCGGTTCACGGTGAACGGGTGGAGCGCCGCAACAGTCGACGGGCGCGACCACGACGCCCTGCACGCCGCCCTCACCGGGCACGACGGTCACCGGCCGCACGTCGTCGTCGCGGTCGTCACGGACGGGGAGTGAGAATGAGCAGCACCATGCGGGACGCGTTCGTCACCAGCACCGAGGAGGTGCTCGCCGATCCGCGGACGACAGTAGTGCTCGCCGACATCTCCGCCGCCGCGTTCGAGCCGGCCGCCGCCCGCTACCCGGACCGGGTCGTCAACGTGGGCATCCGCGAGCAGCTGATGATCGGGGTCGCGGGTGGGCTGGCGCTGACCGGCCAGCGGCCGATCGTGCACAGCTACGCCCCGTTCCTGGTCGAGCGGGCGTACGAGCAGATCAAGCTGGACCTCGACCACCAGGACGTCGGCGCGGTGCTCGTCGGCATCGGCGGCTCGTACGATCGCGCGGCGGCGGGACGCACCCACCTCGGGCCGGCGGACGTGGCGTTGCTGGACACGCTCGACGGCTGGACGGTGCACGTGCCGGGGCACCCGGACGAGGTCCGGCCACTGCTGCGCGACGTCGTGTGCGGGCAGGACTCGGCGTACCTGCGGCTGTCCATCCAGGCCAACGCGCAGGCGTACCCGCAGGCGGGTGACCTGCATGTGGTGCGCGACGCCGGGCCGGGCGCGCCGCTGCTGGTGGCCGTCGGTCCGGTGCTCGACGCGGCGGTGGCTGCGACGGCCGACCGCCCGGTCACCGTGGCGTACACCCACCGGCCCCGGCCGTTCGACACCGCCGGGCTGCGGGCGCTCGCCGCGACCGAGGTGATAGTGGTCGAGCCGTACCTGGCGGGCACCTCGACGCGGGTGGTGTCGGAGGCGCTCGCCGACCGGCCGCACCGGCTGCTGGCGCTCGGCGTGGGCCGTAAGGACCTGCGCCGCTACGGCAGCGCCGAGGACCACGAACGCTGGCACGGCCTGGACGCCGCCGGGCTGCGCCGCTCGGTCGACGCGTTCCTCACCTGAGCGGCCCGGACACGACGGAACCCCGCGACCTCGGCTCGTGCCGGGCTCGCGGAGTTCCGTCGACGGCTCAGTGCGCGGCGGCGGGACCGGCCGGGCGGCGGCGGGCGCGCTCGCGGGCCAGGATCCAGATCGCCTCGACGCCGTCCTTCCAGGTGATCTTCTTGCCCTCCTCGCGGCCCCGGGCGCGGTAGCTGATCGGCACCTCGTACGGGCGGATGCGGCGGCGCAGCAGCTTGCCGGTGACCTCCGCCTCCATGCCGAAGCCGCGGGAGCGGACCTGCAGCGAGCGGTACAGCTCCAGCGGCATCAGCTTGAAGCAGGTCTCCAGGTCGCCGATGTAGGAGTTGTAGAGCACGTTCGCGGCGAGCGTGACGCCCTTGTTGCCCATCACGTACCAGAAGCTGTACGAGCTGTGGCTGCCGAAGGTCCGATTGCCGTAGACGACGGTCGCCCGGCCGTCGAGCACCGGCTCCAGCAGGCGCGGGATGTCCTGCGGGTCGTACTCCAGGTCGGCGTCGAGGATGACCATGTACTCACCCTCGGCGCTGTCGACGGCGGTCTTGATGGCCGCGCCCTTGCCGGCGTTGCGCTGATGGGTGATCACCCGCAGGCGGGCGTCGTCCACGCGGCCGAGAACCTCGCCGGTGCCGTCCCGGCTGCCGTCGTCCACGACGACGAGCTCGATCTCGCAGGGGTAGTCCACCGCCAATGCCTGCTTGAGGGCATCCGCGATACGTTCTTCCTCGTTGTAGACCGGCATGAGGATCGAGAGCTTCACGGAATCTCCACGGAGGCGATGGCAGGTCGGGGCATAGCGTAGCCTGGCACATTGCTCAGGTCACGACAGCCCGGGCACCCTATTCCTGGCGAAGTGGTACGACCACGAGCCGGGCCACGCTCCGGTCGCCCTCCTTGGCGCCGGCTACCCCGACCGTCGTACCGATCTTGATGTCGCTCGATCGGATCGTGGTCCGGCGCTCGACCACCCGCAGCTTCTCGCCGAACGTCCACGTCACTGTGAAGCCGTCGGTGGACTTGACGGTCATCGACCTGTCGTCGATCGCCGTCACCTCGCCGCGCTGGACCGTGACGGTCTTCGTGCCGCCGTCCCTGGTCCGCACCACCGCCTCGCCGTGCAGCGTGTTGCGCCGCAGCAGCACCCGCGCCCGGTGCCGCTGGTGTCCCTGCTTCGCCCGCTCGCCCTCGCCGCCCGGCCCGGCCTTCGGGCTGCCGGAGGGCGCCGGCGCGGCCAGCGGATCCACGTCCAGTTCTCCGGCGTCGACGCCGAGCGCGGCGAGCGCCTGACCCTCCGTACCCAGGGCCGCGCTCACCTCGACCGCGTCGTCCGGTGCCGCGCCGGGCCGGGCCGCGCCGCACCCGGCGAGCCCGAGCGCGGCCGCGGCGAGCAGTGCGGTGGCGCCGGTGACGATTCGCTGACGTGCCATCAGTGGTCCTCTCTCGCGGTGACGACCCGAGCGTTCCGCACCGATGCGAGGAGACGGTCAAGCCGATGTTCGAGCCGCGTAAGGATCCGGCGGCACCCGGACGGTGAACGCGGCCCCGCCCTCCGGGGCGTGCCCGGCGGCGATGTCCCCGCCGAGCCGGCGGACCAGCCCGGCGGCGAGCGCCAGGCCGAGTCCGCTGCCCACCTTGCGCACGCCCCGGTACCGCTCGTGCAGCGCACCGCGCTCGAACGCCACCCGCAGGTCGTCGTCGGTGAAGCCGGGCCCGCCGTCCCGGACCTCCAGCACCCCGCCGCCCGCCGGGCCGTCGGCGCGGACCGCGAGCACCACCGGCGCCCCCGGCGGTACGACCCGCAGCGCGTTCTCCAGCAGCCCGTCCACCACCTGCCGGATCCGGCCCGGATCGGTGTACGCCGGCACCGGCACACCCGGCGTCTCCAGCCGGAACGGCACCCCGAGCGCCGCGTACCGGCCGGACCAGGCGCGCTCCGCGTCGGCGGCGAGCCCGGCCAGGTCGACCGGCACCGGTTCCAGGGGGAAGTCGACCGCCTCCAGCCGGGCCAGCGCCAGCAGGTCGCGGACCAGCCGGTCCAGGTGTTCGGCCTCGGCGAGCACGGTCCGGCCGGTCGCCGGCACCGCGTCGGCCTCGATCACGCCGTCGGCCAGCGCCTCGGCGTAGCCGCGGATGGCGGTGAGCGGGGTCCGCAACTCGTGCGAGACGGAGAGCAGGAACTCGCGCTGCCGCCCCTCGCTCGTGGCGAGCGCGGCGGCGAGGCCGTTCAGCGCGTACGCCAGGTCGGCCACCTCGTCGGGCGGCTCGACCGGTACGCGGACCGCCCGGTCCCCGGCACGCAGCCGCGCGGCGGCGGTGGCCGCGGTACGGATCGGCCGGGCCAGCCGGCGGGCGAGCAGCAGTCCGGCGGCGGCCCCGGCGGCGAGCCCGGCGAGCAGCGGCAACCAGAGTCCCCGCAGCACCTGCCGCCAGGGCGCGGCGCTGCGGGCCCGGGTCAGCACCACACCGTCCCCGCCGGGCAGCGCCCGCGCCTCGACCAGCCGGCGTTCCCCGTCGACGAGCCGCCGGCCGGAGACGTTCTCGCCGCCGGCGACCCGCGTCACGAGCGGTCGGGGCAGGCCCGGCCGGTCGGCCCGGCCGTCCCGGATCACGTACACCTCGATCTGCTGCTGGCGTAGTTGCCGGATGAGCCGGTCCCCGGCGCCGTCGCGCTGGCGTGCCGGCCGTACCCGGAGCACGTCGGCGGCGAGCCGGGCCTGGGCGGCGAGCGCCTCCTGGTCCCGGCGTTCCGCGCCGCGTACCGCGAGGGGCACCGCGACGAGCGCGGTGACGAGCACCGACACCAGCGCCACCGCGCAGGTGGCGAGCACGGCGCGGGCGGTGAGCGTCCGCCCGGGTCGGCGCGGCATCGGTCGGGTCGGCTGGTCAGGCATCGGCGGCGTACCCGACGCCCCGGTGGGTGCGGATCACGCTGTCCGGGCCGAGCTTGGCCCGCACCTGCGCCACGTGCACGTCGACGGTCCGGGTGCCGGCGTGCGCCGCGTACCCCCACACGCCCGCCAGCAGCTCCTCCCTGGTGAACACCCGGCCGGGCCGCGCCATCAGGTGGGCCAGCAGGTCGAACTCGGTGGAGGTGAGCTGCACCGGCGTACCGGCGGCGGTCACCGTGCGGCGGGCCGGGTCGAGCGTGACGGCGCCGAGCGTGCGGGGCTGCTCGGCGGGCACGCCCGCGGTGCGGCGCAGCACCGCCCGCAGCCGGGCGAGCAGTTCGCGCGGGCTGAACGGCTTGGTGACGTAGTCGTCGGCGCCCAGTTCCAGCCCGACGACACGGTCCACCTCGTCGTCGCGGGCGGTGAGGAAGATGACCGGCGTCCAGTCGCCGGCCGCGCGCAGCCGGCGGCAGATCTCGGTGCCGGCCAGGCCGGGCAACGCGATGTCGAGCACGCAGGCCACCGGGCGCAGGCGCCGCGCGGCGGCCAGCCCGGCCTCGCCGTCACGTTCCAGGTGTACGCCGAACCCGTCCCGGGTCAGGTAGAGCCGGACCAGGTCGGCGATGGCCGGCTCGTCCTCCACCACGAGGACGAGCCCGGGCGGGGCGGCGGTGGTCACCGGCTCATGATGACCGACCGGCGACCGGCGGGCCGGTCAGGAAATGTTCGGATCAGGTAAGGAGAAGGTCAGCGGGCCGGGGCGGGCCGCAGCACCGTCGGGCGGGCGCCCGCCGCCGGCTCACCGATGGTCGCCACCACCCGCTCGGCCGGCGTACGCAGGCGGGTGCGGAAGGCGTGGTTGAGCAGCGCGTCGAGCTGCCACACCTGCTTCGGGTGGTGGGTACGCAGGACGAAGCGCTCGCGCACCCCGTCGATCGCGGTGGCCGCCAGCTCCACGCTGTGCGCGCGGGCGTCGGGGCTCCACGTCACGTTGCTCAGCTCGCGCAGTTCGGTGTTGAGGTGCAGGCGCAGCCGGTGCAGCACCCGGGTCTGCCGGGTGACCACCAGCCGCCGGTGGGTGAGGAGCATCAGGTAGTCGCCGCCCACCGGGTCGTCCGGGCGGCTGCACCGGGTGACCAGGATGGTCGCGTCGCCGGAGCCGACGCACCGGCGGAACACCGGCATGTGCCGGGTGACGGTCTGGGTCGCCAGGCCGGTCTCGGCGGCGGCCGGGAGGAACGTTCGCGAGAACACGTCCATGCCCGGTCCAACGAGCCGATGACCAGGGGTGATATGGGTCACGCCCGATTTCTGGAACTTCCACACGTGCAAGTCGCACCCGCGGTGCGACACCGGCGGCCCGTCGGATCAGAGCAGCTCGACGATCGTGGCGTTGGCCATGCCGCCGCCCTCGCACATGGTCTGCAGGCCGTAGCGGATGCCGTTGTCCCGCATGTGCTGGAGCATCGTGGTCATGATCCGCGCGCCGGACCCGCCGAGCGGGTGACCGAGCGCGATCGCCCCGCCCCGGGGGTTGAGCCGCTCCGGGTCCGCCTCGGTCTCGGCCAGCCACGCCAGCGGCACCGGGGCGAACGCCTCGTTCACCTCGTACACCCCGATCTCCTCGATGCCCAGCCCCGCGCGGCGCAGCGCCTTCGCGGTGGCCGGGATCGGCGCGGTGAGCATGGTGACCGGGTCGTCGGCGGCGACCACGGCGGTGTGCACCCGGGCCAGCGGGCGCAGGCCGTGCCGGCTGGCCCACTCGGCGGTGGTGACCGCGAGCGCGGCGGCGCCGTCGGAGATCTGCGACGCGGACCCGGCGGTGACCACGCCGTCGGCGCGGAACGGGGTGGCCAGCTCGCCCAGCTTGGCCAGCGAGGTGTCGCGGCGGATGCCCTCGTCGGCGGAGAACTTGCCGCCGTCGGCGAGCGCCACCGGGGCGAGTTCGGCCTCGAACGCGCCCGCGTCCTGCGCGGCGGCCGCCTTCTCGTGGCTGGCCAGCGCGAACTCGTCGAGCTGGGTACGCGAGAAGCGCCACCGCTGCGCGATCAGCTCGGCCCCGACGCCCTGGTTGAACGGCAGTGGCGAATCCTCCGCGACGCCCTCGACGCCGCGGTAGCGCTCCAGGATCGCCGCGCTGAACGGCATGCCACCGGCGACGCTGGAACCCATCGGCACCCGGGTCATCGACTCGACGCCACCGGCGACGACCAGGTCGGCCTGGCCGGAGAGGACCGTCGCGGCGGCGAAGTGCAGCGCCTGCTGGCTGGACCCGCACTGGCGGTCGAGCGTGGTGCCGGGGACCGACTCCGGCCAGCCGGCCGCGAGCACCGCGTTGCGGGCCACGTTCCAGGACTGCTCGCCGACCTGCGACACGCAGCCCCACACGACGTCGTCGACCTGGCCCGGGTCGATGCCGGTGCGCTCGGCGAGCGCGCGCAGCACGTGCGCCGAGAGGTCGACCGGGTGCACTCCGGCGAGGCTGCCCTTGCGCCGCCCGACCGGGGTCCGTACCGCGCCGACGATGACCGCGTCACTCATGTCTACTCCCCGGTAACCTCGCTTGCCCCGATCCTACGTGCTGATCCGACCGGTCGTCCTCCCCCGGTGTGCGGCAGGTGCGGCTGGCATGCTGAGCGGATGGATCCACAGTCGCCGCCGATCAGGCAGTGGCGGGTACCGCGCGAGGTGCCGGTGCTCAAGGCGGTGGGCGCGCTCGCGCTCGTGGCCCTGGGGCTGGTCTTCGCCGGCGGTGACCCCGTCCGGCCGGCGCTCGCCGGCCTGGCCGCCGCCGGTCTGCTCGCCTGGGCGCTGCGCGACGTGGTCGCCCCGGTCCGCCTCGCCGTCGACAGGGACGGGCTCACCGTGCTGCGGGGGTTCGCCGGGCGGCGCCGGCTGCCGTGGGACGCCGTGGAGGCGATCCGTCTGGACCGGCGCAGCCGGCGCGGGATCACCGCCGAGACGCTGGAGATCGACGCCGGAGAGTCGCTGCACCTGTTCGGCCGCCGCGACCTGGACGCCCCGCTGGACGAGGTGGCCGCGGCGCTGGACGAGGCCCGCCCCGCGCGCTGAGGCTCAGCCGAGCAGGGCGGCGGTGCGGACGAGCGTCAGGCCGATCAGTGCGACCAGCACGATCGCGCAGCCCGCCACCTGGAACACGGTGCGCCGTGACCGTGGCGCGTACGCCAGGACCAGCGCCACCAGCGCGCCGGCCACCAGACCGCCGAGGTGCCCGGCCACCGAGATGCTCGGCACGGTGAACGTGAAGATCAGGTTGATCACCAGGATCGGCACGATCGCCGAGGTGTCCCGGCCGAGCCGCCGCATGATCACGAAGACGGCGGCGAACAGGCCGAACACGGCGGTCGAGGCGCCGGCCGTGAACCGGTTCGGCTCGGTGAAGACGTACGCGGCGACGTTGCCGCCGAGCCCGGCGAGCAGGTAGAGCGCCAGGAAACGCAGCGGCCCGAGCACCGCCTCCAGCGTCCGGCCGAGCACCCAGAGCGCCCACATGTTCAGCAGCAGGTGCAGCACGCCGTAGTGCAGGAACATGGCGGTGACCAGCCGGTACCACTCGCCGTCGGCCACCCCGCCGACGTGCCCGTCAGGGAAGCGCGCCAGGCCGAGCACCGCACCCCACTCGGTGAGCGGCGTCCCGTTGCCCATCAGGCCGCCCAGGCCACCGCCGGCCACCGCGGTCCCGCTGCGGGCCGAGAGGATGGACAGCAGCATCATCACCACGTTCAGCGCGATCAGCGCCTTCGTGACGTTGCCCTGGCGGCCGGCGGCACCGCCACCGAAGGCGGTACGCGCCGGCCGCACGCTGCGGCGGCCCTCGGCGACGCACTCCGGGCACTGGTGGCCGACGGACGCGTCGCGCATGCACTCGGTGCAGATCGGCCGGTCGCACCGGGTGCACCGGATGTACGTCTCCCGGCCGGGGTGCCGGTAGCAGACCGGAGTGGTCGGCACCGGACCCCCGGTGGCGTCGCCTGGCTGGCCGGAGCGCTCAGTCATGCGAGCAAAGGTACCCGCGTGCCGCTCAGGACTGCTTGTGCTCGATCTCGACCCGCTCGATCACCACGTCCTGCAGCGGCCGGTCGCTCGGGCCGGTCGGGGTGTTGGCGATCGAGTCGACCACCTTCGCGGACTGCTCGTCGGCCACCTGGCCGAAGATGGTGTGCCGGTTGTTCAGGTGTGGCGTGGGCGACACCGTGATGAAGAACTGCGAGCCGTTGGTGCCCGGCCCGGCGTTCGCCATCGCCAGCAGGTACGGCCGGTCGAAGCGCAGCTCGGGGTGGAACTCGTCGGCGAACTTGTAGCCCGGACCACCGCGGCCGGTGCCGGTCGGGTCGCCCATCTGAATCATGAAACCGCTGATCACGCGGTGCGAGACGGTGCCGTCGTAGTACGGCCCGCTGCCCGGCTGACCGGTACGCGGGTCGATGTACTCCCGGGTGCCCTCGGCCAGCTCCACGAAGTTGCGGACGGTCTTCGGCGCGTGGTTCGGGAAGAGCTCCAGCCGGATCGGGCCGGCGTTGGTGTGCAAGGTGGCGTAGACAGCCTCGGCCACGGGTACTCCTCACTCGTAGTTCAGTTCCTTGCGGATCCTCCCATGTGCCCGATCTGGCCATGCGGAGGCATTCGAAGGTGGAGGATGACGAAGGAACAACTCCCAGGAGGTGGGACCGTGTTTGGAATCGGGCGGCGAAAGACCCAGGGCCAGCTCGCGAAGGTCGAGTTGAACCAGGGCATCGGTCACCTGAGGCAGGCCGCCACGCACGCGGCGAAGGGTGCCGGCGCCACTGTCGGCCCGCGGGTCCAGGCAGCCCGGGTCGCCGTCGCGCCGACCGCGGTCCTGGTCCGGGACCGCGCGTCCAGCGGGTTCGCGTCGACCGCCGCGGCGCTCGCGCCGGTTCTGCTGGCCGTGCGCAACGCCCGGGTCGAGGCCGCCGGCAAGGCGTCGGACGGCCGCAAGGTGATGGCCAAGAAGCAGGCCGCGATGACCAAGAAGGCGAAGAACATGAAGGCCGGAAAGAAGAAGCAGCGCAGGTCGCGGGGCATGACCGCGGGCCTGATGGTGGCCGGCACCGTCGCCGGCCTGGCCGGTGCGATGGCCATGCGCCGCCGCCGCGAGCAGCAGGAGTGGGCCGAGTACGACCCGACCGGCACGCTCGGCGCGAGCGGTCGGGACAAGCTGGAGCCGATGCGGGAGGACGTGGACACGATCGTGGTGGAGACCCCGGACGCGAGCGCGAAGGTGACGCAGGCCGGCCCGACCGGCGCCGGCTCCTCGGCGGTGGCCAAGGGCAGCAGCGCGTCGACCGCCACCTCCGGCAGCCAGCCGGTGATCCACCCGACCGACCAGGTCCCCTCCGTCGCCGAGGGCGCCCGGGACGTCTCCGGCCGCCCGGCCGACGACATCACCAAGGCCGTCCAGGCCGGCAAGAACGCCGCGAAGGCCGGCGGCCGCCGCTGACCTCGTACCGTCGGATCAGCGCCGGCACGCGGGGCGACCCGCGTGGCCGGCGCTTCCGCGTGTACGGGCGGCGCGGCGGCCCGCCGTGACGCTGCGGTTACAGCCAGCCGTTGCGGCGGAACAGACGGTAGAGCGTGAAGGACGCCACGAGCATCAGCGCCCAGACGCCCGGATAGCCGTACGTCCATTTCAGCTCGGGCATGTTGTCGAAGTTCATGCCGTAGATGCCGGCGATCGCCGTCCACACCGCACCGATCGCGGCCCACGCGGCGATCTTGCGCATGTCGTTGTTCTGGTCGACGGTGACCTGGGCCAGCCGGGCCTGGAGGATCGAGTTGAGCAGGTCGTCGTAGGAGTTCACCTGCTCGACGGTGCGGCTGAGGTGGTCCTGCACGTCGCGGAAGTAACGCCGTACCTCCTGCGGCACCGCACGGTTGACCTGCGAGGTGAGCGTGATCAGCGGGCGCTGCAACGGCACCACCGCCCGCTTGAACTCGACCAGCTCCCGCTTCATCTGGTAGATCCGCTGGATCCGGCCGCTGCTCTGCCTGTCGAAGACGTCCGCCTCCAGCACGTCGAGGTCGTCCTCCAGCCGGTCGGCCACCTCCAGGTAGAGGTCCACCACGCGGTCGGTGATCGCGTACGCGACCGCCCACGGGCCGTGCCGCAGCAGGTCCCGCTTCGCCTCCAGGTCGGCGCGAACCGGCGCCAGCCGGCAGGCGTCGCCGTGCCGCACGCTGATCACGAAGTGCGGCCCGATGAAGAGCATCACCTGGCCGGTCTCCACCACCTCGGAGTTCTCGGTCAGCTCGGCGTGCTCGCAGTAGCGGGCGGTACGCAGCACCAGGAAGACGATCTCGCCGAAGTGTTCCAGCTTCGGGCGCTGCTGGGCCTTGACCGCGTCCTCCACCGCCAGCTCGTGCAGGCCGAAGGTGGCGGCGATCTCGGTCATCTCGGTCAGGTCCGGCTCGTGCAGGCCGAGCCAGACGAAGCCGTCGCGTTCCTGCCGGGCGGCGGCCAGGGCCTCGGCGTACCCGGGGCGGCCGGGGCGGCGCTCGCCGTCGACGTACAGCCCGCAGTCGACGATGCCGCTGCGTTCCGGGCCGGCCGGCCGGGGCGTACGCGGGGAGCCGTCCGCGTTGAGGATGCGGGACATCGCGCGTACCGGGGCCGACCAGGCGCGGGGGCGCAGGGCCCGGCTGCCGTCGGTGCCGGCGGTTCGGTCGCGTGCCACCCGGTCCGTCATCTCTCGCCCCCTTCCCCTGAAGCTGCGGCTTGCAGGTTACGCCGACCGGCGGGAAGCGCAGCGCGGCCGTGGGTGCGGGGGACTGGTGGTTGCGACGGGCGTCACGCGGCGGCGCCGGGCGGGCCGGGCCGCGTCAGGGGGGTGAGGGGCGACACGGCCCACCCGGCACCCCTTGGGGGCGGGAGTGATGCTGGGCGTGCCGCCGGCCCGGCCGGTCGTCCGGCGTGCGGGCTGGTCACCGGCAGAAGGTGAGCGGCACTCGCAGCATTGTGGGGGTGCCGGCCGGTCCGGCGGGAGTGCCGAACCGGCCAGCGGGGCCTTTTTGTCAGAAACCCGACAGAAAATCAGCCGCGAACGGCGGCCATCGCCTCGGCGAGACGCCGCACACCCTCGTCGATCCGGTCCGCCGTCACCGCCGAGTACGCCAGGCGCAGCGCGTGCCGGCCGCCGTCGACCATGAAGTCGCTGCCCTTCACCACCGCCACGCCGCGTTCGGCGGCCGCCGGGGCGAGCCGGTCGACGTCGACGTCCTCGGGCAGTTCCACCCAGAGGAAGTAGCCGCCGTCCGGCTCCACGAACCGGGCCTCCGGGATGTGCCGGCGCAACGACTCGGCCAGCACCGCCGACCGCTCGCCGAGCGCCGAACGGACCGTCCGGATCGACTCGTCGATCGCGCCCGAGACGCAGAACTGGTGCACGATCGCCTGCGCCACCATGCCGGGCGAGATGTAGAGGTTTGTGGCCCGCTTGGCGATCGCCGCGATCAGCTCGGCCGGGCCGACCAGGTAGCCGACCCGGACGCCCGGGCAGACCGTCTTGGTGAAGCTGGAGGCGTGCACCACCACGCCCCGGGTGTCCATCGACAGCATCGAGGGCAGCGGCTCGCCCCGGAACCGGATGTCCGCGTACGGGTCGTCCTCGAAGATCGTGAACTCGTACTCGGCGGCCAGGTCCAGCAGCTCACGGCGCTTCTCCAGGGAGAGCGTCACGCCGGCCGGGTTCTGGTAGTTGGGGATCACGTGGGCCAGCCGCGGCCGTACCCCGGACTCCAGCAGCTTGCGCAGCTCGGCGGTGTCCAGACCGTCCGGCTGGATCGTCACGCCGTGCACCTCGCCGCCCATCTGCTTGAGGTTGAGCAGCGTGCGGTCGTACGTCGGGCGCTCGACCACCACCGCGTCGCCACGGCGGACCAGGTGGTCGAAGAGGAACGCGTCGGCCTGCAACGAACCGTTGGTGATCAGCACCTGGTCGGCCTCGACACCGTGCTTCTCGGCGATCCACTTCCGCAGGGGCGGGTAGCCGACGGAGGTGCCGTACGCGGTGACCCCGGCGGGGTCGGCGTCGAAGGCGCGGACGGCGGCGGCCTTGAGCCCTTCGACATCGACGATGTCCAGCGAAGGCGCGCCACGGGCGAACGAGATCAGCTGCTCGGCGGTCATGCGCAGAGCCTAGGGCCTGGCCCGGCGGGTCCGACCGCGATACACGCGAAGTTCAACATGCGGGCGGCCGGCCAGGTCACCGGTGCGTCCGGGGGATCCGAGACCGCCTCGCGACTGTCTACGATCCGACGGACGCTGGCGCCGGTCCGACCGGACGCCGAAGGATGACGGGTCGCGGCAGACCCGGGAGAACAAGGGATGAGGCTCGTGACCGAGGACGAGGCGGGACGGCTCGACGACCAGCGGTTCGCGCAGTGGCTGGCGACCGAGGCCGGCAAGGCGCTCACCGCGCTGCGGGACCGGCAGGGCTTCGCCGACCCGAAGGCGCTCAAGGACGCCGGCGACCGCGCGTCGCACGAGCTGATGACGGCGGCGCTGGCCCGGCTGCGGCCGGCCGACGCGGTGCTCTCCGAGGAGGAGGCCGACTCGCGCCGCGCGTGGGCGGACGGCGAGTGCGCGCCCCGGCACGAGGCGGACCGGGTCTGGATCATCGACCCGCTGGACGGCACGCGCGAGTTCTCCGAGGAGGGACGCGACGACTGGGCGGTGCACGTGGCGCTCTGGCAGCGCTCCGCCGCCCCGGACGGCGCCCTGGTCGCCGGCGCGGTCGGCATGCCGGCCCGGACCACGGTGGACGGTGCGCCGCTCGTGCTCGGCACCACCTGCCCGCAGCCGAAGGCGTCCGACGGGCCGATCCGGATCGCGGTGAGCCGCAGCCGCCCGCCGGCGTTCGTGGGCGAGCTGGTCGAGATGCTCGGCGCCACCGCCGTGCCGATGGGCTCGGCCGGTGTGAAGGTCTGCGCGGTGGTGACCGGCGAGGTCGACGCGTACGTCCACGCGGGCGGTCAGTACGAGTGGGACAGTGCCGCACCGGTCGCCGTGGCGCTGGGCGCGGGCATGCACGCGTCCCGGATCGACGGTTCGCCGCTGCGCTACAACCGGGCCGACCCGCGGCTGCCCGATCTGCTGGTCTGCCGGCCCGAACTGGCCGACCAGTTGCTCGACGCGATCGCCCGGACCGGGGTCGAGATGCCCGCTTCGACCGTCACCGGTGACCAGGGTGAGGCGTTCGGCTGAGTGTCACGGTACGTACGGCCAGGTGGATGAGGGTTATCGTCGGGCAGGTATGCGTGGCGATCTGAGCCCCGACCACGGGCCGCCGACAGCCAGGGAGGGTCATGCCGGCCGACCGAGAGCCGCACAATGCCTTCGGGCAGCCGACCGGCCTGTGGCCGGGTCAGGACATTCCACGCCAGGTGGGCGGCCCGTCGCTGCCCTGGCCGGAGGCCGAGAGCGCGCCACCGCCACCACCGGCCCGGCTGGGCGGTGACCTGCCCTGGCCCGAGCGCGACCGGCCCGACGCCGGTCACCACGACGGGCCCGGGCACGACCCGGCCGGCTGGGACGCCGCTGCCGGCACGACGAACGGCTGGGCGCCGCAGCACGGGCCGGCGGGCCACGGCGGTGACGCCTGGCCCCCGGGTGAGCCGCACGACGACGCCTGGGCCACTCAGGCCGGTCCGGCGGGTGAGGCGGGCTGGGGGGCGAGCACCACGGCGACCGCCACGCTGACCGGACCGCCCCCGGTGGACGCTCCGCACGGACCGGCCACCGGCGGTCCGGGCGACCCGCCCGCGCCGCCGCTCGCCCCGGCCCCCGTGCCGTCGTCCGGCGGCTCCCGTCGTCGCTGGCGGGTCGCCCTCGCGGCGGCACTGGTCCTGGCCGTGGCCGGCAGCGGGGTCGCGGTGGCCACGCTGCGACCCGACGCTGCGGAACGGCAGGCCGGCGGGACGCCCGGCTCGGTCGGGCCGGCCACCTCGATGGGCCCGGGCGCGCCCGCCACCCCGGGCGCGTCCCCGACCGCCGACCAGGGTCTCGGGGGCAAGCCCTCGACGCGCCCGTCGCCCTCCGCCGCCGCCGGGCCGGCCTTCAGCGGTACGCGACTGACGCTGCCCGGCGCCTCGATCGGTGTGCAGAGCGGGGAGACGTTCGGTCAGGCGCTGGCCCGGTCCGACCGGACCTTCGGCAAGCTGCGGATGGCCCGGATCTTCTTCCCCGGCCTGCCGCCGGCCTGGTCCGGCAGCCGTGCCGACGTGGTGGACCGGACCGTCGTGGTGTCGTTCAAGGCGTCGCCGCAGGAGGTGAACACCGGCAAGTTCGACTCCCGCCTGACCTCCTGGTTCTCCTCGATCCCGCGCGAGCACAACGTCTACTGGTCGTACTTCCACGAGCCGGAGGACGACGTCGAGCGCGGCGCGTTCAGCACGACGGCGTACCGGACGGCGTGGAAGCGGATCGCCGGCCTGGCCGACCGGACCGGCAACCCGAAGCTGATCAACACGCTGATCCTGATGTGCTGGACGCTCGACCCGAAGTCCGGCCGCAGCTTCGACGCGTTCTACCCCGGCGGCGACGTGATCGAGGCGCTCGGCTGGGACTGCTACAACTGGGGCAAGAAGTGGAAGCGGTACGCCTCGCCGCAGGAGATCTACGGCCCCATGATCAGCAAGTCGAAGGCGCTCGGTAAGCCGTGGGGCGTCGCCGAGACCGGCAGTGACCTGGTGCCCGGTGACGCGGGCACCGGACGGGCGGCCTGGATCCGGTCGATGACCGGCTTCCTCAACGGCCAGCGGCCGGAGTTCGTGGCGTACTACAACCAGACGGTCAGCCAGGGCGACTTCCGGCTGCTCGACCAGCCGAGCATCCAGGCGTGGAAGTCCTTCTGCACGGCCTGATCGCAGCGGAACGAGAACGGGCGGGCGACCGAGGTCGCCCGCCCGTCTCGCGTACGGCTCAGATGCCCCGGCCGCGCTTGTGCAGCGTGCGCAGCACCCGGTCGGCCTGCACGGCCCGGCTCGCCACCGCCAGCGCCAGGTAGGCGCGCGGCTCCTTCGGGTTGCGGGCCAGCGTGCGCCGGGCCCAGCGGACCGCGTCGCGCCGGTTGCCCATCGCGGCCTGCGCGAAGGCGATCTGCCCGGCCACCCGCGCCTCGCCGTGCGGCACGGTGGCGAACTCCGGGTAGCGGCGCAGCAGCCACTGCAACGCGGTCGAGATGGTCTCCCAGCGCTGCGCGAAGTAGGACCGCTTGTGCCAGCGGACCAGCACGTACGGGCTCTCCACGTTCACCAGCGGGGCGTACCGGGCGGCGCGGAGCAGGAACTCGTAGTCCTCCGCGTAGCTGCCCGGGATCTGCTCGTCCACCAGGCCGATCGCGTCGAGCAGCGCGGCGCGGCGGATCAGGAACGTGGACGGGTGCAGCTCGGTGAGCCGGTCGCGCAGCAGCGCCTCCAGCGAGATCCGGGCCCGGTCCAGCGAACGGTCCACCGTACGGTCGTCGTAGCTGACCCGGATGCCGCAGCTCACCAGCGCGCCGTCCGGGTGCGCGTCGAGCGCTCCGAACTGGGCGGCCAGCTTGCCGGGCAGCCATTCGTCGTCGTCGTCGCAGAACGCCACCCAGTCGCCGGTGGCCGCCTCGATGCCGGTGTTGCGCGCGCCGGCCAGCCCTGCGGTACGAGTATTCGTGATCACCCGGATCCGCCGGTCACCCCGGTCGGTCTCCAGCGACCGGTCCGGCTCGGACTGGTCGTAGACGACGATCGCCTCGATCAGGCCCGGGTGGGCCTGGCTGAGGATCGCGTCGAGCGCCGCACGCAGCAGCTCCGGACGGTCCCGCGTCGGTACGACGACCGAGATGCTCGGCCCACTCATGCTCTCTCCACGGACTCGTCGGATCCCCGCTGGCCCAGATAGCCGTAGCGGACCCGCAGGGGAAGCGTGGCCAGGCTGACCACGGCACGGCTGCGGCGCGGCAGGCGGTCCCGCCACGCCTCGTCCCGGCGCACCGTCAACGGCCCGCCGCTGAACCGCAGCGGGTTGCCGGCGACGCTGTGCGCCCGGAACGGCGCGGCCGGCTCGGGCGCCGCGCCGGTGTCGTCGGCCCCGGCCAGGATGCGCAGCGCCGCCGGGTCGTCCGGCAGGCCGGCGAAGTCCCGCACCCGGCGTACGGTGCCGGCCGGGTCGGCGGTGAAGTCCTCGTAGCGCAGCCGCAGCACCTTCGCCCGGGACGCGAGCAGGTGGAACGCGGCGTTCTGCGCGGTCCACAGTTTGCTCACCTCGAACGGCGAGAAGGTCGGCATGTAGTCCTCACCGTCGACCACCTCGGGGCGGCGCACCTGCTTGCCCCACGAGTACGCCACCGCCCGGCTGTCCCGGACCAGGTGCAGCACCCGCAGGTCGAGCCCTTCGGCCCAGCGCAGCGCGAAGGCGAGCGAGGCGTGCTTGCTGGAGTCCACCACCACCCGGGCGCCGGTCGCCGACAGCGCGGCCCGGTAGATCCGGGTGTACAGGTCGGCGTAGCGGCGCACGTCGGCCAGCTGCTCCGGCGGGAGCGCGTCCTTCGCGAGCCGGGGGATGTGCCGGGTCCGGTCGACGCGGTCCTTCAGTGCCAGCACGTCGTCCCGGTCGACAGCGGCCCAGCCGCCGAACGCCTGGTCGCCGACCTGGCGCCAGAACGGGCAGGCGGTGAACCGCTCGCCGCAGCCGCACCGCTCGTCGGCGCCGAGTGCCCGCTCCCACAGGTGCACCACCTCGCCGACGGCGCACACGTCGGCGCTCTGCGCCAGCAGCAGCTCCAGCAACGTGGAGCCGCTGCGCCCGAGGCCGCCGACGAAGAGGACCCGCGGCGGCGCCGGATCCGGGGCGCTCATCCGCGACGCCCGACGGCTCGTCGCCGTACCCGGCGGGCCACCAGCTCGTCGATCACCGCGCCGACCCGGGCGACCGCCTCGGCGCGCGGGTCCGGGCGGTTCGGGTCGGCGGCCAGCACGAACCGGTTCGGGTCGGCCAGGCCCTCGTCCAGCGCGGCGAGCAACTCGGCCTCGGACTCGCACAGCCGCACCATGCCGGCCGCGCCGAGACGGCGGGAGAACAGCTGCTGGTGGTTGTCGACGTGCTCGTCGTGCGACGGGTCGCGGGGCACCACGATCGGCAGGTGGCCGTTGCGCCGCGCCTCGGTGATGGTGGCCGGGCCGCCGTGGCTGACCACGAGCGTCGACTCCGCCATCGCCCGCTGGAGTTCCTCGTGGCCGAGGAACGGGGTGGCCTCGGGCAACGCCGGGGTGCGGCTGTGGCCGTACTGGAGGACCAGCCGGACCTCGGGCCGCGACGCGTGCCAGCGCTCCAGCCAGCCGACCAGCCGGTCGAAGCGGTGCACGTCGGTGCCGACGACGACAAGCACGTACGGCGCCGCGGAGCGCCGGTCCCGCTGCCGGGGGATCACAGGAGGTTCCCCACGACGGTCGCCTCCGGGTACATCCGGCGCTGCTCGTCCCACTGCACGAGCATCGCGGAGAGGAAGGGACGGCAGAGCCGGGCGGTGAGCGTCGCGCTGTCGATCCGGTCGTACACCTCGATGTAGACCGTCGGGATCTTGCGCATCCGGGCCGCCACCACGAACGGCAGGGCGACCCCGGCGCCGGTGGTGACCACCGCGTCGACCTGACGCCGGCGGATCACCTTAAGCGCGAGGAACGCGTTGCGTACCAGGTTCTTGACGTTGCGTGTGGTGGGGTGGTGCGCCCAGACCACGTCCTCACCGGCGAGCAGCGAGCGCGCGTCGGGGGTGTCGAACGTTACCCATGCGCGGCGCCGATCCCGGTACCACGGTTCCAGGGCCAGGAGCTGGGCCAGGTGCCCGCCACTGGAACCCACCAGCAGGACCTGCCCCGAGTCCTCGGTTGACCCGCTCACCACAGAGTTCCTCCCGTACGCGGATGACGCGTCCGGATTTTGTGAAAGCCCCTCGGACGCGTCCTGACAACCTACTGGCGCGCCCCTGGGCAACTGAAGGGGCCATTGGACGGATCCTGGCGCGCCGGTCGGCTCACCTCTCGATTCCCGTCGCTGGGATGCCCACCCGCCGGTCACCGTCCAGGTCAGCCCGGTTCGCCCCGCGCCGCCGGGGCGGGCCACCGGAAGAAAGTGAGATGTGTCAGGATTCCGTCACCGCTCCGCACGAGAGCCGTCGGCGACGCCGGCTTATCCGGGGACAGGTCGGGCCCGACACCGGGAAACCCGCCGAATGGTCAGCGCCGATCGGCCATTTCTACGCGGGCTGCCCACACCCGGGCAGGCTTACCGGAACGTGAGCAGACTTTCCCTCGTCGTTCGGATCGGGGACACTCAAGGCCACGGTCAGGTCCAGCTGTGCCGTGGACTGCCCGGCTCGGTCGAAAGGGAGCGACAGACTCTGATGCCCTCACCCCATTTGGCCGAGAGCGACGCCGACGGTCTTGCCCTGATGGCCTACCTGGGCTGGCTGCGCCGCCGCTGGTGGATCCTGCTGCTCGCCGCGGTCCTCGGGCTGGGCGGTGGGCTCGTGCTGAACCAGATCCAGGAGGCGCGCTACACCTCGACCACGTCGCTGCTGGTGCGCCCGCTCGGCTCGGGCGCGGAGAGCAACCCCAACACCAAGGTCAACCTCGACACCGAGGCCCAGGTGGTCCGTTCCCTGGTCGTGGCCGAGCGGGCCAAGGCGCTGATGAAGGTCGACACCGGGGCCGACCAGCTCGTCAAGTCGGTGACCGTCAAGGTGCCGCCGAACAGCCAGATCCTCCAGGTGGTCTACGAGACGAACAGCCCCGAGGGCGCCCAGTCGGGCTCGCACGCGTTCGCCCAGGCGTACCTGGACCTGCGCAAGGCCACCGCGCAGAAGACGCTGGAGAACGAGACGAACGCGCTCAAGCAGCAGATCGCCGAACTGAACAAGCAGCTCAGCGCGGTCGCCGGGCGGATCGCGGCGGCGCCGTCGAACTCGCCCGAGCGGGAGCGGGCCGAGGCCGAGCGGAGCGTCCTGACCAACCAGATCACCGGCCTGAACAACCGTCTCAGCCCGCTGGTGTCGGCCGGCTCCGACCCGGGCGAGATCATCTCCGACGCCCGGCTGCCCGACTCGCCCAGCTCGCCGAACCGCACGCTCAACCTCGCCAGCGGCATGGGCGCGGGCCTGCTGCTCGGCATCGTGCTGGCGCTGGTGCTGGACCGGCTCGACACCCGGATCCGGCGCGGTCGTGACATCTCCGACCGGGTCGGCCTGCCGCTGCTCGTGGAGCTGCCGTCGCGGACGCCGTCGCTGGCCGTCCTGCCGGCCACCCACCGGGTCTCCCGCGAGCTGGGCCGGCTGCGGAACGTGCTGCTGTCCGCCGTGCCCGAGCCGGCACAGGGCGGACGCGGCCGCCAGCTGCTGCTCTGCGACGCCTCGGCCGGCTCCGCCGCCGGGTTCGTCGCCGCCAACCTCGCCGCCGCGTACGCCCGTACCGGCCAGCAGGTCGCGCTGATCACCACCAAGCCCGACTCGACGGTGGGCGCCATCACCGGCGTGGCCGAGGGCCGGCACAACCTGGCGTCCGTGCTGCGCCGCGACGTACCCCCGCTCAAGGCGCTCGCGCCGGTCCCGGGGCTGGGCCAGCTCCGGGTGCTGGTGCCGGGCGACCTGGACGCGGAGGTCGAGCTGCCGGTCGCCGGTCTGCTGGAGATCCTGCACGAGCTGTCCGCGCGCTTCGACCACGTGATCATCGAGACCGCGCAGCCCACCTTCGCCGTGGAGGCCCAGGCCCTGGGCCGGTACGTCGACGCCGTGATCATGGTGGCCGAGGCGGGCAAGACCCGCAGCGGCGAGATCACCGCCGCCCTGCAGCAGTTCGAGCAGGTGAACGCACCGGTGATCGGTGCCGTGCTGGCCCCGCGCCTGGCCGCCCAGCCGGCCGGCGCCGCCCGGCCGGCGTCCTCGGGCGGTTCGGGCACGCCGAGCACGCCGAGCACCCCGGTGGCACCGGCCAACCGGCCCAAGCCCCGGCCGAGCCCCGGCCCGTCCGCCGAGTCGACGATGGTGCTGCCGCGCATGCAGTCGTCCCGCCCCGCCCCGGCGAAGCCGGCACCGGGCAAGGCCACCCCGCCGCCGAGCCCCGGCAACCAGGGCATGCCGGGCAAGCCGGTGCCGCTCAACGGCACCGGCGGCACGTACCGCTCCCGGGGTGACGGCGACGGCCGCAGCTACGCCCTCGACTCCGGCGAGGACCTGGGGTGAACCGCCGGCAGATGCTCCGCGCCGCCATCGCCCCCGCCGTCGTCCTCGGCGTCGGTACCGGGTGCAGCGAGCCCGAGCCCAAGCCGGGCAAGGTCCAGGTGGTGGACCCCGGCGACGTCACCGCCTCGCCTTCTGCGGCCAGT
This sequence comes from Micromonospora sp. WMMC273, assembly GCF_027460285.1. Lineage (NCBI taxonomy): Bacteria > Bacillati > Actinomycetota > Actinomycetes > Micromonosporales > Micromonosporaceae > Micromonospora > Micromonospora sp. WMMC273. The sequence goes on from NZ_JAPZBE010000001.1 coordinate 6,001,245, forward strand.
GCCTCGCCGACCCTGCCCACCGGCCCGCTCACCGGCGCGCCGGTGAGCACCCCGGCCGCTGCCACCCGCCAGGCGGTCGCCGTGCCGCTGCGGGTGAGCCCCGCGACCACCCCGGCCGGCCTGGACGCCGCCGACCTGGTCTACGCCGAGTTCGCCGAGTCCGACACGCTGCACCTGACCGCCGTGTTCCACTCCAAGGACGCCACCAAGATCGGCCCGGTCACCGAGATCCGGCCGGTCGACATCCGGTCGCTCGCCGTGCTGCGCCCGTTCGTCGGCTACGACGGCGGCCCCACCGGCTTCCTCACCCAGTTCGAGAACTCCGACCTCGACGGCGTGACGCCCGACGACGACAGCAAGGTCTTCTCCGGCGACTACACGTCGACCGCCGCGCTGCTCAAGGCCGCCCCGAAGGGCGGCCAGCCGCCCACCCCGCCGATCGACCACGCCGGCGAGGGCGACGCGCTCGCCGTCCGCGACCTCGCACCGGCCACCGAACTCACCGTCACCGTCTCCGGCGGCCCGCCGATGGTCTGGCGGTACGACCAGGCCAAGTCCGTCTGGGTCGGCAAGGTCGGCAAGGTCACCGTGACCGCCGCCTCCGTCATCGTGCTGACGATGGAGTACCGCACGCTGGAGGTGCGTAAGCCGTCGGCCCGCTCACTGCCGTCGGCGAACGTCTTCGGTGAGGGTGCCGTGGTCGCGGTGTCCGGGCCGAACAGCGCGAAGGGCCGGTGGCGCAAGCCCGGCCTGAGCATGGTCTGCACGCTCGCCGACACCGGCGGCGACCTCCTGCACCCCCGGCCCGGCAACGCGTGGGTGATCTACGCGCCGACCACCGCCAAGGTCACCGTGAAATGAGCACCGCCACCCCGCCCCGCACCGCGCGCGGGACGGTTCCGGTCGGGGCGGTGTCGCCTCCGGACGGGAACCGCCTGCGGACGGTGACGGTACGGCCGGAGAGCTGGTCGTGGCGGCTGCCGACGGCATGGCCGCTGATCTCGGTCTTCCTGCTGTACCCGCTGTGGTGGGTGCTCGGCGTGTCGAGCTTCGTCTTCGTCATCTTCGCGGTGCCGATGGTGGTGCAGATGCGCAAGCGGGGCCCGATCCGGGTGCCGCCCGGCTTCGGGATCTGGATGGTCCTGCTGCTCTGGGTGTTCCTGTCCGTGCTCACCCTCGACCTCACCGCGCCGAACACGCTGCCCCCGGGCGGCAGCGGCAAGTACATCGGCTGGGGCATCCGGCTCGCCAACTACGTCGCCATGACGGTGACCATGCTCTACGTCTACAACCTGCGGGAGCGGGAGCTGTCCCAGCGCCGGATGGTCCGCCTGTTCGGGTTCATGGGCGTGGTCGTGGTGCTGGGCGGCTGGATCGGCTCGCTGTACCCGAACCTCACGTTCGTCGCGCCGCTGCGTTTCGTCCTGCCCCAGTCGATCGCCGGCCACCCGTACGTCACCTCGCTCATGGAGATCAAGTTCGCCCAGGTGCAGCAGGTGATCGAGGGGGAGGCCAGCTCGCCCCGCCCGTCCGCGCCGTTCACCTACACGAACTCGTGGGGCCAGAACACCGCCATCCTGCTGGTCTGGCTGATCGTCGGCTGGGTCGTGCTGGGCAAGCCGATGCGCCGTACCGCGGGCGTGGCGATCGCCCTGGCGGCGATCTTCCCGATCGTCTACTCGCTGAACCGGGGCCTCTGGATCGGTCTCGGCATCGCCGCCGCGTACGTCGCGCTGCGGCTCGCGCTGCGCGGCCGGATGGTGGTGCTCGGCGGGCTCGCCCTGGCGGTCGGGCTGATCGGGGTGCTGATCGTCGCCACACCGCTCGGCCGCACCTTCGACGAACGCCTCCAGAACGGCCACAGCGACGACATCCGGACCACGCTGTCCCAGGGCGCGGTCACCGCGGCAAACCATTCGCCGATCCTCGGGTACGGCGGCAACCGGGCGCTGATCGGCAGCAACCGGTCCATCGCCATCGGCAAGTCCGAGGACTGCAAGCAGTGCGGCAACCGGGAACTCGGCAGCAACGGCCAGGTCTGGGCGCTGCTCGTCGGGCAGGGCTGGGTCGGGGCGATCTGCTACAACGCCTTCTTCATCTACTGCATCTGGCGCTACCGCCGCGACCACAGCGCGGTCGGCATCGCCGGCACGCTGGTGCTCATCCTCATGCTCTTCTTCCAGTTCACCTACGGTGCGATGGAAGCGACACTCGCCTACGCCCTGATCACTGTCGCCCTGCTGGCCCGCAACGACCGGATACGCCGGTCGCTCGCGCCGGCGCCACCCCAGGGCACGATCGCCGGGCTACGGGCCCGACTGGAAAAGACCGGTGACAGCTGATGGTGTTCCGCGTACCCCCGGACGGCGACGGCCGTGCCGCGTACCTCGGTGAACTGGCCGGGCTGATCTGGCCCGCGCCGGCCGAGCCCAGCCTGCGCCGCGGCGGCGCCGGCTGGGTGGTGGTGCCCTCGGCGTCCCGCCCCCGGCTGCTCGTGCCGACCGGCTCGGGCCGGGCGGCGGCGAGCGCGGTCCGGCACTCCACCGAGGCGGTCGGCCGCAAGGCCAAGCTGGTCCGGCAAGGGCTGTCCACCGCGTTCCGGCTCGGGCTGGGCCCACTGGTGTTCCGCGACCGGCTGGTGGTCGACGGCGGCGGGCTGGACGCGTACCTGACCGAGGTGCTCGGCGAGCCGGCGCTGGTGAGCCTGCACATCGGGCCGGCCCGGGCGAACCGCAAGCCGGTGCTGCAACTGCTCGCCCCGGACGGACGGGCCCTCGGGTACGCCAAGCTCGGCGTCGACCCGCTGACCCGCGCGCTGGTGCACGCCGAGGCGGACGCGCTGCGCCGCCTCGCCGAGGTGCCGCTCGGCCCGGTGGTGCTGGCCGGGGTACGCCACCACGGCGACTGGCACGGCCACGCGCTGCTGGTGCAGGAGGCGCTGCCGGTGCGGCTGCCCCGGGCCGCTCCCGCCGCCGCGGAGGCGGCCGAACGCGACGCGATGGTGACGGTCGCGGGCTGTCTCGGCGTACGCCGGCAGTCGTGGGCGGCAAGCGGGCACGCGGCCCGGCTCACCGCCGCGGTGGACGCGCTCGGGCCCCGGCCGGAGGCCGGGCGGCTGCGCGCGGCGCTGAAGTCCGTCGCGGACGCCGACCCGGTGGTGGCCTTCGGCGCCTGGCACGGGGACTGGAACGGCGGCAACAGCGCGGTGCTGGCCGACGGCCGGGTGCTGGTCTGGGACTGGGAACGGTTCGAGGCGGACGTGCCGGCCGGGTACGACGCGCTGCACCTGGCGGTGCAGGGCGCGATGAGCCACGACGGGGTGGAACCGGTCGAGGCAGCCCGCGCACTGATCGCCGGCGCCGGGGCCACCCTGGCGCCGTTCGACCAGACCGGTGGGGGCGCCGATCTGGTCGCCGTGCTCTACCTGGTGGAGCTGGCGGCGCGCTACCTGCGGGACCGGCAGGCGGAGGCGGGTGCGCGACTGGGGCACGTCGACACCTGGCTGCTGCCCGCCGTCGAGGAACACCTGGCCCGCCGGGCCGGCTGAGTTGAGGAGTGGGGACGTGACGCTGGCCAAGGAGCAGGCGCTCCGCGCGGTGAAGTCGGTGAGCCGGACGGTCGGCCGGCTGACCGCCGGTTCGCGGATGGTGCCGGGATTCCTGATCGTGGGGGCGCAGCGCTGCGGCACCACCTCGCTGTTCAAGACGCTGTCGCAGCATCCCGGTGTGCTGCCGCCCGCGTACCACAAGGGCGTGCACTACTTCGACATGGACTACCACCGGGGGATGAGCTGGTACCTCGGGCACTTCCCCACCACCGGCAAGGCCGAGGCGGTGAAGGCACAGATCGGGGTACGCGGGATCACCGGCGAGTCCAGCCCGTACTACATGTTCCACCCGCTGGCCGGGCAGCGCATCGCCCGGGACCTGCCCTCGGTGAAGCTGCTGGTGCTGCTGCGTGACCCGGTGGAGCGCGCCTACTCCGCGCACTCGCACGAGCTGGCCCGGGGTTACGAGACCGAGGCGGACTTCGAGCGGGCGCTCGCGCTGGAGGAGTCCCGTACGGCGGGCGAGCGGGAGCGGATGATCAGCTCCGCGTCGTACGCCAGCGAGCACCTCCAGCACAACGCGTACCTGGCCCGGGGCCGCTACATCGAGCAGCTGGAGCGCCTGGAGGCGCTGGTCGGCCGGGACCGCATGCACGTCATCGACAGCGACGACTTCTTCGCCGACCCGCGTCCCTCCTTCGACGCGGTGTGCGACTTCCTCGGGCTGCCCCGCTGGGCGGACATCGCGTTCGGCAAGCACAACTCCCGGTCCCGTTCGCCCATGTCGGCGGAGCTGCGGACCCGGCTGGAGGACCACTTCGCGCCGTACGACGAGCGGCTGGCGACGTGGTGGGGACGCGTGCCGTCGTGGCGGCGGTGACGCGGGCGGACGCCGGCGGCACCCCGACGCTCACCGCACCACCCCCCGGGCCGGGCGCGGGGCTGGGCGGCGCGGCCCGGCAGGGCTTCGCCAACCTGGTCGGGGTCGGGCTTGCCGCGGTTGCCGGCTTCGGCCTGAACATCGTCATCGCCCGCGGCTGGTCGGTCCGCGAGGCGGGCATGTTCTTCGCCGCCACCAGCGCGTTCATGATCGCCGCGTCGGCGGCGCGGCTCGGCACCGACGTCGGCACCGTCTACTTCGTCAGCCGCCAGCGCACCCTCGACCGGCGCGACCAGATCCGGGGCACCATCCTGGTCGGGTTGCTGCCGGTGCTCGTGGTCGGCACGCTGCTCGGGCTGGCCGGCTGGCTGGCCGCGCCGGCCCTGGCCCGGGCCACCATGCCGGAGGCCGGGCCGGAGGCGGTGACCGCGCTGCGCATCCTGCTGGCGTTCGTGCCGCTGGCCGCGCTCAACGACTACGCGCTCGCCGCCTGCCGCGGCTTCGGCCAGATGCGCCCGCTGCTGACCGTGGAGCGGCTCGGCCGCACGCTGGTGCAGTTCCTGGCCGTCGCGGTGGCCGCCTGGCTCGGGCTGTCCGCCACCGTCGCGCTGCCGCTGGCCTGGGTGGTGCCGTACCTGATCGCCGCGGTGGTCGCGCTGTTCTGGCTGAGCCGGCTGGTCGGCCGGGCCGGGCGGCAGGTGACCCGGCCGGTGCCGGCGCGTGAGCTGGCCGGACCGTTCTGGCGCTTCACCGGGCCCCGTGCGGTCAGCAGCCTGGCCGCGATCGTGGTGCAGCGGCTCGACATCGTGCTGCTCAGCGCGTTGCGCGGCCCGGCCGACGCGGCGATCTACACGGCCGCGACCCGGTTCCTGGCGCTGGGTCAGCTCTCCAGCGTCGCGCTGTCCAGCTCGGTGCAGCACCGGCTGGCCGCCGCGTTCGCCCGTAACGACCGGGCCGAGGCAGGTCAGCTCTACCAGGTCGCCACCGGCTGGCTCGTGATCCTCTCCTGGCCCGCGTACCTGATCTTCGCGGCGTTCGCCACGCCGATGCTGGCGCTGTTCGGATCCGGGTACGGCGACGGCCGCCGGGTCGTGGTGCTGCTGGCGCTGACCATGCTGCTGGCCACCGGGTGCGGCATGGTCGACATGGTGCTCAACATGGCCGGGCGCACCGCGTGGACGTTCTACAACGCGATGACCGGCACCGTCCTCAACGTGGTCGGCAACGTGGTGCTCATCCCGCGTTACGGCATCCTCGGCGCGGCCCTGGCCTGGACCGTCTCCATCCTGGTCACCAACCTGGTGCCGCTGACCCAGCTCTGGTGGTCGATGCGGCTGCACCCGTTCGGCGCCGGTACCCGGGCCGCGATGGCGCTCGCCGTCGTGACGCTGGGCCTGCCGCTCGGCGTGGCGACGCTGCTCGGTGCCGGTTCGCTCGTGCTCGCACTGGTGACGGTCGCCGGGCTGGTCGCGTACGCGGCGGGGGTCTGGCGCTGGCGGCGCACCCTGAACCTCGACGCGCTGCGGTCCCTGCGCCGTGGCCGTAACCGGGCCGGGGCGGACCCGGCCGCCCAGTCCTGACCGATCCTGCGCACCGATGGGACCTTCGATGACAAGCGACTCCCCCGCCCCGCACTCCGGCCTGTCCACCGTGAAGGCCGCGAAGCTCGCCGCGGTCGGTCTGCTGGCGGACCGCAAGGAACGCCGCGAGCTGGAACGGCCGGTCGAGGGGGGCGGCCGCCGGCTCACCCTGAAGGTGGAGCGTCCGATCTTCATCCTGGGCGCCCCGCGCTCCGGCACCACGTTCCTCGGCAGTTGCGTCGGCGCGCTGCCGGACGTGTCGTACCACTTCGAGCCGCGCCTGACGAAGGCCGTCGCGCGCTGTGTCTACGAGGGAAGCTGGACGCCGCAGCGGGCGGCCCGCTACTTCCGCGGCTACTACGGCGCGCTGCTCGCCGCGTCCGGGCACGGCGGACTGCGGTTCGCCGAGAAGGACCCGGAGAACTGCTTCATCGTGCCGTTCCTGACCGAGGTCTTCCCGGACGCGGTCTTCCTGCACGTCTACCGGGACGGGCGGGACGTAGCGGTGTCGCACGCCGAGCAGCCCTGGCTGAACGCCGCGTCCACCGGTACCGGCCGCAGCGGCCGGGGCGGTACGCCGTGGGGCGCCGCGCCCCGGTTCTGGGTGGAGCCGGAGCGGCGCGAGGAGTTCACGCAGGTCTCCGACCTGGGCCGGTCGGCCTGGATGTGGCGGCGGTTCACCAGCAGCGCGCTGACCCAGCTCGCCGAGCTGCCCGCCGAGCGGGTGAGGCACCTGCGGTACGAGGACGTCGTCACCCGCCCGGCCGAGGCGGCCGAGGTCGTGGCCGACTTCCTGGAGGTCGGTGACCCGGCCGGACGGGAGGCGCTGCACGCCCGCTTCGCCAAGGCGCGGCCGGGTTCGGTGGGCCGCTGGCGGCAGCGACTGACCGAAAAGGATCTGGCCGACGTGATGACTCAGGCCGGGCCGCTGCTGACGCGACTCGGCTACCCCGCCTGAGCGCCGCGTCACAGGTAGAGTGCCAGGGGTCGCCCGCCCGGCCCGGCGTGCCTCTCCGCCCACGCGGATCCGTCAGGGCCCCCATACCGTGGCCGGCGACCGTCCTGGGGAGAGGTTGCGGTGGTACGACGGTTACGACTGACGATGGCTGCCGTGTTGGGCCTGGCCTTCCTGGCCCCGGCCGTGGCGGCCTGTGACATCGGCTCGGAGCGATCCGACGAGACGGCGACGGCGGTGCCGCCCCCGCCGACTGTGACACCGCGGACCGCTCCGGTCCGCACCACCGGATGGGGGCCGGAGCCGCCGGAGAAGGGGGCCTGGCTCGGCACCTGGGTCAAGCCGCAGTACCACAACGCCAGCGGGCGGGCCGCGGCGTTCGACGCGTTCAACCAGGCGGCCGGCGGCAATCTCACCATCGCGCACATGTTCCACGAGTGGAACGAGCCGTTCCCGAGCGCCACCGAGAAGTTGTTCCAGTCCCGGGGCAAGCTCCAGATGATCTCGTGGCAGGGCACCGACACCCGGTCCACAGTCAGCGGCGTCTACGACGCGCTGATCCGGGAACGCGCGAAGGACGTCAAGGAGTTCGGCGTTCCGGTGCTGCTGCGCTACCGGTGGGAGATGGACCGGCCGAACCTGGCCGCGAGCATGCACTCGCCGGAGGACTACGTCGCCGCCTGGAAGCACGTCCGCGGCATCTTCGCCGAGATGGGCGTCACCAACGCGGGCTGGGTGTGGTGCCCGCACGCGGACGGGTTCGCCGAGCCGCAGCGCCGGGCCGCCGCCTACTACCCGGGCGACGACCAGGTCGACTGGCTCTGCGCGGACGTCTATCCCAGTCCGGAGTGGAACAGCTTCTCCAACCGGATGGACCACTTCATGGCGTTCGCCAAGAAGCACCCGCGACCGGTCATCATCGGCGAGTACGGCCTGACCCAGGAGGGGCGGCCGGGCCAGCGGGCCGAATGGATGCGCGAGGTCGGGCCGTACCTGAAGAAGCACCCGCAGATCAAGGCGGCGGTCTACTTCGCGGCCCGGCAGACGGAGAAGCCCATCTACGACAGCACGTTCGGCAACGACCCGGAGAGCGAGCAGGTCTTCCGGGAGATGGCGACCGATCCGTACTTCCAGCCACCGATGCCCGACCTGAGCGTTTCCTCAGGAACACCCTCCGTGTCCGGGGACTGATAGTCGCTCGTCTTTTCGTGTGACCCGGGCCCTTTCCTCGGCCAAAAAGGCCGAACCCGGGTGGACGGGCGACGGCCGAATGCGAGAAGGTATTGCTCTCACGTCTGCGGTCGGTCGAGTGACGCCCCGCCTCATGTCGGCACCGACCACGATCGCAGCGCCTCCGACGTTTCCCCCCGGAGTAGCCTGTGGCTTCCTCGATCCTGAGACACCGCTCGGTGTCCGCATTCGGCGCTGCCGTGCTCGGCATCGCCACCTTGTTCACACCGGTGCCGGCGCTGGCCGCACCGGCGGCGGCGCCCGCGCCCGACCACAGCACGTTGGTCGGCGAGGTGCCCTCGGACAAGACGCCGAACATCAACGACGGCAACGTCGTGGCCATCCACGACGCCGGCAGCAAGGTGATCGTCGGCGGCTCGTTCACAAACGCGCAGAACCGGGGCTCCTCACCCACCCCGGTCGACCGCCGCGGACTGCTCGCCTTCGACAAGGCGACCGGCAAGATCGACAACGCGTTCGCGCCGGTGCTGGACAACGACGTCACCGCGATCATCGCCGGACCGACCCCCGGCACGGTGTACGTCGCCGGCAAGTTCAACAAGGTCGGCGACAAGAACTTCCGCAAGCTGGTGCTGCTGAACGTCGCCGACGGCACCCCCGTCGAGGGGTTCAAGGGCCCGGCGTTCAACGGCACGGTGAACGACATCGCGCTCGTCGACGGTCACCTGCTGGTCGGCGGCATCTTCACCACGGCGACCGCGACGATCAACCGCAACGGGCTGGCCTCGCTGAACCCGACCACCGGCGCGGTGGACGAATACCTCACCGTGGCGCTGACCGAGAACCACAACTGGACCCCGACCAACAACGGCGCCTCGGCCGGTGTCGGCGTGGAGAAGCTCTCCGTCTCCCCCGACGGCAAGCACCTCGTGGTGATCGGCAACTTCAAGAAGGCCGACGGCGTCGTGCACGACCAGATCGTGCGGATCAACCTCGGTGAGAGCTCCGCGACCGTCGCCGACTGGAACACCGACGGCTACTCCGCGGCCTGCAAGTACACCGCGTTCGACTCGTGGGTGCGCGACGTCCAGTTCTCCCCGGACAGCAAGTACTTCGTGGTGGTCACCACCGGCGCGTCGTACCCGGGCACGCTCTGCGACTCCGCCGCCCGCTGGGAGACCTCCGCCACCGGCGCCGGCCAGAAGCCGACCTGGACGAACTTCAGCGGCGGCGACACCTTCCTCTCGGTCGGCATCAGCGAGAAGGCCATCTACGTCGGCGGCCACTTCCGCTGGTCGAACAACCCGCTCGCCCGCGACAAGGCCGGACCGGGCGCGGTGCCGCGGGCCAGCATCGCCGCGCTCGACCCGGTGAGCGGCCTGCCGCTGTCCTGGAACCCGGGCCGCCACCCGCGCGGCTACGGCGTCACCGAGATGCTGGTGACCCAGGAGGGCCTCTGGCTCGGCAGCGACCAGGAGTACATCGGCAACTTCGACTACCAGCGCAAGCGGATCGCCTTCTTCCCGCTGGACGGGGGCAGCACCCCGCACTCGACCAGCACGAAGGGTCTGCCGGGCAACGTCTACCAGGCCGGCCGCGCGGCGCAGACCGAGGTGCTCTACCGGGTCAACGCCGGCGGTCCGGCCATCCCGGCGACCGACGGCGGACCGGACTGGGCCGCCGACAGCGCCACCGAGCCCAGCCCGTACCACAACACGGGCAACCAGGTCACCAGCTACACCACGAACGCGACGTTCGACCCCACCGTGCCGGCGAGCACGCCGGCCACGCTGTTCAACACCGAGCGGTGGGACGAGGCGACCGCGCCGGACATGCAGTGGGACATCCCGGTCGCCGCAGGCACCCGGGTCGACGTCCGGATCTACATGGCCAACCGCTGGTCCGGCACGAGCAAGCCGGGTGCCCGCAAGTTCGACGTCAGCATCGACGGCGTCCTCAAGCTGAACGACTTCGACCCGGTCGTCGCCGCGGGCGGAACCGACCGCGGCACCATGCAGTCCATCTCGGTGGTCAGCGACGGCGTCGTCGACATCGACTTCGGCCGGGTGCTGCAGAACCCGCTGCTGCACGGCATCGAGATCGTGAAGACCGCGCCCACGCCGGACGCCTCCGACGTGCTCTACCGGGTCAACGCGGGCGGCGACCAGCTCGCCGCGCCGAGCGGCCCGGCCTGGGCCGCGGACACCGCCGCCGCGCCGAGCACCTACCACAACGCCGGCAACCAGGTGACCAGCTACACCACGAACGCCACGCTCGACGGCACGGTGCCGTCGGGTACACCGGTCGAGCTGTTCAACGCGGAGCGGTGGGACGAGTCGCCCGCGCCGGACATGCAGTGGGACTTCTCGGTCCCGGCCGGCACGCCGGTGCAGGTGCGCCTCTACCTGGCCAACCGCTGGTCCGGCACCGCCACCGCCGGCAAGCGCAAGTTCAACGTGTCGATCGACGGCGTGGTCAAGCTGAGCAACTTCGACCCGATCGCCGCGATCGGCGCCACCAACCGGGGCACCATGCGGGCGTTCCCGATCACCAGTGACGGCAACATCGACATCGACTTCGGTCGCGTCCTGGAGAACCCGCTGGTGCAGGGCATCGAGATCGTCAAGCTGCCCCCGGTGCCGCCGGCCACCACCGTCGACAGCATCACCAAGCGGACGTACGACGGCGCCACCTCGGTCGGCAACGCGATGTCGGTGCCGAACGGCGACAACACCGGCTGGTCGAACATCAAGGGCGCGTTCTGGGTCGGCGGTGACCTGTTCTACGGCGTCGGCGGCGACCTCTACAAGCGCTCGTTCGACGGCAGCGAGTTCGGCACCCCGAAGAAGCTGGACCCGTACCACGACGCCAAGTGGGACCTGGTCGTCACCGGCTCCGCGCCGGAGGGCTCCACCTACGCCGGCATGACCGGCAACTTCTCCGCGGAGCTGCCGAACGTGACCGCGATGTTCTACTCCAGCGGCCGGATCTACTACTCGCTGGCCGGTCAGAGCACGCTGTTCTGGCGCGGCTTCACGCCGGACACCGGCACCGTCGGCGCCGAGCGCAACACGGTCACCGGCACCACCGCCTTCGCCGACGCGGGCGGCCTGTTCCTGGACGGCGACACGCTCTACGTCGTCTCCCGGAGCACCGGCAACCTGTCCACGATGGCGTGGTCCGACGGCGTGCCGACCGGCTCCGCCACGGTGCGCAGCGGTCCGAGCGTCGACGACGTGGACTGGCGCGGCACCTCGGTCTTCGTCGGCCCCTGACGGGCGGGCACGACCGAAACGGAACAGATACGACGATGGCCCGGCCGATATCGGCCGGGCCATCGCCCTTTCTCCGGCGCCGCTCGCGCCGGACCACATCAGGTACGGGTCGGCGCGTGCTCACCCGCCCAGACCCGCATCAGGTCCCGTACCGAGATCACTCCCGCCACCTCCCGGCCGTCGAGCACGACCAGGTGACGGAACCCGCCGCGGGCCATCGCCGCGGCTGCCTCCTCGATCGTCCAGTCCGGGCCGGCGTAGACGACGTCCCAGGTCAGGTGCGCCCCGGTGCGCTCGACATCCGGGTCGAGCCCGGCGCCGATCGCCTTCAGCACATCGCGTTCGGTCATGATCCCCACTCCCTCGGAGTCCGGGTCGATCACGACCGCCGACCCGACACCGCGGGCCGACATCATCCGGGCCGCCTGCCGGAGCGTGTGCTCCGGCCCGACCACCAGTACCTCGCTGGACATCGCTTCCCGTACCTGCATCACACATCACCCCTGTGGGACGGCGACTGAGTACGGACATGGTGGGCCATCGATGCGTACCGGGACAAGAACGGGCATCGCCGGAGACGGCCCGGATGGCTACTGTCGGAGGGTGCCCACCGAGCCCCTCCGCTGCGCCGGCGCGCTGATCGTCGACGACGACGGCTGCATCTTCATCCAACGCCGATCCCCCGACCGACGCCTCTTCCCGAACTGCTGGGACATCGTCGGCGGCCACCTCGAACCGGGCGAGGAGATCGACGACGCGCTGCGCCGGGAGGTCACCGAGGAGACCGGCTGGGCCGTGTCGCACGTGCTCGGCCTGGTCGGGGAATACCGCTACACCGCCGACGACGGGCTGACCCGGGTGGAGACCGACTTCCTGATCCGGGTGGACGGCGACCTCAGCCGGCCCCGGCTGGAGGTCGGCAAGCACACCGAGTTCCGCTGGCTGGCGGAGTCGGAGATCGCGCTGCTCGACGAGCACCGGGACGTCAACGACGGGCTGATCCGGCGGATCGCTGAGGACGGCTTCGCCGCGCTGCGCTCGATCGGTCTGACGGGCTGAACCACTGCCGCTCCGCGCCCGGCGATATCCTCGCCGGGTGGAATCGGGTCGAGAAGAGGAGCGTGTCGGCATGATCGGGATGGTGCTCGCCGCGGGAGCGGGGCGCCGGCTGCGGCCGTACACCGACACCCTGCCCAAGGCCCTGGTGCCGGTCGACGGGGAGACCACCATCCTCGACATCGCGCTGCGCAACCTCGCCGAGGTGGGGCTGAACGAGGTCGTGATCGTGGTCGGCTACGCGGCCGACGCGGTGCGGCAGCGCCAGGCCGCCCTGGAGGAGAAGTACGGCGTCACGATCACGCTGGTCCACAACGACAAGGCCGAGGAGTGGAACAACGCGTACTCGCTCTGGCTGGCGCGGGAGCACTTCTCCCGTGGTGTGCTGCTCGTAAACGGCGACACCGTGCACCCGGTGAGCGTGGAGAAGACGCTGCTGGCCGAGCGCGGCCCAAGCATCCTGCTCGCCGTGGACACGCTCAAGCCGCTGGCCGAGGAGGAGATGAAGACCACCTTCGACGCCGCCGGCCAGCTCACCCGCATCACCAAGCTGATGGACCCGGGCGAGGCGTACGGCGAGTACATCGGCGCGACGCTGATCGAGCCGCAGGTGGCGGTGCCGCTCGCGGACGCGCTGGAGGCGACCTGGCGGCGCGACCCGAACCTCTACTACGAGGACGGCTACCAGGAGTTCGCGGAGCGCGGCGGCGAGGTGCGGGCGGCCCCGATCGGTGACGTCTCCTGGGTCGAGGTCGACAACCACGCCGATCTGGCCCGGGCCCGGGAGATCGCGTGCCGCTACTAGCCCGCAGCGTCCTCACCCCACTGCACATCGACGTGCGGCGGGGCGCGGTGGCCGACCTGGCGGCGATCCTCTCCGACGGGCGGATCTCCGCCGGCGGCGACGTCGCCGTGGTGGTCGGGCCGGGGCAGGGCGAGCGGATCGCCGAGCTGATCCGGCCGTCGCTGCGCTCGGCCGACGTGTTCACGGTCGCCGGGGGCACGCTCGACGCCGCCGACGACCTGGGGGCGAAGCTGCGCACCCGGTCGTACGACGCGGTCGTCGGCATCGGCGGCGGCAAGACGATCGACGTGGCCAAGTACGCCGCGACCCGGCGCGGTCTGCCGATGGTCTCGGTGGCGACCGCGCTGGCGAACGACGGCATCGCCTCCCCGGTGGCGAGCCTGATCACCGAGGGCCTGAAGGGCTCCTACGGCGTGCACATCCCGATCGCGGTGATCGTGGATCTGGACTTCGTGGAGGCCGGGCCGGAACGGCACAACCGGGCCGGCATCGGCGACGTGGTGAGCAACATCAGCGCCCTGGCGGACTGGGATCTCGCCCGCCAGGTACGCGGCGAGCGCGTCGACGGGCTGGCCGCCTCGCTGGCCCGGGCCGGCGCGGAGGCGGTGCTGAACCACCCGGGCGACATGAGCGACGACGCGTTCGTGACCGTCCTGGCCGAGGCACTGATCTCCAGTGGCCTGGCGATGGCGATCGAGGGCACCAGCCGGCCGTGCAGCGGCGGCTGCCACGAGATCATGCACGCGATCGACGCGCTCTTCCCCGGCACCGCCTCGCACGGCGAACTGGCCGGGCTCGGTGCGCTGTTCTGCACGTACCTGCGCGGCGACGAGCGCCGGTTCGCCGAGATGGCGGCCTGCCTGACCCGGCACGGGCTGCCCCGGCTGCCCGCCGAGGTCGAGCTGACCGACGACCAGTTCGTCGAGGCGGTGCAGTTCGCGCCGGCCACCCGGCCGGACCGCTACACCATCCTCGAACACCTCACGATGTCGTCTACCGAGACGCGGGAGCGGCTGGCAGACTACGCCGGTGCCCTCCGCGACCACATTGGCTGAGCCCCGCCCCACCGTCGCCGACTTCCACCGGGTCAACCGGGGAGGCGGCCTGTTCAGCGAGTCGATCAGCCAGTGGATCGGGGCGGCCTTCGCGCTTGCCGCCCAGCGCCTGGGGTTGCGCCCGACCGCGTTGACGCTGACCAACCTGGTGCTGGGGCTGGCCGCCTCGGTCACCGTGGTGGCGCTCGCCGACGACGTGGCCGCCGGCACCGTACCGGCCTGGACAGTGGGGCTGTTCGCGCTGGTCGCGTGGCAGATCGCGTACGCGCTGGACTGCGCCGACGGGCAGCTCGCCCGGGTGACCGGTCAGGGCAGCGCGGCCGGTGCCCGGATCGACGTACTCTGCGACGTGGCCGCCCAGATCGCGCTGGTGGCTGCCATCGGCGCGACAGCCGTGGCGCAGCGCCCGTCCACGCCGGTGTGGCTGGTGGCGGTGTTCGCGGGCACCTGGATGGTCAACCTGGTGACCTCGGTGATGCAGTCGGGGCCGAACGCGGCCAGCATGGTCACCTCGACCTCGTTCCCGGTACGCCTCGTGAAGCTGGTCCGCGACTACGGCGCGGTGATCTTCGTGGCCGGTCTGGTGCTGGCCTTCGCGCCCGCGCTGGCGTTCTGGGTGATGGTGGCGTTCACCGTCGTCAACGGCGGCTTCCTGCTGGCGAGCATCGCCTTCTCCGCCCGCGCCTCCCTGCGCTGAGGTGCGGGAGACCTAGTCCGTGCCGGGAGCCGCGACCGGTAAGCCCACCGAGACTGCGACGTCCGACATCCGCTTGTCGTATGTGACCAGCGTGTCGAGCGCATCTCCGAGGGCCTGGGCACTCGCCACGTGTAGCGCGTCCAGCGTCCGGATGCCGGCGGGCAGGGCAGCCGCCGAATCACGGACCTCCTCGGTCACCAGGATCTCGGTGAAGTTCCGTACCAGCATCTGCATGGCGTCCGGGTAGTCGCCGATCCGGTCGAGGGTGCGTACCGTCTCGACGAATCCGACTGAGCTGGTTCCCATCGGCATGCCCGCCCGGCTCGCCAGGAACTCCTGAAGTTCCGTCACGTAGGTACGGCCGGCGATCAGAGTGATCAGGGCGGACGAGTCCAGATAGATCACCGCTCGTCGTCCTCGCGGTCGGCCAACAGCAGCTCGAGGGGCGACACGTCGGGCGGCACGTCGTAGCGGGCCAGCCGGTCGATGTCGCTCGTGGTGGTCGCCTTGAGGCGGATCACCCCTTTCGCCACCAGGGACGCGTACCTGCCCAGCGTCCCCGAACCCGGCAGCAGCACGGCGATCACGCTGCCGTGCCGCGTGACCTCGATCGTCTCGCCCTGTTCCACCCGGGCGAACATCGCGCTGGGGTTGTAGGAGAACTCGCGCACGGACACGGTGCTCACCACGCACCTCCCTTGTGCCGACAACAGCGCGATTGTACCTACAAGCCGGCCGCACCGACCGACGCTCAGGTGAGCGAGGCGTAGATGTCGATCAGGCGCTTGGTGATCACGTCGGGGTGGAAGGTGCGCTCGTAGCGGGACCGGGCCGGACCGGCGAGCATTCCCGCCTCGGCGGCGGCCAGCGGCAACGCTGCGGCCAGCGCGTCCACCTCCGGCGCCACCACCCAGCCGGCTTCGCCGCGCTGCACCCCGGCCGGCAACGCGACCCGCCCGTCGCCCGGCGCCGCGGTGGCCACCTCGGCCGGGCCGGTGCCGGCGGGCTCGCGCGGGCCGTCCGCGCCCACCAGGTACGGGATGCCGCCGAGTGCGGTGCCGAGCACCGGCCGCCCGGACGCCAGCGCCTCGATGATCACCGTGGGCAGCACGTCGTGCCAGGTGGAGGTGGCCAGCACCACGGAGCTGTCGGCCAGCACCGCGCGTACCCCGGAGCGGTCGAGCTGGCCCAGGTAGTGCACGTCGGGCCGTTCGGCGGCGGCCGCCTCGGCGAGCGGACGCAGCTCGCCGTCACCGGCGATGCGCAGCGGGCCGAGCGCGCCCACCGGGTGCCGCCGCCACGCCGAGAGCAGCAGGTCCAGGCCCTTCTCCGGGCTGAGCCGCCCCATGAAGAGGAAACCGTTCCCGGCCGGCGCCGGGGTGCCCGGGTCGGGCACCGCGTTCGGCTTGACCACGATCCGAGCGTCCGAAATGCCGTAGTCGCGCAGATGATCAGCGACCGCCGTGGTGAGCGCGATGTACCGGTCCACCGACTTCCAGGTCGGGCGGTGCACGGCGAGCGTGGTGGCCATCAGCGCGCTCTGCGCCCGGGAGTTGCGGTAGCAGCGGTGCACGATCGCCGGCACACCCAGCGCCCGGCCCCGGCAGTCCTGGCAGATCACGCCGTCGCGGAAGTACAGGCCCGAGGAACAGACCTGCCGGTAGTTGTGCACCGTCTGCACCACCGGCACCCCGCGCCTGTGCGCGGTCCGCACCACCCAGGGCGAGAGCAGAGGGTACGGGTTGTGCAGGTGCAACGCGTCCGGCCGATGCTCGGTCAGCAGGCGGTCGAGGTCGTGCTGGGCCTTCGGCGCCCAGATCGGCGAGATCGGCAGCAGCGCCTTGGCCGGCTTGGACATCGACGGGATCTCGTCCGAGCTGCGCAGGAACGGCAGCACCTCCACGCCGGCGGCGGTGAGCTGGGCGATCTCCGCGTCGACGATGGTGTTCTCGCCGGAGGGCTGGGCTTCCCGGTACCGGTTGTGCGCCACCACGATTCTCACGGGAAAGAAGGCTACCGTTGTACCGTGCCCGAACTACCGGAGGTGGAAGCGCTCGCCGGTTACCTGCGCGAGCGTGCGGTGGGCCGCCGCGTCGAGCGGTTCGAGGTCGCCGCGATCAACGCGCTGAAGACGTACGACCCGCCGCCGAGCGCGGTCGCCGGCCGCGCCGTGACCGGCGCCGGCCGGTACGGCAAGTTCCTGGACGTCCGGTTCGACGAGGGCCTGCACCTGGTGGTCCACCTGGCCCGGGCGGGCTGGCTGCACTACCGGGAGGCGTTCCCGTCGGCGGCCCCGCTGCGGCCCGGCAAGGGCCCGATCGCGGTGCGCGTACGCCTCGACGACGGCTCCGGTTTCGACCTGACCGAGGCCGGCACCCAGAAGAAGCTGGCCGCCTACCTGGTCACCGACCCGGCGACGGTGCCGGGGGTGGCGAAGCTCGGGCCGGACGCGCTGGAGGCGGATCTCCCCACCTTCGCCGAGCGGCTGCGCAGCCGTAAGGGCCAGGTGAAGGGCGTGCTGACCGACCAGTCGGTGCTGGCCGGGGTCGGTAACGCGTACTCCGACGAGATCCTGCACGCGGCGCGGCTCTCGCCGTTCGCGATCACCGACCGGCTCACCGACGACCAGCTCGCCGGCCTGCACGCGGCGACGCGCACGGTCCTCGGCGACGCGGTGCGCCGGTCGATGGGCCAGCGGGCCGCGGAGCTGAAGGGCGAGAAGCGTTCGGGCCTGAAGGTGCACGCCCGGAAGGGGCTGCCGTGTCCGGTCTGCGGCGACACCGTGCGGGAGGTATCGTTCGCCGATTCGAGCCTCCAGTACTGCCCCACCTGTCAGACCGGCGGCAAGCCGCTGGCTGACCGAAGGTTGTCCCGGCTCGTACGGTGAGTAACTGGATTCGCCGGTTACCGAGCGGAATCGACCGGCGATCGCCGAAGGTCCGGTCCGCCCCTCTACCTGAGTCGTCATCCATCGGTATAGTGGCTCGGTCCCCGGCTTCACAACTGATTCGGAGCCGGCCAGATCTCACCGAGCACCAGCGGAACGGCTTCCTCGCGGGGGCCGGTCCGGGCCGGGCCCGCGTGGGAGACTGGGACGGTGAGCGACCCGGGCCCTCACGGCGAGTGAGGACGCGGGTCATGCGGGAGGACATGGGTTGAGGTGACGACAAGCCTCCAGCGCCCGGTAACCGACAGAGGCCGGAGCAAGAGCGTGCGGCACGTCGACAGCTTTGAGATCCAGCCGCCGACTCCGCCGTCGCACAACGGCGTACCGCGGTCGGCGTGGGCCCGCGCCCGCCGCCGGGTGTCCCGGTGGCACCGGCCGTACATCGCCCTCCTGCTGCTGCTGGACTTCGGTGCGGCCGCCCTGGCCAGCTTCCTGGCCGTACAGATCTTCGAGCAGGCCGCCTCCGGCTTCCGCGACGCGCCCGAGGCGTGGTTCTACACAGTGGCGTTCGTGCTCCTGCCGCTCGGCTGGGTGCTCATCCTCTGGGGCAACCGGGCCTACGACCGGCGCTACCTGGGGCTCGGCCCGGACGAGTACAAGCGGGTGATCCGGGCCGGCGTGGCGGTCGCCGCGACGGTCTCCTTCCTCGCCTTCGCCACGAAGACCACCCTGTCCCGGTGGACGGTCGGCTTCGCGCTGCTCGGCGCCCTGCTACTGATCCTGCTCGTCCGCATGATCGCCCGGGCCTGCCTGCACACGCTGCGCCGCCGCGCTGGCCACGCCGGGCACCGGATGGTGCTGGTCGGCACGCTTCCGGAGTGCCTGGAGGTCTACACCACTGTCACCCGGAACCCGTCCGTCGGCCTGGTGCCGGTGGCCATCCACCTCACCGACGGGTACGCCGCCGCGCGCGGCCTGGAGACCCCGGTGCCGGTGTACGCGGGCCGGGACGTCCTGGCCCTGGTACGTGAGGTCGGCGGCGACACCATCGCGGTCTGCGGCTCGGCCAGCGCCGAGCCGGGTGAGCTGCGCCGGCTGGCCTGGCAGCTGGAGGGCTCCGGCGTCGACCTGGTGGTCGCGCCCCAGCTCACCGACATCGCCGGTCCCCGGGTGCACATCCGCCCGATCGAGGGCCTGCCGCTGCTGCACGTCGAGGAGCCGACCCTGTCCGGGCCGGCGCTGCTGGCCAAGAACCTGATGGACCGGGTCGCCGCCGGACTGGGCCTGCTGCTGCTGGTCCCGCTCTTCCTCGCCGTCGCCGTGGCCATCCGGATCTCCGACCCCGGGCCGGTCTTCTTCCGCCAGCCCCGGGTGGGGCACGAGGGGCGGACGTTCCGGGTCTGGAAGTTCCGGACCATGTACGTCGACGCCGAGGAGCGGCTGGCCGGCCTGGTCGACCGCAACGAGACCGACGGCATGCTGTTCAAGATGAAGCAGGACCCCCGGGTCTTCCCGGTGGGCCGCTTCCTGCGCGCCACGTCGCTGGACGAACTGCCCCAGCTGATCAACGTGCTCTGGGGCGAGATGTCGCTCGTCGGCCCGCGCCCGCTGCCCGCCGACGACGGCGACTTCCTGGGCGACGTCCGCCGCCGGCTGCTGGTCCGGCCGGGCATGACCGGTCTGTGGCAGGTCTCCGGCCGTTCCGACCTGTCCTGGGACGAGGCGGTCCGGCTCGACCTCTACTACGTCGACAACTGGTCGCTGGCGTACGACCTGAGCATCCTGTGGCGGACCGTGGGCGTGGTGCTGGCCCGCAAGGGCGCGTACTAGCGCTACCGGGCCGGCACCCGGCAGGATCGCTGCGTGGGTGGCAACCTCTCCGCCGTCTTCGCCGTCGTCTCGCTGGTCACCGCGTTGGCCGCGGCGCTCTGGGCGGTGCTGCGGCTGCGCGGCCGGCGGGGCATCGCCACCGCCACGCAGCGGGCCACGTACGAGGTGCTGCACACCGCGGGGCTCGCCGCCGAGCCGCTGCGCGCCGGCCTGACCGAGGCGGACGCGGCGAAGGCCGTACGCCATCTGCGGGCCCTCGTCGGCGCGGCCGGGCTGGCGCTGACGGACCGGGACGCGTTGCTCGCGATCGACGGGCAGGGCGCGCACCACGGTGACCAGCTGGTCGCGGCGGCCCGGCGGGCGGCCGAGGGCGGGCGCTCGACCGTGCTGGGCGAGTCGGAGCTGCGCTGCGACCTGGTCGACTGTCCGGTACGCGGCGCGGTGGTGGCGCCGCTGCGCGCGGACGGGCGGGTGGTCGGGGCGCTGGTGGCGGTGGCCGACGAGCGCCCGGCCCCGGGTCTGGTGCAGGCGACGCTGGAGACCGCGCACTGGGCCGGTGACCAGCTCGCGCTGGCCGAGCTGGAGTCGTCGCGGGAGCGGCTGGCGCGGGCCGAGGTACGCGCGTTGCGCGCCCAGATCAGCCCGCACTTCATCTACAACGCGCTGACCGCGATCGGCTCGTTCGTGCGCACCGACCCGGAGCGGGCGCGGGAACTGATCCTGGAGTTCGCCGAGTTCACCCGTTACTCGTTCCGGGCGCACGGCGAGTTCACCACGCTCGCCGAGGAGCTGCGCTCGATCGACCGCTACCTGACCATCGAGCGGGCGCGTTTCGGCGAGCGGCTCCAGGTTCGCCTCCAGATCGCGCCGGAGGTGCTTCCGGTGACGTTGCCGTTCCTCTGCCTCCAGCCGCTCGTGGAGAACGCGGTCCGCCACGGGTTGTCCCGCAAGCCGGGCACCGGCATGGTGAGCATCGAGGCCCGGGACGCGGGCGCGGAGTGTCACATCACGGTGGAGGACGACGGGGTGGGGATGGATCCGACGACGCTTACCGCCGGCATCGCCGAGGTGTCGGGCGCGACCGGCGACCCGGCCGACGACCCGGGGCAGCACGTCGGCCTCTCGAACGTCGACGAACGGCTCCGGTCGGTCTTCGGGGACGGGTTCGGCCTGGTCGTGGAGACCGGCCTGGGTTCGGGTACGAAGGTCAGCATGCGCGTACCGAAGTTCCACCCCGGCGTCCGGGCGTCGTCGTGACAGTCACCGGCACCGGATTCCTCCGGGTGCTGGCGGTGGACGACGAGCCGCCCGCACTCGACGAGCTGGCGTACCACCTGCGCGCCGATCCCCGGGTGGCCCGGCTGCACACGGCCGGGGACGCGACCGAGGCGCTGCGGGTGCTGCGCGACGACGACGTGGACGTGGTGTTCCTCGACATCCGGATGCCGGGGCTGGACGGCATGGAGCTGGCCCGCGTCCTGCGCCGGTTCGCCCGGCCGCCGGCGATCGTGTTCGTCACCGCGTACGACGACGGCGCGGTGGACGCGTTCGACCTGGGCGCCACCGACTACGTGCGCAAGCCGGTACGCGCCGAGCGGCTGGCCGAGTCGCTGCGCCGGGTGATCGGCTCCCGGGTGGTGCCGTCGCATCCGGCCGCGCTGGCCCGGGCGGAGGAGGATCCGACCATCCCGATCGAGCTGGCCGGCACCACCCGGATGCTGCCCCGCTCGGCGGTGCGGTGGGTGGAGGCGCAGGGCGACTACGCGCGGCTGCACACGGCGGAGGGGTCGCACCTGGTCCGGGTCTCGCTGGCGACGCTGGCCGAGCGCTGGGCCGACGCCGGTTTCGTCCGGATTCACCGCTCGTATCTGGTGCAGTTGCGGCTCATCGCCGAGCTGCGGCTGGTCAACTCCGGTTACGTGGTGGTGATCGACGGATCGGAGCTGCCGGTGAGCCGCCGGCACACCCGGGAGCTGAAGGACAAGCTGGTGCGTGCCGCGAAGCAGGACTGGAGTCGCTGAGGGCCGGGCCGCCGTCGGCGCGCGGTCGTCGGCTTGTCGCTGCCGCGCGCTGGCGTACAATGTACGGCAGACCGTACGACAGGGTGGGGGACCGCATGTCCGACGACCGCTTCGACGCCGCTACCGAATTCGACAGCCAACTCGACCGCCTCGTGCAGCTCGGCTACCCGGCACTGGCCGGGCAGACCGAGGAGGAGTTCCGGACGCTGCTCACCCCGCTGCGGGACGCGGCGGTCACCGGTGCCGCCGGCCTGGCCGGGCCCACCGACGCGCGGGTGCCGTTCCTGCTGGTGACCACGCGGGAACTGGTGCCGGTGCCGGAGCGCATCGCGCTCACCACGCTGGCCGGCAAGCGCAAGACCGGCGTCCTCGACCGCAACTTCCCCGCCGACGACCTGCCCACCTTCCACCCGATCAAGGAGTTGGAGGTGCCCGCCGGGCCCGCGTACCTGCTGTTCGACGTGGACCGGGGCGAGGAGTACCGCAACGTGCCGCCGTCGGCAGCGCTGGAGGACATGACCGCGAAGGACCGGCTGCCGATCACCATCGACGAAGGGCTGGCGTTCGTCACGCTGCACCCGCAGGCACTGGCGAGCAACAGGTGCTTCTCGCTCGTGGGGTCGCGCTGCGGCGACCGCCGGGTGCCCGCGCTGTGGATCAGCCAGGGCGCGCCGAAGCTCGGCTGGTGCTGGTTCGGCAACCCGCACACCTGGCTCGGCTCGGCGACCGCCAACCCGGTACGGGTGGCCCTGGGCTGAGGCCGTCCACAACGTCTCCGCGTCATCCACCGGGTTATCCACAACAGTGAAGCGTTATCCACAGGTTGTGCACAGGGCTCGGAACCGTGCTCTTGACATTCCCGCTGAGCGGGCGAGACTGCCGGAGGTGACCGGAGCCGAGGAACAGCATCTGACGGGGCGGCCCACCGAGGCCGCCCCGGTTCCCGGTCCGCGCGCGTCCCCACCTACCGCCGAGCCGGGAAGCGCGCCGGCGCCGGCCGCCGCGCCGAAGCGGACCCGGATCGTGCTGGCCGAGGTCTCCCGGGTCGGCAATCCGGCCGACCGCACCCGCTCCGAGCTGACCCAGCAGACCCCGGTCGGTGAGACGCTGGTGCAGGGGCTGATGCGCGCCCAGCTCTCCCTCGCGCTGCGGCTCAGCCTGCTGGTGCTGGTCGCGCTCGGCGGCCTGCCGTGGCTGTTCGCCATCGCACCCACCGTAGGCCGGGTCACCGTGCTCGGGGTCAACCTGCCGTGGCTGCTGCTCGGCGTCGTGTCCTTCCCGTTCCTGATCGTGGTCGGCTGGGCGTACGTGCGCCTGGCCGAACGAAACGAGCAGGACTTCGTCGACCTGATTCGACGGCCGGAACGCTGATGTCAAACGGCTACGTGGTCCCGGCGATCGTCGCCGTCACCCTGGTCACCGTCGGCATCGGCTTCTACGGGCTGCGGCTGGCCCGCACCACCTCGGACTTCCTGGTCGCGTCCCGGGCGGTCAGCCCGACCTGGAACGCCGCCGCGATCGGCGGGGAGTACCTGTCGGCGGCGAGCTTCCTCGGCGTCGCCGGGCTGATCCTCAAGTACGGCGTGGACGTGCTCTGGTACCCGGTCGGCTTCGCGGCCGGATACCTCGCGCTGCTGCTGTTCGTGGCCGCGCCGCTGCGCCGCTCCGGCGCGTTCACGCTGCCCGACTTCTGCGAGGTGCGGCTCGGTTCCCGCCGGCTGCGCACGCTCGCCACCGTCTTCGTGATCTTCATCGGCTGGCTCTACCTGGTGCCGCAGTTGCAGGGCGCCGGGCTGACGCTGGCCACGCTCACCGGCTCGCCGTATCCGCTCGGGGCGCTGCTGGTCGCCGTGGTGGTGACGGCGAACGTGGCGCTGGGCGGCATGCGGGCGATCACGTTCGTGCAGGCGTTCCAGTACTGGCTGAAGCTCACCGCGCTCGCCGTACCCGCGGTCTTCCTGGCATTGCAGTGGCAGGCCGACGCCCGCCCCGCGGTGACCCCACCCGACGGGCCGACGTTCCGGACCGCGACCACAGTCGTGGTCGAGCACCGCGCGACGCTCACCCTGCCCGACGGTGACATCCGGGAGGTACGCCCCGGCGACCGCCTCGAGTTCGCCGCCGGTGACCCGGTGCCGGAGGTGTCCGGCGCGGCGACCGGCGTCACCGAATGGCTGCTGCCGGACACCGCGGGCGAGGACGACAGGGGACTGTTCGCCACGTACTCCCTGATCCTGGCCACGTTCCTCGGCACGATGGGCCTGCCGCACGTGCTGGTCCGCTTCTACACCAACCCCGACGGCGCCGCCGCCCGCCGGACCACGCTCGTGGTGCTGGCGCTGGTCGGCGTCTTCTATCTGCTGCCGACGGTCTACGGCGTGCTTGGCCGCATCTACACCCCGCAACTGCTGGTGAGCGGCCAGACCGACGCGGTGGTGGTGCTGCTGCCCGGTGCGGCGCTCGGCGACGGCACGACCGGTCGGCTGCTCGCCGCGCTGGTCGCGGCCGGCGCGTTCGCGGCGTTCCTGTCCACCTCGTCCGGCCTGCTCACCAGCGTCGCCGGGGTGATCTCGACGGACGTGCTGGGCCGCGGCTCGGTACGCGGGTTCCGGCTCGCCACGGTGATCGCCGGTGGGGTGCCGGCGGTGCTCTCCCTGAACGTCTCCGGGCTGGACGTGTCGCAGGTGGTGGGGCTGGCGTTCGCGGTGGCCGCGTCCAGTTTCTGCCCGCTGCTGGTGCTCGGCATCTGGTGGCGCGGCCTGACCGACCTGGGCGCCGCCGCCGGGGTGCTGGTCGGCGGCGGCGCGGCGGTCGGTGCGGTCCTGCTCACCGTGCTGGGCCCGCCGTTGACCGGCTGGCCGGCGACGCTGACCACCCAGCCGGCGGCGTGGACGGTGCCGCTGGCGTTCACCGTCATGGTGGTCGTGTCGATGGCGAGCCGGCGGCGGCTGCCCCGCGACGTCCGCGCGACCATGCTCCGCCTGCACACCCCGGAGTCCCTGCGCCTGTGAGGCGGGGCCGCTCGCGCCGGCCACGCCGCACACCCGAGCACCGGTCAGCAGGTGTCCGTGCCGGCGCAGAGGCGGTTGACCACCCACCCGACCACTCGCCTGGCCTCGCTCGGCGTGGTCTGATGATCGACTCGCAGTTGGGCGACCAGGTCGCCCTGCCGCACCACCACCCAGCGGGCAGGCGTCCCCATGTCGCCGCCCACGAGCACCGCGTCGTCGCCGCCGAGCGACTCCGCCATGATGGACAACGAGTCCTCCGGGCGCGTCGGCCGGCAGCCCGTGACCAACTGGCGGACCCGCTTCATGACAGTGTCGGCCGAGGTGCCCGAGTGCCGCGTCACCCGCTCGACGATCCAGTCGCTGGGTGAGTCGAACTGCACCGACCTGCTGGCCACCTGACCGGCGTTCAGCGCCGGCGACTCGTTCTCGCAATAGATGGTCACGGACTCCAGGGACCAGTCCCCCTCCACCTTTGTCGTCATCGTGAAGCCCGTCGGCAGGTCGGCGAGCTGAAGCATCGCCGCCGCCGGAATCGTCCTGGTCGGCGCGCGGCCGGTCTCGCCGCCGGTCGTGCCGGGTGGCCGTCCGGTGGTGCGGCTCGGCGTCGGCGACCCGCTCTCGGACGGCTCGGCCGACGGCGTGGAACTCGGCGTGGGCGCCGGCGTCGGTTTCGGCGGGGTGGGAACGACGGTGGCCGGCGGCACGGGTGGCGGTGCGGCGTCGGGACGGGCCAGCGCCACACCTGACGCGACGACGCCCACCGCTACCGCGGCGGCCAGACCGGCGGCGAGCTGGATACGCCGCGTCCGCTGCCGGCCTCGACGCCGCACCTGCTCGGTGGGTGGCCAGACGAGGTGCTCGGTGTCCCGGTAGAGGTCCGAGAAGATCGGATCAGGCATTGCGGATCTCCTCCGGCAGGGTCATGTCGAGCAGGGCGGCGAGGGCCTTGCGGCCCCGGGAGAGGCGAGCCTTGACCGTCCCGCTGGGTACGCCGGTCTGCGCGGCGATCTCCGCGACCGAGAGGTCGGCCAGGTGATAGAGGACCACTGCCTGCCGCTGGTCCGCGGAGAGCTGCCGCAGTGCGGCGACCAGCGCCACGGTGTTCTCCGAGGGTGGCCGCACCGGCGGTGGTGGACCGTGCCGCCGGTAGGCGACGACGCTGTTGCGCACCTTGCGCCACCGGTTGACCAGCAGGCGGTGGCCCACGGTACGGACCCATGCCTCCGGGTCGTCGTACTCGCTGACCTGCGACCAGCGTTGCCAGGCCCGCGCGTACGCCTCCTGGGCGGCGTCCTGCGCCTCGGCCCGGTCACCGCCGAGCGCGTACAGCACCGTCACCACGCGTTGTCTGCTGCTCCGGTAGAACTCCTCGAACGCACTGTCCGGATCCATGTCTCTCCCCGCTGCCGTCCCTGGGACTGACACCCACCGCCCGGGTCGCCGGTTGCAGGCCGTCGGCAATGCGACTCGTACCTCTCAGGGATGATGCGAGATCATCCTGCCGCCCGAGCGGCCGCTGGCCGGAGCCCGATACGGTCGGACCATGACCGATCAGCACCCGGCACTGTCCCTTCGTGGTCTGGCCAAGCGCTTCGACACCAAGGTCGCGGTGGCGGGCGTCGACCTCGCGGTGCCGACCGGCTCGTTCTACGGCCTGCTCGGCCCGAACGGCGCGGGCAAGACCACGACCCTCTCCATGGCCGTCGGCCTGCTGCGGCCCGACGCCGGTGAGGCGCGGGTCCTCGGGTACGACGTCTGGGCCGACCCGGTACGCGCCAAGAGCCTGCTCGGCGTGATGCCGGACGGCGTACGCCTCTTCGACCGGCTGAGCGGGGCGGAGCTGCTGGCGTACCACGGTCTGCTGCGCGGCATGGACCCGGCGGTGGTCGACCAGCGGGCGGCGGAGCTGCTCGACGTGCTGGCGCTCTCCGACGCCGGCCGCACGCTCGTGGTCGACTACTCGGCCGGCATGAAGAAGAAGATCGGGCTGGCCTGCGCGCTGCTGCACGGTCCGCGCCTGCTGGTGCTGGACGAGCCGTTCGAGGCGGTCGACCCGGTCTCGGCGGCGCTGATCCGCGACATCCTGCACCGGTACGTCGGCGGCGGCGGGACGGTGATCTTCTCCAGCCACGTGATGGAGGTGGTCGAGCGGCTCTGCTCCCACGTGGCGATCCTGGCCGAGGGCCGGATCAAGCGGGTGGGCACGCTCACCGAGGTGCGCGGCGACCGGTCGCTGGAGGACGTCTTCGTGGAGGTGGTCGGCGGCCGGACCGCCACCGGCGAGGAGCTGTCGTGGCTGTCCCGGTGACCGTGCCCGAGCGCCCGGCCCGGCGGGTGTCGCCCTGGCACTTCGTCCGGCTCAAGCTGCGGGTGCTCGGCAACAACTTCCGGGGCCAGACGTGGCGGGTCGCGTTGTTCGTCCTCGGCCTGCTGTTCGGGCTCTGGTTCGCCGCCGTCGGGTTCTTCCTGCTGGCCGCTCCGGGCCTGGCCGGTGAGTCCCGGTACGCGTTGATGATCGCCGCCTTCGGCGGTGGCCTGCTCACGCTCGGCTGGCTGCTCCTGCCGCTCGTCTTCTTCGGCGTGGACGAGACGCTCGACCCGGCCCGGTTCGCGCTGCTGCCGCTGTCCCGCCGCACCCTGGTCACCGGCCTGCTCGCCGCCGCGCTGGTGAGCGTGCCGGCGCTGGCGACGGCGATCACGGCGGCCGGGCTGGTGGTCACCGCCGGCGCGCTCGGTGGGTGGGCGGCCGCACTGGTCGGCGTGCTCGGCGTGGTCGTCGGGCTGCTCGTCTGCCTGGCCGGTGCCCGGGCGCTGACCAGTGCGTTCGCGACGATGCTGCGCTCCCGCCGGGTCCGCGACCTGGCCGCCGTGCTGCTCGCGGTGCTGGCCGCGCTGCTCGGGCCGTTGCAGTTGCTGGTGCTCGCCGCGGTACGGCAGACCGACTGGGACCGGCTGGACGGAGTGGCAGGGGTGGTCGGCTGGACGCCGTTCGGCGCACCGTGGACCGCTGGTCTGGACGTGGCCCAGGGCCGGGCCGGCGCGGCGGTGGTGAAGCTGCTGATCGCGCTCGCGACGCTCGGCGTACTCCTGTTCTGGTGGTCCCGGTCGCTGGAGACGGCGATGGTGGGCGCGGCGAGCAGCGGCCCCGCGCGGACGCCGCGCGCTGTGGCCGGCGGCGCGGTCGCGCAGCTCTTCCCCCGCGCGGTGGGCTGGGCCCGGCGGGACCGGTTCGGCGCGATCGTCGCCCGGGAGTGCCGCTACTGGTGGCGGGACGCCCGCCGCCGGGCCAACCTGATCACCATCGCCGTGGTCGGCGTGTTCGTGCCGCTGATGGTCAACCTGGGCGGCCCCGCGTTCCTGTCCGAGGGCGGCGCCGCGTTCGACCAGGCCACAGCCGATTCCTCACCGGCGATGGTCAGCCTCACCATGATCTTCGTGGGGGCGCTCGCGTCGTTGACGCTCGCCAACCAGTTCGGCTTCGACGGCAGCTCGTACGCGGCGAACGTGGTCGCCGGTGTGCCGGGGCGGGTGGAGCTGCGGGCGCGGATGGCCGCGTTCTCGATCTACGTGGTGCCGATGCTCGTGGTGATCGCGGTGGCGCTGGCGATCGTCCTCGGCCGGCCCGAATGGCTCGGCGTGATGGGTGGCGCGTTGTTCGCGGCGTACGGCTGCGGGCTGGCGATCAACGCATTCGTCTCCGTGCTCGGCGCGTACTCGCTGCCCGAGTCGAGCAACCCGTTCGCCCTGAACAGCGGCGCGGGCTTCACCAAGGGTCTGCTCACGCTGGTCTCCATGATCGGCTCGGCGGTGGTGGCGGTGCCGTTCGTGGTGGCCGCCGCGCTGCTCGGCGACGTGTGGCTCTGGCTGGCGCTGCCGCTCGGCCTGGCGTACGGCGGGGGCGCGGCACTGCTCGGCGCGTACATGGCCGGGGACACGCTCGACCACCGGCAGCCGGAGCTGCTCGCCAACGTCACCCCGAGGCGCTGATGCCGGTCGTCGAGGCGGTCACCACCGTCCCCGTTCCCCCGGAGCTGGCGTTCGCCGTCTCCCAGACCACCGCCCCGGTGCGGTACCGCTGGGACCCGTTCGTCCGGGAACAGCACTTCGTCGACGGTGCGACGCGGCCCGGCCGGGGCGTGCGCACGTACACCCGCTCCCGGCACGGCCTGGTCATGGTCAGCGAGTACGTCTCCTGGTCGCCGCCGACGAACGTCGGCATGAAGATGGTGCGCGGACCGTGGTTCTTCGAACGGTTCGGCGGCGGCTGGCGGTTCGCGCCCGGCCCCGATCCCGGCACCACGATCGCGACGTGGCGGTACAACTTCCGCTGCCGCCCGGCGTTCCTGCGCCCGGTCGCCGAGCGGATCGGGGAGTGGTTGCTCGGGCGCGACATCCGGCGCCGGATCGCCGGGTACGCGGACGGCTGCGCCGACCCGGAGGTGCTGGCCGCCGCCCGCCGGTTGCTCGCCGACGATTGATCCGCGCGTCTCGGCCCGCCGTCAGGCGGTGCGGCGCATCGCCGCGTAGACGTGGTGGCCGTCGCCGACGCTGGTCATGGTGACCAGCTCCCAGCCGTAGTTGGACAGGTGCTCGACCGCTTCCATCAGCGGCTGGAACGCCCGGCGACCCCAGGTGTTGTTCGCCCGGAGCAGCAGGTGCCGGTGCGGATAGGCGCGCAGGTCGACCTGGCCGCCGAGGACGGCGTCGGCGGTGACCACCCGTTCCTGGGCGAGCTGCTGCGGGGGGATGAGATTCATGCCCGGAAGGGTAGGGCGTTCCGTCGAACCTCGCCCGCCGGCGGGCGGCACAATGTTTCACGTGAATCCAGAGCCGGGCGCGCAGATCCACTCCACCGACCCGTTCGCGGCACCGACCGCGCAACGCTCGCCGGTACGCCGGCTGCGCGGCCGGCTGGCCGCCCCGGTGACGCTCTGGACCGCGCCCGGCCCGGCCGGGCTGACCGTCTCCTCCACGCTGGTCGCCGAGGGCGAGCCGGACCGGCTGCTCGGTCTGGTCGACGCGGAGTCGGACCTGTGGGCGGCGATCGAGGAGGCGGGACGGTTCGCGGTGGCCCCGCTGGGCCCGCAGCACCGGCAGCTCGCCGACCGTTTCGCCGGACTGTTCCCGTCGCCCGGTGGCCTGTTCGCGCTGGACGCCTGGACCGAGACGCCGTACGGGCCGGTGCCCGCGGACGCCGGCGGGTGGGCGGGCTGCCGCCTGGACACCGCCCGCGAGTACGGCTGGGCCCTGCTGGTGGAGGCGACGATCGAATCGGTGGACCTGCCCCGTGACACACCCCCGCTGCTGCACTACCGGGGCCGCTACCGCGACCTCCCCGGCTGACCCCTCCGCTCCGTCGATCATGAGGTTGGCCGCGTTCCGCGTTCGATTTGTCGCCGTCAACCTCATGATCGACGGGGTGGGGGTGACCGGTTAGCGGAGTGACGTGGGTCACTGGGCGCAGTGGGGGTGCCGTTCGGCGCAAGCGTCGACCGGCCCTCGGCGGAGCCTTCCCGGGCCGGGAGCGCGCTCTTTACCGTGCGCGAAACTCCCCCCACGCCTTGCGAAGGTGGTGATCCACAGATGTCCACGGACACACCCGCGTCCGCACCCGCCGAGTCGGCGGCGGAACGGTACCTCGCCGTCCAGCGGTCGGACGAGTTCGCCGGGTTGCGGCGCACGCTGCGCGGCTTCGTCTTCCCGATGACCGTCGCGTTCTTCCTGTGGTACGCGCTCTACGTCATCCTCTCCGCGTACGCGCGGGGATTCATGGGCACGAAGCTGATCGGCAACATCAACGTCGCCCTGGTCTTCGGCCTGCTCCAGTTCGTCTCCACGTTCCTCATCGCCTGGTTCTACTCGCGGTTCGCCAGCCGCCGGATCGATCCGGTCGCCGACCGGCTCCGCGACGAGATGGGGGAGGTGACCCATGAACACGGTCCTCGCGGCTGAGGCGGGCAGCACCACCGCCCGGAACCTCACCATCACGCTGTTCCTGGTCTTCGTGGCGATCACGCTGGCGATCACCGTCTGGGCCAGCCGGCAGACCAAGACCGCCACCGACTTCTACGCCGGCGGCCGGTCCTTCTCCGGCTTCCAGAACGGCATGGCGATCGGCGGCGACTACATGTCGGCGGCGTCCTTCCTGGGTATCGCCGGCATCATCGCGCTCTACGGCTACGACGGCTTCCTCTACTCGATCGGCTTCCTGGTCGCCTGGCTGGTGGCGCTGCTGCTCGTGGCCGAACTGCTGCGCAACTCCGGCCGGTACACGATGGCGGACGTCCTGGCGTTCCGGATGCGGCAGCGGCCGGTCCGGACCGCGGCGGCGGTCTCCACCATCACGGTGTCGATCTTCTACCTGCTGGCCCAGATGGTCGGCGCCGGCGCGCTCGTCGCCCTGCTGCTCGGCATCAAGCCGGGCACCACGTTCCTCGGCATGGACGCCGACACCGCGAAGGTCGCCACCATCATCATGGTCGGCGCCCTGATGATCATCTACGTGACCGTCGGCGGCATGAAGGGCACCACGTACGTCCAGATCGTCAAGGCGTTCCTGCTGATGGGCGGCGCGCTGGCGATGACGCTGCTGGTGCTCGCCAAGTACAAGTTCAACCTGTCCTCGCTGCTCGGCGACGCGGCCAGCGCCTCGGGCAAGGGAGCGGCGTTCCTCGAACCCGGGCTGCGCTACGGCGTGGAGACACCCGGCGACGCACTGAAGACCTTCTACAGCAAGATGGACCTGCTCTCGCTGGGCATCGCACTGGTCCTCGGCACGGCCGGCCTGCCGCACATCCTGATCCGCTTCTACACCGTGCCGACCGCACGGGCGGCCCGTAAGAGCGTGCTCTGGGCGATCGGCATCATCGGCACGTTCTACCTGCTCACCCTGGCGCTGGGCTTCGGCGCGGCGGCGATCGTCGGCGGGCAGGCGATCACCGAGCAGGACAAGGCGGGCAACACGGCGGCGCCACAGCTCGCCGAGGCACTGGGTGTGGACTTCCTCGGCGGGAACCTGGGCGGCGCCACACTGCTGGCGATCATCGCGGCGGTCGCGTTCGCCACGATCCTCGCGGTGGTCGCCGGACTCACCCTGGCGTCGTCGTCCAGCCTGGCGCACGACTTCTACGCCAACGTGATGAAGAACGGGCAGGCGTCGGAGCGGCAGGAGGTGAACGTCGCCCGGATCTCCGCGCTGGTGATCGGCGCGGTGTCGATCGTCCTGTCGATCTACGCGCAGAACCTGAACGTGGCGTTCCTGGTCGCACTGGCGTTCGCGGTGGCCGCGTCGGGCAACCTGCCGGCAATCCTCTACAGCCTGTTCTGGAAGCGGTTCAACACCTCGGGCGCGGTCTGGGCCATCTACGGCGGCCTGCTCGCCGCCGTGGTGCTCGTCTTCTTCTCGCCGGTCGTCTCCGGCGCGCCGACGGCGATGTTCCCCGACCACGACTGGCAGTGGTTCCCGCTGTCGAACCCGGGCATCATCTCGATCCCGTTCGGCTTCCTGTGCGGCTGGCTCGGCACGATCCTGTCCAAGGAGAGCGACGAGGAGAAGTACGCGGAGCTGGAGGTGCGCTCGCTCACCGGAGCCGGCGCCCACTGAGCACCACGGTCGAGCGGGGCCCCTGCCTTACGCGGGGGCCCCGCCTCGCGTGTATAGGCTGACCGCCATGAAGGTCGCTCCCCGCTTCGGTACCGGACACCGCATCCTCGTCACCGGCGGCGCCGGTTTCGTCCCGTCCCACCTCGTCGACCGGCTCGTCGAGCGCGGCTGCACCGTCGTGGTGCTGGACAACTTCGTGACCGGGTCCAAGGACAACGTGGCCCACCTGCTGGACCAGCCGACCTTCACGCTCGTCGAGGCGGACATCTCCGACGGCCTGCCGCAGCACCCGGCGATGGCCGAGCGGTTCGACGCGATCCTGCACATGGCGTCCCCGGCCAGCCCCACCGACTTCGAGAAGCTGCCGGTGGAGATCCTCCGGGTCGGCTCGGTGGCCACGCTGGCGCTGCTGGAGCGGGCCACCGACGACGGCGCGCGGTTCCTGATGGCCTCCACCTCCGAGGCGTACGGCGACCCCAAGGAGCACCCGCAGCGCGAGACGTACTGGGGCAACGTCAACCCGATCGGCATCCGGAGCGTCTACGACGAGGCGAAGCGCTTCTCCGAGGCGGCCACCATGGCGTACCACCGCAGCCGGGGCACCGACACCGCGATCGTGCGGATCTTCAACACGTACGGCCCGCGGATGCGCCCGGACGACGGCCGCGCCATCCCGACGTTCATCTCCCAGGCGCTGCGCGGCGAGCCGATCACCGTGCACGGCACCGGCAACCAGACCCGCTCGATCTGCTACGTCGACGACCTGGTGCGCGGCATCCTGCTGCTGCTCGACTCGACCCAGACCGGGCCGATCAACTGCGGCACCGAGCACGAGATGTCGATGCGGCAACTGGCCGAGACGATCGTGTCACTCACCGGAAGCACATCCGAGGTGAGCTACATCACTCGTGCCTCCGATGACCCGGAGATGCGCCGCCCGGACCTGACCCTCGCCCGCGAACTGCTGGGATACGAGCCGAGCGTCACGCCCGAAGACGGCCTCCGACGCACGATCGAGTACTTCCGCGGGCGTCTCGGGTACTGAACCCGCCGGGGACGCGGCTGACATCGGCGCGCGTACGAGGGCGTCGGTGGCCCGGCCGACCTACCCTCGGTTACATGTCAGCGACCTCGTCTGCCGGCGCCCCGATCCCCCGACACCTCAGCCGGGGCGCGGGCCGCGCCTCGGTTCCCGGCTCCGGCCGGGCCGCCACCGGGCGCGCCCGGCCCTCCGAAACCAGGTGGTACCCCGCACACGACGAGGCGCCCCGCTCGGGCGGTCCCGGCGGCCCGGCCGGACCGGCCGGGCCCGGTGGTCCGGGCGGTGACGGTCCAGGCGGGTCCGGGCGGCGTGGCCCCCGGCCGCGCTGGGGGCGCATCGGCCTGGTGGCGGGTGTCGCGGTGCTGGTGCTGGCGCTGCTCGGCGGCCTCGGCGCGTGGTTCTACGCCCGCAATCTGGACGACGACCTGGCGCGCACCGACCCGTTCGCCGGGATCACCGGCGGCCGGCCGGCCAAGCAGGTCGAGGGCGCGTTCAACATCCTGCTCGTGGGCAGCGACTCGCGGGATCCGGACGCCCCTGTCGACGGTTCCGGCAAGTGGCGCGCGGACACCGTGATCGTCATGCACATCCCGGCCGACCACAAGAGCGCCTACCTGGTCTCGGTGCCGCGTGACCTGTACGTGCCGATCCCGGAGAGCGCCGGCGCGTCCTGCGACTCGGGCTCGCGCAACAAGATCAACGCCGCGTTCGCGTTCGGCGGCCTGCCGCTCGCGGTGAAGACCGTGGAGTGCTTCACCGACGTACGGATCGACCACGTCATGGCCATCGACTTCGGCGGTTTCAAGGAGGTCACCGACGCCCTGGGCGGGGTCGACCTCAAGGTGGAGCGGACCATCACCTCGATCCACAAGCCGTACCGGACGTTCACCAAGGGCGTGAACCACATGAACGGCGCCGAGGCGCTGGACTGGGTCCGGCAGCGCAAGCAGTTCCCGGACGGCGACTTCGCCCGGATGCGGCACCAGCAGGAGTTCCTGAAGGCGCTGATGGACAAGGCGGCCAGCACCGGGACGCTCACCAACCCGAAGAAGCTGAACGACTTCCTCAAGGCGGTGACCGCCGCCGTCACGGTCGACCAGGGATTCTCGTTGACCGACATGGCAGTGCAGTTCCGCAGCCTGCGGGGCGAGAACCTGACCTTCGTCACCAGCCCGCACCTGGGCGGCCAGACCATCGACGGCCAGTCGGTGGTGGTCTCCGACCGGGAGAAGGCGCTGGCGATGTACAAGGCGATCGCCGCGGACCGGATGGCCGAGTGGATGCAGGCCAACAAGAAGGGTTCGGGCGACAACGCGGGCGGCTGACGTCGGCACGACATGACCGGCAACGAGCGCTAGAGCCTCGCCACCACGGAGGCCAACCGCCGACCGGCTCCTTACTCCTGCCCGTTCGGCCACAACCCGAGGATGTAGGCCGGTATTGACGGGAATTGCGAGCCTACGAGGTCGCGAATACGGGAACAGATACGTAAAGTGGTCCCGCCCCCGATCACCGAGCTGGAGCACGCATGTCGGTCCAGACCAGCCGTCGCCCGCAGTCACCGGCACCCGGATCATCCGGGCGGGTCCCTCCGGTCATCCCCACACAGCCCGGTTCCGGCGGTCGCGGTCCCGGCGGTGGCAAGAAGAAGCGCACCAAGCGCAAGGACCCGCTCTGGGCGAAGCTCACGCTGGTGCTCGGCGCCGTGCTGATGGTGACCAGTGGCGTCGCGATCGTCGGCAGCAAGGCGGTGATCGGCCAGGCCACCGACAACATCGCCCAGCGCAACCTGCTCGGCGGAGCGGGCAAGAGCGAGGCCGAGGGCGGTAACAGCCTCGAAGGCCCGATCGACATGCTGCTGCTCGGTGTGGACGCCCGCGAGCGCTGGGCCGCCGATGACGTACGGTCGGACACGATCATCATCCTGCACATCCCGGCCAGCCACGACCAGGCGTACCTGATCTCGATCCCCCGGGACACCGAGGCGCGTATCCCGGCGTTCGAGAAGAGCGGCTACAGGGGCGGCACCGACAAGATCAACGCGGCCTTCTTCCACGGCGCCCAGAACGGCGGCGGCTGGGAGGGCGGCGCTCAGCTGATGGCCAAGACGATCAAGTCGATGACCGGGATCGGCTTCGACGGCGCCGCGATCATCAACTTCGGCGGCTTCAAGAGCGTGATCGACGCGCTCGGCTCGGTGCGGATCTGCGTGAGCCACGAGGTCAAGTCGCACCACATGTCGTACGTCGACGGCAAGCCGATGTGGAACGCCGACGCGAAGAAGACCGGCAAGCCGTACAAGGCAGTGGTGCACAAGAAGGGCTGCCGGGAGATGGAGGGCTGGGAGGCGCTCGACTACTCCCGCCAGCGCTACGGCCTGCCGAACAGCGACTACGACAGGCAGCAGAACCAGCAGCAGCTGATCAAGGCGATGGCCAAGAAGGCCACCGAGGGCGGCATGCTGACCAACCCGCTGAAGCTGAACTCGCTGATGAAGGCCGCGGGCAAGGCGTTCGTCCTGGACACCGGCGGCGTGCCGATCGCCGACTTCATCTTCACGCTCAAGAACCTCAACGGGAACGACCTGGTCACCCTGCGGACCAACGGTGGCACCTTCGCCGGCAACGACAACGGCCGGGAGACGTTCAACGAGACGACGATGGACATGTTCCAGGCGGTCAAGAACGACAAGCTGGCCGACTTCGTGGTGAACAACCCGGACGTCCTCTCCACCCGGAAATGACCCGCTGACCTGCGCGAAAGCGATACCGGTCAGCCGATCCCCCCGTAGCCTGACGTGAGCGGGTCTCATGTCGCGGCTACGGGGGGATCGTCACGTCCAGGCCAGCACGGAACCGACGCGGGCGGGGTGGACCCGCCCGCTGGGCCCGGTTCCTGCTCGGCACCGGCCTCGTCCTGGTCCTGCTCGCCACGCTCGGCGTCGCCGGGCTGCACTGGCTCACCTCGCGCTACGACCGCACCGTCGCCAAGGAACAACTGCTCGACCCGGCCGCCCGCAAGAAGCGGACGGACTTGGACGGCGCACTCAACTACCTGCTGATCGGCTCGGACCACCGGCCCGGCGCGAACCCGGAGGACCAGCGCTCCGACAGCATCCTGATCGTGCACGTGCCGGCCGGGATGCGGCAGGCGTACCTGATCTCCGTGCCGCGCGACCTGCTGGTGGCGCTCCCCCCGGCACCGGGCTTCCCCGGCGGCCAGGACAAGGTCAACGCCGCGTACGAGCACGGCGGCGGCGGTGAGGGCGGCGCACGCCTGCTCAGCACCACCCTGAACCGGCTCACCGGGATCCGCTTCGACGGCGCGGCACTCGTCGACTTCTCCGGCTTCAAGGAGGTGATCGACCAGCTCGGCGGCATCCGGATGTGTGTGGACACGCCGGTCCGCTCGATCCACACCCGGTACCAGTTCGAGGCCGGCTGCCAGCAGATGGACGGCGCGCGGACGCTCGACTACGTGCGGCAGCGCTACGACCTGCCCGGTGGCGACTTCGACAGGCAGCGGCACCAGCAGCAGATGCTGCGGGCGGTGCTCGACCGGGCGGGCGAGACGCGGCTGCGCAGCGACCCGGTCAAGCTGGACCGGGTGCTGCGCGCCGCCGGCGGGGCGCTGACCGTGGACACCAACGGCGTACCCCTGGACGAGCTGTTGTTCGCGTTGCGCGGCCTGCCCGCGGACGCCGTGCGCGGGGTTCAGGTGCCCTCCTACCCGCAGACCATCGACGGCGTCTCGTACGTGGTGCTGGACGACGGCGGCGCCGGGCTGTTCGGCGCGCTGCGCGACACGCGCGTGCCGGAGTGGGCCGGCGCCAACCCGCGCTGGGTCAACCGGCTGTGAGCGCCACGGGCGACTAGGCTTGGTTACCGTGTTCGGAGCCTCACTACCCAGCGTGCCCGCGTCGGCCGTGCCCGACGACGTCTACCTGCTCGACGTCCGCGAGGACGACGAGTGGGCCGCCGGCCACGCGCCGGCCGCCCACCACCTGCCGATGACCGAGTTGCCCGCCCGGATCGCCGAGATCCCGCAGGACCGCGACGTGGCGGTGATCTGCCGTTCCGGCGGCCGGTCCGCCCAGGTGGTCGGCTACCTCATGCGCAACGGCTGGGACCAGGTCCGCAACGTCGACGGCGGGATGGGCGACTGGGCCGCCGCGGGCCGTCCGGTGGTCACCGACGACGGGCAGCCGGGCCGGGTCGCCTGAGCCGGTGACACGGCCATGACCGTCCCCCTGGTCTTCGCCCATCGCGGCGCCTCGTACGACCTGCCGGAGCACACTCTCGCCGCCTATCTGCGCGCCCTGGACGAGGGCGCGGACGGGCTGGAGTGCGACGTCCGGCTGACCCGCGACGGGCACCTGGTCTGCGTGCACGACCGCCGGCTGGACCGCACCAGCAACGGCCACGGCCTGGTCAGCGCGCGGACTCTCGCCGAGCTGGAGTCGCTTGACTTCGGTTCCTGGCACCGGGCCGCGACGCTCGCCGAGGACGACGTGCCGCTCGACGAGTCGCACACCCGGCTGCTCACGCTCGAGCGGCTGCTCGACGCGGTGCTGGCCGCCGGGCGGCCGGTCCGGCTGCTGATCGAGACCAAGCACCCGTCCCGCTACCGGGGCGAGGTCGAGCGCCGCCTGGTCGAGATGCTGCGCCGGTACGGGCTGGCCGAACCACGGCCGGACCATCCGGTCCAGGTGACGGTGATGTCGTTCTCGCCGCTCGCCGTACGCCGGGTCCGGGAACTCGCACCGGCGCTGCCCACCGTGCTGCTGCTGGAGGTGCTGCCGCGCCTGCTGCCGCTGGGCCGGCTGCCGTTCGGCGCCCGGATCGCCGGCCCCGGCGTGGACCTGGTCCGGGCCCGCCCCCGCCTGGTCCCCTCACTGCGCGCCGCCGGCAACTCGGTGTACGTCTGGACCGTCAACGAGCCGGAGGACCTGGAACTCGTGCTGGAAGCGGGCGTGGACGGGGTGATCACCGACCGGCCGGCCCACGCGCTGGCCCGGTTGGGCCGGTGAGCCCCGTCGATCGGTACCGGAGACGGTCGACCGGCCGGGGGTGTCCCGGACGCGGACGGCGCGGCACACTCGGGACATGCCGGAGCGAACCGACTACCCCGCCCTCATCGCCGGCCACACCGCAGTGATCAACATGATCAACTCGGGCGAGTCCGGCCTCGCCGTCCTCACCCGCCTGCTCCGCGAGGTCGAACCCGCGGTCGGCGCGGCCGGCCTGGTCTTCGTGGAGTTCACCCCGGCCGGCGGACGGGTCGTCGCCGCGACCGGCAGCGCCGAGTTCGTCCTCGGCCGCCCGCTGCCCGCCACCGACCCGGCCACCGTCTGCCTGCTCGCCGGCCCGCCGGTACGGGAGGTCCGGGTCGACGCGATCCCCGGTGCGCTCGCCGACGAGGTCGCCGGCCGAGGCCTCTGCCGGATGATCGTGGCGCGCGCCGAGATCGGCGGGCTCACCATCGGCAGCCTGCACGCGCTCTACCCGCTGGGCGAACCGCTGCAACCCTCGCAACGCGCCGTCATCGGCTACATCGCCGCCTGCATCGCCCACATGTACGGCGACCAGACCGGCCTGCCCGTACACGGGGACGGCCCGGTCGTGGCGGCGCTCGCCGACGGCCTCGCGGTGGTGGACCGGGACGGCCGGGTCCGGCTCTGGAACCCGGCCGCGGTCGAGGTGACCGGGCGACCGGCGGACGAGGCGCTGAGCCGGCCGCTGCCGTTCCCGCTGCCGCCGCCCGGTCAGGTGCTCGACCACCGGCTCCCGGACGGCCGCTGGCTGCGCATCACGTCCGGCGAACTGCCCGGCCCGAACGCGCTGCGCGTGGTCAGCTTCCGCGACACCACCGACCAGCAGCGGCGCGACCACGACCGGGACCTGTTCGTCGCGGTGACCAGCCACGAACTGCGGACCCCGGTCACCGTCATCAAGGGGTACGCGGACACGCTCACCGACCACTGGGACTCGCTGAGCGACGGCGACCGCAGGCAGGCCGCCCGGATCATCGGCCAGCGCGCCAACGAACTGGCCCGCCTGGTGGACCGGCTGCTGACCACCGCCACCGAGAACCGTCCCGGTGGCGAGCCGGCCGCGCCGTTCGACCTGGTCGACGCGCTGCGCGCGGCGGTGGTGGACCTGCCGGCGGACGTCCGGCACCGGGTCGTGCTCGATCTGCCCGCCGACCTGCCCAAGGCGCTCGGCGACCGGCACAGCCTCGCCACGGTCCTCACCGAACTGGGTACGAACGCCGGGAAGTACTCGCTGCCGGACACACCGATCGAGATCACCGCCGAGGCCAACGAGCGGACCGTCTCGTTCCGGGTCGCCGACCGGGGCATCGGCATCCGGCCGGAACACGTGGAGCGGGCCTTCGACCGGTTCTGGCAGGGGGAGTCCGGCGACCGCCGCCGGTATCCCGGTGCCGGGCTCGGTCTCTATCTCGTCCGCCAGATCGTTGAACAGCAGAATGGATGGGTATCCCTCCGGCCCAGAGCCGGTGGCGGTACGGTCGCAGAGGTGCGGCTGCCCCGGGGTTGACCGGGGCGCTCACGGGCGGGGAAGGAACGACGTGTCGACTGGTCCGGCCGAACGGTCGTGGTGCGTGGTGGTGCCCCACGACGCCACCGGCGCGCGCCTGGCCCGGCATCGGCTCGCCGACGAGCTGACCGGTGTCGTACCCCCGGTCCTGGTGGCCGACCTGGTCGCGGTTCTCGCCGAGCTGGTCGGCAACGCGGTCCGGCACGCCGACTCCCTGCCCGGCGGGGTGGTGCGGGTCGCCTGGCGGCTGCGCCCGACCGAGCAGGGGCCGAGCGTCGAGCTGCGGGTCACCGACGGCGGTTCCGGTGCCGGCCCGTGCATGCGTACCGCCTCGCCGGACGCGGCCGACGGCCGCGGGCTGCACATCGTCGCCGGGCTCGCCAGCGGCTGGGGCGTGGAGCGCGACGGCCTGGGCCAGAGCGTGTGGGCGCGGTTCGACCCGGTCCCGGCGCAGCGGACCGACCTGGTCGCCGCCGGCTGACCGACGCGGCGGACGGGTCCGGCCCCCGCCGCCGAGACCCGGCATCTAGGCTGTCTCGCCATGACCGAGCGGAGCGGAGCGGGCGCATGAGCAAGCGTCGGAAGAACCAGCGGGCCGGCGAGGCCACCCCGAAGCGGGAGAAGGTGCGCGACGTCTTCGTGCCCCGGCCGTTCGAGGGCCTGGCGGACGAGCCGGAGTGGATCGCCCTGCGCGAGTTGGTCCCGGCGGCGTCCGCGCCGCTGCGGCTGACCCCGGAACTGATCGAGGAGTACGGCGACCGGCCGGTCACGCTGGCGACAGTGCTGCCGATGGCCGCACCGGCGATGACCAAGCCGGACGGGCGCGTCTTCATCGGCCTGCAGCGGCACCAGCAGTCCGGCGACGTCTCCCGCGACCTGGCCGACGCGCTGATCTCCGCGCTGCGCACCGAGCCGGGCGGCCAGGTGAGCGTGCCGCCGCTGCCCGGGCCGGGCCCCCGCCTCCAGGACATCCTGGTGGACGGCCCGCTGGAGATCACCATGCACGACGGTTTCGACTTCTGGCTCGACCCGGGCGCCGCCGACGACCCGAACGTCCAGGCGTCCCTGGAGCGGGCCAACTCGGCCATCTACCCGACCGTCAAGCTGGCCGCCGCGCCGGCCGCGTACTGGTGCCAGGTGCCGGAGAAGGCCCACGTGCGCCTGGTCCTGCCGGAGGACGAGGACACCGCGCTCGACGCGCTGTCCCGGCTCGCCGCGGCGGGCGCGCTGACGCTCGGTGACGACACGAAGTTCGCGGGCATGTTCCGGGCGCACGGGCGCCTCGCGCCGGTCTGGGACCTGCCGGAGGACACCCCGGCCGCCGAGTGGGAGGCGCCGGTGGCGGAGTTCGCCAAGCGCTACGCCGAGGCGGTCGCGGAGCGGGAGCCGCTCGACGCGGCCGGCCGCCGGGCCCGCCAGGGTCTGCTCGGCCGCCAGCTGACGCTGCGCTGACGTCTCCGGGTCAGGCGGCCCCGCCCTCCTCCCGCACCAGCGGGCAGGACATGCAGCGCGGGCCGCCCCGCCCGGAGCCCAGTTCGGACCCGGCGATGGCGATCACCTCGATGCCGGCGCGTTCCAGTTGCGCGTTGGTCTCCACGTTGCGCTCGTAGCCGACGCACAGCCGGGGCGCGAGCGCGAGCGTGTTGTTGCCGTCGTCCCACTGCTCGCGTTCGGCGGTGACCGGGTCCAGACCGGTGTCGATCACCCGGAGCTGGTCCAGGTCCATCGCGTCGGCGGCGGCCCGCAGGAACGGCGCCGGGCCGTCGACCCGCAGGTCGTCGCCGTCCGCGCCGGCGATGACCGTGTACGCGGACAGCTCGTGGGCGACGTTGGGGTACATCAGCACGGCGTCCACGTCGACCATCGTGCAGATGGTGTCCAGGTGCATGGTGGCGCGTTCCTGCGCGATCGGCACCACCAGGATGGTGTGCGCCAGGCCGGCCGCGAACACCTGCCGGGCCAGCCGTTCCGCGCCGGCCGGGGTGGTGCGTTCACCGACGCCGACGGCGAGCACCCCCGGCGCGAGCAGCAGCACGTCGCCGCCCTCCAGGTGCTCCATCCGGGGGTGGTAGACGAATTCGGTGCCGACGAAGCGCGGGTGGTAGCGGTAGATCGCGTCGGTGAGCGTGGTCTCCCGCCGCCGGGCCGGCATGGCCAGGCTCGTCACGCCGACCCGGTCGCCGATCCAGACCGACGAGTCGCGGGTGAACAGCAGGTTGGGCAGCGGGTCGATGACGAAGTCGTGCCGGTCCATGAGCGTCCAGACCAGACCGCCGGGGCGGTCGGCGCCGAGCCGCAGTTCCTCGTGGGCGAGCCCGGCGGTGAGCACGTCGGCCAGCCCGGCCGGATCGAGGAACGCCAGATGGTCGGCGACGCGGCGCCGCAGGGTGTGGCCGAGCCGGCGGGACCGCAGCACCTGCTCGGTCAGTTCGGCCCGGGCGTCGGGCACGGCGAGCATCTCGGCCAGCAGGTCGGCCAGATAGAGCACCTCGACCCCGCGCGACCGCAACGCCGCCGCGAACGCGTCGTGCTCCTCCTGCGCGCGTCCCACCCACGGGATAGCGTCGAACAGGAGGCTGTCGTTGTTGCGTGGGGTGAGGCGGGCCAGTTCCGGCCCCGGGCGGTGCAGCAGCACCGTCCCGAGCCGGGCGACTTCGCTGTCCACATAGTGGGTCACCCCCGCAGCCTAGGGCAGGCTTACGCACCATCCGGAAAAGAAGTGTGAATGAATATGGCATTCATCCGCACTCACTCCGGCGGTCCAACTTGCCGAGCCCCCGGGGGCGCAACGTAGGGTAGTGGAGACATAACTTCGAGAGACCTTTTGCCGGAGGTCGCGATGACTGTCTTTCCCGCTCGTCAGGCTGTACCGAGCAGGGCACTGCCGCCCCGCACGGTGCCGCACTCCCGGGTCGAGCCCACCTCGGTGCTCGAGCCGGCCCGACCGACTCCATTGGAGTGGGCCCGGCGTCGCCGGGCGGAGCGGGGGGCCCGCCGGTTGGAAGCGGCAGGGGCTCGCGCCCTCGGCCAACTCGACCACCTCGGTCCCGCCTGGCACGTCATCGAGTGGCCCCGGACGGACCCGGCCGACATGCTGCTCGACCGCGGCCGCGACGACCGGGCCGGGTTCCTGGCCATCGGCCCGAGCGGTCTGTTCGCGGTCACCATCGCCGACCACGGCCGGGCCCGCGTGCTGGTGGCCGGCGACGTGGTCCAGATCAACGGCAAGCGCCCGCCGTACGTGCAGGAGGCCCGCCGGGACGCCAAGCGCGCCAGCAAGGCCCTCTCCGACGCGGTCGGCCTGCCGATCCCGGTGACGCCGGTGCTGACGTTCGTCGGCTCCGGGGTGATCAGCGTCTACGGCCTGCCGAAGGACTGCCTCATGGCCACCCACCGCGAGCTGGACCGCCTGCTCGTGGCCGGTGGGAACCGGATCAGTCCGGCCACCGCCGAGAAGCTCTCCCGCGTCGCGCAGGCGCCGGCCACGTGGTTCAACGGCACGTACCGTCCAACCGCCGACTACCGGTGGTATGACGAGGGCCGAACGGCCGCTGACAAGCGGGCCGCCCGCCGGTAACGTCTCCGGCGACGCCACGCGGCCCACGGCACCGCCCCCGGCTGGTTCCGTCGGTCCGCGCCGTCGCCGGCCGCCCGGCAGCCGATGCTTCCGCCGCACCGACCGGCTAGCGTGGACAGACCGTCGGTGTACATAGGAGGCGCGGTGGCCCACGTCGAACTCTCACTCTCGGAAGTGTTCGCGCCCGCGGCATCCACCGAGCAGGAGTCCGACAACTTCGGGCACTGGTCCGGCATGGTCTCCCGGGCCGCCGAACCGTGCCTGCTGATCGACGCCGGCACCACTGTCGTGGCGATCTCCTCGTCCGGCTGCGACCTGCTCTGCCTGGGCGCCCCGGAGGACGTGATCGGCCTGCCGCTGCTGGAGGGCGGCCTGCGCCTCGTCGACTTCAC
The DNA here is from genome assembly GCF_027460285.1 of Micromonospora sp. WMMC273. Classification (NCBI taxonomy): domain Bacteria; kingdom Bacillati; phylum Actinomycetota; class Actinomycetes; order Micromonosporales; family Micromonosporaceae; genus Micromonospora; species Micromonospora sp. WMMC273. The sequence goes on from NZ_JAPZBE010000001.1 coordinate 6,045,209, forward strand.
GGCGAGCCCGAGCGAGCTGACCGAGCAGGAGACCGACAAGATCCCGCCGTTGCTCGCGCTGCACTCCGGGCGGCTCGCCCGCGGCCTGCTGCGGGTGCAGGGGCCCGGCTCCGACGCCGGCCGGACCGTCGACGCCATCTCCACGCCGGTGCTGACCGACGGCACGGTGGCCGGCTCGCTCACCTTCCTCTCCGCCGTCTGATCCGCGACCAGACCCGGCGCCCTTCACCCGGGCCGGTTCATCCTCCTACGATGGCCTCGGCCCCACCACACGACGACACCCCTCGATGCCCCGAGGACGCCCCCGTGCCCCGCACCCCACACCCCCGGCGCCGCCACCGCCCGCTGGCGCTGCTGACGCTGCTCGCCCTCACCGCCTGCGGCGCCCCGCCCGAGCTGCGCGCGCCGTCCGCCGCCGCCACGCCACTCCCGGTCCCGTCGGTGTCCGCCACGCCCACGCCGAGCGCGAACTCGGCCGCACCCGTGCCACCGCCGGCACCGACGCTCTCGCCGGCCGTGCCGGTGTCGGCGGCGCCCTGCCGGGGACGGCCGTCCGGCGACCGGATCGTCGCGCTGCTGCGCGGATCCGCCGGCGTCCTGCCCCGCGACGTCCGGGTCACCGTGGCGACCGGTCCGCTCTGCGCCGAGGGCTGGCAGTACACCGTGCTGACGGTCACCGGGCACGAGGAGTTGCAGGTGGTCACGCGCGGCGAGACCGGCACGCCGCAGCTGGTCACGGCCGGCACGGACGTGTGCGGCGTCGAGGTGCGGACCCTGGCGCCGGTCGGCATCCGTACCCTGGCCTGCGACGGCACGCCGGGTGCGTAGGCTGGTCGACATGCCGGGAACACCGCCGACCCGCTTCGTCTACCTGGGCCCCGAGGGCACCTTCGCCGAGCAGGCCCTGCGTACGGTGCCCGCCGCCGAGCGCGGGGACCGCACACCGGCCCGCAGCGTCGGTGAGGCGCTCGACGCGGTACGCGCCGGAGAGGCGGACGCGGCGCTGGTGCCACTGGAGAACTCCATCGGCGGCGCGGTCGGGGTGACGCTCGACGAGCTGGTCGAGGGCGACCCGCTGGTGATCACCCGCGAGGTGGTCCTCCCGGTGGAGTTCGTGCTGGCCGCCCGCGCCGGCACCACGCTGTCCGGCGTCCGTTCCGTCGCGGCCCACCCGCAGGCGTCCACCCAGTGCCGGGGCTGGCTGCGGGAACATCTGCCGGACGCCACAGTGGTCGACGTGCTCTCCAACGGCGCCGCCGCGGCCGGGGCGGCGAGCGGCGAGTACGACGCCGCCATCTGCGCCCCGATCGGCGCGAGCCGGCACCGCCTGGCGGTGCTGGCCGACAAGATCGCCGACCACCCCGACGCGGTGACCCGGTTCGCGCTGGTGTCCCGCCCCGGGCCGCCCCCGCCGCCCACCGGAGACGACCTGACCTCGCTCGCGGTGTGCCTCGCACACGACCGGGTGGGCGCGCTGCTGGCGGTGCTGATGGAGCTGGCCGTACGCGGCGTGAACATGACCCGGATCGAGTCCCGCCCGACCGGCGAGGCGCTCGGCCGCTACGTGTTCTTCCTTGACTGCGCCGGGCACGTCGCCGACGTACGCCTCGGCGAGGCGTTGCAGGGGCTGCGCCGGGTCTGCGCCGACGTGCGGTTCCTGGGGTCGTACCCCCGGCACCGCTGGAGCACGGCGGCGGGCGACCAGCAGACGCCGGTGCCGCCGGGGCTCACCGACGCCGACTACGCCGACGCGGCGGCCTGGGTGGCCCGGCTGCGGTCCGGTGAGCTGAGCTGACCGGCCCGGGGCGACCTCGGCGGACGCCCCGGGCACCGGACGGTCACTGCAACAGGCCGCCGAGCACGCCGCCCTGCTGCTGGGAGCCGCTGCCGGCCACCGGAGGCTCCTCCGAGGGCTGGACCACGACGAAGCCCTGACCGGCGAAGCTCATCGTGAACGCCTCACCGGTGCTGCGGCCGAGCAGCGTGCCCAGGCCGAGCTGCTCCGCGCGGTGGTAGCCGGTCTGGAGGTTCGCCGACCAGCACACCGCCGCCTGCGGGTCCACGTACGTCGGGGCGTCCACGTTCAGCACCACCGGGGTGCCCTTTGTGGTGATGGCGATCCGGCCGTGGCCGGTGAAGACGCAGTTGAACAGGCCGGACGAGGACGCGAAACCGGCACCGCCGACCATCTTGATGTCGTACTGGAGCGTCGAGTCGAACGCCAGCACGCTGGAGCCGTTGATGGACAGCGCGTCGCCCGGCTCCAGGTCGATGACGTGCACGTCCTTGGCGAAGTCGGCGAGGAAGACGTCGCCGCGCCCGGAGACCTTCATCAGCGGCACGCCCTCACCGGTGAGCCGCTGCTTGATGAACTTGCCGATGCCGCCGGAGCCGAGCGCCTGGAACTGCACCTGCCCCTGGTAGGCGACCATCGACCCGACCCGGGCCATCGCCTCGCCGTTCAGCTCGATCTTCAGCATCTTGGAGTTCTGCAACCGCATGCCCGGCTGCTGGGACTCCTTCTCAAGGTTCTCCGCGGAGAACAGCGCGCTGCGCATGGGTTTTCCTCCTGCATCAGGATCTGCCTGACCCGCAGGTTAGGGGACCGGCGCAACCGCCGGAATCAGCCGGGCGGGGACGCGCCGGAGGCCGGTCAGCCCCAGCCCAGGGCGTGCAGACGATCGTCGTCGATGCCGAAGTGGTGGGCGATCTCGTGCACCACTGTGATCGCGACCTCGTCGACGACGTCGTCGTCGGTGTCGCAGATCGCCAGGATCGGGTTGCGGTAGATCAGGATGCGGTCGGGCAGCACACCGGAGTAGTCCCAGCCGCGAGAGGTGAGCGCGTGCCCCTCGTACAGGCCGAGCAGGTCCTCACCCGGCGGCGGGTCGTCCTCCACCAGGATGACCACGTTGCTCATCAACCCGAGCAGTTCCTCGGGCACCTCGTCGAGCGCCTCGCCGACCAGTTCCTCGAACCGGTCCCGGCTCATCTCCACGGCCACGCGGCCCGGTCACTCCCTCCGGATCGGGCACACCGCACGGCGAGGGCGTCCCGCAGGACACCCCCGCCGTGCCGTACGCGATGTCAGGCCAGACGGGCGTTCAGCGTGATCTGCGCGCCCGGCGACAGCAGCCGGGAGATCGGGCAGTTCTCCTTGGCCGCCTCGGCGAGCTTGGTGAACTCGGCCTGGTCGATGCCGGGAACCTGGCCCACGGTCTCCAGGTCGATGCGGGTCACTGTCATGCCGGCGTCGGTCTTGTCGAAGTGCACCTTGGCGGTGGTCTCCACCGCGGTCTCCTGGGCGCCGGCGTCGGCGAGCTGCTTGGAGAGGGCCATCGAGAAGCAACCGGCGTGCGCGGCGCCGATCAGCTCCTCGGGGTTGGTGCCCTCGCCCTCCTCGAAGCGCGACTTGAAGGAGTAGTTGCCGGACAGGCCGCCCTTGCCGGTGCGGACGGTGCCGGACCCCTCGGTGAGGTTGCCCTGCCAGCGAGCGGATGCGGTACGGATAGGCATGGCACCGACGCTAACCGAAAGCGAGCCGCCCCGCACCGGACCCCGGGGTCGCGATCCGGGCCGGCGGGAGCGGGCTGTGCCATGATTCGACGCAGGCCCGCGTACGGGAAGGGTGGCCATGTCGCAGGATCTCCCCGTTCCCCGGCAGGACAAGCGAATCCCCATGCAGGACACCAGGTCCGACGACACCACGATCGTCGAGTGGGGCGACACCGAGCCGGAGTCGTCCGGCCGGGCCGCGCGCTCGCTCGCCGCGCTGGGCCGGGACCGCCGCCTGCCGCCCGTGCTCACCGGGCTCGGCGCGGTAGCCGCGCTCGCCTCGCTGATCGGCGAGTGGCTGGCGATCACGGTGCCGGCCGAGACCCGGGGCGAGGACGCACCGGCCCGGCTGACCAGCGGCATCTCCGAGATCGGCGGGCTCGGTACGGCGTACCTGGTGGGCCTGCTCGGGCTGTCGGTGGCGGTGGGGCTGGCGCTGCGCGGTGCCCCGGCGGTGCGGCAGCATGCCCGGCTGGCCGGGCTGGGTCTCGCGGCGGCCGTGCTCGGAGTGCTGGTCGCGACCGCCGCCTCCCTCGAACAGTTGGCCCGGCGCATCCTGTTCTTCGTCAGCGAGCAGAGCCTTCAGGTCGAGCACGGACGCGGCCTGGTCAGCGCGTTCGTCGCCGTCGCACTGCTGGCGGCCGCGCTGCATCTGGCCGGCCGGGCAGCCGGCGGGACGCCCACCGACGGGGAGCCGGACGAGGACCGGCCCGAGCGCCGCCGCCGGGCGGACGAGGACGACGTGCCGCCGGGCCCGGCGGACCTGACGGTGCAGCCCACGGTGCCGTTCGCAGGCCCCGAACGGGCGTACTGAACCAGCTCCGGCAGCGCGTCCGGCGGCCACCGGAGCTTCGCCGCCGATTCGCCGGAAAGCCGTGGTTGCCGCCCGTTCCGCGAGATACGGTTGCTGCCCGCCGTCCCATGGTCGCGGCACCGAGGACCTGGTCGGCCGGCGTGACGGCGGCGGGCGAAGGAGGAACCATGACCCGCCCGGGACTGCCCAAGCTGATCGCCACCGACCTGGACGGCACGCTCGTCCGCAGCGACGAGACCGTCTCCGCGTACACCCATCGGGTGCTGGACCGGGTGCGGTCCGCCGGGATCCCGGTGGTCGGCGCGACCGGCCGTGGACCGCGCCTCACCGAGCTCACCCGTAACGACATCCGGGCCGCCGACTTCCTGGTGATGGCCGGCGGCGGCCGGGTGGTGGACCAGAGCGACCCGGAGGGGCCCCTGGTGCTGCGGGACGAGCGGCTGCCCGGCGAGGTGCTGGCCCGGATCCTCACCGACCTGGAGGCGGCCGTCGGCCCGCTGACGGTCATGGTGGAGGCGTCGGACGAACACGACGCGCCGCTCTGGGGCGACTACCACCCGAGCTGGCCCTACCCGGACCGGTTCGAGGCCCGCAGCCGGGTCGAGTGCCTCTCCTGCGACGTGATCAAGGCGTTCGCCCGTACCGCCGACCACCACGTGGACGAGCTGCTGGCCGCGGCGCGGACGATCGTGCCGCCGGACGTGGCGACGCTCACCCAGGCCGGGCTCGGCTTCATCGAGATCTGCCCGCCGCGTACCGACAAGGCCAGCGGGCTCAGCGTCATCGCCGAACGGCTCGGCGTGGACCCGGCCGACGTGCTGGTCTTCGGCGACCAGCCGAACGACCTGCCGATGTTCGGCTGGGCGGGATGGGCCCGGGTGGCGGTGGCGAACGCCCACCCGGAGGTACGCGCCGCGGCGGACGAGATCACCTTGCGCAACGACGACGACGGCGTCGCGGTCTACCTGGACCGGCTACTCTCCCGGTGATGGAAGATCCACCTCGGCTCGTCGCCTCCGACATCGACGGCACGCTGCTGCGCGACGACCGGACGCTCAGCCCGCGTACCGCCGCGGTGCTGGCCCGCATCGCCGCCGCCGGCACGCCGGTGGTCCTGGTCACCGGCCGTCCGATCCGCTGGCTCCAGATGGTGTACGAGCAGCTCGCCGAGCCGTTGCCGGCGATCTGCGCCAACGGCGCGGTGGTGTACGACCCGGCCACCGACCAGGTGCTGCGGGCCGACCCGCTCGCCCCGGAACTGCTGGCGGAGGTGGCCCGGCGGCTGCGCGCCGAGGTGCCCGGGGTGAGCTTCGCGGTGGAGATCGTGGACAGCCGGCAGATGCGGCACGAGGCGCACTACCCGCTGCGCTGGGACGCCGACCTCGACGCGATCCGGGCCGTCGAGTCGCCGGAGGAGCTGCTGGCCGCGCCCGCGGTGAAGCTGCTGGCCCGGGCCGGGGAGCAGGACCCGGACGTGTTCGTCCAGGTGGTGGCGGGCGCGCTGGAGGGGCTGGCCGAGGCGACCCACTCGTCGTACAGCGGGCTGATCGAGATCTCGGCCGCCGGCGTGACCAAGGCGGCTGGCCTGGCCTGGTACGCGGAGCGGCTCGGCGTCGACGAGCGGGACGTGGTGGCCTTCGGCGACATGCCCAACGACGTGCCGATGCTGGCCTGGGCCGGACGGGCGGTGGCCGTCGCCAACGCCCACCCGGCGGTACGGGAGATCGCCGACGAGGTCACCGGGCCGAACACCGAGGACGGCGTGGCCGCGTACCTGGAGAAGGTCTTCGAGCTGGACTGAGCGGCCGGGGCACCGTGCGGCGCCCCGGCCGACGGGTCACAGGTACTGGCCGGGCGCGTGGCCCTCGCCGGCGCCGGGCATCCCCGGCATGCCCGGCATCACGCCGCCCGGGCCGCTGGGCAGCGCCTGGCGGCCGGAACGCATCTGCTCGAGCTGGACGCGGGCGGCCATCTGCTGGGCCACCAGTGCGGCCTGGATGCCGTGGAACAGCCCCTCCAGCCAGCCCACCAGCTGGGCGTGCGCGATCCGCAGCTCACCCTCGCTCGGCGCCTGCTGCTCGGTGAACGGCAGCGAGATCCGCTCCAGCTCCTCGCGCAGCTCGGGGGCGAGGCCCTCCTTCAGCTCGACGATCGAGCGCTCGTGGATCTCCCGCATCCGGTGCCGGCTCGCGTCGTCGAGCGGCGCCGCCTTCACCTCCTCCAGCAGCTGCTTGATCATGCTGCCGATCCGCATCACCTTGGCCGGCTGCTCGACCAGACGGGTCGGGTCCTCGCCCTTGCCCTCGTCGGTCTGCACCGTGCCGACCGGGCGGCCGTCCGGCCCGACCACCACCACGGTGCCCGGGATGCCATCGTTGCCCTGTTCGTCGTCGTGTCCGGCGGAGTGCGCTTCGGTCATGGCACCCATCTTTACCCACGCCGACCATGTGCACGCGGCCGGTCCGGGGGACGCTACGGTCGCCGCATGCTCTCCGACCCACGCGAGGTGCTGACCCGCCCGTCCCCGCCCCCGGATGCCACCGTCTCCTACGGCGACCACCCGGACCAGTGCGCCGACCTGCGACTGCCGGCCGGCGACGGGCCGCCGCGGCCGCTCGTGGTCGTGGTGCACGGCGGTTTCTGGCGGGCGGAGTACGACCGGGCCCACACCGGCCCGATGGCGGCGGCGCTGGCCGCGCTCGGCCACCCGGTCGCGCAGATCGAGTACCGGCGGACCGGCCGGCCGGGCGGTGGCTGGCCGCACACGCTCACCGACGTCCGCGCCGGGATCGCCGCGCTGCCGGCACTAGCCGCCGCCGCGCTGCCCGGCCGGGTGGCGCCCGTACCGCCGATCCTGGTCGGTCACTCCGCGGGCGGGCACCTGTCCCTGTACGCGGCCGCGCACGCCCCGGAGACGGTCGGCGGGGTGCTCGCGCTGGCGCCGGTGGCCGACCTCGCGCAGGCGTACCGGCTGGACCTGGACGAGGGTGCGGTGACCGCGCTTCTCGGCGGCGGCCCGGACGACGTGCCGGACCGGTACGCGGCAGCCGATCCATCCACATTGGTACCCATCCGAACACGCACAGTAGTCATTCACGGTGATCAAGATATCCAGGTTCCGATCGCGATCAGCCGGTCCTGGGTGGCCGCAGATCACGCTGCCGGAGGCTCCGCCACGCTCATTGAGCTGCCCGAATGCGAGCATTTCGGGCTGATCGCACCGGGCTCCACCGCGTGGCCGCAGGTGGTGGCGGCGTTGCGGTCGCTTCACGATGATCTTCAAGGCATTGACGCAGCGTCGTCGACCAGGTAGAACGCCGAAGGGGTGTGCACCATGGCCACCCCGTCGGGAAGGAAATTCGGTGGCACAGATGAACCGCAGGCGGGCGCTGCAACTGCTGGCCGCGCTGGGTACCACCGGACTGGCGGCGGGTTGTGGCTCCGGGGACGACGAGTCCGGGGACCAGGCCGGATCCGGCAGCCCGATCAAAGTCGGGCTGATCGTGCCCGGCAGTGGAGCGAACAAGGCCATCGGTGACGAGATCACCAACGGCTTCCAGCTCTTCCTCAGCATGCGCGGCCAGCAGATCGCCGGCCACCCGGTCACGCTCGTGACCGCCGAGGAGGGCGACACCGCCGCCACCGGAAAGGCCGCCGTCGACCGGCTGCTCAAAGAGGGCGTGCTCGCGCTCACCGGCGTGGTCAGCCCCACCGTGATGACCGGTATCAAGGACGCGGTCGAGGAGGCCCGGGTGCCCCTGCTGGGCTCCAACGCCTCCCCGTCGACGCTCCAGGGCGTCGTCTACATCTGGCGTACCTCGTACGTGCTGACCGAGCCCGGCGAGGCGCTCGGCGAGTACCTGCGCCAGAAGCTGGACGCCTCCAGCCGGATCGCCATCTTCGGCACCCGGGGCCCGGGCAGCCAGGACGTCATCGAAGGGCTGCGGCGCGCGTACGAGCGGGGCCGCCGGCTCACCGAGGACCCGATCTTCACCGAGGACGACCCCAACCCGTCCCGGACGCTCTACTCGGGGCCGATCCGCAAGGCGCTCGAACGCAAGCCGGACGCGGTGTTCTGCCACTACTCCGGCGCGCAGGCCGTGCAGTTCGTCAAGCAGCTCTACGCCCAGGGCTACCGGGGTCCGATCTACGCCCCCGGGTTCCTCACCGAGGGCACCGCGCTCGACCAGCTCGACGACGGCGAGAAGGGCCGCGAGCGCAAGCTCATCCAGACGTACGGGATCGAGACCGCGCTGAACTACTCGGCCGACCTCAACAACACCGCGAACCGGATCTTCGCCTCGGCGTACCGGAAGACGTTCAACTCGGCGCCCACCACGTACGCGATGGCCTCCTACGACGCCGCGCTGGTACTGGACAAGGCGATCCGGCTGGCCGGGGGGAACCCCTCGCCGCAGCAGGTCAACCTGGCGCTGGGCAAGGTCGGCCAGGTGGACAGCCCGCGCGGCACCTGGCAGTTCAACCAGACCCGTACCCCGCAGCAGAAGTGGTACCTGCGCCGGGTGCAGACCGACGGCCGGCTGCTCTCCAACGTCGTGATCAACGAGCTGGCGACGCTGGGCTGACCGGCCCCCGTACGCGCGCAAGGGCGGTCTCCCACCGGGAGGCCGCCCTTCGCGCCGAGGCGTGGCGTCGAGCGTGGCTCAGTGCCGCAGCTCGGCGATGCAGCACTTCACGCTGCCACCGCCCTTCTTCAGCTCGGCCAGCTCCACCGGGACCGGGTGGTAGCCGGCCGCCTTCAGCTTGCCGGCGAGCCGGGTCGCCTCGTTGTTCAGCACCACGTTGAGCCCGTCGCTGACCAGGTTCAGGCCGAACGCCAGCGCGTCCTCGTCGTCCGCGACGATCGCGTCCGGGAAGAGCTGGGCCAGCACCTTCTGGCTGGCGGCGGAGAAGGCGCCCGGGTAGTAGACGACGTTCTCGTCGTCGATCGAGGCCAGCGCCACGTCCAGGTGGTAGAAGCGCGGGTCGACCAGGTGCAGCGAGACCACCGGCCGCCCGAGCGCCTCCTGGGCCTCGGCGTGCGCGGCCGGCTCGGTCCGGAAGCCGTACCCGGCGAGGATCAGGCCGCCGTGCGCCTCCGGCAGGTACGCGAAGTCGCCCTCACCCTCGTTCGTCTCGCTCGGCGCGATGAACCGCCAGCCCTGCTGCTCGTAGAACGCGCGGTGCGCGGCGGCCTCGGCGGAGCGCTGCTCGTGCTTGAACCGGGCGCCGTAGACCGTGCCGTCGACCACGAACGCGCCGTTCGCGGCGTAGACCATGTCCGGCAGGCCCGCCGCGGGCGTCAGCAGGTTCACCTCGTGGCCCAGCCCGACGAGCGTCTCGCGCAGCCCGTCCCACTGCTTGACCGCCAGGTCGGCGTCGACCGGCGTGGTCACGTCCATCCACGGGTTGATCGCGTACTCGACCGTGAAGTGCTCGGGCGAGCACATGAGATATGTCCGCTTTCGCGAGACTCGCTGCTGGTTCACGGTCACCAAGAGTAGGTACGGTACAACTTTGGTAACAGCCACAAGCATTGCTTCCCGGGAGCGGAACGTTGCAGATAGACGCGGTCGACCAGCGAATCATTGCGTTACTCGTCGCGGATGCTCGCGCCTCGTATGCGGACATCGGCAGCCGGGTGTCACTCTCCGCCCCCGCCGTCAAGCGACGCGTCGACCGCCTCCGATCCGCCGGGGTGATCCGGGGATTCACCGCCGTCGTCGACCCGGCCGCGGTCGGCTGGACCACCGAGGCGTTCGTCGAGCTGTTCTGCGCCGGCCGGACCACACCGGCGCAGATCGGCGCCGCCGCCCGCCGCCACCCCGAGGTGGTCGGCGCGTACACCGTCTCCGGCGAGGCGGACGCGCTCGTGCACCTGCGCGCCGCGGACATCTCCCACCTGGAGGAGGCACTGGAACGGCTGCGCGCCGAATCGTTCGTCACCTCGTCCCGCAGCACCATCGTGCTCTCCCGGCTGGTCGAGTCCCCCGGCGTCGGCCCGTCCACGCCTTGACCTCAACCCCGCTTCATGTCGTGCACTGACACCCGTGACCGGCGAGACGCGAGGGGGCGGTATGCGTGCGGTGTGGCTGCGGGAGTTCGGCGGACCGGAGGTGCTCGTGCCCGGGACGGCACCCGACCCGGCACCCGGACCGGGCCAGGTCCTCGTCGACGTGGCACACGCGAACATCACGTTCGTCGAGACGATGTTCCGGGCCAGCGGCTTCGGGCCGTTCGGCACCGAACTGCCGGTGATTCCCGGTAACGGCGTCGGCGGCACGATCACCGCGCTGGGACCGGACGTCGACCCGGCGCTCGCCGGCCGCGTCGTGGTCACCGCCACCGGCGGCACCGGCGGGTACGCCGAGCGCGTCGTCGTCGACCGGGGCGCGCCTGTCCCCGTACCCCCGGGGTTGCCGCTGGACGCGGCGGTGGCGCTGATGGCCGACGGCCGGACCGCCCTGATGCTGGCCCGGGCGGCCGGGCTGCGCCGAGGCGACCGGGTCCTGGTGGAGGCGGCGGCCGGGGGCGTCGGCTCGCTGCTCACGCAGTTGGCGGCGGCGGCCGGGGCGACTGTGGTGGCCGCCGCCGGCGGCTCCCGGAAGGTGGCCGTGCTCCGCGCCGCCGGCCTCGACGTGGCGGTCGACTACCGGCAGGCGGGCTGGACCGACCGGGTCCGGGACGCCGTGGGCGCCGTCGACGTGGTGTTCGACGGCGTCGGCGGGCCGCTCGCCCGGGAGGCGTTCGACCTGCTGGACCGCGGCGGGCGGATGCTCAGCTTCGGGCTGGCCGGCGGCACCTGGGCGGACATCCCGGCCGAGTCGGCAGCCGCGCGCGGGGTGACGCTGCTGCGCCCCCGGCCCGGCCCGGACGAGCTGCGCGCCCTCACCGAGGCGGCGCTCGCCGAGGGCGCGGCCGGGCGGCTGCGGCCGCTGATCGGGCAGCGCTTCCCGCTGGAACGGGCCGCCGCCGCGCACGCCGCGATCGAGGCCCGTCAGACCGTGGGCAAGACGCTGCTCGACGTGCGGTGAGCAGCGCTCACAGGTACATGCCGGTGCGGTGCTCCTCGGCCCGGGCCGGCTTGTCGCCCTCGCCGAAGAAGCGCTTGCCGCCGAACTCGCCGTGCAGACGGTCGTCCAACTCGTCGGCGAGACCGGTCATCACCTGCACCGCGAGCATCAGATGGGTGGCCTGGAAGTTGCGGCCGAACACCGGGATCGAGGCCCACACCGTGTCGTCGGCGCAGTACAGCCGGCCGATCGGCATCCGGTTGGTCAGCTCGGAGAGCTTCACGTAGAGGCGCTCGGTCGGCTCGACCTCGGTCAGCACCGGCGAGAAGACGTCCACGAGCGGCGGGTTGTCGCGCACCCGGACGAAGACCATGGCCGAGCCGGCCCGGATGTTGATGTCGCCGTCGGAGTCGACCTGGAGCTGGTCGGACGCGGACTTCAGCATCGTCGACACGACGGTGCGGACCCGCTCCTCCAGGGCCAGCACGTCGTTCTCGCCGGACTGCGCGGCCGCCGCCGCGGCCAGCGCCTCGTCCAGGTCGGCCTCGACGTCGCGGTCCGGGCCGAACTCGCTGCGCGCGGTACCGAGCGGCTCCACGGGAAGCGCCTCGCCCTCGGCGTCGTGCACCAGGTAGACGAGGAAGGCCGGGTGCGGGGCGCCGTAGACGTCGCGCAGCGTGCGGGACAGCACCGCGGCCAGCCGGGTCGCCTCGTCGGTGCCGCAGTCCAGCCCGAACTGCTCGCCGGAACCCGGCACCACGCCCGGCGGCGACCAGCCGAGCGCCACCATGTCGGCCACCGCCGCCCGGTCCAGCCGGTAGCCCTGCGGCAGCGTGGCGTTTCCGACCGCGCGAGCCGAGAGACGCCCCTCCCCGCCGGCGTCCACGCTCACCGAGTAGACGGCGTCGCCGGTGCCCGAGGCGGTCGGGTCGAGCGTGACCTCCAGGTGCCCGCCGGAAGGCAGCCCGCGCAGCCGGTCGGCGAGCGCCCGGGCGAACTCCCGCCACGCCTCGGTGACCTTGGCCCGCAGATCGGCTGTGGTCGGCTCGTCGAGCAGGATCGACTCGTGGTGCTCCGGCGTACCGCCGGTTGCTTGATGCGCCGGCGTCGCGCCGGCGGCGTGGTGCTCCGGCGCGCCGCCGGCAGGCTCGTCGACCGGCTCCGAGGGGTGGTCCGCCGTCATGATCGCCTCCGTCCGTTCCCGCCACCCTACCCAGGCGCGAAGGGGACCGAATCCCGCGCGAGGCGCTAATCCTCAGGCGTGGAACCACCCAGGTCCACCGGCCAGGAACCGGCCAGCGCACTGAGCCGCTCGGCCGCCGCGGCCGGGTCCGCGCCGCGCCCCACCGCCAGCCCGAGCAGGTACGCGGTGACCGGCGCGCCCGGCCGGACCACCTGGTGGGCCACGTCCCGGGCCACGTCGAGCACCGTCGGCACGGGCACCCCCGCCGGGTCCAGGTCCAGCTCGGCGCAGACCGCCGTGACCCAGTCGTCCAGCACCGTCATCTCGTCCACTCCTCCGCCCGGCGTACGTCCTCGTCAGTGTCGCAGTCGAACCAGGGCGGCGGCCCCGAGCCGGACCAGGACACCTCGCGTACGGCGAGGTCGGCCAGCAGCCCGCGTACCGGCGCCCCGTCGAGCGAGCCGTCCCGCGTCGCGGCGAGCCGGTCTAGGGCGGATCGCAGGGCCGGTACCCGCCAGAGGGCGCAGAGGTGCTGGCGCCGGCCGTCCCCGTCCACGTAGCAGGCGAGCGCGGCGGACCGGCCGTCCAGCGCCTCCCGCCGGGCGGCGGCTACGTCTTCCGGCCCGGCGGCTGCAGGTGCGTCTTCTGGCCCGGCGGCTGCGGCGCCGAGCGCGGGCGGCGGGTAGTCGCGGGAGTGACGGGCGGCGAGCGCGGGCGGTGGATCGTCGCGGGAGTGAGCGGCGGCGAGCGCGCGTCGCAGCTCGGCCACCGCCGCGGTGGTGAGCAGCGGCAGGTCGGCGGCGAGCACCGCGACTGTCGTCGTACCGGGGTCGAGCAACGCCAACCCGGCTGCCGTGGCGGCCACCGGACCGCCCCCGGGCGGCTCTTCCCGGGCCGTCCGGACTCCCCTGGGCAGCGGGCCGGACGAGCCGACCACGATCCGCTGGTCCGCGTCGGCCACCGCATCCAGCACCCGGTGCAGCATCGGCCGGCCGCCTACTGCCCGGGCCGGCTTGTCCACCCCGCCCATCCGCCGGGCCGCGCCACCGGCGAGCAGGATCGCTGCGTACCCCGTCACCGCCTCACAGTAGCCACAGCCACGTCGCCGCATCCCGGCTCGGACCTCTGCCCGGCGTTGTCGGCGGTTTTCCGACGTTGATCGACTGCTTTCCGCCGAAGTGGTGGCATCCAGGGCCCTCCGATACCGCCACTTCGCCGAACTGGTGTCGATCATCGGGCCCCGGCCGGCCCTGGGGCGGCCGGGGGCCGGGGTGGGTGGGGGGTGGGAAGACCTGGGGCGAGGTGCGGGCGGCGGGGTGGCCGGGGAGGATGGCGGCATGGGACGGGCGACTGATCGGCGTGGTGTGCTGCGGATCGACCTCGACGCGGCCGGGGACGGCCGAGGACGGATCCGGCGGCAGGACACCCTGGCCGTGGAGGAGCCGCTGGAGATCCGCGTCGGCGCGGCCGGCCCGGGTCGACGCCGGCCGCTGGCGGTGACGATGCGTACCCCCGGCGACGACCTGGACCTGGCCATCGGCTTCCTGCTCACCGAAGGGCTGATCCGGTCGGCGGAGGACGTGCACACCGCGCAGCTCTGCGCCGGGGCGGAGACCCCGAACACGTACAACGTGGTCGACGTGGTGCTCTCGCCCGGCGTTCCGGAGCCCGTCACCGACCCGTCGCGCAACTTCTACACCACCAGCTCGTGCGGCGTGTGCGGCAAGGCGAGCATCGACTCGGTACGCACCCGCTCGCAGTTCGCGGTGCAGGACGACCCGCTGGTGGTCACCGCCGACCTGCTGGCCGGGCTGCCGGACCGGCTGCGTGCCGCGCAGCGTGCCTTCGACCGCACCGGCGGCCTGCACGCCGCAGGCCTCTTCACCCCCGCCGGGGAACTCGTCGTGCTGCGCGAGGACGTCGGGCGGCACAACGCGGTGGACAAGGTGCTCGGCTGGGCCACCCGGGAAGGGCGGCTGCCGCTGGCCGGGCACGTGCTGCTGGTCTCCGGACGGGCCAGCTTCGAACTCACCCAGAAGGCGTGGATGGCGGGCGTGCCGCTGCTCGCGGCGGTGTCCGCGCCGAGCACGCTCGCGGTCGAACTGGCCGAGGAGGCCGGAATGACGCTTGTGGGCTTCCTGCGCGGACCGACCATGAACGTCTACACCGGGGCGGCGCGCGTCGCCGGCTGACGGCACCGGGATCGCGGACGTGGCCGGCCCGGCGGGCGCTCATCCGCGTGGCCGGCGTCGGCGGCGCCGCAGCACCGCGCCGTCGTTCGAACCGCCCCGGCCGTCCAGCGCGGACGGGGCGACTCCGCGCCGGAGCGCCTCGTCGAGCAGCACCGCGAGCGAGTAGCCGGGGTGGGCGGACAAAACCCGTTCCAGGGCGACAGCGGCCAGTGCCCCGTGCCCCGAGCGCCACGCGGCGAACGCGAGCAGGCAGCCCGGCGCGGCGATCAGGTCCGGCTCGGCGCGTCGCAACACGTCCGTCCAGAGGCTGATGTCCTCGTCCCGGCCGTCGGTGCGCGACCAGGCGTGATCGCGTACCGCGACGTGGACGAGGAGCACTGACAGCCAGGCGACCTCGTCGTCGTCCAGCCGCTCGCCGCGCCGCTGGCGGCGAAAGGCGGCTCGCACGGCTGCCGTGCCCGCCGCCCGCACCGCACGCGGCGCCGCACCCGATGCCGGACCGTCCGCCGGAACCGGCAGTTCCCCGTCCGATCCGGGGCCGTCGGCCGGGACCGGCGACTGTCCGCCCGACCCGGAGCCGTCGGCCGGTACGCCGCTCACCTGGCTTCCGGCCGATGATGCGGACGGGGATCCGGTGAGCGCGGCCAGGCGGAGACGGGCCCGAGCGGTGGCCCGGCGCATGGCGAGCCGGACCGGCCCGTCGAGCGGGGACACCTGTGCCGCGAGCGCGGCCCGGTCGGGCAGCGCGACCTGACCGGCGAACACGGCAGCCGCGCTGACCTCGCTGGCGGCCGGGTCGTACGGGGTGCCCTCGGGCGGGCAGCAGGACGGCTCGGCGCACAGGTACGACCACCAGCGCCCGTGGGTGACCCGCAGCGCGTCGAGGACCACCAGCCCGGTGGCGGTCAGCGCGTCACCGATCGCGTCCACGATCCCCGTCACCCGGGCGGCCGGACCGTAGCCGACGACTGTGGCGGCGTCGGCGTCCTGCCGGGCCACCACCTGCGCCAGGTGCCGGGCCGCCGGGCCGGGGTCGGCGCCCGGTGCGGGCAGGTCGCCTCGGGCGGCGAAGACGACGCGGCGGCCGCGTACCGCGACCACCACGACGCTGTCGGCGGGGTGGAAGCCGAGCAGGTAGGGCACGGCCGCGACCATGTCGGCCGGCGAGCGGACGGAGAGGCGCGCTGGCTCGGTGGAGTTCATGCCGGGAGCGTGGGCGGTGCAGTGCCACCGCGTCCGCCCCTGTGGACGACACGCCGTCCGTCCACAGATACGGAGCGTATCTGTACAGCTCAGTGGCGATCGGCGGCGTCGCTCGGCACACGGATGTCCGGGGTACCGGCTACCTTGCGCACATGGACCTGGCGTACCTGCGGGCACACCCGGAGCACCTGCCGACCTTCCTGACCCACCAGCGGATCCGGGAGACGCCGGTCTCCGGTGGTGACATCTGCGCCGCCTCCCGGCTCACGCTGGACGACGGGCACTCGGTGTTCGCCAAGACGTGGCCGGAACGGGCCGCGCGTCCGCTGCCGGAGGGCTTCTTCGCCGCCGAGGCGGCCGGGCTGCGCTGGCTGCGCGAGGCCGGCTCGGTGCCCGTACCGGATGTGTTCGTCGTGTTGCCCGACCTGCTGGCGCTCGACTGGGTGGAGCCCGGCGAGCCGACGCCGGAGGCCGCGGAGGCGTTCGGCCGCGACCTGGCCGGGCTGCACCGCGCCGGCGCGCCCGCGTTCGGTGCGGACTGGCCGGGGTTCATCGGTTCGCTGCCGCAGGACAACACGCCCGACCCCGGTCCCTGGCCGGACTGGTTCGCCCGGCGCCGACTCCTGCCCTACCTGCGCCTGTCGGTCGACCGTGGCGCGCTGCACAGCGCCGGGGTGGCGCTCGTCGAGCAGGTCGTCGACCGGATCGGTGAGTTCGGTGGTGACGAGCCGCCGGCCCGGCTGCACGGCGATCTCTGGCCGGGCAATCTGCTCTGGGGCGCCGACGACCGGGTGTGGCTGGTCGACCCGGCCGCGCACGGCGGCCACCGCGAGACCGACCTGGCGCAGCTCGCGCTGTTCGGCGGCCCGCCGCACCTGGACCGGATCATGGCGGCCTACCGGGAGGCGTGGCCGCTCGCCGACGGGTGGCGGGAGCGGGTGCCGCTGCACCAGTTGCATCTGCTGCTCGTGCACGCCGCGATCTTCGGCGCGGCGTACGCGGACGCCGTGGGTTCCACCGCTCGTGCCGCCCTCCGCGGGCTCGACCGCGCTACGGTCGACCGATGAGCACCCCCCGGACGACGACCGACGGCGTTCTCGCCGACCGGTACGGCCGTGTCGCCCGGGACCTTCGGGTCTCCCTCACCGACAAGTGCAACCTGCGCTGCACCTACTGCATGCCGGCCGAGGGCCTGCCCTGGCTGTCCGGTCCGCAACTGCTCAGCGACGACGAGATCGTCCGGCTGGTGGGTGTCGCGGTGACCCGGCTCGGCATCACCGAGGTGCGCTTCACCGGCGGTGAGCCGCTCATCCGGCCCGGCCTGCCCGGCATCGTGGCGGCGGTCGCCGCGCTCACGCCCCGGCCGCGCATCTCGCTGACCACGAACGGCATCGGCCTGGCCCGCATGGCGTCCGCGCTGCGCGCGGCCGGGCTGGACCGCGTCAACGTCTCGCTCGACACCCTCGACCGGGACCGGTTCACCGCGCTGACCCGCCGCGACCGGCTCGGCGACGTGCTCGCCGGCCTGGCCGGCGCGGCGGAAGCCGGGCTGACCCCCGTGAAGATCAACTCGGTGCTGATGCGGGGCACGAACGACGACGAGGCGCCCGCGCTGCTCCGGTTCGCGCTCGCGCACGGCTACGAGCTGCGGTTCATCGAACAGATGCCGCTCGACGCGCAGCACGGCTGGGACCGATCGACGATGGTCACCGCCGACGAGATCCTGGCCTCCCTGCACGCCGCGTTCGCGCTGACGCCGGACCCGTCCGAGCGGGGCGCGGCACCGGCCGAGACGTGGCTGGTGGACGGCGGGCCGGCCCGGGTCGGGGTCATCGCCAGTGTGACCCGGCCGTTCTGCGGCGACTGCGACCGCACCCGGCTCACCGCCGACGGCCAGGTGCGCAACTGCCTGTTCGCCACCGAGGAGTCGGACCTGCGCGGCGCGTTGCGCGCCGGCGCGGACGACGAGGAGCTGGCCCGGCGCTGGCGGTCCGCGATGTGGGCCAAGCGGGCCGGGCACGGCATCGACGACCCGACGTTCCTCCAGCCCGCGCGCTCGATGTCGGCGATCGGAGGCTGAGGGTGGAGCTCACAGTCCGCTACTTCGCCGGCGCCCGCGCGGCCGCCGGACGACCCGAGGAGACCGCATCCGCGGGCGTGTCCCTGGACGAACTCCTCGATGAACTGGCCGCCCGGCACGGCGAACGCCTCGCGGTGGTGCTGAAGGCGGCGAGTTTCCTGGTCGACGGCGTGGCCTGTCATGATCGACGGGCACTGTTGCCGGCCGGGGTGACGGTGGACGTGCTGCCGCCCTTCGCGGGCGGCTGAGGGGGGCACACGTGCTGGCCATGGCGACATTCCTGGGCTTCGTCGTGCTCGTGATCGGCCTGATCCACTTCTACCTGTGGCAGCGGCTGGTCCGGGACACCACGCGTCCCGGGCGGTGGCGCCGGGCCGGTGGCGTGGCGATCGCGGCGCTGGCGGTGCTCGTACCGGTGACGATGGCGGGCACCCGCAGCGGCTGGTACTGGCTGGCCTGGCCGGGCTACCTCTGGGTCGCGCTCATGTTCTACCTGCTGGTGCTGCTGCTGGTGCTGGAGGTGCCGACCGCTGTCGTCCGGCTCGTGCTGCGCCGCCGGGCCCGCGCGGCGGTCGCCGCCGGCCCGGAGCCCGAGCCCGCACTCGTGGGCGCGGCGACGGCGGAGGGTGCGACGACGCCGCCGGTCGACAACGCCGACGTGCCCCCGGCCGGCACCCCCGCGCCGGACCACGACCCCTCCCGGCGGTTGCTGCTCGCCCGTGGGGCGGCGATCTTCGCCGGGCTCACCGCCGCCGGCGTCACCGGGTACGGCGTACGCACCGCGATGGGCCCGCCGCGGCTCGACCGGGTGCAGATCCCGCTGGCCAAGCTGCCCCGGAGCATGGACGGCCTGCGTATCGCCACCGTCTCGGACATCCACCTCGGGCCGCTGCGCGGCAGAGCGCACACCGAGCGGATCGTCGCGATGATCAACCGGATGGACGCCGACCTGGTCGCGGTGGTCGGCGACCTGGTCGACGGCACGGTGGCCGAGCTGGGCGAGGCCGCCGAACCGCTGCGCGACCTGCAGTCCCGGTACGGCAGCTTCTTCGTCACCGGCAACCACGAGTACTACTCGGGCGTCGAGGAGTGGGTCCGCGAGGTGGACCGGCTCGGCCTGCGGGTGCTTCAGAACGAGCGGCAGGAGATCCAGGCCCGGGGCGGTGTGCTGGACCTGGCCGGGGTGAACGACGTGAGCGCCGCCGGCACCGGGGTGGCCGCGCCCGCCGACTACGCCGCCGCCCTCGGCGACCGCGACCCGAGCCGCCCGGTGGTGCTGCTGGCGCACCAGCCGGTGGCCGCGCAGGAGGCGGCGAAGTTCGGCGTCGACCTGCAACTCTCCGGGCACACGCACGGCGGCCAGATGGTGCCGTTCAACCTGGCGGTGAAGCTCGAACAGCCGGTCGTCTCCGGTCTCGGCGAGGTCGACGGCACGAAGGTCTACGTCACGAACGGCGCCGGCTTCTGGGGCCCGCCGGTGCGGGTGGGCGCGCCTCCCCAGGTGACGCTCGTCGAGCTGCGCGCTCAATAGCGTGCATGGGCCGCCGAGTCCAGCACCGCATTGCTCAGGTCACCCGTACGCGTGGCGACGGGCGGGCGGGGGACCGGACGTGACAGGATGCGGCGTGCCTCCGTTCAGCGCCGCACCCCCCGGTGGCCTCCCGCCGTACGTCGCGGATCTGCACATCCACTCGAAGTACTCCCGCGCGTGCAGCCGCGACCTGACCCTGCCGAACCTGGCCTGGTGGGCCCGGCGCAAGGGCATCGGCGTGCTCGGCACCGGCGACTTCACCCATCCCGCCTGGTACGACCACCTGCGGGAGACGCTGCACCCGGCCGAGCCGGGCCTGTACCGGCTCTCGCCCGAGGCGGAGCGGGACGTCGCCCGGCGGCTGCCGCCCCGGCTCGCAAGCGAGGCGGAGGCCGACCCGGTCCGGTACATGCTGAGCGTGGAGATCTCCACGATCTACAAGCGTGACGACCGCACCCGCAAGGTGCACCACCTGATCTACCTGCCGGACCTGGACGCGGTGGCCCGGTTCAACACCGCGCTGGGCCGGATCGGCAACCTCGGCTCGGACGGCCGGCCGATCCTCGGGCTTGACTCCCGCGACCTGCTGGAGATCACGCTGGAGGCGAGCCCGGACGGCTACCTGGTGCCGGCGCACATCTGGACGCCCTGGTTCTCCGCGCTCGGCTCGAAGTCCGGCTTCGACGCGATCGCCGACTGCTACGCCGACCTGGCCGAACACATCTTCGCGGTGGAGACCGGTCTGTCGTCCGACCCGGAGATGAACTGGCGGGTCGGCAGCCTGGACCGCTACCAGCTGGTGTCGAACTCGGACGCGCACTCGCCGCCCGCGCTGGCCCGGGAGGCGACGGTCCTGACCGCCGCCCGCGACTACTTCGCGATCCGCGAGGCGCTGCGGACCGGCGACGGTCTTGCGGGCACCGTGGAGTTCTTCCCGGAGGAGGGCAAGTACCACGCCGACGGGCACCGCCTGTGCGGCGTGAACTGGTCGCCGGAGCGGACCCGCGAGGCGGGTGGGCGCTGCCCGGAGTGCGGCAAGCCGCTGACAGTGGGCGTACTCAGCCGGGTCGAGGAGCTGGCGGACCGGCCGGTGGGGCACCGTCCGGCGCACGCGCGCGAGGTGACGCATCTGGTGCCGCTGGCCGAGATCCTGGGTGAGCTGAACCGGGTCGGCGCGCGGTCGAAGAAGGTCGAGGGCAAGCTCAACGAGCTGATCGCCGCGCTCGGCCCGGAGCTGGAGATCCTCACGCGTACCCCGATCGAGGAGATCGGCCGGGTCGGCGGCGAGCTGCTCGCGGAGGGCATCGGCCGGCTGCGCCGCGGCGACGTGCGCCGGGTGCCGGGCTACGACGGCGAGTACGGCGTGATTACGCTGTTCGACCCGGCGGAGCTGGGCGCCTCGGGTGCCCGCGCGGGGCAGGAGACGCTGTTCGACGTACCGGTGCCCGCGCAGCGGCGGCCGGCGGAGCCGGCGCCGAAGCCGAAGGCCAAGCGCCCGGCGGCGGCCCGGCCCGAGCCGAAGCGCACGCCGCCGCCCGCGCCCCCGATCGCGCCGCCGCCGTCCCCGCACGAGCCGTTCGAGCCGATGCTCGCCGGGATGGAGGAGGTCGGCACCGGCCTGCTGGACCGGCTGGACGCGATGCAGCGGGTGGCCGCGTCGGCGCCGGGTGGTCCGCTGCTCATCGTGGCCGGTCCGGGCACCGGCAAGACGCGGACGCTCACCCATCGGATCGCGTACCTCTGCGCGGAGCTGAACGTCTTCCCCGACCAGTGCCTGGCGATCACGTTCACCCGGCGGGCGGCCGAGGAACTGCGGCACCGGCTGGACGGGCTGCTCGGCCCGGTCGCCGAGGACGTCACAGTCGGCACGTTCCACTCGCTCGGCCTGACCGTGCTGCGGGAGAACGCGGCGGCGGCCGGGCTGCCGGCGGACTTCCGGATCGCCGACGACGCGGACCGGGCGGCGGCGCGCGCCGAGGCCGGTGACGACGACGAGCGGTACGTGGCACTGCTGCGCAAGCGGGACCTGGTCGACCTGGACGAGCTGCTGACGCTGCCGGTGGCCCTGCTCAAGGGGGACCGGAAGCTGGTGCGGGAGTACCGCGAGCGGTGGAAGTGGATCTTCGTCGACGAGTACCAGGACGTCGACGCGGTGCAGTACGACCTGCTGCGGCTGCTCAGCCCGCCGGACGGCAACCTGTGCGCGATCGGCGACCCGGACCAGGCGATCTACTCGTTCCGGGGTGCGGACGTGGGCTACTTCCTGCGCTTCTCGCAGGACTTCACCGACGCCCGGCTGGTCCGCCTGAACCGCAACTACCGTTCCTCGGCGCCGATCCTGGCCGCCGCCGTGCAGGCCATCGCGCCGTCGTCGCTGGTGCGCGGCCGGCGCCTCGACCCGGCCCGCCTCGACCCGGAGGCGCCGCTGGTCGGCCGGTACGCGGCGAGTTCCGCCCACGACGAGGCCGACTTCGTGGCCCGTACCGTGGACGAGCTGGTCGGCGGCCTGTCCCACCGCTCGCTGGACTCGGGGCGGATCGACGGGCGGGCCACCTCGCTGTCCTTCTCCGACATCGCGGTGCTGTACCGCACCGACGCTCAGGCCGCACCGATCGTGGACGCGCTGGCCCGGGCGAACATCCCGGTGCAGAAGCGCTCGCACGACCGGCTGCGCGACCGTCCCGGCGTGCCGGCGATCGCCCGCGAACTGCGCCACGCCGGTCTTGACGGCTCGCTCGCCGCCCGGGTACGCCAGGCCGGGCAGATCCTGGCCGAGCGCTTCGCGGTGCCCACGCTCGACGGTTCCGGCGCGGTACGCCCCGAGGACGTCCGCACCGCGGTGGACCTGCTCACCCCGCTGGCCCGGCGCTGCGGCGACGACCTGGAGCTGTTCCTCAACCAGCTCGCCACCGGCGCGGAGGTGGACGCGCTGGACCCGCGCGCCGAGGCGGTCACGCTGCTCACGCTGCACGCCGCGAAGGGCCTGGAGTTCCCGGTGGTGTTCCTGGTCAGCGCCGAGGACGGCCTGCTGCCGCTGCGCTGGCCCGGCTCCGAGCCGGACGACGACGCGGTGGCCGAGGAGCGGCGGCTGTTCTTCGTCGGGCTGACCCGGGCGCAGGACCGGCTCTACGTCAGCCACGCGGGCCGCCGCGCCCGGCACGGCGCGGAACGCGACACCCGCCCGTCGCCGTTCCTCGATGTAATTGACCCGGCGTTGTTCGAGCGCCTGGACGCAACCGAGCCCCGCCGCCCGAAGGACCACCAGCTCCGGCTGATCTGACCGCCCGTGGCGCGCGGCCGACCGCGCAGGTCAGTTGAGGACGGCGGCGAGCCACGCGCCGCCGAGCAGCGCCGGGCCGAACGGCACCGGCGTGTCCCGGCGTACCCGGCCGGCGGCGAGCAGGACCAGCACCGCGACTCCGGCGAGCACGTGCGGCAGGAGCAGCCCGAGCCGCAGCGCCGGCCAGCCGAGCCAGCCCAGCGGCAGCCCGAGCGCGGCGGCGAGCTTCACGTCGCCGAAGCCGAGCCGGGCGCGAGGCAGCAGCGCCAGCAGCGCGTACCCGATGAAGGAGAGCGCGGCCCCGGCCACCGCGACGGCCAGGCGGCGCGGTTCGCCGGTCGCCGTCGCGGCCGCGGTGAGGCCGAGCCCGCCGCCGAGCGCGACCACGCCGACGAGCGGATCGGGCAGCCGCAGCGCGGTCAGGTCGGTGACCGTGAGGACCAGCCCGGCGGCGGCGACCAGCAGCAGCGCGGGCAGTGCCGGGTCGGTGCCCCTGGTGGCGGCGAGCCCGCCGAACACCACGACACCGACCAGGGCGAGCGTGCTCCGGCGCGGAGCGCCGCCAGGGGGAACCGCGACGAGCGACCGGCCGGCCGGCACCGCCACCCACCCGGCTGGTGCGCCGAGCAGGGCGATCCCCGTCACCAGCAGCGCCGACACGGGCGGGGACGCTACCGCCCGGCGGGCTCCCCGGCCGTCCCGTCGACGGCTGGTGGCGGGGACCGGCGGGGACGCTCGGTGCTCACCACCACCGCGACGCCGACCACGATGACCGCGCCGCCCATCAGCACCTGCGAGGTGATCGGTTCGGCGACGAACAACGCGCCGAGTGCCACCGCGACCACCGGGTTCACGTACGCGTAGGTGGAGACCAGGGAGATCGGCGCGTGGGCGAGCAGCCAGACGTACGCGGTGAAGGCGACGAGGGATCCGGCCACCATCAGGTAGGCCATCGCCGCCCAGGACCGGCCGGTCACCTCCGCGAAGGAGAAGCCGCGCAGCTCACCCCGGGCCACGCCGACGAGCGCGAGCACCGCCGCGCCGGCGACCATCTCGTAGACGGTGGCCACGAACGGGTCCGCGGGCATCAGGATCTTCCCGGACAGGTACGAGCCGACCGACCAGCTCGTCGCCGCGGCGACCACAGTCAGCGCGCCCGCCACCGGCACGCCGTCGACCCCGTCGCGGGGCAGCACGAGCAGGACCAGACCGGCGAAGCCGAGCGCCACCCCGAGGAACGTCCAGGGTCGCGGCCGGTCCCCGCCCGTCGTCCGCAGCAGCACCACGAGCAGCGGCACGGTGGCGACGAGCAGCGCCGCCACACCGGACGGTACGGCGGTCCCGGGCGGGCCGGACTCGGCGAGCACCACCAGACCGTTGCCGCCGGCGAGCAGCAGCACGCCGATCAGCGCGGCGGAGCCGACGCGACGCGCGGGCACCCGCAGCGCGCCGGGTCCCCGCCGCAGGCGCAGCACGACGGCGAGCACCACGGCCGCGCCGGCGAACCGCATCGCCGCGGAGATCAGTGGCGGCAGGGACTCGACGGCCACCCGGATGCCCAGGTACGTCGAGCCCCACAGCAGGTAGACCAGCACGAGGGCGGTCCAGATCAGCGCGGTGCGGGCCGGCGGCGTCGCGGAATCGACGACGTTCGTCGCACTCGTGGGGCGTGAGCTCATCGTCTGTCCACGCTACGGTGGCCACGGCGTCGGCGTCCCCAGTTGGTGGCCGGCCTCTCAGCACTGGCGTACGCAGGAGGCGTTCATGTCGAACTTCGGTCCACCGGGCGGCGGCTCTCCCGACCCCTGGGGACGGCCCGACGACGGCTACGCCCCGCAGCCCGACCCCCGCTACGCTCCGCAGGGCGACCCGCGTTACGCCCCGCAGCCGGATCCGCGGTACGGCCCGCCGGGCGCGCAGCCGTACGGGCCGCCCGCCGACCAGTACGGCCCGCCCGACCAGTACGGGCCGCCCACCCAGCAGTACGGGCCCGCCGACCGGTACGGCCCGCCGGCCGATCAGTACGGGCCGCCGACGCAGCGCTTCGAGCCGGGCCCGGCCTGGTCCCCGCAGCAGGGTCACCCGGGTGACCTCTATGCCGGGCCGCAGTACGGGGGTGGTCAGCCGCCGTACGCCGAGCCGACGCCGCCGCCGAAGCGCGGGAAGGGCCCGCTGCTTGTGGTGGTGATCGTGCTGGCCGTGCTGCTGCTGGGCGGCGCCGGGGCGTACTGGATGCTGGGCCGGGACGAGCAGACGCCGACCGGCGGCACCACGGCCGCCACTGGACCGGCCGCGGATCCGACCGGCGAGGCCGCGCCGCCGAGCGAGCCGGCCGACACGACGCCTACGACGGCGGCTCCGGCCTCGTCGACCGATCCGCGTTTCGTCAAGGCGGGCCAGTGCGTCGCCAACGAGGGTGGCGGCGGCCAGCCGAAGCTGGTGATCGCCGACTGCGCCCCGAAGACGTACGAGGTGCTGCGCCGCATCGACGGCGCGACGAGCGGCAAGAAGGACGCGGAGGCCAAGTGCGGGAAGGTGGCCGGTTACACCGACTGGTACTTCTTCGACAGCGAGCTGGACACGCTCGACTTCGTGCTCTGCCTGAAGCGCCGCTGACCCTGTCCGCCTGTCGGTAACCAAAACTAGGGCTGTCTAGCATCCACGCTAGACAGCCCTAGTTTTGTATCGAGGCCGACACGCGGTAGCCGCCTCTACGCGCATCTAGCCTGGTCGCTAGAGAACCCGATACTGTGCGATTCGTGGATCCGGTCCGCAACCCGTACGCACCGGGCGCCGGGCAGCGCCCGCCCGAACTCGCCGGGCGGGGGCGGGAACTGGACGTCTTCGACGTGGTGCTGGAACGGATCGCCCGTGGTCGCCCCGAACGCAGCCTGATGCTCACCGGCCTGCGGGGAGTCGGCAAGACGGTCCTGCTCAACACGCTGCGTTCCGAGGCGATCAACCACCTCTGGGGCACCGGCAAGATCGAGGCCCGGCCGGACCAGTCACTGCGCCGCCCGATCGCCGCCGCGCTGCACATGGCGGTCCGCGAACTCGCGCCCCGGCACCGCGCCCCGGACCGGATCGACGCGTTCCTCGGCGTCCTCAAGGCCTTCGCGCAACGCTCCGCGCCCACCGGTCGGGGCGGCGCGGCGCCCAAGCTGCGCGACCGCTGGCAGCCCGGCATCGACGTACCGGCGAGCAGCGGACGCGCCGACTCCGGCGACATCGAGATCGACCTTGTCGAGCTGCTCAGCGACGCGGCGGCGGTCGCCACCGACGTCGGCACCGGCATCGCGATCTTCATCGACGAGATGCAGGACGTCGGCGCCGAGGACGTCTCCGCGCTCTGCGCCGCCTGCCACGAGCTGTCCCAGCTCGGCGCGCCGCTCATCGTCGTGGGCGCGGGTCTGCCGCACCTGCCGGCCGTGCTCAGCGCCGCCAAGTCGTACTCCGAGCGGCTCTACCGCTACCAGCGCATCGACCGGCTCGACCGGATCGCCGCCGACCAGGCGCTCTGCGCGCCGGCCGAGCGGGAGCAGGTCGAGTACGAGCAGAAGGCGCTCGACCTGCTCTACGAGAAGTCGGGTGGCTATCCCTACTTCGTCCAGGCGTACGGGAAGGCCACCTGGGACCACGCGCCCCGCTCACCGATCACCGCGGCGGACGTCCGGGTGGCCGCGCCCGAGGCGGAGGCCGAACTGGCGGTGGGGTTCTTCGGCTCCCGGTTCGAACGGGCCACCCCTGCCGAACGCGAGTACATGCGCGCGATGGCGACGCTGGCGCTGGTGGACGGTGAGGAGGGCGGCCGGGACGACATGGACGCGGCGGTGCCGACCGCCGAGATCGCCCGCGCGCTCGGCCGCAAGCCGGCCAGCCTCTCCCCGGCGCGTGACGCGCTGATCAAGAAGGGGCTGATCTACTCCGGCGAGCGGGGGACGGTGGCGTTCACCGTGCCGCACTTCGGCCGCTACCTGCGTACCCAGCCCGCCTGACCGCTGCTCTTGAAACGGCCTCAGACCCGCGACCACGGTGGCGGGAAGACCACCTCGCCGGCCGGCGGTGACGGCTCGCCGCTCGCCGACGGCGGCAGTACCAGCGCCTGCCACGGCTCCCCCAGCCCGGACCAGGGGCTGGTCAGCCCCAGCCGGTCCGCCGGGCCGAACCCGAACCGCCGGTAGTAGGCCGGGTCGCCCAGCACCACAACCAGCCGCTCGCCCAGCTCCGTCGCGGCGTCCAGCGCCGCCTGCACCGCCGCCGTGCCGTGCCCCAGCCGCTGCCGGTGCCGCGCCACCGCCACCGGACCCAGGGCGAGCGCCGGCCACGTACGACCGTCGTCGGTGCGTACACCGACGCGTGTGAGCAGCGCGTACGCCACCACCTCGCCGCCGTACTCGGCGACCACGGCCAGCTCCGGAATCCACGCCGGGCTGTGCCGCAACTCCTCGACCAGACCGACCTCCGGTGGGGTGGCCACGTCGGGGCGGGCGAAGGCGGCGGCCAGCACCCGGGCCACCGGCGCCTCGTCGGCGGGGCCCTCCGGGCGCAGTCGCAGCGTCGTCACCCGCGCGACCTTACCGAACGCGACCGGTCCATCCGCGACGGTCGCTGAAATCGATACCGTTCGGACGTCCACGTCGGCCGATACCTTTCGTGTGTTGCGGGGATGACGACGCCCCCGACGGGGTAAGACTGAGCCATGAAGCCCGTGCGCTCCCTCGCCCGAGTCATGTTGAGCGGCATCTTCGTGGTCAGCGGCGCCCGCAACCTGCGCAACCCGGAACGCCTGGTGCAGGCCGCGGAACCGGTCACCGGGAAGGTCGCCCCGCTGATCCGGAACGTGCACCCCCGAATCCCCACCGACACGGTCTCGCTGATCCGCGCCAACGCCGCCACCCAACTCGTCGGCGGCCTGATGCTCGCCACCGGCCGGTTCACCCGCCCGGCCGCGCTGGTGCTCGCCGGCTCCCTGATCCCGACCACCGCCGCCGGGCACGCCTTCTGGAACAACGACGACCCGGCCGCGCGCAACAACAACCAGGTCCACTTCCTGAAGAACCTCGGCCTGCTCGGTGGCCTCCTCCTCGCCGCCGCCGACACCGAGGGCAAGCCGGGCCTGCGCTGGCGCGCCGGCCACCGCATCGACCACTCACGCCGGTCGGTCAAACGCGCGGTCCGCACCGCTCGTCGCGAGGCGAAGATCGCCGTACGCTCCGCAGCCACCGCCCGCCGCATGCCCGGCTGACCAGGCATTTCGTACGACCCACCACCCCCGCAAGGCCATCAATCACCTGAACCGTCCGAGACCCGTTAACGCGGTGGAAATGTCGCAAACACGTGTGGGATCGGACACGGTCGCGTAACGCGGGAGGCAGCAACGTGAGGCGCCGTTCTAGGCTCCGTGCTGGACCTGGACGGGTACGACGACCTTGGTACGGGGGTGGCCACGCCATGCCGACGACAGTCGGTAGACGGACCAACCGCCTCGCCCCGACCTCCCGCGTCGACCGCCGGATCGTGGTGCGCCTCGGCGTCGTCGCCGTCGTCTCGTACGCCGCGTGGCTCGCCATCGGCGCTTTCGGACGGCCGTACAACTTCTTCGACATGAAGATCTACCACGGCGCGGTGCTGTGGTGGGCCGGCGGCAACGAGCTGTACGACTTCGTCGCACCGTCGACCACGCTGGGCTTCACCTACCCGCCGTTCGCCGCCCTGGTCATGCTGCCGATGACGTGGCTGCCGGTGGACGGCGCCGGTTTCGTCAACGCGCTCGCCAGCATCGGCGCGCTCGCCGTCGTCCTCGCCGCGCTGCTACGCCCCATCGTGGACCGCCTCGGCTGGCCGCTCTGGTTCGCCGTCGGCATCGCCACCCCGCTCGCCGTCGCCATCGAGCCGTCCCGGGAGACGCTCGGCTACGGGCAGGTCAACCTGCTGCTGTTCGCGCTGATCATGGCGGACATGGTGGGCCTGCGCTGGCGGGCCAAGCGGGGCACCCACTACGAGACGGCCGACTCGCCGCTGGCCCGGTTCGTCTACAGCGGCGCCTGGGCCGGTGTCGGCATCGGGCTCGCCACAGCGGTCAAGCTCACCCCGGCGCTGTTCGTGGCCTACCTGATGCTCACCCGGCAGTGGCGGGCCGCGCTCACCGCTGTGGGCACCACGATCGGCGTGACCATCGCGACGTTCGGCGTGCTCGGTGAGGAGTCCCGCGCGTACTTCACCGGCGTGCTCTGGCAGACCGAGCGGGTCGGCGCGGCGGACATGACCGCCAACCAGTCCCTCGCCGGTCTGCTGGCGCGGCTCTACGACTCGATCGAGACGCCCGGCCTGCTCTGGCTGGCGTTCTCGGTGCTGATCCTGGCGCTGGGCCTGTCCCGGGCGATGAGCGCCCGCGCCGACGGCGACGAGCTGACCGCGTTCACGCTGGTCGGGCTCACCGCCAACGTGATCAGCCCGATCTCCTGGTCGCACCACCTGATCTGGGTCATCCCGTCGATCATCGTGCTGGCCGACGCCGCGGTACGCCGCCGCGAAGCCAGCCGCGGCCTGCCCCTGCGCGGCACCGGCGGCCCCTCGGCAAACGGCGTGCCGGCACTGCGCCCACCGATCTGGTACCCGACGTTGACCGGCCTGCGCCACGGCGTCGGCGCGCTCGGGCTCTACCTGCTGTTCCTGATCTCACCGATCTGGCCGTACGAGCACCAGCTCCCCGAGGTGTCCCACTACCAGGACGGCCTGTTCGGCGCGCTGATGGAGAACTCCCTGGCCATCGCGCTGATCGTGCTCGTCGCGGCGCTGCCGTGGCGTCCCGGCGCCGAGCCGGCGTTCTACCACGAGCGGCTGGGCCGCACCGCCGCGCTCGCCGGCCGGCGCTGAGCCGGCCGGTTCAGGGGCAGTTCACCCACTCCTCGGTGCCGTCGTCGAAGACCTGCCGCTTCCAGATCGGCAGCCGTGACTTCACCTCGTCGACCAGCCGGGCGCAGGCGGCGAACGCGGCCGCGCGATGCGCCGTGCTGACCGCCGCCACCAGCGCCACGTCCCCGATCTCCAGCGGGCCGATCCGGTGCGACACCGCCACCGCGTACACCTGCGGGTCGGCCGCTATCTCGGCCGCCACTTCGCGCAGCACCGCCTCGGCGGTGGGATGGCCCTCGTACTCCAGCCGGGTGACCGCCCGCCCGTGGTCGTGGTCGCGGACCACGCCCTGGAAGGACACCACCGCACCGGCCCGGCGGTCGGCGACCGCCGCCTCGTGTTCGGCCAGGTCGAGCGGCCGGTCGGTCACCGCGCCGAGCACCACGCCTGCTTCCACTGTCACGACGTCTCCCGTCGGCTCGTTCGTCGCGCTCACCCGAACCGCTCCCCGGGGGTCAGCGGCAGCGGCACGAGCGGCACCCGGTCGCCGGCCGCGCCGCTGGTGCCGGGCCGGATCACCGCGAACCCGTCCGCGCCGGCCAGCCCGCGCAGCATCGCCGAGCCGACGTGCCGCACCGGGTACGCGGTGCCGGCGACGCGGTCCCAGCGGGCCAGCGCCAGATGGGTGTAGTCGCCGCGCCCGGGAATCGGCTCGGCCAGCGTCACGTGCGGGAGCACCGGCATCTGCCGGCCGGTGAGACCGGCGAGCAGGGGCGCGACGAGCGACACCAGCGCCACCACTGCCGACTGCGGATTGCCGGGCAGACCGGCCACGAACCGCACCCGCCCGTCGCCGTCCACCAGCCTGGCCAGCAGCATCGGGAAGCCCGGACGCACCGCCACGGTGTTCACCACGTAGTCGGCGCCGAGCGCCTCCAGCGTCGGGTGCAGGTGGTCGACCGGGCCGTGCATGGTGCCGCCGGTCGTGCAGACCAGGTCGGCGTTGGCGAGCGCGCCCCGCAGCGCCGCCACGTGCGCGGGCAGCGTGTCGGCGACCGGGCCGACCACGTCGGCGGCACGCACCTGGCAGCCGTAGCGGCGCAGCCAGGCCGGCACCGACGGGCCGAGCGCGTCGCGGACCCGGCCCGCGCCGGGCGGACCCGAGGTGAGCAGTTCGTCGCCGAAGACCAGCAGCGCGGCCCGGGGTGGGCGGCGAACCCGCAGCGTGTCGTGCCCGCAGGAGGCGGCCAGGCCGATCACCGCCGGGTCCACCGGCGTGCCGGCGGGCAGCAGTTCCTCCCCGAGGTACGCCTCCTCGCCCGGCTCCCGCCACTCCGGCGCCGGGCGGGGCGTGCCGGCCACCAGGCCGTCCGCCGTACGCGTCGACTCCTCGATCCGCAGGATCGCCGTCGTGCCCTCGGGAACCATCGCGCCGGTGGCGATCTCCACCGTGCTGCCGTCGGTCTCCAACGGGGGTGCGGTCTGCCCGGCGAGCACCCGGCCGGCGACGCGCCACGGCCCCGCGCCGCGCACCGCCCAGCCGTCCACGCTGGAGGTGGGGAACGCCGGCAGGTCGGTACGCGTGGTCAGCGGCTCGGCCAGGGTGTGCCCGTCGGCCTCGGCCAGCGGCCGGGCGACCGCGGGGAGCGCGGCGGACAGGCCCACCGCGTACACCCGGGAGCGGGCCTCCTCCCACCCGGCCGGTGGTGGCGTACCCGCCTCGACCGCGGCGGCTTCGGTTTCCGTGCTCATCCGGCGAGCCTAACGCCGGGGCACGTGCCTCGCGGGTTCAGTGGTCGCCGCCGCGAAGCTGGTCGACGGCGTGCCGCAGGATCGGCCCGAGCACCGCCAGACCGTCCCGGGCGCCGCCGCGTGAACCGGGCAGGTTGACCACGAGCGTCCGGCCGGCCACCCCGGCCAGGCCCCGGGACAGCGCCGCCGTCGGCACCGTGTCGCGGCTGTGCGCGCGGATCGCCTCGGCGATGCCGGGGATCTCGTAGTCGAGCAGCGTGCGGGTCACGTCGGGTGTGCGGTCGGTCGGGGTGATGCCGGTGCCGCCGCTGGTCAGCACCACGTCGACGCCGTCGGCGCGGGCCGCGCGCAGGGCGTCGCCGACCGGTTCGCCGTCCGGCACCACCACCGGCGCGTCGACCTCGCACCCCAGCTCCCGCAGCCCGGTCACGAGCAGCGGGCCGCTGGTGTCCTCGTAGACCCCGGCGGCGGCCCGGTTCGAGGCCACGATCACCCGGGCCCGGATCACGGCCGGTCCTCCGGCCGGACCCACTCGCCGGTCTTGCCGCCCTCCTTGCGGAGCACCCGGACGGCGTCCACCGACGCGGCCGGGTCGACCGCCTTCACCATGTCGACAAGCGCCAGCCCGGCGACCGCCACCGCGGTCAGCGCCTCCATCTCGACGCCCGTGCGGTCGGCCGTCTTCGCGGTTGCGGTGATCTCCACCGTGTCGGCGGTGAGGTCGAGGTCGACTGTGACGCCGTGCAGCGCGATCGGGTGGCAGAGCGGGATCAGGTCGGGGGTGCGCTTGGCGCCCATGATGCCGGCGAGCCGGCCGACGGCGAGCGCGTCGCCCTTGGGCAGGCCGTCGCGGCGCAGCAACTCCACCACCTCGGCGGTGGTGCGGAGGCGGCCGGCGGCGACCGCGAGCCGGCCCGAGACCGGCTTGGCGGAGACGTCGACCATCCGGGCCGCACCGGCCGGGTCGACGTGGGTGAGCTGCGCGGGTTCGGTCACGGCCCGACCCTATCCGCCGGGTACGACGGCGTGGGTGCTCCGGCCGGCGGCGGGGAGGAACGTCGTGTCGGGTGCCGGTGCACGACGCTCCTCCCTCACCTGCCCACCGCCGATTCGCTGGGGGGAACTGACGGTGGGGGCCTCGTTCGGCCGGGTCCGCTCTGGCGGTGAACCCTCCCCGTGGCCGATGCCCCGGGACGCTAACGAACGCCGCGATAAGAAATCGATAAGCCGGTTCAGGCAGGGGTCTCGGCGAGCTGTCGGCGCAGGTCGTGGCGCTCGGGCGCACCCATCCGCTCGAAGATCGCCAACGCGCGCTGCCGGTACCGTCGTGCCTGCGCCGGCTGCTTCTCCGCCAGGTGTCCGGCCAGGCCGTCGAGGGCGCGGGCCTGCTCGTAGGGATGGCCGATCCGAGTGGCGATGGCGAGTGCCTCCTCGAAGACGGCCACCGCCTCGGCGGCTCGCCCCGTGGCTCCCAGGGTGACGGCCAGCTCGTTTCGTGCCCGAGCCTGGACGTCCCGCTCGCCGGACGCGGCGGCGGCCTCGATGGCGGCTTCGTGATGCCGCAGCGCGTCGTCGTAGCGGCCGAGTTGCCGGTAGGTGCCGGCGAGGTCGCTGAGCGTCTCGGCACGGCCGAAGCCATTGCCGGTGCGATCCCGGAGCGCGAGCGAGGCTCGGAGCAGGCGCTCCGCCGCGGCGTTCTGTCCCAGGCGGTATCTGAGGCCACCGAGATGCCCCAGTGCGTTCGACATGTGGAACGGATCCTGCTTGATCCGGGCGGCGAAGAGGTGCAGCCGATGAACCGCCATCGACTCGGCGTAACGACCGAGGTGGCGCAAGGTGAGGCCGAGGTTCGGCAGGACCGGAAGGGTGTCCAGCGCGTAGCTGCGCAACGTCATGCGATTGGCTTCGAGCGACTGGTGGAGTCGCCCGGTCAGCCAGTGCACGGCGCCGAGGTTGAACCGTGCCCGCTGCGCGCCCGATTCGTCACCGAGCCCGGTGAGGATCGACACGACCTCGTGCAGGTGTGCCGAGGCGTCCTGGTAGGCGCCGGTGCGTACGCACGCCGAGGCGAGATAGTTGTGCATGAGGGCCACGGCGTGCCGGTCCCCGCACCGCTGGGCGGCGGCGAGACCCACCGCGTGCGTGGCCGATATGTCGTCGAAGTAACCGCGGATGTAGAAGAACCGCCAACCGGCGCGAGCCAGGCGCCATGCCATCGGTTCATGGCCCTGGTCAGCCGCCTGACGGACGAAGGCGTCCAGGTTCGACCGCTGTTCCTCCAGCCAGTCCAGGTCGCGGTCGACGCGTCCGGCGAGCAGATCCGGTCGAAGCGGTTCTCCGAGCCGCAGGTGCTGCGCGAGCACCCGGCCGTCCTCGATCGACGCGGACGCCCGCACCACCGAGTGCAACACGTGATCCAGCAGCTTCCGGATCGCCGGTCGTCCGGTCGTCGGCTCGTCCTCCTGCCGGGCCAGTTCGGCGGCGTAACGCCTCATCAGGTCGTGCAGGCGGTACCGGCCGGCCGAGGTCTCCTGCACAAGGTGGCGGTCCACCAGTTCGTCGAGGACGTCCGCCGCGTCCCGCAGGGGCAGGTCGGTGAGGGCGGCGACCATGGCGGTGTCGAGGTGGTTCCCGGCCGCCAGCCCGAAGGATCGGAAGGCTTTCCGGCACGCCTCGTCGAGCGGCTCGTACGACTCGGCGAACGCCTCCATCACGCTTCGCGCCTCGGCACGGAGACCGGGGAGGAAGATCGACCTGTGGCTCAGCCTGTCGACGAGGTCGGAGATCCGCCAGTCGGGCCGATGTGCCAGCCGGGTGCCGGCCAGTCTGACGGCGAGCGGGAGGCAGCCGCAGATGTCGACAAGTTGTCGCGCGGCCTTCGGCTCGGCCGCCACCCGGCCGCTCCCGATGAGGGTGGCGAGCAGTTCGAGCGCCTCGGCCTCGGTGAGGACGGCGAGGGACACCGGCGGTCGCTCGGTGAGTGCCAGCAGGCGCCGCCGGCTGGTGACGAGGACGACTGCCGATCCGGAGACGGGTAGCAGCGGCTCGACCTGCCGGCTGTCGGCGGCGTTGTCGAGCACCACCAGCACCGAACGCGCGGCCAGTTCGCGCCGCCACATCTCCTGCCGGTCGGGCAGTTCCAGCGGTATCCGGCCGGTCGGCACACCCAGTTGGCGAAGCAGCGTGTCCAAGGCCGCCGCAGGCCGCATCCGCGTTCGCACGCTGTGTCCCCGAAGGTCGATGAAGAGTTGCCCGTCCGGGAAGCGCTCGGTCGACCGGGCGGCCACGTGCAGGGCGAGAGTGGTCTTGCCGCAGCCCGCCATGCCGTCGATCACGCGAATCGTCGGGCCGGAGCCGGGCGCCTCGAGCACTTCGCGCAACAATCGATCGACCATTTCCTCCCGGCCGACGAAATCCATCACTGTCCGGGGCAACCAATTGCGCTTATGCGCAGCACTCCGGATCGCTTCCACCTCGTGCGCCGATTCCGGAATCCGGCGTCGGGCCCGGGCCGCGACCATACGAAGTCGCTCCATCTCCGCGCTCGGTGGCACGCCGAGCTGGTCGGACAACGCCTCGCGAGTGGCGCGGTGGACGGCGAGGGCGCCTCCCGGGTCACCCGCCTGGATGAGCGCGCGCATCAGGAGACACTGCGCCCGCTCGCGCAGCGGCTGATGCGAGACGTGGTCACGCAGTAACGACACCGCTGATTCGGGGCGCCCGAGGCTGAGATACGCCTCGGCCAACAGTTCCAGCGCCGCCTGGTGTTCCTCACTCACGGCCTCGCGCTGAACGGCGAGCGCCGGCCCCAGCGCCAAGCCGGCGAGCAGCGGGGCCGACGCGTCGACCACCTCGACGAGCACGGGGGCCGCCTGCGCGGCCTCCCCGTCGCGCATCAGATCCCGGGCACGGCGCAAGTGGGAGCTCAATCGATGAAGATCGATCAGACTTGCATCGACGAGGAGTCGGTAACCGCCGGACTCCCGGACGATCCTCGGCGCGTCGCCCACACCCGGGTCGAGGCTCCGACGCAGATTGGCGGCGTAGGTCCGGACGTTCGCGACAGCCGACCGAGGCGGCGCGTCCGGCCACAGCTCGTCCACCAGATGGTGCAGCGTGACCAACTGGTTGGCCCGTACGGCGAGTAGCGCGAACACCAACTGCTGCTTGGGGGTTCCAAGCGGAAGGTCCACGTCGCCGAGCCGTACCGCCAGACCCCCGAGTACCCGGATTTCCACGCCGCTGTTCCAGCCTCGGCCGGCAACCTGCCCACCTTCAGCGACAGCGTAATCGATTCGTCACAAAGGCGTCGCCCCGGCTCAGACGCCGGGCGGACGGACGGTCGGCGCACTCGTCCGACACGGCTGCCGAAGTGGCCCGAAGCACGGTTGTAATGTTTCGCCGCCGACGCGACGCTACTGACGGACTGAGCGGTCCCGCGCTATTCGATGCATTCAGCGACGGCGCGGGTACCCAAAGGAGACAGCCTGGCTTCGCTCTGCGAGCAGGTCATGGACAGAACGTCATTTAAGCTGCAATAGTTACTTATATTGCGCATACCGACATTAATTCTTTCAGACTCACTCGAATATCCCCTAATCTGCCCTCAGTCAGCAAGGCGCGGGAACGCACCGAGAAGGCACACGGCAGCCGGCGGCAATGCGCGGCAGCGGATCGAAGTAACGACTTCGGTCCGTGACCATTCCGCCCCGGAGCGATATTTGAGGAGGGCAGCACAATGCGCAGCACCGAATGGGGATGAGTTTCCCGGACCCGGGTGAAGCGGTAGGCTGCCGCTCATCGCATACCGACGGTGAGCGGCGGGTGACGCGGGTTGAGCCGAACCACGGAAAGCCGGACGGCTGTCGGCCCGCACCTGCGCGGGATCATCTACACGTTGGTCGCGGGGGCGACGATCGTCGCCCTCACCGCGATCCACTCCGCCCGTACGCAACCCCCCGACTCCGCACGTGACTTCGTCACCGTCATCGCACTCGTCGTCACGGTGACGCTGGCCACCGTCATCAAGACCCGTCTGCGGATCCGCTCCACCACCTTCTACTTCGCCTGGGTCGAGACCGCGATCGTCATCGGCCTCGCCGTCGCTCCACCCTCGTGGGTCGTCCTGGCCACCGGGATCGGCGTGGCGTGCGGATCAGTCACCCGCCTGGCACCCATCAAGGTGGCATTCGCCATCGCGAAGCACACCCTGGTGGCCGGCGGAGCCACTGTCGCCACCCTGTTGCTGGGAAGCGCCTGGCCCCCTCGGGAGCCACTCGGCATCGTCCTGCTGCTGGGGTTCGTCTACCTGGTGGCCGCAGTCCTCGACGACGTCCTCGCGATCCCGGTCATCGCGCTCGCCTCCCGCACGCCGATCCTCCAGCAGTTCCGCGACGACCTCGACCTGCGGATCGCCGGATTCGGCCTGCGCTTCCTGGTGGCCGCCAGCACCGTACTCATCCTGCGGGTCGACCCCCGCCTGTTGCCCGCCGTACCCGCGCTGGTGCTCAGCCTGCACCTGGCCTACTCCAGCCGGATCCGCACCCGCACCGAGCAGCAGGCATGGCAGCGCCTGGCCCGCGCCACCGACGCCCTCAACGTGGTCGACCTCGACCAGGTGCTCACCACAGCGGTCACCGAGGCCAGCGAACTCTTCTCCGCCGACGAGGTCGAGATCGAACTGCGCGACGGCGGACGCACCATCCGGGGCAACGGCACGGACATCGCCTACGACGGAACAGCCCCCCGGCCCAGCGCCGTCGACGGTCAGATCATGCCGGTCGTGCTGGAGGGCCACGACCGCACCGACGACGTCGGCGTGCTGCGGCTGCGGTTCGCCGGCCCGGTCGAGCTCTCCGAACGCGAGCAGTACACCCTGCGTACCTTCGCCTCCGCCCTCTGCACCGCGGTCCGCAACGCCCAGGCGTACGCCGAACTCGCCCGCATCGCCGAGGACCACGCCTACGCCGCCACCCACGACGCCCTCACCGGCCTGTCCAACCGGCGGCACCTGCTCGACGAGGGCAGCGCCCAGCTCACCAGCCGGCACGCCGACGGCGTCACCGCCCTGGTGCTGATCGACCTCAACCACTTCAAGGAAGTCAACGACACCCTCGGGCACGGCGCCGGCGACCAGGTGCTGATCCAGGTCGCCGAACGCCTCCGCGGTGCCGCGCGCCCCGACGACCTGGTCGCCCGCCTCGGCGGCGACGAGTTCGCCGTACTCCTGCGCGGCCTGCCCGCCCCCGCCGTCGCCGCCCACCGCGCCGAGGCCCTGCTCGCGGCGCTGCACGACCCGCTCGACCTAGACGGCATGCGGATCAGCGTGGAAGCCAGCGGCGGCATCGCCGTCGCCCCCGCCACCGGCGGCATGGCCGAACTGCTGCGCCGCGCCGACGTGGCCATGTACCAGGCCAAACGCGCCGGCCAACGCGTCGCCACCTACGCGCCGGCCCGCGACACCGCCGACCTGAGCCGGCTCACCCTCGGCGGCGAACTGCCCCGAGCCGTCGCCGACCACGAGTTCACCGTCAACTTCCAGCCCATCGTCGACCTCGGCAGCGGCGAGGTGATCGGCGCCGAGGCACTCGCCCGCTGGCACCACCCCACCCACGGGCTCATCGACCCGCTGCGCTTCCTCGAAGCCGTCGAACGATCCGGGCTCCTCCCCGCGTTCGCCGAGGCGATCCTCGACCAGGCCCTCATCGCCGCCGGTTCCTGGCGCGACGCCGGCTTCGACCTGCCCGTCTCGGTGAACGTGTCCCCGCGCAGCCTGCTCGACGCCCGCTTCCCCGGCGCCGTACTGGCCCGGCTCCGCGCCCACGACCTACCGCCGGACCGGCTCGTCCTGGAACTGACCGAGACGCTCACCCTCAGCCAGCTCGACGTCGTCGACCGCGTCCTCAGCCGGCTGCGGGACTCCGGCGTCCGGCTCGCGCTCGACGACTTCGGCACCGGATACTCGTCGCTCTCCCTGCTCTCCCGCATCCCCGTACACGAACTGAAGATCGACCGCAGCTTCGTCGGCGTCATGGAGACCGCGCCCGAAGCCGCCGCCGTCATCCGCTCCACCCTCGACCTCGGCCGCAGCCTCGACCTCACCGTCGTCGCCGAAGGCGTGGAGAGCGAACCGCAACGCCGCGCGCTCTGGGAACTCGGCTGCGCCGCCGGGCAGGGCCACCTGTTCGCCCGGCCACTGCCCGCCGCCGCCCTCCTCGCCGCCCTCCAACGCGGCCACGGCGGCCGGACCGGCGCGCTCGCACCCGCACTGCACGACACCGGCGCCGTCATCCGCCTCCCCGGCCGCCGCACCGGCCGCACCCGCCCGGCACCCCCCGCCGCCAGCGACGCCCGGCAACCCTGACCCGGCCGGGGCACCCCGCCGGTCTGCCACACTGGCCCGCGTGACCGCCCACGCCGACCCGGCAACCCCCGTCTCCCGCCGCTGGTCGGCACTCGACACCGCCGCCGGCGGCCTCGCCCTCGACCTGGGCCTCTACGCCGCCGCCACCGTCTTCGCCGCGATCACCGCCGCCACCTCCACGCTGCCGCCGCACCGCGCCTGGGGCGCCGTCGCCACCATCGGGTACGCCCTCGCCACGCTCGCCGCGACCACCCAACTGCTCGCCCGACGCCGCGACCCCGGCACGCCCCTGGCCGGCCTGCCCGCACGCTGGACCGTCGCCGGCCTCACCTGGGCCGCCACCGCGCTCCTGCCGATCGTCACGCAGAGCGTCGAACGCGCCGGCGGACGCACCGACCGCGCCCAGGAGGAGGTGATCGTCGTCGAACACGCCGGCGCCCGCCTCGCCGAACACGGCACCCCCTACCTCGGACCCGACGCCATCGCCGCCCTGCCCCCCGGCGAACAGCTCCTCGGCTACACCCCCTACCAGCCCGGCATGGCACTGTTCGGGCTGCCCCGCGCCGCCGTGGACGCCTGGTGGACCGACTCGCGCGTCTGGTTCGCCGTGGTCACCGCACTCACAGTCGTCGCCCTCGTCGCCACGCTGCGCACCGGCGGCGGCCCGGCCGCGCCCCGCCGCGACGC
This sequence comes from Micromonospora sp. WMMC273, assembly GCF_027460285.1. Classification (NCBI taxonomy): domain Bacteria; kingdom Bacillati; phylum Actinomycetota; class Actinomycetes; order Micromonosporales; family Micromonosporaceae; genus Micromonospora; species Micromonospora sp. WMMC273. The sequence continues at coordinate 6,084,717 of NZ_JAPZBE010000001.1, forward strand.
CGCCGTCCTGCGCGCCGTCCAGGCCGCCACCGTCCTGCCCGTCTGCGCGCTCACCCTCGCCACCGGCGGCGACGACCTCCCCGTACTCGCGCTCTGCCTCCTCGCCCTCGCACTCGCCGCCGCCGGCCGACCCGGCCGGGCCGGCCTCGCAGTCGGCGCCGCCGGCGCCCTGAAGCTCTTCGCCTGGCCGGTCGCCGTCGTGCTGATCGTCTGGGCCGCCACCCGCCGGGCCGCGCTCCGCACCGCCCTCGGCGCCATCGGCCTCCCCGTCCTCGCCCTGATCCCGGTACTCCTCGTCGACCGCGACGCCCTCGTCGAGAACGTGCTGCGGTTCCCGCTCGGCCACGGCCTCGTCACCAGCCCCGCCCAGTCACCGTTCCCGGGGCACCTCATCGCCGAGGCACTCCCGGCCGGCCGCGCCGTCGCCGCCGCGCTGCTCGTCGCCGCCGGACTGGCCATCGCCGTCCGGCTGCTGCGCCGCCCGCCCCGCACCGCCGCCGCCACGGCCCTCATCTGCGGGTACGGGCTGCTCGCCGCGATCCTGCTGATGCCCTCCACCCGCTTCGGGTACCTGCTCTACCCGGCCGCCCTGCTCGTCCTCGCCCCCGCACTGGCACTCACCCGACCGGACGACAGGGCGACATTCCCGGCAACCGCCCCGCGCGACCCGGCCGGAAGGCGTACACCTGAGGAATGACCACCTACCGCGACCGGGCCGAAGCGGGACGTGAACTCGCCGAGCGACTCACCGACCTCGCCGGCCGCCCCGACGTCATCGTCCTCGGCCTGGTCCGTGGCGGCGTACCCGTCGCCCGGGTGGTCGCCGACCGGCTCGGCGCACCACTGGACGTTCTCGTCGTCCGCAAGCTCGGCGTGCCCTGGGCACCCGAGGTCGCGTACGGCGCACTCGGCCCCGGCGGCGTCCAGGTCCTCAACGAGATGGTCGCCGGCCGGATCAGCGAGAACGACAGGGCCCAGGTCCGCCGCCGCGAACAGGCCGAACTGGAACGCCGCGAACAGCGCTACCGCGGCGGCCGCCCACCGCTCGACCTCACCGGCCGCACCGCCGTCATCGTCGACGACGGGCTCGCCACCGGCGCCACCGCCCGCGCCGCCGCCCAGGTCGCCCGCCACCTCGGCGCCGCCCGCGTCCTCGTCGCCGTCCCGGTCGGCTCCGAGCAGGCGTACGACATGCTCGCCGCCGAGGCCGACACGGTCGTGAGCTGCCAACTCCCACACGACTTCGCCGCCGTCGGCGCGTACTACGAGGACTTCCACGAGGTCTCCGACGACGAGGTCACGCAGGCGCTGACCGCCACTGCGTGAAAACACCCGGTACCGTCGTTGTCATGCAGATGACCTGTCCCAAGTGCCGCGGAGAAATGCGCCAGTACGAGCGCAGCGGAGTAGTCATCGACCAGTGCGGCGAATGCCGGGGCATCTTCCTCGACCGCGGCGAGCTGGAAAAGCTGTTCGATGCCGAGGCCAACTGGAACCAGCAGCACGGCGGCGCCCGGCAGGCCGCGCCCTCCGGAGCCGGCTACCCACCGCCCCCGCCGCCCCCGCCCGCCGCCGCGCCGCACCAGCCCGGCTACGGCGCCGTCCCCCCGCCCCCTCCTCCGCCGCCGCCCGGCCACGGCTACGCGCAGCCCGCGTACGGCCACGGTCAGCAGCAGCACTACGGCTACCACGGCCACTACCGGCGCAAGAAGAAGCACGGCTTCCTCGGCGAACTGTTCGACTGACCGCCGATCACGCGCACGCCGGGCCGGTGCACCGCATCGACCCGGCGCGCTCGTCGGCGTGCCGTGCCCGCCACACCGTGGCAGGCTGCTCGGCATGAGCCCGATCCGGCAGCACGAGGCGCTGGCCCAGGCGTACGACGGCATCACCGCAGTGGTCACCCCGCTCGACGACGCCGGCCTGCAACGGCCCACCCGCTGCCGCGGCTGGCTCGTCGCCGACCTGCTCTTCCACGTCCTCTGCGACGCCCAGCGCGCACTCGTCGCCCTGGCCAGCCCCGCACCCGGACCGGCCGACGTGGACGACGTCAGCTACTGGCGCGCGTTCACTCCCGGCGACGACGACGCGGCCGGCGGGCATGCCTGGTGGGCACGCCGCTCCGCCGCCGCCTTCGACCGGCCCACCGGCGTGGTCCGCCTCTGGGCCGACACCGCGCCCGCCGCCGTCCGCGCGGCCACCGCAGCCGACCCCGACGGGCACGTGACCACGCAGGGTCACGTGCTGCGCGTACCCCATCTGCTCGCCACCCTGACCACCGAGGCGGTCATCCATCACCTGGACCTGGTGGTGGACCTGCCGGACGCGCCGCGGCCGGCGACGGACCCGACGCGGGTCGCGGTGACCACGATGGACGGCCTGCTCAGCGACGACGCGGTACGGCCGGTCGGCTGGGACGACCACGACTACCTGTTGAAGGCCGCCGGGCGGGTGCCGCTCACCGACCGGGACCGGCTGGAGCTGGGCGAGGCCGCCGGCTGGTTCCCGCTGCTCGGCTGACGCCGCTCAGACGATCGCCATGTCCACGAAGCGCGACAGGTGCAGCTGGGCCGCTACCGTGACCGTGTCGGTAGGACCATTTCTGTGCTTTGCAACAATAAAGTCCGCTTCGCCCGCTCGCGGCGACTCCTTGTCGTAGTAGTCATCGCGGTGCAAAAGGATGACAACGTCTGCATCCTGCTCAATCGAGCCAGATTCACGCAAGTCGGACAATTGCGGTCGTTTGTCGGTGCGCTGCTCGGGGCCACGGTTCAGCTGGCTCACCGCGATCACCGGGCACTCGACCTCCTTGGCCAGCAGCTTCAGGCCACGCGACAGGTCCGCGACCTCCTGCTGCCGGCTCTCGGTGCGCTTCGGCGAGGTCATCAGCTGGAGGTAGTCGACGACGATCAGCTTCAGGTCGTGCTTCTGCTTGAGCCGCCGCGCCTTCGCCCGGATCTCCATCAGGTTCATGCTCGGCGTGTCGTCGACGAAGAGCGGCGCCTCGCTGATCTCACCCATGCAGCGGGCCAGCTTGGTCCAGTCGTCGTCGGAGAGCTGCCCGCTCCGCAGGACGTGCAGCGGAACACGCGCCTCGGCCGAGAGGAGTCGCATGACGATCTCGACCTTGCTCATTTCCAGCGAGAAGATCGCCGACGCTTGATTGGCTCGAATCGCCGCATTTCGGGCAAAGTCCATAGATGCGGTCGATTTGCCCAAGCCAGGCCTGCCGGCCACGATGATGAGTTGGCCGGCGTGCAGGCCGTTGAGCAGGCGGTCGAGGTCGGTGAACCCGGTCGGCACACCCGTCATCACCCCGCCCTGGGCGCCGACCGCCTCGATCTCGTCGAGCGTCGGCTGGAGCATGTCGGCCAGGACGGCGAAGTCTTCGCTGACGCGCTTCTCGGTGATCTCGTAGACGGCCTGCTGGGCGAGGTCGACGATGTCGTCGACGTCGCGGCTGCCGCTCGGGCCGGTGCCGTAGCCGAGCTGCACGATCCGGGTGCCGGCCTCGACCAGCCGGCGGAGCACTGCTCGTTCGCCGACGATGCGGGCGTAGTAGGCGGCGTTCGCGGCGGTGGGCACGCTGGCGATCAGCGTGTGCAGGTAGGGGGCGCCGCCGATCCGGGCGAGGTCGCCGGAGTCGGCGAGCGCGGCCGCCACGGTGATCGGGTCGGCGGGTTCGCCGCGACCGTAGATGTCCAGGATCGCGTCGAAGATGGTGGCGTGGACCGGGCGGTAGAAGTCGTTCGTCTTCAGGATCTCCACGACGTCCGCGATGGCGTCCTTGGACAGCAGCATGCCGCCGAGTACGCACTGCTCGGCGGCGACGTCCTGGGGTGGTGTCTTCTCGAACGCAGATTCGCGTGGCGGCGGCTCGGGCGATTGTCCCCCGGTCCGTTCCGCACGCGTCTCGTCGGTGACCGACACGGGTTCCCCCCTCGCTGCGTCGGATCGAGTCCAGCTCTATCGCCGGGGTATGACAACTCTCCGCCGACCCTCCGGTCGATCGGGGGTCATCGCCCGGCGGTCGGTGGACCACGATACGGAACCCGAGGTCAGCCGCTCAACAAGGCCGGTGGATGAGCCTCGGGACAACCTGTGGACGCCTGGGGACAGGCATGTGCGCAGGGTGTGCACAGGGGTGTGGAAAAGTGATGGGGAATTCCGGGCTTATCGCCTCTGACCTGGGCTTTTCCTATCCCCACCCTGTGGACGGAAGATTTCCGGCCAAGCTTTGTCGTCGTTCGTCCCGTACTATCGCTGCGAACGGCGACACCTGGGACAGCGGGTTTACTTTCGGGTTGAGAGAGGTCACGCTCCGGCCGTGAGACACCGGGACTGGGGAAGCGGGGAGGACAGCCCGCGCGAGCGACGACCGAGCGGTTCCTGGGATGAGCCCGCCGGGTCGCGCCGGGTCGACTCGTACGCGCCGGAGGGCCACCGCACGGCAAGCCGGCGGCGGGCGATCGAGCGCGGCCAGGACGAGCCGGTGGAGACGTACCTTCCGCGGTGGGCGCTGGAGTCCGGGGTGAGCCGGGCGGACGGCGGTGGCCGGCATGCCGCGCCCGACGACGAGGAGGTGGAGACGCCGTCCTCCGGTGGTGGTCGGCGGGCGGAGGCCGGCCGGCGGGATCTGCGCGCGATCGGCGCGGGTCCGTTGTCGGACCACACCGCCGAGTGGACGATGGACGCCCCGCAGGAGCGGGGGTACGTGGGTAACCGGCGGGCGGACGAGGACGACGAGCCGGTGTCGGGTGCGGCGCCTCGAAGCCGTCCGCGCCGGGCGGCGACGCGCCGGCCGCAGGTGATCTGGTCAGGGCTGCCGGAGTCGGCGGGTTCGGGCGAGGAGCCGGCCGGGCCGGACGGTGGACGGCCGGCGGGTCGGCGGCGTCGGTCGGCGCCGGGTTCCTCCTGGCCGCCGCCGGCGGCGTCGGACTCCACCTGGTCGCGTCCGGCGGCCTCGGACGGCGCGTGGTCGCGCTCGGCGACGGAGGCCGAGTGGCCGGCGGCGTCGGACGCGGGCCGGTCGCCGTCGAGCGTCACCGATTCGGAGCCTGCCTGGGGGCGGGCGACCGATTCGGAGCCGACCTGGTCACGGGCGGCGCCGGAGTCGGCGCGGCCGCAACCGGCGGCGGATCCGTGGCAGCGTCGGCGGGGTGCTGAGCGTGAGCCGGTGGATCCGCCCGCTGTCGACCCGTGGGACGCGTCGGGGGTGCACGCCTGGGACCGGCCGGTACCCGCGAGCCGCTGGGAGCGGGCGGAGAGCGGGTGGGACCGTACGGAGCACACGGGTGAGTGGGACCGGTTCACCGACACCGGTTTCCTGGAGCCGGTGCGGGACACGGACGACCGGTATACGGGGGCGGATCCGTGGGATCGTTCTGCGCCGCCGGTGCGGGAGGGCTGGGCGTCGCCGGCGCGGGCCGAGGCGTTCTGGTCGGGTACCCGGCTCTCGGGTGACGATCCGCGGTGGATGGAGACGCCGTCGACGGCTCCGCGTTCGCCGGCGGTGGCGTACTCGGCGCCGCGTCCGCGTGTCGTGCCTCGCCGTCGCCCGGTGGAGCCGGCGCCGTCGACGTTGCGGCGTGGGGTGGACTCGATCGGTGGCGGTTCGTGGGGTCGTCGGCTGGAGGACGACCTGCTGGACCCGGATCCGGGTGGTCCGTTGCGGCCGCTGGTCTACACGGTGGCCTGTTATCTGGTGCCGGCGGTGCTGCTCGTGCTCGGTCTGCTGTTCCTCAGTGGTCAGCCCCCGGCGGGGTGCGTCACGGACATCACCGGTGGGGGTTGTGACTCGCCGCGTGCGCACGCCCTGGAGTCGTTGGTGTCGGCGGCGCCGCGGTTCGGGTTGGCGATGGTGAGCAGTCTGGTGGTGGCGGTGCTGCTGCGGCAGGTCGGTACGACGTGGCGGTCGGCGACTGTGGCGCTGGCGGCCGCTGTGGTGGGTGGTGGCCTGTCCACGGTGGTGATCAGCGCGGTGACGGGCAATCCGCTCGGCTGACCGGCGGGGATGCGGAAAGGCCCGCACCGGCAGCCGGTGCGGGCCTTTCGCGTCGTGCGTCGGGTGTCAGCCCTTGACCACGTTCAGGTCGAACTTGGCGGTCACCTCGGGGTGCAGCCGGATGCTGACCGGGTAGGAGCCGAGCGCCTTGATGTGGCCGGGCAGCTCCAGCCGGCGGCGGTCCAGGGTCGGGCCGCCGGCGGCCTTGACGGCGTCGACGATCTCGGCCGGGGTGACCGAGCCGAAGAGCCGCCCGCCGTCGCCGGCGCGGGCCTTCAGGTTGACCTTGAGACCCTCGACCTGGGTCTTGACCTCGGTGGCGTGGCCGAGGTCGCGGATCTCGCGGGCCGAGCGGGCCCGCTTGATGACCGTGACCTGCTTCTCCGCGCCCTTGGTCCAGGCGATCGCGAAGCCCTGCGGCAGCAGGTAGTTACGGCCGTAGCCGTCCTTGACCTCGACGATGTCGCCCGGAGAGCCGAGGCCGGACACCTCCTGAGTCAGGATGATCTTCATGTCCGTGCCTCCTCTCAGCGGGTCGTGGCCGTGTACGGCAGGAGCGCCATCTCGCGGGCGTTCTTGACCGCGCGGGCGATCTGCCGCTGCTGCTGCGAGGTGACGCCGGTCACCCGCCGAGCGCGGATCTTGCCGCGGTCGGAGATGAACTTGCGCAGCAGCGCGGTGTCCTTGTAATCGATGTAGGTGATCCCGTCCTTGTCGAGCGGGTTCACCTTCTTCTTCGGCTTGCGAAGGGCCGCAGCCTTAGCCATTGCTCGTGCTCCTGGTTTGCGATCGCGGGCGCTCGGCGCCATTAGAACGGAGGCTCCTCGTCGAAGTTGCCGCCCGAACCACCGCGGGAGGGGGCGGGGGCAGCAGAGGCCCAGGGGTCGTCGAAGTTGCCTCCGCCGCCGCCCTGGCCGCCACCACCACCGAAGCCGCCGCCACCGCCACCGGAGCGGGACATCTTCTGCACCTTCGCCGTGGCGTAGCGCAGCGACGGGCCGATCTCGTCGACCTCCAGCTCGATGACGGTGCGCTTCTCACCCTCGCGGGTCTCGTACGACCGCTGGCGCAGTCGGCCGGACACGATCACGCGAGCGCCGCGCTGCAGCGACTCGGCGACGTTCTCGGCGGCCTGGCGCCAGACCGTGCACGAGAGGAACAGCGGCTCGCCGTCCTTCCACTCGCCGGAGGCCTTGTCCATGAAACGGGGCGTCGAAGCGACCCGGAACTTGGCGACCGCCGCGCCGGAGGGGGTGAATCGCAACTCGGGGTCATCGGTCAGGTTGCCGATGACCGTGATGGTGGTGTCTCCTGCCATGACCATCTCCTCGCGCACTCATCTTTGTGTCGTACAGGCTCTCAGAGCCGTACGACAGCGTGGATGAGGCTTGTGATCCGGACGTGCCGGGTCTAGATGCTCAGCGCATCTCCGGGCGGATGACCTTGGTGCGCAGCACCGACTCGTTGAGTCGGAGCTGACGGTCCAGCTCGCCAACGGCCTCCGGCGTCGCCTGGAGGTCGATGACGGCGTAGATGCCCTCGGCCTTCTTGTTGATCTCGTACGCGAGGCGCCGGCGGCCCCACACGTCGGTCTTCTCCACCGAGCCACCCGCGGTCCGGATCACGTTCAGGTACGTGTCGAGCGACGGGGCGACGGTGCGCTCCTCGAGGCTGGGGTCGAGGATCACCATGACTTCGTAATGACGCAAGACGTGCTCACCTCCTGTGGGCTAAGCGGCCACGGTCCTTCCGTGGCAGGAGGTCGTGCGTCGTTGCCCGCGCCGATACCGGGGGAACCCGGCCGGACACACGGACAACCGGACCAGGATAGCCGGTCCGGACGATCATGGCCGGGCCGGTGGTCCCGGTGCCGGTGCGGCGACAGGGGTCCACCCCCGGGCGAACCGGCGGGTGGACCCCTGTCCACGGGACCGCGGGGCGTCCCGTCCGCATTCCTTGGGTGGGACCTGGGGAGGAACGACCACACCGATGAGGTTGGATCGAAGACGCCCCGCGGAGCTTTATCGTGTTGTCACCTGGTCTGACCATACAATGGCTATCGTCACCGCTTGGGGTAAATGGAGGAATTGGTCCGACTGCCGGTTCCCGTGCCTGGATGACGAGCGGATCCCGCCCCGTCGTGCCGGGCCGCACGGCGGGGCGTCCCGTTGCCGGGGGTCCACCCTCGCCCGTCCGTGCTGTGGACCACGTGCGGGCGGAGCGTCGACCATCGATCCCACCTCGGACAACGACCGCCGGGCCGGGTGGTGACGCGTCCGACCCGCCGGGTGCCTCCCGCGAGCGCGCCGGCCGTCGCAGGCGCGACGTAGGCTGCCCTGCATGCGAATCGGAGCCCACGTCGACCCGACCGACCCGCTGGCCGAGGCGGCCGCCCGGCAGGCCGAGGCGGTCCAGTTCTTCCTGGCCGACCCGCAGGGCTGGAAGGCCCCGAAGCCGCGCGAGGACGCCGAACGCCTGCGCTCCGCCGACGTCGACCTCTACGTGCACGCGCCGTACGTGATCAACGTGGCCACGCTCAACAACCGGATCCGCATCCCCAGCCGCAAGCTGCTGCTCGCCCACGCCACCGCCGCGGCGGACGTCGGGGCCAAGGGCCTGATCGTGCACGGCGGCCACGTCAACGCGGGCCACGACGTCGCCGTCGGCTTCGACAACTGGCGCAAGACCTTCGCGTACGCGGCGGACTCGGGCGGCTTCCCGCTGCCGGTGCTGATCGAGAACACCGCCGGCGGTGACAACGCCTGTGCCCGGCACCTCGACTCGCTGGCCCGGCTCTGGGACGCGCTCGGCGACCACGAGGTCGGCTTCTGCCTGGACACCTGCCACGCGTACGCGGGCGGCGAGGAACTGCTGGGCCTGGTCGACCGGGTGAAGGCGATCACCGGCCGGATCGACCTGATCCACGCGAACAACTCCAAGGGCGCGTTCAACTCCGGCCAGGACCGGCACGACAACCTCACCGGTGGCACCATCGACCCGGAACTGCTGGTGGCGCTGATCCGCGCGGCCGGCGCACCGGTGATCGTGGAGACCCCCGGCGGCGTCGAGGGCCAGGCCGCCGACATCGCGTTCCTGCGCGGGCAGTTGGGCGCGGCGGCGTGACGACCGAGCAGTCCGGCAAGGCAGGCGGCGGCGCCGAGGCGGCGGACGCCGGGCCCGGCGACGGCACCGCAGACGAGGCCACCGGCGGGGAGAAGACCGACGCCCGGGACCAGGGCGCCGACGACACGGGCGACGCCAAGGACGGCGCCGCCGCCGCCGGAGATGCCGCCGCAGCCGAGAAGGCCAGGAGCGGCGACAAGGACACCACGGGTACGGCCGGTGACGAGCCCGCCGATCCGTGGTCCGCGTTCGGGCCCGCACCGGAGCCGGTGCTCGGCCGGCCCCGGCGGGCGATCCGCGCGGTCGGCCGGTTCCTGGTGCACGAGTGGACGCTCGCCGCCGTCGCCGCGCTGGCGCTGGCCGCGGCGATGACCTGGCCCACGTTGCGCTATCCGCGGCACACGCTGCCGCAGGACTACTGGGATCCGAGCCTGCAGGCGTGGCAGATGGCGTGGTCCGGCCACATCCTGCGCACCGACCCGGCGATGCTGTGGCACGCGAACACGTTCTATCCGGAGAACTGGAGCTTCGCGTTCTCCGACACGCTCCTCGGGTACGCCCCGGCCGGCCTGATCGGGGTCGGCCCGGAGCACGCCGTGCTGCGCTACAACATCATGTTCGTGCTGGCGCACGCGCTCGCCGCGTTCGGCGCGTACGTGCTGGCCCGGCAGCTCGGCGCGGGCCGCATCGGCGGCGCGGTGGCCGGGGCGGGCTTCGCCTACGCGCCGTGGCTGCTGGCCCAGGCGGGGCACCTGCACATCCTCTCCAACGGCGGCATCCCGCTGGCGCTGGCCATGCTGGCCCGGGGTCACGGCTGGTCCCTGCGCTACGGCTACCGGCCGCGTCGCCGGCAGGCGGGCTGGGCGTTCGCCGGGTGGCTGGTGGCCGCGTGGCAGCTCAGCCTGGGGTTCGGCATCGGGCTGCCGTTCGCGTACATGCTGGCCGGCACCGTTCTGGTGGCGGTGGTGCTGTGGTTCGTGCGGCGGCGCCGGGTGCGGCGTCCGTTCGGGCGGCGGCTGTTCCTGGCCGACGTGTTCGGCGGGCTGGCCTTCGCCGCGGTGGGCGCGGCGCTGGCGGTGCCGTACTTCAAGGTCGCCGAGCTGCACCCGAACGCGGAGCGGACGCTCGGTGACATCGCGCTCTACTCGCCGCCGGCGAGCGGGTTCTTCACCGCGCCGGCCGAGTCGCGGGTCTGGGGCGGGCTGCACGAGGGCGCCCGGGCCGTGCTGCCCTGGCATCCGGAGATGACGCTGCTGCCGGGTTTCGTGCTCTACGCGCTCGCCGCCGGTGGCCTGTTCTTCTCGGTCTGGCGGGTCCGGCACCGGATCTTCCTGCTGGCCGGCGTGCTCGTGACGATGGCGCTGGCGATGGGCACCCGGTTCTTCGGCGGCCGGTTCACCTACGTGCCGTTGTTCGACTACCTGCCGGGCTGGAGCGGGCTGCGCACGCCGGGCCGGATGATGCTCTGGGCCACGCTGCTGCTGGGCCTGCTCGCGGCCGGCGCGGTCACCGCGTTCTGCATGCGGGTACGCGAGCTGGCCGCCGAGCGGGTGCCGCCGTGGCCGGGCCCGTGGCTGCGTCTGGCCACGCTGCTGCCGTTGGCGCTGGTGATCGTGGAAGGGCTGAACGCGACGCCGCAGCCGGTGGTGCCGCGGCAGCCGGCGGCGATGCGGACGGTGGACGGCCCGATGCTGGTGCTGCCGAGCAGCCAGAACCTGGATCAGCCGGTGATGCTCTGGTCCACCGACCGGTTCCAGCCGATGGTCAACGGCGGCAGCGGTTTCACGCCGCGTTCGCAGGCCCAGATCCGCGAGGCGACTGTCAGCTTCCCGGACTACGCGAGTGTCGACTACCTGCGGCAGATCGGCGTGAAGAACGTGGTCGTGTTGCGCGACGAGCTGGCGGGCACCCCGTGGGAGGGGATGCTCGACCGGCCGGTCGACACGCCGGGCGTGACCCGGGAGCAGGTCGGCGAGGCGGTCGTGTTCCGGCTGTAGACCGGAACACGACCGGCTCGGTCACACCGGAACGGGTTCGACGGGCCGTTCGGCGGCTCGCGCGCGCCAGCGCTGATGCCAGGGCGCGTCGGGCGCGCCGTCGAGCACCCCGCCGTCCGGGTCGTCGGCGTAGGTGTGCCGGACCACGTCCAGCTCGGGCCGCACGATGTCCCGGATCACGAACCCGCAGAGCACCACCACGGTGATCAGGCGCAGGCTCGACGCGAGCACGAAGACGCCCTCGGGGAAGACCGGCCGGGACATGGCAGTGCCGAGCAGTTCGCCGTAGAAGGCGGCGAAGTAGCCGACCTCGGCGACCTGCCAGGCCAGGAACGCACCCCAGCGCGGCCGGGCGAGCACCGCGAGCGGCAGCAGCCAGAGCACGAACTGCTGGGACCAGACCTTGCTGAAGATGAGGAACGCGGCGACCACCAGGAAGGCGAGCTGGGCCAGCCGGGGCCGGCGCGGCGCCAGCAGGGCCAGCCCGGCCACGCCGAGGCAGGCCAGCCCGAACAGCAGGTACGACAGCCAGTTGAGGGTGGGGATGTTCGCGTTCAGCCACTCGAAGGGCCCGAGCTCGCCGGGTGCGGACGGGCTGATCCGGCCGTCCAGGTAGCGGCCGATGTACCAGAGCGTGCCCCAGTCGATGGGGCGCGTGGTGTTCAGGTCGAAGAAGCGTTCCCAGTTCTCCCGGTACGGGATCGCCACCGGCAGGTTCACCGCCACGAGCGTCACCAGCGCGGTCGCCGTGGCGACGAGCCCGGCCAGCATCTTGCCGGCGCGCAACGCGAGGACCAGGATCGGGCCGAGGATGAACAGCGGCCACATCTTGGCCGCGCCGCCCAGTCCGATGAGGACGCCTGCTACTCCGGGCAGCAGCAGCGCGTACCGGTCGGGCCGGGCGCGTGCCCAGGCCAGCAGGCCGAACGCGGCCAGGCCGATGGCGAGCAGGTCCCAGTTGACGGTGGCGGTGAGCACCAGCGCCGGGGAGAGCGCGAACAACGCGGCGTCCCAGGGTCGTCGTCGGCGCAGGCTGAGGATCACCGCGACGGTGGCGACGGCGAGCGCGCCGAGCACCAGCGCGTTCAGGTTGTAGAACCACTGGCCCTGGTTGATGGCGGGGTTGTCGGAGCCGAGGGCGTGCACCGGGAGGCCGAGGGCGCCCATGAAGTAGCCGGTCAGCACCGGGTACTCCACCGGGTGGTCGGCGTAGGGGACCTTGCCCTCGTTGAGCCCCTCGGCGTAGTAGAGCGCCAGCACGTCGGTGTAGCACATCCGGGTGTACTGGATGTTGTTCTGCCAGGCGCCGTCCTGGCAGGGCGACTTCTGCACCCAGTGCAGGGCCAGCGTCAGGCACACCAGGGCCAGCACGATCCGGCCGGCGGTCCAGAACCGGCTCTCCCGGCCGGCGCGCCGGTCGAGAGCGGCGGCGTGGTCGCCGAGCGGCCCGCCGATCAGGCCGGAGGCGCCGCGGACGAACCAGTCCGAGCGGGAGGGATGGTCCACCGTCTCGGCGGGTCGTGGCGCCGCCTCGGACGCGCCGGGCTCATCGATGCCTGCGGGCGACTGAGTGCTCATGGAGAGGCATCCTGCCGTACACCGGGGGTCGCCGTCCCGTCGCGCGCGGAGAAATTCCGGTACACGAAACGCGGCGGCGGCCGGACCCGAGGTCCGGCCGCCGCCGTCAGGTGGTACGCGTCAGTTCTGTCGTGTCGGTGGTGTGCTCGGTAGCAACCCACCGCCGCCACCGCCGCCACCGGGCCGTCCACCACCGCCGGGGAGCCCGCCTCCACCGGGGTTGGTGCCACCCTGGTCGCCGCCACCCGGGGTGCCGCCGCCGGGCGTGCCGCCGGGGCAGAACAGGCCGAGCGGGTCGCAGTTCTGGCCCGGCTGGCCGGGCTCGTTCGCCGGCGGTGGCACTTCGCCGTTGCCGGCGTCGTCCTTGCCGATGTTCGCCGCGGGCGGGAACTCTTCCTTGTCCTTGCCCTTGAGCGCGTCGTTCATGAAGCGCTGGAAGATGTCACCCGGCATCCGGGCGCCACTGATGTCCCGGCCGTCCTTGTACTTGATCGCCTTGCGGTCCTTGACGTTTCCGACCCAGACCGCGGTGGCGAGCTGCGGCGTGTAGCCGATCATCCAGGCGTCACCGTTGGCGGTCGTCTTGTCGTTGAGTTCCCAGGTGCCGGTCTTCTCGGCGACCTGACGGCCGTCCTCGAGCTTCTTGTTGATCTGGCCCGGGTACTGCTTCAGCACGGAGGTGACGTCGGCGACGATCTCCTTGTCGATCCGCTTTTGCGGATCGAGCTTCTCCCCGCCGAGCGTGTCCCACTGGCCGGTGTTCGGGTTCTGCTTCTGCACCTTCCGGACGAAGTGCGCCTTGTGGTAGATGCCCTCATTGGCGAACGTGGCGACGCCGTTGGCGTGGTCGAGCACCGTGATCGGGTACTGGCCGTAGCCGATGACGTGGAAGAACGGCGAGGGAGCCAGGTCCTTCGGGTCGGCCTTGGTCAGGTCGTGCGCCTTGGCCGGGTTGGTGTCGGTCTGCCACATGGTGGTGACGCCGGCCCGCTTGGCCATGTCGAGCACCTTGTCCGGCCCGATCTGCTCGGTGATGTAGTAGAACGGCACGTTCAGCGACTTCAGCGTCGACTGTTCGAGGGTGCAGGAGTCACCGCACTTGACCGTGTCCGCGCCGGCGTTGCTGACCTTGAACTTGGTGCCCTTCGGCGTGAACGCCGTCCCCTTCCACCGGGACTTGAGCGAGATGCCTTCCTTGAGCGCCGCGGCGAGCGTGTAGATCTTGAAGCTCGAACCCGGCGAGTGCCCGCCGCTTACTACGCCGTTGTCGACGTTCTTCCCGGCGTAGTCGGTGCCGGTGCCGTTGTCGCCGCCGTAGTAGGCGAGCACCCGGCCGGTCTTCGGGTCGATGGCCACCACGGCAGCCATCAGGTTCGACGGCTGGCCGGCGAGCTCGGAGCCCTTCTTGGCCCGTTGGGCCGCGGCGAGCGCCGCCTCCTGCATCTTCCGGTTGATCGTAGTGGTGATCTTGTAACCACCCCGGCTCAGCGCCTTGGAGCACAGAGGCTTCTTCTCGGTCGCCTCGGCCTCCTTGTCGGTGCAGAGCTTCATCTCGCGCAGTTCCTGCGAGACGTAGTTGACGATGTTGCCGTACGGGGTGTCGATGCCGAAGCCGCCGCCGCTGTTCTTCGACGGCTTCGCGATGTTCGTCGGGTACTCGGTGGGGTGCACCGGCGTGTTCGGCGCATCGAGCCACTTCTCCGTGATCATGCCGTTGATCACGTAGTTCCACCGGTCCAGCGCGGCGGTCGGGTTGATCGCCGGGTCGTAGCCCTGGTGGGTGGCGCTCGGCTCCGGCTGCTTGATCAGCGCGGCGAGCACCGCGGCCTCGGCCACGTTCAGGCTCTTGACGTCCTTGCCGAAGTAGGTCCGTGCCGCCGCCTGGATGCCGTACGCGCCCCGGCCGAAGTAGATGACGTTCAGGTAGTGCTGCATGATCACGCGCTTGTCGTACTTGTCGTTCAGCTTGGAGGCGAGGATCGCCTCCTTCACCTTGCGGCCGTACGTGTCCTGGTTCAGGTTCTCGAACGCGTTGCGCGCGTACTGCTGGGTGATGGTCGAGGCGCCCTGCTTGTCGCCGCCGGTGAGGTTGTTCCACGCGGCCCGGGCGATGCCCTTGTAGTCCACACCGGAGTGCTTGTAGAAGTTCCGGTCCTCCGCCGCGGCGACCGCGTGCTGGACGTGCTCCGGAATCTGGTCGATGGTGACGAGCTGCCGGTTCTGGTCGCCGATCCGGGCGATCGCGGTGCCCGTCGAGTCGTAGATGGTGGTGGACAGCGGCGGGATGGTGTCCTCCGGGAGCACCACCTTGGTGGAGTACCAGGTGAAGCTCACCACGCCGATGCCGGCGAGCATGATGAACACGGCGAAGCCGGCGATCAGGATGTTGATCCGGCGGCGCTTCTTGGCGCGCGCCGGGTCCTCACCGCGGCCACGCCGGCCGGGACCGAGCGGACCGCCGGGGCCGCCGGGACCACCGGGGCCACCGCCGGCGGCACCTGGTACCCGGGCGCGGCCACCGACTGCTGCCGCGCCGACGCTCGCGCGTCCGCCCACGCTCGCACGCCCGCCCACGCTCGCCGCGCCCACCGAGGCCCGCCCGGCCGGAGCGGCCGGGGACACCGGCACCGACGCCCGGCCGGCGCCGGCGCGCCCGGAGGCGCCGGGAGCCGGCGAGACGGGCACCGAGGCGCGGCCGCCCGTACCGGCCCGGCCGACCGAGGCCGAGCCGCGCGGGGCCGGAGCGGCGCCGCCGACCGAGGCCCGGCCGCCCGCGCCGTACGGTGTCGCGGAGGCGCGCGCCGAGGCGCCGCCGTCCGCCGCGCCGGACCAACCGTTCCCGCCCCGGCTCCCTTCGGAACCGGGGTCGCCGTTCGGGCCCGGGATCTGGGCCCGCCCACGCGAAGAACTGGGATCGCCGTAGTTCATTCCTCACACCCTGCCGGTCGCGGTGGGGCGCGGGGGCGCCGCCACCGGGTTGCCGTGAGCTGGAACACGGGACGTTACCCGCCGGCGGTACCGGCGCGTGCCCGTCAAATCCGACCTATTCGGACCAATTACGCTTAAAGGCTGTCGCTTCTGCCACCCGGGGAATGGGCCGGCAGCGATCGGGACAGCCACGTTCACCGTTGCGCCTCTCGCCTTCGCCGAGGGGTGGAGCCGTTGGCCGCGACCGACTCGTCCGCGTCCTCCGCCTCGCCCGCGAGACCGTCCCGGCCGAGCAGGAACTGCTCGACGAGATGGTTCCAGTCGCAGCCGGGGCAGACCTCCACCACGAACACCTGGAACTCACGCAGCGTCATGGCCAGGACGGGCAACTCGGCCCGGGTACGCGCCTGGCCGGCCGACTGCTTGAGTTCGTCCCCGTAAATGTAGTGGACGTGGATCAGGTTCTCGCTGCGGCAGATCGGGCAGCGGTGGTCGGTCGGCTCGCCGTGGAAACGAGCAGCGTTCTTCAGGTACGGCGAGGCGTCGCAGACGTCGTACGTGCCGATCCGTCCGGCGAGCAGTTCACGCAGCACAGCCCGCTTCTGAAGCGAGTAGTCGACGACCTGGCGCTGCGTACGCATGCGGGAAAGGGTACGCGCTCCGGCGAACCCAGGCGACCACGGTCACGATCCGTGATGATCGCGTCGCGTAAGCAGGGGTTTGCCCCACCCTCCCCTCTCCGCTAACGTGCGATGTATCGGTCCGATACATCGCGGTGGTTAGCTCTCCGCGCAGGGGGAAAAGAAGGGATGGCCCGTGCTCGAGCTCGCCATCCTCGGCCTCCTGCAGGAGGCGCCCATGCACGGCTACGAGCTGCGCAAGGAGCTGACCGCCAAGCTCGGCGCCATCCGGGCGGCGATCAGCTACGGCTCTCTCTACCCGACCCTGCGCCGGCTGCAGGCGGCGGGATGGATCGCCGAAGCCGCCGAGACACCCGCGACCGCCGAGGAGGTTCCCGCGCTGACCAGCCGACGCGGTCGGGTGGTCTACACCATTACCGCGGAGGGCAAGGAACGCTTCGCCCAGCTCATAGCGCAGGCTGGACCCGAGACGTACGACGACACGGGCTTCGGCGTGCACTTCGCGTTCTTCGCCCGGACCGACCAGGCCACCCGGCTCCGGATCCTGGAAGGTCGTCGCCGCAAGATCGAGGAACGTCGCGAAGGTCTTCGTGACGTGCTCGGCCGGGCAGCCGAGCGCCTCGACGCGTACACCCTGGAACTGCAACGCCACGGGCTCGACGCCTGTGAGCGCGAGGTCCGCTGGCTGGAGGAGCTCATCGCCAACGAGCGCTCCGGCCGGGCCCCGGCCGACCCGCGACCCGGGACGGCCGGTGGCCGAGGAGACAACGACAGCCCGCCCACGCCTGGAACGTCCAGGACAGAGCGGCCGTGATGAAGAAGAAGGAGGCAGACGCTATGGGCTCCGTCCGCGTCGCCATCGTCGGTGTGGGTAACTGCGCCTCGTCCCTCGTACAGGGCGTGGAGTACTACCGGAACGCCGACCCGAACGACCGCGTCCCGGGTCTCATGCACGTCACCTTCGGCGACTACCACGTTTCCGACGTGAAGTTCGTCGCGGCGTTCGACGTGGACGCCAAGAAGGTGGGCATGGACCTCGCGGAGGCGATCGTCGCCAGCGAGAACAACACGATCAAGCTGTGCGACGTGCCGCCGACCGGCGTCACCGTGCAGCGCGGCCCGACCTTCGACGGTCTGGGCCAGTACTACCGCGAGATCGTCGAGGAGTCGGACGCCAAGCCGGTCGACGTGGCGCAGGCGCTGCGCGACGCGCAGGTCGACGTGGTCGTCTCCTACCTCCCGGTGGGCTCCGAGGAGGCCGACAAGTTCTACGCCCAGGCCGCGATCGACGCCGGCTGCGCGTTCGTGAACGCCCTGCCGGTGTTCATCGCCTCGGACCCGGAGTGGGCGAAGAAGTTCACCGACGCCGGCCTGCCGATCGTCGGCGACGACATCAAGAGCCAGGTCGGTGCCACCATCGTGCACCGCGCCCTGGCGAAGCTCTTCGAGGACCGCGGGGTCGAGCTGCTGCGCACGTACCAGCTCAACTTCGGCGGCAACATGGACTTCATGAACATGCTGGAGCGCAACCGCCTGGTCTCGAAGAAGATCTCGAAGACCCAGTCGGTGACCTCGCAGATCCCGCACGAGATGAGCAAGAGCGACGTGCACATCGGCCCGTCCGACCACGTGCCGTGGCTGGACGACCGCAAGTGGGCGTACATCCGCCTGGAGGGCCGCTCCTTCGGTGACACCCCGCTCAACGCTGAGCTGAAGCTCGAGGTGTGGGACTCGCCGAACTCGGCCGGTGTCATCATCGACGCCGTCCGCGCCGCGAAGATCGCGCTGGACCGGAAGATCGGTGGCCCGATCCTCTCCGCCTCCTCGTACTTCATGAAGTCCCCGCCGGAGCAGTACGCCGACCACGACGCGCACGCCGCCGTCGAGGCGTTCATCGCCGGCGAGATCGAGCGCTGACACGCTGACACGCACAGGAAGGAAGGCCGGGTCCGCGCGGACCCGGCCTTCCTTCTTCGCGTACGTCAGGACCAGGCGCGCCGCAGCGCCACCGACGCCTCCAGCTCCAGCAGCGTCACCTTGCGCGGCAGCCCGCCGCCGAAGCCGACCAGCTTGCCGCCCGCGCCGACGATCCGGTGACAGGGCACGATCACCGGCACCGGATTGCGGTTGCAGGCCACCCCGACCGCCCGGGCGCCGCCGGGATCACCGACCGCCTTCGCCACCTCGCCGTAGGTAGCCGTCTCCCCGTACGGGATGCGGGTCATCTCCCGCCAGACGGCGCGCTCGAACTCCGAGCCCCGGGGCGCCGACACCGGGACGGTGAACTCGGTCAGCTCACCGGCGAAGTACGCCCGCAGCTCCGCCACCGCCAGCCGGGCCACCGCGTCGCCGGGTTCGCCCGAGGCCCCGTCCACCCGGCCGAAGTGCGCGCCGCGCACCGCGTCGTCGTCGGTGCCGACGGAGAACTCCCCGATCGGGGAGTCGAGCACGGTCCAGCGCATGTCACCTATTGTCGCGCGGCCGCCGACATTCTCCCCGAACGGCCCTGACCCGCCGCTGGACGTCCGCTGAACGAAGTCGATGTTGCACGGCGTCGATACCGTGCAGGTCATGGCCACCGGGACGCTCATTTTCCTGATCATCGGCGGGGTCGGTGTGGGCGTGCTGACGCTCGCCCTGCTCGGCTCGGGAGTGCTCCACCTCGGCCAGCCGGACGTCGACGGGCCGGTGTCGCTGGAGGCGGCCGCCGGGTTCACCGGGGCGTTCGGGTTCGGCGGCGCGATCGTCAACGAGTTGCTCGGGGGTCGTACCCCCGGAATGGTCGCGGCGGCGGTGGCCGGCGGCGCGCTCGCCGCCGTGCCCACCGGCTGGCTGGCGGCCCGGCTGAGCCGCGCGGCCCGCAACATGCGCACCGACGCCACACCCACCCGCGACCACCTGGCCGGCGCGATCGGGCTGGTGGTGACGCCGATCCCCAGCGGCGGCTACGGCGAGGTGCGGGTACGCCTCGCCGGTCAGCCGGTCAAGCTCAACGCCCGCGCCGACGGGGCGATGCCGGTCGGCACCCGGATCTTCGTGGTCGAAGCCCTGAGCGAGACCAGCGTGCACGTCGAGACCTACTGACCCCACCACACAGACGGGAACCCCCATGCCCCTGCTCGTCGCCATCGGCGGCGCGGTCCTCCTCGCCGTCGTCCTCGTCCTCTTCGTGTTGTCCCGGATCAAGGTGGCCGGGCCGAACCAGGCGTTCATCGTCACCGGCCGCAAGGGCCGTACCACCCAGACCGCCGACGGCGGCCGGGCCACCGACATGTCCGGGCAGAAGGTCGTGCTCGGCGCCTCGGTGTTCGTGCTGCCGGTGGTGCAGAAGCTCCAGTCGCTCGACCTGTCCAGCCGCCGGATCGACGTCAGCATCCGCGGCGCGGTGAGCAAGCAGGGCATCCGTACCGAGCTGCACGGCGTCGCGATCGTCAAGGTGGGCGGCACCGAGGACGCGATCCGGGCCGCCGCCCAGCGCTTCCTGAACCAGCAGGAGGAGATCGACAACTTCACCCGCGAGGTGCTCGCGGGCGCGCTCCGTTCGATCGTCGGGCGGCTCACCGTCGAGGAGATCATCCGGGACCGGGCGGCGTTCGCCAGCGCGGTCGCCGAGGAGGCCGAGCACTCGATGACCAACCAGGGCCTGGTGCTGGACACCTTCCAGCTTCAGGACATCCTGGCCGAGGGCTCCTACCTCCAGGACCTGGGACGGCCGGAGGCGGCCCGCGTGCTCAAGGACGCGGCCATCGCCGAGGCGCGGGCCCGCCAGCAGGCCGAGCAGGAGCGGCTGCTCGCCGAGGAGGCGATCGCCGAGGCGAACCGGAACCTGGCGCTCAAGCAGGCAGGCATCCAGGCCGAGATCGACGCGGCGAAGGCGAAGTCGGCGGCGGCCGGTCCGCTCGCGCAGGCCGAGCGGGACCAGGCGATCCTCTCCGAGCAGCAGAAGGTGGCCGAGCGCAACGCCGAGCTGAAGCAGCGCCAGCTCGACACCGAGGTGCGCAAGCCGGCCGACGCCGCCCGGTACAAGGTGGAGCAGGAGGCCGAGGCGAACCGCAACGCGGCGGTGCTCAACGCCGACGCGCAGCGGCAGGCCACGATCGCTGCCGCGCAGGCCTCCGCCGAGCAGGCCCGCCTCACCGGTGAGGGCGAGCGGGCCCGCCGGGCCGCGCTGGCCGAGGCGAACGCGATCGAGGGCGCCAAGGAGGGTGAGGCCGAGCAGCGTCGCCGTTCCGCGATCGCCGAGGCGGTCGAGCGGGAGGGCCAGGCCGAGGCCGCGGCGATCCTCGCCAAGGGTCAGGCCGAGGCCGACGCGATGGCCCGCAAGGCCGAGGCGTTCGCCGCGTACGGCGAGGCGGCCGTCCTGGACCTGCTGGTCAAGGTGCTGCCCGAGGTGGTCGGCGCGGCCAGCGCCCCGATCGGCGCGATCGACAAGATGACGGTGATCTCCACCGACGGCGCGTCCTCGCTGACCAAGTCGGTGGCCGGCAACGTCGCCCAGGGCCTCCAGCTCGGCAGCGACCTGACCGGCATCGACCTGGCCGGGCTGCTGGCGCGGCTGGGCAGCAGCGCCCAGCACAACGGCAAGACCACTGTGGACGGCAGCACCGTCACCCAGTGACGACGACGCCCGCCGGTTCCCCTCGGGAGCCGGCGGGCGTCGTGCTGTGGTACGGGTCAGAGCACGGCGACGACGAACTTCTCGCCGACGCCCAGGCCGAGGGTCGGGCTGTTCCAGTCGATCGTCCGGCCGGCGATGAGCTGGCTGGTGCCGGCGCTGCCGGCGGTGACCGCCTTCTCGTTGATGTTCGCGTACAGGTAGACCGAGCCGTCGGCGTTGTAGTCGAGGAACGACATCCCCTCCCACGCGCCGATCGAGGCGCCCCGGGCGATCAGCGGCTTCGCCCCGGCGCTCTCCGCCGTGACGAACTTGCCGTTGATCTGGGCCTTCAGGCCGAAGGTGCCGTAGCCGTCACCGACGTTCACCAGCTCGTACTTCTCCCAGGCGCCGACGGTCGCCGAGCGCGCGATCAGCGGCTTCGCCCCGGCGCTCTCCGCCGTCACGAACTTGCCACTGGCCACCGACTTGATGCTCACGAGGGGCGCCGGGGCGTCGAAGTCGAACTTCTCGGCGGTGCCGATCGCGGTCTTGCTGGCGATCAGCGGGGAGGTGGCGCTCGGCGCGGTGACGTACCTGCCGTTGATCGCCGCCTTCAGGCTGATCGTGCCGTCGGTGTTGTCGACGATCTGGAACTTCTCCCACGCGCCGATGGTGGCCGAGCGGGCGATCAGCGGCTTCGCTCCGGCGCTCTCCGCCGTGACGAACTTGTTCGTGACCCGCGCCCGCAGGCCGAACAGGCCTCCGCCGGCGTCGACCACGTCGTACTTCTCCCAGGCGCCGATGGAGGTGCCCCGGGCGATCAGCGGCTTCGCCCCGGCGCTCTCCGCGGTGACGTAACGGCCGTTGACGCGGGCCTTGAGCCCGTACGAGCCGCGGGCCGTCACGGCCGAGCCGATGTGCAGCAGCCGGTCGGTGGAGCCCATGATGTCGTGTACCGCGCCGCCGATGCCGGTGGTCACGACCGAGTCGCGTACCTGCTGCGGCGACCAGGCCGGGTGCTCCTCCAGCAGCAGCGCGGCGGCGCCCGCCACGTGCGGGGACGCCATCGAGGTGCCGCTCATCGACTCCGTGCCGGCGCTGCTGCCGGCCTTGGCCGAGACGATGCCGGTGCCGGGCGCGAACAGGTCCAGGCAGCGGCCGTAGTTGGAGAACCAGGCACGCATGTCGACCCGGTCGGTGGCGCCGACGGTGATCGCGGCGGGCACGCTCGCCGGCGAGGAGCCGCAGGCGTCCTGCATGCTGTTGCCGGCCGCGACGGCGTAGGTGATGCCGGAGGCGATCGAGCGGGTGACCGCGTCGTTCACGGCCTGGTCGACGCGATCGACGCCGAGGCTCATGTTGGCGACGGACGGCCCGGTGGCGTTGGCGGTGACCCACTCGATGCCGGCGATCACCTGCTCGGTGTCGCCGCTGCCGGAGCAGTCGAGGACCCGGACGGCGACCAGGTCGACGGCCTTCGCGACGCCGTACGTCGTACCGCCGATCGTGCCCGCCACGTGGGTGCCGTGCCCGTCGCAGTCCTGCGCGACGTCGTCCTGCTCGACCGCGTCGTAGCCGTTGCGGGCGCGCCCGCCGAAGTCCTGGTGGTCGATGTCGATGCCGGTGTCGATCACGTACGCGGTCACCCCGGCGCCGGTGGCCGGGTAGGTGTACTTGCCGTCGGTGCGGGTCTTGAGCTGGTCGATCCGGTCCAGGCCCCACGGCGGAGTGGTCTGGGTGCCGGCGGTGCTCCAGCGCTGAACCTGCTGGACGTACTCGACGTCCGGGTCGGCGGCGAGCCGCGCGGCCTGCCGGGCGTCCATGGTGGCCGAGTAGCCGTTCAGCGCCTTGCCGAAGACCCGGCGGACGGTGCCGCCGTGCTCGCCGGCCAGCGCGGACGCGGCGGACTTCACCTTGGCCGGGGTGGTCTTGCCCTTCTTGAGGACCACGATGTACCGGCCGGGCACCGCCTCGGCCGTGCCGGCGCCACGGACCGACGGTCGTTTCGGGTCGGCGAGGGCCGGCCCGGCGACTGTGGCGCAGAGGATGGAGGTGGCGCTGGTGAGGGCCAGCCCCACGAGCGCGGAGCGGCGCAGGCCGCCGTGACGTGTCATGAATCGACTCCCCGTGTCCAGCGACCGTCCGGAGCGGACGGGCGGATGAGATCGGACCAGCCGCATCTGTCGATCCGGCGGCTGCCGATGACTCATCATGCGGGAGACATCGACCGGAACGGGTCACCCGTTCGGTCGACACGCCGCCGTATCGTCGTCAGATCACGGACGCCGGTCTCAGCCGGTGATGCCCTCGTCGCGCGCCCAGCGCAGCAGCTCCGCCTCGGCCTCGTCGCGGTCCAGCGGCCCGCGCTCCAGGCGCAACTCCTTGAGGTACTGCCAGGCCCGGCCGACCACCGGCCCCGGCGGTACGCCGAGCAGCTCCATGATCGCGTTGCCGTCCAGGTCGGGCCGGACCCGGGCCAGGTCCTCCTCGGCGGCGATCCGGGCGATCCGCTCCTCCAGCGCGTCGTAGTCGGCCGCGAGCTGCGCGGCCTTGCGCCGGTTGCGGGTGGTGCAGTCGGACCGGGTCAGCTTGTGCAGCCGGGACAGCAGGTCACCGGCGTCGGTGACGTACCGGCGCACCGCCGAGTCGGTCCACTCGCCCCGGCCGTACCCGTAGAAGCGCAGGTGCAGCCCGACCAGCTTGACCACCTGGGAGGTGATCTCCTTGGAGTAGCGCATCGCCTTCATCCGGTTCTTGGTCAGCCGGGCGCCGACCACCTCGTGGTGGTGGAAGCTGACCCGGCCGTCCGCGCCGACCGCCTTTGTGGCCGGCTTGCCGACGTCGTGCATGAGCGCGGCCATCCGCAGCACGAAGTCGCAGCCGTCGGACTCCAGCGACATCGCGTTGCTGACCACTGTGAGCGTGTGCTCGTAGACGTCCTTGTGCTGGGCGTGCTCGTCGATGGTGAGCTTCAGGCCGGTCAGCTCGGGCAGGAAGCGCTCGGCCAGCCCGGTGTCGACGAGCAGGCGCAGCCCGGTGATCGGGTCGGCGCCGCAGAGCAGCTTGGTGAACTCGTCCCGGATCCGCTCGGCGGTGATCCGGTCCAGGTCGCCGGCCATCTCGGTCATCGCCGCCCGGACGTCCGGGTGGACGGCGAAGCGGAGCTGGGCGGCGAACCGGGCCGCGCGCAGCATCCGCAGCGGGTCGTCGCGGAACGACTCCTGCGGCGTCCCCGGGGTACGAATGATCTTGGCGGCCAGGTCGGCCAGCCCGCCGTACGGGTCGGTGAACCGGTGGTCGGGCAGGCTGACCGCCATCGCGTTGACGGTGAAGTCGCGGCGCTTGAGATCCTCGGTCAGGCTGGTGCCGTACTGCACCACCGGGTTGCGGCTGACCTGGTCGTAGACCTCCGCCCGGAACGTGGTGATCTCCAGGTTGAGGCCGTCGCGCTGGCAGGCGATGGTGCCGAACTCGCGTCCGGTCTCCCAGATCGACTCCGCCCAGCCGCGGATGACCTTGATGGTCTCGTCCGGGTGGGCGTCGGTGCAGAAGTCGAGGTCGTTGCCGAGCCGCCCGAGCAGTGCGTCGCGGACGGATCCGCCCACCAGGTGCAGTTCGTGACCGGCCCGGGCGAAGCGCCGGCCCAGCTCGTCGGCGACCGGCGAGACTCGGAGCAGTTCGGCGACGGCGTTGCGCTGCGCGGCGGTCAGTTCGCGGCGGTCGGCGGCGTGGGAGGCGGAGGCTTCGGACATGGGATCGCCAGCCTATCGGGCCGGAGGTGGATCGACCGCGCCGGGCGCGGGTAACGGGTCCGGGTTGACTAAGGTTCCGGTTGGGCAGGGCCGGCCGGGCCCGGTCGCCACGTACCCACTGGAGGCTGGCAGATGAGCGGCGGGCTCTACCGCAGCGCGAACGCGTCCGGCGGCGGCCTGCCGCCGGACGACGGCGCCACCTTCATCTCCGCCGAGCCGCTGAACCAGCCCGGCGTCGAGGCCGTCGCGCCGCCGCAGGAGGTGGTCGCCGAGACCAGCGCCGCGGCGAACAGCGCGGTGATGGCGATCGGCAGCCTGGTGAGCCGGGGTACGGGGTTCATCCGCAACCTGATGATCGGCGCCGCGCTCGGCACGATGGTCGGCGACGCGTTCACCACCGCCCAGTTCCTGCCCAACCAGGTGTACGAGTTCCTGCTCGGCGGCGTGCTGACGAGCGTCCTGGTGCCGGTGCTGGTGCGCCGCCGCAGGATCGACGCGGACCGGGGCGAGGCGTACGCGCAGCGCCTGCTGACGCTCGCGGTGCTGGCGCTCGCCGTGACCGCGCTGATCGCGGTGCTGCTGGCCCCGCTGCTGACCGCCGTGTACGCGGCCGGCGGCGACGATCCGGCGTACACCAAGCTCGTCACCCGGCTGTCGTACCTGATGCTGCCGATGCTGTTCTTCACCGGCATCAGCGCGCTGATCGCCGCGGTGCTGAACACCAGGGGGCACTTCGCCGCCCCGATGTGGGCGCCGATCCTCAACAACCTCGTCTCGATCGGCACGTTCGGCCTGTACATCGTCGTCTTCGGCGCGACCGGCCTCCGGCCCGACGAGGTGGGCTGGGACCGGATCCTGCTGGTCGGCGGCGGCACGCTGCTGGGCGTGGCGGTGCAGGCCGTCGGCCTGCTGCCCGCGCTGCGCAAGGTCGGCTTCCGGTGGAAGGCGCGGTTCGACTTCCGCGAGCTGGGGCTGCGCGAGCTGGCCCGGCTCGGCGCCTGGATGTTCTGCTACGTCGCGGTCAACCAGCTCGGCCTCTTCGTGGTGGTCAACCTGCTCAACCGGGCCACCGGCGGGGACGGCGAGAACGCCGGCCTGCTGATCTACAACAACGTGTTCCTGCTGCTGATGATGGCGCACGGCATCATCGCCGTCTCGATCATCACCGCGCTGATGCCGCGGATGAGCGCGGCGGCGGCCGAGAACCGGTTCCACGACGTCACCGCCGACCTGTCCCGGGGCACCCGGATGGTCACCGCGGTGCTCGCGCCCATCGCGGTCTGCTACGCGGTGCTGGCCGCCCCGATCTCGGTGGTGGTGTTCCGGTACGGCGCGTTCACCGGCGACAACGCGGTGGCCACCTCGACGGTGCTGCTGGTGGCGGCGCTCGGCCTGGTGCCGTTCGCGGTGAGCCAGCTCTTCACCTTTGCGTTCTACGCGCTGCCGGACACCCGTACCCCGGCTCTGATCAACATTCCGGTGGTGGCGCTGCGCGTGCTGCTCCAG
Organism: Micromonospora sp. WMMC273; assembly: GCF_027460285.1. Lineage (NCBI taxonomy): Bacteria > Bacillati > Actinomycetota > Actinomycetes > Micromonosporales > Micromonosporaceae > Micromonospora > Micromonospora sp. WMMC273. The sequence goes on from NZ_JAPZBE010000001.1 coordinate 6,110,843, forward strand.
GTGGGTTTGTTCCTGCTCTTCTCGAACACGTTCGCGGCGGCCGGGATGATGCTCGGCAACGCGGTGTCGTACCTGGCGGCGGCGATCATCTCGGCGATGCTGCTGCGGCCCCGGGTGGGCCGGATCGGGCTGGGCGGGATCATGCGGACGCTCGGCCGGGTGGTCGTGGCCGCCCTCGGCGCGGCGGTCGTCGGTGTGCTCGTGGTCGCGGTGCTCCCCGGCGACCCGGAGAGCCTGAGCTGGCTCGCCGCAGCGGTCCAGTTGGTGATCGGCGGCGCGGCGATCGGCGCGACCTACCTCGGGCTCGCCGTGGTGCTGCGGATCGGCGAGATCACCGAGGTGGTCGGGATGGTCCGGCGGCGCCTCGGGCGTTGACCCCCTCGCGGTGACCGACGGTGAACGAGGATCACCAGGCTGGGGATACGGCTGTGGATAACTTGGAATTCCGCCGTCCAATGGGCCTCTCGGCCTGTGGACAACCAACCGTACGGACGAGGGAGCGCAGGCCGGGGCGGGGAAAACCTCCCCGCCGCCGCACCGGTACGCCCCTGTGCCGCCTCCTTGCCGTCAACCTCTAGATTGGCGGTGCGTGTCCGGCTCGCCCGCCGGGTGGGCGGGCGACCCGGCCGGGGCCCGCGGCGACTGGCCTTCCGGCCGGTCACAGCGGGAAGATGACATGTCGGAGAACCGGGCATCCCGGGTAAGGTCGCTCTCGACGGGTACGACCGGGATCGACGCGGGTGTCGACACCGCGGCCGTTCCACCGAAGGCAGAGCGGGAAGCCACATGCCCAGCAGCACGGGTCCATCGATCGACGCGATCACCGAGGGAGGACGGGTGACCCAGGTCGGCGAGGGTCAGGAAGCGGAGGAGACCTCTCCTGCGGTCGTGACCTTCGGTGCTCCCACGGTCGGTGAGCTGCTCGCCGAGCGGTACGAACTGGTCGAGCACATCAACAACGACAGCGCGGGCCGGCTGGTCTGGCGCGGTGTCGACGTGGTGCTCCGCCGTCCCGTCGCCGTGGTCCTCCGCTACCCGGGTGGCGACTCCGCCACCGAGATGCTTCAGGCTGCGGTCGCCGCGAGCCGCGTCATCCACCCCAACCTGGTCGGCGTCTACGACGCGATCGACGAGGACGACCGGGCGTACGTGGTCCGCGAGTGGGTCGACGGGCAGTCGCTGCGCGAGATGGTCGCCGCCGACGGGCCGCTGGACCCGGCCCGGGCCACCGCGATCGGCAACGCCGTCGCCAGCGCCCTCGCCGCCGTGCACGCCACCGGCATGGTGCACGGCAACCTCCACCCCGGCACCGTCATGATCAGCGACGACGGCCGGGTGGTGCTCGCCGACGCGCGTACCGACGGCGCGGACAGCCAGGAGAACGACCTGCGCGCGGTCGGCGGGGTGCTCTACTTCGCCCTGACCGGGCACTGGCCGCACGGCGAGGCCCCGCTGCACGGCGCCACCGCCGGGCACGGCCGCGCCGCCCTGCCGGACGCCGTCCGGGACGCCGGCGGCGCCATCGCCGCGCCCCGGCAGATGCGCGCCGGGGTGCCGGCCTACCTCGACGACCTGACCATGGACCTGCTCGACCCGGAGATCCCCGCGCCGTCGTCGGACGTGCTGGCCGCCGAGCTGAGCCGGCTCGACATTCCGGCCGACGAGCAGTTCCTGGAGCAGGCCGGCCCGCTGCGATTCGCCGCCGACCCCGGCGAGGAGCCCTCCCCGCTGGCCGCGGCCGGTGGCCGCAAGGTCGCCATCGGCATCGCCGGCCTGCTGGCGGTCGCCCTGGTCGGGCTGCTCATCGGCATCAACGCGCTCGGTGGCGGCGACGACGGCGACAAGGAGCCGGTCGCCCAGCCGTCGAACAGCGCGCCGGCCACCGAGGGCGGGGCCGAGCCCGCCGCGCAGGTCCGCAAGCTCACCATTCAGGACGTACGGATCATCGACCCGGACGGCGACCGCGCCGAGGTGCGCAACGCCGAGAAGGTCATCGACGGGGACGACGACGAGGGCTGGGAGACCAACACCTACCGGACGAACGCCAAGTTCGGCGGCATCAAGAAGGGCATGGGCGTCTGGATCGACCTGGGCGCCCCGCACTCGGTCAAGCAGTTGGAGGCCACGCTCTCGGCCACCGGCGCCACCGTCGAGTTGCGCGCCGGCACCCGCGGCGACTTCCCGTCCACGTCCTCCGGTGACAAGCAGCTCGTCAACGCCTACTCGACGATGATCGGGCCGGCGAACGAGGACGGCGGCACCAAGATGATCTTCAACGCCTTCGAGCCGGACCAGAAGTACCAGTACCTGCTGTTCTGGATCACCAAGCTGCCGGTGAAGGACAACGGCAACACCTGGAAGCTCGGCGTCCAGGAGATCGTGGTCCAGGGCTCGTGACCCGGCTGCCGTCCCCGCCGCGCCACCGCCGCCGGATGTGGTGATGGCGGACCGCGACGGCACGCGTCCCGGCCGCTCCGACCTGGAGCTGCTGCGGGCGCACGCGGCCGGCGACCGGGACGCCTTCACCGAGCTGTTCCAGCGGCATCGGGACCGCCTCTGGGCGGTCGCGCTGCGGACGATCGGCGACCGCGAGGAGGCCGCCGACGCCCTCCAGGACGCCATGCTGTCGGCGCACCGCGCCGCGGCCCGGTTCCGGGGCGACTCGGCGGTCACCACCTGGCTGCACCGCATCGTGGTGAACGCCTGCCTGGACCGGATCCGGCGGCGGCAGACCCATGCCACCGTCCCGCTGCCGGACGGCGTGCACACCGACGGCGAACCGGGCCGGCACACCGGCGGCCCGGAACCGGCCGCACCGGCCCGCGACCACGACACCGCGCTCGTGGTCCGGCAGGCGCTCGCGGCGTTGCCGGCCGAACAACGGGCCGCGCTGGTCCTGGTCGACGTGCAGGGCTACCCGGTGGCCGAGGTCGCCGCCGTGCTCGGCGTCGCCGAGGGAACTGTCAAGAGCCGGTGCGCCAGGGGCCGGGCCCGCCTCGCCGTGCTGCTCGGGCACCTGCGGACCGGCACCGACGCACCGGCCGAGGACGTGCCGCGGCTCACTCACGGGAACCGCAGGCGCCCCGAGGGCGTCGGATCCTCGTCGGGAGCGTCCCGTCAGGCCGTCAGCCAGGAGGAGCCGTGACTTCCCGGGAGTTCAGCGAGGTCGACCACGACCTGCTCGCCGACTACCTCGGCGGGGCGCTGGACGGCACCCCCGAGCAGGCGACAGTGGCCCGGCTGGTCGAGGAGGACCCGGCGTGGCGGGCCGCGTACGCGAATCTCGCCGACGCGGTCGACCTGGTCGGCGCGGATCTGGCCGGCTGGGCCGCGGGCCCCGCGCCGGAGATGCCGCAGGCCGTGGCCGACCGGATCACCGCGGCGCTCGCCGGGGCCGGTCCCGCGCTGCGCGACGGTACGCCGCTCGTGCCGGCGCAGCCCGGCGGCGCGAGCCGGCCACCCGGCACGGCCCTCCGTCGCGACCGGCACAGCGGACCCGGTCGCCGTCCTCGGCGCTGGGCCCGCATCGCCGGGCCGGTGGCGCTGGCCGCGGCCTCGGTCGCCGCGGTGGGGCTCGGTGTGGGCCGGATGGCCGACTCGGGCGACGGCGGCGTCAGCACCGCCGACCGGGCGGGCGGGGAGGCGGCACCGATGGCCGCCGCGCCGTACCGGACCACCGGACCGGCAGTGCGCAGCGGCACCGACTGGACACCGGAACGCCTCGCCGCCGACCGGGCGGCCACCGGAGCGAAGTCGATCCCGGGAGACATGGCCGGCCCGTCCGGCGCGGCGCAGGACGGCGCGGAGACGCCCCTGTTCCGCGAGGATCAGCGCCTCAGCGCGCTCGGCGGGCTGGACCGGCTGTCCCGGCCGGAGACGCTCGCCGCGTGCCTCACCGCGATCGGGGCCGAGCACGGCGGCGGGCCGCTCACCGTGAACATGGTCGACTACGCCCGCTTCCGGGGCGCCCCGGCGCTCGTGGTGACGTTCGCGGACGCGGGCGGCGCCCGCTGGGGCTGGGTGAGCGGGCCGGAGTGCGGGGTACCCGGGTCCGGCGCGGACACGCGGTTCCGTACGCGGGTAGGGTGAAAACGCGGTCCCGACGCTTGTCCCGCCACGTGACCTGACCCACCGGATGACCGGCTCGGGAATCCCCGCTTCGTACGATGGCGTTCTGCAAGTCAGGCGCCGGCGTCCCTAGAGCCGTCGGCACTCGGGATCGACATCGGTGCGGCCGGTGACGAACACACACATCGGGAGACGGCAGTGGACGAGGTCCGCAACCTGATCATCATCGGCTCCGGTCCGGCCGGCTACACAGCGGCGGTCTACGCCGCCCGCGCCAACCTGAAGCCCCTGGTGATCGAGGGCGTGCAGTCGGGTGGCGCGCTGATGACCACCACCGAGGTGGAGAACTTCCCCGGCTTCGCGGACGGCATCCTCGGCCCCGAGCTGATGGACAACATGCGCAAGCAGGCCGAGCGTTTCGGCGCCGAGTTCCTCACCGACGACGTGACCCGGGTCGAGCTGAAGGACACCGGCGAGATCGGCTCCGACGCGGTGAGCACCGTGTGGGTGGGCGAGACCGCGTACCGCGCCCGCGCCGTCATCCTCTCCACCGGTTCGGCCTGGCGTCCGCTGGGTGTGCCGGGCGAGCAGGAATACCTCGGCCACGGTGTGTCGTCCTGTGCCACCTGTGACGGCTTCTTCTTCCGCAACCAGCACATCGTGGTGGTCGGCGGCGGCGACTCGGCGATGGAGGAGGCGAGCTTCCTCACCCGCTTCGCCGAGTCGGTGACGATCCTCCACCGCCGCGACTCGTTCCGCGCCAGCAAGATCATGGCGGACCGGGCGCTGAGCAACGAGAAGATCAAGGTCGAGTGGAACACCGTGGTCGAGGAGATCCTCGGCGACGACGGCAAAGTGAGCGGCGTACGGGTGCGCAACGTGCACACCGGCGAGAGCAAGGTGCTCGACGTCACGGGCGTGTTCGTGGCGATCGGGCACGACCCGCGCAGCGAGCTGTTCCGCGGTCAGGTGGAGCTGGACGACGAGGGGTACGTGAAGGTGCAGGCCCCCAGCACCCGTACCAGCGTGCCCGGTGTGTTCGCGGCGGGTGACGTGGTCGACCACACCTACCGGCAGGCCATCACGGCGGCCGGCACGGGCTGCGCCGCCGCGCTGGACGCCGAGCGGTTCATCGCCACCATCCAGGGCTGAGAGTTCCACGAGCAAGGTTCGGAGGAGGAGAGTTCATAGTGGGAGCAACCAAGGCGGTCACGGACGCCAGCTTCGTCAGTGACGTGCTGCAGTCCGACAAGCCGGTGCTGGTCGACTTCTGGGCGGAGTGGTGCGGCCCCTGCCGCAAGGTCTCGCCGCTGCTGGAGGAGATCGCGGGCGAGATGAAGGACCAGGTCACCATCGTCAAGCTCAACATCGACGAGAACCCGGAGACGGCACGCGCCTACCGGGTCATGTCGGTGCCGACGCTGACCATCTTCAAGAACGGCCAGCCGGTGCAGTCGATCGCCGGCGCTAAGCCGAAGGGCGAGCTGGTCAAGCTCATCGAGTCGGCGCTCTGAGCCGTACCGACACCGCCGGAACCCCCGTCACCACCCCCGGTGGCGGGGGTTCCGGCTTACCTGACCTGCATGAACGCGAACCCGCCGGGTATCGGCCACGGTACGCTCCGTAAGCATCCGTCGGAGTTCCGGTCCGCCAACGTCCGTGCAGAGGGGGTCGTCGTGCGTCCGATCCGACCCGGTGACCAGGGACCGGCGGTGGCCGAGATCCGTACCGTCCTCGCCGGCCTGGAGCTTCTCCCCGCCGAGGCCGCAGGTGACGACTACGACGCCCAGACCGAACGCGCGGTACGGGCCTTCCAGCAGTCCCGCGGCCTCAGTGTCGACGGGCGGGTCGGCGCCGAGACCTGGCGGGCGCTCGACGCGGCCCGCTGGCGGTTCGGCGCCCGCGCGCTCTACCACGCCGTACCCGAGCCGCTGACCGGCGAGGACATCCGCTCGCTCCAGGAACGGCTGCTGGAGATGGGGTACGACGTGGGCCGCGCCGACGCCATCTACGGCATCCGCACCTCCCGTGCGGTGGCGCAGTTCCAGCGGGAGATGGGCCTGAAACCGGACGGCTCGTGCGGGCCGCACACCGTCAACGCGCTGCGCCGCCTGGGCCGCAAGGTGGTCGGCGGCCGCCCGCAGTGGCTGCGCGAGTCCGACGCCATCCGGCAGGCCGGTCCGACGCTCGTCGGGCGGACCGTGGTGATCGACCCGGGGCACGGGGGCACCGACCCGGGCGTGGTGGTGCCCGACGGCACGCTGCGCTGGACCGAGGCGGACCTCGTGCACGACCTCGCGAGCCGGCTGGAGGGGCGGCTCGCCGCCGCCGGCGTACGGGTACAGCTCACCCGGGGCCCGTCGCCCGGCGCCTGCCTGCCGGACGCGGACCGGGCCCAGCTCGCCAACTCCCTCGGCGCCGACGTGTTCATCTCCCTGCACACCGACGGGCACGCCAACCCGGAGGCCGAGGGGGTGGCGACCTACCACTACGGCACCGACAACGGCGTCACGTCGGCCACCGGCGAGCGCCTCGCCGGGCTCGTACAGCGGGAGATCGTGGCCCGCACCGGGCTGCGCGACTGCCGTACCCACGCCAAGGCGTGGGAGCTGCTCCGGCTCACCCGGATGCCCGCGGTACGCGTCGAGGTCGGCTACCTCACCTCACCGGACGACAGAGGGCGGCTCGTCGACCCGCGTTTCCGGGACCGGGTGGTCGAGGCCATCGTGGCCGGCGTGCAGCGGATGTACCTGCCGATCGAGCGGGACGTGCCGACCGGCTCGATCGACGTGAGCGAACTGCGGGCGATCGTGGCCGCCGGCACCGTCGTCGACTGAGCCGCGACTCAGCTCGTCGAGCGGGTGGCGGGCGCCGGGCGGACCGGCCGCAGCAGCGTCTCCGGGCTCATCGAGCCGAGCAGCTTCTCCAGCGCGTACTCCACGTCCGACTTCCAGCTCAGCGCCGTCCGCAACTCCAGCCGCAGCCGGGGGTAGCGCGGGTGCGGCCGGACCGTCTTGAAGCCCACCGAGAGGAAGAAGTCGGCGGGCGCCACGCACGCGCGCGCCGGGTCGTCCGCGTCGTCGCCGAACTTGGCGTCGCCGAACGCCTCGATCGCCTTGATGCCGCGCTTGGTCAGGTCGCGGGCCACGCCCTGCACCAGCATCCGGCCCAGGCCGCCGTCGGCGAAGGCGGGCACCACGTGCGCCGTCATCAGCAGCGCCGCGTCCGCCGAGACCGGCGAGGTGGGAAACGCCATCGAGCGCGGGACGTACGCCGGTGGGGCGTACATGACGAAACCGGCCGGCATGCCGTCGACGTAGACGAGCTTGCCGCAGGAACCCCACTCCAGCAGCGTCTGGGAGACCCACGCCTCCTTCTCCAGGCCCGGGTCACCGGCCGCACAGGCCCGCTCCGCGGAGACCGGATCCAGCTCCCAGTAGACGCAGCTCCGGCAGGATCGAGGCAGGTCCTCCAGCGTGTCCAGGGTCAGGCTGACCAGACGTCGCGACATGAGCGCACCCCACCACTAGGCTCGGAGCGCCGGTTCCTCCCGCGCCCTCCTGCTCCCGACGAGCGATCGTACGCCCCTGTCCGGCGGTACGGGAGGGAACGCGCGAACCCCCGCCCGGACGGCCGACGGCGGGTCCGGGATGTGGACGTGTCCACACGGCCGGTGCCGCGACCGTCACCGGGGACTACGATCGACCAACCGGCCCCCGCCGCCAATGGATGTCGGCATCGCGGGTACCACACCGGGCGGCAGCCCCGCCGACACCCGATCGAGGTGATGTCCATGACCGGCACGACGCTCGACGACTACACCGACCGGTACGCCCGGCGCGTCCGCGGGATGACCGCCTCGGAGATCCGGGCACTCTTCGCGGTGGCCAACCGGCCGGAGGTCGTCTCGCTCGCCGGTGGGGCCCCCTACATCGCGGCGCTACCACTCGACGCGGTAGGCGAGATGCTCGGCCGGCTCGGCTCCGAGCACGGCGCCACCACCCTCCAGTACGGCGTCGGCCAGGGTGCCCCCGAGCTGCGCGAGCGGATCTGCGAGGTGATGTCCCTGTCCGGGATCGACGCCTCCTGCGGCGCCTCGCCGGAGGACGTGGTGGTCACGGTCGGCGGCCAGCAGGCCCTCGACCTGGTGGCTCGCCTCTTCCTGGACCCGGGTGACGTGGTGCTCGCCGAGGGCCCGACCTACGTCGGCGCGCTCGGGGTGTTCCAGGCCGCCCAGGCCCAGGTGGCCCACGTGCCGATGGACGACGAGGGGCTCATCCCGGAGGCGCTGGAGACGGCCATCGCCGACCTGGCCCGGGCCGGCCGGCGGGTGAAGTTCCTCTACACCATCCCCACCTACCAGAACCCCGCCGGCGTGACGCTGAGCGAGGAGCGGCGCGAGCGGGTGCTGGACATCTGCGAGCGCGCCGGTCTGCTCGTGGTGGAGGACGACCCGTACGGTCAGCTCGGTTTCGAGGGCGAGGCGCCCCGGCCGCTGCGGGCCCGGCGGCGCGACGGGGTCTTCTACCTGAGCACGTTCTCCAAGACGTTCGCGCCGGGCCTGCGGGTCGGCTGGATCCTGGCCCCGCACGCGGTCCGCGACAAGCTGGTCATCGCCAGCGAGGCGCAGATCCTCTGCCCGAGCGCCTACGCGCAGTCGGCCGTCTCGACCTACCTGGGCACCATGCCCTGGCGGCAGCAGCTCAAGGTCTACCGCGAGATCTACCGCGAGCGCCGGGACGCGCTGCTCGACGCGATGGCCGACCTGATGCCCGAGGGCACCACCTGGACCAGGCCGCAAGGCGGCCTGTTCGTCTGGGCGACGCTGCCCGACGGGCTCGACTCCAAGGCGATGATGCCGCGGGCAGTGGCCGCGCGCGTCGCGTACGTGCCGGGGACGGGCTTCTACGCCGACGGCACCGGCGCCGGGCACATGCGGCTCAACTTCTCCTTCCCGACGCCGGAGCGGATCCGCGAGGGCGTCCGCCGGCTGGCCGGGGTGATGGAGCAGGAGATCGCCATGCGCAAGGTCTTCGGCGCGGTCGGCGGTGCCGGACCGCGCCGCCGCCAGGGCGGCTCGGACGCGCCCGGCCCCGACTTGGCATGATGCCCGCATGTCCGACAGCCCCGCCGCAACGCCTCCCGTGACCGGATCCGCCGTCGACGAGCTGCATGTGCTCGTACTCGCGGGCGGCCTCTCCTACGAGCGGGACGTCTCCCTGCGGTCGGGCCGCCGGGTGCTCGACGCGCTGCGCGCGGTGGGCGTCGAGGCGGAACTGCGCGACGCCGATGTGGCGCTGCTGCCCGCGCTGACCGCCGACCCGCCGGACGCGGTGGTGATCGCCCTGCACGGCGCCACCGGCGAGGACGGCTCGCTGCGCGGCGTCCTCGACCTCTGGGACGTGCCATACGTCGGCTGCGACGCCCGGTCGTCCCGCCTCGCCTGGGACAAGCCGTCCGCGAAGGCGGTGCTGCGCGAGGCGGGCATCCCGACGCCCGACTGGGTGGCGCTGCCGCACGACCGCTTCTCCGAGCTGGGCGCCGTCGCCGTCCTGGACCGGATCGTCGACCGCCTCGGGCTGCCGCTGATGGTCAAGCCGGCGCAGGGCGGTTCCGGACTGGGCGCCGCCGTGGTCCGGGAGGCGGCGTCGCTGCCGGCCGCCATGGTGGGTTGTTTCGCGTACGACCAGACCGCGCTCGTGGAACGCTACGTACCCGGGATGGACGTGGCGGTCTCCGTGCTCGACCTCGGCAAGGGGCCGCAGGCCCTGCCCCCGGTCGAGATCGTGCCGCGCAACGGCGTCTACGACTACGCGGCCCGCTACACCGCCGGGCGTACCACCTGGCACGCGCCCGCCCGCCTCGACGCCGCGACGACCGCTCGGGTGACCGAGGTGGCGCTCGCCGCGCACACCGCGCTCGGGCTGCGCGACGTGTCCCGGGTCGACCTGATCGTCGACGCCGGCGGTGACCCGCACGTGCTGGAGGTGAACGTCTCCCCGGGCATGACCGAGACGTCGCTCCTACCGCTGGCGATCCAGGCAGCGGGGCTGGACTTCGGCCGGGTCCTCGGCACGCTCGTGACCCGGGCCGCCGCCCGCCGCTGACCTCAGCTCTCCCGGGTACGCGCTGCGTCCGGCCGGTCGTTCTCGTCTCCGCCCTCGTCCCCCGACTCGTCGTCGCCTTCGCTCGTCGGCGCGCTGCCCGGCGCGGATACCGGCATCGAGCCGGCCTGCGGTGCCGGGTCGGGCTCCGACGGGCCCGCCGAGGGGTCTGAGACGTCCGCTGCCGCGTCGGACTCCGGGATCTCGTCCGCTGCCTCGATCACCGAGACGGACTCCTCCTCGGGCTCCTCAGCGGCGTTCGCGGGCGAGGTCGCGGAGAGACTCGACGGCGCCTGCCACTGGATGCGCGGCGGCTCGGCCAACGGACGACCGCCGAACTCGGCGAGCCACGCGGCCACCATGGCGAGGTTCTCCCGCCACTGGTCCTCGGAGATCGGCGGCAGGATCGAGTCCCACAGCGACAGGAACGTGCCCCGCAGTTGCAGCCGCCCGTACGGCCGCGCCAGGAACCACAGGTGCAGGTGCGCCGACCCGTCGCCCCACCGGTTCACGTGGACCCGGGCCACCCCGTCGAGCGACCGCACGGCCCGCTCCAGGCGGACGGTCATCACGCCCAGTTCGGCGGCGAGCAGGTTCGGCAGGTCGCCCAGATCCAGGTGGGAACGGGACTCCAGGATCAGGACCATCGGCAGGCCGGTGGGCCGGTCCATGGCGCGGACGCGCCACCGCTCGCCGACCCAGATGTACGCCTCGTCGGGCGCGTTGCAGGCGGTGCACTCCCGGTCCGCCTCGCCACGGCGGGGAGGTTCGAACGGTACGGGCTCGTCGAGCTGCTTGACGCGGAGATCGCCCTCGAAGGGGAAGGACGGCCACTGGGTGAAGTCGGGAACTGAGGGAGGGGTGTCCGGCACGACGCTGACCCTAACCGAGTTGGCGACGCCTGTCCCTACCTGTTCCACTGGCCGCCCACCGGTTGTCCACCGCGTTGTCCACAGGCTGCCGAGATCACCAGTACAGCGCGTCATGCACTGCTCAGCAAGGGTTTCCTCGCTTCGTTTCACGTGAAACAGGGAGTGCCTGTGGACAACTGCTGTGGATAACCTCGGGTGTCTCCGGGCTCGTTCTTCCAACGATCCGGCGACCGATCCGCACCGGGGTGTCGGCGGCTCCTTCTAGCCGTTTCACGTGAAACGCGAGTGCGCGTCGGTGCGCTTCTCGGCTCGGTGGCTCGGCTCACCGGCGCCGGGCCGGCCGTGTTCCGTGACTGAGTCCTCGGCGGGTGCGGCCGATCGAACGAGGCGCCGCGAGGCGACGGGGAAGTAAGTCGAGAGGCGAACCATCCCGCGGTTGTTCGGTGGGAACGGACCGGGCCGCGCGGATCTCAAGCCGCGCCGATCACCGCTCGGCTTAATGGCTGGCGCCGCGCCTCATGGCTTGTACTCGGCACAGCCGGCACTCGATCGGATGAGGATCGGGTCGGTCGCCGCGTTTCACGTGAAACAGCAGACGGGTTCGAGCCGACCGGCCGAGCCGGGCCACACGGCCTCGGGTTTGCGCTCGATCGCTGATAGGGCTCGCCACCGCCCTGAAGTCTGCGACCATCCGGCCCGGGGCGGGGAGAGCTGGCAGGTCATTCGAGGGCGGCACCGACGACTCAGCGGGAAGCCGTCCCGAGAATGCTGACGGGCCGCACGCCTCGGCCCGCTGCCCGGGCTCCTCGCGAGAGTCCTCGGCTCGGCGGTCCCCGGTCCGGCGCTCCCCGGCTCCGTCCCCTCCTGGCTCCGTCCCCTCCCGGGTTCGGCAGCTCTCCGGTTCGGCACTCCTCGGCTCAGCGACCCTCGCTCGGCGCTCCCCGGTTCCGCGGAGCGCGGCTCGATGCGCCGGGATCGGCTCACATGCGCAACCGGATCGGGCTCGGCAGAGCGACTCCCGCGCGACCGCCACGGCCTAGTGTGCTCAGCCCTTTGGGTCTGGGCCGTCGCCGTCAGCCCTCCTGCCAGACCAGCGAAGTGGGCGCGCACCGACTCGTCAACGCCGAAGGCGCCCTCGAAACCTTTGCACACTCCGCCCTCGCGCACTCGGCCGCTCAGCGCTCGGGCGCACGGCGTGCCACCAATCAGCAGCGCGGCGAGTGGGTCCACCCGCGCCCCATCTCCCAGTCACCGGTCCCCGTTTCACGTGAAACGCGGAACGAGGCGCGACAGCTCACCAACGGATGCGACCCGACGCTCCCGCCCGCTTCGGCCGCGTCAGCGCGGGAGGGCACCCCGGGCCTTCAGTGAGCACCATCGGCACCGGACAGCCCGGCCCGTCGTCGGAGACGGCAATGACTTCCGAGTGGTCGTTCTCTCCGTCGACCGGAATCGCCGCGACCCAATGCCGCCGCTGGCGAACGAGCGGCACCGAACCGGCCCGGATACGGATCCGGCCGCATCCTCTCGTCGGGATGCGGCCGGATCGACAGCCGGAGAAGGAAGGACTACGCCTCGGGCGTCCCGTCCTCACCCATGCCGATGATCCCGACGATCCGCTCCAGGTCGTCGACGGTGGCGAACTCGATCGTGATCTTGCCCTTGCTGCGGCCGATGTCGACCTTCACCCGGGTGTCGAACCGGTCGGAGAGCCGGTCTGCGAGATCGGTGAGCGCCGGGGCGTGCGGCTTCGGCCGGCGCTTGGCAGCGGCCGACTTCGCCGGCTCCTCGGCGAGCGCCAGGTGCACCAGCTCCTCGGCACCGCGTACGGTGATGCCCTCGCGGACGATCCGCTCGGCGAGCGCCTCCTGCGCCTCGGCGTTGTCGAGGCTGAGCAGAGCTCGGGCGTGACCGGCGGAGAGAACACCGGCGGCGACGCGGCGCTGCACGGCGGGCGGCAGGTTCATCAGCCGGATCGTGTTGGAGATCTGCGGACGGCTGCGGCCGATCCGCCGGGCCAGTTCCTCGTGTGTAGCGCCGAACTCCTCCAGCAGTTGCTGGTACGCCGCCGCCTCTTCGAGCGGGTTGAGGTTGGCGCGGTGGATGTTCTCCAGGAGCGCATCCCGGAGCATCGCGTCGTCCTTGGTGTCCCGGACGATGGCGGGGATGGTCTCCCGGCCGACCGCCTGGGCGGCACGCCAGCGCCGCTCGCCCATCACGAGTTCGAACTTGTCGGGGTCGAGCTGGCGAACCACGATCGGCTGGAGGAAGCCGACCTCCTGGATCGAGGTCTTCAGTTCCTCCAGTGCCTCCTCGTCGAAGACGTGCCGGGGCTGCTTCGGGTTCGGCACGATCGCGTCGACCGGGATCTCCGCGAAGCGCGCGCCGGGAACCGGGCTCAGCTGCGGCTCGGGCTCGGCGGCCGGCGAGGGGGTGCTTGCGACGCCACCGGTGATGGCAGCAGTCGCACCAGCGGCCGGAGCCGACGGCGCCGCAGCAGCCGGCGACGAGTCCGGTTCGGTGGCCGCCGGTTCGGCGCCCGGTACCGGGCCGGTGGGGATGAGGGCGCCGAGCCCTCGGCCCAGTCCGCCGCGGGGACGGTTCTTCATGCGACGCCTCCCAGCGACATCTCCGCACTACGCATTCCGGCTCACCGGCTCCTTGACGCCTCGCTCCGCGATCTCCTGGGCGGCCTCGAAGTAACTCGTGGCTCCCCGCGAACCGGGATCGTAGGTCATCACCGACTGGCCGTAGCTCGGCGCCTCGGAGACACGCACGTTGCGGGGGATGACCGCCTGGAGCACCTTGTCGCCGAAGTGGTTCCGGACGTCCTGCTCCACCGCGTCGGCGAGCCGGGTACGCCTGTCGTACATGGTGAGCAGGATGGTGGAGACCTCGAGCTTCGGGTTGAGGTGCTGACGAACCAGGTTGATGTTGTTTATGAGCTGGTTGAGACCCTCCAGTGCGTAGTACTCGCACTGGATCGGGATCAGCACCTCCTGCGCGGCCACGAGCGCGTTGACGGTCAGCAGGCCGAGCGACGGCGGACAGTCTATGAAGACGTAGTCGAAGTGCCCCGGGTACGCGGCGATGGCCCGCGCCAGGCGCGACTCCCGCGCCACCACCGAGACGAGCTCGATCTCGGCGCCGGCCAGGTCGATGGTCGCCGGTACGCACCAGAGGTTCGGGATGCCCTCGACGGCCTGGGCCACCTCTTCGAGCGGCACGCTGTCGATCAGGCAGTCGTAGACGTCGGGCACGCCCGTGTGGTGCGGCACGTTCAGGCCGGTGGAGGCGTTGCCCTGGGGGTCAAGGTCGACCACGAGCACCCGGTTGCCGTGCAGCGCGAGCGCCACGGCGAGGTTCACGGTGGTGGTCGTCTTACCCACGCCGCCCTTCTGGTTGGCGACGCACATCACCCGGGTCCGGTCGGGGCGCGGCATGGTGACCTCGCCACTGGGATTCAGGATCTGCACGGCGCGCATCGCCTCCATAGCCAACGGTGGATCATCCTCTTCGCGCGTCGGGGTTTCACGTGAAACGTACGTGCTGACGTCTACCTCGTCCCCGTACCCGTCTGCCTGTGGCGTGTCGGACGGCGCCACGGTGGCCTCGGGGGCGGCCGGGTACGGCACGGCCGAGACGGGCGGCTGGGGTTCGTAGCGGGTGGGTACCGCGGCGTTCGCTCGCACCGCGGGCGGGCGCGGGGTCGGTGCGTTCACCGGACCGTCGGCCGGATCGAGCGGATCGCGGGCCGGCGGTACATTCGCCGGCGCGGACGAGACGGGACGCGCCGGCCCGCCGACGGACGGTTCCCGTCGCTTGGGCGGCTGTGCCGGATGCGGGGAGGACGGTTCGCCGGACTCGTTCACCGTCCACTCCTGGTAGTTGGTTTCACGTGAAACGGGGTCGGCGGAGGGCTGGCCTCCTGGTCCGGTCAAACGTGGATCGTCGTACCTGCCGTCGTCATGCACCTGTCATCCCTACCCGCTCCGGATGGTCGGTCCGCACCCGTCGAATCGCGTCCGCGCCTTGCACGGCGCCGTCGGCTCGGCGGGAACCATCGGGTTCGGGTGCCGCCCGGCACCGCCGTTCCACACTATCGACGCGCGGTCAGCCTACGGCCGACGGGCGCGGTGGGTCCATGTCGGGTTGCGATCGATCGCGTCACGCCCACCGGTCCAACGACCGGACCGGGCATGCGGAATGGCGTACCCGCTCAGCGGTCGCCGCGACGGCGACCGCCACGCGACCGCTTCGGCTTCTTGGGACGGCGCGGGTTCACCACGCGCTCCCGGACCACCTCGACCACAGTCGCCGGGGGGTCGATCACCCCTTCGCCACAGCGGTGCAGTTCGGGGGTCCCGCCGCCGAGGCGGATCACGGCCTCGGTGTGCTCGGTGATCTCGTCGGCCGCCGAGGCGCCCTTGAGCGCGACCAGCCGTCCGCCGGGAGCCACGAGCGGCAGGCACCAGGAGGCGAGCCGGTCCAGCGGGGCCACCGCGCGGGCGGTCACGATGTCGGCGCTCAGCGGTTCCCGGTCGCGCGAGCCGGCCGCCGCCTCCTCGGCCCGCCCACGGAACACACGCACATCCCGGGTCACGCCGAGGCGCTGCACCGCCTCGATCAGGAAGGCGGTCCGCCGGGCCAGCGGCTCCACGAGCGTCACGGTGAGGTCCGGGCGCGCGATCGCCAGCACCAGACCTGGGAGCCCGGCGCCGGAGCCGACGTCGATCACGCTGGCTCCCTCCGGGATCCGTTCCGCCACCACCGCGCAGTTGAGCAGGTGCCGCTCCCAGAGCCGCGGCGTCTCGCGGGGCCCGATCAGGCCGCGGACCACGCCGTCGGTGGCGAGCAGTTCGGCGTACGCGGCGGCCAGGTCGAGCCGGTCGCCGAACAACGCGCGGGCGGCCTCCGCCAGCTCGGGCGGCAGCGTCGCCGTCGCCGGGTCGGGGGCACCGGCGTCGCCACCGTCCACGAGGGACGGTGCATCCGCCGACGGCTCCGCGAAGACCGGGTCGGCCGCCGCGGCCGGAGCCGCCGGTGCCACGTCCGCCGCCGGCTCACCGGAGAAGGCGGGCATCACGTCCACCGCCGGGTCTGCGGGCTCGACCCCGGTCACCACCCCCGGCTCGCCGGAGAAGGCGGGCTCGCCGGGGTCGGTCACTGCCTTTCCCGGGTACGCGGGGTCGGCCGGCCCGTCGTCGTCGGAGAAGACCGGGTCGACAGTGGGGTCGGGGCGCACAGCCGACGGCCCGGGCGGCGTACCGCCCGGGCCGGTCACGGCTCCTGCCGTCGTCTCGTCGGAGATCACGGACCTCAGTCCACCGGCCGGACGACGATGCGGCGGTTGGGCTCGACGCCTTCGGACTCGCTCTCCACCCCGCTCATCGCGTTCACCACGTCGTGCACGCACTTGCGCTCGAACGCGGACATCGGCTCCAGGCGCACCGGCTCACCGTGCTCCTTGACCTTCTCGACCGCGTTCTTCGCCACGGCGGCCAGCTCCTTGCGGCGGGCGGCCCGGTAGCCGCCGACGTCGAGCAGCAGCCGGCTCGGCGTACCGGTCTGGCGGAACACGGCCAGCCGGGCCAGTTCCTGGAGCGCCTCCAGGGTTGCGCCACGCTGGCCGACCAGGTTCTGCAGCCGGCCGCCGACCACCTCGACCACCGGGCGGCCACCCGACACCAGCTCGTCGATGTCACCGTCGTAGTCGAGGATGTCCAGCAGACCCTCGACGTAGTCGGCGGCGATCTCGCTCTGCCGGAACAGGTCGCTCTCGGCCGGGGCCTTCTTCTCCCGGGCCTCGCCCGCGGCGTCCTCGGTCTCGGTGGCGGCGGTAACGGGGGTCTCCTCGTCCAGGGACTGGTCGGCGCTGGGGATGCTGGTCTCGGTCACGGGTCTCATCTCCGTACTCGCTCGGCCGGACCGTCGGGGGTCCGCTGGTCTCCCGGGGCCGGCGGGAGGTTCGCCGGGTGCCCTCGGGCACGTCTGTACGGGCCAGTTTCGCCCGTGTCCGCGCTCCGCGCGGTGATTCCGGCCCGGCGCCGACTCCTCGGATGGCAGCACGCGGCCGGAACGGGCCACCGCCGACGTCGCCGACGGTGGCCCTGTGGGCTCAGCCCTGTCGCTTGGCGGGCTTGCTGCCACCCTTCTTCGGGTTGACCGGCTTGGCACCAGGCTTCGGGCCGGCCACCTTCGGCGCGGCGGCCGGAGCCTTCGCCGGCGGCTGGGCCGCCTTGCGGCCGAACAGGCCACCGGCCTTGGCCTGCTGCACCGGGTTCTTGCCGGAGGTGCTCTTGGCGGCGCTGGTGCTCTTCGCGGTCGGCGGCGGCGGGAACTTCCGCAGCACCCACTGCTGCTGGCCGAGCGTGAAGAGGTTGTTTGTGACCCAGTAGATGATCACACCGATCGGGAAGATCGCACCCGAGATCAGCAGCGACAGCGGGATGCCGTAGAGCATCAGCCGCTGCACCATGCGCTGCTGCGGGTCCTCGGCCCACCCGGTCTTGAGAATCATCTGACGGCTGGTCAGGTAGGTGGTGGCGATCATGATCAGCACCAGGATGCCGGCGACCACCTTGACCGTGCCGGTGTTCGCACCCAGCCGGCTCAGTTCCTCGGCGGTGGAGCCGAACTTGCCGGAGATCGGCGCGGTGAACAGTGTCGCGTTGGAGGCGCTGTTGAACTGGTCGACGGTCCAGCCGTACAGGGTCTTGCCCTGGTTGTCGGGGCTGAGGCGGCGCAGCGTGTGGAACAGGCCCAGGAAGACCGGGATCTGGAGGAACATCGGAAGGCAGCCCATGAGCGGGTTGGCCTTTTCCTTCCGATAGAGCTCCATCATCTCCTTCTGGAGCGTCTCCCGGTCACCCTTGTGCTTCTCCTGGAGCTCCTTGACCTTCGGCTGGAGCGCCTGCATGGCACGCTGCGACTTGATCTGCTTGACGAAGACCGGGAACAGGATCACCCGGACCGTCACCACCAGGAAGACGATGGCGAGGATCCAGGCCCAGTTCGTACCGATCACGGCCCCGACCGGAACTCCGATGGCGTCCCAGGCCGAGTGCCAGGTCAGCAGGATCCACGAGATCGCGTAGTAGATCCAGTCGAGACTAAACACTCAGGCTCCAGTCACGTCGGAACGGCGGCGGTCGCCCGGCTCCGGAACCGGGTCGTGTCCACCAGGGTGGAAGGGGTGGCAGCGCGACAGCCGACGGACCGTCAGCCAGGCTCCCCGCAGCGCACCGTGCCGGGACACCGCCTCCACGGCGTAGGCACTGCACGACGGGTAGAACCGGCAGCGGGCCGGCAGTGCCGGACTTATCCACCGACGGTACGCGATGATGGGCGCCAGCAGCATGCGGGCACCGGTTGTGGGCGGCGGAGTCGCCGTCGTCGGGCCGCTCACCGCGACCGCCGTCCCCGGGGGGCCCGCGCGGCGGCGATGGCCGCGTCCAGGTCGGCCCCGAGCCGGGTGTACGTCGCGTCGGCCGATGCGGGCAGCGCGCGTACCACGAGGGTCGTGCCGGCGGGCAGCTCGGCCAGCCGCTCGCGGACCAGGTGCCGGAGCCGGCGGCGGACCTTGTTGCGGACCACCGCGCCGCCGACGGCCTTGGACACGACGAAGCCGGCGCGGCTCGGTGCGGAGGTCTCCGCATCGAGGGTCCGCGCCGGCTCCGGCGAGGGTGTCGCGGTGGTGCCGATCGGCTCGGGGAGGGTCAGGTGGACCACGACGGCGCCGCGGCCGACGCGTCGGCCACCGCGAACCGCTGCGGCGAAGTCGCTACTGCGCCGCAGTCGTTGCGCGGCGGCCAGCACGACTGCCCACGTCCCCGGACCGGACCTGTCGGCGTCAGGCCGACAGGCGCGCGCGGCCCTTGGAGCGACGGGTAGCGATGATGGCGCGGCCGGCACGGGTGCGCATGCGCAGCCGGAAGCCGTGGGTCTTCGCGCGCCGGCGGTTGTTCGGCTGGTAGGTGCGCTTGCTCACGTCAGGCTCTCCGTTGTCGTACGCCCCGCGCGGCGGATCGCCCGGGGTCGTGTGCTGGTCCAGATCACCTGTCGGTGACCTCCGATCGGCGCTGCCGTGACACGCTCCCCGGCGATGCGGGATGACAGCCACGGACAGCAAGCATCAATCACCCTAGCAGAGGGCGAGAGAGCAGCCGCTCCAGCCTACGCAGGGGCGCAATGACCGTCAAACGTCACACTCGGGCGTCCGACCTGCGGGCAAGCGCGACCGAAGGGGCGGTTTTCACTGATGTTGCCAAGGTCGTCAGGGTGTCGCCGGTTGATGCTGTGGGGTCCGCGCTGTTAGCGTGCGCGATTGCGGTCGGCGTCGGGGGTCCGGGGTTTGTCGCCGATCGGCAAGACCGGACACGCTGTTGAATCGTTCGGCACGGTGAACCCGCTTCAACGCCTCCGTGGATCGAGGGGGGCAGGTCCGACCCGCGTCCGGTGGGCGGCCACAATCGGTCGGTACACAGGCTGTGGATAACTTGTGGATGACGACCGGTCAGCCGTCCGGGCGGGCGTGAGAAGGAGCAGGCGAGGGGGTGGCACGACGGTGACCGGAGCGACCGACCTTGCCGCGGTGTGGACGGCGACCACCGACGAACTCGCCGACGAGATCATCTCCGCGCAGCAACGGGCGTACCTCCGGCTCACCCGCCTGCGGGCGATCGTCGAGGACACCGCGCTGCTCTCGGTGCCGGACGCCTTCACCCGGGACGTGATCGAGTCCCGGCTCCGCCCGGCCATCACCGAGGCGTTGAGCCGCCGGCTCGGCCGGCCGATCCAGGTGGCGGTCACCGTACGGGTCGCCGACGACCCGAATGCCCGCCCGGCCGGCACCGTCTACCGCAGCAGCCCGGAGCCGCTGCCCGAGCACGACGGCGCCGCCCCGCTGCCCGGCTTCGACCAGCCCGGCCCGCCCGCCTCCGCCCAGGCCTTCCCGTCGCCGCGCCCGGAACCCGGGTACGCCGAGGCCGGATATGGCGAACCGCGCCCGGAGCAGCCACTCGACGAGCCGGCCCCGCGGCAGCGGACCGCAGACGGCGGCCGCCCGCACCTCATCCCGGCCGGCCGGGACGCGCAGGACACGCTCTTCAGCGCCGCGTTCGCCGAGCCGGTACGCACCGCGCCCGAGCGCCGCGCCTTCGACGAACGCACCCGCATCGAGCCGCCCGTGCCGGACGCCGGCGGATACGAGCCCCGCTACCGGGAGAGCCCGCCCGCCGACCCCGCGCCGATGCGCGGCCTGCCCCGCGACGGCGCCACCGACAACGGCCCCGGCCGGGGTGGCGCCGACCACCACCGTCCGGGAGGCGGCCAGGCCGACCGCAGGCTCCCCGGCGGTACGGAGAGCGGCGGCAACCGGCTCAACCCGAAGTACATGTTCGAGACGTTCGTCATCGGCTCGTCCAACCGATTCGCGCACGCCGCGAGCGTGGCGGTGGCCGAGTCGCCGGCGAAGGCGTACAACCCGCTGTTCATCTACGGCAGCTCCGGGCTGGGCAAGACCCACCTGCTGCACGCCATCGGGCACTACGCCACGACGCTCGGCAACGCCCGCTCGGTCCGGTACGTCTCGACCGAGGAGTTCACGAACGACTTCATCAACTCGCTGCGCGACGACAAGACGAGCGCGTTCCAGCGCCGCTACCGGGACGTCGACATCCTCCTGATCGACGACATCCAGTTCCTGGAGAACCGGGAGCGGACGCAGGAGGAGTTCTTCCACACCTTCAACACCCTGCACAACGCCAACAAGCAGATCGTGATCACCTCGGACCGCTCGCCGAAGCAGCTGGCGACGCTGGAGGACCGGCTGCGTACGCGCTTCGAGTGGGGTCTGCTCGCCGACATCCAGCCGCCGGACCTGGAGACGCGGATCGCGATCCTGCAGAAGAAGGCGGCCCAGGAGCGGCTGTTCGCCCCGCCGGACGTGCTGGAGTTCATCGCGTCCCGGGTGTCGAACTCGATCCGCGAACTGGAGGGGGCGCTGATCCGCGTCACCGCCTTCGCCAGCCTCACCCGTTCCTCGGTCGAGCTGTCGCTGGCCGAGGAGGTGCTGCGGGACTTCATCCCGGACGGCGCCGGCCCGGAGATCACCGCGGACCAGATCATGGTGTCGACGGCCGATTACTTCGGCGTGAGCCTGGAGGACCTGCGCGGCCATTCCCGCTCCCGGGTGCTGGTGAACGCGCGCCAGGTGGCCATGTACCTGTGCCGGGAGCTGACCGACCTGTCGCTGCCCCGGATCGGGCAGGCGTTCGGCGGCCGGGACCACACGACGGTGATGCACGCGGACCGCAAGATCCGTCAGCAGATGGCGGAGCGGCGCTCGCTCTACAACCAGATCGCCGAGCTGACGAACCGCATCAAGCAGAACACCTGACCGTCCCGCTCCCGCCGCTCCCGCCGCTCCAGCGGTGATCAAGGAGTTCGGGTAGCGAACACACGTCATTCCTGCCCCCAGACTCCTTGGTCAACAAGAAGGGGCGGACGCGCGAGCGATCTCGCCAGAGCTGAGCGTCACGCTCACGCGTGCCCCGAAAGCAGCCACGGTCCCGCCCTCACCGGCCGACCGTTCGCGTCGATCATGAGGTTAGCGGCGACAAACCGGACGCCAGATGCCGCCAACTTCATGGTCAACCCGTGCAGGGCTGGGCGCGGCCGGGCGGGCATGGCGGGTGGCAAGTAGCCGACAGCGGGGAACTGTTGACCCTCGACCCGGTGGAGGGCCCAGGATCTGTCGTGTGTTCGTCCACAGCTCGTACCCGTTGTCCACAACCCCTGTGTCACAGGCGGTGGACAACCACCCTTTGCACTCGGCCGGTTACCCACAGACTGTGGACAACTCCTGGGGACGACGCTGTGGACGCCTGGGGATGACGGTCCCGTTGTCCCCAGACAGCGGCCAACCTGTGGGCGAGCTGTTGAAGGTTCTGGGGACGACGGCTGTGGACGTCTCCGGCGCTGTCCACAGCGCTGGGGAGAAAACCGGTGGATTACCGGTGGACAACCAGTGGACAGCCGTGGAAAACCCGGCGGCCGGCGAGGGCTGTGGACCGGGACACGAGTTTTACCCCTGGTTCTCCACAGCCAAACCACCGGTGGATAACGTGTATGACCTGCGCGGACGGCGGTTCTCCACAGTTTGCACAGGTGCGATGAAGACGATGAGTTATCTCTTCTAAACAACAAAAACCAATCATCACCGTTGGACTTCCTGTGGATCGGGCCGGAGCACTGCTGTCGGCAGTCGCCCGGGGCACCTGGATCCACGGGGTCGGGCGCACAGCCGATGCCCCAGCGCCTTAAGGTGCGATGGGTACCCGCACGGTCGGGCGGGACGGGTGGCAGCGGTCGGCATGAGAGAGTTGTCGCTGACGTCGACGCGGAGGCATTGATGAAGTTCCGAGTGGAGCGCGACGCGCTCGCCGAGGCGGTCGCGTGGACCGCCAAGAGCCTGCCCAACCGACCCTCCGTACCGGTGCTGGCCGGGGTGATGCTCCGCGTCACCGACGGCAACCTGCAGGTCTCCGGCTTCGACTACGAGGTCTCCAGCCAGGTGACTGTCGAGGTGCAGGGTGACGCGGACGGCGCCGCCCTGGTCTCCGGCCGCCTGCTCGCCGAGATCACCAAGGCCCTGCCGGCCAAGCCGGTGGACATCGCCGCCGTCGGCGCCCACCTCGAACTGGTCTGCGGCAGCGCCCGGTTCACGCTGCCCACCATGCCGGTGGAGGACTACCCGACGCTGCCGGAGATGCCGGAGAGCGCCGGCACCGTCGACGCCGCCGCCTTCGCCTCCGCCGTGGCCCAGGTGGCTGTCGCCGCCGGCCGCGACGAGACGCTGCCGATGATGACCGGTGTACGGATCGAGCTGAGCGGCAGCACGATGGCCATGCTGGCGACCGACCGTTACCGCCTCGCGCTGCGCGAGATGGAGTGGAACCCGGACGACCCGGAGATCAGCCTCAACGCGCTGGTGCCGGCCCGTACGCTGCACGACACCGCGAAGGCGCTCGGCCCGCTCGGCGGCCACGTCACCATGGCGCTGTCCTCCGGCGGCGCCGGTGAGGGCATGATCGGTTTCTCCGGTGGCACCCGCCGCACCACCAGCCGGCTGCTCGACGGCGCCAACTACCCGCCGGTGCGCTCGCTGTTCCCGGCCGACCACAACGCCGAGGCCCGCGTCGCCGTCTCCTCGCTCATCGAGGTGGTCAAGCGCGTCGCGCTGGTCGCCGAGCGCACCACGCCGGTGCTGCTCAGCTTCAGCGCCGACGGTCTCGTGGTCGAGGCGGGCGGCACCGAGGAGGCCCGGGCCAGCGAGGCCATGGAGGCCACCTTCAGCGGCGAGCCGCTGACCATCGGGTTCAACCCGCAGTACCTCATCGACGGTCTGGCCAACCTGGGCGCGCAGCACGCCCTGCTCCGGTTCGTCGACGCGTTCAAGCCCGCGGTCATCTCCCCGGCAGGCGAGGATGGCGAGGTCATCCCGGGGTACCGGTACCTCATCATGCCGATCCGCGTGTCCCGCTGATCGCAGCAGCACGACCCTGACGTACGGAGGTAGGAGCAGATGCAGCTCGGCCTGGTAGGACTCGGCCGCATGGGCGGCAACATGCGGGAGCGGTTGCGGGCCGCCGGGCACGAGGTGGTCGGCTACGACCACAACCCGGAGATCAGCGACGCCGCCAGCCTGGCCGAGCTTGCCGAGAAGCTCCAGTCGCCCCGCGCGGTGTGGGTCATGGTCCCCGCCGGCGTCACCGACGCCACCATCGACGAGCTCGCCGGTGTGCTCGGCGAGGGCGACATCATCATCGACGGCGGCAACTCCCGGTTCAGCGACGACGCCCCGCGCGCCGAGCGGCTGAACGAGCAGGGCATCGGCTACATCGACGTCGGCGTGTCCGGCGGCGTCTGGGGCCGGCAGAACGGGTACGCGCTGATGGTCGGCGGCGCGCAGGAACACGTCGAGCGGCTGATGCCGATCTTCGAGTCGCTCAAGCCCGAGGGCGAGTTCGGCTTCGTGCACGCCGGCCCGGTCGGCGCCGGTCACTACGCCAAGATGGTGCACAACGGCATCGAGTACGGCCTGATGCACGCGTACGCCGAGGGCTACGAGCTGCTGGCGGCCTCGGAGCTGGTGACCAACGTCCCCGGCGTGTTCAAGTCGTGGCGCGAGGGCACCGTCGTGCGCTCCTGGCTGCTCGACCTGCTGGACCGGGCACTCGACGAGGACCCGGAGCTGGCCGAGCTGAGCGGCTACACGGAGGACACCGGCGAGGGCCGCTGGACCGTGGACGAGGCGGTCCGGCTCGCCGTGCCGCTCAACGTCATCACCGCGTCGCTGTTCGCCCGGTTCGCCTCCCGGCAGGACGACTCGCCCGCGATGAAGGCCGTCGCCGCGCTGCGCCAGCAGTTCGGCGGCCACGCCGTCCACAAGCGCTGACCGGTATCCACAGGCTGTGTACGTCCGCCGGCTCGAACTGGTCGATTTCCGCTCGTACGAGCGCGTCGGCGTCGACCTGGAGCCGGGGCCGAACGTGCTCGTCGGCGCGAACGGCGTCGGCAAGACCAACCTGGTCGAGGCGCTGGGCTACGTGGCGACCCTGGATTCGCACCGGGTCGCCACCGACGCGCCGCTGGTGCGGATGGGTGCCGCCTCGGCGGTGATCCGCTGCGCCGTGGTGCATGAGGGCCGGGAGCTGCTGGTCGAGCTGGAGATCGTGCCGGGCAAGGCCAACCGGGCCCGGCTCGGCCGGTCTCCGGCCCGGCGTGCCCGGGACGTGCTCGGCGCGCTGCGCCTGGTGCTGTTCGCGCCGGAGGACCTGGAACTGGTCCGCGGCGATCCGGCCGAACGCCGCCGCTACCTGGACGACCTGCTGGTCACCCGCCAGCCCCGCTACGCCGGTGTCCGCGCCGACTACGAGCGGGTGGTCAAGCAACGCAACGCGCTGCTGCGTACGTCGTACCTCGCTCGGAAGACCGGTGGCACGCGCGGCGGTGACCTGTCGACGCTGGCCGTGTGGGACGCGCATCTGGCGCAGCACGGCGCGGACCTGCTCGCCGGCCGCCTGGAACTGGTGGCCGCGCTGACCCCGCACGTGGCGAAGGCGTACGACGCGGTGGCGGCCGGCCGTGGCGCGGCGGGCATCGCGTATCGGCCCTCGGTGGAGCTGCCCGAACCCGGCGCGGACCGCGCGGCGCTGGCGGAGGCGCTCGCCGCCGCGCTCACCGCGAACCGGGCCGCCGAGATCGAGCGCGGCACCACGCTCGTCGGCCCGCACCGCGACGACCTGGCGCTGACGCTCGGCCCGCTGCCCGCCAAGGGGTACGCGAGCCACGGCGAGTCCTGGTCGTACGCGCTGGCGTTGCGGCTGGCCGGGTACGACCTGCTGCGCGCCGACGGGATCGAGCCGGTACTGGTGCTGGACGACGTCTTCGCCGAACTGGACACCGGCCGGCGGGAGCGGCTGGCCGAGCTGGTCGGCGGCGCCAGTCAGCTCCTGGTCACCTGTGCCGTGGACGACGACGTGCCGGCGACGCTGCGCGGCACCCGGTACGCGGTGGGCGAGGGGACGGTGCGGCGTGCCTGATGACGAGGTGCAGCTCCCGCCCGCACGGCTCGGGCCGGGACGCGACGCGCGTACCCCGGGAAAGCCCGCGGGCGGTGAGCCGGCCGCGAACCTGCCGGAGGGCTCGACCGGGCCGGAACTGGCCCGGGCGGTGCTCGACGCGGCGAAGGCCCGGCGGCAGGCGGCGGCCCCGCGACGGCGCGGCGCGGTCCGCGGCGACGGCGAGAAGCGGCTGCGCGGCTACTCCGGCCCGGGTCCGGACCCGCGCGACCCGCAGCCGCTCGGCGCGGTGCTGGACAAGCTGATGAAGGCGCGGGGCTGGCAGAAGCCGGCGGCCGAGGCGACGGTGTTCGGCGCGTGGGAGAAGGTGGTCGGCCCGGAGGTCGCGCAGCACAGCCGCCCGGTCAAGCTGGAGGACGGGGAGCTGACCGTGGAGGCGCGTTCGACGGCGTGGGCGACCCAGTTGCGCCTGCTGGCGGGCTCGCTGTTGCAGCAGATCGCCCGCGAGGTGGGCCACAACGTGGTGCGCAAGCTGCACATCCACGGGCCGGCGGCGCCGTCGTGGTCGCGCGGCCCCCGACGGGTACGCGGGCGCGGCCCCCGCGACACCTACGGCTGACCGACACCGCCCGAGCGCCGTGCCTCACGCCGGGCGCGCTTGAGTTCGCGCTGCTCACGGCTCCACTGCTTGCGGCGCTCCAGGTCTTCCTTCCACGCGTCGCGGGCCAGCTTCGAGCCGCCCTGCACCGCGCCCTGCACCTGGGACGGGCCGGCGAGGTTGCGGAACACCCAGCCCAACAGGCGGCCACCCTTGCCGGAGGCGTCGCCCACCTGCTCGTCGTCGCTCATCCCGCCGCCCTCTCGCTGTTTTGTGTGCAAACCATTGGTACACCAATCGTTGCTACCATCGCAACGACGACGAGGAGGACGCCGGTGACCGACGGCATCGAGGAGGACCCCCTGGCGCTGGAGCAGCAGGTCTGCTTCGCGCTCTCCGTCGCCGCCCGGAGCGTCGTCGCGGTCTACCGCCCGCTGCTGGAACCGATGGGGCTCACCCACCCGCAATACCTGGTCATGCTGGCGCTCTGGCAGCACGCGCCGCTGTCCGGGCGGGATCTGAGCCGGCTGCTCCAGCTCGACCCGGGCACGCTGTCACCGCTGCTCAAGCGGCTGGAGGCGGCCGGCTACATCAGGCGGGAACGCGACGCCGCCGACGAGCGCAGCCTGGCCGTCTCGCTCACCGACGAAGGGCAGGCGCTGCGGGCGCAGGCCGAGCGGATCCCGCCCGCCATCGTGCAGCGCCTCGGCCTGCCGCTGGCCGACCTGCGGCACCTGCACACAGCGCTGACCGAGGTGATCGCGGCCGCCAACCGGGCCACGTCTCCTCCCGGCACTGCGGCGCCCGGTCAGGCGTCGGCGTAGACCGCGAAACCCCGCTCCGCGCAGCGCCGGTAGAAGGCCGCCAGCACGCTCAGCTCGGCGCAGGTGAAGTTCCACTGCGGCGGATCGCCGCTCTCGTCCCGCAGCCGGTCGAGGCGGCTGTCCAGCCAGCGGAGCTGCTGCTCGGCCAGCCGACCGTCGCCGAGAAGCGCGCGCAGCACCTCGCTCACCGACTCGAACGTGACCGGCTCGCCGTACGGCCGGTGCCGGGCGACGAACTTCTCCACGCCCTCGGCGATCCAGGAGCAGCCGTCCGGGTCGATCACCGGGTCCTCGTCCTCGACCGCGTTCTCCGTGGCGTAGAGCACATTCTCCAGCCCGAGGATCAGGTCGACCAATTCGGTGTACGCGGTCGCGCGTACCGTGCCGGTCTTCGCGATCAGCTCGGCGAGCGCCGCAGTCGGCGCGGAGATCCGGGGCATGTCCACGATCTCGCCGAAGTCCACGAACTCAGCCGGCGCGACCGGGTCGTAGAAGCGGCCGGTCCGCGGCCAGTGCACCGCGACGTTGTCCAGCCCCATCTGGCGTCACCTCTCACCAAGCGTTTTCGGACCATCTCCGACGATCGTCCCGGTTCCGGGCGCAAAAGATCAAGACCGCAACGGCGGCGCCGCAAAAGCTACGGCACGCCGGGCCCGGCCGCGACCCCCGGTCGGGGCACCCGCCGATCACCGGTCGGATGATCGTCACGGCTCACGGTGGCCGGTGGCGCGGTACCGGCCCGTTGGCGTGTAGGGGGAGTCGCGGGCGACGCGGTTCGTCCGGCTACGGCATTCTCAGCCGCCCCGGAGAGGGTGCCGAGTGGCGGTTTGGTCGGCTCCGCACAGTAAGATTGAGGGCGAGACGAAAGACCCGAGACGGAGCGACGGACAGGGGCCCGCATGAGCCCTCGATCATAGTCCCGTATCAGGTCCGAGCCGATCGCGATCCGCGGGCAACCGCGGCGCCCGGCGCACACGATCCGAGCCTGGCGACCCCAGGGGCGGACCATGCGCGCCGACGTCGCGTCCTGTCCGCCGAACCCGCGCCCCCGCGCCCACGCGCGGCCGGTGCGAGAAAGTGGCCGAGCGTGGCAGCGGAGGACAACAAGAAGTACGGTGCCGAGTCGATCACCGTGCTCGAGGGCCTGGAAGCGGTCCGGAAGCGGCCCGGTATGTACATCGGGTCCACCGGCGAGCGCGGTCTGCACCACCTGGTGTGGGAGGTCGTCGACAACGCGGTGGACGAGGCGCTGGCCGGGCACTGCGACACCATCGACGTGGTGCTGCTGGCCGACGGCGGCGTCCGGGTGACCGACAACGGCCGTGGCTTCCCGGTCGACCTGCACCCCAAGCTGAAGAAGCCGGGTGTCGAGGTCGCCCTGACCGTGCTGCACGCGGGCGGCAAGTTCGACGGCAAGGCGTACGCCGTCTCCGGCGGCCTGCACGGCGTCGGCGTCTCCGTGGTGAACGCGCTGTCCACCCGGATGGCCGTGGAGATCCACAAGGACGGCTTCGTCTGGCGTCAGCAGTACGACCACTCCAAGCCGACGCCGCTGGAGAAGGGCGAGGAGACCGACCGCACCGGTTCGGCCGTCTCCTTCTGGCCCGACCCGGACGTCTTCGAGACCGTCGACTTCGACTTTCACACCATCTACCGGCGCCTCCAGGAGATGGCCTTCCTCACCCGGGGTCTGACCATCCACCTGCTCGACGAGCGGGTCCCGGAGGACGAGGACGGCAAGACCCGCGAGGTCACCTTCCACTACGAGGGCGGCATCGCCGACTTCGTCCGGCACCTCAACGCCTCCAAGAGCCCGATCCACAAGACGGTGGTCGAGTTCGGGGCCGAGGAGACGGGCATGTCGGTCGAGATCGCCATGCAGTGGAACGAGTCGTACGGCGAGTCGGTCTACACCTTCGCCAACAACATCAACACCCACGAGGGCGGCACCCACGAGGAGGGCTTCCGGGCCGCGCTGACGAGCGTCGTCAACCGCTACGGTGCCGAGAAGAAGCTGCTCAAGGGCGACGAGCGCCTCTCGGGTGAGGACATCCGCGAGGGTCTGGCCGCGATCATCTCGGTCAAGCTCACCGACCCGCAGTTCGAGGGTCAGACCAAGACCAAGCTGGGCAACACCCCGGTAAAGGGCTTCGTGCAGCGGGTCTGCAACGAGTCGCTCGTCGACTGGTTCGACCGCAACCCGGCCGAGGCGAAGATCATCATCCAGAAGGCGTCCCAGGCGGCACGGGCCCGAATCGCCGCCCAGCAGGCGCGCAAGCTCGCCCGGCGCAAGTCGCTGCTGGAGTCCGGCTCGATGCCCGGCAAGCTGGCCGACTGCCAGTCCACCGACCCGCGCGAGTCCGAGGTCTTCATCGTCGAGGGCGACTCGGCCGGCGGCTCGGCCAAGCAGGGCCGCGACCCGCGCGTCCAGGCGATCCTGCCGATCCGCGGCAAGATCCTCAACGTGGAGAAGGCCCGGATCGACCGGGTGCTGAAGAACAACGAGGTGCAGGCGCTGATCACCGCGCTCGGCACCGGCATCCACGACGACTTCGACATCGAGAAGCTGCGCTACCACAAGATCGTGCTGATGGCCGACGCTGACGTCGACGGCCAGCACATCCAGACGCTGCTGCTCACCCTGCTGTTCCGCTTCATGCGGCCGCTGGTCGAGCTGGGCCACGTCTACCTGGCCGCGCCGCCGCTCTACAAGATCAAGTGGAACAAGAAGGGCGACGACGCCCAGTACGCGTACTCGGACCGGGAACGCGATGGCCTGATCGCCCTGCGCCAGCAGAAGAAGCCCAACGCCCGCCCGGACGACATCCAGCGGTTCAAGGGTCTCGGCGAGATGAACTACCCCGAGCTGTGGGAGACCACGATGAACCCGGCCACGCGTACGCTGCGCCAGGTCACGCTCGACGACGCCGCAACCGCGGACGAGTTGTTCAGCGTCCTGATGGGCGAGGACGTCGAGGCTCGCCGGTCGTTCATCCAGCGCAACGCCAAGGACGTGCGGTTCCTGGACATCTGACGGACCCACCCGGGCCGGCCGGGCATCCACCGGTCGGCCCGGGAGTCCACAGAGTTATCCACAGCCTGAACGCTTTCCACAGCCGTTATCCACAGCGAGACCACGACTGAAGAGTCTGATAAGGGTTAACAGTGACCGATACTCCCGAGTCCACCCCGAACGAGCCGGAGACCCCGGAGACACTGGCCGCGGTCGTCCAGCACGACCGGATCGAGCCGGTCGGCCTCGAGGTCGAGATGCAGCGCTCGTACCTCGACTACGCGATGAGCGTCATCGTCGGGCGGGCCCTGCCGGACGTCCGGGACGGGCTCAAGCCGGTCCACCGCAAGATCCTCTACGCCATGTTCGACTCCGGCTACCGTCCGGACCGCGGGTACGTGAAGTGCTCCCGCGTCGTCGGTGACGTGATGGGCCAGTTCCACCCGCACGGCGACTCGGCCATCTACGACGCGCTGGTCCGGATGGCGCAGCCGTGGTCGCTGCGCTACCCGCTGGTCGACGGCAACGGCAACTTCGGCTCGCCCGGAAACGATCCGGCTGCCGCCATGAGATATACAGAATGCAAGCTCGACCCGCTGGCGATGGAGATGCTGCGGGACATCGACGAGGACACCGTCGACCTGCAGGACAACTACGACGGCCGGGCCAAGGAGCCCACCATCCTGCCGTCGCGGATCCCCAACCTGCTGATCAACGGCTCCGAGGGCATCGCGGTCGGCATGGCCACCAAGATCCCGCCGCACAACCTGCGCGAGATCGGCGCGGCGGTGCAGTGGTGCCTGGAGCACCCGGAGGCCGACGAGGCCACCACGCTGGAAGCCCTTCTCGAGATCGTCAAGGGCCCGGACTTCCCGACCCACGGCCTGATCGTCGGTCAGGCGGGCATCCAGGACGCGTACCGGACCGGGCGTGGCTCGATCCGGATGCGCGCCGTGGTCGAGGTCGAGGAGGACAAGCGGGGCCGGCCGGCGCTCGTGGTCAGCGAGCTGCCGTACCAGGTCAACCCGGACAACCTCGCCGAGCGCATCGCCGAGCTGATCAAGGAGGGCAAGCTCGCCGGCATCGCCGACATCCGGGACGAGTCCTCCGGGCGTACCGGCATGCGGATCGTGCTCGTGCTCAAGCGCGACGCGGTCGCCAAGGTGGTGCTGAACAACCTCTACAAGCACACCCAGCTCCAGGAGACGTTCGGCGCCAACATGCTGGCGCTCGTCGACGGCGTGCCGCGCACGCTCAACCTGGCCCAGTTCATCCGCTACTACGTCGAGCACCAGATCGAGGTGATCCGGCGGCGGACCGCGTTCCGGCTGCGCAAGGCCGAGGAGCGGGCACACATCCTGCGCGGTCTGTCAAAGGCGCTGGACGCGCTGGACGAGGTGATCGCCCTGATCCGGCGCTCGCCCACCGTCGAGGACGCCCGGCAGGGTCTGATCCGGTTGCTGGACATCGACGAGGTCCAGGCGACCGCGATCCTGGACATGCAGCTGCGCCGGCTGGCCGCCCTGGAGCGGCAGCGCATCCTGGACGACCTGGCGAAGCTGGAACTGGAGATCGCCGACCTCAAGGACATCCTGGCCAAGCCGGAGCGGCAGCGGCGGATCGTCTCGGAGGAGCTGGGCGAGATCGTCGCGAAGTGGGGCGACGACCGGCGTACCAAGATCGTCCCGTTCGACGGCGAGGTCTCCATGGAGGACCTCATCGCCCGCGAGGACGTGGTGGTGACGATCACGCGCACCGGGTACGCCAAACGGACCAAGGTCGATCTCTACCGGTCGCAGCGGCGCGGCGGGAAGGGCGTCAGCGGGGCGACGCTCCGCCAGGACGACATCGTCAGCCACTTCTTCGTATGCTCTACCCACGACTGGATCCTGTTCTTCACGAACAAGGGTCGGGTCTACCGGGCGAAGGCGTACGAGCTTCCCGAGGCCAGTAGGGTGGCCAAGGGCCAGCACGTGGCCAACCTGCTCGCGTTCCAGCCCGACGAGCAGATCGCGCAGATCATTGAAATCCCGAACTACCAGGTGGCCCCCTACCTGGTACTGGCCACGAAGAACGGCCTGGTGAAGAAGACGCGGCTCGAGGAGTTCGACTCCAACCGTTCCGGCGGCATCATCGCGATCAACCTGCGCGATGAGGACGAACTGGTCGGTGCGGTCCTGGCCGCTCCGGAGGACGACCTGCTGCTCGTGTCGAAGAACGCCCAGGCGATCCGCTTCAACGCCACCGACGAGGCGCTGCGCCCGATGGGCCGGGCCACGTCCGGGGTGATCGGCATGCGCTTCAGCGGCGAGGACGAGTTGCTCGCGGTCGAGGTGGTGCGAGAGGGTCTGGACGTTCTGGTCGCGACGAACGGGGGTTACGCGAAACGTACCCCGATCGAGGAATACCCGGTCCAGGGCCGGGGAGGTAAGGGCGTGCTGACCGCGAAGATCACCGAGCGACGCGGTGGCCTGGTCGGCGCGGTCGTGATCGATCCGGAGGACGAGCTGTTCGCCATCACGAGCAACGGCGGCGTCATCCGGACTCCGGTGAAGCCTGTACGCCGTACGCGTGACCGGAACACAATGGGGGTCAAGCTGATGGACCTCCCGGACGGCGTGACTATCGTGGCGATTGCTCGCAATGCCGACGAGCCTGACGAACAGGACTAGTTGATGACGGAGACACAGGCGAAGTCGGGGAACAAGGGGACCTCGGCCACTCCGGTCGAGGAGGAGGCCGCGCAGGGCGGCACACCAGCGACCGGCCGCGCGGCTGTGGGCCGGGCCACGGTTCCCGCCGACGCGCCTGCCCCGAAGTTCACCCGGGCTCCCGGCATGGCCCCGCCTCCGGACAAGCCGGCCGAGGACTCCGGTTCCCGGGACTCGGCCGAGACCAAGGTCGACGCGCCGACGTCGGCCGACGGTCTGGCCGCCCCGGCCGCCAAGCCCACGAACGCCACGAGCACCCAGCCGATCAAGGCGCCGTCGGCCGCCGGCCGGGCCTCCACCGGTACGACCGGCACGCAGCCGCGGATCGGCGCCGGCCTGGGTACCGCCCCGAAGGCGTCGCCCGACGGCTCGCGCCCGGGCGGCGCCGCGAACGTCCAGTCCCGGCCCGCCAACGGCGGCGGCCTGCCGCCGGGCATCAGCGGCGCGGCGGCAGTCGGCGCCGCGCGCGTGGGTGAGGCGGTACGCGCCGCGCGTACCTCGGTCAGCTCGGCCGCGTCGCGCGGACCGCGACGGGCCCGGCTGAACCTGAAGCGGATCGACCCGTGGTCGGTGATGAAGTTCGCCTTCGCGGTGTCCGTGGTGCTCTTCATCGTGGTCGTCGTGGCGACGTCGGTGCTCTACCTGGCGCTCGACGCGATGGGTGTGTTCAAGAGCGTCAACGACAGCCTGACCGACCTGGTGAACGCCGGTGGCGGCCAGGGCGGCGGTGGCTTCCGGATCACCGCCAAGGGCGTGATCCTGACGTCGTCGCTGATCGGCCTGGTGAACGTCGTGCTGTTCACCGCGCTGGCGACGCTCAGCGCGTTCGTCTACAACGTCTGCGCCGACCTGGTCGGCGGCATCGAGCTGACGCTCGCCGAGCGGGACTGATCGACCGGCGCCGGGGCACCGCGTAAAGCGGTCGCCCCGGCGTCGTACGTCCGGGTAGGTTCGAGATGGCGCGGGCGCTTCCACTACGCACCCCCGATTTGGGCGCGGTGGAGGCGATGGGTTAACCTAGCTCGTCGCTACGCGGGGCTATAGCTCAGTCGGTTAGAGCGCAGAGCTGATAACTCTGAGGTCGCTGGTTCGATTCCAGCTAGCCCCACCGCACATCGTCCGACGACAGTCGAGCGCGAGGGGTCAAGCACATGTTCAAGAAGCTCCTGATCCTGGCCGGCATCGTCGGTGTGGCCGCCGTCGTGGCCAAGAAGGTCAAGGCCTCGAACGACGAGCGCGCCCTGTGGCACGAGGCGACCACGGCGCCCGACCTGCGCTGACGCCGTCACGGGGCCCTAGCTCAACTGGCAGAGCACTGCCTTTGCAAGGCAGGGGTTAGGGGTTCGAGTCCCCTGGGCTCCACCAGCACTTCTCTTCGCTGATCTCGGATCCGAGTACAGCCATTCGTACAGCCAAGCGGTCACGCCGTCCCCTCCTCGCCCAGCACCCGATCGATGGCCGAGGCAGCCTGACGAGCCCGCGCCGGCAGGACATGCCCGTAGGTGTCGGCCGTCATCCGGATCGTGGAGTGCCCGAGCAGCTCCATCACCGTCCGCAGCTCCTCGCCCTGGTCGAGCAGGAACGTGGCGAACGCGTGCCGCAGGTCGTGCAGGTGCAGCCGTTCCTTAGCCTGGCGCACCCGCTGCGACTCCAACGCCCGCACCGCGAGAGACGACAGCGGCAGCGGGCGGGTCGACCGGTGCGTCTTCGGTGGCACGAACTCCAGGCCGCGATCCGTGCGCTGGACCGTCTGCCGAACGAACTGTCGGCTCCGCCTGAAAACTGACCCCGTGGTTCCGGCTGAATTTTGACCCCTTCCGGAAGCATCGGGAGGTGCTGAGCGTGGAGGACTGGGCGGAGATCCGTCGGTTGTACCGGGCGGAGCGGATGGCGATCAAGGCCATCTGCCGTCGGCTGGGGGTCTCGCGGAACACGGTGCGTAAGGCTTTGGCCAGTCATGAGCCGCCGCGCTATCAGCGGGCGGCGAAGGGCTCGATCGTGGACGCGGTGGAGCCGCAGATCAGGGCGTTGTTGGCGGAGATCCCGGACATGCCGACGACGGTGATCATGGAGCGGGTCGGGTGGACTCGCGGCAAGACGGTGTTCTCCGATCGGGTGCAGCAGCTGCGGCCGTTGTTCCGCCGGCCGGATCCGGCCCAGCGGACGGAGTATCTGCCGGGTGAGCTGGCGCAGTGTGATCTGTGGTTCCCGCCGGCGGACGTGCCGTTGGGCTTCGGGCAGGTCGGTCGGCCGCCGGTGCTGGTGATGGTGTCGGGGTATTCGCGGTGGCTGTCTGCGGTGATGATCCCGTCGCGGCAGTCGCCGGACCTGCTGGTCGGACACTGGACGCTGATCTCCGGCTGGGGGCGGGTGCCCAAGGCGTTGGTGTGGGACAACGAGTCCGCCGTCGGGCAGTGGCGGGCCGGTCGGCCGCAGCTGACCGAGGCGATGAACGCCTTCCGTGGCACCCTCGGCATCAAGGTGATCCAGTGCCGGCCGGCGGACCCGGAATCGAAGGGCATGGTCGAGCGGGCCAACGGCTATCTGGAGACGTCGTTCCTGCCCGGTCGCCGGTTCGGTTCACCCGGCGACTTCAACGCTCAGCTGTCCGAGTGGTTGGTGCGGGCGAACAACCGCCAGCACCGGATGTTGGGCTGTCGGCCGGTGGAGCGGTGGGACGCCGACCGGCAGGTGATGCTGCCGCTGCCGCCGGTCGCGCCGGTGGTCGGGTGGCGGCAGGCCACCCGGCTGCCCCGCGATCACTACGTCCGCTTGGACGGCAACGACTACTCGGTGCACCCGTCAGTGGTCGGCCGGCGGGTCGAGGTCACCGCCGACTGCGACCACGTGACGGTGCTCTGCGACGGCCGACCGGTGGCCCGGCACGACCGTTGCTGGGCCAAGCATCAGAGCATCACCGATCCCGCACACCGGCAAGCCGCCGTCGATCTGCGTGTCGCCGCCCAACGCACCCCGACGGCCGCCGTTGACGCCCAGGTCGAACGCCGGCCGTTGAGCGACTACGACCGGATGTTCGGCCTGGACGAGGTGGCTGCGTGATGGCCGCCAAGACCAGCCGCAACGTCGCATCCGAGATCGCGTTCCTCACCCGTGCCCTGAAGGCGCCGTCCCTGGCCGCGTCGGTGGAGCGCCTGGCGGAGCGGGCCCGGGCAGAGTCGTGGACGCATGAGGAGTTCCTCGCCGCCTGCCTGCAACGCGAGGTCGCCGCCCGCGAAGCCCACGGCGGAGAAGGACGCATCCGGGCAGCCAGGTTTCCGGCCCGCAAGAGCCTGGAGGAGTTCGACTTCGACCACCAACGGTCGTTGAAGCGGGAGACGATCGCCCATCTGGGAACCCTCGACTTCGTCGCGTCGAAGGAGAACGTCGTCTTCTTGGGCCCGCCCGGCACCGGCAAGACCCACCTGTCCATCGGCCTCGGGATCCGGGCCTGCCAGGCCGGACACCGGGTCGCGTTCGCCACCGCCGCCCAGTGGGTGTCTCGCCTGGCTGATGCCCACCATGCCGGCCGGCTGCAGGACGAGCTGGTCAAGCTCGGCCGGATCCCGCTGCTGATCGTCGACGAGGTCGGCTACATCCCCTTCGAAGCCGAAGCCGCGAACCTGTTCTTCCAGCTCGTCTCCAACCGCTACGAACGAGCCTCGCTGATCGTCACCAGCAACAAGCCCTTCGGCCGCTGGGGCGAAGTGTTCGGCGACGATGTCGTCGCCGCGGCCATGATCGACCGCCTCGTCCACCACGCCGAGGTCATCTCGATGAAGGGCGACAGCTACCGACTCAAAGACCGCGACCTCGGCCGCGTCCCCGCAGCCACCAAGACCAACGACTGAACATCAACAACCAACGAGGGGGTCAACATTCGGCCGGAACAGAGGGGTCAAAGTTCAGCCGGCGTTGACACGAACAGCGCCTTCCCCGGCAGGTCAACATCCGACCATCGCAGGCCCAACAGCTCAGCCCGCCGCAGCCCGGTCGCCAGCGCCAGGACGAACAGCGATTCCAACCGGTCCCCGGTCAGCACTGACAGCAGCGTCTTGGCTTTCTCCGGCGTCAGCGCACGTCGCTCGGTCCGGCCGAGAGCCGGCGGCTTGGCGGCCTTGGCGACGTTGCGCGGCACCAGGTCCATCCGCTCGGCATCGGCCAGGGCCACCCGCAGCACCGCGTGCACCTTGATGATGCTGGCCGGCGCGAGCTTGCCCCGCAGACCGGTGAGGAACCGCTGCACGTCCCGAGGCGTCAGCCGGTCGAGCTTCACCCGGCCCAGGCCCGGCAACAGGTGCTTACTCAGGGCCAGGCGGTAGCGCACCAGCGTCGACGGCCGGGTGCCATCGTGCGCCTTCACGTCCCGCAGCCACTCGGTCAACCAGGCTTCCAGCGTCCGAGGCTGCGCAGTGAGGTCGACCCCGAGCTGAAGTTGGCGCCGCAGATCGTCCCGCTTCCGGACCGCCTCAGCCTCGCTCTTGGCATAGACGTGCTTCCGCTTTCGCTTCCCGTCGATCCACCCGAGGTCGACCACCGCAGCCCACACTCCCGGCCGCTGCTCGTACACCGAGCCCTCACCATGAGCACGACGCCGCTGGCCGGTCATGTCGCGAACTCCTCATCTGCCGACAGGAACTGGTCGATTGCCGTGACCGGTATCAGCCGAGCACGGCCCGCCTTTATCGACCGCAGGCGACCGGATCGCATGAGGACGTAGATGGTGTCTCGACAGACGCCGAGCAGGGCCGCAGCCTCAGCCGGGCGGACGCTCTTCTTCTCGCTCATGCTGCGGTCCCTTCCTGTTCTGCGGACTGACGTGAGGTGGTTGCGGCAGATCCGGAAGGCGGTGCCGGCGACGCGAGGGGCCGCGAGGTGAGGGACAATGCGCCGATGGACGATCACCGGCGCTGCCGTCTCTCCGTCAGCGACGGCGAGTTGGAGCTTGCCGGTCCGCTGGCTGCCCTCCGCGCCCTCGGCCGGCTGCTACGCCAACATCCTGAGCCCTTTGAGGTGGCGATCACCGGCGGGGTCGTCAGTCAAGAGGCGACCGCCGGCCCGCTGCTTGTCAGTCTGCAAGGCGGGACCACGCTGCATTTCTCCGGTGGTCGCGAGTATCTCGACATCCTCTGGGACGGGCTCGATGGAGTGGCTGAGCAAGCCGAGACCGCCGATGACCGGGCAGTCCGCCGGCATCAGCACATCGAGTACCTTCCTGGGGACGACTACCGGTCGCCGGACTCAGTTCCATTGGTCATCGTGGCCGACTGGCCAGACGCGCCTTAGCCAGATAACGCACTGATCTCGGCAGATCCGTACGTCCCGACGCCCACTGGTGCGCCCCTGGGCTCATCGAGCTGTCGCGCATCACGTGGCGGAGATGTGTCGCGCATCAGTTGTCGGATGACAAACCCTTGCGGTCTGCGTTGCCGAATTCCGCTCTATCAGATCAAGCGCGCTCCGCGCGGCGCGGGCCGGGGCGGAAAAGTCAGCCGGCCCGAACCCCACGCCCCGCCCCGCGCGTCACTTCTGGGTCAGTGAGGTGACCCGGTGACGAGTCCCTGATAACGACCAGGGCCAGGCGGACAAGCTCTCACCCGTTCCCGACGATCCAGAGACCCACGAAGAGCAGGGCTACCACGGGTGGACGAAGTTGCCGAACGACCGCGGTTGGCCGCTGGAGACCCAAGGAGGGAAGGGGTGAGGTGGTTGGAGGGGGTGTGGGGTGAGTGAGGGGACCGGGTTAGAGCTGTGCCTCCGGCGGGGGCCAGACGACTCCAAGATGGAGTTGCCGAACGGTTCCGGTGGGTGGGTGGTTGAGGTGGGATGCCATCCCGCCAGCCACCGACCCAGGCAAGCCGAGCAGACCAGGGCCAGGGCGACAAGGTCGTACGTCCGGTGGGGCGCTCCACCTTGTCGCCCTGGCCCTGGCCCGCTCCACGGTGTGTGGGTCGGCGGCAGACGGGATGGCAGTCGGGAATCCTTGATGCCGTGCGTGCCCGAGCGTTACTGGTTCTAGCTCAGCTTTGCGATTCGCCGGAATTAGGCTTGACTGAGCGGGATGCTGAGAAGGCGTCAAGCAGGGGAAGGTATTCGTGAACAATTAGCTTACGGTACCCGGAACTGCTTCTCCTTTCTTGGAGTTCGGCGATTCTCGTGGGCGTAAAGCCAACTCGCTCAAGGAACAGGCACTCCAGCAGGTGGAGCAGCACTTCGGTGGCAACCTCCGGTGCTCTCGTGTCCCCTACGAACTGCTCCGCATCCTCTAAGCCGTGACTCGCTACATGCCGGAGCCGGGCTATCCTTTGTTCCCAAGCGTGCTCACCTACCAAGGCTTCCATTGCCACGCTGACACGTTCCGCAAGTCGCGTCATGCGAGCGTCAAGTGAAGCCTCTCGCGGCCTCAACAAGGATTCTTTTACTTTGCTTCTGACGACCTTATTGAAATGCGCCTCCTTCAGCGCCTCGTTTACCCTTTCCGCCAGCTCAGTGTCCGGCGTGAAGGGTGCAGCAGGATAAAGAATGCGATCCAGCGCCTCTACCGCTTGCACAGAATTTGCGAAGCGCGCAAGTGGCCAAAACAGCTTCGAGCTTGCAAGGCTTGCCCAGAGCTCGATTGGATAAGCCCACTCATCGGTAATATCGAAGAAGTGTGGGGCCTGCGTCTTCCAATCAAGGTCGCCCAAGTTGAACAGCAAGTCGTGGATGCTTAGCGGCTTGGTATCCTGCGAGCTCTTCCCGACTCGCATGATCACCCATCGGTCACCTGGATGGCGCTCACCCTTGACCACCCACTCCGAAGAGGTGCATCGCACCTCCAGGACTCCGCAATCTCTTCCGGTAGCAGCAGTCATCATCAGCAGGAGACTGCGAATGTGCCGCTTGGCAAAATCTTCGAAGGAAACTTCCTTGTCGAACTTCAGCTTGAACTTCGACCGTGATTGCAACGAGAGGTTGGATCCCTGTGGGTGGTAAGCGGAGGCGTCCTCAACGGAAATTTCCCCGCCCGGAATTTCAGCAATTTCGGTTTGGAGTGGAGTGTAGGTGAAGGTGGAAGGGAACCCGCTCTTCCGAAGGGCTGAAGGGCGAAAGCTATCGTAGTTGTCCCAAAGATCTTGATTCTCAACGCGCACCGTCGCATCGGTTAGGCAGAGTTCTCCATGGTTCAGCCTAATGCCCTCTACCGCAACCCACGGGCGCAGCGTTGTGTTGACGTGTCTGCTAGTAAGGCTGGCCTTTCGGCCGATGGCCCGCGAGTTGATCAGCGTTACAGGCAAGCCAAAGGCGGCACCATGAATTAGCGGGTACTCGATATCTTCGTTTGAGAATAGGTCCTCCAGGCCCTGATTCGGTAGGGCGCGGTGAAGCTCCACCCTGACCTGTCCATTCTCTGTCACCTCATATGTGCCCGGGACGGCATCCTCAGGGTTCATATCAGGGAGCCACCACTCCGCCGTGCGCTTCTCCCCGCGCTCCACGAAAGCTCACTCCTAATTAGGTGATGGTTGAGGCGGTCTGCTCTTTCTTGGGGGTTAAGGAACCCGTTAAGGGGCAGGGTGAAGGCGATTACCGATTCCTCGGACCCTGACCCTGTGAAGCCAGATATTGCCTTCCTTGTCTGAGGCTAGCGCCGCTCGCTAATCTTGTACACGTTGTCCGCTCTGCTGCGCGTCGGTGTCGGGGCCTTCTTTTGAGACCAGATTTGGCTTGCCAAAACGCGCCGAATGTAAATTGCGGGCCAATAGCCAGTTGCGGCAGACATCTCGCTTAGGCGGAGTCCATCTCCGAAGACCGCTTCGGACATGCGCGCCACCAACCGCGGACGTTCCACATCTCTGTCCTCGTGGCCGGGTTCCTGTTCCCGCCACCTCAGACCAGTGCGAGGATCCTTACGGTTCGACAACTGTTTGTAGAAGTTCAGTCGCCTGTCCTCGTCTATAAGGCCGGTCCGCCATGCATGTTCAATGATGCTCGCCAGCGACATACCGTACTGCGCCTTAATTGGCATGATGCTGTTGAGCGTCGCCGCCCGAGGCCACAACTCTTTAAGAACTCCCGATGGGAGCATGAAGCTCCGAGCAAAGTCGAACGCTTCCTGCTCTGCCTGCTTGTCTTCGGGGGCCCCATTGCGATGTAGCACCAAGTGGCCCAATTCATGCGCTACCGAGAACCTGGTTCGCTCCCAGGAGTCCATTACACGGACTACGGTAAGCGGCCATTCGGTTAGGTCGCCCCAAGTTCGGCCAACCCAACAGCTAACAGCATCGTGCTTGGCGATATCCGCTTCGATCTGTAGCGCAATGATTGGTATTCCATTGCGTTCCATGACGCGCATTAGGTGTGGGATAGGAGAGGCTTCGTCCAGCCCGAATCGTCGGCGCGTTGCTTGAGCGGCGCTGTCGGCGTCTTCGAAATCCATACGAGCGGGCAAGGCTAGGGAAGGGATTTTCACCTTGGATGTGGTTGCCATCAGCATCTCGCCAGCGAGCCTCAGCCAAGTGTGTAGCTGCTCTTCTTCCCTCTTCGGCATTGTTCTTCGAGCGCGAAAGAGAGTTGACCCTGGCTTGACGTATGCTACCGCTTCATAGGAAAAGAAGTCGAGCGGAAAGGCTAGGCATTCCGCCAGCCTTTCCGCTGTGTCCTCATTAACTTCAGTATAGGCAGCGCGTTCCAAGCGGGTCAGCTGGGATGGAGCTATACCCGCTCGGTCGGCTACGTCTTTAGAAAGCAGAGATTGAACTACGCGTGCATCCCTTAGCCGTTCGCCATAAATGCGAACCTTCATGCGGTATCAATATCCTCCGTTCCGGTTCGGTCGTCCACCGAATTGACCA
Source organism: Micromonospora sp. WMMC273 (assembly GCF_027460285.1). Classification (NCBI taxonomy): domain Bacteria; kingdom Bacillati; phylum Actinomycetota; class Actinomycetes; order Micromonosporales; family Micromonosporaceae; genus Micromonospora; species Micromonospora sp. WMMC273. Next base: position 6,152,449 of record NZ_JAPZBE010000001.1, read on the forward strand.
CATCGGCCAAATCGTCGTCGTCATTGGAGGATCCAGCGGGCGGCGCGTAGGACTTCGCAGCCGGCGGAGGAAGCGGTGCCTCCTCGAAGATCACCCACTCCTTCTTGTTCCACGACGCCGCATCCACCCGTGCCAGCACAATGGTGCGCAACTGCTGCTGCTGCTCGTCCGGTTCCCAGAGGATCGCGAGCTCGCCCGGACGGAAGCCGGCGAACATCTCCAGCTGTGGCATGTTGCTCAGGACGAGGGAGTTCGGGTTGCGCTTGCGGACCCGTGCCACGTCGCCTCCGTGAGCAGAGAAGATCAGCCTGACCGCATCAAACTGGATGACCTTCAAGGCGAGCCCCGTGTCGGCCAGGTCCGCTCGCAGCTGAGGGCCCAGACCGCGACGCACCACCGGTGCCAACACGTGGCCAGGATGCTCGCCGGCGTCGGCAGCGTTGACCTCATCCAGGGCCCCGGCAGCGAGGCTGACCTTGTCGAGGATGGCGCGGTGGAGGATGGCGAGGCCGGCTTCGTACAGCTCGACCACATCAGCCACGGGCAGGACCAGGAGTGAAGTCACGGTGTGAATTTTGACGGCACTTCTTCACCTCGGTCAAGCTGAGCATCCTTCACCGGCGTGTCGCGGACGATGAGGGTGCAGGTTAGAACGCCCGTTCTAGAAGGTCAAGATCCATATGGCCGCGAGGATCTTGCGCTAGTCCGAGCACGGGAGCTGTCGGCGACGGTCGACGCCCTAGGAGTTGGCTGTACAGCCATTCGTACAGCCAAGCCCGTGGGCGGACCGCGACGGCGATCGGCAGCAACAGGCAGTCCGAGCAGGTCAGCAGCAGTGGCAGACGCCGGCCGACACCAGGCTTGATCTTTGCAAGGCATGGGTTAGGGGTTCGAGTCCCCTGGGCTCCACCACATCATTTCGCCTGATTACCAGCGGCTGTTTCGAGTGCCGCCTGGGCGGTCGGCTTCCATCGATCAGCGAAAGCCTCGGCGAACCGTTCATGATCTGATCGGCGTTGCACCCGGCCGACCTTCCGGCTGCGGTGTTGGAGCACGTGATGTCCGAGCTCGTGCAGCAGTACGTCGAACCGCATGAAGTCCCGCAACGCTACGGCCTCCGATAACGGTTGCTCGTAGAGGACGATCTCGCCTGGCACTCGGGTCCTGCCGTAGACGACGAATCCGGGCCGGAAGTCCTCGGTCTGCCGCAGCTCGAGAGCGCGCAACCCGTACCACGCCCAGGACCCGAGGGCCTTCAGCACGTCGCGAACGTCTTGTCCGCTCGCCGGGTGCGCGAACCCGGGCCGCGGTGCGTGAACGTGGATCCGCACCCGGTCGAGCCGGGGCGCCCGTCGGAGTGCCTGGCGGGAGCGGGGATCTGTTCGGAGGCTTCGGCTCACAGCGGCCATGCTCGGCGGGCGGCACTACCTACGACAACGGGTTTCTCCGCGAAGCAGCTCGACGATGACGTCGAGTCCCTCACGTAGTTCGCGCCGTACGGTTGCCTCGGCCGTCTCGCCGAAGTCGAGGCCCCCACCCAAGGGCCGGTAGAACGTCTCATCCTTGGTGGAGTCGTGGTACTCGAACACGAGCACGTCCTCACCGCGCCGCGGTACGGCCAGGGCAACCGGGCGGATCGACGCCATCCGTGGAGGTTATCGAAGTCTTTCGCGTCAGGGCGTCACGTACTGCCGGCGGGGGAACAGGCGTGCGAGGCGCGGCAGGCGTTGCGCGATCTCGGTGAGGCTGTCGCTGTCCCACGGCTGATCGTTCGGTTCCGGGTCGGCGTACGCGCGGTGACCTCGGGCGTCCAGCGCTTCGTGGAGCCCGTCACTCTGGCCGGTGGCGCGTCCGTACGCGTCGGCCGCGACGTAGGCGAGTTCCTCCCACTGTGGCCATTCCGCGTCTGCCCACTCGTCGTGACTGCGGCCGGCGAGCACACGAACGGCGGGCAGGTCGGCGAGGTTGTCCGGGTTCTGGGTGACGTGATGCCACAGGCGCTGCCCCTGGCCGATCAGCCACGGTTGGAAGTACCAGAACGTGTCGCTGCTGCAGAGGCCGTCCAGGATCTGGTTCGCCGCACCCCACATGGCGTACGTGTCGATCGGGCGGCGGGCGGCTTCCAGGTTGAGCTGGAAGTCCGCGATGTGTGCGAGGGAGAGCCGGCTGAGGTGGTGGGTCAACCAGGTCAGCCGGTAGTCCGGGTCGGTCGTCTCCTCGGCTGACCGCTCCAGGAGCGTCCAGAACTCCGCCTCGTCCACGGCGAGGACGGTAACGGAGGCGGTGCCCTACCGCTCGGTACAGAAAGTGACCCTGATCATGGACCGATCGGTACAGAAGTCTGTTACGGTCGTTGCAGAACCGAGCGGTACAAAAATTCGCTCCAGCGATCGGCCCGGGGAACGGGGCCGGCATCAACAGATGAGGAATACCGATCATGAGCTCCATCGCGACGGATGCAGGCATGTCCACCCAGGAACTGCGGGACTTCTACCTGCGGTACGTCGAGCTGGCCAACAAGCGGGAGTTCACCCGCATGGCCGACTTCGCCCACGAGGAAGTCATCATGAACGGCACCCCGGTCAAGATGGCGGACATGGTGGCGGAGTTCTACAAGCACGTGGAGGCGGTGCCGGACCTCCACTGGGAGATCCAGGACGTCGTCGTCGAAGGCGATCGGATCGCGGCCCGGCTCGTCGACACGGGTACCCCGGTCAAGGAGTGGAACGGCCTGACCCCCACCGGCAAGTCGGTGGCGTTCACGGAGACCGCCTTCTACCGGGTCCAGGACGGCAAGTTCAAGTTCATGTCGTACCTGATGGACACCGACTCGGTGCGGCGGCAGCTCGCCGGCTGACGGGGGATCCGGAAAACGCGGCGCGCCCAGCCCGATGAGGCATCGAGCTGGGCGCGCCCAGGGGAACTATGCGACGAAGCGGGAACGACGTCGGCGTCCGATGACGTAGCCGACACCGCCGAGGAGCAGAAGCGCCCCGCCGACGCCGGCCACGGTCGCGGTGTCGGCGCCGGTCACCGGCAGCCCGCCGCCCTCGCCGCCACCGGGCGCGCCGAGGCTGGCGGAGGGAGTGACGGGCGGTACGACTGTCGACGTGGCGCTGGGCGTCGCGGTCGGCGTGGTCGTGGGCTGAGACGGCGTCGGAGTCGCCGTCGGCTGGGACGCGCAGTCGAGCGCGCGAGCCTCGTACAGGCCGATGTTCAGGTAGGCGAGGTAGACCTCGACGGACGGGTCGTCGAGCACCTTCTGCGCGGCGGCCCGCACGTTGGGGCCGGCGCCCGTCATCGTCTGGCCGATCCTGACGCGCAGAGCCGTCGCCCAGCGATTCTCCAGGTTCTTGAGGTATGCGCGAAGGTCGTCAGAGGTGCCCTTCAGTCGCTCCTCGATCTCGCTCGGCAGAACGGGCAGCGATTCGGCCTGCGCTTCGTCCAGAATCCGGTAGGCCAGCAGCCGCAGCTCGGAAACGGGGGCGCTGTCGAGGTCGATTGTGACAAGTTCGCGGAAGTCCTTGTACACCTCGCGTTCGACAGTCTGGCAGGACTCGTTGAGCCCGGGCGCTGCGGTTTGCGCCGCCGCCGCCGGCGCCACCGGAATCAAAAAGGCCAGCGCCACCAGGGCACCGGCCGGAATCTTCCATTGCATGTGGACTTTCCTCCCCGTGGAGATCAAAACATGCAGATGTTACCGGCGTCGGTCCGAAAAGCAAGGGGCATTGATTGCGCTAACGACGCAGTCGATCAACTACCTCTTCTATCGATGCCACCCGGTTTGCCAGTGGGCCCGCCGGCACGTCGGTGAGGTCGAATCCGGCCTCGCGATAGGTCAGCTCGTGAATCCGTTCGAAGACGAGTGACTCCTTGAAGCTGATCCGACGCGCGGCCGTCGCCTCGACGAAGCCCTGATTCCGTACGAAGAAGACGGTTCGCTCCGCCGTCATGCGCTCGATCTCATCGAACAGCGCGGGTGGCGGCGTCAGCCCCAGGTGGCGGCACAACGCGAGCGTGCAGACGGGTGAGCGGTCGTGGAACACCACGTCGCCGCCGAACATCTCGGCTCGGCACCGACGCCTCCGCTGGAGATCCAGCACCCACTCGGCGAAGCCCGGCTCACGCCACGGCTCGGGCCGCCCGAGCGCCTGGTGCAGCGCGATCACGTCGGTCGCCGCCTCTTCCACGACGGGGTGGCCGTCGATCTCCAGGTGGCGCAGGATCGCTGTCTTACCGGAGCCGGGAGCGCCGGTGAGGATGTATCCGGGCATGACGTCCTCCGATTGCGGGCAACCCCTTGATAGGCAAGCTGTTACTTGCCTATGGTGGGTGACGTGGGCGATCTGTACCAGGCGCTGGCCGATCCCACCCGCCGCCTGATCCTCGACGAGCTGACCGAGCGCGACGGTCAGACCCTGTTCGAGATCTGCGGCCGGCTGGCCACGAAGCACCAGGTCGGTTCGTCCCGGCAGGCGATCTCCCAGCACCTCGACGTCCTGGAGGCCGCCGGCCTGATCGTCACGCGGCGGCAGGGCCGCTACAAGTTCCACCACCTCGACACCCGCCCGCTGCGGTCCATCACCGAGCGATGGCTCAGGCCCGACGCACCCACCCAGGAGAACCCATGAGAATCAACCTCACCAGCGTGTACGTCGACGACCAGGACAAGGCCCTGCGCTTCTACACCGAGGTGCTGGGCTTCGTGAAGAAGACGGACGTGCCGACCGGCGAGTACCGCTGGCTGACCGTGGTCTCGCCGGACGCCCCGGACGGCGTGGAGCTGCTGCTGGAACCCGACGCGCACCCGGCCGCCAAGGCGTTCAAGGAGGCGCTCGCGGGCGACGGGATCCCGCTGACGCAGTTCGCGGTGGACGACGTGGCCGCCGAGCACGACCGGCTGCGGGGCCTCGGCGTGCTGTTCACCCAGGAGCCGGTCGACATGGGCCCGGTGACCACCGCCGTGTTCGACGACACCTGCGGCAACCTGATCCAGATCGCACAGTACCGGTAGCGGGTCGACAATGGCCGGACCGTGGCGTAACCCGGCGCTTGCCGCCGCGGTGGCTCGCCTGGAGGACGAGATCCGGGACGCCTGGGCGCGGCTGCGCGGTGAGCTGGACGTGGCGCCGGGCTCGCCCGAGGAGAGCGAGCTGGCCTGGCTCGTCGTCGACGACCCCGGAGCGTACGACTGGCGGACCGTGGACGGCGCGGTGGACCGGCTGACCTGTCCGGACTGCGGGGCGCGGCTGACCGCCGGACCGGCGACGTGCGAGACGTGCGAGTTCCGCCACCGGATGCGGTTCGGCGCCCGGGAGCGCGACCGCCCGCACGTGCCGCCCGGCAACGAGCACGCGTTGCGCGTCGCCACGGCGGTGACCCGCAGCCGCCACCGCTACTCACCCCGGGCGCGGGTCGGCTACGAGCTGGTCCTGCCGGACCTGCTGGCCGGTGCCCTGCCCACGACTCCCCAGGCCCAGGCCGCCAAGGCACTCATCAACACGTTGACCGACGACGAGTGCGACCGGGTCGCGAGCCTCGCCGAGGTCGCGGAACTGGCGAGAGGGCGTTGACTCCGCGCGAACCCGCTGGACACGATCGGTCATCCTGGCGGCATGACGGTGTGGCGGCGCCCGTACTCGCTGGACCTGACCACCTCCGGCTTCATGGTCGTGGCGGGGCTGGCGGTCGGCTTCTTCGTGCTCATCGTGTTCGGGTTCCGCAGCGGCAGACTCCTGGAAGGGGAGGCGGTGGTCCTCGGAGTGTGGAACGCCGGCGTCCTCGCCGTCGCGGTCCGCCGCGCGATGCTCGGCGTCTGGGTGAGCCCCGTCGGCGTACGCTCGCGCTCGCTGCTCCGCACGACCACAGTGCCGTGGGCCTCGGTCGTGGAGATCCACAGCGGTACGGCTTCGATAGCGGGTCTGGACATGGGACGCGACGCGATCGTCATCGAGCGGATCGACGGCGAGCCGGTGCAGACGCCGATCCAGTCCGGCGCCATCGTCCGGCCGTTCCGCCTGGAGCTGACCCGGCTGGTCACCTGGCCGGAGCACTACGACGAGATCCTCGCGAACCTGCGGGAGTGCCACCGGAATGCCCGGCCCGCGGAGCAGCGCGGTCCGGCGAGGCCGGCGAGCCCGGCGCCGGATCCGGTCCGCGTCGGCCGTCCGGACCCGCCGGAGCAGATTCGGCGGCCCGCTCCGAGTGCCGCGCAGCGGCGTGACCTCCACGCGTTGACCAGGCAGTACGAGCGTGGGGTGCTGACCGACGCCGAGTACGCGGCCGCGTTGGCGCGTCTGCGCGGTGACGGGTAGGCGTCAGCCGAGCCGGTCGAGCAGCTCGCGGCTGCGGCTCACCACCAGCGCGGTGGCCTCGGCGTCGTACGAGGGCAGCGAACTGTCGGTGAACAGGTGCCGGTCGCCGGGGTAGACGTACAGCTCGCCGCGTTCGGGACCGACGATCGACACCAGCTCGCGCGCGGCGTCCACGTCGCCTTCGAGCCCGAAGAACGGGTCCTGTTCCATGCCGTGCACCTGCACCGCCACCCCGTCGGGCCAGGGGCCGATCGCCCACTCGCCGGTCACCGGCAGGCAGGCCTCGTAGAGCAGGGCGGCCCGGGCGCCGGCCCGGGTCTGGGCGAGCCGCTGGGCGATGGCGGCGCCCCAGGAGACGCCCGCGTAGACGAGGCCGGCGGGCAGGCCGGCGACGTACGCGTCGGCGCGCTGGTCGAGGACGTCGCCGCCGATCCGCTTGATCAGCGCGGCGCCGTCGGAGATGGTGGCCGGCCGTTCGCCGTCGAAGAAGTCGGGGACGTGGACGGTGTGCCCACCGGACCGCAGCGCGTCGGCGAGCGCGCGGACGCCGTCCGTGAGCCCTTGAATGTGGTGGAAGAGCACGATCTCGGCCATCACTACACTCCTGAGTTGTCAGACCAGAGTTATCGAACGAACCAGAATCTTAGAACGGTCGAGAAATGTCGGTCAATGAGCGAATCCCGGACTACGACCTCGACGACCTGCTCGTGGTCACCGCTCCGGAGCAGTTGCGCGCGCTCGCCGACCCGCTGCGGAGCACGCTGCTCGAACTGCTGCTGGAGCGCGCCGCCACCGTGAACGAGATGGCCCGCGCGGTCGACCGGCCGAAGAGCAGCGTGGCGTACCACGTGAACCAACTGGTGGACGCCGGTCTGCTGCGCGTGGTGCGGACCCGCCGCGTACGCGCCATCGAGGAGCGGTTCTACGGGCGGGTGGCCCGCACCTACTACGTCGGCGCGCTCAGCCGGGCCGAGGACAAACAGGTGGCGTCCCGGATCAACGGGCTCGCCGAGGCGGCAGCCGAAGCGGCTGCCGCACACGCCGCCGACGAGCTGCGGTGCACCCTCGTGCACGCGCGCATCCCGATCGAGGACGTCCGCGAGTTCTGGGCGGAGGTGCAGGCGCTGGCCCGGCGGTTCGCGCAGATCCCCCGCGCCGGCGACCAGGTGTACGGCTTTGCCGCCGGCCTCTACCCCACCGACGCGCCCACGCTCCCCGACACGGACCCCGCCACCGACAGGCGCGACTGACGGCCCCGCCACGCGACGGCAGGGTCTTGCCGGTGCGGCGAACCGGGCAGGCTAGCGTCGGAAGCGTGAGCACCGGATCCCCGCGCGTCCTGCCGGCCGAGCGCGGCATCGACGAGGCAGCCGCCGTCCTGCGCGTCGGCGGGCTGGTCGCCTTCCCCACCGAGACGGTCTACGGGCTGGGCGCCAACGCGCTCGACGCCCGGGCCGCCGCGCGGATCTTCGAGGCGAAGGCCCGGCCCGGCTTCGACCCGCTGATCAGCCACCTGGCCGACGCCGCCGACCTGGCCGCGCTGGTGGGCGAGGTACCCGCGGTGGTGGCTGAGCTGGCGAAGCGGTTCTGGCCGGGCCCGCTCACCCTGATCGTGGACCGCCCGGAGATCATCCCGCCGATCGTCACCTCCGGCCTGGACACGATGGCGGTACGCGTACCGGACGAGCCGTCGGCGCGGGCGCTGATCGCGGCGGCGGGCGTGCCGGTGGCGGCGCCGAGCGCGAACCGGTTCGGCCAGCTCAGCCCCACCCGGGCCGAGCACGTGGTGGCCGGGCTGGGCGGCGCCGTGGACGTGGTGCTCGACGGCGGGCCCACCCGGTGCGGCATCGAGTCGACGATCGTGGACGCGCGCGGCGACCGGCCGGTGGTGCTGCGGCTGGGCGCGCTGCCGGTGGAGGCGATCATCGAGGCGGTCGGCCCGGTCGAGGTGCGCCAGGGCAGCTCCGGTCAGCCGGTCGCGCCCGGGACGCTCGCCGCGCACTACGCGCCGCGTACCCCGTTGCGGTTGGGCGCGGCGGCCGAGCCCGGCGGCGGCCGACGGGGATTCCTGGCCTTCCGGGAGCCACCGGCGGACGGCGACTGGGCCGCGGTGGAGGTGCTGTCGCCCGACGGCGACGTGACGGCGGCGGCGGCGCGCCTGTTCGACGCGCTGCACCGGCTCGACGCAGCAGGGGTGACCGAGATCGTCGCCGAGCCGGTGCCGGAGACCGGCGTGGGCCGCGCGATAAACGACAGGCTGCGGCGGGCCGCCGCCACCTGGCACTAAGAACCGGGCTGCGGCAGGCGGTCGACCAGCTTGGTCAGCGCGCCGTTGGCGAACGTCGCGCCGAGCGCCGAGCCGGTGGCGATGGTCCAGCCCACCGGGCCGAGCGGGGTGCAGCCGAAGAAGTGGCTGACACCGGGCGTCTGCACCACCGCCACGAGCACGCCCACCGACGCGGCGGTGGCGGCGAGCACGCTGGGGCTGGTGCCGCCGGCCAGCACGGTCTGCCCGAGCTGGGTGCCGATCAGCGAGGCGAGCGCGACGGTGCTGGCGCGCCGCTGGGTTCCGGTCCACCTGGCGATCGTCCAACCGGCGGTCGCGCCCAGCGTGGTCGCCGCCGCGCGCAGCCCGATCTCCCGGGTCATGGTGACGCCGAGCGAGGAGTCCGGGCCTTCCCGCAGCAGGTGGTCGGCGCTGTCGTCGGCGGGCGGGCGGACCGCGATGGCGAGCGCCGGTGCCAGGTCGGTGAGCAGGTTGACCAGCAGGAGTTGCCGGCCCCCCAGGGCGGACCGGCCGGTCGCGGCGGCGCTGAGCACGCTGAACGCGATCTCGCCGAGGTTGCCGCCGACCAGGATGCTCAGCGCGTGCCGCACGGACGACCACATGGCGCGTCCCTCGACCAGCGTGGCGATGATCGTCTCCAGCCGGTCGTCGGTGACCACCAGGTCGGCGGCGGCGCGGGCGGCGGGAGTGCCCCGCTGACCGAGCGCGATGCCGACGTCTGCCAGCCGGATCGCCGGCGCGTCGTTCGCGCCGTCACCGGTCATCGCGACGGTGCGGTCCTGGCGCTGCAACGCCTGGATGATCCGTACCTTGTGCGCGGGCGTGCAGCGCGCCACCACGTCGGTGGCCATCAGGCGCTCGGCGAGCGCGGCGTCGTCCAGCCGGTCCAGGTCGGTGGCGGTGACGACGCGCTGACCGCCGTCGTCCGGGCTGATCGTGGCGGCGATCGCCTCGGCCGTGGCCGGATGGTCGCCGGTGATCATGACGGTGTGCACGCCCGCGGCCCGGATCCGGGCCACCGCCGGCCGGGCGCTGTCCCGCACCCCGTCGGCGAGCGTCAGGAAACCCACGAAGACAAGCCCGTTCACCTGCTCGTCGCTGACCTGCTCGGTGGAGACCCGGCACTCCGCCACGGCGAGGATGCGGTGCCCGGCACCGGCCCGCCCGGCCAGCATGGCCTGCACCTCCTCGCGCCCAGCCTCATCGAGCGGCCGGTCCCCCTCGGCGGTGCGCCGGGACGCACAGCGCGGCAGCACCGACTCGGGGGCGCCCTTCACGCTCAGCAGCAGCCCGCCGGTGCCACGGCCGACTGTGGCGCTGTAGCCCCGGGACGGCTCGAACGGCAGCCCGGCGGTGGCGGTCCACTCCGGCGCGCCGGTCCGCTCGGTCACCCCGGCGGCGTCGGCGCCGTGGCGTACCGCCCGGTCGGTCTGCTGCGGCAACTCGTCCGGGTCGTCCGCGGCCGGGGTGGCCCGCACGGCGGCGGCCAGCGTCGACCGGAGTGGTTCGTCCAGTTCGTCCAGCACGGCGTACCGGCCGTCACCGGTACCCACCCCCGCCAGCAGCAACTTCCCCTCGGTGAGCGTGCCGGTCTTGTCGAAGCAGAGCACGTCGACCCGGCCCAGTGCCTCGATGGTCCGGGGGTTGCGGACCAGGGCGCCGTGCTCGGCCAGCCGCCGCGCCGCCGCCAGCTGCGCGGCACTGACCAGGAACGGCAACCCCTCCGGCACCGACGCCACGGCCAGGTTCGCGGCGGTCGCCGCCGTCTCGGCAAGGGGTACGCCCCGAAGCAGCCCCGCCCCGGCGACAGCGATCGCCGAGGCGGCCGCCAGCGGTACGGCGCTGCTCGTCAGCTTGCCGAGCCGCGCCTCCACGCCACTGGCCGGCGGGGCCTGCCGGGCCATCGCGAGACTCCGCCCGGCCTCGGTCTCCGCACCGGTCGCCACCACCACCGCGGTGCCGTGCCCGGCGGCCACTGTGGTGCCCTCGAACAGCATCGAGTGCCGTTCGGCGACGGCCGCCGCGACCACCGGTTCCGGACTCTTCGCCACCGGCAGCGACTCGCCGGTCAACGACGACTCGTCCGCCTCCAGCCCGTCGCTCGTCAGCACCCGGCAGTCGGCCGGTACGGCGTCCCCGGAGCTGACCGTGATCACGTCGCCGCGTACCAGTTCCTCGGCGGGCACCACCCGCTCGGCGCCGTCGCGCAGCACCCGGGCGGTGACCGCCGAGCGGGACAGCAGCTCGGCCAGGGAGCGTTCGGTGTTGCGCTGGTGCACCGCCCCGACCAGCGCGGACCCGCCCACCACACCGCCGACCAGTGCCGCGTCGACGAGCGAGCCGAACGCGGCGGAGAGCACCGCACCGGCGGCCAGCACCGGGGTGAGCGGGTTGGACAGCTCCTCCACGAACGCGCGGAGCAGCCCGGCCGGGCCGTGCTCGTCGCCGACCTCGACGCGCCGGCGGCGGGCCGCCTCCTCCTCGGCCAGCCCGGACGGGCCGGTGGCGAGCTGGTCCAGGACGGTCTGCGCCGGCATCAGGTGCCAGGCGGTGAGCGCGGGCATCGGTGCGCCGGTCCGGTCCGGCAGCCGGTGCGCCCGGACCACGCCGTGCGCGAACGCGAGCGCCGCCGCGCCGTTCACCGCCGCCAGGGTCGGGCGGGGCAGCCGCCGCCGGTCGGCGGTGAACGCGGCGAGTGCGCCGAGCCCGCTGCCGGCCATCGAGATCCGGACATTCTGCTCGGTCATCCGGCGGGCCACCCCGGCGGCGTCGACGAGCAGGGCCGGTACCCGCAGGTCGTCACCGACCAGCAGGTGCGCGCCCCACGGCGGCAGGTCGTCCGGGCCGTACACGCCGAGGCCGCAGTCCGAGGCGGCCAGCGCCGACCGCTCACCGGAGACCACCATCACCACCGCGCCCTCGCGTTGCAGGTCGTGCACCGCGTCGGCGAGCCGGGCCCCACCGGGTACGAGCAGGTCGGCGAAGTCGTACCGGCCGTCGTCCGCGCCGCCGACCACGAGCCGCAGTCCCGCCTGCCGGGCGGCCGACGCCAGCGCGTCCACGCCCGGCGCGGGCTCCGGCTCGACCCTCAGGACGGCGGCGAGCCGGCCGTTCTCGGCGAGCCCGAGCAGCCGTCCACCGTCGGCGCGCAGCCGGGCGCTGTCCGGGGTGTCACCGGGATCGTCGGCGCCGAGGCGGTCCAGCGGGCCGATCCGCCAGCCCTCGGCGGCGCGTACCGCGTCCGGCTCGGCCGGGTCGAACAACGCGAACGCCCGGGCGGCGACCTGCCCGGTGTCGGCGTCGGCCAGCGGCGCGAGGTCGGCCAGGACGCCCCGGTCCGATCCGAGCACCGCCGCGTCGAGCACCACCGTGTCGATCCGGTCCAGCTCCCGCAGCACACTGCGGTCCATCGCGATCACGCCGCGCCGGGCGAGCATCCGGCCGAGCTGGGCGCCGTACCCCTCGCGGCCGGAACCGGGCGCCTTCGGCAGCGACGACAGCGCCAGCGCGGCGGCCCGCTTCGGTCCCAGCACCGGCAGCGCCGCCGCCCCGGCGACCGCGCCGGCCGGGAGCACCCGCTTGGCGTACCGCTCGGGCTGGCCGTCGGGCACCGGGCAGGGCCGCTCGCCGTCGGGCACCCGGGCCACAGCCCGCTCCGGGTCACCGGTCAGGTGCGGTTCGGCTCGCCGCCACGCGGCCAGTTGCGCGGCGCCCTCGCCCCACTGCACCACGCGCTGCGCGCCGTCGAGCACGATGCCGGCCCAGCCGCCGGTGAGACCCTGCACCACGGCCTCGGCCAGCGGGAACAGCACCTCCGCGCGCGGGTCGGCGCGGATGCCCAGGCCGGCCAGCGCGTGCAGCTTCGGGTGCAGGTCGACGGCGCCGAGCAGCCCGGCCACCTCGGCCGGGATGGGGGTGAGCGGCAGGACCCGGGTAGCAGCGGAGATGCTCAACCCGAGCACGTCGGACAGCAGCGCGCCGAACGTCCGCGCGGTACGCGGTCCGTCCTCGGGCGGCTGCGGCGGCTCGATCTCCGGGTCCGGCTCGTACGGGCAGGTCTGCTCCACGCGCGCCACAGTGGCGATCAGGTCGCGCAGCTTCGGCGCCGGATCCCCGGTCGCCACCACCACCCGGCCCGACGGCGCGTTGACCCGCGCCCAGGTCACGCCCGGCATCGACTCCAGCGCCGCCTCGACCTGGCGGGCCAGCCGGTCGCCGCCGTCCTGGCAGACGCCGTGCACCTCGATGTGGTGGCGGCCGTCCTGCGACCACACGCGGCGGCTGGTCAGCCCGGTGAGTCGGGCCAGCCGGGCCGCCGCCGTACCGACGCTGCCCGCCACCTCGCTGACCCGGGCCGGCACGGCATCAGTGGGCAGGGCCGAACCGACGGTACGCGCGACACGCGCGGCGGTCTCCGGCACGACAGTCGGAGACAGCAGGAGGCCGGCGAACCGTCCCAGCGCCATCTCGCCTCCCGGTCTCGTCCCGGCGGCCCGACTTCCCGGCGCGGCGTCCGTCATGCCACCCCGACGGCAGAAGTTTCCGGGCGTCACCCCGCTGTTCCCGCCGGACGAGACGCGCGCCACAGTTGACCTCAACCGGGGGTGAGGTCCGAGGCTGAACGCCATGACCAGCACCACTGCCGTACCGGCTGACCCACCCGTCGACCTCTGGTCTCCGCGCCTGCGGGCGATGACGGTGGGCATTGTCGCCCTGGTGTCCCTGCTCGCGTTCGAGGCGCTGGCGGTGGGCACCGCCATGCCGACAGTGGCGCGCAGCCTCGACGGGCTCGGCCTGTACGCGCTGGCGTTCGGCGGCTCGTTCGCCTCCGGCGTGGTGGCGATGGTCGCCTCCGGCATCTGGTGCGACACGCGTGGGCCGCGCCCGGCCCTGTGGCACGGGGTCGTCTGGTTCGTCGCCGGGCTGGTGGTGGCCGGTGCCGCGACGACGATGGAGGTGCTGGTCGTCGGGCGGGTGGTGCAGGGCTTCGGCTCCGGACTGGTCTCGGTGGCGCTCTACGTGGTCGTCGGTCAGGCGTACCCGGAGCAGTTGCGGCGCCGGATCTTCGCCGCGTTCGCCGCGGCCTGGGTGGTGCCGTCGCTGGTCGGCCCGGCGCTGGCCGGACTGATCGTGGAACATCTGGGCTGGCGGTGGGTGTTCCTCGCGGTGCCGGCGGTGGCGATCCCGGCGGCGTTGCTGGTCCAGCCGGGTCTGCGGGCGCTGACCGCCACCGTGGCGACCCGCCCGCCGGCGGGTGCCCTGGCCCGGATCGGCTGGGCCTGCGGGGCGGGGGCGAGCGCCGCACTGCTGCACTACGGGGGGCAGCAGCGCGGCGTGCTCGCCGTCGCCCTGATCGCCGGGGCGCTGGCCGGGCTGTTCGTCTGCGTGCCACACCTGCTGCCGGCCGGGTTCCTGCGCGCGGCGCGGGGGCTGCCGACGGTGATCGGCCTGCGCGCGCTGGCGTCGGCGGCGTTCGTGGCCGCCGAGGTGGTGATCCCGCTGATGCTGTCCCGGGAGCGCGGCTTCTCGCCCACCGGCGCCGGCCTGGTGCTGACCGTGGGGGCGCTGTCCTGGTCGGTGGGCTCGTGGATCCAGGGGCGGATCGGCTCACCCCGTTCGGCGGCCACGCTGCCCCGGGCCGGGCTGGCCTGCATCACCATCGGTACGGCGGGCGTGGCGTCGGCGCTGGTGCCCGGGCTGCCGGTGCTGCCGGCGGTGTTCTCCTGGGCTGTGGCCGGGCTCGGCATGGGCCTGCTCTATCCGTCGCTGTCGGTGCTCACGCTGGAGCAGTCCGCCCCGGCCGAGCAGGGCCGCAACAGTTCGGCGCTGCAACTGGGCGACTCGCTCGCCGCCGCGACAGTGCTGGCGCTCACCGGCGCGGTACTGGCCGCCGGCGCGTCCCCCGGCCCGGCCGGCTTCGCGACCACGCTGGCGGTGGCAGCCGCCTGCGGCCTGCTGGGCCTGCTGCTGGCCGGCCGGGTGGTGCCACGCCCTGTCGGCTGAGCGGCATAGGCTCTGCCGTCCGTCACGTTCGGTGATGCCGCCGATCGAAGGCATCACCGGAGATCGGTATGACTCCTGGTCATATTTATGACTCAGAGGTATGTCGATCGAGGTGGATGTTGTTCGCGTGGACCTCACGCATCGTCACGGGCGAGCCGAATCCGCCCTCCGCCGTCCTCCTCGTGCCGCAGGATCGGTGTGATCACGGCGACCCGCCGCGCGGTCACGATCCGCGCCCGGCCCCCGTCCTTGGGAATGCAGCCGGACGAATCGGCTACGGCGCGAACCCACTGCGGCGTCGGTGGAGTCGGCAGGAACTACGCGCACGGCGGTTGCGGTGTGAGCGGGAGGAGCGACGATGCGGGTGCTGGTGACCGGGGCGACCGGGCGGCTCGGACGGGTGGCGGTGCCCCGGCTGCGGGACGAGGGTTTCACGCTGCGCGCGATGAGCCGCGGGCCGCGTACCGGGGACGGGGTCGAGTGGGTGACCGCCGACCTGGCCACCGGCGCCGGGCTGGCGGAGGCGGTCGCCGGGGTGGACGCGGTGCTGCACCTGGCCTCGTCGCCGCGGCGGCGCACCCACGACATCGACGTGCTCGGCACCCGCCGGCTCGCGGTGGCCGCGGGTCACGCCGGGGTGCGTCACCTGGTCTTCGTTTCGATCGTCGGCGTCGACCGGGTGCCGCTGGGCTACTACCGGCACAAGCTCGCGGCCGAGCAGGTGGTGGCCGCCGGGCCGGTGCCGTGGAGCGTGTTGCGGGCGACCCAGTTCCCGGAGTTCCTGGACGGGCTGCTGCGCGGCGCGAGCCGGCTCGGCTCGGTGATCGGGGACCGGGCGGTGCTCGCCCAGCCGGTCGACCCGGGTGAGGTGGCGGACCGGCTCGCGGTCCTGCTGCTGGCCGGACCGTCGAACCGGGTGGAGGACTTCGGCGGACCGGAGGTGCTGCGCTTCGACGACGCGGCCCGCGCCTGGCTGACGGCCCGGCGGGTACGCCGTCCGCTGCTGCCGGTCCGGATCCCGGGTCGGCTCGGGCGGGAGCTGCGGGCGGGTGGTCTCACCACGACCGCCACGCCGACCGGCGTGCGGACCTGGGCCGACCACCTCGCTGACACGTACGGGGGAACCGGCGGAAGATGAGAAACGGTCGGGTCCGCACCGGCCTACGGTGACCGCATGCTGGTCTTCGTCGCCACCGTGGTCCTGTACGTCTTCGGTTTCGTCTTCCTCTACGGCGTGATCCGGGTCGGCGTCCGGCACGGCATCGAGGACGCCGAGGCGAACCGTCCCGAGGTGCTCCGCCGCCGGCAGCTCACCACGACCGAGAGCCGGGACTTCGCGCAGGAGAACGCGTTCCTCACCAATCCCAACTGAAGGGCGGGAGCGGGGTCCGGCCGGTCGATCCGTCCGACGGGTGCGAGGATCGCGGCATGATGGGGACGCTGAAGACGGAGCCGGCCCGGACCCGGCTCGACCTGCTGGCCCCGCCGGTCGCCGCGGCCCTGCGGGAGTGGCCGGCCGAGGCCCCGGTGGACGTGGACGACGTACTGGTCGCCCCGATCGACGCCGACCTGGCCGACACCGCCGCGTTCTGCGAGGCGTACGAGGTGGGGCTGGAGGAGTCGGCCAACTGCGTGGTGGTCGCCGGTAAGCGCGGCGGCGAGATCCGGTACGCGGCCTGCGTCGTGCTCGCCACCACCCGCGCCGACGTGAACGGCGTGGTCCGCAAGCTGCTCGACGTGCGCAAGGCGAGCTTCGCGCCGATGGCCGAGGCGGTCGAGTCGAGCGGCATGGAGTACGGCGGGATCACGCCGATCGGCCTGCCGGCGGACTGGCCGATCCTCGTCGACTCGCGGGTGATCGCCACGCCGCACGTCATCATCGGCTCGGGCGTACGGCACAGCAAGATCGCCCTGCCCGGGCCGGCGCTCGGCGCGCTGCCCGGGGCGAGGGTGGTGGAGGACCTGGCCAAGCCGGCCTAGGTCCTCATCCGCATCGATCTTGTTCCACGTGAAACATCAGGCTGCCGCTTCGCGCTGCGCCACCTCGCGCAGCGCGGCGAGCAGCGTCTCCGGCTCCTGCGCGCCGGTGACCGCGTACTTCCCGGCCAGCACGAACGTCGGCACGCTGGAGACGCCGAGCTGGTGGGCGGTGCTCAGGTCGGCGGCGACCTCCCGGCGGCCCAGGTTCGACTCCAGGTACTGCCGCGCCTCGGTCTCGTCCAGCCCGGCCTCGCCGGCCAGCGTGACGAGCGCGTCGGTCGAGCCGACGTCGACGCCGTCGTGGAAGTGCGCCCGGTAGAGCCGCTCGACCATCTCGGCGGAACGCCCGTGCTCGGTGGCGAAGCGCACCAGGCGGTGCGCGTCGAACGTGTTCGCGGCCACCGCCCGGTCGAACCGCAGGTCGAGGCCCGCACCCGCGGCGACGCCGGTGACGTGCGCGGCCATGCCCTCGGCCTTGTCCCGCCCGCCGAACTTGTCGCCGAGCGCCTCCAGTAGCGGCTTCGGCTCGGTGACCGGCGTCGGGTCCAGCTGGAACGGCCGGAACCGGACGTTCACCTCGCCGTCGTACGACTCCAGAGCCTGTTCCAGCCGGCGCTTGCCGATCCAGCACCAGGGGCAGACCACGTCGGCGTAGATCTCGATGTCCATGACCAGCGACAACCCACGGGTCAGGAGATCTGTTCCCGGACCTGGCGCTTGAGCCGGGCCAGGATGGCGGTGCCGCCGCGTACGCGCAGGGGGCTGATCGCCTGCGCCAGGCCCATCCGCTGGTAGAGGTCGTCCGGTACGGCCAGCACCTCCTCGGCGCTCGCCCCGGTCAGCCCTTCGGCGAGGATGCCGGCGAACGCCCGGGTGGTGGGTGCCTCCGGCGGGCAGTCGAAGACGGTGCTCACGGTCTTGTCCGCGTTCACCTCGGCGCGCAGGAAGAACGCGGTCTGGCACTCGGGGACCTGCTCCAGCTCCTCCCGGTTCACGCCTTCGGGCAGGGGCGGGATCACGTCGGCGAACTCCAGCAGCATCTCCAGGACGACGTCGCGGGGCGCGGCGGCGAACTCGTCGACGATCTCGGCCAGCTTGGTCGGCATCTCGGGCATGGGTCGAGGCTATCCGTCGCCGAGCTCCACCACCCGGCGGTGCCGGGCGGGGCCCCGCGTCACGCGAGCGGGGCCCGCCCGTCACACGTTCGGTGCGGCCTCGCTGATGTCGCTGAGCGCCGACTGGGGGTCGAGCTGCATGGCGAGGTCACCGAGGGAGACGATGCCGACGAGCTTGCGCTCGTTGTCGCACACGAGCACCCGGCGGATGTTGCGTTCGCGCATCAGCGCCGCCGCCTCGTTCGCCGTGCAGTGCTGCTCGATCATCACCACCTCGCGGGTGATGATCGAACCGATCGTGGTGGTGCCGGGGTCGGCGCGCTCGGCCACCGCCCGGACCACGATGTCGCGGTCGGTCAGCATGCCGGCGAGCGTGGCGCCGTCGGTCACCACGACGTCGCCGATGTCCGACTCCTTCATCACCCGGGCCGCCTCGTCCAACGGGGTCTCCGCCGGGAGGTAGACCACCTGTCTGGTCATGACGTCACTGACGCGGAACATGAGAGCCTCCGAACGCTTCGGTCGATCCGTCTGCGGTACCCGGTGGCGCGATCGCTACACCCCGTCGCGGCGCGTCGCGCCCACCTCGTCCCGCAGGCGCTCCACGATGGCCTCCACCGGCAGTTCGGTGCGCTCGCCGGTGGCCCGGTCGCGCAGTTCCACGTACCCGTCGGCCAGGCGGCGGCCGACCACGACGGCGCGCGGGATGCCGATCAGCTCGGCATCGGTGAACTTCACCCCGGCGGACACGTGCGTGCGGTCGTCGACAAGCACCCGCAGGCCGGCAGCGGCGAGGCGCCCGCCGAGGTCGAGCGCCGCGTCGAGCTGCGGCCCCTTCCCGGCGGCGATCAGGTGTACGTCGCACGGCGCGACCGCCGCGGGCCAGACCAGCCCTCGGTCGTCGTGGTGCTGCTCGGCCACTGCGGCGACCGCCCGGGAAACGCCGATTCCGTAGCAGCCCATCGTGGGCCGGACCGGCTTGCCCTGGGGGCCGAGCACGTCGACCGCGAACGCGTCGGTGTACCGGCGTCCGAGCTGGAAGATGTGCCCGACCTCGATGCCACGCCGGATGGTCAGCTCACCGTCGGCGCAGGCCGGGCAGGGGTCCCCGGGCCGCACCTCGGCCGCCTCGATCGTGCCGTCCGGTACGAAGTCGCGCCCGCACACCACGTCGGTGGCGTGCCGGCCCGGCTCGTTCGCGCCGGTCAGCCAGGCGGTGCCGGGCACCACGCGGGGGTCGACCAGGTAGCGGATGCCGTGCTTGGCGAGGATCTGCGGCCCGATGTAGCCGCGGACCAGCTCGGGGTGGGCGTCCCAGTCCTCGAAGACCGCCACCGTGGCCGGGGCGAGCACCGCCTCGACCCGCTTGAGGTCCACCTCGCGGTCGCCGGGCAGGCCGATCACCAGCGGCTCGCCCTGTTCGGCGCCGGGCCGGCGGACGGTGAGGACCACGTTCTTCAGCGTGTCGGCGGCGGTCCAGCCGGTGCGCCCGCCCAGCTTCCGGGCCTCGGCCAGCTCGACCAGGGCGGCGATGGTCGGCGTCTCCGGGGTGTCGTGCACCTCGGCGGGCGGATGCGCGTCGGGGTCACCGGCGGCCGGGGGGCGGGTCACCACCGCCTCGGTGTTCGCCGCGTAGGCGCAGGCGGTGCAGCCGACGAACGTGTCCTCGCCGACCGGCGTGGCGGCCAGGAACTCCTCCGACGCGGACCCACCCATCGCGCCGGACATCGCGTGGACAGTGGTGAAGTCCAGGCCGAGCCGGGTGAAGACGCGTTCGTAGGCGGCCCGGTGCCGGTCGTACGCCGCCTGGAGCCCGGCCTCGTCCAGGTCGAACGAGTAGGCGTCCTTCATCAGGAACTCGCGCCCGCGCAGCAGACCGGCCCGGGGGCGGGCCTCGTCGCGGAACTTGGTCTGGATCTGGAACAGCGTCACCGGGAAGTCCCGGTACGAGGTGAACAGGTCCTTCACCAGCAGCGCGGCCAACTCCTCGTGGGTCGGCGCGAGCAGGTGGTCGGCGCCCTTGCGGTCGGCGAGCGTGAAGATGTCGTCCCCGTACTCGGTCCACCGCCCGCTGGTCCGGTACGGCTCGGCCGGGAGCAGCGCCGGGAAGTGCACCTCCTGGTCACCGATCGCGGTCATCTCGTCCCGCACGATCGCGGTGATCCGGTCCAGCACGAGCTTGCCCAGCGGCAGCCACGTGTAGCCGCCCGGCGCGGCCCGGCGGACGTATCCGGCGCGCAGCAGCAGCCGGTGGCTCGGCACCTCCGCGTCCGCCGGGTCCTCGCGCAGGGTCCGGAGCAGCAGGGTCGACATGCGCAGCAGCATTGGCGCAGCCTATGGTGCGAGCGGAGGGCCGGGCGACCCCTTTCGGTGTCCGCGCGGACCGATCGTCGCCGGCTCGGCGGGGTGGCGGCATCCGACTGGTGTCGATGCCGCCACCCCGCCGAGATGGTGCGGACGGGCCGGTAAATGTCGCGGGTGCCGGGTAGGAATGCGGCATGGCTGAGCGACCGCTGATGAAGCTGACGACAACGGTGCTGGACGCGCCGTCCGCAGAGGACCTGGCCGCGTTCTACGAGCGGCTGCTCGGCTGGACCCGGCGCGAGAAGGAAGCCGATTGGGTCCTCCTCGCCCCGCCGGAGGGTGGCCACTGGCTGGCCTTCCAGGACGAGCCGGCCTACGTGCGGCCGGTATGGCCGGCCGGTCCCGGCGACCAGCAGATGTCTGTCCACCTGGACATCAAGGTCGGCGACCTGGAGGCAGCCGTGGCGTACGCGGTGTCCGTGGGCGCGACACTGCCCGACTTCCAGCCGCAGGACGACGTCCGGGTGCTCCTCGACCCGGACGGTCACCCGTTCTGCTTCTACCTCTCGTGACCGGCGGCGCCAGCGCGGCGGCTCGGGCGACCAGCCAGTACGCGACGACGACCGGCAACCTGATCGCCCGCATGGCGCTGCACTCGTACGGCACCAATCCGCAGAGCTGGTTCGCCTGGCTGGGCGAGCGGCTGCCGCTGTCCGGCGACGTGCTGGAGGTGGGCGCCGGCACCGGCGAGCTGTGGCACCGGGTCGGCCACCGACCCCGGCTGACTCTCACCGACTTCTCGCCCGCCATGTGCGCGCGACTGCGCGAGGTGCCCGGCGCGCGGGTGCTGCGCTGCGACGCCACGCACCTGCCGTTCGGTGCCGGCGTAGCCGACGCGGTGATCGCCAACAGCATGCTCTACCACCTGGACGACCCGGATGCCGCGCTGCGCGGGTTCGCCCGGGTGCTACGCCCCGGCGGCCGGCTCACCGTCGCGGTGAACGGCCGCGACCACATGGCCGAGCTGAACGCGCTCGGCCCGGTGATCGGGTGTCCCGACCTGGCCGTCCGGTTCCACGACAAGAACGACGTCACCGCCGAGGCGACACCCGCACGGGTCGCCGCCCACTTCGACGACGTGACGGTCGAGCGCTACCCGGACGAGCTGGTGGTGCCCGCCGCCGAGCCGATCCTTGCGTACGTCGCCAGCATGATCGGGCCGCTCACCGCCGCACAGGAGGCGGCGGCCCGCGCCGCGATCGAGGCCCGCATCGACGCCGAGGGCGCCTTTCGGGTACGCAAGCACACGGTGCTGATCAGCGCGACGCGCGGCTCCCGCTGACCCGGACGAAGGCCCGCCAGGCGTCGGGTGTGAAGGTGAGCACCGGCCCGGCCGGGTCCTGCTGTCCCGCACCCGACCACCCCGGCCAGATCGCTCCGGTCAGCTCCACGAGGTCACCATCACCGATACGATGCCCGCGACATGACTGCGCCCGGGGACTTCGACCTGACGATGGACGAGTTGCGCGAGGTGGCGCGGTACGCGGTCCGCCACGCGGAGGACGTCCTCCCGGTCTACGAGCGGGCGGTCCCCGATGACCCGCGTCCCCGCGCGGCTGTCGACGCGGCCTGGACGTTCGCGCGCGGTGCCGCCCGGACGAGACTCCAGCGGGTCACGTCCCTCGACGCGCACCGGGCCGCCCGGTCCGCGCCCACCGAGGCCGCCCGCCTGGCCGCCCGGGCCGCCGGTGACGCCGCGGCGGCCGCGTACCTGCACCCGATCGCGAAGGCCACCCAGGTCGGCCACATCCTGCGGGCCGCCGCCAACGCCGCGCGTGTCGCCGAACTGGAGGCCGGCGGCGACGAGACCGTGGGCACGGCGGCGCTGGACGGGTACCGGCGCCTCGCCACCCCCGTGCTCGTCGACGTGCTGCGCCGCTATCCGCAGCTGACCGGCGGTGGCAGCCGGGTCGCCCGGCTGATGAGCAAACTGGACCACGACCTGCGCCAGGGCGCCGCCGGGCCGGAGGCCGCGTCGTGATCCTGCCGAAGGTCCGCGATCCCCGGTTCACCACGATCCGCCGGGGCGGCACGCTCACCGACGAGCACCACCACCTGCTGGCGCTCTGGGCCGCCACCTGCGCGGAGCACGTCCTCGGCCTGTTCGAGGCGGTCCGGCCGGACGACAGCCGCCCACGCGAGGCGATCGAGCACGCCCGCGCCTGGGTGCGGGGCGAGGTCAGGATGATGGAGGCGCGTGCGGCGGGTGGGCACGCCATGGGCGCGGCCCGGGACCTGCGCGGCGCGGCCCGCGACGCCGCGTACGCCGCCGGTCAGGCCGCCGTCGTGGCCCACGTGGCCGCCCACGAACTCGGCGCCGCCGCGTACGCGATCAAGGCGGTACGCGCGGCGGCGCCCGCCGGTCTCGCCGAGGCGGCCGGGCGGGCCGAGTGCCGGTGGCAGCGCGACCAGCTCCCGGCCGAGATCCGCGAGCTGGTCCTGGACGACCAGCGGCTGCGCAACGACATCTGCTGGTCGGTCTTCGACTGCTGACGCCGCTGCGCCGGTCAGCGCAGCACGGTGATCGCCGCGTCCGCCGTGACCTGCTTCCACGGCACCAGCACCACAGTGCCGTCGCGTTCCAGCACCTTCGCGTCGCTGCCCTCGGTGCCGGCCGACAGCGGCGCCTCGGCCACCACGCTCACCTTTCCGGTGGCCGGGTCGATCCGGACCAGCCGCGGGGCGAGGTCACGCCGGTCGCCCACCTCCCACGCCAGCACGCCCTGCTCGTCGAGGCGCACGAGTTCCACCTCGCTGTCGGTGTGCCCGGACGACACCCAACGCCGCTTCCCGGTGGTCAGGTCGATCGCCACCACCTGGTTGGCCTGGCGCATCTTGTCGCCGACCGGAGCGGACTCGGTGGGCAGGTACAGCGTGTCCGCGTCGGCCAGGTACGGCCGGACCTCCGGCCCGCTCACCGTGTTGGAGCGGTTGATCGGAAGGTCGCTGAACCGCGTACCGTCGACGGGGTTGCCGAACGTGGCCCGCGCCTTGCCGGCGGCGTCGCGCGCGACGAACGTCTCGCTGACGAGGCCGGGCAGGCTGACCAGCGGGTCGACGCTCAGCACCCCGGCGCTCTGCTGCGCGGCGGGCAGTTTCTGCTGCCAGCGCGGCTTGCCGGTGGACGGGTCCAGGCCGAGCAGCGCGCCTTGGTCGCCGTCGCAACGCGCGGTGACCACCGCCTGGTCCCCGGCGGCCTGCGCCTGGGTCAGACGGCAGTCCCGGCCGGGCAGCAGGCGGTCCGCGTCGGTCTGCCACAGCCGCTTGCCGTCGGCCAGCGCGTAGCCGAGCACGCTCTCGCCACTGCGGACGACCACCTGCCCGGCGGTCACCGACAGGTCCGGGGCGACGATCTCGGAGCGGCCCGTCCGGCGTTCGACGGGGAACGTCGCCCGCCACGTCTGCGTGCCCCCGGCAGCGTCGAACCCGACGAGCGTGTCGCACGAGTCGGCGGAACCGAGCGCCACCACGCCCCGCCCCTCGGCGAGCGTCTGCGCGGCCGCGCACAGCGAGGACGCCTGCGGCGCGGGCACGCCCCACGCCTGGCCGCCGTCGCCGAGCCGGTAGGCGATGACGCCGTCCGGCTGCGCCCGCACCACCGCGTCGCCGATCAGCCAGGCGCCGAACATGTCCTGCCCGTCGTACGTCTTCAGCCCGTTGCGCTGGAGTTCCGGGAAGTCGAGCACCCACGCGGTACGCAGCTTCTTCCCGTCGTCACCGCCGCCGACCAGCCGGGACACGCCGTAGGCGGTGCCGGCCGCGACCGCGAGCACCGCCACCAGGCCACCGGCGACCAGCAACGCCACGCGTCCGCGCCGCTTCGGCGCCACCGGCGGCGCACCGGCCGCACCCGGCCGGCCCGCCGGTGGGTACGCGGGCGGCTGCTGGTGCTGATGCTGGTACGTCATCGGTCGTCTCCGTTCCCGTCAGCGCGCCTGCGCGCGGACGTAGTCGGCCCAGCCGGCCTGGAACTCGTCGAGCGACACGCCCAGCACGTCCCGGGCGGCGCGGTCGGTCGGGGTGCCGGCGTAGACGGCCTCGACGAAGCGGAACAGTTTCGGCTCACCGTGCTTCTCGGCGAGGTGGTTCATCGCGGCGTGCCCGAGCCAGTAGTGGAAGCTCAGCCGGCCGGGGTCGTCCCAGTCGCCGTTGCCGGGCAGCGTGCCGTTCCACCCGTCGCGGACCAGCTTCCGGGCCTGCGCGGTGCGTTCGCTGGCACCGAGCGGGCGGCCGTGGAAGGCGACGTACTCGGCGAAGCCCTCGACCACCCACTCGTCGAGCTTGCTGAACTCGTCCACAGCGGTCAGGTCGGTGCGGGGCGTCATCAGGGAGTGCGCGATCTCGTGACGCAACACCATGCGGGCGTCGTTGTCCCCGCCGGAGCGGGTGAAGTAACTGTCGCTGGTGTCCACCACGATGCGGGTGCCGCCGATCGTGGCCTTGCCGTCCTTCCGCTCGGCCGCGACCATGCCCAGCGAGATGCCCGCCTCGGTGGCCTTCTCGGTGCCGATCCGGTAGAGCGAGATCATCTCGTCCTTGCCGTCGGCGAGCGTGACGACGAACTTGTCCGTCATCGGCTCGGGCGGCGCGTTGGCCCGCCACACGGCCAGGTTGCTCGTCACCGCCTTGTCGACGGCCGGGGCGTACCGCCTCGCCAGGTCGCCCCGGGCCGCGTCGGTGATGATCAGGGCGTACGGGGTCCGCTCGACGTGGATGTCCCGCCACTTGTCCCACGGCCCGGGGTAGTAGACGGTCTTCGAGTCGCCGTTGCCACCGGCCGGCGCTCCGGTCACAGCGACGACCCGGATCGGCGCGTCCTTGCCGGCGCGGACGATCGTCCACCGGTACCACTCGGAGACCGGGGCCCGGTCGAAGCCGTCCAACTGGTGCACGAACGAGACGTCGAGCTGGAACGTGACGCCCTGCCCGAAGGCGTCGCTCACGCGGCCCTGCTGCTCGACCGTCTCGTAGCGGGCCACCGACAGCGGCAACTTCATGAGGTTGCGGAAGAGCTGGGTCTGCCCGGCGATCAGATCCTTGCGGGCCGGATCGAACGCGGCCAGGTAGCCGTCCAGATCCTTGGCCGCGAGCGCCTTGCTGTGCCGGTCGAGCAGTCCGGCCAACTCGGCGTTCGTGACGGTGACGCCGTTCGCGCCGGCTGCCGCCTTCGGCGCGGGGGCGTCCTCGTCGTTGCCGCGCAGGCCCAGCCCGACGCCGACCGCCGTGCCGGCGCAGACCGCCAGCGCGAGTGCACCCGCCGCGAGCCCGATCCAGAGCCCACGGCGGGACTTCGGCGCCGGGGGCGGCGGCGCCCACGGCACCGGCTGCGCGGGCGGCGACACGCCGTACCGGGGGTCGGCGTGGCCGGGCGGTGGGTGCCCCTGCGTCATGTGGTTCCTCGCTCGTGCCGGGTGCGGGACCGGCCGGACGGTTCGCCCGGCCGGATGACGGCAGACATCATCCCCGGTCCGGGCGACGGATTCTGCCCCGCCGGTCGTGTCCGGTGGATTTGTCCCCTCGGGTGGCTGTCGTGAACAGGACGTCGAGACATCCGCCACGTCCGGGGTTCAGGGCCAGCGGGACCGGCCCGCGCGGTGACAGACTGTGCGACGCACTTCTGCCGGGACGTCTGAGGGAGGCGCCGTGCGCTGGCGCAGCTACGTGGCGGTGGGCGACAGCTTCACCGAGGGCATGGACGACGCGTATCCGGACGGCAGCTACCGGGGCTGGGCCGATCTGGTCGCCACCCGCCTCGCCGCCGAGGCCGGGCCCGACTTCGGTTACGCCAACCTGGCCATCCGCGGCCGGCTGTTCCCCAACGTGGTGGCCGAGCAGGTGCCGTCCGCGCTGGCCATGAAGCCCGACCTGATCAGCTTCGCGGCCGGTGGCAACGACGTGCTGCGCCGCAGCTTCGACCCGGACGCGTTCGTCCCCCGCTTCGACGCGGTCGTGCAGCGGCTGCGGTCCGGCGGCAGCGACGTGATCCTGTTCCGGTTCGCCGACGTGATGTCCCGGCTGCCCGGCCAGCGGCTGATGGCCCCGCGCGTGACGCTGCTCAACCGGGTCGTCGGCGAGGTGGCCGAGCGGCACGGCGCGATCCTGGTCGACCTGTACGCCGACGACACCTACCTCAACCCGCTGCTCTGGAGCACCGACCGGATCCACCTGTCGGCGGAGGGGCACCGCCGGGTCGCCGCGCAGGTGCTCACCGCGCTCGGCGTCGGCTGCGACGAGGAGTGGCTGCTGGTGCCGCCGCACCCGGCGCCCAGCCCGTGGCTCGCCGCGCGCGCCGCCGACCTGCGCTGGGCCGGCAAGCACCTGGCGCCGTGGATCAGGCGCCGGCTGACCGGGCGGTCCTCCGGCGACTTCATCACTGCGAAACGGCCGGTGCTCGGGCCGGTCGAGCGCGACTGAGCGTGCGTACCGTCCACGCCGCCGACCTGCTGCGGCTGACACCCGGCGACCCACCCCGCGCCGGGCTCGCCGTCGTGATCGCCGGTGACCGGGTCGAGGCGATCGTGCCCACGGCCGAGCTGTCCGGCGCGTACCCCCGGGTGCGGGTGCGGCGGTGGGCCGGCACGCTCGGGCCGGCGCTGGTGCACGACGGACCGCTACCAGCGGCGCCCACGCCCCGCGAGCGGGTGCACGCGCTGTTCCGGCTCGGTGTGGCCGCCGTGCTCGACGAACACGTCACCGATCCGGCGTTGCGGGCTGCCGCGGCCCGCAACGAGGTGTCGGTGCTGCCCGCTGCCCGGCCGCCCGCGCTCGTGACCGGCGGGCGCGCCGACCTCGCCGTGTTCGACGCGGACGGGTCCTGCCTGGCGACTGTGGTCGCCGGCCGCCTGGTGCACCGCCGCGCCTGACCGGCACCGCGCTCCGCGGATCCGGCGTACCTTGGGGATCATGCCTGTGCCGAGCGATCCGCATCCCCGCCTCCAGTCGTACGCCGACCCGCAGCGCCTGGTCACCACCGAGTGGCTGGCCGAGCACCTGGGCGACGAAGGGCTCGTGGTGGTCGAGTCCGACGAGGACGTGCTCCTCTACGACACCGGCCACATCCCCGGCGCCGTCAAGGTCGACTGGCACACCGAACTCAACGACCAGGTCACCCGCGACTACCTGGACGCCGCGAGCTTCGCCGAGCTGTGCGCCGCAAAGGGCATCGGGCGGGACGACACGGTCGTCTTCTACGGCGACAACTTCAACTGGTGGGCCGCGTACGCCCTCTGGGTCTTCTCCCTCTTCGGTCACCAGGACGTACGGCTGCTCGACGGCGGCCGGCAGAAGTGGATCGCCGAGGGGCGCGAGCTGACCCGGGACAAGGTGAGCCGGCCCCGCGCCTCGTACCCGGTGCCGGAGCGCAACGACGCGCCGATCCGGGCGTACCGGGAGCAGGTCATGGCGCACGTGGCGGCCGGCCGTCCGCTGGTGGACGTGCGGTCGCCCGGCGAGTACACCGGCGAGATGCTGCACATGCCGGACTACCCGCAGGAGGGCGCGCTGCGCGGCGGGCACATCCCGGGCGCGGTGAGCAAGCCGTGGAAGTCCGCCGCGAACGACGACGGCACGTTCAAGTCCGCCGACGAACTGCGCGCCATCTACGCCGACCAGCTCGGGCTGAGCCCGTCCGACGACGTGGTGGCGTACTGCCGGATCGGTGAGCGGTCCAGCCACACCTGGTTCGTGCTCCACCACCTGCTCGGGTTCCCGCAGGTGCGCAACTACGACGGCTCGTGGACCGAGTGGGGCAACCTGGTCCGGGCGCCCGTCGTGAAGGGCGACCAGCCCGGCGGCCTGACCCGCTGAACGTCCCGGCCGGTCCCGCCGTCACCGCGGCGGGGCCGGCCGCGTTCCAGGCCGGTCAGCGGGCGGCTATCGACAGCCGGCCGGGGACGTTGCTCGCCACCCAGTCGACGGCGCCGGTCTCCGGACGCCACCGGGCCAGCCCGGCGTCGTAGCGGAACAGCAGGTCACCGTCGGTGGTCCAGGCGTACACCTCGCAGCACCCCTTGGCCCGGCCCTCGCGTCCCAGGTCGAGCAGGCGGGTCACCGCCCCGGTGCGGGCGTCCAGGACCGCCACGCCCTCGGCGCCGCTCATCGTGCCGGCGGCACCTGCGGTGGTGGTCCACCCGGCCTGGCCGATCCGGTCGCCGCGCTGCCAGCCCCGCCCGTAGACCTCGTTCAGCTGGTAACCGGAGGGAAGCTCCCCGGTGGTCACCGGCCGTCGCTCCGGCGCGCCACCGGAGGCGGGGAACCGGCGTACGGCCAGACCGCCGTCCCCGGACCAGCCGCCCACTGTGAACAGATCACCGGGCCGGGCCGGCTCGGGCACGACGAGCGTCCACGGGTCGACCGGGAGCTTCCGCGTCTCCCCGGTGCGCCGGTCCAGCTCGTACGTGGTGTCGTTGTCCCCGACCAGCAGCCGGTCCCCGGCCCAGACCACGTGTTCCAGGTGGCCGGTGAGCGGATAGCGGCGGACCGCGCCGTCGGTCAGGCCGACCACGACGACCTCACCGGTCTGCGCGAACGCGGCGGTCCGGCCGTCCGGCGACAGGCTGCCCGGCTTGAGCGGAGTGGCCTCGTTGCCCTCGGCGTCGCGGGTGGGCGCGAGCGTCACCACGTCGAGTTCGCGGACCATACCGTCGTCACCCAGCACCCGGACCGGGCCGGCGTCGCCGGTCTCCGGGTCGACCGGCTGGTACAGCGCCAGCGCCCGGCTCACCGGCCGGTCGGAGAGGCGGTAGGCGACCCGGTCGCCGAGCCGGCCCAGCGGGTCGCCCGCCTGTCCGAGCCGGTCCGGGGGCCGCTGCACCACCGGGGCGCTCGGCGCCGACGTCACAGTCGGGCGGGGCGGTGCCGCAGGGGGCGGGCCGGAGCGGTGCAGCAGTGCCGTCGTACCGCCGCCGAGCAGGAGCACGGCGACGGCTGCTGCACCGGCGGCCCGGCGGGCGCGGCGGACCCGCCCGGCCCGGTCCCATCCGGCCTCGGCCGGCCGGGTCGGGCGGATCTCCTCGGCGGCCCGGGTCAGCAGCCGGGTCAGCTCGGGTTCGTTCACGGGTTCGCCTCCATCCCGGTCACCAGGCCGTCTCCGGACGTGCCGGGGGCGGGTACGACATCGCGCAGCTTGCGCAGCGCGTCGTGGCACTGGCTCTTGACGGTGCCGACGGTGACGCCGAGCGCCTCGGCGGTGGCGACCTCGGTCAGGTCCTCGAAGTAGCGCAGGACCACCACGGCCCGCTGGCGTGGTGGCAGCCGGTCCAGCGCCGCGCGCACGGTGAGCCGCAGCGCGGCGTCGGCGTCACTGCCCGGCCGGTCCGGTGGGTACGCACTGAGCCACTCGCGTCGCCGCCGTCGCCACCAGGAGACGGCGTCGCGGTAGAGGATGGCGCGCACGTACGCGGCCGGGTCGCCGTCGCGCACCGACGGCCAGCGCAGCGCCAGCTTGAGCAGCGCGTCCTGGAGCAGGTCCTCGGCCTGGTGGCGGTTCCCGCAGATCAGGTACGCGGCGCGCAGCAGCCGGTGCTGGTGCGACTCGACGAAGGCGAGGTAGTCCGCCCGCCCGTCGTCCGCGTTCCGCCCCATCCGGCTCCTCCTCCGTCACCGGCCAGACGCGCGGGACGGGGGCAAAGGTTGGGTCAGGTAGCGCTGAATCGTCGGGCCGACCCAGTCGGCCAGTTCCTCGGGGTCGAGGTCTGCCACCGGTGGCAGCCGGACGACGTACCGGGTGAGCGCGAGACCGAGGATCTGGCTGGCCACCAGACCGGCCCGGCGGTCGGCGGTCGCCGGGTCGGCACCGGACCGGGCCACCGCGGTGGCGAGCTGGCCGGCGAAGATGCCGCGCATCCGTTCGGCCGCGCCGGGGTTGGTGGCGGCGGCCCGGAGCAGGGCGACGAGTGTCCCGTCCGCCTCCCAGCGGCGGACGAAGTGCCGGGTCAGTGTCTCGCCGAGCCGGTCCGGCGGCACCTCGGCCAGGTCGGGCAGGCGCAGGTCGAACTCGGCCGCCGCCGCGAACAGCCCCTCCTTGCTGCCGTAGTAGCGCATCACCATCGACGGGTCGATGCGGGCGTCGGCGGCGATGGCCCGGATGGTGGCCCGGTCGTAGCCGTCGGCGGCGAAGCGTTCCCGGGCGGCGCGCAGGATGGCCGCCCGGGTGGCGTCCGAGCGGCGGGTGCGGGTGGCGGGTTCGGTCACGTCCACGACTGTAGGCCAACATGTGTTGACATCGGCTCTACAGTGAAGTCAACACGCGTTGGCAAACAGTTGTTGACCGAACCCGGAGGTGGAAGCGATGCTGCCCGAACGCACCGATGTCCTCGTGGTGGGAGCCGGGCCGACCGGCCTGGCGGTGGCGGTGACACTGGCCGGGCACGGGATCGCCGCGACGGTTGTCGACCGGCTCGCCGAGCCGCCCGTCACGTCGCGCGCCGCCGTCGTGCACGCCGGCACCCTCGAGGTGCTCGACCGGATCGGGGTCGCCGACCCGCTGGCCGCCCGCGGGCTGCGCTCGGCCCGGTTCAGCGTCCGCGACCGGGACCGGGTGCTGGTCACCGTCCCGTTCGACAGGTTGCCGTCGCGTTACCAGTACGCGCTGCTGATCTCGCAGGCCGACACCGAGGCGGTACTCACCGACCGGCTCGCCGCGCTCGGCGGGCGCGTGCTGCGGCCGTACGAGATGACCGGCCTGGACCTCGACGGCGACGGCGCCGTCGCGCGCTTCGACGGCGACCGCGCGGTCCGGGCGCGCTGGGTCGTCGGCGCGGACGGGATGCACAGCCGGGTCCGCGAACTCGCCGGCATCGGTTTCGGCGGCCCGGCCGACCCCGGTGAGTCGTTCCTGCTCGCCGACGTCCACGTGGACAGCGCGCTCCCGCGCGACCAGGTGAGCCTCTTCCTCTCCCGCCGGGGCCCGCTGGTCTGGGCGCCACTGCCCGACGGCACGGTCCGGCTGGTCGCCACAGTGGACGACGCACCGCGCGACCCGCAGGCGCACCACTTCCAGGCGCTGCTCGACGAGCGCGGCCCGGCGCGCCGGCCGGACCGGGTCACCGGCATGGCCTGGTCGTCGCGGTTCCGGATCCACCACCGGATCGCGAGCACCTACCGGTCCGGGCCGGTGCTGCTCGCCGGGGACGCCGCGCACGTGCACAGTCCGGCCGGTGGGCAGGGGATGAACCTCGGCCTGCGGGACGCGGTCGCGCTCGGCGACGCGCTCGCCGCGGGCGGGCAGGCTCTCGACGGGTACGCCGCCGACCGCCGCCCCCGCGCCGAGGAGGTGCTCGGCTTCGCCGCCGGCCTGACCCGCCTGGCCGCCGCCCCACCGCCCCTCCGCCCGCTGAGAAACCTCCTGCTCCGCCTGGTCTCCACAGTCCCCCCGGCCCGACGCCAAATCGCCACCCGCCTCGCGGGCTTCGAGCCACCACCCCGCTGATCTGTGAGTGGGGTTGTCAAGTGGTGCGGTGGTGGTTGGTGATGGTGCGGTAGATCTGTCGGGCGATGTAGCGCTTGAGGCAGCGGGTGATTTCTTTGGTGGTGCGGCCTTCGGTGCGGCGGCGGGTGATGTAGTCGCGGGTTTCGGGGTGGATGCGGCGGCGGGTGAGGGCGATGGTGTGTAGGGCGCTGTTGAGGGTTCTGTCGCCGCCGCGGTTGAGGCGGTGTCGGTTGGTGCGGCCGCTGGCCACGGGGATGGGGGCGGTGCCGGCGAGGGTGGCGTAGGCGGCTTCTGATCGGACGCGGCCGGGGTGGGACCAGGCGGTGAGGGCGATCGCGGCGGTGACGGGTCCGATGCCGGGTTGGTCGAGCAGGGGTGGGCACAGTTCGGTGACGAGGGTGCGTAGGCGTTGGTGGTTGTCGGCGAGGGTGGCGTCGAGGGTCTGGATGTGCCGGGCGAGGGTGGTCAGTTCGCGGCGGCGGGTGTGTTCCTCGCAGGGCAGGTCGGTGTGCTCGGGTAGGTCGAGGGCGGCCAGGCGGGCGATCTGGGTGGTGGTGGATAGTCCGCGTAGCGCCTCGCGCAGGGTGTCGTCGGCGGTCAGGATCAACGCTTTGACCAGGTTGACTGCTGCGGTGCGGGCATCGGTGTGGTGTCGGCGGCAGATCAGCAGCAGACGCAGTGCCTCGCGTGGTCCGTCGCTTCGGGGCACGGCGATGCGCTCAGCGGGCAGGGCAAGCACCGTATGGGCGGCGGCGACCGCATCCAGGTGGTCGGACTTGCCGCCCCGACGACGGGACGCGGCGGGGGGTTTGGGTGCCTCGCAGACCGCTTCACCGGCAGCGTCCAGCACCCGGCACAGCCCTTGCCCGTGCGATCGGGTGCCTTCCACCGCCCACAACCGGCGCCCCTGCGGTGGGGTGTGCGCGACGGCGAAGGTCAGCAACCGGGCCAACCCGTCCGGGTCGGTGGGCACGGTGACCTGCGCCAACACGGCGCCGAGACGGTCGACCACGGCGGCGGTGTGCGTGTCGGTGTGGGTGTCGACCCCTACCACCACGTCGTAGCGATCCGCGACTCGCTCTACGATCCTTGTCATCTCGGATTGTTGCTCCTTTGCCAGCGACGACCGGGACAGTCGGCGTCGGCTCGGGAAGCAGTCACCTCGGCGGCAGATCTGTGATGGGCCACGTGTGCTCGCACGGGCAGGCTTCTGATCAGGCCAGCAGGGTGGGCCGGGCCGGCGCCGACGATCACCCGGGGACAGGTCTTGCACAAGGCACACCCACACCACGGGCAGCCGGATCAACGGAGAGTCACCCGAGTGATCACCAACGCCGAACCCTAACGGCAACCAGCCGAACCGATCACCACACACATAGAAGCGTCTTGCAGTTGCGGTCCCTGAGGGGTCCACTTTGTGCGTTTTCGTCCGGGCGGGAAGTGCAAGATCGACGAGGAGGTGGGCGGAAGGGGGAGGGATGGAACGGGACGGACACTGTCGGCGCTGACCGGTACGGTGAGCGCCGAAAATCCGAACCGGGAGCGCGATTGGACCGCACCTTCCAGGTGGACCTCCGTGGCGTGGTCGACCTGCTCAGTCATCACCTCTACGGCAGCCCGCGGGTCTACGTGCGCGAGCTGCTCCAGAACGCCGTCGACGCGATCACCGCGCGGCGGTCCGCCGACCCGAAGGCCCCGGCGCGGGTCCGCATCGAACCGCCGGAGCTGACCGGCGACGGGACGCTCCGCGTGCACGACACCGGCATCGGCCTGACCGAGGCGCAGGTGCACGAGCTGCTCGCCACCATCGGCCGCAGCTCCAAGCGCGACGAGCTGGGCTTCTCCCGGCACGAGTTCCTCGGCCAGTTCGGCATCGGCCTGCTCTCCTGCTTCCTGGTCGCGGACGAGATCCGGGTGGTCACCCGGCACGCCGACGAGCCCACAGTGCTCTGGACGGGCTGGTCCGACGGGCGGTACGCGGTCCGGCTCGCCGAGCCGGACCAGGCCCGCGACGAGCCCGGCACCACAGTCACGCTGGTGCCCCGGCGCGACGCCGACCAGTGGCTCGGCGTACCCACAGTCACCGAACTGGCTCGCCTGTACGGCAGCCTGCTGCCGGTCGACGTCCGGGTCGGTGACACGCCGACCACGTCCGGCCCGCCGCCGTGGCCGACCACGCCCGGGGCGCCCGTCGACCGGGCCGCCCTCCAGCGGTACGCGCAGGAACTGCTCGGATTCGCCCCGTTCGACGTGGTGCCGCTGTCCGTGCCCGAGGCCGGCCTGACCGGCGTCGCGTTCATCCTGCCCGCCGCGGTGAACCCGGCGGCCCGGGCCGGGCACCGGGTCTACCTCAAGCGGATGCTGCTCAGCGAGCACGCCGACGGGCTGCTGCCCGAGTGGGCCTTCTTCGCCCACTGCGTGGTCGACGCCAGTGAGCTGCGCCCCACCGCCAGCCGCGAGGCGCTCTACGAGGACACGCTGCTCACCTCCGTCCGGGACGCGCTCGGCGACCAGATCCGCGGCTGGCTGGTCCGGCTCGCCAAGCACGACCCGCGCCGGCTCGGCGAGTTCCTCCAGGTGCACCACCTCGGCGTCAAGGCGCTCGCGATGCACGACGACGAGATGCTGCGCCTGGTCGACCAGTGGTGGCCGATGGACACCAACGTCGGCACGATGACGCTCGCCGAGTTCCGGCAGCGGCACGGCGTGCTCCGGTACGCCGCCAGCCTGGACGAGTTCCGCCAGCTCGCCGCCGTCGCCGCCGCGCAGGAACTGGCAGTCGTCAACGGCGGCTACACGTACGACACCGAGCTGATCGAGCGACTGCCCGCAGTGGACCGCTCGGTGCTGATCGAGCGGCTGGAGCCGAGCGACCTGACCACCCGGTTCGAGATCCTCGACCCGGCGACCGAGCTGGCCCTGCGGCCGTTCCTCACCGCCGCGCAGCGGGCCCTGGAACGGCTCGGCTGCGAGGTCGTGATCCGCGCGTACGATCCGGTCTCGCTGCCGGCGCTCTACCTGGTGTCCCGCTCGGCCGCGTTCCACGACCAGCTCGCCGCCAGCCGGGACAAGGCCGACGAGCTGTGGGGCGGCGTGCTCGACGCGCTCGCCGCCTCCGCCCCGCCGGACCGCCCGCAACTCGTGCTCAACCACCGCAACCCGCTGGTCCGCCGGGTCACCACGCTCGCCGACCCGGAGCTGGTCGGGCTGGCCGTCGAGGCGCTCTACGGGCAGGCCCTGCTGCTCGGGCACCACCCGATCCGGGCGGCCGACGCCGCACTGCTGAACAGTTCCTTCCTCGGCCTGCTCGGCCGGGCCGTACCGGGAGAGACCCGTGACTGACGACGACCTCTGGCGGATGCACCACGAGATCGAATCCATGCCGTACGGCCCGGGGCAGATCGCCGCGCTGGAACAACTGCTGCGCCGCGCCGACGCGGGCGACGACAGGCACCTCGCCTTCGCCGCCCGGGTCACCGGCACCACCGCGTACGTCTACGGCGGCGAACCGGCGAAGTCCTTCGTCACGTTCTCCTGGTGCCTGGCCGAGTACGACAAGGATCCGCAGCCCTACCACCAGCGCTACACGCACCAGCTGCTCTGGTTCTTCAAGTACATGGTCAACGCGATGGTGAAGTTCCCGGAGCTGCCGCTGGACCGGACGTACGCGGTCCTCGACGACATGGAACGGCGCTACCGCGACTCCGGGCACTCGCTCCAGGCCGTCTACAAGCACCGCTACCTGGTGGCCGCGCACCTGGGCGACGAGGAGGCGGCCGAGCAGTGGTACCGCAAGTGGATGACCACCCCGCGCGACACGCTCTCCGACTGCGCCGGCTGCGACCCGACCACGCAGGTCGCGCACCTGGTGCGGCACGGCCGGCACGAGGAGGCGGTGGCACTCGCCGAGCCGGTGCTCGCCGGGCGCCTCACCTGTAGCGAGCAGCCGCAGGGGATCCTCACCGCGCTGCTCACGCCCTACCGTGAGACCGGCCGTACCGACGCGGCGCGGGACGCGCACCGGGAGGCGTACCGGCGGGTGCGCGGGCACCTCGCCGACCTGTGGGACATCGCCGACCACGTCGAGTTCTGCACCGTGACCGGCAACGAGGCGCGGGCGCTGGAACTGGTCGAGCGGCACCTGGACTGGCTGGACCGGGCACCCACCCCTGCTGCCGCGATGCACTTCGCGGCCGCCGCCTCGGCGGCGCTGCGCCAGGTGCCGGCCGAGCTGACCGTGCACCGCCGCGCCTCCGGCGAGCGGCCGGCCGCCGACGTACCGGTGGGCGCGCTCGCCGACGAGCTGGCCGGTACGGCGACCGCGCTGGCCGAGCGCTTCGACGCGCGCAACGGCACCACGCACCAGTCCGGGTTGATCGCCCGCAAGCTGGCGGCCGGGCCGGTCGGTGAGCACCTGCCGCTGTCGGCGAGCCTGCGCCGCCCGGCGGTGCCCGCGCCGCGTACCGGCTCGGACGCGCCGGTGGCCTCTCC
The DNA here is from genome assembly GCF_027460285.1 of Micromonospora sp. WMMC273. Lineage (NCBI taxonomy): Bacteria > Bacillati > Actinomycetota > Actinomycetes > Micromonosporales > Micromonosporaceae > Micromonospora > Micromonospora sp. WMMC273. The sequence continues at coordinate 6,188,431 of NZ_JAPZBE010000001.1, forward strand.
GCAGCCGGTGACGGTGCCCGCCGACGCCGGTGCCGACGAGCTGCTCGCGCTGGCCGAGGAGTGCTGGCGCACCAACCGCCGGGACGGCCTGGTCGCCGCGTTGCGCGCGTACGACGAGCGGTTCGGTGACGCCGACGTGCCGGCGACCACCCGGGCCTGGCGGCTGGAGCTGCGGGCCGGTGAGCTGTCCCAGGACGACGACGGCGTACCGGCGGCGATCGCTGTCAACCGGGAGGCGCTGGCCGCCTGGCGGGAGGTGCCGGATCCGCTGCGCGCCCAGGTGGTGGCCGGGCGGCTCGGTGTGCTGCTCAGCATGGTCGAGGAGAGCGCGGACGAGGGGATGACCCTGGCCCGCGAGTCGGCCGGATACCTGACCGAGCACGGTGAGCCGCGTGACCGGGCCGCCGGTTGGGACCGGCTCGCCCTGGCCCACGTGCACCGCGAGGAGTGGGCGGAGGCGCTCGACGCGCTCGACCGGGCCGAGGCGGAGGCGGACGCCGATCCGTGGCTGGCCGGACGGGTCGCGCTGCACCGCACGCACGTGCTGGAGCAGTTGGAGCGGGCCGAGGAGTTCCGGGACGCGGCGGTGCGGTCCCGCCGGCTGGCGAGTGAGCTGGGCGACGCCGAGATGCTCACCGGCGCCTGCCTGGCGTACGCCCGCTCCACCGACGACCCGGCCGAGGCGGTGGCCGCCTGCGACGAGGCGCTGTCCGTCGCACCGGCCGGCGCGTACCTGCCGCTGCGGGTGACCCGGGGCCGGGCGCTGATGGCCGCCGACCGGGCCGGCGAGGCGGTGGAGGATATGGCCGAGGCGGTCACCCTCTGCGTCGAACAGGGGCTGGACGGCGACGCGCTGCTGCGCTGGGAGCTGGCCGAGGCGTACCGGGTGGCCGGGCGGCTGGCCGAGGCCGCCGAGGTGGCCGAGGAGGCGGTGCTCGGGCTCGACCGGGCGGGCGCGCAGGCCGAGGCGGACCGCTGCCGGCACATGCTGGCGGGCATCTACGCCGGTCTCGGCGAGACGGATCTGGCCCTCACGGTGCTCGACACGCTGGCCGAGAACCTGGACGGGCCGGACAATCTCCCGCACCGGGCGCAGGTGCTGGAGGAGTCCGGTGGCCTGCTCTACGACGCCGACCGGGACGCCCTCGCCGCGCAGCGGTTCGCGGCGGCGGCGACCGCCTGGCGGCTGGCCGGTTTCCAGGTGGACGAGCTGCGGGCCCGGCGGCGGGAACTGCTCGCCCTGCACTGGTCCGGCGACCTGCCGGCCGCGGTCGCCGCGATCGAGCGGGTGGACGAGGCGGCGGCCGTGCTCCCGGCCGAAGCAGACGAGGCGCCGGTGGTGACGTACGAGCGGGCGATGGCCGCCGACGCGGTGGCCCGGGTGCTGATCGGCGAGGACCGGCTGACCGCCGCGCTGGACCGGGTCGACGGCGTCCCGGAGCGCCTGCGGTCGATCGAGGCGTTCGGCGAGGCGGCGCAGGTCGAAGTGCTGACCGGCGAGCTGCTGCTGCGCGACGGGCGGCCGGAGCAGGCCGAAGGGCTGCTGCGCCCGGTCCTCGCCGGGCTGCCCACCGGTTCCCGCCCGGCCACGCAGGCCGCCTGGCTGCTGGCCCGCGCGCTCGACGAGCAGGGCCGGGAGGCCGAGGCGGCGAAGGTGCGCGCCGACCACGGCATCGAGGAGGACTGACACGACGGGCTGGGGCAACCGTTGGGTAACCGCGGCTGCCCCAGCTCGAACGCGAGGTCTAGGCTGGTCCGGTGGCGGTGGAACAGCAGGCACGGGGTGCGGCGGGTGCGGCCCGGCGCCGGTCCCGGCGGGACGAGATCCTGGAGATCGCGGTCGGCCTCTTCGCGGCGCGCGGCTACCACGGTGTGTCGATGGACGACATCGGCGCGGCGGCCGGTGTCACCGGTCCGGCGCTCTACCACCACTTCGCCGGCAAGGAGGCGATGCTCGCCGCCGCATTGATCCCGGTGAGCGAGGGGTTGCTCGCGGGCGGGCGGGACCGCGCCGCCGGCCATCCGGGTGACCCGCGTGCGGCGCTGGAGTCGCTGATCGACTTCCACGTCGACTTCGCGCTCGCCAACCCGGCGGTGATCGCGTTGCACCTGCACGAACTGGACCGCCTCCCGGACGAGCCGCGCCGCCGGATCCGCCGGCTCCAGCGGATGTACGTCGAGGAATGGGTCACCGTGCTGACCGCGCTGCATCCCGGCCTGCCCGACGGCGCGGCCCGGGTGCTCGCCCACGCGGCGTTCGGCCTGATGAACTCGACGCCGTTCCTCGGCGGCGAGGTGGACCGCCGGCGCCGTGCCGAACTGCTGCGCGGCGCGACCCTCGCGGCCCTGCTCGCGCCCACCGACCCGACCTGACACGCCGCGCGTACCTTAACGCGTGTTAAGAAGAGACCCCGGCTTTGCGTCGAGAAGGGGTCACGTCCGTGCAGAAGATGATCGAATCGTTGTTGGTCGCGAATCGGGGGGAGATCGCGCGGCGGATCATTCGCACCGGTAGGCGGCTCGGGATCCGGACGATCGCGGTGCACTCGGAGGCCGACGCCGCGCTGCCGTTCGTGACCGAGGCCGACGAGGCGGTCTGCGTGGGCCCGGCGAACCCGGCCCAGAGCTACCGGAACGTCGAGGCGATCCTCGACGCCGCCCGCAGCACCGGCGCGGAGGCGATCCACCCCGGCTACGGCTTCCTGTCCGAGAACGCGGACTTCGCCCGTACCGTCGAAGGGGCCGGCCTGATCTGGGTCGGGCCCGGCGCCGATGCGATCAGCGCGATGGGCGACAAGATCAACGCCCGGAACCTGATGGCGGCGGCCGGCGTGCCGGTCGCGCCCGGCACCACCGAACCGGCGAGCGACCTGGACGCTGCGGTCGCGGCCGCCGCGGAGATCGGCTACCCGGTGATGGTCAAGGCCGCGGCGGGCGGCGGCGGCATGGGCATGGGCGTGGCCGCCGACGAGGCGGCGCTGCGCACCGAGTACGACAAGGTCCGCGCGTTCGCCGAGCGGATGTTCGGCGACGGGTCGGTGCTGATCGAGCGGTACTTCCCCCGGGTGCGCCACGTCGAGGTGCAGATCCTCGGCCTGGCCGACGGCCGGGTGGTGGCCCTCGGCGAGCGGGAGTGCTCGGTGCAGCGGCGCAACCAGAAGCTGGTCGAGGAGTCGCCGTCCCCGGCGGTCTCGCCCGAGCTGCGCGAGCGGTTCCTGGCCGCGGCGGTACGAGCGGGCGAGGCGGTGAACTACCGCAACGCGGGCACCGTCGAGTGCTTGCTCGATCCTTCGACGCAGGAGTTCTTCTTCCTGGAGATGAACACGCGGCTGCAGGTCGAGCACCCGGTCACCGAGTACGTCTACGGCGTCGACCTGGTCGAGGAGCAGTTGCGGGTGGCGTCCGGCCTGGCGCCGACGTTCGACCCGGACGCGCTCACCCCGCGCGGTCACGCCATCGAGCTGCGGATCAACGCCGAGGACCCGAAGCGCTTCATGCCCGGCCCGGGCGCGATCGCCACCTGGAACGAGCCGTCCGGCACCGGCGTGCGGGTCGACTCCGGCTACGTCGCCGGCAACACCGTCACGCCGTTCTACGACAGCCTGATGGCCAAGCTGATCCTCACCGGCGACACCCGCGAGGAGGCGGTCGAGCGGGCGCGGGCGGCGGTCGCCCAGTTCGAGATCGTCGGCCCGAAGTGCAACCTGCCGTTCTTCGCCGAGCTGCTGGAGAACCCGGAGTTCCTCTCCGGCGACTACGACACCGGCATCGTCTCCCGGATGCGCTGACCTTCGACCCAGTGAGGTGAATCTGATGGCGGAACTTCCAGACTCGGTGAGCATCCGTGAGGTCGGTCCCCGCGACGGCCTCCAGAACGAGGAGCCCATCCCCACCGACGCGAAGGTGCGGCTGCTCGACGCGTTGTCCCGCACCGGGGTACGGCGCGTCGAGGCGGTCTCCTTCGTCCACCCGAAGGCGATCCCGCAGATGGCCGACGCCGACGAGGTGTGGCAGCGGGCGGAGAGGGTCGACGGCGTGCGCTACTCCGCCCTGGTGCCGAACACCCGTGGCGCGCAGCGGGCGCTGGCTGCGGGCTTCACCGAGATCGAGGTGGTGGTCTCGGCCAGCGACACGCACAACCGCCGCAACGTCAACCGCTCCACCGACGAGTCGCTGGACGACATCGCCGAGCTGATCGACCTGCTGCACGGCGCGGGCGCCACCGCCGAGGTGATCGTGGCGACGAGCTTCGGCTGCCCCTACGAGGGCGACGTGGACCCCCGCCGGGTGGCCGCGATCGTCGACCGCGTCGCCCGCGACGGCGCGGACCGCGTCGCCTTCGGCGACACCACAGGCATGGGTACGCCCCGGCGCGTCCGCGAACTGGTCACGGCGGTCCGGGACCGTAACGCCCACCTGCCGGTGCTGCTGCACTTCCACAACACCCGGGGTACCGCCCTGGCGAACATGCTCACCGCGATGGAGTTGGGCGTCACCGAGTTCGACGCCAGCGTCGGCGGCCTCGGCGGCTGCCCGTACGCGCCGGGTGCCAGCGGCAACCTGGCCACCGAGGAGGCGGTGCACATGCTGCACGACATGGGCATCGACACCGGCATCGACCTGGACGCCCTGATCGCTGCCGCCGAGCTGGCCGAGACCCTGGTGGGCAAGAAGCTCCCGTCCGGAGTCCTCCGGGCCGGCCCCCGTACCCGCCTGACCCCCCTCCCCTCCTGACCGTTTCCGCGTTGATCAAGGAGTTTGTGTCCTCATTCGGCCGCGTGGAGGACGCAAACTCCTTGATCACGGGAGTGAATGGGTGGGGGGGGCGAGGAGCGGGTCGCCGGAGAGGGCGGCGGTGGGGTAGCCTAACGATCGTTCAGGTCGGTGGGCGCCCTGTGCGGGGGCCGTGGCAACGGGAGTCGGCGTGACGCTCGACGGTGAGGCTCTGGAGCAGCTACGCAAGCGCGCCCGCGCCGGAGGTGCGGACAAGTACCACGCGGCGAACGCCGCGAAGGGGAAGCTGTTCGCCCGCGAGCGCGTGGCCTACCTGGTCGACGAGGGCTCCTTCGTCGAGGACGGGCTCTACGCCAACGCGATGGCCGACGGGCTGCCCGCCGACGGCGTCGTCACCGGCACCGCGACCATCGACGGCCGCCAGGTCTGCCTGATGGCGAACGACTCCACGGTCAAGGCCGGCAGCTGGGGCGCGCGTACCGTCGAGAAGATCATCCGGATCATCGAGCGGGCGTACGCGACCGGCGTGCCGATGGTCTACCTGGTCGACTCGGCCGGGGCCCGGATCACCGACCAGGTCGACCTGTTCCCCGGTCGGCGCGGCGCCGGGAAGATCTTCTGGAACCAGGTCCGCGCCTCCGGCTCGATCCCGCAGGTGTGCGCGCTGTTCGGGCCGAGCGCGGCGGGCGGGGCGTACATCCCGGCGTTCTGCGACGTGGTCGCCATGGTGGACGGCAACGCCAGCATGTACCTCGGCTCCGACCGGATGGTCGAGATGGTCACCGGCGAGAAGACCACGCTGGAGGCGATGGGCGGCGCCAAGGTGCACTGCGCCGAGTCCGGCGTCGGTCACTTCCTCTGCAAGACCGAGAACGACGCGCTCGACGTGGTACGGACCTACCTGTCGTACCTGCCGTCGAACTGGAAGCAGGACCCGCCCGCCGCCGAAGCGGTGGACGCGCCGGAGAAGGCCGACCTGGCCGCGCTGGTGCCGGCCAGCGAGCGGCAGGCGTTCGACATGCGCCGGTACGTCAAGGGTCTGCTCGACTCCGGCAGCTTCTTCGAGATCCAGGCGCTGTGGGCCAAGGAGCTGACCATCGGGTTCGGCCGGCTGAACGGCGAGGTCGTCGGCGTGGTCGGCAACAACTCGATGTTCAAGGGTGGCGTGCTCTTCGTCGACTCGGCCGACAAGGCGACCCGGTTCGTGCAGCTCTGCGACGCGTTCAACGTGCCGCTGCTGTTCCTCAGCGACGTGCCCGGCTTCATGGTCGGCAGCGCGGTGGAGAAGCAGGGCATCATCCGGCACGGCGCCAAGATGATCACGGCGATCTCCGAGGCGACCGTACCCAAGATCTGTGTGGTGGTCCGCAAGGCGTACGGCGCCGGTCTCTACGCGATGGCCGGTCCCGGCTTCGAGCCGGACGCCACGATCGCGTTGCCCACCGCGAAGATCGCGGTGATGGGCGCGGAGGCCGCCGTCAACGCGGTCTACGCCAACAAGATCGCCGCCATCTCCGACGAGGCCGAGCGGGCCGCGTTCGTGGCCGCGAAGCGCGAGGAGTACGAGCGCGACATCGACGTCGTCCGGCTCGCCAGCGAGCTGGTGGTGGACGCCATCGTCGAGCCGCACGAGCTGCGCGCCGAGCTGGTCCGCCGGTTCGCCGCCGCGCGCGGCAAGGAGCGGCACTTCTCCCGGCGCCGACACGGCGTCACCCCGGTCTGACCGACCCACGCCCGCCCCGGGTCCGACCGACCCACGCACCGGCGTCACGAGCGCCCGGCCCGTCCGTACCGCCGTCCCACCAGGAGGATCAGATGGACTTCCGGCTCAGCGACGAACAGGAGGCGCTGCGCTCCAGCGTGCGGGAGTTCGCCCGCGAGGTGGTCGCGCCCACCATCGCCGAGCACTACGAGCAGCACACCTTCCCGTACGAGATCGTCCGTCAGATGGGCAAGATGGGCCTGTTCGGGCTGCCCTTCGCGGAGGAGCACGGCGGCATGGGCGGCGACTACTTCGCGCTCTGCCTCGCACTGGAGGAGCTGGCCCGGGTGGACTCCAGCGTGGCCATCACGCTGGAGGCGGCGGTGTCGCTCGGCGCGATGCCGATCTACCGCTTCGGTACCGAGGAGCAGAAGGTGCAGTGGCTGCCGAAGCTGCTCAGCGGTGAGGCGCTGGCCGGGTTCGGGCTCACCGAGCCGGGCACCGGCTCGGACGCGGGCGGCACCCGGACGCGCGCGGTCCTGGACGGCGACGAGTGGGTCATCAACGGCTCGAAGGCGTTCATCACAAACTCCGGTACCGACATCACCGCGCTGGTCACCGTCACCGCCGTCACCGGTACGCGGCCGGACGGCGGCAAGGAGCTGTCCACGATCATCGTGCCGTCGGGTACGCCCGGCTTCACCGTCGCGCCCGGCTACTCGAAGGTGGGCTGGAACGCGTCGGACACCCACGAGCTGACGTTCGACGACTGCCGGGTGCCGGCGGCCAACCTGCTCGGCGAGCGCGGCCGGGGCTTCGCCCAGTTCCTGCGCATCCTGGACGAGGGCCGGATCGCCATCGCGGCGCTCGCCGTCGGCCTGGCCCAGGGCTGCGTCGACGAGTCGATCAAGTACGCCAAGGAGCGTCAGGCGTTCGGCCAGCCGATCGGCAACTACCAGGCCATCCAGTTCAAGATCGCGGACATGGAGATGAAGGCGCACACGGCCCGGCTTGCCTACTACGACGCGGCTGCCCGGATGCTCGCCGGTGAGCCGTTCAAGCGTCAGGCGGCGATCGCGAAGCTGCACGCCAGTACGGTGGCGGTGGACAACGCCCGCGAGGCGACGCAGATCCACGGCGGGTACGGCTTCATGAACGAGTACCCGGTGGCCCGCTTCTGGCGGGACTCCAAGATCCTGGAGATCGGAGAGGGCACCAGCGAGGTGCAGCGCATGATCATCGCGCGCGACCTCGGCATGTGAGGACGGCCCCCGGACCGTGTCCTGTCGGATATCGGCAGTGGACGGTCGGGTGGTTGACGATGGGCTGTGGAGCGTCGGAGTCCATCCGTAATCTTCGTGCCCATGACTCCGGATCATGACCGTGCGCGGGGCACAGGCGGTCGTACCGGTCTGTCCGATCTGCTGCGCGGGCACCGGCTCGCCGTCGGCCTGACCCAGGCCGAGCTGGCGGGCCGGGCCGGCGTTGGCGTACGGACGGTCCGCGATCTGGAACGAGGACGGGCCGTACGGCCCCAGCGCACCACTGTCGACCTGCTGGCCGACGCGCTCGGCCTGAGCGGGGACGAGCGGCGGGAGTTCGTCGACACCGCCCGGCCGGCGGCGTCCCGCCCTTCCGGCCCCGGCACCGAGGATCCGCCGGTGGCGCTGCCGCAGCCCGTACCGCTGGTCGGCCGCGAGCGGGACGTGGCGGAGGTGTCCGGCCTGCTCGACGCGTACCCGGTGGTCAGCCTGGTGGGACTCGCGGGCGTGGGGAAGACCGCGCTCGCCGTCACCGTCGCGCACGCGGTGGCGGCCCGGCACCCGGCGGGCGTGGCCGGGGTGCTCGTGGGTGAGGGCTCGGACACCCCGGACGTGCTCGCCGCGTCGGCGTCGATGTTCGGCGTGAACCGGCTGGCCGACCTGTCCTGCCGGATCGGCGACCGGCGGGCGCTGCTGCTCGTCGACGCCGTCGACCGGGCGCCGGGGGCGGTGGCCGAGGCGCTGCGCGTCCTGACCGCCGCCGTGCCGACGCTGCGGGTGCTTGTCACCGGCCGCCGTCCGGTCGGCCTGCCCGGCGAGCTGGTCCGGCCGGTCGCGCCGCTCGACGTACCGCCCCCCGGCGTCGTACCCGCCGACCGGGCCGACCTGGACCGCTGGCCGGCGGCGGCGTTGTTCGCCGCGCGGCTCGCCCAGGTCCGCCCGGAACCGCCGGCCCCGGTCGAGCTGCCGGCGCTCGCCGCGCTCGTGCGCCGGCTCGGCGGACTGCCGCTCGCCATCGAGCTGATGGCGGCACGGGGACGCATCCTCGACGTCACCGAGCTGCTCGACCGCTACGGCGACCGTGTCCTGGACCTGACCGGCGGACGCCCCGGCTGGGAACCCGCCGGTCCGTCCGCCGGTACGGTGACGTTGCGCGACGCGGTGGCGACCAGCTACCGCCTGCTCGCGCCCGCCGACCGGGCGGCGCTGCGGCGGCTGTCCGCGTTCCGTAACCGCTGGTCGGTCGAGCTGGCCGAGGATCTGCTCGCCGACGGCGGCCGGCGGTGGGACGCCGCGCCGATGCTGGACCGGCTGCGCGAGCTGGGCCTGCTGAGTGTCCGGGGCACCGGCCCGTTCCGGTTCCGCCTGCTCGACGCGGTCCGTGACTTCGCCGCGGAGCAGGCCGACGCCGACGGCGAGACCGCCCGTATCCGGATGCGGCACGCCGCGGTGGTCGCCGGGCTGGTCCACCGCACCGCGCCGGGGCTTGTGGGTCCGCGGATGGCCGACGCGGTGCGCGTGCTCGACGAGGCGACGAGCGACATCACCGCGGCGCTGGCGTACGCCGCCGAGCACGCGCCCGAGACGGCGCTCCTGCTCGCCGCCTCCCTGCCCCGCTGGTGGCGGCTGCGCGGGCGGGACGTCTCCGGCCGGCGCCGGCTGCGGGAACTGCTGGCCGATCCGCGTACCGCCGGTGCCCGGCCCACGCTGCGCGCCTGGGCGATGCTCGGCGCGGCCCGGCTCGCCGCCGAGCACGGCGCGGGCGCGGAGGAACTTCCGGGCGTGCGGGCCGCCCTGGTCGTCTTCACCGAGGCGGGCGACGTGACAGGCGAACTGTCCGCCCGGTCCGTGCTCTGCGCGCTCCTGCCCGGGCTCGGCGCGCACGACGAGGCCCGCGAGCAGGCCGAGGCCGCGCTCGCGGCGGCCACCCGGCACCACCGGGTACGCGAGATGGCCGTCGCCCAGGCGCACCTGACCTGGCACGACGTACGGGAAGCTCGGCTGGCCGGCGCCCGGCGGCGGCTGGCCACCGTCGATCGCCTGGCGGCGCAGTGCGGTGACCAGCGTCTGCGTGTGCTGGCGCGGGCCGATCAGGCCGAGCTGACCCGCCTGGAGGGCCGGTACGCCGAGGCGGCCGAGCAGGGGCGCCGGGTGGCGGCCGCGCTCGCGGAGCTGGGCGATCCGGGGCGGCGGCGCCGGACGATCGGCGCGGTCGGGCTGGCCCTCGCCCACGCCGGGCGTACGGACGAGGCGCTGGCCACGGTGGCCGAGCTGTGGCCGTCGGGCGCGGTGCCGGGCCGGCGCCGGCCACCGGCTGTGGAGATGCTCGACCTGCCCGGCTCGGGTGGGGACGTGCGCACCGAGGACGCGTTGCGCGGGTTGATCGAGGGGCACGTGGCGCTGCGCCGGGGAGACCGGGAGGTGGCGGCGGAGTGGTTCGCCGCGACCGCCGACGCGGCGGAGGGTGTCGCCGACCGGCGGGATCTGGTGGAGGCGCTGGTGGGGCTGGCGGTCAGTACCGCCGACCCGGCCGTGCTGGACCGGCTGGACACGGCGCGGCAGGTGACAGGCGTCAGCCTGCTGCCGCAGGAGGAGGAGTTGCTGTTCTCCCTTTCGGCCCGACGGCGGCGATGAACGTCGACGACGCCGCGGCGGTCGCCGGCCTGTCGGCGGGGCACTGGGAGGCGGAGGGCGCGGGGGTGGCGCGAGCGAAGTAGCCCCCTGGTGCTGCCCCTCGCTCCACGCTCGCGCCAGCACCCCCCGGTGCCCCCCGCTGCCGGAAGACTACCGAGGCCGAACGATCGATTCGTGAGTATGTAGACCGCTTTGTCCGGCCGTTGGGGCGGTTCTGCCGGTCATTCTGCCGGTGACCGGTGGGTAGTCGGCGGCTGAGCACGTCCGGTCAGGCGGCGTCCTCGGCCGGTTCGGTGCTGCCGGCGGTGGCACCCGGATGAACCGCGTCGCGTACCCGGCGCAGCCCGTCCAGCAGCCCGTCGAGCTGTGCCGGGTCGAGCTGGCTGGTGAACCACTGCTCGATGATCTTCAGGTGACCGGGCAGGACGTCGTCCAGGCGGCCGAGTCCGGCAGTGGTGACCACCGCGAAGGAGCTGCGCCGGTCGGACGGGCAGGCACGCCGGCAGATCAGCCCGTCCCGTTCCATCCGGTCCACCACGCGGGTCACGCCGCTGGTGGAGAGTGAGGTCTGCGCGGCCAGGTCGGTCATCCGCAGCTGGTTGTTGGGTGAGCGGGCGAGCCGGGTCAGCACCTCGAACTCGACCGGGGAGAGGCCGTGCTCCTCGAACTGGGCGGCGAACCGGGCGGCGAGCCCGGCGTGCGCCTCGACGAGCAGGCCGACGGCAGTGATCCGGGGGTCGTCGAACACGTTCTGGTCCACGCCACCATCCTAGCAACACTTGACACGGGGAATATTGCTATGACTATAGTTGCTCAGTCAGTCGTTGGGCTCCTAAACATTCTTCTCCGGAGGAGAGCATCATGACCAGCAGCACCGAGCCGACTACCCGCGACTGGGAGGGTCTCACCATCCCCGCTCCCGGCACCTACGTGCTGGACGCCGCGCACAAGCGTGTCGGCTTCGTCGCGCGGCACATGATGGTCAGCAAGGTACGCGGTGAGTTCGCCGACGCGACCGCCACCATCACCGTCGCCGACGACCCGATGCAGTCCACGGTCACCGCCAGCATCCAGGCGGCCAGCATCAACACCGCCCAGGCGGACCGCGACGCGCACCTGCGCAGCCCCGAGTTCCTCGACGCGGAGCAGTTCCCGACGCTGGAGTTCCGCAGCACCGAGGTGAAGTCCCGCGACGGCAACGAGTTCGTGCTCGTCGGCGAGCTGACCATCAAGGGCGTGACCCGCCAGGTCGAGCTCGAGGTGGAGTTCGAGGGCGTCGGCCGCAGCCCGTTCGGCCAGGACATCTTCGGCTTCTCCGCCTCCACCGAGATCGACCGGGAGGACTTCGGTCTGACCTGGAACGTGGCGCTGGAGACCGGCGGCGTCCTGGTCGGCCGCAAGGTCAAGATCGAGATCGAGGGTGAGGCCATCCGCCAGGGCTGAGCCCGGCACCGGCCCGTGGGGCCCGCACCGTCCGCCGACGGTGCGGGCCCTTCTCGCGTACGCCTGGCGGTGCGAATCGTCACGCGAAGTTCTCCGCACTGACGCGCTGGTGACGGCCGCGACGGGGTACAGGTGCAGACCTGTCGCCCGTCCAGCCGGGTGGCGGGGCGGGCGCACTTACGCCCACCACGCGAATGGTTCACAATGCGTTGCGGAACGGTACGGTTCCGTCGCACCAGCGCCGGGAGGACACATGGGCACAGACGTCGAGCAGGGCGCCTTCTCCCGCGAGGATCGGGTCCGCTACCGGCAGAAGGTCCGACGGTGCCTGGACGTCTTCGCGCTGATGCTCGACGACTTCGGCTTCGACGCCGACCGCCCGATGACCGGGCTGGAGATCGAGCTGAACCTGATCGACGCCGCCGCCGAACCGGCCATGCGCAACGACCAGATCCTCGCCGACATCGCCGACCCGCTGTTCCAGACCGAGCTGGGGCAGTTCAACCTCGAACTGAACGCCTCGCCCCGGCTCATCGAGGGCAGCGGCTTCGCCGACTACGAGCAGGACCTGCGCAGCAGCCTCAGCCGCGCCGACGAGCGGGCCGCCAAGTCCGACGCGACGATCATGATGGTCGGCATCCTGCCCACGCTCACCGAACGCCACCTGGTCGCGGACAACCTTTCCACCAACGAGCGGTACCGCGTCCTCAACGACCAGATCGTCGGCGCCCGCGGCGAGGACATCGAGCTGGACATCAACGGCGTCGAGCGGCTGCGTACGCACACCGACTCGATCGCGCCGGAGGCCGCATGCACCAGCCTCCAGTTCCACCTCCAGGTCGCGCCGGACAGCTTCGCCGACTACTGGAACGCCTCCCAGGCCATCGCCGGCGTGCAGGTCGCCGTCGGCGCCAACTCGCCGTTCCTCTACGGCCGGCAACTCTGGGCGGAGACCCGGATCGCGCTGTTCCAGCAGGCCACCGACACCCGCCCGGACGAGCTGAAGGCCCAGGGCGTACGCCCCCGCGTGTGGTTCGGCGAGCGCTGGATCACCTCGATCTTCGACCTGTTCGAGGAGAACGTCCGCTACTTCCCCCCGCTGCTGCCCATCTGCGAGGAGGAGGACCCGGTCGAGGTGCTGCACGCCGGTGGTGTGCCCAAACTCGGTGAGCTGCGGCTGCACAACGGCACCGTCTACCGCTGGAACCGACCGGTCTACGACATCATGAACGACCGCCCGCACCTGCGGGTGGAGAACCGCGTGCTGCCCGCCGGCCCGACGGTGGTGGACATGCTCGCAAACGCGGCGTTCTACTTCGGGCTGGCCCGCGGCCTCGCCGAGTCGGACCGTCCGATCTGGAGCCAGCTGACGTTCAGCTCCGCGGAGGAGAACTTCCACGCCGCCGCCCGGCGCGGCATCGAGGCGGTCCTGCACTGGCCCCGGCTCGGCGACGTGCCGGTGACCACGCTCGTGCTCGACACGCTGCTGCCGGTGGCCGCGCAGGGGCTGGACCGGTTCGGTGTCGCCCCGGCCGAACGGGACCGCCTGCTCGGCGTGATCGAGGGCCGCTGCCGTACCGGCCGCAACGGCGCGGTCTGGCAGACCGAGACGGTGTGGACGGCCGAGCGGAACCGGGGGCTGGACCGGGAGGCCGCGCTGCACCACATGGTCCAGCGGTACGCCGAACTCCAGCGCGGCAACGAGCCCGTCCACACCTGGCCGGTCGACTAGTCCCCTGCCGCCCTCACCCCGGCCCTCCGCGCCTCGTCGATCTTGGAGTTGCGGCGCCTTGAATATCCCGAATGGGAGTTTTGTGAGGTGCCACAACTCCAAGATCGATGCGGGCGTGCGGGTGGCTCAGCGGCCGAGGTGACGTGCGGGCTGGGCGGGTGGGGTCTCAGCGACCACGGCGGCGGGTGGTCTCGGTGGGCGGCGGCGGGTCGGCCTGGTCCGTCGAACCGGTCTGGCCTGACGAACCGGTCGGGGACGAGGAACCGGTCTGGCCTGACGAACCGGTTGGGGACGAGGAACCGGTCCGGCCCGACGAGCGGGTCGAGGACGAGGAGTCGTCCTGCGACGCGGCCGTCGTGCTTCGCGGGTTCGGGTCGTCGGCGGGTGAGCCCTTGTCGTGCGAGCCGGCCTGCGTGGGTGACTCGGGTTGCCGCTGCGGTGGCACGGCCCGGCCTCGGCGGCCGGCGGTCGACCGGGTGGCACGTCCCCGATCCGTCTCCGTCCGGACGGACGCCACGCCTGGCTCGTCGTCCACTGCCGCATCCCGGAGCGCGCCGGCCGACGCGTCCGACGAGGCCGAATCCGACACGCTTGCCGTCGACGTGCCCGCCCGCTTCGATGGCGCCGCGCCTGATCGGCCCGACGTCGAGCTGCCCGGCAACGGCCCGTCCGGCCCGTCCGGTTCAGCGGTGGTGGGCGAGGCATCCCCGCTGATCTCGTCCGGCTCGCCGGTGCGCTGGCGGGGCAGTGTCACCCGCTCGGCGCTCCGGCGCTCGGCACGCTGGGCCAGCGCGGCCATCACCATCGAGCCGCCGACACCGGCGATCACCGCGTACGGGGCGATCAGGTGGGCCGACAACTGCTCCGCGGCGATCCCGGCCAGGCGCGGCACGGCGAGCAGGTACGCCAGCGCGACGAGCAGCGGTCCGGCCGCCCCGGAGGCTGCCGCGCCGACCCGGATCTCCGGTGCGCGGGCGGCTCGACGGGCCGCCACCAGGCCGATCACCAGTGCGGAGAGCACCGACAGCAGCGCCCCGGGCCAGTAGAAGTAGTCGCGGATCCAGAACGCGCCACGGTCCGCGCTGATCTGCCAGATCCCGAGCTGAGCGGTGGTCAGGCCACGGCCGGCGACCACCCCGTCGACCACCGACACCACCGCGAGCAGCCAGAGCCAGCCGGTGGTGGCGATCAGGTTGGTGGCGGCGGCGCGGGTGTGCAGCGCCCAGACGGCGAGCAGTACGCCGAGCACCAGCCCCGCGCCCGCGTACGCGGCGGCGACAGCCTGCGGCGAGGAGACGTCCGGCACCCGGGCCGCCCGCGCGGGTACCGCCACCAGCAGGACGGTGACGATCGCGCCGACACCCGCGGCGAGCGCCAGGCCGAGCCGGGGCAGCGTGCCCGGCGACTCGTCGGTGCCACCACGCAGGCGCTGGGCGCAGACCGCACCGACGATGACCGATGTCGCCGCGATCCAGGTCGCCCAGGCGAGGCTCGCCACCCAGGCCGCCTCGGCCCGTACCGCGCCGTCCGGCACCCAGTTGATGATGCCCAGCCCGTACCCGAAACCGAGCTGCGCGGCGCCCGCGCCGGCGGCGACGCCGAGCGCGGCGGCTGTCGATCCTCCCCAGCCCCGTCTGACCATGCCGGGGAGCGTAACGTCCCGTGGTCGGCGCGGCGAGTCGTAACGACTGGCCGTGACCGTCAGTGAGCAAGGGATACGGTCGTCGATGATCGGGCGGGGGAGCATGACGGACGAGCGGCAACCGGCGGGCGACGGCACCGGGCCGGGGCGGGGCAGGCTGCTCCTCGGTGGTGGTGTGGCAGTGGTCCTGCTGGCCGTGATCGGCGCCAGCGTCGGGTGGATCCTCGCCGGTGAGCCGGAGCGCTCGGCCGCGCCCGGCGACTCCGCTCCGCCCGCCGCCGCGTCCACATCGGCCTCCCCGACCACGGCGCCGCCGACCACCGCCGCCCCATCATCCGGTACGCGCACCAGCGCCCCGGCCGGGCTCACCGTGCCCGAGGTGGTGGGCGTCGACTTCGAGCAGGCCCGCCGGGACCTGCGCGAGCGCCGCCTCGGTTGGCGACTGGTCTTCGGTACGGGCAGCGGACGCACCGTGGAGCGCGCCTCACCGGCTCCGGGCACTCCGGTGAAGCGCGGCACCACTGTCACCGTGTGGGTCTCCGGGCCGGCGCCGGCCGTGAGCGTGCCGGACGTGGGCATGCTGTCCTGCTCCGACGCGGCAGACGATCTGGTGGAGGCGGGCCTCTATCCCCGGTACGCCACCGGCCGGCAGGGTCCGGTCACGGCACAGGTGCCGGTGGCCGGCAGTACCGCCCGGTGGAACGACCAGGTGACCCTCACCTGCGGGGACCGGGCGTCCACGCCGCCGACGGTCTCCCCGTCGCCGACTCTCTGACCGGCGCGGCGCGCTGATCCCGGCCGGTGTCGCCGTGGCCCGCTACGGTGGACGATCGAGGGCCGTGCGCCCCGTCCCGGTGGGGAAAGGACGTGCCATGAGCGACGACCGTCAGGAACCACCCGCCGGTGACGCGGACGCGACCCGGGCGCTGCCTCCCGAGCCGGACGCGGATGCCACGCGGGCGATGCCGAGGAACGCCGCCGGGGAGGACGCCGACGTCACCCGCGCGATGCCCCGGGACGCGGCCGGGCACGACGCGGACGCGACCCGGGCGCTGCCGAGGAACGCAGGCGAGGAGGACGTGGAGGCGACCCGCGCGATGCCGCGGAACGCGGGCGACGCCGCCCGTCCGTTGCCCGGCGGCCCGGCAGGACAGGCGGGCCCGGAAGGGCCGGGTGGCCCGCGCCGCCCGCTCGACGCGACCGCCGCGCAGGAACCGGTGGGTGCCTGGTCCGGGCGGGCCGGCGTACCTCCACCGCGTCCGGCGGGCTACCCCGAGCCCGGCGGCGAGTACTACGGCGACGAGCAGGCCGGGCGCCGCTGGTGGATGCCGATCCTGCTGGGCATCCTGGCGCTGCTCCTGCTCGGGTTGATCGGGGTGGGGGTGTGGCTGGCGTTGCGTGCCGCCGACCGGAACTCCGATCCGGGCCCGCCGGTGCCGAGCATCTCGGCGCAGACGAGCGCCGCCCCGACCAGCGCCGCGCCGAGCAGTTCACCGCCGAGTACGGCGCCGGCCACGACCGCCCCGGCCGAGGTGCCGATGCCACCGCTGGTGGGGCTGCCGGAGGCCGCCGCCCGGGCGGCGCTCGACCGGCTGGACCTGGACTACCGGGTGCAGCGGCGGGCGTCGGATCGCCCGGCCGGCACGGTGATCTCCACCGATCCCGAGGCCGGTTACCCGGTGGGCGAGGACGAACGGGTCACGATCGTGGTGGCCGTACCCGCGCCACCGACGAGCGGCCCGAGCACCCCGGGCTCCGCCCCGGCGACGACCACGACGCCCTGACGATCACCGAGACGCCCTGGCCGGCGCCGCCACGATCACCACTGGCGTCTGCGGGTGCCGACCAGGCCCAGTCCGGCCAGTGAGATGGCGAGCCCGAGCAGCCCGGAGTAGAACAGCGACCGGCTGAGGTCGTCGGTGACAGCGGTGGGCCGCTCGGCGAGCGTGCCCTCCCCGCCCCCGGTACCCGAGGCCCGGTCGTCGTCGTCCTCCGGCGGGTCGGCGGCCTCGCCGTCCTCGTCGTCGATCGCATCGGACCCGGCGGCATCCGAGTGGGCCGTATCGGAATCGGTCGTATCGGTCGTGGCCGCGTCGGAGTCCGTCCGGCCGTCCTCGCCGGCCACGGTGATCTCCGGTGCCGGTACGGGCTCGGCGAGCTGCTGGGTGGCGGAGAAGGCGGGGTGACGGACCGCGAGCGCGAGGGCGGTCGCGGTGACGAGGAAGAGGAAGAGCCCGAGGGCATAGCCGATACGGGACCGGTGGTGCCGGCGCGCGGCGGGCAAGTTGACCATGACCATCCCAGGTTCAGGGTCCGTGGCGCGCGGGGTGGAACGTGCCGGGGTGGGCGTACCGATTCTATGGCGACGGCACGCCCTCCCGGCCGGGAATCGTCAGGTCAGCCGACCCGGACCGGAGTCCGGACCACCGGGCGGCGGGCCGTCCGCACGGTGTGCTGACGCGGAGCCGGCGCGGCTTGGAGCTGCCGCAACCCCTCCTGGAGTACGAAGATCGACCTCCGGTTGACCGCGTCCCCCGCCGCGTTCAACTCGTAGCCGTCGAGCCAGAGCCAACCGTCGTAGGTCGGCCAGTCGAGCACCCGGATCACTCGGAACATGATCGGTCGGAGGAACTGGACACTCGCCGCGCGAGTCACGTGCAGTACGTCACCGGAGCGGGGAAGCACATGGGCTCCTGGGAAGGTCGGCCGGCGGGACCGGCGAGGCTGAAACGGGGGTCGGGTGCGGTCCGGTGACGGGGGGTCTGCCTCGTGGACCGGCGGTCGGTGGGTCGGTGCTGGTCGGGCCGTACCCACGGTGGCGGACCGCCACCCGACCATCACCCGGCTGCTCCCGGTTACCGCTCCCGCCGCCGCAGCCAAACTGGCGTGCAGCGACGGGGTCTTCATTCCGGGGCAGGTCGCACGGCGCGGGACGGCTCCCCTCCGGCCGTCCCACGGACCGTGGTGTCACCACGCCCGGAGATCAAGCGAAGACGGTGAGTAACCCGTGCCATACGGACAGACTGCATCAGGGACGTGCGACATGCAAGTTGCACGTCGACTTTTGCCGATAGGTGAGTCGGACACGCAAACGGCGAAACTTGAAGCGTCAGGTATCTGAGCGGCACACTGGACGCCGGTTTCGCCCGTCGCGGCCGGTCGACGACCGGCACCACCCCCTGCCGCGAACGACACCCGCCGCTCGCCGGTCGCGCCCGCGGTGGGAGCCGCACCGGGGCGCGACCGACCGGAGGTAGCCGGGTGACTGTGAAGCGTGGTCCCGCAATCCGATGGACGGCACCGTGAGTGAACGGCGCAGCCCCACCATCCGGCGGCGCCGGCTGGGTGCGGAACTCCGCCGGCAGCGGGAGGCGGCGGGCATCACCATCGAAGTCGTCGCCGAGCAGCTGGAGTGCTCGGCGTCGAAGATCTCCCGGATCGAGACCGGCCACACCACGGCGACCCCGCGCGACGTCCGCGACATGCTGCGCATCTACGGTGTCGTCGGCGCGGAGAGCGACGAGCTGGTGCAGATCGCCCGGGAGGCCCGGCAGAAGGGCTGGTGGCATCCGTACAGCACGGTTCTCGTCGGCGCGTACGTCGGCCTGGAGGCGGCGGCCAGCTCCATCCGGGCGTACGAGCAGCAGGTGGTGCCCGGCCTGCTGGAGACCGAGGAGTACGCGAGCGCGATGATCCGGGCGGCCCGGCCGGACTTCACCGACGAACAGGTCGACCAACGGGTGCGTGTCCGTCTGGGCCGTCAGTCGTTGTTGACGCAGGACGATCCGGTCGATCTGTGGGTGGTGCTCGATGAGGCGGTGCTGAGCCGGCCGGTTGGCGGCGACGCGGTGATGCGTGGTCAGCTCAAGCGGTTGGTGGAGGTGGCCGAACTGCCGAACGTGACAGTGCAGGTCCTGCCCTTCGAGGTGGGAGCGCACGCCGGCATGGACGGGACCTTCACGATCCTCAGCTTCCCCGAGCCGAGTGATCCCGATGTCGTGTACGCGGAGAACGCCACGGGTGGGCTCTTCCTGGAGAAGAGTGACGAACTGCAGAAGTACAGCTTCATCTTCGATCACATTCGAGCAGCGGCCATGCGCCCGGAGGAGTCCGTCGCACACATCGCGAAACTGGCAGAGGAGCCACTGTGGAAATGGCGACCAAGGAGTTCCCCGTGGACCTGACGCAGGCGACGTGGTTCAAGAGCTCGAAGAGCGGGCCGAACTGCGACAACTGCGTCGAGGTCGCGTACGTGACCGGGGTGGTCGGAGTGCGGGACTCGAAGGACAAGACCGGCCCGGCCCTGGTCTTCGCTCCGGGTGACTGGCACGCCTTCGTCGCCCGCGCCCGGAACGGCGTGTTCGGCCGGAGCTGACCGGCACCGAGATGTGGTCCCGCCCGGCAGCGCCGCCGGGCGGGACCATTCGCGTCCGCGTACCCGCGCCGCGGCGGGCACCCGTCGCCAGTTCCGATCCGCCTCGTTGAACCGCACGGATCGGCAACCGAACAAGGCAGGCGAGACGGATGACGACGATCGGTTCAGAGAACCTCACCAGCGGCCCGGGCAAGCCCGAGCGGTTCGGTGGCAAGTACCGGGGTGCCCGCCGGGACACCGTCCTCACCGAGGTGGTCTCCGGTGACGGCGACGACACCCGCGAGGGTGGCGTCCCCGAGCAGGCAGCGGCGCCGCTGTCCCTGCCGTCGCTGGACCCCAACCCGCTGACCGAGCCGTCCTTCCCGCCGAGCGGCTGGCCGCTCGAGCAGCAGGAGTCCCTGGTGGACCACCCGCTGCTGCGCGGCCTGCTGATGGAGCTGCCCCCGAAGGGCAGCGTGCCTCCGCCCGGCTGGCTGGATCGCTGGTTCGAGGCGACCCGCGCGATCCTGGAGCTGCTATACGTGCAGGGCGCGAGCCGGTCGCGCTGACACCGCCTCGGCGGCCGGCATGGCCCGCTCGGCGAGCCGGTTGTGCCGCAGCGCGTGGCGTACCCCGATCGCGCACACGCCGAGCACCCCGACGGTGATCGCCGGGCCGGCGACGCCCGGCGCGGCGAACAGGTCGACCCCGGCCGCCGGCAGCACCGCCACCAGCACCGCGATCGCCGTCGCCTGGAGCGGCAGCGCGATCAGCGGGTGCGCCGCCGCCGCGCGCAGTCCGTGCGGGGCGGGGGTGCCCGGCGCCGCCGCGAACGCGCCCGCACCGGACCGCAGCCGCCGGACCCGCCGTACCGTGCAGACCGCCACCACCGCTGCCGGCACGGCCGCGAGGCCGAGCGCGGCGGCGGCCCGGTCCACAGTGGTGTCGCCGGCGCTCTGCAGGCCCACGGCGAGGACCGCCGCGGTGAGCGCGAGGCCGGTCAGCACCAGGGCGGACAACCATCCGGTACGCCGGCGCAGCGCGCAGGCGCGGTCGAGCCCGGGCAGGCCCTCCGCGACCAGTCCGGCGGCGAGCCAGACGGCGGCGACGGGAAGCAGTACGGCGAGACGGTCATCCATGCCCCCTAGCCTTGCCCGTTTCGACGTTCGGCGAATCCGGGACGGCACCCCGGTTCGCCCCGTACCCGGGCCCGTAGGGGTAGGGGCGGCTCAGATGTCGAACGTGGCGGGACGCCCGGTGGCCGGAGCCGGCGGGGTGGCCTTCCACAGGCCGGTCTTCTGGGCGGCGAGCCGGGCCAGGTAGGCCGGGTTGAGGATGACGTACCGGCGCCACAGGCGCTTGGGTTCCAGGCCGAGCCGCCAGAACCACTCCAGCCCGGCGCGCTGCATCCACGGTGGTGGGTTGCGCAGCAGGCCGGCGTGGTAGTCGAAGGCCGCGCCGACGGCCATCAGCGGCATGTCGAGCAGCGGGCGCATGGCGTACGCGAAGACCTCCTGGCGCGGGCAGCCGAGCCCGACCAGGACGAGGCGGGCACCGCTGGCCCGGATCCGGTCGGCGATCTCGGCGTCCTCGCCGGGGGTGGCGGCGCGGAACTTGGACGGCTCGACCCCGGCGATCTTCAGCGCGGGGAACTTCTGCTCCAGCGCCGGTACCAGCCGGGACAGGGTCTCCTCGGTGGAGCCGTAGAGGTAGACCGGCAGCCCTTCCTCGGCGAACCGGGCGAGCACCCGCAGGGTCAGCTCCGGCCCGTAGACGCGGTCGGTGAGCCCGGCGCCGTGCAGCAGGTTGAGCGCCCAGCGCACCGGCTGCCCGTCGGGGGTGACCACGTCGAACGAGTTGAGCCGGGCGTTGTGCGCCGGGTCGAGCACGCCGGTCATCACGCCGTGCACGGCGAGCGCGGTCAGCGCCAGCGGGCGGCGTTCGTGCGCGGCCGCCACGACGGCCTCGGTGGCCCCTGCGTAGTCGGTGGCGTCGACCCCGACGCCGAGCACGTTGCGCTTGGTCCCGGTGGTCATGCCTTCGGCACCCACTTGCCGACGTTCGCCTCGTAGATCTCGCGGAGGATCATCGGCACGTCGTACGTGATCTTCCAGGACGGGTAGTGCTCCTCGAAGCGGGCCATGCTGCTGACGTACCACTGGTGGTCGCCGGTGCGGGCCTGCTCGACGTAGTTGATCCGGGCCTCGCGGCCGGTGATCTCCTGGGCGACCCGGAACGCCTCGATGTGCGAGGTGTTGGAGTGTCGGCCGCCGCCGAGGTTGTAGACCTGGGCCGAGCGCGGCTCGCGGAAGAACGCCTCGAACGCGGTCAGCACGTCGTGCGAGTGGATCGCGTCCCGGACCATCTTCCCCTTGTAGCCGAAGAGGTTGTAGGTCCGGCCCTCCATCACGCAGCGCATCAGGTACGCCAGGAAGCCGTGCAGCTCGGCAGCGGAGTGCGCCGGGCCGGTCAGCGTGCCGCCCCGGAAGCAGGCGGTCTTCATGCCGAAGTAGCGGCCGTACTCCTGGACCATCACGTCGGAGGCGACCTTCGAGGCGCCGAAGATCGAGTGCAGCGACTCGTCGATCGACATGTCCTCGGTGATGCCTTCGTACCAGCGGTGGTCCTCGGGCAGCTCGTAGCGGGTCTCCAGCTCGATCAGCGGGAGCGAGTTCGGCCGGTCGCCGTACACCTTGTTCGTGGAGCAGTGGATGAACGGCGCGTCGATCGCGTGCCGCCGGGTGTTCTCCAGCACGTTGAGTGTGCCGCCGGCGTTCACGTCGAAGTCGGTGAACGGCTCCTTGGCGGCCCAGTCGTGGCTCGGCTGGGCGGCGCTGTGGATCACCACGGCGATGTCCTTGCCGTACCGCTTGAAGACCTGCTCCAGCCCGTCGCGGTCGCGGATGTCGACGGCGTGGTGGGTGTACGCGGAGCCGAGGTCGGCGGCGAGCCGGTCCAGGCTCCAGGCGGTCGAGCCGTCCTCGCCGAAGAAGTACCGCCGCATGTCGTTGTCGATGCCGACCACGTCGAGACCGAGTCCGGCGAAGTGCCGGGCCGCCTCGGAGCCGATCAGACCGCCGGAACCGGTCACCAACGCGACAGTCACACGCCACTCCTGGTCCGTGGGAGGCAGGGAAACCATCGGAGCATAGCGTGACGTCCGGAACGCCCCGATACGAAGCAAGGGCCCCGCTGTGTGCGGAGCCCTTGTTCTGGTGGGGATGGGGGGAGTTGAACCCCCACGTCCTTTCGGACACACGGACCTGAACCGTGCGCGTCTGCCATTCCGCCACATCCCCGTGGCACGACCCGGAACACCATATCGCATCCCGCGCCCGCCATCTGCGGCGGGTGCCGGGACATATTACGCTGTCCACTGGCCACGCCACGAACGATCACCGCTCGTGGCGGGCGAAACTTTAGCACGCTCGCGGGCCTGGTCACGAACGGGCCGACGGCAGCCGGCCGAGCGGCGTGTGAGCTGCGGAGGCGGTGTCCGGATACCATCATTGCCTCGGGACCCGAGGAGGAGCCGGTGAGCGTGCTGCAACGCTTCGAGAAGCGTCTGGAAGGCCTGGTCGAGGGGGCCTTCGCCAAGGTCTTCAAAGGGGTGGTCCACCCCGTGGAGATCCTCAACGCCATGCAGCGGGAGGCCGAGGCGCACAAGGCGATCCTGGCCGGTGGGCGCACCCTTGTGCCCAACCGCTACGTGATCGATCTCTCGCCCTACGACCACAGTCGGCTGGCGCCGTACGCTGCCGCGCTGGCCCAGGAGCTGGCGCAGTCGCAGGCCGAGTTCATCGGCGAGCAGGCGTGGACGGTCTACGGCGACGTGATCGTCGAGGTCGAACGCGGTGAAGGCCTGGACACCGGCATGTTCCGGGTCACCGCCGAGGTGTACACCGGCGGCGACGTCGCCCCGGTCTCCGCGCCCGGCGGCTACGACGCCGGCCCGGCGTACCCGGCGTACGACCAGGGTGGCGGCTACGGCCCTCCGCCCGGTCACGGCGGTGGCCGCAACGTCCGCTTGGTCTCCGGCGACGGCCGCACCTACCCGCTCCAGATGGGCTCGACCGTGATCGGCCGCGGCGACCAGGCCAACCTGCGCCTGCCCGACGTCGGCATCTCCCGGCGCCACGCCCGGCTGGACTTCGACGGCGGCCAGGTGGTGCTGACCGACCTGGGCTCCACCAACGGCACGATGGTCAACGGCCAGCGGGTGTCGGCGGTCGCCCTCAACCCCGGCGACATGATCCAGCTCGGCACCACGACGCTGACCTTCCGCGTGGACGGCTGACCCGCGTTGCCGGAACTGGTCATCACCGTCGCCCGGTTCGGGTTCCTCATCCTGCTGTGGATCTTCGTGTTCACGGTGGTCGGCGTGATCCGCCGGGACCTCTTCGCCGGTGCCCGGTCGGGCAAGCTGGTGGCCGCGCCGCGGGGGATCGGCGCGTCGACCGGGCAGCCGGGGAAGCCGGCGAAGGCCAAGCGCGGCCGGGCCGCCCACCAGTTGGTGGTCACCGCCGGTCAGCTCGCCGGCACCCGGATCACGCTCGGAGAGGCCCAGATCACCATCGGCCGGGCGGAGGACTCGACCCTGGTGATCACCGACGACTACGCCTCGGCGCGACACGCCCGGCTGGTGCCCCGCGACGGGCAGTGGTACGTCGAGGACCTCGGATCGACTAACGGCACCTATCTCGATCGCGCTAAGGTCACCGGACCAACCCCCGTCCCCCTCGGCGTGCCGATCCGGATCGGCCGCACTTCCCTCGAATTACGGCCATGACTCTGACCCTGCGCTACGCGGCCCACAGCGACCGCGGTCTGATCCGAGACGGCAACCAGGATTCCGTCTACGCCGGACCGCGGCTGCTCGCCGTGGCCGACGGCATGGGCGGCATGGCCGCCGGTGACGTCGCCAGCAACATCGTCATCGGTGCCATGGCGCCGCTCGACGAGGACGTCCCCGGTGACGCCCTGGTCGACGCGCTCCGCTCCGCCGTGGGCACCGCCAACCAGCAGCTCCGCGACACCGTGGACGCCAACCCGCAGCTGGAGGGGATGGGCACGACGCTCACCGCGACCCTCTTCTCCGGCAGCAAGCTCGGCATGGTCCACATCGGTGACTCCCGGGCCTATCTCCTGCGCAACGGTGAGTTCGCGCAGATCACCAAGGACGACACGTACGTCCAGATGCTCGTCGACGAGGGCCGGATCAGCGCGGAGGAGGCGAGCAGCCACCCCCAGCGCTCGCTGCTCACCCGGGCGCTCGACGGCCGCGACATCGACCCGGAGTACAGCGTCCGCCAGGTGCTGCCCGGCGACCGCTACCTGATCTGCTCCGACGGGCTCTCCGGCGTGGTCAGCGCGGAGACCATCGCGGACACCATGCGGGAGTACCCCGACCCGCAGCGCTGCGTGGAACGCCTGGTGCAGCTCGCGCTGCGCGGCGGCGGCCCGGACAACATCACGGTGATCATCGCCGACGCCACCGACCAGGACATCGTCGAGGCGTCCCCGATCGTGGGCGGCGCCGCCGCCCGCGACCGGGGCATGGCGACCTCGGCCGACGACTCCACCCCGGCGGCCCGCGCCTCGGCGCTGTCCGCCCCCCGGCCGCCCGCGCCGGAGGAGCCGGCGGACAACCGCGACGACGAGCCGGAGCGTCGCCGTCGGCGGCCGCTGCGTACCGTCGCCATGGTGCTGGCGCTCGCGGTGATCGTCGGCGGTGGCGCGTTCGGCGGGTGGACGTACACCCAGCGGCAGTTCTACGTCGGCGCCACCGACGACGGTCAGCTGGCCGTCTTCCGCGGGGTGCCCGGCCAGGTCGCCGGACTGGACCTGTCGAACGTGCACGAGCGCAGCGAGTCCCGGCTCGACGACCTCACCCTCGCCGCCCAGGAGCGGGTGAAGCAGGGCATCCAGGCCCGCAACGAGCCGGACGCGGAGCGCCGGCTGGCGGAGCTGACCAGCGACGACCCGGCGAACCCGAACCTCAAGCCGCTCTGCCCGCCCGACCCGTCGCCCGGTGCGACCAGCCCCAGCCCGGCAGCGGGTGGGCTGAACCCGCAGGTCAGCGGCAGTCCCGCACCGTCCGTTCCGCCGGTCGGCTCACCGAGTCCCGGCGCGCCGACGCCGCTGACGACCATCACGCCCGACGCCGTACCCTCCGACACCGTTCCGCCGGCCGACCCGGCGGGTTGCCGGTCGCCGGAGTGAGTGCCGGCTCGATCCCGAGGACGTATCCGTGACCGCAGCCGCCGTACCGGCCGCCTCGCCCGCTTCGACGGGCGAGCAGTCCGGCGTACGCCTGGCCCGGTCCCGGCGTAACGCCGAGCTGTCGCTGCTCCTGCTCGCCATGGTGCTCGTGGCGGCGTACGCGGCGATGGTCGAGGCGAAGGCGCTGGACACGATCACGCCCGACTTCTGGATCCCGGCCGCCGCGCTGGGGCTGGTCTTCCTCGGCCTGCACCTGGTGATCCGCTGGCTGGCGCCGTTCGCCGATCCGGCGCTGCTGCCGGCGGTGGCGCTGCTCAACGGCATCGGGGTCGGCTTCCTGCGCCGGTACGACCTGGCCAAGGCCACGCCCGCAGAGCGGGAGGACCTGGCCATCTTCGCCGGCACCGGTGGCCGGCAGCTCGCCTGGACGCTGGCCGCCGTGGTGCTGGCGGCCGGGCTGCTGGCGATCCTGCGGGACCACCGGTCGTTGTCCCGGTACGCGTACACCCTGGGCCTGGCCGGCATCGTGCTGGTGATGATCCCGGCGTTGCTGCCGTCGCGGTTCTCCGAGATCAACGGCGCCAAGCTCTGGATCATCGTGCCCGGCCTGGGGCAGATCCAGCCGGGTGAGTTCGCCAAGCTGACCCTGCTCACGTTCTTCGCCTACTACCTGGTGCGCAAGCGCGAGGTGCTCTCACTCGCGAGCCGGCGCGTGCTGGGCATCGACTTCCCGCGCGGGCGTGACCTCGGCCCGGTGCTCGTGGTGTGGCTGGTCAGCCTCCTGGTCCTGATCTTCGAGAAGGACCTGGGCACGTCGCTGCTCTACTTCGGCATGTTCGTGGTGACGCTCTACATCGCCACCGAGCGGGTGAGCTGGCTGCTCATCGGTCTGATCCTGTTCTTCGGCGGCGCCTACCTGGCGTACGTGCTGGGCAGCACCGTGGGCGGTCCGTTCGCGAACTTCTACGACCGGGCGCAGATCTGGCTGGACCCGTTCGCCGAGCCGTACGACAGGGGCTACCAGCTGGTGCAGGGTCTGCTCACGCTCGGCACCGGCGGCCTGTTCGGGGCCGGGCCGGGCGGCGGCCAGCCGGCGCTGCTGCCCGAGGTGCAGACCGACTTCATCTTCGCCGGCATCGGTGAGGAGATCGGCCTGTTCGGTCTCTCCGCGCTGCTGGTGATCTACCTGCTGATCGTGGAGCGGGGCCTGCGGGCCGCGCTGGCGGTACGTGACTCGTTCGGCAAGCTGCTCGCCGGTGGTCTGGCGTTCACGCTGGGTCTGCAGGTCTTCGTCATCGTCGGCGGCATCAGCAAGCTCATCCCGTTGACCGGTCAGACCACCCCGTTCCTGTCCGCCGGTGGCTCCTCGCTGATGGCGAACTGGCTGCTCATCGCGGTGCTGCTGCGGGTCTCCGACGGCGCCCGCCGCCCGGTGACCGGCGGCGGTGGTCCGGCCGCCCGGCCCGCCGGTGGTCCGCCCGAGCAGTTGCACGGCGCCCAGACGGAGGTGATCCGGCCGTGAACGCCCCCCTGCGCCGCGTCGGCGTTGTCGTGATGGTCCTGTTCGGGCTGCTGTTCGCCAACCTGAACTGGATCCAGGCGTACAAGGCCGACGAGTACCGCAACAGCGACTACAACGGCCGGGTCCAGGTCGCCGAGTACGACCGCAAGCGCGGCAACATCGAGGTCGGCGGCACCGCGTACGCGGTCAGCAAGGAGACCGGTGGTGAGCTGAAGTACCAGCGCACCTATCCGGGCGGGGCGATGTACGCGCACGTGCTCGGCTGGAAGCCGGTCAACGGCAGCGCGAGCGGCATCGAGCGGGTGGAGAACGACTTCCTGGCCGGCACCAGCGACGCGCTCATCGCCAGCCGGATCAAGGACATGTTCACCGGTGACGAGACCGGTGGCGGCAACGTGCTGCTGACGCTCTCCAAGCGGGCCCAGGAGACGGCGTTCAAGCAGCTGAACGACAACCAGGTCGGCGCGACCAAGGGCGCGGCCATCGCGATCGACCCGCGTACCGGCGCGGTGCAGGCGCTCGTCTCCATGCCGAGCTTCGACCCGAACCCGCTGGCCAGCCACAACAGCACCGAGGCGGACCGGGCGTACAACACGCTGGAGAAGGACAAGGACCGGCCGCTGGCGAACCGGGCCCTGTCCGAGACACTGCCGCCGGGTTCCACCTTCAAGATCGTCATGGCCGCGGCGGCGCTGGAGAACGGAGTCGGCCAGCAGACCCGCATCCCGGCCGGCTCCAGCTACACCGCGCCCGGCGCGGGCCAGCCGATCCGCAACGCGGCGCCGTCGATCTGCCCCGAGTCGCAGGTCACGCTGCGGGAGGCGGTGACCGAGTCCTGCAACACCGGCTTCGCCCAGCTCGGCGTCCGCCTCGGCGCGGACAAGGTCAAGGAGAAGGCGAAGCAGTTCGGCTTCGAGCAGGAGGACCTCAACGTCGGCCAGCTCGGCGAGGGCGGCCTGCCGGTGGCGGCCAGCCGCACCGGCGACATGCAGAACCCGGACGGCAGCACCGACCAGGCCGCGCTGGCGCAGTCCTCGATCGGCCAGAACAACGTGCGGATGACCCCGTTGCAGGGCGCGATGATCGCCGCCGCGGTGGCGAACAAGGACGGCAAGCAGATGCGTCCTTACCTGGTCAAGCAGCTGCTCGGGCCGGACCGCACCACCGTCTACGACGCCGCCCAGCCGCGCGAGCTGCGCCGCCCGATCAGCGGTCAGGTCGCCGCCGACCTGCGCGACATGATGCAGAACGTGGTGAAGGAGGGCACCGGCCGCCGGGCCGCCATCGACGGCTTCGTGGTCGGCGGCAAGACCGGTACCGCCCAGTCCGGCCCGAACACCCCGGACCACGGCTGGTTCATCGGCTTCGCGCTGGACAAGGACGGCACGCCGCTCTCCGCGGTCTGTGTCGAGCTGGAGCAGGCGGGCAGCGGCGGCAGCGCCGAGGCGGCCCGTATCGCCGGCCGGATCATGGCGGCGGCGATCGCCGACTCCGGGAGGCGCTGACGTGCTCGGTCCGGGAGTGAAGCTCGGCAACCGCTACCGCCTCGACGAGCGGATCGCCAGCGGTGGCATGGGCGACGTGTGGCGCGGCACCGACCAGGTGCTGGGCCGTACCGTCGCGGTCAAGAGCCTGCTCCCGGCGCTGCTGGACGAACCGGGCTTCGCCGAGCGGTTCCGCGGCGAGGCCCGGACGATGGCCACCATCAACCACCCCGGCGTGGTCGACGTCTACGACTTCGGCAGCGACCAGCACATCGCGTTCCTGGTGATGGAGTACGTCGAGGGCGACGCGCTCTCCGCCACGCTCAGCCGCGTCGGCCGGCTGACCCCGGCGCGCACGATGGCGTTGCTGGCGCAGGCCGCCGACGCGTTGCACGCGGCGCACGAGAAGGGCATCGTGCACCGCGACGTGAAGCCCGGCAACCTGCTGGTCCGGCCGAACGGCACGCTCGTGCTCACCGACTTCGGTATCGCCCGCTCGGACCTGGTCGGCCAGCTCACCGCCGCCGGCTCGGTGCTCGGCACCGCCTCGTACATCTCGCCGGAGCAGGCCACCGGCGCTGTCGCCACGCCCGCCTCGGACGTCTACGCGCTGGGCGTGGTCGCGTACCAGTGCCTGGCCGGCCGCCGCCCGTTCGAAGGGGACAACCCCCTCGAAATCGCCATGAAGCACGTGCGGGACACCCCGCGGGCGCTTCCGCCGGACATCCCGCCGCAGGTCCGGGCGATCGTGGAGCGGGCTATGGCGAAGGACCCGGCCGCCCGCTGGCCGAGCGCCGCCGCGCTGGCGAGCATCGCCCGGCAGGCCAAGCTCGCGCTCTCCCAGGCGGCCCGCGTCGGGCACCCGATCTCCGGCGTACCCGCCTCGCCCGCCGCGCCGGTCGCGCGGGCGCAGGTGCCGACCGCCGTGCCGCGCCCGCAGCCGCCGGCCGCGGTCCCGCACCCACAGCCCCGGCCGCCCGTGTCCCCGGCGCGCCCGCCTCTCGCCGCGCCGCGGCCAGCAGTTGTCGCGCATCCCGTCCCGCAGCCCCGCCCGCCGGTGGCGCCGCGCGGCGCGGCCCCCGTGCCGCAGCCACGCCCCGTGCCTCAGCACAACCCCCTGGGGTACGCGCGACCGCCCGCCGCCGCCCCGCCCCGGCGCTCCCGGTCCGGGCTGTGGACGACGGCGATCGTGGTGGCCGTGCTGGTCATCCTCTGCTCGGGCGTGATTTCGTTCCTGTACCGGAAATACGGTGATACCGCAGCCGCGCCGGCGAGTGTGAGCGTGACCTCCGGCGCGGTGCGGGCGTACGGAGGCGACTATCCGGTCCGCACGTCGTACCGTCGTGAGGTACGCCTCCTGCCGGCCGGCGGCGGTACGACGACGAGCGAAGGACGAGAGACGCGATGACAGCGCAGGCCCGCCTGCTCGGTGGCAGGTATCAGGTCGGCGAGCTGCTGGGCTACGGCGGCATGGCCGAGGTGCACCGCGGCCGTGACCTCCGGCTCGGGCGGGATGTCGCGATCAAGATGCTCCGTGCCGATCTGGCCCGGGATGCCACGTTCCAGATGCGGTTCCGCCGTGAGGCGCAGAACGCCGCCTCGCTCAACCACCCGGCCATCGTCGCCGTCTACGACACCGGCGAGGAAACCGGCCCCACGGGCGAGACCCTGCCGTTCATCGTGATGGAGTTCGTCAACGGCCGGACCCTCAAGGAGGTCCTCGGCGTCGAGGGACGGCTCCAGCCGCGCCGGGCGCTGGAGATCTGCGCCGACATGTGCGCCGCGCTGGAGTTCAGCCACCGGCACGGGATCATCCACCGGGACATCAAGCCCGGAAACGTGATGCTCACCCAGACCGGCCAGGTCAAGGTGATGGACTTCGGCATCGCCCGGGCGCTCGCCAGCGGCGCCACCACGATGACGCAGACCAGTGCGGTCATCGGCACCGCGCAGTACCTCTCCCCGGAGCAGGCGCGCGGCGAGGCGGTCGACGCCCGCTCCGACGTCTACGCGGCCGGCTGCGTGCTGTTCGAGCTGCTCTGCGGCCACCCGCCGTTCGTCGGGGACAGCCCGGTCAGCGTCGCGTACCAGCACGTACGGGAACAGCCGCCGACGCCGAGCACGATCAATCCGGACGTCAACCCCGCTGTCGACGCCATCGTGCTCAAGGCGCTGTCGAAGAACCCGCTCAACCGCTACCAGAGCGCCGGCGAGATGCGGGCGGACCTGCTCCGCGCCGCCGCCGGGCGGCCGGTGCTCGCCACCCCGGTGATGCCGGCCGACGAGACCATGCCGATGGGCGCCGCCGCGGGCGGCGGGTACCACCAGGCGCAGCAGACCCAGATGATGGGCCCGCAGACCCGCCAGCAGCCGGTGGCGCGGGTGGGTGATCCGGGCAAGCGCAAGAGTTCGTCCTGGGTCATCGCCGCGTTCGCCGCGCTCGGTGTGCTCGCGGTGATCGCGCTCGGCACCGCGCTCTGGCTCAACCAGGCCGGCAACGAGAAGGTGTCGGTGCCGCAGGTGGTGGGCCGTTCGCAGGCCGAGGCGCAGGCGGCGCTCACCCAGGCGGGGCTGCGGTTCACCACTGGCGACCCGGTGCAGAACACCACGTGCGAGAAGGGCTCGGTGGTCGACCAGAGCCCGTCGTTCGGCCAGCGGGTGGAGAAGGACACCGAGGTCACCGTCAACGTCTGCACCGGCCCCGGCCAGGTGACCATCCCCACCAACCTGAGGGGCGGCACGTTCGACGCCGCGAAGGACCGTCTGACCGAACTCGGGCTGACCCCGGTGCGCGAGACCGTCAACAGCAGCCTGCCGAAGGACCAGGTCGTCGACGTTTCGCCGAAGGAAGGCAGCGCGGTCGCCGAGGGCAGCAAGGTGACGCTCAAGGTCTCCCTGGGCAACGTCAGCGAGGTGCCGAACGTCCGCGGCTACACCGAGGACCAGGCGAAGCAGCGGCTCAAGGAGGCCGGCTACGAGGTCCGGGTCCAGGAGGGCGACGAGGTCGACCCGGCCGAGGCGGGCAAGGTCAGCAGCCAGTCGCCGGCCGCCGGGACCAGCCTGGCCAAGGGCGAGCGGGTGACCATCCGGGTCGACGTGCCGCGTGAGGAGGAGCCGACCAGCCCGACGCCGAGCGGCTCCCCCAGCACGTCCCCGAGCACGCCGGGCAACGGTGGCGGCGGCAACGGCGGCGGCAGCGGCTTCCCGTTCCCGCCCGTGACCCCGACCCGCACCGACCGCTGACCACCACCTGACCGACCGACGCGGCGGCGTCCCCGATCCCGGGGCCGCCGCCGCGCCCATGTCTGCGTCGATCATGAAGTTAGCGGTACCGGGCGTCCGATTTGTCCCCGCCAACTTCATGATCGACGGAGAGGGGGCGGGCGGGACCCCGCGCGGGGGTGGGGCGGGAAGCGCGGGGGTCAGGCTGGGGAGAAGGCGGCTCGGCGGCGGGCGTCGACCTCGGCGGCCAGCTCCGGGGCGCGCTCCAGCGCCGCCGGGAAGCCGCAGGCGGCGAGCCAGTTCGCCAGCATCAGGTGACCGCCCTCGGTCAGCACCGACTCCGGGTGGAACTGCACGCCCTCGAGCGGCAACGTGCGGTGCCGCATCGCCATCACCACACCGGAAGCGGTCCGGCCGGTGACCTCCAGCTCGTCGGGGAGCGTCTCGGGCAGGACGGCCAGCGAGTGGTAGCGGGTGGCGGTGAACGGGTCGGGCAGCCCGGCGAGCACGCCCACGCCGTCGTGGCGTACCTCCGAGGTCTTGCCGTGCAGCAGTTCCGGAGCGCGGGCGACTGTCGCGCCGAACGCCTCGCCGATCGCCTGGTGACCGAGGCAGACGCCGAAGATCGGGAGCTTGCCGGCGTACTCCCGGATCACGTCCAGGCAGATGCCGGCCCGGTCCGGGCTGCCCGGCCCGGGCGACAGCAGGACACCTGCGGCGCCGGCGCGGCCCACCTCGGCGACGTCGATCTCGTCGTTGCGCCGCACCTCGCAGTCGGCACCGAGCTGGCCGAGGTACTGCACGAGGTTGAAGACGAACGAGTCGTAGTTGTCGATCACCAGTACGCGCATCGCTGTCACCTGTTCGGGGTGGAGGGTGGGGCGTTGTTCGTCTCGGTGCTGTACGGCAGCTCCTCCTCGCCGGGCAGCCCGGTCGGTTCGGTGATCCCACCGTCACCCGGTACGCCGGAGTCCTGCGTGACCTGCACGTCGTCGAAGGGCAGCAGCGGCTCGGCCCACGGGAAGACCACGAACCAGAGCAGCGCGACGGTGGCGGTGGCCAGCACCAGCGAGCCGAACAGCTTGCCGGGCAGCCCGAACGGCAGTTTGCGCCAGATCCACGAGTACACGGCTCACGCCTCCAACTCGGCCGGACGGCCCGCCGACTTGGCCTGCGTGTGGTCCAGCCGGGCGTGGATGATCAACCGTTGGTAGTTGTCGAACTTCGGGTTGCAGGTGGTGAGCGTCAGCAGCTTCTCGGTGGGCTTCTGACCCGGTTTGCCGGGCACCGGCGCGACCACCTCCACCTGGGACGGCTTGACGATCCGCTGCTGGTATACCCGGTAGACGAGCCACTCCGTCTTGGTCTCGACCACTATCGCGTCGCCGGTCTTCATCTCGTCCAGCCGCCAGAACGTGGAGCGGATCCGGTGGCCGGCGACGGAGAAGTTGCCCACCTCGCCGGGCATGGCACTGTCCGGGTAGCGGCCCGGCGCGTACCGGATGTCCTCCGGGCTGACCCCCTCGACCACCACCCAGTGCTTGTCGAACTTGGGGATGTAGAGGCCGGCGACCGGCCTGCCCTCCGCCGGTGGCTTCGGCTTCACCGTCGGCCCGGTGGTCGGACCGACGGTCGGGTCCGCCGCCGCGTCCCACTCCTGGGCGAGCTGGCTGTTCAGGTCGTTCTGGTGGGCCTCGACGATGACCGCCTTGCCCCAGATCTCGTACCCGGCGAACAGGAGCACCACCAGCCCGAAGGTGATCAGCAGTTCGCCGGTGCCCCGCACGACGGTGCGCAGCCGGGAGCCGACTGTGGGGCGGGTCAGCTCGGAGTAGACGCTGCGGTAGCCGTCGCCGGTCTGCTCGGGCCGCAGTTGCACCACCCGCTCGCCGCGCCGAGGGCGGGGCGGCTCGGCGGGCGGTTCGGCGCCACCGCCGTCCCCGTTCTCGGGGGGCGGGGGCACCGCGCCCATCAGCCCGGTGGCGTCCAGGCGGGGGTCCGCGGGTGGGCGGGTGACGGCGGGCAGCACCGCCGTGGCGCCGCTGTCGGCCGGAGGGTTCCGGTCCGCGCCGGTCGGCCCACCGAGAGGGGGTACGCCGGGCGGCCGTCCCTCACCCCCCGCCGTTCGGCGACCGTCCTCCGGCGGGCGTCCGCCGGCCTCCCACGGGCGGGTGCCGTTCTGCGGTGGCTGCCCACCGCGGCCACCACGCTCGGGCGGGATCGCCCCACCTGTGGAATGGCGGACGGCGTACGGCTGTCCCGCCGGTCCGTACCCCTCCGGTCGCGACTGGCGCCCGCCCGGCCGGTGTGCGACGTCGCCGGGCGCGGCCGGGCGCACCCCGGGGGCGGGACCACCCCGGGGCGCCGCTCCGTGGGGCGCGGGGCCGTTCTGCGTAGGGCCGTGGTGTCCGGCGCCCTGGTGCGCAGGGCCGGCCGGGTGGGGCGTACCCCTGGGGGGAAGCTCGCTCGCCGGGGGGCGGAACCGGGGGTCGGCCTCGGGGCGGGGGGCGCTCGCCGGTTGATGCGCCTGACCGCCCGGCCACGGCGGCGGCGGAGCGACCGGCGGGGCGGTCCGTGGCGCGGAAGGCGGTGGGACGGGCGGCCGGGTGTCCCGGCCGCGTCGGGCCGGGGCGGTGTGGGCCGGGCCGGCGTCCGGCCAGGGCAGGTCGAGCGGCTGTGGCGACGCCGGGGCCGGACGCTCGACGCGGGGAAGGAACGCGGTGGGCTCCTCCCGGCGGTCGTGGCCGGCGCGTTCCCGGGGGTCGCCGCCGGTCACCGGGGCACCGTCGCCGACTGCAACGCGGTGGAGTCCTCGAACGCGGGCACGGTGACTGTGGAGACGCGCTCGGCGTACCCGAGTTGGTAGTGGTCGGCCACTTCCTTGAACACCCGCACTCCCTCAGAGGCGGCGAGCGCCCGCTGGAGTTCCGCGGGATCGCCGATTGCCACGATCTTGAAAGGAGGGGAGTACACCCGGCCGTGCAGCAGCAGGGTGTTACCGACGCAGCGTACCGCGCTGGTGCTCAGCACGCGGACGTTCATGATTGACATGGCCTCCGCGCCGCCGGCCCAGAGCGCGTTGACGACCGCCTGGACGTCGCCCTGGTGCACCACCAGGTCGTCGTTGCTGGCGCCCTTCGGCAGCGGCTGGTCGGGCCGGCGGTCGGCGTCGTTCAGCTCGACTGTCACGCCGCTGCCGGTGAGCGCGGTGAACCCGGCGCCCTGCCGGCTCGCGGCGGCCCGGTCCCGCTCGGTCTTGATCGGCCCGTCGGCGCCGGCGAGCGCTTCGGTCTGCTCCTCCACCTCGGCGCGGAGCCGGGCGGCCTTCGCCTCGCTGGCGGCGACCTCCTCGCGGCGGTCCTCGATCAGCTGGGTGAGCTGGGGCCGGCGGTCCTCACGCAGGGAGGTGCCGCCCGCGGTGGTGGCGGTGGTGGTGAACAGCAGACCGGCCGCGGCGGCGATCAGGGGCACGCCGACGGACCAGCCGGGGCGGCGCTGGCGTGCGCGCCGGGGCAGCAGGGCGGCTGCCGCGCGGCGGAGGACCTTCTGCCAGGAGGCGGCGCCGGACGTGTACTCCACCGGGCGTTCCCTTTCCCGTCGTCTCGTTCCGGCCCGCGCCGGTGCGAGCCGACCTGCTCGACCCGGAAAGTCCGCTCTTTCCGGTTACTGAGTGCACCGGCCTGGCCCCATTCGTGGCCTGGACGGTCCGTCGGGACTACGCTAGCTGTCGAACATTATTGGCCATGGACCGTCGCCCTCGCGCCCGGTTGTCAGGCCGGACGAGGTCGTACCCCCCTCTGGAGAGCGTCGTGCCCAAGTCTCAGGTCCGCAAGAAGAAGGTGTACACCCCGCCGACGGACGTCCGTCCGACGGCGACGGCGTCGACGCGCAAGCCTAGCCCCATCTGGCTGCCCGCTACCGCGGTCGCGCTGATCGTGGTGGGCATCGGCTGGCTGGTGCTCTACTACCTCTCCGAGCAGGCGTACCCGGTCGCCAGCTGGGGTTACTGGAACCTCGCCGTGGGCTTCGGCGCGATGGTCTCGTCGCTGATCCTGCTCTCCCGCTGGCGCTGATCCGGCGCTGCCCCGCCCCGGCGTAGGTCACGCCACGCCGCCCCTGCACGGCGCTTCGGTGCCGGTCCACCTATGGTGTGCGCAGGGCGGCGTGGCCTGGTGCGAGAAGACTCACGTTACTGCTGGGTAACCTTGCGCGTAGGCTGCACGCACAAAGCAGCAGACCGGGAGGCCAACTCGATGGGCAGCGTCCAGATCGTCACCACGATCCTCGCGGCCGCCATCACCGCCGTTGCGGTGTGGCTTGCGGTGCGTGCGGTCATGAAGATGACCGCCGTCATCCGGCTCGGCCAGCCCGCGCCGGAGCGGTTCGGCGACAAGGGCGCGCGTACGAAGAAGATGCTGGTGGAGACCGCCGGTCACACCCGCATGCTCAAGTGGAGCGTGGTCGGCGCCGCCCACTGGTTCGTGATGGTCGGCTTCATCGTGCTGTCGCTGCTGGTGCTGGAGGCCTACTTCGAGGTGGTCTCCACCGGCGGCGGGCTGCCGATCATCGGGCACTGGACGATCTTCGGCCTGGTCACCGAGTGGATCGGCATCCTCGGCCTGGTCGGCATCGGGGTGCTGATGGCGATCCGGCTGCGCAACCGGCCGGGCCGCGCGGAGAACCGCTCCCGGTTCACCGGCTCGACCATGTGGCAGGGCTACTTCGTCGAGTGGGTCGTCCTGCTGGTCCTGATCTTCGGGTTCGTGATCCGCGGCTTCAAGGTCGCCACCGACCACTTCGAGTACCCGGTCTGGGCCGCCCCGCTCAGCCACGCGGTCGGCTCGGTCCTCCCGAACTGGGAGGCGGGCGTCAGCGTCGCCGCGCTCATCAAGATCATGATTTCGATGACCTGGCTCATCGTGATCTCGCTGAACGTCACAATGGGCGTGGCCTGGCACCGCTTCCTGGCCTTCCCGAACATCTTCTTCAAGCGCGACCCGGAGAAGCCGGCCGGTTCCGGCCTGGGCCCGCTGCGCCCGATGACCAGCGAGGGCAAGCCGCTGGACTTCGAGGAGGCCGACCCGGAGAAGGACCAGTTCGGTGTCGCCCAGGTCGAGCAGTTCAGCTGGAAGGGCCTGCTCGACTTCAGCACCTGCACCGAGTGCGGTCGCTGCCAGTCGCAGTGCCCCGCCTGGAACACCGGCAAGCCGCTGTCGCCGAAGCTGCTGGTGCTGAGCCTGCGCGACCACGCGTACGCCAAGGCGCCGTACCTGCTGGCCGGTGGCGGCAAGGACCTGACCGGCGAGGAGAAGGCCACGCAGGAGCAGCTGGCCGGCGTGGACGTGCTCGCGATGGCCGAGGCGGACCGGCCGCTGATCGGCACCGCCGAGGAGGGCGGCGTCATCGACCCGGACGTGCTCTGGTCCTGCACCACCTGCGGCGCGTGCGTCGAGCAGTGCCCGGTCGACATCGAGCACGTGGACCACATCGTCGACATGCGCCGCTACCAGGTGCTGATCGAGTCGAGCTTCCCGTCCGAGGCCGGCGTCATGCTGCGCAACCTGGAGAACAAGGGCAACCCGTGGGGCGCCCCGCAGAACACCCGCGAGGACTGGACCAAGGGCCTCGGGTTCGAGGTGCCGCGCGTCGGCGAGGTCGACGACTTCGAGTACCTGTTCTGGGTCGGCTGCGCCGGCGCGTTCGAGGACCGGGCCAAGAAGACCACCCGCGCGGTCGCCACGCTGCTCAACGAGGCGGGCGTCAAGTTCGCCATCCTGGGCGAGGGCGAGACCTGCTCCGGCGACCCGGCGCGGCGGATCGGCAACGAGTTCGTCTTCCAGATGCTCGCCCAGCAGAACGTCGAGACGCTGAACGAGGCGTTCGAGGGCCGCGAGAAGAGCAAGCGGAAGATCGTCGCCACCTGCCCGCACTGCTTCAACACCCTGGGCAACGAGTACGGCCAGCTCGGCGGCGAGTTCGAGGTCGTGCACCACACCCAGCTGCTGGCCCACCTGGTCAGCGCCGGCAAGCTCACCCCGGTCCAGCCGGTCGACGGCGGCGTGACCTACCACGACCCGTGCTACCTGGGCCGCCACAACCGGATCTTCGCCGCGCCGCGCGAGGTGCTCGGCGATTCGATCCAGGGCGAGCTGACCGAGATGCCGCGCAACAGCGAGCGCTCCTTCTGCTGCGGCGCCGGCGGCGCCCGGATGTGGATGGAGGAGAAGATCGGCAAGCGGATCAACGTGGACCGGGTCGAGGAGGCCATGTCCACCGGGGCGAAGACCATCGCGGTCGGCTGCCCGTTCTGCTCGACGATGCTGAACGACGGCGTGAACGGCAAGGGCGCGGGCGAGCAGGTCGAGGTCGTCGACGTGGCGAGCGTGCTGCTGCGCTCGGTCAAGCCCGAGGCCCCGGCCGGTGAGCCGGAGGTAGCGCCGGCCGCGAGCTGAGGCGTACCCCGGCAGGAGCCGGACCACGACGGCGGCGGCACCCGTGCGGTGCCGCCGCCGTCGCGTTCAGCTGGTCGTGGTGGTCATGATGGCGGCGCTCGTCCCGGCGGTCATCGCGATCATCAGCGCGGCCTGCATCTCCTCGATCGCCTTCTTGGTGGCGGCCGACGCCCAGTCGCCCGCCGCGATCTCCTCGATCCGGGCCTTGACCCGCTCCTTCGGCAGCTCGCGGAAGATCTTGCGGTCCAGGCCGACCGCGCGGGTCAGCGTGAGCAGCGCGGCGGTCCGGGCGTCGACCGGGCCGTCGGTGGTGAGCGCCGTCGTCATCCGTTGCCGGGCCGCGGTCTCCACCGCCGGCTCCGCGCCGGTCGGCGAGGGATAGCGGGTACGCGGGAAGACCAGCAGCACCCGGTCGGACTCCCGGCGCAGCACCCCGCCGTCGACGAGCCCGCCGAGCACCCGGTCGGGCAGGCCCCTGGCGAGCTTGCCGATCCAGTCCTTCGGCTTGCGCGGGCGGCCGGACCCCACAGTCGCCAGCGCCTCGTCCAGCAGCGGTACGCCGGTCGGGGCGGGATCGGTGACCACGAGCCGCTTGTCCACCACCTCCACCCGGCCGGCCAGGGCCAGTTCCAGCAGCACCGCCCCGGCGAGGCCGTAGCCGAGGTGCGGACTGCCGAGCCGGTTCGCGCCGTCGTCGTCGTACGCGAGCAGGACCAGTTCGTCGGTGAGCAGCAGACCGTCCATGCGCACCACGCTACGGGGGTCCACCATCGGCGTCCGCGTGCCACAATCACGCGCATCGACGGCCTTCTGCTTCTGACGCTGTTGCCACTGGTCGGTTTCGTGCTGCTGACCGCCGGCAACGCGTTCTTCGTCGCGGCCGAGTTCGCCCTGGTCACCGTCGACCGGGCGGAGATCGACAGGCGGGCCGACGAGGGCGACGGCCGGGCCGTCACGGTACGCCGCGCGTTGCGGGAACTGTCCTTCCAGCTCTCCGGCGCGCAGCTCGGCATCACGCTCACCGCGTTGCTCACCGGCTACCTGGCCGAGCCCGCCCTGGCCCGGATCTTCGCGCCGCTGCTGCGCCCGCTCGGCGGCGCGGAACGCTTCTCCGGCCTGCTCGCGCTGGCTCTCGCCACGCTCATCTCGATGCTGTTCGGCGAGCTGGTGCCGAAGAACCTCGCGCTGGCCCGCCCGATGCCGGCGGCGCTCGCCACGGCAGCGCCGATGCGGGCCTTCTCCCGCACGTTCGGCTGGCTGATCCGGCTGCTGAACGAATCCGCGAACCGGCTCGTGCGCCGCCTCGGCGTGGAGCCGCAGGAGGAACTGGCGAGCGCCCGCTCCCCGGAGGAACTGGGCCTGCTCGCCGCCATCTCGGCCCGGGCCGGCGCGCTGCCGCCGGACACCGCGATGCTGCTGCGCCGCACCATCCGTTTCGGCGACAAGCGGGCCGCCGAGGCGATGACGCCCCGGGTCGACGTCACCGCGCTGCGCGCCACCACGACCGTGGCCGAGCTGCTGGAGGCGTCCAGGCGGACCGGCCGCACCCGGTTCCCGGTCTACGAGGAGACGCTCGACCTGGTCACCGGCGTCGCCGGGGTGCCGGACGCGCTGGGTGTGCCGCTGGCCCGCCGGGCGGCCACCACTGTCGCCGCCGTGGCCCGGGAACCGGTGTACGTCCCGGAGAGCCTCAACCTGAACGGGGTGCTGGCCGCGCTCAAGGCCGCCGGGGCGGACCTGGCGATCGTGGTGGACGAGTACGGCGGCACCGACGGTGTGGTGACGGTGGAGGATCTGGTCGAGGAACTGGTGGGCGAGATCGCCGACGAGTTCGACCCGGACGCGGTGGACGGCTTCGGGCCGGTGGAGCTCACAGTGCCCGGCGGCGAGCGCACCGTCCTGGCCGACGGCGTGCTGCGCGCCGACGAACTGGTGGAGCAGACCGGGTTCCGGCTGCCCGACGGGCCGTACGAGACGCTCGGCGGGTTCCTCATGGCGCGGCTCGGCCACATCCCGGTGCCGGGCGAGACGCTCGACGAGGCCGGGTACGAGTTCACAGTGGTGGAGGTCGACCGGCACCGGATCGAGCAGGTGCGGGTGGTACGCCCCGAGGAGCCCGACGACGGTGCCTGAACTACTCGTCGCGGTCGGGTTGCTGCTCGGCAACGCGTTCTTCGTGGGCAGCGAGTTCGCGCTGATCGCCTCCCGCCGTACGGTCATCGAACCGCTGGCGGCGACGTCGAAGCGGGCCCGGCTGGCGCTGGCGGCGATGAACCAGATCCCGCTGATGATCGCCGGGGCGCAGCT
Organism: Micromonospora sp. WMMC273; assembly: GCF_027460285.1. Lineage (NCBI taxonomy): Bacteria > Bacillati > Actinomycetota > Actinomycetes > Micromonosporales > Micromonosporaceae > Micromonospora > Micromonospora sp. WMMC273. The sequence continues at coordinate 6,229,143 of NZ_JAPZBE010000001.1, forward strand.
CGGCATCACCGTCTGCTCGCTGGGCCTCGGCGCGATCGCCGAGCCGGCGCTGGCGCACCTGCTGGAGCCGGCGTTCGCCGCCCTGGGGCTGCCCGCCTCGGCCGTACATCCGGTGTCGTTCGTCATCGCGCTCGCGGTGGTGGTGTTCCTGCACACGGTGGTCGGCGAGATGGTGCCGAAGAACATCACGCTCGCTGGGCCGGAGCCGTCGGCGCTCTGGCTCGGCCCGGCCATGCTGGCGTTCTGCCTGGCCACCAAGCCGCTGCTGCTGGCGATGAAGTGGGCGTCCCGGCAGGTGCTGCGGTGGTGGCGGGTGGAGGCGACAGACGCGGTGAAGACCGTCTTCACCGCCGAGGAACTGGCCGGGCTGGTCTCCCAGGCGCGTACCGAGGGACTGCTGGACGCCGAGGAGCACGCCCGGATCACCGGCGCGCTGGCCCTGCACAGCCGTACCGCGGCGGACGCGCTGCAACCCTGGTCCACTGTCACCACGGTGGCCGAGGACGTCTCACCGGCGTCGCTGGAGGTGCTGGCGACCCGTACCGGCCGGTCCCGCTTCCCGGTGGTGCAGCGGGCCACCCGCCGGGTGCTCGGTTTCGTGCACGTCAAGGACGTGCTCGGGTACGCCGGGGCGAGCCGCCGGGCGCCGGTGCCGGCCGAGATCTACCGGCCGCTGGCGGTGGTGCCGCCGGACCGTACGCTCGCCGATCTGCTGCTCGCGATGCGCCGCGAACGCCGCCACATGGTGCTGGTCAGCGACGGACGCCGGCCGATGGGTGTGGTGACGCTCGACGACGTATTGACAGCCATCGTGGGAAGATGAATTGAATACCCTTGGTGTGCAACCGATTGCGGATACGTGATTGAACAAACGGTCGCCTTGATTCCATCGGACGCCTTCCCTAATGTGAGGCACCGACCGCTGTGGGTCGTCTGCCTCGATCTTCCCTCTCGCGAGGCGCCCGGCGGTCGGTTGCAAAGGAGTCCGTGCCGGTGGCAACCACGCCCCCTCAACGTCACGCCCCGAGCGCTCCACCCGGCCGGCGGGCCGGGTTCCGACGGGTGGTACACGGTCTGGTCACCCTGGTCGCGGCCGCCGCGGTCGGCGCCGGAATGCTGACCGCCCCGGCGCACGCGGCGCCGTCGGTGGACGAGATCGACGCGCAGATCGACAAGCAGTGGCAGCAGCTCGAACCCACCATCGAGCAGTTCAACAAGGTCCGCTCGCAGCTTCGCGCCAACCAGAAGAAGTCCAAGGCGCTGAAGGACAAGATGGTGCCGCTGGAGCTGGCCTCCACGCTCGCCATGAACAAGGTCGGCGACATCGCGGCCCGGTACTACATCCAGGGCCCGTCGCAGGAGCTGGGCGCACTGTTGGTGAACACCAAGCCGGGCACGCTGGCCGAGCAGCTGGTCATGCTGGACCGGATCGCCGACGACCAGCGCCGCCAGATCGCCGGTGTGCTCAAGGTGCGCGACGAGTACAACAGGCAGAAGGAGAAGCTCGACGCGCTGATCGCGCTGGAGATCAAGCAGCAGAACGATCTCGCGGCGAAGAAGAAGCAGATCGACTCGGAGATCAAGCGGCTGACCGCCATGCTCCCGGTGACCTCGATCCGCCCGGCGGGCTGCCCGAAGATCGACGGTGTGGTGAGCAGCGCCGCGCGGACCGCCATCAAGACGGCCTGCGCCCAGGTCGGCGACCCGTACGTGTGGGGCGCCACCGGCCCGAACTCGTTCGACTGCTCCGGCCTCACCCAGTACGCGTACAAGGCGGCGGGCATCTCGCTGACCCACTTCACCGGCGCGCAGTGGAACGAGGGCCGCAAGGTGTCCCGCTCCGAGGCGAGACCGGGTGACCTGGTGTTCTTCGGTTCCGACCTGCACCACGTCGGGCTCTATCTCGGCAACGGGGTGATGGTGCACGCGCCACGGACCGGCAAACCGGTCCAGGTGTCGAGCATCAGCACCCAGCCGCTCGCCGGCTTCGTCCGGGTCGCCTGACCCCTGTCACACGGAAAGCCCCCGGTCCGCAGGGACCGGGGGCTTTCGCGTTCTCGTGGAGAGGTCAGCTTGGCGTGCCGACCGGGGACGGCAGGACCAGCACGTCGTCCAGGTTCACGAACATGATCCGGTGACCGAACTGGACCTGCACGTACTTGTTCTTGCCGCGGACCACGGTCCGGTCACCCGGTGCCGAACCGTCGAACGAGACCGCCCGGTAGTACTCGCCGGGCAGCACCCCGCCGACCGCGTACCGCTGGCCCGCGGCGAACGTGTACTGCAGCGGCGAGATGGTCTGGTACGGGATGGTGTCCGGGTAGGCGGCCTGCTCCGGGTAGGCCCGCCCGTACACCGGGATGGTGGCCTTGCCGGGCCGCGGGGTCACCACGAAGCCGGTGGCCCACTTGGCGGTCGGCGCGGAGGCCGGGTTGAGGAACCACGCCTTCTGGCCGAGGTACCAGATCGCCGTCCAGTCACCCTGCCGGCCGGCGAGCGCGTACGTCTGACCGGCGGAGGCGCGGGCGCCGTGGTCGGAGATGTACATGGTGTCCGGCGTACCGTCCGGGCGCAGCCCGAGGTCATTGACGAGCGGGGCGTCCGGGCTCGGCGCGGTCCGCAGGATCACCGCGGAGGAGCCGCGCGACGGGCACGGCTCGGCCGGCGGCCGGGGCGTCGGGACACCGGGCGGCTGCTGGTTGCAGCCGGTGAACGCCGGCCGGTTGGTGGCGAAGTCCGGGTCGATGGTGACCAGGCCGGTACGGGGCGTGCCGGTGCTGCGGAACGGCGCCTTCATCAGGTCGAAGTAGTGCGACCAGTCCCAGTACGGTCCCGGGTCCCAGTGCATGCCGCCCACGTTGGCGGCGGTGATGCCGGGCACGTTGTCGTGGCCGATGATGTGCTGCCGGTCCATCGGGATGCCGAGCTTGAGCGCCAGGTGCCGCACCAGCTTGGCGGAGGTGCGGTACATCGCCTCGGTGTACCAGGTGCCCTGACCGGCGAAGCCCTCGTGCTCCAGGCCGATGGACTTGGCGTTGACGTACCAGTTGCCGGCGTGCCAGCCCACGTCCTTGGTCTTGATGTGCTGGGCGATGTAGCCGTCCACCGAGCGCAGCGTGTAGTGCCAGCCCAGGTAGTCGGCCCGCTTCACCAGGTCGACGCTCGGGCCGAAGTAGCCCTCGGTGTCGTGGATGACGATGTACTCGATCTTCTGCTGCTTCGGCCGGTCGCCCAGGTCGTGGTTGCCGTAGTCGCCCGGGTCGTCGCTGAGCTGCTCGTACGGCGCGGGGATCCACTCGCAGGCCAGCCGTACCGGGCACTCCAGCCCGTCCGGCCGCTCGGCGTTGCGCAGGCCGAGGCGGGCCAGCCGGGAGCGGTCCGGCTGCGCGGCGGTGGCGGCGAGCGTGACCCGCTGGCCGTCGTCGGTGGTGCGGCTGGCGCCCTGGCCGAGCTGGTCGTAGACCTCGTCGGCGAAGGCCGCCGCGGCGTCCGAGGTGTCCGCGCCGGAGTACCGGGCCACCGCGCCGTACCAGGCCGCCGGGTCGGTGCCGGCGCCGACCGGCCCACCCAGAGCCTTCTGGTACGACGCCAGCAGCGCCGCGCCACCGCGGATGTTCGCGGCCGGGTCGGTGCGCAGCGTGCCCGCGTCGAGCCCGGTGAGCGCGGCGGCGGCGTCGAGCGTCTGGAGCGAGGCGGGCGGCAGCGGGGTCTCCCGCTCCGGCGCGGCGGCGGTGGCCGGGTCGAGCTTCAGCGGCCGGGAGTCGTCGCCGCGCGGGTCCTCGTCCTCGTCGACGTGGGCGCTGCCCGGCATGGCGAGGATGTGCGCGGCGTCGGTCAGGTGCATCGGGCCGTAGCCGCCGCTCGTGCTCGGCTGCCCGGGGTGGGTGTCCCAGCGGGACTCCAGATAGGAGACACCGAGCAGCACGTTCTGCGGCACGCCGTACTCGGCCGCCGCGGCGGCGTATTGTTGTTGCCTGTCGCTCGCGGGCGCGGACGTGTCCGGCGCGGCGGTCACCGGGCCGGTCGTCGCCAGCGCGGTGGCTGTCGCCACTGCGGCGGCGAGCAGTATCCGTCTGCCCGACGGCGGGGCGGAGAGGTGCATCGAACCTCCTGGACAGGGATGGGTGTCACTGCGTCTCCACCCTCACTCCGCACACCCGCGGGGGTCAATACCTTTCCAGCGAGTAATCAGCCTTGAAAGAAAATTTCACCTCCGCTCCGGGTGCGGCCCTTCATCGCGTACGGAGTGTCACGTCGCTGGAAGTTGCGGATCGATAACGGTGGTCCTTACTCTGGTGAATCGTCGGCCGCACGTCTCACCGTCCAACCCGGTCGGTGACGGTCCGACACCGCCGAGTCGCCTCCGGGCGAGCCGGGGAACCAGGTACCTGGGGTGAATCCGCAGCGATGCGGTAGGGCGGCTCCCTTCCCGCCCGAATCCGTCAGCTAACCCGGTAGGCGGTACGGAAGAAGGAGTACGGACGCCCGGTGGCACTCCATGCCCCGCGGCCGTCGTCGAACCGGTCCACCGACCGGTCCAGCGTCGCGCCGCGTTCCCGCTGGTCCCGCTTCACCACCGCCCTCGCCGCGCTGGTCGGCACCGCAGTCGTTCTGACCGGCGGCGCCACTGCGGCACACGCCGAACCCTCGGTCGCCGAGATCGAGGCCCAGATCGACCGCGACTGGAACAAGCTCGAACCGGTCATCGAACAGGTCAACGCCGTACGCGAGCAGCTCGCCGCGCGGCGCAAGCAGGCCGACGCGCTCGGCCGGCAGATCGCACCCCTCCAGGCCCGGGTGGACGCCGCGCTCGGTCAGGTCGGCGGACTCGCCGCCGACGCCTACAAGGGCGACAACCTCTCCACAGTGAACGCGCTGCTGGGCAGCCGCTCACCCGGTGACCTGGTCACCGGCCTGGAACTGCTGGACCGCTTCGCGCACCGCCAGCACGAGCAGGTGCGCTCCGTCGCCGCGCTGCGCGACGAACTGGCGGCGAAGAAGAAGCCGCTGGACGAGATGATCGCCGGGCTGGCCCGTACCGAGGCCCAGCTCGCGGCGAAGAAGAAGCAGATCGACGCCGAGATCGCCAAGCTGGAGAAGCTGCGGCTCAAGGTGTACGGCAAGGGCGGCGGCGGCCCGCTGCGCCCGGCGCCGTGCCCGGCCGGCTACCCCGGCGGCCCGGCCGGGGCGGCGGTCAAGTTCGCCTGCGCCCAGATCGGCAAGATCTATGTCTGGGGCGCGGCCGGGCCCGACCACTTCGACTGCTCGGGCCTCACCTTGGCGGCCTGGGCCAAGGGCGGGGTCTCGCTGCCGCACAGCGCGCGCCAGCAGCACGGCGTGACGAAGCGGATCAGCCGCGCCGAGCTGCGCGCCGGTGACCTCGTCTTCTACTACAGCGACCTGCACCACGTGGCGATGTACGTGGGCGACGGCTGGGTGGTGCACGCCTCCCAGTCCGGCAAGCCCATCACCATGAAGCGGGTCGACGACGGCGACATCAACAGCTACGGCCGTCCCGGCTGAGGTCGTGGCCCGGGGCTCCGCCGGTGACGGCGGGGCCCCGGCCGTGCCGTCAGCGCGTCGGCCAGGTGCGCCAGCTCTGCCAGGACCGGCTCGGCGTCGGACCGCGCTGCCCCTGGTAACGCGAGCCGTAGACGGCCGAGCCGTACGGGTGCTCGGCCGGCGAGGAGAGCCGGAAGATGCAGAGCTGGCCGATCTTCATGCCCGGCCAGAGCGTGATCGGCAGGTTCGCCACGTTCGACAGCTCCAGCGTGACGTGACCGGAGAAGCCGGGGTCGATGAAACCGGCTGTCGAGTGGGTCAGCAGCCCCAGCCGCCCCAGGCTCGACTTGCCCTCCAGCCGGCCCGCGAGCTGGTCGCCCAGCGAGATCACCTCGAGCGTGGAGGCGAGCACGAACTCGCCCGGGTGCAGCACGAACGGCTGGCCCTCGGGCACCTCCACCATCGAGGTCAGGTCGTCCTGCTGGACCGACGGGTCGATGTGCGTGTAGAGGTGGTTGTTGAAGACCCGGAACAGCCGGTCCAGGCGTACGTCGATGCTCGACGGCTGCACCAGCGTGGGCTCGAAGGGCTCCAGCGCGAGCGTGCCGGCCTTGATCTCGGAGATCAGGTCGCGGTCGGAGAGCAGCATCGGAACACCATAGCGACCGGTACGGGTGACCTGCGTGTCGCACTACATCTTCGTACACGTGTTCGATAGAGTGTCCACATGGCTTCCTGGTCCGAATTCGCCGCCGACGAGCCCCGCCTCGCCGACGAGATCCGCCTCCTGATGCAGCAGTACGGGCCGGGCTTCGGCTACCTCGCCACGGTCCGCGCCGACGGTGGCCCCCGCGTCCACCCGGTCTCCCCGGTGATCACCGCCGACGGTCTCTGGTGTTTCGTCATCGACTCGCCGAAGCGGCGCGACCTCGAACGCGACGGCCGCTACGCGCTGCACTCGTTCCCGCCGGAGGAGAGCGACGACGAGGCGTACATCGCGGGGCGCGCGCGGCCGGTGACCGACCCGGCCACCGTGACGCGGCTGGCCCGGATCGCCCGCGCGTCGCCGCAGGGCGACTGGCGGCTGTTCGAGTTCACCGTCGAGGTGGCGATGCTGACCCGGCGCGACCCGGTGGCCCAGCCCGGCGCCGCCCCGCCGCAGGTGCGGGTCTGGCTCGACCCGCGCGGAGCCGAACCGGCCCGGCGGGAGCGGGTGGCCGCCGAGGGTCGGCGCGGGCGGCACGGCTTCGACACCCGCCGCCCGGCCGCCTGACCCCGACCCCGAAACGACCGGTGCCGGCCCCGTCCGAGGACAGGGCCGGCACCGGTACGTGGTACGACGGTCAGGCTGCGCGGTAGGCGTTCCACGCGGTGAGCATGCGGCTCGCCTGACCGGCGGTGAACTGGTACATGCAGGAGTCGTACGTGTAGTCCATGAAGTTGGTGATCGGGTCCTTGCCGGCGGTCGAGCAGGTGTCGCGGCCGGTCGGGCACTGGTACGCCGGGGACGCCTCGGCCGGGGTGTCGGAGACGCTGTCGCCCGAGCCGGAGCAGCCGCCCTGGAAGGTGTGGTAGAGGTTCAGCCAGTGGCCGACCTCGTGGGTGCCGGTGTCACCCTGGTTGTAGTTGGTCGCGGTGCCGCCGGGCAGCGACTCGTTGAGCACGACCACGCCGTCCATCTTGTCCAGCGTCCGTTTCGGGAACGTCGCCCAGCCCAGCAGGCTGTCGCTCAGCTCGCCGAGGTAGATGTTCAGCGTGTTCTTGCCGCCCTCACGCAGCGAGGTCTTCATCGAGCGCTCGGCGGAGGAGCCCTGCACGATCGGGTACCACGACGGGTTGGTCACCCGGTTGATCTTCGTGAGCTGGAACCCGAACGCGGTGGCGGCACCGCCGGTCGAGCCCGCGTACGCCTGGTTCAGCACGGTGATCTGCTGGTTGATCATCGAGTCGGTGATGTTGCCGCCGGCCCGGGTGCTGTTCTCCTGGATGACGTGTACGACGACCGGGATCGTCACGGTGGCCAGCGGAGCGACGGCGCCGGTCCGGAAGCCGGCCCGCTCGCGCTGCGCGGCGGCGAGGTCGGCCTCACGGTCACGGACCTGCTTGGCGGTCAGGTGGTTGGGGTCCAGCTTGGCGTTGCCGCCCTTCGCGACGCGAGCGTTCGCGTGCTCGTCGGCGTGGGCGTCGGCCGGTTCGGCGCAGACGCCGTCCGGGGCGGCCGAGAAGGCCGAAGCAGCGGGGACGACGCCGACGGCGGCGGTGCTGAGCAGCAGCGCGAGGGTCGACGTCGCGACACCGGCGGTACGCCGGGTCAGCAGGTTGGGACGGAGTCCCATGGGCCCACCTCTTTCTGACGGCGTGGCAGGGGGTGTGTCACGCCGGTTCGGAAACGTGGGGCAGACGTTACATCCCATCGACGCATTTGAGAACGCCCATACGTTTCCGACGTGCAACTTCGCGCCTGTCGGCTCCGATGGGTGCTTGATCCACTCCAGTTCGGGGAGGTGGCGGGGTCAACCGCCCACCGATGCCGCCACCTCGCCGAGGTGGCGCGCGCACCTGACTGCACGGGGGTGGTGACCTTCAGGTAGAGTGGTGCCGCTGCGGGTGTAGTTCAATGGCAGAACATCAGCTTCCCAAGCTGACAGTGCGGGTTCGATTCCCGTCACCCGCTCCACGCGAAAGGCCCTGGTCAGGACGCAAGTCCCAGCCAGGGCCTTCGACGTCACTCAGGCCACGGGCGCCCGGCGCGCCACCGCGAGAGCGGCTTGTCGTACCGCTCGGAATCGGGCCGGCTGAGCCTGCTGATGTCCTCGAGCAGCTCGGCCGACGCGTTGTGCTCGCGCAGGACGGCCGGCGCGTGTCGTATCACCCACAGTTGCAGCGCGGGGGCCCACGCGTCGATGTCGTGCCAACTCGACCACGGGAGTGCGTCGCCCCCCAGGTCGTACATCCACTCATCCATGGCCTCGACCAGCTGTCGCCGGGCCGGCTCGTCAGCCAGCGCCTCCGCCCAGTCGGCCAGCCAAGGGGTGAGCTTTGTGGTGGCCTCGGCGAGGAACGACAGGGCTGCGTGGGCGGGCACCTTCGCGTCGGGCTCGACCAGGACGTGCACCCACCAGACGTTCAGGAATCTCCGCAGGGCGGCCTGTTGCTCTCTCGGCCACTCGTGCCAGGGGGAGACGGCGAAGAAGTTCGCCAGGCTGTCCAGCCCGTCCGTCGCCACTATTCGGCCGTCCACGAGGTGCTGGGTCACCTGGGGCAGGATCCGGCGCAGCAGCAGACCGGGGTAGTGCCAGTCCGTGGTCCAGTACGTGCGACGAAACAGGTCATCATCGAGCGGCACGTCCGGCGTCTTCAGCAGTGCCAGTTCCTCCGCGCTGCCCCAGTGGCACTCGCAGTTGGACTCCTGCTCGTGGGCCGTCATGCCCTGGAACGCGACGGCCACACCCGCCAGTGCCTCGTCCAGGAGGACGCTTGTCTCAGTCCGATCGGGGATCATGGCGAATCCACCTTCGAGGACTCCGGAGGCATACGCCTGCCGAAGAGATGACCTTACTGTGGAGACGGGGCGGGGCGTGCACCCGATCTACGATCATCTGCCGGAGGTCGCCGAATGACACCGAGCGCTTCGCCGACGACGGACCGGCTCGCCGTCCTGCTCGACTGGGACGGGTCGGCGGGAATCGAGGTCGACTGGCCGGCCCTCACCGAGGCCGCCGGCCACCCCTTTCCCGAGGACTACCGACGCTTCGTCGAGCGCTTCCCACACGGCAACCTCGGCTTCCTGGAAGTGCTTCATCCTTCCGACTGGGGCGTACCGGAATTCCTCCGGTACGCGCGGAACTGGCATCACGCGATGAACGAGAGGGCGGAGTGCACAGGAGGGTTCCCGTACCACTTCGGCACCTCACCGGGAGACCTCCGGGTCTGGGGAGCCGTGAACCTCGACTATCTGCTCTGCTGGCACCTGGACGACGGTCCTCCCGAGCAGTGGCCGACGGTGGTCTGCGATACCGCCCTGATCGACCCGCCCGAGCCCTACGCCGGCACTGCCACCGCATTGCTTGTCGAGATCGCGGAACTGAAGAACCCGGTGCCGGTGATCGGGTACGTCACGGAGATCGACGGGGTGCCCTTCAGGCTCGTCCGGCACGAGTAGAGCGGCTCGGTGGCGGCGATGAGTTGCGGGTCGTTGCCGGGTCTGACGGGGGGACGAGCGGTGACCGGAGGAGCGGACCAATGGGCAAGTTGATCGTGACCGAGTTCCTGACCCTCGACGGCGTGGCGCAGGCGCCCGGCGAACCGGACGAGGACCGCGAGGGCGGCTTCAACCACGGCGGCTGGCAGATGCCGCTGCTCGACGACGCGTCCGGCGCGGTGATGTTCCAGCAGGCCAGCAGCATGGATGCGCTGCTGCTGGGCCGCAAGACCTACGACATCTTCGCCGGCTACTGGCCGAAGGCGCCCGAGGAAATCCCCTTCACCGGCCTGCTCAATGGCGTGCCGAAGTACGTGGTCAGCCGTACCCTCACCGAGCCGCTGGCCTGGGCGAACTCGTCGCTGGTGTCCGGTGACCTCGCCGAGCGCGTCACCGAGATGAAGGCCCGCCACGACGAGGTGCACGTCATCGGCAGCCTGGACCTGATGCAGTCGCTGCTGCGCGCCGGTCTCGTGGACCGGCTCAACCTGTGGGTGTACCCGGTGCTGCTCGGCACCGGCAAGCGCCTGTTCGGCGAGGGGACGGTGCCGAGCGCGCTGCGGCTCACCGAGTCGGTCACCCACGCCCACGGCACGCTGCAACTGACGTACGAGCCGGCCGGTGCGCCCGCCTACGGTGACGCGGCCGCGTAGGGCGCGCGGAGGTCGAGCACGTGCCGCAGGCCGGGCTCCCCGTCCAGCTCCACCCGATGATCCGGCACGAAACCGGCACGCTTGAGCACCGCCAGCGAGGCCGGGTTCGCCAGCGCCGCCGAGGCGACCAGCCGGCGCAGCCCGTACTCGGTGCGGGCCAGTTCGCAGACGCGCCGTACGCCTTCACTCGCGAGCCCGCGCCCGGCGGCGCGTTCGGCGACCCGGTAGCCCAGCTCGGCGCTGCCGTCTGCGACGTCGACCAGGTTGAACCGGCCGAGCACGGCGCCGTGGTCGCCGACCAGCACGTGGAAGTGGCAGGTGCCGCGTTCCTGCTCGTCCAGCAGGGCCGCGTGCCGGGCGGCGTATCCGGTGAAGAAGTCGTCGCCCCGGTCGGGGACGTACCGGGCGAAGTAGGCCCGGTTCTCCCGCTCGAACCGCAGCACGGCGGGTGCGTGGTGGGCGGCGAGTCGTTCCAGCTCCGGCATCGGCCCAGGCTAGGCGTCGGCCGGGTAGCAGCGCAGTTCGATTGTGTTGCCGTCCGGGTCGCTGACGTAGATCGAGGTGCCGGTGCCCCGTGCGCCGAAGCGCGGGACCGGGCCGGTCAGCACGGTGAACACCCCGGAGTCGACCACCCGCTGCCAGTCGACCGGCTCCACCACGAGGCAGAAGTGATCCACGTTGGACCCGGTCGGGTCGCCCTTGATCAGGTCGATGATGGTGCCGGCGTCGACGCGTACGGAGGGGAACGGCACCTCGCCGGCCCGCCACCTGTCGACCCGCACCGGGGCCAGGCCGAGCGTGCCGCAGTAGAAGCCGAGGGAGCGTTCGACGTCGCTCACCGAAAGCACGAGGTGGTCGAACCCGGTCACCGTCACGAGATGGTTCTGCATGCGTCAACCCTGGTCCGCCGGGTGAGCCGGACCAAGCCCGATCCGGACTACGATCGTTTACTCGCAGGCAACGACGGAGGTGCTCCGGTGCTGGAGCGGTACGAGGTCGAGACGTTCCTGACCCTGGCCGAGGAGCTGCACTTCGGGCGGACCGCCGAGCGGCTGCGGGTGAGCACCGGGCGGGTCAGCCACGTGGTGCGCAAGCTGGAACGCCGCATCGGCGCGCCGCTGTTCGAGCGCACCAGCCGGGTCGTCCGGCTCACCCCGATCGGCGCCCGCCTGGCCGAGGAGATGCGCCCGCTGGTGGCCGGCATCGAGGCGGCGGTGCAGCGGGCCGTCGACGCCGGGCGCGGGCTCACCGGCGAGCTGCGGGTGGCGTACGTGGGTGAGTCGACAGCTCCGGTGCTGCTGCGCGCGGTGGCCCTGTTCACCGAGCGCCATCCGGACTGCGAGGTGCACGTGCACGAGGCGCCGCTGGCCAGCACCCGGTCGAGTCTGCTGGACGGCACGATCGACGTGCTGATCGCCTCGTACCCCTTCGACGGCATGGCGAACGGCCCGGTGCTGCTGCGCGAGCGCCGGGTGCTCGCGGTGGCCGCGGGCCATCCGCTCGCCGCCGAGGAGTCGGTGTCGCTGGAGGTGCTCGGCGACCATCCGGTGGTGCAGTACCCGGTGGTGACCTCGGCCGCGTTCAAGCAGGACCGCACCCCGGACCGCACCCCGTCCGGCCGCCCGGTGCCGAAGGGCCCGGTGGGCGGCAGCTTCTCCGAGATGCTGGCGCTCGTCGCGCTGGGGCGCGGGGTGCTGCCGGTGGGCGAGCAGGCCCGTCAGTTCTACGCCCGCCCGGACGTGGCCTACGTGCCGATCCACGACGCGCCGCCGATCTGTCGCGGTCCGGTGTGGCCGGCCGGGAACACCACCACCCGGGTACGCGAGTTCGTCCGCGCGGCCGCCGACGCCAACCCGCTGCCGCCGGAGTGACGTCGTACCCGGCTGGCAGCATCGGCGGGATGCGGGACGAGATCCGGGCACTGGTCGAGGAACTGCCACCGGGGGACGATCTGGAGGCGCGGCACCGGGAGGCGGCACTGGCCTGGCTGGCCGGCACGGAGGACATCTTCCGCCGGGCCAAGCCGCGTACGCCGTCGCCGCACCTGGTCGCGTACTTCCTGCTCCGCGACCAGGCTGACGGCGCGGTTCTGCTGGTCGACCACCGTCTCGCGGGCATGTGGCTGCCGAGCGGCGGGCACGTCGAGCCGGGAGAGCACCCGGCCGACACGGTGCGCCGCGAGCTGCGGGAGGAACTGGGCGTGGCGGCGGTCTTCGCGCCGCCGTTCGGCGAGCGCCCGGCGTTCCTCACCGTCACCGAGACGGTCGGCCCGCCCGAGCACCGGCACACCGACGTGAGCCTCTGGTACGTGCTGTCCGCCCACCGTGACCAGCGGTTCACGCCCGATCCGGTGGAGTTCGCCGGCATCCGCTGGTGGACGCCGGCCGAGGTGACCGAGGCGCCGGCCGGCACGATCGAGCCGCACCTGGGCCGGATGCTGACCAAACTGGCGGCAGCGACGCCTTGACCCGTCCCCTGCGGCAAGGCCCAGCGTGATCGGTGCCGGTCGCGGTGACCGGCACGAGGAGCGCGAGGGAGGCACGGTGCGACTGCTGACCATCGGCGCGTTCGCCCGCGCGACCGGCCTGAGCGCCAAGGCGCTGCGCATCTACGACGACTGCGGGCTGCTGCCCCCGGCTGCGGTGGACCCGCACTCGGGCTATCGCTACTACGCGCCGGAGCAGGCGGACCGGGCGCGGCTGATCGCCGGGCTGCGCCGGGCCGGGATGCCGCTGGCCGAGATCCGTACCGTCTGCGGCCTTCCGCCCGCTGCCGCCGCCGAGGCGCTCGACGCCTGGTGGCGGCGGGTCAGCGCGGACACCGCAGCACGCGGCCGGGCCGTCGCGCTCCTCGTCGACAGGCTCAGCGAGAGGGGCACCACCATGTCCGAGACCACCTTCCGGTACGCGACGCGCTGCGAGACCGGCACGGTCCGCGATTCCAACGAGGACACCGCGTACGCGAGCGCCACGCTGCTCGCGGTCGCCGACGGCGTACGCGGTCCCGCCGGGTCCACCGCCAGTGCGGCGGCGGTGGACGCGCTGCGGCAGTTGGAGCAGGCCGACGCGCCGCAGGCCGACCTGCTCGCCGCGCTCGCCGACGCGGCGACCCGGGCCGACCGGGCGGTACGCGCGCACGCCACAGACGCCGACCAGCCCGCCACCACGCTCACCGCGCTGGTGCGGCGCGGCACCCGGCTCGCGCTGGTGCACGTCGGGGACAGCCGGGCGTACCTGCTGCGCGGCGGCGAGCTGTCCCGGCTCACCCAGGACCACACGTACGTGCAGACGCTCGTCGACCAGGGCCGGCTCACGCCGGCCGAGGCGGGGGTGCATCCGCAGCGGGCGCTGCTGGCCCGGGCGCTCGGCGCGGGCGCGGAGGTGGAGGCGGACCTGGCGCTGCGGACCGCGCTGCCCGGCGACCGCTACCTGCTCTGCTCCGACGGTCTCTCCGCTGTGGTGGACCCGGGCGCGCTGCACGCCGCGCTGGCCGAGGCGGACGACCCGGAGACGGCCGTCGAGCGCCTGGTAGAGCTGGCGTACGCGGCCGGCGCGCCGGACAACGTCGCCTGCGTGGTCGCCGACCTGGCGGCGTGATCCCCCGCGACCCGGGCCGGGATGTCCGGCCCGGGTCGTACCCTGGCGATCATGCGAATCGGCATCGTGATCCTGCCCGACCAGCGCTGGTCGGAAGCACGTCGGCGGTGGGCCCAGGTGGACGAGTGGGGCTTCGACCACGCCTGGACCTACGACCACCTGGGCTGGCGTGACCTGGTCGACGGGCCGTGGTTCGACTCGTGGACGACGCTGACCGCGGCGGCCGGCGTGACGTCCCGGGTGAAGCTCGGCACGCTCGTGGCGTCGCCGAACTTCCGGCACCCGGCGGCGTTCGCCAGGCAGGTGACGGCGCTCGACGACGTGTCGGACGGCCGGGTGCTGCTCGGCCTGGGTGCCGGCGGCATCGGCTTCGACTCGGCGGTGCTCGGCGGCGAGACGCTTCCGCCCCGGCAGCGCGTGGACCGGTTCGCCGAGTTCACCGAGCTGCTCGACGCGATCCTGCGGGAGGACGGCACGACCTGGCGCGGGGAGTGGTTCACCGCAGTGGACGCGCGCAACAACCCGGGGTGCGTCCAGCAGCCCCGGGTGCCGTTCGTGATGGCCGCGAACGGTCCCCGCTCGATGCGGCTGGTCGCCCGGTTCGGGCAGGGCTGGGTCACCACCGGGCTCGGCGGCGACGACGTCGAGGCGTGGTGGGGCACGGTGACGGAGCTGTCCGAGCGGATGTCGCGGACGCTGGAGGAGGCCGGCCGTGACCCGGCGACGCTGGACCGCTACCTGTCGCTCGACTCCGCGCCGATGTTCTCGCTGACCAGCGCCGACTTCCTCGCCGAGCAGGTGGCCCGGGCGGCCGGGCTGGGCTTCACCGACGTGGTGACGCACTGGCCCCGGGCCAGCAGCTGGTACGCGGGTGACGAGGCGGTGCTGGTGGAGGCGGCGGCGCTGCTGCCGGAGCTGCGCCGGGCCGGCTAGGTGCCGACGCTGCCCTCGGTGGAGACCAGCCGGAACCGGAGGCAGACGATCCGGGTGTCGTCGGTGACCGGGGTGCCCTGCCGGGCCCAGTAGGCGCCGTGGCCCTCGCGCCACTCCTCGATCGACCGGTCGCCCTCGCCCTCCGCGCGGGCGAAGTCCCACGGCACGTCGGCGAAGCGCACCACCTCGACGCCGGTGACCTCCACGACGCCGACGAGCGCGTCGTTGTCGTCGACCAGGACCAGTCGCTCGCCGACGTACTCCAGTTCTTCGTTCTCGTCGTCGTACTCCTGCACGAGACCGGCGGTGGCGGTCTTCACGCCGGAGAGCACGAGGGTGTTGAGCCGGGTGCGCAGCTCGCCTGGTGTGCCGAGGGCGAGTGCGCGCAATCCACCGATGCGGGGCCACATGCCGCCGACGCTACGGCACGCTCCGCCACCGCCGGCGGGCTCACGGCAGGTCGGCGCCGGTCAGCAGGGCGCGCAGCCTCAGCCGCGCGGCGACCTCGGGCGGGCAGGTCGCGACGAGCGCGGCGGCGCCGATCAGGTCGGCCCCGGCGTCCCGGACGACCCGGCTGAGCGCGTCGAGCTGGGCGCCGGTGTCGACCCAGTCGTCGACCAGCAGCACCCGGTCGCCGGTGCCGAGCCGCCGGCCGTCCACGCCGACCCGCAGCCGCCGTTCCCGGTAGTCGGGGGGTGTCTGCGCCCAGCGCGTCGGCCCGACCCGGCGCCGCTCGCCGCCGTCCTTGTACGCGGGCAGGAACCCGGCACCGGCGGCGACCGCGACGAGGGGGCCGAGCAGCAGCCCGGTCACCTCGGGGGCGATCACGACGGTCGGGCGGTCCTCGGGGAACAGCCCGGCCACTGCCGGCCCGACCTGGGCCAGCACCTCGGGGTCACGCCACCAGCCGGAGATGTCGCTGACCAGGTGGGTGCTGCCCGGGCCGGGGTCGATCCACCGGAAGAGCTCGACCAGGCGACGACTCAGCACGCTTTCCATCCTGGCGGATCCACGGTTTCCGTCCCGGCGGATCGGTGGGCCGTTCGGCCGATCGACGGTGGCGTGATCGGCTACACGTACCAGGGTAAATGCGGGCATAGCACCATGATCACGTTGACTTCGGAAGTGCTTCTCTCGTTACGGTCCGGGCCGGTTTGTTCAGCTGACGAAAGGACCGGGCCGGTGGCTGCTAGGCACCTTCGTACCCGCAAGTTCTCCTCGCCCGCCGCCATCGCCGCGACCGCGGCGGTCGGTGTGGCGCTCGCGGTCGGCGGTACCGTCGGCGCCGTGCGGCTCACCTCCGCCGAGCCGCCCGCCGCACCGGTCGCGGTCGAGACGCTGCCCAGCACGCCCGCCCCCACGTCGGCCGCCCCCTCGCCGAGCGCGTCGGCCTCGCCGAGCGCGAGCCTCAGCCCGTCGCCGAAGGCCACTCCGAGCCCGAAGGCGAGCCGTACGCAGGCAGCCTCCCGGAGCAAGGCTCGGACCGCCTCCCCGTCCCCGACGGCGAAGAAGACGAGCAGCCCGAAGGTCGTGGACAGCGGCTCCTGCGGCGCCTCCTTCTACGCCGAGGGCCAGATGACGGCGAACGGCGAGACGTTCAACCCGAACGCGCTCACCGCGGCGCACAAGACGCTGCCGTTCGACACCAAGGTCCGGGTCACCAACCCGGCCAACGGCAAGTCGGTGGTGGTGCGGATCAACGACCGTGGCCCGTTCATCGAGGGCCGGTGCCTGGACCTGTCCCGCGCCGCGTTCGCGACCATCGCCGCCACCGGCCTCGGCCACGTGAACGTCCGGTACGAGGTGCTCGGCTGACCGGCCACTCGGGCAGAACTTCCACGACCGACGGGCCAGGTTCATTCTCCCGTCCACGTCCATCAGGCATGCTGTCCGATGTACGCACGCAACCCTTCCAGCCGGGCCGAGGCCCGCTGAGTCCCGGATCCCGCGCCGGTCTCGGCGCGGCCCTCGCGCTGCTCGCGATCGTGGTCGCGGTGGAGCTGGCCGACGGCCGTCCGGCGCACTATCTCGCGTTGATGGTCGTCGCGCCGTTCCTCGCGGCGGCGCTGGCGTCCTGGCGGGTGGTGCTCGTGGTCGGCGGCCTGGCCACCGCCATCGGTGTCGGCTTCGCCGTCGCGGAGCGGGGCAGCCCGCTGGTGACTGTGGTCAACGTGACGGCTGTGGGGGCGGCCACCGCGATCGCGGCCGCCACGGCGGCGATACGCCAGCGCCAGGCGGACCGGATCGCGGAGCTGTCCCGGCTCGCCTCGGTCGCCCAGCAGGCGGTGCTGCGGCCGCTCGGCCCGCAGGTCGGCACGCTTGCGGTGGCCGCCCGGTACATCTCGTCCACCGCCACTGCGGAGATCGGCGGCGACCTGTACGAGGTGATGGACACCCCGTACGGCGTGCGCATGATCATCGGTGACGTACGGGGCAAGGGGCTGGACGCGGTCCGCCTGGCCAGCATCGTCCTCGGCTCCTACCGGCACGTCGCGTACGAGCGGGCCGACCTGCGCGCGGTGGTGACCGACCTGGACCGCGCGGTGGCCCGCAACGTCGGCGACGAGGACTTCGTCACCGCGGCCCTGGTCGAGGAGCGCGGCGGCACGCTCACCATCGTCAACTGCGGGCACCCGCCGCCGCTGCTGCTGCGCCGGGGCGCGGTGATCCCGCTGGAGCCGCCCGCGCCAGCGCCGCCGCTCGGCTTCATGCCAGTGGTCCGCCCCCGGGTGGAGCGGCTGGAACCGGGTGACCGGCTGCTGCTGTTCACCGACGGGCTGGGCGAGGCGCGCCGGGACGGCGAGTTCTTCCCCACCGCCGACCGCGCCTGGCGGCTGCTCGGCCACGGCACCGTCGCGGACGGGCTGGCCTCGTTGGAGACCGCCCTGGTCGAGTGGGTGCACGGCCGGCTCGACGACGACATCGCGCTGGTCCTGATGGAGTACGTCGGCCCGCGCAGCACCACCGCATCCCCGGTACCGAGCTGGGAGGTCGGCGCCGCCGACGGATGAACGGGAAGTGTGTAATCGCTGTCACTTCCGAGATCCGCTTGTCGTTGCCTACCGGCGAGTAATACAGTCTGGAGTTACTGATCGGTAACACCTGTCCGGAAGCGGGGCCAGCGAGCATGACCCACTACAAGAGCAATGTGCGGGACCTCGAGTTCAACCTGTTCGAGGTATTCGGGGCGGACCGGACGCTCGGCCAGGCGCCGTTCACGGACCTGGACGTCGACACCGCCCGCAGCTTCCTCGGCGAGGTCGACCGCCTCGCCCGCGAGGATCTGGCCGCCAGCTACTCGGACAGCGACCGCAATCCGCCGGTCTTCGACCCGGCGACGTTCACCGCGCCGCTGCCGGAGTCGTTCAAGAAGTCGTACAAGGCGTTCATGGACTCCGAGTTCTGGCGCCTGGACCTGCCGGAGTCCCTGGGCGGCACCAACGCCCCGCGCGCCCTCTGGTGGTCGCTCGCCGAGCTGGTGCTCGGCGCCAACGCCCCGATCTGGATGTACGCCTCCGGCCCGTCCTTCGCCCACGTGCTGCACGTCGAGGGCACCGAGGAGCAGAAGAAGTGGGCCCGGCTGTTCATCGACAAGCAGTGGGGCTCGACCATGGTCCTCACCGAGCCGGACGCCGGCTCGGACGTGGGCGCCGGCCGTACCCGCGCGATCCAGCAGCCGGACGGCTCGTGGCACATCGAGGGCGTGAAGCGGTTCATCACCTCCGGTGAGCACGACCTGAGCGACAACATCGTCCACTACGTGCTGGCCCGTCCGGTCGGCGTCGAGGGCGTCGGCGGCCCGGGCACCAAGGGCCTGTCGCTGTTCGTCGTGCCGAAGTACCACTTCGACGCCGAGACCGGCGAGCTGGGCGAGCGCAACGGCGTCTACGCGACGAACGTCGAGCACAAGATGGGCCTGAAGGTCTCGAACACCTGCGAGGTGACCTTCGGCGAGCACGGCGTACCGGCCAAGGGCTGGCTGCTGGGCGAGAAGCACGACGGCATCCGCCAGATGTTCATGATCATCGAGTACGCCCGGATGCTGGTCGGCACCAAGGCGATCGCCACGCTCTCCACCGGCTACCTCAACGCCCTGGAGTACGCCAAGAACCGGGTGCAGGGCGCCGACCTCACCCAGATGGCCGACAAGACCGCCCCGCGGGTGACCATCACCAACCACCCGGACGTGCGCCGCTCGCTGCTGCTGCAGAAGTCGTACGCCGAGGGCCTGCGCGCGCTCGTCTGCTACACCGCGACCTGGCAGGACAAGGTCACGATCGCCGAGGCGGCCGGTGACGAGAAGGCCACCAAGCTGGCGAAGCGGGTGAACGACCTGCTCCTGCCGTTGGTCAAGGGCGTCGGTTCGGAGCGGGCGTACGAGCTGCTCGGTCACGAGGCGCTCCAGACCTACGGCGGTTCCGGCTTCCTCCAGGACTACCCGCTGGAGCAGTACGTCCGGGACGCCAAGATCGACACCCTGTACGAGGGCACCACCGCGATCCAGAGCCTCGACCTGATCTTCCGGAAGATCGTCCGGGACAACGGCAAGGCCCTGATGGCGGTCGCCGCCGAGATCCAGGAGCACATCGCCTCCGAGGCCGGCAACGGCCAGCTCAAGGAGGAGCGTCAGGCGCTCGGCAAGGCGCTCGCCGAGATCCAGAACATCCTCGGCGTGATGACCGGCTGGCTGGGCGAGGCCCAGGGCGGCGACACCCGCGCGCTCTACAAGGTCGGCCTGAGCAGCCGCCGGTTCCTGCTGGCGATCGGCGACCTGGTGGTCGGCTGGCTGCTGCAGAAGCAGGCGGACGTGGCGCTGAAGGCGCTGGCCGGCGAGGTCTCCGCGGCCGACAAGTCCTTCTACACCGGCAAGGTCGCCGCGGCCCGGTTCTTCGCCCGCGAGGTGCTGCCCCGCATCGGCGCCGACCGGCGGATCATCGAGGGCACCGACCTGGAGATCATGGACCTCCCGGAGGAGGCTTTCTGAGCCCTTCCGGGGGCTTTCATCCCTGAAACGTCACTCTCCCCCTCATGACGACGGCCGGCGGGCACCAGCCCGCCGGCCGTCGTCGTGCGCGCGGCCCGGGTGGATAGGCGGCCCGTTGGCGGGTAACCGTCGCGGACCACGACCGAGTACGCCCAAGGCCATCGCACGGGGGAGTGCAGCGCACATGGGCATTGGTAGCGCCATCTTTCTCATCGCGCTCGGCGCGATCATGACCTTCGCCATCCGGGCCAACGTCTGGTGGATCGACCTGCGCGCGGTCGGCTGGGTGTTCATCCTGGCCGGGCTGGGCGTCCTGCTGACCACGCTGTGGTTCTGGCAGGACCGCCGCAAGCGGGCCCGTACGCTCATCGTGGAGGAGAACCGGCTCTCGCATCCGACAGCGATGATGCCGCCGCCGCCCGACCCGCCGCCGCCGACGGCCCCGCCGTCCTGACGCGTCTCAGCGGCCGATCCGGTCCAGCTCGGCGAGGTCGTCGCCGGAGAGCGCCAGCCCGGCGCCGGCGATGTTCTCGCGCAGGTGCGCGACGGATTTGGTGCCGGGGATCAGCAGGATGTTCGGTGAGCGCCGCAGCAGCCAGGCCAGGGCGACGCCCATCGGTGTCGCCCCCAGGCGCTCGGCCACCGCCGACAACGCCGAGGACTGCAACGGGGTGAACCCGCCGAGCGGGAAGAACGGCACGTAGGCGACACCCTGCCGGGCCAGTTCGTCGATCAGGTCGTCGTCGCCGCGGTGGGCCAGGTTGTACTGGTTCTGCACGCAGACGATCGGCGCGATCGTCTGCGCCTCGGCCACCTGCTCCGGCGTCACGTTGCTCAGGCCCAGGTGGCGGATCAGACCCTCCTGCTGGAGCGCGGCGAGCGTGTCCAGCGCCTCGGTGAGCGATCCGGGCTGCGGCCCCGTGGCGTCGCCGAGCCGCAGGTTCACCAGGCCGAGCGCGTCCACGCCGAGCGTCTCCAGGTTCTCCCGGACCTGCCGGCGCAGGCTCTCCGGATCCCGTGCGGTGGGCCACCCGCCCTGCTCGTCCCGGTCCGCGCCGACCTTGGTGACGACGTGCAGCGAATCCGGGTACGGGTGCAGCGCCTCCCGGATCAGCCGGTTCGTGACGTGCGGCCCGTACGCCGCGCTGGTGTCGATGTGGGTGATGCCGAGCGCGACCGCCTCGCGCAGCACCGCCAGGGCGCCGTCGTGGTCGGCCGGCGGTCCCATCACCCAGGGGCCGGCGAGCTGCATCGCGCCGTAGCCGAACCGGGTGACGGTCAGGTCGCCCAGCGTCCAGGTGCCGCCGGGCAGGGTGGTGCGGGCCATGCGTGTACCTCTCGTCGTTTTCGCGACGCCGCCGGATCGGGGCGTCCGGCTTCCACTATCGAGGTGTAACTTTCCATCGGGAAGTAGGCACCTCAAAGTGCGTAGCTCACCGGCGTGGCAGGAGCAGAGCATGAGCAAGGCCGAGTACGACGCGTTCCTGGCCGGGTGCCCCAGCCGGCAACTGCTCGACCGGATCACCGACAAGTGGGTCACGTTGGTGCTGGCCGCGTTGCGCACCGACGGCTCGCACCGGTTCGGAGCGGACTGCGCCGGTGAGCCGCGACCGAGGCGATACTCCGAGCTGTTCCGCACGCTGCCCGGGGTCAGTCAGAAGATGCTCACCCAGACGCTGCGCGCCCTGGAGCGCGACGGAATGATCACCCGCACCGTGGAGCCGACAGTGCCGGTGACTGTCACCTACGAGCTGACCGACCTCGGGTTCTCCCTGCACGAGATGATCCGGGGCCTGAAGACCTGGGCCGAGACGCACATGGACGACGTGCTCGCCAACCGGGCGACCTACGACAGCCGGGCCTGAGCCGTCCGTTCAGGCGCGGGCGGTGTGGCGGCCGGTGATCGGCGCGTTCCCCGGCGCGAGGTCGGCCCAGCGGGTCGTCGGCCGGTGCACCACCAGGTCGGTGGTCCGTAGCCCGTCCGGGTCGGCCCGCTGCGGATCGAGCAGCGCCGACAGCAGAGAGATCCCCGGGTTGTGCGCGACGAGCAGCACCGTCCCGGCGGTCGGCTCGACCGTCCACAGCAGCTCCAGCAGCTGATCCGGAAGCGCGTCGTACGCGGTCACCTCGTATCGCACCGCGGGAGCCGAGCCCGCCGGACCGCCCTCCGGCGGGGAACCGCTCATGCCCATCGCCACGTCGTGCCAGGTCTGCCGGGTGCGCCGGGCGGGCGAGCAGAGGACCACGTCGGGGAGCAGCGCGTGCCGGGCCAGCCAGGCGCCCGCGGTGGCGGCGTCGGCGTGCCCGCGCGCGGTGAGCGACCGGTCCGTGTCCGGGAGGTCACCGGACTGCTCGGCCTTGGCGTGCCGCAGCAGCACCAGCGTCCGCTGCCCGTTCCTGCCGTCCGTCATACCGCCCAGCTTGCCTGATTGACGATCAAAGCGCCTGGGTATGTCGATGTGTGCCGCTACCTCATCCATGGCCGCGGCGGGCAGGAAACGCCAGCAGGACGCCAAGGAGGCGACGTCATGGGCATCGGTGCCAGCATCTTCCTCATCGCGCTCGGCGCGATCTTCGCGTTCGCCGTCGACGCCAATCTCGGATGGCTGAACCTCAACGTGGTGGGCTGGGTGCTCATGCTCGCCGGCGTCGCCGGCCTGCTCACCACGCTCTACTTCTGGAACAGCCGCCGCCGTGTGGTGGCCGCTCCGGTACGCGAGCAGGTCGTCGCCGAGCCGGTGGTGCCGGTGCGCGACGACCGCGTCGTACGCGAGGAGTACCGCGAGGTGCGCCGTCCGGGCTCGGGCTACCCGGCCTGACCCCCGAGAACCCGAGGGCCCCGCAACGGAGCGGGGCCCTCGCGCATGTCCGGGGTCCGCCCGGGTCAGGCGAACAACGCGAAGTAGATCGCGATGTGGTGGCAGATCGCCGCGACGAGCGTGCAGGCGTGGAAGAACTCGTGGTGGCCGAAGACGGTGGGCCACGGGTTCGGCCGGCGCAGCGCGTAGAACACCGCGCCCACGCTGTAGATCGCGCCGCCCACGCTCAGCAGCACCAGCGCGGTCACGCCACCGGAGTGCAGGATCTGCGGCAGCATGGCCACCGCTACCCAGCCGAGCGCCAGGTAGAGCGGGGCGGAGACCCAGCGTGGCGCGTGCGGCCAGATCAGCTTGACCGCCACGCCCGCGATCGCGCCGCCCCAGACCAGGCTCAGCATGATCGTGGCCTGCCGGGTGTCCAGCAGCAGCGCGCAGAACGGTGTGTAGGTGCCGGCGATGAACACGAAGATCATCGAGTGGTCCATCCGGCGCATGATCTGGTAGCCGCGTTCGGACCAGACCCGCCGGTGGTAGAGCGCGCTGGTGCCGAACAGCCCGCACACGGTGAAGCTGTAGATCAGGCAGCTCACCAGCGGCGCCCAGCCGGGACGACCGGCGGCGATCGAACACAGCACGATGCCGCAGACGAGAGCGGCGAAGAACGCGTAAGCGTGCAGCCAGCCGCGCATGCGCGGCTTCCCGATGTCGGCCGGCCGGAGCCGGAACGGTGCGGAGGTCGTCACCTCAATAGGTTACGACGGCGTAGGTTACTTGCAAGTAGTGTGGACCGTCACCTCACCCGGCGGGAGGATGACCGGATGCTGATCCGGCCGGTCGGGGCGTACGCCCTGCTCCTCGACTGCGACGACGCGGAGCAGGCACAGGCGTGGCGGGCCGAACTGTGGCGCCGGCGCGAGGCGGGCGAGCTGACCGCCACCGAGATCGTCCCCGGCGCGGTCACCGTGCTGCTCGACGGCGTACCGGACCCGCAGGCGGCAGCCGCGCGGATCGCTGCCTGGCACCCCCGGACCGCCGCCTGCGGCGCGGCCACCACCGAGGTCCGGGTGCCAGTCGTGTACGACGGTGAGGACCTCCCGCTTGTCGCCGACCACTGGCAGGTGGACGTGCCCGCGGTCGTGGACCGGCTGCGGCGTACCGAGTTCCGGGTCGCGTTCTGCGGGTTCGCACCGGGGTTCGCTTACCTGACCGGGCTGCCGCCCGAGCTGGCGGTGCCCCGGCTCGCCACGCCCCGTACCCGGGTGCCGGCCGGCTCGGTCGCGCTCGCCGGCCCGTACGCGGGCATCTACCCCGCCGCGTCACCCGGCGGCTGGCTGCTCGTCGGCCGCACCGACCTGCCGCTGTTCGACGTGCACGCCGACCCGCCCGCCCGGCTCACCCCCGGCAGCCGCGTCCGGCTGGTCGACGCGCCGTGATCGAGGTGCTGCGTGCCGGGGCGCTCACCACCGTTCAGGACCAGGGGCGGCCCGGGTGGGCGCACCTCGGCGTACCCCGCTCCGGCGCGCTCGACCCGGCCGCCCTGCGCCTGGCC
Source organism: Micromonospora sp. WMMC273 (assembly GCF_027460285.1). NCBI lineage: Bacteria > Bacillati > Actinomycetota > Actinomycetes > Micromonosporales > Micromonosporaceae > Micromonospora > Micromonospora sp. WMMC273. The sequence continues at coordinate 6,253,380 of NZ_JAPZBE010000001.1, forward strand.
AACCGGCTCGTCGGCAACGACGAGGACGCCGCCGGGCTGGAGATCACCATGACCGGCTGCGCGCTGCGCGTCACCCGGGCCGTGGCTGTCGCCCTCACCGGCGCCCCGGCCGACGTGGTCGTCGAGTGGCCGGCCGGGGCCGCGCAGCGCCGCCCGGGGGACGTGGGACGGCCGCTGGCGCTGCCCGCCGGGGCGGTGCTGCACGTCGGACCGGCCCGCGCCGGGGTACGGACCTGGCTGGCGGTCAGCGGCGGGATCGCTGTCGAGCCGGTGCTCGGCAGCCGCGCCACCGACACGCTCTCCGGCCTCGGCCCGCCGCCGCTGCGCGACGGGGACCGGCTGCCCCTCGGCACCCCGGCCGGCCCACCCGCACCCGTCGACGTCCCCGTCACCGGGCCGGTCCCGGACGAGCTACAGCTGAGCGTGCGCCCCGGCCCCCGGCAGGACTGGTTCACCCCCGAGGCGCTCGATCTGCTGTGCCGCGCCGCGTACACGGTGAGCCCGGACAGCAACCGGGTCGGCGCACGGCTGGCCGGCGCGACGCTGACCCGCGCGGTCGCCGGCGAACTGCCCAGCGAGGGTCTGGTGCTCGGCGCGGTGCAGGTGCCGCCGGACGGCCGGCCGCTGGTCTTCCTGGCCGACCACCCCACCACCGGCGGGTACCCGGTCATCGGGGTGGTGGACGACGTGACAGCGCTCGCCCAGGCCCGGCCAGGCACTACGGTGACGTTCCATGGACCTCAACGCTGACCTGGGCGAGGGATTCGGAAGCTGGCGGCTCGGCGACGACCACGCGCTGCTCGACCTGATCAGCTCCGCGAACGTCGCCTGCGGCTTCCACGCCGGTGACGCGACCACCATGCACCGGGTCTGCGCCGGCGCCGCCGAACGCGGCGTCGCGGTGGGCGCTCAGGTCGGCTACCGGGACCTCGCCGGCTTCGGCCGGCGGCACATCGCGTACGACTTCGCCGAACTACGCGACGAGACGATCTACCAGCTCGGGGCGCTCGACGCGTTCTGCCGCCGGTACCGCACCAGGGTCCGCTACCTCAAGCCGCACGGCGCGCTCTACCACGCAGTGGCCCGCGACGAGGGCCAGGCCGCCGCGCTGGTGGCGGCGATCAGCGGGTACGACCACGAGCTGCCGGTGCTCTGCCAGCCCGGCACCGTGCTGGCCCAGCTCGCCGCGGGCGCCGGGCTGCGGGTGGTGGCCGAGGGCTTCGCCGACCGCAACTACCTTCCCAACGGCACGCTCGTGCCGCGCAGCTCACCCGACGCGCTGGTGACCGACCCGGAGCAGGTGGCCGTCCGGGCGGTACGGATGGCCGTCGAGCGCACGCTGGTCGCCGTGGACGGGACGGTCATCCCCGCCCCGGTCGAGTCGATCTGCCTGCACGGGGACACGCCCGGTGCGGTGCGCTGCGCGGAGCTGGTCCGCGCCGCGCTCATCGACGCCGGGGTGACCCCCACCCCGTTCACCTGAACGGAGCGGTCAGGACTCGTCCATGCCGCGCAGGACCAGCGGCACGCGGGTCGCGCCACCGGTGACCACCCGGACCGGCACCCCCCAGTCCTGCCGCGTCAGGTGGCAGGCCGCGTGCTCCACGTCGGCGTCGCAGGTCGCCGCCTGGGCGGTCACCTGGAGCACCCCCTGCGCCACGTCGCCGCTCACCACCAGCCTGCGGGACAGGTCGGTGGTCGTGCCCGCGCCCTCGACCAGCAGCTCCGGCGGGGACGCCGAGACCACCAGCCGGGTCGACGGCCCGTACGTCTCGTCGAGCTTCTGCCCCGGCGCCGGCGTGAAGATCACGTCGAGCGTCAGCTCCCCGGCCGCCACGTCGGTGGGCTTGCGCTCCAGCCGGTGCCGGGGGCCGTCCACCGTGCTCGCGCCGGCCGAGGTCAGCGCGCCCGGCGCCAGCCGGGTCAGCCGGTGCGCGGCCGACTCGACCACCAGCACGTCGCCCTCACCGGTGAGCACCAGGTCGCTCGGCTCGGCCAGCCCGTCCGCCACGGTGCCCACCTGGCCGGTCTCCGGGTCGAAACGGCGCACCGCCCCGTTGTACGTGTCGGCGATCAGCACCGAACCGTCGGGCAGCGCGCACACGCCCAGCGGGTGCTGGAGCAACGCCTGGTCGGCCGGGCCGTCGACGTGCCCGAAGTCGAACAGGCCCTGACCGACGGCGGTGTGCATCTCGCCGCCGGAGACCCACCGGATCGCGCTGGTCTCGCTGTCGGCCACCCAGAGGCGGGTGCCGTCGGCCGAGACCGACAACCCGGACGGCTGGGCCATCCACACGTCCGGCAGCGGGCCGTCGCGCAGCGCCTCGACAGTGGTCCCGGCGTACATGCCGGCGGTCCGCTTCATCGGGTCGAACCACCAGAGCTGGTGGATGCCGGCCATCGCCACGATCACCCGGTCGTCGTACCAGGCCACGTCCCAGGGGGAGGACAGGTCGACGGCACGGGCGTCGTGCGCGTGGTCGTCGACTGTCGAGCGCCACTGCCGCCCGGTGCCGGCCACGGTGACCACCTCGCCGGAGGACAGCCGTACGCCGCGCAGCAGGTGGTTGACCGTGTCCGCGACGACCACGTCGTAACCGGCCACCTCGGCCACGTGCGGCGGCAGCAGGCAGAGCCCTTGCGGCTCGGCGAACGTGGCGGCGGAGGCTGGGCCGTCCGTACGACCCCGGGAACCGGCGCCGATGCGGCGGACCACCGTCTCGCCGTCGGCGGCCAGCTCGACCAGTGAGTGCCGGGCCGAGTCGCTGACCAGCAGGTTCCCGCCGTCGAGCGGCAGCGCCTTGCCGGGGAACCGCAGCACCGTGTCCGGCTCGGCCGGCGGCACGTACGGGCCCTCGCCCCGGTGCAGCGTGCCCTTCGCCTCGTGGGTGGCGATCAACTCGTCGATCAGCCGGGCCAGCCCTTCGGCGTGCCCCTCGCCGGCCATTGTGGCGACCACGTAGCCCTCGGGGTCGACCACGGCGAGCGTCGGCCACGCCTTGGCCGCGTACTGCTGCCACATGTCCATCTCGGCGTCGTCGAGCACCGGGTGGTGCACGCCGTACCGCTCGACGGCCGCGGCCAGCGCCGCCGGGTCCTTCTCGTGCTCGAACTTCGGCGAGTGCACGCCGATCACGACCAGGACGTCGCCGTACTTGTCTTCGAGCGGGCGCAACTCGTCGAGCACGTGCAGGCAGTTGATGCAGCAGAACGTCCAAAAATCTAGGATGACGCAACGACCTCGGAGGTGCCGCAATGTCAGGTTTCGTCCGCCTGTGTTGAGCCAAGCGCGACCGCGAAGCTCGGGAGCTCGTACCCGTGGTGCAGAGGTCATGCGGCCAAGCCTGCCACGCCGCTAACGACGCCGTCAGAGGCCCTAGCAACGCCAAACGGCCCCAGCTCCAGCTGGACTAGTTACCGGGCCGAACAGGCGCGGGATGGGGTCCTACGGGGGTCACGCGCAGCGGCGGCTCGTCGGGACGGGCCGGACATGCCGAGGACGCTAGGGCCCTGGCGGGACTAGATGCAAGCGTCTTTCAGGACTTACAGGAGTCGAGCAGGACGATCTTGCCGCGCAGGTCGGCCAGCATGACGGCCTTGCCGCCGGTGTTCAGCACACCGATACGGCGCGGAGCGCCCACCCCGGCGAGGGGTGGGCGCTCCGCGTACGTGTGGTTACTGGCCGGCGGGCTTCAGGCAGAGCACCCGGGTGGTCCCGCCGCCCTCGACCGAGACCGAGGGCTGCGACAGATCGGCGCACTTGTCCTTGTTGTCCACCTTCGACACCACGCTGAACGCGCCCGGCTCGCCGCAGTCGGCGGCCACGGCGCTCGTGCCGGACTGCTTCACGCAGGAGCCGACCGCCGGGTCGAAGCCCGCCGACTTGTCGCCGCCGACCTTGCCGAGCAGCGTGAGCAGACCCAGCGGTACGGCGAGGATGAGCACCGCCGCGATCAGCACGGCGGCGAGCACCCGGCCGTTGCGCACCTTCGGCGGGGGCGCCTCGGTCTGCGACTCGGTGGCATCCGGCTTGAACGCGTCGAAGCGGCCCTGCTCCGGCTCGGTGCCGGGCCCGTCCTGCGCCCACGCCGGCGGGGCCTGCTGGGGCGGCGGGAAGGCGTTCGGGCCCGCCGGGCCCTGGCCGGGCACCGCGACCGAGGCGCGTCCCCCGGCGGACGGGCCGAACCGGTCCGGCTCGCCGAACGGTTCCGGCCGGCCGGCCGGGCTGCCGAACGGCGCCTGCTGCCCACCCGGACCGCCGAACGGGTCGGGCTGACCGCCCTGGTTGCCGTACGGATCCTGGTGACCGCCCGGACCGCCGAACGACTCCTGCTGACCGCCGGGACCGTACGGGTCCGGCCGGCTACCCGGGCCGCCGAACGCGTCCTGGCCGCCGGGAGCGCCGTACGGGCTCTGCGGGCCGCCGAACGGGTCACGGGCGGCGGCGGGCTGCTCGCCGCCCGGGTGCACGCCGTTTGCCGGGCGGGTGTTGCCGGGCGGGTCCACGAAGGACGGCACACCGACCGGGAACGACGGCGGCGCGGCCGGCGAGGAGGGTGCTCCGGCGTACCCGTGCGGGCCGTCGGCGTCCTCGGATCGCGACTGCGGGCCGGGGAAGCCGTTGCCGTGCGGCCCGTCCTGGCCGGGGAACCCGGACTCGTCCTGCTCGGGGGCGTCCTCGGGCTCCGGGCGGGCGGGCCGCCCGTACACGCGGGGCTGCGGCGTGGGGCCGCCGGTCGGCAGCGGCTGGTCGGACGGCGGGGTGACCCGGCTGGCTACCGGCACCGATGCGCTCGCCGAGACCGGGCCGCCCTCCGGGGAGGTACGCGGGCCGGGAACGGCGGGCGACTGCGGCTCCTCCGGGCGGGACGCGTTCCAGCCGCCGTCGCCACGCTCCGGCTCGTACCCCTGGGGTTCGGGGCCCGGGTGGTCGGCGGGCGACGACGCGGCCAGCGCGGCGCCCGGCACCCGCTGCTGCTGTGCCGGCAGCGGCACCGCGTTGCCGGGGGAGATGCCCGGCGCGGGCGCGGGCTGGTAGGCCGGGGCGGAGTCCTCGGACCGGCCCCACGCCTCGGCCTGCGGCCACGGCTCGGGCGACGGTGCGGCCGGACGCTCGTCCTGGTTGCCGCCCCAGCCGGCGGGCGCGTCCGACGACGGCGCGGACACGCTCGCGCGGGCCTCGACCGGCGCGGCGGCGCCCCAGGCGGGCTGCGCCTGCTCGTCCGACGGCCGCGCGGGTTCGCGCTGCTGCGGTACGGCGGCGCCGTCGCCCCAGCCGCCGGACTGCCGGCCCTGGTTCGGCTCCCAGCCGCCCGGCTGTGCCGCCTCGGCGGGGTTCGCGGCGCGCCCGGCGGCCCAGCCGCCCGAGCGGTCCGGGTCCTCGGTGCGGGCCGGCTCGTCCCAGCCGCCGGACCGGTTCTCGGCCTGCGGGGCGGGCCAGCCGCCGGAACGCTGTCCCTCGTCGTGCTGCGGCCCGCCGGTCGCGCGCCAGCCGCCGCTGTCCTCGGCCGAGCGGTTGTCCTGATCGGACTGCTCCGGAGTGGACCAGGCGTTGTCCGGCCGGGTGGCGCCGGGCACCGAGACGGCTGCGGCGGCCCGGGCGGGCGGGTCGGCCGGCGGCCAGGTGGCGCCGGTCTGCTGACCCGGCGCCCAGGCCGGCTGGCTCTCCCGCGGGTTCCAGCCGCCCGAGCGGTTCGGGTCGTCGGACGCGGCGGGCTGCTCGTCGCGCGGGGCCCAGCCGCCGGAGCGGTTCGGGTCGTCCTGCTGCTGCTGCTGCGCGGCGGCCCAGCCACCGGCGCGACCGGAGGCGTCCTCGTGCTGCCCGCCGGTGGGCGCGAAGCCGCCGGAGCGGTTCGGGTCGTCCGCGGGGGCGGGCGTGACCCAGGTCTCGTTCGGCACGGTGGCCGGGGCGGGCACGTAACCGGTGTCGCGGGCGGCCGGGTCACCGGACGGCGACCAGCCCTGCTGCTGCTCGCCGGCGTTCCACCCCTGGCGGTTCTGCTCGGCGGCGGCCCAGGGGGCCTGCGACGGCTCGGCCGGGCTGCCCGGCGGCGTGGCGGACCAGGCGGGCGGCGCCTGCTCGGCGCCGCGATCAGGGCCGGGCTGCTCCTGGTTGCCCCAGGCGGGGCCACCGGAGCCGGACCAGGCGGGGTTGCCCTGGTCGTTGCCGCCCCAGGCGGGCTGCGGGACCTGGGCGGTCGCCCGCCCGGTCACCGGCTGCCCGGCGGGCGGGGCCCATGCGGGTGGCTGGTCGTCGTTCGCGGCCCAGGCCGGGGCCGGCTGCGCGGGCCGACCGGCCGGCGGGGGCGGTGCCCAGCCGAGGTCGGGTGCGCCGTTGTACCCGTTTTCCTGCTGCGCCGGCTGATCGCCGTACGGCACCGGTCCGCCGGTGCCCGGCGACACCTCGCCCGGCTCCTGGCCGGGGCGGTGCGGAGCCTCGGACGTCATGGGTGCGCCTCCTCCATCACAGGTCGGCCGCCGATGCCGGTCGGGAGAACCGTCGGCACGACTACCGGCGTCGCCGGCGGGTACCGGCCGTGCGGGCTCCCCGCACCGTATCCGGTGGTCGCCCGAGGCCGCTCGGGGGAGCATCAGCGGTCACCGAAAGTCACCGGACGACGTCGATGGGTTTCGCTGTCTCGTATCCGTCCGGAGTCAGCCGGTTGGCGACCGTGCCAACCGTACCGGGCGGTGAAGCGAGGTGGAATCCCGGTGCCGACCGATACCGGTACGCCGAAGACCCGCCCGGAGTCGGGCGGGTCTTCGGACTGGAGGAGGTGAGAAAGGTCTGTGGCGTCAGCTCATGTGACGCTGGGCGATGGCGAGAAGCTCCTCCCGGACCGCGGGCGAGTTGGCGGAACGCAGCGCGTGCTCGATGGCGCGGGCGCGGCGGTTGGCGTCGCGGCGGGTGCGGATTCGCTCGATCATGCTCATCTTGGGTCTCTCCTCCTGGCTATTCGGTTGTCAGCCCCTTGATGTCTCTATTTAAGCGCACCGGGCCCGTCATCGCCATCGATTATTAGGTGAGCTGAACCACGTACCTACGGATCGTAGGTCCACCCGCCCCTTGATCCTATGATTCCGTTCCCAAAACGGTTACGGCCGGTGTGCCGGGCGTTCACCCTCGGCACACCGGCCGTGACCGGAGCGTGGTGCGTCAGGTCCAGGCGAGCAGTGCCGCCTCCGGGTCGGCCAGGAAGTCCCCGATGTCGCGGAGGAACTTCGAGCCCAGCTCACCGTCGATGATCCGGTGGTCGAAGGAGAGGCCGAGCGTGGTCACCAGGCGCGGCTTCACCTTGCCCTTGTGCACCCACGGCTGCTCCCGTACGGCGCCGAAGGCGAGGATCGCCGACTCGCCCGGGGGCAGGATCGGCGTACCGGTGTCGACGCCGAAGACGCCCACGTTGGTGATGGTGAGCGTGCCGCCGGACATGTCCGCCGGGGACGTCTTGCCCGACTTCGCGGTCTGCACCAGTTCCGTCATCGCGTCCGCCAGCTCGCGCAGCGAGAGCCGCCCGGCGTCCTTGATGTTCGGCACGATCAGGCCGCGCTCGGTGGCCGCCGCGATGCCGAGGTTGACGTACTCCTTCACCACGATCTCGTCACCGGCCCAGGTCGAGTTGACCATCGGGTGCCGCTTGACCGCCAGGAGCACCGCCTTGGCGACCAGCAGCAGCGGCGAGACGCGTACGTCCCGCCACTCGCGCCGCTCGCGCAGCCGGTCCAGCGCCTTCATCGCCCGGGTCACGTCGACGGTCAGGAACTCCGTCACGTGCGGGGCGGTGAACGCCGAGCGGGCCATGTTCTCCGCGGTGAGCTTGCGTACCCCCTTGACCGGGATGCGCTGCTCGCGGTCCGCGCCGAAGCTCGCGGCCGACGCGGCCGGTGCCGCGACCGTCTGCGGTTCGGCCGCCGCCGGGGTCGCGCTCGCCGCCCGCTGCACGTCCTCACGGGTGATCGAGCCGAGCGGACCCGAGCCGGTGAGCGTGGCCAGGTCGATGCCGAGATCCTTCGCCAGCTTGCGGACCGGCGGCTTGGCCAGCACCGGACCGGTGACCCGGCCGTTGCCGTTGACCGCCGACGCCGGAGCGGGTGCCACCGGCGCGGGAGCGACAGGCGCGGGCGCCACCGGGGCGGCGGCCTGAGCCGGTGCCGGCGCGTCGCCCTTGCGCGGGCGGCGCTTGGCCGGGGCGTTGCGCGGGCCGTAGCCGACCAGCACGGCGGTGCGCCCACCCGGGGCCACACCACCGATCAGGCCCGGCTCGACCATGCCCTCGGCCGGCGCGACCTGGACCGCGGCGAGCGACGCGGCAGACGGTGCGGGCAGGTCCGACGCGGGGGTCGCGGTCGTCGACTCCTCGATCGGCCCGGCGTTCGGGTCGGTATCGATCGCGATGATCGGCACGCCGACCTCGACCGTGGACCCCTCCGGGTGGAAGATCGCCTGCACCCGGCCGGCCCACTTCGCCGGGATCTCGACCGCCGCCTTGGCGGTCTCCACCTCGACGATCGGCTGGTTCAGCTCGATGTCATCGCCGACCTTGACCAGCCAGGCGAGGATCTCGCCCTCGGTCAGGCCCTCGCCCAGGTCGGGAAGGTTGAACTCCTTGATCCGGGACATGCCGCTCACCAGCCGAACGTGCGGTCGACGGCGTCGAGCACCCGGTCCAGGTCGGGCAGGTACTCCTCCTCCACCCGGGCGGCCGGGTAGGGGGTGTCGAAGCCGGTCACCCGCAGCACCGGAGACTCCAGGGAGTAGAAGCACTCCTCGGTGATCCGGGCCGCGATCTCCGACCCGAGACCCAGGTTGCCCGGGGCCTCGTGCACTACTACGCAGCGGCCGGTGCGCCGTACCGACTCGTACGCGGCGGTCAGGTCCAGCGGCGAGATCGTGCGCAGGTCGATGACCTCCAGCTCGCGGCCGTCCTCGGCGGCGGCGGTGGCCGCGTCGAGCGCGGTGCGGACCATCGGGCCGTACGCCAGCACCGTCGCGTCGGTGCCGGGCCGCGCGACCCGGGCCGAGTGCAGCGGGTACGCGTCGGCGATCGGCGCGTCCAGGTCCACCGGACCCTTCTCCCAGTAGCGCCGCTTCGGCTCCAGGAACACGATCGGGTCGTCCGACGCGATCGCCTGCTGGATCATCACGTACGCGTCCTGCGGGTTCGCGCAGCTCACCACCTTGAGACCGGCGGTGTGCGCGAAGTACGCCTCGGGCGACTCGGAGTGGTGCTCGACCGCCCCGATGCCGCCGCCGAACGGGATGCGGATGACCATCGGGATCCGCACCTTGCCCTGCGAGCGATAGTGCATCTTCGCCACCTGCGACACGATCTGGTCGTACGCGGGGTAGACGAAGCCGTCGAACTGGATCTCGCAGACCGGCCGGAAACCACGGATGGCCAGGCCGACGGCGGTGCCGATGATGCCGGACTCGGCCAGCGGGGTGTCGATCACGCGTTGGTCGCCGAAGTCCTTCTGGAGGCCGTCGGTGATCCGGAACACGCCGCCGAGCTTGCCGACGTCCTCGCCCATGATGACGACCTTGGGGTCGTTCTCCAGGGCCCGCCGCAGGCCGGTGTTCAGTGCCTTGCCGAGGGTGAGCGTCTCCGTGGCCATCAGTGCGCGCTCCCCTCGAAGGACTCCATGTACTGCGTGAACCGGGCCCGCTGCTCGTCCAGTTCGGGAGAGCCGTTGGGGTAGACGTGGTCGAACATGGTCACCGGCTGCGGGTCGGGCATGGCGAGCACGCGCTCGCGCAGGTGCACCGACTCGGTGCGGGCCTGCTCGTCGACAGCGGTGAAGAACGACTCGTCGGCGATCTTCTGCTTGGTCAGGAACGCCTTCATCCGGGCGATCGGGTCCTTCGCCTGCCACGCCTCGACCTCGCTGGCGATGCGGTAGCGGGTCGGGTCGTCGGAGGTGGTGTGCGCGCCCATCCGGTAGGTGTACGCCTCGATCAGGCTCGGGCCCTGGCCGTTGCGCGCGTTGTCCAGCGCGTGCCGGGTCACCGCGTACGACGCGAGCACGTCGTTGCCGTCCACCCGGACGCCGGGGAAGCCGAACCCGCCGGCCCGCCGGTACAGCGGCACGCGGGTCTGTCGCTCCAGCGGCTCGGAGATGGCGTACTGGTTGTTCTGGCAGAAGAACACCAGCGGGGCGTTGAAGACGCTGGCCCAGACGAACGACTCGTTGACGTCGCCCTGGCTGGTGGCGCCGTCGCCGAAGTAGGCGATGACCGCCTCGCCGTCCTCGCCGCCGGTCTTGCCGTCCATGGCGACACCCATTGCGTACCCGGTCGCGTGCAGGGTCTGCGCCCCGATCACGATCGTGTACATGTTGAACTTGAACTCGTTCGGGTCCCAGCCGCCCTGGTCGACGCCGCGGAACAGGCCCAGCGGCATGATCGGGTCGATGCCGCGGCAGTAGAGCACGCCGTGCTCGCGGTAGGTCGGGAAGGCCATGTCCTGCGTACGCAGTGCCCGGCCGGAGCCGACCTGCGCGGCCTCCTGGCCCAGCAGACTGGCCCAGAGTCCCAGCTCGCCCTGGCGCTGCAGAGCGGTGGCCTCGGCGTCCAGCTTGCGGACCAGCACGAGGTCGCGGTACAGCCCGCGGTACTCCTCGTCGGTGAAGTCGACGCGATACTCGGTCCCGTCCGGGCCGAGCGCGCTCTCGATCCGCTCACCCTCGGGGGTCAGCAGTTGTACGAGTTCCGGTTCACCGGTCGCGGCGGCGCGTCTGGTTCGGGGTGCGGCCCGCTTGCTGCGGGTGGCGGCCCCGGGGTCGCCCTTTGCCATCCGTCTCTCCCTGTCTGTCTGCGCCGGCGCCGGGGGTTACCCGAGCCGAGCACCTCGTGCGCCCGCCCGGCTGGTGCCGGGTCGGTCCCTGGCGACCGCGCCTGACCCCGGTAGGGGTTGCCGCGCGGCGTGAGCCGGAGTCGGTCGGGGACAGACCCAGGCCCGGGAGCGCCGGCACCGTTCCGCACCAGCCGCGGGGTACGCGGAGGTGGCGGCTGCGTTGCCGTCGTGTCTGAATGATTGCAGAGGAGGTGAGCGGGCCCACAGTATGGCCTCCCTCGCCGGTGAGGTTCGATCGGGTTCACGACGGATAAGCGCTTTGTCCGCAGTGGTGGATGCGGCCGACGTACAAAATGTGTGTCGACACGCGGTTGCGGCTGGTGAACTGAGCGTCACTGGGTCAAGCTTGCGGTGAGCTGTTGCGCGGCATTTGTCCGAATATCCGCGCGTGCTCTTCGTCCGTCCGTGCGTGAGGAGTGTGCCGGTGTCCGAACCAGAGGGTCCGCCCGGTACGCCCTTCCTCGGCCGGCACCGGGCACTGCCCGCCTCACCGTACCGCCGGGTCGTGGGCGCCCACCGCGCCACCGGGACCGGCGGTCCCAGCCGCGGCTACCTGCTCACCGTGGCGTTGCTCGCCGGCACCGCGTCGATGCCGATCCTCGCCGCGATCAGCACCGGATCCGCCACGGTCGGCAACAGCGCCCTCCCCGACACCAGCACCCCGTTCCTGCCGACCCCCTCGGTCGGCCCGGTGGTGATCCCGATGCCCCACGGCACCCAGGCCCCGGCGCCGTCCACGCCCACGCCCGCCGTCGGCGTGACCTCGGTGCCCCCGGCGCGGCCAGTGCTCCCGGCGGCGCCGGCCCTGCCCGACGACAGCGACCTCGGCTCCCGGCACCGGTCCCGCCCGGTCGCCGCGCCCCCGCCGCCGTCCACGCCGGTCCGGCCCACCCCGATCCGCCCGCCGCGCCCGTCGCCGATGCCCTCACCGTCGCCGTCACACTCGCCGTCGCCGTCGCACTCGCCGTCGGACCCGGCCACGCCGACGCCCGAGCCGAGCCCGAGCCCCGAGCCGTCCGTCACGACCGCCGAGCCGACGCCCTCGGGAGGCTCGTCCGGCCCGTCCAGCCCATCGGATCCGTCAGGTCCCGCCGACCCGTCGAGTCCCGCCGAGCCGTCGGGTTCTGCTGCTCCGTCGGGTTCCGCTGATCCGTCGGGTCCTGCCGGGCCGTCCGCCACCTCTGTTCCGTCCGGCCCGTCGGTGTCCCACACCTCATGATCGACACCACTCCGGCGTAGTGGTGTGGTCCCGCCTGGCCCGATGCAGCCACTTCGCCGAGGTGGTGTGGATCAACGAGGGGTGAGGTGATTGGGGGCTGGCGCCGGCATGATCGACACCAGTACGGCGTGGTGGTGTGGTCACGAGCGGCTTGATACGGCCACCTCGCCGGAATGGTGTGGATCAACGAGGTTCGGGGGAAGCCCCGCGTGTCGGGCGGGGTGGTCCCGATGCGCGCGGGTCGCATGATCGACACCACTTCGCCGTGCTGGTGTGGTTCCGACCGGCTCGATGCAGCCACCTCGGCGAGGTGGTGTGGATCAGCGAGGGCAGGGCCGAGGCCATCGGGTCGGTCACCCGCATGATCGACACCAGTACGGCGTGGTGGTGTGGTTCCGGGCGGTCTGATGCCGCCACCTCGCCGACGTGGTGCCGATCATGCGAACGGGAATGCCTAGGCCGGGTCGTCAGTGAGGCGGTGGCGGTTCGCCTCGATCCAGGCGTTCAGCGCCTCCGGGTCGTCCGGGTCCACCCCGTCCGCCATGAGCTGGGCCACCGCCGCGGTGGCCGGGCTGCGCCGCTCACCGGTGCTGTAGAGCCGGGCGAACTCCGGGACCATCTCGGTGATCGCCTCGTCCGTCCGGGCCGCGGCCGACTGCGACAGCCCGCGCTGCCGGGCCGCGTACGCCGCCCAGGCCCGTAGCACCCGGGGCAGCATCGCCGCGTCGTCCATGTCCAGTACGGCCCGGCGGTGCACCCAGTCGAGCAGGAACAGCTCCGCCACCATCGGGCTCCACCGCATCGGGTCGGCATCCGGGAAGCTGGCCGCGTGGTCGAGCAGCAGGCCGAGGCAGAAGTGCAGCGAGGCCAGCTCGCCGTCGGCCACCTCGGGCAGCCCGAACCGGGTCGCCTCGGGTGAGTCGAGGAAGGCACGCACCAGGCGGGTGCGCTCCTCGTCGGTGGGCGGCGGCACGACCGCGGGACCGGCCGGCGGGGTCTTCCCCGGGAGTACGGCGAGCCGGGCGCCCACGAGCGCCCGGTCGGTGGCCAGCGAGCCCTGTGCGGGCAGCTCGGTGAGGTCGTCGGTGACCGCCAGGTGGCGGCTCACCTCGGCGTGCATCCGGGCCGGGTCCTCGGTGCGGAACCAGGTGAACTCGTCCTCGGTGCAGATCTCCCGGGCCTGCTCGACGATCCGTCCGGCCGGGCCGCCGACGAAGACGTCCTTGGTGATGCCGATGTTGTGGTCGACGAGGGCGACCAGGGCGTGCTCCGGGCCGCCCTCCTCCTCGTCGTCGTACGCGAACGTGGCGAGGTAGGAGGTCTGGTCGCCGTACACGTCGCCGTACGCCCAGGCGCCGGTGACGCGCACCCGGCCGAGCTGGCCGGCCCACGACGGGGCGTACGCCCCGGGCCGGACCCGGGCGGCGCCCTCGGCGTCGGGCACCAGCGCGGCGAAGACGGCTCGCAGTGTGGTCGCGGCGGCGCTGCGGCGCCGGGACGTGGCGGCGAGGAAGCCGCCGACGAACTCGCGGACGGCCTGCTCCCGGTCGTGCTCCGCGACGGCGTAGACGCTGCCCAGCAACGCGGCGCCGAGCATCTCCGCGTCCAGGGCCGAGTCGAGCCTCGTCACGTCGCGCGCGGCGTGCAGCACCGCGTCGTAGGGGGTCTGTGGCGTGGCCATGCATCGACCCTACGCCGCACCGGCCGCCCCCACACCGGTCAGCACGCCGGGTTCAGCGCCGTCCCGCCTCGCGCAGCGCGTCCCGGGCCGTGCCGTAGCGCGCCAGCACCGCCCAGACCGGGTCCAGCACGTACTTCTCGGAGACGCTGCCCACCGACGTGAGCAGGCGTTGCTCGGCCCGCGCCCGGGCCCGCCGGGCCGCCCACCCGATGACCGGCCGGGTCAGCGCCGCGATCAGCAGCCCGGCCAGCAGGCCGCCGAGCAGCAGGACCGTGGGCCAGGGCACCACGCCGAGCGTCGGATGCTCCAGCGGCGGCAGGCCGAGCAGGCGCACCGCGTACCCGACGAGCAGCCAGACCAGGCCGGCCAGCGCGGCGAGGGTGACCACCCACTGGAGCGCGCCGACCACCCGCCACCAGGCGGGCCGCCGGTCCATGCCCAGGTCGGTCGCGGCGACCGCGTGGTCGAGCGCGCCCGGCAGGTCGGCCTGCCGGGCGCGGGCCGCGGCGGTCACCGCGGCCGGCCACGGCGCCGGCAGGCCGCTCGCGGACCGCTCGGCCACCGCGCGGATCGCCAGCATGACGGCGGAGCGCTGCGCGGCTGTCGGATCGGGTACGGAGGTGGCAGCGACCAGGCTCTCCGCCGGCGCGTCCGGGTCCCGCCCGGACAGGTGCAGCCGGCGCAGCGGATCCGGCCGCAGCTTGCGCCAGCTCCGCAGCAGCGGCCAGCCGGTGTTGCCGACCGCCCGGTGCCGGTACGCGCCCTCGACCGCCGCCGCCACTGTCGGCACCCCGGCCGCCCCGGCGAGTGCCCGGGTCAGCTCCTGCGCCGAGGCGTCACCGGGCCGGGTGCGCGGCGGTTCCGGCCCCACGAGCGGTTCGAGATCGGCCACCACGGCGTCCACGTCGCCGGAGAGCCGGCGCAGCGCGGCCTGCCGTTCGGCGACCGTACGCTCCAGCTCGGTCCGCAGCCCTTCCAGCCCGTTCGGGTCCACCGCGACGGTCGGCAGCAGCGGCACCCCGCCCAGCCCGTCGGCGTCGAGCAGCCGGCGCAGGTCGTCGAGGACCTTCGGCAGCTCGGTCGGGTGCAGCCGGTCGGCCTGGTTGAGCACCACGACGGTGACGTCCTTGTGCCTGTGGAACTCGCGCAGGTAGCTGGTGTGGATCACGCGGTCGGCGTACTTCTGCGGGTCGACCACCCAGACCACCAGGTCGACCAGGCCGAGCAGGCGGTCCACCTCCAGCCGGTGGCCGTGCTGCACCGAGTCGAAGTCGGGCAGGTCGAGCAGGACCAGGCCGTGCAGCCCGGACTCGTCGTCGGCGTCCAGCGGGCTCTCCCGGACGAACCGGTGCCGGGGCAGCACGCCGATCCAGTCGAGCAGCCGGACCGCGCCGTCGAGCGGACCCCATACGCAGGCGTGCGCGACTCCCGTCGTGGGCCGGCGTACGCCCACCGGCGAGAGGTCCAGCCGCGCCAGCGAGTTGAACAGGCTCGACTTGCCGCTGCCGGTCGCGCCGGCGAGCGCGACCACGGTGTGGCGGCCGGAGAGCGCGAGCCGGTCACCGGCGCGTTCGACCACCGTGTGCGCGGCGACGAGCTGGGCGTCGGGCACGTGGCCGTCCACCGCGCCGAGGAACCGCTGGATCGCCTGGAGACGCTCGATCAGCACGTCCGGGTCGACCCGCTGCTCGCCGCGCAGCGCGTCACGCATCCGTCCGACGACGTTGCTCACGGGCGACCGTCCTGCTCGATGTTCGGGAACAGGCCGCTGCGGTGCCGGGCCCGCTCGACCTCGACGGCGGCCCAGCGCAGCGCCGCACCGGCGTTGGCGGCGGGGCGCTCGGCCTCGGTGCGGCTCAGGTAGCGCTCGGCCTCCTCGGCCAGCAGCTTGCCGACCCGGTCGAGCAGGTCGACGCGGGCCTTGCGGGCCAGGTTGCGGACCGCCTGGTCGCCGAAGATCGCCTGGAGCACCGTCTGCCCGGCCACCGCCGTACCGGTGCCCGCGGCGACCTCCAGGCCGGTCGGGATGAACGCGGTGGAGGCGAACACGCCGATCATGACGGCGAGGCCGGTGGCGTTCACCGCGTACGCGGCCGTGCGGGCCACGAACCGCCGGTCGCCGCCCTCGACCCGGACCAGCTCCAGCACGCCGCGCTGCCAGTCGCGGACCAGCTGCTCGGCCCGCTCCGGCAGGTCGGCCGAGGGATGGGCCAGGTCCGGCTCCAGCAGCGCCGCACCCGCCGGGTGCGCCTTCCAACCGGTGTACGCGTTCTCCGCCGCCTCGGCCGCCACCCCGCGCAGCAGCGTGACGAGCTGGGACTCGATCGCGGTACGCAGTTCCGCGGCCGGCGCGGGCCGCCCGGTGACCGCCGCGACCACCCGGTCGCGCAGCCGCCCGATGCGGGCCTCCAGCCCGCGGAAGAAGTCGCCGGTGCCGATGAACTCCTGCCAGCGGGCAAGCACCTCACCGCGCAGCAGCCGGCCGTCCCTGAGCCCCTGGTCGACGCTGCGCTCCGCGCTCCGGTACGCGGCCTGGACCCGCTCGTCCAGCGCGTCGGCGGCGCTCACCTGCTCGTCGGCGGCCTCGGCCAGCGCCTCCACCACCGGGTGCAGCGCGGCCAGCGCACCGTCGAGCGTCTGCCGGACCACCGCGGCGCGGGCCTCGGCGTCGGCGGCGAGCCGGGCGAACCAGTCGCTCAGCGGCGCGGTGATCCGGTCCGGCAGCAGGCCCTGCCCGTCCACCCAGGTCTCCGGCAGCACGAACAGCGGGGAGGCGCCCAGCTCCTGCTCGGCGAGCATCTCGGACAGGTGGGCGGCGACCTCGTCGGCTGCCTCCGGGGGGACCCGGTCCAGCACCATCGCCACTGCGGTGCCCCGGGCCCGGGCGCTGCGCAGTAGTTCCCAGGGGACGGCGTCGGCGTACCGGGCGGCGGTGGTGACGAACAGCCAGAGGTCGGCGGCGGCGAGCAGCTGACCGGCGAGCGCCCGGTTGGCGTCGACCACCGAGTCGATGTCGGGCGCGTCGAGGAAGGCCAGGCCGGGCGGCAGCGCCGGCGCGGTGACCAGGTGCAGGGTGCCCGGCTGCTCGCTGGGCTCGGTGGTCCGGGTCAGGCCGGGCAGCAGCTCGCCCTGCCGGAACCAGGCCGCGTCGGTCGGGCTGCACACCAGCACCGGGGAGCGGGTGGTGGGGCGGAGCACGCCCGCCGCGCTGACCCGAGCCTGGACCAGGCTGTTGACGAGCGTCGACTTGCCGGCGCCGGTGGAGCCGCCGACGACCACCAGGAGCGGGGCGTCGAGCCGGGCCAGCCGGGGCAGCAGGTAGTCGTCGAGCTGGTCGGTGAGGCTGGTGGCGGCGTGCCGGGCCGGCTCGGCCGAGGGAAGGGTGAGCGGGAAGCGGGCCGCGTCGATCGCCGCGCGCAGGCCGGTGAGCGCGGCGGGCAGGCCGTCGGCGGCGTGAGCAGGCTGATCGTCGCCCGTGGTGGGCCCGGTGCGGGCTGCGACGGCGGGCGCGCCGGCACGGGTGGCGGAATCGCCATGCGTCGTCACCGCTAAAGCGTGCCCGACCGACGCAAGGTAAGACAACCGGACAGTAGTAACGGTCGGGTTGCGCCGGGTCGGCTCAACCCCGACTTGCGGATTGGCGATCGCGTGGCACTATTGAGTCAAGTTCACTCAACTTGTGGTGCGGTCGCTTCCCGGCGACCCGCCGGGCAGGCCGTCTGACCTGCTCACCCGTTACGAAGCGAGGAAGCGAACATGGCACGTGCGGTCGGCATCGACCTCGGCACGACGAACTCCTGCGTCAGCGTTCTCGAGGGCGGTGAGCCCACCGTCATCGCCAACGCCGAGGGCTCGCGTACGACTCCCTCGATCGTCGCGTTCGCCCGCAACGGCGAGGTGCTCGTCGGTGAGGTCGCCAAGCGCCAGGCGGTGACCAACCCCGACCGGACCATCCGGTCGGTCAAGCGTGAGATCGGCACCAACTGGACCGTCGACATCGACGGCAAGAAGTACACCCCGCAGGAGATCTCGGCGCGCACGCTGATGAAGCTCAAGCGGGACGCCGAGGCGTACCTGGGCGAGCAGATCACCGACGCGGTGATCACCGTCCCGGCCTACTTCAACGACGGGCAGCGCCAGGCCACCAAGGAGGCCGGTGAGATCGCCGGCTTCAACGTGCTGCGGATCGTGAACGAGCCGACCGCGGCGGCCCTGGCGTACGGCCTGGACAAGGGCTCCAAGGAGCAGACCGTCCTGGTCTTCGACCTCGGTGGCGGCACCTTCGACGTGTCGCTGCTGGAGCTGGCCGAGGGCGTGGTGGAGGTCAAGTCCACCAGCGGTGACAACCAGCTCGGTGGTGACGACTGGGACCAGCGGATCATCGACCACCTGGTGAAGACGTTCCGCGGTGAGCACGGCATCGACCTCTCGCAGGACAAGATGGCCATGCAGCGGCTCAAGGAGGCCGCCGAGAAGGCCAAGATCGAGCTGTCCGCCGCCACCACCAGCAACATCAACCTGCCGTACATCACCGCCGGTTCGGCCGGCCCGCTGCACCTGGACGTGACGCTCAGCCGCGCCGAGTTCCAGCGCATGACGCAGGACCTGCTGGACCGCTGCAAGGGCCCGTTCGAGCAGGCCGTCAAGGACGCCGGCATCAAGATCTCCGACGTCGACCACGTCATCCTGGTCGGCGGCTCGACCCGGATGCCGGCCGTGACCGACCTGGTCAAGCAGCTCACCGGCCGCGACCCGAACAAGGGCGTCAACCCGGACGAGGTCGTCGCCGTCGGCGCCGCCCTCCAGGCGGGCGTGCTCAAGGGCGAGGTCAAGGACGTCCTGCTGCTCGACGTGACCCCGCTGAGCCTGGGCATCGAGACCAAGGGCGGCATCTTCACCAAGCTGATCGAGCGCAACACCACCATCCCGACCAAGCGCTCCGAGGTGTTCACCACCGCCGACGACAACCAGCCGTCGGTGCTGATCCAGGTGTTCCAGGGCGAGCGGGACATCGCCGCCTACAACAAGAAGCTCGGCACCTTCGAGCTGACCGGTCTCCCGCCGGCCCCGCGCGGCGTGCCCCAGATCGAGGTCACGTTCGACATCGACGCCAACGGCATCGTGAACGTGCACGCCAAGGACCTGGGCACCGGCAAGGAGCAGAAGATGACGATCACCGGCGGCTCCTCGCTGCCGAAGGACGACATCGAGCGGATGCGCCGGGACGCCGAGGAGCACGCCGACGAGGACAAGCGCCGCCGCGAGGAGGCCGAGACCCGCAACGTCGCCGAGGCGCTCCAGTGGCAGACCGAGAAGTTCCTCGCCGAGAGCGGCGACAAGCTGCCCGGCGAGAACCGCGACCAGCTCAACGAGGCGCTCGGCGAGCTGCGCAGCGCCCTCGGCGGGCAGGACATCGAGAAGATCAAGTCCGCGCACGAGAAGCTGGCGCAGGTCTCCCAGCAGGCGGGCTCGCTGCTCTACGCCCAGCAGCAGGAGGGTGAGCAGACCGCACCGGGTGCGGCCGGGCCGGGTGCCGGCGCGGGTGCGGCCGGTGGCCCGAAGGCCGGTGGCGACGACGACGTGGTCGACGCGGAGATCGTGGACGAGGACAAGAAGTGACATCCGGTCCCGGACACGATTCGCACGGCAGAGGGATGAGGTAACCGCATGACGGACAAGCCACGAGCGGCCGACCCGGATGCCACCGGGTCGGCGCCGGGCGCCGGCAAGGACACCGGCGACGAACCCCGGGTCGTCATCCGCGACAAGCGCAAGCTCGGCAAGGTGACCGAGCAGCCGGCGAACGACGCCTCGGCGGCCGACGCGGCCGCCGACGCGCCCGCCGAAGGGCTGGTCGAGGAGGCCGAGGTCGTGGTCGACGAGATCGGCGGCGAGGCCGAGGTCAGCGGTCCGACCGTGGTCGACTCGCCCGCCGAGCCGAACGGCGGGACCGGCACGGACACGCCGCTCGGCGCCGAGCTGGAGTCGCTCCGCACCGACCTGGAGGAGCGCACCCGCGACCTCCAGCGGGTGACTGCGGAGTACGCCAACTACCGCAAGCGGGTCGACCGGGACCGCAACCTGGTCCAGGAGCAGGCCACCGGGGCGGTGCTCACCGCGCTGCTGCCGATCCTCGACGACCTGGACCGGGCCCGCGAGCACGGCGACCTGGTGGGCCCGTTCGGCAGCGTGGCCGAGCAGCTCACCGGCGCGCTCGCGAAGTTCGGCCTGACCGCGTTCGGCGAGCAGGGTGACCCGTTCGACCCGACCCGGCACGAGGCGGTGGCGCACCAGACCTCCGCCGACGTGACGGAGCCGACCTGCGTACAGGTCATGCGCCGTGGTTACCAGCTCGGCGAGCGGCTGCTGCGGCCCGCCATGGTCGCGGTCGCGGACCCGGAGTAGTGCCGACCCGTGACGTCCCGCCCGCCCGCACCGGGCGGGCGGGGCGACCGGGGTTCGACCCGTGGAAGGGGGTGGACCGGTGAGTTCCAAGGACTGGATCGAGAAGGACTACTACGCCGCGTTGGGCGTGGACAAGTCCGCCTCCTCGGACGAGATCAAGAAGGCGTACCGCAAGTTGGCCCGGGAGTCGCACCCGGACCACAACCCCGGCGACACCGGTGCCGAGGAGCGGTTCAAGACCGTCTCCGAGGCGTACGCGGTGCTCGGCGACGAGAAGAAGCGCCGCGAGTACGACGAGATGCGCTCGCTGTTCGGCTCCGGCGCCTTCCGGCGCAGCGCCCGCGGCGCGGGCCAGCCGGGCGGCATGCCGTTCGACGTCTCCGACCTGTTCGGCGGTGGCGCCGGCGGTGGCGACAACCGGTTCAGCGGCGGCGGCTTCACCGACCTGTTCAGCTCGATCTTCTCCGGTGGCGGGGGCGGCGGAGGCCCGGCGCGTCCGCGCGGCCCGGCCCGCGGCCGGGACGTCGAGACCGAGGTGGCGCTCGACTTCGACGACGCGGTACGCGGCGTCACGCTGCCGCTGACGCTGCGCGCACCCGGCGTCTGCGACACCTGCCACGGCAACGGCGCGAAGCCCGGCACCCAGCCGGTGGCCTGCCCGGTCTGCCACGGCGCCGGGGTGACCACCCGCAACCAGGGGTCGTTCAGCTTCTCCGAGCCGTGCCGCAACTGCCAGGGCGTCGGCACGATCGTCGAGGAGAAGTGCCCGGAGTGCCACGGCACCGGCGGTGTCACCAAGACCCGCACGCTGAACGTGCGCTTCCCCGCCGGGGTGGCCGACGGGCAGCGGATCCGCCTGGCCGGCCGGGGCGAGCCCGGCGAGCGGGGCGGTCCGGCAGGCGACCTGTTCGTGCAGGTGAAGGTCCGCCCGGACGAGCTGTTCGGGCGCACCGGGGACGACCTGACCCTGACCGTCCCGATCACGTACGCCGAGGCGGTTCTCGGCACGGACCTGCGCGTGCCGACCCTGGACGGGACGGTGACCCTGCGGGTGCCACCGGGTACGCCCAGCGGGCGGGTGCTGCGCGCCCGCGGCAAGGGCGTCGTACGCAAGGACGGCCGCGCAGGTGACCTGCTGGTCACGCTCGACGTGGTGGTCCCGGCGAAGGTCTCGGACGAGGCGCGGGCGGCGCTGGAGACCTTCGCGGCGCAGACTCCGCCCGCCGCGCGGGAACATCTCGACGCGCGGGTACGTCGATTCAGTTGACGGCGGCACCGGAGGTGAGCGGGCATGTCGGAGGAGTACGTCGGCTCGGGTGACCCGGCCTACGAGGCCAAGGTCTTGATGATCTCGGTGGCCGCGCGGATGGCGGGGATGCACCCCCAGACGCTGCGCCAGTACGACCGGCTGGGCCTGGTGCAGGCCGGCCGGGCGTCCGGCGGCGGTCGCCGGTACAGCGTCCGGGACGTGGTGCTGCTCCGCGAGGTGCAGCGGCTCAGCCAGGACGACGGGATCAACCTGGCCGGGGTCAAGCGGATCATCGGGTTGGAGCGGCTGCTCGAAGAGGCGCAGCAGCGGGTGGCCCGGCTGGAGGCGGAACTGGACGCCGCGTACCGGCGGATCGCCGAGCTGGAGTCACTCGGCGGCTTCCCCCGCGGCGACCTCGTGCCCACCAACCGGACGTCCACCGCGCTCGTCGTCTGGCGTCCGCGCCGCGCTCCCGACCGCTGACCTCGTACCGGAAGGCCGGTGCGCCCCGCTCCCCCGGGGCTGCGCCGGCCTTCGTCGTTCCCCGGGCGGTCCGCCGCCCGGCTCGGGGAAAGCCGGGGTACGGCAGAGCAGGGTCGACTAGGCTTTCCGCAGGGCAAAAAAGCCTCAAATCGGACTCCGGGCTGGCGGGGGGAGCCATGACGGAACCGGCGAAGAAGGTGGCCGAGCGCGCGGAGGAACGGCTGGAGAAAGTGGCCGAGAACGTCCGCGAGCGGTTCGACAGGGTCACCGAGGGACGCTTCAGCGACAAGGTCAAGGAAGGGCGCTTCGCCGACCAGACGGACCACGGCGTGGACCGGGCGCGGGACGACGAGCGGCGCAAGAAGCAGGGCGGGTCGACCTAGACGGCCTGCCGACGTGCGGGCCGGGATCCACGGGGGATCCCGGCCCGTTCGTGTCCCGCCCCTCGCGGTCGATCATGAAGTTGGCGGAGACAAACCGGACACCAAACACCGCCAAGTTCATGATCGACCAGGCGGGTCGGGTCGAGGTGGCTGGGCGACGCTGATCCGGGGGGTCAGAGGCGGCGGTTCTCGCGGACCAGGCCGCCCTCGCACCAGTCCCGGTAGACGAAGAGATCCGGCCGGGCGAGCAGCACCCGGCTGTTGTGCGCCCAGTTGCGCATCAGGTCGTCGCCGGACTTCTCGGCCTGCTCGACCAGCTTGCGGAACCGGCGCTTGGGGTGGGCGCGGAAGTTCGTCCGGATGCCGTCGGCGGCGTAGATGTAGAGGCAGTGCAGCGCGAACCGCCGCGCCGGGCAGCCCTGGTCCATCGCCAGATCGAACAGCGTCTGCACCAGGTGGTCACCGGCGACCAGCAGATCCCAGTCCGGCGGCATCGAGGTCAGCGGCACCGAATCCGGCTGATACGCCCACGACCGAAGCTCGGCGGGCGAGGGATCGACCGGGTTGGCGAAGCCGCGGAACGTCTCTTCCTGCACGCTCACCGGCCGACCTTCCGCTTGCGCTGGCGGGGGCGCAGGCCACCCGCGGACCCTGGCTGCTGGGCCGAAACGTTAACGCGGTTGGACAGAGCAGGGGTAGACCTTCCCGGGATCAATTTGACAACGCCGGGCCGGATCTGCCCTCGGCTGATCCGGCCCGGCCCGGTCAGTCGCCGGAGCCCAGGGGCAGCGGCGCGGGCGGACGAGCGGCGGCGGCGCGGGTGCGCAGCCACTGCTTGAACCACGGGCTGTCCGGCAGGCGGGCGAGCAGCGGCCCGGTCACCACCGTGATCAACACGTACGCGGTGGCGAGCGCGGCGAGCTTCGGCTCCACCGGGTAGACGGCCGCGACGGCCAGCCCGGCGATGACGATGGAGAACTCGCCGCGTGGAGTAAGCGCCAGGCCGGCCCGCCAGCGTCCGGGCTCGGCGATCCCGGCCCGGCGGGCGGCCAGGTAGCCGGTCGCCACCTTCGTCGCCATGGTCACCACTGCGAGCAGCAGCGCGGGCAGCAGCACCGGCGGCATGTCCAGCGGGTTGGTGACCAGCCCGAAGAAGACGAAGAAGACCGCGGCGAACAGGTCACGCAGCGGGGAGAGCAGCTCGGTGGCGTGGTGCGCCACCGGCCCGGACAACGCGATGCCCACCAGGAACGCGCCGACCGCCGCCGACACCTGGAGCTTGGCCGCGACGCCCGCCACCAGCAGGGTCAGGCCGAGCACCCCGAGCAGCAGCGCCTCCGGATCCTTGGCGGAGAGCGCGGCGGAGATCAGGTGGCCGTACCGGATCGCCACGGCCAGCACCACGACGACGGTGAACACCGCGATGGCGAGCGCGATGCCGCCCTTCATCAGGCCGACCCCGGCGAGCAGCGCGGTGACCAGCGGCAGATAGAGGGCCATCGCCAGGTCCTCGATCACCAGGACGGACAGGATCACCGGGGTCTCCCGGTTACCGACCCGGCCCAGGTCACCGAGCACCTTGGCGATCACGCCGGACGACGACACCCACGTGACGCCCGCGAGCACCACCGCCGCCACCCAGCCCCAGCCGAGCAGGAGCGCGAAGGCGAACCCGGGCAGCGCGTTGAACACCGCGTCGATCACGCCGGCCGGCGCGGCGGACCGGAGGTTGCCCACCAGTTCGTTGGCGCTGTACTCCAGGCCGAGCATGACCAGCAGCAGGATCACGCCGATCTCGGCGCCGACCGCGAAGAACTCCTCGCTGGCGTTGAGCGGCAGCAGCCCACCGTGCCCGAACGCCAGGCCGGCGAGCAGGTACAGGGGGATGGGCGACACGCCGAAGCGACGGCTCAGCCGGCCGAGCAGGCCGAGCAGGAGCAGCAGCGCACCGACCTCGATGAGCAGGATTGTGGTTTCGTGCATACGCGTCAGCCGTCCGGATCGGTCTCGGCGAGGATCGCGGTCACGCCGTCGAGCCCCTGACGGGTACCGACCACGACGACCACATCGCCGGCTTCGAACCGGAAGGTGGGATCGGGCGAGACGTTCACGGCGCCCTGACGCAGCACGGCCACGATCGACGCGCTGGTCCGGGTGCGTGCCTTGGTGTCCGCGAGCCGCCTGCCGACGTACTTCGACCCCGCCGGGATGGCGATCTGCTCGGTCAGCAACCCGGCGGCCTGCTCACGCAGACCGGAGAGCTGACCCAGCATCAGCGACGCGCCGAGGATGTCGGCGAGCGCCTCCGCCTCGTCGTCGGTCAGGGGTATGTCGTGTTGGCAGGAGTCGGGATCGTCCGGGTCGTAGAGGACCAGGTCGCGACGGCCATTGCGGTGGGAGACCACGCCGAGCCGGCGGCCGGACTCCGTCATCAGATCATGACGTACGCCGATCCCGGGCAGGGCGGTCTGTTCGACACGTACTCGCACGCCGGTGAGGCTACTCCGGGCACGCACCTGCCGCGTCCGGGGTGGATCGGGTGCCCGGTGGTGCGGGATCAGGGGGCGTCGTCGCGAGCGGTGACATAGGTGCCCTTGCCCTGATGCCCCTCGACCAGACCTTCGGCTTGAAGGATCAACAGCGCCGAGCGGACCGGCTCCGCAGACACCTGGTAGTGCGCGATCAGCTCACGCAGGGAGGGGAGTTTGTCGCCGGGGCCGTACTCGCCCGAAGCGATCTTGTCTCTGATGTCCTGCGCGATTCTCTGACGGTCCGAAACTCGGGGCATGGCGGCAACTCCTGGTAGGCCCCAAGATCTTCCCACGAGTCAGACCGGTCAGCCAACACTTCGCGTGCTAAGCATGCTCACTCCTTGTCATGCAATGCTTTGCATTGTATGTTCCTCGTGCGGATGCCTTCGGCGGAACGCCTGGTAGGCAAACCGGCCCTCCGGTTGGCACCCGTGGTCGGCGCGACTGGTCGTGCGCGGCCAGTCGTGTCGCCTCACCCGTCTCCTTTGGTCTCCAAGAAGGGACAGTGTCGTGCGCAATCTCCTGCGAATACGTCCGAAGCGGCGGAGCCTGACCCCGCCCAACTCCGCGCCGGTCGGCGCCTACCGCTCCGCGTCGTACCTTCCGCTGCGGCCCTGGCAGGTGCGGGGCCGCCGCTTCACGACGTGCCGTCGAGGGCTGGACCCGGCCGAGGTCGCGGCGTTCCTGGACCGCGCCGCCGGGGATCTCGCCGCCGCGTACGCCGAAGTCGCCCGGAGTCGTGAGGAGACGGCCCGGATCAAGGGTGCGTTGCGCGAGTGGCAGTCCCGGCAGGCCCCGTCGATGCGTGACCTGGTCGGGCGGCCGTGACCGGGCGGTACGTGATCCATCTGCCGGTGCGCGCGGCCGATCTGGCTCGGGCGAAGATGCTCGGTCGCACGGCCGGGCGGTCGTTGGCCTTCCTCGCGGTGGTGGAGCTGGGCGGGATCACCGTCTCGGCCGAGGACGACCAGGCCGTACGCCATTGGGTGTTCTGTGACCGCAAGCTGGACGGCGGCCGGCGTTGCGTGCTGCGCGCCGACCACGAGACCCCCTGCCTCGCGCGTCTCCCGCGTCGCTGAGATCTTGGTACGAAACGGCCCCTCCAAGGGCCTTTTCGTACCAAGATCTCTCCGGCCGGACCGGAGGAGGGTGACTCAGGTCACAGGGGTGGAGTTGAGCGGAATAGACTCAACTCTGGTTGTGTCATGTCCAGTGGACACGCCGATCCGGGGGAGCCCATGAACACGGAACGTCTCACCACCAAGAGCCGCGAGGCCATCACCGGTGCCGTCGCGCTGGCGAACCAGCGCGGTCACGCCACCGTGGAGCCCTGGCACCTGCTGCTGTCACTGCTGGACACCGAGGGCTCGACCGCCGCGGGCCTGCTGCGCGCCGTCGGGACCGACCCCGCCGAGCTGCGCCGCGTCGCCCAGCGGTCGGTCGACGCGCTGCCCGCCGCACGCGGGTCGAGCATCGCCGAGCCGACCCTGGCCCGCGAGTTCGTCAACGCCATCGGCGCCGCCGAGCAGATTGCGCGGCCGCTGGGCGACGAGTACACCTCCACCGAGCACCTGCTGGCCGGGCTGGCCCGGGTCGGCGGCGCGGTCTCGGTCGCGCTGAAGAACTCCGGCGCCACCGAGGAGAACCTGGTCGCCGCGTTCCCGACCGTCCGGGGCGGCGACCGCCGGGTCACCACCGCCGACCCGGAGCAGACCTACCAGGCCCTCGCCAAGTACGGCGTGGACCTCACCGCCAGCGCCCGCGACGGCAAGATCGACCCGGTGATCGGCCGGGACTCGGAGATCCGCCGGGTGATCCAGGTGCTGTCCCGGCGTACGAAGAACAACCCGGTGCTGATCGGCGAGCCGGGCGTCGGCAAGACCGCGATCGTGGAGGGCCTGGCCCAGCGCATCGTGGCCGGCGACGTGCCGGAGTCGCTGCGGGACAAGAAGCTCGTCTCGCTCGACCTCGGCGCGATGGTCGCCGGCGCGTCGTACCGCGGTCAGTTCGAGGAGCGGCTGAAGTCCGTACTGGAGGAGATCAAGAACTCCGACGGCCAGGTCATCACGTTCCTGGACGAGCTGCACACCGTGGTCGGCGCCGGCAAGGGCGAAGGCTCGATGGACGCCGGCAACATGCTCAAGCCGATGCTGGCGCGCGGCGAGCTGCGGATGGTCGGCGCGACCACGCTCGACGAGTACCGCGAGCACATCGAGAAGGACCCGGCCCTGGAGCGCCGCTTCCAGCCGGTGCTGGTCGGCGAGCCGACCATCGAGGACACCATCGGCATCCTGCGCGGGCTCAAGGAGCGCTACGAGGTGCACCACGGCGTACGGATCACCGACGCCGCGCTGGTCGCCGCCGCCGCGCTCTCCGACCGGTACATCACCGACCGGTTCCTGCCGGACAAGGCGATCGACCTGGTGGACGAGTCCGCGTCCCGGCTGCGCATGGAGATCGACTCGCGGCCGGTCGAGGTGGACGAGATCGAGCGGGCGGTACGCCGGCTGGAGATCGAGGAGATGGCGCTGGCGAAGGAGCCGGACGCCGCTTCCGCCGAGCGCCTGGAGCGGCTGCGCAAGGAGCTGGCCGACAAGCGCGAGCAGCTCACCGCGCTCTCCGAGCGCTGGCAGACCGAGAAGAGCCACATCACCAAGCTCTCCACCGCCAAGGAGGAGCTGGAGCGCCTCGGCGGCGAGGCCGAGCGGGCCGAGCGTGACGGCGAGCTGGAACGCGCCGCCGAGCTGCGGTACGGCCGGATCCCCGCGCTGCGGACCGAGCTGAAGCAGGCCGAGGAGGAGCTGGCCCGGCTCCAGGCCGACGGCGCGATGCTCAAGGAGGAGGTCGGCGCGGACGACATCGCCGCCGTGGTCGCCTCCTGGACCGGCATCCCCGCCGGGCGGCTGCTCGAAGGCGAGACCGCCAAGCTGCTGCGGATGGAGGAGTCGCTGCGGGCCCGCGTGGTCGGCCAGGCCGAGGCGGTGGGTGCTGTCTCCGACGCGGTACGCCGCGCCCGGGCCGGCGTCGCCGACCCGGACCGCCCGACCGGCAGCTTCCTGTTCCTCGGCCCGACCGGCGTCGGCAAGACCGAGCTGGCAAAGGCGCTCGCCGAGTTCCTCTTCGACGACGAGCGGGCAATGGTCCGCATCGACATGAGCGAGTACGGCGAGAAGCACTCCGTGGCCCGCCTGGTCGGTGCCCCGCCCGGGTACGTCGGCTACGAGGAGGGCGGCCAGCTCACCGAGGCGGTACGCCGCCGCCCGTACTCGGTGATCCTGCTGGACGAGGTGGAGAAGGCCCACCCGGACGTCTTCGACGTGCTGCTCCAGGTGCTCGACGACGGCCGGCTCACCGACGGTCAGGGCCGTACCATGGACTTCCGCAACGCGATCCTGATCCTCACCTCGAACCTGGGCTCGTCGGTGATCAGCGACCTGACGCTCACCGAGAACGAGCGCCGGGAGGGCGTGCTCGCGGTGGTCCGGTCGCACTTCAAGCCGGAGTTCCTCAACCGGCTCGACGACATCGTGGTGTTCGCCGCGCTCCAGGGCGAGGACCTGCGGTCGATCGTGGACATCCAGCTCGACCGGATGCGAACCCGTCTAGCGGACCGCCGGTTGGGCCTGGAGATCACCGAGGCGGCCCGGACGTGGCTGGCCGAGCACGGTTACGACCCGATCTACGGTGCCCGCCCGCTGCGCCGGCTGGTGCAGTCGGCGATCGGCGACCAGCTCGCCAGGGCGCTGCTGGCCGGTGAGATCCGCGACGGCGACACGGTCCGCGTCGACCTGTCCGACTCCAAGGAGTCCCTGGCGGTCACCGCCGCCTGACCCGCACCACCCCGCGAAGGCCCGGCCGTCCCGGCCGGGCCTTCCCCGTCCCCGCCCCGCCCCTGGCGATCACCGGGGAGGGCGAGGGACCGGGGCGGGGGCGGAGGGCAGGGAGGGGTGAGGGGTTGGTGGGGTGGGCACATAGTGGGGCATGAGCGGGAGCTGGGAACGGGAACTGGACGCGGCGGCGCGGGAACTCGACGACGCGGACACCCTCGCCTTCGGCGGGGTGGGGCTGGCCGGGCAGATCCTGCCCGCGACCGAGGCGTACCGGACGCTGGAACAGGGGTTGCGGGAGCACCCGGAGGCGGCCCGCAAGCGGGTCGACAGGTTGCTCCGCAAGGGTTCGCCGGCCGGCCGGGCGTACGCGGCCACATTGCTGGAGGCTGTCGACCCGGCCGCCGGGCGGGACGCCTGGACGCGGCTGCGCGGCGACGACGGCGAGTTCACCACGTTCTCCGGCTGCCTCATGGGCCGCGCCACGCTGGGCGAATACGCCGTCGACCGGCTCGCCGGTGCCGAAGGTAGCTGAGCGCACACTCAGCGAACAGGACTTCAGAAGGCGTGCGTGCGGTTGTTACCGTTCCCGCCGAGCGCGTTGGGGGAGGCGGTAGTGAACGGTTCGTTGGCGTACGTGGTGACCACGCTGGGGTGCCTCGTCGGGGTGGCCGGTGTGGTGATCGCTGTCATCGCGGTACGGAAGTCCCGGTCGGCGTCCCACCCGAAGACGAAGGCGGCGCCGGGTGATCCGTTCCGGGACCGGGACGCCGACGCGCTGCGTGGTGACCCGCGCGCCCTCAAGCCCGGTGACATCGTCGAGATCCGTACGGTGCCGTACACCGTGCGCGGCTCGGTGCACCTGGTCGAGGGCGGCTGGAGCTGGGCGGAGCACCTGCTCGACGACGCGGGCGGCGTGAAGCGCTGGCTCTCCGTCGAGTCCGACCCGGACCTGGAGATGGTGCTCTGGACCAGCGAGCCGGGGGCCACCGTGACGCCCGGCGCCCCGACGCTGGAGATGGCCGGCCGACGCTACAACTGGGACGAGTCGGGCCAGGCCCGCTACACCGCGACCGAGGGCACCGGCCTCGACCCGCACGGCACCATGCGCTACTACGACTACCAGGCGCCCGGCGGCGCACGGCTGTCGTTCGAGGCGTACGGGGAGGCCGGCTGGGAGGTCAACCTCGGCGAGGAGTTGCGCCGCGCCGAGGTGATGATCTACCCGCAGGGCGGCCCGGAGACGGTGCGCTGACGTGCTCGTCTGTCTGGACGCGCCGTACGTCGACACCAGCGCCGCCGATCTGAGCCTGGCCCTGGGCGGCCCGGAGCTGCCGGCGCTGGCCGTACGCGACATCGACCTGCCCGGCCTGCCCCGGCTGCGGCTGCGCCTGCTCGGCGCCTCCCACCAGGTGGTGCTCGGCGGGCTCACCGAGACGGTCGCCTGCCTGCCCGGCCGCCCGCCGCACCTGCCCGGCACGCTGCACGACGAGACGGCCGGCTACCGGTTCCTCGCCACTGTGCTCCGGCCGGAGGGCGACGGCCTGCGTACCCGGGTCGCGGCGCTGCGCGCCGAGCTGGCCGAGGACCCGTACGCGCTGATCGGCGTCTTCCCCGGTGACGAGGACGCGGTCACCGCGCTCTCCGTGCGGCCCGGCCCGCCGGACGGCGCGCTCGCCTGGCGCACCTGGCACGCCTACCCGCAGACGAACGAGCTGGTCCTGACCGAGACGGTGGTGGAGGAGCTGTGACGTACCGACGGTGGTTCGTGGTGGGCGTGGCGGTCGCCGTCATCGGCGCGCTCATCGCCGCCTTCACGATCTTCTACGGCAACTTCTCGCCCCGCGGCTACGTGGAGGACAACTTCTCCCGCGCCACCGGGCGGGACATCGGCTCGAACGCGATCGCGTACACCTCGAACAAGGCGCCGAGCGACGTGTCCAAGCAGATCACCGACGCCTGGAAGCCGGCCGACCAGTACGTCGACGGCAGCGGCGTCTACCTGCGCTACGACGACGACTCGGTGGTGATCCTCCCGCTCGCCGTCGGCTCGGTGATCCTGCTGGAGAAGATGACCACCGCCTACCCCCGGTACCACAACGTCGTCGGCAACAGCTGGGGCTGGGGCCGAGGCAGCACGGTCCGGGGCGGCGGCCCCGGTTCCGGCAAGTAGCCCCTCCGACCCCCTCACCCTGGAGTCTCCCGTGCAGCATCTCGTCACCGACCTGCTGGTCACCCTCGCCTACGGCGCGGTCGGCGTCGTCCTGATGGCGATCGGCTACGTCCTGGTCGACCTGGCCACCCCCGGCAAGCTCCACGAGCTGATCTGGACCGAGCGCAACCGCAACGCGGCGCTGCTGCTCTCGTCCAACCTGCTCGGGGTGGGCACGATCGTGGTCGCCGCGATCGTCGCCAGCGACGACGACTTCACGCTGGGGCTGGTCGGTGCCGCCGCGTACGGCATCCTCGGTCTGGTGATCATGGCGGCGGCGTTCGTGCTGCTCGACGTGGCCACCCCGGGCAAGCTCGGTGAGCTGCTCGTGGACCCGGAGCCGCACCCGGCGGTGTGGGTCTCCGCCACCGTGCACCTCGCCACCGGTGCGATCATCGCGGCCGCGATCATCTGATGAGCGGCAAGCCCGCACAGCATTCGGCGGGGAAGGACAAGCGCACCCAGACGGTGATCTGGTCCGTGGTCGTCGGGGTCGTGGTGGTCGTCTGCGCCATCGGCGCGTTCGGCGGCGACTCGGACACCTCGGTTCCCGCGCCGGCCGCCGACGAGCGCTCCGGCACCGTGCCGATCCTCCGGGCCGCCGCCGGCAGCCAGGGCATCTGCTACGGCTGGGAACTGCTCGACGTGTACGACGAGGTGAGCGTCGGCTCCAACCTCGGCGACGGCACCACAGTCGTCGACGCGCCCGGCTGCGCGCGCTGGATCGCGGTCTCCGCGAACGTCAGGTACACCTCGTCGAGCAGCGAGTCGGAGGACTCCGCCACGATCCGGATCAAGG
Organism: Micromonospora sp. WMMC273; assembly: GCF_027460285.1. NCBI lineage: Bacteria > Bacillati > Actinomycetota > Actinomycetes > Micromonosporales > Micromonosporaceae > Micromonospora > Micromonospora sp. WMMC273. The sequence continues at coordinate 6,285,022 of NZ_JAPZBE010000001.1, forward strand.
GGTCGGACGACATCGAGTTCGCCGACCTCGCCGCGATCGAGACCCGGCTGGGCCGCTTCGGGCTGGACGAGGACGCGTTCGTCGACGACCCGGGCTGGGCCGTCACCCGGGCCGCCACGATCCTGCCGCTGCTCGCCGCCGAGCGCGGGCTCGCCGAGCCGGCCGCGACGCCCACCGCCGCGCCGTCGACGGCCGCCGCCCCGCTGCCGGACGCCGGAAACGACTTCTGGCGGGACCGCTGGATCTACGTCCTCAGCTCGGTCGGCCTGTTCCTGCTCGCCGCGCTGTTCCTCGCCGTGGGCGTGCGACAGCGCCGCAACCACCGGGTACGGGTGCCCGCGCAGCGCGCCGGGGCGGGAGCCGCCGGACGTACCCGGAGCAGACGGTGACCGCCGACGTGGCCGCACGGCCGCGGTGGCGCCTGGCCCGCTCGGCGGTCCTGCTCGCGGTCTTCGTGTGCGCGGCCTGCGGCCTGGTGTACGAGCTGGCGCTTGTGGCGCTCGGCAGCTACCTGATCGGCGACACGGTCGGCCAGGCGTCGATCGTGCTCGGCGTGATGGTCTTCGCGATGGGCGTCGGCGCGCTGGTGGCGAAGCCGTTGCAGTCCCGGGCGGTGGTCTCGTTCGCGGTGATCGAGCTGACGCTGGCGCTGCTCGGCGGCCTCTCCGTGCTCGGCCTCTACGCCGCGTTCGCCTGGCTCGACCTGTACGGCCCGGCGCTCGTCGGCACCGCGTTCGTGCTCGGCCTGCTGATCGGCGCGGAGATCCCGCTGCTGATGGTGATGCTGCAACGCATCCGGGAGCAGTCCGCGGGCAGCGCGGTGGCCGACCTGTTCGCCGCCGACTACGTGGGCGCGCTGCTCGGCGGGCTGGCGTTCCCGTTCCTGCTGATCCCGGTCTTCGGCCAGCTCAAGGGCGCGCTCGTGGTGGGCGCGGTGAACGCGGTCGCCGGCGTGGTGCTCGTCTTCACCGTGTTCCGGTCCGACCTCAGCCGTCGGGCGCGGGCCGCGCTCGGCGCCGCCACCGTCGTGGTCGGTCTGCTCCTCGGGTACGCGTGGGTGACCGCGCACGACTTCGAGGTGACGACCCGCCAGCAGCTCTACCGCGACCCGGTGGTGCACGCCGAGCGCAGCCGCTACCAGGAGATCGTGCTGACCCGCTCGGTGCGCGAGCCCGGCCACTCCGACACCGACCTGCGGCTGTTCCTCAACGGCGACCTCCAGTTCAGCTCGATCGACGAGTACCGCTACCACGAGGCGCTCGTGCACCCGGCGATGCGCGGGGCGCACGGCGACGTGCTGGTGCTCGGCGCCGGGGACGGGCTGGCCGCGCGGGAGCTCCTCAAGTACCCGGACGTGCGCTCGGTGACGCTCGTCGACCTCGACCCGGCGGTGGTCGAGCTGGCCCGCCGCGAGCCGCAGCTGCGTGAGCTGAACCGGGAGTCGCTCACCGACCCCCGGGTGCGGGTGCTCAACCTGGACGCGTTCGCGTGGCTGCGTACCGCCACGGACCGCTTCGACGTGGTGATCGCCGACCTGCCCGACCCGGACGAGACGGCCACCGCGAAGCTCTACACGATCGAGTTCTACACGCTGATCCGGCCGGTGCTGGCCCCCGGCGGGCGGCTCGTCGTGCAGTCCGGGTCGCCCTACTTCGCGCCCCGGTCGTACTGGTCGATCGAGCGGTCGATCCGCGAGGCGGGCTTCGCCACCGTGCCCTACCACGTCGACGTGCCGAGCTTCGGCGACTGGGGGTTCGTGCTCGCCGCGCCGGGTGACGTCGCGCCCGAGCTGGCGCTGCCGGACGATCCGCCGCCGCTGCGGTTCCTCACCCCGGCGGTGCTGGCCGCCGCCGGCACGTTCCCCGCCGACCGGGCCCGGATCGACGTACCGGCCTCCACGCTGTTGCGGCCGAGGGTGCTGGACTACGCCCGCGAGGAGTGGCGCGGCTACTAGGTTTCGGGACATGCCACCCGAATCGTCGTCGCGCCACCGACCGGGGATCGGCTGGCTGGTCCGCCGGCTGCCGACCCGGGCGGTCGAGGCGGCCTCCTACCTCCAGGCGTTCGTGCTCTCCGGCGTGGTCACCGTGCTGGCCGTGCGGGCGTACCTGAAGGCCACCGACTATCCACAGCTCGGCGGCGGCGGGCTGCACATCGCGCACGTCCTCTGGGGCGGCCTGCTGCTCGCCGTCGGCCTGGGCATCCCGCTCGTCTTCCTCGGCGGCGGCGCCCGCAGCGGCGGGGCGGTGATCGGCGGCATCGGCTTCGGACTCTTCATCGACGAGGTGGGCAAGTTCGTCACCACCGGCACCGACTACTTCTACGCTCCCGCCGCCGCCATCATCTACGTCGCGTTCGCTCTGCTGGTCCTGCTCACCCAGGCGGTACGCGGACGCACCGGCCGGTCCCGGCTGACCCCCGCCGAACGCACCGCGAACGCGCTGGACATGGTGCTCAGCGGCCTGCCGGGCGGACTGACGGATCGCCGCCGGATCGCCGTGCTGCGGCTCGTGCAGGGCACCGGACCGGCCACCGAGACGGCGGTGGCGCACCTGCTGGACGCCGTACCCCATCGGGAACCGCCGCCGGTGCCGCTCTGGCAGCGGGCGGCGGACCGGGCCCGGCGTCTCGCCGTCTGGGCGGCCGGACGCCGCTGGCTGGTCTGGCCGGTGGTGGTCTACCTGGTCGTCGAGCCGGTGCTGACAGTGGTGGCGGTGTTCCTCGACGGCGTGACCGGGCACCTGGACCAGGAACGGGAGTGGGGCGCGGTGCTCGGCGTCAGCGCCACCGCGCTCGTCACCGCGGTGCTCGGTCTGTGGGCCGCCTGGCTGCTGCGGCGTAACCGGGCCGAGGCGTTCCGCCTGTTCAAGCTGGCGCTCCTCGTCGACCTGCTGTTCGGCCAGGTCTTCAACTTCACGGTGAACCAGTTCGGCGCGGTCTCCGCCGTCGCGCTCGATCTCGCCCTGCTCGGCGTGGTCACCGCCGAGCACCGCCGGTTGCGGCGCGCCGCCGAGAGGTGAGCCATTCCGGCGTGCTGACCTGGTGGAAGATCGCTACGGTGGGCATCTGATCCAGGAAGGGAGAATCATGGTCGATGCTCCGGGCACCCCGCCCCGCACGCGTCCCGGCGTGGTGACGCTCTCCAGTTGGCTGCTCATCCTCGTCGCCGCGATCCAGGTGCTGAACCTGATCGTGGCACTCGCAGTCGTCGGCAAGATCCGCGATGTTCTCGCCGACGCCTACGCGGGCACCTCGGCCGAGTCGGCCGCCGACATCGCGTACGCGTTCAGCATCATCACGGCCATCGTGTCGCTGCTGATCGCGGCCGGCCTCGTCGTCCTCGCGCTGTTGAACAACCGGGGCAAGAACGGCTCCCGGATCACCACCTGGGTGCTGGGCGGCATCCTGTTCTGCTGCACCGGCGGCGGGCTGCTGACCGGTCTCACCGGCGGCATGACCGGCGGCGGCAACACCACCGGTGACGTGCCCAGCTCGGAGGAGATCCAGCGCCGGCTGGAGGACGCGCTTCCGTCCTGGTACACCCCGGTCAACCTGCTGCTGGGCCTGGTCGCGCTGCTCGCCCTGCTGGCCGCGCTGATCCTGCTGGCGCTGCCGCAGGCGAACGAGTTCTTCCGCAAGCCCAAGGCCGGCTGGGAGCCGCCGGTGCCCGGTGGCGCCTACCCGGCGTACCCGTCGCACCCGGGCCAGTCGGGCGACCCGGCGTACCCGCCGTACCCGCCGGCTCCCGGCACGCCGCCGTCGGCGCCCGGTGGTCAGCCGCCGTCCGCCGGTGGTCAGCCGCCGTCCGCGCCGGGCGGTCAGCCGGGTGAGCGCCGCGATCCGGAGCCGCCATCCGGAAGTTGACGTCCGGATTACAGCGACGCCGACGATCCCTCCGAGTAGGTTGCAAGCCGACGCCTACCGGAGGGATCAGTCGTGTCGTACCCCGAACGGGCCGCACCCCGCCGGCCGGGCACGGTCGTCGCCGCGGCGGCGCTGCTGCTGGCGATGGCGGTCGGTGCCGTGGCGTACGCGGTGGTCAACCTGGCCGTCGGTGGCGGCACGGTGGGCCGGTTCCGGGACGCGGCGGCGGAACGGACCGGCGCGAGCGGCGGCGACATCGACCAGGTGGCCGGCCTGCTGCGCGGCTCCACAGTGCTGGCCGCCGTGCTCGGCGTGCTCGCCGGGCTGCTGCTCGCCGGGCTCGCGCTCGGTCTGCTCGCCGGCCGGTCCGGCGCCCGCACGGCGACCTGGGTGGTGGCCGGGACCGGCCTGCTCTGCGGTTGCTGCGGGCTGGCGGTGCTGGTCGGCCAGCGCGCCGCCCCGCTGCGGCTCGGCGCGGACGACCGGATCACCGCAGAGCTGCTGGGCCTCGTCGGCGACGCCTACCCGTCCTGGTGGATCCCGGTGAACGCGACGCTGTCGGCGGCGCAGATCCTCGGCTACCTGGTGGTCGCCGTGCTGCTCACGCTGCCGCCGTCCGGCGCGTTCCTGCGTCGTCGTACCGCACCGCTGCGGCTGTCCGGCTACGGCTCGACCGTGTCCGGCGCGACCGCCCCCGGGCCGACGCCCTGGGGACCGCCACCCGGCCTGAACCCGCCCGCCTCCGCGCCGCCCGCCTCCGGCCCGTCGCCGTACGAGCGGCCCGCACCGCCCCCGTCCGCACCGCCCGCGCCCCCGCCGGGTGGGTTCCCGCCACCTCCGGAGGACCGCCGATGACCGGTGACACCGACCCCTCCCGGCGCCGTGCCCTGGTCACCGGCGCCAGCCTCGGCATCGGCGAGGCGTTCGCCCGCCGGCTGGCCGCGGACGGCTGGGACCTCGTCCTGGTGGCCCGGGACGCCGCCCGGCTCGACGCGCTGGCGGCCGAGCTGACCGGCCGGCACGGCGGCGACGCCGAGACGATCGCCGCCGATCTGTCCACCGAGGACGGCTGCGCGGCGGTCGAACAGCGGCTGACCGCCGGTACGCCGATCGAGCTGCTCGTCAACAACGCCGGCATCAGTCTGAACACGTCGTTCGTCCGGTCGTCGGTGGCGGACGAGGCGCGGCTGGTGCGGCTCAACGTGCTCGCGGTGCTGCGTCTGACCCACGCCGCCCTGGGCCCGATGACCGAACGAGGCCACGGCGCAGTGATTAATGTCTCTTCCGTCGCGGGCTTCGGTGTCCCCATGCCGGGATCCACGTACTCGGCCAGCAAGGCGTGGGTGACGAATTTCAGTGAATCGATCGGCCAGTCCGTCGCGCCGCTGGGTGTGCGCGTGATGGCGCTCTGTCCCGGCTACACGCGAACCGGAAATCACGAACGCGCGGGCATCGACATGTCGCGCCTGCCCGCCTGGGCCTGGCTGCGAGCCGACGATGTGGTCGCCGAAGGGCTCCGTGACCTGCATAAAGGTAAGTCCGTCAGTGTCCCGGACTGGAAGTACAAGGTGGCGGTGGCCGGGCTGCGGCACGCGCCCAAGCGGCTGCTGCGCGGCTTCCGGCGGGACACCCGGGGCGCGGTCGGCCGGCAGCGCGGCTGACCGGCGAGGTACGCACCCGAGCCGGTTCGGTGGCCGGCCGGGATGGACGGTCGCACAGCGTAGCCGCTCATCGCCACCCGTCGGTCGCCCGCAGGGTTGACCAGGGCGGACCCGAAACACGGCGCTCAGACTTGCGAAGTACGCTCTGGGGCCATGGGCGACCACGACGACCTGCGCAAATTCATCACTGACCTTGCTGTGGTGCACGGCCGGGTGGTGCTCTCGTCGGGCCGCGAGGCGGACTGGTACGTGGACCTGCGCCGCGTCACGCTCCATCACGAGGCGGCTCCGTTGATCGGTCGGGTCATGCGTGACCTCACCGCCGACTGGGCGTACGACGCGGTCGGCGGCCTGACCCTGGGCGCCGATCCGGTGGCCGCCGCCATGCTGCACGCCTCGGCGGGCACCGGCCGCGCGGTCGACGCCTTCGTCGTCCGCAAGGAGGGCAAGGCCCACGGTCTCCAGCGCCGGATCGAGGGGCCGGACGTCTCCGGGCGACGGGTGCTCGCGGTCGAGGACACCTCCACCACCGGTGGAAGTGTGTTGACGGCCGTCGAGGCATTGCGTGAGGCAGGGGCCGAGGTGGTGGGTGTGGCGGTTATTGTTGATCGAGGTGCCGGCGACACGGTGCGAGCCGCCGGATTGCCCTATCGGGCGGCCTATACGTTGGCTGACCTCGGCCTTGTGGCGTAAAAGTTTGCCGATTCGGATCTGCTGATATGCAGGCGGATCGATGCTGCTGGTGGAAGGATGGAATACGTGGGAACTGCGTTGGCTGAAATGACCATGCCTCAGATCTCGCCGCTTGCCGGCGAGCCGATCGAACGCGCCGACGCCGAGCGGCTTGCGGGGGTCCTCAAGGCCCTTGCGGACCCCGCTCGGCTGCGGCTGCTCAGCCTGATCCAGTCGGCTCCCGAGGGGGAGGCGTGCGTGTGTGACCTCACCGCGCCGCTCGGCCTCTCGCAGCCGACGGTCAGCCACCACCTGCGAATCCTCACCGAGGCCGGCTTGCTGGAGCGGGAGAAGCGCGGGGTCTGGGCGTACTACCGGCTGGTGCCGTCCGCGATCGCCACGATCGCGGATCTGCTCACCCCGCCGCGGAAGCGGGCCACGAAGAAGGCTCGCTGAAACCTCCGGGCCGGCCCGAACGAGGGTCGTCCCGACCGGGTGACCGGTGGCGTGCGAGGGGTGGCGCCATCAGCGCACGGTGACGGCTGTCGTCGTCCGTGTGACCCGGCTGGAGCAGTGATGTCGAAGGCCGGTCCTCGTCCGAGGGCCGGCCTTCGGCGTCCGTACGTGCTCAGTGGCGGTGCTGACCGCCGTGCCCGTCACCGTGACCGGGGCGGTGCTCCTCGATGCTCTCCCGGGCCGCCTCCACAGTGCCGGCCATCGTCGCCGCGGTGATGACGGCGACCGCCTCGCCGCGCTTGCGCGCCCGCCGGTCGCGGAGGAACTCGAAGAAGATCGGCAGCACCGAGATCACGATGATCAGTGCGACCACCGGCAGGATGTACCTGTCGATCTTGTCGCCGATGGCGTCGTAGATCTGCCGGGCCAGCAGGTAGCCGACCAGCAGGATGCCGTCCACCCAGAGGACCGCGCCCACCACGTTCCACACGAAGAACTGGCGGGCCGGCATGCCGAGCACCCCGGCCACCGGGTTGAGGAACGTCCGCACGATCGGGATGAACCGGGCCAGCACCACGGCCTTCGCCGGGCCGAACTTCTGGAAGTAGTACTCCGCCTTCTCCACGTACTCCCGCTTGAACAGCCGGGAGTTGGGCTTCTCGAACATGCGGCGGCCGTACCGGGCGCCGAGCCAGTGCCCTAGCTGGGCGCCGACGATGGCGCAGATCGGACCGCCGATCAGCAGACCGGCCAGGGACAGGCGGGTGCCGTCGCCGAAGATGGCGTCGGCCACCGGTGAGGCGGCCACCCCGGCCAGGAACAGCAGCGAGTCACCCGGGAAGAAGAAGCCGACCAGCAGCCCCGTCTCGGCGAAGAGGATCACCCAGACGCCGATCATGCCGAAGGTGTGGATGAGGTCCTTCGGGTCGAGCGGGTTCAATGCCACGCTCTCGGAGAACATCCGGGTCTTCTCTGCTGTGTCCACGGCCACACAGGGTACCCCGGCCCGGTCCGGCATATCGGCCGGACCGGGCGTCGTCGTCAGAGGCGGGGGTCCACCGGCTCGGACTCGCAGGCGAGGATCGCGAACACCAGCTCGTGGCGGCGCCAGAGCGGAGCGTCCTCGGCCAGCGCGTCCAGGGCGGCCAAGCCGAGGCCGTGCTCCCGCAGGGCGAGCCCGCGCTTGCGCCCCAGCGACCGGCGGCGCAACGCGGCGAGCTGCGCCGCCCCGGTGTACCCGGGACCGTAGATGATCCGCAGGTACTCCCGCCCTCGGCACTTGATCCCCGGCTGGAGCAGCGAGCCCTTCGGCGAACGGGCGGCCAGGCCCGCGTACGGCTTGACCACCATGCCCTCGCCGCCGGCCGCGGTGAGCGTCAGCCACCACTCGGTGGCGTCGGCCACCGCCGACTCGTCGGCCAGGTCCACCACCCGGCGTCGGGTCGGGGTGAAGAACTCCGGGTCGGCGGCGCAGAGCCGGTCGGCCAGCGCCAGGTGCCAGCCGTGGTCGCGGTCGGCGTAGCTCACCCCGGCCCCGGCCAGCACCGCGAACGGCGCCAGCGTCACCCCGCGCAGCCCGTCGGTCGGCCGGACGTACGCCCGGTAGGCAGCCGAGTAGGCGGTGACCTCGGCGGCCCGCCCGGCCATCCGGTTGCGCAGCGTGTCCACCGGCATCCCGCGCCCGGCGGCGGTGTCCAGCGCGGCGAGCACCGCGGGCAGCGCGGCCCGCCCGGCCGCGCCGACCCCGGCGTACTGCTCGCGGATCAGCCCGCCCGCCTTCGCCGACCAGGGCAGCAGCTCGGCGTCGAGCAGCAGCCAGTCGGTGCCCAGCTCGGCCCAGAGGCCGGCGGTGGTGACCGCGGCGCGCACCCGGGCCAGCAACTCGTCGTCGAGCGGCGGGCCGAAGAACGGCCTGCCGGTACGGGTGTGCACCACCCCGCCGCCGAAGCGGCCCGGCTTGCGCTCCACGAGCAGCACCGCCCGCGAGCCCATGTGCTTCTCCTCGCAGACCACCCGGTCGACGCCCGCCGCGCGGTAGTCGGCGAACGCCTCGGCCGGGTGTTCCAGGAACCCGTCCACTGTCGACGTGGAGCAGGGCGCCATTGTCGGCGGCAGCCACACCAGCCGGCCCGGGTCGACCGCGAACCGGCTCATCACCTCCAGCGCGGCGGCGGCGTTCTCGGCCGGCACTGTGAGCGACCCGTACGCGTGGGTGAGATGCCGTCGCCCGGTGACGTCGGCCAGGTCCAGCACGGTGTCCGGCCGTGACGGTGCGACCGGGACCAGCGGGCGGGCCGGGGCGTACCACTCCTTGACCGCCGGGACGGCCACCAGCTCCTTCTCCGGGTAGCGCAGCGCGGTGAGCTGCCCGCCGAACACGCAACCGGTGTCCAGGCAGATGGTGTTGTTCACCCACTCCGGCTCGGGCGTCGGCGTGTGCCCGTACACGACCATCGCCGAACCCCGGTAGTCCCGCGCCCACGGGTAGCGCACCGGCAGGCCGTACTCGTCGGTCTCGCCGGTGGTCTCGCCGTAGAGCGCGAACGACCGCACCCGGCCGGACGCCCGTCCGTGGTATGCCTCCTTCAGCCCGGCGTGCGCCACCACGAGCCGGCCGCCGTCGAGCACGTAGTGGCTGACCAGCCCGTCGATGAACGTCTCCACCCCGGTGACGAACTCCGGCGGCTCGGCGGCGAGCTGCTCCATCGTCTCGGCCAGGCCGTGGGTCAGCTTGACGTCCCGGCCGCGCAGCTTGCGCAGCAGCTTCTGCTCGTGGTTGCCCGGCACGCAGATCGCGTGGCCGGCCGCCACCATGCCCATCACCAGGCGGAGCACGCCGGGCGAGTCCGGGCCGCGGTCCACCAGGTCTCCGACGAACACCGCGGTACGCCCCGACGGGTGTGCCGCGTCCACCGGGCGGCCCGCGTCGTCGTGCCGCAGCACGTAGCCGAGCCGGGACAGCAGCGCCTCCAGCTCGGTACGGCACCCGTGCACGTCCCCGACCACGTCGAACGGACCGGTCAGCTCGCGCCGGTCGTTGAACAGCTTCTCGTAGCGGATCTCCGCGGCGTCGATCTCGTCCACCCCGCGCAGCACGTGCACCTTGCGGAAACCCTCGCGGGCCAGCCGCCCGTACGACTGCCGCAGGTCGCGGCGCATCCGGTTGAGCACCTGCCGGCCGTGCGTGCGGTCGGCGCGCGCCTCGGTACGCTCCCAGGCCACCGCCTCCGGCACGTCCAGCACGATCGCCACCGGCAGCACGTCGTGCTCCCGGGCCACCCGGATCAGCCCGGCGCGGGCGTGCGGCTGGAGGTTCGTCGCGTCGACCACGGTGAGCAGGCCGCGCCGCAGCCGGATGGCGGCGACGTGGTGCAGCGCGTCGAACGCGTCGGCGGACGCGGACTGGTCGTTCTCGTCGTCGGCCACCAGGCCGCGGAACGTGTCCGAGGAGAGCACCTGGCTGGGCGCGAAGTGCCGCCGGGCGAACGTGGACTTGCCGGAGCCGGAGACGCCGACGAGCGCCACCAGTGCCAGCTCGGGGATGTCCAGGACGGTCATCGGTTCGTCGCCTCCTTCCGGTCGTTGCTGTCGTTCCGGTTGTTCCGGTCGGCCCGGTCGCGCCGGCCGGTGCTTTCGTCGCGGTCGGCGCGGGTGAGCACCGCCATCTGGGTCGGCGTGCCGACCTCCGGGTCGTCGTCGCCGACGCCGCTGAGCACCGCCGTGTAGCCGTGCGCCGCCGCCACCCGGTCCACCCAGGCGGCGAACTCGGCCCGGGTCCACTCGAACCGGTGGTCCGCGTGCCGGAACCGGCCCGGCTCGAGCCCCTCGTAGCGCACGTTGTACTCCACGTTCGGGGTGGTCACCACCACCGTGCCCGGCCGGGCGTGGCCGAACACCGCGTCCTCCAGCGCCGGCAGGCGCGGCGGGTCGAGGTGCTCGACGACCTCCATCAGCACCGCCGCGTCGTACCCCCGGAGCCGATCGTCCCGGTAGGTCAGCGCGGACTGCCACAGCCGGATCCGGTCCCGCTGCCGCTCCGGAAGACGGTCCAGGCGCAGCCGCCGGGCGGCCAGACCGAGCGACCGGTCCGACACGTCGACGCCCACCACCTCGGTGAACCGCCGGTCGGCGACCAGCGCGGTGAGCAGCGCGCCGCCACCGCAGCCCAGGTCCAGCACCCGGCTCGCGCCGCTGTCCCGCAGCGCGGCCAGCACCGCCTCCCGACGCCGTACCGCCAGCGAGGCCCGGCGGACGTCCTCCGCCGTCCCGGCCCCGCCGCCCGACGACTCGGCCGGCTCTCCGGTCGACGGCTCGATGCTGTCGTCGGCGGGCGGCTCGTCGGCCAGCCGCAGCTCGGTGAGCCGGGCCATCGCCTCGCCCGCGAGCGCCCGGCGGTGCGCCAGGTAGCGGCGCGTGATCAGGCCCCGCTCCGGATGACCCGCCAGCCAGCCGGCGCCGGCGCGCAGCAGCTTGTCCACCTCGTCCGGCGCCACCCAGTAGTGCTTCGCGTCGTCGAGCACCGGCAGCAGCACGTACAGGTGGTTGAGGGCGTCCGCGAGCCGCAGCGTGCCGGTCAGCGTCAGGTCGACGTAGCGGCTCTCGCCCCAGTCCGGGTACGCCTCGTCGAGCGGGATCGGGGTGGCAGTCACGGTCCAGCCCAGCGGGGCGAAGATCCGTACCGCCAGCTCGGCGCCGCCCCGGCAGCGCAGCACCGGCACCCGTACGGTCAGCGGGATCGCGCTCGCCGCCAGCTCGGGACGGTCGCGCGACTCGCCGCGCAGGGCGGAGCGGAACACCTTCGCCAGCGCCGACGAGAGCAGGCTCGACGCCGCGTACGGGCGGTCGTTCACGTACTGTCCGAGCGCGAAGCCCTCCGGCGCGCGGTTCTTCCGGCCGCCGCCCAGCTTCAGCGGATCGACCTCGACCAGCAGCGCCGCCGTGCAGCGCGCCTCGTCCGCCTCCGGGTAGAACACATGCGCGGACCCGGCGGGCAGGTCGAAGCTCTGCACGCGGTCCGGATGCTTCACCAGGAGGTGGCCGAGGTCGGTCGCCGGACGGTGGGTCGTGGTGAGGGTCAGCAGCACTTGTCGATGATCTCTTGGTTTGTTGGCTCGTGTCGTGGGGTTTCCGGGGAGCCCGACCCGCTCCGGGCGGTCAGGCTTGATCCCTGCGCGGGCCGGGCTCCCCGGAAACCTGACGTGGCCCGGCTTGTCGGAGCCGTGCTGCTGGATGTCCTTCTTCTATATGGCGGTGCCCCGCCGACCTCTGGGTCGGCGGGGCACCTGGTGTCGCGTGGGTCAGGCGACGAAGCGGGTCTTGCGGCGGCGGGTCAGCACGTAGCCGACCACACCGGCGGCGAGCAGCAGCGCGCCGATGCCGGCGATCAGGCCGGTGGCGGAACCGGTGATCGGCAGCGTGCCGCCGTCACCGCCGCCCTGGCCACCGTCGCCCGGGTCACCGGGCGTGCCGGGGGTGCCGCCGGCCGGGTTGATGACGATCGCGGCGGTGTCGTTCTTGCCGTTCGGGTCGCCGGCGAGCTTCGTGGTGAAGCTGCCGGTCGCGTTCGCGGTCACCGTGTCGACGCGAAGGCGGAACTCGTACGGGTTCTTCATGCCCCTGGGGCTCTCGGTGACCTGGCAGGCGTACTCCTTGGCGCCCGGCTCACCCCAGTTCGCGGTCCACGGGTCCCACTCCTTCGTGGGCAGGAACGGCACGCAGTCGTACGGCGCCTCGACGGCGGTCGTGCCGGCCGGGACGGTGACCCGGACCGGCAGGTCCTCCAGGCGGATGCCCGGGGTGCCCTGGCCCAGGTACTCCAGCGTGGCCGGACCCAGGTTGGTGAAGCTCGGCGCGACAGTGACGACGTCGCCCTTCTTCCCGGTGGCGGTGGCGCCCTCGGCGGCGAGGTCGGCCGGGTTGTCACCGGTGACCTTCACGGTCGCGACAGTGAAGTTGTTCATCTGGTCCAGGTCGGTCTGCGGCACCCGCGCGGCCTGCACCGACTTCTCGACCAGACGCAGCTCGGGGCCCGTGCCGGGCTTGACCTCGTCGAGCCAGTCCTCGAACGCCTGGTCGAAGTCGTCGGTGGTCCACCAGTCGAGGTAGACCGGGAACCGGGCGCCGGTACGCGTCTCCGGCCGCAGCTTGATCGGAAGGTCCTCGGAGAGCTTGTACGACCGGCCCGGCTCGATCTTCGTGTCGAAGGCGCAGAAGGCGTAGAACCCGTCTTCCTGAGCCCGGCAGTTGGAGAAGTTCCCGCCGTACGACGCGAGCCAGTCGGCCTGCACGACGAGCACCGTCCCGTCGACTGTGGTGTCGCCGCCGTTGCGGACGACACCCGGCACGGCGGCGCGGCCGCCGGGGGCGCCGCTCGCCTCGACGGTCGGGTCGCTCACCAGGTCGACGCCCTCGGCGATGGTGACGCCGGCCGTACCGGTGGCGGTCTTGCCGCCCGACGTGACGCTGATCTTCAGTGCGCCCTTCTGGCCCGGCTCGGCGGTGTCCTTGCCGTTGACCAGGTAGTCGAACCAGGGCTCGTCGCCGTCGGCGAGGTCCGCCTCGCAGTGCATCTTGGTGGAGGAGACGTCGCAGGTCCAGTCCCACGCCGGCTCGACGGTGGCGAAGCCCGAGACCGCGGAGAAGTCGATGTCGATCGTGGTCCGGCCGAACTTGGGCTCCGACTCGCCGTCGGACACGTGCGCGAAGAGCGAGCCGTAACCCAGGTGGCCCGGGGCGACGAGCAGGTCGTGCGTGACGACCTCGAACGGCGCGTCCGCCGCGAGGGCGGGGGTGGCGGAGGCGGCGACGAACGCGCCTGCGACGCCCAACCCGGCGAACCAGCGCCGGGTGGAGTTGCTGAGCATGTGGGGGGTCCTCCCGTGGGGTGATCAGGTGGAGCCCCCGGAGCTTAAGGATTCCTTAAAGGATCGCGTTGTCCCACATCATGAATATTGACCGAACGGATGATCGGCGCCACCGCAATGTTCCACCTGCCCGGAACCGTCCATCAATCGGACACCGGGAGGTGCAGTGACGTACGAGGAGTTCGCCGACGCGCGGTTGGGCGCCCTGCTGCGGTACGCGGTCATGCTGACCGGGGACCCGCACCAGGCGCAGGATCTGGTGCAGGACACCCTGGTCCGGGTCCAGCTCAACTGGCGGCGGGTGGCCCGCACCGACGCCCCGGAGCGGTACGTGCGCCGGATGCTCACCAACCAGTTCATCGACTGGCGGCGCGGATCGTGGGCGCGGCGGGTGCTGCTGCGCGGCGCGGCGGACGAATCGGTGCCCGCGCCGGCCGACCACGCCCAGTCCGCGGCGGACCGGGACCAGATCCGGTCCTGGCTGTCCCGGTTGCCCCGGCGTCAGCGCGCCGCGCTGGTGCTGCGCTACTACGAGGACCTGCCGGACGGGGAGATCGCCGAGGTGCTCGGCTGCGCCGTCGGCACCGTCCGGTCCAGCATCTCGCGTGCGCTGGCCACCCTCCGAGCCGAACTCGTGGAGGTCTCCTGATGATCGAGGACGAGCTGCGGGCCGCGTTCGCCCGCCTCGAGGAGTCGACCCCGCCCGTCGGCCCGGTCCGGGCCGCCGTCGACCGGGCGGTGATCATCCGCCGTCGGCGCCGCCGGCGCGTACGCCTGGCCGGCACGGCGCTGGCGGTCGCCGCCGTCGCGCTCGTCGGTTTCACCGCGATGGCGCCCCGGCCGCCGGCGCCCACGGCGGCGCCCCCGCTCGCCACGCCGGTGCCCGAGCCCGGCGGCGCACTGAACCTGCTGCTGCTCGGCGTCGACCAGCCGGTCGGCAGCCGGCGCGCCGACTCGGTGCTGCTGGTGCACCTGCCGGCCGACCGGAGCCGGCTCTATCTCGTGTCGTTCCCGCGTGACCTGCTGGTGCCGGTGCCGCCGCAGGGCGGGACGGAGAAGCTCAACGCGACGTTCTCCCGCGCCGCCGGGTCGGGCACCGACCTGGCCGCCGGCTACCGGGCGACCCGCGAGGCGGTCGCCCGGCTGACCGGGGTACGCGTCGACGCCGGCGCGGTGCTCACGTACCCGGGGGCGCGCGAGCTGACCGACGCGGTCGGCGGCGTGCCGGTCTGCCTGCCGGCGCCGGTGCGTTCGGTGCACACCGAGCGGCGGTTCCCGGCCGGATGTCAGCGGCTCGACGGCGCGGCGGCGGTGGACCTGCTGCGGCAGCGGTACGGGCTGCGCGACGGTGGGCTGGACCGGGACCGCAACGCGGCCCGCTACGCCGCCGGCCTGCTCCGCCAACTGCGGGAGCAGGGCACGGCGACCGATCCGGCGCAGCTCGGCCGGCTGCTCCTACGGATCGGATCGGCCGTCACGATCGACACCGGTGATCTGTCGCTGCCGGTGCTGACCGCCGCGAGCGGCCGAACCGCCGCCGTGGAGCCGGTCGCGCTCGCCTTCCCGGTACGCGACGAGTGGAACGGCCGCGGGTACGAGCCGGACCCGGAACTCGCCCCCGGATTCCTGGACGCGCTACGGGCGGACCGGCTGGCGCAGTGGGCCGCCGCCCACCCGGGACAGGTCACCGCCCTGCGGTGAGCGGGCCCCGGATCAGCGGTAGTCGTCCTCGTCGGCGGTGACGACGCGGGCCTGCTCCATGGCGTCCCAGTCGTCGACCTCCATGCCCCGGTGCGGCTCACCGTCCGTCTCGTCGGTCACCGTGGTGGCCTGCTCGACCGCGTCGGCCGGTTCGGCCTCCAGATCCCGCTCCTCCGGGGCGAGGTGGTCACTGGGGGCGAAGTCCTCGTCGGGCTGACCCATCGTCCCTCCCTGTTCTCCGTGCGGGCATCGTCCCCACCACCGTACGGGCTGCTCCGGGCCCTCGCTGGGTGGCGGGCGGAACGGCGGAGTCGGCGATTGTCCCGCTCCCGGCGCACGGCCGGTGCCAGGATGGGAGGCATGGGCTTCCTGATCCGACTGGCGATCACCGCGGTCGCGTTGTGGATCGCGACCCTGATCGTGCCCGGAGTGGAGGTGAGCGGCCGCAACACCGGCAGCAACGTGCTCACCCTGATCGTGGTGGCACTGGTCTTCGGTGTCGTGAACGCGGTGCTCAAGCCGCTCATCAAGGTGTTCGGCTGCGTGTTCTACCTGCTCACGCTCGGCCTGTTCGCGCTCGTGGTGAACGCGCTGCTGTTCCTGCTGACCGACTGGATCGCCGGGGTGCTGAAGCTCCCGTTCCACGTGGACGGCTTCTGGGCCGCCTTCTGGGGCGCCATCGTGGTCGCGGTGGTGAGCTGGCTGATCAGCGTCGTCGTACCGGACCGGCTGGAGAACCGGTGAGCGGCGTCCGGGCCGGTTGTGCCCCGCTCACGCTCCTGCGGGATACTGCCCGCGGTGGACAGCGCGGTCCGGCGCAACCGTGGACGTGAGCGACCGGAACGGGTCGCGCCCATGGAAGACAGCGGCCTGCACGGCCGAGAGCGGTAAGTAAGGAGCGTTCGACATGCCCATCGCTTCCCCCGAGGCTTACGCGGAGATGCTGGACCGGGCCAAGGCCGGCCGGTACGCGTACCCCGCGATCAACGTGACCTCCTCGCAGACGCTGAACGCGGCGCTCAAGGGCTTCGCCGACGCGGAGAGCGACGGCATCATCCAGGTCTCCACCGGTGGTGCGGAGTACCTGTCCGGCCCGTCCGTGAAGGACATGGTGACCGGCGCGACGGCGTTCGCCGCGTACGCGCACGAGGTCGCCAAGAAGTACCCGGTGAACATCGCGCTGCACACCGACCACTGCCCGAAGGACAAGCTGGACAAGTTCGTCCGGCCGCTGATGGCCATCTCGCAGGAGCGCGTCAAGAACGGCCAGGAGCCGCTGTTCCAGTCGCACATGTGGGACGGCTCGGCCGTGCCGGTGGCGGAGAACCTGGAGATCGCCGAGCAGCTCCTCGCCGAGGCCGCCAAGGGCAAGATCGTCCTCGAGATCGAGGTCGGCGTCGTCGGCGGCGAGGAGGACGGCGTCGAGAACGCCATCAACGACAAGCTCTACACCACCGTCGAGGACGGCCTGGCGATGGTCGACGCGCTCGGCCTGGGCGAGAAGGGCCGCTACATGGCGGCGCTGACCTTCGGCAACGTGCACGGCGTCTACAAGCCGGGCAACGTCAAGCTGCGCCCCTCGGTGCTGCACGACATCCAGGTGGCGGTGGGCGCCAAGTACGGCAAGGACAAGCCGCTCAGCCTGGTCTTCCACGGCGGCTCCGGCTCGCTGCTGTCGGAGATCCGGGAGGCGTTGGACTACGGCGTGGTGAAGATGAACATCGACACCGACACCCAGTACACCTTCACCCGCCCGGTCGCGGACCACATGTTCCGCAACTACGACGGCGTGCTGAAGGTCGACGGCGAGGTCGGCAACAAGAAGATGTACGACCCGCGCGTCTGGGGCAAGGCCGCCGAGGCCGGCATGGCCGCCCGCGTGGTCGAGGCCTGCGAGCACCTGCGCTCCACCGGTACCACCATGAAGTGACGCCCCGCGCGTGAACGGAAGGCCGGCACCCGGACGGGGCCGGCCTTCCGTGTCTCACCCGCCGGTCAGCACCCGGACGGCCTCGCGGACGTCGTCGGTCAGGTGGATCGTGTGCGACAGGTCGCCGAACGGGGACGCGGCGAACAGCGGCCGCAGCAGCGACTCCACCGGCAGCTCGGTGGTCCAGTACGTGCGGTCCAGGAAGACGTACGCCCCGCTCGCCCCGTCGGTGCCGTAGAACGTCTTGGTGGCCGCCTGGAACACCTCCTGCACGGTGCCGGCCTTGCCGGGCGCGAACACGATCCCGCCCCGGGCCAGCCGCAGGATGGTGTCCTCCCGGATGGCGTTGGAGAAGTACTTCGCGATCCGGCCCGCGAACAGGTTCGCCGGCTCGTGGCCGTACAGCCAGGTGGGGATGGCCAGCCCGCCGGAACGGGCCCACTCGGTGCCCGGCGCCGACGGGCGGGGCGAGGGCAGCGACGTGCCGTCCGCGTACCGCTTGCGCACCGCCAGCGCCGCCGCCGTGTACCGGTCGTGGTCGGTGAAGTCCGGCGCGACGGCGAGCACGTCGATCGCGGCGGACAGCTCCTCGGCCGGCCAGGCCGCGAGGAACGCGCCGAGGTTCGCCGCCTCCATCACGCCCGGACCGCCGCCGGTGACCACCAGGCGGTCGGCCCGCGCCAGCTCCCAGCCCAGCACCGCGGCCATCCGGTACGCGACGCTGCCGCGCGGCACCGCGTGCCCGCCCATCACCCCCACCACCGACTGCGGCCCGTGGGCGGCCAGCCACGACCGGGTGGCGTCGGCGAGCGCGTTGTCCACACCGTGGTCGTGCAGTCGCTGCCCGAGCGCCTCGCGTACGTCGGGCAGCGCGCCGCCGTGTGCCCGGAAGTGCGCGTACACCCGGGTGTCGTACATCTCGGCGAACCCGCCCTCGGCGAACCCGGCGGCCAGCTCGTCGGCGGTGTAGAGGTGCGACGGCTGGGTCGGATACGGCAGCCCGGAGAACGGCGGGACCACGTTGGCGCCCCGGCGGACCAGGTCCGCGCCCACCTCCCGGCCGGCGAAGCGGCAGCCCACGAAGAGCGTGCCGGTGACGTCGACGTCGCGCAGGTCGGGTACCGGGTCGAGGTCGAGGCGCAGGCCCTGCACGGTCAGGCCGGCCAGGGTGCCCCCGGCCAGCCGCTGCTCGAACGCGGTGCGGGTCTCGATCTCGTTGACGTGGGGCGCGTGCGGCTCGATGACGTCCGCGGGTGGTGGGGTCGGCACCAGGTCATCCTGCCCCCGCACGGCAAGTGCCGAAACCGGGGCGGGGAACGACAGGAGCCCGGCGGGCACGCCGCCGGGCTCCTGCATAACCGGGTCCTGGGGAGGCTCCGGATCTGTATTTGTAGTGCAAGAACCACGGCGGCGGCATGGGCCGCGGGTACGTGTGCTCCCGCCGCAGGCGTGACGAAACCCTCAGCCGTTCAGCCAACCGTCCGGGCGGGGCCCCTCGCGTACCCGTGGGCGAAGCGGGTTGAATGGGGCGATGCAGAACCTGTTGCCTGAGCCACCGGCCACCCTGCTCCCGACCCACGAGGAGGCCGACGCCGCGCTGGCGGCGGCGGCCGAGCAGGGCACCGACGAGGCGTACGCCGAGGTCGCGGCCCGTTTCCCGACCTACAGTGCGGCCTGGGCCGCGCTGGCCGGCCGCTCGCTCGCCGCGGGTCAGGTCGTGACGGCGTACGCGTACGCCCGCACCGGCTATCACCGGGGCCTCGACCAGCTGCGCCGCAGCGGCTGGAAGGGCCACGGCCCGGTGCCCTGGTCGCACAAGCCCAACCGGGGCTTCCTCCGCTGCCTCTACGTGCTGTCCCGCGCCGCGGGGGAGATCGGCGAGGCGGACGAGGCGGCCCGGTGCGCCCAGTTCCTCCGCGACTGCGACCCGGCCGCCGGAGACGCGCTCTCCGGCGACTGACCACTGCCGCGACGGCCGGCCCTCTCGTGGTCGGCCGTCGCGCCCGTCCTACAGCCCTTCCGCCACCGACGCGGCGATCTTCAGCCAGGCGTCCCGGGTGGCGGAGGAGAGCTGCCCGTACCGCAGCGGCTCGCCGGTGTCGATGAGCCGCTCGTACGGTGCCAGCAGCACCGCCCGGGTCCGCGCCGCGAAGTGGGCCTGGATCGCGGGCAGGTCGATCTCCTTGCGGGACGGCGGCATCGAGACCACTGTGACCGCCTGGCGTACCAGCCGCTGCCGGCCGCTCTGCTCCAGGTGGTCGAGCATCCGGGCGGCGGTCTCGGCCGAGTCGTTACGGGCCGACATGGTCACCACGAGCTGGTCGGTGGCGTCCATCGCGGCCTGCCAGTTCTGCGCCCGGACGTTGTTGCCGGTGTCCACGAAGATCAGCTTGTAGAAGCGGCTGACCACCTCGCGGATCTCCGCGAACGCGGCGGCGGTGAGCATCTCGCCGCCGGTCGCCGACTCGTCCGAGGCGAGCACGTCGAACATGCCCTCGCCCTGCGAGCGGACGTACTGCGACAGGTCGCCCACCCGGCCGTGCGGCCCCTGGAACTGGGCCAGGTCCCGCAGCATGTCCCGCACCGTACGGGCGTGGAAGTCCTGCTGGGCCCGCATGCCCAGGGTGCCCTGGGTCTCGTTGTTGTCCCAGGCCAGCACGTATCCGCCGCGCTTCTGCCCGAACGTCATGGCGAGCAGCAGGATCGCCACCGTCTTGCCGGCGCCGCCCTTCGGGTTGACCACCGTCACCTGGCGCAGCCCGCCGAAGTTGCGGCGGACCATCTCGATGTCGCGCTTCATCTCCTGCTCGTGCCGCCCGGGCGGGAGCCGGACCAGCCCGATCTTGTTGACCACCGCGCGTACGCCCATCGTGGCCACCGGGTCGACCGGCCGGGCCTGGCGGCGGCGGGCGAAGTCCTCGGCGGTCGGGGGTACCGCCTGCTGCGGTGTCCAGCCCTGCTCCGGGTGGGGCGCTCCGGGCTGAGGCGGCGGTGGCGGCACCACCGGGCCCGACACCGGCGCCTGCGGCGGCAGCGGGCCGCCCGGCTGCGGCTCGCCGGCCTGGGGCGTCCAGCCGGGCGGCGGGTACCAGCCGGGCTGACCAGGTTGCGGCTGGTACGCGGACGGCGGGTAGCCGTTGCCGTACGGGGACGGCTGCGCCGGCACGCCCGGCGACGGCGGGAACGGCCCGAGGCGGGGCGTCTGCTCGGACGCGCCCGGCCCTGCCGGTCCCGTACCGGATTCCGGTGACGGCTGCGTCCCGGCGACGGTGGCCCGGCCCGCGGCGACGCCGTCGGCGGGGAGGGCGTCGGACGGTGGGGACGGTGCCGGGGTGACAGTGGCGCGGCCGGACACCGTGCCGTCCTCGGGGAGGGCGTCAGGAGGCGGGGGCGGCGCCACGGTGGCGCGGCCGGACGCGGTGCCGTCGGCCTCCGCCGCCTCGGCCGGCGGAGCTGCTGCCTCGACGGGAAGCGGGTCCGGCGTGGTGGCGGAGTCCGACCCGGCCCGCTGCGGCGGCTGCGCCCACGGCGAGGCGGGCCGTCCGTTCCCGGCGCCGTCGCCCGCGGTAGCCGCTCCGGCAGTGCCGGAGGTGGGCGTGGTTGCCGGGACATCAGCCGCTGCCGGTGCCTGGGGCGCGGGGACGTCCGCCGCTGCCGGTGCCGGTGGCGCCGGGACGTCCGCCGCCACCGGCGTGGGAGCGTCGGCCGACGGGAGCGGCCAGGGCACCGACGCCCACGGCGGGATCGTGGCCGCCGCCGCGTCGGTCTCCTCCGGCGGCCACAGCGGCTCGACGTCCCGCTGCGGCACCTGCGGTCGGCCCGGTACGTGGGCCCGGTCGTCGTTCTCGTGCACCACGGTTCCTCCCCATTCCTTCCGCCGAGGATAGGCGGTCCGGCCAGCGCCGCGAGCCGGGTGGGGATCGACCGAGGTCAGCCCGTCCAGACCGCCCAGGCGCCCGGCTCGGTCCACCAGGAGCGCTTACGGCTCAGTTCGCCCTCGACGCCGTCGTCGAGGAAGGGCACCTTCTCGTCGCGGGGCACCACCGCCACCGCGCGTCCCCGCGCCCGGCGTACCTCCAGCCGGACCTTCTTCCGGCCCAACGCCGACCGGGTCACCACCGGTACGGCGACGCCCACCGTCACCCGCCCGTCGGCCGGATCCGGGCCGCCCAGCAGGTCCACCTCACCGAGGCGCGCGTACCCGCCCGCGTTGCCGATCGCGCACGCGGTGATCGGCTCCGAACCGTCGCTGAGCACCGTGCCGTCGACCTCGACCCGGGCCCGCCAGTGCAGCGGGCGGCCGGCGTCGTCGGCGGCGCCGAGCAGCGCACCGTCCAGCGTCACCGAGCCGCCGTCGTTGCGCAGCAGGTCGAGCCGCCGGGCGGTGCCGTCCAGCACCGCGGCGGCCACACCCGCCGGATCCCGGGGCAGCCCGAGCTGCGCGGCCAGGTCCCGCGCCGTCCCGGACCGGGCCGGATCGAGCGGGAGTACGCCGACCGGGGGCAGGTCGGGCACCGTACGGTCGTCGGCGAGGTCCGCGGGGCGGCGGCTCGGCGGCGGAGCGTACCGGCGCACCAGCCGGCGCAGGACGGCGCGCAACTGACCGTCACTCGCCGTGGCGACGATCAGCCGGGTCTTGCCGTCGGAATCGGGCCAGGTGAGTCCGTCGGCGCGCGGCGGACCGTCGAGGCGGGCCAACACCTCGTCGATCTCCTTGTCGGACCGCGCGGTCACGGTGGTCACCCGGGCACCCCGGGCGGTCAGCTCGTCGGCGCAGGCCAGCACCGGTACGCGCGGCGTCTCGCAGCGCTCCTCGCCGGTCTCGGCGGCGGTGTCGTCCGCGCCGCCGCAGCAGGCGCCGTCGCTGCCGCAGCCACCACCGGGAGCGTCCCGCTCCGAGCCGAGAGTGAGCAGCACCACGTCGTACACGAAGGAGCCTCCTGCTTCTCGACCAACCCCTGCTGGTCCCACCGTCACTACTTGTTAGCCTGACACCCCGGGCTCGCTGACCGGTCGCCACCTGGCACCCGAGCCTTCTGGAGGCGAGAAGATGCCAGCGATCGTGCTGCTCGGCGCCCAGTGGGGCGACGAGGGCAAGGGCAAGGTTACCGACCTGCTGGGTGAGCGGGTCGACTACGTCGTGCGCTACTCCGGCGGCAACAACGCAGGGCACACGGTGATCACGCCGGACGGCCAGAAGTACGCGCTGCACCTCATGCCGTCCGGGGCGCTGTCACCGAGCGCGATGATCGTGATCGGCAACGGCGTGGTGGTCGACCCGAAGGTGCTGCTGCAGGAGATCGACGGACTCGCCGAGCGCGGCGTGGACGTGTCCCGCCTGCGCATCTCCGGTGACGCGCACCTGATCATGCCGCACCACCGGGCGCTGGACCGGGTGGTCGAGCGCTACCTCGGCAGCTCCCGCATCGGCACCACCGGCCGGGGCATCGGTCCCGCGTACGGCGACAAGGTCGCCCGCATGGGCATCCGGCTCCAGGACCTGCTCGATCCGGGCATCCTGCGCAAGAAGCTGGAGCTGGCGCTCCGCGAGAAGAACCAGCTGCTGTTCAAGATCTACAACCGCAAGGCGATCGACGTCGAGGAGACCGTCGAGGAGTACCTCCAATACGCCGAGCGGCTGCGCCCGTACATCGCCGAGACCCGGGTGATGCTCTGGGACGCGCTCGACCGCGGCGAGACCGTGCTGCTGGAGGGCGCCCAGGCCACCATGCTCGACATGGACCACGGCACCTACCCGTTCGTCACCTCGTCGAACCCGACGGCCGGCGGGGCGTGCGTGGGCGCGGGCATCCCGCCGACCGCGATCACCAAGGTCATCGCGGTGAGCAAGGCGTACACGACGCGGGTGGGCTCCGGCCCGTTCCCGACCGAGCTGTTCGACGACAACGGGCAGCACCTGCGCAAGGTCGGCCACGAGTACGGCACCACCACCGGCCGGGAGCGCCGCTGCGGCTGGTTCGACGCCGTGGTGGCCCGGTACGCCTGCCGCCTCAACGGCGTCACCGACCTGGTGGTCACCAAGCTGGACGTGCTGACCGGCCTGGCAAAGGTGCCGATCTGCGTCGGTTACGAGATCAACGGCGAGCGTTTCGACGACATGCCGATGACGCAGACCGACTTCCACCACGCCACGCCGATCTACGAAGAGCTCGACGGCTGGTGGGAGGACATCACCAAGGCGCGGACCGAGGACGAGCTCCCGGAGAACGCGAGACGCTACATCGCGCGGATCGAGGAGCTGACCGGCACCCGGGTGAGCGTGGTGGGCGTAGGCCCAGGCCGAGAGGAAAACGTCCTCCGCCACCCCCTCCTCCCCTAACCCCACCCCGTCCCCACCCCTCCCCCTCCGCCCCGGGGCACTCACCCCGGTGATCAAGGAGTTTGTGTCCAGTTCGGCGTCGGATCCGGACACAAACTCCTTGATCACCGGGGGTGGTCGCGGGCGGTCGGCCGGGGGAGGCAGTGGGAGGGTGGCTGTGGTTGTCCACAAGGTTGTCCACAGGGGTGTCGGCTGTGGGGTGGCGCGGGGGAGCCTGCGCGTGTGGGTGAATTCGGCGAACTGACGCGGCTGGCCGCAACACAGGGCGGGTTCGTGACGGCCGGGCAGGCGTTGCGCCTGGGCGTCGGCCGGGAGCAGATCCGGTACCTCGTCCGGTCCGGGCGATGGACGCGCATCTCGCGTGGCTGCTACCTGCCGTCACCGGCCGGGCCGGTGGCACTCCGGCGGGCCATGATCCGCGCCGCGATCGCGAGCATCGGGCCGGGTGCGGTCGCGGTGCTGGGCACCGCCGCCGAGCTGCACGGCATCGCCGGCCTTCCACCGACGGCCGCGATCCACGTCTCGGTGCCGCCGCATCGTCCGCACGTGCAGCGCCGGGCGGAGCCCAGCCTGACGGTGCATCAGTTGACGCTCGGTGACGCGGACGTGTGCCGGGCCGACGGCGTACCGGTCACGACTCCGGCGCGCACCGTTGCGGACGTCTTGCTGCGGGCGAGGCGCTACCCGGCGGTGTGCGTCCTCGACTCCGCACTCAACCAGGGCATCCTGGCCGAGAACGACATGTCCCTGGTGTTCGCGTACCTCGCCGGTCGCCGCGGGGCGGTCGCCGCTCGGGAGTTCCTGGCCGAGGCGGACGGCCGGGCCCAGTCGCCCCTGGAGACCCGCGCCCGGCTCCGGTGCGTCGACGGTGGCGTCCCGCCGGAGGTCCTGCAACTGCCGGTACGGGACGACGACGGCTACCTGCTCGGCGTCGGGGACCTGGCATGGCGCGGGGCGCGTCTGATCGCGGAGGCGGACGGTCGAGCCCCGCACCTGACGCCCGAGGCCGTCTACGCTGACCGCTTCCGGCAGAACCGCCTGGTCAACGCCGGCTGGCGGATCCTCCGCTTCACCTGGTCCGACACCCTGCGTCCCGACTACATCCCCCAGACGGTCAAGCACGCCCTCCGCCAGAGCCCGAAGCGCCGGTGATCAAGGAGTTTGCGGGCGATCACCCCTCAATCTGAGACGCAAACTTCATGATCGACGGGGTGGGGTGGGGTGGTCAGTAGGATGCCGGGCGTGCGCGTACTTCTTGTGGGTGGTGGTGGGCGGGAGCACGCTCTCGCGCTCGGACTCGCCGGGGATCCGGCCGTCGAGGCGCTGTTCGCGGCTCCGGGGAATCCGGGGATCGCTGCGGTGGCGCAGTTGCGGGAGGTGACACCCACCGACCCGGCGGCAGTGGCGGCCCTCGCCGTCGAGGTCGCGGCCGACCTGGTGGTCATCGGGCCGGAGGCGCCGCTGGTGGCGGGCGTCGCCGACGCGGTACGCGCCAAGGGCATCGCGGTGTTCGGCCCGAGCGCGGAGGCGGCCCGGCTGGAGGGCTCGAAAACGTTCGCCAAGGACGTGATGACCGCCGCGGCGGTGCCGACCGCCCGCGCGTACACCTGCGAGGACGCGGCTGCGGTGGCGCGTGCGCTCGACGAGTTCGGTGCGCCGTACGTGGTGAAGGACGACGGGCTCGCCGCCGGCAAGGGTGTGGTGGTCACCGACGACCGGGCGGCCGCCGAGCGGCACGCGGCGGAGTGCGGCCGGGTGGTGATCGAGGAATACCTGTCCGGTCCCGAGGTCTCCCTGTTCGTGGTGACCGACGGCGAGGCGGCGGTGCCGCTGCTTCCGGCGCAGGACTTCAAGCGGGTCGGCGACGGTGACACCGGGCCGAACACGGGCGGCATGGGCGCGTACGCGCCGCTGCCGTGGGCCCCGCCGAACCTGGTCGAGGACGTGATGCGCGACGTGGTGCACCCGACGCTGGCGGAGCTGCGCCGCCGGGGCACCCCGTTCGCCGGCCTGCTCTACGTGGGCCTGGCGATCACCCCGTCCGGCCCGCGTGTCATCGAGTTCAACGCGCGCTTCGGCGACCCGGAGACGCAGGTCGTGCTCGCCCTGCTGGAGACGCCGCTGGGCGGGCTGCTGCACGCCGCCGCCACCGGCACGCTCGGCGCGCACCCGCCGCTGCGGTGGCGCGACGGCGCGGCCGTGACGGTCGTGGTGGCGGCCGACGGCTATCCGGCGGGCCCGCGTACCGGTGACGTGATCACCGGCGCGGACCGCGCCGGGGTCATCCACGCCGGCACCCGCCGGGACGCCGACGGCACGTTGCGGTCCGCCGGGGGCCGGGTCCTCTGCGGTACGGCGACCGGGCCGGACCTGGCCGCCGCGCGCGACGCCGCCTACGAGTTGGTACGCGACGTGGAGCTGGCCGGTTCCCACCACCGCACCGACATCGCGGCGGCGGCGGTGGACGGCCGGATCACGATCCCGGGCTGACCGTCCCGCGTCGGCGGCCGGCCATCCGGTTGAGCACGTTCGCCGTGGCCCGCTCGATGCGCGGGTCGCGGTGCCCCTGCCGGTCCAGGGCCAGCGTCCAGCCGAGCGTGCCGCTGGCGAACACCACGGCGCCGCGTGCCGTCTCGTAGACGTGGCTGCTCTGGAGTCGTCGGCCGCCCTGCTGCGCCGGGTACGGCGATGAGCTGAGCGTGGTCCCGGCGGGCCGGGCGAGGGCCGCGTGCAGCCCGTCCGCCTCGCCCGCGACCACGCCCGGGATGCGGTCGCCGTCGGCGACGCCGGTGCCGGACCACACCCAGTTGTCGGCACCGCGCACCACCAGCGGCTGCGGGGTCAGCACGATGCCGTTGTACTGCACGCCGAGCAGCGCCTGTTCCGGCCGGTCGAGGTCGCGCCACGTCACAGTCGGGTCGCCGGTGCCGGCGCCCGGGTCGGGAAGCGTCTTGGCGCACTCCACGATCCGTTCGGGGCGTCCGCTGGCGGCGGGGCGTACGCGGGCGTGCCAGTAGACGCTGTTCGCGCCGAGGAACGCGAGGCTGGTGCCCCCGTTCAGGCCGACCTCGGTGGCGCGGCGCATCTCGGCCGACCAGTACTCGTCGTGCCCGCAGAACACCAGGCCCCGGTACCGGGCCGGGTCGAGTCGCCCGGAGTGCAGGTCGAAGCTGGTGGCGTAGCTGACGTCGTAGAGATTGCGTTCCAGCCACCGGACCGCTGCCTCGTCGCGGTCGAAGTGGGTGGGCCGGCCCGCGTCGGCGTACGGGCGGTCGAAGGAGACCGCACGTGCCCGCAGCGCCGGGTCGCGCCGCCCGTCGGGCCGGTAGCCGTTGTAGAGGCTCTTGCCGAGCCGCCGGTCGCGCGGCCACTGGTTGTACGCCTGCCAGGTGGTCACCGGTAGCACCACGCAGAGCGCGGCCGGGCGCCTGTCGTCGCGCACCACGAACGGAGTGCACGCCCGCCAGCCGCCGGCCGAGGTGAAGACCGCCTGGTAGAGGCCGGAGGTCCAGCCGTGCGGGACGGGCAGGCGCCACGACACCGGCCACCGGCAGGCGAGCACACCGGTGTCCGGGTCGGCGACCGGCACCGGTTGCGGCACGCCGCGCAGGTCGGGGCTGGTCAGCAGCGTGCGGGCGCCCGCGCCGTCGTACCAGCCGATGCGGTGCACGCTGATCCGGAACCGGCCGCCCGGGTTGACGGCGACGTGGAAATCGATCACCTCGCCGGGGGCGACGCTCGTCGTCGAGGCGTACCCCTGGATCTGACGCCGCCGGTCGTCGGCGGCCCGGCCGCCGCGCTCGGGCCACCACGGCTCACCGGCGGCGCGGTTCTCCCGCTCGACGGGCGGAACCGGCCACCGGGTGGGTGGGTCGTCGGGCCGGCCGTGGACCGGGTCGAACGAGCCGAGCGCGGCGGCGGACGCGCCGCCGACGAGCAGGCCGAGCGCGGTACGCCGCCGAAACCGGTCCATTGTGGTGCTCCCCGTTCCCCGTCCGGTCGGGAGAGAAGGTAGCACCGGGCGGCCAGGGCTGTCTGTCCGATGTTGATCAATCGAAGTAGCGGCGCAGCTCCCGGGTGAGCACCTTGCCGGTGGCGTTGCGCGGCAGGTACTTGACGAACACCACGTCGCGGGGCACGGAGAAGCGGGCCAGGTAGCGCCGGACGTACTCGCGGACCGCCTCCGGGTCGAGCGTCTCGCCGGCCCGCAGCGCCAGGAACGCGGCCAGCCGCTGGCCGTAGTCGGGGTCCGGTACGCCGATCACCGCGATCTCGCGGACCTGCGGCAACCGGGCGATCAGATCCTCCACCTCGGACGGGAAGACGTTCTCGCCACCCGAGACGATCATGTCGTCGGCCCGGCCGTCGACGAAGAGCAGTCCGTCGGCGTTGAGCCGGCCCAGGTCGCCGGTGTCGAGCAGTCCGTCGCGGCTCTCCCGGCCGGTGCCCGAGGTGTAGCCCTCGAACAGCATCTCGTTGCCGACGAAGATCCGTCCGACCTCGCCGTCGCGGACCGGCCGGCCGGTCTCGTCCAGGATGGCCAGCCGGGTGCCGTGCGGCGGCCGGCCCGCGGTGGTGGGTGCGGCGCGCAGTTCGGCCGGGCCGGCGATGGAGGCCCAGGAGACCTCGGTCGAGCCGTAGAGGTTGTAGAGCACGTCGCCGTACCGGTCCATGAAGGCGGTGGCCAGGTTGCCGGGGAGCGCGGATCCGCTGACCGCCACCACCTTGAGCGGCGGCCGGGGCTGCGGCGGCGCGACCTCCATCAGTCGTTGCAGCATCACCGGTACGGCGAACATCGCGTCGCACCGCTGGTCGACGAGCGCGGCGAGCGTGGCGGCCGGGTCGAAGCGCCGGTGCAGCACGACAGTGGCGCGCAGCGCGAACGAGACCTGGAGTGCGGCGTACCCCCAGGTGTGGAAGATCGGCGCGGCGATCATCACGGTGTTCTTCGCGTGCAGCGGAATTCTGTCGATGATGGACACCAGCGGGCCGAAGCCGTGCGGGGTGGGCCGGCGGGCACCCTTGGGCGCGCCGGTGGTGCCGGAGGTCAGCACTATGGTGCGGCCGTCGCGCTCCGGCGGCTGGAGCTTCTCCCCGGGCACGGCGGCGGCGATCAGCTCCTCCTGCCCCCGCTCGTCGACCCGGTGCAGCTCGGCCGGGAGGCCGAGGACGCGTTCGGTGAACTCGCCGTCGTGCACCAGGACGCGCAGGCCCTGTTCCTCGGCCACAGTCACCAGTTGCGCGGCGGACAGGCCGGTGTTGACCAGGACGGCGTCCGCGCCGAGCAGCATCGTTGCGACTATCGCCTCGATCAGGCCGTGGTGGTTGCGGCAGAGCACCCCCACCCGGTCGCCGGTCTGCACGCCGAGGTGGGAGCGCAGCGACCGGGCCAGCCGCTCGGAGCGGTCGAGCAGTTCCTGGTACGTCATGGTGGCGCCCTGCTCGTCGACCACGGCGACGCGGCCGGGGTCGCGGGCGGCGGCCTGGCGCAGCTCACCGGCGAGGCTCCAGCCCCACCGGCGCAGTGCGTTGAGCTGGGAGACCACGCGGATCGGTCCGCCCGGGGCGAGCAGTCCACGTCGGGTCAGCGTGGCGGCGATGAACGGCAGGTCCACGGCGCAACTCCTTCGCGTTCGTGGTTCGTCGACCAGGCTCCGGACGGTCGGCCGTCCGGTTCGGCGTGATCTTGTGCCCGATCGCGGTTCGGGTCGGCCCGGGAGCGGCGGCCCGGCCCGCGACGACTCTCGTGCCGTCACGGGTCGGGCCGCGGCCCGCCGGTGGTCAGCGGATCTGCATCCCGGAGATGGCGCGGGAGATGACCAGCCGCTGGATCTCGGAGGTGCCCTCGAAGATGGTGTAGATCTTGGCGTCGCGGTACCACCGCTCGACCGGGTGGTCGCGCAGGAAGCCGGCGCCGCCGAGGAGCTGGACCGCCTTGTCGGTCACCGAGACGGCCACCTCGCCGGCCTTGAGCTTGGACATCGAGCCCTCGCCGGCGGTGAACGGCCGGTTGTTGCGGCCCATCCAGGAGGCGCGCCAGACCAGCAGCCGGGCCGCGTCGATCTCCATCTTCATGTCGGCGAGCGCGAACGCGACCGCCTGGTTTTCGATGATCGGCCGTCCGAACTGGACCCGCTCCTTGGCGTAGTCCAGGGCGTACTCGTAGGCGGCGCGCGCCACGCCGAGCGCCTGCGCGCCGACCGTCGGGCGGGACAGCTCGAACGTCCGCATCGCTGCCTGACCGGAGGCGCGCTGCCCGGACCGGGCGCGGGCCAGACGCTCGTCGAGCGCGTCCTTGCCGCCGAGCAGGCAGCGGCCGGGCACCCGGACGTCGTCGAGGAAGACGTCCGCGGTGTGCGAGGCGCGCAGCCCCAGCTTGCGCAGCTTGCGGGTGGCGGCCAGACCGGGAGTGCCTGGGGGTACGACGAACGCGGCCTGGCCGCGCGAGCCCAGCTCCGGCTCGATCGAGGCGGTCACCACGTGCACCCCGGCGATGCCGCCGTTCGTGGCGTACGCCTTCTGTCCGTTGAGCACCCACTCGTCGGTGGCCTCGTCGTAGACGGCGCGGGTACGCATCGAACCGACGTCGGACCCGGCCTCCGGCTCGCTCGTGCAGAACGCGGCGACGGCCGGGGAGTCGACGTCGCCGAAGCACTGCGGCACCCACTCGACGAGCTGGTCGGGGGTGCCGGCGCCGTAGATCGCGGCGACCGCGAGGGAGGTGCCGAAGATGCTCAGGCCGATGCCGGCGTCACCCCAGAAGAGTTCCTCGCTGGCGATCGGCAGGGAGAGGCCGGTGGGGTCGGCCCAGCAGGTGGCGAGGAACTCGAACCCGTACAGGCCGACCTTCGCGGCCTCCTGGATGATCGGCCAGGGGGTCTCCTCCCGGGCGTCCCACTCGGCCGCGGCCGGGCGCACGACCTCGGCGGCGAAGCCGTGCACCCAGTCGCGAAGGTCCCGCTGTTCCTCGTTCAGGTCGAGCGAGAACTCGGCCATGTCAGGCCTTGGGGATGTCGAACAGGTTGGCGATGTTGGCGGCCAGGCCCAGGTCGCCCTTGGCCTTCAGCTTGCCGGTCATGAACATCATCACCGGGTTGGCGCCACCGGAGACGATCTTCAGGAACTCGACCGGGCCCATGGTGAGGCTCAGCTTCGGGTCGCGGGTCGCGGTCTCCGAGACGGTGCAGGTGCCGTTCTCGATGACGATCTCGTAGGTGTCGGTGCCACCGTCCGGACGGCCGGTGATGTTCCAGTGGATGACCGCGTTCGTGGCACCGGCGCGGTCGGCGCGGAACAGCGTGGGCATCCGGTTGAAGACCTCGCTGAGGATCTTGCCGCGCGCGTCACCGGACATGATCTCGGCGATCTTGGCGTCCGGCGTGGACTTGACCAGCTGCGCGAATTCCTTCGGGCCGACGTTCGCGAAGTTGGCCGGGTCGAAGTCAGTCATGGGGGATTGCACCTCTCGGGCGGGGCCACTTTGGTTACTCTGGCGTAACCTTACGCACGGGTAGGTATGCTCGCAAGGGTGTCCAGCACGCCGACCTTCAAGCGCCTCCCCCGCGCCGTACGCGAGCAGCAGATGCTCGACGCGGCGGTGAAGGTGTTCTCCCGCCGCGGCTTCCACGCCGCCAGCATGGACGAGATCGCCGACGACGCCGGCATCTCCAAGCCGATGGTGTACGCCTACCTCGGCACCAAGGAGGAACTCTTCATCGCCTGCCTGCACCGGGAGAGCACCCGGATGATGGAGGCGATCGCCGGCGCCGCCGCCCCCGACCTGCCCGCCGACGAGCGGCTCTGGCGCGGGCTGCGCGCGTTCTTCGGCTTCGTCGGCGCACACCGCGACGGCTGGGCGGTGCTCTACCGGCAGGCCCGCGGCTCCCAGCCGTTCGCCGCCGAACTCGCCACCATGCGGGGCCGGCTGGTCGAGGTGGTCGCCGGGATGCTCGACCACGCGCTGCGCGCCTCCGGCCGCGAGGTCGGCGCCACCGACCTGGAGGTGGTCGCGTACGGGCTGGTCGGCGCCAGCGAGTCCCTCGCCGACTGGCTGGCCGACCACCCGGAGGCGGACGCGGGGAAGACGGCGACGCGGATGATGAACGTGGCCTGGCTCGGCGCCGACCAGCTTCTGCGCGGCGTCACCTGGCATCCGCCGGCGGTGTAAGGAAGGGCCTCTTCTTGACGTCTCCGGTAGAGGAAGGGTCCCTTCTTGACACCTGCGGTGCGCGGCGCCCCCGGGCCCAGCGCGCCACCTCCACCACCAGCGTCACGGTGAGCGCGAGCCCCAGCCCGAACAGCAGGCCACGAACAGGGTCCCGCTCGAAGGCCAGCCCACCGAGATAGCCCACCGACGCCGAGTAGGTGCCCCAGGTGGCGGCGGCGAGCGCGTCGAAGGCGAGGAACCGCCGTCGGGGAAAGCGGGTCGCGCCCATGGTGAGGGTGACCGCGGTCCGGCCACCCGGCACGTACCGGGCGACGGTGAGGATGAGTCCGCCGCGCACGGCGATCCCGCGCCGGGCCCGGTCCACCGCGGCCCGCCGACGGCTCTCCCGTGGCAGCCGGTCCAGCAGCCGCGCGCCGCCGTGCCGGCCGATCGCGTAGGAGACGTGGTCGCCGACCAGCGCGCCGAGCGCGGCCACGCTGATCACCAGCGGCAGGTCCGGCTGGCCGGTGGCCGCGAAGACGCCTGCCGTGATGACAGCCGTCTCGCTCGGTACGACGGGGAAGAACCCGTCCACGACGGCGATGGCGAACAGCGCCAGGTAGACCCACGGCGAAGAGATCGTGTCGTGGAGCAGTTCGAGAGCGGCATCCATGGCGTCGATGCTGGTCCGGCCGGCGTCCCGGGGAATCTGCCGTCGGTCGGCCGTGGGGGTTCACTTTCGTCGTGCCGTACCCCGAGGTGGTCTCGGGGTCGGCACCCAACCCTCCCCGAGCCCGGTGCCGTCGCGGGCCCGCCGGGCCTAGGCTCGTCAGGTGACCGCCTGGCTGGGCGCCGTCCGGCGCGTCGAACCGTACCTGCCGGTGCTGCTGGCCGGGACGGTGGCCGCCGCCACCTGGGCCTCGGCGACCGGCGGGCTCGGTGTCCGCTCGCCGTTGCCGACCGCGGTGATCCTACTGCTCGCGCTGGCCACCGGCGCCTCGGTGCTCTCGTCACGCCGCTGGGTGCTACCCGTCGTGGCCGCCGTGGGCTGGCTGGTCCTGGCCGCCTGGGCGGCCGTCGTGGTCACGTCCTGGCGGGCCGGCACCGGACTGCGGGGCCGGCACCTCGCCGCGTACCTGCTCGGGACGCTCCCGGTCATGCTCGCCGGAATGGCGGTCGGCAGCGCGGTGGGTGGCGAACGCCGCCTGGTCATGGCCACCCCCGCAAACGCGGTGGTGTTCTACGCCTGGCTGGTGATCGCTCCGGCGATCGTCGGGCTCTGGATCCGCGCCCGCCGGGACGCCCTGGTGGCCCTGCGGGACCGGGCCGAGCGGCTGGAGCGCGAGCAGGAGGCGCGTGCCGACCGGGTACGGGCCGACGAACGGGCCAGGATCGCGCGGGAGATGCACGACGTCGTCGCGCACCGGGTCTCGCTCATGGTGGTGCACGCGGGTGCCCTGGAGGTGACCACGGCCGACCCCGCCACGGTCGAGACGGCCGCGTTGATCCGGTCCACGGGCCGGGCCGCTTTGACCGACCTGCGGGAGGTGCTCGGCGTGCTGCGTCAGGAACGGCCGCTCCCGGCACCGGGTTGGGACACGGTCGACGACCTGGTCCGTGAGTCGCGCGCGGCCGGGCTGCGGGTGAGCCGGTCGGACGAGGGAACACCCGGGCCGGTGCCGGACGCGGTGGCCCGCACCGTGCACCGGGTGGTGCAGGAAGGGCTGACGAATGTGCGGAAACACGCCCCGGACGCGGCGGTCGACGTACGCCTGCGGCACCTGGCGGACGGGGTCGAGGTCACCGTCCGCAACGACCGGTCCGACCGTCGCGATCCGGTGCTGCCGGGTGCCGGGCTCGGCCTGGTCGGCCTGCGCGAACGGGTCGAGCTGACCGGTGGGCGGCTCACGGCGGGGCCGACCCCCGGCGGCGGATTCCTGCTGCATGCGCTGGTGCCGGCCGGGGAGACGTCATGATCCGGGTCGTGCTCGCGGACGACGAGCAGCTCATCCGCGCGGGGCTCCGGCTCATCCTGGAGGCCGCGCCGGACATCGCCGTGGTCGGCGAGGCCGCCGACGGTACCGAGGCGCTGGCCGCCGCTGTCCGGCTACGCCCCGACGTGGTGCTGCTGGACGTTCGCATGCCCGTCGTCGACGGGCTGGCCGCCGCTTCCGGAATCGTGGCCGCCGGACCGAAGGTGGTCATGCTGACCACCTTCGACCTGGACGAGTACGTGCACGAGGCGCTCCGGGCCGGCGCGGTCGGCTTCCTCCTCAAGGACACACCGCCCCGGGAACTCGCCGCCGCCGTACGGACCGTCGCGGCCGGGAACGCCATGCTCGCGCCGACGGTGACCCGGCGGCTGATCAGCTCCTTCGCCGAGCGTGGTCCGGCGCGACGGGAGGCGGCCCGGCAGCGGCTGTCCCGGCTGACCGAGCGGGAGGCGGCGGTCGTGCGCGAGGTGGCCCGGGGTGACGGGAACGCCGAGGTGGGCCGCCGGGTGGGTGCCAGTGAGGCGACCGTGAAGACGCACGTCAGCCGCGCGCTGGCCAAGCTCGGTGTGGCCAACCGGGTGCAGCTCGCCATCCTCGTGCACGACGCCGACCTGCTGGACTGACAAGCCCGGTCACCGGCCGGCGGCGCGTTCACGGGCGCGCCGCCGGCCCCAGCGAACGGCCTCGAACAGACCGGTGACCGCCAGCGAGATGGCGACGCCGGCGAGCAGCCCGGACAGCGGGTTGTGCTCGAACGCCAGCCCACCGAAGTAGCCCAGCAGCCCGCAGTAGACCCCCCAGGTGGTGCACGCCAGGCCGTCGTACAGCAGGAACGTGCGCGCCGGGTAGCGGACCGCGCCCATGGTCAGCGTGACCGCGGTCCGGCCGCCGGGGACGTACCGGGCGGTGGTCAGGATCATCCCGCCGCGCCTGTCGACCGCCCGGCGGGCCCACTCCGAACTGGCCCGCCGCCTGCTGTCCGCCGGGAAGCGGGCCAGCCGGTGCGCGCCGCCACCGCGCCCGATCGCGTACGAGATGTGGTCGCCCACGAGCGCGCCGAGCGCGGCGGTCACGATCACCAGCGCCAGGTTCGGCTCGCCGCCGGCCGCGAAGACCCCCGCGGTGATCACCACAGTTTCGCCCGGTACGGCCGGGAAGAACGCGTCGACCGCGGTGACCGCGATGATCACCAGGTATACCCACGGTGACGTCACCGTGTGGTGCAGCAGGTCGAGCACGTCCCCCATGCACCCATGCTCGGGGGTGCGGTGTTAAGCCCGGGCCCTTCCCGTGCAAAAGGCGTCAACAAGGGGCCCTTCCTTCTCCTCGGCCGTGGGCCCGCGCGACGTGAGCACCACCGGCGCCCCCAGCGCCTCCGAGACCGCAGCCGGCCAGTCGGCGGGCGACTCGTCCAGCACCGGCCGGGCCCGCATCAGCCGCTCGGTGAGCGCCGCCTGCCGGTCCAGGTCACCGGCCGGGCCGGGGACG
Organism: Micromonospora sp. WMMC273; assembly: GCF_027460285.1. Lineage (NCBI taxonomy): Bacteria > Bacillati > Actinomycetota > Actinomycetes > Micromonosporales > Micromonosporaceae > Micromonospora > Micromonospora sp. WMMC273. The sequence goes on from NZ_JAPZBE010000001.1 coordinate 6,320,137, forward strand.
AGCCGGTCCAGACCGTCGTACCGGCGGCAGATCCGCAGCTCCGGGCCGGCCAGGTCGAGGTGGGTCAGCGCCAGCCCGTCCACCCCACCGGCCACCTCCAGCGCGTACCGGTGGGCGACCGCGTCGAAGTGCCCGAACCGGAAGCGGCCTTGCCAGGGGTTCGTCCCGTTGTGGCGGTCGGTGAACGGCAGCGCCGCGTCCTCGGTGACCAGCGGCCCGGGACCGTGCCGGGTGGTGGTGGTCCGCAGCACGCCGAGCCGCTGCGCGGTACCGGCCATGCCCGCCTCGGCGAGCAGCGTCTCGGCGTTGGCGAACGTCGTGGTGCTCCACGTCGTGTACGGGTGGAAGCCGTGCCACTCGTCCAGCAGCACCCCCTGGGCGCCCTCGAACACGCAGGGGCCCTCGCGCAGCGCGGATGCCAGCCAGGTCCGGTCGACGATCGCGACCCGGCGCGCAAAGGCCGCGTACGCGGGCAGGCAGTCCTCCACCGGCGGCGCGTCGAGCGGGCCCAGTTCGGCGGTGAGCCGGTCCCGTAGCGCGGTCAGCCGCCGGCGCAGCACCGCCGGGCGGCGGCAGTCCGCCACCCGGGGTGCCTCGTCGGGGTGGGCGAGGCCGTACGCGACCGCCTCGCCCACCCCGAGCCCGCAGGAGCCGTGCCGGTCGGCTCCCCGGGCGATCTCCCGGGCGCGGTTCGCGGCCCGGTGGTACGGGGTGGCGAGCAGCGCCTCCCCGTCCACTGTCAGACGGTCGAGCGCGTCCGGCACGCCGACCGACGCGAGGTGATCGGCCTCGGCGGCCAGCGCCAGCGGGTCCACCACCACGTGCCGCGCCAGGTGTGTCCGTACGCCCGGACGGAACGTCCCGGCGCCGAACTGCGCGAACGTGTGGTGCCTCCCGTCGCGCAGGACGACGTTGTGCGCCGCCTGCGCGCCCCCGTTGAACCGGACCACCGTGTGCACCTGCCGGGTGGCGCAGAGCAGGTCCACCACTGTGCCCTTGCCGGCGTCGCCGTAGCCGAGGTCGACCACCGTCACGTGGTTCACAGCCGGGTGACCCCGCTTCCGCCGTCGGCCGGGCTGAACGGCAGCGTCGCCACCGCACACCGGCCGGAGCCGAGCCGGGCGAGCGCCTTCGAGACGGTCCGGGTGGCGGTGGAGCCGGCCCGGTCCAGGTCGCGCAGCCCGGCGTCCAGGTCGATGGCCTGCTCGCCGAGGCCGACGGTGAGCGCGATCGTCTCGCAGACCGCGTCCAGGTCGTCCAGCTCGACAGCGTTCTGCCCGAGCAGGCCGCGCCAGAAGTCCAGCACCTTGCGGTTGCCCGCGTAGTGGCTGCCGGCGGGCAGCAGGTAGTAGGTGTCCCAGCGCGCGGTCACCTCGTCCACCATCTGCCGGACCGGCATGTCCTCGCCCAGGCCGTCGCCGATCAGCCGGGTCACCTCAGCGGCCTTCACCGCCGGGTACGCCAGTTCGTCGCCGATGATGAACAGGTAGCCGCGCCGGCCGCGCTTGTCCCAGCTGTCGGTGGCCGTGTGCCGGGCCATGAAATAGAGCGCCAGCTCGTACGACTCCATCATCTGGCCGCCACCGCCGCCCTCCAGCACGATCCGGCCGAGGTCGTCGTCCATCCGGTTGTCGGACTCGAACTGCCCGACCTGCAACGGCACCCGGTCGCAGGTGGCGTCGCCGATCGCGCCGAACATGACCTGCGGGTCCTTCGCGTACCCCTGCCGCAGCAGCAGGCCGAGCAGCTGCGGCAGCTTGCTCTGCAGCACCCGGGGTACGTGTCCCATCGAGCCGGTGACGTCGAACAGCACGGCGATCGGCGTCGACTGCGGGTGCTCGGCGGAGTCGCGGCTCTCCCGCAGCGCGTCGCGCGGGTCGAGCGCCGGGTGCACCTTGCGGGCGCCGCTGTCGCTGTACGAGAACGCGCTCTTTCCGGTGCGGCGCCGGTAACGGTCGGCGGCGTCGTACACGTCGGTGGACCAGATTCCACTGCCCACGGCAGCCTCCCTACGGGTTGAGGGTGAAGGGTCGGAAGGTGCGCGGCCCGTACAGCCGGTGCAGCACCTCGTCCAGTTCGCGCAGCAGCCGCCAGGCGTCGTCCGGCCGGCTGGCGAGCGCGGCGCCCTGGCAGCCGTCGGCGAAGGCGCGCAGCTCGCGCGGCGCGCGGTCGCCCATCAGCCAGGTCATGCAGCGGGCGGCCATCGCGATGTCGGTGCCCGGGCCGCACTGCCGCTTCGCGGCGACCTCCGGCGGATACCAGGCCTCGTGGCCGGGCACCAGCGCCGGCACGAGCCCACCGGGCTCGGCCGAGAAGCACCAGTCGACGAGCACCACGCCGTGCGCGTCCGGCTCGATCAGGACGTGCCGGGGCAGCACCGCGCCGTGCACCACGCCGGCCCGGTGGGCCAGGCCGAGCGCCACGAGCAGCCGCCGCCACATCCAGGCCGCGTCGCGCGGGTCCAGCCCGTCCGGGTACGCGCGGCGTACGTCGTCCAGGCTGCGCAGCCCGGGTACGGTCACCAGCTCGTTGACCTGCCGTTGCACGCCCGTGGACGGGTCACGCGCCGGGTAGGAGTCGACGAGCCGGGGCACGTATGCGAGGTGCTTGGCGTCGCCGCGCTCGGCGATCCGGCGCAACGCGCGCGCCTCGCGGGCCATCAGGTCGTTGTCGCCGGGGTGCCGGGCCACCTTGAGCAGCCGCCCGTCCCCGTGGTCGTGCAGGTCGGCGACGTCGCCGGCGTACGTCGGGGCGGGGGTGCGCCACCGGGTGGTGACGGTGACCAGCGCTTCGGCGGCGGCGGCGCGTACCCCGGGCTCGGCCGCGCCCAGCCGGTCGGGGTGCAGCGCGCCGACCAGCTCGCGGTAGCGGCGGGCCGGCTCCTGCGTGCCGAACAGGTCGTCGTCGGTACGCGCAGCGGTGACCAGCCGGATCGCCTCCTCGGTCCTCACCGCACCGTCTCCTCCCGGGCGGGGCGCAGGAGCGCCGGGTGCAGCAGCCGGGCGTCTCCGGCGCGGTAGAGCTTGGCCCGGGGGCCGCCGCGCGCGCCGCCGCGTTCGGTGCTGGCGCCGGTGCTCTCCACGAAGCCGGGCACCGAGAGCACCTTGCGGTGGAAGTTGCCGGCGTGCAGCGGGTGGCCCCAGACCGTCTCGTAGACCTCCCGCAGCTCGGTGACTGTGAACTCGGGGGCGAGGAACCGGGTGGCCAGCGGCGTGTACTCCAGCTTGGAGCGGGCGCGCTCCAAGCCGTCGTCGATGATCCGGCCGTGGTCGAAGGCGAGCTGCCGGCTGGTGAGCGCGGTGACCGGCAGCCAGATCGCCTCGTCGGCGTCGGTGTCGGCGACCGGGTCGGGCAGGTCGGGGGCGAATGCCAGGTGCGCGACCGAGACCACCCGCATGCGCGGGTCGCGGTCCGGGGCGCCGTAGCTGCCGAGCTGTTCCAGGTGCACCCGGCGCAGCCGCTCGCCGCCGAGGCCGGTCTCTTCGGCCAGCTCGCGCCGGGCGCCCGCGGTCAGGTCCTCGTCCGGGTGGACGAAGCCGCCGGGCAGCGCCCAGTGCCCCTCGTAGGGCGGCGCGCCGCGGCGGATCAGCAGCAGGTGCAGCGCGCCCTCGCGGATGGTCAGGGCGACCACGTCGACGGTGACCGCGACCGCCGGGTAGTCCCGGGGGTCGTACCCGGCGAGGAAGTCCTGCTCGTTCACGGTCACTCACTCTCAGGTTGAGAACAACTCAATCTGAGAACAACTTAGTGCCGAAAAGAGGGGACGGCAAGTCCCCTCTTTCGCTCAGCGCACCGAACCGACCAGATGCGGCCTTCCGTCCCGGGCGCTGTGCAGCGCGAAGTCCCAGCCCGCGCCGGTCGTCGAGGCGCTGAACGCGACTGTCGACGGCAGCGGCACCGGCAGCTTGAACGACACGTCCACCGTGTACGCCTCGGGCAGCCGGGGTTCCAGCGCGGCCAGGCAGCGGGCCTTGCTCCACATGCCGTGCGCGATCGGGCGCGGGAAGCCGAACAGCCGCGCGCCCAGCTTCGACGTGTGGATCGGATTGTGGTCGCCGGAGACCTGGGCGTAGTCCGTACCCACGCGGGGTGTCACCCGCCACCGGGCCGAGGCGGCCGGCGGCGCCGGGCGGTCGCCCCTGTCGCGCCGCGGGCCGCCGCCGGACGCGCGCTCCTTCCCGAGGTACGTGGACACGCCGCGCCACACCTCCTCGCCGCCGATCGACCCGACCAGCACCACGTCGAGCTGGCGGCCCCGCTCGTGCGGGCGCAGGTTCTCCGCGTACGTGTGGAAGTCGACGTTCTCGCCGACCTCGACCGGGCGGTGCACGGTGATCCGGTTGGCCACGTGCACCACGCCGGTGAGCGGGATGGGAAAGCCCGGACCCGTCATCAGCCGCAGCGACAGCGGGAACCCGAGCACGTGCAGGTACGTCGCCGGCAGCCGGTCGGTCAGCCGGAACCCGCACACCCGGTCGTAGTCCGCCAGGTGCCGCTGATCCACAGCGACCCCGCCAACGGCAAGTTCCAGCCCCGGCACGTCCCCACCGCGCCGCCCCCCGACCCCAGGCACCACCCCGAGTAGCGCCCGCCGATAAAGCGCCGAACTGGCCGGCAGCCCGTCCAACTCCACCCGCCGCCGCCCCGCCGCTCCTTCACCCCGTTGATCATGAAGTTGGCTGCCTTGTGGATCTCCAGAAATGCCGTCAACTTCAGGATCGTCGGAGGAGGGGCGGGCCTGCGTGCGAGCCAGGGCGGCGGCTCGGGCCGCCGTGAGGTCGCGGGTGGGGCCCTCGATCAGGTCGTGCAGGGTCAGGTCGTCGTCCTCGTGGTCCTTCGGCATCACGCCCCCAGGAGGCTCTGGCCGCAGACCCGGACCACGTTGCCGCTGACCGCGCCGGTCGCCGGCCAGGAGAGCCACCCGATCGTCTCGGCCACGTCCACCGGCAGGCCGCCCTGGGCCATGCTGTTCATCCGCCGTCCCGCCTCGCGGATGGTCAGCGGGATACGCGCGGTCAGCCGGGTCTCGATGAAGCCCGGCGCCACGGCGTTCAGGCTGATCCCGCGCTCGCGCAGCACCGGGGAGAGCGAGTCGACCAGGCCGATCACGCCGGCCTTGCTCGTCGCGTAGTTGGTCTGCCCCCGGTTGCCGGCGATCCCGGCGATCGACGAGACCGAGACGATCCGGCCGCCGGCCGGAATCAGGTCGCGTTCCAGCAGCACGTCGTTGATGCGCTCCTGGCTGGACAGGTTCACGTCGATCACCGAGTCCCACCGGTCGGCGTCCATCCGGCCCAGCGTCTTGTCCCGGGTGATGCCCGCGTTGTGCACCACCACGTCGACCCGCCCGTGCCGGGACGCCAGGTGCTCCGCCAGCCGGGTCGGCGCATCCGGCGCGGTCAGGTCGAGCTGCACCGCGCTGCCGCCGATGTCGTTGGCGACGGCGGCCAGCTCGTCCCCGGCCGCCGGGATGTCCAGCGCCACCACCTGCGCGCCGTCGCGGGCCAGCACCTTCGCCAGCGCCGCGCCGATGCCCCGGGCCGCGCCGGTCACCAGCACCACCTGCCCGTCGAGTGGCCGGTCCCAGTCGGCCGGGGCGACGGCGGTGCCGGTGCCGACCCGGATCACCTGGCCCGAGACGTACGCGGACCGGCCGGAGAGCAGGAACCGGAGCGTGGACTCCAGGCTCACCGGGGTGCCGGCGTCACCCTCGCGCGTGACGTAGACCAGCTGGGCCGTCACGCCCCGGCCGAACTCCTTGCCGATGCTGCGGGTCAGGCCCTCCAGCGCGCGCTGGGCGGTAGCCTCCCGGGGGGAGCCGCACTCGGCCGGCGGCGTGCCCAGCACGATCACCCGGCCGCTGGGCACCAGCGAGCGGGCCTGCGGGTGGAAGAAGTCGTAGAGCTGGCGCAGCCCGGCGGAGTCGGTGATGCCGCTGGCGTCGTACACCAGGGCCGCGAAGCGGCGGTCGGCGTCGTGGGCGGCGACCGGGTCGGCCAGCTCGACCCCGGCGGCGGTCAGGATCTTCCCGGCCGGCTCGGCGATCCGGCCGCCGGCCGAGGAGCCGAGCAGGACCGGCCCGGGAACGAGCGGGTCACCCGGCGTGTGTCGGCGCAGTCGGGGCGGGTCGGGCAGCCCGAGGCGCTTGACCAGCGCGCGACCGGCCCCCGTCTGGACGAAGCTCGCGTACCTGTCGGTCATAGGCGTAGCCTACTGGCGAGTAGGGTTCGGGCAACAGTTTCGAGGGAGGCCGATCGTGCAGAGTGTCCGGCGGGTCGCGGTCATCGGGGGCAACCGCATCCCCTTCGCCCGGTCCAACTCGCGCTACGCGCACGCGTCGAACGCGGACATGCTCGGTGCGGCGCTCGACGGGCTGGTCGCCCGGTTCGGGCTGGCCGGCGAGCGGGTCGGCGAGGTGGTGGCCGGCGCGGTGCTCAAGCACTCCCGCGACTTCAACCTCACCCGTGAGGTGGTGCTCGGCTCCCGGCTCGACCCGCACACCCCCGCGTACGACATCCAGCAGGCCTGCGGCACCGGGCTGGAGGCGGCCATCCTGGTCGCCAACAAGATCGCCCTCGGGCAGATCGAGGTCGGCATCGCCGGTGGCGTCGACACCACCTCGGACGCGCCGCTCGCCGTCAACGAGGACATGCGGCGCACGCTGCTCCAGCTTAACTCGGCCCGTACGCTCGGCGAACGGCTCAAGATCGCGGCGAAGCTGCGCCCGCACCAGCCGTTCAAGCCGGACATTCCGCGCAACGCCGAACCGCGTACCGGGCTGTCGATGGGTGAGCACGCGGCCCGCACGGCGCTGCGCTGGAACGTCGACCGGACCGCGCAGGACGAACTCGCGCTGCGTTCGCACCAGCGGCTCGCCGCCGCGTACGACAAGGGGTTCTTCGACGACCTGATGACCCCCTACCTGGGGCTGACCCGCGACCAGAACCTGCGGCCGGACACCAGCCTGGAGAAGCTCGGCTCGCTCAAGCCCGTCTTCGGCGCCTCCGGTGCGGACGCCGAGCGGGCCACCATGACCGCCGGCAACTCCTCGCCGCTCACCGACGGCGCATCGACGGTGCTGCTCGCGTCCGAGGAGTGGGCCAAGGCGCACAACCTGCCGGTGCTGGCCTGGTTCTCCTGGTCCGAGACCGCCGCCGTCGACTTCGTGCACGGCGACGAGGGCCTGCTGATGGCCCCCACGTACGCGGTGCCGCGGATGCTGGCCCGCGCCGGGCTGAGCCTCCAGGACTTCGACTTCTACGAGATCCACGAGGCGTTCGCCTCCCAGGTGCTGGCGACGCTGGCGGCCTGGGAGTCGCCGGAGTTCTGCAAGGAGCGCCTCGGCCTGGACGCGCCGCTCGGTTCCATCGACCGGGAGAAGCTCAACGTCAACGGCTCGTCGCTGGCGGCCGGGCACCCGTTCGCCGCCACCGGCGGCCGGATCGTCGCCACGCTGGCCAAGCTGCTGGATCAGAAGGGGAGCGGGCGCGGCCTGATCTCCATCTGTGCGGCCGGCGGGCAGGGCGTGACAGCGATCCTGGAGCGCTGACGACGGCGTCCCGCCCGGTTCTCCACCGGGCGGGCAACCCGCCTGCCGGCCCGTTCCGTCCCCTGGGCATGAGGCGAACGAGGAGCGGCGCCCCGTGACCGGGCGTGACGAAGAGTTCCGCGACTACGTGACCGCCCGGCTGGAGCCGCTGCGCCGCACGGCGTACCTGCTCTGCCGGGACTGGCACACGGCGGACGACCTGGTGTCGATCACGCTGGGCAAGCTCTACCGCAACTGGCGACGGGCGCTCGGCGCGAACAACATCGACGCGTACGTCCGGGGGATGCTCACCAACGCGTGGCTGGACGAACGGCGCCGCCCGTGGCGGCGGGAGCACAGCACCGACGAGGTGCCGGACCGGGCGGACCTGGCAGCCGGGGAGCCGTCGGTCGGTGAGCGGGAGATGCTGCTGGACCTGCTGGGCGGGCTCGCGCCGCGGCGTCGGGCGGTGGTGGTGCTCCGGTTCTACTGCGACCTGTCCGTCGAGGAGACCGCGCAGATCCTGGGCGTCACCACCGGCACCGTGAAGAGCCAGTCCGCCCGCGCGCTGGAGACGCTGCGGCTGCTCGCCTCGCACCATTCGACAGTGGAGAGCGGGAGGCGGCGATGACGTACCGGCAGATCTTCGACGCGGCGATCGGCGACGCGCCGCCGACGACGGTCGACGTGGACGCCCTGGTGGCGCGGGAGGGCCGGCGTCGCCGGCGTCGGGTGGGCGCGTACGCCTCGGCGACAGCGGTGCTGGCGCTGGCGTTCGGCGTCGGCGTGGTCGTGCAGCCGGGAGCGTCAGGCGGCCCGGCGCCCACCCTCCCGGTCGCGTCGGCCTCCGCCTCCGCCCGGTCCGAGCCGGAGCGCCTGCAAGCGGCGATCCTTACCGCGTTCCACCGGGAGGCGCCGGACCTGCGGTGGGTGCAGGGCGGGTCGACCGCCGACCGCGAGACCTGGGACGGCCCGGTCACCGACACGCCGCCGTGGACGGTGAAGCCGTTCCAGTGGGAGTCCATGACCGGCTGGTTCGCGGTGGGTGTCGCCGCTAGGGGCGAGGTCCGGTCGTATCTGACCATCAACGTGGGCAGGATGCGCCCCGGCCACACGAGCCCGGGCGACTGCACCCCCGGCCAGGTCACGTGCCGGTCCTTCACCGGCCCCGCGGGTGAGCTCGTGGTGGCGCACGACACGGAGGGCAGGCACCTGGTCGGGTCGGTGACCAAGCGCACGGTCCTGCGTAGCGTGACCGTCGAGCGGGCCGACGGCACCAACGTGTCGGTGCAGACGGTCTCGTCCACCGACCGGCATCTGATGACAGTCGAGGAGATGGCTGCGGTCGCGCTCGACCCGGAGATCCGGCTGGGCTGACGCCGTGTCCCGGTCCGGCCCGCCCACAGGCCGGACCGGGTACCGGCGTCGCCGGGACCGGCCCGGGCCTCATGAAAGACTGAGGTACGTGACGACGATCCCGAACGTGCTCGCCAACCGGTACGCCTCGCCCGAACTGGTCGCCCTCTGGTCGCCGGAGGAGAAGGTCCGGATGGAGCGCCGGCTCTGGCTGGCGGTGCTCAAGGCCCAGCGTGACCTCGGCGTGCCGGTGCCGGACGGGGTCGTCGAGGCGTACGAGCGGGTGGTCGACCAGGTCGACCTGGCCTCGATCGCGGCGCGCGAGCGGGTCACCCGGCACGACGTGAAGGCCCGGATCGAGGAGTTCAGCGCGCTCGCTGGGCACGAGCACGTGCACAAGGGGATGACCTCCCGAGACCTCACCGAGAACGTCGAGCAGCTCCAGATCCGCGCCTCGCTGGAGCTGATCCGGGACCGCGTGGTCGCCACGCTGACCCGGCTGGGCTGGCACGCGGGCGAGTACTCCGCGCTGGTGATGACCGGCCGTTCGCACAACGTCGCCGCGCAGGCCACCACGCTCGGCAAGCGCTTCGCGTCGGCGGCCGAGGAGCTGCTCATCGCGTACGAGCGGCTGGAGGACCTGATCGGCCGCTACCCGCTGCGCGGGATCAAGGGACCGGTGGGCACCGCCGCCGACCAGCTCGACCTGTTCGACGGCGACGCCGGCAAGGTGGCCGAGCTGGAGCAGCGGGTGGCCGGGCACCTGGGCTTCCGCCGGGTGCTGGACAGCGTCGGCCAGGTCTACCCGCGCTCGCTGGACTTCGACGTGCTCTCCGCGCTGGCCCAGGTGGCCGCCGCGCCGTCTTCGCTGGCGACCACGATCCGGCTCATGGTGGGCCAGGAGCTGGTCACCGAGGGCTTCAAGCCGGGCCAGGTCGGGTCCAGCGCGATGCCGCACAAGATGAACACGCGCTCGTCGGAGCGGGTGAACGGCTTCGCGGTGATCATCCGGGGTTACCTGTCGATGGTCGGTGAGCTGGCCGGCGACCAGTGGAACGAGGGTGACGTCTCCTGCTCGGTGGTGCGCCGGGTCGCGCTGCCCGATGCGTTCTTCGCCGCCGACGGGCTGTTCCAGACGTTCCTCACCGTGCTGGACGAGTTCGGCCCGTACCCGGCGGTGATCAACCGGGAGCTGGAGCGTTTCCTGCCGTTCCTCGCCACCACGAAGATCCTCGTGGCCGCCGTACGCCGGGGTGTCGGCCGGGAGGTCGCGCACGAGGTGATCAAGGAGCACGCGGTCGCCGTGGCGCTGGCGATGCGGGAGAAGGGCGCGGCCGAGAACGACCTGTTCGACCGCCTCGCCGCAGACGGCCGGCTGGGCCTCACCCGGGCCGAGATCGACACCCTGGTGGCCGACCGCAACGCCTTCGTAGGCGCCGCCACCGACCAGGTCACTCGGGTGACCGCAAGAATCACCAAGATCGTCGAATCCCAGCCCGAGGCCGCCACCTACTCCCCGCCCCCCATCCTCTGACCTCTTCTTCCGGTTCTTCCGGTCGATCATGAAGTTGGCGGCACTCAAGGAGATCATTCCTGCCGTCAACTTCATGATCGACCCGGTGAACGGGCCGGTCAGGGGCCGGTGGGGGTTTCGGCTGCGGAACTCAGGTTGGGGGCGGACGCGGGTTCGGCGATGCCGCCGGGAGCGGAGGCGATCTCCGGGTCGTGGGCGGTCTCGGCCGCGATCGCCGGCTGGTCCGGCGGCATGACGTCAGGCATCTTCGGCGCGACGATCACCGCCGTGCCGTACGCGCAGATCTCCATCCACATCTCGCCGCAGTCCCGGCTGTCGAAGCGCATGCCGATCACCGCGTTCGCGCCCAGGCGGCGCGCCTCCTCGCCGAGGCGGGCCACCGAGTCGGTACGCCACCGGGTCAGGTTGTCCGGCGCCATCGGGTCGTAGGCGCCACCTCGCAGGTTCTTGACCCCCTCGCGGTACGGGTTGCGGGTCCTCGCCATCGAGGAGACCACTTCGCCGAGGATCTGGCGGATCTCGTAGCCGGGCAGTTGATCCGTCGTCACGACCAGCACACTTCCGATGCTGTCAGTCCCCGGCCGGGTGGTTCGCGAGCCGTGTTCAGCTGAACGGATGCTGAAAAACGGAGCGGCGCGGACGGCCGGGACGCACCCGGCCGATCCGCGCCGCATCGGCATCAACCGTCAGACACCGGCCGTCGAGGTGATCCAGGACCGGTTGTACGCGACACTGCCGTAGTTCTGGATCGTGGTGCCGTTGGCGGTGGAGGCCACGCCGACCTGCCGGCCGTTGTAGAACTGCGGGCCGCCCGAGTCGCCGCGCCACGCGTTGCCGTTGACCCGGGTGCTCCGGATCGCCTGGCCACCGTACGCGTCGGTGACGCTGGTGCTGGTCACCTGGACGGTGGCGGTCTTGAGCTGGGGCGACGCGCCGCAGCCGCTGTAGCAGGTCATGCCCCAGCCGTAGATCGTGTTCGTCGAGCCGACCGGCGGGTTGCTGCTGGCGAGCGAGACGGCGGAGGTGCTGACCGTGCTGGACAGGCGCAGCAGGGCCAGGTCGTAGCGGGTGTAGGAGGCGCTCACGGTTCGGGTCACGCCGCCCGAGGCGTAGTAGACGCTGCCGACCCGGACCGACATGGTGCCGCTGACGCAGTGCCGGGCGGTGAGCACCCACTGGGGCGCGATCACGCTGCCGGAGCAGGTGAACGAGCCGTTGCTGAAGACGGCGGCAGCCCACGGCGCGGACGAGACGGTGCCGCCGCCGATGATCGGCTGGGGGCCGGCCGGCGCGGCGGTGGCGCCGGAGGCGGTGGCCAGGACGCCGGCCAGCGCGGTGGTCAGCACGGCGAGCAGGGGACGGAGGCGCATGTCGGGGCTCCTTCTGCGCGGACGCCCGGGGGTTGCCGGGCAGGGGGTGATACCCGCCGGCTTGGGGTGGGCCGGCGAGGGACATCGATCTAACTCATCGACATCTGACGATGCATGCTACGACCGCGACACCCTCTGTCACAAGGTGCGGATCGAATCACGCCGATGGCGTGACGCGCGCCGCGTACCGCACGAGTGTGCTGTCGGATACCGGTCCAAGGTGGGGTGTTTCACGGCAGAATGCCTGCTGGGAGGCGTTGTCGAAGGGCTCCGGCGAGCACGCAGCGCAACGAATTCGCATCGACGCCGCAACGAACGGGCAACGGTGCCGGTCCGGCCCTGCCGGTGGCGCCGATCGGTGCCGGAACTGCCCCCGGCCGGTGCGGGCCGGGCGGTATCTGCCAGGTAGGCTGGCTGCGCTCGCCCGATTGTTGGGCCGGCACCCAACTGCGTACACAGTCAGGAGTGCCCAGTGCCTCGCGTCGTAGTCGACGTCATGCTCAAGCCCGAGATCCTCGATCCGCAGGGCCAGGCCGTCGCAAACGCGCTGCCCCGCCTCGGCGTCAGTGACGTCGCCTCGGTTCGGATCGGCAGGCGGATCGAGATCGAGTTCACCGGCGAACCGGACCTGGACCGGGCCCGGGAGATCGCCGACAAGCTGCTGGCCAACCCGGTCATCGAGGACTTCACCGTCCGCGTGGTCACCGCCGACGAGACCGCGGGCGCGCAGTCGTGACCGCCCGGGTCGGTGTGGTCACCTTCCCCGGCTCGCTCGACGACGGGGACGCGGCCCGGGCCGTACGGATCGCCGGCGCCGAGGCGGTCCGGCTCTGGCACGGCGACCCGGACCTGCACGGGGTGGACGCTGTCGTCCTGCCCGGCGGCTTCTCCTACGGCGACTACCTGCGCTGCGGCGCCATCGCCCGGTTCGCCCCGGTGATGGAGACGATCGTCCAGGCCGCGCGCGGTGGCCTGCCGGTGCTCGGCATCTGCAACGGCTTCCAGATCCTCTGCGAGGCCCATCTGTTGCCCGGGGCGCTCACCCGCAACCAGCACCTGCACTTCCGCAACCGGGACCAGGTCCTGCGGATCGAGAGCACCGGCACCGCCTGGACGAACGCGTTCCAGCCGGGCCAGGAGGTGCTCATCCCGGTCAAGAACGGCGAGGGCTGCTACGTCGCCGACCCCGCGACGCTCGACCGGCTGGAGGGCGAGGGCCGCGTCGTCGCCCGCTACGTCGGCGGCAACCCCAACGGATCGCAGCGCGACATCGCGGCTATCACCAACGAGGCCGGCAACGTCGTCGGCATCATGCCGCACCCCGAGCACGCGGTGGAGGCGCTCACCGGCCCCTCCCTGGACGGCCTCGGCTTCTTCACCTCGGTGCTCAAGCATCTGGTGGGAGCGCCGGCGTGATGGTGGCCGGGAACATCGGTCGGCTCACCCGCCGCACCGGCGGCGAGCGCAGCAAGGAGACGTCATGACCACCCATCCGGACCCGGCCCTGCGCGAGGCGCAGGGCGTGGTGCCGCAGGCCGGCCCGAACGACGACTGGGCGCTGGGCGTGGACACCGTTCCCCGGGCCGCCGACTCGCCGGAGGAGCTTCAGCCGTACGCCGAGCTGGGCCTCCGCGACGACGAGTACGACCGGATCCGGCACATCCTCGGCCGCCGGCCCACCCAGGCCGAGCTGGCCATGTACTCGATCATGTGGAGCGAGCACTGCTCCTACAAGTCGAGCAAGGTGCACCTCCGCCAGTTCGGCGAGAAGGCGCCGCCGAGTGACCGGCTGCTCGCCGGCATCGGCGAGAACGCCGGCGTGGTCCGGGTCTCCGACGAGCTGGCGGTGACCTTCAAGGTCGAGTCGCACAACCACCCGAGCTTCGTCGAGCCATACCAGGGCGCGGCGACCGGCGTCGGCGGCATCGTCCGCGACATCCTCGCCATGGGCGCCCGCCCGGTCGCCGTGATGGACCCGCTGCGCTTCGGCGCGGCCGACCACCCGGACACCGCCCGGGTCCTGCCCGGCGTGGTCGCCGGCGTCGGCGGCTACGGCAACTGCCTGGGCCTGCCCAACATCGGCGGCGAGGTCGTCTTCGACCCCTGCTACCAGGGGAACCCGCTCGTCAACGCGCTCTGCCTGGGCGTGCTGCCGGTCGACCGGCTGCAGAAGAAGGACGCCACCGGCCCCGGCAACATCGTGGTGCTGATGGGCGCCAAGACCGGCCGCGACGGCATCGGCGGCGTGTCGGTGCTCGCCAGCGCCACCTTCGACGAGGGCAGCGAGCAGCGCCGCCCGTCCGTGCAGGTGGGTGACCCCTTCATGGAGAAGCTGCTCATCGAGGCGTGCCTGGAGCTGTACGACGCCGAACTGGTCGTCGGCATCCAGGACCTCGGCGGCGCCGGCCTGACCTGCGCCCTCACCGAGACCGCCGCCTCCGCCGGCACCGGCATGCGGGTCTGGCTGGAGCGCGTGCCGCTGCGCGAGCCGTCGATGGAGCCGCACGAGATCCTGGCCAGCGAGTCCCAGGAGCGGATGCTGCTCGTCGTCTCGCCGGACAAGCTCGACGCCGTGCTGAAGACCGCCGAGAAGTGGGGCGTCTGGGCCACCGCCATCGGCGAGGTCACCGCACCGTCGGCGGACGGCCAGCCGGGCCGCCTGGTCATCACCTGGCGCGACCAGCTCGTGGTGGACGTGCCGCCGGGCTCGCTCGTCGACGACGGTCCGGTGTACGCCCGGCCGATGCGTGAGCCGGCCGACCTGATCCTGCTCCAGGCCGACCGCGCCGAGACGCTGCCCCGGCCGAGCACCCCGGAGGCGCTCCGGGAGACCGTGCTGCGCATGATCGCGTCGCCGAACCTGGCCGACAAGACCTGGGTCACCGAGCAGTACGACAGGTACGTGCTCGGCAACACCGTGCTCGCCCAGCCGGAGGACTCCGGCGTGATCCGGATCGACGAGCGCAGCGGCCTCGGCGTCGCGCTCTCGGTCGACGGCAACGGCCGGTACGCCCGCCTCGACCCGTACCACGGGACGAAGCTGGCGCTGGCCGAGGCGTACCGGAACGTGGCGGTGACCGGCGCGAAGCCGATCGCGGTGACCAACTGCCTGAACTTCGGCTCGCCGGAGGACCCGGGCGTGATGTGGCAGTTCGCCGAGGCCGTGCGCGGCCTGGCGGACGGCTGCCTGGAGCTGGGCATCCCGGTGACCGGCGGCAACGTCAGCTTCTACAACCAGACCGGTGCCGCGGCCATCCACCCGACCCCGGTGGTCGGCGTGCTGGGCGTGCTCGACGACGTCGCCGACCGCGTACCGATGGGCTTCGTGCCGCGTCCGGCCGGCGACCACGACCAGCTGTTCCTGCTGGGCGAGACGCACGTCGAGCTGTCCGGCTCGGAGTGGGCCTGGGTGACGCACGAGCACCTGGGCGGCATCCCGCCGCAGGTCGACCTGGCCCGTGAGCGGCAGCTCGCCGAGCTGATGGCCGAGGCGGCCCGGGTCGGGCACCTCAGCTCCGCGCACGACCTGTCCGACGGCGGTCTGGCGCAGAGCCTCGTCGAGTCGGCCCTGCGTCGCGGCGTGGGCGCCCGGGTCGTGGTCCCGGAGCACTTCGCCGGTGGCTCGATGCCGTTCGTCTTCCTGTTCAGCGAGTCCGCCGGCCGCGTGCTGGTGTCGGTGCCGCGCGGCCACGAGAAGGCGTTCACCGCCCTGTGCGCCGAGCGCGGCGTGCCGTGGGAGTTCATCGGCGTCACCGACCCGGCCTCCGGCGCACTGGAGGTGCACGGCCAGTTCCGGATCGGCCTGGACGAGCTGCGCGAGGCGCACACCGGTACGCTCCCGCGCCTGTTCGGCGCCGCCGAGGCGGCCCGGGTGGAGGTGGAGGCGACCCGTACCGGGACCACCACTGTGCTTCCGGCCACCGCCGAGCAGCCGGTCGGGGTGGACCCGGCCGCTGTCGACGCCGAGCCGATCGCCGAGGCCGGCCGGGACACCCCGCCGGCCGACGCCGAGGCGTCCGCACCCGCTGTCGAGGCGCAGTCCGACGCGCCGGACGAGGCCGCGCAGGCCGACGCGACGACGCCCGTGGACGGAACCCCGGCCCAGGACGAGTCGGAGAATGCCGACGGGTCCGACGGTCCGGCTCCCGGTGAGCCGGCGCCGGGTCAGCGCTGAGGCGCTGGCCTTGGCCGTCTTCGCCCAACCCGGCTCCGGTGCCCGGTTCGACTGGGGACTGACCGGGGCGGCGGAACTCGGCCGGGTCTGTGCCGCCCTGGTGGTGGTGGACGTGTTGTCGTTCACCACCGCCGTGGAGGTGGCGGTGAGCCGTGGCATGCGGGTGCACCCGTTCCCGTGGGGTGAGCAGGCCGCCGACTACGCCCGCCGGGTGGGTGCCGTGGCCGCCGTGGGCCGCCGGAAGACGACTGCGGAGCACCAGTGGTCGCTGTCCCCGGCGGCGCTGCGGGCCGCGCCGGTCGTCGCCGACCTGGTGCTGCCCTCTCCGAACGGCTCGGCGATCAGCGCCGCCGCCAGCGCCACCGGAGTGCCGGTGGTCGCGGCGTGCCTGCGTAACGCACCCGCCGTCGGGCGCTGGCTCCTGGCCGAGGGGTACGGCTCGAAGGACGCACCCGTGGGCGTGGTGGCGGCCGGGGAGCGCTGGCCCGACGGGTCACTCCGGCCGTGCGTGGAGGACCAGCTCGGTGCGGCCTGCGTACTCGATGCGCTGGCCGGGGTGCCCGGCGGGCTCTCGGTGGAGGCTGCGATGGCGCTCGCCGCGCTGGCGAGCACGCCGGACGTGCCGGCGGCGGTCCGGGGCTGCGTCTCCGGGCGGGAACTCGCCGAGGGCGGCTTCGCCGAGGACGTCACGGTGGCGACCGAGGTGGGCGTCTCCGACGTGGTGCCGGTGCTCCGCCAGGGCTACTTCGCCCCGGCCTGATTCCCCCTGCTGACGACTGTGGCCGCCCGCTGTTCGCGGACGGCCACAGTTCTCACATCTGGTGCCGGTCAGTCGTCCAGCCAGTCGAGGCGTCGTCCGCTCCGGTCCGCCTGCCCGTCCGGGCGGGCGCGACCAGCCTGCGCCGGGTCGTTGGGGTAGCCGTTGTCGTAGCCGCCCGCGCGCTGCTGCGGCGGCTCCTGACCGTATCCGCCCTGCTGGCCGTAACCGCCCTGCGGGGCCTGGCCGTAGCCGTCGCCGTATCCGCCGCCCTGCTGGCCGTAGCCGCCGGACTGGTGGCCACCGTCGTAACCGCCACCGGTGTTGCCGTAGCCACCGGCCGACGCGTCGCCGTATCCGCCCTGCTGACGGCCGTTGTCGTAGCCACCTGTCGCGCCGCTGTCGTAGCCGCCCTGGGACCGGCTGTCGTAGCCACCGGGGTTGTCGTAGCCGCCCGCGGGCGCGTCGCCGTATCCGCCCTGCTGCCGGGTGCTGTCGTAGCCGCCGGCCGGGGCGTCGCCGTAGCCGCCGGCGGGGGCGCTGTCGTACCCGCCGGTCGGCGCGTCGCCGTAGCCGCCGCCCGCCGCGCGACCGCCGCCGTAGCCCGGGGCGTCGCCGTACCCGCCGGTCGGGTTGTCGCCGTAGCCCCCACCGGCGGCGTTGCCGTAGGCGCCGGTGGGCTCGCCGTACCCGCCCTGCGGGCGGGCGCTGTCGTACCCGCCGGTCGCGCCGTTGTCGTAGCCGCCCGACGCGGCACCGCCGTAGCCACCGGCCGCACCGTAACCGTCGCCCTGCTCCGGGCTGCGGCCGTACGGGGCCGAGCCGGCCTGGTCGTAGCCGCCGCGGTCCTGCTCCGGCTGGTAGGTGCTGGTCGGGTACGGGTCGGCCGCCGGCGCGTACTGCGTGCTGTCACCGGTGTAGCGGCCGGTGGGCTCGTCGAAGCGCTCGTTGCCGTAGCCGCCGCCCTGGGCCGCGTAGCCGGCCGCGCCCGCCGCCGCGCCTGCGGCGTAGCCGGCACCGGATGACGGGCCGTTGCCGTAGCCGGCACCGGAGGAGGGGCCGTTGCCGTAGCCGCCGCCCGAGGAGGGCGCGTTGCCGTAGCCGCCCGCGCCGCCGTAACCGCCCTGGCCCGCTGCGTCGTCGCCGTAGCCGTAGCCGCCCTGGCCGCCACCTGCGCCGTACGCCGGGCCGGGCGGCGCGCCGTACGGGTCCGGCGGGACGTCGTCCACGACCGGCCGCTGGAGCATGGTGGGGGCGTCGCTGATCGAGGGGCCGCCGACCATCGTCGCGGCCGGCCCGGCGCCCATCCCGTTCACCACCCGGGTCTGGTCGTCGGTGCCGTGGTAGGCGCCCCGGGCGCCCGGGATCGCACCGGCCCCGCCGGGACCACCCGGACCGGCCGGCCCACCCGGACCGTCGCCGTCACCGTCGTCGCCCTCGTTCTTGCGGCGCATGTAGAGCAGCACGATGGTGCCCACGCCGACGGCGACGAACAGGCCGCCGAGCAGGATGAGCAGCCAGGAGCCGAAGCCGCCGGAATCCTCGTTCGCGGCCGGCTGCTGCGCGGCGGGCGCCTCGGCCGACGGGGTGTCGGTCGCCTCCTCGTCGAGCGGCTCCTCGGACGGTGGGGCGGACTCACTCGCCGACGGGCTGGCGCTCGGGCTCGCCGACGCCTTCAGCTGGATGCTGAGTCGGACGCCGGTCACCGACTGGCCGGCGTTCGCGTTTATCGACCGGGCGACCGGCGAGGCGCCGTCGGTGGAGGCGCCGAGGTCGATCCGGCCGGGCGCGATCGGGTTGGACTCGGAGCCGCTGAAGCTGAAGTTGCCGTTGCCGCTGGTGTTGGTGCGGCGTTCCTTGCCCGCGCTGTCGCGGAGCATGACCAGGGCGCCCTCGATCGGATCGCCGTCGGCGTTCACCACCTTGCCGGACACCGTCTTGACGGTCTGCGGCTGCTGCGGCGCCTCGACCTTGCCCTTGACCGCGAGCTGGAAGTTGCCGGTGGCCGGGTCGGAGTTGTTGGGCCGGACCTGCACCGTGACCGAGGCGTTGGCGTCCTGCGCGTTGTCGTTGGCGCGGATGGTGAGCAGTTGCGTCCGCGGCCTGTTGTTCCCGGGCGGGAAGTTGATCTGACCGCAGCCCGAGGCACAGCTGACGCCGGACGGCAGGCCGGTCAGGCCGATCTCCGCGCTCTCGTCGCCGTCGCCGGGAGTGACCTGGACGCTCACGGTCGCGTCGCTACCGGCGTTGACCGTAATCGATCCCGGAGAGACGCTGACGTTGGCGGCGAAGGCGGGAGCTGCGGGGACGGTGAGCAGGGCGCCGAAGACCAGCGCTACGACCACACCGGCCCGCTGCTTCCAGGCACGTCGGTGTGTTGACACGTCCACCGCCTTCCGGGTCTGATCGCCCCGCCGGCCGTTCGGCCGAGGTTGATCACTCACGGTACGAATAACGCCGTCGGCAACTATGCCTTGTCTGACCGGATCATCTCTACCCAGGGCCGCCGTCGGACGGCCTTCTGCCGGGTCGTATCGTCCCGTCGTGTCCTCTCCGCACGCTTATTCCGAAGCGGTACTCGCCGCCCTGGCGGCGCTGGACGAGGGGCGTACGCCCGAACGGCCGGTGCTCCGGGAGGCGGTCCGGACCCTCTTGGCTGCCCTCGCGGATCGCGCCCCCGGCCGATCGGTGGAGGTGCGCGTCCCACCCTACGGTGCGGTCCAGTGCGTGAGTGGTCCACGACACACCCGCGGCACGCCGCCGAACGTGGTGGAGATGGATCCGGCGACCTGGCTGGCGGTCGCCACCGGGCGCCGGGGATGGGCGGAAACGGTCACTGAGGGTCGCGTCCGGGTTTCCGGAAATCGGGCTGACCTCTCCCCGTACCTCCCTGTTTAGGCATCAAGCAGCGCAAACTCTGCTCACGCTGAGCGGACGCTTCGTGACTGTCGGTGTCGACTGCTGGTCGCGTACACTGAGAGCCGACGACGGTCCCGGCCCATGTGTGCGGAGCTGCCCCCCTGACTCCGCCAGGCCAGTCCAGACCCCACTGCGAGGGAGCGGCAGGTGCCCCGAGGCGATGGCCGGCTGAGCCACGACCTTGACCCCCAGCGACCCGGCCCACAGGACGCGTGCGGCGTCTTCGGCGTCTGGGCGCCGGGTGAAGAGGTCGCCAACCTCACCTACTTCGGGCTCTACGCCCTCCAGCACCGCGGTCAGGAGGCCGCGGGCATCGCGGTGAGTGACGGCTCCGGTGTCGTGGTCTACAAGGACCTCGGCCTGGTCGCCCAGGTGTTCGACGAGCCGACGCTGGCGAGCCTGCGCGGGCACGTCGCGATCGGGCACGCGCGCTACTCCACCACCGGCGGCTCGACCTGGGAGAACGCCCAGCCGACGATCCGCGCCACGACCGCCGGCACCACCATCGCCCTGGCGCACAACGGCAACCTGGTGAACACCGCCGAGTTGCAGCGCGAGGCCGCCGTGCGGGGGCTCGACTCGGACGGCTCGACGAACGACACCTCGCTGGTCACCATGCTGCTGGCGAGCCGGCCCGACCTGTCGGTCGAGGCGGCCGCGCTGGAGGTGCTGCCGCAGCTGCGGGGCGCGTTCAGCTTCGTCTTCATGGACGAGTCGACGCTCTACGCGGCGCGTGACGCGCATGGCGTACGCCCGCTGGTGCTCGGCCGGCTCGAACGCGGCTGGGTGGTGGCGAGCGAGACCGCCGCGCTGGACATCGTCGGCGCGAGCGTGGTCCGCGAGGTCGAGCCGGGCGAGCTGATCGCCATCGACGAGAACGGGCTGCGGTCCAGCCGGTTCGCCTCGCCCGAGCCCAAGGGCTGTCTCTTCGAGTACGTGTACATCGCCCGGCCGGACGCCACCATCGCCGGTCGCAACGTGCACGCCGCGCGGGTGCAGATCGGCCGCCAGCTCGCCAAGGAACACCCGGTCGAGGCCGACCTGGTGATCCCGGTGCCGGAGTCCGGCACGCCGGCCGCGATCGGCTACGCCGAGGAATCAGGCATCACCTACGGCCAGGGCCTGATGAAGAACCCGTACGTCGGGCGCACGTTCATCCAGCCCTCGCAGACGCTGCGCGCGCTCGGCGTCCGGCTGAAGCTGAACCCGCTGCGCCAGAACGTCCGCGGCAAGCGCCTGGTCGTGGTGGACGACTCGATCGTGCGGGGCACCACCCAGCGGGCGATCGTCCGGCTGCTGCGCGAGGCGGGCGCGCTGGAGGTCCACGTCCGGATCTCCTCGCCGCCGGTGAGCTGGCCCTGTTTCTACGGCATCGACTTCGCCACCCGCGCCGAGCTGCTCGCGAACGGGCTCGACAACGACGGCATCCGGCGGTCCATCGGCGCCGACTCGCTCGGTTACGTATCGCTGCCCGGTCTCATCGCCGCGACCGAGCAGCCGAAGAGCCGGCTCTGCCGGGCGTGCTTCGATGGGGAGTACCCGATCGAACTGCCGGCCGGGAACCTGATCGGCAAGCACGTGCTCGAAGGAGTGGGACGCCGGGTCGCCGCCGAGGCGGCCGGGCCGACCGGTCCGCTCGTCGCCACACCGACCCACCACCCGTAGCACCACCGACGCGGGTCCGGCCGCTCCGGGCTCGCGGGAACCACAAAGGGGAGAACCGTGACGCACGTGTCCGAGCGCAGCGGCGCAGGATCCAGCCCGACGGGCGCCGGCGGCGACCGCCAGCCCTGGTCGGCGGGGTCCGGCCGGACGCAGCGCAAACGCTCGGTCTCGTACGCCGACGCCGGGGTGTCGATCGAGGCGGGCGACCGCGCTGTCGAGCTGCTCAAGTCCAAGGTCAAGGAGACCCGGCGCCCCGAGGTCATGGGCGACCTGGGCGGCTTCGCCGGCCTGTTCCGGCTGGACACGAAGAAGTACAAGAACCCGATCCTGGCGTCCTCGACCGACGGCGTGGGCACCAAGCTGGTGATCGCCCAGCAGCTCGACATCCACGACACGGTCGGCATCGACCTGGTCGCGATGGTCGTCGACGACCTGGTGGCCTGCGGCGCCGAGCCGCTGTTCCTGCTCGACTACATCGCCACCGGCGAGGTCGTGCCGGACAAGGTCGCCGAGATCGGCGCCGGCATCGCGGACGGCTGCCGGTACGCCGGCTGCGCGCTGCTCGGTGGCGAGACCGCCGAGCACCCGGGCGTGCTGCGCCCCGACGAGTACGACATCTCGGCCACCGGCGTCGGCGTGGTCGAGGAGAGCGAGATCCTCAGCCCGGAGCGGGTCGAGGTGGGCGACGTGGTGATCGCGATGCGCTCGTCCGGCCTGCACTCCAACGGCTACTCCCTGGTCCGGCACGTGCTGCTCGGCGCCGGCCGGATGCGGCTGGACGTGGTGATCGACGACTTCGGCCGCCAGCGGACGCTGGGCGAGGAGCTGCTCACCCCGACCAAGATCTACGCCCAGGACTGCCTCAAGCTGATCGCCGAGGCCGAGGTGCGGGCGCTGGCCCACGTCACCGGCGGCGGCATCCCCGGCAACCTGGTCCGGGTGCTGCCCGAGCACGTCGACGCGGTGGTGAACCGCTCCACCTGGAAGCCGCAGCCGATCTTCGACCTGATCCAGTCCAAGGGCCGGATCGAGGACCCGGAGATGGAGGCCACGTTCAACATGGGCGTCGGCATGTTCGCGATCGTCTCCGCCGAGGACGCCGACCGCGCGCTGGCCACCCTGACCGGCCGGGGCGTGGACGCCTGGCAGGCCGGCGAGATCATCGAGGGGTCCGGCAACGTGCAGATGGTCGGACAGCACACCCGAGGCTGATCACCCTGCGCCGATCGGCCGGGCACGTGATCGGGGGTTCACCCGAGCGGTCGCCGCGGCCTAGCCTGGAGGTTCGGTTTTCAGGCAGGCGGGGGAGGTGCTGATGGCTGCGCGCGCACCCGAAGGGATGCGGGGCATCGCCGCCGTCCCGTCGTACGTGGTGATGCAGCCGACGACCTTGTGCAACCTCGACTGCGCCTACTGCTACCTCCCGTTCCGGGCGGTCGACAGGCGGATGCCGGTGGCCGTCGCCGAGGCGGTGGCGGCATCAGTGAACCCGTGGGCGGCGGGCGGTCGCTTCTCCGTCGTCTGGCACGGCGGCGAGCCGCTCGCGGCCGGCCGGGAGCACCTGGCCGCGCTGCTGGCGCCGTTCGGGCCGGACGTCGAGCACCACGTGCAGACGAACGCCACGCTGATCGACGACGCGTGGTGCGCGTTCTTCGCCGAGCACCGGGTGCGGGTGAGCGTCAGCGTGGACGGGCCGCGGGCGCGCAACGGCGAGCGGGTCACCCGGGGCGGGCGGCCCGCGTACGACCGGATCGTGGCGGGTGTGGCGGCGCTGCGTCGCCACGGCCTGCCGTTCTCGGCGCTCGCGGTGGTGTCGCGGCCGGAGCCGGGCCTGGCGACCGAGCTGTACGACTACTTCCTCGACCTGGGCTGCGACGTGCTCGGCGTCAACATCGAGGAGACCGAGGGCGTCAACACCCGGACGAACGCGCGCGACGAGGGCGCGGTCACCGGGTTCTGGGCCGAGCTGGTGGCGGCCTGGCGCCGGGATCCCCGGATCCACCTGCGCGAGGTGGAGTGGTCGCTGCGGTACGCGGGCGCGGTGCTGGCCGGCACCGCCGACGACCTGCTGCCGCGCAGCCTCGACCCGATTCCGACGGTCGGGCACGACGGTTCGGTGGTGGTGCTCTCGCCGGAGCTGGCCGGCTTCACCGACCCCCGGTACGGCGACTTCGCCAGCGGGAACGTGCTCACCACGCCGCTGGGGGACATCCTCGCCGGCGCGGCCGGTACGCCGTGGGTGGGCGAGTTCGTCGCCGGCGTGGAGGCGTGCCGGGCGTCCTGTGCGTACTTCGGGTTCTGCGGCGGTGGGCACGCCGCCAACCGTTACTTCGAGCTGGGGCGTTTCGACGGTACGGAGACCGAGCACTGCCGTAACAGCAAGATCCGCCTACTGGAGGGAGTGTTGGAGCATGCCCGAGACCATCAGTGACACCGACCGGGAGGCGGTCGCCGACCGGGTGCGGGACGCCGCTGCGGGGCTTACCGCTCTGCTCCACGAGGCGGAGGCGGCGCGGCTGCTGCGGGCGGAGGTGTCAGGCGGTGACGGCGCCGACGCGGTCTGCGCGTGGAACCACTTCGAGAACATCCCGACGTTCTACAACTGGAACAACCGGCCGCGCTGAGGGGACGGTTCCGCGATCAAGGACCTGCCGGCGCGTCGGAGCGGGGCGCCCCGGAGCGCCGGCAGGTCCCTGATCGTCGGTCGTACGCCGGCTCAGCAGAGCACATGCGTGAGCACGCGGGGGTTACCGCGTGCTCAGATGTGACCGGAGGTCAGCGGGTCGGACGAGCCCAGGTGTCCGGGTCGTCGTCCGCGTGGTCCTCGTCATCGTCGTCGACATACTCTTTGTAGTCGTCGTCGAAGTTGTGCTCAGACTTTCCACTACCCGCCAGTTCGCGCTGCAAGGCGGTTAGGTCGGTGTTCGGGGAGTGGTACTTCAACTCCCGGGCCACCTTCGTCTGCTTGGCCTTAGCACGGCCGCGCCCCATGGCTCGACCCCCTCGCACAGAATGCGGGGCAGCCCGAAGGCGGGCCCCGATGACGTCAGGCATCTCTCGTGGCTCTTACGGTACATGGGGATGCCATCGTTCGGCACCTCGGGTCACCGTCGACCGGACCTGCGCGTCGCGGTGGTCCAGCTGTCACAAAGTGTACCGGGTAAGGGGTAAGCCCCGGGGCTGGCCGTGACACCGGACAAACCGGCACGAACAAGCCCGAGGATCAGCTTAACGCGCACCGCCTCCGGGGGAGGAGCGCCGCCCCGCCCCCGGAGGTGAGCTTCACCGCAGATGGATCGTCCGCAGCCGGCCGACCTCGGCCATCCGCCGCTCGGCGAGCCGGTCCGCGGCGACCGCCGGCGGCACGCCCTCGTCGTCGGCGAGCTGGAGGATCTGCCGGGTCGTGTCGAAGATCCGGGTCGCGCGCAGCTTGGCGCGGTCGAAGTTGAAGCCCTCGATCTCGTCGGCCACCTGGATCACGCCACCGGCGTTCACCACGTAGTCCGGCGTGTAGAGGATGCCCCGGTCGGCGAGCACCTTCTCGATGCCCGGGTGGGCGAGCTGGTTGTTCGCCGCCCCGGTGACCACCTTCGCCCGCAGCACCGGCACGGTGTCGTCGTTCAGCGCGCCGCCGAGGGCGCACGGGGCGTACACGTCGATGTCGGAGGCGACGAGCGCCGCGGTGTCGTCGACCAGGGTGACCTGCGGGTGGGTGGTGCGCGCCCACTCCAGGGCCCGCGGGCTGACGTCGGTCGCCACGACCTCGGCGCCGTCGTCGAGCAGGTGGGCGGTCAGGTACTTGCCGACCTTGCCCAGCCCGGCCACGCCGACCCGGCGCCCGGCCAGCGTCGGGCTGCCCCAGACGTGCTCGGCGGCGGCCCGCATGCCCTGGAACACGCCCCAGGCGGTGAGGATCGAGGAGTCGCCCGCGCCGCCGTGCTCCACGCTGCGGCCGGTCACGTAGCGGGTCTCCCGGGCGATCACGTCCATGTCCGCCACGTAGGTGCCCACGTCGCAGGCGGTGTAGTAGCGGCCGTTGAGCGACTCGACGAAGCGGCCGTACGCGCGCAGCAGCGCCTCGCTCTTGATCTGGTCGGGGTCACCCCAGATGACCGCCTTGCCGCCACCGAGGTCGAGGTTCGCCAGGGCGTTCTTGTAGGCCATGCCGCGCGAGAGGTCGAGCACGTCGGCGAGGGCGTCGGCCTCGCTGGCGTACGGGTAGAACCGGGTGCCGCCGAGCGCGGGGCCCAGCGCGGTCGAGTAGATCCCGATGATCGCCTTCAGGCCGGACTGCTTGTCCTGGCAGAACACGACCTGCTCATGCCCCGTGGAGACGGGGTCGTCGGTACTGGCGAATACGCCCATGGCTGACTCCTGTGTCGGTGTGCGCCCTTGTGGGGCGCGGAACCCGGGTGGCACGCCGGCGGGATGCTGCCGGTGTCGTTGAGCCTAATATCGGCCCGAACCGTACTGTCGCGCATGTCACGCCACGGGCCCGAGGGCGGCGACGGGCGGTCCCGTCTCGTGGGAGGATCGCGCCGTGCCGTCGCTCTTCGCTTCATACCTGCGCGTGTACGAGCCGCTGACCGCCTTCGACCGGGATCGGCAGTCGTACTGGCGCCGGTACGTCAGCGAGGGTCGTGCGATAGCTCCGCTGGAGGGGCCGGTACGGCAGCGGACCGCGGTGATCGAGGCGCTCGGCGCCGGCTGGACCCGGCTGCCCGACCTGCCCGACGAGGCGTACGTCCTGGAGTCCGACGACGCGCTGCTGGTCTGCCCGTGGAACCTGCGCATCCGGGTCGCCGAGGCGGCGCTGAGCGCCCGCGACGGCGTGCCCTCGGTGCTCGCCGACGCGTTCGTGCCGCCGGTGCTCGCCGGCCAGGCCAAGGCCGTGGTGGAGGACTGGCGCAGCGGCGCCCGGGTGCTGGAGCACGGGGTGCCCCGGGTGCACGAGCAGATCGCCACCTGGGGCGTGCCGCTGCGCTGGTTCGTGCTGTTCGAGGCCGGTGAGCGGCACCTGGTCACCGATCCGGGGCGGCGGGCGCTGCGCTACCGCACCGAGATCTCCAAGGCGCGCCGCCGCGCGTCCCGGGCGCTGTCGGTGCTGCGCAAGTCGATCGGCGAGGCGCCGATCACCGAGGCGGTCGAGGAGGCGGCCCGGTGGCTGGAGGAGTTCCACCCGCGCTCGGTGGTCGAACTGGACTACGGCGGCCTGGTGCAGCTGCTGCCGGACGAGACGCTCGAAGCCGACGACTCGACCGATCTGGTGGCCGCCGGACTGTCCGGACTGGGCCGGGGCGAGGCCGAGGAGGCGTCCGCCGCGTACGACAAGCTGGTCGCCCGCTGGCGCGCGGTGCAGCTGCTCGAACGGTGCAACTGACGCCCGGTTTGCCCTGCTAAGTGGCCTTGGACACGAGAGTGTCTCGTAGCTAATGCATCACGAACCGTGATCATGAGTCCGAATAAGGTACTTTCTGCGGCATAAAAGTCGTAAAAATCGGGCATGGTTCATCCGTCCGTCTAGGGACCTTCAGCCGTTCGGCCCATGTCGGACATCGGGGACTAGCCGGACCATGGGAGACGCGTCGGCCGGCGGGACCCCGGCCGATGTCTATACATGTGGAGGAGTGACCCCGATGGCATCGCGAACGCACGAACCTGAGCCGCTACTCACACCGGCCGAGGTGGCGTCGATGTTCCGTGTCGACCCGAAGACGGTGACCCGGTGGGCCAAGGCTGGCAAGCTCAGCGCCATCCGGACCCTCGGCGGTCACCGCCGCTACCGCGAGTCGGAGGTTCGGGCCCTGCTGCAGGGGCAGATCCCCCAGCAGCGCCAGGGAGACTGACGAACCGGCGTTCTCCGGCGTTCCGATCAAGGGCGGTGCCGTCACGGCGCCGCCCTTGATCGTGTCCGGGCTCGATCGTGTCGGGTGCGGCTCAGTCCAGCACGATCCGCAGCCCCACCGTGCCGCGCTCACCCCGGCGCAACCGGCTGCCGAGCAGGCTCAGCCGGCCGATCAGCCGGTACTTCCGCTTGAGCAGCGTCCGTACACGGTTCGTGCTCTCCGGGTCGGCGATCGTCGCGTGACCCGGCACCGCCTCACCGTGCGGCCGGCCGCGCACGTCGCACGGTGCCACGGTGACCCGGCCGTCGCGCCGGATGCGCTTCACCTTGCCGGAGTCGGCCACCGTCCAGACCGCGAGCCCGTCGCCGTCGCGTACCGCCCACACCGGAGTCGGCACCGCCCGGCCGTCCTTGCGGAACGTGGTGAGCAGGACGTACTTCTCCGCAGCCAGGCGGTCCAGGTCGGTCACGCCGCCAAGGATACGGCGGTCAGGGTGCCGCCGACCGCCGGATAGCGTGCTCTCATGACCGGGGAACCCGAGATCGGCGACGTGTTCGGCGAGATGATCCGCGACGCGTACGCGGTCGCCACCGGGATCGGCCCGCGCCCGATGGCCGGCGGTCGCCTGCCGCGCCCGGTCATCGAGATCATCGAGCGCGACGACGGGCTGATCAACGGCGCGCCCGCCGGGCACTACCTGGACCCGCCGCAGCGGTGGCAGCCGCACGACCACCGGGCCGTGGACCGGGTACGCGGGCACGTGCTCGACGTCGGCGTCGGCGCCGGCCGGATCGCGCTGCACCTCCAGGAGCGCGGCGTGCCGGTCACCGGGCTGGACACGTCGCTCGGCGCGCTGCGGGTCAGCCGGCACCGGGGCGTACGCGACCTGGTGCACGGCACCGTCGACGAGCACGCCGCCGACGGCCACCGGTACGACACGTTCCTGCTGCTCGGCAACAACCTGGGACTGTTCGAGGGGCGGGAACGCGCCCCGGCGATGCTCGCGGCGCTCGCCGCGCTGGCCCGTCCCGGCGCCCGGGTGATCGCCCACGGCACCGACCCGTACGGGACCACCGACCCGGTGCACACCGCCTACCACGAGCGCAATCGGCAGCGGGGCCGGATCGGCGGGCAACTGCGGCTGCGGCTGCGCTACCGGCTGCTGGGCACCGCCTGGTTCGACTACCTGGTCTGCTCGCCGGAGGAGTTCGCCGAGCTGGTCCACGGTTCAGCGTGGCGACTGGCCGACGTGGACGACACCGACCATCCCTACTACCTCGCCACGCTGGAGCTGCGGTGAGCGGGGAGCCGCCGGGATCCGGCGGCTCCCCCGCACCACTCAGACCTGGACGGTGGGGGTGGTCTGCTCCGGAGGCAGCCCGCCGTCGCCGTCGACCACCTCGTCCGGCGTGCCGTCCTCGTCGATGTCCACCATGGTGATGTCCACCTTGCCGTCACCGTCGGTGTCGAACTGGAACAGGTCGGCCTTGCCGTCGCCGTCGGTGTCCACCACCCACACGTCGGTCTTGCCGTCGTTGTTGGTGTCCGCGCGGAGCAGGTCCACCCGCTCGTCGCCGCGGGTCTCGACCGTCTCGGTGTTCTCCGCGCTCTCCGGTGCCTGGCTCATCTCGTTCCTTCCTTCGGCGTTGACGGCCGTCCTTACCCCGTCCGCTCCGCCCCCACGCATCCCGGCGGCCCGGCCCTGCATAGGGTCGCATGCAGGAACGAGCGAGCGGACGGGCCCGGCGGCGGAGACCCCGCGCGCCCCCGCCGCGGCGAGGGGACATCGATGAGTGGTCGTTTTGTGGTCGTCGGGGCCGGCACCATGGGCCTCGGCATCGCGTACGTGGCGGCCGGCGCCGGGTACGCGGTCGAACTGGTCGAGGTCGACGCCGCCCGGGGCGCCGAGGCCGTGCGCCGGCTCGGCGAGCTGTGGGACCGGGGCGTGCAGCGCGGCAAGCTGACCGAGGAGGCCGCCACCGCCAACCGTGAGCGCGTCACGCTCCGGGCCGGGCTCGCCGAGGTGACCGAGGGCGCCGACGTGATCGTGGAGGCGGTGCCCGAGCGGCTCGACCTCAAGCGTGCCGTCCTGCGCGAGGCGGAGAGCCGCCGGCCGGCGCTGCTTGGCAGCAACACGTCCAGCATCCCGATCGCCGAACTGGCCGCCGGGCTGGACCGGCCCGCCGGCTTCGTCGGGTTGCACTTCTTCAATCCGGTGTGGGCGATGGCGCTGCTCGAGGTCGTGGTCGGCCCGGCCACCGCGCCGGCCACGACCGAGGCGGCCGTCGCGCTCGCCGCCCGGCTGGGCAAGGACCCCGTCGTCGTACGCGACATGCCCGGCTTCGCCACCTCCCGCCTCGGCGTCACGCTCGGCCTGGAGGCGATCCGGATGGTGGCCGACGAGGTGGCGAGCCCGGCCGACATCGACAAGGCGATGGTGCTCGGCTACCGGCACCCGATCGGCCCGCTGGAGCTGACCGACCTGGTCGGGCTGGACGTGCGGCTCGACATCGCGCGCACGCTCCAGGCCGCGTACGGCGACCGCTTCGCGCCACCGCCGCTGCTCGTCGAGATGGTGGCCGCCGGGAAGCTGGGCAAGAAGTCGGGGCAGGGCTTCTACACGTGGAAGGACGGCGTGAAGCAATGAGCGGGCTGCGGATCGAGGAGCTGCCGGACCGGCTCGTGGTCACCCTGGACCGGCCGGAGAAGCGCAACGCCATCGACGCCGACCTGGTGGGCGAGCTGCACGCGGTCTGCGCCGACCTGGAGGCGCGTCCCCGGCTGCTGCTGCTCACCGGCGGGACGGCGGGCATCTTCGCCGGGGGCGCCGACATCGCCCAGCTCCGCGAGCGCGGCCGGCTGGACGCGCTGGCCGCCATCAACCAGGGTGTCTTCGCCCGCATCCGGGCACTGCCGATGCCCACCGTGGCGGCAGTCGACGGGCCGGCGCTGGGCGGCGGCGCCGAGCTGGCGTACGCCTGCGATCTCCGGGTGTGCACGGACCGCGCGGTGTTCGGCCAGCCCGAGGTGCGGCTGGGCATCCTGGCCGGCGCCGGCGCGACCTACCGGCTGCCGGCGCTGATCGGTGAGGCCCGGGCCAAGGAGCTGCTGTTCACCGGCCGGCGGGTGGACGCCGAGGAGGCGCTGCGGATCGGGCTGGTGAACCGGGTGGTGGCCGATCCGGAAGAGCTGCTGCCCACCGCGCACGGCCTGCTCGACGAGATGGCGAAGGGTTCCGCGCTGGCGTTGCGGCTGACCAAGATGGCAGTGGACGCCCCGGCGGCCGCGCACCCGCAGCTCGACCTGCTGAGCCAGGCGGTGCTGTTCGAGGACGAGGAGAAGCACCGGCGGATGACCGAGTTCCTGGACCGGCGCCGGGCCCGCTGAGCCCGGGAGAGACGACGAGGGCCGCACCGGTGTCTCCGGTGCGGCCCTTCGCGTCGGTACGCGTCAGCGCTTGATGTCGACTCCCGCGTCGTCCAGCGCGGTGATCGCCGGCGCGGACTCGGCGAAGCCGATGAGCAGCAGCGCCTCCGGTCCGAACGCCTTGATCTCCTTGGCGGTGCCGCCGAAGTCGACAGGCGTCTTCGGGTCGGCCGGCGGCTCGTAGGTCAGCAGCTTGATCCGGTCCGCGCCGATGCCGGCCTTCTCCAGCTCCGAGCGGACGTTCTCCTGGAGGCCCTCGCCGTACGAGTCCTTACGGGCCAGGATCGCGATCTTGCGCGGCCCGTCCCGGAGCATGACGTCGGCCAGCGCACGGCCCTGGAGGCTGTCCGGCGGCGCGGTTCGGAAATAGAGGCCGTTGTCGTCCACGGCGCTCAGCCCCGCGTCGGTGTTCGACGGGGAGAACAGGATCCGCCCGGCGGCGACCACGTCCGGCAGCACGGCCCGGGAGATGCCGGAGCCGCCTGCGCCGATGATGACCTGCACGCCCTTGCTGACGTGCGAGGCGACGGTGGCCTTGGCGACCGCCGGGTTGGTGCCGTCGTCGCCCTCGATCCACTTCACCGGCTCGCCGAGCACACCACCGGCGGCGTTCACCTCACGGATCGCGAGCGCCGCGCCGGCCGCCAGCGGCGGGTTCGCCAGCGCCAGGTCACCGGTCTTCGGCAGCAGCCCGCCGAGGACCAGCGGGGCGTCCTTCGCCTTCCCGTCGCGCAGCTTGCGCCCACGCGGCGGGGCCTTCGTGCTCGCCCCCGACTCCTCACCTGCGCCGACGAACTCGGTCTTGCTGTCGTCGATCTTCTGGTTGTCGAAGTGCATGGTGCCGTAGCTCGCGGTGGCCGGCTCGCCGGTGTCGGTGAACCCGGCGCGGGTCAGCGACACGCCCCGGTACTCGATGTCCCGGCCCGCACGGGCGAGCTCCAGGCAGGACGACACGTCGTCGCAGCGTTCACCGCCGGTGGTCACCCCGACGATCTGCTTGGCGATCTCGGCCGGAGCGGTGGTGCCGGCGAGCTGGGCGGCCAGCGCGCTGATCACCACCGCGTCGTACGACTCGGCGGAGTAGAGGAAGTCACCCAGCTTCGGGTCTACGGCGAGTAGTCGTTCCTTGAAGCTCTCGGGCAGTGGGGTGAGGGGCGTGGTGCCCTTCATCCCGTTCACCAGGTCTCCCCGGTCCTTGAGCTCAGCGGGGTACGAATTGAGCATGTTGCCGTCGGTGCCGTAGAGGCGTACCTGGGTGGCAGGCGTTTCCTCCGGCTCGTCGCTCCCGCAGGCGCTCGTGGCGAGCAGAAGCGCCGCGCAGGCCATGGACAGGGCCGCGCGCGACGTGCGTGTTCTCAGCATGGTCGTCCTTCCTCCGGCGAAGGTCCGCTGCGCACCTTAGCGTGCTCACGCGGCACGCGGGACTGTGGAGTCGGCTCCGTCGGCACCCCGACTGCGGGTATCACTCTGCGTGGTCGACGAGCCGTTTCCGGGTCACCGCTTGACCCCCGGCGATACTGTTCCGCGGGTGAACGACGAAGCACAGCAGACGCTCGACGACGCGACCGCCGTGCTCCGTTCCGCCCTCGCCGGGGACGGCGCCGGCGTGGTGGGCACGTTCGACGCGGTGGTGGACCGCTCCGGCCTCGCCGGGGCGTACGGAGTGGCGTGGTGCCTCGCCGCCACCATGCTCGGCGACGACACCCCGGGCGGCGGCGCCGCCCTCGACTTCCCCGGCATCGACCAGGCCGACTACGACACCCGCTGGGTGGCCCGTTTCGTCAGCGCGTGCGCCAACGACGACGCGGACACCGGCGAGGCGCTGTTCGGGGCGGCCGCAGCCGACGGCCTGCTGCCCGACTGCCTGCTCACGCTCGCCGGGTCGACAATCGCCACGCTGCGCAGCCGCTCGGACTGAGCCCGGCGCGCGGCCAGGCGCCCCGACTGTGGTAGCTCTGGGTGCATGTCCGAGGCGATGCTCAGCAAGGTGCGCAAGCTCCTCGCCCAGGCGGAGGACCCGGCCTGCACCCCCGCCGAGTCGGCCGCCTTCATGGCGAAGGCCACCGAGCTGATCGCCCGCTACGGCGTCGACCGGGCGCTGCTCGCCGCCCGCGACCCGGCCGCCGACCCGGTCGGTGACCGGACCGTCGAGGTGATCGCGCCTTACGCCCGGGACAAGGCCGGCCTGCTCGCGGCGGTCGCCGAACCGTTGCGGTGCCGATGCGTACGCCGCCGGCACGGCAGCGGCTTCGTCATGCACCTGTTCGGCTTCGCCAGCGACCTGGAACGGGTCGAACTGCTGTTCACTTCGCTGCTCGTGCAGGCCGCGCACGGGCTCGCCGGTGCCGTCGTACCGGCCGGGGAGCATCCGGCGGCGTTCCGGCGTACCTGGCTGGCCGGGTTCGCGTACGTCGTCGCGGAACGACTGCGCGCTGCCGAGAGCAAGGCGGTGGCGGAGTCGGGTGGACCCTCCACGGCTCTGGTGCTCGCCGACCGCTCCGATCGCGTCCAGCGCCGGGTCGCCGAGGCGTACCCCCGGTTGCGCACCGCCCCGCGACGGCGGCTGGCGGGCGGTGGCTTCGGTTCCGGCGCGGACGCCGGCCGCCGGGCCGACCTCGGTGGCACCGGCGTGGCCGGCACCGGCGCGGCGCCCGGTATCGCCGGCTGACCGATCTCAGGCGGTACGGGCGACCGTTGCCAGATAGCGGCAGAGCAGTTCGTGCCAGCCCGCGGTGAGCGCCTCGCGGTAGCCCTCGGCCGCCGTGCCGTGCCTGTCGAAGTAGCGGTGCTCGACGTCCACCCGGGTCTGCTCCGGACCTTCGGCGTGGAACAGGACCTCCACCTCGCTGGCCCGCGCCGGATCCGGCACCGGCACCCGGTCCGGGCCGATCTGCCAGGTGAACACCAGGCGCCGCGGCGGATCCCAGGTCAGCACGCGGCCCCAGTCGTTGCGGAAGCCGTACGGGCCGATCTCGTAGAGCATGCCGCCGGCCCGGGGCTCGATGCCGAGCGCGGCGAGCGCCTCCGGGCCGGACCAGGTGTATTCACGCACCCACCAGTCGGCGAGCGCGCCGGTGAAGACGGCGTACGCCCGCTCGGCGGACGCCGGGACGAGCAGGCTGCTGCGGAGGGAGAAGCGATCGGATTCCTGCTGGACCTCATCCGGATCGGCCATCTCCTGTCCCATAGGTCCGGACCATACCGGCTCATGTCTCGGTGTGCAGCTTCCGTTCCGCCCGCTTCCGGACACCGGGAACACCGTTTCCCGACAGCGCTGAGTGGTGGGACAGGCGCTCTGTGCAAGGCGCGGGCGGCGCTTCCGGGAGGTCAGGTGGGCTTCCGCGAGGTGCGGGCGGGCTTCCGCGAGGTGCGGGTGGGCGACGGATGCCGTACCGGAAAGCGGGTAAGCGCCCCCGACCGGACCGATGGGAGAGCGGGCAGCATGACCGACAGCCGAGCCACCGCACCAGTGCCGGACCCCGGCGACGAACCGACCGGCTCGCCGGCCGGTCCCGAGCCGGAGCCGGACGTCCTGCTCGACGTGCCGGAACTGACCGTCGACGAGATCCGGCTCGTGGTGGACGGGCTCGACGCCGACCTGTCGCTGCGCGCCCGGCTGGCGAACCTGCTCCAGCTCGACGCCGGCGTCCGGGTGCACCTGGAGGGCGTCGAGCTGGACATCACCGGGGTGAGCGCCGAGGCGCTGCTCAAGGTACGGCTGGAGAAGCTGGTGCAGATCCTGGACCGGGCGCTGACCACCATCGACCGCAACCCGCAGCTGATCGACGCGCTGGCGCGCTCGGCCGGCGTCACCCTGGACGACGTGCACCGGCTCGCCGCGCCGGTGGTCGACCAGACCGGGCGTACGGTGGCCGCAGCCGGCGAGGTGGTCGAGCGCACCGGTCCGGCGGTGGCAGACCGGGCCGCTCCGGCGGTGGCCGATCGGACGGGGCCGGCCGTGTCCGGCCCGATCGAGGCCCCCGAACCGCCCCGGCGCCCGGCGCGGACGGAGCCGCCACCACCGAGCCGTCCGGGTTCTTCGTCGGCGCCAGGTACTGCTGGTGGTAGTTCTCGGCGAAGTAGTCCCGAGCGGACCGAGCCGCCGCCCGGTTCCGGGCGGGCGGAGCCGTCACCGGCGTCGGTTGCCGGGCGGGAGGGGAAGCCGGAGTCCGAGCGTGCCGCCGGATCGGGGCAGGGCGCCGGGGCGGGCCCGTCGGCGGAACGTCCCGCCGAGAAGAAGCGCGGCTCGGAGCGCTCCGGCCAGCCGGCGAGCGCAGCCGCCGAGGCGGCACAACTGGCGGGACAGGCCGGGCAGGCACTGCGGCAGGCCGGCCGAAGCGTCTGGGAGGCGATCCAGGGCAGCCCCACCCAGAACCGCCGCCCCCCACAAACCTGACTGTCCCACCCGCTCCCGGCACTCCCGGGCCCGCCGCCCGCCCACCGGGCGGGGCCGGGGCGGTCGGGCAGGAGAGGGCGTTACGGGGGTGGGGAGTCGTCCGGCGCGGTCTGCTGGTGGCGGCGGAGCAGCTCCTGGAGGGCGGTGATCTCGGAGTGCAGGGCCTGACGGCCCTCCCGGGTGATCCGGATCCACGTCCGCGGACGACGGCCGTGGTAGCCCTTCTCCACCTCGATCAGGCGTGCCTCCTCCAGCACGGTGAGGTGCCGGGACAGGTTGCCCGCGGTGAGTTCGAGGGCCTGGCGGAGATAGGCGACCTCCACCCGCTCGCCTTCAGCGGCGATGGTCAGGATGCCGAGCCGGTGCCGCTGGTGGACCGTGTCGTCGAGGCCGTTCGTCGGGAATGGCCCGCTCGCGCGAGGGTCGTCCACGGTGCTCACGACTACCGATTGTGCTGCTTCTTGGCGGCGGCGAGCGCCAGACCCCCGCCGATCAGCAGGACCGGTGCCGGGAGCACGGCCGCCAGCATGAAGCTGAACCGGGTCAGATCACCCGGTTGCAGGTCGGAGAGCTGGAACCAGGCGTTCACGGCTACCAGCACGACGGTGTAGAGACCGACCACGACCCGCAGGCTCCGGCTGCGTTCCAGGCGGGCGAGGACCGCCAGGCCGACGGCGATCACGAGGTGCGGCAGCATGCCCCGGTTGGCGAGGCCGAGCAGCGGACCGGTCAGCCGACTGGTGCCGCCCCACACCGGCCCGCTGGTGTTGAACAGCAGGAACTCCAGGACGACCGGAAGGGCGAGGCCGACGAGAGTGCCCGCGAGGCCGGCGATGACGTACGACCGGGTCGGGGTCTGGACGCCGGCTCGCCGGCCGTGCCAGCGGTACCACGCCAGGCCGGCCAGGTAGCCGCCGACGAGCGCGGCCAGCCAGTACCAGCCGAGCGCGGTCGACTTCTGCAGGAAGCCGCCGCCGAGACCGCTCAGGGCAGGGCCGTCGGTCCCGGCGCGCAGCGGGGCTGGTTCCGCCGACTCGACGTACAGCGGCGCGGCCGCCGCGATGAGCACCCCGAAGAGCAGGAGCGGAAGCCAGTACGCCTGACGAGCCGCCCGGGCCTGCCGACGGAGGTTGGTCATCGAGGCGAGCAGCTCCTGGGCCCTGTCGCGGGGTGACTCGGACGGCATGGTTCCTCCCGGCAGCCGATGTGCTGTGACTCAAATAGGTTTGCATTGCAAACCTAATAGCGCAAGGGGGCTCGACCGTCGGTGCCACCACCGGCGGGCGCTTGTTTCGATATTCCTCTAGGTTGACAGGCTTCAAAACAGGAGGCAGAGTGGAGAATGCTTAGATGAACATCTAGACAGGGAGTCAGTCATGTCCCGCGTCCAGCTCGCCCTGCGCGTCTCCGACCTCGAAGGCTCCGTGGCCTTCTACAGCAAGCTGTTCGGCGTCGAGCCGGCCAAGCGCCGCCCCGGCTACGCCAACTTCGCGGTGGAGAACCCGCCGCTGAAGCTCGTACTCCTCGAAGGTGAGCCCGGCCTGCCGACGGTGATGGACCACCTCGGGGTCGAGGTGGCCACCACCGACGAGGTGAGCGCCGCGACCGGTCGGCTCACCGACTCCGGCCTCATCACGCTGGAGGAGAACGACACCGAGTGCTGCTACGCGCTCCAGGACAAGGTCTGGGTGCGCGGCCCCGGCGACGAGCCGTGGGAGGTCTACACGGTCAAGGCCGACTCACCGCAGTTGGAGAAGGCGACCGAGAGCGCCTGCTGCGCCTCGGACGCCGCCGAGCAGCCCGCCGCGGTCTGACCCGGATACGGCAAGGATCCCCATCGGAGTGTCCGCCGGTGGGGATCCTTCCCGACGGTTCAGCTACGCCGCCTGAGTGTCGAGCCCTAGCGGGACCGGACCACTGCCATGACCTCGACCTCGAGCACGGCCCCGGGCAGGAAGAGCTTGCTGACCTCGACAGTCGTGCTCGCCGGCGGCGGTGTGCCAGGGAAGAGCCGGCGCCGGACGGCCGCGTACGCCGGCAGGTCAGCCAGGTCAGTCATGAACGTGCGGATGTGCAGCACGTCGTCGAAGGACGCGCCGTGCGCCGCGAGCACGCCGCCCACGATCTCGAAGATCCGTTCGGCCTGGGTGCCGGGGTCTCCGGGAGCGACCACCTCGCCGTCGTCGTCGACGGCGACCTGTCCGGCGAGCATCAGCAGCGCCCCGCCGCCGACATCGATCCGGGCGACGTGCGCGAAGCGGTCGCCGAACGGGGCCGCGACGGGTGCGGGGTTGTCCAGGGTGAGGCGCATCAGCATCCCTTCGCAGAGTCGGCTGAGACGAGGGAGGAGAGATCCGCGTCCTGGTCCGGCGCGGCCTGCATCAGGTCGAGGGCGGCCTCCAGCACGGGGGCCGGCACCGGACGGCGCAGCGCCAGCCGCGCATCCTTCGCCGCCAACGCGACTGCGAACGAGGCGCCCGGCGCGGTGGCCCGTCCGACCGCGCCGGCGAGGGCCCCACGGCCGAGCACGTCGAGGGCGGTCTGCCTGTCGACACCGAGCGCCGCGGCGACAGCGAGCGCGTCGTGCAGCGCGGCGACAGCCGTCACCAGGCCCGTGTTCGCGACGAGCTTGACGGCGGCGGCTGCGCCGATCGGGCCGCAGTGACGGACCGAACCGAGCTGTTCCAGCACCGGAGCTGCCCTCTCCACGACATCGGCGGGACCGCCCGCGAAGATCGCCAGCGTGCCGGCCCGGGCGGCGTCGACGCTGCCGCCGACGGGGGCGTCGAGGAGGGAGACGCCCGTCGGAAGCCGGCCGGCCACTGCTCGGACTTCGTCCGGCCCGATCGTCGACATCTGCACCACGACCGTGCCGGGCCGGAGCGCGGTGGCGGCGCCGTCCGGCCCGAACAGCACCGTCTCGACCGCGCCGGCATCGGCGAGCATGACGACGACGACGTCGGCTCCGTCGACTGCGGCAGACGGGCTCGCGGCCACCGTCGCGCCGGCCGCGGCGAGCGGCTCCGAACGCTCCGGGCTGCGGTTCCACACTCTGACCCGGTTGCCGCCGGCCAGGAGGCGGCGCGCGATCGGCGTACCCATGTGTCCGGTCCCGAGAACCGCGATGATCTTCACGCGGTAACGCTAGGCCGGTGGGGGCAATGCGACAAACGAATGTCTCGCATGCCTGCCATGCGTGACTAACATGCCTGGCATGGAGACTCAGCTGCTGGAGGTGTTCCGCACCGTCGCGCGGCACGGCTCGATCACGACCGCCGCCCGCGCCCTCAGCTTCACCCAGTCGGCTGTCTCCCGGCAGATCGCCGCGCTGGAGGCCGACATCGGCGCTCGGCTCTTCGACCGGCTGCCCCGCGGCGTCGCCCTCACCGAGGAGGGACGAGAGCTGCTCCCGCACGCCGAGGCGGTCCTCGACCGGCTCGCCGCGGCCCGGCGTGACCTCGACGACCTGCGCGGGCTCGGCCGAGGGCGGCTGCGTGTGGGCGCCTTCCCGACCGCTGTCGCGGCTCTCGTACCCCGGGCGATGGCGTCGTTCCGCTCGGACCACCCCGAGATCTCGCTGTCGCTGGTCGAGGGGGTGACGCCGCAACTGCTGGAGCGCCTGCTCGCGGAGGAGGCGGATGTGGCAGTGGTCAGCGCCTCGCCCACGGGCGAACTGGACCGCGAACGATTCGACCTGCGACATCTGCTCGACGAGCGGCTCCTGGTCGCGGTCGCACGTGACCACCGGCTCGCGCACCGCCGCTCGGTGCGCCTGGCGGACCTCGCCGAGGACGCGTTCGTCGTGGGCTCGGCCACCGCGGAGAACAGCCTGCTCCGGGCAAGCCTGCCCAGCGGTTTCTCACCGCGCGTCGACATCGTCGCGGCCGAGTGGACCGGCAAGCTGGGATGCGTCGCCGCCGGGTTGGGGGTGGCTCTGGTTCCGGCCCTGGCGGTACGCGGAACCCCGCCGGACATCGCACTGCTACGCCTGCATCCGGACGACGAGTCGGTACGGCAGATATTCGCGGCGACCGTGCGGGGCAGGACGCCGTCGCCGGCCGTCACGCACTTCCTCGAGCATCTGCGGGTGGAGGCGGCCCACCTGGGCTGAAAAGCAGAACGCCGACCGGCGTCTCCGCTGATCGGCGCTCCTGTAGCCCGGCGAAAGGCTATGTGGCCAGGGGCGGGGTCGAACCGCCGACCTTCCGATTTTCAGTCGGACGCTCGTACCAACTGAGCTACCTGGCCGTGGTGCTCGGCACATGCTACCGCACGGGCCGATACGCAGAACGCCGCGCATCGAGCTGCGCGGCGTCAGCGCTTGCGGTCCTGACGGGACTTGAACCCGCGACCTCCGCCTTGACAGGGCGGCGAGCACTCCAACTGCTCCACAGGACCTGGCTGGTGTTGCATCCGGCGCGAGCCGGACCGTGCCCCCAACGGGATTCGAACCCGTGCTACCGCCTTGAAAGGGCGGCGTCCTGGGCCGCTAGACGATGAGGGCGGCCCCGCCATCATTGCACACTCGCAACTTCAAGCGGACTTGCTCCCATCCGGCCCCGCCGGAGGCAGGAGAAGCATATGTCATGCCTGCGCGGACGACAAAACCGGTATGGGGATGGCTGTGGGACCGGGTATAACCGCAGGTCAGCGGGGTAGGGCGATGCCGTACCGCCGCTTGATGTCCGGGATCAGGTGTCGGCACGCGGCCATCGTCTGGGCCCGGTCGCCCCCTGCGTCGTGCATCAGCACGACCGAACCGTGCCGGGTGGCGCCCTTCACCCGCTTGATGATCGTCTTCGCCGGTGGGTGGTCCCAGTCCTGCGGGTCCACGCTCCAGTGCAGCGGGCGCAGGCCCATCTGCTTGGCGATCACGACCTCCTCGGCCGTCCAGCGGCCACCGGGCTGCCGGAACCAGGTGATCGGCGCCGTGGGCGCGGCGGCGTGGATCGCCTCGTTCGTCCGTTCCAGGTCGGATCGGATCTCGGCGGCGGAGCGCCGGCCCAGGTTCACGTCGTGGTGCCAGCTGTGATTGCAGAGCTGGTGACCCTCCCGGACGATCCGGGCCACCAGCTCCGGGTAGCGCTTGGCCTGCTTGCCGACGACGCAGAAGGTGGCCTTCACACGGGCCGCCCGGAGCTGGGCCAGGATCTGCGGGGTGTACCGGGGATCCGGCCCGTCGTCGAAGGTGAGCGCCACGCCGCTGCTCCCGCTGGCCCGGTGCAGCCCGGCCGGCAGCTTCTTCGGCACCGGGCGCAGCTTGGGCTTCGCGGGGGTGGTGTGGGTCGGTGAGGGCTTCGTCACCGGCGTCGGGGACGGCGACGCGGAGGCCGACGGCGGTGCGGCGGCCTTCTCGGGTGACTTGCCGGCCTCGCCGCAGCCGGTGACGAGGAGCACCAGGCCCAGGGCGAGCGCCGACAGGGCGCGTGGACGCATTCGTCGCTCCCGGAGGGGTCGGGGTCAGACGGACTTTCCGACCGTAGTGGACGCCGACCCGGAACGGGAGAGGGGCTCAGCTCGTCGTCGACTGGTCCAGCGAGTCCCGCACGGCCACGGCCAGCGACAACGCCTCGGCCAGGTCCACCGGCCGGACCACCCCGGCCGGCAGCGAGTCGGCCCGCCAGCCGGGCCCGGCGGCGAGTACCAGCAGCGGCCGGCGCGGCACCGCCAGCAGCGCGGTGAGCTGGCACGGGTCGGCCGTCGCCCGGATGTGCGACCAGAGCACCACGGCCGCCGGACCGGTCCGGTTGACGGCCTCGACCAGGGCCGGCACCGGTACGCGGGCACCGAGCATGCGATAACTCACACCGACCTCGGCCAGCGCGGCGGCGAGCGCCTCCAGCGGCAGCGAGTGCTGCTCCTCGTCGGCGCAGGAGAGCAGGATCCGGGGCGGCCCGGTCATCGGGTGCGCCCGTGCCACTGTGGCGAACGCCTCGGAGACGCACCGGGACATGAGGTGTTCCACCTCGATCAGCGCGGAGGTGGCGGCGTGCCGCTCCCCGATGCCGGCGAGCACGGGCCGCAGCAGCCCTTCCCAGGTCGCCACCACCCCGTCGGCGGCCAGCGCGTCGGCGATGGTGCGGCCGATGGTCACCGAGTCCAGCCGCATGGCGGCACGAGCCAGCCCGCGCGCCGCCGGCCCGGCCCGGCCGACCGGGATGGTGGTGCCGCCGCCGTCGCGTACCGTCGAGGCCCTCGCCTTGAGGCCGAGCCGCTCCGGGGGCGGCACGGCCGGCGCCTGCCGGGCCCAGCGGGCGGCCTCGGCGGGCGCGACCCCCTCGGTGGTCAGCCGGCGCATGATCTCCAGGCGGGCGAGGTCGGCGGGCGTGTACCGCCGGTGGTGACCCGGCACGTGCTCGCTGGGGCCGAGACCGTAGCGCTGGTGCCAGGTACGCAGCGTGGTGACCGCCACACCCAGTCGGCGTGCGACGGCCCCCGCGCTCAGCGCCTCATCGGCCACCCGACCGCTCCGGTGCCTCGGTGGCCGCTACGCCCGGCCGGGACGCGTCGGTGGGGTGCAGCAGCCGGTTGACCACGCCGCCGAGCCACGGGGCGTACTCACGGGGGTGGGCGTCCAGGTCGCCGACCACCGCGCCGGGGTCGACCCAGCGCAGGTCGGCCACCTCGTCCGGGTCGGGCCGCGTGACCAGGTCGGCGGGTACGTCGGCGCGCAGCACGTGGTCGTACTCGAACTCGACCCGTCCGGTAGCCGGGTCCTCGGCGTAGTAGAGGTACACGCCGACCTCGGTGAGGTCGACCGGATCGACGCCGAGTTCCTCGGCGAGCCGCCGGTTGGCGGCCTCGGCCGGCGACTGGCCGGGCAGCGGGTGCCCGCAGCAGGAGTTCGCCCAGCGCAGCGGGAACCGCGTCTTGACCGCGGCCCGCTGCTGCAACAGCACCCGCCCGTCGGGGTCGACCAGGAGCACCGAGAAGGCGCGGTGCAACCGCCCGGGTGGCTGGTGGGCGGCCGCCACGGTGGTCTCGCCGAGCACCCGGCCGTCGTCGTCGACCAGCTCGACCAGGTGGGTCTCCCGCTCGCTCACGACATCGCCCCGGTGACCCGGGCTGCGGCGATCTTGCCGCTGATCAGCACCATCGGCACGCCGACACCGGGCTGCGTGCCGGAGCCGACGAACACCACGTTCTCCAGCGTCCGGTGCAGGTTGGAGGGGCGGAACGGGCCGGTCTGGAAGAGGCTGTGCGAGGCGGCGAACGGGGTGCCGGCGGCCATGCCCTGCGCCGCCCAGTCGGCCGGGGTGACCGCCCGCATCACCTCGATGCCGTCGCCGAAGCCGACGTAGCCGCGCTCCTCCAGCGTGCTCACGAGTTGGTCGGCGTACCGCTGGGTGAGGTCGCCGGTCCAGTCGAACGGCGCCCGCTCCAGGTTCGGCACCGGGGCCAGCACGTAGTAGGTGTGCTTCCCGGCCGGCGCCACCGACGGGTCGGTGCGGCTCGGGTTCGTCACCAGCAGCGACGGGTCGGTCATCAGCTCGCCTCGCCGGATCACCTCGTCGAACGTCCCCTTCCAGGAGCGCCCGAAGTGGATGTTGTGGTGGGCGATCTTGCCATAGCCCTGCGTCGAACCGATGTGCAGCACCACGCAGGACGGCGAGTAGGTCAGCTTGCGCTGCCGGCTGGGCGGCAGCAGGTCCTGGTAGGCGACCGGCAGGTCCGGGTTGAGCACCACCGTGTCGGCGGGGATGAAGTCGCCGTCCGCGGTGACGACGCCGGTGGCGCGGCCGTTGGC
This sequence comes from Micromonospora sp. WMMC273, assembly GCF_027460285.1. NCBI lineage: Bacteria > Bacillati > Actinomycetota > Actinomycetes > Micromonosporales > Micromonosporaceae > Micromonospora > Micromonospora sp. WMMC273. The sequence continues at coordinate 6,362,855 of NZ_JAPZBE010000001.1, forward strand.
GGTCTCCACCCGGGTCACCGTGGTGCCGTACCGGATCTGCACGCCGTGCTTCTCGGCCGCGCCGGCCATCCCGCGGGAGACCGCGTGGATGCCGCCGCGCGGGAAGCACACACCGGCCACCGAGTCGAGGTACGCGATGACCGCGTAGATCGCCAGCGCGTCGTGCGGCGACAGGCCCGCGTACATGGCCTGGAAGGAGAAGATCCGCTGGGTACGCGGGTCGCGGAAGAACTGGTTGATCTTCGTCTGGAGCCGCCGGAAGGCGCCGCTCGCGAACAGCTTCAGCAGGTTGCCGGTGAGCAGGTCGGTCGGCGCGTCGAGGTTGCGCTCGATGAAGTCGGCCCGTTCCCACTGCCAGAGGTTGCGCGCGTAGTCGACGAAACGCAGGTAGCCGTCGGCCTCCCGGGGGCCGCAGACGCGGGCGATCTCGGCGGCCATCCGGGTGGTGTCGGTGATGACGTCGAGCGTCGACCCGTCCGGGTAGTAGGCGCGGTACGCCGGGTCGAGCGGGGTCAGGTCGAGCCAGTCGGTCAGCTCCTCACCCACCGCGCCGAGCGCCTCGGCGATCAGGTCGGGCATGGTGAGGACGGTCGGGCCGGTGTCGAACTCGTACCCGTCGACGCTGAGCCGCCCGGCGCGGCCGCCCGGCACCGGCTCGCGTTCCAGCACCGTCACCTGCCGGCCACTGCCGGCCAGGTGCAGCGCGCAGGCCAGCCCACCCAGCCCGGCGCCGACCACTACCACCCGGTCGGTCCGTCCCTTGACGGTACGCATTCCGGCCCCCTTGCTCACGAAGTTGCTCATCATGCCCGCCGCGCCGTGGCGGCGGTGGCGAGGCCGGTCAGCGCGGTGCGCGCGGTCTCGTCGATCGGTGCGGTGCCGAGCGCGGCGAGCGCCTCGGTCACCCGGTCGGAGATCATCCGCTCCACCCGGGCGGTGGCGCCGGTGTCCCGGACCACGTCGGCCAGCCGGTCCACCTCGTGTGCCGCGGTGACCGAGCCGGCCCGCTCCAACGCGCGGCGCTGCGCCGGGTCGGCGAGCTGCCGGGCCAGCATCAGCAGCGCTGTCGGCTTGCCGGTACGCAGGTCGTCCCCGGCCGGCTTGCCGGTGGTCTCCGGGTCGCCGTACACGCCCAGCAGGTCGTCGCGGAGCTGGAACGCCTCGCCGACGGCCAGCCCGTACCTGGTGTACGCGGCGATGAGCGGGTCGTCCGCGTCGGTGCCGGCCAGGCAGGCGCCGAACAGCAGCGGGCGCTGGACGGTGTAGCTGGCGGTCTTGTAGCGGGCCACCCGCAGCGCCCGGTCGACGGTCCAGCTCGCCGAGTCGTTCTCGCCGAGCACGTCCAGGAACTGCCCGGCGACCGTCTCGACCCGCATCTGGTCGTAGCAGCGGCGCACGTCGAGCAGCCGGTCCGCCGGGACCGCCGCGTGTGCCATGAGCCGGTCGGCCCACACCATGCACAGGTCGCCGATGAGGACGGCGACGGCTTCGCCGTACCGGTCGGGGTCGCCCGTGTGCCCGGCGGCCCGGTGCCGGGCGGCGGCGGCCCGGTGCGCGGTGGGCAGCCCGCGCCGGGTGTCGGAGGCGTCCATCACGTCGTCGTGGACCAGCGCGAACGTGTGCAGGAGTTCGAGCGCGGACAGCGCGGGGAGCACCGAGCTCAGCGGTTCCTCACCGCCGACCACACCCCGCCATCCCCAGTACGCGAACGTGGGGCGGACCCGTTTGCCGCCGGCCAGCACGCAGTCACGTGCCGTCGCGGCGAAACCACCCATCGCTGCGTCGATCTCGGTGAGTGATTCGACTTCTGCGGCCAGGAACGCCGCCAGCGTCTCGTCGACCCCTTTGATCAGGTCTTTCGTGAACGCGGCCAGTACGCCGCGGACCGGATCGTCCGTCGCCCCGGCCTGAGCCGGCGCGACGCGGAGCGCATTACCCGCAACTGCGTCGTTGGCCATGTGGGGGAGCGTACCCTAGGGTTACGAGTTGCGTCGATTGCTGCGTCGAAACTGAGGAGGGGCCGATGGACACGGATCTGACCGCTGCCTATGACCGTTGCCGCGAGCTGCACCGGCGTCACGGCCGTACCTACTATCTCGCCACCCGGCTGCTTCCCGCCTGGAAACGGCGGCATGTGCACGCCTTGTACGGCTTCACCCGCTACGCGGACGAGATCGTCGACCGCACCGAGGACCTGCCGCCGGCCGAGCGCGCCGCCCGGCTGCGCGAGTGGTCGGATCGATTCGTCGCCGGGCTGCACGGTGCGTCGGTCGACGACCCGCTGCTCCCCGCGGTGCTGCACACCATTGCCGTGTTCGACCTGGACCGCGACGACTTCGCGTCGTTCCTGCGCAGCATGGCGATGGATCTGACGGTCATGTCGTACCCGACCTACGACGACCTGCTCGACTACATGGAGGGCTCGGCCGCTGTCATCGGCACCATGATGCTGCCGATCCTCGGCAGCTCCGACCCGGCCGCCGCCCGCGAGCCCGCCCGCCAGCTCGGCTTCGCGTTCCAGCTCACCAACTTCATCCGGGACGTCTCCGAGGACCTCGACCGGGGCCGGACGTACCTGCCCGACGAGGACATGGCCAAGTTCGACCTCACCCGCGACGACCTGCTCGCCGCAAAGGCCGCCGGCCGCACCACGCCGCGCATCCGCGAGCTGATCGAGTACGAGGTGACCCGCGCCCAGGCCCACTACGTCGCCGCCGCACCGGGCATCCCGCTGCTCGATCCCGCCTCGCAGGCGTGCATGCGCACCGCGTACGCGCTCTACGGAGGCATCCTCGACGAGGTGGCCGCCCAGGACTACGACGTCTTCGTGCGGCGTGCCCTGGTGCCGCAGCGGCGCCGGATGGCGGTGGCCGCGCGGGCGCTGCTCACCCCGTCGGGCACGCCGGTGCGGGTGCCCGGCCCGGCCCTGGAACCGGCCCTGGCCGGATGACCGGCCGCACGGCGGTCGTGCTGTTCACCCGTGACCTGCGGGTGCACGACCACCCGGCGCTCGCCGCCGCCTGCTCCGCGTTCGACCGGGTGGTGCCGCTCTACGTGCTCGATCCGGCGTTGCAGAAGCTCTCGCCGAACCGCACCCGGTTCCTGCATCAGAGCTTGGCCGACCTGCGTGAGGCGCTCCGCACACGCGGTGGGGACCTGGTGATCAGGCGCGGCGACCCGGTGGCCGAAACAATCGAGCTGGCCCGGAAGGTGGGCGCCGAGGGCATCGGGCTCTCCGCCGACGTGAGCCGCTACGCCCACCGCCGGGAACGGCGGCTGCGCGCCGAGTGCGACAGGCACCGGATGTTCCTGCGCGTGTTCCCCGGCCTCACGATCGTCGAGCCCGGTGCGCTGCGCCCCGGCGGCGGCGACCACTACCGCGTCTTCAGCCCCTACTTCCGCGTCTGGCAGGGCGTGCGGTGGCGGGATGAGCTGGCCGCCCCGAAGCAGGTCCGGCTGTCCGACGGCGTCGACCCCGGCCGGCTGCCGGATCCGCCGACTGGCGACAGCCCGGACGCCGCCGTCGGTGGCGAGGCCGTCGCCAGGCGCCGGCTCACCGCCTGGCTGCCCACCCTCGATCGGTACGACGACATCCACGACGACATGGCCGGCGACGAGACCTCGCGGCTCAGCCCGTACCTGCGCTTCGGGTGCGTGTCGCCGCTGGCCGTGGCGAACCGGGCCGGTGACCGGGACGGCCCGTTCGTCAGGCAGCTCTGCTGGCGCGACTTCTACCACCAGGTGGTGGCCGGTTTCCCCGACCTGTCCACTGTCGCCTACCGCCGCGGTGCGCGCGAGGACTGGCGCGACGACGCGCACGCGTTCGACGCCTGGGCCGAGGGGCGGACCGGCATGCCGATCGTGGACGCGGGCATGCGCCAGTTGCGCGCCGAGGGCTGGATGCACAACCGGGCGCGGCTGATCACCGCCGGCTACCTGACCAAGCACCTCGGGCTGGACTGGCGGCCCGGCCTGGAGGTCTTCTTCCGGTGGCTGCTCGACGGCGACCGGGTCAACAACTCGGGCAACTGGCAGTGGGTGGCCGGCACCGGCAACGACACCCGGCCGTACCGCGGCTTCAACCCGGTACGGCAGGCCGAGCGCTACGACCCCGACGGCGCGTACGTGCGGCGCTGGGTGCCCGAGCTGGCGTCGGTGGCGGGCAAGGCGGTCCACCAGCCGTGGCGGCTGCCAGACGAGGTACGCCGCACGCTCGACTACCCGCCACCGCTGGAGGTGCCGGGCGCCGACCCGGTCTGGCTCCGCTGACGCCGCCCGCCGCCCGCCGGCTTGCGCGGACGCGCGGGCGGTCGCGCCAGATGCGTCGCCCGCGCACGATCACGAACGCCGCCGGCGCAGACCTCCCGCGCGTCGCAGGCCGACTTCCTTGGTTACCGTAGGTGATCGGGTTCCCCGCCGACGCCGTTCACCTCTGGTCCCCTTTGCTCTGCAGCCATATCCGCACCGGTTGCGGAACGTGACCGTCGGGGCCCCGCGCGGTTTTCGGACCTGCGAGGAAACCCCTGCTCAACGCGATGCTGCGCCGATGGCTGCAGAGCAAGGCGGAAAGGGGAGTCCAGGCTGCCCGGCCGGCTCGAATGCGCTGCGTGACGACGCCCGGCAGTCACCGACTGTGACGGTCGGTCAGAGGCAGGAGTGCAACGCCTCGACCAGGTCCTCCACGCGGTCGTGGTCGGCCAGCCGGGCGGTCGCGTACGCGAAGGTGTAGCCGCGTTCCGGGTCGGCCCAGGCGCTGCTGCCGCCGATCCCGCCCATGCCCCAGCTGCCGTCCGGCTCCCACTGCATGCCGAGCGTCCAGTCCACCGGCCGGTCCAGCAGCAGGTCCGGGCCGGAATACTGCACCCGCGTCGCCTCGGCGACCACTTCCGGGCTGAACAGGCGTACCCCGTCCAGCGTGCCGCCGGCGAGCAGGCCCGCGTACAGCCGGGCGAGCCCGGCGGCGGTGGCGTGCAGGTTCACCGCCGGGATCTCGGCGGCGCGCCACAGCTCGCTGTTCACCATCGCCACGTCGCGCCCGCCCGGCGGGTTGTCCAGCGCCCGCGCCCGCAACGAGCCCGGCTCGCCGCGCATCGCGTCCGGCCAGGCCGGATCGGCGTACGACAGATCGGCGCACCGCCGCCGGTCGGCCTCGCCCAGTCCGAAGGCGAGGTCCAGGCGCCACGGTCCGGCGATCTCCTCGGCCAGGAACCGGCCCACCGAGCGTCCGTCCACCCGGCGGACCAGCTCGCCCACCAGGTGCCCGTACGTCCAGGCGTGCTCGGCCGCGACGGCGCCCGGCGTCCACTCGGGCTCGGCGGCGGCCAGATCGGCGCAGAGCAGGTCCCAGTCGGCGACGGCGGCGGCGGGCCGGGGCACCGGGAAGGCGGGCAGCCCGGCGGTGTGGGCGAGCACCTGCCGGACGGTGGCCGGGGCGCGGAAGCCCGGCCAGTAGACCGAGACCGGCGCGTCCAGGTCGACCCGGCCCCGGTCGACGAGCAGCAGCAGGCAGAGCGCGGCCACCGGCTTGCCGGCCGAGTAGACGTCGACGAGCGTGTCCGGCCGCCACGGCCGGTCCGCCCCGGAAACCGGTACGACCACGCCGGGCGGGACCGCTGCGGTGGTGCCACCCACCAGCTCGATCACCGGTACGCCGCCGTGCCACACCGCCAGTGACGCGCCCGTCTCCCGGCCGGTGGCGAACAGGTCGTGGAAACAGTCCCGGACCGGAGTGAAGCGCGTGTGCATGCGGCCACCGTAGGCGGTGGCATTCGTGACGAGCGCGGAATTCGGGCCCGGTGCGGTGGTCGGTGTCCCGAAGGTACGGAATGCTTGCGGAATGGCGGAGCCGGAACTGGTGGATGTGGTCGTTGTCGGGCTCGGCGTCGGCGGCGAGGAGGTGGCCGGGCGGCTCGCCGAGGCCGGCCTCAGCGTGGTCGGCATCGAACGGGACCTGGTCGGTGGTGAGTGCCCCTACTGGGGGTGCGTGCCCAGCAAGATGATGATCCGGGCGGCGAACGCGCTGGCCGAGGCGCACCGGGTCAACGAGCTGGCCGGGTCCGCCCAGGTGCGGCCCGACTGGGCGCCGGTGGCGAAGCGGATCCGCGCCGAGGCCACCGACACCTGGGACGACAAGGTGGCGGTGGACCGCTTCACCGGCAAGGGCGGCCGGTTCGTCAGGGGCAGCGGACGGCTCGACGGACCGAACCGGGTACGCGTCGGCGACCAGGTGTTCCAGGCGCGCTACGGCGTGGTCCTCGGCACCGGCACCCGGCCCTCGGTCCCGCCGATCGACGGGCTGGCCGACACGCCGTACTGGACGAACCACCAGGCCATCGAGGTCGAGGAACTGCCCGCGTCGCTGCTGGTGCTCGGCGGCGGCGCGATCGGGCTGGAACTGGCACAGGTCTTCGCCCGGTTCGGCGTGCGGGTGACGGTGATCGAGGCGGCCGACCGGCTGCTCGCGGTCGAGGAGCCGGAGGCGTCGGCGCTCGCCGCCGACGCGCTGCGCGCCGACGGGGTGGAGATCCACACCGGGGCCAAGGCCGGCCGGGTCGGCCACGACGGCGGTGCGTTCACCGTGTACGCCGACGGCGCCGAGTTCACCGGCGAGAAGCTGCTCGTGGTGACCGGCCGCAAGGCGCACCTGGAGGAGCTGGGCCTGGACACCGTCGGGGTGGACGCCGGGCAGCGCTACCTGCCGGTGAACGACCGGATGCACGTCACCGACGGGATCTGGGCGGTCGGCGACCTCACCGGCGAGGGTGCGTTCACCCACATCGCCATGTACCAGGCCGGCATCGTGGTGGCGGACGTGCTCGACCACATGCGGCGTACCAAGGGCGGCCCTGATGCCAGCGGCACCGCGAGTGTGGTCGGCGGCGCGGCCGGTGTGGTCAGCGCGGTCGGCGGCGCGATGAGCGCGGGCGGGTCGACCGCCGCGCCGGGCAGCGTCCCGGTCGCCGACTACCGGGCGCTGCCCCGGGTCACGTTCACCGACCCCGAGGTCGGCGCGGTCGGCCTCACCGAGCAGCAGGCCCGCGAGCGCGGCGTCAACGTCCAGGTCGGGTACGCCGACCTCACCTCGTCGGCCCGGGGCTGGATCCACAAGAGCGGCAACGCCGGGTTCATCAAGCTGATCGCCGACGCCGACCAGGGCGTCCTCGTCGGTGCCACCTCGGCCGGTCCGGCCGGCGGCGAGGTGCTCTCCGCGCTCGTCGTGGCGGTGCACGCGGCGGTGCCGATCAGCCAGCTCCGGCACATGATCTACGCGTACCCGACGTTCCACAGGGCCATCGAGGACGCGCTGCGCGCGCTGAAGTGAGGCCTCAGCCGGCCGGCACGCCGTGCCGGCCGGCGCCGTCGGCGAACCGGCCTGCGCCGCGTACCCCGTCCACCGCCAGCGACTCCAGGCCGTAGGCCAGCTCGGTCGCCATCGCCTCCGGCTCGGGCTGCCCCGCGCCGTCCAGCACCGCCGCCCGGTCGTTGCGCAGGCACGTCTGCGGAGACCGGGCGACAGCGGCGGCCAACTCCTCGGCCGCCGCGCGGGCCTCACCCGGCGCGACCAGCCGGTTGATCAGACCCATCGCGTACGCCTCGTCGGCGCCCACCGCACGGCCGGTGAGGATCAGGTCCATCGCCCGGCTCTCCCCGATCAGCCGGGGCAGCCGGACCGTCCCGCCGTCGATCAGCGGTACGCCCCACCGGCGGCAGAACACGCCCAGCGTGGCGTCCGACTCGGCGACCCGCAGATCGCACCAGAGCGCCAGCTCCAGCCCACCGGCCACCGCGTACCCGGAGATCGCCGCGATCACCGGCTTGGACAGCCGCATCCGGGTGGGGCCCATCGGCCCGTCGCCGTCGGGCTCGACCCGGTTGCCGCGCGGCGTGCCGACGGCCTTGAGATCGGCGCCGGAGCAGAACGTGCCGCCCGCACCCCAGAGCACACCCACCGCCGCGTCCGGGTCGGCGTCGAACGCGCGGAACGCGTCGGCCAGCGCTCGTGCGGTCGGCCCGTCCACGGCGTTACGGGCCTCGGGCCGGTCCAGGATCACAGTGGTCACGGCACCGGCGTGCTCGACGCGTACCCCCATAGGCCCAGCATGCCCGCGACGGCGCCGTCGTGGCTACGGTCTATTTGATCGTGCCGGGCCGGGTCAGCCAGCGCATCGGCTGGCCGGCGACGGCGCCGACCTGGTCGAAGTCCCGGTCGTAGTGCAGCAGCGAAAGCCCGTGGTATTCGGCGGTGGCGGCGATGAGCAGGTCGACGGCGCCCGCCGAGCGGTGCGTGCCCCGCGCGGTCAGCTCGCCCTGGATCTCGGCGGCGCGCTCGTAGATCCGGTCCGGCATCACCACCCAGCCGAAGGCGGCCCGGAGCTGCTCCGCCAGGCGCGTCCGGTCGGCGACGGACCGGGCGGTGTAGAGGAACTCCAGCTCGACCAGGGGGCACACGGCGAGCAGGCCCGCTGTCACCTGCTGGTCCCACCGCGCCAGCACGTCGGGATCACGCAGGAGCCGGACCAGGGCACTGGTGTCGATCAGGTAGTCGGCCAGCTTCACGAGCGGTAGGCGCCCTTGTCGAGCAGTTCGTCGAAGTCACCGGTCTGCCCGCGCTCGGCCAGTTCCGCCAGCGCGCGGGCGCGGCGCAGTCTTGCCGCGCCCTCGCGGAGCGCGACGTTCACCGTGTCCTTCTTGGTCTTCGTGCCGTACGCCTCGGCGGCATCCGCAAGCGCCTCGTCGTCGACGTCCACCAGGATCTTGGTCATCGCAGCTCCCTATATACAGTCGGCCGCCCGAGTATATCCAGCGGGGGTTCCGTGCGAGGGAATTCCGGGGCGTCCGGTTTGGGGGCTCTCCTGCCGGGAAGTCGGAACAGGTGCGCGAACTACTGACGAAGCTCGAACAGGCCACCGGTCTCGACCGGGTGGGTGACCGGTTGCAGCGCGCCGTCCAGGGCACGCTGCGCTCGCAGCGGGTACGCGACGCGCTGCACGGCGTGTGGCTCGGCCATCCGCTGCACCCCGCGATGGTGCAGGTGCCGGTCGGCGCCTGGATCTCCGCCGCCGTGGTGGACCTGCTGCCCGGCCAGCGCCGCGCCGCCACCGCCCTGGTGGGTCTCGGTACGGTCAGCGCGCTGCCCGCGGCGGTCGCCGGGCTCAACGACTGGGCCACGCTCTCCCGGGACCAGCGCCGGGTCGGGCTGGTGCATGCCGCCGCCAACACGGTCGGCCTGGCGTTGTTCGCCGGCTCGCTGGCGGCCCGGCTCAACGGGCGGCACGGCCTCGGCCGGACGCTGTCCTACCTGGGGCTGTCCGCCGCGAGCGGTGGGGCGTACCTGGGTGGGCATCTCGCGTACAAGCAGGGTGCCCAGGCCAGCCAGAGCGTCTCCGAGCTGCACCTGATCAGCGACGGCTGGCACCGGGTCGGCGACCTGAGCAGCCTGCCCCGGCACGAACTGGTCACCAAGAAGATCGACGACGTCTCGGTGATCCTCTACCGGGACGGCGACGACGTCACAGTCATGCTGGAGCGCTGCCCGCACCAGAGCGGCCCGCTCGGCGAGGGCACGATCGAGCAGGTCGACGGCCACGCCTGTGTGGTCTGCCCCTGGCACGGCAGCGCGTTCCGGCTCGACGGCGGCGAGGTGGTGCACGGCCCGGCCGCCAACGACCAGGTCGTGCTGCCCACCCGCGTGGTGTCCGGCCGGGTCGAGGCCCGGCTGCCCTGAGTCAGTCCCGCCGGTGCCGCCCACTGGACAGCGCCCGGGCCGGCACCGGCCGCTTACGCAACCCGAGCAGCGCGCCGATCTGCGCGCCGACGATGCTCGCCACGGCCAGCACCGCCGAGATGGCGAGCGGACGGTTGATGCCCTCCTCGGCGGTGGCCCGGGACGCGCCCGCCGACATGGCCGGCGGCTGACCGACGGGCGCCTCCACGGTGGGCGTCGCGTCGCGCGGCGTGGGCTTGGGCTTCGCCTTCGGGGTGGTCGACGAGGCGCCGCCGCCACCCGGCTTCGCCGGTGCCGTCTCGGCCGGCTTGGTGACCACGATCCGTCCGGCGGCGTGCCGCCGGGCACCCGAATCCGTCGCGCCGTCCGGCAGCGTGATGAGCTGACCCGGGCGGATCCGGTCCGGGTCGGCGAGCCGGTTCAGCCGGGCCAGCTCCTTGTACCTGTCGAAGTCGTCCAGATAGCGATCCGCCACCTCGCCCAGGTAGTCGCCCTTCGCCACCCGGTACACGGCCGGGTCGTCCGCCTGCGACGCGACCGGGGGCGGCGGCGCGACCTGGCTCGCGGCCACGGCCGGTGAGGTGACGGCGGCGACCGCCGGCTGCGGGGCGGTCAGCGCGGCGGCACTAGCCGCGGCCGGGCTCGCGACCAGGATCAGCGCGACCGAACCGACGAGGGCGGCTGCGGCCTTCTGCTGGCGGTGCATGCCGGGCAGCTTCGGCGCCGGCCGGCGTACCGCCGCCGCGAGCAGCTCCACCACGACGGAGAACGCGAACGTGGCCCAGCCGAACCAGCCCACCACCGCCAGCGCGCGCAGGAACAGTTGACCGTCGTCGCGGCTGGTCAACGCCGTACCGACCTCGGCCAGCGTGGGCAGGTGATCCGGCAGCGGGTTGCCGGCGAACGCCAGCAGCGCGACCGGCCCGCCGGCCAGCACGCCGACGAGCACGACGAGAGCGCCGAGGCCGGTGAGAACCTGGCCGGCGCGGCGGACGGGGGAGCGTCGGGGTGCGCGCATGGCGGCCTTCCCTTCCTACGGTGGTCCGGTGAGGGCCCGAGCGGTGGCCTCACCGGTGACGGTGGCGGTCTCTTGCACGCCGAACAGACTCAGCAGGTCCCGGCTGTAGGTGATCTGCACGCTCACCCGGATCTGGGTCTCGGTGCCGACCACCGGGAACTCGACCTCGTGGTCCTGGACGCCGCCCGCGGCGTTCAGGTAGGCGGCGACAGCGGCGCGGGCGGCGACCTGGTCGATCTGCTTCGGGCCGCCCTCGATGGCCCGCGCGCGGTCGATCATCTGGCCGCCGGCGCGGGCCGCTTCGGCGGCCAGGTTGTCCGCGCGCTGAAGTGTGCGCAGTTGACCCGCGCCGTCGTAGGCGAGGCCGATGATCGCCAGTACGCCCGTCATCGCCACGGCCAGGAACAGGCTCACCCGGCCGCTCTCCGCCTCGCGCCGCCCGGTCATCCGCGACTCCGGTACGTGTCCAGCGGCGAGGTGAACCTCGCCGAGACGGTCTTGCCGCCCGGCACGCCGGGCAGGCCGGGCGCGCTCAGGTCGTCGAAGGAGACGGTGCAGGTCACCGTGACCGTCACGGTCGCCGGCATGCCTGCGGCGCTTGCGTACGCGGCGGCGAAGCTCGTCGTCGTCCCGGCCACGGAGCCCGCGAGATCGATCTGGGGTGGGCCGGTGCAGTTCAGTCCCGCCCAGCCGAGCTGGTCCTGGGCCGCCTCCTCGGCGGCCTCCGCACCGTCGTCGGCGTTGCGGGCGAGTGAGGCGGCCCGGGCGGCGTCGTGGGCGGCCGACTCCACCGCCTCGTCCGCGATCGCGGTCCGCCCGGCGACCCCGGCCAGCACCATCAGTCCGATGAAGGCGGGCGCGAGCACCGCCACCTCGATCGAGACGGAACCCCGGTCCCGCCGCGGCCCGCCGCTCATCCGGTGGTCCAGCGTTCGGCCGGGCCGTGCGCGGTCTGCGTGACCTCGAACGAGACGCCCGGGATGACCGACAGGGAGCGTCCCTGCACCGTGCAGGTGACGCCGGTGGCGCTCTCGACGCAGGTCGGGCCGGTCTGCTCCCAGCCGACCAGCCAGTCCCCGGACTGTTGCAGGAAGCTGATCGCCCGCTGCCGGCCGGCGTCCGGCCCGGCGTCGATCGTGCGCTGCGCGTTCACAGCGGTCTGCGCGGCGTTCAGCGCGGTGGACCGGGCCACGAACCAGACGGCGACCTGGATCGAGCCGAACAACATCACCAGGATCACCGGCATCACCACGGCCAGCTCGACCGGGTTGGCGCCCCGCTCGCCCTCGGCCAGGCGGGCGCGCAGGGCAGCGGCGATCCGCCCCGGACCGGGCGGACCGGCGGGCCGGCCGGCAGACGCCGGCCGGCTCCGGGCCGTACGGACGGGGCGCTGCATCACGGGGCCTGCGGCGCCGTGTTGTCCGGGATGGCGTTCATCCAGTTGTTCGCCTTGGCCAGGGCGAGCCCGGTGACCGCCATGGCCACCGCGACCAGGCCGAAGATGATCACCGCGGTCGGCACCGGGCTGTCGCCGCGCTCGGAGTCGCGGCGCAGCTCGGCGAGGCGGGTGCTCACCGCCACGTACAGGTAGGCGTAGAGGTGCATGGTCGTCTCCTTCTCGAAGGTGGGTTCACAGACGGGCGAGGAACGGATAGACGGCGAAGCCGAGCAGGACGAACACCAGCAGCGAGCCGGGGATGTCCAACTTGCTGGTGACCCCCTCGGCCCGGGCCAGGTTGTCGGTACGGATCTGGTCGCGCAGCGAGTCGGCACGGGACCGCAACGTCTCGTGCACCTGGGCGCCCTCGCTGCCGGAGGAGCGCATGATGGCGCCCACGTCGCCCAGCTCCGGGATGCCGATCCGCTCGGCCAGTTCCTGCAACTCGTCCCAGGGCGAGTGCATCTGGAGCTGGGCGAGCCGCAGCGCCTCCCGGATCCGGTCGAAGACCCAGCCGTCGCAGACCGCCGCCGCGCGCTCCAGCGACTGCACCGGGCCGTGCGCGGCGGACAGCTGCAACGCCACCAGGTCGAGGTAGGTGCAGACCGCCTGCCGGAACTCGTCCCGGGCGGCGTCGGCCTTGGCGAGGACCGCGCGGTGCGCGAGCAGCCCGGCGCCGAGCGCCAGGCCCAGGCTGGCCACCACCGGTACGGCCACCGGCAGCGCCACCCCGCCGACGAAGAGCACCGCCGAGGCGACCGCCGGGGTGGCGAACCCGATGAGCGCGGACAGCAGCACCGACAGCGCGTACTGCTCGGGGGTGCGGTCGAGCAGGGCGAGTTGCCGGTGCGGCGGGCGCAGCCAGCGGGCGAACCCGCCGAGCCAGTCCGGCCCGGCACCGACGGCCGGGGCCTGACCGGGCGGCTGGTGCAGCCGGCGCAGCGCCGGGCCGAGCGCCGGGGTGGCCGGCAGCGCCTCGCGGACGACCAGGAACAGCCCGAGCCCGACCGCGCACCCGCCGAGCACCCCGATCGCCATCTGCCAGTTGAGGATCATGCGATCGCCTCGTCCAGGTCGGGCGCCGGCAGGAACCGCGCCGGCCGGGGCGGCTGGCTCATCGAGCGCACCCAGACCAGCAGGCCGACGAACGCCGCACCGAGCACCGCCATCACGAGCTGACCCGTCACCGTCCCGTAGGGACGGATGTAGTCGCTGTTCACCAGCCCGTACGCGAGCGTCGCCAGCGTCATGCCGGTGAGGAAGCGGACCGCGAACCGGGGCTGGGTGCGCTTCGCCTCGACCTCGCGCCGGGTCGCCACCTCGGCCGAGGCGGCGCCGGCGATCGACCCGAGCACGTCGCCGAGGCGCTCGCCCCGGTCGGTGAGGTGCAGGATCAGCGCGGCCACCACCTGGTCGGCGACCGGATCGGCGATCTCGTCGGCGAAGGCGAGCAGCGCGGAGCGGGCCAGCCAGCCGGCCTGGAGGCGGGCGGCGAGTGTGCGTACCTCCTCCTGGATCTCCTCCGGCGCGGTGGCGATGGTGCCGATGATCGCCTGTTGGAGTCCCTGGCCGGTGGCCGAGATGTCCTTGAGCCGGCGGGTCCACTCGCCTACGGCTTCGACCCGGGCGATGGCCCGCTGCTCGGCCCGGCCGACCGCGAACAGCCACGGCACGCCCGGCACCGCCAGCGCCACCAGCAGGCCGACCACCGGCAGCCCGGTGAGCAGGAACGCCGCCGCCCCGGCGACCACAGCGGCGCCGAGCAGGAGCTGGTAGCGGCGCTGGTCGGCGCGGCTCGCGCCGGAGCCGGTCCAGAGCCGGCTCAGGCCCGGCCCGGTACCGGGTGCCGGACCCGGTGGCCGCCGGGTGCCGACGAGCGCGACGACTGTCAGCACCAGCCCGGCCATGCACGCGGCGCCGGAGACCAGGGCGATCAGTTCGATCTGCGTCACGCCGGGCCTCCGTTCGGCCGCGCCCCGAGGCGGGTGTGCCGGGGACGCCGCCACGCGCCCATGCCTGCCTCGACGAACCGGGTGAGCAGGCGGGCGTCGTAGCCGACGCGCAGCAGTTGGTCGCGGATGCGTTCGGGCAGGTGACGGGGGACCGCCCGGCCGTCCGGGCCGGGGCCGAAGACGGTGGTCGTGGTGATCCGGTTGCCCTCGCCGACGCCGATGACCTCCTCGACGTGCGAGACGAACCGGTGCTTGCGCCCGCCGATCGCTGTCTCGTCCTCGACCGTCACGTAGACGATCAGGTCGAGCGCGTTGCCGGCCATCCGGCGGGCCTGGTCGACAGTCATCTCCCGGCCGTGCGACAGCGCCAGCTCGATGATGCGTTCGCTCACCCCCGAGGGGGTACGCGCGTGGATGGTGCACATCGACCCGCGGCTGGTGGTCATCGCCTGGAGCATCGGCACGATCTCACGGGACCGCACCTCGCCGACGATGATCCGCAGCACGCCCATGCGCAGCGACACCGGGATCAGGTCGGCGATGCTGACCTCACCCGCCGGCCGCCCGTCCGCGCCGCGCTCGCCGTGCCCCTCCCGGGACTCGAAGCTCATCACCGCCCGGTGCTTGTGCCCGCGCCGGGCCGGCAGCAGTTCCCGGCTCTCCTCCAGCAGCACGTACGGTTCGTCGGCCGGGATCTCGTCCATCAGCGCGCGGATGACTGTGGTCTTCCCGGCCCCGGCGAGCCCGGCGACCATGATGTTCAGCCCGGCCCGCATGGACGCGCGGAGGAAGTCGCGCAGCAGCGGGTCGATCATCTCGTCCAGGTCGGGCCGGCCGCCCGCGATGTCCTCCAGGCTCACTTCGAGCGTGTTGTGCTTGCGGATCACCGCGTACGGGCGGTGGCTGACCAGGAACACGGCGGCGAGCCGGCTGCCGTCGGGAAGTTGCAGGTCGAGCGTGGGCTTCGAGGTGGACAGCGACCGCTCGGTGGCACCCGCCCGGCGGGCCGCGGCCTGGAGGATCTCCACCAGTTCGTCGTCGGTCTCGGCGATCGGCTCGGCCCAGTCGACGCCGCCGCCGTGCCGGGTGATGCGCACCTGGTCGCAGCCGAGGATGTGCACCTCCTCGATGCTGTCGTCGACGAGCAGCGTCTGGAGCCGGCCCAGCCCGACGAGTTCGGCAGTCACCTGGTCGAGCAGCAGCCGCTCCTCGTCGGCGGCCATCGGGGTGCCGGCCCGGCGTACCGAGTCGGCGTACGCGGACACCACGGCTACCGCCAGCCGGGCGCGCTCGACCTCCTCGGCGTCGGCGTCGAACTCGCGTCCGCGCTGCCAGTGGGTGAGCCGCTCGCTCAGTTCCCGGCGCAGCTCGCGGACCACTGCGAAGTCGACCCGGGGGCGTGGCGGTGGCGCCGACGCGGCGGGCATCGGACCGGGTACGTGGTGCCGCCCGTTCGGCGGGGCCAGCGGCGGGACGGTGGAGACGACGCCCGGCTGCTGGACGCGCGGGTCGTGGGAGACCGGCTCAAACCGCACCGGACACCCCCGGCACGCTCGGCGCGGTCACCGCGCGCGGTGTGGTCGCCCCGGGCCAGGCCAGCCGGGCGCGCCGCCGGTCCAGCAGCGCCCGTACCGGCACCTCCAGGGCGCCGGCCGCGCGCATCAGCGGCCGGTTCGCCCGTACGGTGCCGCCGTGGGCGAGCACCTCGGCGGTACGCGGGTCGTGCGGCAGGCGGGCGATCACCGGCAGCCGGAGCGCCTTGCTGATCTCGCTGGTGCCGTGCCCGTCCCCGACGACGAGGAGCCGCAGCGTGCCGGGCGGTAGGCGGTGCTCGGTGAGGTCCCGTTCGATCGCGCGGGCGGTGGCCCTGGTGGCGGAGAGGTCGGGCAGGTGCGCGCGGGTGACGAGCAGCACCACGGCGGCGGCCCGCAGCAGCGGCCACGGTGGACCGCCCACCGCCAGCCGGCCACAGTCGACCAGCACGTCGTACGGCGGTTCGCCCCGCTCCAGTCCGGTGAAGTAGTCGGCGAAGCGCTGCCAGAGCGGGATCACGCTGCCGGCTTGGGCCGGGTCCACGACGCCAGGTAGCAGCAGCCGCTCGCGGCGGGGCGCGTCCAGGTCGACCAGCTGGGACCAGAATGCGTGCTCCAGGCTGCCGTCGCGCAGCTCGCCCACCGCCAGCTCACCGATGCCGCGCGGGCCGTCCAGCGCCCCGCCGAGGTAACCGGCGAGGATCGAGCCGCCTGCGGGGTCGCACTCGGCCAGCACGAGCCGCCGGTGCCAGCTCAGCGCGGCGGCGAGCGCGGCGGTGGTGACGCCCGGCGACCCCTTCGCCGAGACCAGGGCGATGATCGCCATCAGGCTGCCTCGGTGAGCACGAGCGCGATCCGGTCGTCGGCTGCGAGCGCCACGACAGCGGGCACGTCCCGTACGGCGAGCGCCAGGTAGACGACCACGTCGCCGTTCTGCGGCGTGGCTGTGTCGATCACGGTGCCCTCGAACCGGGTGCCGCCGCCACGGGACGCGTCGGCGCCGCCGCCGGTGGCGTTCGACGGCGTGCTGACCAGCAGCACCTTGTCGCCGGGGTGCAGCTTGCGGGCCGGCACCTGCTCGGGTTTCAGCCCCAGCGCGATCTGCTGCTGACCGGCGCCGAGCAGTGGGGCTTCGGTGAGCTGCGCCTCGGTGAGCAGCGTGCCCGGGGTGAGCCGGACGGCGGCCCGCAACCCCAGCACCTCGTCCATCCGGTCGGCGGGCACCGGCCGGAGTTCCCGGCCGCCGGAGACGCGTACCGGCACCAGGTCGTCGGCGCTGAGTTGCTGTCCCACGTCGACCGCCCGGGCCACGGCCAGGTACGTGCCGGTGGAGCGGACCGAGGTGACAGCGAACGCGGCGCCCAGACCGCCGAGGGCGATCAGCAGGACTGCCAGGCCGAGCAGGCCGGGTCGGACGCGTCGTTGCCGGACCACCTTCGGCGGTGCGACGGGTGCCTCCACCGGGGTTCCGTTGCGGGCTGCCACGACACTCATCGGGTCACCACCTGAAGCTCGTTGATCTGTACCGAGACGACGCCGCTGGACCGGCTCTGGGCGATCACGCCGCTCTCGCCGCCGCCGGACCACTCGACGGTCCAGAACGTCGTGGCGCTCACCTCGTAGGTGTCGGCCTCCGGATAGCCCTGGTCGAGGCCGCAGTCCGGGGAGGTGGAGCCGGCCCTCGGCCCGTTCGCCCGGTACGGCGTGCCCGGTCCGTCGCAGGTGACGTCGATGTCGTCGGACATGTGCCAGACGATCCGGTCCACCTTCGCGGTGATCTCCACGGTCAGCCCCCGGTCGGAGGCGGACGCGGACAGCGGCCCGAAGTACGCCTCGCCCGGGCTGGCCCACATCCAGACGGGCAGCCCGACCAGGCCGGGGCCCTGACTGCGCCGGGGTGCCACGGCGGCTCGGGGCGGGAGCAGCGAGATCGAGGCCAGCGCGCGGCGGGCCAGTTCCTCCGGGTCCGGCGGCGCGCCGTAGCCGGGCGGCGGGGCGTCCAGGAGTTCCTGGCGCATGCTGCCCGGGCTGGTGTCGCCGCCGTTGCAGGTCAGTTGGTACCACTGCTTGCCGGGAGGCGCTTCGTTCTGCGGCTCGGCGAGCTTGTAGTAGCAGCCGTCGGCGTTGTTGAACCAGCCGAGCGCCGCGTTGTAGCAGGGGATGGCCCGGCCGTTCCACTGGCACTTCGGGGTGCTGCCGCCGTTGCCGCCCCCGCCGCCGTTGTCTCCGCCGCCACCCGGCCCACCCGGTCCGCCGGGGATGCCGGGGTCGTCGTCCCAGACGTCGCAGTCGGTCTGTTCCGGCGGGCACGAGCCGCCCGGATCGGCGGCGCGGGCGGGTGCGCCGGTGAGCGTCAGCAGCGCGGCCAGGCCGGCGGCGAGCAGCAGCCGGCGGAGCGTCCCGGCCCGGGCCGGCCGGGCCGGGACACCCCTTCCTCCCCAGGTCAGCACGGCTGGTCCTGGTGCGCGGCGCCGCCGTTGACGCGCCACCGGCCGTCCGGGTACCGGACCGCAGTGGCGGTGGCCAGGTAGCGCCCGCCGCGCGTGCCGGGCACGGCCTTGCGGTCCTTGGCGTAGACGAGCCGGTAGCCGCTCGCGTCCAGGCAGTCCTGGATCTCGACGGTGGGCGGGCGCGCGGTCAGGTCGACCGACACGACCTCGGGGTCGGAGAGCAGTTTCCCGGTACGCATCGCGCCGTGCTCCTTCGCGTCGAGAATCGCCATTCGGACCCGAGTCAGCAGCGGATCAGCCAGAAAACGGGTCAGAGCGGGATGGGACGGATCGCTGCGCGCACTGGCCGCCCGGGACGCGTCGAGATAGCCGGAATAGGCGGCCAGAGCCGCTTTTCCGGCCGCGTCTTCCTCGGCGCTGGAATGGGCGGCGGGTGCGGCGGCGCGGCCGGTCAGCGGACCGGTCGCCGCCTCCGGCTCGGTGCCGCAGCCGGTCGAGCCGACCACCAGCACGAGGCTGAGCAGGAAGATTTCCCATCGGCGGGATTGCCGTGTGCGCAACGCCGATCCCTCCTCGGTGCCGGCCCGGGGCGATCACGCCGACCCGCTCCGGGCATGCGGAAGCGCGCCCGGAACTGTCACTCCGGGCCCCCGTCGCCACCACTTGTATTGACCTGTACTGATCGCTGCGGATTCTGTGCCCTTGCTCCTCCGACGCCAATTGATCGGGGGTTGCGTCGTACCCAAGGGGCGAGCATAGGCTCACGTCCGCCGATGCAACAGAGGCAATTCACGTGAACACGGTGAGTGAAGACGGGAGGTGGTGGCCGGTGTGTGTCACCACGGTGACGAGCGGGCTTCGGCGGGGTTCCGGGCCGGCTGGTGTGTGCTCACCCGTACGCCCCGCGGCGGTGCCGACAGGCCGCCGGTATGGGTGGGGAGTGTGCCGCTCGTCCGATCCGTCCCGCCGGTTCGGCAGCGCCCACGCCGTGGCCCGTCCCGGCCTGTCGCGCGTCGCGCCGCACGCCGCCGCGGGCTTCCCCCGTCACATCCGCGCGATCGATAAATCACTCTGCGTGTCCCACGACGGAACGCACGGCGACCGGACGGGGGATCCGGCATGACGGCTGAACGGGTGCGGCGCACCGGACCGGTGGCCGATGCCCGCCGTCCGAGCGCCCGGCTGGCCGCCGCCCTGACTGTCGTACCCCTGCTCCGGCTGGCGGTGGCGCGCTACGCCGTACCGCCGGGGTGTCCGGACCGGACGGCGTGCGACGGCTGCGGCGCGTCGATCGGGCTGGACCGGCCGCTGCCGGCGCTCGGCCCCGCGGCCCGGTGCCCGGCCTGCCGGGCCCGGGTCGGCGCGGCACCCGCGGTGGTGGAGGTGGCGTTGCTGCTCGCGGTGGCCGTCCCGGTGTTCACCGGCGGCGCGCCCGCCGCCCGGCTGGCGCTGGCGTGGTGGCTGGTCTGGGCGGTGCCGATGACGATCGTGGACGCGATGGCGCACCGCCTGCCCGACCGGCTCACCTGGCCGGCCGCCGCCGGCGTGTGGGCGCTGCTCGGGGTGGCCGCGCTGACCGGCCCTGGCGTCGACCCGCTGGTACGCGCCGTCCTGGCCGCCCTGGCGCTCGGCGGCGGCTTCGCCGCGACCACGCTGCTGTTCGGGCGGCGCGGCTTCGGTCTCGGCGACGCCAAGCTGGCGCTCGGCGCGGGCGCGCTGCTCGGCTGGTACGGCTGGCCGGTGCTGGTGGCCGGGCTGGTGCTCGCGCTGCTCCTCGCCGGGTCGGCCGGGGTGGCGCTGCTCGCCGCCCGGCGGGTCCGCTGGTCCGGGTACCTGCCGTTCGGCCCGTTCCTGGTGCTCGGCACCGCCGCCACGCTGGTGCTCGTCACGGTGTGATCGGCCACCCGCAGGTGCGGGCGGGTTCGCCACGGGTATCGGAGTCCCAGCCACCTCCCAGCCGGGTCTGGTTCGGTGGCGGTCCAGGCTTCGGACTCGGGAGGGCACGTGCCGCACGGCGACGACGGTTGGCGGATCCGGCGCACGAGCGCGGACCTGGACCGGCTGGGCGAGACCGAGTCCGTCTTCGCGCTCGCCAACGGCTGGGTGGGCTGGCGCGGGACGCTCGACGAGGGCGAGCCCTGCGGCATGCCCGGCAGCTACCTCAACGGGTTCCACGAGCAGCACGACCTGACCTACCCGGAGAGCGGGTACGGGTTCCCGGAACGCAGCGACACCGTGATCAGCGCGCCGAACGCCGCCCTGATCCGGCTCTGGGTGGACGACGAGCCGCTGGACCTGGGCACCGGCACGATCCGGCGGCACCACCAGGAGCTGGACCTGCGCGCCGGGGTGCTCCGCCGGGAGACCGAGTGGGTCTCGCCGGGTGGCCGGGGTGTGCGGATCCGCAGCACCCGCCTGGTCTCGCTGATCCGCCGTCCGGTCGCCGCCGTCGACTGGTCTGTCGAGCCGCTGGACGAGCCGGTCCGGCTGCGGGTCGGCGCCGACCTGCTCGCCAACCAGCGGGTGCCGGAACGCGCCGACGACCCCCGGGCCGCCTCGGTGATCCACGACCCGCTCACCGGCGAGATCCGCCGCGACGACGGCCTCGACGGTGTGCTCGTGCACCGGACCGGGCGCAGCGGCCAGCGGGTCGCCGTCGCCGTCGCGCACCGGGTCGAGGCGTCCGACGAGATCGCCACCGACACCGAGCTGACCGCCGACCGGTTCCGGCTGGCGCTGTCCGGTCCGGTACGCCAGGGCGAGCGGATCCGGGTCACCCGGTTCGCCGCGTACGAGTGCGCGGACGTAGACGGCACCCCGGCCGGTGAGCTGGCCGGCCTGGTCGTCGCGGAGGCGGACACGGCCCGGGACGACGGGTTCGACGTCCTGCTCGCCGAGCAGCGCGCCGCGCTCGACGCGGCGTGGGCCACCGCCGACGTCGAGCTGGACGGCGACCCGGAGCTGCAACTCGCGGTCCGGTTCTCGGTGTTCCACCTGCTTCAGTCCGGCCGCGCCGACGGCGACCGGACCATCCCGGCGAAGGGGCTGACCGGAAACGGCTACGACGGCCACGTGCTCTGGGACACCGAGGGCTACGTGCTGCCGGTGCTGACGTACCTGGCGCCGGAACTGGCCCGCTCGGCGCTGCGCTGGCGGCACGCCCACCTGCCCGAGGCCCGCGACCGGGCGGCGGAGCTGCGCCTGACCGGTGCCACCTACCCGTGGCGGACGCTCAGCGGCCGGGAGTGCTCCGGCTACTGGCCGGCCGGCAGCGCGGGCCTGCACGTCAACGCCGACATCGCCGACGCGGTGCTGCGGTACGTGGCGGCCACCGGCGACACCGCGTTCCTCGCCGAGTGCGGCGCCGAGGTGCTGATCGAGACCGCCCGGCTGTGGCACGGCTACGGCCACTTCGACGACGGCGGCGCGTTCCACCTCACCGGCGTCACCGGCCCGGACGAGTACTCCGCGCTGGTCGACGACAACGTCTTCACCAACCTGATGGCCCGGCGCAACCTGCGCGGCGCCGCCGACGCCGCCGAGGGCTGCCCGGACGTGGCCGCGCGGCTGGGCGTCGACGCCGCCGAGGTGGCCGGCTGGCGGGCCGCCGCCGACGCCATGTTCGTCCCGTACGACGGCAAGCGCGGCGTGCACGAGCAGTCGGCCGGATTCACCGCGCAGCCGGAGTGGGACTTCGCCGGCACCGGCGAGGACGACTACCCGCTGCTGCTGCACTTCCCCTACCAGGAGCTGTACCGCAAGCAGGTGGTCAAGCAGGCCGACCTGGTGCTGGCCATGCTGCGCTGCCCGGGGGAGTTCACCGCCGAGGAGAAGACGCGCAACGTCGCCTACTACGAGGCGCGGACCGTCCGGGACTCGTCGCTGTCGGCGTCCGCGCAGGCGATCCTCGCCGCCGAGGTCGGGCACCTCGACCTGGCGTACGACCTGTTCGCCGAGACGGCGTTCCAGGACCTCGCCGACCTGGGCGACAAGACCGCCGACGGGCTGCACCTGGCGTCCCTGGCCGGCGCCTGGCTGGTGGTGGCGCAGGGCTTCGGCGGGCTGCGCGACGACCGGGGCGTGCTCGCGTTCGAGCCTCGGCTACCCCGGCCGATCACCCGGCTGGCGTTCCACCTGCGCCGGCACGGGCACCGGCTGCGGGTCACGCTCACGCCGCAGGAGGCCCGCTACGAGCTGCCGGACGCCGGGCCGGGCGACGCGGTGGAGCTGTGGCACCACGGCGAACAGTTCCGCGTCACCGGCGACGGGCCGGTCACCCGGCCGATGCCGCCGGTGCCCGATCCCGGCCCCGAGCCGCAGGCCCCGCCCGGCCGCCGTCCGGAACGGCGCGCTCAGGAGGCGGCCGGCGGCGACGACTGAGCCGGCAGGCCGGACATCCGGGCGACTACTTCCTCCAGCGCCTCGAACGCGTACGCCCAGTTGTGGCACTTGAAGCTGCGCAGCCCGGTGATCGGGGTGCGGCAGTCGGCACAGTGGACACCGGAGATCGCGTCCGGCACCTCGGTGTTCACGTACTTACGGTCGCCGAGGATCACTCGCGCGATCATCGTGTGGTCGTGTACGCCGTGCAGCGCGGACGCGACGATGTCGTACCAGGTGACCCGCCGCCCGCACTTCGGGCAGTCCGGTTCGTCGCCGCTGACCCACAGCGGTGCGCCGATCGTGCGCGCGGGCATGTTCAGCAGCTTCTCCAGCCGCCGCACGTCCGCCTCCGGGGTGGTCCACCGGTGCTGCCCTGGTAGTGACGCGGGCGAGTCGTAGACGGCGCGGAACACCGCCGGCTCGACCTCCACTGTCTCCCGTTCACCTGTCATCGGGTACCTCCTCGCGCCGGCGTGTCCCACCGTCGTACCAGGTGGCGGCCGGGATCGGCCGGATCGTCGACACGGCGGGTCAGCGGTGTGTCGCGCAGAGTGCTAGACATCGAGGCGTGACGGAGGCTGAGAACCGACCCAATGTCGCCCGGATGTACGACTACTACCTGGGCGGCTGCCACAACTTCGCCGCCGACCGCGCTGCCGCCGAGGAGGTCCTGAAGATCTTCCCGGACACCGGCGTCGCCGCGCAGAGCAACCGCGCGTTCCTGCGCCGGGTCGTGCGCTGGGCGGCCGAGCAGGGCGTCCGCCAGTTCCTCGACATCGGCGCCGGCCTGCCGACCCAGGGCAACGTGCACGAGGTGGTCCGCGCGATCCGCCCCGACGCCCGGGTGGTCTACGTCGACCACGACGAGGTCGCCGTCGCGTACGCCCGGCGGTTGCTGCCCACCGACGGCCGCACCGTCGTGCTCCAGGGTGACCTGCGGCGTCCCGCCGAGCTGCTGGCCGACCCGACGTTGCGGGCCACCATCGACCTGAGCGAGCCGGTCGCGGTGCTGCTGCTCGCGGTGCTGCACTTCGTGCCGGACGCCGACGCCCCGTACGCGGCGGTGGCGACGCTGCGCGACGCGACGGTCCCGGGCAGCGTGCTCGCGCTGTCCCACCTCACCCTGGACGGCCTGCCGACGTTGCCCACCGAGCAGGGCACCGCGATCTACCGCCGCAGCAGTTCCCCGCTGGTGCCCCGCACGCGCGACGAGGTGGCCCGGTTCCTCGACGGCTACGAGCTGGTCGATCCGGGCCTGGTCAAGGTGGCGGACTGGCGGCCCGACGGGGAGCCGCAGGCCGCGGTGTCGCACGGCTACGGCGGGGTGGGCGTGCGCCGCTGAGGCGGGAGTCAGTCCAGGCCGCCGTGCGCGGCCCAGAGCGCGGCGGCCCGGTCTGCCGCCGCCGCCACGAGCGCGGCCAGCTCCGGCCGGTCCGGCACCCGGAACGACACGTACGCGCCGCGTCCCCCAGCCGTGGGCCGGCCGTACGCCTTCGCGGCGAGCCGCCCGTCCGGCAGCAGCCTGATGTTGAGCGTGGTCAGCGTGAACTCCTCGCCGCGCCGGGTGTCGGTCCAGCGCAACTCCTCCGGCACTGTGACGTTGATGGCGAGGGCGCTGACGTCGGGGAAGGCGGCGCTGCTCATCGCCCGATCGTCGCACGATCGCCTGCTCAGCGGCGCAGCGTCGTTTCGCGGGTCATGTGGGACAGCTTCTCCGGGTTGCGCACCGCGTAGAGGCCGCTGATCAGGCCGTCGTCGAGGCGTACCGCGACGACGGTGTCCAGCTCGCCGTCGAGGCGTACCAGCAGCGCCGGGTAGCCGTTCACCTGCACCGGTTCCATCGACGCCACGGCCGCGACCCGGCGCCAGCCGCCCGCGAGCAGGCGGGCCACCTTGTCGCCGCCGGTGACCGGCCGGGCGATCGCCTGCTTGATCCCGCCACCGTCGCCCACCAGCACCGCGTCCGCGGCAAGGACGCGGAGCAGCCCGTCCAGGTCGCCGGTCTCGACCGCCCGCCGGAACGCGTCGAGCGCGTCGCGGGCCTCGGCCGCCGGGACGGTACGCCGGGGGCGGCGTGCCGCGACGTGGGCCCGCGCCCGGTGCGCGATCTGCCGCACCGCGACCGGGGTGCGCTCGACCGTCTCGGCGATCTCGTCGTAGCCGACGTCGAACACCTCCCGCAGTACGAACACGGCCCGCTCGGTCGGTGTGAGCGTCTCCAGCACCAGCAGCATCGCCATCGACACGCTCTCGGCAAGCGTCACGTCGTCTGCGACGTCGGGTGCGGTGAGCAGCGGTTCGGGCAGCCACGAGCCGACGTACGACTCCTTGCGCCGGCCCAGCGTACGCAGCCGGGACAGCGCCTGCCGGGTGGCGATCCGGACCAGGTAGGCGCGCCGGTCCCGGATCTCGTCGAGGTCGACGCCGGCCCACCGCAGCCAGGTCTCCTGCACCACGTCCTCCGCGTCGGCGGCCGAGCCGAGCATCTCGTACGCGACGGTGAAGAGCAGGTTCCGGTGCGCGAGGAAGTCCTCGGTGGCCGGGTCCGCCATGACTGACTCCTTCGCCGCTCGGTTGCGTTCCCCACCAGACGCCGCCCGCCGCCGCCGTGTGACATCGGGTCGCTGTGGCGGTCCTCACCCGGCGTCGCCGTCACGCCGGACGCGTCCCCGGCATCTCGTGGTCGTCAGACACTCACCCCAGCAGAGAGGGCGCCACCATGCAGACCCGATTCAACCTGTTCGAGAACCCGGTCTCGGCGACGTTCATGAAGCGCTTCGCCGGCGCGGGCCTGGTGATCCACCAGTCGTCGCTGCCCCGCACCGTCCAGGAGCTGGTGTCGTTGCGGGCCAGCCAGATCAACGGCTGCGGCTGGTGCATCGACATGCACACCAAGGAGGCGGTGGCGGGCGGCGAGAGCGCGGTCCGGCTGAACCTGGTCGCCGCCTGGCGTGAGTCGACGGTGTTCACCGAGGCCGAGTGCGCGGCGCTGGCGTTCGCCGAGGAGGGCACCCGGCTGGCCGACGCCCACCAGGGCGTGTCCGACGAGACGTGGGAGCAGGTGCGTAAGCACTACGACGACGACCAGATCGCCGCGCTGGTGTGTCTGCTCGGGCTGATCAACGCGGCGAACCGGTTCGCGGTGCTCGTGCACCAGCGCGGCGGCTCGTACGAGCCGGGCATGTTCGCGGCGGCGATGAGCTGAGCGCGGCCGTCAGCGCAGGTTCCAGAAGAACGACCGGACGTCGTCGGCGAACAGCTCCGGCACCTCCAGCGCGGCGAAGTGACCACCCCGGTCGAACTCGCTCCACTGCCGGATCGTGTACGTCAGTTCGGCGATCGGCCGGACGGACCGGGTGATGTCGTGCGCGAACACGGCGACCCCGAGCGGGGGCGGGCAGGGTGCGGGCGGGCCAGCGAACGCGCTCTCCCGCACCAGCCGCGCCGACGACGCGGCGGTGCCGGTGAACCAGTGGACCGAGACGTCGGTGAGGACGCGGTCCACGCTGACGGCCGATCCCGGGTCGGTCCACTCGGTGAACTTCTCCGCGATCCAGGCGAGCTGCCCGACGGGTGAGTCGTTGAGTGCGTACGACACGGTCTGCGGCCGGCTGGCGTAGAGCACCTGGTGGGGGTGGCGCTGCGTCTTGAGCCGCATGATCCGGGCGAGCCGGTCGCGGTCCTCGCCGGACAGCGCGGCCTCCCCGGTCCAGCCCGGTGGCGGGGGCGTGGGCAGGTAGTTCAGGTGTACGCCGACGACGTGCTCCGGGTCGATGCCGCCGAGCCGGGTGGAGATGACCGAGCCCCAGTCGCCACCCTGTGCGCCGTACCGCCGGTAGCCGAGCCGGCGCATCAGCTCGGCCCATGCGCGGGCGACGCGGTCGACGTCCCAGCCGCGTTCCCGGGTCGGGCCGGAGAACCCGAATCCCGGGATCGACGGTACGACCAGGTGGAACTGTTCGGACAGCGGGCCGAGCACGTCGAGGAACTCCACGACCGAGCCGGGCCAGCCGTGGGTGAGGATCAGCGGCAACGCGTCCGGGTCGGCGGAGCGTACGTGCAGGAAGTGGATGTTCTGCCCGTCGATTGTGGTGGTGAACTGCGGGTACCGGTTCAGCTCGGCCTCGGCCTCCCGCCAGTCGTACGCGGTGCGCCAGTGTTCGGCCAGCTCGCGTACCCGGGTCAGCGGGATGCCGTAGTCCCACCCGGCGTCCGGTAGCTCGTCGGGCCAGCGGGTGCGGTCCAGTCGGTCGGCCAGGTCGTCGAGGTCGGCCTGGGGGACGTGGACGCGGAACGGTTCGATCACGGTAGCTCCAATCGTTGGTGCCACTAACGTTGGTGCGACAAACGATAACGCAGATCGTTGGGGACGCCAACGTTTTAGGGTTAGGCTGGGCACGTGGAGAACCCGGAGCCGGACCTCGTACCGACCCGCCTGGCCGGCCTGCCGAGCTGGCTGATCACCCAGACCGCTGTACGTGCCGGCCGGCTGGTCGCTGACGGCCTCGCCGCTGTCGACGCGCGGGGTTACCACTTCCGACTGCTCGCCACGCTCGACGAGTTCGGGCCGGCCAGCCAGGCGGCGCTCGGACGGCGCAGCGGCATCCACGTCAGCGACGTGGTGGCCGCACTCAACGAACTCGCCGAGCGGGAGTTCGTCACCCGCAGCCCGGATCCCGCCGACCGGCGGCGCAACGTCGTCACCATCACCACGGCCGGGCGGCGGCAGTTGCGGCGGCTGGAGAAGCGACTCGCCGCCGTTCAGGACGAGCTGCTCGCGCCGCTGTCGCCGGACGAGCGTGCGGACCTGACCCGGCTGCTCGCGCGGGTGCTGGCCCACCACCCCCGCCCGTCCGCCTGACGGCTGCCCTCCGGCACCGTCCTCATTCACCGCCTATCATTATCGTTCTCGATAGTGATAACGTCTGCGGCGTGACGATGTCGATGGAGCGGTGGGCGGAGATCGCGCTGCACCCGGTGCGGATCCGCATCCTGCGCGCGGTCGCCGGTGCCCGGGTGACCACGCACGACCTGGTCGAGCTGCTGCCTGACGTCCCGCAGGCCACCCTCTACCGGCACCTGGCGACGCTCGTGAAGACCGGGATGCTCGACGTGGTGCAGGAACGCAAGGTCCGCGGCGCCGTCGAGCGGGTGTACGCGCTGCCCGCGCACGGCGCGGCGCTGGACCCGGCGGCCCTGGCGACGGCGACGCCGGAGGACCACGCGCGCTACTTCACCGCGTTCGTGTCGAGTCTGCTGTCGGAGTTCTCCCGCTACCTCGCCCGGGAGTCCGTCGACTTCGTCGCCGACGGCGTCGGATACCAGCAGCTCGTCCTGCACCTGACCGACGCCGAGCTGCACGAGTTCGCAGCCGGGCTCAACGCGCTGGTCGGCCCGTTGCTCGCCAGGGGCCCCGGCGACGGACGGATCCCCCGGCTGCTGGCGACCGTCCTGATGCCCGCCGAGCGTCCGGTGGCCCCCGGCGACACGCACACGTCAGCGCACGACTCCGACACGACGAAGGGCGACGACTGATGGCCTCGGTAACGCTTGACCGCGACGTGATCGACATCCGGTTCACCGGATGGGAACGGATGTGGGTCGGGCGGGAGCGGTTCACGCTGCGCCTGTCCGCCGTGCGGTACGCCGCCCCGGTGGACGAGCCGATCCGGCTGGCCCGTGGCGCCCGGCGCGGGTACACGGTGTCCGGCTTCGCCAAGGTCGGCGTCTGGGGCATCTTCGGCGGTCCCCGGCAGCTCGTGGCGGCCCGGCGCGGTCAGCCCGGTCTGCACCTGGTGCTGGACCGCGCGGCGGCCGGCGGGGAGTTCGACGAGGTCGTCGTCTCCGACCCGGCCGCATCGCACCTGGCCGAGACCATCGGGCGTGCGACGGGGAGCCGGCCATGACCGGTGACCGGCTGGCGATCGAGGCGTCGGGCCTGACCAAGCGCTACGGCGACGTCACCGCCGTAAGCGACCTGACGTTCACCGTGCGGCCCGGTGCGGTCACCGGCTTCCTCGGCCCGAACGGCGCCGGCAAGACCACCACGATGCGCATGCTGACCGGACTGGTGACGCCCACCAGCGGCGCCGCCACGATCGGCGGGCAGCCGTACGGCCGGCTGGCCCAGCCGTCACGGACCGTCGGCGCGGTGTTCGACGGCAACGCGTTCCACCCCGGCCACACCGCCCGTGACCACCTGGGTGTCTACGCCGCGATGGCCGGCTGCCCGGACAGCCGGGTCGCGGAACTGCTGGACCTGCTCGGCCTCGCCCAGGCCGCCGACCGTCGTACCCGAGGGTTCTCCACCGGCATGCGGCAGCGGCTCAGCCTCGCCACGGCGCTGCTCGGCGACCCCCGCGTCCTGCTGCTCGACGAGCCGTCGAACGGCCTGGACCCGGAAGGCATGTCGTGGCTGCGCGGACTGCTGCGCCGGCTCGCCGACGAGGGCCGCACCGTGCTGGTCTCCAGCCACGTCCTGCACGAGGTCCAGCAGGTGGTCGACGACGTGGTGGTGATCCGGCGCGGTGAACTCGTCGCCGCCGGGCCGTGGTCCCGGCTCACCGGCCCGCCGACGGTGCTCGTCACCTCGCCGGACGCGGAGGCCCTGGCCACCGCGCTGACGGCCGCCGCCGGGTCCGTCGAACCGGCCGGGCCCGGCCGGCTGCGGGTACGCGGACTGGACGCGCCGCGCGTCGCCGACCTGGCCGCGGACCACCGGCTGCGGATCCACGAGCTGGTCACCGAGACCACAAGCCTCGAACAGCTCTTCCTCGACCTGACCACCGACCCGGCGGAGGCCCGATGAACCTGCTCAGAGCGGAACTACGCCGGGTGCTGGCGACCCGGATGTGGGGCGGGCTGCTGCTCACCGCCGTCGCGCTCGGCGGCGGCCTGGTCGGGCTGATGGCGCTCGTCGGACCGGAGAACTTCGACCCGCCGATGCCCGGACTGCACACCGAGGAGGGCCTGCGGTCCATCCTCGGCATCCTCGGCTTCACCGCCTTCGTGCCGGCCGCCGCCGGCGCCTTCGCTGCGACATCGGAGTACCGGCACGGCACCGCCGCCGTCACGTTCATGTTCGCGCCGCGCCGAGGGCGGGTGCTCGCCGCCAAACTCGTCACCCACGCGATCGTCGGCCTCGGCTACGGGATCGCCCTGGCCGGCTCCGCCGCGGTGGCCCTGTTCGCGGTCGCCGCCGCGCGTGGCGTGTCGCTGGGCCTGCCCGCTCCCACGGTGCTGGCGCTGCTCGCCCGCATCGGTGTCGCGATGGCGGTGTACCTGCTCGTCGGCACCGGCGTGGGTGCGCTGCTCCGCAACCAGGTCGTTGCCGTGTGCGTCGTGGTCGGCTACCTGTACCTGGCCGAGCCCGTACTGATGATGATCCCCGGCGTCAACGCGCTCTACCCGCTCCTGCCCGGCGGCGCCACCGCCGCGCTCACCGACTTCACCTACGTCGCCGACGCGATGTCCGCGCAGCTCGGCAGCGACGCCGTCGCGCTCCTGCCACCGGCGGCCGGCGCGTTGCTGTTGACCGGGTACGCGCTCGCCGCCGCCGCGCTCGCCGTTGTCGTCCCGATGCGCCGCGACATCACCTGAGCGTCGCCGCTTCGTCGCCGTCCGGCGTATCAGGGCTGGCGCCGGCCGAAGACGATTCGTACTCTGGTCATCCGACGTCCGGGGTCGACGGTGGGGGAGGGTCGACGCTGCATGGACCCGGTCCTCGCCGATCTGCCGACCGACCGCGTCGTCGCCCTGCCCGGCGCGGACGCCGACGCGGTCGCCATGACGATCGCCCACGGCCACGCGGAGCTGGCCGCCGTCGTGCACCGCCCGGTCTCGGCGTACACCATGCCCGCGGACTTCGTGCACGCCGTGCTGGACCGGCTCGAACGGGTCGCCGTCGAGCTGCTGCCGGCCTGGCTGCCCGAGGCCGCGCACGACGTCCGCCCGGACACCTCCGGACTCGCCGCCGTGCGGGCTGCGGCCGCCGCGCGCTCGCGCCGTGACCGCTACCCCGGTTCGTTCCTGTCCGACCTGGCCGTCTTCGCGGTGACCGGGCGACGGTCCGGCGCCACGACGCTCCCGCTGCGCGCCCGGGCCGCCTCCCTGGCGCGTCTCGTCGCCGACGCATTCGGCAGACGGAAGGTGGTGCTGCTCGCCGAGCCGGTCCACGGCGACGGCGCGGTGACGGCGGCCGGGGCCGCGTGGCTCGTGCAGCACGGTGGCCCGGCGGTCTGGCTGGCCGGAGCCGGTGCGGCCGGGCTGGACGGGCTTCCGGCTTTCCGCGTCGCACCGCCGGCCGCGCCCGTCGGCCAGGCACCGGTGGCAGGCCGGCCGCATCCGGGCAGCGACGCCGAGAAGCGCCTGGAGGCGGCGCTGGCCGCGCAGAGCTGGGCGGCCGGGCGGAGATGGAACCAGAACTACCAGTCGCACCGTCTTTCCGCGCCGGTACGCCTGGATCTAGTGTGGCCGGACGAGCGGTGCGTGGTGGAGATCGACGGCCCGGAGCACTGCCGCCCGGTCCGTTTCGAGGCCGACCGGCAACGTGACGTCCAGCTGCAACTGGACGGCTACGCCGTCCTGCGCTTCACCAACGCCCGAGTAATCCACGACGTCGGCGCCGTGGTCACGCAGATCGGCACCTATCTGCGGGCACGTCGCCGAGACCTGGCGGAAGGACGGCATCATGGCCGGCGATGACCTGACCGCATCCGAGAGCGCGATCCTCGTCGTGCTCATGGCTGAGGCGCGGGAGGTGCTGAACACCGAACTCCGTGACCGTTACGGACTGGACGTACGCAAGCCGCAGCGCGACAAGCTCACCCGCCTGCACTACGTCGCCAGCCGCAAGAGCGGCTCGACGTACGCTCTGCAACTGGACGACAAGGGCTGGGTACGGATGCAGAGCGACCTCGACTTCACGCTGCGGGGAGCGAGCGCGCTCGGCGCCGCGCTCACCGCGGTGCAGGCGCACCTGCGCGATCGTGTCCTGGCACGCAGCGGCTGTGCGACGCTCGCCGAACTCTTCGCGCTCACCGACGTGCGCGCGCCCGCCGCCGCGCCGGCCGGGTCGCTGGAGGCGCGTGTCGTCGCCGCGTACCGGGCGCTCGCCGACGAGCCCGGCGCCTGGGTGAGCCTGCGGCGCCTGCGACCGTTCTTCGCCGACGTGCCCCGCGACGACCTGGACGAGGCGCTGCGGCAGCTCAGCCGGTCCGAGGGCGTCACCATCGCGCCGGAGTCGAACCAGAAGACGCTCACCGAGGCGGACACCGCTGCCGCGCTCCGCCTCGGCGGGCAGGAGAACCACCTGCTGGCGATCGGCGTGTGATGAACGAGGCGGAACGGAACGCGTTGGCCGCCCTGCGGTTCGACTGGGCGCCGGTGCCCGACGACGTGTGGCGGCCGTTGCCCTTCCACGTCGACGGCTTGCACGTACCAGTCGTCCGGGACGTCCTCGCCGGGGTGGACGAGGCCGCGGCGAACCCGCACGGCAGCCCGCTCGGCCTGGTCGTCCAGGGTCAGCGCGGCTCCGGCAAGACCCACCTGCTGGGTGTGATCCGCCAGCAGGTGCAGGAGCGCGGCGGCTACTTCTTCCTGGTCGGTCTGCTCGACGCCGGCGGCTTCTGGGACGGCGTGCTCGCCGCGATGCTCGACGGCCTGTCCCGGCCGGTGCCCGGCAGCCGCGAGACGCAGCTCAAACTGCTGCTGCGGCGACTGTCCGCCCTGGTCGGGGCACCCCGGACGGCGCGCCGGGCCGTCATGGGCGACACCGAACTGACAAAGGCGGCGCTCGACGCCTTCCTGGACGGGCTCGGAGACTTCGACAGGCACGCGGCCCGCACCTGCCAGGAGACGGCGCGTGCGCTGGCGCTCAGCGCCTCCGAGGACATCTCCCACCGCGACATCGCGGAGAACTACTTCCTCTCCGGCGAGGAGGTGGCCGCCGGGGAACGCGCGGCCTGGGGCATGCGCCGCATTCCGCGCCCGGCCCAGCAGATCGTTCAGGACCTGTCCTGGCTGCTTGCCCTCACCGGCCCGTCGGTGGTGGCGATCGACCAGATCGACACGCTCATCGCCCAGCTGGCGATCCAGAGCGATCCCGCCCTGGCCGGTGCGGCTGCGATGAGCCCGGAGCAGGCGCTGATGCTGGCCCGGATGGCGGACGGCCTGATGGCGTTACGGCAGACGACCCGGCGCACGCTCACCGTCCTGGCCTGCATTCCGAACTCGTGGACCGTCATCAAGTCCACCGCCGCCGACACCGTCGCGGACCGGTTCCGGGAGACGCCGCCGCTGCGCCGCATCGACGACGCCGACGTGGCCCGGGCGATCATCGAGAAGCGGTTCACCCTCCGCTACCAGGAGGCGGGGTTCGTCCCGCCGTACCCGTCGTGGCCGGTGTCCCCGCGCGCCTTTGCCGAGGCCGGTGCGTTCACCCCGCGACAGCTGCTCATCGAGATCGACAAGCACATCCGGGAATGCCTCGCCGACGACCAGGTGCGGGAGATGACGAGCCTCGGCGAGCCGCCCATCGCGGAACCCCGGGCTCCCCGGCCCGCCCCGGTGGCCGCCACCGGCGAGGAGATGGACCGCTACGACGCCCGGTTCGCCGAGCTGCGGGAGGCCGCCGACGTCACCGGCCCGCTGCGCCGCGCATCCGAGGACGCGGCCATGCCGCCACTGCTCGCCGCCGGGCTCACCGCCTGGATCCTGGAGCGGGGCGACGCGGGCGAGGCGTTCAGCGTCGACCCGCCGCCGAGCACCGACCCGCCGCTGCACGCCCGGCTGCGGCTCACGCTCGACGAGCGCACCGAGGACCAGGTGCACTGGTGTTTCCGGGCGATCGGGGACGACCACCACGGCAACGCCGCGCTCGCCCGTCTCCGCAAGGCGTCAGTGGCCGCCGCCCTCGACACCGGATCGGGGCGACGGAAGCTGTTCCTGCTGCGCAACCGCGCCTGGTCGACCAGCGCGGCCACCAGCAAGGCGGTGGGGGCGTTCACCGCGGCGGGTGGCCAGACGCTCGGCGTCGACGAGGAGGACCTGCGAGTCCTCTCCGCGCTGCGGGTCATGCTCGCCGAGGCCACCATGGACCTGCAGGGCTGGCTGGCCGAGCGCCGGCCGACCCGGGAGCTGAAGTTCCTCCAGCACGCCCTGGCCGACGTGGACCGCTGGACCACCGACGCCGGACCGCCGCCGGAGCCCGCCGAGCCGTCGCCGGCCGCCGCCGCTGCCACCGGCCCGGCCGATCCCTCGTTCGTCGTCGGGCACGGGTACGACGACGGGACGCCCGTGCCGCTGGCGCTGGAGGCGTTGCGCAAGCACACCACGATCTTCGCCGGGTCCGGCTCCGGCAAGACCGTCCTCATCCGCCGCATCGTCGAGGAGTGCGCGCTGGCGGGCGTCTCGGCCATCGTGCTCGACCCGAACAACGACCTCGCCCGCCTCGGCGAGGGATGGCCCGAGCCGCCCGCGCAGTGGCGGCCGGATGACGCGGACCGGGCCCGGGACTACCTCGCGCACACCGACGTCGTCGTCTGGACGCCGCGCCGCAACTCGGGCCGCCCGCTGAGCTTCCAGCCGCTGCCCGACTTCACCGGCGTACGCGACGACCCGGACGAGTTCGCCGAGGCGGTCGAGGCTGCAGTCGCGTCGCTCGCGCCGCGCGCCCTGGTGACCGGCCGGGCCACCCGGGCGCATCTCGGGCTGGCCGTGCTGCGCAAGGCCGTCGAGCACTACGGCCGGCGCGGCGGCTCCCGGTTGCAGGGCCTCGTCGACACGCTCGCCGACCTGCCGGACGGGATCATCGACCTGGACGACGCCGACAAGATCGGCCTCAGCCTGGCGCAGACCCTCACCGCCGCCATGGTGAACGACCCGCTGTTCGGCGGCGAGGGCACGCCGATGGATCCCGGCGTGCTCCTCACACCGGCACCCGGCAAGCGGGCCCGTGTCTCCGTGGTCAGCCTGGTGGGCCTGCCGTCCGACGACGTACGGCAGAGTTTCGTCAACCAGCTCCAGATGGCCCTGTTCGCCTGGATCAAGAAGAACCCGGCCGGGGACCGGCCGCTGCTCGGGCTGCTCATCATGGACGAGGCGCAGACGTTCGCCCCGTCCGGCGCGATGACCGCGTGCACCCAGAGCACACTGGCGCTGGCCGCCCAGGCCCGCAAGTACGGCCTCGGTCTGATCTTCGCCACCCAGGCGCCGAAGGGGCTGCACAACCGCATCCCCGGCAATGCGGCGACCCAGCTCTACGGCCTGATGAACAGCCCGATCCAGATCGAGGCGGCCCGGGAGATGGCCCGCGCGAAGGGCGGCGACGTGCCGGACATCTCCCGCCTCACCGTCGGTGAGTTCTACCTCGCCGCCGAGGGCGCCGCGCCCCGCAAGATCCGCACCCCGCTGTCGCTCACCCACCATCCGCGCAGCCCGCTCACCGTCGAGGAGGTGCTGGACCGGGCGCGCGGCGGTCAGGGGCGCAGCACGTAGCGTCCGCGTACTCCGCCCTTGGCCGCCTCCCGGTGGGCGTCCGCCACCCGGTCCAGCGGCACCACCGCGTGCACCCGCGCGGGCAGCTCACCGGCGGCGGTGCGGGCGAGCAGGTCGGCCAGGCGTACCCCGTCGGCGTGCACCTCGACCGCGCGTACCGTGACGCCGCGCTCGGCCGCCGGGTGGGCGTTCGGCCGTACCCCGACGAACACGCCGCCGTCACCGACCAGCGCGAGCCCGCGGTCCTGGAGCACCGCGGCGTCGGCGACCGCGTCCCAGCCCGGCTCGGCGGCGGTGGTGAAGTCGGCGCCGAGCCCGCGCACGAACTCCTCGTCCTCGGCCCGCGCCAGGCCGGTCACCCGCCACCCCCGGTCCCGGGCGAGCGGCACGACGTAGCCGCCCACCGCGCCGGCCGCGCCGGTGACCAGCAGCCGGCCGCCGGCGGGCGGGTCGCCGAGCAGGTCGACGATCTGCGCCGCGGTCAGGCCGTTGAGCGGCACCGTCGCCGCCGCCACCAGATCCAGATCATCGGGTACGACCGCCAGGTCGGCCACAGGTACGACGAGCTGCTCGGCGTACGTGCCGAAGTCGCGGTCGAACCCGCCGACGAGCCCGGCGACCCGGGTGCCCACGGCGAGGTCGACGCCCGGCCCGGCGGCGGCGACGACACCGGCGAAGTCCCAGCCCAGGCCGGTGTGGTGCGGCTGCTTGATGAGCCCCAGCGAGTGGAAGAAGCCGCCGACGACGCCGAGGTCGGCCGGGTTGACCGGAGCCGCCGCGACGTCCACCCGGACCTCGCCGGGCCCCGGCTCGCGCTCCGGGACGTCGATGATCTCGATGGCGTCGGGTCCGCCCGGGGTGCGGACGACGGCAGTGCGGAAGGTACGCGTACCCATGATGGTGTCTCCTTGTTCGTGAGGGATGCCCTGCTCCACGATGGAGGGGTAACTTTCCATCGGGAAGTACGCACTTCGGAGTGCGTTGGGTACCCCCGGGTAGGAGGCGGACGATGCCGACGCAGACGGCGGCGGAGAAGCGGGCGCAGGCGCGGGAGGCGTACGACGCGTTCCTCGCCGGCTGCCCGAGCCGACAGCTCCTGGACCGGATCTCCGACAAGTGGGTGGCGCTGATCCTGGCCGCGCTCGGCCGCGACGGTCCCGACCGCAACGCGGAGCCGCAGGTCATGCGCTACTCCGAGTTGTCCCGCCGCCTGGCCGGGGTCAGCCAGAAGATGCTCACCCAGACGTTGCGCTCACTGGAACGCGACGGCCTGGTCATCCGCACCGTGACGCCGAGCGTGCCGGTGACCGTCACGTACGAGCTGACCGACCTCGGCCAGTCGCTGCACCGGCTGATGTACGGCATGAAGCTGTGGGCCGAGGCGCACATGGACGAGGTACACGCCAACCGCGAGCGGTACGACGCGGCCGCCCAGCACTGACCGGCTACGCCGGATTCTCCGAAACTTTCGGACCGCGTCGCGCTTCTCGTCGCGCTTCGCTCTCATGGTCATGTATGGACTCCCGCGCTGATCAGCCGGTTGAGTCCATGTTCGATTCGACATCGACATTGACCGATCGTGCCGTCGCGGATATCTTCCCAGGGAAGTTACCGGTACATCTTCGAAAAGTTTCAGGGCAGTGACGCGGGGGTGGGCGCACCGCCGGCTCCCACCCGCGTCCAGCCGGGCATCGCCAGCGCATCATCGTCCGATATGCAGAGGAGTGTCATGAAACATCTACCGAGGCGCAGCCACCGCGTGGTGCTGGCCGCCGTCAGCAGCGCGCTGGCCCTGGCCGGTGCTGCGCTCGTGGTGCCCAGTCTGGCCCAGGCAGCGGAGAGCACGCTCGGTGCCGCCGCCGCGCAGTCGGGCCGCTACTTCGGCACCGCCATCGCGGCGAACCGGCTGAACGACTCCACGTACAGCACCATCGCGGCGCGTGAGTTCAACATGATCACCGCCGAGAACGAGATGAAGCCGGAGGCGCTCCAGCCCAACCGGGGCCAGTTCAACTTCTCCTCCGGTGACCAGATCTACAACTGGGCAACCCAGCGCGGGCTGAAGGTCCGTGGCCACACGCTGGCCTGGCACGCGCAGCAGCCGGGTTGGATGCAGAGCCTGAACGGCAGCAACCTGCGTCAGGCGATGATCGACCACATCAACGGGGTGATGGCCCACTACCGGGGCAAGCTGGCCGCGTGGGACGTGGTGAACGAGGCGTTCAATGAGGACGGTAGCCGCCGTAGCTCGAACCTGCAGGGCACCGGTAACGACTGGATCGAGGTGGCGTTCCGTACCGCGCGGGCGGCCGACCCGTCGACGAAGCTCTGCTACAACGACTACAACATCGAGAACTGGTCGTACGGCAAGACGCAGGGTGTCTACAACATGATTCGGGACTTCAAGTCCCGTGGTGTGCCGATCGACTGCGTGGGTCTGCAGACCCACTTCACCGGCGGCAGTTCGCTGCCGAGCAACTTCCAGACCACGCTGCAGAACTTCGCTGCGCTGGGTGTGGACGTGGCGCTGACCGAGGTCGACGTGACCAACTCGTCCACCAGTCAGTACGCGGGTCTGACGCAGGCGTGCATCAACGTGCCGCGCTGCATCGGCATCACCGTCTGGGGCGTGCGTGACAGCGACTCGTGGCGCTCAGGCGAGAGCCCGCTGCTGTTCGACGGCGGCGGCAACAAGAAGGCCGCGTACAACTCGGTCCTCAACGTCCTCAACTCCGCGTCGCCCAACCCCACGCCGACCACGACGGCGACCGCGACCCCGACGACGACCCCGACCGCCGGACCGACCACGCCGCCGCCGACCACCGGCGCCAGCCGCATCGTCGGTAGCCAGTCCGGCCGGTGCATCGACGTACCGAACTCCTCGCAGAGCAACGGCACTCGGGTGCAGCTCTACGACTGCCACGGCCAGACCAACCAGCGGTGGACCTACACCTCCAGCCGGCAACTGACCGTGTACGGCTCGATGTGCCTGGACGCCGCCGGCTCCGGCAACGGCTCGGCAGTCCAGATCTACAGCTGCAACGGACAGGCGAACCAGCAGTGGAACGTCAACTCCAACGGCACCATCACCGGAGTCCAGTCCGGCCGCTGCCTCGACGTCTGGGGCACCGGCAACGGCCAGCAGGTGCAGCTCTACGCCTGCAACGGCCAGGCCAACCAGCGGTTCCAGCTCGTCGCGACGAGCTGACCTCCTCGTACGGAAAACGGCTCACCGTCGTGGTCTCGGCCACGGCGGTGAGCCGTTGCGTTGTGCCCGGTGTCAGCCGATCAGCAACTCCGTGCGGTAGTCGGCGGCCAGCGCGGCGGCCCGGTCCCGGCGCTCGGCCTGCTCCTCGTCGGTGAGAGCCGGCGGCGGCGAGGTGGGACCGTCCACCCGGTCGCCCACCCGCAGGAAATACTCGTCCTGCCCGGCCGGGGTGCACATGCAGAGCAGCCGCGCGGGCTGGTCGAAGGAATTGCGGAAGAAATGCGGCGCGTTCGCCGGAATGTTGATCGTGTCCCCGGCCCGCGCGACGGTCTGCTCACCCCGGAACGTGAACTCCACCGCCCCGTCGAGCACCGTGAACATCTCCTCGAAGTCGTGCCGGTGCGGAGGCGGCCCACCACCGGGTGGAACACGCATGTCGATCAGGCAGTACCGGCCGGCCGTCTGCTCGCCGGTGACCAGGATCGTGTAGGTGCCGCCCGCGATGGCGAGGTGCGCGAGGGCGGGGTCGTCGGGACGGGCGTGGACGAGGGTACGGGTCGGATCGTCGGACGGGATCGCACCGCTGGCCATCGGCTCTCTCGCTCTCCTCGATCGTCGGTCTGCGGATCGATCCCCCTCATAGCCATCCCGAAAGCCGCTAAACCTGGCACCGCCCGCGGACCGATCACCGCTCCCCGCCACCTCCGTGTCGGTACTCGCACTGCTTCTGCATCGCCTTGATCCTTCGCAGCCGGCCGATCAACTCGGCAGTGATCTGGTTCGGGTCGTCACTACCCTCGCTCCGGACGCCTACCGCGCGTCGCAGTTCAGTGAGCAACAGTTCCTTCAGCCTCTCGGACATCCCGGGCTCCCGTCAGCGACCGTGGTACATCAGGGCAGCCCACAAGGCCGGCTGGGTCAGGTCGGTCGTCATGACGGTGTACATGTGTGCACCGGTCAGAAACGGCGGCGGTACCCGATCGGTGTCGAGCATCCAGCGTTGCGTGGCGTTCACCGCTGCGGCGGGGCGCAGACGTCGGTCGACCAGGTACAGGTGGACCATGAACAGGGCGAGTGCCGCGATCGGGGCGGGCACCTCCCATCGCCAGCCGACGACCCCGGTGAAGCCGGCGTCCAGCAGCCTCGGTGCGGTGCCCTCCATGAACACGGCCAGCCCGCCTCCGCCGTGGAGGTCCGCCATGTCCAGTGTTCGGCCCCCGGCCAGCTCGAGCGTGTCGCCTCGCATTCCGCAGGCCAGGTGCACCACCGATGCCCCGGGTAGCCGCTTGAGCAGGTCGCCCGGTGTCCCGGCCGCGTCGATCGGCTCCAGCGATCTGCCCAGGCAGGCCGACCGTGGGTAGAACAGCCGCCGTACGACCATGACGTCGGCCATCGACGGGTCACGGTCGCCGCGTGGGTTGACGACGAAGAGCGGCTCGGCATCCACCGGTGGCGCCGGTCGTGCGGCCAGCCGAACCGCCTGGGCCCCGGACGTCACGTACGACAGCACGACGTCCTGCGCCAACCGGCGACCACCACCGGTGCGCACCGCGGCCAGCGCCAGCCGGTCGAGACCGCCGGTCGCGGCGATCAGCAGGTTGCCGCTGGTCCACCTTCCCAGGACCGCCGGCAGCCCGGGGTCGTCGGAGTTCAGCGGATCGGCCACGGGAACGTTGGCGAGCAGGTCGAGCCGGTCTGTCCCGGCGTGGAGGCAGAGCACTCCAGCGGTCCGTCCCACGTCGTCGGTCGGATGCAGATAGAGCAGGGCTGCGACGTCGAGTTCTCGGAGCGCAGCGGCGACCATCGCCGGTGTCGGTGGTTCTGCGGCGCCCGCCACCCGCGGTTCTACTCCGATGACGACTGCCAACACGTCACGGGTGAGGTGGTCGCCCGGTCGTTCGGGAGCGGCGCCGGCGACCTCCAACGCCACGAACGCATCCTCGGTCTGTCCGTCGGCGAGCATCCAGCCGGCGAATCGGGCCGCTCGGCACCGGTCCGGGTCCGGGCCACCGAGCGCGTTCACTCCCGCGTCGCGACTGAGCGCGGTGTCTCCGGCGGCGCCCCGACGCCGGTACGCCTCGGCGAGCCGCCACCAGGTGCGCGTACGCAGACCGCTGTCGTCGAGAGCGCGGGCGGCACGGGACAGCAGCGGGATCGCGGCCCCAAGATCGTGCAGCTCCAGCCGTACCGCGCCGAGGATCGCGGCCACCCGCGGCGGCTGTCGCCCCGGGAACGCGTCGACCGAGGCGCTGAGGGCTTCGCGATCGCCCCGGATCAGTGCGTCGAGCAGTCCCGCCAGTTCGCCGAGGGCGGGGTCGGCGGCGATGGGCTCGCCGGCCCGTACCGCAGCGGCGAGCCGCGCATGCGTGACCGCGACGGAAAGCGCCGGTGGCCGGGGGTCCGTCGGCACGGCGGCGGCGAAGGCTTCCAGGTCGACGGGTACGTCGTCGCGGAGCGCAACCACCGCCCGGCACAACTCGGCGAGCGCGGTCACCGCGGGCGGCGGGGAGGGGATCCGCTCCGCGTACGAGGAGAAGGTGCCGGCGATTGCCGTGATCGGCCCGGACAGCGGTCGGATGCCGTCCAGAAGCCCGCCTATCGCCTCGACAAGCACTATCGCGGCGGGGTGACCAGGTGGAACACGATCCGACGCGGCGGCGAGGTGGTCGGCTGCGGTGGACAGCGTGACGTCGGGGGCCTCGTCGCCGTCGTCACCCCAGCCGCTGCCGTCGCGTCGGTGTCGCAGGCACAACCCGGCGGCCAGCAGCAGCAGGTCGAGGCCGTGCTCCACCGGTGGGCCGTCCTCCTCGGCGGCGACCGCGTTGGCCGCCGCTCCCACGAGGGCGTCCAGGTCAGCGGCCGGCACCCCGGGGTCGGTGGTGAGTAGTACGCGGACCTGCTCCCAGACGGCGAGCCCGTGGTCCGGAACCAGTGCCCCGAGTTGTTCCCGCGCGACCCGGCGGGCCGAAGCCGTGATGGATGAGCCGGTCGGCGTAGTGGGGGCGGACCGGCGCGGCGGGATCGTCGGCTGCTCCGTTGCGGGGCCCGGCATGTCGAGGACCGGGTAGTCCATCGGGTCCGCGTTCAGCAACGACAGGTATGGACCCATGCCGCGTTGCAGGTGGCTCAGCTCCGCCGCCAGATGACTGAGCTTGCTGAGGTCGAAGCGGGCCAGATCACCGCTGAGCAGCGGCTGAATCATCTCCGTGATGTCGAGCATGGTGCGGGCGGCGGTGGCGATGTCGGGGTTGATCGACTCACGGGCCAAGACCTCGCGGAACAGCCGGGCGGCCTCGCTGATGTCCGCGCTCCCACTCGCCGGCGGACCGCCGAGGAACCCGCTGCGAGCGCCCGGGCCCAGCGCCTCGACCGCCCGGCTGAGGAACAGCTGGCCCAGGATCAGGGGTACCATCGTGGCCTGCACCGGCGGCAGAGTGGCGGACTTCGTCGCTTCGGCGAGCACGGACATGGCGACTTGCCGGTCCTGTGAAGCGCCCCCGTGAGCGGTGTAGCGGGTGGCTAGGAGCCAGCCGTACAGGGTCGCGATCTGGCCGCGTGCCGGATCGTCGCCCGCACATGCCAAGCGGTAGGCCTCACACCACGCATCGATCGAGGCGGACAGCCTGCCGAGTGAGGTGGGCTGGCCCGGCCCGATCCGCCAGTACTCCTGGCTCAGCTTCTGGCCGAGCCGCACCAGGGTCGGCAGCCGCGCCGGCCCCCGCAATCGGGTCAGATCATCCTGAAGCTTCGTCACGTCGTCGTCCATGGCGTCATGGCCCTCCGTTCATTACCGTCCCCAGTGGACGAATCCAGCCCAAGCGACCACACGTGCGGGGTCGGCATCCTCAAGCATTCGGCGCAGCGGGAGAGGCATCTTCCGCGGCGGCCGGCGATCGTCGTCGAGCATCCACAGCTGCGCCCGGTGCAGTGCGTCCCACGGCGCGCGTCGCTCGGTCGTCAGGAAGTGGTGAAACATGTACATGAGCAGGGACGTCTCCTGGTCGGGGACGCTCCACTGCGTCGACAGCACCGAGCGCGCGCCCGCCGCCATGAACATCGTCCCGAGGCTGTACGCCTCGTCGTACCCGTGGATCGACCGGCCGGAGTTGCAGGCCGCGAGCACCACCAGGGCGATGGGGCGGCGCCCGGCCCCGGTCATGACGCCCATCAACTCGTCCGCGGCAAGGTCGCCCTCCGCCAGCAGCAGGCGTGACGACGCGGATGTCCGGGCCGTCTCGATGACGCCGTGCGACGCGAGGTGCAGGAAGGTGCCGGCCCGGGAACTGTCGGCGCGTAACCAGGTGCGCACGTCGTCGGCGGTGCCCGCGCCGGAACGACTGACGCTCCCGTCCGGGCGCCGCCCGACATAGGTCGCGCCCGGATAGAAGACCTGGTGGATCGCGTACGCCTCGAGCCGCGCGGACCGCAGGTCCGACGCCCGGCCGGCGGTGTCCGGGTCGGCCACGATCATGCCGCCGGGACTCACCGGGATCGGCTCGGCCGCCGCGGTGTCGCACAGCATCCGCGCCGAGACGGCCTGCGTCAGCGCGACATGCTGCACCGCGTAGCTGCCGTCCGGAGCGCGCGCCG
Source organism: Micromonospora sp. WMMC273 (assembly GCF_027460285.1). Classification (NCBI taxonomy): domain Bacteria; kingdom Bacillati; phylum Actinomycetota; class Actinomycetes; order Micromonosporales; family Micromonosporaceae; genus Micromonospora; species Micromonospora sp. WMMC273. The sequence goes on from NZ_JAPZBE010000001.1 coordinate 6,405,645, forward strand.
CCTGCCAGGGCACGCGGGCGAGGTCTCCCATAGGGATGAGGACGAGGCGCGGCAGGCGCTCTCCGCCGAGGTACGGCTTGAGCAACGGCCCCATCGCGGCCTTCCACGCCCATCCGCACACCTCGTCGAGGCTCTCGGCGAGTGCGGGTTCGTCGATCGGATCGAACTCGCGGAGGAGACGCCCGGCTCGACTCCCCACGGCGTTGAGATACCGCTCGACATCCGTGCCGGCGGCGATCGACAGGTGTGGCAGGGCGACGAAACGCGGAGGGCCCTCGGTCGGGGCGACCACCGCCCAGCCCGGTGCTGGTGACTCCGCCGGAACCAGGTACACGAGAGCATCCGCGCCGAGCCGGCCCAGCGCCTCCTGGATCTCGTCGAGGTCAGGCGCGTCGAGGAGACCCGTGTCCCGGGCCAGCACCGCGAGAACCTCCTCGCGCAGCCGCAGCGGCGGTTCGTCCACCGCCCGCCACCGGTCGGCCAGGTCGCGGTGCCCCGCCTCGACCAGCCGGGTGTACGGGTCGCGGAGCTCGGTGGCTGCGAACAACATCAGGCCGCGACCTGCGTCCAGCGCCCGTAGCGCGTCCGCCGGGTGGTGGTCGATCAGGAATCGGCCGGCGGCCGCCACCGCCTCCTTGGCCGCCTCGGCGGCGACGGCGCGAGCGGACATCGGGTCGGGTTGCAGCAGAATCCGCCACGTGTAGCCGCGTAGCCCTTCGAACGTGTGGATCCGGGACGGCCCGGCTTCGTCGCGTCGTCGCCGAAGCCCGGCGAGCATCTCGTTGACGAACGACCAGTTCGGGTGTTCCGGACCACCGGCCGACTCGCGGGCGCGCTCCAGCACCGTGATGGCCTCGTCGACGTCGGCGAGTGAGCCGGTCACTTCCGAGCGATGGGCCAGCCCCAGCGCGAGCGAGGCCAGGTGGAACACGTGGTGCGGGTGGGTGTCGGGGCTCAGCACCACGGCCTCACGCAGGGCGTCGAGACCGGTGTCGACGGTGTCCAGGTCGGTCTCGGCGCCCTGCCGCATCGTCATGCCGCCAAAGGCCACCAGCTGGGTCAGGCGGTCCGTCGCGGACCCGCCCGCCCGTACCCGGGGGATCACCGGCACCTCACCGTTGCTCATCGCGCCCAGTGCCTGCGCCATCGGTCCGGCCTCAGCCATCGCCTCCCGAAGCGGATGTCCCGGCGGAAGATCGGCGGACCGCTCGGCCACATCGGCGAACAGGGCAAGTGCCGTTCCGTCGTCGCCGGATTGATTGGCCTGGTAGGCGGCGACGAGGTCCGGCAGGATCGCCCGCATCGCGTCGAGCTCCGGGTTGCCCGCGACCAGCTCGCTGAGGTTCGACAGTGCCGTCTCGATCCTGCCTCCGCCGCCCTGGGGGTAGCCGGCGACCATCTCGAGCGTGGCCCCCGCGAGCTCGGCCAGTCGCCGGACCAGCGGATCGTCGGCGAACTCCGCAGCGAGGCGGTCCATCTCGGCGATCTTCGTGCGAACGTCGACGAGGCTTCCGTCATGGGCCGCGCTGAGCACCTCCTGGATCCGGGCGGCGGTCTGTGCTCGCCTGAGGTGCTCGGGCTCTCCCGCACGGCTGGTCATCGCTGCTCCTTCCGGCCTGCCTTCTAGAGATCTGACGGACGATCCGGGCGGTCGAACAGCTCGAGCACCGTCTCGATGACGTGATCGAGACGATCCGGATCGCCGATCAGGGCGCCGACCTGCTCCGCACCCATCGGGTCGTCGCCGGGAGCCCGGTCCAGACCGTGGGCCGCCGGCAGCGCGCCGAACACCGTGCCCAGGACCTCCGTGACGAGCACACGCAAGTCCTCGCCGGCGTCCCGCCGGCTCTCCATCAGTGCGATCGCCCGAGCGGCGAGCTCGAGCATCAGGGCGTCGTCCTTCTCGTGCCGCTCGACCAGGGCGAGCGGCTCAGGCTCGGCGTACTCGCCGGACGATTCACGCCGTGGGAGGTGCACCGGCGCCCGCTTGCGGCCGAGCGGCCCATCCACGTTCCGCTCGTACCAGGTCGGGCGCTGCCGCATCGCGGCCAGCACGACCTCGATCTCGTCGGCGACCTGCGACTCTCCGACGCTGTGGTCACCGGTGCGTGCGGCGCGCCGCGCAGTCCAGGCGGAGAGGGGCCACAACGAGGAGCCCGCGGTGGCCTCGGTACCGACCCAGTCGAGGATCGCCACGGCCAGGTCCGACAACCAGGGGTCCCGGTCCACCGCCTCGGCCAGCCACTTCGGCACGCGCGGTCGCTGCGGTGCGCCCCGTTCACCACGTCGACGGCGGTAGCCGTCCACTGTCGCCCTGCGCATCCGCATGGTCAGCCAGCCCTCGAGGTTGTCGATCGGCACGTCGGCATGTGCGAACAGGTCGTCGAGAACCGCCTCGACGTCGTCATGGAAGCGGTCGAGGCAGTCGGGCGAGAGCCGCTGCACACCCATGGCGCAGATGTGGTGCCCACGCCCACGCTCCACCCGCCTGGTCACGCGCAGGAAGATCAGCGGCCAGGCGAGCTCGGCGGCGGCGGCGCGGAGCCGCCGGCGCTCCGCTTCGGCCGATGCCGCGAAATGCCGTGCGAGCGCGCCCTGCCGGGCAAGCTCACGGACGACATCCGTCGTGGCGGGTTGCTTTTCGGGATTGACCACGGCGAACTCCTCCGTACCTCGACGTTTGCATCGATCGTCTTGACGGGGTCGCGGTCGGGCGAGGCGTGGCGGTGGAGATACCGGGAAATGCGTACGTGGCCCGTCGCATACGTACGGGCCACGTACCTTCCCCGATCGATCAGGACATCTCGCTCGGCGGACGCGGAGTCGGGTCGAGGGCGAGCACCACGCTGGCGGCGGTCGCCCCGTTGAGGAAGACGGTGACCGCCCGGCCGGCGCCGTCGTACAGCCCCAACTCGACGGTGGTGCGGTTGGTCATCGCCTCCCGGACCAGCCGGACCACACCGGATGCGTCAGCGTCGGCGATGAACCACTCGGCCGGGCCGATGATGAGCTTCTTGGTCATGCTCGTACTCCTTGTCGTGATGGTGAGTGGGACGGATCAGGCCACCTCGTCCACGCAGAACGTGAACGAGAAGTCTTGTGGGTGCCGCACGTGGCGGCCGATCCCGAACTGCTCCTGTGCCAGCAGGGACGTGCGGTAGAGCCCGACGCTCTGTCCCACCACACCGGTGAGCAGCTCGTAGGCCGTGTTGACCAGGACCGCGCCGGCGCCCATGAGGGCGACCGCGACGGCGGCGTGTGGCGCGGTCATGGCCAGTCCGGCGACCTCGGCGACGGCCCCGTGCACCACCGGGTCGGTGAGCTTCTTCTCGAGTAGCGCGCTGAGCGCCAGGCTGCCTGTGGTGTCCCGGGAGACCCACACCGCGATGTCCAGAAAGTCCTCGGCCGGCCCGTGATAGATGAGCACGTCGTCCAGGGGTAGGCGGTCACCGTCGCGTACGTTGCTGAACCGCATGGTCTCCGCGCGATAGATCGGCTGCCCGCCGGACCCGCCGGTGAGCACCACCGCGTCCACCCGGATGTCCGCGCTGCCCAACGCCCGATTGCGGTGGACCACGAGCTCGGCGATGCGGACGGCGAGCTTTCCCGGCGCCGTGCCGCGTGGCGACAGCAGCCGGATCGGCTGCGCGGGCCGCTCGTCGACCAGGAAAACGGCTCGTTCCGCCGTGGGAGGTGGCGTCGGACTGAGCATGAAATCGATCGGTTGCACGGCGTAGCGGACCTGGCCGGCGGGCTCGGGACCGACTTCACGAGTGGCGCCGGTGGCGATCTGTGCGAGCAGGTGGGTCAGCCCGGATCCAGTCGCCCGTCGGCCGTCTCCCCGTACGCCCGGCCGCTGCAGGCTGGACACGTCGACCGGACCGTCACTGACCAGGACCAGTACGGTCTCGGGCCGAGTCGCCGACATGTCGATACCGTCCGGCCAGCTGACGGCGACGCCGGTCAGCTCGTTACGGTCCTCGTTCCAGCCGTACGTGTAGGAGGCACCGGGCTCGAGTCGGACGCCACTCGGGTCGGAGTGCGTGAGCAGCGCGATCCGGTACGAGACGCCGATGTCGACGAGTGAGACGAACACATCGAGGTCGCCCTCGTTCGTCACCCGGAAGAAGATCCGCTCGTCGGCCTGCGCGAACAGGAGTTCCCCGGAGGGTGCGAGTGGCGTCTCCCGGCCGTCGCGCACGCGGCCCCACTCGGTGCGTACCGACTGCCGTAGTGGTCGGCTCGGATCGCCGCTCAGCCGCCGCAATGCCGTGGCCTGGGCGATCCGTCGGAGGTTGGCGACGACGGCACCGACGCCGGCTGGGCTCGGCCGGTACGGCAGGTGCAGCGGCCCTGCCTCGTCCCGCACCGCGAGGCGGCCCTGCTCGTCGACGGTGACCTCGACGGTGACCTCGCCGCTGGTCTCCACGTCCTGCGCGGCCAGTCGTAGCATCGGGTGCAGGACGATGCTCTCGGCGAGTTCCGCCGTCACCGGATGGTCCGACGGCAGCCGCACCGCCAGCGCGGGCGGCGCAGCGCTGGTGCGGTACGCGCGAGCGTCGGACGGCACGGCCTGCCCCGGTGCCGTGAGTCGCAACCGCGCGGCGGCGGCTGCGGGCAGCAGGTGGGTGACCACCGCCGTGCCCATCGCCGGCCCGTCCTGCGAGCTGGTCGCGTCTCCACGCATGATCGCGAACTCGTCGCCCGTCCGGACACCGAGCAGCGGCGCGCCGAGCAGCCGGATCCGGTCCGGGCCGTCGACCGCGACGGGTAGCGCGTCCAGCGCGTCCGCTTCGGTCGTCTCGAACAGCTGGCGCCCGGACGGGCCCTCGACCTCGGGTCGCTGCGCGGCCACGAACGTCTGCACCTCACGACGGACCGCGTCCACCAACGCGGCCCAGCTGATCCGCAGCCCGTCCGTCTCCCGCAGCGCGCGAGACAGCGCATCGGTGAGCAGGCCCATCTCGACGCCGTCCCGGTTGACGCTCTCCCAGGACGAGCCGGACGGCGAACACGCCACCACTCGCACCGCGTGCGGATTGCCGATCAATGGTCGTCGGTCGATCGGAAGGCCTTCGGCGACCAGCCTCTGTACCTGCCGTTCCACGCTCTCGTACGTCGGTCGCCACCGCGCCCGCGCGTCCCGCAGCAGCGCCTTCACCCGCCGTTCGGGCTGCCGGGACATGTGCGCGGCGTGGCAGCAGTCGAAGATCACGGTGACGTTGTGGGTGCGGTCGGTGAGCCCGGCGAGCAGGACTGAGAGTTCGACGTCGGTGATACCGCGGAAGTCGTCCTCGTCCGAGTCCGCGTAGTCGTCCGGCACGATGAACTGCAGGTCGCGACCGTCGGGTGACCGTAGGCGACCACCGTGGCCGCTGTAGTAGACGACGACTGCGTCGTCCGTGCCGGCGTCGGCGGTCAGCTTCTCGTAGGCGTCGCGAATCCCGGCCCGGGTAGCGTACGGAGTGACCAGCCGCTGGACGTCGAAACCGCGCGGTGTCAACGCCTGCTCCATCGCGTCGACGTCGTTGAGTACGCCGGCCAGGCCGTGGGTCTGCGCACCGATCAACAGAGCTTTTCGCGTCATGCCCGTCACTGACGGACAGGCGGGCGTGTGGTCAGTCGAAGAGCCCTTCGCGACGGGCGAGGGCGATCGCCTCCACGGCGCTGTGCACGCCGAGCTTCGCGTACACCCGTTCGAGCTGCTTGTCCACGGTCCGCTTCGCCACGCCGCGGGCGTTTGCGATACCCACCGGGTCCTTACCTTCGTAGCGAAGGCGAAGGGTGTCCAGTTCCGCCGGGGTGAGGTCGAAGGGGCGCCGGGCCGGCGCCGGGCGGTCGGCGAGGTCGAGGCCGATCCTCGCGGCGAGTTGCCGCACCCGGTCGCGCAGGGGCACGGCGCCGAGAGTCTTCGCCACCTGGTAGGCGTTGCGCGCCGGTTCGCGGGCTGCCTTCGGATCGGCGGCCGCGAGCGCCAGGGCCTGCCGCCAGTGGGCATAGGCGGCCGGGTAGGGCCGGTCGAGTCTCGCCCAGCCGTGCGCGACCCGCTTCCAGCCGGTGGCGGTGTCCGCGCCTCGGATACGCAGCCGTTCGGCCTTGCAGAGCAACACGAGTTGGTCGATCTCGTCTTTCGCCGGCTGTCGGCGAGCATCCGACGCGAGAAGGGCGATCCGGTCGCCGTCGGCCGCTGCGCCGTGCGGATCGACCGTCGCACGGTCGGCCGCGCAGCGCATCCCCACCGCGCAGAGGCGCAGCAGCTCGAGCGCGTTCTCACCTCCACGCACCGCCGCCACGCCCCGGAGCACCTCGTCCGCCGCCCGCGCGAGATCGTTCTCGGCGAGTGCCAACTCCGCTCGGACTCCGTGCAACGGGCCCAGGAACCGAGGGTCCTCGCCGTGCTCCACGTTCTCGATCGAGGTGAGCAACTCGCGCGCCTGGTGGAGATCGCCACGCGCCACCTTGATCTCGGCGAGCGTGAGACGCGGATAGAGGCTTTCGGCCGGCAGCCGGTCCAGGGTCACCTCGGTGATGATCTTTTCGGCGTCGTCCCACTCACCCAGCAGCACGAGCGCGGCGCTCGAATTGTTGGCCAGCACCGTTCCCTGCCGCGTACCGGCCAGGTCGAACCGACGGGCCTCGTCCAACGCCGCCATCGTCACCTCGGCGGATTCCCGCAGGCGCCCGGCGTGCTCCAGGACCAGACCCAGGTTTCCGTAGGCCCGGAAGAGATCCTCGATATGGTTGGCCGACCTGGCGATCTCGATGGACCGGCGCAGCCGCACCTCGCCCTCCGGATCGCCGAGCATGCCGAGGGCCAGGCCGGAGATGTTGAGGGCCCGCCCTCGGACGGCCTCATCCTCGACCGTGGTCGCCATGGTCAACGCCTTGTCCGCGGTCCTGCGGCCCTCCTGGTAGTGCCCGGCCTGCAGGTGGGCGAGCGCGATCCCGGCCAGAACCCGAGCCTTCACGGCCGAGGGGCGGCTGTGGGCCAGCAACGTGGCCGCCTCGCGGAACACCTCACCGGACTCGGCCCGCCGGCCGGCTTCCCACAGGTAGGTGGCGCGTCGCTCGTGCATCTCGCCGAGCCGATCGGGGTCGCCGTCGTTGTCGGGTGCGTCGATGGCCTCCTCGACGAGTTCCAGGGCCTGGTCGACCCGTCCGGACCAGCGGGCCGCCTCGGCCGCCTCGGCGAGTAGCTGCGAGCGGGTCACACCGGCTCGGGCCTGCGGATCGGCGACGCGGTGCCACAACCGCAGGGCTCGGTCGAACTGCACCTCGGCCGAGGAGAACGCCAACGTCCGGGCTGCTGCCCGGCCGGCCTGCACGGCGTACGTGAGCGCCTGCGGCCAGGCGCCCGCCTGATACCAGTGGCTGGCCTGCTCGGCTACGGCCGAGCCGTCGATCAGTGACAACCAGGGGTCGGCTGCCAACGCCTCGGCCATCGCGGTGTGCAGATCCACCTGAGTGTCCCGGACCGTCTCCTGGTAGACCACCTCGCGCAGCAAGGCGTGCCGGAAGCTGTAGCTGTCCTCCTGGCCGGCAACGAGCATCTGCTGGTCGAAGCACTCCTGCAACGCGTCCCGCAACGTCTCGGCCGGTAAGCCGCTCACCGTCCGCAACAGCCGCCGGCTCATCGCCCGCCCGGCCACAGCCGCGACCCGTAGCACCTTGAGAGCTTCCTCGCTCAGACCACCCAGGCGGGCGAGCATCACCGAGCGGATGTCCGGTGGCAGCTGGACGTCTTCGTCCCGACCGGCGAGGGCGCCGGCGGCCACCAACTGCTCGGCGTAGAACGGGATGCCGTCGGACCAGCGCAGGCAGCGCTCCACGAGTCGTGAATCGACCCGCCCGGAGCTGCCCGCCGCGACGAGACAGCGCATCTCCTCGAGCGTGAAGGCCGGAAGTTCGAAGCGTTCGGTGCGGCGGAGGAACGTCGTGCCGGCCAGCAGTTGCCACAGTGAGTCGCCGCGCCGGGGGTTGGCGCGGTAACTGCACACGAAGAGAAGCCGGCGGCCGTCCGGGGGCGCCTGGGCCAGATGCCGCACCAGGTCGAGCGTCGAAGGGTCGGCCCAGTGCAGATCCTCCATGATCAGCACGACCGGGTGCTCTGCCCCGATGTGATCGAGCATCCGGCGGACCGCCAGGAAGACCTGCTGGGGCGTGTGCATGGCGTCGCCCTCGAGATCGAAGAAGGCGGTCAACTTCCGGTACGCCGGGCCGCCGAGTTCCGCAGCCTCCTGGTCGCCGTGCTCCCGGCCGAACGTCTCCAACGCTTCGAGCAGCGGGGCGTACGGCATCGGGTCGCCGAAGTGCTCCTCACACGCGCCGGACAACACGTGGGCGCCGGATTCCCGTGCCTCGCGTGCGAACGCGGCCACGAGCCGGCTCTTGCCGACTCCCGGCTCTCCACCGATCAGTACCGTACGGGCCGTGCCCTGCCCCGCCTCGGACAGGCGGCGCCGCAATGTGTTCAGCTCGTGGTCGCGGCCGACGAACACCGGCTCCTCGGGCACGTTCACCGTCCTTCGTCGAAGCTATCGACCGCGCCCGATCTCGATGATATCCAGCACCGTGGCGACGATCCGGTCCAGTTCGCTGCTGTCACGCAGCACCCGCTCCAGGCGGTCGTCGTACGCGCGCCCGAGGTGACCTCCACCCGCGTCCGCGCCGAAGACCGTGTCGAGCACCTCGGCCACCACTGTCGGCGCAGCCTCGCCCCGGGCGAGGCGGACCCGGATGAGTTGGACGGCCCCGTGAGCCAGCGCGGTGAGTAACCGCTCGTTCTCGGCCTCGGCGTCGACCGGGACGTCGCCCCGGTCGTCGAGGAGCGCCGACGAGGCGACCGGAGCCTGCTTGTGGCCGAGCGGCCCTTCGACGTACTGCTCGTACCATTGCGGACGACTGCTCATGGCGTGCAGGACGGTGCGGATGTCGGCCTGCAGGTCCGTCTCGCCGTACGTCGACCAGCCACCGTGCCGCTCGCAGCGTCGTACCACCCAGCTCTCGGTGGGCCACAGCTCGTAGCCGGCGGTGGCCGGCGTACCCGCCCACAGCAGGATCTGGGTAGCCAGATCGAGCAGCCACGGCTCACGGCCCAGTTCGTCGGCCAGCCAGGCCGGCACGCGGGGACGCTGCAACGCCCCGTGCTCACCACGTCGTCGCCGGTGGGCATCGACAGTGGCCGGGATCAGACGGCTGGCGATCCAGCCCTCCAGGTTCTCGATCCGTGCGCTCGCTTTGCGGGCCACGTCGTCGACCACAGCCTCGACGTCGTTCTCGAACCGGTCCAGGCATTCGGCCGCCAGGTGTCGCACCGAGGCGGCGCAGCTGACATGACCCCGGCGCATCTCGATCTTGCGGGTGAGTCGCTGATACACGACCGGCCAGGCGATGGAGTACGTCGCACCGGTGAGCCGCGAACGGCGCGGACCAGAGGCGCCCGCGATCGTGGTAGCCAGCAAACCCTGGCGCGCCAGATCCCGGACCTCGTCGACGCCGTCGGTGTGGGGCGATCCGAGCACCGCACCCTCCTCATAGTGGACCAACGAAGGTGACTCACCTTGGACCAGGGAATTGCGCACGGTGAACGGCGAGATGAATCGTTTCAGTCGACGGTCAGTCGAGGCGATGCGCGGCTCAGAGGTCGGGTTATCCCCGATTGGTCCACAACGGAGGGTCGACAGGACGATAGATCCGGATGAACGTCGTAGTCCGAAAGCATGACCCTGTCTTGATCGGAAACGGCCTGCCGGTGGCCGCTGATTGCGGGCATGCTGGCGGTGGGCTCGACTCTACGGCCGACAGGAGCGCAACCATGGACGAGGATCCGACCTCCGCCGAGCTGCGCGAATATCTCACGTCGGAGCTGCGCGAGGCGGGCGCGGCGGCCGTCCGAGCGGGTGCGGATCCGGACGCGGTGACGGCTGATCTGAAGGAGCGGCTCCGGCGGATCAACGAGATGCTGGCCGCAGCGGAAGAGGCCACCCATCCGGACCCTGCCGACTGACCGACGCACTGAGCGGCGTCGCAGTCGGCAATCGGTCAGTGGCAATCCCCGTCATGCCCTTGACGACATCGTTGATGCTCTTCACCGGTCCTCTCTGGTCCAGCCGAGGAGGCGACGGTGCAGCACGCCGGCCGGTGGCAAGGGCATGCACCCGTCGCTCAAGATGGATGAGCGCCTTGTGCGCGCGAGATCATGTACTGCTCGAAGTGGATCATCCAGGCAACTCTGGTCCGTAATGCTCATGAGCAAGGTGGTAAGAGCGTGTGGTCACGGTCCCCGCACCCGGGAACACCGGAGCGGGGAATCGCGCCATGCGGAACCCTGGCCGCGGCAGTAATTGCGGCCTGGCATCATCCGGCGGTCCACGAACCTGTTGGGAAACCCATGTAGAACGTCTGGCCACTTCGTGTGGGTGTAATCGACGCGCTCGATCCCTGAGGGGTGTTCTTGGCGCACTGGACTCCCATCACGACATCCTGCGCCTGGTTCAGGTTGACCTTGGCGTAGACGATGTCGTCTCCACTGTCTCCGCCGCTGCTGACGTTCGAGACGGCATAGTTCACGCCCGTCACATAGTTGCCGTTGCCGGGACACCACCCCCACCATCTCGGGGTGACGAGATACACGTAGCCAGTAGCGGCCTGCGCAGGCCCGGGTGCGACGATGGCCGCCCCTGCCAGGATGCTTGTGGTTGCGATGGCGCGCGTAACCCACCGTAGGAGCAGAGTGTCTCTCATGGCTGGCCTCCCTGGCTGCTAAGGCGGGCATCAATGGTCGGTTCTCTAGCCCGCCGACGACTAGGTTCAATGATCGGGCAATTCTCTGGGGTCGTTCGGCCGCTTGCACGTCGAGCTGGCTAGTGCAATAAATGGTCAGTGGGTGCTCTGAGTGGCTCGGCCGGTGGTCGCGGCCGTCCGTACCGTTCGCCGCGGCGTACGCCGCAGGGCACGTTTCAGCACCGGGTCGGTTGGTTGCTTCGGGTCAACCGCCTCTACGGCCCAGAAGCGCGCTGGCAGCGAGAGGCGGGATTTGCCGCGGACTTTCAAGGCGGCTGCTGGCGGGAGCACACGAGCGTCTATCGGATCTCCCGCTGGGAGACGGCAAAGGTCCGCGTACCCCACCTGGCGGTCCGGCGGTACGAGGAACTACTGCAGGTGCCGGCACATCAGCTGACTGTGCTGATCGATGCAATCAGCCGTTACTTCGCCGCCTCGCCCGGGGATGCGCCGATGCTGCAGCGGCCGCGCCGGGATGAGTCAGCAGCCGTCGACCGGATAGCCGAACTACTGGAGTCCGTCCAGTCCGACGACGTGGTGACTGGGGCGCAGTGGGACGAGTTGACCGCTCTGCTCGCTGGCACCGGTCCGGTGATGTTGCCGCGATCCAGGTGGGCGCATATCGCGGAGCGACTTTTGGCCGAGATGATCGTGTCTCATGGCGTGGCCTGGGCTCAGCGCTACGAGGCCCTCAATCGCCTGCTCGGCCACCCACTCGGCCAGCAATCGGCGGTCGCTGCGTGCAGCAGCCTCGCGGCTGATCGCACCAACCAGGTGTTCATCGAGACGGTCAGTGTGCTCGATGCCAGTCCGCATCCAGACGCAGCCGCACATGTTCTCAAGCAACTCGCCCAGCCCACTAACGGCCGGGCTCAGTACGGCGCTCTTCTTGCCTGCGTACGCAAGCTGCGGTTTGGGCACTTCAGCGAACCCCAGGTACGGCAGTTGGTGCCAATCGTCAACGACTTTGCCACGAACCCTACCCACTATGAAGACGCACGCCTGCTCGCTGCCGAACTCATCCGGCGGATTCCGGCGGACCTGCCATCCGATCTCCGTCGGCGGCTGCGCGAAGCGGCCTTCCACAACGACGTCGCGGCACGCGGGTCGTTGCCGGAGTCAAGCCCGAAGCGCGTCTTGGCTGAAGGTATCGCCAACTCGACCGTCGCAAGAATGGCGAGTCATGTTCCGCGCTTCCTCGACACGCTGCTGCCCGACCTCATCGAGGAGATGCTGTTCAGCCCTGTCTTCGATGTACGGCTGAACGCGGCGCTCCTGCCCTTCGGAACGCCGTACCGTGCACCGCTGGCCGCCAGCCTGGCCATTGAAGTAGTCAACCAGGTCCGCGGCGGTGAGACAGGGGTCGCTCGAACACTGATCGAAGCACTGCGCATCCTCGGAAGCGACAAGGAGCGCGCCCTCGTTGAGCAGCTCACCTTGGCGCCTGGCCTTCCGCCTCAACTCGTTCTCGCCGCAGCATCAACGCTCGGACACCTCGGCGGCAGTAGTTCAGACCACTACTGGACAACTGCCATCAACCAGCACGCTCGACACTGGCACCGTAGTGGAGGCAGAACAAGCGCATCTGTTTTGGACGCACTGATCTACGGCCTCGGCATCTCACGAAACATGACTATTCTCCGACGTATCCGCGATCGTATCGACGTCCCCCCACCCGCCCGGACCGCTGCTGGGTGGTGGCTCAATCTGCCGATATCGGTGTATGAGAGCGCGAATCGGTAGCCTGGCGACAGCCAGCACTGGACGCTTGCCGCATCGTCTGCGCGCACTCGTCAAGCCGCATGCGGCTGCCGGGTTCGGCCAGTTGTGCCCGATTGGCATCTTCCCGCAGCTCAGATGCGCTGTTGAGTGGGCCGCCAGGGACTCGAACCCTGAACCTATGGATTAAAAGTCCACAGCTCTGCCATTGAGCTAGCGGCCCGCACGGCACAGGTTACCCGAACCCGATCAGCCCGGCGTGCGTCGCGCACCGACCCTCCCGACCGCACTCCGGCACCACACGACGCCGCTTCGGGGCCCTCCGCTGCGTCCCCGGACCGCTACGCTTCGGCAATGTCGAGCTGGCACCGGCACGGCCTCAAGACAAAAGCCGCACTGGTGCCTGCCGTCGCCCTGGTAGCCCTGCTCGGCCTGGTGGTGCAGTCGGAGGGCATCGACACCACCGCCGAGTTCGTGGCGCTGCTCGTCGTCCTGGCCTCCTCCGGCGCGCTCTACCTGCGCCGGCGACACCCCGTGGCGGTGGGTGTGGCAGCGCTGGCCGCTGTCGCCGCGTACGGCGCCCTGCTTCACCGCCCTGGGCCGATCATGCTGGTGTTCGTCGTGGCGCTGTACACGGTCGTCGACGAGGGGCACCTCGCGGTCGCGGTGGGGCTCGGCCTGGCCTCTGTCGTCTCCTTCGCCGTGGCCGACAGCTACACCCGGACCGGTGTCAGTGGGAACGGCGCGACGCTGCTGCACGCCGGCTGGCTGGTCGCGGTCATCGTCGGCGTGACCCGCAACCGGCGGGCCTATCTCGCCGAGGTGCAGGCCCGGGTGCTCGCCGCCGAGCAGCGTAAGGAGGAGGAGGCCCGCCACCGGGCCACCGAGGAGCGGCTACGGATCGCCCGCGAGCTGCACGACCTGCTCGGCCACCACTTGTCGCTGATCAGCGTGCAGGCGAGCGCCGCGTTGCACCGGCCCGATCCGGAGCGGTCGGCGGAGGCACTCACGGTGATCAAGCAGACGAGCCGGGAGACGTTGCGCGAGCTGCGGGCGGCGCTCGGCGTGCTCCGGCAGGAGGGTACGACGCCGAGCCACCCCGTCCCCGGTCTCGACCGCCTCGACGAGCTGGTCACGACGGCCGGGCGGCGCGGGTTGACGGTGCGTACCGAGGTGACGGAGACCGGGCCGCTGCCGCCGGAGGTGGATCTGTCCGCGTACCGGATCGTCCAGGAGGCGCTCACCAACGTGAGCCGTCACGCGGGCGCGAGCACGGCGGTGGTCCGGGTCGTGCCGGACGGCGACGAGGTGCTGGTGGAGGTGGCGGACGACGGCGCCGGTCCCGCCGGCCCGCCCGGGAACGGGATCCTCGGCATGGGCGAGCGGGCCCGGGCGCTGGGCGGCTCGCTCACCACCGGGCCGGGTCCGGACGGCGGGTTCCTGGTGCGGGCCCGCCTTCCGCTGCGGCCCGCCCTGCTGCCGATCCCGGCGCCACGCGCGGCACAGGGGGAGACGACATGATCCGGTTGCTGCTCGCCGACGACCAGACTCTGGTACGCGCCGGCTTCCGCTCCATCCTCGACGGCGAGGACGGCATCGAGGTGATCGGCGAGGCCGCCGACGGCGCCACGGCGGTACGGCTGGTGCGGGAACTGCGTCCGGACGTCGTCCTCATGGACATCCGGATGCCGCTGCTGGACGGGCTCGCCGCCACCCGGGAGATCGTCGCCGGCACCGCCGCCCGGGTGATCATCCTGACCACGTTCGACCTGGACGACTACGTCTACGGCGCGTTGCGGGCCGGCGCGAGCGGCTTCCTGGTCAAGGACACCGAGCCGGCGGAGCTGATCCACGGCGTGCGGGTGGTGGCGCGGGGCGACGCGTTGATCGCCCCGGCCGTCACCCGCCGGCTGATCGCCGAGTTCGCCGCCCGGACCCGACATCCGGACCCGGGCCCCCGGCTGAACGCGCTCACCGAGCGGGAGCGGGAGGTGCTCGCCCTGGTCGCCGCCGGCCTGTCGAACGACGAGATCGCGGCCCGGCTGGTGCTGAGCCCGGCCACCGCGAAGACGCACGTCAGCCGGATCATGACCAAGACGCGGGTACGGGACCGGGCTCAGCTGGTGGTGCTCGCGTACGAGTCGGGGCTCACCGTCCCCGGCTGGCTCACCGCCTCCTGACCGAGCCGCCGGGCCGACGCCAGCGACCGGTTCAGGCGGTGCGCCGGGAACGGGCCAGCGCCACCCCGCCCAGCACCGCACCGATCAGCCCCAGCGCCACCCCGGCGACCGCGCCGGCCCGGCCCTGGCCGCTGCCGAGGCCCTCGGTGGTCAGCGCCAGGTGCCACGCGCTCAGGACCAGGCCGACCACTCCCGCCGCGGCAGCCACCAGGGCCTGGACGCGCCCCTCGCCCGCCCCGCGGCGGGAGCGGCTCAGTGCCAGTCCGCCGACGGCCACGCTGGCCAGGGCCACCACGGCGAAGACAGTGGCGCCGACCCGCCCGGAGCCGCCGATGCCCCCGGCGGCGAGCGAAGTGTGCGCGGCCGGGGCGACTGCGCCGGCGAGCAGGTGCATGGACATTCTGGGACTCCCTCGGGTCGCGGCAAGTGGTGACGGCGGCAGCGTATGGACGGGCATCGCCACCGGTCGTCGCCCCGGAGTCGTCGATCGGGCTACCACCACGGGAGTACGCGCTGCGCCCGCGTACCCCAGGGGTTGTCGTTGCCGGGCGTGAACGGCGGCGGCCGGGGAACCTGGGCGACCATGCGAGTCACGAGCACCGCCGCTGTGGCGGCGTCCCGCGAGGTGCCGGGCGACGACGGCGTACGCCGGCCCGGCGGTGAGGTGCACGCCTGGCTGCCGGGCCGGAACCAGACGCTGTGCGGGCTGCCGCTGAACACGAACCCCCGTCCGTGAGCGGTTGCTGCCCGGTTCAGCGGGTACCGCACCCCTCATGCGCATCGTGATCGTGGGGGCGACCGGCAACGTGGGGACGGCGGTGCTGCGCCGGCTGCGGCGGGAGGCGGGCACCGAGCTGGTCGGCGTGGCCCGCCGGCTGCCCGGGCCGGACGCCGGTGAGCCGTACGACGACGTGGAGTGGCACTCCTGCGACATCGGTGCACCCGGTGCCGCCGACCAGCTCGTGCGGATCTTCGCCGGGGCGCGGGCGGTAGTGCACCTGGCCTGGCAGATCCAGCCCAGCCACGACCGGCGCACGCTCCACCGGACAAACGTCGGCGGCAGCCGCGCGGTGATCGAGGCCGCCGTCCGGGTCGCCGTTCCGGCCCTGGTGTACGCCTCGTCTGTCGGCACCTACGCGCCCGGCCCGAAGAACCACCCGGTCAGCGAGAACTGGCCGGCGACCGGGGTGGAGACGTCGTCGTACAGCCGGGACAAGGCGGAGGTCGAGGCACTGCTCGACGGCGTGCAGCGGGAGCACCCGAAGCTGCGCGTGGTACGGCTGCGGCCCGGGCTGATCTTCCAGCGGGAGGCCGGTACGGAGATCAGCCGCTACTTCCTCGGCCCGCTGGTGCCGGTGCGCCTGCTGCGGTACGGCCGGATTCCGCTGGTGCCCTCGAACCGGCGGCTCCGGATGCAGGCGGTGCACGCCGACGACGTGGCGGACGCGTACGCCCGGGCGGTCGTGGGGGAGGCGAGCGGCGCCTTCAACGTGGCGGCCGACCCGGTGCTGACGCCGGAGCTGGTGGCCCGGCACTTCCACGGCTGGACGCTGCCGGTGGCGGTGCCGGTGCTGCGGGCCGCGGCGGCGCTGACCTGGCGGGCGCGGCTGCAACCCGTCGACACCGGGTGGGTCGACCTGGCGCTGAACGTGCCGCTGATGTCCAGCCACCGCGCCGAGACCGAACTCGGGTGGAGCCCGAGCATCGACACGGTGACCGCCCTGAAGGAGTTGTTCGCCGGCATGGCCGCTCGGGCCGGCACCGACTCCCCGCCGCTGTCCCCCGACCCGACGCTCCCCGGCCGGCCCGCCGCCCTGGCCAGAGGCCACCTCCCCGGCCACCCCAACCCCTACTGACCCCACCCTTCGCCTGCCCGCCACCTGTCCGATCCGGCTCCAGCCTCGGGCCACCCCGCCCTCGCCCTATCTCGCCGCCACCCCGCCTCGCCCTACCCCGCCCTCGCCCTGTTGATCAAGGAGTTTGTGTCGCGCGCAGAGATCAACCAGGACACAAACCCCTTGATCACCGAGCCCAAGGGGGGCAGGCGCGAGGGCGGAGCGGCCACTCTCCAGGCGGGGATTGCTCGGTGATCATGAAGTTGGCGGGGCGACACGCCGATGACGGAGCCGTCAACCTCATGATCGACAGGGTGGGGTGGGAGCGGCGTGCGCAGGCCGGGTGCTCAGGCGGCAATCATGAGGTTGACGGCACGACACGCCGACGGGGAGGCCGCCAACTTCATGATCGACGAGGCGAGCCGAGCCGCGCGAGGCAGCGCAGGGCGAGGCGCGGGTGTGGGCGGGTCAGGAGATCTGGGCGCCCAGGAAGAAGATTCCGGGGTGGCCTCTTGTCTCGAAGCCTCGGCTGGGGTTGCGCCGCAGGGTGCTGCTGTCGATCTTCAGGGTGCCGGTGCGGTTGTTGCTGACGAAGAAGATCGCACCACCGCCCTCGTTCGCGCTGTTGTCCTCGATCACCGTGCCGGCGATCCGCACCGCGAATTCGTTGCCGTCGCAGTAGATCGCGCCACCGCTGCCGCCGCCCGGTGTGCCGCCCCGGGCCGGGTTCGCGCCGGTACCGACCGCGCGGTTGTCGCGGAAGACGCTGTTCAGCACCGTCCAGGAGACACCGATGCTGCTCAGCGCCCCGCCGTTGGCGCACACCCCGCCGGTGAAGGTGCTGCTCACCACGTACACCGGTTTGTTCTCGAACTGGCTCAGTACGCGCAGCGCGGCGCCCCCGAGGTCCGGGCCGGTGCGGTCGCAGCGGTTGCCGACGAACCGTGAGTTGATCACAGCGAACCGCCCACCGCGTACGAAGATCGCGCCGCCCCCGCCGCCCTCGGTCCGCTCGCCGGTGGCGTCCCCGTCGGCGAACGTCAGGTTCTGCACGGTGAGCCGCGGGTGGTCCTGGTTCTGGCAGTGCGAGGTGGTCCAGCCCTGCGCCTCGTCGCACGTGTTCATGTAGAGGATCCGGCGCTTGCCGCCGCCGCTGAGCGTGACAGTGCCACCGCCGTCCAGCACGACGCGCGGGCCGTGCGAGTTCACCACCTTCGCGGTGGCCTTCATGGCGATGGTGACCGGCGCGGGCCCGCAGTCGAAGGTGATCAGACCACCGGCCGCGACGGCCTTCACCACCGCCTCCGAGGTGCAGCTCGCCGGGGTGCCGCTGCCGACGGTACGGGTCGGGCGTGAGGTGTCCACCGGTCGCGCCTCTGCCGGTACGGCGGCCCGGCCGGCCGGGTTGCCGGCGCGGAACGCCACGGTGGCGGGGGTGGGGCTCGGCCGGGCGCTACCCAGTCCCGAACGCTCGTCCGGGGTGGGCGACGGGGCGGCTGCCGGACTGGCCGACGAACCGGCGGCGCCGGCGGCGGGCGCGACGGCCTGATCCTCGCCGCCGCAGGCGGGCAGCGTCGCCGTCGCCAGGGCGAGGACGAGCAGAGTGACAGCCGACTTCACGCGCACCGCCCGATGCTAGGAGGACCGGCCGCCCCGGCACGACTCCACAGCCGATCCTTAACCCGCCGCTAAGCCGGCGCCGCAGCCGCAGCCGCAGCCGACACCGGCGCCGCAGCCACAGCTACAGCCGGCACCGGAGCCGCAGCCCGAGCCCGAGTCGGAACCGCGCGGCGGCAGGCAGCGCCAACGGCACCGCGTGCGACGGTCAGGCGTGCGAGAGCGCGAACGCGACAAGGAAACCGAGCACGGTGATCAGCCCGACCAGCAGGTGCGCGTCGGCGAACGCCTCCGGGACCATGGTGTCGGTGATCATCGCGAGGATCGCGCCCGCCGCGAGCGCGGTGATCGTCGCCAGCACCTCGGGCGGCGCGCCGCCCAGCAGTGTGTACCCGGCAAGCGCCGCCGCGCCGGAGATCAACGCGATGGCCGTCCACAGCCCGAACACGTAGCGCCGGGTACGCCCGGCCTGCCGCATGCCGGCCGCGCTGGACAGCCCCTCCGGCACGTTGCTGAGGAACACCGCGATGACGGTGACCAGGCTGACCGGGCCGCCGGCGAGCAGGCTCGCGCCGATCACCACCGATTCGGGTACGCCGTCGAGCAGCGCGCCGACCGCGATGGCCGTACCCGAGCCGGGCTGCTCCTGCTCGGAGGGCTGCTCGTCGCCGGAACGCTTGCGGTGCCGCGCGCCGTGCCGGGCCAGCAGCACGTTCGCCCCGGTGTACGCGAGCGCGCCGATCGCCGCGCCGATCACCACCGGCCGCAGGCCGCCCTGCTCGTGCGCCTCGTCGATCAGCTCGAACGAGACGGCGGAGAGCAGCACGCCCGCCCCGAACGCCATCACCGAGGCGGTCATCCGGCGCGGTACGCGCGCGAAGAACCCGACGGCCGCCCCGATCAGCAGGGCCGACCCGGCGAGCAGGCCCCAGAATCCCGCTTCCAGCCACTCCGGCACGCGCTGGACCCTACCCCCGGCCGCGTGCCGTCAACCGGGTCAGAAGTCGGCGAACAGGTGCGGAAGTTCGCGGGGGAAGAGGCGGCGCAGCTCACCGGCCGCGTCCACGGGTACCTCGCCCAGTCCGCGTACGACCACCTCGGCCGGGTCGAGCACCCCGTACGCCAGGGCGGAAAGCCCGGCGGCGGTGAGCCGCGCGGTCGGCACGCTGCTCTCGGCGGCGGTCTGCGCCGGCAGCACCGCGAGCTTGCCCGTGGTGCCGTCGAGCAGGTGGCGACCGGCGAGCCAGCGGTCGCCCACCACCTCGAGCAGTACCCGGCCGACCCCGACCGGCTGCTCGGCGAGCGCGTCCAGGCTGAGCAGCCGGGCCATCGGCGCGGTCGGGTCGGGCCGGGCCACCCGCGCCTCCACCTGCACGTCGAGGTCGGTGAGCCACAGCTCGGGCAGTTCGTCGGGGGTCACCTGGACGCTGATCCGGGCCACCTGGTCGACGTGCCGGGCGAAGAACTGGAGCACCGACGCGCGGGCGTAAGCGTCGTCGACCAGCAGGTCGTCGGCGAACAGCGTGCCCGCGTGGTCGTCGATGCGGTAGGTGACAGCGCCGACCGTCTCGCCGCCGCGCACCACGCTGACCAGCCAGCGGTCGTCCCGGTCGCGCAGGCCGACTGCCCGGAAGTCCGGGAAGACCGCGAAGCCGTGGCGTTCGCGCAGGCACCGCTCGGTGTACGCGCGCCACCGCGCATACCCCGCGCCGATCCGCTCCCAGAGCAGCTCGTCGGGCAGCTCGGCGCGCAGCAGCGGCGCCAGGTCCGCCGGGTTGAAGATCGCGGTACGCCGCCGGGGCAGCCCGATGTAGCCGAAGCGCTCGTAGAACGAGGCGCGGAACGGGTGCAGCGCGGTGAGCTGGTGGCCCTCGTCGCGCACGCCGTCGAGGAGCTGCTGCATGAGCGTGCGGACGTGGCCGCGCCGGCGGGCCAGCGGATGAGTGGCCACGCCGGCGACACCGGCCATCGGCAGCACCGCGCCGCGCAGGTTCTGCCGCATCGGTATCGCCGACACGGCCGCCGCGGTGACCCCGTCCTCCTCGGCCACCAGCGTCGTGTTCCCGGCGTTGTACGGCAGGTACGCGCGGAACTGGTCGGTGCGGGTGGCGCCCATCGGCGAGGCCTCGAACGCGTACGCCTGGAGCGGGAAGCTGGTGGTCAGTCGTTCATCGGCGGCCAGCCGGCGGATGCGCATCCGTTCATCCCAACCGCACCGGGCGCGGTCCGCAACCGGAAAGGGCGCCCGCTCACGCCCCGGTGACGTCCGAGATGACCACAGTCACGTTGTCCGGCGCGCCGGCCTGGTGGGCCAGTTTCACCAGCTGCTCGCCGCACTGCTGGCGGTCCCCGTAGGTGGCGAGCGCCGCCGCGATGGCGGCGTCCTCCACGTAGTCGGAGAGGCCGTCGCTGCACAGCAGCAGCCGGTCGCCGGGGAAGACGGTGAGCGCGCCGACGGCGGGCGGCGCGTCGGAGCCCTGCACCGCGCGGGTGACGAGCGAGCGCTGCGGGTGGTGCCGGGCCTGGTCGCGGGAGAGCGCGCCCTGGTCGACGAGCGCCTGCACGAACGTGTCGTCGCGGGTGAGCTGGGTCAGCTCGTGGTCGCGCAGCAGGTAGCAGCGGGAATCGCCGACCTGGGCCAGGACCAGGGTGTCGCCGGCGAGCAGGGCGGCGGTGAGCGTCGTACCCATGCCGTCGCGGGCCGGGTCCACCGTGATGGCCGCGCGGATGCGCTGGTTCGCGGTGCTGACGACGGCGCGCAGCGCGTCGGCCGCCTCGTCGGCGCCGGTGGGCGGCGTCAGCTCGTCCAGGATCCGGATGACGATCTCGCTGGCCACCTCGCCGGCGGGGAGCCCGCCCATGCCGTCGGCCACCGCCACGAGGCGGTCACCGGCGAGGGCGGAGTCCTCGTTGTTGGTCCGGACGAGGCCGACGTCGTTGAGGATGGCCGAGCGGAGGATGAGCGTCATGAGGACAAGCTTGCCAAGAAGAACGGGTCCGCGTCTGCACGCGCTGGCGGGTCTGCTGAAAGAAATGTCATCAGCTTGCATCCTGGGTATACGTCAACTGTCCGGTGTGGACGGACGAGGATAGCGCAGCAGGAGGCTCGCGTGGACCTCCTCCTCGCCCACCGCCGCGTAGGTGTGCGGCACGTCGGAGGTCCACCGCAGGTAGCCCCCGGGACCGGCGGTCAGCGGGGCGTCGGCCGGGCCGGCGCGGAGCACGCCGGAGAAGACCGTCACGTGTTCGGTCACGCCGTCGGAGTGGGCGGGGGAGAGCTGCGCCGGCCCCGGCGCGACCCGCATCCGGTACAGCTCGTAGGTCGCCTCCCGGTCGTCGAACACCTCCAGCAGCGTGGCGCCGACCGCGGCCCCGCGTACGGTCGGCGCGTGGTCGGGCGTGGCGAGCACGGCGGTCAGCGGTACGCCGAGCTGCGCGGTGATCGCGTACAGGGTCTCCAGCCGGGGGTTGCGCACGCCGTTCTCCAGGCCGGAGAGCGTGGCCTTGCCGACGCCCGCGAGGCGGGCCAGCTCGGACAGGGAGATGCCCCGCTCGCTGCGGAGCGAGCGGATGCGCCGGCCCACCTCCAGGGCGCCCCGGTCGTCGGCTGGTGCGGCGGCTGTCATGGGGGCTATCGTGCTACACCGTGTCGTTCCGTAAACGGAACGGCCGGAGGAGGAGAGCATGGGGGGCCGGCTCCAACCCGTCCTGGCCGGCGTGGTGACCGCCCTGGTCGGATTCGCCAGCTCGTTCACAGTCGTCCTGGCCGGGCTGCGCGCGGTCGGCGCCGAACCGGACCAGGCCGCCTCCGGCCTGCTCGCGCTCTGCGTCGCCAGCGGCGCCTGCGCGGTCTGGCTCGGCCTGCGGCACCGGCTGCCGCTCGCCATCGCCTGGTCCACGCCGGGCGCGGCGCTGCTCGTGGCCACCGGGCCGGTCCCCGGCGGCTGGCCCGCAGCGGTCGGCGCCTTCCTGCTCGCCGGCCTGCTGATCGTCGCGGCCGGGCTGATCCCCGCGCTCGGCCGCGCGGTCGCCGCGATCCCGGCCCCGATCGCCTCCGCCATGCTCGCCGGGGTGCTGCTGCCGCTGTGTACGGCACCGGTACGCGCCCTGGTCGAGGTGCCCCGGCTGGCCGGGCCGGTGGTGCTGGTCTGGCTGCTGCTGCACCGGTTCGCCCGCCGCTGGGCGGTACCGGGCGCGCTCGCCGTGGCAGTGGTCGCGATCGCGCTCACCACCACCGGCCCGGCCCGGCTGGACGCCGCACCCGTCGTCGCGTTCACCGCGCCGGCCTGGACGCTGCCCGCCGTCGTCGGGCTCGCGTTGCCGCTGTTCCTGGTCACCATGGCCGCCCAGAACGTGCCCGGCACCGCAGTGCTCGCCGGGTACGGCTACCGGGCCCCGCTGGGCTCCGCGCTGCGGGTGACCGGGCTCGCCACCGTGCTCGGCGCCCCGGCAGGCGGCCACGCGGTCAACCTGGCCGCGATCACCGCCGCGCTGGCCGCAGGCCCGGACGCCCACCCCGACCCGGAGCGGCGCTGGATCGCCTCGGTCACCGCCGGGATCGGCCTGGCCCTGCTCGGCCTGGGCGCCGGCGTGGCGACCGCCCTGGTGCTGCTCTCCCCGCCGGTGCTGGTCGAGGCCGTCGCCGGGCTCGCCCTGCTCGGCGCGCTGGCCGGAGCGGTCACGGCGGCGGTCGCCCAGCCGGACGCGCGGGAGGCGGCGGTGGTGACGTTCGTGGTCACCGCCTCCGGGGTGAGCCTGCTCGGGGTGGGCGGCGCGTTCTGGGGACTGGTCGCGGGCTGGCTGATGCTGCTGCTGTTCCGCCGCCGCGCGGCCCCGTCCGTGCCGGGTCAGGCCACACCGGTCGAGGCGGAGGAGGTCGGCGTCACTCCTCGGCGGGCAGCTCCGTGGCCGGGACGGTGAGGCGTACCGCGCCGTCGTTCACCGCGCCGATCCGGTCGGCGGGCACGTAGACCGCGCCGGTGCGGACCAGTTCGGTGGAGACCTTGAGGTAGCCGTCGCGCAGCAGCCGGGCGGCCAGGTCGGCCGGTACGTCGGGCTCCTCGGCCGCCGCCGACTCGATCAGCTCGTCCAGGCTGCTGCCCGGGTCGACCGGGGCGGGCGCCTGCACTGTCACCGCGGCCGGGTCGCCGCGCTGCACGAGATCGACTGTGCCCACCTCGACGCCTGCGGAGTCGACCACCCGCATGCCGGTGGTGACCCGGGAGACGGTGTCCTGCTGCTGGCTCATGCAGAAGCGGTTCCCGGGGCGCGCGGGCGCTAAACGGACGGGGCCCAGCCGCCCGGCGGGCGGGGGGACAGCTCGCGCCAGGTGTCGGTGCCGTCCAGCAGCGCGCGGACCGTCTCCTCGGCCTCCTCGACGCTGGCGTGCTCGTAGAACCGGGAGACCCCCTCGGCGCCGCCGGCCCGCTGCTCCACGTGCCAGCGGTCGCCGTCCACCCGGAGGAAGACGTCACGCCGGGCGAGGCGTCCCCATTTCCCGTTCCACCAGTGCCTACGCTGCTCCATGCCCGGACTCTATCGAACATGTGTTCGATACACGTCGGCCCCCGCGGGATTCCCGCGAGGGCCGATCGGCTATGGCGTCAGCGCGGCGCGGGCGGCTCCTGCCGGCGGCCGAGCACGTCGTCCAGTGCGCTGCGCTGGCCGGGGGTGCCGTGGTTGCCGGCGAGCAGCGCGTCGCGGATCTCGGTGAGCAGCTTGACCTCCTCGCTCGGGGCCGACGGCGGCGGCTCCTCGCCGCGCTTGCGCCGCTCGGCGAGCTTGTTCATCGGGTAGACGACGAGGAAGTACAGCGCCGCCGCGGTGAGCAGGAACGTGATCGCCGCGTTGACGAAGGCCACCCAGTCGAACGGGATCTCACGGAACGTCGGCGTCGAGCCGGTGAGCCCGTTCTTGCTGCCGGTGATCAGCGCGATGAACACCCGCACCAGCGGTTCCAGGAACGACTTGGTGAGCTGGGTAACCACGCCGGTGAACGCGGCGCCGATGACGACACCGACCGCCAGGTCGACGACGTTGCCGCGCATGATGAAGTCTTTGAAGCCCTTGAGCATCCGTACTCCCGTGCCCTGATGAGTCTGCGTCGGGGACAACCTATTCCCCGGCGGGCCCTTCGAGAAAAGCACCGGCCTCGATCGCCGCCCGCTGCGGGTCGCGGGCCCGGATCGCCTCGACCAGCCGCCCGTGGTCCACGTACCGCTCCGGGGTCAGCGCCTCGCCCATCGCCTGGGCCACGGTGCTGCGCAGCGCGGCTCCGACCGAGGCGTACAGCTCGGCGAGCATGGCGTTGTGCGCGGCCGCCACCACGACCGTGTGCAGCGCGGCGTCCGCCTCGACGAAATCGTCCACCCGGCCGCCGCGCCACGCGGCCTCCCGGGTCGCGAGCGCGCCGTCGAGCGCCACCAGGTCCTCGGGGGTACGCCTCAGCGCGGCGAGCCGGGCGGCCTCCACCTCGAACGCGCGCCGGACCTCGATCACCTCGGTCATCCGGTCGTCGGTGAGCCGGCGGGCCACCACCGGTGCCAGTTCGTCCGTCGACACCACGTAGGTGCCGGAGCCCTGCCGGCACTCCAGCACCCCGGCGTGCACGAGCGCCCGGACCGCCTCGCGAACGGTGTTCCGCCCGACGCCGAGCGCGGCGACCAGTTGCGGCTCGGTGGGGATGCGCCCACCGACCGGCCACTCGCCGCCGAGGATCCGTTCCCGGAGCTGCTCGATCGTCTGGCGGACCCGGTGGCCGCGCGGAGGAGCGGCGACGGAATCCCGGGCGGGTGTCACCGGTTACACCTCATGCCGAAATTCATCCCATGATTGTAGGTTCGAGGTCATGACTCCGCCACCTGCGCCCGCCGCGACAGTGCCCGCACCGGGCGTCACCCCCGCGGCGGGCCCCGCCCCTGCGGCCGGCCCGCTCCGGGGCGGTCTGCTGGTGCTCGCCGGGATGCTGCTCGTCGCGCTGAACCTGCGGGCCGCGGTAACCAGCCTCGGCGCCCTGCTCGACGAGATCCGGGTCGGGCTGGGGCTGTCCGGCGCGATGGCCGGCCTGGTCACCACGCTGCCCACCATCGCGTTCGCCGGGCTGGGCGCGCTCACCCCGTGGCTGGTCCGCCGCTGGGCCGCGCCCCGGGTGCTGGTGCTGGCCATGCTGGCGCTCACCGCCGGGCAGGTGCTGCGCGCGGTCACCGGCTCGGCGGCCGTCTTCGTGCTCACCAGCGCGCTCGCGCTGGCCGGCATCGCGGTGGCGAACATCCTGCTGCCGATGCTCGTCAAGCAGCACTTCCCGCACCGTACGGGACTGGTCACCGGGGCGTACACGATGGCCCTGACGGTGGGCACGACAGTGGCCGCGGCCGCAGCCGTGCCGATCGCCCACGCGTTCGGCTCCTGGCGGGCCGGACTCGGCATCTGGGCCGGGCTGGCCGCGCTGGCCGTACTCCCGTGGGTGCCGCTGGCGCTGCGCGCCGCACGACGGAACGCGCCCCCGGCGGTGGTCGTCGCCGCCCCGGCCCGGGTGCAGCCCGCCCGGACCCGGCTCGGCTGGGCCATGGCGGTGTACTTCGGGGCGCAGTCGCTCAGCGGGTACGCGATCATGGGCTGGCTGGCCCAGCTCTTCCGGGACGCCGGCTACCGGCCGGAGGCAGCCGGGCTGTTGCTGGCCGGGGTGACCGCGCTGGGCGTGCCGGTGGCGTTGATGATGCCGACGCTCGCCGGCCGGCTGGCCACGCTGCGCCCGCTGGTGCTGTCGCTGACCGTGTTCTCCGCCGCCGCGTACACCGGTCTGGCGCTGGCCCCGCGCGGCCTGGCGCCGCTGTGGGTGCTGTTGCTCGCGCTCGGCCAGGGCGCGTTCCCGCTCATCCTGACCACGATCGGGCTGCGCGCCCGGACCGCCGAGGGCACCGTGGCGCTGTCCGCGTTCGCGCAGAGCACCGGGTATGTGATCGCGGCGCTCGGACCGCTGCTGGTGGGCATCCTCTACGAGGCGACCGGCGGCTGGACCGCCCCGATCGGTTTCCTGCTGGTGGCGCTGGCCGTGCAGACGGCGGCGGGCATGGTGATCGCCCGTCCCCGCTACATCGAGGACGAGCGCTGAGCGGGATCGGTCAGGAGGAGGCCGGGGTGGGATCGCCCGCGACGGCCTGCTCGACCGTCGGGTACGTGTGCAGCACCTCGACCAGGCCGCTGACCTCGAGGATGCGCAGCACGCCGCGCTGCGGGGCGGCCAGCCGGACCACGCCGCCGACCTCGTCACAGTTGTTCTTCGCCCGGACGAACACCGACAGGCCGGTGGAGTCGCAGAACGAGACATCGGCCAGGTCGAAGACGAGGCGGCTGCGCCCCTTGTCCAGCAGATCCGTGATCTGGTCCTGGAGCTGCGGTGCCGTGGCCATGTCCAGCTCGCCCGCGACCGACACGACGACCACGTCGCCGCGCTGTTCCGTGTGCACCGTCAAGGACATTCGTCGACCTCCTGTGTTCGGGGAAACGGTATCCCACGTTGGGCGCGCCGCGCAGAACGGGAGCGGTCACAGGTGCGGTCGATCATTCTTTGCTCCGCGACAAGTACCGCGTCAGCCTCCGGTGATAGAGTCCGCCCGTCCAAATCAGGGAGGTCAGCATGGCGTTGAGCGCCGAACAGGGTGGTCGGCTCGCCCACCTGCTCAGTCAGCACGCGGACCGGTTGACCAACCGCTGGACCGAGATCGTCGCGAGTTCGCTGCGCGGCCGCCTGAGCCGGGCCGAGCTGGCGCGGCAGGTCCAGGAACTGCACCGCGCGCTTGTCGACGCCGCCAGTCAGGGCGTCTCCGACCTGGCCGACGAGCACGGCGGTGAGCTGCGGGCGGTGCTGTCCGAGCTGTCCACCAACCGGGCCCGCCAGGGATTCTCCGCCACCGAGACCGCGATCAGCGTGTTCGCGTGCAAGGACGCCCTCCTGGAGCTGATGGAGAAGGAGAAGGGCGACGAGACCCTGCGCGACTTCGTCGCCTTCTCCGCGCTCGTCGACCAGATGGGCCTGTTCACGTTCGAGACGTTCGTCCGGGCCCGGGAGAGCCTGATCGCCGACCAGGCGGAGCAGCTGCTGGAGCTGTCCACCCCGGTGGTGAAGCTCTGGGAGGGCGTGGTCGCCGTCCCGCTGGTCGGGACGCTGGACTCGGCCCGCGCCCAGGTGGTGATGGAGCGGCTGCTGCAGACGCTCGTCGACACCGGCTCGCCGTACGCGATCATCGACATCACCGGCGTACCGGCGGTGGACACGCAGGTCGCGCAGCACATCCTCAAGACCGTGGTGGCCGCCCGGCTGATGGGCGCCGACTGCATCATCTCCGGCATCCGCCCGCAGATCGCCCAGACGATCGTCGCCCTCGGCATCGAGTTCGGCGACATCGCCACCAAGGCGAGCCTCGCCGACGCGCTGCGCCATGTGCTGCGCCTGACCGGGGTCGAGACCACCGCTCGCCGCCCGCGGCGGGAGTCCTGATGGAACGCGTGCCGATCCTCAAGATCGGCGACATCCTGCTGGTCTCCATCCAGGTCGACATGTCCGACCAGACGGCGATCCAGTTGCAGGAGGACCTGGCCGAGCGGATCGTCGCCACCGGCTGCCACGGCGTGATCATCGACATCACGGCGCTGGACATCGTCGACTCCTTCGTCGGCCGGATGCTGTCCACCATCGCGTCCATCTCGAAGGTGCTGGACGCCGAGACGGTGGTGGTCGGCATGCGCCCGGCCGTCGCCATCACCCTGGTCGAGCTGGGGCTGTCGCTCAACGGCATCCGTACCGCGCTGAACGTCGAACGCGGCATGGAGCTGATCGCGGCCAGCCGCGCCGACGACTGGGACGAGGCGGCCGACGACGAGGACACCGAGACGACGGCGACGGCATGACCACGGGCGTCGACCTGGGTGTGCCGGCGACCCAGGCGATCCGCAGCGACGAGGACGTGGTGCGGGTCCGGCAGTTGGTGCGTACCACAGCCGTCGCGGCCCGGCTCTCCCTCGTCGACCAGACGAAGCTCGTCACCGCCGCCAGCGAGCTGGCCCGCAACACGCTGATCTACGGCGGCGGGGGCAGCGCCGAGGTGAGCACCGTGGAAGACGGCCGCCGGCGCGGCGTGCGGATCGTCTTCGCCGACGAGGGACCGGGCATCCCCGACCTCGACCTGGCGCTCACCGACGGCTACACCACCGGCGGCGGGCTGGGCCTGGGACTGAGCGGCGCACGCCGGCTCGTCGACGACTTCGACATCCGGACGGCTGTCGGCGAGGGGACGCGGATCACCGTCACCAAGTGGTCACGATGACCGCCGACGTGGTGCCCGACCACGGCATCTGGTTCCGGGTCGACACCGGCGCGACCGCCGGCAGCGTACGCCGGGCGGCCGAACGTCTCGGCCGGCAGCTCGAACTGAGCGCGGCGCGCGTCGCGGATCTGGCCATCGTCACCGCCGAGCTCACCAGCAACCTGGTCAAGCACGCCCGCGAGGGCACGCTGCTGATGCGTCCGGCGCGCCGGGGCGAGTACGCCGGGGTGGAGCTGGTGGCCATCGACTCCGGCCCCGGCATGGCCGACCTCACGCTCTCCTCCGTCGACGGCCACTCCACCGCCGGCACGCTCGGCATCGGGCTCGGCGCGATCACCCGGCAGTCGAGCCGGTTCGACGGCTACTCGGCGCCGGGCCGGGGCACGGTCCTCGTCGTCCAGGTCTGGGACACCGCACCGCCGGAGCCGGAATGGGCGGCCGGGCTGGCCCGGCCGATCACCGGCGAGCAGAGCAGCGGCGACGGGTACGCGGTCCGCCAGGTCGACGGCCGGCGGCAGGTGCTGGTCTCCGACGGGCTGGGCCACGGACCGCTCGCCGCCGCCGCCACAGGTGCCGCCGTGTCCGCGTTCCGCTCCGCGCCGGACGGGCCGCCGGACGTGGTGGTACGGCACCTGCACGCCGCCATGTCGCACACCCGGGGCGCCGCGCTCGCGGTGGCCGAACCGGATCCGGCCGCCGGAGTGCTCCGCTACGCCGGGCTCGGCAACATCGCCGCGATGATCGTGGCGCCGGGCGAGCGGCGGCGCGGGCTGGTCTCGCTGCCGGGCATCGCCGGGCACCAGCGTCCGGCGATCCGCGGGTACGACTACCCCTTCTCGCGCGACGCCACCCTGGTCATGCACAGTGACGGGGTGGTGGATCGCTGGGACCTGGACGACTATCCCGGGCTCGCCGGGCGCAACCCGCTGCTGGCCGCCGCGACGCTGCTGCGTGACGCCGGCGTCCGCCGCGACGACGCCTGCGTCCTGGTGGCCCGGGGGGCGGCATGACCGGACCCCTCCTGCACCTCGCGCTCCGGGTGGAGCAGGACATCTTCCTGGTCCGGCAGCGGGGCCGGGAGGTGGCCGCGGCGGTCGGGCTGGAGCACCAGGACCAGGTACGGATCGCCACCGCGCTGAGCGAGGTGGCCCGGGAACTGCTGCACGGGGCAGACGGCGCGGACGTCACGTTCGCGCTCGACCGCGACGCGGTGGGCCGCCTGGTCCTCCAGGTGGACCTGTCGCCGCTGCGTCCGCTCCCCGGCGGACGGTACGAGCCGCAGTCCGGCGCCGTCGCGCGTCTGGTGGACACGTTGCGGGTGGTGGCCGTCGATGGCGATACGGTCGTGAGGATGTCCCGACGAGTGCCCGACCACGCCGAGGAGCTGACGGCTGAGCGCGCCGCCGAGCTTCGCGCCGAGCTGGCCGAGCGCGCGCCGGGTTCCGCGCTGGACGAGTTGGCCGCCCAGAACGCGCAGCTCATCGCCGCCCTCGACGAGGTACGCAGCCAGCGCGACGAGCTGGCGGTGCTCAACTCCGAACTCCAGGAGACCAACCGGGGCGTGATGGCGCTCTACAACCAGCTCACCGAGGAGCTGGAGGAGACCAACCGCGGTGTGGTGGCGCTCTACGCCGAGCTGGACGAGAAGTCCGCCCAGTTGCGGGCCGCCAGCGAGTCGAAGAGCCGGTTCCTGGCGAACGTCAGCCACGAGCTGCGCGCCCCGGTCACCGCGATCATCGGCCTGGCCCGGCTGCTCGCCGACTCCGCCTCCGACCCCCTCACCGGCGAACAGGCCCGCCAGGTGGGGCTGATCCGCTCCTCGGCAGGCGACCTGCTGGGGCTGGTCAACGAGCTGCTCGACCTGGCCAAGGCGGAGTCGGGCCGGATCGAGCCGGACTGGTCCGACGTCGACCTGCGCGCCGTGTTCGGGCAGTTGCGCGGCACGCTGCGGGCGCTCGCCTCCCGCCCCGAGGTGGAGCTGGTGGTCGAGGAACCGCCGGCCCCGGCCACTGTGCGGTCGGACGAGGTGCTGCTCGCCCAGGTGCTGCGCAACCTGCTGCACAACGGGCTGAAGTTCACCGAGCGCGGCGAGGTACGCCTGCGCGCCGAGCGCCGCGGCGACCAGTGGACGCTGTCGGTCACCGACACCGGCGTGGGCATTCCGCCGGAGCTGCACGAACGGATCTTCGAGGAGTTCTACCAGGTGCCCGGCACGACCCGGGTCGGCGGCACCGGGCTCGGTCTGCCGTACGCGCGACGGCTGGTCATGCTGCTCGGCGGGACGCTGGTGCTGACCAGCGAAGCCGGCCGGGGCAGCACGTTCACAGTGGCCCTCCCCGTGGGCGGAGCGTGACGGTGGACGGCGGGCCGGTGACCGTGCTTGTGGTCGACGACAGCGGCCCCAAGCGATATCTGCTGGTCAACTGGCTGACCCGGGCCGGCTTCATCACCGTCGAGGCCGAGAACGGCACGTCGGCGCTGGACCGGGTGGCCCGGGAACACATCGACCTCGTGGTGCTCGACGTACGGCTGCCCGACATGAGCGGTTTCGAGGTGTGCGAGCGGATCAAGGCGGAGAACCAGTCGATCCCGGTCATCCACGTCTCCGCGCACGCCGTCGACGTGGTGGACCGGGCGCAGGGCCTCACCCGGGGCGCGGACGCCTACCTGGCCGAGCCGATCGAGCCGGAGGAACTGGTCGCCACCGCCCACGCGGTGCTGCGCTACTACCAGGCCCGGCGGCGGGCCGAGCAGCTCGCCGAACGGCTCGCCGCGCTGGCCGACGCCACAGTGGAGATGCACGCGACACCGAACTTCGTCCGGCTGCTGGAGGCCGCCGCGAGCGGCGCGGCACGGATCTTCAAGGCCCCGGCGGCGGTGGTCGCGGAGACGTTCGACGGGGACTGCCTGGCCGGAGTGGCGTCCGACCCGCACACGCCGGCCACCATCGTGCCGTGGGTGGTGGACGACACCGGAGTGCCGATCGGCACCCGGGTACGCGTCGACGAACCGGCCAACTGGGCGCTGGCCGGCTGGCCGGACGGCGACACCGTGACGGTTGCCGCGTCCCGGCTGCGCGAGGACCGGGCCCCGCTGTACGTGGTGGTGCCGACCGCCACCCAGACCGTTCGTACTCCGGTGCTGGTGCAACTCGCCCAGGCGGTCGCCTCGGCGGTGGAGGCGCAGCGGTCCTTCGACGAGGAGCACCGGATCGCTGTGACGTTGCAGCGCAGCCTGCTACCGCAGCGGCTGCCCGACGTGAACGGCCTGGACCTGGCCGTCCGGTACGAGCCGGCGAGCGCGCAGACCGAGGTGGGCGGCGACTTCTACGAGCTGGTGATGCTCGACGGGCACCTGCTGGTGGCGATCGGTGACGTGGCCGGGCACTCGCTGCACGCCGCCACCGTGATGGCCGAGCTGCGGCACGCGGTGCGGGCGTACGCGGTCGAGGGGCACCAGCCGGGCGTGATCCTGGACCGGGTCAACGAGCTGATGCGCAACCTGCTGCCGGCCGAGCTGGCCACCATCTGCGTCCTGCTGCTCCACCCGCCGACCGGGCTGGTCCGGCTGGCCAGCGCCGGGCACCTGCCGGCACTGCTGAGCCGGGACGGGCGGGTCGAGTTCGTGACGCAGTCCGCGCCGCTGCTCGGCGTACGCGCGCCGCGCCCGCCCGACCTCGAGTTCGTGCTGCCCGCCGGGGCCACGCTCGTGCTCTACACCGACGGGCTGATCGAGCGGCGCGACGCCACGATCGACGACGGCATGGCGGCGCTCGGCGTGGCCGCCACCCGGGTGGACGACGACCTGGACGACTTCTGCCGCCGGCTGCTCGTCGAGCTGGCCCCGCCGGAGATCCACGACGACGTGGCGGTGGTGGCGGTCCGCCGCCGCTGACCCGCATCGGCGCGGCCCGTGCCGCGTCACTGTCGCAGGGCGGCCAGCGAGCGGGCGTACGCCGCGGGTGAGACCCCGGCGACGGCGGTGAACTCGCGGACCAGGTGGGCCTGGTCGGCGTACCCCAGATCGGCGGCGACCCGCGACCAGTCGAGCGGCCCGGCGGCGGCCTGTTCGATCGCCTCCTGGAGCCGGTAGCGGCGGATCACCCACTTCGGACCGACGCCGACGTGGTCCAGGAAGAGGCGCTGGAGCCGGCGGACGGAGACGGCCCGCCGCCGGGCGAAGTCGGTCACCCGCAGCACGGTCCGGTCGGCGCGGATCTCCTCGACCAGGGCGGTGGCCTCCGCGTTGAGCGGATCAGCGACCGGCGACCACGAGGTCAGCAGGGCGTCCAGGCTCGCGCAGCGCTCGTCGTCGGTGCCCGGGCAGACCGGCCCGTCGGGAATCGGCACGCGCCGGCCGGTCAGCTCGGCGACCGGGCGCCGCCAGAACGGCCGGAAACCGCCCGGGCGGAACTGGACGCCGGAGACCCGGCCGGCTCCGTGCAGCGTGACGGCGAACAGGCCGGTGTCGACGCCGGCGATCTCGCCCTGTTCGGGCGCGCCCTCCTGCGCCTGGAACACCACGTTCACGGCGGGGTGCGGCACCACCCGTTGCTCGAACGGCTCGTCCAGGTCCCAGTCGATCAGCCAGTAGTGCTCCACCCACTGGCGCAACGCCGGCGCGGCCACCCGGCGCCGGAACCGGACCTGCTGCCGCAGCCGGACGGGATCGAGGATGCCCCGGTTGTCACGTCGCGGTTCGTGTCGCATTTCTTCAAGACCGCCCTCATACGCTGCCCCTATGAGCACGAAGACTAGTGAGCTGCTCGCCGTCGCGGCGCCGCGTACGGCGGCGGTGGTGCGGGGCATTTCGGACGACCAGCTCGCCCTGCCCACGCCCTGCCCCGACTACACAGTGCGCGACCTGCTCAATCACCTGTTCGACGTGGTGGTCAACTTCCAGGCGCTGGCGCGTCGGGAGGAGGTCGACTGGTCCGGCAAGACCGATCATCTGACCGACGGCTGGCGGGACCGGTTCGCGACCGAGACGATTCGGCTCACCGAGGCGTGGTCCGACCCGGCCACGCAGGAGGGCGTGTCGCCCGGCATGGGACTGCCACAGGAGACGGTCGGCTCGATGGCGCTGATCGACCTCACCGTTCACGGATGGGATCTGGCGCGGGCCACCGGTCAGGGGCTGAGCGTGGACCCGGCCGTGGTGGCGGCGGGGCACGAGTTCATGGACCGGATGGGCGACACGGGTCAGAAGATGGGCGCGTTCGGCCCGCCGGTGCCCACCGACGCGGCACCGGACGGCATGGACGCGCTGCTCGGCCGGGCCGGACGCGATCCGGCCTGGACCCGCTGATCCGAACGGCCCGCGTTGTCCCGCGCGGGCCGTTCTTGACAGCACTATTCATTCAGCGAATAGTAAGGGAGGTGTCCACTCAGCACGTCCTGCTCGGGCTGCTCGCCGCCGGGCCACGCCACGGCTACGAGCTGAAGCGCGCGCACGACGAGCGACTGCCCAGGGCCCGGCCGCTCGCCTTCGGTCAGGTCTACGCGACGCTGGCCCGCCTGCACCGGGACGGCCTGGTCGTGCCGGCCGGTCAGGAACGCGACGGCGGCCCGGACCGGACCGCCTACGCGCTCACCGACGACGGGCGGGCGGCGCTCGACCACTGGCTGGGCACCGTCGAACCACCGATGCCGTACGTGGCGAGCACGCTGTTCGCCAAGGTGGTCGTCGCGCTGCTGGTAGCAGACGCCGCACAGGCCCGCGGCTACCTGATCGCCCAGCGCCGGGCGCACACGCAGCGGCTGCGTGAGCTGACAGCGCTCAAGGCCGCCCCCGGTGCCCGCCTCGACGAGGTGGTCGCAGCCGATTTCGCCATCGCCCACCTCGACGCCGACCTCCGGTGGCTGCACACCACCCTGGACCGGGTCGCCGACTGGCACCGGGAGGTGCACTCGTGACGTTCCTGCAAGCGCGCGGCGTGGTCCGCGCGTACGGCCACACGCCCGCGCTGCGTGGCGTGACGCTCGACGTGGCCGAAGGCGAGATCCTCGCGGTCACCGGGCCGAGCGGATGCGGCAAGTCCACCTTGCTGCACTGCCTGGCGGGCATCCTGCGTCCCGACGCCGGTCAGGTCACCTGGCGCGGTGAACGGATCGACACGTGGCCGGAGGCGGCCCGCTCCCGGCTGCGCCGTACCGAATTCGGGGTGTTGTTCCAGTTCGGCCAGCTCGTCGCCGAGCTGACCGCGGCGGAGAACGTCGCCCTTCCGTTGTTGCTCGCCGGCACGGGGCGGCGAGCGGCACGGACGGCGGCGCTCTCCTGGCTGGACCGGCTCGGTGTGGCCGACGTCGCCGACGTCCGGCCCGGCGAGATGTCCGGCGGGCAGCAGCAACGGTGCGCGCTGTCCCGCGCCCTGGTCACCGAACCCCGGGTGATCTTCGCCGACGAGCCGACCGGCGCGCTCGACACGCTGGCCGGCGAGCAGGTGCTCACCCAGCTCGTCCGGCTGGCCCGCGAGCAGCGCTCCACAGTCGTGCTGGTGACCCACGAGCCGCGCATCGCCGCGTACGCGGACCGGGAGGTGAGCCTGCGCGACGGCATGGTCGACCACACCGGCCTCGGGCTCGACCCGGCGCTGCCGGGCGGATCACGGTGAGGCCGGGCACGCTGCTGCGGCTCGCGCTTGCAGGCACCCGCACCGACATCGCCCGGGTGGTGCTCACCGCGGTGAGCGCCGCGCTGGCGACGGTGGCCGGGCTGGCCGCGCTGACAGTGCTGGCGGTGGTGAAGCCGCCCGGCGATGCCTGGACGCAGTCCGACCAGTACACGAACGCCCTGCTGCGGGAACCCGGCCTACGTCCCGGCGTCGCGTTCGCGGTGCTGCTGCTCTGCGTACCGGTGCTGGGACTGGCCGGGCAGTGCGCCCGCCTCGGTGCGCCCGGCCGGGACCGGCGGCTGGCCGCGTTCCGGCTGGCCGGTGCCACCCCCGGGCAGGTCACCCGGGTCGCGGTCGCCGAGACGGGCGTGGCGAGCCTGCTCGGCACCCTCGTCGGCCTGGCCGTCTTCCTGGCCGGGCGCCGGCTGCTGCACCGGCCCGACGCCGACGGGCGGCTGCCGCTGCCCACCGACGTGCGTCCGGCGCCGGTGGCCGTGGCCGCCGTGGTGCTCGGCCTGCCGCTGGTGGCCGCGCTGGTCAGCGCGCTGCTGCTGCGGCGGGTCACCACCACCCCGTTCGGCGTCGTACGCCGGGTCCGCACCCGGGCGCCCTGGCCGTGGCCGGGCGTGCTCATCCTCGCCGCGCTGGCGATGTTCGCCGCGATCCGCCCGCT
The DNA here is from genome assembly GCF_027460285.1 of Micromonospora sp. WMMC273. Classification (NCBI taxonomy): domain Bacteria; kingdom Bacillati; phylum Actinomycetota; class Actinomycetes; order Micromonosporales; family Micromonosporaceae; genus Micromonospora; species Micromonospora sp. WMMC273. The sequence continues at coordinate 6,441,386 of NZ_JAPZBE010000001.1, forward strand.
CCTGCTCTGGTACGAGCGGCGTGGCGCGGTGGCCCCCGACTGGCCGGTGCCGACGTTGCTCGTCGTCGGCGGGCTGACCGCGATGATCGGCGTGGTGTCGGGCACCGGCTGGATCTCGTACCAGACCGGCCGGCTGCTGCACCGGCACGGACGCGGCCCGGCCGCCCTGCTCGCCGCCCGCCGGCTGGCCGCCGACCCGTGGGCGGGCAGCCGCACCTTCGCCGCGCTGCTGGCCGCGCTGATCTTCGGCGCCGGTGCCGCGGGACTGCGTGCCGACTTCCAGGCCGAGGCCGAGGTGACCCGCCGCACCGGCTCCGGACTGGCCGACCCGGGCTTCTACCTCGGCGCGATGGACCTGGTCGACCTCGCGGTAGTGGTCGCGATGGCGATCGCCGGCGGTGGGCTGCTCGTAGCGGTGGTCGAGGGGATCACCAGCCGGCGACGGGCGTACGCGGCGCAGGTGGCGACCGGCGTGCCACGGGCCACCATCGGCCGGTCGCTGCTCTGGGCCGCGCTCGCCCCCGCCGTACCGGCGATCGGGCTCGCGCTGACGGTCGGTTACCTGCTGGTCCGGGGCGTCATGCCGGCACCGAGCAACGGCGGCTTCACGCGGACGATCTGCGACGCCGGCACGGAACTGTGCGGCGACCCGGCCACCGCGGCGCGGTACACCCGTACCGAATGGGTGCCGAAGACGACCGTTCCGCCGGACGTACCGTGGGATCAGCTGGCCTGGCTCGCGGCGGGCGGGCTGGCGGCGGTGCTGGGCACGGTCGTGGCCGGCCTGCTGTTCCTGCGCGCCGCGACCTCGGTGGAGGAACTGCGCGCGGGCTGAAGCGGTCAGCGGCCGAGCAGTCCGGCGGAGCCGGCGACGGTCAGGCCGATCACCGTCGAACAGCAGCAGACCACGAGCGCGGCGGCGACCACCACGAGGATCAGCCAGGCCGGCGCCCGCCGGCCTGGCTGATCCTCGTCGCTCATCCGGTCCGGAACGGGTCAGGCCCGGCCGACGCGGTCGAGGATCCAGGCGTTGACGAACGCCTCCTCGCGCCACGAGTCGTAGCGGCCGCTCGGGCCACCGTGGCCCGCGCCCATCTCGGTCTTGAGCAGGTAGTCGCCGGCCGGTGCGAGCGCGCGCAGCCGGGCGATCCACTTGGCCGGCTCGTGGTAGAGCACGCGGGTGTCGTTTAGGCTGGTCACCGCCAGGATGGCCGGGTATTCGACGGTGGTCACGTTCTCGTACGGCGTGTACGACCTCATGTACGCGTAGACCTCGGGGTCGTCGAGCGGGTTGCCCCACTCCTCCCACTCGGTCACGGTCAGCGGCAGCGACGGGTCGAGGATCGAGGTGAGCGCGTCCACGAACGGCACCTGCGCGACGATGCCGGTGAACGCGTCCGGGGCGAGGTTCGCCACCGCGCCCATCAGCAGGCCGCCGGCCGAGGCGCCCCGGGCGACCAGCCTGTCGCTCGCCGTCCAGCCCGCCTTGACCAGGTGCCGGGCGCAGGCCACGAAGTCGGTGAACGTGTTCTTCTTGGCCAGCAGCTTGCCCTCGTCGTACCAGCGCCGGCCCAGTTCACCTCCGCCCCGGATGTGCGCCACCGCGAAGATCACGCCGCGGTCGAGCAGGCTCAGCCGGGCGATCCTGAACCACGGGTCCATGCTCGCCTCGTACGAGCCGTAGCCGTAGATGACGGCGGGCGCCGAGCCGTCGCGCGGCGTGTCGCGGCGGCAGACGAGCGAGATCGGTACGCGGGTGCCGTCGTCGGCGAGCGCCCAGTCCCGGTGCTGCTCGTAGTCGGCCGGGTCGTACGCCCGCCCGTCCGGCCCGGTTAGCACCGGCTTCTGCCGGCGCAGCGTCAGCTCGCGGGTCACCAGGTCGTAGTCGTAGACCGAGTCCGGGGTGACGAACGAGGTGTAGCGCAGCCGCACCTCGTTCGTGCGGTACTCCGGGTTCGCGTCCAGCGCGACGCTGTAGATCGGTTCGGGGAAGTCGATGTCCCAGCTGTCGTCGCTGCCCACCGGCAGCACCCGCAGGCCGGTCAGCCCGTTGGCGCGCAGCGACACCACGAGGTGGTTCTCGAACGCGTCGACCGCCTCCAGGCGGGTGCCGGGCGTGTGCGGGATCAGCGGCTCCCACTCACCCGGCGCGTCCGCCGAGGTGTACGCGAGTGCGAAGTCCTCCGCGCCGTCGTTGTGCAGGATCAGGAAGCGGTGGCCGTGGTGCTCCACCGCGTACTCGATGCCCTGACGCCGCGGGGCCACGACGGCGGGCGCACCGGTCGGGTTGGACGCCGGGATCACCCACACCTCGCTGGTGATCTTGCTGTGGATGTCGATGACCACGAAGCGCTCGGAGCGGGTCAGCTCGACGCCGACCCAGAACCGCTCGTCGTCCTCCTGGTGGACCACCACGTCCTCGGTGGACGGCGTCCCGACGGTGTGCCGCCAGACCCGGTTCGGCCGCCACGCCTCGTCCACCGTCACGTAGAACAGCGTGGACGCGTCACTGGACCAGGCCGTGCCGTAGAACGTGTCCGGCACCTCGTCCGGCAGCGACTCGCCGGTGGTCAGATCCTTGATCCGCAGCGTGAAGCGCTCGTCGCCGGAGAAGTCGGTGGAGTAGGCCAGCCAGCGCCCGTCCGGACTGACGTCGAACGCTCCGAGGGAGAAGAAGTCGTGCCCCTCGGCGAGCTGGTTGCCGTCGAGCAGCACCTCCTCGCCGTCGAGCGGGGCGCCGTCCACGCTGACCGGGGGCGCCGTCTCGCCCGCCCGCACCGCGCGGCGGCAGTGCACGCCGTACTGCTGCCCCTCGACCGTGCGGGTGTAGTACCAGTAGCCGTCCTTGCGCGTCGGCACCGACAGGTCGGTCTCCTGGGTGCGCCGGCGCGTCTCCTCGAACAGCTCCGCGCGCAGCCCGGCCAGGTGGGCGGTGCGCGCCTCGGTGTACGCGTTCTCGGCGTCCAGGTACGCGATCGTGTCCGGGTCGTCCTTGACGGCGAGCCAGGCGTACTCGTCGATCACGGTGTCACCGTGGTGGACGCGCTCGGACGGGACGCGCTTGGCGACGGGCGGTGGGGTTTCGGTCACGGCGCCACGTTACCGGTCGCCGGGCCGCCGCCGGGCTCGCCCGCCGACCGAAACTCGCGACTCGCCGCCAGGCCTTTCGAACATGTGTACGATAATCGGCATGGCGGATGCGGCACGTTCCACCCCTCGGCTCGGAGCCCTCGACATCACCCGGAAGCTGGCCGCGATCTGCGGCGAACCGTTCGCCCGATTCGCCGGCCCGGCCGACGAGGTGGCCGGCCGTACCGCCCGGTGGGTGGCAGTGCCGGGCGGTCCGCACGCCGCGGCGGAGGTGTTGCGGCTGGCCGCCGCGTACGACCTGACAGTGGTGCCCCGCGGCGCCGGCACGAAGATCGACTGGGGTGCCGCCCCGGCGCAGGTGGACATCATGCTCGACACCGGCCGCCTTGCCGGGGTCTGGCACGCGCCGCGCGACGCGGCGGTGGCCGAGATCGGCGCCGGTACGCCGCTGCGCGCGGTCCAGGCCACGCTCGCGCGCACCAACCGGCGGCTGCCCGTCGATGCGCCCTCGCCGGGCGCGACGCTCGGCGGGGTGCTCGCCGCCGACGAGTCCGGTCCGCTGCGGCACCGGCACGGCAGCCCGTGCGCCCAGCTCGTCGGGGTGCGCTACCTCGACGCCGACGGCGAGTTGGTCAGCGTCGGCGAGTCCGGCACGGAGGCGCTCGGCCGGGCCGCCCCGGGCGGCGGCGCCGGCCGGCCGGGTGGCGGGGGCGCGATCCTCGGCCGGGGCGAGGTGCCCGGGCTCGACGTGGCCCGGCTGCTCTGCGGCTCGCAGGGCGGGCTCGGCGTGCTGGTCTCGGCCACCATGCGGGTGCACGCCGTGCCGGCCGGGCGGCTCTGGGTGTCCCGTCCGGTGTGGACGCCGCTGGAGGTGCACGACCTGGTCCGGGCCGTCCTGGCCGCCGACGTCGACCCGGCCGCCGTCGAACTGGACCTGCCGGTGCCGGTGCCGCTGCCCCGGCGTCGCATCCCGGCCACGCACCCGTCGGTGGTCAACCGCCCCGACCACCCGGCCGTGACCGGGCGACCGGCGGCGGGCAGCCTGGTGGTGCTGCTGGAGGGCGGCCCGGCCGACGTGGCCGAGCGGGCCGAGCGGCTCACCGCCGTCCTCGGTGCCGAGGCGATGGTCGGTCACCATGCGCCGGAATGGTGGGGGCGCTACCCGTTCGCGCCCGGCGACACGGCGCTGCGCATCGAGGTGCCGATAGGCGACCTGCACGCCGCCGTCTACGCGTTGCGCGACGCCACCGGCGGCCCGGTGCCGGTACGCGGCTCGGCCGGCTCGGGCACCGTGCACGCGGCACTGTCCGGCGCGCTGCCGCCCGAGCGGGTCGCCTCGATCCTCACCGCCGTCCGCAGCGTGCTGATCGCCCGGCGGGGCCGGTGCGTGGTGGTGGCCGCGCCGGCGGCGGTACGCCGTGCCGTGGACCTCTGGGGCGAGTTGCCAGCGTTGCCGCGCCTGCGCAGCGCCAAGGCCCACCTGGACCCGCACCACCGCCTGGCCCCCGGCCGCCTCCCCGGCGGCCTCTGACCGCCTCGCCCTCCCCGGCGCCAGCCCGCCCCGCCCGGCCCTGCCTGGCCTCGCCCCGGTGATCGAGGCGTCCGTGGCGTGCCGAAGTGGGTTGACCATGAAGTTGACGGGGAGGAAACGGGCGAATTGAGCGGTCAACTTCATGATCGACGGTGCGGGTGCGGGTGCGGGGCGGGAGGGCTAGGGGGTGTCGTTTCGGAGGACGAGGATGGCTATGTCGTCGCGCGGGGGCTCGACCGAGAACGCGATCGTGGCGGCGCGCAGCCGGGCGGCCACCACGTCGGCCGAGTACCCGGCCAGCGGCGCCGCCGACTCGCGCAGCCGGTCGGTGCCGAACAGCTCGCGTCCGCGCCGCCGCTCGGTGACCCCGTCGGTGTAGAAGATCAGCGCGTCCCCGGGCTTGAGCGTCAGCTCGGCGGTCGGGGTGGTGATCGTGTCGAGCAGGCCCAGCGCCGTACCGCCGACCCCGACGAACGTCGCCCCTCCACCGCCGTGCAGCAGCACCGGGCGGTCGTGGCCGGCCAGGTGCAGCGAGACGTCGAGCTGGTCGCCGTCGCCGGGTGCGACAGCCGCCAGCGCCAGCGTGCAGTAGCGTCCGCCGCCGCGCTCCACGAGCGTCTCGTTGAGTCGGCCGAGCACCTCGGGCAGCGGTTTGCCGTCACCGACGAGCACCCGGATCACGTCCCGGACCAGGCCGGTCACGGCAGCGGCCTGCACGCCCTTGCCTGATACGTCGCCGACTACCACGAGCCAGCGGCCGTCCGGAAGCGGGAGCACGTCGTAGAAGTCGCCGCCGACCTCCGCGTCGTCGCCGGTCGGGACGTACTCGGCGGCGAAGCCGATGCCCTCGACCACCGGGAGCACCGGTGGCAGCAGCGACTGCTGGAGCGTCTGCGCGACCCGGCGGCGCTCGGCGTGGATGCGGGCGTTCTCGATGGCGAGGGCGGCGCGGCGGGCCACGTCCTCCAGCACCGACACCTCGTCCGGGTCGTGCCGCTGCCGCTGGTGCCGGCCCACGGCGAGGGTGCCGAGCCGCTGGCCACGGGCGATCAGGGGTACGGCGAAGCCCTCCATCGGTCCGCCGAGCGGTACCTGGGCGGCGTTGCGGGACGCCTCGCGCAGCCGGGACTGGATCGAGTCCGGGCCGGTCTCCTGGAGGATCCGGTGCAGCTGCGGCAGCATCGCCTCGTCGGCGTGGCTCGACGCGGCGAGGCGCAGCCGGCCCCACTCGTCGGTGGTGTGCACGGCGCACCACTGGCCGAGCCGGGGCACCACGAGCTGCGGGACGAGTGCCATGGTCAGCTCGACGTCCAGCGACTGGGCGAGCAGTTCGCTGGCCTCGGCCAGGAACGTCAGCCAGGTGGAGCGGCGTACGTCGGCGCGGCGCAGCCGGTCGTTCTCCAGGTGCAGCGACAGCCGCTCGGCGGCCAGTACGGCGAGCGGCCGGGCGTACGCCGAGGGCGCCGCGTCCAGCTCCAGCTCCCCGGCGTACGGGCGGTGCACGGCGAGCGGTACGCGCAGCAGCTCGTTGCCCTCGCGAGGCGGCCGGCCGTACCGGGCGAAGACCTGGGTGCCGAGTCCGTCGCCCCGGTCCAGCCGGACGGTGCCACCGGCGGCGCCCACCATCTCGGCGACCCGGGTCAGCAGTCCGACGGCGAACTCGGGCAGCGGCTCGTCTGCGTACGCGTCAGGGGTGAGCTGCATCAGGTCGCTCATGGCCGCGGCGCTCGGCGTACCGTCGCCGGTCCGGTCCGGTTCGACGACGCGCAGCGGGCCGGCCGACGGCCGGGCGGACCCACCCGGGCCGGGCCGGTCGAGGCGGAACCAGACGCCCTTGCCGGTGGGCAGGTAGGTCGTGCCCCACCGGCTGGAGAAGTGGTCGACGAGCAGCAGCCCGCGCCCCCGGGCGGCGACCTCGGTGATGTCGGACGTGGTGTTGCGCACGCCCACGATCAGCTCGTCGACCGGGCCGGAGGCGAAGTCGGTGACTGTCACGGTGAGGCCGTCGCGGTCGGTGTCGACCTCGATGTCCAGTTCGGTACGCGCGTGCTCGACGGCGTTCGTGGTCAGCTCGGTGGTGAGCAGCAGCGCCTCGTTCAGCAGTTCGGGCAGCCGCGCTTCGAGCAACATGGTGCGGACCAGTGCGCGGGCCGCCGCCGGCGTGCGGCGGTCGGCGGGGAGGCGGACCCGGCGGACGCGCTCGTCCGCGCCGCCGCTAGCAGGCCCTGCCTCCGCTGACACCTTCGTATCCTCCACCGCGCCCACCCCGGGTGCCAAGCGTCCCGGCGAACCCACCATCCGGGGCGATACCGCACGTGACGCGCGATCACACGCGGTGACCTCGACGGATCGCGCGGCACAATGATGGGATGGCCCGTGTGACCGCACGAGCCCGAGCGGAGCGAGGAACGATGGCCACGGTGAATCAGTCGGTGACCGCTGACCCGTCCGCGTCCGACCACGAGGTGCTCCTCGGCGAACTTGTCGAGGCGTTGCGCCGGGTGGGGCGCGGCGATCTGCGGGTGCGCCTGCCCCGGCGGGCGGGTCTGCCCGGCGAGGTCGCCGACGCCTTCAACGACGTGGTGTCGTTGCAGGAACGGCAGCACCTCGACCTGCGGCGGATCAGCCGGATCGTCGGCCGTGACGGCCGCCTCACCGAGCGCCTGGACGACGAGGGCCTGGACGGCTCGTGGGCGGAGGGGCAGCGGGCGGTCAACTCGCTCATCGACGACCTGGGCCGGCCGACCACCGAGATCGCCCGGGTCATCGTGGCGGTGGCCGACGGCGACCTGTCCCAGCACATGGCGCTGGAGATAGACGGCCGCCCGCTGCGCGGTGAGTACCTGCGCATCGGCCGGACCGTGAACACGATGGTGGACCAGCTCTCGTCGTTCGCCGACGAGGTGACGCGCGTGGCCCGCGAGGTGGGCACCGAGGGCAAGCTGGGCGGCCAGGCCGACGTACGCGGGGTGGCCGGCACCTGGAAGGACCTCACCGACTCGGTCAACACCATGGCGTCGAACCTCACCGGGCAGGTGCGGTCGATCTCCCAGGTGGCGACGGCCGTGGCGAAGGGCGACCTGTCGCAGAAGATCACGGTCGGGGCGCGCGGCGAGGTGGCCGAGCTGGCCGACACGATGAACTCGCTCACCGACACGCTGCGGCTGTTCGCCGAGCAGGTGACCCGGGTGGCCCGCGAGGTGGGCACCGAGGGCAAGCTGGGCGGCCAGGCCGAGGTGCCGGGCGTGGCCGGCACCTGGAAGGACCTGACCGACAACGTCAACTCGATGGCGTCGAACCTGACCGCGCAGGTGCGCAACATCGCCCAGGTGTCGACGGCGGTGGCGAAGGGTGACCTGTCGCAGAAGATCACGGTGGCCGCCCAGGGCGAGATCCTGGAGCTGAAGGACACCGTGAACACGATGGTGGACCAGCTGTCGTCGTTCGCCGACGAGGTGACGCGGGTGGCCCGTGAGGTGGGCATCGAGGGCAAGCTGGGCGGCCAGGCGCAGGTGCGCGGCGTCTCCGGCACCTGGCGCGACCTCACCGAGAACGTCAACCAGCTCGCCGGCAACCTGACCAGCCAGGTCCGCAACATCTCCCAGGTCTCCACCGCCGTCGCCAAGGGCGACCTGGGTCAGAAGATCACAGTGGACGCGCAGGGCGAGATCCTGGAGCTGAAGAACACCGTCAACACGATGGTGGACCAGCTGTCGTCGTTCGCCGACGAGGTCACGCGGGTGGCGCGCGAGGTGGGTACCGAGGGCAAGCTGGGTGGTCAGGCCCAGGTCAAGGGCGTCTCGGGTACGTGGCGGGACCTGACCGACAACGTGAACTCGATGGCGTCGAACCTGACCAGCCAGGTGCGGAACATCGCCTCGGTCACCACGGCGGTGGCGAAGGGTGACCTGTCGCAGAAGATCACCGTTGATGCCCGGGGCGAGATCCTGGAGCTGAAGTCCACTGTCAACACGATGGTGGACCAGCTGTCGTCGTTCGCCGACGAGGTCACGCGGGTGGCGCGCGAGGTGGGTACCGAGGGCAAGCTGGGTGGTCAGGCGCAGGTGCGCGGCGTCGCCGGCACCTGGCGCGACCTGACCGACAACGTGAACTCGATGGCGTCGAACCTGACCGCGCAGGTGCGCAACATCGCCCAGGTGTCGACGGCCGTCGCCAAGGGTGACCTGTCGCAGAAGATCACAGTGGACGCGCAGGGCGAGATCCTGGAGCTGAAGTCCACTGTCAACACGATGGTGGACCAGCTCTCGTCGTTCGCCGACGAGGTCACGCGGGTGGCCCGTGAGGTGGGTACCGAGGGCAAGCTGGGTGGTCAGGCCCAGGTCAAGGGCGTCTCCGGTACGTGGCGGGACCTGACCGACAACGTGAACTCGATGGCGTCGAACCTGACCAGCCAGGTGCGGAACATCGCCTCGGTCACCACGGCGGTGGCGAACGGCGACCTGGGCCAGAAGATCACCGTGGACGCGCAGGGCGAGATTCTCGAGCTGAAGAACACCGTCAACACGATGGTCGACCAGCTCTCCTCGTTCGCCGACGAGGTCACGCGGGTGGCCCGCGAGGTGGGTACCGAGGGCAAGCTGGGTGGTCAGGCCCAGGTCAAGGGCGTCTCCGGTACGTGGCGCGACCTCACCGAGAACGTCAACCAGCTCGCCTCCACCCTGACCACGCAGTTGCGCGCGATCGCGCAGGTCTCCACGTCGGTGACCCGCGGAGACCTGACCCAGCGGATCAACGTGAAGGCGCAGGGCGAGGTCGCCGAGCTGAAGGACAACATCAACCAGATGATCGTCACCCTCCGGGAGACGACGAAGAAGAACGCCGAGCAGGGCTGGCTGGACTCGAACCTGGCCCGGATCGGTGGCCTGCTCCAGGGCCAGCGCGACCTGGGCGAGGTCTGCCGCATGATCATGCAGGAGGTGACCCCGCTGGTGGACGCGCAGCTCGGCGCGTTCTTCCTGGCGGACAGCTCCGAGGGCAGCATGCGGCTGCGGCTCACCGCCTCCTACGGGTACGTGGCACGCGGCCACGACGTCACCTTCGGCCCGGGTGAGGGGCTGGTCGGGCAGGCCGCCCTGTCCCGCCGGACGATCCGGGTCAAGGCGCAGCCGGACGGGCGCCTCGTCGTACGGTCCGGGCTGGCCGACACGCCCCCGGCCGACCTGGTGGTGCTGCCGGTCCAGTTCGAGGGCGAGCTGCTCGGCGTGATCGAGTTCGCCGGCGTGGCCACGTTCTCCGAGCTGCACCTGGCGTTCCTGGAGCGGCTGGTGCTCACCATCGGCGTCGCGGTGAACACCATCCAGGCCAACCGGCGTACGGAGGAACTGCTGGCGCAGTCGCAGCGGCTGGCGCACGAGATGCAGGACCAGTCGGCCGAGTTGCAGCGCACCAATGCCGAGCTGGAGGACAAGGCGAAGCTGCTGTCCGAGCAGAAGGCCAACATCGAGACGCAGAACCGGGAGATCGAGCTGGCCCGCCTCGGCCTGGAGGAGAAGGCGCAGCAGCTCACCCGGGCGTCGGCGTACAAGTCGGAGTTCCTCGCCAACATGAGCCACGAGCTGCGGACGCCGCTGAACTCGCTGCTCCTGCTGGCCCGGCTGCTGGCCGAGAACCCGGAGCGCAACCTCAGCGCGAAGCAGATCGAGTTCGCCCGGACCATCCACGGCGCCGGGTCGGACCTGCTGTCGCTGATCGACGACATCCTCGACCTGTCCAAGATCGAGGCGGGCCGGATGGACGTGGAGCCCACCGAGATCCAGTTCGCCGAGATCCGCGGCTACGTCGAGCAGGCGTTCGCGCCGCAGGCCGAGGAGAAGGGCCTGGACTTCCAGGTCCGGGTGAGCCGCGATCTGCCGCCCGCGCTGGTCACCGACGCTCAGCGGTTGCAGCAGATCCTGCGCAACCTGCTGTCGAACGCGGTGAAGTTCACCGACAACGGTGCGGTGACGCTGCGGATCGGCCCGGCGGCCGAGAACGCCGTCTTCGACGTGCCGGCGCTGACGAACGCGCAGCGGGTGATCGCGTTCACCGTGATAGACACCGGCATCGGGATCTCCGACGACAAGCTGTCGCTGATCTTCGAGGCGTTCCAGCAGGCGGACGGCACCACCAGCCGCCGCTACGGCGGCACCGGGCTGGGCCTGTCCATCAGCCGTGACCTGGCCCGCCTGCTCGGCGGCACGATCACCGTCTCGTCCGCGCCCGGGCAGGGTTCGACGTTCACTCTCTTCGTACCCGATGTGCTGGCGCCGGACGCGGTGGTGGCGCCGGCGCCACCGTCGCCGAGCCGCGCGGGCCTGCCGTCGTCGCTGCTCATGCCGATGGAGTTGCCGCAGCCGCAGGAGACGCCCGCGACCCGGCGCCTGGACGGCGTGACCGTATTGATCATCGACGACGACGTGCGGAACGTGTTCGCGCTGACGTCCGCGTTGGAACTGCACGGGATGACCGTGTTGTACTCGGACAACGGGGCGGACGGTGTCCGCCAGCTCGCCGAGCACCCGGAGGTGGACATCGTCCTGATGGACGCCATGATGCCGGACCAGGACGGGTACGAGACGACAGCGCAGATCCGCCGCAACCACCGGTTCGCGGACCTGCCGATCGTCTTCCTGACCGCGAAGGCGATGCCCGGCGACCGGGAGTCGGCGCTCGGCGCCGGCGGCAGCGACTACATCACCAAGCCGGTGGACCTGGACGAGCTGATCGAACTGATGGCGTCCTGGATCGGCCGGAGTCGAGGCGAGGAGAACGCGTGACGCAGACGGCCAAGGCCCTGCTGGTGGACGACCGGCGGGAGAACCTGATGGCGCTGGAGGCGATCCTCCAGGGTCTCCCGGTGCAGTCGGTCGCGGTGGAGAGCGGCGAGGCGGCGCTCAAGCAGCTCCTGGTGGACGACTTCGCGGTGATCCTGCTGGACGCCCAGATGCCGGACATGGACGGGTTCGAGACCGCCACCCACATCAAGCGGCGCGAGCGCACCCGGCACGTACCGATCATCTTCCTGACCGCCGCGGACAAGGACGCGCAGCTCGCGCTGCGCGGCTACGCGGCCGGCGCGGTCGACTACCTGACCAAGCCGTTCGACCCGTGGGTGCTGCGCGCCAAGGTGACGGTCTTCGTCGACCTGTGGGTGAAGACGCGGCAGCTCGCCGCCCAGTCGGACCTGGTGCGGGAACGGGACCTGCAGTGGCGGCACCTGACCGACGCGGTCGACGAGGCGACGGCGCTGCTGCGCGCCGACGACGACCCGTCCACCCGGGAACGCGCGGTGGAGCTGCTGGAGCAGGCGCGCTGGGGCAACACCCGCTGACGGTTCAGCCGCCGGCCGGGCCGCCGTGCCCGGTCGCGGCCCGCCGGGCCCGCCAGCGGTCGCCGAGCGATTCCAGTTCCTCCTGTACGAAGAGGAAGAAGTCCCGCATCTCGGCCACCCGCTCACCGGCCGGCGTGCTGCGGCCGTGCAGTGCGTCGACCCCGCCGGCGGCGATGTCGATGAAGTTCTTGTAGAGCGTGGTCTTGGTGATGGTCGCCTCGTACCACGGGTTGTCGGGCATCCGGTAGCGGTCACTCCGCGAGCCCTTGACCGGCTCGCGGATCAGCATGGCGAACTGGGTCAGGTAGCGCACCGCGCCGCTCACCGCCGCCGCGCTGACGCCGAGCCGGCCGGCGATCTCGCCCGCGGTGAGCGGGTCGTCGGCGCTCATCACCGTGAACAGGACCCGGGCGGCCATCCGGGGGAACCCCACCTCGGCGAAGGCCATCGCCATCCGCTCGACGAAGAGGTGGACCTCTTCCTCGTCGTGCTGGGGCGGCACGTTCATGGTCGGCTCCTCGACACTCACCCCGTGACCCTACAGTCTTCACAAGTTTGTGAAACGAGCGTAGCTTCTGAAGTATGGAAACGGCAATCGATGTGTCCGGCCTGGTGAAGACCTTCGGCCGCACCCGGGCCCTCGACGGGCTCGACCTGACCGTTCGCACCGGAGAGGTGCACGGCTTCCTGGGCCCGAACGGCTCCGGCAAGTCGACCACCATCCGGGTGCTGCTCGGCCTGCTGCGGGCGGACGCGGGGGCCGTCCGGCTGCTGGGCGGCGACCCGTGGCGGGACGCGGTGGCGCTGCACCGGCGTCTCGCGTACGTGCCCGGCGACGTCACGCTCTGGCCCCACCTCAGTGGCGGCGAGGTGATCGACCTGCTCGGCCGGCTGCGCGGCGGGCTCGACCCGAGACGCCGCGCCGAACTGCTGGAGTCGTTCGAGCTGGACCCGCGCAAGAAGGGCCGCACCTACTCCAAGGGCAACCGGCAGAAGGTCGGCCTGGTCGCCGCGCTCGCCTCCGACGTCGAGCTGCTCATCCTCGACGAGCCGACCTCCGGGCTCGACCCGCTGATGGAGGAGGTCTTCCAGCACTGGGTCCGCCGGGCCCGGCAGGACGGGCGCACGGTGCTGCTCTCCAGCCACATCCTGGCCGAGGTGGAGGCGCTCTGCGACCGGGTGACGATCATCCGGGCCGGCCGGACCGTCGAGACCGGCACGCTCGGCGACCTGCGCCACCTGCACCGCACCGCTATCGACGCCGAGGTCACCGCGCCGCTGGACGGCCTGGCCGAGCTGCCGGGAGTGCACGACCTGCGGGTGGACGGGCAGCGGGTCCGCTTCGACGTGGACACCGCGTCGCTCGACGCCGCGCTGCGCCGGCTCACCGAGCTGGGGGTACGCAGCCTGGTCAGCACGCCGCCCACGCTCGAGGAACTGTTCCTGCGGCACTACGAGACGGCGTCCTCTTCCGAAGCGGCGTCCTCCTCCGACGTGGCGCGCCCCGAGACGGCGGACCGGTCATGAGTGCGCTCACCGGCACGCGTCACCTGGTCCGGCTGATCCTGCGCCGGGACCGCCTCCTGCTGCCGCTGTGGGTGCTCGTGCTCGCGGTGCTGCCGATGACGTACGCGGCCAGCTACTTCGAGCTGTTCCCGACCGCAGCCGAGCGGGCCGCGTACCTGGAGGGCACCGCCCGCAACCCGTCGATCGTCGCGCTGCTCGGCCCGGCGTACGGCGACAGCATCGGCGGGCTGACCGCCCAGCGCAGCGGCTTCCTGCTGCTCATCGTCGCGCTGGCGAGCCTGCTCACGGTCATCCGGCACACCCGCACCGAGGAGGAGGCAGGGCGGCGGGAACTGCTCGGCGGCAGCGTGCTCGGGCGGCACTCCGGGCTGACCGCCGCGCTGCTCGTCACGTACGCCGCAGACCTGGTGCTCGGGCTGCTCACCGCCGCCGGGCTCGTCTCGACCGGGCTGCCGGTCGGCGGCTCGGTCGCGTACGGGCTGGTCACCGTGCTGACCGGTGCTGTCTTCGCTACGCTCGGCGGGCTGGCCGCCCAGCTCACCGAGACCGCGGGCGGGGCGCGGGGCGTCGGCCTCGCCGGTCTCGGCGCCGCGTTCGGGCTGCGCCTGGCCGGGGACACCGCCGGCAACGACTGGCCGAGCTGGCTGTCCCCGCTGGGCTGGGCAGCCCGCGTCCGGCCGTACGAGGGGGAGCGGTGGTGGGTGCTGCTGCTGCCGCTGGCCGCAACGGTGCTGCTCGCCGCGCTCGCGTACCCGATCTCGGTCCGCCGTGACCTGGGCGCGGGCGTGCTGCCGCCCCGGCTCGGCCCGGCCGGCGCGGGCGGCGCGTTGTCCGGGCCCTTCGGGCTGGCCTGGCGGCTGCACCGGGGGCAGATCCTCTGGTGGTCGGTCGGGTTCGGCCTGCTCGGGCTGATCCTCGGTGGCGCCGCGGAGGCGGCCGGCCGGTCCGTCGAGGGGAGTCCGCGGATGGAGGAGATCGTGGCCCGGCTCGGCGGGGCGTCCGGGATGGCCGATGCGTACCTGGGGGTCACGCTGAGCCTGGCCGGGCTCGCCGCCGCCGGGTACGGCATCCAGGCCGCGCTGCGGATGCGCGCCGAGGAGGCCGCCGGGCACGCCGAACCGGTGCTCGCCACCGGTACCCGGCGCTCGACCTGGCTGCTGTCGCACGTGACGTTCGCGCTGCTCGGCCCGGTGGTGGTGCTCGCGGTGACCGGGTTGGCGACCGGCCTGACGTACGGGCTGAGCACCGGTGACGTTCCCCGCCAGCTGGGCCGGATGCTCGCCGCCGGGCTGGCTCAGGTGCCGGCGGCATGGGTGCTGGCCGGGCTCGCCGTGCTGCTCTACGGCCTGCTGCCCCGGCTCGCGTCCGCCGCGTGGGTGGTGCTGGCGGTCTGCGTGCTGCTCGGACAGCTCGGCGCGGTGCTGGAGCTGGACCAGTGGCTGCTGGACGTGTCCCCGTTCACCCACACTCCCCAGGTGCTGCGCGCCACGTGGACCGCAACCCCGCTCTACGTCCTCACGGCCCTGGCGGTGACCCTGGCCACAGCCGGCCTGCTGACGTTCCGCCGCCGCGACGTCCCCGTCCTCTAGCGCCGTTGATCTGTGAGTGGGGTTGTCAAGTGGTGCGGTGGTGGTTGGTGATGGTGCGGTAGATCTGTCGGGCGATGTAGCGCTTGAGGCAGCGGGTGATTTCTTTGGTGGTGCGGCCTTCGGTGCGGCGGCGGGTGATGTAGTCGCGGGTTTCGGGGTGGATGCGGCGGCGGGTGAGGGCGATGGTGTGTAGGGCGCTGTTGAGGGTTCTGTCGCCGCCGCGGTTGAGGCGGTGTCGGTTGGTGCGGCCGCTGGCCACGGGGATGGGGGCGGTGCCGGCGAGGGTGGCGTAGGCGGCTTCTGATCGGACGCGGCCGGGGTGGGACCAGGCGGTGAGGGCGATCGCGGCGGTGACGGGTCCGATGCCGGGTTGGTCGAGCAGGGGTGGGCACAGTTCGGTGACGAGGGTGCGTAGGCGTTGGTGGTTGTCGGCGAGGGTGGCGTCGAGGGTCTGGATGTGCCGGGCGAGGGTGGTCAGTTCGCGGCGGCGGGTGTGTTCCTCGCAGGGCAGGTCGGTGTGCTCGGGTAGGTCGAGGGCGGCCAGGCGGGCGATCTGGGTGGTGGTGGATAGTCCGCGTAGCGCCTCGCGCAGGGTGTCGTCGGCGGTCAGGATCAACGCTTTGACCAGGTTGACTGCTGCGGTGCGGGCATCGGTGTGGTGTCGGCGGCAGATCAGCAGCAGACGCAGTGCCTCGCGTGGTCCGTCGCTTCGGGGCACGGCGATGCGCTCAGCGGGCAGGGCAAGCACCGTATGGGCGGCGGCGACCGCATCCAGGTGGTCGGACTTGCCGCCCCGACGACGGGACGCGGCGGGGGGTTTGGGTGCCTCGCAGACCGCTTCACCGGCAGCGTCCAGCACCCGGCACAGCCCTTGCCCGTGCGATCGGGTGCCTTCCACCGCCCACAACCGGCGCCCCTGCGGTGGGGTGTGCGCGACGGCGAAGGTCAGCAACCGGGCCAACCCGTCCGGGTCGGTGGGCACGGTGACCTGCGCCAACACGGCGCCGAGACGGTCGACCACGGCGGCGGTGTGCGTGTCGGTGTGGGTGTCGACCCCTACCACCACGTCGTAGCGATCCGCGACTCGCTCTACGATCCTTGTCATCTCGGATTGTTGCTCCTTTGCCAGCGACGACCGGGACAGTCGGCGTCGGCTCGGGAAGCAGTCACCTCGGCGGCAGATCTGTGATGGGCCACGTGTGCTCGCACGGGCAGGCTTCTGATCAGGCCAGCAGGGTGGGCCGGGCCGGCGCCGACGATCACCCGGGGACAGGTCTTGCACAAGGCACACCCACACCACGGGCAGCCGGATCAACGGAGAGTCACCCGAGTGATCACCAACGCCGAACCCTAACGGCAACCAGCCGAACCGATCACCACACACATAGAAGCGTCTTGCACTTGTGGCCCCGGCAAAAGGTGTGAATCACCCTCGCCGAGGGCCGCAAGTGCAAGATCGCGGGGGAGGGCCTACGGGGTGGCCTCGTTGCGGATCATCAGGGCGCTGCGGAGGCCGGTGATGTCCAGTACGCGGATCAGGAAGTCGCCGACGTTGGTGAGCATCAGCAGGCACTGGGCGTGACTGGCCTTGCGGCTGAGCACCACGAGCGTGCCGAGGCCCTGCGAGTCGCAGAACGTGACCCCGGCCAGGTCGAGCACGATGCGCGGGGGCGGATCCGCCAGCACCTCGTTGACCACCGTCGAGAGCTGGGCGGCCGTGAGCATGTCGATCTCACCGGCCAGGCGAAGCACTGCTTCGTCACCCGTCCGGTGTACGGTGATGGACAGTTCGGCACGATCCACCCGGTCAGCCTATCGCGATCTCGACCAACGGGCCTGTCGAGCGGATCGCCGTCGGCCCGTCGCCCCGCTCAGGCGGGTGAGCCTGGTAACCCCCGTCGCGGGGTGCCTGCCAGGCAGCACTCCGGCGCTGACACAATGGCCCCATCGTGACCGAGACCTTTTCCGCCGGATCCGGCCGTTACCCGGCCGACGCCCCGGCCTCCGAGGCCCTGTTCGACCGCGCCAAGGCCGTCGTGCCCGGCGGGGTCAACTCTCCCGTGCGCGCGTTCCGTGCCGTCGGCGGCACCCCGCGCTTCATGGTCCGGGGGGAGGGTCCGTGGCTCTTCGACGCAGACGGTCGTCGCTACGTCGACCTGGTCTGCTCCTGGGGCCCGCTGATCCTCGGCCACGCGCACCCGGCGGTGGTGGAGGCGCTGCGCGAGGCGGCGCCGCTCGGCACCAGCTTCGGCACGCCGACGCCGGGTGAGGTCGACCTGGCCGAGGAGATCATCGCGCGGACGCCGGTGGAGCAGGTGCGCCTGGTCAACTCCGGCACCGAGGCGACCATGTCGGCGATCCGGCTGGCCCGCGGCTTCACCGGCCGCGCCAAGATCATCAAGTTCTCCGGCTGCTACCACGGCCACTCGGACGCGTTGCTCGCCGCCGCCGGCTCCGGCGTGGCCACGTTCGGCCTGCCCGACTCGCCCGGCGTGACCGGGGCGGCAGCGGGCGACACCATCGTGCTGCCGTACAACGACCTGCGCGCGGTCGAGGAGGCGTTCGCCGCCGAGGGCCAGCACATCGCCGCGATCATCACCGAGGCCGCGGCCGGCAACATGGGCGTGATCGCGCCCCGCGACGGCTTCAACTCCCAGCTGGCCCGGATCGCCCACGCGAACGGTGCGCTGCTCATCGTCGACGAGGTGATGACCGGATTCCGGGTGTCCCGCGCCGGATGGCACGGCCTCGACCCTTCGGACGCGGACCTGTGGACGTACGGGAAGGTCATGGGTGGCGGCCTGCCCGCCGCGGCGTTCGGCGGGCGCGCGGAGATCATGGCGAAGCTCGCCCCGGCCGGCCCGGTCTACCAGGCCGGCACGCTCTCCGGTAACCCGCTGGCCTGCGCGGCCGGGCTCGCCACGCTGCGGCTGGCCGACGACGCGCTCTACCGGCGGCTCGACGAGACCGCCGCCGCGCTCGGCAAGCTCACCACCGAGGCGCTGTCCGCGGCCGGCGTGCCGCACCGCCTCTCCACCGCGGGCAACATGTTCTCGGTCTTCTTCACCGACGCGGACGTGCACGACTACGACAGCGCCCGCACCCAGGTGGTGCCGGCGTTCAAGGCGTTCTTCCACGCGATGCTCGCCGGCGGCGTCTACCTGCCGCCGAGCGCGTTCGAGTCGTGGTTCGTCTCGACCGCGATCGACGACGCCGCGTGGGAGCAGATCGCCGCCGCCCTGCCGGTGGCGGCGCGGGCGGCAGCGGCGGCGGGAAGCGGGGGATAACAATGGCGGAGACCGTGGTGCACGTGCTGCGGCACGGTGAGGTGCACAACCCGGACGGCATCCTCTACGGCCGCCTGCCCGGGTTCCGCCTCTCCGAGCTGGGCGTGCAGATGGCCAAGGCCGCGGCGCAGGCGCTCGCCGACCGGACCGTCGTGCACGTGGTGGCCAGCCCGCTGGAGCGCGCCCAGCAGACCGCCGAGCCGATCGCGGCGCAGTTCGGCCTCTCCGTCGGCGTCGACGAGCGCCTGATCGAGAGCGCGAACTGGTTCGAGGGCAAGAAGGTCTCGCCCGGTGACGGTTCGTTCCGCGACCCGCGTAACTGGTGGGTGCTGCGCGACCCGGTGACCCCGTCGTGGGGCGAGGCGTACCGGGCCATCGCCGAGCGTATGTTCGCCGCGCTGCACGCCGCCCGGGTCGCCGCCGAGGGGCGGGAGGCGGTGCTCGTGTCGCACCAGCTCCCGATCTGGACGCTGCGCCGGCACGTCGAGCGCAAGCGCCTCTGGCACGACCCGCGCCGCCGCCAGTGCGGCCTGGCCAGCCTCACCTCGTTCCACTTCGACGGCGCCAAGATCGTCGGCATCGGGTACTCCGAGCCGGCCGCCCACCTCGTGTCGATCTCGCCGACCGCCCGGACGGCCAAGGGGGCCTGATGCTCACCCGGAGGCTCGCCGCCGCCCTGCTCGCCGCCGTCACCGCCGGTACGGCGCTGGTCGGCTGCTCCTCCGGCAGCCAGGAGAGCCGGTGCGCGGCCGACGGCTCGACCGTCACCTGCGCCCCCGACCAGCGCTCCAAGACGCCGAAGGTGAGCGGTGAGCTGCTCACCGGCGGCAGCTACGACATCTCCCGCGACCGCGGCCAGGTCGTCGTGGTCAACTTCTGGGGCTCCTGGTGCGCGCCCTGCCGCGCCGAGGCGGACGACCTGGAGGCCACGTACCAGGCCACAAAGGGCTCCGGCGTGACGTTCCTCGGCATCAACGTGCAGGACAGCAAGGACAAGGCGATCGCCTTCGAGGAGGGCCGGGTCACGTACCCGAGCATCTTCGACCCGGCCAGCCGGCAGGCGTTGAACTTCGACATCCCGCCGAACACCACCCCGGCCACCGTCGTGCTCGACCGCGAGGGCCGGATCGCCGTGGTGATCCGCCGGGCCGTCACCCGTGACGAACTGCGGCCGATCGTCGAGGACATCGCGGCCGAGTCGCCGCCGCCGAACGGCGCCCGCTGATGGGCGAGACGTTCCGGCAGCTCGCCGAGTCCGGCCCGCTGCTGCTCGCGGTCGGCGCGGCGGCGCTGGCCGGCCTGGTCAGTTTCCTGTCGCCGTGCGTGCTCCCGCTGATGCCCGGCTACCTGTCGTACGTGACGGGTCTGGCCGGCTCCGACCTGGAGGGCCGCCGCCCGGGCGCGCCGCAGCCACCGGACCCACCGTTGACCGGGGGCGGCGTCGCGGTGGCGGAACGGACGCAGGCCCGGACCACCGCCGCCGTCAAGGGCCGGGTGCTCGCCGGCACGCTGCTGTTCATCGCGGGCTTCACCGTCGTGTTCGTCGCCACCGCGATCCTCTTCTCCGGCGTCGGCAAGCTCTTCTTCCGGTACGAGCGCACGCTGGAGATCGTCATCGGCGCGCTCGTGGTGGTGCTCGGCCTCGGCTACCTCGGGGTGATCCCCGGCATGCAGCGGGAGTTCCGCATCCGCTGGCTGCCCTCCGCCGGGCTGCTCGGCGCACCGGTGCTCGGCGCGGTCTTCGCGCTCAGCTGGCTGCCCTGCACCGGCCCGACGCTCGGCGCGGTGCTCGGCATGGCGGCCACCGAGGGCGGGACCGACCGGGCCGTGGTGCTCGCCGTGGCGTACTGCCTCGGGTTGGGGATACCGTTCGTCGTCTTCGGGCTGGGCTTCCAGCGCCTGCTCGGGGTCTTCCGCGCCGTCCGGCGCAACAGCCGCTGGGTCACCCGGATCGGCGGCGCGCTGCTGATCGCTATCGGCCTGGCGCTGATCACCGGTGGCTGGGTGAACGTGGTGATCTGGTTGCAGACGAACGTGGGCGTGGGCGAGGTGAGCATCTGATGACGACCGTCGACGACAGGCCGTCGACCCCACCCGCGCAGGCGCCCCGGCGGCGGGTCAACCCGGTGCTGGCCCTGCTGCGCAACTCGTGGCGGCAGCTCACCAGCATGCGTACGGCGCTGATCCTGCTGTTCCTGCTCGCCATCGCGGCCATCCCCGGCTCGGTGCTGCCCCAGCGCGGCGTCAACCCGGAACGCGTCAACCAGTGGTTCGTCGACCACCCCGACCTCGCGCCCCGGCTGAACCAGATCGGCGCGTTCGAGGTCTTCGGCTCGGTCTGGTTCTCCGCGATCTACCTGCTGCTGTTCACCTCGCTGATCGGCTGCATCCTGCCCCGCGCCCGCGACCACGTCCGCGCGCTGCGGATGAGGCCACCGGCCGCGCCGAGACGGTTCGAGCGGCTGCCGCAGCACGCGGTGCTGGAGGCCCCGGCCGCCGCCGATCCCGAGGCGATCGCGGCGGTGCTGCGCCGCCGCCGGTGGCGGGTCACCGTGCGCGGCAACGAGGTCTCCGCCGAGAAGGGCTACCTCAAGGAGACCGGCAACCTGCTCTTCCACGTGTCGCTGGTCGCCGTCCTGCTCGGGGTGGCGCTCGGTTCCTGGTACGGATGGCACGGCAACCGCATCCTGGTGGCCGGCGAGGACAACGCGTTCTGCAACACCCGCCAGCAGTACGCCGAGGCGTCGCTCGGCCCGCGCGTGGACAGCTCCGACCTGCCGCCGTTCTGCCTGACGCTGGAGAAGTTCGAGGCCGACTACCTGCCGTCCGGGCTGGCGTCCCGCTACTGGGCCACGGTGACAGTGGACGAGCCTGGCGGCATGGAACGGACCGCCGGGTTCTCGGTCAACTCGCCGCTGCGGCTCGGCTCGGCGAACGTCTACCTGCTCGGCAACGGCTACGCGCCGCTGCTGAAGTACACCGACAAGTACGGCCGCAGCCAGACCAGCGAGGCGCCGTTCCTGCGCACCGGCGACTCCAACGCGACCGAGGAGGGCGTGGCGATCTTCCCGGACGCCAACGTCGACCCGAAGACCGGCGCGCGTGCCCCGGACCAGCAGATCGCCTTCGACGGGCTCTACCTGCCGACCGCGCCGGAGAGCGCGCCGTACGTCTCGTCGCAGTACCCGGCCGAGCGGAACCCGGCGGTGAACCTGACCGCGTACCGGGGCAACCTCGGGCTGGACGCGGGCATCCCCGGCTCGGTGTACGCGCTGGACCGGCGGCAGATCGACGACGGCAAGCTCAAGGAGATCGGCACCAAGCTGCTGCGGCCGGGGGAGAAGTGGACCCTCGACGACGGCAGCACGCTGGAGTTCGTCGGCACCAAGCCGTACATCACGCTCGCGGTCCGGCACGCGCCCGGGCAGGCGTTGCTGCTGGTGGCGAGCGGCACGCTGCTGCTGGGCCTGATGGGCTCGCTGTTCGCCCGGCGGCGCCGGGTCTGGTTCCGGGTTTCGCCCCCCGAGGGTGGATCTCCGACGAGCGGTAGTAGTTTGGTGGAGGCCGGTGGGCTGCCGCGCACCGAACACCCTGGGTTCGCCGACGAGTTCGCGCAGCTCGTCGCCGCGGTGAGCGGTGACGCGCCGGACGTACGGCGGGCGCGAGAAGGAGACGACTGATGTCCGCACTCTCCGACCAGCTGGTCGCGTTCGCGATCCTGGCGTACCTGATCGCGATGATCAGCCACGCCGTGGAGTTCGCGCTGGGCAACGCGCGGAAGGTGCCCGCGGCCGCGCCGGCGCGGGAGCTGGTCGGCGCGGGCGTCGGCGGCGCCGGCGGCACGATCGACGAGCCGGCCGTCGCGGCGACGCCGCCGCGCCCGGACCGCACCGGCGCGCGGGCCGTGCTCGCCGGCCGGATCGCCGCCTGGCTCACCGTGCTGGCTGCCGCCGTGCACCTGGGCGCCGTGGTCACCCGGGGCCTCGCCGCCGACCGGATGCCCTGGGGCAACATGTACGAGTTCGTGCTGACCGGCACCTGGATCGGGGTGGCGGCCTGGCTCGTGGTGCTCTGGAAGCAGCCGTGGCTGCGCCGGCTCGGGCTGTTCCTGACGCTGGTCATGGTGCTGCTGCTGGCGTTCGCCGAGCTGAAGCTCTACGTGCCGATCGAGCCGCTGATGCCGGCGCTTCAGTCGTGGTGGTTCATCATCCACGTCTCGACGATCATCTTCGCCTCGGGCATCTTCCTGCTGGGCGTGGTGCCCGCCGCCGCGTACCTGATGCGGTCCGGCTGGGAGCAGGGGCGGCGCAGCTTCCCGTACACCCTGGCCCGCCGCCTCCCGGAGGCGGCCGGGCTGGAGCGGCTGACCTTCATGCTGCACGCCTTCTCGTTCCCGATCTTCACCTTCGCGGTGATCGCTGGGGCGATCTGGGCCGAGGCGGCCTGGGGTCGCGCCTGGGGCTGGGACCCCAAGGAGACCTGGGCGTTCATCTCCTGGGTGGTGTACGCGGGCTACCTGCACGCCCGGGCCACGCCGAGCGTGAAGCGCAACGTGGCGACCTGGATCTCCATCGTGGGCTTCCTGACCGTGATGATGAACCTGTTCGGCGTGAACTTCTTCTTCACCGGTCTGCACTCGTACGCCGGGGTGTAGTGCCGCTCAGCACCTCGTCCACCCGGCGCGTGACCTGGTAGGCCACCTCCGGCAGGTCGGCCAGTTCGAGGCGGTCCGCCCGCAGCGCGAACTGGGCGTGCAGCTCGCGGGCCACCGCGTCGCGGATCTCGGCCTGGAGCGGGCTGAGGCCGTCGGGGTCACCCACCACGTATGCGTCGTCCATCCGTCGATGATGAACCGCCGACGGCGAAGCTGTCAGTGACGCAGAATGTAGGACTTCACTTCTTAGAACTGTAGTTATAAGAAGTGTGGTGTAGGTATGCCGCTGCTCGGAAAGCCCGCGGAGATCTTCGACCGGGACGTCGAGTGGGCCGAACTGGCCCGGTTCGTGGCCGACGACCGGCCCGGCGCGACGCTCGGGGTGGTCAGCGGCCGCCGGAGGCAGGGCAAGACCCTGCTGCTGTACCAACTGGCGCAGGCGAGCGGCGGCTTCTACTTCGGCGCGACCGAGGCGACGTCGACGGAATCGCTGCGCCGGTTGGGTGAGGCGCTGGGCGCGTACTCCGGGTCACCAGGCCCCGTCCACCTGCCGGACTGGGGTGCTGCGGCTACATCGGGCGGAAGGCCACCGACCTCCAGCACCCGCTGACCGTGCTGGAGGACGCCGGACTGCTGGTGCGTGAGCCCGACCCGCTGCGCAGCGGTCGCAGCAGCTACCGGATCACCGAACCGCTGATCACCTTCTACCAGGCAGTGATGCGCCCGGCGTGGACGGCTCTGGAGCAGCGGCACGGAGCCGACGTCTGGCGTCGTTCACAGCGCCGCTACGCAAGCGCGGTTCTCGGGCCCCGGTTCGAGGAGATCGTGCGGCAGTGGTCGCTGCGCTTCGCCGAACCCGAGCTCCTCGGCGGGCACGTCGCCGAGGTGAGCGCGGCGACGCTGACCGACCCGGACACCCGGACGCGTCACGAACTCGACCTGGTCGCGGTGGGCGAGCCGCCACCGGGCGACGGCCCCCGCCCTCTGCTGGCGATCGGTGAGGTCAAGTGGGGTCGCCGGCTGGGCCGGGCCGACCTCCAGCGGCTGGAACGGATCCGGGCCCTGCTGGTGCGGCAGCGACCCGGCTTCGACGCGGGCGGAGCGCGGCTGCTGCTGGCGAGCGGCCACGGCTTCGAGGACGACCTCCTCGACGCCGCGGCCGGTCGGGCGGATGTGGTCCTGGTCGACCCGGCACTTCTCTACGGGCGCTGAGCGGGCGCCTCACGCGCCGAACCAGCCGGGTACGTCGAGGCGGAACACGTCGGCGGGGACCATCCGGCGCAGGTCGTCCTCGATGGCGGCGACCCGGTCCGCGCCGAGCGTGGCCGCCCAGCGGTCGCGTAACTCGTCGAAGATCACAGCCGAGCGGTGCAGCCCGTCGCGGCCCTTCGCTGTCATCCGGACCAGCTTGCGGCGGGCGTCGGCGGGGTCGTCCACGCGTTCCAGGTAGCCGAGCGCGACCAGCCGGTCCACCGTCTTGCCCGCGGCCTGCTTGGAGACGCCGAGGCGTTGCCCGAGGTCGGAGGCGGTGGTGCCGGCCGGGCCGACGGCCTGGAGGACGAAGCCGTGTGCCGGGCGCAGCTCGGGGTGCCACTGGCGGGCCAGTTCGGCGTGCAGGTCGTCGACGAGCGTGCGGAAACCGGCGAGCAGGAGCAGCGGCAGCGCGAAGCCGGGGCGGTCAGGCGTTGCCATGTTCGTCAACCACGTTTACTATTTCGTCAACCACGTTGACTATCTTACGAGAGGGGCCCTGTCATGTCCCGCTTCACCGCGTACGAGCCGGACACCGCGCCCGCCGCCGCCCGCCCGGTCATGGCCGGAGTACGTCGCTCGCTGGGGCACCTACCGGCCGCCGTGAGCCTGATGGCCGGCTCGCCCGAACTGCTGAAGGGCTTCCTCGCCGCCAACGCCGCGTTCGAGGCCACCGACCTGGACCCGGCCGCCCGGGAGGTGGTCGTGCTGACCGTCGCCACCCGCAACGGCTGCCACCTCTGCGTGGCCATGCACACCGCGACGCTGGTCCGGCACGGCGCCACGCCCGAGCTGATCGAGGCGCTGCGGACCGGCGCGACGCTGCCCGACCCCCGGCTGGAGGCGCTGCGTCGGTTCACCGTCGCCGTGCTCGACCACCGGGGCGCGGTCCCCGACGCCGATCTGGACGCGCTGCTCGCCTCCGGATGGCAGCGCCGGCACGCGCTGGACGTGGTGCTCGGCGTCGGCACGTACACGATCTCCACGTTCGCCAACCGGCTCACCGAGGCGCCGCTCGACGAGCCGCTGGCCGCGTACGCCTGGCAGCCCGCCCCCTGTTGACCGGGGGCGCGCCCGGCCCGAGGAAGCGAGTGCGGGAGGATGGGGGCATGGCGGCTCGCTTCCCGTACACCGATCTGAAGGACTTCCTCGCGGCGCTGGAGCGTGCGGGCGAGCTGCGGCGGGTGAGCGCGCCGGTCGACCCCACGCTGGAGATCAGCGAGATCGTCACCCGTACCGTCCGGGCCGGCGGGCCCGCGCTGCTGTTCGAGCGCCCCACCCGGGGCGAGATGCCGGTGGCGATCAACCTGTTCGGCACCGAGAAGCGGATGGCGATGGCGCTCGGGGTGGAGCACCTCGACGAGATCGGCGAGCGGATCGGCGACATGCTCAAGCCGGAACTGCCGCAGGGCTTCTCCGGGATGATGGGCGGCCTGGGCAAGGTCATGCAGCTCAAGTCGATGCCGCCGAAGAAGGTCAAGACCGCCCCCTGCCAGCAGGTGGTCTACCGGGGCGACGACGTCGACCTGAACCGGCTGCCCGGGTTGCAGGTGTGGCCCGGCGACGGCGGGATCTTCCACAACTTCGGGCTGACCCACACCAAGCACCCGGAGACCGGCAAGCGCAACCTCGGGCTCTACCGGCTCCAGCAGCACTCGCACAACACCATCGGCATGCACTGGCAGATCCACAAGAACTCGACCGCCCACCACGCGGTCGCCGAGCGGCTCGGCCAGCGGCTGCCGGTGGCGATCGCGATCGGCGCGGACCCGGTGGTGGCGTACTCGGCCAGCGCGCCGCTGCCCGCCGACATCGACGAGTACCTGTTCGCCGGGTTCCTCGCCGGTGAGCGGGTCGAGATGGTGGACTGCCTGACCGTCCCGTTGCAGGTTCCGGCGCACGCGCAGATCGTGCTGGAGGGCTACATCGAGCCGGGCGAGCGCCTGCCCGAGGGGCCGTTCGGCGACCACACCGGCTTCTACACGCCGGTCGAGCCGTTCCCGGTCATGCACATCGAGTGCATGACCATGCAGCGCGACCCGGTCTACCACTCGATCGTCACGTCCCAGCCGCCGCAGGAGGACCACGGCCTGGGTAAGGCCACCGAGCGGATCTTCGCGCCGTTGCTGCGCTTCCTGATCCCGGACATCGTCGACTACGACCTGCCCGCCGCCGGTGTCTTCCACAACTGCGCGATCGTGTCGATCCGCAAGCGCTACCCGAAGCACGCGCAGAAGGTCATGAACGCGATCTGGGGCGCGCACATGATGTCGCTGACCAAGCTGATCGTGATCGTGGACGAGGACTGCGACGTGCACGACTACAACGAGGTCGCGTTCCGCGCCTTCGGCAACGTCGACTACGCCCGCGACCTGATGGTCACCGAGGGGCCGGTGGACCACCTCGACCATGCGTCGTACCAGCAGTTCTGGGGTGGCAAGGCGGGCATCGACGCGACCCGCAAACTGCCCGAGGAGGGCTACAGCCGGGGCTGGCCGGAGGAGATGCGCATGTCGCCCGAGGTGGTCTCGCTCGTCGACAAGCGCTGGAAGGAATACGGGATCCGATGACGGCGGCAGTACAGGAACGACCCGGCCGGGTCTCGTCCTTCCTCAAGCTCGTCGCCATCGAGCACTCGGTCTTCGCGCTTCCGTTCGCGTACCTGTCGGCGCTGACCGCCATGCAGCTCAACGGCGGGCGGGTGCGCTGGGGAGACCTGCTGCTGATCACCGTGGCGATGGTCGGCGCGCGGACGTTCGCGATGGCCGCGAACCGCATCCTGGACCGGCGCATCGACGCGCGGAACCCGCGTACGGCGAACCGGGAACTGGTCACCGGCGCGGTGAGCGTGCGGACGGCCTGGACCGGCGCGGCCGTCGCGCTCGTGGTGTTCCTGGCCGCCGCCGCCCTGCTCAACCCGCTCTGCCTGGTGCTCGCGCCGCTCGCCGTGGTGCCGCTCGTGGTCTACCCGTACGGCAAGCGGTTCACCAACTGGCCGCACGCCATCCTCGGGGTGGCGCAGGCGGTCGGCCCGGTCGGCGCCTGGCTGGCGGTCACCGGCACGCTCGACGGCTCCGGCCCGGCCTGGCTGCTCGGCGCCGCCGTCGGCCTGTGGATCGGCGGCTTCGACCTGATCTACGCCTGCCAGGACTCGGAGATCGACCGGGAGATCGGCGTGCACAGTGTCCCCGCCCGGTACGGCCGGCGCTTCGCGCTGCACGCCTCCACCGTCGCGCACGTGGTGACGTTCGCGCTGTTCATCTGGTTCGGCGCCTGGGTCGGCTTCGGCTGGCTGTGGTGGATCGGGCTGGCGCTCACCGCCGTCGCCTTCGCCTACCAGCACATGGTGGTCAGCCCCACCGACCTGAGCAAGGTCAACCGGGCGTTCTTCACCGCGAACGGCTTCGTCGGCATCGCGTTGTTCGTCCTCGCGCTGCTCGACCTGGTGGTCCGGCTCGGCCTGCGGCCGTAACGGCGACGCCGGGCGCCGGGTCAGGACGCCGCGGCGAGCGGGTAGCGGGCGCTCTCCAGCGTCCAGTCGACGGTGCCGCGCACGGCGGCGGCCAGCCCGTCGAGGTGGATCGCGACGGCCTCGTCGAGCGTCGGGCCGAACGACGGCGCCGCCGCCAGGAGCGCCGCGAACCGGTCCATCTCGGCCCGCCAGTGCCCGGCCACCAGGTCGACCGCCGCCGGCAGCGGCACGCCCCGCTCGGCGGCCGTCGCCAGCACCAGGTTGTGCCCGCCGCCGGTGGCCCGGTCGCGCTCCAGCGAGGCGATGTCGTTGAACCAGGAGAGCAGGTCGTTGGCGAGGCCGGCGAGCCGCCGCAGCGCCGGATGGTGGTAGACCGCGTCGGGCAGCGGACGCCCGGATGCGAACTCGATCAGCGGGTACGACACGTACGCCGCCGACGTGGCCCGGCGCAGCCGCACGTACTCGGCGACGCCCGGTGGACGGCCGGACGTGGTGGCGGTGGCCTCCCGGTGGACCCCGTCGAGGTGGTCGGCGACCGCGTCGGCGAAGCGCAGCCGCCACCGGGCCGGCATCCGGCGGCGGGGTTCCCGCCACGCCTGCACCAGCAGCCGCCGCAGTGGGCCGGAGAAGCCCGGGTGGCGGGCGCGCGGACCCTCGCGCAGCAGGGCGAGTGCGCCGTCGCGCAGCGCGCGGATCTGCGGCGGGGTCAGGCCGTCCCGCCCGTCGCAGGCGTCGTCGACGAGGAAGAACCAGGTGAACAACGCGGTCAGCACCCGCAGGTCGGGCTCGGTGGCGTCCGGGTAGAGGCGGCCCGCGTACCGGGCGAAGCCGGCCCGCACCAGCCGTCGCCGGGTCACCGGGTCAGCCGGCAGGCCGAGCCGGTCGACCTGCTCCACCAGCCAGCCCTGCACGTCGTCGGCGTACGGGGAGAGGCGGGGCGGGATGGGGCAGTCGGAGCGCAGAGCCCGCAGCACCGCAGCCGTCATCACCGGCCCTTCCCACGGAAGTGGACTTGCCGATCGAAGAATTCCACGTCGCGGGAACTTCCGTGAACCCTCTGGACATCCCGGACGGGCCGACCGAACGGGGGTCGCCGCCCGCCGTCGGCGGCGACCAGGCACGCTTGAGGGCATGCGCGAATCATGGGTGGTGGGTGTCTCCGGCGCGTCCGGGACGCCGTACGCGGCGGCTGTCGTCCGGGGACTGCTCGACGCCGGTCAGGCGGTGGACCTGATCGTCTCCCGGGCGGCCCGGCTGACGGTGCTGGACGAGACCGGCCGGCCCTTCCGGGACGCGCACTGGACCGAAGACCTGGCCGCCTGGCTCGACCGCGACCTCACCGGCGCGGACCTGCGGCACTGGCCCGCCGGCGACCTGGCCGCCGGCCCGAGCAGCGGCTCCTACCCGGTACGCGGCATGGCGGTGGTGCCGGCCAGCACCGCCGCGTGCGCGGGTATCGCGATCGGGTTGTCGAAGGATCTGCTCCAGCGCGCCGCCGAGGTCAACCTCAAGGAGCGCCGCCCGGTCGTCGTGGTGCCCCGGGAGACGCCGGTGACCCGCAGTCACCTGGAACATCTCATCGCGCTGCACGACGCGGGCGCGGTGGTGCTGCCGGCCAGTCCGGGCTTCTACGGCGCCGGGGCGTCGGCGTCCGCCGGGCAGCTCGTGGACTTCGTGGCCGGGAAGGTGCTCGACGCGCTCGGTGTCGAGCACACGCTGTTCCGGCGGTGGTCCGGCGAGCTGGCCGCCGGTCGCCGGGAGGCGGATCCGCACTGACGGAACCGGTGGGCGACGTTCGGGGCGCGGCCCTCGGCCGGACCGCGCCCCGCACGTTCAGTACATGCCGGCGTTCGCCGGTCCGGGGCCGGTGGAAGCGGTCGGGCCCATGTTGCGGGCCTTGCCCATGTCCTCCGCCTCGTCCAGCATGCCCTCCCCCTCGAGCAGGGCCCGCACCTCGGATTCCCGAAACCGGCGGTGCCCTCCTGGAGTCCGGATACTGCCGATCCGGCCGGCCGCTGCCCATCTGGTCACGGTCTTCGGGTCCACCCGAAACAGCGCAGCGACCTCACCCGGTGTCAGCAGGCGATCTCCAGTGTCCACAGCCCCCTCCTCGCGTCGACGAAGCCCCCGGCTGAACACACTGCCCCCGGCCGGTGCGAGCCCAGAGCCGTCATGAGGGACGTATGGCAATTACAGCACCGGCTACCGGACGTGTCCGCCAAACGCGAAAAACGCACACACTGGGAAGGATAGGAAATGGTACCGGTGGAGAACCCCCTCATCGTACGTTTGTGAAGGGTTGATCCACCGGTACCGAGAGTGTTCCGTGGTCGCCGAACGGATAGGGTCACTCTCCGTGGACACGATCGACCTGAGCCTCGTGGAGTTGTTGCGGGGCAACGCCCGTCTGTCGTACGCCGAGCTGGCCCGTCAGGTCGGCCTCTCCGCCCCGGCCGTGCACGAGCGGGTCGGCAAGCTGGAGTCCAGCGGCGTGATCCGGGCGTACCGGGCCGAGGTCGAGCCGGAGTCGATCGGGCTCGGCGTGACAGCGCTCATCGGCATCATCGAGGACTCCGACGCGGACACCGACGACGTGCTGGAGTCGTTCCGCCGCATCCCCGAGATCGAGTCCTGCTACTTCATGGCCGGCGTCGAGTCCTTCCTGCTCAAGGCGCGCGTCGGCACGATCGCCGAGCTGGAGCAGCTGATCGTCCGGCTGAACCGGACGGCCGGGGTGGCGTCCACCCGTACCAGCATCGCCCTGTCGACCAAGTGGGAGAACCGCCCGCAGCCGCTGGAACCCCCCACCGCCTGACGCCTCTGGCCCCGGGGCGGGGGTTGCGGTTACCGTGCGCCGATGACGAGCTCGGAGCGCGGCGCCGCAGTGGTGACAGGAGCGGCCGGCGGGCTGGGGCGGGCGATCGCCGCCGCGCTGCACGCCGACGGGTGGAACGTGCTGCTCACCGACGTCGACGCCGGGGCCGCGTCGGCCGCCGCCGCGCCGCTGGGTGGCTGGTCCCGCCCGCTCGACGTACGCGACGAATCCGCCTGCACGGACGTGGCCGCCGAGGCGGCGGCCGCGCCCGGCGGCCTCGGGCTCTGGGTGAACAACGCGGGCATCCTGGTCACCGGGCCGTCGTGGGCGCACGACGCCCCGGCCCGGAGCGCGGTGGTCGAGGTCAACGCGCTCGGCGCGATGAACGGCACGCTCGCCGCCGTCGCGGTGATGCGCGAGCAGGGTCGCGGCCACGTGCTGAACGTCGTCTCGCTGGCCGGGCTGATCGCCGCGCCGGGCGAGACGGTGTACGCGGCCAGCAAGCACGCCCTGCTCGCGTTCAGCCTCGGCACCCTGAGCGACCTGCGGATGGCCGGCGTCCGGGGCGTACACGTGTCGTGCCTGTGCCCGGACGGGATCTGGACGCCGATGCTGCACGACAAGCTGGACGACCCGGGAGCGCTGGCGTCCTTCACCGGCTCGCTGCTCACGCCGGAGCGGGTGGCCGCGCGGGCCGTCCGGCTGGCCCGGCGGCCCCGGCCGGTGGTCAGCCTGCCGCGCTGGCGCGGCGCCCAGGTACGGCTGTTGGACGCCTTCCCCCGGCTCGCCCTGGCCCTCACGCCGGTGATCCGGGCCACCGGACGAGCCGGTCAGCGGCGGCAGGCCCGCCGGGTCCGGGAGAACCCGAGCTGACCTCGCTTGTAACGTTGCCGGCGTGACTCACTTCGACAGGTGCGACGAGGCCAGCCGGCGCTGGGTGACCGAGGCGATCGCCACTGTCGAGGCGGACGCCAACCGCTCCGCCGACACCCACCTGCTGCCGTTCCCGCTGCCCCGCGAGTGGGGGATCGACCTCTACCTCAAGGACGAGTCGGTGCACCCCACCGGCTCGCTGAAGCACCGGCTCGCCCGGTCGCTGTTCCTCTACGGCCTCTGCAACGGCTGGATCGGCCCGGACACCACGATCGTCGAGGCGTCGTCCGGCTCGACGGCGGTCTCCGAGGCGTACTTCGCCCGGATGCTCGGGCTGCCGTTCATCGCCGTCATGCCCGCCTCCACGTCGCCGGAGAAGATCGCCCAGATCGAGTTCCAGGGCGGACGCTGCCACCTGGTGGACGACCCGTCGAAGGTCGTGGTGGAGGCGCGCTGGCTCGCCGAGGACAGCGGTGGCCGGTTCATGGACCAGTTCACCTACGCCGAGCGGGCCACCGACTGGCGGGGCAACAACAACATCGCCGAGTCGATCTACGCCCAGCTCGCGCTGGAACGGCACCCGGTGCCCGCCTGGATCGTGGTCGGCGCCGGCACCGGCGGCACCAGCGCCACCATCGGCCGGTACGCCCGGTATCGGCGGCTGCCCACCAAGCTCTGCGTGGTGGACCCGGAGAACTCCGCCTTCTACCCCGCCTGGCAGGCCGGCGACTGGTCGGTGCGCACCGACCGCGGCTCCCGGATCGAGGGCATCGGGCGGCCCACCGTCGAGGCGTCGTTCCTGCCCAGCGTGGTGGACCGGATGGTGCAGGTGCCGGACGCCGCGTCGCTCGCCGCCATGCGGGCCGGTTCGGCGGTGCTCGGCCGCCGCGTGGGCGGCTCCACCGGCACCAACCTGTGGGGCGCGTTCGGGCTGATCGCGCAGATGCGCGCGGCCGGGCGTACCGGCTCGGTGGTCACGCTGATCTGCGATCCGGGCGACAGGTACGGCGACACCTACTACTCCGACGAGTGGGTGGCCGCGCAGGGCCTCGACCTCGCCCCGCACCTCGCGACCATCGACCGGTTCCTGACCGACGGCACCTGGCCGGCGGCCTGAGCCGGGCCCCGGCCGGTCAGCGCGGGTCGACCCGCTCGGCAAGCCCCGGATAGCGCACCACGAAACCGTCCGGGTCGACCTCCAGGTCGGCGGCGAACGTGTCACTGGAATACCGGACCCGGCCCGGGCCCAGCGAGGTGTAGACCTGCTCGGCGGGCACCACGGCCAGGCCGGGCAGCAGCACCCAGGCCACAGTCACGGCGGTGGCCAGGTCGGCGGGCAGCCGGCCCAGCCCGATCCGGCGGATCGGCAGCGTGTTCGTCAGCGGGGAACCGCCCAGGTCCACGTCGAGCGCCTCGACCAGCCGGCCCGGGTCGTCGGTACCAGGCAGGCCCGCCGGTGGGTGGCCCGCCGCGCTCAGCGCCGCGTCCAGGTCACCCTCCTCGCCGGTACGCACGCGCCACCCGTCCCGGCCCCGCTCCAGGCGTACGCTCCGCGACCAGCCGGCGCCCTCGGACTCGACCTCCAGCCGGTTCGTCGACCAGTCCGGCCCGACGGTCAGGCGATACCGGCACGTGTACGGGATCGGATCCACGGCGAGCGCCACACCCTGCGCGGTCAGCCCCTGACCGTCGTCGAGCACGACGTGCTCGGAGCCGGCGGTGTCGGTCCGGGCCCAGAAGAGCGACTTCGGCATGGTCCGGACGTTACGCGACCCGGCCGTCCGCGGCAGCGGATGCGCGAACGCCGCCGCGAGCCGGGGCGTTACCGACTACCCCTGCTCGTCGCCCTCGGTGGGGCGGGGCGGCCGGTTGTGGCGGGCCCACTCGTCGACCTCATCGGCGTCCCAGACGTTCATGCCGATCAGTCGGGCGAGCGGCTCGGGAAACCCGGGGCGACGGGTGATCTGGAGGACCCGCTGACGCGACACGCCGAACAGGGCGGCCAGCTCGCCGGGCCCGTACAGCCGCGGTGTGTTCATACGTTGCCGGGCTACTCGTCGTCGTCCGCCGGCCGGGGCGGCCGGTGCTCTCGGATGTACCGCTCGACGTCCCGCTTCAACCAGACCGCGCCGACCGACAGCTCTTGATACGGCGCGGGGAATGCGGGATGCCGCCGGATCTCGCGGAATCTCGATCTGCCCACGCCGAGCATCTTCAAGATCTCACCGGCCGCGACAAGTTCGCCCGGTCCCGTCTCCTTGGTCACGACTTCAAAGGTAGGAGCGGGCGCAAGTGAGCGATCTGATGGATCAGGCCCTCCGCCCGGTGGCGAGTTCACGACGCCACCGCGCAGCTAGAACGGGAGCCGACATCGCCCCAGACGCACCGCCGCCGCCGAGCGGATGCTCGGCGGCGGCAGTGGGTGCGCTCAGATCAGTGGGTACGTGCCGGCGGGCGCCCGCCGAAGCCGCGCCTGTCGTCCCGGCCCCGCCCTTCGACCCGGAAACCGCCGGCCCGGCGCTCGGCCGGACGCGCGTCGCCCCGGTCACCGAAACGCCGCTCGGCGTGCGGGCGGTCGTCCTGGCGCCGGTCACCGAAGCCGCGCGAGCCGCCCGGCCGGTCGTCGTACCGCCGCTCGTCCCGGTCGTACCCGCGTCCGGCCGCCGGCTGCTGCCGGTCGCCGTACGGCCGGTCGGCCCGCTCGCCGAAGCGCCGGTCGTCGCCGCGCTGGCCGCCGAAGCGCTGGCCGCGGTCGTCGGACCGCTGCTCGCCGAAGCTCCGGCCGTCGGACCGCCGGTCGCCGAAGCGCTCGCCCCGGTCTCCGAAGCCCCGGTCGTCGCGACGCTCCGGCCGCCCGAAGCGGCGCTCGCCGCCGCCGGACCGCTCGCCCGAGTAGCGCTCACCGGCCGGCCGGTCGCCGAACCGGCGGTCACCGCCACGATCAGCGAACCGGTCACCGGACCGCTCGCCCGCGGGCCGGTCGCCGAAGCGGCGCTCGCCCCGGCCGTCACGGTCGCCGAACCGGCGCTCGCCACGGTCGGAGAAGCCGCCCCGCCCGCCCCGGTCGAAGCCCCGGCCGTCGCGGTCGCCGAAGCGGCGCGAGCCGCCGCCGCGTCGCGGCTCCGGCTCGTCCCGCACCGGCACGCCGCTGGGCTCGCGCGCGCCGGTCAGCTCGGCCAGCGCCTCGTCGCCCGCCCGGACCCGGGTCTCGGCCGGCTCGACGCCCGCCTTCTCCATCATGGCCAGAGTGGTGCGGCGCTGCTTGGGCAGCACCAGCGTCGCCACCGCGCCCGACTCGCCGGCCCGAGCGGTACGGCCGGCCCGGTGCAGGTAGTCCTTGGGGTCCTTCGGCGGGTCCACGTGCAGCACCAGCGAGACGCCGTCGACGTGGATGCCCCGGGCCGCCACGTCGGTCGCGACCAGCACGGGCGTCCGGCCCTCGCGGAACTCGGCGAGCGTCTTGGTGCGCATGCGCTGGGTCTTGCCGCCGTGCAGCCCACCGGCCCGTACGCCGACGGCCGCGAGCTGCTCGACGAGCCGGTCCACGCCGAGCTGCGTACGGGCGAACAGCATGGTGCGGCCCTCGCGGGCGGCGATGGACGCGGCGACCGCGAACTTGTCGTGCGGCGGGATCAGCAGCAGGTGGTGATCCATCGTGGACACGGCGGCGGTGGCCGGCGCGGTCGAGTGGGTGACCGGGTCGGTCATGAACCGCTTGACGAGCGTGTCGACGTCGTTGTCCAGAGTGGCCGAGAACAGCAGCCGCTGCGCGTCCGCCGGAGTCTTCGCCAGCAGCCGGGTGACCTCGGGCAGGAAGCCCATGTCGGCCATCTGGTCGGCCTCGTCCAGCACGGTGATCTCGACGTCGTCGAGCCGGCACACGCCGCGCTCGATCAGGTCGCCGAGCCGTCCCGGGGTGGCCACGACGATCTCCACGCCGCGGCGCAGCGCGTCGATCTGCCTGTCGTACGGCACGCCGCCGACGGCGGTCTTCAGGAACACGCCCACCGCCTTGCCGAGCGGCACGAGGGCGTCGTTGACCTGCATGGCAAGTTCACGGGTGGGGACCAGGACCAGGGCGCGCGGGTGCAGCGGCCGGGCCCGGTTGCGGTCGGCGACCCGGGCGATCACCGGCAGGCCGAAGGCGAGCGTCTTGCCGGAGCCGGTCTGGCCCCGGCCGAGGACGTCGCGGCCCGCCAGCGAGTCGGGCAGCGTGGCCCGCTGGATCTCGAACGGGGTGGTGATGCCCTGCCGGGCGAGCGTCTCGACGACCTGCCGGGGCAGGCCGAGCGAGGCGAAATCGACGGTGTCGGGCGTCGGGTCGACGGACGGGGACGTGCTGGGTTCAGCGAACGTGGTCAAGAAATACCTCTCGAGCGGGGCGCATCTTCGCGATGGCCCGCCGCGGCCTGTCACGCCGCCGAATCGCCCGCAAGATCGCCCATGGGCGCGCGCAGTCGGGCGCGCCAGGTCAGTGATCGCAGACAAGTGTACGGCGCATCGCCCGCTCCGCCACGGCGACGCGAGAACGTAGTGGGCGGGCTCACCCCCGTCACTCGGTGAGCATGGTCCCGGTCAGCCCGCTCAACGCGTCGTTGGCCAGGAAGACCACGAGCAGACTGATCGCGATCAACATGGTCAGCGCGACGGCCAGCACGATGAACACCTTCGTGTTGCCGCCCCGGGCCGCCGGGCCCTCCTCGGACCAGCCCTGAGCCAGGATGTGCCCGGTCAGCGATCCGGAGTTCTCCAGCGGGTTGCCCTGCGGGAACGACACGGTGGCGAACCCGGGCCCGTCGGTTCCGCCGTACGCGGTGGTGGCGAGATCCGGCTCGGCGGGCTGTGGGCGTACCGGGCGGGTGGTGTCGGCGTCGCGGGCGGGCGTGGCCGGCGGCGGCCAGGTCGGCAGCGCCGGGGCCGGCACCACGGGCGGCGGCGGGTCCGACACGGGTGCGGCGGCCCACGACGGCGGCGCGGCGGCCGGCGGCGCGACGAGCGGCGCCGGCGGGGTCGGGACGGCGGCCCGCGCGGGCGGGAACGCCGGCGTGGCGGGAGGCGCCGGGAACAGCGGCGCGGGCAGCGGGTCCGCCGCGCCGGTCATCGCCGGTGGCGGCGGGAACGGCGGCGCGGGCATCGGACCCGGTGGCGGCGGGGGCGGGGGTACGGGCGGACCCGGCGGCGGTACCGGCGGCCCGGGGACCGGCGGCACCGGGCCGGGCGTCGGCGTCGGCGGGGTGGGCGCGGGCGGCACGGGCAGGGGCGGCGTGGGCCGTAGCGGCGGCTCCGGCTCGGGTACCGGCGGCGCCGGTGACGGCGGCGTCGGACCGGGCACCGGGGTCGGCGCCGGCTCGGGCTCCGGTCCGTTCGGCGCCGGGGGTTGCGCGGGCTCCGGCGGCTGGACCGGCTCCGGCGGTTCCGGGTTCACCGGCCCGGCCCGGTAGACGGTGGCGGCGGCGGGCGGCGCGGCCACCACGGAGGCGGCGACCTCCTCGGCCGAGACGCGGCTCAGGCCGGGCACCGATGCGCTGGCCCGGGCGGGCGCGGATCCGGCCTGCTCGGCGGCCGTGGACGCGCCGGTGAGCGGGGCCGGGCGGTCGGCGGCGGAGGCCGGTGCCGCGTTCGGCGGCGGGTCGACCGAACCGGCTGCCGGGGACGGGGAGTCGTCGGTCCCGTCCGCCTGCTCGGCCGGTGCGCTGTCGCGCTCCAGTGCGGCGTCGGCCGGCGCTGCCGCGTCCGCGGTTGCGGCGGCCGGAGCGGGCACGCGTGCAGACCCGGAGACGCGGGGTGCCGGGATGGCGGCCGGAGCACTGCCGGGCGTACCCGGGGAGGCGTCGCCGTCGGCCTCCGCGGCGGCGGGCGTGGGCGCCGTGCCGGCGGCGGGCTGGGGTGTCGCCTGGCGTTCGCCCACGGCGAAGGCGGACCAACTGGACGGCGGCACGGTGGCGCCGGGCAGACGCCGGTCCAGCGGTGGTGGGGTCTCCGCCTGGGTGCCTGCCCGGTACGTCGTCGGGCCGGCCTGCGGAATCGGCTGCGCGTCACCGGCGGGCGGCGGTACGGCCGCGCCGGCGACGGACACCCGCGCCCGCGCGACGGCCACCGGTGGACCCGAACCGCTGTCGTCGTCGCCGGCCGGGTCGGCGGGGCCGGGCGTCGGTCCCGGGTGGACCTTCTCCGCCGGAACGTCCTGCTCGCCCATCTCGCCCCTCCGCACCCACGCTCGCCTCCGGCCGTGGCGCCGACCGGAAGTGCCTGGATCTCACCGTGCCACATTCCGGCCCGGGAGCACAGCCGGAGTGGCGGTTGGGTCAGTCGGCGCTGCTGCTGGGGCTGGCGGAGCCGCTGCCGGACGTGCTGCTCGACGGGGCGACGCTGCTTCTCGACGGGGCGACACTGCTGCTGCTCGGCGCGGCGCTGGTGGTGTCCGGCTCCGCGCTCTCGCTCTGGCTCGGCGTCGGGTCGGGCGAGTCGGTCGGGCTCGGCGGCGGCGTGGTCGGCGCCGGGCTGGACGTCGTCGGCTTCGGCGTCGGCGTGGTGGGCTTCGGCGTGGTCGGCGTCGGCTTGGGTGTGGTCGACGGCTTCGGGGTGGTGGGCGTCGGCTTGGGCGTGGTCGACGGCTTCGGCGTGGCCGGCACGGTGGGCGGCGGGACGGGCGTGGCCGGGGCGGGAACCGCTCCGATCACCCGGGTGGCGGCGTAGAGGCGGGACCAGCGGACCACCGAGATCTTGACGACGTCGCCGGTCCGCGGCGCCTCCACCATCTTGCCGTTGCCGATGTACATGGCGACGTGGTGGACGCTGGTCCAGCTGCTGCTGGAGGCGAAGAACAGCAGGTCACCGGGGAGCAGGGCGGTCGGCGAGACGGTGCGGGACCGGGTGGCGAAGTACTGGTCCTTGGCGACGCGGGGCAGGCCCCGGTAGCCGGCCGCCTGGTAGGAGGCGAGCATCAGGCCGGAACAGTCGAACCGGTCCGGGCCCTCCGCAGCCCACAGGTAGGGGTCGCCGAGCTGGGCGAGGGCGTAGCGCACGGCGGCGAGCGCCTTCGGGTCCGCCACCAGGCCGTCGATGCTCTGGTCGACCACGTACGAGGTGCCGAGCCGTTGCTCGGCGGCGTCCGCAAGGCGCTCGATCTCCAGCAGCTTGGCCGCGTTCTCCTTGCGCAACGCGACGAGCGCGGTCTCCTGCTTGCGCAGGTCGGTCTCGGCGCGGGTGAACTCGGCGGCCTTCTCGCCGGCCCGGCGCTGGGCCGACTCGTGTGCCTTTCGGGCGGCCTCCTCGGCGCTTGTGGCACGCAGGAGTTCGCCGGTCACCGACGTGGTGGCGCCCTCGGCCTTGTCGCCGCGGGTGATGCGCTGGAGGTTGGCGAAGTCGCGCAGGCTGGCGCCGAACTCACCGGGCGGCAGCGCCGCGTCGGCCTTCACGGCGTCGGCGGCGGCGCTCTTGGCGTTGTCCTGGGCGCGGCGGAGCGCTTCCTGGGCCTCCTTGAGCCGGGTGGCGGACTGGGCCAGCTCGGTCTGCGCGGCGTCCCGCTCGGTCTTGATCCCGAGCAGCGCCTCGCCGAGCTGGGTCACCCGGGCGTCGAGCTGGTTGATCTGCGCGATCAGCGGGCCGTCGGCCGGGTTGGTGACGCCGGTGGTGCCCGGCAGGCCGGTCGCGCCACCAGGGGTGGTGACGCCGGGCAGACCCGGGACGGTGCCGGGGAGGCCGGGAACGGTGCCCGGCACGCCGGGAACGGTGCCGGGTACGCCGCGGACGGTGCCGGACGCGCCGGGCAGCTGCAGCGGGCCGGTGACCTGGGGCCGGGAACCGGTGTCGGGCACGACGTCGGGCAGCGGGTCGGCCCAGGCGGGTGTGGCGAGCGCCGCGGCCGCGACCGCCCCCAGGAGGGCGGACCAGAGCGCCGGGCGCAGGATCGGTGAGATCACCGGCTGCCGTCCTCGTCGCCGTCGGGCCTTGGTGCTGTGAGCCATACCGCTCCCCGTCCGGTCTGGGGTCCGTCACGCGTGGTTGGGGCGTGTCGGGACAGGACGGCCCTGGTGTGTGTTCCGCCCCACCCTGTCTTACCTCACGGTTGCGACGATGTCGATGTGCGGAGCGTGACCACGGGTGAACCGGCACGCCCAGGTCGGCGGCCGGTCGGACCCGCGACGTACGCTCGATCGGGAACCCAGGTGGAAGGACGTGGCTTTCGGATGGACGCCGGACTCAAGCGCGAACTCGAGGCGAAGGTGTACGCGGGGGAGCGGCTGACCCGCGAGGACGGCATCGCCCTCTACGACAGCGACGACCTGACCTGGCTGGGCCGGCTGGCTCACCACAGGCGTACCGAGCTCAACGGCGACCGGGTGATGTTCAACGTCAACCGGCACCTGAACCTGACGAACGTCTGCTCCGCGTCGTGCGCGTACTGCTCGTTCCAGCGCAAGCCGGGCGAGAAGGACGCCTACACGATGCGCATCGACGAGGCGGTCCGCAAGGCCAAGGAGATGGAGGACGAGCAGCTCACCGAGCTGCACATCGTCAACGGCCTGCACCCGACGCTGCCCTGGCGCTACTACCCGAAGGTGCTGCGCGAGCTGAAGGCCGCGCTGCCGAAGGTCAACCTCAAGGCGTTCACCGCGACCGAGGTGCAGTGGTTCGAGAAGATCAGCGGGCTCACCGCCGACGCGATCCTCGACGAGCTGATGGACGCCGGCCTGGAGTCGCTCACCGGCGGCGGCGCGGAGATCTTCGACTGGGAGGTCCGGCAGCACATCGTCGACCACAACTGCCACTGGGAGGACTGGTCGCGCATCCACCGGCTGGCCCACTCGAAGGGCATGAAGACGCCGTCGACGATGCTCTACGGCCACATCGAGGAGCCCCGGCACCGGGTCGACCACGTGCTGCGGCTGCGTGAGCTCCAGGACGAGACCGGCGGTTTCCAGGTGTTCATCCCGCTGCGCTACCAGCACGACTTCGTCGACTCGGCGGACGGCAAGATCCGTAACCGGATCCAGGCCCGGACCACGATGGCATCGCCGGCCGAGTCGCTCAAGACGTTCGCGGTCTCCCGGCTGCTGTTCGACAACGTGCCGCACGTGAAGTGCTTCTGGGTCATGCACGGCCTGTCGGTCGCGCAGCTCTCGCTGAACTTCGGCGTCGACGACCTGGACGGCTCGGTCGTGGAATACAAGATCACCCACGACGCCGACTCGTACGGCACGCCGAACACCATGCACCGCGACGACCTGCTGCACATGATCTGGGACGCGGGCTTCCGTCCGGTCGAGCGGAACACCCGCTACGAGATCGTCCGCGAGTACGACGGGCCGCCGTCGCTGGCGGAGCGCCGGTCCGAGCCGCAGCAGGTCTGGGCCTGACCTGGCGATGAGCGACGAGGAACAGCAGCGCGGCTTCCCCCGGCGCGACGCCGAGGGCCGCATCCTCACCCTCGGTGACCTGCTCGGGGTGAGCCTGGCCGGCCTGGTCATCGGGGTGCTGGCGCTGCTGGTCTTCGAGTGGGCGTTCGCCACAGTGGGCGACAGCGGCTTCGGGGGTACGAACGGCTGGCTCGCGGTGATCCTGCCGCTCTGGTTGTTCTGGGACGAGTTCCGGGCCTGGGAGTTCGGCGCCGCCCGGGTGGTGGCCGCGCTGGCCGGTCTCGGGCTCGGCATCGTCGCCGGTCTGCTGGCCGCGGGCCTGGCCTCCGGGCTGCCCGCGCTGTTCACCGGCGCGCTGGCCGCGGCGGTGTTCACCGTGGTCTACGCCGTCATCTGGTTTCATGGCGTGCACTGGCTGGCCCGGCGTACGGGCTGAGGCACGGAGAGAGTGGGAATGCGGGAATGAGCGCGGCGGTCAAGTACACGCTGGGCCGGGTCGGGCTGTTCGTCGCCGTGCTGGCAGCCCTCTGGTTCGTCGAGATGAACATGTTCCTGCGGCTGATGGTGGCGCTGATCTCCTCCGCCGCGCTGTCGTTCTTCCTGCTGCGCAACTGGCGGGACGAGATGGCCGGCGAGATGGCGGAGGCGTCGGAGCGGCGTCGCGCGGAGAAGGACCGGCTGCGCTCGGCGCTCGCCGGTGACGACGAGCCGGGCACCGCGCCGGCCACCGAGCCGGACGCCGAACGCCGCGACGGCTGAGCGGACGAACGAGGGGCCCGGCGCCGGACACGGCACCGGGCCCCTCGTCGTCATCGGCCGGCCGAACCGTTCACCGGCCGGCCGGGCGATTCACCAGTTGGTCGAGCCCGGGACGACCGGCCACGGCCGGTCGGCCGGCTTGATCAGGTACGCGATGCCGCCGGAGCCGGAGGCCACGGTGCCGTTGGCCCGGTAGCGCTTGGTGCGCAGCCAGATCTGCTCGAACTGCTCCCGCTTGTAGACGTTGCGGACCGCGTCGTTGGACGAGGACGCCGGGTCGTTGACGATCACGTCGCCGTCGGCGGTGAAGCCGACGATCACGAACAGGTGCCCGGAGGTGCCGTAGTTGGCCCCGTCCAGTTCGCTGGCGAGGAACGACTGCGAGGTGACCACCGGGATGCCCGCCTTGATGAACCGTTCCGCCTCGTCCAGCGAGTGCAGCCGGGTGACCCGCGCCTCCAGGCCGGGGAAGCTCGCCGCGTACGCGGTGTTGAACGGCCAGTTGCCGGCGCCGGAGTACTCGTAGTCGTAGGTCATCCGGGCGGCGTGGTCGACGGTCGGGTCGGGGTAGGTGGGGTCGACCCAGGAGGTGTCCTCGGCCGAGGGCTTGCGACCCCAGTACTCGACCACCATCTCCGTCGAGGTGGGTGAGCACCACGCCTCACCGCCGCCGTCGTACTCGGGGTACTCGCCGATGTGGATGTTCTGCGAGTAGCGCGGCACGGCCAGTTCGGTGCCCCAGGCGATACCGCCCCGGCTCGGCGTGACGGTGAACCGGTCCGGCACGTTCGACGCCATCGCGCCGAGCATCCGGACCTGCGGCGCGGCTGCCTGGCCGGGCGCGCGGTAGAGCGTCAGCCGCAACTGGTACGAGCGCAGCAGCACCCCGGCGTCGGCGTCGTCGACCGAGAACGTGTCGGTCCAGATGCTCGACCACGGGTCGCCCTGGCCGTCCAGCGTGGAGCGCTTGATGTCCTGGTCGCCGGAGGCCCAGCGGCCCATGACGTACCAGGGGGTCTGTGCCCCGGTGTTGTACGTGCCGTGCAGTTCGACCTGGATCCAGGTGCCGGCCGGGGTGGCGGCGTTCCACGACGCGACCATCTCGGTGGCGTCGAAGCCGATCCGCCGCTCCGGCGAGGTCCAGGTGGCGTACTCCCAGGTGCGTGTCGTGCCGGTGTGCTCGTCGGTGAACTCGGTGGTGCCCGCCGGGCGGTCGATGGTCAGCGCCGGGTGGCGCCCCGGTACGGCGCGGGTGCCCTGGTGGGTGCCGGTACGCCAGTCGGGGAAGCGGGAGAACTCCTGGAAGGTGATCTGTTCGTCGTGCGTGACGCCCGGTCGCGGCGCTTGTGCCTGGACCGGAGTGCTGGTGCCGAGGAGGGTGAGCGCGGTGAGGCCGGCGAGGGCGGCCGCGCGCATGGGTCGTCCGAACATGGCAGCTCCACAGGGAGACGGCATCGTTGCCGTTCACTGTCGCGCTTGGCGGGAAGTTTCGCCAGATGTTCAGGCATAGAAAATCATTGCCGAAGTGACGATCAGGTCGGGATGGCCGAAGGCAAAGACAGATATTGATATGACCATGTGTCTCCTGGTGGAGTGTGCGGACAACGGGATCTCCCGTACCCCCAGGAGGTTGTCCATGGCCTTCCGCGCCTCTCCGCTCCGCCGCCGGCTGGCGCTCGCCGCCGCCGTCGGCCTCACCATCGTCGCCGCGGCCGCAGCCCCCGCCGTCGCCCGACCCGCACCGGAAGGCTCCGGCGAGCCGACCACAGTCGCCTACCGGGTCCTCGGCCCGCGTACGGCGGCCGACCGCACCGCGGTCGCCTCCACCGGTGCCGCGATCGACTACTCCGAGCACGGCGTGCTGCACGTCACGGCGACCAAGGCCGAGGCCAACGCGATCACCCGGCTCGGATTCCGGCTCGAGAAGGACGCCGTGCCGGAGCACGACCACGCCGA
The DNA here is from genome assembly GCF_027460285.1 of Micromonospora sp. WMMC273. Lineage (NCBI taxonomy): Bacteria > Bacillati > Actinomycetota > Actinomycetes > Micromonosporales > Micromonosporaceae > Micromonospora > Micromonospora sp. WMMC273. The sequence continues at coordinate 6,484,879 of NZ_JAPZBE010000001.1, forward strand.
CGGGGGCATGACCGCCAACGCGTTCCCGTCCGCCGACTCGAACTACCACGACTACGCCGAGCTGACCGCCGTGGTGAACAAGGTGGTCGCCGACCATCCGACGATCGCCCGGAAGCTGAGCATCGGCACGTCGTACCAGGGCCGGGACCTGATGGCGGTGAAGATCTCCGACAACGTCGCCACCGACGAGGCCGAGCCGGAGATCCTGTTCAACGCCCAGCAGCACGCCCGTGAGCACCTGACCGTCGAGATGGCGATCTACCTGCTCAACCTCTTCACCGACAACTACGGCAGCGACTCCCGGATCACAAGCATCGTCAACTCCCGGGAGATCTGGATCGTCCCCACCGTCAACCCGGACGGCAGCGAGTACGACATCGCCACCGGCTCGTACCGCTCCTGGCGCAAGAACCGGCAGCCCAACAGCGGTTCCACAGCCATCGGCACCGACCTGAACCGCAACTGGGCCTACCAGTGGGGCTGCTGCGGCGGCTCGTCCGGCACCAAGTCGTCGGACACCTACCGGGGCCCGTCCGCCTTCTCCGCCCCGGAGACCGCGGCGCTGCGCAACTTCGTCAACAGCCGGGTCGTCGGCGGCGTGCAGCAGATCAAGGCGAACATCGACTTCCACACCTATTCGCAGCTGGTGCTCTGGCCGTACGGATACACGTACAACAACACCGCCACCGGGATGAACACCGACCAGTACAACACCTTCGCCACCATCGGACGGCAGATGGCGGCGACGAACAACTACACCCCGGAACAGTCGAGTGACCTCTACATCGCCGACGGCACCAGCATCGACTGGATGTGGGGCGCTCACAAGATCTGGGCGTACACCTTCGAGATGTACCCCGGCTCGGCCTCCGGCGGCGGCTTCTACCCGCCGGACGAGGTGATCCCGGCGCAGACCTCACGCAACCGGGAGGCCGTGCTGATCCTGTCCGAGTACGCCGACTGCCCGTACCGGGCGATCGGCAAGCAGAGCCAGTACTGCTGACCTCACCACCGGGCGGGAACCCCGGTTCCACCCCCGCCGGGGTTCCCGCCCACCCCGCCCGTCCGGACGATCTCCGCTGGTCGTGCGCTACCGTGGCACCGACCGTGCCACAGCGAAGCCGGTGCGAAACCGGCGCTGTCCCGCAACTGTGATGCCCCGTACGCGCGGCGCCGGCCTTCCGCCGGCGCCGACGGACGTGGGACGAGCCAGGTCGCCTGCGGCCCGGTCGCGACACGCGCTCTCGAGGAAGGGCGCCTCGCGGACGGGCCTTTCTTCCTGTCGGCGAAGCACCACACTCCTCGACCGACAGGAGGTTCCATGTCCAGACGTACCCCCCGGCTCTTCGCCACCGCGCTCGCGGCCGGCGTGCTGCTCCTCGGCGGCTGCGCCGAGAAGACCTCGACCGACACCCCCGCCGCCGGCGGCTCCGGCGGCGCGTTCCCGGCCACCGTCGGCAAGCTGACGCTGGAGAAGCGGCCCGAGAAGATCGTCTCGCTCTCGCCGACCTCCACCGAGATGCTCTTCGCCATCGGCGCCGGGAAGCAGGTCACCGCCGTCGACGACCAGTCGAACTACCCGGCCGAGGCGCCCCGCACCGACCTGTCCGGCTACCAGCCGAACGCCGAGGCGGTCGCCTCCCGCAACCCCGACCTCGTGGTGATCTCGGACAACCTCAACAAGATCGCCGACCAGCTCGTCGCGCTGAAGATCCCGGTCCTGCAGATCCCCGCCGCGGCCACGCTCGACGACACGTACCGGCAGCTCACCGACCTGGGCACGCTCACCGGCCACCGGGCCGAGGCGGACGCCGTGGTGCAGAAGATGAAGGACGACATCACCGCGCTGACCAAGGACCTGCCGAAGCGTACGGAGAAGCCGACCTACTTCCACGAGCTGGGCCCGGAGCTGTACAGCGCGACCAGCAAGACGTTCATCGGCACCATCTACGCGCTCGCCGGCCTGGAGAACATCGCCGACGCGTCCGACGCCGACGGGAAGAACGGCGGCTACCCGCAGCTCTCCCAGGAGGTCATCGTCAAGGCGAACCCCGACTTCGTCTTCCTCTCCGACACCAAGTGCTGCAAGCAGAGCGCCGACACGGTGAAGGCGCGCAGCGGGTGGTCCGGCGTCACCGCCGTGAAGAACAACCAGATCGTGGAACTGGACGACGACATCGCCTCGCGCTGGGGCCCGCGCGTGGTCGACCTGCTCAAGGTGATCGTCGACGCCACCGCCAAGGTCCCGGCCTGACCGTGGCCCTCCGACAGGCGGACTCCGCCCCTCGCCCGGCCGGGATGTCCGAGACGTCCCGGCCGGGTGCCCGGCTACCCCGGCCCCTGCGGCGTGGGTCGCGCGGCACCGGCGCCCCGGTCCGGCCCGCCGGGCTGCGTAAGCGCTGGCTGTTCGCCGGAGTCGTGGCGGTGCTCGTCGCGCTGGTGGCGGGCGTCTCCCTCGGCCCGGTCAGCCTGCCGCCCGGCAGCGTCGCGGCCGAACTGCTCAACCTGCTGCCCGGCGTGCACCTGGACAGCGGGCTCACCGAGCGGGAAGTCGCGATCATCACCGAGCTGCGGCTGCCCCGGGTCGTGCTCGGCCTGCTCGTCGGCGCGCTCCTCGCCCTGGCCGGCGGCTGCTACCAGGGCGTCTTCCGTAACCCGCTGGCCGACCCGTACCTGCTCGGCGTGGCGGCCGGCGCCGGATTCGCGGTCACCGCGGCGATCGTGCTCGGCGCCGGTGCGGGCGGCGCGCTGACCGGGCTGCCGATCACCATTCCGCTCGCCGCGTTCGTCGGATCGCTCGGCGCGGTCGTGCTGACGTACCTCCTCGGCGCGGCCGGCGGCCGGGACCGGTCCCCGGCCACGCTGATCCTGGCCGGCGTGGCGGTGTCCGCGTTCTTCGCCGCCGGGCAGACGTACCTGCTGCAACAGCACTCCGACAACATCCAGCAGGTCTACTCCTGGCTGCTCGGGCGGCTCGCCACCGCCGGCTGGCACGACGTGTGGCTGGTCCTGCCGTACTTCGTGCTCACCTCCGTGGTGGTGCTGCTGCACCGGCGTGAGCTGGACGTGCTCTCCGTCGGCGACGACGAGGCCGCCGGTCTCGGCCTGCACCCGCAGCGCTCCCGCTACCTGCTGATCGCCGCCGCGTCGCTCGGCACCGCCGCCGCCGTCTCCGCGTCCGGGCTGATCGGCTTCGTCGGCATCATCGTGCCGCACACCATGCGGCTGCTCGCCGGTTCCAGCCACCGGGTGATCCTGCCGCTGTCGATGCTGTTCGGCGGCGCGTTCCTCGCGCTCACCGACGTGGTCGCCCGTACCGCCGCCGCACCCGCCGAGATCCCGATCGGCGTGGTCACCGCGCTGCTCGGCGGCCCGTTCTTCGTCCTCGTCCTGCGTACCGCCCGCCGGGTGGCGATGTGAACGCCCCCGCCGTGCGCGTCCACGACCTGCGGGTCGACCTCGGCGGCAACCCGATCCTGACCGGCGTCGACCTGACCGTCGCCGCGGGCGAGTGGGTCACCGTGATCGGCCCCAACGGCGCCGGCAAGTCGACCCTGTTGCGCGCCGTCGGCGGCCTGCTGACCGGCCCGGGCGAGGTCGCACTCTTCGGTACGCCGATCGGCGCGCTCCGGCGCCGCGAACGAGCCCGGGTGGTGGCCACCGTGGCCCAGTCCCCGGTGGTGCCGGCCGGCATGTCGGTCTTCGACTACGCGCTGCTCGGGCGCACCCCGTACATCCCGGCGCTGGGCCGCGAGTCGGCCGCCGACCTGGCCGCCGTGCACGAGGTGCTGGACCGGCTCGACCTGGGCCCGTTCGCCCACCGCGAGCTGGCCACGCTCTCCGGCGGCGAGCGGCAGCGCGTCTTCCTGGCCCGGGCGCTGGCCCAGGGCGCCACCCTGCTGCTGCTCGACGAGCCGACCAGCGCGCTGGACATCGGGCACCAGCAGGAGGTGCTGGAACTGGTCGACCAGCTCCGCCGCGAGCACGGCCTGACCGTGCTCGCCACCATGCACGACCTCTCCATCGCCGGCGAGTACGCCGACCGCCTGGTCCTGCTCGCCGACGGCCGGGTGGCAGCCGCCGGCCCGCCGGAGGAGGTGCTCACCGAGGACCTGTTGGCCCGCCACTACCGAGCCCACATTCGGGTGATCCCCGGCGACCACGGCCCCTTGGTGGTCCCCGTCCGCCCCACCTGACCCCCTGCTGCCCTTCCCACGCCGTTGATCTTGTACTTCGGGCCCCGGCGAAAGGTGCATATATCGCAACGGGAGGGCCGCAACTGCAAGATCTGTGAAGGTTGCTGTCAAGTGGTGGCTTCGAGGGTGCGCCAGATTTGGCGGGCTATGTAGCGTTTGAGGCTGCGGGTGATCTCGGCTGGGGTGCGGCCTTCGGTGGTGCGGCGGTTGATTGAGTTCCCCCCGCTTTGATGGAGCGGTGGTTACCTGCTGCCGGCTGGCGCAGGGGTGGCGATAGGTGGCTCGGCTGGTTGCGGCTGGCGGGTGTGCCAGGCGGTCTCGTACTCGTTCGGGCTGAGGTAGCCCAGTTCCTTCTGTATGCGGCGGGTGTTGTACCAGCCGTCGATGTAGGCGAAGATCGCGTTCTCGGCCTCGTCGCGGGTCCGCCAGGACGTGCGGTAGACGAGTTCGATCTTCAGCGTGGACCAGAAGTTCTCCATCAGGGCGTTGTCGTACGAGTCGCCGACGGAGCCCATCGACGGCAGGATCCCGTTGTCCTGCAAGCGTTCCGCGAAGCGGAACGACGTGTAGTTCGACCCGCGGTCGCTGTGGTGGATCAACTGGCCGTCGCGGACGTCGCGCGACCAGATGCCGTATTCGAGGGCGGCGAGGATCAGGTCGGTGTCGCAGCGGTCAGACGTCTTCCACCCGACGATCCGGCGGGAAAACGCGTCGCGGACCGCAGCCAACCAGAACACACCCTCACCGCACGGGATGCGGGTGGCGTCGGCAACCCAGAGCCGGTTCGGCCCGTCGGCGGTGAACTGCCGATTGACCAGATCCGGCGCCGGCGTGTGCCGGGGATCCTGCTTCGTGGAGCCACCACGCCAGCCTCGACGCAGGAACGCCCCCTGCCAGCCCTGCTCGGCCATCAGCCGCTCGACGCGCTTGCGGCCCACGCGGATGCCGTCACGGCGCAGCTGCCGGTGGACCCGGTCAGCGCCGTAGGTGCGCCCGGAGGTCTCCCAGATCTCGTGGATGTTGGAGATCAGCCCCAGGTCGACGACGTCCCGGTCGCAGGGCTGCTCGGCCTGCTTGACCCACGCGTAGTAGGTTGAAGCGCCGATGTTGAGGACCCGTAGCAGGAGCGCGACCGCGAACTGGTCACGGTGTTCGTGAATGAACCTCATGACCGTCGCCGGGTCGGGTCGAGCTCCGCCGCGAAATACGCACTCGCGGCCTTCAGAATCTCGTTCGCCCGCCGCAACTCGGCAACTTCCTTGCGCAGCCGCCGGTTCTCGTCCGCCATCTCGCTGGTCGGCCGGTCGTGACGCTCACCCGTGTCGGCCTCGGCCTGGCGGATCCAGTTCCGCAACGCCTCGTGATGCACGCCGAGTTGCTCGGCCAGGCGCCGGATCACCGGCTTCGGGTCCGACTCGCGATACAGGCGCACGGCGCGCTGACGTAGCTCGTCGGGGTACTTCTTCGGTGCTGCCACGGACGACTTCCTCCCCACGGCCATAAGACCATGATCAAGAAGCTCCATGAAAGCGGGGGTGGCTCAGATGTAGTCCTTGGTGGGCTGGTGGCATCGTTGGCGGGTTTTGGCGATGGTGTGCAGGGCGGCGTTGAGGGTGCGGTCGCCGCCTCGGTTGAGGCGGTGGCGGGTGATGCGCCCGGAGCTGGCGGGGACGGGGCTGACGCCGGCGAGTGAGGCGAAGGCGGCTTCGTTGCGGAACCGGCCGGGGTGTGACCAGGCGGTCAGCGCGATCGCGGCGGTGACGGGGCCGATGCCGGGTTGGTCGAGCAGGGTGGGGCAGAGTTTGTCGACCAGGGTGCGGATTTCGGTGAGGTTGGCTTTCAGGAGCCGGTCGAGGGTCTGGATCTGCTCGGCGAGGGTTGCCAGGTGAGTGCGGCGCAGCCGGTCGAGACCGCTGCCGCTGGTGGTGGTGAGGGTGGTGGCGTGCTGGACCTGTCGCAGGGTGCTCAGTCCTCGCATCTGTGTGCGGAGGTCGTCGTCGGCGGTGAGGATCACCGATTTGAACAGGTTGATGGTGGCGGTGCGGGTGTCGCTGTAGTGGCGGCGGCAGACGTGCAGCAGGCGCAGGGCTTCCCGGTCGCCGTCGGTGCGGGGTGAGGCGACGTGGTCGGCGGCCAGGACGCCACGAGCGGCGTGCGCGGCGTCCAGCGCGTCGGACTTGCCGCCTCGACGGCAGCGCCCGGCAGCGGGTTTGGGTGCTTCCAGGACGTACTCACCCGCGGCGCGCAGGACGCGCAGCAGACCGACACCGTGACAACGAGCGCCGTCCAGGGCCCAGGCCCGCCGGCCCGTTCCCAGCACGGCCGTCTGCCGGCCGGCCCAGGCCAGCAGGACAGCGGCGCCGTCGTCGGTGGCCGGCACGGTGATCTCCGCCAGCACGGTGCCGACCGCGGTGAGCACCGCGGCGGTGTGCGTATCGGTATGGGTGTCCACACCGACGACCGCGTCGACACGCTCGGCCAGACGTTCTGCCAGGATGGGAAACACGGACGGTTCTCCCTTGCACGGGACGACGTTCGGACGGCGTCGGCCCGGGAGCGATCACCCAGCGGCACATCTGTGATGAGTCACGCGACACGGGCTGCACACCCCTTCGCGGACAGGCTTCTGATCAGGCCAACAAGGTGGGCCGGGCCGACGCCGGCAACCCACGAGGACAAGTCGACGCCACGGCACACCAACTGACAGCGGCCAGATCTTGCATGAGTCACCCATAGATCACCAACGTCGAACCCTACCGATACCAACCTCCCGGAACCGGCCCACCTATAGAAGCGTCGACGGAGGAACCGGGCGGGGCAGGGGCGGTGCGGGCGCGGAGGGGGTCAGCGGAGGGTGGAGATGGAGAAGAGGGCGCCGGCCGGGTCTCGTAGGGCGGCGCTGCGGCCGGCCGGGTTGTCGCGCGGCGGGACCAGGATCGTGCCGCCCAGCTCGGCGGCCCGGGCAGCGGTCGCGTCGGCGTCCTCCACCGCGAAGTACACCGCCCAGTACGCGGGCAGGTCCCCCGGCATCGGCTCGGCCCGCGGGAGCATGCCGGCGACGATCCGGGCGCCGCAGCGCCACCCGGTGTACGCGACCGGCCCGGCCGGGCGTTCCTCCGGATGCCAGCCGAAGACAAGCGCGTAGAACTCCTTCGCGCCCTCCGGGTCGGGGGTGACCAGCTCGTTCCAGCACATCGCGCCGGGCGCGTTGTACAGCTCGGCCCCGCGCATCGCCATCGGCTGCCACACGCTGAACACCGCGCCGGCCGGGTCGGCGAGGACCGCCATCCGGCCCTGCTGGGCGACGTCGAACGGGGAGACGACGACCTGCCCGCCGGCCGCCTCGGCCCTTGTGGCGACCAGGTCGGCGTCGTCGGTCGCCACGTACGTGGACCAGACCGGCACCTGGTCCGGCGTACCGGGTGGGCCGGCCCCGGCGACCGCCTTGCCGTCCTTGCGGAAGACGGTGTAGCCGCCGGCTTCCGGTTCGGGGGAGATCTCTCCGGTCCAGCCGAACAGCTCGGGGTAGAACCGTCGTGCGTCGTCCAGACCGGGCGTGGCCAGGTCGGTCCAGCAGGGCGTGCCGGGCTCGACGCCGTTCACGGTGACCCCTCTCGCCGGGGGCGGCTCCGCTCGCCCGCCCTGTCGGCATCGTGGCACCGCCGGGTCGGCCACCGGGCCGGAACCGGACAAAAGGTCAGCTGAAGCGGCGTCCCTCGTCCCGCCGGTACGCCCAGCCGGCGAGCGCGGCGAGCACCAGCACCCAGACCACGAGCATCACCAGCGCCCGGGTGTCCGGCCGGAAGTCGGTGACCGCCGCCCAGATCAGTTCCACGGCGCCCCGGGTCGGGAGGTAGGGCGCGATCGCCTTGATGAAGCCGGGCGCGTCGTCCGGCCCGGAGAGCAGGCCACCGCCGAACGCGAGCGGGAAGAAGATCACCTGCGCCACCACGATCGCGGCCTTGCTCGGCAGCGAGTAGCCGATCGCCAGGCCGAGCAGCGTGAACGGAACCGAGACCACGGCCACCGCGCCCAGGCCGAGCAGGAACCGCACTGCGCTGACCCGGGCGTCCGTGGCGACCGCCGCGATCACCACCACCGGAATCATCGAGACGTAGGTCAGGACCACCCCGGCCAGGATCCGCCCGGCCAGCCGCGGCGCCGGCCCGGTCGGCAGGGTCCGGGTGTACGGGTTCCAGGGCTGGTCGCGGTCCTCGGAGACGCCCACTCCGTACTGGAAGATGTTGGCGGTCATCACCGCGAAGGTCACCATGGCGGCGGTGGCGTAGGTGGCGCCGACCGGATCGTCGCCGGCGAACGGCACCACGAAGAAGAGCATCGAGGCGGCGGGGAAGAACGCGCTGCCCACCACCGCCACCGGCACCCGGACGATCTCCAACAGGTGGTAGCGGGCGTGGACCAGGGCGAGCGGCACGGCGGTCTCCTAGGCGGGGGTGGGCGCGGGCCGGTCGTCGGCCGTGATGGCGAGGAACGCCTCCTCCAGCGAGGTGGGCCGGACCTCCAGATCGTGGAACGGCACCCCGGAGGTGACCAGGTCGCGGACGAGCTGGTCGGCGTCGGTGGTGAGCAGGTGCACCCGCCCGTCGGCGCGTTCGGTGGTGACCACGCCCGGCAGCGCCGGCAGGTCGTCGGCGACCAGGCTGACCCGGCGTACGCCGACGATGCCGCGGATCGCGGCCACCGAGTCGTCGGCCAGCACCCGCCCGTGGCCGATCACCACCACCCGCTGCGCGAGCGCCTCCACCTCCTCCAGGTAGTGGCTGCTCAGCAGCACGGTGCCGCCGCCGGCGTGGAAGCCGCGGATCGCGTCCCAGAGCGCGTGCCGCGCCTCCACGTCGAGGCCGGTGGTCGGCTCGTCGAGCACCACCAGCCGGGGACGGCCGACGAACGCCAGAGCCACGGCGAGCCGGCGACGCTGGCCGCCGGAGAGGCCGCCGGTCTGCCGGCGTACCTGGTCGGCGAGGCCGAACCGGTCGAGCAGTTCGCCCCGCGGCACCGGGTCGGGGAAGTGCGCGGAGACGAAGTCGACCACCTCGCCGACCCGCAGCGTGCCGGGCAGGCCGGTCTCCTGCGGGGTGACACCGAGTTGCCGCCGGCTCGCCGGGTCGCGCGGGTCGCCGCCGCACAGCTCGACCCGGCCGGTGGTCGGGCGGCGCAGCCCGACCAGCAGGTTGATCAGCGTGCTCTTGCCGGCGCCGTTCGGGCCGAGCAGGCCGACCAGCTCCCCGGACCGGACGGTCAGGTCGACCCGGTCCAGCGCCAGCACGTCGCCGTAGCGGCGGCTGACCTGTTCGGCGCGGGCCAGGATCATCGGCGATCTCCTCGCAGGTAAGTGCTGTGCCTCCCCTGTCTACCGTGCGTGCGCCAGCCCCGCTGTCCCCTGACCGGGTGCTCACATCCCCTAGTCTGGTGGCGCCGTCGACGACGGTGGAAGTTCCGACCGGACACTGGGGAGGGTCCGTGACCAGTCCGAGCAGGAATCTCGACGTCCAGCCGGAGGCGCTGAGGGCGTTCGCCGCCGCCTCCCGGGACCGGGCCGGCCGGTTCCGCGAGCTGGAACGGGTGTTCCGCGACGGCCACGTGGCCCGGCACTCCTTCGGTGTGATGCCCGCGTCGTTCAGCCTCGCCGCCGCGTACGAGCAGCAGTTCGAGGCGTGCCTGCAGGGGCTGGCGGACGGTGCCGAGACCATGCTGACCGTCGCCACGGGGCTCGCCGAGACCGCCGCCGCCTACGACGACACGGACTCGGCGAACGACACGATGTTCACCGCCGGCGGCTGAGGGGGAACGGCATGAGCACCGAGGCGCTCCAGCGCAACAAGACCTACTTCGAGCAGATCGTGTCGGGCACGCCCGACCCGTTCAAGCCGCTGTCGAACGCGGTGCTGTGGCCGTTCGAGCAGCTCCTGGAACTGGTCGCCGGTGAGCCGGACGACCTGATGCGGGCGGCCCAGCTCGCGATGACCACCGGGGAGGCGGTCCGGCAGATCGCCGGTGACCAGATCGCCGACCGGGCGCGGCTGCGCGGCGCCTGGGACGGCGACGCGGCGGAGAAGTTCCACGCCTCGATGCAGTCCATCGAGGAGGCGATGGACGATCTGGCAAAGGGGCTGGACGGCACCAAGGAGGTGCTCGTCGACTCCGCGAACGCGTCGGTGGACGCGTTCAACCTGCTGGTCGAGCTGATCCTGGAGTTCCTGCTCTGGTTCCTGACCGAGATCATCATCGCCGCGGTGGCGGCGGCGCTGAGCGCCGGCGTGAGCCTGGCCGCCACTGTGGTGCGGGTGCTGGCCCGGCTCGCCACCACCGTCGGCCGTATGGTCAAGATCGTGGCGCGGTTCGCGGAGATCCTCACGAAGCTCGCCACCAAGCTCCAGAAGGTCGCCAACCTGCTCGACCACTACGCCAAGGTGGTGATGGAGCTGCGCCGGGCCAAGAAGGCGTACAGCGCGTTCAACAAGTCCGGCTACACGAAGGCGGCGCTCGCCTTCAAGGTCGAACGCGCCGCCGTGCTCTTCCCGGGCAAGTTCGCCATCAACCAGGCGTCCCCGGTGAACATCCCCGGCATCGGCGGCGCACTGCTCGACACCGGGATGGGCCTGCACGACGTCTCCGACGGGCGCAAGGACCGCAACTACCTGGTGGACGGCACGTACCGCGACGACCTCGGCCCGTACACAAAGGGCGTGCAGAACGTGTTCGACTCGATCGTGAACTGAGAGGCAGCAATGACGTTCCCGGCCCTGGACCGGATCGAGGCGCTGGCCCGCAACCTGGACGGGTGGCAGCGCGAACTCGGCGCGCGGATGGCCGAGCTGGAGCAGAGCAGCGCCGAGGGGGTCAGCGACTCCGGTCTGGTCACCGTCGTGGCCGCCGCCGACGGCAAGATCCTCTCCACCGACATCAACGCGCGGGCCATGCGCTTCGACTCCTACACGCTCGCCGAGGAGATCACCTCGGCGGCGAACCGGGCGCAGGAGGCCGCCGCCGCCCGGGTACGCGAGATCGTCGGCGAGGTGATGGGCAACGCGCCGGGCGGGGAGCGCCCCGCCGACGACGGCTACGGCCACGGCCACGACCGATACTGATTCGATGGACGAGACCAGATACCGCGACCGGATCGGCCTGCTCGTCGAGCCGGGCGAGCGCGTCCTGGCCCACGCCAAGGCCGACGTCGGCCAGGGGCTCGCTCCGGCACCGCCGCCCGAGCCGGAGTCCACCGCCGAGCCGAGCCGGCGGACTGTCGGCTCGGTGCTGCTCAACATCCTGCTGCCCCTGGCCACCTGGGACCGCGGCGACCGCCTGGTCGACGCGATCGGTTGGGGGATCGCCGGACGCGGCGCCCCCGGTTCGGCCGCCTCCCGGCTGCACCGCGCGCTCCGCCCGCCCCGGCCCGACCTCCAGGTCCGGGAGACGCTGCTCGCAGTCACCGACCGGCGGCTGGTGGTCTGCCGTACCGGCGGGGTCAAGCTGCTGGCCGGGCGCGAGGCCGAGGAACGCGCGCTGGCCGAGACCGCCGTGGCCTGGTCGGCCGCGCGCGGCGAGGTCGCCTCCGCGCGGGTGGGCTGGCACCGGCTCAACCCGAAGCGGCTGCGGATCGACTTCACCGACGGCTCCTGGCTGTCGTTCACCGTGCCGATCGCCGAGTCCGGCCGCCCGCTGCGCGAGGTCGCCGCCGCACTGTCCGCCTGACCGGACCGCCCTGCCGGGCCCGCGACGGGCCGTCCGGGACCGCTGTCGGCCGGCCACGTCAGCGCGGCCGGGCCCCGCGTCAGGCGGTCAGCGGCCCGGGCAGCGGCTCGCGGTGCAGCACGGCCAGGCGGGAGACCGCCCGGGTCAGCACCACGTAGAGGCGGTGCAGCCCGCGCGGCTCGGCGGCCACGATCGCGGCCGGCTCGACGACCACCACGTGGTCGTACTCCAGGCCCTTGACCAGCGTCGCCGGGACCACCGTGACCCGCGTCGCGGCCTCGACGTCGTCGGCCGTAGCGGTCTCGACGCCCGCGTCGGCGAGCGCCGCGCGGAGCCGGTCCACCGCGTCGTCGGCGGCGATCACACCGACCGAGCCGTCGTGCGCGAGCGCCGCCCGCACCTCGGCCACCGTCGCGGCCGTCAGGTCCTCGGCGGTACGCACATCGAGCGCGCCGTCGTTGCGGAGCGACCGGGCCGGGGGTACGTCGACGGCGAGCGCCGGCAGCAGCCGGTTCGCGAACGCCACCACCGCGGCGGGCACCCGGAAGCCTACGCTCAGCGGCACCACAGCGGCGTCCGGCTTGCCCAGGTGGGCCAGGGACTCGCGCCAGTCGGTCGCCGCCCAGGGCGCGGTGCCCTGGGCCAGGTCGCCGAGCAGCGTGATCGAGCCGTGCTCGCTGCGCCGGGCGATGGCGCGGCACTGCATCGGGGAGAGGTCCTGCGCCTCGTCGACCACCACGTGCCCGAAGCCGGCGGGCCGTTCCAGCAGCCCGGCCACCTCGTCGATGAGTACCGCGTCGGCGGCGGTCCACCGGGTCGCCTTCGCGGTGCGTGCGACCTTGCCGGACCGGAACAGCTCCTGCTCCTCGGGCGTGAGCAGGCCGTCCGCGGCGGCGGCCAGCGCGTCCGCGTCGGTACGCAGCCGGTGCAGCAGTCCGTCCGGCGTGAGTGCCGGCCAGACCGTGTCGAGCAGGTCGGTGACCGGCTTGATCCGGCTCATCCGGCGTAGCCAGGCGTCGTTCGGTGACTCCGCCCGGCGCGCCTCGGCCTGGCGTTGCAGCAGCCCCACCACCCGGGCCCGGACCCGCTCCCGGCCGGTGGCGTAGGGCAGACCCTCCTGCCGCGTCTCGGTGACCAGCCGGTGCAGCGGGTCCAGCCCGATCCGCCACCGGTACGAGCCGTCCGACACCATGATCGGCTCGGTCGGCGTACCGATGTGGGCGTCGACGGCCCGGCGCAGCACCTCGGCCATCCGGACGTCGTGCTTGAGCGCGGCGGCGGCCGGGTCGTCGACCGCGCGGACCGGCACCCGCGCGACCAGGTCCTCCACTGTGGCCTGCTCGACCTCGACCTCACCGAGCGCCGGCAGCACCGCCGCGATGTACGACAGGAACGCCCGGTTCGGCCCGACGATCAGCACGCCCGAGCGGCGCAGCCGTTCCCGGTGCAGGTAGAGCAGGTACGCAGCGCGGTGCAGCCCGACCGCCGTCTTCCCGGTGCCGGGCGCGCCCTGGACGCAGATCGAGTCGGCCAGGTCGGCCCGGACCAGCTCGTCCTGCTCCGGCTGGATGGTGGCGACGATGTCGCGCATCGGGCCGACGCGGGGACGCTCGATCTCGGCGGTGAGGATGCGGCTGGCGGTGCCGAGTTCCTCGCCCCGGTCCAGGTGCTCGTCCTCGAAACTGGTCAGCGTCCCGGCGCTGAACCCGAACCGGCGGCGTACGGCGACACCCTGCGGGTCACGTGCGCTGGCCCGGTAGAACGACCGGGAGACCGGGGCACGCCAGTCCAGCACCAGCGGCTCGCCCAGCTCGTCGGTGACGTGCCGGCGCCCGACGTGGTACTCCCGTCCGGCGTGGTCCGGGTCGTCGCCGCCGAAGTCCAGGCGGCCGAAGAACAGCGGGGTGGTCGGGTCGTCGGCCAGTTCCTTGACCCGCCGGGCCATGTGCCGGCCGAGCTGCTCGGCGGTGTACGAGTCACCGGCCACCTTGTCACCGGTGGCGAAGAGCGCCTCGGCGCGTTCCCGCATCCGTTTAAGCGCGGCGCGGGAGGCGCCGAGGTGGGCACGTTCGGCGGTCAGTTCGGCGTCGAGACCGGGTGTGGCGTCAAGATCGGTTGCGGGCACTGTGAACTCCGATGGCTCAACTGAGGCTCGCTCGCGTGTCCGGGGCGGTTGGCCTGCTCCCGGCGCGGGGACGTCCGCTGCGGTGCATGCTCACCGCGGCCGTCGGGCGGCCATCGACTTTACGGGAGCACCGGCAGGTCGCGCCAACGATTTTCGGGTGTCGGCCGCGGGGTGTGTGTCGGCCGGTCCGGCCTGGCGGCAATCATTGAGGCATGACCGAGGCGCTTCCCGGCCGGAGCCGGGTGACGATCAGTGATCCGCAGGTGATGCGGGCGCTCGCTCACCCGGCCCGCATGGCGATCATGGAACATCTCGGCACGCTGGAGGGCGGTGCGACGGCCACCGAGTGCGCCGAGATCGCCGGCCTGTCGCCGAGCGCCACCAGCTACCACCTGCGCGAGCTGGCGAAGTTCGGGCTGGTCCGGCAGGCGCCGGGCCGGGGTGACGCCCGGGAGCGGGTCTGGCAGGCGGTGAATCCGTCGTTCCATGTCGAGGTGGGGCCGGACGCCGACCCGGAGGCGCGTGCCGCCGAGGCGGCCCTGGTCGAGGCGCACATGGTCCGTGACGCCCAGCGGGTCCGGGACTGGTTGCGCCGCGCGCCGGACGAGTCGCCGGAGTGGTACGCGGCCACCTGGTTCAGCGACAGCATGCTGCTCATGACCGCCGAGGAGCTGACCGAGCTGAACCAGGCGGTCCAGGCGCTGATGGAGCCGTACCGGCGGCGGACCCGGACCGATCCGCCGGCAGGCGCTCGGCCGGTGGCGACGCAGTACCGGGCGATGCCCGTCGACTGAGGGGTTGCGCGCGTCAGTTGTGAAGGATTACTTTCGAAGTATGTCCTTCACAACTGACGAGTCGCGCTGGCCGGACGTCTGGCTCGCGGCCACCGCGCGCGGCATCTCCAGTTGCGGGGACTTCCTCGCCGCCGCCACGCTCACGCTCGCCCTCCAGTCCGCCGGTGCCGGCGGACTCGCCGTCTCCGGGCTGCTGCTCGCCGCGACGCTGCCGCTCGTGGTGCTCGCGCCGCTGACCGGCCGGCTCGCCGACCGCGTGGACAGCCGGGTGCTGCTCGTCGCCGCCGGTCTCGCGCAGGCCGCGGTCTGCCTGGCCCTCGCGTACGCGCGGGATCCGGTGCTGGTGATCGCGCTGGTGGCGCTGCTGGCGACCGGGCTCGCGGTCACCCAGCCGGCGATCGCCGCGCTGGTTCCGGTGATGGTGCGGCCCGAGGACCTGCCCCGGGCGGGCGCGCTCAACCAGACCGCCGGGACGCTCGGCGCGCTCGCCGGTCCGGCGCTGGCCGGGCTGCTCGTCGGGCAGTTCGGCACCCGGGTGCCGCTGCTCGTCGACGCGTTCAGCTACCTCGCGCTGGTGGCGGCCGGGCTGCTCATCCGTACCCGCCGGGGAGGGCGCCGGACGCCGGCCGCAGTCGCCGCGGCGGTCGCGCCCGCCTGGCGGCTGCGCCGTGACCCGCTGCTGACGGTGATGGTCGGCAGCGTGGCCGCGGTGATCGGCGCGGTCGGCGCGGTGAACGTGATCGAGGTCTTCTTCATCCGGGAGACGCTCGGCAGCAGCACCACCGTGTACGGCCTGGTCACCGGCTCCTGGACGCTCGGCATCGTGCTCGGCGCGTGGCTGTTCGCCCGGGTCGCCCGCCGGCTCGCCGACGACGGCGCGCTGCTCGGCGCCGGGCTGGTGCTGCTCGGCGGCTGCTGCCTGGCGGTGCTCGTCTCGGCCGCGGTGCCCTCGGCCTGGCTGCTCGTGCCCATCTGGCTGGCCGGCGGCGTGGCAAACGGCGGCAACAACGTCTTCGACCAGTTGCTGCTGGCCCGGCGGGTGCCCGAGGCCTCCCGGGGCCGGGCGTTCGCCGTCTTCGGAGCGGCCGCGCAGGGCGCGGCGATGGGCGGCTACCTGGTCGGCGGCCTGCTGCTGGAGGTGGCCGGCCCGCGCGTCCTGATCGCCGGCTGCGGCGCGGCCGGCCTGCTGGTCGTGGTGGCGCTGCTCGGGCCGGTCCGACGCGCGGCACGCGCCGAGCGAGCCGCCGTCGCCCGCGCGGCCACGCCTGCCGCCGCCGTGGCAGGCGGTTAGGCGCGGAGGTGCGGAGTTCACCACTCGATCGGATCCCCCGGCGGCGAGGTCGGAGCCACGGCGATACGGTCGGGTCATGGCCGACCGCATCGCCCGCCCCCGCGTGGGGCACATCCAGTTCCTCAACTGCCTGCCGATCTACTGGGGGCTGATGCGGTCCGGCGCGCTGATCGACGTCGACCTGCACAAGGACTCGCCGGATCGGTTGAGCGCCGACCTGGTCGCCGGTGACCTGGACATCGGCCCGATCACGCTGGTTGAGTTCCTCAAGCACGCCGACGACCTGCTGCTCCTGCCGGACCTGGCGGTCGGCAGCGACGGGCCGGTGCTCTCGGTGAACGTGGTGTCCACCCGCCCGCTGGGCGAGCTGGACGGCGCCCGGGTGGCGCTCGGCTCCACGTCGCGTACCGGGGTGCTGCTGGCCCAGCTGCTGCTCGCCGAGCGGCACGGGGTGCGCCCGGAGTACTTCCGCTGCCCGCCGGACCTGACCCAGATGCTGCTGGAGGCCGACGCCGGGGTGCTGATCGGTGACGTGGCGCTGCGCGCCCTCTACGAGGCGCCGGCCAAGGGCCTCGAGGTGACCGACCTGGGACAGGCGTGGCACGACTGGACCGGCCTGCCGATGGTGTTCGCCGTCTGGGCGGTACGCCGCGAGTTCGCCGCAGCCCACCCGGGCCTGGTCAAGGAGGTGCACGAGGCGTTCCTGCGCTCGCGTGACCTGTGCCTGGCCGAGCTGGACCAGGTAGCGGAGGCGGCGGCCCGCTGGGAGACGTTCGACGCGGCGACGCTCGCCACGTACTTCCGGGCGCTCGACTTCTCGCTCGGTGAGCGGCAGGTGGCCGGGCTGCGTGAGTTCGCCCGCCGGGCGGCCGCGTACGGGGAGGTGCCGGCGCTGCCGGCCGGCGGCCCGGAGTTCTTTCAGGGCTGACCGCGCCGCCGCCCGGGGCTCAGGTCGCGGGGCGCAGCAGCGCCTTGGTGATCCGTTCGCAGGCGTCCATGCCGTACTCCCAGCCGCCCTCGACGCCGAACGGGGTGCGCAGCATCACGCCCATCGTCCAGGTGTCGCCGATGGCCAGGCAGTTGACGTGGTACTCCTCTTCCTTGTCCCGGTCGATCCACCCGTTCTTGATGGCGATCTTCTTCTGCTGGGCCGCCGGGAACGCCTTGCGGATGCCGAAGTCGCCGGGAGCGCGGACCTGGCGCATCTCGTTGAGCAGCCACTTGGTCCACTTCGGCCCGGCCGCGCGGCCGTCGTCGATGCAGAGACCGAGCCGGGCGGTGTCCCGAGGGGACAGTTCGGTGCGGCTCCAGCCGCCGTCGGAGGCGACCTCGCTGTCGGTCAGCTTGCAGATCGAGATCAGCCGCTCGATCGAGTCCGAGCCGCCGACGTTCTCGTAGAACTCCTGGGCGCGGGTGTTGTCGCTGTCCCGGATGATCTTCGTGGCATCGGCGAGCTTTGCATCGCTCGGCGTCTTGCCGTCCTCGGCGCTCAGGCGCAGGTAGTCGGCCACCACCCAGGACTTGATCAGCGACGCGGTCGTGCTGGTCTCGCCCATGTTCGCCGAGCCGATGATCTTCCCGGTGCGCTTGTCCAGCACGGACCAGGCGTACCAGCCCTTGATCTTGAGGCTGTCCAGGTTCTTCGCCTGGAACGGCAGCGGGGCGATCGACGGTGAGGGGGCGACGCGTGGCGCGTTGCGGTCGACGGACTGCTGAGTGGACCGCTCGTTCGTCGGTTCGGGACGTGAGTTCGCGGTCGCCTCCAGCGGCGAGCCGGGGATCACGCGCAGGGAGAGGCCGAGCAGGCCGACGAGGACCGCAGCCAGGGCGCTGAAGGCGAGTGGACGCCGATAGCTGCCGGGCCGACGCCGGGCACCGGCCATCAGAGCTTCCCGACCGGCTGCTGCGGCACCTTGAGTGCGGCGCCGGGCTGCGGCGTCACGAGCTGGGTGGCGACGGCGGCGCACATCTTCGCACCGTACGGCAGGCCGGCGCGGCCCGGGTACCGCATCATCACGGAGAGACTCCACTTGTCGGTGAACGCCAGGCAGCTGACGTGCCAGTTGCCGTCGTAGGCGAGCTGGGTCCAGCCGTTCTTCATGTGCACCGGGCCCTGCGCCTTGATCGTCGCGGGCAGGCCGTCGATGATGCCCCACCGGCCGCCGCCGGAGCGTTCCCCCTGCTTGTTGACGCTGCCGGCCACCTTGGTCATCTCGGTGAGCAGCCACTTGGTCCACTTGGGCCCGGCGGCGCGGCCGTCGGCGATGCAGTCGCCGAGGCGGACCGCGTCACGCGGGGACATCTCGGTGAAGCTCCACCAGCCCTTGTACTGGGGTACGTCGCCGGGCTTGGTGTCGGTCAGACCGCAGATCCGGATCGCGCGCGCGATGACCGGGTCCGGTTTGCCGCCCGGCTGGGGCTTGTAGGAGCCGCCGGCCGCCCGGTAGACCCGGTTGGCGCCGTCGTCGTCGCTGTTCCGGATCGCCAGGATCGCCGCCTTCTCGAGGTCGGCGGCCGGCTTCTTGTCGCCGAGCTGACGAAGGTAGTCCGCGACGATCCAGGCCTTGAGCATCGACTCGGTGGAGCTGGTCTGGTTCATGTTCTTCGCGCCGGTGACGGTGCCGGTCTCGCGGTCCATCAGGGCCCAGGAGAAGAACTCGCCCTTGAAGTTCACCGACACCGGGGCGTCGGCGAGCGTCGGGGGCGCGGGCGCGGTCGGCGTCGGCGCCGGGACCTGCGCACCGCCGCCGAGGCCGCCCGCGTCGTCGCCGCCGGCGAGCTTCGCGTACGCGGCCGGCACCAGCATGACGCCACCGATGATGATCGCCACGATGGCGACCGCCATGGTCACGCGAGGTCGCATGAGTGGTGAGCTCCAGATGTCTGGCCGGGGGGACCGGCACTTCCGCATGGGTCCGGCCCGGTCGCCGGCAGGCCGGGGGACGATGGCCTGAACGGTGACGATCATGAAGCCGAACGGTTTGCCGGGGGGAAGTCTACTTCCGGACAGCCCTGATGCCAGGTCTCGACACCCGTGACTTTGCCGGGTGGGCGGGATATTGAGGCACTTTGCCGTCCTTGGGGGATTTCTTCCATTCAGAGTGATCGACATCACAGCTACCAGCGCCGATGGCGGCGCGCGCACGGCCGGTGACGCCAGGTGGTCCGGAAACCTGTTACACCCTCTGGTGTCATTCGTGCCGAGCTGTAACACTGGCTGCATGTATGGCAATGACTTCGCCCCGCCGGAGGACGCTCCGGGCGGCGGCCTGCTCGGCGAGGTGGAGGCGGCGGAGGCGGCGCTGCGCGAGGCGGCGGCACGCGCCCGGCGCGGTGGCGCGGCCCCGGACGAGGACGTCGAGGCGTACTTCGCCGACGTCATCGGCGCCGACCAGAAGATCGAGCCCCGCGACTGGATGCCCGAGGCGTACCGCCGGACGCTGATCCGGCAGATCGCCCAGCACGCGCACTCCGAGATCATCGGCATGCAGCCGGAGGGCAACTGGATCAGCCGGGCGCCGTCGCTCAAGCGCAAGGCGATCCTGCTCGCGAAGGTGCAGGACGAGGCCGGTCACGGCCTCTACCTCTACGCGGCCGCCGAGACGCTCGGCATCAGCCGCGACGAGCTGGTGGAGCTGCTGCTCGAGGGGCGGCAGAAGTACAGCTCGATCTTCAACTACCCGACGCTGACCTGGGCCGACGTGGGCGCGATCGGCTGGCTCGTGGACGGCGCGGCGATCGTCAACCAGGTGCCCCTGTGCCGCTGCTCCTACGGCCCGTACGCCCGGGCGATGATCCGGGTCTGCAAGGAGGAGTCGTTCCACCAGCGGCAGGGCTACGAGATCCTGCACACGCTGGCGCACGGCACCCCGGCGCAGAAGGCGATGGCGCAGGACGCGGTGGACCGCTGGTGGTACCCGTCACTTGCCATGTTCGGCCCGCCGGACGGCGACTCGACGCACAGCGCCCAGTCCATGGCCTGGAAGATCAAGCGCTTCTCCAACGACGAGCTGCGCCAGCGCTTCGTCGACATGTGCGTCGGCCAGGCCGAGGTGCTCGGCCTCACCCTCCCCGACCCGGACCTGCGCTGGAACGACGAGCGGCAGGCGTACGACTACACCCAGCCCGACTACGACGAGCTGATGCGGGTGATCAAGGGCGACGGCCCGTGCAACAGGGAGCGCATGGCGCACCGGCGCAAGGCGCACGCCGACGGCGCGTGGGTACGGGAGGCCGCCGCGGCGTACGCCGCGAAGCGGGCGGAGCGAAAGGCAGTAGCGGCATGAGCGGCCCATCCTCTCCCCTATGGGAGGTCTTCGTGCGGGCCCGTCGTGGCCTGTCGCACACCCACGTCGGCAGCCTGCACGCGCCCGACGCCGAGATGGCCCTGCGCAACGCCCGGGACCTCTACACCCGCCGCCAGGAGGGCGTCTCCATCTGGGTGGTGCCGGCGAGCGCGATCACCGCGTCCAGCCCGGACGAGAAGGACGCGTTCTTCGACCCGGCCGCCGACAAGGTCTACCGGCACCCCACCTTCTACGAGGTCCCCGAAGGGGCTGCGCACCTATGAGCGCGAGGAGTGAGCCGATTTTGCGAGCCCCGCAGTCGCGAACGGAAGGTGGCTCTGTGCCGTTGTTCGACTTCACGCTCGCCGTCGGCGACGACGCGCTGATCGCCGCGCAGCGCCTCGGTGAGTGGACCTCCCGCGCGCCCGAGATGGAGGAGGACATCGCGCTCGCCAACATCGCCCTGGACCAGCTCGGCGCGGCGCGGCTGCTGCTCACGTACGCGGGCGAGCTGGAGGGCGCGGGCCGCGACGAGGACGACCTGGCCTACCTGCGCGACGACCGCGAGTTCCGCAACTGCCTGCTGGTCGAGCTGCCCAACGGCGACTTCGGCGTGACCATGACGAAGCTGTTCTTCCTGGCCGCGTACCAGTCGCCGCTCTACACGGCGCTGGCCGGCTGTGCCGACGAACGGCTCGCGGCGGTCGGGGCGAAGGCGCGCAAGGAGTCGGCGTACCACCTGGACCACGCCGCGCTGTGGGTGAAGCGGCTCGGCGACGGCACCGAGGAGTCGCACCGGCGGATGCAGGACGCGGTCGACCAGGTGTGGCCGTACGTCCACGAGCTGTTCGCCCCGGACCCGGCGGCGCCGGTCGACCCGTCCACCCTTCGGGCCGACTTCGACGCCACCGTGTCCGCGGTGCTGGACGAGGCCACGCTGACCCGGCCGGAGACCGGCTGGGCACCCGGTGGCGGTCGGGACGGCCTGCACACCGAGCACCTGTCCTACCTGCTCGCCGAGATGCAGGTGCTGCACCGCGCCCACCCCGGAGCCCGCTGGTGAGCAGCGCGAGGGCGGCCGCGGCGGCGGTGGTGGACCCGGAGATCCGGGTCATCACCATCGACGAGCTGGGCATCCTGCGCGCTGTCGACGAGGAGCCCGGCACCGGCCGGGTCGTCGTCACCATCACCCCCACCTACACCGGCTGCCCCGCGATGGACGTGATCCGGGAGGACATCCGCCGGGCGCTGGCCGCCGCCGGGCATCCGGACGCCGAGGTCCGCACCGTCTACCACCCGGCGTGGAGCACCGACTGGATCTCCGACACCGGCCGGGCCAAGCTCGCCGCCGCCGGCATCGCCCCGCCCGCGCCGCGCGGCGACGACACGGTGGTGCCGCTGACCCTCGCCGTACGCTGTCCGCGCTGCGGGTCGCCGGAGACCACCCAGATCAGCCGCTTCGGCTCCACCGCGTGCAAGGCGCTGTGGCGCTGCCGGTCCTGTTCCGAACCCTTCGACCACCTGAAGGCGCTGTGACTGTCACCATCACCCGGCCGGTGCGCCGCCGGCCGGTCTTCCACCCGCTGCCCGTCGCCGCCGTGGACCGGCTCACCGACGACTCGGTGTCGATCACGTTCGCGGTGCCGGAGGAGCTGCGCGAGACGTTCGCGTTCTCCGCCGGGCAGCACCTCACCGTCCGCCGTCCGGCAGGCTCCGACGGCGAGGAGGTGCGGCGGTCGTACTCGATCTGCTCCACCCCCGACGAGCTGGCCCGGCACGGCCGGTTGCGGGTCGGGGTGCGTGAGGTCCCGGGTGGGGCGTTCTCCGCGTACGCCTGCGGCGCGCTGCGCGGCGGCGACACCGTCGAGGTGCTGCCGCCGCTGGGCCACTTCACCTCCGCGTTCACCCCGGACCGGGCCCGCCGGTACGGCGCGGTGGTCGCCGGTTCCGGCATCACCCCGGTCCTCGGGCTGGCCGCGACCGCGCTGGCCACCGAGCCGCGCAGCACGTTCACGCTCGTGTACGGCAACCGCACGGCGAACTCGGTGATGTTCGCCGAGGAGCTGGCCGACCTGAAGGACCGCTATCCGACCCGGCTGCACCTGGTGCACGTGCTGTCCCGCGAGATGGGCGAGTCGGCGCTGCTGTCCGGGCGGATCGACGCCGACCGGCTGACCCGGCTGCTCGACACCGTCGTACCCGGTGACGAGATCGAGGAGTGGTTCCTCTGCGGCCCGTACGGCATGGTGGTGGACGCCAAGGCGGTGCTGGCGGGTCGCGGCGTGCCGGACGCGGCGGTGCACACCGAGCTGTTCCACGTCGACGCCCCGCCGGAGCCGGTGCGGCGGGGGACCGACCGGCCCGGGACCGGCACCGAGGTGACGATCCTGCTGGACGGGCGCTCGTCCAGTTTCACGATGGGCCGGGACGAGCGGGTGCTCGACGCGGCGCTGCGGGTGCGTGGCGAGTTGCCGTACGCCTGCAAGGGCGGGGTGTGCTCGACCTGCCGGGCCAAGGTGACGTCCGGTGAGGTGACGATGGCGCGCAACTACGCGCTGGAGCCCGACGAGGTCGCCGCCGGTTACGTGCTGACCTGCCAGTCCAGCCCCGTCACCGACGAGCTCACAGTCGACTACGACGCGTAGGGGCGTCGCCGGGTCAGAGCATCACGGGCGGTGCCGTGGCGGCGCGGCCACGGGCCCGGCTGACATGGCCGCGCCATCCGCCGACCAGCGCGAACAGGGTCCATCCCGCCGCGCCGAGCACGAGCATGCCCCGCTTCCCGTCCGGGTCCACGTCCCGCGCGTCGGCCAGTTCCACCTCGCCCCGCGGGTCGACGAGCACCGTCAGCCGCTGGCCGACCCGGTAGCCGGGGGAGCTGCCCCGGTAGACCAGCGGCTCGTCGAGCCGGCCGGAGTCGCCCTGGAGGACGAACTCGTGCCGCTTGCCGACGGTCTCCACGTCGGTGATGGTCACCTGCTGGGCGACGCCGCGTTCCCGAAGGACCGACTCCGGCGCGAGCTGCACGGTGCCCACCAGCACGAACATGGCCGGCAGCACCGACAGGAGGGTCAGCCACCAGCCCCGGTGCAGCAGGCGCAGGCCGACCGCGAAGGCGAGGCAGCCGGCCAGGGCGACGGAGATCGGCACCGCGATCGGCAGTCCCACGGTGAGGTGGCCGACCACCGCGCTGACCGCGATCACGGCGAGGCCGAAGCCGACGAGCACGGCGGTCATGGTGAGGGACCAGAGGGCGGAGCGGGCGCCGGCCACGTGTACGGGGGTGGGCGGGGGCGATACGACTGACACGCCAGGAGCGTAGGCGGGCGGCGCCAGCGCTCCGCTTCCCGCAGTGGCGTTTCGGGTCGACCGCCATCCGTGACGCGTAGAACGTTACGTCCTACACTTGCCTCATGGAGCAGATCGCCGTCCGGGAGTTGAATCAGCACACCAGCCGGGTGCTGGCGCGGGTGCGCGCCGGTGAGACGGTCGAGGTGACCGATCGGGGTGAGCCGATCGCCCGCCTCGTGCCGGTGCTGGCCGGTGACGCGCTTCTCGGCCGGTTGGTGGCCGAGGGCCGGGCCATGGCCCCGACCACGACCGGCCCGGTCCCGATGCCGCCGGTGCTCGGGGATCCCGCGGTGGACGCGGCGGCCGCGCTGGTCGAGGCGCGCGACGAGGAGCGCTGGTGATCTACCTCGACTCGGCGGCGGTCATCAAGATGCTGCGGCGGGAGGCGGAGACGGCGGATCTGCTCGGCTGGCTGAACGAGCGCGCCGGCACCGCCTTGGTGTCGTCAGCCCTCGTCGAGGTGGAGGTGCCACGGGCGTTGCGTCGAGCCGCTCCACAGGCGCTGGTGGGTGTCCCCTCGCTGCTGGGACGTCTCTACCGGGTCGAGATCGATGCCACGGTCCGGGCGACGGCGGGCGCGTATCCGGAGCCGATGCTGCGCAGCCTGGACGCCGTTCACCTCGCCACCGCCGAGATCCTGGCCCGGCAGGCGGCGGCCGAGTTCGTCGCATTCGTCACGTACGACAAGCGGCTGCTGGAGGCGGCCAAGGCGATCGGGCTGCCAGTGGCCAGTCCGGGCATGCCTTGACCGGGTGGGTCTCTCGTCACCGGGTGAGGAGTGGCGTTTCCCGCCGTCGGGCCCGCGACGTACGCTCGGGGATGTGACGGCGAACCGGGAGATCGACGACATCCTGCAACGCGGCGCGGACGGCGGGCGGATCACGCCCGAGGAGGCGCTGCTGCTCTACACCGACGCGCCCTTCCACGCGCTGGGCGAGGCGGCCGACGCGGTACGGCGGCGCCGCTACCCGGACAACATCGTCACCTACCTGATCGACCGCAACATCAACTACACGAACGTCTGCGTGACGGCGTGCAAGTTCTGCGCGTTCTACCGGGCCCCCAAGCACAAGGAGGGCTGGACCCACCCGACCGAGGAGATCCTGCGCCGTTGCGGCGAGGCGGTCGAGCTGGGCGCCACCCAGGTCATGCTCCAGGGCGGGCACCACCCGGACTACGGCGTGGAGTACTACGAGGGGCTGTTCTCCTCGGTCAAGAAGGCGTACCCGCAGCTCGCCATCCACTCGATCGGCCCGAGCGAGATCCTGCACATGGCGAAGGTCTCCGGCGTGAGCCTGGACGAGGCCATCGCCCGGATCAAGGCCGCCGGCCTGGACTCGATCGCCGGCGCCGGCGCCGAGATGCTGCCGGACCGGCCGCGTAAGGCGATCGCGCCGCTGAAGGAGTCCGGCGCGCGCTGGCTGGAGGTCATGGAGCTGGCGCACCGGCAGGGCCTGGAGTCGACGGCCACCATGATGATGGGCACCGGCGAGACCAACGCCGAGCGCATCGAGCACCTGCGAATGATTCGCGACGTGCAGGACCGCACCGGCGGTTTCCGGGCCTTCATCCCGTGGACGTACCAGCCGGAGAACAACCACCTGAAGGGCCGCACCCAGGCGACCACGCTGGAATACCTGCGCCTGGTCGCGGTGGCCCGCCTGTTCTTCGAGACGGTCCCGCACCTGCAGGCGTCCTGGCTGACCACCGGCAAGGACGTCGGGCAGCTCGCGTTGCACATGGGCGTGGACGACCTCGGCTCGATCATGCTGGAGGAGAACGTCATCTCCTCGGCCGGTGCCCGGCACCGGTCGAACCTGCACGAGCTGATCGGCATGATCCGGTCGGCCGACCGGATCCCGGCCCAGCGGGACACGCTCTACAACCGGCTCGCGGTGCACCACACGCCCGCGGACGACCCGAGCGACGACCGCGTCGTCTCGCACTTCTCGTCGATCGCCCTGCCGGGCGGCGGCGCCGGGAGGTCGCTGCCGCTGGTCGAGGTCAACTGACCCGGTTCCGCCGTTCGGCCGGTCGGCCTCCGTCGTGCGGCCGGAGCTCCGCCCGTTTCCGGTGAAGCTTCGGCCAGGGGTCTTCACCTGCGTGATCACCGACGGCTAGCCTGCCCGCGCGACACCACCGATCCGGGCCGCGAGCAGGCAGGTAACAGGTCGGCGGCGACCCGGTCGAGCACGGCCCGGTGAGCCGACGACGCCATTACGCTTGCGGCGTCCGTCGGACCGTCGTCCTCCATCGGCCCATGAGGGCCGTTCACATAACGCACCGCGGCAGGGGCGGGATGGGTCATCCATCCCGCCCCTGCCGTCTGCCGGGATCGATGGAATTCCCACCGCAGGACGGTGGTGTGACGATGCGTCGCTCCGGTACCGTCCGTTCGTTCGGCACGTGATCACGAGTCCCTACCCCCGGGGGAACAATGACCTTCCGCTACCGGTCCACGCTGGCCCGCGCCGGCGTCGTGGCCCTGCTCTCCACCGCCGGTCTCGGCGCCGCCGCCGGCCCGGCACAGGCCGCCGGCAAGGCCGACCTCCAGCTCATCCCGCTCAGCTACCAGCTCGCCAAGGGCGTCACCGAGGCGAAGGCCAAGCCGTTCAAGTTCCAGGTGAACAACACCCTCGGAACCGTCGACGCGAAGGACGTCCGGGTCACCGTCGAGACGAAGGGCCTCAAGACCGCCAAGGTCGGCGTGCTGGTCCCGGCCGGCTGCGACATCCGTGGCACCACCTTCTCCTGCCTGCTCGGCGACCTGCCCGCCGGCACCACTGAGGACTTCGGCCTCCCGCTGTTCTCCACCGGCGGCAAGGGCGCGGCCGGCACGCTCACGGTCTCGATCAGCGCGGCGAACGGCACCGGCGTGCTCGACTCGGTCGACCACGACATCACCGTCACCGACCCCGGCTACGACCTCACGACCTGGGTCCAGGACGTGTACGCCGGCGTGGCCGTCGACGGCGACGACGCCGACGAGGCGGGCCTGCGCCCGGTCCGGCCGGGCGAGACCGCGCCGCTGGACTGGGCCGTGTTCAACGACGGCAGCGAGCGCGCCACCGGCATCAAGTACGGCATCGCGCTGCCGGCCGGTGTCACCTTCGCGAAGCTGCCCGACGGCTGCGTCGAGCAGAACCTGGGCGGCTTCGCCAACGCGTACTGCGAGGACCTGGGCGCGGTGCTCAAGCCCGGCCAGTACTACACCGCCGACGTCCGGGTGACTGTCGGCGCGGACGTGACCGAGAAGCTGCTCCGCCCGGGCTTCGTCTGGGCCGCCGGGCTGGACTCGGCCGCCGGCACGCCGGAGGAGAAGCCGAAGGTCGCCACATCGGCGCAGCGCCGCGCGTTCTCCGAGGCCGACGACGGTGACAACACCGCCCAGTTCGACGTCTTCGTCGACCAGAGCCCGCAGTCGACCCCGAGTCCGACGCCGACCGCCGGCCCGACCTCGTCGCCGACCGCCCAGCCGACGCCGACCGGTGGCGCTACGGCGGTGCCGACCCCGACCGCCGGTGGTGGCACGGGTGGCGGCACCGGCGACGGTGGCCTGCCGGTGACCGGCATGCAGGTCGGCCTGATCGGCGGCATCGGCGCGGCGGTGCTCGCCGCCGGCGCGGTGCTGATGATGCTGTCCCGCCGCCGCAAGGTGGTCCTCGTCGCTCCGGGCGAGGAGCGCACCGGCGACTGACCGGGGACCGATACGCGACCAGGGCGGGGTGGGTGACCATCCCGCCCTGTCGCGTACCCGGGGGGAGCCGGGGGCGGCGCGGCTGGCAGAGTGGAGGGGTGAGCCGTACCCCGCAGGGCCAGCGCGCCAGCCTGGACAAGCAGCCGCACGAGGTCGCCGCGATGTTCGACGGTGTCGCGGCCCGCTACGACCTGACGAACACCGTCCTGTCGTTCGGGCAGGACCGGTCGTGGCGGCGGGCCACCCGGGCGGCGCTCGGGTTGCGGCCGGGCGAGCGGGTGCTGGACGTGGGCGCCGGCACCGGTGTGTCGACCGAGGAACTGGCCCACTCCGGGGCGTACGCGGTCGGCGCGGACCTGTCGCTGGGCATGCTGTACGCGGGCAAGCGCACCCGACCGGCCGTTCCGCTGCTGGCCGGGGACGCGCTGCGGTTGCCGTTCGCCGACGCCAGCTTCGACGCGGTGACCATCTCCTTCGCGCTGCGCAACGTCAACGACACCGACGCGGCGCTGACCGAACTGGCCCGGGTGACCCGGCCGGGCGGGCGGCTGGTGGTGTGCGAGTTCAGCACTCCGGTGAACCCGGCGTTCCGCACTGTCTACCTGTCGTACCTGATGCGGTCGTTGCCGGCGGTGGCCCGCGCGGTGTCGAGCAATCCGGACGCCTACGTCTACCTGGCGGAGTCGATCCGGGCCTGGCCGGACCAGGCGGCGCTGGCCGCGCGGATCGGCGCGGCCGGCTGGGGCCGGGTGGCGTGGCGCAACCTGACCGGCGGCGTCGTGGCGCTGCACCGGGCCGTCCGAAACTGACCGTCCGACCAGCTGACGCTGGTCATTTCGTGAATATCCGGTTTTGGTCTACTTTGTTCCGTAGGCTCGCCCCCATGACGGGACCAGACCAGGCCGCCACCGACGACGACGCCGCCGAGCTGATCGCGCAGCTCCGCGAGCTGGCCGGCGCGGATCCCGCCGATGTCCGGCAGGTCGTCGCCGAGGTGCTGGCCGCGCTGGACCGGGCCGCCGGTGGGGCGTTGCGCGACCATCTGCCCGAGGCGATCCGCCTCGACGCCGGGCTCGGACCGGCCGCGCAGGCGCGCCCCTGACCGGTCTCGACGCTCTTACCGGCGCGTTTCCGCGAAGTTAGGCCCCCCTCAGCGCGTACTGGTGTAACGCCGGTCATAGACTCCAACCGGATCGGCTTGTGAAGCATTTCACGAGCATGCGGGAGGAGGCGCGGATGACCGCGGTGGAGAACGACGCCGACGTCATCGTCGTGGGCGCCGGTCCCGGAGGATCGGCCACGGCGTACCACCTGGCGCGGCACGGCGTACGCGTGCTGCTGCTGGAGAAGACGGAGTTTCCCCGGGAGAAGGTCTGCGGCGACGGGCTCACGCCCCGCGCCGTGCGGCAGCTGATCCGGATGGGCGTGGACACCTCGCCCGAGGCGGGCTGGCTGCACAACAAGGGCCTCCGGGTGATCGGCGGCGGCATACGCCTGGAACTGGACTGGCCCGACCTGGCCAGCTTCCCCAACTACGGCCTGGTGCGCACCCGGCTCGACTTCGACGACCTGCTCGCCCAGCGTGCGGTCGCCGCCGGGGCGAAGCTGCAGACCAGCGTCAACGTCCTCGGGCCGGTGCTCGGCGCAGACGACCGGGTGATCGGCGTGCAGGCCGAGGTCGGCCCGGACAAGGAACCCGCCACGTTCCACGCGCCGCTCGTGGTCGCCGCCGACGGCGTCTCCGGCCGCTTCCCGCTCGCCCTCGGGCTCGCCAAGCGGGAGGACCGCCCGATCGGCGTGGCCGTCCGCCGCTACTACCGCTCGCCCGCGAAGCACGACGACGACTACCTGGAGTCCTGGCTGGAACTGCGGGCCAAGGGCAGCGACGCGCTGCTGCCCGGCTACGGCTGGATCTTCGGCCTCGGCGACGGCCGGGTGAACGTCGGCCTGGGCGTGCTGAACTCCTCCTCGGCGTTCGGCAAGACGAACTACCGCAAGCTGCTCACCGACTGGCTCGCGAACACCCCCGAGGACTGGGGGATGACCGACGAGTCCAACGCGGAGGGTCCGATCCTCGGCGCCGCGCTGCCGATGGGCTTCAACCGCGTCCCGCACTACACCCGCGGCGTGCTGCTCGTCGGTGACTCCGGCGGCATGGTCAACCCGTTCAACGGCGAGGGCATCGCGTACGCGATGGAGTCGGGCGAGATGGCCGCAGAGGTCGTCGTGCAGGCGCTGGCCCGCCCGGCCGGCGCGGAGCGGGAGCGGGCGCTGATGGCGTACCCGCAGGAGCTGAAGGCCCGCTTCGGCGGCTACTACCGGCTCGGCGGCGTCTTCGTGAAGCTCATCGGCCGCCCCGAGATCATGCGGATGGCGACCAAGCACGGCATGCCGCACCCGATGCTCATGCGCTTCGTGCTCAAGCTGCTGGCCAACCTGACCGACCCGCGCGGCGGGGACGCGATGGACCGGGTCATCAACGCGATGACGAAGGTGGCTCCGGCCGTGTAGAAGACGACCGGCCCGGGGCGGAACGCCCACGGGCCGGACAGAGATCGACCCCGCCGACCGAGGTCGTGAGGGACGTGAATAGTGTGATTTTGGCCAACCACCGAGGTCAGGGAAGGACGAGCAGGGGACAACGATGACGCTCTCTCCTTACGCACCCATCATCGGGCTGTTCGCCCTCGCTGCGGCGTTCGCGCTGTTCTCCGTGGCCGCTGCCCGACTCGCCGGCCCGCGGCGTCTGAACAAGGCCAAGCTCGAGGCGTACGAGTGTGGCATCGAGCCGAGCCCGCAGCCGGTCGGCGGCGGCCGGTTCCCGATCAAGTTCTACCTGACGGCGATGCTCTTCATCGTCTTCGACATCGAGATCATCTTCCTCTACCCCTGGGCGGTCTCCTTCGACGCCCTGCCGATCTTCGGCTTCGTGGAGATGGTCCTGTTCATCGTCGCGGTCTTCGTCGCGTACGCCTATGTGTGGCGTCGCGGCGGCCTGGACTGGGACTGAGGAGGTAGCAGATGGGCATCGAGGAGAAGCTCCCCTCCGGCGTCCTGCTCACCAGCGTCGAGAAGCTGGTCAACTGGACGCGGAAGACCTCGGTCTGGGGCGCCACGTTCGGTCTGGCCTGCTGCGCCATCGAGATGATGGCGGCGGGCGGCCCGCACTACGACATGGGCCGCTGGGGCATGGAGGTCTTCCGCGCCTCGCCCCGCCAGGCGGACCTGATGATCGTGGCCGGCCGGGTGAGCCAGAAGATGGCACCGGTCCTGCGCCAGATCTACGACCAGATGGCCGAGCCCCGCTGGGTCATCTCGATGGGCGTCTGCGCCAGCAGCGGTGGCATGTTCAACAACTACGCCATCGTGCAGGGCGTCGACCACGTCGTCCCGGTCGACATGTACCTCCCCGGCTGCCCGCCCCGGCCGGAGATGCTCATCGACGCGGTGCTCAAGCTGCGCGAGAAGATCATGCACGAGCCGCTGGGCCCGAACGGCCGCAAGATGCTGGAGGCCCGCCAGGCGCGCGGCGACGTGCCGGTGGTGCCGTACGGCTCGATGCCCTCGTCGTACCGCAGCGACAAGGCCCGGCGTGCCGAGTGGACGAAGGCGGTCCGCGAGGGGCGTGAGGAGCAGCTGCGGATCGAGAACTGGATGAAGGCGCAGAACCACCTTCAGGCGTCGCATAGGGGCCCGAAATGAGTAACGACAAGAACAACGACGGCGGGGTGCCGGTACCCACCACCCCGGCCGGTGCCAGCTCCACCGCCCCGGCGGAGTACCCGCCGGCCGGCCCGGCCGGCCGCGGCATGTTCGGCAACCAGGGCACCGGTGACGTCTCCGGCTACGGCGGCCTGGTCCGCCCGCGCAAGCCCATCGAGGAGGCGGCCCGGCCGTACGGGAGCTACTTCGACGAGGTGCGGGACGCGCTGGAGGAGGCGTACCCGGACTTCGGCGACGCGATCGAGAAGGTCGTGGTCGACCGGGGCGAGCTGACCCTGCACGTCCGCCCGGAGCGGATCGCCGAGGTCTGCCAGGTGATGCGCGACGACCTCGCGCTGCGCTTCGAGCTGCTCTCGTCGGTGTCCGGTGTGGACTACCTGGGCGCGCAGGAGCGCCGCCTGCACGTCGTCTACCACCTGACCTCGATGACCTACCGCCGCATCGTCCGGCTGGAGGTGGCGGTCTCCGTCGAGGACCCGCACGTCCCGAGCGTCACCGCCGTCTACCCCACCGCCGACTGGCAGGAACGGGAGACGTACGACATGTTCGGCGTCGTCTTCGACGGCCACCCCGCCCTGACCCGGATCCTCATGCCGGACGACTGGGAGGGGCACCCGCAGCGCAAGGACTACCCGCTGGGCGGCGTTCCCGTCGAGTACAAGGGTGCGGAGATCCCCCCGCCGGACCGTAGGAGGTCGTACCAATGACCACGTCGAACTACGCGACCGAGCGCGAGACGACCGAGGGCAAGGTCTTCACCGTCACCGGCGGGGACTGGGACGAGGTCGTCTCCGGCACGGACCCGATCAACGACGAGCGGATCGTCGTCAACATGGGTCCGCAGCACCCGTCCACCCACGGCGTGCTGCGGCTGGTCCTGGAGCTGGAGGGTGAGACGGTCCGCGAGGCCCGCTCGGTCGTCGGCTACCTGCACACCGGCATCGAGAAGAACCTGGAGTACCGCAACTGGGTCCAGGGTTCGACGTTCGTGACCCGGATGGACTACCTCTCGCCGCTGTTCAACGAGACGGCGTACGCGCTCGCGGTGGAGAAGCTGCTCGGCATCACCGACGACATCACCGAGCGGGCCACCACCATCCGCGTGCTGATGATGGAGCTCAACCGCGTCTCGTCGCACCTGGTCTGGCTGGCGACCACCGCCATGGAGCTGGGCGCGATCAACATGATGCTGTACGGCTTCCGCGAGCGGGAGTACGTCCTCGACATCTTCGAGACCATCACCGGCCTGCGGATGAACCACGCGTACGTGCGGCCGGGCGGTGTGGCGCAGGACGTGCCGGACGACGCGATCCGCAAGATCCGCGACTTCCTCCAGCTGATGCCGAAGCGGCTCAAGGAGTACGAGAACCTGCTCTCCGGCCAGCCGATCTGGCTGGAGCGTACGCAACACGTCGCGGTGCTCGACGTGACCGCCTGCATGGCGCTCGGCGTCACCGGCCCGGTGCTGCGGTCCGCGGGTCTCGCCTGGGACCTGCGCAAGACGATGCCGTACTGCGGGTACGAGACGTACGAGTTCGACGTGCCGACGCACACCGACGGTGACGTGTGGGGCCGCTACCTGGTGCGGGTGGCGGAGATCCGCGAGTCGCTGAAGCTGATCGAGCAGGCACTGGACCGCCTGAAGCCCGGCCCGGTGATGGTGTCCGACAAGAAGATCGCCTGGCCGGCGCAGCTGGCCATCGGCGTGGACGGCATGGGCAACTCGCTGGAGCACGTCGCCAAGATCATGGGTCAGTCGATGGAGTCGCTGATCCACCACTTCAAGCTCGTCACCGAGGGCTTCCGGGTTCCGCCGGGCCAGGTGTACGTCGGCATCGAGTCGCCCCGCGGCGAGCTGGGCGTGCACGCGGTGTCCGACGGCGGCACCCGGCCCTACCGGGTGCACTACCGGGAGCCGAGCTTCGTCAACCTCCAGGCCCTGCCGGCGATGGCCGAGGGCGGCCTGATCGCCGACGTGATCGCCGGCGGCGCCTCGCTGGACCCCGTGATGGGTGGTTGTGACCGATGAGCTTTACCGAAACGACTCGCGCCCGGGCCCGGGAGATCATCGCCCGGTACCCGGCGGACCGGTCCCGCTCGGCGCTGCTGCCGCTGCTGCACCTGGTCCAGTCCGAGGAGGGCTACGTCTCCCCGGCCGGTGTCGAGTTCTGCGCCGAGGTGCTCGGGCTCAACAAGGCCCAGGTCGGCGCCGTCGCCACCTTCTACACCATGTACAAGCGCAAGCCCACCGGTGACTACTTGGTCAGCGTCTGCACAAACACCATGTGCGACGTGCTCGGCGGGCAGAAGGTCTACGACACCCTGGCCGAGCACCTCGGCGTCGGGCACGAGGAGACCACCGCCGACGGGAAGATCACTCTGGAGCACGCCGAGTGCCTGGCGGCGTGCGACTACGGCCCGGTGATGACAGTCAACTACGACTTCTTCGACAACGTGGAGCCGCAGGGCGCGGTCGACGTGGTCGAGGAGCTGCGCGCCGGTGGCCGGCCGATGCCGACCCGTGGGGCGCGGCTGTGCACGCTCAAGGAGATGGCGGTCCAGCTCGCCGGTTTCGCCGACGAGCGCGACGGCGCGGTGGCCGACGGCGGGCCGGGCGAGCCGAGCCTGCGCGGTCTGCGCCTGGCCGAGCAGCACGGCGTCTCGGTACCGGGCTTCGACCCGAAGACCCCGATCCGCAGCAAGGCCGAGGCCGACCGGGCCGCCGCCGAGGCGAAGGCGAAGGCCGAGGCCGCCAAGCCGGCCCCCGCGCCCGAGCCGGCCGAGCCGAAGACGGCCTCCGGCAGCACCGCGCCGGACGTGAAGGCACCGGACGCCAAGTCGCCGCAGGTGCGTACCGCCGAGACCCGGCAGCCGGACGCGAGCACTCCGGTGCCGGACGCCCCCGGCACCAAGGTCCCGGTGGACGGACCGGCACCGGCGCCGCGCGACGCGCGGGCGGCGGAGGCGGCCGGCGTGGCGGCGAACCCGCCGGCCGGTGACGGCAAGCCCGCCGGCGACGCGGCCGGCGCGCAGGAGCGCAACCTCAAGGAAGCGGAGTCCGGTACGGGCGCGGACGGCGCCGACCCGGCGGACGCGAACGGATCGGGGGTCCGCAAGTGACCACTCCTCGGCCGGAGACGCTGGCCAAGCTCACGCCGGTGCTCACCAAGCGCTGGCTCTCGCCGGACGCGTGGCGGCTCGGCACCTACGAGAAGCTGGACGGCTACG
The DNA here is from genome assembly GCF_027460285.1 of Micromonospora sp. WMMC273. Lineage (NCBI taxonomy): Bacteria > Bacillati > Actinomycetota > Actinomycetes > Micromonosporales > Micromonosporaceae > Micromonospora > Micromonospora sp. WMMC273. Next base: position 6,519,283 of record NZ_JAPZBE010000001.1, read on the forward strand.
CCGCCCTGCGCAAGGCGCTCAAGGCGCACCCGGACGACCTGATCCAGCTGGTCAAGGACTCCGGACTGCGCGGCCGGGGCGGCGCGGGCTTCCCGACCGGTCTCAAGTGGGGGTTCATCCCGCAGGGCGACGGCAAGCCGCACTACCTGGTGGTGAACGCCGACGAGGGCGAGCCGGGCACCTGCAAGGACCTGCCGCTGATGACCCACGACCCGCACTCGCTGGTCGAGGGCGTCATCATCGCCTCGTACGCGATCCGGGCCAACCGGGCGTACATCTACATCCGCGGTGAGGCGGTGCACGCCGCCCGGCGGCTGCGCAGCGCCGTCGACGAGGCGTACGCCAAGGGTTACCTCGGCCGCAACATCCTCGGGTCGGGCTTCGACCTGGACCTGGTGGTGCACTCCGGCGCCGGTGCGTACATCTGCGGTGAGGAGACCGCGCTGCTGGACTCGCTGGAGGGCTTCCGCGGCCAGCCCCGGCTGCGTCCGCCGTTCCCGGCGACCCACGGCCTGTACGCCAGCCCGACCGTCGTCAACAACGTCGGCACCATCGCCAGCGTGCCGTACATCGTGCTCGGTGGCGCGGACTGGTGGAAGACGATGGGCACGGAGAAGTCGTCCGGCCCGATGATCTACTCGCTGTCCGGCCGGATCGCCGAACCGGGCCAGTACGAGTGCTCGATGGGGATCACGCTGCGCGAGCTGATCGAGCTGGCCGGCGGCATGAAGCCCGGGCACAACCTGAAGTTCTGGACCCCGGGTGGCTCGTCGACGCCGCTGCTGACCGCCGAGCACCTGGACGTGCCGCTGGACTTCGAGGGGGTGGCGGGGGCCGGCTCGATCCTGGGCACCACCGCCACGCAGATCTTCTCCGACCAGGACTGCCCGGTGTACGCGACCTACCGGTGGCTGGAGTTCTACCACCACGAGTCGTGCGGCAAGTGCACCCCCTGCCGGGAGGGCAACTACTGGATGGTCCGGGTCTACCGGCGCATCCTGTCCGGCCAGGGCACCCACGAGGACCTGGACACCCTGCTCGACACCTGTGACAACATCCTCGGCCGTTCGTTCTGCGGTCTGGGTGACGGCGCGACCAGCTCGGTGACCTCGTCGCTGAAGTACTTCAAGCAGGACTACCTCGACTACATCGAGGGACGTACCGCGCCGAAGCTCTCCGACAAGCAGCTGGTGGGAGCCCACTAATGACCGACGTAGCCAAGCAGACCGAGACCGTCACGCTGACCATCGACGGCGTCGAGGTCACCGCGCCCAAGGGCGCGCTGCTGATCCGCGTCGCCGAGCAGCTCGGCACCGAGATCCCGCGCTTCTGCGACCACCCGCTGCTGGCCCCGGCCGGTGCCTGCCGGCAGTGCCTGGTGGAGGTGGAGGGCCAGCGCAAGCCGGTCGCCTCCTGCACCCAGACCGTCGCCGACGGCATGGTGGTGCGGACGCAGCTCACCTCCCCGGTCGCCAAGAAGGCCCAGGAGGGGGTGATGGAGCTGCTGCTCCTCAACCACCCGCTGGACTGCCCGATGTGCGACAAGGGCGGCGAGTGCCCGCTGCAGAACCAGGCGATGTCCACCGGCCGGACGGACTCGCGGTTCCACGAGCACAAGCGGGAGTACCCGAAGCCGCTGCCGATCAGCACCCAGGTGCTGCTCGACCGTGAGCGCTGCGTGCTCTGCCAGCGGTGCACCCGGTTCTCCGAGGAGATCGCCGGGGACAAGTTCATCGACCTGATGGGACGCTCCTCGCACGAGGAGATCAACATCTACCGGGACGACGCGTACGGCGAGGAGGGCGACGAGGGGGACGTTCCGTTCAACTCGTACTTCTCCGGCAACACCGTGCAGATCTGCCCGGTGGGCGCGCTGACCGGCGCCCAGTACCGGTTCCGGGCCCGCCCGTTCGACCTGGTCTCCACGCCCAGCGTCTGCGAGCACTGCTCGGCCGGCTGCGCCCAGCGCACCGACTGGCGGCGCGGCAAGGTGCTGCGCCGGCTGGCCGGCGACGACCCGGCGGTGAACGAGGAGTGGAACTGCGACAAGGGCCGCTGGGGCTTCCAGTACACCCGCGCGTTCGACCGGATCAGCACCCCGATGGTGCGCGACGAGAAGACCGGTGAGCTGCGCGAGGCGTCCTGGAGCGAGGCGCTCACCCGGGCCGCCGAGGGGCTGCGCGCGGCCCGCGACGGCGCGACCGGCACGGCGGTGCTGACCGGCGGCCGGCTGACGGTCGAGGACGCCTACGCGTACGCGAAGTTCGCCCGCATCGCGCTGCACACGAACGACATCGACTTCCGGGCCCGCCCGGTCTCCCGCGAGGAGGCCGACTTCCTGGCCAGCAGCGTCGCCGGGGTCACCGACGTGACCTACACGGACGTGGAGAACGCGCCCGCCGTGGTGCTCGTCGGCCTGGAGCCGGAGGAGGAGTGCCCGATCCTCTTCCTGCGGCTGCGTAAGGCGTACCTGAAGAAGAAGCTCACTGTGTACGCGCTCGCGCCGTTCGCCACGCGCGGCCTGGAGAAGCTCGGGGCCAAGCTGGCTCGGGTGGTGCCCGGCGAGGAGGCCGGCGTGCTGGCCAAGCACGCCACGGTGGCCGAGGCGCTGGGTCAGCCCGGCGCGATCCTGATCGTCGGCGAGCGCCTGGCCGAGGTGCCGGGCGGCCTGTCGGCGGCGGCGGACGTCGCCCGGCGTACCGGTGCCCGGCTGGTCTGGGTGCCGCGGCGCGCGGGTGACCGCGGCGCTGTCGACGCGGGCTGCCTGCCCAACCTGCTCCCCGGCGGCCGGGTCGTCACCGAGCCGGCCGCGCGCGCGGAGCTCGGCGAGGCGTGGGACATCCCGGCCGGGGTGATCCCCAGCCAGGCCGGCCGCGACACCGACGGCATCCTCACCGCCGCGGCGAACGGCCAGATCGGCGCCCTGGTGGTGGCCGGCGTCGACCCGGCCGACCTGGCCGACCCGCGCCTGGCCGAGTCCGCACTGGACGCGGTGCCGTTCCTGGTCAGCCTGGAACTGCGGATGAGCGCGGTGTCCCGCCGCGCCGACGTGGTCCTGCCGGTCGCGCCGGTGGTCGAGAAGGCCGGCAGCTTCCTGGACTGGGAGGGCCGGCTGCGCACGTTCGAGAAGGTGCTGGACACCGGCGCGATGACCGACGCCCGCATCCTCGACGCGCTCGCCGCGCAGCTCGACGTGCGGCTGGGCACCGGTGACGTGCCGAGCATCCGGCGCGAGCTGGGCGCGCTGCCGCGCACCCGGGTCGAGCGTCCGTCGGCGCCCTCGGTCGAGCCGGCCGCCGTTCGGCAGCCCGGACCGGGCGAGGCGGTGCTCGCCACCTGGCACCAGCTGATCGACCTGGGCAGCCTCACCGACGGCGACGAGCACCTCGCCGGCACCGCCCGCCCGCCGGTGGTCCGGCTCGGCAAGGGCACCGCCGAGGCGCTGGGTGTCGCCGACGGTGACCCGGTCACGGTGGGCACCGACCGCGGCGCGATCACGCTGCCGGCGGCGATCACCGAGATGCCCGACGGCGTCGTCTGGCTGCCGACCAACTCACCCGGCTCCACCGTGCGGCGCGGCCTCGGCGCGACGTCCGGCGACGTGGTGAGCGTCTCCGCAGTCGGGAACGAAAGGTGGGTGCAGTGAACCCCGTCATCCTCGCGGCGCAGGACCCGACGCTTGCCGACTTCGGCAAGGACCCGTGGTGGCTGGTCCTCGGCAAGATCCTGTTCGCGTTCGTCGTCGCCGTGGCGGCCACGCTGCTCGGCGTCTGGTTCGAGCGCCGGGTCGTCGGCCGCATGGCGGTGCGGCCCGGCCCCAACCAGGCCGGCCCGTTCGGTCTGCTCCAGACGCTCGCCGACGGCGTGAAGCTGGCCTTCAAGGAGGACATCCTCCCGCGCAAGGCCGACAAGGTCGTCTACTTCTTCGCCCCGGTGATCTCCGTGGTCTGCGCGGTCACCGCGCTGTCGGTGATCCCGTTCGGGCCGATGGTGAGCATCTTCGGGCACCGGACGCCGCTGCAGGTCACCGACGTGTCGGTGGCGGTGCTGGTGGTGCTGGCCTTCTCCTCGCTCGCCGTGTACGGCATCGTGCTCGGCGGCTGGGCCAGCGGCTCCACCTACCCGCTGCTCGGCGGTCTGCGCTCGGCGGCCCAGCTGGTCTCGTACGAGGTCACCATGGGCCTGAGCGTGGTCGCGGTGTTCATGACCGCGGGCACCATGTCGACGAGCGGGATCGTCGCCGCGCAGGGCGACGGCACCCGGCTGAGCATCGGCGGCTTCGACCTCGCCGCGCCCGGCTGGTACGCGATCCTGCTGCTGCCCAGCTTCATCATGTTCTTCATCGCCATCGTCGGTGAGACGAACCGGGCACCGTTCGACCTGCCCGAGGCGGAGTCGGAGCTGGTGGCCGGCTTCCAGACCGAGTACAGCTCGCTGAAGTTCGCGCTGTTCATGCTCAGCGAGTACGTCGCGATGGTGACCATGTCGGCGTTCACCGTGACGCTGTTCCTCGGCGGCTGGCACGCCCCGTGGCCGATCACCATCTGGTCGGGCGCCAACGACGGCTGGTGGCCGATGCTGTGGTTCTTCGGCAAGGTCATCCTGCTGGTGTTCGTCTTCGTCTGGCTCCGCGGCACGCTGCCCCGGCTCCGGTACGACCAGTTCATGCGGTTCGGCTGGAAGGTGCTGCTGCCGCTGAACCTGGTCTGGATCATGGTGCTCGCCGGGCTGCGCTCGATCGAGGACTGGCAGACCCGGGACCGGCTGCTCGTCACCGCCGTCGGCGCGGGCGTGCTGCTGCTGGCCACGCTCTTCTGGCCGTCGCGGAAGAAGGAGCCGAAGCCGTCGCTGCAGGAGCAGGCGGACACCCGGCCGTACGGCAGCTTCCCGCTGCCGCCGATGGATCTTCAGGTTCCGCCGAGCCCGCGTACCAAGCGCGTGCTCGCCGAGCGGGAGCCGGCCAACGTGGTCGCCGGCCCGGACTCCAGGGAGGTGTGACGTGGGCGCGATCACCGGAACGTTCAAGGGCTTCGGTGTCACCTTCTCGCACATGTTCAAGAAGGTCGTCACCACCGACTACCCGTTCAAGCCGCCGGTCTCGGCGCCGCGCTACCACGGGCGGCACATCCTCAACCGGCACCCGGACGGGCTGGAGAAGTGCATCGGCTGCGAGCTGTGCGCCTGGGCCTGCCCGGCCGACGCGATCTACGTGGAGGGCGGCGACAACACCGAGGAGCAGCGCTTCTCCCCGGGTGAGCGGTACGCCAGCACCTACCAGATCAACTACGCCCGGTGCATCTTCTGCGGGCTCTGCATCGAGGCCTGCCCGACCCGTTCGCTCACCATGAGCAACGAGTACGAGCTGGCCCGGGACAACCGGCAGGACCTGATCTTCACCAAGGAGCAGCTGCTCGCGCCGCTGCTCGAAGGCATGGAGCAGCCGCCGCACCCGATGCGGCTGGGCGACAGCGAGAAGGACTACTACGTCGGCGCGCTCACCAACCCGGGCACCTCGGCCGGCGCCGAGCGCTCGCCGATGGGCCCCGGCCGGTACCAGGTGGAGGAGCACCCGGGCGTGACCTTCCCCGGCGCCGAGCAGGCGGAGCAGCGGTCCGCCGCCGCGGCGGGCAAGGGAGGCAAGGCATGACCTCGGCAACGGTGCTCGCCGCAGCCGGCCAGGTGTCCGGGGGTGAGGAGGTCACCTTCTGGATCCTCGCCCCGCTGGCCCTGCTCGGCGCGGTCGGCATGGTGTGGGCCCGCAACGCGGTCCACTCCGCGCTCTGGCTGGTGCTGACCATGCTCTGCCTGGGCGTGTTCTACGTGCTCCAGGCCGGGCCGTTCATCGGCATGGTGCAGATCATCGTCTACACCGGCGCGATCATGATGCTGTTCCTGTTCGTGCTGATGCTCGTCGGCCGGGACGCGTCCGACTCGCTCATCGAGACGCTGCGCGGCCAGCGGGTCGCCGCCGTGGTCCTCGGGCTCGGCTTCGCCGGTCTGGTGGGCACCGGCCTCTACCGGGCGCTCGACGGAGTCCAGGCGGTCGGGCTCGACGAGGCCAACGGTGAGGGCAACGTGCAGGGCATCGCCCGGCTGCTGTTCACCAAGTACGTCTTCGCCTTCGAGCTGACCTCGGCGCTGCTGATCACCGCCGCCGTCGGCGCGATGGTGCTGGCACACGTGGAGCGGCGCAAGGCGGACCGGATGGACCAGATCGCCACCATGAAGGCGCGGTTCCGCCCCGGCAACTACCCCGGACCGAAGCCCGGCCCGGGTGTCTACGCCACGTCCTCCTCGGTGGCCACCCCGGCCCGTCTGCCCGACGGCCGGCTGACCGACCGCAGCATCCCGGAGATCATGCCGGTGCGTGAGCTGACGGCCGAGGAGACCGCACCGAAGGGGACTGATCGGTGAGCGCGAGGAGTGCAGCGAAGCGGAGCCCCGCAGTCGCGAACGAAAGGCTGGCACGGTGACCCCGGACTACTACCTCATCCTCGCGGCGGTGCTGTTCACCATCGGCGCCGTGGGCGTGCTGGTCCGGCGCAACGCGATCGTGCTGTTCATGTGCATCGAGCTGATGCTCAACGCGGCCAACCTGACCCTGGTCACGTTCAGCCGGATCAACGGCGACCTGAACGGCCAGATCATGGCGTTCTTCGTGATGGTGGTCGCGGCGGCCGAGGTCGTGGTCGGGCTCGCGATCATCATGGCGATCTTCCGGACCCGGCGCTCGGCCAGCGTCGACGACGCCAACCTGCTGAAGTACTGAGGGGCTCGTGGTGGAACAGATTCTGACGATCGCCCAGTCTGAGCCAGCCGAAGCCGTCACCTTCGCCACGGCGGACGGGATGCTGGGCAGTGTCTGGCTGCTGGTGGCGATCCCGCTGGTCAGCGCGGCGATCCTGCTGCTGCTCGGCAAGCGGGCCGACCGCTGGGGCCACTGGCTGGGCGTGGGCGCCATCGGCGCCGCGTTCGTGCTCGGGCTCACCTACTTCCTCCAGCTTCGCGGTCTGGAGAACAAGCAGGTCGAGCTGAGCCTCTGGGACTTCATGGCGGTCGGCAACCTGAAGGTGGACTTCGGTCTGCTCTTCGACCCGCTGGCCGCGGTCTTCGTCCTGCTGATCACCGGGGTGGGCTTCCTGATCCACCTCTACGCCGTGGAGTACATGGCGCACGACGCGGGCCGGCGGCTGTTCTTCGCGTACTTCAACCTGTTCGTCGCCGCCATGCTCCTGCTGGTGCTCGGCAACAACTACGTGATGCTCTACTTCGGCTGGGAGGGCGTCGGTCTGGCGTCGTACCTGCTGATCTCCTTCTGGTACGGCCGGCCCAGCGCGGCCACCGCCGGCAAGAAGGCGTTCCTGATGAACCGGGTCGGCGACGCCGGACTGGCCATCGGCATCTTCATCATGTTCGCCGTGCTCGGCACCACCCAGTACGACGAGGTGTTCAACGGGGTCGGCTCGATGACCTCGACCACCGTGCTGGTGCTCGGCCTGCTGCTCCTGCTCGGCGCGGCCGGCAAGTCCGGTCAGTTCCCGCTCCAGGCGTGGTTGCCGGACGCGATGGAGGGCCCGACCCCGGTGTCCGCGCTCATCCACGCGGCCACCATGGTCACCGCAGGCGTCTACCTGATCGCCCGCTCCAACGCGATCTTCTCGGCCAACGAGACGCTCCAGCTCGTGGTGGTCAGCGTCGGCGCGCTCACACTGCTGATGGGCTGCATCATCGGCGCGGCCAAGGACGACATCAAGCGCGTGCTGGCCTGGTCGACGGTGAGCCAGATCGGCTACATGTTCCTCGGCGTCGGTCTCGGCGGCGGCGCGTACGCGCTGGCCATCGTGCACCTGCTGGCACACGGCTTCTTCAAGGCCAACATGTTCCTCGGCGCCGGCTCGGTCATGCACGGCATGAACGACCAGGTGGACATCCGCCGCTTCGGCGGGCTGTCCAAGTACATGAAGGTCACCTGGCTGACGTTCATGATGGGCTGGCTCGCCATCATCGGCATGTTCCCGTTCTCCGGCTACTTCTCCAAGGAGCCGATCATCGTGGCCGCGTTCGAGCGGGAGGGCTGGACGGCCTGGCTGTTCGGCATGGCCGCGCTGCTCGGCGCCGGGCTCACCGCGTTCTACATGACGCGGCTGTTCGTGCTCACGTTCCACGGTCCGAAGCGCTGGACCGAGGACATCGAGCACCCGCACGAGTCGCCGAAGCTGATGACCATCCCGCTGATCCTGCTGGCGGTCGGCTCGGTCGGCGCGGGCTTCCTGCTCGCCACCTCCGTGCCGGACTGGCTCACCGCCACCAACGGACTCGCCGCCGAGAGCGGGGAGCACGCGCCGGTGCTGGCGCACTGGCTGCTCACCGCGCTGTCGCTGCTGCTCACCGTGCTGGGCGCCGGGCTGGCCTGGTTCCTGTTCCGCTCCGGTACGGCCACCGAGCCGCAGCCGGCCGGCGTGGTGGTCACCGCCGCCCGCCGGAACCTCTACACGGACGCCTTCAACGAGGCGGTCTTCGAGAAGCCGGGCATCTTCCTCACCCGGGCGCTGGTGTTCCTCGACAACCGGGGCGTGGACGGGCTGGTCAACGGCCTGGCCGCCGCCGTGGGCGGGGGCTCGGGCCGGCTCCGGCGGCTCCAGACCGGCTTCGTGCGGTCGTACGCGACCTCGATCCTGACCGGCGCGCTGCTCGTGGTCGCGGCGTTCCTGGCGGTGCAGGCGGGGTGGCTGGCGTGATCGACCTCAACGCGGCCGCCCCCGCCGGCGGGCCACGCAGTCACGACGGAGGTAAGGCCGAATAATGTCCAACTTCCCGTTCCTCTCGGTGCTGACCGTGGCGCCGCTGGTCGGCGCCCTGGTGGTGGCACTGCTGCCCCGCAGCCGCCCGGACCTGGCCAAGCTGGTCGCGTTCGGCTGGTCGCTGCTGGTGCTGGTGCTGTCGGTGGTGATGTGGTTCGCCTTCTCCGCCGGTGGTGACCGGTTCCAGTTCCGCGAGTCGTACCCGTGGATCCCGAACTGGGGCGTGAACTTCACCTTCGAGGTGGACGGCATCGCGCTGGTCATGCTGATGCTGATCGCGATCCTGGTGCCGCTGGTGATCCTGGCGTCCTGGCACGACGCCGAGGCGTCCAAGCGCTCGGTGCCCGCGTACTTCGCGCTGCTCCTCGTCCTCGAGTGCACGATGATCGGCGTCTTCGCCGCCGCCGACGTCTTCCTGTTCTACGTGTTCTTCGAGGTCATGCTGGTGCCGATGTACTTCCTGATCGGCAGCTACGGCGGCCACCAGCGGCAGTACGCGGCGGTGAAGTTCTTCCTCTACTCGCTGGTCGGCGGTCTGTTCATGCTGGCCGCGGTGATCGGCCTCTGGGTGGTCGGCGGGAAGACCTTCGACTGGCAGGCGCTGAGCCAGGCCGAGTTCGCCACCGACACGGCCCGCTGGCTGTTCCTCGGCTTCTTCGTGGCCTTCGCGATCAAGGCGCCGTTCTTCCCGTTCCACACCTGGCTGCCGGACGCCGGTGGCGCGGCCCCGGCCGGCGCCGCCGCGCTGCTCGTCGGCGTGCTGGACAAGGTCGGCACGTTCGGCATCCTCCGCTACTGCCTTCCGCTGTTCCCGGAGGCGTCGCGCTGGTTCGCGCCGTGGGCGCTGGCGCTCGGCGTCATCGGCATCATCTACGCCGCGCTGCTGGCGGTCGGCCAGAACGACCTGAAGCGGCTGGTGTCGTACACCTCGATCGCGCACTTCGGGTTCATCGGCGTCGGCATCTTCGCGTTCACCACCCAGGCCGGCACCGGTGCGGTGCTCTACATGCTCAACCACGGCCTGGCCACCGGCCTGCTGTTCCTCGTGGTCGGCATGCTGATCGCCCGGCGCGGCTCGGCGCTGATCAGCGACTTCGGCGGCGCGGGCAAGCTGGTGCCGGTACTCGCCGGTGTGCTCTTCTTCGCCGGTCTGGCCTCGCTGGCGCTACCCGGTACCGCGCCGTTCGTCTCCGAGTTCCTGGTGCTGATCGGCACGTTCACCGTCAACAAGCCGGTCGCGGTGATCGCCACGCTCGGCATCATCCTGGCGGCTGCGTACGTGCTGTGGATGGTGCAGCGCACCACGCAGGGCACGCTGAACCCGGCGCTGACCGAGGTCGAGGGCATGCGCCGTGACCTCACCCTGCGCGAGAAAGTGGTCGTCGCGCCGCTGATCGCGCTGATCGTGCTGCTCGGCTTCTATCCGAAGCCGGTCACCGACGTCATCAACCCCGCCGTCCAGGCGACCATGCAGGACGTCGGCAAGTCCGACCCCGCCCCTGAGGTCGGCAGCGTCCAGGAGGCCGCAAAATGACCGAGCTCAAGCTGCCGTCGATCGACTACGCGGCGCTCGCTCCGATCCTGATCATGCTGGGCGCGGCGCTGCTCGGGGTCCTGGTCGAGGCGTTCGTGCCGCGCCGCCTGCGTAACGCGGTGCAACTCGGGCTCGCCCTGGTGGCGATGCTCGCCGCGATCGTCATGGTGATCCTGAACGCCGACGACCGGCTGATCACCATCGGCGGCGCCATCGCGATCGACGGCCCGACGCTGTTCCTGCAGGGCGCCATCCTGGTGCTCGCGGTGATGGCGCTGCTGCTCGTCGGCGAGCGCACGGTGGAGCGGGGCGGCGCGTTCGTGGCGCACGCCGCAGTCACCGCCGAGTCGGCCGAGGACCGGCGACAGGCCGAGGGCGTCGGCGGTGCCACCGAGGTCTACCCGCTGATGTCGTTCGCGATCGGCGGCATGCTGATCTTCGTGGCGGCGAACGACCTGCTGACCATGTTCGTCGCGCTGGAGGTCTTCTCGCTGCCGCTCTACCTGCTCTGCGCGCTGGCCCGCCGCCGGCGTCTGCTGAGCCAGGAGGCGGCGCTGAAGTACTTCATGCTCGGCGCGTACGCCTCGGCGTTCTTCCTGTTCGGTGTCGCCCTGATCTACGGCTTCACCTCCGGGATCCCGGGCCGCGCGGCCGGCGTCGACTTCGCCACCGTGCACGCCGCGGTCACCGACTCCCCGTCCAGCCCGGTGCTGTTGTTCGCCGGCATGGCGCTGCTCGCCATCGGCCTGCTGTTCAAGGCCGCCGCCGCGCCGTTCCACGTCTGGACGCCGGATGTCTACCAGGGCGCGCCGACCCCGGTCACCGGCTTCATGGCGGCCTGCACCAAGGTCGCCGCGTTCGGTGCGCTGCTGCGCGTCTTCCACGTGGCGTTCGCCGGGGCCTCCTGGGACTTCACCCCGGTGCTCGGCGCGATCGCGGTGCTGACCATGCTGGTCGGCGCGGTACTGGCGGTCACCCAGACCGACATCAAGCGCCTGCTGGCGTACTCGTCGATCGCGAACGCCGGTTACCTGCTCGTCGGTGTGCTGGCACCGAGCCGTGAAGGGCTCTCCGGCACCATGTTCTACCTGGCCGCGTACGGCTTCTCGGTGCTCGCCGCGTTCGCCGTGGTGACGCTGGTGCGCGACGCCGACGGGGAGGCCACCCACCTGTCCCGCTGGGCCGGGCTGGGCCGCCGCTCGCCGTTCTTCGCGGCGATCTTCACGTTCATCCTGCTGGCCTTCGCCGGTATCCCGCTGACCAGCGGCTTCACCAGCAAGTTCGCGGTCTTCGGCCCGGCCCTGGAGGCGAACCAGGCGTGGCTGGTGATCGCGGGCGTGCTGACCAGCATGGTGCTGGCCTTCCCGTACCTGCGGGTCGTGGTGATGATGTGGCTCTCCGAGCCGGGCGAGTCCACCCCGACGGTGACCGTGCCGGGGGCGCTCACCTCGGCCGCGCTGGTCATCGGCGTGCTCGCCACGCTGGTCCTCGGCGTGGTGCCCGGTCCGCTGCTCGACCTGACCACCGGCGCCGCCGAATTCGTCAGATGACAGAGGTGTTCCCACCGGGGGCCGGTACGCCGTGGCGTACCGGCCCCCGGCCCGTATCCCCGTCGACGAGCAGGTCGAACGGGTGTGGCATGGTTGAGGACGTGGCGAACCCGGCTGGCGAGCGTTCAGGTCAGTTCGGCGCGCTCGGCCTGCACCTCGCCGACCCGCGCGTCGAAGCCTCCGTGCTGGGTGTGCTCGACCGGGTCGAGACGAGCCTGCGGGCGAGCGTGGCGAGCGCCGATCCGCTGGTGACCGAGGCGTCCCGGCACCTGGTCGAGGCCGGCGGCAAGCGGTTCCGTCCGCTGCTGGTGGCGCTTGGTGCGCAGTTCGGCGCCCCGGAGGCCGACCAGGTCGTCCCCGCCGCCGTGGTGATGGAGCTCACCCACCTGGCGACGCTCTACCACGACGACGTGATGGACGAGGCCGCCGTTCGGCGTGGCGCCCCGAGCGCCAACTCCCGCTGGACCAACTCGGTCGCCATCCTGGTCGGCGACTACCTCTTCGCCCGGGCCGCGGACATCGCCGCCGACCTGGGCCCCGAGGCGGTACGCCTGCAGGCGCGCACGTTCGCCCGGCTGGTGCACGGCCAGATCGCCGAGACGGTCGGCCCGCGCGACACCGACCCGGTCGCGCACTACCTACACGTGATCGCCGAGAAGACCGGCTCGCTGATCGCCACCTCGGCGCGCTTCGGCGGCATGTTCGGCGGCGCGGCGCCCGCGCACGTCGAGGCCCTGGCCGCGTACGGCGAGATCATCGGCGTCGCGTTCCAGCTCTCCGACGACCTGCTGGACATCGCCAGCGAGTCGGTCCAGTCCGGCAAGACGCCCGGCACCGACCTGCGCGAGGGCGTACCCACCCTGCCGGTGCTCTACGCGATGGCCTCCGACGACGCGGACGCGGCGAGCGTACGGCTGCGCGAGATCCTGGCCACCGGCCCGCTGGTGGACGACGCGCTGCACGCCGAGGCGCTGGGCCTGCTGCGGGAGTCGCCGGCGCTCAAGCGTGCCCGGGAGACGGTGCGCAGCTACGCCGAGGACGCACGCGCCCGGCTGGCTCCGCTGCCCGAGGGTCCGGCGCGTCGCGCGCTGGAGTCCCTCTGCGACTACATCGCCGACCGCACCAGCTGACCGACCCACCCCTCCCCGCACCCGCCCACCGCCCCGTCGCGCCCCGTGCGCTCCGTCGCGCCCCGTGCGCTCCGTCGCGCTCCGTGCGCTCCGTGCGCTCCGTCGATCATGAAGTTGACGGGCTCGGGGACGCGGCGTGTCGCGCCGCCAACTTCATGATCGACGCGACTGGGCCGGGCCGGGCCGGGCGGGGTGGGGGTCAGGCGGGAGTGGGGGTGGGGCGCAGGAGGCGGGCGCCGAGCAGCATCAGGACGGCGGCCAGGAGCATCGCCGTGGCGGCAGTCAGCCACATCGCCGGGTAGCCCGCCGCTCCGGCGAGCGCGCCCAGGCCGAGCGGACCGAGGCAGCCGCCCGCGTACACCCCGGTCTGGGTGATCGAGGTGGCGGCGGCCGGGGCCTGCGGGTGGAGCCGGACCACGGCGAAGTTCATCAGCCCCGGCCAGGCCCAGCCGAGACCGAAGCCGAGCACCACGCCCGCTACCAGCGGCGCCGAGCCGGCCACCGCGAGCAGGATCAGGCCGACCGAGCCGGTCAGCAGCATCCCGGCGATCAGCCCGACGTGCCCGCTGGTTCGCCGGTCGGCCAGCCAGCCGACGCCGACCCGGGCGAGCACGCACACCACGCTGCCCAGCGTCAGTGTCAGGCCGGCCAGGCCGGGGGAGAGGCCCCGCGCCGCCGCCGAGTCGACCAGGAACGTGCCGAGGGCGTTCGCCGCGGCGGCCGCCAGCGTCGCGGCCAGCCCGATCACCACGAGCGGGCCGGTGCCGCCCGGACGGCGACCGGAGGCGGTGCGGGCCCGCCGATCCCCTCCGGCGCGGGGTACGGCCGGCAGCACGGCGAGCGCGGCCACCGCGGCGGCCACGAAGGCCCAGCGCCAGCCGGCGGTGAGCGCGACAGTGGGCACCGCCAGACCGGCCAGCAGCGTGGCGGCCGGTACGGCGGCCTGCTTCACGCCGAACGACAGGCCCTGCCGGTGGGCGGGTACGTGCTCGGCCAGCGCGGCGTTGCTGGCGAGCTGCCCGAGGGCGTTTGCGGCGGCGCTGAGGGCCAGCAGGGCCACCAGGACCGGGTACGACCGGGCCAGCCCCGCCACCGCCAGCAGTGAGGCGGCGGAGAGCAGGATGGCGGCCCGGGCGACCGGAGCCGAACCGAAGCGCTCGACCAGGGCGCCGGAGGGCACCGAGGCGAGCGCGCTCACCCCGAAGTAGATCGAGACGGCCAGGCCCAGCCCGGCCGGGCTGAAGCGGAGTTCGCCGGCGAGCTGGACGGCGAGACCACCGACCAGGAAGACGGGCAGGACGCACACGATCGTGGTGAGGGTGGCGCCGGCGCCGACCGTGACGGCGTGCCGGGACGCCGGAGGGGCGGCTCGCGAAACTGTTTCAGTCATCGCGAGCACACCTTACGCCCGGACGTTTTGGCTGCTCATCGTGTCCGTCGACACACTGTCTGTGTCCGGTCTTCTGGCATCCTCCATCCGAACAGGCATTTCGCACTCGGCCGGTTTTTCATATGGTGTAAGTCCCCGGCGGCGGAGGTGGTTGTGCGCGACCCCTTGGCGGAACCTTCGGACCTGATCCGCAGCGTGTCCCGCGCGCTTCGAGTGCTCGAGTCGGTCGGCCGTGCGCCGAGAGGGCTCACCGTGAAGCAGATCGCCCGGCGCTGCGAGCTGACCGTCGCCACCACGTACCACCTGGTGCGCACGCTCGCGTACGAGGGCTACGTGATCCGGCGCGAGGACGGGACGTACGTCGTGGGGTTGGAGGTGGCCGACCGCTACCGCGAGCTGGTCACCGCGTTCCGGGGGCCGCCGGCGGTCGGTGAGGCGCTGCGCCGCGCGGCGTCGGACACCGGCTGGAGCCACTACCTCGGCCGTTTCGTCGGCGGGCAGGTGGCGGTGACCGCGTCCGCCGAGGGGCCGCGCTCGCCCTACATGGAAGACCTGGTGCCGGGCTTCGACGAGGGCGCGCACGCCACCGCGCTGGGCAAGAGCCTGCTCGCCACGCTCACCACCGAACAGCGCTTCCGCTACCTGCGCGAGTACGGCATGCGCCCGTTCACCACGGCCACCCTCACCACGGTCGAGGCGTTCGAGGCGGACCTGGCCGCCGGTGACCGGCGCGGCATGCAGCTGGAGCTGGGGCAGTTCCGGCAGGGCGTGGCGTGCGCCGCGGTGCTCGTCAACCCGGACAAGGACATCGAGCGCCGGGTGGTGCTGGCGTGCGCGCTGCCCGCGGGCGAGATGATGACCTCGGCCCGGGTGGTCCGCGCCAAGCTGCTCACCGCCGCGCGCGCCATCGCCGACGGCATCGCCACCGAGAACTGACCCGCCGCGCGGGCCGATCGCCTGCGGATCGCCTCAGAGCACTGACGAGGGGCCGCCGACCTGGTGGGTCGGCGGCCCCTCGCGGGGCGGTCCAGCGCCGGACCGCCCCCGGGGTGGGTCAGCTACCGACCGGGCCGCCGTCGAGGCGCCAGGTGACCACTACGCCGGGCTTGGCGAAGTCGCCGTCCGGCCAGGTGGAGGCGGGGTTCTCCACCGACGCGCCGGTGACCTCGCCCGGGTGCTGCACCGCCACGAACACCGAACGGTTGTCGCCGGTGATGAACGGGCCGCAGGTCTCCGCGCCGAGCGGCACGGTGAGGAACTGCTTCAGGTGGCCCCGCTCCGGGCCCTCGACGGCGGTGGCGAACAGGCCGTCGTTGCTGCCCAACGCGTTGCCGTCGGTCGAGATCCACAGGTTGCCGGTGGCGTCGAAGGCGACGTTGTCCGGGCAGGAGATCGGCGAGACCTTGGTCTTGTCGTACCCGGCGAAGTAGGTGGAGGCGTCGGCCGGGTCGCCGCAGACGATCGGCAGGGACCAGGCGAAGGTCTCCGCGGTGTTGTCGCCGCGGTCCTCGACCAGCTCCAGGATCTGCCCGTGCCGGTTGCTGTTGCGCGGGTTCGCCTCGTCGGCGGGCGCCTTGCCGGCCTTGCCCCGGTCGCTGTTGTTCGTCAGCGCCACGTAGACCTTGCCGGTGAGCAGGCTCGGCTCGACGTCCTCGGGGCGGTCCATCTTGGTGGCGCCGACCTTGTCCCCGGCCAGCCGGGTGAAGGTGAGCACGTCCGCGGCGGTCATGCCGTCGACGTACGAGCGGTTGCCGCTGACCAGCTTGATCCAGCGGCCCCGGCCGCCGAACCCGCCGTCGGCCGGGAGCTTGCCGGAACCGTCGATCTCGGCGGCCGGGCTGTCGCCCTCGATCTTCGCCACGTAGAGCGTGCCCGACTCCAGCAGCGTCAGGTTGTGCCGCCGGGCCACCGAGGACTTCCCCGGCATGAACTTCTTGTCCGAGACGAACTTGTAGAGGTAGTCGAAACGCTCGTCGTCGCCCATGTACGCGACCACCCGGCCGTTGCGCGCCACGATGACGTTCGCGCCCTCGTGCTTGAACCGGCCCAGCGCGGTGTGCTTGCGCGGCTTGGCCTGCGGGTCGAACGGGTCGATCTCGACGACCCAGCCGAACCGGTTCGCCTCGTTGGGGTGCTCAGCCAGGTCGAAGCGCTCGTCCGCCCGCTCCCACTTGCGGCTGCCGCTCGGGTAACGCACGTCGGTCGGGATGCCGTACCGGGCCAGCTTCGGCTTCTGCTCGTCCGGCACGCCGTCGCCGCCGACGAAGTACTGGTTGAAGTTCTCCTCGCCGGAGAGCACGGTGCCCCACGGGGTGACGCCACCGGCGCAGTTGTTGAGCGTGCCGATCACGGTCCGGCCCTTCGGGTCGGCGGCGGTACGCAGCCACGCCGAGCCGGCCGCCGGACCGGTCAGCTCGAACTTGGTGGCGAGCGCGGTGACCCGGCGGTTGTACTCGCGCCGGCCGCGCCGTACCGGCCGCCACTGCCCGGTGTTCTCCACCCGCTCCAGCTCGACCACGGACATGCCGTGCGCGGCCATCGCCACCCGTACCTGCTCCACCGTGAGCGCGTCCTGGCTGGTGAAGCCGGGGAACATCAGATCCTCGTTCGTGTACTCGTGGTTCACCACGAGCAGCGCGCGCCGACGGTCGATCGGCAGTACCCCGACGAAGTCGTTGTTGTAGCCGAACTGCTTGGACTGGGCGGCGGCGGTCTGCCGATCCAGGCTGAAGGCGGGCGCACCGGGCACGACCTCGTCGCCCCAGCGGATCACCACGGAGTGGTCGTACCCGTTCGGGACCACCAGGGTGTCGAGCTTGTTCGGGGGAATCGGCTTGAAGGTCAGCGCGTCGCTGCCAGGGCGGCCCGCGCCGGCGGGCGGCACCTCGCCGCCGCCGGGAACCGGCGGGGCGGCGGGTGCGGCGGCGGCCGGCGCGGCGCCGGCCAGCGCGCCCGCGGCGGCGCCGCCGAAGCCGAGCACCAGCGCGCCGACCGCGCCGGCCCGGACCACGCCGCGCCGGGAGATCTCGGTGCCGATCACATCGCCGAAGTACGGGTTGTCGGTCGGGTTCGGCACCGGGTGGTCGCACGCGTTGCCGCACCGGTACAGACAGGTCATCGCGTCGCGGCTGCCGTGGCGGGTGCCGCCCAGCAGCGGAAGCAGGCGAGGCCGGTCGCTCATGAGGTGGAGCCTCCTGATCTCAACGTCGGAAGGCGCGCGGGTGATCGGCTCGCGCGCTCACCCGCCGGACGCTGCCAGGGCGCGGTGAGCGGGGATCGGCCCGGACCTGAACCGGACGTGAACAGCTCCGCGTTGACCTGCGGATGAACCGTTCGGCGTCACGGCACGTATGGAAGGGCGAACGCATCGCCGGTTTCCCCGCCGCCGGAAGCGAGGTACCGCCATCAGCGACCACGACGCCCAACTGCTGCGCGCGCTGCACGACGAGCATGCCGACGCGCTGTACGCGCACGCCCTGCGGCTCGTCAACGGCGATCGGCCCCGGGCCGAGGACCTGGTGCAGGAGACGCTTCTGCGCGCCTGGCGGCACCCCGAGTCGCTGGACCCGCGGCGCGGCTCGGTACGCGCCTGGCTGTTCACCACCGCGCGGAACCTGGCGATCGACGCCTGGCGGCGGCGCTCGGCCCGGGTCGGCGAGGTGTACACGGACGAACTGCCCGAGACCGCGGAGACGGTCGACGAGACGGAGCGTGCGGTGGAGGCGTGGACCGTCGCCGAGGCGCTCAACCGGCTCAGCCCGACCCACCGGGAAGTGCTTGTCGAGTGCTTCTACCAGGGGCGTTCGGTGGCGGAGGCGGCGGCGCGGCTGGGCGTACCACCGGGGACGGTGAAGTCGCGTACCCACTACGCGCTGCGCTCACTACGGTTGGCGCTGGCCGAGATGGGGGTGACCGGGTGACAGGCTGCGAGTTCGCGCACGACGACGGGGCGTACGTGCTCGGCGCCCTCGCCCCGGCGGACCGGGTCGCCTACGAGCGGCACCTGGCCGGGTGCGCGCAGTGCCGGGAGGCGGTGGCCGAGATCGCCGTGCTGCCCGGCCTGCTGGGCCGGCTCGACCCGGCCGGGCTGGAGCAGTTCCTGGAGGTCGGGCCGGAGACGTCGCGGGTGCCGGCGCTGCTCGACGCCGCGCGCGAGCGCAAGCGCCGCGAGCGGTCCCGCTCCCGCCGACGGTACGCGCTGACGGCGCTCGCCGCCGCCGCGCTCGCGGTGCTGGCGGGCATCGGCGTGGGGCTCGTGCAGTCGCCGGCCGAACCGTCCAAGCCGCCGGTGGCGCTGGCCTCGATGCGGCCGGTGGCCGGGACGGTGCCGGTGCACGCCGAGGTGGGGCTGACCGAGACACCGTGGGGCACCGAGGTCACCATGCACTGCGGTTACGACAGGCGGGCCGGGCACCGGGAGGCGTACACGTTCCGGCTGGTGGCGCACGGCCCGGACGGCGCGACGGAGCAGATCGGCTCGTGGCTCGCCGCCCCCGGTG
This sequence comes from Micromonospora sp. WMMC273, assembly GCF_027460285.1. Classification (NCBI taxonomy): domain Bacteria; kingdom Bacillati; phylum Actinomycetota; class Actinomycetes; order Micromonosporales; family Micromonosporaceae; genus Micromonospora; species Micromonospora sp. WMMC273. The sequence continues at coordinate 6,538,187 of NZ_JAPZBE010000001.1, forward strand.
ACGACCTGCGCTTCTCCGGCGTCACCCGCTTCACCAAGGGCGAGCTGGTCCGCCTGGAGCTGCTCCGAGGAACGAACTCCCCCGTCCTGGCCTACGACCTCCGCTGACCCTTTCCCTTCCCGTTGATCTTGCACTTGTGGCCCTCGTTCTGGGCGGTTCGCCCCTTTCGCCGGGGCGGAAAGTGCAAGATCAGCGAGACGGGGTGGGGGTGGGGACGGCTGGGGTGCGGGTGGCCCGGCGGGTGCGGTGGGAGTGGCGCAGGGCGTCGGCGGTGAAGACGACCAGGGCGAGCCAGACCAGGGCGAAACCGGCCAGCCGGGCCGGCGGCATCGGCTCGTGGAAGATCAGCACGCCGCAGCCGAGCTGGAGGATCGGCGCGAGGTACTGCAGCATGCCGACAGTGGACAGCGGCAGCCGGTTCGCCGCCCCGGCGAACAGCAGCAGCGGGATCGCGGTGGCGGCCCCCGCCAGCACCAGCAGCGCGGTGTGCCCGGCCGACACGTGCCCGAACGTCGAGTCGCCGCGCGCCGACAGCCACCCCAGGTACGCCAGCGCGGGCAGTGCCAGCACCGCCGATTCGACGAACAGCCCTTCCGTGGCGGGCAGCGCGAGCCGCTTCTTGACCAGTCCGTACCCGGCGAAGCTGAACGCCAGGGTGAGCGCCAGCCAGGGCAGGCGGCCGTAGTCGACGGTGAGCACCGCCACCGCGAGCGCACCCACGCCCAGTGCCGCCCACTGCGCCCGGCGCAGCCGTTCCCGGAGCACCAGTACGCCGAACAGTACGGACACCAGCGGGTTGATGAAGTAGCCGAGCGCCGTCTCCACCACCCGGTCGGAGTTGACGCCGTAGATGTACGTACCCCAGTTGACGGCGATCAGCGCGGCGGCGAGCCCGATGCCGGCGAGCGCCCGCGGCCGCCGGGCCAGCTTGCGCAGGAAGCCGGCGTGCCGCGTGGCGGCCAGCAGCAACGCCACGAACGCCACCGACCAGAGGATCCGGTGCGCGAGGATCTCCACCGGCCCGGCCGGGCGCAGCAGCTTCAGGTAGATCGGGAAGAAACCCCAGATCAGGTACGCGCCGACGCCGTACAGGTAGCCGAGCCGGAGCTGGTTCACCGCTCCACCGTAAGTGGTGGATCCTTGTCTTGGTCCTTATCGGTGACCGGCGTCACCCGCTGATCCAGCTCCATCCACCGATCCGCCGCGACCGGCCGGAAGCCGATCTTCGCGTAGACCCCGTGCGCGTCGAGCGTGGCGAGCAGGATCCGGCGTACGCCCAGCTCGTGCAGGTGGTCGCGAACCGCCCCGGCCAGCCAGGTGCCCAGCCCGCCACCCCGCTCGGCCGGGTCCACGTACACGTCGCAGAGCCAGGCGAACGTGGCCCCGTCGGTGACCACCCGGGCGACGGCGACCTGCCGGCCGTCACCCGGCCGGTAGACGCCGAAGGCGATCGAGCCGGCGAACGCGCGCGCGACAGTCTCCCGCTCGCGCCCCAGTGCCCAGTACGCGTCGGTGGAGAGCCAGACGTGCACCCGGTCCAGGTCGATCCGGGCCGGGTCGGTGCTGATCTCGTAGCCGTCCGCGCGGGTCACTGTGAACACGCGGCCGAGGCTAGTACCGCCGCCCCGCCCTCTCGCCAGCCAATTCCCTCCTGCTGGCCTGGTGAGCCCGGCCGGCCGCCGGGGCGACCGGCCGGGGCCCGGCGTCAGTCGCGGTCGAGGACGGCGCCGAGGATCCAGGTGACGATGCCGACGAACAGCGCGCCCAGCACCGCCTCCGGCCAGAACCCGTCCACGTGGAAGGGCAGCCCGGCCTCACCGGCGATCCAGCTGGTGAGCAGGAAGAGCAGGCCGTTCACCACGAGCGCGATCAGGCCGAGGGTCAGCAGGTAGAAGCCGCACCCCACGGTCTTGATGATCGGCTGGAGCACCGCGTTCACCACGCCGAAGATGACCGCGACGAGCACCAGCGTGATCACCGTCTCGGTGGCCGAGTCGGAGTCGAGCGAGATGCCCGGGATGAGCAGGGTGGCGAGCCAGAACGCCACCGCCGTCGAACCCACGCGAATCAGAAGACCCTTCAGGAAATCCATGGCCGGGATCGTGCCACGGCCGTACCACCAGGGGAAGGCTCGACCTGGTACGCGGCGGCGCGGCTCGTCAGTGCCGGGCCGGGCGACCGACCAGTTGCGACTCGACGGGCGTGGGCGAGAGCAGCGCCCAGCGCAGGGCCCGCCGGTTGACCACCGCCACCATGTCGTCCCGGATCCGGGTCAGCCACTCCGCGGAGCCGCCCAGGCCCAGCGCCGCGCCCGCCAGCGCGGCTTCGTCCGGGTCGAGCGGCTGGAGGATCGCCAGGTCCGCGCGGGCCAGCGCCTGCGTGTCGGCCGGGGTCAGCTCGTCGCGGACCAGCAGGACCGACTGCCAGGCGGCGGCCGGGCCGGCCGCCGGCGGCACCGGGCCGGCGTCCACCACCACCAGCAGCGGGTGCAGCGGCGAACCGGGCGCGCCGCCGACCGGACGACCCGGCGGAAGCAGCGGTACGCCGCCACCGAGCGTCCCGACACCCCGTACGAACGGCTCCCAGAACCGGGGACGGCCGGTCTGCACCACCACGCGCGCGCCGAGCGCCAGTGCCCGCAGCACGAGCAGTTGCGCCGCTGCGACGCCGCCGACGAGCAGCACCCGGGTCGTGGCCGGACGGAACAGGCGGACGGTGAGCGCGGCACCGTGCCGGTTCGCGCCCACCATCAGGCCGGCGGTGGCAGGCGGCAGGTCCAGCGCGGGCGGAGGCGAACCGGCCGGAGGCGCGGCCCCGCCGGTCACCGCCAGCGGCAACGTAGCCGCCAGCCCGGCCAGGTGCTCACCGTCGAGCCGGCGCAGCTCGCCGCCGACGTCACCGGCGACCCGGCGCAGCGTGCGCTCCGCGGTCGACAGCTCGGCCGCGCTGCCGGCCGCCACCCGTACCGCCAGCTCGGCCGGGACCGGCGTCGCGCCGACGCGCGGACCGGCCGTGAGCGCGACTGTGGTGGCGGTGGCGGGTAGCGCGAGCAGCCGTCCCACCAGCCCGCGGGCCGCCTCGCCGCGCGGATCCGGCCACCGGCGCAGACGCCAGGTGGCCTGCGCCAAGCCACCGACGGCGAGCAGCGGCCAGGTCTCCCGCACCGGGGCGCCGGGCTCGTGGTGGGCCAGTTCGGCGATCACCCGCAGCGCCGCGTCGCCGCCGAGCGGCCGTGCGGTGAGCGGGCCCAGCCGGCGGACGAGCCGCCGCAGGGTGCCGGACAGCGCCCGCAGCAGATCCTTGTCCGGCCAGCCATCGGCGCGCAGCACCTGGACGGCCAGCACCACCCGGGTCCGCCCAGCCACCCGGCCGTCGGTGAGCTGACGGTACGACGTACCCGCCGGGCCCCCCGCGACGGCGGGCGCGGGTGCGGGCGACGCCGAGAACACCAGCTGCAACCGGATCGCGGGGGCGTCCGGGCCGGCCGGGGGAAGCAGGTCGAACGGCGTGGGCAGCTCGGGCGCGTGGTCGCCGAGCAGGTCGTCCGGGTCGCCCAGCTCCAGCAGCGCGGTCAGGCCGGCGGCGTCGTGCACCACTGCCGCGCCGCCGGGCGCCTCCGTCGCGCCGACCACCGCGCCCGGCCGGAGCAACTCCAGCAGCGCCGCCGGCCCGGCCGCCGCCGGCAGGGCGCGGCGCCGGGTCAGGTACGCGGCGGCGGTGACGAGCCACTCGTGCAGCCAGCGGCCACGCACCCGCACCCAGGCGCCCGGCAGCAGCAGGGCCGCGACCAGCAGCGAGACGGCCGTCGGCACGACACCTCGACCGGCGGCCGCTACCAGCACCGCCACCGCGACCTGGGTCGCCACGATCTGACCGGCGCGCAGTCGCGCTGCCGGGCGGCTCGTCCATTGTGGTGTCCGAACCGGGACGGACGCGGGCCGCTCCGGCGCACTGACGGTCACCGCACCTCCTCGCCGGGCCTCCGCGTGACGTTGCCGTGGCTCATCGTAGTGGCCGAGTTGTCCACAGGGGAGCCCGAAGGGGTAGCAGAACCGAAGTCGGACGGCTACCGTCAGCGACGAAATCGTCGAGTTGCGTGTCCGCCGCCGCCGGGCTTCCCCCTCCACCGGCCCCGGGCCCCGCCGACGAGTCCACGGTGGTCACACGGTGGCCAGCCACGACCGAGGAGACGAGGTGACGTCCGGGATGTCCCAGACCCAGGCAGAAGCCGCGGTGATGCAGCAGACCGCCGCGAAGTTCGAGCAGGTCGACCAGTCGCTCCAGACCATGCTCAGCGGCCTGATGGCCGAGCTGGAGGTGCTGCAGCAGGCCTGGCGGGGCGCCGGTGGGCGCTCGTTCGCGCAGGTCAAGCAGCAGTGGGCGCAGGATCAGGCCGCCCTTCAGCGGGCGCTGCGCGAGACCGCCACCGCGATCCGTAGCGCCGGCCGCCACTACGACGTCTCCGACACCGAGGCCGCCGGCCGGGTGGCGGGCACCAACCGCGGCATCCAGCTGCCTCTCTGACAACCGGAAGGATCGAATTCATGGAGCACGGTGTGCTGGTCGTCAACTTCGCCGCCCTGCAACAGGCCGGCGCCGACATCCAACGGGCCCTGTCCACCCTGGAGAGCCAGCTCGGTCAGCTCGAACGCGACGCCGCCCCGCTGGTGGCGAGCTGGAACGGCGAGGCCCGCGAGGCGTACGAGGTGCGGCAGTCCCGGTGGCGGGCCGCCTCGCAGGACCTCCAGGCGATGCTGCGTGACATCAAGCTCGCCGTGGAGGACTCCGCGGCCGACTACCTCGACACCGAGAAGCGCAACGCCAACCTGTTCCAGTGAACCGACGCCGCGCGGCCCGGGCAGGTGACCCGGGCCGCGCGGCTTCACACGTGACCTGTTGTCATCTCGGCGTGACAGTGCCGGCCGGGTCGGCGGCCCGCCAGCGTCGCCGCGCGCCGCGCGGCAGCACCAGAGTGAGCGCCGCCACGAGCACCACCGCCCCGCCCGCCACGGCGGCGGCCAGCAGCGCCCGGTCCCGGGCCGAGTCCCGGCGGGACTGACGGGCCAGCGCGGCCGGATCCGGGCGGTCCTCGGGAAGCGTGGCACCCGGCCGGGTGCGGGAATCCGTCGCGCCGGCCGACTCGGTCACCGCCCGGTACGGGTTCAGCACCCCCGCGCCGTAGCCCGCGTCCCGCCCCGGCGCGGGGTCGGCGGCGGCCACGATCCGCCCGGCCACCTCGTCCGCGCTCAGCCGTGGCCGGTACTGGCGCAGCAACGCCGCCGTACCCGCCACGAACGGGGTGGCGTAGCTGGTCCCCTCCGCCCGTTGATGCCCCGACCGGGGCGCCGCCATCAGCACCTCGCTACCCGGGGCGACCACGTCCACGTACGAGCCGGTCTGGGAGAACGCGGAACGTGTCCCGTCTCGCCCGATCGAGCCGACGCCGAGCACCCCGTCGTACGCCGCCGGATAGGGCCGGGGATCACCGTTGTCGTGCAGGTTCCCGGCGGCGGCCACCACCACCACGTCCCGCCGCACCGCGTAGGCGACGGCGGCGCGTACCGCCGGGTCGTCCGCGTACAGGACGACCGAGAGGTTCAGCACGTCGGCGTCGTGGTCCACGGCCCAGCGGATGGCGCGGGCGAACCCGGCCGCGTCGACAGTACGCCCCGACTCCCGTCCCTCGACCACCTGCTGCTCGCTGACCCGTACCGGCAGGATGCGCGCGTCCGGCGCGAGGCCGCGGAACGCGACGCCGGGCTGCGGGGCGGCGGCGATGATGCTTGCCACCCCGGTACCGTGCCCGGCGCAGTCCCGGGTGCCGTCCCCGCCGCCGTCGAGGAAGTCGGCGCCGTCGAGTACGCGACCGGCGAGCTGCGGATGGGACCGGTCCACACCCGAGTCGACGACCGCGACGACGACTCCGGCGCCCGTCGCGAGCGGGGTGAGCCGGTCCGGGGCGTACCGCTGCTGCGGCCACGGCTGGTCCGCGACCGGGCGGGCCGGCGCGGGCGGCGAGGCGCAGCCGGCCGGCGCGCGAGCCGCCGACGCGGTGGCCGGAACTCCGGTGACGAGGAGCGTCGCCAGGGCGGCCACGACGGGGTACGCGACTGGCCGAGACATCGACGACCTCCGTAGCGTGTCGGCTCCGGAACGGGATGTTAGCGCCTCTCTCACTCCGGGGCCGCCCGTCGATGGGCAGAAGTCCTGATCTTGCCGCCACCTTGTAGGTTGTATGCGATGCCTGTGGCCTGTTCGCGGAAGGAGAGGTGGCCGTGACCGGATGGGAGCCGGCCACCGAGGCCGAGGTGGCGATGCGGGATGCGCTGCGCGCGCAGGACCAGCAGCAGTACTTCCGCGTGCTGACCCGTGTCGATCTCCTGCTTCCGATCGCGAGCGGGCCGTCCGCCGGGTGGGGCACCTGGACCGCCGGGGGTCGCACCCACGTCCTGGCCTTCACCTCCGTCGCCGCGCTGCGCGCGAGCCTGGGGGAGAACGCGGGTGCCACCCGCCGCGTCCCCTACCCGGATCTGGCGGCCGGCTGGCCCAACCCCGAATGGTGGCTGGCGGTCAATCCCGGCCTGCCGATCGAGGGCTACCTGCCCGCCTGGTACGTGGCTCAGCTCTCCCGGGGCGACGTCCGCCTCCCCGGCCGCACCATGGGCGCCCGCGCCCGGCTGGAACGGGTGGAGAACGCCACCCGGGGGGCCCGGAACACGGTGCCCGAGGCCGCGCCCCGGCCGCCTGCCGTTCCCGTCCCCCCGGCCGCCGTCACGCCCGCGACCGTGCCCCATGCCGCCGTCCCGCCGGCCGCTGTTCCGCCACCGGCCGTGCCGCCACCCGCGATGCCGCCCCCGGCCGTGCCGCCGGTCGCCGGTGCGCCCGGCCGGGACGAGCGGCTGATGGAGGCCGGTGAGCCGCCCACGGTACCGATGCGGGCCGCCTCGGTCCTGGGGCGACGGCTGCCCACGGTGCCGCCCCGCCGCCGAGGGCCGGACGGCGACGTCCCGAGCCGGACCGCTCCCGATGCCGAGCCGGACACGGACGCCCTCGACGGCTGGCTCACCGACCTGCGCCGCCGCCCGGACGAGCCGGACCCGTTCGCCGCCGCCCCGGAGGCAGCCGCCGACGAGCCGCCGACGGCCGCCGCCGCTCCGCCGCCGGCCCGCTCCTTCTTCGAGCCCTCGTCCGGTGGCCGTTCGGCCCGTCGCCCGTCACCGCTGGATCCGTCGCGCCGGGCCGGTGAGCGTGCCGCCCCGCCGACCCGGTTCGCCGGCGGACAGCCGTTTCCGCGCCGGCGGCCGCTGAACGAGCCGGTACGCGAGGGCCCGACCGAGGCCTTCCCGACACGGACGGACGAGCCGTCGACCGTGCCCCGATCGGAGGAGGCCACCCAGGCGTTCCGGCCGACCCGCCCGTCCGAGGACGCGACCGAGGCGCTGCCCCGGCGGCACGCCGGCCCGGCCCCGGCCGCGCGGACCGCCCCGGCCACTGCGGCGCAGGCCGGACCGGCTACCGCCGCGCACGTCGGACCGGCCACTGCCGACGGGTGGGGGGCCGCGCCGGGCAGCACGGATGGTGACACCGCGCGGTGGGAGACGCTCGACGAGCCGATGGAGGAACTGCCGCCGTCGATCGCCGAACCGGTGTCCGCGCCGCCCGTGTCGCGCCGCGATTTCACCCCCATCGTCATCGAGGGCACCGTCATCGAGGCCCGCGACCTGACCGAGCCGGAGCCGGTCCGGTCCGCGCAGCCGACCGGCCCGATGCGTGCGGAACCGGCCGAGGGCGGGCCCTGGGCCGGCACCGCCGACCCGACGATGCCGCTCTCCGTGGACCGTCCGGTCGCCGACGACACGGTGAACCTCGCCGAGCCGGCGCCGACCCACCTCGGTGGACCGGACCGGAGTTCGGAGCCCGACGAGTCGACGGTGTCGCTCGCGTCCGCGTCCGAGCCCACCACGTCGCTGTTCGAGCCGTCGTCCTCGGCCGGCGAGGTCACGGCGCCGCTGTTCACGTCGTCATCGGCCGAGCCGACCGTCTCGCTGTTCGACCCGGCGCCCGCCGAGCCGACCGCGCCGCTGACCGGTCCGGCTGAGGGCGAGCCGACTGCGCCGCTGTCCACGTCGCCGGCTGAGGCTGAGCCGACGGTGTCGCTCACGTCGGCGCCCGAGCCGACCACGTCGCTGTTCGAGGCGTCGTCCTCGGCAGACGAGGTTACGACGTCGCTGTTCGCGTCATCGCCGGCTGAGCCGACGGTCTCGCTGTTCGACCCCGCACCGACCACGCCGCTGTCCGATCCCGCTCCGGCGGAGCAGCCGACCGTCTCCCTCTTCGAGCCGGCGGCCAGCGACGACGAACCTGTCACCACGTCGCTGTTCGCGTCCAGCGACGCCACCGTCGCGCTGTCCCCGCCGACGGCGGAGCCCGCGGCACCCGCCACGCCAGACGATCCGCCGGCCGCCGAGTTCGTACCGGCGAACGACGTCGAGGAGGACCTGCTGGCCGCCGCGGGCAGCGGCAGCACCGACGGTTTCCTCACCACCCTGCTGCTGGCCCGGGTGCTGCTGCCGGTCGCGCCCGACTCGGCCACCGGCAGCCGGCCGGGCGACGCCGGCTTCGTCTGGCATGCCGACCACGTCGACGGCGAGCGGTGCGTCTCGGTCTACACCTCGCCGGAACGCCTGGCCGAGCACACCGAGGGCCAGATCGAGACGGTACGGGTCAAGTTCGTGCAGCTCATCCGCAGGTGGCCGGACGCGGCCTGGTCGTTCCGGGTGAACCCGGGCAGCCCGGTCGGCGCGACGTACCCGGGGGAGCAGGTTCTGGCGCTCGCCAACTGGGCGGCCGAGGTGGGTCTCGGCGACGACCCGGAGCCGGCCGCCGCGCCGCAGCCGGCGGAACGACAGCGCCCGGAGGCGCCCACCATCGCCGCGAACCGGCCGGTGACCATGCAGAAGGCGATCGCGGCGAGCCAGCTCGCGTACTACCTGGAGCGTGGCTACGACCGGGTCTCCGGATTCGTGCACCGGGCCGGGGAGCTGGCGCATCTGCGTACCCCGGCGGAGCTGTACGGCGCGCTCGGGCTCGGCCACCCGGGCTCGCCGTTCTCCCCCGACGACGAGGAGATCTACCTGCTGCGCTGGCCCGCCTACCGGCCGAGCCTCTACCGGATCCCGTACGGCGGCCCGAACGAGGCGGCGATGCGGGCGATGGAGGGCTGGGTGATCGAGCGGCCCCCGTTCCGCGGCAACGGCTTCGCGCCGGGGGAGAGCAGCGACGTGATCGCCGAGTTCAAGGTGGACAGCGCCCGGCTCCCGCACGGCGCCGAGCTGTGGCGGGTCGGCGCCGACGGCGACAGCAGGCTGGTCGCGGTCCTTGACACCGACGAGCTGCTGTGGCGGAAGGCGGGCGAGGCGTGAGCCGCGACGGCTACGTGGCCCGCTGGCGGGGCCGGGAGTACCAGGCCAGCCCCGACGGCGACGACATCCGCCTCTACCAGCCCGGCCCGGACGAGGGATTCACCGAGGTACGCCCCGGCCGGTACGTCCGGGTGGTGCCGGCCGCCGAGGTCGACGATCTGGCGTACGTGCGGACCACCTGCACCTGGCAGGGGCAGCCGTTCATCGTGCTGGCCGAGCACGAGGGGTGGCTGCGGCTGGAGTACACCGGTGGGCGCTGGCCGGTGGCCGAGGCGATGGGGCTGGAGGCGTTCGACTTCGGCGTCTACCAGGGCTGGGCGCCGGCGGCCGAGGTGGCCGACCTGGGCGAGCAGCGGGTCTGAGTCAGGACTTCGCCCAGCGCAGAATCTCGCCGAGCACCAGGTCGCGCGCCTCCACGTGCGGGAAGTGGCCCACGTCGTCGAGCAGCCGCCACTCGTACGGTGCGGTGACGTAGCGGCCGGAGCCCTGGGCGGTACGGGGAAGTGAGGCCCGGTCGAGGGCGCCGTGCAGTTGCAGGGTCGGCGTGACCAGCGGCTTCTGCATCAGCTTCACGAAGCGGTAGCCGTGCAGCCGCAGCACCGAGCGGAATGCCCAGCGGTAGCCCTCCATCGCGCAGAACGCGGCCTGCGGGATCTGCATCGCCACCCGGCAGCAGTGCGCGTAGTCGGCGAAGTCGGGGCCGGACACCCAGCGCGGCCCGCCCCACCGGCGCAGGATCTCCTCCACCTCGGCGGCGTCGTCGCGGGTCAGCACGTGCTCGTAGCGGGGGAGCTGGAACTTCAGCGTCGCGGTGGCCGAGGTGAACTGGCCGCGCGGGTCGGCGAAGATGGCCGCCCGCAGCCGCAGCGGGTGCGGCGCGCCGAGCACCACGAGCCGCCGGACCAGGGTCGGGTGGAAGGAGGCGGCGGTCCAGCCGATCAGCCCGCCCGCGCCGGTGCCGACAACGGTCGCCGACCGCTCACCGAGCGCCCGGATCAGGCCGGCGACGTCGGCGGCGAGCGTGTAGCCGTCGTACCCCCTGGGTGGTTTGTCGCTCGCGCCGTAACCGCGCAGGTCGACCGCGACCGCCCGGAAGCCCGCGTCGGCGACCGCCGGCAGCATCTCGTGCCAGGCGTACCAGTATTCGGGGAAGCCGTGCAGGAAGAGCACCATCGGACCGGTGCCCGCCTCGACGACGTGGAACCGGCTGCCGTTGGCGCCGACGAACCGGTGCGTCCACGGCCCTTCGGGCAGGACGCAGGAGTCGTCGACGGGTCCGCCGCGCTGGTCGGTCATGGGGCACAGCCTAGGGCCGCCGGTCACCCACCGGACCCGCAGGTGACGAGGATCAGGGATTTCTCCGGGCGGTCACCTGGAACCGCGCACCCGGGCCGACTCCCGGCGTCGTGCGCGGCCTGCCACCGGCTGTCACTCCTCGATGATCCGCATGGGGATGCCCGGTCCGCAGTCGACGGAGCGGTCCCGTGCGGTGAGCCGCAGCGTGACCAGGTCGCCCTTGCGCAGCTCACCGGCGTTCGGGCCGTACACCGCGTACTCCGTGCCGTTCTCGTCGATCAGGCCGTAGCACGGCCCGGAGCCGCCCCGGGTGATCCAGCCGGCGACGACGCCCGTCGGCCGGTTGTCGGTCGGCGTCTTCGGCGGCCCGGTGGGCCGCCGAAGCGTCGGCAGGTCGGTCGCGGACAGCGGGGTGGGGTGATCGGCGGGCGAGGCGGGGCCGCTCGCGGCCGGCTGGTGGTCGTCGGACACGGATCCTCCGTCTCGGCCGCGCCGGCGATCAGCCCGTCGCGGGGCGGCCGGCAGCGTGGTGCGGGTGTCGAACGGATGGGACGCGGGCGGGGTACGCCGGGTTCCCGGAAAGGGCGATGCCCGGGCGGGTGAACCGCCCGGGCATCGTGTGGTGCGTCGATCAGTGGATCAGGAGAAGCGGACCTTCAGCGAGGTGCCGTTCTGCTCCAGAACCTTGATCTTGGTGCCGGTGGCCGGGAGCTTGACACCGTGGTTCGGCAGCTCCGGGTACCAGTACTGCTTGGTGTCGTCGAACAGCGGCTGCGCCGCCTGGCCGCGGATGTACTGCGGCTGGCTGTTGAGGTGCAGCGTGAACGAGTCGGCCTTCTTCAGGCTGAACGGCGCGTCGTAGACCTGGACGCGGGCCCGCCAGGGCGCCCCGGTCAGGTTGTAGATCGGCCGCGGGTGCGCGTCGATGATCATGTTCCGACCCTCACCCGGGTGCGCGAACGTGTCGTTGTCCGCGAACCGGAGGTTCCAGTAGGAGATCAGCAGACCCTCCTGGTACGCGTAGTGGTCCACGTAGTCCGGGCGGGTGTTCGCGTAGCCGAAGAAGTACGGGCCGGTCTTGAGGTACTTGTCGTACGAGACGTACGACCGGTTGCCGGCGATGTAGTAGTTGTCGAACTTACGGGTGTAGGTCTCCTCGACGATGCTGAAGCCGCTGAGGGTCCAGCCGTTGGCACCGGCCTCGGCGCCGTCGGTGAGGAGGGTCTGACCGTCGGCGGTCACGGTGATCGCGTCACCGTAGAAGCCGCCCTCGGAGACACCGCCGTCCGTCTGGTAGCGCAGCCGGAACTGCACGACGTTGCCGGCGACCGCGTCCATCGGGATGTTGACGTCGACCCACTGGTCGTTGCTGGAGCCGTCCAGGGCGTAGCGCCCGGGGGAGATCTCCTTCAGCGGGGTGCCGTTGGCCGTACCGGGCAGCGAGGTCCAGGTCTGGCCACCGTCGGTGGACGCCTCGAAGAACAGGTAGTCGTAGTCCGCCTCGATGCTGTAGCGACCCTTCATCGACAGCGCGGCGCTGGTCTTCCCGGTGAGGTCGACAGTGCGCGTCATCGTGGTGTTCAGGTCGTCGTCGTTGCCCGAGAAGAACTGCTTCGTACCCTCGAACGGCTTGCCGTTCTGGAACGTGTACTCCCGCTGCGGCAGCACCACCACGGCGCCCTGGGCCTTATTGGAGTTGTACTCCTGCGGGCCCAGCTCCAGGGTGCGCTTCTGGCCGGCCACGACGACCTCGTAGTCGAGCCAGCCGAGCTGGAGCTTGTTCCAGGCGCCGAGGTCGCCACCGCGCTCGCCGATGCCGCCGTCGTTCTTGGCGCCGAGCCGGCTCTGGGCCATCAGGGTCCAGTGCTCGTTGTTGTTGTCCCCACCGCTGACCACGTTGTAGTCGTCCGGCAGACCGAGGTCGTGGCCGTACTCGTGGTAGAAGACGCTCCGGCCACCGTTCTCCGGCTGGATGGTGTAGTCACCGATCCAGACGCCGGTGTTGCCGATCTGGGTGCCGCCGGCCGGGAAGTTCTCCGGGCCGGTGTTGCCCTGGTCGCTGGCGAAGGCGTACCACCGGTGGCTCCAGATGGCGTCCTCACCCTGGTACGGGTCACCGTCGGCCTGGTCGCCGCCGGCGTGGACGATCTGGAAGTGGTCGATGTAGCCGTCCGGCTCGTTGAAGTTGCCGTCGCCGTCGAAGTCGTACCGGTCCCACTCGTCCATCGCCTTGACGTCCGCGGCGATCTCCGCGTCGGAGCGGCCCTGCGCCTTCTGGTCGGCGACCCACTGGTTGGCGGCGTCGCGGACCAGCGCCCAGGTGTTGGTGCAGACGTTCGAGGCGCACGGGTAGCCGTCGGAACGGCCGTAGCGAGCCTCGTTGTACCGCACCTTCACCCAGTTGGTGACCTCGCCGTCGACGCTGTACCGACCCGAGGACTGGGCCTCGTAGTACTGCTTCAGCGACTCGTCACCCGGGTTGGTGCCGAAGTACAGCTGCCGGTAGTGGTCGGCGCTGTAGTCGGCCTGCCAGACCGTGGAGTTGTCCACCGCCCGGTTGGGCTGCGGAATCTGGTTGCGGAGCGGGCCGTCGAACCGGGTCGGGCCCGGGGTGTCCGGGTCGGTGTCCTGGTCCGGGTAGCTCGGGTGCCGCTCGTCGCCGAACTCCGCGAGGATGACGAAGATCTTGTCGGTCCGTTCGCGGGAGAGTTCGACGTACTGGTCCTTGGTCGGACCCTTGCCGGCCTTGGTGCTCTTGGCGGACCTGCCCGCCGAGGGGCCTTCGGCAGCGCGCTCGCCGACCTTGACGACCGTGCTGCCGTTGATCTTCTGGGCCTTCGCCCTGCCGGACAGGACCTCGCTCAGGCCCTCCTGGCGCAGCGCGCGCCGCTTCTCCTCGAGCGGGTTGGGCAGGTCGTGCTCAGCCTGCGCAGGCTCGGCCACCGACGGAGCGGCGGCCGGCAGCTTCGGCGTCGGCGCGGCGCTGGCGGCCGTGCCTGCCACCAGCCCCGTCGCGGTCAGCGAAAGCCCGAGCAGACCCACTGCGACTTTGCGCACGTGGTACCTCCGGTGTGAGGGAACCGGCCCAACTGGGGGTACGGGCCGGTGGAACGTCCCACTAGTGGGACCAAGGGTGAACATAGACACTGCTGCGACTGGTGGGAAGATGTGTGCGTCGATTTGTAGCAACTTTTTGTTGGGGATGCTTTTCACCGTCACACGTCGCACCGTCTGCGAGGCGTTGACCAGCAGTGATGCGTGGATCATGTAGTGCAGTGACAGTCATGGATCAATTGGTTACGCGGAAGGGCCGGGAGCGCTCACGCTCCCGGCCCTTCCCTCATCGGCACCGTTCAGATCATTTTTCGGTCATTCCGGTTCCGCTTTGACCGTACCGTTCAGCTACGCGGCGGGACCACGTACACCTGGGCGTACGAGTTGTCCTTGGCGGCCCGCTTGATGATGATCGAGACGCCGTACTGCACGCCCGCGTCACCCGGGTTGCCGGTGCCGAGCACGATCGCCCCACCACCCAGCGTCGAACCGTAGTAGTCCGTCGCGGGAGTGCCGTCCGGGTTCACCACCCGGGTCGTGTACTGCTGGTTGCCCCGCGACGGGATGACCACCGAGGCGTCGTTGTCCCGCGAGTACGCGGCGCCGTCACGGATCTCGATGCCCGGGTACCAGCCCTTGGCGTCGGTGAAGCCGCGCACCGGAGCCTGCGGGCCGAACTTCGTGCAGTACTCGCTGTACGGCTCGTCCGCCGCCTCCAGGCACTCCTTGAACGGGTACGTCGGCTTCAGGCCGAACGCGGCGTTGGAGGACTGCGGCCGGCTGGGCAGGTTCTTCAGCACCGACGGGTCCTTCTCGGCCGCGACGCCCTTGCGGCGCAGCGGGTCGTTGTGCGAGTCGACGATCAGCAGACCGCCCTTGGCGCCGTAGCTGGGCAGCGCGGTCATCTGCGCGGTGACGTGGTTGACGTCGCCGAGCTGGGTGTCCCGGTACCAGACCAGCATGCCCGGCGCGTTGTACGCGATCCGGTCGACCTTCCAGGCCTCGTGCGAGTAGACGGTGTCGTAGGTGTACTTCAGGCCCTTGTCGAAGCCGTCGAAGTTACGCCACTCGGCCAGGTAGTAGTGCGACTTCACCTGGGTGCCCGAGTCGATGTACCAACCCGCGCCGCTGGTGTCGGTGAAGGTGCCGCCGGTCTGGGTCCAGCCCGCCGCGCCGCTCTCCACGTCGTCGCTCCAGGTGGTGGCGCCGCCGCCGGTCACCGAGAAGTCGTCGGCGAACCAGCCGCGCTCCACGAACGCCTCGTCGGTGGCGTACCGCAGCCGCACCTGCACGGTCTGCCCGGCGTACGACGACAGGTCGACGTAGTCGTGCCGCCAGCCGCCCGTGCTGCCGGTCAGGCCGTACTTCTTGTTGCCGAAGTCGACCATGCGGCCGTTCGGGTCGGCGTAGCCGTCGTTGGTGGAGACCAGCGCGCCGCCCTCGGCGTACACCTTCTGCTCGTTCCAGGTGGTGCCGCCGTCGGTGGAGACCTCGACGAAGCCGAAGTCCCAGTCCGCCTCGATGACGTAGTTGTTCCACATCCAGAACTTCGCGTCGGCGGCGTTCGGGACGGTCACCGTACGGCTGAGCTTGACGTCGGCCCAGTTCTGGTCGGCGCCGGAGTACCACATGTTCCCGCCGCTGTGCGGCGTCGCCAGTGAGATCACCTTGTCCGGCAGGTCGATCTTGATGCCGTCCTCGGTGCCGACCGGCGTACGCGACGTCTGCCCGAGGTTGACCAGCTTGGACCGGTCACCCGGTCCGAACGTCTTCGGCTCGGCCCAGCCCAGCACCCACTTGTCCCAGAGACCCATGTGCGTGGGCAGCGCCTGGAAGATCTCACCGGAGTGCGAGCCGGACGCCATCAGGTCCCAGAAGTCCACGTCGGAGTCGGCGTTGCCGGACGTGTCGTAGAGGTCCGGCAGGCCGAGGTCGTGCCCGAACTCGTGGGCGAAGACGCCGACGCCGGCGTCCTCCGGCTGCACGATGTAGTTCGACACCTTCAGGTTGGTGCCCGGGATCGTGTAGCCACCGGCCACGGTCGAGGAGTGCGCCCAGACCGAGTAGATGCCGACGTCGCCGCCACCACGGGACTTGCCCTGGTTGGCGTGCACCAGCACGAGGTGGTCGATCACGCCGTCCGGTTCGTGGTAGTTGCCGTCGCCGTCGCGGTCGCTCTGGTCCTCGATGTCGTAGTCGGCCCAGGGGAAGTCCGGGTCGGCCGCGGCCAGCGCGTCGATCGCGTCGGTGGCGAGCCGGCCGGCACCCTGCGGGTTGTCCGGGTGGCCGTTCATCGACTGCTCACGCCCGGCGACCCAGTTGCCGTTCTCGTCCTGGAAGCAGCGCGAGGCGGCGTACCAGCCCTCCGAGTGCGGCACCGTGATCCACGGGCTGGCCTGCCCGTCCACGGTGTACGCGCCCTTGGACATCTCCAGGTACATGTTGTGCATGGTCCGCCCGGCGAGGCTGATGCCCGGCTTGCCGTCCGGCCCCTTCAGGTCCTTGCGGACCCGCTCGGTGATGCCCTTCTTGCTGTAGAGCATCTTGTCGTAGTGGGCCGGGGAGAAGTCCGGCACCCACATCGAGTTGTTGTCCTTGTGCGGCAGCGTGGCCGGGTTCGGGATGGTGTTGTGCCGCGGCCCGTTCTGCACGGTGCCGGGAACGCAGGTGCGGTCCTCGAACACCGTCTTCGGGACCATCACGTTCGTGAAGTCGTCGTTTGCGTTGTCGTTGAACTCGACGAGCAGCGTCAGCAGCTTGGCGGTCTGCGTACTCTTGGCCTTCTTGATCTTGCGAGGGCTCTGGCCGGTCCGGATGGACTTGGCCTCCAGCTTGGCCAGCTCGCGCGCCGCGATCGGGTTGCCCCCGGCGTACTTGCGGTCGTAGGCGCGGGCCTCGTCCGCCGGCGAGGAGAAGATGCCGTCGCGGCCCTTGACCTCCTTGCCGCCGGTGTCCGGCTGGACCTCGGGCTCGGCGTAGTTGATGTAGTGCTCGTCCGCCCCGATCGTGACCGGTGCGGACCGGGCCGGCTGAGCCGCCGCGCTGCCCGTCACGGTCAGCGACGTGGCCGCGAGCGCGATGGCGGGCAGTGCGACGAGTAAGCGTCGCCGTGCCCTGTGCTGCGACATGGGGAGCATGCCACTCCGTTCGTAGGGAATGGTGAGGGACCGGCCGTCTCAGTGACGCTCGTCGAAATCCGCCGGTTGGCTGAACGTAACCGACGACGAGCGACATCGACAGAGTTGATCAGGCCCTCTGGCCGATCAGGTCAGTCCCGGCTCCCCCGATCGACCGGCGCGGATCCCGGATGCGACGAGGGGGCGGACCGCCCGGCGGCCCGCCCCCTCGTCATCGCTCGACGTCAGTCCTCGTCGGACTTCCCGCCGCTCATCCCCGACGAGATCAACTCCATCACCGAGGAGTCCTGGAGCGTGGTCACGTCGCCGAGCGACCGGTTCTCCGCCACGTCCCGCAGCAGCCGGCGCATGATCTTCCCGGAGCGGGTCTTCGGCAGCTCCGGCACCAGCATGATCTGCCGCGGCTTGGCGATCGGGCCGAGCGTCTTCGCCACGTGGTTACGCAGCTCGGCGATGAGCTGCTCGCCCGCGTCACCGGAGATCTCCGCGCTGCCGCGCGGGATGGCGAACGCGACGATCGCCTGGCCGGTGGTCGGGTCGGTCGCGCCCACCACCGCCGCCTCCGCCACCGACGGGTGGCTGACCAGCGCCGACTCCACCTCCGTGGTGGAGATGTTGTGGCCCGACACCAGCATCACGTCGTCCACCCGGCCGAGCAGCCAGATGTGCCCGTCGTCGTCCTTCTTCGCGCCGTCACCGGCGAAGTAGACCCACTCGTCGCCGGTGTTCGCGCCCGCGCCGAACCGGGACCAGTACGTCTCCAGGAACCGGTTGTCGTCGCCCCAGATCGTCCGCAGCATCGACGGCCACGGCTCCTTCAGCACCAGGTATCCGCCGCCGCCGTTCGGCACCGACTGGCCCTGGTCGTCGACGACGTCGGCGACGATGCCGGGCAGCGGGCTCATCGCCGAGCCGGGCTTCGCCTCGGTCACACCGGGCAGCGGCGAGATCATGATGGCGCCGGTCTCGGTCTGCCACCAGGTGTCCACCACCGGCAGTTCGCCGCGGCCGACGTGCTGCCGGTACCAGATCCACGCCTCCGGGTTGATCGGCTCACCGACGCTGCCGAGCAGGCGCAGCGACGACAGGTCGTACCCGGCCGGGATGTCCTCGCCCCACTTCATCATGGTGCGGATCAGCGTCGGCGCGGTGTACAGGATGGTCACCTTGTACTTGTCGACGACCTCCCAGAACCGGCCCTTGTGCGGCGTGTCCGGGGTGCCCTCGTACATGACCTGGGTGGCGCCGTTGGAGAGCGGGCCGTACACGATGTAGGAGTGCCCGGTCACCCAGCCGATGTCGGCGGTGCACCAGTAGACGTCCGTCTCCGGCTTCAGGTCGAACACCGCGTGCGTGGTGTACGACGCCTGGGTCAGGTAGCCGCCGGTGGTGTGCAGGATGCCCTTCGGCCGGGCGGTCGTGCCGCTGGTGTAGAGGATGAACAGCGGGTGCTCGGCGTCGAACGCCTGCGCCTCGTGCTCCGGCGACGCCGTCTCCACCGTCTCGTGCCACCAGTGGTCCTTCGCCGACCAGGCGACCTCCTCACCGGTACGCCGGACCACCAGCACGTGCTCCACCGACGGGCAGTTCGCCACCGCCTCGTCCACGGTCGGCTTGAGCGCCGACGGCTTGCCCCGGCGGAAACCGCCGTCCGCGGTGATCACCACCTTGGCGCTGGCGTCCTGGATCCGGTTGGTGAGCGCGTCGGCGGAGAAGCCGCCGAAGACCACGCTGTGCGTGGCGCCGATCCGGGCGCAGGCGAGCATCGCCACCGCCGCCTCCGGGATCATCGGCAGGTAGATCGCCACCCGGTCACCGGCGGTCACGCCCAGCTCGGTCAGCGCGTTCGCCGCCTGACAGGTGAGCTTGTGCAGGTCGGCGTAGGTGACGGTACGGGTGTCGCCCGGCTCGCCCTCCCAGTGGATCGCCACCTTGTCGCCGAGGCCCGCCTCGACGTGCCGGTCCAGGCAGTTGTACGCC
This sequence comes from Micromonospora sp. WMMC273, assembly GCF_027460285.1. Lineage (NCBI taxonomy): Bacteria > Bacillati > Actinomycetota > Actinomycetes > Micromonosporales > Micromonosporaceae > Micromonospora > Micromonospora sp. WMMC273. Next base: position 6,557,076 of record NZ_JAPZBE010000001.1, read on the forward strand.
ACGTTGAGCCTGCCCCCGGTGAACCACTTCGCGAACGGGGCGTTCGACCAGTCGAGCACCTGCTCCCACGGCTGGGCCCAGGCGAGCCGGCCGGCCTGGCGCTCCCAGAAGGCGAGCCGGTCACCGGCCGCCTCCTCGTACGCCTCGACGGTCACGTTGGCGTTCGCGGCGAGTTCAGCCGGCGGCGGGAACTGGCGCGTCTCGTTCAGCAAGTTGGCCAATGCCTCGCTCATGCGGTGACTCCTTCGTCGCGTGACCTGCGTCTCCTGATGCGGGGAAGGTTAGTCCCGGCGTACCCCGGCCGCGACCGCCCGGCCCCTCACCGCGCGCCCAGTGGCCCTCCCCTCGCGCCGAGGTGTAAGGAAGGGCACCTCATTAACGCCTCCGGTGGAGGAAGGGCCCCTTGTTGACAACCCCGGGCCTGGGGGGAGCCGGGCGGTCGCTAGCGTGACGGGGTGACCACCGATCCGCTCGCCCCGCTGCTCGCGCTCGCCGACGTCGCCACCGCCGTCGAGCAGGCCCGCGAGCGGGTCGATCTGGCCCACCGGCACCGCGCGCTGCGCCGCCAGGGCGGCCAGGTCGCCGCCGAGGTCAGCCTCCGCTCCGCCGTGGCCAGCGCCGCGCTGGAGGGCCGCGTCCACGACCGCGAGGAGGTACGCGCCGGCACCGTCACCGACCCGGTGCTCCAGGGTGCGCTGCGGGTCGCCGGGGCGCTGCCCGGCCTCAGCGACCTCTGGCCGAAGGCCCCCCGGCAGGTGATGGCCCGGCTGCACGTACTCGCCGCCCGCGACGTGGTGACCGAGGAGGAACTGGGCCGGCCGGTCGCCGACCCGGTGGTCGCGGCCCGCCTCGACGGCCTGGCCGCCCTGGTGGCCGGTGGCACCAAGGTGCCACCGCTGGTGCTGGCCGCCGTCGTACACGGCGAGTTGCTGAACCTGCGCCCGTTCCCGGGCCCGTCCGGGGTGGTGGCCCGCGCCGCCGCCCGGCTGGTGCTGATTTCCACCGGTTTCGACCCCCGCGGGCTGGTCGCGGTGGACGTCGGTCACCGCGAGCGCGAACCGGAGTACGTGGGCGCGGCCGGCGCGTTCGCCACCGGCACACCCGACGGCCTGCGCTCCTGGCTGCGGCACTACATGACGGCGGTGGAGGTCGGCGCCGAGCAGATCACGCTGATCGGAGACGAGATCCTCGCCGCGTCCTGACGGGCGCGAGGCGTCAGGCGGTGGGTGCGGCGGCGCGGGTGCGGCGGTGCCGGCCGTACCAGGCGATGCCGATGGCCACGCCGACGCCCACGCCGAGTGCCGCCGCCGCGACCGGCACCGCCGGCCGCTCGCGCAGCCGGCGGCCCAGCGGGATCGGGTGCCGGAACTCCAGCACCGGCCACGCGTTCTCCAGCGCCAGCTTGCGCAGCGCCCGGTCCGGGTTGACCACCGTCGGATGCCCCACGCACTCCAGCAGAGGCCGATCGGAGTACGAGTCGGAGTACGCGTACGAGTCGGCCAGGTCGTAGTCGCGCTCCAGGGCCAGTTCGCTGACCGCCTCGACCTTGCTCGGGCCGGCGGCGTAGAACTCGACCTCTCCGCTGTAGCGGCCGTCCACCACGCCCATCCGGGTGGCGATCACGTCGGTGATCCCGAGCAGCTCACCGATCGGCCGGACCATCTCGTCGCCGGACGCGGAGACCAGCACCACGTCCCGCCCGGCGGCCTGGTGCTCCTCGATGAGGGCGGCCGCCTCGGCGTACACATAGGGGTTGATCAGTTCGTGGAGTGTCTCCGCGACGATCTGGCGGACCTGTTCCACCGGCCAGCCCTTGCAGAGCGTGGCGAGGTAGTCCCGGGTGCGGGCCATGGTCTGCTCGTCGGTGCCGCCCAGCCGGAACATCAACTGCGCGTACGCCGACTTGACCACGTCACGCCGAGTGATCAGCCCGTCCCGGTAGAACGGCCGACCGAACGCCAGGGCGCTCGACTTGGCGATGACGGTCTTGTCGAGATCGAAGAAAGCGGCGCTACGGCCCACGGCGCGAAAGTCTAGCCCGACCGGAGGCGTCGAGGCGTCCGCCCGGGTCGCGAAAGCCGACGAGCACCCGGCGGAGTGACGGTGGTCACAGGTAGCTATCGATGAATTTAGCTTTGCGTGGAGTGAACAACACTCGACGTATAAGGGTCGACTGCGGCATGCTTGTCCTCGCGACGGGAGTTCGCATACCCGGCGTCGATGGGCCTCGGCGGTTGCACCCCCCGTAACCGCTGAGTCGGTTCGGCTCGACCCCCCCGGAGCCGAACCACAAGACGACCCCCGTCTCCCCCCGACGGGGGTCGTCCCTTTGCGCCGTGAGCGTTCCGCCGCAGATCACAGGTCATCTCCGTCCCCGTCGAGCAGGCTCCCCGAGGGCGTTTCTCCGGTCGGAGGCAGCAGAGAGGCAGCAGAGCCGTTGAACGCCTCCAGGACGCGGGCGGCGTAGTCGTCCGGGGTGTGGGTGTAGCGGTTGAGCGTCGTCGACGCCTGTTCGTGACCCATGACCCGCTGCACGAGGTTGATCGGAACGCCGTCGGTGACCAGCCAGGTGGCGTAGGCGTGCCGCAGATCGTGGAAGCGCATCCCGCCGGAAGCCTTGGCCGCCACGCAGGCGACGGCCTCCCGCTCGGTGGTGAACTCGGCCGACCACTCGATGCCCTCCCGGTCCGGCCAGGTCGCGCGGTACCGGTGGGGGCCGGTGTTGACGACCTGGCCGAGCAGCCCGGCGCGGACCAGCGACGGCAGCCACACCCGGCGCCGGAAGTTCGAGCGTCGGAGTGGCCGGCCGACCCGGTCGCGGAAGACCAGGGCTCGCGGGTCGGGATCGTCGGCGGCGGTGTGCAGCTCGCGGAGCGCGGCCAGGAGGAAGGACGGTAGCGGCACGGTCCGGACCCCGGCGCGACTCTTCGGGTACGGGCGCAGCACGATCCCGCCGTGCGTCTCCTCGGCCACTTGGACGACGCGCAGCGATGCCCGGTCGAGGTCCACCGACGACCACGTCAGGCCGGCGCACTCCCCCCAGCGAAGACCGGCCCCAGCGGCAGCGGAGACGATCCCCCGATGCCGAGGTGGGACCGCCGGAAGCAGCCGACCGAAGAAGTCCTCCCGACTGATCGTCACCGGCTTGACGTCGCGGGACCGATCACGCGGCAGCTTCACCCCCTCGGCGGGGTTGGTGGCGATCAGCCGTGCCTGCACCGCCGTCTTGAGGATCATCGACAGCAGTTGGTAGGACTTGGCCACGGTGGCGGGCGCGAGATCCCGACCGAGACCGGTCACCCACTCCTGCACCGACATGAAGTCAACCTTCCCGAGCGGCCAGTCACCCCACTTCGGCAGGACGTGCGTGCGAAGCATGGAGACAGTCCGCTCAGTCGTACGGGCCTCGACCGCCCGGGTGGCGAGCCACTGCGAAGCGAAGTCACCGAAACGGGTACGACCGGCGTGCGGGTTCACATAGGTGCCCCGATTGAGGCTTCCCTCGACCTCGGCGAGGAAGGCATTGGCCTCCCGCTTCGTGCGGAAGCTCTTGGACTTCTGCCCACCGGCAGGATCACGCCAGCAGGCGCGGAAGGTACCGGCCGGAGTCTTGCGGACGAAACCCATCAGCGCCTCCGGCCATGCTCGGTGCCGGTGGCGGCGGGCTGTTCGGTGACGCCGTCGAGCCAGGCGTGGAACCGGGCACGCGGGATCAGCCAGCGGCCCCCGAGGCGGGTCGCCGGGATGGTGCCGTCGCGGACGAGGGCGTAGGTGCTGCCCAGCGAGATGCCGAGGAGCTTGGCGACCTCGCGGACGGTGTAGGTGACCGGCTCGACGACGACGGTCCCGGTACGAGGGACGAGCCGGACGACCGGATTGGGGTGGGCGGTGGTGCTCATGACGGGTGACCTCCTCGGTCTGTCGGGATCAAGCGGCGGCCGGCGCGATACCGGCCGAGGTAGTGGCGAGTTCGTGGGCGAGTTCTTCGCGGCCGGTGGTTCGTCGCTCGCGTGCCATAGCGGCGGCGGTGTTGGCGAGGAGCGCGTCACCCGAGGTGTGCCAGCCGACTCCGGCGAAGGTGAGGGTGCCGACGATGAGCGTCGTGTCCTCGTCGACCTGCTCGGCGGGCGGTCCGCTGGCATCGGGGTGGTTGTGGTCCTGGTGCTCGTGGCGCCGGAAGGCGACGCGGGTGTCGCGCAGGAGCCGGAAGGTGACCGAGTAGCGGCGGGCTTTGGTGAGGAAGTGGCCGCCGTAGCCGAGCATGTGCGCCCATCGGCGTAGCCGGGTGTAAGGGTTGGCCGTTGCTGGTTTCGTCGGTTGGGTGTCAAGGGCGGCTTGACGCGCGGCGGTGCAGGTGGGGCAGGCGGGGTAGCGGGTGTGGGTGCCGCAGTCGGGGCATTCCCAGCGGTGGACGAAGCCGGGCCGTGGTCGGGGTTCCCGGGGCCGGTCGGCTAGTGGGGCCGGGGTGGTGATGGGTCGGCCGATGCGCCAGCAGGCGTCGATGAGGCGGGCGGTGTGGTCGCCGTCGGGGTCGGCGTAGTCGCCGATGGTGTCGGCGGTCAGGCGGGTGGAGGTGTGCCCGGTGGCCTCGGTGCTTTTGGTGGCGTACTTGGCAAGGTAGCCCGCGACCATGCCATCGGTGACCTCCCCGGAGCCGTCGGTGGCGATCGGTTCCAGGTCGACTTGGTTGCCCCAGGCGATGGGCCATCCGTCGGGCCGGTCGGGGTGGGGCGGGGTGTGGAAGGCGATCTGCCGGGCGGCGTGGCGCAGCGCGTCGATGAGGTCGTCGACGGTGAACCCGGCCGGCGGGGGGACGATCGCTTGCGGGTCGGTGGGGTCGACGCCGTCGAGGCGGGCGATGGCGTGGAAGTGCACCGCTCCCCGCGCTTGCAGTTCGGCGACCTTCCCGGGCGACAGCCGCACCGGGGCGACCTTGCGCGTCTTGCCGGAGGCCGTGACCACCTCGACGCGAGGGACGCCGCGGCGTTGGGCGAGTTTCGCGAGCCAGCGTTCGGCGGCTTGCTTCGTGCGGTGCCAGAGTTCGCCGGAGAAGATGTTCCAGACGACTTGGTGGTCGTGGTCGTAGCAGTCCAGGCACAGCGGATGCCCGAGCGTGGTGTCGCCGGTTTCGTGGCGTGCCCAGCAGACGGCGTGTCGGCCATGGGGGCAGAGTCCGGTGTCGCGGCGGGCGTGGCAGGGTTCGGCGCGGCAGTCGCAGCGGCGTCGGTTGCGGCAGGTGTGCCGCCTCACGACCCGGGCGTGGACGGTGCCGAACGACGGCGCGGTGAACGTCGCGAACACCGCCGGATGCGACGCCACGGACTCCGGCACGCCTTTGCCGCCGACCAAACCCGCCCGCAGGAGCTGGAAGGCGTCGCGTTGGTAGGTCTGGGCGCAGGCGGGGCAGACGGTGGCGCGGCGGTTGCCGCAGGCGGTGTAGATGGCGGCGTCGGGCATGGCGTCGGTGTGCCGGGAGTCCAGGACCCGGCCGGTGGCCTGCTCGACGGTCAGGATCTGCCCGGCGAGGCGGATGGGACGCGTGCAGCCGGCGGCGGCGCGGACGTGTTCGAGCCAGCCGTAGTAGTCGGGTCGGGTGGCGCGTTCGAACGCGGCCCCGGCAGCGGTCCAGCTGTAGACGGGTGGGACATCGGCGTTCGAGCCCACCCCCCGGGCCACGGAGGCGCGGGGGGTGAGGTCCAGCGTCGAGGCCATCAACCGGCCACCCCAACGGGGTGCAGGTTGGTGATGGTGCGTTCGATGACGATGATCCGGCAGGCACCGCACTGGCGCTTGGTCGGTTCGTGCCGTCGGCACGGGATCTGCGTGACAATGTCGCCGCAGCGGATGGTGACCGGGTTGCGGCAGGGCCCGCCGTCGATGACGTCGATGACGGTCCGGCGGATGTCGTAGGGGTGGGGCTCCGGCTCGGCCGGGCAGGTGTGCAGGAGCTGCACGACGTCGACAGTGTGGATGCTCACCGGGCACCACCACTGATGGTGGTCAGGAGTTGTCCGGCGACGGGTGGGGTGACGTCGAGGCGGTCGGCCAGCTCGGCCGGGGTGATGGGTTGGCCGGTGGCCTGTTCGTGCTGCACGGCGGCAAACCGGGCCATTGGCAGCAGATGAGAGGGGACAGGGACGTCGACCGGCTCGGCCGGTGCGGAGACGGGTTCCGGCGCAATGGTCGGTTTGGTGACGGGTTCCGGCTCGGCGGCCGGGGTGATGGCGGCCGGTGGTACCGGCTCCGTGGTGACCTGCTCGGCCACCTGGACGCGGATGGGTTCGGCCGGCGCAGTGCTGCTCTGCCCCGTCGGAGCGGGGGCGAGGACGAGTTTGACCAGGGCCATGAACGCCAGGGCCGGGACGGCGGACAGGAGCCAGCCGGAGATGCCGGGTTTGGCGACCGCGAGTTGTGCGGCGAGGGAGAGGCTGGCGGCGGCGATGAGCAGGAACAGCGGGTAGCCGATGGGCGCGCCGGTGCGGCGGCGTCGGCGGATGGTCAGCAGACAGGCGATAGGGACCAGCTCGGAGATGACGGCATTCGCCCAGCCGAACCACGCGCCCGTCCCCGCCGGGGAGTTGGCGAGGGTCCAGTCTTTGACGTGGGTGAAGGAAGCGGCACCGGCGAATCCGGCGACGGCGATGAGGATGAGCACCAGGACCAGGCCCTCAATACGCGGACCGGTGGGTCGGTCAGTGGTCATGGGGCACCTGCCCGGTGGTGACGGCACGCTGTTCGGCCGCGAGTCCGGCGAGGCCGACGCGGATGCCGTTGCAGGTGGGGCAGTGCTGCTCGGGTCCGGCGGTGCACTGGGTGAGGTGGGCGTCGTGGATGATGCGCAGGCTTTCGGCGTAGTAGCCGGACAGGAACCGTTCGAAGGACAGTTCGCCTCGGGCGGCGAAGTCCCGGGCGATGGCGGTGACGACGTAGTCGTCCGGGGTCATCCGCTCCTGCGCGGCGAAGTTGACGGCGGTGGTGGTCATCAGTGGCCTCCGTGGCAGTCGAGGCAGCAGCCGTAGCGGCGGGGGATGTAGTAGGGCTTGACCTGGCCGCAGTCGCGGCAGGTCCGTCGGGCGAGCAGGGCTTTGGCGATGGCCTCCCGCTGGGCGGGGGTGGCGATGCGTTTGGGTGCGGCGAGGTCGAGGCGGTAGAGGTAGGCGACGCGCTTACCGCGACGCCAGAGGATCTGCGCGACCGCGTGATGCCCTCCGGGCCGGAGTCCGGCGGCGCGCAACTGTCGGCGGGTGGCCAGCCCGTCCGGGGCGAGCCGGAACGGGTAGGTGGGGAATTCCTCGGCGGGGTTGGCCGGGTCGTAGGTGAAGGTGGTCACGGCCGGTCTCCCCAGCGCTGCTGGGCGGCCTGCCGCGAGATGCCGAGACGCTGACCGATCTCGGCCCAGGAGTAGCCGAACCGGCGTAGGCCGACGACGGCGTCGGTGATGGCGCGGTCGAGGTCGGTGGAGAGGGCGACGAGGTCGCGGAGGGCTTCGACGTCGCCGTCAGCGACGCGGCGGCCGTGGGCGCGGATGATGCGCCGGGCGAAGGCGGCGAAGGCGTCGTTCTCGACGACGTCCCGGCGCCGCTGCCGGGGCAGATGCGGTGTCAAGGTCTTCTTGACGGTGTTCATCGGTTTCCGCCTTCCTGGGTGTGGAGGCGATCCCATTCCTTTGCCGCGCCTTCGAGGGCGGCGATGACGTGCTCTGCGGTGCAGGCCGGGTCGTCGTTCCAGGAGTAGGGGGAGGTGTGTTCGTCGAGCCAGTAGCCGTCGTCGTCGACGAGGTGGATGGGGTAGTGCTGGTCGAGGTAGTCGGTCAGGGCCGCGATCGCGTCGAGGTAGGTGGGCCGGTCGTCGGTGCGCAGGTCGGAGAAGTGCTTGACCGGGTGTCCCGCGCAGGCCATGCCGATGGCCCCGACGGCGCAGGCCGCCGGGGTGGGGGTGTCGGTGGTGGGTGCGTAGTAGGTGCCCTGGTGCCAGCCGTGCCGGCGGAGGTAGAGGACAGCCATCCGCAGCAGGTCAGCGGGTGTGACCTGAGCTGCGGTGGTCGGGTGTTGGGTAGCCTTCATGGCAGCCACGTCCTTTCGGGGCTGTTGGTGGAGGTCGGCGGAACCGGACTGCTTTCCACGGCTGAGGCCGGTTCCGTCGACTGCTATCGGGTGCGGAGCCGCAGGTAGCGGCGTTGGCGGGTGTCGTCGCCGCCCACCGGGTGGGGTGAGCCGAGGTAGACGAGTCGGCCGCTGGCCGAGGCGACCTGGACCATTGAGGCGATCTCGCCGGGTTGGGCGACGATCCAGATCTCGACGTACTGGGCGGCACGCTGCTGGTTGGCCTTGGCGTAGGCCTGTTCGCGGGTGGTCATGCCGCCACCTCGAAATCCACCCGGGTCAGGTCCGGGATCAGGGTCGGTAACGGGCGGGGGCGGCGGATCCAGGCGGCGTAGTCGGCGATGCCCGCGATCTGGGCGTCGGTGAGGTAGGCGACCTTGATGCGCTTCGGGGTGCCGCCTTCGGCGATGAGGTAGGCGGCGCCCTGGTTGGTGGGGGCGATGTCGGTGGCCGTGTAGCCCTGCTCGGCCCAGCCGTGCCCGAGCACGATGTTGGAGGTGTTCGGCGTGGTGCAGCGGAACGCGGCCCGGTAGCCGAACAGGTCCCGCAGCGAGGTGGGGATGATGTCGAACGACGGCCGCTGCGTTGCGGCCACTACCGGGATGCCGGCGGCACGGCCACGGGCGACCAGGTCGCGCAGGAGAGCGACGAACTCTTCCTGTTCTTGCTTGGTGCCGACGGTGGCGGAGTAGTAGGCGATTTCGTCGACGAGGACGGTGATGACGGACAGGCCGTCGGCGGCGGTGAGTTTGCGGCGGCCGTGGGCGCGCAGCCAGGCGTAGCGGTTGTTCATCACCAATTGGAGGCGGCGGAGGATGTCGAGGGCGGCGGTGATGTCGGGGCCGATGAACGCGTCGGCGCAGTCCTCCCACTGGCCGAGTTCGACGAGCTTGCCGTCCAGCAGCACCAGGCGGCTGTCGACGGACAGCGCGGCGTGAGCCGCGATGGTGTTGAGGAGACCGGACTTGCCTCCGCCGGGTTCGCCGCCGGCGAGGAGGTTGCGGTAGGCGAGGGTGATGTAGACGGGGTGACCGAACTCGTCGATGCCGACGAACATGGGGTCGAACATCGACAGGCCAGGCCCCACCGGAACCCCCGACGTCGGGGCGGGTGTGGTGGTCATGGTTGCCCTCCTTGGGCGAGGTGTGGGCGCGGAGAGCCACACGAACGAACCCCGCAGGGCTCTCCGCGACCGGGTTGGGTGAAGGTCAGATCCAGTCGGAGACGTCGTCGACGTCACTGGCGGTGGAAGCCGCGGGCTTGCTGCCGTTGGCGGTCGTGGCCGGCGGCTTCTTGGCGGCCGGTCTGCCCTGGGTGGGCAGGGTGACGGTGGGGGCGTCGATGTCGGGCAGGTCCAGGGCGGTGGGCACGGTGGCCGGGATCCGCTCGGTTGCCGGGGTGTCGGGGTCGATGACGTCGACGAGCGGGGAACCGACCTGGGCGGTGAGAACCTCGCGGCGTTTGATGTCGAACCGCAGGTAGGCGGCGTTACGGTCGGAGGCCCGCTCGATCAGCGCGGTGGAGGCGTGGCAGGCCACGGCGATGCGGTCGAGGCGGCCTTCCAGGTCGGCCAGGGACAGGCCGGGGCGCAGGTAGACCCAGACCCGTTCGCCGACGGGGGTGGGCTTGGCCCAGAGGATGAGCGGCAGGCTGCCGGACTGGTTGGCGATGATGAACTGCGCGAAGCACACGCGCAGCCGGTGCCGCACCACGAGGCACCAGGTCCAGGCGGCCAGGAACCGGCGGGACACCGGCAGGCCGGCGGGGACGCCGACGACCAGGGCGACCACCAGCAGGGTGATCGGGGTTGAGGTGTGGTTGACCAGATGCACCCAGGCGGCACCAAGGGCGGTGGTGATCCCGATTTCGGGGGTCCACCACCACAGCAGCCGCAGGACCGGCCAGATGCGCACGAGCAGCCAGGCCAGGCCGCCGAGGGGAACCCCGATGAGGGCGCCGACGAAGACGGCGAGGATGGGGTGGATGGAGGAAGCGGCCACCACGGCCGACAGAAGGCCGACGATGACCGCCGTGAGGATGAACGCCAACCGGGCGTTGCGGGCCGAGGACCGGTGGACCTTGGCCTCGATGACGGTGATGGTGCCGTTGGCCTTCCGTCCGAAGGAGCGGCGAGGGCTAGACTTGGACACGACACGTCCTCCCAAGTGATTGGGCTGGATGGGTTGGAGAGAGCGGGGTCGGCAGGTGTAGGAGCCAGTACCGGCCCCGCGCTCGTTTTCCTGTCCGCCGGTCAGGTCAGCGGCGGTTGTTCAGGTCGTTGGTGAGTTGTCCGAAGCGGATGCGCTCGTCCTCGTCGAGGACGGTGGGGGTGCGCCCGGCGGCGCGTTCCTCCCGGAGCTGCTTGTCGAGGTGCTTCGGGTCGACCTTGACCTCACGGACGCGGCCGTTGGCGTCCTCGCTGAACAGGTACGTGCGGCCCATGACGGGCTCCTTCCGGTTCTCAGGGATGGGGTTTCTACAGGCAGGCGATGAGCAGCGCGGACACCCACAGGCACGCCGCGTGCAGGGACTGATCGGCCAGGTACATGCCGCAGATCGGGGCCTGCCGGTCGGCGAAGTCGGCGCTTGCGGTGTGGGTGAGTAGCCAGCGCACCGGCCAGCGCCGGTCGAGGAACGCGTGACTGATCGCGGAGAAGCCCAACCCGGCAGCCATGCCGCCGGCGGTGACGGGCAGATCGAGCGCGGCGATGGTGACCGTCAGCATGACGATCACCACGAGGTGGTAGGCCACGACGTGGCCGAGCAGGTGCTTCCAGCCGTGCCAGCCGGGCGCGGCCTTGTGCGCGGCCTGCTTGTCGGACTGGCCGAACACGTGATCGGCCACCTGGTGACCGGCGTAGAGGGTCGCCGCGACGACGGCGAACACGATGGCGGAAACGGGCATGACAACCACTCCCTACGTTGAGGGCAGACAGGTTGGAAGGGCAGACGGGGCCGGCAGGTGTAGGAGCCAGTACCGACCCCGCGCCACACTTTCGAGAACGGCAACCACGGGTTGCCAGGGCCGGGAGAGTAGGAGCCAGAAACGCTCCCGGACCAGATCGGAACAGATACAGCGGACTCAGGCCGCTTCACGCGCGATGCGCGTCAGACACCAGAAGCTCACACAGTTGCAGGTGGAACGAGGAATCTACTTCGCCGCCGAGGTGCCAGCCTTCGGCTTCAGCGACACGGCACGGAACGCGACGCCGTTGCGCCCGTTGGTCGCCCACGGAATGGCCTCCAACTGCTCGACAGCGACGAGCTGCCCCACCGTCACGCTCGGCTTCTCACCCGCCGTGGTGATGGTGATGATCTCGCCGCCGGTCTCGTCGAGAACGAAGACCTGGGTCGACCACATGAGCCGGCCAGTGTTCTTCTCCGACCGCTGGTTACCGTTCTGGTCGTTCTTCGGCTCCGGGTCCTTCGTCACCTGGACCTGCTTGCTCGCGGTGTCCACGTACAGCTTCACAACAAACCTCCTGTGTCTAGGCGCATCCCTTGTTGGATGACTGCCTTGCCATCAAAGTACCAACTGAGTTGGTACTACGCCAGACCCTTGATGGAATCGGTTCGGCGTTTCGCTGGCACATACAACGATCTCTTTCGCTGCGGTAGAACGACAGGTGTCACTGCGGTGACAGGTCCAAGTCCCCTCGCCATGTCCCCGCGATCGGGGCGATACTGGCGGTATGGCTGACGTGGCTGCGGACCTCGACCGACCCGTCTGGGCGACCAGGCTCAGGGCTGAGCGCACTGCCCGGGGGTGGTCACAGGGAGAGGCCGTCCGGGCGATGCGAGTGCACGCCGCCGAGCAGCTTCCGACCGATAGCACGCTGCTACGGAACTGGAAGCGGTGGGAGGCGGGAAGCTCCGAGCCTGACGGCTTCTACAAGGCGCTGATTGCGAAAACGTTCGGCACCGTGACTGCCGCATTCTTCCCGCCCGCGACACCTCATGAGGCTGACGCGGCGCTGATTGCTGGCACCGGCATGGAGACTGTCGAGATTCTGGCACGCCTACGCAGCTCTGATGTATCGACAGCCACGTTGGAAGCACTCCGAATCACTGCCGATCGGCTCTGCTGCGAATACCCCTACATGGAATCGGAACAGCTTCGGGTGGAGGGCCGGGCTTGGCTTCGCCGGATCACTGCTTTGATGGATCGTCGGCTGACTCTTGCCCAGCACCAGGAGGTGCTAAGTCTCGCAGGATGGGTGGCGCTGCTGGTTGGCTGTGTGGAGTACGATATGGGGCTACGCCGCATTGCCGAGGGCACCCGCAAGGCCGCCTTGACGCTGGGCAACGAAGCGGGAAATGCTGCCATCTCTGGGTGGGCCTACGAGATGCGTGCCTGGTATGCGCTCACCCAAGGCGACTACCGAGGCGTCATCGCAGCCGCCGAAGCCGGCGAGGCAATAGCAGCTCGCGACGGCGCGGCGGTCCAGTTGACGGCGCAGCGCGCTAAGGCATGGGCTCGGCTCGGCGACAGGCGGCAGGTGGAAACAGCGCTAGACAGGGGCCGAACCCTGCTGGAATCGTTGCCGTACCCGGAGGACACCGACCATCACTTCGTGGTGGACCCAGCGAAGTTCGACTTCTACGCGATGGACTGCTACCGGATCGCCGGTGAGGACCGTCTCGCGGAGATGTACGCCCGTGAGGTCATCCGTTCGTCCACGGACCCGGACGGGACCGAACGCAAGCCCATGCGCAACGCGGAAGCCCGGATCACACTCGGGGTCGTGGCAGCGCGCAGCGGGGATCTCGACCAGGCGGTGTCGTACGGCCGCAGGGCGTTGAGTGGCGACCGCAAATCGCTGCCATCGCTGCTGATGTGCTCCAAGGAGCTGGCGACCCTTCTGCGGGATCGCTACCCGAAGGAGCCTGAGGCCGTCTCCTACCTTGACGAGGTTCGGACCCTCAGCGCGAGCTGACTCCGTCCGGGTTGCCGTCCTGGATAGGCCGACCGCCAACACCAGGACGAGGCCGGCTCTGGTGCCACTCGATGACCCGCCTCGGGCGCCACATGTGAGTGCGCCCGACCGTCGTATCGGGCTCCGGCATCTGGCCCCGCTTCCGGTAGTTGCTGACGGTCGCCACCTTGACGCCGAGGTACGCAGCAACGTCGGAGGTCGTCCACCACTCCGCGGTTAGGTCGGGGCCAGCTTCCACCCGGCCATTCTCGCATTAGGCGCACTAGGCAAGTCGAGGCGCACGAGCGTGAGAGTTAGACCTTGAAAGCCGAGAGTCGTACACCTGTACGATCGCGAGTGTGGCGAAGGAGCTGGTCGCACGCTGGTGGAACGGCACTTGGGGACGGCTGACCCGCCGTGACGTGTGGCTTGCCCGAGAGGTTCGGTGGCAGGTCGTTGCCAGGGCCGGTGATTCCGAGACGGGCAGGGTGCTGCGGTGGGAGTTCGACACCGAGGGCGAGGCTCGACAGATGGTGCGGCGGCTCGTTCAGGCCGATGGCGGCCAGTGGCGGGAGCAGTCTGGCGACGCAGCCACGCAGCCGCCGAGGTAGGGCCGGCCGGGCTGCCGGCGATGTGGTTCAAAGTTTCTGTACGTCTTCAAGGCGGCCCGCCACGGGCCGCACGCGCCGCCGATAGGGCGTCATGATCGCCCGGCCGGGGGATGGCCGGGCGATCATGCCCAGTGCCCTCGGCTGGCGCGGAAAGCGGGAAGCCCAAGGGGCCGCCGGATGACGACAGGCCGTTGGCCGGGTCGGGTTTGGGGCGGCAGCCGGCCGGGCCGCGCGGCCATGAGCCCGCGCGGCGTAGGGGAGCGCCCTCCGGCCGCGTCGGCGAGCTGGCGGCGGTCGCGGGGCTGCGGTTAGGGCGCCTCCGGCGGGGGCGCTCCGGCTCCAGGATGGCCGGGGCCCGCCAGCGGGTCGCGGTCCGTGGGCGGTTGCGGTAGGCCATCCCGCCTGCCATCGACCCGGGCAAGCCGAGCAGACCCCCGCCCGACCCGCCAGCGTCCCGACCGTGCGTCAAGGTCCGCTTGACATGGCGGGCCGGGCGGCGGCCCGCTCCCCAGAAGGGCGGGTCGACGGCACACGGGATGAAGGATTGCGCCAGCAGGCTGAATACGCTGTGCAGCGCAGACATGCCAGATGCTGGGCATCTAAGCGACGACCGACTTGTAGGCGGCAACTCGCCGACCAGCTATTCGGGCGGCGGCATCTGGCCTTGGAGGTGTTCCTGTCCCAACCTACAAGAGCGCGACTAAGGGCGGTCTGGAACAGGACCGTCCCTTAGTCGGCACTCGGTCTTGCGTCGCTATTCCTCGGTGGCCATGATGCGGAGGAAATCTGCCAAGGCAATAACAAATACAGTCGCTTCTCCAGCTGACTGGAGGCGTGCGAGGTGGGTTACGCCATGGTATCTTCGATCGATTGGACTGTCGCATTCGGCGAATGTAACCTCATCGCCTCCACTTTTCTTGTCGGTGCCGATCTTCCAGCAGACAAGAAAAGTCATGTCCGTCCACTGCTTAACACCGGCCACAATATCCGCAAGGATGCTGTCGGCAGTCAGCTTAAATTCGGCTACGCCTTCCCGGTGGCGCGGATCAAGCTCGTCCGTCCCTGGCAACCTCTCCGCCACGGAAGTGGGAGACAATTCTGATTTGTACTCGAAGTACGAATCGTAAAAGTCGAAGCCACTGAAGAACACGGGTTGGAGGTGGCGAAGAATGCCCATGCCAACTAATTCGTTGTACAAAGCGATGACATCCTGCTCCGACTGCGGCTCTGTTTGCAGCGCAATTTCGCCGAACTCGGGGAGGGCGCCAGGGCTCAGGGGCTTCTCTCGGCGCTTGAACGCCTTGACTGCAGGGGGCTCGTATCCTGGCTGAGTCGGTGCGGTTCTTGGCGGACTGACGCGGAGGAATGGCCTCGCTTGCTCGGCAACTCTATTGGCGATTACCTCCTCCGAGATCTTCAAGAAATCGTGTACGTTGGGCGGGAAATCTTTTCGACCCAGGTCTGGTTCGATTCCTCGGAGGCTGTACAGCAGCCAGGTCCGATCGACGTTGAACCCGCGGTGGGTTAGGGTAATCTCACGCGTCCACGACGAGATCATGCCGTCCGTTGCAACCCGCAAACTGGGGAAGTGAAGTGCCTTGCGGTTCCCCGGGATCTTCCATGCAACCCCTAGCTGGTCCCGATAGGACGCGCTGTAAGAGAAGAGCGCATACACGTGAACCTGGTGGTCCGTTAAGAACGCGGCTACCTCTTCCGGCTCCGCGAGCTGCTCACCAGTTCTTGCGCCGATCAGTTCCTTAAGGTCGTCAGGAGTGAAAACCCAGTAACAGGCATGGTAGGCCTTCTTCTCCTTGGCGCCGGGTTCGGAATTCTTGTTCTGAGTGAGCCATTTGCCAAGGTTGAGGACCTTCATGCCTGCTGCCAGGCCGTCGTGTGGATAGCGGTATTCCGAAGGAATTACGACGGTAGTGGTCTGGGACTTCGCCTTGTATTCGAGGGTCACTTCGAGTTCGCGCTTCTTGATGACGTTAGGCGGCTCGACGATGCCCGCCGCCGTTTGATTCCGGATTGCCGTGACGGCGTAATCGACGGTCGGAAAGGCGTGCCTCAGACTGCGAGGCTCTGTTTGAGGGCTGAGGCTGACGGTTACGATCGTTCCGGTGCCATCAATTCGTCCCGCCGCGATGTTCTCATCGAGCTGCCCCACGGGGGGAGTTCCGTCTTCCGGGCTCTCCACCCATGCGCGCCCGTGTTCCAGGCGGAGTCGGTAGTGTTCCCCCTCCAAGGTGCGAGATTCAAGCTCGAAGTGATTGAATCCATAAGCCAAAAACGTTAGGCCGACACCTTTATGGCCCCGAACTAGGCCGGCGAGGAAGTCGGCGCGTTTACTTCCAACATCGGGAGCGAGCCACTTCTCGATGTTCTCACTTGAGATGCCGCGCCCATTGTCGCGCACAGAAATCGTGTTTTCGTCAGTGTCGAGAATGATCCGAACCCGGCCGACGTCACCGATCCCATCAGCGGAGAGGACCTCGTCAACAGCGTTTTGAATCGGCTCGGCGATGACGTCAGCCGCATTGTGATAACTCCGGATGACGTTGATAACACGTTGCTTCACCCATGCTTGGGTGTCATTTGATGTCAGCGTCTCTAGCGGGCGGATTTCACGCGGCATGCTAGCTCCTGCTCAGGGCGATCAGATGTAGGAAGGATCCCACATCCTGCTCCTTGGCTCGCAGTGCCGAGCGAGGACAGGTCTCATGACATCGCATACCGTCATCCCGACTTGCGCCACGATGCCTCCCCTGACCAGCGAGCAGGGAGCAGACAGCGACGATGACGTGGAGCTGTTCCACGGCCCGCCCATCGGTGAGCGTGTCCACAAGCCCGCCACGGGTTGTCCGGACGGAGTCCCGGCTGACCGCCAAGCCGCGCCGGGTCGCCACACCGCCTGTCTCGGATCAAGCACGGGAGTGTGCGGCGATCCGTACGGGGTGGCGAGCTGATGCAGTCAGGTGGCTCGTGCCGGTCCAGTTGGAGCAGGGCGAATCTTCATCGCCCTGCTCCCTGGTGGGTCATCTTCAGCTCTGTTCTCTCGACTGGCGCGGTAGCAGCGGAGCTGGCGTTACAGGGTCTGAGGAGCGCGCTCGGCGCCATCTGCTCCCTTGGATTTCGGTGTGGGGCTCTGGGTCGCCCGTCCTCCAAGGAGCTACTCGTGTGCTGACAAACCTGCCCAGGGTTGGTGTCGGCAGATGCAGTTCAGCCGCCATGCGCGGGTGGGGGTTGTAGTGGCCGAAGATTACGATCCCATCGGGCCGGAGGTGCTTACGCGCGTCACGAACCCGCTTCGCGCTGTCAACCTGCTGTGCGGCGGTCAGAACCGTTGCTCTGTTGACCAGCTCGCCGGTGAGTTCTCGGAACAGATTGTTGACGGCCGTCTGACCGGCGTCGGCATAGACAATGCTGTCTCGCTTCGCAGGGTTACGTATGTGCAAGAGGGTGTTCTTGACAAGCTCGGCCTCTCGATGAAGCCAGAGGATGCGGTCCCGACCGCGATTATTGAGCTTGCGCTTGCCGTCGCGTTGCTTACCCTTTTCTCTCAGAACCTCCTCTGAAATGCGTATCAGCCCAGCCGCCCAGTGCGCCGTGTAGTCGTTTCCCCATACGACGAGCGCAATTTTCGGCCCGTACCTGTACATCTCAATGGGGATCTCCCACTCGTACAGGTTGAGTGACCATTTGCAGTCGACGTCGGCGCCTGCAATCAGGTAGTCCAGATCGATGCCGTCCTCGAAGCAAAACTCTCGCTGAAGCCAAATCTCGACGAGTGTGCCCATATGGGTTTTCTCGGTTTTCAGCAGCTGCGTGTAGTCCCAGCGGCCGGTGCGCTGGCCGTCGTAGATCTGATCAAGGGCCTCCCGGATGGCGTACCCGGTTCGCACGCCGTCGGGATCCAGCTCCATGAGCGCATCTCGGACGGTCCAGAGTTCGGGGTCATCATCGCGTGTAGGTGGCCTGGCGTCGGTGACGAACTCGTCAGGTCCGATAGCCGGTCGCGGTCGGCCCTTTGTAGTGGGACGGGGCGGTCGGACCCGCCGTGCGCGCGTGCGGAGAGTCGCCGGCTCCTCCGCTGCCTCAGCCAGGAAGAGCGGATCTTGTGGAAATGGCATCCACGGAGATTGCCGGCGATGCCTCCCTCGGTCAACGCGCCATGCTCGCTGGCTGCCGCGTCAGGTCAGCCAGGGCTTGATGTGCCGAGCGATCGCCGCAGCGAGACCTGACGGGACGGCGTTGCCGATCTGCTTCGCGATCTCGGTCTTCGACCCGCACCACAGGTACTCCTTGGGGAAGTCCTGCAACAGGGACGCCTCGTAGTGCGTGATGACGCGGTTGACCCGACGTGCGGGGTCGTCTGGGTCCCACTGCGGATGCAGGTACTGACCCTTCTCCGGCTTGAAGAACTCTGTACGGATGGTCAACGAGGGGGCATCCCAGCGCATGCGTCCCATGACGTCCGTCGTCCCGGTCTTCTTCTCCCGCCAGCATCTTGACAGCAGATGGTCAGGGAGGTTGAAGCGGCCGCCACCGGGTGGGATGTGGTCGTACCGGTCCAGGGACAGCGGTGTGGGGTTGCGCCCGAAGTGGATCTCACTTCCCTTGAAGACCCCGCGGATGCGTTGGCCGAAGTACTCCGTCATCGTCTGCGGCAGTTCTGTCGTGGCCGGCCGTTCGTCCAGCCCTGCGATGCGGCTGCGCACCGTCTCCCACGGCTTCAGTCCGTTCATCGGGGCCTTCGCATGGGTCGGTGACGGGAGGGGGATCTTACCGACTCGCGAGCCGATCACGATGGTGCGTGGACGACGTTGCGCTACACCGTAGTCCGCGGCGAGCAGGACCCCGGGGGTGAGTTGGTACTCCTTGATGATGCCGTGGTCGGCCTCGTCGAGCAGAAGCTGGAACTCGCTGCTTTTTGAAAACCGCTCGACATTCTCGATGACGAAGACCTGTGGTCGAGCCGTCACTACGAACCGCAGGTATTCCTTCCAGAGCTTGTTCCGAGGATCGTCCACGTCCTTGCTGCCCAGGTTTGAGAAGCCCTGGCACGGAGGTCCGCCGATGATCACGTCGGCCTGCGGGATCCTCTCCTCCGTGACCTCAGCGATGTCTCCCCAGTGAGTGTGTGACTCTCCGAAGTTGGCCGCGTACGTGGCGGCAGCCGCCAGGTCCCATTCGACGGCGAGCGCGGGACGGTAACCCTCCGCGTGGAAGCCGACGGTCATGCCGCCGCATCCCGCGAAGAGATCGATCATGCTGGGACTGTCGCTCATCCGCGACATACTAGCCTCCGCACACGTGAGTATCCCCTAGCCGCACCGGTGGAATAGAACAAATGTCTGATCAATCCTGGGCGTCGTCGCCAGCGGTACGAAAATGTATGCAGGCGAACACGGGGCGTGATACCCAGCCTGAAGTGCGTCTACGGCGGGCCGTGCATGCCCTTGGACTTCGCTTCTACGTAGGCAGACGCCCCATCCGGGCGGTTCGCCGGACGGCGGACTTGGTCTTTCCTCGGCTCCGGCTCGCCGTGTTCCTCGACGGATGCTTCTGGCATGGCTGTCCCGAACATCACACGGTTGCCAAGACCAACGCAGAGTTCTGGGCGGAGAAGGTAGCTACCAACCGTCGACGAGACGTTGAGACGAACGCAGTCCTCGAAGCTGCGGGCTGGACCGTCATCAGGGTCTGGGAGCATGAACCGTCTGATCAAGCTGCCAGCCGGATCGCCAGCACAGTACGTGCGTTGCGTGGCACTCCGCCAAACCAGCAACGACAAGCGCCTGACCGAGCGCATTAACGTCCGAAGACTTGACGCTGAGGCGCAAGGCAGCACAAGCGTCGACGCGGGTCGAGCCCGGACGCGAACCAGTAGCCTCCGACGCCTGCTCGCCGCTACTGGCTGCCACCGCCGGACATCACGCGACAGCTTGACACCATCTCCCCGCCGACGGGCCCTTCCATGGGCGCGCCGCGGCAGGTCACCGGTCGTCTCCGTCCCCGTCGAGGCCCGTTGTTAAGGATGTGGCATGACGAGACCGGTGGGAGGATCGTCAGCCGGCCAGGGGTCGAACGCCGGCGGTACCTGGAGGTCCGCGCCTGCAAAGGACACATCCGCCCCCTCGAACGCCACGGCATCGAACCGCACGTCAGCGCCATCGAAGACGGCGCTCTCAAACCGGAGACTCCCGCCCCGGAACTTGGCTGCCCAGAACGAGATCCATCCCCCTGCGAAACCTGCTCCGATGAATATTACATGGCTGCCAGCGAATGTAGATCGGCCGAAGAAGACCCGACTGCCGGTGAACGCCGCACTGTCGAAGACCACAAGCCCTTTAGTGAACTCAGCGTCCTGAAACCAGACCTGCCCCCCGGCGAACGCGGCACGGGTGAAGAGCACCTCTGCGCCGCAGAACTTAGCCCCTACAAAGGAAACGTTTGCGCCGCTGAAGCTCGCTTCAGCGAAAGAAACCTCGACCCCGCCGCTGAATTCCGCTCGGTCAAACGACACCCGCCCGCCGGTGAATCTGGCTGCACTTAGGTCGCCGCCGTCGAGGACGGCGCCGGTGAAGTCGAAGTCATGGCCAGACCAGGACGCCGGGTTCTCAACCTCAAGGCGTAGGTGAGCACCGATGAGGCGGATCACCGTGTGGCGTACCTGGCGCTCTTGTCGAGCGGAGAGGACGTCTTGACTGAACTCTCTCGGCAGTACGTAGTCGCCTGAATCCACTCCGTTTGACGGCTGCCATCCTTCGTCCTCAGGAGGGGTATAGGGCATCCGAAGGTAAGCACATAGCACATCAATGCACGTTTGCCGGCCATCTTGCCAGTCGTCTGCTAACCCAGCCATCGCATACACGCCGGCGAGACGTACTGCTGGCTTTTCCGAACCGAGCTGCTCGGAGGCTTTGGCAAACCGCTCGTTAAACAACCGGACACCGTTCCGGTCGGTCTCGATCTTTGCGCGCTCGTCGGCCGCCTGCGAGAGCGCCTTGCTCACTTCCGCGCGGACATCTGCTGTTTGAGCGAGTTTGTGGGCAAGCTCGGCCAGTTTGTTCGTGTGCTCCGCCACGCGCTGCCGCCTATAGGCAACAACCAGGGCCACCACACCGCCTACTCCCGCTACCATAGCGAAGGCGAGCTTAAAAAGCTCGAACAGGGTCCCCGCGGTTACTGCGCCGTCCCGACTGAACGACGGGTAACCCGCGTACCAGAGAGCAGCAACGATTAGCCCGGCGACGGCCAGCACAGCAGCAACGACCGCGACCCCAATTGCCCAGCCGATGTGCCACTGCCTTAGCTCCGGAACGTCAGAGTCGGCAACCGACGCAGGCGAGATCGCCACGGTCGCGGGTGGGAGGGAGGCTTTATCGGTGGGCAGATGGTCCACAGCTCGTATTTGTAGCGCACGGGCACGTCCCCAGGCCTCGATGTGTCAGATCGTGGCCAATAGCCAGGCTGTAAGGCAACGAGATACCTCGTGCAGGCCAGGATGCCGATCCGTCCGATTTGAGATGATCCATCGGCCACCGGAGGTTCCGGGTTTCGCATCCCTGACGGACGGACCCTGGGTGGCAGAGCCTCTACCGAGGTTTGACCATGGCGGCCACGACAACGACGAGGATAACGAGGGCCAGGATCAGCCAGCCGACATTGATCGCCAAGTCGATCACCATATGGCGGGTGCCGGGGATGATCAGGAGGACGACGAGGACGACCAGGAGCCCGCGCAGCGGCGAGGGCTTCTTCTTCCCCGCTTCGCTCATCCGGCACCTCCCGAGACATGGAGCTCGTTTACTGTGCGGCACCATATCGACTGCCCTCGACCGCAGTGGGCCTGGGTCTAGCGGCCATAGCCCGTGGCGGTTTAGCAGCGTGGTGAGGGTGCTTTCCCCAAGCGCGATGCGGCCCCAGGTCGTCAGCAGCATGACTGTCGACAGCAACGCCACCAGACGACAGGCCACTGACGAGCCTTAGCGGCGACGGAAATCCGAGAGGACATCTGTTGCCGGACATGCACGGACAGGGAGCAGAGAACCTGTAGGTGAGGCGTCAGGCAGCGAAGCAGCGAGAAGGCAGCACGAACGTCGGCAGGGGTCGACCCTTAACGCGAACCGCCGGCGTCCGGCACCTGCTTGCCGACGCGGCCCGCCACCAGCTACTACCGGCTGACAGCTTGAGGCCGCATCCCCCCGACGGGGGTCGTCCCTTTGCGCCGTGAGCGTTCCGCCGCAGATCACAGGTCATCTCCGTCCCCGTCGAGCAGGCTCCCCGAGGGCGTTTCTCCGGTCGGAGGCAGCAGAGAGGCAGCAGAGCCGTTGAACGCCTCCAGGACGCGGGCGGCGTAGTCGTCCGGGGTGTGGGTGTAGCGGTTGAGCGTCGTCGACGCCTGTTCGTGACCCATGACCCGCTGCACGAGGTTGATCGGAACGCCGTCGGTGACCAGCCAGGTGGCGTAGGCGTGCCGCAGATCGTGGAAGCGCATCCCGCCGGAAGCCTTGGCCGCCACGCAGGCGACGGCCTCCCGCTCGGTGGTGAACTCGGCCGACCACTCGATGCCCTCCCGGTCCGGCCAGGTCGCGCGGTACCGGTGGGGGCCGGTGTTGACGACCTGGCCGAGCAGCCCGGCGCGGACCAGCGACGGCAGCCACACCCGGCGCCGGAAGTTCGAGCGTCGGAGTGGCCGGCCGACCCGGTCGCGGAAGACCAGGGCTCGCGGGTCGGGATCGTCGGCGGCGGTGTGCAGCTCGCGGAGCGCGGCCAGGAGGAAGGACGGTAGCGGCACGGTCCGGACCCCGGCGCGACTCTTCGGGTACGGGCGCAGCACGATCCCGCCGTGCGTCTCCTCGGCCACTTGGACGACGCGCAGCGATGCCCGGTCGAGGTCCACCGACGACCACGTCAGGCCGGCGCACTCCCCCCAGCGAAGACCGGCCCCAGCGGCAGCGGAGACGATCCCCCGATGCCGAGGTGGGACCGCCGGAAGCAGCCGACCGAAGAAGTCCTCCCGACTGATCGTCACCGGCTTGACGTCGCGGGACCGATCACGCGGCAGCTTCACCCCCTCGGCGGGGTTGGTGGCGATCAGCCGTGCCTGCACCGCCGTCTTGAGGATCATCGACAGCAGTTGGTAGGACTTGGCCACGGTGGCGGGCGCGAGATCCCGACCGAGACCGGTCACCCACTCCTGCACCGACATGAAGTCAACCTTCCCGAGCGGCCAGTCACCCCACTTCGGCAGGACGTGCGTGCGAAGCATGGAGACAGTCCGCTCAGTCGTACGGGCCTCGACCGCCCGGGTGGCGAGCCACTGCGAAGCGAAGTCACCGAAACGGGTACGACCGGCGTGCGGGTTCACATAGGTGCCCCGATTGAGGCTTCCCTCGACCTCGGCGAGGAAGGCATTGGCCTCCCGCTTCGTGCGGAAGCTCTTGGACTTCTGCCCACCGGCAGGATCACGCCAGCAGGCGCGGAAGGTACCGGCCGGAGTCTTGCGGACGAAACCCATCAGCGCCTCCGGCCATGCTCGGTGCCGGTGGCGGCGGGCTGTTCGGTGACGCCGTCGAGCCAGGCGTGGAACCGGGCACGCGGGATCAGCCAGCGGCCCCCGAGGCGGGTCGCCGGGATGGTGCCGTCGCGGACGAGGGCGTAGGTGCTGCCCAGCGAGATGCCGAGGAGCTTGGCGACCTCGCGGACGGTGTAGGTGACCGGCTCGACGACGACGGTCCCGGTACGAGGGACGAGCCGGACGACCGGATTGGGGTGGGCGGTGGTGCTCATGACGGGTGACCTCCTCGGTCTGTCGGGATCAAGCGGCGGCCGGCGCGATACCGGCCGAGGTAGTGGCGAGTTCGTGGGCGAGTTCTTCGCGGCCGGTGGTTCGTCGCTCGCGTGCCATAGCGGCGGCGGTGTTGGCGAGGAGCGCGTCACCCGAGGTGTGCCAGCCGACTCCGGCGAAGGTGAGGGTGCCGACGATGAGCGTCGTGTCCTCGTCGACCTGCTCGGCGGGCGGTCCGCTGGCATCGGGGTGGTTGTGGTCCTGGTGCTCGTGGCGCCGGAAGGCGACGCGGGTGTCGCGCAGGAGCCGGAAGGTGACCGAGTAGCGGCGGGCTTTGGTGAGGAAGTGGCCGCCGTAGCCGAGCATGTGCGCCCATCGGCGTAGCCGGGTGTAAGGGTTGGCCGTTGCTGGTTTCGTCGGTTGGGTGTCAAGGGCGGCTTGACGCGCGGCGGTGCAGGTGGGGCAGGCGGGGTAGCGGGTGTGGGTGCCGCAGTCGGGGCATTCCCAGCGGTGGACGAAGCCGGGCCGTGGTCGGGGTTCCCGGGGCCGGTCGGCTAGTGGGGCCGGGGTGGTGATGGGTCGGCCGATGCGCCAGCAGGCGTCGATGAGGCGGGCGGTGTGGTCGCCGTCGGGGTCGGCGTAGTCGCCGATGGTGTCGGCGGTCAGGCGGGTGGAGGTGTGCCCGGTGGCCTCGGTGCTTTTGGTGGCGTACTTGGCAAGGTAGCCCGCGACCATGCCATCGGTGACCTCCCCGGAGCCGTCGGTGGCGATCGGTTCCAGGTCGACTTGGTTGCCCCAGGCGATGGGCCATCCGTCGGGCCGGTCGGGGTGGGGCGGGGTGTGGAAGGCGATCTGCCGGGCGGCGTGGCGCAGCGCGTCGATGAGGTCGTCGACGGTGAACCCGGCCGGCGGGGGGACGATCGCTTGCGGGTCGGTGGGGTCGACGCCGTCGAGGCGGGCGATGGCGTGGAAGTGCACCGCTCCCCGCGCTTGCAGTTCGGCGACCTTCCCGGGCGACAGCCGCACCGGGGCGACCTTGCGCGTCTTGCCGGAGGCCGTGACCACCTCGACGCGAGGGACGCCGCGGCGTTGGGCGAGTTTCGCGAGCCAGCGTTCGGCGGCTTGCTTCGTGCGGTGCCAGAGTTCGCCGGAGAAGATGTTCCAGACGACTTGGTGGTCGTGGTCGTAGCAGTCCAGGCACAGCGGATGCCCGAGCGTGGTGTCGCCGGTTTCGTGGCGTGCCCAGCAGACGGCGTGTCGGCCATGGGGGCAGAGTCCGGTGTCGCGGCGGGCGTGGCAGGGTTCGGCGCGGCAGTCGCAGCGGCGTCGGTTGCGGCAGGTGTGCCGCCTCACGACCCGGGCGTGGACGGTGCCGAACGACGGCGCGGTGAACGTCGCGAACACCGCCGGATGCGACGCCACGGACTCCGGCACGCCTTTGCCGCCGACCAAACCCGCCCGCAGGAGCTGGAAGGCGTCGCGTTGGTAGGTCTGGGCGCAGGCGGGGCAGACGGTGGCGCGGCGGTTGCCGCAGGCGGTGTAGATGGCGGCGTCGGGCATGGCGTCGGTGTGCCGGGAGTCCAGGACCCGGCCGGTGGCCTGCTCGACGGTCAGGATCTGCCCGGCGAGGCGGATGGGACGCGTGCAGCCGGCGGCGGCGCGGACGTGTTCGAGCCAGCCGTAGTAGTCGGGTCGGGTGGCGCGTTCGAACGCGGCCCCGGCAGCGGTCCAGCTGTAGACGGGTGGGACATCGGCGTTCGAGCCCACCCCCCGGGCCACGGAGGCGCGGGGGGTGAGGTCCAGCGTCGAGGCCATCAACCGGCCACCCCAACGGGGTGCAGGTTGGTGATGGTGCGTTCGATGACGATGATCCGGCAGGCACCGCACTGGCGCTTGGTCGGTTCGTGCCGTCGGCACGGGATCTGCGTGACAATGTCGCCGCAGCGGATGGTGACCGGGTTGCGGCAGGGCCCGCCGTCGATGACGTCGATGACGGTCCGGCGGATGTCGTAGGGGTGGGGCTCCGGCTCGGCCGGGCAGGTGTGCAGGAGCTGCACGACGTCGACAGTGTGGATGCTCACCGGGCACCACCACTGATGGTGGTCAGGAGTTGTCCGGCGACGGGTGGGGTGACGTCGAGGCGGTCGGCCAGCTCGGCCGGGGTGATGGGTTGGCCGGTGGCCTGTTCGTGCTGCACGGCGGCAAACCGGGCCATTGGCAGCAGATGAGAGGGGACAGGGACGTCGACCGGCTCGGCCGGTGCGGAGACGGGTTCCGGCGCAATGGTCGGTTTGGTGACGGGTTCCGGCTCGGCGGCCGGGGTGATGGCGGCCGGTGGTACCGGCTCCGTGGTGACCTGCTCGGCCACCTGGACGCGGATGGGTTCGGCCGGCGCAGTGCTGCTCTGCCCCGTCGGAGCGGGGGCGAGGACGAGTTTGACCAGGGCCATGAACGCCAGGGCCGGGACGGCGGACAGGAGCCAGCCGGAGATGCCGGGTTTGGCGACCGCGAGTTGTGCGGCGAGGGAGAGGCTGGCGGCGGCGATGAGCAGGAACAGCGGGTAGCCGATGGGCGCGCCGGTGCGGCGGCGTCGGCGGATGGTCAGCAGACAGGCGATAGGGACCAGCTCGGAGATGACGGCATTCGCCCAGCCGAACCACGCGCCCGTCCCCGCCGGGGAGTTGGCGAGGGTCCAGTCTTTGACGTGGGTGAAGGAAGCGGCACCGGCGAATCCGGCGACGGCGATGAGGATGAGCACCAGGACCAGGCCCTCAATACGCGGACCGGTGGGTCGGTCAGTGGTCATGGGGCACCTGCCCGGTGGTGACGGCACGCTGTTCGGCCGCGAGTCCGGCGAGGCCGACGCGGATGCCGTTGCAGGTGGGGCAGTGCTGCTCGGGTCCGGCGGTGCACTGGGTGAGGTGGGCGTCGTGGATGATGCGCAGGCTTTCGGCGTAGTAGCCGGACAGGAACCGTTCGAAGGACAGTTCGCCTCGGGCGGCGAAGTCCCGGGCGATGGCGGTGACGACGTAGTCGTCCGGGGTCATCCGCTCCTGCGCGGCGAAGTTGACGGCGGTGGTGGTCATCAGTGGCCTCCGTGGCAGTCGAGGCAGCAGCCGTAGCGGCGGGGGATGTAGTAGGGCTTGACCTGGCCGCAGTCGCGGCAGGTCCGTCGGGCGAGCAGGGCTTTGGCGATGGCCTCCCGCTGGGCGGGGGTGGCGATGCGTTTGGGTGCGGCGAGGTCGAGGCGGTAGAGGTAGGCGACGCGCTTACCGCGACGCCAGAGGATCTGCGCGACCGCGTGATGCCCTCCGGGCCGGAGTCCGGCGGCGCGCAACTGTCGGCGGGTGGCCAGCCCGTCCGGGGCGAGCCGGAACGGGTAGGTGGGGAATTCCTCGGCGGGGTTGGCCGGGTCGTAGGTGAAGGTGGTCACGGCCGGTCTCCCCAGCGCTGCTGGGCGGCCTGCCGCGAGATGCCGAGACGCTGACCGATCTCGGCCCAGGAGTAGCCGAACCGGCGTAGGCCGACGACGGCGTCGGTGATGGCGCGGTCGAGGTCGGTGGAGAGGGCGACGAGGTCGCGGAGGGCTTCGACGTCGCCGTCAGCGACGCGGCGGCCGTGGGCGCGGATGATGCGCCGGGCGAAGGCGGCGAAGGCGTCGTTCTCGACGACGTCCCGGCGCCGCTGCCGGGGCAGATGCGGTGTCAAGGTCTTCTTGACGGTGTTCATCGGTTTCCGCCTTCCTGGGTGTGGAGGCGATCCCATTCCTTTGCCGCGCCTTCGAGGGCGGCGATGACGTGCTCTGCGGTGCAGGCCGGGTCGTCGTTCCAGGAGTAGGGGGAGGTGTGTTCGTCGAGCCAGTAGCCGTCGTCGTCGACGAGGTGGATGGGGTAGTGCTGGTCGAGGTAGTCGGTCAGGGCCGCGATCGCGTCGAGGTAGGTGGGCCGGTCGTCGGTGCGCAGGTCGGAGAAGTGCTTGACCGGGTGTCCCGCGCAGGCCATGCCGATGGCCCCGACGGCGCAGGCCGCCGGGGTGGGGGTGTCGGTGGTGGGTGCGTAGTAGGTGCCCTGGTGCCAGCCGTGCCGGCGGAGGTAGAGGACAGCCATCCGCAGCAGGTCAGCGGGTGTGACCTGAGCTGCGGTGGTCGGGTGTTGGGTAGCCTTCATGGCAGCCACGTCCTTTCGGGGCTGTTGGTGGAGGTCGGCGGAACCGGACTGCTTTCCACGGCTGAGGCCGGTTCCGTCGACTGCTATCGGGTGCGGAGCCGCAGGTAGCGGCGTTGGCGGGTGTCGTCGCCGCCCACCGGGTGGGGTGAGCCGAGGTAGACGAGTCGGCCGCTGGCCGAGGCGACCTGGACCATTGAGGCGATCTCGCCGGGTTGGGCGACGATCCAGATCTCGACGTACTGGGCGGCACGCTGCTGGTTGGCCTTGGCGTAGGCCTGTTCGCGGGTGGTCATGCCGCCACCTCGAAATCCACCCGGGTCAGGTCCGGGATCAGGGTCGGTAACGGGCGGGGGCGGCGGATCCAGGCGGCGTAGTCGGCGATGCCCGCGATCTGGGCGTCGGTGAGGTAGGCGACCTTGATGCGCTTCGGGGTGCCGCCTTCGGCGATGAGGTAGGCGGCGCCCTGGTTGGTGGGGGCGATGTCGGTGGCCGTGTAGCCCTGCTCGGCCCAGCCGTGCCCGAGCACGATGTTGGAGGTGTTCGGCGTGGTGCAGCGGAACGCGGCCCGGTAGCCGAACAGGTCCCGCAGCGAGGTGGGGATGATGTCGAACGACGGCCGCTGCGTTGCGGCCACTACCGGGATGCCGGCGGCACGGCCACGGGCGACCAGGTCGCGCAGGAGAGCGACGAACTCTTCCTGTTCTTGCTTGGTGCCGACGGTGGCGGAGTAGTAGGCGATTTCGTCGACGAGGACGGTGATGACGGACAGGCCGTCGGCGGCGGTGAGTTTGCGGCGGCCGTGGGCGCGCAGCCAGGCGTAGCGGTTGTTCATCACCAATTGGAGGCGGCGGAGGATGTCGAGGGCGGCGGTGATGTCGGGGCCGATGAACGCGTCGGCGCAGTCCTCCCACTGGCCGAGTTCGACGAGCTTGCCGTCCAGCAGCACCAGGCGGCTGTCGACGGACAGCGCGGCGTGAGCCGCGATGGTGTTGAGGAGACCGGACTTGCCTCCGCCGGGTTCGCCGCCGGCGAGGAGGTTGCGGTAGGCGAGGGTGATGTAGACGGGGTGACCGAACTCGTCGATGCCGACGAACATGGGGTCGAACATCGACAGGCCAGGCCCCACCGGAACCCCCGACGTCGGGGCGGGTGTGGTGGTCATGGTTGCCCTCCTTGGGCGAGGTGTGGGCGCGGAGAGCCACACGAACGAACCCCGCAGGGCTCTCCGCGACCGGGTTGGGTGAAGGTCAGATCCAGTCGGAGACGTCGTCGACGTCACTGGCGGTGGAAGCCGCGGGCTTGCTGCCGTTGGCGGTCGTGGCCGGCGGCTTCTTGGCGGCCGGTCTGCCCTGGGTGGGCAGGGTGACGGTGGGGGCGTCGATGTCGGGCAGGTCCAGGGCGGTGGGCACGGTGGCCGGGATCCGCTCGGTTGCCGGGGTGTCGGGGTCGATGACGTCGACGAGCGGGGAACCGACCTGGGCGGTGAGAACCTCGCGGCGTTTGATGTCGAACCGCAGGTAGGCGGCGTTACGGTCGGAGGCCCGCTCGATCAGCGCGGTGGAGGCGTGGCAGGCCACGGCGATGCGGTCGAGGCGGCCTTCCAGGTCGGCCAGGGACAGGCCGGGGCGCAGGTAGACCCAGACCCGTTCGCCGACGGGGGTGGGCTTGGCCCAGAGGATGAGCGGCAGGCTGCCGGACTGGTTGGCGATGATGAACTGCGCGAAGCACACGCGCAGCCGGTGCCGCACCACGAGGCACCAGGTCCAGGCGGCCAGGAACCGGCGGGACACCGGCAGGCCGGCGGGGACGCCGACGACCAGGGCGACCACCAGCAGGGTGATCGGGGTTGAGGTGTGGTTGACCAGATGCACCCAGGCGGCACCAAGGGCGGTGGTGATCCCGATTTCGGGGGTCCACCACCACAGCAGCCGCAGGACCGGCCAGATGCGCACGAGCAGCCAGGCCAGGCCGCCGAGGGGAACCCCGATGAGGGCGCCGACGAAGACGGCGAGGATGGGGTGGATGGAGGAAGCGGCCACCACGGCCGACAGAAGGCCGACGATGACCGCCGTGAGGATGAACGCCAACCGGGCGTTGCGGGCCGAGGACCGGTGGACCTTGGCCTCGATGACGGTGATGGTGCCGTTGGCCTTCCGTCCGAAGGAGCGGCGAGGGCTAGACTTGGACACGACACGTCCTCCCAAGTGATTGGGCTGGATGGGTTGGAGAGAGCGGGGTCGGCAGGTGTAGGAGCCAGTACCGGCCCCGCGCTCGTTTTCCTGTCCGCCGGTCAGGTCAGCGGCGGTTGTTCAGGTCGTTGGTGAGTTGTCCGAAGCGGATGCGCTCGTCCTCGTCGAGGACGGTGGGGGTGCGCCCGGCGGCGCGTTCCTCCCGGAGCTGCTTGTCGAGGTGCTTCGGGTCGACCTTGACCTCACGGACGCGGCCGTTGGCGTCCTCGCTGAACAGGTACGTGCGGCCCATGACGGGCTCCTTCCGGTTCTCAGGGATGGGGTTTCTACAGGCAGGCGATGAGCAGCGCGGACACCCACAGGCACGCCGCGTGCAGGGACTGATCGGCCAGGTACATGCCGCAGATCGGGGCCTGCCGGTCGGCGAAGTCGGCGCTTGCGGTGTGGGTGAGTAGCCAGCGCACCGGCCAGCGCCGGTCGAGGAACGCGTGACTGATCGCGGAGAAGCCCAACCCGGCAGCCATGCCGCCGGCGGTGACGGGCAGATCGAGCGCGGCGATGGTGACCGTCAGCATGACGATCACCACGAGGTGGTAGGCCACGACGTGGCCGAGCAGGTGCTTCCAGCCGTGCCAGCCGGGCGCGGCCTTGTGCGCGGCCTGCTTGTCGGACTGGCCGAACACGTGATCGGCCACCTGGTGACCGGCGTAGAGGGTCGCCGCGACGACGGCGAACACGATGGCGGAAACGGGCATGACAACCACTCCCTACGTTGAGGGCAGACAGGTTGGAAGGGCAGACGGGGCCGGCAGGTGTAGGAGCCAGTACCGACCCCGCGCCACACTTTCGAGAACGGCAACCACGGGTTGCCAGGGCCGGGAGAGTAGGAGCCAGAAACGCTCCCGGACCAGATCGGAACAGATACAGCGGACTCAGGCCGCTTCACGCGCGATGCGCGTCAGACACCAGAAGCTCACACAGTTGCAGGTGGAACGAGGAATCTACTTCGCCGCCGAGGTGCCAGCCTTCGGCTTCAGCGACACGGCACGGAACGCGACGCCGTTGCGCCCGTTGGTCGCCCACGGAATGGCCTCCAACTGCTCGACAGCGACGAGCTGCCCCACCGTCACGCTCGGCTTCTCACCCGCCGTGGTGATGGTGATGATCTCGCCGCCGGTCTCGTCGAGAACGAAGACCTGGGTCGACCACATGAGCCGGCCAGTGTTCTTCTCCGACCGCTGGTTACCGTTCTGGTCGTTCTTCGGCTCCGGGTCCTTCGTCACCTGGACCTGCTTGCTCGCGGTGTCCACGTACAGCTTCACAACAAACCTCCTGTGTCTAGGCGCATCCCTTGTTGGATGACTGCCTTGCCATCAAAGTACCAACTGAGTTGGTACTACGCCAGACCCTTGATGGAATCGGTTCGGCGTTTCGCTGGCACATACAACGATCTCTTTCGCTGCGGTAGAACGACAGGTGTCACTGCGGTGACAGGTCCAAGTCCCCTCGCCATGTCCCCGCGATCGGGGCGATACTGGCGGTATGGCTGACGTGGCTGCGGACCTCGACCGACCCGTCTGGGCGACCAGGCTCAGGGCTGAGCGCACTGCCCGGGGGTGGTCACAGGGAGAGGCCGTCCGGGCGATGCGAGTGCACGCCGCCGAGCAGCTTCC
>NZ_JAPZBE010000002.1:0-132638 GCF_027460285.1 Micromonospora sp. WMMC273
AAGACGTTGAAGCCCTCGCTGTTGGCTCCCCGGCGGTGGTTCCGGTTGATTCCGACCGAGCCTTCGCCGTCCCACAGTCCGGCCAGCCACGCCAATTCGGTATTGAGAACTGTCACTAGCTGACATTAACCGAAAACTGATCATGAGCTACCGTCCCGCAGCTCGGCGGGCAGCAGCACGTACAGGTCCTCGGGCACCGTGCCGGGATGCGCGAGGTCGGGCAGCAGACCATCAGCGATCGTGGAGGCGAGTTCGTCGATGTACTTGTGCCACAGGCGGGCCCACTCCGGGCTGCCGTAGGCCGACGACTCGTTCCCGGCCTGCTTACGGCCCTTGAAGTCCCCGCGCATGGCCAGCATCAGCAGCCATTCCCAGCTGATGCCGGTGACCGGGTGGCGGGTCTTGCGGGTGATCGGGGTGGTGGTCTTGCGGTAGTGCAGCAGGATCTCGTCGCGCAGCCGGGACGCGACGAACTTCTGGTCGCCGGGCCGGAACTTCCCGACGTAGTGGGTGATGAACTGCGGCCAGGTCATCCCGGCGGGTTTCTCCGGCCGGCCCCGGTAGCCGTACAGCTCGGTGCGGGCGTACCGGCCGGCGGCGCCGACGCCGGGTACCCGGTCGACCATCTTGGCCCACACCTCGGGGAAGCAGGAGGCGTAGGTGTGCAGCTTTTCTAGCGGCTCCTCGCCGAAGGCCGGGGAGCAGCGCTGCGCGGAGTGGCCGAGGCCGGCCATCTCGAGGCGGTCGTACGCGCGGTTGTAGTCCCAGCCCATGAGGGCGGGGGCGGTCCACACGTCTTCGGTGCGCCAGTCGTAGATGGGGTACGCCTTCCACAGGTTGCCCTTGGCGGTGGCGTCGTCGAACTTGATCAGGTAGTTGTGCTCCCGGCCTCCGGCGCGCACCAGGGCCCGGTAGCGGGTCAGGGACTCCTGCGCGCGGATGCCCATCACCATGGCCACGTTCCCGAGCGACGGCGGGGCGATCAGCCCGTTGGCGTCGGGGGCGGTCAGGCGGGCCTCCGGCGGCCAGATCGGGAAGCCGGGCAGGGTGGTGACCGCCTCCGGCGGCATCGGCCGGCACCACAGGGCTTCGGCTTCCGGCGCCCACGGCCACCACCACGGCGAGGTGCGGGAGCAGGCGTTGCGGTGTTTGAACGGCACGCAGTACCAGGTGAGGTCCACGTCGTCGCGTTGGGACACCCGCCGGACGTACTCCTCCGTCTCGTACGGGATGGCCTCTTCGTCGTAGAAGTAGGTGCGCAGCGGCAGGTGCCGGGCGTGGCGGGGATGGGAGTGCGCGACCTGCAACGCCACGTTCAGCACGGCGGTGGAGTCTTTCCCGCCGGAGAAGGCGATCATCACCGTGTCGTGCAGGTCGAAGATCACCTCCATGCGCTCGCAGGCCAGGTCGTACACCGACCGGTCCACGTCGATGCGGTCGCGGGACTGGCGCTTCTTGTTCTTGATGTCGCCGGGGTCGACCCGGGCCGGGCTGGCGGGCATCACACCTCCTGGCGGGCGTAGTCGGGCAGCAGCGCCCACGGGTCGGCGGGCGGGTCGCCGGGGTGGCCCAGCTCGTGGAACCGGCCGGCGGCGAGGATCTGGGTGAGTTCCTCGGCGTAGCGGCGCCAGATCCCGACGGTCGGCAGGCCGGTGCCCGGCTCGTTGTCGAGCAGCTTGTACGCCTGGCGGCGTTCCTTGAGGTCACCGCGCATGGCCAGCGGCAGCAGGAACTTGTAGGACACGCCGGTCAGCGGGTGGGGGGTGTTTTCCAGGATGGGGTGGGTGGTCTTGCGGTAGTGGCGGCGGATCTCGGTACGCAGCCGGTTGGTGACCTGCCGGCGGGTGAGGTCGCCGTGCTTGCTGGCGTAGAGGGCCAGGAACTCCGACCAGGGCAGCCCGGCGGGTTTCTCCGGGCGGGTGCCGAAGCCGTACAGCTCGGTGCGGGCGTAGCGCAGGGCCGCGCCGACGCCGGGCAGCCGTTCGGCCATCATCGCCCACACGTCGGGGAAGCACTTGGCGTAGGTGTCGAGCCGTTGGATCGGCTCTTCACCGAACGCCGGCGAGCAGCGTTGCGAGAACGCGCTGACGCCGGCCATCTCCATCAGGTCGTACGCCCGGTTGTAGTCCCAGCCGTGCAGGGCCGGGGCGGTCCACACGTCGGAGGTCATCCAGTCGTAGATGGGGTACGCCTTGTACACGTTGCCCTGGGAGGTGCCTTCATCGAACTTGATGATGAAGTTGTCGACCTTGTGGAGCTTGACGGCCCGGCGGCGGTTCGGGGACTCCTGCGCCCGGATGCCCATCAGCATCGCGACGTTGCCGAGGTGGGCGGGCACGAGCAGGCCGTTGAGGTTCGGGATCGACAGGCGGTCCATCGGCGGCCAGGTCGGGAACCCGGCCAGCTCGGTGATCGCCTCCGGCGGCAGCGGGCGGCACCACTTGTCGCGGGCTTCCGGCGCCCACGGCCACCAGTACGGCTCGGTGCGGGAGCAGGCGTTACGGTGCCGGACCGGCAGGCAGTACCACTCCAACGCGACGTCGTCGCGCTGCGAGATCCGCCGGACGTACTGCTCCGTCTCGTACGGGATCGCCTCTTCGTCGAAGAACACCGTGCGCAGCGGCAGGTGCCGGGCGAACCGCGGGTGTGAGTGCGCCACCTCCAACGCGACCTGCAACACCGCGGTGGAGTCTTTCCCGCCGGAGAACGACACCACGACGTGGTCGAACTGGTCGAAGACGTAGGCGGTGCGTTCGAGGGCCAGGGTGTAGACGTCCTGGTCGAGCGGGACCGGTTTGAGCATGTGCCCGCCGTTGCTGGACCGGCGTTTGCTGGCCATCAGGAGCCTTCCAGAGCGGTGAACACGGTCAGCTCGGGTAGCGGGACCGCCGTACGGCAGCAGGGCTGTGAGGTCCAGTACACGGCCCCGGACCCGGCGGTGCAGGTGTAGAGGGGGTGGCGGTGGCGGTGGCCGTAGAGCCGGCCGTCGCTGTCGAGCACGGCGATTACCCAGGCGTGCTGCTGCGCCCGGTCGACCAGCGCCTTGATCGCCACGGGCGGGGTCAGGCCGGCGGCGCGCAGGTCGGCGTAGGCGAGGGCGAGGGCGTGGGAGTCGGTGACCGCGCCGGGCCGGTCGGACAGCCGGTCGGCGTTGTAGACGTTGCCGTTGTGCACCACGGCGTGGACCCGGCCGTCTGCGGCGTTCACCAGCCACGGTTGCAGGGCGTCCGGGTCGTCGTACCGGCCGACGGTGGCCATGCGGGCGTGGCCGAGCAGGGCGGTGGCGGTGGCCGGGATGCGGTGCAGGGCGGTGTGGGTGAGCGGGCCGAGGGCGGTGTGGAGGTGGTGCCGCCCGTCCGGGTTGCGGGCTATCCACCCGTGGCCGTGCGGACCGCGGCGTGCGGCGCCGGACGCGGCGGCGGCGAGGTGCCCGGTCTCCGGCGGCACCGACCCGGCGTAGGCGAAGATCCCGCACATCAGCCGTTCCCCGTTCGCGTCAGCCAGTCGGCGGCCTGCGGCAGCACCGTGGCGGCGTGCCGGACCACGTCCGGGTCGATCTGCCAGCACTCGGACCAGCCGTGGTCCGGGCTGGTCGTCCACTGGCGGGCCGGCCACGCGCCGGTACCGATCTGCCAGCCGCGCGGCCAGCCGTAGCAGGGCGGTAGCGGCACCTCCCGCCGCACGAGAAGCGCGAACATCTGTTCGTGGGTCCAGTCGGCGATCGGGGACCAGCGGGTGATCCCGGCGCGGTTGGTGTACCGGTCGGCGCCCTTGGGGCCGATGTAGTTGCCGTCCTTGCGGCGGCGGCCGAGCGCGAGGAGGTCGAGCTGACGGCGGACGTAGAAGTCCCGCTGGGCCTTGTGCTGCACCAGCCCGAACCACTTCGACCCGTCCGCGCCCTGCGGGAACAGCATGTGCGGGTGGGCGGCGAGCCAGTGCAGGTCCAGCGGGGCGGCGATCACGTCGCAGGCCGGCGGCATGTGGTCGGTGAGCCACCGCAGCATGGCGGGCCATTCCAGCCCGGCGGTGATCCCGAGGACGCAGTCCGAGACTCCGGCGGCGTCCATGACGTACCGCAGCGCCTGGGAGTCTTTCCCGCCGGACCAGCCGTAGCCGATCACCCGGCCTGCGGCCTGCTCGGCGCGGATGCCCTCGACGGCCCGGCCGATGAGGTCGTCCAGCTCGGTGTCGGTGACCAGCTCGGCGGCGCGGTGCATCGCGTCGGTCCACACCTGGTTGTCGGCGAGGGCCTGCTTACGGCCGAGCACCGCTCACGCCTCCGGCGGGGGCACCGGGTCGGTGGCCAGCAGCGGGGTGTCGACCAGCCGGCCGGTCCAGTCCACGAACGTCATCCGCTCGGGGGAGTCGACCGGCTTGTGCGGCGACCCGATCGCGACGATGACGTGATCGGTGATCGCGCCGACGGCGTGCGGCACCTCCCCGTCGACCATGTACAGGTCGCCCGGGAAGATCCGGTACGTCTTCCCGGCGATGGACATGGTGCCCTCACCGGACAGGCAGTACAGCAGGTGGTCGCCGGGGTGGGTGTGCACCGGGAACTGCTTCCCGGCGGCGACGTGCAGCATGTCCGCGCCGAGGTGGCCGTTGGTGTGCAGCGGCAGGCCTCGGGCGGGCGCGCCGTGCACGTCGACTCCGGCGTCGGGCAGCGTCGGCCGGGTCTCCCACAGGTTGATGATCTTCAGGCCCTCGACGGGCGTGACGCCGGTTTCGATCCGGCCGGACGGAGGCTTCATGCGTCTGCTCCTGCCGGGGCCTGCGCGGTGGTGAGGTAGTGGCGGGCGATCGCGACGAGCGCGTCCACGGCGATCGGGCTGCCGGTGATCGTCTGCGCGAGCTTGACCGCCTCCCGGACGACTTCCCGCTGCTCGGCGGTCGCGGTCCACGACAGCTGGACGTACTGCACCGGGGGAGCCTGCGGCTCGCCGGGCGGCGCCGGAGCGGCCGGGGCCGGCGGGAGCACGACCTCGGCCGGTTCGGTGGCGGCCGCCGCGGTGCTCGGGTCCGCCGGCGGGCCGGCCGGGGCGGCCGGGACGGCGGCGGGCGGTGCGGTGGTGGCCATCGCGGCGGCGGCGGTGGCCGGGTCCGGCGCTTGGGCGATCATCGGGTCCAGGAACGCGGCGGCCTGGTTACCGAGGTGGTCGGAGGCGCGTAGCAGCTCGTCCAGTTCGGCGGTCGACCAGCCGGTGTCGGCGAGGTCGTCGGTGGCCTCACCGAAGGAGGCCAGCAGCGCGGCCAGCTCGCCCTCGTCGTACTCCGCGTCGTCGCTGGTCTTGTTGTCCAGCAGCAGGATCTTGCGGGCCTGGTCGTCGGTGAGGTCGAGTTTGTTCACCGCGACGGACGTCGCGCCCAGCTCGCGCATGGCGATGAGGGTGTTGTTGCCCTTGACCACGTGCCCGGTGCTGGCCTGCACCAGCAGCGGGGTGTACTGGCCGTGCTGCGTCAGCGACGTTTTGATCTTGGCGATGTCACCGCGGCGTGGGTTGCCCGGCCAGTTCGACACCTGATCGATCGGGACCGCCAGCGCGGCCAGTTCTGCCCGGATCAGTGCTCCGGCCTGTGTGGAGGCACCCTTGTTGCCCTTGACCACCGCGCGACCCCCCGTCGTCGTTTGATCTAGCAGGGAGTGTACGCAGTCTGATCAGCGACTCAGCGTTCTACCGGTCAACCGGTGGGGGGTGGGCGTGTCCGGGCCGCAATGCCACGTGGTCCCACCGTGAGTCTGGGGAACAGACGGTGGGACCACCCAGGCCATCATGCGACTGCGGCCAGGTCAGAATACCCCCCTGGTGGGGGGTGATGCGAGTGGTGATCGTGGTGAGCCGCGAGCCCGGTCAGATCGGGGCCAGACACTCCATCGGGTAACCGGTGCGCTGGACGTAGCGGTGTCCGTCGACGGTCAGAATCCACACGTCGTCGGGGCCGCGTCGGGGCATGGTCAGCCGGATCTCGTTGGGCGGTGAGCTCATCGACCGGGGCGGGAACCGGTGCGGCATCGGGTCGGTCCAGCCGGCGATCTCGACGCCGAGGGTCGGTGATTCCAGGTAGAACACCGAGGTCCAGCCGGTGTTCCGCACGTGGATCCGGACCTTGCCGGGGGCCGAGCACCACATGAGCAGGTCGAACTCCGCGATCGGGCCGGTGGTCGGCGGGCCGGGCGCGCGCCGTGCCGGCGCGTCGGCGGCCAGCCAGTTCAGCAGCATCCAGCAGGACGTCCAGACCGCGAGGTGGACCGCCCACCGGCCGGAGGCCCAGGCCAGCAGCCGGGTCACGACCGGGCCGCGCGGGCGCGCGTCTCGGTCTGGACGTGCTGCATGTGCTGGTCGTAGGCCTCCAGCACGGCGTAGTCGTCCCACGGGCCGACCGGGTCCATGGTGGTGCAGGAGCACCGGCCGTAGTGCAGGCTGCGGCCTGCGGCGGCCGACTCGACCTCGGCGAGGGTCATCACCAGCCGGTGCGCGGCGCGGTCCACCATCGGGTCGTCGATGTAGTACGGGGCGTCGGCGGTCATGACGGCTCGTCTCCCCGCAGGACCGCGGCGAGCTGACCGGCGTTGACGACCGGCAGCACCTGGAACACCGACCACGCCACCACGGCGTACGGGAACGCGGTCAGCAGGGCGTGGAAGTGCGCCACGGTCGCCTGGCTCTTGGCGATCAGCCGCAGCAGGTCGCCGGTGAACGACGAGCAGTCACCGCCGAGGAACAACGCGAGGTCGCTGGGGGCGGTCATCCGGTAGTCGTCGGGCAGCGTCTTCGGGTAGCCGGTCCAGTCGAGGTTGTAGACGTCGGACACGGCGCGGGCCAGCTCGATGGTGGGGTTGTCGAGCAGGTTGCTCGACATCGGGGGAGGGGTCGGGTGGTCGCAGGTCATGGTGCCGGGCGGGCGGGCGGACAGGTAGCCGAGTTCGGTCAGCTCGCCGAGGGCCTGGAGCATGTCCTCCCGGGACAGCCCGGACCGTTCGGCGAGCCAGCCCATCGACGGGCGGGCCTCCCCGGCGAGCAGCAGCAGCGACTGGTAGACCCGGCGGGCCTCGGGCGGTAGTACGGGCAGGGTCATCTGTTCCTCACGTTCGGGCTGTAGGTGTTCGGGCCTTTGCCGCGCCGGACGTCGAGCAGCCCGGCGGTGCACAGGTTGGTGATGGCGCGGGACACCCGCCGGTCGGACAGGTGCGCTTCTCGGGCGAGGGTGGCCCGGGTGGGGTGGCAGGTGCCGTCCGGGCCGACCTTGCGGGCGATCAGGGTGAGCACGAGCTTGTCGGCGGCCGACGGGCACTGCTGGTCCAGTGCCCACAGCACGGCGGCGTTCGGGGTGGTCATGGTGGTGTACCTCCTGGCGGGGTGCGCCGGTCAGTCGATGTGGAACCGGGCGGCGGGCCACACGGGTCGGGTGCCGGCGCGGACGGCGCCGAGCAGCCCGGAGTGGAAGACCGTCAACCCGTCGCGGTGGGTGACGGTCGTGTCGTGGAGGTCGATCTGGGGGCGTAGCTCGCCGCTGGACATCCGGGTCGCGGTGGCCGGGTCGGTGAGCGTGCCGTGGGCCAGGATGATGCCCTGGTGCACCTCGGCGTCGTCGACGGTGCCGATGACGGGGGCGTGCGGGAGGTCTTCGAGCAGCGCGAGCGGTGTGTGCGCGGTGAGCGTGAAGTCGAGGGTCAGCAGCCGGTGGTCGGTGCTGGCGACGTTGAGGGGCGCGAGGACGGCGGTCCACCGCACATCTGTCCGCATTGTTCGATAACCTTCCTTATGTCAAGTTCGGGTGTTTCGGCGGGGTTCCAGCGCTTCCCGGACCTTCCGCTCGGCGCGCTCAGCGGCGGCGACCCGTTGAGCGTTGCGGTCCATCAGCTCGTACAGGTCTCCCGCGCTGCCCTCCTGGCACAGCCGCAGCAGCGCGCGGGCTTCGGCTTCGGTCAGATCCAGCCGGATCGTGCGGGCCACCCGGTCACCTCCGGTCCAGCTCGCCGGAGGCGATCCGGGCGCGTAGCTGCTCCTCGCGGCGTTCCCGCTCGGCGGTGATCACCCGCCGCTGCGCGCGGTTCGTCCAGACGTGCGCGCCGATGATCACCGTGAGGGAGACGAACCAGGCCCCGGTCCGTGCCCACACCGGCACGGGCATCACGTCGAGCAGCACCCCGAACGTCAGCGCGGTCACGATGGCCACGCCCAGGCACAGGAAGATGACGTTGACGGTGCGGTAGTAGCGCAGCCGCTGGTCGAGGTCGTCGTTCACCGGGCTCTCCTGGCGTGGAGCAGGTCCGCGGCGATCGCCACGGCCAGGACGAGCGCGAGGAACACCAGCACGGCCAGCCAAATCGGCCCGTCGTGTTCCTCCAACAGGCCGGCGGCGATCCACCCCGCCGTCAGGCACGCCAGCCCGAACAGCAGCGTCCGGCGGCCGGTCACGGCCTGCCCGCCTCGGGGTTGCTGCCCGGCGCGACCGGGACGGCGTCTCCGGTGCGGTGAGTGCGGAAGCCGTGCCAGATCAGCCGGACCGGCTCCTGGCGGGCGGCCGGGCCGACCCAGTCGCGTAGGCCCTTCCAGTCCCCGGCGTCGTGCAGCTCGCGGCAGCGTCCGCACACGTACCACCGGTCACCGGAGTCCATCTGCGCGTCGAGGACGGCGAGCTGGAACGGGGTGAACGGGTAGTACGCGATGACCGGCTCGCCGCCGCAGAAGTCGCAGACCAGCACCCCGCCGTTGTGGCCGATGGAGTGGGCGCCGCCGGGCAGCCCGGCCGCGCGGCGTTCCTTGATCAGCGTGGTGGTGGTCAGCAGGTGCTCCAGCCGTTCCCGCCAGTGCGCGCCGCCCTCCCGCTCGGCGTAGTCCAGCAGCCGGTTGACCTCGGCGGTGTCGTCCGCGCGGTGAGCGGCGGCGACGCGGTTGGTCAGTTCGTGGAACCAGGCGGCGGTGCTGGTCTCCTCGGGCATGGTCATGGCGCACTCCTGACGATCGACTCGTTGTCCCGCACGATCGTCGCGGCAGCGACCCGCGTCAACGTGGTCAGCCGGCTCAGGTACTCCCCGACGGGGGCGAGCCACCGTGCGGGGGCGTCGGGGTGGAACTGGCGGGCGGTGAGGTCGGCGATGTGGTCACCGATCGCCGTCGCGCGGTGGGCGAACCCGAGGACGTGGCAGTCGGGGTCGATCCAGCCGATCACCGACACGGACTCGGCGGTGATGCCGAGGGTTCGCA
Organism: Micromonospora sp. WMMC273; assembly: GCF_027460285.1. Taxonomy (NCBI): domain Bacteria; kingdom Bacillati; phylum Actinomycetota; class Actinomycetes; order Micromonosporales; family Micromonosporaceae; genus Micromonospora; species Micromonospora sp. WMMC273. Next base: position 9,210 of record NZ_JAPZBE010000002.1, read on the forward strand.
GGGTGTCCGTGAGACGATCGGCCGCAGCGATGCAGTCGCCGTCGGAGACGGTCGATGGCTGCTGGCAGGTGAGCACGAAGCGGATAGCGGCTTCGTCGATCCGGTCCAGTGGCATGGGCGGGGGTTCCTCCTCGGCTGCGGACCGTTCCAGGCGGTCCCCCGCTAGCCTATCCACTAACCCCTAAGTAGTCAACTACCAGGGGGTAATTACGGGCGGGGGCCGCGACACCGCCGCATCGCCAACCGCGGCGTGTACGCCTCCTCGCAGTAGAAGCACCCCGGCCCCTGCATCAGCAACAGGTTCTCCCGATCCAGCAGCGCCGGACCATCCTCACCAGACCGCTCCGGGACCACCCGGAACCCCGCGAACACCATCCACAGATGCTCGCCCGACCGAGGGTCGAACTCCGGCAGCCGATCGACCTGCCCCGGCACCTCCTGCACGTGCCCGGTCCCGCTCCACCCCGCTGCCATCCACATCCCCTCCGACCGCTCGCGGCTGTCCTGCCGCGAACCGCGACCTCGTACGCCGTCCGGCGGCCCCGGCCGCCCACGCCGACGATGCCCCGGCAGCACCGTCGGCGCCACCGGCTCGTCAGGTCCCTTCACCCGGCCCACGGGTCACACCGTAGGCGGCTCATCGGTCAACCCGGGAACCACCTCCCACACCCGCCACCGGTCCCCGTACAACGCCGTCGCGTACCGCAACACCCGCCGCGCCACATCCATCGGCACCGCCCGCACCCCCACCGGCCGCCGGAACTCCCCCACCGCGTACAACAGCTCCGGCGTCAACTCCGCTTCCAGCGACCGCCGCGCCAGATCGTTGAGCACCCGGGCCGCGACCTCCACCCGCACACCGATCAGCACCAGCTCCGGCAACCCCGCCTCGGTCAGCCCCACCGTGTACGCGATGTTCGGCCCGACGCCCTTGACCGCCCACCCGTGCGCCGCCACCACCTCGCGCACCGCGGCCACCGTCTCATCCTGATCGTCCTCCACCATCGGCTCCCCCGTTCTGCAGATGGTCGACCAGCCGCCGAGCCGCCGAAGCCGACCTCGGCGACCATCCACCCCGGCGCAGCACCTCCACCAACGGCGACCCCTCCGCGAGGTCGTCGACGGCGCCGCCCAGCCGGAGATCACGCGGCGTCGACGGGGGTAATCCTGCCCTGACCACCAGCCGCGCCCAGATGCGGTGCAACCCGCGCACGTTCAGCCGGCCACCGTCCGCCCCCGACGTCCCCGCCTTCGGCCCGCACCCCGCGATGTTCTGCCCGGAGTCCACCGACCGGAACAACGGACCCGACCGCACGCCGGCGGCCGCCAGCACACCCAGCCACCCCGCCGCCGCCTCCACCGGACACACCTCCTCCGGATCATGGTCGTGTTCCAGCTCCCGCACCTCCCCGGCCACCCGCACCACCAGCGCGCCGTCGACCAGGTCCACATCGGTCACGTCCAGCTCGACCAGCCGCGCCACCGGCACCGTCAGCGCGTGCGCCAACGTCACCAGACACCGGTCCCGCGCCGCCGCCGCAGGCTTGTCCAGGTTCAGCCCCCGGGCCACCACCGCGGCGAGCACGCCACGCCGCACCCCCCGTGGGGTGTCACCTTCCGGCTGATCAGCGGTATGGTCAGCCTCACGGAGCACGAACCACGCCGCGACGCCATCTGGCACTGGCTCGCCGCGTAACCGCAACACCGCCCTGACCGCGGCCACCCGGCCCCGGGCAGTCGCTTTCGCGTACCCGTGCTCCCGGACCAGCGCTTCGGCGTACTCGGCGAGATGCTCGGAGGTGGGCGGCTTGGTCACCGACAGACCCCGACCCCGCCGCCACGCGTTGAACTCCCCGAACACCCGCTGGTACCGGGCCATGGTCTGCGACTCCAGCCGCCCGTCGTCGCGTCGGGCCCTGCCCGCGACGGTGAGCGCCCGGTCGACGGCGCTGGCCTGCTGCTTTTCGCTCACGGCGACCTCCTCCCGCTGATCCTAGGGTAAGGGCCGGGAATAGCTGTTTCCGGCCCTTGATGGCCCGAGCGGGGCACGGCCGGCGCGGGCAGGTGTCGGGCACTGCGGCGCTGGTCGCGGGTCGGGGCCGTGGACCTCGCCGGTACGGGCGGGGGGTGCCGATGATCTTGGCGGGTGGGGGTCGGGCCGGGCCGGCGGCCGCGGTGGTGGCTGTTCGGGGTGGTGGTGGCCAGTTCCCCTGTTTTCGGGGTGACTGGCGCGGGCGGGCCGCCGGGTGACCGGGAGCGGGCCGGTGGCCCTGTTCCCCTGTTTTCGGGGTGACAGGTGACGGCGGGCGGGGGCGTACCCGGCCGGGTTGCGGGGTGTCCTGCCGCGAGGGCTGGTGCGGGGTGGGTGGCGTCGGCGGTGAGGTGCGGCGCCGGGCGGCTCGGCGGGCGGTCGCGTGTGGAGGCGGCCGGGCGGGTCGCCGACCGGGCGGCCGGGTGGTCGGGTGCTGAGGCGGGCGGGTGGCCCGGGTCGAGGGCTGGCGGGTGGTCAGGGGCCGGGGTGGTTGTCCGATCCGGTGTCCGGGCGTGCGGGCTGGTGAGCAGGCCGGTGGGCGGCTGGTTGTCCGGGTGGTTGTCCGGGCGCGCGGGCTGGTGAGCGGGTTCGTGGGCGTCTGGTTGTCCGGACCGGTGTCCGGGCGGGTGTCTGGTCTGCTGTCCGGGTGGCTGTCGAGGTGACCGGGTGGTCCGGCGGGTACGCGGTGGCGAGGGTCGGCACGAGGCGGTCTGCCCCGGCGTGCGGGTGGCCGGGCGGCACGGTGGTCCGGCGGGTGTGCGGGTAGCTTGCCGGTGACGCGGGCGGGCCGGTGGTCACGGGGCCACGTGGCTAGCCCCGTACGGGGCCCCGTGATCTGCTAGCTAGCTTGCTAGCCAGTCTGCTAGCAGCGTGGCTAGCTGTGCTGCTAGCTGTGCAGGTGGGTGGGCATGAAGGAGGGCCGGCCGGGGCGTGCGTTCCCCTGGGTGGGGAGGCGTCGCCCCGGGCCGGCCCCGGGTGGTGCGTGGTCAGTCGCGCAGATCGGTGCGCGGGTAGCCGTACTCAGCTTCGAATGCGGCGTCGAGGAGCTGCGGGGACAGCGGTACGCGGCCGAGCAGGGCGTCGCGGATGACCTCCTGCTGCTGGTAGCCGGTCATGTCCGCTTGGAGCTTGACGGCGGCCTGGATCCACTTGGTGAGGCGGGTGCCGTCGCGGGACCAGTCGGTCATGGGGTCGCGGCGCTTCTTGCGCAGCTCCAGCAGGTCCGTCACGGACACGGCGCTGGCGACGGTCTGTGCCGGGGCCGGGTTGCTGAGGACGCGGTCGAGGGAGGTCGCGCCGGTCGGCTCGGCGGTGCGTACCGGGGCCGGTTCGGGAGCCGGTGCCGGGGCAGGTGCCGGGGCGGGTGCCGGGGCGGGTGCCGGGGCGGGTGCCGGGGCGGGGGCGGGCTCGGCGCGTGCCGGGGCCGGGGTGGCGGGCTGCTCGTCCGGGTCGCGGCGTCCACGCCGGCGGGGCACGTTGTGCGGCTGCACCGGCTGGTCGAAGCCGTTGGCCGTCATGCGTCCGCTCCGACGTCGATCGCCGCGGCGAGCTGCTTCATCATGTCGACCACGCCCTCACGGCGCAGGCGGGGGTCGTAGAGCATCGGCACGGCGAGGTCGGTCACCTCGGCGATGCGGGTGAGCCGGGGGATGTGCGGTGTGAGGACCGGCGGGGCGTTGTCGCCGAGGGAGGCGGGGATGGACTTGACCCGGCCCTGGTGCAGCTTGGTGTTGGACACGACGAGGTTGACGATGACGCCGAGGATGTCGACGTCGATGTCGAGCTGGTCGGCCCATTCCTCGACTTCGGCGAGGACGCGCTGCGCGCCGGTGATGGCGTCCTTGTGGGGTTCGGCCACGATGTAGACGCCGTCGCCGTTCTCGGCTTCCAGGCTCTGCACGACGTTCTGTTCCAGGTGGCCGAGGGCGGGCCGGCAGTCGAACAGGGTGTAGTCGTAGTCGTCGGTGACGCCGTAGAGCACGCGGTTGAGGCGCTGGTGCGAGCCGGGTACCGCGGCTTCGCTGTTGCGGTCTTCCAGGGACAGGCTCGCCGGGAGCACGTCGATCAGCTGGGCTTCGGGGCTGTCCCAGCCGCAGCGGACGATCGCGGCGCGGGCGCCGCCCTTCTCCCGGCGGGCGAGGACGTCGCCGATGCTGCCGTTCGGGCCGACCTCGGCGGCGACGCGGCCGGTGAGGTTGGCCTGGGGGTCCATGTCGACGACGAGGACGCGGCGGCCTCGAGCGGCCAGCCCGGAGGCGGCCATGGCGGTGATCAGGGTCTTGCCGACGCCGCCCTTGTTGTTGATGAAGGCCAGGCGGCGGCCGAGGGGTTCCGGGGTGTCGTGGTGCGGGGCCACGACGTCGACGGCCGCGACCCGCGGTGCGGGCACGGCCGGTGAGGTGCCGGTGGACATGGTGAGGACAGCTCCTTCCGGGTGGTCGACCCGGCGCACGGTGGGCGGGGTCGGCCGGTCGGTGACGCGGACGTTGGTGGGTGTCGGTGCGAGCTGGCGACAGTTCGCGTCGACTCCGTGATGGTGCCGGTCGCGCCTGGTGGCGGTCGCGGCGGGGGTCAGGGTAGCCCGGTTCGGGCCGGGAACGGCGGTGCCAGGCCGGTTGAGGGCTACGCAGACGGGTCGGGGTGGGCCGGTCATAGGTGCGGTGGGCCTTTCTCGGTGGGTGGTTCCCAGGCCGGTCCAGGCGGTCGTGGGAACGTCGGGGATGGTACCGACTCCACAGAAGATGATCAACTAGCTGGGGGTGATATGGGGTCACCCCGGGCCGGTGGGTGGCCCGGGGTGACCTGCGGTGGGGGTCAGGTGCGGGGGGTGGCCTGCGGGGGGAAGCAGGCGAGGCAGGGCATGGCCTGAAGCCCGGCGGCTTCGGTGCGGGTGACGAGGATGCCGCCCGGGGGGTTCCAGCCGCAGCGGGTGGTCACCGCGCGCTGGCCCTCGATGGGGATGCCGGCGACCCGGCGGTGGGCGGGGGTGCGGTGGGTGCGGGAGGAGATCCACACGTCGCGGGCGGCGGTGTCGTTGGCGGCCGGGCGTGGGGTCGGGAACCGTACGTGGCCGCGGGTGCTGTGAGCGAAGGTGCGCATCGTGGTTGTCCTTTCGGGGTGGGTTATCGGGGGGTGAGGGCGTCGTGGGCCTCGGTGGCGGTGCCGACGAGGCGGGCGTGCCGGTCGCGGATGAGGGCGTGGCAGCCTGCGGAGTGGGTGGAGGTGACCGGGCCGGGGACGGCGGCCACCGGCCGGGTCATCCGGCGGGCGTGCTCGGCGAGGGTCATCGCGCCGCCTCGGGTGGTGGTCTCCACGATCAGCACGCCGGAGGTGAGCGCGGCGGCGAGCTGCAGCCGGCGGTGGTGGCGGTCGCGGGTGAGGGTGGCGCCGGGGGGTTCGGCGGTGACCACGAGGCCTTCGGCGGCGGCGTAGGCGTACAGGTCGGTGTGGGCGGTGGGGTGCGGGTTGTCCAGCCCGCTGCCGGACACGATCAGCGGCGGCATGCTGTGCCGGGTGACGGCAGCGCCGCGCAGGGCGGCGGCGTCGATGCCGAACGCCGCGCCGGAGGCGACGGTCCAGCCGTACCGGTCGGTGAGGTCGTGGGCGAGCTGCTGGGCGAGGTGGGTGCCGTAGGCGGTGGCGGCGCGGGAGCCGGTGACGTACACCGACTGCGCGGTGGCCTCGGGCAGCATTCTCGGGCCCTGCACCCACAGGCAGAGCGGGATCGCGTTGGCGGGCAGGTCGTGAAGCTGGGCGGGCCACTGCGGGTCTCCGGGCAGGACAGCCCGCGCGCCGAGGCCTTCGGCGGTGGCCAGCGCCCGGCGGGCGCGCAGGAGCACGGACGCCGGGTCGTGGTGCAGGTTGAGCAGGGCGGCCGGGCCGTGCCGTTGGACGGTCGCGAGGTTCGTGTGGTCGGTCAGCAGGGACAGGGCGACGTAGCCGAGCCGGACCATGTCGTCGGTGATGGGGTCCGGCAGGGTCGTGGGGTTCACGGTGCCTCCGTGGGCAGATGGGAACCGGCCGGGTGGCGGTGGCCACCCGGCCGGGTGCGGGCGGATCAGGCGGACTTGACGACCTCGCGGGCCAGCTTCACGGCCTCGACCTTCAGCGGCTCGTAGCCGTTGAGCATGGTGCGGGAGAAGTAGCTCTCCTCGGTCTTGTACGGCCGGATGTGGTCGGCGAACTCCCCGGCGGCCTGGACGAGGCCGTACACGGAGTCGCGGATGCCGTTGCAGGTCCGGCCGTCGATCAGCTTGTTCATCTCGCCGATCGTCATTTCCAGGGCCTTGGCGACGCGGGGCTGGGCCAGGCGCTCCTCCAGCGTGGTGCGGGAGGTGGGGCGGCGGCCGATGGTGTTCTCGATGACCCGGGAGATCGCGAACTGCTCGATGAAGGTCTTGCGCTGGATCTTGTTGACCTTCACCTGCAACATGGCGCGGGCCTCTTCGATCGTGTGTTCGATCTGGGCGTGGGACTTGGCGAGGGCGACCTTGGCCTCCTCGACGCGGTCCTTCCACCCGGAGGTGTGCTTGAAGCTGTACGCCGAGCCGTCGCGGTCGGCCTGCATATCGGCGGCGTGCCAGGTGTTCGCGCAGACGATGCGCACGTTGGTGGCGATGACGCGCAGGGCGGCGGAGCCGTCGTGGCTGTTGAGCAGGGCCATGTAGGGCTGCATCGGGGACGGATCACCGGGGATCTCCCGGATGCCGCCGAGGCGGGCCAGGGCCCACACCCGCTTGCCCTCGTTGAGCGCTCCGGCGGTCTCGTACTGGATCTCGCCGTCGGACTTCTCCATGATCGCTTCGAGGATCTGGCCCATCTCGCTGTGCGGGATGAGGTGGTAGGTGCCCTTGGCGATGTCGAGGCGGGCGCCGGTGTCGGAGCGCTTGATCTGCTTGAACCCCTCGATCACCTCGACCTTGGCGAAGCCGCGCTCGTCGGGCTCGCCGGCGATGTCGTAGGCGGGGAACTCGACCGGCTCCCAGTCCAGGCCGGCGAGGCGGCGGGCCTCGTCCCAGCTTCCGGGGTACTCGTCGAGGATCTTGCCGAGGCCGTGCCACGGCACCTCGCGGACGGAGAAGCCGGTTTCGAAGTAGGCGGGCATGTGGGGTGTCCCTTCTCGGTTGGCGGGCCGTTCCAGGTGACCCGCCGTGACACCCATAGGTTAACCCCCTACCCGTGAAGTAGTCAACCTATAGGGGGGTTTATTTTGCGGGTGTCCCGCTGCGACGCTCGCGGCTGTCCTGCCGCGAGACGGCGGCGGGGGCGTGGCCACCGGCCACGCCCCCGCACCTCCCGCACCCCCCGGGTGCTACCTCTCGATGTAGCGGTAGTCCCACCAGCCGAGCTGGTGGCCGATCTGCATGGCCTGCATCCGCTTGGTATCCTCCGGCGCGTCGGTGTCGAGCACCGCCAGCTCCCGGACCTGGTTCAGCGCCTGGGCGAACCCGCGCACGAACGGCAGCACCTCCTGCGGCTCCAGCCGCAGCACGGCGTTGTTGACCTCCAGGACGTACCGATGCCGGGCGCTCACGGCTGTCCTCCCGCGACGGCGGCCGGACGGCCGAGCAGCTGCACGTGGATCGTCCAGCCGTGGGTGAACACCACGCCGGTGAGCATCCCGCCGACGAGCTGGTCGTGGGTGACCGTCTTGTGGTCGGTGGCCAGCCGCGCGCACCACGCCTGCCACACCTCGGCGGTGGGCAGGTGCACGTAGATGGTGTGCAGCTGGCCGGTGATCGTCAGCGACAGCGGCTGTCCGGCGTCCTGGCACACCTGGCCGATCCACTGCGTCATCAGCCCGCACGGCGCCGGGTCCGACGCCGGACGCTCCGGCGGGGCCTGCACGACCGTCAGCCGCGGCCCGTCCGGGTCGGGCACGACGTTGCCCGCCGGGCCTGCCGCCGGCCGGCCGTCGAGGTCCAGCAGCGCCAGCGCCGGGCCCGGGTCGGCCGGGGCCGCCACGGCGGGCATGACCACCGTCGGCGCGCCGCTCGCGGCAGGAGAGCCGCCAACCCGGGCCGGTGGGATCAGCGGCAGCACCCGGGCGGGCGCGCCCGGGGCGGCGAGCGCCACGGCGGCCGGGCGGCCGTCGACCGGGGCGGGGGTCGGTAACGCCACCACCGGAGCCACCGTCGCGGGTGTCGTCCCGCGACCGGTTGTCGGCACCGAGGCCAGCCGCCGGACCGGAGCGGGCTGGTCGTCCTGCGCAGTCGCAGTCGTGCTCATCGCAATGTCCCCCTGCACTTCATCAAACCGGCTCGATGATCAGACATCACATGTCCATGATCAAGGCATCCGACGATCGGTCATCACGGACGCCACGTTGAGTCGAAAGAGGATACCGGTGGTATTCCCTTTCTCGCACGGCAACCGTCGCACCACGACGGCGACGCCACCGTGCCGTAGGCGCGGGGGTGCTGGTCCCCGCAGCCGGTGCACGGGCCCCACCGCACCCGCCGCGCCGGGCGGGCCGGGAAGGTGCCCGGCGCGGTCCGGCGGGCCAGCACCCGGTACTGCTCCGGGCTCGGGCACGTCGACCAGTGCGCGGTGAACCGCGGCAGGTGCGTGCCCCGGGCCTTCTCCTGCTCGGTCAGCTCCCGCACGCCCCAGCCCCGGCGGCCCAGCCGGACGGTGACGAGGTTCCCGGCCGGGTCACGGCCGAGGTCCACCGGCACCGCCGGGCCGGCCGGGGTGGGCAGGAGCACCACCATCGACCCGCAGGAGCAGGTGCGACGGGGATACCCGCTGCCCACCGCCGGCTACCGGGCCAGCAGCGCGTACACGGCGATCGTGTCCGACGACGCCGGCGGCGCCGTGAACGCCTTGCACCGCCCGCAGTAGCCCTCCTGCTTGTCGACCGGATGCCACGACCGGGCCGCGCACCTCGGGCACACGAACGGCTTGCGGCTGTCCTGCCCGCTCACGTCTTCGCCCCGGCCAGCCGCCGCCGCGCCGCCGCCTCCTGCGCCGCCTGGTGCGCCGCGAGCTTCGCCTTCGAGTCCCCGGCACGCTGCTCCGGCACCACGTTCACCGGCACCCCACCGCCCGGCGGTGTCTCGGCGACCGGGTCGGCGGCGGCCCGCGCCACCGCCGCCGCCTCGTCGACGAGTTGCTTCTCGGCCTGATCCCAGTGCGGGCAGGCGTCTTCCAGCAACCGGCGCGGGGTGAACGTCTTCGCCGTACCCGCCGCGATCAGGAACGCCCGCTCGACCAGCGGCCACGGCCGCTCCCGGATGAACGGGTCCGCCAGGACCTCGGCGAGCACCGACGCCGACCACCGCGGCCGCTTCGTCGTGCACGCCTTGTGCAACGCCTGCTCCTCGGCGCTCAGCCCGTGGGGGTTCTGATCCTCCGAAGAGGACTGCTGCTGCTCCTGCTCTGCGGTAGGAGCGACCGCCCACTCCGGCGGCTCGTCGGAGGAAACAGCAGGAGAAGGAGGAGGTTCATTTCTTGGAGGTTCAAAACCCCTTCTAGGTTCCCGCCCTGTTTTCGGGGCAACATGTTCCCCCCCACAGGGGGGTACATGTTCCCCCGTTTCGGGGGCAACTTGTTCCCCTGTTTTCGGGGTAACTGACTGTTCCCCCGTATTCGGGGTAACTGCGTTGGCCTGCGCTTTCTTCGCCCGGCGGGCGTCGCGGGCGTCCTTTTCGGCCTTGCGCTTCAACTCCAGCAGCGGCTTGTGCGCCTGATACCACTGCTTCAGCGAGGTGATCCCGGTGTACCCGGGCGGCGGCAGCGAATGCACGGTGTAGACGTTGTGCCGCGGCATACCGGCCCACGTCTTCTCGACCGCCCCGACCTGGATCAACTCGGTGAGGTACGGGTCGATCTTGTCGCCCCGGGACAGGCCCATCATCACCGCGAGGTTCAGCTTGCCCGTCCACACGAACTCGTCGTCGCGCTCACGGTTCACGTGCATCCGCAGCAGGTTGTACAGCGCGATCGCGTGCGGGGACACCCCGGACAGCGGTACCCAGTCGAAGACCTCCGTGCGGGCCGGCGGACGGCGTCCGCCCCGGACCTCGACCTCATCACTGGTCTTCGGGTTCCGGGCGGTCATTCGCGCACCCGGATCGTGGTCGTGCTCATCATCGAGCCCTTCCGTCTCTGAGACGGCGCAGGCCGGGAAACCATGTTGGGTCCGACGGAGGGTAATATCGCGCGCCCAGCGCCCGTCCGGTAGACTCACCACTTGCCCAGCGCCGTCCAGGGACTTTGCGTCTTGGTCAGGGGTTGAGTGGAGATGGGATCTGTTGATCGTGCTCCGTAAACACTGCTTGATCAGGCTGCCAGGCCTGTCAGCACCACCTCCATAACCTCATATGGCGCGGTCGGCCCCTGATCCCCCTCGGATCGGGGGCCGACTCTTTTTCACGTTCCGGTCGAGTAAGCGCAACATCTTAGCCGCGACCTCGTGACCGGCATCACCTTATGCCGTACCGGCCGGTTCCGCGCACACCAGGTAGCCCGATAAGGACCCGTGTCACACCGAACCGGACACGGGCGGGGGCCGGCCCGCCGCCGTCGACGCGCCGGCCCCCGCCTGGCCGGTCACCCCTCCTTGGCCTGCTCGATCTGCTCCTCGTAGGAGCACAACCCGGCGGCGATCAGCTCGACCGCGGCACCGATCACCGCCACCGCCACCATCCGTCTCGGGTCCGGCACCTCCCGCTCAGCCATGACCGTCTGGCCGTGCACGAGGATCCGACCGGCCATCTCCGGCTCGTCGTGGTGGAAGGCGTGCACCATCCGGAACACCCAGCAGTTCGCCAGTTCGACTCGTGAGCGTTGCCGGTCGGCGCTCAGGTCCGACCAGTCGAGCAGGGCCGGCGGTCCGTCACCGTCGCTCTCAGGCCGGGAAACGGTCACCAGCACGTCATGGGCGCTGATGCTGGCCAGGGTCCGGGCCGCGAGAGTCGCCCGCGCCTCGACCCGCTCGACCGGCTCCTCCCGCATCCCGGCGATCATCTGATCCACCTCGGACATCTGCCGCCGGGCGACCGCCAGCGTCAGGTCCACCAGCGACGGCGCCGCCTCGTAGAGCCGGGGATGGCGGGCCGACAACCCGAACAGGTGCACCACCCGGAACACCCGCGCGTCGATGTCCTCCTGCCCCAGCGCCACCGTCAGCGTCTGCCCCAGCGACGACACGAACTGCCACCGCTGCTCGTCGGGCAGCTCGCCCGCCGCCGCGAGCCCGGCGCTGACCATGTCCCCGTCGCCGAACACCGCCGCCCGGATCACCGTCGTCAGCACCCGCAACCACGGCTCGTCGCGGCCGTGCGGGGACGGCACCGCCGCCAGCCCGGCCGCCGCCTGCTCCGGGGTGGTGCCCGGCGGGGTCATCAGCCGGCCGAACATCGCCGCCCAGGTGTACAGCATCGGCCCGAGCCACCGCTGGTCGACCATGTGGATCAGCACGTGCCCGAGCGCCGCCGTGTCCTCCTCGGTGATGGCGATCAGCCCGTCCGTGGACAGGTCGATGAACTGCCACGGGTCGTTGTGCTCCACGCTCACGGCTTTCCCTCCCCCGGCTGCGGCACCCGGCTGACCACCTTGATGTCCACAGCACCTCGCTTCTTCTTCTTCGGCACCGGCTCGCCCAGATCCACCAACCGCTGCTCAGCCGCAGCCCGGTCGGTCTCCTCGATGTCGCGTTTGCGGCCGTAGCGGTACGGGCCGTACGTGCCGTACGCCGCGCGGTTCAACCGCGCCAGCGCCCACTTCTTGTCGGCCTCGGCCTGCGACGCCCGCGCGCGGGCGTCGTCGTAGTCGGCCAGCGCCGCGATGATCTCCGGGTCCGTCGACACCGCCTGCGGCCCGACCACCGACGGCTCGGCGTCCGGCCCCCAGCACCGCTTCAGCCACGGGCACTCGTCGCAGGACAGCGACAGCCCCGGCCCCCGCTCGTCGCGCGGCGCGCGGTCCGGGTCGGCCGACAACGCCCGCAGCAGCGTCACCCGGTCGATCACCTCCAACGCCAGCGCGTTGGTGAACGGCTCGACCACCACCTCCTCCGCGCCCGACGCGCGGTCCATGTAGAGGTACGCCACCCACCGCACCGGCCGGCCCATCTGCAGCCGCGCCAACGCGTACGACGACACCTGCACCCGGTTGTGGTAGAACGGCCGCCACAGCCGGCGGACCGCCGCCAACCGGTGCTCCCCGACCGTCTTGAGGTCCACCACCCCGTCCAGGTCGTCCAGGTCGATCGACCCGACCAGCTCCAGCCCGGCCGCCCGCAGCCGCACCTTCGACTCCACCCGCGACCCGGGCAACTGCTCGGACAGCCGGGGCAGCAGCCCGGCGTGTTCCCAGGTGCCGAGGTTCGCCTGGCGGGCCTCCCGCACCGGCGGCCGGTCACTGACCGGCGTTTTCGCCAGGGCGTACGCCGCCCGGCGGGTGCAGGTGCCGACGCTGGACAGCCCGAGGTGGTGCGGGTCGCGTTCCCGCGACGCGGTCTCGGCGCGGAACGCCCGCCCCATCGCGGTCCGGAGCCGGTGCTCGACCGTGGCCAGCTCCTCGACCGTGATCACGTCACCCGACATGACCGGTGCAGTCCTTCCGGTGCTGGCCGGAGGCGAGCACGGCGGCGGCGTCGCAGCCGCACGGCAGCAGCCCGGAGGTACCGGCCGCCGCGTCGATCACCGGATGCGGTTCCTCGAGCGGTCCCCGGGTACGGGACCGGGCCGGGGTGCCGGTGCTCTTCTTCGCGCCGGTGGTCTTCTTCGCCGCCGTGGTGGTCTTCTTCGCCGCGGTGGTGGACTTCGCCGGCGTCTTCTTCGCCGCCGTGGTGGTGGTCTTCTTCGCCGCGGTGGTCTTCTTCGCCGTGGTGCTCTTCTTCGCGGCTGTCTTCCCGCGAACGGCGGCCGTCGTCTCCCGTTCGACTGCCGCCCGGGCGGCTGCGGCGGCCGCGGCTTCCTCCCGGGCCTGCGCCCGGTTGCCCTGGTTGAACAGCAGCTCGTTGACGGTGACCCGCACCTGCCCGACCACCCCGGCGTACCGGTGCAGCAGCCCCTCCTCCCCGGCCTGCCGCCACAGCTTGCGGATCTCGATCAGCGGACCGTTCGGGTCGAGCCTGCTCAGCAGCTCGGCGACGTCCGGCGCCGGCACCGGATGCCCGTCGGCGTCCAGCTCGACCCCGGACATGTCCGGCTCCAGGATGTCGTCCAACGGCGGTTCCCCGACGTCGGCGACCTCGTACATGCCGAGGGTGACCTCCGGGGCGTACCGGCGCACCAGGCGGGACATGCACCGCGCCCACAGCGAGTCCTCGGTGAACCGGGTCCACACCGCCGCCTTGTCGTCGCGGTTCAGCAGCCCGGTCGTCGCGGCTTCCAGAGCGGTGAACTGCGCGCCGCCGCCCGGCTTGCCGTCACCACGGCGGATCATCATCGACACGCTGGTGGGGGACACCTCCAGCGGGGTGACCTGGTGGCCGGCCCGGATGACCAGGGCGTGCATCAGCCGGGCCCGCATCCGGCTGCTGCCCTCCTCGTCGAAGAACACGTTGTCCCAGGCCACCGGCAGGTCCACGTCGAGGGCCTGCGCGACCTGCATGATGGCCAGGACGTCGGCGGGGTTGTCGCGGTAGCGGCGGGGCACGGCGAAGCGGGCCTTGGCCAGCGAGGCGGCCATGCGCAGCTGGTCGTCGAAGTTACGCGGGCCTTTGTAACGGCCCATGAGCGGCCGGAGCTGTGAGGGCCTGTGCTCACCCGGGATGAGGTCGGTCAACGGCTGACGGTCGACCTCGGCGGGCTGCTCGGGCGGTTCCGGCGCACCGTCAGCCGGCGGTGCGTTCTGGTCGGTGGGGTCGCTACGGTTGTCGTCGGGGGGACTGGCGATCGCCATGATCGTGGTGCTCCTGTCCGACGTGCCCCCGGCGAAGCCATCGAGATGCCTGCCAGCTATCGCTACACGGCCGACCCGGGGGTGCGTCATCTTGGTGAGGGTTGGAGAGCCAGCCGTGGCGCCTGGACAGCCCGCACGGCGCGCACCAGTGGCGCGCGTTGCGGTCGCCTCGTGGAGGCGAAACGACCGTCCGTGTATCGTGGGCTCAGGAGAACCCGCCTCGGCAGTGCGTATGCACGGTTGGTGCAGGAGATCCTTTCTCGGTTCCGCCCCGGGGACTCGGCATTGATGCATTCCAGGCTCTGCGCCGATCATCCCCGGGGCGAACTTTCTTCAAGCTCGCCCCTTCGCGGCTATCGTGCCGCGAGGCTGTGACAGGTCACCCCGTCTTGCGCGGGCGGCCCGGCGGCTTCATCTTCACCGCCTGTCCATCTGGCGTCATCCGCCCGGTCTGCATCGCCCAGCGCCGGATCGTCCCGGCCTTCCAGGTCGGCTTACCGGGGATGTCAGGTCCGTCTTCCTTCGGCAGCAGCTTCGGGTGAGGCGTCTCCTCGTTGGCGGTGGCGATGTTGTTGCGGTAGTCCTTCCGCCACGACTTCACCGTCTGGTACTCGACACCGAGCATCTTCGCGATGCCCGGCATGTCGACCAACGTCTCATCGTTGATCAACTGCTGTCGCTTCCGTTCGAGAGCACGGCCGGTCAACGGCTTGCTCTCCTTGTCAGAGGCAGTGGCCATCACGGCGCACCTCCTGTTCTTGGGGGGACGAGAGGGCCAGCCCGTTCCGACTCTCTCGTCCCCGCACAATAGCGGATCACGATTAAATGGTAAACCGTCAGGGGGTAATTACCGTCATCTCTACCCCCCGCTCCGGCGTGGCGCGGATGACCACCCGGCCCTTGCGGGCGAACAGCGGACGAGTCCCGTCCTGACGACGGCCTCCCAGCACGACCAGGAACCCGTTGAGGGCCAGTGAGCAGGCCAGGACCATCACATCCATGACGGCCACCGCCCCTCGTCCTGCATCCGCTCCCACGGCCCGTCGGCGTCGTCGTCGACCGGCCGGCCCGGCTGCGGCTCCCGCCACGCCTGGTCGAGCGCGTCGAGGTCACCCGGCCGGCGGCCGTCGTGCTCGTCGCGCAGGTGACCGGCGGTCGCGGCGTCCGCGTCGGCCTCGTACGGGTGGACCTCGCTCCACGGGCAGCCCGGCCACGGGCAGTCGGTCTGCCCGGGGACCGGCCCGACCGGGGCCAGGTCGTCGGCGCGGAACGGGGTGCCGGTCGCGTCGACATGGATCGGGTCGCCCGGGTGGGGCATGGCGATGCAGTAGTCCGTCTCGCAGGTCAGGGCGTCCGGCGGGAACGCCGGGATCGACGGCGGGTGATCTTGCTCACCGCCCTGCGGTGTCTCAGGCATGAGGAGCCCTTTCTCGGTTGGCGCGTGCTCCCTGGCTTCCAGGCCCCAGGCGCGACGCGACGTGCGATTCCTTGGCGATCGCACGCCCCCACAGTTTACCGGTTACGCGGGAAATAGAAAACCCCCGGGGGGTGATTTCTCACCTCCCGGGGGTCTCCTCCCCGCGCCGGCTCAGTCGGCCAGGTCGCTCAGCCGCACCCGGCCGGACCAGGGCGTCCCGCCGATCTCCCGCCACTGCGGGTGCTCCATGTTCGGGGCGTAGCGCACGTGCACCTCGTGGTTCGTCGGCCACGCCGTCCAGGTGCCCCGGGTCCGGCCCTCGCCGTGGCGGGCCTGCGCCCACAGGATCGCCTTCGTCTGCTCCGCGGAGTACGACCGCACAGCGTCGGAGCGCACGTTGGTGTACCGCTCACCCGGGACGGTCAGCGGGACGATCGTCTCGCCGAGGTCGTCGACCCGGTAGTTGGTCGTGCCCACCGACCCGTCCGCGCGGTGGCTGCGGATCGCCACCCGCCACCCGCGGCTCGGGCCGCCGTCGAACGCCTCCACCAGCTGCGCCCCGATCAGGGCGAAGCCGGTCCGCCGCTCGCAGACCACCATCACCGGCTGGCCGCCCAGCGCCGCGATCAGGTGCCGCAGCTTGCCCAGGTCCCAGCGGTGCCGGGTGACGTCGGCGGTGTTCGGGGTGAAGTCGCTGGCCAGGACGACGCCGGTCGTGGTGGTCACGGGCACGCCGACTGCGTTGATGCTGGTCATCTCGGTTCCTCCTGCGGTTGCCGGGGCCTTCCAGGCGGCCCCGTCGACACCCATGACGTTACCGACTCCCGAAGAAATAGACAACCCCCGGGGGGTGATTTCCCCCGGGGGTTGTCTCAGCCGTGCAGGTCAGCTCACCACGGCCCGTCCCCGTACCGCGCGCCGCACGCCGCACTGATCTCCAACGCCACCCGGCTGATGTCCAGGTTCGCGTCCACCGCCTGATCCTGCGTGCCGTACAGGTCGGCCGCCTCCCGCGCCGTCACCGCCGCCAGCAGCCGCCGGCCCAGCTCCTGCATCTCCCGCTCCCCGGACTTCTCCGCAGCCTCCCCGGCGAGCCGGGTCGCCCCCAACTCCTCCAGCACCTCCAACATCCCCGACGGCAGCAGGTGGCACGCCTGCCGGTACCAGTCCTGCGTCGGCAACGGCGCGGGCCGCGACAACGACGGCGCCGACGACGGCCCGGCGGCCGGTTCACCGCCCCCGCACCCGACCAGCGCGGCCAGCGACAGGCCCACTACGGCCAGGGCAGCACGATTGATGAGCATGGCTCTCCTCGGGATCAACCGCCGCACCGTCGGCGGTACCGACCCGGCCGCTTCCAGGCGCGCGCCGGGCGAGCGGTGACGTTACCGCCACCCCCGGAAATAGACAACCCCTGGGGGGTGAAATCCCCCCGGGGGTCGCCCGTGCCTCACCGAACGGTCACCGCCGCAGCACGCTCACCCGCTCCCCACCGACCAACGGCGCGCCCGCCGGACCCTTCACGTAGTCCGGCACGTACACGAACTGCTGCCGGTGCTCGCCCTTCGACGGATACCAGGTGTTCCGCCAGTACCCGTACCCGCGCACCACCCACTGCTTGGTGTAGACCCGCGACGACTCCTGCCCCGGCTCGCGCTCCTGCGCCGCCGACGCCGCCCGCCGCAACGTCACCGTCCGGACCACCGGCTCCGGCCGCCCCTGGCGGGTGTACGCCCGCCGCACCGACCGCGGCAGCGGCTCCTTCTGCACGTCGGTGATCCGCTGGCTCATCATCAGCCAGGTCGACATCACCGCCCCGACCGCCGTGTTCCCGACCTGCATCCCCTCCGGCGCCCCGAACGGCCGGTTGCCGTACGGCAACTCGTACTCCTCGTGGTAGCACAACGGCCCGAGCACCCGCACCGACGCCGCGACCTCCTCCGGGTCGACCAGCCGGGTGCCGAGCATGACGTCGGACAGTTGCAGCGTGACGAGCTGGACCCCCGGCCCCTCCGGCGTCATCGTCTCGGCCCACAGCACCGCTTGCAGCACACACCGCTCACCCGGCCGCAGGTCGTTGTCCGGATGCGCCCGCACGTCCGACATCGCGTCGGCCCACACGCAGAACCCGACCCGCGCCGGCATGGTGTCGGCGTTGACCTCGTAGTTCGGCATCGCCTCGGCCGCCTGCCGCGCCACGGTCGTCATGTCCGAGGTGACGAAGAACAGCTCGGCCTCAGCCAGCCACCTCCGGAGCTGCTGCTCGTACTCCCACCGGCTCATCGGCCGCACCGGCCGCCCGCCGGCGGTCAGCCACGGCGTGCGGATCACGTTGTTGTGCATCCCGAACAGCACCCGCAGCCCGCCGTCGACCTCCCAGTGCTCCAACAGCCGGTCCCGCAGCCGGGGCACGTCGGCCGCCGTGAACCGCGTCGGCGGCACCTCCGGCAGGTCGACCCCCGGCGGCCGCCGCAGCGGCGCGCCGAGACGGCCCTCCACCGCCGGGGCGGTCAACCCGTCAGCGAACGCCAGCAGCACATCCAGCTCGTGGCGCGCCTGCTCGGCCCCGATGTCCTTCCTCATGCCCGAACTCCCCACGTCGTGCGCAGCGCGGTCAACGCGGTCCGGCCGGAGCCGGTCAACCGCAGGCACCCGCCCGATCTCGTCACCAGCCGCCGGCCGGTCACCGCCGTGATCACCCGGGCGTCCAGACGCCCGCCGCCGTCGGCCGGGACGGTCTCCCGGTCGATGAGCACCAGCGCCCGCTGGACCGACATCGGCAGGTCACCGATGCGCTGCTCCGTCAGCGTCACCGCGGCGTCGCCGTAGACGGTCAGCTCCACCTCATCGGTGCCGGAACGCAGGCCGGCCCAGCCCTCGCGGATCATCGCCGCGACCCGCTCGCCGGGTGCGGTCCCGCTGCCGGACAGGTCGGTGTAGGAGCCATCCGGAGCGCGGCGGACGTACCCGCGTCGGATGGTGGTCACCGTGCCCATCCAGGTTTTCGGCACGGCTGTCAGGTCCCTCATCAGGTCCCCTTCCTCGGTTCGGCGGCCACCGGCCGCCTCCCCCATCAGGTTACCCGCTTCCCCGTAAATAGACAACCCCCGGGGGGTGTTATTTCCGTCCCCCCGGGGGTTGTCCACACCGGTCACACCCGCGTCAGCACCAGCAGCTCCGACCAGTACCGCAGCACCCACCGCGCGACCGTCTCCTCCGGATACCGGCCACCCGGCGGCTGCGGCACGTCCAGCTCCACCCACGGCCCACCCGGCGGGGTGACCCGCAGCTTCCGGCCGTCAGGACTCAACGTCACGTCGTAGATCACCGTGCCGTTGGCCAGCACCCGGAACCGCTCGCCGTGCTCGGGATGCCGCTCCTGCCGGACCTGCACGTGCACACCGCACGGCAGCGGGTTCGGCAACGGCGGCGCCGTCTTCACGACGGCCTCGTCCCGCCGGACGCCCTCGACCCGCCCGACGCCTCGATCAGCGCGTCGACCAGCCGGCCCAACATCTCGTCCAGCGACGCGACCGCACCCTCCTCCCGCGCCAGCCCCAGCAGAGCCTCGGCGTTCAACGGCTGCGGCCGTCGCCCCTGCTCGGTGTTGGCCACGTAGGCGTGCAGGTCACCGATCAGCGCTTCCGCTCCGGTCCGCAACCGCGACAGCCGGCGGACCCGGGCGACCGCCAGCGACAGCGCCGTCCGGGCGACCGGCGCCAGCGGCGACCCGGCCCGGATCAGCACGTCCAGGTCCAGGTGTTCCGGCAGACCGATCCGCCGCAGCAGCTCCTTGGCCTGCTCACGCAGGTCCGGTGCGATGGTGTTCTGTTCCATGGTGACGGGAGCCTTTCCCCTCGTCCGGCAGCCTCCAGGCGGCTGACCGGCCAGAGGACCGCCCGCGCCGGGCGGGCGGTCGTGGCTGGCCGGTCAGACGCCCTGCCGACGGGCCTCGTCGTAGGCGGCGACCGTCGCGCTGATCAGCGTGTCCAGCAGCACCAGCTGCTGCGCCTTGGCGAACCCCGCCACCACCACCGTCACCTCCTCCTGCCGGTGCTGCAGGTTCGCGTCGAGGTGATCCACGGTGGAGCGCGGGTTGCTGTAGTGCTCGGCCAGCTCCATCCGGTCTGCGGCCCGCGCGGCGTCGCTGATGTCGCGGGCGGCCGACTCCATCTTCCCGGCGACGTCCTCGGCCAGCGCCACGGCGATGCGCGCCTGGTCGACCAGCAGCACCGCCAGGCGGTGGGCGGGCATCGACGGGTTTGCGGCGGTGAACTCGACCTCGCTGGCGCTGAGCCCGAGCGTGCGGATGTAGGCCAAGGCCTCTTCGTCGCCGCCGACGCCCAACGGGCTGACGACGGGGGACAGGTAGGTACGCACGGGGATCTCCTCGTGTCAGGCGGGGGCGTCCAGGCCGCCCCCGGTCAACTGTGACGGTACCGACTACCCATTAAGTAGTCAACCCTAGGGGGGTAATTAGAGGCGGGAGAGCAGACGGTGCAGCCCGTACGCCGCAGCGGCGGCCAGCACCACCCCGGCGACCTGCACCGGCCACGGCAACGCCGCCACCGTCGCCGGCAGAACACGGATCAGCTCGATCACCACCGTCACCTCCCCTCGACGATCGGCAGCTCACGGCTCGGCGAGGTGTGCCACCACGGGTCGACCGGCGGCAGGACAGCCGCGAGGTCCACGGCGGTCGCCTGCGGGTCGGCCAGCACCGGCATGGCGACGACCACCCGGCCGACCGCCCGCTCCCGAGGCGGGCGAGGGTAGAGCGGCACCACCCCGGGCGGCAGCACCCGGTCGTCGTATCGGGTCATCCGCCGCTGACCGACGTAGCGCGGCGGGCGGGTACGGGGCCGCCGGCTGCGGGCGGTCCGGCTGCTGAGCACGGTCATGGCACAGGGCCTTTCTCGGGGGTCGAGGGCCTTCCAGGAGCCCTCGGGGTGGGTGGGCGTAGCGGGCGGTGCGGCTCGCGCCGCCACGGCCCGCTCAGGCGGGGAAGAGCACGAGCTGTCCGGCGTCGACCTCCGGCTCCTCTCGCGGCAGGACAGCCGCGACCGGCTGCGGCGCCGGGGCGAACAGCCGGGCCCGCATCTCGGCCAGCATCGCCTCCTCGGCGGCGGCCTGAGCCGGGGTGCGCAGCCGGTCGGCGATCACGTTCAGCGCGATCGCCCAGGAGGTCCGCCGACGCCGGTACGCCTCCGCGATCTCCTCGACCACCAGCGCGGTCAGCCGGGGCGAGCACCGGCGGCACACCTGCTCGGCGGTGGCCGGGTTGAGCTGCCGGACCGGGCCGAGGATCCGACCGGAACCGGCGCCGCACCAGGCCCGGCCGTGCACCGCGAGGTGCAGGCGAGCGTTGCGGCGGGTGGTCACGACGGCCACGGGCAGGCTGATCATCGGGGTGTCCCTTCCTCGGTGGCGGCGAGGGTTTCCAGGCACCCCGCCGTCGAGGATGACGTTACCGCCTACCCGAGAAATAGACAACCCCCGGGGGGTGATTTCCTCCCGGGGGTTGACGGCCCGCGACCGCTCAGAACACCAGATCCTCCGGCGTCACCTCATCGAACACCGCCGTCGCGTCCAGCAACCGCCGCTCCGCGTCGATGTAGTCACCGTCGTGCACACCCAGCTCGGTGTGGTCGACGTCGATCATCCGCCAGCCCTCAGCCGTGCGGTAGATCGTGCCGCGCGCCCACGTCTCGCCCAGCAGCTCCGTGGAGATCACCACCCGCGCCGACGTGCGGCCGAGAATCCACGTCCGCTTCACCACGCGGTGACGGCGCACGTCACCGGCCGGCACCCGGAACTCCAGCTTCCCGTACGTCAGCACCGCCTCCGTGCCGTCGCCGCTGTAGCCCACCAGCCGCGCCGGCTCGGAGGCCTCCCGGCCGTACTGGACCAGGGTGTTCGGGGCGAGCTGCTGCATCGTGACCTCCTCGGTTCCCGGGCGGGGCTTCCAGGCGACCCGCCCTGACCAGGCTCACGTTACCGCCTCCCCGTGAAGTAATCAACCTACGGGGGGTGAATTCAGAGGAGGGGGAGATCTCCCAGCAACGGCAACGGCGGCAGCAACCCGGCGTACGGCCGCGACGGCGACGGCGACGGCGACGGCGACGGCGAGGGCGTCACCGACGGCGACCCCGGCGGCGCGACCCCGTTCGGCGACGGCGCCACCGAGCTGCCCGCAGACGGCGACGGCGCGGGCCCCGGCGTCGGCCCCACATCGAACCCGCCGTCCGGCCGCGACGGCGACGGCGCACGCCCCCGCCCCGGCTCCCGCTCCTCCCGCTCCTGCTCCCGCTCGAGCTGCCGCCGGGCGTCGATCATCGCCGGCTGACCCCGCAGATCCTCTATGTCCGCCGCCAGCTTCTGCGCCACGATCCGGTCATCGACCTTGCCCGCCAGGGTCTCCGCCCGCTCGGTCAATGTCCACGCCTCGTGGTACCGCTCCTGCCGCACCGCGACCCGGGCCCGCGCCATCACCCACTCGGCCTCCTGCGTCCGCGCGTGCTCCGGGAACAACACCCGCGTCACCGGCCACACCGGATCACCCGGCTGGGCGTTGCCCACCCCCAGGAACGCCACACCCGTCACCACCGCGGCGGCCGCGGCGACCAGGTGCACCCGCTTCGGCCGGGGCACCCACCGCGGCAACCGCGACCGCGCCGGCACCGACTCCGGCGCCGTGGCCACCCACCCGGCGATCGCCTCCAGGTTCAACGTGTCGCTGTGGTCCGGCTCGGAGGTGATGTCCGCCCGCCAGTCCGCCAGCAGGTTAGCCAGCGGGTCACCCCGCCCCGGCCGTTCCCCCCGGCCCAAGGCGTCGAGGAAGGCATCGTCCTCGGCTATCGTCGCCAGGTCGATCGGATCGCTCACCAGTTCGCTCCCCAGTTAACCGTGAGACCCCGTAGCCGCTGCAAAGCGCGAGTCTGCTGCACCCGCACGTTCGTCGCAGTGGACCCCACCACCACCGCGACCTCTTCGGCCGACAGGCCGACTCCCACCCGCAACAGCAGGATCTCCCGCTGAGCGGGCGTCACCTTCGACAGCAGCCGGGACAACCGTGCCCACGTATCTCCCTGCAAGGCCAGGTCTTCCGGCCCTGGTCCCGGGTCCGCTTCCTCTGCAATGAGGTTCGTCGGCACCGACCGGTCGCGGGTGTACTGCCGCCACACGTCGGCGACCTTGCGCTGCGCGATCGTGTACGCGAACGCCGCGAACGGCTCGCCGGTGATCCGGTACGTCGGCAGCGCCTCCAACAACGCCATGCAGGTGTCCTGCGCGACGTCGTCCGCCGTGGTGTAGGTGCCGTGCAGCCGCCCGAGCCGCGCCCGGCAGTACCGCACCAACCCGGGCCGCATCTGCCGTAACAGCTCCTCCACGGCTTCCTGATCTCGGCGTATCGCGCGGGCTACCAGCGGTGCGTCCAGAGCAGGCAACGATCAACCTTCCGAGGGGAAACCAACAACTCGCGGGGGGTGATGGGACCGTAACGGTGATCACCATCCCGTTGCCACCCCAGACGGCCGGATCGTCGCCCCCTCCCGCGACGACCCGGCCGTATCCCCTGCTAGACGGCCTTGCGGTACATCACCCCGTCGGTGGCCGGGTCACGGCGCGCGCCGCGGTTCGGCACGAACCCCCATCCCCGGTACCAGCCGGCCAGGTCCGGCGACTCCACGTCGAACCCGTACGGCAACGTCAACGTCCACCCCCGGGCGTCGGCCCGCTCGGTGACCGCCCGCATCACCGCGGTCCCGATGCCGTACCCCCGTTCGGCTTCCGGCACGCACACCGTCTGGACCGCCACGTACACCGCCGCCGGCTCGCGGACCAACAGCAGCACCTCCCGCGACGCGCCGGTCAGATGGTCGATCCACCACTGGTCGTCGTCGGTCGGGTCCGGCGGCGAGCTGAGGTCGGTGTACAGGTCGGCCGCTTTCTGCCCCGACGACACGTACTCCGGATACTCCGGGCTGTCCGGATCGGACGGCGGCAGCGGCGGTTCCTCCGGCTCCGGGTCGACGGGTGGCTCCTCCGGCTCCGGGTCGACCGGTGGCTCCTCCGGCTCCGGGTCGACCGGCGGGTCGACGGGCGGGTCGTCCGGGTTCGGATCGGTCATGGTCAGCTCCCTTCCCTGGCCCTTACACACGTCAGGGCCTCGGTGGAGTGTCCACCGAGGCCCCGACGATGTCGATCATTCAGCAGGACGCGCGCCCGGCCGCAGCTCGGCCAGAGCGTCGGAGAACGTCGTACGGGCCCGGACGAACGACCGGGCGACCACCGTTCTCGTCTCGTCGCCGGTCCGCTGCGTCACCGTCTGCGTCACCACGCAGCCCCAGCGGGTCAGCACGAACGGCCGGCCCGACGCCGTGACGCCCTCGGCCCGGTCCCCGCCGACGCCCGCGCTCGGCCACAGCGTCGGGTCCAGGACCGCCCTCGTCCGGGCGGTCACCCGCCGGACCTGGCCGGCCACCAGCAGGTGGTCACCGACCGCGGCGTGGTCGCGGGGAGTGGACGGGGCGACCACCGGCTCGAACGCGAGCACCCACGTGCCGTCGTCCATCCGGCACACCCGCCGCCATCCCGCCCGCACCCCGGCGCCGGTCACCCAGAACAGCGTCCGGGACTCCGACCGGACACCCGGCCGGTCCGACGGCTGCATCCGCACGCCGAGGTCCCTTCCCACGGCATTGACCGGGCCGGGGCCTACTTCCGTACGGGCCAGGTCCGTCAGGGCGTAGCGGTCGCCCTCCCGGCCCTCAATCCGCTGCACCAGCCCGGCCGCCATCATCCGTTCCCGCAGGTCGGTGCGGGCGGCGGCAAGCCGGTCGTGCTCGTGGGCGGGGTCGTTGATCGCCGCCAGCGACAGGCGCACGGCGGCAGGAGACATCTTCACCACGCAGGTGTCCTTTCTCGACTGGAAGCGGTCAGAGCGTCCAGGTGCCCTGACCACCCCGGCAGGTTACCCACTTCTCGGGAAATGGGAAACCCCCGGGGGGTCACCCCCCGGGGGTTGGTGTTGTGCTCAGCAGGCGTCCGGCCCGCCCGCGTGCGTCATGGTGCACCTCTTGCACGCCCCGGCCCGCACCTTCGCCACCTCGGCCTGGTTGATCCGGGCCTGCTTGACCGCCTGCACCGCCTGCCGGTGGCGGGCCACCGCGGCGTTGTACGCCTCGACCTCCCGCAGGTAGCGGATCTCCTCCCGCCGCTCCTGCTCGGTCATCCGGACCGGCGTCAGCAGCGCCTCCCGCACCTGCGCGACCAGCCGCATCGCGGCGTCCGGGTCGCCGTTGAGCGCCCGGTCCAGCGCCTGGTTCATCTTGGCGAACGTGGCGTTCATCCGGCGGTGGTGCGCCGGCGGGACCGGCCGGGGGTGGTGGAACATCGGCACCTGCATCGTGACCTCCTCGGTTCCGGGCGGGGCTTCCAGGCGACCCGCCCTGACAACCATGACGTTACCGCCTCCCCCGGAAGTAATCAACCCCCGGGGGGTGAATTCCCCCCGGGGGTTGACCCGTTCCGATCAGGCCGCGACCAGCTCAGCCGGGGTCTTGCCGTCCCGGATCGCCTGCCGCGCCGCAGCGGGCGAGTGACCCTCCCGCACCCACGCCCCGGCGTCGCCGCCGGTCAGGCCCATCGCGTAGAACTCGATCGCCGTCTGCACCCCGGCCAGGTCACCGGTCAGCTCACCCGCGGTGGCCACGTACGCCTCCAGCCACTCACCGGGCATCGCCTCGACCACCAGCACCCGCTGCAGCGGCCACTTGACGTGCCCGCAGTCCAGCTTGACCTCGACGTGGTCGCGGCCCTGGGTGATGCGGTGACGGCCGGTCAGCACGCCCCGGCGGTGACCCTCACCGTTGCAGCCACCCACGATCCGCTCCCGGTGGTGCACCCGCTGGCCCTCGGTGAGCACCAGCAGCCGACCGGCCTCCATCTTGTCGATGTTGACCTTGATGATCTCCGGCACCGGGAAGCCCTGCGGCTCCTCGGCGGCGGCCTCGGCCTCGGGCTCGGCGGCGGCCTCGGCCGCCGGCTCCTCGGTCACCTCGGCCTCGGGCTCCTCGGTGGCCTCGGCGACCGGCTGAGCGGGCTCCTCCGCGTCCGCCAGTTCGTCGTACGGGTGAGCCTCAGCCTCGACCGGCTCCGTGCCCTCCACGTCGCCCTCGGGGGCCTCGTCCTCGTCCACGACCGTGCCGATCTCGACCCGGGCCAGGTCCTCCTCGCGGAAGTCCTCCAGCGTCTTCGGCTCCTCGACCTGCTCGGCCGGGGCGTCCTGCTCGGCCGGGGTCTCGTCCTCGTCCACGATCGTGCCGATCTCCACCCGGGCCTCGTCCTCGGCGCGGAAGTCCTCCAGCGTCTTCGGCTCCTCGACCTCCTCGGCCGGGGCCTCGGCCTCGTCGGCCCGCAGGTCGACCACCGGCACGTCGTCGGCCGGCACCTCGTCGACCGGCGGGTCGACCGGCTCCACGCCGATGGCCATGCGACCGGCGTCGGTGATCGGGTAGCGGCCCTCGTCGTCCTGAGTGGCCCAGCCGCGCCGGACGCAGGCCTCGGCCGTGCGCTTGGCGTTCGGGGTGTCCGCCGGCAGGAAGCCGGTGGCGGCGCCCTCGGTGAGAGCGGCGGTCTGAGCGGTGTTCGGGGTCTGCGCCTTGGCGGCCATCTCGGTTCCTCTTTCGGTCGGGGCCTTCCAGGTGGCCCGCTGTTCCTGACACCCAAGACATTACCGACTGGCGCAGAAGTAGTCAACCTCGGGGGGGTGTTTTTCGGTGGGGAGGTGCATCATCCCTGGTCTATGGCCGAAAAAAGTTTGGGGAGGTGACGGCCGCTGTACCCCCTGGCGTCGGCCATCACCTCCCCGGCAACCGGAACCCTCACCCAGACCGGCTGCCCCCGCGACGGTTCACCCGCCGTCGCGGAGCCTCAGATGGTGAACTCCTTATCCCTCAACGCCCGCTCGCGCAGCGAACCCGCCAGCACGTCCATGTCCAGCCCCTGCAGATAGGCCACCAGCTCGTCCCGCGCCGCCCCGGCCGCCGCCGCCAGCTCCGGCCCGAGCACCGTCTCCGGCGCCAGCACCCGCCGCAGCCCCGGCACCCCGATGGCGTCCTTGACCATCTCGTCCACCGCCCAGTACGGCGTCCGCTCCCGGATCGCGAACGTCAGGTGCACCGACATGTCGTCCTCGACGTTGTGCGGGTTGTGGATCCACCCCCGCGGCATCCACATCGCCTGCCCCGGCTCCAGGTCGATCACCTGATGCGGGCCGGCGTTCAGGCACTCCTTCAACGTCTCCGGCGTCCACACCTTGAACGACAGCAGGTGCTCGCGCATCGGCCCGTCCACGATCGGGCGCCACAGCTCCCACCGCTTCGTGCCGGAGATCTGCACCACCAACGCGACCTGCTGGTCCCAGTGCCAGTTGAGGCCCTGCTTCCCGCCCGGGGTGAAGAAGGCGTGCACGTAGTTGGAGAAGCCGGTCTCGGACTGGATGCCCCGGGTCAGGTCGGCGAAGTACGGGAAGATCCGCTGGATGTTGCCCAGCCGCAGCGTGAAACCGGCGTCGAGCAAGTTCATCAGCCGCTCGCCGGCGACGTGTCCGTTGCCGTCGAGGAACGCCTGCTGAGTCAGCGACAGCCCGTCGCGGACAGCGGCGATCTCCTTGACCGGCAGGCAGCCGTTGCGCACGTAGCGCATCAGCCACTCGGCGGTGATCGCCTGATCGAACTCGGTCGGCTCGCGGTCGTCGAACACCACCAGGTCGTCCGGCCAGTCCTTCAACAGACGGTCGGCGTGGTCCGGCAGCAGCAGTCGCAGTGACATGAGGGCCCCTCCTCGGGGGGTTAGCGCGGTGGCATCGGGCAGGGCACGCCCGGGAAGAAGACGGGTTGCGGGCAGCAGACGATCGAGAACGCCACGAACAGGAAGCTCGGGTTGTAGTAACCGGCGCTAATGTCGCTGCCCCGCAGCAGGTGACCGCGGTCGAGCGGGAGCGCGGTCTCGATCGGCAGGACGTCACCGCCCGGAGGGTTGGACCGCCACACCTGCTCGTACCAGGCCAACGCGTCGTCCACGTCGGTCCAGGTGCGGTCGCGGGACGCCTGCCTCGGCCGCAGCAGCCACGCTCCGGTCTGCGTCGGAGTCATCGTGTTCGCCAGGAACAGGCGGTGCTGGTCGGGGTCTTTCGACGGCCGGCGCGGGCCCTCCTTGGCGAACTCCGCAGCAGGCCCGATCCACGGCCCGTACCCGTGCCAGTGCCCCGTCCAGCCTTCCACCCTGCTCCTCCTGACGCCGCCCGGAGGGCCGCCCCCCACCCCGCACAGGGCGGGAGGCGACCCGATGACCGCTGGTGTGTGTAGCAGCCGGCGGTCGGTCAGGCGGGGAACTCGGCCGGGAACTTCATGCCGAGGTTCTCCATCTCGGCCCGGTCGAAGCGCAGGCCCGGACGCTCCGGGGCCTTGCTGTCGGTGACCTCGTACACCCCCGGCTGGATCTCCCGCACGACGGCGCAGGACTCGTTGTCGGAGGTGAGGTTGCCGCCGCACAGCTTGACGCCGGGCTTCGCGGTGGGGGCCACGTCGAGCGCGTACAGGTCCATGGGGACCTCCTCTGTTCCATGCTGCTGCGGGGAGTCGGTCCCCGCGCCGTGGTTCACCCGGGCCGACCTCGGGTCCCGGTCCGGGTGCTCAGGGGCCGCGGCAGGCCGGACGGCAGGGCGGGTCCACGCGACGAACAGCTCGTGCAGCTCGTCGACGAGGAGCGTGCCCGCCTCAGCGGCGGCGTGCGGCAGGTGCGCGACGACGAACAGCGCGAGGGCTGTCGGGTCGTCGGCGAAGTGGTCGCCCAGCTCGACCCGCGCGACCGGGCAGGGCCACGGCCCGCAGTCGTGGTCGCAGGTCCACGAGGGCCGGGCGTACCAGTGGGTGACGCCGTCCGGCCGGGGCGGCAGCGGCGCCAGACGTCCCGGCTCCGGCAGCGGGTTGGGGAACGTCGTGCTCACGGCCGGCTCCCGGCCGGGTGGTTCGCTCGCCGCATGTCCCTCTCCTCACCGGAGGCGGGTACGGCGGCGGTTGTCCAGGGTGGCCACCGCCGTACCTCAATCCCGAGACGCGGCGCTCGCGGCGCTGGGCTGGCGGGGCTGCGCGCGTCTGCTGGACCCGGACCGGGCGGTCTGAGAGCCACGGGGGCGGCCCTCAGACCCGGTCCTGGGGCGACGCGCCAACCTAACGGGCGTCAAGGTGGCGCGTCGCTGTGAGTGACGGTATGGGGGTGTCCACCTCGGAATATCGCCAAAAGTAATACCGCGATTCCGCAGGTCAGAGCGGGTGCAGCCCCAACTTTCGGGCCATATCGGACAGCTCGCCGGCGACGGCACGCCGCTTCGCCCGAGCGATCAACGACGCCGTCAGATCCCGGGTCGCGGGGGAGAACCGGAAGTGCTGCGGCGCCGACCGCTCGGCCTTCGCCAAGGCGCCCATCGCCTCCCGGTCCTTACCCAACGCGGCCAGCGCGCGGGCCTGATCAGTCCAGAAGTAGACGTGCCGGTTCGGCACCGGCATCTTGCTCATGTCCACCCGGGCGGCCGACTCCAACGCCGCCCCCGCCTCACCCAGCTCGGCGTTGATGGTGATCCGCCAGATGGCCACCTGCGTCGGCCCGAACCAGTTGCCGTTCCAGCCGGCGGTGAGGTCGGTACGCCGCTGCGGCTCACCGACCGACCGGGCCACCTGCTCGGCCTCGTCCAGATGCGCGTACGCCTGGCCGGCCTGGTTCGCCACCGCCGACTCCAACGCCGCCAGCAGATGCAGACACCCGTACACCTCGCGCGCGCCCCGGCCCTTCGCCGTGTCCAGCTCGTCGGCGGCGCGTACCGCCATCCGGTGACCGACCACGGCGGACTCCTGCGGGAACGCCTGCACCAGGTTGTACGCGGCCTGCCCGATCCACGCCGGGTCGCCGTAGTCCCGGGCCACCGTCACCGCCACCTCGGCCGCTTCCCGCGACAGGTCCATATGTCCCATCGTGCGCAGCGTGAACCGGGTGGTGAACAGCGTCTCGACCATCTCCCCGCCGAGGTCCATGCCGTGGCCCGCGAGGTCCATCAGCAGGTCCGGCAGCAGCGGCGCGATAGCCCCGTAGTCGGCGGCGTTACGCAGGTCGGTGGCATGGCTGACAGCGGCCCGCACGGCGGTCGCGTCACGCCGCGGTGGCCGCCGCTCGCCGTACGCCAGCTCTATCAACGTGTCCCGGATCGCGGGCACGTACGCCACCGCCCGGTCCCGCACCGGGTCCGCGTCGGTGGCGGGCTGCCCGAGCAGCTGCGGCACGGTGATGTTCAACGCCTGCGCGATCGCCACCTGGGTGCTCTTGCGGTCCAGCGGTTTCTGGCCGGACTCGATCTGCGAGACGTAGCCCTGCGACAGGCCGGCCAGGTCGGCGAGGGTCCGTTGGGACATGCCGCCCCGACGCCTGCGCCACTGCTTCATCCGGTCGCCTACGGTGTCCACGGTGCACCTCTCTCGGCTGGGTGGGGTATTCCAGGTACCCGTCTCGACGGTACCGCGCACACGCGCAGCGCCCCCGACACCGGGGGGTGTCGGGGGCCTGATCCGTCCCGGGTCAGCCGGGCAGCACCTCATCGAGCTGGCGGCGGGCCCGCTCGGCGAGCACCTGCTCCACCGACCGGAACTGGTTGGCGTTGCGGGCCGCGGTGGTCGGGGTGAAGTCGTGCATGATCCACGGCCGGGCCTCGGCCGGAAGGAACCCGCGCAGGGCCCAGCGGGCGGCGTGGTCCGGGGTGAGCCCGAAGGCGTAGAACTGCTCGGCGATCTCCCGGCCGGTCAACTGGTGCGTCTTCTGCCGGTACTCCCGGAGCCAGGCCAGCGGCATCCGGCCGTCGCGGCGCAGCAGCCGCAGCAGCGGCTTGGCCAGGCAGCCGCAGTCCCACTGGACGTCGACCCGCTTGCCCCGGCTGCTGTCGAACGGCTTGCTGACGACCTTGCCCTTGCGGTGCCGGTCGCCGCAGGCGTCCCGGTAGGACGGGACGGGCATGTCGTGGGCGACTCGCATACCAACGCGGGGGGTGAGGATCATGACCGGCTCCTTCTCGGTTCGTCCGTTCGGCGGGGCTTCCAGGCGGCCCGCCCTGACACCCATGACGTTACCGCCTCCCCATGAAATAGACAACCCCCGGGGGGTGATTTCCTCCCGGGGGTTGTCTCGGCTCCGGCTACCGCCGCTGCGGGTCGCGGCACCGGCCCGGCGGGCAGCTCACCTCGGCCTTCCGCTCGTCGTAGACGAAGCAGCACTCACCCATGATCAGCTCGCAGAACACACAGTCACCCGACGCGACCTGCGAGAAGTCGCCCAGCTCCTGCCCGCACACCCCGCAGACCCACACGAGTTCACCGCTCGCGTCCGCCCCGACGGCGCCGGTCACCACTCGCACCGGTCATGCACGGCGATCGCCGCGTACCGGTGGCCCAGCAGCGAGGAGAACCGCGAGTCGGTCACCCACGCGAAGTTGCTGCCGAACATCCACCGGCTCAGGTGCATCCGCAGCGTCCGGCCGTCGAGGTCGGCCGGGATCAGCGACAGCACCTCACCGCCGATCCACCGCCTCTGCAGCAGCACGGCCGGGGCGTCCGCAGTGGCGGCCCGGTGCTGGCACGCGACCGGCAGCGGCTCGACCACCAGCTCCCGCGACAGGTCGGTCCGGTTGATGATCCCGACCACCGTCAGCCGGTCGTACCGCGAGCTGATGCCGTTCATCGTGGCGTCGTGGCCGTCCGCCGGCCGGTAGACGCTCACCGTCAGGCCCTTGCGCACCTCGTCGTTCTCGGACATGCCGTACTCCGTTCTCGGTTCCGGGCGGGGCTTCCAGGTGCCCCGCCGCCCTGCTCGACGTTACCGCCTACCCGTGAAGTAGACAACCCCCGGGGGGTGAATTTCCGGGGGTTGCCGCCTCGTCTCAGTCCCGCTCGTACCGCAGCACCGTGCCCCACCGGACCTGCCCGCTCTCGTCCGGCTCACCGACCTGCGACCACTGCCCCGTCACCGTCCAGCCGAACACCCCGAGCACCGCGGCCACCTGCTCCCGCCACGGCCGGAACCACCCACCGCCCTCCGGCAACCGCAGCCGGAACAGATCCTGTCCCCGCGCCGAGCCGGTCACCTCCCGGCTGGCCGGGTCGAACACGGCGATCACCTCACCGGCCGGGATCGTGTCCGCCCGCCCGACCTCGTACCGCCCGAGCGCCGTCACCGCGTACCGCCCGTCGCCGTCCAGCCGCACCCGGCCGGCGGCGAGCAACTGCGCCACCAGCTCCGGCTTGAACAGGTCCAGATACCCCGGCCCGTTCGTGATCAGGTAGTGCACGGCCCGCTCCTCGGCCGCGGTTATCGGCGCCGTCTCGATCAGCTGAACCACGTATCCCCCTCCCTCACGCGGGTCCACCCCGGAACCCGCTTCCACTGCTCCACCACCGGTCATGGCTGGCTGTCCTTTCTCGACCCGGGGCCCGTCGTCCAGGGCTGGCCCCCTGACCACCCCTCGCGGCTGTCCTGCCGCGAGGGGCCGGCGGGGGGTCAGCTTTCGTCGTCGTACGGCACCCCGGACGCGGTCATCTGCGCGGCGACCTCCCGGGCTTCCTCCCACGACTCGGGGATGTGCCAGCCCTGCACGTCGCGCATCCACGCCTTCTCGGCGTCGTTGAGGTACGGCGCGCCGAGCCGGAGCCGGGCGACCCGCAGGTCCATCCGGTCGCACGGCGTGCAGCCCTCCACCCGCCGCACGCCGTGCTCGCACACCGGCAACGTCGTCAGGTAGTGGCCGACGAGACGGCCGATCAGCTCGTAGCGGTCACGCAGGACGGCCACCAGCTCGGGCACCGCCCGCAGCTCGGTCCAGCCCGGAGCGTCGAAGGCATGACGGCAGTCGACGTCGGCGACGGTGACCCGCAGCGTCGACACCGAGCGGTGCCCGACCGCCGAGGTGTACTCCAGATGCCGCAGGGCGTGGCGCGTCTCGTCGACCACGAGCACCGCCGCCAGGTGGCCCGGGTGCTCCAGGAGGGCGTACGGCTCGGACAGGTCGATACCGAACCGGCGGCGGACCAGCTCCAGCGCGTGCGTCACGTCGGTCAGGACGTACGGCCGGCCCGTGGCCGGGTTGATCGTGGGGGACATGGATGTCCTTTCTCGGTAGGGGCTGCTCCCAGGGCTGGCCCTCTGACCACCCCTCGCGGCAGGACAGCCGCGAGGGGTCGGCGGGGGGTCAGTCCTCGGCGACCAGCCGAGCAACATCCGGGTGCCTCGACACGAACGTCTTCGCCCTCACCCACTCGTTGGCCAGGGTCAGGTGCAGCGCGGTCAGGCACCGCCCGATCGCCTGGCCGGTGAACTCCGGCCGGTCGAGCAGGTAGGTGGTCACCCCGGCCAGATCGGCGCCGGGCTGCTGCACCGCGAGCACCACCAGACGGGCGAACAGCCGCCGCCGGTAGTCGACGTACGGGCCGGACGTCGGGACGCTCTCCGTGGACGTCAGGGCGGTCTCCGTGGCCATCACACCGTCACCCCGGCGAACGTCTCGGCCAGGACCTCGGCCGCCTGCTCCGGGTCGCGGTACCCCTGCGGGCTGCCCGGCACCGTCCACCGGCCGTCGCGACGGCTGATCCGGCCGATGAACTGCCCGGCGATCCGGACCTCACCGCGCTGCCTGCTGATCTGCACCGTCCCGAGTCCTTCCGCGAGTCTGATCGTGCGCATGGCTGGCTCCCTTCTCGGTGGCGAGCCGTTCCAGGCGACCCGCCGTTACCCCTTGAAGGTTACCGCCTACCCGTTAAATAGTCAACCCCCGGGGGGTGATTTACCGCCCCGGGGGTTGACAGGAAGCGCAGGTCAGACGGCCCGCTTGCCCGTCAGGATGGTGGTCGCCCGCGTCAGCAGCCGCCCGGCGATCTGCTCCATGGCCTTCAGGCCGTTGGTACGCGGGCTGTCGTCGTACCAGACCGAGGCGTCCTCGCTGGCCAGGTCCGTCCAGGTCAGCCCGGGGGTCAGCACCTCGACCACCGCGAACGACTGCGTCTTGTACGAGTCGCGCTTGATCCGGACCCGGACGGTGAAGCCCTCCGGCATCCGGCAGACGCGGGTGTAGGAGTAGTCGCCGGCAGTCCGGGTGACGTGCGCGAGGTCCAGAGTTTCCATGGCAGGGCAGTCCCTTCTCGGTGGCGAGGCGGGCCGTTCCAGGCGGCCCGCCCTGACACCCATGACGTTACCGACTCCCCCCGAAATAATCAACCACCGGGGGGTGATTATCTGGCGTTCGCCAACCGCCGCAACACCAGCACCAACAAGGCGTCCCGCTGCATCGGCGGCGCCTTCGCCATCAGCCGCTCCAACGGCGCGAGCGCGGCGTCCAGCTCCGACATCCGACCGGCGTTGCGCTCGGCCTGCCGCATCGACAGGTACGTCTCCGCCTCCCGGTGCCGCACCTCCAGCTCCAGGATCAGCGCGGTGTCCTCACCGCGGCCGATGAAGGTGACGCCCTCCTGCATCGACACCTTCTCGCCGCTGCGGCGCACGTGCACCTCGTACACACCACCGATCGACTTCCCGCCACCGATCACCGGGAACCACAGCTCGTCCTCGGCCGTCGCACCCGGCGGCACCCAGGCGTGCACCCGCCTGCCCTTGCTGGCCCGGCTCCCGCCGAACACCCACCGCTCGGGCTGGTAGCCCTGCCCGTCGTCGTTCTCGTCCGCCATCGCGGTCGTCCTTTCTCGGATACCCCGGGCCGGCCTTCCAGGTGGCCGGCCCGGTCAGGGGGGTGGTCCCCCGGAGCGTTCGGGTCACTCCGGGGGACCACAGAGGAAAGTCAGCTACCGGGCTGCTGCACGTCGAACATCTGCCGGGCCGCGAACGGCCTCCCGCCGTACGGCACCCGCCGGCCGTGCTGCTCGATGAAGATCCACCACCCGCCGGGCTTACGCCCTTCGGCGGGCTGCTTCTCCACGTCCACGACCCGCACCCACTCCGGCCCGAGCCGCCAGCCACGGCGGTTCGACAGCCGGACCGTCTGGCCCTTGGTCACCTCGACCACCCGGATCTGCGGCAGCTTCCGGCGCGCGGTGGCCGCCGTCCCGCTGCCGCGGTCGTACCGGGCGACCGCCTGCCTGCCGAGCGCCGTCACCGTGCACAGGACGTGGTCCGGGTCGTTGGCCTCATCCCATTCCAGCCAGCCGTTACGCCGACACACCTCGTAGGTGCCCGGCGGGTACGTCCGCCGCCGCACGGCCCGCGACAGCACCTCGCCGAGTAGCCGGTACTGGCTGACCGACGGACGGATGTACGGCTGCCGGTCCTCCCGCCACCGGTTGAGTGCTTCCGTCCCGGCCTCGGTCAGCAGGTACCAGTCGGCGGGGAAGCCCTGCCGGGACGCCCGCGCGGTCACCAGCCGGTACGCCCGGCAGACGCCCTCGGTGTTCCGGGCCCCCGGCCACTGTCCGGAGTACCCGTCCGGGCCGCCCCGCTCGACGGCCAGCAGCGCGGCGGCCACCGCGTCGGGCAGGTCGATCGGCAGCGCGAGCACGGCGGTGGCGACCGCTTCGCCCTCCACCGTGAGCTGCACGTATCCCGCCCAGTCCCGCGCCGGCAACGGCGCGCCGTCGCGGGAGCGGAAGGTGGCCCAGCCCCGGCGGGCCATCATCAGCCGCACCTGCCCGTTGATCCGGCTGGCCATCAGGCCCGGCCCGTCGAGGTGACCCTCGTCGCGGACCCGGATCATGTCGGCGGCCTGCGCCGGGTGCGGCAGCTCGCGGTCCAGATGCCGGTAGTCACCGTCGGTGAGCACCGTCTGGTAGACCTCGACGGCGGCCCGTGCGTACGCCTCCGGCGCCAGATCCTTCGGCACCGCGCGGCGAGCGCGGATGAGGCAGGCGTGCTCCTCGGCGGTCCTCGCGTCCCGCTGTAGGGCTTCCCACCGGGAGACGGCCGTCTCCACGTTCTCAGTCACAGTCGTCCTTTCTCCTGCCCGGACTTCCAGGCGTCCGTGGCGGTCAACTGTGACGGTACCCACTAACAGTGAAGTAGTCAACTTTCGGGGGGTGTTTACAAAGTGGTCTGACCTGTAGACCGTTACCCACTGTTGTCACAGACTCGTGACCTTTATGGCTCACTTAAGGGTGGACAGACGTTCCCCGCCTGCCGCTACGATTCGCGCTATGCCCCCCGGCTAGCCCGGCTCGGTCACCAACCAAGCCGGACGCGTGGCGACGGAGGGGGGCGGGCAGTGTGCTTGCCCAGCGCCCCCGCCCCCCGCCGTCGCCTACCCCCCTGAGAAAAGCCTCGGCGCACGCGGACCCCACCTCACGCCGGCGGGAGCGCAGACGACGCCATCGACACGCCACAATGGACAGTCACGGGCAGTCACCGCGCACCTCCCTCACAGCATTCCCACAGGTGGGCAACCGCGTTGCTTGGTAGTTGATATCGCTCCCGGGCCCCAAAACGTTACAGTGATCTTGCGTTAACACCCGCACACGCCCCGTCACTAGAAGTGGCAGTGGATGATCACCACACCATCCGCCCCCCGACCACCGGCCCGCGTCGTCGCCGCCGCGATCGCCCCCGCACCACCACCGCCGTACAGATAGCCCGCAGGCCCGGCACCACCGACCGACCCCGACGAGTTCCCGCCGCGTCCGAGCACCGAGTCACCGCCCGAGCCCCGGAACGTCTGCCGCCCGTCCAACGTCCGGTTGTAGTCACCGTGCCCGCCCATCACGTTCAGCACGTTGCCACCGGCCGCCGTGCCGCCGAGCCCCCGCGCACCGACCTGGTCGCCGGTGCCCGCCGTGTTCCCCGCACCGAACCCACCGCCGTTGGCCACCCAGAACGACCCGAACGACGTGTTCCCCCCGACCTGGCCCGGCGTCGCCCCGTTCGTCCCGCCGTTGCCACCCCGCCCGACCGTCACCACCACCGGCCCGGTCAGCAGATACCCCGGGATGATCGACTTGCAGTACCCGCCACCGCCGCCGCCACCGGCACAGCCGTTCGCCCCCGACGTCGACGACCCGGTCACCCCGCCGCCGCCACCGCCGCCGCCGACGCCCTCGACCTCGATGTACCGCAACCCAGCCGGCGGCAGCCACTCCACCGGCTGGGTCACATCGGTGAAGGGCTGCACCAGCGGAACCGACGTCGACGGCGCACCGACCCAACCCACGATGTGATGCCCCGACGGCGGGGTGACCAGCACCATCACCCGCGCCCCCGGCACCACCCGCCCGATCAGCGACGTCATCCGCACCGAGGTGGAGTCACCGTCCACCGTGCCCATCGTGCGACCCAGCCGGTCCGGCGGGTCGATCGTCGCCGGCCGCAACGCCCACGCCGTCTGCGACTGCATCCGCTCGAGGACCGCCCGCGCGAGCGCGATCGCCTGCTCCTCGTCGCCCCCCGGCATCGTCACAGCTCGTCTCCCGTCGTGCTCCCGTACGCCCGCCGCAGCGTGTGCCGCATCGGCCCGCCCACCGTCAACGTCATCTGCCACGCCGTCTCCAGCCACAGCAGCCCGTCCCACCGCACGACGTCATAGCCGTCATGGCGCGGGTCGGCCGGGGTGGTCAGCTCCACCCGCTCGTAGACGGCGTCCTGGATGCCCAGCGTCCGCGCGTAGATCCGCGCCTGCGTCACCGACGACACCTGCGCGTCGGTGACCTTCGGCCGCACGTACCCGACCTGCTGGATCGAATGCGGCGCCGACGATGGCACGTCGTAGGTGCCCACGATCGGCGCGGTCTGCTCCTCCCCGACAGCGTTCGACACCACCACGTACCGGTTCGGAGCCGTCAGCAGGTCATTCGACCGGGTGACCGACCCGGCCACCACCCGCGGTGAGGCGTCCAGATCGATCGTCGGCGGCCGGGCCGCCGGTTCGAACGCCCGCATCATCCTCAGCTGGTGGCGGTGGTTGAACCACGGCTTGAAGTAGCCCCCGAGGTTCGCCAGGTCGGCCAGCGCCGACGCCCGCGAGGTGCCCGCCGACCAGCCGTTGTCGGCGGTCTGGTCGGTGGCGTCGATCTGCACATCACCGATCGGCAGCCCGTCCAGCAGCGCGTACGCCGCCTGGTCGACGGCCCTCCCGCCGGCGTTGAACCCGGCGTCCAGCTCCTGGTCGACCACGAACATCTCGTCGTACAAGGTGATCGGCGCGGTCGTCCCGCCGGAGGTCTCCAGGCTGGTCGCGTCCGCCACCATGTACCGCCCGAGCGGCCTCTCCTCCCGCCGCCGTCCGGTCACCGTCACCATCGACAGCTCGACCCGGTCCCGCAGCGGGTTGATCAACCCGGCATCGACGGCCCCGAGCGTCACCTGCGACACCCGCCGGCTGATCGTCGAGGTGGTGTCATGCGACAGCTGCGGGCTGGTGTCCCGCAACGGATGCAGCTCCCCCCGCACCACACCGGTCACCCCGTCGAGCAGCCGCCACCGGAACGTGCCCGACCGCTGACCGACGTACCGCGGCAGGTCGAAGTCGTCAGGCGGCACAGATCCCCCTCCCCGAAACGGTCCACACGTTGCCCTGCCCGTCGGTGAACGAGGTCGTCCCGCCTGGCTGGCCGCCGAAGTCCGGGCTGGCGATCAACGGCCCGTTGATGCCGTCGCGGATCTCCACCCGCCCGACCGTCACCGCACCGGCCGCGAGGATCTGCACCGGAGCGCTCGACGGCTGGAACGGCGCGACCGGCCCCGACAGCGTCGTCACCGACGTCCACGCCACCCCGTCCGTCGACACCCACCACGTTCCCTGCGACTGACCACCGCCGGACGGGTTCACCGAGTCGTACGTCCACCGCAACCACATCTGCCGGTTACGGACCGCCCCGATCCCGGAGGTCTGCACGCACTCGTAGTAGAAGTCGCCGTTGGACATGTCGATGCAGGAGGTCACCTCGTCGGCGTCGACCGACCAGTACCGCGCCGGGTCCACCGCCGGGTCCGCGATCTGCGCCACCGCGACCTGCCACGTCTCGCCCGACGGCCGCAGCAACATCCGCACGTCGATGTCCGCCGGAGTCGTCCGGACCGCGAACTCGTCGTAGAACACCGTCACCGGCTGGGCGTTGGTGTTCCCCGACGCCAGCAGCGACCGGGTACCCCACCAGCCCGGGTTCCGCAGCTCCGTCGCCGTGGCGGTCAAGGTCGGGTTGACCGGCCTGCTGCCCGTCGACGGCCACGCCCAGCCCATCAGCCGGTCCGCGCGCACGTCCAGCTCCAGGTTCAGCACCGTGGCGGTGGTGTACCCACCCGCGATCGTCTGCGACGCGAGCTGGGTGTCCACCCCACCGACCCGCTTGACCAGCTGCACCGACAACTGGCCGCTGGTGCCGAAGTTGGCCTGCAAGCGGTACATCGACACCATCGTCTCGGAGGCGCGGGCGATCACCGCCGCCCCGATCGGCGCGCCGGTCGCCAGCGCGCTCACCCCGACCTGAGCCCGGATCCGCCCGTCCACCCACAGCTCGTTGAGGTACGACGTGACCGCCGTGCCGATCGCGGCGAGGGAGTGGGTACCGCGGCTGCCGTTGACGGCCAGCTGCGCCGGGGCCGGCGAGTCCCACGGCATCCCCTGCGCCGTCGACCCCCACCCACCGGCCACCGTGCGGGTGAACGAGTCCGACGCCACCAGCAGCCCGGACAGCCGCTCCGGCGCCGCCGTCTGCGCCACCACCTGATCGATGTTCCCGACCACGGCCAGGCCCTCGCACGGCGCGGGCCGGTCGACCGGCGCGGGCACGTCGGTCACCTGCACCACCGTCACCCGCGCCAGCTCCAGATGGCCGCGTGACGGCACCCGCTGGACCGTCGCGGAGGGGACCAGGATCGTGGCCAGCCACCGGTTGTCCAGCTCGTCCCGCACACACACGTACGGCAGCGCGTCCCAGGCCAGATCCCGCAGCCCGGTGAACCCCCGATCGAGGGTCTGTGTCGGAACCCCGACAGAGTTGACCATCAGGGTGCGGGTGAACTCGACGCCCACCCGCTCGGTCGGCCGGAACGCCACCTGGAAGTCCCGCCCGTACATCTGCTGCAGGTCGGTCTGCCCGCCCTCCGGGAACGTGAACTCCTCCGGCTCGCCCCGGCTGGTGACGTTGACGTACGCGAGGTTGCCGTCCGGGTTGTGGTTGGAGGTGAAGATCAGCACCCCGACGTCCACGCGGGTGCCGGTCACTCCCGGCGCGGCGACCGTCGCCGGCACGGTCGCCGTCCACGGCCCCGGGATACCCGCGGCGTGCACCATCCGGACCCGGTACAACGACTGCACCCCGACCCGGGCCTCGTAGTCGTCCATGGTGGTCACCATCGGGGAGGACAGCGTGCCGATCGTCTCCCACACCTCGGCGGGCATGGTGGTGTCCCGCCGCTGCACCTCGTAGTAGCCCCACCCGGCCACCACCGGGCTGTTGATCGCATCCCACGAGATCCGGTGGAACCGGATACCGGTCGGGATCGCGTCGGCCGGGAGCGGACAGCCGGGGTCGACCACCGTCAGCGGCTGGATCTGCGGAGTCACCGTCAGCCCGGTCACCGTGTCCATCTCGCGGGCGAACGCGACCGCCATGTCCGCGCCCTGGTCGGCGACGCCGTCGATGGTGGCGTAGTCGAGGTTCCCGCCGAACCCGGCCACGTTGTTGCCCGCCGCCGGGCTGTACCCGAACGGGTTGTCGTCCGCGCCGAGGATCTGCCACGGCGCCTGGTCGTCGGCGGCGGACACGAACCGCCAGGTGATCCGCTTGTTCGCGTCAGCCGGCGAGATCACCAACGGCGTCGGCAGCCGCAACGTCACCTCCCGCCACCCGTCGATCAGCTCGGGCAGCGCGTCCAGCTCGTCCGGGGAGAACTCCACCCCCGGATTCAGGGGGGTGAACGGGGTATCGGCCAGGGCCGGGAACACCCGCAGCAGCGCGTTGGTGGCCGGGAACCGGCGGGCGTAGAACCGCACCCAGGGGAACGTGCCCGAGGTCCGGGGCAAGATCCGCTGCATGTTCTGGGTGTCGACGTACCGGTTGTTCAGCGTGCCGACCGCCTGCGCCACGTACGGATGCGTCGCGGAGTCGACGTTGCCGAGCCGGTTGGTCAGGGTGATCGCCGGCATGAGCGGGGTGATCTCCAACTGCGGGATCGCGCCCTCCCGCAGCGTCTTGCGCAGCACCACCCCGCGATGGGTGGGGAACGCCTCCAGCGGGCCGGTCCGGTCCGCGGTGATCGGCACGGGAGACGCCACCGACACCGGCCCGGAGTACGCCTGCCCGACCGCCACGGTGTACTCCACCCCCACCTGCAACGGCACGTCGTAGCCGTTGTACGCCGGAGCCGTCAGCGGGATCTCGTACCGGTAGTAGCCGTCCGCGTCGCGGGTCACCCCCGCCGAGATGTCGACTCCACCGGCCCCGATCCGGTTCTCCTCGCAGTAGGTGATCTCCAACGCCAGGTACTCGATCCGGAACGCCTGCCCGACCGCGGGCGCCGCCGTCGTGCCGAGCCGGACGTACAACGTGTCGGCGTTGTGCGACAGGGCTTTCAACCCCAGCGTCGGGTTCGGCGCCGAGGTGTTGCCGTTGAGGGTCCACGGGTAGCGGGCGGTCGTCGCGGTCGGCACCGACAACGTCGACCACAGCGGGTTCAGCTCACCCAGCCGGGACCGGCGGGGAGTGACGTTGCCGGACTGGACGGCCGGGCCGGTCAGCCCGTCGTCCATCAGCCAGTTCACCCCGGACGCGGGCTTCTCCAACGACAGGGTGACCGCGCCGGGCAGCTCGGCGAACGGCCCGGACAGCGAGTAGAGCACGGCGACGTCGAGGATCCGCCGGTACTGAAGGTTCTGGACGGCTTTCGCCCCGTCGGTGTCGAACTGGAACCGCGCGCCGGCGTTCGGTCCGGTCAGCTGCACATACCGCGGGTCGGACGGGTTGAGCACCCCATCGGCGTACGTGGCGGCACCGCCACCGGCAGCGCTCCCGGCCACGTTCTGCCCGTCGGTGCACGGGATGACCATCTTCCGGATCGGTCCGGTGCCCGCCGTCCGGCCGGTGCGGTAGATGTTGACCACCAGCTCCTTGCGGGTCGGTGCCCCCGGCGGCGGGACCGTCGACAGCAGCCGCGCGGACACCACGCCGTTGGTGATGCTGTACCCGGACGTCGACCGGAAGGTGTACCCGACCTCCGTCGACGGGTCGAGCAGCACCTGGTCGGCCGCCAG
Organism: Micromonospora sp. WMMC273; assembly: GCF_027460285.1. NCBI lineage: Bacteria > Bacillati > Actinomycetota > Actinomycetes > Micromonosporales > Micromonosporaceae > Micromonospora > Micromonospora sp. WMMC273. The sequence continues at coordinate 50,787 of NZ_JAPZBE010000002.1, forward strand.
CGGCGGCCACTGCATCCCCACCACATAGGGGTGGTGCGGGTTGTAGTCACCCATTCAGATCGTCCTCACCTGCGTCGCGATGTTCGAGCGGGACAGGGTCGCCGCGACGCCACGGCCGACCTCCCGACCTGTCTGGTAGGCCTCCTGCGGGGTCGGCACGACTCCGGCGAACGTGACGGTGATCGACCCCTTCGCGAACACCACCGACGGCTCTCCCCGGCCACCGCCGAACCCGAGCGCGTTTCGCAGCGCGGCCATCACCCGCTTGTCTTCCAGCGGCAGCACCAGCTCCCGCTTGCCGGTCTCCGACAGCGCCGCGATCGTCGGCCGCAGCGTCATACCGCCGGTGGCCAGGTACGGAATCCGGGGCAGGCTGCCGGGCAGCTTCGCGTCGATCGACCCGATACCGGCGTTGATCCGGCCGATCACGCCGTTGAGACCTCGCCGCACGCTGGACACGATCGACGCGCCGACGTTGCCCGCCATGCCTCCGGCCGACGACAGACCGCGGAAGAACCCGGACATGATGCTGCGGCCCGCCGACAGCATCCGGCCGCCGAGCGCGCTGATCCGGCCGGGCACCGAGGCGATGTAGGAGACGACGGAGTTGAAGCCGGACACGGCGGCGGCCCGCGCGGAGGAGCCCATCCGGGTGAACACCGACGCGACCCGGCCGGCCAGCGACCCGAGCGCGGACCCGATCCGGCCCGGGAGGGTCTGCACGTACGCGACGGTGGCGTTGAACGCGTTAACCGTCAGGGTGCGGGCGCTGTTCCACGCCGAGGTGAACACGGCGACCGCGCGGGCCCGCAGCGACGACAGCCCGGCCGCGACCCGGCCGGGCAGCGCGGTCGCCCACGCCACGATCGCGGCGATGGCGTTGACGGTGGTGATCCGCGCCCATTCCCACGCCTGCCGGAACAGCGACGCCAGCACGCTCGGCAGCGATTGCAGATATCCCCAGATCTGCTGCGGCAACACCAATACGGCGTACAGAATCAGACCGATACCGACACCGACGGCTTCCAGCGCCCGGTTGAAACCGTTCCGGAAACCGTCGACAATGAACTGTCCGACCTGCGCCAGGAAACCGAGAATCCGGCCTGGTAATTGCGCGAACCATTGGCCGAGCATCGTAAAGAACGCAACGACCGATGACCAGGCCGACGAGAAGGCGCCCGCGATCGACGAGCCGATGGACGCGAACCAGCCGGGGATGCCGGCGATCCACGCGCCGACGGAGGAGAAGAAGCCGGTCACCGCCGACCAGGCCGACGAGAACGCACCCGAGATCGCCGAGCCCGCGCTGGACGCCCAGCCCGGGATCTGCGACAGCCACTCACCGAGCGACACCAGCGCGTTGACCAGCCAGTTGACCGCGGTCGCGCCGATGGCGATCATGGCGACGGTCTGCGCGAGGCTCTGCCCCAGCAGCGGCAGCAGGTCGAGAAGGTTCTGGATGAACTCCTGGCCCTGGTCGGACTCCAGGAACTCGGCCAGCTTGTTGACGATGTCGGTCAGGGTCTGCAGGAAGCTGCGGCCCTCGTCGTCGGCGTTGCCGAACAGCGCGCCCAGCAGCCGCCACAGCGCCTGCCCGAGCGCGAGCACGTCTTTCAGGGAGGCCAGCGCGTCGTCGAGGAAGTCGTTGAGGGCGTTCTTACCCTCCGCGGTGCCGAGGAACTTCTCAAGGTTGACCGCGCCCTTGGACAGCCAGCCGACGAACTGTTCGACGTACGGCAACGCGAGGGTACCGAGCTGCATCAGAATGCGCAGGAACGCATTCAGGCCGGGGCCCATTTTGTCGATGATCCGGCTGGCTGACGCGAAAGCGTCACCGATGAACTTGACGGCCTGCGGTGACCGCAGCGTTTCCCCGAGCGATTTACCCAGCCGCCCGAGTGAGGCACCGACCTGCGTCATGCCGCGGTTGAATACCGGCAGCAGTTGCGATGAGGTGGCGGTCAGCTCGCCTTTAAGCTGCTTGAAAAAGGAGTCCTGTACCGCCTTTTTCAGTTCCCGGAACTGCGGCAGCAGTTTTTGGAACTCGCGGACCACCGACCGGGCGGCAGGCGACAGCGATTTCAGGGCCTCAGCGACCTTCTCCGGGTCGCCTTCCATCACCGCGTCGAGGGCGTCGGCGAAGCCCATCAGGGCGACCTTCGCCGTGCCGAACACGGCGCCGAGCACGGCGATCCCGGCCGGCGCGACGACGACCAGACCGACCAGGTCGGCGATGGCCGCCCCCAGCCCGATCACCGCCGGCGTGAGCGCGACCAGCGCGGTCAGCGTCAACGCGATCGCGACCAGACCGGCCGGTGTCGGCGCGCTGGCACCCAGCCCGACCGCGGCCGCGCCGAGCGCCGTCACCGTCTCGACGGTCTTGCCGAACACCTTGTTCAAGCCGGAGGTGTTGGCGGCCATGACGGTGACCGCGCCGGACAGCTCCCGCTCGGTTTCGCGGGCCTCGTCCCCGACCTCATCGATGGCGTTACGGACCATCCGCAGCTGCGCGAGGGTGGCCTTCTCGTTGCGCAGCTTGACGAACATGTCGACGTCGCCGGTCCGGGCGAACTCCCGCGCCAGCTCCCGCACCTGCCGCTGCGTCGACTCGATCCGCTCGTCGACGAGGGCCAGCTCCTGCGCGACCTCGGCCGCCATCCGGGCCGCGGCGTCGGCGGCCTCGTCCGCCCCGTCCGCGATCTCCTCACCGAGCCGGTCGCCGGTGACCTTCGCCTGGTCACCGATCTGCCCGAGCGCGTCGGCGGCGTCGTCCGCCCCGTCGGCGACTTCCCGGCCCAGCTCCCGCCCGGCCTCGGCCGCCTCGTCACCGATCTTGCCGAGGGTGTCGCGGGCTTCCCGGGCCAGGGAGTTCAGCGCCCGTTCGGCGCCGTCGGTGCCGTCCTTGACCCCGTCCTCGATCTGGTCGGACACCTGGGACATGTCCAGCTTGACCCGACGCAGCTGGGCGTTGATGTCGCGGGTGAACTGCCGGCCGAACTGAGACAGCTCGGCGACGACGTCCACCGCCGCGCGTCCCGCGCGTCCACCCCGGGCCATGACCTTGATCGTTCAGCGCGGTGGGGGGTGTCTGCCCTGCTCAGGTACCGTCATCTCGGACCGATGACGGGGGGAGTCCACAGTGGTGCCGATGCTGAACGTCGACCGGGCTCAGGTGACCCGCGACCAGGACGGGCAGGTGGTCATCTCCGACCCGGACTGCCCGCTGCTGGTGGCCGTGAAGGTGGGGGAGGTGACCGGCCGCCGTCAGATCACCGAGCTGACCGTGCAGGCCCGCCACCCGAGCGCGCGGATCAGCCCGGGGGTGCTGCACCGGCTGCCGCTGGCGCAGATCGAGCACCTGGCGGTGGTGGCCAGCCACCCGAACGAGGCGTACTACCGGGCGCTGGCCCGGCCGAAACCGACCGGGCAGCGGGGCTGGGACGACGGGCACTGGGACCGGGTGCTGGCGGTGCACCAGTGGGCGGAGGAGACCCGCCGGCCCGGCGGCGGCGCGGCGGCCGTCGCCGAGCTGTGGGGTGTCGCCGTCGACCCGACGGTGTACCGGTGGATGGCGACCGCCCGCAAACGCTCCGGCGGCCGGTCGTAGTCCATGCAGAGCGCCGAGCCGGCCGACAGCGGGGTGACACCCGCCCGGCCGTCTCCGGCGCGGACAACGGGCCGCTGTTACCGCAGGTCACCGCCGGAGCGCGCATAACCGCTGTTATGGTGCCGGACAGACCGGGCCGAAACTCCCGTAACCGGCATTATATAATTCCCGGCCGTCAATATCCCGAGGTCGAACAGTCAACCGGCGGGAACCGCCAGCACTCGTGGTCGCCCAACGCCGCCTCCCGCAGCCGGTCGTCGTACGGCGACACCACCGGCACCGCCAACCACAGCACCGGCGACCGGCGGCGCCGGGCAAGCCGACACCTCGCCCGGTAGGTCCGGCGCGTGGTCAGCAGCTCGGGCGGCACGCCGAACAACCGCGCGATGTCCGACAGCCCGGCCACCCGGGACCGGCCGGTGGCCGGAACGCCGTCGACCGGTCGGCACCGCCGGGCGAGCCGGTGCCGCACACTGCGCGTCATCACACCCGCCACGCCCCCGTCACCCCCACCAGCAGCACCCCACCGGCCATCAACGTCCCGCCGGTCGCTCCCCACCGCCAGTCCGCGAACCACGGCCACAGCCCCAGGCACACCACCCCGGCGGTGATGAACCCACCGCCGACCGCCCCCAACCCGGCCACGATCGCGATCCGCCACGACGGCCACCTCGCCGCCCGGGCCGCTCGCACCGCGGCCCGGGCGGCGCCGTCGGCCGCCAGCCGGCGTCTACGCGACCCCGCGCATCCGAGCCATCTGCTCGAAGGCGTCCGCGGCCCGCTCCTCGTCGTACGCTGCACCGGCCCCCATCCCTTCCGGCAGCTTCGTCAGCTCGCTGTCCACCTTCCGCTGCTGAGCCTCGGTCGCGTGCCGGGTGTACACCCGGTACACCGCCTGCACCGCCGCCCCCAGCGACACCCGCGTCATGTCCAGCCCGGCCAGCGCCAGCTCCCCGGCCACGTGCGCGGTCGCCTGCACCAGCCGGACCGCCGTCCACCACTTCACCCCGGCCGCCACCTCGACGGCGTCTTTCGCCGCGGTGATCAGATCCTCATGGGTGACCGACCCGTCTTCCAGCGCGTCGTCCAGCTCGTCGCCGGTGTCTTCCAGCAACGCCGGAACGATGTCCAGCCAGGTGCCCTCGGACAGGGCGGTCATCCAGTCGACGGCGGGCAGCGCCGGTATCCGGTAGATCCGCCCGCCGATCGTCACCTCGACCGGCGCGATCCACCACGACGCGGCCGGGTCGAACTCGACCGGCACCGGCTATCGCCGGGACGCGCGCTTGGCCGCACCTCGACGGCCGGCCCGGTTGGTCTTGTCCCCGGCCGCCGCCTTCAGCGCATCCGTGGCTTCGTGCAGCAGCGGCAGCCCGTCCGGCAGCCGCATGTCACCGTCGAGCAGCATGTCCTCGATCCACGCCTTGTCCTCGTCCTTGACCACCACGGCGGTGATCACCCGCAGGCCCCGGTCGTAGTAGTCGAGGGCCTTGTTCGCGTCGATCTCCTTGCCTTCCAGGTCGGCGAACCGCTGCGCCAGCCGGCGGAAGATCGTGAGCTGTTCCAGCGTCGGCATCCGCACCAGCACCGTCCGGCCCCGGAACGGCACCTCAGCGGTCAGCGTCTCCAGATCCACCTCACCGTCCGGGGTGGACGACTCCTCCGGCTCCGGCGCGGTGCGCCGCCTCGAGCGGGCCGCCGGCTCGGCGGCGGTCGTGGTGGCGCGGCGGCGGCGGGGAGCCGGAGCGTCCTCGTCGGCGGCCGCCGTGGGGGTGCGGCGGCGGCGCGGCGCCGGAGCGTCCTCGGCCGCCGCCGTGGTGGTGCGGCGGCGCGGCGCCGGAGCGTCCTTGGCCGCCGCGGTGGTGCGGCGGCGCGGCGCGGGAGCCTCCTCCTCGGCCGCCGCCGTGGTGGTCCGGCGGCGGCGGGGTGCCGGCGCGTCCGGGTCGGCGGCGGCGCGGCGGCGGGTGGTGCTCGTGCTGGCGGTGGCCATGGTCCCTCCCCGTGGTTGATCACCGCGAGCGTACCCCCGGATATCCCACCCTGACGGTTGACCAGACGGCGGAAGGCCAGATCCCCGACCATCAGAGGGATCTGGCCTTCCACGTGTGACGCCTCCACCGACCCCTACGGGATTGTGGCCCGAGACAGGGACCGGCCGGAGCTGGGCGGCATGGGTGGGCAGCCGCAGGGGGCGACGTTGTCGCGGAATCACCCCCCGACGGAGGGTACCCGGCCGGTCATCCCGGGGTCCACAGGAACCCCTCCGGGATGGCCACCTCCTCGCAGGCCCGCGCGATCCACGGCCGGGCCCGGGTGCCCGGGTGCCGCACCTTGCGGGCGAACACCACCCGGCCGCCGACTTCGAACCGCAGCGCTTTCGCCCGCCGGGGCCGGATCGTGTACGGCCCGGACCCGTCATGCACCACGTCGGCGTACTCCGCGTCGTTGAACACCGTGCCGACGACCCGGGCCGGGGCCACGTCGACCACCATCTGGTTGTGCGCCCGGAGGTTGCCGGTGTCCACAGGAGTCAGCACGTTCGCCCGGTTGTAGGTGCGGCGGGTGACGTCGGTGACCAGCTCCAAGGCGAAGTCACGGCCGATCTGCTCGACGTCGCCCTGGTCGACGTCGAGCACGATCCGCGCGACCCGCACGCTGGCCCCCGCCACCGGTCAACCCCCGGTCAGGCAGCGTCAGCGGCAGCCGGCGGAACGGCGCCGCCGGCGAGCCCGACCTCAGCCGGCCGTCCGGCGGTGCCCGGCGCGCGGGACACCGGCACCGTGGCCGGGTCGACGCGCCGCAGGTACCCGCGGTCGAGCCGGGCCCGGACGGCGTCGGTCAGCTCGACCTCCCCGCGCTCCCCGCGCCGGGCGTGGCCGTGGGACACCACGACCTCCACCAGCACGGTGCCTTCCCGGGCTGCCTGCCGGTCGGCGTCACGGGCGTCGACCTTCGCCGCTTCCTGCGGGCTGTCCTGCCCGGTGAACGCCTCGGTGGTGGTGTCCGTCGACGGCCGCCGCCGTCCACCGCTGCTGGTGTTGGTGCTGGTCATTCCGGCTCCCTCAGGGTGTCGCAGGCGGGCACGGCGACGGTCAGCTGCATCGCGCCGCCGACGCACCCGCCCTCGGTGGTCAGCGGGGACCAGATCCCCGCCAGGTACATACGATCGATGTCCAGCTCCATGAACGCCGCGACCGCCCGCCGGACCGCGGCGGCGTCGTTGAGCACCGCCGTGGTGGTGTCCATCCACTCCTGCGCGGTCGGCAACGCCGACGCGCCCGGCGTCGGCGCGCACCGGGCGGCCCCCAGCTCGAACACCACCGCCCACTGCACCGGAGAACAGGTCTGGTAGGCGGTGTCCTGCGCGGGGAACTCCCGCGACGGGTACACCCGCACCACCCGCACCCACGCCAGCCCTTCGCAGCACTCGTCGCGGTTGGTCGACAGCAGCAGCTCGATGCGGTCACCCGGCCGCAGCGCGGTCACCGCCGGAGGCTCCGGCACCCGGGCGGTCTCCTCGGCCAGAGCGCCGAGCAGCTCGACGGCGACCGGCAGCACCACCGGATCGGTCACCGGCACAGGCGTGGTCACATGATCCTCCGGGCGGTCGGCAGGTCGGGAGACAACACCACGGCGGGGCCGTGGCGGCGGTGCGGGTTGAGGGCGGACACGATCCGGTCGACCTCCGGGATGCCGGTGACGAACGGGTCGGTGCCGTCGGTGATCTGCTCCACCTGCACCTCCACCCCCTGCCGGGTCAGCGACGACATCCGCGCCGGCAACCGGCACGGCCCGCCCGCCCCACCGGCCGCGACCTCGCAGGCCAACATGGCGGCGGCGGCCAGCAGCGCAGGCGGCGGCGGCAGCCCGCGCAGGTAGGTCACCTGGAACTGGTCGGTGGCCGGGTCAGCGCACGACGGCCAGCACAACCCGTCGGTGCGCACCAGCACGTTCCCGTCGTGCATCTCGTAGGACGAGCCGGGCACCACGCCCCCGTCGACCGTGACCGCGACGATCGCGTCCGCGGTGACCGGCCCGTCCAACAGCACCTCGCACCGCGAGGAGCATGAGCAACCGGCGCCGCACCGGTTGAACCACCGACCGCCGTCGAGCACCGGCCCGTAACCGCCTCCACCGTCGCCGGAGACGGCGTCTCCGGTCACGGGGTAGGTGACATACAGCCGGGGCGGCGGCGGTGGGTTACACGGCCGTACGGTGACCTCGCACTGCCCGTACCGGCGTCCGGTCGCCGCCCACAGCAACAGCGTGGCCACGGCGATCGCGTCCGCGCGTTGCTGCTCGCTGTACCGGTTCCAGTCCGGGCAGGTCGGGGTGACCTCCCACGCGCACGGCCCCATCAGCTCAGGCCGCGACCAGCGGCACGCAGCCCTCGGTCGGCGCCGGAGGCGCCATGTTCACCTTGTACAGCAGGTCGTGGGTGGTGGACGTCAGCGGTTCGAACAACGGCGACGGCTCCGGCGTGCTGCCGGAGGTCATCTGGATGTCGTACGGGCCGACGCCCCACTGGTTCCCGTCGCGGGTGACGGCCTCGTTGACGGTGAAGTTCACCGCCCCGTTCTCGATCGTCGGCTTGGACACCGTGCCCTGGTACAGCCACGGCAGCAGGTAGTAGCCCCACCGGCGGCCGCCGGGCACCCCGCACCCGCCTCGGGCCAGGTTCGTCCACACCTCCAGCGCGACGTTCGCCAGCCCGTACACCTGGCTGTCGGTGACGAACCCCTGCGCCTTCGGCACCGTCGCGTCGTCGAGTACCAGCGGGCTGCCGGTCATCATCTCGAACAGCTCCGGGTCGACCTCGCAGAACTCCAGCGACGCCTGGATGTTGTTGAGCAACTTCGCCGTCTGGATGTAGTAGCAGCGGGAGCCGTCCGCCAGCACCGGAGCGATCTCGGTCGGGTTCGTCTCCTGCACCGACAGGTTGATGTTGACGAACCCCTTCGACACGACGGTGCCGCACGGCCCGAACACCGGGGCGCCGCAGTCATCGAGCCGGGTCGCGCGGATCCGCAGCCCCTGCAGGTAGCTGTCTGCCATCAGGACTCCTTGCTCGTGGTGGGCGTGGTGGAGCGGGGGCGGGCCGCGCGCCGCCGGCCGCCGGCCCGAGGCTTCGCCGCGGGGTCCGGCTCCGGCTCGGCGGTCTCGGTCGTCCGCCGGTCGGTCTTCGGCGTCGCGGCCGGGTCGGTGTCCGGCGCGACCGTCGGGGTGCCCTCGGTCGGGGTCGGGGTCTCGGCCGGGGCCGGGTCACGGACCGCCCGCCCACGCCCGCCGGTCGACCGGCGGGCGGTGAGGTACGCCAGCGCCAGGTCCTCGTCCACGTCGAGCCCGCCGTGGCCGGTGGTCAACGGCCGGTCGTCGTCGGCCACGTCACGGACCTCCCGCAGCAGGTCACCGATCGACTGGCCGGGGCCGGGATGCAGAGTGATCATCATCAGGGCGTGCCCTCCTGGTAGGACGCTTCGGCGGTCACGCAGTCGAACGCCACGGCGTACTCCCGCTCGGCGAGCAGCCGGTAGGTGTTGCTCGCCCGGTCGAAGCCCTGCCCGGCCGGAGACACGAACACCTCCGGCGCCCGCCACACGGTCACCTGCCCGGAGATCCGGATGGTGCCGTCATCGGGGTACGCGCCGAACACCCAGATCGAGCCGAGCTTCGTGCGCAGCAGCCGACCGTCCGCGACCGGATCGGCGACCTGCGCGTACCGGAACGGCGCGTGCAGGTAGCCGACGTTGCCGTAGTTCGCCCCGTCCGGGCCGTAGAGCCACTGCTCCAACTCCCCGATGACCGACTTGATGCGGGTCGGGTCGGGGGCGGTCAGCGTCGGCCCCCCGGCGGTCGACAGGACCGCGTCGAGGGCCTGCTCCGCGATGGACTGTTCGCCGTTGGCCAGCCGGCGGGCGACTTTCGCCTCCAGCGACTGGGCGGTCGACCCGACCGCCGAGCAGGTGAGGGTGGCGTACGCGACCAGCGGGTCGGCGGTCACCCACGGATCGGCCGGGTCGAACGTCTTCTCCGGCGGGTCGTCGTCGCAGTCGACCGGGTACAGGCGGGCGAACCCGCAGGACACCGGCTCGTACTGCACCCCACCGCCGTGGCCCGCTGGAGCCGGGAGGTCCAGCGGGCCGTTCGCGGCGGTGAGCAGCCCGTACCGCAGCCCCCGAGGTTCGGGGGCAGGCACGATGGTGTGCGGTGCCATCACCACGGACCGCTCACCCCTTTCTGGTCAGCGAGCCGCGGTCAGGGGGTGGTCTCGGGCAGCGGGCAGCAGCCGACGACACCGGACGGGTCGACCGGGGCGGTGTAGAGGCGGGAGGTGCCGCCCATCTGCAGCGCGGCCCAGCCGTCCTCGGCGAACACCGCCGTGTACTGGTTGGTGGCCAGCATGGTGGAGTCGTAGATGGTGTCGAGCTGGACGACGTCCTGCACGGCCTTGACCCACGTGCCGGCCGGGTACACCACGAACTGGACGGTGGTCGGCAGCGCGGTCAGCGGGGTGGCGCCGCCCGGGCCGGCGGACAGCCCGGAGAAGGCGTCCTGCCAGTCGTAGACGAACCGCGGCACGGCGTTGCGGATGGCGAACCAGTTGAGGATCTGCGCGTCGGTCAGACCGACCATGTCGACGCCGCTGCGGCGGGAGCCTGCGGCCCGCAGCTGCACCAGCACCCACATCGGCAGCACCACTTCCAGGGTGGCGTTGAAGCCCATCCGGTTGCGGTACTTGGCGTCGGCGATCGCGAGGTCCACGGCCGACAGCAGCCCGGAGATAGCGTCGTCGCCGGAGGCGTCGGCCGGGACGACGCGGGCGGTGCCGGACGCGGCGACGATCGACGCGATGACCCCGGCGTTGATCTTGTGGGCGAGGCCGACGACGGCGCCCCGGCCGAACCGGGCCACGACCTCCGGGTAGCCCCGGCGCTGCAGCAGCCCGCCGGTCAGGCAGATGTAGTCGACGCCGAGCCGCACGTCCTCGAACGGCGGGCACGGGATCTCGGTGCACACCTTCTGGGTGTCGGCGATGACCTCGGCCTCGGTGAGGTGGGTGTCGCCGGCGTTGCCGAGCGACCCGTAGATGGAGGCGAAGTCCGGGCCGCCGTCGACCGGGATCTGCCAGCCACCGCGGGTGGTCTGCAGCTCGGGCAGGTCGAGCATCCCGTCGAGGGTTTCCAGCTCCAGCAGGTCGTACATGACCTCGGACGGGGCGCACCAGCCGGCGGCGGCGGTCAGCGACCGGCCCTTCTCGACGGCCAGGCGGGCGGACTCGCGGAGGTTCCCGCCGGGCAGACGGCGCTCGCGGGCGGCGTACTCCGCGACGGCGTAGCCGTTGTCGCCCTCACGCACCCGCAGGTCGTCGGGGAACTCCCGCCGGAACTGCACGGCGTTGTGGCGGGTGAACCGCTGCATCACCAGCTGACGGCCCGGCTCGTCCGGGTCGTACACGGTGACCGGCCGCTTGCTGTTCTGGCCCGTGGGTAGACGTCCGGCGCGTCCGGCGGTCATGCCCGGGTACTGGTCGAGGCGTGCGGCGAGCGCGCGGGCGGCGTCGTCGAAGCGTTCCAGGCGCTGTCCGGCGGCGAAGCCGGGCACGTCGGCGCTGGCGGTCATCGACATGAACCGGGTGTCGGTGTCCTCGGGCACGTCCGGGCGGCGGGTGCGGGAGGTCCGCGCGACCCGGCGCACGGGCGGGTTGGTGCGGCGGGACGCCACGACCGGCTCGCGCTCGGGCTGCCGCTCGGTCTCTGCGGCCGGGGTGCCCTCCGGCTCGCCGTCGCCGTCGCCGTCGGTGTCGTCGTCCTCGTCGTCGGCGGCGCTGTCGTCGGGCTGCTCGACGGTGGTCGCGGCGGCGATGTCGGCGTTGAGGGCGGCCAGCTCGTCTTCGCGGTTCGCGCGCTCGGTGATCTCGTTGCTGGCGCGCACGGCGAGGTCGCGGCAGGCCCGCAGCGCGGTGAGCGCTTCGGGGGTGGTCTGCCCGTTGAACCCGGCGGCGTGCTCACGGACCTGCCCGAGCAGGGCGTTGAGGTCGTCGGTCGCGACGGCCGACAGGTCCTCGGGCACGTCGAACGGGAAGGCGTAGGCGGTCTGGGTGTTCTCGTCGGTGCCGTCACCGCCGGCCTGAAGCCGGATCGGGGCGCCGTTGCGGCGGTAGCCGAGGATCGCGCCGGGGAGCAGGTGCCGGCCGGTGGTCGGGACAGTGGTTGCGTGCAGCATGGCGGTAACCCCTAGGAGGGTCATCTACGCCCAGCCGGACCGCGGCAGCGCTGGTACGTCAGGTGGCGGATCTCCGGCCGGACCGCAGCAGCGCCGGGTGATCGTCACGCCTGGTCGCACTGTACCGGGTGGGGGTGGGCGGGGGCGAGGTGCGTGTGCAGCGGATTGTCGGGAAGTCTCCCCCCGGGTGGGGGTGCCGGTGGGGCCTGTGTGGACGGTGGTCGTAGGGTGGGTGGTGACGACATCGGTCTGAGCACGCCGGGTCAGTCGCGGTGCCCTCCCCGGGGCGGCCAGACACGTTACGGGGAGGGCATCGTCATGTCCGGCCCCCACAATTCACCCCCCGGAGGTTGATTACTTACGGGGGAGGCGGTAACGTCACAGGTGCACCGGGAGAGGGCCTGGAACCCCTCCCGACCACCGAGGAAGGGACACCCGCCATGCCTGCCGTCGACACCTCCACCGCGTACCAGGTCGGCCTGCACGCCGACGCCCTCGACGCCCGGGGCCAGGCCGTGCCGGAGCACCTGGTCAACGACTGGGACGTGTACGCCGACTTCAACGGCCCGGACGCCCTGGCCGCCGCCCGCGACTGGGCCGGCCGTCTGATGGCCACCGACTACCGGGTTGCTGAGGTCTACATCCGCGAGTCCGTCCAGCAGCACCAGGGTGGCGTCTGGCGGGCCGGCCGGGGCGTCGAGCGGATCGTGCGCATCGACCCCACCCGCTGCGACACCCGGACGGTGTCCCTCCGGCCGCAGGCCCCGACCCCGGCGCCGGTGGCGGCCCCGGCCCCGGTGGCGGCTCCGGCCGGCGGGGTGCGTTGCGGCAACCACCGCGGCGAGCGGGTCTACCACGCCGACCGCCGCGCGGTACGGGCTTGCTTCGGCCGCTGAGCGTCGACCGTCAACCCCCGGGGGAATTCACCCCCCGGGGGTTGACTATTTCTAAGGTAATCGGTAACGTCAGCACCAACGGGGCAGACCTGGACAAAGCCCCGACAATAGGAAGGACCACCGCCGTGACCATCGGCATCGACACCGACCGCGCCATATCCCTGCGCTGCTACGCCGGATCGCCCTGCTCCCAGCCGTCGACCCACGTCGTCCTGTGGAACCCGCCCGGCCAGCAGTACGCCACCACCGCCTGCGAGGCGCACACCGAGCGCCACATGGCCCTCGTCAAGAACCACCAGCCGTACACGATCCCGGTCGTCGACGGCACCTTCACCGTGCTGGCCGACCACAGCGGCACGCAGGTCGCCAACTGCCGCCACTGCGGCCACCACATCTACCTCTACCCGCGCCTGGTCGACCGGGACAACCGGTGGCGCTCCGGCGAGTACGACGAGACCGGCCGGTGCCCCGACGGCGAGCGCCGCAACGGCACCGTGGTCCACCACGAGCCGGCCACCACCGTCGCGGAGCGGGACCGCGCGCTGGGCCGCACCTTCTGCGGCCGCCGGCTGCCGCACGCCCTGACCGACTGCTTCGTGGCCCCCACCGCCCGCCGGATCGGCACCCCCGACCGGGCGCTCACGGCGATCACGTGGGCCCTGGCCCAGAACCTGCCGCCGTACCCGAAGCTGCTGCTGGTGCTGGTCGCCCGGCACGCCGACCCGGAGGGCGTCTACACCCGCGACGTGCGGCACATGCAAACTGGCGCAGGTCTGAACAACGCTCAGGTGCTCCGCTCGCTGAAGATCCTGAACGCCCGGGGCCTGCTGCTGCCGGATGCCCTCGGCGACGAGGTGTGCTACCGCCTGCCGGTCGAGGCCTACACCGCCTGACCGCCGTCGCTTCTCGGCGGGGTGGACCAGTTTCCCGGCGTCCGGCCGGGGCTGACCCACCCCGACGGGGGGTGTTTTCTGTCGGATGGCTGACATCACCCCCCGGCGGGGTGACATTTCCGATCGAGGTCGGCAGACTCGCCGGGCGGCCGGGCCCGGCGGACCGGGGCCCGGCTGCACCAACAGGTCCCCTCGGTCCCTCTCGGAGAGTCATCATGCGCCGTACGACCATCGCCGGCTTCGCCGTGATCGCCCTGCTCGCCCTCGGCTGTGGAGCCGGCGGCACCGACGACGTGGAGGGCCCCGGCGCGCAGCAGCAGCCGGCAGACGCGCCCGCCAGCTCGGGCGCCGCGAAAGCGAAGCCCGCCGACGACGGCAAGAAGTCGATCGTCATGGAGGTGTCCGGCCCGTCGAAGGCGGACATCACCTTCGGCATCAGCGGCGACCAGTCACAGGAGCAGGGCGCGGAGCTGCCGTGGAAGAAGACCCTGACCTCGGGGGAGGCGTTCCTCATCCCGACGATCGTCGCGCAGTCGAAGGGCAGCGGCACGATCACCTGCAAGATCACCATCGACGGGAAGCTGGTCAAGACGAACTCGTCCAAGGGCCAGTTCGCCGTGGTGACCTGCACGGCCGACACCATCTGAGCTAACCTGGCGGCCTCACGCCAATGAGGACGCTCGGCTCGCAGACGGCCCCCGAGGTATCCCCTCGGGGGCCGTCCGCTGTCCGGGGTCAGCGCTCCCAGCGCAGCACCGCGGCCGCGTCAGGCAGCCGGACGCCGTTGGCGCGCCGCCCGAGGCCGTCGCGCACCAGGCTGGTGACCTCCATGACGTCCAGGGCCACCACCCGCCAGTTGATGTCCTGCTCCCGGTCCTCGCGCAGGGCGTCGATCGCGTCCGGGTTGCCGGTCACCACGTCGCCCTGCTGGACCTGCCAGCCCTGGGCCAGCACCCACCGGCCGTCGGTGCCGTGCACGTAGGGCAGGGGCGGGGTGGCCTTCCGGGGGCGGCGGGCCAGATGCCCGGCCGCCGCGGTGATGACCGCCGCGATGTCCTCCAGGGTCCGCGGGTGCCGGACGTCGAGCTTCAGCAGCCGGATGAGCCGGTACGCCGAGTCGTACATGCGGTGCTTGGCGTCCTTGCTCGGGCGGCGCTTGCCGTCCAGGGCGGCGCGGTTGCCGGCGCTGTAGGCGTCGCAGGCGGCGTGCCAGGCGGCGAACGCACGGTGGCGGCGGCGCAGGCGTCGCAGCTCCTCGCGGGCCATGTCCAGCTGGTCGGCGGTGGGGGCGGTGGTGGCCATGTGGTCCTCCTCGGTTCGGTGGGCGGGCCGTTCCAGGCGGGCCGCCCTGACACCCATGACGTTACCGCCTCCCCGTGAAGTAATCAACCTCCGGGGGGTGATTTCTTGGGCGGGGACAGCGACCCGCTCAGCTCGCCCCAGACGTGCCGGCGCTCGCCCGCGTCCGGCACACCGCGCACACCGCGCCGACCCGCCTCCGTGGACCTCACCGGCCTGCGGACAGCGCAAACCCCCGGCCGCGGTGGCCGGGGGCGGTCGCTGCGAGCGTCAGCGCAGGGTCAGGGTGGCCAGCCGGGCGGCGACCTCGGCCTTGGCCGCCTTCAGCGTGTACGACCCGAGCCGGTCCGAGGTGATCGACATCGGCGCACCGACGAACGCCGCCCGCGACAGCCGCACGTGGAAGCGGGTCTCCATCCGGCCCTTGGCGTACCGGAGAGTCGTGCCGGGGATCGGCCGCTCCACCTCGATGGTCGACCGGGTGATGGTGCCGACCACGGCGCCGCCGACGACGATGTTGCGGACGGCCTTGTTCTCGGTGGCCTTGACGGTGAACTCCATCGGATCCTCCTCGGTTCGGTGGGCGGGCCCTTCCAGGTGGGCCGCCCTGACACCCATGACGTTACCGCCTCCCCCGGAAGTAATCAACCCCCGGGGGGTGGTTTTCTCCCGGGGGTCGACAGGCTCGCAGCGTCAGCGCTGCATCAGCGACTCGGCCGCCCGCAGGATCGCGGTCACCTCCGACAGCCGGCTGATCGTGCCGGTCGGCAGCAGCTCGACGCCGTCCTCCTCGCGCACGTTGTTGATCTCGAAGCGCAGCCCGCGCGCCAGGTCGTACAGCCGGCGGCGGGTGTTCTCGTTGCAGGGGGTCGCGCGGTGCAGGGCGGTCGGGTCACCGGCCCGGTGCTTGGCCAGCGCGTTGACCCACGCGCTGTACCGCATGTGGACCCGCTTGGTGTCGCAGTAGGCCCGGGTGAGCTGGTTCATCAGGTCGGTGCGGGTGAGCTTCACGGGGATGTCCCTTCTCCGGCGGGCGGGCCCTTCCAGGCGGGCCGCCCTGACATCCATGACGTTACCGCCTCCCCGTGAAATAATCAACCTACGGGGGGTGATTTCTCGGGAGGGGCCGGCCGGACGCGGCGCGGCCCCCGGGCAGGTCGCCCGGGGGCCGCCACCGGCCGGGTCAGGCCGGGCTCGTGCCGGTGCGCAGCACCCGCAGCAGCGGGGAGCGGACGTGCCCGCAGTCCAGCCGGACCTCCACGTGGTCACGGCCCTGGATGACCCGCGACCGGCCGGTCATCACCCCGTTGCGGTGGCCGGTGCCGGTGCACCCGCCCACGATCCGCTCGGTGTGGTGCACCCGCAGGCCCTCCACCGCCTCCGTGACCGGCTCGCCCTGGGCGGCGGTCGCGTCGGCCGCCGCCGGGGCCTGCTCGGCGACCTCGACGGCCGGGGCGGGCTCCTGCACGGCGGGCGCCTCGGCGGCCGGTGCCGGCGCGGCCGGTGCCTGCGGCTTGGCCGGGGTCTTCTTGGCCCGCAGCTCGGCGCGGAACTCCTTGGCCGACTTGCGGGGGCCGGTGGCCGGGGTGACCACGCCGCAGGCGCAGGTGCCCGGGGTGGCGTGCAGCTCGGCCTGCGGGCACTCGACCTCGGCCGGAGCCTCCGTGGTCTCCGGCGCGGTGTCCTTGAAGCCGACCGCCTGCACCCGCTTGCCGGAGCTGATCTGGAAGGAGCCGATGTTCGTGGTGATCAGCCGCTTGCCCCGGACGTCAGCCTTGACGTTGCGCAGCACCTTCGCGATCGGGGTGTCCTGGGTGGTGGTGCCGAAGGTCGGGATCACCTCGTCGCCGTCGGTGCTGACGAACAGGTGGGAGCCGACGAAGACGGCAGCAGCGGTGGTGGGGATCGCGTAGCGGAACATCTGGTCCTCCTCGGTTCGGTGGGCGGGGCTTCCAGGCGACCCGCCCTGACATGGACTACGTTATCGCCTCCCCCGGAAGTAATCAACCCCCGGGGGGTGATTTCTTGGGGGGTGACGGGGGCCGGCCCGGATGCAGGTCGACCCCCGGAGCTGGTGCTCCGGGGGTCGCGCGCGCGGCAGGTCAGGAGGGCCGGCCGTCGCCGTAGGTGTCGCACTCGTGCTCGACGCCGGCCGAGGTGCCGTCGCCGTTGACCTCCACGGTCACCCCGTCGTCGTAGGCCACGGGGGTGCCGCAGTCGATGCAGTTCACCGGCTCGTGCTGCACGGTGTCTCCCTTCTCGCGGGGCCGCCCCGGGCACCGGACCCGGGGCGGCCGGGGGTGGTCAGGCCCAGCCGAGCTCCTCCGAAGCCGTGCCGGGCAGGTAGCCGACCTGCTCGCCCTCGCTGATGTAGACCCGGCGCTCGCCGTCGACCTCGGCGACCACGACGGTGCCGACGCGGTGCTCCAGCGGCCAGGACGGCTGCTTGGCCAGGTAGAGCGGGGTCTCGTCGCCCAGGTCTTCCAGTGCGGCGATCAGGTCACCGACGGTCTCGACGATCACCGGGTTCATGGCTCCTCCTCGGTTCGGTGGGCGGGCCCTTCCAGGTGGGCCGCCCTGACACCCATGACGTTACCGACCTCCCCGGAAGTAGTCAACCGTGAGGGGGTATTTTCGGGGAAGAGTTTTGGCTGGTGGCTCGCACGTCTATAAGGCCACCGCGCCACCCGACAAATCACCCCCCCGAGGTTGACTACTTCAGGGGGAGGCGGTAACGTAGTCGATGTCAGGGCGGGTCGCCTGGAACGGCCCGCCCACCGAACCGAGGAGGAACCCCCGTGGACAGCACCTGGCTCGCCAACGTCCGGCCCCACCCGAACACCGTGCCGTGGGCCCAGGCCCAGAACCCGACCGGCGACCACGCCAAGACCGTGCTGCTCCTGGTGGCGCAGAACTCCGTGCGCGACGGCTACTTCTTCCCCGACATCCACGACCTCACCGACCTGTCCGGCCTGACCGACAGCCAGGTGGGCGGCGCGCTGACCCAGCTCATGAACCAGGGCCTCCTGGCCTACTGCAACGCCAGCCCAGACCTCACCTACGTGCTGCCCGCCGCCTCCCGGCGCTGACCGGCTCGTGGTGACGGGGCCCGCCCGGCGACCGCCGGGCGGGCGCCACCACCACGAGGTGGACAGGAAGCGAGGAACCATGAGCAGCATGGATAAGCCGTACCGGGTCGGTGACGGCGCCACCCACGAGCACTACGCGACGGCGGACGCCGCGGTGGCGGCGGCCGGGAACCTGGCCGAGGCGACCGGTCATCCGGTGCACGTCGAGCAGTACGCCGGCGTCCACGACGACCCGGCCAACCGGGCGGGGTACCGGCCGGTGAAGGTCGTCGCCGCCGGTGAGGTCGACGGCGTGTGGCGCGCACTGCCGCCGGAGGCCTACGTCACGGTCAGCATGGAGATCGACAACACCTACGAGCGGTACCCGAACGTGCGGACCCGCGTCGAGCAGGTGCAGATCCCGCAGCCGCCGGAGGACGACGACAGCGACGAGTACCACGAGTGGGCGCACGTGTACGTCCAATGCTTCACCGGCGTGGGACACACGGACGGGAACTCCTGGTATGACGTGACCATCGTCGACAGTGACCGGCCCGAGCTGGTGGGCCGGACGTTCGAGTTCGGGTACTGATCCCCGCAGCCCTCGACGCCCTACCGGGCGGCGGGGGCTGCGAGCTGCGTGCCGGCGCGGTACCACCCTCCCCAGAAATCACCCCCCGGAGGTTGATTATTTCGGGGGGAGGCGGTAACGTCATGCATGTCAGGGCGGGTCGCCTGGAAGCCCCGCCCACCGCACCGAGGAGGATCCCATGCCCGTCAGCCTGCCCCCGTTCGCCGCGGCCGCCATCGCCGAGGCCGGCCAGCACGACCCCTACTTCGCCGAGTTCGGCGCCGACCGCGACGCCGTCCGGGCCTTCCGGATGGACCGGCTCAACGAGCAGCTGCGGGTGGTGCACCAGCACCGGCACCCGCTGTGCGGGGAGTGCCTGGAGTTCCACGCCCGGTTCCTCACCTGCGACCAGGTGGCCGAGCTGATCGGGATCGACGCGCGGATCTCGGCGGGCGCCTTCTGACCTGACCGCGACATCGGCCCCCGGGTGACCGCCCGGGGGCCGCTTCGTGCCCGCTGAGAGCCACCGAGGGCCCTCGGCGTACCTGCCGGGTACGCCGGGTACGGCCGCCGTCCCGATGCCGGAGCCTCCCCCCGAAAAGCACCCCCCGGAGGTTGATTATTTCGGGGGGAGGCGGTAACGTCATGCATGTCAGGGCGGGTCGCCTGGAAGCCCCGCCCGAACCGAGAAGGGACCACCGACCATGCTGCTCATCGCCGCCGAACTCGCTCACCTCGGCACCGCCCCCGAGATCCGCCAGCGCATCGCCGCGCAGGCCGCCACCGACTTCCTCGACGGCATGGTCGAGCACAGCGACGACGACCTGGCCGGCCTCACCACCGAGCACAAGGCGACCGCCGCCATGATCGCCCTGCACCTCATCGCCATCGAGCGCGCCAGCGGCGGCGCGTCCTGCCCCGACATGGCCCGCCCGGCTGCCTTCGCCGCCTGGGCCGTGCGTGAGGCCACCCGCTACACCCGCTGACCCACCCGGACAGCGACCGGCCCCCCGAGCCCTGGCGCTCGGGGGGCCGATCCTTTCAGGAGGGGGCGTACGCCAGACCCGGAGGGACCGCCGGGCGCAGCCCCAGGTCTACGTCTGAGCCGTCTGCCCGTCGACGACCTTCCACACCACGACCACCACCCGCTCGACCGGCGTACCGGACGCCGGGTCGGTCCAGGTGAACACCACCGGCATCCCCTCGGCGAACCACTCCCACACGAACGCCGGGAGGTCAGCCGCCTGCATCTGGATGAAGTGCGCCGTCGCGGTGATCTGGGTCAGCATGAAGTCGTAGACGAACCGCCGGCGTCCTTCCTGGTCCAGGTCTTCCGGCAGCGGAGGGCACTGCGACGACCGGTGGTACCGCTGCTCCACCTCGCGGGGCACCACCGCGTTGAGGTCCACCCGCCCGGCCTTCAACGGCGGGTCGATCGACACCCACTGCGAGCGGGGGACCATCGCGGCGGGCATGGCCGCCTGCACGGCGAACAGCACCGCTCAGCCCTCCTCAGCGTGCCGACCGGCCGGCGACGTCGACGGCGGCGGGGGCGGCAGGTTCACCACGCCGCGGTAGTGGCCGGTGGCGTCGGTCAGCGCCGTGGCGGTGCGGTCCATGAACCCCAGAACCTCACCCAGCACCTCCCGCAGATCCTGCATCTGCTGACCGCCGAGGGTTTCCACCGCGGCGAGCTGGTCGCGGGCCTGCGCGAGGATGTGGTTGGCCTGCTGCTGCGCGGCCTCCACGATCGCGCGGGCCTGCACCGTGGCGGTGGCGACCTGCTCGTCACCGGCCGCCATCGCCTTCTGCTGCATCTGCAGGAGCATGTCCCCGATCGGGCCTTCCATCGACCGGTCCGGCAGCGTGCCGTGACGGCGGGCGTGGATCTCGCCCCACGACATCTGCAGCTGGGTGTGCTGGTCGGCGACCCGGCGGGCGAGTTCGTCGAGTTGCCTGCCGGCCTCCTGCACCAGCGCGTCGACCTCCTCGATGACGTAGCCGCGCTGGAAGGTCTTGGTGTACGCCAGCCGCAGACGCATCCGGTTGATCTTGTCGGACGGGGAGATGTCCGGGGTGGCCACGATCGGTGCGGTCGCGGCGTCGATGGGCAGGGTCATGAGGTCACTCCGGAGGGGAGAGCGAGCGGCGCCAGAGGGGGGTAGCTGGTGGAGGTGAACGTCTCGACGCGGATCTGCCGCCGGCTGTAGCCGTTGGCGAGCAGCATCGCGATCGACCCGCCGATCATGGCTTCGGAGCCGCACAGGTAGACGTAGCGGTCGTGGAACTCCCCGCCGCGTACGGCCACCTCGACGGCGGTGCCCCGGTAGCCGGTCCAGTCCGGGTCGCGGGAGACGACCGGGACGATCGTCAGCCAGGGCAGGTGCCGTTCCAGCTCGCGCAGGGCGTTGACCTCCCGCAGCTCGTGCGGCTGGTCGACGCCGTAGATGAGGGTGACCGGCCACCGCCAGGTGGGGTCGGTCGCGAGGTGCTGGATGACCGCGGCGAACGGGGCCAGTCCGGTGCCTCCGGCGATGAACAGCACCGGGCCGGGGTCGCGGTGCCAGCCGGTGAGGGCGGTACCGACCGGCGCGCCGATGCGCAGCAGGTCACCGGGCTTGGCCTGGTAGACCAGGGCCGGGGACAGCAGCCCGCCGGGCACGGCCCGGACGAGGAACCCCAGCCGGTTGTCGTCCCGGGGCGGGTTGATCGGGGTGAGGTACCGCCACACGCCGGGGCGTGACGGGTGCTCGACGGCGCACGACTGGCCGGGCATGAAGTGGTACGGCAGGTCGACGGCGACGGTCAGGGCCGCGAGGTCCGGTGACCGGCGGTCGATGTGCTCGATCGTGCCTCTCCACGCGGGAGGGTTGACCTGCTCGTCGGCGCGGGCTCCGTCGACCATCATCGCGGCGATGAGGTCGTAGGCGCGCTGCCACTCGGTTTCCAGTTCCGGGGTCCAGTGGCGGCCCAGGGCCCGGCGCAGCGTCTCCATGAGGGCGTTGCCGACCGCCTTGTAGTGGTGGGCGACGACGCCGAAGCGGCGGTGGTCACGGCCGAGCTGGGCGGCGAAGTCGGCGAGCAGGTTGGTGTCGTCGACGTTGCTGATGATGTGGCCGAGGGCCGACAGCAGCTTGTCGCGCTGTTCGGTCATCCCGGCGGGGAACATGCTGCGGGTGGCGGGCTCGGCGGCGAACAACAGGCTGTAGAAGATCCGGGCTGCTTCGTCGCCGAGCTTCTCGACCTCCGTCCAGGAGGCGCGCAGGCTGGCGGCGTTGATCGGTGGTCCGGTGATGAATGTGGACATGAGGGCCTTTCTCGGTCGGGCAGGGCTCCAGGCGCCCCACAGACACCTGACAGGTTACCCACTGACGCTTAACTAGTCAACCGTCAGGGGGTTATTTGGCGGGGGACGCCCGACTCCCGCAGATCCGCGCGTACGGGCCGCCGGCCACCGCCGACAGCCCGGCACGGGTCACCCGGCCCGCAACAACGACCGGGCCGGAGGCAACCCGGACCGCACCACCTCAGCGGCGGCATCGTCCAGGTAGAAGTTCGGCGACGGCTCCCCGTCGGCGTAGTACCGCTGCCACGACGGGTCCTGCGGCGTCATCGGGTACGGGTTGAGCCACGACCAGTCGCCGTACGCCGGACGCCCGGCGCGCTCCTCCCGCGCGACGAACGCCGCGAACCGCTCGCTCTCGGTGTGGTGATCCACGATCGACGTGCGGGAGTCGGTGAACGAGTGCAACACCGCCTCCTGCAACACCAGCAGCGCCTTGTCCCGCCACAGCGGATCGGTGGCCACGTCGAAGTCCGCCAGCTCGGCCACCACCGGCAGCAGGTTGTACCGGTCCGGGTCGGCCAGGTTGCGGGTGGCGATCTCGGCACCGAGGTAGAAGCCGTTGAACGGGGCGCAGGAGAAGTCCAGACCGCCGAAGCTCAGCCGCATGTTCGAGATCACCGGCACGGCGTGCCACCGCAACCCGAGGCTGGCGAACCACCCGTACCGCGGGTGCGTCAGCTTCACCTCCCGCACCGCCTTGGGCGGCACCGGGAACACCTGCGGCTGCTCACCGTCGGTCTCGATGATCCACGGCAGCAGGTCGAACGCGGTCCGGGCGCCGGTCCGCCCGCGCGGGCCCTGCCAGCCCATGGAGATCGCCAGCCGGGTGAACTCCAGATAGCGGGCGTCGCCGAGGGTCTGCTCCTGCGAGGTCTTCCAGCCGGCGTACCGCACGAGCTGGTCGTTCCAGACCCGGGCGCGCGGGCCGGTGTCGGGGGAGTCGGGGGCGAACACCGAGATCACCGACCGGATCCGGCCGCGGTTGGTGGCGTACTCCAAGTGCTGCACCAGCTCGCGGTGGATACCGGCGGCGTCGCGGACGTGGCGCAGGTCGCGGACCACGAGGCCCTGCCAGCGCAGGCGGCCTATGCACCGCGACGACTGCCGCCAGGCGACCCGCGCGCCGTGGGTCAGCTCGTCGGTGGTCGGCAGCCACGTGCCGGTGGCGTCCAGCTCCCGTGACACCTGCTGCCAGCGGGCGTCCAGTCCGGGCCGGCCTGTCTCGGTGTGGAACAGCTCGAGGAACTGGCGGGCTTCCGCCTCGCGGTCGACCGGCGGCGGCGGTGCCGACGGGCGCAGCGCGGTGTGGTCGACCGGGCAGGTCGCGGGCGGTGGCGGGCTGGCCGGGACGGCGGCCGGACGGCGGTGCGTAAACAGCAAGGACTTTCCTCCCCAGAAAAAGTCACGCACAGTCACGAAACTTCATCGCGTTGTGTGGCAACCGATGGTAGATTATTTCCGGCCGGTGAGGAAGAGGATCTATCCCGGTATCTGCCGCTACGCCACATCCCTCCCGTGCTGTCACAGACCGACCGCATCCGGTACCGTGACCACGCCGCAAGTCGAGGGGCGGCCACCAAGGGAAACGGTCACCCCGCCGTCATCGGCGGGGTGACCTCCCGGAATGGTCCCCATCGGACCCACCGGCTAACCTGTGCGACGGACGTTCTTGACGCGGACGACCGGCGAAAACGGAACCGGCCACCTGTCTCCCAGGCGACCCCCGAGGGCGCACACCACGGGGACGGAGACAGGTGGCCGGTTTCGTCTATCCGAGGGCTGCTACTCCTTCACCCGGTACGTCGCGCCGGGCACCGCGGCCGCCGCCAGCTTGGCCCCCAGCTCGGAATACTTCTCCTTCGTGGTGCCGTCCGGGTACGTCACCACGTACACCTTCCCGCTGGCTGCCTTCCGACATCCGCACATGTCACGCCACCTCCAACTCGGCCAGCAGAGCCCGCGCTTCCCGGGCCCGCTCCTGCTCCTCCACGACCTGCACCGCGGCGTCGATCTCCGCTTGCAGGTCGGCGCTCACCTGCGCTGCCACCGCATCCCGGTCCACCAGCCCGGCCCCGGCGGTGACCGCCGGTTGGCCGCGCAGCGCGTCCGCGATCTCCCGGCCCAACCGCTGGTAGTCCAACGGCGCCGCCACCACCGGCGCCTCCGTGTCGGGCGCGGGCCGACGCTGGCGGGCCGGGTCCATCCCTCCGGCGGCCACCAGCGCGACCTGACGGCCGTTGCGCAGCGTGGTGCGCGGCAGCGGGAACCCCGGCCGCTCCCGCGCCAGCGCCAGCACCTCCACCAGCTCCAGACCGCCGGCCATATCCCGCCAGTCCCCGGACACCTTCTGCCGGGCCAGGGCGGCGATCTCCCGGTCACCGGCCTCCGGCGCGACGATCCCGGCCACCCAGATGCCGTGCTCGTCCTCCCCGGCCCGCACGTACGCCACGGCGGCCATCCGGTCGTGGTGGCCGATCGCGGCGCCCGCGCTCAACCGCGAGCAGGCGTGGTCGTCCTTACCCGGGCAGCAGCGGCACGAGCCGGTCAGCTCGCCGTGGCCGGTGGTGATCCGGCCGACCGCCATCGGCAGCGCCACCCCGGACGCCGTCTCGTGGTAGCGGTGGAAGTCCGCGTACTCCCGCTCGCTGGTCGGGGCGGTGGTGCACGAGTCGCGGATACCGACGTGGCACACCCCCCACGGCGCGATGTGCCCGAACACCCGCCGCAGCCCGTTGTCGTCCGGCTCGGTGACGGTGAGGAACGTCAGCTCGGACAGCTGCGGATCGGTGAACACCTCAGCCGGGATCGTGACCGCGAGGCCGGCGGCGGCCGTCAACGACGCGACCAACGCCGGCGTGACCACCGACGCCTCCCCGTCCGCCTCTTCCTCATCCCAGGGGGCGCGCAGACCGGGGTCGTCGAACTCGTCGGCCATCCGGGCGTACAGCCCGGACACCACCTGCCGCATCCGGTCCTGCTCCTCCTCGGGCAGGTCGGTGCCACCGCGGCCGCCTTCCAGCACCGACGCGACGGCGAACACAGCGGCCGGGACGATCGTCGGGGTGCCGTCGATGACGTCGACGATGCCGAACCCGTACGCCGTCCGGGTCTCGCCGTCCGCGTCGTCGTCGCGGTGCAGGAACCCGGCGGCGTAGCAGCCCCAGTCCGGGTCGTCGCCGTCGATGCCGCAGTGGCCGGCGAGCCGTCCGGCGGCGGCGTCACCGTCCCAGGAGGCGTCCCGAGCCGCGAGGGGCATGTCCGACCATCCGGCGGTCCGGACGGACGCCGTGACGGGCTCCTGAGCGTCCTCGGTGAGCAGTTCGAACGGCCCGCACTCGGCGAACGCCGGTACCGACACCAGCGTGGCGGCGGCGATCTCGTAGACGACGAACAGCATCTCCAGCGCGGGATCGGTGCCGTTCTCCCACGCCTCCTCCAGCAGCTCCTCCAGCCGCTCCTCGGAGATCGGCTCGTCGGAGCCGACCTCGGCCAGCACCGCCTCGGCGGCGCCCGGGTCGACGGACGGACCGATCACCTTCTGCGCGAGCAGGTGCTTGGCCTCCGCGACGTCTTCGGCCAGCCGTGGCAGCACGGCCGGGTCGACGTCGTCGAACAGCTCGCCCTCGCCCCACGCGCCGTCGTCGCGGATGTCGATGGTGTCGGCCATACCGATGATCACCGACGCGTCGTGGCCCATCTCGTCGGTGCGCTGCCACTTCAACGGCAACGGCAGCTCGCGGTGGGACACCCCGTCGCGGGCGAACCGGCGGCCGTCGCCGGTCGACGTGCCGATGGGGGCCAGCAGCCCCCGCCATCTGGTGCCCATACCGGCACCTCCTGTTCGGTTGCTACCAGTCGGTGAACTGGCGGTTGGACAGGTCGACGTTCTCCCCGGGCCGCAGCAGGAGGGTGGTACAGCGGCACTGGATGATCTCGCTGGCCGGGGCGGTCGGGTCGCCGGGCCGGGCGAGCTGGTGGCCGCCGACGGTGAACGGCTGGCCGAGCGGCTGACGCTGGCCGTCGGCCTCCCGATGCGACAGGCGGGTGCGGGTGTCGTCGGTGGCCAGCCACATGTGCTCGAACCGGCTGTCGCCGAGCACCTCGGACACGGCGGTGAACGCATCGGTGCGGCCGGCGTTCAACGCGCCGATCGTCTCGGTGCGGGCCACCACCACGGCGCGGTTCGGCCACCGGTCCAGCTCGTGGTCGGTCAGCAGCCGGTCGACGCGTTCGGCGAGCTTCGGGATGCTCTCGCCGGCGTTCGCGCCTTCGGCGATCTCCCCGGCGATCAGGTCGTACACCTCGTCGGGGGTGGCGGACATGCGGTTGTGGACGACGGCGAGGTAGGCGGTGACGGCCGGGCGGTGGTCGAACAGGAACGAGTCGCCGAGCAGCCTGCGGTACGCCACGGCGACGGCTTCGGTGATCGACCCGGCGACCAGGGCGCCGATCTCCCGCGCCCACTCCGGCGCCAGCGACCACACCGCGAGGGCGTCGGGGCGGTGGTGGCGCAGGACCGCCCGGGACACCTGCACCAGCCAGCCGGACAACCGCGACCAGTAGTCCCGGTACACGGCTTGCTCGGCTTCGGTGATGTCGGTGAGGGCGGCCAGCCGGTCCGGCAGCCAGGGGTCCGGACCGTCGCCGTCCCAGACGGCGGTCACGTCGACCTCGACGGCGGCAGCGGCCACGCGCCGTGCACCCGGGCGTAGTGCTCGGCTTCGGCGAGGGTGGCCGGGTAGAACACGTCGCCGTGGTTGTTGAGCATCGCGTACGGCACGGTCGGCACCTGCGCGGCCGGTCCCGGGTCGGCCGGGGCGGTGGTGGGGGCGACGCCTTGCAGGGAGTGGCGGTCGGTCATGCGGCAGTCCTCGGTCGCAGGCGGGTGGTGACCACGTCGGCGGTGAGCAGGTCACGCAGCAGCCGGTGGTCGTAGGCCATGCCGCGGGTCAGCAGCTCGACGCAGAAGGAGTGCAGCAGCGACCGCAGCTCGTGGGCGTCGACGCCGAGCTCGGCGGCGGTGGCGGGCAGGTCGGTCCAGGCGCCGCGCAGCATGTCGTCGGCGCGGTCGGGCGCGAGCGCGCCGACGCGGGTGTGCAGGTCGTAGCGGGGAGTGTTCGGCCACCGGTCGCGTTGGCGGTGCGGCACCAGCCGCGACCCGGCGACCGACAGCGCCCGGCGTACGGCCATGGACGCCGCGACGTGCAGCGGGTCGACCCGGATCACCGCGGCCGTCTCGGTGGGTTCCTCCGGCGGGGACTGCGGGTCGCGTTCCGGCTCGCCGGGCGGCAACTCACCCGGCCCGCCACCGCCGCCGTCGTCGGTGCCGGTGATGGCCGGGCCTGCGGCGGGCAGGCCGATGATCTGCCGGACGGTCGGGTCGTTGAGCAGCGAGGGGGTGGTGACGACGGCTTTCTCCAACAGCCGGCGTAGCCGCTCCTCGTCGGACGGCAGGTCTTCGACCTTCCACGCTCCGGCTTCCACGGCGGCCTTGTCCGACAGCAGCCCGCGCTCGTGGAAGTTGACGGCGTCGGTGGACCGGTTCGGGCGGACGGTCAGCGGGTCGGTGGAGAAGTCGTAGACGTACCGGTCGGGGTCTTTGCCGAGGTCTTCCAGCGCGGCCCGCAGGTAGCCGATGGTCAGCGCGTCGGCGATACGCGACAGCACCGGCTTGATCTGGGTGTCGATCGCGTCGTCGGAGATCGACCAGGCGTTCCAGTGGTTGGTGGTGCCGATGCCGATCAGCACTTCGGGCGGCACGTCGAGGGACTGGGCGAGGGACTTGACCGCCTTCTCCCACATGGGGATGAGCTGGGCGGACAGGTCGGACCAGAAGTGCACCGGCCGGATCTTGTCCAGGTACTCACCGGGCACCGTGAACATGATCGGCACCATGGCCTCGGCCGAGGACCGGTCGCGGAGGCTGGTGGCCATGGCCCGCATGAGGGTGTGCGCGAAGCCCTGCACGCCGGTTTGCTGCACGTCGTCGGGGATGGGGAAGTCGATGCCCTCGGGCAGCGGCAGCAGCCCGGCGCCGGACAGCCGGGAGTCCAGCTCGGCGAACTCCCGCTTGCGGATGGCTTCCAGCTCGCGCAGGTCGGGGATCGCCGAGCGGGTGGGCGAGTCGGCCAGGTCGGAGTCTGCCGGGTGCGGGGTCCAGGTCCGCAGCAGCAGGTCTTCCCCGTCGCGGTACTCCAGCCGTCCGCCGCCGTGCAGCTGCGACCGGGCGATGGTGATGACGTCGCCCTGGCGTTTGATCTGCCGGCCGGAGGCGACCCACCACCGGTCGGTGCCGTCGTCGTTGCCTTCGCTCTCGGCGACGATGTAGGCCTCACCGGCGACGAACAGGTTGATGCCCAGCAGCCGCAGCGCTTCGTCCTTGGCCGGACCGCGGCCCAGCGGCCCGCCCGCTAGGGCTTGCACCTCGGGGTCTTCGGCTTCGCTGATCACCTCGCCGGCTTCGTCGACCTCCGCGACGTACAGGCGGCAGCGGGACACCGAACCGCCGATCCAGTTCGCGATGAACCGGAGCTGGCCGGTGATGTCGTAGAGCCGCCAGGCGTCGCGTTGCCAGGCGCGGTCGCCGAACTTCCAGGCCTTCCAGGCGACGCCGTCGAGGGTGATGCGGGAGACGGCGGCGGTGAGCGCGGCGCGGGCCTGGGCGGGGTCGAGGGCCGGGGTGGGGTCCGGGGCGGGCGGTGGGGTCTTGTTACGCCAGCCCATGGTCAGCCTCGGTTGATGTGCGCGGTCATGCCGGTCGCCTGGGAGAAGGCGAGCAGCAGGGCGGGGATCGCGAACCAGGGGTTGGTGCCCCACAGCCAGGCGATCGGTGCGACGGCGGCGGCGATCCAGATGGAGGCGCACCAGGGGCAGCCGTCGGCGTCGTCGTTGACTCCACCGACGACGTAGACGAGTCCGCGGTGCAGCCGGTTGTGCGGGTTGACCCGGGACACGAGGGCGGCGCGCAGCGGTTGGGTGATCTTGTCGGTGGTGGCGAGTCCGGTCAGACGTGCGACGGCGAGGGCGTAGACGAGCAGGACCCAAGCCGGAGGCATAGAGACGATCATAGGCCGGTGTGGTGAAGATTCTTCGGCCGCAACCGGCTCGGGCGTGCGGGTTTCCTGCCGCGGCGGGTGCCGGGGCGGGTGGTGGTGGAGGATTTCCGGTCAGGGCCGGTGGCGGTCCGGTCATCGGCCGGGGCGAGGGGCGGCGGCCGGTACCCCCCGGCGGGGGGTAGGCGGTACCGTGGCCGGTGGCAGGACGGACCGGCACCCGACCCGCCGAGGGCCAGTACAGATCTCCCCCAGACGGATTGCAGCCCTGTTCCAGAACACCCCACGTGTGCCGGTGACGGCCTCCCGTTTCCATGCTGGCGGGAGGCCGTCAGCGTCTCTCCCGGACCCGTGACGTGCCGGTATACCGGGGTATACCCTTGTGGTGTGCCGAGAGACGTCTACATCTGGGATGACGACAGCTACGCCGCGCTCGCCGCGGCGGCGATCGACTGGCTCGATGTCCAGTACGTGCTGTACCACTCCCGCCCGTGCGTACGCGGCCATCTCGGGGCGGTGTTGCGGGTGACCGCGCCGGCCCGCGACGGCCGGCCGTTGCTCGTCGCGCTCATCGAGGACGCACCCGACCGGTATCGGGTCGTCGGCGCGCGGTGGCTGGACCCGGCGGAACGGACCGCCTGGGAGCAGATGATGAAGGGGGAACTGCCATGATCGACCCGCTTGCCCCGCTGACCGAGCAGGAGCTATCGCGGTCCGAGATCGTCCGCGAGCCGGTGGCCGAACCGATGGCCGTGGTGCCGGTCAAGCTGCCGGTCGAGCTGCTGAACCGGCTGAAGGCCGAAGCCGACGCCGCAGGCCCCGGCATCGGGGTGTCCACCCTGCTCCGGCAGCTCGCCGAAGCCCGGTACGCGCCCGGCGCGGCTGACCTGGTGGCCGTGCATCCCGAGCGGCTGCGCGTCGAGATCGAACGGGCCGTGCACCGGGCGGCCAGCCCGCTACCGCCCTCGGCGGCGGCGTGACCGCCCCGACCGCCCGCTCCGGCGCCGTCGCCGGAGCGGCGGACGGGGCGTACGCGCAAGGTGTCCTCGACGGCCGGGCCCGGGAACGGGACCGGCTGCGGACTCTGACCGGACACGAGCTGGTGCGCGAGCTGTTCCCGACCGACGGCCCGTACGACGACGAGCGGACCAGCCGGGCGGCGGTCGTGCTCGGTGAGGTGGTGCGGTACCTCAACTACGCCACCGCCGCTGAGGTCGGGATGCGGTACCCGTCGACGGCCGGTGACCTGATCGGCAGCCTGCGTACGGTGTTCCAACGGCTCGGGCAGACCCTCGACCAGACCGGCCACCGGCTGTCGGTGATCGCCGACCAGCCCGATGCGTACGTCAACAACCCGCGCCCGGAAGACCGGGAGCACCCGAACATGCCGAACCCGCAGGAGACCGCGCTGGTCACCGCGACCCAGCTCGACCACCTCCGGGCCGGGCTGACCGACGCCCTCGCGCTGCTGAGCACGGCGCAGATCTACGCCAACCGGATCGGCCTGCACCTGACCGACGACGACGAGGAGGAGCGGCAAGGATGAACCTGTCGCCACTGCTGAAGATGTCACCGCTGACGCGGGTGATGGTGACGGTCCTGCTGCTGGCCGCAGCCGGCGGCGGGCTGTGGCTCTCCGCCGTGCTCGGGCCGGAGCGGACCGGCTGGCTGATCGCGCTCTTGGTGCTGCTGTTGATCGGGTCGACGTACGAGCTGATCCGGCGGCTGCGCCGGTCATGACGCTGCGGGTGCCCGCCGGCCATCGGGAGGTCGACCCGCAGGACGCGACGCTGCTGCGGGCGATGAGGGAGGTGGGCGACCCGAGGCTGAGCGCGACCTTGCGGACGGCGTGGTGGCGGGGTTGGGGCGGTCGGGCGCTCGGACGGGCGGTCGGGCTGAGTGAGACGTCCGTCCGCGCCCGGGTCGCCAAGCCGGACACCGGAGACGGGCTGCGGATCAAAGACCCGCCCCTACGGCCGTCGGACGCCGGGCGGGCAGCCGGGCCGGTCGAGGTCACCGCGCAGGCCGCGGTCGAGCTGCGGCACCTGTACGAGCAGGCCCGCCAGGTGCGGGCGCGCACCGCGCAGGACTCGCCGTTGCGGGCGGCGGCGGACCGGCTGGACGTCCTGCTGGACGGGTACGTGCATGACGGGGTGCCGGTGGCCGAGCTGGCGGCTCACGTCGGGGTGGAGGAGGCCGTGGTGCGGGCGCGGGTCGCTCGCTACCGGCGGCCCCGGCCGGCGGCGCCGAAGCCGGATACCGGCCGGGTCGCACGCCGGACGGTGGTTCTGTCGCCGGAGCTGATCGCGGAGCTGCGCAGGCTGTGTGAGGACGGGGCGAAGGTGCGGCATCACACCCCGCCCGGCCATCCGTACCGGGCGGCGGCCGAGCAGTTCGTGGAGCTGGCCGAGGAGTGTGTGCGGGAGGGCGTCAGCGCCCGGCGGTTGGCGGGACACCTCGGGATCAGCCCGGGGCATCTGCAGCTCAGGTTGAGCAGGTACCGGAGGGACCGGAACCTCCCCCGGAAATCACCCCCCGGAGGTTGACTACTTCCGGGGTGGGCGGTAACGTAGTCGATGTCAGGGCGGGACGCCTGGAAGGCCCGCCCACCGAGAGAGGGAGACGACCATGCAGCACTTCCACATCCGTTACTTCGCCCGTGGCCGCAGCCTCGGCGGCCAGAGCGTGCCCGCCGCTTCCCCGGCGGCGGCCCTCGCCTCCCCGGCGGTGCAGGCGTTCCAGGCCCGCCTCGCGGTGAACTACCCCGGCCTGCACATCAGCCACCGGATCGTGGCGCTGCCCGCCTCCTGACCCCCCGACCCGCGAACCCCCGACCCGCACCGGGCCGGGGGTTCGCCGTATCCGCCCTGCCACGGTGCGGGCTACCCGGCACACCGGCCGTACCCGGCCGGGCCGTCTCCGTGGACCTGGACGGGCTCACGGGCCGGTTCCGGCACCTGGCACACTGGACGGTGTACGAACCAATCAGTTCGTGCGGGGTGTCGAGCCTCCTGCCCTCTGCCCTGGGGGACGGGAGGCTCGTTCCGTGTCCGGGGGAGGGGAACCGCCGTGGCTGACTACACCGACGATGAGGTCCACGCTCTGGCCGAGGTGCTGACCCGGGCCCGGCTCGACGGCGTGAGCGCGGGGTCGATGACCCTGGCCCGGATCGTGCTCGACGCCGGCTGGCGCCGCACCGCGCCGCCGGCCGTCACCGCTACCCAGCTCGCGCGTACCGCCCTGATCGAGCGGTACGGCACCATCGACCCGGCCTTGGTGGCAGCCCGAGGCGGTGACGGGGTTGAGATCGGCGCGGCGGTGCGCCTCGCTCGCCTCGACCGGCAGGACACCCCGGACCGGGGTCACTCCAGCGGGGACATGCCGGTCGACGGCATCTGACCCGACGGCGGGGCGGCCATCCGGCCGGTGCCGGAGTTCGGCACCGGCAGCAGCGCGTACGCCAGGTACGTCGACGCGTCGATCCGGCCGGGGCTGTCGGTGTGGTCCGGCTGCCAGGTCGCCCACTCGTCTTCCAGCTCGGGCAGGTACGCCGCGGTCCGGATCCGGTCTTCGGTCCACTGCTGGGCGATCGGTTCGGCGCGCAGCAGCTTGCCCTTGCGGGCCTTGACCGTGACGATGCGCGGGCACAGCCGGTTGAACTTCGCGGCCCGCGTGTACACGGTGGACGCCATCGCCTCCTTGTCCGTCGCGACGTCCAGCGCCAACCGCCACCGTTCGACCTCTTCCCGGCGTAGGGCCTCCCAGGCGGTGCGGATCGACAGGGTGGCCATGTCCCCGCCGAAGTCGGTCTCCACGATGATCCGGTCCGCGTCGGTGTCGGCGGCCAGCTCGCAGGCCTTCCGCGACCAGTCGTGCGACGACATGACGCCGGAGGCGTCGTGGGTGATGTAGAGCCGTCGGTCGCCGCCGAGGTACCCGGCGATCAGGCCGGCGGTGTCCCGGCCGCCGCCGGACGGGTCGACGGCGACGGCCGCCCGCAGCACGGTGGTGTTGCACGGCCCGCACGTCGGGTCCTGGCCGTAGCAGCGGCGTTCGCGCAGCAGCTTGCGGGACAGCAGCGCGCCTTCGGCGGGCTTGGGGTCGCCCTGGTAGAGGGCGGCCCAGTCGCGGACCGAGCTGGACCGGCGGCGGTCTTCCCAGTGGCGCAGGGCGGCGGCGGTGTCCCGGGGCGGGATCTTCGGGTGCGGCAGCGGTGCTCCGGCCGGCCGGCCGAGCGGGTCGTTGGCGGGGTCGACGCACAGGGCGGGCATGTGGATCACCCGCCACCGGCCGCCGTCCTCGATGCGGCCTTCGTCGGCGAGTAGCCGGCCTCGGATGTCGTCGGGATGCCAGGGGGTCATGATCAGCACGACCGGCGCGCCCGGCGACAGGCGGGAGATGATGTCGCCGGAGTACCAGTCGTGGACGGCGTCCCGGCGCCGGAGGCTGTCGGCTTCCGCCCGGGACTTGTGCGGGTCGTCGATCATCGCGATGTCGCCGTTGACGCCGGTGACGCCTGCGCCGACACCGACGGATTTCATGCCCCCGCCGGTGGTGAGCTGCCAGTCGTTGACGGCTTGGCTGCCGCGCTCCAACCGCAGGTCGTAGCGGTGGCCGTGTTCGATGACCATCTTCCGTACCGAGCGGCCGCGGTTGAGGGCCAGGCTGTTGCCGTAGGAGCCGACGATCACGCGGTGGGCGGGGTGCAGGGCGAGCCACCAGAACGACCCGCCGACGACGGCGGTCACGCTTTTACCGACCTGCGGTGGGGTCAGGATCATCAGCCGGTCGGTTTCGCCGGTGTGCAGCCGGCGCAGCTCCCGGCCGATCACTCGCAGGTGCGCGCGGCGTTTGTAGCCGGGGGTGAGGTGGCGCATGAGGGTGACCGGATCGGCGAGGGCGCTCTTGTCGTCGGCGCGGGCGATCGCGTCGGCTTCGGCCAGCAGCTCCTGGTCGGTCATCTGCCAGGTCGGTCGGAGAGCGAGGTCGGTCATCTGTCACACCTGCCGGTGATCATGGATGGCATGGGCGGTGAGGTGCCGGCGATCCGGCTGACGGGCGCGGTGAGGGCGGTGCTCGCGGTGATGGGCGAGCGGGCCGGGGTGAAGCTGGGTGTGCGGGAGCTGGCGATCGCGACCGGCCGGTCACCGGGCGCGGTCCGGGGTGCGCTGGCGACGTTGGAGCGGGGGCGGTTGATCCGCCACATGCAGCAGCGGGACGTGCCGGACCGGCCCGCGCATACCGTCTGGTGGATCACCAGCCTGGGGCGGGAGACGGCGCTCGGGCTGACGTCGGTCACCGACGGCCGGCCCGGTGCTCTCGGCGGGCGTCGACTTCGGCCTGCCAGGCGCCGAGCGACCGGTTCCGCTGGCGGTTGAGGAACTGCGGGATGTGGTTGGCCGGGATACCGATGAGGTTCGACGGGTCGGTGACGGCGAGCAGGTCGGATTCGGACTGGTCGGTCCAGCCTGCCTGCCAGATCGACTCGGTGTCCGGGAACACGTCCGCGGTACGGTCGGTGCCGATGGTGAGCTGCCGGTCCTGACGGCCGCCGAGGCTGTAGACCCACCGGAAGTTGGCCGGGGGGTCCGGCTCGACCAGGGCCCGGAACCGCGTGACCTCTTTGGTGTAGGCGTAGAAGCGGGTGAGCGGGGTCGCGCGCATGATCTGCAACCAGGCTCGGGTGTAGTCGTCGGAGAAGAAGTCGCCGGCGTCGTGGACGCGGACCCAGCCGTGCAGGTGGCGGATGTGCGCGAGCTCCTCGGTCATCTGGAGCTGCCAGCCGGCCAGGTCATCGATCACGTAGAGCAGGTTGGCCAGGTGCGCGCGACGGACGGCCGGGAACCGGTAGGTGCCGTTGAGGGCGTAGCACACGTGGCGGCAGACCCCGGCGGACGGGCAGGTGTTGTACGTCCGGCCGTCGGGCAGACGGCCGGCCCAGGCGGGCAACGTCCAGTTGTAGACCCCGATGTCGCGTAGCTCGCGGTTCTGGCCGAGCAGCCGGGTCGGGCGGGGCAGGTCCACGGCGGGGTTCTCCTGCGGGTGGGGCCCGGTCCGTCCCGGGTGCGGGGAAGGGGTCCCGGCCGGTGTCAGGAGGAGGGCACCGGCAGGCTCCCGCAGCCCGGGACGGCCCGGGGGTCAGTGGTGGTAGTCCGGGCCGGGAGGGGTGGCGGGTGAGCTGGTCTGCTCGATGGCGGGCGCGATGCCCGACGGCCGCCAGAATGCCCGGTACGAACCGATCGCGGCGACTCCGACGATCAGCGCGGCGGTGGTCCACCGCCGGTCGGTCAGCGACCCGTCGAGGTAGGCGGTGATCGCTCCGGCCGCGACGCACACCAGGATGGTGATGAGCGCGCGGACCCAGCCGGGCCACCGCGGCTGGTTGACCACCGCCACGATCGGCGGCATCCCGAACCCGACGATCAGCGACCACATGGCCAGATCAGGCAGTTGTTCCATGACGTGCACCCCCGTGGTGTGTGGTTGGTGGCCGGCCCTACGGCGGGCCGGTCAGGGCGAGTCGCGGTGGCCGGTGGGGTCGGAGGCGACCAGCACCCGCAGACCGTCGACGGTGGCGGTCGGGGCGAAGATCGCCGACCGCCAGCGGGCCATCTCGGCGGTCACCCGCCGCAGCGTGGCCCGCAGCTCGGTGACCTCTTCCTGCGCGAGGGCGGCCTCCGCGCGGGCCCGGGAGGCGGCCTGCCTCGCCTGGTCGGCTTCCCGGCGGGCGTTGCGGGTCTGCGCCCGCGCCTCGCTGGTTTCCTTCTGCAGCTCGTCCACCCGCGCCCGCAACGGCTCGACCAGCGTCAGGGCCGTGTTCGTCACGACCTGCGCGGCGTCGGCGCGGAACTTCTTGCGCTGCAGCAGCAGCCCGACCACGGCGCCGATGCCGGTCAGCCCGCCGAGCGCGCCGAGCGCGATCATCAGCTGGCCGAGCGGTCCCTGCGACGGGTCAGCCGGCGCGGCCAGCAGCCCCGGCCACGTCACGGCTCCTCCTGCACCAGCAGCGGCACGTCCGCGATGTAACCCCGGCTGGCCGCCCGCGCGACGCGGGACAGGTCACGGACGATCTGACCGGCGCGCCACCAGGAGGCGCCCGCCGCCGCGATGACGTACGACCCGGCGACGACGGCGCCCCACCCGGACACCACGTAGACCGCGACGGCGTACATGGTGGACGCGGACCCGAGCAGGATCAGCCCGAGCAGCTCGACGGCCAGCCCGGTCGACAGCTGACCGCGCCAGGTGACGCCCATCAGCCCGATCACTCCCGCACCGACCAGGCCGATCTCCCACAGCAGCAGCACCAGGGCGGGCATGGCGGTGGTGACCGACCTCGGCCGTTCACCGGAGATCAGCAGCACCATGCCCGCGATCAGGACGGTGAGCAGCGCGAACACTTCGAACGGATGGGATCCGCTCGTGATCTGGACGGGCCTCAGCCGGTGCGGCATGGCAACCCGCATGGGTATCCGTTCACAGGTCCCCCCGTTCCCCGTGGTGAGCGTGACCTGTGCGAACGCTCGTTCGAAGGATACCGGCGGGTACCGGTCGGGTGATCACGTTCCAGGGTGGACGTTCCTGCCCGGGTCAGTCGTCGTCTTCGTCGTCGTGCAGCGCGGCCCGGCGGGACAGCTCGGTGGTGATCTGTTCCAGCCGTGCCCGCCGTTCCGCCGGGGTGTACTGGGAGAAGTCGTCGACGGTGATCGGGCCGCCGCCCGCGCCGGTCACGGCGACGGTCCGCTCGGGTTCGCCGAGCGCGACGCGTTCCAGGTCGGTGGCCAGCTTGACGAACCGGGTGATGTCGGTCGGGGTCATCTGCGCGGGCTGGAGGTTTTGCAGGCTGGTGATGGCCTTGCCGAGCATTCCGGCGGCGAGCTTGCGGTGGCGGGCCAGCATCTCCCGCCGCAGCACCAGCAGCCGTTCCCGTTCCAGCCGGTCCTGGTCGCGGTCGTGCGCCTCAGCCCGGTCGCTCCACCGGTACTCGTAGGCGTACTGCATCAACGTCCGGTAGGTGATCTTGTCGCCGAGGCCGTGCAGCATTTCCGCGGCTTGTTTCAGGGTGCGGCCCCGGCCCAGCTCCATGAACGTCTGGAAGCGGCTGTACTGGCGGTGTGACTCGCCGGGTTGCCGGTCCCAGGGGTCCAGGTCGGACGAGAGGGTGATCGGCGGTTTGCTGGACATGGCGGGTACCTCCGGCCGGTCAGACGTGTGTGCGGGTACG
This sequence comes from Micromonospora sp. WMMC273, assembly GCF_027460285.1. Lineage (NCBI taxonomy): Bacteria > Bacillati > Actinomycetota > Actinomycetes > Micromonosporales > Micromonosporaceae > Micromonospora > Micromonospora sp. WMMC273. Next base: position 87,966 of record NZ_JAPZBE010000002.1, read on the forward strand.
GGCGGCCGCCCACGCCGCGGCGTCGTCGAGGAGGGTGGGGGCCCAGCGGACGCCGGAGTTGGCGAGGGCGGGGAACATCAGCCGGTCGCCGTCGCATTCGAGGTAGCCGCGGTCGTCGGGGCGTTGGCGGGCGCGCCAGCCGTGGATGGCCGGTTCGTTGTCCACGATGCGTACCCAGGGGTAGAGCTGGCCGACGTTGCGGCGCCAGGAGGTGAGGTGCAGGTCGGGGTTGAGGGGGTGCGGGCGGCGTTGGTTGAGCAGGGAGGTGCCGGCCCACCACCAGTTCGGGCGGGTGGGGATCGGGAAGGCGTAGGTGCGGGCGAAGCGGTGGGTCCGGCCGTAGAACGCGATCCGCTCGGGGACGGCGTGGTGGAGGGCGTCGGGGAGGTGCAGCCGGACGGGGGCGGTCCACGACCAGATCCAGGTGGACCGGCGGTCGGTGTGGCCGTGCGCGATGATCGTGGGTTTGCCGGGGACCGGGCCGGACAGCCGGCGGTCGGCGAACTGGGCGCGGGCGGTGTTGACGATGGCCGGGACGTCGACGGCGTAGGCGGGGGCGTCCGCGACGCGGATCCACCCGAGGTCGAGTCGGGTGCGGTAGGTCCCGGCGTGTGGGGGGTGGGTGTGCGGGTAGGCGAACGCGGCCGGGATGACCGTGCCTGGGGGGAAGATACCCGCGAGGGTGGGCCAGCGGGTGAGGTTGACGGTGGACCGGTCGTCGCCTGCGGGGTAGACCATGCCGGCGCTGGCTTGCCAGGCGTTGACGGGGGTGTCGATGTCGTGCCAGGTGAACGGGATGCCGTCGGCGTGCAGGCGGTACGCCATGGCGGCGCCGAACCAGCCCATGCCCTCGATGTGGATCATGAGGTGATGGTGTGGGAGATACCGGCGGCGATGTAGACCTGCTGGTCGGGTAGCCATTCCGCGACGGTGGCCCGCATCTGGTCGAGGGTGGCCGGGTCGCCGGTGTCGGGCAGGATCAGCAGGACGGTCTGGCCGTGGCGCAGCTCGGTGATCCGGGGGTGGTGCAGCAGTTCCAGGTCGGCGAACACGTCGGTCAGCAGCGCGCGTTGGGCGGGGGCCATCTGCGGCCACGGCGGGCCGGGGTCGAAGTCGTGGCGGGCGGCGAGCCGGCGGTAGAGCCGGACGAACAGTTCGGCCAGTCCCGCGCCGGGGGCGGGCGGGCAGGTCGGGGCGTCGGTGGTCATGAGGTCTCCAGCGGGTCACGGCCTGCGGCGTAGAGCAGCGTGCCGATCTTGAGGGTGTGGTGCGGGTTGTGGCGGGCGTCGCCGATCGCGGCGAGGGTCCGCAGCGCGCGGAGGACGACCTCGCCGGGGGTGAGGTCCGCGCCGAGCCAGTCGCGGGCGGCGGCGATCAGCCGCATGGCTTCGGCGCGGTCGTCGGGCGGGAGGTACAGCAGCAGCTCGGCGAGCACCGGCCGCTGCACCGGGACCGGCGCCGGGGCCGGGGCCGGGGCCGGGGCGCGCGGCGGCGGCGCCGGGGGGCGGGTGGCGGTAGGCGGTGCGGGCGGGTGTGCCGGGCCGGGGCCGGACGGTACGGGCCGGGTCGGCGGGATACGGGCCGGCGGCCGGTTCAGGTCCACCGAGACGGGTTGCGGGGCCGGGTCGGGTTCGTACCCTTCCAGCTCGGACAGCGCGGCGTCGTGGTCGAGTTCGGCGAGCATGTCGTCGAGGTCTTCCGGGGTCCAGCCGGCGGCTTCCCAGTCGATGATCCCGGCGAGCATGTCGGTCAGCTCGGGCAGGTCGTAGTCCGCCTCGTCGGTGAGCCGGTTGTCGATCAGCAGCAGGTTCCGGGCCCGCTCGTCGTCGATGTCCAGCCGGACCACCGCGACTTCGCTGTAGCCGAGGGCGGTCATCACCTGCAAGGTGTTGTTGCCCTTGACCACCCGGCCGGTGGAGGACTGCACCAGCAGCGGGGCGTACTGGCCGTGGCGGCGCAGGCTGGTGGCGATCCGGTCGTGGTCACCGCGGCGTGGGTTGCCCGGGAACTGGCGCACCTCACCGATCGGTACGGCGAGGTGCGCCAGCTCGGGCCGGATGAATCCGGTCACCAGGGGGTGTCCTACCGGATGGGGTTCTTGAAGGCGGCCTTCCAGGTGACCGCGCCGAGCCGCCCGTCGACCTGAAGCTTCTGGTCCTTCTGGAACGCGCGGATCAGGGCGGCGTACTGCGGGCCGTAGATGCCGTCGTTGCCGGAGCGCAGGTAGGTGCGGCCCTTCCCGACCGCCCAGCCCCGGCGGGACAGCTGGGTGCCGAACTGCTGCAGCCAGTACCGGTCGGTGTGCCCGGCGAACGTGCGCTTGTGCAGCCCGGACACGGACTGGCGGGGGCCGGAGGCGGGACCGAAGTACCAGGTGGCCGGGAGCGGGAACGGCAGCACGGGGCCGGGGGCCGGCGTGGCGGGCTTGGCCGGTGTCGGCTTGCTGACACTGCCGGGGGTCCAGGCGAGCAGCTTCAGGTCCGCCGTCTTCGCCAGCACCGACCGGTCCACCCCGAGGTGCGTCCACCGGTCGTGGCCGGAGCCGGTGTACACCTTGGCCTTCCAGCCGTTCCACTTCGCCCAGTAGAGAACCGGCTGGCCCTTCGGCTGGCCGATCACCTCGACCAGGCCGGGCTTACGGCCGGCGCGGGCTTCGGCGATCAGCCAGAGCAGCCAGTCGCGGGAGCCGTCGAAGTCCATACCGACGTCGATCGCGGCGCCGTAGAGCCGGTTACCGCGGCCGTAGCGCAGGGAGTAGTCGCTGTCGCCGAGGCGGCAGGACGGCAGGTGGAACCCGTACTTGTGGTCGGCGTCGGGGCAGATGCCGAACAGGGTGCCGCCGAGGGCCTTCAGACGTTCCCGCTCGCGGGCGAACGCCGGCGAGATGTGGCAGGCGCAGGTGCTCATGCCGCCACCTCACCGTCGGTCGGGGTGGTGTCGTCGCGGTAGTCGCCGGGCAGCGGGTCGGCGGTGTCCGGGTCTTCGGCCGCCGCGGTGGCCTCCTCGAGCGCCGGGTCGTCGTAGTCGACTCCGGCCCAGTCCTCGGGTCCGGCGTTGCCGGGGTCCGGGTCCGGGCCGAGCGGCGGGGCAGCGGGCTGGTCAGACATGGTGGGGTGTCCTCTCCAAGCGGGTAGCGCGGTACGCACTGCGCGACGGAAGGACTCCCGCCTGCCCCATTCGGCCAGGGCGGCGGGCCAGCTCGCCCCGGTCACCGCGCTGGCGTTCTGCCCGCCCCCGTGTTCCGGGATCGTCCCCACCGACGATCCGGCCACCGCAGGGCAGCGCGTGTGCAGGTGCCGGGACGGGTCGCGCCGTCGGGACAGCGGGCCGGTGATTGCCGTGCCCGTGCCCGGTGGTGATCCCCCGTCACATGATCGAGTGTAGGGGCCGGTCAAGACGGTTGAACGGAGGACAACTTTTCGTCCGTTCTACGTTTCACGAAAAGATCGACTTTCCTCGGCGGGGGCGATGGGACCGATCACATAGGATGTTTCACATTGCGTCGGTCACGCCGCGCGGGACATACCGCGGCGTGCCGGCCGGGGTACCGGGCCGTGCTGGGGGGCATGACCGGACCTATCCCGAGTGAGGCCCCGGACGATACGTGAGCGTCCGGGGCCTCTCGGCTGTCCCAGCCCTTACACTCGGCGGCGTCCTGCCCTGGCTGACCTGGAGCGTCCTGTGGCTGCACCGATGTGGAACCTGCTCGTGCTCGGCAACGACCTCGACCGGTGGCCGGTGCTGGCCATCCAACCCCGCGACCAGGAGGTGTACGAGGCGGTGTCGACCCGGCTGCGGCGCTCCGGCGCGGGCCGGATCACCTCCCGGGAGCTGTCCGGCGCGCTGTGGCCGCACGCGGCCGGGATCACGGTGGTGATGCAGGGCGACCGGATCTCGCACCTGCAACTGTCCGGGTCGAAGGTGGTGGCCACCGACGCGCCGCCGACGACCGGCCTGTGGCGGGTGGCCGCCGAGCGGGGGCGGGCGGTGGTGCTGCTGATGCCGCCGGACACCTGGGACGACACCGTCGACGGGCCGGACCCCCTCGCCACGGCGCCGCGTATCGACGCGCTGGCCGGCCAGCGGCGGCTGCTCGGCGGGCTCGCGGCTATCCAGCGGTGAGACGCCCGGGTGGTGGCATCCCGGCCCCGTGACTCCCGGACACCACCACCCGAACGCCGGTCTATCGGGACACCACGGCCTTGACCTCGGTGTACCCGGCGAGCCCTTCCACCCCGAGTTCCCGGCCGATCCCGGAGGCTTTGAACCCGCCGAGGGGGGCGTTGACGTCGAACGCGCCGTTGATCCGGACGGTGCCCGCGCGCAGCCGGCGGGCGAGGGTGTCGGCGTGGGCCAGGTCCTCGGTCCACACCGCGGCTTCCAGCCCGTACGGGGAGTCGTTCGCGATCCGGACCGCGTCGGTGTCGTCGCCGTACCCGATCAGCGTGACCACCGGCCCGAACACCTCCTCCCGCGCGATCACGTGGTCGTTGTCCGCGATGAACACCGTCGGCTTGACCCACCAGCCGGGCTGCCGCTCCTCACCGTCGGCGGGCAGCCCGCCGGTGACCAGCCGCGCGCCGGAGGTGATCCCGTCCTGGATGTAGCCCTCCACCCGCAGCTGCTGACGGCGGGAGATCACCGGCCCGAGGTCGGTGTAGATGTTCATCGGGTCACCGACCCGCAGCCCTTCGGCCATCTCGGCGATCCGGGCGGTGTAGTGGTCGAGCTGGGAGTGCGGCACCAGCACCCGGGTGTGCGCCGAGCAGATCTGCCCGGACAGGGCGAACGTGTCGGTGCGCAGCGCGTCGACGACCCGGGCCGGGTCCGCGTCCGGACACACGATCGCGGGACTCTTCCCGCCGAGCTCCAGCGACACCCGCCTCACCCGCTGGCCGCACAGCTCCCCGATCCGCGCGCCGACCTCCGTCGACCCGGTGAACGCCACCTTGTCGACGGCCGGGTGCGCCACCAGATACTCCGCGGTCTCCGGCAGGGCGGGCACCACGCTGACCACACCCGGCGGCAGGCCCGCGCTGTCGAGGATGTCGGCCAGCAGCAGCGCGTCCAGCGGGGTCTCCTCCGCAGGCTTGACCACCACCGTGCAGCCGGCGAGCAGGGCGGGCACCAGCTTCATCAGGATGGTCTTCTGCGGCATGTTCCACGGCACCACCGCGGCGACGACTCCGACCGGCTCGCGGAAGATCTGCGTGCCGCTGCCGCGGTGCTCCTGCCACGGGAACCGGCCGGCGAGGTCGATGTAGAAACGCAGGATCTCCAGCGGGTGTTCGGTCTGTGCGGTGAACCGGGCCGGGCTGCCCGTCTCGGCGGTGATCAGGTCCGCCATCTCCGCCTGCCGGGCGGCGTAGACGTCCAGCAGCCGGGACAGCACCATCGCCCGGTCGCGGGGGTGGAACCGCGGCCACGGGCCGGAGTCGAACGCTTGCCGGGCGGCGGTGACCGCCCGGTCGATGTCGGTCTCGTCGGCCAGCGGGCACGACCCGACCTCATCGAGGGTGGCCGGGTTGACCACCGTGACCCGGCGGGAGCTGGCGGGCATCACCCACCGGCCGCCGATCGGGAGCTGGTCGACGTGCAGCGGCGGTACCCGGCCGGGGGTGGCCATCAGACGGTCCAGCCGGTGTTGAACCCGGCGGCCGCGCCGCGCTTGGTCATCTGACCGCGGTCGGCGAGCCGGTCGACCTCTTCCGCGTCCATGCCGAGCCGGCGGCCCATCTCCTCGCGGGACAGGCCGGAGGACAGCAGCCGGTCGACCAGGTCGGCCATGCCGAGAACGTGGTGGGTGCCTCTGGCCCGGTTGTGCCGGACGGTGGCCATGATCGCGAGGTCTTCCGGGCATTCCGGCAGCCGGACGATCGGCACGTACCCGTCGGTCAGCGAGCGGACCTCGGGGTCCGCCGACGTCATCCACCGGTGGTAGCCGTCGACGATCTCCAACCGCTGTCCGCCGTCGAACTCCCGCACGACGATCGGTTGGGTCCAGCCGTTCTCCAGGATGGAGGTCTTCAAGAGCCGCTGCTCGGGCGGCGCGGCCTTATTCGGATTCCAGTTGTTCGCGGACAGAAGGTCCCGGGGCACCCATTCCACGTTCGACAGCGGCTGGCAGTCCACGCCGATTGCAGCGACCAATGAGGTTGTAGAGTTCGATTTCGCGCTCACTGTACGGCACCCACCATCCTTGACGGCCGCCCCGTTTGAGCTGGCCATGACTTCCCAATCCCTGACGCGCGATCCGCAGCTCGCAGAACTCCTTGACCAGCGTCCACTGCTCGACCTTCGTGACCGAGTACGGCAGGAGCGCCGTGGCCATCGTGAGGACGTAACCGGTGCGGGTGATCCGCAGGCCGCAGGCTCGCTTGTGATGGGCCTGCTTTTCGGCCCAGTGGTAGGACACCACCTGGCATCCCATGCTTTTGATGAGGTCCACGACCCGGTCGATAGTCGGAAAGTGGGTCATCTGGATTTGCACTTGAGGGAAGACGTTGAAGCCCTCGCTGTTGGCTCCCCGGCGGTGGTTCCGGTTGATTCCGACCGAGCCTTCGCCGTCCCACAGTCCGGCCAGCCACGCCAATTCGGTATTGAGAACTGTCACTAGCTGACATTAACCGAAAACTGATCATGAGCTACCGTCCCGCAGCTCGGCGGGCAGCAGCACGTACAGGTCCTCGGGCACCGTGCCGGGATGCGCGAGGTCGGGCAGCAGACCATCAGCGATCGTGGAGGCGAGTTCGTCGATGTACTTGTGCCACAGGCGGGCCCACTCCGGGCTGCCGTAGGCCGACGACTCGTTCCCGGCCTGCTTACGGCCCTTGAAGTCCCCGCGCATGGCCAGCATCAGCAGCCATTCCCAGCTGATGCCGGTGACCGGGTGGCGGGTCTTGCGGGTGATCGGGGTGGTGGTCTTGCGGTAGTGCAGCAGGATCTCGTCGCGCAGCCGGGACGCGACGAACTTCTGGTCGCCGGGCCGGAACTTCCCGACGTAGTGGGTGATGAACTGCGGCCAGGTCATCCCGGCGGGTTTCTCCGGCCGGCCCCGGTAGCCGTACAGCTCGGTGCGGGCGTACCGGCCGGCGGCGCCGACGCCGGGTACCCGGTCGACCATCTTGGCCCACACCTCGGGGAAGCAGGAGGCGTAGGTGTGCAGCTTTTCTAGCGGCTCCTCGCCGAAGGCCGGGGAGCAGCGCTGCGCGGAGTGGCCGAGGCCGGCCATCTCGAGGCGGTCGTACGCGCGGTTGTAGTCCCAGCCCATGAGGGCGGGGGCGGTCCACACGTCTTCGGTGCGCCAGTCGTAGATGGGGTACGCCTTCCACAGGTTGCCCTTGGCGGTGGCGTCGTCGAACTTGATCAGGTAGTTGTGCTCCCGGCCTCCGGCGCGCACCAGGGCCCGGTAGCGGGTCAGGGACTCCTGCGCGCGGATGCCCATCACCATGGCCACGTTCCCGAGCGACGGCGGGGCGATCAGCCCGTTGGCGTCGGGGGCGGTCAGGCGGGCCTCCGGCGGCCAGATCGGGAAGCCGGGCAGGGTGGTGACCGCCTCCGGCGGCATCGGCCGGCACCACAGGGCTTCGGCTTCCGGCGCCCACGGCCACCACCACGGCGAGGTGCGGGAGCAGGCGTTGCGGTGTTTGAACGGCACGCAGTACCAGGTGAGGTCCACGTCGTCGCGTTGGGACACCCGCCGGACGTACTCCTCCGTCTCGTACGGGATGGCCTCTTCGTCGTAGAAGTAGGTGCGCAGCGGCAGGTGCCGGGCGTGGCGGGGATGGGAGTGCGCGACCTGCAACGCCACGTTCAGCACGGCGGTGGAGTCTTTCCCGCCGGAGAAGGCGATCATCACCGTGTCGTGCAGGTCGAAGATCACCTCCATGCGCTCGCAGGCCAGGTCGTACACCGACCGGTCCACGTCGATGCGGTCGCGGGACTGGCGCTTCTTGTTCTTGATGTCGCCGGGGTCGACCCGGGCCGGGCTGGCGGGCATCACACCTCCTGGCGGGCGTAGTCGGGCAGCAGCGCCCACGGGTCGGCGGGCGGGTCGCCGGGGTGGCCCAGCTCGTGGAACCGGCCGGCGGCGAGGATCTGGGTGAGTTCCTCGGCGTAGCGGCGCCAGATCCCGACGGTCGGCAGGCCGGTGCCCGGCTCGTTGTCGAGCAGCTTGTACGCCTGGCGGCGTTCCTTGAGGTCACCGCGCATGGCCAGCGGCAGCAGGAACTTGTAGGACACGCCGGTCAGCGGGTGGGGGGTGTTTTCCAGGATGGGGTGGGTGGTCTTGCGGTAGTGGCGGCGGATCTCGGTACGCAGCCGGTTGGTGACCTGCCGGCGGGTGAGGTCGCCGTGCTTGCTGGCGTAGAGGGCCAGGAACTCCGACCAGGGCAGCCCGGCGGGTTTCTCCGGGCGGGTGCCGAAGCCGTACAGCTCGGTGCGGGCGTAGCGCAGGGCCGCGCCGACGCCGGGCAGCCGTTCGGCCATCATCGCCCACACGTCGGGGAAGCACTTGGCGTAGGTGTCGAGCCGTTGGATCGGCTCTTCACCGAACGCCGGCGAGCAGCGTTGCGAGAACGCGCTGACGCCGGCCATCTCCATCAGGTCGTACGCCCGGTTGTAGTCCCAGCCGTGCAGGGCCGGGGCGGTCCACACGTCGGAGGTCATCCAGTCGTAGATGGGGTACGCCTTGTACACGTTGCCCTGGGAGGTGCCTTCATCGAACTTGATGATGAAGTTGTCGACCTTGTGGAGCTTGACGGCCCGGCGGCGGTTCGGGGACTCCTGCGCCCGGATGCCCATCAGCATCGCGACGTTGCCGAGGTGGGCGGGCACGAGCAGGCCGTTGAGGTTCGGGATCGACAGGCGGTCCATCGGCGGCCAGGTCGGGAACCCGGCCAGCTCGGTGATCGCCTCCGGCGGCAGCGGGCGGCACCACTTGTCGCGGGCTTCCGGCGCCCACGGCCACCAGTACGGCTCGGTGCGGGAGCAGGCGTTACGGTGCCGGACCGGCAGGCAGTACCACTCCAACGCGACGTCGTCGCGCTGCGAGATCCGCCGGACGTACTGCTCCGTCTCGTACGGGATCGCCTCTTCGTCGAAGAACACCGTGCGCAGCGGCAGGTGCCGGGCGAACCGCGGGTGTGAGTGCGCCACCTCCAACGCGACCTGCAACACCGCGGTGGAGTCTTTCCCGCCGGAGAACGACACCACGACGTGGTCGAACTGGTCGAAGACGTAGGCGGTGCGTTCGAGGGCCAGGGTGTAGACGTCCTGGTCGAGCGGGACCGGTTTGAGCATGTGCCCGCCGTTGCTGGACCGGCGTTTGCTGGCCATCAGGAGCCTTCCAGAGCGGTGAACACGGTCAGCTCGGGTAGCGGGACCGCCGTACGGCAGCAGGGCTGTGAGGTCCAGTACACGGCCCCGGACCCGGCGGTGCAGGTGTAGAGGGGGTGGCGGTGGCGGTGGCCGTAGAGCCGGCCGTCGCTGTCGAGCACGGCGATTACCCAGGCGTGCTGCTGCGCCCGGTCGACCAGCGCCTTGATCGCCACGGGCGGGGTCAGGCCGGCGGCGCGCAGGTCGGCGTAGGCGAGGGCGAGGGCGTGGGAGTCGGTGACCGCGCCGGGCCGGTCGGACAGCCGGTCGGCGTTGTAGACGTTGCCGTTGTGCACCACGGCGTGGACCCGGCCGTCTGCGGCGTTCACCAGCCACGGTTGCAGGGCGTCCGGGTCGTCGTACCGGCCGACGGTGGCCATGCGGGCGTGGCCGAGCAGGGCGGTGGCGGTGGCCGGGATGCGGTGCAGGGCGGTGTGGGTGAGCGGGCCGAGGGCGGTGTGGAGGTGGTGCCGCCCGTCCGGGTTGCGGGCTATCCACCCGTGGCCGTGCGGACCGCGGCGTGCGGCGCCGGACGCGGCGGCGGCGAGGTGCCCGGTCTCCGGCGGCACCGACCCGGCGTAGGCGAAGATCCCGCACATCAGCCGTTCCCCGTTCGCGTCAGCCAGTCGGCGGCCTGCGGCAGCACCGTGGCGGCGTGCCGGACCACGTCCGGGTCGATCTGCCAGCACTCGGACCAGCCGTGGTCCGGGCTGGTCGTCCACTGGCGGGCCGGCCACGCGCCGGTACCGATCTGCCAGCCGCGCGGCCAGCCGTAGCAGGGCGGTAGCGGCACCTCCCGCCGCACGAGAAGCGCGAACATCTGTTCGTGGGTCCAGTCGGCGATCGGGGACCAGCGGGTGATCCCGGCGCGGTTGGTGTACCGGTCGGCGCCCTTGGGGCCGATGTAGTTGCCGTCCTTGCGGCGGCGGCCGAGCGCGAGGAGGTCGAGCTGACGGCGGACGTAGAAGTCCCGCTGGGCCTTGTGCTGCACCAGCCCGAACCACTTCGACCCGTCCGCGCCCTGCGGGAACAGCATGTGCGGGTGGGCGGCGAGCCAGTGCAGGTCCAGCGGGGCGGCGATCACGTCGCAGGCCGGCGGCATGTGGTCGGTGAGCCACCGCAGCATGGCGGGCCATTCCAGCCCGGCGGTGATCCCGAGGACGCAGTCCGAGACTCCGGCGGCGTCCATGACGTACCGCAGCGCCTGGGAGTCTTTCCCGCCGGACCAGCCGTAGCCGATCACCCGGCCTGCGGCCTGCTCGGCGCGGATGCCCTCGACGGCCCGGCCGATGAGGTCGTCCAGCTCGGTGTCGGTGACCAGCTCGGCGGCGCGGTGCATCGCGTCGGTCCACACCTGGTTGTCGGCGAGGGCCTGCTTACGGCCGAGCACCGCTCACGCCTCCGGCGGGGGCACCGGGTCGGTGGCCAGCAGCGGGGTGTCGACCAGCCGGCCGGTCCAGTCCACGAACGTCATCCGCTCGGGGGAGTCGACCGGCTTGTGCGGCGACCCGATCGCGACGATGACGTGATCGGTGATCGCGCCGACGGCGTGCGGCACCTCCCCGTCGACCATGTACAGGTCGCCCGGGAAGATCCGGTACGTCTTCCCGGCGATGGACATGGTGCCCTCACCGGACAGGCAGTACAGCAGGTGGTCGCCGGGGTGGGTGTGCACCGGGAACTGCTTCCCGGCGGCGACGTGCAGCATGTCCGCGCCGAGGTGGCCGTTGGTGTGCAGCGGCAGGCCTCGGGCGGGCGCGCCGTGCACGTCGACTCCGGCGTCGGGCAGCGTCGGCCGGGTCTCCCACAGGTTGATGATCTTCAGGCCCTCGACGGGCGTGACGCCGGTTTCGATCCGGCCGGACGGAGGCTTCATGCGTCTGCTCCTGCCGGGGCCTGCGCGGTGGTGAGGTAGTGGCGGGCGATCGCGACGAGCGCGTCCACGGCGATCGGGCTGCCGGTGATCGTCTGCGCGAGCTTGACCGCCTCCCGGACGACTTCCCGCTGCTCGGCGGTCGCGGTCCACGACAGCTGGACGTACTGCACCGGGGGAGCCTGCGGCTCGCCGGGCGGCGCCGGAGCGGCCGGGGCCGGCGGGAGCACGACCTCGGCCGGTTCGGTGGCGGCCGCCGCGGTGCTCGGGTCCGCCGGCGGGCCGGCCGGGGCGGCCGGGACGGCGGCGGGCGGTGCGGTGGTGGCCATCGCGGCGGCGGCGGTGGCCGGGTCCGGCGCTTGGGCGATCATCGGGTCCAGGAACGCGGCGGCCTGGTTACCGAGGTGGTCGGAGGCGCGTAGCAGCTCGTCCAGTTCGGCGGTCGACCAGCCGGTGTCGGCGAGGTCGTCGGTGGCCTCACCGAAGGAGGCCAGCAGCGCGGCCAGCTCGCCCTCGTCGTACTCCGCGTCGTCGCTGGTCTTGTTGTCCAGCAGCAGGATCTTGCGGGCCTGGTCGTCGGTGAGGTCGAGTTTGTTCACCGCGACGGACGTCGCGCCCAGCTCGCGCATGGCGATGAGGGTGTTGTTGCCCTTGACCACGTGCCCGGTGCTGGCCTGCACCAGCAGCGGGGTGTACTGGCCGTGCTGCGTCAGCGACGTTTTGATCTTGGCGATGTCACCGCGGCGTGGGTTGCCCGGCCAGTTCGACACCTGATCGATCGGGACCGCCAGCGCGGCCAGTTCTGCCCGGATCAGTGCTCCGGCCTGTGTGGAGGCACCCTTGTTGCCCTTGACCACCGCGCGACCCCCCGTCGTCGTTTGATCTAGCAGGGAGTGTACGCAGTCTGATCAGCGACTCAGCGTTCTACCGGTCAACCGGTGGGGGGTGGGCGTGTCCGGGCCGCAATGCCACGTGGTCCCACCGTGAGTCTGGGGAACAGACGGTGGGACCACCCAGGCCATCATGCGACTGCGGCCAGGTCAGAATACCCCCCTGGTGGGGGGTGATGCGAGTGGTGATCGTGGTGAGCCGCGAGCCCGGTCAGATCGGGGCCAGACACTCCATCGGGTAACCGGTGCGCTGGACGTAGCGGTGTCCGTCGACGGTCAGAATCCACACGTCGTCGGGGCCGCGTCGGGGCATGGTCAGCCGGATCTCGTTGGGCGGTGAGCTCATCGACCGGGGCGGGAACCGGTGCGGCATCGGGTCGGTCCAGCCGGCGATCTCGACGCCGAGGGTCGGTGATTCCAGGTAGAACACCGAGGTCCAGCCGGTGTTCCGCACGTGGATCCGGACCTTGCCGGGGGCCGAGCACCACATGAGCAGGTCGAACTCCGCGATCGGGCCGGTGGTCGGCGGGCCGGGCGCGCGCCGTGCCGGCGCGTCGGCGGCCAGCCAGTTCAGCAGCATCCAGCAGGACGTCCAGACCGCGAGGTGGACCGCCCACCGGCCGGAGGCCCAGGCCAGCAGCCGGGTCACGACCGGGCCGCGCGGGCGCGCGTCTCGGTCTGGACGTGCTGCATGTGCTGGTCGTAGGCCTCCAGCACGGCGTAGTCGTCCCACGGGCCGACCGGGTCCATGGTGGTGCAGGAGCACCGGCCGTAGTGCAGGCTGCGGCCTGCGGCGGCCGACTCGACCTCGGCGAGGGTCATCACCAGCCGGTGCGCGGCGCGGTCCACCATCGGGTCGTCGATGTAGTACGGGGCGTCGGCGGTCATGACGGCTCGTCTCCCCGCAGGACCGCGGCGAGCTGACCGGCGTTGACGACCGGCAGCACCTGGAACACCGACCACGCCACCACGGCGTACGGGAACGCGGTCAGCAGGGCGTGGAAGTGCGCCACGGTCGCCTGGCTCTTGGCGATCAGCCGCAGCAGGTCGCCGGTGAACGACGAGCAGTCACCGCCGAGGAACAACGCGAGGTCGCTGGGGGCGGTCATCCGGTAGTCGTCGGGCAGCGTCTTCGGGTAGCCGGTCCAGTCGAGGTTGTAGACGTCGGACACGGCGCGGGCCAGCTCGATGGTGGGGTTGTCGAGCAGGTTGCTCGACATCGGGGGAGGGGTCGGGTGGTCGCAGGTCATGGTGCCGGGCGGGCGGGCGGACAGGTAGCCGAGTTCGGTCAGCTCGCCGAGGGCCTGGAGCATGTCCTCCCGGGACAGCCCGGACCGTTCGGCGAGCCAGCCCATCGACGGGCGGGCCTCCCCGGCGAGCAGCAGCAGCGACTGGTAGACCCGGCGGGCCTCGGGCGGTAGTACGGGCAGGGTCATCTGTTCCTCACGTTCGGGCTGTAGGTGTTCGGGCCTTTGCCGCGCCGGACGTCGAGCAGCCCGGCGGTGCACAGGTTGGTGATGGCGCGGGACACCCGCCGGTCGGACAGGTGCGCTTCTCGGGCGAGGGTGGCCCGGGTGGGGTGGCAGGTGCCGTCCGGGCCGACCTTGCGGGCGATCAGGGTGAGCACGAGCTTGTCGGCGGCCGACGGGCACTGCTGGTCCAGTGCCCACAGCACGGCGGCGTTCGGGGTGGTCATGGTGGTGTACCTCCTGGCGGGGTGCGCCGGTCAGTCGATGTGGAACCGGGCGGCGGGCCACACGGGTCGGGTGCCGGCGCGGACGGCGCCGAGCAGCCCGGAGTGGAAGACCGTCAACCCGTCGCGGTGGGTGACGGTCGTGTCGTGGAGGTCGATCTGGGGGCGTAGCTCGCCGCTGGACATCCGGGTCGCGGTGGCCGGGTCGGTGAGCGTGCCGTGGGCCAGGATGATGCCCTGGTGCACCTCGGCGTCGTCGACGGTGCCGATGACGGGGGCGTGCGGGAGGTCTTCGAGCAGCGCGAGCGGTGTGTGCGCGGTGAGCGTGAAGTCGAGGGTCAGCAGCCGGTGGTCGGTGCTGGCGACGTTGAGGGGCGCGAGGACGGCGGTCCACCGCACATCTGTCCGCATTGTTCGATAACCTTCCTTATGTCAAGTTCGGGTGTTTCGGCGGGGTTCCAGCGCTTCCCGGACCTTCCGCTCGGCGCGCTCAGCGGCGGCGACCCGTTGAGCGTTGCGGTCCATCAGCTCGTACAGGTCTCCCGCGCTGCCCTCCTGGCACAGCCGCAGCAGCGCGCGGGCTTCGGCTTCGGTCAGATCCAGCCGGATCGTGCGGGCCACCCGGTCACCTCCGGTCCAGCTCGCCGGAGGCGATCCGGGCGCGTAGCTGCTCCTCGCGGCGTTCCCGCTCGGCGGTGATCACCCGCCGCTGCGCGCGGTTCGTCCAGACGTGCGCGCCGATGATCACCGTGAGGGAGACGAACCAGGCCCCGGTCCGTGCCCACACCGGCACGGGCATCACGTCGAGCAGCACCCCGAACGTCAGCGCGGTCACGATGGCCACGCCCAGGCACAGGAAGATGACGTTGACGGTGCGGTAGTAGCGCAGCCGCTGGTCGAGGTCGTCGTTCACCGGGCTCTCCTGGCGTGGAGCAGGTCCGCGGCGATCGCCACGGCCAGGACGAGCGCGAGGAACACCAGCACGGCCAGCCAAATCGGCCCGTCGTGTTCCTCCAACAGGCCGGCGGCGATCCACCCCGCCGTCAGGCACGCCAGCCCGAACAGCAGCGTCCGGCGGCCGGTCACGGCCTGCCCGCCTCGGGGTTGCTGCCCGGCGCGACCGGGACGGCGTCTCCGGTGCGGTGAGTGCGGAAGCCGTGCCAGATCAGCCGGACCGGCTCCTGGCGGGCGGCCGGGCCGACCCAGTCGCGTAGGCCCTTCCAGTCCCCGGCGTCGTGCAGCTCGCGGCAGCGTCCGCACACGTACCACCGGTCACCGGAGTCCATCTGCGCGTCGAGGACGGCGAGCTGGAACGGGGTGAACGGGTAGTACGCGATGACCGGCTCGCCGCCGCAGAAGTCGCAGACCAGCACCCCGCCGTTGTGGCCGATGGAGTGGGCGCCGCCGGGCAGCCCGGCCGCGCGGCGTTCCTTGATCAGCGTGGTGGTGGTCAGCAGGTGCTCCAGCCGTTCCCGCCAGTGCGCGCCGCCCTCCCGCTCGGCGTAGTCCAGCAGCCGGTTGACCTCGGCGGTGTCGTCCGCGCGGTGAGCGGCGGCGACGCGGTTGGTCAGTTCGTGGAACCAGGCGGCGGTGCTGGTCTCCTCGGGCATGGTCATGGCGCACTCCTGACGATCGACTCGTTGTCCCGCACGATCGTCGCGGCAGCGACCCGCGTCAACGTGGTCAGCCGGCTCAGGTACTCCCCGACGGGGGCGAGCCACCGTGCGGGGGCGTCGGGGTGGAACTGGCGGGCGGTGAGGTCGGCGATGTGGTCACCGATCGCCGTCGCGCGGTGGGCGAACCCGAGGACGTGGCAGTCGGGGTCGATCCAGCCGATCACCGACACGGACTCGGCGGTGATGCCGAGGGTTCGCAGGGTGTCCGTGAGACGATCGGCCGCAGCGATGCAGTCGCCGTCGGAGACGGTCGATGGCTGCTGGCAGGTGAGCACGAAGCGGATAGCGGCTTCGTCGATCCGGTCCAGTGGCATGGGCGGGGGTTCCTCCTCGGCTGCGGACCGTTCCAGGCGGTCCCCCGCTAGCCTATCCACTAACCCCTAAGTAGTCAACTACCAGGGGGTAATTACGGGCGGGGGCCGCGACACCGCCGCATCGCCAACCGCGGCGTGTACGCCTCCTCGCAGTAGAAGCACCCCGGCCCCTGCATCAGCAACAGGTTCTCCCGATCCAGCAGCGCCGGACCATCCTCACCAGACCGCTCCGGGACCACCCGGAACCCCGCGAACACCATCCACAGATGCTCGCCCGACCGAGGGTCGAACTCCGGCAGCCGATCGACCTGCCCCGGCACCTCCTGCACGTGCCCGGTCCCGCTCCACCCCGCTGCCATCCACATCCCCTCCGACCGCTCGCGGCTGTCCTGCCGCGAACCGCGACCTCGTACGCCGTCCGGCGGCCCCGGCCGCCCACGCCGACGATGCCCCGGCAGCACCGTCGGCGCCACCGGCTCGTCAGGTCCCTTCACCCGGCCCACGGGTCACACCGTAGGCGGCTCATCGGTCAACCCGGGAACCACCTCCCACACCCGCCACCGGTCCCCGTACAACGCCGTCGCGTACCGCAACACCCGCCGCGCCACATCCATCGGCACCGCCCGCACCCCCACCGGCCGCCGGAACTCCCCCACCGCGTACAACAGCTCCGGCGTCAACTCCGCTTCCAGCGACCGCCGCGCCAGATCGTTGAGCACCCGGGCCGCGACCTCCACCCGCACACCGATCAGCACCAGCTCCGGCAACCCCGCCTCGGTCAGCCCCACCGTGTACGCGATGTTCGGCCCGACGCCCTTGACCGCCCACCCGTGCGCCGCCACCACCTCGCGCACCGCGGCCACCGTCTCATCCTGATCGTCCTCCACCATCGGCTCCCCCGTTCTGCAGATGGTCGACCAGCCGCCGAGCCGCCGAAGCCGACCTCGGCGACCATCCACCCCGGCGCAGCACCTCCACCAACGGCGACCCCTCCGCGAGGTCGTCGACGGCGCCGCCCAGCCGGAGATCACGCGGCGTCGACGGGGGTAATCCTGCCCTGACCACCAGCCGCGCCCAGATGCGGTGCAACCCGCGCACGTTCAGCCGGCCACCGTCCGCCCCCGACGTCCCCGCCTTCGGCCCGCACCCCGCGATGTTCTGCCCGGAGTCCACCGACCGGAACAACGGACCCGACCGCACGCCGGCGGCCGCCAGCACACCCAGCCACCCCGCCGCCGCCTCCACCGGACACACCTCCTCCGGATCATGGTCGTGTTCCAGCTCCCGCACCTCCCCGGCCACCCGCACCACCAGCGCGCCGTCGACCAGGTCCACATCGGTCACGTCCAGCTCGACCAGCCGCGCCACCGGCACCGTCAGCGCGTGCGCCAACGTCACCAGACACCGGTCCCGCGCCGCCGCCGCAGGCTTGTCCAGGTTCAGCCCCCGGGCCACCACCGCGGCGAGCACGCCACGCCGCACCCCCCGTGGGGTGTCACCTTCCGGCTGATCAGCGGTATGGTCAGCCTCACGGAGCACGAACCACGCCGCGACGCCATCTGGCACTGGCTCGCCGCGTAACCGCAACACCGCCCTGACCGCGGCCACCCGGCCCCGGGCAGTCGCTTTCGCGTACCCGTGCTCCCGGACCAGCGCTTCGGCGTACTCGGCGAGATGCTCGGAGGTGGGCGGCTTGGTCACCGACAGACCCCGACCCCGCCGCCACGCGTTGAACTCCCCGAACACCCGCTGGTACCGGGCCATGGTCTGCGACTCCAGCCGCCCGTCGTCGCGTCGGGCCCTGCCCGCGACGGTGAGCGCCCGGTCGACGGCGCTGGCCTGCTGCTTTTCGCTCACGGCGACCTCCTCCCGCTGATCCTAGGGTAAGGGCCGGGAATAGCTGTTTCCGGCCCTTGATGGCCCGAGCGGGGCACGGCCGGCGCGGGCAGGTGTCGGGCACTGCGGCGCTGGTCGCGGGTCGGGGCCGTGGACCTCGCCGGTACGGGCGGGGGGTGCCGATGATCTTGGCGGGTGGGGGTCGGGCCGGGCCGGCGGCCGCGGTGGTGGCTGTTCGGGGTGGTGGTGGCCAGTTCCCCTGTTTTCGGGGTGACTGGCGCGGGCGGGCCGCCGGGTGACCGGGAGCGGGCCGGTGGCCCTGTTCCCCTGTTTTCGGGGTGACAGGTGACGGCGGGCGGGGGCGTACCCGGCCGGGTTGCGGGGTGTCCTGCCGCGAGGGCTGGTGCGGGGTGGGTGGCGTCGGCGGTGAGGTGCGGCGCCGGGCGGCTCGGCGGGCGGTCGCGTGTGGAGGCGGCCGGGCGGGTCGCCGACCGGGCGGCCGGGTGGTCGGGTGCTGAGGCGGGCGGGTGGCCCGGGTCGAGGGCTGGCGGGTGGTCAGGGGCCGGGGTGGTTGTCCGATCCGGTGTCCGGGCGTGCGGGCTGGTGAGCAGGCCGGTGGGCGGCTGGTTGTCCGGGTGGTTGTCCGGGCGCGCGGGCTGGTGAGCGGGTTCGTGGGCGTCTGGTTGTCCGGACCGGTGTCCGGGCGGGTGTCTGGTCTGCTGTCCGGGTGGCTGTCGAGGTGACCGGGTGGTCCGGCGGGTACGCGGTGGCGAGGGTCGGCACGAGGCGGTCTGCCCCGGCGTGCGGGTGGCCGGGCGGCACGGTGGTCCGGCGGGTGTGCGGGTAGCTTGCCGGTGACGCGGGCGGGCCGGTGGTCACGGGGCCACGTGGCTAGCCCCGTACGGGGCCCCGTGATCTGCTAGCTAGCTTGCTAGCCAGTCTGCTAGCAGCGTGGCTAGCTGTGCTGCTAGCTGTGCAGGTGGGTGGGCATGAAGGAGGGCCGGCCGGGGCGTGCGTTCCCCTGGGTGGGGAGGCGTCGCCCCGGGCCGGCCCCGGGTGGTGCGTGGTCAGTCGCGCAGATCGGTGCGCGGGTAGCCGTACTCAGCTTCGAATGCGGCGTCGAGGAGCTGCGGGGACAGCGGTACGCGGCCGAGCAGGGCGTCGCGGATGACCTCCTGCTGCTGGTAGCCGGTCATGTCCGCTTGGAGCTTGACGGCGGCCTGGATCCACTTGGTGAGGCGGGTGCCGTCGCGGGACCAGTCGGTCATGGGGTCGCGGCGCTTCTTGCGCAGCTCCAGCAGGTCCGTCACGGACACGGCGCTGGCGACGGTCTGTGCCGGGGCCGGGT
Source organism: Micromonospora sp. WMMC273 (assembly GCF_027460285.1). Classification (NCBI taxonomy): domain Bacteria; kingdom Bacillati; phylum Actinomycetota; class Actinomycetes; order Micromonosporales; family Micromonosporaceae; genus Micromonospora; species Micromonospora sp. WMMC273. The sequence goes on from NZ_JAPZBE010000002.1 coordinate 106,971, forward strand.
TGCTGAGGACGCGGTCGAGGGAGGTCGCGCCGGTCGGCTCGGCGGTGCGTACCGGGGCCGGTTCGGGAGCCGGTGCCGGGGCAGGTGCCGGGGCGGGTGCCGGGGCGGGTGCCGGGGCGGGTGCCGGGGCGGGGGCGGGCTCGGCGCGTGCCGGGGCCGGGGTGGCGGGCTGCTCGTCCGGGTCGCGGCGTCCACGCCGGCGGGGCACGTTGTGCGGCTGCACCGGCTGGTCGAAGCCGTTGGCCGTCATGCGTCCGCTCCGACGTCGATCGCCGCGGCGAGCTGCTTCATCATGTCGACCACGCCCTCACGGCGCAGGCGGGGGTCGTAGAGCATCGGCACGGCGAGGTCGGTCACCTCGGCGATGCGGGTGAGCCGGGGGATGTGCGGTGTGAGGACCGGCGGGGCGTTGTCGCCGAGGGAGGCGGGGATGGACTTGACCCGGCCCTGGTGCAGCTTGGTGTTGGACACGACGAGGTTGACGATGACGCCGAGGATGTCGACGTCGATGTCGAGCTGGTCGGCCCATTCCTCGACTTCGGCGAGGACGCGCTGCGCGCCGGTGATGGCGTCCTTGTGGGGTTCGGCCACGATGTAGACGCCGTCGCCGTTCTCGGCTTCCAGGCTCTGCACGACGTTCTGTTCCAGGTGGCCGAGGGCGGGCCGGCAGTCGAACAGGGTGTAGTCGTAGTCGTCGGTGACGCCGTAGAGCACGCGGTTGAGGCGCTGGTGCGAGCCGGGTACCGCGGCTTCGCTGTTGCGGTCTTCCAGGGACAGGCTCGCCGGGAGCACGTCGATCAGCTGGGCTTCGGGGCTGTCCCAGCCGCAGCGGACGATCGCGGCGCGGGCGCCGCCCTTCTCCCGGCGGGCGAGGACGTCGCCGATGCTGCCGTTCGGGCCGACCTCGGCGGCGACGCGGCCGGTGAGGTTGGCCTGGGGGTCCATGTCGACGACGAGGACGCGGCGGCCTCGAGCGGCCAGCCCGGAGGCGGCCATGGCGGTGATCAGGGTCTTGCCGACGCCGCCCTTGTTGTTGATGAAGGCCAGGCGGCGGCCGAGGGGTTCCGGGGTGTCGTGGTGCGGGGCCACGACGTCGACGGCCGCGACCCGCGGTGCGGGCACGGCCGGTGAGGTGCCGGTGGACATGGTGAGGACAGCTCCTTCCGGGTGGTCGACCCGGCGCACGGTGGGCGGGGTCGGCCGGTCGGTGACGCGGACGTTGGTGGGTGTCGGTGCGAGCTGGCGACAGTTCGCGTCGACTCCGTGATGGTGCCGGTCGCGCCTGGTGGCGGTCGCGGCGGGGGTCAGGGTAGCCCGGTTCGGGCCGGGAACGGCGGTGCCAGGCCGGTTGAGGGCTACGCAGACGGGTCGGGGTGGGCCGGTCATAGGTGCGGTGGGCCTTTCTCGGTGGGTGGTTCCCAGGCCGGTCCAGGCGGTCGTGGGAACGTCGGGGATGGTACCGACTCCACAGAAGATGATCAACTAGCTGGGGGTGATATGGGGTCACCCCGGGCCGGTGGGTGGCCCGGGGTGACCTGCGGTGGGGGTCAGGTGCGGGGGGTGGCCTGCGGGGGGAAGCAGGCGAGGCAGGGCATGGCCTGAAGCCCGGCGGCTTCGGTGCGGGTGACGAGGATGCCGCCCGGGGGGTTCCAGCCGCAGCGGGTGGTCACCGCGCGCTGGCCCTCGATGGGGATGCCGGCGACCCGGCGGTGGGCGGGGGTGCGGTGGGTGCGGGAGGAGATCCACACGTCGCGGGCGGCGGTGTCGTTGGCGGCCGGGCGTGGGGTCGGGAACCGTACGTGGCCGCGGGTGCTGTGAGCGAAGGTGCGCATCGTGGTTGTCCTTTCGGGGTGGGTTATCGGGGGGTGAGGGCGTCGTGGGCCTCGGTGGCGGTGCCGACGAGGCGGGCGTGCCGGTCGCGGATGAGGGCGTGGCAGCCTGCGGAGTGGGTGGAGGTGACCGGGCCGGGGACGGCGGCCACCGGCCGGGTCATCCGGCGGGCGTGCTCGGCGAGGGTCATCGCGCCGCCTCGGGTGGTGGTCTCCACGATCAGCACGCCGGAGGTGAGCGCGGCGGCGAGCTGCAGCCGGCGGTGGTGGCGGTCGCGGGTGAGGGTGGCGCCGGGGGGTTCGGCGGTGACCACGAGGCCTTCGGCGGCGGCGTAGGCGTACAGGTCGGTGTGGGCGGTGGGGTGCGGGTTGTCCAGCCCGCTGCCGGACACGATCAGCGGCGGCATGCTGTGCCGGGTGACGGCAGCGCCGCGCAGGGCGGCGGCGTCGATGCCGAACGCCGCGCCGGAGGCGACGGTCCAGCCGTACCGGTCGGTGAGGTCGTGGGCGAGCTGCTGGGCGAGGTGGGTGCCGTAGGCGGTGGCGGCGCGGGAGCCGGTGACGTACACCGACTGCGCGGTGGCCTCGGGCAGCATTCTCGGGCCCTGCACCCACAGGCAGAGCGGGATCGCGTTGGCGGGCAGGTCGTGAAGCTGGGCGGGCCACTGCGGGTCTCCGGGCAGGACAGCCCGCGCGCCGAGGCCTTCGGCGGTGGCCAGCGCCCGGCGGGCGCGCAGGAGCACGGACGCCGGGTCGTGGTGCAGGTTGAGCAGGGCGGCCGGGCCGTGCCGTTGGACGGTCGCGAGGTTCGTGTGGTCGGTCAGCAGGGACAGGGCGACGTAGCCGAGCCGGACCATGTCGTCGGTGATGGGGTCCGGCAGGGTCGTGGGGTTCACGGTGCCTCCGTGGGCAGATGGGAACCGGCCGGGTGGCGGTGGCCACCCGGCCGGGTGCGGGCGGATCAGGCGGACTTGACGACCTCGCGGGCCAGCTTCACGGCCTCGACCTTCAGCGGCTCGTAGCCGTTGAGCATGGTGCGGGAGAAGTAGCTCTCCTCGGTCTTGTACGGCCGGATGTGGTCGGCGAACTCCCCGGCGGCCTGGACGAGGCCGTACACGGAGTCGCGGATGCCGTTGCAGGTCCGGCCGTCGATCAGCTTGTTCATCTCGCCGATCGTCATTTCCAGGGCCTTGGCGACGCGGGGCTGGGCCAGGCGCTCCTCCAGCGTGGTGCGGGAGGTGGGGCGGCGGCCGATGGTGTTCTCGATGACCCGGGAGATCGCGAACTGCTCGATGAAGGTCTTGCGCTGGATCTTGTTGACCTTCACCTGCAACATGGCGCGGGCCTCTTCGATCGTGTGTTCGATCTGGGCGTGGGACTTGGCGAGGGCGACCTTGGCCTCCTCGACGCGGTCCTTCCACCCGGAGGTGTGCTTGAAGCTGTACGCCGAGCCGTCGCGGTCGGCCTGCATATCGGCGGCGTGCCAGGTGTTCGCGCAGACGATGCGCACGTTGGTGGCGATGACGCGCAGGGCGGCGGAGCCGTCGTGGCTGTTGAGCAGGGCCATGTAGGGCTGCATCGGGGACGGATCACCGGGGATCTCCCGGATGCCGCCGAGGCGGGCCAGGGCCCACACCCGCTTGCCCTCGTTGAGCGCTCCGGCGGTCTCGTACTGGATCTCGCCGTCGGACTTCTCCATGATCGCTTCGAGGATCTGGCCCATCTCGCTGTGCGGGATGAGGTGGTAGGTGCCCTTGGCGATGTCGAGGCGGGCGCCGGTGTCGGAGCGCTTGATCTGCTTGAACCCCTCGATCACCTCGACCTTGGCGAAGCCGCGCTCGTCGGGCTCGCCGGCGATGTCGTAGGCGGGGAACTCGACCGGCTCCCAGTCCAGGCCGGCGAGGCGGCGGGCCTCGTCCCAGCTTCCGGGGTACTCGTCGAGGATCTTGCCGAGGCCGTGCCACGGCACCTCGCGGACGGAGAAGCCGGTTTCGAAGTAGGCGGGCATGTGGGGTGTCCCTTCTCGGTTGGCGGGCCGTTCCAGGTGACCCGCCGTGACACCCATAGGTTAACCCCCTACCCGTGAAGTAGTCAACCTATAGGGGGGTTTATTTTGCGGGTGTCCCGCTGCGACGCTCGCGGCTGTCCTGCCGCGAGACGGCGGCGGGGGCGTGGCCACCGGCCACGCCCCCGCACCTCCCGCACCCCCCGGGTGCTACCTCTCGATGTAGCGGTAGTCCCACCAGCCGAGCTGGTGGCCGATCTGCATGGCCTGCATCCGCTTGGTATCCTCCGGCGCGTCGGTGTCGAGCACCGCCAGCTCCCGGACCTGGTTCAGCGCCTGGGCGAACCCGCGCACGAACGGCAGCACCTCCTGCGGCTCCAGCCGCAGCACGGCGTTGTTGACCTCCAGGACGTACCGATGCCGGGCGCTCACGGCTGTCCTCCCGCGACGGCGGCCGGACGGCCGAGCAGCTGCACGTGGATCGTCCAGCCGTGGGTGAACACCACGCCGGTGAGCATCCCGCCGACGAGCTGGTCGTGGGTGACCGTCTTGTGGTCGGTGGCCAGCCGCGCGCACCACGCCTGCCACACCTCGGCGGTGGGCAGGTGCACGTAGATGGTGTGCAGCTGGCCGGTGATCGTCAGCGACAGCGGCTGTCCGGCGTCCTGGCACACCTGGCCGATCCACTGCGTCATCAGCCCGCACGGCGCCGGGTCCGACGCCGGACGCTCCGGCGGGGCCTGCACGACCGTCAGCCGCGGCCCGTCCGGGTCGGGCACGACGTTGCCCGCCGGGCCTGCCGCCGGCCGGCCGTCGAGGTCCAGCAGCGCCAGCGCCGGGCCCGGGTCGGCCGGGGCCGCCACGGCGGGCATGACCACCGTCGGCGCGCCGCTCGCGGCAGGAGAGCCGCCAACCCGGGCCGGTGGGATCAGCGGCAGCACCCGGGCGGGCGCGCCCGGGGCGGCGAGCGCCACGGCGGCCGGGCGGCCGTCGACCGGGGCGGGGGTCGGTAACGCCACCACCGGAGCCACCGTCGCGGGTGTCGTCCCGCGACCGGTTGTCGGCACCGAGGCCAGCCGCCGGACCGGAGCGGGCTGGTCGTCCTGCGCAGTCGCAGTCGTGCTCATCGCAATGTCCCCCTGCACTTCATCAAACCGGCTCGATGATCAGACATCACATGTCCATGATCAAGGCATCCGACGATCGGTCATCACGGACGCCACGTTGAGTCGAAAGAGGATACCGGTGGTATTCCCTTTCTCGCACGGCAACCGTCGCACCACGACGGCGACGCCACCGTGCCGTAGGCGCGGGGGTGCTGGTCCCCGCAGCCGGTGCACGGGCCCCACCGCACCCGCCGCGCCGGGCGGGCCGGGAAGGTGCCCGGCGCGGTCCGGCGGGCCAGCACCCGGTACTGCTCCGGGCTCGGGCACGTCGACCAGTGCGCGGTGAACCGCGGCAGGTGCGTGCCCCGGGCCTTCTCCTGCTCGGTCAGCTCCCGCACGCCCCAGCCCCGGCGGCCCAGCCGGACGGTGACGAGGTTCCCGGCCGGGTCACGGCCGAGGTCCACCGGCACCGCCGGGCCGGCCGGGGTGGGCAGGAGCACCACCATCGACCCGCAGGAGCAGGTGCGACGGGGATACCCGCTGCCCACCGCCGGCTACCGGGCCAGCAGCGCGTACACGGCGATCGTGTCCGACGACGCCGGCGGCGCCGTGAACGCCTTGCACCGCCCGCAGTAGCCCTCCTGCTTGTCGACCGGATGCCACGACCGGGCCGCGCACCTCGGGCACACGAACGGCTTGCGGCTGTCCTGCCCGCTCACGTCTTCGCCCCGGCCAGCCGCCGCCGCGCCGCCGCCTCCTGCGCCGCCTGGTGCGCCGCGAGCTTCGCCTTCGAGTCCCCGGCACGCTGCTCCGGCACCACGTTCACCGGCACCCCACCGCCCGGCGGTGTCTCGGCGACCGGGTCGGCGGCGGCCCGCGCCACCGCCGCCGCCTCGTCGACGAGTTGCTTCTCGGCCTGATCCCAGTGCGGGCAGGCGTCTTCCAGCAACCGGCGCGGGGTGAACGTCTTCGCCGTACCCGCCGCGATCAGGAACGCCCGCTCGACCAGCGGCCACGGCCGCTCCCGGATGAACGGGTCCGCCAGGACCTCGGCGAGCACCGACGCCGACCACCGCGGCCGCTTCGTCGTGCACGCCTTGTGCAACGCCTGCTCCTCGGCGCTCAGCCCGTGGGGGTTCTGATCCTCCGAAGAGGACTGCTGCTGCTCCTGCTCTGCGGTAGGAGCGACCGCCCACTCCGGCGGCTCGTCGGAGGAAACAGCAGGAGAAGGAGGAGGTTCATTTCTTGGAGGTTCAAAACCCCTTCTAGGTTCCCGCCCTGTTTTCGGGGCAACATGTTCCCCCCCACAGGGGGGTACATGTTCCCCCGTTTCGGGGGCAACTTGTTCCCCTGTTTTCGGGGTAACTGACTGTTCCCCCGTATTCGGGGTAACTGCGTTGGCCTGCGCTTTCTTCGCCCGGCGGGCGTCGCGGGCGTCCTTTTCGGCCTTGCGCTTCAACTCCAGCAGCGGCTTGTGCGCCTGATACCACTGCTTCAGCGAGGTGATCCCGGTGTACCCGGGCGGCGGCAGCGAATGCACGGTGTAGACGTTGTGCCGCGGCATACCGGCCCACGTCTTCTCGACCGCCCCGACCTGGATCAACTCGGTGAGGTACGGGTCGATCTTGTCGCCCCGGGACAGGCCCATCATCACCGCGAGGTTCAGCTTGCCCGTCCACACGAACTCGTCGTCGCGCTCACGGTTCACGTGCATCCGCAGCAGGTTGTACAGCGCGATCGCGTGCGGGGACACCCCGGACAGCGGTACCCAGTCGAAGACCTCCGTGCGGGCCGGCGGACGGCGTCCGCCCCGGACCTCGACCTCATCACTGGTCTTCGGGTTCCGGGCGGTCATTCGCGCACCCGGATCGTGGTCGTGCTCATCATCGAGCCCTTCCGTCTCTGAGACGGCGCAGGCCGGGAAACCATGTTGGGTCCGACGGAGGGTAATATCGCGCGCCCAGCGCCCGTCCGGTAGACTCACCACTTGCCCAGCGCCGTCCAGGGACTTTGCGTCTTGGTCAGGGGTTGAGTGGAGATGGGATCTGTTGATCGTGCTCCGTAAACACTGCTTGATCAGGCTGCCAGGCCTGTCAGCACCACCTCCATAACCTCATATGGCGCGGTCGGCCCCTGATCCCCCTCGGATCGGGGGCCGACTCTTTTTCACGTTCCGGTCGAGTAAGCGCAACATCTTAGCCGCGACCTCGTGACCGGCATCACCTTATGCCGTACCGGCCGGTTCCGCGCACACCAGGTAGCCCGATAAGGACCCGTGTCACACCGAACCGGACACGGGCGGGGGCCGGCCCGCCGCCGTCGACGCGCCGGCCCCCGCCTGGCCGGTCACCCCTCCTTGGCCTGCTCGATCTGCTCCTCGTAGGAGCACAACCCGGCGGCGATCAGCTCGACCGCGGCACCGATCACCGCCACCGCCACCATCCGTCTCGGGTCCGGCACCTCCCGCTCAGCCATGACCGTCTGGCCGTGCACGAGGATCCGACCGGCCATCTCCGGCTCGTCGTGGTGGAAGGCGTGCACCATCCGGAACACCCAGCAGTTCGCCAGTTCGACTCGTGAGCGTTGCCGGTCGGCGCTCAGGTCCGACCAGTCGAGCAGGGCCGGCGGTCCGTCACCGTCGCTCTCAGGCCGGGAAACGGTCACCAGCACGTCATGGGCGCTGATGCTGGCCAGGGTCCGGGCCGCGAGAGTCGCCCGCGCCTCGACCCGCTCGACCGGCTCCTCCCGCATCCCGGCGATCATCTGATCCACCTCGGACATCTGCCGCCGGGCGACCGCCAGCGTCAGGTCCACCAGCGACGGCGCCGCCTCGTAGAGCCGGGGATGGCGGGCCGACAACCCGAACAGGTGCACCACCCGGAACACCCGCGCGTCGATGTCCTCCTGCCCCAGCGCCACCGTCAGCGTCTGCCCCAGCGACGACACGAACTGCCACCGCTGCTCGTCGGGCAGCTCGCCCGCCGCCGCGAGCCCGGCGCTGACCATGTCCCCGTCGCCGAACACCGCCGCCCGGATCACCGTCGTCAGCACCCGCAACCACGGCTCGTCGCGGCCGTGCGGGGACGGCACCGCCGCCAGCCCGGCCGCCGCCTGCTCCGGGGTGGTGCCCGGCGGGGTCATCAGCCGGCCGAACATCGCCGCCCAGGTGTACAGCATCGGCCCGAGCCACCGCTGGTCGACCATGTGGATCAGCACGTGCCCGAGCGCCGCCGTGTCCTCCTCGGTGATGGCGATCAGCCCGTCCGTGGACAGGTCGATGAACTGCCACGGGTCGTTGTGCTCCACGCTCACGGCTTTCCCTCCCCCGGCTGCGGCACCCGGCTGACCACCTTGATGTCCACAGCACCTCGCTTCTTCTTCTTCGGCACCGGCTCGCCCAGATCCACCAACCGCTGCTCAGCCGCAGCCCGGTCGGTCTCCTCGATGTCGCGTTTGCGGCCGTAGCGGTACGGGCCGTACGTGCCGTACGCCGCGCGGTTCAACCGCGCCAGCGCCCACTTCTTGTCGGCCTCGGCCTGCGACGCCCGCGCGCGGGCGTCGTCGTAGTCGGCCAGCGCCGCGATGATCTCCGGGTCCGTCGACACCGCCTGCGGCCCGACCACCGACGGCTCGGCGTCCGGCCCCCAGCACCGCTTCAGCCACGGGCACTCGTCGCAGGACAGCGACAGCCCCGGCCCCCGCTCGTCGCGCGGCGCGCGGTCCGGGTCGGCCGACAACGCCCGCAGCAGCGTCACCCGGTCGATCACCTCCAACGCCAGCGCGTTGGTGAACGGCTCGACCACCACCTCCTCCGCGCCCGACGCGCGGTCCATGTAGAGGTACGCCACCCACCGCACCGGCCGGCCCATCTGCAGCCGCGCCAACGCGTACGACGACACCTGCACCCGGTTGTGGTAGAACGGCCGCCACAGCCGGCGGACCGCCGCCAACCGGTGCTCCCCGACCGTCTTGAGGTCCACCACCCCGTCCAGGTCGTCCAGGTCGATCGACCCGACCAGCTCCAGCCCGGCCGCCCGCAGCCGCACCTTCGACTCCACCCGCGACCCGGGCAACTGCTCGGACAGCCGGGGCAGCAGCCCGGCGTGTTCCCAGGTGCCGAGGTTCGCCTGGCGGGCCTCCCGCACCGGCGGCCGGTCACTGACCGGCGTTTTCGCCAGGGCGTACGCCGCCCGGCGGGTGCAGGTGCCGACGCTGGACAGCCCGAGGTGGTGCGGGTCGCGTTCCCGCGACGCGGTCTCGGCGCGGAACGCCCGCCCCATCGCGGTCCGGAGCCGGTGCTCGACCGTGGCCAGCTCCTCGACCGTGATCACGTCACCCGACATGACCGGTGCAGTCCTTCCGGTGCTGGCCGGAGGCGAGCACGGCGGCGGCGTCGCAGCCGCACGGCAGCAGCCCGGAGGTACCGGCCGCCGCGTCGATCACCGGATGCGGTTCCTCGAGCGGTCCCCGGGTACGGGACCGGGCCGGGGTGCCGGTGCTCTTCTTCGCGCCGGTGGTCTTCTTCGCCGCCGTGGTGGTCTTCTTCGCCGCGGTGGTGGACTTCGCCGGCGTCTTCTTCGCCGCCGTGGTGGTGGTCTTCTTCGCCGCGGTGGTCTTCTTCGCCGTGGTGCTCTTCTTCGCGGCTGTCTTCCCGCGAACGGCGGCCGTCGTCTCCCGTTCGACTGCCGCCCGGGCGGCTGCGGCGGCCGCGGCTTCCTCCCGGGCCTGCGCCCGGTTGCCCTGGTTGAACAGCAGCTCGTTGACGGTGACCCGCACCTGCCCGACCACCCCGGCGTACCGGTGCAGCAGCCCCTCCTCCCCGGCCTGCCGCCACAGCTTGCGGATCTCGATCAGCGGACCGTTCGGGTCGAGCCTGCTCAGCAGCTCGGCGACGTCCGGCGCCGGCACCGGATGCCCGTCGGCGTCCAGCTCGACCCCGGACATGTCCGGCTCCAGGATGTCGTCCAACGGCGGTTCCCCGACGTCGGCGACCTCGTACATGCCGAGGGTGACCTCCGGGGCGTACCGGCGCACCAGGCGGGACATGCACCGCGCCCACAGCGAGTCCTCGGTGAACCGGGTCCACACCGCCGCCTTGTCGTCGCGGTTCAGCAGCCCGGTCGTCGCGGCTTCCAGAGCGGTGAACTGCGCGCCGCCGCCCGGCTTGCCGTCACCACGGCGGATCATCATCGACACGCTGGTGGGGGACACCTCCAGCGGGGTGACCTGGTGGCCGGCCCGGATGACCAGGGCGTGCATCAGCCGGGCCCGCATCCGGCTGCTGCCCTCCTCGTCGAAGAACACGTTGTCCCAGGCCACCGGCAGGTCCACGTCGAGGGCCTGCGCGACCTGCATGATGGCCAGGACGTCGGCGGGGTTGTCGCGGTAGCGGCGGGGCACGGCGAAGCGGGCCTTGGCCAGCGAGGCGGCCATGCGCAGCTGGTCGTCGAAGTTACGCGGGCCTTTGTAACGGCCCATGAGCGGCCGGAGCTGTGAGGGCCTGTGCTCACCCGGGATGAGGTCGGTCAACGGCTGACGGTCGACCTCGGCGGGCTGCTCGGGCGGTTCCGGCGCACCGTCAGCCGGCGGTGCGTTCTGGTCGGTGGGGTCGCTACGGTTGTCGTCGGGGGGACTGGCGATCGCCATGATCGTGGTGCTCCTGTCCGACGTGCCCCCGGCGAAGCCATCGAGATGCCTGCCAGCTATCGCTACACGGCCGACCCGGGGGTGCGTCATCTTGGTGAGGGTTGGAGAGCCAGCCGTGGCGCCTGGACAGCCCGCACGGCGCGCACCAGTGGCGCGCGTTGCGGTCGCCTCGTGGAGGCGAAACGACCGTCCGTGTATCGTGGGCTCAGGAGAACCCGCCTCGGCAGTGCGTATGCACGGTTGGTGCAGGAGATCCTTTCTCGGTTCCGCCCCGGGGACTCGGCATTGATGCATTCCAGGCTCTGCGCCGATCATCCCCGGGGCGAACTTTCTTCAAGCTCGCCCCTTCGCGGCTATCGTGCCGCGAGGCTGTGACAGGTCACCCCGTCTTGCGCGGGCGGCCCGGCGGCTTCATCTTCACCGCCTGTCCATCTGGCGTCATCCGCCCGGTCTGCATCGCCCAGCGCCGGATCGTCCCGGCCTTCCAGGTCGGCTTACCGGGGATGTCAGGTCCGTCTTCCTTCGGCAGCAGCTTCGGGTGAGGCGTCTCCTCGTTGGCGGTGGCGATGTTGTTGCGGTAGTCCTTCCGCCACGACTTCACCGTCTGGTACTCGACACCGAGCATCTTCGCGATGCCCGGCATGTCGACCAACGTCTCATCGTTGATCAACTGCTGTCGCTTCCGTTCGAGAGCACGGCCGGTCAACGGCTTGCTCTCCTTGTCAGAGGCAGTGGCCATCACGGCGCACCTCCTGTTCTTGGGGGGACGAGAGGGCCAGCCTCGGCCGTGCGCTTGGCGTTCGGGGTGTCCGCCGGCAGGAAGCCGGTGGCGGCGCCCTCGGTGAGAGCGGCGGTCTGAGCGGTGTTCGGGGTCTGCGCCTTGGCGGCCATCTCGGTTCCTCTTTCGGTCGGGGCCTTCCAGGTGGCCCGCTGTTCCTGACACCCAAGACATTACCGACTGGCGCAGAAGTAGTCAACCTCGGGGGGGTGTTTTTCGGTGGGGAGGTGCATCATCCCTGGTCTATGGCCGAAAAAAGTTTGGGGAGGTGACGGCCGCTGTACCCCCTGGCGTCGGCCATCACCTCCCCGGCAACCGGAACCCTCACCCAGACCGGCTGCCCCCGCGACGGTTCACCCGCCGTCGCGGAGCCTCAGATGGTGAACTCCTTATCCCTCAACGCCCGCTCGCGCAGCGAACCCGCCAGCACGTCCATGTCCAGCCCCTGCAGATAGGCCACCAGCTCGTCCCGCGCCGCCCCGGCCGCCGCCGCCAGCTCCGGCCCGAGCACCGTCTCCGGCGCCAGCACCCGCCGCAGCCCCGGCACCCCGATGGCGTCCTTGACCATCTCGTCCACCGCCCAGTACGGCGTCCGCTCCCGGATCGCGAACGTCAGGTGCACCGACATGTCGTCCTCGACGTTGTGCGGGTTGTGGATCCACCCCCGCGGCATCCACATCGCCTGCCCCGGCTCCAGGTCGATCACCTGATGCGGGCCGGCGTTCAGGCACTCCTTCAACGTCTCCGGCGTCCACACCTTGAACGACAGCAGGTGCTCGCGCATCGGCCCGTCCACGATCGGGCGCCACAGCTCCCACCGCTTCGTGCCGGAGATCTGCACCACCAACGCGACCTGCTGGTCCCAGTGCCAGTTGAGGCCCTGCTTCCCGCCCGGGGTGAAGAAGGCGTGCACGTAGTTGGAGAAGCCGGTCTCGGACTGGATGCCCCGGGTCAGGTCGGCGAAGTACGGGAAGATCCGCTGGATGTTGCCCAGCCGCAGCGTGAAACCGGCGTCGAGCAAGTTCATCAGCCGCTCGCCGGCGACGTGTCCGTTGCCGTCGAGGAACGCCTGCTGAGTCAGCGACAGCCCGTCGCGGACAGCGGCGATCTCCTTGACCGGCAGGCAGCCGTTGCGCACGTAGCGCATCAGCCACTCGGCGGTGATCGCCTGATCGAACTCGGTCGGCTCGCGGTCGTCGAACACCACCAGGTCGTCCGGCCAGTCCTTCAACAGACGGTCGGCGTGGTCCGGCAGCAGCAGTCGCAGTGACATGAGGGCCCCTCCTCGGGGGGTTAGCGCGGTGGCATCGGGCAGGGCACGCCCGGGAAGAAGACGGGTTGCGGGCAGCAGACGATCGAGAACGCCACGAACAGGAAGCTCGGGTTGTAGTAACCGGCGCTAATGTCGCTGCCCCGCAGCAGGTGACCGCGGTCGAGCGGGAGCGCGGTCTCGATCGGCAGGACGTCACCGCCCGGAGGGTTGGACCGCCACACCTGCTCGTACCAGGCCAACGCGTCGTCCACGTCGGTCCAGGTGCGGTCGCGGGACGCCTGCCTCGGCCGCAGCAGCCACGCTCCGGTCTGCGTCGGAGTCATCGTGTTCGCCAGGAACAGGCGGTGCTGGTCGGGGTCTTTCGACGGCCGGCGCGGGCCCTCCTTGGCGAACTCCGCAGCAGGCCCGATCCACGGCCCGTACCCGTGCCAGTGCCCCGTCCAGCCTTCCACCCTGCTCCTCCTGACGCCGCCCGGAGGGCCGCCCCCCACCCCGCACAGGGCGGGAGGCGACCCGATGACCGCTGGTGTGTGTAGCAGCCGGCGGTCGGTCAGGCGGGGAACTCGGCCGGGAACTTCATGCCGAGGTTCTCCATCTCGGCCCGGTCGAAGCGCAGGCCCGGACGCTCCGGGGCCTTGCTGTCGGTGACCTCGTACACCCCCGGCTGGATCTCCCGCACGACGGCGCAGGACTCGTTGTCGGAGGTGAGGTTGCCGCCGCACAGCTTGACGCCGGGCTTCGCGGTGGGGGCCACGTCGAGCGCGTACAGGTCCATGGGGACCTCCTCTGTTCCATGCTGCTGCGGGGAGTCGGTCCCCGCGCCGTGGTTCACCCGGGCCGACCTCGGGTCCCGGTCCGGGTGCTCAGGGGCCGCGGCAGGCCGGACGGCAGGGCGGGTCCACGCGACGAACAGCTCGTGCAGCTCGTCGACGAGGAGCGTGCCCGCCTCAGCGGCGGCGTGCGGCAGGTGCGCGACGACGAACAGCGCGAGGGCTGTCGGGTCGTCGGCGAAGTGGTCGCCCAGCTCGACCCGCGCGACCGGGCAGGGCCACGGCCCGCAGTCGTGGTCGCAGGTCCACGAGGGCCGGGCGTACCAGTGGGTGACGCCGTCCGGCCGGGGCGGCAGCGGCGCCAGACGTCCCGGCTCCGGCAGCGGGTTGGGGAACGTCGTGCTCACGGCCGGCTCCCGGCCGGGTGGTTCGCTCGCCGCATGTCCCTCTCCTCACCGGAGGCGGGTACGGCGGCGGTTGTCCAGGGTGGCCACCGCCGTACCTCAATCCCGAGACGCGGCGCTCGCGGCGCTGGGCTGGCGGGGCTGCGCGCGTCTGCTGGACCCGGACCGGGCGGTCTGAGAGCCACGGGGGCGGCCCTCAGACCCGGTCCTGGGGCGACGCGCCAACCTAACGGGCGTCAAGGTGGCGCGTCGCTGTGAGTGACGGTATGGGGGTGTCCACCTCGGAATATCGCCAAAAGTAATACCGCGATTCCGCAGGTCAGAGCGGGTGCAGCCCCAACTTTCGGGCCATATCGGACAGCTCGCCGGCGACGGCACGCCGCTTCGCCCGAGCGATCAACGACGCCGTCAGATCCCGGGTCGCGGGGGAGAACCGGAAGTGCTGCGGCGCCGACCGCTCGGCCTTCGCCAAGGCGCCCATCGCCTCCCGGTCCTTACCCAACGCGGCCAGCGCGCGGGCCTGATCAGTCCAGAAGTAGACGTGCCGGTTCGGCACCGGCATCTTGCTCATGTCCACCCGGGCGGCCGACTCCAACGCCGCCCCCGCCTCACCCAGCTCGGCGTTGATGGTGATCCGCCAGATGGCCACCTGCGTCGGCCCGAACCAGTTGCCGTTCCAGCCGGCGGTGAGGTCGGTACGCCGCTGCGGCTCACCGACCGACCGGGCCACCTGCTCGGCCTCGTCCAGATGCGCGTACGCCTGGCCGGCCTGGTTCGCCACCGCCGACTCCAACGCCGCCAGCAGATGCAGACACCCGTACACCTCGCGCGCGCCCCGGCCCTTCGCCGTGTCCAGCTCGTCGGCGGCGCGTACCGCCATCCGGTGACCGACCACGGCGGACTCCTGCGGGAACGCCTGCACCAGGTTGTACGCGGCCTGCCCGATCCACGCCGGGTCGCCGTAGTCCCGGGCCACCGTCACCGCCACCTCGGCCGCTTCCCGCGACAGGTCCATATGTCCCATCGTGCGCAGCGTGAACCGGGTGGTGAACAGCGTCTCGACCATCTCCCCGCCGAGGTCCATGCCGTGGCCCGCGAGGTCCATCAGCAGGTCCGGCAGCAGCGGCGCGATAGCCCCGTAGTCGGCGGCGTTACGCAGGTCGGTGGCATGGCTGACAGCGGCCCGCACGGCGGTCGCGTCACGCCGCGGTGGCCGCCGCTCGCCGTACGCCAGCTCTATCAACGTGTCCCGGATCGCGGGCACGTACGCCACCGCCCGGTCCCGCACCGGGTCCGCGTCGGTGGCGGGCTGCCCGAGCAGCTGCGGCACGGTGATGTTCAACGCCTGCGCGATCGCCACCTGGGTGCTCTTGCGGTCCAGCGGTTTCTGGCCGGACTCGATCTGCGAGACGTAGCCCTGCGACAGGCCGGCCAGGTCGGCGAGGGTCCGTTGGGACATGCCGCCCCGACGCCTGCGCCACTGCTTCATCCGGTCGCCTACGGTGTCCACGGTGCACCTCTCTCGGCTGGGTGGGGTATTCCAGGTACCCGTCTCGACGGTACCGCGCACACGCGCAGCGCCCCCGACACCGGGGGGTGTCGGGGGCCTGATCCGTCCCGGGTCAGCCGGGCAGCACCTCATCGAGCTGGCGGCGGGCCCGCTCGGCGAGCACCTGCTCCACCGACCGGAACTGGTTGGCGTTGCGGGCCGCGGTGGTCGGGGTGAAGTCGTGCATGATCCACGGCCGGGCCTCGGCCGGAAGGAACCCGCGCAGGGCCCAGCGGGCGGCGTGGTCCGGGGTGAGCCCGAAGGCGTAGAACTGCTCGGCGATCTCCCGGCCGGTCAACTGGTGCGTCTTCTGCCGGTACTCCCGGAGCCAGGCCAGCGGCATCCGGCCGTCGCGGCGCAGCAGCCGCAGCAGCGGCTTGGCCAGGCAGCCGCAGTCCCACTGGACGTCGACCCGCTTGCCCCGGCTGCTGTCGAACGGCTTGCTGACGACCTTGCCCTTGCGGTGCCGGTCGCCGCAGGCGTCCCGGTAGGACGGGACGGGCATGTCGTGGGCGACTCGCATACCAACGCGGGGGGTGAGGATCATGACCGGCTCCTTCTCGGTTCGTCCGTTCGGCGGGGCTTCCAGGCGGCCCGCCCTGACACCCATGACGTTACCGCCTCCCCATGAAATAGACAACCCCCGGGGGGTGATTTCCTCCCGGGGGTTGTCTCGGCTCCGGCTACCGCCGCTGCGGGTCGCGGCACCGGCCCGGCGGGCAGCTCACCTCGGCCTTCCGCTCGTCGTAGACGAAGCAGCACTCACCCATGATCAGCTCGCAGAACACACAGTCACCCGACGCGACCTGCGAGAAGTCGCCCAGCTCCTGCCCGCACACCCCGCAGACCCACACGAGTTCACCGCTCGCGTCCGCCCCGACGGCGCCGGTCACCACTCGCACCGGTCATGCACGGCGATCGCCGCGTACCGGTGGCCCAGCAGCGAGGAGAACCGCGAGTCGGTCACCCACGCGAAGTTGCTGCCGAACATCCACCGGCTCAGGTGCATCCGCAGCGTCCGGCCGTCGAGGTCGGCCGGGATCAGCGACAGCACCTCACCGCCGATCCACCGCCTCTGCAGCAGCACGGCCGGGGCGTCCGCAGTGGCGGCCCGGTGCTGGCACGCGACCGGCAGCGGCTCGACCACCAGCTCCCGCGACAGGTCGGTCCGGTTGATGATCCCGACCACCGTCAGCCGGTCGTACCGCGAGCTGATGCCGTTCATCGTGGCGTCGTGGCCGTCCGCCGGCCGGTAGACGCTCACCGTCAGGCCCTTGCGCACCTCGTCGTTCTCGGACATGCCGTACTCCGTTCTCGGTTCCGGGCGGGGCTTCCAGGTGCCCCGCCGCCCTGCTCGACGTTACCGCCTACCCGTGAAGTAGACAACCCCCGGGGGGTGAATTTCCGGGGGTTGCCGCCTCGTCTCAGTCCCGCTCGTACCGCAGCACCGTGCCCCACCGGACCTGCCCGCTCTCGTCCGGCTCACCGACCTGCGACCACTGCCCCGTCACCGTCCAGCCGAACACCCCGAGCACCGCGGCCACCTGCTCCCGCCACGGCCGGAACCACCCACCGCCCTCCGGCAACCGCAGCCGGAACAGATCCTGTCCCCGCGCCGAGCCGGTCACCTCCCGGCTGGCCGGGTCGAACACGGCGATCACCTCACCGGCCGGGATCGTGTCCGCCCGCCCGACCTCGTACCGCCCGAGCGCCGTCACCGCGTACCGCCCGTCGCCGTCCAGCCGCACCCGGCCGGCGGCGAGCAACTGCGCCACCAGCTCCGGCTTGAACAGGTCCAGATACCCCGGCCCGTTCGTGATCAGGTAGTGCACGGCCCGCTCCTCGGCCGCGGTTATCGGCGCCGTCTCGATCAGCTGAACCACGTATCCCCCTCCCTCACGCGGGTCCACCCCGGAACCCGCTTCCACTGCTCCACCACCGGTCATGGCTGGCTGTCCTTTCTCGACCCGGGGCCCGTCGTCCAGGGCTGGCCCCCTGACCACCCCTCGCGGCTGTCCTGCCGCGAGGGGCCGGCGGGGGGTCAGCTTTCGTCGTCGTACGGCACCCCGGACGCGGTCATCTGCGCGGCGACCTCCCGGGCTTCCTCCCACGACTCGGGGATGTGCCAGCCCTGCACGTCGCGCATCCACGCCTTCTCGGCGTCGTTGAGGTACGGCGCGCCGAGCCGGAGCCGGGCGACCCGCAGGTCCATCCGGTCGCACGGCGTGCAGCCCTCCACCCGCCGCACGCCGTGCTCGCACACCGGCAACGTCGTCAGGTAGTGGCCGACGAGACGGCCGATCAGCTCGTAGCGGTCACGCAGGACGGCCACCAGCTCGGGCACCGCCCGCAGCTCGGTCCAGCCCGGAGCGTCGAAGGCATGACGGCAGTCGACGTCGGCGACGGTGACCCGCAGCGTCGACACCGAGCGGTGCCCGACCGCCGAGGTGTACTCCAGATGCCGCAGGGCGTGGCGCGTCTCGTCGACCACGAGCACCGCCGCCAGGTGGCCCGGGTGCTCCAGGAGGGCGTACGGCTCGGACAGGTCGATACCGAACCGGCGGCGGACCAGCTCCAGCGCGTGCGTCACGTCGGTCAGGACGTACGGCCGGCCCGTGGCCGGGTTGATCGTGGGGGACATGGATGTCCTTTCTCGGTAGGGGCTGCTCCCAGGGCTGGCCCTCTGACCACCCCTCGCGGCAGGACAGCCGCGAGGGGTCGGCGGGGGGTCAGTCCTCGGCGACCAGCCGAGCAACATCCGGGTGCCTCGACACGAACGTCTTCGCCCTCACCCACTCGTTGGCCAGGGTCAGGTGCAGCGCGGTCAGGCACCGCCCGATCGCCTGGCCGGTGAACTCCGGCCGGTCGAGCAGGTAGGTGGTCACCCCGGCCAGATCGGCGCCGGGCTGCTGCACCGCGAGCACCACCAGACGGGCGAACAGCCGCCGCCGGTAGTCGACGTACGGGCCGGACGTCGGGACGCTCTCCGTGGACGTCAGGGCGGTCTCCGTGGCCATCACACCGTCACCCCGGCGAACGTCTCGGCCAGGACCTCGGCCGCCTGCTCCGGGTCGCGGTACCCCTGCGGGCTGCCCGGCACCGTCCACCGGCCGTCGCGACGGCTGATCCGGCCGATGAACTGCCCGGCGATCCGGACCTCACCGCGCTGCCTGCTGATCTGCACCGTCCCGAGTCCTTCCGCGAGTCTGATCGTGCGCATGGCTGGCTCCCTTCTCGGTGGCGAGCCGTTCCAGGCGACCCGCCGTTACCCCTTGAAGGTTACCGCCTACCCGTTAAATAGTCAACCCCCGGGGGGTGATTTACCGCCCCGGGGGTTGACAGGAAGCGCAGGTCAGACGGCCCGCTTGCCCGTCAGGATGGTGGTCGCCCGCGTCAGCAGCCGCCCGGCGATCTGCTCCATGGCCTTCAGGCCGTTGGTACGCGGGCTGTCGTCGTACCAGACCGAGGCGTCCTCGCTGGCCAGGTCCGTCCAGGTCAGCCCGGGGGTCAGCACCTCGACCACCGCGAACGACTGCGTCTTGTACGAGTCGCGCTTGATCCGGACCCGGACGGTGAAGCCCTCCGGCATCCGGCAGACGCGGGTGTAGGAGTAGTCGCCGGCAGTCCGGGTGACGTGCGCGAGGTCCAGAGTTTCCATGGCAGGGCAGTCCCTTCTCGGTGGCGAGGCGGGCCGTTCCAGGCGGCCCGCCCTGACACCCATGACGTTACCGACTCCCCCCGAAATAATCAACCACCGGGGGGTGATTATCTGGCGTTCGCCAACCGCCGCAACACCAGCACCAACAAGGCGTCCCGCTGCATCGGCGGCGCCTTCGCCATCAGCCGCTCCAACGGCGCGAGCGCGGCGTCCAGCTCCGACATCCGACCGGCGTTGCGCTCGGCCTGCCGCATCGACAGGTACGTCTCCGCCTCCCGGTGCCGCACCTCCAGCTCCAGGATCAGCGCGGTGTCCTCACCGCGGCCGATGAAGGTGACGCCCTCCTGCATCGACACCTTCTCGCCGCTGCGGCGCACGTGCACCTCGTACACACCACCGATCGACTTCCCGCCACCGATCACCGGGAACCACAGCTCGTCCTCGGCCGTCGCACCCGGCGGCACCCAGGCGTGCACCCGCCTGCCCTTGCTGGCCCGGCTCCCGCCGAACACCCACCGCTCGGGCTGGTAGCCCTGCCCGTCGTCGTTCTCGTCCGCCATCGCGGTCGTCCTTTCTCGGATACCCCGGGCCGGCCTTCCAGGTGGCCGGCCCGGTCAGGGGGGTGGTCCCCCGGAGCGTTCGGGTCACTCCGGGGGACCACAGAGGAAAGTCAGCTACCGGGCTGCTGCACGTCGAACATCTGCCGGGCCGCGAACGGCCTCCCGCCGTACGGCACCCGCCGGCCGTGCTGCTCGATGAAGATCCACCACCCGCCGGGCTTACGCCCTTCGGCGGGCTGCTTCTCCACGTCCACGACCCGCACCCACTCCGGCCCGAGCCGCCAGCCACGGCGGTTCGACAGCCGGACCGTCTGGCCCTTGGTCACCTCGACCACCCGGATCTGCGGCAGCTTCCGGCGCGCGGTGGCCGCCGTCCCGCTGCCGCGGTCGTACCGGGCGACCGCCTGCCTGCCGAGCGCCGTCACCGTGCACAGGACGTGGTCCGGGTCGTTGGCCTCATCCCATTCCAGCCAGCCGTTACGCCGACACACCTCGTAGGTGCCCGGCGGGTACGTCCGCCGCCGCACGGCCCGCGACAGCACCTCGCCGAGTAGCCGGTACTGGCTGACCGACGGACGGATGTACGGCTGCCGGTCCTCCCGCCACCGGTTGAGTGCTTCCGTCCCGGCCTCGGTCAGCAGGTACCAGTCGGCGGGGAAGCCCTGCCGGGACGCCCGCGCGGTCACCAGCCGGTACGCCCGGCAGACGCCCTCGGTGTTCCGGGCCCCCGGCCACTGTCCGGAGTACCCGTCCGGGCCGCCCCGCTCGACGGCCAGCAGCGCGGCGGCCACCGCGTCGGGCAGGTCGATCGGCAGCGCGAGCACGGCGGTGGCGACCGCTTCGCCCTCCACCGTGAGCTGCACGTATCCCGCCCAGTCCCGCGCCGGCAACGGCGCGCCGTCGCGGGAGCGGAAGGTGGCCCAGCCCCGGCGGGCCATCATCAGCCGCACCTGCCCGTTGATCCGGCTGGCCATCAGGCCCGGCCCGTCGAGGTGACCCTCGTCGCGGACCCGGATCATGTCGGCGGCCTGCGCCGGGTGCGGCAGCTCGCGGTCCAGATGCCGGTAGTCACCGTCGGTGAGCACCGTCTGGTAGACCTCGACGGCGGCCCGTGCGTACGCCTCCGGCGCCAGATCCTTCGGCACCGCGCGGCGAGCGCGGATGAGGCAGGCGTGCTCCTCGGCGGTCCTCGCGTCCCGCTGTAGGGCTTCCCACCGGGAGACGGCCGTCTCCACGTTCTCAGTCACAGTCGTCCTTTCTCCTGCCCGGACTTCCAGGCGTCCGTGGCGGTCAACTGTGACGGTACCCACTAACAGTGAAGTAGTCAACTTTCGGGGGGTGTTTACAAAGTGGTCTGACCTGTAGACCGTTACCCACTGTTGTCACAGACTCGTGACCTTTATGGCTCACTTAAGGGTGGACAGACGTTCCCCGCCTGCCGCTACGATTCGCGCTATGCCCCCCGGCTAGCCCGGCTCGGTCACCAACCAAGCCGGACGCGTGGCGACGGAGGGGGGCGGGCAGTGTGCTTGCCCAGCGCCCCCGCCCCCCGCCGTCGCCTACCCCCCTGAGAAAAGCCTCGGCGCACGCGGACCCCACCTCACGCCGGCGGGAGCGCAGACGACGCCATCGACACGCCACAATGGACAGTCACGGGCAGTCACCGCGCACCTCCCTCACAGCATTCCCACAGGTGGGCAACCGCGTTGCTTGGTAGTTGATATCGCTCCCGGGCCCCAAAACGTTACAGTGATCTTGCGTTAACACCCGCACACGCCCCGTCACTAGAAGTGGCAGTGGATGATCACCACACCATCCGCCCCCCGACCACCGGCCCGCGTCGTCGCCGCCGCGATCGCCCCCGCACCACCACCGCCGTACAGATAGCCCGCAGGCCCGGCACCACCGACCGACCCCGACGAGTTCCCGCCGCGTCCGAGCACCGAGTCACCGCCCGAGCCCCGGAACGTCTGCCGCCCGTCCAACGTCCGGTTGTAGTCACCGTGCCCGCCCATCACGTTCAGCACGTTGCCACCGGCCGCCGTGCCGCCGAGCCCCCGCGCACCGACCTGGTCGCCGGTGCCCGCCGTGTTCCCCGCACCGAACCCACCGCCGTTGGCCACCCAGAACGACCCGAACGACGTGTTCCCCCCGACCTGGCCCGGCGTCGCCCCGTTCGTCCCGCCGTTGCCACCCCGCCCGACCGTCACCACCACCGGCCCGGTCAGCAGATACCCCGGGATGATCGACTTGCAGTACCCGCCACCGCCGCCGCCACCGGCACAGCCGTTCGCCCCCGACGTCGACGACCCGGTCACCCCGCCGCCGCCACCGCCGCCGCCGACGCCCTCGACCTCGATGTACCGCAACCCAGCCGGCGGCAGCCACTCCACCGGCTGGGTCACATCGGTGAAGGGCTGCACCAGCGGAACCGACGTCGACGGCGCACCGACCCAACCCACGATGTGATGCCCCGACGGCGGGGTGACCAGCACCATCACCCGCGCCCCCGGCACCACCCGCCCGATCAGCGACGTCATCCGCACCGAGGTGGAGTCACCGTCCACCGTGCCCATCGTGCGACCCAGCCGGTCCGGCGGGTCGATCGTCGCCGGCCGCAACGCCCACGCCGTCTGCGACTGCATCCGCTCGAGGACCGCCCGCGCGAGCGCGATCGCCTGCTCCTCGTCGCCCCCCGGCATCGTCACAGCTCGTCTCCCGTCGTGCTCCCGTACGCCCGCCGCAGCGTGTGCCGCATCGGCCCGCCCACCGTCAACGTCATCTGCCACGCCGTCTCCAGCCACAGCAGCCCGTCCCACCGCACGACGTCATAGCC
This sequence comes from Micromonospora sp. WMMC273, assembly GCF_027460285.1. Lineage (NCBI taxonomy): Bacteria > Bacillati > Actinomycetota > Actinomycetes > Micromonosporales > Micromonosporaceae > Micromonospora > Micromonospora sp. WMMC273. Next base: position 129,385 of record NZ_JAPZBE010000002.1, read on the forward strand.
GTCATGGCGCGGGTCGGCCGGGGTGGTCAGCTCCACCCGCTCGTAGACGGCGTCCTGGATGCCCAGCGTCCGCGCGTAGATCCGCGCCTGCGTCACCGACGACACCTGCGCGTCGGTGACCTTCGGCCGCACGTACCCGACCTGCTGGATCGAATGCGGCGCCGACGATGGCACGTCGTAGGTGCCCACGATCGGCGCGGTCTGCTCCTCCCCGACAGCGTTCGACACCACCACGTACCGGTTCGGAGCCGTCAGCAGGTCATTCGACCGGGTGACCGACCCGGCCACCACCCGCGGTGAGGCGTCCAGATCGATCGTCGGCGGCCGGGCCGCCGGTTCGAACGCCCGCATCATCCTCAGCTGGTGGCGGTGGTTGAACCACGGCTTGAAGTAGCCCCCGAGGTTCGCCAGGTCGGCCAGCGCCGACGCCCGCGAGGTGCCCGCCGACCAGCCGTTGTCGGCGGTCTGGTCGGTGGCGTCGATCTGCACATCACCGATCGGCAGCCCGTCCAGCAGCGCGTACGCCGCCTGGTCGACGGCCCTCCCGCCGGCGTTGAACCCGGCGTCCAGCTCCTGGTCGACCACGAACATCTCGTCGTACAAGGTGATCGGCGCGGTCGTCCCGCCGGAGGTCTCCAGGCTGGTCGCGTCCGCCACCATGTACCGCCCGAGCGGCCTCTCCTCCCGCCGCCGTCCGGTCACCGTCACCATCGACAGCTCGACCCGGTCCCGCAGCGGGTTGATCAACCCGGCATCGACGGCCCCGAGCGTCACCTGCGACACCCGCCGGCTGATCGTCGAGGTGGTGTCATGCGACAGCTGCGGGCTGGTGTCCCGCAACGGATGCAGCTCCCCCCGCACCACACCGGTCACCCCGTCGAGCAGCCGCCACCGGAACGTGCCCGACCGCTGACCGACGTACCGCGGCAGGTCGAAGTCGTCAGGCGGCACAGATCCCCCTCCCCGAAACGGTCCACACGTTGCCCTGCCCGTCGGTGAACGAGGTCGTCCCGCCTGGCTGGCCGCCGAAGTCCGGGCTGGCGATCAACGGCCCGTTGATGCCGTCGCGGATCTCCACCCGCCCGACCGTCACCGCACCGGCCGCGAGGATCTGCACCGGAGCGCTCGACGGCTGGAACGGCGCGACCGGCCCCGACAGCGTCGTCACCGACGTCCACGCCACCCCGTCCGTCGACACCCACCACGTTCCCTGCGACTGACCACCGCCGGACGGGTTCACCGAGTCGTACGTCCACCGCAACCACATCTGCCGGTTACGGACCGCCCCGATCCCGGAGGTCTGCACGCACTCGTAGTAGAAGTCGCCGTTGGACATGTCGATGCAGGAGGTCACCTCGTCGGCGTCGACCGACCAGTACCGCGCCGGGTCCACCGCCGGGTCCGCGATCTGCGCCACCGCGACCTGCCACGTCTCGCCCGACGGCCGCAGCAACATCCGCACGTCGATGTCCGCCGGAGTCGTCCGGACCGCGAACTCGTCGTAGAACACCGTCACCGGCTGGGCGTTGGTGTTCCCCGACGCCAGCAGCGACCGGGTACCCCACCAGCCCGGGTTCCGCAGCTCCGTCGCCGTGGCGGTCAAGGTCGGGTTGACCGGCCTGCTGCCCGTCGACGGCCACGCCCAGCCCATCAGCCGGTCCGCGCGCACGTCCAGCTCCAGGTTCAGCACCGTGGCGGTGGTGTACCCACCCGCGATCGTCTGCGACGCGAGCTGGGTGTCCACCCCACCGACCCGCTTGACCAGCTGCACCGACAACTGGCCGCTGGTGCCGAAGTTGGCCTGCAAGCGGTACATCGACACCATCGTCTCGGAGGCGCGGGCGATCACCGCCGCCCCGATCGGCGCGCCGGTCGCCAGCGCGCTCACCCCGACCTGAGCCCGGATCCGCCCGTCCACCCACAGCTCGTTGAGGTACGACGTGACCGCCGTGCCGATCGCGGCGAGGGAGTGGGTACCGCGGCTGCCGTTGACGGCCAGCTGCGCCGGGGCCGGCGAGTCCCACGGCATCCCCTGCGCCGTCGACCCCCACCCACCGGCCACCGTGCGGGTGAACGAGTCCGACGCCACCAGCAGCCCGGACAGCCGCTCCGGCGCCGCCGTCTGCGCCACCACCTGATCGATGTTCCCGACCACGGCCAGGCCCTCGCACGGCGCGGGCCGGTCGACCGGCGCGGGCACGTCGGTCACCTGCACCACCGTCACCCGCGCCAGCTCCAGATGGCCGCGTGACGGCACCCGCTGGACCGTCGCGGAGGGGACCAGGATCGTGGCCAGCCACCGGTTGTCCAGCTCGTCCCGCACACACACGTACGGCAGCGCGTCCCAGGCCAGATCCCGCAGCCCGGTGAACCCCCGATCGAGGGTCTGTGTCGGAACCCCGACAGAGTTGACCATCAGGGTGCGGGTGAACTCGACGCCCACCCGCTCGGTCGGCCGGAACGCCACCTGGAAGTCCCGCCCGTACATCTGCTGCAGGTCGGTCTGCCCGCCCTCCGGGAACGTGAACTCCTCCGGCTCGCCCCGGCTGGTGACGTTGACGTACGCGAGGTTGCCGTCCGGGTTGTGGTTGGAGGTGAAGATCAGCACCCCGACGTCCACGCGGGTGCCGGTCACTCCCGGCGCGGCGACCGTCGCCGGCACGGTCGCCGTCCACGGCCCCGGGATACCCGCGGCGTGCACCATCCGGACCCGGTACAACGACTGCACCCCGACCCGGGCCTCGTAGTCGTCCATGGTGGTCACCATCGGGGAGGACAGCGTGCCGATCGTCTCCCACACCTCGGCGGGCATGGTGGTGTCCCGCCGCTGCACCTCGTAGTAGCCCCACCCGGCCACCACCGGGCTGTTGATCGCATCCCACGAGATCCGGTGGAACCGGATACCGGTCGGGATCGCGTCGGCCGGGAGCGGACAGCCGGGGTCGACCACCGTCAGCGGCTGGATCTGCGGAGTCACCGTCAGCCCGGTCACCGTGTCCATCTCGCGGGCGAACGCGACCGCCATGTCCGCGCCCTGGTCGGCGACGCCGTCGATGGTGGCGTAGTCGAGGTTCCCGCCGAACCCGGCCACGTTGTTGCCCGCCGCCGGGCTGTACCCGAACGGGTTGTCGTCCGCGCCGAGGATCTGCCACGGCGCCTGGTCGTCGGCGGCGGACACGAACCGCCAGGTGATCCGCTTGTTCGCGTCAGCCGGCGAGATCACCAACGGCGTCGGCAGCCGCAACGTCACCTCC
>NZ_JAPZBE010000003.1:0-20700 GCF_027460285.1 Micromonospora sp. WMMC273
GATCGCTCCGGCCGCGACGCACACCAGGATGGTGATGAGCGCGCGGACCCAGCCGGGCCACCGCGGCTGGTTGACCACCGCCACGATCGGCGGCATCCCGAACCCGACGATCAGCGACCACATGGCCAGATCAGGCAGTTGTTCCATGACGTGCACCCCCGTGGTGTGTGGTTGGTGGCCGGCCCTACGGCGGGCCGGTCAGGGCGAGTCGCGGTGGCCGGTGGGGTCGGAGGCGACCAGCACCCGCAGACCGTCGACGGTGGCGGTCGGGGCGAAGATCGCCGACCGCCAGCGGGCCATCTCGGCGGTCACCCGCCGCAGCGTGGCCCGCAGCTCGGTGACCTCTTCCTGCGCGAGGGCGGCCTCCGCGCGGGCCCGGGAGGCGGCCTGCCTCGCCTGGTCGGCTTCCCGGCGGGCGTTGCGGGTCTGCGCCCGCGCCTCGCTGGTTTCCTTCTGCAGCTCGTCCACCCGCGCCCGCAACGGCTCGACCAGCGTCAGGGCCGTGTTCGTCACGACCTGCGCGGCGTCGGCGCGGAACTTCTTGCGCTGCAGCAGCAGCCCGACCACGGCGCCGATGCCGGTCAGCCCGCCGAGCGCGCCGAGCGCGATCATCAGCTGGCCGAGCGGTCCCTGCGACGGGTCAGCCGGCGCGGCCAGCAGCCCCGGCCACGTCACGGCTCCTCCTGCACCAGCAGCGGCACGTCCGCGATGTAACCCCGGCTGGCCGCCCGCGCGACGCGGGACAGGTCACGGACGATCTGACCGGCGCGCCACCAGGAGGCGCCCGCCGCCGCGATGACGTACGACCCGGCGACGACGGCGCCCCACCCGGACACCACGTAGACCGCGACGGCGTACATGGTGGACGCGGACCCGAGCAGGATCAGCCCGAGCAGCTCGACGGCCAGCCCGGTCGACAGCTGACCGCGCCAGGTGACGCCCATCAGCCCGATCACTCCCGCACCGACCAGGCCGATCTCCCACAGCAGCAGCACCAGGGCGGGCATGGCGGTGGTGACCGACCTCGGCCGTTCACCGGAGATCAGCAGCACCATGCCCGCGATCAGGACGGTGAGCAGCGCGAACACTTCGAACGGATGGGATCCGCTCGTGATCTGGACGGGCCTCAGCCGGTGCGGCATGGCAACCCGCATGGGTATCCGTTCACAGGTCCCCCCGTTCCCCGTGGTGAGCGTGACCTGTGCGAACGCTCGTTCGAAGGATACCGGCGGGTACCGGTCGGGTGATCACGTTCCAGGGTGGACGTTCCTGCCCGGGTCAGTCGTCGTCTTCGTCGTCGTGCAGCGCGGCCCGGCGGGACAGCTCGGTGGTGATCTGTTCCAGCCGTGCCCGCCGTTCCGCCGGGGTGTACTGGGAGAAGTCGTCGACGGTGATCGGGCCGCCGCCCGCGCCGGTCACGGCGACGGTCCGCTCGGGTTCGCCGAGCGCGACGCGTTCCAGGTCGGTGGCCAGCTTGACGAACCGGGTGATGTCGGTCGGGGTCATCTGCGCGGGCTGGAGGTTTTGCAGGCTGGTGATGGCCTTGCCGAGCATTCCGGCGGCGAGCTTGCGGTGGCGGGCCAGCATCTCCCGCCGCAGCACCAGCAGCCGTTCCCGTTCCAGCCGGTCCTGGTCGCGGTCGTGCGCCTCAGCCCGGTCGCTCCACCGGTACTCGTAGGCGTACTGCATCAACGTCCGGTAGGTGATCTTGTCGCCGAGGCCGTGCAGCATTTCCGCGGCTTGTTTCAGGGTGCGGCCCCGGCCCAGCTCCATGAACGTCTGGAAGCGGCTGTACTGGCGGTGTGACTCGCCGGGTTGCCGGTCCCAGGGGTCCAGGTCGGACGAGAGGGTGATCGGCGGTTTGCTGGACATGGCGGGTACCTCCGGCCGGTCAGACGTGTGTGCGGGTACGGGCGGCCGCCCACGCCGCGGCGTCGTCGAGGAGGGTGGGGGCCCAGCGGACGCCGGAGTTGGCGAGGGCGGGGAACATCAGCCGGTCGCCGTCGCATTCGAGGTAGCCGCGGTCGTCGGGGCGTTGGCGGGCGCGCCAGCCGTGGATGGCCGGTTCGTTGTCCACGATGCGTACCCAGGGGTAGAGCTGGCCGACGTTGCGGCGCCAGGAGGTGAGGTGCAGGTCGGGGTTGAGGGGGTGCGGGCGGCGTTGGTTGAGCAGGGAGGTGCCGGCCCACCACCAGTTCGGGCGGGTGGGGATCGGGAAGGCGTAGGTGCGGGCGAAGCGGTGGGTCCGGCCGTAGAACGCGATCCGCTCGGGGACGGCGTGGTGGAGGGCGTCGGGGAGGTGCAGCCGGACGGGGGCGGTCCACGACCAGATCCAGGTGGACCGGCGGTCGGTGTGGCCGTGCGCGATGATCGTGGGTTTGCCGGGGACCGGGCCGGACAGCCGGCGGTCGGCGAACTGGGCGCGGGCGGTGTTGACGATGGCCGGGACGTCGACGGCGTAGGCGGGGGCGTCCGCGACGCGGATCCACCCGAGGTCGAGTCGGGTGCGGTAGGTCCCGGCGTGTGGGGGGTGGGTGTGCGGGTAGGCGAACGCGGCCGGGATGACCGTGCCTGGGGGGAAGATACCCGCGAGGGTGGGCCAGCGGGTGAGGTTGACGGTGGACCGGTCGTCGCCTGCGGGGTAGACCATGCCGGCGCTGGCTTGCCAGGCGTTGACGGGGGTGTCGATGTCGTGCCAGGTGAACGGGATGCCGTCGGCGTGCAGGCGGTACGCCATGGCGGCGCCGAACCAGCCCATGCCCTCGATGTGGATCATGAGGTGATGGTGTGGGAGATACCGGCGGCGATGTAGACCTGCTGGTCGGGTAGCCATTCCGCGACGGTGGCCCGCATCTGGTCGAGGGTGGCCGGGTCGCCGGTGTCGGGCAGGATCAGCAGGACGGTCTGGCCGTGGCGCAGCTCGGTGATCCGGGGGTGGTGCAGCAGTTCCAGGTCGGCGAACACGTCGGTCAGCAGCGCGCGTTGGGCGGGGGCCATCTGCGGCCACGGCGGGCCGGGGTCGAAGTCGTGGCGGGCGGCGAGCCGGCGGTAGAGCCGGACGAACAGTTCGGCCAGTCCCGCGCCGGGGGCGGGCGGGCAGGTCGGGGCGTCGGTGGTCATGAGGTCTCCAGCGGGTCACGGCCTGCGGCGTAGAGCAGCGTGCCGATCTTGAGGGTGTGGTGCGGGTTGTGGCGGGCGTCGCCGATCGCGGCGAGGGTCCGCAGCGCGCGGAGGACGACCTCGCCGGGGGTGAGGTCCGCGCCGAGCCAGTCGCGGGCGGCGGCGATCAGCCGCATGGCTTCGGCGCGGTCGTCGGGCGGGAGGTACAGCAGCAGCTCGGCGAGCACCGGCCGCTGCACCGGGACCGGCGCCGGGGCCGGGGCCGGGGCCGGGGCGCGCGGCGGCGGCGCCGGGGGGCGGGTGGCGGTAGGCGGTGCGGGCGGGTGTGCCGGGCCGGGGCCGGACGGTACGGGCCGGGTCGGCGGGATACGGGCCGGCGGCCGGTTCAGGTCCACCGAGACGGGTTGCGGGGCCGGGTCGGGTTCGTACCCTTCCAGCTCGGACAGCGCGGCGTCGTGGTCGAGTTCGGCGAGCATGTCGTCGAGGTCTTCCGGGGTCCAGCCGGCGGCTTCCCAGTCGATGATCCCGGCGAGCATGTCGGTCAGCTCGGGCAGGTCGTAGTCCGCCTCGTCGGTGAGCCGGTTGTCGATCAGCAGCAGGTTCCGGGCCCGCTCGTCGTCGATGTCCAGCCGGACCACCGCGACTTCGCTGTAGCCGAGGGCGGTCATCACCTGCAAGGTGTTGTTGCCCTTGACCACCCGGCCGGTGGAGGACTGCACCAGCAGCGGGGCGTACTGGCCGTGGCGGCGCAGGCTGGTGGCGATCCGGTCGTGGTCACCGCGGCGTGGGTTGCCCGGGAACTGGCGCACCTCACCGATCGGTACGGCGAGGTGCGCCAGCTCGGGCCGGATGAATCCGGTCACCAGGGGGTGTCCTACCGGATGGGGTTCTTGAAGGCGGCCTTCCAGGTGACCGCGCCGAGCCGCCCGTCGACCTGAAGCTTCTGGTCCTTCTGGAACGCGCGGATCAGGGCGGCGTACTGCGGGCCGTAGATGCCGTCGTTGCCGGAGCGCAGGTAGGTGCGGCCCTTCCCGACCGCCCAGCCCCGGCGGGACAGCTGGGTGCCGAACTGCTGCAGCCAGTACCGGTCGGTGTGCCCGGCGAACGTGCGCTTGTGCAGCCCGGACACGGACTGGCGGGGGCCGGAGGCGGGACCGAAGTACCAGGTGGCCGGGAGCGGGAACGGCAGCACGGGGCCGGGGGCCGGCGTGGCGGGCTTGGCCGGTGTCGGCTTGCTGACACTGCCGGGGGTCCAGGCGAGCAGCTTCAGGTCCGCCGTCTTCGCCAGCACCGACCGGTCCACCCCGAGGTGCGTCCACCGGTCGTGGCCGGAGCCGGTGTACACCTTGGCCTTCCAGCCGTTCCACTTCGCCCAGTAGAGAACCGGCTGGCCCTTCGGCTGGCCGATCACCTCGACCAGGCCGGGCTTACGGCCGGCGCGGGCTTCGGCGATCAGCCAGAGCAGCCAGTCGCGGGAGCCGTCGAAGTCCATACCGACGTCGATCGCGGCGCCGTAGAGCCGGTTACCGCGGCCGTAGCGCAGGGAGTAGTCGCTGTCGCCGAGGCGGCAGGACGGCAGGTGGAACCCGTACTTGTGGTCGGCGTCGGGGCAGATGCCGAACAGGGTGCCGCCGAGGGCCTTCAGACGTTCCCGCTCGCGGGCGAACGCCGGCGAGATGTGGCAGGCGCAGGTGCTCATGCCGCCACCTCACCGTCGGTCGGGGTGGTGTCGTCGCGGTAGTCGCCGGGCAGCGGGTCGGCGGTGTCCGGGTCTTCGGCCGCCGCGGTGGCCTCCTCGAGCGCCGGGTCGTCGTAGTCGACTCCGGCCCAGTCCTCGGGTCCGGCGTTGCCGGGGTCCGGGTCCGGGCCGAGCGGCGGGGCAGCGGGCTGGTCAGACATGGTGGGGTGTCCTCTCCAAGCGGGTAGCGCGGTACGCACTGCGCGACGGAAGGACTCCCGCCTGCCCCATTCGGCCAGGGCGGCGGGCCAGCTCGCCCCGGTCACCGCGCTGGCGTTCTGCCCGCCCCCGTGTTCCGGGATCGTCCCCACCGACGATCCGGCCACCGCAGGGCAGCGCGTGTGCAGGTGCCGGGACGGGTCGCGCCGTCGGGACAGCGGGCCGGTGATTGCCGTGCCCGTGCCCGGTGGTGATCCCCCGTCACATGATCGAGTGTAGGGGCCGGTCAAGACGGTTGAACGGAGGACAACTTTTCGTCCGTTCTACGTTTCACGAAAAGATCGACTTTCCTCGGCGGGGGCGATGGGACCGATCACATAGGATGTTTCACATTGCGTCGGTCACGCCGCGCGGGACATACCGCGGCGTGCCGGCCGGGGTACCGGGCCGTGCTGGGGGGCATGACCGGACCTATCCCGAGTGAGGCCCCGGACGATACGTGAGCGTCCGGGGCCTCTCGGCTGTCCCAGCCCTTACACTCGGCGGCGTCCTGCCCTGGCTGACCTGGAGCGTCCTGTGGCTGCACCGATGTGGAACCTGCTCGTGCTCGGCAACGACCTCGACCGGTGGCCGGTGCTGGCCATCCAACCCCGCGACCAGGAGGTGTACGAGGCGGTGTCGACCCGGCTGCGGCGCTCCGGCGCGGGCCGGATCACCTCCCGGGAGCTGTCCGGCGCGCTGTGGCCGCACGCGGCCGGGATCACGGTGGTGATGCAGGGCGACCGGATCTCGCACCTGCAACTGTCCGGGTCGAAGGTGGTGGCCACCGACGCGCCGCCGACGACCGGCCTGTGGCGGGTGGCCGCCGAGCGGGGGCGGGCGGTGGTGCTGCTGATGCCGCCGGACACCTGGGACGACACCGTCGACGGGCCGGACCCCCTCGCCACGGCGCCGCGTATCGACGCGCTGGCCGGCCAGCGGCGGCTGCTCGGCGGGCTCGCGGCTATCCAGCGGTGAGACGCCCGGGTGGTGGCATCCCGGCCCCGTGACTCCCGGACACCACCACCCGAACGCCGGTCTATCGGGACACCACGGCCTTGACCTCGGTGTACCCGGCGAGCCCTTCCACCCCGAGTTCCCGGCCGATCCCGGAGGCTTTGAACCCGCCGAGGGGGGCGTTGACGTCGAACGCGCCGTTGATCCGGACGGTGCCCGCGCGCAGCCGGCGGGCGAGGGTGTCGGCGTGGGCCAGGTCCTCGGTCCACACCGCGGCTTCCAGCCCGTACGGGGAGTCGTTCGCGATCCGGACCGCGTCGGTGTCGTCGCCGTACCCGATCAGCGTGACCACCGGCCCGAACACCTCCTCCCGCGCGATCACGTGGTCGTTGTCCGCGATGAACACCGTCGGCTTGACCCACCAGCCGGGCTGCCGCTCCTCACCGTCGGCGGGCAGCCCGCCGGTGACCAGCCGCGCGCCGGAGGTGATCCCGTCCTGGATGTAGCCCTCCACCCGCAGCTGCTGACGGCGGGAGATCACCGGCCCGAGGTCGGTGTAGATGTTCATCGGGTCACCGACCCGCAGCCCTTCGGCCATCTCGGCGATCCGGGCGGTGTAGTGGTCGAGCTGGGAGTGCGGCACCAGCACCCGGGTGTGCGCCGAGCAGATCTGCCCGGACAGGGCGAACGTGTCGGTGCGCAGCGCGTCGACGACCCGGGCCGGGTCCGCGTCCGGACACACGATCGCGGGACTCTTCCCGCCGAGCTCCAGCGACACCCGCCTCACCCGCTGGCCGCACAGCTCCCCGATCCGCGCGCCGACCTCCGTCGACCCGGTGAACGCCACCTTGTCGACGGCCGGGTGCGCCACCAGATACTCCGCGGTCTCCGGCAGGGCGGGCACCACGCTGACCACACCCGGCGGCAGGCCCGCGCTGTCGAGGATGTCGGCCAGCAGCAGCGCGTCCAGCGGGGTCTCCTCCGCAGGCTTGACCACCACCGTGCAGCCGGCGAGCAGGGCGGGCACCAGCTTCATCAGGATGGTCTTCTGCGGCATGTTCCACGGCACCACCGCGGCGACGACTCCGACCGGCTCGCGGAAGATCTGCGTGCCGCTGCCGCGGTGCTCCTGCCACGGGAACCGGCCGGCGAGGTCGATGTAGAAACGCAGGATCTCCAGCGGGTGTTCGGTCTGTGCGGTGAACCGGGCCGGGCTGCCCGTCTCGGCGGTGATCAGGTCCGCCATCTCCGCCTGCCGGGCGGCGTAGACGTCCAGCAGCCGGGACAGCACCATCGCCCGGTCGCGGGGGTGGAACCGCGGCCACGGGCCGGAGTCGAACGCTTGCCGGGCGGCGGTGACCGCCCGGTCGATGTCGGTCTCGTCGGCCAGCGGGCACGACCCGACCTCATCGAGGGTGGCCGGGTTGACCACCGTGACCCGGCGGGAGCTGGCGGGCATCACCCACCGGCCGCCGATCGGGAGCTGGTCGACGTGCAGCGGCGGTACCCGGCCGGGGGTGGCCATCAGACGGTCCAGCCGGTGTTGAACCCGGCGGCCGCGCCGCGCTTGGTCATCTGACCGCGGTCGGCGAGCCGGTCGACCTCTTCCGCGTCCATGCCGAGCCGGCGGCCCATCTCCTCGCGGGACAGGCCGGAGGACAGCAGCCGGTCGACCAGGTCGGCCATGCCGAGAACGTGGTGGGTGCCTCTGGCCCGGTTGTGCCGGACGGTGGCCATGATCGCGAGGTCTTCCGGGCATTCCGGCAGCCGGACGATCGGCACGTACCCGTCGGTCAGCGAGCGGACCTCGGGGTCCGCCGACGTCATCCACCGGTGGTAGCCGTCGACGATCTCCAACCGCTGTCCGCCGTCGAACTCCCGCACGACGATCGGTTGGGTCCAGCCGTTCTCCAGGATGGAGGTCTTCAAGAGCCGCTGCTCGGGCGGCGCGGCCTTATTCGGATTCCAGTTGTTCGCGGACAGAAGGTCCCGGGGCACCCATTCCACGTTCGACAGCGGCTGGCAGTCCACGCCGATTGCAGCGACCAATGAGGTTGTAGAGTTCGATTTCGCGCTCACTGTACGGCACCCACCATCCTTGACGGCCGCCCCGTTTGAGCTGGCCATGACTTCCCAATCCCTGACGCGCGATCCGCAGCTCGCAGAACTCCTTGACCAGCGTCCACTGCTCGACCTTCGTGACCGAGTACGGCAGGAGCGCCGTGGCCATCGTGAGGACGTAACCGGTGCGGGTGATCCGCAGGCCGCAGGCTCGCTTGTGATGGGCCTGCTTTTCGGCCCAGTGGTAGGACACCACCTGGCATCCCATGCTTTTGATGAGGTCCACGACCCGGTCGATAGTCGGAAAGTGGGTCATCTGGATTTGCACTTGAGGGAAGACGTTGAAGCCCTCGCTGTTGGCTCCCCGGCGGTGGTTCCGGTTGATTCCGACCGAGCCTTCGCCGTCCCACAGTCCGGCCAGCCACGCCAATTCGGTATTGAGAACTGTCACTAGCTGACATTAACCGAAAACTGATCATGAGCTACCGTCCCGCAGCTCGGCGGGCAGCAGCACGTACAGGTCCTCGGGCACCGTGCCGGGATGCGCGAGGTCGGGCAGCAGACCATCAGCGATCGTGGAGGCGAGTTCGTCGATGTACTTGTGCCACAGGCGGGCCCACTCCGGGCTGCCGTAGGCCGACGACTCGTTCCCGGCCTGCTTACGGCCCTTGAAGTCCCCGCGCATGGCCAGCATCAGCAGCCATTCCCAGCTGATGCCGGTGACCGGGTGGCGGGTCTTGCGGGTGATCGGGGTGGTGGTCTTGCGGTAGTGCAGCAGGATCTCGTCGCGCAGCCGGGACGCGACGAACTTCTGGTCGCCGGGCCGGAACTTCCCGACGTAGTGGGTGATGAACTGCGGCCAGGTCATCCCGGCGGGTTTCTCCGGCCGGCCCCGGTAGCCGTACAGCTCGGTGCGGGCGTACCGGCCGGCGGCGCCGACGCCGGGTACCCGGTCGACCATCTTGGCCCACACCTCGGGGAAGCAGGAGGCGTAGGTGTGCAGCTTTTCTAGCGGCTCCTCGCCGAAGGCCGGGGAGCAGCGCTGCGCGGAGTGGCCGAGGCCGGCCATCTCGAGGCGGTCGTACGCGCGGTTGTAGTCCCAGCCCATGAGGGCGGGGGCGGTCCACACGTCTTCGGTGCGCCAGTCGTAGATGGGGTACGCCTTCCACAGGTTGCCCTTGGCGGTGGCGTCGTCGAACTTGATCAGGTAGTTGTGCTCCCGGCCTCCGGCGCGCACCAGGGCCCGGTAGCGGGTCAGGGACTCCTGCGCGCGGATGCCCATCACCATGGCCACGTTCCCGAGCGACGGCGGGGCGATCAGCCCGTTGGCGTCGGGGGCGGTCAGGCGGGCCTCCGGCGGCCAGATCGGGAAGCCGGGCAGGGTGGTGACCGCCTCCGGCGGCATCGGCCGGCACCACAGGGCTTCGGCTTCCGGCGCCCACGGCCACCACCACGGCGAGGTGCGGGAGCAGGCGTTGCGGTGTTTGAACGGCACGCAGTACCAGGTGAGGTCCACGTCGTCGCGTTGGGACACCCGCCGGACGTACTCCTCCGTCTCGTACGGGATGGCCTCTTCGTCGTAGAAGTAGGTGCGCAGCGGCAGGTGCCGGGCGTGGCGGGGATGGGAGTGCGCGACCTGCAACGCCACGTTCAGCACGGCGGTGGAGTCTTTCCCGCCGGAGAAGGCGATCATCACCGTGTCGTGCAGGTCGAAGATCACCTCCATGCGCTCGCAGGCCAGGTCGTACACCGACCGGTCCACGTCGATGCGGTCGCGGGACTGGCGCTTCTTGTTCTTGATGTCGCCGGGGTCGACCCGGGCCGGGCTGGCGGGCATCACACCTCCTGGCGGGCGTAGTCGGGCAGCAGCGCCCACGGGTCGGCGGGCGGGTCGCCGGGGTGGCCCAGCTCGTGGAACCGGCCGGCGGCGAGGATCTGGGTGAGTTCCTCGGCGTAGCGGCGCCAGATCCCGACGGTCGGCAGGCCGGTGCCCGGCTCGTTGTCGAGCAGCTTGTACGCCTGGCGGCGTTCCTTGAGGTCACCGCGCATGGCCAGCGGCAGCAGGAACTTGTAGGACACGCCGGTCAGCGGGTGGGGGGTGTTTTCCAGGATGGGGTGGGTGGTCTTGCGGTAGTGGCGGCGGATCTCGGTACGCAGCCGGTTGGTGACCTGCCGGCGGGTGAGGTCGCCGTGCTTGCTGGCGTAGAGGGCCAGGAACTCCGACCAGGGCAGCCCGGCGGGTTTCTCCGGGCGGGTGCCGAAGCCGTACAGCTCGGTGCGGGCGTAGCGCAGGGCCGCGCCGACGCCGGGCAGCCGTTCGGCCATCATCGCCCACACGTCGGGGAAGCACTTGGCGTAGGTGTCGAGCCGTTGGATCGGCTCTTCACCGAACGCCGGCGAGCAGCGTTGCGAGAACGCGCTGACGCCGGCCATCTCCATCAGGTCGTACGCCCGGTTGTAGTCCCAGCCGTGCAGGGCCGGGGCGGTCCACACGTCGGAGGTCATCCAGTCGTAGATGGGGTACGCCTTGTACACGTTGCCCTGGGAGGTGCCTTCATCGAACTTGATGATGAAGTTGTCGACCTTGTGGAGCTTGACGGCCCGGCGGCGGTTCGGGGACTCCTGCGCCCGGATGCCCATCAGCATCGCGACGTTGCCGAGGTGGGCGGGCACGAGCAGGCCGTTGAGGTTCGGGATCGACAGGCGGTCCATCGGCGGCCAGGTCGGGAACCCGGCCAGCTCGGTGATCGCCTCCGGCGGCAGCGGGCGGCACCACTTGTCGCGGGCTTCCGGCGCCCACGGCCACCAGTACGGCTCGGTGCGGGAGCAGGCGTTACGGTGCCGGACCGGCAGGCAGTACCACTCCAACGCGACGTCGTCGCGCTGCGAGATCCGCCGGACGTACTGCTCCGTCTCGTACGGGATCGCCTCTTCGTCGAAGAACACCGTGCGCAGCGGCAGGTGCCGGGCGAACCGCGGGTGTGAGTGCGCCACCTCCAACGCGACCTGCAACACCGCGGTGGAGTCTTTCCCGCCGGAGAACGACACCACGACGTGGTCGAACTGGTCGAAGACGTAGGCGGTGCGTTCGAGGGCCAGGGTGTAGACGTCCTGGTCGAGCGGGACCGGTTTGAGCATGTGCCCGCCGTTGCTGGACCGGCGTTTGCTGGCCATCAGGAGCCTTCCAGAGCGGTGAACACGGTCAGCTCGGGTAGCGGGACCGCCGTACGGCAGCAGGGCTGTGAGGTCCAGTACACGGCCCCGGACCCGGCGGTGCAGGTGTAGAGGGGGTGGCGGTGGCGGTGGCCGTAGAGCCGGCCGTCGCTGTCGAGCACGGCGATTACCCAGGCGTGCTGCTGCGCCCGGTCGACCAGCGCCTTGATCGCCACGGGCGGGGTCAGGCCGGCGGCGCGCAGGTCGGCGTAGGCGAGGGCGAGGGCGTGGGAGTCGGTGACCGCGCCGGGCCGGTCGGACAGCCGGTCGGCGTTGTAGACGTTGCCGTTGTGCACCACGGCGTGGACCCGGCCGTCTGCGGCGTTCACCAGCCACGGTTGCAGGGCGTCCGGGTCGTCGTACCGGCCGACGGTGGCCATGCGGGCGTGGCCGAGCAGGGCGGTGGCGGTGGCCGGGATGCGGTGCAGGGCGGTGTGGGTGAGCGGGCCGAGGGCGGTGTGGAGGTGGTGCCGCCCGTCCGGGTTGCGGGCTATCCACCCGTGGCCGTGCGGACCGCGGCGTGCGGCGCCGGACGCGGCGGCGGCGAGGTGCCCGGTCTCCGGCGGCACCGACCCGGCGTAGGCGAAGATCCCGCACATCAGCCGTTCCCCGTTCGCGTCAGCCAGTCGGCGGCCTGCGGCAGCACCGTGGCGGCGTGCCGGACCACGTCCGGGTCGATCTGCCAGCACTCGGACCAGCCGTGGTCCGGGCTGGTCGTCCACTGGCGGGCCGGCCACGCGCCGGTACCGATCTGCCAGCCGCGCGGCCAGCCGTAGCAGGGCGGTAGCGGCACCTCCCGCCGCACGAGAAGCGCGAACATCTGTTCGTGGGTCCAGTCGGCGATCGGGGACCAGCGGGTGATCCCGGCGCGGTTGGTGTACCGGTCGGCGCCCTTGGGGCCGATGTAGTTGCCGTCCTTGCGGCGGCGGCCGAGCGCGAGGAGGTCGAGCTGACGGCGGACGTAGAAGTCCCGCTGGGCCTTGTGCTGCACCAGCCCGAACCACTTCGACCCGTCCGCGCCCTGCGGGAACAGCATGTGCGGGTGGGCGGCGAGCCAGTGCAGGTCCAGCGGGGCGGCGATCACGTCGCAGGCCGGCGGCATGTGGTCGGTGAGCCACCGCAGCATGGCGGGCCATTCCAGCCCGGCGGTGATCCCGAGGACGCAGTCCGAGACTCCGGCGGCGTCCATGACGTACCGCAGCGCCTGGGAGTCTTTCCCGCCGGACCAGCCGTAGCCGATCACCCGGCCTGCGGCCTGCTCGGCGCGGATGCCCTCGACGGCCCGGCCGATGAGGTCGTCCAGCTCGGTGTCGGTGACCAGCTCGGCGGCGCGGTGCATCGCGTCGGTCCACACCTGGTTGTCGGCGAGGGCCTGCTTACGGCCGAGCACCGCTCACGCCTCCGGCGGGGGCACCGGGTCGGTGGCCAGCAGCGGGGTGTCGACCAGCCGGCCGGTCCAGTCCACGAACGTCATCCGCTCGGGGGAGTCGACCGGCTTGTGCGGCGACCCGATCGCGACGATGACGTGATCGGTGATCGCGCCGACGGCGTGCGGCACCTCCCCGTCGACCATGTACAGGTCGCCCGGGAAGATCCGGTACGTCTTCCCGGCGATGGACATGGTGCCCTCACCGGACAGGCAGTACAGCAGGTGGTCGCCGGGGTGGGTGTGCACCGGGAACTGCTTCCCGGCGGCGACGTGCAGCATGTCCGCGCCGAGGTGGCCGTTGGTGTGCAGCGGCAGGCCTCGGGCGGGCGCGCCGTGCACGTCGACTCCGGCGTCGGGCAGCGTCGGCCGGGTCTCCCACAGGTTGATGATCTTCAGGCCCTCGACGGGCGTGACGCCGGTTTCGATCCGGCCGGACGGAGGCTTCATGCGTCTGCTCCTGCCGGGGCCTGCGCCGGGTTGCGGGGTGTCCTGCCGCGAGGGCTGGTGCGGGGTGGGTGGCGTCGGCGGTGAGGTGCGGCGCCGGGCGGCTCGGCGGGCGGTCGCGTGTGGAGGCGGCCGGGCGGGTCGCCGACCGGGCGGCCGGGTGGTCGGGTGCTGAGGCGGGCGGGTGGCCCGGGTCGAGGGCTGGCGGGTGGTCAGGGGCCGGGGTGGTTGTCCGATCCGGTGTCCGGGCGTGCGGGCTGGTGAGCAGGCCGGTGGGCGGCTGGTTGTCCGGGTGGTTGTCCGGGCGCGCGGGCTGGTGAGCGGGTTCGTGGGCGTCTGGTTGTCCGGACCGGTGTCCGGGCGGGTGTCTGGTCTGCTGTCCGGGTGGCTGTCGAGGTGACCGGGTGGTCCGGCGGGTACGCGGTGGCGAGGGTCGGCACGAGGCGGTCTGCCCCGGCGTGCGGGTGGCCGGGCGGCACGGTGGTCCGGCGGGTGTGCGGGTAGCTTGCCGGTGACGCGGGCGGGCCGGTGGTCACGGGGCCACGTGGCTAGCCCCGTACGGGGCCCCGTGATCTGCTAGCTAGCTTGCTAGCCAGTCTGCTAGCAGCGTGGCTAGCTGTGCTGCTAGCTGTGCAGGTGGGTGGGCATGAAGGAGGGCCGGCCGGGGCGTGCGTTCCCCTGGGTGGGGAGGCGTCGCCCCGGGCCGGCCCCGGGTGGTGCGTGGTCAGTCGCGCAGATCGGTGCGCGGGTAGCCGTACTCAGCTTCGAATGCGGCGTCGAGGAGCTGCGGGGACAGCGGTACGCGGCCGAGCAGGGCGTCGCGGATGACCTCCTGCTGCTGGTAGCCGGTCATGTCCGCTTGGAGCTTGACGGCGGCCTGGATCCACTTGGTGAGGCGGGTGCCGTCGCGGGACCAGTCGGTCATGGGGTCGCGGCGCTTCTTGCGCAGCTCCAGCAGGTCCGTCACGGACACGGCGCTGGCGACGGTCTGTGCCGGGGCCGGGTTGCTGAGGACGCGGTCGAGGGAGGTCGCGCCGGTCGGCTCGGCGGTGCGTACCGGGGCCGGTTCGGGAGCCGGTGCCGGGGCAGGTGCCGGGGCGGGTGCCGGGGCGGGTGCCGGGGCGGGTGCCGGGGCGGGGGCGGGCTCGGCGCGTGCCGGGGCCGGGGTGGCGGGCTGCTCGTCCGGGTCGCGGCGTCCACGCCGGCGGGGCACGTTGTGCGGCTGCACCGGCTGGTCGAAGCCGTTGGCCGTCATGCGTCCGCTCCGACGTCGATCGCCGCGGCGAGCTGCTTCATCATGTCGACCACGCCCTCACGGCGCAGGCGGGGGTCGTAGAGCATCGGCACGGCGAGGTCGGTCACCTCGGCGATGCGGGTGAGCCGGGGGATGTGCGGTGTGAGGACCGGCGGGGCGTTGTCGCCGAGGGAGGCGGGGATGGACTTGACCCGGCCCTGGTGCAGCTTGGTGTTGGACACGACGAGGTTGACGATGACGCCGAGGATGTCGACGTCGATGTCGAGCTGGTCGGCCCATTCCTCGACTTCGGCGAGGACGCGCTGCGCGCCGGTGATGGCGTCCTTGTGGGGTTCGGCCACGATGTAGACGCCGTCGCCGTTCTCGGCTTCCAGGCTCTGCACGACGTTCTGTTCCAGGTGGCCGAGGGCGGGCCGGCAGTCGAACAGGGTGTAGTCGTAGTCGTCGGTGACGCCGTAGAGCACGCGGTTGAGGCGCTGGTGCGAGCCGGGTACCGCGGCTTCGCTGTTGCGGTCTTCCAGGGACAGGCTCGCCGGGAGCACGTCGATCAGCTGGGCTTCGGGGCTGTCCCAGCCGCAGCGGACGATCGCGGCGCGGGCGCCGCCCTTCTCCCGGCGGGCGAGGACGTCGCCGATGCTGCCGTTCGGGCCGACCTCGGCGGCGACGCGGCCGGTGAGGTTGGCCTGGGGGTCCATGTCGACGACGAGGACGCGGCGGCCTCGAGCGGCCAGCCCGGAGGCGGCCATGGCGGTGATCAGGGTCTTGCCGACGCCGCCCTTGTTGTTGATGAAGGCCAGGCGGCGGCCGAGGGGTTCCGGGGTGTCGTGGTGCGGGGCCACGACGTCGACGGCCGCGACCCGCGGTGCGGGCACGGCCGGTGAGGTGCCGGTGGACATGGTGAGGACAGCTCCTTCCGGGTGGTCGACCCGGCGCACGGTGGGCGGGGTCGGCCGGTCGGTGACGCGGACGTTGGTGGGTGTCGGTGCGAGCTGGCGACAGTTCGCGTCGACTCCGTGATGGTGCCGGTCGCGCCTGGTGGCGGTCGCGGCGGGGGTCAGGGTAGCCCGGTTCGGGCCGGGAACGGCGGTGCCAGGCCGGTTGAGGGCTACGCAGACGGGTCGGGGTGGGCCGGTCATAGGTGCGGTGGGCCTTTCTCGGTGGGTGGTTCCCAGGCCGGTCCAGGCGGTCGTGGGAACGTCGGGGATGGTACCGACTCCACAGAAGATGATCAACTAGCTGGGGGTGATATGGGGTCACCCCGGGCCGGTGGGTGGCCCGGGGTGACCTGCGGTGGGGGTCAGGTGCGGGGGGTGGCCTGCGGGGGGAAGCAGGCGAGGCAGGGCATGGCCTGAAGCCCGGCGGCTTCGGTGCGGGTGACGAGGATGCCGCCCGGGGGGTTCCAGCCGCAGCGGGTGGTCACCGCGCGCTGGCCCTCGATGGGGATGCCGGCGACCCGGCGGTGGGCGGGGGTGCGGTGGGTGCGGGAGGAGATCCACACGTCGCGGGCGGCGGTGTCGTTGGCGGCCGGGCGTGGGGTCGGGAACCGTACGTGGCCGCGGGTGCTGTGAGCGAAGGTGCGCATCGTGGTTGTCCTTTCGGGGTGGGTTATCGGGGGGTGAGGGCGTCGTGGGCCTCGGTGGCGGTGCCGACGAGGCGGGCGTGCCGGTCGCGGATGAGGGCGTGGCAGCCTGCGGAGTGGGTGGAGGTGACCGGGCCGGGGACGGCGGCCACCGGCCGGGTCATCCGGCGGGCGTGCTCGGCGAGGGTCATCGCGCCGCCTCGGGTGGTGGTCTCCACGATCAGCACGCCGGAGGTGAGCGCGGCGGCGAGCTGCAGCCGGCGGTGGTGGCGGTCGCGGGTGAGGGTGGCGCCGGGGGGTTCGGCGGTGACCACGAGGCCTTCGGCGGCGGCGTAGGCGTACAGGTCGGTGTGGGCGGTGGGGTGCGGGTTGTCCAGCCCGCTGCCGGACACGATCAGCGGCGGCATGCTGTGCCGGGTGACGGCAGCGCCGCGCAGGGCGGCGGCGTCGATGCCGAACGCCGCGCCGGAGGCGACGGTCCAGCCGTACCGGTCGGTGAGGTCGTGGGCGAGCTGCTGGGCGAGGTGGGTGCCGTAGGCGGTGGCGGCGCGGGAGCCGGTGACGTACACCGACTGCGCGGTGGCCTCGGGCAGCATTCTCGGGCCCTGCACCCACAGGCAGAGCGGGATCGCGTTGGCGGGCAGGTCGTGAAGCTGGGCGGGCCACTGCGGGTCTCCGGGCAGGACAGCCCGCGCGCCGAGGCCTTCGGCGGTGGCCAGCGCCCGGCGGGCGCGCAGGAGCACGGACGCCGGGTCGTGGTGCAGGTTGAGCAGGGCGGCCGGGCCGTGCCGTTGGACGGTCGCGAGGTTCGTGTGGTCGGTCAGCAGGGACAGGGCGACGTAGCCGAGCCGGACCATGTCGTCGGTGATGGGGTCCGGCAGGGTCGTGGGGTTCACGGTGCCTCCGTGGGCAGATGGGAACCGGCCGGGTGGCGGTGGCCACCCGGCCGGGTGCGGGCGGATCAGGCGGACTTGACGACCTCGCGGGCCAGCTTCACGGCCTCGACCTTCAGCGGCTCGTAGCCGTTGAGCATGGTGCGGGAGAAGTAGCTCTCCTCGGTCTTGTACGGCCGGATGTGGTCGGCGAACTCCCCGGCGGCCTGGACGAGGCCGTACACGGAGTCGCGGATGCCGTTGCAGGTCCGGCCGTCGATCAGCTTGTTCATCTCGCCGATCGTCATTTCCAGGGCCTTGGCGACGCGGGGCTGGGCCAGGCGCTCCTCCAGCGTGGTGCGGGAGGTGGGGCGGCGGCCGATGGTGTTCTCGATGACCCGGGAGATCGCGAACTGCTCGATGAAGGTCTTGCGCTGGATCTTGTTGACCTTCACCTGCAACATGGCGCGGGCCTCTTCGATCGTGTGTTCGATCTGGGCGTGGGACTTGGCGAGGGCGACCTTGGCCTCCTCGACGCGGTCCTTCCACCCGGAGGTGTGCTTGAAGCTGTACGCCGAGCCGTCGCGGTCGGCCTGCATATCGGCGGCGTGCCAGGTGTTCGCGCAGACGATGCGCACGTTGGTGGCGATGACGCGCAGGGCGGCGGAGCCGTCGTGGCTGTTGAGCAGGGCCATGTAGGGCTGCATCGGGGACGGATCACCGGGGATCTCCCGGATGCCGCCGAGGCGGGCCAGGGCCCACACCCGCTTGCCCTCGTTGAGCGCTCCGGCGGTCTCGTACTGGATCTCGCCGTCGGACTTCTCCATGATCGCTTCGAGGATCTGGCCCATCTCGCTGTGCGGGATGAGGTGGTAGGTGCCCTTGGCGATGTCGAGGCGGGCGCCGGTGTCGGAGCGCTTGATCTGCTTGAACCCCTCGATCACCTCGACCTTGGCGAAGCCGCGCTCGTCGGGCTCGCCGGCGATGTCGTAGGCGGGGAACTCGACCGGCTCCCAGTCCAGGCCGGCGAGGCGGCGGGCCTCGTCCCAGCTTCCGGGGTACTCGTCGAGGATCTTGCCGAGGCCGTGCCACGGCACCTCGCGGACGGAGAAGCCGGTTTCGAAGTAGGCGGGCATGTGGGGTGTCCCTTCTCGGTTGGCGGGCCGTTCCAGGTGACCCGCCGTGACACCCATAGGTTAACCCCCTACCCGTGAAGTAGTCAACCTATAGGGGGGTTTATTTTGCGGGTGTCCCGCTGCGACGCTCGCGGCTGTCCTGCCGCGAGACGGCGGCGGGGGCGTGGCCACCGGCCACGCCCCCGCACCTCCCGCACCCCCCGGGTGCTACCTCTCGATGTAGCGGTAGTCCCACCAGCCGAGCTGGTGGCCGATCTGCATGGCCTGCATCCGCTTGGTATCCTCCGGCGCGTCGGTGTCGAGCACCGCCAGCTCCCGGACCTGGTTCAGCGCCTGGGCGAACCCGCGCACGAACGGCAGCACCTCCTGCGGCTCCAGCCGCAGCACGGCGTTGTTGACCTCCAGGACGTACCGATGCCGGGCGCTCACGGCTGTCCTCCCGCGACGGCGGCCGGACGGCCGAGCAGCTGCACGTGGATCGTCCAGCCGTGGGTGAACACCACGCCGGTGAGCATCCCGCCGACGAGCTGGTCGTGGGTGACCGTCTTGTGGTCGGTGGCCAGCCGCGCGCACCACGCCTGCCACACCTCGGCGGTGGGCAGGTGCACGTAGATGGTGTGCAGCTGGCCGGTGATCGTCAGCGACAGCGGCTGTCCGGCGTCCTGGCACACCTGGCCGATCCACTGCGTCATCAGCCCGCACGGCGCCGGGTCCGACGCCGGACGCTCCGGCGGGGCCTGCACGACCGTCAGCCGCGGCCCGTCCGGGTCGGGCACGACGTTGCCCGCCGGGCCTGCCGCCGGCCGGCCGTCGAGGTCCAGCAGCGCCAGCGCCGGGCCCGGGTCGGCCGGGGCCGCCACGGCGGGCATGACCACCGTCGGCGCGCCGCTCGCGGCAGGAGAGCCGCCAACCCGGGCCGGTGGGATCAGCGGCAGCACCCGGGCGGGCGCGCCCGGGGCGGCGAGCGCCACGGCGGCCGGGCGGCCGTCGACCGGGGCGGGGGTCGGTAACGCCACCACCGGAGCCACCGTCGCGGGTGTCGTCCCGCGACCGGTTGTCGGCACCGAGGCCAGCCGCCGGACCGGAGCGGGCTGGTCGTCCTGCGCAGTCGCAGTCGTGCTCATCGCAATGTCCCCCTGCACTTCATCAAACCGGCTCGATGATCAGACATCACATGTCCATGATCAAGGCATCCGACGATCGGTCATCACGGACGCCACGTTGAGTCGAAAGAGGATACCGGTGGTATTCCCTTTCTCGCACGGCAACCGTCGCACCACGACGGCGACGCCACCGTGCCGTAGGCGCGGGGGTGCTGGTCCCCGCAGCCGGTGCACGGGCCCCACCGCACCCGCCGCGCCGGGCGGGCCGGGAAGGTGCCCGGCGCGGTCCGGCGGGCCAGCACCCGGTA
Organism: Micromonospora sp. WMMC273; assembly: GCF_027460285.1. NCBI lineage: Bacteria > Bacillati > Actinomycetota > Actinomycetes > Micromonosporales > Micromonosporaceae > Micromonospora > Micromonospora sp. WMMC273. The sequence goes on from NZ_JAPZBE010000003.1 coordinate 19,414, forward strand.
CTGCTCCGGGCTCGGGCACGTCGACCAGTGCGCGGTGAACCGCGGCAGGTGCGTGCCCCGGGCCTTCTCCTGCTCGGTCAGCTCCCGCACGCCCCAGCCCCGGCGGCCCAGCCGGACGGTGACGAGGTTCCCGGCCGGGTCACGGCCGAGGTCCACCGGCACCGCCGGGCCGGCCGGGGTGGGCAGGAGCACCACCATCGACCCGCAGGAGCAGGTGCGACGGGGATACCCGCTGCCCACCGCCGGCTACCGGGCCAGCAGCGCGTACACGGCGATCGTGTCCGACGACGCCGGCGGCGCCGTGAACGCCTTGCACCGCCCGCAGTAGCCCTCCTGCTTGTCGACCGGATGCCACGACCGGGCCGCGCACCTCGGGCACACGAACGGCTTGCGGCTGTCCTGCCCGCTCACGTCTTCGCCCCGGCCAGCCGCCGCCGCGCCGCCGCCTCCTGCGCCGCCTGGTGCGCCGCGAGCTTCGCCTTCGAGTCCCCGGCACGCTGCTCCGGCACCACGTTCACCGGCACCCCACCGCCCGGCGGTGTCTCGGCGACCGGGTCGGCGGCGGCCCGCGCCACCGCCGCCGCCTCGTCGACGAGTTGCTTCTCGGCCTGATCCCAGTGCGGGCAGGCGTCTTCCAGCAACCGGCGCGGGGTGAACGTCTTCGCCGTACCCGCCGCGATCAGGAACGCCCGCTCGACCAGCGGCCACGGCCGCTCCCGGATGAACGGGTCCGCCAGGACCTCGGCGAGCACCGACGCCGACCACCGCGGCCGCTTCGTCGTGCACGCCTTGTGCAACGCCTGCTCCTCGGCGCTCAGCCCGTGGGGGTTCTGATCCTCCGAAGAGGACTGCTGCTGCTCCTGCTCTGCGGTAGGAGCGACCGCCCACTCCGGCGGCTCGTCGGAGGAAACAGCAGGAGAAGGAGGAGGTTCATTTCTTGGAGGTTCAAAACCCCTTCTAGGTTCCCGCCCTGTTTTCGGGGCAACATGTTCCCCCCCACAGGGGGGTACATGTTCCCCCGTTTCGGGGGCAACTTGTTCCCCTGTTTTCGGGGTAACTGACTGTTCCCCCGTATTCGGGGTAACTGCGTTGGCCTGCGCTTTCTTCGCCCGGCGGGCGTCGCGGGCGTCCTTTTCGGCCTTGCGCTTCAACTCCAGCAGCGGCTTGTGCGCCTGATACCACTGCTTCAGCGAGGTGATCCCGGTGTACCCGGGCGGCGGCAGCGAATGCACGGTGTAGACGTTGTGCCGCGGCATACCGGCCCACGTCTTCTCGACCGCCCCGACC
>NZ_JAPZBE010000004.1:0-9235 GCF_027460285.1 Micromonospora sp. WMMC273
TCCGCAAGTCCATCACCGCCGTGTTCGCCGAACAGGTCGGCGTGGTCATCTGGGACAACCTCGCCGAGGGCACCGTCATCGACTCCGCCGTGCTCGCCCAGCTCGTCACCAACGGCGTGTGGTCCGACCGGCAGCTCGGCGCGTCGCGGAACATCGCCACCGTCAACGACCGGCTGTGGATGGCCACCGGCAACAACCTGCAAGTCGGCGGAGACATGGCCTCCCGCACCGTCCGGGTGCACCTCGACCCGGACATGCCCCGCCCCGAACTACGCGACCAGACCGGATTCGGCATTCCACACCTTGACCAGTGGATCACCGCTCCCGCGAATCAGCTCACCGTGCTGTGGCACCTCCTGGTGCTGGTGCTCGGCTGGACCCGGCAGGGAGCACACCGGGCCGCCGGGCTGTCGATGCGGCAGTTCACCCCGTGGGCGCAAGCCCTCGGCGGATTCCTGGCCCACCACGGCATCGACGGCTTCCTCACCAACGCCGCCGAGGTACGGGAAATCGATGAAGACGAAACGCGCTGGCGCGCGTTCCTCACCACCTGGCACGACCGCCACGCCGGTCGCCCTATGACCGCCGCTGACCTGCGCCGCGACGCAGAACCAATGCACCTCGGCAGCGACGAACACGACCCCTGGGACGGGCAATTCATCACCACCCACAACGGCCGCCTACCCAACCCCCTGCAACTCGGCCGGCTGCTCACCGGCCAAGCCGGACGCTGGCGCGGCGATCACGTCATCCGCGCCGGGAAGAACGAACGCGGCGACCGGGCCGTCTTCTGGGTCGAACGCCACCACGGCTGAAACCCGCTGAACCATCTCCGCATCTCCGCAACGCCGCACCAACCCGCCACCACCAGGGAAAACAGCCTGCGGAGATCAAACCATCAGGAATCATCGATCTCCGCATCTCCGCACGATCTTGCGGAGATCACGGTCTCTTGCGGAGATCCCCCTCAGTGGAACTCCGCATCTCCGCAAGCATTCGCCCAGCTCACAGCCATGTTTGCGGAGATGCGGAGATGCGGAGATGGTTCAGCCCCTCCCACAACGAGCCTCAATCGACCGCAACCCATCGACGTAGACCGGCCCGCTGAGAGCCACACAGACGGATCTGCCCTATGCCTTACACCAACTCTGTTCGGATCTCGCGTCTCCGTCGCTCTCAGCGGGCCGCCCTGCGCCGCTCTGCCGCACCGCCACCCACACCCTCCACGCCCGACCCGCACCGACCGAAAGGCGCTCACCGTGCGAATCAGGCTGCACGGCACACCCGCTGAAACAGCCGCAGCGCTCACCGCCATCGCCCAAGTGCTGCACATCCAGCAGGTCAGCCGCCCCTACCCCGACCGCCGCTCCCAGATGTTCCAGCGCATCTACCTCCACGCCACCCCGAGGGAGGACACCCGCCCATGACTGTCCCGAAGCGGCCGGAGCGGGGGACGACTCGCACCGCTCGTCACCTCACCATCGCCGATGTTTGCGACGACCTCGGAATTAGCCGGTCAACCTTCTACGACTGGCGAGCAAAGCGAAAGGGGCCACCGGCCCGCAAGCTGCCGAACGGCGAGATTCGGATCGAACGCCGCGACTACGAATCCTGGCTTGAATCGCTCTATGAGGAGGCTGCTTGAACACCACCTACGAAGTGCGTATCTGGTCAATCGAAACATACGAAGGGCAGAGGGGCTGCACCTATCGCGTCCGCTGGCGCGTGGCCGAGCGGCGACAGAAGCAGGTCTTCAAGACAAAGGCTCTCGCGGAGGGCTTCCGCTCCGAGCTGGTCACCGCGTCCCGCAAGGGTGAGGCGTTCGATATCGAAACAGGCTATCCGATCTCAATGCGCCGTGACACCGCCGTCATGTCCTGGTACGACCTGGCTTGCGCTTTCGCCGACATGAAATGGCCGCACGTGGCCGCCACGACCAGGCGTACACACGCGGAAGCCCTGACGGCGCTAACGGTGCTCCTGCTGACCAACGCGAGGGGTCGCCCAGACGGCAAAGTGCTCCGCTACGCCCTCAGCCGCTGGGCCTTCAACACCCCGCGCCGCACGGCCGACAACGTGCCCGACCAGGTGCGGAAGACGCTCGATTGGGTGCGGCGGAACACCCGTGACGTGGCAAGCCTCAGCCGCGCCGAAGTGCTGCGCCCGGTGTTGGACGGCCTCACCGTTCGACTCGACGGAGCGCCGGCCGCCCCGAGCGTCATCAGCCGACGCCGGAAGATATTCAACACCGCGATCGAATACGCGGTGGAGAGGCGACTCTTGCCGGCAAACCCGCTTCCAAAGCTGAAATGGAAGCCACCGAGAACCGTCTCCACCATCGACCGGCGCTCGGTCGCTAACCCGGTGCAGGTGCGAACCCTGTTGGAAGGGGTGCGAGAGCAGGGCCGTATCGGTCCGCGCATGGTGGCTTTCTACGCCTGCCTGTACTACGCCGCACTCCGCCCGGAGGAAGCCGTGCGCCTCGCCAAACCGAACCTACACCTGCCCGATAAAGGTTGGGGGGAATTCACCCTTGACGGTGCCGATCCGCACGCCGGTCGTGAATGGACCGACAGCGGAAAGAACCGCGACAGCCGACAACTCAAGCAGCGAGCACGAGGGGAGACGCGAACGGTTCCCTGTCCGCCCGAGCTGACCGCGATCATTCACGCGCACGTCGGGCTGTTCGGCTACGGGCCGAACGGTCGCCTGTTCGTGGGGGAGCGCAACAAGGAGGAACTTCCCAAGGGCACGATCAACCGTGTGTGGCGGTGGGCGCGGGCCGCCGTGTTCACGCCCGAGGTGCATGCCTCGCCGCTGGCCCGTACCCCGTACGACCTGCGGCACGCTGCCGTGTCGACCTGGCTCAACGGGGGAGTGCCGCCGACGCAGGTGGCCGAGTGGGCGGGGCAGTCCGTGGAGGTGCTGCTCAGGATCTATGCCAAGTGCCTTGACGGCGGTGACGCGGCTCTCCGGCAGCGCATCGAAAGAGCGCTCGGGCACGGCTGAGGGCACCCGCGTTCCGTGGCACGCATTTGGCACAGATGCCCGCCACGGGCCGGTGACGGCCGGACATGACCGGACACATGATGAAGGCCCCTGACCGGGTTTCGCCTGGTCAGGGGCCTTTTCGTGCTGTTCATGGAAGGTGCCCCCGGCAGGATTCGAACCTGCGCTCCCGCCTCCGGAGGGCGGTACGAGCGCTGGTCGCACCCTGCCTTTGACCTGGGCAAGCGCTGGCAGGGGCGCGTAGGCGTGGGCGACTTTGGCACGCATATGGCACAGGAGCGGTGCACCTACGCACACGACACGCCTCTGTTCGTTAGGAGGACGCGGGTGGCCATGCACGTGTGTCAGGCTGTCAGGCCGAGGTGGGTTGAGGGATGGACGATATCGTGGCCAAAGAACCATTGATCAAGGCGTTCGGTGTGTCAGGCTACCGGAGCTTCCTGGTTCCACAATATTTCCAGCCGCTTGGAAGCGTTACCCTTCTCGCAGGGCAGAACAATGCCGGAAAGTCTAACGTTCTGCGTTTCGTTAACAAGTATCTCCGCAAGGATCCAGAGCCGTTCGAAGGGATCGACCGCCCCAGGCGAACATTGCCGCAGAATTGGAAGCCTCAACTGTATTTGGCAACGCCCCGACCCTCCACCGAGATTCTTGAGAGAGATTTTCGGTCTCCGAGCTACGGCACTCGCAGCAGCCCTGCGGATGTTTTAAAGAGGTTGATGGATAGCCCGCAACTCTCTGGACCCGGGGGGTTGCTATGGTTTCGATTTGAGAGTGTAGCCGATTCGAATGCCTATCGACAGCCAGGCGAGCCACTTAGGCACAAATGGCAAGTGCCGGCGGATCAGGTTAAAGAAATTGCGTCGACCTTCACACGGGACGACTTTAATGCGTTGCAACTGGCGGGAAACCTTCTCACTAAGCAGCAGTATTCGGGTGGCAATATACTAGAACAACCGGTGGGTGTGATCCTTTCCCACTTCGTGCCTAATCCGGATAAGTTGCCAACAGTGCGTTCAATAGAGGCATTCAGGCAGGTTCGACCAAGCGTGCATGGTGCCGAGCTTTTGGGTTATTTCAATGGTGTTGGACTAGTTGAACGGCTTGAGCAGCTAGAGCGGCCTGACCTGGATAACAGCGGTGACCGGAAGAAATTTGACCGGATCAACGAATTCGTTAAGTACATTCTCGACGATGCCAGCGCCGTTTTAAGTATTCCTCATGACGCCAAGACTATTCTCGTGGAGCGGAGTGGAGACCTGCTGCCCTTGGAGAGCTTGGGCACTGGCGTCCAGCAGGTGATCATGCTTGCGGCTGCCGCGACTTTGCTTGATCGGCAAATTGTTTGCATCGAGGAGCCAGAAGTCCACCTGCATCCACTTTTGCAGAGGCGACTCATCAAGTACCTGTCGCATGAGACTACGAATCAATACCTTATTGCTACCCACTCTGCGCACCTGTTGGACTATGATGCGGGACGCATCTTTCATCTGACGCATGGGCCCGAGGATGGAACGCGAGTGGAGGCGGCAGTAACTCCACACGAGATTGCCAGCCTGTGTGCCGATCTAGGCTACAGGCCTTCAGACCTGCTGCAAGCTAATTCCGTGATCTGGGTGGAGGGCCCCTCCGATCGAATCTACTTGCATCGCTGGCTGACCTTACTTGCACCTGATCTCGTCGAGGGTATTGATTATTCAATCATGTTTTATGGCGGCAGGCTTCTTCGTCATATAAGTCCCAAGGATCCGGCCAGCGGCGGGTTGGCGAGCGCGTCGCAGCAGGCCGAGATTGAAGAGTTCATCTCGTTGCGACGGCTAAACCGTCACCTTGTCGTCCTTATTGATAGTGACAAAACAAGCGCCCGCCAGCATCTAGACCCCACAAAGAAGCGAGTCGAAGAAGGGTTTAGTGAATCAAGCGGTCCGGGATTCGCGTGGATCACGAAGTGTTATACAATTGAAAATTATATAAGCCCTGAAATCCTACGCGAAGCCGTTCGTGCGGTCCATCCAAGGCTTCAGTTGGCTTCGCAGCTTGGGCAGTGGGACCAGCCGTTGAAGATGAAGACTAACTCGGTTCCGGACAAGGTGGCGATCGCGCACAGGGCGTGCAAGCGTATAGGAGTTAAGGATTTGGACCGCTTCGATCTTCGAGAGCAAGTCGAGCGGCTCATTTCAGTCATTGATAACGCAAACGGCAGAGCGCCGCGCTTTCCTCGCAGGCTTCGAGGTCGGAGCGTCGCTGACCACTAGCCCTCACCTCTCTTCATGTCGGCGATAGCCTATGCGACACGACTGGTTGTTAGGCCACGCTTCCCATACATCAGTGAGGATGTCGCTGAGCTTGGACCTTGCCGGCATCCACCCCAGAAGGGCTTGAGCGCGGCTGATGTCGGCAATCAGGTTTGGCGGCTCGGGCTTGGGTGGCTGGCGGTGGACGGTCACCCGAAGGCCGGTGATCTGCTCGGCGGTGGCCACCACGGTGGCCATGCTCGTTCCGATACCGGAGCCGAGGTTGATGGTCGGGCAGGTGCCGGGGGTGCAGGCAGCCAGACTCTGCCGGATGGCAGTGGCGACGTCGGCGACGTGGACGAAGTCTCGGACTGCTGATCCGTCGCCGTTGAGGGTGACGTGGTCGAGCTGGCCGCTGATCGCACGGAAGACGTTCGGGATGATCCGTGCGCGGTCGGTGTCGGTGACCCCGTCGACGGCTCCGGCGATGTTAAAGGGCCGAACGATGATCGCTCCGACTGCCCCGGTCGCCGTGTAGGCGGCGACCATGTGCTCGGCGGCGACCTTCGAAGCCGCGTATGGGCTCTCGGGGTGCGGGGGGAGGTCTTCGGAGAGCGCGCCTTGGTGCTGCGATCCGTAGACGATGTTGGTGGAGGCGAAAACCAGGGCGACGGGGTCGGTGGTCGTCCGCGCGGTGTCGAGAGCCATGAGCAGGTTCAGGGTGCCGGTCTCGTTGACGTCGAAGTAGCTCAGCGGGTCGGCGAACGAGTCCCGGCCGCTGGTCAACGCAGCCAGATGAACGACTCCCTCATATCCGCCGTCCTTGAAGATCTGGGCGACCCGGGCGCGGTCTCGGATGTCTCCCGTCACGATCGCGACATCAGCGGGTGGGTTGCGGTCCCCGCGACCCCGGCTCATGACGGTGACCCGGTGTCCGGCGGTGAGTAGGTCACGGGCGACGGCGCGGCCGAGAAATCCGAGGCCACCGGTTATCAGCACGTGCACGTCAGCCTCTCCCCAGGATCGTGCGGCGGTGCTCCCACGCGAGCTGGATGCAGCCGGCTGCCGCCGGAGCTAGCCGCCCGCTGGCGGTCAGTTCGTCGATGGTGTGGCGGGTGAATGGCAGTGCCGATGTGGGCCGTACCCGCCCGGTCTTTACCACGGTTCCCTCGTCGTTGGCGCTGACCATATCGGCGAATAGGCGGTCATAGGTAGGGCCATCGAACACGGCCACGGTCAAGATTTCGCCCCAGAGAGTGAGCGCGTCGAGCGCGACGCCGAGGCAGAAGACTCGTATCCCACCCGCCGCGTAGGCGCGTTGGAAGCTTGCCAGCGGCTCTGCGGTGTAATCCGCCGGCTCACCGTCACCACCGTGTTCGGCCGTGCCCAGAAATTCCTCGCTGTACTCCCGCATCATGTTGCGCCACAGATCGAAGTCCGCCGCCAAGGCCGCCGGTAGGACGCTCGACGGCTGGAAAACCCCCGCCGGCATGATGTGCAGCATTCCCCCAGCCACGGCTACGTTGCCGGCCGCCCGGTTGTGCAGCACGAAGGACACCCCGTCTTCGTCCACCCGCAGGGTGAGTGTGTCGGTTGACGGTGCCGTCGGCCGACGGCTCGGCGTGAACGGGTCACCGACAAGCCGCCGAAAGCCCAGGTTCCGCCAGGACGCTGGCAGGACGCCGCTTCCGTCGCCCGCAACGTGGTACATCGCCATCTCGTGCGCGAGCGCCTCTGAGACGTCGACACCACCGAAGTACGTGCCGGTGGTGAAGGTGAGTGCTTGGTCGGGCTGGCTCCAGTCGACTCCCGCGAGATGCCAGGCGAGCCGGTTCTCAAAGAGCCGGGGCTGTTCGACGTCCCGCAGAGCGAGGCTGTAGCGCTGGTGGCGCCGTCCGTCCGACGCCAACGGCCGTACGCAGGCCGACGCGTCTTCGGTACCGGTGACGGCAGGGGTGGTCCCTTCTGGCGCGAGGCCGATGCCGAACTGCGTCAACTCGATGGGGGTCGACGGCAGCCATTCCGGTGGCGCGATCAGGCCAGTGTCGCCTACCCGGTCCTTCGCGTCGTAGAGCCGCGCTGCCTCCCGCGCGAGCTGCACCCGGTGGATGTTCAACTTCCGGCGGACAGCCCGCCACTCTTCCTGGCTTTCCTCGGCGTGCGGGTGAGACTCGGATTCCTGGTGGATCGCGAAACCTCCGGAGTCGTTCTCGGGATTACCGCGTTGCTGCGGCGTGACGCGCTGCCGCGTCAGGCCAAGATCCTGCACCGATACGCCGAAGTGCTCGGCAAGAAGCTGCCGGTAGAGCGCCGACGGGAACGTGATTCCCCGCTCCCACCTGCTCACCTGGTTGGCGGTGACGGCCAGTCGCTTCCCGCGCCCCGCCCCAAGGTGATTGAGCCCGTCCGCCACGTCCTGCTGAGTTTCACCCGCAGCGTCGCGGAGGTTGTAGAGCGCGAAATTCGGGGTGGCATCTCTGGCGCGAGCAGGCATAGCCGCCCTCCTTTGCTGGCATAGGCACCGGGCCGCGCACCACCCCGTGCCTAGTTGGTGCCTAGTGAACGGCGCTTACTCGCCTGGTGAACGGCGTTTGGATGCGCGTCCGGAACTGGTGTCCTTGTCGCCATGACCGACATCGACCGCGATCCGCTCAACAGCATCCGCGAGCCGCCGCACTTCGGCGTGGAGCTGATCCAGCCGCGCGAGCACCAAGGAGGAACTGTCCGCCCGTTCTGCCTTCCCGCTGCCGCCCGGGGGGGTGGCCCCGGTCAGTACGGCGCGGAGGTAGTCGTTCGGCCAGCCGAGAGCCTCAGAGATCGCGGCGAGCGTCCGCGCGGACCGCTTGCGAGTCGCGGTCGCGTATTGCAGCTCACGCAGGGTCGCAACCGACACCTTCGATCGCTCGGCCAACTCCTGCTGGGTCATCGGCAACTCGGTCATCCGGCTGTTCATGGCACTGGCTACCGCCTGCCAATCCTCCACCGACTGCCTCCCTGTCTGACTGCCTGATCCGCTGATCCTAGTTCCTCCACCCTCGTTGACACCGCACAACATCAGCGCTAATTTTAGCGCTGAAATCAGCTACGCCGGTTGGTCCCGGGGAAGGCAGCGCTTCGCGGCGCTGCGCGCCCACGAGCCACCCGCGCACTTGGTCATTGAGAACTGAACAGCAGAAGCGCCGCGTAGATCCGTCTGCGGCATCCCCGCCTTGAGCCACACGGTGGCCGACCTCGGTAGATCCCGAGCGAGCAGGGCGAGCGGGCCGGATCCGGCGCGCGGCATGGACTTCTGCCTCTTGATCTCTGTTCGTCCCGGGGTGCGGCCGGTCTGGTCGCACCCCGGGCTCCCCGACTACAGCGACTCTCCCGGAGGTTTCCCGTGAGGAAGCACCTTGCCCCCGTGGCCGCCGAGCCGACCGCCGCCGACCTGGCCGCGATCGAGACGGAGTGGCCGCTGATCGCCGCCGAGCTGGACGTGCTCGACGCCGAGATCACGATGCTCTACGCCGAGGACCACGGCGGCCCCTCGCCGCTGGACTGGCGGCGGTTGCGCCGGGCCGAGGCCCGCGTCACCCGCGCCGCTGCCGACCTGACCGCCCACCCCACCCCGCACCGCGCGGCCTGATGTCCCGCATCCGCGCCGCCTTCCACGATCCGGACGGAGCGCGGTACGGCATCCCCACCTTCTGGTGGAAGGGTGCCCCGCCTGGCTACGCCACCCGCCGCCAACTCCGCTCTGCCGGGCTGCGGCCCGGTGGTCAGCCGATCGCCGCTCAAGTGCTGTGGCGCGGCGTCGGCGGCACCCGCGCCGCCTACCTCTACCGGGTCGACCTGGCCCGGCCGAAGCGCACCGCCACCCCCGCCCAACTCCGCGCGGTCCGCGCCGCGCTGCTCGCCCGCCGTACCTGCCCGACCTGCCGGCACGTCCGGCCCTACTACATCCCGCGCTCGCTGGGTGAATGCCTCGCGTGCGCCTATCCGTTGGAGGACGC